>NZ_JAJQQP010000009.1:153018-300722 GCF_028994805.1 Promicromonospora iranensis | reverse complement strand
GACGTTTGACCCCGATCGAGTACGAAGCCACCATGACCACTCAGGTCGCACTCGCCGCCTGAGAAACCCTGTCACCTATCCGTGCAGCAGTCCCGACCGACGAACACGGCCTCCTGGTCACCGCAGCGATCAACGCGATCATCGGCGCCCCCGCAGCGGAAGACACCCGTACGTCGACACAACGCCGGGCACAGGGTCTGGCGGACGTCGCCCGGGTGGTGTTGGACACGAACCAGGCGTCTCCTGGTGCGGCGATCCCACCGCACCTGAACGTGACGGTGTCGTGGACCGAGCTGGTCGCCCAGGCCACCCGTACCCGCGAAGGCTTGTGCCTGACCTGCGGACGAACCGCACCAGGCCGCACAACACCAAGCCGCGCACCAGGCCGCGCGACCGGCGCAGAAGCACCGGGCGCAAGCACAGGTGCAGGTGCAGGTGCAGGTGCACCGGGCGCGAGTACGGGTCTGGCTCCGACGAACGCAGACCCGCCAGCCGCAGGCCCAGCACCTGGAGGCCCAGCAGTTGAAGGCCCAGCAGTTGAAGGCCCAGCAGCTGGAGGCCCAGTGGGCGCCCTGACGGTGTCCGGGCTGCTGTCCGGTGGTGGCCCCGTGTTCACCGAGACCGGCGGCCGCGCCCCACGAGCACTGCTGCGCCGTCTGGCCTGCGACAGTGCGGTCACTCGGGTCGTGTTCGGCCCCGACGGCGCCGTCCTGGACGTCGGCCGCGCACAACGCACCGTCACCGGACAGATGCGTCGAGCCGTGATCGCCAGAGACCAGCACTGCGTCTTCCCCGGATGTGACCAGCCACCATCACGGTGCGAAGTGCACCACGCGGTCACTCACTGGGCCCACGGCGGGGACACGTCTGTGTCCAACAGTGCGTTGTTGTGCTGGTACCACCACCAGCTCGTCGACACCCGAGGCATCACCATGCACTGGACCGGCAAACCCCTGACCGACACCACCACCCGCAGCACCATCACCGGCAGCACCGCCACGGGCAACGCCACCGGCGGCACCGTCCCTGGCGCAACAGTCCCGGGCGCCCTGGTGGAGACCGGGTGGGCCTTCACCGACGCCCGCGGGCACCGCATCACCCTGCCCGACGCCCTCGAAGCCCCACCCCAACCCGAAACCGAAGCCGCCTGACCCGCAGGCCCGGTCGACAGCCCGACATACAACTGTCCACGATGCCGTGAGACAGAACCGTCCACGATGTCCTGAGACATCAGGATTGCAGGACCACGTAGCTGCAGGACCACACGGCGGCACCGCCGCGATGAACGACCCAGCTTGATCGCCTTCGAGCGCTAGCGCCGGGTCCCGCCCGGGAGCGCCGTGCGGGAGGAGAACGCCACCACAGTCAGGCACAACGCGACGGCGGCCGCTCCGAAGCCGAACATCTCGCCGTACGACCAGGTGTCCCGCAGCCAGGCCAGCACCATCGGGACGAAGAACCCGAGGTAGGTCAGCGAGTAGAACACCGCGGTCAGCCCCGCGAGCTGCCCCGGCCCCGCGATGCGCGCGACCTCGCTCAGCCCGGCCACGAGCGCCAGCCCGTAGCCCGTCCCGAGCACCACGGCGGCCACCACGCCCACGGGCAGCGAGAGGACGGAGGACGCCCAGGCGGCCAGCACCATCCCGGCGCCGACGATCGTCAGAGCAACGATGGACGCTCGCGCCGACGACGGCGTGTCGATCCGACGGGCCACCACCTGGATGCCGATGCCGCAGCCGAGCGCGAGGATGGCCATGACCCCAGCGAAGGCGATGGGGTAGCCACCGACACGGTCGGTGAGCAGGCTCGGCAGCACCGCGAACGCGCAGCCGGCGCAGCCGAACACCCAGGGCGCGAGCGGCACGACGACGCGCAGGAAGCGCGGGTGCCGGACGGCGGTGATCCGCAGGTCGTCGAGCAGCGGCGCCCGCTCACCCCGCGGGAGACGCTGCCGGGTCTCGGGGACGCGGAACAGCACCAGGCCGGCGACCAGGGAGCCGGCGGCGTGCAGCACGTAGGCGAGGAGCGTGGGCCAGGGCGCGAACTGCGCGAGCATGGCGGCGACGCCCGCTCCTGAGAGGAACCCCGCGGTCAAGGAGAGCGACCCGCGCCGCGGCCCGGCGGCCCGGTCACCGGTGGCCGCGCTGAGCTCGGTGAGCCAGGTGGAGCCCACCGCCATGGCCAGCCCGAGCGCGACGCCGCAGAGCAGGCGGCCGATCGCGAGCACCACGGGGCTGGCCGGGTCCAGCGCGAGCACGAGCGAACCGAGCGCCGAGACCGGCGCCGCGGGCAGCAGCAGCGGGCGGCGGCCGAACCGGTCGGACAGCGGCCCGCCCAGCAGCAGCGCGGGGACGAGACCGAACACGTAGACGGCGAGCAGCGCGTCGACGGTGACGGGGCCCATGTCGCCCTGCTCGCGGTACAACACCAGCAGCGGCGTGAACTCGTTGCCGCCCCAGGCCACGGCCAGCAGGACGGCGGCGACCGGCCACCAGGTCCGCCGTCCCACAGGGAGCGTGGAGGCAGAGGTGCCCCCAGGGCGCGAACGCGGCATGACCTCATCCTCCGTATCCGGCGCCCGGAGGAACAACCCGTGGGACTGTGAGCGTGCGCACAGGCAGGTCACAGCCCCACGGGCGACAGACGGAAGAGCGACGGCTACTTGCTGTCGGAGGAACCGTTCGCGTCGGTGCCCTCGGCGGCGGCCTCGGACGGCGGGGCACTCACCGGGTCCGCGTCGGCGTCCTTGGCGTCCTTCGCGTCAGCCTCGGCTGTCTCCTCGGACACGGCCTCGGTGTCCTCGTCCTCCGGCTCCCGCCCGGGCTGGTACACCGACGGCTCGGGCTCCGGGTGTCGCCGCCCCTGCACCACGACGATCACGATGCCCAGCAGGATCGCGACCCCCGACGTCCAGATGTTCGCCGGGACGCCCAGCGGCGCGTCGCTCGTCGGGTCGATGCGGATGGCCTCGAGCCAGCTGCGGCCGAGCCCGTACCAGATCAGGTAGAGGCCGAACATGCGGCCCCAGCGCAGTCCGGCACCGGGCGTGCCGCCGTCGGCCAGCAGTGCCTCGTTCCGGCGGACGACCCGCCGCTCGATGGTGAGCAGCAGCGCGATGCCGATGAGGTTCCAGATCATCTCGTACAGGAACAACGGGTGGAACAGCGTGCCCGGGTCCGCCCCGTCGGGGAACATCGGGGCGTCGGGCCGGATCTCCAGGCCCCAGGGCAGCGTGGTCGGCAGGCCGAACAGCTCCTGGTTCACGTAGTTGCCCAGCCGGCCGATCGCCTGCGCGGCGAGCAGACCGGGTGCCAGGGCATCGGCGAACGACCAGAACCGCAGACCCGTCAGCCGGCAGCCGATCCAGACGCCGACGGCACCACCGAGCAGCGACCCGAACAGGGCGTTGCCGCCCTCCCAGATCCGGATCCAGGCCCACGGGTCGACCCCGGGGCCGGTGAAGTCTCCGAGGTGGGTGAGGACGTGGTAGATCCGGGCGCCGACGATGCCGATCGGCACCGCCCACATCGCGATGTCGAGGGCGAGCCCGGGGGCGGCTCCGCGTGCGCGGAGGCGCCGGTCCGTGATGTACGCGGCGGCGGCGATGCCGGCCAGCAGACACAGGGCGTAGGTATGGATGGTGAGCGGACCCAGGTGGATCTGGGACCACACCGGGTCAGGGCTGGGGATACTGGCCGGAAGCACGACCCGAAGGTACCGCGACTGACCCACATCGTGGGTATCGAGCTCGGCGCGCGCAAAAAACTCCGCCCCTACCCAGCGATCCGGCCCAGAGGTCGCGTGACTTCTGGGCCGGATCGCTGGGTTGCGGCGGAGGCTCCGCGGAGCTCAGCGCTTGCGCTTCTCCCGGACGCGCACCGAGATCTCGATCGGCGTGCCCTCGAAGCCGAACGTCTCCCGCAGGCGGCGCTCGATGAAGCGGCGGTAGCCGGCCTCGATGAACCCGGTGGCGAAGATGACGAACCGCGGCGGCCGGGTGGAGGCCTGCGTGGCGAAGAGGATGCGTGACTGCTTGCCACCGCGCAGCGGGTGCGGGTGCGCGGCCACGAGCTCGCCGAGGAACGCGTTGAGCCTGCCCGTCGGGACACGACGGTCCCAGGAGGCGAGCGAGCGCTCGATCGCCGGGACCAGCCGCTCGCTGTGCCAGCCGGTGCGTGCCGACAGGTTGACGCGCGGCGCCCACGCGATCTGCACCAGCTCCTTCTCGATCTCGCGCTCGAGGAAGGGACGGCGGTCCTCGTCCATGAGGTCCCACTTGTTGTACGCGATGACGAGCGCACGGCCGGCGTCCACGACCTGCTGGATCACGCGGATGTCCTGCTCGGTCAACGGCTGCGACGCGTCCACCAGGACCACGCCGATCTCCGCCTTGTCGATGGCGGCCGCGGTGCGCAGCGAGGCGTAGAAGTCGGCGCCCTTGGTCTGGTGCACCCGACGGCGGATGCCGGCCGTGTCCACGAACCAGTACGGGATGCCGCGCAGCTCGATGAGCTCGTCGACCGGGTCGCGCGTGGTGCCGGCGACCTCGTCGACCACCACCCGCTCGGAGCCGGCGATCTTGTTCAGCAGCGACGACTTGCCGACGTTCGGCCGCCCGACGAGCGCCACGCGGCGCGGGCCGGCGGGCCGCAGGGTGCCGTGCTCCGACGTCGTCGGCAGCGCCTTGACGGCGGCGTCGAGCAGGTCGCCCGTGCCACGGCCGTGCAGGGCGGAGACGGCGTGCGGCTCCCCCAGGCCCAGGGCCCAGAGATAGGCGGCGTCCGCCTCGCCCGAGGCGCCGTCCACCTTGTTGGCGCACAGCACCACGGGCTTGCCGGAGCGGCGCAGCAGCTCGACGACGCGCTCGTCGGTGGCGGTGGCGCCCACGGTGGCGTCGACCACGAACACCACGGCGTCGGCCAGGGAGATCGCGACCTCTGCCTGCTCCGCCACCTTGGACTCGATGCCGGCGACGTCGACCTCCCAGCCGCCCGTGTCGACGAGCATGAACCGACGGCCCGCCCACTCGGCCGGGTAGGAGACGCGGTCGCGCGTCACGCCGGGCTTGTCGGCGACGACCGCCTCGCGGCGGCCCAGGATGCGGTTGACCAGGGTCGACTTGCCGACGTTCGGGCGCCCGACGACGGCCAGCACCGGCAGCGCGTGCTCGGCCTCAGCCTGCTCGTCATCCCACTCGGAGTGGAGCAGCGCCTGGTCCGACTCGTCGAGCTCGAACTCCTCGAGGCCGACGCGCAGCGCACGCTCGCGCGCGATGTCGTCCTCGGACTCGGCGAGATCGAGGTCGGGTGCGGCCGGGGCGGCAGCGTCCAGGGCAGCATCATCTCGGGCCGTCGCGTCCAGCGCAGCAGCCTCCGATGCAGAGGGGTCGTGGGTCATACCCTCATTGTCGCAGGCCTGACGCGCTCCGGCCGCCTCGCGGCCATATGACCTGTGTCGCTCCGCGGCCAGGACATCCGACGCTCCGGGTCTCAGCCGTCGCGCAGATAGGCGAGCACGGCCGAGACGCGCCGGTCCGACATCGGGTCGAGCGGCAGCTTGGCGAAGATGCTGCCGACGTGCTTGCGCACCGCCGCCTCGGAGACGAACAACGCGACGGCGATCGAGCCGTTGGTCCGGCCCTCGGCCATGAGGGCCAGGACCTCACGCTCGCGCTCGGTCAGGGAGGCGAGCGGGCCGTCGTCGTGCCGCCGGCCGAGAAGGCGGCGCACCACCTGCGGGTCGATGACCGTCTCCCCCGCGGCGACCCGGGCCAGGCTGTCCAGGAACTCGCGCACATGCCCCACGCGGTCCTTGAGGAGATAGCCGATCCCGCCGCCCGGCGTGGAGTCGAGGAGCTCGGCGACGTACGCGTCGGCGACGTAGGCGGACAGCACCAGCACGGCCAGGTCAGGATGCCGGCGCCGCAGCTCGGCGGCGGCCCGCAAGCCCTCGTCGGTGTGGGTGGGCGGCATCCGGATGTCGGTGATGACGACGTCCAGCGAGGTGTGCCCGGCGTAGGCGAGCAGTGCCTCGGCGTCCTCGACCGCGGCGACCACCTCGTGGCCCGCACGTTCGAGGATCGCCCGCAGCCCCTCGCGAAGCAGGGCGGCGTCCTCGGCGAGCACGATCCTCAGCGGCACGACGCTCAGGGAACCGGGGCTCAGGGAACCGGGCACGTCGCCCTCACCTCCGTCGGGCCGCCGGCGGGGCTCGTCACAGCGAACTCGCCGTCGAGCGCCTCGACACGCAGGGCGAGCCCGGCCAGCCCACCACCGGATCGCACGTTCGCCCCGCCGACGCCGTCGTCCAGCACCGTCAGCACGAGGCGGCCGCCGGCGACCCGGCCGTGCACCCGCACGGACCGGGCCCGGGCGTGCCGGACGACGTTCGTCAGCGCCTCGCTCACCACGAAGTACGCCGCCGCCTCGAGGGGGCCAGGCAGGCGCCCGGGCAGGCTGACGTCCACGGTGACGGGAACCTCGGCCGCGTCGGCCACCTCGTGCACGGCTGCCTCGACACCGTGGTCCACCAGGACTCGCGGGTGGATGCCGCGCACCGTGCTGCGCAGCTCCTCCAGCGCCGTCTCGGCCTGGCCTTGTGCCTCACGGACCAGGTCCAGGCCCGCGCCCTCCGGGATCTCCAGCTCGGCCCGCCCGAGGGTCATCGTCAGGGCCACGAGGCGCTGCTGGGCGCCGTCGTGCAGGTCGCGCTCGATGCGCCGGCGTTCGGTCTCGAAGGCGTCGACCAGGCCGACCCGCGAGCGCCGCAGCTCGGCGAGGGCCTCCGCGAGGCGGGCGTGCGGCGGATCGAGGAGCAGGCGGGTGAGGCTCGCCTGGGCGGCCGCGAGCAGGGTGACCCCGTGGAGGCCGGCCGCGAGGAGCAGCAGACCAGGGCCGACGGCGAGCCATGCCTCGGTCGCCGTGTCGATCTGCAAGGGGCCCATGTCGATGGGTGCACCGGCCCGGACCAGCACCGGGGCGGCGAGCAGGACGCCGGGAAAGGTGACGAGCAGGTTGAGCGCGACGACGTCGACGACCCAGAGCACGACGGTGAGCAGGACGGTGTAGCCGACCTCCGGCCAGGCGACCGGCATGCTGCGCAGCGCCCGGAGCCTCGTCCGCCACGGCACGCTGTCGGACGGCGGCCGACGACCCAGCAGGAGCTGCATCCGGCTCCGCTCGACGGCGGCGACCACCGAGGCGATCAGCGGGAGGCCGGCGAGCAGGAGCACCCCGACCACGAGCACGGCGGTCAGCAGGCCGACGCCCACCGTCAGGACGAGCACCGCCGCGGCACCCAGCGCCACGGGCACGGTGCTGACCAGGTACGCCAGCGCACGCCACGGCCAGGCCGAGGCCAGGAAGCGCCAGCGGCGCCCGCGGAGGGCGGTCCAGACGTCGGGAGGGGTGGTCACAGGACGACAGTAGGCGGCGCGGGGCACCGCGCGGAGTAGCGCGCGCGCTACCCCGGTGTGGCGTGCGGGCCCGGGTGCTGCGCCGGTCCGGACGGTTCGCTCGGGACATGACCACCACCAGCACCGCTCCTGCCGCGGCCGTCGTCCTCGACGGCATCACGCGCACCTACCGGTCCCGGTCGGGGAACGTGGATGCCCTGCGGGGCGTCACCCATGTGTTCCCCGCCGGGACGTTCACCGCCGTCATGGGCCCGTCCGGCTCGGGCAAGTCCACGCTCATGCAGATCGCCGCGGGCCTGGACCGGCCGACCACGGGCGGCGTGACGATCGCGGGCATTGCGCTGAAGAGCCTGGACAAGACCCGGCTGACGAAGCTGCGCCGCGCCACGATGAGCTTCGTGTTCCAGCAGTACAACCTGCTGGACGCGCTGACGGCCTTCGACAACGTCGCCCTCCCCGTCCGGCTCGCCGGGCGGCGGGCCGATCGCGCCGCGGTCCTCGAAGCCCTGGACCGGGTGGGGCTGCGCGACCTGGAGCGGCGCCGCCCGCCCGAGATGTCGGGCGGCCAGCAGCAGCGCGTGGCCATCGCCCGCGCGCTGCACGCCCGCCCCGCCGTGCTGTTCGCGGACGAGCCGACCGGCGCCCTGGACCGGGCAACGGGTCGTGACGTGCTCACGCTGCTGCGGGCACTGGCGGACCACGGCCAGACCGTCGTCATGGTCACGCACGACCCGCTCGCCGCGTCCTACGCCGATACGGTGCTGTTCCTCGCGGACGGCCTCGTGGTGGGGCAGATGCGACGCGGTGACGCCACGCAGATCGCGGCCCGGATGACGGAGCTGGAACGATGATCGCGGCGCACAGCCTCAAGACGTTCCGCGACTCGTGGCGGGCGTACGCCGGCGCGGTGGTGGCCCTGGCCGGCGGCACCGGCCTCATCGGTGTGGCCGTGAACCTGCTGGGGTCGCTCGGTACGACGTCCGGACAGGCGGGGGTCCCTGCCCAGGTCCGCGCGCAGCTGGACGACCTGGGCTCGCTCTTCGGGTTCGTGGCGAGCATCTCGCTGTTCATGGCGCTGTTCGTGGTGTCGAGCACGTTCGCGTTCGTCGTGGCGACCCGTCGCAGGGAGCTCGGGCTGCTCCGCCTGATCGGCGCCACGCCCCGGCAGGTGCGGCAGCTCCTGCTCGGCGAGGCCGCGGTGGTGGCCGTCCTCGGCTCGACGTTCGGCATGGTCCTCGCGACGGCGGTCACCCCGCTCATGTTCGGCGTGCTCGACCTGACCGGCATGACCCCGGTCCCCCTGACCGCGCCCGCGCCGGGCACCGCCTGGGCGATCGCCGCGCCCCTCGGGGCCGGCGTGGCGCTGACGGGCGCGTGGCGAGCCGGCGGACGGGCCGGCCGCACCCAGCCCGCCGAGGCGTTCCGCGCGGCGGTGCTGGAGCGGCGGCGGCCGGGTGTGCTCCAGGCGCTCGGCGCCGTCGCCGCCCTTGCCGCACTGGTCTCCGCGGTCGCCCTCGCACCCCGGATGGACCTGCTCTTCGCGTTGCTGGCGGGGATGCTCCTGCCGATCGTCGCCGTCGTGGGGATCAACGGCGTGGGCGGGCTGGTCTACCCCGCCCTCGCCGGGCTGGTCGGCCGGGTCGCGGACCGCGACCCCGCGGCGCGCCTCGCCCGCGACCATGCCCGCGCGTCGGTGCGCATGACGACGGCGGTGGCGGCACCCGTCGTGGCGATCTCTGCCCTGGCCGGGTCCCTGCTGCTGACCATGAGCTTCGGGACCGACGGGACCGAGGGGGCCGACCGGGCCGCGCTGACCGCACCGCTCGTGGCCGAGGTGGCGGGCGACACGCACAGCATCGCCACGGCTCCCGGTGTCGCGACGGCTGATGTCCGGCGTACCGTCGAGGCCCGCCTGGGCAGGGGCACCGTCGAGGCCGAGGTGGTCGACGTCGCCGCCTCGGCCTCGACCCGGAGCCTCCGGGCGGTGCGCGGTTCGCTCGACGGCCTGCGCGGTGCGGGGGTCGCGGTGACCGAGTCCTACGTGTCCGACCTCGGCGGGCGGGTGGGAGACGTCCGGACGCTGCAGGTCGGGGACGTCAGGACGAAGGTCACCATCACCGCCATCGTGCCCGACGCCCCGAACCTGTGGGCCGACGTCCTCGTGCCGCACGACCTGCCCGGCGTCGCAGCCGCCGCGCGTCCCGTCGGCACCGTGTTCGTCGTCCCCGGCGACGTGACCGGCGACGGCGAAGACGTCGCCGCGGTGGCCGCCACGCTCCGCGAGGCGGGCGCCGACGTCGCGACGGCCGAGGAATGGATCCGCAGGAAGGCCGACGTCGCCCGGGAGATGAACGACTTCGTGCTGCTGGTCATGCTCGGGCCCGCCGGCGTCTACGCGGCGATCGCCGCGGTCAACGCCGTCCTCATTGGCTCCTCGCAGCGCCGCCACCAGCTCCGCACGGCCCGCCTGCTGGGCGCGACCCCCGCGCAGGTGCGCCGCGCCGCCGTCTGGGAGACGTGCTTCACCGGCGCCGCGGCCCTGCTGGTGGGCGGCGCGGTCACCGGATTCGTCGGCTGGTTCATCCGTCAGGCGGTGATGCGCGACGTGCCCGCCGCACCGCTGACCATCCCCTGGCTACCGCTCGCCGGGATGGTCGCGGCCTGCGTCCTCGTGGTGCTCGCGGCCGGCGTGGCGGGGGCCCGCGCCGCTACCCGGGAGTAGTGCCCCGGTGGCGGCTCAGGCTCTGCCCATACCGCCTCAGGCGGACGGCGCCACCTCGCGCCCCGTCACCTGCGCGACGACGGCGAGCACGGCGTCGACCGTCTGCTCGAAGTCGAGGTCGCTGGAGTCGACGGTCGCCACGCCGTCGGCGGCGACGTGGAACTGTGTGACCTTCGCGTCGTCCCGGTCGCGGCGCAGCACCTGGTCGCGCGTGGCGTCGACCGCCGTGGCATCGGCCGCGCCGTGCACCTCCAGCGACCGGCGGCGCAGGCGTGCCTCCTCGGACGCGGTGAGCAGCACCCGGGCGTCGGCGTCGGGCGCGACGACGGTGGTGATGTCGCGGCCCTCGGCCACGATCCCCCGGCCGCCCGAGTGCACCGCCTGTGCCGCGCTGGACTCCTGGTCGATGATCTGGCGCTGGAGCCGCTTGAGCTCGGACCGGACCTCGAGGTTGGACGCCACCTTCGAGACGTTGGTGGTGACCTCGGTGGACCGGATGGTCACCGCCACGTCCCGCCCGTCCAGCTCGACGCCCGGCGCCTCCGGGTCCAGCCCCATGACCAGGGGCATCGCCCGGACCGCGGTGGCGACCGACACGGCGTCGTCCAGGTCGGCCGTCTCCATGCTCCAGACCGTGGCCGCCCGGTACATGGCGCCCGTGTCGAGGTAGGCGAGGCCGAGCCGGGCGGCGACCGCCTTCGACACGCTCGACTTGCCGGAGCCCGACGGCCCGTCGATGGCGATCACTACAGGGCTGGTCACAGTGCTGCTCACTTCCGTCGAGTGCTGGGTGTCTGCCGTCCGAGTGCGTACTCAGGGGCAAGAACCCAGCACTCGACGGAGGAGGTTACAGGTCTACGGCGCCCATCAGGGTGCCGAGCTCGGTCCGGCCGAGCACGCGCGTACGGCCGGACTTCAGGTCGCCGAGCGGGATCGGGCCGATCCGGGTCCGCACGAGGCGCGTCACCGGGTGGCCGACCGCGTCGAACATCCGGCGCACGATCCGGTTGCGGCCCTCGTGCAGCACGACCTCCAGCATCGCGTAGCCGTCGATCTGCTGGACCACGTGCACCGCGTCCATCTTCGCGATGCCGTCGTCCAGCTCGATGCCCTTCAGCAGCTCGCGGCCGACGCGCGGATAGATCTCGCCCTCGACGGTCACGAGGTACGTCTTGGCGATCTTGTACTTCGGGTGCGACAGGCGGTTGGCGAGCTCGCCGTCGTTCGTCAGGAGGAGCAGGCCCTCGCTGTCGGCGTCGAGCCGGCCGACGTGGAAGAGACGCTCCTCACGGTTCTTGATGAGGTCCGCGACGGTCGGGCGCCCCTTGGGGTCGTCCATCGTGGACACCACACCCAGCGGCTTGTTCAGCGCGATGGTCACCTTGGCCTGGTCCAGCTGGATCCGCAGCCCGTCCACGTGGATGACGGCGGTATCGGGGTCGACACGCACGCCCAGCTCCGTGACGACCTGGCCGTCCACCTCGACGTGCCCGCCCGCGATCAGCTCCTCGCTCGCCCGGCGGGACCCGAGCCCGGCCTGGGCGAGGACCTTCTGCAGCCGCACGCCGCCCTCGACGTGCACGTCGCGGCCCTGCTCGGCAGGCTTCGCGGGCTTGCGCCGCGGTGCGTTCGCCTGGGCGCGGCTCTTGGCCGAGCTGCCGCCCCGGAAGTTCTTGCCGCCCTTGCCGGAATGGTCGGGACGGCGCGGCTGCTGGCCACCACTGGATTCGCGGCGGCTCCCGCCGCGGCGTTCGTTGCTCATGATTCGTCTCTCGGTGAGTCGGAAAAGGCGCTGTGACCTGCGTGCGGACCCGGACTAGGAGTCCAGCCCGTCGAGGCCGTCGAACGTGTCGAGGTCCGGCAGGTGCGGCGCCAGCGGAGGCAGCTCGTCGAGCGACGAGAAGTCCATCCGCTCCAAGAAGTATCCCGTGGTTCCGAACAGAACCGCACCCGAGCTCGGGTCCTGGCCGATCTCGGCGATCAGCCCGCGGGTCAGCAGCGTCCGCACGACGCCGTCCACATTGACCCCGCGCACCGCGCTGACCTGGCCACGCGTCACCGGTTGACGATAGGCGATCACCGCGAGCGTCTCCAGTGCGGCCTGGCTCAGCTTCGACGACTGGCCGTCCAGCACGAACCGTCCCACCGGGTCCGCGTGCGCGGCCGACGAGTAGATGCGCCAGCCGTCCACCGTCCGGCGCAGCTCGAAGCCGCGCGGGCGGGACCCGAGGTGGCCCGCGTACTCGTCGGCCAGCTCGTGCAGGATGTCGTCGGTCTCGTCCTGCGTCAGGTTCAGCGCCGCGGCGATGCGGTCCGCCCCGATCGGCGCGTCCGCCACCATGAGCACGGCCTCGACCGCCGCGTGCGCACCGCCCGGGAGCGTGTGCACGTCGACAAAGGCCAGCTCGTCCTGCGTGGAGCCCTCGACCGGGGCGTCCACCTGCACGGCCTCGGGGGCCTGTTCTTCGACGGTCATGCTGTTGTCGCCTCCGTTCCGGGTTCCGCTGTCTCGCCGACCTGGTCCGCCGGGTCGCCCTCGTCGAACTCGCTCGGCCCGGCCTGGGGATCGAGGTACTTCTCTCCGTCGTCCGGCCCGGCGGTCCAGCGCACCGTCAGCTCGCCCAGAGGGGTGACCTGCTCGAAGCCGACGAGGGAGTCGCGGAACAGCTCCAGCAGCGCCAGGAACCGGGCGACGGCCACGAGACGTTCCGTCCCCGCCGTCAGCGACCGGAACGTCACCGAGCGCTCGACCCGGAGGCGCTTCACGATGACGCCCGCCTCCTCGCGCACGCTCACCGCAGAGCCGTGCAGGTGGGCAAGGCCCACCACGGGCGGCGGCTTCGGGGCCAGCACCCGGGCGGCCAGCTCGGCGAGCTGCTCCCCCGTCGTGTCCCAGACGAGCTCGGGCAGGATCGCGGCCAGGTGCGGCTCGAGCGGCGTCAGGCGCGGCACGCGGCGTCCGGCAGACGCCATCTGGTCCGCGATGACCTTCGAGACCTCCTTGTACGCCCGGTACTGCAGGAGCCGGGCGAACAGCAGGTCGCGGGCCTCGAGCAGCTCGAGGTCCTCCGCGTCCTCGTCGATGACGCCCGGCAGCAGCCGGGCCGCCTTGAGGTCCAGCAGCGTCGCGGCGATCACGAGGAACTCGCTGGCCACGCCGAGGTCCCAGGACGCGTGCTCCTCGCCCCGCGCGGCAGCCTCGCGGGAGACCCGCTCCGCCTCGCGGATGTGCCCCACGAACTCGTCGGTCACCACCGCGAGCGCCACCTCGGTGACGTCCATCTTGTGCTTCGCGATCAGCGACAGCAGCAGGTCGAACGGGCCCTCGAAGTTGTGCAGGTGGACCAGGAAGGTCCGGGAGCTGCGGCGCTCGTCCGCGGGCGACTCGTCCGCCGTCGGCTCCGGGCCGGGCTCCGTCTCGAGGACGTCGGAGTGCTCCACCGCCGCCTCGGGCTCTACCGTCTGTTGCCCGAGGCCGCGGTTCTGCTCCGTCCGGGCGTCGCGTTCCTCGACCCCCACACTGCGCGCCACCTCCGCCTCAGGCAGCGTCGCCGCGGGCCACGAGCTCCCGGGCGAGCTGACGGTACGCGGCGGCGCCCGGGTGGCCCGGGGCGTAGGCGGTGATGGGCTCGGCGGCGACCGTGGCGTCGGGGAACTTCACCGTGCGCCCGATGATCGAGTGCAGCAGCGTGTCGCCGAAGGCCTCGTGCACCCGGGCCACGACCTCCCGGGAGTGAAGGGTCCGCGAGTCGTACATGGTGGGGAGGATACCGTCGATCTCCAGGGCCGGGTTGAGCCGGTCCCGCACCTTCTCGATGGTCTCCACCAGCAGCGCGACGCCGCGCAGCGCGAAGAACTCGCACTCGAGCGGGATCAGCACGCCGTGCGCCGCGGTCAGGGCGTTCACCGTGAGCAGGCCGAGGCTCGGCTGGCAGTCGATGAGGATCACGTCGTAGTCGTCCATCACCGGACGCAGCGCACGGGCCAGCACGGACTCGCGGGCCACCTCGCCCACGAGCTGCACCTCGGCCGCCGAGAGATCGATGTTCGCGGGCAGCACGTCGAGGTTCTCGATGCCGGACGGCATGATCACGTCGTGGATGTCCACGTCCCGCTCCATGAGCAGGTTGTAGATGGTGAGGTCGAGCTCGTGCGGGTTGACCCCGATACCGACGGACGCCGCGCCCTGCGGGTCGAAGTCCACCAGGAGGACCCTGCGGCCGTACTCCGCGAGACAGGCGCCGAGGTTGATGGTGGTGGTGGTCTTGCCGACGCCACCCTTCTGGTTGCACATCGCGATGATGCGCGCGGGGCCGTGGCTCGTCAGCGGCGCCGGCTCCGGGAGCTCCGGCATGGCGCGTCCGACGACGTCGCGCACGATCTCCGGGTCCGTGGGTGCGCCGACGACCGTCTTGCCGAGAAGCATGTCGGTCATCGTGTTCGCTCCCTCCTGACTGGGTGCCTCGCTCACGCCCGCCACGCTATACCAGAGTGTGGGCACCACCCCCGTGATAGCCCCGGCGTGGCGTATCACGCTCCGTCATGGCGACGGTCAGTGGCGACGGTCAGAGGTTCTTCAAGGCAGCGGCGCTCGCCCCCAGCGCCGTGGAGCTGGCCGCTCGGGTTCGGGCTCAGCCCGGAGGGGTCGTGCTCCGCGCGTCCGGCTTCATGCAGAACTTCTTGCGCCCGCACCCCCTGGCCGAGCGCATCCATCGGTTCGGCGAGATCCGCACGGCGGCGGGCGACGGCCGGCTGGGGTGGGTCGATGCTCGGGACATCGCGGCCAGTGCCGCCGCCCTCCTGACCGAGGTCTCGGCGGACATCCGGAGCGACTACCTGATCACCGGGCCGCACGCGATGAGCTATCCGCAGGCGGCACGGATCATCACGGCGCAGACGGGCAGGGGCATCCGGGTGGAGCCGATGACCCAGGAGGAACAGGCAGCCGCCTACCGTTCCGCCGGCCTGTCCACGGAGTTCGCCGCAGCGCTGGCCGCCGTCGAGCGTGGGATCAAGGAGGGCCGCGAGGACCAGGTGAGCACCGCGGTGCTCGAGCTGACCGGCCGCCCGCCACGTGCCTTCGCCGAGTTCGTCGCCGACCACGCGGACGAGTGGGCGCGGTAACCGCTCCTAGCGCGCCCGGGGGTGCGCCGCCGCGTAGACCTCGCGCAGCGCGTCCGGGGTGACCATCGTGTAGATCTGCGTCGTCGTGACCGAGGCGTGCCCCAGCAGCTCCTGGACCACCCGCACGTCCGCCCCACCCGACAGCAGGTGGGTTGCGAACGAGTGCCGCAGGGTGTGCGGGGAGACGTGCTCGTTGAGTCCTGCCCGCGCCGCGGCGGCCTGCAGCGCGGCCCAGGCGGTCTGCCGCGACATCCGCGCGCCCCGCGTGTTCAGGAACAGGGCCGGCGTGCCGCGGCCCGCGGCCGCCAGCGCGGGGCGCGCCCGGACCAGGTAGGCCTCGAGCGCGTCACGCGCGAACGAGCCGACGGGGACCGCCCGCTCCTTCGACCCCTTCCCCAGCAGCCGGACGGCGGTCCGGTCGCTCACCCCGTCGACGTCCAGCCCCACGATCTCCGAGATCCGCGCGCCCGTGGCGTACAGCAGCTCGAGCAGCGCCCGGTCGCGCAGGGGCAGCGGGCCGTCGCCGGCGCCCGCGGCGTCGAGCAGGGCGGCGACGTCGTCCACGGACAGCGCGTGCGGCAGGCGCCGCAGCTGGGTGGGCGCACGCACCTCGGCGGACGGGTCGTCCACGGCCATGCCCTCGGCCTGGGCGAACCGGTGCCAGCCGCGCACGGCGGCCAGGGCCCGCGCGGTGGACGACGGCGAGAGCGGGCGACCGCCGTCGGCCCCCTGGCGTACTGCCTCGACGAACCCGGTGACGTCCGCCTCCGCGACCTCGCCGAGCCCGGGCCGGCCGGCCGCCGCGAGGTACCCCGCGTACCGCACCAGGTCGCGCCGGTACGCGGCGACGGTGTTCGCCGAGAGCCCACGCTCCACGCTCAGGTGCGCCAGGTAGTCCCGCAGGGCACGGTCGAGCCGGGCGCTGACGGCGGGGCCGGACGCGAGCTCGCGCGACGCAGGCTCACGGTGGGGCCGCAGGTGGGCCGGGGCGGTGGACACCGGCCCATCATGCCGAGCGTGGCTCGCCGTTCGGGCAGGCCACGCCGGGGAACCGTGATGCGAGGTCGGCGGGAGGGCCCGTCAGGCGGGGTTGATCCCGAACAGCTCGGCGCGCGAGCGGATCACCTGCGCGCGGGCGAGGCGCGGCTTGTCGCTGCCGTCGCGGATGACGGAACCGGCTGCCTCGAACTCGGCGAAGAAGTCGACGGCCCAGGCCACGTCGGACGGCGTCGGCGCGAAGGACTCGTTGATGACCGCCGGCTGCTCGAAGTCCAGGCAGAGCTTGCCGGTCATGCCGAGGATGACCGCGTCGGCGGACTGCTCGCGCAGCAGCGCGTGCGACGAGCCCACCGTGGGACCGTCGACCGGGCCGGGCAGGCCGCCGATGCGGCTGGCGACGACGAGCCGCGTGCGCGGGTACGCCATCGCCATGGGCTCGTTGGCGGTGCCGGTGTCGCGGCGGTAGTCCCCGGAGCCGAACGCGAGGCGGAAGGCGCCGCGGGCCCGGGCGATGTTCACGGCCTCCTCGATGCCGAGCGCCGACTCGACGAGCGGGATGACCGGCACGTCGCCGCCGAGACGCTGCGCCGTGTCGATGACGTCGTCGGCGCTCTCCGTCTTGGCGAGCATGACGCCGTTGAGCCCCTTGAGACCCCGCAGGTGCGCGACGTCGTCGGCCCACGACGGTGCCTGGCGGTCGTTGATCCGGACCCAGGCGCTGCCGCCGTTCTTGATCCACCGGATGACGTTCTCGCGCGCCTCGTCCTTCAACGAGTCGTCGATCGCGTCCTCGCAGTCGAGAATCACCTGGTCCGCCCGGGAGAGCTGCGCCTTGTCGAAGAGCTCGGTCCGCATCGCGGAGAGCAGGAGCCAGGCGCGCGCGTAGTCGGGAGCGACGCGTGACTTCTCGCGGGCCGCCCGGCGGGGAGCCAGGTCCGCCTCGGGTTCGACGGCGGTCGACGTCGGCAGGCCCGCGGAGTAGCTCCCGGACTGCGCGGCCGGGTTCTCGGCATGGTCGGTGGTTCGGTCGGCTGGGGTCTCGGTCACCCGCTCAGCCTATGGCGGCCCCTCTGCACCGGCCGAATCATGACCGCGCCGATACCAGCGTCAGAAGGGGAGGAAGACGTCCACCGCGACGGCCACGAAGAGCAGCGACAGGTACGTGATCGACCCGTGGAACACCTTCATGGCGCCCAGCTTGCCGCTCGCCTTGCCCTGCGCCCGGCGCAGCATGGCGATCGTCGACCAGAGGAACCACCCGCCGAGCACCGCGGCCACCACCGTGTAGACCCACGACATGCCCGCGAGCGGCGTCAGCAGGAGCGAGCAGGCGATCATCGCGAGCGTGTAGCCCACCATCTCGGCGGCCACGCGCTTGTCATCGCTGACGACCGGCAGCATCGGGACGTTCGCGTTGGCGTAGTCCTTCTTGAACTTGATCGAGAGCGGCCAGTAGTGCGGCGGCGTCCAGAAGAAGATGATGCCGAACAGCGCCAGCGCCGCCCAGCTCAGCCCGCCCGTCACCGAGGCCCAGCCGATGAACACGGGCATGCAGCCCGCGATGCCGCCCCAGACGATGTTCTGCGGGGTGCGACGCTTCAGGATCATCGTGTAGCCGACGACGTAGATCGCGATCGCGCCCAGCGTGAGCCACATGGCGGCCCAGTTGATCATCACGGCGAACCAGGTCAGCGACAGCAGGCCGAGGATGGAGGCGAACACCAGGCCCGCGCGCGGCGTGATCTCCCCCGTCGCCATCGGACGCTTCTTGGTCCGGTTCATGACCTGGTCGATGTCCCGGTCCCACCACATGTTGAACGCGTTGGCGCTCCCCGCGGCGCCAGCGCCGCCGACGAGCGTCGTGAGGATCAGCCAGAAGCTCGGCAGACCGTCGGCCGCCAGGATCATGGTGGGCACGGTCGTCACCAGCAGCAGCTCGATGACGCGCGGCTTGGTCAGCGCGACGTACGCACCCGCCCGACGCAGGAACCATCCCCCAGGACGCGGCCCGACGTCGGCGGCGGGCTCCTCGGTGCCGGACGTCTGGGGACGCGCGGTCTGTCCGGTCGTCGTGTGGCTCGTTCTCACGCGCGTCGCAGTTCCGTTCGGGAGGGTCCTGGGTTCGATAGCGCACCTGGTGGGCGCAGTTGCCGTCCGGGTGCTCGTCCATCGTACGTCGGGGCCTGACGTGGCCGCGCACGGCATTCCCCCGGAGCCGTGTGAGATTTGTCCTGACTGCGGCGCTGTCAACTCTGTGGACAGGCCTGCGCGGGGCCTGGGGTGCGCGTATAGGGTTGATTTTGTTATCGAACGAAGGGCGGTCCGGCATTCCGCCGCCGCCGCACGCACGCTGCACGGCTCTCCGGCCCGTCTGCTCTCCGGGCAGGGGCGAGGGTCGACGGCGGAGAGAAAGAGGACTCGTGAACGCTTTCGACCCCGTGCTGAAGCCCCTGGAGTGGTCGGAGCTCGACGAGCGAGCGGTCAAGGCCATCAAGGCACTGGCTGCGGACGCCGTCGAGAAGGTGGGTAACGGACATCCCGGAACCGCGATCTCGCTCGCGCCGGCCGCGTACCTCCTCTTCCAGAAGGCCATGCGCCATGACCCGTCCGACCCCGAGTGGCTGGGCCGCGACCGGTTCGTGCTGAGCGCCGGCCACTCGTCGCTGACGATCTACCTCCAGCTCTTCCTCGCCGGCTACGGCCTCGAGATGGACGACATCGCCGCTCTGCGCACCTGGGGCTCCAAGACCCCCGGTCACCCCGAGTACCGCCACACCACGGGCGTCGAGATCACCACCGGCCCGCTGGGCCAGGGCCTCGCGTCCGCCGTGGGCATGGCGATGGCCTCCCGCCGCGAGCGCGGTCTGCTCGACCCCGCCGCCGCCCCGGGTGAGTCGCCCTTCGACCACCACGTGTACGTCATCGCGTCCGACGGCGACCTGCAGGAGGGCGTGACCTCGGAGGCCTCGTCGCTCGCAGGCCACCAGCAGCTCGGCAACCTGATCCTGATCTGGGACGACAACAAGATCTCGATCGAGGACGACACCAACATCGCCTTCACCGAGGACGTCCTGAAGCGCTACGAGGCCTACGGCTGGCACACCCAGCGCGTGGACTGGACCTCGGGCGGCGAGGGCTACGCGGAGGACACCGACACGCTGGCCGCGGCGATCGACGCCGCCAAGGCGGAGACCGGCAAGCCCTCGATCATCGCGCTGCGCACGATCATCGGCTGGCCCGCGCCCACGAAGCAGAACACGGGCGGCATCCACGGCTCGGCCATGGGCACCGACGAGGTCAAGGGCCTCAAGTCCGCGCTCGGTCTCGACCCCGAGGCGACGTTCGCCATCGACGACGAGGTGCTGTCCTACACGCGCTCCGTCGCGGAGCGCCAGGCCGACGAGCGGAAGGCGTGGGAGTCGGCCTTCGCCGCATGGAAGGACGCCAACCCGCAGCAGGCCGCGCTCCTGGAGCGCCTGCGCGCCCACGAGCTGCCCGAGGGCTGGACCGGCTCGCTGCCGGAGTTCGAGGCGAGCGAGAAGGGTGTCGCCACCCGCGCGGCGTCGGGCAAGGTGCTGAACGCCCTGGCGGACGTGCTGCCCGAGCTGTGGGGCGGCTCCGCCGACCTGGCCGGCTCCAACAACACGACGATGGACAACGTGCCGTCGTTCGTGCCCGCCGAGCACGCCACCAAGAAGTTCCCGGGCAACGAGTACGGCCGCACGCTGCACTTCGGCATCCGCGAGCACGGCATGGGCTCGATCCTCAACGGCATCGTCCTGCACGGCCTGACCCGCCCCTACGGCGGCACCTTCCTGCAGTTCGCCGACTACATGCGTGCGTCGGTGCGCCTGGCGGCGCTGATGGGCATCCCCACCACGTTCGTCTGGACGCACGACTCGATCGGCCTCGGCGAGGACGGCCCGACCCACCAGCCGGTCGAGCACCTCGCGGCGCTGCGGGCCATCCCGAACCTCGACGTCGTCCGCCCGGCGGACGCGAACGAGACCGCCTGGGCGTGGCGCGGCATCCTCGAGAACCGTGACAACCCGGCCGGCCTCGTGCTGACCCGGCAGAACGTGCCCACCTACCCGCGCGGCACCGACGGCTTCGCCGCCGCCGAGGGCACGCTCAAGGGTGCCTACACCCTCCTGGACACGGACGGCACGCCCGACGTCGTCCTCGTGGGCACCGGCTCCGAGGTCCAGCTCGCCGTCGAGGCACGCGAGATCCTCGCGGCCGACGGCGTCCGGGCCCGCGTGGTCTCGATGCCCTCGCTCGAGTGGTTCAACAAGCAGGACGAGTCCTACCGCGAGTCGGTCATCCCGTCCGGTGTGAAGGCACGCGTCTCGGTCGAGGCGGGCGTGGCACAGGGCTGGCGCGAGATCGTCGGCGACGCCGGCCGCATGGTCTCGCTCGAGCACTACGGCGCGTCGGCCGACTACAAGACGCTCTACGCCGAGTACGGCATCACGGCCGAGGCTGTCGCCGAGGCCGCCAAGGAGTCGATCGAGGCGGCCTCCTGAGCCGCTCCGGATCGCACACGGACACGAGAGGAAGGGCACGATGACCGACAGCACGAACGACAGCGTCAGCGAGAACGTCAGTCCCACCCAGCGGCTGTCCGAGGCGGGTGTCGCCATCTGGCTGGACGACCTGTCCCGTGAGCGCCTGCGTACCGGCAACCTCGCCGAGCTCGTCAGCACCAAGAACGTCGTCGGGGTCACGACCAACCCGACGATCTTCGCCGCCGCCCTCGCGCAGGGCGACGCGTACGACGACCTCCTGGCCGAGCTGGCCGGGCCGCCGAACGATGGCGACGTCGAGGCCGCCGTGGAGCGCATCACCACCGACGACGTCCGTGACGCCGCCGACCTGCTGCGTCCGGTGTACGACGCCACGTCCGGCGTCGACGGCCGCGTGTCCATCGAGGTGGACCCGCGGCTCGCCCGCGACACGGCGGCGACCGAGGTCACCGCCGTCCGGCTGTGGGAGACCGTCGACCGGCCGAACGTGATGATCAAGATCCCGGCCACCGTCGAGGGTCTGCCGGCGATCACGACGACGCTCGCCCAGGGCATCAGCGTGAACGTGACGCTGATCTTCTCGATCGAGCGGTACCGGGCGGTGATGGACGCCTTCCTCGCCGGCCTCGAGCAGGCCAGGGCGGCGGGCCACGACCTGTCCGTCATCGGCTCTGTCGCATCGTTCTTCGTGTCCCGCGTGGACGCGGAGGTCGACAAGCGCCTCACGGCCATCGGTACCGACGAGGCGCTCCAGCTGCGCGGCCAGGCCGCCATCGCGAACGCCCGGCTCGCCTACGCGGCGTACGAGGAGGTCTTCGCCACCGACAGCACAGGGCGGTGGGCGGACCTCCAGGCCCTCGGCGCCCAGCCGCAGCGTCCGCTGTGGGCGTCGACCGGTGTGAAGGACCCGAGCTACCGCGACACGATGTACGTGGACGAGCTCGTGGTGGCCGGCGTGGTCAACACCATGCCGGAGAAGACGCTCGACGCGTTCGCCGACCACGGCATCGTGCTTGCCGACACCGTCACCGGTTCGGCCGAGCAGGCATCGGCGGTCATCGCCGCCATCGAGGCGCAGGGCATCTCCATGGACGAGGTCACCGCACAGCTGGAGGACGAGGGCGTGACCAAGTTCGAGGTCAGCTGGGACGAGCTGCTGGCCACCACCAAGACCGGTCTCGACACCGCCGGCGCGGGGACCGGGAACCGGTGAGGCCCGCGAAGATCGCGCAGGGGGTCAATCCCCTGCGCGACCCCCTCGACCTGCGGCTGCCGCGCATCGCGGGGCCGAGCGGCCTGGTCATCTTCGGCGTGACGGGCGACCTGTCGCGCAAGAAGCTCATGCCTGCCGTCTACGACCTCGCCAACCGTGGCCTCCTGCCGCCGGGCTTTGCCCTGACGGGCTTCGCCCGGCGCGAGTGGGAGGACCAGGACTTCGCACAGGTGGTGCACGACGCCGTCAAGGAGTACGCGCGCACCCCCTTCCGCGAGGCGACGTGGCGTCAGCTCGCCGAGGGCATCCGGTTCGTGCAGGGCTCGTTCGACGACGACGACGCGTTCGACCGTCTTCGGCAGACCGTCGAGACCCTGGACAAGGAGCGCGGTACCGGCGGCAACCACGCGTTCTACCTGTCGGTCCCGCCGTCCGCGTTCCCCGTCGTGTGCGAGCAGCTCTCGAAGCACGGGCTCTCGCGCCCCGACAACGACGAGGACGGCGACGGCGTCGACGCCTGGCGGCGCGTGGTCATCGAGAAGCCGTTCGGGCACGACCTGGCGAGCGCCAAGGAGCTCGACGCGGTGGTGTCGAAGGTCTTCGACCAGGACTCGGTGTTCCGCATCGACCACTACCTGGGCAAGGAAACCGTCCAGAACATGCTGGCGCTGCGCTTCGCGAACACGATGTTCGAGCCCATCTGGAACTCGAACTACGTGGACCACGTGCAGATCACCATGGCCGAGGACATCGGCATCGGGGGCCGCGCCGGGTACTACGACGGGATCGGCGCCGCACGCGACGTCATCCAGAACCACCTGATCCAGCTCCTGGCGCTGGTGGCCATGGAGGAGCCCGTCAACTTCGACGCCGCCGAGCTGCGTGCCGAGAAGATCAAGGTGCTCTCCTCCGTCCGCCTGCCCTCTGACCTCGGCAAGCACACCGCCCGCGGCCAGTACGAGGCCGGCTGGCAGGGTGGCGACCAGGTGCCGGGCTTCCTCGACGAGGACGGCATCGCGAAGGACTCCACCACGGAGACCTTCGCCGCGGTCCGGGTCGACGTCGACAACCGCCGCTGGGCGGGCGTCCCGTTCTACCTGCGCCACGGCAAGCGCCTGGGCCGGCGGGTCACCGAGGTGGCGGTGGTGTTCAAGAAGGCACCGCACCTGCCGTTCGAGTCGTCCCTGACGTCCGAGCTCGGCAACAACGCCCTGGTCATCCGCGTGCAGCCCGACGAGGGCGTCACCATGCGGTTCGGCGCCAAGGTGCCGGGCACCGCGATGCAGGTGCGCGACGTGACGATGGACTTCGGTTACGGGCACTCGTTCACCGAGTCCTCCCCCGAGGCGTACGAGCGGCTCATCCTCGACGTGCTGCTCGGCGACCCGCCGCTGTTCCCGACGCGCGAGGAGGTCGAGCTCTCGTGGAAGATCCTCGACCCGATCACGTCGTACTGGGCGCGCAAGGGCAAGCCCGAGCCGTACGCGTCGGGAACCTGGGGGCCGCCGTCGGCCGACGCCATGATGGAGCGCGACGGCCGGAGCTGGAGGCGACCATGATGACACCGCCAGCCGACACGCCCCCCGGAGAGGTGAGGACTGCCGCATGATCATCGACATGCCGGACACCACGACCAACCAGGTCAACAAGCGTCTGGTCCGCCTGCGTGACGAGGGCGGAGCCGTGGCCCTGGGCCGCGTGCTCACCCTCGTGGTGCTGGCCGACGAGCAGGACGTCGAGGAGGCGGTGGAGGCCGCGAACGACGCGAGCCGTGAGCACCCGTGCCGGGTCATCGTCGTCGCCCCGGCGAAGCGCGGTTCCGACGCCCGGCTCGACGCCCAGATCCGGGTGGGCGGTGACGCCGGCGCCTCCGAGGTGGTGGTGCTGCGCGCCTTCGGTCCGCTCCTGGAGCGGACCGACACCCTGGTGATGCCGCTCCTGCTGCCCGACGCGCCGATCGTGGCCTGGTGGCCCCGGGAGTCGCCCGCGGTGCCGTCGCAGGACCCGGTGGGCGCCATGGCGACCCGCCGGATCATCGACAGCACCACCGCCAAGAACCCGGTGGAGATGCTCGAGACCCTCAGCGGGTCGTACGCGCCCGGTGACACCGACCTCGCATGGGCACGCGTCACCCTGTGGCGGGCGCTCATCGCGGCGGCGGTGGAGCAGCCTCCGTTCGAGCCGGTGGTCTCCGTGACCGTCGAGGGACAGAAGCGGCACACGTCGCTCGACCTGCTCGCCGGCTGGCTCAGTGCCCGGCTGAACTGCCCGGCCGAGGTCGTGCGCACCGACAGCGACGATGCGATCACCCGGGTGACCCTGGAGCGCAAGAGCGGGCCGATCGTGCTCGACCGGCCCGACGGGCGCACCGTCACGATCACGCAGCCGGGCAAGCCCGCCCGGCGGATCGCCCTGCCGATCCGGGCGCTCAACGAGGCCCTGATCGAGGAGCTGCGCCGGCTCGACCCGGACGAGGTCTTCGAGGAGACGCTCATGCGCGGGCTCAAGCAGGTCACCACGCGGACGGCGGCCTGATGTCCGGGTCGACGTCCGGGGCGGCGTCCAGGCAGACGCCGGGGGTGCGGCTCGTCGTCGTGCACCCTGACAAGGAGGTGCTCGCGCAGGCCGCGGCCGCGCGGCTGCTCACGCGCGTGCTCGACGTGCAGTCGGTCCGCTCCCCCGTGCACGTCGTGCTCACCGGTGGTTCGGTGGGCATCGCGACGCTCGCGGCGGTGGCCGCGAGCCCGCTCGTGCCGGCCGTCGACTGGTCGGGCGTCCACCTCTGGTGGGGCGACGAGCGGTTCCTGCCGGACGGCGACCCGGACCGCAACGAGACCCAGGCGCGGGAGGCGCTGCTCGACGGCCTGGTCGCCGAGCACGGGCTCCCCGCGGCCAACGTCCACCCCATGCCGGGGCCGACGTCGGTGGCGACGCCCGAGGAGGGCGCGGCGGCCTACGCCGATCTCCTCCGTGAGTACTCGGGTGAGTACTCGGGTGAGTACTCGGGTGAGCAGACGGGCGAGCAGAGCGAGGAGGCCGTCCCGGTCCCGGCGTTCGACGTCCTGCTGCTCGGTATGGGTCCCGACGGGCACGTCGCATCCCTGTTCCCCGGCCACGACGGCCTTGCCGCGCGGGGGACGACGACGGGCGTGCACGGTTCGCCCAAGCCGCCGCCCGAGCGCGTCTCGCTCACGTTCGACGCGATCCGGTCCGCCCGCGAGGTGTGGGTCGTCGCGGCGGGCGCCGAGAAGGCGGAACAGGTGGCCGCCGCACTGGCCGACGGCTCGGTGACGGAGGTCCCGGCAGCGGGCGCCGTCGGCCAGGCCCGCACACTGTGGCTCCTGGACGCCCAGGCGGCCGCCACCACCCCGCCGAGGTAGTCGCTTGGCGAAGTAGTCATGCAGCGAGGTAGTCACCCGGTTCGCGCTGGGTGACTACCTCGCTGCATGACTACTTCGCCAGATGACTACCTCGGCGGGAAAACTCTTAGCGCACCACTCGACCGCCGCGGCGGGTCCGCAGTGCCTCCAGCGCCTCCTCCAGGAGGGCTGCGCCGTCCTCGTCGGACCGGCGTTCCTTCACGTAGGCGAGGTGCGTCTTGTACGGCTCGTTCCGCACCGGAGCCGGCGGATTGACCGGATCCATCCCCGCGGGGAAGCCACAACGCGGGCAGTCCCACTGCGTGGGGGCTTCCACGTCCTCGCCGACCGAGAAGGTCGGTGCTGTCTCGTGCCCGTTGGCACACCAGTAAGAAACTCGGATGCGCGGGGCAGTATCGCCGCGCTCTGTCTCCCCGAGAGGGCCGGCGCCTACCCGGCTCCCCCGAATCGCATGACCGCCTGATGCCACGTCTGTCGTCCCCTCTGTGTGTGGCCGTCAGCTGCTAGGCGCTTGGCGACCGGGTCAGCTGACCTTCTGGATGAGCCCGAGCAGGACGATCACCACAGCCCACACGAGGGCGAAGGAGATAGTGATGCGATTGAGGTTCCGCTCGGCAACACCGGAGGAACCGGCGCCCATCGAGATTCCGCCACCGAACATGTCGGACAGTCCGCCACCCTTGCCCTTGTGGAGCAGGATGAGCATGGTGAGGAAGCCACTGGTGAGGACCAGCAGTACTTCCAGGATGATGCGGAGCGCGTCCACGGGTTCACGTCCTCGGTTGTAGGTGTGCCGGGCGTCACCCGGCGGCGGATCGGTCAAGAGTAAGCGAGACGCACCTCACAGTGCGAACCCCCTGTTCAGGAGGCCCTAGAGCCCTGAGCAGGGGTCACACCGGAACGTCACGCCCGAGCGAGAGTACCTCAGCGAGGTTGCAGGAGTGTCTCGGACACAGCATGGGTTGTGCGCGTGATCGTTGCTATGACGTGCCGTTTCAGGCGCAACGATCACGCCCACAACTCAATCAGGCGGTGACGTGGGACTGGTAGCGGGCGATCTTGGCGAACTCCTCGGGGTCGAGGCTGGCCCCGCCCACGAGCGCGCCGTCGACGTCGGGCTGCGCCATGATCTGCGCGACGTTGCCCGACTTCACGGAGCCGCCGTACAGGACGCGCACGCCGTCGGCGACGCTCTGGTCGCACAGCTCGCCGAGCACCCGGCGGATCGCGCCACAGACCTCCTGTGCGTCCTCCGGGGTGGCCACCTCGCCGGTGCCGATGGCCCAGACGGGCTCGTAGGCGATGACGATCGTGGCGATCTGCTCGGCCGGCACGTCGGCCAGCGCGGCCTCGACCTGCGCCAGCGTGTGCGAGACCTGGTTGCCCGCCTTGCGCACCTCCAGGCCCTCGCCGACGCACAGGATCGGCGTGAGGCCGTGCGCGAAGGCAGCGCGCACCTTGGCGTTGATCAGCTCGTCCGACTCGCCGTGGTGCTCGCGACGCTCGGAGTGCCCGATCGCGACGTAGGTGCAGCCCAGCTTCGCGAGCATCGCGCCGGAGATCTCACCGGTGTACGCGCCCGACTCGTGCTTGGAGATGTCCTGGGCGCCGTAGACGAGCTCCAGCTTGTCGCCGTCCACGAGCGTCTGCACCGATCGCAGGTCGGTGAACGGCGGCAGCACCGCCACCTCGACCGCGTTGTAGTCGTGCTTGGCGTCCTTCAGGGACCAGGACAGCTTCTGGACCGTGCTGATCGCCTGCTGGTGGTCCAGGTTCATCTTCCAGTTGCCCGCCATCAGCGGCGTGCGGGTGGTAGCCACGTGTTTTCTTCCTTCGTTGAGAGGTACGTCAGGTCAGCGGGGTGCGTCAGTCGGCGAGGACGGTGAGCCCGGGGAGCTCCTTGCCCTCCAGCAGTTCCAGGCTCGCGCCGCCACCGGTCGAGATGTGGCTGAACCCTGCCTCGTCGAAGCCGAGCGCGCGTACCGCCGCGGCCGAGTCGCCACCGCCCACGATGGAGAACGCGCCGTCGGCCGTCGCGTCGACGATGCCCTGTGCCACGGCCTTGGTGCCCGCGGCGAACGCCTCGAACTCGAAGACGCCCATGGGGCCGTTCCACGCGATGGTCTTCGCGTCGGCCAGCTTCTCGGCGAACAGCTTGCCGGACTCCGGACCGATGTCGAGGCCCATGGTGCCGTCCGGGATCGAGTCCGCGGCGACTACCTGGTGGGGCGCGTCGGCGGCGAACGAGTCGGCCGCGACGACGTCCACGGGCAGCACGATCTCGACGCCGTTCTTCTCCGCGGAGTCGAGGTAGCCCTTGACGGCCTCGATCTGGTCCTCCTCCAGCAGGCTGTTGCCCACCGACTGTCCCTTGGCCGCCAGGAACGTGAAGACCATGCCGCCGCCGATGAGCAGGCGGTCCGCCTTGGTCAGCAGGTTCGCGATGACGCCCAGCTTGTCGGACACCTTCGAACCGCCGAGCACGACGGCGTAGGGGCGCTCGGGGTCACCGGTCGCCTTGGACAGCGACTCGACCTCGGATCGCACCAGGCCGCCGGCGGCGGCGGGCAGCACCTGCGCGACGTCGTACACCGACGCCTGCTTGCGGTGCACGACACCGAAGCCGTCCGACACGAACGCGTCCGCGAGCTGCGCCAGCTCGCCGGCGAGCTCGGCGCGCTCCGCGTCGACCTTCGAGGTCTCGCGGGGGTCGAAGCGGACGTTCTCGAGGAGGGCGACCTGGCCGTCAGCCAGGGCGTCCACCGTCACCTTCGCCGACGGACCGACGAGGTCCTCGGCGAGCGTCACGTCCTGCTCCAGCAGCTCGCCCAGGCGGGCGGCGACGGGCGCGAGGGAGTACTGGGGGTCCGGCGTGCCCTTGGGGCGGCCGAGGTGGGCCATCACGACGACGCGCGCGCCGGCGTCGGTCAGCCGCTTCAGCGTCGGCAGGGCCGCGCGGATGCGGCCGTCGTCGGTGATGGTGGTCCCGTCGAGCGGGACGTTGAAGTCTGAGCGGACCAGGACGCGCTTGCCGCGCAGGTCGCCGAGGGAGTCGATGGTCTTCATGAGCGCTCCAAAGAGAGTCCAGCAGCCGGGGTTCCGTCACATGACGACGTCCGCGCGCGCCGGCTGGCCGATGCGCACGCGGACGTCAGGGTTCACGCTGGGAGAGAAGCCGTCAGAGCTTCTCGCCGACGAACACGGTGAGGTTGACGAGGCTGTTCGAGTAGCCCCACTCGTTGTCGTACCAGGAGACGACCTTGACCTGGTTGCCGATCACCTTGGTGAGCTTCGCGTCGTAGATGCTCTGGTGCGGGTTGGTCACGATGTCCGAGGAGACGATGTCGTCCTCGACGTACTCCAGGACGCCCTTGAGCGGGCCCTCGGCGGCGGCCTTGACCGCGGCGTTGACCTCTTCGATGGTCACCTCGCGCGACGCCTCGAACGTGAGGTCCGTGGCCGAGCCGGTGATGACCGGCACGCGCAGGGCGTAGCCGTCCAGCTTGCCCTTGAGCTCCGGGAGCACCAGGGCGACGGCCTTGGCGGCACCGGTCGTCGTGGGGACGATGTTCTGCGCGGCCGCACGGGCGCGGCGCAGGTCCTTGTGCGGGCCGTCCTGGAGGTTCTGGTCACCCGTGTAGGCGTGGATCGTGGTCATGAGGCCACGCTCGATGCCGATCGAGTCGTTCAGCGCCTTGGCCAGCGGAGCCAGGCAGTTCGTGGTGCACGACGCGTTCGAGATGATGTGGTGCGCCGCGGGGTCGTACAGCTCGTTGTTGACGCCCATGACGAACGTGGCGTCCTCGTTCTTGGCCGGGGCCGAGATGATGACCTTCTTGGCGCCGGCGTCGATGTGCGCCTTCGCCTTGGTGGCGTCGGTGAAGAAGCCCGTGGACTCGATGACGATGTCCGCGCCCAGCTCGCTCCAGGGGAGGTTCGCGGGGTCGCGCTCGGCGAGCGCACGGATCTTCTTGCCGTCCACGATGATGTTCTCGTCGTCGAAGTCGACGGACTTGCCGAAGCGGCCCAGCACCGTGTCGTACTTGAGCAGGTGCGCGAGCGTCTTGTTGTCGGTCAGGTCGTTGACGCCCACGACCTCGATGTCTGCACCTGACTCGACGAGAGCCCGGTAGAAGTTCCTGCCGATACGGCCGAAGCCGTTGATGCCGACGCGGATGGTCACAATGCCCTCCTCAGGGGGCGCCGGCCGTCCCGGCGCACACGTTTCCTTGTATCTGTCGCCACTGCCGTCGATGGCCGACGGCGCGTGCGTTGCAGGTTGGTCCGGGCGCCGCGACCTCGCGACGACCCGAACGGGAAACGCGATGGTCACGGCGTCGTCACCTGACGATTTCGAGCCTATACCCGAACCCGGCCGAACCGTGACCCGAGCCCAGACAGCGTGGAACTCAGGGTTCTGTCCGTTCTCACAAGACGGATCGGGCGGTCAAGGCTCACGGTCACGACTCAGAGGTCGAGCAGGTCCGCGGGCAGGCCGGCCTCGGTGTCGGGGATGCCCAGCTCGAGAGCCCGCTTGTCCGCCGTCGACAGCAGGCGGCGGATGCGGCCCGCGACGGCGTCCTTGGACAGCTGCGGCTCGGCCAGCCGGCCCAGCTCCTCGAGCGACGCCTGCTTGTGCGCGAGCCGCAGCTCACCGGCCTGGCGCAGGTGGTCGGGCAGCTCGTCACCGAGGATCTCGAAGGCCCGCTGGACCCGCGCGCCCGCGGCCACGGCGGCTCGGGCGGAGCGGCGCAGGTTCGCGTCGTCGAAGTTGGCCAGGCGGTTGGCCGTGCCACGCACCTCGCGACGCTCCCGGCGCTCCTCCCAGACCTTGAGCGTCTCCGGTGCGCCGATGCGCTCGAGCATGCGCCCGATGGAGTCGCCGTCGCGGATCACCACGCGGTCGATGCCGCGCACCTCGCGGGACTTGGCCGCCACGCCCAGCCGGCGTGCGGCCCCGACGAGCGCGAGCGCCGCCTCCGGCCCGGGACTGGTCACCTCGAGGGCCATGGACCGGCCGGGCTCCGTCAGCGAGCCGTGCGCCAGGAACGCGCCGCGCCACACGGCCTCCGCCTCCTGCACGCCTGCCGACACGACCTCCGGCGCCAGCCCGCGCACGGGGCGGCCGCGGGCGTCGAGGAGCCCCGTCTGGCGGGCGAGCGACTCCCCCTCGCGCACGACGCGCACCACGAACCGCGAGCTCTTCCGCAGGCCGCCCGCCTGGACCACGATGAGCTCGCTCGTGTGGCCGTACAGGTCGTGGATGGCATGTCGCAGCCGGGTCGCGGCGAGCTCGGTGTCGAGCTCCGCCTCGATCACCACCCGACCGGAGATGATGTGGAGACCGCCGGAGAACCGCAGCGTCGCGGAGACCTCTGCCTTACGGCAGGATGTCTTCGCCACCCGCACCCGCGCGAGCTCCTCCTTGACCTGTCCCGTGAGCGCCATGGCGTCATACTGCCATGGTCACGCGCAAGGTAAGCCGGTGGAATCGCGGATACTCGGGCGAATTGTCCCGGCGTGTCGCCTCAGACGTCGCCGTAGACGCCCTCGAACACGTCGCGGTAGGCAGCGGCCAGGCGCAGCCCGTCGTGCTTGGCCGTGTCGTCGCCGCGCCGGACCTGTCGCATGATCACGCGGGCGCCCATCGACGCGGCGGCGGCCTCCAGGGCAGTGACGTCCTCCACCGCCGACGGGTCGGCGAGCACCGCGTCGATCCGCAGGCCGGGCGCGTGCTTGTGCAGGGCCTCCAGATGGTCGACGGCGGTGAGGCCCTCCGTCTCACCGTTCTCCGCCGAGAGGTTCAGGGTGACGCACCGTCGCGCCTTCGTGGTGTGCAGGGCCTCGGCGAGGGCGGGCACCAGCAGGTGCACCAGCACCGACGAGTACCAGGACCCGGGCCCGAGGACGACCCAGTCGGCGTCGAGCACGGCCTGTACCGCCTCGGGCGAGGCCGGCGGGTCCGCCGGGAGCAGCCTCAGCTGCTCGATCCGGCCCTCGGTGACGGCGACGCGGCTCTGCCCGACCACGGTCTCCAGCGAGGGCTCCGGCTCCCCCGGCGCGGCGGCGTGCCGAACGTCCGCCTCGACCACGAGCGGCACGGACGCCATCGGCAGCACCCGGCCACGGGCACCGAGGAGGCGGCCCACCCAGTCCAGGCCCTCCACCTCGTCGCCGAGCAGCTCCCACAGCGCCACGATGAGCAGGTTGCCCATGGCGTGGTTGTCGAGCTCCCCCTTCGACGAGAAGCGGTGCTGCAGCATCGCGCTCCAGGTGCGGCCCCACTCGGAGTCGTCGCACAGCGCCGCGAGCGCCATCCGCAGGTCGCCGGGGGGCAGCACGTCGAGCTCGTCGCGCAGACGCCCGGAGGAGCCGCCGTCGTCGGCCACCGTCACGACCGCCGTGAGGCGGTCGGACATGAGCCGCAGCGCGGACAGGCTGGCGGACAGGCCGTGGCCGCCGCCCAGGGCGACGACCGACGGGTTCTTGCTCCACTCCGGTGCTGGGACGTCCGGCACCCCCGGCGCGTGCGGGATCATTCGCGGCCCAGATCACGTGCCGAGACGGTGACGAGCTGGCCTCGGGCACGGAGCCGTTCGGCGATGGCTTCGGAGATGGCGACGGAGCGGTGCTTGCCTCCCGTGCATCCCACGGCGATGGTCACGTAGCGCTTCTCCTCGTTGAGGTAGCCGGCGAGCACCGGAGCCAGCGCGTCGACGTAGCGGTCGATGAACTCGACGGCGCCCGGACGGGCGAGCACGTAGTCGCGCACCGGCTGGTCCCGACCCGTGAGGTGCCGGAGCTCGGTGATCCAGTACGGGTTGGCCAGGAACCGTACGTCCACCACGTGGTCCGCGTCCAGGGGGATGCCGTACTTGAACCCGAAGGAGATGACGTTCACCCGCAGCACCTCGTTGATGTCGTGCGCGAGCCACCCGCGGATCTCCCGGGCGAGGTCGTGCACCGACAGGTCCGACGTGTCGATCCGCAGGTCGGCCCGTGCGGCCAGGGTCGCGACGACGGACCGCTCCTCCGCTATGCCGTCGAGGATGCGGCCCTCGCCCTGCAGCGGGTGCGGCCGCCGAACCTGCTCGAACCGGCGCACGAGCACCTCGTCGCTCGCGTCCAGGAACAGGATCCGGTAGGCCACCCCGGCCTCCGTCATGTGCACGAGCACCTTGTCCAGCTCCGAGAAGAACTGTCGGCCGCGCACGTCCACGACGACCGCGACGCGCTCGATGCTGGAGCCCTTGGCCATGAGGTCGACCAGCGGGATGAGCATCATGGGCGGCAGGTTGTCGACGACGTACCAGTCGAGGTCCTCGAGCACGGCAGCGGCCCGGGACCGGCCGGCGCCCGACATTCCGGTGATCACCAGGACCTGTGGTTCGCTGCGCTCGGGGCTGTGCGTGGCGGCCTCGACCTCGGCGATCCCGTCGGGAGCGGTGGTGGGTGACGGCTCGGTGTTGCTCATGGAGCCAAGCATGCCAGCGTCAGCCCTTGAGAGCCGCCACCACCGCCTCCGCCGTCTTGTCCCCCATGCCACGCACGCTGGCGATCTCCTCGACGCTGGCGGCCTTGAGCCGCTTGACCGAGCCGAAGTGCGTCAGCAGCATCTTCTTGCGCGCCGGCCCGAGCCCTGGGACGTCGTCGAGCACGGAAGCGGTCATGCCCTTGCTGCGCCGCCTACGGTGCTGCGTGATCGCGAACCGGTGCGCCTCGTCGCGGACCCGCTGCAGCAGGTACAGGCCCTCGCTGGAGCGCTGCAGGATCACCGGGTAGTCGTCGCCCGGCACCCATACCTCTTCCAGGCGCTTGGCCAGGCCGCAGAGCGCGACGTCGGTGATGCCGAGCTCGTCCATCGCCTTCTTCGCGGCGGCGACCTGGGGCGGCCCGCCGTCGACCACGACGAGGCTCGGCGGATAGGCGAACCGCGCCTTCTCCTCCGGCGCGTCGGCGTCGACCTCGCCACCGGACAGCTCGGCGGCCATCTCGACGTCGTTGGACTTGAGCCGGTCGGCCAGGTAGCGCTTGAAGCGGCGCGTGATGACCTCGTGCATGGCCTCCGTGTCGTCGCGGGCGCCGTCGCCGTCCGACCCCCGGATGCTGAACGAGCGGTACTCGCTCTTGCGCGGGAGGCCGTCCTCGAAGACCACCATCGACGCCGACTGGTAGGTGCCCTGCGTGTGCGAGATGTCGTAGCACTCGATCCGCAGCGGCGCCGACTCGAGGTCGAGCGCCTCCTGGATCTCCGCCAGGGCCTGGCTGCGCGTGGTGAGGTCGCCCGCGCGGCGCGTGCGGTGCACCATGAGCGCGTGCTCGGCGTTCTTGCGGACGGTGGCCGCGAGCTCCTTCTTGTCGCCGCGCTGCGGCACGCGCACGTCCACCCGCGCGCCACGCAGGCCCGTGAGCCAGGCGCCGACCTGCTCCAGGTCCGGCGGCAGCACCGGCACGAGGACCTCGCGCGGCACCGCGTCCCTGGCCTCCGGTCCGTCCACCTCCTCGGCAGCTCCGTACACCTGCTGCAGCAGGTGCTCCACGAGCTCGCCGTCGGTGATGTCCTCGACCTTCTCGACCACCCAGCCGCGCTGGCCGCGGATGCGCCCCCCGCGGACGTGGAACACCTGGACGGCGGCCTCGAGCTCGTCGCCCACGAGGGCGAAGACGTCTGCGTCCGTGGCGTCGCCGAGGACCACCGCGTTCTTCTCCGTGGCCCGCCGCAGGGCCTCGATGTCGTCGCGCAGCCGGGCCGCCTGCTCGTACTCCATCTCGGCGGCGGCCTCCTGCATGCGCTTGGTCAGCCGGCGCTCGAACTTCGCGGTGTCACCCGCCATGAAGTCGCAGAAGTCCAGGACGAGCGCCCGGTGGTCGTCGACGCTGATGCGGCCCACGCACGGCGCCGAGCACTTGTCGATGTACCCGAGCAGGCACGGCCGGCCCGACTGCCCCGCGCGCTTGTAGACGCCGGCCGAGCACGTCCGGATCGGGAAGACCCGCAACAGCAGGTCGAGGGTCTCCCGGATGGCCCAGGCGTGCCCGTACGGGCCGAAGTAGCGGGTGCCCTTGCGCTTCGCGCCGCGCATGACCTGGGCGCGCGGCACCTCCTCGCCCAGGGTCACGGCGAGGTACGGGTACGACTTGTCGTCCCGGTACTTCACGTTGAACCGTGGGTCGTACTGCTGGATCCAGGTGAACTCGAGGGCGAGCGCCTCGACCTCGGTGCCGACCACCGTCCACTCGACCGACGCCGCCGTCGCCACCATCCGCCGGGTGCGCTCGTGCAGGTTGGCGACGTCCTGGAAGTAGTTCGCCAGACGCTGCCGAAGGTTCTTCGCCTTGCCCACGTAGATGACCCGACCGTGCTCGTCGCGGAACCGGTAGACACCGGGCGACGTCGGGATCTCTCCCGCCTTGGGTCGATAGGTAGCTGGATCCGCCATGCCCTCAACCTATGCGGTGCCACTGACACCAGGGGCGGGACGTGTCAGGCCAGGACAGCCAGCGGCGCCGGCGTGCAGTGCACCGGGAAGTTCACGGACCGCGAGATGAAGCACATGGCGTGCGCCTTGTGGTGCAGCGCTGCCACGTGCTCGTCCGTCGCGAGCTCGCCCGGGTCCACCACGATCTTCGGGTGCAGCGTCACGTCGGTGAACGCGCCCTCGCCACGCGCCTCGACCCGCATGGTGCCCGTCGCCGAGTCCTTGTACTCGCGCACGACCAGGCCCGACTCCGCGGCGAGGTGCAGGAACCACAGCATGTGGCACTGGCTCAGGCTCGCGACGAACAGCTCTTCGGGGCTGTTCCTGGCCGGGTCACCCCGGAAGGCCGGGTCGGCCGACCCGGGCAGGGGCGGCTTGTGCGGCAGGTCGATCTCGTGGTCGCGCGAGTACGAGGTGTAGGACGAAGTCCCCGTGTCCCCAGCGCCCGTCCACCGCACCGTCACGGCGTAGTCATGCGTGGCTCCGCTCATGAAGCCAGCGTAGCGGCTGGTGGTCCGGATCACACCGCCGTTCAGGCGGGTGTCGCCGGGAGGAGCCCACGCCGGTACGCCTCGCCGACGGCTGCCGCACGGTCGCGCACCCCGAGCTTGCCGTAGGCGTGCAGGAGGTGCGTCTTGATGCTGGCCTCGCTGATGAACAGGCGACGGGCGGCCTCACGGTTGGACGCCCCACCGGCCACCAGGGCGAGCACCTCGAGCTCGCGTGCGGTCAGGACCGCGGGTGCCGGACGGCGTACCTGGCCCATGAGATGTTCCGCCGCCGTCGGGGCGAGGACCGCCTCGCCGCGGTGCGCCGCGCGGACGGCGGCGGCGAGCTCGTCCGTACCGACGTCCTTGAGGAGGTAGCCCGTGGCACCCGCCGCGACGGCGGCCAGCACGTCCGCCTCGCCGTCGAACGTGGTCAGGACCAGGATCCGCACCCCCGGCGCGCGCTCGCGCAGCTCCGCCGTCGCCTCGACCCCGTCCAGCACGGGCATCCGGAGGTCCATGAGCACCACGTCGACTCCGCCACGCGCCGCCCGGTCGACCGCCTGCCGCCCGTCGGGCACCTCGCCGACCACCGCGATGCCGGGTTCGTCGGCGAACGCGCCGCGCAACCCGTTGCGCACCACCGGGTGGTCGTCGGCGATCAGGAGCCGGATCGGGTGCTCGACGGCGGAGGAGTCGCCCGCGCTCATGCCGGCCCCGGTCCGACCAAGCACGCAGCACCGGCGGAGCCCGCGGCGCCCACCGGGACGGCACTGCCGGGCTGGACGCTCGCGCTGATCGCCGTCCCCTCGCCGGGCGAGCTCTCGACGACGAGGCGCCCGCCGACGCCCTCGAGCCGGTCCCGCATGGTGATCAGCCCGAAGGCCGGTGCGGTGGCGTCCGGCGAGAAGCCCGAGCCGTCGTCCCGGACGTCCAGCAGGACCGTGTCGTCCAGGTAGCTGAGCGTCACGCCCACCCGGCGCGCGGACGCGTGCCGCGCGACGTTGGTGAGCGACTCCTGCGCCGCGCGGAACAGCGCGACCTCGGCCGCGGGCGGTAGCGGGACGGCATCACCCGTGACCTGGCACGTGCAGGTCACGCCGTGGTCCGCCGCCCAGCGGCGGGTGAGGTCGGACAGCGCTTCGGGGAGCCGGGATCCCACCAGCTCACCCGGGTGCATCGACCGCACGGAGCGACGCGCCTCGGCCAGCGAGTCCCGTGCGAGGTCGAGCGCCCGGTCGACGTGCGGACGCGACCGGTCCGGGTCGTGCCACACCCGCTGCGCGGCCTGCACCTGGGTGACGATCCCGGTCAGTCCCTGCGCCAGCGTGTCGTGGATCTCGCCGGCCAGGCGACGTCGCTCGCCCGCGACGCCCGCCTCGCGTGCCTGTTCCACGAGCCGGGTGTGCAGCTCCTTGTTCTCGGCGAGGGCCGCCTCCAGGCGGGTGACCGCGCGCTGCTGCTCCTGCTGCTGCTCCATGCCCCTGACCGAGAGGACGTAACCTCCCGAGATCGCGAGGGTCTGCACGGCGACGATCAGGGCGAGCATCCCGACGGAGCGCAGCGTGGGCACCTGGCTGGTCGTCACGAGGTTGATGACCAGGGACGTGGCGAGCACCCCCGCGGTGACCGCCGCCCATGAGCGGCCGTGGCGCACCAGGTGGTAGGCGTGGAAGAACCCCGCGATCACGAGGATGACGAAGTAGTCGTCACGGACGGCGAGCACCGCGGCGACGACCAGCAGACCAGCCAGGTAGACGGCGGTCACCGCGCGGCTACGGACCAGCGGATCGTGCCGGGTGTGCCCCGCGAAGATCCACCCCGCGGCGAGCACGACCAGCACGAGCTGACGCGTCCGGTCGGCCGGGCTGTAGGCCCCGGGTTCCGGCATCATGAGGCTGAGCAGCACGGGCACGGCCAGGAGAGCCCAGGGCACGGCCACCAGGAACGCCTCGAACCGCAGCCAGATGTCCGGCCCGCCCAGGTCGGCGCGCCACTGGCGCACGGACCACCGTCGGGACGTGGTGATGTCGTCCACCGGGAACCAGCTCCTTCTCGTCGTGGTCCATCGTGACAGGCGACGTGCCCGGCGAGGAGACAGGCGACGGGCTCAGAGGATCCTCCGGGCACCCGGGATGGCGCGTGTCCCTCGCGCGACGGCCCAGCACACCGGGAGGGCGACGGCGGCCAGCAGGGCGAACTTCGCGACGGCGGGCGCCTCGACCGGGGCCAGCACCCGGCCGAGCAGGACCAGCACCGGTCCGTGGACGAAGTACACCGCGTAGGCGTTGTCGGCCAGGAAGCGGAGCCGCGGCCCCTGCGTGGCGAACCCGGTGCGAAACAGGACGAGGACGGCGGTGGTGAGCCCGAGCGCTGCCGTGACGGTCGCGCCGGCGGCCACCAGCGACTGCCACGACCCACGGCCGGCGAACGTGTCCGGGAAGGCGACCACCACAGCCAGGTAGACCACCGCACCGGCGAGGGCAGCGCCCGCCCCCGTCCAGCCGGCCCGCACGGTGAGCGCGTCCAGCCAGCCCCGGCGCAGCGCCAGCGTGCCGAGCCAGAAGAAGGCCACGTACAGGGGCAGGTGGTCGGGTGTGGGCAGGCCCACCACCGGCCAGTACGTCTCCGACGGCACCACGGTGCGCCACAGCCACACCGCCGCCGTCAGACCCGTCACGAAGGTGAGAACCGTCGCCGGTCCCGGCACGCCGCGCCCGACGACGGGCGCCGCCGGCCGGCCACGACGCAGGTACCGCCACCCGGCGTAGACCAGCGACATGACCAGGAGGGTCTCGACGAACCACATGTACCGCGGGGCCGCGGTGGTGACCAGCCAGCGCAACGGCGACGTCTCGGCGCCGGCCGCCGGGAAGGTGTGCAGGTTCATCAGGGGGTTCAGCACGACCAGGAACGCCAGCAGCGGGATCCCGAGCCGGCGCAGCCGGTCCGCGGCGAACGCCCTGGCGCCCTTGCGGTCCAGCGATCCCGGTGCGAACAGGCCCGAGACCGCGAAGAACGCGCTCATGAACCACAGCTGGTTCAGGACGAGGAACAGCAGGAGGAGGTCGGACGTCGGGCCACGACCGGGTTCGTGGAACGGCCACGCCGGGAGCGGGCTGTAGATGACTGCCGCGTGGTGCAGCACCACGAGGACGGTCAGCCAGAGACGGAAGTTGTCGACGAAGGCCAGGCGCGACGGGGCCGGTGTGCTCATGGCGTCCAGCGTCGTCCGCGGCAGGCCCGCGCGAATCAGCCGGCAGGACACCGATCGGTGGACATCCGGTCAGCCGATCGGTGGATGTCCGATCGGCTGACCGGCTCAGGCAGTCGCTCCGGCCTTGGCCTTCGTCGTCTTCTTCGCCGCGGGCTTGCGCTTGGCCTTGCCGTTCGCCGGCGGCAGCACCGGGACCTCTCCGGCCTGGACGTGCCCGTCGAGGATCTCGGCGAGGTACGTACCGGTGTGGCTCTCCGGCACCGCCGCCACGGCCTCGGGCGTGCCCTGCGCGACGACGAGCCCGCCACCGCTACCGCCCTCGGGACCCATGTCGACCACCCAGTCGGCGTTCTTGATGACGTCCAGGTTGTGCTCGATCACGATGACCGTGTTGCCCTTGTCGGCCAGCGACTGGAGCACACCGAGCAGCCGGCGCACGTCCTCGAAGTGCAGGCCGGTGGTCGGCTCGTCCAGCACGTAGGCCGAGCGGCCCGACGACCGCTTCTGCAGCTCCGCCGCCAGCTTGACGCGCTGGGCCTCGCCGCCGGACAGCGTGGGCGCCGGCTGCCCGAGCCGCACGTACCCCAGGCCGACGTCGACCAGCGTGGACAGGTGCCGCGAGATCGCCGGGAACGCCTTGAAGAAGTCCGCGGCCTCCTCGATCGGCATGTCGAGCACGTCGGCGACCGTCTTGCCCTTGAAGTGCACCTCGAGCGTCTCGCGGTTGTACCGCGCACCGTGACAGACCTCGCACGGCACGTAGACGTCCGGCAGGAAGTTCATCTCGATCTTGATCGTGCCGTCACCCGCGCACGCCTCGCAGCGGCCGCCCTTGACGTTGAACGAGAACCGGCCCGGCCCGTAACCACGGACCTTCGCCTCCTCGGTCTCCGCGAAGATCTTGCGGATCCGGTCCCACACGCCCGTGTACGTGGCGGGGTTCGACCGCGGAGTCCGGCCGATGGGCCCCTGGTCCACGTGCACGACCTTGTCGAGCTGGTCCAGCCCGGTCACGCGCCGGTGGCGGCCGGCGACCCGCCGGGCACCGTTGAGCTGGTTCGCCATGACCGTGTACAGGATCGAGTTCACGAGCGTCGACTTGCCCGACCCGGAGACGCCCGACACGACCGTCAGCACGCCGAGCGGGAACGACACGTCGACGTCGCGCAGGTTGTTCTCGTGCGCGCCCACGACCGTGACCTGCCGGTCGGGGTCGGTCGGCCGCCGCACCGCCGGCACGGGGATGGCGCGCCGCCCGGCGAGGTACGCACCCGTCAGCGAGTCCTTCTTCTCCAGCAGGCCGGCGTAGTCGCCCGAGTGGATGACGTCGCCGCCGTGCTCGCCGGCGCCCGGACCGATGTCGACGATCCAGTCGGCCGCGCGGATCGTGTCCTCGTCGTGCTCGACCACGATGAGCGTGTTGCCGAGGTCCCGCAGCCGCGTGAGGGTGTCGATGAGGCGGCGGTTGTCCCGCTGGTGCAGGCCGATGGACGGCTCGTCCAGCACGTACAGCACGCCGACCAGGCCGGAGCCGATCTGGGTGGCCAGCCGGATGCGCTGGGCCTCACCACCGGACAGGGTGCCGGCGGGGCGCTCCAGCGTGAGGTAGTGCAGGCCGACGTCGAGCAGGAAGCCCAGCCGTGCGTGGATCTCCTTGAGCACCTCGGTGGCGATCTGCGCCTCGCGCACACCGAGCTCGATGCCCTTGAGGAACTCGGCCGCCTCGCCCACCGGGAGCCGGCAGACGTCGGCGATGGACAGCCCGTCCACCTTCACCGCGAGCACCTCGGGCTTGAGCCGCGCGCCGCCGCACGTGGGGCACGGGACCTCACGCATGTACGCCTCGTACTTCTCCTTGGACCAGTCGGAGTCGGTCTCGCGGTGCCGGCGCTCCAGGAACGTCACGGCACCCTCGAACCCGGTCGAGTACTGCCGCTCGCGGCCCCACCGGTTCTTGTACTTGACGTGCACCTTGTGGTCCCGCCCGTGCAGGATCGCCTCGCGGGCGCGCTCGGGCAGGGCCCGCCACGGCACGTCCATGGAGAACTTCATCTCTTCCGCGAGCGCCGTCAGCACGCGCTCGAAGTACTCCGACGACGTCTGGGCCCACGGGGCGACGGCGCCGCCACGCAGCGTCTGCTCGTCGTCCGGGACGATGAGGTCGGGGTCGACCTCGAGCCGGAAGCCGATGCCCGTGCACTCCGGGCACGCACCGTAGGGCGCGTTGAACGAGAAGGTCCGCGGCTCGATCTCGTCGAGTGCCAGGGGGTGCTCGTTCGGGCAGGCCCGCTTCTCGGAGAACTTGCGGGTGCGCGCCAGGTCGTCGACGTCGGCGTCGACCAGCTCGATCATCACGAGGCCGTTCGCCAGGGTGAGCGCGGTCTCCACGGAGTCCGTGAGCCGGCGCTGCACCCCCTCGCGCGACACGAGCCGGTCGACGACCACCTCGATGTCGTGCTTCAGCTTCTTCTCCAGCGCGGGCGGGTCGGTCAGCTGCACGACCTCGCCGTCGACCCGGGCCCGGGAGAAGCCCTTGGCCTGCAGCTCCTTGAACAGGTCCGCGTACTCGCCCTTGCGTCCGCGCACCACGGGTGCCAGCACCTGGTACCGCGTGCCCTCGGGCAGCTCGAGGATCTGGTCCACGATCTGCTGCGGCGTCTGCGACTGCACCTTCTCACCGCACACCGGGCAGTACTGCGTGCCCGCGCGCGCGAAGAGCAGGCGCAGGTAGTCGTAGACCTCGGTGATGGTGCCGACCGTGGAGCGCGGGTTGCGGTTGGTCGACTTCTGGTCGATCGACACCGCGGGTGACAGCCCCTCGATGAAGTCGACGTCGGGCTTGTCCATCTGGCCCAGGAACTGGCGCGCGTACGCGGACAGGGACTCGACGTACCGGCGCTGCCCCTCGGCGAAGATCGTGTCGAACGCGAGCGACGACTTGCCGGACCCCGACAGCCCCGTGAACACGATGAGCCGGTCCCTGGGCAGGTCCAGAGAAACGTTCTTGAGGTTGTGCTCTCGGGCTCCCGAGACGACGAGACGATTGCTCACAGTGGCATCCTAGGGCGGCCCACTGACATTCGCACGCCTGTTCTAGCAATCAGGCTGACAGACTCATCACACCCGCGCCGGGTCAGCGGACGGCGCGACCACCGGCCATGCCCGACCGGCGCACGCGCGCCTGCAGGTCCAGTGCGCGCAGGAGGTCCTGCTCGTGGGCGTAGGACCCGTCGACGAGCCGGCGCCGGACGTCCACGACCTCCTGCGCATACTCCGCCGCGGAGTCGAGCATCTTCAGGTCGAGGTGGACCGAGACCATGTTCGACAGCGCGGAGGCCAGTCCGGGCAGGTGGAGCCCCGGGCTCCGGCGCGCGAGGTCCCGGCGCACCCGCACGGCCTCCGCCGTCGGTTCGACGCCCTCGTCCGGACGCCCCGCGTCGATGAGCGCGGCCCCCAGGTTCAGCAGCGCGTCGGCGAGGTCGGGCTCGAAGCGTTCGGGGTCGCCCACGGCGAGCAGCCGCAGCTGGGCGACCGCCTCCTTCGACGGCGCGACGGCGTCGTCGGCCCGGCCCAGCTCCGAGAAGAGCACCCCCAGGTTGGACAGCGACCGCGCCAGGTACTCCTCGCCCGGGTGCCCCTCCTCGGCCAGCCCGCGCCGGATCGCCACCGCCTCCTGCTCCAGGGGCAGTGCCTCCTCGGGCTCCCCGGCCCGCGAGTGCGTGACCGCGAGGTTCGACAGCGAGGCGGCCAGCATCCTGCGGAACCGGGCAGGGTTCTCCCGGGCGAGCCTGCGGCGCAGCAGCACCGCCTCGCGCTCGAGAGCGATCGCCTCGTCCAGGTCGCCGAGCCGGGAGCGGACCGCGCCCAGCGACGCGAGCGTGTAGGCGAGCGTCCAGTTGTGCGCCGCGGGGCTCTCGCGGGCGAGCTGGCGCCGCAGGGTGACGGCCTCGTCGAGCGGTGCTATCGCCTCGCGGTCGCGACCGAGCGCCGCGTACGCGTTGCCCGCGTTCGTCAGCGCGAACCCGAGCTGGGGCCGGTGCCGCTCGGGGGCCTGCACCACGAGCCTGCGGCTGAGGTCCAGCGCCTCCAGCGCGACCGGCAGGGCCTCTGCCGGCCGGCTCTCGGTGAGCGTCACCGCCCGGTTGGACAGGGTCTGCGCCAGGGAGACGCCCCACTGCCGCGGGTCGCGTGCGACGAGGGTCCGCAGGATCGGGATCACCTCCGCGACGCCCGCCTCGTGCTCCTGCCGACGGCCGGTCTCGTCGAGGGCGATCGTCAGGGTGATCAGCGCACGCGCGAGCTCCGCCTGGACCCACGTCCTGTCCCGCTCGGGAGCCGCCCGGCACAGGTCGACCGCCTCGCGCGCGAGCGTCACGACCTCCTGGGTCAGCCCTGCCCGCCAGTGGCTGGACGCCAGGGCGTTCATCGCGCCGACCAGCGCGGTCCGATACCGGTCCGGGTCCCCGGCCGCCAGCCGGCGCCATGCGGCGACCGCACCGTCGAGCGCGTCCAGCGACTCCGCCAGGCGTCCGGTCTCGTTCAGCGCCGTGCCCAGGTCGACGAGCGCCTCGGCCCGGCTCACGGCGTCACGTGCTGCCGCGACGGCCAGCTCGCCGCGCTCGACGTCGTCGGGGTTGGCATCGAGCAGGCTCCGGGGCTTGAGCATGAACATCGTGCGCAGCGCGCGCGGGTCGTCGCCACCGGCGTCGGTGGCCCGGCGCAGGAGCTCGCTCACGAGCGACGCCACCCCGGGCACATCGCCCAGCTCCACCTCGATCCGGCGGGCGACCCGGACCACCCGCAGCGCGACCTTCCGGGACACGCCCCACGTGCACGAGCCGACCAGCGCCCGTGACCGGCCGAGCCGGTCCACGATCAGGAGGTCACCGAGCCGGTCGTGCCCGGCGGCGCTCGTCCCGAGCCCCACCGTCGAGCGCTGCAGCCCGAGCAGCCACTGCGCACCCGCGCGCCCGGGCAGCCCCGGAACGACCCGGCGCAGCACGTCCCGAGCGCTCGCGGCGTCGTCGGCGCCCAGCAGGCACGCCGCGGCGACGACGTCCTGGACCTCGTCGATCGTCAGCTCCAACCCGGCCTCGCGCGCCGACCAGGCCCACGAGCTCGCGGCCACCTCCAGGAGCGCGCGCACCGGGTGGGGCTCGGCCACCGGGACGGGCGCCCCCGCTGCCTCGAGGGCGGCGAGCGCCGCCGCCGCGTGCAGGTCGACCACGCGGATCGCACCCGGCGGTTCCGGCGTGCGCACAGCCGCGGCCCCTGGGTTCCGGACACCGAGACGCTCCGCGAACGCGGCGGTCGCGGCCTCCAGCACCGCGTCGTCCGTCAGGCCCGGAGCCAGTGCGAGGTCCAGCGCGACCTGTGTGGCGTCGTCGCGCTCGAGCTGCGGCCACAGGGTCGAGCCCCAGCGCAGCCGGCGCAGCCACTCCCCCGCGACCCGGGCGAGCAGGAGGATGCGGGTCCGGCCACGGGCGGGGCGAGCCAGCGCGTCGAGCATCGCGCCCAGGCCGAGCCGGGTCGCCGCGTTGTCCACGACGAAGAGCACGTCGCCCTGGGGTCGCTGGCGGACCGCTGCGGCCTCGCGGCCGCGTGGCACGGGGAGCACCGTCCAGCCGGACTCGCTCATGCGGCTGCCGAACTCGTACGCGAGGCGGGTCTTGCCGAAGCCGGCGGGAGCGATGACGAGCCGCAGGCTGACCGGCACTGCGCTCTCGGCCCAGGTACGGAGCTCGTCGAGATCCTGCTCACGACCCATGAACGGGACCACCGCCCGGGCCGGGTCGAGCAGCGCGGTGGGCCACCGGATGGCGTCGAGCGGCTCGTCCGTAGCAGCCGTCAGCGGGCCGCGGCGGACCATCGTGCGGGCGGCCCGGACCGCGGCGGCCAACCGGGTCGACACCTCCGAGACCACCACGATGAGCAAGTCAACCGGACGAACGTCCAACACTGCAAGAGGAACGGGCAGACTGATTCACCCGGTGAACACCTCCGTACACGGACGAACATCGCGCAGCACCTGCTCAGACGCTCGTGAACGCCGTCACGAAGCCGCGGTCCGAGCCTCGACGACGGCGACGCGAGGAACTCCGTCAACGATTAACGGGCGTCGGGGCCGTGATGGCAGGCTGGCGCCCATGAGCATCTACGCCGTGAGCTACACCTACTCCGACGACGTGGCGACCCGGGACGAGGTCCGTCCCAGCCACCGTGACTTCCTGCGCGGGCTCAACGCGGAGGGCATCGTCCGCGCCTCGGGTCCGGTCGACGGCGGAGTGGGAGCCCTGGTCGTCGTCGAGGCCGAGTCCGCGGACGACGCCCTGCGGATCCTGGACGCCGACCCGTTCGAGGTCCGGGGCGTCATCGCCGAGCGCAGCGTGCGCCAGTGGGACGTGGTGATCGGCGGGCTCGCCGAGTAGGTCCCCCACCAGATTCACCCCCAACCAGGTCATACCCGTGTCATACCCGGGCCATACGGAGAGTTTTACGCAATAGTCACGTTCGAGGCATAGCGTGGCGAGCTCCGTGGTGCCCATGATGCCTGTTCCGGCACTGCTGACTACGTTCGGGGAGGCACTGCATGACCTCTGTCGAGAGTACGACGGTGACGTACGAGGAGATCGGCCCGCGGATCTGCGTGACGCCGCCGTACTACGCACTCGGTGATCTGACCAGCCCCGCTCCTGGGCTGGCCCGCGCCACGGTCCCGGTCCAGACGCCGACGGGACGTCAGATGACCCACATCAACCTGGCGGAGGGTGGACGCCACCTCGCCATCCTCGGCCTGTGCGCCGCGGCCTCCACGAACCCGAGGGCGGGGCAGCACTACTACCTCGCCCACCGTGGTGTCGGCAGGATGTACCCGCCTGCCAAGACACTGACCACGCTCCGCGGTACCGCGACCGCCCGGATGTCCGGGCGCAACCGGGCCTTCGCCGAGACCGAGCTGCGCGACGCCGACGACAATCTCGTGGCGCGGCTCGACCTCGAGTACCTGGTCCTGTCGGTGCCCGTGTTCCGGCGTCTGATGGGCCCGGCCACGGCACCCGACGCGACGGAGCCGGCGAGTCCTTACAGCGCGCCGGCCCCGCTCACCGACGTCGCCGTCGATGCCCGCGGCGCCACGGCCAAGCTCTCCGTGGAGGCCGCGACGTGCCAGGGGCATTTTGCCGGCCACCCGGCGCTGCCCGTGTCGGTCGCGGGTTACGCGACGTTCGCGCTCTTCGACCACGTCCTGGAGGCGGCGATGGGTCCCGACGCCCGGTGGCAGGCCGGCCGGTACCGGCTGGAGGCCGACCACCTGGCCTCGGCCGGCCAGACCTGCGCGGTCGACGTCGAGCCGTCCGCCCCCGCCGAGCCCGAGGCGCACGACAAGGGGTTCACCGGGACGCTCCGGTCCGGCGATCGGGACGTCTTCACCATCCAGGTGGACTACACCGACGTGTGACCACGGTGCAGTCCACCTGGATGGTGATCCGGCAACGTCGTGCGTCCGCACCTGGGCCCGGTCGGCAGTCTGCCGACCGGGCCCAGGTGCAGGTACGGGTGCGCCGACCGGAGCGTGGCGGGCGAGGCCCGACCACATCGGACGGCCCGTGGATCACACGCGCTCGTCGACCTTCTTCTCGGCACGCCGCACGGCGCGGTCGCGCAGGAGGCTCGCCACGGTGGTGATCGTCAGCGTCACCACGATGACGCCGAGCGACAGCGGCGTGCCGATCTCCGGGACGAAGGTGACGTGCTCGCCGCCGTTGATGAACGGCACCTCGTTGGTGTGCAGCGCGTGGATCACGAGCTTGGCACCTATGAACGCCAGGATGACCCCGAGCCCGTAGTTGAGGTACACGAGGCGGTCCAGGAGACCGTCGATCAGGAAGAAGAGCTGTCGCAGACCCAGGAGCGAGAAGGCGTTGGCGGTGAAGACCAGGTAGGTCTCCTGCGTGAGGCCGAAGATCGCCGGGATCGAGTCCACCGCGAAGAGGATGTCGGCGCTGCCGATGGCGAGCATGACGAAGAGCATCGGCGTGATGAGCCGCTTGCCGTCGACGCGGGTCGTGAGCCGGTCACCCACGTACGAGTCCGACGTGGGGAGCACACGGCGGGCCATCCGTAGCACGGCGTTCTCGTGGAACTCGTCCTCGTGCGAGGTACCCGCTCGCATCTGGCTGATCGCCGTCCAGACCAGGAACAGCCCGAAGAGGTAGAAGACCCAGCTGAAGTTCTCGATGAGGGCGGCGCCCACCAGGATGAAGACGGTGCGCAGCACGAGCGCGACGGTGATGCCCACCAGCAGGACCTTCTGCTGGAACGCCCTCGGCACCCGGAAGCTAGCCATGATGAGCACGAACACGAACAGGTTGTCGACCGAGAGACTCTTCTCGGTGATGTACCCCGCGAAGTACTCACCACCGTAGACCGGTCCCCACACCGCCCACACGAGGCCGCCGAAGGCGAGTGCGATGGCGACATAGCCGATCGACCAGCGGGTCGACTCACGCAGCGTGGGCGCGTGCGGTGTGCGCACATGGCCGACGTAGTCGAACACCAGCATCGCGACGATCGCGGCGACAGTGGCAGCCCAGACCCAGAAGGGCACATTCATATAAACCTCCGGTACGCAGCACGAGGCACCGAAAGTCTCGCCCGCCCACACCCGCCTGAGCGGGGGTGGACCCATGTGACCGGACCGGCATCGACACCGACCGTGATGACGGCCCCATGGCGAAGGACTACTCCCCTCCGACCCCGCGAAGCATACGTGATCCCCACAGCGCCTCGCACGTACCCAGGTTGCAGGGTTCTCCGGGCACTCGCCCCCTGACCGGCCCCTAGGCCGTTGCCGCCTGCATCTGCCGCAGCTCCTTCTTGAGGCCCGAGATCTCGTCACGCAACCGGGCCGCCACCTCGAACTGCAGCTCGGCGGCCGCCGCGTGCATCTGGTCGGTGAGCTCCTGGATGAGCTCGGCCAGCTCGCTCGCCGCGGCTCCGGACAGCCGGTTGCCCGACGTCGCGGCCTCCTTCGGCGCACCCGGGACGCGGGCGCCCCTGCCCTCGCCCTTCGCCTTGCGGTTGTTCCGGTACCCGCCGGCCAGGAGCTCCTGGGTGTCCAGGTCCTCGCGGGCGAGCATGTCCGTGACGTCCGCGATCTTCTTGCGCAGCGGCTGGGGGTCCAGACCTCGCTCCGTGTTGTAGGCCACCTGCTTCTCACGACGCCGGGTGGTCTCGTCGATCGCCATGCGCATCGCCGGCGTGATCTTGTCCGCGTACATGTGGACCTGGCCGGAGACGTTACGGGCCGCGCGACCGATGGTCTGGATGAGGGACCGACCAGACCGTAGGAAGCCCTCCTTGTCGGCGTCGAGGATGGCCACGAGCGACACCTCCGGCAGGTCCAGGCCCTCCCGCAGGAGGTTGATGCCCACCAGCACGTCGTACTCGCCGAGCCGCAGCTCGCGCAGCAGCTCGACGCGGCGCAGCGTGTCGACGTCCGAGTGCAGGTACCGCACCCGCACGTTGCGCTCCAGGAAGTAGTCCGTGAGGTCCTCGGCCATCTTCTTGGTCAGGGTCGTCACCAGCACGCGCTCGTTGCGGTCGACACGGTCCCGGATCTCGCCCAGCAGGTCGTCGATCTGCCCGGTCGTGGGCTTCACGATGACCTCGGGGTCCACCAGGCCGGTCGGACGGATGACCTGTTCCACCACGCCGTCGGACAGAGAGCGCTCGTAGTCGCCCGGGGTGGCCGACAGGTAGACCGTCTGTCCGATGCGCTCGGTGAACTCCTCCCACTTCAGCGGGCGGTTGTCCATCGCGCTGGGCAGGCGGAAGCCGTGGTCCACGAGGGCGCGCTTGCGGGAGGCGTCGCCCTCGTACATCGCGCCGATCTGGGGCACGGTCTGGTGCGACTCGTCGATGACGAGGAGGAAGTCCTCCGGGAAGTAGTCGAGCAGCGTGTTGGGCGCGGTACCCGGCTCACGGCCGTCGATGTGCATCGAGTAGTTCTCGATGCCGCTGCAGGTGCCGATCGAGCGCATCATCTCGATGTCGTAGGTGGTGCGCATGCGCAGCCGCTGTGCCTCGAGCAGCTTGCCCTGCTTCTCCAGCTCGGCCAGGCGGTCCTCGAGCTCCTTCTCGATGCCGCCGATGGCGCGCTCCATGCGCTCCGGGCCTGCCACGTAGTGCGTGGCCGGGAACACGTAGACGGACTGCTCGTTGCGGACGACGTCCCCGGTGAGCGGGTGCAGGGTCTGGATCGACTCGATCTCGTCACCGAACATCTCGATCCGGATGGCGAGCTCCTCGTACACCGGGATGATCTCCACGGTGTCGCCGCGCACCCGGAACGTGCCGCGCGTGAACGACATGTCGTTGCGCGTGTACTGCATGGTCACGAACTGGCGCAGCAGCTTGTCGCGCTCCACGACGTCACCCACGTCGAGCCGGACCATGCGGTCGACGTACTCCTGCGGCGTGCCCAGGCCGTAGATGCACGAGACCGAGGCGACGACGATGACGTCGCGCCGGGTCAGCAGCGACGAGGTCGCCGAGTGGCGCAGCCGCTCCACCTCGTCGTTGATCGACGAGTCCTTCTCGATGTAGGTGTCCGACTGCGCGATGTACGCCTCGGGCTGGTAGTAGTCGTAGTACGACACGAAGTACTCGACCGCGTTGTTCGGCAGCAGCTCCCGGAACTCCGTGGCGAGCTGCGCGGCGAGCGTCTTGTTCGGCGCCATGACGAGGGTCGGGCGCTGCAGCTGCTCGACGAGCCAGGCCGTCGTCGCCGACTTGCCGGTACCCGTGGCGCCCAGCAGCACCACATCCTTCTCGCCGGCCTGGACGCGCTTGGTCAGCTCGGCGATCGCCGTCGGCTGGTCGCCGGCCGGCTCGTATTCGGAGATGACCTCGAACGGGGCCACCGTGCGCTGCAGATCGGTCACGGGTCGCATGTGACTACGGTACGACCCACCACTGACAGTCCCCCGCGAGCCACCTCACAGCCGGAGCGGAGCGGGCGCGTCGGCGGGGGCGCCCTTCTCGAAGAGCACCGACCGGACGACCGCCGGCCGGAACAGCTCGGTGGGCGGGGCCAGGAGCGCCAGCACCCTGCGGAAGCTGGCCTGGACCTCCGGGTTGACCCCGCACCGCTCCTGGACCCTCGCGAGGTACCAGCCGGTGAGCTTGTCGCGGAGGGTCCGCCTCGCGGCGTTGCCGGTGACTCCCGGCCGTGCCTTGTCCGCGCCCGTGGAGATGGTCCAGGCCTGGGCCGACGCCGCGAGCAGTGCCGCCTGCGTCCGGCGGTTCGCGTGCCCCGCGGCGAGGCTCTCGTCGAGCGCGACGGCGGCGAGCGCCGCCGTCGACATGCCCTGGCCGAACACGGGGTTCAGCGCGCACAGCGCGTCACCGGTGACGAGCAGCCCGTCGGGCACCAGGCGGTCGTACGCCCTGCGCACGTTCTCCGTCCGGAGGTACCCGAACACCGGTGAGAGCGGCTCGGCCCTGTCCAGCCACTGGCGCACGAGGGGGTGCGGCTGACGGTCGGCCAGCGCCTCGAACGCGCCGGGATCGGTGGGCAGCGGCTCGCCCCGCGGCGTGGCGAAGGTGATCATGTGGGTGCCCTCGGGCTCCACCGGGACGATCACGGCGCCCATCGTGTCCCCCACCAGGTACACGAGGCGGGCGTCGGTCAGCGCGCCGTCCGAGCCGTCACGGTAGACGCGGGTGGCGTAGCCCAGGCCGGCCTCGACACGGTCCTCGGCGGGCCGGGCGACACCGAGCCGCTCCAGCCACTCGGGCGTGCGCGAGGATCGCCCGGAGGCGTCGACGACCAGGTCGGCGGCGAGCACCGTCGGCTCGGCGTCGGCGCGCTCCCCACCGCGTTCGCGCAGCAGTACGCCGGTGACCCGCTCCGCGGTCCCGGTCAGCCCGACGGCGTCGGTCCCCTGCACGGCCGTGACCCTCGGGTGCGCGAGGACCCGGGTCCGCACCCCGTGCTCCAGCAGGGGCCGGGTGAGGCACAGCGTCGTGGACGTCGCGGGCCCCCTGCCGAACCAGCGGCCGCGCATGTTCTGGAGGTACTCGCTGGGCGACCGGACCTGCAGCGCCCCTGCCGCGACCAGCTCCGCCTCGAGGCCGGGCAGGAACCGCTCGGTGGCCAGCAGGCCGCTCTCCAGGAGGAGGTGGGTGTGCTTGCTCTGCGGCACTCCCTTGCGCGGCCCGGGCCGGTCCGGGTACCTGTCGCGCTCGACGACGGTCACCCGTCCCGCGTGCTCCGCGAGCGCTGCCGCCGCGAGCAGGCCGGCGATGCTCCCCCCGACGACGACCGCGTGCCCCCTGCCGTCGCCGACGCCCTGCCCGGCTCCGTCCGCCTGCCCGTCACCCACGCCGCACCACCTTCCCCGACCGATCCCCGACCGACGACCGTCGTTCCGACGCTCGCCGGACCACAATGTCCGTTCAGTCCGATTCTCGACCAGCGCTGACCGCTGGGCAAGGCCCGACGGCGCCCGTGACGCCGGCGAGCCGTCAGTGCAGCGCCCCGGCGGCCGCGGCGACCTCCACCGCCTCGCCGCGGGCCGCGGCGAGCGCCGTGCGCACCACGATCTCCAGCGCGCGAGCGAGCGCCTCGAGCGGGAGGTGCGGCTCGCCGCCGTCGGACAGTGCGGAGGCGGATGCCTCTCCCCCGACCTCTTCGGTGGTGCGCGGTACGTGGACGAAGCCGGACAGCACGCCGGGCCGCTCGGCCAGGGCGTGCTGCAGCGCGTAGAAGGTGGCGTTGCAGACGTACGTCCCCGCGCTGTACGTGACGCCGGCGGGGATGCCCGCCGCACGGACCGCGGCCACGGCTGCCTTGGCCGGCAGCGTGGTGAACCGGGCGTCGGGGCCGCCGTCGGCCACCGGGGCGTCGGCCGGCTGGGCGCCGCCGTTGTCGGGGATCCGGGCGTCCATCAGGTTGATGGCGACCTGCTCGACCCGCACCTGGGTGGCCCCGGCGGCCAGCCCAACAGCGAGGACGACGTCGGGCCGGTGCGCGTCCAGCAGCCGCAGCAGCGGGCCGTCGGCTGCGCGGACCTGGCCGAACTCCACCGGGAGGACCGCCGTGACGAGCTCGTCCGGACCTGCCCAGCGCGCCGCGAGCGCCGCGACCGCGTCCGCCGACGCGTTGGTGGCGTCACCGCCGAACGGCTCGAAACCTGTGACCAGCACCTTCATCACGCACGCTCCTCACCCGGGCCGTGCGGGTCACGCCGGCCGGATCACGCGGAGTCCGCCTCCGTCTCCTGCGCGACCTCTCCGGCCACGCGCTGCCACAGGGTATCCACCTGGGCGCGCAGGTCGTCCTCGCTCCCCGAACCGTCCAGGGTGAAGTCTGCGGCGGCGAGCCGTTCGTCGTCCGTGGCCTGCGCGTCGAGGCGGGAGCGCGCCGCCTCCTCGCTCAGCCCGCGCCCCTCGACGAGACGGCGTACCCGCTGCTCGGCGGGCGTGTGCACCACCACGAGCAGGTGGAAGCGCTCGGCCAGGCCGGTCTCCACGAGCAGCGGGATGTCGTGCACCACGACGGCGGTCGGGTCCGCGGCCGCCGCCATCGCCTCCCGCTCGGCGGACAGCCGCCGCACCTCCGGATGCACGATGTCGTTCAGCCGGCTGCGGGCGGCGTCGTCGGCGAAGACCAGGGCGCCGAGCCCTGGCCGGTCGAGGCTGCCGTCCGGCAGCAGGACGACGTCGCCGAACGCCTCGACGATCGCGGCCAGGCCGACCGTCCCGGGCGCTACCGCCTCTCGGGCCAGCAGGTCGTGGTCGATGACGACGGCGCCGAGCTCGGCCAGTCGCGCTGTCGCGACCGACTTGCCGGCCGCGATCCCTCCGGTCAGTCCGATGCGAAACATGGGCTCCATCCTGCCCCCTCCGGCCCGGCTCTGTCAGACGAAGCCGGACCGGAGCGGGCCGGCGTCACACCCGGGCAGGCGTGCGAGCGGCCTGCCGCTCGGGCGTGAACGCCACGGGCAGCACCGCCGGGTACCGCGACCACGGCGAGGGTGCCCAGGTCACGTCGGGGTCGGTGAGGCGCAGGTCGAGACGCTCCATGAGGCTCTCCACCGCGATCTTCACCACCAGCCGACCCGGGCGCCGGGCGGGGCACGCGTGCGGCCCGACGCCGAACGACAGGTGCGACCGGTTGTTCGCCTCGAACAGGTCCTCCGTGGTGCGTACCCGCGGGTCGTTGTTCGCGGCGGCCAGGCCCATGACGATCGCGTCCCCGGCCCGGATCCGCACCTCGCCGAGCGTGCAGTCCGTGACCGCGTACCGGGCGGGCAGGTTCGCCACCGGCGGCTCGCTCCACAGCGTCTCGTCCAGCGCGTCGTCGAGGCCCCTGCGCACCCCGGTGACCCGACCGGTGTAGCGCGGGTCGGTGAGCATCCGGCGCAGGGTGGCCGCTATCCAGGTCACGAGCATCTCGTTGGCCGCGCAGATCGCCACGACCATCGAGTGCACGATCTCCGTGTCGTTCTCGAAGCTCGGGTGCTCCACGAAGCGCGCGGTGAGGTTGTTCCCGGGGTCCTCCCGCGTCGCGAGGACGTGGTCGAGCACTATCTGGTCCATGGTGGCCAGCGCCGTCACGGAGTCGCCCCCGTGCCCGAAGACGCCGTGCGCGCACCGCAGCAGGGCGATGCCCTGCCGCTCGTCGAACCCGAACATCCCCGACACCGACAGGAAGGACACCGCCGCCGCGTACCCGCCGATCAGGTCGGCGTGGCCCTGGGCGGCGAAGGAGTCGATGAGCCGGCTGCACACGCCGCGCACCATCGCGGCAGTCTGCGCCTCGTCCATGCTCGCGAACGCCTCGTCCACGGGCAGCCGCAGCCGCCGGTGGTCCGCGCCGTCCGCGTAGTACAGCGCGCGCCGTCCGGCCGGGGACAGGATCGCGTGCAGGGTCGAGTCCAGTGGCAGCCGCTCCTTCCAGTGCCGCGGGTCGCGCGCGAAGACACTCTCCGTGCGCATGACCTCCATGACCTCGGCGTGCCCCAGCACGAGCCAGCCCGGCACTCCCGGCTCCAGGTCCACGGGGGCTACGGGGCCCCACTGGTCCTGCAGCTTCCGCAGTGCTGCAGTCATGTCCTCCGCGCCGGTCAGATCTACCAGCGCCACGCGACCTCCGCTTCGCTGCGGCTCCAGGTCAGACATGGCCCTCCACCCGTCGATATTCATCGAATCATCCATCGAAGTATGGGGCGACCTGCGTAGACGCCCGATCGTGGGTTTCTATCACGGGCTGCGGAGAACACGTAACACCCGCGTGGTCCAGATCACCCTCGATCCACCCGCTACGTTCGGGTCACCTGTGCTCACCGGCAGCACGGGGTGGCGCCGATACCCCCCGGGGCCGGGTCGCGTGGGACCATGCACCGGTGAGCATGCACGGTGGCGGCGGGAGTATGGGCGGAGGCCGCGCGATGCGGTCGTTCACGCAGGACGGCTCGGTCGCCCACCAGCGTCTCGGCTGGGCCACGCTGCGGCGCATAGCCAGCTTCGCCCGCCCCTACCGGGGCCGGCTGATCCTGTTCGTGGTGATCCTGGCCCTGGAGGCCGCTGCGGGTGCCGCCACCCCGCTGTTGTTCCAGCGCATCATCGACCACGGCATCGTCGACGGCGACAAGCGCCTGGTGGTCCTCCTGGCCGGCGCCGCGGCGGTGCTCGCGATCCTCGCCGCCGGCCTGTCCGTGGCGGACCGGTTCGTCTCGTCCCAGGTGGGCGAAGGACTCATCCTCGACCTGCGCGTCGCCGTGTTCGACCATGTGCAGCGCATGCCGCTCGCCTTCTTCTCGCGCGCCCGCACGGGTGCGCTGGTGCAGCGGCTCAACGGCGACGTGCTCGGGGCGCAGCGGGCCTTCACGTCGACCCTGCAGACGGTGGTCTCCAACACCCTGACCATCGCGTTCACGCTCGCGGCGATGCTCACCATGTCGTGGGAGCTCACGCTCGGGGCGCTCGCGCTGGTCCCGCTGTTCGTGTTCCCCGCGCGCTGGTTCGGCCGCCGGCTCGCGACCCTGACCCGGCGCGGCATGGAGGTGGACGCCGACCTGGGCCAGGTCATGAACGAACGGTTCAACGTCTCCGGCGCACACCTCGTGAAGGTCTTCGGTGATCCGGCGACCGAGTCCGAGCGCTTCGCCGAGCCCGCCCGCGAGCGCCGTGACCTCGGCGTCCGCACCGCCCTGCTCGGCACGTGGTTCCGGGTGGGGCTGTCGACCATCGCGTCGCTGGCCGTGGCGGGCGTGTACGGGCTGGGCGGTCTGCAGGCCATCGCGGGTGAGCTCACCGTCGGCACCGTCGTGGCGCTCGCCACCTATCTCACGCGCCTGTACGGCCCCTTGACGGCGATGGCGAACGTCCAGGTCGACGTCATGACCGCGCTCGTGTCGTTCGAGCGCGTGCTGGAGGTCCTCGACCTGGAGCCGTCGGTGGCCGAGAAGCCGGACGCCGTCGACCTGCGGGCGGCTGTCGCGCGCCGGGGCGCGTCCGTCTCCCTGACGGACGTGACGTTCCGGTACCCACGGGCCGAGGAGGTGTCCCTCGCGTCCCTGGAGTCGGTGGCGGGCCAGCGCAAGGACCCGACGACGGACACGCTGGTCGACGTCTCGTTCGAGGTTCCCGCGGGGTCGATGGTGGCGCTCGTCGGCCCGTCCGGGGCGGGCAAGACGACCGTGTCCCAGCTGGTCAGCCGCATGTACGACCCGACGTCGGGCACCGTCCGCATCGCCGGGGCCGACCTGCGCGACGTGACGTTCGCGTCGCTGCGGGCCACCGTCGGCGTCGTCTCCCAGGACGCGCACCTGTTCCACGACACGATGGCGGCGAACCTCCGGTTCGTCCGCCCGGAGGCGACGGACGCCGACCTGGAGCGGGTGCTGCGCCAGGCGCGCATCTGGGACCTGGTCGACCGGCTGCCCGAGGGCCTGGAGACGGTGGTGGGCGACCGCGGCTACCGGCTGTCCGGCGGTGAGCGGCAGCGCCTCGCGATCGCCCGGCTGCTGCTCAAGGCGCCCGACGTCGTGGTGCTCGACGAGGCGACCGCGCACCTCGACTCGGAGTCCGAGGCCGCCGTGCAGGTCGCGCTCGACCAGGCGCTCGCCGGGCGGACGTCGCTGGTCATCGCGCACCGGCTGTCCACGGTCCGGGCGGCGGACCGCATCGTGGTGCTCGCCGACGGGCGGATCGCCCAGTCGGGCACGCATGCCGAGCTGATCGCCGCAGGAGGCCTGTACGCCGACCTGTACCGGACCCAGTTCGCGGCGACCTCCTGAGCGCACTCCCGCCCGGGCCGGGAGGTTGTCCCGTGCGGGACCTGCGGGCTACCGCGCCGACGTCGGGTTCCGGATCGCCGCGTCGATCCGCGCGAGCACCGCGCGTGACCGCTCGAGCTCGGGCCGGTACCGCTCCGGCAGGTCGGCCGCGAGCCGGCGGCGCATGTCCACCGCCTCCTGCGCGTGCCCCAGCGCCGTGACGTTGTCGCCGACGGCGCTCAGCGCGCTGGCCAGGTTCGAGAGTGCGAGCGCCAGGTCGGGCCGGTGCTTGTCGGGGTTCTGGAGGACGAGCTGCCGTCGCATCACCACCGCCTCCCGCATGGGCTCCAGCGCCTCCTGCGCCCGGTCGAGGTCCAGCAGGGTGGCGCCGAGGTTCGCCAGCGCCTCCGCGAGACCCGTGCGGTACTTCTCCGGCTGCTCGCGGACGAGCCGGCGCAGCATGTCGACCGCCTCCTGCGTGGGCCGGAGCGCCTCGTCGAACCTGCCCAGGTCCGCGTACCGCACGCCCAGGTTGGACAAGGACTGCGCGAGGTACTTCAGGGACCGGGCGTTGCTGCTCGCGAGGCCCCTGCGGATCGCCACCGCCTCCTCCTCGAGCAGGACCGCCTCGTCGTACCTGCCGCGCCGGGCCAGGGTGACACCGAGGTTGGACAGCGAGTGCGCGAGGTAGTGCAGGTACCGGTCGGGATGCTCCCCGGCGAGTTCGCGCCGGATCTCCAGCGCCTCCCGCTCCAGGCGGAGCGACTCGTCGGCGCGGCCGGTGGTCGAGTACAGGGCACCGAGCGCGGAGAGCGCGCCGGCGAGGTCGGCGCGGGTGCCGCGCTCGTTCTCCTTGGCGAGCCGGCGCTGGATCTCCAGCGCCTCGACCAGCACCACACCCGCCTCCTCGTACCGCCCGAGGGCCTCCAGCGTGGTGCCCAGCTGGCCGAGCGACCATGCCAGCTCCCCGAGGTGCTCGGGGCGAGCGGCGGCGAGCCTGCGGCGGATCGCCACCGCCTCGGCGTTGGCGGGCAGCGCGTCCTCCGGCCGCCCGCTCTCGGTGAGGGCCTCGAAGTTGCCCAGCACGGCGGCGACCCGCGGCTCGTACTGGACGGGGTCGCCCTCCGCCAGGCGTCGGTAGAGGTCGAGCGCCGCGCGCTGCGCCACCTCGATCTCGCCGACCCGGCCGAGCTCGGTGTAGGACACCCCGGCGTTCTGCAGGGCGCGCGCGTGCTCGGCGTCGGCCCACGGCCGGTCGCCCGGAGGGAACCGGCGGCAGAGGGCGACCACCTCCTCCTGGACCGCGAGGGCGTCGCCGTGCCGGCCCACCGCCCAGTACCCCGTCCCGAGGTTGTTCAGGGCGCTGCACAGCGCGGGGCGGTGCCGGTTCTCGTCGCCCCAGGCAAGGCCGCGCCACAGGCCCACCGCCTCCTGCAGCACGCCGACCGCCACATCGGGCTCCCCCTCGGCGATCAGCACGACGCCGAGGTCGGCCAGCGCCTCACCCCGTGCCGCATCGTCGCCGGCCACCCGGGCGAGGTCCGCCACCCGGTGCGTGAGGCGGTCGAGCACCGGCACGGCCAGAGGGCCTGACGACCGCGGCAGCCTGCGTGTCACCCGCGTGAGAGCCGGCAGGTCCTCGGCCCGCTCGGCCGGCAGGGCCGACGCCGCCGCCTCGATGAGCTGGCCGGTGACGTCGCGCTCCGCGGTGGGCCGGTCGAGGCCCATCTCGGTCGCGAACACCAGCACCGCGAACGCCTGCTCCGGCTCCAGGTCGCGCGTACAGGCGGCGGTGAGCTCCTCCGACGCCGCCAGGGCGCGCGAGACGAGCAGCTCCGCCATGCGCGGGACGACGGGCAGGTGCCCGCGCACCCAGGTCACGGCGTCCGCCGTCCGGCCTGCCGCGGGTTCCGCGCCGGCCCGGCGCAGCGCGGCGCATATGCCGTCGTCCGTCGTGTCCCCCAGCAGCGTCGCCGTGGCCAGTGCGGCCTCGGCCGCTCCCGGCACGAGTCCCGCGCCGGCAGCGGAGATTGCCCAGCGGGAGCGCTCGTGGTCGAGCACGAGGTCGAGAGCGTCGGCCGGGTCGGCGACGTCCTTGCCGACGCCGAGCGCCATGGCCAGCGCCGTGGCGTGCAGGTCCAGCGCGCGCAGCTGCTGGTCCGGCTCCGGCTGGAACCGCGTTCGCGGGACGGGCCGGTGCAGGGCCCGCGCAAAGCGCGTCGTAGCCGCCTCCAGGAGTGCGCGGTAGTCGTCCGGGCGCTCGACCTCCAGGCCCAGCGCCGGGTCGAAGGCGACGTCGAGCGTCCGGTCGAGCGCCGGCTCCAGCGCCATCTCGCTGACCGACGGCGTCCAGCCGGCCCAGAGCCGGCTGGTCCACCGCTCCCGGCGCCACCACTCCCCGCCGGTGCGTGCCGTGCACAGGACGCGCAGCCGGCCCCGCGGCCGGGTGGTCCCGATCGCGTCGAGCATCGCCGGGAGACCTGGCCGGGACGCGGCGTCGTCGACCACGAGCAGGACCCGGCGCGCGCCGGCGACGGCGGACACCGCTGTCACCTCCGCACCGGGTGGCACGTGGACCACGGCCCATCCGGCACGACGCAGCCGCCTGCCGAGCTCGAGCGCCAGGCGTGTCTTACCCACACCGCCGAGCCCGCACAGCAGGCGCAGCGCCACCGGCTCCCGGGACCGGACCCAGAACCGCAGCTCCGCCAGCTCGCGCCCACGACCCATGAACGGCACGATGCCGCGCTCGGGCGCGAGGAGTGCGGCTGGGCTCGTGCCCCGCATCTCGTCGGGTCCGGGTCGGCTCATGGGGAGTCATCCAACAGCACGCCGACCGTCCTGGCCAGCGTGCCTGTGATACGTCCGAGAGCCCGACAGAACGGTGTTGCCGCAGGTCAGAGGCCTATTGCAGGCCGTGGGAGCACCCACCGCACCACATCCTGAAAACGACGACGGCCCGCCGCCCCGAAAAGGGGCGACGGGCCGTCGATCAGCTCGGGTCAGTTACCCGTGAGCTTCTCACGGAGCGCGGCGAGCGCCTCGTCCGAAGCCAGCGTGCCGCCGACCTCCTCGACCGGAGCCGAGGAGTAGGTGGTGCTGCCGCCACCCGCCGGAGCCGCGGCCGGGGCGTCGGCCGGTGCCTCGGTGTCCGCGGCGATCGCCTCGGCGACCTGCTTGCGGTGCGCGGTCCAGCGCTCGTGCGCCTTGGCGTACTCCGCCTCCCACGCCTCGCGCTGCGCCTCGAAGCCCTCGAGCCACTCGTTGGTCTCCGGGTCGAAGCCGTCCGGGTACTTGTAGTTCCCGGCGTCGTCGTACTCGGCGGCCATGCCGTACAGCGCGGGGTCGAAGTCCTCGGACTCCGGGTCCACGCCCTCGTTGGCCTGCTTGAGCGACAGCGAGATGCGGCGACGCTCCAGGTCGATGTCGATGACCTTGACGAAGACCTCGGCACCGACGGTGACGACCTGCTCCGGCAGCTCGACGTGGCGCACGGCCAGCTCCGAGATGTGGACCAGGCCCTCGATGCCGTCCTCGACGCGGACGAACGCACCGAACGGGACGAGCTTGGTGACCTTACCCGGCACGACCTGACCGATGGCGTGCGTACGGGCGAAGGTCTGCCACGGGTCCTCCTGCGTCGCCTTCAGCGACAGGGAGACACGCTCGCGGTCGAAGTCGACGTCGAGCACCTCGACGGTGACCTCCTGGCCGACCTCGACGACCTCGGACGGGTGGTCGATGTGCTTCCAGGACAGCTCCGAGACGTGCACCAGACCGTCGACGCCGCCGAGGTCCACGAACGCACCGAAGTTGACGATCGAGGAGACGACACCCGGGCGCACCTGGCCCTTCTGCAGGGTCTGCAGGAAGGTGGAGCGAACCTCGGACTGCGTCTGCTCGAGCCAGGCACGGCGCGAGAGCACGACGTTGTTCCGGTTCTTGTCGAGCTCGATGATCTTGGCCTCGATCTCCTTGCCGACGTACGGCTGGAGGTCGCGGACGCGACGCATCTCCACGAGGGAGGCGGGGAGGAAGCCGCGCAGGCCGATGTCGAGGATGAGGCCGCCCTTGACGACCTCGATGACGGTGCCGGTGACGACGCCGTCCTCTTCCTTGATCTTCTCGATCGTGCCCCAGGCGCGCTCGTACTGTGCGCGCTTCTTGGACAGGATCAGCCGGCCTTCCTTGTCCTCCTTCTGGAGGACCAGGGCCTCGACGGCGTCACCGACGGCGACAACCTCGCCAGGGTCGACGTCGTGCTTGATCGAGAGCTCCCGGGACGGGATCACACCCTCGGTCTTGTAGCCGATGTCGAGAAGGACCTCGTCGCGGTCCACCTTGACGATCGTGCCTTCGACGATGTCACCATCGTTGAAGTACTTGATGGTGGCGTCGATGGCAGCAAGGAAGTCCTCCTCGGTGCCGATGTCGTTGACGGCAACCTGGGGTGCGGACTTCGCAGGGGTGGAGATGGTCATTGAGTTCGATGCTCCGATGCGGACATGGCGTAGTAAGGACAGGGTCTGTTGTGGCTCTGCTAGTGCGGTACCGAAGGTCGCCACAAGGCGCACGGCACCGCCAGTCATCCTAGTGGCGTCGCAGCGCCCCGGTCAACGTGAGCCGACACGAGCCAGGGTGGTGCGAAGCCCAGGATACCGGGGGCTGCTGACGTTCTGCCGGGCGACCCCGGCCAGGCCTGATGGTTCAGAGCGCGAGCTCCAGGTCCTTGCCGGGGATCGCGTCCAGCAGCGCCCGCGTGTACGCGGTGGCCGGCGAGTCGAAGACCGAGTCGACGGTCCCCTCCTCGACCACGCGCCCCTCCTGCATCACCAGCACGCGGTCGGCGATCTGGCGCACCACGGCGAGGTCGTGCGTGATGAAGAGGTAGGTGAGGCCCAGCTCCTCCTGCAGCCCGGCGAGCAGCTGGAGGATCTGCGCCTGCACCACGACGTCGAGCGCCGAGACGGCCTCGTCGCAGACCACGAGCTCCGGCGAGAGCGCCAGAGCACGGGCGATCGCCACGCGCTGCCGCTGGCCACCGGAGAGCTCCGAGGGGAACCGCCGCAGCTGGCTCTTGCTGAGCGCCACCTGGTCGGCGAGCTCCTCCACCCGGGCCCGGCGGGCCGCCGCGTCGCCGTAGTCGTGCGCGCGCAGCGGCTCCTCGATCGCCCGGAACACCGAGTAGAGCGGGTCGAGCGACGAGTAGGGGTCCTGGAACACGGGCTGCACCCGGCGCCGGTAGGCGATCTGGTCCCGGTGGTTGCCGGCGCCCACGACGCCGCCGTCGAACGTGATCGAGCCGGTCGTGGGCTTCTCGATGTCGAGAATCATCCGGGCCAGCGTCGACTTGCCCGACCCCGACTCCCCCACCACGGCCACCGTGGAGCCGCGCGGGATGTCGAGGCTCACACCGTCGACGGCGGTGAAGCCGGTGCTGCGGGAGAACAGTCCCTTGCCGCGGATGGAGAAGACCTTGCTGACGTCCTTGACCGACACCAGGACGTCGGTCTCGGCCGCCGTCTCCTCGCCGTGGGCCAGCAGCGCGCCGTCCAGCACCTCGTCGAGGCCCCGCTCGCGCGCGATCTCGATGCGGCGCGAGGCGAGCGACGGGGCGGCCGCCATGAGCCGCTTGGTGTACTCGTGCTGCGGCGCCGTGAGCACCTGGCGGGCGGGGCCCTGCTCGACGATGTCACCGCGGTACATGACCACCACGGTGTCCGCGCGCTCGGCGGCGAGGCCGAGGTCGTGCGTGATGAGCAGCACAGCGGTGCCGAGCTCCTCGGTCAGGCCGGAGAGCTGGTCCAGGATCCCGCGCTGCACCGTCACGTCCAGGGCCGACGTCGGCTCGTCCGCGACCAGCAGCGCGGGACGACCCGACAGGCCCATCGCGATGAGCGCCCGCTGGCGCATGCCGCCGGAGAACTCGTGCGGGTACTGCGCGGCGCGCGCCCGGGCGTCGGGCAGGCCCACCTCCTCGAGCAGCTCGACGGTGCGGGTGCGGGCGTCCCGACGGGTGCGCAGCCCGTTGTCGATCAGGCCCGCGTCGATCTGCCGGCCGATCTGCATGATCGGGTCGAGGTTGGTCATCGGGTCCTGCGGCACGAGACCCAGCTCGGTGCCGCGCAGCTGCGCCATACGCTGCGGTGACACCGCGCCGAGGTCCTCCTCCTTGAACCAGATGTGGCCCTCCGCCACCGAGCCGTTGCTCGCCAGCAGGCCCAGCACCGCCATCGCCAGGGTCGTCTTGCCCGACCCGGACTCGCCGACGATCGCCACGGTCTGGCCCCGCTCGACGGTGAGGTTCGCGTTGGACACGGCGCGTGCGGCGCCGTTCTCCGTACGGAAGTCGACGCAGAGGCCCTCGACGCGCAGCACCACGTTCTCGGCGGAGTCCGCCTTGGAGCTCGCGACGGGCGCCGCGGTGGTGGGCTCCGTGGTCTTCTTCGCCGTCTTCTTCTCAGGGTTGTCGCTCATCGTCGGGTCCTGTTCCGGGGGTCGAGGGCCTCGCGCAGGCTCTCGCCCACGAGGGTGAAGCCGAGGGCCGTCACGGCGATACAGATGCCGGGCAGGATCGCCAGCCGCGGTGCGACCGCCAGCTCCTGCTGCGCGGCCGTCAGCATGCGGCCCCACTCGGCCGTGGACGGCTCGCCGCCACCCAGGCCGAGGAAGGACAGCGCGGCAGCCTCGATCACCGCGGTGGCCAGGCTCAGCGTCGCCTGCACGATGACCGGGCCCACGCTGTTGGGGAGCACGTGGCTCATGGTCACCGACCGGCGCGTCAGACCGAGCGCCGACGCGGCGAGGACGTAGTCCTGGCCCTTCTGCGCCAGCATCGAACCGCGCAGCAGCCGGGCGAAGATCGGGATCTGCACCACACCGATGGCGACGATCACGGCCATGGACGACTGGCCGGCGATCGCTGCGATCGACACGGCGAGCAGCAGCGACGGGACCGACAGCATGAGGTCCACCAGGCGCATGATCGCGAAGTCGACGCTCTTGCCGAACCAGCCGGCGAGCAGACCGAGCAGCAGACCGCCCGTGAGCCCGAACAGCGTGGACAGGACGCCGATCAGCAGCGAGGCCTGGGCACCCCAGATCAGCTTGCTCAGCACGTCACCGCCGTAGCGGTCCAGGCCGAGCGGGTACTCGGCCGACGGGCCGGGGATCATCGTGGGCCGGACCTCGGCCCGTCCCGGCAGCTCGCTGCCGCCGTAGGGTGCCAGCACCGGCGCCAGCACCGCCACGAGCACGAACACCGCGACGATCACCGCCCCGATGATGGCGACGGGGTTCTTGCGCAGGGTGCGCCAGGCACGTGCCCAGACGCCCTCCCCGCCGTGATCCTGGCCGCCCGGGCCGTCCCCGTGGATGCTCGGGTGGAGCGGCTCGGCGGCGGGGCCGCCGGTCACCGGAAGCTCGTTGGCGCTCACTGCTGCCTCCTCAGCCGCGGGTCGATCAGCCCGTACGACACATCGACGATCAGGTTCACGAGGGCATACACCACGGCGATCAGCAGGATGAAGCCCTGCATCACGGGGTAGTCGGCGCGGAACACCGAGTTAGCCAGGAAGCTGCCGATGCCGCTGAACGCGAACACGGTCTCGGTGAGCACCGCGCCGCTGAGCAGCAGGCCCACCTGTAGTCCGATGGTGGTGACCACCGGCAGCATGGCGTTCTTCAGGATGTGCTCGCTGCGCAGCCGGGCCGGCTTGATGCCCTTGGCCCGCGCGGTGCGCACATAGTCCGCGTTCTGCACCTCGGACACGGCGGCGCGGGTCATGCGGGCGACGATCGCCAGCGGGATGGTGCCCAGCGCGATGCCGGGCAGGATCAGGTGCATGAGCGCGTCCCATGCCGCGTCCCACTCTGCGGTGAGCAGACCGTCCAGGACGTAGAAGTTGGTGGGGTGCGTGGCGATCATCGTCGCGCTCTGCCGGCCCGTCGTCGGGAACCAGCCCAGCTCCACGGCGAAGATGTACTTCAGGATGAACGCCAGGAAGAACACTGGCACGGTGACGCCGATCAGCGAGACCACGACGGCGGAGTGGTCGATGATCGACCCGGACCGCCGCGCGGCGACGTAGCCGAGCGGGATGCCGATGCCGATGGCGAACACCAGGGCCACGATGGTGAGCTCGATGGTGGCGGGGAACCGGGTGATGAACTCGTCCAGGACCGGGCGACCACTCTGCAGCGAGGTGCCGAAGTCCCCCTGGATGAGCCGGAGCAGGTACTTGCCGTACTGGACCGGCAACGGCTGGTCCAGACCCATCTCGGCCTCGATCTCCGCCGCGGCCTCGGGGGTGTACCGCTCGCCCAGCATGGCCTGCACCGGCCCGCCGGGCAGGGCGCGCACCCAGCCGAACAGCAATATCGAGAGCCCCAGCAAGAGGGGTATCAGCAGCAGAAGGCGCTGCACTATCAGTCTGAGCATCGTTCCTCGACAGACATGCGATTCATCGTCGCTCGGCGGCAGGGCTCATGGCCCGCCCGCCAGGGGACTCCGGACAGCGGTCGGGGCGCGGCGGCTGCCGCGCCCCGACCTGAGGTATTTCACCCGAGGGCGTAGGACACCCTAGGCGGTTCGGAAGGGAACCTTACTCGCCCCCACCGAGCGTGATGCCGTTGTACACCTCGTCCTGCACCGGGGAGATCGGGTAACCCTCGACCCCGGGCGCCACGACGAGCGACGGCACGGGGCTGGCCAGCGGAACGCCGGGCAGGGCGTCCATGATCACCTCGTTCGCGTTCATGTAGGCCGCCTCCTGCTCCTCAAGGGGAGCGTTGCGGGCCTCCTTGATCGCGTCGAACACCTCCGGGTCGTCGAAGCCCCACTCCAGGGACTTCGCGCCGAAGAAGGTGCCGATGAAGTTGTAGGTGTCGTTGTAGTCGCCCGTCCAGCCCAGCAGGTGCAGGCCGTGGTTCTCGCCACCCTGAATGGTGTCGATGTAGGTCGGGCTCCACGGCTCGGGCGTCGCCTTGCTCGTGATACCGACCTCCTCGAGGTCGGCGGAGATCGCCTCGAAGATCGCGGCGGCGTCCGGCATGTACGGCCGCGAGACGTCGGTCGGGTAGTTGAACTCGATCTCGAGGTTCTCGTGGCCGGCCTCCTTCAGGAGCTCCTTGGCCTTCTCGGGGTCGTGCTCGTAGGTCGTGACGTCGTCGCTGTACCCGGTGACGATCTCCGGCACGAACTGCGTGGCCGGCGTCGTGCCCTCGGGCAGCGCTGCCTGGACCAGGCCCTCCTTGTCGATCGCGTGCGCGATCGCCTGGCGGACCCGGATGTCGTCCAGCGGCTTCTGCGCCTGGTTCATGCCCAGGTACAGGATGTTGAACGCGTCGCGGTCGAGGATCGTGTAGCCGGCCTCCTTGAGCGCGTCGACGTCGGCGGGCGCGACCAGGTCGTAGCCGTCGATGTCACCGGCCTCGAGCGCCTGGCGACGTGCGGTGCCGTCGGAGATCACCGTGAACACGATGGTCTTGACGTCGGCGATCTCGCCCCAGTAGCTGTCGTTCGCGGCGAGGGTCACGCTCTCGCCGCTCTTCCACTCCTTGAAGGCGTACGGCCCGGTACCGACCGGGTGCTCCTTGCCGTACTCGGTGAGCTGGGGAGCGTCAGCGGTGCCCTGCACCTCGTCCGCCCCGAACTCATCGAGCGCCGTGGGTGACTGCATGGAGAACGACGGCAGCGACAGCGCCGGGACGAGCTCCGGGATCGGCTCCTTGAGCGTGACGACGGCGGTCGCGTCGTCGGACGCCGCGCAGGACTCGTACAGGCTGTCCTCGCCCGTACCGCCGAAGACGGCCTTGTAGTAGTACGAGAGGTTCTCGTGCGCGGCCAGACCGGTCCAGCCGTGCCAGCGGTCGAAGTTGAAGCACACGGCCTCGGCGTTGAAGTCCGTGTCGTCGTGGAACTTCACGTCCTCCTTGAGGTGGAACGTGTACTCCAGACCGTCCTCGCTGATGTCCCAGCTCTCGGCGAGCAGCGGAGCGGGGTCCGCGGTGCCCGGCTCGACGCCGACAAGACCCTCGAAGATCTGGCGGGCGACCCGGAACGTCTCGCCGTCACTGGCGAACGCGGGGTCGAGCGAGCTCGGCTCGGCCGAACCGGCAAACACGAACGTGCCGTCGCTGCCGCCCCCGCCCTCGCCGCTCTCGGGGTCCCGCTCGCTGGCCACACAACCACTCAGAGCCACTGCAAGCGCAGTCACCAGGGTGACGCCGCCCGCAAGGCGCGTAGCGCGTCGACGCATGGCACTCTCCTTCCTCGAGCGCATCGGCGGACCCGGGTTCGGGCACGACGACACGCAGACGTTTGCGCCTGACCTTAGGAGCGTTCTCGTTGCCTGCGTATTTCGCTTGCCTGACCGGGATCCAATCGTGACCCTTTTGTTATGGGTGCTGCTGTGGTATCCGCGACCGACTCATAGACGCCGTCGCACGGAGCCATAGGAAGCAGACAGGCGCGATGATTACCTCGTGAGCCATGACCAGCCGGTGTCCTTCGGTTATCGCGACGTGCCCGACGACGGCCGCGCCGCCCGCAGCTGGTGGGACGCCAACGCCGACGAGTACCTCGAAGAGCACCGCGACTTCCTCGGCGACGCCGGTTTCCGCTGGGGCCCGGAGGGCCTGTCCGAGGCGGAGGCCGGCCTCCTGGGCGACGTCGGCGGGCGGGACGTGCTGGAGGTGGGTGCCGGTGCCGCGCACTGCTCGCGCTGGCTCGCCTCCCGCGGGGCACGGGTCGTCGCGACCGACTACTCGGCGAGCATGCTGGCCGGTGCGGGGCGGCTCGACGCCGCCACGGGTGTCGTCGTGCCGCGGGTCCAGGCGGACGCCCGGGCGCTGCCGTTCGCGGACGGGTCGTTCGACGTCGTGTTCACGTCCTTCGGCGCACTGCCCTTCGTGCCCGACGCCGGCACCGTGCACCGCGAGGCCGCCCGGGTGCTGCGTCCGGGCGGGCGCTGGGTGTTCTCCGTGACCCACCCGCTGCGGTGGGCGTTCCCCGACGACCCGACGCAGCGTGGCCTGACGGCGTCCCGCTCGTACTTCGACCGCCGTCCCTACGTCGAGGCCGCCGCGGACGGGCGGGTGCTCTACGCGGAGTACCACCGCACCGTCGGCGACCACGTGCGGGACGTCGTCGGAGCCGGGCTGCGCCTGGTGGACCTGGTCGAACCCGAGTGGCCGGAGTGGAACGACCAGGTCTGGGGCGGCTGGGGCCCGGAACGCGGCCGCTACCTCCCGGGCACCGCAGTCTTCGTCACCGAACTGCCGAGGTAGTCGCCTGGCGAGGTAGTCGTCAGGCGAGCAGGCGCCAGGTGACTACTTCGGAGGGGGTGGGTCAGTGGCCGGCCTCGTGCCAGGTGGCACCCGTGCCGACCGAGACGTCGAGCGGTACGTTCAGCACGAATGCCGCACCCATCTGGCTGCGCAGCACCTCCTCGGCGGCGGCCCGCTCCCCCGGCGCTACCTCGAGCACGAGCTCGTCGTGCACCTGCAGCAGCAGGCGCGAGCTGAGCCCGCGCGCGTCGAGCTCGTGCTGCACCTTGAGCATGGCGAGCTTGATGATGTCGGCGGCGCTGCCCTGGATGGGTGCGTTGAGCGCCATGCGCTCAGCCATCTGACGGCGCTGCCGGTTGTCGCTCGTGAGGTCGGGCAGGTAACGGCGCCGTCCGAGGATGGTCGCGGTGTACCCGGTCGCGCGCGCTTCCTCGACCACGCCCGAGAGGTAGTCGCGCACGCCGCCGAACCGCTCGAAGTAGTCGTCCATGAGCGTCTGCGCCTCGCCCGTCGCGATGCCCAGCTGCTGCGAGAGGCCGAACGCGCTCAGCCCGTAGGCCAGCCCGTACGACATCGCCTTGATCTTGGACCGCATCTCCGGCGTCACGTCGGCGGGCGCCACCTCGAACACGCGCGAGCCCACGTACCGGTGCAGGTCCTCCCCCGAGTTGAACGCGGCGATCAGGCCCTCGTCGCCCGAGAGGTGCGCCATGATCCGCATCTCGATCTGGCTGTAGTCGGCGGTCAGCAGCGACTCGTAGCCGTCGCCGACCTGGAACGCGCGCCGGATCTGCCGGCCCGCCTCCGTGCGGATCGGGATGTTCTGCAGGTTCGGGTCGGTCGAGCTCAGGCGCCCGGTCGCTGCGATGGTCTGCTGGAACGTCGTGTGGATGCGGCCGTCGGGCGCGACGGACTTGAGCAGCCCTTCCACCGTGACCCGCAGGCGCGCCACGTCGCGGTGCGTGAGCAGGTGGGCGAGGAACGGGTGCTCCGTCTTGACGAACAGGTCCTGCAGGCTCGCCGCGTCGGTCGTGTAGCCGGTCTTGATCTTCTTGGTCTTGGGCATGCCCAGCTGGTCGAACAACACCTCCTGCAGCTGCTTGGGGCTGCCGAGGTTCACCTCCCGGCCGATCACGTCGTACGCCGCTGCGGCGGCGTCCGCGACACCCTGGGCGAACTGCCGCTCCAGGCCGGTCAGGTACTCCGTGTCCGCGGCGATGCCGATGCGCTCCATCCGCGCCAGCACGCCGGACAGCGGGAGCTCGACGTCGTCCAGCAGGTGGGTGGCGCCACGGTCGGCGAGCTCACCCGCCAGGGCCGTGGCCAGCTCGGCCACGCCGTGGGCGCGCACCGCCTCCGCCTGCCCCTCCGTCTCGCCCTCGAGCGAGAGGTCCAGGGCGCCCTGCGCACCGTCGGGTTCCGCGACCTTCAGCTCCCGGCCGAGGTGGCGCACCGCGAGGTCGCCCAGGTCGTAGCCACGCTGGTCGGGGTAGCACAGATAGGCGGCGAGCTCCGTGTCGAACGTGACGCCCTCGAGGTCCATGCTCCGTGCGGCGAGCATGTGGGCCGCCGCCTTCGCGCCGTGCAGGATCTTGGGCGCCGCCGGGTCGGCCAACCATGCCGCGAGCGCCTTCTCGTCGTCGGCGCCGAGCTGGGTGAGGTCGAGATAGGCGGACTCGCCGCCGGGCTCCGCCACGGCCACCGCCCAGGCGTCCCCGCCGCCCGCCACCGTCTTGCCGGCCACGGCGACGCCCACGTGCTCCGAGCGGGCGGCGAGCCAGGCACCGAGGGCGCCGGGGGCGACGTCGGCCAGGTCGAGCTCGACTCCGGCGGTCACGGGGGTCTCGTCCGCGGCGGCGCCCGAGGGGTCGACGGCGAGGAGGCGGTCGCGCAGCTGGCCGAACTGCAGCGTGTCCGAGACGAGGTGCACGGCCTCCCGGTCGAAGCCCTCCAGGGCGAGATCGGCCACACCGAGCGGCAGCTCGACGTCGGTCAGCAGGGCGTTCAGTTCCCGGTTGACCCGGACCTGGTCCAGGTGCTCGCGCAGGTTCTCGCCCGCCTTGCCCTTGATCTCGTCGGCCGCGTCGAGCAGGGCGGCGAGGCCGCCGTGCGCGGTGATCCACTTGGCGGCGGTCTTGGGCCCGACGCCGGGCACGCCCGGCAGGTTGTCGCTGGTCTCACCCACGAGCGCCGCGAGGTCGGGGTAGCGCTCCGGGGGCACGCCGTACTTGGCCTCGACCGCCGCGGGGTCCATGCGGGCCAGCTCGGACACGCCCTTCTTGGGGTACAGGACCGTGACGTCGCCGTTCACCAGCTGGAGGGTGTCGCGGTCACCCGAGCAGACCAGCACCTCCATGCCCGCGGCCTTGGCCTGCAGGGCCAGGGTCGCCAGGATGTCGTCGGCCTCGATGCCGGCGAGCTCGATCGAGGAGACGTGGAGGGCGTCGAGCACCTCCTTGATGAGCGGGACCTGTCCCTTGAACGCGTCCGGCGTGGCGTCCCGTGTCCCCTTGTACGCGGGGAACCGCTCGGTGCGGAAGGTGACACGGCCCGCGTCGAACGCCACGGCGAGGTGCGTGGGCTGCTCGTCCCGCAGCAGGTTCGTCAGCATCGACGTGAAGCCGTAGACGGCGTTGGTGATCTGTCCTGAGCTGGTCGCGAGGGTGTCGGGCAGCGCGTAGAACGCCCGATAGGCCATGGAGTGGCCATCGATCAGCAGGAGACGGGGGCGGCCTGACGCAGGCTTGCCCGGAGTACGGCTTGGCACGGTGGAGGTCACGCCTGACAACATAGCCCGCATGACTGACACGAGCGCTTCCGCGACGCCCTCCGAGGCCGCAGCCGACTGGAAAGCCCTGTACGCCGGCGCCGACACGACCGGCACGCTCTTCGAGCGGATGGAGATGGAGGTGCTGGAGCTCGCGCCGGACCGCGCGGTCGGACGCATCCCCGTCAAGGGCAACACCCAGCCGGCCGGCCTGCTGCACGGCGGTGCGTCGGTGGTGCTCGCCGAGACGCTCGGCTCGCTCGCGGCGCAGGCGCACGCCGGCCCCGGCAAGCAGACGGTGGGCATCGAGGTCAGCGCCACCCACCATCGCGGCGCCCGTGAGGGTTACGTCACGGGCACCGCGACCGCGGTTCACCTGGGGCGCACGACGGCGTCGTACGAGATCGCCATCACCGACGACGCGGGCAAGCGGGTGTGCACCGCGCGCCTGACCTGCATGATCCTGGGCTGAACCGCCCGGCGGCTGACCGGTCTCGGCCGAGCGGCAGCCCGACCCGGGCCGCGACGGGCCCGGAGCGGGCCCGGGTCAGCCGGTCTTCGCGGGGTGGCGGCGGGACGGCGCGCCACCGCCCACCGGGCGCAGGTCGATGGGCCCTGACTCCAGGACGGACCGGGCGCGGCGACGGCGCGCGATGAGGTCCTCGAGACCGATGCGGGCGCCACGGCGCCCGGCGTGGGCGTCGCGCGCCGCGACGTCGGCGGCGAGGCGGCGCTGGAGCGCCGCCACCGGGGCCACGCGGTGGCCGGCCGCCGGGGCGAACCCGAGCCGCGCCAGGAAGCGCTGCACCCCGCGGTTGCCGGGTACCGGCGCGGAGTAGATGTCGGCGCACGCGTGCTCGGCGGCGAGATCGGTGGCCGCGCGGAGCAGCGCGTGCCCGACGCCGTGCCGGCGCGCTCGCGGCGCGACGAACAGCATGTCGAGGTACAGGCTCGCGCGGTACGCGAAGAGGTAGGCGTCGACGACGCGACCGAGGACGACGCCGACGACCTGCCCGTTCTGCTCCGCGACGAGCACGTGCCCGCCGGCCGCGAGCAGCACGCTGAGGTGCTCCAGCAGCCGCCCGGTCTCCTGAGCTCCTAGCTGGGCTCCGGTCGGTGAGTCGTCGCGCGCCTCGACGGCCAGTGCGGCAACGGCCGGCAGGTCGTCCTCGCGGGCAGGGCGTATCTCGAGCACACTCGTCTCCTTCCGGGATCTGGGGTTCCGAACTTCAGGCCCGGCTGAGCGGAGAGACTAGTCCTCGCCCGGCCGGCAGGAAATACACCAACCCAAATTTCACCCGCTCAGGGCATGGTGCGTGTCAGGCGCCGACCTGCTCGATGACGGCGTCCGCGACCTCGCGCATGGTGAGGCGACGGTCCATCGACGTCTTCTGGATCCAGCGGAACGACTCGGGCTCCGACAGGCCCATCTTGGTCATCAGGAGGCCCTTGGCACGGTCCACGCGCTTCCGGGTCTCGAAGCGTTCGGTGAGGTCAGCGACCTCGGCCTCGAGCGCACCGATCTGCGAGTAGCGCGAGATCGCGATCTCGACGGCGGGCAGCAGGTCGGCCGGGGTGAAGGGCTTCACCACGTACGCCATCGCACCGGCGTCGCGGGCGCGCTCGACGAGCTCGGTCTGCGAGAACGCCGTGAGCAACACCACAGGGGCGGCGTGAGCCTTGCCGATGCGCTCGGCGGCGGAGATGCCGTCCAGCTCGGGCATCTTCACGTCCATCACCACGACGTCGGGCTTCAGCTCGATCGCCAGGTTCACTGCGGTCTCGCCGTCGCCGGCCTCACCCACCACGTCGAACCCGGCCTCGCGCAGGGTCTCCACGACGTCCATGCGGATCAGTGCCTCGTCCTCCGCCACGACAGCGCGGCGTGAGGGGTTGGCGGGAGCAGCCTCCGGCTCGGCATCGATCATCGGGGGCAGATCCAGGGAAAGCTTCTCGGTGTTCTCGTCGGTCACGGAGTACATCCTACGTCCCGCATACCCGGGCTTGGGGCCTGGACCAGGGGTGTGGTTCGATGTCCGCCGGGACACCTTCCGTGTCCCCGCAGGCCGGGTTGGCGGAACAGGCAGACGCGGCGCTCTCAAAAAGCGCTGCCCGCGAGGGCGTGTGGGTTCGAGTCCCACACCCGGCACACGAGACGGTCGCGCACCGCTGTACGCGGAGCTGTACGCGGACGGCGAACGCTCTCGGCCCTCTGCCGGCGCACCTGACGACGCGGCCTACCTGACGACGCCCGGCCCGGCCGGTGCGATCCCCGCACCTTCCACCGCCGCGCCGTCGTAGCCGCCGTGGCCGTAGCCCTCCGCGTACCGCACGACCTCCAGGCCGAACTCCGCGAGGATCTCGGGCAGGAGCCGCACGACGTCACGATCCTTCTCCCGGTTCTCCTCGGGCAGCTCCGCCCACGGCACGCCGATCATCGGGTGCACCTTGGCGGCGTCGTCCCGCACCGGCCCGCTGCGCCAGCCCTGCGCCACCCGCACCGACTCCCACAGCTCGTGCTCGGCCTCGGCGAGCTTGTCCAGCTCCGCACCCTCGAACACGACCTCGGGAGCGCCGTCGCGCGGCGCGATGGTCGCACCCATCCGGGCCAGCCGCTCGGGCAGCCCGACGACCCAGCCCCGGTTGGAGGCCCGCAGGTCCTCGGGCAGGTCCTCCCAGCGCACCATCGCGGGGACCGAGCCCCAGCCCACGCCCCGCTCGCGCTGGTTGCGCAGGTACACGTGGTGCACGGACCGCGCGATCCGCTCGTACATGTCGGCGTGCGCCCGCGCCTCCTCGCGCTCGACCTCGGCGAGCAGGTCCCGCATGGTCACCGTGCGCAGGCGGCCGTCCAGGTTGTCGAGCACGCGCGACGCCTCCGTGCCGAAGGCGCCCGTCAGCCCGGCCAGCCCGTCCAGCAGGAGCACGAGCGACCCCGGGCCACCGTGCCACAGCTTCGTGGCCGTGAGGGCCACCCGCAGGGACGTGCCGTCGGAGGAGTGGCACACGTAGACCACGTCGGGCGGCCCGAGGCTGCCCGTGCCGAGCGCGGGCGCCACCCGCAGCTCGATCTTCTCCGCCACCGGCGACCAACGTGCCCGCAGCGCCTCGACGACCTGCCCGGCGTCGTCCGCCAGTAGGCCGACGGCCAGCCGCACCCCGTCCCCGGCGAGCTCCCACTCGCGCGCCAGGCCCACCACGAGGGCCTTGGCGAACTCACCGGAACCGACCACGAGCACCCGGGTCAGCGGGGGCGGACCGCCCGGAGCGTCCACCATCCGCCGCACCTCGCGCACGGCGAGCGCCTGCGCGGCGATGACGTCGAGCGTGAAGAAGTCGACGCCCGGCTCGGCGCAGCTGAGGTGCCGCGCCTGGAGGGCGACAGCGAGGTCGGGGTCGCTGACGTGGGCGTACAGCCGCTCGGGGCCCCGGCCTGCGGCGCGGACGGCGTTCTCGGCCTCCGCCACGGTCAGCACGTTCGCCGTCGCCTCGTCCGAGTCGTCGCCGCACGCGTACAGGACCGTCGCGCCGGTGAGGCCGACGTCGTGCAGGCCGGAGGCGTCCGGGGTGCGCAGCACCCGGTGGCCCGCCGCCTCGAGGGCGGCGGCGACCGTGTCTGCGGCGTCGGTCTCGCCGACGACTATCGCGTGGTCGCGGGCGCGACGGTCCCTGAACCGGCGGATCTCCCCGGTGAACAGGGCGCGCGCCGCCTCGAACAGCGCGTAGACGGCGGTGGCCGGCGCGAGGAACCGGGCGACCTGGAGCTGCCAGGAGAGCTGCCCTCCGCTGCTGGCCGGGTCGGCGCCCATCACGAAGAGCTGGAGGTCGTGATAGACGACGTCCCACCAGGTGCGGCCGGGCTGGTGGCTGGTGTCGAGCGCGAGACCCCACCACCCGAGCCCGAGGGAGACCACGACGAGGGCGGCGAAGCCGAGGCGGGTCCAGGGGAATGAACGGGTCACGACGGGAACAATAGCGACATCTTTCCCTGCGTTCGCCGAGGTAGACCCGTGGCGAGACAGAACTGGGGCCGGAACGCTGATCGGCGTCCGGCCCCAGTTCTATCTCGCCACGGGTCTACCTCGGCGCAGGCCGGTCAGACGACGCTGCGGCCGTCGACGTGCGACCCGATGCGGTGCACCAGGATCGAGTTGGTGGTACCCGGCACGCCGACCGGCGCACCCGAGACCACGACGACCAGGTCGCCCTTCTCGGCGAGGCCCTGGTCCTGCAGGGTCAGGTCCACCTGGTCGACCATCGCGTCGACGTTCTCGACCTTGGGCACCAGGTACTCGGTGGTGCCCCAGGTGAGGGCGAGCGTGTTGGCCACGTGCTGCTCCGGCGTGAAGGCGAGCAGCGGGATCGACGAGCGCAGGCGGGACATCCGGCGTGCGGAGTCGCCCGACTGCGTGAACGTCACGAGGTACTTGACCCCGAGCGTCTCGCCGATCTCGGCGGCGGCACGCGTGATGGCGCCACCGCGCGTGTGCGGCGTGGAGCCGAGCGGCGCGATGCGCTCCCGGCCCGCCTGCTCGGTGGCCTCGATGATCCGGGCCATGGTCTCGACCGTGACGATCGGGTAGTCGCCCACCGACGTCTCACCCGACAGCATCACGGCGTCGGCACCGTCGAGCACCGCGTTGGCGCAGTCCGACGCCTCGGCGCGCGTCGGCGTGGGCGACGTCGTCATGGACTCGAGCACCTGCGTGGCGACGATGACCGGCTTGGCGTTGCGCCGCGCCATCTCGACGATGCGCTTCTGCACGAGCGGCACCTGCTCCAGCGGCATCTCGACCGCGAGGTCGCCGCGCGCCACCATGACACCGTCGAACGCGGCGATGACCTCGGCGAGGTTGTCCACGGCCTGCGGCTTCTCGATCTTGGCGATGACGGGGACCGTGCGGCCCTCCTCCTCCATCACCCGGCGGACGTCCTCGTAGTCCTTGGCGGACCGCACGAACGACAGCGCGATGAAGTCGGCACCGAGCTTGAGGGCCCAGCGCAGGTCCGACTCGTCCTTGTCGGACAGCGCCGGCACGGAGACCGCGACACCGGGCAGGTTGATGCCCTTGTTGTTCGAGACGGGTCCCGGGACCTCGACCTCGGTGATGACACGCGGCCCCTCGACGGCGGTGACGCGCACGCGCACCTTGCCGTCGTCGATCAGCAGCGGGTCGCCCACCTGGGCGTCGTTCGGCAGACCCTTGTGGGTGGTCGACACGATCTCCTGGGTACCGAGGACGTCCTCGGTCGTGATGGTGAAGGTGTCGCCCTTGTTCAAGAAATGCTTTTCGTCCCCCGCGAACCGGCCGAGCCGGATCTTGGGGCCCTGCAGGTCGACGAGTACCGCGACCGATTTTCCGGCCGCCTTCGCGGCCTCTCGCACGTGACGGTAGACGGCCGCGTGCGCTTCCTGCTCGCCGTGGCTGCGGTTGATCCGCGCCACGTTCATGCCGGCGTCTACGAGTTCCCGGAGCATCTCCGGGGACTCCGTGGCGGGTCCGATGGTGCACACGATCTTGGCTCTGCGCATGTCTCCAGCCTAGGCAGGTGGGCGCCGCAGCGCCCTGTGGGGGTGAACAACTCCCGGGCGGGTTCTCCGGTCACGACCGCAGAGCGAGCGTGCGCGGACGCACCGGGGCAGGCAGCTCGGTGCTGCCCTGCAGGTAGGTATCAGCCGCGGCGGCCGCGGCGCGGCCCTCCGCGATGGCCCACACGATGAGGGACTGCCCGCGACCGGCGTCGCCGGCGACAAAAACTCCGGGCAGGCTTGCAGCGTAGTCGTCGCCGCGCGCCACCAGACCACGCTCGGTGATCTCGATGCCGGTCTGCTCCTCGAGCACGCCGGTCTCGGGGCCCGTGAAGCCCATGGCCACGAGCACGAGGTCCGCGGGGATCTCGCGCTCGGTGCCGGGGGTGGCGGCGCGGCGGCCGTCGGGCAGGTACTGGGTCTCCGCGACCTTGAGCGCGCGGACGTTGCCCTCGGCGTCCGGCACGAACTCCACCGTCGAGGCGAGGTAGGTGCGCTCGCCGCCCTCCTCGTGCGAGGTCGAGACCTCGAACAGGATGGGGTCGGTCGGCCACGGCTGGTTCGCCGGGCGCTCGAGCGGCGGCTTCTTGCCGATCGCGAGGGTGGTGACGCTCGCGGCGCCCTGGCGCAGCGCGGTGCCGAGGCAGTCCGAACCGGTGTCGCCGCCGCCGATGATGATCACGTGCTTGCCCGCAGCGGACGGCGCACCCTCCGGCAGGACGTCGGGCGTGCCGGCGCGCACCGCCTCGTTGGCGGGGGTCAGGTAGTCCATGGCGAAGTGGATGCCCGCCAGATCCCGCCCGGGCAGCGCCAGGTCGCGCGGCACGGTGGCACCGGTGGCGACCACCACCGCGTCGAACCGGCGCCGCAGGGCGTCCCAGCTCATGTCCGTGCCGATCGCGACGCCGGTCCGGAAGCGGGTGCCCTCGGCCTCCATCTGCGCCAGTCGGCGGTCGATGTGCAGCTTCTCGAGCTTGAAGTCCGGGATGCCGTAGCGCAGGAGGCCACCGACGGCGTCGTCCCGCTCGTAGACGACGACCGTGTGGCCGGCGCGCGTGAGCTGCTGCGCCGCGGCGAGGCCGGCGGGGCCGGACCCCACGACGGCGACCGTGGAGCCCGTGAGCCGCTCCGGGACGTGCGGCGTGACCAGACCGCGGGCGAACGCCTCGTCGATGATCGAGACCTCGACGTTCTTGATGGTCACCGCGGGCTGGTTGATGCTCAGCACGCAGGACGACTCGCACGGCGCCGGGCACACGCGGCCCGTGAACTCCGGGAAGTTGTTGGTCGCGTGCAGGCGGTCGATGGCGTCGGCCCACTGCCCGCGCCACACGAGGTCGTTCCAGTCCGGGATCAGGTTGCCCAGCGGGCAGCCCTGGTGACAGAACGGCACGCCGCAGTCCATGCAGCGGCCGGCCTGCTCCTTGAGGAACGGCTGCCCGTCCTCGCGGTGCGCGTGGGTGTCCTTCCAGTCGCGCAGCCGGACCTCGACGGGCCGGTTCGGCGGGAGCTCCCGCTCGGTGACCTTGAGGAATCCTCTGGGGTCAGCCACGTGCCACCTCCATGATCTGGTCCCAGACGGACGGGTCCCACTGGGTCTTTCCGGAGACGTCGGCGCCGGCGGCCTCCGCCTCGCTGAGTGCCAGGCGCACGCGCGCCCAGCCGGGCGGCAGCAGACGGCTGAAGCGCAGCCGGGCCGCCGCGGGGTCGGCGAGCAGCTCGGCCGCCACGGCCGAGCCGGTCTCGGTGTGGTGCCGCTCCAGCAGGTCGCGCACGGTCTCCCAGTCGGCGTCGTCCAGGGGTTCGAGCGAGAGCTCTCGCGCCTCGAGGGCGGCCTGGTTGACACGCGAGACCCGCAGGTCCAGGAAGTACGCGGTACCGCCGGACATGCCGGCGCCGACGTTGCGGCCCGTGGGGCCGAGCACCAGCACCGTGCCGCCCGTCATGTACTCGCAGGCGTGGTCGCCCACGCCCTCCGCGACGAGGGTGGCGCCGGAGTTGCGCACGCCGAACCGCTCCCCCACACGACCGCGCAGGTAGATCTCGCCGGACGTGGCGCCGTAGCCGATGACGTTGCCACCGATGACGTTGCCGCCGTCGAGCACGGACGCCTTGTCCGGGCGGACCGCGATGCGGCCACCGGACAGACCCTTGCCGACGTAGTCGTTGGCGTCGCCGAACAGGCGCAGCGTGATGCCGCGGGGCAGGAACGCGCCGAGCGACTGGCCGGCGGACCCCGTGAGGGTCACGTCGATCGTGTCGTCGGGCAGGCCCGCACCGCGGTACCGCTTGGTCACCTCATGGCCGAGCATGGTGCCGACCGTGCGGTTCACGTTCCGGATCGGCAGCTCGATCCGCACGGGCTCACCGTGTTCGAGCGCCGGGGCGGCGGCCGTGACGAGCTGGTTGTCCAGCGCCCTGGCAAGGCCGTGGTCCTGCAGCGTCGTGTGCCGCAGCGAGGAGCCCTCCTTGAGCTGCGGCCGGGCCAGCACCGGGGTCAGGTCGAGCCCCTGCGCCTTCCAGTGGTCGACCGCCTTGCGGGTGTCGAGCACCTGCACCTGGCCCACCGCCTCCTCGAGGCTGCGGAAGCCGAGCGCCGCGAGGTGCTCACGCACCTCCTGGGCGATGAACTCGAAGAAGTTCACGACGAACTCCGGCTTGCCGGTGAACCGGCTGCGCAGCTCGGGGTTCTGCGTGGCGACGCCGACCGGGCACGTGTCCAGGTGGCAGACCCGCATCATGACGCAGCCGGACACGACCATGGGCGCCGTCGCGAAGCCGAACTCCTCGGCCCCGAGCAGCGCCGCGACGATCACGTCGCGGCCGGTCTTCATCTGACCGTCCACCTGCACGACGATGCGGTCACGCAGGTCGTTGAGCACCAGCGTCTGCTGGGTCTCGGCCAGGCCGATCTCCCAGGGCGTGCCGGCGTGCTTGAGCGACGTGAGCGGCGAGGCGCCCGTGCCGCCGTCGTGCCCGGAGATCAGGACGACGTCGGCGTGCGCCTTGGACACGCCGGTCGCCACCGTGCCGACGCCGAACTCGCTGACCAGCTTCACGTGCACGCGCGCCTCGGGGTTGGCGTTCTTCGCGTCGTGGATCAGCTGGGCCAGGTCCTCGATCGAGTAGATGTCGTGGTGCGGCGGCGGCGAGATGAGGCCGACGCCCGGCGTCGAGTGCCGGGTCTTCGCGACCCACGGGTACACCTTGTTCCCGGGCAGCTGCCCGCCCTCGCCCGGCTTGGCGCCCTGGGCGAGCTTGAGCTGGATGTCGGTGGCCTGCGTCAGGTACTCCGACGTGACGCCGAACCGGCCCGACGCGATCTGCTTGACGCGCGAGCGCCGCTCGTCGTCGTACAGCCGCTCCGGGTCCTCGCCGCCCTCGCCCGAGTTGGACCGGCCGCCGAGACGGTTCATCGCGATCGCGAGGGTCTCGTGCGCCTCCGCCGAGATCGAGCCGTACGACATGGCGCCCGTGTTGAACAGCTTGACGATCTCGCTGACCGGCTGGACCTCGTCGATCGGCACCGGCTCGCGGTCGGGGCTGAACCGCAGCAGGCCGCGCAGCGTCATCAGGCGGTTCGACTGCTCGTCCACGCGCCGCGTGTACTGCCGGAAGATGTCCATCCGGCCGGACCGGGTGGCGTGCTGGAGGCGGAAGACCGTCTCCGGGTCGAAGAGGTGGTCCTCGCCGTCCCGCCGCCACTGGTACTCGCCACCGGTGGTGAGGCGCTCGCCGGGCTTCTTGTTGCCCGACGGCGGGTACGCCTCGGCGTGCCGTGCCGCGACCTCGGCCGCGATGACGTCCAGGCCGATGCCGCCCAGCCGCGAGGTGGTCCCGGTGAAGTAGTCCTCGACGAGGTCGTGCGAGAGACCGATGGCCTCGAAGATCTGGGCGCCGCGGTAGGACATGATCGTGGAGATGCCCATCTTGGACATCACCTTGAGCACACCCTTGCCGAGCCCCTTGATGAGGTTGGCGACCGCCTGCTCCGGCGTGACGTCCAGGTACCCACGACGGGCCAGGTCCTCGACGGTCTCCATGGCGAGGTACGGGTTCACCGCGGCCGCGCCGTAGCCGATGAGCAGCGCGACGTGGTGCACCTCGCGCACGTCGCCGGCCTCGACCACGAGCGACACCCGGTTGCGGGTGTGCTTGCGAACCAGGTGGTGGTGCACGGCGCTGGTCAGGAGCAGCGACGGGATCGGCGCCAGCTCGGAGTTGGCGTCGCGGTCGGACAGCACGAGGAAGCTCGCACCCTCCTCCACGTACCGGTCGACGTCGGCGAAGATCGCCTCGAGCCGGGACAGGAGGGCGGCGCCGCCGCCCGAGACCTCGTAGAGGCCCTGGATGGTCTCCGCCTGGAAGACACCCTCCAGCTCCCGGTCGCGCTCGACGTGCACGATCTTGGCGAGCTGGTCGTTGTCCAGCACCGGGAAGCCGAGCACGAGCTTGCGGGCGTGCTCCGGGATGTCCGCGAGCAGGTTCGGCTCGGGGCCGATGGCACTGCCGATCGCCGTGACGAGCTCCTCGCGGATCGCGTCCAGCGGCGGGTTGGTCACCTGCGCGAACATCTGGGTGAAGTAGTCGAACAGGAGGCGCGGACGCTGGGACAGCACCGCGACAGGCGTGTCGGAACCCATGGCACCGAGCGGCTCGCCACCCGTGGTCGCCATCGGCGACAGGATGATCTTGAGCTCTTCCTCGGTGTACCCGAACGCACGCTGCCGACGCCGGACGGACGCCGGGCTGTGCGCCACGTGCTCCCGGTCCGGCAGGTCCTCGAGGCGGACCGAGTGCTCACGGATCCAGTCCCCGTACGGGTGCATCGCGGCGAGACCGGACTTGATCTCCTCGTCCTCGACGATCCGGCCGGAGCCGGTGTCCACGAGGAACATCTTGCCGGGCTCCAGGCGACCCTTGCGGACCACCGTGGCGGGGTCGATGTCGAGCACGCCGGCCTCGGAGGCCAGCACGACGAGACCGTCCTCGGTGACCCACCAGCGCCCGGGGCGCAGCCCGTTGCGGTCCAGCACGGCGCCGATCAGGGTGCCGTCGGTGAACGTGAGGGAGGCGGGGCCGTCCCACGGCTCGATGAGGTTCGCGTTGAACTCGTAGAACGAGCGCAGCGCGGGGTCCATACCGGGGTTGTTCTCCCAGGCCTCCGGCACCATCATCAGCACCGAGTGCGGCAGGGAGCGGCCGCTCAGGTGCAGCAGCTCCAGGACCTCGTCGAAGCTGGCCGAGTCGCTCGCGCCGGGCGAGCACACCGGCTGCAGCGCCTCCAGGTCACCGAGCAGGTCGGACTCCATGGTGCCCTCGCGCGCCGCCACCCAGTTGCGGTTGCCGCGCACCGTGTTGATCTCGCCGTTGTGGGCGAGCAGCCGGAACGGCTGGGCCAGGGGCCACGACGGGAACGTGTTGGTGGAGAACCGCGAGTGGACCAGGGCGAGCTCCGTGGCGTACCGCGGGTCGGACAGGTCCGGGAAGAACGGCTCGAGCTGCGCGGTGGTCAGCATGCCCTTGTACGTCAGGGTGCGGGCGCTGAGCGACGCGAAGTACAGGCCGATCTCGTTCTCCGCCCGCTTGCGCAGGCGGTAGCACCGGCGGTCCAGGTCGATCCCGGCCAGCCCGCGCGACGGGTCGGCGACGACGATCTGCCGGAACACCGGCATCGAGGCGCGCGCCGTGGGGCCGACGATCCCGGCGTCCACCGGGACGTCGCGCCACGCGAGCACGTCGAGCTTCTCCTCGGCGGCCAGCGCCTCGATGCGGCGCACGACGGCGTCCCGCTCGGCGTCGTCGGTCGGCAGGAAGGCCGTGCCGATCGCGTACATGCCTGCGGGCGGCAGGTCGACGCCCACCACGTCGCGGATGAACGCGTCGGGGATCTGGGTCAGGATCCCGGCGCCGTCGCCGCTGTCCTCCTCCGCCCCCACCGCTCCGCGGTGGTCGAGGTTGAGCAGGGCGGTGAGTCCGGCATCGACGATGTCTCGTCCGGGCGTGCCACGCAGGGTCGCGACGAAGGCGACACCGCACGCGTCATGCTCGGCCGCCGGGTCGTACAGGCCCTGTGCGGGCATCCCCACCTGTTGTGTCGGCAACGGCTTGGTCATGGGTCCTCACAGGCACCCGGCCGTAGCCGGGCGCAGTTCCTTGCGATGGTCCGGGACGACGGCGGCCCGGTCGGTCAGGGGGCTCGTCGTCCGGTGGTCCCGGCGGCCGTGCCCCTCAGGTGCGCGCGGAGGTGTCCGCGTCGGACTCCTCCACTGCTGCTGTCTTCTCTTCCTCCGGCGAGGCAGCTGCCTCGCCGGTCCCTTCACTTGCTGGCTCACTCGCTGGGTCACTTGCTCGTTCGCCTGCTGGGTCAGGCTCAGGATCGGCCCCAGGTCCGGCCGACGGATCATCCCCCGCAGGCCGCAGCCGTACCGACTCTTCCCTGGTGGGGAACTTCCGAGCCAGCACCACCGAGACCACCAGGGCCACGAGGCCCAGGAGGATCGACGTCCAGACGTTGAGGCGTAGCCCCAGCACCAGCTCCGCATCGTCGATGCGGAGCATCTCGATCCAGACCCGTCCGAGAGTGTAGAGCAGGACGTACGCCCAGAATACCCGTCCATGACCCAACTTGAACCGACGGTCGAGAAAAAGCAGAAGCCCAGCCATGACGAGGCACCACAGGAGCTCGTACAGGAACGTCGGGTGGAACAGCGTTCCCTCCGGGTACGCCACACCCGTCGCCGGGTTCGACACCAGGTACTCGGCGTCGATCCGCAGGCCCCAGGGCAGCTCGGTGGGCCGCCCGTACAGCTCCTGGTTGAACCAGTTGCCGAGACGGCCGACGGCCTGCGCCACCAGGAGCCCGGGGGCCACGGCGTCGGCGAAGGACGAGAGCCGGACGCCCTTCTGGCGGCAGCCCAGCCAGGCCCCGACGGCGCCGAACGCCACCGCGCCCCAGATGCCGAGGCCGCCCTCCCAGACGTAGAGCGCCGTGATCGGCTCGCCCCCGCCCGAGAAGTTCTCACCGAAGTACCGGTCCGGCGACGAGAGCACGTGATAGATCCGGCCCCCGACGATGCCGAACGGCACCGCCCAGAACGCGATGTCCAGGACGTCCTCGGGGCGGCCGCCACGCGCCTTCCAGCGCCTGGCGGTCATCCAGAGGGCGACGACGATCCCCGCGAGGATGGCCAGCGCGTACGCGCGCAGCGGGAAGATCCCGAGGAACCAGGTGTGCTCGGTAGGGCTGGGTATCTCGGCGACCACGGCAGCGGGCAGCAACGCAGGCAGCTCGACGGACAGAGATGCCGGCAGTGCGGTCAGCAGCGTCACGGGGCCTCTCCGGGTGTCGTCGCGCCGCCGGGCGTGACGGCAGCGGATGGGTCAGTGGGCGCGGTAGCGCGGGCAGACCGTACCCCGGCGGCGAGGTCCTCCGTCACCTCGGCCAGATCCGTGAGACGGGCGGCCCACTCGTCCTCGGTCAGCGGGCCGTCCGACAGCAGCGGACGCACCATCGCGGAGCCGACGATGACGCCGTCGGCGAAGCGGCCCACCTGGGCGGCCTGCGCACCGGTGGAGACGCCGAGGCCCACGCAGACGTTGACGGCACCGGCCGCGCGGGTGTCGGCCACGAGCTGCTCGGCGCGCGAGCCCACCTGGCTCCGCTCCCCCGTCACACCCATGAGCGACGCCGCGTAGACGAACCCGCGCGAGGCGGCGACGGTGAGCCGCAGCCGTTCCGGCGTCGAGCTCGGGGCCACGAGGAACACGCGGTCCAGCCCGTGCGTCTCGCTGGCGGCCAGCCAGTCTCCGGCCTCGTCGGGGATGAGGTCGGGCGTGATCAGACCGGCGGCGCCCGCGGCGGCCAGGTCGCGCGCGAACGCGTCCGCCCCGTACTTGAGCACCGGGTTCCAGTAGGTCATGACCAGCACGGGCACGTGCGGCGCGTACTCGGTCAGCTCCCGCACCACACGGAAGACGTCCCGCACGCGGGCACCGGCGTCGAGCGCGCCCTGCGCGGCGGCCTGGATGACCGGGCCGTCCAGCACGGGGTCCGTGTACGGCACGCCGAGCTCGATGACGTCCGTGCCGTGGTCGATCAGCGTCTTGAGGGCCTCCACCGACCGGTCCACGGTCGGGTAGCCCACCGGCAGGTAGCCCACCAGCGCGGGGCGGTTCTCCTGCGCACGCAGCCGGGCGATCAGGTCGCTCGTGCTCGACCCCGTCTGCGGCCCGGTGGCCGGCTCTGTCACAGTGCTCATCCCCGGCCCTCCTGCCGCTCGAGCTCTTCCGTCGCCACACCCTCGTCGAGCAGCCCGAACCAGCGGGCCGCCGTCGCCACGTCCTTGTCGCCGCGACCGGAGAGGTTCACGAGGATCAGAAGCGGCTCGCCGTCGGGTCCGGTGCGGCCTTCTGCCGCCGCGGCCTTGCCCACGCGCATCGCGCCCGCGAGGGCGTGCGCCGACTCGATCGCCGGGATGATCCCCTCGGTGCGGCACAGCAGGCGGAACGCCTCCATGGCCTCGTCGTCGGTCACCGGCTCGTAGGTCGCGCGGCCCAGGTCGTGCAGCCAGGCGTGGGCCGGGCCGACGCTCGGATAGTCGAGACCGGCCGAGACGGAGTGGCTGGGCAGGGTCTGGCCGTCGTCGTCCTGCAGCAGGTAGGAGCGGGCACCGTGCAGCACGCCCAGCGCGCCGCCGCTGAACCGGGCCGCGTGGCGCCCCGACTCGATGCCCTCGCCGCCGGCCTCGAAGCCGCGCAGCTCGACGCCCTTGTCGTCGAGGAACGCGTTGAAGATGCCGAGCGCGTTGGACCCGCCGCCCACGCACGCCGCGACGACGTCGGGCAGGCGGCCGGTGCGCTCCAGGATCTGCTCGCGCGCCTCCTCGCCGATGATGCGGTGGAACTGACGCACCATCTCGGGGAAGGGGTGCGGGCCCGTCACGGTGCCCAGGAGGTAGTGGGTGGTCTCGACGTTGGCCACCCAGTCCCGCAGCGCCTCGTTGATCGCGTCCTTGAGCGTGCGCGAGCCGATCTTCACCGGCACCACCTCGGCACCGAGCAGGCGCATGCGTGCCACGTTCAGCGCCTGGCGCCGGGTGTCCTCCTCGCCCATGTAGACCACGCACTCGAGGTCCATCAGGGCTGCGGCGGTGGCGGTGGCGACGCCGTGCTGGCCGGCCCCCGTCTCGGCGATGAGGCGCTTCTTGCCCATGCGCTTGACCAGCAGGGCCTGGCCCAGCACGTTGTTGATCTTGTGCGAGCCGGTGTGGTTCAGGTCCTCACGCTTGAGGAACACGCGCGCCTCACCCGTGTGCGCGGCGAACCGCTGCACCTCGGTCAGCGCGCTCGGCCGGCCCGTGTACTCCCGGTGCAGGCGCTGCAGCTCCGCCGCGAACTCGGGGTCGTCGGCCGCCTTGCGGAACTCGGTGTCCAGCTCGTCGAGCGCGGCGATGAGCGCCTCGGGCACGTAGCGCCCGCCGTACTCGCCGAAGTACGGACCGGAGACGTCGGACAGCTTCACGTCGGTCACCTCGGACCCCTTCAAGCCGGACGGACGGACCGCAGCGACGGGTGCGAACCCGCTGCGACGAGGTCGGCCACCGAGGCGCGCGGCGCGCCGTCGGTCACCAGGGCCTCGCCCACCAGGACGCCGTCGGCGCCCGCGCGGGCCATCTCCATCACGTCGTGCGGACCTCGGATGCCGGACTCCGCGATCTTGATCACGTCGTCCGGGATGTACTCGGCGAGGCTGCGGAACAGGCCGCGGTCCAGCTCGAGGGTCTTCAGGTTGCGGGCGTTGACGCCCACCACCCGCGCCCCGGCGTCGACCGCCCGGCGGACCTCCTCGAGGTTGTGCGCCTCGACCAGGGCCGTCATGCCGAGCGAGTGCACCCGCTCGACGAGCGACTCGAGCACCGTCTGCTCCAGGGCGGCCACGATGATCAGCACCAGGTCGGCCCCGTGCGCTCGCGCCTCCCACACCTGGTACGGCGTCACGATGAAGTCCTTGCGGAGCACCGGGACGTCCACCCGGCCGCGCACGGCGTCCAGGTCGGCGAGCGAGCCGTTGAACCGGCGCTGCTCGGTGAGCACGGAGATCGCGGACGCGCCGCCCGTCTCGTACTCGACGGCGAGCGCCGCAGGGTCGTCGATCGACGCGAGCGAGCCCTTGCTCGGGCTCGAGCGCTTCACCTCGGCGATCACCGACACGGCGTCCGCCTGCTTCAGACGACCGAGGCACTCGAGGGCCCCGGGCACCGCGGTGGCACGCTCCTTGAGCGCGTCGAGAGACACACGTGCCTCACGCTCCGCGAGGTCCTCACGAACTCCCGCGACGATGTCCTCCAGGACCGACATGTAATGAGCCTCCCCGTGCCCTTGCTCTGCCCTCGTGCTACGCCTCGTACGTTTGCCGGGGCGATCGCCCCATGGCCATCGTAGGCGGACCCAGGGTGTGGTCCTGACCACTCCCGGACCGTGAGACGACGTCCCGTCAGATCCCGGGCCGGGAGTCGTCCGAGGACTCCCTGGAGATCACCTGGTCGGGCCAGGACCGCGCCCGGTCACGTCCGGCGTCGGGTCCGGCGTCAGGTCCAGGGCGTCAGATAGGGCTGCAGGACGGGGAGGTTGCGCGCCACGAAGAACGCCAGGGCGACCCCGAGGGTGACCCAGCCGGCGGTGCTCGACAGACCCTTGACGGGACGGCCGCGTGCGGCGGCCACGAGCCACGTCAGCCAGAGGACCACCACGACGGGGGCGGCCACCGTCCACAGCGCGTTCGCCGACCAGGCACCGGCCAGGTCGAGGTGCGCGAGGTCGTGCGTGGCGCGCAGCCCACCGCACAGGGGGCAGGCCAGGCCGGTCAGCTCCAGCAGCGGGCAGAACCCGTAGGAGCCGCGCACGTGCGGGTCGCGCAGCGCGACCAGCAGCGTGGCCGCGCCGACCGCCGCGCCCGCGAGGAGCGGCGCCCGGAGCACCGAGGTGGTGGCGGGCCGGGCAGGCCGAGCGTCGGGCCCGGCGGCCGGCGCAGGGCCGGGCTCGGCGATCTCAGGAATGGGGCTCACCCGCCAGGAGCCGGACGACGAGCAGCCCGATCACCACGGCCAGGATCGCCAGCGAGATCCAGCCGAGCACGACGCCGGTCAGCGCCATGCCCTCGTTGTTCGCCTCGCCTGCGCGCACGGCGCGGCGTCCCTGGTTGCCGACGATGATGGCGGGGATGCCGGTGACGACACCCAGCGCCAGGACGACCGACGCGATGCCCAGCACGAGCGACCAGACCCCCAGGTTGTTCCGGGGGTACGCGGCGGGCCGTGCGGGCATCGCGAGCTCGGTCATCGTGGACCTACCGCTGGACCTTCTTCTGGCCCATGCCCAGGTTCCGCAGCACCAGGCCGACGATCAGCGAGACGCCGACCACGACCAGGCCGACCGCGAACATGACCAGCCCCGACGGCGACGACGCGGCCAGCACGAGGCCGAACGCGGAGATGAGCGCGCCGAGCGTGATGCCGGCCATCGTCACCCACGCGGCGACCGTGTGGCCGTGGTTCGTCGGCGGGACGCCCGGCGGCAGGTAGGCGATCTCGGGCTTGTTCTCGGTCATCGCAGGTTGGTGCCTTTCGTGTCGTGCGGTACGCGCTCAGCCTAACCGCTCGGCGTGAGGTCAGCGGCCCGTCGGGTCGTCGCCCCGGGACAGCGCGTCCCAGGCGTCGTGGGGGTCGATCTCGTCGTCGTCCTGCTCTGCGGCGTCCGGACCAGTGGCGTCCGACCCAGGAGCGTCCGACCCAGCGGCGTGGCCTTGCTCGTCCGTGCTGCCGGCCGTCCCCGTCCCGTCCGCGCGCTCGTGCCGGCCAGAGGTCCCCGCCCACCCGCGCGCCGCGACAGCGGCCCAGACGGCCACGACCACCGCGAGCACTCCCGTGGCGATCGCGGCCCACGGCCACGCGGTCAGCGTGACCGGTGACGTGAGCTCGGTGACACCGCTCGTCGCGGACGCGGCGGCGGTGGCGGCAGGTGTGGGGTCGGCGACGACGACGAGCGTGCTCGCCACCACCAGCACCCCTGCCCCCGCCGCGACCACGAGGGCCACGTACCGGGCGACACGCCCCGTGAGCGCGCAGGCGATGCCGGCGGCGAGGAGGACGAGCGCACCGGCTCCCACGCCCGGCGCCGCCGAGGTGCCCGAGGCAGCGACCGCGACCTCGGGCTCCAGCGCGGTCGCCACCGTGGTGGTCACCCACGTGGGCGAGCCGGTACCGAAGGTCAGCGCGCCCAGGACCAGCAGCGCGAGGACGGTGCGGGTACGGGTCACCTGCCGCCCCCGGCCTTCCGCAGCGGAGCCAGGCGCGACGCGAGCTGGATGGCGCGTACCGCCGCGGCGGCCTTGTTGCGCGACTCCGCGTACTCCAGGGCGGGCACCGAGTCGGCGACGATGCCGCCGCCCGCCTGGACGCTCGCCCGCCCGTCGGCGATGTACGCGGTGCGGATGGCGATGGCCATGTCCATGTTCCCGCCGAAGTCGAAGTACCCGCACACCCCGCCGTAGATGCCGCGGGACGCGGGCTCGAGCTCGTCGATCAGGGCGATCGCCCGGGGCTTGGGCGCACCCGACAGCGTGCCGGCCGGGAAGGTGGCGCGCAGCGCGTCCAGCGCGCTGCGACCGGCGCGGAGCCGGCCCACCACCGTCGAGCACATGTGCATGATGTGGCTGAACCGGCGCACCTTCATGAACTCGACCACCTCGACGCTGGTGGGCTCGCACACCTTCACCATGTCGTTGCGGGACAGGTCGACGAGCATGATGTGCTCGGCGCGCTCCTTGGGGTCGGCCAGCAGCTCCTCGCCGAGCTCCGCGTCCTCCTCCGGGTGGGAGCCACGCGGCCGGGACCCTGCGATCGGGTAGGTGGTGACGTGGCCGTCGTCCACCTTCACGAGGGTCTCGGGGCTGGAGCCGACCACGGCGAACTCGGCACCGTCCGGCTTGGCCAGGTGGAAGTAGTACATGTACGGGCTCGGGTTCACGGTGCGCAGCGCGCGGTAGACGTCCAGCGGGTCCGCCGGGCAGTCCAGGTCCAGGCGCTGGGACAGCACGACCTGGAACACCTCGCCGTCGCGGATCGCCTCCTTGCCAGCGAGCACCGCGTCCTCGAACTCGTCCTGGGTGGAGCGGAACTCGAGCTGCGGCTCCGGGCCCTCCACGACGACGGAGGTGACACGGGTCCCGCCCGCCTCCAGCTGCGCCTCCATGGCGTCGAGCCGGGCGACGGCGTCCGCGTAGGCCTCGTCGACGCGCTCGTCCGTGGCGTCGGCGTTGATCGCGTTCGCGACCAGCCACACGGTCCCCTCCCGGTGGTCCACCACGGCGAGGTCGGTGGCGAGGCACAGGGCGAGCTCCGGCGCGCCCACCTCGTCCGGGGCCGTCGCCGGGAGCGTGGGCTCCCAGTGCCGCACGATGTCCCAGCCCAGCACGCCCGCGAGGCCGCCGGTGAGCGGCGGCAGGTTGGCCACGCCGGGCGTGCGGAGCGCGACCAGGGCCGCCTCGAGCACGTCGACGACGTCACCCTCCGTCGGGACGCCGACCGGCACGTCACCGGTCCAGACGGCCCGGCCGTTGTCACTGGTCAGCGTCGCGCGGGACGCCACGCCGACGAACGACCAGCGTGCCCAGACCCCGGACTCCGCGGACTCCAGGATGAAGCTGCCCGGCTTGCTCTGCGCCAGCGTGCGGTAGAGGCCGACGGGCGTGGCGTCGTCGGCGAGGAGGGGGCGGACGACCGGGATCACCCGGCGGTCGGTGGCCATCTCCCGGAACTCTCCGAGGCTCGGCCAGGTGCGACCCCAGGGCAGGTCGGCGGGTGCGGTCGCCGCGCCCGCCTCGTGGGGGTCGAGCTGGGTGTCGAGCTGGGTCACCGGTTCTCCTCGTCTCGCTGGTTGGTGTCCTGCGGCTCGCGCTCTCCGACCACCGCGCCGAGGTCGCCCCCGGCCTCGAAGCACGTGCGCGTGCCGGTGTGGCACGCGGCGCCCACCTGGTCCACCCGGACCAGCAGCGCGTCGCCGTCGCAGTCCATGCTCACGGCCTTGACGTACTGGGCGTGCCCGGACGTGTCGCCCTTGCGCCAGTACTCCTCGCGGCTGCGGGACCAGAAGGTCACGCGTCCTTCGCTGAGGGTGCGGCGCAGGGCCTCGTCGTCCATCCAGCCGACCATGAGCACCTCGCCCGTGTCGTGCTGCTGCACGACGGCGGCCACCAGGCCGGCATCGTCCCGCTTGAGTCGGGCAGAGATCGTGGGATCGAGAACATCGGGCACCTGAGAATCCTGCCACGTCACGGGCCGACGGCGGTGTGATGTCCGCCGCCGGCGCGTGTCCGGTCCTAGATCCGGTGACTTCGTCGTAGGCCGCTGGACGACGGCGTCGGACCGCAGGACAGCTCCTCGTTGTGCTTGTCCAGCGTTGCGCGCACCTTGCCGGACACCGCGCCGGGCGTGGATACCGTCCCGCGAGTAGGTGCGACGCCCGCCGGGCAGGGCCCGCCTGCGGCTCGAGCGCGATCGGAAGGCCCCAGACACCATGGAGGGCAAGCGCGCAGGCACCGACCACCACCGAGTCAGGCCCGAGCATGCGCTTCGCAGCGAAGGCTGCCCGACGTCGCCGGCGATCGGGATGCCGGGAAGCGATGGGCGTCGGGTCGGTGTCGTAGACGCCGCGGGTGACTCGTCTCCACGCCCCCGACTCGATCAGCCGGTCGACACGCGTGGGCGACACACCGAGGTCAGGACACGGCGCGGTCAGGACACTGCGCGGTCGTGATCAGGCCTGCCTGAGCCTCGGCGATGATCGCGAGATCGCCGGGGAGCTCGTTCCGTCGTCCCATGGCGCCGGCCAACGCCGTTCACACGGCGCGGCGGCGACGTGTCCGGCGGACCTGTGCACGGACTCCGTCCGGGTGATGGGTTGCGGTTCGGCGCAGTGGCTACCGGGTTTGGGATATCCAGCTCGCGTGCATACGGGCGTAGATGCCGTCGGCCGCGGCCAGCTCGTCGTGCGGGCCGACCTCGGCCACGTGACCCTCGTCCACCACGACCACGAGGTCGGACGCCTCTGCGGTCGAGAGCCGGTGGGCGATGGTGATCGTGGAGCGTCCGGCGGTCAGCGAGTCCAGGGCGCGCGCGATGCGGACCTCGGTGGCGGGGTCCACGGCCGACGTCGCCTCGTCGAGCACGAGCAGGTCCGGCTGGGCGAGGTAGGCGCGTGCGATCGCGACGAGCTGCCGCTCCCCCGCCGACAGCGCCTCGCCCCGCTGGCCCACCTCCGTGTCGAGCCCGTCCGGCAGGTCGGCGACCCAGTCGGACAGCCCGAGCTCGACGAATGCCTGCTCGACGGCAGCGCGGGTCTCGGGCGTGATCTCCACCGGTTCGGCCACCGGTCCGGTGGTCGGACCTGCCGCCCCACCCCGCAGGCCGTACGCCGCGTTCGCCAGCACGGTCCCGTCGAAGAGGAAGCCCTCCTGCGGCACCAGCACGACGCGCTCGCGCAGCGACGCGAACGTGAGGTCCCGCAGGTCCACGCCGTCCAGCTCCACGGCGCCCGACGTCGGGTCCATGAGGCGGGTGACCAGCTTGGCGATGGTCGTCTTGCCGGAGCCGGTCTGGCCCACCACCGCGACCTTGGTGCGCGGCGGCAGGTCCAGCGTCACGCCGTGCAGCACCTCTGGCCCGTTCGGGTACGAGAACCGGACGTCGCGCAGCGTGACGCGGGCGGGCCCGCGCTCCTGCGTCGTCGCGCCCGGCTTCTCGGCCACCTGCACCGGCGTCTCGATGACGGCGATCACGCGCCGCCACCCCGCCACCGCGTTCTGCAGCTCGTTGAGGATCTCGGTCGCCATCTGGACCGGGCCGGTGAACAGCTGCACCAGGAACAGGAAGGCCACGAGCTGACCGGCCGTCAGGCCGCCGCCCACGCCGAGCAGCGTTCCCACGACGACGACGATCGAGAGCACCAGGTTCGAGATCAGGACACCCGACGAGAACGTCGCGGCGACCAGGACCTGTGACCGGGCCTGCGCGCTGCGGGTGTCCTCGACGGCGCCGCCGATGCGGCGCCCCGTGCGCTCGGACACGCCGTACGCGCGCACCGTCTCGGCGCCCACGACGGCCTCGGAGATGGCGCCCAGCATCGCCCCGACCCGCTCCCGCACCAGGGTGTAGGCGCGGTTGACGTACTTCTGCCCGTACCGGATCACCAGGAACATCGGCACGAAGGCGACCCACACCACCGCCGTGAGGACCGGCGAGTACACGACCATCAGCCCGGTCGCCACCACGATCTGCAGCGCGCTGACGAGCAGCATGATGCCGCCCCACTGCACGAACAGCGACACGGTGTCGACATCGTTGGTGACGCGGGAGACCAGCGCGCCGCGCCGCTCGGTGTTCTGCGTCAGGGTCGACAGGTCGTGCACGTGCCGGAACGCCTTGACCCGCAGGGTCGCCAGGCCGGCCTCGGCCGAGCGGAACAGCCGCACGTTGACGAGCGCCGCGCAGAGCCCGGCCAGCACGAGCGCGCCCGCCGCGAGCGACGCGAGGAGCGCCACCCGGCCCGCGTCGGGTCCGTCGTCGGCCAGGATGCCGACGTCGATGGTCTGCTGCACCGCGAGCGGCACCACCACCCGGCCGGCGGCCGCGAGGGAGGCCAGCCCGAGCGTCACCCAGATGCCCCGGGCGATCTCGGGGCTGATCTCGATGCCCCGGCGCAGCGTCGCGAACACGCCGAGGCTGCTCGTCGACTCGATGCGCGCGCCGTCGGCGTCGAGCAGGTCCTCGGGCACGTCGGGCACGTCGCGCTCGTCCGTCGCCGCGGTCATCCGGCCACCTCTTCCAGCTCGTCGTCCAGCACACCGGCGGCGGCCGCGTCGGCCCGTTCCTGCTCCCTGCGCTCGGTCTCGACCTCGTAGGCCGTGGCCAGCTCGCGGTAGCCGGCGTCGCGCGCCATGAGCTCGTCGTGCGTCCCGGTGTCGACGACACGGCCGCCGTCGACGTGGATGACGCGGTCGGCGAGCGCCACCGACGACATGCGGTAGGCGACCATGATCACCGTGGTGCCCGACCTGCGGCCGGCGCCCGAGCCGGTCCCGCTGGCCGCCTGGCCGGCGGCCCGCTCGTCGGCCCGGTCGGCCAGCCCGCGCAGGATCTCCTGCTCGACCCGTGGGTCGACGGCGCTGGTCGCGTCGTCGAGCACGAGGAGCCGAGGGGCGCGGACCAGGGCGCGTGCGATCGCGAGGCGCTGGCGCTGCCCGCCGGAGAGGTTGGCGCCGCGCTCGCCGAGCGGCGCGTCGAGGCCACCGGCGAGCTCCCGCACGGTGTCCTCCAGGCGGGCGAGCCGCAGGGCCTCCCACACGTCGTCGTCGGACGGTGCGCCGGGCGCGCCCTCGTCGGCGAGGGTCACGTTGCCGCGCACCGTGTCCTCGAAGATGAACGTGGTCTGGGTGACGAACGCGACGTGGGCCGGGATCTCGCCGTCGGCCAGGGTTCGCGCGTCGACGCCGTCGAGCAGCACGTGTCCACGGGTCGGGTCGGACAGGCGGGCCAGGAGGCTCACGAGAGTGGTCTTGCCGGCGCCGGTGGTGCCGACGACGGCGACCGTCGTACCGGGCTCGACGTCGACGTCCACGCTGTCGAGCAGGGTGATCGTGCGGCCGCGCGCCCCGCTGATCGCGGGCACGTCGACGCCCACGCCGTCCAGGCGGACAGCGAGGCCGGCCTGGCCGGGCGTCTGCGGCAGGCGGGCGTCGCCGTACGCGAGGGCGCCCGTCGAGTCGACGACCTGCGCGATGCGCTCGTAGCCGACCAGCGCGCGCGGCAGCTCGCCGAGGACCCAGCCGAACGCCTGCACGGGCACGGTCATCATGGTGAGCAGGTAGGCAGCGGTGACGATGTCGCCGGCGACGACGTCACCGGTCGAGATGCGCCACGTACCGATGGCGAGCACCAGCAGGGTGCCGACCGCGGGCAGCGTCTGGATCACGGGGTCGAACAGCGAGCGCACGATGCCGACACGCACGTTGGCGGCACGCAGCTCCTGCGTGCGGGCGTCGAACCGCTCCTCCTCGCGTCCCTCCGTGCCGAGCGACTTGACCAGGAGTGCGGCCTCGAAGCTCTCGTGCGCCGCGTCGGCGACGTCGCCGCGCAGGCGCTGCGCCCGGGTCACGGCCGGGGACATGTGGCGCTGGTAGACGGCGTTGACGGCCACCGTGACGGGGATGACGGCGAGCGCCGCGAGCGCCAGCCAGGGGTCGATCGTCAGGAGCATGCCGATGGAGACGCCGATCATGACCACGACGCCGAGTGCGAACGGCAGCGGGTTGAAGACGCCGGTGGCGGCCTCCGTGTCGGAGGTGGTGTGGTTCAGGAGCTGGCCGGCGGGGTGCGCGCGGTGCCAGGAGGCGGGCAGGCGCAGGTACTGGCGGGTCAGCGCCGTGCGGTGGTCGGCCTGGATCCGGACGACACCGAAGCCCGCCCAGATGCGCCGGCCCGCGACGGACAGCGCGAGGGTCAGTGCCACGGCGGCGAGGACGAGGCCGCCGAGCCACACCCGGTCGCGCGCGACCTCGTCGCCGGCGATGGCGGGCACGACCACGGCGTCCGTGGCCCAGCCGACGGCGCGGCTCACACCGACGGTGAGGGCGCCGAAGATCGCCGAGGCGCCCACGGCCAGGGCGTAGATCCCCGGGTGGGACCGCATGCCGCGCCACATCAGCGCGAGCGACCGGCGGACACGCGAACCGGTCAGCCCCATCGGCCTGGGTCGCGGGGCGTCTGTGGGCACAGCTGTGGGCACGGCGAGATCTCGCTTCCTCGGGGACAGCAGAATTTTCTCACGGCCCGGGAATCGATTCGACAGATTTTCGCCCTGGGCGTCAACGACGTTACGACCTTGACCTAAGTTGAGGTCAAGCGCGCCGGCGGAGGGCTGGTCGCGGCCGGTGACGCCGGGCGTCAGCGGACGACGAGACCTGCCGCGCGCATCGTGTCCTTGACCTGGCCGACGGTCAGCACGCCGAAGTGGAACACCGATGCCGCGAGGACCGCGTCGGCCCCCGCCTGTGCGGCCTCCACGAAGTGCTGGGGCGTACCAGCTCCGCCGGAGGCGACGAGCGGGACGTGCACCCGCTCCCGCACGGCGCGGAGCATCTCCAGGTCGAACCCGGCGTTGGTGCCGTCGGCGTCCATCGAGTTGAGCAGGATCTCCCCCGCTCCCAGGACCGCCACCCGCTCCGCCCACTCCACGGCGTCGATGCCGGTGCCGCGCCGCCCGCCGTGGGTGGTGACCTCGTAGCCCGACGGCGTGGTGACGTCGCCCGTGACGCGGCGGGCGTCGACGCTGAGCGTCAGCACCTGCGAGCCGAACCGCTCGGCGATCTCGGCGATCAGCTCGGGCCGCGCGATCGCTGCCGTGTTCACGCCGACCTTGTCGGCACCTGCCCGCAGCAGGCGGTCGACGTCGTCCGTGGAGCGCACGCCCCCTCCGACGGTGAGCGGCACGAAGACCTGCTCGGCGGTGCGGCGCACGACGTCGACCATGGTCTCTCGGTCGCCGGACGAGGCTGACACGTCCAGGAACGTGAGCTCGTCGGCGCCCTCGGCGTCGTACCGGTCGGCGAGCTCGACCGGGTCGCCCGCGTCGCGCAGGTCGGCGAAGTTGACGCCCTTGACCACTCGGCCCGCGTCGACGTCCAGGCACGGGATCACGCGGATCGCGACGGACATCAGCCCTCCTTCTTCTCGGGTTCTTCCTCGGCACCCGCAGGGTGCGGATCGGCGCTGTGCGCATCGAGGATGTCGACCACGTACACCAGCGTCTCGCCGGCGAGCCGGCTCGTGGTGTTGGCGTGGCCGTCCTGCGGCGGTACCACCAGCATGACCTGGGAACCGACGGTCTGTTCCAGCAGTCCCTGGTCCCAGCCCTCGACCAGTCTGCCGATCCCGATCTCCGCGGACTGCGGCGGCGTGCCCTCGGTCCACGTCGTGTCGACCACCCCACCGTCGCTCCAGCGCACGGCGGTGAACTCCACGGTGACGATCTGGCCGGCGCGCACCTGATGCCCCGACCCTCGGATCAGCGGGTGCACCACCAGCTCCGACGGCGGCTCGACGCCGCGCGGGACACGTACGGTCGGGGCGCCGAGCTCGTCGAGGCGCACCTGTGGCAGGTTCTTGCCCGGTGCGGCCGCCTCGACGCCCGACGCACGAGCCGGCAGGACGTCCGCCACGAGCAGTACCGGGACGCCGTCCTGCTCCTCCATGAGCAGGAGCCGCGTGCCGACGCGCTTGCCCTCGAGCGCCTCGAAGAGGTGGTTGCCGAGCGACCGCTCGGTCATCGCGTACGCCACCGGCGCCGTGCGGAAGGTGTTCTGCAGCTCCGAGCCGTCCCGGCCGTCCTGCGCGTAGAGGTTCAGGAGCACCGGGTCGTCGCGCTCCAGCACGTCCCCCGTGCCGGGCCAGACCGTGCGCGAGCCGGGCTCGACCACGGCGAACGGCTGCTCGTACTCGAGCGTGGGCGGCGCGCCACTCGTCCCTTTGACCTGTAGCGGAGCCTGCGAGGCCGACGACGTCGGCGCCGGGCCGACGTCCACCGGCAGCGACGCGGGCGCGCACGCGGCGGTCACGGCCACCGTCGCCGCTGCCAGCGCGCCGACGACGACACGTACCCAGGAACTCACCAGCAGATTCTCCCACGACGCGACGATGCTCCCGGCACCGCGTCCCCGGTACGAGACCCTGCCCACAAGGAGGCCCCGGGAAACCGGCCCCGTGACCGGTCCCGGGGCGCTCGCCCCTGCTCACATGCTCTCGATCAGGCGCTCCACCCGGTCGTCGACACTCTTGAACGGGTCCTTGCACAGCACGGTGCGCTGGGCCTGGTCGTTCAGCTTGAGGTGCACCCAGTCCACCGTGTAGTCCCGCCGCGCCTCCTGGGCCGCCCGGACGAAGTCGCCGCGCAGCTTGGCCCGGGTGGTCTGTGGTGGCAGCGCCGTGGACTCGAAGACCTCGAGGTCGGTCGTGACCCGCTCGACCATGCCACGGGCCGCGAGCAGGTTGTACAGACCTTCGGTGCGGGAGATGTCGTGGTAGGCCAGGTCGAGCCGTGCGATGCGCGGGTCGTCGAGGCCCATGCCGTGCTTCTCCTGGTACCGCCGGATGAGCTTGAGCTTGATGGCCCAGTCCAGCTCGCGGTCCACGAGCGACAGGTCCTCCACCTCCAGCGCGCGCAGCCCTCGCTCCCACAGGTCGAGCACCTGCTTGACCACCGGCGTGACCTCGAGGTTGGCCTCCACGAGCTCACGAGCGCGCTCGTAGTACTCCGACTGGATCTCGACGGCCGTCATGGTCCGCCCGTTGGCCAGGGTCACGGCGTGCTTGCCCGTGCGGTCGTGGCTGATCTCCCGGATGGCTCGGATCGGGTTCTCCAGCGTGAGGTCCCGCATCGGCACCCCCGCCTCGACCAGGCGCAGCACGAGATCGGTCGATCCCACCTTGAGCATCGTGGTGGGCTCGGCCATCGAGGAGTCGCCGACGATGACATGGAGCCGGCGGTACAGCTCGGCGTCAGCGTGCGGCTCGTCGCGCGTGTTGATGATCGGGCGCGACCGCGTGGTCGCGCTGGAGACGGCCTCCCAGATGTGGTCGGCACGCTGCGAGAGGCAGAACACCGCGCCGCGCGGCGTCGAGAGCACCTTGCCCGCCCCGACGAGGATCTGGCGCGTGATGAGGAACGGCACCAGCACGTCCGACAGCCGTGAGAAGTCGCCGGACCGCCGCACCAGGTAGTTCTCGTGGCACCCGTAGGAGTTGCCCGCCGAGTCCGTGTTGTTCTTGAACAGGTGGATCTTGCCGGGGAGCTCCTCGTGCTCCAGGCGCTGCTGCGCGTCCGCGACCAGGCCTTCCAGGATCCGTTCGCCGCCCCGGTCGTACGAGACGAGCTGGCGCACGTCGTCGCACTCCGCCGTCGCGTACTCGGGGTGGGATCCGACGTCGAGATAGAGGCGGGAGCCGTTCCTCAGGAAGACGTTCGAGGAACGGCCCCACGCCACCACCTTCCGGAACAGGTAGCGGGCGACCTCGTCAGCCGACAGGCCACGCCCGTCGTCGGCCGCGCACGTCACGCCGTATTCGGTCTCGAGACCGAAGATCCTGCGGTCCATGGACTTCCCCTCCCTGTTCGCGGAACGTGCTGCTATCGCTCGGTGTCGGGCGTGCTGCCGGGTGCCTCCGGTCGCTCGTCCGGCTTCTCCTCGGTCGGGGATGCGTCGGTCGGGCCCTCCGGCCCGGCGTCCGACGCATCAGGGCCGGTGGTGGCGGTGTCGCCGGAGCCGGCGGCGGAGTCGGTCGGGTCCGGCGGAACCGTGTCCGCCGTCGAGGTGCCCGGCGTAGCGGTGCCGACGGGGAGGGCGTCCACCGGCGGGAGGTCGTCCCCCGTCGCCTCGCCCGAGGACGCCTCCGCACCGTCCGCGAGCAGGTCGGCCAGGACCGGCCGGGCAAGGCGCCGGAACGACCGCCGAGGCCGGCCCCGCTCCAGGACCGCGACCTCGAGCTGCGCCGCCTCGATGGTGCGTGACGAGGAGCCCTCGCCCGAGCCGAGTGCGGCCACGGCGAGCCGCAGCGCCTCGCCGAGCGACATGTTCTCGCGCCAGCCGTCCTTGACCTTCCGGCCCAGCTGCTCGGCCTGGCCGCCCATGACGACGAAGCCGTGCTCGTCCGCCACCGTGCCGTCGTACGTGAGCCGGTAGATCTGGTCGTCCTCCGGCGTCGCGCCGACCTCGGCGACGACGATCTCCACCTCGAGCGGCTTCGACTCGGTGATGAACACCGTGCCGAGCGTCTGCGCGTACGCGTTCGCCAGGCCCCGGGCCGTCACGTCCGACCGGTCGTAGGAGTAGCCGCGCATGTCGGCGTACCGCACGCCGGCCACGCGCAGGTTCTCGAACTCGTTGTACTTGCCGACGGCCGCGAAGGCGATGCGGTCGTAGATCTCCGAGATCTTGTGCAGCGCACGCGACGGGTTCTCCGTCGCGAACGCGATACCGCCGTCGTAGGCCAGCACCACCACGGACCGGCCGCGGGCGATGCCCTTGCGGGCGAAGTCCGCCCGGTCCTTCATCAGCTGCTCGGGCGAGACGTAGAACGGCATGTTCATGCGAGGTGCCCCCTCTCTCGACGCTGCGCCACGATCTGCTCCGCAACGCGGGAGATCTCCGCGTCCTCGATGCGCTGATAGCCGTCCACGGACACCGTCGCGACCACGGGGAAGATCCCGCGCACGGTGTCAGGGCCGCCCGTCGCCGAGTCGTCGTCCGCGGCGTCGTAGAGCGCCTCGACCGCCACCTGGACCGCGGCGTCCGCGTCCATGCCGCGCCGCCACAGCTTCTTCAGGGAGCCCCTGGCGAAGAGGGATCCCGAGCCCACGCCGTGGTGCTCGTGCTCCTCGTAGCGGCCACCGGTCGCGTCGTAGCTGAAGATGCGGCCGGTGTCCTTGTCCAGGTCGTAGCCCGCGAACAGCGGCACGACGGCCAGCCCCTGCATCGCCATGGGCAGGTTGGCGCGCAGCATCGTGGCCAGGCGGTTCGCCTTGCCCGTGAGCGAGAGCAGCGATCCCTCGATCTTCTCGTAGTGCTCGAGCTCGAGCTGGAAGAGCCGCACTAGCTCCAGACCGATACCGGCGGAACCGGCGATGCCCACCGCCGAGTACTCGTCGGCCGGGAACACCTTCTCGATGCTGCGGCTGGCGATCATCGGCCCGGCGGTGGCGCGGCGGTCGCCCGCCAGCAGGACGCCACCGTCGAAGGTGAGCGCCACGATCGTGGTGGCGTGCGGGGACAAGGTCGCCGGGTCGGTCACGCCCGCCGGCATGACTCGGTTACCGGGCAGGCGGTCGGGGGCATGCTCGGCCAGGAAGTCCACGAAGGACGACGATCCCGGACGCAGGAAGGCGTCCGGGAGTCGTCCTGTGGTGCGGTCTGCGCTCAGGGTCACTGCCCACCCTTCTGGACGAATCCACGAACGAACGACTCGGCGTTGGTCTCCAGCACGTCGTCGATCTCCTCGAGCAGGGCGTCGACCTCGTCGTCGTCCTTCTGCGCCGCCGCCGCGGCGGGCGCCGGGGTCTCCGCGTCGTCGTCGGGAGTGCGGTCCTCTTGTGACGGGTTGATTCTTTCCTGACCGGCCATGATCGCCTCCTGGTGATTCTCTGACGTAGTGCTGGTCTCGAAGCCTAGGCCCTGACCTCAGGTATTGACCCTAGGCGGTGACACTGACATCCCCGGTCACCTTCTTCCGGAGAGTCCCGCGAGCAGGGCCGCGGCGTCGGGGCTCGCGTCGAGCAGCGCACCGATGTGGTGGCGTGTGCCCCGGGTCGGGTCGAGCATCGGCACGCGCTGCAACGCCTGGGACCCGTCGACGTCGAAGATGACGGAGTCCCAGCTCGCCGCCGAGATCTGGCTCCCGTAGCGGGCCATCACCTCGCCCCGGAAGTAGGCGCGCGTGTCTGTCGGCGGGTGCTGCACGGCTCGTGCGACGCTCTCCTCGTCGACGATGCGGTCCACCGCACCCTTGGCGAGCAGCCGGTGGTAGATGCCTCGCTCGGGACGCACGTCGGACCACTGCAGGTCCATCGCGTGCAGCCGGGGGTGGTCCCACTCCAGCCCGTCCCGCGAGCGCAGGCGGTCCAGGAGCCGCATCTTGGCGATCCACTCCACCTCGCGCGCGCAGGAGCCCGGGTCGGTGCCGAGGCGTTCGAGGACGGACGTCCAGCGGTCGAGCACGGCGTCCGACTCCGCGTCGGTGCCGAGCACCTTCAGGGACCGTCGCACGACGTCGGCGACCTCACCCTGCACCTCCAGCGCCGTCATGGTCCTGCCGTCCGCCAGGTCGAGCCGCGCGGTCAGCGCGAGGTCGCGCGAGACCTTCTGCACGTCGCTCACCGGACTGGCCAGCCGGAGCGCCTCGAGCTCGGCACGGGCCTCCACGCCGGCCTCGGCCAGCTCGTCGAGGTGCTCCAGCACCCACAGCACCAGCGACGTCGTGCCCGTCTTCAGGTAGGTGGGCACCTCCATCAGGTTGGCGTCCCCGAGGATGAGGTGCAGGCGACGCCACCGCTGCCGGTCGGCGTGCGGCTCGTCGCGAGTGTTGACGATGGGCCGGCGCAGCGTCGTCTCCAGGCCGATCTCGGCCTCGATGTAGTCGGCGCGCTGGGAGATCTGGTAGCCCGCGGTACCGCTCGTCGCCCCCAGGCCGACGCGCCCGGAGCCCGTGAACACCTGGCGGGTGACGAGGAACGACGTGATGAGCTCCGCGAGCGTGGTGAAGGGCAGCGACCGGTCCACGAGGTAGTTCTCGTGCGTGCCGTAGCTGGCGCCCTTGCCGTCCACGTTGTTCTTGTAGAGGACCACCTCGCTACCGGGGAAGCCTGCCAGCTCCCTCAGGGCGGCGAGCATGACCCGCTCGCCGGCGACGTCCCAGCGGACGATGTCCTCGGGTGACATGACCTCGGGCGAGGAGTACTCGGGGTGGGCGTGGTCCACGTACAGCCGCGCGCCGTTGGTGAGGATGACGTTCGCAGCGCTCGGGTCGTCGTACTCGTCGGTGGCGGGCCGCTCGACCTCCTGGGTCGGGGCCGACCGGCGTCGGCCACGGCCGGGCAGGCCGGGCTCCACCACGGGGACCTGACCGGTGACGGGGCCCGACGGCGCGGGCCGCGCCGGGTCGTCGGTCAGCATCGAGGGCTGCGCCGAGGCGCGGTCGAGGTGGAAGCCCCGCGCGTCCTGCAGCGGGTCCTCGTCGTCGTAGTCCCAGCGAGCCTTGCCACCCGTCCCCTCGGAACGGGTGGAGATCGCCCGGTAGGTCGTCACCACCTGGCTCGACAGCAGCATGGGGTTGGCCAGGGGGCGACCTGGTTGCAGGACCCCGTACTCGGTCTCTATGCCCATCACACGACGCACGCTCACGTTCACCACCCTATGCCGGAGTAGTCCCGTTGGTGAGGCAGGGTCCGCGCCCGCCGGACGACGGACGCGGACCCTGCTCCATGGCTGTCAGAGGTACTGACCGGTGTTCTGGACGGTGTCGATGGTGCGCGGCGTGGCGCCCTCGCCCTTCTTCTGGACGATGGTGCGGATGAAGACGATGCGCTCGCCCTTCTTGCCGCTGATGCGCGCCCAGTCGTCGGGGTTGGTCGTGTTCGGGAGGTCCTCGTTCTCCTTGAACTCGTCGACGCACGCGGTCAGCAGGTGCTCGACGCGGATGCCCTTCTGGCCGGTGGCCAGGAAGTCCTTGATGGCGTTCTTCTTGGCCCGGTCCACCACGTTCTGGATCATGGCGCCCGAGTTGAAGTCCTTGAAGAAGAGGGTCTCCTTGTCGCCGGAGGCGTAGGTGACCTCCAGGAACTGGTTCTCCTCGTCCTCCGAGTACATCCGCTCCACGACCGACGTGATCATGCCGTCGAGGGCCGAGGCGATGTTGCCGCCGTACTCCGCCACGTCGTCCGCGTGGATCGGCAGCTCCTTGGTGAGGTACTTGCCGAAGATCTCCTTGGCGCCCTCGGCGTCGGGCCGCTCGATCTTGATCTTCACGTCGAGACGTCCCGGGCGCAGGATGGCCGGGTCGATCATGTCCTCGCGGTTGGACGCGCCGATGACGATGACGTTGTCGAGCCGCTCCACGCCGTCGATCTCGGCAAGGAGCTGAGGCACGATGGTCGTCTCCACGTCCGACGAGAGGCCGGTGCCGCGGGTGCGGAACAGCGACTCCATCTCGTCGAAGAAGACGACGACGGGCATACCCTGGCTGGCCTTCTCCCGGGCACGGGCGAAGATCAGGCGGATGTGCCGTTCGGTCTCGCCCACGTACTTGTTGAGCAGCTCCGGGCCCTTGACGTTGAGGAAGTAGCTCTTCACCTCCGGGTTGCCCCCGTGAGCGCGAGCGACCATCCCGGCGAGGGAGTGGGCCACCGCCTTGGCGATGAGCGTCTTGCCACATCCGGGCGGACCATACAGGAGCACGCCCTTGGGCGGGCGCAGACCGTGCTCCCGGAACAGGTCGGGGTGGGCGAACGGCAGCTCGACCGCGTCCCGGATCGCCTCGATCTGCTGACCGAGGCCACCGATGTCCTCGTACTCGATGTCCGGGACCTCTTCGAGGACCAGCTCTTCGACCTCGGACTTCGGCACGACCTCGAAGACGAACCCGCTGCGGGTGTCGACGGTGAGCGAGTCACCGACGCGGAGCGGCGCGTCCATCACCGAGCCGGCGAGGCGCACCACGCGCTCCTCGTCCGCGCGGCCCACGACGAGCACCCGGTCGCCCCCGAGCATCTCCTTGACGGTCACGAGCTCGCCGGTGGTCTCGTACTCGCCGGCCCCGACGACCGTCATGGCCTCGTTGAGCTTGACCTCCTGGCCAGGGCTCAGCCGCGTGACGTCCAGGCTGGGGCTGGCGGAGACGTGCATCTTGCGGCCGGCGGACGAGATGTCCACCGAGCCGTCCGTGTGCGCGCCCAGGAACACGGCGTACGTGCCCGGCGGCTTGGCAAGATCGTCGAGCTGTTTCTTCAGCTCGACGATCTGGTCGCGCGCCGCACGGAGAGCCTCCGCCAGGCGCTCGTTCTTGGCTGAGAGGAGGGCAATCTGGCGCTCGTAGTCGCGGTTTGGCAAAGACTCGTGCTCGGGATGGTTGTATCCTGACGTGTTCTCGGTCATGACATCCCCTCTCGTAGGGCCCGGGAGGCGACCATATGACGCAAACGCCTCCGAGAACAGCACTCTAAGCACAGTCACTGACACACCGGGAGTAAGAACACCCGTTTGAGACGTCCGGGGTGCTCGATCGTTACAGCCCGTTCACGCAGGCGGGGCGTTCGTGTCCGCGGGCGCAACGCCCAGGTCACGTCGCACCTTTCGGACCTTCTTGTCCGACACCGCGCGCTCCCCGAGCTCCTCCGGCGTCCACTCCGCCTCGGGCGTCACGGGGTACGCACCCTTGGCAGGACGCCGTTTCCGCTCGGGCGCGACGACACCGTCGGCCATCCGGCGGGCGATGATGAGAAAGCCCGTGTGACCGATCATCCGGTGCTCGGGACGTACGGACAGACCCTCGAGGTGCCACCCGCGGATCATCGTCTCGAAGGCCGCCGGCTCGGTGAACCGGCCGTCCGCACGCAGGTCTTCTGCTGTGCGCGAAAGTTGGGTGGTGGTGGCCACGTAGCAGACGAGCACCCCGCCGGGGGCGAGCGCCGAGGCGACCGCGTCGACGTTTTCCCAGGGGGCGAGCATGTCCAGGACGACGCGGTCGACGGTGCCCGGCTCCGCGACCTCGGGCAGCACGTCGGAGAGGTCACCGACCGAGAGCTCCCACGCCGGGTGCGGCCCACCGAAGAACGTCTCGACGTTGCCCTGGGCGATGGCCGCGAAGTCCTCGCGCCGCTCGATCGAGTGCACGTGGCCGGCGTCGCCGACGGCGCGCAGCAGCGACATCGTCAGCGCACCGGAGCCGACACCGGCCTCGACCACGCGTGCACCCGGGTAGATGTCGGCCATGGCGACGATCTGCGCGGCGTCCTTCGGGTACACGACGGCTGCGCCGCGGGGCATCGACAGGACGTAGTCGGCCAGCAGCGGGCGCAGGGCGAGGTACTCGATCTCCGCGGTGTTGACGACCACCGAGCCCTCGGGCTGCCCGATGATCTGCTCGTGCTTGAAGTAGCCCTTGTGCGTGTGGAAGGTCCCGCCAGGCTGCAGCGTGATGGTGTGCAGGCGACCCTTGGGGTCGGTGAGCTGGACCTTGTCGCCCACGCGGAACGGGCCTCGGCGCAGTTCGGCGCCAGTGGCGGTCGGGGTATCGGTGGGTGTGGTCACGACGGACCATCCTAGGCGCTGGGCTCCCCGCCCGCGTGCCCCGGGGCGGCGCCGTCGGTCACGTCGCGCGGACCGCCCGCGCGACGTCGGCGAGGTCGAGCACCCCGGTGACCCGGCCGGCGTCGACCACCGGGACCAGTCTGGCGCCACCCGACCGCTGGGCCAGGTGCGTCAGCAGCGCCGTGCCCGACATCTCCGGGTGGACCGCTGACCCCGGGACGAACGGCACGGCCACGGCGTCGACCTGGGTCAGCTCCCGGGCCGACGCCGGTACCGCGTCGACGGCGTCGCCGTCGAGCACCGCGACGGGAGCGTCGTCGTGCCCTCCCACGACGACCACGTAGTGCGCCGGCACCCCGCCGCCCGCCGCCGCGGCCCGGGCGCTCAGCGCCCCCGCGACCGTGGAGCCGAGCGGCACGAGGACGGCGGGGCCGGCGAGCGCCGCGGCGGAGAGCCCGTCGATCGCCTCCCTGCGCAGGCCGTTCGTGATCGCGGCGCCCGCGCCCGCCCAGAGGAACGCCCCGATCAGCGCGGACCACAGCACGGTGGTGAGCCGTGGGGTGGTGCCCTGCACGAACGGCACCGCCAGGGCCCAGACCAGGACGCCGACGGCGACGACGCGGCCCACCCAGCCGGCGATGATCGTGCCGGTGGTGCGCTTGCCCGTGCCGGCCCAGACGATGGACTCGAGGATCTGGCCGCCGTCGAGCGGCAGCCCGGGGAGCAGGTTGAACGCCCCGACGAAGGCGTTGGACAGGGCTCCCGCGTACAGCAGGAGCGTCGGCACGTTCAGCACCGGTGATGCCTGGTACGCGAACCAGAACCCGGCCGCGAGCGCCAGGTTCGTCAGGGGCCCGACGACGGCGACGAGGAAGCCGTCCAGCGGTCGTCCCAGGCCGCCGGTGTAGGCGGTGTGGCCGCCCCAGAGCGTGACGGCAAGCTCGGTCACGTTCTGGCCGCGCGCCCGGGCGACCAGCGCGTGCGCGGCCTCGTGCAGGAACACGGAGCCGAACAGGAGCAGCACGAACGCGAACGCCACGAGGTAGGCGCCCGCGCCGAGCCCCGGCGCGAGCGCCTGGACGTTGGGCACGAACAGGATCGTCAGGATGAACGCCGCGAGGAACCAGGACCGCGTGACGATGACTGGAGCGCCGGCCACGCGGCCGATGACGAACCCTTTCGAGCGCTGCGGGGCGGGCGGTGCGGGCGTGGAGGCGGGCTCCGAGGTGGTCACCGGACAAACCTATCCGCCCTGTCACGCTCGGGCGCACGGCACGCTGTGGACGGCTGCCCGGGGATGTCGGTGACCGCGCCTAGGGTTGGGGCCATGACGACGACGGAGGTATCCCAGGAGCCGGTGCTGGACGTGACGGCGGAGGCGGCCGACGACGCCGTGTCGACCGTGCGTGCGCCGTCGCGGCCGCCGGCCCTGTCCCCGTCCCGCGCGAACGACTTCATGCAGTGCCCTCTGCTGTTCCGGTTCCGGACGGTGGACCGGCTGCCGGAGCCGCCGTCAGCCGCCGCGGCACGCGGCACGCTGGTGCACGCGGTGCTGGAGCGGCTGTACGACGCGCCGCTGGGCGAACGCACGCTGGCCGCCGCGCACGACCTGCTGCCCGGTGAGTGGGACCGGCTGCTGGAGGCGGACGACCGGTACACGTCGCTGTTCACCGACGGGATCGGGCCGGACGGGCAGGATCGCGAGGGGTGGCTCGCGGGAGCCGGCTCGCTGTTGGGCACCTACTTCACGCTGGAGGACCCGAACCGGCTGGAGCCGGCCGAGCGGGAGCTCCTGGTGGAGTCGCAGCTCGACGGGGGCCCGCTGCTCCGCGGCATCGTGGACCGGCTCGACGTCGCGCCGACCGGCGCCGTGCGGGTGGTCGACTACAAGACCGGCAAGTCGCCGCGCCCGGGCTACGAGTCGTCGGCGGTGTTCCAGATGCGCTTCTACGGGCTGGTGCTGTGGCGCGAGCGCGGCGTGCTGCCCAAGATGCTGCAGCTCGTGTACCTGGGCGACGGTCAGGTGCTGCGCGGCGAGCCCACCGCGGGTCAGCTGGAGCAGACGGAGCAGAAGATCCGCACCGTCTGGTCGGCCATCGAGGACGCCGCGCGGACCGGCGAGTGGAAGCCACGCAGGTCGAAGCTGTGCGGCTGGTGCGCGCACCAGTCGATGTGCCCGGAGTTCGGCGGTACGCCCCCCGAGATCCCGGAGGGTGCGATCCCCCTGCGCCTGGGGATCGCCGTCTGAGCCGGGACGACCGGGTCACGGCTCAGCCCAGCACGACTCAGCCCGGCACGGCTCAGCCCAGCAGGTCGATGACCTCGCCCGACACGATCCGACCGAGGGCCTCGAGGTCGATCTGCTTGAGCGATCCGGCGCGGCTCAGGCCGGGTCGTGGCGGTACGGGCACCTCGGCGGGCACGCCGAGGGTGCGGGCGCCCGACGCGAGCGCCGAGGTGATCCCCGGGCCGGAGTCCTCGATGGCCACGCAGTCCTCGGGCCGCACGTCGAACAGGCCGGCGGCCACGAGGTAGGGCTCCGGGTCCGGCTTGCCGTGCGCCACCTCGTCACCGGTGACGAGATGGGCGAAGGTGCCGGCGGGGGCGCCGTCGGCCACGACCTCGGCCTGGCTGCGGTAGGACATGGTGACGATCGCGCAGGGGACCCGCGCCGTCCGCAGCTCGTCCAGGAGCTCCAGGACACCGGGCCGCCACGGCACCGCCTCACGCAGCTGCTCGTTGACCCTGGCGACGAGCCAGGCGACGATCTCGGCAGGCTCGAGCGGGACGCCGGCGTCGCGCAGCATGGTGCCGGTGGTCAGCAGCGCCTGGCCGACGGCGCCCAGCGCGTCCTCGTGCGTCCACGTCGCTCCGTGCGCCGCGACGATCTCGCGCTCGGCGCGCATCCAGTACGGCTCGGTGTCGACCAGGGTGCCGTCCATGTCGAACAGGACGGCGGCGGGAAGGACAGCGGAGGAGTCGTGGGGCACCGGGACATCGTAGGTGCCGACGTTGTACACCCGGTAACCGGCTGGGAGACACGAGTGACGGTCCAGCGACACACGCGACACACGGGACACACGGCTCCGGTAGCGGCGCGACGACGAACCGCGCGGGATCCCGGACGATAGCCCCATGACGCACACCGCCGCCTCCGGCATCGCCGCCTTCACCTTCGAGATGGGCGTGCTCAAGCGCCTGCGCCGTTCCGGCTGGTGGCAGGTGGGTGTCCGGGACCCGGAGTCCGTGGCCGAGCACAGCCTGCGGGTCGCGCAGCTCGCCGCCCTGCTGGCCGCGGAGGAAGGCGCCGACCCGGCGCGCGCCGCCTATCTCGCGCTCTGGCACGACTCCCAGGAGACCCGTATCACGGACCTCCCGCACACAGCCCGCCCGTACGTCACCAAGCCGGACAACGTGGCGGTCACGCGCGACCAGGTCGCTCCCCTGCCGCACGCCGCCGCCGCGACCGTCGTCGATGCCGTCACCGAGTTCGAGGCGCAGCAGACGCCGGAGGCGCGCTGCGCGCGCGATGCGGACAAGCTGGAGTGCCTCGTCCAGGCGGTCGAGTACCGGCACGGCGGCCAGGCCGGCGTCCAGGAGTGGATCGACTCGTCCTACGCGGCGCTCCGCACGGACGTCGCGAGGCGAGTGGCGGACGCGGCGCTCAGCCAGTCCCCCATGAGCTGGCGGGGCTGAGGAGAGCGTGCCGCGGTTCAGTCCGTGAGGAGCTGCTCCGCCCGCTCCTCCTGGTCGGCGTCGAGCTGGGTCCTGCCGAAGGCGGCGACCGCCTGGTCGAACGTCTCGTTCACCGTGGGCTCGATCTCGACGACGCCCGCCGGGGACACCATCGCCTCGTCGTACTCCGCGATCCACGCGTCCATGTGCGCCATGTAGGCGTCGCGAGCCCGGTCGAGCTCGCTGCCGTCGGGCAGCGTCACGGCCTGGGCGTCCTCCTTGGCGGCCAGGACGTCGGCCCGTGCCTCCTCGGCGAGGTCGGGCACGTCCGCCATGAGCGCGGTGGCCAGCTCCTGCTGCTGTCCGGCGTCGGAGGTGGCCTCGATCTCGTCGAACCGGCCGCTGATCTCGTCGATGTAGTCACGCATCGTCGACTCGCTGTGCTCCACGGCGTCGAGCAGCACGTCAGCGGGCTCGCTGGTGCGTTCGGCCTGGGACCAGGCGATGCCGCTGCCGGCGCCGGCGACGACGAACGCTCCGACCGCGGACAGCAGGGCCCGGTGGTTTCGCAGGTTGAGCATTCGTTCATACTCGCCCGAACCTCGGGTACTTCGCGCACCTCGCAGTGTGATTCGTGACGGAGCAATCAGACATATGCCCTTCTTTCGGGCAGCGAATCCCTGCTTCCTGGATCCCTCCGGACCAAAAACGCTGGGCGAGGCCCGGTGGGCGAACCTACCGTGGCGCCATGCCGAAGATGCGTGTGGAGCTCCCGGCAGCAGACCGGGCGACGGCCCAGAAGATCCTCCGGAAGTACGCCGACGGCGGCAACGACCGGCCCTCCGACGATGCCGTCCTCGAGGAGATCTGGCGCCTCGGCCACACCCCGGCAGGCCGGCCAGAGTGTGTCGGGATCACCAACGGTTCGCCGACCTACCTGAAGTTCGACGTCGAGGTCCACCCCGGCGTCTCGCGCTGACCCTCACCACAGCGGGTCGGCCCACACGTCGGGGCCGTCATCTCGCTCGTACCGGGAGAACGTGTCGGCGTCAGCCGCGATACCGCGGGCCTCGAACACCGATGGGCACGATGATCGCGCCCCGCCCATACCAGCGCAATACCCATGCGGCACCCCAGGTGCCGGCTCCACGAGGCAACTCACAGCCCCGCCGCGCGCACCAGGGCGTCCTGCGCGATGCTGGCCCACGATCGACGGCCATGGCCGGCGAGTCCCGGCAGCACCGACGAGGAGGAGCAGACCGTGTTCGGACCCGATTTCTTCGAGCGACTCTCGCAGCGGACGTACTACGACCTCGACGGCAACCCGATCACCCAGGACCAGTGGTCCGTGCTGCGCCTCGGGGCCGGCAGCGGCCACGTCGCCCACGACCAGATCGGCTTCTACCACGTGTCCACCGTCTGGACCGGGATCGACACCACGGCCCCGGCCCGCGACGACCACGGCCGCACCCCGCTGATCTACGAGACCATGGTGTTCGTCGAGCGGCTCGACCCGGACGGTGTCCTGTCCGAGGACGACAAGCTCGACTGCACCGAGGAGTACGCGGAGCTGCACGCCACGCGCGAGGACGCGCTGGCCGGCCACCACCGTGCGACGGCGATGGTCCGCAACTGGGTCGTCAACGGCCGGCCGGAGCTCTGACGACGGGGGTCCAGGATGCAGACCAGCACACGTCCCCCGACCACGTCCCTTGCCGCCCGACGCGCCGTGCACGGCCCGGCGCTCTACGGTGAACCGATGCACGGAACCATCCCGCGGGAGCTGGACCCCGCGGGCGCACAGGCGCTGCTGACCGAGCTCTTCGAGCCTGGCGCCGACCGTCTCGCGCACTCGATCGGCGTCGGCCGGCGGGCCGAGCACGTCGCGCGGGTCCTGGACTGCCCGGACCTGCTCGTCTCCGCCGCCTACCTCCACGACATCGGCTACGCCGCCGCGGCGCGCGACACCGGCCTGCACCAGCTCGACGGAGCGCGCTACCTCCGCGGGCTGGGGGCTCCGCCGGAGCTGACCGGCCTCGTCGCACACCACACGGAGGCAACCGTGGAGGCGGCGGAGCGAGGTCTGGACGGAGCGCTGCGGCGCGAGTTCCCCGAGCCGGCCACCGGGCTGCTGGACCTGCTCACGTACTGCGACATGACCACGTCGGCCCGCGGTGAGACCGTCACGGTGGACGAACGGTTCGAGCGGATCTACGACCGCTACCCGCCCGGCCACCTCGTGTCCCGCAGCATGCGCGACGCGGAGCCGCGGCTGCGCACGCTGGTGTCCGGGATCGAACGCCGGCTGGGGCTGCCGTTCAGGTGAGGAAGGGCTGCGTCCGCGTCGGATCCACCGCGTGCTCGATCCGCAGCCGCATCGAGGGGTGGATCGCCAGCTCGCCGAGCCGGTCGACCTGCTGCCACACGACCTCGCTGGACTCCACCGAGGTCCGGGCCGCTCCCCCGGTGACCGTGCCGCGCATGCAGATGGAGAACTGGGCACGGACCTCGCCGTCCGAGTACTCGATCACGTGCCGGGGATCGGTGTAGATCCCGACCAGGCCCGTGATCCGCACGCGGTACCCGGTCTCCTCCTCGGTCTCCCGGACGCCCGCCTCACGGACGGTCTCGCCGGGGTCGATACCTCCGCCCGGCAGGGCCCAGAGGTCGTTGTCGGTGCGGTGGATCAGCAGCAGCCGTCCGACGTCGTCCCGCACCGCCACCGTGACCGAGGGGACCACGGAGTTCACGGGCGGCGCGGTCGGGTCGTCGAAGTAGTCGAACCGCACGGTCAGGCCACCCTGCCCGAGTCCTCCGTCCGAGGCCATGCCTCCAAAGGTTTGGCGGCGGCCCAGACCCGCTCGAACCCTGCCTGGTACGCGGGCGCCATCGACGCCTCCGGTCCGTCCTTCAGGTGCAGCAGCGGGTTGGCGCCCGCGGGCGAGCCCCACACGTGGGTGTTGACGAGCAGGTCGTCGTCGAACCGGAACGTCGTGGCGTACAGGGTGCGGTCGTGCAGCCGCACCTCGACGCCCGGGGTGCCCAGTGCGGGCGCGAGGTAGGCCAGCACCAGCGCGATCCGTCCGGCGAGACCCGTGCCGCCCTCCTCCTCCGTGCGCACCGCCACGGCCTCGCCGTCCGGGTCGCCGAGCAGCAGGCGCACCTGCACCCCGCGCGCCGCCATGGTGACGATCTCCGTGGTCAGGTCAAGGGTCTGGTCGGGCAGGAACGTCGCCGCGAAGGCGTGCAGCTCGAACCGCTGCTCCACGCCGGCGAGGAAGGCGCGCCAGGTCCCCGACGGCACCGCACGGCGCGCCGGGTACACCCCGACGATCTCCTGCGCCGCCGCCTCGGCCCGGTCGACGTCGCCCCACAGCGCCGCGACGTCGCAGCCCAGAGCCTCGGACACCGCCACGCGGTGGCGCGGGTGCGGTGTGCGGCCCTGGGCCACCCACCGCTCCACGGTCTTCGGGTCCACACCGACGGCAGCCGCGAGCCGCACCTGGCTCAGGCCGGCCTGGCTCATCGCTGCGACCAGTCTTTGGTTCCTCACGTGTTACCCCCCAGGGACGTATCTATCACCGAAACGTCCCGACCGCTGCCGATGGCACGTCCCATGCTCTCGGCGCACAGTGGTGTCAGCCAGTCGTCAGATGTCCGCCCCCTGCCCGACCCATGCTCCGGAGAGTCTCGTGAATCCCATTGCGACGCAGTCGGTCACCGAACGTCTCGGCGATGTGATCGATCTGCTGCGGCACGTCCGTGCGGACTGGATCGAGGTGCTCACCGTCACGCCCGAGCGCGTCTGCCTGCAGCCCTGGCACCTGGACGACGGCGAGAGCATCGCCCGCGCGCTGGGTCTCGACCACGCCATCGACCAGCGCATGATGAATCCTGGCTACACGCTGTGGACGGGCACCTGGCGTGGCGTCGAGGTGCAGGTCCGCGGGGCGCTGCGCGCCGGCGTCCCGGTGTTCTGACCTGGCCGTCCGCGCCGACGCGGGCAGCCGACCGCCAATTCGCCCGTCCGCGAACGCGGCCGTGCCCCTGGTCACGCCGAGCGCCCCACACCCTAGGCTGGGGGGATGACCGACGCGCACCACGAGCAGCCGGAGCAGGCCTCGCCTCGCCAGACCGTGCTCCTCGCTGCCTTCGAAGGTTGGAACGACGCGGGAAGTGCCGCCACGTCGGCCCTCACGCACCTGGCCGAGGTGTGGGGTGCCGAGAAGGTGACAGAGCTCGACCCTGAGGAGTTCCACGACTTCCAGGTCAACCGGCCGTACATCTCGTTGGACGACGACGGCAAACGGTCCATCACCTGGCCCACGACCTCCGTGTCGGTGGCCCAGGTGGGCGAGCGCAAGGTCGTGCTGGTGCACGGCGTCGAGCCGTCCATGCGCTGGCGCAAGTACTGCGAGGACCTGCTGCAGGTGGCCGACGACCTGGGCGTGCGGACCGTGATCACGCTCGGCGCGCTCCTGGCCGACGTACCGCACACGCGGCCCATCCCGATGACCGCGACGTCCGACAGCGTGGGCCTGCAGGCGGTGCTCGACATCGAGGCCAACACCTATCAGGGGCCCACCGGGATCGTGGGGGTGCTGCAGCACGAGGCCGCGCAGCGCGACCTGCAGTCGGTCAGCCTGTGGGCGGCGGTGCCGCACTACGTCGCCAACCCGCCGTCCCCCAAGGCGACGCTCGCCATCCTCACGCGCGTCGAGGAGATACTCGGCGAGTCGGTCCCCATGGGCGAGCTGCCGGACGACGCCGCCGCCTGGCAGCACGGCGTGGACGAGCTGGCCTCCGAGGACTCGGAGATCTCCGAGTACGTGGCGCAGCTCGAGGAGGCGAAGGACACCGCCGAGCTCCCGGAGGCCTCGGGCGACGCGATCGCGCGGGAGTTCGAGCGCTACCTGCGCCGGCGGGACACCGGTGGCAAGGACAGCGGCGGCAAGGACACCGGCCCCGAGAAGCTCTGACCGGACGGCGGACCGCAGCAAAGACGCCTGAGCCCACGGGGCTCAGGCCTCTTCTGTTCGGCGTCTATTCGGCGTCGGCGGTCGGGTTCACGCGCTGTTCGAGATGGGTTCGATCCGCACTCCGGCGTCCGGACCGTGAAATCCCACCCACGTCTCAAGACACCGTGCGGCGTCCTCGACGCGGTCGTAGACCGGTGTATATCCCGGTCCGTTGCGCACCACGCGATAGCGCGTGCTGCACCGGGGCGTCGTCGTGACGGTGACCCGGGTCTCACCCGTGAAGTCTTCCTCGTACTCCGTCATGCTCCCCATCCTGCCCCGGGTTAAATGCAAACGGAAGCAGGGGTCAAAACTAACCTGGTCGGCGCATGGCGTGGTGCTGGCCTACCTGACCCAAAGCGGACCCCTACGGGACCTTCAGGAGGTCAGAGACGCACTCCGAGCAGGGCGTTTACCGTACGGGACATGACCCCGGGAGCGCCCTCCTCGTCCGCGGACGTGTCCCGTGCGGGGTCGAGGGACAGGTCCGCCCAGGCATCGACGGCCGCCAGTGCGGCCGGCGCGTCGAGGTCGTTCGCGAGCGCCGCACGGACCGTCGCGAGGGTCGCGTCGGCGGACGGACCGCCGTTTCCCGAGACCGCGTCGCGCCACCGGACGAGGCGTGCCTCGCCCTCGGGCATCGAGGCCTCGTCCCACTCCCACTCGGTGCGGTAGTGGTGGGCCAGCAGTGCCAGGCGGATCGCCATCGGGTCGTGGCCGGCCTCGCGCAGGCGCGACACCAGGACGAGGTTGCCGAGCGACTTGCTCATCTTCTCGCCCTCGTAGCCGACCAGGCCCGCGTGCACGTGCGTGCGGGCGGCGGCGGGCTCGGCGCCCTCGGCGCCCGGACACAGCACCCGCAGGTGCGAGGTCGACATCTCGTGGTGCGGGAACAGCAGGTCGGACCCGCCGCCCTGCACGTCGAACGGCTCCCCCGCCGCCAGGTCGAGCCCGTCCCGGGCGATCACCGCGCACTCGATGTGCCAGCCCGGGCGTCCCGTGCCCAACGGGCCTCCGTCCCAGGCCGGCTCGCCGGGCCGCTCCCGGCGCCACAGCAGCGGGTCGAGCGGGTCCTTCTTGCCCGTACGGTCGGGGTCGCCCCCACGCTCGGCGAAGTAGGCCAGCGACTGTTCCCGGTCCAGGCGTGCGACGGTCCCGAAGCGCGGGTCGGCGGTGAGGTCCGCGTAGACGTCGCCCAGCTCCGGCGTCGCACCTCCGGCGCCCGGCTCCAGCGGGACGCGGTACGCGGCCCCGGACTCGACCATGGCGGCCACCGCCCGCGCGACGTCGGGCACCGACTCGACGGCCCCCGTCCACGTCTGCGGCGGGATGACGCCGAGCGCCGTCATGTCCTCGCGGAACAGGGCGGTCTGGGACGCGGCCAGCTCGCGCCAGTCGACGCCGGTGGCCTCGGCGCGCTCCAGCAGCGGGTCGTCGACGTCGGTCACGTTCGAGGTGTAGATGACGTCCTTGCCCGCGTCCCGCCAGGCGCGCACCAGCAGGTCGAACGCGACGTACGTGTTCGCGTGCCCGATGTGCGTGGCGTCGTACGGCGTGATGCCGCACGCGTACAGCCGCGCCCGCAGGCCCGGCGCCGCCTCGACGAGCTCACCGGTCGACGAGTCGTGGACCCGCACCGGGTCGGAGGCGGGGAAGCCGGGAAGCTCCGGGACTTGGGGTGTGGGCCAGGCGTGCACGCGACCAACGATAACCGCCGCCCAGGACGCTCCCGGACCACGTCAGGGCGCTGAGAGTGTGTTCTACACGACGCCGCCGGTCGCGTCGATGGTGCCCGACATGAGCAGCCACACGACGGCGCCCGCGAGCGCGAACCGGTAGAACACGAACGGCTTGTAGGAGTAGTTCCCGACGATCTTGAGGAACCCGATGATGACCGCGTACCCGACACCGAACGCGATGATCGTGGCGATGATCGTGGCACCCCAGCCGGGCGCCCCCTCGGGGATCGGCTCGCCCATGGTCTTGAACAGCTGGTAGAAGCCCGAGCCGAGCACCGCGGGCAGCGCGAGCAGGAACGAGTAGTCCGCCGCCGCCTTCCGAGTGAAGCCCATGGTCAGGCCGGCGGTGATCGTGCCGCCGGAGCGGGACACCCCCGGGACCAGTGCGAGCGCCTGGGCCAGGCCGAAGCCGAGGGCGCTGGGTCCGGTGAGCGACGTCAGCTCGCGCTCCTGGCGGCCGAAGACGTCGGCCAGGAGCAGCAGGAGCCCGAAGAACGCCAGCGTGAAGACGGTGAGCCAGAGGTTGCGGAACGTGGACTCGATCTGGTCCTCGAACAGGAGCCCGAGCACCACGATCGGGATCGAGCCGAAGATGATGTACCAGCCCATCGCGGCGTCGTGGTCGGCCCCGGAGCCGGGGCGGCCGTGCCGCAGGTCCACCGAGCCGGACCGTGGCCCGAGTCCGGCGCGGGCGCGCCAGCCGCTGCCGTTCGCGCCCGAGAGCGCCCTGAACCAGGCGACGAGAATCGCGCCGATCTTCTTGCGGTAGTAGATGATCACTGCGATCTCGGTACCGATCTGGGTGATCGCGGTGAAAGCCGCACCGGGGTCGCCCGAACCGAGCAGCTCACCGACGATCCGCAGGTGCGCCGACGACGAGATCGGCAGGAACTCGGTCAGACCCTGTACGAGGCCCAGAAGGATCGCTTCCCACGCAGTCACGGGCGGTGACACTACCCCACGGCGCGCCTCCGGACGCACCCGCTGCGGCCGCGGGTAACCTGCCGCACATGGAACGACGCCGCGTAGGCAGGTCTGGCCTACGGGTCTCCGAACTCGGGCTCGGGACCATGACATGGGGCCGCGACACCGACGAGATCGACGCGGCCGAGCAGGTACGGGACTTCCTCGACGCAGGGGGAACCCTGATCGACACCGCGGCCAGCTACGCCGACGGCGACGCCGAGCGCGTCATCGGCACCCTGCTGTCCGGCAAGATCGAGCGCCACGAGCTCGTGCTCGCCACCAAGGCGGGCATCCGCTCGGAGTCGAGGCCGGACGGCGGCTCGGGGCGCGTGGTGGACGCCTCCCGAGGCGCGCTGCTCGACAGCCTCGACGAGTCGCTGCGGCGCATGGGGACCGACCACGTCGACCTGTTCCTCGTGGCCTGCCCCGACCCGCACACGTCCCTCGAGGAGACCTGCAACGCGCTGCGCATCGCGGTCACCACGGGGCGCGCCCGGTACGTCGGGCTGAGCAACCACCCCGGCTGGGCGACCGCACGCATGGCGACGCTGCTCGAGCCCGACGTCGGCCTGGCCGCCGTCGAGCTGGAGTATTCCCTGCTGCAGCGCGGCGTGGAGCGCGACGTGCTGCCCGCCGCCGACGCCCTCGGTGCGGGGCTGCTCGCCTGGTCACCGCTCGGGCGCGGGGTGCTCACGGGCAAGTACCGGCGCGCCATCCCGGCGGACTCCCGGGCTGCCGGAGCGCTCGCGGGATTCGTCCAGCCGTACCTGGAGGGTTCGGCGTCCGCCGTCGTGGAGGCGGTGGCCACCGCTGCCGAAGGGCTCGGCCGCACCGCAGGGGAGGTCGCCATCGCGTGGCTCCTGGAGCGCGAGGGCATCGCGTCGGCGATCGTGGGCGCGCGGACGCCCGCGCAGCTTCGTTCCTCGCTGGAGGCCGCGAGCCTCGAGCTGCCCTACGAGGTGCATGCCGCCCTCGACGACGTCTCCGCGCCCGAGATCGGCTACCCCGAACGCTGGTGACCGTGACCGTGCCTGGTCAGCGCTGCTGCGCAGGCTGCGGCTCGTCCTCCTCGATGACCTCTTCCGCGTCCTCCAGGTCGTCGTCGAAGTCGATGTCCTCGAGGTCGTCGTCCTCGTCGTCATCGTCGTCGATCTCGTCGGCCAGGTAGAACGGCGTCACCTCGCCGAACACCGTGGCCAGGGACTCCTCGTACACCTCGTAGGCGTCGGCGAGCACGTCGTACGCGTCGTCGACGGCGGGGTCGTCGTCACTCCGGCGAGTGGCGACCGCGTGATGATGGGCCTCGAGTGCGGCAACGAGGCGATCGAGCGCGGCACGCGGTTCAACGGTCATGCCCTGACTGTAGCGCCAGGTCCTGGCGAGCGGGATCGCAAATCCTGATCGTTACGGCGGAGATACCGGGGTATCGTCGCGCCGGCCCGGAACGTGGTGCACGGGGTTTACCCTCATCCCTGACCAGGCAACATGGTCCCGTGGGGGGACGACGAGCCCGGAGCGGGATTGCTTGGATGGCTGACATGAGCACTGCTGCCGCCTCCACGACGCCTCGCCTGACCGCGGCCCGACCGCGCTGGGCGTTCCTCGACTCGCTGCGGGGGTTCGCCGTCCTCGGCATCCTGCTGGTCAACGCCATCGATATCACCCAGCTGGGAATGGCACGGCTGATGGACGGCGGGGGCCGCGTCCCCGACCCGGTGCTCGACGCGCTCTACCTCACCGTCCAGACACGCTTCGTACCGATCTTCATCGTCCTGTTCGGCATGAGCCTCTGGATGGTGCTCGACAGCGCACGCGCCCGCTCACCACGTCCGTGGCTGGTGATGGTGCGCCGCATGGTCGGCCTGGCCGTCATCGGCGGGCTGCTGATGTTCGCCTACCCGGGCAACATCCTCCTGGAGTACGGCGTCGTCGGCCTGCTGATGCTGCCCGCCGTCCTGCTGGCCCCTCGCGGGGTGACCCTCGGGGGCGGCGCTGTGCTCACCGTCGTCGCGTACGTGGTGTTCGGCGGCGGGCTGCCGTCCGTCCCCGGCCTCGTGCTCCTCGGCGCGGGCGCGGCGGCCTTCGGCCTGCCCCGGGCGCTGGAGTCCTCCGGCAGGGCCGTGGCGATCGTGTTCGCCGCCTCGGCCGTGCTGACCGTCCCCGCCCTGCTGTGGCAGCTGACCACCCCGGGCGACCCGCGGTTCTCGACGCCGGGCGCGGCCGCCGGTCTCGTCATGGCAGTGCTGTACACGACCGGGCTGGCGCTCCTGTGGCGCACACGTGCCCGGACGGTCATCGCCGCAGCCTTCGAACCACTGGGCCGGATGGCCCTCAGCAACTACGTCGGGGCGGCGATCGTCATGGCGCTCGCCGCGTCAGTGGTGGACTTCGGCCACATGACCACCGTGACGCCGGTGCTGACCCTGTCGCTCGCGCTGATCGTGGCGCAGTCGCTGCTGAGCCGGCTCTGGCTGAAGCACTTCCGCTACGGCCCGGTCGAGTGGCTGTGGCGCACCGCGACCTGGCTCCGGCCGGTGGCGCTGCGGCGCGACGCGCGGTCGACTGCGACCCCGGTCACTGTGCCTTGACCGTCCCGTGGGTCACAATGGGCGGAACGAAGTGTGTTGGTGCCGCAGCTCGGCGATGAAACCGGCATAAACTGACCTCACCCGCGACCCGAGGACGGTGCATCAGATGGCGAGAGACGGCTCCGTGTTCCGCAAGCACAGTCAGTACGAGTACCGCGTCATGACGTTCGATCCCGACACCACTGTGCCGGACGCCCGCCGGCTGCTCACCGAAGAGGCCGAGTACGGCCGCTGGGAGCTGGCGAGGACCCGTCTCTACATCGGCGGTCGACGCAAGGTCTGGCTCCGCCGCAAGGTCATCAGGGTCTCGTCCACCCTGTGACGGCCGCTCCCTCGTCCGGCGTGTTCCGCAAGGCCCGTGCGGACGCGCCGGACGGTTTCTTCGCCCGCGAGGCAGCCGGCCTGGACTGGCTGCGGGTCCCGGGCGGGCCGCGGGTCGTCGGGGTGTCCGACGTCGGGCCCGGCCATCTCGACCTGGAACGGCTCTCCCCCGTGGCGCCCACCGCGGCCGCCGCACGAACCTTCGGCGCCGCGCTGGCCGTGCTGCACGACGCCGGGGCGGACGCCTTCGGTGCGGGCCCTGGCCCGGCCTGGGGCTGGTCCGGCACCGCCGACGGCTGGTTCGGTCCGCTGGACGACCCGCTGCCGATGCCCGGCGGCGCCTGGCGGTCCTGGCCGGACTTCTACGCCGAGGCGCGCCTGCTCCCGCTGCTCGACCAGGGCCGGGCCCGTGGGGTCCTCGGCGACGCCGACGCCCGGCTGGTCGACGCCGTCTGCACGTCGCTACCGCGCCTGGCGGGCCCGGCCGCGGACGACGAGCCCGCACGCCTGCACGGTGACCTCTGGTCCGGCAACGTGCTGTGGGCCGACGGCGGCCGGGCGGCGGACTCCGGCCAGAGTCCACCGCCGGGCGCCGTCGAGGCGGTCCTCATCGACCCCGCCGCGCACGGCGGGCACCGCGAGACCGACCTGGCGATGCTCGCGCTGTTCGGCGCGCCCCACCTGACCGAGATCCTTGCGGGGTACCAGGAGGTCCACCCGCTCGCCCGCGGCTGGCAGCACCGCGTGCGGCTGCACCAGCTCTACCCGCTCGCGGTGCACGCGGTCCTCTTCGGCGGCTCCTACGTGTCCGAGACGCGGTCGCTCCTGGCCGAGCTGGCGGCGTAGCCCGCGTTCAGCAGGTCGCCAGCAGACGGTCGAGCACGCGCGTCCCGAACTTCAGCGCCTCGGTCGGCACGCGCTCGTCCACGCCGTGGAACATGCCCGCGAAGTCGAGGTCGTTCGTCAGCTGCAGCGGCGCGAAGCCGTAGCCGGTGATCCCGAGCCGGTGCAGCGACTTGTTGTCCGTGCCGCCCGACAGCGTGTACGGCAGCACCTTCGCCCCCGGGTCCTCCGCGTCGATCGCCGCGACCATGGCGTCGACGAGGGAGCCGCTGAACGGCACCTCGAGCGCCGTGTCCTGGTGGATCGTCTCGATCCGCACCGCGTCGCCGGCGAGCTCGCGCAGCTTCGCCATGCCCGCTTCCTCGTGCCCCGGCAGGAGCCGCACGTCCAGCGTCGCCTCCGCACGGCCCGGGATCACGTTCGCCTTGTAGCCGGCCTGCAGCTGGGTGGGGTTCGACGTGTTGCGCACCGTGGCACCCACGAACTTCGCGACCGGGCCGAGGGCAGCGATCAGGTCGTCGACCGTCGCCGGGTCCGAGTAGTCCACCGGGAGCCCGGTGAGGTCCCCGACACCGCGTAGCAGGGCGTCCACCGTCGGCGTGATCGTGTACGGCCAGGCGTGCTGCCCGATCCGTGCGACGGCGGCGGCCAGCTCCGTCACCGCGTTCTCCTCGTTGACCTGCGAGCCGTGGCCGGCCCGGCCGTCCGCGACGAGGCGCAGCCAGGCGAGCCCCTTCTCCGCCGTCTGCAACAGGTAGGCGCGCTTGCCGCCCAGCTCGACGGAGTAGCCGCCCACCTCGGAGACCGCCTCGGTGGCGCCCTCGAACAGCTCGGGCCGGTGGTCCACGGCCCACCGCGCCCCGTACACACCGCCTGCCTCCTCGTCGGCGAAGAACGCGACCACGACGTCGCGCGCCGGCTTGCGGCCCTCGCGCACCATCTGCCGCACGACCGCCAGGATCATGGCGTCCATGTCCTTCATGTCGACGGCGCCGCGGCCCCACAGCAGGCCGTCGGTCTCCTCGCCGCCGAACGGGTCGACCGTCCAGTCGTCCGTGGCCGCCGGCACGACGTCGAGGTGGCCGTGCAGGACGAGGGCGGGCCGGCTGCGGTCCTCCCCCGCCAGGCGCACGACGACGGACGCGCGCCCGGGAAGGGACTCGAACAGCTCGGGCTCCAGCCCGACCTCGTGCAGCAGCTCCATGACGTACTCGGCCGCGGCGCGCTCACCCGGGCCCTCGTTGTTCCCGTAGTTCGACGTGTCGATGCGGATCAGCTCCTGGCAGATCCGGATGACCTCGTCGGCGGCGGTGGGCGTGGGCACGGGCGTGGGCACGGCGGCCGGAACGGTGTCAGTCACGGGGTCCACCGTACCGAGCCCGTGCGTCACGCCCGCCCGGAGGAAAGCGTGCATCATCGCCGCGTATGATGGGGGATACAGCGATGGGAGACGTGGCGTGGCAAAGAAGAAGACCACCAAGTACCGCGTGTTGAACGCCAAAGAAGCAGACCAGACGATCAGGGCTGCCGAGGGTGTGCTCGCTGCGGCAGGGCATTACCCCCGAGGCGCCGAGGTGCGCGAGGACACCCGTCGGGCTCTGAAGGGCGAGATCACCTTCGACGAGGCCGCCTCACGGATCGCAGCGCGCTCCGCAAAGCGTGTCGCTAAGCGGGCGTCCGAGCGAGAATCCGCCAGTTGAGCCCACGGTTCCGTGCTTGGGAGGACTACCACTACCCGGGCACCAGCGTCCTACTGAACAAAGCTGGACACCTGGACGCTGAGGATCTACGCGAGTTTGAGGAAGAGTATGCGCTGCTGCGAGTATCCCAAGCGCTCGGCACCGAACCGATAGCGGGACACCTCGACCGAGCCCATATGTGCGCGATCCACCGGCATATCTTCGGCGACGTGTACGCCTGGGCTGGGGAGGAGCGCACCGCTCCGTCGCTCCCGCAGAAGATGACCAAGAAGGGCCCCACGCCACAGGAGATACGCGACGGTAGGTACGACGCGGAGGCCAGTCATCCTTACTTGTACTTCCCAGCCGGGGAGGCAATGACCGATCACTTCGACCAGTCGATCCGCACCCTCCATAGGATCTCCGGGCTACGGGAGTTGACCGGCAGCCAGTTTGCCTCCGCCATCGCCGAGCCGTGGGGCGAGATCAACGTCGCGCACCTGTTTCGCGAGGGCAACACCCGTACTCAAGTCGTGTTCTTCACCTACTTCGCCCAGGCGCACGGGCACACGCTGGACTCGGGGCGGTTCAGCCAGGATCCCGGCTTCCGACTCAAGTTCAACGCGGGACGATTCATGGTTCAAGCGACCCTGGACGCAACCTTGCTCGCGGAGACGCTGGCTGAGGTCATCGACGTGGATCCGTCGGTCGACGGCGGTAGTGAATCCGTGGAGCCGACGACTGATGTCACCGTGTACTACCAGCCGCACTACGTCTCATTGGGCGGAGTGTGCGGTGCTCCGACTGCCATCGGCAAGCGATGCCAGCGCCGTGGGCGCTGCCCGCACCACGGGACGGGGATTGAGACGAACGAAGCGAGGCCGACGTCATGAAGACAGGTACCGTCGGGGAACTTGCCACCGTCGCAGCCAAGCACGAACGTGAAGTGAGGCGGATCCGCGAGCAGATGGAACAGGCGATCGGCGTACGCAATGACGCAGTTCGCGGCATGCGTGAGGCTGGCGCATCGTACGGTGACATCGCAAGGGCGCTAGGACTCACCCGCGCCGGGGCGGTCGGCATCTGTCGCAAGATCGGTGTCGAGTAGTCGCTGGGACGGAGGCTCCTTGGCCTTGCCGTTGCGTTGGACATGGGTTACGGACCGATCGATTCCGCCGGCTGTAGCAGGGCGCCCTCCCCGGGGCCTTGGCCAGCCCGATCCAAGGTCACTTGCGCAAAACGCCGCAAGCCTAGATCTGGGCGGGCAGGGCAGTCTTCAGCCGGCCAGGCCACGGCGCTCGAGCAGCGGCGCGATCTCCGGTGCCCGTCCCCGCAGGTCCTCGAACGACGCCAGCGGGTCCTGCGACCCACCGCGCGCGAGCAGCCTGCGACGGAACGCCTCGCCGTTCTCCCGCGTCAGCCCGCCGTTCTCGGCGTACCACTCGACGGTGTCCGCGTCGAGCACCTCGGACCAGATGTAGGAGTAGTAGCCGGCCGAGTACCCGCCGCCGAAGACGTGGTTGAAGTAGGTGGTGCGGTACCGCGGGGGCACCGCGTCGAGGTCGACGCCGGCCGCGGCGAGCGCCGCCGCCTCGAAGGGCAGCACGTCCTCCACCGACGTCGGCACCTGCGACGGCGTCAGCTGGTGCCACGCCTGGTCCAGCAGCGCGGCGGCGAGGTACTCCGTCGTCGCGAAACCCTCGCCCCAGGCGCGGGACGCGAGCATGGTCTCGACCCACTCGGCGGGCATCGGCTCGCCGGTGGCGTGGTGCACCGCGAAGGACCGCAGGATCTCCGGTTCCCAGGACCACATCTCGTTGACCTGCGAGGGGTACTCGACGAAGTCGCGCGGCACGGACGTGCCGGACTGCGACGGGTAGCGCACGTCGCTGAGCAGCCCGTGCAGCGCGTGCCCGAACTCGTGGAAGAGCGTCGTGACCTCGTCCCAGACGAGCAGGGTGGGCTCGCCGGCGGGCGGCTTGACGATGTTGAGGTTGTTGACGACCACCGGCTTCTGGTCGAGCAGGTGGCTCTGGGACACGAGGCTGTTCATCCAGGCTCCGCCGCGCTTGGACTCGCGGGTGTACCAGTCGGCGAGGAACAGCCCCAGGCCGGTGTCCGGCTCGCCCGGCTCGGGCGCGTCGAACACCTCGAAGACGCGCACGTCCGGGTGGTAGCCGGGCAGGTCGTGCCGCTCGGTGAAGGAGAGCCCGAAGAGCAGGTTCGCGGCCTTGAGCACGCCGTCGTGCACCACCCGCTCGAGCTCGAGGTAGGGGCGCAGGGCGGCGTCGTCCAGGTTGAACCGCTCCTTGCGCACGGCCTCGCTGAGGTACGACCAGTCGGCGGCCGGCACGCTGCCCGGCGCCTCACCGCTGGACGCCCCGCTCACCTTCGCGAGCTCGCTCGCCTCGCGCCGCGCGTTGGCGACGGCGGCGGGCGCGAGCCGGGCGAGCATCTCGTTGACGGCGGCCGTGGTGCCCGCCGTCGCGTCCGCCGCGATGTACGCGGCGTGGTGCTCGTAGCCGAGCAGCTGCGCGTGCTCGGCCCGCAGCCGGGCCAGCTCCAGCAGCACGTCGCGCGTGTCGGTCGCGCCGCCCGTGGCGCCGCGTGCCATGGAAGCCTCCTGGACGCGTGCCCGGAGGCCGGCGTCCGCCAGGGACGCCAGCACGTTCTGGTGCGTGAAGAGCTGCATCTCCAGGAGCCAGCCGTCCTGCCCGCGGGTCGCTGCGGCGGCGCGTGCACCGGCCTTGGCGTCCGCGGACAGCCCGGCGAGCTCCGCCTCGTCGGTCACGAGCACGCTGGCCTCGTTGGCGCCCGCGAGAAGCCTGCGCCCGAAGCTCGCCTGCAGGGACGTGATACGGGAGTTGAGCTCGCGCAGCCGCTCCTGGCCGGTCTCGGACAGCTCGATGCCGGACCGCTTGAACTGCGTCAGGAGCTTCTCGAGCAGGTACGCGGTGTCGGGTTCCAGAGCGAGGGTGCCGGCCGCGGCGGCGTCGGCCAGGGACTTCACGCGCGCGGAGAGGCGCGCGTCCATCAGGACGGCGTCCTGGTGGGCGGCGAGCTGCGGTGCGAGCCGCTCCTGGATGTCCTCCAGGCCGGGCGTCGAGTCCGCGGGCAGCAGGCTGTAGAACGCCGTGACCGCGCGGTCGAGCAGCCGCCCCGCCCGTTCGAGCGCCTCCAGGGTGTTCTCGACGGTCGCCGGCTCCGGGTTGGTCACGATCGCCTCGACCTCCGCGCGGTGGACGGCCATGCCCTCGACGACTGCCGGCTCGTAGTGCTCCTCGCGGATCGCCGTGAAGTCGGGCAGCCCGTACGGGAGCGTCGACGGGGTGGCGAAGGGGTTGGCCGGGTCCAGCTCCGCGGAGCGGGTGGTCTGATCGTTCGAGGTCATGGGGACATCCTTCCCCACACCGTCCCCATACCGTCGCCGTATGATCGGTCCGTGGATCCGCTCCGCCTCGTCGGCACCTGGGACTTCCGGCGGGAGGTCCAGGACCACCGCGACGGCTCCGTGTACACCGCGCGGGGCGAGGCCACGTTCCGCGCCGAGGACGACGGCCGGATCCGGTGGACCGAGAACGGCACCCTCACCTGGCCCGCCGGGTCCACGCCGGTGACCCGCACGCTGTTCCTGGTCCGGGAGGAGCCGGGCGGCCTCGGCTCGCCGTCCGGCTGGCGGGTCACGTTCGAGGACGGCCGCGACTTCCACCCGTGGACAGCCGGCGCCGTCGAGCACCTGTGCGGCCGCGACCTCTACCAGGGCGGCATGGCCCTCCCGCCCGGCCCGCCCCGGTCGTGGGAGCTGTCCTGGCGCGTCCGGGGCCCGGAGAAGGACTACACGATGCGTACCCGGTACTCCCGCCCTTTCGAGGTCGAGGTTGCTCCGCTCTGAAACGCTTCAGAGCGGAGCAACCTCGACCTCGAAAAGGGTCAGCAGGTCAGCCCAGCTCCTGCCGTAGTGCCGCGCGTCAGAATCCCGCCGTGATGCGGGTGAACTCGAACCCGGGCTGGTCCCGGTTGACGGACCAGAACGCGAGCCGCGTGAGCCCGTTGCTCCGCGCGTAGTCGCGGATCTGCGTCCAGGCGGCCGTGGTGGTGACCTCACCCTGGTCGGAGCTGCCGTTCATGCCGGAGATGCCCATGTGGGCGTACGCCTGGGCATCCGTCCAGCCGTTGGCCGCCTTGAGCTGGTCCTTCAGGCCCTCGGACGCATTGACCGTGTCCTGTGCGATGTTCGATGAGCCGAAGTTGAACGGCATGATCGTGTAGTTGTCGATCGGCACCCCGAGCTCGGCGGCCCGGTTGATGAGGCGGGTCCCCGCACCGGTGGGGCCGCTGTGGCCGGTGCCGATCGTGACGGCGATCCGCACGTTCGGGTTGTTCTGCTTGACGATGATCAGCCCTCGCAGGATGCGGTCCTGGACCGTGTAGTTCTCGAACTCGTCGGAGTTCTCGATGTCGAAGTCGACGACGTCCGGCTGGTGGGCGTTGATGACCTGCTGCACGGCACCCGCGTACGCGGCGGGCGTCGAGCAGCTGGGGCCGAGCTTGTTGCCGGACCAGCCGCCGAACGAGATCTGTACCTGTCCCCCGGCCGCCTTGATCGCGTTGATGGTCTGCTGGTCGACGCCACCGGTCAGCGGACGGCTGCCGTCCCACGCGGGGTTGCAGCCGCCGGACGACAGGATGAAGGCCATAGTGAACGCGCGGATGCCCGTCTGGCTCATGACCGACGTGGCGCTCGGCGGGTTGCCCCAGCCCAGGTACAGGTAGGGCGCGCCCGGCATCTTCGCCGGGTTGTCCGGGTTGCCGCCGCCGGACGGGAGCGTCCAGCGCTGGTTCGCTGCCCCGGCCGTGCAGTCCCACAGCTGCAGGGGCGTGCCGTCGGCCGAGCTCGGCCCCGTCGCGTCGAGGCACGTGCCGAGTGCCCGGAGCGTGCCGTCCGCACCGGCGGTCCAGCGCTGCGCGGCGGTGCCGTTGCAGTCCCAGAGCTGCACGCGGGTGCCGTTGGCGGAGCTGCCGCCCGCCGCGTCGAGGCACTTGCCCAGGGCGCGGACGGTGCCGTCGCTCCGCACGTCCCAGCTCTGGGCGTTCGTGCCGTTGCAGCCGTAGAGCTGCACCTGCGTACCGTTCGCGGTGTTCGCCGCGGCGACGTCGACGCACTTGCCGCCGTATCCGGTGATGGTTCCCGTCGCGGCACGGGCGGGCAGGGCGCCGCCGCCCACCGCCAACGCGGTGACGAGAGCCATGGACAGGACCGCGAGGCCACTGAACGCACGGCGCCGTAGACGTGCTTGCATGGTCGTCCTCCCTCAACTTTCAGGCTTGTCAGTGAGGAGACCGTACGGCCCGCCGAGGGACCGCCACATCAGGGCTTCCCCGTACACCGACCACGGGGGGCCAAACCACGGGGGCCAGAGCCGCCGCGGCTCGGCACGCCGCCGTCGGTCATGAGGAGCGCCGCGCCTCCGTCAGGTTCCCCTCCGCGTCCAGCCGGATCTCCGCGTCCAGGCCCAGCCGGTCCAGGAACGCCGTGTCGTGACTCACCACCAGCAGCGCACCCCGGTACGCCGACAGCGCGGCGACGAGCTGGTCGGTGCTCGCGATGTCGAGGTTGTTCGTCGGCTCGTCCAGCACCAGCAGCTGCGCCGGCGGGTCGGCCAGCAGCAGCCTGGCCAGCGCCACCCGGAACCGCTCGCCGCCCGACAGCGTCGCGACCGGCCGGTCCACCGCGGCGCCCCGCACCAGGAACCGCGCCAGCCGGTTGCGCAGCTCCCCTGGCGGCACGTGCGGCGCACCCGCCCGCACGGCCTCCAGCACCGGGGAGTCGTCCGGCAGCACGTCCACCCGCTGCGGCAGGTACGCGACGCGATCGGTCAGCAGCTCCCCCGACGCCCCACCCCGTTGAGTGCTGGCTATCTGTCGAGCGGAATCGGTTTCGTCGCGCACATACCCAGCACTCAACGGGGAGGTGGGGTGGGGGGCGGACAGGAGGCGTTCCAGCAGGGTCGTCTTGCCGACGCCGTTCGGGCCCGTCAGTGCGATCCTCTCCGGACCCTGGAGCACGATCTCCCGGCCGTCCGCCCCACGCAGCACCGCCAGCCGCCGCCCGGCGGGCACCCCCGGGTCCGGCAGGTCCACGGAGATCCGGTCGTCGTCCCGCACCGCACGCTCCGCCTGGTCGACCGCCGCCCGCGCGGCCCCGACCTTGTCGTCCAGCATCCCGCGCCGCGCCCCCGCCGACTTCTCCGCGCTGTTGCGGCGGTCGTTGATCACCGCCTTGACGTACTTGCTGTTCGCAGCGTCCTTGCGGCCCTTGCGCTCGCTGTGCGCGATCCGTTCCTCGGCCTCGATCCGCTGCCGCTTCTCCCGGCGCAGCGTCTGCTCCGCCGAGCGCAAGGCCTGCGCGGCAGCCTCCTGCTGCACCTCGAGCCACTCCCGGTACTGCGAGTACGGGCCACCGAACGTGGTCAACGAGCCCCCGCGCAGCTCCGCCGTCTCGTCCATCAGCTCCAGCAGCGCCAGGTCGTGCGAGACGACGACGAGCGCGCCCCGCCAGCCCCGCACCAGCTCGTAGAGGCGCTCGCGGGCATCGCCGTCGAGGTTGTTGGTCGGCTCGTCGAGCAGGGCGACCGAGGCACTGCCGCTCGACTGACGCAGCCGGACGCCGGTGATCGCGGTCAGCACCGTCTCGCCGCCGGACAGCGTCGCGACCGAGCGGTCGAGCCCGGTGGGCAGGCCGGTGGCGGAGAGCAGGGCCACCGCGCGCTCCTCGACGTCCCAGTCGTCGCCGACGACGTCGAAGTGCCCGGGGTCGACGTCTCCCGACTCGATGGCGCGCAGCGCACGCACGACCGGCGAGATGCCGAGCAGGTCAGCGACCGTGGCATCGACGTCGAGGGTGATCCGTTGCGGCAGGTAGTCCGCGGTCCCGCTCAGCGTGACCTTGCCCGACGTCGGCGTGAGCAGGCCGGCGACCAGGCGCAGCAGGGTCGACTTGCCCGCGCCGTTGAGGCCGGTCAGGCCGGTGCGGCCGCGGCCGAACGCGCCGGAGACGTGGTCGAGCGCGACGGCGCCGTCGGGCCAGGCGAAAGTGACGTCGTGCAGCACGACGGAAGGGTTGGACAACATGGAAGGACTCCCGGGTGGTGGCTGATGCCGACGCCGGGGTGCCGCGGTGGAGGGTGCGGCAGGGCAGACGTCAGCGCGAGGTGGTCTCGTACCGGGAGATGTCTGTCATCACAGTCCTTCGGGTAGCTCCCTCACACGCGCGGCACACCCGCAGGAGCGAGAACCAGCCTGACACGGACCCTTTCCGGGGCGCAACGTGATTCACGGCTCCGTCGCCATGGCTCACGGCGCGCCCCGGCAGGATCACCGTCCGGTCAGGACGGCGCCACGGATCCGCTCGCTGCGCAGGAACAGCGCGGCCCAGAGCGCGACGGCGTACAGGACCGGCGTGAGCGTGTGCGACGCCGAGTCCTCCAGCCGGATGTGCGCGGCCACGGCGCCGCCCAGGTAGGCGGTCAGGAGCAGCCCGCCGAGGAACGCCGTCCACGGCACGAGGTAGAGGACCACCGCCACGCCCTGCAGCACCCCGATCAGGAAGACGGCGGAGGCCGGGTAGCCGATGGCCTCGAACATGCCGACGGACCGCTCGGACACGGTGAGCTGGCCGTACGCGCCCTGCGCGAGGTTCGCCGCGACCGCCAGCGTGACGATCCAGCCGAGCACCGGAGCGGCCCGACCCGCGAGCGCCCACCAGCCGCGGCGGCTGGTGGTGGGCGCCTGCTCGGTGTCTCGTGCCGGGGGCGCGGCGTCCTGTGCGGCAGTGCGTGGTGCGGAGGGTCTGACGGCCTCGGTGGGGCCTGGAGCATCGATGGTCATGTCGTGGTCTCCGTCTCGTGCGACGTCAGCGGCGCGGTCACAGGAAACGTAGGACGTGGCATCACCGCAGGACACGGCGCTAAACGATTAGGGAGGCGAACTCGCGCGGGCGGTCGCGCGGGGCCGTCGGCCCCGCGCGACGGCCGGCTCACCCGGCCTTGGTCGTGATGCGGGCGTAGGCCAGCGACATGCCGATCACGAGGTAGCACCCGGCCCGGAACGCACCCTCGGCCAGGCCGTCGAACGACACCGGGTCACGGATCAGGTCGACCAGGCTGGTCAGCGACGACGGCAGCAGGAAGGGGTGCAGCCAGTCCAGCGCGGAGATCTGCATCAGCACGACGGAGACGATGAGCCCACCGAGCACACTCACCACGACCACCATCGGGTGCTCCGTGAACGCCGAGATCGCCAGCGCCACCGCACCGACCGCCATCAGGTAGAGCGTCGCCCAGGCGACGGCGAGGCCCAGCCGCCCCAGCACGTCGGCCATCGACAGCTCGGTGCCGGACATCGACACCAGCCCGTCGGTCCCCGTGAGGACCAGCCCCGTCACCATCCCCGACGTGACGACCAGCCCGGACGCGACCAGCGCGACGACGAGCACGCCGGCCGCCTTGACCAGCAGCAGCCGGCCACGGGACACGGGAGCGAGCAGCCAGCCGCGCAGCGTGCCGTGGGACTGCTCGCCGGCGAGCGCGTCACCGCTCGCCATCGCCACCGTGAGCGGCAGCAGGAGCATCAGCAGCGTCATGAGCGAGCCGAGCGGCAGCACGAAGGCACTCGCGGCCATGGTCACGAAGATCGGCGGGCCGCCGTCGGACGCACCCGGACCGGCCCCCGGTGGCCCCGTGTCGACCGGAGCACCGCCGCCGTCGAGCGTCAGGTCGACGGCCACCCCGGTGATCACCGGGAGTGCGGCGAGCAGGGCCAGCACGGCCAGCGTCCGCGGACGCCGGAAGATCCACCGCACCTCGGCCCGCAGGAGGCGCCCGAGCGGAGCGCGCCGGCGGGCGGGCAGCTCTGCGGGTACGCCGGGGCCGGGGGCGGTTGCCGGACCGCGGGTGGCGGCCGGGTGCGGAGTGGTCATCGCACTGCCTCCGGCTCCTCGGTGTCCAGCTCGCCGACCAGGTCGCCGACGTCGTGCGTGAGCCGCGCGAAGGCCTCCTCCAGGCCGGTGCGCTCCCGCCGGGCCTCGTCCACGCGCGCTCCGGCACGGACCAGCGTCTCGATGACCGCCGCCGGCGCGGTCGTCGTGAGGTCCACGCGGATGCCGTCCGGTGCGAGCCGCGCGGGGATCCGATGGTCGCGCAGGGTCTCCACGGCGGTGGGTCCGTCGGGCGTGGACACGAGCAGCGTGGGACTGCCGGACTCCAGCAGGTCGTCCAGCGCGCCCTGGGCCACCACGACACCCTCGTTCAGCACCACCACGTGGGTGCAGGTCGCCTCGACCTCCGCCAGGAGGTGGGACGACACGAGCACCGTGACGCCGCGGTCGTGCAGCTCGGCGATGATCCGGCGGACCTCCTGCGTGCCGGCCGGGTCGAGGCCGTTCGTCGGCTCGTCCAGCACGACGAGCCGACGCGGCGCGAGCAGCGCCGACGCGAGCCCCAGCCGCTGCTTCATGCCGAGCGAGTACGCGCGGTACTTCTTCCGGGCGGCGCCCGCGAGACCCACCCGCTCCAGCGCCGCGGACACGGCGCCGTCCAGCTCCCCGCCGGCCAGCAGCGGCTCAGCGGCGGCGAACCGCAGCAGGTTGTCCCGGCCGGACAGGAACGGGTGGAAGCCCGGACCCTCCACCAGCGCCCCGACGTGCGGGAGCACCTGCTCGGCGGCCTCCGGCACGGGGACGCCCAGCAGCTCGATCTCGCCCTCCGTCGGCTGCACGAGGCCGAGCAGCATCCGGATGGTCGTGGTCTTGCCCGAGCCGTTCGGCCCGAGCATCCCGACCACCGCGCCCTCCGGCACCTCCAGGTCCACACCGTCCACGGCGACGGTGCCGCGGTAGACCTTGCGCAGCGCTCTGGTGCGAGCCGCCAGGGCGGTACCGGAGCCGTTCCCGGCCTCCGGCACCGCCCCTTCGGCGCGCGCTGTGGTCACTGGCGGTCCGCGTCGTCGGCGTCGAGGGCGTCGACGAGCACCTGCCGCGGTACCGCACCCGCCGCGATCCGGCCGTCCTCGGTGACGACGGCGCCCCCGACGGCGGTCCGGACGTACGTCCCGGAACCGAACTCGCCGGTCACCGGCGTACCGATCTGCTGCAGGATCCCGTCGAGGTCCTGGCCGCGCGCACCGGCGTCCGCGCCGGAGCCCTCGCCGGAGCCACCGGCCGGCGCCTCCCCGATGACCACGGTGTCCCAGCCGGTGCCCACTGTCGTCGCACGCTGTCCGACGTCGCCCGCGTCCTCGGCGTCCTCGAGCGCACGCACCGCGTCGTCCGCCTCGGTGGTCTCGACCGTCGCGCCGTCCGGCGGCGTGAACTCGAACAGGTCCGCGTCCTGCGCACCGAGCTCGAGCTCGACGAAGCCGAGCGACAGGACAGGGTCGGACGTGCCGTTGGCGAACACGTCGAAGCGCAGCGGGACCCGCGTCTCCTCGTCGATCGCCACGGTGATCTCCCGCAGTAGCGTCTTCTCCGACGGCTTCGGCGTCAGCACCAGCTCGTAGGCGGCACGGCCGGCGACGCTCGCCGTGCCGTCCACGGAGATGTCGCTCGTCGGGCGGAGCTGCTCGATCATCTCGGCCGCCGCCTGCGACGGGTCCGCCATCTCTGCCTCGGCGTGCCCCCGCGCCGCCGCCTTGTCGTCCTCGTCCCACGTGAGGGCCGTGGCGGTGCGCTCCTGGGAGTCGTAGGCCCACGCCTCGTCCGCGTTCTTGACGAACGTCAGCTCGGACGCCTGCCGCTCGACCTGGACCCGGGCGCTCTCCTCGCCGTCGTGGAACACCCGCACCGTCTCGAAGTCGAGCGCCTCCCCGCCGGGCACGGCGGGCAGCCCGAGCTCGTTCTGCAGCTCGGCCACGCCGGCGAAGGCCGGCGCGCGGGCAGCCAGCGTCGAGGCGACCAGCTCCTCCGCACCGACCGCGGGCAGCTCCGGGTCGTCGTCCGCCCCGGCGGGCAGCGAGCTCAGCGCCAGGCCGGCCAGCCCGACCGTGATCCCTGACCCCGCGGCGACCAGTGCCTTCGTCCTCGGCCCCATGTCCAGCTCCTTCGCTCTTCGACCAGTGTGCTCCACCGGCTCGTGCGCCGACACCGTCAACGATGCCCCCTGTCGGCTGAGACCTTCCTCAGGCAGCCGTCCCAGGATGCTCCAGGAGGGCGCCGCGTACGGCATGCTGGCAGGCATGAGGCCGCAGATACTCGTGGTCGACGACGAGCCAGGCGTGCGCAAGGCCCTCGACCGCGGGCTGCGCGCCGAGGGCATGGACGTGACGGTCGCCGCCGACGGACCGTCAGCCCTGCGCCTGGCGCGCACCGGGTCGTTCGACGCGATACTCCTCGACATCATGATCCCCGGCCTGTCCGGGTACCGCGTGCTCGAGGAGCTACGCGCCGACGGGATCGCAACCCCGGTGCTGCTCGTGTCGGCGAAGGACGGCGAGGTGGACCAGGCCGACGGCCTCGACCTCGGCGCCGACGGCTACGTGGTCAAGCCCTTCTCGTTCGTGGTGCTGCTCGCCCAGCTGCGCGCCACCCTGCGCCGCGCGGCCGCGTCGACGGCCCGGGACCGCATCCGGCTCGGGCCGCTGACCATGGACCGGGAGGCACGCACGGCGCGGTACGACGACGTCGACGTCCCCCTGAGCCCGCGCGAGTACGCGCTGCTCGAGGCGCTCGCCGTGCGGGCCGGGACCGTGCGCACGAAGGACGAGCTGCTGCACGAGGTGTGGGGCGACGAGTGGGCGGCGACCAGGAACGTCGTGGAGGTGTACATCGGCTACCTGCGTCGCAAGCTCTCCGCCGTAGGTGGCGGCGACCTGGTGCGGACCGTGCGGGGCCGCGGGTACCAGCTCGGGGACCCCCGCTAGTGCGCGTGCCGGCGAGCGGGCGCCGCGTGGGCATGTCGCTGCGCCTGCGGATCACCGCCCTTGCCACCGCGGTCACGCTGGCCTGCCTGCTCGGTCTGGCGACGGTCGCGGGGCGAGGGCTCGGGCCGCTGCTGACGGACGCCGTGGACGACGAGCTCCAGGAGGCGCTGGGCGGCGCGACCCGCGCCGTCGCCGCCGGTGCCGCGCCGGCCTCCCCCGACGGCCTGGAGGTGCGGGTCCTGGACACCGCGGGCGGACCCGTCGACGACGGCGCGCCACCCGCCCTGACGCGTGCGGAGATCCGGGCCCTGAAGGCCGGTACGCCGACCACGACGGACGGCCGGGGATCGGTCCGCTGGCACGGCGCGGTCGTCACGGCCCCCGACGGGAGCCAGCGGCTCGTGGCCGTCGGGACCGGGCTCGTAGGACAGGAGGCCGCCGAGGCCTCGGGCAGCCGCTGGCTGCTGGTCACCGCCCTCGTCGGGTCGGTCGTGGCCGGGGTTGCGATCTGGTTCGCCGTCGGTTCGGCGCTGCGCCCGGTGGCCCGGATGCGCCGGTCCGTCCGACGTCTCGCACCCGGCGCGCGTGTCGAGGTGCCCGACGCCGCCGCCGGGGAGCTCCGTGCACTGGCCGACGACTTCAACGTCCTCCTGGACCAGCAGGACGCGACCACGGAACGGCTGCGGCGGTTCACCGGCGACGCCGCGCACGAGCTCCGGTCCCCCGTGGCGTCGATCCGCGTGCTGTCGGAGGTCGCGGTGGCCAATCCTGATCCCGAGCTGTCGCACGAGGTGCACGCGGACGTCCTGACGGAGGCCGAGCGGCTGTCCGCGCTCCTCGACGGGCTGCTGGCCCTGGCGCGCTCGGACGCGGGCGAGCTGCCTCCGGCGGACTCCGGCGACCTGGTGGACGAGGTGCGCGCCGCGGTGGACCGCGCCGGGGAGCAGCCCGTGCCGATCGTGGTCAACGCCATGACGGGCCGGGCCTGGGCCGCCGCCGCGCAGACCGAGATCGAGCTGGTCCTCGACAACCTGCTGCGCAACGCCTGCCGGTACACCCGCACCCGGGTGGTGGTCTCGGTGCTCGCGAGCCGGTCCACCGTGCGCGTGCTCGTCGACGACGACGGTCCGGGCGTCCGGACGGAGCACCGGTCGAAGATCTTCGATCGCTTCTACCGGGTCTCGGACGACCGCGCTCGCACCTCCGGCGGCGCTGGGCTCGGCCTGGCACTGGTCGGCGAGCTCGTCCGCCGGCGGGGCGGCCGCGTCGCCGTGGGCGAGTCGCCTGACGACGGCGCCCGGTTCACCGTCGTGTGGCCCCGGGCCGGCTGAGTCGCGCCCCGGCTCGGCCGTGCGCAGGCTCAGCCGCGCACGACTCGGCTCGGGTCAGGGCGTCTCCGCAGTGATGTACCGCTGGACGGTCGGCGCAAGCCAGGCGATCACGTCCTCCCGAGACATGTCCGCGGCCGGGCCGAACTGCAGCACGTACCGCACCAGCGCCATGCCCAGCACCTGCGAGGCCACGAGCGCGGCGCGCCGTTCGGCGTCGGCCGGGTCGGGTACGAAGGTCCGAGCGGCCGGCACGAGCTGGGTGGCGAACACCTGACGCAGGCGGTCGGAACCGGACTCGTTGGTCACCCCCACCCGGAGCAGGGTGCGCAGCACGGTGTCGCGCTCCCACAGCTCCAGGAAGTGCGTGACCAGGACGACGCCCAGCCGGTCCGGATCGAGCTCGCCGAGGTCCGGGAAGTCGAGCTCGACGTCGATCACCGCGGCGAACAGCCCGTCCTTGGAACCGTAGTAGCGCATGACCATGGAGGGGTCGATCCCGGCGTCACGGGCGATGGCGCGCACGGTCGCGCGGTCGTAGCCGTCGGAGGCGAAGCGCTCCCGCGCCGCGTCCAGGATCGAGGTGCGGGTCACGTCGGAGCGGCGGCGCGGAGACACGGGACCTGTCATGCCTACAACTGTAGGCCAACATCCGTTGACGTCCTTGCGCGCCGCTCGCTAGGGTTGTCAACAAGCGTTGGCCAACAACCGTTGGCCAGGCAACGAGGAGGACACCATGGATACGGACGTCGTCGTGGTCGGAGCAGGGCCCACGGGCCTCCTGCTCGCGGGGGACCTCGCCACCGCGGGGCCTCGGGTCGCCGTGCTGGAGAAGCGTCCGGCCGAGCTGAGCAACCTCACCCGCGCGTTCGCCGTGCACGCCCGCAGCCTCGAGGTGCTCGACGCGCGCGGCCTCGCGGACGAGCTGGTCGCCACCGGGCAGCCGGTCGGGAGCGTCCGGCTCCTGGATCGCCTCACGATCAGCCTCGAGGCTCTGCCCTCCCGGTTCCAGTACGTGCTCGTCGTGCCCCAGTACGAGGTGGAACGGCTGCTGCGGCGCCGGGCCCAGGAGGCCGGCGCCGAGCTCCGCCACGACAGCGAGGTCGTGTCCCTGAGCCAGGACGACGAGGGCGTCACCGTCACCACCGCGGACGGTCCGGACCTGCGGGCCAGGTACCTGGTCGGCACGGACGGCGCCCGGTCCACGGTGCGGAGCGCTGTCGGCATCCCGTTCCCGGGCCGGGCAGTCATCCGGTCGATGGTCCTGGCCGACGTCCGGCTGACCCGTGAGCCCGCCGACGCCCTCACCGTCGCGGCGGCGAACGAGTCGCTCGGCTTCATCGCCCCGTTCGGCGACGGCTGGTACCGGTTCATCGGCTGGCACGGGAACCGCGACGTGAGCGAGGACGAGCCGGTCGACCTGGACGAGGTGCGCGCCATCGCGCGAGCCACCCTGGGCGACGACTACGGCATGACCGAGCCGCGCTTCCTGTCCCGGTTCCACTCCGACGAGCGGCAGGCTCCCACCTACCGCACGGGCCGCGTGCTCCTCGCGGGAGATGCCGCGCACGTGCACAGCCCGGCGGGCGGGCTCGGCATGAACACGGGTATGCAGGACGCCGCGAACCTCGGCTGGAAGCTCGCCGCGGCACTGCGGCTGCCCGGCGACGCCGGCACCGCCGTCCTCGACAGCTACGAGGCCGAGCGGCACCCCGTCGGCCGGCAGGTCCTGCGCGCCAGCGGCGGGATCCTGCGGGCGGCGACCAGCCGGGGACCGGTCGCCTCGGTCGCGAGCGCCATCGGCGTCGGCATCGTGTCGCGGGCGGCCCCGATCCGGCGCCGGGCGGCCGGCTTCGTCTCCGCGCTCGGTATCGCCTACCCGCGGCCCCGCGGGGCGCACCCGCTGGTCGGCACACGGGCGCGCGACCTGCCGCTGGAGGGCGGCCGGCGCCTCGCCGAGGCGCTGCGTGCGGGCCGGTTCGTCCTGGTCGCCCCGGCGGGTGCGCCGATGCCCGACCTGCCGGCCGCGCTCGGCGAGGTCGACCCCGCCGAGCGCGTCCTGGCCCGCCGGGCCGACGGCGGCGCGACCTCCCTGCTCGTCCGCCCCGACGGCTACGTCGCGGCCGCCCAGGTGTGACACCCACGGGCGTCGCCCGGCCCGCGCGCTTCGGCAGGCCGGGCTTCAGTGGTCCGGGCTTCAGTAGTCCGAATAGGTGCTCGAGTCGCTGAAGAAGCCCTCGCGGAACTCCGGGATGCTGAACAGGATCGCGACGACGATGACCACGAGAGCCGTCAGCCCGATCGTCACCCAGCCCGTGATGATGCCCCCGAGGGCCAGGCCCGCGTTGTCCGCCAGCCCTTCCTTCTGCGCCTTGCGGCTCAGGTGACCCGTGATGACGGCGGGGATGGCAGCGAGGAACCCGACGAAGCAGCTGAACAGCATGACGACGCTGAGGATGCCCAGCACGAGCGACCACACGCCGAGCGCGTTCTTCTCGGGCGAAGCGGCGTACCCGTAGGGCGCGCCGTAGGGCGCCGGCTGAGGCTGCCCCGGCTGGTAGGCGGGCCCCTGCTGGTACGGCTGCTGATACGGCTGGTACGGCCCCTGCTGGTAGGGCTGCGGGGAGGGCTGCTGCGGCGCGGGCTGCTGCAGGTCCGGGTACGGCTGCCCGTACGGGGGCGGAACTGCCCCCTGGTCCGGGACCGGGGCTGCGGGAGCCGGGTCGGGGACCGGCCCAGGAGCGTCCTGCTGAGGCGGGTCGTACGGGGACTTCCACCCGTCGGACTGGGTCATCGTGCTGCCTTCCGTGCTCGGCCGCGCCGGACGGCGCGGTACGTGAACGTGCAGATCAGCCCGTCACACGCCGGATGAGGTGCGCTTCGGTGTGTGACGGGCTGACCAGGGACCTGCTGGACGAACGCGGAGGCGGGACTAGCCGTTCTCGAGCTGCTCGAGCTGGTCGAGCGCGTCCTGGAGCTCGGGGTCGAGCGACGGGTCGATGCCCTGCTCGAGCCCCTGGTCGAGCTCCTGCTGGTACTGCTGCTCGAGCTCCTGCTCGATGTCGTCCTGGAACTCCGGCGAGTTGACCAGGAAACCGATGAACACCAGGTACGCGGCCCAGCCCAGGGTGATGAGCACCGTGCCGATCCAGCCCATGATCAGGCCGGCCAGGCCCATGCCGCCGTTGTCGGCCAGGCCCTCCCGCTGCGCCCGACGGCTCTTCGAGCCGGTGATGATGGCGGCGATACCAGTGAGGAGACCGCAGCCCAGGACCGACAGGATGCCCAGCACGAGCGACCACACGCCGAGGCTGTTCTTCGGCAGCGGCCCGGCACCGTAGGCGCCGGGCTGGCCGCCCTGCGCGTAGACCGGACCCTGCGGCGCCTGCGGGTACGGCGTCTGCTGGTACGGCGCCGGCTCCCCCGGAGCCGCACCGGGCTGGCCCTGGTCGGGCTGCTGCGGCTGCTGCGGCGGGTCGTACGGCGACTGGCCGCCGTCGGGCTGGGTCATCGTGCTGCCTTTCTGCTTGCGTCGTGCCGGGGCTGAACCGGCGAGGAGGAGCCAAACCTACAGGTCGGAGGGCCTGTACGGCACGTAAATCGCGTGGGGAGCTCTCCCCACGCCGGAGGTTCAGTAGCCGTTCATGTCGTTCCACTGGCTGATACCGCCGGACAGCAGCCCGGCGCCGAGCACGAAGACGAAGAACACAACACCGAGGAGCGCAAGCGCCACGTTGATCCAGCCCAGGATCAGGCCCGCGGTCGCCATGCCGCGGTTGTTCGCGAGACCCTCGTCGGCGGCCCGTCGGCCCTTGACGCCCGTCACGATCGCCGCGATGCCGAGCAGGAGCGGGCACGTCACGTAGCTGAGGATTCCCGTGACCAGCGACCAGACGGCCAGGTCGTTCTTCGGCGGCGTCGCCGCGTACCCGTACTGGGTGACCGCAGGTGCCGCCGGCTGGCCGTATCCCGACCCGCTCTGCTGCTCGTACGGCGTACTCGCCTGCCCGTACGGCGCGTTCGCGCCGGCCTGTCCATAAGGCTCGGTCGTACCCTGCTCGAAGGGCTCGCTGCGGCCGGGCTGCGCCGGTCCGCCCGGAGCCGGCTCCGCTCCGAACGACTCGGGCACCGGCTGCGTGGGCGGCGTCTCCGGATCCTGCTGAGGATCGCGCGGTGTGCCGCCGTCGTTCTCGGTCATGAGGCTGCCTTCCAGGTCTGGGTCCGGAGGCGCCGGGACCAGCGCCCCGACTCCACCTAACCAGTGAAGACGTGGGCGCGCCCGGCAAACACGCGGGTCAGACCCGGTGCCACTGCTCCACCTCGTGCTCCAGCACGAAGCCGAGCCGGTCGTAGACCCGGCGCGCGGCGACGTTGTCGTCGTACAGCCCGAGCGTCACCAGCCCGCGTTCGGCCACCCCGTCCGCCGTCATGCGTGCCGTCATGGCTCCGGCGTACCCGCGGCCGCGGAACTCCGGCAAGGTCCCGATCGCGCCCAGGTGCACGGCGTCGCCGGGAACCGGGGTGGCCGAGCCGACGGCGACGAGCGCACCCTTCCGGCGTCCCGCACCGTCCGACGGCAGCCGGACGCCGTACCAGCGGGCGCGGCGCGCGCGGGGGTCACGCACGCCCAGCCGGCTGTTCGGGTTCGCCTCGGCGAGCACGTCCGCCATCTCGTCGATGTCCCGGTCGAGGTCGAGCCGTTCCACGACGGCGCCGCCGACGTCGGGCACCTTCGGCGCCGTCTCGGTGGCCATCCGGTCCCAGGTGGCGGCCGGGCCGAGGCCCCAGCCGGAGAGGATCTCCCCGGCCAGGGCCCCGGTACCGCGGGTGACCAGCACGCCGCGCACCGTGTCGTCCGGCGTCACCGTCCGGAGCACGGCGGTTACGCGCTCGGGCTCACCGACCGCCGTGTAGACGCGTCCGGCACGCTCGCCCGTCGGGTCGACGAGCTCGACGACGGCGGCCACGCCGGCGTCGTCCGGCGCCGTGCTGTCGGTCCACGACCGGGCGGCCTCGAGGAAGTCGTTCCGGACGGTGTGGAAGACGTGGTCGAGCCCGTGACGGCCCAGCCGGGTCACGCCGTGGTGGCCGCCACGGGCACGGCGGCCTCGGGCTTGAAGTCGACGCCGGCCTCCTTGCGCTGCTCCGGCGTGATCGGCGCCGGCGCCGCGGTCAGCGGGTCGAACCCACCGCCCGACTTCGGGAACGCGATGACGTCGCGGATCGAGGCCGACTTCGTCAGCAGGGCCACGATGCGGTCCCAGCCGAACGCGATGCCGCCGTGCGGCGGAGCGCCGAACGCGAAGGCGTCGAGCAGGAAGCCGAACTTCTCCTGCGCCTCCTCCTGACCGATGCCCATCACCTCGAAGACACGCTCCTGCACGTCGCGGCGGTGGATACGGATCGAGCCGCCACCGATCTCGTTGCCGTTGCAGACGATGTCGTACGCGTAGGCCAGCGCCTCGCCCGGCGCCTGCTCGAACGTGTCGACCCACTCCGGGGTCGGCGACGTGAACGCGTGGTGCACGGCGGTCCAGGCGGACGAGCCGAGGTCGACGTCGTCGTCCTCGCCGGCCGGCTTGAACAGGGGTGCGTCCACGATCCACACGAACGCCCAGGCGTCCTCGTCGATCTGGCCGGTCCGGTGCGCGATCTCGACGCGCGCCGCCCCGAGCAGCGCCCGGGAGTCGGTGGTCTTGCCCGCGGCGAAGAACACGGCGTCGCCCGGCTCGGCGCCGGTGACCTTCGCGAGGTTCGCGCGCTCGTCGTCGGACAGGTTCTTGGCGACCGGGCCGCCGAGCTCACCCTCCTCCGAGAACGTCACGTACGCGAGGCCCCGCGCGCCGCGCTGCTTGGCCCACTCCTGCCACGCGTCGAACTGGCGGCGCGGCTGCGACGCGCCGCCCTTCATCACGACGGCGCCCACGTACTCCGCCTGGAACACGCGGAACGGCGTGTCCTTGAAGAAGTCCGTCAGCTCGACGATCGGGTTGCCGAAGCGCAGGTCTGGCTTGTCGGAACCGTAGAGACGCATGGCCTCGTGGAACGTCATGCGCTGGATCGGGGTCGGGATCTCGACGTCGATCAGCGCCCACAGGGCCTGCAGGATCTTCTCGCCCAGGGCGATGACGTCGTCCTGGTCCACGAAGCTCATCTCGACGTCGAGCTGCGTGAACTCCGGCTGGCGGTCCGCGCGGAAGTCCTCGTCGCGGTAGCAGCGGGCGATCTGGTAGTAGCGCTCCATGCCGCTGACCATGAGGAGCTGCTTGAACAGCTGCGGCGACTGGGGCAGGGCGTACCAGGAGCCGGGCGCCAGGCGGGCCGGGACCAGGAAGTCGCGGGCGCCCTCGGGGGTGGACCGGGTGAGCGTCGGCGTCTCGATCTCGACGAACTCCTGCTCGTCCAGCACGCGGCGCGCGGCCTGGTTGGCCTTCGACCGCAGGCGGAGCGCGGCGGCGGGCGCCGGACGGCGCAGGTCGAGGTAGCGGTGCTTGAGGCGCGCCTCCTCGCCGATGACCTCGGTGTCCGCGAGCGCAGTGGACACCTGGAACGGCAGCGGGGCCGACTCGTTCAGGGTGACGACCTCGGTCGCGACCACCTCGATCTCGCCGGTGGCGAGGTTGGGGTTGGCGTTGCCCTCGGGGCGGCGGCCGACCTCACCGGTCACCTGCAGCACGTACTCCGCGCGCAGCGGGTGGGCGATCTCCTCGTCCCGGATGACGACCTGGGCGATGCCCGACGCGTCACGCAGGTCGATGAACGCCACTCCCCCGTGGTCACGGCGGCGATCGACCCAGCCCGTGAGGGTGACGGTCTGGCCGATGTGCTCGGCCCGTAGTGAGCCGGCCGTGTGGGTGCGGAGCACTGAGCGTTCCTTTCGTACGGAGGATGAGGTCCCGTCGGCGAGCGCCCCGGCGGGCGGGACGACGACGTGGGGAGCGCCTCACGGCGCGCCGACGAGTCTAGTGCGTGACGACCACAGCTGGTCTCGGGGAACGGTCCATGGGTACTTATATCCATGGTGCGCGCGTATCCAGCCCAGTATTCTCGCTGCTCAGCAGGGGTAGGGACGGGGGCCTGTGCAGGCCATGGACGGATGGAAGGGGCGGGCCGATGGCTGACCTGAAGATGGATCTGGATGCGGTTCGAGAGCTGGGTTCGAGCCTGACGACGGTGGCGAACGAGTTCGAGAACGCGAATGCGAACAGTGACCGGATCGCTGGTGCCGTCGGGCACGAGGGACTGGCAGGGGTCGTGCGGGACTTCGCGCACAAGTGGGATGACACGCGGGAGAAGATGACGGAGAACCTGCGGATGCTGGCGGAGTCGTCGACGCAGGTGGCCGAGGCGTTCACGGACGTCGACCAGCAGCTCGCCGACGGCGTCACGGGTGAGGGCTCGGCGCCGGCGCCGACGTCGGGGAACGTTCCGGTATGAGGCCGTCTGACTGGTCGCCGGTGGGGTTGGACGCTGATCCGACGCCGGGTGACCCGGTGCTGGTGCTCTCGGGTGGGCAGGAGTATCTGGAGGTCGCGTCCTCGATCGACAACGCCGCCTCCTCGATGTCCCGGTTGGATGTGGACGGCACCGTCTCGCAGGCCGTGGACGCGCTGATGGCGACCAAGGAAGACACCATCGGGGAGATCCGCAAGGCCCACGGCCGGTACGTCGCCGCGGGTGAGGCCCTGGTCGGGTACGCCAGCTCGTTGGAGCGCGTGCAGTCCGAGACCCTGTCCGCGTTGGATCGGGCCCGTGAGGCGCAGGACGCGGCGCAGGCGGCGTCCGGGTCGCAGGACCGGTGGCAGGACCTCGCCGACTCCGCGAAGGACGAGACGGAGAAATCGGAGTACGAGCAGAAGGCGCGGCAGGCCGGTGGTGAGGCTGATCAGGCTGCCGGGTCCATCAGTTCGGCGAAGTCGGACATCGATTCCGCGGTCTCGGACCGGGACCGGGCCGCCGAGCACGCGATCGACCGGATCGAGGAGATCACCAGCTCGGACGACCTGAATGACGGGTGGTGGGACAACTGGGGCTCCAAGCTGGTCGCCGCGATCGCGGACATCGCGGACATGATCTCCACCATCGCGGGGATCCTCGCGATCATCGTCGCGTTCATCCCCGTCGTGGGCACCGCCCTGGCCGGGGTGCTGATCGTGATCGCGGCGGTGGCCGCGATAGTCAGCGCGGTCGCGAACATCACCCTGGCCGCGACGGGTGAGCGGTCCTGGGCGGAGGCCGGGCTGGCCATTGCGGGCGCGGCGCTCTCGCTGATTGGTCTGGGTGGTGCGGCCAAGGCCGCGATGGGCCTGGCCAAGGGGATGAGCAAGACAGCGGTGAACCAGGGTGTGAAGTCGGGCAAGAACTGCATGCTCGGGATGGGCGCCTGCTTCGTGGCTGGTACCCCGGTGCTGACGGCGGACGGCACCAAGCCGATCGAGGACATCCGGGTCGGGGACAAGGTCTGGACCCGCAACCTGGTCACGGGGCTGGACGAGCTGCAGCTGGTCGCCGAGACGTTCGTGCGCCAGACCCTGGCGCTGCACCACCTGACCGTCAACGGCGCGACCGTGTCGACCACGCCCGAGCACCCCTTCATGGTCCAGGACCGCGGCTGGCAGCCGGCCGGGAACCTGCGTCCCGGCGACATCCTGATCACGCCCGAGGGCACTGTTGTCCTGGAAGCGGTCCGGGTCGAGGAACGCGACCTGGCCGACATCGTGGAAGTGTACAACTTCCACGTCGAGAACAACCTCAACTACTACGTCCACGCGGGCGACACACCCGTCCTGGTCCACAACACCCACCAGGGCGGCGCAGCCAGCTGGGGGGACAAGGTGGCTGCGGCCCGGAACAAGCTGCCTGAGAGCTGGGGGCCGGGGAGGCCCAACAAGAAGAAGGTCGGCCAGCGATGGCAGGATCCTGACTACCAGGGGAACGGATTCCGTATGGACGAGGGCGACCCCACGCACACTGGGCCTTTTCAGCAAGTCGATCATGTGGTCGTACGGAGCGGGGGTAAGGTCCTCGGACCAGACGGGAGACCGCTCCCCGGGACCGGGGCCCTCCAGGAGAACCCACAAGGGCACGTCCCGCTGGCAGATTGGATGCAGTGGACGGAGTGGAACAAGCCGTGAGCAACAAGATCCAGTACCCCGAGATGCGGGCTCAGGTGGTCACATCTCTCCGCTCCTTGAGCAACCTCGAGCACCAACGCACACGATGGGGAAAGCTGTCAGAGGACGGGGCGTACTACGACGACCTGGACCTCAACGTTCACGTCTTCTACGACGACACCATGGTGTTGCCCGACCCGGTCGAGAGCGTCGGGTCGATCATCACGACCGACGAGGTCGACGTGCTGGAGAAGCTCAACTCCGTCCTGGAGCCGATCATCGACGAGCTGGGCGACCAGCCCGACGCGGCGTACCTGGCTCATCCGGGCTGGAGCGCCGTCGTCAACGCCGCCGCCGACGCTGTCCAGGTTCTCGAACGGAACGGAGGAGACCCTCAGGTATGAGCGACGAAGCGTCCCAGGTGGGACCTGTCGGCCCCGACATCGAAAGTCCGACCGTCGACCCGCAGTCCGACGTCGGCTCGCCCGCGCTCGCCCTGGCCCTGGCGGCGGGTGACCGCGCCGCTGTCGGCGAAGCGCTGCGGGACGACGCCGTCGTCGTGCCGATCCTCGATCGCGGGGACGGCACACCCCAGATCCAGGTGTTCCCCACTCCGGAGGGATCGGCCAAGCCCTACCAGCTCTGTCTGTTCTCGACGACGCAGACCCTGGGCGAGTTCCTCAGAAACGCCCCGGACCGCGCGTTCAGCCTGCGCCGGCGCGACTCGCTGGGCCCATTCATCAAGCGGCACGGTGACGCGCTCCAACAGGTCGTCATCGACGCCGCTGGGCCCAACACCATGACCCTCGGGGTCGACGAGACGTTGGCGCTCCTCGACCCGCAGCCCCCCGCAGACGACCCGACCGGCCTGTTCGACGAGACAGGCGCCGGGATCAGCGGCGAGGCCCTGCACGCCCTCGGCACGGTCGAGAACCCCGGCGGGTTCCGCGGCATCGGCATCGAGCTGAACCTGCCCGAGCACTGGGCCATCGTCGAGCTCGACGATCCCGAGCGGCGTGACCGCCAGATCCGCGAGATCGTGAAGCAGCAGACGGTCAAGCTCAGCGACCGCTCCGCTCCCCTGCGGCGCGACCTGCGACAGAAGATGATCGAGGTCGCCGACAAGGCCGAGGCCGCCGGCGGCCAGGCCATGGCCTACCTGCTCCTGCCCGGCCAGGAGACGGCGCTCGCGCTGAACGTGACCCTCTACTGGCACGATCTGGGCCCTGAGGAGGGCAGCTCGAGCCACCTCCAGCGCATCCAGGACCGGCTCGGCGCCAACCCTGGCCCCGACGACGCACTGACCCGCACCGAGACGCTGTCCGGACCGTTCCTGCGCCACATCCGGCTCACGCACGGCTCCGAGGAAGTCGGCGGTCAGGACGTCCCGCTGCTCCTGATCGACTACTGGGCCGAGGCGCCGGGCAAGCAGTCGGTCGCGCGGCTCGCGTTCTCGACCCCGCACGTCGGGATCCGGGACGAGATGCTGCGCCTGACCGACAAGGTCCTGTTCTCCACGGAGTGGATCCTCGGCCGGCCGAGCGAGAACACGCCCGCCGATGCTCCGCCTGAGCCAGGCCCGGCCGAGCCGGGTCCTGCCACGCCCGCGTCGCCTGCTCCGGCAACGCCTGCTCCCACGGCACCGAGCCCGGCCGGCGTCTGACCCTGGTGAGAGGGAGCCCTGGCGAGCCGTCGCCAGGGCTCCTGTCCTGCCTGACGTAACCTGCTGCACATGGCCAGGACGATCGCAACCAACACCACGGTGACCCGCGACGAGCTGCTGGAGTTCCTCCGCTCGCGCCGCAACGGGATCCTCGTGACCAGCCGGGCCGACGGCGCCCCGCAGCTGAGCCCCGTCACGTACGGCGTGGACCAGCAGGGGCGCGTCGTCGTCTCGACCTACCCGGAGCGCGCCAAGGTCCGGAACCTGAAGAAGCGGCCCGCGGCGTCGTTCATGGCGCTCGGCGAGGACTTCGGGGACGCGTGGGTCCAGGTGGACGGCACGGCCGAGGTGCTGGACATCCCTGACTCCGTCGAGCCGCTGGTCGACTACTTCCGTGCGGCCGCAGGCAAGGAGCACCCGGACTGGGACGAGTACCGCGCCGCCATGGTCGAGCAGGGCAAGTCGCTCGTGCGGATCACCGTCGAACGCTGGGGCCCGATCGCGACGGGCGGGTTCCCGCCGCGGCTCGCGGAGGGGTGACCAGCCCTCGTCAGGGACCGATCGCGGGATGGCGGCTACGGACGAAGGCCCACGTCCCGGCGACGAGCCCGAACGTGAGCAACCAGTTCCAGACGCCGGGCAACGAACCCACCTCGATGGTGATGCCGAAGATCCGGTCCAGGAGTATCTGGACGGTCGCCAGCACCAGCACGATGGCGACCCACAAGGCCAGGACGAGAACCACGGTCACGCCGACCGCCGACTGCCGACCGGAGATCCCGTCCGGTTCGGCCGGGGGACCGACCCTGGGATGGCGGCTGCTGACCAGGGCCCACGTCCCCACGGCGGCCGCGATGGTGAGCGTCCAGTCCCAGACGCCGGGCAGCGCTCCTACCTCGAGACCAGTGCCGAAGATCTGGTTCAGGAGCACCTGGACGCCCACGACCACCAGCACGATGGCGAACCACAGGGCCAGGACGAGAGCCGCGGTCACGCCGGCCGCCGACTGTCGGTCGGAGGTGTCGTCCGTCTCTCGCGGCGGCTCGGAGAAGCCGTCCGGTCCCGACGCGTCATGTGAAGCGGTCATCTGTTTCCTGCCCCTGTGTCCGACCGGCCGGGCGAGGTCCGCCTGGCCTGTGACTACAGACGTAGAGAGGGCATCGTCGCTGGTTACGGACCACCGACCGCTCCGAGATCATCCGGAGCCCTCACCACGTACCGGAGTGCCTGTTCCGGAGCCGGTCCAGGGATCTGAGAGCATGTGCCGGTGCGAGAGATCCGGCAGAGCCGCAAGCTGAAGTCCGTCCGCTACGACGTCCGGGGTCCCATCCTCGAGGAGGCGTACCGGCTGGAGGCCGAGGGCCACAAGATCCTCAAGCTGAACATCGGCAACCCGGCGCCGTTCGGGTTCGAGGCGCCCGAGGCGGTCCTCGCGGACATGATCCACCACCTGCCCGAGGCGCAGGGCTACAGCGACAGCCGTGGCATCTACTCGGCACGCACCGCGGTGGCGCACTACTACCAGTCGCACGGCATCGACACCCACGTGGACGACGTCTACATCGGCAACGGTGTGTCCGAGATGATCAGCCTGGTGCTGCAGGCCCTGGTCGACGACGGCGACGAGGTGCTGGTTCCCGCACCGGACTACCCGCTGTGGACCGGGGCAGTGAGCCTGCAGGGCGGCACGCCCGTGCACTACCGGTGCGACGAGGAGAACGGCTGGAACCCTGACCTGGAGGACATCGAGGCCCTGATCACGCCGGCCACCAAGGCGCTGGTGATCATCAACCCGAACAACCCGACGGGCGCGGTCTACAGCGAGGGCACCGTCAAGGGTCTGGCGGAGCTGGCCCGCAAGCACGACCTGGTGCTCCTGAGCGACGAGATCTACGAGAAGATCCTGTTCGACGGCGCCACCCACCACCACACCGCCACGTACGCGGCCGACGACGTCCTGTGCATCACGTTCAGCGGGCTGTCCAAGGCGTACCGGATCTGCGGCTACCGGTCGGGGTGGGCCATGATCTCGGGCCCCAAGCACCGCGCCGCCGACTTCATCGAGGGACTCACCCTGGTGGCGAACATGCGCATGTGCGCCAACGTGCCGGCGCAGCACGCCATCCAGACGGCGCTCGGCGGCTACCAGTCGATCAACCAGCTGATCGTGCCCGGCGGCCGGTTCTACGAGCAGTCCATGCTCGCCGACAAGCTGCTCAACGAGATTCCGGGCGTCACCTCGGTGCGGCCCCGCGGCGCGCTGTACTGCTTCCCGCGGCTGGACCCCGAGGTATACCCGATCAAGGACGACGAGGCGTTCGTCATCGGCCTGCTGCGCGCCAAGAAGATCCTGGTGACCCACGGCTCCGGGTTCAACTGGCCGGAGCCCGACCACTTCCGCCTCGTGACCCTCCCCGACGTCGACGTCCTCACCGAGGCGATCGGCCGGATCGCAGAGCACCTGGAGACCCTGCGCGCCTGACGACCGTGCCGCGAGCTCGTGAGCCTCGTCCACCACA
>NZ_JAJQQP010000009.1:0-153008 GCF_028994805.1 Promicromonospora iranensis | reverse complement strand
CCGCCCGGCGGGGCGAGATCCTGGCTGCACGTGCTGTGGTGAACGGTGCGTCAGGGCTGCGTCAGGGCTGCGTCAGGGCTGCGTCAGGGCTGCGTCAGGATCCTGGGGGCGGGGACGGCCGGACGGGCGTCGTCGCGCAGGGCCTCCGGCGAGAACGGCACCCGGTCCTGCTCGCACACCGCGCCGTCGTCGGCCTCGAGCGAGATCAGGTACCGCCCGATCGCCTCGTCCGCGCAGGTGCTCGCATTGATCGTCGTGTGGCCCCACCCCTCGACGGTGAGCGTCCGGGCGTCCGGCCACAGGGAGGCGTACGGCGCCGTGAAGCCGTAGTGCGTCGCGGGGTCGAACCGGGTGCCGACGACGAGCACGGGTTCCTCCGTCGCCTGCTCCCACGGTCCGGTGTACGCGTCCTCGTCCTGGACCGAGATGAACTCGCAGTGGACGCCCACCCAGCCGCGGAGCAGGCCGAAGTGCGGGTACTGCTCGTCGAGCGCCGCCACCTTGCGGGGGTACGACGCCGGACGGCCCGGGAAGTCGGCGTCCACGCACAGGCTGGCGAGGCCGCCACCGGTGGACTCGTAGTCCTCCGCGAGACCGAGGCGGCGCAACAGCTCGCTGATGGACAGGCCGGAGTCCAGCGCGTCCGCGCGCGCCGCCGGGGCCACGCCGGTCAGGACGGCGAGCTCGGCGGCGTAGTCCGCAAGGAGCGGCCAGTACGCCGTGTCGTACATCGAGGAGAAGGCCACGGTGGCCAGGTCGGCGTACCCCACCTCGACGGTGGTCCCGTCGCCTGCCGGGACCTCGACGGGCTCCTTCTTCAGCGCCGCGTAGACGTCCTCGACCACCTCAGCAGGGTCCCCGAGGGCGTTCAGGGCGCACCGCTCGCCGGCCCCGACGCACAGCCGCAGGAACTCCTCATAGGTCTCGGTGCCGGCCTCCGCCTGGCGCATGCGCGCGACGAACAGCTCGCCCTCCGCGGGTCCCGTCCACGTCCGCGGGTCGACGGTGCCGTCGAGCACCAGCGCGCGCACGTTCTCGGGGAACAGCTTCCCGTACGTCGCGCCCAGGATGGTGCCGTACGAGTACCCGACATAGGTGAGCTTGTCGTCACCCAGCCGCTGCCGCAGCACGTCCATGTCGCGGGCCACGTTGGCGGTGGACGCCGTGGCGATGCGATCGCCGCCGAACAGCGTGCAGGTGGCACCGAGGACCGCGGCCTCACCGAGGAACCGAGCGTTCTGGGCCCGCGTGAACGGGAGCGGCAGCGCCTTCGCGCCGAACTCCTGCTCAGCCTCCGCCGTCGGGAAGCAGGTGGCCGGGTCCGACGTACCGACGGCGCGGGGGTCGAAGCTGACGATGTCGAAGCGCTCGTGGACGGAGGCGTCGAACAGGCCCTCGCCGTACGTGTGCAGGCCCGAGACGCCGGGACCTCCCGGTCCGCCGAAGTTGACCAGCACGCTCCCGATGCGGTTCTCCTGGTCCGTGGCAGGCAGCCGGGTCACGGCGACCTCGGTGGTCGCACCGCGCGGCTCGTCGTAGTCGGAGGGCACCTCGATCGTGGCGCACTCGAAGGCTTTCGCGCCCTCGCACGCGGACCAGGAGATGTCCTCGGCCGACGCGGGAACGACGGTCTCGGACGCCGCGGCCGCGTTCGGGGCGGCTGGATGTTCTGCCGGGGGTGATGCTCCGGTCGCGGACTGGGCGGGCACCGCGCCCGCGGCCAGCAGCGAGCCGACGAAGAGTAGGGACAGGGCTGGGGTGCGGGCCGCGCGTACTCGGCGCGACGCCGTCGAGCGCAAGGTCATGACATCGAGTCAAACAGGGGGTCTCCGGGGGGAGCAACGAAAGTTTCACCCCGTGCCGACGTCGGCCAGCCGGGAGTGCAGGTGCATGTCGTGATGACCGTCCGCATGCAGCGCCGCGCCCCGGCGCGTCCCTTCCGCGCCGAACCCGGCCTTCTCCGCGACACGGCACGACGCGGGGTTCCGCGTCGAGTGCTCCAGCTGCAGGCGTCGGAAGCCGACCCGGAACGCCCATCGTGTGGCCGCGTCCACGGCCCGGGGCGCCAGCCCTCGTCCCCGGGCAGCGGGCACGGTCCAGTACGCGATCTCGGCCACGCCGTCGAACAGGACGAGGTCCTTGAGCGCGAGCCGTCCGAGCGCGGCTCCGTCAGCGCCGGCAACCGCCCACTCGAGGCGCTGCTCCTGCGACCAGGCACGCCGCCAGGCCGCTATCAGCGCGCGTGCCTCGTCGAGCGAGTCGATGCCCCGCACGTGCCAGCGCTGGATGTCCGGGTCGGTGTAGGCGGCGTGCACCACCGGTGCGTCGCCGTCGGACCAGGGGCGCAGCTCGATCCCGTCCCCGAGCGGAAGCGTCGGCTGCGGCAGACCGGCGAGCGCCCCCGGCACCACCGTGTGCGGGACGAGCTGGACCATGGCCATACGGTAGCGCCGCAGGTCACGGGGTGGCGTGCACGTCCCCGGTGCGGGCGATCGCCCTCAGGTGCTCCCCCGCCCGGCGCACCACCGGGTTGTTCGCCGGACGAGCGGCCAGGTCCACCAGGGCGACGAGGTCCGCCGCCCGGGCGAGATCGGTCGCCCGGGCAAGGTCGGCGGCCGGACGGCGGCCGGGCCGGGCGGAGTCGACGCCCTCTTCCGGACCGGTCCCGAGGACATGCCCCGCACCTCCACCCGCACCTGCGACGTAGCCGTCCAGGACGCCCTCGACGTAGGCCGGTTCCCGGTCGAAACGCAGCAGGTTGCCCAGGTCGGTGGCCGGGTGGCCGCGCGAGGACCAGGTCACCCCGCTCCCCCCGGCAGCAGCTCCGTGACCAGCGGCCCGGGCGACGTGAAGTCGCCGTCGTGCACCTGGTGGACCGCCGGCACCGGGAGGATGCCACGGACCCGGCCGAGGAGCGCCGCCTGGATGCCGGCGGCGTGCTCGCGTGCCGCCCACCGGCGAAGTACCGGACCACCACCTGGTCGGCAGGCCCCGCGCCGGGACCACCTGCCGGCGTGGCCAGGAACGTCTCCCCCGACCAGCCTCCGGCCAGGGGCTGCAGGGTGTAGCCGGCCAGGCGCGGGTCGTCGGGTGGGAACAGACGGGGCATCAGAACAGCGTCTCGCTCCCGACGTCGCCACCCACGGACGCCGCGCCGGCCCCGTCGGCCCGCACCCCGCTGAACGCACCCCGGGGGTAGTCGCCCTCCACGTGCTGATCGCCCTCGTGCGCCCCGGCGGCCCGGGCCCGGTGCATCGCGGAACTGCCCAGCCCACGCTCGTCGATCAGCGGCCGCACCCGCTCCCAGAGCCAGTCCCGGTAGCCCTTGTGCGCGTAGGCGCCCCGCGCGTAGACCCGGCCGTAGCCCTCCACCAGGTGCGGATGCTCCCGTTCGAGCCAGCCGAGGTACCACTCGCGGGCGCCCGGCCGCAGGTGCAGGGGCAGCACGGTGACGCCCGTCGCACCGGCGTCGACCAGCGAGTCGAGAAGCCGTTCCAGGTGGGCGAGCGAGTCGGTGAGCCACGGCAGGACCGGCGCGACCATGACACCGCACGGCAGCCCCGCGGCCCTGATCGCACGGATCAGGTCGAGGCGGGCCCGGGGCAACGGCGTGCCGGGCTCGACGGCCTGCTGCAGCTCCCGGCCGGCCGGCGAGTCGGCGAAGGCGAGCGACACCCCGAGGCCGACCTCGACCTTCTCGGCGGCCTGCACCAGAAGGGGAAGATCACGCCGCAGGAGCGTGCCCTTGGTGAGGATCGAGAACGGCGTGCCCGAGTCCGCGAGCGCCGAGATGATGCCGGGCATGAGCCGGTAGCGACCCTCGGCCCGCTGGTACGGGTCGGTGTTGGTGCCGAGCGCGACGGCCTCGTGGGTCCAGGAGGGTCTGGCGAGCTCGGCGCGGAGCACCTGGTCCGCGTTGACCTTGACGACGACCTGGGAGTCGAAGTCGTGCCCGGCGTCCAGGTCGAGATATTCATGGGTGTTTCGGGCGAAACAGTAATAACAGGCATGCGAGCAGCCACGGTAGGGGTTGACCGTCCACCTGAACGGCATCTGCGACGCCGCCGGCACCTTCGACAGCGCGCTCTTGGCCAGCACCTCGTGGAAGGTCACGCCCGCGAACTCGGGCGACCGGACCGTGCGCAGGAGCCCGGCGGTGCGCAACCCGGGCAGCTCCAGCCCGGGAAGCGCACCGTCGTCATGATTGATCGCCTGACCGTGCCATCGCATACCTGATTCGAACACTCGTTCGAACCGACGTCAAGTTGCTCCGCCGACCGCGTCGCGGTCAGCGCCGGCGTCAGGGTCAGGACGTCGGGACCACCCGCGGCCAGCGGTCCTCGGCGGACGGCTCCCACGTCCCGGCGTCGGCGTCCACCTGCTCGCCCGAACGGATGTCCTTGACCTGGTCGGGACCGACCACGCCGTCCTCCCCCGCGGCACCCGGGAACCACACGAACGGGATGCGCCGCCGGTCGGCGTACTTGATCTGCTTGCCGAACTTCGCCGCGCTCGGCGCCACCTCGACCGGGATGTCCCGGGCCCGCAGGGCGGTGGCCACGGCGTCAGACACCGCGCGCTGGTCCTCGGACGCCACCGCGACGAGCACCGCGGACGGCACCGACCGGGTCGCCTGCACGAGCTCCGCGGACAGCAGCCGCGAGACCAGGCGCGAGACGCCGATCGACAGCCCGACGCCCGGGTAGGTGTTCCTGCCGTCCGAGGCGAGCGTGTCGTAGCGGCCACCGGAGCAGACCGAACCGAGCTGCTCGTGCCCCACCAGCACGGTCTCGTAGACGGAGCCCGTGTAGTAGTCGAGACCACGCGCGATCTTCAGGTCCGCCACGACCACGCCGGGGGCGCGCTCCGCGGCCGCCGCGATCAGCGCCTCGAGCTCGCCCAGGCCGGTCTCCAGCAGCTCCGTCACGGCTCCGTGCGACTCAGCCAGCGCACGCACCTCCGCGATCACCCCGACGTCGGACCCCGAGACGGACGCGAGCGCGAGGCAGGCCTTGGCCTGGTCGTCCGTGGCGCCGCACTCGGTGACCAGGAGCTCGGACACCTTGTCCGGCCCGATCTTGTCGAGCTTGTCGATCTGGCGCAGCACGCCCTCGACGTCGTCCAGCCCGATGCCGCGGTAGAAGCCCTCGGCAACCTTGCGGTTGTTGACGAGGATGCGCACGGGCGGCAGGCCGATCTCGGCCAGCGCACCGAGCGCCTCGGCCATGACCAGCGGCGCCTCGACCTCGAAGTGGTAGGGCAGCTCGCCCGCACCGACGACGTCGATGTCGGCCTGGATGAACTCGCGGAAGCGGCCCTCCTGGGGGCGCTCACCCCGCCAGACCTTCTGGATCTGGTAGCGCCGGAGGGGGAAGGCGAGCTTGCCGGCGTTCTCCAGCACGTAGCGCGCGAACGGCACCGTCAGGTCGAAGTGCAGGCCGAGCTGCTTCTCGGAGCTCGCGCGGCCGGCGGAGTCCTCGTCCTGCAGCCGCGACAGCAGGTAGACCTCCTTGGAGGTCTCCCCCTTGCGGAGCAGCTGGTCCAGCGGCTCGACGGCCCGCGTCTCGATCCCGGCGAACCCGTGCAGCTCGAAGGTGTGGCGCAGCGTGTCGAGGACGTGCTGCTCGACGATGCGACCGTCAGGGAGCCATTCGGGGAAACCGGAGAGAGGAGTGGGCTTTGCCATGCCACAGATCTTCCCACGAGCAGGGCGCTGTCAGCCCGGCCTTTCCACAGCCGCCTGCTCGACCAGCCGGACGAGCACCTCGAGCTCGCCCCGTTCGTGCCAGGCCAGCCTGCGCAGCGCCTTGACGCTCGTCCAGCTCCCACGGCGGTCGGACGTCGCCGCCAGGTCGAGCGCCATCTGGGACACGACACGGCGGACGTGCGCGCCCGACTGCTCGAGCTCGGTCACGAGGTCGCCCGCCCGCTCCCGGGCGGGGAGCCCGAGCAGCGGCAGGTAGTAGCGCGACTCGATGTCCGCGATGTGCAGCGCGACCTGTCCGACGGTGTGCCACCAGGCGTACGGCGGGAGCGTGCGGTCGGGATCGCGGTAGGCCAGCACGGACGGCGGAGCGCCTCGCACCAGCTCCAGGGTCCTGGCCCGGGCACGTTCCAGGATCTCGAGGGTCACCGCCCGCTCCGCCTCCGACGCCGGCACCCGGTCCCGGGCGAACACCGTCTCGTCGCCGCTCGCCGGACGGTCCACCCGCTCGACCACCTGGAGCGCCCCGTCGCCGGCCGCCGTCGCGCCGAGGCCACAGCGGGTGCCGAGGTCCGCCAGCGCCGCCGCGTCGTCGGGTCCCTGACCGCAGGTTCCCCAGTGCTCGAGGTCGAACGTCCAGGCCGCCGACCAGCCGTCAGCAGCCATCCCGGCGCGCTGGTCGACGTAGGCCTTCATGTGCGGTCCGCGGCGAGGAACGGGTTGGTCTCGAGCTCGCGGGCAACGGTCGTGGCGGGCCCGTGCCCCGGTACGACGGCGAGCGCCGGGTCGAGCCCGCGCACCACGTCACGCAGCGTCTCGCTCATCACCTGGCCGGAGCCGCCGTGCAGGTCGGTGCGGCCGACGGAGCCGGCGAACAGGACGTCGCCGGTGAGGATCACGTCGCCGTCGGGCCGGTAGAGGGTGGAGCCCTCCGTGTGCCCGGGCGCGTGGAGGGCGTGCAGGGTGACCTGCCCGAAGGTCAGCACGGCGGACCCGCCCGGCGTGGCGAACGGTTCGACGACGGCTGGCGCACGGTAGTCGTCGCGGTGCAGGCCGAACGCGGCCTCCAACGCAGGGCTGAGGGTGCCGAAGGGGTCCGCCAGACGGTAGGCGTCGGCCTCGTGCAGGCGCATCGGGACCTCGTAGCGCGCGCAGAGCTCTCCGGCGTCCCAGGTGTGGTCGGCGTGGCCGTGCGTGGCGAGGACGGCGCGCGGGGTGAAGCCCTCGTCGTCGACCAGCCGCGTGACGGCGTCCACCACGCCCGCGCCGGCGTCGACGATCACGCAGTCGGCGCCCGAGGACACGACGCAGCAGTTCGTGCCGAACACGGGTGCGACCACTACACGAAGCTCCACGTCGCCCACGGTAGCGGCTGGCGTCCTCGCTGACAGGGCCCGCTTCACCCCTCGGAGAATCGGCTCAGACAGTATGACCTGGCATCCGATGCCTACACTGTCCCCGCACGGGGTGATTCGCCCCGGATCCGGCAGTGAATCGGTCCAGCGCGGCCAAGCCCCGGGTCAAGGCGAGCACGAGAGAGCACGGAGAGAGGAACGCGGTGGCGTCCACCAAGCAGCGGCAGCGCGCGCAGCAGGCCAGGCAGGCGGAGAAGCGAGCGCAGCGGCAGGCGGCCAGACGCGCCCACAAGCAGCGGGTCTGGGGCCTGGTCGCGCTGGTCACGGTGCTCGCGCTCGTGGGCGCCTTCGTGATCGCCGCGCTGACCGGGAACGAGCCCGAAGCGGCCGGCGCCTGCCCTGCCGGTGTCGAGGAGGCCCGCGAGGACTACGAGCTCGCCGAGCCGTCGGTGTCCGAGGACCGCACGTGGACCGTCACGCTGCAGGCCTGCTCGGGCGACACCGAGGCGGACATCGTCCTCGAGCTCGACGGCGAGAGCGCACCGCAGGCGGTCGCCAGCTTCGTCACGCTCGCCCAGGGCGGCTACTTCGACGGCACCGGCTGCCACCGCGTCACCACGTCCGGCATCTTCGTGCTGCAGTGCGGCGACCCGACCATGTCGGGCCAGGGTGGCCCGGGCTACAACTTCGGGCCGATCGAGAATGCCCCGGACGACGACGTCTACCCCGCCGGCACCGTCGCGATGGCGCGAGTCGGCGACGACGCAGAGTCCATGGGCTCCCAGTTCTTCCTCGTCTACGAGGAATCGACCATCCCCGCCGACACCGCCGGCGGGTACACGGTCTTCGGCACGATCACATCCGGCCTGGACTTCGTCCGGGCAGTCGCTGACGCGGGAGCGGCGGGCGGCGCATCTGACGGTGCGCCCGTCGACCCGGTCACCATCGAAGGAGTTGAGACCCAGTGAGCGAACCCACTTCCCGCTCGGCCGAGCCCGTCCAGCAGGACGCGCCCGCCGAGCCCGTGGCCGAGACTCCGACCGCAGCAGAGTCCCCCGCCGAGGCGGCGAGCGAGGCGACCGAGGCACCTGCGCCCGCAGAGGCGCCGGCCGAGGTGGAGGCACCGGAGGACGCCGTCGAGGCAACCCCTGCGGCCCCCGTCGAGGAGCCGGCCGCCGACGAGGCGACCGCGCCGGAGGCCCCGGCCGACGAGACGCCCGCGGCTGAGGAGGCCCCGGCTGAGGAGGCTCCGGCTGAGGAGGCTCCGACGGCGGACGCTCCCGCCGAGGAGACTGCGACGAAGGATGCGCCGGCGGCAGAGGCTCCTGCAGCCGAGGCTCCCGCGGAAGAGGTCGTGACCGAGGAAGCGCCCACGGAAGAGGCCCCGGCGGCCGACGCCGAAGCCCCTGCCGAGGACAAGCCCGCCCCGGCTCCCGCTCCCCAGGCGGCGACGCCGAAGCCGTCCGCGATCCCGTCGCCGGCCGCGCTCGCGCGACCGCGTCCGCCCAAGCCGGGTACGCCGTCGGCTCCCGCGGCACAGGCGGCGTCGGCCGCACCGGCCCCGGTGGTGCCGGTCGCGGCCGACGCCGCCGCGCACACCGAGGCCGAGAAGTTCGGCCGGGTCGACGACGAGGGCAACGTGTACGTCCGCGAGACCGCCGGCGAGCGCATCGTCGGCCAGTTCCCGGGGGTCACCACCGAGGAGGCCCTGGCGCTGTACGTGCGCCGGTACCTCGACCTCGCCGCGAAGGTCGGCCTGTTCGAGGCCCGCCTCGAACAGGCCGACCTGTCGGTGCGCGAGATCGACCAGACCCTGCAGAAGCTCGGCGAGGAGACCGCGGAGCCGGCCGCCGTCGGTGACCTGGACGCCCTCCGGACCCGCGTCGAGACGCTGCGCGGTCTCGCCGCGGAGCGTCGGGCCGCACTCGAGGAGGCACGGTCCGCCGCCAAGGCGGAGGCCGTCGCCGCTCGGACGTCGATCGTGGAGGCCGCCGAGAAGATCGCGGCGACCGACCCGAGCAAGATGCAGTGGCGCCCCGCGGGCGAGGAGCTGCGCTCGCTGCTGGACCGCTGGAAGGAAGCGCAGCGCTCCGGGCCGCGTATCGACCGCCCCACCGAGGAGTCCCTCTGGAAGCGGTTCAGCCACGCCCGCACCGCGTTCGACCGCGAGCGCCGGCACTTCTTCGCCGACCTGGAGCAGCGCAACAACGCCGCCAAGGTCGAGAAGGAGAAGCTGGTCTCGGAGGCGGAGGCGCTGTCCACCAGCACCGACTGGGGCTACACCGCCGGTGCGTATCGCGACCTCATGACGCGGTGGAAGGCGGCGGGTCGTGCGTCGCGCAAGGACGACGACGCCCTGTGGGCCCGGTTCCGGGCGGCGCAGGACCGGTTCTTCCAGGCGCGGGACGCCGAGAACGCCGTCATCGACGCGGAGTACGGCGAGAACCTGAAGGTCAAGGAGGAGCTGCTGCTGGAGGCCGAGGCGCTGGTTCCGGTCAAGGACCTGAACAAGGCCAAGGCCGCGCTGCGCAGCATCCAGGAGCGCTGGGAGGAGGCCGGCAAGGTCCCGCGCGGTGACATCCAGCGTGTCGAGGGCCGCCTGCGTGCGGTCGAGACCGCCGTCCGCGACGCCGACCAGGCGCAGTGGAAGCGCAGCAACCCGGAGACGCGGGCACGTGCCGAGGGTGCGGCCGCACAGCTCGAGGCCGCGATCGAGGGGCTCGAGGCGGACCTCGAGGCCGCCCGGGCCAAGGGCGACAAGCGCAAGATCTCCGAGCTGGAGGCGGCGGTCACCGCCCGTCGCTCGTGGCTCGAGCAGGTCGTCAAGGCGGCGGAGGACTCCAAGGGCTGACGTCCTTCGAGCAGTTGTCCACAGCGGGCCCGGTCGCACTGCGCGACCGGGCCCGCTGCGCATAGGTTCTGCGCATGCCGTCCCCGTGCACCTCTCTCGCCGCGCTCCTGGATCCCCGGCCGGCGGACGCGCCCCTCGTGGTGACGCCCGCGGACGTCGGCGGCGCGGTGGCGTGGTCCGACCTGCGGCGGGCCGGTGCCCTGCTCGAGCTGCGCGACGGCGCGGCGGTCGCCGCGGGCGCGGTCGTCGGGGCGCGGCACCGGGCACTGGCGCTGGCACGGGACGTCCCTGTGCGGTGCGTGCTGGCGGCCTCGACGGCGGCCTGGGTGCACACCGGCGTGCACGACGGCGTCGTCGCTCCGGCGTGGCCCGCGAATGCGCCGGTCGAGCTCGCCTACGCCCCCGACACGCACTATCCGGCGCCCCGTCCGGGGCGGGTGGCGCGGCGTGCGCCGGGGCTCGCCAGGGATACCGTCCGGCTCGCTGGTGTGCCCGTGACAGGGATGACCCGTACTGCCGTCGACGTGGCCTGCACCGTGCCGCTGGAGGCTGCGGTGCCCGTGCTCGTGGCCCTGTCGGAACGTGGGGTGGACCTGCTGCGCGCGAGGCGGGTGCTCGACCGGCGCGCCCGTCTCGTCGGTCGTCCCGCGGCGCACCGGGCGTTCGCGGCAGCGCTGGCGGGGCTGGAGCGCTAGGTTCGGGTCATGGCCGGATCCAAGACACCCGCGGTGGAGCTCGACGTCGCAGGCCGGACGGTGCGCGTCACGAGCCCCGACCGTGTCGTCTTTCCCCGAGGGATCACCAAGCTGCAGGTCGTCGAGTACTTCGTCGCCGTGTCCGACGGGATCACCGGTGCTCTCCTGCACCGCCCCACGACCCTGGAGCGCTGGCCCAAGGGCTGGCACGAGGGTGCTCGCCTCACCACGCGGATGCCGAAGCCGGACGACCCGAAGGGGGACGGCTTCTACCAGAAGCGTGTCCCGAAGGGCGCGCCGGACTACGTGGAGACCGCGACGATCGCGTTCCCGTCCGGCCGGACGGCGGACGAGGTCTGCCCCACCGAACCGGCGGTGGTGGCCTGGGCGGCCAACATGGGCACGCTCACGTTCCACCCGTGGCCGGTGCGGCGCGACGACGTCGAGGCGGTCGACCAGCTCCGGATCGATCTCGACCCGCAGCCGGGTACCAGCTTCGACGAGGCGGCCGCGGTCGCCCCGTACCTGCGCGACCTGCTGGGCGAGCTGGGCCTGACCGGGTACCCCAAGACGTCGGGCGGGCGCGGGCTGCACGTGTTCGTACCGCTGGAGCCGCGGTGGACGTTCACGCAAGGGCGGCGCGCGACCATCGCGATCGGGCGCGAGCTGGAGCGGCGGCTGCCCGGCAAGGTCACCACGCGGTGGTGGAAGGAGGAGCGGGGCGAGGCCATCTTCGTGGACTACAACCAGATGGCTCGCGACCGCACCATCGCCTCCGCGTACTCGATCCGGGCGAACGGCAGGGCCACCGTGTCGATGCCGCTGGACTGGGACGAGGTCGCGGACGTCCACCCGGACGACTTCGACGTCCTGACGGCGCCGCCCAGGTTCGCCGAGCGGGGCGACCTGTTCGCCGCGCTGCGCGCCGACCGCGACCCGGGCCTGGACTGCTCGTTGGACGCCGCCCTGGAGCTCGCGGCCCGCGACGAGTCGGACGGGCTCGAGGACCTGCCCTACCCGCCGGAGTACCCGAAGATGCCGGGCGAGCCCAAGCGGGTCCAGCCCAGTCGCGACAAGGACCGCGACAAGAGCCAGGACGCCGCCAGCGACTGACCCAGCCCTCTGCCGCCGTACCGCCCTCTCTTCGAGGTCTAAGTTTCTCGCCTCTGAATCGGTTCAGAGGCGAGAAACTTAGGCCTCGAAGAGGCGCCGGGGGCGGGGGTGGGTGAGGGGCGGTCAGTGGTTGCGCAGGGCCTTGATCAGCTCGTCCTTGCGCATCGTGGACCGGCCCTCGATGCCGATCTCGGCCGCGCGCTTGCGCAGGTCGTCGGCGGTCCACTCGTCGTACTCGGGGGACTTGCCGCCCTTGCGGCCGACGCTCTTGCGCGACGAGCCGGCCGCGGCGTTCGCGATGCGCGCCGACTTCTCCTTGGAGTTGCCCTCGTCGCGGAGCTTCTCGTACAGCTCGTCGTCCTTGACGCTCGGTCCCGGGTCACGCTTCGGCATGGCTGCTCCTCCCGCTCGGGCTGACCGTTCACCTTCTGCACGGTCCACCCTCCACGATGGCTCAGCCAGGAGCGGCTCGCACCTCGCGGGCCGATGAGTTCCGCCCTGGCCCGTCGTCGGTCCGTGCATGGGAACCCTGAGCTACTTCGCGAACATGTCCGCCGACGGGTACACCGCCGACGCCGGGGGCACGTTCGACTGGATGGCGCCCAGCGACGAGGTGCTCGCGTTCATCAACGAGATCGAGACGGAGGTCGCCGTCTACGTCCACGGCCGGCGCATGTACGAGACGATGGTCTACTGGGAGACGCACGACCCGGGACCCGACCCGAACCCGCACATGACGAGGTACGCGGAGATCTGGCAGGGCGTGGAGAAGGTCGTCGCGTCGTCGTCCCTGCCCGAGGAGGCGGTCACCTCGGCGCGGACGCGGATCGTGCGTGACCTGCAGCTGGGCGAGCTGCGCCGGATCGCGAACTGCGCGCCCGGCATCGTGTCGGTGGGCGGGCCCACCGTGGCCGCCGAACTCATCAGGCAGGGGCTCGTCGACGACTTCCGCCTCTTCGTCTACCCCGAGGTGGTGGGCGGCGGGCTGCCCGCGCTGCCCCCGGACGCCCGGCTGAGCCTGCGCCTGGTCGACGCCCGTACGTTCGCGAGCGGGTGCGTCTACCTGCGCTACGTCCCCCGCTGAGGCAGGCTCGTACCGTGACCACACTCAATCTGCCCGTCCAGCCACCGGTCCGGCCGATGCTCGCCAAGAGCGTGGCGTCGATCCCTGCCCAGGCGGCGACCGACGTCGGCCCCGCCTACGTCTACGAGCCGAAGTGGGACGGCTTCCGCGCCATCGTGTACCGCGACGGTGACGAGGTCCGGATCGACTCCCGGAACACGAAGCCGATGGACCGCTACTTCCCCGACGTCGTCGCCGCGGTCCGCGAGGCGCTCCCGGAGCGGTGCGTGGTCGACGGTGAGATCGTCATCGCGCAGCCGTCGGTGGCCTCGACGGGCGGCGGGGCACGGCTCGACTTCGAGCTGCTGTCCCAGCGCATCCACCCGGCGGCGTCGCGCGTGAACATGCTCGCCGAGACCACGCCCGCCGCGCTGGTCGTGTTCGACGTCCTCGCACTGGGTGACGAGTCGCTCGTGGACCGGCCGCTCGTGGAACGGCTCGAGGCCCTGGACGGGCTGGGGCTGACCGGTCCGCTCGTGTTCGCCACGCCCCGCACGCAGGACGCCGCGGTGGCCGAGGAGTGGTTCGGGTCGTTCGAGGGTGCCGGTCTCGACGGCGTCGTCGCCAAGCCCGCGGACGGCCCGTACGCGCCGAACAAGCGCGCCATGCTGAAGATCAAGCACACGCGCACGGCCGACGTCGTCCTGGCGGGCTACCGCCTGCACAAGACCTCGACGCCCGAGCAGCCGGTGCTGGGGTCGCTGCTGCTCGGCCTGTGGGACGAGTCCGAGGACGGGCCTCGGTTGCAGTTCGTCGGCGTCGCCGCGTCGTTCTCGGCGAGCCGGCGCGTGGAGCTCGTCGCCGAGCTGGCGCCGCTGGTGGTGGAGCCCGGCACCCCTGCGGCGGACGAGCACCCGTGGCAGGGCTGGTCCGACCCGGCGAGCGCCGCGGGGGGCGACCGGCTGCCCGGCGCGCAGTCCCGCTGGAGCTCGGGCAAGGACCTGTCGTTCACGCCCCTGCGCCCGGAGCGCGTGCTGGAGGTGGGCTACGACCACATGGAGGGCACCCGGTTCCGGCACACCGCACAGTTCAAGCGCTGGCGCCCGGACCGCGAGCCGGCGTCGTGCACCTACGAGCAGCTGGAGGAGCCGGTCCGCTTCGACCTGGGCGAGCTGCTGCCGGGTGCGCCGGGGACCGCCTGAAGGCCCCCGACGCCCGCGACCGTCAGACCGGCAGCTGCGGCCGCTCCACCGGCTTGGTCCCGGTGATGCGGTGCACGTCGAACACGCCCTCCACCTTCCGGACGGCCGCGAGGACCGTCGCGAGGTGTGCAGGCTCGGCCATCTCGAAGATGAACCGGGAGACCGCCAGCCGGTCGTCCGACGTCGAGACGAAGGCCGACAGGATGTTCACGTGGTTCTCGGACAGGACCCGCGTCACGTCCGACAGGAGCCGGGACCGGTCGAGCGCCTCGACCTGGATCTGGACCAGGAACATCGTGTTGGCACCCTGGGTCCACTCGACCTCGACGAGGCGTTCCGGCTGCTTGCGGAGCCCGTCCAGGTTGACGCAGTCCTCGCGGTGCACGCTCACCCCCTGGCCTCGGGTGACGAAGCCGACGATCTCGTCGCCCGGCACCGGCGTGCAGCACTTGGCGAGCTTGACCCACACGTCGGCGGAGTCGGAGCCCTTGAGCATGACGCCCGGGTCGCCCGAGCGCACGCGCCGGGCGGTGAGTCCGCCGGGTCGGGTCGCCTCGGCGACGTCCTCCTCCGCGCCGTTCGCACCACCGAGCGCCTTGACGAGCTTGTCCACCACGTGCGCTGAGGAGACCTGCCCCTCGCCGACGGCGGCGTACAGGCCGGTCACGTCCTGGTAGTTCATCTCGTCCGCGACCCCGAGCAGGGTCTCGTGCGACATGAGGCGCTGGATCGGCAGCCCCTGCTTGCGCATGGACTTCGCGATCGCGTCCTTGCCGGTCTCGACGGCTTCCTCGCGGCGTTCCTTCGTGAACCACTGGCGGATCTTGTTCCGCGCCCGCGGCGACTTCACGAACCCGAGCCAGTCCCGGCTCGGCCCCGCCGTCTCCGACTTCGAGGTGAGGATGTCGACGACGTCGCCGTTCTCGAGCGGCGAGTCGAGCGGCACCAGGCGGCCGTTCACGCGGGCGCCCATGGTGCGGTGACCGACCTCGGTGTGCACGGCGTACGCGAAGTCGACGGGCGTCGCGCCGCCCGGCAGCGCCATCGCCATGCCCTTCGGCGTGAAGACGTAGACCTCGTCGCCACCGATCTCGAACCGCAGCGAGTCGAGGAACTCCGCCGGGTCGGCGGTCTCGCGCTGCCAGTCCACGAGCTGGCGCAGCCAGGCCATGTCCTGGTTCTTCGGGTCGTTGACGCCGCCGCCCGCCGGCGTCTTCTCCTTGTACTTCCAGTGCGCGGCGACGCCGTACTCGGCGCGCCGGTGCATGTCGTGCGTACGGATCTGGATCTCGACGGGCTTGCCGCCTGGACCGATCACCGTCGTGTGCAGCGACTGGTACATGTTGAACTTCGGCATCGCGATGTAGTCCTTGAACCGGCCGGGGACCGGGTTCCACCGCGCGTGCATGGCGCCGAGCGCCGCGTAGCAGTCACGCACCGTGTCCACCAGGACACGCGTGCCGACGAGGTCGTAGATCTCCGCGAAGTCGTGACCACGCACGATCATCTTCTGGTAGATCGAGTAGTAGTGCTTCGGCCGGCCCGTCACCGTCGCCTTGATCTTGGCGCTGCGCAGGTCGGACTCGATCTGGCCCCGCACCACGCCGAGGTACTCCTCGCGCGCGGGAGCCCGCTCCGCCACGAGGTGCACGATCTCGTCGTACACCTTGGGGTACAGGGCCTGGAAGGACAGGTCCTCCAGCTCCCACTTGATCGTGTTCATGCCCAGCCGGTGGGCCAGCGGCGCGTAGATCTCGACGGTCTCGCGCGCCTTGCGCTCGGCCGACTTGGACGGCACGTACTTCCAGGTGCGGGCGTTGTGCAGGCGGTCGGCCAGCTTGATGACCAGCACGCGGATGTCCTTGGCCATCGCCACGACCATCTTGCGCACGGTCTCGGCCTGCGCCGCGTCGCCGTACTTCACCTTGTCCAGCTTGGTGACGCCGTCCACCAGCAGCGCGACGTCGTCGCCGAACTCGCCGCGCAGGGTGTCCAGCGCGTAGTCGGTGTCCTCCACCGTGTCGTGCAGCAGCGCCGCCGCGATCGTCGTGCCCTCGAAGCCGAGCTCCGCCAGGATCGTCGAGACGGCCACGGGATGCGTGATGTACGGGTCGCCGCTCTTGCGCATCTGGCCGCGGTGAGCCTTCTCCGCGACGACGTACGCGCGCTCGATCAGCGCGACGTCGGCCTTCGGGTGGTTGCTGCGGATCGCCTGCAGCAGCGGCTCGATCGCCGCGGGCGAACCACCGCTCACGCTGCGCACGCCGAGACGTACCAGCCGGTTCCGCATCCGGTTGCCACCGGGCGGCGTCGGCGGGTTCTTCTCGGGCACCGGAGCGCGTGACACCGTGTTCTCAGCCATGTACGCGCCTCCTTCCCCGGGTAGTACCCGGAGTCGCCAGTCTAGCCCTGGACCTCTATTCCCCGTCCGTACGGCTCGGTCACCGTTACGACGTGCCTACCCGCAGGAGAGTATCGACGTTGTGGCCCTGAAGCCTGTCCCGGCCGTGGAGTGCCTCCAGCTCGAGCAGGAACGCCAGCCCGGCCACCACTCCCCCGCACTGCTCCACCAGCTGTGCCGCGGCCGCCGCGGTACCACCCGTGGCGAGAACGTCGTCGATGATCAGAACACGCGCACCCGGCCTGAGTGTTCCCGAGCGCAGCTCGATGGCCGCCGAGCCGTACTCCAGGTCGTACGACACGCTCTCGGTGGGCGGCGGGAGCTTGCCCGCCTTCCGCAGGGGCAGGAACCCCAGGCCGAGCGCGTGGGCGACGGGGGTGCCGAGCAGGAAGCCGCGTGCCTCCATACCGGCGACCACGTCGACCCCGTCCGCCAGCGCCAGGCGGGTGAACGCCTCGATCACGTCGGCCAGCCCCTCGGCGTCGGCCAGGAGCGGGGTGATGTCCTTGAAGAGGATGCCCGGGGACGGAAAGTCAGGGACGTCCACGATCAGGTCGCGAACGCGCGTCGCCCTCTCCGGCAGCAGGCCGGAGAGGGCGACGTCGGTCATGTCGTCTGCCACGAGGCGGAGCCTACCGGCGACGCTTGGGCTGAGCGGTATGTCCCTGGTGATGACCGGGGACGAGCTGCGCGGAGCCGGACGCCGCGGCGGCCAGCACGCTCTCCTCGACGCCCTCGGCCGCGAGGCCCGCACGCAGGTCCATGACCTTCTTGGTGTGCGCGGCGATCTTGGGCTCGCCCTCGCGCAGCGCCACGTCCAGCGGCGTGGCCAGGAAGATGGACGACGTCGCGCCCACCGCGATGCCGACGAACAGCGACAGCGAGATGTCCTTCAGCGTGCCGGCTCCCAGGAGGAAGCCACCCACGAAGAGGATGCCCGCGACCGGCAGCAGTGCCACCACCGAGGTGTTGATGGACCGGACCAGGGTCTGGTTCACCGCGAGGTTCGCCCGCTCGGCGTAGGTGCTCCGGGTCTGCTCGGTCAGGGCGACCGTGTTCTCGCGGACCTTGTCGAAGACGACCATCTTGTCGTAGAGCGAGAAGCCGAGGATGGTCAGGAAGCCGATGATCGTCGACGGCGTGACCTCCCAGCCGATCAGGGCGTACACGCCGGCCGAGACCAGCACGTCCGCGAGCATGGCCACGATCGCGGCCACCGACATGCGCCAGGCCCGGAAGTACACGGCCATGAAGAGGGCCGCGGCGACGATGAACGTCACGGTGCCCCACAGGGCCCGCATGCTCACCGACTGGCCCCAGGTGGGGCCGATGAAGTTCGACGTGACCTCCGACGGCTCCACGCCGTACGCCTGCCCCAGAGCGGCCTGGAGCTCGTTGGTCTGCTCGTTGTCCAGCTCCGAGACCTGTACCCGGACGCCGTCACCGCCCACCTGGGCGACGTGCGGCTCCTGCCCGGGCGCCACCTCGGCGACGGTGTCGAGAGCGATGTCCTCGTCCGTGTTGGACACACCAGAGACGGTGAACTCGGAACCACCACGGAAGTCGATGCCCAGGTTCAGACCCTGGAACACGAGGACGAGGATCGACGCGGCCGAGAAGAGGCCGACGATCGAGAACCAGATCCGCCTCTTCTGGACGATCGGGTAGGACCGACGCCCCGTGTAGAGGTCGTTGCCCCACTGGGCGAAGCCGCCGCGAGCCATCAGTGCTTCTCCTCGTTCTGAGCCGCGTCGGCGGCAGCCTTGCGCTCGGCGGCACGCCGCTCCGCGATCGTCATCCTGCGGCCGTCCTCGGCGATGCGCGGCGCGCTGCTCACGGACTGCGCCGAGACCAGCTCACGCTCCCGGTCGGGCGCGTCGGCGACGGGGGCGTCGACGACCTCGTCCTTCGGGCCGGAGAACCGCCCGGCGCCCCGGTAGCGCGGCGCCACGTCGAGACGGTCGGGCGAGAGGCCCGACCACTTGTGGCCGTCACGGAAGAACGGCACCTTGGCCAGGAGCTCCATGACCGGGTGGGTGAACCAGATGACCACCATGACGTCGATGATCGTGGTCAGACCCAGCGTGAACGCGAAGCCGCGCACCCCGCCGACGGTCATGAAGTACAGGATCACCGCGGAGAGCAGGTTCACCGCCTTGGCCGCGTAGATGGTCCGGCGGGCCCGGAGCCAGCCACGCTGGACGGCGAGCCGGAGCGTGCGCCCGTCACGTAGCTCGTCCCGGATACGTTCGAAGTACACGATGAACGAGTCCGCGGTGAAGCCGATGGCCACGATCAGACCCGCGATACCCGGCAGGGAGAGGCGGTAGCCCATCCCCCAGCTCAGGAGTGCGATCACCACGTACGTCATGGCGCCGGCCACGATCAGCGACATGACCGTCAGCAGACCGAGCGTGCGGTACTGGAACATCGAGTAGACGACCACCAGCGCGAGACCGATGAGACCGGCGAACAGACCACGCTGCAGCTGCTCGGAGCCCAGCGTCGCGGAGATCGTGTTCTCGCCCTGCACCTCGAACGTGAGGGGCAGGGATCCGAAGCTCAGCTGGTTGGCCAGCGTGGCTGCGGTGTCGCGCGTGAACGAGCCGGAGATGCTGGCCTGCCCGTTCGTGATCGGCTGGTTGCTGCTCGGCGCCGAGACGATCAGGCCGTCCAGCACGATGGCGAACTGGTTGCGCGGCGGCTCCAGCGGCGTCAGTCGCTCCGTGGTCTCGCGGAACTTCGTCGTGCCCTCGGAGTTGAAGTCGAGGCTGACGCCCCAGGTGTTGGAGACGCCGCCGCTCGAGGTCGGGATCAGGCCGGAGGTGGCCGAGGTCAGGTCGGTGCCGTCCACCTCGACGGGGCCGAGGATGTACTTGGCCGAACCGGCCTGGTCGCACGTGACGAGGAGCAGGTTCGGGTTGTCGCCGCCACCGCCCTCGCGGCTCTTCGGGTCCGTGCAGTCGAGCGCGTCGTACGCCTCCTGGACCGACGGCGTGATCTGCGCCAGGTCGGACGGGTCGGTCGCCGACTCGATCGCCTTCTCCTGCTCGGCGATCTCCTTCTTCGTCGGCTCGTCGGCAGCAGCGTCGCTGTCGGCCGCCGCGTCGTCGGCAGCGTCGCCGGACGGGCTGGCCGAGGGCTGAACCGTGGGAAGAGGGCTGCCGATGGTGAGGACCGGGCGGAACTTCATCTGCGCGGCCTGGGAGATCAGCGCGACGGTCTCGTCGTCCACCTCACCAGGGATCTCGACGACGATCTGCGTCTCGCCCTGGCTGGCGATCTCGGCCTCGGTGACGCCGTTGGCGTCCACCCGCTGCCGGATGACACCGATGGCCTCTTCCATCGCCTCCGGGGTCACCTCGGACCCGTCGGAGGTGACGGCCTCCAGGATGATCTGGGTACCGCCCTGCAGGTCAAGGGCCAGGCCAGGGGCCAGGCTCGCTCCGTCAGGATTTTCGCTCGACTTACCGTCGAGCTGCCAACCAGCCAGGAGGGCGCCGAAGGGCAGCAGGATCGTCAGGATCGTCAGGAGCACGATCGTGCGAACCGGCCGCGAGCGCCGGGTGTCAGTCGCCAACGTCTGTCTCTTCTCGTGTGCGCACCGGGGTACGTCCGGTGCGGGTTCGGCGCCGCCCGGGGTTACCGGACGGCGCGGCCGTCACTTGCCGTCCGCGTCGGCGTCCCGCCGCTGCTGCTCCTGGTACTCACGCTTGGTGGTGTCCAGATCTGACAGGTCGTCGGGAACGTCCTTCGCGTCGGGGCTGATCGTACTTGCCGTTTCGCCCTCTGCTGTGACATCGGACTCATCGGATGCGTCATCGAGGTCCGCGTCGTCGGCGACGGGCTCCTCGATCTTCTTGGCGATGGCGGCGCGGAGCCAGGTGGTGGGGCTGCCCGGGAAGGACTCGATGGTCACCTGGTCGTTCGCGTCGTCGACGTCGAGAACGGTCCCGATCATGCCGGAGGCGGTCATGACCTTGGTCCCGACCGTGAGGTTGTTGCGGAACTCCGCGGCCTCGCGCTGCTGCTTGCGCGTGCGGGAGGACATGAAGAACATCACCACGAGGAGGATCGCGACGAGAATGAGCATTTCCACGGTAAGGGTCCCTGTTCGATTGCTGTGTCGGATGAGCCGCGCTCGCATGCGTCGCGCAAGTACGACGAGGATCCAACCCAGTGTAGTGCTCGGGGTCGAATCCTCGGGTGCCCCGGCGAGGGGCGCCACATGATCAACGTCAGGGCTCCAGCAAAGTTCCCGACCCCGGGCCCGGGCCGGGCGTCCAGGTAGCCGACCCGGGTGCCGGAGCAGGCGGGGTGAGCCCCAGGTGCTCCCACGCCGCGGGGGTGGCGACGCGTCCGCGAGGGGTGCGCCCGATCAGGCCCTCGCGCACGAGGTAGGGCTCCGCGACGGTCTCGACCGTCTCGGCCTCCTCGCCCACGGTCATGGCCAGTGTGCTGAGCCCGACGGGTCCGCCGCCGAACCTGGTGCACAGCGCGGTGAGCACCGCGCGGTCGAGGCGGTCGAGGCCGATGGGGTCCACCTCGTAGACCTCGAGGGCGGACCGCGCGGCGTGCAGGTCGAGGCGTCCGTCGCCGCGGACCTGGGCCCAGTCGCGCACGCGGCGCAGCAGCCGGTTGGCGATGCGGGGGGTGCCGCGGGAGCGGCCGGCGATCTCGTGCGCCGCCGCGTGCTCCAGGTGCACGCCGAGCAGTCCGGAGGAGCGCAGGATCACGCGCTCCAGCTCCTCGGGCGAGTAGTAGTCCATGTGGCCGGTGAAGCCGAAGCGGTCGCGCAGCGGGGCGGGCAGCAGGCCGGAACGGGTGGTGGCGCCCACGACGGTGAACCGGGGCAGCGCCAGCGGGATCGCGGAGGCGCCGGCGCCCTTGCCGACGATGACGTCGACGCGGAAGTCCTCCATCGCGACGTAGAGCAGCTCCTCGGCGGGCCGGGCGAGGCGGTGGATCTCGTCGATGAACAGCACGTCCCCCTCCTCGAGCGAGGACAGGACGGCCGCGAGGTCGCCCGCGTGCTGGATCGCCGGGCCGCTGGTGAGCCGCATGTGCGAATCCAGCTCGCCCGAGATGATCATGGCGAGGGTCGTCTTGCCGAGTCCGGGCGGGCCGGACAGGAGCACGTGGTCGGGCGGGTTGCCGCGCGCGATCGCCGCCTGGAGCACGAGCGAGAGCTGGTCGCGCACGACCCGCTGGCCGACGAAGTCGTCGAGCCGCTTGGGCCGGAGCGCCGCCTCGGCGGCGCGCTCGATCTCGTCGGCGCTCGGCGCGACGATGCGGTCCCGCTCGCCGGTCGAGCCCGTTCCGGTGGTCGAGCCGGTCGAGACCTCAGCCACGGTGGCCTCCCAGCAGACGCAGCGCGGAACGGAGCGTGGCGGCGACCTCGTCGGCCGTTATCGCGTCGGTCCCCGCCTCGGCGAGCACCTTCGCGACGGCGTCCTCGGCCTGCTTGGCGGGCCAGCCCAGGCCGGCGAGCGCCTCGACGACGCGCTCGGAGTGGTCGCCGGCGTTGCCCGCGGGCCCTGCCGCCGAGCCGTCGGCCACGCCCGCGGCCGCCCCGGACGGCGGTCCGAGCCGGTCGGCCAGCTCCAGGACGATGCGCTGGGCGCCCTTCTTGCCGATGCCCGGGACGCGGGTCAGCGCGGCGAGGTCCTCGCCCGCGACGGCGCGGCGCAGTGCGTCCGGCGTGTGCACCGCGAGCATCGCGAGGGCCAGGCGCGGCCCGACACCGGAGACGGTCTGCACCACCTCGAACACGTCCCGCTCGTCGGGGTCCGCGAACCCGTACAGCGTCATCGAGTCCTCGCGGACCACCATGCTCGTCGAGACCCCGGCCGTCTCGCCGACGCGCAGCCCGGCCAGCGTCGTGGGCGTGGCGTGCACGAGGTAGCCGACACCACCCACGTCGACCACCGCACGGTCCAGGCTCACGTGGGCCACGGTTCCCGTCAGCGAGGCGATCACGGGGTCCTCCTTCTCGGGTCCTGGATGGGGCCTCGGGGGTCCGGCTCGTCGAGACCCACTCGAACGTTCGTGCGACGACCCTAACAAGTCCGACCGGCCCGCTGCCCGTGCCACGCCGCCCCGGGCACCGGGCTGCCGGGGTCAGCGACGAGGGCGCTGCTTCGCTGCCTGTTCCGCGGCGGCCCAGGCACGCTGGGCGGGGGTGAGCTCGTGCCGGTCCCCGCCCTGCAGGGCGCCGGAGGGCCGCCACAGGTGGCAGACGGCGAGCGCGAGCGCGTCGGCGGCGTCGGCGGGCCGCGGTGCCTCGTCGAGGTCGAGGATGCGCGTGATCATGGTGGTGACCTGCGCCTTGTCGGCACGGCCCGATCCGGTCACCGCCGCCTTCACCTCCGACGGCGTGTGCAGGGCGACGGGCACGCCCCGGCGGGCCGCGGCCACCATGGCCAGGCCCGCCGCCTGGGCGGTCCCCATCACCGTGCCGACGTTGTGCTGGGCGAACACCCGCTCGACCGCGACGACGTCGGGCACGTGCTCGTCGAGCCACACGTCCAGGCCTTCGGCGATCTTCAGCAGCCGCAGGTCGGTCGACAGGTCGGCCTCCGAGCGGATGACCCCTACCGCGACCATCCGCGCCCTGCGCCCGGGCAGTGAGTCGACGACGCCTATGCCGCACCTGGTCAGGCCGGGGTCGACCCCTAGAACGCGCATGGCGTCAGGTTCTCACGACACCGGGCGTGGTCCCGACAGGCTCGACCGGCGTGGGCCGGCTCAACGGCTCAGCGCGTCACTCCTCCTCGTCGAGGGCTGCCATGACCTCGTCGCTCGCGTCGAAGTTCGCGTAGACGTTCTGCACGTCGTCGCTGTCCTCGAGCGAGTCGATGAGGCGCATGATCTTGCGGGCGCCCTCGGCGTCCACCTCGACCTGCATGGACGGGTGGAAGATCACGTCGGCGGAGTCGTACTCGATGCCGGCTTCCTGGATGGCCGTTCGCACGGACACCAGGTCGGTGGCCTCGGTCAGGACCTCGATGACCTCACCCTGGTCCGTGACGTCCTCCGCGCCGGCGTCGAGCGCGGCGAGCATGACCTCGTCCTCGCCCACACCCTCGGTCTTCGGCACCACGATCAGGCCCTTGCGGGAGAACAGGTAGGAGACCGAGCCCGGGTCGGCGAGGTTGCCGCCGTTGCGGCTGAACGCCAGGCGCACCTCGGAGGCCGCGCGGTTCTTGTTGTCGGTGAGGCACTCCACCAGGACAGCGATGCCGTTGGTGCCGTAGCCCTCGTACATGATCGTCTGGTAGTCGACGGCGTCGGCGCCCTCGCCCGAACCACGCTTCAGCGCGCGCTCGATGTTGTCGTTCGGCACGGACGACTTCTTCGCCTTCTGCACCGCGTCGAACAACGTCGGGTTACCGGCGAGGTCGCCGCCACCCGTACGCGCCGCGACCTCGATGTTCTTGATCAGCTTCGCGAAGAGCTTGCCGCGCTTGGCGTCGATCGCGGCCTTCTTGTGCTTGGTCGTGGCCCACTTGGAGTGACCTGACATGCCTCTACCTGACTCCTTGCATTTCCGATGGCTCTAACAGTGGCGTCGAACGGTAGCGGGGAAACCGCTCAGCCGCCCGCAACCATGCCGACGAACAGCCCGTGCACACGCGTGTCCCCCGTGATCTCGGGGTGGAAAGCGGTGGCGAGCAGCGGTCCCTGCCGTGCTGCGACGATCCTACCGGCGGCCGCCACGGGACGGCCCTGCGTATCCACAGCGGGGATGCGCGCCAGCACCTCGACGTCGCGCCCTGCCTCCTCGATCCAGGGGGCGCGGATGAACGCGGTGCGCACCGGGTCGCCGGACCCCGCGTCGGCGATGCCGACGACGTCGAGGTCGGTCTCGAAGGAGTCGACCTGCCGCCCGAACGCGTTGCGGCGGACGACGACGTCCATCCCGCCCACCGTCTGCTGGTCGGCGGTGCCGTCGAGGATCCGGTCGGCGAGCAGGATCATCCCGGCGCACGAGCCGTAGACCGGCAGGCCTTCCTTGATCCGGGTCTGCAGCAGGTCGCGCAGTTCGAAGATGCGCAGCAGCTTGTCGATGGTCGTGGACTCCCCGCCAGGGATCACCAGCCCGTCCACGGCGGTCAGCTCGGCCGGACGCCGCACGGTCAAGGCACGCGCGCCCACGGACTCCAAGGCGGTCAGGTGCTCACGGACGTCGCCCTGCAGGGCGAGGACTCCGACGGTCGGTGTACTCACAACCATCCATCCTACGACCGGCCGCCGAACAGCTGCTCCAGGACGGTCCGGTCGATCGCCAGGCTCCGGGTGGTGACCCGGGCGTCCACGTGGTCCCGTCAACACTCAGCATCAGCCGGTCGTCGGCCCCGGCGAGCACTGCTGCGGGCACCGTGGCGTGCGCCGGATGCACCGTCACGGACGGCAGGACGACGAGCACGGTGACCAGCGCTGCCCGTCGTCGCGGCGTCATGGTCGGCCTCCGTCCCCGACCCGGGGTGTGAGCCCGTCGCCGTCGGCCACCCCAGAGCCGACGGCGACGGGCGGTATGTGGGCCCGCGCGGACCGCTCGCGGGCGGCGCCGAGCACCTGCCATCCGGCGTAGCCGAGCAGCAGGGCCGCGGCGATCATGCCGATCACCTTGCGCTGGCCGGTGAACGCGCCGGCGACGTGGCCGAGGTGTGGCACCTGGTACCAGGCGGCACCACGCACCTGGACGTCGCGTACCGACTGCGCGTCGGGCACGTCGTTCGCGTCCCCCTGGGTCAGGTAGGTGCGCTCACCACCGATCGTCATGCCGATACCCACCACCCGGTGGGTCACGAGCCGCTCCTGCCCCGAGCGGAGCTGGTAGGTGATCACCGAGCCGGTGCGGATCCGCTCCGGCTCCACGGGGCGGGAGACGACCAGCGTGCCGACGGGCAGGCTGGGCTCCATCGAGTCGGTGAGCACCACGTAGGGCGTCGCGCCGGCCACCCGGGGCACGATCACCCCGAGCACGAGCACCGCGCCCGCCACGGCGATGACGACGGCAGCCAGCCCGCGCACGACGTGCCGCGTCACGGCCTGCACCGTCTCGTCCTCGCTCGGGGTTCCGTCCGCGTTCGCCGTGCGGTCAAGGCGTCGCCAGGGCGAGGTGTCCCTGCGTGACCTGGACGGTCACGTCCTCCAGGGTCGCGGTCAGCGCCTGCGTGTGGTCGCCGGAGGCCTCGGGGAAGGTCGCCGCGACCGTGACCACGAGGTCGGAGGCCGCCTCCACCGCCACCGGGTCGGTCAACGGAAGGGTGAGTGCCGCGCCGTCGAGCGTGGCACCGTCCACCGCCACCTCCAGCGCACCGGTGAGCGCGTCGGTCTCCGCCCAAGTCGGAGCGGACACCGTGATGTCGTCCAGTGCGAGGTGGACGCCCGTGCCGCCGACGGTCAGTGCGCAGTCGGCGACCACGGTGTCGCCCGGCACGATGCCCTCGGTGACGGCTCCCCCGCCGTCGAACGTCCAGGCGCCGCACGTCCCGTCGGTCACAGCGAGCGTGCCCGAGGTGTCGTCCGTGCCGGTCGCGAGCCCTTCGTCGGTCCAGAGCGCCAAGGTCCCGGCTCCGCTGACTAGCAGCACGGCGGCGCCGCCGGTGGCCAGCGCTGCCTTGGTCAGTCTTTCCATGACTGGAACCTTCCATGATGGTTGCTCTCGCGCCACCACATAAACAGGCTCCGCCACAAAGTGCGCGGCGTATCGCAACTCTTTCGAGTTTTCATCCGGCATTCCCGGTGAGGAGCCGCGAGATATGACCGCTCGGTCCTGCAATAAGCCGATTACGGCCCGCATGAGAACGAATGGATCAGCACGAGAACACTCCAGATGGGAGACCACTCCGCTCAGAGATACCAGCATCTCGCACCGATAAATGGGGGCAGACACTGCCCGTATTTCACATCAAGAAATGACCGGACATCACGCCGATACTCCTGGAGGACAAAGAAAAGAGGGGGCTTATCAATGCACAACGATCGATACACCGGTGGCGCCGCGCAGACCGGTCCACGCGGCATAACCCTTCAGGGTGGTGGCGGACCTGGCCGATCCGTCATACCGGGGTCGTACCCCGAGCTCCCGCTGTCATGCTGGGGCACGATCTTGTCCCTGACTTCCCTCGCGGAACGTTGTTTCCGCTGGTCAGGCGGCCATACGTTCACGTCCGTCAACACATGGCACCTCCGACGCCCCCGGGCCGTCGGACCTGACGAACGGACCTGACGTGCGCTTTCGACCAACTACCGCTGCGGTGCTTGCCGCAGTGTTGACCATGGGTCTGGGGGCGCCTGCGAGCTCGGCCGCGCCGCCCGGAGAGACCTCGTCACCGGTTACGGGGCGGTCGGTGGCCGACCGGGTCACGGTCACGCTGTTGACCGGTGACCGGGTCACCGTCACGACCCTCACGGACGGCACCCGGGCCGCCACCGTCCAGCCCGCCGAGGGGCGCGACGGCGTCTCGTTCTTCCGGCAGGCCTCCGGCGACCGGCTGCTGGTGATCCCGTCCGACGTTGCGATCCTGGTGGGTGACCGCCTCGACGAGGCGCTGTTCGACGTCGCCGGGCTCGCCGCCGCGGGCACCGACCGGGACACGGTCCCCGTGATCGTGCAGCAGGCGGCACCCGCGAGGGCAAGCGGTCCCGCGACCCTGGCAGCGTCCACGGCATGGCGGGCGGCGGGCGTCTCCCCGGAGCGCCGGCTGGAGTCGGCCGGCGCGGTCGCGGACGACCTGGACGCCACCCACGGTCCGGAGCTGCTCGCGGTGCTGCGCGCCCAGGAGTCCGGCGCGTCCACCAGGGCCAGCGCGGCCAGCCTCGCGATCGAGCGGGTGTGGCTGGACGCTCCCGTGCACGCGCTGGACGTGGACTCGGCGCCCCAGATCGGCGCGCCGGAGGCGTGGGAGTCCGGGTTCACCGGGAAGGGCGTCAAGGTCGCGGTGCTGGATACCGGCATCGACGAGACCCACCCCGACCTGGATGAGGCAGTGGTTGCCACGAAGGACTTCTCCGGCGGGGAGAATGTCATCGACAGGGACGGCCACGGCACCCACGTCGCCGCCACGGTGGCGGGATCGGGAGAGGCGTCCGACGGCGACAACTCGGGCATGGCGCCCGGCGCGGACCTCATCATCGGCAAGGTCCTCGGCGACGACGGCAGCGGCGAGATCTCCACGATCATCGAGGGCATGGAGTGGGCCGCCGAACAGGGCGCCGACGTGATCAACATGTCTCTGGGCACGAGGGAGTACGGGGACGGCACCGACCCGATGTCCGTGGCGCTCGACCAGCTCACCGAGCAGCACGGCGCGCTGTTCGTCGTCGCCGCCGGCAACGACGGTGAGCTCGAGACGATCGGGGCGCCGGCCGCCGCGTCGTCGGCCCTGACGGTCGGCGCGGTGGACGACGGCGACGCCCTCGCGGACTTCTCCAGCCGCGGGCCGCGCACCGACGGCGCGATCAAGCCCGACGTGACCGCCCCCGGCGTCGGCATCGTCGCGGCGCGCGCCGCCGGAACCACCCTCGGCGACGTGGTCGACGACCGGCATGCCGCGCTGGGCGGTACCTCCATGGCTGCCCCGCACGTCGCCGGTGCCGCCGCCGTCCTGCTGCAACAGCGCCCCGACCTCGCTCCCGAGCAGGCCAAGGCCCTGCTCATGGGTTCGGCGGACACCAACGGCGCCACCGTGTGGGAGGAGGGCGCCGGACGCATCCACATCCCCTCGGCCCTGGACCAGAACGTGACGGCCAGCCCCGCATCGGTGTCCTTCGGGACATTCGAGTACCCCCACGAGGGCACGGCGTCGGACACCGTCACATATCGCAACACCGCCACCGACGCCGTCGAGCTCGTCCTCGAGCTGGCGGTGACGGGGCCGGACGGTGCACCGTCGGGCGCGGCCGAGCTCTCCCGCAGCACCGTGACCGTCCCGGCCCGCGGTACCGCGACCGTAGACGTCACCGTCGACCGCGCCGCCGGCGACCTGGGTCGCTACAGCGGCACCGTCCTCGCGACCAGCGACGGCGGGACCACCGTACGGACCCCGGTGGGCTGGGTCAGGCAGCCCGAGATGTTCGACCTGACGGTCGAGCAGACCGGACGGAACGGCAAGCCGTTCACGGGTTTCACGTTCGCGGGGATCACGGACGCCCACGACCGCGAGGCGCTCGACGAGATCCACATGGCCGACGGAGACGAGAGCCGTGGGTGGACGTTCCAGGTCCCGGCAGGAACCTACTCGGTCAGCTCCATGATGCTCCGGTACGGCAAGAACAACGCGCTCACGCAGACCGTGGCCGCCTTCGTGCCGGAGATCACCGTAGACGGTGATACCACCCTCAGCCTGGACGCCCGCAAGGGACTCCCGGTGTCGGCCACCACGCCGCGCGATGCCACGACCGACATGATCACTGTCGACGGAACACGGGCCGCCGCGAACGGCGACCCGTTGATATTCGGGGCTTCCGCCGAGAGCGGCGACGTGTTCGTCCTCCCGACCGAGGCCGTGAGCGTCGGCACGTTCGATCTGGTTCTCGGGTACGAGCTGTCCGAACCGACCGAGGGCACCCAGCCGCCGTCGTACACCTACGACCTGCTCTTCCGGCAGCCCGCGGTGCGGACCGGTAAGTTCACCGTGTGGCAGGACGACCTGGCCACGCTCGCGACGACGTATGCCGCACCGATGCCCGGCGGCACCCAGACGGAGGGCTGGTGGGGTGTTCCCGACGGGATGAGTCCCGGGGGCATGTACCTGTACCCGGTCGAGCGCGGGACCCGTACCGAGTACGTGAACGCCGAGGGCGTCCAGTGGATGAAGGAGGTCCACGTCTACTCCTCCGACGGCAACGGCGTGGGCCAGTTCGCCACGGACTTCACCGCCTACGAGCCGGGGCAGGAAGCGGCGACCACCTTCGCGGGCGCCCCGCACTCCCCGGCAGGGAAGCTCACCCAGAACGACGACGTGCTCACGATCCAGGGCGGGTTCTCCGACTCGGACGGGCACCTGAGCCTGCCGTACGCCCCCGACGACCTGCGACTCGCCGTGTGGCAGGACGGCAAGAAGATCTCCGACGAGCCCACGAACTTCACCGACCTGGAGATGCCTGCCGACGGCGCTCGGTACGTGGTGAAGTTCGACGGCGCCCGCTGGTCGGACCAGTGGTACACCGGGGCATCGGTGTCCGGCAGGTGGACTTTCCGGGCCGAGCCGGGCGGCTCCCAGAACGGGCAGGCGCGCAGCCTGCTCGACGTGCGGTACGACGTCGCCAGGATCGACCGGAAGGGCCGCGCCCCGCGGAACACCACGGTGACGCTCGACGCGGTCGGCGGCGAGGGCGCGAAGGTGACCGGTCTGCGCTGGTCCGCCGATGACGGCGCCACGTGGCACAAGGCGACCTTGTCCGACGGCGTCGCCAGGGTGAAGGCCCCGGCCGGCACCACGGCGATCTCGCTGCGGGCGACGGCGACCGACGCCGCGGGCGGCACCGTCAAGGAGACGACCGAGCGCGCCTACCTGGTGAAGTGAGGTAGGTCCGGCTGACGCACGGCGGTGGCCCTCACCGGGTGAGGGCTCCCGCCGTGCTCTGGCTCCGCGATTCACCGGACACGCCTCAGTCGTCGAACTGCTCGCCCAGGTGCCGCACCTGTCCGTCCCAGCCCGCCACGAGCCCGTCGACGACGTCAGGCAGTTCTGGCGGGAACACCTCCAGCGGCTGCTCGCGCAGCTCGTCCGCCGTCAGCCAGGCCATCTCGTCGAGCAGCTCGCGCTCGGCGGCGGTCCAGCCGGCGGTCGTCACCTCCACCGCCTCCGGCGTCCGCGCGAGGTAGAAGACCTCGTACTGGCGGCACGTCTCGGCGAAGAACTCGAAGATGCCGGTCCGCGTGAGCACGGGACCGACCAGGTCGCCCGCCTCCAGGGCGATACCCACCTCCTCGTGGGTCTCGCGCAGCGCGGCCTGCTCCGGGGTCTCCCCCGCGTCGATGCCGCCGCCCACCGTGAACCACCAGGACCGTTCCGGCTGGTTCACGTCGTGCCCGCGCACCACGAGCACCCGGCCGTCGGCGTCCATCAGGATGACGCGCGCCGCCGAGCGCTCGCGGATGCCGTCCTGGCCCGGTACCCAGTCGTCCCCGAGGGACGTGGTGCCGGGGCCGTCGGCCCGTGGGGCCGATGCGACCAGCCGCGCTCCGCCAGGGGGACGGGCGTCAGACGCTCCTTGAGGCTGATCGGAACTGTCGCTTCGCCACGTCATGCCGACGACCCTACGTTCACAGCGGGGAAGGTCCCGCACCGACGGACCCACGGCTCGGATCAGAAGCCCAGGTCCCTGAGCCACGCCAGGAGGTCGTCCTCGCGACGGCGCGCCGTGTCAGGCTCCCAGCGCCCGATCTCGCGCGCGGCCTCGACGGTGCCGTCGCGCAGGTAGATGACGCGCTCGCCGCGGGCGGCGACGCCGGGGTCATGGGTCACCATGACGATCGTGGTGCCGTCGCGGTGCACGTCGGTGAACGCATCCATGACCTCGGCGGTCATGCTGCTGTTCAGCGCACCCGTGGGCTCGTCCGCGAACAGCACGGACGGTTCGCCGGCCAGCGCCCGGCAGATCGAGGCGCGCTGCAGCTGCCCACCGGAGACCTGGGTGATCCCGTGACTCCTGATGTGCGTGATGCCGAACCGCTCCATCAGCGCGTCCACCCGCGAGATCGCGGCCTCCCGGCCCTGCTTGGGCGCCGCCCTGAGGGCGGGCAGAAGGATGTTGTCCCGCACTTCCAGGTTGCCCAGGAAGTGCGGCTGCTGGAACACGAAACCCATCCGCGTCAGGCGGACCTTGCTCATCTCCGTGTCGCCGAGCGAGGTGAGCTCCCGGCCCTCCAGCGTGACGTTCCCGCTGGTGGGCCGGTCCATGCCGCTGATGCTGTACAGCAGCGTGGACTTGCCGGACCCGGATGTGCCCATGACGACGAGGAACTCGCCGGCGCGCACGGACAGGTCGATGCCGCGCAGGACCTCGGTCGGCGGTTCCGTGGAGAAATACGTCTTGCTCAGCTCGTGTGACTCCAAGGTCACCGCTGCCTGGTCCATGAGTTGTCCTCTCATCGTCGGATCCATTCGCTCTTGTCGGCACGCCGGACGCCGGCCGTGAGCACCGCGACGCCGAAGTACCCCGCCCCGAGCAGGAGCAGCGGGTACAGCACGTACACGAGCCACGGGTTCGGGATGAACGTCAGATCCGTGATCCCGAGCTGGACGGCAGTCAGAGCGGCGCTCGCCAACGACTGCCCCGCGGTGGCCGCGAGCACCAGACCCGCCGCCGTTCCAGCGGCCACCACCAGCAGCGTCTTGGTCCGCACCTGCCCCACGAGCTCCTTGGCGGAGAACCCGATCGCGGACAGCACGCCCATGTTCGACCGGTCGCGCGCGAGCCGGAGCTTGAGGAACAGGCTCGTGATGAGTACGACCACCCCGAGGCCGAACACGAGCGCGACCCACGCCGCGGCCCGCATCGAGTCGATCAGGACCCCCAGGGTCTCCCGCACGTACTCCTGGGTCGGCTTCACACCCCCGGTCGGGAACTGTTCGTCGTACTCGTCGGCGATCCCGCCGGGGTCCGCCCCGTCGCCCGCCAGGTCCGCGAAGACGGTGTAGGCCGCGGCGCCCTCGGTCACGTCGCCCGACATCTTGGCGGTCTGCCCGCCGCTGGTGATGTCCTGGTAGATCCCGCTCACCTGCACGGTGATCGATTGGTCCCCGTCGTGGATCGTCAGATCGTCCCCGACACCCACCCGGAACCTGTCCGCGTTGAGGACCGACAACGCGATCTGGCCGTCCCGCGGCAGGCCACCCTGGCTGAACCGGATCCCTCCGTCGTCGGGCCGGTTCCCGACCTCGACGCGTAGCCTCGCCGGCCCGTCCTCGCTGTCGGCGGTGTAGTCGACGGAGGCGTAGGAGCGCACGTCGGTGAGGCGGTCGTCATCCTCCATCGCGGTGACCAGCCGGTCCTTGACGCCATCGACGTCCTCCTGGAACTGCACGTCCGCGCGCAGATCACGCTCCGGCACACCCATGTAGGTGACGAACCGTGGGCTCTCGAACGTGCTGACCATGTTGGCCGGGAGCGTGATCAGCACCGCTGTCAGGCCGAACACCACCGGCAACAACACCCATGCCCGGCCCTCGGCCCGCAGGTCGAGCACGGCCAGGCGTCGGTTGATACCAGCTCCGGAGGATGACACCAGCCCCGTCCGGCGCACCCAGCGCGCCTGCCGCCTCGTGCGGCGGGCGGCCTGCTTCTCGTCGAGAGTGCTGCCGTGCACGAGGGCGTTCACGACCTCGATCCTCCGCACCCCGCGCAGAACGCCTCGGCAGATGCCGACCACGATCACGTAGACGGCGGCGAGCGCGATCAGCGGCACCAGGAACGTCCAGACGTCCACCGGCGCCGGTGCGTAGCTCGTCTGGATACCGTGCGTCAGCACGTTCGCCGCGACGATCGCGAGCAGACCGCCGACGACGCAGCCGACCAGCGCCAGGATGCTGTACTTCGTCAGGTAGAGCCTGGAGATCTCCCGGTCCGGGATGCCGATCGCCTTCATCGCACCGATCTCGTGGACCTCGTCCTCCAGCGTTCCCCGGATGACGAAGCGCAGGTTGAGCAGCGCGATCACGATCAGGACCAGACTGACGAACACCAGCGCGAACGCGACGAGGCCGTCGCTGATCATGCTGATGATCCGAAGCTGCGGGCCCGTGACCGGCTGGCCGTTCGTCGGCAGTCCGCCCGCGCCCTCGTACGCCGTCTGCAGCGCGTTCGCGTCACCGTCGGCCGCCAGCCGATACTCCACGATGATCTCCGGCGTCGCTCCGCCGGCCCGTCCCAGCGCTTCGAAGTCCTCGGGGTGGATCAGGAACCGGGACGACGGCGAGAGCGAGGCCGCCATCTGCGCGTCCTTGACCTCGCCCCGCACCTCGAGCTCGTAGGGCCCGGAGCCGGTCCGGATCGTGAGGACGTCCCCCGGCGTGAGCCCGTACCGCTGCTGGTAGAGGACCGGGACGTACACCTCGCCGGCCGCCGGTTCCACGACGGTCCCGGTCCGGTCGACCAGAAAGTCGAACTCCGTGTTCTGGGTGACGAAGAGGTTGTCGATCCGGCTGGCGGCCAGGTCACCGTTCTCGCCGGTGTCCGGGCGGGACCAGGACAAGGAGGCGCTGTCGTAACCGAGCATCTCCTCGACGAGCCACGCGTCGATCTCGGACTCGTGGTCCGCCGCGAACCGCGTCAGCGCGGCCGGGTCGTACTCCCCCTTGTGCATCTGCAGGAAGTCCGGGGGCTTGCCCTGCTCGGACAGCCGGCTGATGGAGCCGGCCAGCCTCTCGAGCACCATGGAACCCGTCGCCATGAGAAAAGCGCTGAGGACCAGGGTGACGACCAGGGCAGCATTGATGCCCTTGTTCTTGACCAGGTCGTTGTACGCGTACCGAAGGTAGAGCCGCTCCTCGTTCTCCACCGCGATGCTCCGCATCCTTGGGAACCTGTGACGACGTCTGCGTCTGGACGCCTTCATCGTGTCCCGGATGCTGCCCGGAAAGTATGGGTTCTTGCCCTGACGGGACCCTGGTTCTCCCGCACCGGTCCCTCACCACGGGTCATTGCGGACCCTGACCGGCATCTCCAGGAGCTCACTGGCGAGGCTTGACCCGCTTGGTCGGGGCGGCGGTGAACGGATCCTCCGGCCACGGATGGCGGGGGTAGCGGCCGCGCAGGTCGGCGCGGACCTGGGGATAGCCCTGCTTCCAGAACGAGGCGAGATCGCTCGTGATCGCGACCGGGCGCCGGGCGGGCGACAACAGGTGCAGGACGACGGGGACACGACCGTCCGCGACGGTCGGAGTGGCGGTCCAGCCGAAGACCTCCTGCAGCTTCACCGCGAGGACCGGCGGCTCGACGCCGTCGTACACGAGCCGCACCTCGGATCCCGACGGGACCTTGAGCCGTTCCGGTGCGAGCTCCCCGAACCGGCCTGCCGCGGGCCATGGCAGCAGCCGCCGGAGCGCCGAGGCCACGTCGATGCGGGCAAGGTCGCGCGCACCTCGCACCGAGGCGAGCTCCGTACCGAGCCACTCGTCGAGACCGGCCAGCAGCGCGTCGTCGTCGACCGCGGGCCACGGGGCGCCGAGGTGGGCGTGGCAGAACGCGAGCCGCTCCCGCAGGGCGAGCGCGGCCTCCGACCAGCGCAGCACGGACAGTCCGTCGCGCCGGATGCCGTCGCGGACGGCCGCCTGGACGAGCAACGGGTCGGGCTTCGCCAGCGGGACGTCCTTGAGCACGATCGCCCCGAGCGCCTCGACGCGCCGCGTCACGATCCGGCCGTCGTCCCAGCGGATATCGTCGGTGGTCGTGACGTGCTCGCCGGCGACGTCCCGCGCGGTCTGCTCGTCGATCGGCGCGGCGGAACGGATCCTGGCGTCGGCCCGCCCGGGTGCCCGGTCGGCGACCGCGATCGCCAGCCAGGGTGAGGTCCGCAGGGGCGACTGCGGGTCCAGGGCAGCACCCGTGCCACCGGACATCTGGTACGTCGTGGAGTCCGTTCCCCGGGCCCGCGCGATCCGGTCCGGGTACGCCAGTCCCACCACGATCCCCACGGCGAGATCGTCCGGAACGCCGCGCGTCCCCCGGTCGGCCGACCCACGCGGCGGGTCACCGGGCGTCGCACCACGGCCGAGGCGCTTCGTCTCCTCGCGCCAGCGGGCAGTCGCTCCGCGGTCGTCACCGCGGCGAAGGGCCCTGAGGCGAGCCGGCAGGTCGTCGCCGAACGCCCGACCGGAGTCGTCCGAGAGCATCGCGACGATCTCGCGGGCCCGGTCCGCGCCGACCCGCGGCGTCCCGTCCAGCAACGCACGAGCCCACCGGGGATGCGCCCCGATCGCCGCCATCCGCCGGCCTCGCTCGGTGATCCGGCCGTCGTCGTCCAGGGCGTCGATGCGTCGCAGCAGCTCGGTGGCCGCGGTCATCGCCGCCGCCGGCGGCGCGTCGAGCAAGGTCAGACCGGCGCCGGCGGGCGCGCCCCACGCCGCGAGGTCGAGGGCGAAGGCGGCCAGGTCGGCGATCGCGATCTCCGGCGCCGCATGGTCGTCGAGACGCGCGTGGTCGGTGGCGGACCAGCACCGATAGACGCGGCCAGGCGCCTCTCGCCCGGCGCGACCCGCGCGCTGGTCGGCCGACGATCTCGAGACCCGGCAGGTGACCAGCGCACCGAGGCCACGGGACTGGTCGGTCCGCGGCTCCCGGGCAAGACCCGAGTCGACCACGACCCGGACGCCGGGCACGGTCAGCGAGCTCTCCGCGACCGATGTCGTGACCACGATCCGACGGGTGGCGGCCGGCGCCAGCGCACGGTCCTGTTCGGCCTTCGACTGACGACCGAACAACGGCAGGACGTTCAGACCCGACAGCCGTCGAGTCACACCGTTGATCTCGGCCTCGCCGGGGACGAACACGAGGATGTCGCCGTCGTTCTCGGCCAGCGCGCGCCGGACGACGGCCGCGACGTGATCCAGCAGGCGCGGGTCGACGCGCCCACCGGGGAGCAGCGGCGCAGGAACCGGCGGTGGCGCCCACTCGACCGCCACGTCGAACAGCGCAGCGGAAGCGGTGACCACGGGCGCCGGGACGTCCGTGCCCAGGGCGCGGCTCAGCCGGACCGTGTCCGCCGTGGCCGAGGTCGCGACGATCGCCAGGTCCTCACGAAGGTTCGCCCGGACGTCGACGCAGAGCGCGAGCAGCAGATCGGCATCCAGGTGCCGCTCGTGGCACTCGTCGATCACGATCGCGGAGACACCCGGCAGCTCCGGGTCCCGCTGCAGACGCCGCACGAGGAGCCCGGTCGTCACCACCTCGACACGGACTCCCGTGCCGCCGCTGCGTTCACCGCGCATCGCGTAGCCGATCCGCTGCCCGAGCGGTTCACCGACCAGCATCGCCAGCCGTGTCGCGGCCGCGCGGGTCGCCATCCTCCGCGGCTCGGCGACGACGATCGTGCCGCCGAGCGCGTCCCCCAGCGCGAGCGGCAGCAGCGAGGTCTTGCCAGATCCGGGCGGCGCGACCAGCACCGCGCTGCCGTGCGACCGCACCGCGTCGACCGTGGCGGGCAGGACCGCCCGGACAGGCAGGTCCGCCCCTGGCACCGACGACTCAGGTAGCAGCACGTCCCGACGGTAACCGACCGTCGCCTTCCTGCGAGAATGCCTTCTCGTGAACCATCTGCTGGACCTCGGGTCCCGGAGGTTCCACCACACGATGGAGCACGCTCGATGATCCACACCTTTCACCTCGCTGAGCTGCCGCCCGCCGTGACGGCACGCGCGCTGCTGCGACCGCCGTCGGGCGCCGCCACTCCCGGACTGGACCACGCCGAGTGCCTGGCCCTCATGCGCCTGGGGGCACCCGCCGTCTCACTGGACCGGTTGCAGCTGCGACGGATCGCGGTGTTCGCACAGTGGCGCGACGAGGACGCCGTGGACCGCTTCCTGTCCGACGACGTCCTCGGTCGCCACCTGGCGACCGGCTGGCACGTCCGCCTGGAGTACCTGCGCCGCTGGTCCCGGCTGGCGGCGCTGCCCGGGCTGCCGGCCCGGACGGGCGGCTGGGACCAGGACGAGCCCGTGGTCGCGGTGACCGTCGCGCGGATGCGTCTGCCCGAGGTGCCCCGGTTCCTGCAGTGGGGCAGACCCGTCGAACGTCAGGTGCGCGACCACCCCGCCACCACGCTCGCCGTGGCCGCCTTCCGGCCGCCGCGCACGATCTCCACGTTCTCCGTGTGGCGCACCGTGCGCGAGATGGAGGAGATGGTGCACGGCCGCTCCGGCGGTCACCCGGACCGACGGCACGCGGACGCCATGGTCGAACGTCGGCGCCGTGACTTCCACCGCGAGTTCGCGACGTTCCGCTTCCGTCCGCTCGCGGAGCACGGCTCCTGGGAGGGACGGACCGGGATGGTCCCGCTGAGCTGATCAGACCGCTGACCACAGAAGGGCCCCGCGGACACAACGTCCGCGGGGCCCGTCCGTCGTCGACCTAGCTCACCATGCTCAGTCAGCCGCGCAGGTCACCGGGACCGACGCCGGCGCGGTACCGCTCCCGGTAAACCCGACCTCGGTGGACGCCCCGGCGGCCAGTGACCCGTTCCAGTCGACGTCGGACACCGTCACCGACGAGCCCGACGCGCTGAACTGCCCGTTCCAGCCCTGCACGAACGACGCCGGTGCCAGGTCGAACGTCGCGGTCCAGCCGCCGATCGCGGCGCTGCCCGCGGTGATCCCGACGGTCGCCTGGAAGCCGCCGCCCCACTGGTTCACCACGGTCAGCTCGCCGCTGCAGCCACCCGGCTCGGTCGTGCCCTCGTCCGTGGTCGCCGTGACCGGGCTGGAAGATGGTGAGACGTTGCGCGCGGCGTCGTACGCCCGCACCGTGTACTCGTACGCGGTGGCAGGGTCCAGGCCCGTCTCGGTGTACGACGTCGTGCTCACTCGGGTCACGACCTCGCCGTCCCGCAGCACCTCGTAGCCCGTCACGCCCACGTCGTCGGTGGCAGCGTCCCATGTCAGAGAGACGGAGGACGACGTCGTGCCGGAGACCTGGAGGTCGGTCGGCGCCGTCGGCGCCTGTGTGTCCGGCTCGCCGACGCCGTCGCCCAGGAGGCGGTCGTAGTCGGCCATCGCCGTCGCGACGGCGACCTGGGCCCAGAACCGGTGGTAGGTGAACTGCGGCGCGTCGCCGCCGTCCAGGTACTCCTGCACCTCGGGGAACATGGGGTCGTCCTGGTAGAACGACCGGATGTCGAGGAACGACACCCCGGGCTCGATCTGGTCGCCGTTCGGGTACGTACCCGACCAGCCCGGCGGCACGTAGACGCCGTCGCCACCCGGGGTGAACTCGTCGTCGAACCGGCCGTAGTCCGTGCGGGTCTCCACCGTGGCGACACCCATGGCGTCGCTGTCCTGCGTCCACATGGCGTCGAGCAGGGCACGCGCCGTGTCTCCCGCCTCCTGGTCGCCGGACGCGGCCGCCCAGTAGATCAGCGTCCGGGCGAGAGCGCCGGCGACGCCGACGTCCTGCCCGTGGTCCGTCACCTCGACGTGCAGCCCCGCGTTGCTGCCCGGGTCGGCCGGGTCCCACGTGTCGGGCTGGCCGGACCACGACAGCGTGGACGGCACCGCCCACGTGGTGTCGGTGGCGGTGATCTCCGACAGCACCCACGGCACCCACTTCTCCAGGATCTCCTCGGCCCGCGGGTCACCCGTCTCGTGGTAGAGCTGCGCGATCCGCTCCATGCCCCACCCCTGCATGCCGATCCACTGGTTCGACGGCGGGTCCTCGTAGACCGGGTCCTCGTCGTAGACCATGCCGTAGAAGGTCGCGGCACCGGCCGGGTGGGCGGAGTAGTCGCCGCCGACGCTGTTGGTCGCACCACCGGCGATCCCGCCCTCGGCGGACTGCAGCCACTGGAAGAGCTCGACCTGCCGGTCCAGGCTCTCCGACCAGTCGTCCTGCGCGGTCGGTGACGCCGGGACCAGGTCCGGGTCCGTCGACAGCGCGTGCGCCGCGAGCGGGTTCTGGTAGCCGAAGTGCGCGTGCGACGACCCGATGCGCCATGCCCACGGCCCAGACGTGTCCAGCGAACCACCCCACGCGTAGTACCAGGACAGCAGGTAGTGCGCCGAGCTCCGGCCGCTGCCCGCCGGGCACGACGTCGACTCGCAGCCGGGCTCCTTGAAGTACTTGTCGAACAGCGAGTAGCGCAGGTAGTCGCCCATCTTGGACGCCTTGTCGACCGTGTCCGCGATCTGGTCGCCGGCGCCCTGGGCCTCTGCGAACTGCTTGGCCCAGTACACGGCCTCGACAGCACGGGCGTCGGCGTCGGGGGCGTTGGTGTACTTCCACTGCTGTGCGTACGCCGCGTCGTCCGTGAACAGGTCGAGGTACCCGTTGGGCCCGCCGTAGGAGAAGTCGTCGATCGACGGTTGCGGGATGGTCTCCCACACCGACTCCTGCGGACCTCGCTGGAACGTGTTGATGTAGGAGGGGCCGGGGTGGTCCGGTCCCTGCAGGCTCGACGATCCCGGCGCGGCGCCGAAGCCGTAGATGTTGTCGACATCCGACAGCCAGTGCATGCCGTAGACCTCGGACGTGCCATAGGTCTGGCGCAGCTCGGCGCCGATCGGGTCCTGGCCGACGGACACATCGGCGTCGAGCTCTGACGGGTACTGGCTCGGATGGTCGTGCTCGGGGGCGTACGTCGCCGGGTCCGCCGGGTTGTACGCGCCGTTCGTCGGCTGGTTCTCCGTGGTCGGGATCATGTTGGCCTCGAGCGTGTCCCAAGCCTCGTTGAACGGTGCCCAGTCACCCGTGACCTGGCCGTACGACGCCTCCAGCCAGAGCCAGAAGCTGTACGCCTCCGACGTCGTCTCGTGCCCGTAGTCCGGCGCCTCGACCATCAGCGTCTCTGCGGCGTGGTACGGGATGCCCTGCGGCGAGAAGTAGCCGTTCGCCGGATCGTGGATCTTGTCGTACATCTCGAGGAACCGGTCGGTGTACTCACCGGCCGCTGCGAACGGTGCTGCCACCGGCGCCGCGCCGCCGTCGTCACCGGAGGTGTCGACGGGTGGGCCGGCGCTCGCGGGAGCCATCATGCCGATCGTCGCCAGTGCCCCGACGGCGAGTGTCGCGACTGTCGCGACTGCTCGCCGCCGTCCTGGACTCCTCGGGGAGACCTGTGTCCTGTGCATGGGGGTCCGCCTTCCTTGGTCGGGCACCTGGCCGACTCCACGGCGGGCCGGCACGCACCATGACGGTCAGGCCGGAGAGCAGGGCCGGGCAACGAACCTAAAGGATTAACACGGCCCTCCGGGCGGGCTCGGCCGCCCTGGACGCCCACCCGGCCCACACCGCCGTCGATGCCGACGGGGGCGCTCATGTGTCGGGGCGGGCGGACCCCATGGTCCGCCCGCCCCGACCTGGAGCCGTCGTCCGGTTACGGGGTGTGGATGTCCGGCCAGGGGTAGCTCGTGACCTCGCTGCCGATGTGGAAGCTCGGGTGCGGCGGCTGGTTGTAGCCGGTGTTCTGCCAGGCGATGGCGACGCGGTACTGGACGTCGTGCATCAGCGTCGCGATGCGCAGGTTCGTCCTGTGCGGCGTGGCATAGATGCGCAGCGCTGAGGAGTCACTGGTCCGCCAGATCACCTCTTCGCGCCAGTCGCCGAACAGGTCCGCCGAGAGCGCCGGGTTCGACTTGGTGCCGTTGTTCGACGCCACGCCCGACCCGGTCAACGCCGTCCCGGAGGGATAGTCGGTGATCCGGGTGCCGTCGAGCAGCTCGCGCTCGCCGTCGCCGTCCCACCAGGCCAGGAAGTTCGCCGAGGCCGGCTTGGCGCCGACGGAGCTCCCTGACGCGTTCCGCAGGTCTGACACGTTCGAGGACCAGAACTCGCCCCCGGGATTGGCGGTCGTGACGTTCGCGGCGACGCCGCGGCCGTTGTCGCCGCTGGGGCTGGTCTGGAACAGGACCGAGCCGTTGGAGCCGATGAGGCTGGACGACGGGTCGCTGCTGCTCTCGTGCACCATGAACACCTCTTGACCAGCACGGCTGGGCACGAAGTCCGAGACGTGGAGCGCGTCGCCGTGACCCATGCGGGAGTTCCACAGCGCGTTGCCGTCCGAGCCGATCGCCATCGCCCCGTAGACGACGTCCTGGCGACCGTCGCCGTTCAGGTCGGCGATGGACAGGCTGTGCGCACCCTGGCCGCGGTACTGCGAGCCCTTGACGTCGGAGTCGAAGATCCACCGTGTCGAGAGGTTCTGGCCGTCGAAGTCCACGGCCCAGATCACCGAGCGCGTGTAGTAGCCGCGCGCGAAGATCATCGACGGCGTGGCGCCGTCGAGGTAGGCGGTGCCGGCCAGGAAGCGGTCGACCCGGTTGCCGTAGTTGTCGCCCCAGCTCGACACGTTGCCGCGCGGGGGCTGGTAGTCGACGGTGTCGATCGCGCCGCCGGTGCGGCCGTCGAAGATGGTCAGGTACTCCGGTCCCGTCAGGATGTAGCCGCTGCTGTTGCGGTGGTCCGCGCTCGCGTTGCCGATGACGACGCCGCGGCCGTCGCGCGTGCCGTCGGCGGTCTTCATGGCGATCTCGGCATCGCCGTCACCGTCGTAGTCGTACACCTGGAACTGGGTGTAATGGGCACCGGAGCGGATGTTGCGCCCCAGGTCGATCCGCCACAGGCGGGTCCCCTGGAGGGTGTAGGCGTCGATGAAGGTGTTGTCGGTGACGCCGGACTGCGCGTTGTCCTTGGCGTTGGCGGGGTACCACTTGACGATGTACTCGTAGTCACCGTCGCCGTCCAGGTCGGCGACGCTGGTGTCGTTGGCCTCGTGGCTGCTCGAGGGCCGGCTGATCGGGACGTCGAGGTAGCCACCGGAGCCGAACCTGGCCTCGGTGCCCGAGCGCGTCCCCTCGGAGCCGCCGGTGACGGCAGCGACCGTGTAGGTCCCGCTGCCGCTGCTGTCGAGGTAGTTCGTCGCGCCGGTGATCGGCGACGAGTTGAGCTTCTGCCCGTCGCGGTAGACGTTGAAGGCCACGTTCTGGCTGTCGGTGCCCAGCAGGCGCCAGCTGACGAGGTTGCCGCTCCCCGAAGGCACGACGGTCACTCCGCGGGTGAGCGCCTCGACCTCGTAGGCGCCGTCGCCACCGGGTCCCCCGGTGTCGCCGGTCGTGACGTCCAGGTAATCGATGTTCGCCAGGCCGGTCGCACCGGTGGCCTGCAGGCGGACCGTGTTGACGCCCGCGTTGAGCTGAGCGGTGACGGTCTCGGTCACCCAGCTCGTCCACGCGCCGGTGGCGCCGAACTGCGCGGTCCGTACCGCGGCGCCGTTCACGACGACCTCGCCCGGCCTGCCGGCCGTTCCGCCGTTGGCATAGCCGAACGCCAGGGTCACCGTGCCCGCGGCGGCGGCATCGACCTTGAACTCGAGCGCGACGCCGACGGCATTGTCGGTGTTGCAGAATCCGCTGCCCGAGTGCCCGGCGTGGTTGGCCTCGACCACGCCACCGCAGACGGCCGGGGCGGCCTCGGCCTCATGGCGGACCGTCGCTGCGGACGCGGTGTTCAGTGCGACGACGCTCGACGCGACGACGGCGAGGCCCGAGAGCCCGGCCACCAGCGCCACCCTTGTTCTTCCTCTTCTTCGTACGGACATTGTTTCGCTCCTCTTTGAGCTGGCTCGACTGTGCTGCGGCGCGGCCGTTTCGGGCACGGCCGGGGATCTGGCGAGGCGCGACGAGGGAGACGGGCTCCCTTGCCGCGATGTCATCCGACACCGAACTTGAATCGATCCAATCGGCGTGGACGACCGTAAGGTAAGCGTTTGCCCGGCGTCAACGGATGCCGCTTTGTTAATCGATTAGGGCTGAGCGCGGCAGGAGTCGTCGCGCGCTGTGCCGAGGAGCCGGAACGACGTCCCGCCTGTTCCGACGCGGAAGACACCGGAGCGGCCACGCTCAAGGGTGAGGGCCGCCGGGCACGCAGCGATGGCGCTTCGCGTGGACCGATCTGGGCACCGGGCCCGGGCGCCGGTTACCCTACGGGGTGCCAACGAACGCGGGGATCGACCCGGACGAGCTCGCCACCACCCTTCGGGTGCTGGGGAGCCTCAAGGACCTCGACCCCAACCATCCCGACGTCCAGACGGTCAAACGGGCGACCGGTTACATGTGGAAGCTGCTCAAGAAGTCCCGCAAGGCCGCGGTCCGCGAGGAGCTTCAGGCGCACGACCGGAGCGTCATCGAGAAGACGGCGACCGGTTCGGCGGCGCGGATCGACGACGAGACCGCAGGCATCCCGCTGGTCTCGACCGCGCCGGGGACGTTCGCCGGGGAGCTGCGCACCGCTCGTGGCTGCTACATCTGCAAGACGGACTACACGCTGGTCGACTCGTTCTACCACGACCTCTGCCCGGACTGTGCCGCGAAGAGCCGCGCACGGCGCGACCAGCGCACGGACCTGACCGGCCGCCGCGCCCTGCTCACCGGGGGCCGCGCGAAGATCGGCATGTACATCGCGTTGCGCCTGCTGCGCGACGGCGCGCACCTCACCATCACCACCCGCTTCCCGAAGGACGCGGTGCGCCGCTTCTCGGCGATGCCCGACGCTGCCGACTGGCTGCACCGGCTCAAGATCGTCGGCATCGACCTGCGCGACCCCACCCAGGTGATCGCCCTGGCCGACGACGTCGCCGCGGCGGGCCCGCTCGACATCCTGGTCAACAACGCCTGCCAGACGGTCCGCCGGTCCCCGGGGTCCTACTCGCAGCTCGTCACGGGCGAGTCGGCGCCGGTCGCCCCGCTCCCCCACGGGCTGGAAGCGCCGGAGATGGTCACGTTCGACCGCATCTCGGAGGCGCACCCGGCCGCGATCGCGGGGGCCCTGACCGGCTTGTCGGTCGCCCACCACGAGGGGCAGTCGCAGGCCGACGCCGTCGCGATGCACAGCGCGGCGTCCCTGACGGCACTGGCACTCCGGGCGGGCTCGGCCTCCCTGGACGCCCACCTGGCCGGCACGGCCGTCGACGCCGGAGGGCTTCTCCCCGACCTCCAGACGACCAACTCGTGGACCCAGGTCGTGGACGAGGTGGATCCGCTGGAGCTCCTGGAGGTCCAGCTCTGCAACGCGATCGCGCCGTTCCTGCTCATCTCCCGGCTGCGGCCCGCGATGCGTGCCGCGACGTCCAAGACGCGACGCGGGTACGTCGTCAACGTCTCGGCGATGGAGGGGCAGTTCTCCCGCCGGTACAAGTCCGCGGGACACCCGCACACCAACATGGCCAAGGCCGCCCTCAACATGCTGACCCGGACCTCCGCGGCGGAGATGTTCGAGAAGGACCGGATCCTGATGACCGCGGTGGACACCGGGTGGATCACGGACGAGCGCCCGCACCAGGAGAAGCTGCGGCTCGCCGCCGAGGGCTGGCACGCGCCCCTCGACCTGGTCGACGGCGCCGCCCGCGTCTATGACCCGATCGTCCAGGGTGAGGCCGGGACCGACCTGTACGGCTGCTTCCTCAAGGACTACGAGCCGTCACCCTGGTAGAGCGGCCGGGTCGACCGTCACAGGTCCACGACTCGCCGGACGGTCAGCGGTCGCCGCCGGACCTGACCCGATCGATGATCGCGTCGATCCTGCGGCGCACCTCTGACCGGTCCGCCACCAGCATGCAGGACGGGCCCTCGTCGGTGGCGCCCCACGGTACGAGCACGTCGAAGTCGATCTCGCGCACGAGCGCGAGGCTGTCGAGGTAGTCGCGGCGAAGCTCAGGGCTCAGGACCACCGCCTTCCACTCGCCGTGCTCGATCCAGACGAAATCGCCCGTGAAGAGGAAGCGGTGGGCGCCGTTGTCCCAGAGGTAGGAGGCGGTCCCCGCGGTATGGCCGGGGGTAGGGATCACCTCGAGGTCGTCGTCGATCATCTCCCGGCCGCCGAAGGTACCCGCCACGTCGAGCGATCTCGCCACCTTGGCATGGTCGTCCTCGTGGACCCAGACGGGCACGTCCAGGTCCGGCTGCCCGTACATCGCTTCGTGGCCGTGGTTCACCAGGAGACGAGCCGGGGTGCCGAGAGCGCGGATCGCGTCCGCCGACTCGCTCACGCCGGGCGAGTTGTACACGATCAGGTTGCCCTGCGGCCGCTGCAGCACGTACGAGCGCAGCAGCACGTTGTGCTGGTACGGGAGCCGCGACGTCGGTGTGGCGAGCAGCCCTTCGATCGGCGTGCCCAGAGGGCTGTCTCCCGCGGATGCCATGTGTTCCTCCGATGAGTGGTGCGCGATGCGGCCTCCCCGACGCTAGGACCTCAACCGGACTTAAGGTCAAGCCCGGCGTGCGCCGGGCACCTTGAGCCGGGGGCACAGCAGGTCGCGAAGGAGGTCGAGCGTCGCGGTGAGAACGGCGCGGCGAGACTTCTCGTTGCGCGCGCGGGGTCGGGATTCGGCATGCGGCCACTACATCAACGCGAGACGAGACGTTGCGTATTGCAAAACGAGAGCGCCACTGCTATGGTCCTCGCAACGAGACGAACCGTCTCGTCTCATATCTCTGGGAGTGGCGATGCGACAGAGTTCCCTATCACCCCGTACGTGGTTCATCACGGGCGCCAGCCGAGGCGTGGGGCGCGCGCTCGCCCTGGCGGCGCTCGAGCGCGGAGATCGCGTGGTTGCCGCGGCACGGACCGCGACGACCGACGACTTCGACGCACGTCACCGCGACCGCGTCCTCGCGCTGAAGCTCGACGTGACCGACAAGAACGCGGTCGAAGCCGCCGTGGCGGACGCCGTCGCGCGCTTCGGCCGACGTCAAGGTCACCATCGTGCCGCCCGGCGGCTACTGGACCAACCTCTACTCCGGCATGGTCTCGACGACACCATCCGACGCGTACGGCCCACTGCGGGCCGTGCTCGAGCAGCAGTGGGTGGAGGGCTCGGTCGACAGCGACCCGCAGCTCGCCGCTGAGGCGATGCTCACTCTTGTCGACAGCGACGAACCGCCGCTGAGGCTCCTGCTCGGCAGCATGGTCTACGACCTGGCGCACCAACTCTCGCGTCAGCGGATCGAGACCTGGTCGTCTTGGGAGCAGGTCAGCCGAGCCGCAGAGCACGCCGTGCCGAATCCTGAACTCGCGGTCGGCCGACCGTAAGCAAGTACCGCACACTCCCAGCCCAGATGAGAGGAACCACCATGCAGGTGCGCGCCACAGCCCTATCCCTCAATGTCGCTGACGAGGCGGCATCCGCCGAGTTCGCGAAGACCCATCTCGGCTTCACCGAGGCGATGTCCGCCGACGGCTTCGTCTCGCTGCAGCATCCCGACGCAGGAATCAACGTGATCTTCCTGCGCACAGGGCTCGGCACGTTCAAGCCCGCCGAGATCGCCAGCTCTGCAGGGCAGGGCATGCTGCTCGCCTTCGTCGTCGACGACATCGACGCCGAGTACGCGCGCATGACGGCAGCCGGCGCCCGGGTGATCAGCGCGCCAGCGACCGAGCCCTGGGGTGAGCGTTACTGCCAGTTCGCCGACCCCAACGGGATCGTCTGGCAGCTCGTCACGTGGGTCACCCGCGCTGACTCCGACTCGTCACAGACGATCCCCGACCACGTTTTCCGATCTTGAAGAAGGAGACATCATGACCTCTGCGACCGCCCGCATCGCGGCATGGACCGGCATGGTCCCGATCGACGACACGGCCCTTGCCGTCACAGACACCGGTGGTCCGGGCACCCCCGTTGTCTACCTGAACGGCTCATACGCCTCCAAGCGGCACTGGCGGCGCGTCATCGCCGAGCTCGGGCCGGGTTACCGCCACATCACCTTCGATGAACGGGCCCGCGGGAAGTCGAAGCTCGCGACCGACTACTCGTTCGAGGCCTGCATGCGCGACATCGACGCCGTCCTCGATGCGAGGGGCGTGGACCGTCCACTGCTGGTCGGTTGGTCGTACGGAGCCCTGCTCGGTGTGCACTGGGCGAGTCGAAACCCAGCCCGCGCGCTGGGTGTGGTCGGTGTCGATGGCCCGTATCCGGTCGGCTGGACCGACGAGGCCGGCCACGACGAGATCCGGAAGGTGTTCAAGCGAATGAGGCCGCTGATGCCACTGGTGCGCCCGTTGGGTCTGGCCGCGCGGTTCTCCGCCGAGACCCATGCGGATCTCGCCATCGAGTCCCACCTGCTCCATGCCGCCCTCGAGCCCGTGGTCGTCGGCATGGCCGTGCCCGTCCGGTACGTCGTCGCCTCCGGTGAAGCGGTCGGAAGCCGCGACGACTTGCAGGAGCAGATGCGCAAGTCCATCGACCCGCTGCTGGTCCGCAACCCGAACCTGAAGGTGAGCGCGAAGGTAGGAAGCAACCATGGAAGCGTCCTGCGAAAGGATTCCCGGGCCGTGGCCGTCGCCGTGCGCGAGGTCGCTGCCCTCGGACGGCCGGGCCGATAGGGCAACAGACGACACAAGGTGATTTGCAACCGAGGTCTTCTCACCTCGTTCCGCGGCGTGGTGTGGCGCCGGTGATGGCTGAGCTTCCTGCGCGCGTAACGCGAGGGCTCAGGACGGTCCGCTGCGGTCAGCGTCCCTCAGCGGACCGTGCTGGCTCTCCCTTCCGGGCGCGCACCAGGAGACAAAGAGGCCCCGCGGACACCAAGTCCGCGGGGCCTCTCCAGTTCCTTAGGGCAGAGCAACGCCCACAGGACAGAACGTCACCAGCCGCGCTCCGCCAGCCGCACCGGCGCCGGCTCCTCCTCGACGTTGATGCCGTGGTCCAAGATTGTCGCGCACCCGAGCAGACCTCAGGTCACCAGGGAATCCAGTTAGAGCTCCCACAGGGAGGCGATGGGCAACCCGACGAGCTTTTCGCCGAACCGCACACCCTGGTCCGCAGTGCCGAGCACGATTCCCCCCAGGAACCGGTCGCCCAGACGCTCGGCAAGCCGCTGCAGACCACGGAAGTGCTCGGGCTTGTAGGTCTGCTTCGCTTTCACCTCGAGGCCGAGGACCCGGCCGTCGTCGAGCTCAAGGAGGACGTCCACCTCCACACCCGACGTCTCGCGGTAGTGGAAGACGGAGAACCGGGTATCGCTCCAGGTCTGCTGCTTGCGCAGCTCGGAGACCACGAGACCTTCCAGCAGAGGACCCAGCAGCTCGCCGCCGCCGACGAGTGCAGCAGCACGGGCCGGTGTGACGCCCGAGAGATGCATGGCGAGCGCGGAATCGGTGACGAGCCCCTTGGCCTTGCCAGCCTGGCGGGTCGTGAGGTTCCCCGTCCACGGTCGAATCCTCTCGACGAGATACAGCGTCTCGACGAGATCGAGGTAAGCGGTCATGGTCGTCTCGGGGACATCGGCGTCTCGCGAGAGGCGGGCGCGGACCACCTCACCGGCTTGGTTCGCCGCGACCAGGCGCAGGACCGTCGCCAAGCGGTTCCCGTCGACGAGGCGCCGGACATCGCGGGCGTCGCGCTGGACGATGCGGTCGATGTATCCATCGAACCAGGCTGCACGCAGTCGCGGTGACCGCCGGAAGACCTCCGGATATCCGCCTGCTGCGAGGAGGTTCGCGTAGTCCTCACGCGAGACTGTCGAGCGGACGTCAAAGGGATCCACCCCGGCAACGAAGCGGGTCACGAAGTCGTCGAGACGACCGTTGATCTCCCCCTGACTCAAGGTCCGCAGCGGCAATGTGACCGCTCGGCCCGCGAGAGAGTCCGGCGTTCGTTCGAGCCGCAGGAGGTCGGCCGACCCGGTGAGAAGGAACCGGCCCGCGGTGCGGTGCCGGTCGATGGACGCCTTGATCGGCAGCAACAGTTCGGGGGCACGCTGGATCTCGTCGATGACGAGCATCCCGTCGGGGATCTGATTCACGAAGGCCTGCGGGTCGTTCTGCGCGGCGGCGCGCATGACGTCGTCGTCCAGGGTGAGGTAACGCGCAGGGCGCTCCGAGCCCTCGACAAGCATCGTCGCGAGTGTGCTCTTGCCCACCTGTCGCGCACCCTCGACGACGACAGCAGGGAAGGAATCGACGAGCTCCTTGGCCCACGGGAGGGCATGGCGAGACAGGATATCGTTCGAGGTCACGACACTATGACACCTCGTAAGTCGCTGTTCTGCAAGCGTCAACCCGCTGTTCTGCAGAGCCCAAGTCGCTGTTCTGCAAAGAAAAAGTCGCTGATCCGCACGATGCGGGTCGCAGTCGAGTGCGTTCGGTCCGCGAGCATCTCCATGCTCTTGAACCGCGCTGACCTACGCCACTTGGTGGCTGGATCAGATCCCACGGCATCCGGTAGCGATGCCCGCGGAGCCTCGCGGTCAGCCCTCGGATCGGATGAAGCCCGCCACCGCGTCCAGAGGAAGCGTCTGGATCACCGTGTCGTCGTACGCCTCGACGTAGTAGGCATTCTGGTACGACGCCACAGGCCCGGAGATCTCGAACGTGTAGCCGTCCGGCGCGCCGTTCTCGCCCCACCCATGAGGGAGGGGGATGCGGTGGATGGCGCCGTTCGCGTGCACGACCAGGTCGGCCTTGAACGTACAGTGCTTCGTCGCTGCTACGAAGCGCACCGAGACCGCCCGGGCGTCACCCTTTTCCAGCGCGAGCTGGCCGGTCCAAGGGTCTCCCAACTCCTTCAGCCCGTCCCGCTCGCGGGTGACCGGCCGCGGCGCCTCAACATCCACCCCAAGGAGGATGGGCGGCGCGTCTTCTCCGGGGCCGCCCACATTGGGCATACCAAGAAAAGTCCCGTCCAGGGGTTCGACACACGTCCGGTCGCGTACCTCGACACCTTGCACCAGGACCGTTCCGGACGCTGTCGCCTCGACAACGACGTCCGACTCCCATGCGCTCGTCGGTACCCATGCGATCGGACCGCTCGCGAGCCACCGGTAACCCGGCTCTTGCGCAGGTGCACTCGAGTCCCACGGCAACCCGCCGAGATCCAACAGCGCGTCGGGAAAGGCGTAGCCCTTCGGCCCCATCCAGAAGGGGTACCCGGCGGACAGGCGAACGGGCCCCTCGGCTACGGTCGTCGACTCCGCTGCCCGCTGGGCTTCCTCGCGTTGCCAGTCGGCCCGCTCTCGCTCGTTGGCCTCGGTCGCCAGCTCAATCTGCTCGCGGTTGGCCGCACGGCTGTCCAGCCACGTGAGCGCCCCGAAAAGGACACCAAGCGCCGTGAGCACCGTGACTGGCGCTCGCCAGGACCAGCCCGACTCAGGTTCGCGGGAACCGTCCGCACTGATCGGCTTTCGCGCAGTCCGACCCGTGAGGAACCATCGACCGAACGACCTTAGCGCCTTAACCACAGACTGCACCGAGCCTCCGTAGACGAGACAGCGAGGCCCTGCAGAGGTGAAGTCTGCAGGGCCTCTTCAACCGCATTAGGGCAGATCAACGCCCTGGGAACAGAGCGTCACCAGCCGCGCTCCGCCAGCCGCACCGGCGCCGGCTCCTCCTCGACGTTGATGCCGACCATCGCCTCGCCGAGACCACGCGAGACCTTGGCGATCACGTCGGCGTCGTCGAAGAACGTGGTGGCCTGGACGATCGCCTTGGCGCGCTGGGCCGGGTTGCCCGACTTGAAGATGCCGGAGCCGACGAACACGCCCTCGGCACCGAGCTGCATCATCATCGCGGCGTCCGCCGGCGTGGCGATGCCGCCCGCCGTGAACAGCACGACCGGGAGCTTGCCCGTGGTCGCGACCTCCTTGACCAGCTCGTACGGCGCCTGCAGCTCCTTGGCGGCGACGAAGAGCTCGTCCTCCGGGAGCGACGTGAGGCGGCGGATCTGCTGGCGGATCTGGCGCATGTGCGTGGTCGCGTTCGACACGTCGCCCGTGCCGGCCTCACCCTTCGAGCGGATCATCGCCGCACCCTCGGTGATGCGGCGCAGCGCCTCACCCAGGTTCGTCGCACCGCACACGAACGGCACGGTGAAGTTCCACTTCTCGATGTGGTTGGTGTAGTCCGCCGGCGTCAGCACCTCGGACTCGTCGATGTAGTCGACACCGAGCGACTGCAGCACCTGCGCCTCGACGAAGTGCCCGATGCGCGCCTTCGCCATCACGGGGATCGAGACGGCCTCGATGATGCCGTCGATCATGTCGGGGTCGCTCATGCGCGACACGCCGCCCTGCGCACGGATGTCAGCAGGCACCCGCTCCAGCGCCATGACGGCCACCGCACCCGCGTCCTCGGCGATCTTCGCCTGGTCGGGCGTGACGACGTCCATGATGACGCCGCCCTTGAGCATCTCGGCCATACCGCGCTTCACGCGCGCGGTGCCGACCGTACCCACGGTGTTCTCGCCGGTCACGGATTCAGTCACGGTTACCTCGCAAAGTTCTCGCCGATGGGATCGACGCCGGTCGTTCCGGGCGCGGTCGGCGCCCTGCCTAGATCTTATCGTCCGCCCCGGCCCGCCCCGTCCGCCGTTCGCGGGGCGGTCATCCGCCGTTGGGCTCCAGGGCGTGCGGCAGGGCATCGTCCAGCTCGACGGTGCGCGGCATCGGCGCCCGGCCCGCCAGGTGGAACAGCCGGACGTACCAGAGCTTGCGCACCCTCCGCGTCTGCGCGACCGCCTCGTTGTGGAACCGGCGCGCCAGCGTCGCGCGGTACCAGGCGGCGGCGAGCGCCGCCACGACCTCGCCCGACGGCCCCGCCTGCAGGAGCTGTATCGACTCCGGCGACCCCATGGCCTCGCGCAGGGTCGCCGTGAGCCCGGACTCGGCCCGCTCCCGCTCCGGTCCCAGCCCGTCCATCTTCAACGCGGCGGCGGGCGAGGTCACCGGTCCGGCGTCCGACGCCGTGTACGCGGCGTCCGCCACCAGGATCGCGCTCGCGGGGTCCAGCGCGCCCGAGGCCGCGAGCTCGACCGCCGTCGAAGCCCTGCGCACGAGCTGCGCGTCGAGCGCGATCCGCGACGCGGCGACCTTGCGGTGCAGCCGGTCCAGCCGGGAGGCGCCCCGCCAGGCGAGCAGCAGGCCGACCGCGAGCGCCCCCAGCGCGATGAGCGCGATCTCGGACCAGGTCATGCGTCGCCTCCCACACGGCGTGGGAACAGCCCCATGACCCGTCCGACGACGTCGCCGCCGATCGCGTTGTCGGCGGCGAGCGTCATGTCGTACACGGCGAGCACCTGCTCGGTGACGCCGGACCAGTCGAACCGCTGGACCCACTCGGCGGCGTGGGCGCGGTAGGCCTCGCGCCGCGCCGGGTCGGCCAGCAGCGACAGCACCGTGTCGGCGAGGTCGGCGGGGTCGCCGTTGCGGAACAGGGCGCCCGCCGCGCCGTCGTCCAGGACGCGCTGGAAGGCGCCCAGGTCGCTGGCCACCACCACGGCACCGGCGGCCATGGCCTCGACGAGCACGATGCCGAAGCTCTCCCCGCCGGTCTGCGGCGCCACGTAGAGGTCGGCGGAGGCGAGCAGCTGGGCCTTCTCGGCGTCGGTGACTCCGCCGAGGAACTCGACGGACGAGGCCTGCTCCCCCAGCAGCTCGCGGGTCTCGGCGACGATGCCGTCGCCGCGGCCCGCCACCAGGAACCGGGCGCCGGGAATGCCGGCGAGGATGGTGGGGACGGCCTGCACGAGGAGGCTCAGTCCCTTGCGCGGCTCGTCGAGGCGGCCGAGGAACGCGACGGTCGGCGCGTCGGGGGTCCCGGTCCACTCGGGGCGGCGTGGGCTGCTCGAGAACACCTCGGTGTAGACGCCGTTCGGGATCACGACGGCGTCGCCACCGAGGTGGTCCACGAGGGTGCGGCGGGCGTCCTCGGAGACGGCGATGCGGGCGGCGATCTTCTCCAGGGACTGGCGCACGAGCGGGTAGGCGACCTGGAGCGCTCGCGAGCGCACCTGCGAGGTGTGGAAGGTGGCGACCACCGGCTCGGTCGCCTGCCACAGCGCGAGCATCGACAACGACGGCACCATCGGCTCGTGCAGGTGGACGATGTCGAAGGGGTGGCCCTCGATGCCGCCCTCCAGCCAGCGGCGGACGCGGGTCGCGGTGAGCGGCCCGAAGGTGAGCCGTGCGACCGACCCGTTGTAGGGCACGGGGACGGCGCGGCCGGCGGCGGTGACGACCCCGGGCAGGTTGATGTCGTCGCTGGACGGGGCGAGCACCGACACCTCGTGGCCGGCGGCCTGCAGCGCCTCGGCGAGGTCGCGCACGTGGAACTGGACGCCGCCGGGGGCGTCGAAGGAGTAGGGGCAGACGATGCCGACCCGCAGCGCGCGGTGACTGCGGCGCCGGGCGCCTCTCATCCGGTCTCCCGCGGGCGGGCGGCCTTCTGCCGGGCGGGCCCGAGGTCGGCGACGAACACGCGCTGCAGCATGTGCCAGTCGTGGGTGTGCTCGACGACCGTCTCTGCGAGCTGGTCGACCCAGCCCTGGGTGAGCAGGCGTGACCGCTCGTCGCGGGGCAGCGCGGCGTCGGGCACGGGCAGGGGCGGGTAGAACCGGATGACGATCCCCCACGGCGTCCGGGCGGCCCGACGCCGGGCGCCGTGCAGCCGCTCGTACGTGATGCCCACCGCGTGCACGGGGACGCCGGCCTCCAGGCCGAGCAGGGCCGGCCCCGCGGCCACGCGGGCCCGGTGGCCGGCGAGGTCCACCTCGATACCGGTCGAGGTGAGGTCGCGGTCGCTGAGCAGCGGGATGAGCTTGCTGCCCTCCTTGGCGCCGCGGATCAGGGCGCCGAGCACGTCGCCGTTGCCGAGGGCCAGCACGTCGATGCCGAGCGAGCCGCGGAACCGCACGAACTCCTCGAACAGCTCGTCGGGCTTGAGCCGCTCGGCGACCGTGAGCACGCTCGCGAGGTACTGGGAGCCGTACGCGCCGGCCAGGTCCCAGTTGCCGAGGTGGCCCAGCGCCAGCGAGACCGCTCCCCCGTCGTCGACCACCGGCCGGACGTGCTCGTCGTAGCCCTCCACGCGGACGCGTGCCCGCAGCTGCTCGGGGGTGATGCCCTGCAGGGTGAACGCCTCGCGGAAGTACCGCATGTAGCTGCGCATCCCGGCGCGGGACAGGCGGCGAATCGCGGCAGCGTCGAGGTCCGGCCGGACGCGGGCGTAGTTCTGCTCCATGCGCCGCACGCTCTTGCCGTGCCGCAGCCAGGTGACGTCGGCCACCACGGTGAACAGGGCCCGCAGGACGGGCTCGGGGATCTTCGTGGCGTTCCGCCAGGCGAACGTGTACGCCGACGCGACGTTCATCAGGCCCCCTGCTCGGCTCGGCGGGTGAGCTGTGCGCGCACCGTGGCCATGCGCTGGAGCACGGTCACGAGGCTCGCCAGCGCCAGCAGCGTCAGGACGACCTCCAGCACCACCACCGGCAGGCCGACCTGCATGAACGTGAACGGGACGAGTGCCAGCAGGAGCCGGTCGGCGCGCTCGGCGATGCCGACCTGCGCGGTGGCCCCGACGCTCTCGGCCCGGGCCCGGGCGTACGGCACCACGCTGCCGAGCACCAGGCAGGCCAGCGCGACGGCGATGCCCCACATGCCGTGGTGCTCGTCGGGGTGCAGGACGAACCAGAGCATGATGCCGCCGAACACCGCGCCGTCGGCCACGCGGTCCAGCGTGGAGTCGAGGAACGCGCCCCACGGGCCGGAGCGTCCGGACATGCGCGCCATCACCCCGTCGAGCGAGTCGAACAGGACGAAGAACCCGACCAGGAGGCCGCCCACGAGCGTGTGCCCCAGGGGGAACAGCGTCAGTGAGATCGCCGAGACGATCAGCGTGCCGGCGACGGTCACGGCGTCCGGTGAGACCCGCAGCGCGAGCAGCAGCCGGGCCAGGGGCGTGAACACCGTCGTCATGAGGGAGCGCAGGCTCCGTAACATTCAGTTCTCCTCTTGGTTGCCGCCCCCTGCGGTCACCCACGCCTCCGCGAGCCGGCGGCGAGTCTCTCCCAGCAGCTCGGGCAACGCCTTGGTCTGGCCGACGACGGGCAGGAAGTTCGCGTCGCCCAGCCAGCGCGGCACCACGTGCTGGTGCAGGTGCGCCGCGATGCCCGCGCCCGCCACCTCGCCCTGGTTGATACCAAGATTGAAGCCTGCGGGCGCGTACACGGCGCGCGACACGCGCATGGCCTGCTGAGTCATCTGTGCCAGCTCGACCGTCTCGTCCGCGTCGAGGTCCGTGTAGTCCGAGACGTGCCGGTACGGGAGCACCATCAGGTGCCCGGAGTTGTACGGGTAGAGGTTCAGCACGACGTAGCACCGCTGCCCGCGGGCGACGACGAGCCCCTGCTCGTCGTCGCCCTGCGGGATGCGGCAGAACGGACACTGCCCGACCGTCGAGTCGGCTGGCTTGTCCTGGCCGCCGATGTAGACCATGCGGTGCGGCGTCCACAGCCGCTGCTGGCCGTCGTCGGGCGGGCCGAAGTCCGCGGCGTCCTGGACGGTGGGCTCCATCAGGCCTGCTGGGACCGCTCGGCCACGGCCGCCACGATGCGCTCGACGGCGTCCGCCACGGGCACGCCGTTCTCCTGCGTCCCGTCGCGGAACCGGAAGGACACAGCACCGGCCTCGACGTCCTCACCGCCGGCGATGAGCGTGAACGGCACCTTCTCCTTGGACGCGTTCCGGATCTTCTTGCCGAACCGGTCGTCCGACAGGTCCAGCTCGACGCGGACGCCACGGGCCGTCAGCTGCGCGGCGACGTCCTTCACGTAGTCGTCGAACGCCTCGGCGACCGGGACGAGCTTGACCTGCACGGGCGCGAGCCAGGCCGGGAAGGCGCCCGCGTAGTGCTCGATGAGCACACCCATGAACCGCTCGATGGAGCCGAACTTGGCCGAGTGGATCATCACGGGCTGCTGGCGGGTACCGTCGGCAGCGGTGTACTCCAGCCCGAAGCCCTTGGGCTGGTTGAAGTCGTACTGCACGGTGCCCATCTGCCAGGTCCGCCCGATGGCGTCCTTGGCCTGCACCGAGATCTTCGGACCGTAGAACGCGGCGCCGCCCGGGTCGGCCACGAGCTCCAGGCCGGTCTCGCGGCCCACCTCCTCGAGGATCTTCGTGGCGGCGGCCCAGTCCTCGTCGGAGCCGACGAACTTGTCCGGCTTCGAGTCGTCCCGCGTGGACAGCTCCAGGTAGAAGTCGTCGAGGCCGAAGTCGCGCAGCACGCTGAGCATGAAGTCCAGCAGGTGCTTGACCTCGGACGGCGCCTGCTCGGGCGTCACGTAGGAGTGCGAGTCGTCCTGGGTCAGCCCGCGGACGCGCGTCAGGCCCTGCACGACGCCGGACTTCTCGTACCGGTACACCGAGCCGAACTCGAACAGGCGCAGCGGCAGCTCACGGTACGAGCGCCCGCGCGAGGCGAAGATCAGGTTGTGCATCGGGCAGTTCATGGCCTTGAGCCGGTACTTGGACCCCTCGAGGTCCATCTCCGGGAACATGGTGTCCGAGTAGTACGGCAGGTGCCCCGAGGTGTGGAACAGCCCGTCCTTGGTGATGTGCGGCGTACCGACGTAGGAGAAGCCCTCCTCGATGTGCCGCTGGCGGACGTAGTCCTCCATGACGCGCTTGATCACGCCACCCTTGGGGTGGAACAGCGGCAGGCCGGAGCCGACCTCGTCGTGGAAGCTGAACAGGTCCATCTCGGCGCCGATGCGCCGGTGGTCGCGCCGCTCGGCCTCGGCCAGCCGCTCCAGGTGCGCCTTGAGCTCGTCCTTGGTGGGCCACGCCGTGCCGTAGACACGCTGCAGCATGGGGTTCTTCTCGCTGCCGCGCCAGTAGGCCGCGGCCGAGCGCATGAGCTGCACCCCGTTGCCGATCAGGCGCGTGTTCGGCAGGTGCGGGCCGCGGCACAGGTCGCTCCAGACCACGGCCTCGGTCTCGCGACCCGCGCCGCGGACGTTGTCGTAGATCGTGAGCTCGGCGCCGCCGACCTCGACGTTCTCGCCGTTGTCCTCGGCACCGTCCGCGTCGCCCGAGCCTCCCTTGAGGCCGATCAGCTCCAGCTTGTACGGCTCGTTCGCCAGCTCCGCGCGCGCCTCGTCCTCGGTGACCACACGACGACGGAACGTCTGGCCCTCCTTGATGATGCGGCCCATGATCTTGTCGAGAGCCTTGAGGTCCTCGGGCGTGAACGGCGTCTCGACGTCGAAGTCGTAGTAGAAGCCGTCCGTCACGGGCGGGCCGATGCCCAGCTTCGCGTCCGGGTTGACCTGCTGCACCGCCTGGGCGAGCACGTGCGCGGCGCTGTGCCGCAGCACGGCCAGGCCGTCCGGCTCGCCGACGGTCACCGGCTCGACCTTGTGACCGGCCGGGATCTCCCGGTCGAGGTCCCACAGCTCGCCGTCCACCCGCACCACGACCACGTCGCGGCGCGCGCCGTACAGCTCGACGCCGGTCGTCGTGGCGGTGGTCGTCGTCGCCTCCGTGCCGGTGTCAGCCGGGTTGATTGCGGCAGGGCTGGGCGGCGATACGACGTCGGACACAGGGGTGCTCCTTGGAAATGCGAGAAGAAACGGATCGAGGGGCACCGTCCGCGGACGGTGCCCCTCGATCGTACCGATACAGCGGCGGTCCCGTGCCTGCAGTCACGCCGCAGGCCGACCGGTGGGTCAGCTCTGGCCGTAGTCCTTGGCCTTGTCGCCCAGCTGGTCGATCAGGCCGTCCGCCTGGTCGGGCGTGACTTCCTTCAGCTTGTCGGTGGCGGCGTCGACGTTGCCGTCGTTGAGCTGCTCCTTCGCCTTCTCGATGTTGTCCGGGTCGGTCGCGAACTTCTTGGCCTTGTCAAAAAGCCCCATGTTCGAATCCTCTCGACACAGGCACACGACTGTGCGCCCCCTGCTCGGCGACGGGGTCCCGCCGCCTGTCGAGAACCTACGCGTACCGAAGGGCGCCCGCACGGGTGGGTGCGGCAGATCGGTTATTCCGGGCCCAGCGGTCGGCGGGTGTCCCCCGCGTCTCGTACCGTCGGGCCGTGGAGTACGTCGAGTACCTGACCATCGCCGTCGCCGCGGCGGCCCTCATCATCGCCGTCACCGCGCTCGCGCCCCGGGCCGGTGTCGCGTCGCCGCTGGTCCTGGTGGTGCTCGGCGCCGGTGTGAGCCTGCTGCCCTGGGTGCCCGCGATCGAGGTGCCGCCCGAGCTGATCCTCGGCGGCGTGCTGCCCCCGCTGCTGTACTCCGCGGCGGTCGGCCTGCCGTCGATGGACTTCCGGCGCGACTTCACGGCTATCGGCGGCCTGTCCGTCACTCTCGTGGTGATCAGCTCGGTGCTGCTCGGGCTGCTGTTCCGGTGGCTGATCCCGGACATCGACCTGGCCACGGCCATCGCCCTGGGCGCGATCGTCAGCCCGACCGACGCCGTGGCGACCACCATCGTGAAGCGGCTCGGGGCGTCCCCGCGCAGCGTCACGATGCTCGAGGGCGAGTCCCTGCTCAACGACGCCTCCGCGCTGGTGCTGCTCCGGTCGGCGATCGCGGCGACGGCGGCGTCCGTCAGCCTGTGGGAGGTGGTCGGCAGCTTCGTGTACGCGGCGGGTGTCGCCGTCGTGGTCGGGGTCCCCGTCGGCTGGGTCGGCCTGCGCATCCGCAAGCGCCTGCAGCACGCCGCCCTGAGCACGGCCATGTCGTTCGTCGTCCCGTTCCTCGCGTACCTGCCCGCGGAGGAGCTGGGCGCGTCGGGGCTGGTGGCGGTCGTCGCGGCGGGCCTGGTGACCGGCAACGGCTCCGCGCGGCACCTGCGCCCGCAGGACCGGATCGCGGAGCGGTCCAACTGGCACACCGTCGAGCTGCTGCTCGAGGGCGCGGTCTTCCTCGCGATGGGCATCCAGCTCTTCGACCTGATCGAGGACGCGGAGCACGGCAGCGGCTCGGTCCTGCAGGCCGCCGGGGTCGCCGCGGTCGCGGGCGCCGCCGTCCTGGTGGTGCGCGCGGCCTTCGTCACGCCGCTGATCGGTATCCAGGCCCGCCGGGCACGCCGCGGCCAGGCGGTCCGGGAGACGCTCACGGGATTCCAGGACCGCATCGACCTGCGGGTCGCCGCCACCCCGCCCGCGACCGCCGAGAGCACGGAGCACACGGGCCGGCACTCGACGACCGCCCGCCTGCGGCGGATCCAGGGCACGCTGCGCCGCCGCACCGCCGACATCGACTACGTCCTCGCCAAGCCGCTCGGCTGGCGCGAGGGCACCCTCCTGGTGTGGGCGGGCATGCGCGGCGTCGTGACGCTCGCCGCGGCGCAGACGCTGCCGGCGGAGACGCCCGGCCGGTCCTTCCTGGTCCTCGTCGCGTTCGGTGTCGCGTTCGGCACGCTGCTGGTCCAGGGCAGCACGCTCCCGTGGGTGACCCGCCGGCTGGGACTGGTCGGGCAGGACACCACGGGCGACCTGCCCGCCCTGCGCCGCGAGACCGAGCAGGCCGCTCGGGCGTTCCTCGCCGACCCCCGACGCCCGGACGGCACACCGTACGACGACGGTGTGGTCGCCCGCGTACGCAAGGACATGTTCCGGGAGCACGAGTCGCAGGACGAGGACGCGGTCCTCTCCACGGAGCGCTTCGTCCAGTACCGGGAGCTGCGGCTGGCCACCATCGCCGCCCAGCGCGAGGAGCTGCTCGCCGCCCGGTCCGCCGGCACGTACGACTCGGCCCAGCTCGGGAACGCCCTGGACCTGCTGGACGCCGAGCAGATCGCCGTCGAGATGCGCAAGGGCAAGATCCCGATAGGCGAGGACGAGCCGGAGCGCTAATCTCACCCGCGTGACGGACTACACACCGCTCCACCTCGACTGGCCCGGCTGCCTCAACGTGCGTGACCTCGGTGGACTCCCGCTCACGGGCGGGGGCACCGTCCGCGAGCGCACCCTGGTCCGCTCGGAGTCGCCCAGCTTCCTGACCGACGACGGCGTCGTCGCCGCCACCGCCTACGGCTTCTCGCGGATCATCGACCTGCGCCGCCCGGAGGAGATCGAGCAGTACCCCAGCAGGCTCGCCGAGCTCCCGGCGCACCTGCACGTTCCGGTGCAGGCGGCCGGCGACCCGGAGGAAGGGCCGTGGGTGCACCTGTACACCGGCCTGCTGGACCGGCGTCCTGAGCTGTTCGCGCGCGCCGTCGGTGCCGTCGCGGACGCGCCCGAGGGGCCGGTGCTGGTGCACTGCGCCGCGGGCAAGGACCGCACGGGACTCGTGGTGGCGCTCGCGCTCAGCCTCGTCGGGGCGGACCTCGACGCGCTGGCCGACGACTACGAGATCACCAACCAGCGACTCGCGCCGCGGTACGCCGCGCGGGCCGCCGACCGCGAGGTGCTGGCCGGCCGCGAGATCCCGCCCACCCGCCACGTCATCGTCGGGGCCATGGAGCACCTGCGCACGCAGCACGGCTCGGTGGAGGCCTATCTGTCCCGCGGCGGGCTCACCCCTGGTCACATCCGGGCGCTGCGCTCCCGGCTCATCGGCTGAGCCGGGCCGCCGTGAGCAGGTCCCGCGCGGTGGCGAGCGCGCGGACCGCCTCGGACGGGGCGATCCGCACGAGCGCGAACGCGGCGATCGAGAGCCCGGTGACCGCGTCGGCGAGGCGCTCCTGCTCGACCGGCGTGGCGGCGTCGAGGTAGGCGGCGGCCCCACGGCCGATCGCCGCACGCAGCTCCGCACGGTAGTCGGAGACGACTCGCGCGACATCGTCGTCGCGCACGACCGGCGCGGTCGCCGTGTTGATGAGCAGGCATCCGTTGGCCGCGGACATCGACCCGGCTCTCGTGAACGCGTCCCGCAGCCCGTCCAGGTACGTGAGCACCGCCTCCGGGGCGACGACCTCGTCCTTCAGGGGACGCAGCCTGGGCCGGATCACCTCGTCGAGATAGCTCTGCACCGCGGCGTCGAACAGCCCTCGCTTGGAGCCGAAGGTGTTGTAGATGCTCGACCGGCTCAGCCCTGTCGCTTCCTCCAGTGCTGGGACCGAGGCTCCCTCGAACCCGGCACGCCAGAACAGGGCGCGTGCCGCGCGCACCACCACTTCCCGGTCGAACGCTTGCGTCCGAGCCATCCTCGCCTCCTCGGTTTTCTGAAACGCTCTGTCCAGTATATATTGGAAGAGTCATTACAGAAACAGTGGGTCCGCCCGAGGGAGCACATCGATGTCCGAGTTCATGAGCACACAGATCCAGCTCGCCTCCCGCCCGAGCGGATGGCCCGCCCACGAGAACTTCCGCACCGCGACCGTCGCCTACGGCGACCTTCGGCCCGGCCAGGTGCGCGTGCGCAACGCGTTCGTCTCGGTCGACCCGTACATGCGCGGCCGGATGAACGACGTGCGCAGCTACGTCGCCCCCTTCGCGCTCGGCGAGACCATCTCGGGCGGAGCGATCGGCCACGTGGTCGAGTCCGCCGCCGACGAGGTCCCCGTCGGGGCGATCGTGCTGCACCAGCACGGCTGGTCCGACACCGTGCAGGACGACGCCTCGACCTTCCGCGTCGTCCCCGACGTGCCGGGCGTGCCGCTGTCGCTGCGCCTGCACGTGCTCGGCATGACCGGGCTGACCGCGTACGTCGGGCTCACCGCGATCGCCGGGATGCGGGAGGGCGACACCGTCTTCATCTCCGGAGCGGCCGGCGCCGTCGGCACCGCCGCCGGCCAGATCGCCAAGCTCCTGGGAGCCGAGCGCGTCATCGGATCGGCTGGTTCACCCGAGAAGGTCGCGCTGCTGACCGAGAAGTACGGCTACGACGCCGCCTTCAACTACAAGGACGGCGACGTGCGCGCCCAGCTGGCCGAGGCCGCACCCGACGGGATCGACGTGTTCTTCGACAACGTCGGCGGCGACCACCTCGAAGCAGCCATCGACGCGTTCAACGACGGCGGACGCGCCGCGCTCTGCGGCGCCATCGCCAGCTACAACACGACCGAGAAGACCCCCGGACCCGACAACATGGGCAACATCATCACGCGCGGGCTCACCCTGCAAGGGTTCACCCTCGGCTCCTACCTCCACCTCGCCCCCGAGTTCCAGGAGCAGATGACGGCCTGGTTCGCGGCGGGCAAGATCGCCTACGACGAGACGGTCGTCGACGGCATCGAGAACACCGTCGACGCGTTCCTCGACATGATGCGCGGCGCCAACACCGGCAAGATGCTCGTCCGCGTCTGAGACCGGCGGCCCGGGCGCCGGGCGGGCAGGCGTGCAAAAGGGCCCTCTGGCCAGCGTTTCCGCTGGCCAGAGGGCCCTTTTTGCTGGTGGGCGATACTGGGATCGAACCAGTGACCTCTTCCGTGTCAGGGAAGCGCGCTACCGCTGCGCCAATCGCCCGAGGTGGGTACGGGATTCGAACCCGTGTGTACGGCTTTGCAGGCCGCTGCCTCGCCTCTCGGCCAACCCACCGTGCTCCCCACCAAAAAAGCGGGTTCGAGCGGATGACGGGACTTGAACCCGCGACCCTCACCTTGGCAAGGTGATGCTCTACCACTGAGCTACATCCGCGTTGCCACCAGCTCGGACCCCTTCGGGCCCCTGTGGTGACGCTCCGGAAGAGTAGTTCACAAACGGTGTGCCGGTCCAATCGAAATGAGCGTGTCACCTGCGACGCGTCCCCTGGAGACCGGCCCGCGGCTATGTTCGGCGGTATGAGTGCGACCGACGTCATCCCCGCCCACCTGATCCCGCTCCTGGAGGCGCCGAACTACGCGTTCCTCGGCACCATCCGCCCGGACGACACGGTCCAGGTCAACCCGATGTGGTTCGACTTCGACGGCGAGACGCTGCGCTTCACGCACACCACGAAGCGCGCCAAGTACCGCAACCTGCAGCACAACCCGTCGATGAGCCTCGCGATCATCAACGACGACAACGTGCTGAGCTACGTCGAGGTCCGCGGGAAGCTGATCGAGGTGATCCCGGACCCGACCGGCGCGTTCTACGTCCACCTCGCCGAGCGGTACGGCGCCCCCGACCAGCCCCCGCCGCCGGACAGCGCCGACCGCGTCATCCTGGTGATGAGCATCGAGCACTACACGACGCAGTAGCCGGGCACTCCATGGCAGCCTGACCCCGTGACCACACCCCACGACCGGCCGCGTCCGACGGTCGCGGCGCTCGCCGCCGCGTTCCTCGTCGCGGTCGCGTCGACCGCGTGTGCCGCCGCCGAAGGCCCCGCCACGGGCGCATCCCCGTCGGCCCGGACCGCCACCCCGTCCGAGCCCGCGCCGCCCCGTGCCGACGTGACCCCGGAGGCACCAGCACCCGAGGCCGAACCGACGCCCGAACCGACGCCCGACCTGCGCCCGACCGAAGCACCGGCCCGCTCGGTGGCGGCGGGCACCGTGGCGGAGGGTGCGCCCGCCGCGGCGGAAGGGCGGGGCAGCGCCGAGGTCACCTTCGAGCGGGACGGCGAGTTCGCTGTCGTCGTCCACCTCGACTGCTCGGCCTGCTCGGGGGCGACCGTCCTCACGGGTCCCGACCGTGGCACACCGTTCGGCGCGGCCGACGGCGCCCTGGCCGGCGACTACCTCATGGACGTGTTCAAGGGTGGTGACCCCGAGCAGGCCGTCTGGCTTGCCGCCGAAGGACCGTGGAGCCTGCGGTTCGAGTCGTGGAACGATCTGGCTCCCGTGACCGGCGAGCAGTCCGGCGACGGCTCGAAGGTGCTGGCGTTCGGCGACACAGCGACACGCCTCGACGTGGAGTTCGCCCCGGCAGGGCCCGACGACTCGTTCGCCGGCCGCTACTTCAGCGTCTCGGGCAGCCCTCGGGTGTTCGGGGACAGCGTGGCGTTCACCGACTCCTACGACGTCTCGCTGCCCGGGGTGCTCGCCATCACGACGAACGGATCATGGACCGTGACGCCCGGGTCGTAACCTCCCCCGCTCCGACAGCAGACGCCCCTAGCCGCCCGTAGCCGACAGTTGAGCTCTTAGCCGCCTGGGCAGCCGTCGGAGCCGCTGTAGCACGGCTCGTAGCCAGGACCGTAAGACTGCTCGACCGGCGGTGGGTCGATCAATGAGCGGAAGTCGATCGAGGGCACGGCGAACAGGAGTACGGCGGCGATCGCGACGAAGGCTGTGATCGCATGGCCGAGGAAGAGCCAGCGGGCGCGACGTCGGAACGCCGCGACAAGCATCACGAGCAGCGCCGCCGCCGTCACCGGTGCCCAGGCACGGTACGCCGAGATGGTGTCGGGATGAGGCCCCTCACTGACGGGGACGATGAACCCGGTGGCTTCGATGTGGTTGACGAAAAGGACGAAGACACCGAGCCACACCGCGAGTCCACAGAGGATCTCGATTGCGAGCAACCACCCGTGGGCCGTCTCGTGACTGCGTGGACCTGGCATGGCGCGGGACCTCCGGTGGGCATCCTGTCCCTGGGAGAGTATGGAGCGACCCGGGATGCGTCGAGGAAACACCGACGGAAGACCGCGCGACACGTACCGAGCCCTGCGACGCTAGGAGGCGACTCATGATCGATGCCTCCGCACCCGCCTGGCGGCCCACCGGGCTTGTCTGGACCGAGGCCGGCGCCAGGCTGGAGTGGCTCTCGCCGACCGGTGACGTACGCGCCAGCGCGGTCGAACCCGGGGCACGCCTGTCGCTCAGGGTCGGGTCGGACCGGCGCTGTACCGGGCTGCGGTGGGACGGCCGCCGAGTGCCCTGCACCGCGGCCGCACCGATCGACGCGGGTGCGAAGTCCGGGCAGTGCGTCTCCTGCGCAGCGATCGCTCGCACCCGGTCGGTCGCGACCGACACCGCCCTGGACGATCCCCGCGAGTTCACCGTCTATCTCGCCCATCACGGCAGCATCATCAAGACCGGGATCACGGCGACCGAACGCGGGCAAGCCCGGCTGCTGGAACAGGGCGCGCTGTCCTCGATGGTCCTGTCGGCCGGGTCCCTGTTGTCCGCCAGGCGGTGCGAAGCACTGCTCACCACCGCGCTCGGTATACCCCAGCAGGTCCGCACCGCCCGAAAGCGCGGCGCCCGGCTGGCGCCCGGAACAGCTCTGACCCGCGCAGCAGAGCTCGTCGCGGTCGCGGAACACGCCGCGGGTCTGGACTGGCCGTCCGGTCAGACCCGCACCACTACCGACCCCGTGGATCACACCCCGACCTACGGGTTGCCCCACGGCGGAATTGCCCCTGACCAGCAGATCGACCCCCTGCATGCCGAAGCCACGATCAACGGTGAGGTCGTGTGTCGGATCGGACGCGACCTGTACCTCGCCACGTCGGCCGGGCTCATGCTGCTGGACACCGGTCTGCTCCAGGGCTGGGCCCTGAGCCGAGCCCACGACGACGAACCCTTCACCGCGGGAGCAACCCTCGTCACCAAGCCCAGAGCGACCACGGAGACCCAGCATGACGTCCTCTTTTGAGCCGCGGGCCCCAGACATACAAAAGACCCCCTGGCCAGCGTTTCCGCTGGTGAGGGGGCCTGCCGTGCTGGTGGGCGATACTGGGATCGAACCAGTGACCTCTTCCGTGTCAGGGAAGCGCGCTACCGCTGCGCCAATCGCCCGTGCTGCAATGCGAGGTGGGTACGGGATTCGAACCCGTGTATACGGCTTTGCAGGCCGCTGCCTCGCCACTCGGCCAACCCACCGCTGGGTCAAACCTACAACCTTGGGTGCTCTCATCAGCCGAAGATCTACGAGAGCGGCGTTTCCGAGCGGATGACGGGACTTGAACCCGCGACCCTCACCTTGGCAAGGTGATGCTCTACCACTGAGCTACATCCGCGAAGCCGGGCATCCTGGGGTTTCCCCCGGTGTTCCGGCGCGTTCTGAACATTAATCGAACAGAGGGCGAACCGTCCAATCGCGCGCGCCGCCGTACGGTTGTCCCGTGTCCCGCAGCTCGGCTCATCCGCCCGCAAACCGCACGATTCCACCGGTTCCGTCCCGGCGGGGTTCCGTGACTCCCCCGCCCGACGTGACCGGGAACACCGGCTGGGCACGCTTCGCCGGACGCGTCGCGACGGACGCCGTCGAATGCATAGACGTCCTGGCCGAGCCCGAACGGCTCGCGACCGGCACGTGGTTCGTCGTCGCCGACTTCGAGGCAGGCTCCGGGACCCGCGCCGGCGGCCGTGCCCGTGCGTGGCGGTTCGCCCAGGTGCAGGACGCCGGTACACACGACGCCGGAGCGCCCTCCCCCACCGCCTGGACCGGCCCGCCCTCCGACGCCTGGACCTCGTCCATGGACCAGGCCGGCTACGAGGCCGCCGTCGGCCGGGTCCGCGAGCACGTGCGCGACGGCGACGTCTACCAGGCGAACATCTGCCGCGTGCTGTCCGCGCCGCTCGCCGCCGGGCCTACCGGCACCGAGCCCGACGCCCGGGCGCTCGCCGCCCGGCTCGCGGCCGGGAACCCTGCTCCGCACGCCGCTGCCGTCCACGTCCCTGCTGCCAGCGGGCTGGACCCGGTGTGGGTGGTGAGCGCCTCCCCCGAGCTCTACCTGGCCGTGCGGGAGGAGCCGGGGACGGGCACCGTCGTCGAGTCCGGCCCGATCAAGGGCACGGCGCGCACGCCCGACGGGCTCACCGAGAAGGACCGCGCCGAGAACGTGATGATCACGGACCTCGTGCGCAATGACCTGCAGATCGTCTGCCGCCCGGGCACCGTCGAGGTCACCGGACTGCTGGCGGTCGAGGAGCATCCCGGCCTGGTGCACCTCGTCTCTCGCGTGCGCGGCACCCTGTCCGACGACGTCGTCCGCTCCGGCGAGCTGTGGCGCCGTCTGCTGGCCGGCACGTTCCCGCCGGGGTCGGTCTCGGGTGCCCCGAAGTCGAGCGCGCTGCGGATCATCGGTGAGCTGGAGCCCGTGCCCCGCGGCCCGTACTGCGGCGCGGTGGGGTGGGTGGCCGACGGCGAGGCGTCGCTCGCCGTCGGCATCCGCACGTTCTGGTGGGCCGACCACGGAACCGGCGGGGTGCTCCGGTTCGGCACCGGCGCCGGCATCACCTGGGGCTCCGACCCGACGGCGGAGTGGCACGAGACCGAGCTGAAGGCGGAGCGGCTGGTCGCGCTGGCGTCGGAGCCCCGGTGACGGACTGCTGCGGGCTGGTGACGGGAGTGCCGACCGGTCAGTACATGAGTGTGCCGAACCCGAGCTGGTCGAACCCGCCCGACCCCGTGCCGTAGTCGCCGCCACCGCCCTCAGGACGGATCGACTCGGCGATCTGCCGCACCCAGCGCGCCTCCAGACCCTTCCTCCCCGAGTAGTGCGCCAGGATCATCGCCCACACCGGCCGCGCCTGCCCGCGGGACGCCGCACTGATCTGGGTGTGGGTCTGCCACCCGACGTGCGGGGCGGTCGTGTTCGGACCGGACTGCCAGGTGTAGTCGGCAAACGGCACGGCGTTGCCCAGGTTGTACTTGGCGACGTACTGCGCGCCCTTGAGGAACCGGTTGCTGTCGTAGCCGTAGCAGTCGATTCCCTGGTTCCAGGCCATCTCGCAGAACGCGGCCATGAGGCCGACGCCCATGATCGTGTGCGCCTGGTCGCGGCCCGACTCCTGCCACTGCCCGAGGCCGCCGTCCTCGGCGTGCAGGAACGGCACCGCGTTCCTGATCGAGCCGTTCCCCGCGCCGTCCTCGAAGTAGTCGACGGCGCGCCCGACCAGGTCCGCGCGGTCGGCGAAGATCCCGATAGCGAGGATCGACGCCATGTTGCACAGGTCCCAGTTGGCCCAGTAGTTCGTGATCACCGCGTCGTTGTGGTTGGTCAGGAAGTGCTCGTTCATCGGGTGGAAGATGCCGAGCAGCATGTTCCGGAACCGCCCGAGGTCGAAGTCCGACCGGTCACGGACGAGCTCGGCGGCGTTGGCGAACTGGTACCCGTAGATGCCGGAGGCCAGGAACCGGTCGGCGTTACCGCCGAGCGACCGCAGGGTGCCGGACCAGGCGTTGAGGATGCGCACCGCGGCGGCCCCGTGCGCCTCGTCGCCCGACACGCGCCACCGCAGGGCGTTCTGGTAGGCGGCGTGGATGTCGAGGTACATCTGGGCGTAGTTCTGGCCGTCGCCGCCGCGGATCACGTCCGCGAGCGGGCGCGGCTGCCACGTCGCGGACGAGCGGCCGTTCGCGACGAGGCGGTCCCACCCGCCCTTCCACGGCTGGGTGCCGGCCGCTACCCGGCGGGCGGCGGCGTCGAGCTGGGCCGCCGTGTGCTGCATGCCGGGGTGGGCGTAGGCGAGGGCGGACGCGCGCCGCGCCGCGCCGCCCGCCGCACCGCCGAGCGGGGCACCGTGCGGGTTCGCCGGGGCAGCTGCCGCCGCCTGTGCGGCCAGGGCGCTGCCGGAGATCCCGGCCAGGAGGGCCAGGGACGATCCGGCGAGGAAGGCCCGGCGCGAGGCGCCGTCCCGGCCGGTGTTCGGGTGCTCTTCACGTGAAGTCATCGCAGCTTCCGTTCTGTCGTCATCGACACGGGCATGGAGAGCGGACATCAAAGAGACGGCCAGGCTTCAGGCCGCTTCGAGCGCGGCCACGGCCGCGGCGAGCTCGTCGGTGGCGGTGTCCACCTCCTCCTGGTCGGGGTCGGCGCCGTCGGCCCGGAGGGCGATCCCCGCCTCGCGCGCGGCGGCGAGGCGCTCCCAGGACGCGGTGGTCCAGTCGCTCGCGGCCAGCTCCGCGGTCTCCGCCAGGTACAGGTCGAGCCCTGTGCGGTCCACGGTGCTGGTGACGAGCGCGACCTCGGCCAGATTGGTGTTGCCCGAGGAGGCCAGCACCCGGATCGCTGCCGTCTCGACCGGCTCGGGCAGGTCGATCTGGTTCCAGCCCGCCGTCGCGCCACCGATCGTGGCGAAGGTTTGCCAGGTCTGCCCGCCGTCGTCGGATCGCTGGAGTTGGACGCCGTCGGCGCGGCTCACGTGGGTGGAACGGGGCAGGTACCGCACGGCCTCGACGTGGAAGGTGGTGTCGTCGTCGGGAACGACCTGGACCCAGCCGTTGGCCTGCTTCGTATCGGTGAAGGTGCCCGGGTCACCGTCGAACATCGCCCAGCCGTTGGCCGCGGCGTCCCGGCTGCCGTCCCACGACGGCGTGCTCGCGGTGACCCACGCGTGCGCGACGTCGGCGAGCTCGGGTGCCGGCCGTTCCAGCAGGTCCCAGGCGGCAAGGACGCGCTGTGCGAGCGCCTTCGTGTCCGCCCCCTCCTCAGCGGAGGCGGTGCGGACCGCCTCGATCTCCCTCGTGAACAGCACTACTGACCCCCGCGACCAGCCCGACAGGTCCGCCGCCTGCGCCTCGGCGAGCAGCAGGTCCAGGTCCGCCTCGATCCGTTCGCCGTCGATCCGGAAGTCCGCGAGGGTCCAGATGACGACAGGCGAGGCGGGATCGGTCGGCGCGCCGGGCTCGTCGATCTGGAGCTTGAGGTATCGGAACACGCTGTCCCGCTCCGCCGCGCGCACCGCCACCTGCTCGATCTCGGTGTCGTCGCCCACGTTGGGGTGCTCGGTCAGCAGCGTCCAGTCCTCGCCGTCGGACGACCCGTAGACGTTCGTGCCCTCGGCCCGGTTGGGGAACGTGTCCCGGGCGAGGAACCCGAAGCCGTCGGCCCGGACGCGGTAGCCCGGCCCGAGGTCGAGCACGACGCTCGGCACCCGCAGGTCTCCCCAGGTGGTCTGGCTGTCCCCGTCCGTGAGGGCCAGGAGGGTCGTCGGCGTGATCCGTTCCGAGGAGACGATGCGGGAGAAGTCGAGCGTGCCGTCAGGTAGGCGCGGGTCGAGCAGCTCCAGGTCGGCGACGGCGAGCCGCAGACGCTCCAGCAGGGCACCGAACTCCGCCGCGCCCGAGCCGTCCACGCCGTCCAGCGCGGCCGCCCGCGCGTCGGCGAACGACCGCCAGCTGGCGGTCGTGTACGCCTCCGGCGCCTCCAGCCCGGCCTGGAGCGCGTCCACCGCGGCGGTACGGTCCGGTGCGACGGTGAGGGACACGGGCAACGCGGTGTCGGCCCGGTCGTCCGAGGCGACGACGACGAGGTCCTCGACGTCACGCCTGCCGTCCGGCGTCCACGTGAACGTGCCGTCGGCCGAGACCGTCGCCCCGCGCGGCGCGTCCTGGAGCGCCAGCGTGAAGTCGCCGTCGGGGTCGGTCACCCCGAGGTCCCGCGCATAGGGCTCGCCGGCCACCGCCACGGCGTCCAGGGAGGCGCCGTCACTGAACGTCGGCGGGGCGAGGGTCCCGTTGGCGTCGGCGAGCACGCTCTCGACGTCCACGTGGGTCCTGCCGCCGGTCGCACCGAGCACCACCAGGTTGGCTCCGGCTGACGGCACCTTCGCCGTGGCGACGTCGAACCAGACGTGCCGCCACCGTCCACCGGTGTCCGGGAGCTGGACGGTGGTGAACGGCTCGCCGTACGAGGTCCGGGAGACCTCGAGGGTCGCGGTGGCGTGGGTGCGGACCCGCACCCCGACCAGCGCGGTGCGGCTGCGGTCGGCGTAGACGACGCGGCGCACGGCGACCTGGGCGTCGTCCTTCCTGGCGTCGAGCCGGACGAAGCGCTCGCCTGCGTCGTCGGTCAGCTGCCTGGCGCCCTTGCCGAGGGTGTGGCCGAACTTCTCCAGGGGCAGCTCGGGCCCGTCGCCGACGGCGGGGACGGTGACGTCCTGGTCGGCGAGCTCCGGCGGGAACGCCACCCAGTACTCGGCGCCGGTGTAGTCCGAGCCGCTCTCGTTCCAGAAGTTCGAGACCCCGGTGCCGTAGCGGTACAGGGGCCCGTCGCCGTGCCGGTACATCTCGGCCACGAACGGCGCCTCCGCCTCGACGTCCACGCCCGCGACGTACTCGTACTGGTAGTAGAGCTCGTTGAGCGGCTCGCGCAGGCGTCCGCGGTAGGCCTCGGCGAGCTTGCCCGCTCCCCCGGACGTGTCGATGTAGGGCGGTTCCTCGCCCATCATGAAGGCCGCGAAGACGTCGCCGCCTTCGAGGATGCGGTTGTCCAGGAACGCGTACGGGCTGACGGCGTCCGACGCGGTCGAGACGGTGCCGGCGGCGGGGTCGACCCGCGTGCCCTGGTTGTGCACGATGCGGGCCAGGGCGGCCAGGAGGTCGACGTCGCCCTCGGCGTGCGCCTGGTCGCGGCCCATCTCCAGGTGCTGGACGAAGCTCTTGCCGTAGGGGTTGCGCGGGTCGTCCACCTCGATCTCGCGGAAGACGGCGGCCAGCGAACCGTTGACGTCCCCGCCGTTGATCGTGTGCTCGCTCTTGTAGCCGGCGTTCACGGTGAACCATTCGACGCGCTCGGCGTAGAGGTCGGCGTCGTCGAGGAAGATCGCCGCGGCCACCATGCCGATCACGCCGTACAGGTGCTGGTTCCACAGCCGGTTCTCGGAGAACAGGAACGTGTCGAGCACCGGGCGGACGAGGTTGCCCTCGATCCGCTGCTGGTCGCGCTCCGTCCAGCGCAGGTCGTACCCGTCGAGCTCGTCGTTCACCGGCTCGGTCGAGCGGATGATCTCGGCGGCGACCAGGGTCTGGTAGAGGGGGACGCCGGTGTGGATGTGGGCGTCGGGAAAGTACTTGTACCGGGCGGGGTCGAGGCTGCTCCAGGTGCGGATCACGTGCAGCGCGTTCGCCCGGTACAGCTCCTCGCCGGTGACCAGGTACATCAGTGCCTGCGTCATGGCGCCGAGGCTGTCGGTGTGCTGCCGTCCGCGCATGCTCGCCGTGTCGTACGCCGTGCTGGTCGGCTGCTCGTCGGTCGGGCCCTGGATCGACGCCTTGAAGGTGGCGGACGCGTACCTGGTCTGCGTCATGGCGTCGTAGTAGCTCGCCCACGGCTCCACGCCGGCGAGCACCTGGGTCCGCATGTTCTCGAGGTTGTCCGCGGTCAGGCCGACGCCGGGATGCGCGAACCCGGCGTCGCTCACGGTCTCGTGGATCTTGACGAGCGGGTCGGCCGGCAGCTCGGCCGTCCCGGCGTCAGCCGCGGCGGACGCCGGGACGAACCCGGCCACCACCAGGGCCACCGTGCTGATCAGTGCGGCCGCACTCGAACGCAGCCTGGACGTGCGTTGCCTCATCGGATTCCCTCCAGGGCCGCAGCACTGCGGCCGCACGCGACCGTGGTCGCGCGGTAGTCACCTCGTCGTGAGCGGGATATCGTTATCCCGGGAATACGTTATCCCGACGTACCGGACAACACAAGAGTCAGTCGGGGACTCAGTCGCCCGGCATCGTGCTTCTGTACCGAAGGGTCCAGTCGGAGAAGTCGGCGGTGAAGGCGCCGTCGACGAGGTCGACCGCGCTGATCCCCACGAAGGCGCCCGTGAATCGCAGGCGCGGGCCGAAGTCGTCGGAGAGCTCGCTGAAGTCCACGTCCGGGCCGATCTGCGCCCACGGCCCGCCGTCGCTCGCCGACCACAGCCGGGCCGTGACGTCGTCGATCTGCGCGCGCAGGCGGACCGGGCCGTCGACGAGGGCCACGGTATCCAGCACCCGGGCGCCGTCCGGGTGGCCGTGGGTCAGGACCAGCACGCGGCGGCCCTGGTTCCCCGCCCACTGCTGGCCGGCCTGGGGCTCGCCCTCGGGCTCCGTCCACGTGACGTGAAGCTGGTAGTACGACGTCGTGCTGTACCAGAGCACCAGCCCCGCCGACTGGGTGAACGTGGTGGGCTCGGCGTCGACGGTCACCTCCACCTCGGCGTGGTGCTCGGTCAGGCGCTGAGCCAGGAGCGACTGCTGCCACAGCGACTCGGCGGACTGCCGGCCGCGCAGCCGCAGCACGCCAGGCTGGTCGGGGACGGGCTGCACCCAGTCCCCTGCGGGCTCCCGCAGCGTCGACCAGGGCCAGGCTGGAGCGATCTCGAGACCACCGCGCTGTTCGACGCCGCCCAGCTCGGTCACGTCCGGGACCTCGACCTCCGTGGCCGGGTGCCAGCCGCCCTGGGCCAGCCGGGGCCAGCCGTCGACCCAGACCACGCGCTGCACCGCCGTCTCGCGGCCGAGCGTGCTGCGCGGCCCGGACGGCGTCTCCAGGGGCCGGGACGCCAGGTGCGTCAGGTACCACTCGCCCGACGGCGTCCGGACCAGCTCGCCGTGCCCGGCCTTCTGCAGCGGGACCGCCGGGTCGTCGCGGGACGTGAGCAGCGGGACGTCGTCGACCTCGTAGGGCCCGGTCAGCGACCGGCTCCGTGCGACGAGCACCCCGTGCTCGACGCCGGTGCCTCCCTCGGCCAGCAGCAGGTAGAACCAGCCGTCCTTGACGGTGATCTTGGGCCCCTCGACCAGGTTGTCGCGCTGCAGCAGCAGGCTGGTCGGGCCCACGGCGCGCACCCGAGCCGTGTCGGGCACGCCGCCGCCCGTCAGCGGTACCTCCAGCTCGGTGAGCACGATGCCGTCGAACCGTCGTCCGCCGACCCGCGAGTCGTTCTGCAGGTTGAGCAGGTAGTGCCGGCCGTCGTGGTGCAGCAGCGACGGGTCGAACCCGTGGCCGGGCAGGCGCACGGGCTCCGACCACGGGCCGCCGACGTCGGGTGCCGTGCAGAGGTAGGTCTCCAGGTCGAAGTGCCGGGTGCCGAGCGAGCGGACGATCGAGTACACGACCCAGAACACGCCGTCCGCGTGGCTGAGGGCGGGCGCCCAGATCCCGCCCGAGTCGGGCACCCCGAGAAGGGACCGGCCGGGAACCGCGGTGCCGACCGACCCGGCCGGCTCCCAGTCCGCGAGGTCCCGCGAGCGGTACAGCGGGATGGTCGGGAACCACTCGAACGAGCTGGTCGCGAGGTAGTACCAGTCCCCCACCCGGATCGCCGACGGGTCCGGGGCGAAGCCGCGCACCACCGGGTTGACCGCCCTGCGCACCGGGCCCTTCGGAGGGCCGACCGGACGGCCGCTCACGAGGCCGCTCACGAGGTCACCCGGACCCGCAGCAGCCGCGCCGAGGTCAGGGCCGGGAGCTTGAGCTCCAGCGCCCCGCCGTCGTCGACCACGGCGACGGACTCGCCGCCCCAGCGCGGGTACAGCACCTCCACGACCTCGTCCGTGACCCGGCCGGGCAGCGGCACCCGCAGGGTGTCGGGGGCGCCGTCGTCCGTGTCGCCCCGGCGCCAGACCGCGAGGTAGAGATGGTCGCCGTCGCGCGCGCCCTGGACGATCCAGGGGTCGCGCCAGCCGGGCAGGCCGAGCGGCCACACGGGGACCGAGCGCCCGACGGCGGACCGCAGGTCCCGGTACACCGCGAGCGCCTCCCGGACGACCGCCCGCTGGTCGGTGTCAAGGGTGTCGACGCGGCCGGTCAGGTGTACCCGGGCCAGGAGCGCCGTGACGAGGGAGAAGGCGAGCTGTTCGCGGTCCATGGTGCCGTCGACGCAGGCCCAGATCCCGGTCTGCTCGGGCGGGAGAGCGAGGGGGGCGGCCGCGGCGACGGGCGGGGTGGCGAGGTAGTCCTGCTGGTCGGTGACGGACTGGACGGGGAAGACGCGGCCGGTGGCCGCGTCGGTGCGCGACCCGCCGGCCGCGCAGGCCTCGATGACGAGGCCGGGGTGGCGGTCCATGACGGCGCCTGCCCAGTCGAGGAAGGCGCGGCCGTGCTCGAGCAGGCCGGTGCCTGGTGCCTCGCCGGTGCCTGCGTCGGTGCCGGGGCCGATGTCGACGTTGTGGTCGAGCTTGAGGTAGGCGAGGCCGAACGTGGTCACGAGCCGGTCGACCACCGTGTCGAGGTGCGCGCGTGCGGCGGGGTGGCGCAGGTCGAGCTGGTACCTGCCCCACTCGGCGACGCGGTGGCCGTGGCGCTGGAAGAACGCCGCGTCGGGGAGCGTGCGGGCGACGGGGCTGCGCACGCCGACCACCTCGGGTTCGAGCCAGAGGCCCGGGCGCATGCCGTGGGCACGGATGCGGTCGATGAGGCCGCCCAGGCCGCCGTCGGGGAACCGGGTGGTCGAGGGTTCCCACTGGCCCACGGAGTCCCACCAGCCGCCGTGCTCGTCGTCGTACCAGCCGGCGTCGATCACGTAGTACTCGGCGCCGAGGTCGGCGGCCGCCTCGATCAGAGGGAGCTCGCGCTCGGTGGTCGGGTCGGACATGAGGGTGTTCAGGAAGTCGTTGTAGACGACGGGCAGCGTGTCGTGGTCGGGGTGGGGCCGCCGGGTGCGGCGGCGGTGCGCGGTGAGCGCCGCGGCGACGGCGTCCAGGGTCGCCGCGGGTCCGGCGGCGGCACCGGGGACGATCGCGAGACTCACCGGGGCGCTGCTGAACCCGGTGCCGGCGTCGAGGCGGCCGGCCCACTGGTGCTCGTGCGCGGTCGGTCCCATGGCGGCGAGGTAGACGTCGCCGTACCGGTCGCCGAGCTCGGTGTGCCAGGCGCCGCTGGTCTCGACCTGCCAGGCGAGCAGCCGGCCGGTGCGGGTGTCCTCGACCAGGCCCATGGGCAGGTGCTCGGACGTGGACCAGGCACCGGTCGAGGTGAGGCTGATCCGGTTCTTCGACCCGACCTGGCCGAACCGCACCATGCCGACGTCGTACAGGCCGCGCTCGGCGAGCGTGGACCGGTGCCAGCGGAACTCGCCGCTCCAGGGGTTGGCCGCCTCCCACACGGCGAGCTCCGTCTCCCAGCGGGCGGCGTGCCCGAGCCCGGAGACGACGCCGGTGGTGACGTGGTCGAGCACGAGCTCGTGGTCGGCCGACAGCTCCGCCCAGGTCCGCAGCACGGGGACCGTGTCGGCGAGCTCGTAGTGCACGGTGGCACGCAGGCCGGACTCGGCGTCGGCGAGGTGCAGCAGGAGGCGGCGGACGGGGGCGGCCTTCCCGGCGGTGCCCTCCTCCGCGGTCTCGTCCAGCCCGACGAGCCGCATCCGCTGGGCCGCCGCGCCGTCGACGTGTCGTTTGCCCGACGTCCCGGAGCGGCCGTCGCCGAGCACCGTCACCTCCAGCACCGGGAGCGCCGAGCGGCGCAGACCTGCCAGGTCCGGCCGCTCCTCCGCCACGTGCCACAGCGCCACCAGCCGTGGCGCGGTGTGCGGGCCGTGGGCTATCGCCACGCGGAGGACGTCGTTGCCCCACTCGATCCGCAGCTCGGTGCTGTCCTCGAGCCCGGGAAGGGTGACGGTCATGCGATCACCCCCGTCCGGGGATCGATGGTCCAGGTGTCGCGCCACTCGAGCCGTGCGACGCCGTCGGCGATCCGCAGGGGGAGCCAGACGGGCGCGGAGTGGAACAGGTCGTCCCGGTCCCACCGGTCGCCGACGTACACGTGGCTCGTGGTCTCGGAGCCGTGCACGGTCACGACCGTCGAGGTCTGGGAGTCGCACGTGGCCGAGCCCGGGGGCGCGAAGTCGGCCCAGTCGCTCCACGGACCGGCGGGCGACGGCGCCGTCGCCACCTTGTTGTCGTTCGTGGACCAGCCCGACAGGTCGGAGCCGAACAGGTAGTAGAGGTCGTCCGCCTTGACGAGCGCCGGCGACTCGTACCCGTGCGGACCCGCCGGGTGGTCGCTGGGCGGTGTGAGCGTGGTCGCGACGATCTCCTCGACCGCCAGGTAGTCCGCGGACAGCCGGTAGACGTGCAGGCCGTGCTCCCGGTCCTCGGACAGCAGGTACCCGGTGCCGTCGTCGTCCGCGAACACGCCGATGTCCCGGCTGATGTTGCCGAGCGGGCGCTCGCTGCGCAGGTAGGTGTATGGGCCCTCGGGCCGGTCGGCGACCGCCCAGCCCACCCGGGCGTCGGCGTAGTCGCCGGAGTCGACGTGCAGGAACATCACGTACGTCCCGGCCGGGTTGCGCAGCACCTTGGGTCGTTCGATCACCCGGCCCGGGGCGAGGTCGGGGACGTCGGGCGAGACGGGCAGGGCGTGCCCGTGCGCGGTCCAGGTCGCGAGGTCGGGTGACGAGTAGCAGGCCACTCCCCCGAAGGTCCCGCCGTTCGTCTTGTCCTCGCCCCAGGCGTAGAACAGGTCGCCGAACCTCTGGATGCCGACGCCGTGCAGCTGGGCGACGGCACCCTGGTCGTCGGTGAAGAGCCGTCCTGGTGCGATGACGCCACGGGGGGCGCGCGGGTGGGTGGGCACTCAACTCTCCTCAGATGGGGAAAACGTTATCAGCTGTCGTATGCTCGGCTCATGGCCAGTCCGAAGTCGTACCGAGCCCCTGTCCTCGCCGATGTCGCCAGGGCGGCGGAGGTCTCGGTACCCACCGTCTCCCGGGTCCTGAACGGCTCGAAGTACGTGGCGCCCGAGCTCGCCCAGCGTGTGCACGAGGCGGTGCAGGCCCTCGGGTACCGCCCGAACGGCGCCGCCCGCTCGATGCGCTCGGGCCGGCGCACGCTCGTGTCCGTGCTCGCGGGCGCGACCGCCAACTACGGTTACGCCCGCACGCTGCAGGGGGTGGAGACGGCCGCCCGGCGGGCCGGCATGACCGTGTCGATCACCGTCGTGGAGTCCGGCGACGACGAGCACGTGCGCGCCGCCATCGATCTCACGCTGGCCCAGCCGACGGCGGGCGTGATCGTGCTCGAGTTCGACCGGGCGGGTATCAACGCCGCCAAGGCGCTGCCCGAGGGCCTGCCCGTGGTGGTCGCCGGCGGCGGCTCGCGCCGCACGGGCACGGTCCCGGCGGCGCTGATCGACGAGCGCACCGCGGGTCGCCAGGCGACCGACTACCTGCTCCATCTCGGGCACCGGACGGTCCACCACATCGCCGGCCCGACCGAGGGCAAGCACTCGGGCCGCACCGACGGCTGGCGTGCGGCCCTGGGCGCCGCCGGTGCGCCGGTCCCGCAGATCATGCGGGCCGACTGGGACGCGAGCTCCGGCTACCGCTGGGGCGAGCGGATCGCCGGGATGAACGACGTCACCGCGGTCTTCTGCGCCAACGACGACATCGCGCTGGGCCTCATGCGGGCACTGTCCGACCGCGGCCTCGACGTCCCGGGCGACATCTCCGTGATCGGCTTCGACGACCAGCCGCTCGTCGCCCTGTGGCAGCCGTCCCTGACCACCGTGGACCAGGACTTCGAGGACCTCGGTACCCGCGCGTTCGGCCTGCTCTCGCAGGTGATCGACGGCGACGGCGATGCTGCGTCGTCGGTCACGGCGCCGCAGCTGGTGGTGCGGGAGTCGACCGCCCCGCCGAAGGGCTGACCCGGGCACTACTTGAGGCTCCCGAGCGTGACGCCCGAACGCCAGTAGCGCTGCATCGCGATCATGAGCACCACCATCGGGATGGTCGAGACGAGCGACCCGGTGACCACGAGGCTGGTGAGGTCCACCGTGCTGTCCATCCCTCGCTGCAGCCACGAGTACATGCCGAGCATCACCGGCCACTTGTCGACCCCCTTGAGGAAGACCAGCGGCCACATGAACGTGTTCCACGAGGCCACGAAGTGCAGCAGGAAGATCGTCGCGCCCGCGGTCGACAGCAGGCGCAGCCCCATGGAGAAGAAGATCCGGTACTCCCCCGCGCCGTCGATGCGGGCGGCCTCCATGAGCTCGGACGGCACCGCGCCCTCCGCGTAGACCTTGGCCAGGTAGACGGAGAACGACCCGAACATGCCGGGCAGGATCATCGCCCAGATCGTGTCGTACATGCCCAGCTTCACGAAGAGGATGAAGCTCGGCACGATCATCAGCGAGCCGGGGATCAGGAAGGACGCGATGATCAGGCCCATCGTCAGCCCGCGCCCGCGGTACCGGTACTTGGCGATCCCGTAGCCGGCCGCGAGCGCGACGAACGTCAGCCCGAGCGAGCCGAGCCCCGCGTACACGACGGTGTTCCACAGCCACCGGCCGAAGATCCCGTCCTGGTAGGTGAACAGGGTGCTCAGGTTGTCCCACAGGTTGAGCTGGCTGAACCAGAGCCCGTGGGTGGTGTACAGCTCCCGCTGGTTCTTCGTCGCCGCGACGAGCAGCCACCACAGCGGCCCGACGGCGTACAGCGTCAGGGCGACCAGCACCCCGAGGACCACCCAGCGGGAGGAGCCGCGGGCTTCCGCCACGGAGGAACCCTCGTCGAGCCGGCGGCGACGTCGGCGTCCGGGTCGGGCGACGGGATCGGGGACGACGGCGGCGTCGGGCACGAGTGTCGTGTCGCTCATGGCTCTTCCCTGTTGATGAAGCGGTAGATGATCGCGGAGGCGACACCGACGACGAGGGCGAGGATGACCGACAGAGCCGTGGCGTAGTTGAGGTTGCCCACGTTGAACGCCTGGTCGTAGATCATCATGGCGGGCGTGAAGTCCCGGGTGATGGTCTCGGGCGTGACGGCCCGGAACAGCAGGGGCTGGTCGAAGAGCTGCAGCGTGCCGATGATCGAGAGCAGCGACGTCAGCACCAGCGACCCGCGGACGAAGGGCACCTTGATGGACAGCGCGATCCGCAGCTCGGACGCGCCGTCGAGCCGCGCCGCCTCGAAGATCTCGTGGGGTACCGACTGGAGCGCCCCGTAGAGGATCAGCATCGTGAACCCGAGCGCGCCCCAGATCGCGAGGTTGCCCATCGACACCCAGACCATCGAGCTGGAGAAGAAGTTCACGTCGAGGCCGAACGCCTCGAAGAACGGCGTCAGCGGCCCGACCGTCGGGCTGTACTGGAAGATCCAGACCATCGTCGCGACGATGCCCGGCACCATGTACGGGAGCAGCAGCGCGATCCGGAACCGGGCGGCGGTCCGGCGCCGCGCGGCGTCGAGCAGGAGAGCCAGGGCGAGGCTCAGCACCTGGGTCAGCGGGACGACGACCAGGGCGTACAGGAACACCCTGAGCATCCCCGCCCAGAAGCTGCCGTCGACGAGACCCGCGGCGAAGTTGTCCAGCCCGGCGAAGGACACGGTCTGGCCGCCGAAGCCCAGACCCCCCGCGGACCTCGTGGTGTAGACGCTCTCGCGCAGCGCCATCCCGACCGGCACGAGCACGAACAGCGTGAAGCCGGCCAGGAACGGGAAGGTGAGCGAGGCTCCCTTGACGCTCTGTGCGGTGCGCCAGTTCCAGCGCGGGGTGCGCCCACGAGGGGAGGAGCCGCTCCTGGGCTGCCCGCCGGGCGGCGAGCCGGGTACCGGTTCGCGCACGGCGGCGTGGTTGTCTTGCGTGTTGACGGACATCGACGTCCTCCCCTCGTGGGTCAGCGGCTCACTCGGCGACGGTGTAGGAGATGCCCTTGCTGTCCAGGTCGGACGCGACGAACTCCTGCACAGCGGTCAGCGCTTCCTCGAGCGTGATCTCGCCGGCGACGGCCTTGCCCCACTGGTCCTGCAGCTCCGGGAACCAGGCGTCGTAGTTCGGCCCGAGCTCGAACTTGCCGATCACGTTCTCCTGGGCGGCGATGATCTCCTCGCCCGCGGCCTTGTCGTCCACGAAGAGGCCCTCCGGGACCACCTCGTCGACGTAGTCCGAGGGGTCGGGGATCTGCGTCGGGAAGCTGACGGCGCCGGTCTCGGCGTTGCGGCCCGACTCGATCGCCTCGGGCGTGGTGAGCCAGTTCGAGTAGGCCACGGCGGCCTCGGGGTTCTCGCAGCCCGCGGGGACGAACGAGGGGAGCGTGCGGCCGGGCGTGACGGGCTCCGCCGCGTCCGAGAACTGCGGGATCGGGTGCGCCGACCAGTCGCCCGCCGAGTCGACCAGGCCGGTCTGCAGGCCCGTGAGCGACCACCACTGCGTGGTCGTCGATGCCATCTTGCCGGAGTCGAAGTACTCGTACAGGGCCGGCCGGTCCATGTAGGTCTGGTTGGACACCAGGTCCTCGTCGATGAGCGGCTGGTACACGTCGGCCGCGGCGAGCGTGGCGTCGTCCGTGAAGCTGACCACCCACTGGTCGCCGTCGATCCGGAACCACTCGGCACCCGCCTGCTGGGCCAGGGCCATCAGGCCGCTGGGGTCCTCACCGGCCATGTTGGTGATGTCGACGCCGTGCTTCTTGAGCTCGCGCCCGGTCTCGACGAACTCGTCCCAGGTGGCGGGGACCTCGACGTCGTACGTGTCGAACGTCTTCTGGTTCACGATGAAGAACTGGCCGTCGGAACCGCTCGGCAGGCCGTAGTACCGGCCGTCGACCTGGGCCGCGGCGAGCGAGCCCTCGTTGTAGAGGTCGGCGGAGCCCTCGACCTGCTCGGTGATGTCCTGCGCCCAGCCGTTGACGACCATGGTGGTCAGCGGCGCGAAGCCCTGCACCAGGCAGGGGACGCCGGAGCCTGCCTCCATGGCGTTCTGGAAGTTGGTCTGCGTGGCGGTGTTGCTGGCCTGCAGCACGTACTCCACCGTGACGTCGTCCTGTGCCTCGTTGAACGCCTCGACGATCTGCTTGCCGGTCTCGGCGTTCCACCCCCAGACCTCGATGGTCACCGGGCCCGCGGCCTCGGCGCCACCGCCCGTGGCGGTGGTGGGCGCGTCGGCAGCCGAGCAGGCACTCAGGCCCGTCAGCGCCGTGACGGCCAGCCCGGCGGTCGCCCAGCGGGCGCGTGATCTGATCATGGTTCTCCCCTTTGAGATGTACTCATCCTTGAGCTGCGCTCTGGTCGGCGCAGGAAAACGTTCTCAGATTAGCGGCCTGGTCCCGCGTGTCAAGTGACCGCGCCATTTCCAACCTCGCCGCACGTCGGGCTTCCCTCCGCAATGGGACAACGTTATCCTGCACACCGGACCAGGAGGTAGAGATGGAACCACTCGACGTAGTGCTCACCATGCGCCCGGCGGCGCTCGCGGACCGGCTCCTCGACGACGCGGCCCGCCGTCGGCTCGCGGCAGTGGCGAACGTGTGGCCACAGGTGCTCGAGGACCTCGCCGCACCGGAGGCGGCCACGGCGCTCGAGCGCTGCGACGTGCTCGTCACCGGCTGGGGCGCGGGCTTCCTCACCGACGCCGTGATGGCGGCAGCACCCCGGCTGCGCGCCGTCGTGCACACGGGCGGGAGCGCGACAGGCCTGCTGGGCCCCGCAGCCCGCGAGCGCCGGATGACGCTGACCGACGCCCGCGCCGCCAACGGGCGGCCGGTGGCCGAGCTGTCGCTCGCGCTCATCCTGCTGGCGGGCAAGCAGGCGCTGCCTTCCGCCCGGCTCTACGCCGAGCGGCGCGCGTTCATCGACCGGGAGCAGGCGTTCCCCCAGGCGGGCAACCACGGCCGCCGGGTGGGCCTCGTCGGCGCCTCGTGCATCGGCCGGCAGACCATCGAGCTGCTGCGCCCCTTCGACCTGGTCGTGTCGGTCTCGGACCCCTACCTGACCGACGACGACGCGCACCGGCTCGGCGTGCGCAAGGTCGAGCTCGACGAGCTCATGGCCACGTCCACGGTGGTCTCGGTCCACGCGCCCGACATCCCGGAGACCAGGCAGATGATCGACGCACGCCGCCTCGCCCTCCTGCCCGACGGCGCCACGCTGATCAACACCGCACGCGGGGCCCTGGTGGACACCGACGCGCTCGTCGCCGAGCTCTCCACCGGCCGGATCGACGCCGTCCTCGACGTCACCGAACCCGAGCCGCTGCCGGCTGACCACCCCCTGTGGAGCCTGCCGAACGTGCTGCTCACACCGCACGTCGCGGGGTCCATGGGCAACGAGCTGAGCCGGCTCGGCGACAGCGCGGTGGCGGAGATCGAGGCCCTGGCCCGGCGGTAGCGCGCGGCCGTGGGGTCGTCCGATGAGTTCTCGTGGCCTCCGTCGTCGGACACGACATGGGAATCGTGAAAGCAGACATGGCAGTCTCGCTCGACGGCTACTCCGCCGGGCACGACCAGTCGTTGGAGCACCCGTTCGGACCGCTCGCGGGCGAGCGCCTGCACACCTGGATGTTCGAGCACGGGGACGCGCACAAGACCGAGGTGGACGCCATCGTGGGCGCCGGCGCGTACATCATGGGCCGCAACATGTTCTCCCCCGGCCGCGGCGAGTGGGACCTGGACTGGACGGGCTGGTGGGGCGACAACCCGCCCTACCACGGCCCCGTCTTCGTCCTCACCCACCACGCACGCGACCCGATCCCGATGGAGGGCGGTACCACCTTCCACTTCGTCACCGGCGGCATCGAGAGCGCCCTGGAGCAGGCCCGGGCCGCCGCCGGGGACCGCGACATCTCCATCACCGGCGGGGCCACGACGCTCAACGAGTACCTCGCCGCCGGCCACGTCGACGAGCTGCGGCTGCACGTCGTACCGTTCACCCTCGGCTCCGGCACCCGCGTGTTCGACGGCGTACCGCCCATCGAGTTCTCCTCCACCTCCGTGCGGCACACGCCCGAGGTCACGCACGTGACCCTGCGCCGGTGACAGACTGGGCGCCATGACGGTCATCTGGGCAGAGGGGCGCATGGTCGCGCCCGACGAGGCCGCGCTCAGCGCGGTGGACCACGGCATCACTGTCGGCGACGGCGTCTTCGAGACCTGCGCGGTGCTCGACGGCCACGCGTTCGCCCTCACGCGACATCTCGCGCGCCTCGAGCGCTCGGCGGCAGGCATGGGCATGGCGCCCCTCGACCTGCGCAAGGTGCGCGACGGCGTCGACGCCGTCCTCTCCGCGGCACCCGACGCCGGGCGCCTGCGCATCACCGTGACCGACGGCGTCGGGCCGCTCGGCTCCGGGCGCTCCGACGGGCCGCAGACAGTGGTCGTGGCGGCGACATCCGCCGTCGTCGTGCCGACCGGGCGGGCCGCACGCTCCCCCTGGACCCGCAACGAGAACAGCGCCGTCGCGGGCCTGAAGACGACGTCCTACGCCGAGAACGTCGTGGCGCTCGCGGACGCGATCAGCAAGGGTGCCGACGAGTCGGTGTTCGCAAACACGCAGGGTGACCTGTGCGAGGGCACGGGCTCCAACGTCTTCCTGGAGCTCGACGCCGAGCTGGTCACTCCCCCGCTCAGCGTGGGCTGCCTGGCCGGCATCACCCGCGAGCTGCTGCTGGAGTGGGGCGCCGAGGCAGGGCTGCCCGTGCGCGAGGCCAAGGACGGCGAGCTCCCGTTCTCGGTGCTCGACCGGGTGGCCGCGGGCGAGGCGCGGATGCTCCTGACCGGGTCCGTGCGGAACGTGCAGCCGACGGTCTGGCTGGACGGCGTCGACCTGCAGATCGGCGAGCTGTCGGCCGCCGCGCGCGACCTGTTCGAGCGGAACATGCGGGAGCGGATCGATCCCTGACGCGGTCGGGGCCTCGAACTGGGGCCGAGCCGGCGATTGGATTTCGCATCCACGCTGGAAGCACGCTAATATCGTCCACGCACGCCCTAGCGGGTGAGCAGCACGGGCGATTGGCGCAGGGGTAGCGCGCTTCGTTCACACCGAAGAGGTCACTGGTTCGATCCCAGTATCGCCCACCGTGAGATAAGGCCCTCCGACCAGCGGAAACGCTGAGCCGGAGGGCCTTTCGCGTATCCCCTCCAGGGCGCCGAACCGCAAGCTGCACGTCCAGGTGAGGGCTCATTGACGTGTTTCCATCGACTCGACGCCCGAGTCCAGCGTCACGTTGCGGTTCGGCCTTGCGCGCTTGTATCCACCAACCTTCCGGTTGGTAAAGTTGTCCCATGAGTTCGAAGACTCTGATCCTCGACGGTGCCTTGGCCATGCTCCAGGACGGCTCCACGGTCTCCCTGGAGTCGGCGGCGCGAAAGGCAGGGCTGACCAAGCCGGGCGTCATGTACCACTTCCCCACCAAGGAAGCCCTGATGGTCGCCCTGCTCGACCGGGTGGTCGACGGCTGGGAACGGGACCTGGCCGCGCGCCTGCCCGGACCGGTCGAGACCGTCGCGCCCGGCGTCCGGACCCGTGCCTACCTGGGCTGGGCCCTGGACTGCGAGGTCGACCAGAGCGACCTCATCGTGTTCGCCGACCCGCGGCTGCGCGAGCAGCTCACCACCCGCTGGGTCGAGCGGATGCGCCCCTGGCTCGAGGTGCCGGACGACCTGCCGCCGGACGTGCGGGCGCGGCTCGTCGCCGTCCGCCTCATCGCCGACGGCATCTGGTTCGCCGAAGCGCTCTGCGCGTTCCCGCCCGAGGGCGAGTCGCGCGACCACGTGCGCGATCTCGCCCTGGACCTCCTGGAAGGCATCGAATGAACCTGAAACCATGGCTGCTGCTCGCCGGAGCGATCGGCAGCGAAGTCACCGGCTCCCTCTCGCTCAAGGCCGCGATCGACCAGCCCGCCTGGTACGGCCTGGTCGTCGTCGGCTTCCTGGCCGCCTTCGTCTTCCTGGCCCTGGTGCTGCGGGAAGGCATGGCACTCGGCGTCGCGTACGGCATCTGGGGTGCCCTCGGGGTGGCGCTCACGGCGGTCTTCGGGGCGGTCCTCTACGGCGAACCGCTGACGGCCCTCATGGGCGTCGGCATCGCGCTGATCATGGGCGGCGTCGTCACGATCGAGCTCGGGTCCCAGCGAGCTGCCGCCCGCGAACGACAGGAGGCGAACGCCTGATGGCCTGGGTGTTCTTGGCGGTCGCCATCGTCACGGAGGTGTCGGCGGCGCTGTCGCTGAAGGCCGCGCTGGAAGGCCGCAGACGCTGGTACGTCGTCGTCGTGGCCGGATACCTGACGGCGTTCACCGCCCTCACCCTGGTCCTCGACCTCGGGATGGGCATCGGCATGGCCTACGGGATCTGGGCCGCCTCCGGCGTCGCGCTCACCGCGATCGCGAGCAAGTATCTCTTCGAGGAGCCTTTCACGAAGGTCATGGCCGCAGGAATCGTCATGATCGCGGCCGGGGTCCTCCTGGTCGAGCTCGGCGCCCGCCACTGATCGAGTCAGCCGCGAGACGGCCCGACGGCGACGTCCCGGACGAACGCCGCCATCACTGCCGCGCACTCCGGCCAGTGGGTCTCCAGCAGCATGTGGCCGGCGTCGTACACGTGCATCTCCAGCTGGTCGAGCGTCCGGGCGTAGCCCATGATCTCGTCCAGGTCGTAGTACGTGTCGTGGCGGCCCCAGAGCACCAGGCAGGGCGGCTGGTGGGTCCGGTGGTAGTCGGCCAGCTCGTCGAAGCGGGCGACGTGGCTCGCGTAGTCGCGGAACAGCCGGAACTGGGCGTCGAGGTTGCCCGGCCGCGACATCCGCGACCAGTCCAGGTGCCACGACTCGGGCGGCTGGAGCGCGCGCACCCGGTCGGGCAGCCCGCTCGTGTACTCGTCGCGGACCCCCTCGACGTTGAGCCACTCGGGCAGCCGCGCCCGGTTCGCCTCCGTCGGCTCGGACCAGTACGCCCGGGCACTGTCCCACTGGCTGCCCAGACCGTCGTCGTGCGCGTTGCCGTTCTGCACGATCAGCCCGAGGATGCGCTCAGGGTGCCGGGTGGCGAGGTAGTAGCCCACCGGGGCGCCGAAGTCGTGCAGGTAGACGAAGAACTTCTCGACCCCGACCTGCGCCAGGAACGCCTCCACGGTGTCGGCCAGGCTCGCGAACGTGTACTCGTACTCGTCGACGCCGGGCGAGGCCGAGAACCCGAAGCCCGGCAGGTCAGGAGCCACCACGCGGGCCACCTCGGCCAGCGGCGACATCACGTGCCGAAAAAGGTGCGAGGAGCTCGGGAACCCGTGCAGGAGCAGTACGCAGGGCCGGTCCGGCGCACCCGCCTCCCGGTAGAAGATCTCGAGCCCGTCGACGTCGATGCTGCGGTGGCGCGGCTTGCTGGTCGCCTGCATGGGGACCATCTCCTCGGCTGGTCGGTGTCGCTGGTCGGAGTCCGCTGCTCCACTCCGTTCGACGGTAACCGGAGGCTCGTTGACTCACGAGATCGCGCCCGACTAGTGACATAGTCAGGATTCCTCACTAATATCCGTTTTGCTGACAGTCCAGTAAGTACAACGGCGTACCACCGGAACCGAGGAGATCTCCCTATGTCATCAGCACGGTCACGTACCCGAAGGCCCAGAATCCGCAGGCTGGTGAACGCGATCGCCGCGTTCGGCGCGCTCGCCATCACCGCGACCGCACTCGTCGTCACCCAGCCCACGCCCGCTACCGCGGTCCCCGCCACGATCCCCCTGACCATCACCAACGACTCCGGTCGCGGTGACCAGGTCTTCATCTACGTCCTCGGTGACCCGCACACGGGCCGGCTCGGCTGGTCCGACGCGGCGGGCACGTTCCACCCCTGGCCCACCGTGGGCGGGACGCCGGTGGACGCCCCCGACGCCGCGATCGCCGGTCCCGCGGACGGGCAGTCGAAGACCATCCAGCTGCCCAAGATGTCCGGCCGGGTCTACTTCTCCTACGGCAGCAAGCTCTCGTTCAAGATCGTGAACGACGGCCGCCTGGTCCAGCCCGCGGTGCAGAACCAGAACGACCCGAACCGCAACAAGCTGTTCGCCTGGACCGAGTTCACGCTCAACAACGACGGCCTCTGGATCAACAGCACCCAGGTCGACTTCCTCTCCGCCCCATACCAGACCGGGCTGCGCAAGGCCGACGGCACCGTGATCAGCACCGGCATGCTCAAGCCGGACGGCTACCAGAACGTCGTCAACGCGCTCGCCGGCACGCCCGGCTGGGGCAACCTGGCCCAGCGCGCGCCGGACGGCTCCCTGCTGCGCGTCCTGGCTCCCGGCCACGCCATCGGGACCGGACAGATCGATGCGAACATCCTGGCGGGCTACATCGACCGGGTGTGGGCCAAGTACGCCAACGAGCCCCTCACCGTCGCGCCGTACTCGTACGACCCGGCCGCCCGGTTCACGGGCCGTGTGGTGAACGGCGTCATGCGGTTCACCAACGCCTCGGGCGCCTACGTCACGGAGTTCCGCAAGCCGTCGAGCGACTCCGTCTTCGGCTGCTACAAGGACCTGGAGGCACCGAACAACGACATCGGCGCCATCGCCCGCACGCTGTGTGCCGGCTTCCACCGGTCGACGCTGCTGACCACCACCACGCAGCCCGGCACCAGCACCTCGGGCTTCTACCAGGACTCCGTGACGGACTACTACTCCAAGTACATCCACGAGCAGATGGCGAACGGCAAGGCCTACGGCTTCGCGTTCGACGACGTGCTGGCGCAGGAGTCGCTCGTGCACGACGGCAACCCGTCGGCTGCCTACATCCAGCTCGACCCGTTCCAGGGCGCGGCGACGCCCATCGCGGGGTCCGACGGCGACGGTGGCGGCGGTGACGGCGGCGGGGGCGACGGCGGCGGTTCCGCTCTCCCGCCGGGCACCGGACCGGTGCACGCGGCCAACGGCATGTGCGTCGACGTCCCGTGGGCCGACTCGGCCGACGGCAACCCGCTGCAGATCGTGAACTGCAGCGGCAACACCGCCCAGACGTGGGCACGGTCCGGGTCGACGCTGCGTGCGCTGGGCAAGTGCATGGACGTGTCGGGCGGCAGCACCGCCGACGGCGCCGTCGTGCAGCTGTGGACGTGTAACGGGACCGCGGCGCAGAACTGGACGTACCAGTCCGCCAGCCGGGCGCTCATGAACCCGCAGTCCGGCAAGTGCCTGACGGCGGTCGGGGGTGCTCCCCTGCGCGACGGCCAGCGGCTCGAGATCCGCGCCTGCTCCGGCGCGGAGACGCAGCGCTGGACCTTCTAGGCACGTCGCCGCTGGTCCAGCGGTTCCGTGGGTCGAGCTTGTCGAGAACTGGGTCTCGGCAAGCTCGACCAGCGGTTCAGCGCCGCACCGGATACCGCAGGTGCACCGCCCGGCGTCCCTGCACGACCGTCGGGTCCTCCAGGAGGTGCCGGCCGTCGAGGTTCGCGAAGTACGGGATCCCCGCACCGAGCAGCACGGGCGCGAGGCTGACGCACACCTCGTCCACCAGCCCGAGCGTGAGCGCCTGCTGGGCCACGCTCGCGCTCGCGACGGTGACGTCCTTGCCACCCGCTATCTCCGTGGCACGCTCGATCGCCGTGCCGACGTCGCCCACGAACGTCGTCCGCGGCCACCGGTCCGCGTCGTCGGGCGGGCGATGGGTGACCACGACGACCGGGACGCCCATCGGGTGGTTGTCGCCCCATCCGTCGGTGATGTCGAACAGGCGCCGGCCCGAGACGAGGGCACCCGCGCTCTCGATCAGGTCCCGCAGCACTGCCGCGCTGGCCTCGTCGACGGTGAGCGAGACACCCTCGTTGGCGCTGGGCACGCTCACGTCCCCTGCGCCGTACCAGTCGAAGATGTCCTCTATGCCGTCGTCCGGGTCCGCGATGAACCCGTCCAGCGACATCGTCATGTGTGTGAAGACCTTGCTCATCTGCCTCTCCCTCCGGTTTCCCTGTCCGACTGCGGAGAACTGCGGTACTCATCGGTGCGCGGCTCCCTACGCTGAGGACATGAACCGGTGGGACATGGTCGACGGCGTCGTCGAGCTGCCGGACGGCCGGCGAGTGCGCGGGACCGGGTTGCGCCGTCCGCGGCGGGACGCCCCTCCCCCGGACTTCGCCGTCTACCTGCTCGGCAAGGAGCCGCGGCCCGGGTGGGACCACGAGTGGGTCCGCTGGCGTGACTTCCGCCTGCCCGACTCGACGGACCATGCACTGGCCGTGCTGCGGCAGGCACACACGCGCGCGGCGGCCGAGCGGGTGGAGATCGCCTGCGGCGGCGGGGTCGGCAGGACCGGCACGGCGCTGGCGGTCCTCGCGATCATGAGCGGGGTAGCGCCCGACGACGCCGTGGCGTGGGTGCGCGCGCACTACAGGCCGCGCGCGGTGGAAACCAGGCAGCAGAAGCGGTGGGTAGGGCTTGTCGCCGTCGATGCGCGTGGTCGGTAGTCCGTCAGGTTGTCGGCAGCTCGAACTACCGATGACCTGACGGACTACCGACCACTCCATGGGTGTCCCGTCACGCGCGGGCGAGCAGCTCCAGCGTGTCGATCACGCGGTTGGAGAAGCCCCACTCGTTGTCGTACCAGGCCACGACCTTGACGTGCTTGCCCTCGACGCGGACCAGCGCGGCGTCGAAGATCGCGGACGCCGGCTCACCGGTGATGTCGCTGGAGACCAGCGGCTCGTCGGAGTAGTCGAGGATGCCCTGGAGCGGGCCGTCGGCGGCCGCCCGGTAGGCGGCGAGCACGTCGTCGCGCGTCACCTCGCGGGACACCGTCGTGTTCAGCTCCACCAGCGAGCCCACCGGGACAGGCACGCGGATCGAGTCACCGGACAGCTTGCCGTTCAGGTTCGGCAGCACCAGGCCGATCGCCTTCGCCGCACCGGTGGTGGTCGGCGCGATGTTGACGCCGGCGGCGCGGGCCCTGCGCAGGTCGCGGTGCGGCCCGTCCTGCAGGTTCTGCTCCTGGGTGTAGGCGTGCACGGTGGTCATGAAGCCGTGCTCGATGCCGGCCAGGTCGTCCAGGACGGAGGCCAGCGGGGCCAGCGCGTTCGTCGTGCACGAGGCGTTCGAGACGATCGTGTGCCGGGCGGGGTCATAGGTGCCGGTGTTCACGCCGTAGGCGAGCGTGACGTCCGCGCCGGCCGAGGGTGCGCTGACCAGCACCCGGCGCGCTCCGGCGTCGAGGTGCGCACGAGCCGCCTCGGCCGAGGTGAACCGGCCGGTCGCCTCGAGCACGATGTCGACGCCGAGCTCGGCCCACGGCAGCTTGGCGGGCTCGCGCTCACCGAGCACCGTGATGCGGCGGCCGTCCACGACGAGCTCGTCGCCGTCGACCTCCACGGTCCGGCCGAGGCGGCCGAGGGCGCTGTCGTACTTGAGCAGGTGGGCGAGTGCGTCAGGAGCGGTGAGGTCGTTGATCGCGACCACCTCGAGGTCGCTGTCGCGCTCGAGCAGGGCACGGAGGGAGTTGCGGCCGATACGGCCGAATCCGTTGATGGCTATGCGAGTCATGCCTCCATGCTCTGCCGACCGGCGCACCACCGACAGCGGCTGGAACGCCATGGTGCGCAAGGATCACGCCAGACATAACGCCACCACCCGCAAGGATCTCGCCACGCCTCTGCCGGCCGCCGCTCAGGCCGAGAACGTGTGCCGGTACTCCGTGGGCGACGTGCCGAGGATCCGGTGGAAGTGCAGGCGCAGGTTGGCCGCGGTACCCAGCCCCACGCGGTGCGCGATCTGCTCCACGCTCAGGTCGCTGCGCTCCAGCAGCTCCCGCGCCAGGTCCACGCGCGCCCGCAGGACCCACTGCATGGGTGTGTACCCGGTGTCCTCGACGAACCGGCGGGAGAACGTGCGCGCCGAGACCCGCGCGTTGCGGGCCAGCGCGTCGAGTGTCAGCGGCTCGGCCAGGTGCTCCAGTGCCCAGGCACGCGTCTCGGCGAAGACGTCGCCGAGCGGCTCGGGCACGCTGCGCGGCACGTACTGCGCCTGTCCCCCGCTGCGGTACGGCGCCGCCACCAGCCTGCGGGCCACGTGGTTGGACAGGCCGACGCCGTGGTCCCGCCGCACCAGGTGCAGGCACAGGTCGATGCCGGACGCCGCCCCCGCCGAGGTGAGCACCCCGCCCTCGTCGACGAACAGCACGTTCTCGTCGACCTGCACGAGCGGGTGCCGCTCGCGCAGGGCCTTCGTGTAGTGCCAGTGGGTGGTCGCCCGCTTGCCGTCGAGCAGCCCCGTCGCGGCCAGGGCGAACGCCCCGGTCGAGATGGCGGCCAGCCGGGCCCCGCGGGCGTGGGCGGTCTTGAGCGCATCGACGACGACGGCGGGCGGGTCGGCGGCCGCCGGCGTCCGGTAGCCGGGGACGAACACCGTGTCGGCGCGCTCCAGGGCGTCCAGCCCTTCGGCCACGTGGTACGAGAGGCCGTCGCCGCCGGTCACCAGCCCGGGCGCGGCGCCGCAGACCCGCACCTCGTAGGGCATGCTCGGCCGGTTCGAGAACACCTGCGCGGGGATGCCGACGTCGAGCGGCTTGGCGCCCTCGAGCACGAGCACGGCGATCTGGTGGTTCTTCCGGCGCGCAGCGGTCACGCCAGGAATCGTAAGCGGCAGGGAACGGACCACGACGTGGGTGTACTGGTCCGGACCCACTCTCCCTCCTGTACGTCGACGGAGCGCTCACGCCGTGGTGCGCCCGGAGCAGGTTCGTCCGACAGGTTCGTTCAAAGGAGACATCCATGAGGTTCAGCCGACCCGTAGCCGTCGTGATCAGCACGCTCGCCGCCATCACGCTCCTGGCGACGCCCGCGAGCGCCGAGTCGTTCGGCCCCATCAAGTCGTCGTGCTCCGGCACCAGGGTGGCGACGTGGCAGCTCAGCGACGGTGGCACGTCCCTGGGGCGCACCGAGCTCTGGTACTCGTCGGTGAGCGGTGGCCAGAACTGCGTCGTCACCTACAACTACCTGGCGGGCAGCGTGCCCACGGGGGTCTCGCTCTGGGTGGACGACAACAACAGCAGGACGCTGGACAGCGGCGACCGGAACTCGTACGACTTCGACGTCTACGCCTCGTACGCCGGCGCGTCGTACCGGAACAGCACCAACGGGCACTGCGTCAAGGTCAAGGGCGAGGTGTCGGGCCCCGGGGGTCTGTACGACAGCTTCGTGACCGGCTGGCGCAACTGCGGCTGAGGCCGCTCCCCTGCCTGACTGACCTCGACCACCGAGCGAGACCGGTGCCCGGACCCGGCGTACCCGGTACGCCGGGTCCGGGCGCCGGCCCGACTCACCGGCTCGCGGCAGCCACCAGCAGCAGCACGGGCGCGACCACGAGCAGGTACATCAGCCCGAAGAACAGCGTGTGCACGACGACGAAGCCGGCCAGCGTCCGCAGGTGGGCCGGCACCCGGAAGTGCTCGGCGAGCTTGCGCACGAACGATCCCGGATGCAGCAGGTCCCAGGAGTTGAACCGGACGTAGCGGCCCAGATAGATGCCGACGCTCACCAGCAGCAGCGTCACCGCCACCAGGACCCAGGAGTCGGGCTGTCGATACGGGTCGTCGTCGTTCGGCCGGACCAGCAGCACGAAGGCGAACTGCACCAGCAGCACGTTCATCAGCATGTTCAGCACACCGGACAGCGCCAGGGACAGCACCATCACGATGTCGTACCAGAGGGGCGCCGGGTCGTCCGTGGGCCGCCGGTGGGAGAAGTTCAGCTCGGTCACCAGGTAGGCGGAGTTCGGCAGCAGCAGCACCCAGACCACGAGCACCAGCGCCATCACCGCGAGCAGCAGCGCCTGGCTCGGCACGAGGCTCACCACCGCCATGACCACGGCCACGCCGATCCCCAGCACCACCGCCGGGGCGACCGACAGGCCGACGTTGAGCACCATCGGCCAGTAGACCGGCAGCCGGAACAAGGGCGCGCGCAGGAGCACCAGCGCGAGGGCGAAGACGTTCAGCAGGACGATGCCGACGGGGAGCAGCAGGATCGCGTTCATCACCGCTCATCCTCGCCGTGACCCCGCCGTCACGCTCGACGGACGTCGCCGACGTGCGTCCAGTAGAGGCAGGGGTCGCACCGCGCACGCCCTAGGCTGGTTGCGTGACCTCCAGCACGATGCTCCGCCCGGGCACGAGCCGGGCGATGTCTCCGCGCGAGCAGGACAACCGCCGGCTGCTGCGTGCCCGGGACGCCATCGACCGCGACTACGGCCGTCCGCTCGACGTGCCGACGCTGGCGCGCATCGCCCATGTCTCGCCGGCGCACTTCAGCCGCAGCTTCCGGGCCGCCTTCGGCGAGACACCGCACCGCTACCTGCAGCGGCGCCGGATCGAGCGTGCGATGGCGCTGCTGCGCGACACCGCGCACCCGGTGACCGACGTCGCGCTGATGGTCGGGTCCAACAGCCTCGGGACGTTCAGCCGCACCTTCCGCGACGTGGTCGGTGTGTCACCGTCCGAGTACCGGCGCCGGACGCGACTTGTCGTGGCCCCCGTCTGCTTCACGAAGAGCTGGCTGCGGCCCACGGGCTGACGACACCGAGCGACCCGGGGCCGAGCAGTTTCGGAGAAGCGCGCCGCACGAGGGCGCCCGTAGCGTGGTCGGCATGTTCAACAACATCTCGATCACCGCCGTGAACGTCATCGACCAGGACGAAGCCCTCGACTTCTACGTCGGCAAGCTCGGGTTCACCGTCAGCAACGACGTCGACCTGGGTTTCATGCGCTGGCTCACCGTGTCCCTGCCGAACGATCCCGACCGCCACCTGCTCCTCGAGGTGCCGGGACCGCCCTCGCTGAGCGAGGAGGTCGCCGCCCAGGTCCGGGACCTGCTGACCAAGGGAGCGCTCGGGGTCGCATGCATCCTCAACACCGACGACTGCCGCCGCACCTACGCCGAGCTCCGCGCGAAGGGCGTCGAGTTCACCGAGGAGCCGGTCGAGCAGCCGTACGGGATCGACTGCGCCCTGCGCGACCCGTTCGGCAACCACATCCGGATCACCCAGCCGGCCACCGGCCCGGTCGAGGTGACCGACGACGACATCGCCCGCTGGAGCGGCGCGAACCAGGACGGCTGAACCCGGGGGCCACGCGCAGCCGGAAGCTCGCAGGCCGACCTCGCAGACCGGACCTCAGGGACGCGGTGGCCCCGCCTCGATCCGACGCAGCACCGCGGCGCTGGAGTACAGGTCGGGTGACTCGTACCGCCCACGCTCGTCCCACCAGGTCGCTCCGGCCGCGGCCAGCGGCCCGACGACGTCGGCCGCCGCCTCCGGGGTCGTGAGCCCGCCGGCGACGAGGTCGAACCCGCCGCCGTCCGGGCGGTGCTCGGCGACGTACGCGGCGACGTCGCGCACCTCGTCCGGCGCCGGCGGGGCGCCGTGCCCGGAGGCGAACAGCGGCACGACGCCGTCCCAGCGCGCCGCGCGGCGGAACGGGCGGCGGTTGGGCCAGAACCCGCCCACCCAGACCGGGGGCCGCGGCTGCTGCGCGGTCGCGGGCAGGAGCTCGACGTCCCGCACCCGGTAGTGCGGCCCGTCGTGGTCGACACGCTCCCCCGCCCAGTAGCGGGCGAGGAGGCCGAGCCCTTCGTCGAGCTTCTCGGCGAGCACCACCGGGTCGGTCTCGTCGCCGAAGCTACCGAACTCGTCCTCGACCGGCCCGCCGAGGCCCGCGCCGAAGATCACCCGGCCACCACTGAGCACGTCGAGCGTCGCCACCTGCCGGGCGAGCTGTTCGGGACGTCGCCGGGCGACCGGCGTGACGAGGGTGCCCAGCCGGAGGCGCGACGTCGCGAGCGCCGCGGCGGTGAGCAGCATCCACGGGTCGCCGAACGGCAGGCCGCGGCGCATCTCCTTGCTGTGCACCACGTGGTCCCAGACGAACAGGCCGTCCCAGCCGGCGTCCTCGGCGGCGCGGGCCACCGTCGCGACGGTGCGGGGGTCGGCGAAGTCGCCGAAGTTGGGGATGTTCACGGAGCAGCGCATCTCAGGCCTCCCGCACGCAGGTCACGGGCCGGGGATCGAGCAGGGCTTCTGATCGCGGTTCGACAGGCACACCCCCACCTTGCCGTACTCCGCCCCTCCCGCGACGCGGCAGCCCGGCGTACGGTCGGAACATGTGCCGAAACATCACGACGCTACGCGGGCTCGAACCGCCCGCCACCGACGAAGAGATCACCGCCGCCGCCCTGCAGTTCGTGCGCAAGGTCACCGGCGTGACGAAGGTCAGCGACGCCACGCGCGAGCCCGTCGAGCAGGCCACGCAGGAGATCGCGGACATCGTGACGCGCCTGCTCGACGCGCTGCCGGAACGCCGTCAGCCGCCGAAGACCGTGCCGCCCCTGCGCCGCGCCGAGGTCCAGGAGCGCATCGCACAGCGCATCAAGGAGCGCGAGGAGCACGAGCGCATGCACGAGCAGGGCATCGCGCACTCGCACTGATCCCGCACTCAGCGCCTACTCTGGCGGGCGTGACCGAACATGCCCCCGTCAGCGCCGCGATGCACCGCGCCAAGGCCGATGCCCGCGCCTCCCACGTCACCGTGGGACTGGTGCGGCACCTGCCCGGCGACCGCGAGGAGATCGACTGCTCGTGCGGCATGACGCTGACGAACGGGCCGCAGTGGTCGCTCGACGAGCACATCCGCCTGCACCGGGCCGAGGCCCGCTACCTGGCACTGAGCCAGGTAGCGCCGGCCGGCATGCCGCGCATCATCCCCGTGGACCCGGGGCGGCTGCCCCGCTGAGGAACGGCTCGAGCATCGGCAGCAGCGCGGCCGGTCAGGTGGCCCGGTCAGGCCAGTGGCACGAGAACCTCCTCGCCGACCGCGCGGACGCGGGCCGGCAAGGAGGCCGCTCTGGGGGCGTCTCTGCCCTCAGAGCTCTTCCGGGTCGTCCCAGGAGACTCCGCTCGAGGCTCCGGAGATGGGGTCGAGGGCGCAGTCGGCGAGGTTGCGCGGCGCCTTGGAGGCGTCTCCGCCGCCGAGCAGTCCGCGGCGGGTTGCGGCGCGGCGGACAGCCGGCGGCGCGATACGTGCGTAGGAAGCATTCGACTCGTCGACCAGATCGGTCGGAACCGAGTCGACTGGGTCGGTGGCGGGCTGGGGTTCCCCCGTGATCATGGTCTCATTCTCGCAGAAGATCGGGGAGTTCGTATCTCCGCTTGGCACAGTATTTCGAATCACCGCGAAGCCTCCACGGCGACGGCACGCCCGGCACGCAGATCTCCCCCCACGTACCCCGACGGGGTGTGATGATCGTCGGATGCAGACCTGGCCTGGGCGCCCCTACCCCCTCGGTGCGACCTTTGACGGCACCGGCACCAACTTCGCGCTCTACTCGTCGGTAGCCGAGAGCGTGGAGCTGTGCCTCCTGACCGACGACGACACCGAGACCCGTATCCCCGTCACGGAGACCGACGCGCACGTGTGGCACGTCTACCTGCCCGGGGTCGGCCCCGGGACGCGGTACGGGTACCGGGTGCACGGGCCGTACGACCCGGCGTCGGGCCATCGCTGCAACCCCGCCAAGCTGCTGCTGGACCCGTACGCCAAGGCCATCGACGGCGACCTCGACGGTGACCCGTCGCTGTTCTCCTACCCGTTCTCGGACGTCGACCAGGCGACCACCGGCACGACGCCGGAGCAGTCCGACTCGCTGGGGCACACCATGGTCTCCGTGGTGGTCAACCCGTTCTTCGACTGGGGCCACGACCGCCCGCCGGCCACGCCGTACCACGAGACGGTGATCTACGAGGCGCACGTCAAGGGCCTCACGATGCGCCACCCGGACGTACCCGACGAGCTGCGCGGCACCTATGCGGGCCTCGCTCACCCGGCCGTGATCGAGCACCTGACCAAGCTGGGTGTCACGGCGATCGAGCTCATGCCCGTGCACCAGTTCGTCACCGACCCCTCCCTCGCGGCGAAGGGCCTGACCAACTACTGGGGCTACAACACGATCGGGTTCTTCGCCCCGCACAACGGGTACGCGGGCTACGGCCGGCGCGGCGAGCAGGTCATGGAGTTCAAGGCGATGGTCAAGGCGCTGCACCAGGCCGGCATCGAGGTGCTGCTCGACGTCGTCTACAACCACACCGCCGAGGGCAACCACCTGGGCCCCACGCTGGGCTTCCGCGGCATCGACAACGCCGCCTACTACCGCCTGGTCGACGGCGACGAGGCGCACTACTTCGACACCACCGGCACCGGCAACTCGCTGCTCATGCGCTCGCCCGCCGTGCTGCAGCTCATCATGGACTCGCTGCGGTACTGGGTGGAGGAGATGCACGTCGACGGGTTCCGCTTCGACCTGGCGGCCACCCTGGCCCGCCAGTTCCACGAGGTCGACCGGCTGAGCGCCTTCTTCGACATCGTGCACCAGGATCCGGTGATCTCCCAGGTCAAGCTGATCGCCGAACCGTGGGACCTGGGCGACGGCGGCTACCAGGTGGGCGGCTTCCCGTCGCTGTGGACCGAGTGGAACGGCCGCTACCGGGACACCGTGCGCGACTTCTGGCGCGGGGAGCCCTCGACCCTGCCCGAGCTCGCCTCCCGCCTGACCGGGTCCAGCGACCTGTACGAGCACAGCGGGCGGATGCCGAGCGCGTCGATCAACTTCGTCACCGCCCACGACGGCTTCACGCTGGCCGACCTCACGTCGTTCAACGAGAAGCACAACGAGGCCAACCGCGAGGACAACAAGGACGGCGAGAGCCACAACCGGTCCTGGAACTGCGGCGTCGAGGGGCCCACCGACGACCCGGAGATCCGGGAGCTGCGCGCCCGTCAGCGCCGCAACCTCCTGGTCACGCTCATGCTGAGCCAGGGTGTGCCGATGATCGCGCACGGCGACGAGCTCGGGCGCACCCAGGACGGCAACAACAACGCCTACTGCCAGGACAACGAGCTCTCGTGGATGGACTGGGAGCTGGACGACGAGCGTGCGGCGCTGCTGCAGTTCGCCCGGCAGGCGGTCCGGCTGCGCCGGGACCACCCGATCCTGCACCGCCGCCGGTTCTTCGACGGCAGCGGCACGGAGGAGCTCGGTGACATCGAGTGGCTCGACCTCACCGGCGCCCGGATGGACGACACGGACTGGCACCAGTCGTACGCCAGGACGGTGGCGGTCTTCCTCAACGGCGACGCGATCTCGGAGACCAGCGTCCGGGGCGAGGCGGTCGTCGACGACTCGTTCCTGCTCCTGCTCAACGCCCATTCCGGGGCCCTGGACTTCACTCTGCCGCCCGGTGCCTACGGAAAGGCCTGGACGGTGGTGCTCGACACGGACGGCAGCGCCGAGCCGGGAACGGTGCTGGACGCCGGTACCGGTCTCACCGTCACAGGACACAGCGTCGTGGTGCTGACCCGCCCGAGTGGAACACCGGGCTAGGCTGTCCGCCGTGACCGGACCGAGGAGTGGAACCGGGGGAACCACACCACCGCCCCGACCAGGGCCTGACATGCCTGTTCCCGGGCCCAGACCGGTGGTGTGGGCCCCGCGCGCGCGCATCATCGAGGTGCTCGTGCCCTACGACCCGTACGAGGAGCCCGAGCACATGCCGCTGCGCCTCGTGGGCGCCGGCGAGCCCGGGTACTGGGGCGCCGACAGCGTGCTGGGGCACGGCACCGACTACGGCTTCTCGATCGACGGCGGCCCCCTCCTGCCCGACCCGCGCAGCGTGTGGCTGCCGCAGGGCATCCACGGGCCCACCCGGGTCTTCGACCCGGCGTTCGAGTGGACCGACGGCTCCTGGTCGCCGCCCGACCTCTCGACGAGCATCCTCATGCACGTCGACGTCGAGACGTTCACGCCGGAAGGCACGCTGGACGCCGCCGCGGCGCTGCTGCCGTCCGTCGCCGAGCTCGGGGTGCACGGCATCGAGCTCGCGCCCGTCGCCGCGTTCGACCCCGCCGCCGGGCCCACCCGCGGGGTACGGCTCTACTCGGTGCACGAGCCCTACGGCGGCCCGCGGGCGCTGCAGCGCTTCATCGACGCCGCGCACTCCGTGGGCCTCGCCGTCGTGCTGGACATCCCCTACCGCTGGGCGGTCGCCGACGAGCTCGGGCTGGAGGCCTACGGCCCGTACCTGACGGGTGGCGGTGGCCGCCCGCGGCCGCCGCGCCCCGACGTCGGCGACGCGGGCGAGCACGCCCTGCAGGCGATGCGCCCCCGAACCGGCCAGGTGCCCCTGGACCGGCCGCGCACGGGCCCCATCCAGCTCCGCACCGGTCAGGTCCCCTCGATCGGCACGCGGGCCGGCAAGGTGCCGTCCGCGCCGACCGTACGCACCGACTACGTGGGCGACCGCATCAACCTCGACGGCAGCGGCAGCCGCGGGCCGCGCGACTTCCTCGTGGACGACGCCAGGCACTGGCTGCGCGAGTACCACGTGGACGGCCTGGTCCTCGACGTCGACGCCCTCGTGGACCGCTCCCCCAACCCGTTCCTCGGGGAGCTGGCGGACTACGTCGTCGGGATGGGCGAGCAGCTCGACCGGCGCTTCAGCCTGCTCGTGGACGGCCCCGGCCGGAGCGACCGGCTGACCACCATCCTGCTGCGCATCCTGTCCGGCCCCGGCCGGACGGAGGACATCCAGGCGCTGCAGATGCTCGCCGACCTGGTGCACCCCTCGGTACGCCGGGCCACCCGCCAGAACAGCGGACGCCGCAACCGGGTCCGGGCCGGCGCGAGCGTCGTCGAGGACATCACCCGGCTCCCCGCCGCCCAGCTCACGGTCCCGTGGGCAGGCGAGGAGAGCCCGGCCACGGCGCTCCTCGGCGTGGACGACGTCGACATCCGGGCCAGCGTGCTCGCCACCGTCATCCTCGCGGGCAACCCGCTCGTGCTCGACACCGTGCACGCGCCGGTGGTCCCGCGCAACGAGAACGAGCGACGGCTGGTGCGCTGGGCGCGCGACCTGATCTCGATCCGGCACGACGTCACCGACGAGCTGGAGCTGCCGCTGGAGATCCGCTCCACCGCCGACCGGTCCGTCGTCGCGGTGCTGCGCGGCCGCCTGGCGTTCGTGCTGAACACCGGCCACGGGCTCGCCGCGCTGCGCCTGGGGAGCCTGCTGCAGCCCGCCGACGGAGCGACGAGGGCACCGCTCCCGGGGGCGTTCAAGCTCGCAGCGGCCTGGGAGCCGGGCGCGACGCGCCTGGTCGGCGACACCCTGACCGTGCCGCCCCGCATGACCGCCGTGCTGCGCGCGGACACCTGACCTGGGAGCCTGAGGGCCTGGCACCGGAGCGTCCCGGTCCCACGAAGGAGGCACCGATGGCGAAGAATCCCGAGAAGCTGTGGAAGACCCCTCCGGAGGAGGCGCTGCGCTGGGTGCGCGGCACCGACCTGACGGCCCTGGACCACTCGTCCACGCCCGGCTGGGCCGGCAAGCGGGCCGACGGCGAGCGGCTGCTGGCGGCGCGCGCCCCCGAGCTCGCCGACCTGCAGGAGCAGCTCTTCGCACACGGCCGCACCGGAGGTGACCGGTCGGTGCTGCTGGTGCTGCAGGGCCTGGACACGGCGGGCAAGGGCGGCATCGTGCGCCACGTCGTCGGCATGGTCGACCCCCAGGGCGTGCAGCACCGGGGGTTCGGAGTACCGACGGCGGAGGAGCAGCAGCACGGCTACCTCTGGCGGATCCGCAACGCGCTCCCCCGGCCCGGGTATCTCGGCGTCTTCGACCGGTCGCACCACGAACAGGTGCTGGTGGTCCGGGTGAACCGGCTCGAGCCGGTCAAGACCTGGCGCAAGCACTTCCGGGAGCTGAACGACTTCGAGGCCGAGGTGGCGGCGTCGGGCACCCTGATCGTGAAGGTGGCGCTCTTCGTGTCCGCGGACGAGCAGAAGGAGCGCCTCGCCGAGCGGCTCGAACGGCCCGACAAGCACTGGAAGTACGACCCGGGCGACATCGACGTCCGCTCGAAGCTCCCGGAGTACCTGGTGGCCTACCAGGAGATGCTGGACCGCACCTCCACGGCGGTGGCGCCCTGGTACGTCGTTCCGGCGAACCGGAAGTGGTACGCGCGCCTGGCGGTCACCGAGCTGCTGACCGATGCCCTGCGCTCGCTCGACCTGGGCTGGCCGGCCGCCACGTTCGACGTGGAGGCCGAGAAGGCCCGCCTCGCGGCGAGCTGACCCGGATCCTGGTCAGAGGAGCTTGCGGCCCTCTTCGGCGAGCGCGCCCAGGCGGGACAGCGCCCGGTAGTACTTCTTGCGGTACCCGCCGGCGAGCATCTCCTGGGTGAACAGGCCCCGGGTGTCCGCGGAACCGCCGAGCAGCACGGGCACGTCGCGGTCGTAGAGGCGGTCCACGAGCACCACGAGGCGCAGTGCCACCTCCTGCGCCGTCACGGGGTGCACGCCCGTCAGCGCGACGACGGAGACGCCGTCGAGCAGCGCACCGTACCGGCTCGGGTGCACGGTGGCGAGGTGCTCGAGCAGGTCGTCGAACGCGTCGAGCGTGGCGCCCGGCCGGGCGGCCGCTGCGGCGGTGACCCGGTCCTCGGTCAGCGGCTCCGAGTCGGTCACGACCTCACGGTGGCGGTAGTCCTCGCCGTCGACCCGCAGGGTCTCGAAGCGGTCGGACAGGGCCTTGATCTCACGCTGGAAGTCCTGGGCGGCGAAGCGGCCCTCGCCGAGTGCGCCGGGCAGGGTGTTCGACGTCGCCGCGAGCGCCACGCCCCGGTCCGCGAGCTCCCGCATGAGGCGGGACATGAGGGTGGTGTCGCCGGCGTCGTCGAGCTCGAACTCGTCGATGCAGACCAGCTTCTTCGCGGCGAGCGCCTCGACGGTCGGGAGGAAGCCGAGCGCTCCGACGAGGTTGGTGTACTCGACGAACGTGCCGTACGCGGCCTTGTCGGTTCCCAGCGCCTCACCGACGGCGTGGGCGAGCGAGGTGAGCAGGTGGGTCTTGCCGACGCCGAACCCGCCGTCGAGGTAGACCGCGGGGGCGGCCTTGCGTCGACTGAACAGGCCGCGCCTCGGGGCCGTGATCTCCTGGGCGATCTCCTGCAGCCGGGCGAGCGCGCGGGCCTGGCTGGGGTGTGCCGGGTTGGCGCGGTAGGTGGCGAACCGGGCGTTCGCGAAGTGCCGCGGCGGCACCAGGTCGGTGACGAGCCGGTCGACAGGGACCTGCGGTCGGACGGCACACAGGGCGGTCGTCGCGGTCTGGCCGTCGGTGGTGGTAGCGGATGTCACGAGTCACCAGATTACCGGCGGGGCGGCCCGCACGGAGGCCGCGAGAGCAAGGTCACACGTGACGGACGGCGGGTGCGGCCGGGTCGTCCAGGATCTCGCCGAGGGCCTGCACCACCTGGGCCGGAGCCCTGGTCTGGGCCGGGTCCTCGTTGCGGCCGTCGCCGGCGACGGCGTGGTCGATCACGAGCTCGTGGAACCGGGGGCCGCTCGACTCCAGCCGGAGCACCTGGACCAGCATCGCCAGGCCCGCGCCGGTGACGCTGATCGCGCCGGAGCCGCTCATCGCCTCGCGGGACGCCGCCCCGTTGAGCACGACGTACGGGTCGCCCGGACCGAGCAGCGGGACGAGCGCGCGGGCGGCGTCGAGGTGCGCGGTGAGGTGGGAGGCCAGCGTGGCGGTCCATTCGGCCTGGTCCGCCTCCAGCAGCGGGGCTCCCTTCTGCCAGCCGCCGATCGAGGCCACCACGGCCCCGGGCAGCGGCACGCCGGTCCGCGCGCAGACGTCGCGGACGGCGTCGGGCAGGGTGCTGAGCGCGGGGCTGCGGACGGGGATCACACCGGGCTGGACGGTGACCCGGTCGGGCAGCTCGCGCCGGGCGGTGGCGAGCACCGGGCGGCCACCGGCAGCCAGGCCGCGGACGACCCGGCTGCCGACGAACCCGCTCGCCCCGACAACGAGGACCGGGCGAGGACTGTTCATTCGCTCAGGCTAGGTCAGGCAGCTGCCGGCTGCGCCGCGGCCTTGGGGTCCGGGCCGTACTGGTTCGGGGCGGGGGTGCCGTTGGTCGCGAACCAGACGATCAGCATGATCGGGCCGACGATCGGGACCAGCAGGAAGAAGACCCAGAAACCGGACCGGCCGGTGTCGTGCAGACGACGGACCATGACGCCCAGGCCCGGCAGGAGCAGCGCGAGGTTGATGAGCGACATGATCAGGTAGCCGGCTGTCAGGGCGCCAGGCATCGCGGGCGGCGCGGCGCCGGCCGCGGAGGCCTCCAGGATGGCAGACATGTACTCGCCGTAGCTCGGCGCGACGAGGACCGCGTAGAGGATCGTCGTGACGATCGTCACGGCCAGGGCGTACCACCAGTACTCGGAGCGACGAGCGCGTCCGTTGAAGACCGCGTACTTGGACAGCACGGTCTTGATCGACTCGATGAACGACATCGGGGGAAAACCTCTCTCACGTTTCATGCCGGAAATCTCCGGCAAGTGCGCACACATTGTTCCCATCCCTCGAACAGAGCACAAGGGCCGGAGCGGGCTAGAACTGGCCAGCGTCCTGCGCTCCCCCACGAGCACGGGGCGATCCCCTCCGCGAAGGACGGGATCGCCCCGCGTCACGCAGGTACGGCGACGTCCGTCAGGGGGCGCCGACCGGCTGCGGCGGCTGCACCTGCGCCCTGGGGTCCGGACCGAACCGGTTGGGGCCGTTCTCGCCGGGCAGCGCGAGCAGCACGATCACGATGATGCCGCCGACGAACGGGACGAGGTTGAGCAGGTAGAACCAGCCCGACCTGCCGGTGTCGTGCAGGCGGCGGATCGCCGCGGAGATCAGAGGCACGAACGTCCCCAGCGCGACGATCCCCCAGAGGGACATGCCGATGGTGCCGAGCACGCCCGGTTCCTGGGTGACCGGGTCCATGGTGACCATGGCCGGGATGATCAGCGTCGCGAAGATGACCACGTACACGGCCGTGACCGCGAGGTACCAGAACCAGTACTCGGCGGGCCGCGCGCGCCCGCTGAAGACGCCGTACCTGCGCAGGCAGGTACGGACGGACTCGAAGAACGACATGTGTTGGATGTTTCCCTTGTGTCTTGTCGGCCGGTGTCTGCCGGCTGACATCGTGTCGACAGGTGTCTTGCGTGTCGGTGCGCGCACAGCTTCTCGGCAGTCCACGCCGCGGACAAGGCGCCGACCAGGGCAGAAGTACCCATGGACGGAGCACGCCGACGTGCCGGACGCCCAGGCCGCCGGAGCGACCTGGGCGTCGGGTACGTCGACGGGGCCCGCCGGGGTCAGTAGCCCGTGGCCGTCGGCTCCGGGTAGTACTGGGCGTACTTGCGGCGGTAGTTCTGCGTGATCGCCTCGACGATGAGCCGGCGCTTGAGGCCGGAGTCACGGTCGTACTTCAGCGGGTTGATCACGTCGCCGCTCGCCTTGAGGGCCTTGAGCCGGGTCTTGAGCTCCGGGTCCAGGACGTACTTGGACAGCAGGCCGAACGGCACCACCGTGTACAGCACGTCGCGCACCGCTCGCACCGGGCGGATCGGCCGGTGCAGCACCCAGTCCTCCACGAGCACGCGGGCCACGTTGGCCCCGCCCGCGGTGACGTAGTAGTTGTTGCGCCCGATCCGCGGGTTCACCTCGAAGTACACGTGCTGCCCCGTACGCGGGTCCAGCTTGTAGTCGAAGTTGGCGAACCCGACGTAGCCGGTCGCGTCGAGGAACCGGGTGGCCGCCTCCATGGCGTCGTCGTACGCCTCCACCAGGATGGCGGCCGGGATGCCCAGCGTGCCCGGCGTGTGCTCCTCCAGGAGCACCCGTCCGGTGGCCAGGAGCGTCACCTCGCCCGACGTGTCGCGGTACGCGGTCAGGGACCGCATCTGCGTCTCGTCGCCCGGGATGAACTCCTGCACGAGGAACGTGCCGGGGAACTTCGCGTCGGCCAGGTGGCCCAGCAGCTCGTCCAGCTCCGCGCGCGAGTCGATGTGGTGGATCTTCGCCTTGCCGGGGAAGTCCACGTAGTACCACTCGGTGCTGCTGGACGGCTTGCCGACCACGGGGTACTGCAGGTCCACCTCGAGACCGGGCACCGCCGCGCGCCCGCCGTCGGCCACCAGCTTGGCGACGTCGACCGCCACCGTGCGCGGCGTCGGGATGCCGAGCTGGTCGCACACCTCCGCGAAACCCTCCTTGCTGCTGACCTGCTCCAGCACCGGCAGCGACGGGTACGGCAGCACGTAGCCCGCCGCCTCCAGCCGCTCCCGGTTCAGGATGACGGTGCGCACGTGCCAGTCCGCGTTCGTCAGCAGGATCAGGACCTTGTCCCGGTGCTGCTGCGCGATGCCCTCGAGCGTGGAGAGGAACACGTCCACCTCGTCCAGGCCGGGTACCACCACGTTCTCGGCGATCGCCGAGTCCTGCATGGCCCGGGTGGCCACCTTCGACAGCACGACGGCGGGGGTCCGGTACTGCTCGTGGAACGCTCGCACCAGGGCGTACATCCCGACGTCGCCGCCGATCCCCACCACCATCATGTCCGGGACGGGAACCTCCCCGCCGCCGCCTTCCAGCCCCTTGTCCGCGGGGAAACCCCTCACGCCTCAGCCTCCGTGCGGTCCCCGGACCACTCGGTGTGGAACGTGCCCTCGCGGTCGACACGCTTGTAGGTGTGCGCGCCGAAGAAGTCGCGCTGTGCCTGCACCAGGGCGGCGGGCAGGCGCTCGGCGCGGACGCCGTCGTAGTACGCCAGCGACGACGAGAACGCCGGCGCGGGCACGCCGTTCTGGGCAGCGCCCGCCACGATGCGGCGCCACGCGGGCAGACCGCTCGCGACGGCGTCGGTGAAGTACGGGTCGGCCAGCAGCAGCGGGAGGTCGCCGTCGCGCTCGTAGGCCTCCGTGATCCGGTCCAGGAACCGGGCACGGATGATGCAGCCGCCGCGCCAGATGCGCGCCATCGCGCCGCGGTCGATCGCCCAGTCGTACTCCACGGCCGCCGCGGCGATCTGGTCGAAGCCCTGCGAGTAGGCGACGACCTTCGAGGCGTACAGGGCCAGACGGACGTCCTCGACGAACGCGTCCCGGTCCTTGACCTCCCACTCCTGCGCGTGCGCGGGCAGCGCCGCTCGGCCCGCCGCGCGCTGCGGCACCGAGCCGGACAGCGAGCGGGCGAACGTGGCCTCCGCGATCCCGGTGATGGGCACGCCCACGTCCAGGCCGTTCTGCACGGTCCAGCGGCCCGTGCCCTTCTGCTCGGCCTGGTCCAGCACGATGTCGACGAACGCCTTGCCCGTCTCGGCGTCCACGTGCTGCAGCACGTCGGCGGTGATCTCGATGAGGAACGACTCCAGGTCGCCCGTGTTCCACTGCGCGAAGATCTCGCCGATCTCCGCCGCCGTGGCACCCAGCCCCTGGCGCAGCAGGTCGTACGCCTCGGCGATGAGCTGCATGTCGGCGTACTCGATGCCGTTGTGCACCATCTTCACGAAGTGCCCGGCGCCGTCGGAGCCCACGTACGTGCAGCACGGGACGCCGTCCACCTTCGCGGAGATGTCCTCCAGGATCGGGCCGAGGGACTCGTACGACTCGGGCGTGCCGCCCGGCATGATCGACGGGCCGTTCAGCGCGCCCTCCTCGCCGCCGGACACGCCGGTGCCCACGAAGTGCAGGCCGTGCTCCTTGAGGGCCGCCTCGCGCCGGATCGTGTCCGGGAAGTGCGCGTTCCCGGCGTCGACCACGATGTCGCCCTCCTCCAGGAGGGGGATCAGCTCGTCGATGACGGCGTCCGTCGGACCGCCGGCCTTGACCATGACGACGACCTTGCGCGGCCGCTCGAGCGACGCGACGAAGTCGGCCATCGTCTCGCTCGGGATGAACTCACCGTCGCTGCCGTGCTCCGCGACCAGTGACCCGGTCTTGGCGAAGGAACGGTTGTGGACCGCCACCGTGTAGCCGTGACGTGCGAAGTTCCGCGCGAGGTTGCGACCCATCACCGCCAGCCCGGTGACGCCGATCTGTGCTGTGCCTGACACGTTCTTGCTCCTTAAGAAGTGGGTACGGGCCGGCGTACGCGCTTCGGCGCGCCGTGGCCCTCGGCCAGCCTAGTCGGCCGAGGTCGGGACGGTGCCGGGCCGTCCGCCGGGCGGGCAGATCACGATCCGGCGACAGCCGCGCGCCTCCGCGGGGAGACCGCCGTGCGGACGTACCGTGAAGTGGTGACCAGCGGCCCGCCCACCGGCGTCCCCGTCGACTTCGCAGCAGCGCTCGCCGACCTGCGGCGTCAGGCCCTGCGCGCCGAGGTGCGCCTCACGGAGATCCCCGCCCCGCGCCGGGTGGCGCCGTACAGCGTGGCGCTCTCGGGCGACGTGCTGCCCGGCACGCCACCGGGGCAGGCCGACCGGGACCATCCCGACGACCACGACCACGCCGAGGAGCCGCTCGCCACGGGCCGCTTCGTCGTCCTGCACGACCCGGCCGGTCAGGAGGCCTGGCACGGCACCTTCCGCGTGGTGACCCTGGTCCGGGCCACGCTCGAGCCCGAGATGGCCGCCGACCCCATGCTGGCCGACGTCGCCTGGTCCTGGGTGGGCGAGTGCCTCGAGTCCGCGGGACTCGTGCGCGGCACGGACACCGTCGCCGACGGCGGCACGGTCACCCGGGTCCTGTCGCAGAGCTACGGCGCGCTGGACGGCACGCCCGACGCGGTCGACCTCGAGATCCGGGCGTCGTGGACGCCGCTCGACACCCAGCTGGGCACCCACCTGCGCGCCTGGGCGACGCTGCTCACCATGGCCGCCGGCGTGCCTCCGCTGCCCGAGGGCGTCGCGGCGCTCACCAGGCGGTTTACCGACCGATCCAAGCAACGCCATACGGTAGGTCCATGACCACCACGGAGCGAGGAGTCCCCGCGGAGACATCGCCGCCCGTGCCGGCACCCGTCACCCCACCCGTCACCCCACTGAGCGAGCCCGCCGACGGGCTGCCCGACGTCGTGGCGACCGAGGGTGCTTTCGCACGTGTCGTCGAGGCGTTCGCGGCCGGCTCCGGGCCGGTGGCGGCCGACGCCGAGCGCGCCTCCGGGTACCGCTACGGGCAGGCCACCTACCTGGTCCAGGTACGGCGGGCGGGCGCAGGCACGGCACTGATCGACCCGATCGAGGTCCCCGACCTCTCACCGCTCGGCGCGGCCGTCGGCGACGCCGAGTTCGTGCTGCACGCCGCCTCCCAGGACCTGCCGGGGCTGGCCGAGCACGGCCTGCGCCCCGCGCGCGTCTTCGACACCGAGCTGGCCGCCCGGCTGCTCGGCATGGAACGCGTGGGGCTCGCCGCCGTCGTGGGCGAGGTGCTCGGGCTGGGCCTGGCGAAGGAGCACTCGGCGGTCGACTGGTCCACCCGCCCGCTGCCCGAGGACTGGCTGCGGTACGCCGCGCTCGACGTCGAGGTGCTCGTCGAGCTGCGTGACCGCCTCGCGGAACGGCTCGCGGACGCCGGCAAGTCCGAGTGGGCTGCCCAGGAGTTCGAGGCGGTGCGCACCGCCGCCCCGCCGGCGCCGCGGGTCGACCCGTGGCGGCGCACGTCCGGCATGCACGTGCTGCGCAACCCGCGCCAGGTCGCCGCCGTCCGGGCGATGTGGCTGGCCCGGGACGCGAGCGCCCAGGCACGTGACATCTCCCCGGGCCGGGTGCTGCCCGACCGGGCGATCGTCGCGGCGGCGAAGGCCATGCCGAAGACGGCCGGCCAGCTCGTGGCACTGCCGGAGTTCGCGGGCAAGGGCACCAAGCGGCGTGCGGCCTACTGGCAGAAGGCGATCGACGAGGCGCGCGCCCTGCCCGAGGCCGAGCTGCCGTCCGTCCGAGGGCCGCGCACCGACGGCCCGCCCCCGCCGCGCACCTGGGGCGACCGCGACCCGACGGCCGCCCGCCGCCTCACGGCGGCCCGCGAGCTCGTGACGGCGCTCTCCGGGGAGCTGCACGTCCCGGTCGAGAACCTGCTGCAGCCCGACGCGCTGCGCCGCCTGTGCTGGACGCCGCCGATGCCGGCCGACGCCGCGGCCATCACCGAGTTCCTGCGGGGTCGCGGCGCCCGGGAGTGGCAGCTGAAGCTGCTGGCGGGCGGCCTGGAGCGGGTGTTCGCCGACGCGGCACCCGAACAGGTGTGAAAGGGCCGCCCCACCCCCAGTAGAGTCGTCCCCATGCCAGCCCTGTCGGAGCCCATCACGCTCGCCGTCGACGTCGTCACCGATCCTTCGACCTGGGACCGCGAGGTTCTCGCCCTGGGCGGACACCCGCTCCAGCTGTGGGGATGGGGCGAGGTCAAGGCCGCGGGCAACTGGCGCGCGCACCGTCTGCGCGTGGTCGAGGACGGCACGACCGTCGGCCTGGCGCAGCTGCTCGTGCGGCCGCTGCCCGCCCAGTTCCGGGCGCTGTCCTACGTGCCGCGCGGACCGGTCGTCGCGCACCACGACGGCGAGACCGCGCAGGCGGTCTTCGGTGTCGGTGACTCCGCCACCCGCAACGCCGTGACGAACACCGTCGTGGAGTGGGCGCGCGAGAACGTGGGCGGCGTCGGCATCACCATCGAGCCGGACTGGCCGGCAGGCACCCAGCTGGACCTGGCCGGGCGGCGGTACGCGCCGAACCAGATCCTGATCCCCAGCACGCTGATCCTCGACCTCACCAAGACGGGCGACGAGCTGCTGGCGGACATGCGCAAGTCCACGCGGTACGAGATCCGCAAGGGCAGCCGCTCGGGCCTCGACATCCGCCGGGTGACGGAGGAGAAGGAGGTGCTGCGGGTGCTCGACGTCTACAAGGAGACCGCCCAGCGCGCCGGCTTCGCCATCCACTCCGACGAGTACTACCTCGACATCCACCGCTCGCTGGGCGACAAGTCGGTGCTGGTGGCCACGTACGTCGACGACGTGCCCGCCTGCTTCGCGTGGTGCGTCAACTCGGCGAGCACCTCGTTCCTGCTGTACGGCGGCGGCAACGACGCCGGCCGCAAGGCCACGGCCACCGCGCCGACCTACTGGCGCACCATCGAGATCGCCCAGGAGCAGGGCCTCGTGCGGTACGACATGAACGGCCTGCTCAACGACGGCATCAGCGACTTCAAGAAGAGCTTCGCCAAGCACACGGACGAGCTGGTCGGCTCGATCGACGTCGCGTTCTCCCGCTGGTACAACACCTGGAACACCGCCTTGCCGACGGCGAAGAAGGTAGTCCGCAAGCTCCGCGGCAACGGCTGACCCCCACCCCCGCCCACACCCTCGTTGAGTGCTGGGTATTTGCGGCTCGCGCACGTCTGAGCCCGCAGATATCCAGCACTCAACGAGGGTTTTTGGGTGGGCGAGACTGCGTTTCAGATGGGTCCGGACCGGGTCTCAGATCGTGCGTGCTTTTTACCGGTACTCGCGGTAGCGTGTATCTCGATCCAGCGGCGTCGCTCACCGGACGTCGCCGTCCCGAAAACCCCCAGGAGTTCTGCTGATGACCGCAGCCCCGGAATCACCGCGTGCCCGCCGTGCGGTACGTGACGTCGTCTTCGTCGACGGCGCCCGTACGCCCTTCGGCAAGGCCAAGCCCGACGGCCTCTACGCAGAGACGCGTGCCGACGACCTCATCGTGAAGGTGGTGCGCGAGCTGCTCCGGCGCCACCCCGAGCTCCCCCCGGAGCGGATCGACGAGGTGGCCATCGCCGCCACCACGCAGCAGGGCGACCAGGGGCTGACGCTCGGCCGCACGGTCGGCATGCTCGCCGGTCTCCCCCAGTCCGTGCCGGGCTACGCCATCGACCGCATGTGCGCCGGGGCCATGACCGCCGCGACCACGACCGCCGCCGGCATCGCCATGGGCGCCGCCGACGTCGTGATCGCGGGCGGGGTGGAGCACATGGGCCGCCACCCGATGGGCTTCGACGCGGACGTGAACCCCCGGTTCGTGGCCGAGAAGCTCGTGGACCCGCAGTCCCTGAACATGGGCGTCACCGCGGAGAACCTGCACGACAAGTTCCCGCAGCTCACCAAGGAGCGCGCCGACCGGTTCGCCGTCGAGTCGCAGGCCAAGTACGCGAAGGCGCTGGCCAACGGCAACATCGACCCCGACCTCGTCCCGGTCGCGGTCCGCTCCTCCGAGCGGGGCTGGGGCCTGGCCACCACCGACGAGCTGCCCCGTCCCGAGACCACCTTCGAGTCCATCCAGGGCCTCAAGACGCCGTTCCGCGCGGGGGGCCGGGTCACCCCCGCCACGTCCTCCCCGCTGACGGACGGCGCGACCGGCGCCATCCTCGCGGCCGGCGACGTCGCCGCCGAGCTGGGCCTGCCCGCGAAGATGCGCATGGTCTCGTACGGCTACGCGGGCGTGCCCCCGGAGATCATGGGCTACGGCCCCGTGCCCTCCACGGACAGGGCCCTGGGGACCGCAGGCCTGACGATCGACGACATCGGCCTGTTCGAGCTGAACGAGGCGTTCGCCGTTCAGGTGCTGTCCTTCCTGGACCACTACGGCATCGCCGACGACGACCCGCGCGTCAACCCGTACGGCGGCGCCATCGCCATGGGCCACCCCCTGGCCGGCTCCGGCGTGCGCCTGATGACGCAGCTCGCCCGGCAGTTCGAGCAGCACCCCGAGGTCCGGTACGGGCTCACCGCCATGTGCGTGGGCCTGGGCCAGGGCGGCAGCGTCATCTGGGAGAACCCCCACCACGCCGACTACTCCGGCCACACGGACGAGGAGAACTGACCAGTGTCTGAGACCCCTTCGACGACCTCCGGCGCCCCTACGGAGCGCGTCACCCACTCCCTGGTCCGCGACGTCGACCTGCCCGGCGGCGCCGGCGTCCTCGCGCTGGTCACGCTCGACAACGGCCTGGACCACACCAAGCCGAACACGTTCGGACCGGCCGGCATGGCCGAGCTCAAGGCGGCGCTCGAGGTCATCCGCACCCGTGCGGAGTCCGGCGAGATCGCTGCCGTCGGCGTCACCGGCAAGCCCTACTTCGTCGCCGCGGGCGCCGACCTCAAGGGCGTCACCGCCGTGCACGGCCACGACGAGGCGCTCGAGCTGGGCCGCATGGGCCACGCCGCGTACACGATCCTCGGCGACCTGCGCGCGACGACCGGTGTGCCGACCTTCGCGTTCGTCAACGGCCTGGCCCTCGGCGGCGGCCTCGAGGTAGCGCTCAACTGCGACTACCGCACCGTGGCGTCCGACGCCGCGGCGCTCGGCCTGCCCGAGACCGGCATCGGCCTCATCCCCGGCTGGGGCGGCGCCTACCTCGTGCCGCGTCTGGTCGGCGTCGAGAAGGCGGTCGAGGTCATCCTCACGCGGCCCGCCGCGAACAAGCCGTACAAGCCGGCCGAGGCCCTCAAGATCGGCCTGGTCGACGAGCTGTTCGAGGCCGCCGACTTCCTGGAGCAGTCCATCATCTGGGCCGCCAAGGTGGTCACCGGAGAGATCGAGGTGCCCCGCCGCGAGCTCGACCCGCAGCCCGTGTGGGACGCCGTCGTCGCCGCCACGAAGGAGCGGCTCGACGCCGTCGTCGGCACGTCGCGCCCCGCACCGCACCGCGCGCTGGAGCTGATCGCCGGCGCCCGGAACGCGATCAGGACCGACGCGTTCGACGCGGAGGACCAGGCCCTGGCGGACCTGATCATGTCCGACGAGATGCGTGCCAGCATCTACGCGTTCAACCTCGTCGGCGGCGGCAAGAAGCCGCAGGGCGCCCCGGACCCCCAGCTCGCCCGCCCGATCACCAAGGTCGGCGTCGTCGGCGCCGGTCTGATGGCCGCGCAGATGGCGTTCCTCTTCGCGCAGCGTCTCGGTGTCCCCGTCGTCATGCGCGACCTGGACCAGGAGCGGGTGGACAAGGGCCTGGCGTTCGTCCGCGAGACCGCGGAGAAGCTCGCCGGCCGCGGACGCCTCTCCCCCGACGCCGCGACCCGCATCGTGTCGTCGGTGTCCGGCACCACCGACATCGGCGAGTTCGCCTCGTGCGACTTCGTGATCGAGGCCGTCACCGAGGTGATGGGGCTCAAGAAGAAGGTGTTCGCCGAGCTGGAGGGCGTCATCTCCCCCGAGACGGTCCTGGCGACCAACACCTCGGCGCTGTCCGTCACCGAGATGGCGGCGGACCTGCAGCACCCCGAGCGCGTGGTCGGCATCCACTTCTTCAACCCGGTGGCCCAGATGCCGCTGGTCGAGGTGATCAACGCGCAGGAGACCTCGGACGAGGCCCTCGCCACGGCGTTCGCCATCACGAAGAAGCTCCGCAAGACGGCGATCATGTCGGCCGACCGCCCCGGCTTCATCGTCAACCGCCTCCTGCTGCTCGTGATGGGCCAGGTCCTTGCCGCCATCGAGAACGGAACGCCGGTCGAGGTGGCCGACCGCGCGCTCGCGCCCCTCGGCTTCCCGATGCCGACCTTCGAGCTGACGGACCTCGTGGGGCCGGCCGTGGCGCACCACGTGCTCACCTCGCTGCGCGAGGACCTCGGCGACCGCATCCCGGAGTCGCCGGGTCTGGCCAAGATCGTCGAGGACGGCGTCCGCGTGGTGCTCGACGCGCCCGCCAAGGGGCTGCCCAAGCCGGTGGACCCGGCCATCCAGGAGGTCTTCGGCCCCGCCCGTCCGGGCGAGCCCGGCGTGCTCGACGCAGACGGCGTGCTCGACTCCGTGCTCACGGCGCTGACCACCGAGATCGGCCTCATGCTGGACGAGGGCGTCGTACCCGGCCCGCAGCAGATCGACCTCGCGATGATCCTCGGCGCCGGCTGGGGCTTCCACACCGGCGGCATCACGCCGTACCTGGACCGCACCGGCTACAGCGAGAAGGTCCTGGGCAAGCGGTTCCTGCCCGACGGCGTGGCGAACGTCCCCGCCTGATCCCGGGACCGGGCCGGTAGCGCCCGACGACTTCACCCGGACCCTCCGACGACGAGCGCGCACGTCGCGCCCTCGTTGTCGGAGGGTCCCGCTACGCTCTGCGACCATGACAGACGCCGGGCATCCGGGCACGCACGCGCACTACGTCGTCGTCGGCGACAACCCCCTCGCCTTCCGCCTGACTCGAGCGCTCAGCACGCGGTTCAAGGGCACCGTAACGGTCATCGTGCCGGACAGCACGTCCCGGTACGCCCAGGAGATGGGGGCGATCGACCGGGTCACCCTCCTCGAGGCGGAGCGCATCGACGAGGAGGCCCTCGCGGACGCCGGAGCGGGCCACGCGTCCGCCGCCGCCCTCGTGCACCAGGACGACGGCGGCAACGTCGCCCTCGCGCTGCTGCTGCGTGAGGCCTGGCCCGAGCTGCACGTCGTGGTCCGGATCTTCGACGAGTCGCTCGGCCGGCACCTGCAGCGCGACCGCTGCACCGTGCTGTCCGCGTCCGCGTTCGCGGCGCCCGAGATCGTCGGCGCCGCGCTGCGCCGCCTCATCCGCCTCCCGGTGGAGCACCGCCGCCTCGTCGCCGTCGTGGACGGCGAGACGTCCCTGGCCACCCGCATGGTGCTGTTCGCGACCGCCGCGGACGGCACCGTCACGGCGCTGCCGAGCGCTGAGGCCCTGCAGGACCTCACGCCGAAGGTCCATCTGGCGGATGCCGCCGAGGACGACGTGCTGCCGGAGGTCAAGGCCGACCTCGAGCCCGACGAGGACGAGGTGGACCCGCACCGGCGCCGGCGGTTCGGCGAGTACCTCCGCACGCTCGCGATCACCTCGGGGTGGAACCTGCTGCTCGCGGCCGGCGTCCTGCTCGTCGTCGTGCTCGTCGGTGCGCTCACGATCATGCTCGCCACCGGTTCGTCCTGGGCCGGTGCGCTGTACGAGGCGGTGCTGCCGTCCCTGGCCGGCAGCGACCCGGACCACGACGCGAACCCGGTGGTCAAGGTCACCCAGGTGGTCCTGACGGTCGTGAGCGTCGCGGTCATCCCGTGGGTCACCGGTGTGGTGGTCGACGGCGTGGTGCGCACCCAGCGCCTGCTCGACGCCGGTTCCCCGCTGCACCCGATGTCGGACCACGTGGTGGTCGTGGGCCTCGGCGATCTCGGCACCCGCATCGTGCGGTCCCTGGACCGGCGCGGTGTGCCGGTGGTCGCCGTCGACTTCGACGAGTCCGCCCGCGGTATCGCCGTCGCGCGCTCCCGCGACGTCCCCGTCGTGATCGGCGACGCCCGCCGCGCGGCGGTCCTGCGTGCCGCGTACGTCGACGCGGCCCAAGCGATCGTGGTGGTCACGAGCGGCGGCGCGACGACCATCGGCATCGGCTTCGCCGCCCGGTCGATCCCCCGGACCAAGGACGCGCCGCGGCAGCTCCGCACGGTCCTGCGGGTCTTCGACAAGGACCTGTCGCGGCGCATCCGGCGCGAGATCCCCGACTCGGTGGGGCTCAGCTCCTCGTTCCTCGCGGCGCCGTCGTTCGCCGCGGCGATGATCGGCCAGGAGGTCAAGGCGACGGTGCCCTACCTGGACCGGGTCCTGGTGCTCGCCGAGATCATGATCATGGAGGGCAGCGAGCTCGCCACCATGCACCCCACCGCCGTCGACTTCGACGGCACCGCGGCGGACGGCGACGACGTGAAGAGCCGGCTGCTGGCGATCCGCACCAAGAACCTGGGAGGCGGTGGGGGCGGCCGCACCATCGAGCCGTCGGAGGGCTGGTACCTGACCGGCGGGACGACGATCGTCGTCATCGCGACCACCGCCGGGCTGCGGCGGCTGCGGACGCTCGCGCGAGCTCCGGCCCTCAGCGGGCAAGCCGCAACTGGCCTGAACGACTGACCCGGGATCGGCCCGTTCGACGGTCCACCGGGCGCATAGCGTCAGGGCATGCAGAACGGACTCAGCGTCCCCCAGGGGGCCGCACTCACCCTCGGTGCCATGCTCGGCACCGGCGTCATCTCCCTCCCGGCCCTCGCGGCGGGTGCGGCAGGCCCGGCGTCCCTGGTCGCGTGGGCGGCGCTCGTGCTCCTGTCCGTGCCGCTCGCTACGACGTTCGCCGCGCTCGGCGCACGCCACCCCGACGGCGGCGGTGTGGCCACCTACGCCCGGCTCGCCTTCGGCGAGCGGGCGTCCACCATGGTCGGCTGGGCCTTCTACGGGACCATCGGCGTGGGCGCTCCCGCAGCGGCCGGCTTCGCCGGCGCGTACGTCGCCGACGCGACGGGCGGCGGTACCGGGACGGCGCTGGCCACCACGGTCGCGATCATCGCGGCGTGCGCGGTCATGAACTGGTTCGACCTGCGGGTGTCCGGCACGGCGCAGCTCGTCATCGCGGGGGCGGTGGCGCTCCTGCTGGCCGTCGCCGTGGTCGTGGCGCTGCCGCACGCTCAGGTCGCCCACCTGACGCCGTTCGCCCCGCACGGCTGGGGCGCGGCGGGTTCCGCGGCGGCGCTGCTGGTCTGGGCCTTCGCCGGCTGGGAGATCCTGGGCTCGCTCTCCGCCGAGTACCGCGACCCTGCCCGGGACATCCCGCGTGCCACGGCCATCGCGGTGGGGGCCGTCGGCGTGCTCTACCTGGGCGTCGCGTTCGCGACGGTGGCGGCGCTCGGGCCGGCGCCTGGTCCCGCGCCGCTCTCGGACCTGCTCGTGCTCGGGTTCGGGGAGAACGCGCGGCCCGTCACCACGGTGCTGGCCGTGCTGCTGACCGTCGGCGCCATCAACGTCTACTTCGCGGGCGGCAGCCGGATGGGCGCCGCACTGGCCCGCGACGGCGCACTCCCGAGGTGGCTCGCCACCGCGCCCGGCCGCACCCCGCGCCGTTCCCTCGCGCTCATCACCGCGGTCGCCCTCGGCACGACGGCGCTGCTCGCCGCCCTGCACCAGTCCACCGACGCGATCGTGCTCATGGCGACAGCCACGTTCTCCCTGCTCTACGTGGTGGGCACGGCCGCGGCGCTGCGGCTCCTGCCGCGGCGAGGCATCAGCTGGTGGTGCGCGGCCGTGTCACTGGTCGCGGCGATCGGGCTGCTCGTGATGACCGGACCGCACATGTTGGGACCGGTGCTCGCCGCACTGGGCGGCCTGGCCTGGGCGACGTGGCGCCGGCGGCGCGCACGCGCCATCGCGGCGGTCACGGCGCCAGCAGATGCTCCAGCACCCGAATACCTGGCCGGATAGTGCTCGTGACCGCACCGCCGATCCCGAGCACGACCCCGTCGCGGTGCGGGCCCACCGCGTAGGTGCCGAGGGAGTCCAGGGCAACCGACCGCCGTCGGGCACGCGCCACGAGCTCCCGCGAGCCCAGCGCGGCGTCCGCGGGCAGGTGGGCCGCCACGTGCAGGCCCGCTGCCGTCGGCACCGGCTCCACCGGGAGGTCCTTCAGGGCGTCGAGCAGGATCTCGTACCGCTCGGTGTAGCGCGCCGAGGCCTTGCGGACGTGGCGGGCGAGCAGCCCGTCGTCGATGAGGCGCGCGAGCGCCGCCTGCACGTGCACGGCGCCGTGTCCGTCGGTGAGCTGACGGGCCGCGAGCAGCGCGTCCCGGAGCGACGACGGCGCCACCAGGTACCCGACACGCAGGCCGGGGAGCAGCGACTTCGAGAACGTGCCGACATAGACGACGCGCCCGTCCCGGTCGAGGGCCTGCAACGACTCCAGCGGACGGCGGGCACGGCGGAACTCGCTGTCGTAGTCGTCCTCGATCACCGCTGCCCCGTGGCGTGCGGCGTGCGCGAGCAGGGCCCGTCGCCGGGCGAGCGACAGCGGCATGCCGAGGGGGAACTGGTGCGACGGCGTGGTGTAGACCAGGCGCGCCCGAGCCGGGATCTTCTCGACGACCAGGCCCTCCGCGTCGACGGGCACCGGCACCACCCGGGCGCCGTGCAGCGTGAAGAGCTCGCGCGCCTCGGGGTAGCCCGGGTCCTCCATGGCGACGACGTCCCCCGGTTCGAGCAGCACGCGCGCCACGAGGTCGAGCGCCTGCTGCGCGCCGGTCGTCGCGACGAGGTCGTCGGGCCCCGCACGGACCCCGCGCGAGCCTGCCACGTAGCGGGCGACGGCCTCCCGGAACCGGGGCAGGCCCGCCGGGCCGGAGTACGAGCCCGCCGTACGACCGGCGCGCGACTCCGCGGCCAGCAGGCGGCGCCAGGTGTCGAAGGGGAAGAGGCTCGCATCCGGGATACCCACCCGGAAGTCGTGCGCGGGGACGGCCACGTCGCCGCTCGTGGGACGTGGGGCCCAGCGCCAGCCTGCCCGGGGACGCAGCGCGCCCGGACGGTGCCGCACGGACGGGGTGTCGCTCGCCGCAGCCGTGGCGAACGTGCCCGACCCGGGCCGCGTCTCCAGGAAACCCTCCGCCACGAGCCGGTCGTAGGCTTCTGTGACGCTCGCGCGCGAGACGCCGAGATCCCTGGCCAGATCCCGGGACGAGGGCAGCCGCTCCCCTGCCGGGATCCTGCCCCCGGTCAGGGCCGCGTGCAGCGCGCGGTAGATGGCATCGGTACGTCCGGTGCGCTGGCTCAGGTCGACGGCGAGGTCCACCCGCTGATCATTGCCCATCACGGAGCTCATTACAGTTCGGACTCAAGGGTCAATTCACCCGGCCGACGAGGACCTTTTCGCCGCTTTCGGGTAGTTATCGGCTCTAGCATCGCGGCTCATGAGCACCGAGACCGCACCGACGGCGAGCCCATCCGAGGAGCCGGGCGACGCGCCCTCCGACAGCACCGACGACACCACCGACGTGACGCCCGCCCGCCCGCTGACCGCCGCCCTGCTCAACCTGAGCGGTCTCGGCCTGGGCTACCTCCACCTGCGGGCCTGGCTCCGCCTGGTCGTCGCGCTGGCCGCCACGGCGGCGCTGGCCTGGCTCGCGCTGCCGATCGAGCGCGAACCGATCGCCGTCTGGTGGGCGCTCGGCTACCTGGGCGCCCTCGGCCTGTTCGCGCTGGACGCGGCACTCCTCGCCCGGCGCCGCACACGGCGCGAGACGCCGCGGCGCACCGTCTGGGCGCCCCGCGCCGCAGGCCGCGTCGGGTGGGCAACCCTCGCCGTCGTCCCGATCCTGGCCCTCGCGTACGTGGTGACGCAGCACGAGGTGCTGGAGCAGCACCTCGCGTACGACCTGGACCGCGCGGAGCAGAGCCTGGACGGGATGCCCAGCGCCTTCGCGTCGTACAAGGAGCCGTACGACGTCGCGTACGCGACGTACCTCCGGACAGCGGCGGAGCACCCGGAGACACGTGCCGCGGGCCGCGTGCCCGGTCTGATCGACGATCTGTACGCCCGGGCCAAGGGCACGGAGGTGTGCAACACGCTCACCGCGGTGCGGCACTTCGCCGAGCCCGGGACGCCCGGCCCGCTCCGGTCCGTCGCGGAGAGCGAGCTGCCCGGTGCCCTCCACGGCTGCGGCATGCAGTTCGTCGAGGACGGGGAGCTCCGGGCCGCGCAGCGGCCGCTGACCGAGCTGATGGCGGACCACCCGGCCAGCGAGCCGGCCGCAGCACTTCCGGACGACCTCGCATCGTGGCGGGACGGCCTGATCAAACGGCTCGCGCAGAAGAACGGCTGCACCGACACGGCCGCGGTGACAGGCTCGACCGGCTTTCTGGCCGGGTTCGATTCCGGCACGCTGAGCGCACTGGCCGACAAGACCCGGAAGCGGGTGCCCGCCGGACTGCTCGAGTGCGCCGTCCGGCAGTTCGAGGCGGAGGACCACTTCGCCGCGGAAGCGAACCTGAAGGGCCTCCTCGACTCGTACCCGAGGGCGAAGGAGGCCAAGTACGCCGAGCGGCTCCAGATCGCTTCTGCCATCGCACGGCTGAGCCCGGAGTCAGGTGTCACGTTCCCCCCGCGCTCCGAGCCCGCAGGCAGCGTGACGCTGACCATCTACAACTACAGCCCGGACCAGTTCGAGATGGTCTACACCGGGCCGGCCACCGGTGTCGTCACGATCGACCCGTGCGAGAACTGCACCTACTACGCCAAGGGCGACCAGCCCGAATGCTCCGGCTACTCCCTCACGATCCCGAGCCAGACCGTCGTTCTCCCCGCAGGCGACTACACCACGGCCACCCGGCAGGACGGCGTCGTCATCCCCTGGCAAGGCGGGGACGCCGACGAGGCGAGCTACACCACCGACAGCTGGTTGTGCACCTGGAACTACGAGCGCTGAGCACCCGACAGGCTCCCGCGCCGCAGAATTCGTTTCCCCGGCGACCCGGGAGCCTGTTGAATGTCGTTCCGACATGACTACGTACTACACGTCCGACCAGCACTTCGGGCACCTGAACATCATCCGCTTCTGCGACCGCCCCTTCCCCGGTGCCCCCGCCATGAACGCCCGGCTCGTCGAGCTCTGGAACGAGACCGTCTCCGACGACGACACCGTGTGGGTGCTGGGCGACGTCGCGCTGGGCGCGCTCGACGAGTCGCTCGCCCACGTCGACCGGCTGGCTGGGCGCAAGATCCTGGTTCCCGGCAACCACGACCGCTGCTGGGAGGGTGAGCGCACGCTGCGCAAGGGCGAACCGGAGGCTCGCGAGCGGCGTCGCACCAAGGAACGACAGCGCTACCTGGACGCGGGCTTCGCCGAGATCCACGACCGGCCCGACCCGGTCGCCGTCGGCGGCCAGAACGTCGTGCTGTCGCACTTCCCGTTCGAGGGCGACTCGCACGGGGAGGACCGGTTCGTGGAGTACCGCCCCGTGGACCGTGGCTCCTGGGTGGTGCACGGCCACGTGCACAACACCTGGCGGCAGCGTGGCCGGCAGATCAACGTCGGCGTCGACGCATGGGGCGGGCGGCCCGTACCCGCTGCGGCCATCGCCGCTCTGCTGGCCGACGGCCCGCGCGACCTGGAGCCGCTGAGCTGGGAACGACCCGAGCCGTGACCCGGTCGGTGGCATCGCCAGTGGTACGGGCCCGTAAGGACAAGAGCGCACGTTCTCAGATGATGAACGTGCGCCCAGGCGTCAGGGGGCGCGGCGTCGCCGGTGTGCGAGGCACGCGCACTGCGTCAGCGGAAGCGCCAGGGCGCCGACCGCCGCGCGGGGGTCATGCGGATACGAGGGACTCCGAGTCGCGGTGCTCGCGGTCCGACTTGTAGGACGCGATCTCCGCTGCGTTGAACATCAGGTCGCTGCCGACCATGTGGTAGTCGATCTCACCTGCCTCGAGAAGGTCGATGACGTGCAGCTTCGACACTCCCAGCAGACGCGCGGCTTCGAGCGCTGTCAGGTCCTGGTCGGGTCGGTTGACTTCTGCTTCCAATGTGATTTCGTTCACACGCCCAGTCTTGCGCCTTGACGCCGCAGGAGTCCAGTCGAATCGGTGCGAGTTGCGAGATTCGATCATGATTCTTTTCTCCCTCACGCTCAAGGATGCGGAAAAGGACGTCAGTGTGTGGGCGCAGACAACTCGGTCATTCCACCTGTCGTCCGCGAGAACACGGGCTTTGTCGCGCCGTTCGAGACGCCGAGGACGGCGGCCGAAGAGAAGGAGCGCGGCAAAGCCTTTCACCCGACCGGAAATAGCGGGTGTGACCTCAGATGGACACTTCCCGGGCGTCATGTGGGCACGATCCATTCACCCGCTCGGAACGCGCTCGACCTCTTCAGGAAAAGGCTTCCGGAGGGTTCAGAACGAGCGCGACCCATGGTCGGGACCAGCTCGTTCCACCTCGCCGAGCACAGCTCTGCGGTGACCGGGACCGAGTCCTCAGACGGTCTGCGCCCCGCCCAGCTCCTCCGCCTCGGCCCGGGCCCGCCGGGCCTCGTCGAACCGCTCCTGGTCGTGCAGCGCGAGCGCCAGCACCCGCAGTGCCTCCGCGAGCCGTGGCGCGTACTTCGGCGCGTTCTGGGCGGCGAGCTCCCGCAGGATCGTCACCGCCTCGCCCGCGGGCTCCACCGCCTCGTCACCGAGCCGGCGGACCGCGAAGATCGAGCCCAGGTTCGTCAGCGACTGCGCCAGCCAGGGCCGGTAGCGGTGCGGGTCGCCGGCGGCCAGCTCACGCCAGGTCCTGGTCGCCTCACGCTCCGCGTTGAGGGCGTCCTGCGGCCGGTCCAGCCGGGAGCAGGTCACCCCGAGGGCGGACAGCGCCTCGGCCAACCCTGGCACGTACCGGCCTGGGTTGTCGGCGGCGAGCCGCCGCTGTACCTCGACCGCCTCCTGCTGCAGCCCGAGCCCTTCGTCCCGCCTGCCGAGGTCGGAGAGCTGTGTGCCCAGCGCCCGGAGGGAGTACGCGAGGTCCGCCAGGTACCGGCCGGGGTTCTCCTCGGCCGTCCGGCGCCGGATCTCGACCGCCTCCTCGAGGTACCGCAGCGCCTCCTGACCCCGGCCCTGGTCCGTGAGCACGCTGCCCATGACCTCCAGGGAGTCGCCCAGCGCCGACATGTGCTCGTCCGGGTCGGAGGCGGCCAGCCGACGCCGGATCTCCAGCGACTCCTCGGCGGCCTGGCCGGCCTCCGCTCCCCGGCCGAGCTCCCGCAGCCGCCGGGCCACGTTCATCAGGGACAGCGCCAGCGCCCCCGTGAACCGGCCGGGGTGACGGCCCGCGATCCGGCGCCCGAGCTCCACCGCCTCACGGCTCGGCGCGAGCGCGGCCAGCGGCTTTCCCAGCTCCGCGAACGTCACGGCCAGGTTCGACACCGCCGCCGTCAGGTCGAGCGTCACCACGCCGGGGTGCTCGGCGTCGACGAGCCGGAGCAGCTCGACCGCCTCCTCCTCGCACCGCAGCGCGTCCTGCGGCCGCCCCTGGTCGGAGAACGTGGTGCCCATGTTCGCGAGCAGCGCGGCCAGGCGCGGCCGGAACCGGTGCGGGTCGGACCCGGCCAGCTCACGGAGCAGGACGACGGCCTGCCGCTCGTAGCGCTCGGCATCCGCGGCGCGGCCCACCTCGCCGAGCGCCATGCCGACGTCGCGCAGGGCCTCGGCGCGGTCCGCGGGGTCACCGGCCGAGGTGGCGGCGAGCGTGCGCAGCGCCAGCTCGGCGCGCAGCTCACCCAGCGCGAGCGACGGGTGCGGGAGCGCCCCGGTGACGGAACGCAGCACGTCACCGTCCTCCGGAAGGACCGCGACCGTCGCTCCGAGCTGGTCGAGGGCTGCGCCCGGGTCCGCCGACCGGCCGTCGAGCCGGTCCGCGACGATGCCGGCCACGCGCAGGGCCGCCCGCCGCGCCGACGGCGTCGCGGCCCCTGCGAGGCACGCCCCGAGCAGCCGTGGTGTGTCCGTCAGCTCGGCCAGCAGGTGCGGGTCCACCAGGCGCCGGGGCAGCGCCCGCTGCGGGTCCAGACCGACCAGCCACCGCCCGACGTCGGCCTCCGCGCCCGGCCGCACACCCGGCACGACGCCCGCCACGCGACGTACGAGGTTCTCCGCCGCGTCCGCGGTGCGCACGCCGGTGAGCGTCGCGGCCGCGACCAGGCAGTCGATGGCCTCGGACCGGAACCCGGGTTCGCCGAGCAGCCCGGCGTCGTCCGCCGAGCGGAACCAGGCCCAGCGCTCGTGCTCGAGCAGCTCGCCGAGAGCGTCGGACACGTCGACGGGCAGCGCGCCCAGCGGCCTCCGCGCCTGCGTGCGCAGGACGGCGCAGAGCGCCGCCGCGTGCAGGTCGAGCATCCGGGCTCCGCCGGGCACCGAGGCGACGGCGACCCGCGGCACGGCGACCCCGAGTGCCCGCGCGTACGGCTCCACGAACGCGGCGACGAGCCGGGCGTCCACCTGCCCGGGGAGCACCTCGGTGGCCAGGTCGTCACCGGCCCGCGCCGGCTCGAGCAGTGCCCGGACCGCCAGGTCGGTCGCGGTGAGCCGGTCGAACCACGGCCCGACACCGCGCGCGACCAGCAGGATGCGGAGCGCGCCGTTGCGGCCGCGAGCAGCCCTCCGGAGGAGCTCCGCGAGCGCCGGGCCGCGCGTCTCGGCGTCGTCGAGCACCAGGAGCGCGGGGGCGCCGTCCGGTACGGCGGCGAGCGCCGCGGGTTCCGCGCCGTCGGGCACGTCGAGGCAGGTCCAGCCGGCGTGGGCCATCGCGTGTGCCGCCTCGCGGGCGAGGCGCGTCTTCCCGACGCCGCGCGGTCCGCTGACCAGCCGGATCGCTACCGCCTCCTGGCCCGTGCACCAGTCGAGGAGTGCCGCGAGCTCGGCGGCGCGCCCCACGAACGGCACCATGCGTCGGGCCGGTGCGAGCAGCCGACCGGGCGAGAGGGTGGGTGTGACCGTCGCACCGGGTGGTGACGTCAGCAGGGACACGACGTCAGTGAACCTCAATCCCGATTGAACCGGATATCACACCCCAATGGATTGCCGACGGTCATCTCATGGTGTGCGGCTCAGTCGTTCCTGCTCCTCGGCCAGGATCGTCCGGGACAGAGAGGTCGCGGACGGCGCCGCGACGTCCACGGCCGAGGGCGAGGCGTCGGTGATCTCGGACTGGCGGGCGAACTCCTCGAAGAGCGCCGACTTGGACCCGAGGATCTCCATCATCCGCTGGTCCACGGACTGCTCGACCAGCAGCCGGTGCACCTGGACCGTGCGCGTCTGGCCCATGCGGTGTGCGCGGGCGACGGCCTGCGCCTCGATGGTGGGCTTGACCTGCGGCTCGCAGAAGATGACCACGCTCGCGGCCTGCACGTTCAAGCCGACTCCCCCGGCGGTGATCTGGCTGACCAGCACGGAGGGCCCATCGGGCTCGGACAGGGCGTCCACCATGGCCTGCCGCTCGTGCACGGGCACCGAGCCGTTCAGCGGGCCGACCGCGAGATCTCCGAGCAGGTCCATCACCTTTTCCAGGACCGACAGGAAGTACGAGAAGACGATGACGCGGCGGCCGCCGTCGACGGCCTCGGTGACCAGCTCCCGCAGGCGCACCAGCTTGGCGGAGTCGGCGGCGTCGGACACCGCGAAGGCGGCCTGCCGCATCGCCATGAAGCTGCCGGCGAGCACGGCGTCGCGGTAGGCGGCGCCGTCCACGGGGCCGAACTGCTCCCACTCCTCGACCTGCACCATCTCGGGCAGCTCGGTGAGCACGTCCTCCTGGTTGCGTCGCAGGTAGGCGGGCGCGACGATCCGGCGGAAGGCCCTGGCTCCGGACAGGTCGGCGTTCGGGTCGAGCTGTCCGGCGACCTCGGGCTGCAGGTAGCCCACCATGTTCTTGAACTCGGCGACCTTGTTCTCCATCGGCGTGCCGGACAGGAACAGGACGCGGTCGGACCGGTCCGCCCAGCGCCGTACCTCGCGGCCGCGGATGGTGTCGGGGTTCTTCACGTAGTGTGCCTCGTCCACGACCAGGAGCGCCGGCGTGAGGTCGTACGGGAGGTCGAGCCGGCCCAGCACCTCGAACGTCGTGATCGCGACGCCGCCGCCGTCGAGCCAGGCGGCCGCCGTCCTCTCCCGGTCGTTGCCGTGCATCACCACCGCCGTCAGGTCGGAGTGCTGCTCCACCTCGCGCTTCCAGTTCGTGACGACGCTCGCCGGGCACACCACCAGCACGTGCGTGCCGCCGGTGGCCACGAGGTGGGCGGCCACGGCGATCGACTGCATGGTCTTGCCCAGGCCCATCTCGTCGCCGAGGATCGTGCGGCGCTGCACCAGCGCATACCTGGCGCCGAACTGCTGGTAGCCGCGCAGGTTGGCGCGCAGCAGGGTGCGGTCCAGCGGCTGCGCCTCGACCCGTCGCACGACGTCGGCGGGCAGGCCGCCCTCGGCGGCCTCGTGGTCGTCGCCCAGGTCCACGACCTGCGACAGCAGCCCGTAGTACTCCGCCGACCGGGCCTCGAAGTCCGCCCACACCTCCGCGGCCTCCGGCGGCTGCCCGACGGCGGCGCGCACCGCCCGCGCGTCGTCCGTGAGCCGCGCGGCGGCCACCTGGTCCGCGAGCGCGGAGACCGCCGCGAAGGCCGCGGCCCTGCGGTCGGCGGGCGCCAGCAGGCGGCGCCAGCGGCTCCCGGCGAGGGCGGCGGGTTCCAGCTGCCCCGGTACGACGGCGGCCGCGCGGCGCGCCTCGTCCAGGTGGCGGTGGCGGGCGTCGGTGGCCAGCCCGAACGCGTACAGGGTCTGGACGAGCACCGTGGCGTACGGGTCGTCGGGGTCCACGTCGATGCGGAACCGCAGGTCGGCGTCCACCTCGTCCGCGAGCTCGCGCGCCGCGCTGGTGGCGAGCTTCGCCGTCCCGGCACCGATGCCCGCCTCGACGAGCCGGTCCGTACCTGCCACGAGCACCTGCGTGACGTGCTTGAACCCTGCCTTCTCCAGGACGGCTACCCGCAGCTTCTTGCGCCGGTCCTCCAGGGCCGAGACGCCGACCGTGCGCAGGTCGGCGTGCACGCGCACCTCGCGGGTGGCCGTGTAGGCGTCGCGGACGCGCTCGCGCAGGCCGACGTCCGCGGTGGTGAGCAGCCGGGCGTCGTCGAGCAGCGCCTGGGCCTGCTCCACGACGCGGCGGGCCGCGCGCACCTTCCAGGGTCGGGGCGAGCCGGCGGGGGCATCGGCGGGGCTAGGGAGGGTGGTCTGCTCGGTCATGGCGCTGCGAGCGTACCCGGATGGTCTGACATGCCCCATTCGCGTGGTGCGCGTCAGTTCACTGGTCGCGACCGGCGTGCCCGGCCTATGTTGAGGTCATGACCCACGAGCTGAGCAGCCGGCCGACCAGGTTCGGCGGAACGACCGTCAGCACCGTCGAGGAGCTCCGCGAGATCATCCCGCCGCCCCTCGGTCCTGCCGCCGGCAAGGTGCGCACCGCCCTGCACGAGCTCGACCGGCAGTGGCTCGAGGCCTCGCCCCTGTGCCTGGTCGCGACGTCGGACGCCGACGGCAACCTCGATGTCTCCCCCAAGGGCGACCCGGCCGGCTCGCTGGTGCGCATCCTGGACGACCGCACCATCGCCATCCCGGAGCGCCCCGGCAACCGGCGCACCGACGGGTATCTCAACGTGCTCGAGAACCCGCACGTGGGCCTGATCTTCGTGATCCCCGGCCGTGGTGACACGCTGCGGGTCAACGGCTCCGCCCGCATCGTGCGCGACGCGCCGTACCTCGCGGAGCTCCAGGTGCGCCGCAACCTCCCGGTGCTCGCCCTCGAGGTCGACATCGAGGAGGTCTTCCACCACTGCTCCAAGGCCTTCCTGCGCTCCAAGGCGTGGGACCCCGACGCGTGGGACCTGGAGACGGTGCCCCGCCGCGCCGTGATCGCGCACACCCTGGAGCGTCCGGAACAGACCCTCGCCGAAGTCGAGCAGCACTACGGCCCGCAGTACGCCGAGACGATCTACGGCTGACCGGCCAGGACCTGGAAGGACCTGAGCGGCTAGGACCGGGGGTCCATCGTGAGCATCGCCCGGACCGGGGCCACACCCTCCAGCGTGACGTCCAGCCGGTGCGCGTCCGGGCGCGCGGCCCACGCCTCGCGCGTCATGCGGTACCGGTTCTCGGTGGCGGGCTCGCCCTGCCGCTCCTGCCGCACGACGCCGTTCGGCGTGTAGCCGAGCGCACGCGTCACCCCGTTCGACTCCGGGTTGTCGTCGAACGCCTCCGTCGTGGCGTCGACGGCATCGAACCCCTCGAACAGCAGGTGCAGGGCCATCAAGCGCATCCGCTTGCCGATGCCCTGGCCGTGGTGGTCCAGGCCCAGCCACGAACCGGTCCCGCCCGTCCGCGTCACGCCGAACGCCCTGCCGCCCACGCTCTGGATGCCGATCGGCTCCCCGTGCCGGAAGACCGCGAGCTCCAGCGCCCAGAGCTCCGGCGACATCTTGCCGCGCGCCGACCAGTGGAACTGCAGGAGACTGCGGCGCACCTCGGCCGGCTCTCCGACGTTCCAGGGAAACACGAACGGCCGCCGCTCGGGCGGGTGGATGCCGGCCACGACGAGGTCCGCCAGGCGGAGCAGCTCGGCGTCGTCGGGCAGGCGCAGCTCGAGGTCGCCGCAGGCGACCCGGAGGCCGAACGGCGGGAAGGCGCTGGCGAGATCCATGCACGAACGGTTCCAGGCTCGCTCCCGGCCGGGCAACCTGAATTCCGGACGGCGACGGAGGGTCGGCCATACCCAGGCGGCGGGACATCGCCGGCAACTACTGGTGAGCGCCGCTCACCGGCCGCGTGAGCTCACAGCAGCGTCGCGTCGGCCGCGCGCCGGGCGACCGCGGCGAGGTCTCCGTCCGCCTCGGCGGCCCAGGACCGCTGGCGCGTCGCCCCGTCCCCGCCGGACCAGAGCCCGCCCAGCAGCTCGGTCACGGTGTCGAGGTCGCCCATGTCCGCCAGTGCGTCACGGACGTGGTCGACCAGCGCGCCGACGACGTCGTGCGCCGCGGCGGGCCGCCAGGTCCGCGGGTCCAGCAGGTCGCCGCCGAGCCCGGAACGTCCGGCCCGCCAGAGCGCCGTGCGCAGGATCTCGACGGGCACGTCGGGCGCCGGGGCGTCGGCCGCCCGCGCGGCCGTCTCGACGAGCCCGCGCGCCAGCGCGGCCAGCAGCGTCGCGATGTCGGCGGAGAGGCACACGTCGGCGACCCGGATCTCGACGGTGGGATAGCGGGCGGACAGCCGTGCGTCGAAGTAGACCATCCCCTCGTCCAGGATGGTGCCGGTCGCGACCAGGCCGTCGACCGCGGCGTGGTACGCCTCCGGGGTGCCGAAGTGGCGCGTCGGGCCCGCCGTGTGCCAGCGCGACCAGACCTGGGAGCGGAAGCTCGCGTACCCGGAGTCGTCGCCCATCCAGTACGGCGAGTTCGAGGACAGCGCCAGGAGCGGCGCGAGCCAGGGCCCGATGCGGTCGAGGACGGCGACGCCCTCGGCGTCGTCCGCCACCGCGACGTGCACGTGACAGCCGCTGGTCAGCTGCTCGCGAGCCGTCAGGCCGAACTCGGCGCGCGCCAGGAGGTACCGGAGCTTGCCGACCGTCGTGCCGGCGAGCGCCAGGGGTGAGGTGCCCAGGGCGGCGATGCGGGCGTCGTGCCGGTCGGCCGCCGCCTGGGCGCCGGCCCGGCCCTCCCGGATCGCGGCGGCGATCTCCTCCAGCGTCGAGTGCGGCGCCGTGGCCGTCTCGATCTGCTCCTCCATGAGCTCGTGCTCGAGCGGCCCGTCGGCCGGCTCCGCACTGCCGAGCACGTCGCGGGCTCGTGGGATGGGGGCCCCGTCGTGCCCGATCAGCATCAGCTCTTCCTCGACGCCGACGGTCCGCCTGGTCGCAGTTCCTGTGCCGCTCACCAGGGAAGTCTCACACGTCTGCGACGGTGCTCGCCGCTCACAGCAGCGCGAGAGCCGCGAGCGCGTCGCGCGTCGCGTCCGCGGCGGTCATCCGCTGCGCCTTGACGATGTGGTCGCGGCTCGCATGGTCGAGGAACGCCACGGGCAGGCCGACGTGCACCTGCGGCGTCCCGATGCCCTGCTCCCCGGCGCGCTGCGCGAGCATGTCACCCACGCCGCCGTCGACCACGCCGTCCTCCAGCGTCACCACGAGGTCGTGCTCGCCGCACAGCTTGACCAGGTTCTCCGGGACGGGCAGCACCCAGGTCGGGGCCGCGACGGTGATCTCGACGCCGTGCGCCGCGAGCGCCGCACCGGTGTCCATGGCGCAGCCCGCCATGGAGCCCACGCCGACGACGAGCACGCGGCGGGTCGCCCCGCCGCTCGAGCCTGCCGGCGAGAACCGCCCCACGACGTCCACGCCGTCGAGCTCCTCGACGGCCGGGATGTCGTCGCCCACGGCGCCCTTGGGGTACCGGACCACGGTGGGCGCGTCGTCGACGTCGACGGCGGCGCGCAGCGCGGCGCGCAGCGTCGTCTCGTCGCGCGGGGCGGCCAGGCGCAGCCCGGGCACGATCCGCAGCATCGCCATGTCCCACATGCCGTTGTGGCTGGCACCGTCGTCACCGGTGATGCCCGCGCGGTCCAGGACGAAGGTGACGCCGGCCTTGTGCAGGGCCACGTCCATGAGCACCTGGTCGAACGCCCGGTTCAGGAACGTCGCGTACACGGCGACGACGGGGTGCAGCCCGGCGAAGGCCATGCCGGCGGCCGAGGTCACGGCGTGCTGCTCGGCGATGCCGACGTCGAAGGTGCGCTCCGGGAACTGCTCCTGGAACGGCGCGAGCCCGACGGGGTGCAGCATGGCGGCGGTGATCGCGACGACGTCGGGCCGCCGGCGGCCGATCTGCACGATCTCGTCGGCGAAGATCTTGGTCCAGCCGAACCGGCTGGGCGCCACGGGCAGCCCGGTCTCGGGGTGGATCACGCCGACGGCATGGAACCGGTCGGCGATGTCCTCCTCGGCGGGCTTGTACCCGCGGCCCTTCTCCGTGATCGCGTGCACGATCACCGGACGGCCGTAGGCCTTGGCGCGGCCGAGCGCCCGCTCGAGCGCCTCGGTGTCGTGGCCGTCGACGGGGCCGATGTACTTGATGCCGAGGTCCTCGAACAGACCCTGCGGGGCCACGACGTCCTTGAGGCCCTTCTTCAGGCCGTGCAGCCAGCGCCAGGCGAAGCGTCCTGGCGGGCCGGAGCGGTGCAGGGCGCGCGTGCCCCAGCTGAGGAAGGCCTCGTAGCCGCTGGTGGTGCGCAGCGTGTCGAGGTGGTTCGCGAGGCCGCCGATGGTCGGCGAGTAGGACCGGCCGTTGTCGTTGACGACGACCACGAGCTTGCGGTCCCGGCTCTCGGCGATGTTGTTCAGCGCCTCCCAGGCCATACCGCCCGTGAGGGCGCCGTCGCCGATGACGGCGACGACGTGGTCGTCCTTGCCCCGCACCTGGTTGGCCTTGGCGATGCCGTCCGCCCAGGACAGCGCGGTGGAGGCGTGGGAGTTCTCCACGACGTCGTGCGGGGACTCGGCGCGGCTCGGGTAGCCCGACATGCCGCCACGCTTGCGCAGCTCCGAGAAGTCCTGCCGGCCCGTGAGCAGCTTGTGCACGTAGGCCTGGTGGCCGGTGTCGAACACGATGGCGTCACGCGGCGAGTCGAAGATCCGGTGCATGGCGATGGTCAGCTCGACGACGCCCAGGTTCGGGCCCAGGTGGCCGCCCGTGCGCGAGACGCTCTCCACGAGGAACCTGCGGATCTCCTCGGCGAGCTCCGGCATCTGGCCGGGCGTCATCGCCCGGACGTCCTCAGGCGAACGGATGTCGCTCAGCAGGCCCATGCTCGTCCTCTCGTCGTGCCCCCAGCAGGGGAATCGGGGCCCCACTCTAAGGGGCTCCGGCCTCTCCACTGTGCCACGAGAGTCTCGCCTCCCTCGGCTGTCTCCGATACCTCCACAACGATGTGGCCGGACTCATAGGCAGGGCGTGCAGAAGTCTTTACTGTTGGTGAACGTGCGATTCCTCCCCGAGCAGAGCCCTGCCACCGACCTCACCTACGGCGACGTCTTCCTCGTGCCGTCGCGCTCGGACGTCACGTCGCGGTTCGACGTCGACCTCGCGTCCGACGACGGCACCGGCACGACGATCCCCGTCGTCGTCGCCAACATGACCGCCGTGGCGGGCCGCCGCATGGCGGAGACCGTCGCGCGGCGCGGCGGTATCGCGATCCTCCCGCAGGACGTCCCGGCCGACGTCGTGGCGGGCGTGGTCGCCGACGTGAAGGCGAAGGACCCCGTCATCGAGACGCCGGTGGTGGTCTCCCCGCACGACACCGTGGCCAGCGTGCTGAACCTGCTCGGCAAGCGCTCGCACGGCGCTGCCGTCGTCGTCGAGGACGACCGGCCCGTCGGCGTCGTGACGGAGTCGGACTGCACCGACGTGGACCGGTTCACCCGGGTCGCCGAGGTGATGTCCGCCGAGCCCCGCATCCTGGACGCCGCCCTCCTGGACAGCCCCGGCGGGCTGGAGGCCGCGTACGACGTGCTGCACTCCGCGCGCCTCGACCTGGCGCCGGTGGTGCGCGACGGGCGCCTCGCGGGAATCCTGACCCGCAAGGGCGCGCTGCGCTCGTCGATCTACTCCCCCGCCCTGGACGCCTCGGGCTCGCTGCGCATCGGGGCCGCCGTCGGTATCAACGGCGACGTCGCCACGAAGGCGAAGGACCTGCTCGCAGCCGGTGTGGACGTGCTCGTGGTCGACACCGCGCACGGCCACCAGACCAAGATGCTCGCCGCCCTGGAGGCCGTACGGTCCGTCGACCCGACCGTGCCGGTGGTGGCGGGCAACGTCGTCACCGCCGCGGGTGTGCGCGACCTGGTGGCCGCGGGCGCCGACATCCTCAAGGTCGGCGTGGGCCCGGGCGCGATGTGCACCACGCGCATGCAGACCGGCGTCGGCCGGCCGCAGTTCTCCGCGGTCCTGGAGTGCGCGGCGGCGGCCCGCGAGCTCGGCAAGCACGTCTGGGCCGACGGCGGCGTGCGTCACCCCCGCGACGTCGCCCTGGCGCTGGCCGCCGGGGCCTCGCAGGTGATGGTGGGCTCCTGGTTCGCCGGCACGCACGAGTCGCCCGGCGACCTGAAGTCCGACGGCACGGGCCGGCTCTACAAGGACTCGTTCGGCATGGCCTCGGCGCGCGCGGTCGCGGCCCGCAACTCCGGTGCGGGGACCGCGTTCGCGCGCGCCCGCAAGGCGCTCTACGAGGAGGGCATCTCCACCGGCAAGATGTACCTCGACCCGGCCCGGCCGGGGGTCGAGGACCTGCTCGACGAGATCACGTCGGGCCTGCGGTCCTCCTGCACCTACGCGGGCGCGCGCTCGCTCGCCGAGTTCTCCGAGCGTGCCGTGGTCGGCATCCAGTCGGCAGCGGGCTACCAGGAGGGCATGCCGGTCGCCACGAGCTGGTGACCACGCCCGAGGGTCACCCGACGATCACCAGGCGCCGGGTCGGGCGGGTCAGCGCCACGTAGAGGTCACGCTCACCGCCCGGCCGGGCGTGCCGGATGCCCTCCGGGTCGGCCACCACCACGGCGTCGAACTCCAGGCCCCGCACCTGGGAGACGGGCACCACACGCACGCCGCCGGCCGGAGAGTCGGACAGGGCCTCGGCCAGGCCGGGCGCCGCGTCGTCGGCGGCCACCACCGCGACGAGGTCGCCGTACGCCACCTCGGTGGCCACCTCCTCGACCACCGCACCGGTGAGGTCGCCGTCCGCCGCCCGACGACGGGGCTCGTCCCCGTTCCGGACCGCGCGGCTCGGCGCCTGCTGCGGGGCGATCTGCGCGAGCAGCGGCGCCGCCGCCGCCAGGACCTCGGCGGTGGTGCGGTAGCAGACCGTCAGGGTGCGCACGTCGGCCCGCTTGGCGAGGTCGCTGCCCAGCGCGTCGGCCCAGGACGCCGCGCCGGTCGCCGGGCCCGCCTGCGCGAGGTCGCCGACCACCGTCATGGACCGGCCGGGGCAGCGGCGCAGCACCGAGCGCCACTGCATGGGCGTCAGCTCCTGCGCCTCGTCCACGACGACGTGCCCGTACGTCCGCGCGGGCGGGCCGTTCAGCAGGTGCTCGGCCTCGTCGAGCAGCGGCAGATGGACGGCGGTCCACGTCCCACCGTCGCCCGGGATGCCGTCGACCGCGAGCTCCGGGTGCGCGTCCAGCACGTCCAGCACCACGTCGGCCGCCTGGAGGTGCGGCCACGCGGCCTCGACGGCCCGCTCCAGCGCGACGTCGTCGGCGAGCTCGGCGCGCAGGGCGCCGGGGTCGAGCTCCGCCACCGCTGCGGCGTGCCCGAAGGCGCCGCCCTCGTCCGGGCCGAACCCGAGCCGCTCCAGGTCCTTCGCGGCGGCCTGGTCGACGTTCACGCCGCCCGTGAGCACCTCGATGTCCTCGTCCAGCTTGGCGAGCATGATCCGGGCGCGCGCCTGCACCTCGTCGGACACGAAGTCCACGACCAGGTCCTTGAACAGCGACCGGGCCTGGTTGTGCGGCAGGCCGGCGCCCCCGGCGGTCGCCCGCGCCTCGGCGAGCGCGTGGGTGTCCATGGTGATCGCGTCGCCGTCGACCATCACGGTGAGCGTGCCGTCGGGCGCCTGGTACCGCCGGACCGTCTCGGCCAGCTCGTCCGCCAGCCGCACGTCTCCCGCGGCGCGGCGCAGGGCGTGGCCCGCCTCGGGGACGTCGGCGAGGTCAAGACCGATGTCGAGGGCGTCGGCGACCAGCCGGTCGGCAGTGGTCATCGCCACGTCGTTCTCCCCCAGGGAAGGCAGCACCTCGGCGATGTAGTCGAGGAAGCGCGAGCCCGGGCCGAGCACGAGCACGCCGTCGGCCCGTGCCTCCTCGAAGCCCGCGAGGACGTACGCGGCGCGGTGCAGGGCGACCACCGTCTTGCCGGTGCCGGGACCGCCCTCCACGACCGTGACGCCGCGGTGGGCGGAGCGGATGATCGCGTCCTGCTCCGCCTGCAGCGTGGACACGACGTCGCGCATCCGTCCGGTGCGCCGGGCGCTGATGGCCTCCAGCAGCGGCCCGTCGCCGACGACGTCCTCCGGCCCGGGCTCGGAGCCGTCCAGGACCTCGTCGCTCACGCGGGTGACCGAGCGGCCCTCCAGGCGCAGGTGCCTGCGCCGGCGCAGGCCCATGGGGTGCGCGGCGGTGGCGGCGTAGAACGGGCGGGCGGCGTCGGCGCGCCAGTCCACGAGCAGCTGGTCGTCGCCGTCGCTCAGGCCGGTGCGGCCGATGTGCAGCGAGCTGCCGTCCGCGTGGTCGATCCGGCCGAAGCAGAGGTGCTGCTCGGCAGCTCGCAGCGTCCGCGCCCGGCGATCGAGCATGCCGACACGCACCTCGCGGGTGAAAGCCTCCTCGGGGTCGGTCGACGAGCCGCGGACGGCCTCGGCCAGGTCCGCGCTGACGCGGGCCACCTCTCCGTCGAGCCGTGCGTACAGGGCGTCGACGTACTCCTGCTCGGCGGACTGCTCGGTCTGGCGTTGCTGCACGGGTCTCCTCGTTGTCTGGGCCTGGTGTCAACGCGGACGGTTCGCAGAACGTTCCCGGGGTCGCACCGCACCCGGGCGTGGCACACGGGCCGCTTCTGTGGCCACCGATGGCTCAGGAACCGGCGGCGCGTCGCCCGGGCGGACCGGCCGGCGCCATCGCCCGCGCCCGGCGACCCGGTACCGTTGACCGCCCGCCCGGCGCAGCCACGCGATACATCCCGGCAACGCACCCGGACTAAGAACGCACCAGGACTAAGGAGGCCGCCGTGGTCGCCGCCGACCTCGACGTGACCGTCGACCTCACCCGATCGCTCCTGAAGGAGCAGCATCCCGACCTCGCGAACCTGCCGCTCGAGCTGGTCGCGAACGGGTGGGACAACGTGATGATCCGGCTGGGCGACGACCTCGCCCTGCGCCTGCCGCGACGCGAGCTCGGGGCACAGCTCATGCGCAACGAGCACCAGGTCCTGCCCCTCCTCGCCCCGCGGCTGCCCGTGCCGGTCCCGAACCCGGTCCGTACCGGCGCGCCGAGCGCGTCGCTCGGCTACCCCTGGCCGTGGGGCATCGTGCGATGGGCCCACGGTGTCCCCGCCGCCACCGTCCCGGCGGCGGAGCGCACACCGTGGGCCGAGCACCTGGCGCAGGTGTTCGTCGCGCTGCACCAGCCGGCGCCCGAGGACGCCCCCGGGAACAGGTTCCGCGGCATCCCCGTCGCGGAGCGGACCGCCACCTTCGAGGACCGCGTCACCCTGCTCCCGGAGCACCTCCACGCCCGAGCCCGCGACCTGTGGGCGGATGCCGCCGACGCCCCGGGGTACGACGGCGTCCCCGTGTGGCTGCACGGCGACCCCCACCCCGCCAACCTGGTGGCCGACGGCGACCGCCTCGCCGCCGTGATCGACTTCGGGGACGTGACCAGCGGCGACCCGGCGTCGGACCTGGGCGCGATGTGGCTCACCTTCGACGCAGAGGGCCGGGACCGCTTCCGCCGCGTGGTGGACGCCTCCGCGCGGGACGGACGCGGCTGGGACGCCGGGATGTGGCGCCGGGCGCAGGGCTGGGCCCTGCTGTACACGACCATCTGCTTCTCCTACCCGGACACCCACCCGATCATGGTCGGCGTCGGCGAGCACGCGGTCGAGCAGCTGTTCGGCTGAGTGTCGGTGGCTCCGGCTACCTTCCTCGCATGTCCTACTTCAGGCCCCTCTTCGCTCTCCTGCCAGGCACACCTGACGGCACGTCCCACCCCCAGACGGTGCACGAGCTCGGCGTGCTGCACGTGCGGTCCGGGCGTGTCGAGGCGTCCGACCCGTACGTGTCCCTGGGCGACGGCCTGGTGACCGCGGTGCCGCCCGGCTCCTACCCGGTGCGCGTCACGGTCGCCGACGTCTCGGAGGAGCGGGACGGCAGCCACGAGCGGGAGGCCTACCTCTCGCTGGTGGTTTCCGACGCGGCGCCGGTCGCCGAGGTGCGGCTCGTCTCGCCGGAGGGCGCCGAACCGTCGGGCGACGGCAAGTTCTACGGCGTTGGGGTCGCTGCCGGGACGGTGGCCTTCGCGGATCCCGAGGCGGTCGCCGCGTACATGCCTCCGCAGGAGGACGAGTGGTACGACGGCGTCTTCGACAACGACTCCGGGTCGTCCTGGTTCGCCCGCCAAGACGACCCTGCCCACTACCGCAACGGCTGCGCCAACGTCACCCTGCCGCTGGCCACGGACGGCGAGAACGTGGTGCTCAGCCACTCCGGCTGGGGCGACGGCTTCTACCCCGTGGTCACCACGCACGACGCCGACGGTGCGCTGCTCGGCGTGCACATCGACCTCCTGGTCGCAGGGCCGGACGAACCGGAGGACGAGGAGGACGAGGAGGCGCCGGTCACTGTCCGAGCCTGAACCGCCGGGGACCGGTCAGAACCGCACGGCGGTCGTGTTGGCCCCGCATACCAGCACCGCGACCCGCTCCCCCGGCGCCGGCACATAGCTCCCGGACAGCACGGCGGCGAGCGCCGCAGCGCCGCCCGGCTCGGCCACCACACGGGCCGTGTCCCAGAGGGAGAGCTGTGCCGACGCGATGGCGTCGTCGGTGACCAGCACCGACTCGGCGACGAACTGCTGGGCCAGCGGGAACATGTGCCGCCCCACCTGGCGGGGTGCCAGCGAGTCGGCGGCGATGCCCTCGGTCGGCGCGTCCACGGGCTCGCCCGCCGCGAGCGCCCGGTGCAGGGTCGGGGAGCCCTCTGGCTCGACGGCGACCACCTTGACGTCCCCGCGGAACCAGGCGGCGATGCCACCGATGAGCCCACCACCACCGACGGCGACGAGCAGCGTGTCGATGTCGGGCAGGTCCTGGGCGATCTCGAGGCCGAGCGTGCCCTGGCCGATCAGCGTCTCGGGCTGGTCGTAGGCGTGCACGGTCATGGCGCCGGTGCCGGCGACGAACTCCTCGCTCGCGGCGAGCGCGTCGGCGTACCGGTCACCGCCGACGACGAGCTTGGCGCCGTACCCGCGGATGCGGTCGGCCTTGGCGGACGAGGTGACGCTCGGCACGAAGACGGTGGCCGGGATCCCGAGCCGGGCGGCCGCGTAGGCGACTGCGGCTCCGTGGTTACCGCCGGAGGCGGCGACCACCCCGGCGTCGGGCACGTCGCGGGTCAGGAGGCTCGTGAACGCACCGCGCGCCTTGAACGAGCCGGAGTGCTGCAGGCACTCGAGCTTGAGCGCGACGGGGTGGGCGGGACGGCCGAAGTCCGCGAGGTCGACGTCCAGCACGGGGGTGCGCCGCACGTGCGGGCGGATCAGGGTCTCGGCGGCGCGGATGGCGTCGCGGGTCACCTCGGTCATCGGGGACTCCTTCGGGCGTCAGTGGTGCGGGTCATGAGATGCCGAGCTCCTTGGTGCGGTCCCAGTCCTCGGTCCAGCCGAGCTGGTCGAACATGGCGTCCAGCACCCCGGCGGTGAATCCCCACACGAGGTGGGTGAGGTCGCCGTCGTGCACGTGGAAGCCCGGGCCCCGCCAGGTCCGGTTGCCGCGGCGGGCGACCACGGTGAAGCGGTTGGCGGGGTCCAGGAGGTCGGCCACGGGGGCGCGGAACACGTGCGCGGACTCGGCGACGTCCACCACGCCGACGGGCGTGGGACGGGACCACCAGCCGAGCACCGGGGTGACCACGTGGTTGCTGACCGGCATGGGCAGCTCGTCGAATGCGCCGAGCACCTCGACACCCGCTGGATCGAGCCCGGTCTCCTCGACCGCCTCGCGGAGGGCGGCCGTCACGGCGTCCTCGCCGTCGTCGGCGCGTCCGCCGGGGAAGGCGACCTGGCCGGCGTGGCTACGGAGCGTGGCCGCCCGCGCCAGCAGCAGGACGTCGAGGTCGTCGGACACCGCGAGGTCGTGGTCGTCACGGTCGGCCGCCAGGTCGTCCAGGACGCCGAAGAGCACCAGGACCGACGCAGGGCGGGCGTCTCCCGTGAAGTCACCGCGGGCGTGCCGCCACGGCCCCTCGAAGCCCTTCTCGGCGAGCGCGACCAGCTGCCTGCGTGCGGATGCGGAAGAACTCACTGCCCGACCTTAACTCCGGTTCCGTCGGACCCTCACCAGAGGAACGACCGGATCGCGGCGGCCACCGCGGCGGGCCGGTCGCGGTGCACCGCGTGCCCGGCGCCCACCACGACGCGCACGCGCACGCTCGGGTTGCGGATCATGAGCTCGACGCCCGTGCGAGGGCGGAACAGTGCCCCGTGGGCGGGGTCGGCGCCCAGCACGAGCGTCGGGACGACGAGGCGGGAGATGACGCCCGTGTACCGCCACGGCGTGTTGTCCCGCAGGGTGCGTGCCACCGCGGTGGCGTCGGCGGCCTTCGCGGCGTCCGCGACCGCCGCCGCGTCGCGCCGGTCCCAGGTGGTGTGCGCCGCCTGCACGGCCTGGGCCGACGGGGGGTGGGTGGCCTCGGCGACCTCCTCCGCGGCGCCGGTCTCGAACCGGTCGTCGGGAAGGTCGAGCGCCGGGTCGAGCAGCACGAGACGGCGCGTGAACCGGCGGTCGGCGACGGCGGCCAGCGCGCCGAGCAGGCCCCCGATGCTGTGCCCCACCACGAGGTCCCAGCCGGTGCCGAGGGCGTGCACGTCGGCGACGTGGTCGGCGAGCAGGTAGGAGTCGGCGCGCGGGCTGGTCCCGTGGCCGCGCAGGTCCGGGGCGACCACCTCGTAGCCGTCCTCGGCGAGGCTCTCCGCGAGCCGCCACCACGTGGCGCCCGACGACACGATGCCGTGCAGCAGGAGCGCCCTGCCGGGACCGGCACCCCAGCGCGTCGTGGCGAGCTCGACGGCCGCAGGTGTTTCGGGAGCACCGTCGGGAACTTCGTGCCGCGTCACCATGAACAGAGGGTAACGACCAGGTGTATACCGGTTTGAACCATCTGGCCCCGGCTCAGCGCAGAGCGTCCGGGTCCGCACCGTGCGCCACCAGGAGGGCCCGGACCGCTGCTTCGGCGCGCCGGTACACGGCGTCGTCGCCGAACAGCAGCGAGCGGTCGTTGGCCGCGTTCAGCAGCGCGTTGATCTCGAACTCCACCTGGTCGGGGTCGGTTCCCGGGGCCAGCTCGCCGGCGTCGGTGGCCGTGCGCACCTGGTGCTCGACGTACGACTCCCAGGACCGATGCGCCGCGACGACCGCGTCCCGCACGGCGCCCTCGCGCATGTCGAACTCGACCTCGACGGTGCGGAAGAAGCAGCCGCCGCGGAACACGCGCGAGCGAGAGTACTCGGTCCAGGCCAGCACCAGCGCCCACAGCCGCGGCAGTCCCCGGGGCGCGGACCGCGCCGGGACGATCACGTGCTCCGTGTAGATCTCCGCCGCCCGCTCCACCGCCGCGAGCTGGAGCTTCTCCTTGGAGCCGAACAGCCCCGCGATCGCGCTCTTGTTCACGGGAGCCGACGCTGCCAGCGCGCCGAACGAGAGCGCGTCCAGACCGAGGACGGAGGCCTCCTGCACGGCGCTGTCCAGCACCGCGCGGCGGGTGCGGTCCCCACGGGCCCGGCGCAGGTCGGTCGACTGGTCCATACAAGAGAGTGTACGACCGTGCGCACATCCGATAGTGTGCGAACGATCGTACAGATTGTTTCGCCGTCCACCGGAGGATCTCCGTGCCCCAGACACAGCGCGTCGCCCGCGCCACGTTCCGCGCCCTCGGCCGCACCGCTCCCCCGCTCGCCCTGGCGCTCGGTGCGGCCACCTACTGGCAGGTCGGCCCGCCGGCGCCGGTCCGGCTCGCCGACCAGCCCGTCCATGACTCCGCCCGCCGCGGCTCGCTCGCGCACCGCCCCACGTTCCGCAGCCCGGCCGGCCAGGACCGGCAGCACGGACCGGGGCGTACCGTCCCGGTCGCCACGTACGCGTGGGGCGACCCCGGCGCGCCGGCCGTCCTGCTGGTCCACGGCTGGCGGTCCCGCGCCTCGGCGTTCGGCCGGATCATCGAGGACCTCACCGGCGCCGGCCTCCGGGTCGTCGCCTATGACGCACCCGCCCACGGCGCCTCCGGCGGACGCCGGCGGAGCGGGCTCGACGACCTCGACATCATCCGCCGGCTGTCCGACGCCGAGGACGCGCCGTGGGCGGCGGTCGTCGGGCACTCCCTCGGCGTGCTCGCCGCCGGGGTCGCGCTGCACGAGGGCGTCCGGGCCGAGCGGTTCACCGGGATCTCCGGCCTCACGTCGGTCCGCGCCACCACGGACGGGTTCATCCGTGCGGCCGGGATCCCCTGGGACCTGCGGGACCGCTTCGCGACCGCCGTCCAGCGGTACGGCCTGCCCGGCCACCCCGACATCTACGAGCGCTTCGACCTGCTGACCCGCGCGGTGCCGGCACCGATTCCCACCCTGTGGGTGCACGACGCCGGCGACCGCATGAACCCGCACGTCCTCTCCGAGCGGCTCCACGATGTCCACGCGGCGTCGAGCGAGCTGTTCACGACCACCGGGCTGGGGCACAACAAGATCCTCGGCGACCCCGCGGTCCGGACCAGGATCCTGGACCACCTGGCGGCACCGGCGTCCGCGTAGCGGGCGCCCGGAAAAACCCATCCGAATGCACGAATGCTTCCCTGACCTGCAGAAACACCCTACGCTTATGCCCGGTTCGTTCCGGTTCCGCAGAGGGGGAAGACGATGGAGCACGCGAGCGACCACGCCCTGGCGGCGACGGCGGTCGGCGTCCTGGCAGCACTGTGGTTCGGCTGGACCGTCCGGCACTCCGGACCGTGGACGCGACTGGCGCCCGTCGTCGGCGTCGTGCTGGCGTCCGGCGTCGTGGCCGTCGCTGTCCTGACAGCCGTACGCACGTGGTCCGACGGCACGGTGGTGACCGGGCGGGTGGTGAGCATCTACGTCGCGGCGCTCCTCGTCCACGCCGGCCTGACCCGGCTGATCACCGGGGCCATCGCGAGCAGGTACCGCCGGGCCGTGGCGGCCGCCAAGGACGACAAGAAGGCCGCCGTCACCCTGGGCAAGTCACGGGTCCACCTGATCCCCACGGTCGTCGCGGTATCCACGGCGGTCCAGGTGGCGATCATCGCCGACACCCTCGATGTACCCGAGCTGCACTTCGGCGCCGCCGCCGGGGTCCTGGCCGCCCTGGCCGCCTGGCCGGTCGGGTGGGCGCTCCGCGCCGTCACCCGCCCGCGGGACCACCGGTCGACGGCAGCCCTCACCCACCCCCTGACAGGGCTGCTGACCGGGGCGGTCCTGGTCGCCACCGCGGTCTGGGTGCTGCTGCCTCCCCCGTAGCCCGCCCCCTGCAGCCCTCTCAGGCCACCACCAGGCCGCCCTCCCAGCCCGTTCGAAGCCCCGTCCCGCACCCGCGGGGCGGGGCTTCGGTCATGTCCAGCATCTCCAGTCACACAGAAGTCTGACGTTGTTCCTTCAACTTTTGCTTGACACTCGGCAGAAGTCGCCATAGGTTCGCAAAGCCACTTTGTGGTGCACAACACGCATGCGAGCCATCCAGGTCTTTCCGGCACGGTGGCCGCATGGGTCGTGAGGGCGTGTCCGCCGCCGTAGACGGTCACGAGCCGACGTCCTTGGAGGGAACGACGATGTGGTCCACCTTCGTGACATCGCTGTCATCCGCGGCGTCGCCGCCGACAGCTTCGCGCGTCTGAACCCCCATCCCCCTGATCCCTGTCTCGTCGGGACGGCCCTGAGGCCTGCCCGACGGTGTCGAACGGAGACGCATGCCTGAGAACAGCCCTGACACCCGATCCCCCCTGGGCGGTATGTCCCGTCGCAGTGTCCTGACCGGCACCCTGGCCGGCCTGATGGCTCCGACCGCGGTACTGGCGCTCGGCGCCGACACGGCCGCGGCGGTCTCGACCAAGCCGGCGCCGGCGCCGACAACCCCGCCCGTCAGCACACAGGGCACCACCCGGCACATCACCATGTACGCCGAGGAGCTCCCGGGCGGGCAGTACGGATACGGTCTGGCTCCGGGCGAGGCCACCATCCCGGGGCCCATGCTCGAGATGTGGGAGGGCGACACGCTCCAGATCGAGCTGGTGAACAACACCGACCGGCGGCTGTCGATCCACCCGCACGGCGTGGACTACAAGACCACGTCGGACGGCAGCCCGTTCAACGACTCGTTCAACGAGCCGGGCGAGACGCGTACCTACACGTGGAGCAGCCACGTGCAGCACCGGGCCGACGACACCCGATGGATCCCGGGCAGCGCCGGTTACTGGCACTACCACGACCACGCGCTGGGTGGCGACCACGGCACCGAGGGCCTGCGCAAGGGGCTCTACGGCGGTCTCATCGTGCGGCGCAAGGGCGACATCCTGCCCGACCGGCAGTACACCGTCGTGTTCAACGACATGACCATCAACAACAAGATGGCGCCCGACACTCCCATGCTCGAGGCGAACCTCGGCGAGAAGGTCGAGATCCTCGCCATCGGCCACGGCGACCAGCTGCACACGTTCCACCTTCACGCCCACCGCTGGGCGGACAACCGCACCGGCTACCTGATGGGCCCCGACGACCCCAGCCAGGTGGTCGACAACGTCGACCTCAACCCCGGTTCCTCGTTCGGGTTCCAGGTCATCGCGGGCGAGGCGGTGGGCCCGGGCGCCTGGATGTACCACTGCCACGTCCAGTTCCACTCGGACGGCGGCATGGCGGGCATCTTCCTCGTGCGCAACGCCGACGGCTCCATGCCGGACGGCGCCCAGGAGGCCATCGACCGCTTCCAGCACCACGAGCACACCGGCCACACCGCTGGTTCCCACTGAAGTTCACGCGCAAAGGAGCAGTGATGGAACGAATCACAACGAGCCCGCCACTCCGCGGAGGGCCCAGCCCACTCAGATCGGCGCGCGGCGCACTGGCCGCGATCGCCGGCGCCGCCCTTCTCGTCAGCATGGCGGCGGTGCCCGCGCAGGCCCAGCGCACGGCGGTCGCCCAGACCCCCTCGGCGGTGGTGGCTCCTGCCGCCACCACGGCGGCGCAGGACGTCACGGTGCTGGTCTTCCACGGCGCACCGGACAAGCAGAACGACCCGGTCACCCTCGCGACCCGGACCATCAGGGAGCTCGGGGCCGAGCACGGTTTCACCGTGGAGACCGCGTCCGACCCCTCGGTCTTCACCGCCAAGAACCTCTCGAAGTACCGCGGCGTCGTCTTCCTGTCCGCGGAGGGCGTCGAGCTCTCCACCGGCCAGGAGGAGCAGCTCAAGGCGTACGTGCAGGGCGGTGGCGGGTTCCTCGGCATCCGTGACGCCGCACGCGCGCAGGACCGCTCACAGTGGTTCACGGGCCTCATCGGCACCCGCCCGGCAGGCAACCTGCCGGACGCCCTCGAGGTCGCCAGCGTCAAGGCGAACGCGGAGAACCCGCCGAACGAGGACGCCGAGAACCTGATCGACGGCGACTCGAACACCAAGTGGCTCGCCTTCGAGCCGACGGCAAAGATCGACCTGACGATGGCGGAGGCCGTCGTGGCCACCCGCTACGCGCTCACCTCCGCCAACGACTTCGACGGCCGCGACCCGAAGAGCTGGACGCTCCAGGGCTCCACCGACGGTACGACCTGGACCGACCTGGACACCCAGACGGACCAGGACTTCCCGGACCGGTTCTCGGCGCAGGACTACCGCTTCGAGAACACGACCGCGTACCAGCACTACCGCCTGGACATCACGGCCAACGCGGGTGACGGTCTCACCCAGCTCGCCGAGATCGAGCTCTTCGACGCCTCCTCGGACGAGGAGCCGGAGCCGGTCGTCCCGATCCAGAAGGCGACCGTCAACGTGGTCGACGACCTGCACCCGGCGGCCGAGGACGTGCCGACCAAGTGGACCCGCTCGGACCGGTGGCTCAACTGGTCGCCGAACCCCGTGGGCGAGGTGCACACCATCGCGCAGGTCCAGGAGTGGGACTACAAGCCGGGTGAGGGCGCCAACGGCGCCTTCCACCCGGTGACGTGGTGCCGTGACTACGACGGCGGCCGCTCCTTCTACACCGGCATGGGCGGCACGGCGGCGAGCTACTCGCAGCCCGAGTTCCGCAACCACCTGCTCGGCGGTCTGCTCTGGTCCACCGGTATGTCCCGCGGGGACTGCCAGGCGACCATCGCCGACAACTACGAGTCCCAGCGCCTGACCCTGAAGAACACCGCGGGCACGCTCGACCAGGTCGGTGAGCCGCACGGGCTGACCGTCGCCCCCGACGGCGGCGTCTTCTACATCGGCAAGGCCGCCTGCGCGACGGGTCCCGTCGTGTCGTGGGACGACCCGAAGGTCGGCCTCGGCTGTGGCACCGTCCACCGCTGGGACCCGGAGACCGAGAAGACCAAGCTCCTGACCACGCTCGACGTCATGGGCCACCGCGGTAGCGGCAGCGAGCTCGTCAAGAACGAGGAGGGTCTGCTCGGCATCACCCTCGACCCGAAGTTCGAGGAGAACAGCTGGGTCTACCTCTACTGGATGCCGCACGAGTCGATCGACCGCGAGCGCCGCGTCGGTCTGCGCACGGTGTCGCGCTTCACGTACGACTCCGAGGCCGACGCGATCGACCAGTCCACGCGCAAGGACCTGCTGGAGTGGGAGACGCAGATCCACAGCTGCTGCCACGCCGGTGGTGGCATGGACTTCGACAACGAGGGCAACCTCTACATCGGTTCCGGTGACAGCAACTCGTCCGGTGGCTCGCAGGGCTACTCCGGCAACAACTGGACCCAGGAGTACGCGGGCATCTCGTTCCAGGACGCGCGCCGCACCTCCGGCAACACGAACGACCTGAACGGCAAGATCCTGCGGATCCACCCGGAGCCGGACGGCACCTACACGATCCCCGAGGGCAACCTGTTCCCCGAGGGCGAGTACCCGGCCGACAAGACGCGCCAGGAGATCTACGTCATGGGCGTGCGGAACATCTCGCGCCTCGACTACGACGAGAAGAACGACTGGCTGACCGCCGCCTGGGTGGGGCCGGACGCCGGCTCGCCGAGCCCGGAGCTCGGCCCGGCCAAGTACGAGACCGCCACGATCATCACGTCGGCGGGCAACCAGGGCTGGCCGTACTGCATGGGCAACAAGCAGCCCTACCGTGACCGGAGCAACGAGGACGCGAGCGTCCTGACCGGCTGGTACGACTGCGACAACCTGAAGAACACCTCGCCGCGCAACACGGGCCTCGTGGACATCCCGCCGGCCCGCGCGAACATGATCTGGTACTCACCCGACGGCGGCGGCCCGGTCTTCCCGGCCGGCGAGGACGGTGTGCCCACCTACGAGGCGGACGAGGCCACCTACACCCAGCCGTACCTGCGCGGCGGCGGTCAGGCCATCATGAACGGCCCGACGTACCACCGCTCGGAGGTCGACACCGACAGCGGCGTCGCGTGGCCGGAGCACTGGGACAACAAGTGGTTCCTGGGCGACCAGTCCAACTCGAACAACCGCGTGGCCGTCACGGTGAACCCGGACACGGTCGAGGAGGCCGGCGCACCCCTGTTCGCAGAGGACCTGCGCCGCATCGTCCAGGGCGGCAACGGCAACACGCAGCTGCAGAGCTGGATGGACGCGAAGTTCGGTCCGGACGGTGCCCTGTACCTGCTCGACTACGGCAGCGGCTTCTTCACGCTGCACGAGAACCAGAAGCTCACCCGGATCACCTACACGGGCGGCCCGGCGACCCCGGCGCCCGCCGGCTCCGGCGCCAGCGTGCAGAGCAACCCGCTGACCGTCGCCTTCACCGGCGGAAAGTCCGGCGGCGTCTCCTACGCCTGGGACTTCGGCGACGGGAGCACCTCGACCGAGGCGAACCCGAAGCACACCTACGCCCGTGTCGGCAGCTACGACGCGAAGCTCACGGTGACCTACGCCGACGGTGAGACCACGACGCTCGACGTGCCGGTCGAGACCACCTGCACCATCCCGGACGACCGGGCCACGGTGTGGATGGGCGAGACGAACTCCGGCGTCACGAACGACGACCTGGGCGGCTGCACCATCAACGACCTGATCAACGACGAGGCGCAGTGGGACACCAACGCCAAGTTCGTGAACCATGTCACCGCTGTGGCGAAGCAGCTGCGGGCCGACAAGGTGATCACGGCCAAGGAGGAGAAGGCGCTCGTCTCGGCCGCCACGAAGTCGGGCATCGGCGCGCGGGGCACCACCGGGTACCGGTGGCTGTTCGACGGCACGGCGGAGACGCTCGACGACTGGCGTCAGGCACCCGGAGGCAACTTCGACCTGCAGGACGACGGTTCGATCCGCGCACGTGGTGGGCTCGGCATGCTGTGGCACCCGGGCGAGGAGCTGGCGGACTTCTCGCTGAAGCTGCAGTTCAAGGACGTCGCGCGGGGTGACGGGTTCGCCAACAGCGGTGTCTTCACCCGGTTCCCGGACCCCCGGGTCGCCAAGGAGGACCGCCCGGACTGCGGTCAGCTGACCGACGCCGAGGCGTGGGTGGCGATCTACTGCGGCCACGAGATCCAGATCTACGACGGTCCGACGGGCGAACCCCAGAAGACCGGTTCGGTGTACAACTTCGACCCGGTCGCGCTGCCCGACGCGGGCGCGACCCCGAAAGGCGTCTGGAACGACTACGAGATCAAGGTGGTCGGCCAGAAGTACACGATCATCCGCAACGGCGTGGTGATCAACGAGTTCGAGAACTCACCGGGCAAGGAGTCCTCGCGCGCGGGTGACCCGCCGAGCGACATGAGGCAGTTCCTGAAGGGCTTCATCGGTCTGCAGAACCACGGTGACGCGGACGCCATGGAGTTCCGCAACATCCGGGTGCGTGACTTGTGACCACGCCCACGAAGACGAGAGGCACCCCCATGTTGAGACGAAAGGTGTCCCGCCTGCTGGCGGGAGCAGCGGTCGGTGCCCTGGTGGCACTGCCGCTGGCACCGGCGGTGGTCACGGCGGCGCCCGCCGCCCTGACCGCTGCCCAGTCCCCCGCCCAGTCGCCCGCCCTCGCGGCGGTCGACGAGACAGCGGCCGACCAGGTCCTGACCTTCACCGGGGACAACAGCGTCACGGACTACGCCTCGGCCCCGGAGACCGCCACGGCGGGCCCGGCGACGATCGTGTTCGAGAACAGCGCGGCGACCGGCAACAACATCGGCATGTCGCACACGCTCACGTTCGACACGAGCACACCGGGGTACAACCACGACGTCACCCTGGACATCCTGGCCAACCCGTTCGACGCCAACGGTGGTCGGTACGAGGCGGAGGTCGACCTGAAGCCGGGCACGTACCGGTACTTCTGCGCGATCCCCGGCCACGGCACGATGGCCGGTGAGCTGGTGGTCACCGAAGCGCCGGCGGACGACACCACGGCGCCGACCGTCACGGCGGACGTCGCCGGGCAGCAGGACGCCGACGGTGCCTACATCGGCGCGGCCACGGTGGCACTGACCGCGCAGGACGCCGAGTCGGGCGTCGCCTCCGTCGAGTACTCGGTCAACGGTGGCGCCTACCAGGCGTACACGGAGCCGTTCGTCCTGGACCAGCCGGGCATGTACATGGTCGAGACCCGGGCCACGGACAACGCGGGCAACGTCTCGACGCCCGAGATGGTGCACATCGAGGTCGTGTCAGCCGACGGCGAGGACACCACGGCACCCGTCGTGGACGCCGAGGTGACCGGCGAGCTCGACTCGTCGGGCGCCTACATCGCCTCGGCGACCGTGACCGTCGCGGCCCAGGACGCAGGTTCGGGCGTCGCCTCCGTCGAGTACGCGCTCGACGGCGGTGCGTACGCGCCGTACACGGAGCCGGTCGTCGTCGACACCGCGGGCGAGCACACGGTGACCTACCGGGCCACGGACGTCGCGGGCAACGTCTCGGCGGAAGGGTCGGCCACGTTCACGGTGGTCGCCCAGGCCGAGGACACGACGGCGCCGACCGTCACCGCGGAGATCACGGGTTCGCAGGACTTCGACGGGTACTACCGCGGCTCGGCCACGGTCCAGCTGCTCGCCGAGGACACCGGGTCCGGTGTGGCAAGCGTCGAGTATGCGCTCGACGGCGAGGCGTTCACGCCCTACACCGCGCCGATCACCATCGACACGCTCGGTGAGCACACCGTGACCTTCCGGGCCACGGACAACGCGGGCAACGTCTCGGAGGTCGGCTCGGCCGACCTGGTGGTCGTCGAGGAGGGCCCGGCACCGGACGGCACGCCGCCGATCGCCTCGGCGGAGGTGCGCGGAGAGCAGGACGCCGAGGGTGCCTACATCGGCACGGCGACGATCTCCATCAGCGCACGCGACTCCGGTTCCGGGGTCGCGCTCATCGAGTACGCGCTCGGCGACGAGGCGTTCCGGGAGTTCACCGCGCAGATCGAGGTCACGGAGCCCGGTGCGCACGCCCTGCGGTACCGGGCGACGGACAACGCCGGGAACGTCACCCGCACGGGCACCCTGCGGTTCTCGGTCGCCTGGACCGAGACCGACGCCTGCCCCGCCTCCGACGAGCGCCCCACGGTGATCATCGGTGGCGTGGACAGCAAGGTCGCGAACGTCGACACCGGGAACGGCTGCACCATCGCTGACCTCGTCGACGAGACGTGGCCGTGGGTGGACAACGGCACGTTCGTCGCCCACGTCACCGAGGTCACGACCCCGCTCGTGGAGGACGGCACCATCACCAAGAAGGAGCAGTCCCAGATGGCCAGGGCCGCCAAGCGGTCCGGGATCGGGGGCTGAGCCGAACCGCGGCACCACGTAGGACGACGGCGCCCCGCCCCTCCTCACGGAGGGGCGGGGCGCCGTCGTTCTGGACCTGCGGGTCAGCGGCTCAGGCTCTGTTTTCTGTCGCCTGAGCCTGCGGTTCCGCTACAGGCGGGTGCCTCGTTCCTCGGCCCCCACCCTGCGCTGCACCTCCGGCTCAGGCGACGAGCTGGCGCAGCACGTACTGCAGGATGCCGCCGTTGCGGTAGTAGTCCGCCTCGCCCGGGGTGTCGATCCGGACCACGGCGTCGAACTCGACCTGCGAGCCGTCCGCCTTGGTGGCCGTGACCTTGACCGTCTCGGGCGTGACGCCCTCGTTCAGCGCCGTGACGCCGGTGACGTCGAAGGTCTCCGTGCCGTCCAGGCCCAGCGACTCGGCGTTCTGACCGGCCGGGAACTGCAGCGGCAGCACGCCCATGCCGATGAGGTTCGAGCGGTGGATGCGCTCGAAGCTCTCCGTGATGACGGCCTTGACGCCCAGGAGCGCGGTGCCCTTGGCGGCCCAGTCACGCGACGAGCCGGAGCCGTACTCCTTGCCGCCGAGCACCACGAGCGGGATGCCGGCCGCGGCGTAGTCCTGCGCGGCGTCGTAGATCGTGTCCTGTGCGTTCTTCACGAAGTTGAACGTGAAGCCGCCCTCGACGCCCGCGCCGTTGTTCTCCGAGGCCAGGAGCTGGTTACGGAGACGGATGTTCGCGAACGTGCCGCGGATCATGACCTCGTGGTTGCCACGGCGCGAGCCGTAGGAGTTGAAGTCGCGACGGCCCACGCCGTGCTCGGCGAGGTACGTGCCCGCCGGGCTGTCCGGCTTGATGGAGCCGGCCGGGCTGATGTGGTCGGTTGTGACCGAGTCGCCGAGCTTGGCGAGCACTCGGGCGCCCGAGAAGTCGGTGACGGGCTCCGGCGTCATGCCCATGCCGTCGAAGTACGGGGGCTTGCGCACGTACGTCGACTCGGGGTCCCAGGCGAACGTGTCGCCCTCGGGGGTCTCCAGGGCGGCCCAGCGCTCGTCGCCCTTGAACACGTCGGCGTAGTCCGCCTCGAACATCTTGCGGTCGATGGACGACGCGATGGTCTTCTCGACCTCGTCCGGCGTGGGCCACAGGTCCCGGAGGAACACCGGGTTGCCCGCCTCGTCGCGACCCAGCGGGTCGTGCTCGAAGTCGAACTCCATGGTGCCGGCCAGGGCGTACGCGATGACCAGCGGCGGGGACGCCAGGTAGTTCATCTTGACGTCCGGGTTGATGCGGCCCTCGAAGTTACGGTTGCCCGAGAGCACCGAGACGACCGACAGGTCGTGCTCGTTGACGGCCTCCGAGACCTTCTCGTCCAGCGGGCCCGAGTTGCCGATGCACGTGGCGCAGCCGTAGCCGACCAGGTGGAAGCCCAGCTTCTCGAGGTACGGCCAGAGGCCGGCCTTCTCGTAGTAGTTGGTCACGACCTGCGAGCCGGGGGCCATGGAGGTCTTGACCCACGGCTTGGCCTCGAGGCCCTTCTCGACGGCGTTCTTCGCGAGCAGCGCCGCGGCGATCATGACCGACGGGTTCGAGGTGTTGGTGCACGACGTGATCGACGCGATGGCGACGGCGCCGTGGAACAGCTCGAACTCCTTGCCCTCGCTGTTCGTGACGTGCACGTGCTTGCGGCCGTTCGGCGTGATGGCCGGCGAGTCGGACGCGGGGAACGACTCCTTCTCGGCCTCGTCCACCTGGTCCAGCACGTCGGGCGCGTAGGTCGGCAGGTCACGCGTGAACGCGGCCTTGGCGTTCGTCAGCTCGATGCGGTCCTGCGGGCGCTTCGGCCCGGCGATCGAGGGGACGACGGTGGACAGGTCGAGCTCGAGGTACTCGGAGTACACCGGCTCCGGGGTGTCGGCGTCGTGCCACAGGCCCTGCTCCTTGGCGTAGGCCTCGACGAGCGCGACCTGCTCCTCGGAGCGGCCGGTCAGGCGCAGGTAGTCGACGGTGACGGAGTCGATCGGGAAGATCGCGGCGGTCGAGCCGAACTCCGGCGACATGTTGCCGATGGTGGCGCGGTTCGCGAGCGGCACCTGGGCCACGCCCTCGCCGTAGAACTCGACGAACTTGCCGACCACACCGTGCTGGCGCAGCATCTGCGTGATCGTGAGCACGACGTCGGTCGCGGTCACGGCGGCCGGGATCGAGCCGCTCAGCTTGAAGCCGACGACGCGCGGGATGAGCATCGAGACCGGCTGCCCGAGCATCGCGGCCTCGGCCTCGATGCCGCCGACGCCCCAGCCCAGCACACCCAGGCCGTTGACCATGGTGGTGTGCGAGTCGGTGCCGACGCAGGTGTCGGGGTAGGCCCGCAGCACCGGCGCCTCGCCGCCCACGGAGACCTCGCGGGTCATGACGGTACGCGCCAGGTACTCGATGTTGACCTGGTGCACGATGCCGGTGCCCGGCGGGACGACCTTGAAGTCGTCGAACGCCGTCTGGCCCCAGCGCAGGAACTGGTAGCGCTCGTGGTTGCGCTGGTACTCGAACTCGACGTTGCGCTCGAACGCGTCGGCACGGCCGGCGACGTCGATCTGCACGGAGTGGTCGATGACCATCTCGGCGGGTGCCAGCGGGTTGACCCGGGTGGCGTCGCCGCCGAGCGCGGCGACGGCCTCACGCATGGTGGCGAGGTCCACGACGCAGGGCACACCGGTGAAGTCCTGCATGATCACGCGCGCCGGCGTGAACTGGATCTCGGTGTCGGGCTGCGCGTCCGGGTCCCAGGACGCGAGGGCGCGCACGTGGTCGGCGGTGATGTTCGCGCCGTCCTCCGTGCGCAGGAGGTTCTCGGCGAGGATCTTCAGGGAGTACGGGAGGCGCTCGACCCCCTCGACCGCGTTGAGCCGGAAGATCTCGTAGGACGTGCCCGAGACCTCCAGCGTTCCCTTCGATCCGAACGTGTCCACGGTGCTCACTGTGGCTCCTTCTGCGGGGCTGACGGTGCGTCGGCTCTCACAGGCGCGGTCATCGCGCAACGGAGCCTTCGCATGGGTTCCAGGGGGCTTCACCCAGCGTAAGCCGGGCTGCTCGGGCCAGCATAACGCATATATCTTGACGTCAAGATATCTGCGAGACCACCCGGCGCGAGATGGCGGCGTAGCCCCGGTCGTTGACGTGCGTGCCGTCCGCATCGATGTACCGGTCCCTGACCACGTCGGGGTCGAGCATCGAGACGTACGTCGCCCCGTGCCTCTCCGCCGCCGCTCGCACGGCGCTGTCCAGGGCGCGTGCCTCGAGCCCGATCTCCCACGGCGTGGACGGCCCGACCGCGATGATCTCGGCGTCCGGGAAGCGCCGCGCGGCCAGCTCGTACGTGTCGGCGACCGCGCGGAACACGCGCGCGGGCGTCTCGCGCAGCTCCGGGAAGTCGTTCTGGCCCCCGGCGATCACGACGAGGTCGATGCCGCGAGGACCCACCGAGCGCAGCTGCTCCGCGTACGACAGCCGGTCCTGGTCCGGGTAGCGGCTCACGAACCCGGTGCCGCCGTCAGCGACGTTGCGCTCGGTCCAGCCCATCTCGCGGGCGACGATCGTGCTCCAGCGCTTCGACGGCGCCGACGCGCGCTGGCCGACCGTGTACGAGTCGCCGACGAACAGCGCGACGGGCGGCTTCGCCCCGCTCGCCCGCTCGGCGGTCCGCCCTGCGGCCTGCTCGGCGTTCTCCGCCGACGGGACGGGGGTCGGGCTCGGCGTCGGGGTCGGGGTCGGCGCCACGCTCGGGGTCGGCGTCGGCCCCCTCGTCGACGTCGCCGCCGGCTGCCCTCCGCCGTCACCGACCGTCATGCCGCCGCCACCGGCGACCATGCCCACGACGACGGCCACGACGAACGCCGCCATCACACCCGCGACGATCCCGCCGCCCACTAGCCACCGCTTCACGAGGCGCATCCTATGCGCCCGGCGAGGTCAGACCTGCCGGTCCAGGACCGCTACCGCCTCGACGTGGTGCGTGTGCGGGAACGAGTATCCAGAGCCGCGATGCAGGTCAGAGCGCTGCATCGCCAGCGCCCT
>NZ_JAJQQP010000008.1:106533-319304 GCF_028994805.1 Promicromonospora iranensis | reverse complement strand
GACGGCAAGGGAGAGTTCGAGTACGTGGCCGAGCCGCCGGCCGGCGTGCCTGCCCCGCCGCCCACCAAGCCCGACGTGCGTCTCCACGGCACCACCGGTCGGCCGGAGACCCTTGAGAAGGCAGCGGGCGCAGTGCAGGACGCCCTGCACAAGGAGTAGTCGCTCCCGGCATCACACGCGGCAGACCGAAGGCCGCCGTCCCGCACCCTCGGTGCGGGACGGCGGCCTTCGGTCTGCGGGCTGGTGCGGCAGCGCAGTCGTCGAAACCACGCTGCCGCCCCCCGACGCTAGGGCGGTCACCGCCCACTCGCATCCAGAGCTTGCTCAGGTCTGTCGCGGCCCGGGCGAGGTGGTGCCGGCGCCCCGGCGAGGCCACAGCGCGATGGCCAGGCCCGCGAGAGCGCTCAGGATGTGCAGCCAGTTGTCCGCTGCGTTGATGTTGAGGATGTTGATGTCCGGGTTGTTCACCGCGACCAGGCCGTAGACGAACGCCGCGCCGTACCCGATCACCAGCAGCCAGCCGAATGTCCGTGCTCGGCTCGGCGAGGACCACATGATGACGCCCAGGAGTCCGATCAGGAGGTGCACGATGTTGTGCAGGGGGTTGATGGCGAACCCGAGCAACGTCTGGTCGTGGTCGTGCTCCGCGAAACCGTCGAACCCGGTCACGAAGAATCCCGCGATACCGACCAGGAGATAGACCACGCCGATCGTGAGAGCGAGCCACTGATGTGGCGCCCGGACAGGCGCCGCGTGCGTGGATTGCGTCATGGCGTTTCTCCATTCCGTGTGATTGCCAGTACGAACACCTTGAGGGTGAGTCGCTCCACTCGCATTTGACGCGAATTCCTCGTGGTGCGACTCGACGCCGACGGCGTGAGTCTGGATGTTCGGACCGGTCGACGGTGGGAGATCACAGTGCGAGCGATGGTGTATCGCGGGCCGTACAAGATCCGCGTCGAGGAGAAGGACCTACCTCGTGTCGAGCATCCGAACGACGCGATCGTGCGGGTCACCACGGCGGCGATCTGTGGGTCGGACCTGCACCTCTACCACGGCCTCATGCCCGACACGCGCGTGGGATCGACGTTCGGCCACGAGTTCGTGGGCGTCGTGCACGACATCGGTCCTTCGGTACGCAACCTCGCCGTCGGCGACCGGGTGATGGTGCCTTTCAACATCTACTGCGGAACGTGCTTCTTCTGTGCGCGCGGCCTGTACTCCAACTGTCACAACGTGAACCCGAATGCCACGGCGGTGGGTGGCATCTACGGCTACTCGCACACCACCGGGGGCTACGACGGCGGGCAGGCCGAGTACGTCCGGGTGCCCTTCGCCGACGTCGGGCCCACGATCGTGCCCGACTGGATGGACGAGGAGGACGCCGTCCTGTGCACGGACGCCCTGGCCACCGGCTACTTCGGTGCGCAGCTCGCCGACATCGTCGAGGGCGACGTGGTGGTCGTGTTCGGTGCCGGACCGGTCGGGCTGTTCGCCGCCCGGTCGGCGTGGCTCATGGGCGCCGGTCGCGTCATCGTCGTCGACCACCTGGACGACCGGCTGGAGATGGCCCGCACGTTCGCCTATGCCGAGACCGTCAACTTCACGCAGCACAAGGACATCGTCGTGGAGATGAAGCGCACCACCGGCTGGCTCGGCGCCGACCGGGTGATCGACGCGGTGGGCGCCGAGGCGGACGGAAACCTGCTGCAGCACGTGACGGGCGCGAAGCTCAAGCTGCAGGGCGGATCGCCGATCGCGCTGAACTGGGCGATCGACTCCGTGCGCAAGGGCGGCACGGTCTCGGTGATGGGCGCGTACGGGCCCATCTTCAGCGCGGTCAAGTTCGGCGACGCGATGAACAAGGGCCTCACCCTGCGCATGAACCAGGCGCCCGTGAAACGGCAGTGGCCGAGGCTGTTCGAGCACATGCGCAGCGGCTACCTCAAGCCGAACGACATAGTGACCCACCGGATCCCGCTGGAACACATCGCCGAGGGGTACCACATCTTCTCCGCCAAGCTCGACGGCTGCATCAAGCCGCTCGTCGTGCCCGGCGCCGCGTGAGAGAGGGGACGACCGTGCCGTACACCGCCGACAAGCCGCCTCTGGCCGAGACGCCGGAGCAGCTCAGAGCCCGTATACCGGGCTGGGGCGCCGATCTCGACCCCGCCGACCGCCCCTCCTACCCCCGCGAGGTGCGCGGGCTGGAGACCGGTGCGCACTGGGACCTGCCCGAGCAGCAGCAGGAGCGCCAGCCGCGCGAGCGCTCGATCGAGCATGCACGCCTGACGCCGGTCTTCGGCACGTCGGTGCCGCTCAAGGGCCTGTCGGGCGTGGTCCGCAGGTTCGCGTACCAACGGTTCAGCGAGGGCCGCGCCGCACACTGGCTGCTGCTGATCGGGGCCGACCGGGTGGATGCCGTCGAGAGCCACCTCGCGTCCTTCGCGACCACCCGCCCGGACAACCCGGTGACCGAGACCGGAGTGCTGGCGGAGCCGTCACACCATCCGCTCCGGTCCCGGGCCGGGCGGGTGGACGTGCGGCACCAGGTCCTCGACCCCCTCGTCGTCGTAGGGCCTTGGGTGCTGAGCGGCGTGGTGATCTACCGGGGCGTCCGCGCAGTGGTCCGGCAGGCCCGCTCCTGGGGGCCCTGAAGATGCCCCGAGCCGCACGAGCCACCGGGCTGGTACTCGGTGCCGTGGTGGCGGCCGTGCGCAGATGGCGCCCCCGGCCGCTCCACCCGACCGGCACGGTGCTCAGCGGGACGTTGAGTCTCGACGTCGGCGGCGCGCCGGGCGCTGCCGCGCTCGGTGCTCCCACGACCCACCCGGTGACCGTGCGCGTGTCGCGCGCTGCGGGCCTGCCCGCTCCGCTGCCCGACGTCTTCGGCCTCGCGGTGCACTGGACCGTCGACGACCGTGCCCAGGACATCCTGCTGTCGGCAACCGGTCTGGGCCGGCTCACCCGCTTTCTCCTGGCGCCCCGGATCCGTCCGCTCGAGGGCGGGTTCGGCACGCTCATGCCGTTCCGGGACCTCGACGGCCGGCCCGTGCTGCTTGCTGCCGCTCCCGTCGGCACACGCCCGCGCGACCGGCACAGCACGGGGACGGCAGCCCTCGTCGGCACCGACCTGGCGCTGCTGTCCGCGCACCCCGGCGAGCGGTGGCACCGGCTGGGGACGCTCCACTGCGGGCGTGCCGTCGCGGGCGACGCGCCACGGGTCGATCCCGTGCGGCACGTACCCGGGGAGCTCGGCACGTATCCCTGGGCCGCCGCGCTCCGGGCTCCCGCCTATCGGGCGGCCCGGGCCGGCCGCCCGGCGTCGGGTGAACGCGACTGAGCCCACACCCGTCGCCGGCGGGCGCTAGTGAGCGCCCGTCCGGCGCGCCTGCTCGACGGCCGCCGCCACTCCCCCGGTCCACGGTTCGCCGTGGCCGGGCAGCAACGTCGTCGCGCCCGAGTCGTACGCGGTCAGGCGGTCGAGAGACATCAGTGCCTGCACGCTGTCCGCGGTGGCGGCGCCAGCGATGATCTGCGGGCCACGCCTGCCGGTGTACGGGTCGAGCGTGACGAGCGCGTCCCCGGTGAGCAGCACGTCCCGGTCGAACAGGTGCAGAGCGCAGTGCCCGTAGGTGTGGCCCGGCGTGAAGATCACGCGAGGAGCGCCGGGTACGGGGAGAGTCGCGCCGGGCTCCGCGTGGAGCAGCCCCCGCACCCCGCGTACTCGCAGGGCGCCCGCCGCCGTCATCGACGCGAGGATCCGCAGCGACGCCGGGTACCGGAACGGATAGGTCGCCCGTACGTTCTCGTGCGCGTAGCGGTACGGGTGGGCGGCGATCGTGAAGTCCTCCTCGTGCAGCCAGATCGGTACTCCCAGTCGCGTCCGGAAGGCCGCGGCCGAGCCGGTGTGGTCGAAGTGGGCATGCGTCAGCACTACCGCCGCGATGTCCGAGGGACGGCGTCCGAGCTCGCGCAGCGCCTCGCCCAGCAGGTTCCAGGTCGCCGGCAGACCGGTGTCGACGACGAGCACGCGACCCTCGTCGTCCGTGACGAGGTAGACGTTGACGTAGGCGTGCTCGATCCGGTGCACGCCGTCCGCGACCTCGCTCAGCACCACGCGATCCACCCCAGCTCATCGCGGGGATCTGTCATCGAGCCGTCAACCATGTCTCCTCCTCGCGCCGGCCTGGATCTCGACCTGAGTTCCACGGTAGGGAGGGCGCCCCCACTGGCAACCGCGCTCGGCCGGCGCCGGCGGTCCTCGCCGCCCGGCCCGCAGCACGTTCGTCCACGGTGCTCGCCACCGACTTCACGGTGCTGGGTATGTCGAACGCGACCAGTACAAAGGACGTATCACACCCAAATTTCTATGAATCCTCATCCACAGTAAAACTAGGACCCAGCCGGTCACATCCGGATGTTGTGCGCACAGGGGGCAGGTAACGCGTGACGATGACCATTGGCCTGGGTCTCGACGACCTGTGCGCCGTGCTCGGCACCGAGGGCGACGCCAGCGGTTCAGACGCCGACACCTCGCCGCCCGAGCCGGTCCGCTTCGGTTCGGCACCCCGCGTGACGAGCGTCCACGCCGTGAACGGACCGGAATGCCGCTCCACGCGTGCCGCCATGCACGACTACCTCGGCCGGCATCTCGCACCCCGTCGAGCAAGTCGCCTGGAGGCCCACCTGGACAGCTGCGCGGAGTGCATCCGCGCGTTCATCGACATCCGGGAAGCCTCCTGGGCGCGCCGCGCCGTGGCCGACTCCGCAACGCTGACCGTCACCCGCGCGGATACCTTCGAGCGGCTCGGAGGCACGTCGAGACCACGAGGGCACCGCGCCGGCTGACGTACGGCTCCTGCCTCCGGCACCGATCACAGGGCCCTGCCGCGGCGCGATCCGAGACCGCGTACCGTGGAGAGCGGAGCGATCATGTGCCGCTCCCCGACCACGGTTGGCCGTGCCGGTGCCCCAGCGAGCTCGCGCGCCGACGTCGTTCACAGAGGGGATCGATGCGATGAGCATCTCAACCTTCCCGTACGAGCTGGCGCGGCGTGCCGCGACCGTGCTCGGCGCCGAGATCGAGGCCAGCATCACCGTGCGCCAGCACGGGCTGGCGGTCCGCGCGGGCAGCAGCAGCGGCGCCGCCGCGCGATGCGACCGGGCCGAGTCCCTCGCCGACAGCGGGCCGTGCATCGATGCCATGGACCAGCTGTCCGTCCACGTCGTGCCGGCGATCACCGAGAAGAGCGGGTGGAACGCATGGCGTGAGCAAGCAACCCGTGAAGGCTTCGTCTCCGCGCTGGCGGTCCCCGCGGCCGTGAACGACCACATCGCCGTGGCACTGAACCTCTACTCGCGGTCGCCCGACCCGTGGACGCCCGAGCTGCTCGCCGCAGCCGACGGTTACGCGCAGCTCACCGCGGCCATGGTGCGCCTCCACCTCGGCCTGGCCGAGCTCGAGGACGGCGCGGCCGGCTACTACAGCCAGATGTCCGACACGATCACGATCGAGCGTGCGATCGGCGCGATCATGCAGACCAACGACTGCGCGGAGGACGAGGCGAGACGGATCCTCGAGTCCGCCTCCCGGCATCGCAACGTGACGCAACGCGAGGTGGCCGAGTGCGTTCTGCGCGCCCTGGTTGTCTCTGACGACGCGCGACCTGAGGACCGCGTCGGCAAGTGACGGCCTCGAGGAGCACGACGCCGAGCAGCGACTCGGCGTCTGGCCGCCGTCGGTGCGGCCATGGGCCGAGGCAACCGATCGGTCACAGCCGCTTCATCAGGTACAGCGAGTCCCCGTGGACCTCGTCAGGTTCGATGCGCCCGGTCTCGACGAACCCGAGCTTCGCCAGGACGCCCCGAGAGGCAGCGTTCCAGTCCCGGACCGTCGCCCACAGACGCCGGTAACCCGACGTCCGCGCCCGACCGAGCACCGCCTGCGCGGCCTCCGTCGCGTACCCCTGACCCCAGAACCTGCGCAGCAGCTCGAACGCCAGCTCCGGCTCGTCGTCGGGTCCCTGGCGGTTGGCGATCAGGCCGCAGTAGCCGACGACGTCGCCGGCTCCCTTGCGCTCCACGGCCGGCAGCCCGAGGGAGTCCGAGCGCGGCGCGCTGCGGATCCAGCCCTCGATCTCCTCGACCGTGGGGCGGCCGGCGGCGTCGATCCGGCGGTGCGGGGGAACGCGTGGATCACGCTCGGTCCACATCTCGCGCTGCACCGCAGCCTCGGACACCCGCCAGGGGCGCAGGACGAGCCGATCGGTCTCGAGCAGGATCTCCCGCCCGTGCGCGCTGGGGCTTTCCATGGCGGCGACGGTACAGGCACCCCGTCGAGCGCCAGCGGGAGCGCACCCGTCCCGCGCGGCCCGTGACCCCTCGGATAGCCTCGACGTGTGTTCGCTGGATTCACGACGGAGCGTGTCCTGACCGGTGAGGCGTCGATCTTCGTCCGGCACGGCGGGTCGGGCCCGCCCGTCCTGCTCCTCCACGGCCATCCGCGGACGTCGGCGACCTGGCACCGGGTGGCTCCCCGGCTCGTCGAGGCGGGCTTCTCCGTCGTGTGCCCCGACCTTCGTGGCTACGGGAGGTCGCGAGGTCCCGACGCCGTCCCCGACCACTCCGCCCACTCGAAGCGAGCGGTCGCCCGTGACATGCTCACGGTCATGCGGCAGCTGGGCCACGAGCGGTTCTGCCTGGCGGGCCATGACCGCGGCAGCTACGTCGCGCTCCGGCTCGCTCTCGACCACGCGCAGGCGGTGGAGCGGCTGGCCCTGATCGACTGCATACCCCTCAGCGAGCACCTCCGCCGGGCGGACGCGACGTTCGCCACCCGCTGGTGGCACTGGTTCTTCTTCGCCCAGCCGGACATCCCCGAGCGCGTGATCAACCCCGATCCTGCCGCCTGGTACGGCAGCAAGGCGGACCCCGCCGCCATGGGAGCCGAGAACCACGCCGAGCTCATGGACGCGGTCGCTCATCCCGAGGTGGTGCGCGCGATGCTGGAGGACTACCGGGCCGGCCTCTCGGTGGACCGGGCGCACGAGGAGGCGGACCGTGCGGCCGGCCGGCGCGTCACCGCGCCCCTCCGGGTGCTGTGGTCGCTCCAGGACGACCTCGAGGACCTGTACGGCGACCCCCTGGACATTTGGCGCGCATGGGCGGACGACGTGGACGGGTTCGGCATCGACTCCGGGCACCACGTCGCCGAGGAGAACCCGGCGGCGCTCGCGCGGGCGCTGGTCGGTCATTTTCGCCCCGAGACCGCGCGCTGATCGAGAGCTGCTTCGCACCGTCCCGTGAGCAGCGCGCCCTCTGACAGTACATGCTTTCGTGTACTGTCAGGTCGGTGGAGACGACCAGCGAACCGATCACGGCACCGACTCGAGAGTCGGTGACACTGACGCACACCGCGGCGCTCGCGCGGCTCGGACACGCACTGTCGGACGAGACCCGGGCGCGGATCATGCTGACGCTGCGCGAGGCGCCCGCGTTCCCGTCGGACCTGGCCAGCGCGCTGGGCGTCTCGCGGCAGGTGATGTCCAACCAGCTCGCGTGCCTGCGCGGCTGCGGTCTCGTGGAGGCCATCCCGGAGGGACGACGGACCTGGTACCGGCTCGCCGACCCGCACCTGGCCCCTGCGCTGGCCGACCTGCTGAAGCTCGTCGTGACCGTCGACCCGACCTGCTGCTCGCCCGAGGGGTGCACCTGCTCATGACCACCATCAGCCTCGGGTCCCGCCCCCCGACCCCGGACCGCCGGTACGTGCTGGAACGCCGCGTCCGCTGGATCGTCGCGGCGACCATCACCTACAACGTGATCGAGGCGGTGGTGGCGATCACCGCCGGTCGCATGGCGTCGTCGGCGGCACTCGTCGGCTTCGGCCTGGACTCCGTCGTCGAGGTCCTGTCCGCCGCCGCGGTCGCGTGGCAGTTCGCCGCCCCTGACCCGCACCGGCGCGAGCGGGTCACGATGCGCGTCATCGCGCTGTCGTTCTTCGGCCTGGCGCTGTTCGTCACCGTGGACGCCGCACGTACCCTGCTGGGCGCCGCCGAGCCCGACCATTCGACGGTCGGTATCGTCCTGGCGTCCGTGAGCCTGGTCATCATGCCGTTCCTGTCCTGGTTCGAGCGTCGCACGGGACGCGAGCTGGGCTCGGCGTCCGCCGTGGCGGACTCCAAGCAGACGCTGCTGTGCACCTACCTGTCCGCGGTGCTCCTGGTCGGGCTGCTGCTCAACTCCACGCTCGGCTGGACCTGGGCCGACCCCCTGGCAGCGCTCGTCATCGCGGGTGTCGCGGTCAAGGAGGGCATCGAGGCCTGGCGTGGCGACGCCTGCTGCAGCCCGGCCCAGGCTCTCCTCACCACGGACGCGAGCCCCTCCGCCGGCTGTGCCGACGGCTGCTGCACCCGCTCTGGGAGCTGAACCACCCGCTTCTTTGACACGAGTCGCGGTCCGCACTCAACGAATCATGGGCGAGCCGCGTCTTAAGGAGGTGAAGCGCAGAGGCAATCCGGAGGCGTCGCGGCCAGATGTACGCGCACGCCGCACCGGCCCTGCGAGCTCGCTGCTGTGAGGACGGCGGCTGGAGCCGGCCACCCTCGGCTCGTCGGTCTTGACGCGGCGCGCGGTCTCGCGCTCGTCGGGATGATCGTCGTCAACGTCGGGCCGGTGGGCTCGCAGTCGATCCTCCAGCGTCTATACCTGCTGCCCTACGGGCGAGCGTCCGTGCTCTTCGTCGTCGTGGCCGGCATCGGCACGGGATACCTGCTCAGCCGGCAGCCCCGGAGCGAGCGGTGGTCGACCGCCACGTGGCGCGCAGCCCTCCTCTTCACTGGAGGAGTCGCGCTCCAGGAGCTGACGGACCAGGTCAACGTCATCCTGCCCACCTATGCCGTCCTGTTCCTGCTGGCTCCGCTGCTGTGGCGCCTGCCCTCGCGAGTCCTGCTGGGTGTCGGCGTCGTGCTCCTGCTCGCCGGGCCGGCCGCCGTCGTCGCGCACGAGATGGCCTGGCCCGCCCTCCGCGCGAGCGGACCGGTCACCCTTGGCACGAGGCCGTGGGAAGCCGTGCGTTCACTCACCCTGACCGGCCGGTACCCGCTGGCGAGCTGGACCGTACCGTTCGTCGCCGGCCTGTGCGTCGCCCGGCTCGACCTGACCGACACGGTGGTGCTGCGCCGGCTCGCGGTCGGGGGCGCCTCCGTCATGGTGGTAGCCCTCGCCGCCTCCCAGCTCATGTACGCGCTCATCGGTCCGGGTGCCGACCGGGGCCCCTGGCGGCTGCTGACCGGCGCCGCGCACGGCCAGATGCCGCTGTGGCTGGCCAGCAGCATCGGCGGAGCAGTCGCGGTGGTGGCCGCTTGCTCGCTCGTCCTGCATCGGTCGGGCCGGTCAGCGGTCCTCGGCTGGCTGGTCGCGTGCGGCCGCATCTCTCTGACCCTCTACGTGCTCCACTTCGTCGTCCTCGCCCTCATCAAGCCCGTGCGGGGCTTCTCGTTCGAGCAGGGAGTCCTCGTCAGCGCCGTGTTCGTGACCGTCGTGCTCGCCGTGGCCGTGCTCTGGCAGAGGACGGGCAGCCCCGGCCCGCTCGAACGGCTCCTGCGCCGGACCTGGCTCCGCCCACGCAGGACGCCGGCGCGGGACCGCCTCCAGACCGCACAGATCTCCGGAAGGACCCGGCAACAGTGAGAAACGACCAGAGCACGAAGCCAGGCAGCATCACGGCGTTCGCGGCTGCCGCCGTGGCCGTCGTGGCACTCAGCGCCTGCACGGCGGCGCCGCCCCCGCCCGGGCCGAGCCGGTCACCGACCGCATCGGTCTCCCCCGCTGAGCCCTCGCCCTCCCCGTCGGGACCCGCGCCCTCCCCCTCGGAGACGGCCTCCGCGCCCGGGCTGCGTGAACACGGGGTGAGCGCCGGCCACCCGCTCGCCGCCGAGGCCGGCGCACAGATGCTCGAGCGTGGCGGCACCGCGGTGGATGCCGCGATCGCAGCGGCGTTCGCGGACGCCGTCATGCAGCCCGCCAGCTCGGGCATCGGCGGCGGAGGCGTCGCGATAGTCGTCGCCGACGGGAACGCGGAGAACTACGAGTACCGCGAGGTGGTCAACCAGGCCGGTCAGATCCCTGACAGCGGCACGGGAGTGCTCGGGTTCGTCGCGGGGATGGAGGCACTGCACCGGAACCACGGAAGCCTGCCCTGGTCCGACCTGCTCCAGCCCGCGATCGAGATCGCCCGGTCCGGTGCGCCGGTCTCGCGCTACCTCGCCTCCCAGATCAACGGATACCCGGGCCCGGACGTCACCGCGCCGCTGCCGCACTTCCGGCGTGACGACGGCACGCCTCTCCAGGCCGGCGACCTGCTCACCCAGACGGAGCTCGCCGCGACCATGCGCACCCTTGCCGACGAAGGCCCCGACTCCCTCTACACCGGCAGCCTCTCCCGGACCCTGGCAGACGTACCGGGACTGGACAGCCAGTCCCTCGCCGCCTACGAGGTCGATGTCTCCGAGCCCGCCGCCGGCCAGGTAGGAGACCTCACGATGCTGTCGGGGGCGCCGGCACTGCCCGGCGCCGCCGTCATCCAGATGGTGCAGATCGCGGAGGCCGCCGGCATCGGGGCAGTCGACCCCGACTCGCCCGAGCACATCGACATCCTGTCCCGCGCCTGGCACGTCGCCGACACCTCCGTGCAGCAGCACTTCGGCGACCCACGCTTCGTGGACGTCCCGGTGGGGCGCCTCACCGACCCGGCACGGAACGCCCGGATCGCCGCGAGTCTGCCGGACGCCGCCGAGACGAGCAGGAGGTCGGCCGCAGCCAGTGGCTACGAGGGCGCGCCCAACACCACCCACATCTCCGTCGTCGACGCCGACGGCGCGGCTGTCTCGATGACCAACACCATCACGAACTACTGGGGCAGCGGACAGTACGTCGCGGGATTCTTCCTCAACAACCAGCTCGAGCGGTTCGGCAGCATCGGCCACGACGAAGCGAACCGACCGGAACCCGGACGCCGCTCCGTCACCTGGAGCTCACCCACCATGCTGCTCGACGCGAGGCGACGGCCCGTGCTCGTGATCGGCACCCCGGGTGGCCGCCAGATACCCAGCACCATCGCCGACGTCGTCACGCGCTGGGCCTTGCACGACCAGCCGCTGGAGACCGCCGTCCGCGCCGGCCGCTTCCTGCTGACCGACGGCGAGCTCCGCCTGGAGACCCCACAGCTCGCCGACGCCGCACGCGGGCTGGGCTACGACGTCGTCGTGACCGACGAGGCGGCCAGGTCCACCTACGGCTCCGTCCAGGCGCTCGCCATCAGCTGGGACGAGGCCAGGGTGAGCGGCTTCGCCGACGAGCGGCGTTCGGCTGGCTTCGTGGTGGGCAGCGCCGGCAGGTGACGCGTCGCCGCGCCGGAGACCTCGACCACGCTGTACCGGCACGTCGCCGCGCTCATCGATGCCGGCTACCTGAGCGTCGTGCGAGAGCGGCGCTGCACAGCCGGAACGAGCAGCTCAACTACCGCCAGCTCGCGCTCTACGTGGACGAGAACGACGCCGAAGCGATCAGCGCCGGGCTGCTGGACGTACTCGCCCCGTACTTCGAGCCGGCTCCGGGCAAGAGCCGCACCACCCTCTCCCTCATCAGCGTCCCGGACGTGTAACCGGCACACACCCGGACACTCACCCGGGCATTCACCCGGCCCGGGAGCGCTCCGGCTTCGCGGCGAGGACGGCTTCTGACAGCCAGGGACCGAGGTTGTCCAGGATCGCCTCGCCCGCCGGGCCCGCGTCAGGGCTCGAGGCCGCTTCGAGCTCTGCGTCGGGTGCCGCCTCCCCGTTGATCGTGGCGACCAGGGAGAGATACCGCCCGTGCGTCGCCTCGTAGTCCGGATGGTGCAGCGCCTCGTGCAGAACACGGCCGACGTGCGGAAACCCGGACGCGATGCGCTCCCACAGCCCGTCGTCCGGCCGGACGCCCAGAGCCTCCGCGCACTGCTGCACGAACCGTGCCGCGAGCTCTCGAACGTGCGGGTCGTCGGGCACGAGCCCGCTGGCGTGCGCCGCGATGAGCTTCGGCATCACGTCCTCGCCGGCGGATGCGATGAAGCTCTGGACCTGCGGACCGGAGACCACAGCCCCAGGACCGGTGGCATACGTCTCCACCAGGTAGGAGCGGCACGCGCTACGGAACTCGGCATCCTCCAGCAGCTCGGCCAGGGTGATCCAGGCCTCCAGCTGCGCCGCCGTCGGGTCGCCGGGGAGCCGCGGCCGCACCCGGCGCATGCGGTCCGCGACGCCCGCAGGGAGGCCGGCGCTCACCTCCCGCCAGAAGTCAGCGATCAACCGTTCGCGCTCGCCGTCCGGCATCGTCACCAGCTGGGTCATGAGATCGATCCGTTCCGCGGGGTCCTCCTGACCCACGAGCGCCCGCAGGACGGAGCGCCGAAGGCGCAGGTCACGTTCCTGTCGTTCGACGACGTCCAGATGGTCGGCGAGGAGCTGCCGGAGAGTGCTCTCACCGGTCAGGACCTGGCGGATCTGTTCCAGCCCGGTGCCCAGCTCGCGCAGCGTGCGGATGAAGTCGAGCTCGGCGATGGCCTGCAGGCCGTAGAGGCGGTGACCCGAGGCGGTCACGTCCGTGGGGGCGACGATTCCTTCGTCGGCGTAGAAGCGGATGGCGCTCACGCTCAGACCGGTCCGGTGCGCGACGTCGCCGATGGGGTACAGGTTCTCGTCCGTGGTGTTCATGCGTCCCACCATGGGACCTCACGTTGCTTGAGCCGCAAGGCCGAGCGCCTCGGGCGTCGACGGAGGGTCGCCGTCCGGCCGTACGGGGCGGCAGCCTCTTGATCACGGACGCGGGCAGTGTCACCGCAGCCGAGCTCGCGGTGCAGGCGATCGTGCGTGTGGTCGGGCGCAGGGTGACACTGGAGGACCGTCGTCCCGATCCTTGCCGGAGGGCCCGTGCCTCGTCGTACCGCCGAACGCCGCCTCGTGCCGGGCGACGTGGTGCGTGCCGCGGCAGTCGGCAGCCTCGCCGTCGGCATCGTGACTTTCGGAAGCGTCGCGGGCGCGTTGTTCTTCCTCGTCCTGGGCGGAGTCCTCGTCCCGAGGTTCCTGCGCCTGCCGGCTGCCCTCGACCTCTGCTTCGGTTCCAGCCTCCTGCTCGCGGCATGGGCGTCCCAGCTCGGATGGTACGAAGCCGTCCCGTGGCTCGATCTCCTCGTCCACGCGGTGTGCACCGGCCTCGTCGCAGTCGTCGGTGTCATCATCATGACCCGCGGGCAGATGCTGGAGGTGGGTGCGCACCCCCGGCGAGCGAAGGCCGGACTGGTCGCGATCACCAGCGCGATCGGCGCGCTGAGTGCGATCGTGTGGGAGCTCGGCGAGTGGGTCGGCCACACCTACCTCGACGAAGGAATCGACGTCGGATACTCGGACACGATCGCCGACCTCGCCTTCGGCCTGTCCGGCGCGATGCTCGCCGGGCTCGCCCTGGCAGCCCAGGACCAGGCATGGGGGCGCGGACATGACATCTGATCTCGCGCCGACGGTGTCCGTGGTGATCCCGGTGCGCAACGACGCGCCGGCGCTGGACGCGTGCCTGGCCCTGCTCGCCCGCCAGACCGTGGACCCGCTCGAGATCGTCGTGGTCGACAACGCCTCGACCGACGCATCCGCTGCCGTGGCGCACCGGTGGGGCGCCGTGGTCGTTGCCGAACCCAGCGTCGGGATCCCCGCCGCCGCAGCGACCGGTTACGACACTGCGAAGGGCACCGTCATCGCGCGGCTCGACGCCGACTCCCGGCCCGGCCCGCGGTGGGTGGAGACGGTGGTGGAACAGATGGCCGCCGAACCGGGTCTCGACGCTCTCACGGGGGCGGGCAGCTTCTATGACGCGCCGCGGGGCATGCGGGTCGCTGCAGCCGTGGCCTACCTGGGGTCGTACTACGTGCTCGGGCACCTGGCGCTCGGACACACTGCCCTGTGGGGCTCGTGCATGGCGATGCGCTCCGAAGCCTGGCGGGCCGTGCGCCGAGAGGTCGTGCGCGACGACACCGAGGTGCACGACGACCTCGACCTGGCGTTCCGGCTCGGTCCGGGGCACCGGATACGGCTCGACCGCTCGTGGCGGGTGGGCGTGTCCGCGCGCAGTCTGCGCGGTCGACGCCAAAGACGCCGGCGGCTCGATCGCGCGTGGCGCACGCTGCGGCTCAACTGGCAGGACGCGCCTCCGTGGGAGCGATGGCTGCGCCGGACGTCGCTTCCTCGACGAGGCTGAGCCGGGCTCGGCCACGACTTGGATCCTCGCCTGTAACGATCGCGCGCTTCGAGGGACTACTGGGTATGAGGTCTGACGATGCGGGTCACCGCGACGAGCAGGACGCCCAGCTTGGCGCACTGTGGCGGCAGTCCGCCCACCGCGTGCACGCCTACGCGTTGCGACACGTCGATGTGAGTCTCGCTGAGGACGTGGTCGCCGACGTCTTCCTGGTCGCATGGCGCAGGATCGACGCCATCCCGGCGCGCGCCACCCTGCCGTGGCTGCTGACCGTCGCGCGTCACACCGTCGCCAAGCACCACAGGGCTCGACGTCGCGGCCGGGATCTCGAAGAACAGCTCGCTCGCGTCGCCGACCTCGTGCTGACCGCACCTCGGCTGGACGAACGCGTCACCGAACAGGACGCGCTGCTCAGGGCGCTGGCGCTGCTGCGCGATGCCGACCGGGAAGCGCTGCTCCTGGTCGCCTGGGACGGGCTCAGCCCTTCGGACGCGGCCAAGGTCGCCGGCTGCTCAGCGGCCACCTTCCGCGTGCGCCTGCACAGGGCACGCCAGCGGCTGACCGCCCACGCGGAGGAGAAACCGGAACGCCGTCCACGTCCAGTGGCAGCACACACCTCGTTGACCACCGCGGAGGGACGACCATGAGCAACGACCTGTTGACGACACTGTGCGACGCCTCGCCCACCATCGGGCAGGACGACCCTGCTCTGGGACGAGCCCACGCCATCATGGCGGGACGACGGCGGGCGGTCACGCCCCGACCTCGCCGACGCCGTGTCGGCCGTATCCCGCTCGTCGTGGCCGCCGCCGCTGTCGCGGTCGCCGCCCCGCTCACTGCCACGAACCTGGTCCGGGATGCCGACGAGCTCCCGACAGGATTCGTCCAGGCGCACGAGAACGTCGCGTACGGATGGCTACCGCCTGGCACAGCGACCGCCACGTTGATCGGCTACGACGACGAGGGAGCCGCCACACGCATCCGCGAGCTGCCCCCTCAGAATCCGCCCTGGTGAGGGACGCTTGCTGGAGGTGCGGCCGGAGTTCATTCTCGGGGAAGTACGGGAACTAGTCGTCGATCGGCTCAGCACTGCGGTAGACCTGGACGTGCGAAGGCGGCCAACTCGATCTCTCGTTGCGGTGCTGCACATCGGAGCACCGCGTCTAGCATGCAGCGTGGCCCCGTTCTCGTCACCAGGTGATTGACGTCCAGGACGGATCGCTGCCGACCCTTCTCGGCTTCTACCGTCAGGCGTTCGCCACGGCTGAGGGTTGGACGTCGGTGAAAACCGACAGCGAGCAGGAACTGTGCCTGGTCAATCAATCGGACGACCGCTACGCCGAACTGCTCGAGGTGTTTCCGTACAGCGGCGATCGTGTCGAAGCCCGCCGGGGCCGCTACGTGGTGATGATCAGCCGGCTTGAGCCAGATTTCGGAAAGGAACCGTGCGGAGAGGCGAGGTCCTGGGTTTCGACCGACCTCCTGCCGCTTCATCCGAACGTTGTCGTGAGGTAGTCCTGCACAGCCGGCGCGAAGCCGTTCGGCACGTAGTCGGTGAGCCTGTCCAGGGTCGCCCATACGATTCCCGCGAGCTCCCCGGCATCGGCGACGTACGCCTCCCCGCTGACGACGTCGCATGCGACGTAGCCCATCAGGCGACCGGTGCTCGGGTGCAGGCGCTCCCCCAACACGATCACGGCCTGGACGTTGAGCCCAACCTCCTCAGCTGCCTCGCGCACCGCGGCCTCGTCGAAGGTCTCACCCTGTTCGACGGCGCCGGCGGGGAACTGCCACGAGAGCGAGCCCTCGGCAACGCGACGTCGGACCAGGAGCAGCTTCCCGTCCTGGACGATGACTGCCGCCGCGATGGCAGGCGATGCTTCGGGCATTGCGTCACCCCGCTGGAGGCGCGCCTTGAGAAAGGAGGAAACTCATCATGGCCCGACCGAGCGCAACACTCTGCGCCTCATGCTCGACCCGTGATCTCGGTGACGAATACAGGATCGAATATTCCAATGATCCAGGGGGCAACCACCATCAGAGAGAGGAGCGCTGCCAGCACCCACAGCGTCACCATCCGACCTCGGTCCTTCCGGAGCGGCGTGGTCATAGCGATCAGAGGACTGACGAGAGGCAGCAGAGGGAGTAAAGGCGTGGCCGCCAGCGCGATCGCTATACACCCGATGAACCACCAGTTCTCGCGTACAGCTTCCGAGCGAGCCGTACGGTACGAGGCCTCCGCCTGCGGTTCTTCCATCGAAAGCTCCTCATCCTGGGCCCGCTGCCGGGATGCCAGTTGGGACGCTAGCATCCCGGCAGGGGCAGATCAACGGGTGATGTATCAGCCACCGACCTGCCAGCTCTTAGTGGCACCGTTAGCGCTGACGCGGAAGTGGAGACCAACACCGAGGTTGACGGGACTCCCCTTGAAGAACACGCTTGCGTCGAATCGGTAATAGTTGTCAGCCGACGAGGCAGCGGTCGGCTTGTTGCAGGAGATTCGCTCGACAGCCCATCCAATTCCGATCGAACCCTCGGAATGGCAGACGTGACTACCTGTCTTCCCGCGATATTCCTTCACCCAAGCCCTGGAACCGTCGTAGTAGGTCGTACCGTTGTGCTTTTCCACGATGGACCCACCCCAGTACGCGTGGGTCCATTTCTTGTACTTGATCGCCCCGCTCGCCGCTCGCTCCACAAGCATGCTCGCCTGCGCGGGAGACATCGACTCGCTTTCCGCCAGCCTTGCTACCTCGTCCACGCTTGCTGTCATCTCTTCTGACGTTTCAGAGATAACCGTGCCGGTGCACAGTTCATCCGCTTCGGCGTGCGCATCCTCGTCGGAATCCCCCAGATCCCGGGATATCTCCAATACCTGCTCGATACACGATTCGGACACGAAACGGTCGGTGCTCGCCTGCGTTCCAGCACCGGCGTCTGCGGGATCACCACCAGCGCCCGGGGACAAAGGGGCAGCCTGCGCAGACAATGTGAGTCCGGTTGCACCAAGGATGAACACTGCAACAGTGGCAGCAATGCTGCGCATTGCGATCCTGACCATGCAGACCTCCCAATTGAACGAGTGAGCGAACTTAGGCGCCTCGGCAGCACTGACTCGGACGCAATCGCACGCTAACCGACGGGAGATGCCACCGCTTTGCTCATGCGTCAATTGCGCAAAATGTGAGGACCAGCGGGTACCACGGTCCCCGTGCGGCCGGGACGCTTCGCAGCCTCAGTTGCCGATGTCGGTCAGCGCGTCCGCGTAGGCACGGGCGCGCGGGTCGTCGGAGAGCTTGGCGCGGTCGAGCTCACGAGTCAGCGCGTCGGCGACAAGGGCCAAGCTCGGCACGGATCGACGGTCGCCCGTCAGTGCCTCGATGCCGCAGTCGAGCGCTGCGTCAGCGTCCCCGCACGGGCCGCAGCCACCGCGCTGCTCTCCCTTCTCGGATGAGAGGTAGCGCGATGTCACTCTCGGGAGCTGTCCCGCTGTCACGCGGTGGCTGACCGCAGGCGCGCCCGCACCAACGTCGCGTCCGCTGCCGGCGTCGTGCCGTAGGCGGCGCGGTAGTCGCGGGAGAAGTGTGAGGCGCTCAGGTAGCCGACCGCGGTGGCGGCTTGTCCGGCAGATTCGCCGAGCACGACCATCCGCCGTCGCGCCTCGCCGAGCCGGAGTCGTTTGAGGTAATGCAGCGGGGTCATCCCGGTGACCTGCTTGAAGCGCCGGGCCAGTGTGGACGAGCTCGAGCCAACGGCCGCCCCGAGACGTGCGAGCGACCACGGCTTCTCGATCGACTCGTTGAGCGCCTCGATGGCACGCACCACGATTCCGCTGTGGGTGGTCTCGACCGCCACCAGCAGCCGGGGCGCCTGCTCGGTCTGCAGGAGGCGCAGCACCACCTCGCGCGTGAGGAGGGGTGCGAGCACCGGGATGTCCTCAGGGGTGTCGAGGAGCCCGAGGAGCCGCGCGACGGCATCAGCGAGCTGCGGGGTCCAGGTGCCCAGGCGGGCCGGTTCGGCCGGCACCGCACCAGCCGTGCGGGCCATGGCTCCCGCGACCTCGGTCACGATCACGGGGTCGAGCCGCCAGATCGCGGAAAGGAACTCGCCCTGCGCGTCCAGCTCGACGACCCCGGCCATCACCGGCAGGCCGACGGGTGTGATGAGGAAGTGCTCGCGTCCCCAGCGCTGGTCGTACTCGCCGATGATCGACCGCTTGCGCCCGGTGAGCACCATCGACAGCGACGGCGTGTAGTACTGGTAGTTCAGCCCGGTGGGCTCCTGGGTCAGGTCGAGTCGCAGCCCCAGGGCCTCGGCCCGTGCCTGGTTGCCCAGGTGCCGCCGGACGCTGTCGACAGCTCGGTCCAGGTGGGCGTCCACTGCTTCGGTCACCGCACCATTCAACTCGATACCGACGCCGCACGATCCAGCAGGGCGCGTCCGAAGCTGGCAAGGATCCGACGTGATCAGGCAACCATGCCCGGTGAGCCGGTGTGACGGTGGAAGCATGACATCGAACGAACAACTGCTCTCCACCCTCCCCTCGGATGACCGGCTCGCCGGACGCACCGCGATCGTCACGGGCTCGTCCAGTGGGATCGGCGAGGCGATCGCCCGCGTGCTCGCGGCCTCAGGAGCGCACGTCGTCGTCAGCGGCCGGGACGCCGAGCGTGCAGCGCGGGTGGTGGACACGATCACCGCCCGCGGCGAGCGAGCGAGTGCGGTGACGGCAGACCTCGCCGCCGCGCCGGACGACGTACGGGACTTCGCGCGACGCGCCACGGACGCGCTCGGGGGCCGGGTCGACATCCTGGTGAACAACGCCGGCGTGTATCCGAGCGGGCCGACGGAGCACGTGACCGACGCGGTCCTCGACACAGTGCTCGCGACGAACGTCCGGGCACCCCACGTGCTGGTCGCGCACCTCGCGCCCGCGATGGCGGAGCGCAGCGACGGCGCCATCGTCAACATCGGGTCGTGGATGGCGCGGGTGGGCGTGCCGTTCATGGCGCTCTACCCCGCGACGAAGGCAGCGATCGAGCAGCTCACCCGCGCATGGGCCGCCGAGTACGGACCGCGCGGCGTCCGGGTGAACGGCGTCGCGCCGGGTGCGACCGCGACGCCGGGGAACGCGGACGCGGCCGAGCAGCTCGCGGAGATGGGCGCAGGCACGCCCGCCGGCGTCCCGGTCCGCCCCATCGACATCGCGTGGGCCGTCCGCCACCTGGTCTCCGACGAGGGCAGGTTCGTGCTCGGCGCCACGATCGACGTCGACGGCGGCATCGCCGCTACGCGTCTGCGCTGATCCGGGTCCTGAACCCACGCGGGAGAATCCGCCTCAAGAAGGTCATGAGGGTCGTCAGGGAGCGGCGCCCGTGCTCAGCCGAGGCGCTGCAATGCTTGTCCTACGGCGATCTCGACACGAGCTGTCATGCCGGACACGTCGACCGGGCGGCGCCCAGCAACCTGGCGGGAGATCGACTGCGGTGCGTTGTCGTCGTGGTGCAGGAGGCTGTACAAGTCCCACCACGGGTGAAGGGTGACACCCGCGGTCGATGCGTAGAGCGAGCGGAGCTCCTCTGCCCAATCGGGTGAGTAGAGCGACGCCAGGTACCGCCGACACTGTCCGACGTCGATCGCGCGGGACCCTCGGTGGATGCTGTTCCAGTCGGTGAGTCCGGTGATCTTCCCGCGCGACCACAGCAGGTTGACGGGCAGGTAGTCGCCGTGCAGGAAGACGGCATCGTCCTCAGGTGGTGGTAGCTCCAAGGCGTCGAAGGCCGCTTTCCAGACCGCAGGTTTCTGCGCCCCGACCGGAACCTGAAACTGGCCAGGAGGCGTGATCCATGAGTCTGCCCAAGGTCGGAAGGCCGGGGCTGGGAGGTCAACGGAATGGAGCCGGGCAGCGAACTCGGCGATCCTCTCGATCCACGGGCGGTGCTCTGCTGGGTCGAGGTGAACGTGGCCAGGTAGCCGGGTCATCAGCAGCGACGGCGCCCCGCAGGTAGCAGCTCCGGCAACGTCGGTGGCCAAGATCGTCGGGACCGGAAGCCCGCTGCCTGCCACCACCTTGAGGTTGGCGATCTCCACCTCCATGGCGGTCCGCAGCGCGGTGCTCCCCGCCGGGTACTGCCGCAACACCACGAACGTTCGCGTGCCGTGACGCTCAACTGTCAGGCGATGGACAGCAGAGTTGACGCCGCCGGTCAACCGACTGTGGCCGACGACGCGGCTACCTCGGCCCAAGGAAGCAGCCACCCAGTCCAGAGTCTCGGCGGAGGGTCGACGGTGGAAGAACTTGTTCGCTCGCCAATCGCCGTCGGCCGTCAGGTCCTGGCCGGCGATGTCGTCACTGGTCATGCACGCAAACCTACTGAGGCGGGGTCTACGAGCCGCGGCCGCCGGGGGCTCGATCCGGGGAGGTCGCCTCCCAGGCAACGAAGAAACCCCGCCCGACCGGAGCATCTGCCCTGGTCAAGCGGGGTTTCCGTCTGTGGAGCTAGGGGGATTCGAACCCCCGACCTCTTCATTGCGAACGAAGCGCGCTACCAACTGCGCCATAGCCCCTCGGACTGCAGAAGAGTAGCACTTCACCTCCGGTGATCCGCAACTTCTTCCGGTGTCGCGCGAGTCACGGTCCCGTGACCCGCGCGACATCCACCAGCACGATCATCCAGCCGCCCGGCGTCGCGCCAGGATCTCCTCCAGCGGCTTGCCCAGCGTCTCGGACTTCATGCGGGGCGGCTCGCCCCGCATGAGCTCGTCCTCGGCGACCGGGTCGGACGCCGCCGGCGCGGAGCCGGACACGGGCACCGACGGCGGCAGGCCCGCACCCGTACCTGTCGGCCGGCCGGGAGCGGTCGCCGTCGGGCCGGAAGGCGTCGTCGAGCCCTTGGACGCCGTCGACGAGGGCGGCAGCGCTGCCGGCTGCCGCTGTGGCGCCGCAGGCTTGGTCACGTAGGTCGGCAGCGGTACCGGAACCGGGTCCCAGGCGCGCCCGCTCGGCACCTCGTCCCGCTTCGCCGGCGCCTTGGCCTGCACCGCACGCCCGGTCTTCGCCTTCGGGTCTGCCTCCTCCTCGGCCGGAACCTCGATGACCTTCGGCTTGGCCGGGCCGTCGAGGATCTCGTCGAGCACGTCCTTGCGGGCGACCCGTGGGATCGCCTGCGTCTCGGTGCTCGAGCCGTGAGTGGCCAGGCCGGTGACCTGCACCCGGTTGCGCGGCGCGTACGGGCCGCCGTTCGCAAGAACGCGAGCCTGCGTGGCACGCTGCCGGGCGGCCCGCACCGTCGCCTGCCACCGCGCGTCCGCCCGCCGTGCCGCCCGGGCCGCGCGGCGGCCCAGGAAGAGCACGAACAGCAGCAGGGCCGACGGCGCGACGGCCATGCCCCAGGGCAGCCGGTCGAGGCCGACGAGCGCCCAGGCCGTGACGCTGCACACCAGGAGGATCGCCGAGACGATCAGACGCCGACGCGCACGCGCAGCCCGGCGCGCCCGTCGCTCCACGCGGCGGATGCGCTCCGCCGTCAGCGGTCGGCCGCGGACCATGATCTGGAGCGGGTGCCCCTTCGGGGTCGGGCGGGCGACGCGCGGCACGCCCTGCCCGGTCCCCCGCGGCTTGCCGTCAGTAACCATCGCCCCTCCTTTCCGTCCGGAGCCGCTCATCGCGACGATGCGCAGCCCTACCGAGAACCGGTCGGTCACCCGCGAGTCGGCGAGCTCTGACCGGTGGCGCACCAGGCTTGGCAGCCAGTAGCCCCACCACAGGACGAACAGCGCTGCGGCTGTCAGTCCTGCAGTCGATTCCACGACACGACGTTAGGCGAGCATCGCCACGCCCAGCCGCACCGCGCGCGGCGTGTCCTGCCGTCAGGGCGCGTCCCGCAGGCGCTGCCAGCGCGCCAGCAACCCCTCGGGGACCTCCTCGCGGGTGACCGCGAAGGTGCGGTGATCCCGCCACTGACCCTGGATGTGGAGGAAGCGCTCGCGCACGCCCTCGTCCCGCAGGCCCAGCTTCTCGACCACCCGCAGGCTCGGCTTGTTCTCGGGCCGGATGTTGATCTCGATGCGGTGCAGGCCCAGGAAGAAGGCGTAGTCGGTGGCCATGGCGACACCCGTGGGGATCACGCCCCGCCCGGCGACGCTCTGGCTGACCCAGTATCCGATGCTCGCCGAGCACATCGATCCCCAGGTGATGGAGGAGACCGTCAGCTGGCCCACGAGCGCGCCGTCGAGCTCGACGCCGAACGGCAGCGACGTCCCGGCCCGGGCCTGCGCGGACAACGAGCGCACGTACTCGCCGAACGTCGAGGCGATGTACCGGTTCGCGCCGGGTGCCGTCGCCTCCCAGCGCTCCAACCACGCTGCGTTCTCGGCCCGGAGCCGGGCCCAGTCGCTCGCGTCCCGCCGCCGGAGCGGGCGCAGCACGACAGCGCCCGCCGGCGTGTCCTCACGCAGCGTCACCGGCCATGGCTTGGCCACCGTCCACCCCTTACCGAACTTTCCCGTCGCGCCTTCTGGCACGTCCGACCTGCTCGACGGCATCATCGTTCGCCCCTTGCCACGTCCCATGACGAATCCCCGCGTTGGAGAGGGTCTACCACGCTCGGTGGTCTCGGACCCCACGAGCAGCCGCTCGGTCATGTTCTCGCCTTCTTCGTACGCTGTTCGTAACAATCTTGTCTCGGAGTCTTGGCACAATAGCGGTCATGAGCGGCATCTCTGTCCCGACGCCACAGCCTTACCCCGTCCTACCCGGGATGGAGACAGGTGATGCCAAGGAAGAACTCCGTCGCGCGATCCGCGCACAGCGCGGCCACCGGTCGCCCCGGCAACGGGCGCAGGCGGCGGAGTCGCTAGCGGACATCATCGAGTCAATTCCCGAGGTTCGCGACGCGGGATGCGTCGCCGCCTACGCGGCGCGGAGCGCAGAACCCGGCATGATGCCGCTCCTGGACCGCCTCACGGGCCGGGGGGTCCGCGTGCTGCTCCCGGTCCTCGGGGCCGGACTGGCCCGCGACTGGGCCGACTACACCGGCCCGGACGACCTCCTCGAACGCGCTCCGGGCCGCCCGCCCGAGCCCGGCGGCCCCACGCTGGGCACCGACGCCATCAAGCTGGCGGACGTCGTCCTGGCGCCGGCCATCGCCGTCGACACCCGCGGGGTGCGGCTCGGGCAGGGCGGCGGCTGGTACGACCGCGCGCTCACGCACCTGCGTCCGGGCGCGAAGGTGGTCGCCGTCGTCTTCCCCGAAGAGGTGTACGACGCCGCCGACCACCCGCTCCCGCGCGAGGAGCACGACAAGCTGGTCGACGCCGTGGCGACGACCAGCGACTGGCGCCTGCTCGGCGGGGTGTAGCCACTCCTGCTGTCCCCCGGGAGGCCGGGGGCAGCAGGGGTCTACCTCACGGAGTGAGGGTCAGCTCCTCCTCCTGGGCGGCAGCCACCGCCTCAGGGCTGGACGGCCAGGGGAAGGTCTCCCCGTTCGCCCAGGCCTCGAGCTGGTCGTCGTAGTGCGCGGACGCCGGGTGCGCGGACGTACCTGTCACGACGACCCACGTGGAGGCGTCGAGGTCTGCGAGGTCGACGACCATGCGCATCGACGGACCGCTCGTCACGTCGAAGCTGCCGCTGGCCGCGTCCCAGGCGGTCGCGTTCACGATGGAGGTGCCGCCACCGACCTTGACCGGTGCCGGGTTCATGTACGCCGCCAAGGGCGCCGGGACTCCGTGACCACCGAGCACCAGGTGCTCCAGCCTGAGCTGGTGGAGCGTGCCCCACTCCCAGTCGCTGGTGTCCTTGCCGAGCTCGACCGTGAGGTCCTGGCGTGCGCTGACCAGGGCCTCCGTGAGCACCTGGTTACGGCTCTCCACGACGGCCACGGTGGACTTGTCGTCCCAGAACGCGTCGTTCGGGTTGTCAAGCATGCCCTGGACCACCGCGAGCCAGCGGCTGCCGCCGTCGGGCCACATGGACTGCGGCAGCTCGTCGTTGAACGTCATCTCCAGCAGGTTGCGCCACACGGCCGCGAAGTAGGCGGCAGCCGCGGAGTCCGGGTCCATCGAGTAGTCGTCCCACTCCGCGAGCAGCTTCTGGCCGTCCGAGTCGTAGCCCGCCGGGAGCTCGACCTCGAGCAGCACCGGCACCAGGGTCTCGGCGAACACGCTCCACTGGTCCATCTGGAACTCCGACATGTCGGTGGCCGTGAGCTTGCGACCCTCCGCGATCTGGTCGCTGAGCAGCGTGCGGATGCGTTCCGACCGGTAGCCGTAGTCCCAGTCCCGGGTGAGGAACGGCCCGGACCCACCGGGCAGGACCGCCTGGTTCGCCGCGACGACGAAGCCCTCCTCGGGGTCCACCACGCCGGGCATCTGTTCCGGAGCCACGTAGCCGGTCCAGTCGTAGCGCGCGTCCCAGCCCGGGCGCGGCCAGGTGCCGTCGGACTCCACGGCGCCAGGGACGCTGGCGCGGACCGGGATCTTGCCCGGGGCCTGGTAGCCGATCTGCCCGTCGGTGGTGGCGAAGACGATGTTCTGCGACGGGACCTCGAACTTGGCGGCGGCCGCCTTCATGTCCTCCGGTGTCCTCGCACGGTTCATCTCGAACACGGCGTCGGCCGTGCGGCCGGGCTCGAGGGCGGTCCACTGCAGCGAGATCTCGTACTGGCCCAGCTCCGTGCCGGTCTCGGTGGGCGAGTTGCGCACCGCTTCCATCGTCGCCTCGTCCATGACGGACGAGACGATCGGGCCGTGCACGGTCCGCCGGACCTCCAGGTCGACCGGGCTGCCGCCGTCGACCCGGATGACCTCCGTCTCCTTCTCCATCGGGACCCACTTGTCCGCCCCGCGCAGGTACGTGTCGTTGCGGACCCGCTCGATGAAGAAGTCGGTGACGTCGGCGCCCATGTTCGTCAGGCCCCACGAGATGTCCGCGTTGTGCCCGATGATCACACCGGGGAAGCCGGAGAAGGAGAATCCGGAGACGTCGAACGGGCACTCCGGGCCCACCTCGTTGCAGTGCAGGCCCACCTGCGCCCAGATGCCCGGGGCGGCGAGGTCGAGGTGCGGGTCGTTCGCGAGCAGCGGCTTGCCCGACTCCGTGTACTTGCCCGACACCGCCCACGAGTTCGACCCGGTGCCCTCGCCCCGTGCGATCTGCACCGGCACCGCGTCCAGCGCCCGCTGCGCCGAGTCCAGGGCCTTGGCGAGGTCAGGGCTGCCGTACACGTCCTCGGCGTCCGACGACGTCTGGGCCGCCTGGCTCTGCTGCGTCGCCTGGGGGACACCCGCCTCGGCGGGGTCGAGGATCGGGGCGTTGCCCGTGCCCGAGTACGCGGGGAAGAGCTCGGCGACGCGCGACGCGTCGCCGATCGTGCTGTAGGCGAGGGCCCGGTCGAGCTCGTCCTGGTAGTTGCCGCGCAGGTCCCATGCCATGGCCTTGAGCCAGGCGAGCGAGTCGATCGGGTCCCACGGCTCCGGCTCGTTCACCTCGACGCTGACGTCGAGCACCGTGTACTCGACAGCCGTCTCGGCGGGGCTGCGGTTCGCGAGGTAGGCGTTGACCCCGTCCGCGTACGCCTGGAGGTACTGCCGCGTCGCGTCGTCGAGCATGTTGAACTCTTCCTCCGCGACGTGCCGCCAGCCGAACGTACGGATGACCATGTCGGCCTGGATCGCGTCCGCGTTGTTGCCCACGAGCTCGGCCATGCGACCCGCGGTCACGTGCCGGCGGTAGTCCATCTCGAAGAAGCGGTCCTGCGCGTGCACGAAGCCCTGCGCGCGGAAGAGGTCCTCGGCCGAGTCCGCGTAGATCTGGGGGACGCCCTGGGCGTCGCGGCTGACGCGCACGTCCGAGCTCAGTCCCTCGACCTGCACCTCCCCGGAGTGCTCCGGGAGCGGACGGCGCGCCGTCAGCCAGCCGAAGGTCGTCAGTGCGACCAGGATGAGCACCAGGACGACTGCGGTGCCGACCATGAACTGGCGGACACGAGTGGTACGGGTTCGACGTGGCTTGGTGGGTCGCGCACCGTCGGAGGTGGCTGTTTCGGCGGGCTCTACGGGCTCGGCGGAAGTGGTCGCGGACACGCAGTGGAGACTACCGCCCGCCCCTGTGCTTGAGTGAACGCACTCGAGTGAACACGCTCGGGAGATCCTGGGACTATCCCCCGCCGCTCGACCGTTACTATTGGCACTCGGAAACCCCGAGTGCCAGAGCCGGTTCCAGCAGGCGCGCGACGCCCCGCCCGGCCTGACGTCCAAGAGGAGTGCACGTGCCCACCTACGCGTACCGGTGTGCCGACTGCGGCCACGCGTTCGACATCCACCAGGAGTTCAGCGACGAGTCGCTGACCCTCTGCCCCGAGTGCCAGGGCAAGCTGCGAAAGGTGTTCAGCTCTGTGGGCGTCACCTTCAAGGGTTCCGGTTTCTACCGCACGGACTCGCGCAGCACGTCCACGACCAGCACCGTGAAGCCGGGCACGTCGGAGTCCTCCTCGGGCTCGGGCTCGTCGTCCTCGAGCTCGTCCAGCGGCTCGTCCTCGGACAGCTCCGGATCCTCCTCGTCGGGCTCTTCGAGCTCTTCCGGGTCCTCCGGTTCGTCGTCGAGCGGGCCGAGCGCCGCGACAGCCGCCTCGGCCTGACCCGACCGGCTGCGGGCGGCGGAGATCGGTCGGTTGCTGCTGGGACGCCGTGACTTCGGTCGGTTGATCTGAGATCGGTCCGTCGACGGACCGATCTCAGATCAACCGACCGAAGTCACGAACAGCCGAGGCAGCGGACCCAACTCACGGAGCCACGCCCGGTCACCCCGGCCCCGCCGGAATCGTCTGGCCTGTCGTGCGGACCCGCTCACCGGGCCGCCAACGGTGCGAGCACGACCACAGGTGGCGTTCTCCCCACCTCGTGCACAGGCTGCCCGACGACGGCGCCTCGCCCCCTCCCCTGGCCCATAACGTCACCGGCATGGGACTTCTCGACACGATCGCCGAACCGGCCGCGCACCACGACTCGCCGTCCGGCACAGCGCCGCGCACGCCGTGGGACCGGGCCGGCGGGACCCCTCCGCCCTCCGACCGGTCCAGGGGAATCAGCAGCCTGCTGACCCGCCCGGGCGGCCCTCGTCCAGGTCGGTCAGGTCCAGGTCGGTCCGGTCCAGGTCGGTCCGGTCCAGTGCCGTCCCGTCCGGATCAGCCACGTGCACCTCGGCCCCGTTCGGCGGCGTTCCGGCGTGTGCGGCGCATCGTGTGGCGCTGGCGCTTCGCACTGGCGGCCGCCGTGCTCGGTCTCGCGGTCGCACTGACGGTCCACCTCCTGCGCCCACCGCCCCCGCCGACCATCGACGTCGCCGTCACCGCCCGCCCCGTCGCGGCCGGTACCGAGCTGACCCGGGACGACGTCGTCGTGCGCGCCGTCGCCGCCGACCTCGCCCCGCCCGGCGCGATGCACGGCCTGCGCGGACTGCTGGGCCGCTCGACGGTCGTCGGGCTGCCTGCCGGCGCACCGCTGCACGCGACCCTCGTCTCCGACGACGGCGTCTCCGCCGCCGCCCCGGCCGGCACCGTCGTGGTGCCGGTCCGCCTGTCCGACGACGCCGTCGCGGCCCTCCTGCGCCCCGGCGACCGCGTGGACCTGCTGGCCGGGACGACGTCGGGCGGTGACCCGACCGGGGCACCCCAGTACCTCGCCCGCGGTGCGCTGGTGCTGCCGGTACCCGCTCGGCGCACGCCGGAGGCAGCGGGCGGCCTGCTCGGCCCGGCGTCGGACGGCGACCGACCTGTCACGCTCGTCGCCGTGACACCGGAGGACGCCCCGGAGCTGTCTGCGGTCTCGGGCTGGGGCTCGGTGACGGCGGTGCTCGTACCGTAGGACGGTTCGCCGCGGAGGCCGGCACACGGGCATAGCAGGGCAAACAGTGCCGTAATTCGGCAGAATGTCCGTTCAAGGTGCGAAAGCTGCGAACGAACCGCAGAATCCTTGACCGGGCCGGTCCCGGCGGCCCGTGACCACACGTGAACAACAGCAGGGGACACACATGCTTCAGGGTTTCAAGGACTTCGTCATGCGCGGCAACGTGCTGGACCTCGCGGTCGCCGTCGTGATCGGCGCGGCCTTCTCCGGGGTCATCCAGGGCCTCGTCGACGGCTTCATCATGCCGCTCATCGGCTGGCTGGTCGGCGCACCCGACTTCACCGGCATCGCTTTCAGCGTCCCCAACTGGCAGGGCACGTCCACCGAGTTCCCGATCGGCGTGTTCATCCAGAGCCTCATCATGTTCGTGCTGATCGCGGGCGCGATCTACTTCTTCGTGATGCTGCCGATCAACAAGCTGAAGGCCCTGCGCAAGTCCTCGGAGGAGGTCGTCGAGGAGGCCGCCGCCGAGGAGGTCGTGCTGCTCACCGAGATCCGCGACCTGCTGCGCGTCCAGTCCGACGCCCAGTCGCCGTCCCAGCCCAGCTGACGCAACAACCCAGCACCCGCGCGCGCTGCGATGGTGGCGCCCATCACGGGTGATCGGTCAAAGGTCAGGTGGTCGGCAGCTCGGACTGCCGACCACCTGACCTTTGACCGATCACCCGACGTAGTGCCGACCAGGCGCGCCTCAGGCCCAGTGCGGCGGGACGTCCCGGCGCAGCTGTTCGTCGTTCGAGCCGTGGCCGGACTCGGCCGAACCGCCGCCGTCGGACCCTTCGCCCCAGCCGGCCGGGCGCTCGTCAGCACTCACACCGAGCACCGCCTCGCGCTCGGTCCCGCGGCGCACGGCACGCCGAGGACCCCGACGTCGCGGGGTGTCGGTGCTCGCTACGGGGTCGGCCGGCCGCGCTGGGCCGGTCGGCGGAGTCACAGGCTCGCTCACTCCTCCATTGTGACCCCGTGCGGCGCGCGTCCGGTCACGTCGTGGCAAACGCCACCAGCGCGTTCAGGTCTGCCCGGGCGACAGCGAACAGCTCACTTCGGTCGGTTGCTATGAGATCGGTCATTCAACCGACCGATCTCATAGCAACCGACCGATCTTGAACCAACCGACCGACCTCACCCGAGCCCGAGCCCGGCCCGGCCCGGCCCGTCAGTCGTCCAGCACCTGCGGGACCACCAGCTCCGCCGCCGGCGGCACGCCGCCGGAGACGCCCACCCGGGCGTCGCGGACGGCCATCACCACGCGCCGCACCCGCTCCGCCTCGGCGTCCGGGTCCAGGAACGCGGCGGCCGACCACACCTGCGCGACCACCCAGCCGAGCCGCTCGAGCTGCTCCGCGAGCTGCCGGTCGCGCACGCGGATGGAGGGTTCGGCCACGTAGGCGGCGTCGTCGGTCAGGACCGCGACGAGCAGCTCGCCGGGGAGGTCGGGGTGCCCCACCGCGAGCGGGATCCGGTCGCCGCCGGGCAGGCCGTAGTCGGTCTCGACCACGAGGCCCGAGCGCCACAGCCGCTCCCCCAGGTCCACGACCAGGCGGTCGACGGACCGGGCCACGTCCACCCCGTTCCCGATCTCCACCTGGTCGGCGAGCCCGGAGCGCTCCTCGGCGAAGGACAGCACCTTCGCCAGCATCTGCGGCCCCGGCCCGCGCAGCCGCTCCGGGTCGAGGTCGGAGGCCGGGAAGCACGACACCACGTGCAGCCGCTTGCGTGCCGCGCCCAGCGAGCCGAGCAGCATCGCGTCGCCGCCGCCCTCGCCCAGCACGCCGAACCGGTGCAGCACGCGGCCGTGCGGCGTCCGCCCGAAGCCGAGCGTCAGCACGATCGTGTCGCGCGCCAGGCCCGCCACGCCCGTGACGTCGGCGACCACCACCGGCTCGGGCCGCGACCCGGCGAAGAACGGTGCGAGCGCGGGGTTGGCCCGCACCTCGGCGAGCAGCCGCTCGCGGATGCGGTCGGCGTGCGCGGCCGTGACGGTGACGATGCCGAAGGTCTCCTCGGGCCGGGTCATCGCGTGCTCGATCGCGAGGTCGACCACCCGCTCCACCTCGGCCTGCGTCGACTCGACGGTGCCGGAGACCGGGTCGGGCATCCCCGTCCCGTCCACGAGCGAGAAGTGCACGAGCGCCTCGGTCCGCGGCACGGGCGCGGGCCGCATGATGCCCTCGTACCCGTGCGCGGCCAGCAGTGCCGTCAGCTGCGGGTCCCGCCGCGCGGGCTCGGGCTGCAGCGTGACCCGCGGCAGGAGCCGTGCCAGGTCCCGCACCGCGGTGCCCGACGCCGACCGGGGGTCGCCGACCACGACGATCTGGTGCCCCCGCGCCAGCGCCGGCACGACGACCTCGACCGGCACGTGCTGGACGGCGTCGAGGATCACCAGGTCGGCACCACGCTCGGCGGGCAGCAGGTGCGGCACCATCGTCGGCGTCGACACCCAGGTGGGCCGCAGGCGCCGCACGGTCGAGCCGTGCGCCGACACGAGGTCGCGCATCGAGCTCAGTCCGCCGCCGACGAGCTCCGCGTAGAGGGCCTCGGCGTCCTCCCGCTCGTCGCGCATCGCCGAACCGAGGTGCGCACGCACCGCGGCCCGCACCGGCGCGGACAGGGAGGCGACGTGCCGGCGGTCGAGCTCGCGGAACCGTCCGGCGAGGGCGTCCAGGCCGGCGCCGTCCTGCCCGGCGAGATCGGGCTCGGTAGCCAGGATCTGCTCGAACACCGACGACCACCACGACAGCTCCAGCTCCGGCCCCACGAGGTCGGTCTCCACGCGGCGGTCGCCGAGGTCGTCGACCAGCTCGCCGAGACCGGCCTTGCGCAGGCGGCGCAGCACGGCGGTCCGCTCGGGCAGCGGCGTCAGCGCGTCCTCCGTCTCCGCCAGGGAGGCGAGCCGCTGGACCAGGGCGAACAGGTCGAGGTCGAGCAGCCCTCCACCCGCCTGCGAGGAACGCAGGACGGGCTCGAGCGCCTCCAGGTCGATCCGGACCGCCTCGTACGTCTCCTCGACGGCGGCCAGGCCCTCGGGGAGTGTCGGCCAGCCGCCCCGCGGGCACTGCGCCTGCCACACCTCGCGCTGCCGCTGCACCTCGACGAGGGCCGCGTGCATGTCCGGCACCCGGACGCCCGGGCGCACCATCTCGCGGGCGCGCCGCTTCAGGCGGCGCCGTGCCAGCCAGCCCATCTCGACGCCCTGCTCGGCACGGTCCCGGCGGGAGGCCGTGGCCTGCACCATGTCCGCGGCGGTGCGCTCGAAGACCATCGGCTGGAACACGTCGAGCGTGCCCCGCATGCCGCCCAGCATGGCGAGCTGCTCGCCCCACTGGCGGGCGGTGGCCGCCTTGACCAGACCGGTCACCCGCGCCACGTACTCGATCTGCTTGCGCAGCTCGGGCAGCGTCTGCTCGCCGAGGCGCGTGACGCGGGCGAGGGCGGCGCGGGCGTCGTCGTCGGTCAGGATGTGCGCGCCGAACCAGGGGCTCGACGAGGACTTCAGCGTGAACGCGCCCAGGTCGGCCACCCGCTCGAGGTCCGCGGCGAGCTCCGCACGGCGCTCGGCGCCCAGCGCCAGCACCGTCTCCGGGTCGAGCCGCACGCGGGTGGCCGGGGCGGGCCGCTCGGACGTGAGCCGGGCCAGCGCCTGCAGGGCGTCGTACGCGGAGACCCGCCACGGGTCGCGCACCCGGTGCAGCGCCTCGATGTAGCCGGCGAGCTGCGCCCGGGAGCCGATCAGCGCGTCCCGCACACGGGCCACCTCGTCGATGTCGATCCGCTCCTGGACCGGTGCCATCGCTTCCAGCAGGCGGCGCGACGTCGAGGTGCGCCAGGTCGGGACCGGCGCGATGTCGAGCAGCAGGCCGCCCAGGCCGAGCGAATCCAGCCGCGCGGCCAGCGCGTCGGCGGCACGGCGGTGCCCCGGGACGTACAGCACGGACCGGCCGCTCGCGTTCGCCTCGGCGACGACGGCGGCCAGCGTGCCTGCGACGTCCGACCCGACCGGAGCGTCGACGAACAGGTGGCTGCCCGTGGCCAGGGCGTCCACGACGTGCCGCTGGTGCGGGTCCAGGTCGCCGACGCCGCGCTCGTGCGCCGGGTCGGCGTCGCCCACGCGGGGTCCGGGGAGCTCTACCTTCCCGAGGCGCGTGACCGAGCTGTCCACGCCACCGAGCGCCGAGACCACCTCGTGCTGCCCCAGCGACGGGGCGAGCTCGTCGAGGTCGTCGACCAGCACCTGTCCCGGGTGCACGAACGTGCCGACCAGGACCCGCCGGTCGAGCTGGAACTCGCCGAGCACCGCTGAGCCCAGGCTCGCGACGCGATCCAGCACGTCCGAAGGGTTGAAGCCGGCGAGCGTGAACGTCGCCCTGGCCAGCGCCGCCGGGTCGATCAGGGCGCCGTGGGCACGCAGCGTCCGCGCCACCACCGGGTTGATCTCGACGGTGGGGTCGAGCGTGATGTCGTAGTCGCCCTCGCCGTCGCTCCGCGGCGTGAGCATGACCGGCCGGAGCAGCACGGGCGCGCGCACCACGCGCGGTTCGTCGTCCCTGTCGTCGTCCGACGGCGACGCGGCGCGACCGGAGGGCATGGCCAGCGTCACGATCGGGACGGAGCCGGTGAGCGCCGGTGCGTCGGCGGGGCTGTCGGCGGAGTCCTGCTCGGGTGCCGGAGCCGCGCTCGCCGGACCGAGCACCCGGGTGATGGCCTCCATGTCGTTCGGGCTGCCGCCGGTGGCCGGCCGCTCCGTCCACGTGGCCACGCCGATCGCCAGGTAGGTCGGTGACACCCCGTACCGCTGCGCGTGCTCGGCCGAGCGCGCGGCGACCGCCCGCGCCCGGCGCCGGGCGCTCGGCAGCGCGCCGGCCTCGCGCACCAGGTTGGACAGGCGCGTGGGCCGGCCCGCGAAGAGCTGGGCGACGCCCGAGGGGTGTGCCGTCGACAGGTCGATGACCGCCTCGCCCAGCAGTCCGACGTCGGCCAGGGAGGATCCCCCGGCGAGCCGGACCAGCCCGGCGCGCCAGCGCGCGACCGACTCGGTCATGGGGTCCCGGACACCGTCCGGTGTGGACCCCGGGGCCTCCGACGCGGCCAGCTCGGTGGCCGGGTCCACTGTCTCGTCGTTCAGCGCGGCCGAGAGCTCCTCGGACAGGTCGGCCGAGATCTCGGAGGCGGCTGCGGTCTGGCGGCGTGCAGCGTTCACACCAGCACGCTAACCGTGTGGCGTCCGCAAGGGTCGGACGCCACGCCGCGCGACACGCCGGGTCCACCGAACTGTCCGGGCGTGTCGGACCCGCGGCCCCTCCGGGTGCGTGGGTTCTGACACGGCGGCGGGGGCGTCGAACCGGCGGCGGAGGAGGGTGTCGGACGGACGTCTTCCGGGAATGCAGAGAGCCCCTTCGGCAGGGGGTCCGAAGGGGCTCTTGCAGACGGGCCGGAGCCCGACGGGGTATGACAGTGCGCACCGCGCAGGGGGCGGGCGATGCGCACCGTCTTGTGAGAGTCTGCACCTGTTCCCGGCGGACGTCAACACCGAGTCGGACGATCGTCCAACTGCTGGGACGTACGACCCTAAAACGTTGTCGAAACATTCGCGGCGCCCCACTCCCCCGCGCTGATCCGCAGAGTTCCGCCCGTCACGCATCCAGCTGGCGCTCTGCCGTCGGACCGGCTCGCAGCACCCGCACGATGTCGGGAACACCCTTTCCGGCGTGGCTGATATCACCCCCTCGGCCAGCCCCGCCCGAGCGGTGGAAAAAAGCCTGGACGCCGTTCCTAGACTCGTAGGTTTGTGAGCGCACTCGTCGAGGCAGTCTTCCCCCGCCGGCTGGGCCGGTCGTTCCGCTGGCTCGTGACGTCCTCCTGGACGAGCAACATCGGCGACGGCATCGCGCTCGCCGCCGGCCCTCTGCTGGTCGCGTCGCAGACCGACAGCGCCTTCCTCGTCGCGCTCGCCGCGATGCTCCAGCGGCTCCCGTGGCTCGTGTTCGGCCTCTGGGCCGGCGCGCTGGCGGACCGCCTGGACCGTCGCCGCATGGTGATGGTCGCCAACGGGCTGCGCGCGGCAGTGATCGTCGCGCTGTGCGCCTTCATCGTCACGGACGCCGCCAACATCGGCGTCGTCCTGGTCGTCATGCTCGCCCTGGGCGTGGCCGAGGTGTTCGCCGACTCCGCGAGCCAGACGCTCCTGCCGATGGTGACCCCCAAGGCGGATCTCGCGATCGGTCAGGCCCGGCTCATGGCCGGATTCGTGACGGCGAACCAGCTCGCCGGGCCACCCCTCGGCGCCTTCCTGTTCGCCGCCGGTGCGGCGTGGCCGTTCCTGGTCCAGGCGGTCACGGCCACGCTGGCGATCCTGCTGGTGTCGCGGATCGTGGTTACTCCGGTCCCCGCGAGGGCGACCCGCACGCACCTCCGCCAGGACATCACCGAGGGCCTGCGCTGGGTATGGCGCAACCCCGCCGTGCGCACGCTGATGCTGACGATCCTCACGTTCAACGTGACCTACGCCGCGCCCATGGGGGTGTTCGTGCTCTACGCGACCGAGCACCTCGGCATGAGCACCCTCCAGTTCGGCCTGCTGACCACCGCCTCAGCCGTGGGTGGCCTGGTCAGCACGCTCGTCTTCGACCGGTTGCAGAGGCGTGTCCCGTTCGCGACGCTGATGCGGGTGGTCCTGACCTGCGAGGTGCTGTGGCACCTCGCCCTGGCCCTCAACACGACCCACTGGGGCGCCCTCGTCGCGATGTTCGCGTTCGGCGTCTATGCCTTCATCTGGGGCGCCATCTCCAACGCCGTACGCCAACGTGCCACCCCGATCGAGCTCCAGGGCCGAGTGAGCTCGCTCAACATGGTGAGCATCTTCGGCGGGATCCTGCTCGGCAACGCACTCGGCGGAGTCATCGCCGAGCAGTGGGGGCTGGCCGCCCCCTTCTGGTTCGGCTTCGTCGGCGCCGGGATCACGCTGGTCCTGATCTGGCGGTCCCTGGGCAGCATCGCCCACGCCGGCTCGGCGGAGTAGGGACGGGGCGGAGCAGGAACGGGGCGGGCACGGGGCGCGGCGGGCTCGCCGGCCGTCGTCAGCGGGCCTTCACGATCGGGATCGATCCCGTCGCCGTGTACTCCCGCAGCCGCTTGCGCACCGTCGACTCACTGACGCCGACCTCCTCCGCGACCTCCCGTACGCTGCGGCCCTTGGTACGCAGGTCGATCATGCGCTCGGCGTCCTGCGTCCCGAGCCGCGTGTCACGACGCGGTCTGCGCCGCGGGGGCAGCGCTTCCCGGACGTTCTCCGTGGCACGGGCCGCCGCATCGGCCGGCTCCGCGACAGGCACCGCGGGGCCGCCCTGCTCCGCCGGATCGCCGTCGGGCGCGGGAGCACGCTCGCTCACGCCTTGCCGCGGCGTGCCGTGAGCGGCGCTGACCCGGGCGGGCCGACGCGTCGCCTCCCCGTCGAACACGCCCTCGTCGAACACGCCCTCGCCGAACCGGTCCTCGTCGAACCCCTCCCGGTCGAGGACACCTCCGTCGAACGCGCCCTGGTCCCGGCCCGGCGCGGCAGAGCGGCCGTCGGCGAACTCCGCGGCGACGGCGTCCACGGCCCGGCTCTCGTACTCGGGCGCGCCGACGGCGGCACCGTCCTGCGCGCCGGCCCACGTGTCGGACGTCCGGTCGTCCACAGGCTCGTCGCTCACGAGGATGCCGGTCAGCCGCTGACGGTCGGCGAGGTGCAGGCGGGCGACGTCGGCGGTGCCGTCCCCGACCGCGGCGAGCGCCTCGCACCAGGCGGCGACCTGCGCGCGCATCTCCGTGGGCGGGACGGTGCGCAGGGCCACGGAGCGCGCCCTGCGGCGTCCGGCCTCGGCCCGAGCGAGCCGGCGGCGGGCGGACCGCGACCCGTCGTGCAGGCTCTGTGCCCGGAACAGGTCCTCCGTGGTCAGGAAGAGCGCGTGCATGCGCGCGGACTGGCGCATCGCCGACCAGGAGGTGCCGGTGGCCAGGTGCCGGTCACCGATCAGCGCGAGGTGCCACATGAGGGCGGCGAGCAGTGGCACGATGAACCTGAACAGGACCGCACCGGCGGGGTGGCCGATGTACGCCTCGTGCCACGCGGCGAACACACCGGACGCGGACGACAGGGCCCAGGTCAGGGCGAGCAGGGTGCCGCCGGGCCGGTTGTCCCGGGCGGCCTCGCGAGCCAGGAGGGCGACGGTGACGAGAGACAGCTCGAAGACACCCGCGGTCGCGTACGCGGTGCCCTGGTTCATGGCGAGTACGTCGATGCCGAACTGGACCATCGCCAGGTACGCAGACCCGGTCGAGATGAGGGCGACCGAGATCGCACCGGTGAGGACCAGTCTGCGGGAACGGCGCGTCGGGACGGTCGTGACGGGGAACGTCCGGTCGGCGGGGGCCACGGGATCTCTCCTTTATCGAGGGCTGTCGGGCGGCTGCGTCTGCAACAGTTCGGGTACGCAGAGGTTCGGGCGACCACGAAGATATCGGACAAGTGTTACAAGCCGGTACCGTCCGCTGCCGGACGGCACCTCATGAAGGGGATGACATGACGGAGACGCACAGCGGGCCGACGGCGGCACCGGACCGGCGCAGCAGCTCTGCCGCGCGCATCTGGCCGTGGGTGGCGGGCGCCGTCGCCGTCGTGCTGCTCGGGACCGCGCTCTGGGTCGGTCTGCGGCCCGACGACGAGCCCGCGCCGGCGGCGGCCGTGACCCCGTCGGCAAGCCCGTCGCCGTCGGCGAGCCCCAGCACGCCGGAGCCGACGCCGACCCCCGCCGTCTACGCCCTGGCCTCCCTGCCCCGGCCGGGCATCGACGAGATCCTGCCGCGCGGGCTGCCGCAGGCCGAGGCCGAGTCCCTGCAGGGCCTGCCCGGCTCGGTGGCGTTGCCGAAGGACGACCGGATCCCGGTCTGGATCCGCCCCGACGTGACCGAGCCGCCGGTCCTCGCTCTCGAGTCGACCTACTACGACGCCGAGGCCCGCTGGCTCGTGCTGGACCGCCGGCCGGGATGGGTCCAGGTGCTCGTCCCGTACGGACGTGGTGCTCTGCCGTCACACGACCCCGAGAAGGTCAACGGGACGGCGGGCTGGCTCCGTGGCAGCGACATCGTGCTGAGGCGAGAGATGCGGTCGGTGGTGGTCGACCTGTCCGACCGCACGGTGACGGTCAACCACGCCGACGGCACCAGCGAGCAGCTCGCCGCCGCCGTCGGCGCGCCGGCCACGCCGACGCCGCTCGGGCTCACCCAGGTCTTCACCGTCACGGAGGCGGTGAACACCGGCCTGTCGGTGTTCCTCTCGATGCAGAGCGAGGCCCTGGACGGTTTCTACGGCACCGACTACGCGGCCACGGCTCTTCACGTGGGTGACGGACAGGGCCAGGCGGTGAGCAACGGCTGCGTCCGGCTCACGAGCACCGACTTCGAACGGCTCGCCGACCTGGACCCCGGCGTCCCGGTGCTCATCGAGGCCTAGCGGAGCCGACCGGGCGCCGGGCGCCGGCGACCGGCCGGTCTCCGCTCGTTCACGTGGCTGCCGGGCACCTCTCCTCCGCGGCCTTGCGGAAGCACCCCACGAAGTGTCCGGGTGCGTACTCGACCAGGCCGACGCCGTCGGGCACGCCGTCCGCCGAGTCCGCCTCCTCGCCCAGGGACCGGCCCTGAGCCGTGACCGCCTCGTGGTAGAGACAGCGGCCCGCCAGGCGCTGGGTGCGCTCCGCCTCCTCGGCCTCCACCTCGTCCCATGTCCGGTCCAGGTGCGGTACCGAGGCCAGGAGGTCGCGGGTGTAGGGGTGCAGCGGGTCGTCGAAGACGGCGCTCGTCTCGCCCCGCTCCACGACGCGCCCCTTGTAGAGGATGACCACCCGGTCGGAGACGTAGTTGCCGAGCGAGAGGTCGTGCGTGACGAACAGGATGCCCAGACCACGCCCCTTGAGCTCACCCAGCAGGTTGAGCACGTCGATGCGGGTCGAGGCGTCGAGCATGGAGATGATCTCGTCGGCGACCAGCAGCTCGATGTCGAGCAGCAGGGCGCGTGCGATGAGCAGGCGCTGCAGCTGCCCGCCGGACAGCTGGTGCGGGAACTTGCCGAGGATGTCGTCGGGCTCGAGCGTCACGGCGGCGAGCGCGTCGTCCAGCCGCGAGCGCCACTCGCTGCCGGAGACCTGGGGAAAGTACGACCTGCGGAGGGTCTCGAACGTCCGGTCCACCTTGTAGATGGGGTTGAAGGACGAGAACGGGTCCTGGAACACGCCCTGGACCTTGCGGTAGTACTCGCGGCGGGCGCGGAACCCGAGCTTGGTGACGTCGCGCCCGTCGAACGTCATCGTGCCGCCGGAGGAGTCGAGCAGGTGGAGCACCATCTTGCCGATGGTCGACTTGCCGCTGCCGGACTCCCCGATCAGCGACACCACCTCGCCGCGTTGCACGTCGAGGCTGACCTGGCGTACGGCGTGCAGGTCGGACGTGCCGAAGGTGCCGGTCTTGTAGACCTTGTCGAGGTTGTCGAGGGTCAGCATCAGCTCACCGCCCAGCAGGCGACGTGGTGCCCCTCGGACACCTCGCGGAAGGGCGGCGCCTCGGCACACTTGTCGTGCGCCAGGGGGCAACGGTCGCGGAACCGGCACCCGGCGGGCGGCTCGAGGAGCGACGGGGGCCGCCCCTCGATGCCCTCGAGCTGCTGCTCCTCGTACCGGTCACCGACCTTGGGCAGCGCCCCGATGAGCATCTTGGTGTAGGGATGCAGGGGGGCGCTGATGATCGTCTTGGCGGGGGCCTTCTCGGCGAGGTGCCCGGCGTACATGACGAGGATGGTGTCGGCCACCTGGAACAGCACGGAGATGTCGTGCGTGATGACGATCATCGACTTCACGAAGCCGTGGTCGCGGAACTCGACGAGCGCCCGGGCCACCGCCTTCTGCGAGGAGACGTCGAGCGCTGACGTCACCTCGTCCCCGATCAGCAGCGACGGGTTCAGCAGCGTGGACAGCACGAGGACGACGCGCTGCTTCATGCCGCCGGACAGCTCGATGGGGTAGCGCCCCAGCACGTCGGTCTCGAGCCCGACGAGCTTGAGCCGCCGTTCGAGCTCGGGCAGCACCTCCGTGTACCGCACGTTGTGCGCGGAGAGCAGGTCGCGGATCATCCGGCCGATCTTGCGGGTCGGGTTCATCGCGGACATCGCGTACTGCGGGATGAGGGACACCTCGCGGTAACGGTGCCGGCGCATGGCGGCGTCGTCGGCCAGCGGCAGCTCGTCGTCGTCGAGGACCACCGTGCCGCCCACGTGCTTCATGCGCGTGTCGAGGCGGATCAGGGCCTTGCCGAGCGTCGTCTTGCCGCAGCCGGACTCGCCGGCGATGCCCATGATCTCGCCGTCCGCCACCTCGAAGGTGACGCCGTCGAGGGCCTTCACGTCGCCGCGACGGGTGCGGTACCAGACCTTGAGGTCGTTCACAGCCAGGGCCATGTCACATCTCCCGCAGCTTGGGGTTGAAGACCTCGTCGAGGCCGACGTTCATGATGTAGAGCGAGCCCACGATGAGGGTGATGCCCAGCCCGGGCGGGATGAACCACCACCACAGCCCCAGATGAAGCGCGCTCCACTGCACGGCCTGGTTCATCATCAGGCCGAGCGACATCGCGTTGGTGGGTCCCAGCCCGATGAAGTCGAGCGACGCGGCCGTGAGGATGGAACCGCCGAACAGCAGCACGAACGTCATGAAGAGGTAGGAGTACATGTTGGGCGCGACCTCGCGCCGCAGGATCGTGCCCACCCCCACGCCCGACAGCCGGGCCAGGTCGATGAAGTCCCGGGACCGCAGCGACAGGGTCTGCGAGCGGACGGCACGCGCCACCCACGGCCAGGTGAAGATGCCGATGTACAGCGCCTGCATCGGGACGCTGCGCACGCCCAGGTAGGCGTTGATGATGATGAGCACCACGAAGCCCGGGATCACGAGCACCACGTTGGTGAGCATGTTGAGCAGCTCGTCGATCAGGCCGCCGCGGTAGCCGGCCACGAACCCGATGGTCATGCCGATCACCGCGGCCACCCCGCCGCCCAGGAGGCCGACGAGGAACGTGGACCGCAGGCCCGCGACGAACTGCGCGAAGACGTCCTGGCCGAACGTCGTCGTACCGAACGGGAAGTCCGCCGACGGCGGTGCCATGGGCGGGCCGGCGTAGTCCATCGGCGCGTGCCGCAGGAACAGCGGGCCGAGCAGCCCGAGCAGCAGGAACCCGAGCACCACCACCAGACCGATCAGCACCTTGGGGTTGCGCAGGGCGAAGTACAGGGTCTCGCGCACGTCGCCCTGTGCCTTGCGGCCGCCCGACGCCACCGGGCCGGTCACGCCGGGCGTTTCGCCCGCCTCGGCCCCGGGCGCCGCCGTGGGTTGAGTCGCCGTCATGCCTTTCTCCTTCGGCTCATGTCGTTCTCTTTCCGCACGAGCCTGCGGCTCCGCTACGGGCGGGCACCTCGTACCTCGGCCCCCACCCTCCGCTGCGCCTTCGGCTCATGCGGTCGCCCCCGTCAGTCCGGTCCGCGTGCGGGGGTCGACCAGCACGTAGACGATGTCGATCACGAAGTTGGCCAGGAGCACGCCGATCACCACGAACAGCAGGGTGCCCTGCAGCAGGAAGAAGTCCTGGTTCTGGATGGCGGACAGTACGAGCCTGCCCAGCCCCGGGTAGGCGAACACGATCTCGGTCACCAGGGCACCGCCCAGGATGGTGCCGAGCTGCAGCGCGAGTCCGGTGATCTGCGGCAGCATCGCGTTGCGGAACGCGTACTTCCGGATGAGCCGCTTCGGCGCGCCGAGCGCGGCGAGGTAGTTCGAGTAGTCCGACTCGAGCTCGTAGATGATCAGGTTCCGCATACCGATCGCCCAGCCGCCGAGCGCCACCAGGAACAGTGACAGGAACGGCAGCACCCAGTGCTGCAGCAGGTCCAGGGCGAACGACCACGACCACTGCGGCACCAGGCCGAAGTCGTATCCGCCGGCCACGGGGAACCAGCCGAGCGCCACGCCGAAGCCCCACGCGAGCAGGATCGCGAGCCACATGTACGGCATGGCGGTGATCAGGTACCCGATGGGCAGGGCCACGTTGTCGAGCCAGCGGCTGCGCGCCGCCATCGCGCCCACGCTGTTGCCGACCACCCAGCTGAGCAGGATGGCCGGGATCATGATGCCCAGCGTGTACGGGACGGCGTCGAGCACGACCTGGCTCACCGGCGCGGGGAACAGCCACACGCTGGTGCCCAGGTCACCGCGGAACAGCGCAGCCCAGTAGTTCAGGTACTGCTGCCAGACCGGCAGGTCCAGACCGAAGGTGCGCTCGTAGTAGTCGGTCATCGACGCGATCGTCTCGGGGTGCTGGACGGCGGCGCGCGCCACCATCCGCTGAACCGGATCCCCCGGCATGAGCCGGGGGATCAGCCAGTTCAGCGTGACCGCTACGACGAAGGTCAGGCCGTAGACCAGGGTCTTGCGTGCGAGATATCCGCGCATACGTCAGGAGGCCGGTTCGAGGGCGAGCAGCGTGTTGAGACCACCCATCTGCACGTACCCGTTCCACATCACGGGGAAGTAGGCGTCCTCACGCCCCTCCGTGGGCCAGTTCGTCCACTGCGACTCGTTGTACTGGGCCCACGCGCCGTTGTACCAGAGCGGGATGGCGGGCAGGTCGGTCATGAACTTCTCCTGGACCTGGGAGAGCGTCTCGGAGAACTCCGGTGTGCCGCTCTCGGTCCGGGACAGGTCCTGCACCAGGTCCCAGGCTTCCTCGTCCTCGTAGCGGCCGAAGTTACCGGCCAGCATCTGCTCCTGGACGGGCTGGTAGAACGCGTAGTTGTAGTAGGTCCACGGCGTGTTGCTGATACCCGCGTTGCCGTTGATGAGCAGGTCGAAGTCGCCGGTGGCCCGTGCGTCGTCGACGGCGCCCGCGTCGGGGAAGTCGGCGGTGACCTTGATACCGACCGCGGAGGCGTCCTCCGCGATGACGCGCGCCGACTCCATCCAGTCGGTCCAGCCGGCCGGGACGATCAGCTTGAGGTCGATCGTCTCGCCGTCGGGCGTCTCGACGAACCCGTCACCGTCGGTGTCCTCGTACCCGGCGTCGGCCAGGATCGACTTGGCCTCCTCCGCGTCGAACGTATAGCCGTGCTCGGCGGCGACGTCCTCGTCGTAGTACTCCTCGAACGCCGGCACGAGGCCGGACGGGTGAGCCTTCGACACCAGGCCGCCGTAGGCGTTCGCGACGATCTTGTCGACGTCGATCGAGCGCGCCAGCGCCTGCCGGAAGTCGACGTCGTCCATCGGTGCCCGCGTCTGGTTCGGGATCAGGTTCGCCGAGGCTGCCGCCAGCATGTACGGCTCGCCGTCGTAGTAGGTGCTGACCTGGCCGGAGTCGGCGAGCGTGTTGACGCCGGGCAGGAAGTTGTTGCTCAGGTCGAGGCTGCCGGACAGCATCAGGCCGAGCGCCACCTCGTTGGAGGTGTTCACGACGTCGACGATGTACTTCATCGGCATCTCCAGGCCGAGCTCGCTCTTGGCCCACCAGTCGTCGTTGCGCTCCCAGACCATGCGGTCCTGCCCGACGGCGGAGAACTTGAACGCCCCGGACCCGATCGGGTCCTCGTTCGGGTTGGACAGCAGCTCGTCGTCCGACCACTCACCCATGATGTGCTCCGGCAGGATCATGGTGGTGTAGAGCCAGTTGTCCCACTCCTGGTAGCGGGGGTCGGAGAACGTGAACTCCACGGTGGTGGGGCTCGTGGCCTCCACCTTGTCCAGCCAGGTCCACAGGTTGCTCCACGGCACGGCGTCGACCTTGCCGAGCTCCGCGGTGAAGGCCACGTCGTCGGCGTCGAGCGTCTCGCCGTCCTGCCACGTCAGGCCCTCACGGAGGGTGAGCTCGTAGGTGTCGTCGCCGGTCCACTCGCCGCCCTCGGCGAGCCAGGGCTTCAGCTCGAGGGTGATCGGGTCGAACTGGAACAGCGGTTCGTAGAGCAGACCGCCCAGGCCGGTCGCACCGCCGGCACCGGGGATCGGGTTCCACGACGACGGCGGTCCCCACTGGGTGCCGCTCGTGAAGAGCGTCTCCTCGCGGGGGTACTCACCCACGAGCTCGGTCGCCGAATCCATTCCCTCGGCTGTCGCGTACGGGTTGGGCGCTTCCGTGGGTGCGCTCCCACCGCCGCCGGAGCAGCCTGCCAGCAGCAATCCGGTCACCGCGGCCGTCGCCAGGGCCAACGTGCCCCGAGACCTGGTCTGTCGAAGGAACATCATTGATCCTCTCGTCCACCCGCACGGCCGTCGTGCGGACCCGGTGCGCCGTCGCACCGGGTTGCTGAGCATCGTTCTGCCCTATTGGCGGACACGTCAAGGTTTGTCACCCATGTTGCCAAAATGTGACAACGCTGTCGAAGGTCGGACTTCGCGCACGGGGCCGGGCTGACGCTAGGCTGTGTGCGCCGGCCCGGGCACTGCCCGACACCGGACGCGCCCCTCCCCCGGGGAGAGGCGTGAGCGCCTGTAGCTCAGTGGATAGAGCACCGCTCTCCTAAAGCGGGTGTCGGCAGTTCGAGTCTGCCCAGGCGCACCTCTCGCAGGACGCGCCCCTTGGCGCTCCTCGACAGAACGACCCCTCCACTCTGCAGCCCGCCATCGGCGTGTCGCGTGCAGTGTGCAGGGGTCGTCCTACAGCGGGTGGACGGTCAGAGGATCGCGCGGAGGAACTCCTGGGTCCGCTCGTGGGCCGGCGACGTGAAGATCGTCTCGGGGTCGGCCTCCTCGATGATCTTTCCCTTGTCGAACATCAGCACCCGGTTGGAGACCTCCCGGGCGAACTGCATCTCGTGCGTGACGATCAGCATCGTGATGTCCGTGGTCTCGGCGATGTTCCGGAGCACACCGAGCACGTCGGCGACGAGCTCCGGGTCCAGCGCCGAGGTCACCTCGTCGAGCAGCAGGATCTCGGGCTCCATGGCAAGCGCCCGCGCGATGGCCACACGCTGCTGCTGCCCGCCGGACAGCTTGTTCGGGCGCTCGTCCCGCTTGTCCGACAGGCCGACCTTGTCCAGGAGCTCCTCGGCGATGGCGATCGCCTCCGCCTTGGACTTGCCGAGCACGTGGATCGGCGCCTCGATGATGTTCTCCAGCACCGTCATGTTGGGGAACAGGTTGAACTGCTGGAAGACCATCCCGACCCGGCGCCGCACGAGGCTGCGCCGCTTGTCCGGGATGGCTACCCGCTTGTCGCCGCGCATCTCGTGCGTGTACGGGTCGCCGTCGATGTAGATGAGGCCGTCGTTCGCCTCCTCCAGCGTCATGAGCAGGCGCAGGATGGTCGTCTTGCCGGAGCCCGACGGACCGATCAGGGTCACCCGGTCGCCCTGGGCGACGGTGAAGTCCAGGCCGTCGAGAACGACGTTGTCGCCGAAGCGCTTGACGACCCCCTGGAACTGGATCGCAGGGGTGGTGTCATTCTCAGGCAAGGCGGTTCTCCAATCGGCGGACGAGCAGCGAGGTCGGGTAGCTCACCAGCAGGAACAGCAGGCCGACCATCGTGATCGCCTCCATGTAGCGGAAGTTCGAGCCGCCGTACGCCTGGGCGGCCGCGTACATCTCGACGACGTAGATGAAGGCGAGGAACGGCGTCTCCTTGAACATGGAGATCGCGTAGTTCCCGAGGCCCGGCAGGGTGTTGCGGATCGCCTGCGGCAGCACGACGGCCCGCCAGGTGCGCGAGCGCGGAAGATCCAGCGCGATCGACGCTTCCCACTGCCCCTTCGGCACCGCGTCGATGCCCGCGCGGTACACCTCCGACATGTACGTCGCGTAGTGGACGCCGAGCACGACACAGCCGATGGCCAGCGACGGGAACTGCGTGAACAGCAGGTTCGCGAAGACGAGCTGCACCAGCAGCGGCGTGGACCGGATGAACTCGACCAGGAAGCCGACCGGGAAGGTGACCACCCGCATGCGCGAGCGGCGCACGATGGCGACGACCAGACCGAGGATCGAGGCGATGACCATGCCGACCACCGTCGCGAGGATCGTGATCTGCAGGCCACGGAGCAGCTCGGGCAGCACGGCGATGGCGTGCTCCCAGCTCCAGAACTCGGTATCCATCAGACACCACCCTTCGACGTAGGCGGCAGCTGGCTGGTGACCATCGGCTTCGGCGTGCCCACCTCGGCGCGGGTCTGAACGGGAGCCACGCGCAAGATCTCACGCAGCGACGGCCCCTGTCCGACCTTGTTCTTCGCCCGCGCCTCGAGCGCGTTCATGAGCAGCGTGAGCGCATAGGCGATCGCGAAGTAGAGCAGCAGACCCACGGTGTAGGAGAACACCGTGTCGGTCGTTCCCCTGCGCAGCTCCACGATCATGAAGTTGAGGTCGTGGAGCGTGATGTACGCCGCCAGCGCGGATCCCTTGACCAGCTGGATGAGCAGGTTGGTGAACATCGGGATCATCAGGGGCCACGCCTGGGGCAGGATCACCCGGCGCAGGCGGTGCACGGGGCCGAGGTCAAGAGCGGTCGCCGCCTCCCACTGGCCCTTGTGGACCGAGTTGATCGAACCGCGCACGACCTCGGAGGCGTACGCACCGTAGTTGAGCCCGAGCGCGATGATCCCGCAGGCCATCGGGTCGAGCTCCACGTAGAACGGCGGGAGCGGCAGCACGTAGAAGAGCCAGAAGATCTGCACGACGAGCGAGGTGCCGCGGAAGAACTCCATGACCACACGGGACGGCACGCTCGCCCACCGAGTGCGTGCGCGCGCGCCGAGCCCCAGGACGAACGCGACGAGCAGTGCGAGGATCGCGCCGCCGAGAGTGAGCTGGAGCGTGACGAGGATGCCTTCGCCGAACTGCGGCAGCAGTCCGGCGAAGGTCTCAAGGTTTTCCGACACGTGCTCGGTCAGCCGTCCAGGCCGAGCTCCGGAGCCAGCTCCTCGGCCAGCGTCTCGAGGTCACCCTCGCAGAGCTTCTCGGTGGTCAGACCCTCGACGGGACGCTCGGCCGCGGTGAACCCGAACGGGCCCACGATCTCGAGCCAGCGCTCCTCGTCCGAGACGATCTTCGCGAGCTCCTCGTTGTAGGCGTCGCGCAGCTCCTCCTCGCCCAGCGGGAAGGCTTCGGCGCCCGCGCCGATCTGCGGCACACCGTCGATCACGGCCACGAACGACTCGGTGACCTCCACCGGGGCGTCCGTCTGCTCGACCAGGGTGTTCAGCGAGATGGCGGTCAGCGCGGAGGCGTCGGCACGACCGGACGTGACGGCGTCGAGAGCGTCCTGCGGGGTACCCACCGCGATGGTCTCGATGTCGAGCGAGTCGGAATAGCCCTCCTCGATCGCACCGCTCAGGACGGCGAGCTTCACGCCGGCGTCCTTGGCGGACTGCATGTCCGTCAGGTTGTCCGGGTTGCCCTCCGGCACCATGAACGCGGTGGTGTACATGATCTCGGGCTCGGAGAAGAGCGCCTGCTCGCAACGCTCGGGCAGGATGGACATGCCCGCGCTGACGGTGTCGTACCGGCCGGCGGTCAGGCCCGGGATGAGCGAGTTCCACTCGGTCTGGACACCTTCGACCTCGTCGACGCCGAGCGCGCCGAAGATCTCGCGGTCGAGGGCGATGGTGGCGCCGGTGAGGTCGCCGGCGTCCTCGTAGCTGTAGGGACGCTCGCCGTTGAACGCGACGGTGACGGTGCCCTCCTCCTGGAGCTGCTCGAGCGTGCTGGCACCGTCACCACCGCCGGCATCGGGGGCTGTCGACGAGCACGCGGCCAGCGCAACGAGGGTGAGTGCTGACCCTGCGGCGAATACGGCTCTGCGAAGCGGGCGGACGCTTGAAGTAGACATGGTTCCCTTCACGCCACCCGGCGGATCTGGCAAAGCCTGGGTGGGCTGGAGTTCACGGACGAATGGCACCGTAGCGCGCCACCGACGTTCAGACAATCTAGCGTTCGACATTAGTATTGTCTACAATCTGCAAGTTCACCCGGCCGGCGCCGCCCCGGACCTCGCCGCCCTGGACCTCGCCACCACGCTGTCCGCGCACCGGGGATGATGTCGTCATCGACGTGCGCTCACGGAAGGAGCACCGATGTCCCACCCGTCGCGGGCCACCCTGACGACCGCCCCGTCGTTCTCACGTGTGACGCGTCCCTCGACCGTCGACCTGATCCAGGCGGAGCTGCGCAACGCGGTCTACGCGGGAGTGCTCGCCGTCGGCTCGCCGATCCGTGAGGTGGACGTCGCGGCGCAGCTCGGGGTGAGCCGTGGCCCGCTGCGCGAGGCCGCGCAGCGGCTGGTCCAGGAAGGCCTGCTCGTCGCGACGCCAGGACGCGGCATGCGCGTGGCCACCATCGGCCGGGAACGGCTCCCCGCTCTCTACGAGGCGCGCCGGTCGGTGGAGGTCACGGCCGCCCGCCAGCTCGTGCGCTCCGGCGACGCCGCGGCGATCGCCGGCGTCCGTCGAGCCCACGACGAGCTGGTCGCCGCGAACGGCACCGGTGACGCCCGCCGGATCGGCGGCGCCGACCTCAACCTGCACTGGGCGCTCGTCGCGGCGGCCGGCAACCCGTGGCTCACGCGCTGGATGACCACCCTGATCGTCGAGGTGCGGATGGCCACGTTCACCGTGTCCGACGAGTACGTGGTGCGCAAGGACACGGCGGACGCGCACGCCGTGATCGTCGAACGCCTCGAGGCACGGGACGAGCCCGGCCTCGTCAAGGCCATCGTCGAGACGCTCGACGGCGCCGTCGCGCGGCTCCTGGGCCGGGAGGACGAGGCCGTCGAGACGTTCGAGGAGCCTGCCGACGCACCGGAGATCACTCTTGGCCCGATCGACGCACCGGACGAGGCGTCGATCGGCTGATCCGGGTCCGCACGCCCTCGGCCTCCGGCTGCAGGGTCTCCACCTTCGAGCCGGAGATCGGCAGCCGGATGGTCACGAACTTCTCCGTGGACAGACCGCGCCAGAGCGCGAACATCGCCAGGAACATCAGGATGAAGATGGGCAGGCCGATCACCGTGATCACCTGCTGCAGCGCGACCAGCCCGGTCTCGCCCGCCAGCACGATCAGCGCGATGGCGACGGCGCCCTCCGACACGCCCCAGAACACACGCTGACGAACCGGCCCGGAGTCCTCGTTCCCGGTGCAGAGCATGTCCACGACCAGCGAGGCCGAGTCGGACGACGTGGCGAAGAAGATGGCCACGATCACGACCACCAGGCCAGAGACGAACGTGGCCAGGCCACCCACCCCGAGCAGCTGTTCGAAGAAGGTGAACATCGCCGTGGCGGGGTTCTCCATCACCGCCTCGGTGATCGGGTGGGCAGCGTCCGCAGCGGAGCCGATGCCGTCCAGCTCCATGGCCGACCAGCCGAAGATCGCGAACCAGACCAGCGTGAAGAGCGACGGTGCGAGCAGCACGCCACCGACGAACTCCCGGATCGTGCGGCCACGGGAGATGCGCGCCAGGAAGATCCCCATGAACGGCGCCCAGGTCACGGTCCACGCCCAGTAGAAGACGGTCCAGCCGCCCTGCCAGCCCCAGCCCTCGTCGGTGGTGAAGGGGGCCAGCGCGTCGTTCCAGAAGGCGAGCGGCACGATGTTCTGCGCGTAGAGCCCGATGGTCTCGATGATCTCGCGCAGCAGGAAGACCGTGGACCCGGCGAACAGCACGAAGAGCATCAGCGCGACAGCCATGCCGATGTTGATGTTCGACAGCGTCTTCACGCCCTTGTCGAGGCCCGCGACGATCGAGGTCACCGCGATGCCGGTGAGGATGCAGATGATGATCACCTTGGGCACCACCCCGTTCGGGATCGCCGTCAGATCCGCCAGCCCGGTGTTGATCTGCTGCGTGCCCAGACCGATCGACACGGCGACGCCGAAGAGCGTGCCGAGGATCGCGAAGACGTCGATCGTCTTGCCGATCGGCCCGTAGATGCGCTCCTTGAGGAACGGGTAGAACACGGAGCTGACCCGGAGCGGCAGCTTGTGCCGGTAGATGAAGTACCCGAAGGCGAGGCCGGGCAGCGTGAAGATCGCCCACGTGTGCAGGCCGAGATGGTAGATCGAGATGCTCATCGCGTCGTTCGCCGCCTGAGCCGAGAAAGGCACGGCGCCGCGCGGCGCGGAAGCGAAATGGTTGATCGGCTCGGCGACGCCCCAATACATCAGGATGGTGCCGATACCACCGGCGAAAAGCATGGTGAACCACGAGACGTTGGAGTACTTGGGCCGCTCGTGGTCACCGCCGAGCCGCACGCTGCCGTACTTGCTGATGGCCAGGTAGACCAGAAACAACACCCAGACGGTCACACCGAGGATGAAGAACCATCCCAGCCGGGTCACCACCCAGGTCCGGCCCGCGGTGAACAGCTCCCCGATAGGGCCCGGGAAGACGACCAGCAGCAACAGGAAGACGACCATGAGCCCGGCCGCGGAGAAGAAGATCACCGGGTCCGTCTTGAGCCCGAGCCGCTTGGCGAGTGAATCCAGCACAGACAACGCCTCCTCGCGGGGGAACTGGGCGGATTCTTATCGGCCCGATATCCCCTCTCGTACCGGGCCAATGGGCAGGCATGCTGCCAACAATTCGACCTGACGTCTATCCCAGAGGTTTATCTTGCCGCGCCGGACCGCGATCTGCGCCCTGAGTCAGACCCAGGCGGCAGGGTCGGCGAGCACCGCCTGCAGCACCTCCCGCGCACCACCCGTCAGCGCCGCGTGCGGCCCCGCCTGGGCTGCACGGACGTCCAGGTCGACGAACGGCGCGGAGAGCACCCGGTCGGCGAGCACCTCCTCGACGTCGGCCCGGAGCCACGGCAGCAGCTCGGTGTAGGCGCCGCCCAGCACGATGGTGGAGACGTCGAGCAGGTTGACGAAGTCGGCGAGGGCGGAGCCGAGCGCGCGCCCGGCCGGCAGGGTGCGCCTGCCGTCAGCCGGCCGCCCGGCATCACCCGCCTCCGTGAGGCGGGTGATGAGCGCGCTCAGGGCCGAGTCCAGCGGCAGCCCGGCCGCGCGCATCATCGCCTCCTTGCCCGCGTACTGCTCCAGGCAGCCGAATGCTCCGCACGAGCAGCGCGGTCCGGCGGGGTCGACCACGACGTGCCCGATCTCGCCGTTCCATCCCCGCTCCCCCAGGAACAGCGCGCGGTCGACGACGATGGCCGCGCCGATGCCGACGTCGCCCGACACGAAGATGAAGGAGTCGGGCGCCGCGACGTCCGAACCGCCGGCCAGCTCCGCGAGCGCGGCGAGCTTGGCCTCGTTCGCGATCCGGACGCCGAGGTCGCCCAGCCCGAGCAGCGGGACCGGGTCGAGCGACGACCAGCCGAGGTTGGGTGCCACCTCCAGGAGCCCGGTGCGCGGGTCGACCAGGCCGGGCAGCGCGAGACGTGCGCCGGCGACCGTCATGCCGGACGCCGCGACACCGTCGGACACCTCGCGGGCGAGCGCGCCGAGCCGACCCAGCACCACGGTCGGGTCGCTGTCGTGGAGAGCGCCGGGAACCACCTGCTCCGACACGACCTCACCGGTGAGATCGAGCACACGCGCGCCGAGGTAGTCCACGTTCACCTCGAGCCCCAGGCCGACGACGGAGCGGGGCGCCGGGACGAGCGGCACCGCGGGCCGGCCCGCGCGTCCGCCGGTCACGGCGGGCAGCTCCCGGACGAGTCCGGCGGCCACCAGCTGGTCCACCAGCGTCGACACCGTCGCCCGGGCCAAGCCGGTCGCGGCGGCCACGCCTGCGCGCGAGAGTGGTTCGGGCACCTCGTACACGGCGCGCGCAACGAGCTCCAGGTTGCGTTCGCGCAGGGTGTGCTGGCGGGCCGCACCAGGGCCCGTCCGCGTGGTGGTCTCGCGTGCGGTCCCGGCGGTGGTCACGCCTTGACTGTAGCCGAGCCCCGGGTAATAGTTCATTCGTACAACAAAAGCGGCGCCGCACGTCGGGGCCGCCTCGATGAGGAGACCCCGTGAGCGACATCAAGTACTCGTTCGGCCTGTGGACCATCGGCTGGCCCGCTGCCGACCCGTTCGGCACGGCGACCCGCCCCGAGCTCGACCCCGCCGAGTCCGTCCGCAAGCTCGCGGACCTCGGCGCCTGGGGCTTCACGTTCCACGACAACGACGTCTACCCCTTCGGCGCGGACGACGCCGAGCGTCAGAAGCAGATCGACTCCGTCAAGCAGGCCGCCGCCGACACCGGCATGGTCTGCGAGATGGTCACGACCAACACGTTCACGCACCCCGTCTTCAAGGACGGCGCGTTCACCTCCAACAACCGCGACGTGCGCCGCTTCGGCCTGCGCAAGGTGCTGCGCAACGTGGACCTGGCCGCCGACATGGGCGCCTCCACGTTCGTCATGTGGGGTGGCCGCGAGGGCACCGAGTACGACAACTCGAAGGACCTCAACGCGGCGCACGCGCGCTACGCCGAGGGCATCGACACCGTCGCCTCGTACATCAAGGAGAAGGGCTACGGGCTCAAGATCGCCCTGGAGCCCAAGCCCAACGAGCCCCGCGGCGACATCTTCCTGCCGACGATCGGCCACGCCATCGCGCTGATCGACTCGCTCGACAACGGCGACATCGTGGGCCTCAACCCGGAGACGGGCCACGAGCAGATGGCCGGCCTCAACTACACGCACGGCATCGCCCTGGCCCTGCACCTGGGCAAGCTGTTCCACATCGACCTGAACGGTCAGCACGGGCCGCGCTACGACCAGGACCTCGTGTTCGGCCACGGCGACCTGCTGTCGGCGTTCTTCACGGTGGACCTGCTGGAGAACGGCTTCCCGAACGGCGGCCCCCGCTACGAGGGCCCGCGCCACTTCGACTACAAGCCGTCGCGCACCGAGTACCTCGACGGCGTGTGGGAGTCGGCCAAGGCCAACATGGAGACCTACGACATGCTCGCGGCCAAGGCCGCGGCGTACCGTGCCGACGCCGAGGTGCAGGCCGCGTTCGAGCACGCGGGGATCTTCGAGCTGGGCCGGTCGACCCTCGCCGAGGGCGAGACGTTCGACTCCTTCCTCGCCGAGGCCGACCCCGACGTCGACGCGCTGGCCGAGAAGGACTACGGCCTGGTCCGCCTCCACCAGCTCGCGCTGAAGCACCTGATCGGCTGACCCCCTCACCTTGAGTGCTGGCTATTTGTTGTCCCGGCCCGGGAAGACCAACAAATAGCCAGCACTCAACGTGTCTTGTGCGGCGCGCGGTAGCGTGGCCGCCGGTCCCTTCCCACATCTTCTGGAGCACCGATGCCCCTCGTCGCCGGCGTGGACACGTCCACGCAGTCCTGCAAGATCGTCGTCCGCGACGCCGAGACCGGCGCGCTGGTCCGGACCGGTTCCGCCAAGCATCCGGACGGCACGGAGGTGGACCCGCAGCACTGGTGGGACGCCTTCAAGGAGGCGGCTGCAGCGGCCGGTGGCCTGGCCGACGTCGCTGCGCTCTCCGTGGGTGGTCAGCAGCACGGCATGGTCGTCCTGGACGCCGACGGCAACGTCATCCGGCCCGCGCTGCTGTGGAACGACAACCGCTCGGCGCCGTCGGCGGAGGCGCTGATCAGCGAGCTGGGCGACGGTAGCCGCGAGGCCGGTGCCCAGGCCTGGGCCGACGCCGTCGGCTCCGTGCTCGTCGCGTCGCTGACCGTCACGAAGCTGCGCTGGCTGCGCGACAACGAGCCGGAGAACGCCGCCAAGGTCGCCGCCGTCGCGCTGCCGCACGACTGGCTGTCCTGGCGCATCGCGGGCTACGGCCCCGCAGGCGACCCGACTGCCCCGCTCGGGCCGCAGCTGGACAAGCTGTTCACCGACCGGTCGGACGCGTCCGGCACCGGGTACTACGACGCCTCCGCGGGTCAGTACCGGCCTGACCTGCTCGAACGTGCCCTGGGGCGGACCGACGTCGTGCTGCCGCGCGTGGTCGGGGTCGCCGAGGCGGGCGCCGTCGCGCACCCGGCCGTCGCGGGCGGGGCGACCGCCACGTCCCTCGGCTCGAACGGCTGCCTCGTCGGGCCGGGCGCCGGCGACAACGCTGGGGCGTCCCTCGGGCTCGGCATGACGTCCGGCGACATCGCCATCTCGATCGGGACCTCGGGCGTGGTCTCGGCCGTCGCGCCGAAGCGCACCGCCGACGGGTCGGGCGCGATCAACGGTTTCGCCGACGCGACGGGCAACGCCCTCATGCTCGCCGTCACGCTCAACGCGGCACGGGTCCTGGACGCCGCCCGCGAGGTGCTCGACGTCGACTTCGACGGCCTGGCCGAGCTCGCACTGCAGGCCCCGCCCGGGTCCGACGGCCTCGTGCTCGTGCCGTACCTGGAGGGCGAGCGCACGCCCAACCGACCCTCCGCCACCGGCACCCTGCACGGCATCCGCCTCGCCACGTCGACCCGTGCGCACCTGGCGCGCGCCTACATCGAGGGCATGCTGTGCGGGCTCGCGGACGGTCTCGACGCCCTGCGCGCGCAGGGCGTCTCGGTGGACCGCGTGATGCTGATCGGCGGCGCGGCGCAGTCGCCGGCCGTGCAGCAGATCGCCCCGCAGGTCTTCGGCCTGCCGATCGGCATCCCCGAGCCCGGCGAGTACGTGGCCGACGGTGCCGCGCGCCAGGCAGCCTGGGTCCTGGCAGCCGCGGCCGACCCGGACGCCGCGGCTCCGGCGTGGTCCACGACGATCGCCACGACGCTCGCCGCCGACCCGCGGCCGGTGATCCGCGAGCAGTACGCCGCGGTGCGCGACCTCGCATGAGCCAGAGGTGCGGCGCAGGGTGCGGGCCGAGGAACGAGGCACGCGCCCTGAGCGGAACCGCAGACTCATGCGACACGAGGAGAGCCTGAGCCGGTGCCCGCGCATCCTGACAGCACGTCCCTGGCAGGTCTGATCGGCGCGCTCGCGCGCCGGTCGTCCGCGCTCGACATCGCGCTGCACACCGTCCAGGTGAGCGTCCGCGGTGAGACCGTCGCGCAAGCCGTCAGCGAGCCGGCCGGGCTGGACACGCCACAGCGGATGTACTCGGTGTCCAAGACGGTCACGGGCCTGGCTGTCGGGCTGCTCGCGGACGAGGGCGCACTGAGCCTCGACGACCCGATAGTGCGCCACTTCCCCGAGATGGGCCCGGTGCATCCGTGGCTCGAGGCGACGACGATCCGGCACATGCTCGCCATGCGCGGCCCGCACCAGTCGACCACGTACCAGCGCACGGACGGCGCCTGGCTGGAGTCGTACTTCCGGGTGCCGCCGACGCACCCGCCGGGCACCGTCTTCACCTACGACACCAGCGGTTCCTACGTGCTGGCCGCCCTCGTGGAACGCTTGTCGGGCACGTCGCTCCCGGACTACCTGCGCCCGCGCCTGTTCGACCCGCTGGGCATCGGCCCCGACCTGCGGTTCCTCACCGGACCGGAGGGCATCGCCCACGGCGGCTCGGGACTGATCTGCACCCCACGCGACCTGCTGCGTCTGGCGCACCTCCTGCTCTCCGACGGCGTGCACGACGGCGCCCGGCTGCTGCCGCCCGACTACCTCCGCGCCGCGACGAGCCCTCAGGCGGACACCGCCCTGCAGAGCTCCGCCGCCGCGCTGCGCGGCGGCTACGGCTACCAGCTCTGGGTCCCCCGTCCGGGATGGTGGCTGATGTTCGGGCTCGGCGGCCAGCTCGTGTACGGCAACCCCGAACGAGGGCTCGCGGTGGTGGTCACCGCGGACTACCAGGCCTGCCCGACCGGTGACCGCTTCCTCGACGACGTGCTCGGCCTGCTGGTGGACCCGCTCGTCCACCGGCTCGACGCCGGTACCCCGGACCGGCCCAGCACCGCCGTCACCACCGTCGAGCTGGCCTGGCCGGCGCCTCGTCATGCCGCCGCGCACGCCCGGCCCGTCGCCGAGCACTACGCGAAGGCCGCCGACGGGCCCGGGCCCGCCGAGCTCGTGCTGTCGCTGGACGGCGGCGGCGGCCGGCTGACCAGCGTCGGCGGCCTGACCGGTACCGATGGCCGAAGCGCGGCCCGCTGGGACGTGGAGCTGCGGTTCGACGGCCCTGTCCGGACGGTGATCGAGGACCGGCCCGCCGTCATCACGGCCGGATGGACCGGTGAGGACACGCTGGACGTGCGCTGCTCGCTGTTCGGCGACCACCTGACGACCTGGCGCACCCGACTCGCCTGGGCGTCGGGCGGCACCCTGACCGTCCAGTCACAGCTGTTCGGCGAGACCGCCGACCACGGGTGGAACTTCCGCGCCGGCTACCGTCCAGCGCTCTGAGGTCGGCGGCCGTCGAGCCGGCCAGGTGTCAGAGCTCACCCGTGCGGGCGAGGCGGTTCACCTGGTCAGGGGAGAGATGCGGGCCGGTTCGGCGGCAACGCTGGGGCACATGAACACCTCGATGAGAGCCCCCGGCTCCGGACTCACCCGCGCCGGAGGCATCCTGATGATCGTCATCGCCGTCGTGCACGTCGTCTTCACCAGCAGTCCGTACTGGCCCGGCTGGCTCGGGCTCTGACTCGTCCTCCTGGGACCGGCGAGCGGGTTCAGCCTGGCGCTGGTCCCCGTCCTCCTGCTGCTGGCGGGCGACCTGCGTGCGCGGACGTCCCGGGCAGGCGCACGGGGCTCAGCGGCGCCGGTAGGTGAGGTGCCGGAACCGGAGCCCCGATGACGACGTCGTCCACCCGGTCGACGAGGTGACCGTCCACTCGGGGCCGATCTCGGGGGCGAACACGTCGCCCTCGACCTCCGTGTTGATCTCGGACACCTCCAGCGCGTCGGCGACCGGGAGCGCCTCGCTGTAGACCTGCGAGCCGCCGATGACCCAGATCTCGTCGCCGCCCGGTGCGTCGGCCGCGATCTGGAGCGCCTCGCCGATGGTCGCTGCCGGGACCGCGTCGGCGTCCGGCACGCCGTACGGGCCGCGCGAGGAGACGACGATGTTGGTGCGGCCGGGCAGCGGGCGCTTGGGCAGCGACTCCCAGGTGAGCCGGCCCATCACGACCGGGTGTCCCGCCGTGGTGCGCTTGAAGTGGGCGAAGTCCTCGGGGACGCGCCAGGGGATGTCGCCGCCCGCACCGATCACCGGCCGGCCGGCTCCGTCACGTGCCTGTGCCCAGATGAGTCCGATCATCAGACGGCGATCGGTGCCTTGATGGTGGGGTGCGAGACGTAACCGAGCACCTCGACGTCCTCGAACTCGTAGTCGAAGATCGACTCCCGTGGTGCGAGCCGCAGCGAGGGATACGGGTACGGGTCGCGCTCGAGCTGCGTGCGCACCTGCTCCACGTGGTTGTCGTAGATGTGGCAGTCACCACCGGTCCACACGAACTCCCCGACCTCGAGCCCGGTCTGCGCCGCGACCATCTGCGTGAGCAGGGCGTAGGAGGCGATGTTGAACGGCACCCCGAGGAACAGGTCCGCCGATCGCTGGTACAGCTGGCAGCTGAGCTTGCCGTCGGCGACGTAGAACTGGAACAGGGCGTGGCACGGCGGCAGGGCCATGTCGTCCACCTCGGCCGGGTTCCACGCCGTCACGATGTGCCGCCGCGAGTCCGGGTCGGTGCGGATCTGCTCGACCACCTTCGCGATCTGGTCCACCTGCCCGCCGTCGGGCGTGGGCCAGGAGCGCCACTGGACGCCGTAGACGGGGCCGAGCTCGCCCGACTCGTCGGCCCAGTCGTCCCAGATCTTGACCCCGCGCTCCTGCAGCCAACGGACGTTGGAGTCACCACGGAGGAACCACAGCAGCTCGTACACCACCGACTTGAGGTGCACCTTCTTGGTGGTGATCAGCGGAAAGCCCTCGGCCAGGTCGTACCGGATCTGCCGCCCGAACACGCTGCGCGTCCCCGTGCCGGTCCGGTCGCCCTTGTGGGTCCCGTTCTCGAGCACGTCGCGCAGCAGGTCCTCGTACGGGGTGGCGATCTCGGTCATGCGACAACCCTACGTCGAGCGTCCCGGTGGACCGGATGGCACGCGAGCCGACGTCGGGCCATCAGTTCTGCTTCGCCCGGAACTGCTTGAGCTGGTCGCCGCGGCGCCGGTACAGCACGCTCATGGTCACGATCACCGCCGCGACGACACCCCCGATCACCGCGCCCCACGCGGTCCCGCCGCGGAACGCCGGCCCGTCGACGTCGAGGATCCGTTCGCCGGCGTGGGCCGCGGACGACGTGCCCAGCGCGATCCCGAGCGTGAGGAGGTTCGGGATCGCGAACAGCACGGCCAGCACGACGAAGCCGAGCCGGAGCTGCCACGACCGCCTCGGCAGCGCCGCCTGCGCGAGGAACAGGACCGGGACCACCGTGAACACCGCCCCGGTCACGATGCCCCACCAGGCACCGGCGGCGAACGACCCGTCCACCGCGTTGCCGATGACCTGCGCCCACCAGCGCGGCAGGAAGGCCGACAGGAACAGGTAGAGCAGCCAGACCACGACGATCACGGCGACGACGCCGAGCACCCGCTTCAGGGCATCGCGCCAGCTCGGCCTCCACCGCGCGCCGGCCGGGGGCGGGCCGGCCGGGGGCGGGCCGGAGGGCGTCGGGCCGGCCGGGGATGTGCCCCCGGGCGGTGGGCCGGCCGCCTCAGGCTTGTCGCTCGGGTTCTGCGCCATGAGCAGATCGTCGCAGCGCCGGCGCCACCCTGCGCGGCGAACGGGAACGTCACAGGCCGCGTTCGCGTTGTGCACTAGTCCGACCGACCGGGACGCGCGGGGCCTCGCTCCGTGACCGTGTCGGTGACCAGTGGAAGGATGATCCTCATGACGGAGCAGACCACCACCCCGAGCGCCACGAGCGCAGCAACCCCCTCGCCCACGGACCCGCTCTGGGTGGAGCGCAACGGCATACGCACCTACACGGGCTTCTCGGCCCGCGGCGCGCGCGTCGACATCGGCCCCGCCGATGCGGGTGCCGTGTTCACGCCGGGTGAGCTGCTGAAGATCGCGCTCGCCGCGTGCGCGGGGATGAGCAGCGACAGGGCGTTCGCACGCCGGCTCGGCGACGACTACAAGACCACCATCCGGGTCGAGGACCCGAAGGACATGGCCGAGGACCGGTACCCGGTGCTCACGGAGAAGTTCGAGATCGACCTGTCCATGCTCGACGACGAGGACCGCGAGAAGCTCCTCACCATCGCGCAGCGGTCGATCGACAAGACATGCACGGTGGGCCGCACGCTCAAGGCGGGCGCCCAGGTCCCGGACGCGCAGTTCGAGCAGCCGACGGAGGGCTGACATGGCCGATGACAAGAAGCTGACGGCGCGAGGCCCCGACGACCGGTCGGCACCGGGCGACGCGGTGCTCAAGCCGGACAACTCTCTCGAGGTAACGCCCGCAGACTGGGTCAACTACAAGCCGGAGAGCCCGCTGGACCACCTGGTCGGCAGGGCCGTCACCATCCCGTCCGCGACCATCCACAAGCATGTGGACAAGGTGCGGGCACGTAACCCCGACGCCAGCCCGGCGGAGGTCATCCGGCTCCTGGAGAAGGAGTACCTGCGGGTGATCCAGACCACGGGCACCGCCGTCGGCGCGGCCGCGGCGATCCCTGCCGTGGGCACGGCAGCGAGCGTGGCACTGTCCACGAGCGACGTGGCGACGTTCTTCGCGTCGTCCGCCGCGTTCTCCCTCGCGGTGGCGGACGTGCACGGCATCGATGTCCAGGACGTGCCGCGCCGCCGGGCGCTGCTCCTGGCCACGGTGCTCGGCGACCAGGGCGCGCAGGACGTCGAGAACGCCATCGGCGGCTCGGGCGTGGCATGGGGCAAGGTGCTGCTCACGAGCATGCCGCGCACCACCCTGCACCGCGTCAACAAGGCGCTCACCCACCGGTTCATCCAGAAGCAGGTGGCCAAGCAGGGCAGCCTGATGCTGGGCCGCATCCTGCCGTTCGGCGTCGGCGCGGTCGTCGGCTGGGTCGGTGCGCGCGCGCTCGGGCACACGGTGATCGGACAGTCCCGTATCGCGTTCGGCGCTCCCCCGGAGAACTTCCCGCGCGTCATCGAGCACAAGTAGGCGCCGCCGGGCAGCCCATATATGCACTTGCTCGGCGGGATCCTGGGACCCGCTCTAGGCTGCGGGGCATGGCGGACACGACGCACGGCGCACTCGCCCCGACGTACCATCCACTGCCGATCACGATCGCGCGGGCTCACGGTACGCATGTATGGGACACGGACGGCAACGAGTTCCTCGACTTCCTGTCGGGCTACTCGGCCCTGAACTTCGGGCACCTGCACCAAGGCCTGGTCGCGGCGGCGATGACGCAGCTGCGCCAGGTCACGCTCACGTCCCGTGCGTTCGACCATGACCGGCTGGAGGAGTTCGCGCAGCGGCTCGTCGAGGTGGTGGGGCCGTTGACCACCGGTGGCGAGGACAGCCTCGTGGTGCCGATGAACACCGGCGCGGAAGCCGTGGAGACCGCGATCAAGGCGGTCCGCAAGTGGGGCTACGACGTGCGCGGCGTGCCTGAGGACCAGGCGACGGTCATCGTCGCCGCCGGCAACTTCCACGGCCGCACCACCACGCTCGCCGGCCTCTCGGACCACCCGACCACGCGGGACGGGTTCGGGCCCTTCGCGCCGGGCTTCCGGCAGGTCCCGTTCGGCGATCTGAACGCGGTGGCCGACGCCGTGGACGACACCACGGTGGCCGTCCTCATGGAGCCGGTGCAGGGCGAGGCAGGGGTCGTGGTCCCGCCGGAGGAGTTCTGGCCTGGCCTGCGCGAGCTCACCACGACGCAGGACATCGCCCTCGTCGCCGACGAGGTCCAGTCCGGGCTCGGCCGCACCGGCACCACCCTCGCCTGCGAGCTCTGGGACGTGCAGCCCGACCTGGTCTGTCTGGGCAAGGCGCTCGGCGGCGGGATCGTCCCCGTCTCCGCGGTGGTCGGCAAGCCCGAGATCCTCGGCGTCCTGACCGCCGGCACGCACGGTTCGACGTTCGGCGGCAACCCGCTGGCGTGCGCGGTCGGCGTCGCGGCGCTCGACCTGCTCTCGACGGGGCAGTACCAGGCCAGGGCCGCGGCGTCGGGCAAGGTGCTCGCGGAACGGCTCGACGCGCTCGTCGAACGGGGCCTGCTGACGGAGGCCCGCACGGTCGGGCTGTGGGCCGGCATCGACCTGGACCCCGCGCTCGGTACCGGGCGCGAGCTCTGCGAGGCGCTGCTGGAGCGCGGGGTGCTCGCCAAGGAAGCGCGCACCGAGACGATCCGGCTGTCACCGCCCCTGTCGATCGTCCAGCCCGAGCTGGAGATGGCGCTGGACATCCTCGAGGAGTCCCTGGTCGCACTCCGTGGCGAGCGCTCGGCCGCGGCCTCGAACGAGGCGGCGAACGCGGCGACGGTCGCTGCTGCGGACACCACATCTGGCGAGGAGACCTCCGGCGAGGAGTCGTCCGGCGAGGAGACCTCCGCCGTGGCGGACGCCGCCTTCGGCGACGAGCCCGCCGATGACCTGGGCGAAGACCTCGGCACGGCCGACGACGCCCCCGCGGGCACGGCCGACGTCGCCGACATCGAGGCCGCCGCGGAAGGCAAGGACGAGCGCTCCGAACTGTCACCGACCGCCGGCTGAGCGTAGGCTCCCGGGGGTGACCACTACGACGTCGTCCCACACCACCGCAACGCTCCCCGCCCTCCACGAGCTGCAGCAGGCCTACGCCGAGCTTCAGGCCAAGGGGCTGAAGCTCGACCTGACGCGCGGCAAGCCGTCGGCCGAGCAGCTCGATCTCGCCGAGCCCATGCTGGCCCTGCCCGGAGTGGGCGTCCACGCCGACGAGACGGGCACGGACGCCCGCAACTACGGCGGGCTCGACGGCGGACCGGCGATCCGGCGCATCTTCGCCGAGCTGCTCGACGTGCCGGTCGAGCAGCTCCTCGCGGGTGGCAACGCGTCGCTCACGCTCATGCACGACGTCGTCGCGTTCGCCGAGCTGTTCGGCTTCCCCGAGTCGCCGAAGCCGTGGGCGCGCGAGGAGAAGGTGCGCTGGATCTGCCCCGTGCCGGGCTACGACCGCCACTTCACGATCTGCGAGTCCCTCGGCATCGAGATGGTCCCCGTCCCGATGACACCGGACGGCCCGGACGCCGAGGCCGTGGCCGCGCTCGTCGCGTCGGACCCCACCATCAAGGGCATGTGGGTCGTCCCCACCTACTCGAACCCGGACGGCGCGGTGATCGCCGACGACGTCGCCCGTGCACTGGTCTCGATGCCCACTGCGGCACCGGACTTCCGCATCATGTGGGACAACGCGTACGCGGTGCACCACCTGACCGACGACGAGGTGACCAGCCCGAACGCCATCGCCCTCGCGGCCGAGGCGGGCAACCCCGACCGGGTGATCCTGTTCGCCTCCACGTCCAAGGTCACGTTCGCGGGCTCGGGCGTCGCGTTCCTCGGTAGCTCACCCGCCAACATCGCCTGGTACAAGAAGCACCTGTCGGCGGCGTCCATCGGCCCGGACAAGCTCAACCACCTGCGGCACGCGATGTTCTTCGGCTCGGCCGACGGTGTGCGCGAGCACATGCGCAAGCACCGCGCCATCCTGGCGCCGAAGTTCGAGGCAGTGGTGCAGATCCTGACCGAGCGCCTGGGCGGGTACGGCGTCGCGTCGTGGACCGAGCCCAAGGGCGGCTACTTCGTGTCGCTCGACGTGACACCGGGCACCGCGTCGCGGGTGGTCCAGCTGGCCAAGGAGGCGGGGATCGCCCTCACGCCGGCGGGCGCCACCCACCCGTACGGCAAGGACCCCGAAAACAAGAACGTGCGCCTCGCGCCGTCGATGCCCCCGCTGGACGAGGTGCGCACGGCGATGGACGGTGTCGCGACCTGCGTGCTGCTCGCGGCCGCCGAAGCCACCTCACCGAAGTAGAACCACCGCGAGGTAGTCATCTGGCGAGGTAGTCGCCCAGCGGCGATCGGGTGACTACCTCGCCAGATGACTACCTCGGCGGTCAGTCCGTGCAGTGCTTGTTGACCACGAGTACCGGGCACGCCGCGTGGTGGAGCACCGCCTGGCTCGTGGAGCCCAGCAACAGCCCCCGGAATCCGCCCCGGCCGCGCGAACCCAGGACCACCAGGTCCGACGCCGTCGAGAACTCCGTCAGCAGCTCCGCACCGGTACCGTCCAGCACGATCCGCCGGATCCGCAGGCCGGGGTTCTCCGCCTCGTACCGGTCGACCAGGACGTCCATGCCGGCGCCGATGTCGGCGAGGACCTGCTCGCGGTCGATGTTGGACGGCAGCCATGCCAGCATCCCCGCGTTCCCCACGGGCACGCCGGTGACGGCGGTCAGCTCCGCGCCCCACGCGTTGGCCTGCAGGATCGCGTACTGCAGCGCCCGCTCGGCCTGCGGGGAACCGTCCACGCCCACGACGATGCGGCGCACCTCACGGATCTCGGCCGCACCGGGCGCCACCGCGCTCGTCTCGGTGTCCGCACCGGAGCCCGGCGTGTTCCAGGAGACGCCCCGGTTCGCCTCGGTGCGCAGCGGGACCACGACGACCGGGCAGCGCGCGTGCGCGGGCAGCGCGGACGACACGGTGCCCAGCAGCCGCTCCGTGAACCCACCCTTGCCGCGCGTCCCGACGACCGCGAGCCCGTAGTCACCGGACAGCTCCACGAGCACGCCCGCGGCGTCACCGGTGGCGACCTCCGTGGTGGCGCGCACGCCGGCGTCGGCCACCCGGGCCTCCGCCTCGACCAGGACCGACTTGGCACCTTCCTGGATCGTGGTGTCGTCGAGGGCGGCGTACCCGCCGTCGAGCGACGCCGCGGTGAACGACGGCAGTGAATAGCTGCACACGATGTGCAGCGACCAGCCCACGCGATGCGCGTAGGCGGTAGCCCAGTCCAGCGCATGCAGGCTCGCGGCCGATCCGTCCACCCCGACCAGTACGACCTCGGATCGCGTCATCGCCAGCCCTTTCTTCGGCAGTGCACCATTGCACTCCAACGCTACCGGCGGCGCGCGCGTTATGGGTAACCGGTGGCAAACCGACGACAGAAAGATGGCAAAGCAGAGCGCCCGCCCGATCACCGGGCAGGCGCTCTGCTGTGTGGTCCTGCGTGGGTGTGGTCAGCCCATGCGGATGAAGGTGGGGTTCGACTGCCAGATGGTGCGGAAGTCGACGACGGTGCCCGGCTTGGACGCGTCGATCATGGTGTTGCCACCGGCGTAGATCGAGACGTGGCCGGGGGTCCACATCAGGTCGCCCGGCTGCGCCTCGGACGCCGGCACCTGGGTGCCGTAGCCCGGCTGCGCCGACGACGAGTGCGGCAGGTCGATACCGAGCTGACCGTAGACGTACTGGGTGAAGCCGGAGCAGTCCATGCCGCTCGGGCTGGCACCACCGGAGACGTACGGCACGCCGACGTAGCGGCTCGCGATCGAGATCACGGAGTTGCCGATCGCCGACGCGGGAACGTCGACGGAGGTGGCGGTGGAGACAGTGGCGGCAGCGGCCTCGGCCGCCTCCGCAGCCTCGGCGGCGGCAGCCTCGGCTGCCTTCTCGGCCTCAGCAGCGGCGAGCTCTGCCTGGTAGTCCTCGTTCTCGGCGGCGGAGACCACGGAGACCGCGGTCTTCTCCACGGTGAGCTCTGCGTCGGGGGCGACCGAGACGACCGGCGCGTTGGACAGCGCCTCGCGGGCCTGCGTCGTCAGCGCGTTGAGGTCGACCGAGTTCATCTTCGCGTGGCCGGTCTCGACCGGGGCGGCCTGGGCGGCCATCGCGCCACCGAAGGTCGAGACAAGAAGTGCGCCACCGGCGGCGGCGACCGCGGTGCGGCGTCCGACCGCGGCGTTCTGGGCAAACTCGGTGAGCGGAGTCACTGGTCGTCGCGCCGCCCGATGGCGAGCGCGAGTCGTACGTGCAGTCACGTAGTACCTCTCCTTGTACGCCTTCGAGGTCAGCTGTCGGGTTCGGGTGGGAGAAATCACCCGGCCGTCCCATCCCGAAGAATGATCCGGCTTCACCCCGAGGACGCGCCCTGGCGCCCGTTGGTGGGTCCCCCGCCTCTGTCATGCGGTCGTCTTGGGACCTCGGCCGGTGACAGAGTTCGGCGTCCGTCCGAGGACCCCCACGAATAGCTCCGTGGGAGCGGTCTGAACGTACCGGACCTCACCCTCAATGTCACGTTCCGGCAACGACTGCCACGACGTGTCGGAAGTGCGGCTTCGTCTTTCCGACAAAAGGGACGACTCGGGACGCGCTCGGGACCGTCGCGTCGGGCGCGCTCGGGCGCGCTCGGGCGCGCTCAGGCCGTCGCGACAAAGAGGTGGCGCGCCAGGTCCTCGCCCAGCTCGAGCGCCGTGCTCGAGCCGTCGACGGTGACCGTGTAGGTCCCGTCGCTGTGCTCGGCGGTGATCCGGGAGCCGGGCACCAGCCCTGCCTCGGACAGGCGGGCGAGCAGCTCGATGTCCGTCTGCAGCGGCTCCGCGATGCGGGTGAGCGAGGCCGCGAGCGGCTCGCCCTTGACACCCTTCTTCGCCGCCGCCTCGAACGCCGCGGGCAGCGAGATCACGCCGGTCAGGAACGGCACGTCCGTGTAGGCCTCACCGAGCTCCGACAGGCCGGGGATCGGGTTGCCGTACGGGTCGTGGTGCGGGTGGTCGAGCAGGCCCACCAGGCGCTTCTCGACGAGGTCGCTCATCACGTGCTCCCAGCGGCAGGCCTCGACGTGCACGTGCTCCCAGTCGAGCTTGATCACGTCGGTGAGCAGGCGCTCGGCGAGCCGGTGCTTGCGCATCACGCGCATCGCCTTGTCCTGGCCCAGCTCGGTGAGCTCGAGGTGCCGGTCGCCCGTGACGATCACCAGCCCGTCGCGCTCCATGCGCGCGACCGTCTGCGACACCGTGGGGCCCGAATGCCCCAGGCGTTCCGCGATGCGCGCGCGCAAGGGCGTGATGCCCTCCTCGTCGAGCTCGTAGATCGTCTTGAGGTACATCTCGGTGGTGTCGATCAGATCCGTCACGTCAGCTCCCGTCGTGCGCGCAGCCGCCCGGTCGCCCTGGACACGTGCGGCCCGGGCGTCGGCCCAGGTTCTAGTCTAGTTCTGTGCCACTGACTATCCCGACACAGCTGCTGCCCACCGATGGCCGTTTCGGCTCCGGCCCCTCCAAGGTGCGCCCGGGACAGGTCGATCATCTCGTGGCGAACGCGCACGTGCTGGGAACGTCACACCGGCGCCCCCCGGTGAAGGACCTGGTGCGCCGCATTCGTGAGGGTGTCACGGAGCTGCTCGGCGCGCCCGACGGGTACGAGGTGGCGCTGGGCAACGGTGGCTCCACCGCGTTCTGGGACGTCGCCACGCTGTGCCTCGTGGAGCGCAAGGCGCAGCACGCGGCGTTCGGCGAGTTCGGCGGCAAGTTCGCCACCGCGACGTCGCGCGCCCCGTTCCTCGAGCCGTCCCAGGTGGTCTCGGCGGAGCCGGGCAGCGTCGCCTATCTCGAGGCCGCCGCCGACGTGGACACCTACGCCACCCCGCACAACGAGACCTCCACAGGCGCGATGGCCCCGGTGCTGCGCCCGGCAGGGGCCGACGGCGCCGTCGTGCTCACGGACGCGACGTCCGGGGCCGGCGCCCTGCCCGTCGACCTTGCCCAGACCGACGCCTACTACTTCGCCCCGCAGAAGGCCTTCGCCGCCGACGGCGGGCTGTGGCTCGCCGTCCTCTCCCCCGCCGCCGTAGAGCGGGCCGCGCAGGTCGAGGGCTCGGGGCGCTGGGTGCCGGAGTTCCTGTCGCTCACGACGGCGATCCAGAACTCGCGCCAGGACCAGACGCTCAACACCCCCGCCGTCGCGACGCTCCTCCTCCTCGCCGACCAGGTGGAGTGGCTGATCGCCCAGGGCGGCCTCGAGTGGTCGACGAAGCGCTGCGCGACGTCCGCCGAGATCCTGTACTCCTGGGCCGCGTCCCGGGACTGGGCGGCGCCGTTCGTCGCGCGGCCCGAAGAGCGGTCCACGGTGGTCGGCACCATCGACCTGGCCGAGGAGATCGACGCCGGCCGTGTCATCGAGGAACTGAGCGCCAACGGCGTCCAGGACGTCTTCGCGTACCGGAAGCTGGGGCGCAACCAGATCCGCGTCGGTATGTTTCCCTCGGTCGACCCGGACGACGTCGCAGCACTCACCGCCTGTGTCGACTACGTGGTCGAGGCTGTCTGACCAGCACGATCACGTCCGCAATATCCCTTGGTCGGCGAGTTCAGCCTATTGTCCGAGCCGGGGGGACTCTGTAACGTTTCGGCAACCTAGGGAACCATTCGAGGGGCTGTTCTGACACCATGCCAGTGATCGACCACTTCACATTCGGGATCGTGACGCCGTTGCTGGCGTACGCGATCTCGTGCACCGGCGCAGCGACGGGCCTCGCATGCACGTCTCGCGCCCGAGCAGCCTCGGGCGGCACGCGCGCGGCGTGGCTCGTCTTCGGCGCCATTGCCCTCGGCGGTACCGGCATCTGGGTGATGCACTTCGTCGCCATGCTGGGTTTCTCCGCTTCCAGCGTGAACATCAGGTACGACGTACCCCAGACCCTCCTCAGCGCGGCGATCGCCATCGTCGTGGTGGGTGCGGGCCTCTTCATCACCGAGCTGGGCAAGCGCAAGCTGCCCGCGATGCTCGTCGGCGGCGCCCTCGCGGGCGCCGGCGTCGCGGCCATGCACTACATGGGCATGGAAGCGATGCAGATGTCCGCGGAGGTCGTCTACAACCCGGTCTACGTCGTCGCCTCGGTGATCATCGCCATCGTCGCGGCCACCGCCGCGCTCTGGTGCACCGTGCACATCCGCGGAACTCTCGCCACGATCGTGGCCACGCTAGTGATGGGGCTTGCCGTGACCGGCATGCACTACACCGGCATGGCCGGGGTCTCCGTGATCAATCCGGTCAACAACGTGCCCGCCGGCGCTTCGACGATGCAGCTGCTCGTGCCGCTCGTCATGGCGGTCAGTGTCGTGACCTTCCTGCTCATCCTCGGCATCGGTCTCTGGCCCACCGAGGACGAGCTGCGCACGCAGGCCGAGTTCGAGAACCGGCTCAAGGCGCACAGCGAGCAGGGCCAGCGGTTCGAGAACGTCCAGCAGGACCTGCAGCCGGGTCCCGGTCAGTTCGCGCAGACACACCGCGCGCTCTGACGCTCGGCAGCAGCATCGGCGGAGCGCCCGGCCCCCTCGTGGGGTCGGGCGCTCCGCTGTTCTCCGGGTTGCTGTGTGACCGCACCCACGTACCGTTAGCAAGGCTAATGACCTAGAATGGTGCGGTGTCGAGCTCCCGCAGATCCAGCCGAAGCCCGGCCACCGTCGGCGGCGACCTCCGCGTCGCCCTGACCCGGGTCTCCCGTCGGCTGCGTGCCGAGCGCGGTGAGGCCGACCTCCCCGAGGGCCAGTTCGGGATCCTGACGGTGCTGCACAAGCACGGCGAGATGTCCCCCGGTTCCCTCGCCGAGCACGAGCGCGTTCGGCCGCCGTCGATGACCCGGGCCGTGAACACCCTCGCGGAGCTCGGTCTCGTCGAGAAGGTGGAGCATGCGACGGACCGCCGCCAGGTGGTCGTCCGGCTCACCACCGCCGGCGCACGCGAGGTCGCCGAGACCCGTCGTCGCCGGGACGCCTGGCTCACCAAACAGCTGTCCGCCCTGACCGGAGAGGAGAGAGAGATCCTCGCAGGAGCCAGTGAGCTCCTCATCAGGATCGCCGCTCGATGAGCGCAACTTTCGCCAGCCTGAAGTACCGCAACTACCGCCTCTGGTTCGCCAGCGCTCTCGTCGCCAACATCGGCACCTGGATGCAGCGCGTGGCGCAGGACTGGGTCGTGCTGACCCTGCTGACCAACAACTCCGGTGTCGCCGTCGGTATCGTCACCGCGCTGCAGTTCATCCCCCACATCTTCCTGTCCGCCTGGGCAGGTCTGCTCGCTGACCGTGTCGACCGCCGCAAGCTCCTGATGTTCACGCAGGGCGGCATGGGCGTGCTGGGCCTCGGGCTCGGTGTGCTGGTGCTGTCCGGCGCGGCCGAGCTGTGGCACGTCTACGTGTTCGCGACCCTGCTGGGCATCGTGAGTGCGATCGACGGCCCCGTGCGCCAGACCTTCGTCGCCCAGCTGGTCCCGACCACCCGGCTGGCGAACGCCGTCGGGCTCAACTCGACGAACTTCAACGCCGCGCGGCTCATCGGGCCCGGTGTGGCAGGTCTGCTCATCGCCGCCGTCGGCACCGGATGGGTGTTCATCATCAACGGCATCGCGTTCGGTGCCGTCATCATCTCGCTCACCCGGATGCGCGACCTGCACGCCCTGCCCATCGCCTCGCGCGCCAAGGGGCAGATCCGCGAGGGTCTCGCCTACATCCGCGGCCGCAGCGACATCGTCGTGATCATGGTCGTGATGGGCGTGGTCTCGACGTTCGGCCTGAACTTCCAGCTGACGTCGGCCATGATGGCGCGCGTCGAGTTCGGCCGGGGCGCGAGCGAGTACGGCATCCTCGGGTCGGTCCTCGCGATCGGCTCGCTCGCCGGAGCGCTCCTGGCCGCCCGGCGGGAGCGTCCGCGCGTACGCCTCGTGCTGGGCGCAGCCTTCGCGTTCGCGATCGCCATGGGGATCCAGGCGCTCATGCCGACCTACCTCGGCTACCTGCTGATGTGCATCCCCGTCGGCTTCGCGTCCCTGACCATGCTGACCTCGGCGAACGCCGCGATCCAGCTGTCGGTGGCCCCGGAGCTCCGCGGCCGTGTCATGTCGATCTACGTGATGGTCCTGCTCGGCACCACACCCCTCGGGTCACCAGTGGTGGGCTGGATCGGCGAGACGTTCGGACCCCGGTACGCGGTGCTGGTCGGCGCCGTGGCGACACTGCTGGTGGCCGTGATCGCGACCGTGTGGGCATACCGGACGTGGCACGTGCGTGTGCGCGCCCGGCTCTCCCGCTCGCACCGTATCCCCCGGCCGTACCTCCAGGTGACCTATCCGGACCTGGAGCCGGAGCCGAAGAGCCAGGCCCTGGCGGCCTAGATCCCTACCGCCGAGCGGATCGGGCCCAGCAGGAAGTAGAGGAGGAACAGCACCGCCGCCACCCACAGCAGCGGGTGCACCTTGCCGGCCTTGCCCACGGCGATCTTGAGCAGCACGTACGAGATCACGCCGGCCCCGATGCCCACGGTGATCGAGTACGCGAACGGCATGAGCACCATCGTGAGGAACGCGGGGATCGCCACCTCGAGGTTCTTCCAGTCGATGCCCGTCACCTGGACGACCATGAGGAACCCGACGATCACCAGCGCGGGCGTGGCCGCCTCGTGCGGCACCACGGTGACGAGCGGCGCCAGGAAGGTCGTCAGGAGGAACGCCACACCCGTCGTGACGGCGGCCAGACCGGTGCGGGCGCCGTCGCCCACGCCGGACGCCGACTCGACGTACGCGGTGTTCGAGGAGACCGAGCCGGCGCCGCCCGCCACGGCGGCCAGCGAGTCGACGACCAGGATCTGGGTGGTGCGCGGCGGGTTGCCCTTCTCGTCGAGCAGCCCGGCCTCGCCGCCGATGGCGACCATGGTGCCCATCGTGTCGAAGAAGTCGGCGATGAGGAGCGTGAACACCAGCAGGATGACGGCGATCGGGCCGATCTTCTCGAACGACCCGAACAGCGAGAACTGCCCGATGAGCGAGAAGTCGGGCAGCGCCACCACCTTGTCGGGCAGTGCCGGGACGTTGAGCGACCAGCCTTCCGGGTTGTCGTCGGTGCGGTCGCCGATCTGCGCCACGGCCTCGATGACCACGGCGAGCACGGTCGAGGCCACGATCGCGATGAGGATGCCGCCACGCACCTTGCGCACCATGAGGACGGCGGCCAGCAGCACACCGAACGCGAACACGAACAGCGGCCAGGCCCCGAGCGAGCCGCCCATGCCGAGCTCCGTGGGCGTGGCCAGCGAGGCGGGGATGCGCACGAAGCCGGCGTCGTAGACACCGATGAACGTGATGAACAGGCCGATGCCCACGCTGATCGCGATCTTGAGCTCGCGCGGCACGGCCCGGAACACGGCCTCCCGGAAGCCCGTGACCACCAGGACCAGGATGACCAGGCCCTCCAGCACGACGATGCCCATGGCATCGGCCCAGGTCATGCCCGGCAGGGCCGCCACCGAGAAGGCGACGACGGCGTTCAGGCCGAGCCCCGCCGCGAGCGCCAGCGGGAAGTTCGCGACCACGCCCATGAGGATGGACATGACGCCGGCGACCAGTGCGGTCGCCGCGGCGATGGCCGCGACGTCGCCCACCCCGGTGCCGCCGCCCAGGTACTCACCGGTGCCGTCGGGCACCCTGCCCAGGATGAGCGGGTTCAGCACGACGATGTAGCTCATCGTGAAGAAGGTGACGAGCCCGCCGCGTACCTCCGTCCACACCGTGGACCCGCGTTCGCTGATCTTGAAGAACCGGTCGACGGCGCCGCGCGCCTGGGCCTGGTCGTGAGCCATGGTCCGATGTTGCCCTTCGTTACCCGACGGTGCTTGACGGCGTGCCGCGGACGGTGGCCTGGAGCATCTGCTCCACGGACCGCACGCGGGTCAGCACGTAGTCGACGCTGAGATGGTGGTAGTCCCGGTACACGGGGTGGTCGATGTCGCCGACGAAGCAGGTGTTCGCGTCGCACGTCTCCGACCAGACGCCGTCCCAGGTGGGGACACCGTACTTCGTCCAGACGCGCGCACTGATCCCGGGCAGGTCCCCGTTGGAGCGGTCGGCTTCCGCGCGCGGCATGCTGCAGTCGCCGAGACCGGCCAGGGGTCGAGTGAGGCACTCGAGCGGGTCGACGTCGATCCGCGGGTTGTCCTTGACCGCCACCACGTCCGGCGTGACGGCCGTGAGGCGCGCGAACAGCGTCTCGTTCGCGCTCTCCCAGGTGCTGCTCACCTCGTCGTCGGTCATCCGGCTGCCGTCGGCGTGCTGCATGCGGTCGGCATAGATCTGCGCCTGGCTGACGACGACGGCGTCGGGGCGCAGCTCGTCGACGATCCGCAGGGACTCGCTCTGGAACTCGGCGCACGACCCGCGTTCGGAGGGCTGCTGGACATCGACCTGGGCTACGGGGCAGCCGTGCCGCCAGCGGACGGCGAGGCGCAGGCCCGCGTCGGTCGCCGCGGCGTCGAACGCGGGGATCCAGTGCATGGCGTGCGAGTCGCCGAGGAGCAGCACGGTCGTGGTGGCGGAGACGTCGCCCAGGAGGCACACCTTGACGCCCGACGTCGTCTCGGTGGTCTCGGCGCACCCGTACGGCTCGGGCTCGGCGCTGGCCTCGACCGCCGTCGCGTACGGCTCCTGGTCCAGCACGATCCCGGTCGCGACGCGGGTGCCGACGGTCAGGGTGCCCACGGCGAGCCCGATGGTGACGGTGACCGCGGCGGTGCGGCGCCACGACCGCATGGCCCCGCTGAACCGGATCGGGTTCTCGACCCAGCGGTAGGTGGCGACCGCGGCGCCGAGCGCGGCGAGCGTGGCGAGCACCTTGATCCAGATCGCGTCGTCCTGCACCGCTGCCGTGGTGAGCACCACGAACGGCCAGTGCCAGAGGTACCAGGAGTAGGAGACGTCACCGATCCGCTGCAGGGCGGGCAGGCCGAGCACCCGGTCCACCCAGGTGCCTGCCGCGGGGATGCTGCCCGCGGCGAGCACCAGCAGCGTGCCGCCCACGGGCAGCAGGGCGACGGTGCCGGGGAACGGGTCGGTCTCGCGCACGAGCGCGAAGGAGAGCGCCAGCAGCACGAACCCTGCGGTGCCCAGCAGCGCCCGGAGCAGGCGGGGCCGCAGGCGGGAGACCTCGGCGAGCCGGCCCCAGGGCAGGGTCGCGACGAGCGCGGCGCCCGCGAACTCCCAGGCGCGGGTCGGCAGCACGTAGAAGGCCCAGTCGGGGGCGGTCGCCGTGAGCCAGACGGAGGTCGCGAGCGACACGACGAACGTACCGGCGAACAGGAGCTGCAGCATGCGCCGGGCCGGCACGCGGGTGCGCCGGGCCACCGCGACCGCCAGCAGGATGAGCAGCGGCCAGAAGATGTAGAACTGCTCCTCGATGCCGAGCGACCAGGTGTGCAGGTAGGGGCTCGGGGTGACGGCGTCGGAGAAATAGTTCTGGCCCTGGTACGGGAACAGCAGGTTGGAGACGAACAGCATGGCCGACGCCCCGTGCCAGGCGAGGCGCCCCCAGACCAGCGGGGACAGGACCAGGACGCTGGCGAGCAGCGTGACCGCGACGACGAGCGCGAGCGCCGGCACGAGACGCCGCATGCGGCGGGTCCAGAACTCGACGAGGTCGACGCTCCCGGAGCGGTCCACCTCCCGCAGCAGCAGCGAGCTGATGAGGTAGCCGGAGATCACGTAGAAGACGTCGACCCCGGTGAACCCGCCGGGGATCGTGATCCCCGCGTGGAAGACGACGACGGCGAGCACGGCGACGGCACGGAGCCCGTTGATGTCGGTGCGGAACGCGTGGCCGGCACCCGGGGCGCCAGGTGTCGTGTCGATCCCGGGTCCGTGCGGTTCCGGCGACGGTCCGGTGGTCCGGTCGACGGCGGTCGTCGCCTGCGCCATTTTTCTCCTGCGGTCGTTCCGGACGGGTGCGCGGCTCACACCATAACCGGCACATCCGGTGGCGTTGACCGGGTATGGAGGAGGGTGTGGGGAGAGTCAGGCTGTGCTGCTGTCGGTCGAGCCTGCGCTTCCGCCCCAGGCGTGTGCCCCGTGCCTCGGACCGCACCCTGCGCTGCGCCTACGGCTCAACCGAGGAACACGTGGGAGCACGTCAGCACGGGTGCCGCAGCGGTTCCGCCGTCCCGCACGCACCCGATCGCACCGCGCCGCAGGTCGGCGTTCACGAGGTTGTCCCGGTGCGAGGGCGAGTCGAGCCAGGCCTGCACGACGTCCTGGGGCGGGCGCGCGGTCCGGCTGAGGTTCTCCGCGGCGAGCGTGCCGCCCGGGCAGCTCTGCTGCACGGGCGGCAGCGGGGCGTGCGTCAGCCTCGGCTCACCGACCAGCGCCCCCGCCCGGTCGATGGCGACGGCCACGAGGCAGTCGTCATGCTCCAGCTCCGGCACGTCCCGCTGGGCACGGGCCGCGTTCACGCCGTCCTCCAGGGCCGCCGCGTACTGCTCCGGGTCGGCGAGGTCCACGCTGTCGGACGGCGTCCAGGTCGCCTCGGGCGCGGGCGTCGCCTCGCGCGTCGCCTCGGGTCCGCGCGGACCGGTGTCCCGTCCGGTCGAGCAGGCGGTGAGCAGCACGGCAGCGATCAGGACCGGGATCGCGAGACGGGTCAGGGCGCGGAGCACGACGTCGATTCGACACCGCGCACCCGGAGGCCACAACCGGAGGCGCCACGCCGTACACGGTCGCCGCCCCGCGACGCGCTGGGTGCGTGCAGAGGGCTCGGTGCGGAGCGGTCAGTGGCTCAGCCCAGGAACACGTGGGCGCAGATCATGACGGGCGCTGCGGGGTCCCCGCCGTCCGGCACGCAGGCGACGGCGCCACGGGTCAGGCCGCCGTTCAGGATGTTGGCGCGGTGTCCCTCGGAGTCCATCCAGCCCTGTGCCGCCTCTGGCGGTGTCCATCCGCCCTTGGCCAGGTTCTCCGCGACCGCCGAGGTGGGGCAGGTCTGGAAGATCGGGTCGAGCGGCGCGTGCGCCAGCTCTTGCCCGATCAGCGCCTGGGCGCGCTCGAGCGCCACGTCGTAGGCGCAGGTGTCGTGGGCCAGGGCGGCCAGGCCGTTGGCGGCACGATGGTCGTTGACCGCGGCCTCCAGGGCGGCGGCGTACTGCACCGAGTCGGTCAGGTCCGGCTCGGCCCCGCCGTCGTCCCCTCCCCCGCCGGCACCGCCGCCGGGCTCCCCGCCGGGTCCGCCACCAGCCTCGCCGGGGTCTCCCGCGTCTCCGGAGCCGCCCGGTCCGGCGTCGTCGCCCGCGCCGGGAGCCGGCCTGCGGTCCGCTCCGCGCGACGCCGAGCCGCTCGGTGCCGGCTGCACGTCCACCACGGCCGACTCCTGCTCGTGCTTGCCCTGGATCGAGCCCACCGAGGTGGGTCGCGGGGCGGGGGCCAGCTCGACGGGCACCGCCTCGGCCACCACCCCTGGGGCGATCCCGGGCGCGGGCATCGGCTCGGCGCCGGGGGCGAGCAGGCCCGCGCACGCCGTCAGGCTGGTGGCCACGCCGGCCGCGAGGAGCACGCGGGCGACCGCCCCGCGCAGGGCACGCCCTGGCCGGGCCGCGGACGACGTCGTACTGCGCGCTGGGGACACAAGTCCGGACAATACCGGCGATCACGGCGGTACGGAATGCCCGGAAGCTACCCCAGCGCGCACCGGCGCCCAGGTGCGGCCACCATGGTCCAGACCTCCCGCCGACCCGTAGGACCGAAGGAGAGACGAACCTGGCCACGCAACCCGCCCCGCACCCACCGCCGGGCGAGACCGAGCAGAGTGATACCGACCGGAGCCGGACCGGGCAGAGCCGGACCGGCCCGGGCGAACAGGGCGAGCGGGCGGTGACCCGGCGACAGGCGCTGCGGATCGGCGGGATCGCGCTCGGCGCCTCGGTCCTCGTGGTCGGTGGCCTGGCCGCGTGGGACACCGTCCTCGACCGCACCCAGCCGTTCCGGAACGTCCGCGGCCGGTGGCTGGACCAGCTCACCGGGGCGGCGGTCGACGACGTCGACGCACTGGCCGGACGCCTGCTCGGCGTGCTCACACCGGACCAGACCTGGTCCGACCTGGCGCTGAGCGGAGGGGAACGCACCATCGGTCTGCGCCTCAGCTACGAACGGCTCCGGTCGATCGCCCGCGCCTACGCCACGCCGGGGTCCCGCTACGAGCACGACGAGGAGGTCCGCGACGTCCTCCTGACCGCCCTCGACCACCTCCACGAGACCCGGTACAACGAGCACACGCGGCGGTCCGGCAACTGGTGGGACCGCGAGATCGGCATCCCGCTGCAGCTCACGGCGACGTCCATGCTGCTGTACGACGACCTCGGCGCCGACCGGCTCGAGCGGTACATGGCGGCGGTGAAGGCGCACACGCCCGCACCCGCGTACGCCGCGGCGAACCGCGTCTGGACGGCGCGGGTGGTCGCCGAGCGCGCGCTCCTGCTCGACGACGAGGAGTCGCTCACCTCGGCGCTCCGCGGCATCACGCCGGCCTTCCGGCTCGTGACGTCCGGCGACGGGATCCGCCCGGACGGGTCGTTCCTCCAGCACGACGTGCACCCCTACTCGGGTGGCTACGGGCTCTCGCTCCTGACGTCGGCGGCGTCGGTGCTCGCCCTCCTGCGCGACACCCCCTGGCAGCTCTCCGGCACACCCGTGGACAACCTCCTGACCTGGGTCGACGAAGGGCTGGCCCCCTGGCTGCACGCCGGCGCCGTCATGGGGCCGGTCCGGGGCCGCAACATCGCGCGGGTCTCGGCGCAGGACCACGACGCCGGGCGGGCGGCGGCGTCGGCCCTGCGCCTGCTGTCCCGGGCGACGGACGGGGACCGCGCCCGGCGGTGGAGGGGCCTGGCCGCCTACGCGTCCGGTGCGCAGGCCGGGGGCGCGGGCGTCGAGCCGCTCGCCCCGCCCGTGGGGACCACCGTCTTTCCCGCGATGGACCGGGTGGTGCACCGGCGTCCGGCGTTCACGGTGGCGGTGGCGATGTCGTCGGCGCGGATCGCGAGCTACGAGTCGATCGGCGCCGAGAACCGGCGCGGCTGGTACAGCGGCAGCGGCGCGTACTACCTGTACGACGCCGCCGGGTCCCAGTACGACGACCACTACTGGCCGACCGTCGACGCCGCGCGGATCGCCGGTACGACCGTCGCGGCCGGCACGCCCGCCGCCTCCGCCGGGGCGGGTTTCCGCAGCGACAAGCACTGGGTGGGCGGCGTCGCGGTGGGCAGCAGCGCGGCGGTCGGCATGGCGTTCCGCCACCCCGACGACCAGGGCATGCCCGGGGCGACGGGCCAGAAGTCGTGGTTCCTGCTCGACGACGAGGTGGTCGCGCTCGGCGCGGGCATCGCCTCGTCGTCCGGCCGCCCCGTGGAGACCGTCGTGGACAACCGGAGGCTCCTGGACCCCGAGGGCCAGCAGCTCGTCGTCGACGGGCGGCAGGTGCCTCCCACGGGTGGCACGCCCGCGGTCACGGCCGACGGCCCCGGCTGGGCCCACCTCTCGGGCGCCACGCCGGGAACCGGCATCGGGTACGTGTTCCGGACGGGCCAGCGGCTGTCCCTGCTCCGCGAGCGCCGCACGGGCCGCTGGTCGGAGATCAACAGGAGCGCCGTGCACCGGGACCGGACGGTGCGGACGAACAGCTTCGCGACCCTCTGGCTGGAGCACGGTGTCGATCCCGTGGACGCCCGCTACGGGTACGTGCTCCTGCCCGGTGCGACGCCGGAGGGGACGGCCGCGTACGCCGCCGCACCGCGCACGGAGGTGCTCGCGAACGGGCCGCTCGTCCAGGCGGTGCGCCGTGACGGCACGACGGCGCTGAACGTGTGGGCGACGGGGGCGCCGGAGACCGGTGGCGTGTCGTGCGACCGGCCGGCCGCGATCCTGCTGACCCAGGACGGGACGCAGCTGACCGTCGCGGTGGCCGATCCGACGCAGCAGCTCGAGCACGGACTCCGGGTCACGGTCGCGCGCCCGGCGAAGCGGCTGGTCCGCGCCGACGGGCGGGTCACCGTCGAGCGTCTGCAGCCGGGCATCTCGCTCCTGGTCGACGTGGGCGGCACGCGGGGCGGGTCGGTCACCGCGACGTTCGAGGTCTGAGGCTCACTCCGCGAGCGCCGCGCGGATCCGCTCGACCGCGTACGGTCCGAGCGTCCTGGCCCAGGTCCCGGTGATGTGGCCGCCGGTGTCCCGGTACACCACCACGTTGCCGATCACCGACGGGCAGCTGCCCGCCGTGCAGTAGAGGTCGGTCAGGTCCACCACGTGCGCGCCCGGCACCTCGCGTGCCGCGGCGACGAGCGGGTCCGGCTCGGCGAGCGCCCGGGCGGACGACGTCCCGCATCCGTCGTCCACCGAGAAGGTCACCGCCGCGACACACCGCGCGGCCTCGGCGTCGGCGTCAGGGTTGTCCTCCAGCACCACGACCTCGGCCCCGTCCTCCGCGACGGGCCGCATGGCGTCGACGTAGGCGGCGCGGGCCACCTCGCCGTGAGCGCGGGAGGACGTCGTCACGACCACGTCGTACCCGCCGTCCTGCAGCGCCTCCTGGATCTTCGGCAGCCCGGGGCACGTCCGGTCGGACGCCACGAGGTGCCACCGGCACCCGTTCCCGACGTACGTGTCGAGCCGCCAGCCGGCGGCGTCGAGCTGGGGCCTCAGCATCGGCACCAGCTGCGCGGCATGGCTGTCACCGACCACGGCCACCCGGGTCGCCGTCGGCCGGTCGCTGCCGAAGGTGCAGGTCCGCAGCGGCTCACCCTGGTACGCGTAGCAGTTGAAGGCCCCGCCCGTGTCGAACGAGGCGTCCGCCGGGTCGGGCACGACGGCCGGACCGGTGCTCAGCGCGCAGTCGTGCCGGGGGTCGAGCGCGGCGGCGCCCACGCAGTCGGACGGGTCGTCCGGGGTGTGACCGGCCAGGACGACGTCGGGCACCGGGAGGGCAGGCGGGGCGGCCGCCCCGCCTGCCGCCGAGCCGCCGGCACCGAGCAGCACGACGACGGCGCTGGCCCCCGCGAACCGGTACCACCCCGACCGCGGCGCGAGCCGGGCGCGCGCCCCGCGCCGCCGGAACCACGCCGCGTGCCGTGCCGGTGCCTCGAGCCAGCGGTACGACGCGGCCGACAGCACGAGCGTGAGCGCCAGCGCGACCACGAGGTAGACCGCCGAGCCCTGCGGCACGAAGGCGAGCAGCAGCACCGCCACGGGAAAGTGCCACAGGTACAGGCTGTAGGAGATCTCGCCCAGGTACTGGCTCACCCGGTGCGTGAGCGGCCAGAGCGCCACCGGGCCGCCCACGCCTGCCGCGATGACGAGGGCGGCCGACAGCACCGGCAGGAGCGCCCACGGCACGGGGAACCCCGGCCCGGCGGGGGTGATCAGGACCGCCAGCACGATGCCGGCCAGGCCCAGCCAGGCCAGCACCGTCCGTGCCACCGCCGAGGTGATGCCCAGCCGCGTCGACAGGACGGCGACGAACGCGCCGACGCCCAGCTCCCAGGCGCGCGACGACGTGGTGAAGTACGACCAGGTGGGCTGCGCCGCGGTCTCCGCGAGCCCCCAGCCCAGGGAGGCCACGGTCAGCACGGCCACCGCCGCGCCCGCGACCGGCCGGGCGTGCGAGCGCCGCCACCCGAGGCGGCGCCCGCCGACGACCAGGAGACCCAGCAGCAGCCATGGCCACACCAGGTAGAACTGCTCCTCGACCGCCAGCGACCAGTAGTGCTGGAGCGGGGACGGCGGCATCGACTCCTGGAAGTAGTCGACCCCCTGCCGCGCGAAGTGCCAGTTGCCGAGGAAGAAGAACGAGAAGAGGGCGTCGCCCACGACGCCCCGGAAGCGTCCGGCGCCGAGCAGGGCGAACGCCGCACAGACCGTCACCAGCAGGACGAGCACCGCCGCGGGCAGGATCCGCTTCGCACGGCGCACGTAGAAGGCGGAGAACGAGATGGTCCCGGTCCGCTCGTACTCCCGCAGCAGGAGCCCGGTGATGAGGAAGCCCGAGATCACGAAGAACACGTCGACGCCCACGAAGCCGCCGCCCGGCCAGCCGACCACATGGTCGGCGATGACCGCGAGGACCGCCACCGCCCGGAGCCCCTGGACATCCGCCCGGAAGCCCGTCGGCCCCCGCTCCGGCGTGCCGGCCGAGGCAGGCCGGGCTGGTCCGGTCGGCCGGACTGCGCTCACTGCCATGGCTCTTCCCCCGTGATATGCCCGTGCGGCGGTGCGGCACCATCCTGGGGTGACGGCCGCCGTCCCGCAGTTCGGGAATGGCGCGGCGCTCGGACGATTCGGGTCGCACGCGGCACATTCATCGCATATTTTTGCGGGGCACCCAGCACCCTTTTCCAGCCGACCAGCTGAGGTTTCCCGATGTCCGGTACGAGCACGAGCAGCACGCCCTGGAACGACCACCGCATCACCTTTGTCGGTGGACTTCATCGCAGCGGAACCACCCTTGTCGCCCGGATTATCGGTTCAAGCCCGAATGCGTCCGGATTGACCGGAACGGGAGCCGTCATGGACGAGGGGCAACATATTCAGGACACCTATGTCGGCGGCTTAGGCAATACGTCCGAATGGTCGTTTCACACGCAGGCGCACCTGACCGAGGAGGACGCACAGCGGGTGCCCGACGCCGGCGCGCGGCTCTGGGCGAGCTGGTCGCCCTACTGGGACCTCGACAGCACGGTGCTCGTCGAGAAGTCCCCGCCGAACCTGACGAAGATGCGCTACTTCCAGGAGATCTTCCCGAAGTCCCGCTTCATCGTCGTGACGCGGCACCCCGTGGTGCAGGCGCTGGCCGTGCGCAAGTGGGCGACGCGCACCCGCGGCCGGTTCACCTACGGTTTCCCCCGGCTCGTCGAGCACTGGGTGCACGCGCACGACGTGTTCGCCGAGGACGCCCTGCACATCGAGAACCTGCTCGTGCTGCGGTACGAGCACCTGATGCGTGAACCCGCGCGGGAGCTCGGCCGGGTAGCGGAGTTCCTGGACATCGAGCTCGACGCCGCCGCGGTCGACGCCGTCGACGCCGGACGCAGCAACCGCTATGCCGAGCTGTGGCGGACCGGAGGACGCGGGCAGCTGGCGGGGCGGGTCCGCAGCCACGTCGGGAACCTCGGGTCGCGGCGCGGCACACCCCGCGCCGACCTGCTCCGCGACGTCACCGACGCCGCCCTGCTCCCCCGCTACCGCAACGTGGTCAACGAGCACCTCGGGGACCGGATCCGGGCGCACGGGTACGACCTGAGCACGCTGGACGAGGCGGCCCCCTGGGCCCCGGTCGTGCACGGCTCACCGGCGATCCTGACGGCCGACACCCGATGAGCGGCCTCACCCGCGTCGTCTACGTCACCGGCTCCGGCCGTAGCGGCACGAGCACCCTCGCCGGGGTGCTGCGCGAGTTCGGGCTGCACGTCCCCGGCCCCGAGGTGGCCCCGGACGCCTCCAACCCGCGCGGCTTCTCCGAGCCCCAGTGGGTGGTGGACTTCCACAACGGCATGCTGCGGTCGGCCGACGTGCAGACGTCGGACCCGCGCCCCATCGCCTGGCACCTCGTCGACCGGGCGAGCGTCGAGGGGGACGCACGCAGCCAGATCCGGGGCTGGCTCGGCGCCCAGGTCAAGGAGCACGGTGACCTCGTCATCAAGGACCCGCGCCTGCTCTGGTTCCTCGAGGCCTGGCTGGAGGCCGCCGCGTCGGCGGGAGCGGCGGCGTCGTGCATCACGATGCTGCGCCAGCCCACCGAGGTGGTGGGCAGCAAGGCCGCCTACTACAAGGGCCGCGGGCTGGTCGACCGGGTGTCGGGGTGGATCAACCTGATGCTGGGGACCGAGCTCGCCACCCGGGCGACGCCCCGGGCCTTCGTGCGCTACCGCGACCTGATCCACGACTGGGACGAGCCGGTGTTCGGCGCGGCCGCCGCGCTCGACCTGCCGATGGTCGACCCGGACGACACGGCAGCGGTGGAACAGGTCGACGCGTTCATCGACCCGACGCTGCACCGGGTCGACGTCACCTGGCAGGACGTGCCCGTCCCCGCACCGCTGCGTGCGCTGGCCGACGACACGTGGGCAGCGCTCGACGCCCTTCCCGAGCACGACGACGCCGGGACCCGCGCCGAGTTCGACCGGCTGCGCGCGCTGTATCCCTACGTCCACCGCAAGATCGCGGCGTCGCCCGCCCGGCGGATCGCTCGCATGGTGCCCACCGAGGTCGTGCCGCACGGCGTCCGGCAGAGCGTCGCGGGCATGCTCTGGGGCTCGCCGGACACCGCGAGCTGAAGACCGGCCGGCAGGCGCCGTGCGACGCACCGGGGAGCGAGGAGCCTCAGACGAAGAGCGTGCGGTCCGCCAGGCTCCCCGCCACACGGCCGGCCGTCACCGCGAGCCGCTTGACCCCGCGCCGGCGCACGAGCGGGTCGCGCGAGAGCGTCCGCGCGAGCCCGCCGGCCACCGTGGCCGGCACGCGCCACACGGGCAGCCGGGGCAGGCCCGCGGCCCGGAACCGCTGGTAGATCCGCACGGACTGGCGGCCGTACCGGAAGTGCTGCCGGGCCAGGGCGCGCAGGCCGTCGCGCTCGTAGTAGACGACGACGGCGTCGGGAACCGCCTGCGTGCGGTACCCCGCGAGGTGGGCGCGGTAGAAGAAGTCGGACTCGTCGCCGCCCCCGAGCAGGGACTCGTCGAACCCGCCGACGGCGGCGTACGCGGCCAGGGCGAAGCCGCAGTTCGCGCCGATCGGGCGCGGGACCTGCCAGAGGTGGGTGTAGACGCCGGGGTCGGTGGCGACCACCGTCTCGTCGGGCAGCCGCCGCTCGACGACTCCCCCGACGCAGGCGGCCCCCGACCGGCGTGCGCGGTCCATCGCCGAGATCCAGCCCGGGGTGACGACGTCGTCGGCGTCGCACAGGAGCACGAAGTCGCCCTTGGCGTGCGACACCCCGACGTTGCGCGCGTGGTTGATACCCGGCCTCGCGCCGGCGTCGACGCACCGGAAGCGCCGGTCCGTCCGGGCGAACGACTCGACGATTCCGCGGCTCCCGTCCCGCGAGCCGTTGTCCGCGACGACCACCTCGAAGCCACCGCCGAAGTCCTGGCCGGCGAGGGCCTCCAGCTGCCTGCCGAGCGTCGCCGCCCCGTCCCGGCAGGGGATCACCACGGAGTAGACGGGCGGTCTCATCGCGTCTCGACCCAGGTCCGGGCCGAGGTCTCGACCGGGGTACGGGCCGCATCCTCGGCCGGAGTCTCGGCCTCCGTCTCGGGAGCCGGTGCGGCGGAGGCGGGCGAGCGCCACAGGATGACCGCCAGCATCAGCGGCAGCAGCGGCGTCAGGTGTCGCACGTACGACCCGTAGTCGGGCTCGAACACGCTCTGCACCACGGTCAGGCCCAGGACCAGCGCCACCAGCCGCGCCCAGCGCGGGTCGGTCCGCGACTCGGCCGACGACAGGTGCACCGCTCGGGCGAACATGAACCACAGGACCACCAGGAAGGCAGCGACCAGCAGGTAGTACGGCGAGAGCCGGACGATGAGCGGCAGCGGTACCGCGAACGTCAGGAGCACGATCGCCGAGTTGAGGAAGCTGCCGACCGGACCCTCCAGATCGAAGAACGGCTCGATCAGGGTGCGCGTGTCGACGTCGCCGATCCGGACCTCGTTGACCTTGGTCCGGTAGAAGTCCAGCTCCACCCCGAGGTAGTTCTGGAAGACGACGGAGAGGACGACGAGCGCCGCCAGCGCCGCGCCGATCATCCTGCGCACCGAGAACCGCCGGGCCATGACCACCCGGAACCCGATGTAGCCGCCGATGACCAGGTACCAGTAGTCGCGGAACTCGTGCGCGTAGTACGCCATGGCGCCGACGAGCACGACCTCCGGCCAGATCCCGCGGCGGCGCCACAGGGCGATCAGCGCGATCGGGAGCACGAACACGTCCTTGGAGTAGGTGCCCACATACACGACGGCGAGCACCGTCGTGCCGGCGAGGAGTGCGAGCGACAGGAGCCCCGCGTTCCCGAGCCTGTCGCGCAGCGAGACGAGCAGCACCGCCACGAACAGCAGGTAGCCGAGCAGCCCCGCCCACATCGGCTGGTCGGCGAGGCCCAGCTCGCGGTAGATGGTGCCGACCGTGCTGAACGACTTGTCCGAGTCGTAGCCCTGGTAGCCGCCGGCGATCGTCGCGATCTTCTTGCTGTCGTACAGGAACCGCTCCGGGACGAACGGGCTGCCCAGCAGCACGTAGCACGCGCTGCCGACCAGGAACAGCGCCACGAGCAGCTGCTTGATCGCGCGATCGTGGTCGACCTCGCGCAGGGCGGCGACCCGGGCGGCCGTCACGACACCAGGGCCCCTCCGGTGGCCATCGCGTACGCCGTGACGACGCCGTCGTGCAGGGCCGACTCGTCCATCTCGCCGACGAGCCGGTCGCCCGACTCGATCATGCGGAGCCGCCGCCCCGGGTCCACGACGGCGGCGTGCGCGGCGACGGCGGCCTCCGCCGGTGACCCGACGGCGGTGAGGCGCGCCCCCTCGAACGCCGGGATCTCGCGCACGATGGTCGGCAGACCGACCCGGGCGGCGTCGAGCACGCTGATGGGGAACCCCTCGTACGAGGCGCAGTGCAGGTAGACGTCGGAGGCCGCCATCTGGCGCATGACGTCGTCGGCGGTGAGCCAGCCGGTCACCTCGACGCCCGCGTCCCTCAGCTCACGGACGAGGGTCTGGTCGCCGTCGCCCAGCCAGCGGAAGGAGAGCCCGAGGCCGAGCTGCTGGGCGACCCGCGCGGTCTCCGCGAAGAACCGTGGGTCCTTCTGGGCGACGACCCGGCCGACCATCGTGACGGTGCGGTGGCTGCCCGCAGGCGTGCCGGACCGCGCCCCCGCCTCCCGGACCGCCGCCGACGACGGCGCGTTGGGGATGCGCACCACGTCGCGCACGCCCATGGACCGGGCGAGGAGCTCCTCGCGCGGGCTCACCGCCGCGACGACGGAGCCGTTCGCGGCCAGCGCCCGCTCCAGGAGGCGCACGGAGCGGCGCACCGGCCCCACGAGGTTCGGCCGCTCGAAGTAGTAGCAGTGCGGCTGGTAGACGACGGGGACCGGCAGTCTCCGTACCCGCGTGTACAGCCCGGCCCAGCTCGAGTGCGCGTGCACGACGTCGGGCGCCAGCTGGTCGACCGTCCGGCGGACCGCCTGCACGCGCGCCGCGGTCCCGTCCGGGAGCCGGGCGGTGCCGCGGTAGACACCACGCCCGTCCGTGCTCTCGATGCCGGTGGACAACAGATGATGTTCGGCCTCGGGAACCAGTTCGGTAATGCGGTCGATCGCGCGACCGACGCCCCCGGAATACCGGTCCGTGACATGCAGAATTCGCAACTGCGGCCCTCCGTGGCGTCCTCAGATTTCGCCCCGAAAAGGACATAAATCCCAGCGGGCGCGCTTCAACCGAACGTCAGTTAGATTACCAACGGAAGCGCAGGTAGGCGCGGGAACGGACCCAGTATACGAATCTGTGCGAGGCAGATCGGCGCGCTTCTCGGCCGACCGAAACCAAACGATCGTGCATCATCAGGGGAACGCGTTGAACGTTACCGAATACCTCCGGATCATCCGTCAGCACTGGGTTCCTGTCACCGCTATCGCGCTTGCCGGAATCGTGCTGGCCAGCCTGTTCGCATTCACGCGGACACCGATGTACACGACCTCCTCCCAGGTATTCGTGTCGTTCCACGGCGCGGAGTCGACGTCCGAGCTGGCCACAGGGACCACCTATGTCCAGCGCCGGGTCGTGTCGTACGCCAACCTGGTGCGGAGCCCGCAGGTGCTCGACCCGGTGATCGAAGAGCTCGGCCTCGACACGACCCCGGGCGAGCTCGGCTCACGGGTCCAGGCGAGCCCGGTGACCGACACGGTCCTCGTCGACATCACCGCCACCGACGCCGACCCGACCGAGGCCGCACGGATCGCGAACACGGTCGCCGAGAGCCTCGCGGAACGCGTCGACGAGCTGGAGACGCCGCAGCGGACCGGCGACTCCCCGGTCCAGCTGCAGCTCGTCCGCGAGGCCGTCACCCCGGGCTCCGCGAGCTACCCGAACATCCCCGTGCTCGTCCTGGTGGGCTTCCTCCTGGCCACGGCGCTCGGGATCGCCCTCGCCGTCCTGCGCGAGATCGCCGACACCCGGGTGCGGTCGGAGCAGGACCTGCGCGCCGTCACCGACTCAGCGGTCATCGGGACCATCACCATGGACGACGAGGCGAAGCAGAACCCGCTGGTCGTCCAGACGAGCCCCTACCACACGCGGTCCGAGGCGTTCCGGCGGCTGCGGACGAACCTGCAGTTCCTCGACCTGGACGGCGGCCCGCAGGCGCTCGTCGTCACCTCGTCGGTGCCGAACGAGGGCAAGACGACGTCCGCCATCAACCTCGCCATCACGCTCGCCGACGCGGACGCGAAGGTCCTCCTGATCGACGCCGACCTGCGCAGGCCCTCGGTCGCCGGCTACCTCGGCATCGAGGGGTCGGTGGGGCTCACGACGCTCCTCATCCAGCGGGCCACCGTCGACGACGTCGTCCAGCCGTGGGGCTCGGCCGGCCTGTTCGTCATCCCGTCGGGCGCCGTCCCGCCGAACCCCGCCGAGCTCGTCGGCTCGAAGACGATGGCCCGGCTGATCGAGGAGCTGAGCGAGCAGTTCGACTACGTCATCATCGACACCCCGCCGCTGCAGCCCGTCACCGACGCCGCACTGATCGCCCGGATGACCAGCGGCGTGCTCATGGTCGTGGGCGCCGGCCAGATCCGCCGCGAGCAGCTACGGCAGTCGCTGGCGAACCTGTCCGCCGTCAGCGCCCGGGTGCTCGGGATCGTCCTGAACAAGGTGGGCCGCGGGGAGGACGCCTACGGCGCGAGCTACGGCTACGAGTACCAGCCGCGGACCGACGACACCGACGGCAAGCCCGGCAAGAAGATCCGCGGTCCCCTCAGGAGGAAGCCGGCGCGGCCCACGCCCGTCCAGGAGCCGACGGCGGTCCCCCGGTCGACGGACCCCGCACCGGCCCGGCGCTCGACGGAACCGGTCTCGATCGCCCACCCGTTGCAGCCCGTGCAGCCCGCCCGGCCCGGCCCGACCGCCGAGCCCGTCGAGCGCATCCCGCTCGGCGCTCCCACGACCGACCGCGGGCCGGCGAACGGCCTTCCCGCGCGGCACGGCGCCGAGCCCCGGCCCCCGCGGGTCGCCCCGGTCTGGGCGCCGGTCCAGGCCATGGGACCGCGCTCGGGCCTCGCCCCCACCAGCCAGCTGCAGACGATCCGCGTCTCGGACCGCACGACGACCAGCCGGAACGGGCTGGGCCACCGGTAGCCGCGTGACCCCGGGTCGTCAGGGAACGACCCGGGCAGGCACCCCCACGGCGGACGCGCCGTCCGGGACGTCGGCGAGCACGACGGCGTTGGCCCCGACCCGTGCCCGGTCGCCGACACGGACCGGCCCGAGGACGCGCGCGCCCGCGCCGACGTAGACGTCGTCACCGAGCACGGGGTCGCCGTCCACCCCGGTACGCGACCGTGCGGCGCCCAGCGTGATGCCCTGCTGCACGCGGGCGTCGCGGCCGATGACCACACCGGCGCCGATGACGACACCGGTCGGGTGCCACAGCACCAGCCCCGGCCCGATGCGCGCCGACCAGGCGATGTCCGCACCCGTGATCGCGTGGTTGACCTGCTTGACCACCGAGCCGAGCAACGGGACGGAGCTGCCCGCCCGCGCGGAGAGGCGGTACAGGAGGACCGCGAGGAAACGCAGGGTGAGGACCGTCGGCAGCACACCGGCGGTGCCGGGGCGGCGGGGGTCGTCGCTGGTCCGGTTGGCCGGGAGGTCCGCGAAGAGGCCCAGGGGCCCTGGCGCGGCGGTACCGTGCGCCGCGCCGTCGCTGCTGCCGGTGCTCGCGGTGCTGCCGGTGCCGTCCCTCGTACCGTTTCTCGTGTCGTCCGTCGTGTCGTGGGTCATCGCGTGTCCACCAGTCCTTCCGTCGTCGAGTCGGCGGGGCGTCCCAGGCCCCAGCGTGCGCGGCCGACGGCGCGTGCGGCGGCATCGACCACCGCACCGAGCCGTTCGCTCCCCGCTGTCCAGTCGTACGCGGCGACCCGCTCGACGGCGCTCTGCCGTAGCCGGTCGCGGTAGCCGTCGTCCGCGATGAGCCGGGCCACCGCCGCGGCGAGCGCGGCCGGGTCGCCGGGTGGCACCACCACGCCGTTGCCGAGGTCGCGCACCACCTCGGCCTGCCCCGGCACGTCGGTCGCCACCACCGGCAGGCCCGCGGCCGCGGCCTCGATCACCTTGAACGGTGAGGTGCCCTGTGCGCTCGCCGTGACGGCGCCCCGCGTGGCGAAGGCGAGCGTCGCCCCGCCCAGCACGCGTGCGACGTCGGCCCGGTCCAGGGTGCCCCGCCACTCGACGCCGGCGTCGCGAGCCTCGAGAACCTGCTCGCGCTCGACGCCGTCGCCGACCACGACGAGCCGCAGCCCGTCCGGCCAGGCGACCTGCCGCACGGCGGACACGAGGTCGCCGATCCCCTGCCACGGTGCGAGGTTCCCGACGAACACGCCGTAGGGCGGCTGCTCCGGGTCGCGCCGCGCTGCGGCGAACAGGGCGACGTCGGCACCGTTCTCCAGGACCGTCACCTCGTGGGCGGGCCGGCCCGTCACCTGGACCACCCAGCGCGCGATGCCCGCGGAGGGTGCGACCACCCGGTCCGCCACGACGAGCGGACGCAGGGCGAGCCATCGCATGAGCCGGGAGCGGCCGATCCAGGGGTGGACGGCCTCGACCTCGGCCAGGACACCCTGGGCGCAGACGACGGACGCCCCGCCGCGCAGCCGCGCCGCGACCAGGGCGGGCAGCGCGAACGGGTGCCAGCGCACGACGACGACGCCGCGCCGAGGCTGTCGCACCGAGTCCAGCAGCAGCCGGGCGAGCCGGGAGAACCGCCCGCCGGACCGCCCGCGCCGGGCGACCACCCGGTCGGGCCGGATCCCGAGGGCGGCGAGGCGTCTCAGCGTCCCGTCCAGGTGCACGCCGGCGGCGGCCGACTCGGCCGCGCCCTCGAGCCACACCAGGGTCACCCTGGTCCCTGCGTTCACGAGCGCCCTCCTGGTGCTGTCACGAGTGGTGCTGTCACGAGCCGGGGTGTCACGAGCCGGTGCCCTTCCGCGAGAGCAGGCGCGCACCGCGCCGCAGCACCCCCAGGTCCGACCGCAGCCTGCGCCACAGCAGTGCCTGCAGTGCGAGGACCGCGGCCCACACGAGGATCCCGACGACGAGGACGAGCCACGGGCTCAGGTCGGTCAGCAGGCGGGCGACCAGCCCCGCGACCCCGGCGGCGGCGCCGTGGCTCACGAAGGCCCGGGCACCGTTCCAGAACAGCGCCCGCGCCGGCGCCTCGGTGGCCCTGCTGACCCACCAGAGGCCCAGCGGCCACACCACCGCGGTCGACGCCGCGTAGCCGAGCGCGGCGCCGGTCATGCCGAAGAAGCTGCCGCCGCCGATGGCGAGCAGCACCACCGGCCGGGTCACCAGCGTGAACCGCAGGAGCGCACCGGTGCGCCCGGACGACTGGAACACCCAGTTCGGAGCGAAGTTGGCGGCCTCGAACACGCCGCCGACCGCCAGGATCGCGAAGGCCGGGGCAGCGGCCGACCACCGCTCACCGAGCACCACCTCGACGACCGGTCCCGCCAGGGCGGCCGCCAGCATCAGCGCGGGGACGATCGTGTGCAGCAGGATCGTCTGGCCGAAGAGCAGGAACTCGCGGTAGCGCGGCGGGTCGTCGTGGACGCGGGAGAGCACGGGGAGCGCCACCCGGTTGGCCGGCCAGGTGGCCTGCCGGATCGGCAGCGCCATGAGCTGGTACACGCGGCTGTAGAGGCCGGCCACACCCGCGCCGAACCGGACGCCGAGGATCGCGGTGTCGATGTTCCGAGTGGCGTAACCGAGGAGCTGCGCGCCCAGCAGGTTCGAGCCGTACCGCACGAACGGACGCACGGAGACGTCCCGCCGCGGAAGGCCGGGCAGCCACCGGCCGGCGACGATCACTCCTGCCGACATCACGAACGCGGCGACGAGCTGCTGCGCGACGAGCGCCCAGTAGCCGCCGCCCGCCACCGCGATCAGGATCGCCGCGCACAGCCCTGCGACCGGCCCGGCCACGTCGGCGACCGCGGCGGCGCCCAGCCGCATCCCGCGCACGAGGCTCGCGCGGTGCTGCGTGGCCACGCTGTTCAGCACGAAGCTGAGCGAGACCCAGCGGGTCACGTCCGTGAGCTCCGGCTGTCCGTAGAAGGCAGCGACCAGGGGCGCACAGGCGATCCCGGCTCCCGTCAGCACCGCGCCGATGAGGGTGTTCAGCCAGAAGAGGTTGTCGCGCTCGGCGTCGGACAGGGTCTTCGCCTGGACGGCGGCGTTGGCCAGCCCGAAGTCCCGTACCGTCTCGGCGACGCCGACGAGGGCGAGCACCATCGCCAGATACCCGAAGGCCTCCGGAGCCAGCAACCGCGCCAGGACGACGATCGAGACCGCCTGGACACCGACCTTGAGCAGCTGACCGCCCATGGTCACGGCGCCGCCCCGCGCTGCCTGCCTGCCGAGAGGCGCCGGGTCCGCGCCCACGGACGTTCCGCTCACCGTCGCCGGCCGGCACGATGCGGCACTACCCTGCGGTACGCCTCCGCGTGCCGCCGGCCGACCAGCTCCCAGTCGCGCTCGTCCAGGTGGGGCCGGGTCCCTCGCTCGCGGGTCAGCCGTGCGACGGCCATGGCCCGCAGGAGGTCCGCCGGCTGCAGCACGCCGTCGTACATGATCACCCAGCCCTCGCCGACCTCGCGGGCGAGGCCGTCGGTGGCAGCGCTGCGCGGGACCAGCACCGGCCGGTCGAGGGACAGCGCGAGCAGGGCCGCACCCGAGTTGTGCATCTCCCGGTAGGGCAGCACCACGAGCTCCGCACGGCGCACCTCGCGCGCGAGCACGTCGTCGGGCACGAACTCGAGCCTGGCCTCTATCCGGTCGTCGGCCGCGGCGACCGCCGTGATGTGCTCCGCGAGCGCCGCGTCCTGGGACTTGCCGACGATGGTCAGGCGCATCGCCGGGTCGTTGACCGCACGGAACACGTCGAGCAGCCGTTCGATGCCCTTGTACCGGCGGACGAGGCCGAACTGGAACAGCCGGCCCGGCTCGGGCCTGGTGGCGGGGTCGGGCGGGAAGACCGACCGGTAGTGGCCGTGCGGGATCGTGGCGTCCCGCACCCCGGGCGGCAGCGGCGTGGTCGGGTTGAGCCTGATCCACAGCACGGTCCGACGGTCGAGCGCCTCCAGGAAGGAGCGCTCCAGGCGGTCGCCGGACTCGTGCGGCGCGATGTTGTGCGCGGTGCGTACCACCGGGGTCTCGGTGAGCTCGAGCCGCAGCAGGAGCGTGGAGGCGAGCGCTACCTTGACGAACCTGCCGACCGGAGTCCGCTGGCGCACGAGGAACTCCGGCCAGTGCACGTGCAGCACGTCGTACGTCCCGAAGATCGCACGGAACCACGAGAAGGTCAGGATCTCGATCTCGGGCGGCGCCCCGCCGATCATGTGGTCGACGTACTGCGTGGTGCCGTTCGGGGCCGGCAGCACGTGGAGCACACGGATCCGTACGGCGCGTGCGGTCTCGACGTCCACCGGAGCCGCGGACCCGCCGGTCCTGCTCCTACCGCTCTTCCAGCGCACCGTGTCCCTTTCACCATAAATGCCCTATTGCCTACCCGCAGAAACTCCGAAAATCGAACACCGGCAATGGCTATAAATCGTATTCCTGAGACGAATGCCGCGCATCCGGGCGTTCAGTAGGCGCCGCTCGGCGCAAAGACCTCGCGAGCGGTCCGCAGCATGATCCCGATGTCCCCCAGCAGGCTCCAGTTCTCCACGTAGTAGAGATCCAGCCGGGTGCCCTGGTCGATGGTCAGGTCGTTCCGGCCGCTCACCTGCCACAGGCCCGTCAGCCCCGGCTTGACGAACAGGCGGCGGCGCAGCGCGTCGTCGTACTGGGCGACCTCGAGCGCGACCTGCGGCCGAGGGCCGACCAGGCTCATGTCGCCCTTGACCACGTTCACCAGCTGCGGGAACTCGTCGAGCGAGTACTTGCGCAGGAACCGGCCGAGCGGGGTGACGCGCGGGTCGTCCTTGTGCTTGTAGAAGACGCCGACGTCGCCGTCGAGCACCTCGCTGAGGCGCGCCTCGGCGTCCGACCGCATCGACCGCAGCTTGTAGAGCGTGAAGGGCCTGCCGTTCAGCCCGATCCGCTGTTGCCGGAACACGGCCGGCCCCGGGCTGGTGAGGCGGACACAGAGCGCGAGCACGAGCAGCGGCACGGCGACCACGGCACCGATCAGCGTCGCGACCACGATGTCGAACACCCGCTTCATCGCGTGCTGGAGGCCGGTGTAGCCGGGCGGCGAGACCTGCACCACCGGCACGCCGTCCACCGGCGTGATCAGCAGGCGCGGGCTCGCGACGTCGGCCAGCGCCGGGACGACGACCAGCTCCGCGCCGGTGGCCTCGAGGTCCCAGGCCAGCTGCTTGAGTGCCGCAGGGGTGGCACGGTCGGACGCCGTCACGGCGACGACGTCGACCTCGATCGCCCGGGCGGCCTCCGCGGCGTCCTCGACACGGCCGAGCACCGGGACCCCGGTCACGGGCGAGGGCATCCCGGCGCCGCCCGGGATGCAGATGCCCACGACCAGGAAGCCCGCCTCGTGCGCACGGTCCACCCGACGGCAGAGGTCGAGCACCGCGTCACGCGCTCCGACGACCAGCGTGCGCCGCTGGAACCGTCCGTGCGCGCGCTCCGCGTGCAGCCGGGCCGTGAGGATCCGCCGCCCGACGACGAGGAACACCAGACCGACGGGCAGGGTCACCGCCACGTACGACCGGGCGAGGTCGAACTTGACGAGGTAGCACACGATCGCGGTGAGGCCGAAGAGCGCCAGCGTGCCCCGGGCGACACGGACGTACTCCTCACGGCCCGAGCCCAGGATGCGCGGGCTGCGCGTACCGGCCAGGCCGAGCGCGATCACCCACGCCTCGGCCAGCACCACGGAGATGAGCGCGTACTGGCCGCCGCGCGGCTCGAAGAGCTCCACCTGGACCTGCCGGTCGAAGCGGAGCACGTAGCCCATCGTCACGGCCGCCACCACGGCGACGATGTCCACGAAGAGGGCCCTGCCCGTGACGATCTGCTGCCACGGGGCAGCCGGGCCACGGCGTGGGGCGGGTGCGGTCATCGACGCCGAGAGCCGTGCGGCCTCGTGGTCCAGCTGCTTCGTGAGCTCGGCTGCTTCGCGATCGACGTCGGCGGCGTTCGGATGGTTCCCGATGGTCACGGCACTCCCCTGGACAGGTACATCAAGGCTGGGTGCACTGAGAACGGCCGTGCGCCGCGCCTCACCTCGACGGTGAGGTGCGGCGCACGGTCGGTCGGAAGGCCACGCGCAGGCGGCCTCGAGCTGATCAGTTCTGGCGAGCCCGGATCCGGCTCACGACGATCGCGACCACGCCGACGACCAGGAGCCCACCCGCGACCGCGAGGTACGGGAGGCTGGTCGAGCCGGTGGCGGCGAGGCCCGTACCGCCGTCGCCACCGCCCGCGGCGCCACCGGTGCCCGCCGCGACGGCGGTGATCGTGTAGGTCTCGGAGAGCGGCTCGCCGCTCGCGTCCAGGACCTGCACCGTGTAGTCGCCCGCCGCCGAGACGGTGGCGGTCTCGGTGGCCGTGCCGTTGTCGTCGAGCATGAGAGTCGCCGACTCGGCGCCGGCCACGTCGACGGCCTCGTCGGCTCCCGCGGCCTCACCCGCGAAGGAGATCTGCACGGTGACGGTAGCGCCCGCCATGTCCGCGCACTCGACGGTGAAGCCGAAGGGCTCGTTCACCGTCACCGTCTGGCTGTCGAACGTGATGACGCACGGGTACTCGCCGTAGTCGGTGTCCGCCTGACCCGCGTGCGCGGCCCCGGCCGGTGCCAGCACGACCGCCGCGGCGATCGTCATAGCGCTGATAAAGCGTCGAAGCATTGCCCTGTCCCTCTGGATAGTGACTTTCTGCTGCACGTGATAGGTGCCAATGCACCGGTCTGCGTGCCCGGCATATCCAGCGCGGTAACACGCACGCCCGAAATCGGGCCGATCAGCCGGCCGGAGTCATTTCCTTATCGACACTTCGACGGGTCGAGGACCCGGCGTCGTGCGGAGAATGACATCCCCGTCCTGGTGCTTCCCAGAGATAATGGCATAGGTCACAGATGCTGTCTCGCCAGGGTGAAGTTCTATGTCATCGAATACTCTTTGCAGTTCATCGTGCTTTTGCGGCGAAATCCCAATTTTCTCCGAGTTTTCGGACGCCTGGACGACTGCGCCGCCGGCCGGTGCATACACGATGGAACGCAGCCGGATCAGGCCCGGGTCGCTCTCGCCGCGACCGACGATGTAGTCCGGCAGACCGGCGGCGTCGGACTCGTCGACACGCGACGTGTACGTGACGGTGACGTCGAGCTCCCGGGCCCCGTCGGACCGGACGCCCCGCTCGACGACGTCCACCGCGGTGTCGAGGTAGTAGCCGATCTTGGCCATCTGCAGGCCGTGGGTGAAGACGCCGACCACGGGGCGGGAGCCGTTCACCCCACGCAGGCCGCCGTCGAGCACGGTGCCCTCGAGCAGGTCCGCCTCCGCCCGGTCCGCCGACCACACGAGCAGCCGGCCCTGGCGCGCGGCGACCGCCAGGGCGTCGACCATCCCGGACGGCTCGCCCGACCCCGAGGACAAGGACGCGAACGCCGACTCCGCGACGTCGGCGAAGATCAGGTCGGCGCCGTCCGGCGTCTCCGTCAGGTAGATGCCGTTGACCAGATAGCTCACCAGGTCCTCGCCCAGCAGACGCTCGCCGGAGCCGACGGCCACGGGGCCGTCGGTCTTGAGGACCTCGGCCAGCGCGGCCGGGTCGACGGCGAGCACGCCGTCCACCGTCTGCCCCGTCTCCCGTGCCCACATCGCACGCGCGATCTCCGCCGCCCGGGGGAAGTCGGGGGTCGACGTCACGTTCTGCATCCACCGGCCGACCTTGTCGCCGAACACCGCCTGCTCGTCCTCCGTCAGCTCCGCGGGCGGCTGCTTGAACGGGCCCACCTGGCTGGCGGGCATCTGCTCCGTGAGCTCGATCCTGCCCCGGTCGGCATGCAGCACCAGCACGGTCCCGACGATGCCGCCCAGCGCCCGCGGCTCCGCGTTGTTCTGCACGAGCACGAGGTAGTCCCGGGGCCCGTCGGCGCCCAGCATCGGCGGGATGAGCCGCGCCGCACGCGCCGCCGTCGCCGTCGACATCCGCAGGTCGGCAAGCTGCTGCTCCAGGTCGGAGACGGCAGCCGACACCTGCGGCAGCACGGGCGAGCGGTTGATGCCCTCGACGCGCTGCAGGGCGTACGCCACGGACTGGTCGGCGCGCACCACGTCCGGCGCCACGCCCTCCAGGGGCCTGAGGTCCACGCGCCCCCCGTGCGGCGCGAAGGTGGCCGGATCAGCCACCTCCACGACCTCCGCGAGCTGTGGCAACGGCCCTCGGGCGAGCCCGTCGACCACCGTCGCCATCGTCGCGACCGCCTCCACCGTGGGCCCGACGCCGGGCAGCCTCCCGGCCAGCGACCAGTGCGGCCCGCCCGTCGCGTCCTTCGCGTCTGCCGCATGCCTCTGCAGCTCGGTCACGGTGCTGTCCAGCTGCTCCGTGCGGCCCGCGACGGCGTCGGTCTGCAGCGTGGAGACGCCTCGAGCGGCCTGCTCCAGCGAGTCCCGGGCCCGCAGGGCGTCCAGCGCCACCCAGGCGACGAGGACCGCGAGGAGGACGAGCAGCGCTACCAGGCTCAGCGCCGCCACCTTCAGGTTCCGGCGCCGTCGCCGGGTCCAGAATGCCGGCTTGGGCAGCGGCGGCTTCTTCCACGGTGCCGGTGCCGGCGGCGCGGGGCGCGCCCGCGTGACCGTGGCGAGGCGTCCGGCCGCCGGCCCGTCCGGGTCGTCCGGGCCGGGCGACCTGGGCTTTCTGAGCGGCAGAACTTTGGCGCCCTCGCCGGAATTCCTGTCGGTTTGCGTATTTTGAGACGGGCTGCCAGCGAGCGGAAACACCGGCGCGTCCGCCCACTTGTCGCCCCATCCAGGATGTGTCACCGGACCTCCTGATGGCTGTGTCAGCGCGGTGCGCGTCACGTTACCCGTCACCTGCCGAACGAGCGCGGCGGAATTCACCCGTTTGCATTGACGGCGACCATTGCCGGGCGATTTTCCACGTCATGCGCATGACGCCGGGTCAAGGCAAAGTAATGCATGGTTAGAATGGCGCCGGGCTTACCACAGATTTCGAGAGGGGCATCTTTTATGTCGCTTACCGTGCTCGCCGTCTGCACGGGCAACATCTGCCGGTCCCCCGCCGTCGAGACCTTGCTGCGTGGTGTCCTCGACCCGTCCGTCACCGTGGGCAGCGCAGGGACGAACGCGCTGGTGGGTCGCCCGATCGCCGAGCCCATGGCGGAGCTCCTGACGGCCGGCGGCTTCCCGCCCGCCGACTTCGCCGCGCGGCAGCTGACCCCGGACCTGGTCGAGCAGGCCGACCTGGTCCTCGCCCTGACCCCGGAGCACCGCGCCCGGGTCGTCGAGTCGGTACCGTCCGCCGTCCGCCGCACCGTCACGGTCGCGGAGCTGGGGCGGCTGTCCACCACCCTCGTCCCGGGTTCGATCGCCGGGCAGGACGACGCGGCCCGGCTCGCGGCGCTCCTTCCCGCGGCGCTCCTCGAGCGGCCCCGGCACGTCGGCCGCCACCACGACGACGGCGTGGTCGACCCCTACCAGCGCTCCGCCGCCACCTACCGCCGCTGCTACGACCAGATCCTCGACGCCCTGACCCCGATGATGGCGGCGCTGCGCGCCTGACCGGCGCAGTTCACCCGGCGGCGCGCGACCGACGTCGACGGGCTTGACGAGCCCATGTCCGTACACTGGCAAGGTGCCAACGATCCGCTCCCTGCTGGCTCACCCCGAGGAGCGTCGGCCCAGCCCACCGGCTCCGCGCGCCGACCTCTTCAGGGTCTTCGGCGCGGGCATGGTGCTGTTCGCGGTCGGGCTGATCGTGACGCTCGTCCTCCACCTCACGGGGCGAGGCGCCCTGGAGGGCGTGGCCATCTGCGGCACCGGCATCGTGCTCGGCGGGCTCGGCCTGCTCTGGGCGCGGCGCCACCGCTAGTCCCAGGCGCGTTCCGCGCTCAGCTCCTCCGCGCGTGCCGGGTCCCGCAGAGCCGCCTCCAGGAGCAGCGGGTCCGCCCCGGTGATCTCGGCCAGCGCCCGGGCGAGCCCTTCGGGCGAGGTGGCGTGCGCGACCCCGGGACCGTCCACATGGGGCACACCCTCCGACACCCACCACCCGACCCGCGCGCCGTCCACCGTCAGCGCGTCGTGGCGCCGCCAGGTCACCGGCGCGTCCGGTACGAGGGCCCGGACCCGTGGGTCGAGCTCGACCGGCTCCCCCGGTTCGTCGGGGGTGAGGCCGGAGTCGCTCTCGTACGGCAGGTCCAGCAGGTCGGCCAGCACCTCGGCGACGTCGGCGGGTGCGGGCACCACCGGGCCGAGCTGGGCCCACCGCGGCGACCCCGCGACGGCGAGGTCGTCGGTGCTCTCCACGGTGATGCCGGCCGGTCCGAGCGCCGGGAGCCTGGGCGGCGCGATCGGCCGCGGGTCGTCGGCGCGCGCGAGCGCGGCGAGCCCCGACCAGACAGCGCGCGCGACGTCTGCCGGCAGGTGCGGGCGTTCCGCGCCCTGCGCCTCGGGCAGCTGTCCCAGGACTGCCGGCCAGTCGTGTCGGGGCAGGTCGGCCAGGTCGCGCAGGCCACCGAGGGCGGCCAGCATGCTGTCGTCCAGGCCGCGGGTCTCGGGCGGGGCGGGCGGCAGCAGTGGCGTGTCACCGAGCGCGAACGGCGCCCCGAGCCGGCGGCGCAGGAACCATGCCGTGTACGACACCGCCTCGCGGCCCGGGGCATCCGGGGAACGCACCGGGGTCAGCAGCGCGCGGCGCAGCTCCGGGTCGGCGGCGATCCGGTCGAGCGCCGCGGCGAGCGCGTCTCCCGTCGGGAGCGCGTCGAGGTCGGGCACGGCCGGAACGTCGCCGACCCACACGCCGGGACCGAGCTCGTCCGCGAGGTGCACGAGGTGCTCGTCCCAGTCGGAGAGCCACCCGGCGGCGTCGTCCGGCCCGTAGTCGGCGTCGTGGTCGCCATCGGCCGTCACGACGTCGGCCACCTGGTAGACGCTCAGGTCGGCGCGGGCTCCTGCGGCGGCCAGCGCCGTGGCCCCCCAACGCTCGACGACGTCGTCCCGTACCGCTGCGAGATCCAGGTACCGGTCCGCCCAGGACCCGGGCAGGGCCGCCTCGCGCAGCGGCACCACGTCGCCGTCCGCGACGACCGGCAGCTCCCCCAGCCAGAACGGGAGCTCGGCCGGGCCCTCCGCCGCGGCGAGCCGGACCAGCTCCAGCACCGCCACGACCACGTCGGCGGGGCTCGGGTCGTCGAGCACGCCCGGGTCCGCCGGCGCCGGACCCGAGGACGCGCTCGTGGGCGGAGCCGCCAGGACGTCTCCGAGCTGCTCCGCGGCGCCGTCGTCCAGGAGCTCCTCCGCGGCGGCGAGCGCCGTCGACCGGACCGCCGGGTCCGCCAGCAGCCCGTGCGGCGTGGTGGGTACGGCTCCGGCGCGCTCCAGCAGCGGGTGCGCCACGTCCGGGTGCACCACACGGACGCCGAGCGCGCGGGCGGCCGCGGCGAGGTGCGGGGCGTCCAGGAGCACCGTGCCGCGGGCGCCGCGGGTCACCCGGCCGTCGGCGAGCGGGAGCGGCGCTCCGGCGACCGCCTCGAGCACCGTGGCCTCGCCCGCGTGCGGCGCGAGGGCGTCGAGCGCCGCACGGAGCACACCGGGTTCGGGCGGCAGCGCCTCGACCAGGTCGGCGAGGTCGACGGGCTCCGCGCCCAGGGAGCGAGCGAGCGCCTGGAACCGCACGGGGACGGTGACCAGGGTCGTGGGCGCACCGGCGGCGAGCGCCCGGGCGAGGTCGGGGTCCTCGCCCAGCGGCCCGGCGAGGAATGCCGTGCCGCGCGGCGCGACACGCTGCGGCACGCCGGGTGCGTCGTCGGCCCTGGCCTCCCGGCCGGGTGCGCTCCGCCGGAGGAGCGGGGTCTCGCGCAGGGCGGTGTCGGCCGCCGTGCGGATCGCGGCGTCGACGTCGCCGGCGGGCAGTCCGGTCGGCACCAGCCCGAGCACCTCGCGGTCCGCGCCGAGCTCACCCAGGAACGTGGCGTAGGCACGCCCCGCCTCGGCGGCCACGCGGTCCGACGTCGGTCCGGGGAGCACACCTCGCCGTCCCGGGTCGACGGGGAACGAGGCGACGAGCAACGCCGGGAACGTGAGCCGGACGTCGGTGGGGGTCGGCGCGTGCAGCACCGTGCTCTCCGCGGCGCGGCCGCCGGCGGTGGGCAGCGCCCAGAGCACCGACCAGTCCCGGCGGCGGGCCTCGGACGGCAGCGCGTCGTCCGGGTCCAGCGGACCGGACGCACGGTGCACGCGCCACCGTGCGGCGACGTCGCGGAGCACGCGGCGGGGCGGCGACGAGGTCGCGTCCTGCGCTGCGGAACCCTGCTGGCCTGCGAAGTCATCCTCGATCGCCACCTCGTCGAGCGCGGGGAGGGCGAGCAGGAGGGCGTCGTCGAGCGCGGCGAGCTGGGCGCTGACAGCCGCCACGGCGTCGGCGTCGCGCAGCAGCAGCTCGACCACCGTGCCCGGTTCGTCCGGCGCGGTGGCGGGTGCGGGGAACGGGAGCCGCAGCACCGGCAGCGCGGAGCCACGGGCGGCGGCCTCGCGGACGAGGTCGGCGCCGTGCTGGACACCCTCGCCGAGACCGGGTCCTGACCCGAGCTCCGCACGCAGCGCGGCGAGCGAGAACCGCACCCCGCCGTCACGTGAGCGGACCAGCACCTCGTCCGACACGGACCGGACCGCCGCGAACCCGACCCCGAACCGGCCCACGAGGGCATCGGACCCTGAGGTCACCCCGCCGCCCGAGGCGCCGACCTTCGCGGACGCCCGGAGGGACGCCAGCGACGCGACACCCTCGGCGTCGAGCGGCGCGCCCGAGTTGGCGGCCACCAGCCGCCAGCCCGCGCCGTCGCCCGAGCCGCCGGGCCGCTCGTCGTCCGACCCACCGGGGGACCCGGTCCGGTCGCCGTCGGCCCGCACCGGCTCCCCGCGCTCCAGGCGCAGGACCAGCCGGCCCGGGACCCCGGCGCGTGCGGCGGCGTCGGCCGCGTTCTGCGCGAGCTCGACGACCACGCGGTCGCGGTAGTAGCCGCGTGCGTGGTCCTCCTCGGAGTTCGCGTCCTCGCGAAAGCGCGTCGGGGACGCGCGCCACGCCTCGGTCACCGCGCGCCGCAGCGCACTGGTGCCGAAGGGGTCGGGCGTCACGCGGGAGATGCGTCCTCGCCGCCCGAGGTCTCGGCCGGCTCGACCAGCGCGGTCGCCTCCACCTCGTGCTCGTCGATCAGCGGGGCGGGCGCCGGCCAGTCGGTCGGGTGCTCCTCGACGTCCGTCTCCGAGTGCGCGCCACAACCGTGGTCGAGGGAGACGACCTTGCCGTCGTCGGGTGACCACTCGTTGGCGCACACCCCGAAGAGCTGCCCCATCGAACCGGACAGCGGGACGAGGAAGGCGCAGGTCATGCACTCGGCGGCCGCCGCGACGGCACCCGCCGTGGTGGGCCCGCGCGAGCCGCGGTACCAGCGCTCGGCCGCCTCGGCACGGCCCTGCGGGGACAGCACGCGGGTGCGGGCGAGGGCGAGCTCGTCGATCGCCACCTCGTCCACCTCGGGGTCGCCCGTCGGGGTGTACCCGGGCTCGAGCCGCGGGTCGTCGGCGCGGAACGGCAGCACGTCCCCGGCGCCGACGTCGCCCGGGCGCAGGCGCTCGGACCACGGCAGCCAGGCGGGGGCGAGGATCGCCTCGTCGCCGGGCAGCAGCTCGACCTCGCTGATCGTGGCGGTCCGGCCGCGCGGCACGCGCGCCACCGTGACCGTCCAGTGCCAGCCGCGGTAGCCCCGCATGGTGGCGGCGAAGCGGTGGGAGACAACTCGTTCGTCCTCGAAGAGGGTGCCGAGGTGTTCCCCGACGTCCTCCGGTCGCTCAGCGACCTCCTGTGCGGCGGCGCGCGCGAGCTCGGCGGCGCCGTTCAGGACGGCGTCTCGGCTCGAGCGTGCGGCGATCCGCCGGATGGGTGTTCGTGCGGCGGGCGCGATGGTCGTGACCATGTTCCTCGGGACCTCGTGGGGGTTCAGGCGTCGAAGTCGTCTGCGACCTTGCGCAGCATCTTGGCGAGCGTCTCCGGATTCTTCGGATAACGCCCCTTGCGCAGGTCGTTCGCCACACCGTCCAGCAGCTGCGTGAGATCGCCGACGATCACAGCCATGTCGTCGGCGGGCTTCCGCTTCGCCTTGGCGACCGACGGAGCGGCGTCCAGCACCTTGACCGCGAGCGCCTGGGGACCGCGACGGCCGTCGGCCACCCCGAAGTCCACCCGTGTGCCCGGCTTGGGGACGACGCCCTCGGGCAGAGCGGAGGCGTGCAGAAATACCTCGCCTCCGTCCTCGTTGGCGATGAAACCGAAGCCTTTGTCGGTGTCGAACCACTTGACCTTGCCGGTGGGCACTGCGACCTTCTTCTGTGCTTGTCGGTACTGCTCGTGGAAACTGCAGGACGGCCCGGGCTGCTGCGAGCTGAGCGCGCTACCTGGGCCGGAGGCACCAGGTTACCGGGCGGAAGCCTGCCGCGTCGCATGCATTGCGCACTCTTCGCCCGGACGGCCTGTTCGGGGGCGGGTCCGGGCGGCTCGTCCGCCGGGTCTCAGGCCCGGATACCCAGGTCTGCGGCGAGCCGGAGCGCCACCTCGTCCAGCCACGCCTCGGGATCCGCTATCGAGCCCACCTGGTGCCCGAACAGCTCGAACGAGATCACGCCGAACAGCTCCGTCCAGGCCATGACGGCGCGGCGGACCGTCTCGGGCAGCTCGGGATCCGACGGCTCGGCACCTTCCATGAGCCCGTGCCCCGCCACGAAGTCCAGCGCCGGCGCGATGGTGCCCGGAGGGGACGCGACGCCCGAGGTGGCGCCGGCGGACGGGATCACCTGCGGGCGTGCGCCGGCCGCGTAGCCGTCGCCCACGATGCGGATGAGCACGCGCACGACCCGGGTGGCCGGGTCGACGGTGTCCCGGGGGGCGGCGTAGCCGGGCACCGGTGTGCCGTAGAGCAGCCCGAACTCCCCCGGGTGCGCGACGCACCAGGCCCGGACGGCGCGGAAGGTGGCGAGCCAGCGGGCGGTGACGTCCGACCGGTCGGCGACACCGGCGTCCGCGACCTCCGCGGCGGTGCCGAGCTCGTCGTACGACTCGATGAGCAGGGCGGTGAGCAGCGCGTCCCGGCTCGGGAAGTACCGGTAGACGGCCGAGGAGACCATCTCGACGTCGCGGGCCACGGCACGCAGCGACAGCGCGGCGGCGCCGTCCGTGCTCAGCCGCGCACGGGCGGAGTCGAGGATCTCGCGGGTGATGGCCTCGCGGGCGAGGGCTCGGGCAGTTCGGGCCGGGCTCATGCGTTCCAGGGTGGCACGGGCAGATCGCCGCACACAAACGCGAGCACCGCTCTTGCCAGGGTGCATCCGCTCGTGCCACGCTGACGACACACGAGAGCGCCGCTCTCAGAATGGAGCACCGATCATGCCCGATCGTCACCTCGTCGTCGGCGCCGGCCCTGTCGGCCGTCACGTCGCCGCCCTCCTGGCCGAGCGCGGTTCCCGCGTCACCGTCGTGAGCCGTTCCGGCCGCAGCACCGGGATCGGCGGCGTCGAGCACCTCGCCCTCGACGCGTCGGACGCCGACGCGCTGGCCCGCGCCGCCGAGGGCGCGGACCACCTCTACAACTGCGCCAACCCGGCCGACTACACCCGGTGGGAGCGTGTCTGGCCGCCGCTCGCCACGTCGCTCCTGTCGGCCGCCGAGCGCTCCGGCGCCGTCTACGCGATCACCGGCACGCTGTACCCGTACGGACCGGTCGACGTCCCGATCTCCGAGGACCTGCCCGACGCCGCGACGGACCACAAGGGGCGCCTCCGCGCCCGGATGTGGGCGGACGCCAAGGCGGCGCACGACGCCGGACGCCTCCGTGCCGTCGAGATCCGCGGCTCCGACTACATGGGGCGCGGCGTCGGCGGCAACGGCCACATCTCGCGCCTGGTCCCCGACGCGCTGCGGGGCAGGCGCGCCCTGATGATGGGCCGGACGGACCGGCCCCACACCTTCACCGACGTCGCGGACGCGGCCCGCACCCTGGTCGCCGCCGCCGAGGACCCGGGTGCCCACGGCCGGGTCTGGCACGTGCCGAGCAACCAGCCGGTCACTCAGGCCCAGGCCCTCACCGACGTCCTGGCGAGCGTCGGCAAGCCGCCGGTGAAGATCTCCTCCCTGCGCGGCGCCGCCCTGAGCGCGGCCGCCCTGGCCTCCCCGTTCATGCGGGAGATGCGCGAGATCATCTACCAGTGGGAGCGTCCGTACGTCCTGGACGACTCGGCCGCCCGCGCCCGCTTCGGCATCGCCCCGACGCCGTGGGAGGAGGTCTGCCGCCGTACCGCGCAGCCCTGAGAGGCAGCCGGGGCGTGGACCGGCCGAACTTCGGCCCAGGAAACGCGCGTAGCATCATCAGGATGGCCTCCTCGCTCCCCGCAGCGCCGGCGGCGGCCACGCGGCACTTCGCCGACGACCTCCGGCAGCGCTCGGACACCGCGCTCGCCGCGCTCCTGCGCGCCCGTCCTGATCTCGCCACCCCCTCTCCCTCGACGCTCCGCTCGCTCGCGGCCCGCGCCTCCAGCCGCACCTCGCTCGAGCGCGCCCTGGCGCGCGCCGACGCGCTGACCCTGCAGGTCCTGGAGGCGGTACTCGCCCTGGAGCCCGTCCTCCGCCCGCCGTCCGGGCCGCTCAGCACCGCCGTGGTCACCTGGGCGCTGGGCGGCGCGGCGGAGGACGGCCACCTGGTCGACGCCGCCGTCCGCCGCGCCGTCGAGCACGCACTGCTCTGGGACGCCGGGGGCGAGTACGGCGCCACGCTCGACCTGCGCACGGCGCCCGGCCTCGACGAGCTGCTGGGGCCGAACCCGGCGGGCCTGGGTCCGCACCTCGACCCCGTGCCGGACGGCCTGGCCGAGGCGGTCGGGCACGCGCTCGGGTCCGCCCGCAGCGGCACCGAGACGACGGCGGCGCTCGACGCGCTCCTCGCGGAGGCCCCGCCCGGCGCCCGCGCGATCCTCGACGCGCTCGCCTGGGGCCCGCCGGTCGGCGTCGTGCCGGCTGCGGGCACCCGGCCGCGCGACGCGGTGAACTGGCTGGTCACCGAGCATCTCCTGGTCCGGTCGGACGCGCGCCACGTGGTGCTGCCGCGCCTGGTCGGGCTGGCGCTCCGCGCCGGGCACACCCATCGCGAGCCGCACACCCGCCCACCCGAGCCGCAGGGCCGCACGGTCCAGACCGCGACCGCCGACGCCGAGGCGGCGAGCGCCGCGCTCGAGCTCGTCCGACGCGTCCGGCTGCTGCGCCAGTCCTGGGACGAGAACCCGCCGTCGGTCCTGCGGGCGGGTGGCCTGGGCGTCCGGGACCTGCGCAGGGTCGCGACCCAGCTGGAGACGGACGAGCGCGCGGCCGCGTTCGTGGTCGAGGTCGCCGCCCTCGCCGGCCTGGTGCGCGACGACGGCGACGCGCCGCCGTCGTACGTACCGACCGTCACCGACTGGGACGACCTGGACGACTCCGCCCGCTGGGCGCGGCTGGTCGAGGCCTGGCTGGCCTCCCGGCGCGCGCCGTGGCTGGTGGGCTCACGCGACGACAAGGGGGCGCTCCGGGCGCCGCTGTCCCCCGACCTGCAGCGGCCGTGGGTGCCCCGGCTGCGCAACGGCGTGCTGCGGGTGCTGGCGGACGAGCCGGCCGGTGACACGGTCCTCGCCCCCACGCCCGAGGCGGTGGTCGAGGTGCTGACCTGGCACACGCCGCGCTCCGTGCCGCCGGCGACCGCCGTCGAGGGCCTGCTGGCCGAGGCGGAGTGGCTGGGCGTGACCGGGGCGGGCGCGCTCTCGACGCCGGGCCGTGCCCTGCTGGCCACCCCGGCCGGTGACGTCGCCGGGGAACTGCGCGCCGTCCTGCCGCACGAGGTGGACGAGATCCTGCTCCAGGGCGACCTGACGGGCATAGTCCCCGGGCGCCCCTCGCGCGATCTCGCGCGGCTGCTGGAGCGGTCGACGGACATCGAGTCGCGGGGCGCCGCGACGACCGTGCGGTTCAGCCCGGCGTCCGTCACGCGGGCGCTCGACCAGGGCGAGACCGCTGACGGCATGCTCGACGAGCTCGCCCACCGGTCCCCCGTGCCGGTCCCGCAGCCGCTGGAGTACCTGGTCCGGGACACCGCGCGGCGGCACGGTGCCGTGCGGGTGGGCACGGCGTCGTCGTACCTGCGGGCCGCCGACGCCACGGTGCTCGCCGGCCTGGAGCACGACCCGACGCTCGTCGGCCTCGGCCTGGTGCGGCTCGCGCCGACGGTGCTCGCGGCGTCCGTGCCCGCGGCCACCCTGCACGAGGCCCTGCGCAAGCGCGGCCTGGTCTCCGCCCTCGAAGGACCGGACGGGCGCGTGCTCGTGGCACGCCGGGGCGTGACCGGCCGGGCGATGCCCGCCCCCCGCTCCGCGGCCGCCATCCGGATGGGCACCGGGGCCGACGTCGTCGACCGTGCCCCCGACCCGGAGGCGCTGGTCGCCGAGCTGCGCGCCGTCGAGGACGCGGCGCGGGCCGGCGCGCGGGCGCGGGCCGACGCCGCGGAGGTGGCGCGGTCGGTCTCGACGTCCGGCGGTGGCATCCCGCTGCGCGGCTACCGGGTGGTCGGGGCCGTGCCGACCAGGGCCGAGACCTCGGGCGACCGACCGCGGCAGGGGGCCCTGGAACCGCTGCCGGCCGCTGACGCCCCGGCCCTGGACCGTCCGGTGACCCGGGCCGCGGCCCCTGCCGCCGACGTGCTCGACGACGACCCGGGAACACAGCACCCCGCTGACGGGTTGGCACTGCTGCGCGACGCGCTCCGCGACGGCTCCACGGTGATCGTCGAGGTGGCCGGCCACAGCGGCCGGCTGGAGCGCCGCGAGCTGAAGCCACTGAACCTCGAGGGCGGGCGGCTGCGTGCTCTCGACCCGGACAGAGAGGCCGAGCTGACGATCGCCGTCCACCGCATCGCGTCGGTCCTGCCGACGTCGTCCACGCCGCAGGCCGCAGTCGGGCCGCAGGCCGCAGTAGAGCAAGACCAGAAGCAGAACTGAGGGAGTCCCCATGCCCGACGGGCCGCTGATCGTACAGAGCGACAAGACGCTGCTGCTGGAGGTCGACCACCCGAGCGCCGAACAGGCGCGCCGCTCCATCGCGCCCTTCGCCGAGCTGGAGCGTGCCCCCGAGCACGTGCACACCTACCGCCTCACGGCGCTGGGCCTGTGGAACGCGCGCGCGGCCGGCCACGACGCGGAGCAGGTCGTGAGCACGCTCCTCGAGTTCAGCCGCTACCCGGTGCCGCACGCGCTGCTGGTCGACGTCGCCGAGACCATGGCCCGCTACGGCCGGCTCCAGCTCGTGCAGGACCCGGCGCACGGCCTCGTACTGCGCACCACCGACCGGGCGGTCCTCGCGGAGGTGCTGAAGTCGCGGCGCACCGCGGGCCTGGTCGGCGAGCGGCTGGACGATTCCACCGTCCTGGTGCACCCCTCCGAGCGCGGCCACCTCAAGCAGGTCCTGCTCAAGCTCGGCTGGCCGGCCGAGGACCTCGCGGGATACGTCGACGGCGAGAAGCACCCGATCGAGCTCAGCCCGGTGACCAAGCCGCGGACCGAGCACGAGCAGGCGGCCGCCTGGGAGATGCGGCCCTACCAGGCGCAGGCCGTCGACGGGTTCTGGCACGGCGGGTCGGGTGTCGTGGTGCTGCCCTGCGGCGCGGGCAAGACGATCGTCGGTGCCGGCGCCATGGCGAAGTCGGGCACGACGACGCTCATCCTGGTGACCAACACCGTCAGCGCGCGCCAGTGGCGCGACGAGCTGGTGCGGCGCACCAGCCTGACCGAGGACGAGATCGGCGAGTACTCCGGCGCCCGCAAGGAGATCAAGCCCGTCACGATCGCCACCTACCAGGTGCTCACCACCAAGCGGAAGGGCGTCTACACGCACCTCGAGCTGCTGGACGCCCGGGACTGGGGCCTGGTCCTCTACGACGAGGTCCACCTGCTGCCCGCCCCGGTCTTCCGGATGACGGCGGACCTCCAGGCCCGGCGCCGCCTCGGCCTGACCGCGACCCTGGTGCGTGAGGACGGCCGCGAGGACGAGGTGTTCAGCCTGATCGGGCCCAAGCGGTTCGACGCGCCGTGGAAGGACATCGAGGCGCAGGGCTACATCGCGCCCGCCGACTGCGTGGAGGTGCGGCTCACGCTCCCGGAGAGCGAGCGCATGACGTACGCGACCGCCGAGCTGGAGGACAAGTACCGGCTCGCCGCGTCGGCGTCGGGCAAGAAGAAGGTGGTGGAGCAGATCGTGGCGCGCCACCCGGACGACCAGGTGCTCGTGATCGGGCAGTACATCGACCAGCTCGAGGAGCTGGCCGAGCACCTCGGCGCGCCGATCATCACCGGGGCGACCACCAACAAGGAACGGCAGCGGCTCTTCGGGGCGTTCCGCGAGGGCGAGATCTCCCGCCTCGTGGTGAGCAAGGTCGCCAACTACTCGGTGGACCTGCCGGAGGCGTCGGTGGCGATCCAGGTGTCGGGCTCCTTCGGCTCCCGCCAGGAGGAGGCCCAGCGCCTCGGGCGCATCATGCGGCCCAAGGCGGACGGCCGTACCGCGCACTTCTACGCGGTGGTCGCGCGCGACACCGTGGACCAGGACTTCGCCGCCCACCGGCAGCGTTTCCTGGCCGAGCAGGGGTACGCCTACCGCATCGTGGACGCCGAGGACCTGGACGAGTCACCGGCCGGTTCGCCGACCCCCTGACGGGCTGTGAAAATGCCCTTCACGCTGGGCATTTACCTGAGGATTCATTGCATATGCGCAACAACACCCTCTCAGATTGCGTGGTCTTGAACCGGGGGTGACGATCAGGACGTGATCGAGTCCCCAGCAAGACACGAACATCCGCACGAACCCAGCACCCGGGCATCCGGGGGATGGGCCGTCGTGGCCTTCGCGGGCCTCGTCGGAGTCGTTCTGGCGGCCACCTCGCAGGCCGCCAACGCGACGGTCAGCGCACCGAGCGAGCCGCTGCCGTCCGTGTCGCCGCGCCTGTCCGCGGCGACCCAGGCGGAACTGATGTCGGACGTGCTGCCCGCGTCGCCACCGATCACGCTCACCACCCCGGTGACGGACGGCGCGGGCGCGCTCCGCGAGGCCGAGCGGCAGGACGTGGACGCCGCTCTCGACCGGCTCGGCAACGAGTCGGACCTGCGCATGTTCGTCGTGTACATCGAGAGCTTCGACGGCACCGACCCCGTGGACTGGGCCAACGCGAGCGCGAACCAGTCCGGCCTCGGCCCGGACGACCTGCTGCTCGCCATCGCCACCGCCGACCACGAGTTCGGCCTGTCCGCGGACACCAACGTGCCGCTCACCACCGCGCAGCTCAGCGACATCGACGACGCGGTGGCATCTGCCGTCGAGGACGAGCGGTGGGCCGGCGCCGCCACCGACGCGGCCGACTCCGTCCGGCAGGCCACCACCGCGACCACCAGCCCTCTCCTGGTCGCCGGTGCGGCGGCGGGCGGCGCGCTGGTCCTCGCCGTCCTCGGATACGTCCTGTGGCGCTTCGCGGCACCACGGCTCCTGCCCCGGGCTGCGCGCGGGGACCGCTCGACGGGGGCCGGCGAGCCGGTGCCCGACGAGCTCGACGACCTGACCGTCCCTGAGCTCGACGAGCGTGCCGCCGCCGCCCTGGTGAGCATCGACGACGCGCTCAAGACCTGCACGCAGGAGCTCGGCTTCGCCCGTGCGGAGCTGGGCGGCGACGCGACCCGGGACTTCGAGCTGATCCTGGAGCGCGCCACGGCCGACGTCCGGCAGGCGTTCGCGATCAGGCAGGAGCTGGACGAGGCCGCCGCGCGAGCGGAGGACGTGCACGCGCAGGACGCGCGGCCCGACGGCACCGCCACGGCCGAGGTCCCCGGCGCCGGGAAGCACGGCGCAGCGCTCCCGGACGCCGAGCGACGCCCGCACCTGAACCAGGTCATCGCGCTGTGCGAGAGCGCCGCCGACACGCTCGACGCGCGCACGCGCGCGTTCGACGACCTGCGCCGCCTGCAGCAGCGCACGCCCGAGCTGCTGGCCGACGTCATCACCCGTGAGCCGGAGGTCACCGACCGGGTGGCCACCACCCGCACCACGCTGGAGGAGCTCGCGGAGCGGTACCCGGCGGACACGCTGGCGATGGTGTCGGGCAACCCGGAGCAGGCCGAGCTGCTGCTGGTCAACGCCAAGGCGGCGGTCTCCGCCGGGCGCTCCGCCCTGGAGGCCGGGCAGAAGGCCGTCGCCGTCGCACACGCCAGGGGCGCGCAGAACGCGCTCGGCCAGGCGGTCATGCTGCTCGACGCCGTCGACGCCACCGCCAGGTACCTCGAGGAGGCAGCAGGACGGCTGGACAAGTCGATCGCCTCGCTGACCCAGGACGTGGCCGCCGCCCGGGCCGTCGAGGGCGACTTCCGCATCACCCTGGCGCGCACCGCTGCCCAGGCCGCGCTGAAGCACGTCGAGGTCACGCGCGAGGGTGGTGACCCGCTTGCAGGGCTGCAGCGCATCGCCGCCGCGGAGGCCTCGCTCGACGCCGCCCTGGCCGGGACCCGCGACACCACCGAGGTGGCGGCGCGGGCGTCCGCGCTGCTGCGGGACACCCTCGGCCGGGTCGTCGAGCAGCTCCGGCAGACCGCCGACTTCGTGGCCACACGCCGCGGTGCCGTCGGCTCGACGGCCCGGACCCGGCTGGCGGAGGCGGTCCGGCAGGCCGACGTCGCCCGCTCGCTCCAGCCGACCGACCCCACCGCGGCGCTCGGCGAGGCGCAGCGCGCGAGCAAGCTCGTGCAGGAGGCCGCGCGGCTCGCCCGTGCGGACGCGGACGCCGTCGTGACCGCGGCGGCCGCCGAGTCGGAGCCCGACACCGACGGTGCCGGCAGTCCTGACGAGAACGGCCCCATCACCGGCGGCATGATGCTGGGCGGCATCCTGCTCGACCCGAACGTCGTGCGCTCCCGCAAGCGCGCCGCCACCGCACGGATCGGCGGCGGGTTCGGTGGCGGCGGGTTCGGCGGTGGACGCCCCGCCACGCTCCGCAAGCTCGGCACGGTCCGTGCCTGGTGGCCGGCACCGGCGAAGTAGCAGGTCGTACGTCACATTCGGGTGGGCGGCCAGGGCCAGGGAACCGGGAGTAGCTTGACCTGCCGGTCTCCTGGTCCTCGGGTGACCGGCTGGTCCCACGAGAGGTATACCCATGAAGAAGCTCGTCCTGCCCGCCGTCCTCCTCATCGCCCCGCTGCTCGCGTCCTGCGCGACCGGCGGCTCACCCGACGAGCCGGCGTCCACCGCTCCGCCGCCCGCCGCCGCGGGCGAGGTGCACTGGTCGTACGACGGCGAGGAGGGCCCCGACGAGTGGGGCCACCTCGCCGCGGACTTCGCCGCGTGCGAGGCCGGTGACGCGCAGTCGCCGATCGACCTGCCCGACCACGCCGACGAGAAGCTGACGGACCACCCGAGGATCTCGGCGTCGCCCACCGTCGGTGAGTCGGTCGACACCGGGCACACCATCCAGCTCGTGCCGGACGGTGACGCGTCCGAGATCGAGTGGAAGGACAACGAGTTCGACCTGGCCCAGGTGCACTTCCACATGCCGTCGGAGCACACCGTCGAGGGCAGGGCGCTGGACGCCGAGTTCCACTTCGTCCACAGCACCGAGGACGGCCAGGTGCTCGTGCTCGGCGTGCTCGCCCGCGAGGGTGACGCCGAGAACGAGGACTGGCAGCCGTTCATCGACGGCGCGGCCGAGCCCGGCACGGACGACCTGCCGATCGACGTCGCCGCGATGCTGCCGGCGGACCCGACGTTCGAGGAGTACGCGGGCAGCCTCACGACGCCCCCGTGCACCGAGGGCGTCGACTGGGTCATCTACCACGAGCCCATCGAGCTGTCGGCAGAGCAGATCGCGGTGCTCAAGGCGGCGTACGACGACAACGCCCGCCCGGTCCAGCCGCAGGGCGACCGCGAGGCCTACGAGGGCACGATCACTCTCAGCCAAAACTGACACCCCGTTGAGTGCTGGATATCTGTGCCTCCAACGCACCTGGAACCACAGATATCCAGCACTCAACGAGTCGGGCCGGGGTGGCCGACCGGGCGCTACAGGTAGCGCAGCGGGTCGAACTCCTCGATCGGGATGATCCGGACGCGCGGCAGCATGGTGGTGAAGGCGTCGGCGTCGGCCTCGAGGTCGTACATGACCAGGCCGCGCTGCTCCAGCTCCGTGAAGCGGGCGTTGACGAACTCCCGGAAGCCCAGCAGGCCGACGCGGCGGTCGTCGTCGTCGAGCAGCGCCTCGATCTGCGGCAGGAAGTCGCCGTCGTGGCTCGCGAGCAGCACGTCGCCGGGGCGGTCCATCAGCGCGTCGAGGGTGCGCTGGATACCGACGTCGACGACCTTCTCCGAACCCTGCGCCGCCAGGGGGATGGGCTTGTAGCCCATGGCGAGCAGCGCCTGCACGAAGGGCATCGGCATCTGGCCGGACGTCGCGTTGAGGAAGAACAGCGGTACCACGTCCTGCGACCACACCTTCTCCGCGAAGGCGGAGATGCGGTCCCAGCGGGGGCGCTCCTCGGGTGCGGGACGGCGGTTCAGCACGTTCATGCCGAGCGTGGCGTCGATGTTCTCACCGTCGACGATGAGATACGTGCGCCGGGGCGTCTGCCCTGGAACCTGCGGGAACGGTGCTGACATGCACCCCAGCCTAGCCGCGCGGCAGGTGGCGGGCCGGACAGATCACCCCCGCGGAGCCCGGGCGATTTCCCGGGCGAATCTCAGGCACTCTTCAGGAACCGGTCGCACACTGGAAACATGGCTACTCCTGAAGCGCGTCTCGTCGTGGTCGACGACGAACCGAACATTCGTGAGCTTCTGTCCACCTCCCTGCGCTTCGCGGGTTTCGAGGTACATGCGGCTGCGGACGGTAACGGCGCCCTTCAGCTCGTCCGCGACGTCGAGCCCGACCTCGTGGTGCTCGACGTGATGCTCCCCGACATGGACGGCTTCACCGTGACGCGGCGCATGCGGGCAACCGGGCGGCACACCCCCGTCGTCTTCCTCACCGCGAAGGACGACACGCAGGACAAGGTGCAGGGTCTCACCGTGGGCGGCGACGACTACGTGACCAAGCCCTTCAGCCTCGAGGAGGTCGTGGCTCGGATCCGCGCGGTGCTGCGCCGCACCGGGGTACCCGCCCCCGAGGAGGAGGCCGTGCTGCACGTGGGCGACCTGGAGATGGACGAGGACTCGCACGAGGTGCGCCGCGCGGGCGTCGAGGTGGACCTGTCCCCCACCGAGTTCAAGCTGTTGCGCTACCTCATGCTCAACTCCGGCCGCGTCCTGTCGAAGGCGCAGATCCTGGACCACGTGTGGCAGTACGACTGGGGCGGCGACGCGAACATCGTCGAGTCCTACATCTCCTACCTGCGACGCAAGATCGACACCCTGGAGGTCGACGGCGAGACGTTGCCGCCCCTGATCCACACCAAGCGCGGCGTGGGGTATCTGCTCCGCGCCCCGCAGCCCGCCCGTGCTTAAGGATCGACTCTCCGGCATCCCGCTGCGCGCACGGCTCGTCGCGATCATCTCGCTGCTGCTCGCGGCCGGGCTGGGCATCGCGGCAGTCGCGACGACGACGGTGGTGTCACGCTTCCTCGTCGAGCAGGTCGACAGCGAGCTGAGCGTCGCCTCGCGCGACCTCAACCCGATCCTCCAGACCCTCCAGTCGGGGGCTCCGGAGGGCTTGCCCAGCGACTACTACGTCCTGATCGACGGCGAGGAGGGCACGGTCAAGGCGCTGGGCCTCTCCGCGATCGCGCGGTTCGGCACGCCCGAGCTGCCGGACGTGACCTACGAGGAGGCGGAGGAGAGCGGCGGCAAGCCGTTCACCACGTCCGGGGCGAGCAACGGAGCCGGCACGGAGAGCTGGCGCGTCATCACCCTGGCCGCGACCTATCCGTCCGGCGAGCGAGCGGTCGTCTACGTGGCGCTCCCTCTGGTCGGCATGGACAAGACGATCTCGATCCTGACCCGCACCCTGATCATGTCGGGCCTGGGCATCGTGCTGCTGGGCGGGCTCACCGCATGGGTCCTGGTCGAGCGGTCGCTCCGGTCGCTGCGGACCGTCGAGCACACCGCCGCGCAGATCGCCGCCGGCGACCTCACACTGCGCGTCCCTGATGCCCCGCGAAGCACGGAGATGGGCTCGCTCGCGGCGTCCCTCAACGCGATGCTGACGCAGATCGAGCGGGCCTTCGCCGCGCAGGAGGCCTCCGAGGTGCGGATGCGGCAGTTCGTCTCGGACGCCTCGCACGAGCTGCGCACGCCCGTCGCGACCATCCGCGGGTACGGCGAGCTGTACCGGATGGGCGCCCTCGACAGCACGGACAAGGTCGACGACACGATGCTCCGCATCGAGGACGCCGCGCGCCGCATGGGCGCGCTCGTCAACGACCTCCTGGTCCTCGCCCGGCTCGACGAGGGCCGGCCCGTCGCCCGGGAGGACGTCGACCTCGCGGCCCTCGCGCGCGACTCCATCCAGGACCTGCACGCCCTGGACCCGACGCGCGAGGTCGCGGTGGTCCCGCTGGTGGCCGACGCCGACGCGGACGACCCTGCGGGACAGGTCCCCGACACGTTGGTCGTCGAGGGCGACAGCGACCGCCTGCGGCAGGTCATCACCAACCTCATCGGCAACGTCGCACGACACACACCCGCGGGCACGCCCGCCGAGATCGCCCTCGGCGTGCGGCGGTCCGACGGCGCGGCGGTGCTGGAGGTGCGCGACCACGGTCCCGGCCTCACCGAGGAGCAGGGCCGGCGGATCTTCGAGCGGTTCTACCGCGCTGACTCCTCGCGCACCCGCGAGTCGGGCGGCTCGGGCCTCGGGATGGCCATCGTCGCGGCGATCATCGGCGCCCACGGCGGGCACGTCGAGGTGTCCGACACCCCCGGCGGCGGCCTCACCGTCCAGGTGGCTCTGCCACTCTGACCCGCCCCTCTGACCTGCGTGGCTCCCTGCCCGACCCGGCTTAACGAGCACGTCGATGATCACGATCCAGGACAGAGGTAGCCACCGCTGACGGTTTCGGTAATAGGCTGGCGGTGCAGTGACCGACCTCAACCGTTAGGCAGAATTCACATGGGCGTGCTCGCGTCTGACGCGCCGCAGTGGTTGCTCAAGTCGTTCGTCCGCAGTGCTGTGGGCGCGGGCGCCACGGCGGACACCGAGGCGATCGAAGAAGTCGGAGAGGCCCTGCTGGGCCGCTGGGCCGACGAGCACCGGCACTTCCACAACCTGCGGCACCTGGCCGCCGTCCTGCACCGGGTGGACCAGCTGGCCGAGGAGACGCACGAGCCGGACCTGGTGCGCCTCGCCGCCTGGTACCACGGTGCGGTGTTCAGCTCCGAGAAGAAGGTGGCCGAGGCCTCGCAGGGCGGCGAGCAGTCCACCGCCTCCGCGCTCCTCGCGCGCGAGGAGCTGACGGAGCTCGGCGTGCCGACGCGCGCCGCCGAGCGCGTGGCCGCGCTGGTGAACGCCATCGTCCGGCATGCGCCGGACCCCGCGGACTTCGACGCCGCGGTGCTGAACGACGCCGACCTCGCGATGCTCGCCGCCGAGCCCCAGCGCTACAAGGAGTACAAGACGGCGGTACGCGCGGAGTACGCGCACATCCCCATCGACGTGTACCTCAAGGCCCGGATCCGGGTCATCGAGCGGCTGCTCGCCCGCAAGTCGCTGTTCCTGAGCCCGATGGGCGCCGCCTGGGAGGAGCCCGCGCGGCAGAACCTCGACATGGAGCTGCACCGGCTGCGCAAGGAGCAGGCGAAGCTCGGCTCTGCCTGAGACAGGCCCTCCGCACGGGCCTGGAGCGGTCCGAGCACGACCACAACCCGGTCTCTGCCGCGCCCGTGCACAGTACGCCACGGGCGCCCTCCGCCGTCGGGCCGCGTCTACCTACCGTCGGTGGGTGGCGCCGGACGGTCCGGCGCGCGGGAGGTGATGGCCATGCGGTTCGAGGTCGACAGCGACCAGGTGGAGCAGGCGGGCGCCGCGGTGGCGGGCTCGGTGGCGACGGTGCGCACGGAGGTGGGGGCGCTCATGCGCAACCTCGACGCGCTGCAGGCGAGCTGGCACGGGCCCGCGGCCGCCGCGTTCGGGGGCACCGTCGCACAGTGGCGCGGTGCGCAGGCACAGGTGGAGGGAGCCCTGGACGCGATCCAGGCCGCCCTGGCGGCCGCCGCGCGCACGTACGCGGAGGCAGAGGCCGCGGCCACACGCATGTTCTCCTAGAGACGCCTGGAAACGGCCGACGCCGGCCGGTCGCCCTCCGTAGAAGAAGGTGACCGGCCGGCGTCGGACAGGTGCTCCGGCCGACCCGAGCGGGCCGACCCGAGCGGGTCAGGCGGGACTCAGAAGTCCATGCCGCCCATGCCACCCGTGGGGTCGCCGCCCTGGGAGCCCGCGGGCTCCGGCTTGTCGGCGACGACTGCCTCGGTGGTGAGGAACAGCGCGGCGATCGAGGCCGCGTTCTGCAGAGCAGAACGGGTCACCTTGACCGGGTCGTTCACGCCGGCGGCGAGCAGGTCCTCGTACACGCCGGTCGCGGCGTTGAGGCCCTGACCGGAGGGGAGGTTGCGCACCTTCTCCGCCACGACGCCGCCCTCGAGGCCGGCGTTGATGGCGATCTGCTTGAGCGGCGCGTCGATGGCGGCACGCACGATCGTGGCGCCGATCGCCTCGTCGCCCTCGAGCTCGAGCTTGGCGAACGCGACGGCACCGGCCTGGATGAGGGCCACGCCACCACCGGCGACGATGCCCTCCTCGACGGCAGCCTTCGCGTTGCGAACGGCGTCCTCGATGCGGTGCTTGCGCTCCTTGAGCTCCACCTCGGTGGCCGCGCCGGCCTTGATGACGGCGACGCCGCCGGCCAGCTTGGCGAGGCGCTCCTGCAGCTTCTCGCGGTCGTAGTCGGAGTCCGACTTGTCGATCTCGCTGCGGATCTGGTTCACGCGACCGGCGATGAGGTCGGCGTCGCCGGCACCCTCGACGATCGTGGTCTCGTCCTTGGTGACGACGACCTTGCGCGCCTGGCCGAGCTCCTCGAGCGTGGCGTTCTCCAGCTTGAGGCCGACCGTCTCGGTGATGACCTGGCCGCCGGTGAGGATCGCGATGTCCTGCAGCATGGCCTTGCGGCGGTCGCCGAAGCCCGGAGCCTTGACGGCGACGGACTTGAAGGTGCCACGGATCTTGTTCAGCACGAGGGTCGCCAGGGCTTCGCCCTCGACGTCCTCGGCGATGATGAGGAGCGACTTGCCCGACTTCATGACCTGGTCGAGCAGCGGCAGCATGTCCTTGACGTTCGAGATCTTCGACTCGACGATCAGGACGTACGGGTCCTCGAGCACGGCCTCCTGGCGCTCGGGGTCCGTCTCGAAGTAGCGCGCGAGGAAGCCCTTGTCGAAGCGCATACCCTCGGTGAGCTCGAGCTCGAGGCCGAAGGTGTTCGACTCCTCGACGGTGATGACGCCTTCCTTGCCCACCTTGTCGAGGGCCTCGGCGATGAGCTCGCCGATCGCCGGGTCACCGGCCGAGATGGCGGCCGTGGCAGCGATCTCTTCCTTGGTCTCGATGTCCTTGGCAGCGATCAGCAGCTGCTCGGTGACCGCCTCGACGGCCTTCTCGATGCCGCGCTTGATGGCGATCGGGTTGGCCCCGGCGGCAACGACGCGCAGGCCCTCCTTCACGAGCGCCTGGGCGAGCACGGTGGCGGTGGTGGTGCCGTCACCGGCGACGTCGTCAGTCTTCTTGGCGACCTCCTTGACGAGCTCCGCGCCGATCTTCTCGAACGGGTCGTCGAGCTCGATCTCCTTGGCGATGGAGACACCGTCGTTGGTGATCGTGGGGGCGCCCCACTTCTTGTCCAGAACGACGTTGCGGCCCTTCGGGCCGAGCGTGACCTTCACCGTGTCGGCGAGCTGGTTGAGCCCGCGCTCCATGCTCCGACGAGCTTCCTCGTCGAAAGCGATGATCTTGGCCATGGGGATGAATCCTCCGCTGGTGGCTTGTCCAGGCCGGCCGGTGCCCGCGACGGACGGCCTGCCGTCCCGACGATCATGTCTCGCCGCGACCGGAGGCCTCACCATTCGACCCTTGCTGTCACTCTCGAACGGAGAGTGCTAAGACATTATTGGCACTCGGACCATGAGAGTGCAAGGCGCGTCCGGGTCGGGTGGGTCACGGGCGGAGGTCCGGGAGCGAGCGGACGTCGAACTCCCGCAGCAGCGCCCGGCGGGCGGCGTGCCAGCCGCCCATCCCGTGCACACCCGGCCCGGGCGGGGTCGAGGCGGAGCAGAGGTACAGCCCTTCGGCGACCTGGTAGGGGTCGGGCGCGAGCGTGGGCCGCGCGACCATCTGCCACATCGTGGCCGCCCCGGCGGAGATGTCGCCGCCCAGATAGTTCTGGTTGTGGCGCTCCATCTGCGCGGCAGGTAGGCACCGCGAGCCGACGACGACGTCGCGGAAGCCGGGCGCGAACCGCTCGATCTGCCGGGTGACGGCCTCGGTGATGTCCTGCGTCGAGCCGGCCGGCACGTGCGCGTACGCCCACAGGGGTCGCGCACTGCCGCGCAGGCGGCTCAGGTCGGCGACGCTCGGGTCGCTGACCAGGACCACCGGGTGGTCGGCGTGCAGCCCGTGCGCGACGCTGTCCTCCGCCGCCACCATCTCGGCCCGTGTCCCACCGACGTGCACGGTGGAGGCACGTCCGACGTCGGGCACCCGCCACGGGACCGGCCCGTCCAGGACGAAGTCGACCTTGGCCGCCGCGTTCCCGTGCCGGAACCGTCGCAGTGCCGCGTGGCGCCCTGACCGGATCCGGTCCCCCGCGACCCGCAGCACGGTGCTCGGCGTGGTGTCGAACAGCACCGCGCGGGCGGGCGGCAGGTCGGACCAGCTGTCGACCCGGCGCCCCGCCTCGACGGTGCCGCCGTGCGCCTCCAGGTCGCGGACCATGGCGTCCGTGATGGCCTGGGATCCCCCGACGGGGACCGCCCAGCCGCCGTCGGCGTGCGCGAGGGCCCCCAGGAGCAGGGCGGTACCGGCACCGGAAAGCGCCGGGAGCGGTGTGATGTTGTGCGCCGCAACACCGGTGAGCAGCGCTTTTGCCTCCTCCGTGAGGAACCGGCGGTCCCAGCGCGGCCCGCCCTGCTCGAGGAGCGCGGCAGCGAACCGCAGGCTGGGCCGCACCATCGAGGCGAGGCCCGACGCGGTCACCGTGTGCCCGCCGGCACCCCGGACGCCCTCCAGCATGCCGCGCACGGTCCGCTTGTCCCCCATGGCCAACGCCGTGACCTGGCGCCAGTCGGCGGCGAGCGGGCCCAGCAGGTCGCGCCAGGCGCCGCCATCGGGCCCGAGCCGGTCGGCGGTCCGCGCCAGGTCGCGGAAGGCGAGCCCGGCACGGTCGCCGTCCATGGGCTGCGCGTAGGCGACCTCCGGCGCGACGAGCTCGACACCGCGCGCGGGAAGATCGAACTCCCGGAAGAACGGCGACGCCCAGGCCATGGGGTGCACGGCGGAACAGAGATCGAACAGCATGTCGCGGGCGAGCTCGGGAATCGCGAGGGTACGTGCGCCACCGCCGACCGTCGGCTGGGCCTCGAGGACGCGGACCCCGAGACCTGCGCGGGCGAGCGTGACCGCGGCCGCCAGGCCGTTGGGTCCTGAGCCCACCACCACCGCGTCGAGCAGGGTCACTCCCCCATCGAATCACGGTCGGGGGACTGATGGCCGACTGCGAGCGGGTCGGGTGACGGCGAGGCGCCGTCTGACGGCCGAGGGGGCGGCCGCTGGCGAAGGACCGGCCGAGGGGACGGCCGGCTGTCAGAACGAGCAGCCGCGGTACGGGGCGGCTGCCCGGCTGCGTCGGGCATCATCGACCGACGGTGTAGCGGGTGCTGGTCGTCGTCGACCATCCAGATCGGACGCCGGGGTCTGGGTCCCGGCAGTCCTTGGGGGGCGGCGGGCGACGGGCGGGCACTTCCCGCCCGTCGTCCCATCGATGTCAGGCTGGACGAACCTGCTCCGCCTGCGGACCCTTCTGCCCCTGCCCCACCTCGTATTCGACCGGCTGACCCTCATCGAGAGTCCGGTAGCCATCAGTCTGGATCGCACTGTAGTGAACAAAAAGGTCCTGGCCGCCGGCGTCGGGGGTAATAAAGCCATACCCCTTCTCGGCGTTGAACCACTTGACGGTGCCCTGGGCCATGCGTAGTTCTCCTTGTACCTCTGCACGGGACACTCGGTCGACCCGTGGTGGTTCGAGCGTAGTGGTCCGGCTCACACCAGGGAAGCCTCAATGCCCGGTATGCGGCATTAAGCGCATGGCGAACGCGCAGGTCAGAGCCCTGGGGCAGAGAACGGGCAAGCGGATATCAACCCAGTGGTACGGGCTGGGCGGAGTATCACTCACACTCCGCCCATGCCCGCGACCCGACCAAAGGTTGACCTCCAGCCGACGACTACGCTGCCGTCGGCCCGCCGTGCCAACCGGGTGGAAGGTCGTCAGCCGCCTGTCGTCGGCGGAGTCACCAGGATCACCCAGATCCCCTCGGTCGGGTGGTTGGCGACATCGTCCGACTGCTGCACGTTGGCGGGATCCACACCGAGCGTCTCCGCCACGGCAGACGCCGTGTCCGCACGGTCACCGCCGTAGAGCACGGTGTTCGCCGTGACCGAGTCAGCCGCCGGACCGAACTCTGCTCCGGTGTCCAGCGGGTGGATCTCCCCCTCGAACCCCGCGGCCTGAAGGTTGGTCGTCGCGGTGCCGGCCATACCTCCCATGCCGTCGCCACCGTTGTTGTACACACCGATGACGGTCTCGGACGACTTGTTCGCGAGTGCAGGGTCACCCGGATACTGCGCTTCCGCCGAAGGTGAGCTGGCCGGCGCCGATGGCTCGCCGCTCGGTTCGCCGGAGGGTTCGGTGGACGGCGCGCCGGACCCCGACGCGGAGACCGACGGCGACGCTCCGCCCTGCGCCTCTGCAGGGTCATCGCCACCTCCGGAGAGCAGCGTGATGCCGCCCCATGCCACGGCGGCGCACACTACGGCGACCAGCAGGAAAGGCCAGGCCGAGCTCCAACCGCTACGCGGCGCACGGTGCACACCCACGGGTGCGCCCCCGGGGACAGCGACGTCGAACTCGTCGGGCGGGTAGGGGTAGCCACTCTTCGTCACGGCAGAGAGAGTAGCGGGTCGTTGTGACGGATCGGTGCCCGGTCAGTGGTTCTCATCCGCCAGCCGTCGTCCAGAGCGTGCTCGCTGGCGGGTCGATCGGACCCTGCGCAGGCGCTTGACCAGCATCGGGTCGTGCTCGAGGGCGGCAGGAGTGTCGATCAGCGCGTTCAGCACCTGGTAGTAACGCGTGGCTGTCAGATCGAAGAGTTCCCGTGCCGCCTCCTCTTTGGCACCCGCGTACTTCCACCAACGGCGCTCGAACGCGAGAATCTCCCGGTCGCGGTCAGAAAGCCCACTCCCGGACCGCTCGACGACAGGGCTCTCGGCGTCCGGGACCAGCACCTTGCCGACCGGTTCGCCATATGCCCGGATTGCCTGGTTGTTATTCACCCTTGCCCTTTCACACAGTCAACACGCCGGCCCTGCCCCGCGGGCGCCACAGACCGGCGCCCGCGGTCCTACGGGAGACGCCAGTCGACCGGCTGCGCACCCTGCTGCTCGAGCAGCGCGTTGGCCCGCGAGAACGGCTTCGACCCGAAGAAGCCGTTGCGGGCCGACAGCGGCGAGGGGTGCGCGCTCTCGACGACCGGCACGGTGCCGAGCCAGGGCTTCAGGTTGCGTGCCTTCGCGCCCCACAGGATCGCCACGAGCGGACCGCCCCGCGCCACCAGGGCACGGATCGCGGCCTCCGTGATCTCCTCCCAGCCCTTGCCCGCGTGGGAGTCGGACGCGCCCGGCCGGCAGGTGAGCGTCCTGTTGAGCAGCATGACTCCCTGGTCGGCCCACGGACGCAGGTCACCGTCGGACGGGAGCGGGACCCCGAGATCGTCCTGCATCTCCTTGTAGATGTTGACCAGCGACCGCGGGACAGGCCGCACGTCCGGCTGGACGGAGAAGGACAGCCCCATGGCGTGCCCCGGCGTCGGATAGGGGTCCTGGCCCACGATGAGCACCCGGACGTCCGCGAGCGGCCGCTTGAACGCCGCGAGCACGTTCTCCCCGGCGGGGACGTACGTACGCCCCGCGGCGATCTCCGAACGCAGGAAGTCGCCCATGGCGTGGATGCGCGGCTCGACGTCCGCCAGAGCTTCGGCCCAGTCGGGTGCGACGACCTGCGACAACGGGGGCCGGCCCGAGGCGGCGGCGTCGACAGGGGGCGTCGGGTTCACGGTGGTCTCCACGTCCAGGAGGTTACCGGCACCCTCCGACACTGCCAGTTTGTGCTGCCCGTCACACGTCCGAGCCAGCGAGGCTCACCCCGCACACGGGAGAATGGGCCCCGTGAGCGCCACGACGACCCCAGACCCGGAAGGCCCCACCTCCGACCTCCCCGCAGCCGCCCCCGTCCGCTGGGAGCGGTACATCGCCATGGGCGACTCCTTCTCGGAGGGCCTGTGGGACCCGTACCCCGACGCCCCGGAGGTTCAGCGCGGCTGGGCCGACAACCTCGCGGCGGTGCTCTCGACCCGCCGCATCGCGGCCGGCCAGGCGCCGCTCGAGTACGCGAACCTCGCGATCCGCGGCCGCAAGCTGCGCCCGATCATCGCCGAGCAGCTGGACATCACCATCGAGGCCCAGCCGGACCTCGTCTCGCTGGTGGGGGGCGGCAACGACATCCTGCGCGCCTCGGCCGACATCGACGCGATCTCTGCCGCGCTGGAGGACGCCGTCGTCGCACTCCGGGCCACCGGTGCCGACGTCCTGATGGGCACCGGGTTCAAGGGCGGCGCCGCCCTCAGCTGGACCAACGGCCGCGTGGGCGTCTTCAACGCGAACCTCTGGTCCATCGCCGACCGGCACGGGGCGCACGTCCTGGACCTGTGGGGCATGCGGGCGCTGGCCGACCTCCGCCTGTGGTCCGAGGATCGCATCCACCTCACCCCCGAGGGGCATCAGCGGGTCGCGAACGCGGCCCTCGTCGCGCTCGGTCTCGAGCCGGACGACGCCGCCTACGACGCCCCGCTCGACGCCGCCCCGCCCGCGGCCTTCCGCGAGACGGCGCGTGCCAATGCGGCCTGGATGCGCCAGCACGTGGGCCCCTGGGTCAAGCGCCGCCTGACCGGCACCTCCAGCGGCGACGGACGGACCGCGAAGTGGCCGACGCCGCAGCCGTGGCCGCGGGCGTGATCGCGCGTCCGGCCGTAGACTTCGGCGGGTGAATCTCAGAGGCTCTCCGGTGCTCGCACCGGAGAGCCTCTATCGGTCCGGACTGCTGGCTCGACGCGTAACTTAACATTCTAGATAGTACAGTTACCGCCATGACGATGAGCCCGACCCTGGGTGCACGCACGTCACCGCTCAGCACCCGCCGACGCTGGACGCTCCTGGTGACCGTCGGCACCGGCCTGCTGCTGATCACCCTGGACAACTCGATCCTGTACACGGCGCTGCCGACCCTCACCCGTGAGCTCGACGCGAGCTGGACCGAGAGCCTCTGGATCATCAACGCGTACCCGCTGGTGATGACCGGTCTCCTGCTGGGCGCCGGGACCCTGGGTGACCGGTTCGGCCACCGGCTGATGTTCCTGAGCGGCCTCGTGGTGTTCGGGCTCGCCTCCTTGATGGCGGCCACCGCCCCCACCCCGGAGGTGCTGATCGCCGCGCGCGGCCTGCTGGCCGTCGGCGCCGCGGCGATGATGCCGGCCACGCTGGCCCTGATCCGGGTGGCCTTCGTCAACGAGCGCGAGCGCAACATCGCGATCAGCGTGTGGGGCAGTCTCTCGGTGGTGGGCGGCGCGCTCGGGCCGATCGTCGGCGGCGCGCTGCTGGAGCGCTTCGCCTGGGGCTCGATCTTCCTGATCAACGTGCCGGTCGTCCTCCTCGCCCTGATCGTCGGGGTCGCCGTCGCGCCGGAGAACGAGCCGCACCCCGGCACGAGGTGGGACTTCATCTCCTCGGTGCAGGCACTGGTCACGCTGGTCGGGCTCGTCGTGCTGATCAAGGAGGTCGTCAAGATCGACCGCTCCGGAACCGTTCTGCTCGGCGCCGCCCTCGCGACCGTCCTCGGGTGGTGGTTCTTCGTCCGCCGGCAGCGTCGTCTGCCGTTCCCGCTGCTGGACCTGTCGATCTTCCGCAACGCGGCCTTCGCCTCCGGCGTGCTGGCCGCGGCGTTCGCCATGTTCGCCATGGGTGGCCTGCAGCTGGCGACCACCCAGCGGTTCCAGCTCGTGGTGGGCTTCACCCCCCTCGAGTCCGGGCTGCTGGTGGCCGCCGTCGCGATCGGTTCTCTCCCGTCGTCGATCCTGGGCGGCGCCTTCCTGCACGTGGTGGGTCTACGCCTCCTGATCGGCGGCGGCCTGGGCGTAGGCGCCGTCGGCGTGGCCTGGACCCTGGTCGGCGTCCAGCACGGGATGGGGTGGCTCCTCGGGGGCCTGTTCGTCACGGGCCTCGGGCTGGGGTCGGCCATGTCCGTGGCCTCGACCGCGATCATCGGGAACGTGCCCGCCCGGCGGGCGGGCATGGCCTCGTCCGTGGAGGAGGTGTCGTACGAGTTCGGCAGCCTCGCGGCGGTGGCGCTGCTCGGCTCGCTGCTGACCACGGTCTACACGCTGACCATCCGCCCGCCCGACGGCGCCCCGGCCGAGGTGAGCCGGTCCCTGACCGACGCCCTGGCCGCACCCGGGAGCGGGCCGGAGGTCCTCGACGCCGCGATCACCGCGTTCGGCAACAGCTACTCGGTCGTCATGGTGGTCTGTGCCGGGGTCCTCGCGATCGGCGCTATCGTCACGACCGTGCTGCTCCGTGCCTACGGGCCCGGGTCGGCGTCCTCCGCCTACGGCTCCGGCCACTAGACCCGCCCCGACCGAGATACGCCCACGGAGGCCCCGTGCGACCGAGCAACCGCGACCGCATCCTCGACGCCGCCGTCCGCGTCATCCAGCGCGAGGGCGTCACCGCCGTCACCTTCGACTCCGTCGCGGCCGAGGCGGAGCTGACGCGCGGCGGGATCATGTACCACTTCCCGTCCCGTGAGGACCTGCTGGCGGCCATCCACCAGCACCTCGCCGACCGGTGGGAGGCCTCCCTCCTCGCCGACGCCGGCAGGCCCCTCGACGACCTCACCGCCGACGAACGGCTGTCCGCCTACATCCGCGTGAGTACCCGGTCCGCAACCCGTGCCGAGCTGCAGCTCATGCTCGAGGCCGCCACCCACCCCGAGTGGGCCGCGCCGTGGAGCGGCGTCCTGGAGCGCTGGGCGCCCGTTCCCGCAGACGCCGGGACCGACGCCGCGTCCATGGCCCGCCTCGTCACCCGGCTCGCCGCCGACGGGCTGTGGATGTTCGAGGCGCTGGCCTACCGGGACCTGCCCGAGGCGCAGCGCCGGGCGGTCGCGGAGCACCTGGTGCGGGCGGTCGCCGGCTGACCGGCAGCAGGTCCGTGACTTCGGTCAGTTGCACCCCGCGGGAACCGAGATCGGTCCGATGCCATGAGATCGGTCGGTTGACCGACCGATCTCATGGCAACCGACCGAAGTCGCTGAGTTCGGTCAGTTGCCCGCACCGGAGAAGGCGAACGGCCCGGGTCAGCACCCGCTGCTGACCCGGGCCTCTGGAGCCGCCTGTCGGGTTCGAACCGACGACCTTCCGCTTACAAGGCGGGAGCTCTACCAGCTGAGCTAAGGCGGCGGGCCGGAAACAGCCTAACGGTTCCCGCCACCAGTCCGCTTCCAGAATGTGGTCTGGCATGGGCCGGCCACCAGTTCCATGCCGAACCCCTTGGTGGTAGGACATTCGCGGGCGGACCGGCGCGGACGACGGCGGGGTCCCGGGCCGCAGCCCGGGACCCCGCCATCCACAACCTGTGGACTACTGAGCTGCTGGACTACTCGGACGGCTCCGTCGACGGCTCCGCGGACGGCTCCTCCGAGGCGGGCGCCTCACCGGTGATCGCCGCGGTCAGCGCACCGGGGTTCTGCCAGGCCTCGAACCGCTCGCCGTCGATCACCACGGTCGGCGTACCGAAGCCGCCCTGGGCGTTCCGGAGGTCCGGGTCGTCGCCCGCGACCTCCGAGGCGGCCGAGACCCACTCCTCGTAGGTCTCGTGCGCCGTACCGTCAGCGATGCCTGCGGCCGCATCGGCCGGCACGCCCGCCTGCTCGGCGACCTGGGCGATCTGCTCGTCGGAAAGACCCGGCGTCTGCTCCTCCGGCTGGCTCGCGAACATCGCGTCGTGGAACGCGGAGAACTGCTCCGGCGCACGGTCGGCCACCCATGCCGCGGCCGCCGCGGCACGCGTCGAGTACTCGGTGCCCTGGGACGTGCGGTCCAGGATCGAGACCGGGTGCACCACGAGCGTGAGGTCACCGGCCTCGCGCAGCTCGGCGATGCTCGCACCGTTCAGCGCCTCGAACTGGCCGCAGACCGGGCACATGTAGTCCACGTACACGTCGAGCGTCTTCGCGCCCTCGTTCGTGGTGCCCGCGGCGCCCTCGGCGCCCACCGGGATCCCGGTGTCCTGGACCACACCCGCCGGGATGTTGTCGACCTTCTCCATGGGCGTCTTCTGCCCCTCGAGGAAGATCAGCACCACGGCCGCGACCAGGATCGCGAGTCCGACTCCGAGCGCGCTCAGCACGATCAAGCGGCTGCGCTTCTCGCGTGCCTGCTGCTTCTTCTGGAGGGCAAGGGCCTCGGCACGGGCGGCGTCTCGACGCTGCGCCTTGGTCTGGTTCGTCGACATCGGGGTCCTTCGAGATGCGGGCCAATGGGGCGAGGCGCCACCGGCGCCCCGTCAAGACTACAAGCGCTCGCTGGGAGGCGGCTGGACGTTTCGTTACGATCCAGACACCTCACCTGCCGATCACCATACGACGTCGGGGCGGTCTCCCAGGGGCCACCACAGCACGTCCACCGTGCCGTCGAACAACGGCTGCGCGGCGAGCACCGCGAGCGCCAGCACGACCACTGTCAGGATGAGCTTGGCGCCCCAGCCGGGAGCGATCCGGCGCAGCACCGGCCCGGCCCCGACCCGTGTCCCGTACGACGCCGGTCCGAACCACGCGGCGACCACCGTCACGAGCATCGCCACGCTGAGCACGAGGCTGTCGACGATGGGCTCGTTCATGCCGCCCACCGACCGCGCCTCGACGGTCGGGACGGGGGCGATGATCACGTTGCCCGGCGCGAAGACGATGAGCCCGAGCAGCGCCACGACGACTCCTGCGCAGATGCCGACTGCCGCGGCGGGCAGCACGCCGAACACGGCGCGCACGAGGTGCCAGGGCGACAGGAGGGTGGCCACGAGCGCGTCGGCCCGGCTGGGACCGCGCCGCGCACGGCGGTTGCGGAACTCGTCGACGGCGATCCCCGCCAGCCGGGAGACGATCATCAGGGCCACGAGCACGACGACGGCGATGCCCGGCCGGGTGGCGGCGAGCGCCACGAGTGCCAGGGCCGCGGCCAGGAACAGCCCGCGGTAGCCGGCGACGTGCGCGGGGTTCGGCTGGTCCAGGGCGAAGGCTGGTTCGACGGACGGCGGCGCGGGGCGCGGGGCGCCGACCGCCCGGCCGGTGATCGATCGACCCCGGGGCGCGACAGGTGAGGCGGCCAGGTCGGTCACGCCGCCGACGGCGCCGGGGTGGGCGGCCTCCGCGACGGCCGCGGCTCCTGCCGCTGCGCCGACGCCGGCTCCGCCGGCCGCCTCGGACACCGGGTGCGGCAGGAGGCCCTGTGGCATGACGCGCGTCGAGCCGAGGTCGGCCGGCATCGAGGCGGTCGGGGCGTCGGGTGCGCCGGCGGAGGTGAGCTCCGCCGTCGTCGAGCCCGCTACGCCGTCGGACCCGGTCGTCGAGGCGATGAACGCCTCCGACCCGGCCTTGAGCGCTCGCGCGACCTCGTCCGGCCCCCAGCGCTCGACGGGCACCGCGCGCAGCGCGGCACCCAGCGCCCGGGCCGTGCGCGCCGGCAGGCCGTCGAGGTCGGCCTGGCCCTGCCGCGAGCGCCGCAGCACCAGCTCGGTGGGCCGGACGCCGAACGGCGCGCGGCCGGTGCCGGAGAACGCGAGCACGGCGGCCCAGGACCACCAGTCGGTGTCCGGGCCGGGCTCGGCGCCGTCGAGCAGCTCGGGAGCGAGGTAGCCGGGGGTGCCCATGACGAACCCGGTGCGGGTCGCACGCACGTCGCCCGGGCCCTGGGCGAGGCCGAAGTCGATCAGCACGGGCCCGGTCCTGGCGATGAGCACGTTCGACGGCGTGAGGTCCCGGTGCACGACGCCGGTGCCGTGCACCGCCTCGAGCGCGTCGGCGAGCTGGTCGGCGAGCTCGAAGAGGTCACGGGGGTCCAGGGGCCCGCGCTCGTCGATCTCCTCCTCCAGCGTCGGTCCCTCGACGAGCTCCGTGACGATGAACGCCTCGGGCCCTTCGAGCTCGGCGTCGAGCACGCGGGCCACCGCGGGGTGCCGCAGGCCCTGCAGCGCTGCCGCCTCACGGCGCAGCCGCTCACGGGCGGACGGGTCGTCGAGGTGGCGGTGCAGGATCTTGAGTGCGACGGGGTGCCCACCGTCGTCCTCCGCGCGGTAGACGGCGCCCATGGCGCCGGAACCGATCTCGCGCACGACCGTGTAGCCGCCGAGCTTCGAGCCGGCAGCAGGGCCGGCGCCGTTCGAGGGCGCTGTCGAGGCTTCCACCTCCTTCATGAGGCACACCGTAGCCGTCACGCGCTGGCGACGCCCGCCTATCTCTCGCACGCGCTCTCGCCGCGACCGGCGAGTGAACTGCCTGGTCGTTACCCTGAGCAGGCAAGAGGCGCCGCTACTCTTGGCACTGGACAGCGAGACTCTTCTACAACCAAGGAGCAGTACATTGCCGGGTAAAGACGGGTACGATCTGGTCGTCGTCGCGAACCGGCTGCCGGTGGACTTCTCGGTCGGCCCCGAGGGCGATCTCACCTGGCAGAGGTCTCCTGGTGGCCTGGTCACGGCACTGGAGCCGGTGATGCAGGAGGCCGACGGCGCCTGGGTGGGCTGGTCGGGCGCCCCCGACCTGGCCCACGAGCCGTTCGAGGCGGACGGCATGCTGCTGGTGCCGGTCACGCTCAACGCCGTGGAGATCGAGCGCTACTACGAGGGTTTCTCCAACGCGACCCTCTGGCCGCTCTACCACGACGTCATCGAGCGCCCCGACTACCACCGCCAGTGGTGGGACGCGTACCGCCGGGTCAACCAGCGCTTCGCCGACGCCGCGGCCGAGCAGGCCGCCGAGGGCGGGGTCGTCTGGGTGCACGACTACCAGCTCCAGCTCGTCCCGCGCATGCTGCGCGACCTGCGCCCCGACCTGCGCATCGGGTTCTTCGACCACATCCCGTTCCCGCCCGTCGAGCTGTTCGCACAGCTGCCGTGGCGCCGGCAGATCATCGACGGCCTGCTCGGGGCGGACCTCGTCGGCTTCCAGCGCAACGGTGACGCCGCGAACTTCGTCCGGTCCGCGCGCCGCCTGACCGGCTACACCACGCGCGGCCCGGTCATCACGATCCCCGACGCCGACGGGCGCCCCGGCCGGCACGTCCGTGCCTCGTCGTTCCCCATCTCCATCGACTCCCACCGGTTCGACACCCTCGCCCGCACGCCAGAGGTGCAGGCCCGGGCCAAGGAGATCAAGGCGGACCTCGGCAATCCGGAGACCCTCATGCTGGGGGTCGACCGGCTCGACTACACCAAGGGCATCCGGCACCGCATCAAGGCGTACGGCGAGCTGCTCGACGACGGCCGCCTCGACGTCGAGCACGCCACCCTCGTGCAGGTCGCGAGCCCGAGCCGCGAGAACGTCGGCGCGTACCAGGAGCTCCGCGAGCACGTCGAGGTCCTCGTCGGCCGGATCAACGGCGAGTACGGCGAGCTGGGCCACTCCGCCATCCACTACCTGCACCACTCCTACCCCCCGGAGGAGATGGCGGCCCTCTACCTGGCGGCCGACGTGCTGCTGGTGACCTCGCTGCGGGACGGCATGAACCTCGTGGCCAAGGAGTACATCGCCGCACGCTCGGACGAGCGCGGCGCGCTGGTGCTGAGCGAGTTCACCGGCGCCGCCGACGAGCTCTCCCCCGGCCCCCTGCTGGTCAACCCGCACGACATCGACGGCATGAAGGACATCATCGTCGCCGCCGCGACCATGGACCCCAAGGAGCAGCGCCGCCGCATGCGGCGCCTGCGCCGCAAGGTGCTGGCCGACGACGTCGCCAAGTGGTCGGAGACCTTCCTCGGGGTGCTCACCGCCGTGCCGCCCCGGCCGCTCACCGTGGACCCGCGGTCCCTGGAACCCCGCCATCACAACCTCCGTGACGCGCTGACGGCGTTCACCACGGTGCCGGACGGGGTGCCCGCGCGGGGCCGGCTCGCCCGCATGGGCAACGGGAACGGACGGCGCAAGAAGCCGACCACCGGCTGGCTGCTCGCGTGCGACTTCGACGGGACCCTCGCGCCCCTCGTCGACGACCCGAAGTCGTCGACCATGACACGCGCCGCACGCGCCGCCGTCGAGCAGCTGCACGCGCTGGCGCAGGAGGCGCCCGTGCGCCTCGCGTTCATCTCCGGGCGGGACCTGTCCGACCTCGCGGAACGGACCGTCGCGCCCGACGGCACGTTCCTCGTCGGCAGCCACGGCGCGGAGGCCGGCCGAGCCACCACCACCGGCGTCGAGCAGGTGCCGTTCCACCTGACCACCACCCAGTCCGGCCAGCTCGACGCGCTCGTGGCCGGGTTCGAGTCGGCGGTCTCAGGCCGTGAGGGCGCATGGGTGCAGGTCAAGCCCGCCGCCGCCGTCGTGCACACGCGCCTGGCGAGCGTGGACGACGCCGCCGCCATCACGGTGGCCGCCGACGAGGTCGCCGCCAACCTGGGACTGCCCGCCATGCACGGCAAGGACGTGGTCGAGGTGTCGGTGGTGCCGACCAGCAAGGGCGAGGCGCTGCGCCGTCTGCGGGGCACCGTCGCGGCCGAGCTGGGCGTCGAGAAGGTGCGCGTCCTGTACGCGGGCGACGACACCACGGACGAGCACGCCTTCGGTGCGCTCGAGTCCGGCGACCTGTCGATCAAGGTGGGGACCGGCGACACCCTCGCCTCCCACCGCGTGCCCGACCCCGACGCGCTGGCCGCGGTCCTCGCCGGGCTCGCCCGCACCCTGCGGAGCGAGGGCTGACCCGATCGTGACCTGGTCGATACCGCGGCCTTGAGGAACCGGGGTACGATCACGCTGCAACAGTGTCACCGCCGACACGTGAGTGGAAGCAACGGCACCCGACCACAACGGATCGTCCGGCACGTACCTGCCGGTGGAGGGATGTACTAGTCATGGCTACGGTCACTTTTGATCACGCGACGCGCGTCTACCCGGGCACTGAGCGCCCGGCTGTCGACCAGCTGAACCTGGAGATCGAGGACGGCGAGTTCCTCGTCCTCGTCGGCCCGTCCGGCTGCGGTAAGTCCACGTCGCTGCGCATGCTCGCCGGCCTCGAGGACGTCAACGGCGGGCACATCTTCATCGGTGACCGCGACGTCACCGACGTGCAGCCCAAGGACCGCGACATCGCGATGGTCTTCCAGAACTACGCCCTGTACCCCCACATGTCGGTGGCGGACAACATGGGCTTCGCCCTGAAGATCGCGGGCACGCCCAAGGCGGAGATCCGTCAGCGCGTCGAGGAAGCAGCGAAGATCCTCGACCTGGTCGAGTACCTCGACCGCAAGCCGAAGGCGCTCTCGGGTGGTCAGCGTCAGCGTGTCGCCATGGGCCGTGCCATCGTGCGTCAGCCCCAGGTGTTCCTCATGGACGAGCCGCTGTCGAACCTCGACGCCAAGCTCCGTGTCCAGACCCGTACGCAGATCGCGTCGCTGCAGCGTCGCCTGGGCGTCACCACGGTCTACGTGACCCACGACCAGACCGAGGCGCTCACCATGGGTGACCGCATCGCCGTCCTGAACCACGGTGTGCTCCAGCAGGTCGGCACGCCGCGCGAGATGTACGACCGGCCGAACAACGTGTTCGTCGCCGGCTTCATCGGCTCCCCCGCCATGAACATCGGCACTTTCGATGTCAAGGAGGGCGTCGTCAAGGTCGGCTCGGCCGACGTGCCGCTCGATCGTTCCATCGCGAGCAGCATGACCGACGCCGACAGCGGCAAGGTGACCCTGGGCTTCCGGCCCGAGGCGCTCGACGTCGTCCCCGTCGGCACGCCCGGCTCGTTCGACGTCGAGGTCAACCTCGTCGAGGAGCTCGGCTCGGACGCGTTCGTCTACGGCACGCTCAAGGGCGACACCGAGCTGAACCTGACCGCCGGTGAGACCAACCAGCTCATCGTGCGCATCGACCCGCGGTCGGTGCCGGACAAGGGCGACGTCATCGCCGTCTCCATCCAGACCGGCCACTCGCACGTGTTCTCCGCGACCACGGGTGAGCGCCTCGCCTGATCCCTTCGACTGATCCCTCGGCTCGCCGGGGGAACGGTTACCTCCTCGGGGTGTGTTGCTGTGCGTGGACTTTTGTCCTCGCACAGCAACACACCCCGCAGGCCTTTCATCCCTCCGCGTCGCGGAGATCCACGGCCGCTCCCCCTGCCTTGCGCGGGCAAGCGGCCGGCTCAGCGCAGAATGGTGCCCATGACCCAGCAGAAACTCCAGATCACCGCGGTCGCACCTGACCCGGCGCTGCTGGACCTCCCGTGGGACGTACCGCTGGCCGAGTGGCCCGACGAGGTCCTGGCCGCGCTGCCCCAGGGCATCTCGCGGCACATCGTCCGCTTCGTCAACCACGAGGGCCGGGTGCTCGCGATCAAGGAGATCGGCGAGACCGTCGCCTACCGTGAGTACGAGCTGCTGCGCCAGCTGCACCGCATCGAGGTGCCCTCGGTGGTCCCGGTCGGCGTCATCACCGGCCGCCGGGCGCCCGACGGCGAGCGGCTCGAGGCCGTGCTCGTCACCGAGCACCTGCAGTTCTCCCTGCCGTACCGCGCGCTGTTCAGCCAGGACCTGCGTCCCGACACGGCGACGCGCCTCATCGACGCCCTCGCCGTGCTCCTGGTGCGTCTCCACCTCGTGGGTTTCTACTGGGGCGACGTCTCGCTGTCCAACACCCTGTTCCGGCGGGACGCCGAGACGTTCGCGGCCTACCTCGTCGACGCCGAGACCGGCGACATCCATCGCACGCTGACCAACGGACAGCGCAACTACGACGTCGACCTGGCGCGCACCAACATCATCGGTGAGCTCATGGACCTCTCGGCGGGCGAGCTGCTCGACGAGGACGTCGACGAGGTCGCCATCGGCGACGCCCTCGTGGAGCGCTACCAGGAGCTGTGGGACGCCCTCACCGGCTCCGAGGCGTTCGACTCCGGCGACCGCTGGCGTGTCGCCGCCCGCATCGAGCGGCTCAACGACCTCGGCTTCGACGTGGGCGAGCTGGAGATCACCACCGACATCGACGGCACCAGGGTGCGCATCCAGCCCAAGGTGGTCGACGCCGGGCACCACTCCCGCCGTCTGCTCCGGCTCACCGGGCTGGACGTGCAGGAGAACCAGGCCCGCCGCATGCTCAACGACCTCGACAGCTACCGCGCGGCGACGGACCGGCAGAACGACCAGGAGCAGATCGTCGCGCACGCGTGGGTGCGCCAGGTGTTCCGGCCGACGATCGACGCCGTGCCGCGCGAGCTGCGCCGCAAGCTGGAGCCGGCGCAGCTGTTCCACGAGATCCTCGACCACCGCTGGTTCATCTCGCAGCAGGCGCAGCGGGACATCCCGCTGCCGGAGGCCGCCGAGTCCTACGTGGAGAACGTGCTGCGGCACCGCCCCGACGAGGACGCCGTGCTCGGCCTCGCGCCGGGCGAGGCCGAGCCGGAGTACTAGCCGGCCGGGGTCGCGCGCTGCTTGGCGACCTCGTACAGGGTGATCCCCGCCGCGACCGCCGCGTTCAGCGACTCGGTGGAGGCGGCGATCGGGATGGACACGATCGCGTCGCACGCCTCGCGCACCAGGCGGGACAGGCCCTTGCCCTCCGAGCCGACGACCAGCACGAGGGGGTCGGTGGCGTACGCGAGCTCGCCCACCTGCGTGTCGCCACCGGCGTCGAGCCCCACGACGAAGCAGCCGGTCTTCTTCAGCTCGGCGAGCTCGCGGGCCAGGTTCGTCGCACGCGCCACGGGGACGCGGGCCGCCGCACCCGCCGAGACCTTCCAGGCCGACGCCGTCACACCGGCGGCGCGCCGCTCCGGCACCAGCACGCCGTGCGCGCCGAACGCGCCGGCGGACCGGAGCACGGCACCGAGGTTGCGGGGGTCGGTGATGTTGTCGAGCGCCACGATCAGCGGCGGCTCCCCGGCCTCGGCCGCGGCGTCGAGCAGGTCCTCGGAGTCCTTGTAGTCGTACGGCGGCACCTTCATGGCGACGCCCTGGTGCACCGCACCCTCGGTGATCTTGTCGAGGTCGAGCCGCGAGGCCTCGAACATCGGGAGGCTGCGCGTGTGCGCGATCTCCAGGATCTCCTGGGTGCGGTCGTCCGAATCGAGGTGCGTGGCCAGGTAGATGCCCTCGGCGGGCATCTCGGCGCGCAGCGCCTCCAGCACCGCGTTGCGGCCGGTGACGACCTCGGTGGTGGTGCCGCTCCGACCCGCCTTCCCGCCCGGCCGCCGCCCGGCAGCCGCGCGCCTCTCCGCCGCCAGCTTGCGCTCGTGCGCGGGGTGGTAGGTCCGGTCCTCCGCCTTGGGCGTCGGACCCTTGCCCTGCAGCGCCTTACGGCTGTGTCCGCCGGTGCCTACCTGGGCGCCCTTCTTGGAGCCTGCCTTGCGTACCGCACCGGCGCGCTTCGAGTTTCCTGCCATGGTGTGTCTCGTCTCTCAGCCGGTGGTCGAGCTTGTCGCGACCACCGCGGGTTCGGTCGAGGTGGTCTCGACAAGCTCGACCACCAGGGAAAAGATCAGGAGAGCGCCCAGCGGGCGCCGTCGGCGGAGTCCTGGACCTCGATGCCGGCCGCCGCGAGGCGGTCCCGGATCGCGTCTGACGTGGCCCAGTCCTTGGCGGCGCGCGCCTCGGCACGCGCCTTGAGCTCCGCCGTGACCAGCCCGTCGAGCGCCGCCGCGTACCGGTCGTCGGTCGACGCCGCCCACTGCGGGTCCGCCGGGTCGAGCCCCAGCACGTCGAGCATCGCACGCAATGTCACCAGCTCGCTACGCACGGTGGCGTCCGTCCCCGACGCGAGGGCGGTGTTCCCCGCCCGCAGGTGCTCGTGCACGACGGCGAGCGCCTGCGGCACGTTGAGGTCGTCGTCCAGGGCTGCCGCGAACGCGTCGGGCACCTCGGCCTTGGCGACCTCCTCCGCCGGGACGTCACCCACCCGCTCCGACGCACGCGCCACGAAGCCCGACAGGCGCTCCCAGGTGGTGCGCGCCTCGTCGAGGGTGTCGGGCGACCACTCGAGCATCGACCGGTACTGCACGGCCGCCAGCGCGTAGCGCACCACGGGCGCGGGCGCCTCCTTCAGCAGCTCGCTGACGAGCAGGCCGTTGCCGAGCGACTTCGACATCTTCACGCCTGACTGCGTGACCCACGCGACGTGCATCCAGCGCTGCGCGAACCCGTAGCCCGCGGCCCGCGACTGCGCCTGCTCGTTCTCGTGGTGCGGGAACCGCAGGTCGAGCCCGCCGCCGTGGATGTCGAACGTCTCGCCGAGGTAGCGACGAGCCATCGCGGAGCACTCCAGGTGCCAGCCGGGCCGGCCACGCCCGTAGGGGGTCTCCCACGAGGCCGACTCGGGCTCGCCCGGCTTGGGCGCCTTCCACAGCGCGAAGTCGTGCGGGTTCTTCTTGGCGTCGCTCGCCGAGCCGGTGGCCACCTCCGCACCCTCCTCGGGGCTGAGGTCCTCGACCTTCTGCCGGGTGAGCTCCCCGTAGGCGGGCCAGGAGCGGACGTCGAACCAGACGTTGCCCTCGCCGGTGCCGTAGGCGTGCCCCTTGTCGACCAGGCGCTCCATGAGCGCGACCATCTCGGGGACGCTGCCGGTGGCACGCGGCTCGTAGGTGGGCGGGAGGACGCCGAGCGCGTCGTACGCCTCGGTGAACACCCGCTCGTACAGGGCGGCGTGCGCCCACCACTCACGGCCGGCGGCGGCGGACTTCGCCAGCACCTTGTCGTCGATGTCGGTGACGTTCCGGATCAGGGTGACCTTCAGGCCTCGCCGGGTCAGCCAGCGCCGGAGCACGTCGAACGCGACGGCCGGGCGGAGGTGGCCCACGTGCGGAGGTGCCTGCACCGTGGCACCACACAGGTAGATGCCGACCTCGCCCGGGGTGATGGGGTTGAAGTCGCGCACCTCGCGCGTGGCGGTGTCAAACAGGCGAATGGTCACCTGTCAAGGGTACCGGCGCTTCCGGTTCCCGCTTCGACAATTTCCCTGGCCCGCTCGAGCGTCTGCCGCATCCCCCGCACGTTGGCCCGACGGCGGTGCCAGCCCGCCAGTGCCCAGTACACGCGGGCCGCTCCGCGCTGCTCGAGCTCGAACGACTCGGTGACGTCCGTACCGCTGCCCACGGGGTCCAGCCGGTAGCGCCAGTTGTTCAGGCGCTTGCCGCCCATGTACACCGTGAAGCCGAAGTCACGGCCCGGCTCGCAGTGGGTCACCTTGCACTGTGTCCAGTACACCGGCCCCACGCCGTTGCGCCGCACGTGGCCGCGGAAGAACGCGCCGACCGCCGGGCCGGTCGCGCCGTCGGTCCACTCCGCCTCGAAGGTCTCGGGGCTCAGCTCACCCACCCGGGTGACGTCGCTGACCAGGTCCCAGACCACGTCCGGAGGGGCGTCCATGTGCACCGTCACTGCTGCTCGCATAGGGGCAGGCTACTGCCCCGGCGTCAGTAGACCGCGCCGCGGGTCTACTCGGCGGCGGCCTCCCCCGCGCTCCGCCCGGACGGCTCCTGCGCGAGCAGGCGGGCGACGTGTCGGTGCCCGCGCACCTCGTAGCCGACCACGGAGACCACCGGGGCGAGCATCACCAGGAGCAGCGCCCAGGCCATGGGGGCGCCGGCCGCCGCGGCGGCGACGGCGGCGGCGAGGACCACCGTGGTGCCGACGACGAGGAGTAGGTGCAGCCCGTCGAACGACCGGGACAGGAACCCGAACAGCGTGTAGTCCGCCAGGACGAACACGAGCACCGGCACTGCCACGGCCAGGACGGTCCCGACGGCGCCGACGTGGGAGTGCCCCTCCAGGTAGTACGCCGCCACGTGCAGGCCCGCACCCACCCCGGCGAGGGCCCCGAACACCACGATGCTCCCGTACCCCCAGGCGAACGACCGCTCGCGGTGCCGGTGCAGCATCTCGGCGTGCGGTGTGAGGTAGTAGGTCCACCACAGGCCGAAGGTCAGCGCGGTGCCGGCGAACGCCACGAGGGCGGCGTCGAGCGTCCAGCCCGAGTCGTGGACGACGGCAGACAGCGTCGCAACGGTCCCGATCACGCCCTCGCCGAGCGTGATGATGGCCAGCAGCCCGTACCGCTCGGCGATGTGGTGGGCGTGCCACGGGGTGCTCCGCTGGCCGGGCCCCTCGGTACGGAACCGTTCCGCGAGCCACGGGCCGGCCATCTCGGCCGCCCCGAGCAGTGCCCCGGCCACGAAGAAGACCGGCACGCTCACCGGTGCGACCGCGAGGATCACCCAGCCGATCTGGGCGAGGACGAGCGTCCGCGCGTACGCCAGGCAGGTCGCCCGGTACTCCGGCGCCTGCCTGGCTGCGCGGAGCCACTGCACGAGCATCGCCAGGCGCATCACGACGTACCCGGCGACCATCACCTCGTTGTGGACCCGCTCGCCCTCCACCACGGACTCGAACATCTCTGGCAGACCGAGCGCGAGCACTACCACGCCGATCATCTGGACCATCGTCGTGACGCGGTAGAACCAGTCGTCCGTGTCGAACGCCGAGGCGAACCACGAGAAGTTGATCCATGCCCAGCAGATGGCGAACATCGAGAACGCGAAACCGATCACTCCCGCGGCCGCGTGGCCCTCGGCGATCAGATGGGCGCCCTGCTCTCCGGCCACGCCGAACCCGACGACGAACGCCAGGTCGAACAGCAGCTCCAGCGGGGTCGCGGTGCGCACCGGCTCGTGCGGGTCGCGTCCCTGCATCGGGCGCGTGCGGTGGTGTGTGACGGGCATGGCCCTGTTCTACCCGACTTCTACCCGGTGGGCCGCCTCATGCCTCACCCGAAGTTCTTCTGCTCGCCCCGGTACGTCGCCACCGTCTCGACGATCGTGTCGCCCCGGACGAGATGGACGCGGTCGAACCGCTCCATCATCTCGCCCGCCTTGGCGTGCCGGAGCCAGACGCGGTCCCCGGTGCGGAGCCTGCCGTCCGGCGCCGGCCCGCGGGTCGCCCGCAGCGGCGTCTGCACCTCACCGGCGCCCTCGGGGGCGCTCAGGGCATAGCCGGGCGTGAACAGCCGGGGCAGCCGCGCGACGCCCGCCTTGCCCGACGCCGCGTACCCGCCCGCGAACGCGGTCACCCAGCCGGGCGCGGGCTCCCGTACGACGTCGAGCCCGAAGAACGCCGCCGGGCGAGCCTGGAACGAGCGGTACCCGTCGAACAGGCCGGGCGTGTAGAGGCCGGAACCAGCGGTGACCTCGGTGACGCCGGGAGCGCCGCCGCTCACCTCGATCGACCCGGTGCCACCCGCGTTGACGAGCTCCACCTCCTGCCCGACGGCGTCCCGCACCGCGCCGAGGATCCGCACGCGGCGCTCGTTCACCTCGCGCATCGAGAGTCGCTTGACCAGCCGGACGGCGGGGCTCGTGTCCGGCAGACCGGCCACCTGCGCCTCGTAGAACATGAGGCCGCGCACCGCCAGCCCTCTCGCCTGGGCCACCGTCGCGAGGGCTGCGACGTCCCCGGGCTCGCGCAGCGGCGAGCGCCGCACCCCGAGGTGGGCGGTCAGCGCACCGACGCCGACCCGCAGCGAGCAGTCGACGTCCAGGCAGACCTGGATCGGGCCCGCCGCACCGTCGGCGGCGGGGCCGGCGGCGTCCGCGATCAGGCCGAGGTGGGCGACGTCGTCGACCATCAGGGTGATCTCCTCGCGGGCCGTCGCGTCGGCCGCCAGGGTGGCGAGGGCCGCCCTGTCCACCGTCGGATAGCCCACCAGCACGTCCCGCACACCCTCGCTGACCAGCCACAACGCCTCGCGCAGCGAGTAGGCCATGACGCCGGCGAACCCGTGCCCGACGGCGCGGCCGACGAGCGAGCGGACGCGTACGGACTTCGACGCGACACGGACCGGCACGCCGTCGGCGCGCTTGAGGAGGTCGAGCGCATTCGCGTCGAACACGTCCAGGTCCACGACCGCGAGAGGTGCGGGCAGGCCGGACGTGGCGGCGGACAGCCGCGCGACGGTGTCTGCTGCGGAGCTCATGACCGCACGCTACTCCGCGGCACCGGCCCCGAACAGAGACCTAGTTCACGAGACGGGGCCGTGGGATAGTGCATCCGTGATCTGGACGAACTGGGCGCGCAACGTCAGCGTGACGCCCGTGCGACAGGAGCAGCCGGGCTCGGCGGACGAGCTGTCCGACGCCATACGTCGTGCGGTCAAGGACGGACACACCGTCCGTGTGGTCGGCGGTGGGCACTCCTTCGCCCCGGCCGCGGCCACCGAGGGCGTACAGCTCAGCCTGGATCGGTTCAACGCCCTGCACCGTGTGGAGCGCGACCCGGACACCGGGCACGCCCTCGTGACGGTGGGTGCGGGCATGCGTCTGCACCACCTCAACCAGGTCCTCGCCGAGCGCGGCCTCGCGATGCAGAACCTCGGCGACATCGACAGGCAGTCGATAGCGGGCGCGATCTCCACCGGCACGCACGGCACCGGCGCCCGGTTCGGCGGCCTCGCGACCCGCGTCCGCGCCCTGACGGTGGTGGGACCCGACGGTGAGGTCACCCGCTGCGGCCCCACCGAGAACCACGACCTGTTCGAGGCCTCCCGGCTCGGTCTCGGCACGACGGGCGTGCTGAGCACCGTGACCGTCGAGGCGGTCCCGGCCTTCGATCTGCGTGCCGTGGAGGACGTCCAGCCGCTGGAGCGCGTGCTCGAGGAGCTCGACCACCTGGTCACCGGGTCCGACCACTTCGAGTTCTTCTGGTTCCCGACCGCGCGCAAGGTCCAGACCCTGACCCACACCCGCCTCGAGTCGCGTGCTGACCCCGGCGGACCGGTCGGTGTCGGGCGTCGGGTGAGACGGGCAGCGGCCGCCGCGCGCTCGTTCATCGACGACGAGCTGCTGTCCAACGTCGCGCTCGAGCTGGCCAACCGCACGGCCACGACGTTCCCGGCCGTGACGCCGACCCTCAACTCGTTCGCGGCACAGGCGTTGCGGCCGCGCACCTACACGGCGGCGTCGCACGAGGTGCTGTGCAACCCCCGTCGGGTGCGGTTCCGGGAGACGGAGTACGCGGTGCCGCGCGCGGTCGTCGTCGACGTCCTGCGAGAGATCGACGCCTGGCTGCGCAGCACGGGCGAGAACGTCCCGTTCCCACTCGAGATCCGCTTCGCCCCGGCCGAGGACGTGTGGCTCTCCCCGGCCTACGGACGGGACACCGCCTACGTGGCGGTGCAGCAGTACTGGCGCCTGCCGCACGCCCGGTACTTCGCCGCCGCCGAGCAGATCTTCACCGCCGTGGGCGGACGCCCCCACTGGGGCAAGCTGCACACGCGCGATGTCGACTACCTCGCCGACCAGTACCGCCGTCTCCCGGACTTCCAGCGGGTGCGGGACACCGCGGACCCCGACGGTGTGTTCGCGAACCCCTACACGCGCCGGGTCCTCGGCGGCTAGACCGGTTCCATCTGGTTGAACACCTCTCTCGCGAGGTCCGCGAACCCCGCACGCGCGGCCTCGTCGTCCTGGTCCACCATCCACGCGAGCTCGATGCCGTCGATGCGGAGCGCCGTCATGCGTGCCAGCATGCCGATATCGGTGCGGAACGTGGCGCCCGCGACGTCGGACAGCCGCTGGAGGTACTCGCGCGTCATCGCGATGCTCTGCTTGAGGTGCGCCTGCGCGACCTCGCGCAGCACCGGCGTACGCGCGCCCGAGACCGCGAACTCGAAGGTCAGCAGCCGCATGTGCTGGTGCTGCTTGAGCCCGCCCAGCATCGCGTCGATAGCGGCCTCCGCCAGGTCCTCCCGGTCCGGCCCGACGTCGAGCGCCGCCAGCACCTGCTCGGACGCCCGCATCGCGATGGCGCGGCCCATGGCGCGCAGCATCGCGTCCTTGTCGTCGAAGCAGTAGTGCACGGTGCCCAGCGAGATGCCGGCCTCTTGCGCCACCCGGCGCACGGTCACCGACTCGACGCCCTCGCGCATGGCCACGCTCAGGCCGGCCTCGACGATCTCCGCGCGCCGTTCGTCGAGCGGCTTGCGTTTGTTCATACCGTGCTCCCGACGTCGGGCACGACGAGCGCCGTTGCGATCGCCGCGACGCCCTCACCGCGTCCCGTCAGACCGAGCGCATCAGTGGTGGTCGCGGTGAGGGACACGGGCGCGCCGGCGGCGGCCGACAGGACCGCCTGAGCCTCGTCGCGCCGGGTGCCGACCCGCGGATGGTTTCCGATCACCTGAACTGCCACATTACCGATCATGTACCCAGCAGCCCGGACGCGCCTCGCGGCTTCCGCGAGCAGGGTGGTCCCGGACGCGCCGGCCCACTCGGGGCGGCCGGTCCCGAAGTGCGATCCGAGGTCCCCCAGGGTCGCCGCCGAGAACAGGGCGTCCGCCGCGGCGTGCGCCGCGACGTCGGCGTCGGAGTGGCCCGCCAGGCCCCGCTCCCCCGGCCAGTGCAGGCCGCCGAGCCACATCTCGCGGTCCGAGCCGTCCGGCGCGAACGCGTGCACATCGACCCCGATACCCGTCCGCGGCAGGGCGTACGTGACCGGAGCCGGTCGTGCGGGCTCCGGTGTGCTGGACGGATCGGTCATGCGTGGGTCTCCTGCAGCACGAGGGACGCGAGCCACAGGTCGCGTTCGGTGGTGATCTTGAAGGCCGCCGCGTCCCCGGCGACGATGTGAACCGGTTCGCCGAGTGCCTCGACAAGACCTGCGTCGTCGGTGGCGGCGAGGTGCTCCGCGACGGCACGCTCGGCGCCCGTGCGGTGCGCACGCACGAGCAGGTCACGCGCGAATCCCTGGGGCGTCTGCACGGCCCGCAGCATCGAGCGGTCGGGTGTGCCGGTGACCAGCTCCGCGTCGCCGTCGGGGCGCACCTGCTTCACCGTGTCGGTGACGGGCAGACCGGGCACGACGGCGCCGTGCCCGCTGCGGACAGCGGCCACGACCCGCTGGACGAGCTCCGGCGGGACCAGGGGGCGTGCGGCGTCGTGCACCAGCACGACGTCGTCCCCTGGATCCGCGAGAGCGAGACCGGCGGCGACCGACGCCTGCCTGGTGGGCCCGCCGTCGGTCACCCGGACGGGGATCGGCACGTGCGGGTCCTCGGCCAGCAGGTCGGCCATGATGCCGACCAGGCCGTCAGGCGCGGTCACGACGAGTGCGTCCACGACGCCCGACGCCGCGAGGCGTCGCGCGGCGTGCAGCACGAGTGGAAAACCGTCCAGCTCCACGAGAGCCTTCGGCAGGTCGCGCCCTAATCGGGATCCCGAACCGGCGGCCGTCAGGATTGCAAGGGTCGTCATCTCGTCCGGGTCCCCACAGGATCGTGATTGAAGCGAAGGATCCCCGTGGGGCGCGAGCACCGGGTACTGACTGGTACGTCAGACGGATCCTGTGGGTAAGTCAGGAAGCGAGAACCTCGTCGAGGATCGCTTCCGCCTTCTCTTCTTCCGTGTGCTCGGCCAGCGCGAGCTCGGACACGAGGATCTGGCGAGCCTTGGCGAGCATTCGCTTCTCGCCTGCGGAGAGACCGCGGTCGGCGTCCCGGCGGGACAGGTCGCGAACGACCTCGGCCACCTTGATGACATCGCCGGACGCAAGCTTCTCGAGGTTCGCCTTGTACCGGCGCGACCAGTTGGTGGGCTCTTCGGTGTACGGCGCACGCAGTACCTCGAACACGCGGTCGAGACCTTCCTGGCCAACGACGTCGCGCACGCCAACCAGGTCGACGTTCTCCGCCGGGACCTCGATGGTGAGGTCGCCCTGGGCGACCTTGAGCTTGAGGTACATCTTTTCTTCGCCGCGAATCTTGCGGACCTTGATCTCTTCGATCAGCGCCGCGCCATGGTGCGGGTAGACAACCGTCTCGCCTACTGTGAACGTCATCTGCAGATGTCCCCTTTCCCTGAAACCAGGTTACCACGGCGTGATCTGAAGAACTTGCGCCCTTGGCGTTGCCCGTGTATCACTCGGAATAGCGTTTGCGCAGGTCAGCGTGTTGCCAGAGGGGTAGTTCGAGGCGCTCACCACCCCGCGCTCCACTATCGGATCGTTCCGGAGCCGTGACCGTTGCCACGCCCTGACCGGGCATTTCGCCCCTGGTCGCGATGCGCGGGCACACCCCGAGGACCACTAGGATATTGCGGGGATCCGCCCCCGCCCGAACCAGACGAACATCAGGGAGTTCACCGTGTCCCGTCGCGCCACCGCCGTCCGAGGCGCCCGCACCATCGCCCTCGCCGCGGTCTCAGCTACGGGGGCTCTCCTCCTGGCCGCCTGCTCACCGACCACGACGACGCTGAACTACGACCCGTCCGACGGTGTCGGCGTCTCGGTGCTGGGTGAGGAGAACAGGGACCTGCGCGGCATCAACCTCATGGTCGTGTCGGCCGCCGAGGGCGAGGCCGGAAACCTGCTGGGCGCGCTCACCAACGAGACCGCCGAGGACACGTCGTTCACGCTCGAGGCACCCGGCGCCTCCCCCGTCACCGTTGATGTCCCGGCCGGTGGCACCGTCTACCTGGGCACGGAGTCCGGCGAGGCCGTCCAGCTCGACACCGTGTCGGCAGCGCCCGGCAACTACATGGACGCGACCCTCACGGTCGACGGCGACTCCGAGGCGTTCCAGCTGCCGGTGTTCGACGGCACGCTGCCGGAGTACGCCGAGTACGTGCCGGCCGGCGAGACGTCGCCCTCGGCCTCCCCGTCGCCGTCCGCCTCCCCCACGGAGTGACGAACCCGCCGAGGTAGTCGTCTGGCGAGGTGGACATGCAGCGAGGTAGTCACCCGGTTCGCGCTGGGTGACTACCTCGCTGCATGTCCACCTCGCCGGACGACTACCTCGGCAAGGTCACCCGAAGCGGCCCGAGACGTAGTCCTCCGTCGCCTTCTCGGCGGGCGAGGAGAAGATCGTCGCGGTGTCGTTCATCTCGATCAGGCGGCCCGGCTTGCCGGTGCCCGCGATGTTGAAGAACGCCGTCCGGTCGCTCACGCGAGCGGCCTGCTGCATGTTGTGCGTGACGATGACGATGGTGAAGTCCTTCTTCAGCTCCTGGATGAGGTCCTCGATCGCCAGGGTGGAGATCGGGTCCAGGGCCGAGCAGGGCTCGTCCATGAGAACCACCTGCGGCTTGACCGCGATGGTGCGGGCGATGCACAGGCGCTGCTGCTGACCTCCCGAGAGACCGGAGCCCGGCTTCTCCAGGCGATCCTTGACCTCGTTCCAGAGGTTGGCACCACGCAGGGAGCCCTCGACGAGTTCGTCCTGGTCAGACTTGGACATCTTGCGGTTGTTCAGCTTGACGCCCGCCAGCACGTTGTCCCTGATGGACATCGTGGGGAACGGGTTGGGTCGCTGGAACACCATGCCGATGTTCCGGCGCACCGCCACCGGGTCGATGTCGTCCCCGTACAGGTCCACGCCCTCGAGCTCGACGGACCCCTCCACGCGCGCGCCCGGCGTGACCTCGTGCATGCGGTTCAGGGTCCGCAGGAACGTCGTCTTGCCGCAGCCGGACGGACCGATGAAGGCGGTGACGGACTTGGGGTCGATCGTCATCGAGACACCCTCCACGGCGAGGAAGTCGCCGTAGTAGATGTTCATGTCGTTCACGTCGATGCGTTGTGCCATCGGTCTACTTCTTCCTTCGTGATGAGCTGCGGCTGAGGCGGTCTGCGCGTCAGCGCAGCTTGGGGGCGAACCATCGGTTCACGAGGCGCCCGGTGATGTTGAGGAGCATGACGATGACGATGAGCACCAGCGCCGCACCCCAGGCATTCTGGTATGTGATGTCCACGACGCACTGCATATCGCCTTCCTGGCAGGTGGACAGGCCCTGGCTGTACTGGCGGTAGATGAAGACCGGCAGGGTCATCATGCGCCCGTCGAAGGCGTTGAAGTTGATCGACTCGGTCACGCCGACGGCGACCAGGAGCGGCGCGGTCTCGCCGATGACACGCGCGATGGCCAGCAGGATGCCCGTCGTGATGCCGGCCACGGACGTACGGAGCACCACCTTGACGATCGTCAGCCACTTCGGCACGCCGAGCGCGTAGGACGCCTCCCGCAGCTCGTTCGGCACGAGCTTGAGCATCTCCTCGCAGGACCGGACGACCACCGGGACCATCAGCACCGAGAGCGCGATGGACCCCATGATGCCCAGACGTGTCCCGGGATCCAGGAAGATGGTCATGAACGCGACCACGAACAGGCCCGCGACGATCGACGGGATTCCGGTCATGACGTCGACGAAGAAGGTCACCGACCGCGCGAGCGGCCCTCGCCCGTACTCGACGAGGTAGATCGCGGTCAGCAGCCCGATGGGCACCGAGATCAGCGTGGCCCAGCCGGTGATGATCAGTGTGCCCAGGATGGCGTGGTAGATGCCGCCCGACGGGTCCCCGCCGTAGATCCCGCGCATCGAGAACGACAGGAAATCGACGCTCAGCCGTCCGACACCGTTGACCAGCACCGTCCACAGCAGTGAGACGAGCGGGATCATCGCCAGGGCAAAGGCACCCCAGATCAGGACGGTCATCGTCCGGTCGGTCGTCTTGCGGTGCGGGTCAGCCGTGGTGAGGAGAGCACGGGTGTGCGCGGTCGCGTCGGTTGTCTCGACACTCATCAGTTGGCCCCCGAGAATTCCTTGCGGCGCGCGACGATCGCGCGGGCGGTCATGTTCACGGCCATCGTGATCAGGAACAGGGCAAGGCCTGTGGCGATCAGCGCGTTGACGGCCAGGCCGCTCGCTTCGGCGAAGTCCAGCGCGATGTAGGCGGCGATCGTGTTGTGCTGGGAGGCGGCCAGGATCTCCAGCGAGTACACGAGGAATCCGGGGCTGATGATCATGAGCACGGCCATCGTCTCGCCGAGCGCGCGGCCGAGGCCGAGCATCGCGGCCGAGATCACGCCGGACCGGCCGAACGGCAGCACGGCGACGCGGATCACCTCCCAGCGGGTGGCGCCCAGGGCGAGGGCGGCCTCCTCGTGGAGCTTTGGCGTCTGCAGGAAGACCTCCCTCGACACGGCCGTGATGATCGGCAGGATCATCACGGCGAGCACCACCGACACGGTGGCGAGCACCTTGCCGGTCGCCGAGACCTGGCCGGCGAACAGGGGGAACCACCCGAGGTTGTCACCCAGCCAGAACCAGACCGGTCTGAGCACCGGCGCGAGGACCAGGAACCCCCACAGGCCGTAGACGACCGACGGAATGGCCGCCAGCAGGTCCACCAGATATCCGAGCACCTGGGCCAGGCGCGGCGGCGCGTAGTGCGAGATGAACAGTCCGATGCCCATCGCGACGGGCGTCGCCAGTGCCAGGGCCAGCAGGGCCGCAAGCAGGGTGCCGAAGATCAGCGGCCCGACGAACTCCAGCAGTGAGGTCCCCTCGGGGATCCGCCCGACCGCGTCGGACAGCTCGTCCTCGGACGCCGTGAGCGCGGGCCAGGCACGGACCAGCAGGAAGAGCGCCACTGCGGCAAGGATTGCCAGGATGAAAGCGCCGGCGCCAGTCGCGATCCACCGGAACACCCGGTTGAATCCACGTTCGGTCGTGCCCCGCCGCCGGCGGCGTGCGGGTGCCCGCTCGGCATGGCCGCCGGGCCGGGCCGGGCGCTGCGGGCTGTCGGTCGTCGTCACGCGATGTCCTCGCTGCTCGTTGTCACGTGTCACATCTTCGTTCATTCACGACCGCGCCGGTGGACGCCGGTCCACCCCTGAGGGGCGGCCCGAGCGCCCACCGGCATCGGTGCGTGCTCAGCCGTTCGTCCTGACTCAGCCGGCTGCCGAGATCGCCTCGACAGCGGTCAGGTACTCGGTGCGGAGCTCCTTGGACACCGGGGCGGAGCCGGCAGCGTCGGTGCCCTGCTCCTGGCCCTCGTCGCTCAGGATGTAGCTGTACAGGCCCTTGACCAGGTCCGCGGTCTCCTGGTCCTCGTAGGTGGTGCAGGCGATGTGGTACGAGACCAGGACGATCGGGTAGGTGCCCGGGATGTCGCGAGCAAGGTCGTAGGCCCACACCGTGTCGGCCGTGCCCTCGGTGCGCGGCGACTCCGACACGACGGCGGCGGCGGCCTCGGGGCTGTACTCGACGAACTCGTCGCCCACGCCCACGGCCACCGTGCCCAGGTCACCGATCTGCGACGCGTCCGCGTAGCCGATCGTGCCCTCGCCGGCGTTCACGGTGCTGACCACACCGGAGGTGCCCTGCGCCGACTCCTGGCCGTCGACCGGCCAGACGTCCTCGACCTCGAAGTCCCAGACGTCCGGGACCACGGTGCTCATGTACTCGACGAAGTTCTCCGTGGTGCCCGACGGGTCGGACCGGTGCACGACCGTAATGTCCAGGTCGGGCAGCTCGACGCCCTCGTTGTCGGCGGCGATCGCCTCGTCGTTCCACTTGGTGATGTCGCCCTTGAAGACCTCTGCGATCGTCTCCGGGCTCATGTTGACCGAGTCGATGCCTTCGAGGTTGAAGGCCACGGCGACCGGGCTGATGTAGCCCGGGTACTCGATGATGTCGCTGCCACACTGCTCCTCGGCGGCAGCCATCTCCTCCTCGTCGAGCGCTGCGTCCGAACCGATGAACGGGAACGCGCCCCTGATGAAGTTCTCGCGGCCCGTGCCCGACCCGGTCGGGTCGTAGTTCACGGTGACGTCGGGGTTGTCGCTCTGGAAGCCGGCACGCCAGGCCTCCATCGCGTTCTCCTGCGAGGACGCTCCGCCGCCGCTGAGCTCACCGGAGAGGTCCATGCCGGACTCAGAAGCTTCGCCGCTGGGGTCGGCGCCGGGGTCGGACCCACAAGCTGCGAGGCTCAGCGCGAGCGCGCCCACCATGACAGCGGAGCCAACGCGGGGGAATCGGCTGATCTTCACGTGTCGTTCCATCCTGTTCAAGTCGTACGCGCGGCGATCGCCGGCGCGTCAGTCGGGACGCTAGGCAGGTGGAGTGACCTGCTCCCCAGGTATAGGTAAACGGAAGGTGAACAAGACCGTGTGGAGCGGGTGATCCGCAACACGCCCACCATGGCACGGCCCGGGATTGTTCACCCGTCAGGCCCCGTCCCCGGGCTCCCCGACGGCCTGGCCGTGCGCCCGTTCCCTGGTCAGGTAGATGGCCTCGGCGGCCTCGGCGATCCAGTCCTGGAGATCGCTCGAGATGACCGCACTGCCTGCCGCGCCGGCTGCACGCTGCTGGCCCTCGGTGGACGCGACGTACTCGACGAACTCCTTGACGAACCTCCCCTTGGTCTTGTCCTCGTACCGCGAGCACACGACCAGGTAGGAGACGAGCACCATCGGGTAGGCGAACGGCTTGTCGATCTTCCGGTCGAGCACGAACGCGAGGTCGTGCTCGTAGCGGTTCTCGATCCGCGGCGAGACGTCGACGACGGAGGCCGCGGCCTCCGCGCTGTAGGGGACGTACTCCTTGCCCACCTTGATGGCGACGCGCCCGAGGTCGGACGTCGCCGAGGCGTCGGCGTACGTGATGCTGCCCGGCGTGGACCGGACCGTCTGGGTCACGCCGCTCGTCCCGTCCGCGGCGAACCCCTCGGGCAGCGGCCACATGCCGTCCGGCTCGTGCGGCCACGCCTGCGGGGCGGTCGCGTGGAGGTAGTCGGCGAAGTTCTCGGTGGTGCCCGAGTCGTCGGCGCGGTGCACCGGCGTGATCGTGAGGGGCGGCAGCTTCGCCTGGGGGTTGGCCGCGGCGATCGCCGGGTCGTCCCACCGGGTGATCCGCCCCGTGAAGATCCCCGCGATCACGCCGGAGGACATGTTCAGCCGGTCGATGCCCTCGAGGTTGAAGGCCACGGCGATGGGGCTGATGTAGACGGGCAGGTCGATGGCGTTGCCGCCGTCGCAGGCCGGGCCGGAGGCCGCCATCTCCTCGTCGCTGAGCGCGACGTCGGTGGCGCCGAAGGCGGTGCCGCCCGCGAGGAAGGCCTCCCGTCCGTCACCCGAGCCCATCGGGTCGTAGCTGATCACGGCGCCCGGGTGCTGCTCCTGGAAGCCGCTGATCCAGGCCTCCATCGCCGCTTCCTGGGAGGAGGCGCCGGCCCCGTGGAACTCGCCCACGAGTGCGGGCTCAGACGTGGCGACGGGTTCGTCGTCCGCACCGAGACCCGGCAGCCCGACCATGCCGCAGCCCGCGAGCGGCACGACGAGGGCGCCTGCGGTGGCGGCAGAGACGAGTCGGGTGTATCGGGAGGTGATCACGGATCGTGAAACTACTCACGGGCGCGGTCCCGCGAGCAAACACCAGGTGAACGGGAGGTGGCCAGAACCGTGGGTCGCCCGTGACGTGCGACACGCGGGCGCGCCGCACGCCTCCGGGCTCACCCCTCGTCGTCGGCCAGCTTGTAGCCCAGGCCACGCACGGTGAGCAGGTACTTGGGCGTGCCCGGGTCGGGCTCGATCTTCGAGCGGATGCGCTTCACGTGGACGTCGAGCGTCTTCGTGTCGCCCACGTAGTCGGCGCCCCAGACCCGGTCGATCAGCTGGCCACGGGTGAGCACCCGGCCCGCGTTCCGCATCAGCAGCTCGAGCAGGTCGAACTCCTTGAGCGGCAGGGCGACGCTCTCCCCGGACACGGCGACGGTGTGCCGCTCCACGTCCATCCGGACCGGCCCGACCTCGAGCACACCGTCCTCGTCCTGGTCGGTCGAGTCGTTGGGCTGCCGGCGGCGCAGCACCGCCCGCACGCGGGCCAGCAGCTCCCGGTACGAGTAGGGCTTGGTCACGTAGTCGTCGGCGCCGAGCTCCAGGCCGACCACCTTGTCGATCTCCGAGTCCTTGGCCGTCAGCATGATGACCGGGACGTCGCCACGAGCACGCAGCTCCCGGCACACCTCCGTGCCGGACAGGCCAGGGAGCATCAGGTCGAGCAGCACCAGGTCAGCACCCTCCGCGTCGTACGCAGCGAGCGCCGAGTTGCCGTCGGCGGCCTCGATCACCTCGAAACCCTCGCGGGTCAGCTGGTACGTCAGCGGATCCCGGTACGACTCCTCGTCCTCGACAACCAGGATGCGCGTCACGCACCTACCTCCTCGTTCTTCGTGGCCCCATGAGCTGTGGCCTTGTGCTGGCCCTGCTGGCCCTGCTGGCCCTGCTGGTCGTGCTCTTCCTGCTCTCCCGCTTCCTCGTGAGAGGTGCCGCGGTGCCCGGCGTCGGGCCGGTCCGCGGACGGGATGCGCAGGGTGAAGGTCGAGCCCCGGCCCGGCTCCGACCACATGGTGACGTCGCCACCGTGGTCGGCCGCGACGTGCTTGACGATGCTCAGGCCCAGCCCGGTGCCCCCAGTGTCGCGCGAGCGCGCCGGATCCACGCGGTAGAAACGCTCGAAGACGCGGTCCTGTGCGTCCTCGGCGATCCCCACGCCCTGGTCCACCACGGCGATCTCGACCAGGCCGGCCCGCTCGTTCACCCCCACGCCCACACGACTGGCGGGCCCGGAGTAGGCGACGGCGTTGTCGACCAGGTTGCGGACGGCGGTGACCAGGAGGTTGTGGTCGCCGTAGACCTCGGTGTCCAGGTCGCCGCCCATGGTGATCGCGATGTTCTTGGACTGTGCGGTGGTGCGTGCGCGGTCGACCGCCTCCTCCACGACCTCGCGGATCGGGACGGGCGTCAGCTTCGGCACGGCACCGGCGCCCTGCAGGCGCGACAGCTCGATGATCTCCTGCACCAGCGCGGACAGCCGGACGGCCTCGCGCTGCATGCGCTCGGTGAAGCGTCGGACGGCGACCGGGTCGTCCGCGGCGTCGGCCACGGTCTCCGCCAGGAGCGCCAGCGCGCCCACCGGCGTCTTCAGCTCGTGGGACACGTTGACCACGAAGTCGCGGCGGATCGCCTCGACGCGGCGCGCCTCGGTCCGGTCCTCGGCGAGCATCAGCACCCGTTCGAGGCCCAGGGGGGCCACGCGCACCTGAAGCAGCACGGTGCCCTGGCCGACCGGGCCGCGGGGCAGCTCCAGCTCCTGCTCACGGATCACGCCGTCGCGGCGCACCAGGGCCACCAGGTCGGTGATCGCCGGGTGCACCAGGGCGTCGTTGCGCACCACACCCAGCGCGTAGGCGGGCGGGGACGCCCGGATGACCTCGTCCTCGCCGTCGAGCACGACGGCGGCGGAACGGAGGACCGAGAGCACGCGGACGAGGCCCGCGTCGAGCTCGTCGGGTTCGGCCTGAGGAAGGGCATGCTGCTGCCGCTCGGAGACGCGGAAGGCCACGGTGGCGACCACGCCGACGATCACGCCGAGAATTCCGGCGGCCAGCACCGGTACCCCGGAGATGATTCCGTCCACGCCTCCAGGGTAGGTCGACGTTTCAACCGCAGGACGACGTCGGCGGGCGCTCGGACGATCGTGTCGCCTACTGTTCATGTCAGGGAGGAAGAGCGTTAACCTCCCGGTACATCGCGACGCCGAACCTTGGCGGGTGCGGGCGGTAGCTGTGCCGTGCGCCGTTCGGGACTTGTCCGGACGGTCGGCCCGGTCGCGCGTCGGCCCTGCCCGCCCTTCGGCGGCGCGACAGCGGACGCGAACCGTCCGCGCGCCCCGAGTGCGAGAGGAAACCGATGCGACAGATCTTCGAAGCTGAGCTCCAGCAGGTCGGAGAGGACCTGACCGAGATGAGCAGGCTCGTGGAGTCCGCCATCACCCGTGCCGGCACGGCGCTGCTGGAGGCAGACCTCCAGCTGGCCCAGGAGGTGATCGCCTCCGACAAGACCATCGACGCCATCGAGGACTCCCTCGACGCGCGGTGCGTGCACCTGCTCGCGCAGCAGGCGCCGGTCGCCACCGACCTGCGGGTGGTCGTCAGCGCGCTGCGCATGAGCGCCTCCCTGGAACGCATGGGCGACCTCGCCCGGCATGTGGCCCAGGTGGCACGTGGCCGCTACCCCGCGCAGGCGATCGTGCCGGAGGCACGCGACACCTTCGCGAAGATGCACGACGCCGCCGTCCGCGTGTCACAGCGCACCACCAAGCTGCTCGCCACGCGCGACCTCACGGTGGCCGAGGCCCTCGAGCGGGACGACGACATCATCGACGCCCTGCACCAGGAGACGTTCAACCTGCTCCTGGCGCCCGAGTGGCAGGGCACCGTGCAGGAGGCCGTCGACGTGACCCTCGTCGGCCGCTACTACGAGCGGTTCGGCGACCACGGTGTGTCGGTCGCGCGCCGCGTGACCTTCCTCGTCACCGGAGACTTTCCGGACGAGTAGCACCGACGAGCAGTGCTCTCGCCGCCGTCGGGCACGTTGTTGCCGCTTCCACCACCTGGAGGCGGCAACAACTGTCTGCGCGCCGATGGCAGGATGGAACCATGACCTACACCCTCGTGCTGCTCCGCCACGGCGAGAGCGAGTGGAACGCGAAGAACCTGTTCACCGGCTGGGTAGATGTCGCCCTCTCCGAGAAGGGCGTCGAGGAGGCGAAGCGCGGTGGCCTGCTCCTCAAGGAGGCCGGCGTGAGCCCGGACGTCCTGCACACCTCGCTGCTGCGCCGCGCGATCATGACGGCGAACCTGGCGCTCGACGTCGCCGACCTCCACTGGATCCCGGTCAAGCGCAGCTGGCGTCTCAACGAGCGCCACTACGGCGCGCTGCAGGGCAAGGACAAGAAGCAGACGCTCGAGGAGTTCGGCGAGGAGCAGTTCATGCTCTGGCGTCGCTCCTACGACGTGCCGCCGCCGGAGATCGAGCTGGGCTCCGAGTTCAGCCAGGACTCCGACCCACGCTACGCGGACGCGCCCGTCATCCGCACGGAGGCCCTCAATCTCGTGCTCGAGCGCGCCCTGCCGTACTGGGAGAGCGAGATCGTCCCCGACCTCAAGGCCGGCAAGACCGTGCTCGTCGCCGCCCACGGCAACTCGCTGCGGGCCCTGGTGAAGCACCTCGACGGTGTCTCGGACGAGGCCATCGCCGGGCTCAACATCCCGACCGGCATCCCGCTGGTCTACGAGCTCGACGAGGAGACCCTCGCCCCGGTGAAGCCGGGCGGCACCTACCTCGATCCCGAGGCGGCGAAGGACGCGATCGCCGCGGTCGCCAACCAGGGCCGCTGACCTGCCAACCCTGCTGAGGTAGTCATCTGGCGAGGTAGTCATCCAGCTTGCGATCGACTACCTCGCCAGACGACTACCTCGCTACATGACTACCTCGGCGGGGATTGTTGTCTTGTCGTGTGGTGCTTGCGCGCCTGCTCGTAGACGTCCAGGATCTCGTCGGCGGCCCGGTCCCAGCCGAACCTGGCCGCGGAGGCGCGAGCGCCCACGGCCAGGCGGGCGCGGAGCGTGTCGTCGTCCAGGAGGCTCTTGAGGACCAGCGCCCAGCTCGCGGGCTCGTGGTCGGGCACGAGCACCCCCGAGACGCCGTCCTCGACCACGGTGCGCAGGCCGCCCACCGCGGCCGCGACGACCGGGGTGCCGGTCGCCTGCGCCTCGGCCGCGACGAGGCCGAACGACTCGCTGTGCGAGGGCACGGCCACCAGGTCGGCGGCCCGGAAGTAGTCGGCGAGTACCTGCTGCGGCACGGGGGGCCGTACCCGCACGTGGGCGGCCACCCCCTCCTGGTAGGCCAGCGCCTCGAGCTCGCGGACGGCGGTGGGCCGGCCCGACGCCCCGCCCAGCACGACGAGCAGGGGCGTCCGCCCGTCTCCCTCCGACCAGACCCGCTCCCCCAGCGCCCGCACCAGCACGTCGGGCCCCTTGAGCAGCTGCACCCGGCCCGCGAACAGCACGACCTTGCGGTCCACGGGCAGCCCGAGGCGCTCCCGCAGCTCGGCTCGCTGTGCGGCCCGGTGCCGGTCGGTCTCCGCCGGGTCTCCCGCGGAGACGTCCGGGAGCGGGGAGAACACCCCGAGGTCCACGCCGGGCTGCACCACGCGCACCCGAGCGGGTTCGGCGTGATAATCACGGACCAGCTCGGTGGCCTCCTGCTCGGTGTTCGCGACCAGGGCATCGGCCTCGGCGACCACCTGCTCCTCACCGATGATCCGGCCCTGCGGCTCGGGAGCGTCGCCCGGCGCGAGGGACGCGTTCTTCACGCGCGCCATGGTGTGCATGGTGTGCACCAGCGGGACGTCCCAGCGCTCTGCCGCGACCCAGCCCACCTGGCCCGACAGCCAGTAATGGGTGTGCAGCACGTCGTACCAGCCCTCCGGCCGGTGCGCCTCGGCGCGCAGCACCCCCGCGGCGAACGCGCACAGCTGGCCCGGCAGGTCGTTCTTGTCCAGCCCTTCGTACGGCCCCGCCGACACGTGGACGACCCGGATGCCGGGCTCGGCGTCGGTCACCTTGGGCTGGGCCGACGTCGTCGCCCGGGTGTAGATCTCCACCTGCGCCCCGCGCCGGGCGAGCGCCCGGGACAGCTCCAGCACGTACACGTTCATGCCGCCCGCGTCGCCCGTCCCGGGCTGCTCCAGCGGCGAGGTGTGCACGGAGACCATCGCGATCCGGAGCGGTCGGGCCCCGTCCGGCTCGACGAGGCCGGGAGGCAGGCTGTCACACATCACGCCTCCAGGACGCACGCGGGCACGGGCAGCTCCAGTCGGTCCGTGACCTCTCCCTGGCCAGACGTCCGGTCCAGCCGGACCGCGATCAGCTCGTCGGTGTTCTGCGCGGCCACGACCACGACACCGCCGTCGGCCAGGACCGCGTGGTGGCGCGGCCAGGCACCCGCGCCGAGATCGATGTCGGCGACGTTCTCGAGGACCAGGTGCGCCACGGCGCCGGGTACGGCGGCGTCGACGCCGTCCGGTGCGACAGCGGCGTCGTGCACCCGGAGCACCGACAGCACGTCCGGGCCGCGTACCCCCACGTGCACCAGGTCGCCGTCGACGGTGACGTGCGAGGGGTACCCGGCGGAGCCGTCGGGCATCGTGCGCCCGGTGATCGCCACCGAGCCCACGTGCGCGAGGCGGCCAGGGCCGGCGGGGACCAGGACGTGCAGCCGGCAGTCCAGCTCGCCCACGAGGAGGATCGTGCCGTCGGCGAGCTCCGCCAGATGGCGGGGCCCCGTACCGGGCGGCAGGACGACGGCGACCTCGCCGCTCGGCGCCTCGCCGGGGGCGGCGGCCCCTGCGTCCAGGGGGTAGGTGCGCAGCTCGTCGGTCCCGAGGTCGGACACGAGGACCCGGTCGCCCCAGACGTGCACGAAGTGAGCGTGCGGACCCTCCTGCCGGTCCTCGACCGGTCCCGTGCCCGCGTGCGGGAACGTCCGGGGCGTGGCGAGCGCGCCGTCCGCACTCAGCCCGACGACGGCGGCCACACCGTCACCGTAGTTCGCCACCCAGGCCGCGGTGTCGGTCGCGACGACGTGGCACGGGCTCGTACCGCCCGAGGGGGTGCTCCCCGCGGGGGTGAGCATGCCGGCGTCGGACACACGGAACGAGGTGAGGGTGCCGGGCTCCGCCTCCGTGACCGCCAGGAGCGTGCGCCCCGAGGGGTCCAGGGCCAGGAATGACGGCGCGGCCACCTGGGTGACGAGCTCGCCGCCGGTGAACCGGCCGCTCCCGTCGACACCGACGCGCCAGACGCCCTCACCGGTGCCCGGGGCGTCACCCGACGCCGGATAGGTGCCGATCCAGAGGGCAGCAGTAGGAATGCTCATGCGGCCAGCCTAATGACGTTTCCCTCGTGCACCCGCCTGGACGCACGACGCCCCGGCCGCCCCTCACAGGGGCGCCGGGGCGCTCTATGCCGTCGTGTCGACGACGCGTCAGCCGTTGGCCTTCGCGTAAGCCTCCTGGACCTCCGCCGCGATTCGACCACGGTCGCTCACGGTGTAGCCGTTGGCCTTGGCCCATTCGCGGACCGCGGCCGTGTCACTGCCGGAACGAGACCGGCGAGTGGTGGCAGTGCGGGCAGCCGGCGACTTCACCTTGCGCGCGTGGCCGACCCACGAAGCGAGTGCGTCACGCAGCTGAGCCGCGTGCTCGGCATTGAGGTCGATCTCGTAGGAGACGCCGTCAAGGCCGAAGTTCACGGTCTCGTCGGCGGCACCGCCATCGATGTCATCTTCAAGAACGAGCTGAACCTTCTGAACCATACGGGTACTTCCCTTCCGCGCCACAAATTCCGGGGTTAGTTCGTGAGCATGCCGCACTCAATATTGACATGTCAATAATGAGCATGTGACGCCGATCACGAAAACTTCACCCGGAAGAGTTGTAGCACGGGGAGAAGTGCGGGGATTTGATCCGGAAGGTCGCCAGGGATAACCTCGCCCGCACGGATCAGCGCGAAGGGGAATTCCCCGTGTTTTCTGCTGTCGCCACCATCGCCTCGCGATCCATTCGGTCGAGCGCCTCGCGCTCGTGGCGGTCCGCGCGCAGGATCTTCCGCATCGCAAACCAGAACAACAGACCGACACCCACCGAGGGCGTGAGTCCGGCGAGCACCGCTAGCGTCGTATCCATCACAAGATCCTCACAAACTCGTCTGCCGGTTCACATTCCTCAGGCCTGAGGCTTCACCAGCGGGAAAAGGATGGTCTCGCGGATGCCCTGGCCGGTCAGCGCCATGAGCAGGCGGTCGATGCCCATACCCATTCCGCCCGAAGGGGGCATCGCGAATTCCATCGCGGTCAGGAAATCCTCGTCGAGCAGCATGGCCTCGTCGTCGCCCGCCGCAGCCATCCTGGCCTGCGCCTCGAAGCGCTGACGCTGGACCACCGGGTCGACGAGCTCGGAATAGCCGGTGGCCAGCTCGAAGCCGCGGATGTACAGGTCCCACTTCTCGACCTGTCCCTTTTCCGTGCGGTGGTCCCGGGTGAGCGGCGACGTCTCCACGGGAAAGTCCCGGACGAACGTCGGCGCCGACAGGTGGTCGCCCACGCGGTGCTCCCAGAGCGTCTCGACGAGCTTTCCGTGATTGAGGATCTTCTTGTTGCCGACCTCGACATCGAGCCGCCCGGCGATCTTCTCGAGCTCCTCGACCGACGTGTCGCTGGTGATCTCCTCGCCCAGGCTTTCGGAGAGCGAGTCGTACATGCGCAGGTTTGCCCATTCCCCGCCCAGCTCGTACTCGGAACCGTCGGGAAGCGTCACGATCGTGGTGCCGAGAACGTCCTGGGCCGCCGTCTGCACGAGGTCCTGGGTGAGTGCGCCGATGGTGTTGTAATCGCCGTAGGCCTCGTAGGCCTCGAGCATGGCGAACTCCGGCGAGTGCGAGGAGTCCGTACCCTCGTTACGGAAGTTGCGGTTGATCTCGAAGACCTTCTCGACACCGCCGACGACGGCCTTCTTCAGGAAGATCTCGGGCGCGATGCGCAGGAAGAGCTCCAGGTCGTACGCATTCATGTGCGTCGAAAAAGGTCGTGCCGAGGCGCCGGAAGCAATGGTCTGCAGCATCGGCGTCTCGACCTCGAGATAGCTGCGGCGGTGGAAGTTCTCGCGCAGCGAGCGCACGACGCCGGCACGCAGGCGCACCATGTCGCGCGCGGCCGGGCGTGCGATGAGGTCCACGTAGCGCTGCCGGACGCGCGCCTCCTCGGACAGGTCCTTGTGCAGCACCGGGAGCGGACGCAGCGCCTTGGCGGCCATCCGCCACTCGTCGGCGAAGATGCTCAGCTCGCCCCGACGCGACGCACCGACCCGGCCGTGCAGGAAGAGGTGGTCGCCGAGGTCGACGTCGGTCTTGAAGGCCGCGAGCGCCTCCTCGCCGAGCACGGCGAGGCTCAGCATGCCCTGCAGACGGTTGCCCTCGCCGTCCTGCAGAGTGACGAAGCACAGCTTGCCGCCGATACGGATGAAGACCACGCGGCCGGCGACGCCCACGACGTCGTCCGTCTCCTGGCCTGCCTCGAGGTGGCTGTACGTCGCGCGGACCTCGCTGATGGCGTGCGTGACCGGGACGCCGACGGGGTAGGCCTCCGTACCCTGCGCCAGGAGGCGCTCACGCTTCTCACGCCGGATCCGCAGCTGCTCGGGCAGGTCGTCGGTCGGCGGGGTCGCGGCGTTCTCGGCAGCGGAGTTCTCGGTCGTCACCCGAGTGATTCTATCGGTGCGGATCACCCGTCGGGTGCGGGCTCGGTGCCCGGTCGACCACACCCGGAGGGCAGGTGCCCGGCGCTCGGCGAGCGGGAAGGTCAGGCGCGAAGGTCCAGGGCCAGGTCCAGGATCGGGGCGCTGTGGGTCAGAGCGCCTACCGACAGGAAGTCCACGCCCGTCGCCGCGACCGTGCGCGCCTTCTCGAGCGTCAGGTTGCCGGTCGCCTCGAGCTCGACGTGCGCGGGGACGCCGTCCTTCCCCTCCCGCTCGCGGACGGCGGCCACCGCCTCCGCGAGACGGTCCGGTTCCATGTTGTCGAGGAGCAGGAAGTCCGCACCCGATGCCAGGGCCTCCAGCGCCTGGGCGGTGGTGTCGGCCTCGACCTGGACCGGCACGTCCGGGAACATCTCGCGCACGGCGCGGACCGCCGCGGCCACTGACCCGGCAGCGACCACGTGGTTGTCCTTGACCATGGCGGCGTCGTACAGGCCCATGCGCTTGTTCGTGCCGCCACCGGCGCGCACCGCGTACTTCTGCAGGGCACGCAGGCCGGGCGTCGTCTTGCGGGTGTCGAGCACCTGCGCGCCGGTGCCCTCCAGCTCGCGCACGAAGGCGCGGGTCGCCGTGGCGACGCCCGAGGCACGGCTGGCCAGGTTGAGCATGGTCCGCTCGGCCACGAGCAGCACCTGGGTGCGTCCGTCCAGCGACGCGACGACCTGGCCCGCGGTGACGGCGTCGCCGTCCTGCGCGTGGAAGGTGACGCCCGGAGCCGGTAGGGCCAGGCGGGTCGCCACCTGGTCCAGGACCTCCCGCACCACCACGAGGCCCGCGAGGACGCCGTCCTCGCGGGCCACGAGCTCGGCGACCCCGGTGCCCGACGGCGGGATGGTCGCCTGCGAGGTCACGTCGCGGCCGGGAGCGGGGCCGAGGTCCTCGTCGAGGGCGATCTCGACGGTGCGTGCGACCCAGGCGGCGTCGATTCCCGGGGTGACCGTGGTGGGCGTGTCGAAGACGGGGAGAGTGCTCACGGGCTCACCGTATCCGCAGCGCGGGGCGTCGTATCCGCAGCGCGGGGCGTCGTATCCGCAGCGCGGGGCGTCCCGGCGCGGTCCACCATGTCCTGCAGCAGCCGCTCCGAGTCAGTGAGGTAGCGGTTCAGGTCGGCCGCTGCGCCGTCGGCGTCACCCGCGAGGAACCGGCGCAGGAGACCGGCGTTGCGGTCCACGAAGCCGTCGAAGAAGGCCCCGTCGTCGTCGCCCAGCAGGCCGAACGACAGGCGCAGCTCCGCGGAGAGGTTCGCGTGCACGCGGTCGAGCCGGGCGCTGCCCGCGAGCGCGACGATGCCCGAGTGGAACCGCATGTTCGCGGCTGCGATGTCGCGCCAGTCGCCGCCGAGCCGGGCGGCGAGGGCGGCGTCGACGGCGTCACGCATGGTGCGGGCGCCGGGGTGAGCCGGGTCGCCCGCCGCGAGCACGGGCACCTCGATGAGGCGCCGCACGCGGTAGATGTCGACGACGTCGGCGAGGGTGGGTCGCGCCACGGCGACGCCCGCGTTGGGCCGCCGGACCAGGAGCCCTTCGTGGACCAGGATCCGGAAGGCCTCGCGCAGGGTGTTGCGGGACACGTCGAGCGACTCGCTCACCGACTGCTCCGAGAGCCGCTGACCGGGGGTGAGCCGGCCGGTGACGATCAGCTCGCGGATGGCGTCCGCGCTCCGCTCCGCCCGATCCGCTGTCACTCCCCCATCCTACGGACCGCAACAGCTCGTTGAGTGCTGGATATTTGCGGGTCTTGAGGCCGAACTCCCGCAAATAGCCAGCACTCAACGATCGGGGTGGGTCAGTCGGTCGTGTCGATCACCGCGTGGACCAGGTTGCGGGTCTGGGCGGCGATCGAGGTGCGCCACGCGTCGAACGTCGCGTCGCTCACGCCGAAGTCGGTCTCGAAGTGCTGCATGCCCGGGGTGTGGATGTGCCCGGCCGGGATGTCGAGCCCCGCACGGTCCCGCAGCAGCGTGTTGCGGTAAGCGCTCTCGTTCGAGAGGTAGTTGCCGCCGCCCCCGCTGAAGGAGCAGGAGTCCTCGGCCGGCGGCACCGGCGGCGTGGTTGGCGGGTAGGTGACCGACGGAGAGTCGTTGAAGGACTCGAGCTCGGGCGACGTGCAATCGGGGAACGCGGTGTAGCTGGTGTTCCAGACGACGCCGAAGGCCACCGACGGGTCGGGCCAGGTGTCGCCGGGCGGACGCGGCACGTCGGCCCCGGTGTTCGCCGCGATCATCTCCGCGATCGGCAGGCTCGCCGTGGTCCACTGCGGCGGGTCGGTGAGCCCGTCACCGCCGCCCCAGCGGTCGACGACCTGGATGTTGCAGGCGGGGTTGTCGACCGCGAGCTGGGGCCATTCGCCGGTCCAGGGGCACGGCGCACCGTTGTCGTTGCCCGGGAAGGTGCCGTGGTAGCGGGCGTTCCACTGCTCCAGGTTGAACTGGGACCCGCCGGCCTGGCTCACCGTGATCGAGGCGTCGACCTGGCGCGGGCCGGGCTCCATGAACGGTCCGACGGTGTCCTCGAGGTAGCCGCGCTCGAACTCCGGGTAGCTCACCGGGAGCGTGTAGGCCTCCACGTGGGCGACCTTGCCGTCGTCGGTGCGATAGGTGGTGCCGTCGAGCGACAGCGCCGCCGCGCCCGAGGGGTTGCCGTGCCGGATGTTGTTGCCCACGGTGCCCGGCGCGGGGCCGGTGGTCCCGCCGTCGAGCGTGAAGACGTCGAACCCGCTGACGATCACGCGCAGGACGTCGTCGCCGGGCGGCAGGTCGATGTCGAACATGCCCCGCGCCGCCCTGTCGAACGTCTCGATCAGACCGGCCCGCTCGGCATCGGTGAGGCCGCCCTCGGGTGCCCACTGGCGCAGCACCGACATGGCCTCGACACGGGTCCAGTACAGCGGGCGGTCGTCGCTGGCGGGCAGGTCGCCGCGGACGGCGCCGTCGCTCTGGGCCCGGCGGACGGCGGCGTCCCACAGGGCCTCGCCCTTGCGCTCGGCCAGCGCCGTCGCACCGTCGAGCGAGCGCGTGCGGCACAGGGCCGCCGTGAAGGCGGCCGTGTACCCGCCGAACCCACCGCCCTCGATGACGGTGCGGGCGTAGGTCCGGTCGGCGGGAACCGCCGGATCGGACGGGTCGGGCAGGTGGGCGGCCAGGCGGCTCTCCTCGACCGAGAGCGGGATGCTCGGGTCGAGGCAGTCGCCCCCCGATCCCGGCGCGGCCTGGGCCGCGGCAGGAGCCGCCAGCGTGGTGGTGACACAGAGCGCGAGGGCGGCGGCGCCTGCTCGCACCCTGGCGGTACGTGGTGTCGACATGATGGATCACTTCTCCCCTCAGAGGTGGGTCGAGACCGACCGTAGAGGTTCGTTGAACAATCCAACAGACCCGGACAGGTAAACAACTCGTGTCCCGGGCTGTTCTCCAGCGCTCGAGCCGTGTCATGATCGAGAATGTTCCGCAATGCGGCGGAAACATCCGACGAGGAAGATCCTGACTGTTGAACAATCCGGCTCACCACAACGACCAGGAGGACGCGATGTCCGACACGAGCCACGAGCGCACCACCCCGCCGACAACGACGTCGGCGGAAACGTCGGCAGAGACGCCGGCGGGGCCGCCGGCGGCCAGGGTCAAGCGGTTCGCATCCACGCGCAGCCGCTCCCTGCTGGGCGCCCTGTTCCTCATGGCGACGTCCGCCATCGGACCGGGGTTCATCACGCAGACGGCCACGTTCACCCAGCAGCTGGGCGCCGCGTTCGCGTTCGGCATCCTGGTCTCGATCCTGCTGGACCTCGCGGTCCAGATGAACGTGTGGCGCATGATCACGCTGACCGGGAAGCGTGCGAGCGTGCTGGCCAACGAGGCCCTGCCGGGCAGCGGCTACGTGCTCGCCGTGCTGATCGTCCTCGGCGGCCTCGTCTTCAACATCGGCAACACCGCGGGCGCGGGGCTGGGCATGAACGCCCTGTTCGGCCTCGACCCTCGCATCGGCGGGGCGATCAGCGCCGCCGTCGCCATCGCCATCTTCCTCGCCAAGCGCGCGGGAGCCGTCGTCGACCGGGTGGTGATCGTCGCCGGCCTGGTGATGATCGTGCTCACCGTGGCCGTCATGATCATGTCCGGCCCGCCCGTCGGTGAGGCCCTGAAGCAGACGGTCCTGCCCGACACCATCAACTTCGCCACGATCACGACCATCGTCGGCGGCACCGTCGGCGGCTACATCACCTACGCCGGCGCGCACAAGCTGCTCGACTCCGGCACCGCGGGCCCCGAGAACATCCGCGAGGTCAACCGGGCCGCGGTCAGCGGCATCATCGTCACGGGGATCATGCGGTACGTGCTGTTCCTGGCGATCCTCGGCGTCGTGGCCTCCGGCGTCGTGCTGGACGTCGCGGGCAACCCCGCCGCCGACGCCTTCGGCGCCGCGGCCGGGGAGACCGGCCTGCGCATCTTCGGTGCCGTGTTCTGGATCGCCGCGATCACCAGCGTCATCGGCGCCGCCTACACGTCCGTCTCGTTCCTGCCCGTGTTCTCCGCGAAGATCGTCGGCCGCACCGCGGACCTGTGGACGGTGGGCTTCATCGTCGTCTCGCTGGCGGTCTACCTGGCGATCGGCACCGCACCCGCCACCCTGCTCGTGTTCGTCGGCGGCGTGAACGGCCTCATCCTGCCCATCGGCCTGACCCTGTTCATGTACATCGGCTGGTTCCGCGGCTCGCTGCTGGGCAGCGTCCGGTACCCGCGGTGGCTCCTGGTGGTCGGCACCCTGGCCACCGTGGTCACCTGGTACATGGCGGTCAACGCGGTAGGCCCGATCTTCGACCTGCTCTCCACCTGAGCCCTGGCCCAGGACCTCGACACACCGATCTCTCCGCACCACGAAGGAAACACACCATGAGCGCCGTCGACCTGAACAGCGACCTCGGCGAGGGCTTCGGCCGCTGGAGCCTCGGCGACGACGAGCAGATGCTCGGCATCGTCTCCAGCGCCAACGTCGCCTGCGGCTTCCATGCCGGGGACCCCGCGTCCATCCGCCGCACCGTGCGGTCCGCGGTGGCGCACGGCGTCACGGTGGGCGCGCACGTCGGCTACCGGGACCTGGCCGGGTTCGGCCGCCGCAACATGGACGTGCCCGACGACGAGCTCGAGGCCGACGTCGCCTACCAGATCGGCGCGCTCCGCGGTCTCGCCGACGCCGAGGGGGCGACCGTCACCTACGTGAAGCCGCACGGCGCGCTGTACAACACCGCCGCGGTCGACGAGCGGGTGGCGGCGGCGGTGGCGAGGGCCGTCGCCGCCGTCGACCCGGGGCTGGTCATGCTGGGGCTGCCCGGCAGCGCGGCCCTCGCGGCGGCGTCCGCGGCAGGGCTCGCGACCGCCACCGAGGCGTTCGCCGACCGCGCCTACACGCCCGAGGGCCGCCTCGTCTCCCGACGCGAACCGGGATCCGTGCTGCACGACGCCGACGACGTCGCGCGGCGCATGCTCCGCCTCGTCACCGAGGGCGTGGTGACCGCCGTGGACGGGTCCGACGTCGCGGTGCGCGCCGACTCCGTGTGCGTGCACGGCGACTCCCCCGGTGCCGTCGCCATGGCCCGGCGGATCCGCGAGGTGTTCGACGCCGAGGGCATCACACTCACGGCTTTCGCTCCGGCGTCGGGCAACGGCCCCGCAGCGTGATCCGGGTCCTGACCGCGCGCGACGACGCCCTCCTGATCGAGCTCGACGACCTGGACCAGGCGGTCGCGCTGTACGAGTCCCTCACCACCGACCCCCTACGCGGCGTCGGCGTGCCCGTGCCCGGCGCCCGGACCCTCCTCGTGCCGTTCCGGCCGTCGGCGATCACGGCACAGGCCCTGGCGGCGGAGCTTCGGACGCGACCGCTCGAGCGTCGCGCGACCTCCGCCGCACGTACCGTCGAGATCCCCGTCCGGTACGACGGCGAAGATCTCGCCGAGGCGGCCGAGCTCCTCGGCTGGAGCACCGACGAGCTGGTCCGGCGACACACCGCGGCGGCATGGACGGTCGGCTTCGTCGGGTTCGCGCCCGGGTTCGCCTACCTGACGAGCGACGACCCCGAGCTCGTGGTCCCCCGCCGGGCCAGCCCGCGCACCCGCGTGCCGGCCGGGTCGGTGGCGCTCGCCGGGCCGTACAGCGGCGTCTACCCCCGGGAGAGCCCTGGCGGGTGGCAGCTCGTCGGCCGTACCGACGCGCCGGTGTGGGACGTGACCCGCGACCGCCCGGCCCTCATGCTCCCGGGGGACGAGGTCCGCTTCGTCCCCCTCCCCGCCGGCCCGACGGCGCCTGCCGGCCCGCCAGAGCCGGGAACTGACCCCGGGGGCGCGACTGCCGGGGGCTCCGCTGCCGGCGGTACGGCCGGCGATAGCGGCAGCAGCGGCGGCGCGGCCCGCGGCAACGGCGTCGAGGTGGTTCGGGTCGGGGTGCAGGCGCTGGTCCAGGACCTCGGGCGACCCGGCTCCGAGGGAGCGGGTGTCTCCGCGTCCGGAGCACTGGACCGGCCCAGCCTGCGAGCGGCCAACTGCGCCGTCGGCAACCCGTCGGACGCCGCCGCCATCGAGTCGGTGGGCGGCCTGCGGCTGCGCGCCCGCGGCCCGCAGGTGCTCGCGGTGACGGGGGCGGCGGGCGACGTCGTCGTACGGCCCGGGCCCGGTGGACCGGACAAGACCGGAGCTTGCCGTCCCGACCGCCGTCCGCGGCCGGGTGAGCCCTTCGCCCTGGACGACGGCGACGAGCTGCGCCTCGCGCCGCCCACGCGGGGTGTGCGCGTCTACGTGGCGGTGCGGGGCGGGATCGACGTGCCGCCGGTGCTGGGCAGCCGGTCCACCGACGTGCTGGCCGGGCTCGGGCCCGAACCGCTCGGGGCGGGCGACGTGCTGCCGGTCGGCGTGCCGGCTCGCGGCCTCCCTGCTGCCGGGCCGTCGTCGGTCGCCGCGACCGGCACCCCCGGCGACGACCGGTCCGGGACGGGCGGGACACCCCCGTCGGGCGGCCTGCCCGCCGTCGGCGAGGTGACCGAGCTGCCGATCGTCCTGGGGCCGCGCGACGACTGGTTCGACGACGCGGCACTCACCCGGCTGACCGGCCAGGACTGGGTCGTCACGCCGCGCTCCAACCGCGTGGGGCTGCGTCTGGACGGGGAACCCGTCGCCCGGGTCCGGGACAAGGAGGGTGCGGAGCTGCCGAGCGAGGGCTGCGTCACCGGAGCCATCCAGATGCCGCCGGACGGCCTCCCGGTCCTCTTCCTGGCCGACCATCCGCTGACCGGCGGGTATCCCGTGATCGGTGCCGTCGTGGCCGGTCATGTGCCGCTCGCGGGCCAGCTGCCGGCCGGTGCGCGCGTTCGCTTCACGATCCAGAACCACCCCGGAGGTACCCCATGATCCGCAGCGTGCTCATCGCCAACCGAGGCGAGATCGCGGTCCGCGTGGCCCGCGCCTGCGCCGATCTGGGGATCCGCTCCGTCGCGGTGTACGCCGACGGCGACGTGGACGCCCCGCACGTCCGCCTCGCCGACGAGGCCTGGGCCCTGGACGGGCGCACGGCCGCCGAGACCTACCTGTCGGTCGAGAAGCTGCTCGACGTCGCGCGCCGGTCCGGGGCGGACGCCGTCCACCCCGGGTACGGCTTCCTGTCCGAGAGCGCCACCGCGGCGCGCGCCGTCGAGGACGCGGGGCTGGTGTGGGTGGGCCCGTCGTCGGCCACCATCAACCTGCTCGGCGACAAGATCGCCGCCCGCGACCTGGCGCGGACCGTCGGCGCGCCCCTCGTGCCCGGCTCCGACGGCCCGGTGCCCGACGCCGCCGCCGCGCTCGCCTTCGCCGAGGAGCACGGGCTGCCGCTCGCCATCAAGGCGGCCCACGGCGGCGGCGGACGTGGCATGCGCGTGGCCAGGACCCTCGACGAGGTGCCCGAGCTCTTCGAGGCCGCCCGGCGCGAGGCCGAGGCCGCGTTCGGGCGGGGCGAGTGCTTCGTCGAACGGTTCCTCGACCGGCCCCGGCACGTGGAGGCACAGATCATCGCGGACGACCACGGCCACGTGGTCGTCGCGGGCACGCGGGACTGCTCCCTCCAGCGGCGCAACCAGAAGCTGGTCGAGGAGGCCCCCGCGCCGTTCCTCGACCCCGCGGTGCGCAAGCGGATCCACGAGTCCGCGCGCGACCTCTGTGCCGCCGCCGGCTACCGTGGCGCCGGAACCGTCGAGTTCCTGCTCGGTACGGACGGGACCCTGTCCTTCCTCGAGGTCAACACCCGGCTCCAGGTGGAGCACCCCGTCACCGAGGAGACCACCGGGCTGGACCTCGTGGCCGAACAGCTCCGCGTCGCGAGCGGGCTACCCCTGTCCGTCACCGAGGACCCCGAGCCGCACGGGCACGCGATCGAGCTCCGGCTCAACGCCGAGGACCCGGCGCGCGGCTTCCTGCCCGGCCCGGGGCGCATCGAGCGGTTCGTCGCGCCCGCCGGTCCCGGCGTGCGGGTCGACGCCGGGGTGGAGTCCGGGTCGGTGATCCCCGGCGAGTTCGACTCGCTCTTCGCCAAGGTCGTCGTGTGGGGGCCGACCCGGGAGCTCGCGCTCGCGCGGGCTCGGCGAGCGGCGGCCGAGACCGTCGTCGAGGGCGTGCCCACCGTGCTGCCCTTCCATCGCGCGGTGCTGGCCGACCCCGCGTTCACGGGGACGGCCGAAGAGTCCGGCTTCGCCGTCCACACCCAGTGGATAGAGACCGAGATGCTCCCGTCGATCGACCCCCAGACGCTCGCCACGCCGGTGACCGAGCCAGGGGTCGTGGCGACGTGGGTCGAGATCGACGGGCGGCGGCACCGGATACGAACGCCGGGCGGGACCGGGGTCGGGGTCGGCGCGGCCGGTGCCGGGTCCGGTGCGGCCGGGCCGACGGCAGGTCCCGGGACGGCAGCCGGCTCCGCGACGGCCTTTGCACCGGCGCCGAGCGCACCGTCGGCGTCGGGCAGCCGAGCCGACGACGGACGGGTACCGCTGCTCGCCGCGATGCCCGGCACCGTGGTGCGCTGGCTGGTGGCCGATGGCGAGACCGTGGTCGACGGTCAGGCCGTCGCCGTCATCGAGGCGATGAAGATGGAAACCCAGCTCGTGGCAGAGGCCGCAGGAACGCTGGAGCACGCCGCCGACGAAGGGGCGCCGGTCAACACGGGCGACCCGATCGGCTACATCACGCACTAGCCGACCCCGGAGTCGCGGCCGCGTGCGGTCAGTTGCCGGCGCCCGCCCATGACTTCGGTCACCACAACGCCCCGTGCCAGCGACCGAGGTCAATGCCGCATCCGGACCTGCGCCGGGCTCAGCCCGCCTGGAGCACCCCGTCGGCGTCGAGCCAGACCTGGACCCGGCGCTTCCATGCCTCGACCGGCTTCGGGAAGTCCGTGCGGTAGTGGCCGCCCCGGGTCTCCTCGCGCAGCGCGGCCGCGCGGGTCAGCGCGCGGGCCACCTGGTGGACGTTGGTGGTCTCCCACTCGGCGGCCTGGGGCTCGGCCATGACCTCGTCCGCGAGGTGGGCGTCGGCGCGGACGGCGGCGAGCCGCTCGTCGACCTCGGCCAGCGACCGGGCCGACCGGATCACGCCCGACCCGGCGGAGGTCACCTTCTGGATGCGCGAGCGGGCGGCGGCCGCGACCAGCCCGGATCCGCCAGGGCGCTCGGCGGGCTCGCCCGGCTTCAGCTCTCCGGCGTCGAACCGGGCGGCGATGTCGCGCGCCGCCCGGTAGGCGAACACGATGCCCTCCAGCAGCGAGTTCGACGCGAGCCGGTTCGCCCCGTGCACTCCCGTGCAGGCGACCTCGCCGACCGCGTACAGGCCGTCCACCGAGGACCGCCCGTCGAGGTCGGTCACGACGCCACCCGAGTGGTAGTGCTGGGCGGGCGACACGGGAACGGGCTCCTCCGACCAGTCGATCTGCGCCTCCAGGAGCCGCCGGTTGATCGTCGGGAACCGCGCGCGCAGGAACTCCCGGCCGAGGTGCCGGGCGTCGAGCAGCACGTTGTCGGCACCGGTGACGGCCATCTGCCGCTGGATCGCGTGCGCGACGACGTCCCGCGGCGCCAGCTCCGCCAGCTCGTGCACCGCCGGCATGAACCGGTGCCCGTCGACGTCGAGCAGCAGCGCGCCCTCACCGCGCACCGCCTCCGAGATCAGGGGCACCTGGCCCTTGGCACCCGTACCGAGCCACAGGACCGTCGGGTGGAACTGCACGAACTCCAGGTCACCCAGCACCGCACCTGCCCGGAGCGCCGCGGCGATGCCGTCGCCGGTCGCGCCCGCCGGGTTGGTCGAGGACCGGAACACCTGCCCGATCCCGCCCGTCGCCAGCACGACCGCGGGAGCCAGGACGGCACCGACGCCGTCCCGCGATCCCGTGCCCCGCACGTGCAGGGTCACGCCGCAGGCGCGCGCCCCGCTCTCCTTCGACCCATCCCGACCGCCCATGGGCATGGTGGTGAGCACGTCCAGCACCAGGGCGTTCTCCACGACCTCGATGCCCGGGTCGTGCCGGACCGCCTCGATCTGCGCGACGAGCGCCCGCGAGATCTCCGCACCTGTGGCGTCACCGCCGGCGTGCGCGATCCGGTCGGCACGGTGACCGCCCTCGCGGGTGAGCGCGATGTCGCCGTCGGCCGCCTTGTCGAAGACCGCGCCACGGGCGACAAGCTCGCGCACGCGCTCCGGGCCCTCGGTGACCAGCACCTGCACGGCCTCCGGGTCCGACAGGCCGCCGCCGGCGGCGAGCGTGTCCGCGAGGTGCGCCTCCGGTGAGTCCGAGGGGTGGAGCGCCGCGGCGATACCGCCCTGCGCCCACACCGTCGACCCCGACAGGAGCCGGCCCTTGGTCACGAGCAGCACCCGCGGCACGTGCGTCCGCAGCTCGAGCGCCGCCGTCAGCCCGGCGATGCCGGAGCCGACGACTATCGCGTCAGCCTCCGCGGTCCAGCCGGGCGCGGGGGCTGCGAGGGAACGAGCGAGACGAGGTCCGGAACCGGCACTCACGCTCGGCCCGACGCCGTGCGCACCAGGCCGGCCTGCTGGAACGGCTCGATCGGCAGGCCGCTCTCCTCGAGGCCGTACCCGTCGGGCACGTGTCCGGGCTCGTCGTTGATCTCGACGATCCGGTTCTTCTCGTCGACGAACACGACGTTCGGCAGGAAGGTCCGCGCGTCGTGGTCCGAGAGCATGCCGTAGGCGATCAGGATGACGATGTCGCCGGGGCTGACCAGGTGGGCGGCCGCGCCGTTGATGCAGATCTGGCCCGAGCCGGGCTCGCCCGGGATCACGTAGGTGGTCAGCCGGGCGCCGTTCGTCACGTCGACGACGTCGACCTGCTGGCCCGGGACGAGGTCCGCGGCGTCGAGCAGGTCGGCGTCCACGGTGATGGACCCGACGTAGTGCAGGTCCGCCTGCGTGACGGTGGCGCGGTGGATCTTGGCGATCATCATCGGCCGCTGCAGCGACGCGGGGCGGGCGACGGGCGGGCGGTGCGGGGTGGAGCTCATGGTGCTACCTCTGGACCTCGGGTGAGACCTCGATGGCCTGGTTGTCGATCAGGCGGGTAGTACCCACCCGTGCGGCCACGAGCAGCAGCGCATGGCCGGAGTAGTCGTCGGTGACCGCGTCCACGGTCACCGGATCGACGAGCGCGAGGTAGTCGACCACGACGCCGTCGGCCTCGTCCAGCACTTCGCGCGCGGCGTTGATCACACCCGCCGGGCCGCTGCCGGCGGCCGCCTCGCCCGCACGCAGCGCCCGGGACAGGGCGAGCGCCTGCTCCCGCTCGTCCGCGGACAGGTACGCGTTGCGGGAGGACAGCGCGAGCCCGTCGGGCTCCCGGACCGTGGGCACGCCCACGACCTCGACCGACACCTCCAGGTCACGCACCATGCGGCGAACGGCCAGGAGCTGCTGGGCGTCCTTCTCGCCGAACAGCGCGACGTCGGGGCGCACCAGGTGCATCAGCTTGAGCACCACGGTGAGCACGCCGTCCAGGTGCCCGGGACGGTGCTCGCCCTCCAGCACGTCCCCGATGTGTCCGGCGGACACGCGGACCACCGGGTCGCCGTCGGGGTAGACGACCTCGGGAGCGGGTGCGAAGACGACGTCGGCACCGGCCCCGGCCAGCTTGGCCACGTCACCGTCCAGGTCCCGGGGGTAGGTGTCGAGGTCCTCGCCCGCGCCGAACTGCAGCGGGTTCACGAAGATCGTGACGACCACCTGCCCGTTCGGCCCGGCCTCCTCGCTCGCCCGGCGCACCAGCTCCAGGTGCCCGTCGTGCAGCGCGCCCATCGTCATGACGACCGCCCGCTTGCCGGGGCCCGCGTCCGACCCGGCCGAGTCCAGGGGTCCCGCGATCGCCCAGCGCATCTGTGCGTCGCGCAGCTCGGAGCGGGTGTGCACCACGAGCGGCGTCCGCTGCGCGGCGCGCGCGTCGGGCGGGGTCTGGGCCTCGGTGGTCACTGTGCCTTCCTTCCTGCGTGCGACTCCCCGGTGGCGCCGTCCAGCGCGTCCAGCAGCTTCTGCGCGGCGGAGTCGTCGATACGGTGGCTCGCGAGCGCGCGGCGGGTGGCCCCGCGCGCGAGCTCGGTGTAGCTGTCGGGCACGTCGGTGGCCCCACTGGCCGCGGCGAGGGCGCTGAGCTCGGTCAGGTGACGGCGCACGGTGCCGACGTCGCCCCGGGAGACCGGGCCCGTGAGCGCGGAGATCGCCCCCGGCCCGACGCCGTCGCGCGCGTCGGCGGACCGGGTGGCCGACTCGAGCGCCGCCGACAGCAGGGGCGCCAGCACCCGGCCGGGCGCCTCGATCCCCGCCGCCTCCAGGGCCTGCGCGGCCTGTGCGACGAGCACCACCAGGTGGTTCGCACCGTGGGCGAGAGCTGCGTGGTACAGGCCGCGGAGCTGCTCGTCGACGATCACGGGCTCGCCGCCGATCTCGACCACCAGCGCCTGCCCGATCGGCTGCACGGGCGCCGGCGCGGTCACGGCGAACGTGCAGCCCTCCAGGCGGGCCAGGTCGAGGGACGTGCCGGTGAACGTCATGGCGGGATGCACCGCGAGCGGGATCGCACCGCCCAGCCGGGCGGGCTCCAGGACGGCCGTGCCGTAGCGGCCCGACGTGTGGATCGCGAGCTGGCCCGGCTGCCAGGCCCCGGTGTCGGCGAGGCCGGCGACCAGGGGGCCGAGCGCGTCGTCGGGCACCGCGAGGAGCACGAGCTCCGCGCGCTCGACGACGTCGGGCACCTCGAGGTTGGGGACGCCCGGCAGGAGCATCTCGATGCGCTCCCGGGAGTCCTCCGAGATCCCGCTCGCGCCGACGACGGCATGCCCGGCAGCGCGCAGGGCGTTGCCGAGCACGGCACCCACGCGTCCCGCGCCGACCACGCCGACGCCCAGCCGGCCGGGCCGTCGGCCCGGCTCTTCGGAGCTACTCACCGGGTATCACCGGTCACTCACCCTGTCTTTCCATCCATCGTTCGGGACCGGCGGCGGCACGCGCGCTACGGGCTCGCGTGGCCTGCTCCGCCATGAGCCGTGCGGCGTCGCCGGCGTCGAGGTGCGGCGCCTCCGGATGTACCGGGCCCTCCGTGGAGTGCACCTGGAACGAGGCGACACCCAGCCGGCGCTGCCACGGGCCCTGGCTCAGACCCAGCGACTGCGTCCGCTCGTGCGGCACCACGTCCAGGATCTTCACCATGCGGCCCCGGCGCAGCAGCAGGGCCCGACCGGTCACGGTGAACCCGTTGCGACGCCATGCCACCGGATCCAGTATGCGCGTCCGCCGGGGTGCCGTGACGTACACGCTCTCGGTCCGGGAGTCGCCGTCCAGCCCCGCGTCGAGGATGCGGCGCGGCTCGTCGACGCCGAGGTCCGGCAGCACGAGCGACAGGACCGTCAGCGCCTCCTCACGGGTGCCGACGGGCAGGAGCACGCTGTTCTTCTCCTCGCTCTCACCACCGTAGCCGGCGACGTTCACCTGGACCCGCCACCAGTCGCGGCCGCGCCACAGCACGCTCTGCACCAGGCGGACGGCCTGCACACGGCCGGGCGGGATGGTCTGCGAACGTGTCTCCAGCATCCCGTGACGCAGCCGGACGCCGTCGGGCGAGATGGCCACGCGGAAGTCGAACTCGCCGGTGAGGCGGCCGAACAGGTACCCACCGGCACCCAGGACCGCGGGCAGCGACGCGGAGATCACCGCGAACTCGCCGGTGGCGATCATGACCACCACCACGACCAGGGCCCACGCCACCAGCGTGATCATGGCCCCCGAACGCACGACCGACGCGATCAGCCGGCCCAGCGGCACGCTGAGCACGGGCACCTGGGGTGCCTCGAGGCTGGTGGGGCCCGGCGCGACGGCCTCCAGCGGCTGCCCCGGCTGCCCCTCGGGTGCGGGACCGACGGGCACGGCGTGGCCGGGGCCGGCCGGCGCGGCCACCGCGCCCGGCGACGCCTGCGTCGGCGCGCCGGCCGCCGGGCCGGTCCGCGCGACCTTCAGGCCTGCCGCGCGGGCGAGGAGCTCCGCGCGCAGCTCGTCGGCGTCGGACCCCTTCAGGAACCCGATGGCGACGCCGGAGTCGGTACCGCCCGCGGTCTCCAGGGTGAGCTCGCACAGGCCGAAGAACCGGGCCACGAGCGGCTGCCGGATGTCCACCGACTGCAGCCGGTCCAGGCGGGCGTGCCGCTGCTGGCGGAACAGGATGCCGCGCCGCAGGTGCACCGTCTCCTCGCCGATGGCGTAGGTGGTCATGCGCCAGGCCAGCACCGAGTAGCTCCAACCGACCAGCGCGACGGCCGCGAGGGCGACGAGCAGCGTCCACCAGTACTCACCCGAGACGAGGGTGATGAGGCCACCCCTCGGTCCGTCGTCGAGGCTCTGCTGGCCGAGGATCACGAGGGCCGCACCGACCACGGCCCAGCCCCGGACCAGGGGGGTGATCGGGTGTACGCGGCGCCAGCCCAGGTCTTCTGCGGGGGGTTGTGCTCGCTGGGCAGCGGAGCCTGGTCCGCTCTTGTCGAGATCGTGCTCCGGTGTGCTCACAGCCCCGCCAGACGGGCCTCACCGCGGGACGCCAGGCGGTCGCGCAGGCGCGCCGCCTCGTCCGGCGGCAGGCCGGGGATCTGGGCGTCGGTACCGACCGACGCCGTGTGGAGCTGAACCTTCGCCAGGCCCAGCTTGCGGTCCAGCGGCCCCGCCTCGACGTCCACGTACTGCATCCGGCCGTACGGCACCACGACCATCGACCGGAACATGACCCCCTTGCGGATCAGGAGGTCGTCGTCGCGCTCGGCGTAGCCGATGGCCCTGACCTGGCGCGGGATCAGCAGGATCGACCACAGCAGGAAGACGGCGGGCACACCGGCGAGTAACCAGAACCACGGGCTGATCGTCACGGCGAGCACGACGCCGACGACCATGGGTATGCCGAGACTGATGGTGGCCGGCACCAACATGGCCGTCACGAGACGCGGGGACACGCGGCTCCAGGTCACATCGTGCGGTTCGAAGGGGCTGGTCATGATGGCCATTGTTCCGCAGAGGGCAAGCCAAGGACAGCGAAGCCTCAGGCCGGGGCCGGAGACTCGCCTTCGTCGGAGCCGGCGTGGTCCTTGCCCGACGGCGGCAGCTCGCAGAACTTCTCGACGACCAGGCCGATGACGGCCAGCACCACCGAGCACAGCACGGCTATCCCGGCGGCTACCGCGCGATCGCGCCGGGGCTCGATGGCGAGGTCACCCAGCACCACCAGGACCTGCGCGAGGTACCAACCGCCGAGCAGCGCGCCCGTCAGCGCGGCGGCCTTGGCCAGGACCAGGGTCCGCGCGGCCCGGAGCCCGTCGAGCGAGGGCCGCTTGCCCTTCTGGTACGACCGCACGGTCCAGCCCGACCAGAACACCGCTCCGGCCAGCGCGAGGATCGCCACGTCGACCAGCCAGGGCACGACCGGGAGGTACACGCCGCGCGCCTCCAGGGCGCGCAGCACGAGCCAGCCGACGACCGCGACGGCCACGAGAACTGCGATCAGGGACCCGATCGGCGTTCTGCGCATGTCAGGCGTCGCGCCCCCGCTCGTCCCGCACCGGGACCCACGAGGGCACCGAGTCGATCGGGCCGTCCGACGGCGCGGTGGCGCGCTGGTCGCCGACGAAGCCCGGCACCCGGATCACCGTGTGGTCGCTGTCGTAGGCGTCCTGCTGGCCGTTCGGCTGACCGTTGGCGTGCCCGTTCGGCTGACCGTTCTGGGCCTGGTCCGGCACCCCGTTCGGCGGCGGGGTGACCGGGGCGAACACCGGGGCGGGCGGCTCCTGGGGTGCGGCACCGTTCATGGGCGGGAACACCCCGCTCTGCTGGCGCGACGGGTTCACCGGCGCGAACACCGGCTTCGCCGGGGAGGGTGCCGACGGCAGCGGCTCGTGCGCCGGCGCCTCGCGCGCGGTGTCCCGCACCGCCCGGGGCGCGATGGGCGCCTGTGGTGCGGGGACGAGCGCTTCCTCCGGCGGCGGGACCGCCGAGCCGTTGCCGGCCGGCGTCGCACCGCGCGGGCCCGTGAGCGCCGGCTGCGTGGTCTGCTGCGAGACCGGCACCGAGCCGCCCACGTCGGGCACCGGCCCGCTGGAGTAGCCCTGCGGGTGCGAACCACCCGGGTACGCCTCCTGCTGGAGCGCACCGTGCGCCGGGCGATCGACCTCGACCGGACCGCTGTGCTGCCCCTGCGGGTGCCCACCGCCCGGGACCTCGACCACGGGACCGCCGGGCAGGACCGGCGGGCGGCCGCTCGGCGGGAGCGAGGGCGGCAGGGCCGGCGGCATCTCGCCGGGGTGCGCGTCCTGGCCGGAGCTGCCCGCGTCGTCGGGCACCGCGGGATGGTTCGAGCCGGTGGTCCCGCCGCCGCCCTGATCGGGCTCCGGGTCGGTCAGCCAGTCGAGGGCGAGCCAGCGGATGCCGGCCCGGTCGGGCGCCGTGGCCGCGAGCTGGGCCACCGGGCCGCCACCCAGGCCGGGCAGCACCGCGTCCGGCGCGATCTGGGACCACGGCTCGAGGACGAACGCCCGCTCGTGCGCGCGGGGGTGCGGCACCTCGAGGTCCTCGGCCGAGTCGGTCAGGTTGCCGTAGGTGATCACGTCGACGTCCAGCGTGCGCGGACCCCAGTGCTCCTCACGGGTGCGGCCGTGCACGTTCTCGACCTCCTGGCAGAGGTGCAGCAGCCCGCGGGCCGAGAGCGTGGTGCGGGCCAGCAGCACCGCGTTGAGGTAGTCGGGCTGCTCCTCGGGACCGCCGACGGCAGCCGTACGTGCCAGCGGTGACACGTCGGTGATCTGCAGGCCGGGCATACGGTCCAGCTCGGCCACGGCGGACCGCATGGTCGCCTGCGGGTCGCCCAGGTTGGCGCCGATCGCGATGACCACGTCCACGTACCCCGCGGGAACCTCGTCGAACCGGTCGCGCGGCTCGGTCTGGTACTGCTCGGCCTGGTACTGCTCGGCCTGGGGCTGCTCGGGCTGGTACTGCCCGGCCGCGTAGTGCTCCGGCTGCCCGACGGCGGGGTCGGGAACCGCCGCCGCCGACACGCGGGTCGCCTCCGGCTCGCCCTGGTCGTACTGCTGCTCGAACAGCTGGTCGTACTGGTTCTGCACGGCATCGGGCTGCTGCGGCTGCTGCTCGTAGCCCTGCTCGAACTGCTGCTCGAACTGCTGGGCCGGCTCGAACCGCTGACCCGGCTGCTCGGCCTGCTCCGGCTGCTGCGCGAACTGGTCGTACTGCTGCCCGAAGGCGTTCGGCTGGTCGCGCATCTGGTCGAGGCCCTGGACCGACTCGTACTGCTGGACGGGCTCGAAGGCCTGCTCGGGCAGGAACTGCTCGTCCGGCCGGAACGTCGGCTCCTGGCCGGGCTGGTCCCGCTGCTCGGCCGGTGCCGGGGCGTCGGCGTGCAGGTCCCAGGCGGCAGGGACCACCTGGACGGGCGCGGGCGCGATGAGCTCGGGCACCGGGAGCGGCTCCGGCGTCTCGACGGCCGGCTGCGCGGCAGGTGCCGCGGCGGGAACTCGCTCCACCAGCGGATCCGGCTCGAACGCCTCCGCGCGGAGCTGCGCCGGCTCGGCGGGCTCCTGCTGGTAGGGCTGGTACGGCTCCGGCTCGAACTGCGCCGGCTCGTCCGGTGCGGGGCGGGTGACCGGCTCGAGGTCCTGCGGCTCGGGCTCGCCGGCGTACGACGCGCCCTCGGGCCCGCTGCGTGAGTGCTCCGCCGCGTCGTTCCACGAGTCGGTGGGCGGGCTCGCCGGGAACACGTCCCTCGTGCCGGCCTCGTACCCCAGGGGATCGGCCGGTGCGGCCGCCGAGTCCGGACCGGACAGGAGCGCCGCGGCCGCGGAGTCGGCGGACGACGCCGGCGCGGCCACCACAGGCATGCGGCTGCGGTCCCGCCGGATCGCCACCGCGACGTCGGCGAAGGGCACCGCGATGGGCGCCTGCGGCTTGTGCACGCGTACGTCCACCGCCTCGACCTGCGGCCGGGCCAGCACCGCCGCGGCGATGCGCTCGGCCACGGTCTCGACGAGGTCGGCGGGCTCTCCCGCCAGGACGTCGTGGACGTCCTGCGCCACGTCCGCATAGCTCACGGTCTGTGCCAGGTCGTCACCGGCGGCCGCGGGGCGGGTGTCGAGGTACAGCACGACGTCGGCCCGAAACTCCTGGCCGGTCTGTCGTTCCGACGGCAGCACACCGTGGTACCCCCGCGCGCTCACGCCTGTCAGCTGGACCTGGTCCAGCGACCGGCCGTCCGGGCCTGTAACGCCCGTTCCGAACGCTGTGGTCACCGTGGTCTCCCCCCGTCGTCTGTGCGTGCACCGGAATCCTGCCAGGTCGGCATGCCCTGTTCCCCGGCCGTCCACGATTCTGTGGTCAAGGCCACGGTGGAAGTCAATGCTTCCGGTGCGGAATGGGGAGCGGTACCCGGTGACCCTACCCGGGACCCGTCGCTCGCGGCCGCCCACGCGGCCGCGACCTTGACGGCATCCGCGCTGGCCCGGACGGTGTGCACCCGGACGCACCAGGCGCCAGCGACGGCCGACAGGGCGGAGATCGCGGCGGTCGCGTCGTCCCGGGCCCGGGGCGGCGCGGGATGCCCCGCCGGGTCGGCGAGCAGGTGCCCGAGGAATCGCTTGCGCGACGCGCCCACGAGCACAGGGCGGCCCAGCTGGTGCAGGGCGTCGAGATGAGCCAGGAGCGGCCAGTTCAGCACGCCAGCCTTGGCGAAGCCGAGACCGGGATCGAGGATGAGCTGCTCGGGTCGCACACCGTCGTCGTGCAGAGCGGCCATGCGGGAGGCGAGCTCGTCACGGACGTCCGCGACCACGTCGTCGTACTCCTGCCGGTCGTCCATGACGTCCGCGTGGCCTCGCCAGTGCATCGCCACGTACGCGGCACCGGACTCGGCGACGGCGCGACCCATCTCCGGGTCGGCCAGGCCGCCGGAGACGTCGTTCACCACGCGTGCCCCTGCGGCCACCGCTCGTTCGGCGACGGCCGCCCGCGTGGTGTCCACGCTCACGACCGCACCGCGTGCGGCCAGCTGCTCGATCACGGGGAGCACCCGGGCGAGCTCCTGGTCCTGCGGGACCCGCACCGAGCCGGGCCGGGTGGACTCCCCGCCCACGTCCAGGATGTCCGCGCCCTCGCCGAGCAGCTCCAGCCCGTGCGCGACGGCGGCCGACGGCTCGAACCACTCCCCGCCGTCCGAGAACGAGTCGGGAGTGACATTGACGACACCCATGACCAGGGTGCGGCCGACGCCGGAGAGCTCCGGCAGACCGAGCACCCGGGCGTCCCGCGTGGGATGGCGCACGGTGGGGACCACCGTCACTTCCCGAGGATGAGGCTCATCGCCTCGGCTCGCGTGGCGCCGTCGCGCATGACGCCGCGCACCGCGGAGGTGATGGTCCGCGAGCCCGGCTTGCGCACACCGCGCATCGACATGCACAGGTGCTCGCACTGGACCACCACGAGCACGCCGCGCGGCTCCAGGATCTCCACGAGGGAGTCCGCGATCTGCGTGGTCATCCGCTCCTGCACCTGCGGTCGGCGCGCGTACACCTCGACCAGGCGGGCCAGCTTGCTCAGGCCCGTGATGCGGCCGTCCACGTTGGGGATGTACCCGACGTGCGCCACCCCGTGGAACGGCACGAGGTGGTGCTCGCAGGTCGAGTACACCTCGATGTCCTTGACCAGCACCATCTCCTCGTGCCCGAGGTCGAAGGTGGTGGTCAGGACGTCCTCGGCCTCCTGCCGCAGGCCGGCGAAGATCTCCCGGTACGCCCGGGCGACGCGGGCCGGCGTCTCCCGCAGGCCCTCGCGCTCGGGGTCCTCACCGACGGCGAGGAGGAGTTCCCGTACTGCCGCCTCGGCCCGTGCGGCGTCGTACGGCGGGATGTCCGCCGCACGCCGCACGGGCGTCGACACGGGGTGGGGTGACCCGTCGGTCATCGTGGTGCTCCGGTCTTGGTTGCTGCCCGGTCGTTCGTCATCGCTAGTTCGGCGGGTCCGTGGGTGCCGCCGACGGCGGAGCCGTGTCCAGCACCGCTTCGTCCTGCGGCACGGTGGAGTGCCCGTTCTGGGCCGCCAGCTCCTTGGGAGTGAGGACAGGGCCTCGCGTGTGCACGGTGCGCTGCTCGCTGGACAGCCAGACGTCGCGCGCGGCACGCTTCTCGACCGGTGCGAAGACCTCGGCCAGCTCCCGCTGGTTCAGCGTCTCCTTGTCGAGCAGGCGCAGGACGAGCTCGTCGAGCACGTCGCGGTGCTGGGTGAGCACCTCCCACGCCTCGTCGTGCGCGGCCTCGACCAGCTTGCGCACCTCGTCGTCGATGGTGCCGGCGACCGACTCGGAGTAGTCCCGCTCGTGCCCGTAGTCGCGGCCGAGGAACGGCTCACCGGCGCTCGTGCCGAGCTTGATGGCGCCGACCCGCTCGCTCATGCCGTACTCGGTGACCATCTTGCGCGCGATGGCCGAGGCCTTCTCGATGTCGTTCGAGGCGCCGGTCGTGGGGTCGTGGAACACGATCTCCTCGGCGACACGCCCGCCCATCGCGTAGGCGAGCTGGTCCAGCAGCTCGTTGCGCGTGGTCGAGTACTTGTCCTCGAGCGGCATCACCATGGTGTAGCCGAGCGCACGACCGCGCGGCAGGATCGTCACCTTGGTCACGGGGTCCGTGTAGCGCATCGCCGCGGCGACGAGGGCGTGCCCGCCCTCGTGGTACGCCGTGATCTTCTGCTCCTTGACGTTCATGACCCGCGTGCGCTTCTGCGGGCCGGCCACGACGCGGTCGATGGCCTCGTCCAGGGCACGGTCGTCGATGAGCTGTGCGCCGCTGCGTGCGGTGAGCAGCGCGGCCTCGTTGAGCACGTTCGCCAGGTCCGCGCCGGTGAAGCCGGGCGTGCGGCGGGCGACCGCCTCGAGGTCGACCTCCGGCACCATCGGCTTGCCCAGCGCGTGCACCTTGAGGATCGCCTCGCGGCCCTTGAGGTCGGGGGCCTCCACGGCGACCTGGCGGTCGAAGCGCCCCGGGCGCAGCAGCGCCGGGTCGAGGATGTCGGGACGGTTGGTCGCGGCGATCAGGATGACGTTCGTCTTGACGTCGAAGCCGTCCATCTCGACGAGCATCTGGTTCAGCGTCTGCTCGCGCTCGTCGTGCCCGCCGCCCATACCGGCACCGCGGTGCCGGCCCACGGCGTCGATCTCGTCCACGAAGATGATCGCCGGCGAGTTCTGCTTGGCCTGCTCGAACAGGTCGCGGACCCGGCTGGCACCCACGCCGACGAACATCTCGACGAAGTCGGAGCCGGAGATGGAGTAGAACGGCACGCCGGCCTCACCGGCGACGGCGCGCGCGATCAGCGTCTTGCCCGTACCGGGCGGACCGTACAGCAGCACGCCCTTGGGGATCTTGGCACCGACGGCCTGGAACTTGGCCGGCTCGGCGAGGAACTCCTTGATCTCCTGGAGCTCCTCCACCGCCTCGTCCGCGCCCGCGACGTCGGCGAAGGTCACCTGCGGCGTGTCCTTGCTGGCCAGCTTGGCCTTGGACTTGCCGAAGCCCATGACCCGGTTGCCGCCACCCTGGGCCCGCGAGAGCAGGAACCAGAACACGACACCGATCAGCAGGAACGGGATCAGCACCGACAGCATGGAGGACCAGAAGCTGGGCTGCGGGACCTCCGAGTCGAAGCCGTCGGCCGGGTCGGCCTTCACGATGGCGTCCTCGACCCGCTCGCCCTGGGGCAGCGTGTAGAAGAACTCGACGGTCGTACCCTTGTCGACCTCCTCGGCGTCCGCACCCTCACCCTCGGTCACGGAGTACGCCTCGGAGAGCTCGAGCTCGACCCGCTGCTCACCGTCGACCATCAGGGCGTGCTCGACCGTGCTGCCCTCGAGCAGCTCGATCCCCTGTGACGTCTCGATTCGCGAGACATTGGGCTGGTTCAGTGCCGAGATGGCCAGCGTCACCACGACCAGGGCCACCAGGATCCAGATGACAGGCCCACTCAGAAGCTTCTTGATGTTCTTCATCGGCGACGGGGACCGAGCCCCGTTTCCCTCCGCTCGCGCAGTATGTTTCCGTCGAAACTACATGGTCTCCCTGACAGGAGCCCCGGGTGTTCGCCCAGAGCATGTGATGCCTGGGCCACACCTCGCCCAGACGTGACGAACCGCCCGGGACGGGCTCGCCGCGGCGTCGAGCGGTGCTGAGGAGATCAGCCTCCGTAGACGTGCGGTGCCAGGGTGGCAACGAACGGCAGGTTGCGATAGTTCTCGGCGTAGTCGAGGCCGTAGCCCACGACGAACTCGTTGGGGATGTCGTAGCCCAGGTACTTCACGTCGACGTCGGCCTGCGCGGCGTCCGGCTTGCGCAGCATCGCGGCGATCTCGACGGACTCGGGGCCGCGCGAGCGCAGGTTCGACACCAGCCAGGACAGGGTCAGGCCCGAGTCGATGATGTCCTCGACGATGATCACGTTGCGGCCCGTCAGGTCCGCGTCGAGGTCCTTGAGGATGCGCACGACGCCCGACGACTTGGTGCCCGAGCCGTACGACGACACCGCCATCCAGTCCATCTGCACCTGGTGGTGCAGCCGGCGCGACAGGTCCGCCATGACCATGACCGCGCCCTTGAGCACGCCGACCAGGAGGAGGTCCTTGCCCGCGTAGTCCGCGTCGATCTGGGCTGCCAGCTCGTCGAGCTTCTTGGTGAGCTGCTCCTCGGAGAGCAGGATCTCTGCGAGGTCGGGGCCGACGTCGGACTGGTCCACGAGTTACTCCTGAGTTGTGCTGGGGGGCTGGACGCCGGTCCCGCCGTCCGAGATGCCGGTCGGCGCGGCGCGCAGGAAAAGACTGCCACACGCGCGACGGGCCCGTGCGCCGCCCGGGAGGTGGACGGAGCCTTGACCGCCCCATGACACGACGAGTGCGTCGAGCGCGTCGACATGCCGCGTGGTGGTGTCCGTGGGCCGAGAGCCCACGGCGAGGGCGGCGCGCCGGAGGGCCCGACGCCGGAGCGCCGGGTGGGCCCGCTCCAGCACGCCGACGTCGAGGATGTGCTCGGCGTCGTCGGGCACCCGGGCGCGCTCCAGGAGTTCCTCGGCGAGCGCGTCGAGCAGGTCGGCGTCGTCCCGGAGCTGGTCGGCGCTGCGCCCGAGGGCCTCGACCACGCCCGGGCCCAGTGTGCTCTCCAGCACCGGCAGCACCCGCCCACGCACCTGCGACCGCAGCGGTGTGTACGGTCCGCGTGGCCGGCCCGTCGCCTCGCCCTGACCGGGCCGGGGCACTACCGCGTCGCCGTCGGGCAGCAGGTTCGTCGGGTCCGTCCAGAAGTCCAGGCCCGACGCCGCACACACCGCCTCGGTCTGCGCCCGCCGCAGCCCGAGGAACGGCCGGTGGAGGACGCCCCGCGCACGCGGCATCCCGGCGAGCGAGCGGGCACCGGCGCCGCGGGCGAGGCCCAGCAGCACCTGTTCCGCCTGGTCGTCCAGCGTGTGCCCGAGCAGCACCCGGGCGGCTCCGGTCTCCTCGGCCACGGCTGCCAGCTCGGCGTAGCGGACCTCCCGGGCAGCCGCCTCGGGACCGCCGTCGCCCGCTCCGGTCCGGTCACCGTCCGCCCACTCGACGCGCCGGACGACCACCGGAGCGAGGCCCAGAGCGCTGCACTGCGCAGCGGCCCGCGCGGCGACGTCGGCGGAACCGGTCTGGAGCCCGTGGTCCACCACGACCGCGCCCGCCCGCACGGCATACCCGCGAGACCGCACCGAGCGCCCGACCCGCCGGGCCTCGAACGCGACGGCAGCGGCGAGCGCGAGGCTGTCGGCACCGCCGGAGCAGGCGACCAGCACCAGGTCGTCCGGGCCGAGCGGGGCCAGCACCGCCCGGACCGCGTTCCGTGCCGCGGCGACCGCGGGATCGACACGGGCCACGGTCAGGCGCTCCGGGCGCCCGAGGGCCGCACGGCGCCGGTCCTCATCCGTGCACCCGGCGCACCCACGCGCGGGGGTCGGCGATCTCCCGGGCGTTCGGCAGGTGCTCCGGGGCGGCCCACACGGCGTTGAGCCCGTCGCGTCCCACCGACCGCTCCACCGCCCGCACGAACACGGCGCCGTCGCGGTACTGGGCGAGCTTGGCGTCCATGCCGAGCAGCTTCTGCACCACGACGTCGAAGGTGGTGCGCCCCTCGCCGTCGCGCCGGCGCTCGAACCGCGCGCGGATGCGCCGCACCGACGGGACCACCCGTGGCCCGACGGCGTCCATCATCACGTCGGCGTGCCCCTCCAGGAGCGCCATGACCGCGGTGATGTCGGCCAGCTCGTCCTTCTGCTCGTGCGTGAGCATGCCGTCGATGAGAGTGCCGTTCTCGCCGCGCAGCGTGGCGAGCACGTTCCGGCCGATGGTGATGATCTTCTTGTCGAACCTGGCCTTGGCCAGCTCCGCGGACGTGCGGGCCATGCCGGTGACCAGGCCCCGCGTGCGGCCGCTGAGGTGTCCCGCAAGCCACGGCGCCGCCGCGAACTGCAGGGCGTGCGTCTGCTCGTGCAGGCAGACCCACAGCCGGAAGTCACGCACCGGGACGCGCAGCGCCGCCTCGGCCTGCAGCACGTTGGGCGCCACGAGGAGGAGCCGGCCCGAGCTCGAGTACGGGTCGAACTGGCCCAGCACCCGGCCGCTGAGCAGGGCGAGGACCGCCCCGAGCTCGGCGGCGCCGGCCAGCTGGGCGCCGGGCGACGTGGCCCCCCGGGAGATCTCGGCGACAACCTCCCCGATGCCGTCGGTCATCGCCGCCATGGACTGCGTGTTCGCGCGGGCCCAGGACGCGCGGTCCACGACGACCACCGGGCTCAGTGCGAGGCCGCCGTCGGCCGGCAGCATGCGCGTCGTCTCGAGCACGTGCCCGACGGCGTCTCCTGCCGCACTGCGCAGACCGCTCACCAGGGAGTCGAGCTCGTCCCGTGGCGCCTGCGGCCCGGGCGCCGCGAGGCGCCCGGCGATCTGTGCTGCCGCCGACCAGTCGACGACCTGCGGGGCGGTGGAGGCCTGGGTCACCGGACCACGGTAACGGTCCGGGCCCGCGGCACGTCAGCCCTGGACCGAGTACGCGGCCAGGTCGCCCACGAAGCTGTCGTAGATCCACGTCGCACCGACGGTCTTGTTGGCGGGGATCGAGTCGGCGAGGACCGAGAAGACGAGCAGCCGGTCGTCAGCGGTGACCACCGTGCCGGCGAGCGCCCGCACCTTGGGCAGGCTGCCGGTCTTGGCCCGCGCCAGGCCCCGGGCCGCGTTGGTCCCGGTGAACCGGCCGTGGCTGCTGTCGAGCGTGCCCGACAGGCCCGCGATCGGCATGCCCACCGCCTCGCTGCGCAGCTGCGGGTGCGCGGGGTCGACCATGATCGCGAGGAGGTCCACGAGCTGCTGCGAGCTCAGGTACGAGCCGTCGGCGAGCCCCGAGCAGTCCCGCAGACGGGCACCGCTCATGTCGACGCCGAGGCGCGTCGCGCTCGCGATCACCGCCTGCGTGGCGCCGTCGTTCGAGCCGGGCAGGCCGGCGTCCACCGCGACGAGCCGTCCGAGCACCTCGGTGATCGTGTTGTCGGAGTACTGCATCGCGAACCCGACGACGTCGGCGAGCGGTGCGGAGCTGACCTGGCCGAGCACGCGGGCGTCGTCCGGGGCGCTCTCGTCGATCACCGCTCCGGCGGTCTGGAGGCCCTCGGCCTCCAACGCCGCGGAGAAGACCTCAGCGGCATACTTGCCGGGGTCGGACGCGCGGGGCCCGTTGTCGGTGTACCCGTCGGACAGCAGGCCGACGTTGATGCCCACGGACGAGACCGGCGCCACGTAGCCGGCCGCGATGTCCGGGCTCGCGACGGTGGGGGCGATGTCCTCGCCCGTGAAGAGCGTGTCGTCGAGCGCCACCCGGATCTCGGTGGTGCCCGTCAGCTTCACCTTGGCGGCGACTTGGCGGGCGAGGTCCGCGAGGCCGGCCCGTCCGTTCACGGCGTCCGGGTCGCCCTCCCCCGCCGAGAGCATCATGTCGCCGCCGCCCACCAGGACCACCGTGTTGTCGTCGACGAGGACCGCCTTGGTGTCCAGCGTCTCGCCCGCCATGGACGACGAGAGCGCCGCGACACCCGTGAAGAGCTTCTGGGTGGACGCCGGGGTCATGAGCTTGTCCGGGCTCGACGAACCGAGCACGTCGCCGGTCCGGCCGTCCGACACCACGACGCCCACCCGCGAACCGAGCCGCTTGTCCCTGGCCAGGCCGGTCACCAGGCGCTGCATCTCGACGCTGTCCGGGACCGGCGCGTCCTCGGGGAGGCTCTCGAGGAGCGCGGCGGGCGCCGGCCCGTCGACGGCCCCGGGCGCGGACGGGAACGGGCTGGGCTCGGGCCATGGCTCGGCCGTGGTGAGCATGCCTGGGACGACGTCGTACGCGTCGGCGACCAGGTATCCACCGAACAGTGCGACGACCGCGGCGACGGCAGCGCCGGAGCGCAACCCCCACTCCATGGGCATCCTCTCGATCGTCACGTAAAAGCCATAGCCAACTCTAGTGGCGGCAAACCATGCGGCGCGTACGGCAACGGCGATTCACGGGAGTTTTCACCCGTCGCACGGCCGGTTCGCGCGCGCGACGCGCACGCTGCGAATTATGCCCAACGGGGAGAGTGGTGCTGACCACAGGTAACGGTCGGGACACAGGACACATGGCACACTGGACAGGCGCAAGGCCGCCGCCGCGGTAAGAACTTCGGCGACCATCTTCGAGAACTGGAGCACATCGGCGTGGAGTTCGACGTCACGATCGAGATCCCCAAGGGTCAGCGGAACAAGTACGAGGTGGATCACGAGACCGGACGCATCCGCCTCGACCGCATGCTCTTCACCTCGACGCGCTACCCGGACGACTACGGCTTCATCGAGGGCACCCTCGGCGAAGACGGTGACCCCCTGGACGCACTGGTGCTGCTGGAGGAGCCCACGTTCCCGGGCTGCCTGATCAAGTGCCGCGCACTGGGCATGTTCCGCATGCGCGACGAGGCGGGCGGTGACGACAAGGTGCTGTGCGTGCCGACGGGGGACCAGCGTGCGGCGTGGCGCCAGGACATCGACGATGTCTCGGACTTCCACCGCCTGGAGATCCAGCACTTCTTCGAGGTCTACAAGGACCTCGAGCCGGGCAAGTCCGTCGAGGGTGCCCACTGGGTGGGCCGCTCCGACGCCGAGGCCGAGATCGTTCGCTCGATCCAGCGCGCCAAGGACACGGGCTACTACGACAAGCACTGACGCCTGTCGCACCAGAACGTCCGGACGCCCAGGCCACTTCGGTGGCCTGGGCGTCCGATCTGCAGCAGGTCCCGACGGCGGGTCAGGGGCGACCCGCGAAGGGCATGGCGTTCGAGAGCCGCAGCGGGTTCTCCGACAGCGGCTGCCCCGGCAGCGTCGCCTCGATCATCATGCCGCCGCCCGTGTACATCGCCACGTGGTAGATCGACGACGGGTCGCTCGGCTCCGAGCCGTAGAAGATGAGGTCGCCGGGCCGGAGCGAGCCGTAGCCCACCTTGCCGACCGCGAGGTACTGCGACCGCGACGTGCGGGTGATGTCCACACCCTGGCTCGCCCACGACATCATCGTCAGGCCTGAGCAGTCGTAGGCGGACGGGCCGGCGGCGCCGAGCAGGTACGGGGCGCCGATCTTGGTCCGCGCCCAGGCCACGGCACCGATCCCGAGCCCTTCCGCGCCCACCGTCACGCCTGACGTCGGCGGGCCGACGGGCGCGGCGGGCCGCGGAGCCGGGGCCTGCCCGCCGGCCGAGCCGCCAGAGCCGCCGTCGTCCGCGGCCCTCTCGTCCGGCCGTTCCGTGCGGGGCTCGGCCGGGGCGGCCGCCTCGGTCCGGGCCTCCTCCTGCCGTTCGAGCTCCGCCTGCGCCTCCGCCTCGCGGGCAGCCTCCGCCGCGGCGGCCTGCGCCGCCTCCCGCTCGCGCTCGATGGCGACGCTGGTCTCCCGCAGGTGTGCGAGGCGCTCGACCAGCACCGTGCGCTCCGCCTCGGCGGCCCGGGTGCGCGCCTCGAGGTCCTCCGTCGCGGCCTGGGCGGCGTCGAACGCCGCCTCCGCCTGATCGGCAGCGGCGTCGCGCTGCTTCTTCGCGGCGCTCCACCGGGCGTCGGCGGACTCCGACGACGCGCGCGCCTCCTGGTACTCGGTCATCGCCCCACCGAGCTTGCGCTGCACCGCCCGCTCGGCGGCGTTCCGGCCGACCATGTCGGGAACCGAGTCGGCCTCGAAGGCGATACCCAGCGAGCCCAGGTCGGCGTCGCGCGCCGACGCCCGGTACACCTCCGCCAGGCCCGCTCGCGCCGCCACCTCGCCCCCGTGCGCCTTCTTCGCGGCGGCGCGCGCGGCGGACACCTCCTGCTCGGCCTGCTCGACGGCCTGCTGCGCCTCGGCGTAGTCGGCGGCAGCCACCTGGACGCGGATCCGGGCCGCCTCGAGCTCCGAGCGGAGCGACACGAGCGCGGCCTCCGCCTGCTGGACATCCAGCGTGCCCGCGGCGACCGCGTCACGGGCGGCCCGGACGTCCTCGGCGGACGGCGGATCGGCGGGCGGGTCCGCCTCGGCGGCAGGGCCCCACGGGATCACCAGGCCGAGCGCGAGCACCATGGCCCCCAGCGCGCGGAACGCCAGCAGCCCGCCATGACGCTGCCTCGACTCGTCCACACCTCGGACCTGTCCCATGATCCCCTTCCCGATCCGCACTGCTCGCGGCGTGTCGCCTTGCGCAGATCCTGTGAATCACTCCGGTGTCACGGTCCAATGTGACCCAGGGCGCCGCTTCGCGCTACCTGAGCGCACGCGGTCCCGGCACGGACGATGGCGCGCCGGGACCAACCCTGTCTCATTTCTGCATCTCACGATCTAAGACACGACTATCGGCGCGGCCGGTCCCCGTCTACGGTCTCAACCATGACTCGTCGAATGTGTAGTTGCTGAACCAGCGCACGTTCGCCTGCCCTCGGCCGTTCTCGGCCGACTCCCGCGTGCGCGCCACCCCGCCGCGGACCACCTCCTGATGCGCAGGCCCCATGGGGCACGCCGCGGCACGTCTCGGTCAGTCCGCCAGAAGCCCGTCACCCGCAACGAGGAAGCAGGAGAGCCATGACTCAGCCCCAGTGGTCGTTCGAGACCCGCCAGATCCACGCCGGCCAGGAGCCGGACCCCACCACCGGCGCTCGCGCGCTCCCGATCTACCAGACGACGTCGTTCGTGTTCCCGGACGCCGGCGTGGCCGCCGACCGGTTCGCGCTCAAGGACCTCGGCCCCATCTACACGCGCATCGGCAACCCGACGCAGCAGGTCGTGGAGGACCGGCTCGCGAGCCTCGAGGGTGGCGTCGGCGCCCTCCTCGTGGCCTCCGGCCAGGCGGCGGAGTCTCTCGCGATCCTCAACCTCGCCGAGGCGGGCGACCACATCGTCGCCTCCGCGAGCCTCTACGGCGGCACGTACAACCTGCTGCACCACACGCTGCCGAAGTTCGGGATCGAGACCACGTTCGTGGACGACCCGCACGACCTCGACGCGTGGCGCGCCGCCGTCCGTCCGAACACGAAGGCGTTCTTCGGGGAGACCATCCCCAACCCGCGGTCCGACGTGCTCGACATCGAGGGTGTCGCAGCGGCCGCGCACGCGGCCGGCGTCCCACTGATCGTGGACAACACCGTCGCCACTCCGTACCTGATCCGCCCGTTCGAGCACGGCGCCGACATCGTGGTCCACTCGGCCACCAAGTACCTGGGCGGTCACGGCAGCGCGATCGGCGGCGTGATCGTCGACGCCGGCACGTTCGACTTCGCCGCCGACCCGGAGCGCTTCCCCGGCTTCAACACGCCGGACCCGAGCTACAACGGCCTGGTCTTCGCGCGGGACCTCGGCGTCGGCTCGGCCCTCGGGGCGAACCTCGCGTTCGTGCTCAAGGCGCGGGTCCAGCTCCTGCGAGACCTCGGGGCGGCGATCTCGCCGTTCAACGCCTTCCTGCTCGCCCAGGGCATCGAGACGCTGTCGCTGCGGATCGAGCGGCACGTCGCCAACGCGCAGCGGGTGGCCGAGTGGCTGGAGGCCCGGGACGACGTCCGTACCGTCCACTACGCCGGCCTCCCGAGCTCGCCCTGGCACGCGAACGCGCAGAAGTACGCGCCCCAGGGCGCGGGCGCGGTGCTCGCCTTCGAGCTCGACGGCGGCGCCGAGGCCGGACAGGCCTTCGTCTCGGCCCTGCAGCTGCACTCCAACGTGGCGAACATCGGCGACGTCCGGTCGCTCGTGATCCACCCGGCCTCCACCACGCACTCGCAGCTGACGCCGGACGAGCAGGCGCTGTCCGGGGTCACGCCGGGCCTGGTCCGGCTGGCCGTCGGGCTGGAGCACGTGGAGGACGTCCTGGCCGACCTCGAGCTGGGCTTCACCGCGGCCAAGGGGCTGCTGGGCGAGGAGCCGAAGTAGCAGCGATGTGACGTCGCCGTCCGCGCCGGGGCCGACCACCCCGGGCTCACTACCCCGAGCCGCAGGAGACACCATGGCCATCACCACCCCGAGGGCCCCGCACGACGCCGCGGACCAACCGGTCCGCTCGGTGCTCGTGCCCTTCCCTGCGCCGGACGGCGCGCACGACCGGGACGGCGGCGCGCCGCCGAGCCCCGCCGACCCCGTGCAGACCTCACGCTCCCGCAGCAAGCCGCCGGTCCCCGCGAGCGGCGCCTGGCGCGATGGCGACGACCCGGGCCACCGCCTGTTCGCCGACGTCGGCGCGTTCGACCTGGAGGCCGGCGGACGCCTGCCCGCCGTGCGCGTGGCCTACGAGACCTGGGGCACCCTGAACGCCGACGGGTCCAACGCCGTGCTGGTGCTGCACGCCCTCACGGGCGACTCGCACGTGACGGGCGAGGCAGGGCCGGGCCACGTCACGGACGGCTGGTGGGCGGACACCGTCGGCCCGGGCAGGCCCATCGACACCGACCGGTACTTCGTGGTGGCACCCAACGCGCTCGGTGGGTGTCAGGGCACCACCGGGCCGTCGTCCATCGCGCACGACGGTCGTCCGTGGGGCGGGCGGTTCCCGTACATCACGACGCGCGACCAGGTAGCCGTGGAGATCGCGCTGACCCGTGAGCTCGGGATCCGCTCGTGGGAGCTGGTGGTCGGTGCGTCCATGGGCGGCCTCCGGGTGCTCGAGTGGGCGCTGCTCGGGCCCGAGGCCGACATCGAGGTGCGCAACGTCGCCGCCATCGCCACGACCGCCCAGACCGGCGGCGACCAGATCGCCTGGTCCCACCCGCAGCTCACCGCGATCCGCATGGACCCGCGCTTCCGCGACGGCGACTACTACGACGCGGCGGACGACGACGGCCCGCACGCCGGCCTGGGCATCGCACGCCAGATCGCGCACACGACCTACCGGACGAGCTACGAGCTGGACCGCCGCTTCGGCCGCCTGCCGCAGGGCGGGGAGGATCCGTTCGCGGGCGGCCGGTTCGCCGTGCAGTCGTACCTGGAGCACCACGGCGACAAGCTGGCCCGCCGGTTCGACGCCAACTCCTACGTGGTGCTCACCGAGTCGATGCTCTCGCACGACCTGGGCCGCGACCGCGGCGGCGTCGAGGCGGCACTCAGCCAGATCACCGCCCGGACCCTCGTGGTGGCGGTGGACAGCGACCGCCTGTTCCCGCCCGCCCAGTCGGCGCGGCTCGCGCGGTGGATCCCGAACGCGGAGCCGCTGCGGATCGTGACGAGCGACGTGGGGCACGACGGGTTCCTGGTCGAGGCCGACCAGATCGGCCCGATCGTGAGTGAGTTCCTCGGGTAACCACCGAGCAGGCCGCAGACCCCAGGTCTAGCGTGGCCAGCATGGCAAAGCTCAATCCGTACCTCAGCTTTCGGTCCGAGGCCAAGGCTGCCCTGGACTTCTACCGGTCCGTGCTCGGCGGTGAGCTCGACGTCAGCACGTTCGGTGGGACCCCGATGGAGGGGATGCCCACTCCCGACGAGGACAAGGACCTCGTGATGCACGGGCAGCTCGACACCCCGGGCGGCCTCACGATCATGGCGTCGGACACGCCGTCGTTCATGGAGTACGTGGCGCCGTCCGCAGGCGTCACCGTCGCTCTGACGGGCGGGCCCGAGGACCACGACTACATCAAGGACGCCTACGAGAAGCTGTCCGACGGCGCGACGCCGGGGCAGCCGTTCGAGCTCGCACCGTGGGGCGACTACTACGGGCAGCTCACCGACAAGTTCGGCATCTCCTGGATGTTCGACGTCGCCGCGCAGTGACCACCGGGTGACCTTTCGTTACTGAATGCACCTCCAGTAGCCTTCGTCGAGCTGGTCATCGCCGATCAGCTCGACGAAGAGGAGCGTTCAGTGACACATCGCCGTGCTCTCTCCATCCGTGCCCTCTCGATCCTCGCCTCGCTGGGCCTCGTGACGTCCGGTGCGGCTGCGGCCGCCGCGCCCGCGCAGGCCGACCCGCCCCTCGACGAGGTCCTGTTCGTCGCCAACAACTGGGACGGCACGGCTTCGGTGCTGTCCTCGGGGCCCGACCTCACACCGGTCGGCGAGGTCGACGTGATCCCGGACCGCGCGCAGCGGATGCGCGAGATCTATCGTGACCCGATCCGGCTCGCCGCCTTCCTGGTCATCCGCGAGACCGTGGGCGAGGGCCACGACCAGTTCGCCGACGACATGTACACCACGCCGGACGGCTCGTCGCTGGTGGTCTCCCGGCCGAGCTTCGCCGACGTCGTCTCCATCAGCCTCACGACCGGCGAGGTCGAGTGGCGGTTCCCGGTGTCCGGCCTCCGCGCCGACCACATGGCCGTGTCGCCCGACGGGACGCAGGTGGCCGTCTCCGCGTCGACGGGCAACCGGGTGCACGTGCTCGACATCGAGACCGGCGCGGAGGCCGGGTCGTTCCCCACCGGCGACAAGCCGCACGAGAACATCTACACGGCGGACGGCCTGATCTGGAACATGTCGATCGGGGAGGTCAACAACGGCCTCGACGACCCCGCGCTCGACTTCCTCAAGGGCGACCGCGTCATCACGGTGGCCGACGCCGAGACGTTCGAGGTGGTGCGCGAGATCGACATGCGCGACCGGCTCGACGACGCCGGGCTGGACCACCTGTCCGACGCCGTCCGCCCGGCCACGTTCAGCCCGGACGAGTCGAAGCTGTACTTCCAGGTGTCCTACTTCGGCGGCTTCCTGGAGTACGACGTGGCGACCGACCGCATCACCCGGGTCACGACGCTGCCGCGGGTGTTCGACGGCCGGCGCTCCGAGATGGTCAACGACTCACGGCACCATGGCCTGACCATGCAGCCGACGGGCGAGCACCTGTGCGTCGCCGGGACCATGGACGACTACGCGGTGGTCGTGGACCGGTCGACGCTCGAGGAAGGGCCGCTGGTCGACGTCGACAAGCCGTACTGGTCCACCGTGACCGGTGACGGCGAGGCGTGCGTGGTCTCGGAGTCGGGCGCCGACCAGGTGACGTCCATCGACTTCGGGACCGGGCAGAGGATCACGTCGGTGCCGGTGGGCGACCATCCGCAGCGGGTGCGGCTGGGTACCGTCCCGGCCGGCTGGTCCGGCGTCGGTTAGGGTCGCCAGATGCTTGCCGCCTACGTGACCAGCTTCTCGCCCGACAGCCCGCTCGACGGTCTGGAGGTGGGTGACCGCCCTGAACCGGAAGCCACCGAGCACTGGACCACGGTGGACGTCCGGGCCGCGAGCCTGAACCAGCACGACCTCTGGTCGCTGCGCGGTGTGGGGCTGAAGGAACAGCAGCTGCCGATGATCCTCGGCACCGACGCCGCCGGGGTGACGCCGGACGGCACGGAGGTGATCGTGCACGGCGTCATCGGGGCCGACGGCCACGGCGTCGGGCCGAAGGAGCCGCGGTCGCTCCTCTCGGAGCGCTACCCCGGGACCCTCGCCGAGCGGGTGGCCGTGCCGACCGCGAACCTCGTGCCCAAGCCGGCCGAGCTGTCGTTCGAGGAGGCCGCGTGCCTGCCGACGGCCTGGCTCACCGCGTACACCATGCTGTTCACGGCGGGCGGGCTCGCACCGGGTGACCGGGTGCTGGTGCAGGGCGCCGGCGGCGGCCTCGCCACCGCGGCGATCACCCTTGGTACGGCGGCCGGCCTGGAGGTCTGGGTGACGTCGCGTTCCGCGGAGAAGCGCGAGCGGGCCGTCGCGCTGGGCGCCGCGGGCGCCGTCGAGACCGGTGCGCGCCTGCCCGCGCGGGTCGACGCCGTGCTGGAGTCCGTGGGGCAGGCGACCTGGGCCCACTCGATCCGCTCGGTGCGCCCGGGCGGATCGGTGCTGGTCTGCGGTGCCACGTCGGGCGACGCTCCCCCGGCCGAGCTGACCCGCATCTTCTTCCAGGAGATCCGGGTGCAGGGCGTCACCATGGGCTCACGGGAGGACCTCGGGGCGCTCGCCCGGTTCTGCGCCCGCACCGGCGTCCGCCCGGTGATCGACGCCGAGGTGCCGCTCGCGCAGGCAGCTGACGGGCTGGCTCGGCTGAACCAGGGCGCCCAGTTCGGCAAGGTCGTCGTGCGGCCCTGAGCCGCGCCGCCGGTGCCGTGCCGGACGCTCAGGTCACCGCGGTGACCTGAGCGTCCGGCTTTTTACTGACAACTCTGTCAGTGAGTTCGGGCCAAACCCTTGACCTGTGACGGGCGGGTCCGCGACAGTGTCCGAGAGAGCGCTCTCTCGCTGCGCTCTCGCCCCTGCCTGTCCGACGTTCGAAGGAGCACGTCACATGCGCAAACATCTCCGCCGGTTCGCGGCCGCGGCGTCCGCCGCGTCCCTCCTCGCGCTGGGTGCGCTCACCCAGCTCCCGGTGGCGACGGCCGCCGCCGAGCCGCTCTCCCAGGGTCGGCCCGTCACCACGTCCAGCACCGAGTTCACCTGGAGCACCGGAGCCAACGCCGTCGACGGCGACCCCGGCACCCGCTGGTCCAGCGCCGCCGCCGACAACCAGTGGATCCGCGTCGACCTGGGCTCGGTCCAGGCCATCGACCGGGTCGTCCTCGACTGGGAGGGCGCGTACGCGTCCGGCTTCCGGATCGAGGTCTCCCACGACGCCAGCACCTGGTCCACCATCTACTCGACCACCACCGGGACCGGCGGGGACCAGGACCTCGACGTCGACGGCAGCGGGCGCTACCTGCGCCTGTGGGTCACCCAGCGCGCCACGCAGTGGGGTGTCTCCCTGTGGGAGCTGCAGGTGCTCGGCGCCGGCGGCGTCGGGCAGCCCGGCGACACGACGCTGCTCTCGTACGGCAAGGCGGGCACGGCCTCCAGCTCGCAGGACGACGGCACGTGCTGGCAGTGCTCGCCCGACAAGGCGTTCGACCTCGACCCCGCCAGCCGCTGGGCCGTCGACCCCGACACGGGCTGGGTCGACGAGGGCTGGATCGCCGTCGACCTCGGCGCCGCCGCGCAGCTCAGCAGCGTGGTGCTGCAGTGGGACCCGGCGTTCGCCACCACCTTCGACATCGAGGTCTCCGACGACGGGAGCACCTGGCGCAGCGTGCACACCACCACCGGCGGCACGGGCTTCAGGCAGACCATCCCGCTCGACGCCGAAGGCCGGCATGTCCGCGTGCACATGCGCGACCGGAGCGGCCCGTACGGCTACTCGCTGTGGGAATTCCAGGTCTACGGCACCGGTGGCGCGCCCACCGCTCCCCCGGCAGAGCCTGCCGACCCGGACTTCGCCGACCTCGACCTCGTCTGGAGCGACGAGTTCGACGGCGCGGCGGGCAGCCCTGCGAACGCCGCCCGGTGGACGATCGACCCGGGCCTGCCGCAGAACAACGAGCAGCAGGTCTACACCCCGAGCGGCAACGGGTTCCACGACGGTCAGGGCAACTTCGTGCTCGAGGCCCGGCGGGAGGACCGTGACGGACGCCAGTTCACCTCGCACCGGATGAACACGTCAGGGACGTTCAACACCCAGTACGGCCGGTTCGAGGCGCGGGTGAAGGTCCCCGAGGGCCGCGGCCTGTGGCCCGCGTTCTGGATGATGGGTTCCGACTTCCTCGAGGGCCGTCCGTGGCCGTACAACGGCGAGATCGACATCATGGAGTTCATCGGCCAGGACCCCACTCGCGCCCACTCGACGCTGCACGCACCGGCGTACAACGGCGCCGGTGGCTACGGCGGCGGGTACTCCCTCCCCGACGGCTCGAAGATCTCGGACGGCTTCCACACCTGGGCCGCCGAGTGGGACAGCGAGGGCATCCAGTTCTCCCTCGACGGTCGCGACGTCTTCTACGCCGACCGGGACACCGTGGAGTCGACGCGCGGGCCCTGGGTCTACGACCACGACTTCTACATGATCCTCAACCTCGCCGTCGGCGGTGACTGGCCCGGCCCGCCGGACGCCACCACGCCGTTCCCGTCGAGGATGCTGGTCGACTACGTCCGCGTCTACCAATAACCACTGCCCTCGTTGAGTGCTGGGTATTTGTGGGTCTCGGGCCCGCAGACCCACAAATACCCAGCACTCAACGAGGGGGTATAACTGGGCGAGTGCAGAATCTTGGGGCCGGGCGGCCTACGCTCGAGGCGGTCGCCTCCGTCGCGGGAGTCTCGCGCGCGACCGTGTCGCGCGTGATCAACGGGGTGCCGACCGTCGACCCGGAGATCGTCGAGGTCGTGAGCCGGGCGATCGAGGAGACCGGCTACGTGCCGAACCTGGCTGCCCGGTCACTCGTGACGCGGCGCACCGGCTCGGTGGCCCTCGTGGTCTCCGAGCCGCCGGAGCAGCGCTCGCCGCTGCCGTTCCTCGAACGGCTCTTCACCGACCCCTACGTGGGGCGGGTGACCGCGGGCGCCCAGACCGTGCTGCGGCCCCGCGACATCCACCTCGCGATCATCCCCGCCGACCCGCCCGCGCACGACCAGGTGGTGCGGTACGTACGGCAGGGGCACGTGGACGGGGTGCTCCTCATCACGTCCAGCTCGGCGGACCCGCTGCCCGCCCGGCTCGCCGCGCTCTCCGTGCCGCTGGTGCTCTCCACCCGCACCACCCTGCCGGGGGTCGCCTGGGTCGACCTGGACCAGGCCGCCGGCGGCCGGCTCGCCGCGGCGCACCTCGCCGCGTCCGGGCGCACGCGGCTCGCCGTGGTCGCCGGGCCGTCCGACGCGCCGTTCGGGCACGCGCGGCTCCAGGGGTTCCTGGACGGGGTGCGGGCCGCCGGGCTGCCGGAGCCCGAGGTGGTCACCGCCGACTTCACCCGCCCGGGCGGTGAGGCCGCGGTCCGGGAGCTGCTGGCCGCCAGGCCGGACGTCGACGGCGTCTTCGCGGCGAACGACCTCATGGCCGACGGCGTGTCGACGGCGCTGCGCACCGCGGGCCGAGAGGTGCCGCGGGACGTCGCGGTCGTCGGCTTCGACGACTCGAGCGTCGCCGCGCAGGCCCATCCGCCGCTGACGACGGTGCGTCAGCCCGTCGAGGACATGGCCGAGGCCATGGCCCGGCTCCTGCTGGCCGCCCTCCGACGGGCCCAGGAGCCGGACGGCGAGCCGGCGGGCGGCTCGGAGACGTTCGTGCCCGAGCTCGTGGTGCGCGCGTCGGGCTGAGGTCAGGCTCTGTGGGTATCGCCTGAGCCTGCGGTTCCGCTCAGGCGAACCGGCGGGAGAACTCCTCGACGAGCGTGGGACCGGTGTCGCCGAGGCGCCACACGCTCCAGCCGTCGGCCGTGTACGAGCCCGAGGCCGCCGTCGCAGCCGAGTCCGGGTGCCGGTACCGAGCGCCGTTGGCGAGCTCGATGGCGCCGTCCGGCAGGAGCATCGCCTCGAAGTGCTGGTTGCGGCGCGGGCGCGACCACACGATGCGCGTGGGGGTGCCGATGCTGCGGGCCAGCGCCTCGAGGTCGGGGTCGTCCTCCTCCTCGAACAGCATCGGGGTGCTGGCCCGGATGCTCTCGCTCGGCGGCACGGGGCGGGCCGGCGCCTCGGGGGCGCTCGACGGGTACGGGTCCGCGGCGAACGCCGTCTGCCCGTAACCGTCGTCGGGGCCGGCCATGTAGCCGCCGGACTCCCAGGGGTTCTGCTCCGTGACCACCGGGGCCACGTTGTCCGCGTAGGGCGTGTACCCCGGCTGCTCGCCGTAGCCGTAGCCGTTCTGGTCGCCGTACCCGGCCGCCGGCTCAGGGGTGTACCCGTACGTCTGCGGGGCGGGCGCGAAGGCCGACTCCGCGCTGTACGCGGGCTCCTGGGTGAAGCGGGGCCTGGTGATGTCGAAGTCGTCGGGCTGGTTCGAGCCCGCACCGGGAAAGGCAGGGGCGTCGTCGTACGACGGCGGCTGCCACAGGTTCTCCTCCGCCGGCTCCGGCTGCGGCGCGGGCGGTGGCGGATAGTTCGGCGCGGCGGACGGCGTCGGGTCCGACGCCGGGTAGGCCGTCGGCCCGTCGGGCTGGGTCGACGCCGCGAACCGGTCGGTGCGCGAGCGGCGACGGACGGACGGTGCCGGCTCGGCCGGCGCCGGGGCGGCGACGTCGCCGAGCGAGGAACGGCTGGACGCCAGCCGCGGCGGGGTGCTCGGCGTCGGGCGGGACTCCGCGCCGGGACGCACCGAGGACACCGGGGCGCTCGGCGTGCTGCCGGGGTCCGCGGGCGCCTGCGTGGCGTCCGGTACGGTGGCGGCGGCCTGGGCGCGGCGCCCGGCACGGGTGCCCGCCACCCGCTCGGACGTGTTGCCGGCCGTGGAACGCTCGGGCGTGCTGCCACGGGCAGCGCCACCCCGAAGACTCGACCGCAGACCGGTCGCCGCGTTGGTCGGGCCGGAGACCGGGTTGTCGGCGAGCGGCGTCGGGTTGTCGGCGCGGGCCGGGGCCTGCCGCGCGGCGCGCTCCGCGCGGGACGGCGGGGCCTGCGGGGCGCGGGACTGCGGCGCCTGCGCCACGACCGGCATCTTGCCGGTGAGCGCGTAGCCGACCTTGACGCCCTCCTCGAAGGCGTCCTTGGGCGGCGCGGAACCACCGGCGACCCCACCGGTGACGCCCGTGCCCATCGAGCCGCTGACGGACCCTTCCATCGAAGCCGTGATGGACCCACCGATCGGCGCCGACTTGGGCGCGGGCAGGCCCGGCGGGAGATGCACGACGAGCGGCGAGACGTCGAGGAACTTGCGGCCGTCGTTCGAGTTCACGACGCCCATCTTCAGCACCTCGACGGGCATCGTGGGCTGGCGCAGGAAGTCGACGGCGTTGAGGATCTCGTCGGGCGCGTTCTGGCAGATGATGATGAGCCGAGCGCCGCTGCCGCCGTTCTTTCCCTGCGTGCGCGTGATCGGCACGCTGTCGTAGAAGGCGGCGACGTCGTGCTGGAACGAGCTCGCGCCGCCGCTGTAGCGCGCGGCGAGGTCCGCCCGCGTCAGCCGGCCGGCGGCTCCCGCGTGGTCGAGTGCCTTGGCGAGGTTCTCGCGGTCGAGGTCCGCGACCAGCTCCACGACGACCGGGGAGCCCGACGCGTCGAGCGCCAGCAGGTGCGGCTCGTCCGGGCCCGACCCCTGAGCGATCGGGAACACCTCTTCACCGAGGAGCCCGTCGATGTGGGAGTCGACCACCTGGTTCGCGGTGGTCTTCAGTCCCGGTTCCGAACCGTCCGCGCCGTTCGTGGACGTCACGAGGAGGGGCCGCTGGGTGTCGACCTCGAACAGTGGCATCTCGTGATCTCCCGGGGTCCTGCGGCATTGGTCCGCCTTAGCCTAAAGGCCGGGAGCCGGAGACTGGAAACACGGGGGTGAAGGTGTCGTGACAGTTGTCACGAGCACGGCGCTCAGGAATGACCGGTCTCCGACTCGTCGGCGGCGAGCCGTTCCTCGACCCGGGTGATCTTGCTGGCGATCTGCCCGTCGGGCGCGCCAGGGCGGATGTCGGCCTTGATCACCAGTGACACACGGTGCCCGCCGCGAGACACGGCGTCGGTGGCGCGCTGGATCACGGGCATCACCTGGTCCCAGGTCCCTTCGATCTCGGTGAACATCGAGGTCGTCCGGTTCGGGAGTCCTGACTCCCGGACGATGCGGACAGCCTCGGCAACGTGGTCGGCGACGGACTCGCCTGCGGTCATGGGGGCGACGGAGAACGCGAAGACAGCCATGTACCCAGTCTGCCCCCACACGTAGGCTCGACGCGTGAACGTCACCCTTCTCGCGGGCGGGGTCGGCGGTGCGCGGCTCGCGCACGGCCTGGATCTCGCCCTCGGCGCACCGTCCCTCACCGTCGTCGTGAACGTCGGCGACGACACCGAGCTCCACGGTCTCGCCATCTCCCCCGACATCGACACGGTCGTGTACACCCTCGCGGGCCTGAACGACGAGGAACGGGGCTGGGGCCTGCGCGGCGAGTCCTACGCGACCCTGTCCGCCCTGCGGGACCTCGGCGAGGACACCTGGTTCACGCTCGGCGACCGTGACCTCGCCACCCACATCGTCCGCACCCAGCGTTTGCACCGCGGTGAACCGCTGTCGGCCGTCACCGCGCACCTCGCCCGCGCGATGGGCGTCGGGCCGCGGGTCGTGCCCGTCACCGACGACCACCTCGCCACCCTCGTCGACACCCCGTCGGGCAGGCTCGGGTTCCAGGAGTACTTCGTGGGGCGGCAGCACGCGGACGCCGTCCTCGGCCTGCACTTCGAGGGGGCCGACGCCGCCCGCCCCGCCCCCGGCGTCCTCGACGCGCTGGCCGCGGAGCTGGTGGTGCTCGCGCCGTCGAACCCGTTCCTGTCGATCGAGCCGCTGCTCGCGGTGCACGGCGTCCGCGAAGCGCTCGCCACCGCCTCCGGCCGCCGCGTGGCGGTGAGCCCCATCGTGGGCGGACAGGCGATCAAGGGCCCGGCCGCCCAGATCCTGGAGACGCTGGGCCACGAGGTGTCGGCGCTCGGCGTGGCCCGGATCTATGCGGACCTCGTGGACGTCATGGTGATCGACGAGCGGGACGCGGGCCTCGCCGGCCCGGTGGCCGACCTCGGCCTGACCGTGCACGTCACCGACACCGTGATGGGCGGCCCGCCCGGCCGCGAGCGCCTGGCCCGCGAGCTGCTGGCGCTGGCGTGACCGGCGTCCGGCCACCGGGCCGGGGCACGACGGCGGTGGTGCCGCTCCGCGACGGCGTGTCGGGCAAGTCGCGGCTGGCCGCGGTGCTCGACGGCGGCTCGCGGCGGCGGCTCGTCCGGGTGCTGGCGCGGCACGTGGTGGCGACGCTGCTCGCCGCGGACGGGGTCGGGCGGGTGGTGGTGGTGACGGCGGACCCGGTCTTCACGCGGGAGACGCTGGCGGGGCTCGAGGTCGAGGTGCTGGAGCAGCCCGCCGGCCGGCCAGGGCTGAACGGCGCGCTGGAGCACGCGCGCGAGGTGCTGACCGCGCGCGGCCCCGGGCCGCTGCTCGTGGCGCACGCCGACCTGCCGGCGCTCTCGCCGGCGGACGTCGTGGCGCTGCTCGCCACGGACGCGCCGGTGGTGGTCGCGACCGACCGGTACGGGTCGGGCACCAATCTCCTGCTGCTCCGTGCCGGGGACGCGGCACGTGGTGCCTTCCGGTTCCGGTTCGGGATCGGCTCGCTGGCGGCCCACCTTGCGGAGGCGGAGGCGCGGGGCCTGGAGGCGGTGGTCGTGGACCGCCCGGGGACGTCGGTGGACCTGGACACCGCCGACGACTGGTCGCAGCTCCCGGATGAAGTTCGGGCCGCCGTCGGCCAGCAGGTGCCCGGTCTGCTGTAATTTGCGCGGTATCGGCGAGTTCGTTTCGCTCGGGAATCCGCCCGCAGACCTGGGAGTCACCGTGAGTGCTGTGCAGAACGTCGGAGTAGTCGGTGCGGGAGCCGCAGGGCTGGCGACCGCCATCCTGCTGGCGGAGGCCGGCGCCGACGTCGTCGTCTACGAGACGAAGCCGACTCTCGGCGCTCTCGGGTCCGGCATCACGCTGCAGGGCAACGCGCTGCGGGCGCTCGACCGGCTCGGGGTCTGGGACCAGGTGCGGGCGAGGTCGTTCTCGTTCGACGTGCTCGGCATCCGCGCCCCCGGCCCGGAGGCGCCCCTGGTCGCCGAGATGCCGGACAACAAGATGGGTGGCCCCGACTATCCGGCGACCGCCGGCATGTTCCGGCCCGACCTGGCCGAGATCATGCTCGCGCGGGCCCAGGCGCTCGGTGCGAACGTCCGTTTCGGCGCCCGGGTCACCGCGGTCACCCACGCCGACGACGGCGTCACGCTCACCATCTCGACGGACGCCGGGGGCGAGCAGGTGACGCACGAGCTCGTCGTCGGGGCGGACGGGCTCAACTCCGCGGTCCGCGAGCAGATCGGGATCACCACCCGGCCGGAGCCGAACGGGATGGGCATCTTCCGCGCCTTCGTCAAGCGCCCGCCCGAGGCCGACCACACGGAGCTCGTGTTCGGCGGCCCGTCCTACATCGCGGGGTTCTGCCCCACCGGCGAGGACACGATGTACGCGTACCTGGTCGAGGACAAGCAGGACCGCCAGGGCATGACGCCCGAGGAGGGCTCGAAGATCATGGCGGAGCTGGCGCGCCCGTACGGCGCCCACTGGAACGCCGTCCGCGCCCAGCTCGAGCAGGGCGTCGAGCACGTCCACTACACGTGGTTCACCAGCCACGTCGTCGCGGAGCCGTGGAACCGCGGCCGGGTGGTCGTCATCGGCGACGCCGCACACTCCTGCCCGCCCACCGTTGCCCAGGGTGCCGCGCAGGCGCTCGAGGACGCTGTGGTGCTGGGCGACGTGCTGGGCAGGTACGACGCGCTGTCCGACGAGCTGTGGGCCGAGTTCCACGCACGCCGGGTGCCCCGCGCGACCACGGTCGTCGAGGCGTCGAACCAGATCGCGGCCTGGCTGCTGGCCCGCGAGCGCGGCGACGTGCAGGGCGTGCACCGGACCGTCTCCGACCTGGTCTCCCAGGAACCGTGAGGCGCAGAGGGGCGTGACGGGTCACCCTGCCGCGGCCTCGACGGCCGCGCGCAGGCTCCCGACCGCCTCCGCGAGGCGCGCGTCAGCCAGGTTGCCGTAGCCGACCACGAGCACCGTCGAGCCGGCCGACGGCGCGACCTGGTACCGGCGGAGGTCGACCAGCGCGACGTCCCGGGCAGCCCCCTCCCGGACGACGGCGGCGGCGTCGAGCCGGGTGGTGCCGACTCCGGGCAGGTCGAGACCGGGCAGGTCGAGGCCGGCGAGGTCCACCGTCACGTGCATCCCGGCTGCGATCCCGCCGACCCGCGCACCGGGCAGCTCGCTGTCGAGGGCGGCCAGCAGCGCGGCCCGGCGTCGGGCATAGCGGCCACGGGCCGCACGCAGGTGCCGCGCGAAGGCGCCGTCCGCGACGAACCGGGCGAGGGTGAGCTGGTCCAGCGTGGCCGGGCCAGGTGTGGGCCCGCGCCCCATGGAGACCTCCAGCACCGCGGCGCGCCACCGCTCCGGCACCACCATCCAGCCGATACCGAACGCCGGCGCGAGGGTCTTGCTCGTCGCGCCGAGCAGCAGCACCCGGTCCGGGTCCAGGCCCTGCAGGGCAGGCACGGGACGGCGGTCGTAGCGGAACTCGGCGTCGTAGTCGTCCTCGATCACCAGCCCGTCCGCCTCCCGCGACCAGTCGAGCACCGCCGCTCGCCGGGCCTCGGACAGCGCGGCACCCAGCGGGAACTGGTGCGCGGGGGTGAGCAGGACCGCCCGGGCACCCGTGCGGTCGGCCTGGCTGCGCAGCCGGTCCGTGGCGATCCCGTCGTGGTCCACGGGGACGGGGACCGGGACCAGACCGGCAGCCGCGGCGACGTCGCGCAAGGGGGCCCAGCTCGGGTCCTCGACGAGCAGGTGCGTGTGCCCGGCGGCGGCCAGCGCAGCGGCGATCCGCGACATTCCGTCCGAGGCGCCCCGGGAGAGCACCACCGCACGATCCGGCCCGGAGGTCATGCGCGCGCGGCGCAGATGGGTCGCCACCGCTTCGCGCGCCGCCGGGTGGCCGGCGGCCGGCTGCCCGCCCAGGTCGTCGTTCGTCGCTGCCGCCAGCGCGTCCCGCGCGGCCCGCAGCCAGGCCTCCCGCGGGACGTGCCGCAGGTCGGGCACCCCCGGCGCGAGATCGTGCGTCGCACGGCGCGGCGCGTGTTCCGGAGCCCCGCCCGCCGGCCGGGTCGCGTCCGCCGGCCGGGCGGCGTCCACGGGCCCTCCCGGTCGCGGCCCTGGCCCTGGCCCGGCCATGCCACCGTCGGCCAGGGGCGGGGCGACCCGGGTCGCCGAACCCGTCCGTGCGTCGAGGACCCCCTTGCTCACCAGGTGGCCGTACGTCTCGGTGACCACCCAGCGCGAGATCCCGAGGGTGTCGGCGAGCGCCCGGCTCGGCGGCAGCGCGGTGCCCGGCGTGAGGCGACCCGACGCGATGCCCTCGAGGATCGCCCGCTCCAGCCGGTGCCGCAGCGCTCCCGGCCCGGGCGCGAGCGCGATCAGCACCTCGTCCGCAGAATTGGTCTGGTCCAGTGCCATGGCATTGGACCGTAGCACCAGACCGATCGCTGCCTAGCGTGGTCAGCACCGGGCCGGACCGCCCGGGGACGAAGCAGGCCGAAGGAGCAGAGCATGCAGTACCGCACGCTGGACAACGGGCACACCTCGTTCGAGGTGTCGACGCTGTGCCTGGGCACGATGTTCATGGGCACCCGGACCGACGAGGAGACGTCGTTCGCGATCCTTGACCGGTTCGTCGAGGCCGGGGGTACGTTCCTCGACACGGCGAACAACTACAACGCGTGGGTCGGCGGGCACGGCCGCGACTCCGAGGACGTGCTCGGCCGCTGGCTCGCCGCGCGGGGCAACCGCGACAGCCTGCGGATCGCGACCAAGCTGGGCGCGGCGAAGAAGGACCCCGCCCTGCCGCTGTCGACCACGCCACCCACGAACTACCAGGGGCTGGCCGCACCGACGATCGACCGTGAGGCACGCGAGAGCCTGCGTCACCTGGGCACCGACCACATCGACGTGCTCTACGGGCACGTCGACGACCTCGAGACGCCGCTCGACGAGACGGTGGGCGCGTTCGGCAAGCTGGTCGACGAAGGGCTCGTGGGCATCCCGGGCATCTCGAACGTCGCGCTGTGGCGGGTCGTCGAGGCGCGGGAGGCCGCCGCGCGCCTGGGTGTCGCGCCCTACGGCGCCGTCCAGCAGTGCTACAGCTACGTCTACCCGCGCCCGCAGCCGATCCGGACCAACTGGGCGACGCCGGAGCTGCTCGACTACGCCCGCTCCACGGGTACGCCCGACCGCCCCGGTCTCACGGTGATGGCGTACTCCCCGCTGCACCAGGGCGTGTTCACGCGGGACGACAAGTCGCTCTTCAACGGTGCGGACCACGCGGGGTCCCGGGCACGGCTCGCGGTCCTGCGCGCCGTGGCCGCCGAGATCGGGGCGACGCCGAACCAGGTGGCGCTCGCCTGGCTGCTGGGCGGCGAGGTCCCGGTGGTGCCGGTGTTCGGGGCGAGCAGCGTGGCGCAGCTCGACGAGGCGCTCGGCGCGACGGACCTGGTCCTGGACGACGACGTGCGGGCGCGCCTCGACGAGGCGTGAACCTCGAGCCGAGACCCGGCGGCGCCCCGTCAGGAGGTCATGTGGCGGGCGCCGCCCTCGAGGTGGACCGTCTCGCCGGAGATGAAGCCGGCGCGCAGCAGCCACATCACCGCCTCGACGACATCGCCGGACTCGCCGTACCGTCCGACCAGCGTTCCAGCGGCACTCTTGCTCAGCAAGCCGGCCTTGTCGTCGCCCAACCGGTCCCACGCACCCGAGTCGACGACACCGGGCGAGACGGCGTTGACCCGCACCGGTGCGAGGTCCGCCGCGAGATGGCGGGCGAGGTACTCGACCGCACCGTTGGTCACTCCCTTGACCAGCGAGCCCGGTCCCGGCCGCCACCCGACGACCCCGGAGAACAGCACGATCGACCCGCTCGGCCGCAGCGCCGGCGCGAAGTGCTTGGCGACCAGCATCGGTCCGATCACCTTCGCCGTGAACGCGGCCACCAGCTTGTCGCGATCCAGCTCGACGGCCCGGACGTCGTGCGGCGCGGAGCCGGTCGTCACGATGTGGTCGATCCCGTCCACGAGCCGTGCGGCCGCGGCGGCCATCGTCGTCTCGTCCTGCAGGTCGATGCGCACCGCCGTCGCGCCGATCTCGGTCGCCAGCGCCTCGGCGGCAGCCAGATCACGTGCACCGATCACCACCTCGTACCCGTCCTTCGCCGCACGCCTCGCGACCGCCGCCCCCAGCGCCCGCGCACCGCCGATGACCAGGATCCGTTCCATGTTCGCCACTCCCTCTCGTAGGATCGGACCTCACGGTATGGATTTGATACCGGTATCTTCAACGGAACGGGGAGCGCCCTATGGGCAAGGCGTACGACGTGATGGCGGCGACCTGTCCGAGCCGGACCGTGCTCCACCGCATCGGCGCCCGCTGGACCGTGTTCGTCGTCAACGCCCTCGCCGACAGCCCGCGCCGCTTCACCGACCTCAAGGCGCACATCCAAGGGATCACCCCGAAGGTCCTGACCGAGACGCTCCGCTCCCTCGAAGCCGATGGCCTGATCAGTCGGCACGAGTACGCCGAGAACCCGCCACGTGTCGAGTACGACCTGACCCCGCTGGGACGCTCGCTCCTCGTCCCGCTCAGCGCCGTACGACTCTGGGCCGAACAGCACGTCCCCGACATCGAGGCCGCCCGGGCTCGTCACGAGGACCGGACGCACGCCGCCACGGTGTGACCACAGCTACCAGCCGCCACGGTGCACGACCTCGTCGAAGGGCTTGCGCCTGCGGCGGGTGGGCGAGCCCTTCGCCCCACCGTCGGCCGGGTGCCCGATCGCGACGACGCCGGTGATCTCGTACTCGTCAGGGATGCCGAGCTCGTCCCGGACCGCTCCCACGTGCTCCGGCGGGACACCGAAGAAGCACGCGCCCAGCCCTTCGTCGACGGCGGTCTGGAGCATGAGCAGCGACGCCATACCGACGTCGACGTGCCAGAACGGGACCGGCCAGCGGGACTCGTCGAGGTCCTCCCAGCCCTTGTCCTTCTCCGCGTACCGCCGCAGGTAGGCCGCCTTGGACGCGAGCGCGAGGACGATCACGGGGGCGGTCCGCATCCCCGCGAGCCACGCCGACATGTCGCGCTCCGAGGTGTCCGGCGTCGAGGCAGCCCAGAACCGGTCCCGGTCCGCTGCGGTCTCCAGCACCACGAACGCCCAGCCCTGGCTGAAGCCCGCGCTCGGGGCGCGGACGGCGTTGCGGGTGATCCGGTCGACGGCCTCGGCCGGCACCGGCTCGTCGGTGAACGTACGGTGCATCCGGCGCTTGCGGACGACGTCCTGGAATTCCATGGGGCTCATTGTCTGCCCTCGGCCCGGCGATCTTCGGCGGGCGTCGAATCCGGTTGCCGCGTGGCGGCGCGCCCGCCAGCCTGTGCGCATGACTCTTCAGGCCATCGAGCAGGCGACGCTGCCGCACAACAACTTCGAGGGGTACCTCCACGGATCGGAGGTGTCCGTCATCTTCGAGCGGGTCACGCAGGACGGCTTCGGGCCCCGCCTGCACCGGCACCCCTACTCCGAGACGTTCGTGATCCGGTCGGGCCGGGTGCTCTTCACCGTGGCCGGTGAGGAGATCCAGGCCGTCGGTGGCCAGATCCTCGTGGTCGAGGCGATGGTGCCGCACAAGTTCAAGACCCTCGGTGCGGACCTCTACGAGGCGGTCCACATCCACGCGAACGACCGGTTCGAGACGGAGTGGCTGGAATGAGCGCCGCTGTCGCCGGGGGGACGGCGACGCTCTGGCTCAGCCGGGCGAGGCTCGACAGGCCAGGAAATCGACCCCTACACGATGCACGCTGTCGTCGGCGTGTCGCATGCATTGTGTAGGGGTCGATCTGGCTTCGATGTGAGCCTGCTGGGGAGGCGGTTCTAGGTCAGCAGGTGGCGCGCATCATTCCCACCAGCAGCTCGTTGAAGTCGTACAGCGGCTCTTCCGTGAGCACCGGGTAGGCGACGTCCCGCCCGGTGATACCGAGGGACACCTGGCGCTCACCGTCGGGTGATGTCAGGTTGACCGAGATGGTGCCGAACGAGGCGCCGTCGTGCCCGTAGAGCCAGCCGCCGGGGACGCACGGGTCGGGAAGCCGGTAGACGCCGAGCCCGTAGTCGGGGAACGCCTCCTGGCCGACGGTGCGCGGCTCGAGCATGTCCGCGGTGGTCCCCGCACCGACCAGCCGGCCGGTGACCAGGGCCTCGGTGAAGTCGGCGAGGTCCTCGGTGGTGCTGGTGGCGGCGCCCGCCGCGTCGAACAGGCTCGGGTCGAAGTGGTCGAGGTCGTACCAGCCCTGACCCGCGGGACCGGTGTACGCCGACTCGTGGAGGAACGGCCCGCGCGTGCCCGGCTCGTCCGGGTACGCGCTCTGCCACATCCCGGCCGGCGCGAAGACCCGGTGCTGCAGCAGGCGCTCGACGCTGCGGCCGGTGACCTCCTCCAGCATCATGCCGAGCACCACGTAACCCGCGTTCGAGTAGGAGAAGCCCTCCCCCGGCTCGTTCATCCACGGGGCGGACTGCAGCGCCTCGATGTGGTCGGCGGGCGTGACCTCCTGGCCCATCACCTCGAAGAACTCGTCGTACGAGCTCAGGTCGGTCACCCGCGAGGTGAGGATCCAATCCGTCGCCGTCGGAGCGCCCGAACGGTGGCTCAGCAGCTGCTCGATCGTCACCCCGGCCGGCATGACGCCGGGCAGCACGTCCTCGACGGGCGTGTCGAGGGTCCAGGTGCCCTTCTCGACCTCCTGCATGACCAGCGCGGCGATCATCGGCTTGGTGTTGCTCGCCACGCGGAACCGGTCGCGCGGCTTGGCGGGCGCGTGCCCGTCCCGCTCCCGGGTCCCGGCGGCACCGCTCCAGGTCTTCGCCCTCTTCTCGACGCGAGCCGTCACCGCGGTGGCGCCGTCCGCCACGAGGGCGTCCACGGCGGCGTCGAGCTGCGTCCCGGTCGGCGCCTTCGGACCCTGCGCCAGGGTCCGGTTCGCGGCGACGTCGGCCCGGGCCTCGCGGGCGGCGTCGGCCACCATGGCGGACACCGTGTCGGGGACGTCGGGAACCGTGACGGCGGGGGACGGCCGGTCGGTCGTGCTCACGGCGTGCGCCGAGCCTGCGACGACCAGTGGCGCCGCGAGCGCCAGCGTCGCGCTCAGGGCCAGCGCCGCCCGGCGAGTGGTGCGATCCATAGGAGTCTCCTTCGTCTGGGCTGTGCTCCCATCCTGTCGACGGACCTCTCCGCACGGATCACCCCAAGGGCGGATATCCCTCCAACCTGGGGCGGAGCACCCCGAGACGGACACCGGCCGGACCGCCGTGACCGCGCCGTCGAACGGCTACCGGCTCGGCTCTCCGCCGACGCTGACCTTCACCATCGAACGTAGGCCTGGTCGCTCTCGAGCCCGCCGAACGTAGGCCAGGTCGCTTCAAGAGGCCGCAGAGAGCGACCAACCCTACGTTCGGCAGCGCCCTCCGGGACGGCGTCCCCTACAGCCGGTCCGCGATGACCTCTAGCAGGGACTTGCCCTCTACGCCCGCCAGGTCCAGCGCCTGGGTGCGGCAGGAGAAGCCGTCGGCCAGGTAGGTGGTCCCGGGGGCGGCGTCGCGCAGTGCGGGCAGCAGCGCGTTCTCGGCGACCGCCACCGACGTCTCGTAGTGCCCCTTCTGCATGCCGAAGTTGCCGGCCAGGCCGCAGCAGCCCGCGAGGACCTCGACCGTGGCCCCGCCCTGCCGGAGCAGGTTCTGGTCGGCCTCGAACCCCATCACGGAGTGCTGGTGGCAGTGCGGCTGCACGACGGCGGTGACGTCGGCGAGCGACGGCATCTCCCACTCGTCAGGGGTGTCGTCGGAGGTCAGCAGCTCCGCGGCGGTCCGCGTCATGCGGGCGACGGCGTGCGCGCGCGGGTCGTCGGGGAACAGGTCGAGCAGGTCGGAGCGCAGCACCGCGGTGCAGGACGGCTCCAGCCCCATGATCGGGATGCCGTTCACCGCGTACGGGCCGAGCACCTCGAGCAGCTTCAGCAGGCGGCGCCGGGCGCCGTCGAGCTGGCCCGTCGAGATCCAGGTGAGGCCGCAGCAGGCCTGCTCCGACGGCACGATGACGTCGTATCCGGCGGTGGTCAGCACCTTCAGCGCGGCCTGGGGCACGGACGGCGACAGCGTGTCGCTGAACGAGTCGGTCCAGAGCACGACCTTGGGCTTGGTCGCGAGCCGCGCCGCCGTCTCGGCCTCGCGCCCGGGCACGCCCAGCCCTTCGTCGGCCGCGACGCGCAGGCCCGGGACGCCGTGGGTCGCACCGCCGCGTGCGAACCACTGCCGGAACGGGACCTCGGCAAACTTCGGCATCGACCGGCGGGTGTCCATGCCGCCCGCCCACAGGACCGCCTTGCCGACCCACTTCACCCCGAGCAGGCCGTTGACCAGCTCGGGGAGGGCACCCGCGAGGCGGGCCCAGCGCGGCAGCCAGCCGAGGGCGTAGTGGTCGACGGGGCGCAGCTTGCCGCGGTAGGTCCGGTACAGGACCTCCGACTTGTACTGCGCCATGTCGACGCCCGCCGGGCAGTCGCTGGAGCACGCCTTGCACGACAGGCACAGGTCGAGCGACTCCCGCACCTCGGGCGCCTCCAGGCCGCCGACGAGGGTCCCGTTCACCGCCTCCTGCAGCACGCGGGCTCGCCCCCGCGTGACGTCCTTCTCGTCCTTCGTCGCCTGGTAGCTCGGGCACATGAAGCCGCCCGACGCCGAGGTGTCCGCCCGGCACTTGCCCACGCCCACGCAGCGGTGCACCGCCGTCGACAGGTCGTTGTGGTCGTGCGCGAACGAGAAGCCCTCGTACCCGGACCTGCGCCGCACACCGTGGCCGGATCCCTTGCCGACGAGCGGCAGCTTGGTGCGCACCGGCGCCGCCTGGGGCCGGCGCAAGTCGGCGTCCACGGCCCGCGGCCGCACGACGACGCCCGGGTTGAGCAGGTCGTTCGGGTCGAAGAGCGCCTTGAACTGCTCCATCAGCGCGATCGCCTCGGGCGAGTAGATGAGCGGCAGCAGCTCGGACCGGGCGCGGCCGTCCCCGTGCTCGCCGGACAGCGACCCGCCGTAGCTGGCGACGAGCTCGGCCGCCTCGATCATGAAGGTGCGCAGCACCGAGCCCGACGTCTCCAGCGGGATGTCGATCCGGAGGTGCACGCAGCCGTCGCCGAAGTGCCCGTAGGGCAAGCCGTCCACGCCGTAGCGGTCCATGAGCGCCTGCAGGTCCCGCAGGTAGGGGCCCAGCTTCTCGGGCGGCACCGCGGAGTCCTCCCAGCCGGGCCACGCCTGCTCCCCGGCGGGCGTGCGGCCGGCGAGCCCGGCGCCGTCCGCCCGGATCTGCCACATCTTCGTGGCGTCCGGACCTGCGGGCAGCACCAGGGAGTCCAGCGCCGTCGACGACGCGACGATGGCGTCCGCACGACCCAGCGCCTCGGCCTGCGACGAGCCGCCGACCTCGATCATCAGCCAGCCGGAGACGCCGCTCACCGTGGCACCGGGCAGCGGGGGCACCGAGCTGTCACCCTTGGCCCGCCGCACGACGTCGACCAGACGGGCGTCCAGGCCCTCGATCGCGAGCGGCTTGTGGTCCAGCAGGCGGGGGACGTCGTCGGCGGCGGTGGCCATGTCGGGGTAGCCGAGCACGACGAGCGTGGGCGCGCCCGGCGTCTCGACCAGGTTGAGCTCCGCCTCCAGGACCGTGACCAGCGTGCCCTCCGTGCCCACGAGGGCGCGGGCCAGGTTCGAGTCGTTCTCGGGCAGCAGGTGCTCCAGCGAGTAGCCCGACACCTGCCGGCCGAACCGGCCGAACTCGGTGCGGATCAGCGCGAGGTTGTCGCGGACGAGCTCCTTGAGACCGGGGACGTCGGCGAACTCGGGGTCGCCGGACCCTGCGGTGAACCGGCGCCCGGTGCCGTCGACCACGTCGAGCGAGACCACGTTGTCGGCCGTGCGTCCGTAGGCGACGGCGTGCGGGCCGCACGCGTTGTTGCCGATCATGCCGCCGAGCGTGGCGCGGTTCTGGGTGCTCGGGTCAGGACCGAAGCGCAGGCCGTGCCCCTTGGCCTCGGCCTGGAGGGTCGACATGATCGTGCCCGGCTGGACCCGTGCCGTGCGGCGCTCCGGGTCGATGCCCAGCACCCGGTCGAGGTTCCGCCCGAGGTCGAGCACGACGCCGGGACCCACCGAGTTGCCCGCGACCGACGTGCCGGCACCACGCGCCGTGATCGGGACCTTGAGCTCGCGCAGCACCCCGAGCGCCGCGACGACGTCCTCGGCGCTCTCCGGGAAGAGCACTCCCTCGGGCACCACGCGGTAGTTGGACGCGTCGGTGGAGTACTCGGCGCGACGGCGGGTGCTGGTGTCGACGACGCCGTCCATGGCGATCCGCAGTGCGTCGGCGACCGCCTCGCGGGCCGCCTCCGCGGCGTGGTCCGCCTCGCGGCGTGCGGCCTTGCGCCGCTCCTCGCTCTCGGCGCGGCGACGCTCCGCCTCCTCGGCGGCGCGGGCCTCGGCCTTCTCGCGCGCGGCGCGGGCGGCCTCGGCGTCGTCAGCGGTGTGGCCCTTCGAGCCGTGCGCAACGCGGTCGTCGTCGTTCATACCGTTCCGGGACGGGGCGTCGTGGGTAGGCGATGGCACGTCGCGATTCTCGCACCACGAGGAGACAGATCGCGCCATGCGTTCACGGGCGTGGCACCCACGGGCCGAGCTCGCGCCCTCGGGGTCGGGCTGGCCGAGACGGGTCTCGACCAGCCCGACCCCCGACGGGGCGGGTCAGCCCTCGAAGGTGACGTCCACCGTGATCGCGTCGACGCCGGTCAGCGCCTTCGAGATCGGGCAGCCGGTCTTGGCGGCCTCGGCGGCGGCCTTGAAGCCGGCCTCGTCGATGCCCGTCGCGAACCCGCGTACCGTCAGGGCGCTCTGGGTGATGCGGACACCGCCGGCCGGGTCCGGCCCGAGGGTCACGTCCGCCGTGACCTCGATCTGCTCCGGCGTCGCGCCGGCGGAGCCGAGCTCGTTCGTGAACGCCATGGTGAAGCACGACGAGTGCGACGCCGCGAGGAGCTCCTCGGGGCTGGTGACGCCGCCGGCCTGGTCGGCGGTACGCGCGGGCCAGGACACGTCGTACGTGCCGACGCCCGACGACGACATCTCGACCTGCCCCGATCCCTCGGTGAAGGTGCCGTTCCAGGCGGTGCGGGCGGTACGTGTTGCCATGGTTGCGCTCCTTGTGTGACGAGAAGTGTTCTCAACTGTTACTGCGTTCGCGACACTACCGGGCAGGCCGTCTCGTCACAGAGCAAAGTCAAGTTTGTCATCATCAACGGCCATGACGGTCCAACTGCCACCCTCTGCATCAGCGAGATCGTAGGCAGGGACGAACAGCACCGTGCCGTCGGGCAGCGCGTAGCGCACCTCCGTGAGGGTCGCCGCGACGATGGTCACGTCCTCGACGGGCCAGGCGAGCGGTCCGCCCGGTACCGGCGTCGCCGTCGGCCCGGTCTCCTCCCGCGGCGGGGACGGCCGGCCCAGCACCGCCCCGGCGAACCGCGGGTCGCCGAGCCGCTCGACGGCCTCGACCTCGCTGACCACCGGATAGGAGCCGAGGCTCTCACCGTGCGTCCCGGCGACACGCACCTCCGCCGTCCGGGGCACCTCCGAGAGCGCGGCCCCGGCATGGAACACGTACCCGGTCGCCGCGGGCAGGTCGCCGCCGGCGATGAGCGGCTGCAGGCCTTCGGGTGCGGCCCCGCTCTCCTCGCCGCCCTCCTCGCCGCCCTCGTCCCGCTCCGACATGACCGACGGCGCCTGGTCGGCGCTCCCGACCGTGTCGGACGCGGGCGGGGAGCCGAGCCCCGACTCCCCGGCCACGTAGCCGCCTCCGCCCGCCGCGACGATGCCGGCCACCGCGGCCGCGACCAGCCACGGCGTCCGGCGCCGGTGCCGCCGCAGCGCGAGCTCGTCCGACCGCTCGTGCCCGGTGGCCTCACGCCGCACGGCTCCGTGCTCCGCTCCCCCGGCCGGCCGCTGCCCGGCCTGCTCGGCGATCAGCGCGTCCACCTTCGCCCGGAGCACACCCTGCGCCGGGTCGGGCGCACGCCTCGCGGGGTCCGCCGCCACCAGGCGGGCGAACGCCGGGTCCTCCAGCCGCTCGTGCTCGTTCATCGCCGTCCCTCCGTGCCGTGCTCGGCTGCGCACCGTGCACACCCTCTACATGTGCTCATGCGTCCACCGCTTGCTCGTGTGCGTCCCAGGCGTCGCGGAGCCGCGCCCTCGCGCGGGACAGCGCCGCGTCGGCCCCGCCGCGGGAGACGCCGAGCACCTGGGCGAGATCGTCGCCGGAGAGCCCGTCCCAGGCGACGAGCAGCAGGATGCGCCGGTCGCGCGGGGACAGCTGGGACAGCACCTGGCGGACGGCGTCGTCCGCGGCGGCGAAGGTCGCGGGATCCACGTCGTCCGGCTCGTCCGGGACGACGGCGACGGGCAGCGCCCGCATCTTGCGTCGGTGGTTCGCCAGCACGTAGCCGGCCGTCCGGTACATCCACGGCAGCTCGGCGCCGTCGGGCACGTCGTCGCGCCGTCGCCACGCCGTGGCGAGCACCTCCGCGGCGAGGTCCTCGGCGTCGGAGGTGCGACCGCCGTCGGGCAGTCGACGGACGAAGTACGAGTAGAGCGCACGCGAGTGCGCGTCGAAGAGCGCGCTGAACCAGGCATCGTCGTGCGGGAGCCTGTCGCGCGGCGGCTCGTCCTGCGGGGCGCCGGGGCTGTCGTCCACGCCCCCACTCTGTCGTGAACGCCAACGTCCTTGCACCCCATACGCCGAGGTAGTCATGCAGCGAGGTAGTCACCCAGCGTGAACTGAGTGACTACCTCGCTGTATGACTACCTCGGCAACTGACTACTTCGCCAACTGACTAGGCGGGTGAGTGTCAGCAGGCGCCCAGGTCCTGCCACACCCCCCAGTCGGACGGCGCGGGCGTCTCGCCCTGCGTCCACCACTTGGCGCGCCACTCGTGGCCACCGTGCGACACCGTGTCACCGCCCACGTAG
>NZ_JAJQQP010000008.1:0-106523 GCF_028994805.1 Promicromonospora iranensis | reverse complement strand
CTCCAGGCCGCCGCCGTGCACTCGTCGACCGGCGGGTCGGTCGGGTCGGTCGGGTCCGTCGGGTCCGTCGGGTCCGTCGGGTCCGTCGGGTCGGTCGGGTCGGTCGGGTCCGTCGGGTCGGTGGGGTCGGTGGGGTCTCCGCCCTCGACCGGCCCCGGCGTCCCTGATCCGAGCACGCCCTGCAGCGCGCCGGTCAGGGTCCCGGAACGATCACCGGACAGGTCCCACCACATGGCCCCGCCCAGGCCCTCGGCCCGGATGTAGTCGGCCTTCGCCCGGACGGACTGCTCGTTGTCGTACGACCACCAGGTGTTGCCGTCGTGCCGCCAGGCAGCGCCCAGCTCGGCGTCGTAGTACCCGGTACCCACGTTCTTGACGACGTCGTAGTCGTTGATGCCCGCCTCCCACTGACCCGAGGCCGGGCCGGTCGCGGTGCCCCACGCGTCGGACGACGGGGCGCCGGTCCAGCCCCGGCCGTACATCGCGAGGCCGAGGCCCAGCTGTGCCGGGTCGATCCCGGCGTCCGTGTACGACTTGACGGCCAGGTCGACGCTGAACTGCCGCGCCGGCTCGCGCGGGTCCGCAGGGTCGTGGTGCAGGTTGCCCTGGTGCCCGGTGAGGTTCGCGTCCCAGGCACCATGCAGGTCGTAGCCCTGGACGTTGCCGAAGTCGAGGTACTCGAAGATCTCCGGGTCGTTCCAGCCGCCCGCCTCGATGTCCGCCGGGTTGGCGGGCAGGAACGCGGAGAGCTCGTAGTCCTTGCCGGTCGTCGCGCCGAGCGCGTCGAGCTGCTCGCGGAACTCGGCGAGGAGGAGCTTGAAGTTGCGCTTGTCGTTGACGGGGTCGACGTGGTTGCCCTCGGCGCCGTTCGGCGAGCCCGGCCACTCCCAGTCGATGTCGAAGCCGTCGAAGACGCCGGCGGCGGCACCGGGTCCGCCGCGGCCGTCGATGACCGGCAGGTTGCCCTTGATGAACATGTCGATGCAGCTCGACACGAGCTTCTCGCGCGATGCCTCCGTCTTGGCCGCCAGCGAGAAGTTCTTGGACCAGGTCCACCCGCCCATCGACATCATGACCTTGAGGTCCGGGTGCTTCGCCTTGAGCTGCTTGAGCTGGTTGAACGAGCCGGCCAGCGGCTGGTCCCAAGCGTCTGCGGTGCCCGACACGGAGTTGGCCGCCGTGTAGCCCATGCCGTAGTCGGCCCAGGCGTCGCCCGCTCCGTCGGAGCCGTTGGGGCCGGGGCTCTGGGCCTTGTTGGCCTCGAAGCACTCGAGGTTCTGGTGGTGGATGTTCGCGAAGGCGTAGTTGATGTGGGTCAGCTCGTCGGCCACGCCGGACGTGTCGATCTGCTTGACCTGGTAGCCGCGCCCGTACACCCCCCACTGGGCGAAGTAGCCGACGCTGCGGAAGCCGTTGATGGCGGAGCCACCGGCAGCGGTGGCGGCGGTCTCCGTCTCTGCCGCGTGCGCGTCGCGCAGGCCGGCGCCGGCCACGGCGGCGGAGGCTGCCACGGCGAGCGCGGCCACCCCCGCGAGGATGCGTCGGCCTGTCCTGCTGATGCCTGACGGCGGTTGGTACGTCGAGTCCATCGTCTTCCCTCTCTCATCCGGTCGTCTCTGATCCGGTGGGTCACGCTGGTTACGCTCCTCTAAAAGTAAGGAAACCTGCGTTAATCGGGAATAAGGGAATTCCACACGGTGGGACTACGTAGTGGGACCGCGCCGGACGCGCGAGGTTGTTTCGGCATGAAACCTTCGACTCCGAAACAACCTCGTGCGGTACCAGGTACCTCACCGTCGAGGCGCAGCAGGATCCCAGGTCCGACGGCAGAACGCAGCAAAAGTCGTGCCCTCAGGTTGATGCGGGTGAAACGCGAGGAGGCCATACTTGCGAGCACCGTGAACGAATCCGGGAGGCTCGACGATGACCGCGCTGCCGCTGCAAGTCGTTTTTCCGCTCTCCCTCGGTGACCGCACCGTGGCGCCCCACGTCGCGTGCGAGCTCAGCCGACTGGTGGGTGATGAACCTGGATGTGTGGACCAGACAGCCCGGATGCTCGACGACGAGCATCTCCTCGGGACGGCGCTGATGCCGGACCCGCTCCCTGCCGCGCGTGCGGTCCGAGAGGCCGTCGGCCCGCTCGGGCTCGACGACGAAGCGCGCCGTGTCCTGCTCGTCGCCGCCGTGGCGGTGGTGGACCGCACGGAGGTGCTGCTCGCCGCGTCCGGCACCGACATCGACACACTCATGGCCGGACCGGCCGGCCGCCACCTGCACCTGGTGGGCGGCCGGTTCCGGTTCCACCATCCACGTATCCGCTCGGTGGTGCACGAGGACGCCGACCTCGCCACCCGCACCGCCGCCCACGTCGCCCTGGCGGAGGTGCACCGCAGGGCCGACGAACCGCTCATCGCCATGTGGCACACGGCGCTCAGCACGCTGGCCGGTGACCCCCTGCTCGCCGACGGGCTGGTCGAGCTCGCCGAGCAGCACCTCGCCCGGGGCGACGTCCACCGGGCGCACGAGGTGGCGCGCGAGGCCGCCAGTCACGGCACCGACCAGGTGCGGGCACGCGCGTTCGCGGTGGCCGGCCGCGCCGCCCTGTGGGCAGGGCAGGTGCACGACGCCGTCGTGCACCTGCGCCGTGCCGCCCATGCCGACGACGGCTCGGCCGCCGACGGGCAGCCCGACGCCACTCGTCCGCTCGGCATGGCGCTCGCCCTCCTGGACGGCCGGCCCGACGCCGTGGTCCCGGGTGACGCCTGTGGTGTCGACCGTGCGGCGATCGCCGCCGCACGCAAGACGATCCGCATGCTCGACGGCGCGCCCGGCGAGGCCACGACCATCCTGTCCGAGGTCGCGGAGCTCGCTCCGGCACGCCCGCCGAGCTGCTGGTTCGACGGTCCCGACGAGACGATGACGCCGCTCGCGGAGGCGCACCTGCGCGTGGCGCAGTCCTACCTCGCGCTGCGGCTCGGCGACATCACCGGGGCGGTGTCGGTGCTCGACGACGCCGTCGAGCGCCTCCCCGTCGCCCTCGCCTTCGGTGGGCTCGGGATCGCACTCGCGCGGCGCCTCGACCTGGTCCGGGAAGGGCACCTGAGCCGGCCCACCGCAGCGCTCGAGGCGTCGGTGCCCGGACAGGTGGCGCCCGTCGTACGGGCGGCGACGCTCGGCGACCGCGCCCAGACCGCCGTGTTCGACGGCCGCTGGGTCGAGGCCGCCACCCTGCTCGGGCTCGCTGCCGAGCGCGGCGGCGACGACCTGCGCCGCCTCTGGCTGCCCACGCCCGACCCGGTGGAGCTGCTCGTGCTCGCCGGCCAGGACCGGGCCGCCAGGCGCTCGCACGAACGGCTGCGGCTCCGCGTCCTGCCGACGGTCGGCCCCGAGTCGGCGGGCGGCTTCTCCGGCGGGCCGGTGCGACGGCGCCGGCTCGACCTGGCACGCGCCGAGCTCGCCCTGGCGGACGCGTCCGGGGTCAACCGGGCGCGCGAACGGGCCGTCGAGGCCTCGTTGCGGGTGGGTTCGACGTTCGAGCGCGGCCTGACCGAGCTCGTCGCGGCCCGGGCGTTCGCGCGCCTCGGACTGCCCGGGGACGCCGCCGCACACCTGCTCGGCGCCCACGAGCTGTTCGAGGAGTCCGGAGCGAAGGCCTGGGAGCACATCGCCGAACAGGCGCTGAAGGCACCGGGCTTCGTACCCACCGGTGCGGGCGAGACGGCGAGCCGGGCGCCGGACGAGCCAGCCGGCGAGCCCGCCGCCGACGTCACGCCGGAGGAGCTGTGCGGGCAGTGGGACGGCCTGCTCACCGAACGCGAGCTCGACGTGGCACGGCTGGTGGTGCAGGGCCGGACGAACCGGCAGGTCGCCGCGAGCCTCTACGTGTCGGTCCGGACGGTGGAGGTGCACCTGGGACGGGTCTTCCGCAAGCTCGGGGTGCGCTCCCGCACGGAGCTGGCGGTGCTGGCGCTGCGGGGGTGAGGCTCAGGCCTCGACGAGGATGGTCACCGGGCCGTCGCCCGTCAGCTCCACCTGCATGTCGGCACCGAACCGCCCGGTCTCGACGGTCAGGCCCCGCTCGCGCAGGGCGGCGACGACGGCGTCCACGAGGGGCTCCGCCACCGGCCCGGGCGCCGCCTGGTTCCACGTGGGACGGCGCCCCTTGCGGACGTCGCCGTAGAGCGTGAACTGGCTGACGACGAGCACCGGCGCGCCGACGTCGGCCACCGACTTCTCGTCGTGCAGGATCCGCAGGTCGGCGATCTTGCGGGCGATCGTCTCGACCTGGGCGGGACCGTCGTCGTGCGTGACGCCGACGAGCGCCAGCACACCCGGCTTGTCGATGGCACCCACCACCTCGCCGTCGACGGTGACCGAGGCGCGGGTGACGCGCTGCAGCACCGCCCTCATCGGCGGCCCTCGTACGCGTCGGCGAAGACTGCTCGGACCTCCCCGACGGGCCGTCCGCCGCCGAGCACGGGCACGCGCCCCAGCCCGTCGAGACCGCCCGGGTACACGCCCGGCAGACCGGCGGCGCCCGCCGCGCGCAGAGCGGCGGCGAGGATCGCCGGCCGGGAGCGTGCGGAGCCGTCGAGCACCTTGAACGCGAGGGCCGAGCCGTCGGGCAGCCCGGCGGCGTAGACGCCCTCGGCGCCGTCCTTGGCGACCAGGCCCGGCACCGCCTGCATGGCAAGCGTGGCGTCCCGCCCTGTGCCGCCCACCATGTCCGGGTGCGCGGAGATCGCGCGGCCGGCGCGGGCATCGTGCGAGCGGACGTCGACGGTGGGCGCCGCGCCGAGTATCGAGAACGCGCGGGCCAGACCCAGCAGCGTCGTCGAGAACAGGGGGGCGCCGCAGCCGTCGACCGTGGTGCGCATGACTACTTCGGCGTCACCGGTCATCTCCAGGATCGTGGCACGCATGGCGCGCTGCAGCGGGTGCTCCGGCGACAGGTAGGTCTGGATGTCCCAGCCCTGTGCGAGGCAGGTGGCGAGCATCGCCGCGTGCTTCCCGGAGCAGTTCTGCGCGAGCGGCGCCGGGCCCGGCCCGCCGTTGTGGGGCGCCATGTGCCACTCGAGCGCGGCCGGTGCGTAGAGCGGCAGGTCGGGCGTGTTCTGCAGCGCACCGGAGCCCAGGCCCACCGAGCCGAGGATCTGCAGCACACCCTCCAGATGGAACAGCTCGCCGTTGTGGCTCGCGGCGGACAGCGCCAGCAGGCGGTCCGGCAGCTCCAGGCCGGCGCGCAGCATCGCGACGAGCTGCAGCGGCTTGAGCGACGACCGCGGCCAGATCGGCGTGGTCGGGTTGCCCACCTGGAGCACCGGACGGCCGGAGGGGTCGAGCACCACGAGGTGTCCCAGGTGCACCGACTCCACCAGGTCGCCACGGATCACCTCGGCGAGCGGCGCGGCGTCGTCGAGCACGCTGGCCGACGCCGACGTGCCTGGCCGGGCCATCGGCGTCACCATCCGCTCTGCGGGCCGCGGGGCCGGTTCCCGGTCCCGTACGGCTGCAGACGGGGGCGCAGGTTCACCCAGTAGATGATCGCCGGCGCCACCGCGATGATGTTGAGGAAGGAGCCGAACATGAACCCGCCCTGGAGCCAGCCCTGCGGCAGCCCGAGGAAGCCGAGAGCGGCGGCGAAGCCCAGGATCGCCAGCCAGCCGGCCTTCGGTACGCGCCCTTCGGCGCGGTAGCCCTTGTCGGGCCTACGTACGGCGTCGACGAACGCGACGACCTGCACGACGAAGACCACGAGCGCGAGCGCGGCCATGACGAACCACTGCAAGAATCCCACGGCGCGAGCCTACGGCACGGGCCGGTCGTTCCCGTGGTCGGCGCCGAACAGCATCCGGGCCACCATGAGCATGAACGCGGCCACGCCCAGCAGGGCGGGAAGCAGCGCCCACAGCCAGCCCACCGTGAACCCGACCAGAAGGAACGCCGCGCCGGTCAGTGTCCACAGGACCACCGCGTAGATGCCGAACCTGGCAGCCGCCGCAGGGTCCCTCTCGAAACGGTCGCCGACCTGCGCATGCTGCCGTGCCTGCTCCAGGACCCACGGCTTGTGCCGGTTCGTCTGGGTGGCCACCAGGTAGGCGAGCCATGCCCCGCCTGCGACGAGCAGGGGCACCGCCGTCTGGAACACGACGTAGACACGATCGAACACCAGGACGCTCTCGACCCCTGCGACCACACCGACCACAAGAAGGGCGGACGCCACCCCGTACGCGGTCGCGCGCCGCCGGGGCATCCCGTAGCTCGAGGCCGTCTCCCGCATGAGGGACGCCGCGACGATCCAGCCAACGGCAGGGCCGGACAGGATGAGCCCGACGGCCATCGCGGCCAGGACCATATAGCTCCCGGGCTCGAGCCGGTCTGCGTTGCCCAGGACCAACGCCACGACCGTGACGAGCGGAGCGAGAGCGAGCAGCGCGACCGCCGAGGCCACGACGACTCCGGCGACGTACCGGCGCGCCACGGGCACCGGACGCCGTGCGGCCGCGGCGGCAGCAGCGCTCGAGGTCGCCGGGCTGGCCGTCGGGGGCGTCAGCATGCCACCTTCTGCCGCCGGACCGGACGCCTCCTCGGCGAGCGCCCGCACGTCGCCGAGCTCGTCGACCGCCCGCCGGGCGGCCTCGTCGGGGGCGACGCCACCCGCCGTCAGCTCCGCGACGCGGTCCAGGAGGTTCGCGCGGATCTCCTCCTTGAGGTCCTGCACGTCGGGGGTTGCCGGGAGCCCCGCGAAGGCTTCGTCCAGCAGGCGATGCACCGATGTGCTCGTCATCATCAGGAACCTTTCAGGTCGAGGAGGGAGTCGATGGTGCGCCGCGTGACCACCCACGCGTCCACGTTGCGCCGGTACACGGCCCGGCCCGCATCGGTGATGCGGTAGTACTTGCGCCGTCCGCCCTGGGACTCGTCGCCCCAGTAGGCCTCGACCAGCCCGTCCTTCACGAGCCGCCGGTAGGCCGCGTAGAGCGTGGCCTCCTTGATCTCGTAGTCGCCGCCGGTCGCGTCGCGGATCGCCTTGTAGATCTCGAACCCGTAGCGGTCCTCGCGGCGCAGCACACCCAGCACGATCGTGTCCGTGTGGCCGCGCAGGAGGTCGGCGGCGAAGGCGTCCGCCCCGCCGTCCGACGTCGTACCGCTCTCCTTCTGCATCACAACCAGTACTGTATCTGATGAACTACTACACCACAACGATACCGATACCGGCGGTGGACCGAGCGTGGCCGGTCCCGGGGCTCAGAGCTCCGGGAGGGCGTCCCGGGCCTCGCCGGGGGTGGCTCCCGCGGCTTCCAGCGCGTCGACGACCGGCGACCGCAGCAGCATCACCAGGGACTGCACCTGCCAGTCGCCCTCCCCCACGGTCCGTGGGTCCACCTGGGCGGCGACGGTGGTCAGCACGTCGCGCCCGCGAGCGCCGTCGGCCCCGGAGCCGACGTCGGACGCGAGCTGGCGCACCCCCGTGGCGAAACCCTCGACCAGGCCGGCCACGGGCTCGACGTCGTGGTCCCCCTCGAGCACCGGGAGCACGCGGCGGGCCAGCACCCGCACCGACCGCATGGTCCGGTCGACGAGCACCGCCTGGTCCTCCAGCCGGCCGAGCTCCCCGCGGTGCACCCGTCCTACGGAGATCCGGGCCAGCTCGCGTGCACCGCGCGCGGCCTCCTGCCACTCGGCGAGCACGGGCTCGGACGCGCGCCCGCGCACGAGGGCCGCCCGGACGTCGTCCTCGTCGCGAGAGCGCAGCCCGCGGGCGAGCGTCTCCAGCGTCTCGGCGAGCTCGGTCACTGCCTGTTCGGCCAGCGCACGGGGCCGGCGCCGGGTGTCGCCGGGTGTGAGCAGCGCGACGAGGAGGGCGACGGCGCCGCCGATCAGCGCGTCGGTCCACCGGCCGAGCGGCCCGCCGGAGACCGACGGGAGACCCACCACGATGATCGCCTGGACCCCGGCCTGCGTGACCAGGAGGGCGCCCCGGTCGATGAAGCGAGCGGCGGTGGCGGAGATGAACAGCACCAGGCTGAGCTGCCACCAGCCCGACCCGATCAGGTGCACGATCAGGTCGCCCATGGCGACGCCGACGGCCACGCCCACCGCCATCTCGGAGACCTTGCGGACGTCCCGCTGCGCGGAGAAACCGAGGAGCACCCACGCCGCGACCGGGGCGAAGAAGGGCTGCTCGTGCCCCAGCGCGTAGCGCGCGATGAGGTAGGCGGCGCCGGCGGCGAGCGACGCCTGCGCGATCGGGATCAGGCCCGCCCGCGCCCGCGTCCAGCCCTGGCGCAACCGGGTACGCAGCATGAGCGTGCGCATGGCCTTGCGCCACATCTCGTCGGCCGAGCCGGGCAAGGAGGTCACGAAGGCATCTTCGCATCCGACCGATCGCCGGACACGGGACCTCGCCCGTGGGTCAGATCAGGCTGCCCGGCCCGCGCAGGCCTCGGGTCAGCGGGCCGTGCGACTCGGGGCGGTCGACCGACACGCCGTCGCCGGGAACCACCACCTCCTGGGCCGCGGACACCTCGAGGGCCTGACCGGAGACCTCACCGACCACCATGAGCTCGGCCTCCTCCGGCACGTTGCGCTTGAGCACAGCGAGGCCGATGGGGCCCAGCTCGTGGTGACGGGCCATCGAGGTGAGCGTGCCGACGACCTTGCCGGCTCCGCCGTCCGGCGCCGGGAGGCGCACCTCCGCGCCGGGCTCGGGAAGCAGGTGCTGGGAGCCGTCGAGGTGCAGCATGACCAGCCGGCGCGGCGGCCGACCGAGGTTGTGCACGCGGGCGACCGTCTCCTGGCCCCGGTAGCAGCCCTTGTTGATGTGGACGGCGGTCCGCAGCCAGTCCAGCTCGTGCGGGATGGTGCGGGGGTCGACCTCGCGCGCGAACCGCGGGCGCCACGCCTCGACCCGGAGCGCCTCGGTGGCCCAGGTGCCCGCGAGCGGCCAGCCGGCCGCCTCACGCGCGGCGACCTCCGCCTCGAGGTCGGCACGCGGCACCAGCACGAGACGCCACGGCCGGGCGGCCCCAGGGTGCTCGGACTCGGGGGGCCCGTAGCGGGTACCACCGCTGACCACCGTCGGCCAGGCGTCGTGCCAGGTCACGGGCTCGCCCTCGATGCCGTCGGCGGCGACGGGCTCACCGATGGCCGCCCACTCGTCGGTCACGTCCGCGACCTCGACGCGGCGCGTGAACCTCATCCGATCGAGCCAGCCGGCCAGGCCGGGCGCCGACTCGCGCTCGGTGATCAGCCACGTGGCCTCGCCGTCGTCCACGACGCCGGCCACGTGCTCGATGTGGCCCTGCGGCGACAGGACGAGCAGCTCCGTGCTGGCCCGGGGCGCCAGGCCCTCGAGCTGCTGCGAGGTGATGGAGTGCAGCCAGGTCAGCCGGTCGGGCCCGGCGACCCGCACCACGCCGAGGTGCGACTGGTCGACCACCGCCCCGCCGCGCGACAGGGCGCGCTGCTCGGCCGTCGGGTCGCCGTAGTGCCAGGCGATCCCGGCGTCGGGTCCGGCGGCGGCGACCGCGCCGTGGCGGCTCAACAGGGGGCTCTCGTAATCCATGCTCACCTCAGGTGCAGCGTTGTGGGCGGACGAGGCATTCCCCGCCCGCGTTGTCACTGCCGGTCCAGCTCCGCCGAGGCGTACGAGCGCAGCGGCTCGCCGAACGCGGCGAGCTCCTCCACCCACAGCAGGCGGCCCTGCACCAGGCCGTACAGGCGCTTCGACGCACGCACCTCGGACGCCGTCGACGTCCGCGCGATGGCGTCCGATGCCAGGTCGATCCGACCGTTGCCCGCGGCGCCGACGTAGACCGTGATGCGCCCGGAGGCGTCGGCCACGAGCACCTCGAGCGCGTGCTTGTCGTCCTCGAGGCCGTCGGGACGGTCGGTCGACACGCGCCAGTAGCCCGTCTCGGTGGACCAGACGGTCCCCGCCGCCGCGACGTCGCCGTCGTCGGCGGTCTCGGGCACGTCGTCCTCCGACTCGGTCGGGTCCGGCACGGGTGCGGGCCACTCGCCGTCGTCGGGCAGCTTGTCCGGGACGGCGTCCTCCAGCACGCGCAGCGTGGACTCGAACCGCAGGTACGGGCCGCCGTCGTGGTCGAAGACCAGGTCCTGCACGAACGTCTTCTTGCCGATGCCCGGGTACTCGATCACCCCCTCGCCGCGCCAGCGGCCCACCAGCCACGCCAGCGGGTACACCTCGGGCGAGAGGCCGTCAGGGAAGGTGAACGTCATCAGCGCTGACCGGTGTACAGCTTGTAGACGACGTAGCCGGCGAACCAGGCGACCGCCACGGCGACGGCGACGATGAGGCCGGTGAAGATGAGCTCAAGGGCATGGATCGACATGGTGTCGATCCTAACGGTCCACCGCTTACAGTCAGCGGCATGCGCCAGCTCGTGATCAAGACCACTGCAGGCCTGGACCGGCCCGAGGCCACCAACCAGGCGTTCACCGTCGCGGCCGCCGCCGTCGCGTCCGGGGCCGAGGTGAGCCTGTGGCTCACCGGGGAGTCGGCGTGGTTCGCGCTGCCCGGGCGGGCGGCCGACCTCACGCTCGAGCACGCGACGCCGTTGCCCGGCCTGCTGGACGTCGTCCTGGCCGCCGGGACCGTCACGCTCTGCACCCAGTGCGCCGCACGCCGGGACATCACCGAGGCGGACGCGCTGCCCGGGGTCCGCATCGCGGGCTCCGCCCTCTTCACGGAGGAGATCCTGCGCGAGGGGGCCCAAGCCCTCGTCTACTGATCAAGGTCGGCAAAAGGTCAGGTGATCGGCAGTCCGGACTGCCGATCACCTGACCTTTTGCCGACCACCTGAGCCGGGGACCGTCAGGCCCGAACCAGGCCCGTCCGACGCAACAGCAGGTACATCTCGCACCCGAGGCACAGCCCGACGACGGCGTTGAGCGCCGCGGCGACGAATGCCACGGCCGCCGCGATCGGCACGGCCGGAAGCACCCCGAAGAACCCGAGGATCACGCCCACCGCGGTGACGAAGAGGCCGATGCCCTGCGCGAAGCGTGGCGGACGCCGGTCCTCCATCTCACCGGGCGGGCCCAGCCGCGGCCGGACGAACTTCTTGAACAGCATGCCCTGCCACGAGCCCTCGGCCCCGCGCAGCGTGCCGAGCAGGAAGCTCAGCATGATGAACGTCAGCAGCCACAGGCCGGCCGTGCTCGCGCCGAGCAGCACCACCGCTGCCAGCAGCACCGCCGTGATGCTTGCCCCCACACGCGGCCCGCGTGGGTCGATCCCCTTGCTCACGCTCATGACTGCCCTTCGTCCGCTTCGGCCACCGCAGGCGTCGGGACCCGGTTCAGCGCCTGACGCGCCTGGGTGTCGGAGACCACACCGCTCATCCGGGCCACCTCGCGCCCGCCGCCGTCGACCACGAGCACCGTGGGGGTGCGCTGCACGCCCAGACTGCGCACGAGGTCGAGGTGGTCGTCCACGAGCAGCTCACGGTGACCGACGCCGGAGCTCGACCCGGTGAGCCCGCCGAGCACACGCGAGGTGGACCGGCACGCGGCACACACCTCGGCAGAGAACTGCACGAACGTCACCCGCTCCGCGAGCGCGATCCCGGCCGACGACCAGTCGATGCCCGCGGACGTCTCCCGGGGTGCGCGCACAGCACCCTGACGTGCCGACCACCACACTCCGAGCGCTGCGGTACCCAGCACGAGCACGACGAGCGCTATCACCTGTCCCAACATTTAACCCACGATGCCGTGTGTTGCTCGTCCAGACAAGTCCTCACCTGCAATGACACCTGTCACAGTGCAGGCCTCTCCCTTCTCGCAGCGTCGCGCGCGTGATTTCCTTGGCACCGCACGTGGCCGCAGCAGTATTTATCGTGCCGAAATGCCGACGAAGCCGATGCCGCCCCGGTGGTAACGTGCATGCATCCGCATATATGGGAGAATTTGCTGAGATGGAAGTTTTGCCAACGCGCACCTGGAATGGAATAACCATCCCGGCGGCCGGGGTGTACAAGATCGACCAGAACCACAAGCGGCTCGGCTTTCTCGCCATGCACATGATGGTGAGCCCCGTGCGCGGCGAGTTCGCCGAGGGCGAGGCGACGGTCGTCGTCGCCGAGGACCCCCTCGTCTCCCAGGTCACGTGCACCATCCGGACGGCGTCGATCGGCACCCACGTGCCCGACCGCGACGCCCACCTGTCCAGCCCGGACTTCCTGGACGTCGAGAACCATCCCACCATCGAGTTCCGCAGCACCGGCTTCCGGATGCGGACGCAGGTGGACCCGATCTTCTCGTGGGCGCGGCTCAAGGCGGGCACCGCGGGCCGTCGTCCGCACGACCCGACCCAGCCGGACGGCTCGTTCACAAAGTTCGTCATGGACGGCCTGCTCACGGTCCGCGGCGTGACGCGCCCGGTCTCGCTCGAGTGCGAGTTCGGCGGCGTGGGGCACGACCCCTACGGCCAGGACATCTTCGGTTTCCACGGCAGCTGCGACATCGACCGCGAGGAGTGGGGTCTCCTCTGGAACGTCGCGCTCGAGGCCGGCGGCGTCCTGGTCGCCAAGAAGGTCCGCATCGAGATCGCCGGCGAGATGATCCGGCAGTCCTGAGCGCCAGTCACCTCAGAGGATGACCATCCGGCCCACGACGAACACGAAGATGCCGCACACCGCCACGGGCAGCGCGCTCGCCGCGAGCCCGGCAAGTCGCGCACCACGGGCCGGCAGCCGTTCGAGCAGCAGGTGCAGCGCACCCACGACGACACCGGCGACGAGCCCGCACCAGAGGCCGCTCACCGTGTCGATGTTCGGCAGCAGCGTTCCCGCGGTACCGCCCACCAGCACCGCGGCGACCGCGGAGATCCCCAGCGCGACCCAGCCGCGGACCGGCAGTGCCGACACGGCCGCCGCGACAGCCAGCGCGACAGCGCTCGTCACCACGAGCGCGGCGCCGGCGTCGGACCGCGCCGCGGCGATCCAGCCGGAGGTCGTGATGGCGGCGACGACTCCGGCCACGGTGCCCGACACCGACTCGGTCAGCTGGGGCCGGCCGTCGCGGCGCAGCATCTGCGCGATGAACGCGAGCACCACCGCACCGGCCAGGACGGTCGGCAGGTGCCGTAGCACCGGCTCTCCCTGCGTGAAATAGGTGGCAGCCGCTCCGCCGATGCCGCAGAGCGCCACGACCAGCCGCGTGCTGCCCGCCGCGGGCAGCCGGAGCAGCGAGGGCCAACCCAGCGCGACGAGAACCACCAGGACCACGACCGCCGCCACGAGGGGCAGCGGCCGGGGCTGGACGTAGGACGCAGCGGCGACGAGGGCCGCGAGCGCAGCAGTCGTCACGGCGCGGGTGGAGACGGACACGGGACCAAGTTTTCCAGAGTCTGCCCGAGTTCCTTCAATCGCAGCCTCTGAACCGCCTGATCACAGGCCTGAGAGAGACGAGCGACACTCGCGTCATGTGCGCGTCACGGGTCCTGAGCAGCATGGTGGTACCCAGGAAAAGGGCGTGTAACATGCACGCAACAAGCAACAGGGCAGACTTCCGCAGAGCCAGTTGGACGCGACGGGACGTCTCGCGACAGCGAGACCCGAGCCAGGGACGGTTGCAAGACGCCGGTTCCGAGAGGAGGTGCGTCAATGGCAGAGCTGTTGATCCTCACACCCGCCACCGGTGGGTCTGCCGAGGTACTGCCCGCACTAGGACTGCTTTCCCATCGGGTACGGGTGCTTCCGATGGAGCCTTCGGCGCTCGTCGACGCCCCGGACGCGGATGTCGTCCTGCTGGATGCCCGGCGCGACCTGGTCGCGGCCCGCACCACCTGCCGGCTGCTGCACGCCACGGGACTCACCGTGCCGCTCGTGCTGGTTCTCACCGAGGGCGGCCTCACGGTCGTGACCCACGAGTGGGGGGCCGATGACCTGTTGCTGGAATCCGCCTCTCCCGCCGAGGTCGAGGCGCGCCTGCGCCTGGTGATCGAGCGCTCCGCGCGCGGCCCGGCCGAGGAGTCCCAGCAGGAGATCTCGGCGGGCGAGCTGGCGATCGACGCCGGCGGGTACACGGCCCGGCTTCGCGGTCGCCCCATCGACCTGACCTACAAGGAGTTCGAGCTCCTCAAGTACCTCGTCCAGCACCCGGGCCGGGTGTTCACCCGGGCCCAGCTGCTGCAGGAGGTCTGGGGCTACGACTACTACGGGGGCACCCGGACCGTCGACGTCCACGTGCGGCGGCTGCGGGCCAAGCTCGGCCCCGAGCACGAGCAGCTCATCGGCACGGTGCGCAACGTCGGCTACCGGTTCGACCCGCCGAAGGAGCAGCGTCAGGTCGAAGAGGTTCCCGCACCGCCGCCCCCGGCGGCAGCCCCGCCCGTCCAGCCCGGCGCCGCGCCCGACGCCACCCCGCAGCGGACCACCACGGACGACCCGGGCGCAGGACCGACCGGGAGGCGGGTCGCGCAGACCGGTCACTGAGCCGGGCGCACACGGCACCGAGCGCGTAGGTTCGTACCTGTGACCGCACTCTCGGCCAGACCGGCCGTCCGCACGGCAGCCACCAGCGACTACACGTGCGCCCTGGTCGAGGGCCCGTGGCAGCACGAGTTCGTCTCGTCGGGCGGGTCGCGCTTCCACGTGGCGGTCGCCGGGTCGGAGAGCCGCTCGGCGCCCCTGGTCCTCCTGCTGCACGGCTACCCCGAGTTCTGGTGGGCCTGGCGCGCGCAGATCCCCGCCCTGGCCGACGCCGGCTACCGCGTGGCGGCGATGGACGTCCGTGGAGTGGGCGGGTCGGACAAACCGCCGTCGGGCTACGGGGTACCGACACGGGCGGCGGACGTCGCGGGCGTCGTCCGGTCGCTCGGCCGCGAGCGGGCGGTGGTGGTGGGGCACGGCACGGGCGGCACCCTTGCCTGGGCGATGGCCGCCCTGCACCCGGACACGACGGCGGCGGTCGCCGCCCTGTCCAGCCCGCACCCCGCCCGGGCGCGCCTGCACAGCCGGGCCGCGCTCACGACAGCGGCCCTCCGCGAGCTCGCATACCTGCAGCTCCCGACTCTGCCCGAGCGGGCGCTGGCCCAGGGTGACCTCGTGGCACGCACGCTCGCGCTCGGCGCGGCGACCCCGCTCCCCGATGACGCGGTAGGCCTGTACACGTCGGTGATGCGCATCCCCTTCGCCGCGCACTCCGCCGCGGAAGCGCTGCGCTGGGCAGTGCGGTCGACGCCCCGGATGGACGGACGCCGGTTCGGCACCGCGCTGCGCCGTCCGCTCGATATACCGGCCCTCCAGCTACAGGGCGGACGGGACGGCATCGTGCGGCCCGAGCGCGCCGACCTCGACGCCGTCGCTCTCGCGCCCGACCTGCGTTACGAGCTGATCCCCGGTGCCGGCCACTTCCTCCCGGAGGAAGCCCCGGACGAGGTCAACCAGATCCTGCTGGAGTGGCTTGCCCGCGTGAGCCCGGCACCGCGATAGCACTACTTGAGCGGCAGGCCCGCGGACTCCGAACGCTCGGGCGCCGGCCGCACCAGCTTCGCTGCCTTCTCGGGGTCGGTCTCACCCGCCCCGTACGAGGGGCACAGGTCGGAGATGCTGCAGGCCCCGCACGCGGGGTTGCGCGCCACGCACACCCGTCGGCCGTGCCAGACGAGGTGGTGGCTGAGCTTGGTCCAGTCCTTCTTGGGGAACAGCTCCCCCACCTCGGTCTCGACCTTCACCGGATCCTCCTCGGTGGTGAGGCCGAGCCGCCGTGCCACCCGCCCGAAGTGGGTGTCCACGGTGATTCCCGGGACCCCGAAGGCGTTGCCGAGCACCACGTTCGCCGTCTTGCGCCCGACGCCCGGGAGGGTGACCAGGTCCTTCAACCGGCCCGGGACCTCGCCGTCGAACCGCTCGACCAGCGCCTGGCCCAGGCCGATCACTGCGCGCGCCTTGGCGCGGAAGAAGCCGAGCGGCCGCAGGATCTCCTCGAGCTCGTCCGGGTCCGCCTCGGCGTACGCCTGGGCGTCCGGGTACATCACGAAGAGCTCCGGCGTGGTCTGGTTGACCCGGACGTCGGTGGTCTGGGCGCTGAGCACGGTCGCGATCAGCAGCTCCAGCGGCGTCGTGAAGTCCAGCTCCGCCCGAGCATCCGGATAGGTCTCTCCGAGCAGGCGATTGACACGCCGCGCTCTGCGCACGAGCGCCAGCTTGCTCTCCGCCGTGCCTTTCGCTGCCTTATCGGGTTCGCGTTCCCTGACTGTGGTCACATCCGCCACACTAACGATCCTCACCGACATTCGGCCCCGAGCTCGGCCGCCCGGTTTGGCGCCGTGTACCTAGGACGCGGAGTATGAGAAGGTCGAGGACGCACACGCCGTCCACGAGCCGTGCGTCGCACCCGATGCCCCACCCCACGGTCCGGGCAGCACCCGGACCTCACGACGGTCCACGTGAATCGAGGAAGAATCACCATGCCGTACACGCACCACCTGCGCGTCTACCCGTCCGCCGAGCCGCTCGAGCGCACCGACCAGCTCGCCTGGAAGCTCGCGGAGCTCGCCACGGACGCCGTCGAGCCCACCGCCGAGGTCACCGACATGGTGATCAACCGCGTGATCGACAACGCCGCCGTCGCGGCGGCCAGCCTCACCCGTGGTCCCGCGGTCTCGGCCCGGTCGCAGGCGCAGGCGCACCCGTACCGGCCCGGCTCCACCGTGTTCGGCCTCGCGCACGAGGCGACGAGCAGCCCCGAGTGGGCGGCCTGGGCCAACGGCGTCGCAGTGCGTGAGCTGGACTTCCACGACACCTTCCTCGCCGCCGAGTACTCCCACCCCGGCGACAACATCCCGCCGATCCTCGCGGTGGCCCAGCATGTCGGCTGCACCGGCAAGGACCTCGTCCGCGGCATCGTGACCGGCTACGAGATCCAGGTGGACCTGGTCCGCACGATCAGCCTGCACAAGCACAAGATCGACCACGTGGCACACCTCGGCCCGTCGGCTGCGGCGGGGATCGGCACGCTGCTCGGGCTCGACACCGAGACCGTGTTCCAGGCGATCGGTCAGGCCCTGCACACCACCACGGCCACGCGGCAGAGCCGCAAGGGCCAGATCTCCACGTGGAAGGCGCACGCCCCCGCGTTCGCGGGCAAGCTCGCGGTCGAGGCGGTGGACCGCGCCCTGCGCGGCCAGACCTCCCCCGAGCCCATCTACGAGGGTGAGGACGGCGTCGTCGCCTGGCTCCTCGACGGGCCGGACGCCGCCTACGACGTGGTGCTCCCCGAGGCCGGCGAGCCGCGCACCGGCATCCTCGACACGTACACCAAGGAACACTCCGCGGAGTACCAGGCGCAGGCGATCATCGACATGGCCCGCGCGCTCGGCAACGAGCGGCCGGAGCTGCGGGACCCCAGCAACATCCAGGGCATCGTCCTGCACACCAGCCACCACACGCACCACGTGATCGGCTCGGGCGCCAACGACCCGCAGAAGTACGACCCGACGGCGTCCCGCGAGACGCTCGACCACTCGGTCCCGTACATCTTCACGGTCGCGCTGCAGGACGGCGGCTGGCACCACGTGGACTCCTACGCCCCCGAGCGCGCTCAGCGACCCGACACGGTGGAGCTGTGGCGCAAGGTCACCACCGCCGAGGACCCGGAGTGGACCCGCCGCTACCACTCGACCGACCCGGCCGAGAAGGCGTTCGGCGGCCGCGTGGAGATCACGCTCGCCTCGGGCGAGGTCGTCACGCGCGAGATCGCCGTGGCCGACGCCCACCCGCTGGGCGCACGCCCCTTCGCCCGCGCCGACTACGTGCGCAAGTTCCGCACCCTGGCGGCCGGCGTCCTGGAGGACGCCGAGATCGAGCGCTTCCTCGCCCTCGCGGAGCGCCTGCCCGAGCTCACGCCCGCCGAGGTCCGCGAGCTCACGATCGTCGCCGCCCCCGGCGTGCTGGACGCGGTCGACGCCCCGACGGGCCTCTTCGAGCTGGGTGCGGAGAGCCGCTGATGCTCTACTCCCACCTCACCGCGCCGGCCAAGCGCCGCGCCTTCCGCGAGGCCCTCGCCGGACCGGACATCCTGCGTCTCCCCGGGGCGTTCAACCCGCTCAGCGCGAAGCTGATCCAGGACAAGGGGTTCGACGGCGTCTACGTCTCTGGGGCCGTCCTCTCCGCGGACCTCGGCCTGCCCGACATCGGCCTGACCACGCTCACCGAGGTGGCCGGCCGGGCCGGCCAGATCGCCCGGGTCACCGACCTGCCCGTGCTGGCCGACGCCGACACCGGGTTCGGCGAGCCCATGAACGTGGCCCGCACGGTCCAGACCATGGAGGACGCCGGTGTCGCCGGCATCCACATCGAGGACCAGGTCAACCCGAAGCGGTGCGGCCACCTGGACGGCAAGGAGGTCGTCGGGCTCCCCGACGCCGTCCGGCGCGTCCGGGCCGCCGTCGACGGCCGCCGCGACCCCGACTTCCTCATCATGGCGCGCACCGACGTGCGCGGCACGGAGCCGGGCGAGCGCGGCCTGAAGCTCGCGATCGACCGGGCGAAGGCCCTGGCCGACGCGGGGGCCGACGCGATCTTCCCCGAGGCGATGCAGGACCTCTCCGAGTTCGAGGCCGTCGCCTCGGCCCTCGACGTCCCCGTCCTCGCCAACATGACGGAGTTCGGCAAGTCCGAGCTCTTCACCGCCGAGCAGCTGCACGACGCCGGTGCGCGGCTCGTGATCTACCCGGTCACCCTGCTGCGCATCGCGATGGGTGCCGCCGAACGGGCGCTGGACCAGATCTCGGCGTCGGGCACCCAGGACGCCCTGGTGCCCGAGATGCAGACCCGCGCACGGCTCTACGAGCTCACCGACTACGCGGCGTACAACCACTTCGACTCGAACGTCTTCACCTACAAGCCCTGAACTTGTCTCGACACGAAGGAGTGCACATGACCGAGACCACGGAGATCCGCAAGGGTCTGGCCGGTGTCGTCGCCGACACGTCGGCAATCTCGAAGGTCAACCCCGAGACCAACTCGCTGCTGTACCGGGGCTATCCGGTGCAGGAGCTGGCCGCGAAGAAGACCTTCGAGGAGGTCGCCTACCTGCTGTGGCACGGCGAGCTGCCGACTCCGGCACAGCTGACCGAGCAGACGGCCACCGAACGTGTGCACCGCGAGCTGCCGGACAACGTCCGCGACGCCATCCTCGAGCTGCCCACCGACTGCCACCCCATGGACGTGTGCCGCACCGCGGTGTCGGTCCTGGGCGCCCACGACCCGGCGGCGGAGGACTCCTCCGTCGAGGCCGAGCTCGCCAAGTCGGTGCGCCTGTGGGCCGTCCTGCCCGCCGTCGTCGCGCTGGACCAGCGCCGCCGCCGCGGCCAGGAGCTCGTGCACCCGCGCGAGGACCTCGGCTACTCCGCGAACTTCCTGTGGATGACGTTCGGCAAGGAGGCGGAGCCCGCCGTCGTGCAGGCCTTCGAGGCCTCTATGGTGCTGTACGCGGAGCACTCCTTCAACGCCTCCACGTTCACCGCGCGGGTCATCACCTCGACGCTCGCCGACCTGCACTCGGCCGTCACCGGCGCGATCGGCGCCCTGAAGGGTCCGCTGCACGGCGGCGCGAACGAGGCCGTGCAGGCCACGTTCGAGGAGATCGGCACGGCCGACAAGGCGGAGGCGTGGCTCGAGGACGCCCTGGCGAGCAAGAAGAAGATCATGGGGTTCGGCCACCGGGTATACAAGAACGGCGACTCGCGCGTGCCGACCATGCGGGCGGTGCTCGGCGACCTGGCAGAGCACTACGGCCAGACCGAGGTGCTCGACCTGTACGACACGCTCGAGAGCGTCATGGGCGACCGGAAGAACATCAAGCCGAACCTCGACTACCCGGCGGGCCCGGCGTACCACCTGATGGGGTTCGACACGAACATCTTCACGCCGCTGTTCGTGGCCTCCCGGATCACCGGCTGGACCGCGCACATCATGGAGCAGCGCGCCGCGAACGCGCTGATCCGGCCCGTGTGCGAGTACGTGGGACCGGAGCAGCGCAAGGTTCCCTGAGCGGTTCCTGGGACGCCCGTTCCAAACTCCCAGGTGAGACCCCCTAGGATTTATGGACGGGCGTCCTACTTCGCACCGAGCAAACCTGACATCCCGCACGAGGCGGACGATCACGTCGGTCTGCGCGCCACGCGGACGCCACGAGAGAACCCGATGACCCGGCATTCTCGTGACATTGAGGCAGACTGAGAGGTGGAAAAGACTGATGGACGAAAGTCCCCGACACGTGAGGACACCACTGGTGGACGACGAAGTCGTACTCTCTGCCCCCCTCTTCGCGGACATGGAAGGCGAGGAGACGCGCGCGCTCTTCGAGTCCATGGTGCCCGTGGAGCTGGTCCGGGGTGACGTGCTCTTCCGCGAGGGCGAACCGGGTGACCGGCTCTATGTCATCGCGCAGGGCAAGATCAAGCTGGGTCGCCGGTCGAGCGATGGCCGCGAGAACCTGCTGTCGATCCTGGGTCCGGGCGAGATGTTCGGGGAGCTCTCCCTGTTCGACCCGGGTCCCCGTACCGCTTCGGCCTCGTCCGTGTCGGACTCCGTGGTCTACGAGCTGCGTCACGAGTCGCTCGTGCGCTGGATCGCCGACCACCCCGGTGTCGCCACCCAGCTGCTCGGCGCGCTCGCGCGTCGCCTCCGGCGCACCAACGAGACGCTCGCGGACCTCGTGTTCTCCGACGTCCCGGGCCGCGTGGCCAAGGCGCTGCTGGACCTCTCGACGCGCTTCGGCGAGCCGAACGACGACGGCATCCGGGTGGCGCACGACCTCACGCAGGAGGAGCTGGCGCAGCTCGTCGGCGCGAGCCGCGAGACGGTGAACAAGGCCCTGGCCGACTTCGCGACCCGCGGCTGGGTCCGCCGCGAGGGCCGTGCCGTGGTCCTGCTGGACCTGGACCGGCTGGAGCGCAGGGCGCGCTGAGTCCAGCAGTTGTGGCGAGTCAGAGCCAGGTGGTCGGTACCCGTGGGTACCGGCCACCTGGCCTTTTCAGTTAAACCCCGCGAAAGGAATCCCAAGGCCTACGATCAAGGCTGCCCACCCCCACAACCAGAATGTCCGGGACCTTCTCCGCGCAGCAAAGCCGACCAGCACAGGGACCGCCAGCAGCGCCATCGCGGCCAGGAAGTACCTGATCCCGGCCCCCGGATCTGGTTCTGAGCACTCCAGGAAACAGCCGCCGACTGACGCAAAGCCGAAGATGATCGTCAGCCCCAGGGGAATCGCCACAACGGTACTAGCGCCGAAGACGAACAGGGCGGTCGACATCTGTTCACGGGGCTGCGCCACTGTTCACTCCGATCGCCGCAGGAAGTTCCGACGGCACAGTATTGCGGCCAGGCTCAGTGTTGCTCCAGGGAGGAGATGAGGGGATGCAGTCCCCATCAAAGGGAGAACTCGTGACATCGACACCATTCGATGTGACGGCCGCCTGAAGCTCGAAACACTGCGGCGAGATCGACCCGCCTGGCACATGCACGACGGCCCTCAGCGCCTCTGCCCTGACGGAGCCGCGCCAGTACTCGCCGACACTCGCCGACACTTCCGCTTCGGTGAAAGACCCATCGGTTCCGGCTGTCTCAAGACCTGTAACGTGCGCCGTCGGTGCATCGCCCGACCATGATCATGGAGTCGCCGTCAGCGTCATCAGCGTCGCCTCGGGGCGGCACGCGAAGCGGACCTGCGTGTAGGGCGAGGTGCCGGCGCCCGCGGAGACGTGCAGCCACGTCGAGCCCTCGCCGCCCTCGCGGTCCGGCCGGGCTCCGGGCCAGCCGTGCAGGCCGGACGCGCGGGTCCGGTCCAGGTCGCAGTTGGTCACGAGCGCCCCGTAGAAGGGCAGGCAGAGCTGCCCGCCGTGCGTGTGGCCGGCGATGATCGCGTCGACGCCGTCGGCCGTCAGCTGGTTCAGCACCCGCTGGTAGGGCGCGTGCACGACGCCGAGGCGCAGCACCGCGTCCTCCTCGCCGGGCACGCGGCCCGGCTCCGGCATGACGTCCCGGTCGAGGTGGGGGTCGTCCATGCCGACCAGCCCGACGGTGCGGCCGTCGCGCAGCTCGACGAGCCCGCGGCTGTTGTCGAGGTCTAACCAGCCGGCTTCGGTGAACGCCTTGGTGAGCGACTCCGTGGGCAGCGGGACCTTGTCCTCCCGCTGGACGCGAGCATCGGGCAGCAGATACCGCGCAGGATTCTTGAATGTCGGCGCGTAGTAGTCGTTCGACCCCATGACGAACGCGCCGGGCACGTCCATCAGCTGACCGAGGACATCGAGCAGCGGCGCCAGCGCCTGGGTGTGGCCGAAGTTGTCGCCCGTGTTGATCACGAGGTCCGGCTCGAGCGCCGCGAGCGAGCGCACCCAGGCCTGCTTGGTGCGCTGGCTCGGCGTCAGGTGCAGATCCGAGATGTGCAGCACCCGAATCGGGCGCTGCCCAGGTGGCAGCACGGGCACGGTCACCCGCCGCACGCGGAAATGCTTGGTCTCCACGTGCGCGTAGGCCAGTCCGGCGACGGCGACGCCCCCGGCTATCCCGAGCGCCTTGCCGACGTTACCCAGCGTCCCCATAGAGATCAGTCGTTCCCGTTGTTGCCGCCGTTGCCGTTCCCGTTCCCGTTGCCGCCGCCGTTACCGGAGTCGCCGCCGCCGTCGGAGTCGCCCTCATCGCCGGAACTACCGCCGTTCGAGCCGCCCTCGTCGTCGTTCTTCGGCTTTGGCGGGGCGGGCTCCTGGCCGACAAGGTTCGGGTCCTCGGGGCCGAACTGGCCGATCGGCATGCCGGCGCTGGCGGCCTCGGTGTACGACGACCAGATCGGCCCAGCGACGTAGGAGCCGTACAGCGGTCCCTCGCGGTAGACGCCCTTGACGGTCGTGTGGAAGTGCTGGACGTCGCCCTCCGCGTCACCGACCCAGACCGACGTCGACAGCTGCGTGGTGTACCCCGTGAACCAGGTGTGCCACGAGAGGTTCGTCGTGCCGGTCTTGCCGGCCGAGGGACGCCCGCCCGAGAGCTCGTTGCCCGCGTACGTACCCTTGGTGAACACGTTCTCCAGCGCGTGGGTGACCGTGTTGGCGATGTTCGCCGGAAGGGCGTTCTTGTCGCAGTTGGCCCCCGGCACCTTCATCTGCTTGCCGTCCCCGTCCTTCACCCTGAGGATCGCGATGGGCGAGCAGTAGGTGCCCCCGCTGGCGAAGGTGGCGTACGCGGCCGCCTGGTTGAGCGGCGAGGTGGGCTGCGTACCGAGGATCATCGGCGCCTGGATCTCGATGTCCTCCACCTTGGCCTTCTCGAGCGGGCGCGAATACCGGGCGCCCTCCGAGTTGGTGTCAGGGATGGACGTCGGCCGGTAGCCGATCTTGTAGGCGGTGTTCCGCAGGTCGCACAGGTTCAGCTTGAAACCCATGTCGGCATAGGCGGTGTTCACCGAGTTGTAGGTCGCCTTGAGCACCGGCATGCTGCCCGACCCGGCGCCGTCGGAGTTGAACGGCTTCCACGGCTCGGCGGCAGCCAGGTTCCCGACACACGGTGTGTTGAAGTCCTGGGGCCACCGGGAGACCTGGTTCGCGTTCACGATGTCGTTGAGCTGGCGCCCGCTCCGCAGCCATTCCGCCAGCACGAACGGCTTGAAGTTCGAGCCCGGCTGGAACCCGCGCGAGTTGCCGTGCGAGTAGTCGGCCGCGTAGTTGACGGTCGTCGTGCCGGAGGGACGCTCGGCCCCGGACGCATACGGCACGTTCTGCGCCATCGCGAGGATCTTGCCGGTCCCCGGCTGCACCGAGGCGATCGCGCTCTCCAGGCCGCTCGAGTCCCCGACCGGGACGGCGTCGAGGACGGCCTTCTCGGCCGCACGCTGCTTCTTGATGTCGAGCGTGGTGACGATCTTGAGGCCACCGCGGTAGAGCAGGTCCTGGCGGTCCGCCTTCTTCTTCCCGAAGGCGGGGCTGGCCATGACCTCCTTGATGACGTAGTCACAGAAGAAGGCGGCACCCTTGGCGGAGTCGCATCCGACATCCAAGGGCTGGACGTCGAGGCTGTCCGACAGCTTCGTCGCCAGCGCCTCGTCCCGCTCCTCGGTCGAGATGTAGCCCAGCTGCCACATCTTGCCGACGACGAGGTTACGGCGCTCCTTGGCCTTCTGCGGGTTCTCCACCGGGTCGAACTGGTTCGGTGCCTTGGTGATGCCGGCGATCGTCGCCGCTTCGACCACCGACAGGTCGCTCGCCGACTTGTTGAAGTAGTGCCGCGAGGCCGTCTCGACGCCGTACACGCTCCGGCCGAACTGCGCGATGTTGAGGTAGCCCTGCAGGATGTCGTCCTTGGACATCTCCTTCTCGAGGGCGATCGCGAGCTTCGCCTCGCGCAGCTTGCGCGTCAGCGAGTCCTCGCGAGCCTCCAGGATGCCGAAGGTGTCACCTGCCCGGTCGGCCTCCTCGATCAGGACGTTCTTCACGTACTGCTGGGTGAGCGTCGAGGCGCCCTGCATGTCGCCGCCGCCGAAGTTCTTGACCGCGGCGCGCGAGATGCCCTCGGGATCCACGCCACCGTGCGTGTAGAAGCGCTCGTCCTCGATGGAGATGACGGCGTTCTTCATGTTGGCCGAGACCTTGTCGAGCGGCACGACGATGCGGTTCTGCGCATAGAACGTGGCCAGCTTCGTCCTGCCGTCGCTCGCATAGATCTGGGACTGCTCCGACAGTGGACCCGGGACAAGCTCGGCCGGCACCTCCTCGAAGACCTCGACGCCGGTGTCGACGGCGGTGTTCACGCCGGATGCGAGCGGGATCACCAGCCCGGCCGCGATCACGCCACCAGCACCAGCGGTGAGCACGAATGCGAGAAGGAGTCCGATGAGCTGCGCGGCGGGGATGGTTCGGGTGATCCGGCGCGGCTCGCGAGGGTTCGCCATGGCCATGAGCCCAGGTTACGGGGTGACCCTGAGCGGGCGCGCCGAAACTGGAGCCGCCCGTGTGCAGGTCTCGTGGGGAATCGCCGTCCTCGATCGCGGGCTAGCATCGTCGGCATGGCAACGAAGTGGGAATACGCGACGATCCCCCTCCTCATTCACAACACCAAGGCGATCCTCGACCAGTGGGGCTCGGACGGCTGGGAGCTCGTGCAGGTGGTCCCCGGACCCGACGGCACGGGTCTCGTCGCCTACCTGAAGCGTCCGACGGGCGGTGACGCATGACCCACGAGAAGCGCCTCGCCGAGCTGGGCATCACGCTCCCCGAGGTAGCGGCGCCGGTCGCGGCGTACGTACCGGCGGTGCAGACCGGCCGCTACATCTACACCTCGGGCCAGCTGCCCTTCGTCGACGGCGCGCTGCCGGCGACCGGCAAGGTGGGCGACGGTGCAGGTCTGGTCTCCCCCGACGACGCCGCGGCCTACGCACGCACCTGCGCGCTCAACGCCCTCGCAGCGGTCCGATCGGTCACGGGCTCGCTCGACACGATCTCCCGGATCGTGAAGGTCGTCGGGTTCGTCGCGAGCGACCCGTCGTTCACCGGCCAGCCCGCGGTCATCAACGGCGCCAGCACGGTGCTCGGCGAGATCTTCGGCGACGCCGGTATCCACGCCCGCTCCGCCGTCGGCGTGGCAGTTCTCCCGCTGGACTCGCCGGTCGAGCTGGAGCTCGTCGTCGAGCTGGCGTAACGCCTCCGCAGCGGCCCGGAACGGGCGTGATCGGACCCACTCCGGATTCGGTTTCCGTTCCGGGCCCTGCGTCGGCTATTCTGAGCAGGCTTCCGCGGAAAGGCTTCGTGCCTGTCGTGCCGTGGACTCCATCGGGGTGTGGCGCAGCTTGGTAGCGCGCTTCGTTCGGGACGAAGAGGTCGCAGGTTCAAATCCTGTCACCCCGACCATGGGAAAGGCCCTCTGACCAGCAGAAATGCTGGCACAGAGGGCCTTTTCGCTCTCTCGAGGGCCTGCGCTGCGAACGCGCTAAGAAGCCGGCACAGGCGGACGCCAGTCACGCCGGAGCAGCCCGAACACCCAGCTGTCGGACACGTCTCCGTCCACGATGCAGTCTTCCCGCAGCGTCCCCTCGCGCACGAATCCCAGCTTCTCCAGGACCCGCGCCGACCCGATGTTGCGGGTGTCCGTCTCGGCCTGGACCCGGTTCAGGTCCAGCGTGTCGAACGCCCACCCCAGCAGGGCGTGCGCAGCCTCCGTCGCGTAGCCGTGCCCCCACGCGGACCGGTCCAGGCAGTAGCCCAGCGACGCACTGCGGAAGTCAGGGTTCCACTCCATCAGGGCGCACCACCCGACGAAGGCCCCGTCCTCCACGCGATCGATCGCGACGCGGGCACCGGACCCCTCTTCCGCCAGCCGCTCGCAGACCGCGAGGAATCGCTCGGCGCGGCTGGGGTCCGTCCAGCGCGGGGAGTCCCAGTAGCGCATCACCTCGGCACTGGTGTGCAGTGCGACCAGGTGGTCGGCATCGGCTCCGGCGAAAGGTCGCAGACGCAGGCGGGAGGTGTGCAGCTCGGGGGTCGGCAAGGTCATGCGCCCATCGTGCGACGCCAGGCGCCGGTGGGTCACGGGATTTCCGCGGTCAGAACGGATGCGGACGCCGGGCGCCACGCCCGCCGCGCCATCGAACTTCTCACTGTCGATGGAGCCGACTGACACCAGCCGTGGTTCCGCCTTCAGCAGACGGTGCCCGTTGGGCGCGCACTTCGAACACCTGTCGGATAGATTGATGCCATGATGCGCACCAGTGATCGAACACGACGAACGCCTGACGGCTCTCCTCCGTCGGCGCCGCTCGGCGTGGACGGTGCTGCGCTCCACCCGGCAGCGCTGCGGGCCGTGCGCGAGCAGCTGGCGGACATGATCCTTCCAGGCCCCTCCGACACGCCTTCCGCACTGCCCGACAGCGTCCCGGCACAGTGGATCGAGCTGCTCGCGGAGCTCGAAGCCCTGAAGAAGAAGAACACCGCGACCGCCGCTCAGGCTCGGTTGGCTGTGGCAGTGGAGGAAGCGACGAAGGTCGCCGAGGCCGAGCACGGGGTTCGTACTGAGCGGCGAGGTCGGGCCGTTCCGAACCAGGTCGGGGCAGCGATGCAGCAGAGCCCGCACGCCGGATCAGCATTCCTGGGCACGGCGCGGGCATGGCTGACCAGCATGCCCCACACGTTCCACGCGCTCCGTACCGGAGCCCTCTCGCAGTGGCGCGCGACTCTGATGGTCCGCGAGACCGCACACCTGACAGCGGAGGACCGCGCCCAGATCGATGAGCAGATCTGCGGACCGGCGAACCGAGCCGCGCTGTGGCGGATGGGCACCCGCCGGCTGATCGCGCGGATCAAGGAACTCGCCAGCCAGCTGGACGTGCATGCGTGTGTGAAGCGGAACGCGAAGGCGGCCTCGCAGCGGTGTGTCTCGGTGCGTCCGGCGCCGGATCTGATGGTGTATCTGACTGCGCTGGTGCCGATGGCGCAGGGTGTGCAGGCGTACGCGCAGCTGAAGAAGCACGCGGAGGCAGCCACAGCAGCAGGTGACGAGCGCGGTGCCGGGCAGATCATGGCCGACACCCTGATCGAGCGCGTCACGAGCCGCGACCCGGGTGCGGCTGACGAGGTGCCGGTCACGCTCAATCTGCTGGTCTCCGACCAGACCCTCCTGACCGGTGGTGACCAGCCCGGTGTGGTCGTCGAGGGCATGCCCGGGGGCGCGGGCATGGTCCCGGCCCCCGTGGCCCGGCACCTGGCCGCACACGGGATCGACGCCGACGCGGCATGGCTGCGCGCGATCTACGTCAATCCCCAGGGGCGGTTGCTGGCCACGACGTCGAAGGCACGGTTCCACCCACCGGGCCTGGCAGATCTGCTGCGGGCGCGGGAGCAGGGCATCTGTGCCACGTCGTGGTGCGACGCACCGGTACGGCACATCGACCACATCACCCCGCACGCCGAGGGTGGTGCGACCAGCCTGGACAACGGTCAAGGCCTCTGCGCCCGGTGTAATCATGCGAAGCAGGCGCCCGGCTGGGCACAGTCGGTCACCGAGCACGAAGGCCGACAAGCCGTCGAGACCACCACGCCCACCGGGCACAGCTACGGCTTCGTCGCGCCCACACCACCCGAACCGGTCCGGGAGCGGGAGGGCACACCCGCCTGGACACCAGCGACAGGCATGACCGGTCCCCGTGACGGGCACACCCCGCGCAGCCGGTACGACGTCGGGCACTGCGTGCCGCGGCACAGCGGGACGATCGCCTACCGTCCACGCGGACGGCGTCGGGCCGCGCGCCGACGACCCCGGCCCGACCTCGCCTGGGCAGATATCCGCTGACCCGACCGCCGTCGGACGCTCGTGCCTGCCTCGCCCTCCGATGCAAGACTGGAGAGCCAACCCAGCACGGGAGGCATCCGATGGATCCGTACGTCCTCGTGGGCGGCGGGCTGACGACAGCCCGCGCCGCAGAAGCGCTCCGCGCCGGTGGATACGACGGCGAGCTGGTGGTAGTCACGGCTGAGCCCCATCATCCGTACGAGCGACCTCCGCTGAGCAAGGACTACCTGCGTGGCGAGGCGGAGCGCGACGTCGCCTTTCCGCTGGACGAAGCCTGGTACGGCGAGCACGCTGTCACCGTCCGGGCCAACGAGGCGGTCGTCGGGCTGAACCTGGCCCGGCACCACCTGACCCTGTCCGACGGCGGCACGCTCACCTTCGCGAAGGCACTCCTCGCCCCCGGGTCCACACCGCGAGCGCTGGACGTGCCCGGCGCGGACCTCGCCGGTGTGCACTACCTCCGCACCATCGAGGACTCCGACCGCATCTCCAGCACGCTGCTCGAGGCCTCCCTGGAGGGTGTGGGCCGGCTCGTCGTGATCGGCGACGGGTGGATCGGGCTCGAGGTGGCTGCGTCCGCACGGTCCCTGGGCCTGGGCGTCACGGTGGTCGGCCGTGGTTCCCACCCGCTCGGGCGGGCGCTCGGGTCCGAGATGAGCGACTTCTACGCGGGCATCCATGCCGAGCACGAGGTACATCTGCTGCGCAACGCTTCGGTCATGCGGATCCTCGGTGCCGACGGCCGCGTCACCGGCATCGACCTGACGGACGGCAGGCACATCGGTGCCGACGTCGTGGTGATCGGCGTGGGCGTCGCGCCGAACGTAGGGCTCGCCGAGGCAGCGGGCCTGGACCTTCGGGCCGCATCCCAGGGCGGGGGCGTCGTCGTGGACGGCACGCTGGCGACCTCGCATCCCGACGTGTTCGCCGGTGGTGACGTGGCGAGCGTTCCGTCCCCGCACTACGGGCGCCCGCTCCGCGTGGAGCACTGGGCCATCGCTCAGGAGACCGGCGCACACGCGGGCCGGGCGATGCTCGGCGCCCCCGACCAGTACGACAAGCTGCCCTACTTCTACAGCGACCAGTACGACGTCGGCATGGAGTACACGGGCTGGGTGGACGTCGAGGCCGGGTACGACGACGTGGTGATCTCCGGCGACACCGGCTCCCACGAGTTCGTGGCGTTCTGGCGCGTCGACGGGCAGGTGGCGGCCGGCATGGCAGTGAACGTGTGGGAGCAGATGGAGCGTGTGGAGGAACTGATCAGGTCTCGGAGGAAGGTGTCGACAGCGGACCTGGAGGGCTTCGTCGGCTGATCGTCGGTGGGACGATTCCCGCGTGCCCTCACTCCCCCGGACCCTCCTGATCGCTACCGCAGCCGCGCTCGCGCTCGCCGGGTGCACCCCGAGCGCTGAGCGACCGCCGGACGAGATCCGGTCCGCGGCCGACGCGGTGCGCGAGCTCGACGGCGTCCTCGACGTCGACGTCACCAGGACCACGGTGGGCGAGCCCGCCCCACAGAACTTCGGCCAGCGCGAAGAGACGACGCCGAGCAGGGTCGATGCCCGCGTCGAGCTGGCTGAGTCGCTCGACCCCGCGGCAGCCGGGAACGCCGTCACCGATGCGCAACGCCTGTTGGCGGCCGCGTCCAGCCGCGTGGACCCCCTCGAGAACATCACCGTGTCAGCGGAGTTCTTCGCCGGTTCCGAGCCGTCCGAGAACTCCACGACGGGTCAGCCCTGGCTCAGCATCCGGACGGAGCTCGACGCCGAGCCCGAGCGCGTGGCCGAGGCCACCGAGTACGGCTACGAGCTGCGCGCCACCGGCGCCGAGCGCGTGAGCCTCGGCGTCACGTCCGAGGCGGAGGGTCCGCACACGGCGTGGGCCTCCGTCGTAGCGTCCTCCGCGGACGACCTCGTCACCCTGGCCCGGAAGGCCGTCGAGCTGGACCGCGGAGCGGACCTCGAGGCGCCCGGGATCCGCTACGGGTCCGCGTCACGTCCGCCCGACCTGGCCGCCGTCCGGCTCGTGGTCGCAGCGGCAGGCCGACCGGACGTCCGGAACGCCGCGTACGTCGCCGGCCAGCCGCTCACCATCCAGTCCGAGGCCGCGCCCGGCGCACAGAGCCTCGCCGACCTGCGGTCCTGGCTCGAGGCCCGGCGCTTCGCCACCGCCGACCGCCCGCTCGCCTACACGGTCCTGGACGCGGAGTACACAGAGTCCACCGGCTGGGTCTCGGGCGCCGTTCCGGCCGCCCACGCACCGCACACCGTCCCGCTCCCGGCCGGCACGAAGGCCTGGCCGGACGACGTCACGGCGCCGGCCTGCGCGAGTGGCCACCTGCGCATCGCCTGGCCCGGTTCCGACGCAGCGACCGGGCACCGCTACGGCCTGCTCACCGCGCGCAACGTCGCACGACACGCGTGTGCCCTGGAGGCGGTGCCAGAGGTGGTACCGCTGAACGATGCCGGTCGCGGCCAGGACGACGTGTCGATCGAGCCCTACGCACCGGGTGTGGTGCCGGGCCGGGTGGTCGTCCCGCCCGGGGAGGCAGCATCGGCAGCGGTCGAGTGGGGCGCCATGTCGACGGTGAACGACCCCGACCTCACGACGACGCTCCGTGTGGTGCCGCAGCCCGGGACCGCCGCCGTCGAGGTGCCGGTCTCAGAACGCCCGGGTTCGTCACCCGGCGGCCTCGACGTGCTGGACGGCGCCGTCCTCCGGATCAGCCCGTGGGTGCAGGCGCTGGAGGGCTACAGCCCTGCGCGGTGAGCCGCGTCAGACCGCAGAGCCCGGCGAGACAGCGTCTCGCCGGGCTCGACCACGCATGTGCGGAGTCAGCCGCGCCGTTCCCGGACCGCCTTCGCCAGCTCGCGCAGCAGGTCCTCCGTGGTGTCCCAGTCCATGCACTTGTCGGTGACCGACTGGCCGTAGGTGAGCTCGGACAGCGGGGCGGGCTTCTGCGCGCCGGCCACGAGGAAGCTCTCCATCATCAGGCCGGTGATGCCACGCTCGCCGTCCGCGATGCGGTTGGCGATCTCGTGCACGACGCCGGCCTGGCGCACGTGGTCCTTGCCCGAGTTGCCGTGGCTGGCGTCCACGATCACACCGTTCTCGACAGCGCCACCCAGGCCGGAGGCGCGGGCCACACGCAGTGCGGCGGCGACGTCCTCGGCTCCGTAGTTGGGGCCGGACCGCCCGCCGCGCAGGATCACGTGGCAGTCCGGGTTTCCGGTGGTCTCGACGGCGGCGGCACGGCCCTCGCCGTCGGCCCCGAAGAAGGTGTGCTCGCTCGCCGCGGTGATGCAGCCGTCGACGGCGATCTGGACGTCGCCGTCGGTCGCGTTCTTGAACCCGACGGGCATCGACAGGCCCGAGGCGAGCTGGCGGTGCACCTGCGACTCGACGTTGCGCGCACCGATGGCGCCCCAGGTCACGGCGTCGGCGATGTACTGAGGGCTGGTCGGCTCGAGGAACTCGGCCCCGGCCGGGACCCCCGCGTCGAGCACACCCAGCAGCACCTCACGGGCGAGGTTCAGGCCGTGCCGCACGTCGTGCGAACCGTCCAGGTGCGGGTCGTTGATGAGACCCTTCCAGCCCACGGTGGTACGCGGCTTCTCGAAGTACACCCGCATGACGACGACCAGGTCGTCGGACAGCTCGCGGCGGAGCGTGGCGAGCCGCGCGGCGTAGTCCAGCGCGGCGACCGGGTCGTGCACGGAGCACGGGCCGACGATCGTCAGCAGGCGGTCGTCGTCGCCGGTCAGGACGTCGCGCACCTCGCGGCGGGACGTCGTGACGAGGTCGCTACGGGCGGTGCCCAGCGGCATCGACTCCAGCAGGCTGTTCGGCGCGGGAAGCGGGTCGAGAGCGCGAATGCGCAGGTCGGAGGTGCGGGTACCGAGGTCAGATGCCTCGGTGCTGGGTTCCGCGGGGGTGATGCTCATCGGGATCGGGGCTCCTGGTTGGCGAGGTCTGGTTCGAGGAACCGGACGGCCCGCCACCGACTCCTGGTCCGGAGCGGCCCGTCTCGGTCAAGACGAAGGGCCTGGACGCGATCGGCGTCCCAGGCCCTGGCTCCGGGTGGAAAGTTGGTCAGGCGTGCGCCCGCCGAGCTCCACCAGGAGCCGACGTAAAGCGCCAATACCAACGGATGTCCACGGCCAAAACGGTAGCCGCACCCCCGCAGGCTGTCCACCGGATACCAGGATGCGGTCGGTCACAGCTCTTCTGGAGTGCACGCACTAGCGGGCGTAACGCTCCACGAACGCCCGCAGGATGCGCATCGGCTCGGCGATGGTCACGGCGACGGCCCGCTCGCGCACCAGCTCCGCCTCGTCGCGCGGAAAGTAGCCGTAGTCCCGGTAGACGGCTATCCGCTGCACCATGCCCGTGCCGTCGAGCTCCGGATGGAACTGCGTGGCGTACAGGTTCTGCTTGATCCGGAACATCTGCACCGGACAGCCGGCCGACGAGGCGAGCAGCACCGCGTGGTCCGGCAGCTTGCGCACCGCTTCCTTGTGGCCCACGTACGCCGAGAAGCTCGGCGGCATGCCTGCCAGGAGCGGGTCCGACGCCGCGTCCGGCGTCAGCTCCACGACGACCGGACCCACCGGCTCCGCGTACGTCGCGTCGATCACCGCGCCCTGGTGCGCGCCCAGCGTGCCGACGCCGTAGCAGGCACCCAGGAACGGGAAGTCGCGGGCGACCAGCTCGTCGAGCAGCGCGGCGAGCTGTGCCTCGACCCGGCGCTGTACGGGGCCCTTCAGCTCCGCGGGGTCCGAGGAGTTGAACGGCCCGCCGCCGACGAGCACGCCCGAGTAGTCGTCGAGGTCCACGGGCGGCAGCGGGTCACGCTCCAGGCGCACCCGGTGCAGCTGCTTCGGTTCCAGGCCCCCGTACTGCAAGAACGCCGCGTACTCGCCGTCCGCGGCGATGTCTTCTCCGCGTGTCGCCAGCAGCAGGAACGGCTTCATGACAAGAGAGTAGGTGAGATCAGCGCGTCCCGGAACGCCGGGCCCACCATGTCGCCAGAGCGGCTCCGGACAGGTTGTGCCAGACCGAGAACAGTGCGGCCGGCAGTGCAGCGGCCGGTGAGAAATGAGTGGCCGCGAGGCTCGCGGCCAGGCCCGAGTTCTGCATGCCCACCTCGATGCTGACTGCCCGGCGGGCGGGACGGTCCAGCCGCGCCAGCTTCGCCGCGCCGTACCCGAGCAGCAGTCCCAGCACGTTGTGCGTGATGACCGCGAGCGCCAGGAGCAGTCCCGTGGCGAGCACGGTCTGTGCGTTGGCGGCGACCACCCCGAGCACCACCAGCACGATGCCGCCCACGGAGACGAGGGGCAGGTAGGGCAGCAGCTTCTCGACGAACCTCCCGGCGACGGCGCGCAGCAGGATGCCTGCGAGCACCGGCACGAGCACGACCTGGAGGATCGAGCCGAACAGGTCCATGAACCCGACGTCGAGGGTCTCGTCGGCGAGCCACAGGATGAGCAGCGGGGTGAGGAACGGCGCGAGCAGGGTGGAGATCGCGGTCATCGTCACGGAGAGGGCCGTGTCGCCCTTGCCGAGGTACACGATCACGTTCGAGGCGGTGCCGCCGGGAGCGGAGCCGACGAGGATCATGCCGAGCAGCGCCATGCCGGTGAGGCCGTAGACGCCGCCGACGGCCCAGGCGACCAGCGGCATGATCACGAACTGGGCCACGACGCCGATCAGCACCGCCCACGGCCGCTTGGCCACGAGGGCGAAGTCGCTGCCGCGCAGGGTCAGGCCCATGCCGAACATGATGATCCCGAGGAAGAGCGGGATGTGTGCCGCGAGGGGCGCCAGCTGGGCCGGGGCGAGCAGGCCCGCGACTCCGCCCAGCAGCACGAGTACGGCGAACCAGCGCCCGGCCAGCTCTGCGATCTTCCGCAAGGTCCCCATGTGTTCCTCTCCCGGGTGTCGGCCTCGACATCGGCCGGGACACCTTAGACCCGGCCCGGGTGAGTCCCGGGCCGGGTCCGCGAAGTGGTCAGGCGGTCAGGCGGTCAGGTCCAGCGGAACAGCTTGACGCCGAGCGGGAAGAGCACGAGCGTCCAGACGGCCAGTACGAGCACCTGGGCCAGCGGAAAGCCCTCGTTGCCGAACCAGCCCATGGTGAGCCCCTGGGCGGCGGCGCCGAGCGGCAGGTAGAGGCCGATCTCCTGCATCCAGTCGGGCATGACGGACAGCGGGACCCACACCCCGGAGAACATCAGGGACGGGAAGTAGATCAGCATGCCCAGGCCGGACGCCGTCTGGCCCTTCTCGGCCCGGGCCGCGACGAGCAGCCCGAGGGAGAACATCGCGGTCGTCGAGAGCACGAGGACGAGCAGGACGACGAGCGGGTCGGCCGCGAAGGGGACACCCAGCACCACCATGCCGCCGACCACCGCGGCACCGGCCGACACGATCAGCGCCAGCACGTTGATCACCATGTGCACGCCGATCAGGTTCTGCGGCGGCATGGGCGTGGTCGACAGCCGTTTCAGGATGCCCTTCTCCCGGAAGGTGGCGAACTGCACGGGCATGGTGGTCAGCGAGATGGTCCCCACGGCCAGGGCGATGATCGTGGGCAGGTAGGACGTGATGCCCGGTGCCTCGTTCCAGGGCGGCGGCGCGTCGGCCATCGGCTTCGAGAAGTCGGGGACCGCGAGCCCGAGGCCGAGCAGCAGCAGGCTCGGGAAGATCAGCGCGAAGAACACGCCGGTCGGTTCGCGCAGCCACACCCTGAGCTCGGTGCCGAACAGCGTCCAGAAGGCGCGGAAGCGCAGTCCCTCGTGGTTCACGCGGACGGGGCCGGTCGTCTCGACGGCGGTCATGCCGCCACCTCCTCGTTCTCCTCTACCCGGTACTCGCGACCGGTGACCTGGACGAACACGTCCTCGAGAGTCCGCTCGAGCGTGCGGACGTCGTCGGGCACGACGTCGGCGGCGGCGAGCTCCTGCACGACGGCGAACAGGACCTTGCGGGTGCCGGTCACCTCGATCTCGTCCCCGATCGGGACGGCGGCGGTGACGTCGGCGTCCCTCTCGGCGAGGGCGGCGAGCAGCTGGGTGGCACGCTCGCGCGCGCCGTCGTCGGCGAACCGGAGCCGGACGCCGCGGTCGCCCTCGAGCCCTTCGATCAGGGCCGACGGGGTTCCCTCGGCGACCACCCGTCCGCCGTCGATCACGACGAGCCGGTCGCAGAGCCGTTCGGCCTCGTCCATGAAGTGCGTGACCAGCAGCACGGTGACCCCGGAGTCCCGGACCCGTTCCACGAGCTCCCAGGTCGCACGGCGCGCTGCCGGGTCGAGGCCCGTGGTGAGCTCGTCGAGGATGGCCACCTGCGGCTTGCCGACCAGCGCGAGCGCGATCGACAGCCGCTGCTTCTGCCCGCCGGACAGCTTGCCGAACTGCTGGTGGCGGTGCGCGGTCAGGTCGAGCAGGTCGAGCAGCTCCGCCGGGTCGGCGCGCTCCGAGTAGAACGAGCCGAAGACGTCGAGCGCCTCGGCGACGGTGATCTTGTCGTGCAGCGCGGCTTCCTGGAGCTGGACGCCGACGTGCTCCCGGATCAGCAGGGGATCGGCCTGCGGGTCCTGGCCCAGGACCCGTACGGTGCCGCCGTCAGAGCGACGCAGGCCGGCGAGGCACTCGACGGTGGTGGTCTTGCCCGCCCCGTTGGGGCCGAGGATCCCGAAGATCTCACCTCGGGCGACCTGGAAGGACACATCGGCGACGGCGGTCTTGGGGGTGCCGCCGCGCTTGGCGGCTGGGTAGGTCTTGCGGAGGTGGCTGACTTCGACGACTGGGGACGTCATGTCGCTCCTTCGAAAGGTTGGTCCGGGTACGAGGTGAGAGGGGGCCCGGCTCAGCGGGCGCGTACAGGGACGGTGCGGAGCAGGGCATGGAGCACGACGGCGGCGATGACGACGGCGAGCGCGGTCCCGCCGACGCCGAGCAGCAGGGTCGCGAGGCCCTCGGCCGGGGGCACCTCCGCATGATCGAGGTCGGGACGGAGCTCGACGTTGGCGATCGTCCCCACCACACCCGTGCGGGTCGCGAGGTCGGCGAGCACCGCGGGCAGGGCGAGCGGGACGATGAGGAGCGCGCCCCAGGCCCGGTAGTGCGCGAATCCCGCCCCGACGCACGCCCCGAACAGGAGGTACGTGGTGATCACGAGGGACTCGGCGACCACCGTGCCGAGCACGGCGACGGGCGAGTCGAACGGGAGCGCGCCCAGCCGCCGCCAGGTCATGCCGAGCGACGCGCTCAGCGCGCGTTCTCCCAGCAGGGCGAGCGTGGTCACGACGCCGTAGCCGACGCCGACGACGAGGGAGCCGCGGACCACGCCCTCGAACAGGGACCGGCGGCTGCCACCGGCCGAGACGTGGAGCGCCAGGATGCCGACCGAGGCGGTGACACCGAGCCAGATCATCGGCCAGCGTGTCGCGCCGAGTGTCGCGTCGAGCGCGCTGATCTCCAGGTCGTTGCCGGCCGCGGCGTTGCCGACGGTGATCCCGACGGCGTACAGCACGTAGCTGACCCAGAACCAGATCCCGACGATGATGCCGGCCCGGCGCATCCTCCGGTCCACACCGGAGACGCCGCGCAGGTGCTGGGCCCGGGCGAGCGCGTCACGGCTCATCACTGCCTCCTCTGTGGTCGGAACGACGGTCGTTGCGGACATCTGCGGTCCTCCTCAGGCGGACGGTCGCAGGGCGACCGTCCGTAGCGGCAGCCGGAACAGCCAGGCGGCCAGTGCGACGGTGACGAGCCCGCCGGCCGGCGCGAGCAGGACGCCGCCGACGCCGTCAGGCAGGTTGTGCAGGCCGACCACGACGGCCGTGACGCCGGTGTGCGTCACGAGGTCCACCAGCGCCGCCGGGACGAGCGCGACCACGACGTAGAGGGTCCCCGGGACGACGCCGAGACGGCGGTAGCCGGCCGCGATCGTGGCGCCGACCAGGTAGTACGTGGCGACGACGAGGGCCTCGGTCAGGATCGTCAGGGCGATGCCTGCCCAACCGTCGGCCGGCGGCCCGAACTCGCGCGTCCAGGTCAGGCCGAGCGCGGCGAACAGCGCGCGCTCGCCGGTCAGGTAGACCGCGGTCATCGCGCCGATCAGCAAGCCGCCCGCCAGCGCACCGCGGATCGTGCCGGCCACGAGCGTGGCGCGGGTACCGCCGGCGGCGAGGTGCAGCCGCAGGTAGGCGGCGGGAACGATCATCCCGAGCACCAGCACGACCCACCGGGAGGAGCCGCCCATCTGGCTGTCAAGCACCGCCTCGTCCAGCCCCGAGCCGTACCGGGTCGTCAGCACGGCGATCGTCGCCGCAACCACCGCGAAGATCAGCCAGTACCAGCCGCCGATGGTGCGGATGACGCGCGCCGAGGCCCCGGCGGCGGCCCGGACGGTGCGCCGCTCGGCGTCGCGGAGCAGCAGGTCCCGGTCGGCGCCCGCGGCGACCGTGCCGGTCGCCGTCATGACGACACGCTTCTCGGGTCGGTGAGACGGACGAACAGGTCCTGCACCGGGACGGCGCCGACCTCGACGCCGGCCTCCCGGGCCTCGGCCAGCTCGGCGTCGTCGAGCGCGCCCTCGAGCGTGACCTGGACTGTCGCCCCGAGCTGCTGGCGGTGCAGCGCCCGGCGTCCGCCCGCGACCCGTTCGACGGCGTCCTTTGTGCCCGTGAGGCTGAACCCGCGCGACCGCATCTCGTCGGCGGGCTCGGCCAGCAGCACCCGCCCGCGGTCGATGACGACGACGTCCTCGAACAGCCGCTCGACCTCCTCGACCAGGTGGCTGGACAGCAGGATCGTGCGCGGGTGCTCGGCGTAGTCGGCGAGGAGCTCGTCGTAGAACGCGTACCGCGTGGGCGCGTCCATCCCGAGGTACACCTCGTCGAAGATGGTCAGCGGCGCACGCGTGGCCAGGCCGATGGTGGCCCCGACCGCCGACCGCTTGCCGCGCGACAGGGCTGTCGGCTTCTTGCGGGCGTCGACCTCGAACAGGTCCAGGAGCCGCTCGGCCGTCTCCGCGCTCCAGGACGAACGCATGTCGGCGTAGTACTTGAGGGAGGTGGCGACCTTCTCGTCGTTCAGCAGGTCGCCGCTCTCCCGGACAAGCTGCGTGCCCGAGGTGATCCAGGGGTTCTCCCACGGGTCCTCCTGCTCGCCCTCTGGCCCGACGACGACCGTGCCGCTCGTGGGCCGGCTGAACGCCGCCAGCAGCGAGAGCATCGTCGTCTTGCCCGCGCCGTTGCGGCCGAGCACCCCGGTGATGGTCCCCGGCCGGATCGTCAGCGTGGCGCCGTCGAGGCCGGTACCGGCCTCGTCCTTGACCAGGGTGCCGTCGGGCAGCAGCCTGCGTCCGCGGTCGAACCGGACGACGACGTCGTCCAGCCGGGCGCCGAAAGGTGCGGTGATCGTCATGACTCCTCCGTGGTGTGCTTCCGGCGGCCGACGGCGCCGAGGACGTACGCGACGACCTCGTCCGTCGAGATACCGAGGACGTCGGCCTCCTGCAGCGCCGGCGCCAGGACCTCCTCGAAGTAGCGGTTGCGGTGGTCGTCGAGCAGGCGCTCCCTGGCCTTCGGCGCGACGAACATCCCGAGACCGCGACGCTTGTAGAGCACGCCCTCCTCGACCAGACCGGCGAACGCCTTCTGGGCGGTGGCCGGGTTGATGCGGAACGTCGTCGCGAACTGCGTGGTGGACATGACCTGTTCCTCCTCCTTCAGCTCACCGGCGAGTACCTGCGCGCGGATCATCTGCGCGATCTGGACGTAGATCGGCTCGGGTCCGTCGAACACCGGCTCACCCCCTCCGTTGGTTCATTACTTGACTAATGAACCACGGTTGCTGCCTTGAGCGCAAGTGCGTCCGGGCACGGCAAAGGGGGGCGGAACAGACCAGGTCTGTCCCGCCCCCCTGGAGCGTCCGTCCGGCGGAGGCCTATGTGTCGGCGGCCTCCGCGGCGTCGAGGGTCGCCAGCTCAGCCAGGTCGGCCGCGATGAGCTCGGCGATCTGGATGGTGTTCAGGGCTGCGCCCTTGCGGAGGTTGTCGTTGCTGACGAACAGGACCAGGCCGCGGCCGTCCGGGACGGACTGGTCCTGCCGGATGCGGCCCACCAGGGACGGGTCGACGCCGGCCGCCGCGAGCGGCGTCGGGACGTCGGCCAGCTGGACACCCGGAGCGCCAGCCAGCAGCTTGCGGGCCTCGTCCGGGGTGATGGCTCGCCCGAACTCCGCGTGGATCGACAGCGAGTGCCCGGTGAACACCGGCACGCGCACGCAGGTGCCGGCCACCGCCAGGTCGGGCAGGCCCAGGATCTTGCGGGACTCGTTGCGGAGCTTCTGCTCCTCGTCGGTCTCGCCCGAGCCGTCGTCGACCAGGTTGCCGGCCAGCGGGAGCACGTTGAACGCGATGGGGGCCACGTACTGCTTGGGGTCCGGCAGGTCGACGGACCCGCCGTCGTGCACCAGGCCCTCGAGGCCCTGCTCGACACCCGAGCGCACCTGCCCGGCCAGCTCCTCCACGCCGGACAGGCCGGAACCCGACACCGCCTGGTAGGTCGCCACGCGCAGCCGCTCCAGCCCCGCGGCCTTCGCCAGCGGGGAGAGAACCGGCATCGCGGCCATCGTCGTGCAGTTCGGGTTGGCCACGATGCCCTTGGCCGCCTCGCTGATCGTCTCCGGGTTCACCTCGGAGACGACGAGCGGGACCTCGGGGTCGAGCCGCCAGGCCGACGAGTTGTCCACGACGAGCGCGCCCGCCTCCGCGAACCGCGGCGCGTGCTCGCGCGACGTGCCACCGCCGGCGGAGAAGAGGGCGATGTCGATGTCGGCGAGGTCGTCCGTCGCCGTCGCGGCGAGGTCCTCCACCGGCACGTCCACCCCGGCGAACGGCAGGGTGCTGCCCGCGGAGCGCGCGGACGCGAAGAACCGGATCGAGGCCACGGGGAAGTCCCGCTCCTCCAGCAGGCGCCGCATCACGGCCCCCACCTGGCCGGTGGCACCGGCGACGGCGACGTTCACGCCCTGGTCGGAGATCTGAGTCATGTCAGCGCCCCGTTCCCGCGTAGACGACTGCCTCGCCGTCGGCACCGTCGAGCCCGAAGGCGGTGTGCACGGCACGCACGGCGTCGTCGAGCGAGTCGGCACGGGTCACCACCGAGATCCGGATCTCCGAGGTGGAGATCATCTCGATGTTGATGCCGGCGTCCCGCAGCGCGGCGAAGAGCCGTGCCGAGACACCCGGGTGCGACTTCATGCCGGCACCCACGAGAGACAGCTTGCCGATCTGGTCGTCGAACTGCAGCGAGTCGAACCCGAGCTCCGCCTGCACGGCGGTGAGGGCCGCCATCGTGGCCGGGCCGTCCGAGCCCGGCAGCGTGAACGAGATGTCGGTCAGACCGGTGGACGCGGCCGACACGTTCTGCACGATCATGTCGATGTTCGCGCCCGTGCGGGCCACGACCTCGAAGATGCGGGAGGCCGAGCCCGGCACGTCCGGCACGTCGACGACGGTGATCTTCGACTCGGACCGGTCGTGCGCCACACCGGAGATGATCGCGGCTTCCATGGTGCTCTCCTTCAACTTCTGGGGCTTCATGTCCTCTGAGCTCACGCGTGTGCCGTCGTGCGCGCTGAACGAGCTGCGCACGTGGATCGGCACGTTGTACCGCCGCGCGTACTCCACGCTACGCAGCGCGAGCACCTTGGCACCGCAGGCCGCGAGCTCGAGCATCTCCTCGTAGGAGGCCCACTCGATCTTCCGGGCGTTGGGCACGATGCGCGGGTCGGCGGTGAAGACGCCGTCCACGTCCGTGTAGATCTCGCAGACGTCGGCGTCGAGGCCGGCCGCGAGCGCCACCGCGGTGGTGTCGGAACCGCCCCGCCCGAGGGTCGTGACGTCGTTCGTCGACTGGGTGACGCCCTGGAAACCGGCCACGATCGCGACCTGCCCCTTGTTCAGGGTCTCGCGGATGCGGTGCGGTACGACGTCGACGATCCGTGCCCGTCCGTGCACCGCGTCGGTGATGAGACCCGCCTGCTGGCCGGTGTAGGACTTGGCCTTCACGCCCAGGTTGGTGATCGCCATCGCCAGGAGCGACATGGAGATGCGCTCGCCCGCGGTGAGGAGGATGTCGAGCTCCCGCTTGGGCGGGAGCGGGGTGATCTGCTGCGCGAGGTCGAGGAGCTCGTCCGTGGTGTCGCCCATGGCGCTCACCACGACGACGACGTCGTTGCCAGCCCTCTTCGCTTCGGCGATCCGCTTCGCGACGCGCTTCACGCTGCGCGCGTCCCCGACCGAGGATCCGCCGTACTTCTGCACGACAAGTGCCATGCGCCTGCCTTCCGTTGCCGGCCGCCGTCTGTCTCAACGGTCCGCCGGGTGGTTGGGTTTGCGGGTCGATGGTAGACGCTTGGTGATCCCAGGGGTAGTCCGTCCCACGTCATGAGCCCGGGGCGGGCGGGTCGTCAGGCGAAGACGTCCCAGGCCAGGCGGGCGATCAGCGCACCGACCACTATGACGAACACCACACGGACGAACTTCGAGCCCTTGGCCACCGCCATCCTGGCCCCGATGTAGGCGCCGACGAGGTTCGCCACGCCCAGACCGAGGCCGAGGCTCCAGATGACGGCTCCGCTCGGCACGAAGAAGATCAGGGCGCCCGCGTTGGTCGCGAAGTTCACGATCTTCGCGATGGCCGACGCCGGGAGGAACGAGTACCCGAGGGCGCTCACGAGGCTGATGACCAGGAACGTGCCGGTGCCCGGGCCGAGCAGCCCGTCGTAGGCACCGATCAGCAGGCCGATCACGGCGGCGATCCGTTTGTGCCCGTTACCGACCCACCGCAGGTTGTCGTGCTGGCCGACGTTCGGCTTGAGCAGCGTCCAGGCCAGGACGCCGACGAGCACGACGAGGATCATCGGCTTGAAGAGCTGCTCCGGCATGTGTGCGGCGCCGATGGCGCCGCCGAACGCTCCGGCCAGGGCGGCGAGCGCCATCGGCCCGGCGGTGCGCAGGTCGGGCTGGACCCGCCGGTAGTACGTGATGGCGCTGGTGGAGGTGCCCATGATGCTGCCGAGCTTGTTGGTCGCCAGGGCCTGCACGGGGCTGATGCCCGGGACGAGCAGGAGCGCGGGCAGCTGGATCAGCCCGCCGCCGCCCACCACGGCATCGACCCAGCCGGCGGCGAGGCCGGCGAGCAGGAGGAGGACGATGGTGAGGAGATCGAGTTCGGGCACGGGTGCATTGTGCCTAGAAGGCGCTGCCGCGGCGGACGGTGACCAGGGAGCCGTCGGCGATGAACGCCGACGTCGGTTCGGCGGCGAGGCTCTCGACGAACCGACGGCCGTAGACCTGCTCGACGTCGCACTCGAACGACGGCTCGCGGGCCTGCCAGACGCTCCAGCTCGGGTGCTCGACCCGGTACTCGACGGAACCGCCGCCGCGCTGTGCGGCGTAGCCCCAGTAGTGCTCGGTGATGAACTCCTCCTGGGACCCCTCGACGGGCTGGCGCGCGGCGCCCTCGGTGGTGGCGCGGACGTGGTGCCAGGCCCCGGCGTCACGCCAGGAGTACTCGACCAGGCCGCCGGACGCGACCTCGCCGTCGTGCAGGTCGATCCGGTGCCGCATCGGCCGGGCCACGTACTTCTCGCCGTAGACGGCGCGCGCGACAGCGGCCAGCGCGGGGCGGGGCACGATCTCCTTGACGAAGACGACACCGCGCCGCCATCCGTCGTCCGCGCGGCGGCGGACGTAGAACCGCAGGTTGATCTCGTCGAAGTGCCGGTGGAAGGGGACCGGCACGCCGAGCAGGCGGGTGTCGAGGAACTGGAACCCGACGGCGCTCACGAAGTGCCTGCCGTCCCACGTGTCGAGCTCGACACCGTGCGGCACGAGCGGCCGCAGGACCGCGGGATCGGTCTCGTAGCTGAGCATCACCAGCCGCCGCCACTGCGCGGTGAGGAACTTCCCGGTACGCACCTCGGGTCCTGTCACGCGGGGAACGTACCAGTCCCGGCAGTCCGGATGTGGGTGGCGACCCGTAGGCTGACCTCTTGTGTACGAAGGCGCGGTCCAAGACCTGATCGACGAGCTCGGCCGGCTTCCCGGCGTCGGGCCCAAGAGCGCGCAACGCATCGCGTTCCACCTGCTCGCGACCGACAACCAGGAGGTCAAGCGGCTGGTCGACGCACTCACCGAGGTGAAGCTCCGCGTCCAGTTCTGCGAGCTGTGCGGCAACGTGGCCGAGGCCGAGCGCTGCCGTGTCTGCCTCGACCCGCGGCGCAGCGACGACGTGATCTGCGTCGTCGAGGAGCCCAAGGACGTGGTCGCCATCGAGCGCACGCGCGAGTTCCGTGGTCGCTATCACGTGCTCGGCGGTGCCATCAACCCGATCGAGAACGTCGGTCCGGACGACCTGCGCATCAGCGAGCTCCTGGCCCGGCTCGCGGACGGGACGGTGCAGGAGGTCATCCTCGCCACCGACCCGAACGTCGAGGGTGAGGCCACGGCGACCTATCTTTCCCGACTGATGGCCCACATGGGTATCACTGTCTCGCGGCTGGCCTCGGGTCTCCCCGTGGGTGGAGACTTGGAGTACGCGGACGAGGTGACGCTCGGTCGCGCGTTCGAAGGCCGCCGTGTCATCGGCAACGACAAGTAGGTGGGATCACGATGAGTGAGATAACCCCTGGGTCGGACCTCCGCGAGGTCGCAGACCAGGTGTCCGCACAGGCACGGACGTTCCTGTCGACGGTGACCCAGGTCGCGTCCGGAGGCATGCCGGGGGCGGAGCTCTCGCTACTCACTCTCGCGACGTCCGATCTGCTCGCGGCCGGTGCCCGGCTCGCGGCGATCGTGGACGTGGTGCCCAAGGAGCGGTACGAGCCGGACGCCGGCCCTGACACCGACCTCGACCCGCTCCGTGAGGCGCTGTCCAAGATGTTCGACGGGTTCGACGACTACACCGAGGTCGTGGACCCGGTGCTGGGCGAGGAGACCGGTTCCGCGTCGCTGTCCGGCGACCTCGCGTGCGTCGCCGAGGCGCTGGCCAAGGGCCTGCAGCACTTCGACAGCGGCCACGAGCTCGAGGCGCTGTGGTGGTGGCAGTTCTCCTACTTCTCGCTGTGGGGCGAGCGCGCGGCGTCCGCCCTGCGAGTGCTGCAGGGCCTGCTGGCGCACGTACGCCTCGACGTGGAGGACGACGTAGCCGCCGAGGCGGAGTACGACGCCCTCCACTCCTGAGCTCAGGCGACCCTGGTGCCCTGCGGCAGCTCGGCCGTCGGGATCCGCAGGCGGTTCACCGCCACGAACACGCCCGCCGCGCCGAGCAGCAGGTCGAAACCGAGGCCCCACGGCCAGACGAGCTGGTCGGTGACCTGGACCGGTTCCACCGGGGAGTCGGGCTGGACCTCCCGGCCGTTCTCGTACACGTAGTCGCTGCACCAGTCCTGCGGTCCTGTGTCGCCGGTCCGCGCGTACCGGACGCCGTACTGCAGCATCGCGAGCATGTTGCCGTCGTTGGCCAGGGCCTCGACGTTGCCGTTGAGAGGCTGTGCGTCAGCGACCACGACGAACGGGTTCGGGGCCAGCAGCCACCAGGTGCGCTCGCTGTGCCACACGGGCAGCTCGTGCGTGCGCCACTCGCACTCGGGTGCGGTGGTCTCCTCCCAGGTGTACCCGGTCTCGACGTCCCACACCTCGACCTTCTCCGTGGTGCTGGTGACGGGCACGAGCAGGCCGAACAGGATCGGCAGCGCCACCGTGACGGCCCCGATGGTCAGGTAGGTCAGCACCGCCGACCCCGACGTCTTGCTCACCAGGGCCGAGAAGCCCAGCCCGATGGCACAGACGACGCCGAGCACCAGCGCCAGCATGAGCACCGTGGTCAGCAGCGCGAGCCAGTGCACCCCGCCCCCGACCAGCGCCCACACGAGGAACGGGATGCTCGCCACGAGGAACGCGAGCGCCGCGATCCAGGACGCGGCGAGCTTGCCCAGCACGATCTCGGCCGGCGAGAGCAGGGTGACCTGCAACGTCGCGAGCGTGCCGGCGTTCCGGTCGCCGTTGATCGCCCCCGACGACAGGGTCGGCGCCACCAGCAGCCCCAGGAACAGCACGAACCCGACGACGATGCTGTAGACCGTCCCGCCGAACGATTCGCCGCCGCCCAGGCCGGAGTCGTCCGAGAGCATCTGGAACGCGCCAGTGGTCAGCAGGGTGATCAGGCCGACCACCGCGAACCAGACGATCAGTGCGGTCTTCCATCGTGTCGAGCGCACCCGCTGGCGCAGCTCCAGCACGGTCACGGTGCGCAGACCGTGCCAGGACAGGGACCAGGTGCCGCGACCGCGGGCTGCTCCGCCGTCGGCCGGTGCGGACCCGACGACCTCCACGTCAACGCTCATCGTCGCTCCTCCTCGAGTGCCAGGTAGGCCTGTTCCAGCACGCCACCCGCGGGGGCCAGGCTCGAGACGGCGACGCCGCCCTCGACCGCCGACCGCAGCAGCGCCGCGGCCGCCGCGTCCCCCGACAGCTCGACGAGCAGCCCGGTCCCGTCGGCCTCCTGGTGGTAGGCGGGACCGTTCTCGTCCAGCCAGGCCGCGAGCGCCGCGGGGTCCAGGCCGGTCAGGCGCCACGTCCGCGGGCGGTCGCCGTCGGCGACGGACCGGGTGTCGACGGTGCGGCCGCCCGAGATGAACACCGCGTCGTCGGCCATCTCGTCGAGCTCGGTGAGCACGTGCGAGGAGACCAGGATCGTCTTGCCCTCGGCCGCGAGGTGACGGAGGAGCACGCGCAGGTCCACACGGGAGCGCGGGTCCAGGCCCGAGGCGGGCTCGTCGAGGAGCAGGACGTCGGGGTCGTGCACCAGCGCACGGGCCAGGCCGAGCCGCTGCTTCTGGCCGCGGGACAGGACGTGCGCGGGCTGGTCGGCCAGCTCCGACAGGTGCACCAGCTCCAGCAGCTCGCTCGCGCGGTCCCGGCCGGCGGCGGCGTCGATCCGGTACGCCGCCGCGACGGTGGTCAGCACCTCGCGCGCCGTGAGGGAGTCCCACGTGCCGAAGACGTCGGGCATCCAGCCGGTCCGCGAACGCGCCACGTAGCTCTCGGCGACCGGGTCCGCGCCGGCGATGCGGATGCTGCCCGCGTCCGGCGCCAGGAGGCCGGCGAGCATGAGGAGAAGGGTCGTCTTGCCCGACCCGTTGGGGCCGATGAGCGCGGTGACCCGACCAGGTGCGGCGACCAGGTCGACATCAGCCACCGCGTGCACCGGGCCGAAAGAACGCCGCACGCCCTGCGCGCGGATACCACCGTCTGGGGTCATGCCGGGACACTAGCGTGGCTCGGGCCCCCGGGCCGTCAGCCCGTGGGATGAACCTGCTGTCGGTCCCGACGCGCCCTCCCGAGCACGTTCAGCACGCCGCACTCGCCGAAGGCCACGTTCTGGTCGATCCGCACGGCCACGTCCTCACCGGCGAACCGCAGCTCCAGGCGCAGCTCGAACGGGGTGCCGACGAACACCATCCGGCCGTGCAGCGTGAGCTCGTCGGTCCAGGCCGCCGCGGTCGCGACGTCGGCCGGTGCGCCCTGGAGCGAACAGGTTCCCGGACTCCACTCCTCGTGACCGAACCGCACCACGAGGTCCGATCCGTCGACCGTGAGGGCGATCTCGGTGCGACCGTCGGCGTCGCGGCCCAGCGTGAGAGCGGTGAAGCCCCGCGGGTTCGGTTCGAGGTCGTAGGTCACGCCCAGGAGCGACTCCTCCACCGGGGACGACTCCGCCCCCACGGGCGTGCGCAGCGCAAGCTCCAGCGGGGCGGCGACGTCCGCGTCCTCGAGCGCCCGCGTCTCGGCGGCCGTGGGCGTGACCCAGACATAGTCGGGCAGCAACGTCTCCCAGACCACGTCGAGCACCGACTGCAGGTCCGCGAGGCCCGACGTCATGACGATCACCAGGTCCTTCTCCGGCCAGACCACGACGTACTGCCCGAACGCGCCGTCGGCCCGGTAGGCGCCGTGCCGGCACTGCCAGAACTGGTAGCCGTAGCCCTGGCTCCACTCGGGCCAGTCGTGCGGACCGTTCGGCACCTGCCGCGCCGTCGCGGCCGACACCCACTCCGCGGGGACGAGCTGCTTGCCCTCCCAGACGCCGCCCTGCAGGTAGAGCTGGCCGAACGCCGCCATCTCCTCGGTGGTGATCGACAGCCCGAACCCGCCGGTGTCGATACCGTCCGGGTCCTGCTCCCATGCGGCGTGCGTGATGCCGAGCGGCGCCAGGAGACGCGGCGTCAGGTAGTCGAGCAGGCGCTCCCCCGTGAGCCGGTGCAGGATGGCCGACAGCAGGTAGGTGGCACCCGTGTTGTACACGAAGTGCGTGCCCGGCTCGTGCACCACCGGCTGCGCCAGGATCGTACGGGCCCAGCGGGCTCCCGGCAGGGAGATGGTCCGGTCGATGCCCTCCATGGTGGAGGCGTCGTGGCCCGTCGTCATGGTCAGCAGGTCGCGCACACGCATCGCCCGGAGGAGCTCGCTGGGGTCGGCGGGGGCATCGTCCGGCAGGAGGTCGATCACCCTGTCGTCCAGCGTCAGCAGCCCCTCGTGGACCGCGGTCCCGACCGCCGTCGACGTGAAGCTCTTGCTCACCGAGAACATGGTGTGCGGGCGTTCGGCGGTGTGGGGGTGCCACCAGCCCTCGGCGAGCACGCGCCCGTGCCGCACCACCATCACGCTGTGCACGTCCTCGAGGCGGTCGAGGCGGTCGACGAGGCGCCGCACCGCGGCAGGGTCGACCCCCTCGGCCGCTGGGGTGGAGCGGGGCAGGATCCGCGACATGCTGGGCATGTCCTTTCGCTCGGCGACGCGGCATTGTTCCGCACCCGGCACGACGCAGGGAGCGGGAGACCGCCATGCGGTCAGGACGGCACGCCGACCAGCCGTCGGAACCCGTCCTCGGCCAGCGTCCACGCTCGCGCGCGGGCGTCGTCCGCTCCTGGCGACCTCGGCTGCGGTGGCTCCGCCTCGGCGTGCCGCAGCTCCGTCTCGACGAAGTCCAGGAGGACGTCGGGCACCATCAGGGCGCCCAGCTCCCGTGTCAGCGACTTGCGGTCGATCAGCTCGTCGACAGCGGTCCGGACGTCGTCGGGCACGGCGGCACCGGCCACGAGAGTCGGCAGGTCCATCGGGGGCAGCGCCGAGTCCGCTCGCACGCGCATCCAGCGCAGTGTGGCCGCCGGACGCAGGGCGTAGAAGAACTTCTTCGCCACACCGCTCGAGGCCAGCAGCGCCAGGTTGTTCCTGGCCACGTGCACGTAGTGCTTCCGCAGCGCATGCCGGTCGGTCACGTCATGGGCAAGCGCCACGAGCTCGTCGCGAAGGACCGCGTCACCGCGGTACACGATCGGCGAGCGCAGCCACTCCCCCACCGTCGCGTTTCCCTTGACCATCAGCCCGAAGGCCTTGCGCACGTCCCAGCCGTTGACGTCGAAGACCTTGTCCAGCGGCGTCTCGATCACGTCACGCCGCGATCGGAGTCCCAGGTAGTCCGCCACCGGGCGCGTGTACAGGAAGCGGCAGTCGTAGTCCGAGTCCGGAGAGGGGAAGCCCCATGCGCGGCTTCCGCTCTCGATGGCCCACACCACGCTGACGCCCTGCTCCTCCTCGACACCGTCCAGGCGCGCGTCGATGGCACGGACGACGTCCGGGTCCATCGAGGCGGGGATGTTGCGCATCTCCGGAACGTAGCGGCCGGAAGACGGTGTCGTCGCGGTCTTTTCCTGGCCGGGCCGGTGCCCGGCGGTGCGGCAGCTCTCATGCGCCGGCCGGCTGCGGCGTCGGCTGCTCGACGGGATCCAGGACTGGCTCGGCTCCTGGGAGCGTCAGAGCAGCAGCTCCCCCACCACCTCCCCGAACAGATGGTTCCCCGTCTTCCGGAAGCCGCAGCGCAGGTAGAACTCCTCAGGCCCGTCCGGGCCCGGGACCCACAGGACGGTGATGCGGTCGAGCCCACGGCGCCGGGCCTCCTCGGCCACCTGATCGACGGCAAATCTGCCCACCCCGCGCATCCGCGCCTCGCGTGCCACGTTGAGGCGCCAGATCCCGGCGCGGAACTCCGGGATCTCCTCGTCCGGGTTCCAGTTCGCCATCACGAAGCCGACCACCTCGTCGCCGTCGAGAACGACCCTGGGCCAGGCGGTGGGATTGACGTAGGCCTCCGCGACCGACCAGGCGACCGGCGCCACCGGCTCCTCGTCGGCTGCCTGAGGGGGCAACCGAAGGGCTCCGAAGAGGTTGTCGGGAGTGAGCTCCGCGAGCTGCAGGTTGGCCATGGACCTGACTCTTCCACGAGCCACTGACACGGCAAGGCCGGGCGGTCAGGCGCGAAGCCGCTCCCGAGCCTCCATCAGAGCGAACCCCAGCACGTTGAGTCCGCGCCAGGCTGCCGGGTTCTCGGCGTTCTCGTTCTTCGCGCCCATCCCGATCCCCCAGACCCGGTCTCGCGGGCTCGCTTCGACGAGCACCCGCGAGCCGGTGCGCAGCAGGAACTCCTGCAGGTCCGGGTGGGCCGCGAACTTGTGGACGTTGCCCCGCACCACGACCTCGAACCGCTCGCGCGCCCAGACGTCTCCGTCGAAGTCGCGGACGGCCCGCCCGGCGGCCTTGGCCAGAGCCGGGTTCGGGGCATCGATCGCCGCCCGCTCGGCATCCGGGTCCCGGAACAGCCGCGCCTTCTCCGCCATCATCCAGTGCTCAGCGGTGGCGTAGCGTTCGCCGGCCACCTCGAACGGAGCAACGAACCACTGGCTCAAGCTCCCCTTGCCAGCGGTGCCATCGGTCTCGGGCTGGTGTCCCCAGAAGTGCAGGTACTTGACTGCGGCTCCGGCCTCGATCAACAGCCGGAGCTCGTCCACCGAGCGGGCGAGTGCAGGTCGGAGCACGACGTTGTTGGACATGCGACGCAGTGTTCCAGGAGCGACTGACATCGAACGCTCAGGCCGCGACGACCTCGACCTCGTAGCCGTCCTCGTTCTCCAGATAGGCGGCGTAGTGGTCCGCCCCGCCGGCGTGCGGATGCTTGTCGGGAAACAGCAGCGCCCAGCCGTGGGCGGGCGCCGCCTCGACGAGCTGATCCACCTCGTCACGCGTGCCGCCCTGGAACGCGACGTGGTTGATCCCCGGGGCGAGCCGGTCGTGGGCGTCCGCGGCGAGCGCCGGGCTCTGCTCGACGACGACATAGGTGCCGTCGAGGATCCAGCTCACCCCGACGCTCCAGCGCTGGTGCTCGACGTAGCCGAGGCTGGCGAGGAGCCAGCCCCACGACCGCTCCGCCCGGACGAGCGACGGGACCCACAGCTCGACATGGTGCAGGCGGCCGCGACTCATGGTGCGGCCGCCGCGATGACCCGGGTGAGGCTGCGGTGCAGCGCCGTGAGCTCCTCGGCGGACATCCCCAGGCGCGCCATGATGGCCGGCGGTACGAGGAGCGCCTGCTCCCGCAGTGCGCGCCCTTCCTCCGTGAGCTCGACGGCGAGCGCCCGTTCGTCACGAGGATCGCGCCGCCGCGTGACGTAGCCGATCGCTTCGAGGCGCTTGAGCAGCGGGGACAAGGTGCCGGGGTCGAGCTGCAGCAGCCCGCTGAGCTGCTTGACCGAGAGCGGCGACCGTTCCCACAGGGCGAGCATGACCAGGTACTGCGGGTGGGTGATACCCATCGGCTCGAGGAGCGGCCGGTACAGCGCGATGACGCTGCGCGAGGCGACGGCGAGTGCGAAGCACACCTGGCGATCGAGGGCCAGGAGGTCGTCGGGGGTGGTCTGGCCTCCGTCGGCAGGGTCTGCCGCAGGGACGTCGAGGCCGGACGACCCTTCCAGGTCGGACAGCGACGCGGCACCCGCGCGAGACATGGCGTTCATGCGGCTCCTCTCGGACATTGACCAGCGTAACAGTTTGTGTGCAAACTGTTTGTACACCAATTAAACGGAGGAACGGCATGCGCAACCGCGACGGTCTGACCCTGGGGTACCGCTTCACGTGGCGGCTCAACTGGTTGCTGCTGCACGTCGCCGGTCCCGCCGAGCAGGCTGACGACACCGACCCCCGGCGTCGGATGGAGCGCGAGCGGGCCGCGCGCGTGGCGCGGTACCGGGCGGAGCAGGGCAAAAGCTGAGACGTTCAGTGCCCGGCAGCGACCAGCAGGTCCCGGGACAACGGCGCGAGCGGATAGCTCGCGACCGGGTCGGCAGGATCGATCCACACCAGCTCCTCGAGCTCGGCCTGCACCGCGATCTCGGTGCCGGGCCGCAGGCGCACCCGGTAGGCGTGCGCATCGACGATGTGGTCCGGCTCGTTGGCGGCCGGCGCACCGAACCGGCCGAGGATCTCGATGTCGGCCGGTTCGAGCCGCACGCCGACCTCCTCCTCGAACTCCCGCAGCAGGGCCGCCAGGGGCGCTTCGCCCGGCTCGATCTTGCCGCCCACCTGCATGAATGACTGCGTACCGCGCTTGCGGACCAGCAGATGCCGCCCGTCGGCACGCTCCACGACGGCCGCGACGATCCGAAGCGTCGTGATCGGACCGATGGCGCCGTCCCCGCTCACGGCTGCTCCACGATCTCGTCGATCACCGTGCCGCCCAGGACCTGCACCACGAGCGGCACCCCGACCATGCCGGCCGACGCGATGTCCGGGTCGTCGGCGGACGGCTCGTCGTAGAAGTCGGGCTCGTCGGCCGGGGCCGCCGCCCGGGACGTGCTCGCCGCCGCGCCCGCGGCGGTCCCTCGACGCGGCTCGGCATCAGCACCGCTCGCCGCTCTCGCCCGGCGTTCGTTCGCCTGGCGTAGCGCCTCGCGCGCTCCGCCCGCCCCCGACATCGGGGCTCGCGCGGGCGCCGGGGCCTGGTCCTCGTAGACGGGCTCGGGCTCCGGCATGTCGTAGTCGGCGGGAGGCTCGGTCGCGCTGGCGCCCGAGAGCCATGCCTCGTCCGCTGCGCTCGCCGCCGACGGAGGTCTGGCCGCGGGCCGAGCAGGCTCCGGACGACCGGGCTCGGGACCAGACGGCTCGGGCCGGGAGGGCTCTGGGCGTTCGGCGACCGCGACACTCCCCTGGGCCGACACCGGCGCCAGTGCCGCCGATCTTCCGGAGAGACCGCCGCCCGCGGCGCCTGCTGCTGCCGTCGCGGCAGCGCCGGCGACGGGCAGCGCATCGGCCGAGGCCGACGGCGCGGACACCGTGGCCGCACGCCCGCCGGGCGGCGGCACGTCGGGCCACTCGGGTGCCGCGGCGGCGGTGGGTGCCGGGGCCTCGCGTCGAGGCTCGCCCGACGCCGGACCGGCGCCACCGCCCGAAGGACCACCACCCGACGAGGCCCCACCCGACGGCCCGCCGCCGGAGGTTCCACCGCCGCTCGCCTCACCGCCACCGGCCGGCCCCTCGTCGAGAGTCGCCTCGACCCGGACCCGGATGCCCAGCGTCTGGTAGACCGCTTCCTCCACAGCGCTGGTGTGCCGTGCGTTCGAGAACGTACGCGCCAGGCCAGGGGCAGCGAAGCCCAGCTTCAGCGTGTTGCCCTCCAGGGCGACGACCTGCGCGTTCGGCCCGACGAGCGACCACGTGACACGCGCAGCGGCGAGCGCACCGAGCACCTCGGGCCAGCGCCGTCGGACCGTCTCCGTCGTGACGCCCGGCTCCGCGCCCGGGGACCCGGAGGCCGGCGCAGCCGACGGCGCAGCCGACGCGGACGCGTCGGCCGGCTCCGGTACGGGCCGTGCGGGAGCCTGCTGCACCGGAGACTCTGGTGCTGGGGACTCCTGCGCTGGGGACTCCTGAACCGCGGGTTCCGGCTCGGGCTCTGCCCGTGCGGTGGGCCCGGAAGCGCCTTCGCCTGCGGACGAGGGCTCTGCCGCGGCGACAGGTGCCGCGGGGGCGGCCTTCGCCTCGGGCCGAGCAGGTTCCGGCGCAGCAGGCTGGCCCGGCTCGCCCCGCTTCTTGCGTGCGTCGAGCACCGCACGTGCGGCGGCGGCCCCGGCGAGCCCGCCCGTCGTCGGCTCCGGAGCCGGCGCACCGTCCGGCGCCGCGTCGCGGCCCGGCCCGGGCGCGGCCGGCGCCCCGGACGCCACGATGCCGCCACGTTCCAGCCGGTCGATGCGCGCCGCGAGACCCGCTGTGCCGTCGTCGGCCCCGGGCAGGAGCAGGCGAGCGCACAGCAGCTCCAGGTGCAGGCGCGGAGACGTGGCGCCCGTCATCTCGGTGAGGGCGGCGTTCACGAGGTCCGCGGCCCGGGAGAGCTCCGCCACCCCCAGCCGTCCCGCCTGGGTCCGCATGCGCTCGAGCTGATCGGTGGGTATGCCTCGCAGCACGGCACTGGCAGCGTCACCCGAGACACCGATGACGATGAGGTCACGCAGGCGCTCCAGCACGTCCTCGACGAACCGGCGCGGCTCGTGCCCCGTCGCGATGATCTGGTCGACGACCCGGAAGATCGATCCCCCGTCGCGTGCGGCGAGCGCGTCCACGACGTCGTCCAGCAGCGTCGCGTGCGTGAAGCCGAGCAGGCCGACCGCGAGGTCGTAGTCGACGACGCCGCCCGTGGCCCCGGCGATGAGCTGGTCCATCACGGACAGGGAGTCACGCACCGAACCGCCGCCCGCACGGGTGACCAGCGGGAGCACTCCGCCACCCACCTCGACTCCCTCGGCACCGCAGAGCTGCTCGAGGTACGGGGACAGCACGTCCGGCGGCACGAGCCGGAACGGGTAGTGGTGGGTGCGCGACCGGATGGTGCCGATCACCTTGTCCGGCTCCGTGGTCGCGAAGATGAACTTGATGTGGGGCGGCGGCTCCTCGACGATCTTCAGCAGCGCGTTGAAGCCCTGCGGCGTCACCATGTGCGCCTCGTCGAGGATGAAGATCTTGTACCGGTCGCGAGCCGGGGCGAACGTGGCCCGTTCGCGCAGGTCACGCGCGTCGTCCACACCGTTGTGCGACGCCGCGTCGATCTCCACCACGTCGAGCGAGCCGGAGCCGCCGCGCGCCAGCTCGACGCACGAGGGGCACTCGCCGCACGGGGTGTCGATCGGCGTCTCGGGCGTGTTCTTCGCGCAGTTGAGCGTGCGGGCGAGGATGCGTGCCGACGTGGTCTTTCCGCAGCCTCGTGGACCGCTGAAGAGATAGGCGTGGTTGACCCTCCCGCTGCGCAGGGCCTGCATGAGGGGGCCCGTGACGTGGTCCTGGCCGATCACCTCGGCGAACGTCTCGGGCCTGTAGCGGCGGTATAGGGCGGTGCTCACCCCCGCAACGATAGACGGCCTCACCGACACTCGGAGGACAGCCGTCCACAGGTCCGGATTCGACCCGAAGCGCGGCGTTCCTCCGACCCGAGCGGCACGTCGCGTGACCGGGTTCGACCCCAGCCTCGCCACCGCTAAATGTTAGTGACTAACATTTAACTGTGGTCACACCCCGTACCCTCCGCACCCGGGCCCGCATCCTCGATGCCGCGCTCGACCTCTTCGAGCGCCAGGGCTACGACGCCACCACGGTGAACCAGATCGCCGACGCGGCGGGCATCACGCCGATGACGTTCTTCCGGCACTTCCCCACGAAGGATGCCGTACTCGTCACGGACCCGTACGACCCGCTCATCGCGGACGCCGTCGGCGCCCAGCCGGCCGACCTCTCGCCCCTGGAACGCACCCGCCTGGGCCTGCTCACCGCGCTCGGCGACATCACCCCCACCGAGGACACGACCGCCAGGCGCCGGGTGGCCCTGGTCGCGCAGTCCCCCTCGCTCCGTGCGGCCGTCTCGGTGGGCACCGATGCCACCCAGCAGGCGATAACAGACCGGCTGGTGGCCGACGGCACCGATCCCCTCGACGCCGCCATCGCCGCCTCTGCCTGTCTCGCCGCGACCACCGCGGCCCTCCTGGCCTGGGGCTCGGCGCCCAGCGACGTCACCCTCACCGACCTCGTCCGCCGCGCCCTCGCGCAGCTCGCCCCGGCAGGAGCCACGTCGTGACGGCGCTCCGGCTCGACAACGTCACGCACACCTTCGGCGAGCGCTCAGCCCTCGACCGCCTCACGCTGACCGTCCGGCCCGGACAGGTCACCGCCCTGATCGGCCTCAACGGCGCCGGCAAGACGACGGCGCTGCGCGCGTTGTCCGGCCGTCTGCATCCCACGGACGGGGAGGCGACGATCCTGGGACACGACCCTGCTGACCTGCCCTTCGACGTCGCCGCGCGGTTCGGTCACGTCGTCGACACACCCCTGGTCTACCCCGACCTGACGGTCACGGAGAACCTCCGCTGCGCGGCCCGGCTGCACGGACGGTCACGGCGCGCAGCGATACCGGCGGCGAGCGCCGCCGTCGACCGGATGGGCCTGGAGGCCTGGCGGCACGCGCGCGCCAGGACGCTCTCGATGGGCAACCGGCAGCGCCTGGGCATCGCCTGCGCGACCTTCCACCGGCCTTCCGCCGTGATCCTTGACGAGCCGACGAGCGCCCTCGACCCGCAGGGCGTCGTCCTCGTGCGCGAGCTGGTCCGCGGCCTGGCCGACGACGGCGCGGCGGTGCTCGTCTCGAGCCATCACCTCGACGAGGTGGCGCGCATCGCCGACGAGATAGTGGTGCTGCACGCCGGGCGCGACGTCGGGCGCCTCGAGCCGGGCGGCACCGACCTGGAACAGCGGTTCTTCGCCATGGTGCTCGACGCCGATACGCGGGCTGCGGCCGACGCCCACACCACGACCCCCGGAGGCCGGGCATGACTGCCGTCGCCAACCTCGGCGCCGCGTTCTCCGTCGAGGCGCTCAAGCTGCGCCGCTCGGTCGTCGCACGCGTGGCCACGCTGCTGCTCGTCCTGCTGGTGCCGCTCGGCAGCGTGGGCGTCGTGGCGCTGGCCCGGTCGCCGCGGGCCGTGGGCGCGACCGCGGCCAAGCTGGCCGACTACGCGACGGGCGATCTCGCCACGACCCACCTGCTGGCGTGTGCCCAGATCCTCTCCGTCGCGGCGCTGGTCGCGGGCGGGTTCTTCCTCGCGTGGTCGTTCGGCCGGGAGCTGGAGAGCGGCACAGCGGGCGCACTGTTCGGCCTCGCCGTGCCGCGCGGCACGATCGCCCTGGCCAAGTGCCTGGTCGCGCTGGCCTGGATCGCCGTGTGCGTCGTGGTGGCGGTCGCCGTGACCGTCACCGCTTCGGCCGTGGTGACGGCAGGGTCGGGCGCATCCTTCGTCGGAGCCTGGGCCGGTGCGCGCACCGCACTCGTCGCCGGGCTCCTCGGTGGTGGCCTGGCCCTGCCGTTCGCCTGGCTCGCGACGGTGACGCGCAGCCAGCTCGGCACCGTGGGCGGGCTGGTCGGCATGGTGGCGCTCACCCAGATCGTCGTCCTGCTCGGGGGCGGGTCATGGTTCCCCTACGCCGCGCCGTCACTGTGGACCGGCATGGGTGGCGCCGCAGCAGCAGCCGCCGTCGGCCTGCCCCATCTGCTGCTCGCTGCGGCGGTCGCCCCGGTCGCCCTCGCCGCCGTCGTGCAGACCTGGCGGCGCCTCACCGACGTGTGAGGCGCCGCCGCGAGTCACCGCCGCAGTGCGCGGCGCGCCAGGATGTTCCCCAGCCACTGCACGGCCTGGACGATCAGCACGATGATCACCACGACGACGGCGGTCACCACCCAGTCGTACTGCCGGTAGCCCTGGACGATCGCGAAGTCGCCGAGGCCGCCGGCGCCCAGGTAGCCACCGATCGCGGACATGTCGAGCACGCCGACGAACAGGAACGTGTAGCCGAGGATCAGGGGCGCGAGCGCCTCGGGGACCAGCACGGTCCGCACGATCCGGAAGGGCGAGGCGCCCATGGCCCGGGCAGCCTCGACCACGCCGGGGTCGATGGAGACGAGGTTCTGCTCGACGAGCCGCGCGAAGACGAAGGTCGCCATGAAGCACATGGCGAAGGTGAACGCCTCGATGCCGATCGTCGAACCGATGACCGCACGGGTCAACGGGCCGAGCGCCACCAGGAAGATGATGAACGGTACGGGCCGCACCACGTTGACGGCCAGGTTCAGCACGGCGAACACGAACCGGTTGCCGAGCAGGTTGCCCGGCCGCGTCAGGTACAGCCCGAGGCCGAGGGCGAGCCCGAGGAAGCCGCCCACCAGCAAGGTGATCAGCACCATGAACGCCGTCTCGCCGGCGGCCTGCCAGAGCAGTGGTGTCAGCTGGTCCCAGCTCATGAGGCTGCCCTCCCGTGGTCGTCCACCCAGGTGACCGCGCGCAGCGCCACCACGGCGGCCTCCACAGCGGCCGGGTCACCGACGAGCTCGACGGTCAGCGACCCGTACGGCCGCTCCGCGACCTCGGTGATGCCGCCGAAGACGACCGTCCCGTCGACGCCGTGCTCGCGCAGGGTGCGGGTGAGTACCGCCGACGAACCCGCGACCTCGTCCACACCCACGGTCACGATGTGTCCCGTGTGCCGGGCGCGCAGGCGCTCCAGCACCTCGGGCGAGGGCCGGTCGCGCAGCGCGGTGGCGACGAACCGGCGGGTGATGTCGTGGGTCGGCGCGCTGAACACCTGGTACGCCTCGCCCACCTCGACGACGCGCCCCCGGTCCATCACCGCGACGCGGTGACAGATCGAGCGCACGACGTCCATCTCGTGCGTGATCACGACGACGGTGACCCCGAGCTCGCGGTTGACGCGCTGGAGCAGGTTCAGCACGTCGCGCGTCGTCTCGGGGTCGAGGGCCGACGTCGCCTCGTCCGCCAGCAGGATGCGCGGGTTCGTGGCGAGTGCCCGCGCGATGCCGACGCGCTGCTTCTGTCCACCGGACAACGCGGCGGGGTGCACCCCCGCCTTCTCCGCCAGGCCGACGAAGTCGAGCAGCTCGGCCACGCGCGCCTCGCGCCGCGAGCGCGACCAGCCCGCCACCTCCAGCGGGTAGGCGACGTTCCCGGCGACCGTCCGGGAGGCGAGCAGGTTGAACTGCTGGAACACCATCCCGATCCCGGCACGCACGGGACGCAGGCGCGCCTCGTTCAGGGCCCCGAGGGCGACGCCGTCGACCACGACGTCGCCCCCGGTGGTGCGTTCCAGGGCGTTGATCAGGCGGACCAGGGTGGACTTGCCGGCACCCGACTGGCCGATGACGCCGAAGATCTCGCCCTCGCGGATGTCGAGGGTGACCTCGTCGACGGCGCGCACCTCCGTCCTGCGCCCGCGGCCGGGGAACACCTTGGAGGCGCCCTCGAACCGCACGATGCTGCCGGCGGCAGCTCCGGTCGCGGCAGGCATCAGGACGCGTCCGCCTCGATGCCGGCCAGGATCTCCTGCAGCTCCGCGGCCGGGTTGTCCTTGATGACGCCGGTACCACCCGAGGCCTCGAGCACACCCTCCTCGACCTCCGGGGAGTGGTAGATCTCGATGAGCTGCTGGAACACCTCGTTGTCCGCGTCGTCCGCGCGGGCGACCCAGACGTTGATGTACGGCGCGGCGGTGTCCGAGTCCGGGTCGTCGGTGAAGATGGCGTCCTCGGCGGCCAGGTCGGCGTCACCCACGTAGTCGTTGTTGATGATCGAGGCGTCGACGTCCTGCAGCGCGAGCGCCGTCTGGGCGGCGTCGACCGGGGTCACCGACACCCGCGACTCGTCCTCCAGGATGTCGGCCGGCGTGGAGAACGCGCTACCGCCGTCGCGCAGGGCGACGAGCCCCGCCTCCTGGAGCACGAGCAGAGCACGGGCCTGGTTGCTGTCGTCGTTGGGGACGGCGACCTCGCCGCCCTCGGGGATGTCCTCGACGCTGCCGTGCTTCAGGGAGTACAGGCCCAGCGGGTAGACCGCGGTGGCCGCGATCGGCGTCAGGTCCTGCTCGGAAGCGGTGTTGTAGGTCGCGAGGAACTGCAGGTGCTGGAACTGGTTGAGGTCGAGGTCACCGTCGGTCAGGCCCTGGTTGGGCAGCTGGTAGTCGCTGAAGTTCACCAGCTCGACGGTGATGCCCTCCTCCTCGGCCAGGCCGGTGAAGGTGTTCCAGTAGTCCTCACCGGAGTTGACGACGCCGATGCGTACCGGGTCCTCGGCGGTACCCGCGGCGGCCGTGGCCTCACCGGAACCGCAGGCGCTCAGGGCGAGGGCGGTGACGGCAGCGAGGCCGGTGGCCAGGACAGGGGTGAAGCGAGACATGGGTGGTCCTCTCAGAGGCGCACGGGCGCGGGTGTGCCGGTGCGCAGGATGCGTGGTGGGGTCTGCGTCGGGCGCAGGCCGGGGTGTGACGGGGCGGGCCACGGCCATCAGCAACGTGGCGAGCTCGCGGGACTGTGCGGCCCTCAGCGGGCTGCGGCGAGGTGCGGCGCTCTCAGCGCACGCACATTCGCCCGCCGCGCACACGGCCGCCGCACATGGCGTCGCGGCGGGTGCGCGACGTCGTGGCTGCGGTCCAGGTGCGGGTCATGCGGACATCGTGCGCCACTGCACGACGTCGAAGCGAATCGCCTCGGGGTAAATCCCATGATGTGGACGGAATGCCATCCACATGTTGGACGAGGCGCCAGATTCCGGGCGCTCAAGGACCCCCCGCACACCCACCAGAGCTCACTTACCCTTGCTGCCTTCCGGCCCTGGGGGAGTTCGGCGAGGTGATGCCGCACGAGGGGTCTGCACCAAGCCTAACCGATCCGGGCACCACGGCCCAACCACGTGGAACGCGCTGTACGCCACCTCACAGCCCCGCTCCACGCTCCGATTCGTTGTCCGAGCACGGCGTCCGGTATCCTCGTCAGGCCGCGCCAGACTTCGGTCCTGTGGCCGCGCGCCGCCTCGGCGAAGCGCGAGGAGGATTCGCCTAGTGGCCTATGGCGCACGCTTGGAAAGCGTGTTGGGTTAACGCCCTCGGGGGTTCGAATCCCCCATCCTCCGCAGTGGCAAGAGGCCCGGAACCGTTGGAATATCAACGGTTCCGGGCCTCTTGTCGTTCACCAGACCATGCCCGTGGGCACAGCATGGGCACACCCCGACCAGGTCACAACTGCCACTCCGCGCGGTAGTCCGGGTGATCGGCGAACGTCAGGGCGTGGGCCAGGACCGCGACCTGGAGTCCAGCGAACAGGTTCCGGGTGACGGTGGCTTCGTCCTCATGCCCGCTGTCCGACGCCTTGCTCAGGACCCGCCCAAGTTCCTCGTACGTCTCTACGATTGTCCGCTTGGCCGCGATGTCAACGAGGACCCGAGCGGGGCTCCAGCGGTCGATGTGTTGCTGCTGTTGCGGAAGGAACGGGGCGGCCGCTGAGGGCTCGCCGTCAACCTCGCCGGGGCGTGACGAGGCGCTGTCAGCCATACGCGCGGTCGACTCGTCCTCGTCCAGCCGTGCGGTCAGAAACTCGGTGATGGTCATACCACCGATCCTTCCACGCGGACCAGGACCCGACTCTCGCGCCTCACAACGACGACGAGGGCGTCGGCGAACCGCGCCGTCGCCATTTGTACCGAACCCCGCTTCACCCACGGCCTCACCAGGCCGGCGCTAGCCCAGCAGGGAGAGCAGGGCCTCCGCGGCGCCGTCCTCGTCGATGGTGCCGGTCTCCCGGTCGGCCACGGCCCGGACGTGCGCGGGCGCGTGACCCATGGCGATCGACCGCGTGGCCCACCGCAGCATCTCCAGGTCGTTCTCGCCATCACCGATCGCCGCCGTCGCGTGGAACTCGATCCCGAGGTGGCGGCGGACCTTGTCCAGCGCGGTCGCCTTCGACAGGGCAGGCGGGGTGACGTCGAGCCAGTCGGGGCGCGTCTCGATCACCGTCAGGCTCATGGCCCGCAGGATCGGCGCGAGCCCGAACGCTCCGGGCCTGTACAGGGCCAGCCGCGGCGTCGCATCCGCCCACAGCTCCTCGAGCGCGGCCACGCTGTGCTGGTCGCCGTTCAGCTCGCCGTCGGGGAACGGGATGTTCACGCGGTACCCGACGCCGACGAGCTCCGCCGCGACCCGGATGCCGGGCATCGCCTCCACGGCCACGCGCACGACAGGCTCGGGCTCGATGACGTGCAGGTCGGAGATCTCGTAGTCGTCCCCCATGACGTGCGCGGTCACGGCACCGTTGCTCGCGACGATCCACGCATCGTCGAGGCCGAGCTCGGCGGCGACCGGCAGTGCGCCGACGAGCGACCGACCCGTCGCGAGAGCGACGTGGTGGCCGGCCGCGAGCACCTCGGCGACCGCGGCACGCACGGCGGGGCTGACGGGCTCACCGGTGTTCAGGAGGGTGCCGTCGATGTCACAGGTGACGAGCGCCGGCATGGAGAGATCAAGACGGCGGCTGGTGCGCTGCGGGTTGCGGCTGGTGGTGGTCACGATTTGCCTTCCGGCGGGCGGGGAGTGCTATTTCTCTCCCGAGCCTGGCGTGCTCGCCCGTCCGCTGGCAGGTCCAGCGCGTCAGCCCGTGTCGGCTGACGGGTGTACGCCGCGGCGTACACCCGTGGCGTACAGCGTGTAGTCCGCCGTACGCTCGCGCCGTGACCACGGACCAGCGCCCCGCGACGCAATGGACGATCCTCGAGGAACGGCTGCAGGACGACACCCGCCGCGCGCGGGCATCTATCGCCAAGGTGCGGCTGCCCGACGGCGTCGAGTTCGAGCAGTGGGTGCTGCGCCTCCAGCCGGCGGTCATGGTCGCGATGGTGGACGACGACCTGCGGGTGTTGCTGATGTACCGCCACCGGTTCGTGATCGACCAGTGGGTGTGGGAGCTGCCCGGCGGGTACCTCGACGACGGCGAGAATGTCGAGGCCGCAGCGTTCCGGGAGGCCGAGGAGGAGACTGGGTGGCGCCCCCGCTCGGTCGATGCCTACCTGCGGTTCCAGCCGTCGGTCGCGTCGCTTGAGCAGCCGAACACGGTCTACCTGGCCCGCGGCGCACACGACACGGGCGCCGCCCCGGACGTGAACGAGGCCGAGGAGCTGGCGTGGTTCTCGCTCGACGAGGCCGAGGCGATGATCGGGTCCGGCAAGATCGTCGGCGCCGCGACCGTGGCCGCGGTCCTCAAGCTGCAGCTGGACGCCGCGAAGGGCCGCCTCTAGCCGACGAGCTCCGCGGCCCGGGCGCGGTAGGAGGCGACGGGTTCCAGTCCGGCGTGCGGTGCCAGGCGGTCGGCGATCTCGGCGAGGTAGTCCCGCGACCGCGCGGAGTCGATGCCCTCTGCGGCGTCGGCGGCCTGGTGACCCGCCGCAGCCGCCTCCTCGACGTCGCCCGCCTGGGCGTGAGCTCGCGCGACCAGCGCGAGGTTGAAGGCTCGTCCGCGTGCGTACCGCTCGTCCATGTCCAGGGACCGGCGCGCGAACCGCAGCGCCAGGTCACCACGCCCGAGCGCGGTGAACGTCTGCCCGAACTTCGCCGCGAGATAGGCCTCGTCGAAGTACCCGAGCCACTGCGGGTCGGTCGCCCGCTCCGCCTGGTCGAACAGCCGCTCCGCGCGGTCGAGCGCCCCCGCCGTCGCCGCGTGGTCACCGTCCACGGCGTGCCCCTGCGCTTCCAGCACGGCGGCCTCCGCAGCGATGGCACCGACGCCGGCGTCCTGCGCTGCCCGCGCCGCGGCGCGGGCCAGGTCGACCGCCTCGCCGCCGGCGCGGAGGTAGGCCGCCTGGTGCGACATGGCCGCCAGGATCTCCGCGCCGAGCGGCCGGTCCTCGGCGGCACCAGCCAGCTGCAGGGCGTGCACCATGTACCGCTGGGCCAGCGCGTGCCGTCCCACGTCGTACGTCGCCCATCCGGCGAGCTGGGTCGCTTCCGCCGCAGCGGACAGCAGCGCCGCCCCCGTTACCGCGTCGTACCGCCCCCGCAGGAGCTCGGCCACGTCGTGGTGCAGGAACCGCACGATCCGCTCGCGGATCTGCCCGCCTCCGTACTGGTTGTCGACGGTGCGGAAGACGCCGAGCATCTGACGGATCATCTCGACGTCAGGAACTCCGACGACCCGCGGGCCGCCGACTGGAGCACTGGACGTGCTGGGTGTGGTGAGCCAACGCAGCGCGGGAGTGAGGAACGCGGACGCGTTGAACGCCGCGGCGGTGAGGAAGTCCTGGCGCTGGGCGTCCAGGGCCCACAGCTCGAGCGTGCCGTGCAGGCTGTCCGTCTCGGCAGTGGTCACCACGGCAACGAGCCCGCCGTCGGCCGGTGACTGGACACGCACCATAGCGGCCAGCCGGCCGTCGGCGGCGAGGGCGTTGTCGAGCAGTGCAGCCACGGCCACGCTCGGCTGCTTCCGGCCTTTCTCAAGGTCCCACAGATGGCCGTGCGAGATGTGCACGACCTCGGCAAGTCGCCGCAGAGACCATGTACGGCCCTCGCGCAGGCGACGGAGGTATGGGCCGAACCCGGCGTCGACGCTCACGTGTTGCCCCATGGGCCACCCTCCCTGGACGAGGCCGTGAACCGAGGTTACCGGCGGGAGCGGGAGTGGTCCACCCCACCGCCGTGCGCGTCGTCTGCGAGCCCGGGTGGACGCGTTTCAGGACGACTCCCCCGCCGGCCCGTCGTAACGCCGGTAGCCCTCCGCCATCGGCCCGGCCGGGGCGATGCTCCCGAGGATGGCGTCGCTGATCGCGGCGAGCTGCGTCACCTGCTCCGGGCTGAGCACGTCGACGACGTGCCGCCGGACCGCAGCCACGTGGCCGGGCGCGGCGGCACGCATCTTCGCGCGCCCGCCCTCCGTGAGCCGCGCGTTGGTGGCCCTGCCGTTCTCGGGGCAGGGCGAACGCTCGACGAGACCCCGGTCTTCCAAGCGCGCCACGACGTGCGAGAGCCGCGACGGTGTCGCGTTCGTGGCGCCGGCCAGCTCGGTCATCCGCATGGTCCCGCCGGGCGTCTCGGCCAGCACCGCCATGACGAAGTACTCGAAGTGCGTGACGCCGGAGTCGTGGCGCAGCTGGCTGTCGAGGACCCCGGGGAGCAGCTCGAGCACCGCGACGAAGCGGACCCACGCCGCCATCTGACTGCGGTCGAGCCACGGAGTGTCGTTCACCACGCCAGGTTGTCACGGGACGGTTGAAGCTTCAATTCACCCCGTGCTAGCGTGCCGCGAAAGTTGAAGCGACAACTTGATTCACCCCTCAGCGCCGCCCTCACCAGCAGAACGACACAGGGAGAACCCCATGAAGTCTCAGTGGACCAAGGACCTCGCAGCACTCGTCGCCCGCGTAGCCATCGGGGTGGTGCTCATCGCGCACGGCGCCCAGAAGTTCTTCACCTTCGGGATCCCCGGGACCGTCGACTCCTTCGCCGGCATGGGCATCCCCCTGCCCCAGGTGGCCGCCCTGTTCGCGGCAGTCGTCGAGCTCGTCGGCGGTGCCGCGCTGATCCTCGGCGCCGCGACGTCCATCGCCGGGATCCTGGTCGTGCTGAACATGCTCGGGGCGCTCGTGCTCGTACATCTCGGCAACGGCGTGTTCGTCGACCAGGGCGGCTTCGAGCTCGTCGCCGCGCTCGGCGCCGGCGCGCTCCTCCTCGCGGCCACCGGACCCGGTGCCTGGAGCGTGGACCACCTGGTCGGGCGCGCCGTCACGGCCCGGCGCGCAGGGACGACGTCGGCGGCCTGAGCCGGGCAATTCGTCCATCCGTCACATGACGTTATGGACGTGCTCACCTCCGTCTGGTCGGGTGAACGGGCACCCGTCCCCTGACCTGGAGGAGAGCCCATGTCCACCGCCCCCGGCGTCGCCGGAATCTCGCGTCGCACCCTGCTGACGGCCGCAGGCGCCGTGGGCGCCCTCGGCGCCTCGGCCGCACTGGCCGGCCCAGCCTCCGCCCGGACCGCAGGGGCCGGCCGGCCGGTGATCGGCCGCGCACGAGGCGAGCTGCTGCACGCCATGAGCTTCAACATCCGCTACGACCGGGTCGGGCAGACGCAGCCCGGCGAGCCGGACTACTGGCCGGAGCGCGCCCCGCTCACCACCGAGTTCCTCCGGCTGGAGCAGCCGACCGTCCTGGGTGTCCAGGAGGTTCTGTTCCACCAGCTCGCTGCCGTCGAGGAAGGTCTGGGGCGGCACTACAAGATGGTGGGCTTCGGGCGCGACGGGGGTGCGGGCGGCGAGTACTCCGGCATCTTCTACGACGCGCGCCGCCTGACCGTGAAGTGGTGGGACCAGTTCTGGCTGTCCGACACCCCGCAGGTCATCGGCTCCGCCACCTGGGGCAACACGGTGACGCGGATCGTCACCTGGGCCGAGCTGCACGACAGCGTGACGGGACGGGACTTCCTGCACATCAACTCGCACTTCGACCACCAGGCGGAGAACGCACGGGTGCGCAGCGCCCGGGTGGTCCGCGACCAGGTGGCCGCGGCCGGCCTCCCGGTCGTCTTCACCGCCGACTGCAACGCCACGGCCGGGAGCTCCGCGCCGTACGACATCCTGGTCACCGACGGCGGGCTCCGGGACACCTGGCTCGACGCGGACCGGCAGCTCACCCCGTACGCGGGCACCTTCCCCAACTACGGGACGCCGAACCCGGACGGCACGCGCATCGACTGGATCCTCACGACGCCCGGTGTCGAGGTCCGCGCGGCGGCGATCAACACATGGACCCGCGACGGCCGCTACCCGAGCGACCACACCCCGGTCCAGGCGCTGCTGAAGATCTGAGGTCCCGACAGGCTCGACCGGCGAGGCCAGGCTCGACCACCGGCATCACCGGTGGTCGAGCCTGGCCTCCGTCATCGAGCCATCCGGCCGTCAGGCCCGGCGGCGCGTGAACACCGCCGCGCCGATGCCCACGGCGCCCACCACGATGCCGGCCGCACCGAGCCAGCGGCCCACCGGGTCGACGGCCGGAGCGTCGTCCGCGGCCGCGGTCTCGCCCGACGCATCGTCCGAGGCATCATCCGAGGCCGCGGCACCGTGGTGCCCACCCTCCGCCTCGGCGGCGGTGGTCGTGAACACGGGTGCGGGAGCCTCCGGCTCCTTGCCGTCGTCGGCGACGAGGTCGTCCCAGTCGACGACGGTGCCGTCGGTGTACGTCTGGTGGGCGGGGAGCACGATCTCGGTGCCCTCCTCGGGCAGCGCCCCGACCCGGACGGCGAACTCCTGGTACTCGTGCGGCGGAACCTCGTTGCCCTTCTCCGCCGTCCAGGTGATCCGCGCAGGCGCCTCGTCGACGGTCGCGCCCTCGACCTCGAACGGCTCGTCGAGCGTCTCGACCTCGACCTCCACGTCCCAGCCGGGCAGCGAGCGCGGGGTCACGCTGAGAAACGGGGTGTCGGTGGGCAGGTCCACCACCAGCTTCTCCGTCGACTCGGTGTCCGACTCCGTCGGCACACGGAACGTGAGGCTGGAGTAGCTGTCCGCGGCGGTCGAGTCGGGGTTCACCGTCACGTGGGCATAGGCCACGGTGGGCAGCAGCACCAGGACGGCGGTTGCAGGGACTGCCGCGAGGGCGCGGCGGGCGGGCATGCTGAAGCGAGTCATGTGCTCGGTCCTTCGGTCTGAGGGTGTGCGGAGGGGGTGCGGCGACGCACCTCCCGCCCGACACCGTCAGGCCGCGAGGCGCATCACCAGGGCCGACGACGGCGGCCCGCGCTCCGGCGCCACGTGCACGTCCACGGCCGCGCGCGGCGCATCGAGGGCCACCAGCACGGGGACGCGCCGGACCACCGGCAGCCACAGCGGCGCCACCACCAGCGGCCGGACCAGCCACGACGCGAGCAGCCAGACGCCGCGCTCGACTCCCACGAGCAGCCCGACGGACACGACGGTCGCCAGGGCGTGCCAGGCGAGCATCCCCGGACCCATCACCGCGGAGCCGGTCCCGACGCACGTCCCGTGCACGAACGTCCCGCCGAGGGAGCCGGCCAGGTGGGCGTGCGCTCCGGCGTCGGGCAGCGCGGACGGCGCGCAGGCGCCGCCGAGGAACGAGAAGACGTGATGCAGGGCGTACTGCCCGAGCCCCGCGAGGGCGAGCCCGCCCGGCCAGCGGATGCGCCGCCGCACGGCCACCATCGTCACGACCAGCAGCAGCGCGCCGAGCAGGGCGACGACCTCGAGGGGCGGAAGGTGGCCGCCCGCCTCGAAGTGCCCGGTCAGCGCGAGGGCGAGGACGACCACGGCCCACAGGAGCGCGCGGCCGAAGCCCACGGCACCTGAGGACGGGTTCAGCACAGCACCGACCCTAGCCCCGTTACTTGGCCGGCTGAACCTCGTCCGGCTCGCCTTCCTTGGCCGGCTTGATGCGCTTCTCCGGGGTGATCTCGTCGGCGGGCACGCAGCCCTCCGCGTTCCGCAGCGGCTGGTCCGCGGCCAGCTCGACGTCTTCCACGCCGAGCGGAGGATCGAAGTTCTCGCCGATGAGCAGGTCGATCACGCGGTCGCGCCGGTCGTCCAGAACCATCCGCATCTTGGGGAACTGCGCAGCGAGCGTGTACGCCTGGACGATGCCCTTCGTGCCGAACCGGAGCTCCGACTCCTGGAGCAGCATCGGCACGTTGCCGGGGGTCCCCTCGATGACGAACCCGCGGTCCGCCAGGACGGTCTCGTGCGCGCTGGCCAGGCCCTGCTCGCCGGATGCGTTGAGCAGGCGTACCCGGGTATCGGTGTACGCGGTCGGAAGGGCGCCGTCGGGCTGCCCCTTCACCGCCGGGAGGCAGGGCACCGGATAGGACTTCTGCTCCGAGACGCCGACCGTGGTGAACGGCCGGTCGAACGGAGAGCTGATGGCGCCCGAGTACACCGCGAGCGCGAAGATGCCGCAGACCGCCAGGAACGCGATGAGCACGCCGAAGACCACGGCCTGGCGCTCGTGCTCTCGACGACGGCGCTCCACGCGCGCCTGGTCGTACCCGGGAGATGTCACTCTTGGAACCTACCTGAGGTCAGCGGATGGTGAGCACGCGAGCGTGCAGGACTGGACGTTGTTGCAGGGCGGCGCGCACCGCGCGGTGCAGCCCGTCCTCGAGGTAGAGGGTGCCCTCGTACTCGACGACGTGTGCGAACAGGTCACCATAAAAAGTGGAGTCCTCTGCCAGGAGCGTGTCGAGGTCGAGTGTGCGCTTCGTGGTGACGAGCTCGTCGAGGCGCACCTGACGCGGGGGCACGTCGACCCAGTCGCGCGTGCGTGAGCGCCCGTGCTCGGGGTACGGGCGGCCGTCTCCTACGGCCTTGAAGATCATCGGTCCATCCTCACTGGACTCGGCGGGGCACGGTCCGGGAGCGGCGGTGAGACCCTGCCTGCTGACACGGAACGGCGTCCCGCACCCTACCGGACGGAGAGTGCGGACAACAGCCACACTCTCCGTCCGGGCACTCAGCTGCTCTGCAGGTCTCGCCACCGGAACCCGAGGAGCGCCAGGCCGAGCAGCACGGCCGCCACCGCGCCGAGGCCCACCATGCTCGCGGTCTCGGGCGCCTCACCGAACCCCGCCGGGAGCCAGTTCAGCGGCGAGATCGCCTCCGCACCCTCGGGCAGGTCGAAGACCGCTCCGAACATGCCGACCACGAACGAGTACACGAGCAGCAGCCACACGGCGGAGGCGAACCGCGGGACCCAGGCGTAGAGGGCCGCGGCAAGGCCCAGGTAGACGAGGAGCGCCACGGAGTAGGTCCAGAACACGTCGGTGTAGGCGGCGAGCCCTGGCTCGTCCATACCGACCTGGACGGCGCCGGCCCACATCGCGTAGACGCTCACCGCCATGAGCACCACCGTGCTCAGCCCGACGACCACGAGGTGCGCGCCGAACCATCGCGAGCGTGACACCGCCAGCGCGAGCAGCACCTCGGCACGGCCCGCCGTCTCCTCGGCCTTGGCGCGGCCGGACATGACGATCGCGTACGCCGCGCAGGCCAGGGCGGCGAACAACATCATGGCGCTCAGGAACCCGTCACGGAACACTGCCGGGTCCGTCCCCCCGAACACCGCCTGGAACATCTCGTTGTCCTCCGCGCCGGAGACGCCCATCTCCAGGATCTCCGGCAGGAGGGTGCCGGACGCGTACCACATGAGCGCCATCCCGAGAGCCGTCCACCCGAAGGCCGACCGCTGCTGCCGCCAGGCCAGTGCGAGCGGGCTGCGCAGGCTTGCCGGGGCGTCCGCGCGTCCACCGCGGGTCGCGACGAGGCCGCCACCGAAGTCGCGGCGCGAGGCGAGGAACGCCCCGAGCACGAGCAGCACCAGGATCGCCACCACCGAGAGGGCGGTGGGCCACCAGCGCAGGTCGACGAAGGCTCGCATCTGCTGGGCCCACCCGATGGGCGAGAACCACGACAGCAGGCTGCCGTGCCGCTCCTGGATGTCCCCGGCGGACCGCAGCACGAGCGCCAGGCCGTACGCGGCAAGGCCGATACCCGTGGCACCCCGGCCGTGCTCGGTGATCTGGCACGCCACCACGGCGACGGCCCCGAACACCATGGCGGCCAGGCCGGACCCGACCGTGAGGCCGAACGAGTCCGCGAGAGGCATGGCCTCCCCGCTCGCGCCGTACAGGGCGAGCGCCGAGACGACGGCGATGACCGCGTTGACGACGAACAGCGTGATGACGGCGGCCACTGCCGGGGCGTGCCGCCCGACCGGGGCGGCTCGCACCAGCTCGGACCGGCTGCTCTCCTCCTCGGCACGCGTGTGCCGCACGACGTGCAGGACGCTCATGATCCCGAGCGCCAGGACCACCCAGGTGATCCCTTCGTTGGCGATGGCCACGCCGACCGTGTAGTTGTCGATGCCGTAGCCGGGACCGCCCATGACGATGCCGGCCGGCGTCTCCATGACGAGCGCCCGTCCGGCGAGCGCCTCGGGGCCCATCGCGTCGAGCGCCACGGCGAAGTAGGCGTAGAAGGCCACCACGGACAGCGTCCAGACACTGAGCCGCACCCGGTCGCGACGCAGCATGAACCGGACCAGGCGTCCGGTCCCGGACAGCGTGGATCCGAACGACGGCCGCGGGACCGCGGGCGCCAGCGCGACGGCGGTCACCGGGCACCTGCCGTGCCCTGCGCCGCCGCGGAGGCGGTGTCGTCCGCGCCGTCGTCCGCGCTCTCCGCACCCGGCAGCACGTCGCCGTAGTGCCGCATGAAGAGCTCTTCCAGCGAGGGCGGTGCGGCGGTGAGGCTGTGCAGCCCGAGCGCCGTCAGCTGCGACATCGCGGGGCCGACCTGGGCGTTGTCGATGTCGAAGGTGACGCGCGTGCCGCCGTCGGCCGGAGCGGTGGCGAAGTTGTGCACCCCGGCGAGGCCGCGGACGCCGGAGGGGTCGTCCGAGACCACTGCCGTGACGTTCGACCGGGTCAGGTGCCGGAGCTCGTCGAGCGTGCCGGACTCGACCGACGTCCCGTTACGGATGATCGTCACGGTGTCGCAGACCTTCTCGACCTCGTGCAGGATGTGGCTGCTGAGCAGGACGGACGTGCCCGCCGCGGCGGCCTCGCGCACGTACTCGGTGAACACCGCCTCCATGAGGGGGTCGAGACCCGACGTCGGCTCGTCGAGGATCAGCAGGTCCACGTCCATGGAGAACGCCGCCACGAGTGCGACCTTCTGCCGGTTGCCCTTGGAGTAGGTGCGGGCCTTCTTGGTGGGATCGAGCTCGAAGCGCTCGAGCAGGTCGGCCTTGCGCCTCTTGTCGACCGTGCCGCGCAGACGGCCCAGGAAGTCGATGGCTTCGCCGCCGGTCAGGTTGGGCCACAGGCTGACGTCGCCCGGGACGTAGGCGAGTCGTCGGTGCAGCTCGACGGCGTCGCGCCACGCGTCACCGCCGAACAGGCGGGCCGTGCCGGAGTCCGCGCGCAGCAGCCCGAGCAGGACGCGGATGGCGGTGGACTTGCCGGCCCCGTTGGGGCCGAGGAACCCGGCGACCTCGCCGGGCTGGACGGTCAGGTCCAGGCCGTCGAGGGCCTGGACCCGGCCGAAGGACTTGCGCAGGTCGTGGATCTCTATCGCTGGTGTCGCGGTCATGACTCGCTCGCTCTCTGACGTCGGAGGGGACGTGGCAGGGCAGCGCGCTCTCGACCGGCGGGTACCGGTCAGCCTTTGGCAGGCGTGGGCGCTACCTCGTCGTCCGACGGCGGGTCGGACACGTACATGAGGTAGTCGTCGAGCATCCGACGGGAGGTGAGGAAGCCCTCGGTGAACAGCTCCATCATCGGCAGGTAGCTCTTGGAGAAGTAGCCACGGACGATCCCGACGAGATCGCCCGGGTCCGACGGCGGGTTGAGCGTGACCTCCAGCAGCAGCGCACCGAGCGAGGACAGCGTGAGGTAGCGCGCCCGTGCGGCCTCGTCCCTGCTGGGCACGATGACGCCCGCGGTGACGCCCTCCTGGGTGTAGTCGACCGCGTCGTCGACCATGTGGCCGATGAACTCTCGGGCGAGCGGGCTGCCGTCCTGCATGGAGCGCAGCACGTACCCGACGAGCGTCGCGTTCTGCTCGGCGGCGGCGAACTTGTGGAAGAAGCTCTGGTCCGCCGCGGCGTCGGCGACGTTCTCCCGCTTGAGCCGGCGGACCGTGGCGAGCAGGTACGCGTCGCACTCGGCCCGGAGCTTGTCCTTGGACCCGAAGTGGTGCATCACGAGGCCGGCGCTGACCCCCACGTCGGACGCGATGGCCCGGACCGACGCGCCGAAGCCGTCCACCGCGAACCGGTTGATCGCGGCATCGCGGATCCGGGCACGGGCGGTGAGGTCGGCGTCGGCGGGCACACCGCTGTCCGACGGCGGGGTGGTCCCCCCGCGCCCTTCGTCACCGCGCGCTGAACGCATGTTCAGCATGCTAACCACGCGTTCAGTCCGGTGTCCAGACCGATGCCGGCGGGTAGGCCGCTCGCGTCCTACCCGTCCGGCACGGAGGTGGTTCAGCCCTCGGCGGTGCCGCGCCAGCGGCCGATGGCCCCCATCACGTGGTAGATCACGAGGGCGGCGGCGGTACCGAGGGCGATACCGCCGAACTGCAGGTCACCGGCGGTCCAGGTGAAGTCGGCGATGCCGATCACGAGCGGCACGGCCGCCGTCGTCAGGTTGACCGGGTCCGAGAAGTTGACCTTGCCCTGCACCCAGATGCGGGCGCCCAGGATGCCGATCATGCCGTAGAGCATGGTCGTGACACCGCCGAGCACACCGTCGGGGACGCTGGCGATCAGCGCGCCGAACTTGGGCGACAGGCTGAGCACCAGCGCACCGAACGCGGCCACCCAGTACGCCGCCGTCGAGTACACCCGGGACGCCGCCATGACACCGATGTTCTCGGCGTACGTCGTGGTGCCGGAGCCGCCGCCGAGGCCTGCGAGGGTCGTGGCGATGCCGTCGGCCAGGAGCGCCCGGCCGGTCAGCGGGTCGTAGTTGCGGCCGGTCATCGCGGCCACCGACTTCACGTGTCCGACGTTCTCCGCGACGAGCACGAGCACGACCGGCAGGAACAGGCCGAGCACGCCCGGGTCGAACGACGGCGCCACGAACTGCGGCAGGCCCACCCAGTCCGCCTGACCGACCTTCGAGAAGTCGACCTCGCCGCGCAGCGTGGCGACGGCGTACCCGATGACGACGCCGAGCAGGATCGAGAGCCGGCCGACGAGGCCGCGGAACAGAACCTGGATCAGGATGATCGAGGCCAGGGTGATCACGGCCGTCACCGGGGAGGCCTGGAAGCCCGAGCACCCCTCCTCGTCGCACGTTCCCCAGGCGACCGGCGCGAGGTTCAGGCCGATCAGTGCCACGATCACGCCCGTGACGACGGGCGGCATCGCCACCTGGATCCAGCGCGGCCCGGCGAAGTGCACCACCACGCCGACGAGCGCCAGGAGCAGGCCGCTGGCAAGGATGCCGCCGATCGCGGCCGACTGCCCGCTCGACGCCGTGGCCGCCAGGATCGGCGCGATGAAGGCGAAGCTCGAGCCCAGGTAGCTCGGCAGCTTGTTGCCCGTGACGAGCAGGAAGGTGATCGTGCCGACCGCCGAGAAGAACAGCGTGGTTCCCGGGTCGAACTCCGTGATGGTCGGCACCAGGAACGTGGCACCGAACATCGCGACGATGTGCTGCAGGCCGATCCCGATGGTGCGCGGCCAGCTGAGCCGCTCGTCGGGGGCGACGACCTCACCGGGGGTGATGCGTGTGCCGTCACCGTGCAGCTGCCAGCCGATTCGCATGTACCTGTCCTTGATCTCGCAACGGGGGTGTCGCGCGGATCTTAGTCGCAGGTACTGCGGACCTCGCTGAGCTCGGGGTCGCCGACCGGCGCCGGGCAGAGGAACTGCGTGTACCGCTCGTCGTCGTCGACGTAGCGCTTCAGCCAGGACAGGCTGTACCTGGCGATCGTCGTGCTGGGGCTGCTCGGCGCGGAGTGTGAGGCATCCCGCAGCTCCAGGTACGCCTTGTCCCCGTCGGCGGGCAGCGACTCGTAGATCGGCTCGGCGTACGACCGGACCCGGGCGACGGCGTCGTCCTCGGCGCCGATGACCAGGGTCGGGGCAGTGACCTCGGGGAAGGTCCTGTCCGGGCTCCACGGGGTCATCGGGATGACCGCTCGCAGCGCAGGATCGTCCTTGGCGGCCTCCAGGCTGCCGCCTCCGCCCATCGAGTGCCCCATCACGGCGAGCCGGTCGGGATCGATGCGATCCGCCAGGGTGCTCTCCTGCAGCTGCTCCAGGGCGGCGAGGAGCTGTGCGCCACGCCGGGTGGGCGAGTCGGCGGGTCGGAGGGTGTCGATGGTGAGGACGACGAAGCCCTGGGAGGCCAGTCGCGGGCCGAGCCACGCGATCGCCGCCTGCGAGGAGCGGTAGCCGGGGGAGATCGCCACCGCTCCGAAGGTGCCCTCGGAGGTGTCGGTCGGGTAGTACACGGTGCCGCCGCCGTATCCCTCGGCGGCGGCACGCGTGACGACGGCCGCGCGGATCTCGAACGTTCCCCGGGGAGCCGTGATGCTCTCCACCGTCGGGTCGGGCCCGCGCTGGTAGCCGTCGTCGGCGGCAGCGGCGGGGACCGCCACCAAGGTTCCGGCGACGAGCGCGGTCGCCGCCAGAGCGGCTCGGACGGCACGAGAAAAGCTCTGCATGGAGTTCTCCGATGTGTGTCGCGGCAAGGACGGCCGGGACGACCATAGGAAAGATTTCTCCACACGGCCTGCGCTGGCTGTGGCTCAGCCGAGCTGCGGACGCACCTCGCGCGCGACCAGGTCGAGGTGGTCCAGGTCTGCCAGGTCGAGGACCTGCAGGTAGACCCGCTCGACGCCCACAGCCTCCAGGGCCTTGAGCCGGTCCACGACCTCGGCCACGGTGCCGGCGATGCCGTGCTCGCGCAGCTCGGCGGGCTCACGCCCGATCGCCGCGGCACGCCGGGTGAACTCGGCCTCGTCCTGGCCGACGGCGGCGACCAGCGCGACCGACTGGACGATCGACCCGGGCGCGCGACCGGCGTCGGCCAGGGCCTTGTTGATGACCTCGATCCGTGGGCCGATCGTGTCGATCTCCGGGAAGGCCTGGTTGTACTCGTCGCCGTACCTCGCCGCGAGGGCGGGTGTCCGGCGCGGGCCGCCACCGCCGACGAGCACCGGGATCCTGGACTGGGCGGGCTTCGGCAGCGCCGGGGAGTCGACGAGCTCGTAGTGCTCGCCGGAGAAGGAGAACGTCTCGCCGACCGGGGTGCCCCACAGGCCGGTGACGATCGCGAGCTGCTCCTCGAGGATGCCGAACCGCTTGTCCGGGAACGGGATGCCGTAGGCCTTGTGCTCGGCCTCGAACCACCCGGTGCCGAGGCCGAGCTCCACCCGCCCGCCGGACATCTGGTCCACCTGCGCCACCTGGATCGCGAGGACGCCGGGGTGCCGGAACGTCGCCGAGGACACCAGGGTGCCCAGGCGCACCGTGGACGTGTCGCGGGCGAGGCCGGCGAGCGTGACCCAGGAGTCGGTGGGGCCGGGCAGACCGTCGCCGCCACCCATGGCCAGGTAGTGGTCGGAGCGGAAGAACGCGCTGAACCCGAGCTGCTCGGTCGTCCGGGCGACGGCGAGCTGGTCGTCGTAGGTCGCGCCCTGCTGGGGCTCGGTGAAGATACGCAGGTCGAGAGTCATGCCCTCACCTTGCCACGACCCACCGACGTCGGGCGTCGGCTCAGTCGAAGACAGGATCCGTGGTGCGCGAGCGCTTGATCTCGTAGAAGTACGGGTAGCGCGCGAGCGTCACGGAGGCGTCGAACAGCGCACCCGCCTCCTCGCCGCGCGGGATGCGCGTGAGCACGGGGCCGAAGAACGCGACGCCGTCGACGTGGATCGTGGGCGTGCCGACGTCGTCGCCGACGGGCTTCATGCCGGACTTGTGGGAGGCCGCGAGCGCCGCGTCGTGGTCGGTGGACGTGGCCACCTCGGCGAGGGCGGCGGGCAGCCCCGCCTCGGCGAGGGCCTCGACGGCCACGGCGTCGAAGTCCTTGTTCTGCTGGTCGTGGATCCGGGTGCCGGCCGCGGTGTAGAACGCGGAGAACGCCTCGGGGCCGTGGTCCGTCTGGACCGCCGCGGCGATGCGGCCGATGCCGCGCGACCGCTCGATGCGCGCCCGGTAGTCGTCGTCGATGTCCCTGTCCTTGTTCAGCAGGTACAGGCTCATGAGCTTGAAGGTGAGCTCGACGTCGCGGATCCGGGCCACCTCGAGGGCCCAGCGCGACGTGATCCAGGCGTACGGGCACATGGGGTCGACGTAGACGTCGACGACGGGCTTGGCTGCGGTCTCGGTCACGTCCAGCAGACTACGCTCAGTGCGTGACCGGGATCCGTTGGGCGAGTCTGGCCACCGTCGTCGGCGGCGGGGTGATCTTTCTGGTGTGCCTCGTGGGCGTCGCGCTCGGCCATCCGTGGTCGGCCGTGCCCGGCGGGCTCGGCCTCCTGACGGCCGTGCGCGAGGTGCGCTACCTGCGCAGACTGCGGTCCGGCAAGATCCCGAGGCGGGAAAATTAGCACCGTGAGCACCCTGCAGCGTTCAAGAATGCTTCACGCGGCCGGACGGGCACGCGGTAGCCTGCCTGGCATGACCGCCGTCCGTACCCACACGCATGCGCAGGCAGTAGACGTCGCGGTGGACCTGTTCACCCGGCAGGGGTACGAGGGGACCACCGTCGAGGAGATCGCCGACGCCGCCAAGGTCAGCCGGGCCACGTTCTTCCGCCGGTACCGCTCGAAGGAGGACGTGGTCTTCGCCGACCACGAGCTCCTGCTCGAGGAGGTGGTGGTGATGCTGGCCGCCACCCGCCCCGACGCCCGTACCAGCGAGGAGGCCGGGCACGACCTCGGTCGCGCCTGGGACCCCGATGTCGACCCGTACCTCGAGGTGTGCCGCGCGGCACGCATGGTGTTCGACCACCACGTCGGCCAGCGCGAGACCTCGCTCGCCCGGTATGCCCTGCTGCAGCAGGTCCCTGCCCTGCGCGACCGCGAGCTCATCACCACGCACCGCTACGAGCGGGCGTTCACCCACTACCTGCGCGACACGCTGCCGCCGGAGCGGTCGACGTCCACGGCGTCGATAGCGTTCGCCGCCTCCGTCGTCGCCGTCCACAACGCGATACTGCGCCGCTGGCTGCGCACGCCGTCGCTGGAGCTGCGGCCCGAGCTCGAGGAGGCGTTCGCCGACCTGCGGCGGGCCGCCGTGCTCGGCACGGCCGCGCACGCACCGGCCGACGGCGGAGCCCCGGCGGGCCGCCGCGTGGTCGTCACGGTCGTCGAGGGCGGTGCCGGGCCCGACGAGGTGGCGCGCGCGGTCCGGGAAGCGCTCGCCTGACGCCCTCGCCCCGGGGAATGCCGTCATGGCATCCTGTGTTCCGCTAGTCAATGTGCAGCAGATGCACACGTGCTCCGGGGTCGGTGAAATTCCGAGCCGGCGGTGATAGTCCGCGACCCGGGTCGCTCCTTCGGGAGGGGCTCGGTTGACCTGGTGAAACTCCGGGACCGACGGTGAAAGTCCGGATGGGAGGAAGCACGTGCGGCGCGCGCCGTCGCCCCTTCGGGGCCACGGCTCCGCGCCGTCGTCGGCGCCCTCGTGGCGCGTCGGCCCTCACCCCGGAGTCCCCGTGTGCGGACTTCGGAGAGGGATAGAGACATGGACTGGTTCCGCGCCGTCTACGACGCGACGTTCCTGGTCGCCGACCAGCAGATCTACTGGCGTGAGGTCATCGGCAACCTGTTCGGGCTGGCGTCCGCCCTGGGCGGGCTGCGGCGCAAGGTGTGGGCGTGGCCCGTGGGTATCGTCGGGAACGTCCTGCTCTTCACCGTCTTCATGGGCTCCTGGTTCGGCGAGACGACGCGTGCCGACATGCTGGGTCAGGCGGGTCGCCAGATCATGTTCATCGCCGTCTCGGTCTACGGCTGGTACCGCTGGCGCCAGACCCGGCGGCTGGGCGGCGTCGGCACCGTGGCGGTGCACCCTCGCTGGGCCTCGTGGCGGGGCCGCGTCGGTCTCGTGACCGGGATGCTCGCCGGCACGCTCCTCCTCACCCCGCTCTTCCGGACCCTCGGTTCGTACGAGCCGGTCTGGGCCGACGCGTGGATCTTCGTGGGTTCCGTGCTCGCCACCTACGGCATGGCCAAGGGCTGGGTCGAGTTCTGGCTGATCTGGGTGGCCGTCGACCTCGTCGGGGTGCCCTTGCTGTTCTCGGCCGGATACTGGGCGACCGCCCTGATGTACCTGTTCTACGGTCTGTTCACCCTGTTCGGGTTCTTCGCGTGGTGGCGCATCAGCAACCGCGAGACCGCGGCCGAGGACGAGGTGGTGGCCACGGCCTGATCGCGTACCGTCGGCGCACGTGACGTCACAGGACCGCACCGCTCGGATCGGGATCGTCGGCTCGGGCTTCCGGGCCCGCACCATGCTGCGCGTGCTGCAGGCGCTGCCCGACCGTTTCGAGGTGACGGGCGTCGCCACGCGGAACGCGGCGGACCGTGCGGAGCTGGCGACCCGTGGCCTGTCGGCGGCCGGGCTGCCGGGGGTTCCCGCACCTGCCTACGCCTCGGTCCCGGAGCTGCTCGCCGGCGGCCGTCCCGACGTCGTCCTGCTGACCCTGCCCGCCGGCGCCGCGCAGCCGGTGATCCGCGACCTCGCCACCGCGGGCGTCCCCGTCCTCACGGAGACGCCCGCGGCGGGCGCCGTCGAGGAGCTGGCGGCGCTGCAGCAGCTCGTGGACGACGGCGCCTGCGTGCACGTCGCCGAGCAGTACCACCTGGAGCCGCTGGTCGGGGCGCAGCTCGCGGTCGCACGGTCGGGGCTGCTGGGCGAGGTGACGGACGCGCACGTCGCCGTCGCGCACGACTACCACGGCCTCAGCGTGCTGCGCCGGGCGCTGGGCGTCACGTTCGAGGACGCGGAGATCACCGCCCGGCGGGACATTCGCTGCGTGCTGCCCAGCCCGAGCCGCGAGGGTGACCCCGAGGACCTGACCCCCGTCGACACGGTGCACGCGACGGCATGGCTGGACTTCGGTGGCCGGCTCGGCACCTACGAGTTCGACGACGTCCAGTACCGCTCCTGGGTGCGCTCCCCCGCGCTGCTGGTCCGCGGCGAGCGCGGCGAGCTGCGCGACGACGTCGTGCGCCGGGTCGGTGCCGACGGGCTCCCGCGGCGGTCCACGCTGGCGCGGGTGGCCGCGGGTGGCGCCGGCAGCCACGAGGGCATGTTCCTGCGCGGCTACACGCTCGACGGCGAGTGGCTGTACCGCAACGCGTTCCGCCCGGCCCGCCTGCCCGACGACGAGCTGTCGATCGCCCGCCTCGTCGCCGGCATGGCCGACCACGTGCTGCACGGGGCGCCGGCGCCCTACTCCGTGGCGGAGGCCGCCCAGGACCAGTACCTCCAGCTCGAGGTGCGGCGTGCCGCGGCGTCGGGCGAACGGGTGCGGACGCGACCGCAGCCCTGGGCCCAGGGGCATGCCTGCCGCCACACCGGGGACGGCCGCGCGTGAGACGTAGTATCGCTTGACCTGAGATCCGGTACCGGCGCACCATGGACGCATGACTCAGACCCCAGGAGTGACGGCGCCCGACTACGACGTCTCGCAACCGCTCGACATCGACTTCGCCGGCGCGTTCGCCGACATCACGGAGGAGGAGCGCGCGCACCAGCTCGCCGTACGCCAGTTCGTGCAGGACGAGGTCCTGCCCGTCATCGACGGCTACTGGGAGCGGTACGAGGTCCCGATGGACCTGGTCAAGCGCATGGCCGAGCTGGACTTCCTGCGCGACGGCGTGGACGTGCCCGGCTACCCCAAGATCTCCAAGATGGCGGAGGGCCTGGCCGCGATGGAGATGTCGCGCGGCGACGGCTCGGTCACGACCATCTGCGGCGTGCAGGGTGGCCTGGCGCTGCGCTCCATCGTGATGCTCGGCTCGGACGAGCAGATCGAGAAGTACGCGGGTCCCATGGCCCGGGGCGAGATCCTCGGCGCGTTCGCGCTGACCGAGCCCACGCACGGCTCGGACTCGGTGGCCCTGGAGACCTCCGCGGTGAAGGAGACCCGCGACGGCGTCGAGGGCTACGTCGTCAACGGTGAGAAGAAGTGGATCGGCTTCGGCTCGATCGGCGACATCTCCGTCGTCTGGGCACGCGGCGAGGACGGCCAGGTGCACGGCTACATCGTGCCGCAGGACACCCCCGGCTACGACGCGAGGACGATCGAGGGCAAGATCTCGCTGCGCGCCATCCACCAGGCGCACATCGTGCTGAACGACGTGTTCGTCCCGGCCGAGAACCTCCTGCCGAAGGCCCGCTCGTTCAAGGACACCGGCCGCGTCCTGTTCGCCACCCGCCTCGGCGTCGCCTGGGGCGCCGTCGGCCAGGCGATCGCCTGCTACGAGGCCGCCGTCGCGTACTCGAAGCAGCGCACGCAGTTCGGCCGGCCGCTCGCGGCGAGCCAGATGGTGCAGGAGCGCCTCACCAAGATGCTGTCGATCCTCACGCAGATGCAGCTCCTCGTGAAGCAGCTGACGCGGCTCGACGAGGCCGACCAGCTCAGCGGCCCGCAGGCCTCGCTCGCCAAGTACACGTGCACCCGGGGTGCGCGCGAGATCGCGGCGATCGCCCGCGACCTGCTCGGCGGCAACGGCATCCTGCTGGAGAACCGCGTGGCGCGGCACTTCGCCGACATCGAGGCCCTGCACACCTACGAGGGCACCGAGAGCATGCAGGCCCTGATCATCGGACGCGAGATCACGGGCACCAGCGCGTTCGCCTGACCCACCCGCCTAGTCACCTGGCGAGGTAGTCATCCGGTTCGCGCTGGGTGACTACCTCGCCAGACGACTACCTCGGCAGGTCGGGGTAGGGGTAACCCGACGCTCACGTCGTGGGGCGACAGCATGTCGCGGCAGCATGCGTCGGCCTAGTGTCATGTCCATGACCAGCGATGACGGCCCGACGCCGCCGCCCCAGCCCCGCACCCCCGAGGACCGCGTCGCGCCCGCACTCGTCTCGGCCCCCGCGTTCTTCCGGGCACCGTACGACGCCGCCACCTGGCGCGCCGTCGCCGCCCTCGGGACCGGCTGGATGTGGCACCTGACGGGCGGGCTGGTCCTGTGGATCCTCGTCGTGGTGTCCGCGGGCCTGGTCCCGGCGCTCGGCGTCGGGGTACCCCTGCTCGCCGCCTCCCTCGTCGCCGCCCGGTGGTTCGGCGGGGCGGAGCGCGCCCGCATCGCCGCACAGACCGGCGTGCTGATCCTCGCCCCGCTGCCCCGGGTGCGGGCCCGGCGCGGCTTCTGGTCGGGGCTGTGGTCGCCGGTGCGCGACAACCGGGCGTGGGCCGCCGCGCTCTACGCCTTCCTCGCGATGCTGATCAGCACGGTGTTCTTCCCGCTCACCGCGGCCCTGCTCGCCGGCGCCGTCGCGGCGGTCGCGTTCGTGCCGCTCGGCCAGGGCACCGCCCTCGCCCAGTGGTCCGGCCTGTCGTGGCCGGCCACGGTGGTCGGCGCGCTCGCCGGCGCCGTCGTCCTGGTGTGGGCGGGCGCCGCGCTCGCCCAGTACGGCTCGTACCTCATGGTGCGTCTCGCGACCTACCTGCTGGGGCCGTCCGCCGCCGACGTCGCCCGCGCCCGCGCCGCCGTCGCCGAGCAGGAGACGCGCCTCGCCGAGGCCGCGGCGCACACCGCCCGCGAACGGGCGGTGGTCCTCACCGAGTCACGTACGGCAGCCGTGTCGGCCGCCGACACCGAGCGGCGCCGCATCGAGCGTGACCTGCACGACGGCGCGCAGCAGCGCCTGGTCGCCCTCGGCGTCGAGCTCGGTGTGGCCCGCCGGCTGGCCGACAAGGACCCCGAGCACGCCGTCGCCGCCCTGGAGCTCGCGCACCGCGAGATCAAGGAGACGCTCGCCGAGCTGCGCGACCTGGTGCGCGGCATCCACCCGGCCGTCCTGGCTGACCGCGGGCTCGACGCCGCGCTCTCCGCCCTCGCGGGCCGCAGCCCGGTACCGGTCCGCGTGGAGGTCACCGGTGATCTCGCGCCCGCGAGCGCCGCCGCGCAGGCCGCCGCGTACTTCGTGGTCGCCGAGGCCCTGACCAACGTCGCCAAGCACGCCGGGGCGGAGTCGGTACGGGTGCACGCGAGCCTGGTGCCCGAGGACGAGCAGACACGCCTGCGTGTCATCGTGCACGACGACGGCCGGGGCGGCGCCGAACCGTCGCCCGGCAGCGGGCTCGAGGGCCTGCGCGGCCGGGTCGCCGCCCTGGACGGCACGTTCGAGCTCGACAGCCCGCCCGGTAAGGGCACCCGCCTGACCGTGGAGGTCCCGTGCGCATCGTGATCGCTGAGGACTCCGTCCTCCTTCTGGACGGCCTCACCCGGCTGCTCGCCGCAGAGGGCCACACCGTGACCGGCTACGGGACGGCGGACGAGCTCGTCCGGGCGCTCTCGACGGCCGACACCGAGCTGCCCGACCTGCTCGTCACGGACGTCCGGATGCCGCCGTCGCACACCGACGAAGGGCTGCGGGCCGCCGTGCACCTGCGCAGCCTGCACCCGAACCTGCCGGTCCTCGTGCTGTCGCAGTACGTGGAGCAGAGCTACGCGAGCGAGCTGTTCGCCCGAGGTGCCCGTGGCCTCGGCTACGTGCTCAAGGACCGCGTGGCCGACGTCGACGAGTTCCTCGACGCCGTCGCCCGGGTGTCCGGGGGCGGCACCGTCGTGGACCCCGAGGTGGTCACCCAGATCATCGCCCGGCACCACGGCTCCGATCTCGACGTCCTGACCCGGCGCGAGCGCGAGGTGCTCGCGCTCATGGCCGAAGGTCGTTCCAACGCCGCCATCGCGGACCGCCTCGTCGTGGGGCTGGCCGCCGTGGAGAAGCACGTCACCAACATCCTCAACAAGCTCGGCCTCCCGCCCGCCACCGACGACCACCGCCGGGTGCTCGCCGTGCTGCGCTGGCTCGACCAGAACGGATCTCACTGATGAACCAGCCACATCCCCAGAACGCCGCGGTTCCCGAAGACGCCGTCGGGCCGCCCGGGCCGTACGCCCAGCCCGGGACGTACGCCGAGCAGGGCGCGTACGCGCCCGAACCGCCGCGACGCGGCGTCACCGGACGTGTTCTCGGTGCCGTGGGCATCATCGTCGCCCTCGTGGCGGTCGCCTTCGGTGCGCTGTACCTCGTCGACCTGACCATGTCGGAGACCAGCACCACCCACCGGTCCTACGACGCCGTGGACTCGGTGGTCCTCGTGGCCGACGGCGACGTCACCGTCAACGCCGCGGAGGGCGACATCGAGGTCGACGTCATCGCGCACAGCGGCCTGCGGGAGCCCACGTACTCGGCGGAGGAGTCGGCGAACCGCCTGGAGCTCACGCACGAGTGCGGTTGGTCCATCGGCCCGCGCTGCTCCGGTGCGCTCGACGTGACGCTGCCGGCCGGCACGGAGGTGACGGTCCGCACGGCGAGCGGGGACGTCGTCGCCAACGGCCTGGCCGGGGACGTGTCCCTGGACAGCAGCAACGGCCAGATCGAGGCCACCGAGATCAGCGGCCCGCTCACCGTGAGCTCCAGCAACGGTGACATCGACGTCGCGGACGTCGATGCCGACGTCAGGACCTTCACCTCGAACGGCGAGACCGACGTCGCCGACGTGGACGGCACCGTCACCGCCGACAGCAGCAACGGCGACATCACCATCGGTTCGGTGACCGGCGACGCCTCGGCGACGACGGGCAACGGCGAGGTGCAGGTCACGGCGGCCGGCGGCGACGTGTACGCCGAGTCCAGCAACGGTGACGTCACGATGGTCGGTGACGGCGAGCCCGTGGCCCTGACGATGTCCACGTCGAACGGCGACGAGATCGTCCAGGGTGCGGTCGACCCGGCCGCCGAGCGCACGGTCGATCTCCGCAGCTCGAACGGCGACGTGTCCTACCTCGACGAGTAGGCGTTCCACCACGATCACGCCCGTGACCACCCAGGCCAGCACCTGGGTGGTCACGGCGTTGCCGCACTCGCCCGGCAGATCGCGGGCACCCGTATCCGTACCGGTATCCGTCGGGCGCCGACGACACCGCCGATCAGTGCAAGGATGTGGCCGTGCCGAGCGCGTCAGACATGTCGACAACGCCCAAGGCCGTGGGCAAGGACATCCTGCGGTCCGCCACCCGTGTGCTCCTGTCCTGGCCGGCCCTGTGGATCGGCTTCGTCCTGGCCCACGCCTGGATCATCCTGCAGGCCTGGGTCTTCGGCCAGCAGATCCTCGGCGACGTGGGCCTGTACGAGTGGTGGGTCCGCAACGGCATGGCCGTCGGGTGGTGGCCGGTCTTCGGTTACGACTGGGTGTACCCGCTCGGCGCCCTGGCGCCGATGGCGGTCCCGGCGCTGCTGACCGAGTCCACGGACGGCTACTCCTGGGTGTGGATGGGGCTCGTGACGGTCTCGAACGCCGTCGCGGTGCTGGTGCTCGGCCGGGCCCGACCGCGCGGCCGGGTCGCGGTCTGGTTCTGGCTCGCCTTCCTCGTGGCGCTCGGTCCCATCTGGATCGGCCGGCTCGACGGTCTGCTCGCGCCGCTCATCCTCGTCGCGCTGGTCGTCGCGGCCAAGCGGCCCGCGCTCGCCATGACCCTGGCCACGATCGGCGCGTGGATCAAGATCGCCCCGGGCGCGGTGGCGCTCGCCCTGGCCGCGACGACGTCGGGTGCCAAGGCGTTCCTCCGGAACGTGGTGCTGCCGGGTGCGGCGGTGTCCGCGGTGGTCGTCGGTGTCGCCTTCGCGGGCGGCGGCCAGGACAACGTGCTGGACGTGTTCGGCGAGCAGGGCGACCGTCAGCTGCAGGTCGAGGCCGTCGGCGCGACGCCGTTCACGGTGGCGCGGCTCTGGGACCCGTCGATCCAGGTCGAGTACGACAAGGTCATCTACACCTACGAGGTGCAGGGCGCCGGGGCCGACGCCGTCGCGCAGGCCCTGGACGTCGCCCTGCCCGTCGCCGCCGTCCTGATCGCGGCGCTCATGTGGTGGGCCGCGCGGCGCCGCCCCGAGCGCGTCGGCGACATCCTGCTGATCGGTGCCGCCGCGGAGCTGCTGGCCCTCATCGTCTTCAACAAGGTGGGGTCCCCGCAGTTCATCGCGTGGATCGGGCCACCCGTCGCCGCCGCCATCGCGCTCGGCACCCGCTCCCAGGGCACGCGCCGCACCTGGTTCCTACCCGCCCTCGGCACCCTCGTGGTCGCACGGCTCACCATGGAGATCTACCCGCTCCGGTACGGCGAGTTCCTCGGCGGCTGGCCGCTGGCCACGAGCATCGGCGCCCTGCGCAACGCGCTCCTCGTGGCGCTGCTGGTCGGCGCGATCGTCCGCCTGGTCCAGATCGCATGGGCCCGCCAGACGGTTTCCAGAGCAGGTTGAGGGTCTGTTCAGGGGTGTTCGTCATGCCAGGGGCATGGTGGCTCCGATACGGTCAGGATCGTGACATCGTGTGTAGCGGTAACCGTCTCGACGCCACCCGTTCCCCGGCTCGCCGCTCGAAAGACTTCGTCCGGACATCGACGACCGGCAGGTTCGTAGCGTGCGAGTAGCCATCGTTGCGGAGAGTTTCCTCCCGCAGGTCAACGGGGTCACGAATTCCGTCCTGCGGGTTCTCGAGCACCTGCACGAGCGGGGGGACCAGGCCATGGTCCTCGCGCCCGATGCCGACGCCTCGATCGGTCATGTCCCGCCCTTCGTCAGCGGCGCCCCCGTCGTCGAGCTCGGCTCGATCGGATTTCCCGGGTACCCGGACGTGCGGCTCGTCGTCGGCAAGAAGTGGCGCACCGAGCGCACGCTGGCGACGTTCGCGCCCGACGTCATCCACCTGGCGTCGCCGTTCATCCTGGGCTGGCGCGGCATCCTGGCCGCCGAGCGGCTGCGGCTGCCCAGCGTCGCCGTCTACCAGACCGAGGTGCCCGGCTATGCGGCGCGCTACGGCCTGGGCGGCTTCGAGCCGCTGCTGTGGAAGCGGGTCAAGGACATCCACGAGCGCGCGACGATGACCCTCGCGCCGTCCACGGCGACCATGCGGCAGCTGGAGAACCACGGCATCCCGAACCTGCGCCTGTGGGGCCGGGGCGTCGACACGCAGGCGTTCCACCCGCAGTTCCGGGACGAGGCATGGCGCCGCAGGGTCGGCGCCGGCCGCGAGACCCTCGTGGGCTACGTGGGCCGGCTGGCCGCCGAGAAGCAGGTCGAGGCGCTGCGCGTGCTGCAGGACCTGCCGGGCGTTCGCCTCGTCATCGTGGGCGACGGTCCCGAGCGGGACGACCTGCGGCAGATCCTTCCGGCGGCCCACTTCACGGGGCTGCTGCGGGGCGCCGAGCTGTCGCGCGCGATGGCCAGCCTCGACGTGTTCGTGCACCCGGGCGAGCTCGAGACCTTCGGCCAGACGCTGCAGGAGGCGCACGCCAGCGGTGTCCCGGTGGTGGCCCCCGCCGCGGGCGGGCCGCTGGACATCGTCAGGCACTCCCACGACGGCTGGCTGTACCCTCCAGGTGACCACGCGGCGCTCCGTGCCCGTGTCGCCGACCTGGTGGGCGACGAACGCAAGCGGCGCGCCTTCGGCACCGCGGCGCGCGAACGCGCCGAGGGACGCACGTGGCACGACATCTGCTCCGAGCTCATGGGGCACTACGACGACGCGATCCGGGTGCACGCGCGAGCCGGCTCAGCGGAGGTATGACTTGCGAATCGTCCACGTCGCGAACTTCTACAGCCCTCGTTCCGGGGGAATCCGAACTGCGATGCACGCCATGGCCGGGCAGTACCTGTCCCGGGGGCACGAACCTGTGCTCGTCGTGCCGGGCAGACGGGACGGGGTATCGCTCGTGGACGGCGTCCGGGTCGTCACCCTGGCGGCACCGCGCGTGCCGTTCTCCGGCGGGTACCGCGCGGTGGTGCAGCCCGGCAAGATGCGCAACCTCCTGGAGACCCTCTCGCCCGACCGGCTCGAGGTGAGCGACCGCACCACTCTCGCCGGGCTGGGCGACTGGGCCCGCGAGTCCGGCATCCCCTCGCTGATGATGCTGCACGAGCGCGTCGACGGGGTGCTGCGCTCCTGGATTCCGGGTGGGGCCGAGGGCGGGCCGGCGGCCGCGTTCGGCGCGGCGGCGACGCCCGCCCTGGCCGACCGCTACAACCTCGCGACCCTGCCCCGGTTCGACCGCCTGGTGGCCACCACCCAGTTCGCGGCGGGCGAGGTGGAACGCCTCGCCGAGCGCAACCGGGCGGCGGCGCTCCCGCCGCTCTACCGGGTACCGCTGGGCGTCGACCTGGAGCGGTTCCGGCCCGACCGGTACTCGGACGAGGCCCGCGCGCTGTACGCGCCGCCCGGCACCGCGCTGATCGTGCTCGCGAGCCGCCAGTCCACCGAGAAGCGGCCGGACCTCGCCATCGACGCCGCCGCGCAGCTCGTGCGCGACGGCCGCCCCGTGCGGCTCGTCGTCGCCGGTGCCGGACCGCTCCTGCCGAAGATGCGGCGGCGCGCCGAGGCCGCGGGCCTGCCGCACCGGTTCCTGTCGTTCATCCCGGACCGCGACCGACTGGCCACCTTGCTGACCTGCGCCGACGTCGTCATCGCCCCGGGCCCCATCGAGACGTTCGGGCTCGCGGCGCTCGAGGCGCTGGCGTCCGGTACGCCGGTGGTCTGCAGCTCGTCGAGCGCCCTGCCCGAGGTGGTCGGCACCGCAGGAGCCGCCGCCCCGCCGGACGCCGCGGCGCTCGCCCTCGCGCTGCACGAGGTGCTGGACCGCGACGTGCCGCAACGCCGCAAGGCGGCCCGCGCCCGCGCCGAGCTCTTCCCGTGGAGCGCCACGGGTGACGCGATGATCGAGCTGCACTCCCGCAAGGCCTTCGACCTGACGCCGGACCCCGTGCTCCCCGAGCTGGCCCGCCTGGAGCGTGCCCACGCGCCGGTCGTCGCCGCCCCGACGAACCCGATCCACACGGGGCCTGTGGGGCATCGGTGAGATGACGCCGCCGGCGGGACGCGAGCGCTGCTTCCGACTTGTCGCCCTCGGCGACTCGATCACGGTGGGCGTCGGCGACACCGTCGGTCCCGACGCCGCCCACGGCCCCGGCTGGGCGGCACATCTCGCCGCCGTGCTCGGTGCGGAGGCGTTCACCAACCTCGCGACCAACGGTTCCCGCTCCCGCGACGTCGCCGGCCCGCAGCTCGAGGCCGCCCTGACGCTCCGCCCGCACCTCGCCACGGTGCTCGTGGGCGGCAACGACGTGCTCCGCAGCGACTTCGACGCCCGGCTCACGCTGATGGACCTGCGCCGCTGCGTCAGCGAGCTGACCGGTGCCGGCACCGACGTCGTGCTCGTGCTGCTGCCCGTGATCGGCTTGTTCGAGCTCGGCCCACGCCTGGTGCGGCGCGTGATGCGGCGCCGGGTGGCGTCGATCAACGCGGCGGTCCAGGAGGTGGCGGCGTCGGCGCACGGACTTGCGACGGACGGGCCGGCGGCGCAACCCGTCAGTGGTGACGAGCCGACGCCGATCTCGCGGCACGGGAGGGTCGTCGTCGTGGACGCGACGCGGGCGATCGCCCCTGCCGTTGCCAAGGCCTGGCATGTCGATCGTGTGCACCCGTCACCCGCCGGACACCGGCAGCTGGCGTTGGCCGCCACGACCGCGCTGGCCGACATGGACCCGGAGTACGCCCCGCCCCCGGTCCGGGGCTCGGACCAGGAGTGGGTGCGGGCTCTCGCCGCACGGCTGCCCGAGGCACCCGACCCTCCGTCGGTGCGGCAACGCCTGGGCTGGCTGGTGAGAGCAGGCCTGCCCTGGTGCGTGCGCAGGGGCCGGGACTTTCTGCCAGGCCTGCTCCGGGCCGTCGTGCACGACCTGCGGGCGGAACGGGTGCTCGCGCCCGGCAGCATGGTCACGAGCCTCGCCGACTCGGGCCTGGACCCCCGCCGCCGCATCCGCAGGGGGTGACGGTCAACGGCCCTGCGGCCGCATCGCGTCGATGATCCGGGTCCAGTTGTCGTTCCCGTAGCCGTTGTCGCGGACCCAGGCGTAGTACGCCTGGACCGCCGCGGGCAGGCCGGTGTCGACGCCCACCGCCTTGCTCGCGGCGACGATGTGGTCCGCTGTCGCGCCCATCATCGCCGCCGTGCTCAGGTCGCCAGGATGCTCACCCGCGTCGATCTGTGCGCCGGGATTCTCGCCCTCGCCCACCGCCAGCATCTCCCCGATGCCGGTCACGGTGAGCATCAGCTCGGGGAACGCGGCCGAGGCGGTGACCCCGCCGGACTCCAGCAGCGCGGTGGCGTGCATGAGTGACGCGAGCGAGGTCAGGAACACGTCGAGGTGGGCCAGATACATGAGCTGTGCCAGCCCCAGGTCTTCGCCGAGGTAGCGGGGGGCGCCGAGCTTCGCCAGAGTCTCACGGTCGGCCTCGAACACCTCGGCCGGGCCGCTGTAGTAGACGTACGCGGCCTCGGTGCCCACCATCGGCGCGGGTGTCATGACGCCACCGGTCAGGAACCGCGCGCCGTGCTGTTCGGCCCACGCGGCGCCCTCGCGGGTGACGTCCGGCGAGTCGGAGCTGAGGTTCACGAGCGTGCGGCCCGCGAGCGCCTCCGTCGCGGAGCCGAGGATGTCGTACATCGCCTGGTAGTCGGTCAGGCTCAGGATCACGAGCTTGCTCGCCGCTACGGCGGCCGCCGGTGTGGCGGCGACCGTCGCCCCGGCGGCGGCGACGTCGGCCGCGCGGCCGGCCGTCCGGTTCCAGACGGTGACCTGGTGGCCCTCGCGCAGCAGGGTGTGAACCATCGCCTGGCCCATGGGGCCGAGTCCGATGACGGTGACGGGTGTGCTCATCGGGCTACCTCCAGCTCGTCGCTGTTGTCGTCCTGGTGGGTCTGGCCGGTCTTGGCGGTGCGTTCGGCGCGGAGGCTCTCGTAGATCCTGGCGAAGCCCTCGGCGCCGTGTCCGTCGGCGATCTGTTCGCTGATCAGCTCCTGCACCGCGGCGATCGTCGTGGGCCGCACGCCCTGTTCCTCGCTCGCGCGCACGATGTGGCTGAGGTCGGAGAAGTCCAGGCTCTGCTGACCGGGGACGGCGTAGTCGCCGCCGTCGATCACGCCGGCGAAGTGCTCGAACCCGTCGGTCATCGCGCTGAGGAACGGTGTGGCCCGCGCGGCGAACTCGGTGGCGCTGATCCCGACCGAACCGGCCATCGCTGCCCCGTGCAGGAACCCGGCGAACATGGAGTACATGCCCGAGAGCATCGCCAGGTCGACGAGCGAGGCGAGGCCCGCGTCCGCGCCGTCGTAGGTGCTGGTCGCCCAGCGGTCGAGCACCGGCCGGCTCGCGTCGAAGACGTCGCGGGACCCGCTGTACAGGATCGACGCCTCCGGGGTGCCGATCATCGGCGGGGTCGCCATGATGGCGCCGTCGAGATGGTCGACGCCGTGGCCGGCCGCCCACGTGGCCAGCTCGCGCGCCTCGTTCGGCGTGGTGGTCGTCAGGTTCACCAGCGTGCTCCCGCGCATCCCGGCGATGACCGGGTCGAGGGTCTCGTGCACGGACGCGTGGTCCAGGAGGCAGGCGACGATCAGGGGGTTTGCCGCCACGGCGGCACCGATGGACGACGCCGCCTGGGCGCCCCGCGCGCTCAGGTCGACTGCCCGGGCCGAGGTGCGGTTCCAGACGGTCACGGCATGACCGGCGTCGAGCAGGGTGGTGGCGAGGGCGCTACCCATAGCGCCCAGGCCCAGCACCGTGACGCCGGCGCCTTGGGGATCGGTCATCAAGAATCTCCTCGGTAGGTGGGTACCTCCCCATGCTCGGCGTGCGACGTACGATCGTGGAAGTACCCACTAATTACTGGGGTACTTACCTGTTGGTACGTAGGAGGAACCCGATGGCGAAGGCACCACGCAACGGCCCCTATATCTGCGGCATCGACGCTGCGCTCGACGTCGTCAGCGGCAAGTGGAAGGGCCTGATCCTCTGGGAGCTCGACGAGCACGGCGTGCGCCGGTTCGCAGAGCTGCGGCGCGGTCTGCCGGGCGTCAGCGAGAAGATGCTGACCCAGCACCTCCGCGAGATGGAGGCGGACGGGCTGGTCCGCCGTCAGGTCTACGCGGAGGTGCCGCCGCGCGTGGAGTACTCCCTGACGGAGCACGGCCGGGCGCTCAACGAGGCCCTGGCACCGCTCGGGGCCTGGGGCGTCGAGCGGATCCGGCGGGAGCGGTCGGACCTGGTCGAGCACAGGGACGCGGCGGCGCTGCCCCGCCCTTGACCCTCCTTGCACCCAGGGCTCCAGCCGGTCGAGCTGGCATCCCTGGACGCGGTCACTCCAGCGGCAGCAGCCCGCGCTCGGCGAACACCTTCCTGGCGACGCCGACGGCGTTCAGCGCGCGCGGGAACCCGCAGTAGACGGAGCTGTGCAGGAAGACCTCGATGATCTGCTGCGGGGTCAGGCCGACGTTGAGCGACGCACCCACGTGCACCTCGAGCTGGGCCTCGCTGCCGCCGAGGGCCGTGAGCATCCCCAGCGTCACCAGCTGGCGCTGCTGGGGCTCCAGGCCGGGCCGGGAGTAGATGTCCCCGTAGCCCCACGCGACGATCTGGTGCCCGAGCTCGGGGGCGATGTCGGCCAACGAGTCGATGACGTTGTGGCCGGGGTCGTCGTGGATGGAGTCGAGGACCTGCTTGCCGGACGCGAATCGTTCCGCGCGCACCGCGTCGTTCTCCGTCATGGTCCTTCTCCTTCTGAGCTGCCGACAGGGGTGGTGTGGCGCTCGATCGATCGCCAGGGGCATGCGCCGTGGAGCGTGGACCAAGTTCAACCGATGACCGGCGGGCGGCGCAATACCTTTCATCCATATACATGCAGGTCATCTGCCATTTTTCGCCGCCGGCCGCACGGTCTCCGCCTTCGCTTCCGCCGCAGCCCGGGGCGGGCGACGAGTGGCAGGTGTCCAGCCTCGCCCTAGCCTTGCTGTGTGACCGCATACGTACCCTTTGTTCCCCTCCCGCTCGATCAGGAGGACGTCCGGTACGAGCACGGTCCCGACTCGTCCCGCAGGCCCGGCGTGCCGCACGGCTTCACGGTCGAGCTGCACTGGGAGAGCACCGCGTACCCCGGGACCACCCGGAAGGTGTGGGTCCACGTGCCCGCCGCGTACAACCCGGCGGAGCCCGCCGGGATCCTCGTCTTCCAGGACGGCTGGTGGTATCTCGACCCCGAGGGCGAGGTCCGCGGCGGGATCGTGCTGGACAACCTCGTCCACCGCGGCGACATCCCCGTCACGATCGGCGTGTTCGTCGACCCGGGTGTCTTCGAGGACATCGAGGATCCCGTACGGCGCAAGAACCGCAACGCCGAGTACGACGCGTTCGGCGGCCGGTACGGCGCCTTCCTGCTGGAGGAGATCATCCCGGAGGTCCGACGGCGCTTCGTGATCAGCGACGACCCGGAACGCTGGGCCATCGTCGGCGGCGGCAGCGGCGGGAGCTGCGCCTTCACCGTGGCCTGGCACTACCCCGACCGGTTCCGCCGGGTCGCCGGCTTCCTGTCGAGCTTCACGCAGCTGCCGGGCGGCAACAACTACCCCGCCCTCATCCACATGACACCCCGCAAACCCCTCCGGATCTTCCTGCAGACGGGCCACCGTGACCTGCGCTGGAACCAGCCCGACCACAACTGGCTCGCGGAGAACCTGCGGGTCGCCGCGGCCCTCGCCGAGGCCGACTACGACTTCCGCCTCGTGCTCGGCGACGGCGGGCACAACCCGAACCATGCGGGGGTGCTGCTGCCGGACGCGCTGCGGTGGTTGTGGCGTCCGGGCGACGCGGACTGAGTTCGCTCGTCAGAGCCTGATGGTCACGAGCGTCTTGTCGTCGTGACGCTTTGCGCGCGGCCAGCGCTGCCCGTCCTGGTCGGACGCTTCGGCATCGTGGACGTCCTGGAGCACCTGCGCTTCGCCGTGCCCGTTCGCGTGTTCGGCCAGCTCCCGCCAGGTCGCCGCTACCGGATGGCGCTGTGGGTCGACGCCGTCACTGGCGAGCAGCAGTCCGGTGATACCCGACCGGCTCTCTGCAGTGGTCAGCCCGTGGTGCGCGGCCTCGGGCTCCGCTCCGGCGATCCAGTAGCCGCCGGGCCGGTTGCGTCGTCGGGCTTGCTCGGCCTGGAGCGCCAGGAGCACCTCGCGGTGTCCGACGTCGTATCCATGGCCGGCCGCCAGGCGTGCGCGGTAGGCCGCACGCTCGTCCGCCCCCACGGCATCCAGGCGGTCGTCGGTGTAGACGGTCTCGACGCTGCCGGCACGAAGCACGACGACGTAGCTGTCGCCCAGTGTGTAGGTCTCCACGACGTCGTCGGACCAGCGCGCGATGGCTACCGTGCTGGTCGGGCTGGTGTCCGGAGTCAGGCCGTGAGCGTCCCGAACCGTTCGGATCGCGCCGGCAACGGCGTCAGCGAGCGGTTCTCCGCGAGGCACTGTCTCGCTGAGTGCCTGGCCGAGCCGTTCCGCGTACCAGCCGGGATCATGAGACCGGTCACCGGCGACCGAGGTCGCGCCGTCGAGCACCGCGGCGAAACCGTCTCCGACGACATAGCGGTCCTGGTTGTTCGGTCCCCCGGCGAGTGACGCCGCCCGGATGCTCGTGCGATCGGCCTCTTCGGACATGGCCTGAACCCTACGAGACCGGTCGCCACGACGCCGGGCGACAGGGGGATGGACTGCCGCTGATTCCAGGCCGGCTTCACGTGCCGCAGCCTCCCGCTCCCTCGTCACCAACGTCATGACCCGCAACATCTAGTAGTCGCCGCAGCTAGTTCCGGCCGGGACGAGGAGCACGGACCAGTTCAGTTCCATGGAGTCGGTTGCGCGCTCATCGGTATAGGTGACGGTCACCTTCGTCCGCAGCGCCTCCTCGAGATCGCTTGCCCGCAGAGTGACCGCGACCAGCGCGCGGTGGCCCGCCGGGATGGTGGTGGCCACCTCGGACGTCCCGGGTGCGGGTAGCGGACCGGTCCCCACCGTGGCGTCTGGCCAGTCCTCGCGAGTCAAGAACCACTCGACGACGTCGATCCCGTCGGTCACTGCATCGATGTCGCTGATGGTGACGTCGTCCGCTGAGGTGTTCTCCACCGTCTCCGATGCGAACGATGCGAGCCCGTCCTCGCTGACGGGCATGCACATCTCACCGCTTCCTCTTTCAGCACCGACCGATTCCAGGCCCTCGGCCGCGCCCAGCTGTCCGCAACCGACGACCATCGCGAGGCAAGGGAGCGCCACCAGGAGGCGACGCCTCACCGCAGCTGCATAAGGACACGGGAGGGACACTCGCCCGGGAGCCTGTTGGTCCGCAGAGCTAGTCACCGAGGGGGACCGCACGGAGGACGTCCCACTCGTACATCCGGTGGTCCCGGTGCATGCGAATCAGTGAGACCTGCGTGTACGTCGCCGTCGACGGCGCTGCCGGCTCGGCCTGGTCGAGAGCCGCCCGGATCGGTGCGGCGTCGGCGTCCGCATTGCTGTACGCCACCGACACGTGCGCTCCGAACCCGTCCTCGGGCTCCGGGCACTCTCCCAGCGCATCGGTGATGCCCGCTCGGATGGCTCGGCGCACCTCGGTGAATGCCTCGGGATCGGCCGGCGGCAGCATCACGCCCTCGCTCGTGACGTGGGCACGGCGGTACGACGTCGTGATCGGGGCCATCGCGCGCAGCCGGCCGGCCACCCGGAGGGTCACGTAGTCGAGGGCTGCGACGTTGATGTCCTCGACGTGGCCGACACCCTGCATGGTCATGTGCAGCCACTCGTCCGGGATCGGGTCGAGGGTGCCGACCGCGCTCACGGCCTCGCGGTACCGCTGTGCGAGGTCACGCACCTCGGGCTGGTCGTCCTGGGTGATGTGCCAGGCGTAGAACCTGGTCCCGACCCGCCAGCCCGGACGCCACCACCAGTGGTCGGTCATGGTGTCGTTGTCGGCGTAGAGCGCGCTGTAGTCGGTCATCCGAGATCCGGCCTTCCTGCATCGGGGTCGCTCTCCGTCAGGATGCCGCACCCGGGACGTACCGAGCGCAGGTCGCCCGGGTGGTCCTGGGGGGCGGCAGCGGTCCCTGAGCGGGACGGGGCGCCGAACGGCGTCCGCGACATACGGGACGCACCCCCCAGTCCACCCACCAGTAACATCGCTGGCAGAGCCTGTGTGGTCAACGAGCCCTCCTACCGTGGAGCGTGAACCATCAACATACCGATGAGCCAGCAGCAGGTCGACGAGTTCTTCCGTGCGAACGCGCCCGCAGATGTCCAGCACACCGTCGCTTGGCTGTTGTCGAGCGGCTACGTGCTCGTCTCGCAAGAAGGCACGAGCACGTTTGGCGCTTTGTTCCTCTTCGAGGGCGATTCGGTGGTGCAGATCATCGTCGACCGCTCGCAGTGGTCGCTCGACGTAGCTGCGGTGCCCGAAACCCAGCTCTGGCAGTACGACGTGCTACTCGCCGCGCAGAGCAGCCAGGAATACGGGCGACGGTTCCCGCGCGTCGGTGCCCGTACATTGAACGTGCCCCTCCCGAAGCAGCTTCCGGAAGGCGTGAGCTGGCGTGAGACGCTGCCCGGCGTACTCCATTGGATCCAGGCCAGCGACGTCACAGAGTCGGTCACCGAGGCACAGCAGCAGCGATCGGCGCTCATGTGGCCCCGGAACCGTTAGAGCGTCCGCGGCAAGTAGGTGCGGACGCCCTCGTGTCGTGCGTTGTTCCTGCCCCACGGGTGGCGGGTCCCGCCGCGGGGCCGCGCCCGGCGGGCAGGATGCGCGGCGAATCCAGGCCTTGATCCCATGTTGAGGATGTCTAAAGAAAAGATGTCCCTGGTCGACGGGACCTGCGCGGAGCGGTTCAGCTGGCCGGTCGAACAGCTCGGCCAGGATGAGCACGGCACATGGCTGGGCGCGCGGCGCGGGAACCCGGTCCGCCAGCCCGACGGCCGCCGCGAAGAAGCTCAAGCACACGATGCCGTCTGGCTTGTCGCGGCGGGTGCATGGTGCCTGCCCGCCTTCTGGTTCACCGACACGACCGACCTCACTATCGATATCTGCACACCGCCGAGGCTCGATGGAGGCGTGTGGTCCTTCGTCGACCTGGAGCTGGACCTGTTTCGCAGCGCCGATGGTTGCGCCGGCATCGTCGACCAGCACGAGTTCGACGAGCTGGCTCTGTCCGGGCACCTCACCGACGGCCAGGTAGCGGCCGCAACCGAGGCCGCACGATCGTTGCTGTCCCTCGTGCAGATGGAGGCAGAACCTTTCGGCGGAGCAGCGAGAGCATGGCTGCGGTCGCTTCGCTCCTAGCGGTTCTCGTCGATCCCCACCAAGCTGTCGAAGCACTGCAGAAACGGAGTGCCCGGCATGACGAAGGCCCCCAGATCCGCATGATTCAGCGGTTGGGGCATTCGGCGTGCGGTAGCGGTGGGCTCAGCACAACCGTTTGTTCCACGTGAGGTGCAGTTGGAGCACAACCCCGTTGACCTGCATGTTCACCCGACAACGGTTGTATGGCGTCGGCCCTCGTTGGTCGGTGCCCGATCTAAAAGTGATGGGTAAATCATGGATTCCGGCCATCATCGCGAGGCGTTTCGCGTCGACAGCTCGGGCTAGGAGGGGTCGATCAGAGTGTGGAGGATGGCGGCGACGGCGGTCGTGTCGTGCCCTGTGGGGTCGTGTCGGGTGACGCGTTCCAGGGAGACGGTGCGGGGCTGCTCGCAGATCGCGTAGGAGCCGGGTGCCACCTCGACGCGGGTCGGCCAGGACTTGTCAGTGGAGGTCATCGGAACCACGATCGCCAGCCGCATAGCCCGGTGCTGACGAGTATTCGACAAGACCAGGTGCGGCCGGTGGTGGGCCTGCTCGCGACCAACGGTGGGGTCCATGGACAGCCAGATCACATCGCCGCGCTGAACGATCACGCGGTGGTCTCCTGGGCACGGATCATCTGCTCTTCGGCGGCGTACTCACCCTCGGTCGGCCAGGCGCCCTCTTCACGGGTCTGGGCCTCGTACTCGTCAGGGTCGATGGCGTCCATCGCTTCCCAGAACTGGCGGCGCTCGTGCTCCTCGATGAGGGCAGCCACGGTCTCGTCCGCCGTCTTGAGCGGCTTGCCGTTGAACTTGACGTGGGCGAGCCGCTGCCTCGTGGCGCGTGCAATGGTGATGGTAGTTGTCTCACTCATGACATCTACAATGACAGATTTCATGACCCCTGTGAACCCCGTATGGGTCCTCTGGCCCCCGTATGGGTACCTCTGCCACCATTCTCCCGCTTCGGGGTCCCTCGATCCTCTTGATTCCCGGGTGCCCGCCGGAGGCACTGCCTGAGAGCTGAACATGAAGAGACGGTCTCGACTATTGGAGTCGGGACCGTCTTCGTCATGCCTGGGAGCCGGTAGGCCGTCGGGGTGCGGTGGGGTGCGCGCAGGGCGCGAAGTGCCCGGAGCGCGGGGCCCCATCGCGGGCCCCCGCCGGCCGGACGGCCCAGCGCGGCGGAGCCGCGCCTTGACGGAGGCCACGACCCTGCGGCACTACGTGAAGCGGACGCACGTTGCGCCCGATGTCCGGGTGGTCCCGGACCTGCTGGTCAACCAGCCCGCCAGCGACTCCCCCGACTCGAATGTCATGGAAGTGATGGATCCCGGGGACGACAACGGCCCCCGACCAGCAAACATGCAGGTCAGGGGCCGTGTCTTGCACTCAGGGTGCGGTAGCGGTGGGATTGGAGAGGGCACTTGTACGGCGTTGCACGTGGAACGACACAACCCGGATGACCTGCGGAGATACCCTCACCGCACCTCGACCGGCTTGGATGAGTTAGCACCGGGACCGACAGCAAACCGGAGCGAAAACGGAGGCATCCTGGTCCGTTCGGGTACAGCTCGTTCGGTCCCTGCCACGCTACTCGGATCGATCAAGGCTCCGTATCCAACGCTGACATCCTCGCTGCGTCGACGGCAGTTCACCCTTCTCCGGCGAGCCTGGTGCCGTCATGCGACCTAGCGTCGAGGGCATGGAGCCCACCCACGCAATCACCCCGATCCCACCTACGCCCGACGACGGCCGGAGCAGTACTTTCACGGCCCACGACCGGACCGCAGCGTCCGATGATGCTTCGGCGCTGATGGTTCTACGGGCACACGTCGAGCACGGCCGGCCGACGCCGGAGCCTGGGCAGCTCATCGAACTGCGCACACGGCGCGTCATCACGACATGGAAGCGAGCCGCCGACATCCTCGAGAACGACTAGCACACATACACGAGCAGGTAGCCGGCACGATCGGGCCGGACGTCGACCGAGCGGGAGGTATAACCGTGAAGCGATACACAGCGTGGGTCATCACATGGCAGGACCACATCACCCCTCGGATCTTGCACGGCGTCGAGATTGGAACGCCTCTTGCACTAGTTCCGAAGAAGGCCTACGTCGAAGGCGCCATGGTTGTCGCCTACCAGATGCTTCTGGACTCAGCGCCCTCGGTCGCTGTGGCTGCGCTGGGGAATCAGCCGCGCGACGAGGTCGAGTGGGACCACCTAAAGGAGAACGCAAAAATCGGTGTCGGCCTGGAGGTTTGGGCACACCACGCTGATGTGGTGCACCATCCCGCCCCGGCAGGTTCTTTTGCAGATGAGGGAACAATCTCCTACAAGCACTCGAAGTGGACGGACCCTCGAGATGTCCGGGAACTAGCCCTTGCACTTGAGGATTTCGATGCAGCTAGGGAGCAGTTGCGGACGCGAACCAGTGCATGGCCGCCTCTCTAACCCGGCGGGTCTTGCTCCCAGCCACAGGCCTGGTTCGGGGTCCCTGATCCTCCGTCATCCGTTGGCGCGGGGCACGTCTCGGACATCGGTTCTGCTGGCAGTGCAACAGGTCCCGCCCGTCCAGCTCATGATGCGGTGGTGCTCCTGGTCGGCGGGACCTGTTGCACTGCCGGCGGGTTCGCTGTCAGGGTCCCGGTCAAGCCAATGGATGACGGAGGATCAGGGACACCGCGGCTCCCTCGATCCTCTTGATTCCCGCGGTGCCCGCCGGAGGCATGAGACCGAGGCATGTGGCTACGAGTCGACCGGAGCGTCCAGAACATCGAACGCCGGTGAGAGCATGGCGTTGAACTTCGCCCAGGCTTCCCGTTCTATCGGTGGCTCGTATGCCGGTCGGTCGAACGCCTGCTCGATGAAGGCGTCGATCCGCACGGCGACGTTGCTGAACGCGTCCGCGATTTTCTCAGCGTCCGCTGGCCGCCAGATCAGGGAGTCATACATGCCCTGGGCTTCGGTTCGCATCGATGACGATGCCCTACTGCTTCTGGTGCCGAAGTGCTTTCCTGGTTCGCTCATCTTGACCCACGTCGCATGGACCAAGAAGTTTCGGTGGGGCCGGAGGCGCTCGATGGCCTTGACGATGGTGACAAGCTGCTCGATCTGCTCATCGGTGAGTCCGTGGTGATAACGCGCGATGCGCAGGCAGGACTTGGTGATGTTCGAGAGGTCTTCACCAGCGGTGATCACTCGTCCGTAAGGAGAGCCGATGAGGTGGCAGAACAGGTCTCGCAGTTGATCCTCGACGGCTGCGCTCTCGGCTGCGACGCGACCGATTGCAGCCAGCATTGCCTTCGTCGGTTTTCCGGAGGACGCCATGGCCGCATCGTAGGGTGCGCCGTCAGGGTTGGGCCGGTAGGCCGTCAGGGGTGCGGGGTGGGGTGCGCACAGCGAGCGTCAGCGAGCGGAGCGCGGGGCCCCACCTCGCGGGCCCCCTGCCGGCCGCACGGCCGCGCGCCGTCAGGCGCGCCTTGATCTCATAGAGGTCAACTCGGCAGCGATCGCCGTGCGCCACGTGGGGGCCCAGACCGGTCGCCGCTGCTTCGAACCGGATGAGCGTTGGCCGGAGGTTTCACCAAACCGCTACTTCTTGGTGCATCCGCTATCCGTTGCCAGCGAGTCTCACCCCAGACTGTTCCGTGTTGGGGTATCTGCACTGGTTGCTGTTTCAGTATCATCAGTAACATGCCGCCTCCGATGAAGTACGCGAAGCCGCCCCTAGTCGTGGTGTTGGCGGAGGTGCGGCACCTCAAGGTGCCTCCGTTGTCAGACGACCAGGTCACCGCAGTTAAGACCAAGCTCGCCGACGTGTTGCCGCTGCATCGGCAGATCGAGCGCGGCAGCGTCAGCTTCGCTGTCAACCCCCACAACCCTGGGGCGACGCCGATCGCAACCACAAACAAGGTGCGGGTTGACGCCTTTGGCTCCCGGGACGGTCTCACCCTGTTCACAGCCGGGCCTGAGTCCTACTCTCTAGAGACCGCGACATACGACGGGTGGGATTCGTTCCGATCCCTGCTCGAGCGGGTTACCGAGGCAAGGATCGAAGCAGGTCGACCGGATGGAGTGAATCGCTTGGGGCTGAGATATGTCGATGAGATTCGCCTCCCGGCCTCCAAGCAGGAGACGCCAAACTGGTCTAAGTACCTCGATCCTCAGGTGATTGCGCCAATGCCTGGGGGGATGAGCCTTCAAGTTGAGCAGCAACAAGCCATCGTCCAGTACTCGACCGATCGTGACGATGACACACTCACGTTGCGGTATGGCGCGGTCAACGGTCCGCCTTCTATCACCGCCGATGTGCGACCTAAGCCACCAGCTCCCGGACACTACTTCTTGCTAGATACGGATGCGGCATGGACGCCTACCGGGACACCAGAGTTCGATGGTCCGACGATACTTAAGGCGGCGGACAGGATTCACACAGACGTGACGGCATTATTCGAGTCCACCCTCACGGACAAAGTTAGAAGAGAGGTGTTCGGTGGTCACTGATACTCGTGTTCCTTCAATCGAGTCAACTGGTCAAGATAGCGTCGTCGACAAGCTTGTTCACATTCCTCGTACTACAAGTGTTCTCGCTTCGGACGCATCCGTGTTGCGATATGAGCTGGGCTGGCTTGTAGACGGCACCGATCAGATCCAGCGTCGGGCCTTCAGCGATGACCTCGAGCGCAGACAGGCTCAACGCCAGAAGCTGGCGCCACGTGACCTTCTCGACTATCTGAACGATCTGGGATTTTCGTGGCGCGACATCGCGCGGCTCGCCGGCGTCTCGGTGCCCGCCGTGCAAAAATGGCGCAGAGGGTCTGGCGTGGCCGCGACGAACCACGCAGCTCTGGCGAAAGTGGTTGCCCTGACGGAGATACTTGGCGACCACAGCGTAATGGAAATCGCATCCTGGCTAGAGATTCCCTTGAAGGAAGGCGTGTCGCTGAGCAGGATGGACATGCTAATCGCAGGGCGTTACGACCTAGTGATGCTTTCTGTCGCAAATGAAGGCATGATGGGGGTCGACGCGATTCTCGACAAGTTCGATGAGAACTGGCGGGAGATCCTCGTCGATGACAACTTTGAGACTTTCGTTGACGCTGATGGGATCTTGTCAATTCGCCCGAAGGCTTCTCAGTGACGGAGTATCGGCTAGAAACTCCGACAACACTGGATTCTGTGTACGAAGCCCTCGGCGAAGAGGATGCCGAGTTAATGGCCAATCGCCCGCTGTTTACTGGTGACGTCTTCCGTTTGGATGACGGGAGCAAGGCATGCCTCGTACAGCACCCATGCGCGATGCGGCAGGGAACGCAGCTGGTGGAAAGGGTCCTCGCTTGCGGCCTCTCGCCTAGCCCGATCCAGATTCGCACTGACTGGGCGAGTGGAGACTTCAAGAGGGCGTACCTTCCAACCCTGGAGGACGGCAAGAATTATGGAATTCAGTTTACCGACCTGCTGGTCCTCAATCGGGACGAGTTGCTGTCCTCACAACGGATTGCGGTACTGAGCGAGATTGGCGTCAATCTCCTTGTGCAACGATGGATCTACCACAACAGCAGAGTTGTCGTGCCGACGATCACTATCCATCGGCAGGTTGCACCCCAGCATGAAGAAGCCGACCTGACGATGGAGGCCGTTGACCATCTCGTCATGGAAGGCTGGCCCTCCGACACCGCCCTCACCCGGGTAGATCAATGGCTAGACGATCCAACCCAAGTTGGCGGTCGGCTGCGATCGCAATTGCTCGATCCGCAGGCACGTAGCACTGTTCGGAAACGAATGCGAACGCTTCTGAGCAGTGCGGGGCCGTACACGATGACATGACGCTCCAGGCGAACATTGAACCGCGCTGCCGTCTCCGTATTGCGACCGGCCTGACGCCGTCAGCGAGTCAGTTGTCAGTTGGAAGACTCATTGTGGGAGACCACGTAGACGGCGGCCGGTTCGGTGAGTCCGTCACCGTAGCGGTGGTTGAGGTCAGCAATGTAGACGGCTCCGAGTCGTTCATAGAGCCGGATCGCCGTGCGGTCCTTGAGCATGACGTCGAACGCGATCGCGAGCCCTTGAGACCGCGCCAAGTCCAGTGCAGCTTCCATCAAGAGCCGGCCGGCGCCGCTTCCCCGGTAGTCAGGGTCGACAAACAGGCGCACGGGAATAGCCAGGCGGTCGATGTCACCGCCGGTGTGCTCCTGCCAGACTCGGGCAGCGTCGTCCTCGGGCACGGCACGCGTGAGGGTGATCTGCCCGATGGGTCGATCATCCTCGACGGCGGTCCAGCTCTGCAGCTCGTTGGGGTGGCGTAGCCAGCCTTCGGGGTCGGCCACGCCTTCGACGGGGTAGCCGTCCTGGGCGTGCACGCGGACCAGTACGGCGGCGAGGTCGGGCAGGTCTTCGTCGTGGCGTGGGCGGATTGTGTGGGTCATCAGTAGTCCACGGGCATGTCGTAGTCGAGTGCTGAGTAGTCGGCGCGCATGCAGAAGTTCGTGACTTCGAACGGCTGCTTGTCGGAGGTCATGCCGGTGTGCCACAGGTCGATCATGGGCACGCCTGGTGGTAGGTCGAGCCCTTCGGCTTCTTCCCGGGTGGCCGGCCGCGCAGTGATTTCTTCGCGGATGTTGTCGATGGTGTAACCGAGGTCTTCGAGTCGCCCGTACAGGCTTCGCGCACCGAGGTTTTCGGCCTTCGCGAGGGCCGTCCCCTTGGCGATCGACCATGGGATGTACGTGATGCCGACCTGCATCGGGACCTCGTCGGCGTAGTACCAGTTCTCGCGCCGGGCCAGTGATGTTCACGCGACGGATCAACTTGTGTTCCCGTCGACGGAGGCAACGCCCCGCTCCCCCGGTCGAGTTCGTGAGCAATTGCGCCATGCTCGCGAGGGAACGGGCATCACGGTGACACCGCACGACTTCCGTCGAACGATCGCGACGCAGGTAGCGAATCAGACCACGGTCGGGAACGCGACGGCGCTCCTCGGTCACGCTGACGAGGGAACTACCCTGCGGCACTATGTGAGGCGGACGCACATCGCGCCGGACCTCCGGATCGTCATCGATCAGCTCGTCCAACAGGCGGAGGCCGACGAAGCCCCGGAAAGCCAATTCGGACGGTAAATGGACGGCGCGGCATGACGAAGGCCCCCAGATCCGCATGATTCTGCGGTTGAGGGCCTTCGGGGTGCGGTAGCGGTGGGATTTGAACCCACGGTGGACTTTCACCCACACACGCTTTCGAGGCGTGCTCCTTAGGCCGCTCGGACACGCTACCTTTGCCCGCCACAACAGCAGCGGGCCGTAGCAGGATACCCGGTCGGAGCCCGGTTCCACGAATCGGCCGCCACGCCCGGTGCACACAGTGATCAGTGCCTCCCTCGGCCGGCGACTGTCCGGCGACCGAACCCGCCATATCCTCCGGCTGTGCCGCATCATCCGGCGACCCGAACCCGACCGTAGAGTGGGCCCATGGCGACGACCGCTGACGCAGAACCCGTTTCCGACACTGCGGCAGACGATGCCGCGGACCCTGCCGCGGCGGACCCTTCGGATGCCAAGGCGGGCGACCTCGTCGAGCGCACGGCGGCGTCCATCCGCTCCTGGATCATCACGGGCACGTCGCGGCCGGGCGAGCGACTCTCGGAGAAGGCGGTCGCCGAGACCCTCGCGGTCTCCCGCAACACCCTCCGTGAGGCCTTCCGGGTGCTGACCCACGAGAACCTGCTCGTCCGACGTCCGCATGCGGGCGTGGTGGTGGCCGTCCCGACGCTTGCCTCGATCCTCGACATCTACCGCGTGCGCCGCATGATCGAGGGGCAGGCTCTGCGCGGCGCGCTGCCCGGTCACCCGGCTACCGAGATCATGCGCAAGGCCGTCGAGAGCGCGGAACGGGCCCGCGACGAGAAGGACTGGCGCGCGGCCGGTACGGCCAACATGGAGTTCCATCGCGGGATCGTCGCGCTCTGCGACAGCGAGCACCTCGACCGGCTCTATGCCACCGTCTCCGCGGAGCTGCGCCTCGCCTTCGGCCTCCTCGCGAACCCGGAGTACCTGCATGCCCCGTACGTGGCGCGCAACGCGCGCATCCTGGAGATGACCCTCGCCGGGGACAGCGCGGCCGCCGCCGCGGAGCTCGACGAGTACCTCGTCCAGTCGGAGCGGACTGTTGCGGCCGCGTACTCCCGCCGCACAGCCGGTGACCCTGCCTGACGCAGCGCACATCACCCGGGCTCACCGCACCGGCAGCACCGCCAGCAACTCGTTCAGCTGCGCTCTCGTGGTCGCGACGTACCCGCCACGGAGTCGCATCGCCGCGTCCCAGACCTCGCGCTCTCCCGCCGTCTGCCGCTCCAGGACGCTCATGTTCTCGGTGAGGTCCAACCGGCGGTTGAACCCCTGGACCGTGTCGCGCCACCGGTGGAGCCCGGTCACGAGGGTGGTGTCCCGACGCCGGTCGAGCGCACCCGAGACGAGCGCCGCGTCGACGGCGGAGACCGCCAACCGCGCGAAGACTGCTCGCGGCCGGTCGTCAGCGGCCCGGGCAAACTCGTTGTCGGCGAGGACCGCGCGGTTCCGCTCCAGCTCACGGCGGATGGCCGCGAGCACCTGGGCGTGCCGTTCCGCCTCGCTGCTCAGCCGCTCCACGACGAGTCCGGTCATGCCCGCCACCAGCGTCAGCGAGTTGACCGCCGGCTCCCACCGCGGCTCGCCCGGGAGCGCGAACCACAGCACACCCAGCACGAACGCCGTGGCCAGCAGGACATACGTGAGCGTTGCGACCGTGGCGCGCGCGACAGTCACATGCCGCTCCACCATCCAGCCCAGACCCGGCACGGTCAGGCCCAGATGGTGAACGGCCGGTCGTCCACACGCGGTTCCGCGCCCTCGGGTGGGCCCACCACGGAGACACGATCACCCGGGCGGAGGGCACAGAGGACGCGCTCGAGGGTTGCCGCAGCGTCCTCGTCGTCCGTGACCGCGAGGTCCAGGTGCAGGGAGAGGATCCCCGGCCGGGCCAGACCCGGAGCCTCGGTCTCGTGCAGGTCCGCACGCACGTGCGCCTTGCACCGGATCCGCGGAACCGCTCGGACCAGCAGGCCGAGCCTGCGCCCCACGGGCTGCTGCTGCACTGTCGGTTCGGCCATGGCGGTCATCCTCCGGCGTGCGCGGGCAGATATCGCTGCACGACCAGGCTAGCGGCGTCCGACACAAGTATCTAGGTTGTTGAACAATATGACCCGCACGTGCCAGCGCCTTGGCCGGAAGACCTCGGCCGGAAAAGGCGAGTGCTGGGCACCTGCGGGTCCCGAACCTCAGAACCCGCAGGTACCCAGCACTCAACGAGGGCCGTGCTGTCGGTCAGTACACGTACGGCCAGCCTGCGGAGTCATAGGCCAGCAGGTTGATGCCCAGCCGCGGTGCGCCGCTGTCCGTGTAGTAGTGGTAGAACAGCGCGTCGGCGTCGCTGTCGGCGATCACGGCCTGGTGGCCGGGACCGTGGATGCTGCCGTGGCTCGCCAGGATCTCGGTGCCACCACCGGAGTTCATGGCTCGTCCCGCACGGTCCACGTACGGACCGGTGACCGACGTCGAGCGGCCCACCATCACGCGGTACGTGCTGTTCGCACCCTGGCAGCAGGTGTCGAACGAGACGAACAGGTAGTAGTAGCCGTTGCGGTAGTGGACCGTCGGCGCCTCGATGGCGCCGCCGTTCCGGCCGGCGATGCTGTGGAACTCCGTCCCGGACCGCTTGCCCGTCGAGGCGTCGAGCCGGATCATCTTGAGGCCCGACCAGAACGAGCCGAAGCTCAGGTACCAGCGACCGGACTGGTCGATGACCAGGTTCGGGTCGATGGCGTTGAAGTTGTCCGACGTCCGCGACTCGATGACGAGCCCCTGGTTGGTCCACGAGCCCTGGGCGCCGGTGGTGCTGGTGGCGAGGAAGATGGCCGAACGGTTCGAGCCGAAGGTCGAGGCCGAGTAGTACATGTAGTAGCGGCCGTTGGCGTAGCTGATGTCCGGAGCCCAGACGTGGTTGCTGTTGTTGGTGTACGAGTGCGCCCACGGCACGCCGTTCGGGAACGCCGACCCCGCGTTGTTCCACCGCGTGCGGTCCGTGGAGGTCTTCAGGGCGATGCCGTTGCCGGTGGCAGCGAGCAGGTAGTTGCCGGCGGGCGACTTGACGACCTCGGGGTCGTGCACGTCCGTGCTCCCGGTGACGGGCCCGGGGTTGGGGTAGGCCGCCAGGGCTGCAGCCGCCGTCGTGCCCGACGGCGCGGAGCCCGCCGAGCCGACTGCCGCGGTCGGGGTGCCTGATGCCGCAGGGCTGATCGCGAGCCCTGCGGCGACGAGCAGCGCGACGGCCACCTGTCGGCGTCGGGTGTTGCTGGCGGATAGTGCTCGGAACTGGTGCATCGTTGCCTCCGTCCGGAACGTGCCGGCAGCGCGACGGACCCGATTGTGAGCGCTCA
>NZ_JAJQQP010000007.1:81467-350872 GCF_028994805.1 Promicromonospora iranensis | reverse complement strand
GGTGTCCTGGATGCTGCGCGACCTCGGCCAGCACCTCATCGCCGGCGGCTGGGCCACCGCAGCGGTCGGCACCGCCGCGATCGGTACCGGAACCGTCGGCGCCACCGGCACCCGCCCGCGCTCGTCCGGCACGAAGCAGACCGCCGTCGCCGCCGGAGTCCTCGCCGTCCTGGCCGTCGGTGCAGGCGCTGCCGCCCTGATCGCCCACCAGGACGACCAGCCACCGGTCCAGGCCATCGAGGAGGCTGGAGCAGCCGCGGGGGGCAGCGGTGACGGTGCGGGAGGCACCGGCGCAGAAGCTGGTGGCGGCGCGGGTGGTGGTGACACCCCGAGCACTTCTGAGGACACCACGCAGGAGCGGCCGCCGTCGATCCCGCCCGCGGACCCCGAGCCCCGCCCTGCCACGACGCCCAGGGAAGACGCCGTGCCGACGCCGGTGACGGCTCCCGAGCAGGACGCCCCCGCACCGGCGCCCGCACCGGCACCGGCACCGGCACCGGACCCGGCGCCGGCGCCAAGACCGGCGCCCGAGGACCGACCACCGGCGTCCGACCCCGGCTCCGACTCGCCCCCGGGGTCCGGTGGCGGCACGGACGAACCCGATCCGGAGCCTCCGACCGACCCCGCGCCGGAAGAACCCGTCGAGCCGCCGAGCCCGCCCAGGCCACCCGAGCCGGAAGTTCCGGAGACGCCCGGGATCGGCACGGCGCTGGGCGACCTGCTCGCCGGTCTGGGCCTCTCCGGCCTGCCCGGCATCGATCTGGCGACGACCACGCTGGACGAGATCTGGGACCTGCTGTTCGGCACGGTCACCAGCACCACCGAACAGGCCGTCGACGACGCTCGAACAGCGGCCGGGAGCTGATGGTGATGCGGGCTCGCTACCTGGCCCGCATCTCCTCGCCGCTGTGCGAGCGCACAGCACTGCTGGGCGACAGCCCAAGATCGTCCCTCGACCCCGTCCGCACCTTCCCTGCGCCTGCGTTCTTTGCGAGCATGCACGCCCGAGGTCTTGTGCAACGTGAGGTCACGCGGCGCCCTGCCGTGTGTGGGAGGGGGGCGGCGTGACCGTCACCAGCGCGGACCTCAGCCAGTGGGCGGCGTACCGCCGCGCTGTCGTGCTCATGGTCGCCCGGCGTGTGCCCGGCATCGACCCCGAGCTGGCCGCGAGCCGCGGACTGGAGCTGTTGTGCGTCGAGCTCATCAAGCACGGCGGCGTGCCTGACCCTGTCGCGTTCTGGACCGCTGCTTCGCTGGACGCGGCGCTGGAGATGGCGCACGCAGAACCCCCGTCTGCCGACCAGGCCTCGCACACCGAGGCCGTCAGCGCGCCGGTCCGGCGTGCTCTGGACTTCGAGGTGCTGACCACCGCGATGGAGCGGCTGCCTGCCGGAGACCAGCAGCTGCTGTGGGACCACCATGTGGGGTCCCGCACGGTCGCCGCGATCGCCGACGAGATCGGGGTGCTGCCCTACGCCGCCAAGCGGCGCCTGCGTCGCGCCGAGAACCGGCTCGCGAGCAGCTTCGCCGAGACGCACGTCGGCACGGCCGACAACGTCGAGTGCGAGTCCACCCGAGCGTCGATGCACGACTTCGTGCGAAACCGCCTCCTGCCGGGACGTCGGCAGAAGGTGGAGGACCACATGGTTCAGTGCCCGGGCTGCACCAGGGCGTTCGTCGACGTGCGTGAGTCGTACTGGATGCTGCGCGCGGCCGCACCGGTCCTCCTCCTCGGCGCCGCCACCGCCGCGAAGACGAGCACCGCGGTCGCTGCCGCCGCCGGCGCGGGCGTGACCGGGGTCGGGCTCGGTGGCGGTCTCACCACCCTGGGCACCCGCGCGGTCATGACCATCCGCAGCGCGCTGACCGATCCCGTCAGCCTGACGGCGACGGTCGCCGGTGGCCTCTTCATCACGACCGCCGTCACGACGGGCGTGGCAGGCGGAGCGGGAGCCCTGCCGACGTTCCCCGAGACCGGGGTCGTCTCCGTCTCCACGCCGGACGTCGCGAGGACCGCCGCCCGAGGCGCTGCGCCGGCCTCCCGGGCGGAGGACCCGACGAACCTCCCCGAGCCGACGAGGTCTGTCACGCCAGGCGCGGGGAAGGGTGACGGCGTACCACCGGGGCTCGCGAAGCAGGACGGCTTGCCGCCCGGTCTGACGAAGAAGGACGACGTGCCTCCGGGCCTCGCGAAGGAGAAGGACGAGCTGCCCCCCGGCCGGTCGGAGAGGACCGACGACCAGGGACCGCCCGACACGCCCGGGACCGCCACGCCCGGCGGGACCGGCACCGACAAGACCCCGCCCGGCCTCGCGAAGCAGGACAAGACCCCACCGGGCCGTGCCGCGCAGGACGGGACGCCACCCGGCCGGGCGAAGCAGGACGGGACACCGCCCGGCCAGGCGAGACAGGACAGGATCCCGCCCGGCCAGGCCACGAAGGACGAGGGCTCGCCCGGCGTGTCAGGCTCGGCATCGAGCCCTGGGCGCTCCGACGACGGCAGCGCCCGGTCGAACCCGGGACGAGGGAACCCGCACCGGGGCTGATCGGGCGGCTCGACGTGCGACGTGTCCGGGAACAGGCCGTCCGCGCTGCGGCCACGGGGGCGGGGACGAGCAGGACGCCGGCAGGGCGCTCTCGATCACTCCCGGTGCAGGAGCACGAGCACCTCGTAGTGCGAGGTCTGGGGAAACATGTCGAGCAGGCGCCCGCGCACCGGCCGCAGCGACGGCATCGCGGCGAGATCCTTGGCGAGCGTGGTCGCGTTGCAGCTCGAGTACAGGACGTGCTCGATCCCTGAGGTCTCCAGCCATCGTGCGAGGTCCGCGCCGATGCCTCGCCGCGGCGGGTTCACGATCACCATCTCAGGCAGAGCGGGGGCATCCGGCCCGACCGCGAACGCCGTCGCGTCACCTGCGGCGAACGTGACGTCACGGAAGCGCTCGGCGCCTGCGCCGTCGCGCAGCGTCGCCACGGTGCCCGACGCCGCCGCCACCGCCTCCGCGCTGATCTCGATGCCGGTGACGGCGCGGCCCGGAGCGGCGCAGTGCAGCGCGAAGCCGCCCACCCCGCAGTACAGGTCCCAGAGGCTGCTCGGGCCCACCTCGTCCACCCAGTCGCGGGCCTGCCGGTAGAGCTCGGTGGCGACCGCGGTGTTGGTCTGGAAGAAGCTCTGCGGGCGCAGGTCGAGAGTGATGTCGTCGATGCGCATCGGCAGGGTGGTGCGCTCGGTGAGCGGGATCTCGAGGTCACCCTCGAGCACCGCGGCGTGCACGGGCTGGATGTTCGCCGACGCGACCGCCAGGGCGGGAAGCTCCTCCTGCAGCGAGGCCAGGTGCTTGCGGAGACGCGCTATGGCCTCCTGGGAGCGCAGCACGAACCGGACCATGAGCTCGCCGTCGGGCGACAGGGTGACCAGGATGTACTTGAGCTCGCCGCGCTGCTGCGCACGCTTGCCCCGGCCGGAGACCTGGTAGGGCTCCAGCCCGGCCCGCGTGACGAACGCCGCGAGGGGCGCGAAGGCCGCCTGGAGCACGTCGGGATAGAGCCCGCAGTCCGTCAGGTCGACCCCCCGGCCGACACCGTCCAGGATGCCGAGCACCGGCTCGGCGACAGTGCCGCTGACCACCATCTTCGCCTTGTTCCGGAAGCCCGACTCCACGCTCTTGACGGCGGGGAGCCAGGTCAGGCCCGAGCCGGTCACCTCATGGGTCGGCCCGGACCCGGAGGTCGAGACCGTCGACACCGTCGAGACCGGGGCGAGGAGCGCGGCGACGTGCCGCTCCTTGTCGAGCACCTGGGTGGGGTAGTCGATCTCCAGGAGGGTGCAGGAGTGGCAGCGGCCGGCGTCGTAGTGAGGGCACTGCACCCCACCAGTATCAGCCACCGGGCCGCCCGAGCGCGATGACGACCTGGTCACGCTCCGTCGGACGGGAACCCCGCCCCGGACGCCGTCACGCCGTCCGGGGCGAGCGCGGCCGTCAGTCCTGGTACTCGAAGTGCCACGGCTCCTCGCGGCCGCCGCCCGCCCGCGCCCACTCGGGGTGGTGCCAGCCGGCCTCGGGACCGTTGGCGGCGAGCCACTCGTACTCGGGATGCCCGAACCGGAAGCCGTCGTCCACGGGCACGTCCACCGCCAGCGCCCAGCCGTGGTTCGACGTGCCCGGTGCGGCCACCAGGCCGCTGCCGAACTCGTCGAGCGCCTGCAGCTGCCAGTCGTAGGGGCGGTAGCCGTACTCCACACGCAGCGGCTTGCCGAACTCCGCCTCGAACCGCTTCCCGAGCTCCTTCCAGGCCTCGGCCGCGTCGCACCGCAGGTACTGGTCCTGCCCCTCGGGCCCGACCCCTACCTTGCAGAGGGCGTCCAGCTCGAGCCGACCGTTCGAGCCGTCGGCCACCGTCGCGCGCGCTTCCCAGGCCGCCGCCTCGATCGCCGCCCGCGCCGCCTCCCGACGCTGGCTGATCGTCCGCACCGACCGCAGGTCGTTCATGTTCCCGCTCGCCGCGAGCGCCGCCTGGCCTTCGGCACGATGGGTCTCGAGGGCGCTGCGGACGGCACCAGGAGCTCCGGCATCGGCGGTCCAGCTCAGGGTGTACCCGGAGTCGCGCACGGAGATCTTGAGCTGGGCGGTGACCGACGTCAGCTTCGCCTGCGCCGTCGGGAGCTGTGCGGCTTCCTTCCTCGCCCGTTCTGCTGCCGTGGCGGCCCTGGCCTGTGCGTCCTTGCGCTTCTGCTGCCACTGCTGGTGCGACGCCCGCACGTCCTCGGTGGCCGCGACGAGGGTCGTCGAGGTGTCACGTAGGGTGATCGCCCACTCGGTCGCCCGGGCCTCCAGCGCGTCGATGTCCTCCGCCGTCTCGAGCCCGGGGGTGCCGGGCTCGGGGACGGACGGCGGCTGCGTCACGCCGAGCTTCTTGGCCGCGGCGACGTGGTCGGCCAGGTCGGTGCGGACGGCGGCGTCGACCACCTTGCCTTCGGAGACCGTGAGGACCTTTTCCGCGGCCGTGATCTGCTCGGCCAGGCTCTCCTGCGCCGTGCGCCCTTCGTCCACGGCCTGCACGACGACGGCGCGGGCGTCGGCCAGCTGCTCCTGCTCGCGCTGGTTGCCGACGTGCACGAGCGCGAACACGATGCTGCCGACCAGTGCGACGGCCGCGGCGACCAGGAAGACGACCAGCGGTCGCATCGTCCCGCCGTCGGACGGCGTACCCGCCCAGCCGGGTGCCGCGACCGCGGGCTGCGTGTCATGCGACGACTCGGCGGTGCCGGGGGACGGGCTCTGCGTGTCCGGGGCGCCGTCGAGGGGGGGTCCAGCGGGTGCGGGCGGCTCCGCGTTGAGGGGCATGGGCCGAAGTGTGGCGAATCCGGAGCCCGGACGCTAGTTGCCTGCCCGTTCCGCGAGGTTCTTGAGCTTGTCGATGTAGACGGCAGCCTCGCCCGCCTGCCAGTCCGGGATGTTGGTGTTGCCGGCGACGAGGCCCACGGACTTGTCCGTGAGCTCACGCAGGATGTCGGCATGCCCGGCGTGCCGCGCGTTCTCGTTGGTCACGTGAACGATGATCTGGAAGAGCGTGACCTCGCGGTCCCCCCACCAGGGCACGCGACCGACGGTGTCGAGGGGCAGCAGGTCGATGGTCTCGTCGCAGAACGCCCAGGACCTGCGGTAGAGGTCCGACACCGAGGCGATCGACTCGTTCGCCGTCGCGTACCAGTCCGCCTGGGGGTCCTCGTCCAGCGCCTGGTCGGACACGAGCTCCTCGGGGTCGGGCCACTCCCGGCCGAAGGTGGTGCCGAGGTAGCCGATCTCGGTGTTGGCGCAGTGCTTCACCAGGCCGAGCAGGTTGTTGCCGGAGGGCACCAGGGGCCAGCGGGCCTGCTTCTCCGTGAGGCCCTCCAGCTTCCACAGGAGGGCCTCACGGGACTCGTTCAGGTACTTCTTCAGGATCTGCTTCTGTGCCGGCTCACCCGAGCCGGTGGTGCCGTCAGTCGTCTGTGCCATGGGGACAGTGTGTCCCCGGGCACCGACATTCGACGACCTCTTTGCACCGGGCTCGCTTGTTCGGCTTGCGGTGCAGCCACCACTCCGCGAACAGCAGGTTCACCGAGTCCGGGCGCGACCACAGGCAGCGGTTTTCGGACGTTGTGCACAGGTGAGCGGCCGGAACCCGTGGAGCGTCAGCGGTGTGCGTCAGAGTGGTGCCGTGACACGTGATCCCAGGACAGACGACACGACGGCGGCGCCGGCCGCGGCGCTGCGCTGCTTCGGCGACGGCGACCCGCTCTACGAGGCGTACCACGACGAGGAGTGGGGCGTACCCGTCCACGGTGAGGGGGCCCTGCTCGAACGCATAGCGCTGGAGGGCTTCCAGTCCGGGCTCTCCTGGATCACGGTGCTGCGCAAGCGCCCGGCGTTCCGCGAGGTCTTCGAGGGGTTCGACCCGGAGAAGGTGGCGGCCTTCGGACCGGACGACGTCGAGCGGCTGCTCACCGACGCCCGCATCATCCGGAACCGCATGAAGATCGAGGCCACCATCGACAACGCGCGGGCGGTGGTCGCACTGCACGACTCCGGGCGCACGCTCGACGAGCTGTTCTGGTCCTTCGCGCCCGAACCGGGTACGCGCGAGCGCCCCGCCGCCTTCGGTGACGTACCGGGCTGGACCCCCGAGTCGAAGGCCATGAGCAAGGCGATGAAGAAGGACGGGTTCCGGTTCATCGGCCCCACCACGGCCTACGCGGCGATGCAGGCCTGCGGCCTCGTGGACGACCACGTCGCGACCTGCCCCGTGGTGCTGGGGCGCACCCGGGCGGCCAGCACCCCGGCGGTCACACCGGGGTCCGGCGCCTGACCGTCACAGCTCCGCGCACGGCTCCACCACCGGGAGGACGGCGTCGCGGACCCACTCGGCGAGCGACGTGGCCGGCGGGCGCAGGATGACCGTGTCCACCCCGTGCCGGGCGAAGCCGCGCATCTCCTCGACGAAGGCTGCCGTGTCACCGGGGCCGATCGGCGCGCCGCGGTGCAGCATCGTGATGCGGATGTCAGCGGGATCGCGCCCGACGTCGTCACAGTGCCGGTGCAGCACGTCCAGCAGGTGCCGCAGCCGTTCGGGCGTCTCCGCGAACAGGTTGCACGCGTCCGCGTAGCGGGCCACCAGCCGGAGGGTCACCTTCTCCCCCGACCCACCGATCATGATCTCCGGGCCGGACAGCGGCGGCGGCGAGCAGATGGTCTCGGCGAGCTGGTAGTGCTTGCCCTCGAACGGGCCGTCGTTGTCCAGGTCGTACATCTGGCGCGCGATCCGGACCGTCTCCTCGAGCATCTCGAAGCGGTCCTTGAGCGGCGGGAACGGCACGCCGAGGGCCGCGTGCTCCTTGTCGTACCACGCGGCGCCGATGCCGTACGTGGCGCGCCCGCCCGAGACGACGTCGAGCGAGGCGACGATCTTCGCGAGGAGGCCGGGGTAGCGATACGTCACGCCCGTGACCAGTGCGCCGAGCTGCACGTTCTCGGTCACCCCGGCGAGGTAGCCCAGGGTCGTGTATGCCTCCAGCATCGGGTCCGACGCCGGAAAGCCCTGGTGCTCCATCTGGAAGTAGTGGTCCATCACGGAGACCCACGCGACGCCGCCGTCGTCCGCGTACCGGGCGGCGTCCGCCAGCTCGGTACGCATCGCGGCGGGCTCGATCGAGTCGAAACGCATGAAGTGGGTGCCGATTCGCATGCCTCGATCCTCCTACTCCGACGCGTGGCGTCAAGCGCGGAAGGCTGCGAGCTCCTCGGTGCGGCCGAGGACCCGTGCGACGAGCCACGTGATCGAGGCCGCGGTCTCGCGCGGTGTCGCCGTCGGCTGCATGACGTGGCTCAGCACCGACCGGACGACGATGTCGATGACCGCCGTGATCCGCTCCGGCTCCAGGTCGATCTCGTACCGGTCCACCCGGTCCTGCACCACGACCATCAGCGTGCCGAGCAGCGACTCCGAGTGTGTGGTGAGCAAAGGCAGCAGCTCCGTGTCCGCACCGTGGGTCGCGGAGACGACCGCGCGCAGCAGCGCGTTCCCCTCGGCGAGCACGAGCGTGTTCTCCAGGGCTTCGTGAATCGCCGGCAGCAGGTCCTCGGGATGCTTCTCGAAGCCCTCGACGATCGTGAAGATGAACTGGGCCGACTCCGTCAGCACCATCGCCTCGGCGAGGTCCTCGCGACTGCCCACGGCGTTGTAGACGGTCTGCCTGCTCACCCCCGCCTCCTGGGCGAGACGCCCCATGGTCACCTTGGACCAGCCGTCGGCGCAGGTGAGACGCGCCGCAGCCGCGATGATCCGACTCCGGCTGGAGATCGGGTCGTCGTGCCCGCTGGTCACCTCAGCCATAGGGCGATAGTAGGGAACAAGCGGCTCCTGGGCCCGGAGAGAGCGGCTCGACACGGCAGATTTCACCCCTTCGCCCGGCCGCCGCGTGCTCGACGACGGTCGCGGCGCCGCGACCGGTACGGACGCGTCCGGTCGCCCGGAGCCTCGGCGCAGACGAAACCTGTGGCCAGGAAACCCCATAGGGTGGCGAGCATGGACCTCGAAGAACGCCTTGCTGTCTTCATCGACTACGAGAACCTGGCGCTGGGCGCCCGGGAGCACCTCGGCGGGATGCAGTTCGACTTCGGCCCGATCGCCGACGCCCTCGCCGTGCGCGGCCGGGTCGTCGCGCGCCGGGCCTACGCGGACTGGTCGTACTTCGACGAGGACCGTCGCATGCTGACCCGGCACCAGGTCGAGCTGATCGAGATGACACAGCGGATGGGCGCCTCCCGCAAGAACGCCGCCGACATCAAGATGGTGGTCGACGCCATCGAGATGGCCTTCGAGCGCGACTACATCTCGACGTTCGTGATGTGCACGGGCGACAGCGACTTCTCGCCGCTCGTCCACAAGCTGCGTGAGCTGAACAAGCGCGTCATCGGCGTCGGTGTCGAGAAGTCGACGTCGCGACTGCTGCCCGCCGCGTGCGACGAGTTCCTCTTCTACGACCGCCTCGAAGGCGTCGAGGTGCCCGACGACGACCTGAGTACCCCCGCCCCGAAGCGCGGCACCCGTTCACGCAGGCCGGCTGCGGCACCCGAGCGTGCCGCAGCCCAGAAGGCCCCCACCGCGTCGCGCCGCACCAAGGCCGCCGAAGCGGTGGCGGAGGCTGTCGCCGAGGCTCCCGCGCCCGACGCCGCCGTCGAGCCCGAGGCGAAGCCCGCCACCCGGCGCCGCAAGAAGGCCGAGCCTGCCCCCGCGCCGGTCGATGTCGCGCCCGAGGCCGAGATCGACGCGAACGAGCAGGAGGAGGAGGCTCCGGCGTCGAGCGACGCCCCCATGGAGGTTCGGGTGGCGCAGACCCTCGCGGACCTGCAGTCCTCCACGAGCGGCCCGGTGACGGCCTCCGCCCTCAAGCGGACGCTGCTGCGCAAGGACGCCACGTTCAGCGAGTCGGACTACGGCTTCCGCACGTTCGGCGAGTTCCTGCGGTTCCTCGCGGACCGTGGCTTCGTCGAGCTCGCGACGGGTCCCTCGGCGGGCGACCCGGAGGTGTCGCTGCCGGAGCAGGGCAACACCGACTCGGCCTTCGTGCTGCTGCGGACCGTGGTGCAGGAGTCGAACGGATCGGCTGCCCTGTCCGGCCTCAAGAACGCGGTGCGCAAAAAGCGCCCCGACTTCTCGGAGAAGGCGCTCGGTTTCCGCGGGTTCCTGCAGTTCGCGAAGGCGGCGGAAGTGGCGGGCGCGGTCTCCCTGGCCTGGGACGACGACGCCGACGACTACCTCGTCACCGCCTGAGCACACCGGGCACCCCGGCGAGTCGGCGGGTGAGCTCCGCGCCGTCCCTGCCGGCGACCGTCGGCACCTGCGGCGGGTCGATGCCGGGCTCCGTCGGGTCGGCGTTCGGCATGTTCCCGGCGAGCACCCGCTGCCCGCCGGTGAGCTGCCTGATCGCCACCGCACGCACGTGGTCGGGGCGCCGGTCCACGGCCTGCGCGTAGATCTCCGGGTCGTGCTGGCCGTCGTCACCGATGAGCAGCCAGCACACGTGGGGGAACCAGGACATCAGGTGCTCCAGGCTCGCCTCCTTGTGCGCCGGTCCGCTGCGGAACCACCCGGTGAGGGTGGGACCCCAGTCCGTGAGGAGCAGCGGCCCCCGCGGGTAGGCGTGCCGCGCGAGGAAGGCACGCAGGGTGTTCGCGGTGTTCCAGGCCCCGGTCGACAGGTAGAAGAAGCCGGCGTCCGGGTGGACCTCCTGCAGCGTCCGGTACAGCTCGGGCATGCCCGGTACCGCCCGCCGTCCGCTGGAGTGCCGGACGAACGTGTTCCACGCCGCGAGCAGCGGCCGCGGCACCGCGGTCACCATGGTCGTGTCGTCCATGTCGCTGATGACGCCGAACCGCGTGTGCTCGTCGAGCACCCGGATGGCCGCCTCGGCCTCCCACGGATAAGGCTCGTCGAGCACCGTCAGGACGGCGGACTGCCAGCCCGCCGCCAGCGCGGAGCCGGTGGGGATCTCGACGTCGACGTAACCGGCACGGTCGCTCGCTACGACGGCGGTGCGGCCGCCCACCTCGAGCAGGACACGACGGTGGGGCACCGGGACCGTGAGGAAGTGGCGGAACCCGCGCCGGCCTGCGCGGTGGGCCTCCAGGTCCGGGGCGGGCGGACGCGGCCGCGAGAGCAGCACGCGAGCGAGCACCCGCACCTTGTCCGGTGTGCCGTATCCGCTGTAGGTCTCGAGGCGCGGGCGCCAGCCGGCGCGGCGGAGCACCCACCCCGCCGCGGCGTAGAAGTGGTCCTCCACCACCGCGGCGAGGTGCGGGCGCTGTGAGGGGTGCGGGGTCGGAGTAGCCACACCCGATTGTCGCCTGCTACCGCCCACTCACCTACTGCCCGCCCATACCGGTCGTCGCGACGCCCTGCACGATGCGGCGCTGGAACAGCATGAACACGATCAGCAGGGGCAGTGCCGCGATCATCGCGGAGGCCATGTTCTGCGCGTACTGCACGCCGTAGGCGTCCTTCACCGTGGACAGGCCGACGGGCAGGGTCATGAACTGCGGGTCGGTGGTGATGATGAACGGCCACAGGAAGTTGTTCCACGCGCCGATGAACACGAAGATCGCGACCGCCACGAGGATCGACCTCGACAACGGCAGCACGATGGTCCAGAACAGCCGCCACGATCCGGCACCGTCGATCCGGGCGGCGTCGAGCAGCTCCTGCGGGATCGCGTCGAAGAACCGCTTGAGGATGAACACCATCACGGGCGCCACGACCTGCGGCAGCACGATGCCCGCGAACGTGTCCACGAGCCCCAGCACCTGCATCTCCCGGAACAGCGGCACGATGAGGATCTGCCCCGGCATCATGATCGCCGCGAGCGTGAGCCACTGCATCAGGGCCCGGCCCTTGAAGAGGGTCTGCGAGAACGCGAAGGCCGCCATCGCGGAGATCAGCACGGTGATCGCCGTGACCAGCACGGCCACCACCAGGCTGTTCCACATCCACAGCACCAGGTCGCTGCTGCCGAGCACCTTCTGGTAGGCGTCCAGCGTCCAGCCCATGGTGGGCAGCAACGACGCGGGGAGCGCGGCCTCGGCCTCGTGCTTGAAGCTGGTGACGGCGCCCCACACGAGCGGCACGAGCCAGATGCCGGCCAGTACGGCGAGCGCCGCGAGCGCCCCGGCTCGCGCCCACGGGGACGGGCCGATGGTCAGCCTGGTGAGCGCCTGGTTCTCGGCCCGCTCCTGCAGTGCCTTCGTCCGGCGGACCTCAGCGATGTCGGCGACAGCCATCTCAGGCCTCCTTCCGGGCCGGCAGGAGCCGCACCAGGGTGAATATGAGGATCAGGGCGAAGAACACGTAGGAGATCGCTGAGGCGTAGCCGAGCCGGTAGTTGGTGAAGCCGGTGTCGTAGATGTACTCCAGGATCGGCCGCGTGCTGCCGTTCGGGCCGCCCTTGGTCAGCAGGTAGATCTGGTCGAAGACCTTGAGCGAGGCCAGGAGCTGCAGCACCACGATGACGCCGGTGATCGTGCGTAGCTGGGGCAGCGTGATGGAGAACAGCCGCCGCCAGCCGCCCGCGCCGTCGATGGTCGCCGCCTCGTACTGCTGGGCCGGGATGCTCTGCAGCGCGGCGAGGTACAGCAGGAAGTTGAAGCCGACGGTCCACCACACGGTGACGCCGGCGATGGAGAACATCGCGACGTTCTCGTCGGTGAGCCAGCCCAGCGGCTGGAGGCCCAGGCCGGTCATCCAGGTGTCGAGCAGGCCGATGTCGGGCTGGAACATCCAGTTGCTCAGGTGCCAGACGACGGCACTGGTCAGCAGGTAGGGCGCGAAGAACGACATGCGCCACACCCACTGGCCCGGCAGGCCGGTGTGCACCAGCAGCGCCATGACGAGGGCCACCACCACCAGGGGGATGGTGCTGAGGATGGTGAACCAGACGGTGTGCCAGAGGGTCTGCCAGACCTGCGGGTCGCTGAAGGCCTCGAGGTAGTTGGCGAACCCGATGAACTCGCTGCCGGTACCCGTGAGGCTCTGGTTCGTGAAGCTCATCCACAGGCCGTAGAGCGTGGGCACGACCAGGAAGAGCCCGGTGGCGAGGGCGAACGGCGCGACGAACAGATAACCGGACCTGTCACGTTCGCGCATGGGCTTGCGGGGCGTGGCAGCACGCGTGGGGCGGCGCCCCTCGGCGGACCGCCGGTCGGACAGCGCCGGCCCCGCGGGCGCGGTGACGCCGGTTTTCGAGACAGTCATCGTCGTCCTCTCGATCAGGCGGGGTTGGGCTGGGCGAGGAACCGGTCCATGACGCTCAGCATTCGGGTCACGGCGGTACGGGGAGGCGCGGTGCCCGCCAGGGTGTCCGTCATCGCGTCGGCCATGCGCGTCTGGAAGTCGCTGCCGCCGCCCGTGAACCAGGCATCGGGGTCGAAGACGGCGATCTCGGCGGCGGGCGCGTAGTCGCGCTGCGGCGTGAGCTCCTGGTAGGCGGGGTCCTCGACGATGGGCTGGTAGGCGGGGACGTGCCCCGCCGAGGCCCAGGTGAGGCTCTCCTTGAGGAGGCCGGCGAGCACGCGGTACGTCGCCTCGCGCCCGGCGGGGTCCGGCGTCACCTGCCGCGGCAGCACGAACGCGTGGGAGTCGGCGTAGTTGGCCGGCGTGTCGAAGATCGCCGGGAACTGCGTGGCCCCGACGTCGGGCAGCGCGCCACGGAACATCGGCAGGTCCCACTCCCCGGCGAACATCATGCCCGTGCGCTGCGACATGAAGCGAGCGGCAGCCGCGTTGCCGTCCTGGTTCCGCGCGGCGACCGTGCCGTCGACCATGGCCTGCAGGAACTCGAAGACCTCTGCGGCGGCCTCCTCGTCGAGCGCCGCCGGGCGGCCCGGCGTGAGCTCGTAGTCTCCGCCGTTCTGTGAGTAGAGGCCCCAGAACATGCGCCAGCATCCGGCGGGGTCCCGCTGATAGCCCCAGCCGACGCCCGTCTCACCCGTGACCTCGGCCATCGCGCGGCCTGCCTCGAGGAAGGCGTCCGCCCCCGCGACGGCGTCCAGGTCGAGCTTGCCGTCCGCTCGCGCGAGGCCGGCGTCCTTGATGATCGTCGGGTTGTGGAACGTGATGTACGGGTGGGTGTCCAGCGGCAGGGCATAGAGCTGTCCGTCGTACTGCGCCTTCTGCCACACGGCGGGTGCGAAGTGCTCCTCGCGCACGCCGAGCTGGGCGAGCACGTCCAGGTCGAACGGCTCCAGCAGCCCACCCGGTGCGTACCCGGCCAGCCGCGACAGGTGCATGACGGCGGCCTCGGGCGGCCGTCCACCGGACGACGCCATGGCGAGCTTCGTGTAGTACGGCGGCCCCCACTCGAGCGTCGTCGACTCGACCGCGATACCCGGGTTGGCCGACGCGACGCTTCCCACCATCTCCTGCATGAGCGCGCCGTCACCGCCCGAGAACAGGTCCCAGATCCTGACAGGCGTCTTGCCCGCAGTGGCGGCGCCGGGTGCGGCGCAGCCGGCGAGCGCCCCGCCGAGCGCGACACCGCCGGCGCCCACCAGAGCTGCGCGCAGCACGTCCCGGCGACTCAGGCCGCCGGAGCTCTCTGCCCGACCACGGGTTCTTGACGCGGTCCCAGGGCTTCCTTGCCCCGGGACGGCACGTCCACTTAGCAGGGTCATCGTCGACCTCCAATGGTGCAACGTTGCGCTCCAACGTTGGATCACGATGGACTAGGCACGGCGTCCCGTCAAGGGGCAACGGTGCGGAAGGAAGTGATGGGTTGTCGGAACAAGCGGGCCGCCGCGTCGGCATCAAGGAGGTCGCCGCTGCGGCGGGCGTCTCCTGGAAAACCGTCTCCAACGTTGTGAACGACACGGGCCGCGTCGGGGACGCGACCAGGGCGCGGGTCGAGGCGGTGATCGCCGAGCTGGGCTACCGGCCCAACCTCGCGGGACGCCAGCTACGGCGAGGACGGACCAACACGCTCGCCCTCGCGGTGCCGTGGGTGCACGCGCCGTACTTCTCGGTGCTGGCCCACGAGGTGATCGACGTCGGCAGCTCCCGCGGGTACCGCGTACTGATCGAGGAGACGCGGTCCTCCCGCGACACCGAGCTCGAGGTGGCGCGCGGCTTCGACGTCCAGGCGATCGACGGCATCATCTTCTCGCCCCTGGAGCTGGCCCCCGCCGAGATCGACGAGGTCAGGGGCCCGGTTCCCCTCGTGCTGCTGGGCGAGCGGGCCGACCCGGACCCCGGCCGCGAGCGGCGGACGGACCATGTCAGCATCGACAACGTCGACGCGGCGGCACAGGTCACCACCCACCTGCTGGAGTCAGGACGAAGCAGACTCGGCTTCCTGGGCGCCGAGCCGCCCGGCGCCGGCCGCACCGGCGCGCAGCGTGTCCAGGGATTCCTCGACGCCCACGCCGCCGCCGGCATCGACGTCGACGAGCGCTGGGTGCTCCAGGTCCCCCAGTTCTCGCGCCCGTCGGGAGCCGACGCCGTCGAGCAGGTGCTGCCCCGGATCGGCCAGATCGACGGGCTGGTGTGCGCGAACGACGAGCTCGCCCTCGGGGCGCTGTACGCGCTGCGCCGCAACGGTGTGCGGGTCCCCGCCGACCTCGCCGTGACGGGCTGGGACAACACGGACGACGGCCGGTACTCGAACCCTTCTCTGACCACCGTGGCGCCGGACCTGCGCGCGATCGCCGAGACCGCCGTGGACCGGATCATCGCCCAGCTCGAGAAGCCTTCCGTCGAGCCGGTGGACGCGCTCGTGCCCCATCGCCTGCTGGTCCGGGAGAGCAGTCGCGACTGAGCCCGTGAGCAGGGAGCGGGCCCGACGAGGCGATCCATACGGTTCCGCCGCGGGAGCGCCGTTGACGCGCTGCAGAGACGGCTCAGCGGCGCCTCCCCGTGATACAACGTTGCATTCCTGATCGAAGCCGTGTTGAATCGCCGCGCACCTGTCGTAGACGCAACGGAGCAGCTGATGACCTTCCTCGACCGCTTCTCGCCCGCCGGCGAACCAACGGCCACCGCCGTCCCGCGCCCCGAGTACCCCCGCCCGCAGATGGCCCGCGACCGCTGGCTCAACCTCAACGGCACCTGGCAGTTCGAGATCGACTCGGGCGACTCCGGCCTGGAGCGCGGCCTCGTCGAGCGGCCGCTCCAGAGCGAGATCGTCGTGCCGTTCGCGCCCGAGTCGCAGCTCTCCGGCGTCGAGAACACCGACTTCCTTGAGGCCGTCTGGTACCGCCGCGAGGTCACCGTGCCCGCCGAGTGGTCCGCCGTCGGCGACGACCCGCACGTCCTGCTGCACTTCGGCGCCGTCGACCACGACACCACGGTGTGGGTGGAGGGAACCGAGGTCGTGCGCCACCGCGGCGGGTTCACCCCGTTCACCGCCGACCTGCACGGCATCGCGAGCCCCGGCGACACGGTCACCGTCGTCGTGCGGGCCCGGGACACCCGGCACGGGCCGCAGGCGCGGGGCAAGCAGAGCAACCGCTACGCGAACTTCGAGTGCAACTACACCCGCACCACAGGGATCTGGCAGACCGTGTGGCTGGAGCCCGTGCCCGCCGCGCACCTGCGCCGACCGCGGATCACGCCGGACCTGTCCAGCTCGGCGTTCGACGTCGTCGTGCCGCTCTCCGCGAACCGGCGCGGCCACACGGTGACGGTCACCGTGTCCGACGCCGACGGCGTGGTGGCCACCGCCACCGCCCGCGCCGACCTGGACCTGGCGCCCGCGCTGCGCGCCGTCGTCCCCGCGGAACGCGTGCGCACCTGGGGGCCCGGCGACCCGCACCTGTACGGCGTGGACATCGAGCTGCATGACGCCGACGGCGCCGTCGTCGACGCCGTGCGCTCGTACGCGGGCCTGCGCTCCGTGTCCATCGACGGCCAGGTCGTGCGGATCAACGGCGAGGCGGTGTTCCAGCGGCTCGTCCTGGACCAGGGCTACTGGCCCGAGTCACTGATGACCGCGCCGTCCGACGACGCGCTCGCGCGCGACATCGAGCTGGGACTCGCAGCCGGGTTCAACGGCGCCCGGCTGCACCAGAAGGTCTTCGAGGAGCGCTACCTGTTCCACGCGGACCGGCTGGGCTACCTCGTGTGGGGCGAGTTCGGCGACTGGGGTGTCAGCGGCTACGGCACCCCCGCCGACGGCCAGCGCCCGACGACGTCGTACGTGGCCGAGTGGATGGAGGCGCTGCAGCGCGACCACTCGCACCCGTCGATCATCGGCTGGTGCCCACTCAACGAGACGCACCAGGACCTGCACGACCGCATCACGCAGCTGGACGACGTCACCCGGGCCATGTGGCTCGCCACCAAGGTGGCGGACCCGTCGCGGCCGGTGCTCGACGCCAGCGGCTACTCGCACCGCGTCCTCGAGACCGACATCTGGGACTCCCACCTGTATGAGCAGGAGCCCGCGCAGTTCGCGAAGCTGGTGGGCGGCCTCGCCGAGGGCGCGCCGTACGAGAACGCCCGCGAGAACGGCACCACGATGTCGGTGCCCTACCGCGGCCAGCCGTACTTCGTCAGCGAGTACGGCGGGATCTGGTGGAACCCGGAGGTGGCGGCCACCGCCACGGGAAACTCGCCCGACTCGTGGGGTTACGGCCAGCGCGTCGCGGACGAGGAGGAGTTCCACGCCCGGTTCCGCGGCCTGACCGACGCACTGCTCGGCGACCCGCGCATGTTCGGCTACTGCTACACGCAGCTCACCGACGTGTTCCAGGAGGAGAACGGGGTCTACCGGTTCGACCGCAGCGAGAAGCTCGACGTCGCTCGCGTGCGGGAGGTCCAGGTCCAGGTCGCGGCCATCGAGGTGGCGGACCGCGACGCCGCTGACCAGGCATCCTGACCGGTCGACAGGACCTTGTAGGTCTCTTTAGCCTTTTTCACCACATATCACCCCGTCCACAGGGTCGCTTGAGGGGTGCACAATAGGCCGGTGACGTACCGGTTCCTCAAGCTCATCCTCTCGATCCTCGTGCTCGTGCTTCTGCGCCCGCGCGTCACCGGCCTGCACAACATCCCGAAGCACGGCGCCGTGATCCTGGCGAGCAACCACCTGTCGTTCATCGACTCGCTGCTCATCCCGATCATGGCGCCGCGCCATGTCGCGTTCCTGGCCAAGGCCGAGTACTGGACCGGCAAGGGGATCAAGGGGCGCTTCTCGCGCTGGTTCTTCACCAAGATGGGCGACATCCCGGTGCAGCGGGACGACCCCCGTGCCGGCCAGCGTTCCCTCGAGGACGCGCTGGCCGTGCTGCAGCGCGGTGGAGCGTTCGGCATCTACCCGGAGGGCACCCGCTCGCGCGACGGCAAGCTGCACAAGGGGCACACCGGCGTCGCCTGGCTCGCGCTGACCGGCAAGGCGCCCGTCGTGCCCGTCGCGCTGCTCGGGACGGACAAGGTGAAGCCGATCGGCAAGATGCCGCGGTTCGCACGCGTCGAGCTGCACTTCGGGGTGCCGATCGACCCGTCCCGCCAGATCGCCGCGGGCACCAAGCCCGCCCAGGCCCGGCGCGAGCTGACCGAGCAGGTCATGCAGTCCATCCAGGCCATGAGCGGCCAGGAGCGCGCCGACGACTGACGAGGCCCCTCACTCACCTCCCGCAAGGTAGTCACTTGGGCGAGGAGAGCTACAGGCGGGTGATCCGGATGGCGTCCGCGATGACGTACGCCGTGCCCTGGGTCCAGCGGCTGACCGCCACCACCGTCCGGGTGCCCGCCGTCATGGCGTACGTGCCGAGCGAGAGCCAGGCGCCGCCGCCCGTGGACTGGTCGACGCGGATCGTCGACGAGCCGGTACCGGTGTGGACGATGAACGGGGTCGACGTGTTGTAGCCGGCGATCCCGGGGAACCACGCCTCCACCCGGTACGAGCCGTTGGACGGGATGGTCGCCGAGTACGTCGCCAGGTCGCTGACCTCCGCGGGCGTCGCGTAGCGGTAGCTGGTGCCGTACCGCTCGGCCGAGAAGGACGACGTCTGCCACGACGGTCCCGCCGCGAAGCCGGCTGCTGTGTTGTCCACGATGACGGACCAGCTCGAGCCCGCCAGGGCGGCCGCCACCTCGGAGCGCAGCTGGGGCAGCATCGCGTACAGGACGTCCCCGGGGCAGGCGGTCGCGGTGTAGTCCCGGTGCCCGTAGATCTGCGTCGGCGCGATCCCGTACTGGTCGCAGATGTACGCGCACAGCTCGACGAGGCGGCTCCAGAGCTGCGCGGGCGGCGTCGCGCTCGTGTAGGTGCCCTGGTTCTCGATGCCGATGGCCTGGCTGTTCTGGCCGGGGGCGTGTGCGCCCACCACCGTGCCGCTGCCGTTCCGCAGCCGGGACAGCGATCCGTGCCGTCCCTCCATGACGTACCCGCCGCGGCTCAGCGTGAGGTGCTGGCCGGTGTCCACCCAGCCATTGGCGAAGTGCCACTGCTGGATGTCCCGCGCGATCCGGTACCCGGCGGCCTGCGAGTAGTCGGTGACGTTCGCCGACGCCGTGTGGTGGATCAGGATCTTGTTCGGGTTGGTCGAGACCGTGTCGATGGTGCCCCGCGCGGCTGCGGCGCCCCAGGTGGCGCAGCTCGCGATGGTCGGCGCCGCGACCTCCACGCCGGCCAGCGCGCCTCTGGGCGCGTCGGCAGGGGCCTCCGGGTCCGGCGCGAGCGACGGCGGGGCGTCCCCGTCACGGGCCGGAGCGGCACTCGCCGGCGCCGCACCGGCCGGAGCGGCGACGGCGGGAGCCGCGATCGTCGCACCCGCGGCACCGATGCCGAGGACGACGGCGCTGCGCAACAGGTCACGCCGGCCGAGCGCGGTCCTGTCGGGCGAGGTCGGGTGGGGCAGGGTCCGGTCGGCAGGGCTGTGGTCGTGCGAGTGGTCGTGTGTGTGCACGGGTGTCCTCCACGATCTGGTCACGCTGGGGTCGATCCAGGTCATGTGGAGTATCCAGCCCGGCGGTCACCGCCCGGTACATCACATCTGGGGGATGTCCGCGGTGCGATGGGCACACCGCGCCGCACCAGACACCGCACCCGGTCGGCCTCTGCTCACCTCGCCGCACACCCGTCGGACCCACAGGCCACGCGCGTGGCCTGTGGGTCCGACGGCGGGCGTCGCCCGCAGGGGATCAGGACTCGATGGTCTGCTGGCTCTCCGTCGCGCCCTGACCGATCGGGGTCGCGCCGGCGGTGTGCGCCACCTCGACCTTGCGCGGCTTCGCCTCCTCGCTGACGGGGATCGTCAGGGACAGCACGCCGTCGGCGTACGAGGCGGAGATGCTGTCGAGAGCGAGCCCGCGACCGACCGTGAGCTGCCGTGCGAACGTTCCCGCGGGCCGCTCGCGAACCAGCCACTGGGCGTCGCCGTCGGACCGTTGCGTGCGCTCGGCGCGGACCGTGAGCGTCCGGTCCTCGACCGACACGTCGATGGTGCCGGGGTCGACGCCGGGCAGGTCCATCGACAGGACGTAGTGGTCACCCGTGCGGAACAGGTCCATCGGCATGCCGCCGGACTGCCGTGCGTTGCCGGCGACGGTGCCGAACAGCCGGTCCATCTCCTGGAACGGGTCCCAGTAGGTAGCCATCGCGCATCACCTCCTACGACGATGCGGCCCTGGCCCTTCCAGGGCCGCAGCGCTCGACGGCGGGCTGTCCGCCGTCCGGCTACGCCACCAATTCTGGCACTCTCACCCCGAGAGTGCCAAGAGGGAACCCGGTCGATCACTTCCGGCGAACGCCTCCGGCGGGCCACCGCCGTCAGGCCGCGGCGCGGCCCGTCAGCCCCACGCGTTCGAGCAGGTCAAGAGCCGGCCGGTGCTTGTTGAACGTGTACACGTGCACACCGGGCGCCCCGGCGTCGAGCACCTCGCGCGCGAGCGCGGTGGAGTACTGCAGGCCGTGCTCGTGCTGCGCCTCGGGGTCGACGGCGCCGTCGGGCGCGGTGAGCCGGTCGAGGTCCCGTAGGAGGTCGGAAGGGGCCGCGACGCCCGTGAGCTCCTCGACGCGACGCAGCCGGCGTGCCTCCGTGGCGGGCAGGATCCCGGCGAGGATCGGTATGGTCACGCCCGCCGAGCGCGCCGCCTCGAGGAACCCGGTGTAGGACTCGGCCCGGTAGAAGAACTGGGTGATCGCGAAGCTCGCGCCCGCCTCCTGCTTCTCCAGCAGCCGCCGGACCTCCTGGTCGCGGGTGGTGCCGGCGCCGGGGTTGCCGTCCGGGAACGTCGCCACGGCGATGGTGAGCGGCCGGGTGGCGGCCCGCAGGGCAGCGCTCGCGTCAGCGGCGACCCGGCGCTGGTCCACCTGGGTGAGCAGGCGGACCAGGTCGACACTGGACCGCACACCGTCGGCCGGCGGGTTCCAGTTCGGCTCGTCGCGCGGCGGGTCCCCCCGCAGGGCGAGGAAGGAGCGCACGCCGGCCTCGAGGAACTCGTCGATCACCTCGGAGACGTCCTCACGGGACGCGCCGACGCAGGTCAGGTGGGCCACCGGCAGCACCGGCGTACCCCGGAGGAGGGTGGCGAGCACCTCGCGCGAGGTCGCCCGGTCACCCCCGGCCGCACCGTAGGTGACGGACACGAAGTCCGGGCGTGCCGCCACGAGCCGCTGCGCCGTCTCCCAGAAGTTGGGCGCGGCCTCGGGCCGACGCGGAGGCATCAGCTCGAACGACACTGTGGGGCGGTGCGGATATCCCTCGACGACCATGGCTGCTCCATCGAACCTGGCGTGAGCACCTTACGTCCACGCGCCACGGCTGCGGGCAGGAAGTCTGCAGGTTGCTGCGGTGTCAGGGAGCCAGGACTCTCGACCGCTCTGGATGGGTTCGCCACCATGCTAAGCGCATGTCCACCACTGGGACAGATTTCGTCCGGTGATCGAGACGGCCTGGTCCACCGACTGCTCGCTCCTCCGCGCGGCTACTTCACCGACCCCGAGACCAGGCCGCCCACCAGCCGCTTCTCGATGGCCATGAACAGGATCACGACGGGCACGATCGCCACGACGGACACCCCGAAGACGTAGTGCCACGACGTCTCGTACTGGCCCACGAACTTGGTCAGCGCCACCGACAACGGCTGGTTCCCCGCCGTCGTCAGCAGCACGAGCGAGGCCGCGAACTCGTTCCAGGACGCGACGAACGTGAACACGACGGCGGTCACGATCCCGGGCCACACGAGCGGCAGGTTGATCTTCGTCAGGACGGTGAAGGTGCCGGCGCCGTCCAGCTGCGCCGCCTCGTCGACCTCCTTCGGGATGCCCGCGAAGAAGCTGTGCATGATCCAGACCGCGAACGACAGGTTGAACGCGGCGTTGACCAGGATCATCGCCGCCCAGGTATCGAGGATCCCCCACGCGATGAACTGCCGGAAGAGGCCCGAGGTCAGGACGGCCGGCTGCACCATCTGGGTCACGATCACGAGGAACAGGAAGACGAGTCGCCCCGGGAACCGGAACCGCGCCGTGTAGTAGGACGCGGGCAACGCGACGGCGAGCACGAGGAGCGTGGCGCACAGCGAGATCACCAGGGTGGAGATCAGGTTCTGCAGCAGCGGCGTCTCGGGGGTGGACCACATCGTGGCGTAGTTCTCCCAGTGCCACTCCGTGGGGAAGTAGGTGGGGTCGACGGACCTGATCTCGGCCTTCGTCTTCACCGAGCCGAAGAACATGATCAGGTACGGGAGCAGGAACACCACCAGCACGACGAGCCCGGCGAGCATGCGCAGGAGCAGGGACCCCAGGGGCACCTGGTCCGCGGTGTACTTCCGCACGCGCGTCCGGTCGCCCGACGTCGGGCGGGCCGCCTTGCGCGGGGCCGTACCCGGCTCGGTGATCGCGGCCATCAGACCTCCTCCAGGGGGCGGACGACCCGCACGTAGATGGCGACGATCCCGATGACCACCAGGAACGCGATGACGGACAGCGCGCTGGCCAGGTCGATCTGCCGCTGGTTCTGCATGTACTTGAAGATCATGGTCATGACGGTGTCGGCGTCGTACCCGGGTATGGAGCCCGTCATGACGCGCAGGATCGGCAGCGAGTTGAACACGTTGATGATGTTGATCAGCACCGCCACCGACACCGCGCTCCGCAGCTGCGGCAGCACGACGCTGAAGTACGTCCGCACCCCGCTCGCGCCGTCGATGCGCGCGGCCTCGACGGTCTCGCCGGGAACGGTCTGCAGCCCGGCCAGGATCGTGTAGGTGGTGAACGGCAGCGACACGAAGACGGCGACCGCCATGGCCCACGCGAACGCGGTGCCCGCGTGCCGGGTCCAGCCGTAGCCCTCGGGCGTGTCGATCAGGCCGATGTCCACGAGGAACGAGTTGATGATGCCGAAGTACGGCTCGAGGCCGTAGTGCACCACCAGCGTCGTCATGACCACGCTGGCGGCCCAGGGCACGATCACGGCCATCCGTACGAGACGGCGACCCGGGAACGCCTTGTTCAGCAGCGCCGCGAGCGCGAGCGACCCGAACAGCGTGCAGGCCACGACGACGACCACCCAGACGACCGTCCGCCCGAGAATCGGCCAGAAGTACTGGAAGCCGACCACCGCCGCGAAGTTCGCGAGGCCGACACCTCCGTCGTCCAGGCCGCTCTGCGTGATGTCGCGTGTCGAGTTCCAGAGCATCAGGCCGATCGGGAACAGGACCACTGCCGCAATGAGTGCGACCGCGGGCCCGATCCACGGCAGGGCCTTCAACAGGTCCTTCACCAGGTTCCCCGTGCTTTCCGTGCTAGTTCGTCTGTGGTCCCGTGCGGGGTGTGCGGTCCTTCGCACGCCCCGCACGGCGGTCTTCCGAGGCGTCAGCCCTCGTCGACCCGCGCCTGGATCTCGGTCAGGACGTCCTGCGCCGACTTGTCGCCGCCGAGCTGGCCGAACAGCGCCTTGAACGCGGAGTCCGCGGCGTTCCAGTCCGGGTTGGTGCTCGGGTAGAACTGCGCGTCCGGCAGCCCCTCGAGGAACGGGGCGAGCGCCTCGTCGTCGGCGAGCTGCTCCGAGGCCGACAGGGTGGTGGGCAGGAAGCCCTCGGCCTGGACCCACGGGACGTAGACGTCGGCGGTGTACAGGTAGTCGAAGAAGGAGGTGATGGCCTCCTGCTTGTCGCCGTCGTTCTTGAAGGCCATGAGGTGGTCGGCCACGCCCAGCGTGAACGGCTCGCCGTCCTTGGTCGGGATCGGGTGGATCGAGTACTCGAGGTCCGGGTTGTCGCTCTCGATCTGGCCGACGCTCGGCGGCAGGCCGATCTGCATGCCGATCTTGCCCTGGACGAAGATGTCGAAGAGCGGGCTGCGGTCGGTCGCGCCGGCGTCGGCCTGCGTGGCGCCCTCGTCGATCATCTTCTTGATGAACTCGGCGCCCTCGAGGTTCTCCGGGGTGTCGATGGTGATCGCCTCGGCGTCCCCGAAGGATCCGCCGCCGCCCCACAGCCACACCGCTGCCTCGGCCTGGGCCTCCTCGGAACCGAGCGGCATGCCGTAGCCGGCCACGCCACCACCGAGCTCCGAGACCTTCTTGGCGGACTCGAGCAGCTCGTCCCAGGTGGCGGGCACCTCGGCGCCCGCCTCCTCGAGGAGCGCGTCGTTGACGAACAGCGCACGCGAGGAAGCGATCCACGGCAGGCCGTAAGTGGTGCCGTCGACCTGGGCGTTGTCCAGGAACGAGGGCTGGAAGCTGGCGTAGGTCTCGTCGGACGTGACCTCGTCCACCGGGTACAGCAGCTCGTCCTCGGCAAAGCCGGCGAACGGACCACCGTTGTAGATGTCGGGTGCGTCGCCGCCCTGGATGCGGGTGGCGATGACCGATTCGAGGTTGTCCCAGGACTCGACCTGGAGGTTGACCTGGACGTCGGGGTTCTCTTCCTCGAACCCGGCGATCACGTCGTTCCACAGCCCCTGCGTGGCATCGGAGTAGCTGGGGACGAGCAGGTCGAGCGTGGTTCCGTCACCACTCTCTTCTCCGCCGCCGGAGCCGCCGAACCCGCAGGCTGTCAGTCCGGTTGTCGCGGCCAGCGTGATCGCCATGATCCCGCCGAGCCTCTTGTACTGGGCCATTGCCGTCCCTCTCCTTCGTGGTGGTGCAGGTCACGTTTTCACTTGACCCATAATCTGTCAATGGTTCTAACAAACCTGTGACACACAGGTGACACGGTGACCCAGGAAGGCCCACGAGCCCAGCGAGGAAGCCAGAAAGGAGGGCCGCAGCACGATGCTGCGACCCTCCTTCGGTGTGCCTCCGGGCTGGCGCCGGCGGCCTGGCGACCCGCCTGTGCGATCAGCAGCCGCAACCGCCCGGGACGCCCTGTCCGATCCACGCCACGGAGTTGGCGAGGCGGGAGGTACCCGGGTAGGTGACCTTCCACCATCCCTTGCGGGACTCCACGACCGTGGAGACCCGGGCGTCGGACCCGATCCTCAGGCTCCGTACGAACACAGCCTTCTTCTCGCCCCGCGGGCCGTCCGCGTCGAACGACAGGTGTGCCGTACCCCGTGGGACCAGGTCCCACGCGAGCACCCCGCCGCCGACGGTCAGCTGCCGCACGGTGGCGTCGATCCGTGCAGGACGTCCGTCGGTCGCCTGCGTGGTGATGGCGCCGTCGGTCTGGGTCGCGCGGCGGATCCGCACCGTGCTGCCCTGGTCCACGTCGACGAGGTGCCGAACCCGGGTGCCGTCAGGCTTGAGCACCACCGTGAACACCTCGACGCCCACGTGGTACGTCCCCGGGTGGATGACCGCCCCGTTGAAGACCAGGGTGCCCCGGCTCCGGAACCCGGTGGAGCTGCGCTCCATCTCGATCGTGCGCACGCGCACCTGCCGGTGGCTGATCTTCTTCACCGTGACCTCGGCCCGCGCGCCCAGCATGGTGCCGCCGGACGCATCGAGCGCGACGGAGTACCTGACCGTCGCGGGGTCGAGCTCCTGCTCGGGCACGGAGCCGCCGACCGTGGAGCCCCACGCGGACATCGACGTGGTGACGGTGGTGCCGCCGGACCGGTGGACATCGACGACCGGCGGCGTCGACGACTGCGCCGACGGGGCCGCGACCAGGCCCCCGGCCAGGAGGGTCGCAGAGGTGGCCAGTGCCACGAGGCCGCGGCGGAAGAGGGTGGTGCGGTGTGCGCTGGGGAATGACATCTGGGTTCCTGTCTCTTCGACGAGACCTGTCCCGGCGGGGCGCCCATCGCCTCGCCGTCGGGCTCTCACCACCACGTACGGACGGGAGAGCAGAAACGTTGTAGCCGTCCACGCACACGATCGCCTGGCCGGTCGGAACCGGCCAGGCGATCGTGGTGCCGGCGCTGCCTACCGCTCGGTGGCGCCGATCATCGGCAGCCCGAACGACAGCCCGACGGCGAGGATGCCGGCGACGAACAGGTACGGCGCGGACGGGCCCTGGTCTGCCCCGCCGATGGCGATCAGCGCGAGCCCCGCTGCGAACAGCACGAAGCACATGATCGCGCGAACCAGCAGGGTCGCCGTGGGCTCCTGCTTCTGCCTGCGGGCCACCTCGAAGTCACTCATGAGGCAAATCTACCGCCCTCTCAGCTCGTGCTCACGGCCAGCTCGCCGACCAGCCCGTTGACGGTGACCGTCACCGTGGCCCGGCCGGTCCGCAAGGCGGTCAGCTCGTGGGTGTCCGGGTGGAGGGCGAGCACGGCACCGCGGGCGCAGTCGCGCAGGGCGGCGCGTCCGGTCCGGTCCGTGGTGCACACCCGCTCGCCACCCCAGGCCGACGAGACCGGCCACGCGACCGGCACCTCCCGCGTCCCGTCCTGCACGACGACGGCGCGCACCGCGGCGGACTCGCCCACCATCAGCGACTCGGGACCGGAGACGGTGACCGCCTCGGCACGCGTGTTGACCTCCCAGCCCAGCCACTGTCCCTTGCCGCCGGCGCCCGACGCCGGACGGATACCCAGCATCGACCAGCCGGTGAAGCCGCCGTCGGCCGGGGTGCTCGCCGGACCCTTGCCGGAGTTGCCGTTGACCAGGTACGGGACGCCGTCCTGCGTGCTCGCGTGGAACACGCCGACGTGCGAACCCACCGAGGCGATCGACTTGCCCGACCTCTCCTCGAAGTCCTCGAACCAGCCACGCAGCGTGTCGGCCTCGAGACGGTCGGTGAGCTGGCTGGCCTTGGTCGGCAGCGGGTCGTCCAGCGGGTGGTGCGCGAACACCACGACTCCCGTGACCGAGCGATCGGTCGTGGCCTCGTCGAGCGCGTCGCGCAGCATCCGCACCTGGTCGAAGTCCGCACCCAGGCGGCCGGCCGACGAGTCGAGCATGACGAGGCGCGTCGTTCCGCCGGCCCGGCCAGGCGTCGGTACGTCGAGCACCCGGGTCCGCTCACCGAACTCCTCCTCGAAGTTCGTGATCGAGCCACCCATGACCTCGTGGTTGCCGGGCAGGTAGTACCAGGGGAAGTCCGCGTCGCCGAGCTCCTCGGTCAGGACCCGGCGGGCGAGGTCGAAGTCCTCCGGCGCGGCCTCGTCGACCAGGTCACCATTGATGACCAGGAGGTCCGGGTCGTCGGCGACGATCTCGCGGAGGGCGTCGCGTGCGCCGGCCACCGCGCCCGACCCGGGGTCCCGCGCGACGAACTGGGCGTCGGACAGCACCGCCACGCGCAGGGGCGCGTCGTCGGTGGCGCCGTCCGCGGTCACCGTCCCGTCCTCGACCCGGGGAGGCTCCGGCACGTCCACGGCGGGCGGGACCTGTGCCGTGATCCGGGAGAACGTCAGCGCACCGGAGTACTGGTCGCCGGCGGCCGTCTCCAGGGCGCGGATCCGCTGCAGCTTCAGGGGGAACGCGACGCCGTCGGGCACCGGGAACGTGACCTGCCGCCAGCCGGTCCAGGTGACGTCGGGGCCGTTGAGCTGCGTGACGACGCCGTCACCCTGCCGCACCTGCAGGCGCAGCCAGGCGCCCTTGCCGTCGCCGTCGACCCACATGCTCACCGCACGCGGTGAGCCGGGGAGCTCCCGCCCGCCGGCTGCTGCCTCCGGCAGCACCGCGTACTGGCCACGCGTCGCCGTGGACCTGGTGAAGTCGTAGGTCATGCGCAGGCCCGCCGCGCCGTCGTGCCCGTCCGCGGACGCCAGGGAGCCTCCGGGTGCCCGGTCGTTCGCCGATGTCCAGGAGGCGGCGTCGGCGAAGTCCGCGACGACGTCCTCCTCCAGGCTGACGGTCACCGCGACCTCTGTCGTCAGCTCCTCGCCGTCGGGTCCCGGCACGGACAGCTCGAAGGTGGTGCCGCCCACCGGGGCCAGCGCGCGGACCTCGAAGGACCCGTCGGCCGCAGCAACGAGCTCGACGACCGGGGCGTCGGCGGGCTCGACCACCGATACGGTCACGTCCCGCGCCTCGATCGGCGCGGCGAAGCCCTGCGCGTCGTAGCCGGTCAGGACCAGCGGCGCCGTCGCGTCGGCGTCGTCCAGCCCGATGACCGGGGTGGCCACGCTGGTCCGGACCAGGGGGCCGAGCACCTCGACCTCGGTCGTCCCGGTCGCGAGCCCGGACCGGCCCAGGGACGCGGCGGTCACGACGGTGCTGCCCGGCCTGCGCCCGGTCACCACGCCGTCCCGCACCGAAGCGACGGACCCGTTGCGCGTCCGCCACGACGGTTCGGTGGCGACGGGGGACATCGTCTCGTCGTAGCCCTTGCCGACCAGCGTGCGGTGCAGGCCGGGGAAGACACGGTCGGCGTCGGCGGCCGGGACGGCGGTGCGCACGTCGAAGGCCGCGACGCGGCCCGAGCCGGCCGCCACGAACAGGCCGAGGCCGTTCGCGTCGGAGCGCTCGTAGCCGTCCGACGGGCTGTTCAGGATCGTGGTGCCGGTGTCACCGGGCATGCGGGCGACCATCTCGGAGGAGCCGCCCCCGTCGAGGTTGATCGCGTCGTCGGCGCCGAGCTGGGCCATCAGCTCGCCCAGCTCGTAGAGGTTCATCCCGGTGCTGTGGCTCTGCCGGCCGTCGACCACCACGAAGTACGCGCGGGTACCGGTCTCGTCGAAGCCGACGGCGGTCCGCGGGTGCCGCAGCTCGACGTGGTCGCCGGTGGCAGACGTGACCTCACCGTCCTCCAGCAGCGGGTCCTCGGCCCCGCCGCCGATCGCCACGGCGACGTCGCCCGCGTCCTCGCGCAGGCCGTAGGCCACGTCGACCTGATCGCCCGGCCGCAGGCCCGCGAGCGCGTCTGCCGCGGCCCCGGGCCGCGCCACGAGGGCGCGCGTCCCGTCCGGCAGCTGCCCGCCGCCAGGCCGGCCGACGGCGGTGACGGTGCCGTCGGTGTCGACGATCACCTCGACACCCTGCTCCCCCGCTGCCAGCGGGCGCGCACGGGTGAAGGTGCCCCAGCCGGCGTCGTACACGGCGACGCCGCCGGCGGGCAGGGCGGTCACGTTGAGGCCGCTGACGGGGACGTCGCCGCCCGGTTCCCAGGTCACCGAGCCCTCGAGGAAGATCTGCGCGAGCCTGCCCGCGCCGTCCGACCCGAACGCCACCGAACGCTCTCGACCGGGGGACGCGGACTTGACCAGCGTGCCGTCGTCGACGGCCACGCCGAGCGCGGCACCGGAGTTGTTGATGTCGAAGTAGTCGCCGTTGATCGCGGCGATCGCGCCCCGGGAGGCCGCCATCTCGGAGACCGTTGCGTTGCCGGCCACGTGGTCCGGGCCGACGTAGCCGACCTGCACCTTCCCGCGCTGCCCCGCTCCGGCTGCCGACGTGCCGAGCTCCGCGACCAGCACCTCACCGCTGAGCCAGCCGTCCTCGCCCATGCGCGCGAACCGCGTGAGCTCCAGGCCGGGCGCGATGCGCTGCTCGTCGCGGCGCGTGACGATGGCGTCGCCGTTGTCGTCCAGAGCGAGATGGGTGACATCTGCGGAAATTTCGACAGGCTTGCCGGAGCGGGACGGAACGCTCGCGAAGGGCTCCGGAGCCATCAGCGCGGCGCTGCTGCGCGGGACGTCCTCGGGCGAGGGCGACGGCGCGGCAGCGGCGCCGATTCCCGGAACCACCACGAGGGCTGCCGCGATGGTGCAGGTCAGCGCGTTGGTCAAGGTTTTGTGCGGTGTTACCGGGGACACTGCGGGCGCGACTCGTCGCATGCTCGATCCTTCTGGGGGGTCGGGGGGAGCGTTCAGCGGCAGCGTTGCGCGGCGAGGTTATGACCCGGCGGCGGGAGTGTGAATAGCGCCCGAACCGCAACGGTGTTCGCTGAGCGCGAAACATGGGCGAGTTCGGGTGACACTACGATGCGTTCGTGGCAAACACGTCCCCCGCCTTCGACCAGCGTCCTGCCCGTGTGCGCACGGATTGGGGTATCTCCGGCGCTCTCGCCCTGACCGCCACGGATGCGCGCTCGTCGCTCGTGGTCGTCGTGGACGTGCTCTCCTTCTCGACGACGGTCACCGTCGCCTGTGAACAGGGCGCCGGGGTGTATCCGTTCCCGTACCACGATCCCGCCGGCGCCGCCCGGCTCGCGCGCACGATGCGCGCCGCCCTCGCCGGTCCGCGGTGGGAGGACGGCATCAGCATCTCCCCCGCGTCCCTGCAGGACCTGGACGCCGAGCGCCTCGTCATCCCGTCGCCCAGCGCCGCCCAGATCTGCCACACGATCGCCAACCGGGGCGCCCTCATCGTCGCGGGCAGCCTGCGCAACGCAAAGGCTGTGGCCGGCCTCGCGGCCGCGCACCTGGACGCTTCCGAGAAGCACGACGTGGTGCTCGTCCCCGTGGGCGAGCGGTGGCCCGACGACACGCTGCGCCCCGCGCTGGAGGACTACCTCGCCGTCGGTGCCATCGCGGCGCGGCTCACCTCCATGCTGCCCAAGGTCAGCGTCTCGCCGGAGACCGCGGCGACGGTGACCCTCTGGAAGGGCACCCAGGACACCATGGACTCGGTGGGCGGCACCGCGAGCGGTCGCGAGCTGCTCGACTCCGGGTTCGCCGACGACGTCACGATCGCCACCGAGGTCGACGCCACCGATGTGGTGCCGGTGCTGATGGACGGCGCCTTCGTGCCCCTCGGGCACCGGGTCGCAGCGGCCCGCAGCCGCAGGAACGTCACGGCCGGGGCACGCTGACCACCCCGCCGAGGTAGTCGCCTGGCGAGGTAGTACTACTGCGCCAGACGACTACCTCGGCGAGAGGTGTTCGGCCAGGGCCTCGACGATCTGGATGTCGCCGTCCAGCCAGGGGACGTCGTCCAGCTCGGCCGCCGTCAGCCAGCGCAGCTCGTCGTGGTCCTCCAGCGGTTCGGGCGCGCCGTCCTGCAGCCGCGCGAACCAGACCCGCATCCGGTGCTTGCTGGTGATCGCCCACCCGCCGTCGTCCGGTCCCGGAAGCTCGTCGCCGACGGCCACCGTCACGCCGAGCTCCTCGTCGAGCTCGCGGTGCAGCGCGGCGAGGTGCCCCTCACCCGGCTCCACCTTGCCGCCGGGGAACTCCCAGCGGCCGGCGAGCGCCGCCGGAGCCGAGCGACGGGCGGCGAGCAGCCGGGTGGGGTGGTCCAGGTCGTCCACGATCGCGGCCGCGACCACGTCGATGAGGGTCTCCTGCATGCCGAGCAGTCTTCCATCCGAACGCGCCGGCCACCCCTGGGTTCAGCGGACACAGCACGACGACGGCACCTCTGGGGAATGGCGCCGTCGTCGTGTGGTGCTGTGCTGTGTGTCAGTCAGCGAGCTGGAACTCGTTCGCCTTGGCGATCGCTTCCGCACGCGAGGACACGCCGAGCTTGCGGTAGACGCTACGGACCTGCGTCTTCACCGTGTTACGGGTGACGTACAGGCGTCGAGCAATCTGCTCGAGCGTGGCGTCCTCGGTGAGGTTCGCCAGAATTACCCGCTCACGACGGGTAAGGGTGGGCACACGGTGGTCAAGGGTCATCACAGTCATGGTCGTTTTCCTCCACACAGCGGCCGGTTCTGGGGTTCCGACCTACGGTTGCTGCTACGAGGTAGAGCCCTCCGCATGAAGTTCATGACGCGGTTCTGGACGAAGTTTCTGACTGTTACCGTTCCGATACCGAATCCGCCCCCCAGATGCGCGCAGGGCGACCTGAGGGGCGGTTCGACTCGGCTCGGCGGAGCCGCGGGCGTCAGCTGCCGGTGTGCGCCGCGTACTCCGCGGCGGTGAGCAGCTCGCCTGCTCCGGTGACCTCGACCTTGAAGAGCCAGCCCTTGCCGTACGGGTCCTGGTTCACGATCTCGGGGTTGTCCACAGCCTCGGTGTTTACCTCGGTGATGGTGCCGCTGACCGGTGAGTACAGCTCGGACACGGACTTGGTGGACTCGATCTCACCCACCACGGCGCCCGCCTCGACGGTCGCGCCCACCTCGGGGAGCTCCAGGTAGACCACGTCACCGAGTGCTTCGGCCGCGACGTCGGTCACGCCGATGACGGCGGGTGTGGATCCGTCGAGCCACTCGTGCTCGGTGGTGTACTTGAGGTTCTCGGGAAAATCGGCCATGACAGCTCCTTGCGCGCTTCGGGTTGAGGGGTACCGGCGGTCGGCCCACGTCGGCTCGACCACCTGAGGTTCAGCTCTGGGGACGACGGTAGAACGGCATCGGCACGACCACGAACGGTTCCGCCCGCCCGCGGACGTCGACCGCGAGCTCCGTGCCCTCCGCCGACACCTCGGGCGTCACGTAGGCCATGGCGATCGGGTAGCCCAGGGTGGGCGACGGCGCGCCGGACGTCACCTGGCCGACCACCGCTCCCAGCTCGCCGTCGACGCCACGCTGCACGACGTCGTACCCCGCCCGCGCCGGACGCCGGCCCTCGCCTCGAAGGCCCACCAGCACGCGCGCCGGCGGCGACTGCTTGCGTGCGGCCAGGGCGTCACGGCCCACGAAGGGAACCGGTGTGCCGTCGTCGGTCGCCTTGTCGAGGCGCACGACCCGTCCCATCCCCGCCTCGAAGGGCGTGGTGGTGGTGTCGAGCTCGTGGCCGTAGAGCGGCATGCCGGCCTCGAGGCGCAGCGAGTCACGCGCCGACAGTCCCGCCGGGACGAGGCCCACCGGCTCGCCCGCAGCGAGCAGCGCACGCCACAGCGCGACGGCCTGTCCCGCCGAGACCCAGATCTCGAACCCGTCCTCGCCGGTGTACCCGGTGCGGCCCACGAGCAGGGGCTCGCCCTCGAAGCGCATGCGCAGGCACGCGTAGTACTTGAGGTCGGCGAACGCCGTGCCGCCGGAGATCTCGGCGTCCTCCGCCAGACCGGCGGTGGCGAGCATGATCTCCGCGGCCCGCGGACCCTGCACCGCGATCAGCGCCTGGCCGGCCTGCACGTCCTTGAGCGCCACGTCGAACCCGGTGGCGCGCTCCTGCAGCTTCGCGAGCACGAGCTCCGCGTTCGCGGCGTTCGCGATGACCGAGTACTCACCGGGAGCGACGTGGTAGACGATCAGGTCGTCCAGCACGCTGCCGTCCTCGGCGCAGATCATCGAGTAGCGCGCGCCCATCTCCCGGACCTTGGAGATGTACCCGACGAGCGCGTGGTCGAGGAACGCGGCGGCGTCAGGCCCGGTCACGTTGATGTTGCCCATGTGCGACAGGTCGAACAGGCCGGCGGCCTCGCGCACCGCGCGGTGCTCGGCCAGGTCGGACGTGTACCGCAGCGGCATCAGCCAGCCGCCGAACGGCGTCATCGAAGCTCCGAGCGCGACGTGCTCGTCGTGCAGCGGGGTGGTCTTGTCAGCCACAGACTCTCCTTGGTTGTGGGCGTGTTTCGTGCGACTACCTGTCCTTTTGGGCGCAACGATCACGCCCACAACAGAGAACTACTCCGCGTAGGCCTCGACGGGAGGGCAGGAGCAGACCAGGTTGCGGTCACCCTTGGCACCGTCGATGCGGCGCACCGGCGGCCAGTACTTGGTGGCCCGGAGGCTCGCCACGGGGAACGCGGCGAGCTCGCGCGAGTAGGGCTTGTCCCACACGTCCGTCATGAGCGACGCCGCCGTGTGCGGCGCCCCGCGCAGCGGCGAGTCCGCGGCGCTCCAGCGGCCGGCCGCGACGGCGTCGATCTCACCGCGGATGGCGATCATGGCGTCGATGAACCGGTCGAGCTCCGCCAGGTCCTCCGACTCGGTGGGCTCCACCATGAGCGTGCCCGGCACCGGGAACGCCAGCGTGGGCGCGTGGAAGCCGTAGTCCATGAGCCGCTTCGAAACGTCCTCCGCGGTCACGCCGGTCTCGGCGGTGATCTTGCGCAGGTCGAGGATGCACTCGTGCGCCACCAGCCCGTTCGGGCCCGTGTAGAGCACGGGGAAGTACGGGTCGAGACGTGAGGCCACGTAGTTCGCCGTGAGGACGGCGGCCTTGGTCGCCTCGGTCAGCCCGTCCGGTCCCATCAGCGCCACGTAGGCGTACGAGATCGGAAGGATGCCGGCGGACCCGTACCGCGTCGACGCCACGGGGATGCCCGCCGAGCCGTCGGTCGCACCGGTCGCGACACCCGGCGTCGGGTCACCGGGAAGGAAGGGCACGAGGTGCTCGGCCACCGCGACCGGCCCGACGCCGGGACCACCGCCGCCGTGCGGGATGCAGAAGGTCTTGTGCAGGTTCAGGTGCGAGACGTCGCCGCCGAACTCGCCCGGGCGTGCCAGACCCACGAGCGCGTTCAGGTTGGCGCCGTCGATGTACACCTGGCCACCGGCGTCGTGCACCAGGTCACAGACCTCGCGCACGTGCTCCTCGTACACGCCGTGCGTGGACGGGTAGGTGATCATGATGCCCGCCACCTGGGGGCCGTGCTGGTCCAGCTTGGCCCGCAGGTCGTCCAGCAGGATCTCGCCGTCGTCCGCCGTCGCCACCACCACGACCCGCAGGCCCGCCAGCGCCGCCGACGCCGCGTTGGTGCCGTGGGCCGACGCCGGGATCAGCACGATGTCGCGCCCCTCGTCGCCACGCGACGCGTGGTACCCCTTGATCGCCAGCAGGCCCGCGAACTCGCCCTGGCTGCCCGCGTTGGGCTGGAGCGAGACCGCCGCGTAGCCGGTGATCTCGGCGAGCTGGTCCTCCAGCGCGGAGACGAGCTCGATGTAGCCCTGCGTCTGGTCGACGGGCGCGTACGGGTGGATGTCCGCGAAGCCGGGCCAGGAGATGGCCTCCATCTCGGCGGTGGCGTTGAGCTTCATGGTGCAGGAGCCCAGCGGGATCATCGTGCGGTCGAGCGCGAGGTCCTTGTCGGAGAGCTTGCGCAGGTAGCGGAGCATGCTGGTCTCGGAGCGGTGGGTGTGGAAGATCGGGTGGGTGAGGTACTCCGTCTTCCTGGTCAGGTCCGCGGGGAAGTCGGCGAACGCTCCCTGCACCTCGTTGGCTTCTGCAGTGGGCTTCGTCTCCAGACCCAGGGTGGTGAGGAGGGCGGTGGCGACTGTTGCGACGTCCTGAGCCGTCGTCGTCTCGTCCGTGGTGATCTGGATGTGGTCGGCGTCCGGGACGAAGAGGTTGTAGCCCGCGTCGGCTGCCGCGGCCGCTACGGCCTGGGCCTTGCCGGGGACGACGGCGCGGATCGTGTCGAAGAAGACGTCGTGCTCGACCGTGGCGCCCGCTGTGCGCAGCGTGTCGGCGAGGTCTGCCGCGTGCTGGTGGACGCGGGCGGCTATCGCCTTGAGACCGTCCGGGCCGTGGTAGACCGCGTACATGCTGGCCACGATGGCCAGGAGCGCCTGCGCGGTGCAGATGTTGCTCGTGGCCTTCTCGCGGCGGATGTGCTGCTCACGGGTGGCCAGGGCGAGACGGTAGCCGGCAGCGCCGTCGACGTCGATCGAGACACCGACCAGGCGGCCGGGGAGCTGCCGCTCCAGTCCCTTCCTCACCGCCATGTAGGCGGCGTGGGGGCCGCCGTAGAAGAGCGGGACGCCGAAGCGCTGCGCGGACCCGACCGAGATGTCGGCGCCGAGCTCGCCCGGGCTGACCAGGAGCGTGAGGGCGAGCAGGTCGGTGGCGACGGTGACGAGCGCCCCGGCCTCCTTGGCCTCGGCGACCACGCCGCGGGCGTCGAGCACCCGGCCGGACGCGCCGACCTGCTGGACCACGAGGCCGACGAGCTGGCCCGGGGGGAGCTCGGTGGGCAGGCCCGCCTGCAGCCCCTGGCTGAGGTCGGCGACCACCACGGGGAGGCCGATCGCCTCGGCACGCCCCCTCGCCACCGCGAGCGACTGCCCGAACAGGTCGGCGTCCAGGACGACGTACCCCTCCTTGGCCCGCGACGCCCGCCACATGAGGGCGACGGCCTCGGCGACGGCACTGGCCTCGTCGAGCAGGGAGGCGTTCGCGATCTCCAGCCCGGTGAGGTCCTCGACGGCGGTCTGGAAGTTGAGGAGCGCCTCGAGCCTGCCCTGGCTGATCTCCGGCTGGTACGGCGTGTAGGCCGTGTACCAGGCGGGAGACTCGAGCACGTTGCGGCGGATGACGGCGGGTGTGTGCGTGCCGTAGAAGCCCTGGCCGATCATCTGGGTCTTGACCTGGTTCTTGCCCGCGAGCTCACGCAGGTGGGCGAGCACCTCGGGCTCCGTGCGGGCAGCCGGCAGGTTCAGCGGCGCCTGGCTACGGATCGCCTTGGGCACCGCCCGGTCGACGAGGGCGTCCATGGTGTCGATGCCCAGCTGGTCCAGCATGGTGCTGACCTCGCGGCCGCGGGGGCCGAGATGCCGGTCGGCAAAGACGTCGGGGTTGTGGGGCGTGCGCACGGCGGGCTCCTGGCTGTCCGAGGGCGTGGGGACGACTGCGGTCCCTCCCCGCTCTGTCATCGGACGCGCTGCCCGGCTCGCGGGCGTACGTCTACCTGAGAGTTTTGCCGGTCCGTCGTGTCCCTGCCCGGAGGTCCGGGAGGAGGACGGGACGCGCCGACTTGCACCGTCGGTGGAGCCTCCGCGCCCGGTTGCCCGCGGCGGCGGCTCGCTTTCCAGAGTTGCCTCGCTGTGACGGTACGGGGGCCTGAGAGATTCCCGGGGAGGAAATTGCTCCTTCGGCGCCGGGTGCTCCGGAGGCGCCTCGCCCGACGGCGGTGGTGCGCACCCGGCCGGACTCTCCCGTCACGGTTCTGGCGGCACGGTCCTGGTGATCGAGCTGTCGTCACCCGGGACCGTTGAAGATCTTCAGTTATGCGCACATCGTAGCGGCGTGGCACCCCCGCTGGAGCCTCTCGCCAAGGTGATGTAGCCTTACATCATGAGCCATCGCACGCAGATCACGCTGGAGGATGCGCAGTACGAGCGCCTCCTGGCCGAGGCGCGCCAGACTGGTTTGGGCCTCGCCGAATTGGTGCGCCGCGCAGTGGACAAGACCTACGGCCGGTCCGGGACGGAAGAGTTTCGCGACGCCGTTGACCAGGCCTTCGGCGCGTGGTCCGAGCGAGATGCCGACGGTGAGGCGTACGTGGAACGAATCCGTACGGCACGCGCCGACCGGTTCGGTGAATGGTGACCGGGTCCCCGATCCTGGTCGACACCTCGGTGCTCATCGACCTGCTGCGCGGCAATGAGATGTCCCGTGACGTATTGGCCGGCGCCCGCCAGTTCGGGCGGTCTGTAACCGGATCCGTGCTGACCCGTACCGAGATCCTGGGCGGGATGCGAGCACCGGAGAAGACCCGCACCCGCAAGCTGCTGGACGTCATCGAGTGGGTGGACGTCGACCAGACGATCGCCGACGAGGCAGGTCGGCTCGCGCGCTCCTACCGCACGTCCCACTCGGGGATCGACATCGCCGACTACGTCATAGCGGCCTCGACGCTCACCACTGGCGCAGATCTTTGGACGAGAAACATCAAGCACTTCCCGATGTTTCCCGACCTGGCCCCGCCGTACTGACAGTCGCTCCCGATCGCTTCGGCGACTATCCGAGGTCGATCTCGCGCGCCGCGGCGACCATCTCGTCCACGACCGCCCGGACCGCGGGCCCTGGCTCGTGCCTGTTCTTTCGGTGCCGCACCACCATGCGCCGCGAACCGAGACCCGCGAGCGCGACCACGGCGACGCCGTCGGGCACCTCCTGCTGCAGGGCCAGGGCGGGCAGCATCGCCACCCCCTGGCCGGCGGCGACCAGGGAGATGGCGGTGTCGAAGTCGTTGTAGGCGTGCCGGGTCTCGAAGGTCGTGCCGAGCTGGGCGGCCAGGCGGCCGAGCGCGCGGTCCGCGGCCGAGCCTGCCTGCGGACCGACCCACATGAGACCCGCGAGGTCGTCGATGCGCTCCGGCTCGGGCAGGCTGGTCGGGACGACGATGCGCCAGGGCTCGTCGAGCAGCGGGACGTCGTGGGCGCCGCGCGGTGCCGGGGCATCGACGTCGACATCCCGCTCCAGCACGATCGCGTCGAGGTCGCCGGCGCGCAGCCGGCGGGTCGCCTCCGGCGGGTCGTACTCCTGCACGTCCACCTCGATGTGCGGGTGGCGCTCGGCGAGCGAGACGAGCATCGGTGCGACGACCGTACGGATGGCGGTCTGGATCGACCCGACCGACACCCGCCCCGTCAGCTCCCCGCCCAGAGCGGCGACGGCCTGGCGCGCCTGGACCAGCTCAGCCTCGATGCTCTCGGCCGCGTCGGCGAGCACCCGGCCGGCCGGCGTGAGGGTCACTCCACGAGGTCCGCGGTCGAGCACGTCGATGCCCTCCTCGGCCTCCAGGCGGGCGATCTGCTGGGAGACGGCGGAGGGCGTCACGTGCAGGAGATCAGCGGCTGCGAGCACTCCGCCGGCGCGGTGCACGGCGAGGAGAAAAGCGAGTCTTCGCGGGTCCGTCGGCATGTAGCAATGCTACATGCCGGAGTCACGAACATTCGATTGTGCTGAACGCGAATCTGCCCCATGCTTGATCCTGGCGGCGGTCGGAGCATGCTCCTCCCGGACCACACGCCACCACCCCCACATGGATTCCGGCTCCCGGTCTCCAGCACATCCTCGAATCGTTTCGATTCCAGTTTCCCAGGAGTATTGCCATGTCCCTCATGATGGTTGCCACCGCTCTCGGCTGGGTCGGCGCGCTCGCCGGCCTCGTGGCCTACGCCATGGTCAGCCGTGGGCGCTGGAACGCCGACTCCCTCGCGTTCCAGGGCACCAACATGCTTGCCGCCGTGACCATGCTGACGGTCGCCGCGTCGAACGGCGTCTGGCCGTCCGCCGCCGCGAACATCGCCGCGATCCTGATCGGCGCGAACGCCGTCGCCACGGTGGTCCGCGCGAAGAAGCGGCGGACGGAGAGCGCGCCCACGCTGACCGTCGTCGAGGACATCGAGCAGGACGACCAGGAGCCGGCCGCACAGGCCGCCGTCGGCCACCGCGCCTACGCCGAGGCCGCCTGACGGTTTCCCGTCTCCTGGGGTCCTCGCGAGGTCCGGCGCCGCGGCGCCGGGCCTCGCGCGGTCTGTGCGGCCGGGCAGCATTTGCGGGTGGCGCCGCATGTGGTGCGCTGTCCAGATGAACCCGCGCATCCAACAGGTGGTGCTCGACACCACCGACGCACGTGCCCTCGCCGAGTTCTACCGGCAGCTCTTCGAGCTCTCCTACCGTCCCGGTGACGAGCCGCCGCCGTCCGGCGCGCCGGACCCGAAGGGCCGCGACTGGCTCGTCCTGCGGAACGACGACGGCGTTCCCCTCGCGTTCCAGCAGGTCGACGAGCTACCGAGGTCGACGTGGCCGGAACCCGGCGTACCGCAGCAGCTCCATCTGGACACCACCGTGCCCGACGTCACCGCCCTCGCCGAGGCGCGCGACCGCGCCCTCGCGCTCGGTGCGACCCTGCGCTACGACCGGTCGGACGACCCGGAGGAACCGCTCTACGCACTCGCCGACCCGGCAGGCCACACCTTCTGCATCTTCGTGGGCTGACCCGAGCACTCACTGACCGACCGGGACGTCAGGACCGGCCGAGCGCCGCTCACCCGGCCACGGCTTTCACCAGTCGACGTCCACGACCAGGGCACGGTGGTCCGAGACGCCCGTGTCCACCACCCTGCCCTCTGCGATCGGCGTCCCGCTCGAGGTAGACCCTGCGCCGTCGGGCAGGGCGGTCCCGCCGTCCCACAGGACGTGGTCGATCTGGAACCGCGGGTCGTGCCGGGGGAAGGTGTCGCCCGTCGCGAGCGGACGCCAGCCGGTGCGGTCGGCCGGCACCGAACCGCGAAGGTTGAAGTCCCCCAGCAGCACCAGCGGCCGGGGTAACCCTGCGAGCCGGCTCCGCAGGTGGTCGACCTGGCGTTCCGCGTGCCGCTCGCCCGGCGTGCCACGGCGGTATCCGACAGCGCGCCGGGTCAGGCCTCCCGCCCAGGTGGCCGACGGGAACCGGTACACGCTGAGGTGGGTGCACACGACCGTGAGCGGACCCGAGGGTGCGTCGACCTCGGCCGCGAGCGCCACCCGTGGCTCGTCGGTGCCGAGCTGGATCCTGCCCCACACCCACGGGGTCGCGGGCGGCAGGAGCACCGTGTGCCAGCTCCGCACGGGGTAGCGGGAGAGCAGTGCTATGCCGTAGCCGGGGGCGTCGAGCCGTTCCGCGCGGCGGGCTCGGCGTCGGACGCCGGGGTAGCGGAACGGGCCTGCGAGCGCGGGTCGGAACCGGTGGTCGACCGCGCCCATGGCCGCCGCGCAGAGCCGTGCCTGGTCGGCTCCCCCGGACCGGGCCTGCCGCAGGTCGACCTCTTGCAGCCCGACGACGTCGGCGTCGAGCGCCGCGACGGCACCGGCGAGCCGCTGGTTGTCGACGCGGCCGTCAGGGCCGAGGCCGTGCTGGATGTTGAACGTGGCGAGGCGCACGCCCTGATCATGGTCCCGATGTGCCCGCCGTCGCGACCGCACGAGCCGGCCGGGAGAGATCCCGGCCGGCTCGTCTCAGAGTTCTTCGGGCGGGATGGGTTTTTCCAGGAACTCTTCGATCGCCTCGCGTGTCGGGAACACCGTGACCTCCGGACCGGAGAACAGGTGCACGAGCGAGTAGGCGATGTCCCGGACCGCGATGTTCGCCAGGTTCGACGCCTGCCGCAGCTGCTCGAACGCGGCTTCCTCGTCGATGCCGTAGACCACCATGAGCACGCCCTTGGCCTGCTCGATGACCGCTCGCCGCTCGGCCGAGGCCTGGATCGAGGCCGTCGCGTCGCGGGCCGCCGCCTCCCGGTGCGACTCCGTGACGTCGATGAAGTAGCCGAACAGCTCCGTGACCCGGCCTGTCGCGGGGTCGCGCCGTCCCTGGCCCGTCACGGCCAGCGTGCGCGTCTTGCCGCGGGCGTCCCGGATGCGGTGCACCGAGCTGAACGGCTGCCCGGTCTCCGCGGCGCGGCGCAGCAGGCCGTCGACCCGTGCCCGGTCGTCGGGGTGCTTGTGGGAGAGCATGAGGGGCGTCGTCGGCACGATCTGGCCCGGATCGAAGCCGTGCATCACGTATACCTCGTCCGACCAAGCCCACTGACCTGTCGCCAGGTCCAGCCGATACCGACCGACCGGGGGTCGGGCACCTCCGGCGAGCACTTCCTCGAGCGTCTCGTCGAGCGGGGGCTCGCTGGGCGTGGTTGGGGAAGTCACGAGGCTCCTTCCAGAACAGTTCGCAGAACCGGTGCTCTGACAGTACGGGATATGCGACACGCTGGCCCACGGGCTAGCGTGTTTTTGAGGGTCGAGCAGAGGCCACCACATCGGTCGGACACGTCACACGACGATGGAGGACAAGATGAGCCAGGACCAGCCCTTTCCCCCGCAGCAGCAGAATCCGCCCGGCTCGACGGATCAGATGATCCCCACGCCGGACCATGGCGAGGCCAGCTACGTCGGCAGCGAGAAGCTGGTCGGCTACAAGGCCCTGGTGACCGGCGGTGATTCCGGCATCGGTCGCGCGGTGGCCATTGCGTTCGCCCGCGAGGGCGCCGACGTCGCCATCTCCTACCTCCCCGAGGAGGAGAAGGACGCGCGCACGACGGCGGAGTGGGTGCGCAAGGCAGGACGGCAGTGCGCGCTCCTGCCCGGCGACCTGCGGGACGAGGCGACCGCGCGCGGGGTCGCGCACCGGGCCGCCGGTGAGCTGGGCGGTATCGACGTCCTGGTGAACAACGCGGGTTATCAGATGGCACGTCGAGCGTCCGTCGAGGAGGTGACGACCGACGAGCTGGACCGCGTGCTCAAGACCAACCTGTACGCGCTGTTCTGGGTGACCCAGTCCGCGCTCTCGCACCTCGGCGAAGGGGGTGCCATCATCAACAACTCCTCGATCCAGGCCTACCAGCCGTCGAACTCGCTGCTCGATTATGCGGCCACCAAAGCAGCGATCAACAACATCACGGTGAATCTCGCCGCAGAGCTGGGGCCTCGCGGGATCCGGGTGAACGCCGTGGCACCCGGACCGATCTGGACACCCCTGCAGCCGGCCACCCAGCCCGAGGAGAAGATAGCGCCGTTCGGTCAGGACACGCCCCTGGGACGCGCCGGGCAGCCGGCCGAGGTGGCGCCGGCGTTCGTGTACCTGGCGTCACCCGTGACGGCGTCGTACGTCTCCGGCACGGTGCTCGGCGTCACCGGTGGCAAGCCGGTGTTCTGAGCGGGACGGAGCAGGCGGTCGTCCTACACCTCGGGGACCGGCTGCCGGCCGGCGGCTCCCGTGACGGCCCGCGCCTGCAGGACGAACGACCGGCCGTCGCGCACTGCCCACTCCACGTCCACCGCGACCTCGTACAGCTCCTCGATGCGCGTACCGAGCGCGGCGAGGTCCGCGGCCTGCGCGTCGGTGAGTGACGGTAGCTCCCGCAGCTCAGCGGGAACCGGCTCGTTCCGGGTCCCGTCCTCGCTCCGCACCGTACGCACGTCCTTGGTGCTGATGGTCGTCCCGACGGCGCCGCCGAGCCGGGCCACCAAGAAGGTGTCGGGTGTGACCTGCCCGCTGACGACGGCCGCCCCCAGCCCCCACGCCGCGTTGATCAGCACGCTGTCCCGAGAACCGGTCATCGGGTCGACGGTGAACAGGACGCCGGCGGCGTCGGCGTCGACCAGGTCCTGCACCACCACCGCGAGGGCTACCCCGTCGGCGGGGATACCGTGCCGGGCGCGGTAGCCGATGGCACGCGCCGTCCACAGGGAGGACCAGCAGTCCCGGACCGCACGCAGCAGTGCCTCCTCGCCGCGGATGTTGAGGTACGAGTCCTGCTGGCCCGCGAACGACATCCCCGGCAGGTCCTCGGCGGTGGCCGAGGAGCGCACGGCGAGTGCGCCGGTGCCGGCGGGGTGCAGCCTCGAGTGGCCGGCCCGGACGGCGTCGGCCACCGCGCCCGGGATCTCCAGCTCTGCGAACACCTGAGCGATGCGGGCCGCAGCTGCCTCGTACGTCTCGGGCCGGCCCGGGTCGACCAGTCCCGCGGCTTCGACGATCACGTGCTGCGGTGCGCCCCTCACCGCCGCACGGTAGGCGTCGGTGGTGACGTGAAAGCCGCCGGGAACCGGTAGGCCTGCGGCGGCCAGGCGCGCCAGCGACGAGCCCTTTCCACCGGTCGTCGCGAGGTCGGTTGCCGCCGGGTCCGCCAGCTCGAGCACGAACGGCTGCGCGACGTGGGTGCTCACGGGGTTCTCCTTGTCCGGAGCTCCTCGGCGGTCAGGCCCGGCGCGCGTCGGCCCCGTGCTCGCGGAGGGTGTCCAGGTATGGGTGACCAGATCATCGATCGGGCCACGCTCGAGGCTAGTTTCGCCGGTGAATGGGGTCAATCGGCTGCGGCGGGTCGTGACGGCGGTTCAGATTCCTCCCCGGCACGTGGAACCTTTCTCCCAGTCGCCCGCGTGGTGGGGGACATGACGAGGAGAGCGCGCGACCATGTCCGCCCCGGTGAGTGACGACCCGCTGGTCAGGGTCGACGTCACGCGGACCAAGGACGAGGAGTTCACGGCGTTCGTGCAGGACGCCGGCCCGTACCTCTACAAGACGGCGCTCTTCCTGTCCGGTGACCCGCACCGGGCCGAGGAGCTCGTGCAGGCGACCTTCGAACGCTCCTACCGGTCGTGGCACAAGGCGCGTGCCGGCGAGCCCCGCGCCTACGCCCGCCGGATCCTGCTCAACCTGCGCATCGACGGCTGGCGCCGAACCCGCCACGAGGTGACGTCCGACGCCGTTCCGGCCGGCTCGGTCGCGGGTCCCGCGGACGGCGTCGCCGTGCGGGACGAGGTGATGCGCGCGTTGTCGCAGCTCCCCGTCGCGCAGCGTCGCGTGGTCGTGCTGCGCCACCTGCTCGACCTCACCGCGGAGCAGACCGCCCAGGAGCTCGGGATCCCCCTCGGCACGGTCAAGTCCGCCAACGCACGCGGGATCGCCCGCCTGCGCGACATCTTCGAGGAGGGTGCGCGATGAGCATCGACGACACGGACGTCCTGGCCCGCCTCCGGGCCGGTGCCGACACGGTCGAGGAGCACCGGTTCGACGCCCACGAGGTGCTCGCCGGGAGCCGGCGCGCGCTGCGGCGTCGGCGGTCGTGGCAGGCGGTGGGCGCCTGCACGACGGCGGCCGCCGTCGCCCTCTCGCTGGCCCTCACGGGGCCGGTGCCCGTGCCAGGGCTGGGGGACGTCACGCTTCCCGGGAGCGAGCAGGTGCGAGAGCTGCTGGGGATCACGGAGGTGTCGGGCTGTGACGTCCCGGAGCGAGCGGTGCGGCGGACGCCTGATCCCGAGGTGCCGTCCGGCAGCCGACCGGGAGTGACGTACGACCTGACCGACGCACGGCCGATGTCACCCTGCTTCGACATCCGGATCGACGACGTGCTGGCTGGTGACCGGAATCCCGAGAACGTGAACGAGTTCGGAGCGTTCTGGCAGGCGCGCAATTTCGGGATCAGCGACGGGTACCTCCTTGGCTACCAGGTGTTCGGCACTGATGGGCTGCAAGGGGAGCTGACCAGCACCGGGCACACCAGGGTGATGGGCCTGACCGCTCAGGGGCGCCGGGCGGCGTGGTACGAGGTGGCCGGCGAGACACCGGAAGAGCTCATGGACTCGCCGTACACGCTTCGGACGACCACTCCCGCCATGGGTGACACCCGCACCCTCGCCGAGATCCCCCGGCGAGACACTGACTACCCGACGATGACTGCCGGCCGTATCGCGTGGCGGCACGGGACTATCGCCTCCGTGACTCGCGCCGACGGTTCCGGCCAGCCGGAGGTCCTGGCCCGCCAGGCGACCGCCGTGGGGAGCGACGCCGACGAGCTTGTCGTGGCGACGCTCGGGCGGGATGCCGACGGCCACTCGACGACGACCTTCACGTCGTACGGGGACGGCGGCAGCGTGGCGACCCTGCTGACGGTGAGAAACCCGGACGACGACGCACCCGTCTCGTTCGTCGACATCACCGACGACGTGCTCGTCTATGTCCACGGCAGCGACGCGGTCACGCTCACCGTCGTCCCACGGGTGGACGGAGGAGTCAGTCCCGACGAGGACGAGACCATCACCGTCCGACTGACCGACAGCCAGGTGTCCGGTCTCTCCGCGGCGGGCGACGCCGTCGTCTGGTCGACCGGCCCAGTCGCCTATCTGCTGCGCGACACCGCGCCGAGCCGAGCGGCCGGCCCTGATCTGATCCGAGTCGGACAGGGCGGTCCACAAGTACTGGTGTTGATCGGCCTGGCCGGCGACCGGATCTCCTGGAACACACCTGGAGGGTCCGAGGCCGAGGTGAAGGTGATGGTCGGCACTCTCCTGGAGTCCGGCCGGCCGGCCGGCACCACCACACGCACGGAACAGGCGGAGCCCGGACAGCCGGGACGTGCCGTGCGACACACGGCAGCGCCGATCGTGACGGTGCCGGAGGACGCGGTCTTCCGCACGTACGACTGACAACCCGGGCGCAGCACGAAGGTCCGCCTCGACCAAGCGGTTCGGCAGGCATTCTCGGGAGGATGCCTGCCGAAGCGCTTGGTCGAAGCGGACCTTGTGGGAACGCTCGGCTAGTTGACCGTGATGGCCACCGACGCCTGCGAGGGCGCCTGCAGGGTCGTGCCCGCGTACTTCGCGATCCACTTACCCGAGGTGCTCGTCGCGACCGGCGTCGAGTAGGTCCCGTTCGCACCGGTGCTGACGGTCTTCTTGTAGACCGGTGCTGCCGAGCCCGCCGGGTCGAAGTACAGCTTGACCGGTGTGTTGGGGGACGGCTTGTCCGCGGCGCCGCCGCCGCTGACGAGCTGCACCTTCCGCACCTCACCACTGAGGGTGATGGTCTTCGGCCCGGTGAACGACGTGTCCGACGCCGAGACGGTGGTGGTGCTGGCGCGCTTCACCACGATGGTCGTGACGGTGGAGTCCTGGACCAGGACGTTGTGCGTGCAGCTGCTCAGGCCGCTGGCGGCGTCGTTCGCGGCCCAGCTGGGTGCGGAACAGGCCTTCATGGCGTCCCGGATGCCGATGTCATAGATGCCCGCGGGCAGGGTCGGGTTGAAGGTGAACGTCGCGGCACTGGTGCCGACTCCGGCGTGCACCATCTCGCGCTCCACGCGGTACCCGTCGGGGAAGCTGCCCTCGCCGCGCCGGCTTTGGGCACTGACCCAGCCCGACTTCCCGCCGACGGTGAAGCCGAGGCTGCCGACGTCGACCCGGCGCTGCACCGGGGCAAGGCCCACCACGACGTCGTGCGTCATCAGGTGGTCACCCGCGGTGAAGCCGTTCTGCGTAGCGCTCACCGAGCCCTGTCGCAGCGTGGTCGTGCGTTCCCGTTCCGCGGAGGTGATGGTCCATACCGCTCGCGCGCCCGCGTCGGTCATCGGCATCTCGGCCCGCCACTTACCGGAGCCGCCCGGCTTCTGCCGGCTCGTGAAGAAGCCTCGCGAGTCGGTCGTGAGGGTCGCTCGCAGGGCCTCCGGCGCGTCGCCGGTCGGGTCGAAGTACAGCTTCACCTGCTGACCGGTGGCAGGCAGGTAGTCACCGGTGCCGAGGCTCCGGATGTTCGCGGCGCCCGAGACCGAGATCGTCGAGCCGGCAGGCGCGCTCGACGTCGACGTCCAGATCGAGGGAATGTTCCGCTGTGCACGGAACGGCACCGAGACCGGGTCGGCGGTACGGATCGGCACGTTGACGACCCCGTCGGAGGTCGTCACCGCGATCTCGGCGGCCACGCTGACCTGGTAGACGCCCGACTTCGCGTCCGCGGACAGCGGCACGGTGGAGGTCCAGGCGTTGGCGGTCCCGGAACCCACGAACTGCGCGCCCACGAGGTCCCGGCCGTCGGGGTCGACCATCGTCATCCGCCCCGACCGCATCGCCGCGGACGTCCCGTTGTGGGTGATGCTGAGCGTCCCGACGATGGATCCCCGCACGTCCGAACCCGGCGGCAGGGAGATCTTCGCCGTGACGGTGACGTCCTGCACCTGCCTGGTCATGGTCTGCGCCTGCGTCGTCTGCCCCGCGGAAGGTCCTGGCTCCGCCGCCGCATCGGGTGTCGCGGCCACGCTCGACGTCGCGATGCCGGTCATCGTCAGTGCCGCACCGAGCACCATGCTCAGTGGCACACGCATCTTTGATCTCATCAGTCCATGCCCCTTGTCCTGGGGACGCGGACGCGTCCCGCCCCAGCCGCATGTTCTCCCGGGCGGCAAGGGCGGGCCACGGGAGGCGGTGATGCCAGCGGGTGAATTTTCTCGGCGGGCCAGACCTACCCGACACTTGCGACAATGGGACCGTGCAGACAGACGGACGCAGTGAGTCACCCGCCGAGCGAGCGGACCGGAACTGGAACGAGCTCCTCCAGGAGCTGCGCGTCATGCAGACCGGCGTGCAGATCCTCACGGGGTTCCTGCTCACGCTGCCGTTCCAGGCCCGGTTCGCCGATCTCGACAACTACCAGCGCACCGTCTACCTGGTCCTGGTCGTGATCTCGGTGACGGCGACCGCCCTGATCGTGGCGCCCGTGAGCGTGCACAGGGCCCTGTTCCGCAAGCAGATGAAGAGCCACATCGTCACCATGGGCGCCCGGCTCACCCGGATCGCCCTGGGTGTGCTCGCCCTGGTGATGACCGGCGCGGCACTGCTCGTGTTCGACGTCGTGGTCGGGCGGACCGCAGGAATCGTGGTCGGTGCCTGCGTGCTCGTGGTGCTGGTGATCGTGTGGGTCGTGCTGCCAGAGGTGCTGCGCCGCCGCCAGTGACCGGAAGGTGCTCAGAGCGTCTTGTGCCAGGCCACGATCCGGTCGACGGCACGCGTCACCGTGTCCAGGGAGGACGCGAACGACAGCCGCACCCACTCGTGCCCGTGCACGCCGTCGAAGTCGGTCCCCGGCGTGATCGCCACGTCCGCCTCGGCCAGGAGCCGCGCGCAGTAGGTGATCGAGTCGAGCCCGAACGCGGCGACGTTGCCGTACAGGTAGAACGCTCCGTCGGCCGGAGCGACGGGACGCCACCCCAGCTCACCGAGCCGCTCCAGCAACAGCGTGCGCGACGCCGCGTACCGGGCCACGTTCTCCGCCGCAGCCGCATATCCCTCGGGCGTGAACGCCGCGATGCCGGCATGCTGCGCGAGCGCCGGCGGCGAGAGCGCGACGTTGCCCGCGAGCGCGTCGACGGGCGCCACCAGCTCGTCGGGCAGCACCAGCCAGCCGAGCCGCCAGCCGGTCATCGCCCAGTACTTCGAGAACGAGTTGACGACGACCGCGCCCTGGCCGGTGAACGTCGCCGCCGTCGCCTGCGCCACCTCGTCCGAGTAGGCGATGCCGTGGTAGATCTCGTCGCTGATCAGCCGCACGTCGTGGTCGGCACACCACTCCGCGATCGCGGCCAGCTCGGCCGGCGTGATCATCGTGCCCGTCGGGTTGGCGGGCGAGGCGACCATGACGCCGTCGAGCCCTCCGCCGTAGTAGGCCTCGTTGAGCTGCGACACCGTGGGCTGGTAACGGGTCTCGGGACCGCAGTCGAGCTCCACGACCTCGCAGCCCAGCGCCGACAGGATGTTCTTGTAGGCGGGGTAGCCGGGGCGGGCGAGCGCCACGCGGTCACCGACGTCGAACGACGCGAGGAACGCGAGCACGAACCCGCCGCTCGAACCCGTGGTGACGGCGATCCGCGCGGGGTCGACGTCGACGTCGTACCAGCGCTTGTAGTGGCCGGCGATCTCCGCACGCAGCGCGGGCACACCCATCGCCTCGGTGTAACCGAGGGTGCCCTCCCGCAGCAGCGCGATGGCACGCTCGCGCACGACGTCGGACGCGCCGGTCGACGGCTCCCCCGCGCAGAGGTTGAGCACGTCCGCCCCGGTGGCACGCCGCGCGTTCGCGGCGGCGAGCACCTCCATGACGGCGAACGGGGGCACGTGGGACCGGCGAGAAACCTTCATGCCGCCATCATCGCCCACGAACACGTCCGGCGAGTGGGGTATTGCCCTCCCCACCCTGTGGCGAGCTGGAACACCGATGACCGGCTCCGACGTCCACCGCGTCACGCGCAAGGGTTCTGTACGAGGAATCCGGTTGGCGCTCTCTCGACTCGCGCTCCAGGGAATCGTCCTGTCCTCCCATGTCGGGGCAGCGACAACACACACCTTGAACCGGGAGCACTTCGGCTTCGCCGCGATCGACGCCGCCTTCAGCGCGCTCGATCCATGGACCCGGTTCCGGTCGCGCGTCGCGGAGGTCATAGCGGAACATGGTCCCGACGATCCTCTATCCGTGACGGTGGCCGTATTCGGTTCCGTCGCGCGTGGCGAGGCCAGGCTGGACTCGGACGTCGATCTTGTGGTCGTCGTCGACGAATTGAATGACTTCGCCGAGGACCTCGCTGACGAACTCCGCAGCGAGCTCAGCGCGGCCACCGGCCAAGCCGTCCAGGTCTACCTCACCACGCCCGCGCGCCTGCACGACGCTGTACGTCTCGCGGACCCGATCGTCGACTCCTTCCGCTCGGATGCTCGTGCTGTGTCCGGACCGGACATCCGCACGTACCTCCAGGAGCCTCGATGACACCCCGCCAGCAGCCCCGAACACGACCAATGACCAGTGGCGATGTCCGTGTACGAGCCGCCACGGCGCGTAAGTATCAGGAGGTAGGCGAGATGGTGCTCGTGACGACCCTTCCGAGCCGCTTGTGAAAGTTGTAACATGCTGGCATGGCGCCGGGATCGCGCAAGGACGCAGAGAACGACCCCCTCCGCCGGGCCGCGCAGTACCGCGTGGACCGGGAGGCGGCGAGCGCCCAGGAGCCAGGTGACTCCCCCGCGTCCGACGGTACGGACGGTGACGACGAGGGCAAGAAGTCGCTCGCCAGCATGAGCGCCGAGGAGCGCTCCCGCTACGTCGACGTCGTCGTGGACCAGGCGATGCGCCGCGGCGAGTTCGACAACCTGCCGCTGCAGGGCAAGCCAATACCCGGCCTGACCGGCACGTACGACCCCGACTGGTGGGTCAAGGGCCTCATCGAGCGCGAGAACATCACAGGCGTCCTGCCGTCCGCCCAGCTGCGCAAGGACGATGCGGAGCTGGACGACACGCTGGACCGCGAGGGGATGGAACAGCGTGTGCGAGAGATCGTCGCGGACTTCAACGCACGCGTCGTCGATGCGCGGCGCCAGCTCCGGGGCGGACCGCCGGTCGTCACGCCCACCCGGGACGTCGACGAGGAGGTCGTCCGGTGGCGCGCCAGGAGAACGGCACGGCGGGCAGCGTCGAGCACGCCGTCGGCGTCGGACCGCGAGCCGACGACGTCGGAGCGTCGCCCGTGGTGGAAGTTCTGGTGACCGTCCCGCGCCGGTTCAGAACCCGTACGCGGTCACGATGACCACGACGGTCACCAGCCAGTAGGGCACGGACCCGACCACGAAGCCCAGCCCTGCTGCCACGGCCATGCGCCCCCAGCTGGCGCCGAACTTGCCGGAAAGGACTCCGGCGGCCATGGCGAGACAGCCCGCGATCGTCACCCCCTCGGCGGCTCCCTGCGAGATCAGCATCCCGAGAATCAGCGCAGCGAGCCCGACGGCGGTCTCGCTGCGAGCGAGAAACGGCCCGCCCCGGCGAGCCCGGGGATGGGTCTCCTGGTGCGTTGTCATGGCGCATCGCCCCTCGTACCCGACGTCGGTGTGGGCACCTCCGTTCCAGGATCTCACCATGGCCGCGCCTTCGCCAGGCGCCGCCGGAGTCGAGGAAGCAGGCGGCTCGGCGTCAGTCCGGAGCGAGCACGTAGCCGCGGAACCAGCGCTCGGTCTCGCGCCACACGTGCTCGCGCACGGGCGTCGCCGAGAGGGTCACGTCGTGCAGGCCGCCGGCGATGCGCACGAGGGTGATGAGGGAGCCGACGTCGGGCACGCGGCGGGCGATCCCGACCACGTCCAGCACCGAGTCGGTGCTCCGCATGTCCTCGCTCCAGCGCGTCGGGATGGTGCTGCGGGTGCTGAGCAGCACCAGGACCGGCACCTCGATGCCGAGCCCGCGCGCCACCTGGTCCTGCCCGCGGAAGATCGCCGCGAGCCACGCCGGTGTGGGGCGCCAGCCGGCATCGGGGCGCCAGGTGACGTCGTACTCCCACTCGCCGTCGAACCGCGAGGAGATCGCGCGGGCGTACAGGCCGCGGTCCAGGTTGACGAGCTGGCTGCGCGGCACGAGCGCGGACTGGACGCGGATGCCCGGCTCCATGATCTTCCGCACCGCCTCGCGAGGCTGGAACTCCAGCCAGGGCGAGTTCAGCACCAGCCCGGCGACCCGTTCCTGGTTGCGGGCCGCCCACAGGCTGACGGTGAGGCCGCCCGTGGAGTGGCCCATGAGCACCAGCTTGCGCTCGGGCTCCGCGTCACGGCCGTGTCCCATGGCGCTGAGCGCAGCCTCGATCTCCTCGTCGTAGGTGGTCAGGCTGCGGACGAATCCTGGGGTCTGGCCCTCGCGCAGGCTGCGGCCGTAACGGCGCAGGTCGAGGGCGTGGAACCGCACTCCGATCGACTCCCAGAAGTCAGCGAGATGGGCCTGGAAGAAGTAGTCGAGCCAGCCGTGCACGTACAGCAGGTCGACGCCGACGTCGGGCGGGGCAGCATGCGGTTCGTCGTCGTGATGCGGGCGTGCCGCGCCCCGCAGGTGCAGCCGCCGCCCCAGCTCCGACAGCTCGTCCCAGAGCCGCGCGACCTGCGGGTTCTCGGCGCCCACCCGACGCATGCCCCGGCGGGGCTCGGCGCCGTCGTGCCGGTCTCCCGCAGGCTCGACCGGCTCCGGCCGGGCTCGCCGGACCAGCGTCGCCACCACCTCGGGGTCGTCCTCGTCGGGCTGCAGGGGCAGCGTCAGCCGCTCGAAGCCCGGCAGCACGTCTGGCTCCCACGCCGGCTCGGGTGTCGTTCCGTCGTCCGGACCTGGGGAGAGGCTCGTCATCTCACCGACGGTAACCGCAGGTGGGCCCACTCCGTCGGATAGTCGTCGAGCCACGTCTCGAGCGATCGTGCCTGCCGCCCCGCGAGCTGCCTGACGTCGGGGCTCACCGCGGCGAGCCCACCCGCCTCGATCGCCTGGCACTGCGATATCCAGTCCTCCACCTCACCGGCGGTCGACCGGTAGAACAAGGAGCGTGCCTGCTCCACGGTCTGCGGCACGTACCGGACGGACCGCCCCACGGCCGTCGACAGCACCGCCGCCACCTCGTCGAGGCTCAGCGCCTCGGGTCCGGTCAGGTGGTAGGTCCGGCCCGCGTGCCGCTTCGGGTCCTCGTCGAGCAGCACGGCGGTGGCGACGTCGGCCACGTCGTCGTGCGACACGGTGGCGACCCGTCCGGCTCCTGCCGGGGCGCGGAGCACGGTGTCCCGCACGGATCCGTACGACTCGTCGTGGACCGCGAACGTCAGGGTGCGGTGGAACATGGCGATCCGCAGCATCGTCCATCTGAGGTCGGTGCCACGCAGGTACTCCTCGGTGAGCCAGTCGTCACGAGCAGCGGACGACACGGCGTCCGGCGCAGCGCCCACCGACGACACGTAGACGACGTGCCGCACCCCGGCGAGCACTGCCGCGTCGATGGCGGCACGGTGCTTGCCCACCCGACCGGTGCGCTCCGAGCCCGGGACCAGGAACACCGCATAGGCGCCGTCGAACGCACTGGTCAGGGCTCTGCGATCGGCCTCGGGAGGGACGGCGACGACCTCCGCCTCCGGCAGGGGTGCACCGTCGGGCAGGCGGGGCGCCGTGCCCCTCCCGCTGACGAGCAGGCGCTGCCGACCACCCGCCGCCGCCACGCGGAAGGCGAGCCTGGAACCCAGACGGCCGTCGGCCCCGGTGAGGACGACCAGCCGGTCGGGCGACGCGGAGGTCATCCCCTCACGGTAATCGGCCGGGAGTCACCGGGCCGGACGTGGTGGGGTGAATCGTCCGGCGGTCACGCACCGGAGGACACGCCGAGCTCCGCCCGGACGAAGTCGACGACGCCGTCCGCCGCCGCCTCGATCTGTGCCAGGCACACCTCGAAGTCGTGCGGGCCGCCGTACCAGGGGTCGGCGATGTCGAGCTCGTTCTCGGGGAGCCCGTCGGCCGCCGGGTCGAACGAGCGGTACATCCGGATGGTGGCGTCGCCCCGCACCCGCCCGGCAAGGTCCCGCAGGCCACGTGCGTGCCGGGTGGTCATGGCGAGCACCAGGTCGTGCGAGCCGACGTCGTCCGTGGTCACCTGGCGCGCCCGGTGTCCGTCACCCAGGGGATAGCCGTGCTCGGCCAGGACGGCACGGGCCCTCGGGTCCACCGGGTTGCCGTGCTCCTCGTCGCTCACGCCGGAGGAGTCCACCACGACGGCGTCGCCGAGGCCTGCCGCCTCGAAGCGGTCACGGAGCACGATCTCGGCCATCGGGGACCGGCAGATGTTTCCCGTGCAGACAGTCATCACGCGGTAGGCAGTCACACGATCATTCTCCCGGACCGAGGCAGGGGAAAGCCCGCGGGGCGACTGGTGTCAGCCGTGCTGGACGAGGGCACGGCACCCGCGGGCTCCGGTGGTCGCGAGGAACTCGCCACCATGTCCCGTTGCGCCTGAGCAGATCAGGAAGGCCCCGTGCTGAGCCCTCCGACCGGCGTCGGCGCGAAACGCATACGCGTCACGCGACTAGCGCGCGACCACCTCATGGGTCCGATGTGAAATCACTGCTCGGATCACCTCCCTTCTCATGTGCCCACGAACTTACGCTCCGAAACGGCGACCGCCCAGGTTTTTTCCTCGCGGCGAAATCGGACGGGACGTCGACAACCCCCGGCACCCGGCGGAGCGACGACTTTCGAGGTGCCGATCCGTCTGCCCTGCATGACGACCATCACCGCCGACGCCTTCACGACGTCGGCCGACGGCACCCGGATCGCGTACGACCTGACCGGCCCGACCCCCGGGCTGGCGCCGGCGATCGTGGTGGTCGACGGTGTGCTGGCCCATCGTCTGCCCGTGACGCTCGCCGTGGCGACGGCACTGGGCGACCGGGCGACCACGCTGCGCTACGACCGCCGTGGTCGGGGCGGGAGCGGCGACACGCCGCCGTACAGCGTGGACCGGGAGATCGACGACATCGCCGCTCTGCTGGAGATCACCGGGCCCGCGGCGCTGCTGGGCATCTCCTCCGGAGCGTTCCTCGCACTGCGGGCCGCAGCCGATCTCGGCGCCGATGTCACCGGCGTGCTCTGCTTCGAGCCGACGTACGACGTCGCGAGCGGCGAGCCGCCCACCGATCCCCGGATGATCGCGGGGGTCGAGACCTGCATCGAGATGGGTGACCCCGGCAGCGCCGTCGAGCTGTTCCTCGACGTGGTCGGCATGCCGTGCCGGCTCCTGCCACGCATGCGCGAGTCCCCCTCGTGGGCCGGCCTGGAGGCGATCGCACCGACCATCGCCTACGACGGCCGGATCCTCGCCGGTGTCGCCCTGGGCCACCGCGCGCTGATGGGCCGGTGGCACCAGATCACCCAGCCGGTCCTCGTGGCCGACGGCGCCGCGAGCGCCGTGCCCCTCACGGACGCCGCGGAGTCGCTGGCGGCGGTGCTGCCGATGGCGCGTCGGGTGACCCTGCCCGGGCAGGGGACGGACGTGCCACCAGAAGCGATGGCCGAGGCGGTGGCGAGCCTGCTCAGAACGGCCGGCGCGCCGTGACCAGGATGCGCGGCGCCTCGTCGACGAGCTCGTTGCCCGTCGCGAAGTGCATGTGCAGCGCACGCAGCCCTGCCTCGTGCCGCGCGACGGCGGCCGGGGTGAGGTCGGCGAGACCGGGGACCTGCCAGGCCGCCGTCCGCAGGTACCAGAGCACCGACGACAGGTCGGTGAACGTGCGGGTGCCCGCGTGCTCGGTGGCTTCGACGATCTCCAGGCCGGAGGCCACGAGCCCGTCGGAGATCACGTCGATGGTGACGGCGTCCGGGTCCCAGCCGAGCGGCACGCCGAGCACCCGGTTGAGGACGATTCCGTCACGCGTGTCCACCTGTTCGGTGAGGAACGTCCCGCCGGGCTCCAGCACACGGCCCACCTCGTCGGGGTCGATGGTGCTGAACCGGCTGAGCACGGCGCTGTACTGACCGTCGAAGAAGGGCAGCAGCATGTCGCCCGTCCAGGACGGCTCGGCCCGGCGCACGTCCACACCGAGCGGCTCCAGGCGGCGTCGGGCAGTGAGGAATGCCGGACCGGTCTCCGTCGCGGCCGAACCCTTGGGGAGCGGGCCGAGGCCCGCGAAGAAGTCACCGCTGCCGGTGCCGATGTCGAGCACGGCACCGCGGGCCCCGAGCACGACGTCGCGAGCGAGCGCGGGGTAGTCCCACGTCGGGTCGTCGATCGTGAGACGGTCGTGGACAGGGGCGTCCGTGAGCCCGCCGGTGAAGAGCGCCGCGGGTGTCGAAGGGGTCGCAGGGGCGTTGCGCGCCCATTCGATGTGGTCCTCGAACGGCGCGTCCGGCGCCGGAGCTGGGGCGATCGAGACGTCGAGCATGGTGCAGATTGTGACGCAAAGTAGGACCAAGGGGCGAACACTGGCGCAAACACGACCCGAGGAGTCGATCTGATGGTGGATCCGTTGCCTGAAAACCAGCCTTCACCTGGAGAGACATCGACTGCCCTGCGCGTGGTCGGCCTCATGTCCGGCACGTCCCACGACGCCGTCGACGCCGCCGCGTGCGACCTCCGGCTCTCCGGCGACACGCTGGTGCTCACGCCGCTGGGGCACCTCTCCGTCCCCTACCCGCCGGCTCTGCGGTCCGAGCTCGTGGCAGCGCTGCCGCCGGCCCGCACCACCCTGGAGACGGTGTGCCGGCTCGACACCGGGACCGGGCAGGCGTTCGCCGACGTCGCCGCACGCGCCGTGGCCGAGCTCTGCGCCGGCGACGCCGACCTGGTCGTGTCGCACGGGCAGACCGTCTTCCACTGGGCACCCGACGGCTGGGCACCCGACGGCGGCGCCGTGCTCGGCACCCTGCAGGTCGGTGAGCCCGCCTGGATCGCCGAGACCACCGGTCTGCCCGTCGTCTCGGGTCTGCGCACCCGCGATGTCGCTGCGGGTGGTCAGGGCGCTCCCCTGGTGGGCCTGTTCGACGCGCTCTGGCTCGCCGGCCGTCCCGGCTCCGCCGTGGCCCTGAACCTGGGCGGCATCGCGAACGTGACCGTGCTGCCCGCCACTCCCTCGCAGGTCGAGCCCGTCCCTCCGCGGGTCGAGCCTGTCGAGACCTTCGACACCGGCCCTGCCTGCGCGCTGCTCGACGCAGCGACGCGACACGTCACGAACGGCCGCCAAGCGTTCGACGCCGACGGCGCCCTCGCCGCCCATGGCCAGGTGCTCCCCGACCTCCTGGTGCGCCTGCTCGACGACCCCTACTACGCCCGCCCCGCGCCGAAGTCGACGGGCAAGGAGCACTTCCACCTGGGCTACCTGCTGGATCGCCTCGGCCCCACGGCGCCGACGCCGCAGGACCTGCTCGCCACCCTCGTCGCACTCACCGCCCGCACCGTCGCGGACGCCGTCCGGCACACCGCCACCGAGGTCGTCGCCTCCGGCGGGGGTACCCGCAACACCGCGCTCATGGCGGCGCTCCGGGAGGAGCTACCCGGCGTCGCCGTCCGGACGTCCGACGAGCTGGGCGTGCCGAGCCAGGCCAAGGAGGCGCTGGCGTTCGCCGTGCTGGGCTGGCACACCTGGTACGGCCTGCCCGGTGTGCTGCCAGGAGCCACGGGCGCCCGGCGGCCGAGCGTGCTGGGGTCGGTGACACCGAGTGCGGAGGGACGGTTTCCGCCCGGGCGCGTCACCGCCGTCGGGCGGCCACGACGACTGGAAGTTCTGCGTCCGGTCTGAACCGTCGCACACTGCCTCAGGCGAGCTTGTCCGCCTCTTCCAGCAGTGGGATCAGACTGTCCCGGAACGCCGTGTTCATCCCGGTGCGCGAGGTCGCGTCGAGTCCTTCGAGCGCCCGTTCGAGATCCGCCCGGGCCTGCTGTCCGTGACCTAGAGACAGGTGGGCGATCGCCCGTGCCCGCAGAGAGATCCGCACGAGGGTGAGCCCTCGCACCTCCTCCGCCACCGCGATGGCCCGGTCCGCGGCACTGATCGCCTCCACGGGCCGGTCGAGCGCGACGAGCGCTTCGGACATCCGGTAGTGCAGGGTGCTGACCAGCAGTGTCGTGGCCAGCGTCGAGTTCGGTGCGCTGGCCTGCACGACGTCGTACGCGGCTCGGTACTCGTCGAGCGCACGCTGGTGGTCGCCGGTCGCTCGCGCGAGGTCACCGAGGAGGGACGACGCGCTGGTCGCCCCCTCGCGGTCACCGGCGAGACCGAACTGCAGCAGCGCAGTACGACAGGCCACAAGGCCCCCGTCGAGCTTGTTCTCGCTCAGCATCCAGCTCAGATAGAAGTTCGCCCACCCCAACTGCTGGTGGTCCTCCGACTCCTCAGCCGCCACGACCGCGAGCCTGGCGAGTCGTAGCCCTTCCTGGTGGTCCCGCGTCTCGACCACGGTGGCCCACACGAGATAGCCCAGGTGCATGGCCTCAAGGCGCTTGTCCCCCAGAGCACGCGACGACTCCACGGCCAGGCTGAAGAGCTCCGTCCAGTGTCCCCAGTTCGCCCAGAGCTCCGAGAACCAGTGCATCGCATCGGCCACGTCGGCCACCAGCGCATGCTCGCCGGCCTTGGCCGCCGCCTGCATCGCCGGCCACCAGTGATGCTCCTCCAGGCGGATCCATGCGTCGGCCGTCCCCGCGTCCGCGAAATCCACGCCGGCCGGCCCGGGTCCCGTCGGCGACCGGTCCGGTTCGAACCACGCACCGGCCCGCTCCAGGCTACCGAGCAGCCAGCGCCGCAGTCGGTCGCGCCGCGCCTCCGTCTGCTCAGCGGCATCCCCGGCGTCCGCGGCCAGCCGAGGGGAACCCGCGAACAGGCGGACAAGGTCGTGAAGGTGATACCGGTTGCCGCCTCGGGCCTCCAGCAGTCCCAGATCGGTCAGCTCGTCCAGCCGGCCCTCGACCTCTCCGACACTCACGGTGGATTCGAGGGTAGCCGCAGCGATCCGGGCGTCGAAGGTTCCGGCGTCGATCACAGAGATCGAACGAAACAGGGTGGCGACCGACGGTTCCAGGTCTTCGTAGGACAGCGTGAAGGCTGCCTCGACGGCCAGATCTCCAGCCACCAGCATGCGCAACCGGCTCTCGGCGGACCTGATGCGGGCCGAGAAGTCGCCCGCGTGGACCGCCGGCTTGCTGGCGATCCGGTTCCCGGCGATGCGCATCGCCAGCGGGACATGGCTGGAGAGCTCCGCGAGATCGCGCAGGTCACCGGCCGCCCGCTGATCCGGGGGGATGATCTTCGCCAGGAGCTCGACGCTCTCCTCCGGCCGGAGCGGACCGAGGGTGATCCGCCGAACTCCCTCCAACCCGGCAAGGGCGCGCCGGGACGTGATGACGACCGCACTGTTGGTGTGCAGCGTGAGAACGGGGCGGATCTGACGTTCCGAGTCGGCGTTGTCCAGCAAGACGGTCACCGGCTTCTCTGCGGTCACCGCGCGCCATCTGAGCACGGCGTCGTCCAGTGTTCTCGGCACCCCTTCGCTCCCACCGGGAACCTGTCGCAACAAGGCGCTGACGACCTGGACCGGGGTCAGAGGAGACGGGCTCAAGCCGTCGAGGTCGACGAACAGGAGCGGACGGCTGGAGTCCTCGAGGCGGTGGATCGCTTCGAGCGCGGTGGTGGTCTTGCCGATCCCCGCCAGTCCGGAGATGACGACAGGTGCGACGTGGCCTTCTGCGGGCGGAGAGAAGAACGAGGTGATCTCGGCGATCTCCCGCTCTCGGCCGGTGAAGTCCCAGACCCGGTGGGGCGCGACTGCCGAGGCTCGTGACCCTTGCGCGGGCACGGCTCGTCGGGCACGTGACTCGCGCAGCAGCTTCTGGCGATCCGCCGGGCCGAGCTGGAGCCCTCGGGCGAGCGCGTCGACGGTCCGTCGATGGGGGGCGGCACTGACGCCGCGCTCCACGTCACCAATGGTGCGAACGCTCACCCCCGAGCGTTCGGCGAGCGCTTCGAGGGTGAGGTCCGCCGCCAGCCGCAGCTGACGAATCTGCTCGCCGAGCGTCTGAGGTCGGTTCACCGGAGGCGACTTCGCATTTCTGCCTGCTTTCTGCCTGGCGGCATACCCGGCGCGGGAGGTGAGGTGAGGGCAAGCGATTCGCAATCGGTCGCACTCGACCGGGCGCAGAGCCGACCCCCGGCATATCCACCGGGTCGACATCACCAGCAGAGGATCATCCCATGCCCTACATCACTACCTCCGACGGTACAGAGATCTACTTCACCACGCAGGGCACGGGCCAGCCGGTCCTGTTCAGCCACGGCTGGCCGCTGAGCTCGGACGCCTGGCAGGTCGAGCTGAAGCTGCTCGCCGACGCCGGCTACCAGGCCATCGCGCACGACCGGCGTGGCCACGGCCGTTCCTCGAAGACGTCCACGGGCAACGACATGGACACCTACGCTCGCGACCTCGCGGAGCTGGTGGAGGCTCTCGACCTGCGCGATCTCGTCGTGATCGGCCACTCGACCGGTGGCGGTGAAGTGGTGCGCTACGCAGCGCAGCACGGTGCCGGGCGGGTCTCCCGTGTGGTCACGGTGGGTGCCGTACCTCCCCTCATGGTCCAGACCGAGGAGAACCCCGAGGGCCTTCCGATCAGCGTCTTCGACGGCATCCGCGCAGGCGTGCTGAACGACGCCTCGCAGTTCTACCAGGACCTCACGGTGCCGTTCTTCGGGGCCAACCGCGAGGGAGCGAACGTGTCCCAGGGTGCGAGGGACGACTTCTGGCGGCAGGGCATGCTGGTCAACCTGGCGGCCGCATACGACTGCGTGAAGGCATTCTCCGAGACGGACTTCACGGAAGACCTCAAGGCTCTCGACGTGCCGATCCTCATCGCGCACGGTGACGACGACCAGATCGTCCCGATCGGCGCCGCGGCGCTCCGCTCCGCCGAACTCGTGAAGCACGGCACCCTGAAGGTCTACCCGGGCGCGCCGCACGGTATCTACGGCGACTTCCGCGCGGCACTCGGCGCCGACATCCTCGAGTTCCTGGCCAGCTGATGCCCAACGTCGACGCCCGGCTCGCGGAGCTGGGCATCACGTTGCCGCGTCGGTCACCGGCACCCGCCGGCGTCTACGTGCCCGCGGTCGTCAGCGGCAACCTCGTACTCACGGCCGGTCAGCTTCCTCTCGTCGACGGGAAGCTGACCGTCACCGGAAAGGTCGGCGCGGGGGTCACACCCGAGGACGCCCACGACTGTGCACGCACCAGCGCACTCAACGCCCTCTCGGCCGTCGCCGAGGTGCTGGGCACTCTCGACCGAGTCACCCGCATCGTGAAGGTCGTCGGGTTCGTGGCGTCCGACCCGTCGTTCACTGCACAGCCCGGCGTGCTCGACGGGGCGTCCGAGGTTCTCGGCGAGGTCTTCGGAGACGCCGGGGTGCACGCGCGGAGCGCGGTCGGTGTCGCAGCTCTGCCGCTCGACTCGCCCGTCGAGGTGGAGCTGATCGTCGAGTTCGTATGACCCAGACCCTCCATACCCATGAAGGAGCATCAACGATGTCGCAGGAAATCACTGTTGTCCTGGTCCACGGCGCGTTCGCCGAGTCCGCCAGCTGGTCCGGCGTGATCCCCCGGCTCACGGAGGCCGGTGTGGCCGCCGTCGCCACACCCAACCCGCTGCGCAGCGTCACCACCGATGCGGAGAACGTGCGGCGGGCCGTCGAAGGAATCGGTGGGCCCGTCCTGCTCGTCGGCCACTCCTACGGCGGCGCGGTCATCACCGAGGCGGCCGTGGACAACGCCGCCGTCGTCGGCCTGGTCTACGTCGCGGCCTTCGCTCCCGACCATGGTGAGAACGCCCTGGAGCTGACCGGCAAGTTCCCCGGGAGCACGCTCGGCGAGACGGTGCGCTCGTACCCGCTGGGCGACGGCACCAACGACCTCGTCGTGGACCGCGACCTGTTCCCCGGTCAGTTCGCCGCCGACGTCCCGGCCGCGGAAGCCGCGACCCAGGCGCGCACGCAGCGGCCGATCAGGGACTTCGCACTCGGCGAGGCGCAGCCCGCGCAGACTCCGGCATGGAAGTCGCTCCCGTCGTGGTTCGTCTTCGGCGATGCCGACAAGAACATCCCTGTCGAGGGTCTGCGATTCATGGCGGAGCGTGCCGGAGCCGTCTCGATCAAGGAGATCCCCGGAGCGTCCCACTCGGTCATGGTGTCGCAGCCCCAGGCGGTCGTGGACCTGATCACCGAAGCGATCACCCACCTCTCCGAGGTGTAGCCCCGACGGCATGACGAAGGCCCCGACTCGATGAGTCGGGGCCTTTCGTAACAACGTGCGCGAGGGGGGAGTTGAACCCCCACGCCCTTTCGGGCACACGGACCTGAACCGTGCGCGTCTGCCTATTCCGCCACTCGCGCGCTGCTGGATGAGGCTAGCACGGCTCGAAGGCCGATTCCGAATCCAATAACCGTGAAGTGGTTCACGTCCCGTCGCAGGTCTAGTAGCGTGCGGATCCGCCCGCGCCTCTCTTCACCGTGCCACCTGAGGGAAGATCGGAGAAGATCCGCAGGACATCCACAGTATTGGAGTCTGCGGGGACCGACCGGTCTATACGATCTAGGTAGTCTGCCCGGCGCAGACCCCGGAAGGAGGTGGCATGGGCGCCCTGGACCGCTTCGAGAAGAGCGTGGAGCGCATGATGAACAACGCGTTCGCCAAGGTGGGACGTGGCGAGGTGAAGCCTGTCGAACTGGCGAGCAGGCTGCGACGCGAGCTGGACGACCGTGCCGCGGTTGTCGGACGCGACCGTACCGTCGCCCCGAACGAGTTCACCATCGAGCTCGCTCCCGACGACTTCGCCCAGATCGAGGCGTGGGGTGCGCAGACCCTCGCCGACGAGCTCGCGTCCAACATCACGGCGTACGCCGCGACGCAGCACTACGCGTTCGTGGGCCCCGTGAGCGTGACGTTCGACGAGCAGTACGAGCTGGTGCCCGGCCGTTTCACGGTGCGGTCGCGCAGCGTGCAGGGAAGCGTCGCCCCGGCGACCTCCGGCGCGCCGACCGGCAGGCACCCGCTCATCGACATCGATGGTCAGCGGTACCTGCTCACCGGACCCGTGACCGTCATCGGCCGTGACGCCGAGGCGGACATCGTGGTCGACGACCCGGGAGTCTCCCGCCGTCACCTCGAGATCCGCGTGACGCCGGACGGCGTCGTCGCGACCGACATGGGATCGACGAACGGCCTGTACGTCGAGGGCCACCAGGTCCCGGCCGCGACCCTGCTCGACGGCAACACGATGACCATCGGCCGTACCCGCATCATGTTCTGGACCGGCAGTGCCTCCGGTGCAGACAACGAGGACTGGTGAAGAACCTGACATGAGCGAGCTGACGTTCACCCTGCTCCGGCTGGGCTACCTCGTGCTGCTGTGGGTGTTCGTGCTCTCCGCCGTCGCCGTGCTCCGGCGCGACCTGGCAGGACCACGTACGGCCAGCGGCCGGCGGCGCCGGCCCGAGCTCGCGGGTCCGGCCCCGTCGCCGACCCCCGGGGGTGGCGCGCCCCGCGCTCCCCAGCGCGGCGGTCCCTCGCGGCTCGTCGTGGTGGCGGGCCCGCTCACGGGGACCACCATCCCGCTCACCTCGTCCGGCGTGCTGATCGGACGCGCGCCGAGCTGCACGCTCGTGCTCGACGACGACTACTCGTCGTCACGTCACGCACGGATCTTCCCCCAGGGCGGCCAGTGGTTCGTGGAGGACCTCGGCTCCACGAACGGCACGTACATCGGAGAGGAGCGGGTGCAGGGAATCCTCCCGCTCGCTCCAGGTGTGGGTGTGCAGATCGGACAGTCCGTCGTCGAGCTCCAGGGATGACCACCACGTGACCGTGACCTTGCGGTATGCCGCGCGCTCCGACGTCGGCCTCGTCCGCTCCAACAACCAGGACTCCGCCTACGCGGGGCCCAACCTCCTCGTCGTGGCCGACGGGATGGGCGGGCACGCAGGCGGCGACGTCGCGTCCGCGCTGACGATCGCAGCCCTGGTGGGCCTCGACCGGCCCGACCACAGCTCCGACCAGTCGATGTCCGAGCTCGAGCGCTCGATCGACCGCGCCCGGCAGGACCTCGTCGACGCGACGACGGCCGACCCGGACCTGGCGGGCATGGGCACCACCGTCACGGCACTGCTGAAGTCCGGCAACACGCTGGCCATGGCCCACCTGGGCGACTCGCGCGCGTACCTGCTGCGCGACGGCACCCTGGCGCAGGTCACCGTCGACCACACCTTCGTGCAGCACCTGGTCGACACCGGCCGCATCACCGCTGACGAGGCCGAGACCCACCCGCAGCGCAACGTCGTCATGCGGGTACTGGGCGACTTCGACCTGGACCTCACGCCCGACCTGTCGATCCGCGAGGCGATCCCGGGCGACCGCTGGATGCTCTGCTCCGACGGCCTGTCCGGCTTCGTGCCCGACGACGAGATCGCCGAGGTCCTCATCTCGGTCACGACCCCGCAGGACGCTGTCGAGCGGCTCGTCTCGATGTCCATGCGTGCCGGCAGCACCGACAACATCACCGTCGTCGTGGCCGACATCCTGGACGAGGCCGCGGCGGCCACCACCGCCGCAACCGTGACGCCGGAGATCGTCGGCTCGGCGGCACTCGCCGGCGTGACCGCGGCGGGCGGCGACCCCGCGAGCCCCACGGCCCTGCCCGGCTCCGACATCGACGGCGACACCGTGACCGGCTTCACCCGGTCCACGGTTCCGACGGGTGGCCAGGCGTCTCCCGCACCGGTCGCGGTCAGCGTCCTGCCCGACGCCGTGGCGCACGACGGCCTCGCCGACACGCTCGAGCAGGCCATGATCGCCGGTACGCCCGATGATGAGCAGTACCAGCCCGACGTCCAGCCCGACGACGACCTGGACGACGATGCCGACGAGGAGGAGACCCCGCCGAAGAAGCGCGTCTGGCTCACCGTGCTCGGTGCGCTGCTGCTCGTCGTCGGTCTCGTGCTCGCGGGCTGGGGCGGCTACCGCTGGACCCAGACCCAGTACTACGTGGGTGAGTCGGACGGCCAGGTCGCCGTGTTCCGCGGCATCCCGGCGACGGCCGGCCCGCTGACCTTCTCGACCCCGGTCGAGCTCACCGGCACCCGCGTCGACGAGCTGCCCGACTTCGTCGCCAACCGCGTGCACGAGACGATCCGGGCCACGTCGCTCGAGGATGCCCGCGGACGCGCCGACCGCCTCGTCGCGGACGCCACCGAGGAGCCCGAGCCGACGACTTCACCGTCCCCGACGCAGTCCCCGAGCCCCACGACCAGCAAGCAGCCGGGCGGAGACTCGTCACCGAGCTCCCGTACGACCTCTGCTGACACCGGCCAGGAGAAGAACGGATGAGCGCGCTCCGACCCGAGGAGAACGCCCCGACCCGCGTGGCGGAGGCCATCCTGCTCGTCGTAGCGCTCGCGCTCGGCATGGGCGGCATGTGGATGGTCGGCTACTCGATCCAGGACGGCCTGCCCGAGGGGTTCTGGACCTACTCGATCGTCCTCGCCGCGCTGGCCTTCACCGCGCACATCGTGCTGCGGCTGCGCGCTCCCTACGCCGACCAGGTGATCCTGCCCGCGGTGATTCTGCTGAACAGCGTGAGCATGGCGATGATCCTGCGCCAGGACCTCGACCCCGCCGGCATCGACGGTGCCAACGCCTCGCGCCATCTCATGTGGACGGCGCTGGGGATCATCGTGGCCTGCGTGGCCCTCTTCGCCATCAAGGACCACCGCAGCCTGCGTCGCCTCACGTACACGGCGATGATCGTGGGCATCGTCCTGGTGATCCTGCCCCTGGTCCCGGGGCTGGGCCGCGAGATCAACGGTGCGCAGATCTGGATCTTCATCGGCCCCTTCTCGGCGCAGCCTGCCGAGTTCGCCAAGATCGCCTTCGCCGTGTTCTTCGCCGGCTACCTGGTCGCGAACCGTGACACCCTGGCCCTGGCGGGCAAGAAGTTCCTCGGGCTGCAGCTCCCCCGCCTGCGCGACCTGGGTCCCATCCTCATCGTCTGGGCGGTCTCGCTGGCGGTTCTCGTGGGCGAGAAGGACCTCGGTACGTCGCTCCTCTTCTTCGGCCTGTTCGTCGGCATGCTCTACCTCGCGACCGACCGCGTCGGCTGGATCGTCATCGGCCTCACGATGTTCGCAGGAGGCGCGGTCCTGGCCTGGTCGATCTTCAGCCACGTGCAGCTGCGCGTGAACATCTGGCTGGACGCGCTCAACCCCGACCTCATGAACGGCCCGTCGTACCAGCTGGTCCAGGGTCTGTTCGCCATGTCCTACGGCGGTATGTTCGGCGCGGGCTGGGGCGAGGGCTACCCGGAGTACATACCGTTCGCCTTCTCCGACTTCATCTATGCCTCGCTCGGCGAGGAGCTCGGCCTGACCGGCTTGCTCGCGATCCTGCTGATCTACCTGGTGATCGTGCAGCGTGGCCTCCGGCACGCGATCGGCGTGCGGGACGGGTTCGGCAAGCTGCTGGCCGGCGGCCTCGCGTTCGTCATGGCCCTGCAGCTCTTCGTGGTGGTGGGCGGGATCACCCGCGTCATCCCGCTCACCGGTCTGACCCTGCCGTTCATGGCTCAGGGCGGGTCGTCCCTGCTCGCGAACTGGATAGTCATCGCACTCATGCTGCGCATCTCCGACGCTGCCCGACGCCCTTCCGCGCTGCCGACCCGCGGCGCCCTGGCTGACCCCGTACCCGCCGCGGCAAACGGTGACGCCATCGCGGTGGGGGGTGCGGGCCCGGTGCAGGCCGAGACCGAGGCCGGCGCCGGCCGCGGCGCGACGCCTGACGACGCGACGCAGATCGTCCGGGGGGTGGACCGGTGAACGCGACCCTCCGCCGTCTCTCGACCGTCGTGATGGTGATGTTCCTGGCCCTCATGGTGTCGACCAGCTGGATCCAGTTCGTCGCCGCCGGCGAGCTGAACGACCACCCGGGGAACGTCCGCGGGATCTACAGCGCCCTCTCGCGTGACCGCGGGCCGATAGTGGTCCGCGGTGGCGAGGCGATCGTGACCTCCGTCCCGGTGGACGACAACTTCAAGTACCAGCGCACCTACTCCGAGGGCGACGGCGGTGCTGCCAGCGTGTACGCGCCCGTCACGGGCTACTTCGCGGTCAACGGCACGGTCACCGGGATGGAGCGGTACGCGAACAGCTACCTCGCGGGCGAGGACGACTCGCTGTGGCTCGACCGTCTCCAGAACCTCGTCACGGGGGAGGAGGCGCAGGGCTCGTCGGTCGAGCTCACCATCGACCCCGAGGTGCAGAAGGCCGCCTGGGACGCCCTGGGCGACAACATCGGCGCGGCCGTGGCCATCGACCCGAAGACCGGGGCGATCCTCGCGATGGTCTCCAAGCCGTCGTACGACCCGAACACGCTGGCCGTGCACAACTCCGGCGAGGCGACGGCCGCCTCCGAGGCGCTGATCAACAACAAGCCCCAGGTCAACTCGATCGGCGGCGAGGAGCGGCTCAGCCCGTACGGCCCGACCATCAACCGCACGATCAACGCCGTCTACCCGCCCGGGTCCACGTTCAAGCTGCTCACCGCGGCTGCCGCCATCGAGTACGAGGGGAAGACCCCGGAGACCTCGATCCCGGCCGAGGACGTCTACCAGCTGCCCGGCACCACGGGCGACGGCGGCCGTGTGCAGAACTACGGTGGCCAGAAGTGCTCGGACACGGGCGAGATGCCGCTCAAGGACGCCATGCGGATCTCCTGCAACACCGCCTTCCTCGCCCTGGCCAACGAGGTCGGCAAGGACGGCATGCAGCAGATGTTCCAGGACTTCGGCTTCACCGAGTCGATCGACATCCCGATGTCCACCTCGGTCGGCGCCTACCCGGGCCTGTCCGACAGCGCCACGGACGACTCGGCCGCCCGTATCGCGCTCTCCGGCATGGGTCAGGGCGACCTCCGTATGACGCCGCTCCAGGTCGCCATGATGTCGGCTGCCATCGCGAACGACGGCGACCTGATGGAGCCGTACCTCATCCAGAGCGTGCGGGACAGCGACCTCGAGCTCGTCAGCCAGACCAAGCCGAGCCGCTACAAGAGCCCGTTCTCGTCGTCGACGGCCGACGCCCTCACCGAGATGATGGTCGAGGTCGTCCGGGACGGCTCCGGCACGGGCGCACAGATCTCGGGCGTCGACGTAGCGGGCAAGACCGGTACCGCCGAGGACGACCCGCGGTCGCCCACGCTGTGGTTCACCTCGTTCGCGCCCGCCAACGACCCGCAGGTCGCCGTCGCCGTGGTGCTGGAGAACGAGGGCCAGTCGACCGACGAGTCCACGGGTGGCGCCCTCGCCAGCCCGATCGCCGCGCAGATCATGCAGGCGGCGATCTCGAAATGAGGCCGGTCGAGGGTCTGACGCTCGGTGAGCGCTACACGCTCGTGCGGCGCATCGCCATGGGCGGCATGGGCGAGGTCTGGGTAGCGCGCGACGAGAAGCTCGCGCGTGAGATCGCCGTGAAGGTGCTCCGCGAGGAGTACACGGGCAACGAGGACTTTCTTCGTCGCCTGCGCACGGAGGCCCGGAACTCGTCGACCCTCGTTCACCCCAACATCGCGCAGATGTTCGACTACGGCGAGGAGCGCGGCGCCGGCTACCTCGTCATGGAGCTCGTGCTGGGCGAGCCGCTCGCCGACCTGCTCGAGCGCGAGCCCGTCCTCCCGCCGGCCCGGCTCCTGCCGATCCTGGCGCAGACGGCCCGAGGCCTACACGCCGCTCACCTCGCGGGGGTCGTGCACCGGGACGTCAAGCCGGGCAACATCCTGCTGGAGCACTCCGGCACGGTGAAGATCACCGACTTCGGCGTCTCCGTGGCGCAGAACCAGGTGCCCATGACCGCCACCGGCATGGTCATGGGCACGGCGCAGTACCTGTCGCCCGAGCAGGCGGTGGGCCAGTCCGCCACGGGCGCCTCCGACATCTACGCACTCGGCGTCGTCGCCTACGAGGCCACGGCCGGTCGGCGGCCGTTCACGGGCCGAACGCCTGTCGACATCGCGATCGCGCACGTCAACGCGCCGGTGCCGCTGCTGCCGACGTCGGTCCACCCGGGCCTCGCCGAGACCATCACGCAGATGCTGGAGAAGGATCCGGCGCAGCGCATCTCCTCGGCGGACCAGCTGGCACGGCACCTCGACGTGCTCGCCGCAGAGATCGCAGAGGACCCGTTCGGCAGCTCGCGCTATGCACGCCGGGCCCGCCGGGACGGCCCGCCGTCCGCGCCGCAGCGGTCGAACAACGGCCGGAGCGGCGCCGCGCCGCAGCCCGGGCCGTCCCACGCACGCCGGCAGACGCCGTTCGGCCAGAGCAGCGGCGGTCGGCACACCACCGTCGCGAACGCGCAGTCAGCGCCGCCCAGCCCGGACCGTGGCACCCCGGCCGGCGGGTACGGCTCGGGCACACCCGCGGGCGGCTACGGTTCGGGCCCTTTCGGCTCGGGTGCCCACGGTTCCGACTCGGCCGGCTACGGCACGACGTCGGGCACCCACGGCACCGACGCGTACGGGCGTCCCTACTCGCCCGCGCCGGGCACCCCGGCCGGCGGCCCTGGTTCGGGGCAGTACGGCACGGACTCCGCCGGCTACGGCGCGGACTCCGCGGGCTACGGCACGACGTCGGGTGCGTTCGGCACCGACGCCTACGGCCGGCCGCACGGTTCTGGCTACGTCCCACCGCCGTCAGGCACCGCGGCAGGCAACGGCGCGCGGTCCTACCCGTCGCGTCGCGATCTGCACTCGACACGCCAGGACGGGCGGAAGGTCCCCCAGCAGGGGCGCTCCGGGGGGCACCCTGGGAAGCGACGAAGTCTGTCGTCCGACATCCAACGGTGGGTGGGCGGGATCGAGGACCGCATCGGGGTCCGCGTGTCCTGGCCGCTTGTCGCGCTGGTCGCGTTGCTGCTGGTGGTGCTCATCATCACGCTGGTCACCGGAGGCGGTGACAACAGCGCTCTGCAGGAGCCGTGGGGTTCCTCCGAAATCCACGCCGAAATGCTGAATCCCCCGGCAGCGGCCGCAGTCGCCGCTTCTGGGATGATGCTTTTCAACGAGCCGTATGCCCTGAGGCAGACGGCCATGACATCTAAGGACGTATGAGTGGTGGAGAACACGCCCCGCGTACTCGCCGGCCGTTACGAGGTCGGCGAGCTTGTCGGCCGTGGCGGCATGGCCGAGGTCCACATCGGCCACGACACCCGTCTCGGTCGTACCGTCGCGATCAAGGTGCTGCGTTCCGACCTCGCCCGTGACCCGTCCTTCCTGGTGCGCTTCCGGCGTGAGGCGCAGTCCGCCGCCGCTCTGAACCACCCGGCTGTCGTCGCCGTGTACGACACGGGCGAGGACATCCACCAGAACGCCGCGGGCGAGGATGTGCACGTCCCGTTCATCGTCATGGAGTACGTGGAAGGCCACACGGTCCGCGACATCCTGACCGACGGTGCGGCGGTGCCCATCGAGGAGGCCGTCGAGATCACCGTCGGTGTGCTCAGCGCGCTGGAGTACTCGCACCACGCCGGCATCGTGCACCGCGACATCAAGCCCGCGAACGTCATGATCACGCCCACGGGCGCGGTCAAGGTGATGGACTTCGGCATCGCGCGCGCCATGGCGGACTCCGCCGCGACGATGACGCAGACGCACGCCGTGATCGGCACCGCGCAGTACCTCTCCCCGGAGCAGGCCCGCGGCGAGCAGGTGGATACCCGCTCCGACCTGTACTCGACCGGCTGCATGCTGTTCGAGCTGCTCACCGGCCGCCCGCCGTTCCAGGGCGACTCGCCGGTGGCGGTCGCGTACCAGCACGTGGGCCAGGAGCCGCAGCGCCCCTCCGAGGTCGCCACCGACGTCCCCGACGTGCTGGACCGCATCACGCTCAAGGCGCTGACCAAGGACCGCGAGCAGCGGTACAGCACGGCCGCGGAGTTCCGGCGCGACCTGGAGTCCGCGATGCGCGGCGGCCAGATCAGCGCGCCGATGGTGGGCGCCATGATGGGTGCCACCCAGGTCGCCGGCCAGCCCGCGTACGGCGCCACCCAGGTCATGTCGCCGACCCCGGCGAGCTGGGGTCCGACGACGGCGCAGCAGAGCCCCGTCACGCCCGGCGGGGGATACCCCGGTCAGCCGAACCGTGCCGACCAGGAGCCCGAGAAGAAGAGCAAGGCCCTCATGTGGTGGCTCCTCGGGATCGCTCTGGCAGCGGTCGCGGCCATCGCCATCGCGATGGCGATGGAGAACGCGGCCAACCAGGAGCCGACGACGGTGCCCGTGCCCCGGATCGCGGAGGGCCTGGCCGTTGACGACGCCAGGGCACAGATCGAGGCAGCCGGGCTGACCTTCCAGCAGGCGATCGACAAGGACTCCGACCTCGACGAGGGACACACCACGGGCACGACCGACCCCCCTGCGGGCGAGGAGGTCGACCCGAGCTCGACGGTCACCGTCTACGTCGCGGGCGCGCCCGGCCAGGTGACGATCCCCGACGTGAGCGGGCTGTCCCAGGACGCCGCTCGAGCGCGGCTCGAGGAGGCGAACCTCACGGTGGGAGGCACCGACTCCGAGAACAGCCGCAACGTCGGCAAGGACATGGTGACCAAGAGCGAGCCCGGAGCCGGGCAGACCGCCCAGGAGGGTTCCGAGGTCATCCTGTACGTCTCGACCGGCATGACGACGCTGCCGAACGTCATCGGGCAGTCCAGGCAGGGCGCGGAAACGCAGCTGGAGAACCTCGGCCTCGGCACCATCCAGTGGGACGAGGAAGAGAGCGACGAGGTCCCGCCGGGTACCGTCGTCCGCACCGATCCGGAGGCCGGCGACGTGCCGCAGGGCCAGTCGGTGACCGTCTTCCTCGCCAAGGCACCGGAGCCCGTGGAGACGACCGTCCCCGTCGACCTCGTCGGCAAGACGGTCGAAGAGGCCCAGGTCTCGTGCACCGGTTCCCAGGTCACGTGCGTCGAGGCCTCGCAGGAGCCCTCGGAGACCATCGAGGAGGGTCGAGTGATCCGCTCGGACCCGCCGCCCGGAGCCACGGTCGAGCAGGGCGCCAGGATCAACCTGGTGGTGTCCTCCGGTCCGGCCGAGGACGAAGGCGGAGGCAACGGCAACGGCGAGGGCGAAGGCGACGGCGAGGACGTCTTCCCGTAGCGCTCGTGCGCTGACCGGGGAGACCCGGTCAGCGCAGGACAGGCATGGCGTCGCCGGTCACGAGGTGACCAGCGGCGCCATTCCGCTTGCCCGATCCGCAGCGCCCTCGAGCCCGCAGGTCTCGAGCCAGTTCGCGAGCAGGCGATGGCCACCCTCGGTGAGGACGGACTCGGGGTGGAACTGCACGCCGTGCAGCGGCAGCTCACGGTGCTGCAGCCCCATGACGATGCCCGACGCCGTCGTGCACGTCACCTCGAGCTCAGCGGGCACGCTGTCCGGCGTCACGGCGAGCGAGTGGTACCGCGTAGCGGTGAACGGGATCGGCAGGCCGGCGAGAACCCCGGCCCCGGTGTGCTCCACGAGGCTGGTCTTGCCGTGCATGAGCTCCGGTGCGTGGGTCACCGTGCCGCCGTACACCTCGGCGAGGGCCTGGTGTCCGAGGCAGACGCCCAGCATCGGGGTGCGGGACCGGGCACAGGCGCGGATGACGTCCTCGGACGCGCCGGCCTCCGCGGGGGTGCCGGGTCCCGGCGACACGAGCACACCGTCGTAGGGCTCGGGGGTGCCGTCGTCGCCGTCGTACCAGTAGCGGCCGTCGGCGTCGGGGGAGGGCACGGCGTCGTTCCGGACCACCACGGTCCGGGCGCCGATCTGGTCGAGGTAGCCCACGATCGTGTAGACGAACGAGTCGTAGTTGTCGACGACAAGGATGCGCGTCATGGTCAAATGCTACGGCGAGGACCGCTACGCGCCGACCGTCGTGTCGTTGAAGGGCATGTACTCGCTGAGCCACGGGAAGAACTCGGTGAAGCACACTGCGACCACGCCGAAGATGAGCACGAGGCACACGAGGAACTTGAACCAGCCCGGCCCGGGGATCGCCCGCCACAGCAGCGCGTACATCAGCTCACCAGCTCCTTCGGCTTGCCTTCGCCCACCGGAGCCCAGTAGTCCAGCTCACCGTGCACGATGTACCGCTCGGTCGCGGAGAACATCGGGTGGCAGGAGGTGAGCGTGATGAACCGCTGGGTCAGCTCGGGCATGGGCTGGTCGTCGGTCACCCCGGGCACCGGGGCGATCACCTCGACGTTCTGTGGATACACGATCTTGGCCTCGGTCACCTTGTAGACGTACCAGGTCTCCTTGGTCCGGACCACGACGGCGTCGCCCGTCTCGAGCTCCGCGATCTGGTTGAACGGCTTGCCGTACGTGGTGCGGTGCGCGGCGACGGCGAAGTTGCCGAGATCGCCCGGCATCGCGGTGCCGGTGTAGTGCCCGATGCCGATGGTGTCGAGCACTGTCGCCTTGTCCGTGCCCTCGGCGACGGGCTTGACGTAGTCGTCCCCGAACCGGGGGATGAACATCTGGGCGAAGAGCGTCCCGGCCTCGGGCGGTTCCTTCATGACGGGCGGCGGCCCGTGGTTCTCCGGAGCTGTCGCCGGGCCCTGTGGCGCGGATCCCCAGTCCATCTCGGCGATGATCTCGCTCTGGGCCCGCGCGCCTTCGACGTCGGTCCACCAGAGCTGCCACACCACGAAGAGCCCGAGCACGACGCCTGCGGTCACCAGGAGCTCGCCCAGGGCGCCGATCAGCCAGGCGACCGGCCGCATGGGCGCCGTCGATCCGCGAGGACGCCGCGCGTTGCGCGGGCCCATGCCGGACGGACCGCGCTGATACGCGATGGGGAAGACCTCCTGTGGCAGCGGCACGTGATGGCCGGCCTGCGCGTGGGTCATCCAAAGACCTCCGTACCGTCGGGAACCGTCGCATACTGCAGACCGCCGCCGTCGTACGCGGGGAGGTCCAGGTCGTCACTGCGTTGCACGTCCCAGCCCAGGTGCACCCAGTCGACGTACTCGAGATACGTCTGGACGCCCTCGGAGCTGTCGAGTGACGACTCCATCTTCGCCGGGTCTCCGACCGCCGTCACCTTATAGGGCGGTGAGAACACTTTCCCGTGCAGCAGCAGGATGTTTCCGGAGCAACGGAACGCCGACGTCGAGGTCACGCGCTCACCCTGCAGCGTCATCGCCTCGGCCCCACCCGCCCACAGGGCGTTGATGACGTGCTGCAGGTCCTGCTGGTGCACCACGAGGTCGTCGGGCTGCGGCTCCACCCCACCGGGCCCCGTACCGACCGACGTCGACGGTGCATCGTCGAGCGTCACCGTGAGCCCAGTGCCACGCACCGGCTCGGACCCGGACACCACGCCCTCGCGCTTCACCAGGTCGCCGTCCAGCGTGGGGACCGTCGTGCTCGCGCGGGCGCTGAGCGTCTCGATCTCCCGGTCGAGCGCGCCGGTACGCTCGGTGAGCTCGGCGACCCGACCGGTCTCGGCGTCCACCAGCTGGGCGAGGTCCTGGGGATCGCGGGTGTCGGCGCCGCCGCCGTCGGCCAGCCGCGCGCTGGCGCTGAACATGAGCCCGGCCAGCACCGCGACGGAGCCCACACTGACCCAGGAGCGCCATCCCGCACGCGCCGGGGCACGCAAGAGGCCCTTCGCACCGCCCCTGGTGGACGGCGCGGGGGTCGGCCCGGGTCCGGTCACCGCGTCCCTCCTGCACCATTCGGTAAACCCGCGGACGCGTCTGGTCACGACTGCGGCCTGTGGAGCACTACGCTAGTCCACAAGAATGCAGACGTCGGCTCGGCACACCCGTCGGGCGGACCACCCCAGGACAGGAGCCCGCCTCGTGCCCGAGTCGAAGTCCCGCAACAAGAAGAAGGCCACGCCCAAGACCGAGAAGTCCGAGGCGAAGGTCGCCCTGCCCGGCGAGGCGACCAACCCGCGCTGGCTCGCCCCGGTGATGCTGGGCCTGATGATCCTCGGGCTCGTGTGGATCGTGACGTTCTACCTCACGAGCTCCGAGCTCGGTCTGCCGATCCCGCAGCTGGGGCAGTGGAACCTCGCGGTCGGCTTCGGCCTGATCATCGTGGGTTTCGGCCTCACGACGCGCTGGAAGTGACCGCTCCGCGGCCGCGCTGAGGCGGCCGCGGAACTGTGTCCCTATTTATCCACAGCTGTGGGTAAAGCTGGGGAAAAGAGAGTGGTGACAGACCGCCAGGTGTCGGAAACGGCCCAGTTGCTCGCATCGAGCACAGGGCGCCGCAGCGTCACCGCTGTGTTCACAGGACGCCTACGGAGCTGTAGCGCGCCACCGCCAGGCCCGCGAGAAGCGCGATGCCGACGACGGGAACGGCCCAGGCGACGGCGGCGCGACGGTCCTTCGGCGCGTACGCGTAGGCCGTGGCCACCAGAGCACCGGTGACGAGCCCACCCAGGTGCGCCTGCCAGGAGATGTTCGGCACGTAGAAGCCGATGGCACCGTTGATCGCGAGCAGGACGAGCACCTGACCCATGCTCCGGCCCAGCCGCCGCATCACGGGAAGCATCGCCCCGAACAGGCCGAACACCATGCCGGAGGCGCCGACGACCGGTGTCACCCAGGCATCTGACGTGAACGGGTCGCCCGCAAGGAGCAGCACGCCGACCGACCCGCCCACGGCGGAGAGCAGGCACAGGACCGTGAAGCGCAACCGCCCGAGCAGCGGCTCGAGGAACTGGCCGGTTATCCACAGGGCATACATGTTGAACAGGATGTGCAGCGGTGACGTCGAGTGCAGGAACGAGGCAGTGAGAAAGCGCCACGGCTCCACCGCACCGCCCCAGGGCCAGAACCACAGCATCTGCGTCCAGGCACCCGACGTCACCAGCTGCAGCAGCCAGCTCACGGCGCAGATCCCGATGATCGTGAGCGTGACCATCGGGCGACCGCTGGCAGCGGCGCTGTCAGCGGCGCCGCCGAAGACGGTCCGGACCCGCGGTGCCGTGCGCTTCGCCTCCCGAACGCAGTCGACGCACTGCACGCCGACGGCGGCCGGCCGCTGGCACTCCGGGCAGGCGGGCCGGCCACACCGCTGGCAACGCACGTAGGCCACCCGGTCCGGGTGGCGTGGGCAGACCGGGGCCTCGGCCTCGGTCGGCTCCTCAGCGGCCGGGTCGTTCATCGCGATACGTCCTCAGTCCCCTCGGTCCTCGGTGGCTCCGGTCGTGCCGGGCCAAGCCGGTGCGGCGGCCGTCGTCGGCCCTCAGGGCTCGATGGTGACCGACGTGATCGTGATGTCGTCGACGGGGCGGTCGCCGGGACGCGTGCGGGTCTTGCCGACCTTGTCGACGACCTGACGCGACGCGTCGTCGGCCACCTTGCCGAAGATGGTGTGCTTGCCGTTCAGCCACGGGGTTTCCGCGGTGGTGAGGAAGAACTGGGAACCGTTGGTCCCCTCGGTCTCACCCGTCACCGGGTTGCGACGCTTGCCGGCGTTGGCCATGGCGAGGATGTACTTCTCGTTGAACTGGAGCTCCGGGTGGATCTCGTCGTTGAACGTGTACCCCGGGCCGCCGGTTCCCGTCCCGAGCGGGCAGCCGCCCTGGATCATGAAGTCTTCGATCACGCGGTGGAAGATGAGGCCGTCGTAGAACGGGTCCTTGCGCTCTTCGCCCGTCCGCGGGTCCGTCCAGGCCTTCTCACCGGTCGCGAGGCCGACGAAGTTCTCGACAGTCTTGGGCGCGTGGTTCGGGAAGAGCTCGATTCGGATGTCACCGGAGGTGGTGTGCAGGATTGCGAACATGTATCAATCCTCCCACGGAGCGGCCCGCTGGCGCTGCACCGACTTCGCTCGCCCTCGCCAGCGAGGCCTGGCGGTGGCAGAGTGGCATCTTGAGGACTATTTGAACAGTTCGAGGGGAGCTTCATGACCCGCAAGAAGGTGACCGACTACGTGGACACGAACAAGATCGACACCGAGAAGGTCAAGGAGAGGGCCGCGGAAGCCGCAGCTCTGCTTTCCGACGTCAGCTCCAAGGCCGCAACGCAGGCAGGGGCCGTAGCGGCCCAGGCCAAGGACCGGGCCTCGAACGCCAAGGACTGGGCCCAGCCCCGCATGAACGAATTCATCGCGTGGCTCACACCCCGCGCGGAGAGGGCGTGGCAGGACAGCCTCCAGGCCGCGGCTCCTCAGGTCGAGAAGGCGGCGGGCAAGGCTGCGCCGCTCATCGACTCCGCGCACGACAAGCTCGTGGACGACCTGCTGCCGAAGATGGTCTCCGCGTTCAACGCCGCGGCGTCCAACGCGGCCTCCGCACAGAGCAGCGCCCTGGCAGCGGCCGCGGCTGCGGAGAAGGCGAGCAAGAAGAGCTCCAAGAAGGGTTGGCTCGTGGCACTGGCCGCGGGCGGCGCCGCGGCCGCCGGGTACATGTTCTGGAAGCGCGCGCAGCCGCAGACCGACCCGTGGGCCGAGCCCTGGGAGCAGGGCACGGGCGCCGACTACACGAACGGCGCCGCGGGCCACTCGTCCGGCGTCGGCGCTGCGGCCGGTTCCGCCGTCGCCAAGGGCAAGGAAGCGGGGGCCAAGGCCGCACAGACGGCCAAGGACCTCGGCGTCCGGGCCTACTCGGCGGCAGGCCCCGCGTTCGAGGCCGCGAAGGAGAAGGCCGGGCCGGTGCTGGAGAAGGCGAGCCCGGTCCTCGACGCCGCGAAGGAGAAGGCCGCACCGGTCTTCGACGCGGCGTGGGCGACGGCGCAGAAGGCGAGCACCGCTGCCCAGAAGCGCGGCGGCAGCAGCGACCCGGTGGTCGCGACACCGGAGGCAGCGGAGCTCGGGCCCACCGAGACCACTCCGTCCACCGAGATCCTCGACGAGCCGGTGCTGACCGAGCCCGCGATGGACCAGCCTCTGGTCGACGAGGTGCCACCCGCGGAGGAGAAGAAGCAGGAGGGCTGACCTCCGCTTCCCCTCGAGCGGGAGCAGGAGGGCCCGGCCAGCTCGGCCGGGCCCTCCTGTCATGCGCGAAGCGGCTGGCGGGCGCGGGGTCAGCCGCCGATGGGCGTGGCTGCCCCGGTGAACGGGTCCAGCTGGATGAACGCTTCGGTGGGATCGCCGTCGTGCACGAGCGACTCCTGGTTGACGACGTCGTCGAAGGCGAAGGCGTAGGCCTTGCCGTCCGCCATCTGCTCGTGAATGTACTTGGCGTAGTAGTTGGTCACCGGGTCCTGGTAGAAACCGGCGGGGTCCTGGGTCGGCTGCGTGGTGCTGTCGAGCAGCGAGGAACGGTGGAACCCGGCGCACAGCGTGCGGGCGATGGCGCCGACGTCGTCGTTGGGCGCCGCCAGGTCGCCGGCGCACCCGAAGATCGACTCACCCGAGGGCTTCGGGAAGGTGGCCACGACGGCGCCGGAGGTGTCGGTGAACGTCATGGTGTCACCGGAGACGGTACCGAGGAACTTCGTCTCCGGTCGGTCGCCGTACGGCACGACCGTCAGGGTCTCGCTGGAGTACTTGCTCCAGACCCGGTCCACGTAGTCCGACAGGATGTTCGCGTCCACCTGGCCCGTACCGATCCCGTGCCCGGGAGACAGGATACGTAGCACCGAGCCGTCGGGTCCTGTCTGCGCGAGACCGTCCCAGCCGTCCTGCTGCGACAGGGTGGAGACGACGTTGTCCCAACCGTCCGGCTTGAGCATCCCGGTGTGCATGAGCTCGCCGCTCGAGGAACGCAGACCTGTCTGGTAGGGCGCGGAGAAGAAGTCGACCTGGGTGCTGTTGATCCACAGGCCGGAGTCGTTGAGCGTGTACTCGGTCCAGTTGAACAGGATGTTCCGGTTCGGGTCGTCCGGGTTCTGGACGGCGGGCTGCACGAGCCGACCGTCGTTGACGATCTTGAAGTCGAGCTTGCTGCCGTACGAGAAGTAGACCCGTCCGGACAGCTTGGGCATCTGGATGGTGACGTCCTGCCCGTCGGCGGGTCCGGTGATGGACGCGTCGGGCGCCGGCTCCGGGACGCTGCCCGCGTCCGGCCAAGGGTGGAACGTGCCCTCGGCGTCGGCGTAGCCCAGTTGGCCGCCGGTCTCGCCAAGGACGTAGATGAACACCTGGTCACCACGGCCCGAGTCGTTGGTGATGGTGAGCGGGATGGTGTCGGGCACCGCGGTGGCCGTCGGCGTGGCGACGACGGCAGCCGACAGGGCTGCGGTCAGGGCGGCGGCGGTGCCGATGAGTTTCCTGGTCAGGGTCACTCGGTCCTCCTCGAATCGCGAGGGGCCGGTCAGTTGGTGATGCGTGCCCCTCCGCCTCGACAATATGGAAGGGGTCCTGCCATGTCAGTAGCCCGGCGCGGATCGGGGGTGAAAAATGCGGGTCTAGACCCCGATGTACGGGTATGCCACTAGCCGGTCTACGTGGTCCCCCGGACACGAGAGAGAGCCGCCCACTCGATGCACTCCAGAGCTCATCCTCACTGCGGACCTCGGGGCCGCATGATGAGCGCTACGACGGAGTAGGAGCACGGCTCGCTCCCCGGATTGGCGTAGGCATGGGCCACGTCGGCGGCGAAGTAGAGGGAGTCTCCGGCGAGCAGGTCGGTCACCTGGCCGTCCAGGCCGAGCCGGAGGGTCCCGCTCTCCACCACGACGAACTCGTGCGAGCCCGGCGCGTAGGCGGGGAACTCGCCGGCGTCACAACCTGCGGGCAGGGTGGTGCGGATCCACTCCAGATTCACCCCGGGCACGACCGGGCTGACGACGGTCCGTCGCCACCCGCCTGGCTCGTCGATGGTGTCCTGGTCAGCGGCGCGGCGAACGATCACGCGACGCGGCTCGACATCGTCGATCAGGTCGGCCAGGCCGGTGCCGAGCCCGTCGGCGATGCGGGACAGCACCACAATCGTGGGGGCTTTCTGCCCACGCTCCACCGAGGAGAGCATGCTGACGCTCACCTCCGTCGCAGCCGCCAACTGTGCCAGCGTCATACCCCGATCGTGACGCAGGCCCTGGAGACGCGTACCCAGCTTCGCGAGATCAATCATTCCGCTATAATAGTCGCGCCTTATACTATAGTGGAATCGAGCTCGATGTGTCCGCGTTGATCCGCCCCGTCGCCCTCGACTCCGCCGACCTCACCGCCGTCGCGGCGATCATGGAGCACTACGTCGAGCACACCGTCGCGACCTTCAACGAGATCCCACCGACCGTCGACGACTGGGTCCAGCGGCACGCGGACATCGCTGCGCGTGGCCTTCCGTTCCTCGTCGCCGAGACGGCCGGGGGAGTGGTCGGCTTCGCCTATGTCACCCCGTGGCGCCCGCAGTCGGCGTACCGGCACACGGTCGAGAACTCCGTCTATCTCGACCCGGCCGCGACCGGCAGAGGCGTCGGCACCGCACTGCTGGCGGAACTGGTCGACCGAGCTTCGGCAGCTGGTTGCCGGCAGATGATCGCCGTCATCGCCGATACGGGTCACCCGGCCTCCGCGGCCCTGCACCGCCGCCTCGGTTTCACCGACGCCGGCCGACTCCGCGCAGTGGGGCACAAGCACGGCCGATGGATCGACACCCAGTTCATGCAGCGCGACCTGGTGACCGGCTGACCGGAGCGGCGGCGGCAGGCGCGCCGCCGGCACACCGCAGAGACGACTGTGCCCACCGAGAGCCGAACGAGTCCGGCCCTGGTGGGCAGTGTGTGGAGCCAGCGGGACTCGAACCCGCAACCCCCTGCTTGCAAAGCAGGTGCGCTACCAATTGCGCCATGGCCCCTCTGCGGGGTGCTCAGTCGAGCGAGTCGGTGACCTCGGACCACAGGTCGCGGCCCGCCGCGTCCTCACTCAGCTTGCGCCAGAGAACATAGCCGGCGCCGGCAGCGAGCAGCACTATGAGCAGCTTCTTCACGAGTTCCTCCTGAGGAGCCTCTGCAGGTCCGGGAGTGGGGCTAGGAGGACTTGAACCTCCGACCTCTTCCTTATCAGGGAAGCGCTCTAACCGTCTGAGCTATAGCCCCGGGCGAGCGTTCCGCACGCTCACGCGACACTGGAGATTACCCCAGGTAGGGACGATGTCCCAAACCGAAATCGCGGTCCGCGGTGTGACGTACATCGAGTCGTGCGCGACAGCGCACGAGAACGCTCTGGGCGACGCCGAGAGAGGCGTCAGTCGTCGGTCAGCGTCATGTGCACGCCGCCGACGAGTGCTGCAGTGATGTTGTACAGGAACGCCATGATCGTGGCGATCGCCGTCAACAAGACAATGTTACAGATGCTGATCAGGGTCGCCAGCGAGATGACACGCGGGAACTCCACGAACTGCGTGAGGTTCACGTTGCTCTGCGGGCCCACGGCTTCTTCCACGAAGTTCTGCACGGTGGTGAACACGCCGAGACTGTCCAGCACCGACCAGAAGACCGCGGTGGCGACCACTGTCATGATCGCGATCGCCACGGCCAGCAGGAAGGCGAGCTTCATGACGGACCACGGGTCCACCCGAGAGATGGCGAGGCGCACGCGGCGCGGGCCGGCCGGAGCCGGGCGCGGCACCTCGGGTGTGGGGGCCGACGCGGGCTGTGGCGGCGCCTGGGGTGCCGTGGCACCCGCGGCCTGCGGGCCGGCAGGAGTGGCGGTTCCGCGTACCCCGCCCGCAGTGTAGTGCATCTCCGGCCGGGGCGTGGTCTCGCTCGCGGGCGTCGCCGACCGCGTGTCGTCGTCAGGCATGATCGACGTCACCTTCTTGGCTGCGCTGCGGGCAGCGTCAAGGGCAGCATGGGCTGCCTTCATCGCGCCCGCTCGAACACCGTCTGTATTCTCCGACGCGGTCGCCGGAGGTGCCGGCGGCGCATCGGGTGCCGGAACCCGGTTCCATGACTTCGCACTGGCTGCCGCCTCCGGTGCGGGGGCGCTCGGTGGCGGCGGGACGTCCGTCTTCGTCGAGACGCGACCGATCGCGGACCCGAGATCTGGCGCAGCCGTGGGCTCGCTCGCCTCCGACTTCGCCGGAGCGGCGGGCTTCGACTCCTTGCCGGGGCGGCCCGCCTCGTACGCAGACCGCCAGATGCCACCGGTGGTGGGCACGCCCGACTCCTCCGGCGCGGGAGGCACTGGAGTCTCCGCGCCGGGTCGAGGCCGAGCCGGCTTCGTCGGCGTGGCGGCGGGAACGGCGACCGGCCCGGACGGCAGCTCGGCGTCCTCGCGCGCCGCGTCGGAACCACCAGCGGCGGTGCCGGAACTGGCACCATCAGTCTTCTTCGTCGACGCCGAGCCCTTGCCCGACCCAGTTCCCGCGTCCGACCCCGCCTGCTCCGAGTCAGGGGTCTCAGCCGGAGCCTGCTCCGCCTTCAGGTCCTTGCGGTCCCTGGTGATCTCCAGGTCTTCGTCGAGCGCGGGCGGCGCCGTGCGCACGGGCCCGCTCTTGTCACTCGTCATCAGCTGTCCTCGCGTCCAGTGCTGTCCTGCTCAGGGCTGCTCGGAACCTCTTCGGGATTCGAAATCTCTTCCACGGTAACCCGCTCCGCAGAGTCACCGTCGGAGTTCTCGTCCACAGCACCTGCCGCCTCGTCCGCGACCTCACGTTCCGCGTTACGCGCGACGGCGATGATCCTGTCGCCCTTGTCCGGCTTTGCGAAGGTTACTCCCTGCGTGTTCCGCCCGGTGAGATTGACCTCCGCCACGGCGGAACGGACGATCTTGCCGCGTTCCATGATGACGAGCACCTCGTCGTCCGTGTAGGTGACGAGCGCCCCGACCAGGTCGCCGCGCGCCTCGACAAGGTTCGCCACCTTGATGCCGAGGCCGCCCCGGCCCTGGACCCGGTACTCGGAGATGCGGGTGCGCTTGGCGAAGCCACCTTCGGTCACCACGAAGAGATCGGCCCCGTCGATGACGACGGCGGCGGAGAGCAGCTCGTCGTCCTCCCGGAACTTCATCCCGGTGACACCGGACGTGGCGCGACCCAGCGGGCGGATCGACTCGTCGTCCGCGTGGAAGCGGATCGACTGCCCCTTGCGCGACACGAGGATGAGGTCGTCGTCGGCGTTCACGAGGCGGGCCGAGACCAGCTCGTCCGCGGCGCCGTCGGCGTCCTCCCGCAGGTTGATCGCGATGAGCCCACCCGACCGCGGCGAGTTGTACTCGCTCAGGCGGGTCTTCTTGACGAGCCCACGACGCGTGGCAAGGACCAGGTACTCCGCGGCCTCGTAGTCGGGGATGTCGAGCACCTGGGCGATCTTCTCGCCCGGCTGGAACGCCAGCAGGTTGGCGACGTGCTGGCCCTTGGAGTCCCGGCTGCCTTCAGGCAGCTCGTAACCCTTGGCCCGGTAGACCCGGCCGAGGTTGGTGAAGAACAGCATCCAGTGGTGGGTCGTCGTCGTGAAGAAGTGGTCCACGATGTCGTCCTCGCGCAGCTGCGTGCCGCGCACACCCTTGCCGCCGCGCTTCTGCGAGCGGTAGTTGTCCGTCCGCGTCCGCTTGGCGTAGCCGCCGCGGGTGATCGTGACGACGACGTCCTCCTCGGGGATGAGGTCCTCCATCGACATGTCACCGTCGTACGGAAGGATCGTGGTCCGACGCTCGTCGCCCCAGCGCTCGGTGACCTCGTCGAGCTCCTCGCCCACGATGTCCCGCTGGCGGTCCGGCTTGGCGAGGATGTCGAGGTAGTCGTCGATCTGGGTCTGCAGCTTGGCGTGCTCGTCGAGGATCTTCTGCCGCTCGAGGGCCGCCAGGCGACGCAGCTGGAGAGCCAGGATGGCGTTCGCCTGCTGCTCGTCGATGGCGAGCAGGTCCATCAGACCTGTCCGCGCGCCGTCGGCGTCAGGGGAGCGGCGGATCAGCGCGATGACCTCGTCGAGCGCGTCGAGGGCCTTGAGGTAGCCCTCGTAGATGTGGATCTGGTCCTGCGCCTCCTTGAGGAGGTACTCGGTACGCCGGCGCACGACCTCGATCTGGTGCGTGGTCCAGTGCCGCACGAACGCGTCGATGCTCAGGGTGCGCGGCACCTCGTCGACCAGTGCCAGCATGTTGGCGCTGAAGTTCTCCTGCAGCTGGGTGTGCTTGTAGAGGTTGTTCAGCACCACCTTGGCCACGGCGTCCCGCTTGAGCACGATCACCAGGCGCTGACCGGTGCGGCCGGAGGTCTCGTCGCGAATGTCCGCGATGCCCTGGATACGGCCGTCGTTGACGAGGTCCGCGACCTTCTGCGCCAGGTTGTCCGGGTTCACCATGTACGGCAGCTCGGTGATCACGAGGCAGACCCGGTTCTGGATCTCCTCGACGTTCACCACGGCGCGCATGGTGATGGAGCCACGACCCGTGCGGTACGCGTCCTCGATGCCCCTGTGACCGAGGATCTGCGCGCCCTGCGGGAAGTCCGGACCCTTGATGCGCTGCAGAAGGGCCTCGAGCAGCTCCTCCCGAGTGGCCTCGGGGTGAGCGAGGTGCCACCGCACACCGTCCGCCACCTCACGCAGGTTGTGCGGCGGGATGTTCGTCGCCATCCCGACGGCGATGCCGGCCGATCCGTTGACCAGAAGGTTGGGGATGCGCGCCGGAAGGACCACCGGCTCCTGCGTACGGCCGTCGTAGTTCGGCCGGAAGTCGACGGTGCCCTTCTCGATGTCGCGCACCATCTCCATGGCGAGCGGTGCCATCTTGCACTCGGTGTACCGGGGGGCGGCAGCAGGGTCGCTGCCCGGCGAGCCGAAGTTGCCCTGGCCGGCCACCAGCGGGTACCGCAGCACCCAGTCCTGGACCAGCCGGACCAGGGTGTCGTAGATAGCGGTGTCACCGTGCGGGTGATACTTGCCCATGACGTCGCCGACGACGCGCGAGCACTTCGAGAACGCGCGGTCAGGGCGGTAGCCGCCGTCGTACATCGCGTAGATGACACGGCGGTGCACCGGCTTGAGGCCGTCCCGCACGTCGGGCAGCGCGCGGCCCACGATCACGCTCATCGCGTAGTCGAGGTACGACCGCTGCATCTCGAGCTGGAGGTCAACCTGCTGGACACGGCCGTGGTGCACCGCGACTCGCGCGTCCTCCACGGGAATGCCGTCGTCGGAGTTCTCCACGCCGGGGGTCTCGTCCGTCACCGTCTGTACTTCCTTTCCACGCCGGTGGGCGTGTCACTTCGTCTCCTGGGCCGCCATGTCCGTGCCCGACGCAGCACACCCTGGTGGGCGGTAGCTCGGGGGCGCGCGAGCCCAACAGCAAGGGCTCGCGCGCTCATTCCTCAGATGTCGAGGAAGCGCACGTCCTTGGCATTGCGCTGGATGAACGTGCGGCGGGACTCGACGTCCTCGCCCATGAGCACCGAGAAGATCTCGTCGGCCGCGGCCGCGTCGTCCATGGTCACCTGCAACAGCGTCCGGTGGTCCGGGTCCATCGTGGTGTCCCAGAGCTCGGAGTAGTCCATCTCACCCAGGCCCTTGTAGCGCTGGATGCCGTTGTCCTTGGGCACTCGCTTGCCCTGCGCGATCCCGGCCTCGAGGAACGCGTCGCGCTCCCGGTCCGAGAACACGTAGTCGTGCGGGGCGTTGCTCCACTTGATCCGGTACAGCGGCGGCTGCGCGAGATAGACGTGGCCGTTCTCGATGAGCGGGCGCATGTACCGGAACAGCAGGGTGAGCAGCAGGGTGCAGATGTGCTGGCCGTCGACGTCGGCGTCGGCCATGAGCACGATCTTGTGGTACTTGAGCTTCGAGATGTCGAAGTCCTCACCGATGCCGGTGCCGAACGAGGTGATCAGCGCCTGCACCTCGGCGTTGGACAGTGCCTTGTCCAGCCGCGCCCGCTCGACGTTCAGGATCTTGCCGCGCAGCGGGAGGATCGCCTGGTTGTGCGGGTTGCGGCCGCGTACCGCGGAACCGCCGGCCGAGTCACCCTCGACGACGTAGATCTCGCACTCGTCCGGGAACCGCGACTGGCAGTCCCGGAGCTTGCCCGGCATTCCGCCGCCGTTGAGGACGCCCTTGCGGCGGGTTGCCTCGCGCGCCTTGCGCGCGGCGATGCGCGCCTGCGAGGCCGAGATCGCCTTGCGGATGACGTCGCGCGCCTCGCCCGGGTGAGCGTCGAACCAGTCGACGAGCTGCTCGCGCACCACACGCTGCACGAAGGTCTTGGCCTCCGTGTTGCCGAGCTTCGTCTTCGTCTGGCCCTCGAACTGCGGCTCGCCGAGCTTCACCGAGATGACGGCGGTGAGGCCCTCGCGGATGTCGTCGCCCGTGAGATTGTCGTCCTTCTCCTTGATGATGTTCTTGTCCCGCGCGTAGCTGTTGACCAGCGTGGTCATGGCCGCGCGGAAACCCTCTTCGTGCGTTCCGCCCTCGGTGGTCGAGATCGTGTTCGCGAACGTGTGCACCGACTCGCTGTAGGCGTTGGTCCACTGCAGCGCGATCTCGACGGCGATCTTGCGCTCCGTGTCCTCGCTCTCGAACCAGATCACGTCCGGGTGGACGAACTCCACCCGCTTCGCGGAGTTGAGGTGGTGCACGTAGTCCATCAGGCCGTTCTCGTACTTGTACGTGACGGTGCGCCAGCCGTCCGACTCCGAGCCGGGCTCCTGGGCCACGCCGTCGGCCGTGGGCCGGCTCTCGGTCCCGACCACGTCGTCCGCGGCGACCTCGCGCTCGACGCCCGTCACCTCGTCGGTGGGGGCGGAGTGGCCCGCACGCTCGTCGGTGAGCGTGATCTTCAGGCCCTTGTTGAGGAACGCGTACTGCTGGAACCGGGCGCGGAGCGTCTCGAAGTCGTACTCCGTGGTCTCGAAGATCGTCCCGTCGGCCCAGAAGGTCTGCGTGGTGCCGTTGCCCTCGTCGGGGCCGAGCGGCTCCAGCCGGTCGACGCCGGTGACCGGGTTGCCACCCTCGGTGTATTCCTGGCGCCAGTGGTACCCGTCGCGGCGTACCTCCGACACGAACCGGTAGCTCAGTGCGTTCACCACGGACATGCCGACGCCGTGGAGGCCACCGGAGACGGCGTAGCCGCCCCCGCCGAACTTGCCACCGGCGTGCAGGATCGTCATCACGACCTCGAGCGTGGGCTTGCCCTCGGTCGGGTGCATCGCGACCGGGATGCCTCGGCCGTCGTCGGTGACGCGGACGCCGCCGTCGGCCAGGAGCCGCACGTCGATCTCGGTGGCGTGGCCCGCCAGGGCCTCGTCCACAGCGTTATCCACAATCTCGTACACAAGGTGGTGGAGCCCACGCTCACCGGTCGATCCGATATACATGCCCGGTCGCTTACGAACGGCCTCGAGACCTTCCAGGACTGTGATGTTCCCGGCGTCGTAGCCGCCGTCGATTCGCTCTGTCACGGGCGGGGTTGCTCCTCGTCTTTCAGGCACACGATGTGCACGACGACGGACGTACCAGCGGCTGCACGAGCGGCTCGGGCCCACAGGGGCCCATGCCGTGCTCGGTTGCTGACGTACGGTCCGACGGCTCGTCGGTGCTCAGCGTTCCGGGTCCTCAGGACGTTCCTGGGAACCCGGCGCGGTTGACCCCCTCATACTACCTTCTGAGCGGCGAAAACCCGGGATCCGAGGCTGTTTGTAGCCACTCCTCCACAACCTTTCTCCACAGGGTGATTTTTGGGGTCCTGGCGCGGCTCCGAGGGGGCTGCGAGTGCCTCGATCGGGCGACCCGTCCAGCCCTCCGGCGCGGGCCTCGCTCGAACGCGCCTCGACGCGGCAAGGGCGCCCCCCGGTCGGTCGACGGCGACTGTGCGGGTGGAGGGACGGTGGCGCACATATGTTCGCAGTCCGAACCTAACCCCTCGGTGGGGTCCTCGAATCGTCATGTCCGCGGGTGCCGAAGGTTTGGCAATGACCACCCAAGGGCGGCATTTCGCTGATTTGGCGTTATCTGCTCTAATAGCGCCGACCGGTCATATGCGCATCTAGCGCCCAGTCTCTCTCGAAGGACTTCACTGTGAAGAAATTCCTCGCGGGCGGCGCCCTTGCCGCTCTTACGCTCGGCGGCCTCGTCGTCGGCGCGGCACCCGCGTCCGCCCACACCCCCGCCGTCAGCAGTGCCTGCGACGTCGAAGCGGGTTCGTCGATCACCTACAACCTCGCCTACTACGCTGATGGCGACAACAAGTTCACTCTCGTTGTGGACGGCAAGATCTATGTCGAGGAGACGTTCAGCAAGTCTCTCTCCGACACCGTGGTCGTGGAGGACTCGACCATCGAGCACACCTGGGAGGCCAGCGTCGTCGCCAGTGACGGCGAAGAGTTCAACTGGGGTCCGGGCAACGAGGAGGCGCGGACCCCGAGGGGCATCGAGAAGGTCCCGGCCACCGGCACCATCGAGGCCTGCGTCGATGCGGAGCCCACGCCGGAGCCGTCGCCCAGCGAGCCGGTCGTCGAGCCCACCCCGGAGCCCTCCGAGCCCGCCGTCGAGCCCACCCCGGAGCCGTCCGAGCCGGTCGTCGAGCCCACCCCGGAGCCCTCTGAGCCCGCCGTCGAGCCTTCCGAGGACGCGTCCGTCGCGCCCGTAGCCCCGGTCGACGAGCCGTCGCCGTCGCCCAGCCCTTCTTCTGACGAGCCCCCGGTGCTCGCCGCGACCGGTGCGACCGTCGGTGGCGCCATCGGGTTCGCCGCACTGCTCGCCGCTGGTGGCGTCGCCCTCGTCTGGGCCCGCAAGCGCCTGCAGAACGCGTGAACCACGTAGTTTCTGGCTGACGCTACGGCGCGGCTGATCCAAGAAGGGCTCCCCGGCCTCGGCCGGGGAGCCCTTCTTGCTGCGCGGTTCCTACCGGGCGGTCAGCCCCAGGTGTCCCGCGGGCCGGGGCCCCGCACGGATCGAGGCCCCTTCCGGAAGCCAGGGCCGGCAGGCCCGAGCACCGTGACCTCCTCGACCACTCCCTCTCCGATCTCCTCCGCCATGCGCCGGCGCAGCGTCGGCGCGAGCAGTCGGAGCTGGGTGGCCCAAGCCGTCGAGTCCGCCCGCACCACGAGCACCTTGTCCTCGAAGGTCTCCGGCGTGCAGTGGTCAGCGATCTCCGGGCCCACGACCTCGCGCCAGCGGCCCATGACGCCGCCCACGGAGACCTCCTCGGTCCAGCCCTTCTCACGCAGCAGCCGTCCGACCAAGGAGCCGAGCAACTGCGGATCACGTGCACCCGGACCCGATCCGCTCGACCGCGGCTCGGCCAGGGGAGAGCGGCGCGACGGTGATCCGGGCCGCAGCCCACGCGCCCGAGCTGCGGCCTTGGCGCGGTTCAGCGCGGCGCGCGCGACCTCGGAAGGGGGTGTCAGAGGAGGCTCAGAGTTATCCACAGGCCCCTGTGGAGAGTCTTCAGTCACGGGTCACCGTCCCGGGTTCCACGTGAAACCGCACGCCCTCCAGAGCGGCCGGGATGTCCTCGGCCACAGCCGCCGTCACCAGTACCTGGCGAGCAGGGAGCACCAGGTCCGCGAGCCTCTGCCTGCGCCGGACGTCGAGTTCGGCAAACACGTCGTCGAGGATCAGTACGGGATCGGCATCCGTACCCAGGTCGGGGTCCCAGAACGCGGGTGAATCCGCCGAATTCTGCGGATCTCCTCCGAGAAGACGGAAGGACGCGAGACGCAGCGCAAGGGCGAACGACCACGATTCACCATGGCTCGCATACCCCTTGGCCGGCAAGCCACCCAGGGTGAGGACGAGGTCGTCCCGATGCGGACCGACGAGGCTCACACCGCGTTCCAGCTCTTGCGGCCGCGCTGTGACCAGGGCCTCCAGCAACAGGTCGCGCAGGTGTCCGACATCCGCAAAGTTATCCCCAGGCCCTGTGGACAACTCCGGTGGATTACCTGCCGAGAGAGCTGGCAGAGATGACCGATACGCGATCTCCGCATCGCCGTCGGCATCGCTCACCTGCTCGTACGCCGCGGCCACTGCCGGACGGAGCGCGTCGACCAGCTGTATCCGCAGCGACAGGATCTCCGCCCCGAGCTCGGCGAGCCGGGCATCCCACACGTCGAGTGTCGCGAGCTCCGCCGCAGCGCTCTCCGCTCGCGGCGAGCCGCTCGAGCGCCGCGACGCCCGAGCCGACTTCAGCAGTGCGGACCGCTGGCGGAGCACGCGCTCGTAGTCGGAGAGCACCGCGGACACGCGCGGCATCATCAAGACCAGCAGCTGGTCCATGAAGCGCCGCCGGCCGTCCGGCTCTCCCTTGACCAGGGAGAGGTCCTCTGGCGCGAAGAGCACCGTGCGCAGCACCCCGAGCACGTCCCTCGCTCGCACCGCCTGGCCGCGGTTGATGCGCGCCCGGTTCGCCTTGCCCTGGGTGATCTCCAGCTCGACCGTGCTCGCCCGGTCACCCCGGACGATCCGTGTGCGCACGACAGCGCGATCGGCACCGGACCGGATGAGCGGCGCGTCCGTGGCCACTCGATGCGAACCGAGCGTCGCGACATACCCGATCGCCTCAACGAGGTTGGTCTTGCCCCGGCCGTTGCGCCCTACGAAGGCGTTGACCCCGGGCTCGAGCTCCACGTCGGCCGACGCATACGACCGGAAGTCCAGCAGGGAGAGGTGGGAGACGTACATCGGTAGGAGATCGTACGTCCCGCGCGCTACTCGGCCGACTTCACCGCGTGCCCGCCAAACTGCTGACGCAGTGCGGCGACCGCCTTCATGGCGGGCGACTGCTCCTGGCGGGAGGCGAAGCGGGCGAACAGCGCGGCGGAGATGACGGGCAGCGGAACGGCCATGTCGATACCCTCGTCCACGGTCCACCGGCCCTCGCCGGAGTCGTCGACCCAGTCGTCCAGGAGGGCGAGCTTCGGGTCCTGCGCGAGCGCCTTGACCATGAGGTCCAGGAGCCAGGAGCGCACGACGGTGCCACGGCTCCATGCCTTCATCGTGCCGTGCACGTCGGTGATGACGTCCGACTTGGCGGCAAGCAGCTCGTACCCCTCGGCGTAGGCCTGCATGAGCCCGTACTCGATGCCGTTGTGGACCATCTTGGCGTAGTGGCCGGCGCCGACGCCGCCGGCGTGCACGAAGCCCTCCTCGCGGGGGCCTTCCGGACGCAGCACGTCGAAGACCGGCATGACGGACTCGACGTCCGCTGCCGCGCCGCCGACCATGAGGCCGTACCCGTTCTCCAGGCCCCAGACACCGCCGCTCACACCGACGTCGAGATAGCCGATGCCGTTCTTCGCGAGCTCTGCGGCGCGCTCCTGGTCCTCGACGTAGTGCGAGTTTCCGCCTTCGATGACGATGTCGCCCTCGGAGAGGATCTCGGCGAGCTGGTCGAGCACCCCGCGCGTCGGCTCACCCGCAGGGACCATCACCCAGACGACTCGCTTGTCCGCCGGGAGCGCGGCCGCGAGGTCGGCGAGCGTCGGGACGTCCGACACCTCCGGACGCGGATCGAACCCGGTGACCTCGATGCCGCCCTTGCGCAGGCGGGACCGCATGTTGTTGCCCATCTTCCCCAGGCCGACCAGGCCGATGTGGGTGACCATGTGCGTGAATTCCTCCAGGGTCGATCAACGGCCTCGCTCGTGGCGGCCGTCCTTGGTGCAGGCTGGCTGTCCAGTCTGATGGGTGTGAGCTGTGGATGACGGGGCGCTCCGCCGGAGCGCCCCGTCTCGTCAGCCAGTGAAGCGGATCGGGACCAGCAGGTACCGATAGGCGGAGTCGTCCTCGCCGTCCAGGCTGCCCTGACCGGTGAACTCGACCGGCTTGTTGGGGTGAGTGAACGACAGTCGAACGAAATCAGTACCCAGTGCGCCGAGCCCGTCGAGCAGGAACTGCGGATTGAACGCCACCGCGATGTCCTCGCCCACCAGGACCGCTTCCAAGGCCTCGGAGGCTTGTGCGTCGTCACCGTGGCCGGCGTCGAGCACGACCTGTCCGTCGCTGAACGAGAGGCGGATCGGGGTGTTGCGCTCCGCGACGAGGCTCACACGCTTGGCGGCCTCGATCAGGGGCGCGGTGGCCACCACGGCGTGGATCGGCGTGCTGTCCGGGAAGAGCCGACGAACGGCGGGGTAGTCACCCTCGACCAGCTGTGATGTGGTCTGGCGACCGCCGGCCTCGAAGCCCACGAGGTCAAGGCCCTGGCCTGTGGACAACCCGACGTTCACGAGCCCCCCGGAGCCGAGGGACTTGGCGACGTCGCTGAGCGTGCGTGCACGGACGAGAGCCACGGCGGAGAAGCCCGGGGTCGCCGGGGTCCAGGTGAGCTCACGGAGGGCCAGGCGGTAACGGTCCGTGGACAGGAGGGTGATGCGCTCACCCTCGATCTCCACCCGCACGCCGGTCAGCAGCGGCAGGGTGTCGTCGCGGCTGGCCGCGACGGTCACCTGGGCGACGGCGTGCGTGAACGCGTCACCGGAGACGGTGCCGCTGACCTCGGGGAGACCCGGCAGAGCCGGGTACTCGTCCACAGGCATGGTGAGGAGTGTGAATCGGCTGGCCCCACAGGTCACGACAACCTTGTTGCCCTCGAGCGCTACGTCCACAGGCTTGTTGGGCAGTGCCCGCGAGATCTCGGCCAGCAGGCGACCGGAGACCAGGACGGTGCCCGGCTCCGCGACCTCGGCAGGGATCTCCGAGCGCGCAGACGTCTCGTAGTCGAAGCTCGCCAGGTTGATGACGCCCTGAGCATCAGCCTCGATGCGGACGCCGGCGAGGACCGGAGCCGGCGGGCGCGTGGGGAGCGTGCGAGCGGTCCATGTCACGGCATCGGCGAGGACGTCGCGCTCGACCCTGAACTTCATGCCGTTGCATCTCCTCTTGTTCCTGGACTGTCGAGGGAAACCCTACGCGAGTTGCTGACTGCGTGGCACTCCAGCGCCAGAGGTTGTGGATGGACTTCTTCCGGCACTTAGTACTAATGTTCGAAGAGGTGTGCCGAGCGCTCGGACCGCCTGATGAAGGCGTGTGGATTCCCTCTGAGAGATAGATGTCGTAGTCGTAGTAGGGGTTGTGGAAACTGGGGATATCCGGTCTTCCCGCAGGTCAGAGGCGGTTTCCTCCTGTGGAGGAGCTGTGCACCGATCTGTGCAAGAACTGGGCGCTGCTGTGGACGGCCATTTTGTACACACAGGCTGTCCACCGTTTTGGGGTCCGCCGCCCACAGAAAAAGGGCCTTCGTCCACACCCGTCCACAGGCTTGTCCCCAGGTGTGTATCGGCAGGTCAGGACGATCGGCGGAGTTCTGCACAGTGTGCGTCCACAGCGCTGGGGACGAACTGAGTGAAACGGCAGGAACCCGCGGCTCCGCGTGTGGACAGACCTGTGGAGGTGCAGATATGCAACACCCCTGTGCACCGGTCAGGCTGTGCACAGGGGTGGGGACAAGTGTGAAAAGGGGCGTGCTGTCCGAATTTGGGGCGCTGGATCGGCGTCTGCGTCAGCCGCGCTGTTGCTGCTTGATCCGGCTCGTGAGCTCGGTGACCTGGTTGTAGGTCGAGCGCCGCTCAGCCATCTGGCCCGCGATCTTCTTGTTCGCATGCATGACCGTGGTGTGGTCGCGCCCGCCGAACTGCTGGCCGATCTTGGGCAGAGACAGGTCGGTGAGCTCGCGGCACAGGTACATGGCGATCTGTCGGGCGGTGACCAGCACACGAGACCGCGACGAGCCGCAGAGGTCGTCGATGGTCAGGCCGAAGTACGCGGCGGTCTGCGCGATGACGACGGCCGGTGTGATCTCGGCGGTGTCGTCGTCATCGGTGATCAGGTCCTTGAGAACTATCTCGGCGAGGGCCAGGTCCACCTGCTGTCGGTTCAGGTTTGCGAACGCCGTGACGCGGATCAGGGCACCTTCGAGCTCCCGGATGTTCGTCGAGATCCGCGAGCCGATGTAGGAGAGCACGTCGGCCGGCACGTCGAGGTGCTCGCTCGCCGCCTTCTTCCGCATGATCGCGATGCGGGTCTCGAGGTCGGGGGGCTGGACATCGGTGATGAGACCCCACTCGAAGCGGGAGCGCAGCCGGTCCTCGAAGCCGTTGAGCTGCTTCGGCGGGACATCGGACGTGATCACGACCTGCTTGTTGGCGTTGTGCAGCGCGTTGAAGGTGTGGAAGAACTCCTCCATCGTCTGTTCCTTGCCCTGCAGGAACTGGATGTCGTCGATGAGGAGCACGTCGACGTCGCGGTACCGGCGCTGGAACGCACCGGCCTTGCCCTCACCGATGCTGTTGATGAAGTCGTTGGTGAACTCCTCGGAGTTCACGTACCGCACGCGGATGTGTGGATACAGGTTGTGGACGTAGTGCCCGATGGCGTGCAGCAGGTGGGTCTTGCCCAGTCCCGAGTCGCCGTAGATGAAGAGCGGGTTGTACGCCTTGGCCGGCGCCTCGGCCACGGCGACGGCGGCCGCGTGTGCGAACCGGTTGGACGAGCCGATGACGAACGTCTCGAAGATGTACTTCGGGTTCAGCCGGGTGGGCTCGGCAGACGGCTTAGGAGCCGGCTGCGGCGCGATGGGCATCTGCGCCTGCTCCGGCTCGGGCGGTTCCTGCTCGAGGGAGAGCGTGGCCGGCCCTGAGATCTGTGACGGGCCGGCGAGCGTCCGGCTGCTCAGCTCGGGGTCGACGGTGATGCCGAATCGCACGTCGCGTCCGAGTACCGACGACATCGCGGACACGAGGTCGTCGCGGACCGCCGTCTCCAGGTACGTACGGGTCTGTTCGTGGGGGACAGCGATGAACACCATGTCGTCCAGCACTGCCATCGGCTTGGCCAGGCGGATGAAGGCGAGCTGCCGAGGGCTCATATCGGGCCGGGCCTCGAGTGCCGTCAGGGTCTGTGCCCAGACGTCACCGATGTTCTCGTCCGGGTTGGCCACTGGCTTTCCTTCGTCTCGTGCGCGGGTCCTGCGAGTGCTGGGGGTGTCTCGGAGTCTGCCATGATGGGGCACCGTCCACACAGTTGTCCACAGGTTGTGGATTGCGCAGATCGCCCCTGAACAAGTGGTACGCGGGCAGGCGAACGAGCCCTCCATGGGACTGGTCGAGACACCCGGTGTGGCGCGTCCGACACGCATGATCCTGCCGTTCTGGTTTGACCCGGAGGGCGTGGGCGGCGTAACGTCATACAGCCGTTCCAGGTACTTCTGCGCGCCCACACACGGATTCGGGCCACGTCTTTCGACGTTGGCCACGACCAGTGGAGCAGGCCCCGGGTCGGCGAGGCCAATCGTTGTACTGAACGGCCAACTTTCACTGCATCGTCGAGGACAGACGGTGTGCCTACCCCGACGTTCTTGGAGTACCTCGTGAGCAAGCGGACCTTCCAGCCGAACACCCGCCGTCGTGCAAAGACCCACGGCTTCCGGCTGCGCATGCGCACCCGCGCCGGCCGCGCCATCCTGGCGGACCGTCGTCGCAAGGGTCGCGCCGAGCTCTCAGCCTGAGCCATGCTGCCCGCGGCGCACCGTCTGCGCCGTTCCGTCGACTTCGAGCGGACGGTGCGTCGCGGCACGCGTGCAGGTCGATCGACCGTGGTGGTTCACCTCTTGATGCCGGACGAAAATGTCTCGGACACAGGATCGGGAACTCCACAGGTCGGTTTTGTCGTTTCCAAGGCTGTGGGTAACTCTGTGCAGCGCAATCTCGTGAAGCGTCGGCTCCGTGCCGCCGCGGCCGAGCAGCTGTCGGTGTTGCCCAGTGCTTCCCGGGCTGTCGTGCGCGCGCTTCCGGCGTCATCGTCGGCCACGTACACAGATCTTGAGCGCGACCTCGACTCGTGCCTGCGCCGTGCGGTCGCACGCGCGACCGGAGACGGGAAGAGATGACCACCATCCCTGCGCCCGAGGGTGAGGCACCGCCGCGCGAGCCATCGCTGATCGGCCGGCTCCCGGTGACCCTCCTCGTGGGGATGGTGCGCTTCTACCAGGCGTTCATCAGCCCGATGAGCCCTCCGAGCTGTAAGTACTACCCGTCCTGCTCGCAGTACACCGTGCTCGCCTTGCGGCGGCACGGTGCGGTGCGTGGGCTGGGTCTCGCGCTGTGGCGCCTGCTGCGGTGCAACCCGTGGAGTCTCGGCGGCGTCGACGACGTGCCGCCCGTGCGCGGCGCGCACACCCACGCCGAGGGCTGACCTGCCCCGGCTCGGTCCACCGACACGACACCGCACCTCCCCGCAGACTTCGCGTCACCAACTCTGGAGCTTCTTGACCGATGGACTTCTTCGCATTCCTCTGGCCGATCGAATGGGTCGTCGCCTGGATCATCTACGGGTCGCACTGGGTCTTCACGACACTGGGGATGAGTTCCGGCCCTGGCACCGCGTGGGTTCTGTCGATCGTCGCGCTGGTGATCGTGATCCGCATCGTGCTCATCCCGCTCTTCTTCAAGCAGATCAAGGCTTCGCGCGGGATGCAGATGATCCAGCCCGAGCTGCAGGCCGTGCAGAAGAAGTACAAGGGCAAGACGGACCCGGCCTCTCGCGAGAACATGACGCGCGAGACCATGGAGCTCTACCGGAAGCACGGGACGAACCCGTTCGCGTCCTGCATGCCGATCCTCCTGCAGTCGCCGATCTTCTTCGCGCTGTTCCGCGTGCTGAACGGGCTGGAGTCCATCTCGACCGGTAACGCAGACCCGATCGGACCGATCACCCAGTCGGTTGCCGGTGACATCGAGTCCTCGACGCTCTTCGGCGCTCAGCTGAGCGACGTCTTCCTGCAGACCGACTCCTGGGTGTCCCGCACCGTGGTCATCGTGCTGATCGTCGCGATGAGCGTCACGACCTTCACCACGCAGCGGCAGCTGACGATGAAGAACATGCCGCCGTCGGCCCTCGAGGGCCCGATGGCGCAGACGCAGAAGATGATGCTGTACATGCTGCCGCTGGTCTTCGCGATCTCCGGCGTGAACTTCCCGGTCGGTGTCCTGATCTACTGGACGGTCACCAACCTCTGGTCCATGGGGCAGCAGTACTACACGATCAAGCGCATGCCGACGCCAGGCTCCATCGCCGAGAAGCAGATGAAGGAGCGGCAGGCCGCGAAGGCCGCCAAGCGCGCCGCCAAGACCGGCGAGGTCATCGAGGACGAGACTCCCGTGGTGGAGCAGCCCAAGACCGGCCAGCGCGTGCAGCCGAAGCGGAAGGACCGGCAGAAGGGCACGGCACGTCCCGCGCCCACCCGTCCGGTCATCGCGCAGTCCGCGCCGCAGGACGCATCGCTGCAGGACGCATCGGAGCCGGCTCCGGCTCCGGAGAAGCAGACCGGGCCCAAGCCCAAGCCCTCCGGTACGACGCCGGGCAAGCAGCCCGGTGCGAAGCCGAAGCCGTCCGGCACGACACCCGGGTCCACCCCGACGTCGTCGGGCAAGCGCAAGCAGAAGAAGTAGGAGGAGACCCGATGAACGCGAGCACAGGTACGGCCGCGCCCGACCCCGCGGCTCCGGTCGTGGATCCGGAGGACCGGACCAAGCGCCTCGAAGAAGAGGGCGAGATCGCGGCCGACTACCTCGAGGAGTTCCTCGACATCGCCGACCTCGACGGTGACATCGACCTCGACATCAAGCACGACCGTGCCGCGGTCGAGGTGGTTGCCGACGATCCCACGTCGCTGGCGCACCTCATCGGTGGCGAGGGCGAGGTGCTCGACGCGATGCAGGAGCTCACGCGCCTGGCGGTGCAGACCCGCACCGGGGAGCGAAGCCGCCTGATGCTCGACATCGGTGGTTACCGCGCCGCTCGACGGGTGGAGCTCACGCGCCTCGCGGATGCTGCGGTCGAGCAGGTGCGCAGCTCCGGCCAGGAGATCGAGCTCGAACCGCTGAACGCCTTCGAGCGCAAGGTGGTGCACGACGCAGTGGCTGCAGCCGGACTGGTCAGCGACTCGCGTGGTGTCGAGCCGGAGCGATATGTAGTGGTCCAGCCCGCTGAGGCGCCGGGAGCGACCACGGACTGATCTGTTGGCCTCTGCTGAGGGCCGGTGCGCGTCCCGAGGACGCGCACCGGCCCTCGGTATGTTGAGCTCCTTTCGACAGCAACTGGAGGACGGGACGTGGAAGGTTCGGACGAGGCGGGGCAGGAGATGCCTGTCGGAGACGCGGTCGTGCCCGACAGCGAGACGCTCGGTGCGAGTGCTGCTGTCAAGGCTCACCTGGGCGATGCGTACGACGGCGTCGCGCGCTACGCGGAGATGCTTCGTGACCAGGGAGAGCTCCGAGGGCTGATCGGTCCTCGTGAAGTCCCGCGCATCTGGGAGCGGCACATCCTGAACTCCGCTGCCGTCGTGCCGTACCTTCCGACGTCAGGTTCGGTGGCGGACATCGGATCGGGCGCAGGACTGCCGGGCGTGGTGCTGGCGGTCATGCGGCCGGAGCTCGAGGTGATCCTCATCGAGCCGATGGAGCGGCGGACGACGTGGCTCGCAGAGGTCGTCGGGGAGCTCGGCCTGAAGAACGTCCAGGTGAAGCGTGGGCGTGCGGAGGAGTTCCACGGCGCCTTCGAGGTCGACGCGGTGACGTGCCGGGCCGTAGCCGCTCTGTCCAAGCTGGTCCGTATGAGCATGCCGCTCGTGCGGGTGGGCGGTGAGATGGTGATCCTCAAGGGCCGCAGTGTCGCGGAGGAGGTTGAGCCAGCGCGCAAGATCCTCCGGAAGTACGCGGCGGGCCAGCCCGACATCCTCGAAGGCATCACGGTCGAGGGCGTTGAGTCGACGACGATCGTGCGGGTGCGTCGAGGGAAGTAGGTCGAACCGCGCAGGATGTTTCACGTGGAACGGGAGCAGTCGCCTGAGGCGAGGGCTCCCGTTCTTTCGTGGTGGCGCGGGATGCGCTGCCGGCCGTCGACTGCCGGGCGGGCCGGGAGGCCCTGCGTGGGCGAGGACGTCGTGGGCGGGGTCCGGGATCGGTGGTCGGATCCCTCCCAGCGCGGAACTGTTGGACTCGGAGACGCTTCGGCAGGTCGATGTGGAGGCTCGGTGATGTGAGCCCAGTCTTCGGCCGGTCGCAGGGCTGAAGCCGACGGTGGCCATAGGGCGTCTGAGTGGATGGCTCACGGCTCGGAGAACGGCGATCAGAAGAGTTCGGCGGTCCCTGTTTCACGTGGAACGAGTGAGGGATGGGAGCAGAGCGCCCACGAGCGCTGGTCGACATCAGGTCCGATGCGAAGGGCGGAGGGCGGGTCGCCGGCTCTCTCGCTCGGCTCCTCGCCGAAGTTGCGTGGTGTGATGCGAGGCGCCTCTCGCGACTGATCCGGCCGTCAGGGGAGCGACTGGGTGTGAGGCAACCCGGACGGCACGCGACGACGCAGTCCGATCCGAAGAGGCTGGCATGCTGTGACCGCACCGCTCGCTCGCCCAGAGGGCAAGCGTTCCTCTTGTGCCGCCCCGAGACCGAGCGCGCCTGTTTCACGTGCATCGCGTTTCACGTGAAACGTCGAGGAGTACGGAGCCAGCGGCTCATGCCATCCGCAACCTACACGGCTCGACAACGGCGACTGGCCCGGATGGAACTGGTGGAAGGAATCTGGCGGGCTCGGCAGCCACAGGAGGCGTCCGATGTGCCTGGCTGGGTGCCTCGAGCGGTCCGGGAAGGAGCGCACCACGACGGGTGCGGCTGTGCCTCTGCATGGCACCACGAGGTACCCCCGAGCCAGGGGAGGAAGAGAACTGGAGGGTGCCGAGGATGACGACACCCCGCTTCGGCAGACGTGTTTCACGTGAAACTCCACCCTGAGACGTGACAGCCTCCGAGGAGAGGGCAACGGCACCTTTCGGGCGGCCCGGTGCTGAGCTTCGATCGTCGGGCAGAGATCGGGGGGCAAAAGCGGTAGATGAGCGGAACCGATCCCTCCGAGACCGGCGTTTCGACGCGGCTGAGCAGGCCGTCGACCTTAGCGTTACAGACGTGTGCTTCTTCAGACGAAAGTCCAAGCGAGTAGCGGCAGCCGCGTCCGTTGCGGCGTCGGCTGTCACCGAGACGGCGTCCGACTCGTCCGCTTCCGAACCGGCCTCCGCTCCGGGGGAGTCCGCGACAGCGACTGAGCAGACGGCGGCGATGGTTTCGGCGCAGACGTCGACCGTGGCCGTGCTCGACGAACGGCCGGCGCGGGATGTCGAGGCCACGTCCCAGGGGACGACGGACACGTCCGGTGAGGGACCGACTGAGGTCGACGCGACGGCGGATTCCCGGGAAACCCCGTCGTCACGAGCCAGTGATCCCTCGAGCGAGGACGATGAAGCAGACGGCGCGACCGGGCTGACATCCGACACGACCGACGATCCGCCGGTAGATCAGGCGACACATGCGCATGAACCGGAGGGAGCGGCTGCTTCCCCGGGGGCGTCGCCAGACGGCGACCCCGAAGACGCGCGCTCAGCCACCGCAGCGTCAGGCGCCGTCGGTGAGACCGGATCCGGAGAGGTCACCCCGGCCGAAGCGGAACTGTCCGAGCCGGAGGATGTCACGGGGAAGCTTGAGGCGGGCGAAGACGGAACCGGCGTGACAAGGGCTCGTGCGGACGGGACGGTCGACGGAGCCGTCCTGTCGTCCGAGGACATGGCGCTTCCGCAGCCCGAGATCGTGGACGGCGTGCCGCGTGATGAGGTCTGGGGTCAGGATCGCCCCGGCCATGAGGGAAAGAGTGTCGGTGCCTTGAGTGAGCTGATCGAGTCTGTGACCATGCCCGCGGCCGAGAATGAGGCAGTTGACAGCGACTCCGAACCGACAGGGGTCGGGGCAAGCCCGATGCTGGAAGCGGCGTCGAACCGCGGACCCGTCGAGTACGGGACGGCCCCGGTGCCCTCTGACACGGATCCTGATGAGATGGAGGAAGTGCCATCGGACCGACCTGTTCCGGCTGACGCGATCAAGCGAGCGAGCGAAGCACTCGACGCAGCCGTGAACGCAGCGCCGGCGGTCCTTGGGCCGGTCTCCGAAACGGACGATGACGAGGCGGTCGCTCTCGTGGATGCAGAATTCACACATTTCGACGGAGAAACTGAGGCTGAGTCCGAGCCAGAAGACGTGGCCAGCGATTACAGTGGCCGCGTGACGGATCCGATTCCTGTGCAGAGCCTCTCCGCGCCCGGCGTTTCACGTGAAACGTCCGAGCCCGTGCAGACGCCCCATGGCACGCAGCAGCCCACGGGCGGCCCGTACGGTGGCGATGACGAGCGTCGGTCAGCCCTCATCGCAACTGTTCCGGCCGTTGACGATACGACGCCTGTCGCCGCCGAGCTCGCGATAGATGCTCGCCGACGCATCGAGCTCCAAGGGCGACGATTCCCTCGTCCACCGAAGACACGCATCATCACGGTGGCCAACCAGAAGGGCGGAGTCGGCAAGACGACGACCACGGTGAACGTCGCCGCCGGTCTTGCCCAGTCCGGGCTGAATGTGCTGGTCATCGACAACGACCCGCAGGGCAACGCGTCCACCGCCCTCGGCATCGAGCACCGTGCGGGCACCCCGTCGGTGTACGAGATCCTGGTGGAGGGGGAATCCCTCGCCAGCACGGTGCAGCAGTGCCCGGACATCCCGAACCTCTGGGGCGTGCCGGCGACGATCGACCTCTCCGGTTCCGAGATCGAACTCGTCTCGCTCGTTTCACGTGAAACGAGACTGCGCAAGGCGATCGACAAGTACCTCGCTGACCGCGTTGCAGCCGGGGAGGAGCGCATCGACTATGTCCTCATCGACTGCCCACCCAGCCTGGGGCTCCTCACGGTCAACGCGTTCGTGGCCGGGCGTGAGGTCTTCATTCCCATCCAGTGCGAGTACTACGCGCTCGAGGGCCTGAGCCAGCTGCTCAAGACCATCGACCTGATCCGCTCGCACCTCAACCCGGAGCTGCGTGTCTCGTCGATCCTGCTGACCATGTACGACGGTCGTACCAACCTGGCGCAGCAGGTCGCCGGCGAGGTTCGTTCGCACTTTCCGGCCGAGACGTTCAAGACCACGATCCCGCGCTCGGTGCGCATCTCCGAGGCGCCGAGCTACGGCCAGACCGTCATGACATACGACGCGACATCCACGGGCGCACTGGCGTACCTTCAGGCATCCCGTGAACTGGCCGAACGTGGCCAGGGTGGTTCGAGCCCGCGCCGCGCGATGCAGGCGGAGCCGGTCGGAGCGCAGGACTGATGGTTCGCAGTGACGCACGGTGCGCGATGCGGACCGTGACGATGGAGACGAAGCCTGTCCGCGCTGGGCGCGAGACCGGAACCGACGAGGAGACACGATGAGTGCGAAGCGACGCGGGCTCGGGCGGGGCCTGGGCGCCCTGATCCCGACGGGTCCTGAGCTGGACGAACAGGGTCCCGGAACAGGACCGGGGGAGTCCGACGGCGACAACGCACTGGGCGGATCGGTGGCGACCGTTGTCGAGGAGCGCCCGTCACCGGCGCTCGAAGTGACGGACGAGGTGCCGGTGGGCATCGTCCCCGTCGACACCGTCTCCGCCGACCCGTCGACGGAGAAGAAGACCAGCAAGAACAACGGGCCTCGCCCGAGCACCGTGAAGTGGGACTCAGCGATCGCGAGCGGCCGGCTCTCGGTCGCGAACGAGGCGGAAGGTGGCGGTGCCTCGGCGCTGGACGACACGTTCTTCAGTCGAGAGGAGGGCGACGCGACCGCTGTTTCACGTGAAACAGCCGAACTCCTCCCGGTGCCCGGCGCGCGCTTCGCCGAGCTGCCCGTCACTGCCATCCGGCCGAACACCTGGCAGCCGCGCACGGTCTTTGACGAGGGAGACCTTGACGAGCTCGTCGAGTCGATCCGGGAGATCGGCGTACTGCAGCCGATCGTCGTCCGTCCCGACAAGGCGAACCCTGGCGAGTACGAGCTCATCATGGGTGAGCGGCGTTGGCGCGCGACCCAGGCCGCCGAGCTCGCGACGATTCCGGCGATCGTTCGTGACACCGACGACGGCGACATGCTCCGCGACGCGCTGCTGGAGAACCTGCACCGTTCGGACCTGAACCCGCTCGAAGAAGCAGCGGCCTATCGGCAGCTCCTCGACGACTTCGGGTGCACGCACGAGGAGCTCGCGAACCGGATCGCGCGCAGCCGTCCGCAGATCTCGAACACGCTGCGCCTTCTGCGACTACCTCCGCTGGTACAGCGTCGAGTCGCCGCCGGTGTGCTCTCGGCCGGCCACGCTCGAGCGCTGCTCGGTCTGAGCGACGGAGCGGAGATCGAGCGGCTCGCTCAGCGGATCGTGTCGGAAGGTCTCTCGGTGCGTGCGACCGAGGAGATCGTCATGCTGACCGAGTCCGACGGCAGCAGCAGCAAAGCGCGCAAGGCGCCGCGAGCGGGCACCCGCAGCGAAGCCGTGGACGAGCTGGCTACCCGGCTCTCCGACCGGTTCGAGACCCGGGTCAAGGTGGCGCTCGGCAAGAACAAGGGCCGGATGACCGTGGAGTTTGCCTCGGTCGAGGACCTCAATCGAATCCTCAATGTCATGGCTCCCGAAGAGCGCGGGCTCCTGAAGCCGACCAGCGACTCCTGACATGCAGAAGGCCCGGCGCCGCTGACGCGGTGACGTCACACGAACGGCTCTGGGTGGGCTTCCCCTGGTGGAGAAGCCGGCCCAGAGCCGTTCGTATGCCGTTCAGCGTGACAGAAGTCAGCCCTGTCGCGCCCGTGCGAGCGCGGTATCGACGACCGTGCGGTACAGCGCCGCGAGGTCACGGCCGCTCGCCGCAACCGCTTGGGGCAGGAGCGACATCTCTGTCATGCCTGGCGCTACGTTGACCTCCAGGATCTGGGCGGTGCCCGAGGCGTCGAGGATCAGGTCGGTGCGTGAGAGGTGACGCAGGTGCAGAGCCACGTGAGCACGCACGGCGACGTCCGACACCTGGGCCGCCTGCTCCGCCGTGAGGCGGGCGGGTGCAAAGAACTCGGTCTCCCCGGCGACGTAGCGAGCTGCGTAGTCGTAGCCGCCGTCGGCGACGATCTCCACGGCGGGGAGTGCCTCGGGTCCGCGCGGTCCGTCGATCACGCTGACTGCCAGCTCGACACCGGTGACCGCGCGTTCGATGAGGGCGGTCTCGCCGTACGCGAAGCACTCCACCATCGCGCGCGGCAACTCCTCGGCGCGGCTCACCATGGTGACGCCGAGCGCAGAACCGCCTTCCGTCGGCTTCACGACCAGGGGGAGGCCGAGGCGCCGCACGATCGTGTCGAGCACCGGCTGCGCGCCGAGGTCCCGGAAGAGGCTCTGGGGGAGTGTCACGTAATCAGGTGTCGAGAGACCCGCGTCGAGCAGCGCAGCCTTCGAGATCGGCTTGTTCCAGACCACGCGGCTGGCGCGGGGACCGGTGCCCACGTACGGCAGGCCGAGCATGTCCAGCACATCGCGCACCGATCCGTCCTCCCCGGAGGCGCCGTGCAGCAGGGGCCAGACGACGTCGGGCCGGGCATCGCGCAGAAAGGCCAGCAGATCTGCGTCGACGTCGTGCAGCACGGCCTCCAGGCCGGTGGAGCGCAGTGCCTCAGCGACGCGTCGGCCCGACCGAAGGGACACGTCACGCTCGTGCGACAGCCCGCCGGCGAGGACGACCACCAGCGGGGTCCGGTCCGCGGCGTCGCGCAGGGGAGGGGCAGCGGGCGAGCCCGTGGGCGTGCCGGACGACGCCGGTGGGGAGGGGGCAGAGGCGGGACTGGGCATCGGGAGACTCACTCGGTAGTGATCAACGGGTCAGCTGTCATCGTGCCAGACGGGTGGATCACCGAGGTGACCTGCGCGTCCGACGTGAGCGCAACGGATCACGCCAGGTCTGGAGCAGGGCCTTCGACGTCGTCCGTGTCGGGATCCGGCTGTGCCGAGGTGCCGAAGATCTCCACCAGCTCGGACTCGCCGTTCACGACGCCGGCGAGCCGACGCACACCCTCGCGGATCCGGTCCGGAGTCGGGAAGCAGAACGACAGGCGCATGTGGTCCGAGCCGCTGCCGTCGTAGTAGAAAGCGGTGCCGGGCACGTACGCCACGCGCGCGGTGACGGCGCGGGGGAGCATCGCGCGCGCGTCGAGGCCGTCAGGGAGCCGCACCCACACGAAGAACCCACCCTTCGGCACGTTCCACGACGCACGCGGCAGGTGTTCGCCGAGTGCGCCCACCAGCGCGTCACGCCGCTCGCGGTACAGCTCCCGGTAGGCCTTGATCTGCGCCTTCCAGTCGCACGTCTCGAGATAGGTCGCGACGGCGAGCTGTGAGGCGTTCGACGGCGACAGGACCGCCGACTCGCTCGCCAGCACGAGCTTGTCCCGCACGGCGTGCGGCGCGATCACGAAGCCGACGCGGTAGCCGGGGGCGAACGTCTTGGAGAACGAGCCGAGGTAGAGCACGCCGTCCGTGTCGTAGGAGCGGAGCGCGGGCATCGGCTCCTCGTCGAAGCCGAGCAGGCCGTACGGGTTGTCCTCGACGACGAGCACTCCGTGCCGACGGCAGATCTCGAGCACCTGCGGGCGGCGCTCGGCGGACAGGGAGACACCAGCGGGGTTCTGGAACGTCGGGACGGTGTACAGGAACTTCACGCGCCGGCCGTCTGCCGCGAGGCGCGTGAGGACCGCGTCGAGCTCGGCAGGGACGAGACCGTCGGCGTCGATCGGCACCTGGACGACGTCGGCCTGGTAGGACCTGAAGACGCCGAGTGCTCCGACGTACGATGGCGCCTCGGCGATGACCACGTCACCGGGGTCCACGAAGATGCGGGTCACCAGGTCGAGCGCGGACTGTGATCCGGTGGTGACGACCACGTCGTCCGGGTGGGCGGAGACGCCCTCGAGGGCGACGACCTGGGTGATGTGCTCCCGCAGGCTCTCCTCGCCCTGACCGGAGCCGTACTGCAGGGCGGTGGTCCCCTTGGTGAGGATGAGCCGCTGCATGGTCTCGGCGATGACGTCGAGCGGGAGGCCCTCGAGATATGGCATGCCACCCGCGAGCGAGACCACTTCGGGTCGGTTCGCCACCGAGAAGAGCGCTCGGATCTCGGAGGCCCGCATGCCGTGCGCCCGCGCCGCATACGAGCCGAACCACGGGTCGAGGCGGTTACCGGCTGTCACGGGGAGCTCGTTCACGCGGCCCAGTCTCGCATGTGGCCGGTGTGCGGCCTGGAGTCCGTTCGTGGCGAAACGGTGAGATGACGCGGCTGGGAACGACAAGAGCGCGTGCCCGGAGCTCTACCTGATGACGTCATCAGGCGAACGGGTACGCGCTCTTGTCGTAGCGATGTGCGGGGGAGTCAGTCGGCGAGGACCGCGTCGATCTCCTCGGTCAGCGCACGCTTCGGACGGGCGCCGATGATCGACTTGACGACCTCACCGCCCTTGTAGACGTTGAGCGTGGGGATCGACACGATGCCGTAGTCCATGGCGGTCTGACGGTTCTCGTCGGTGTCGAGCTTGACGATCTTGATCTTGCCCTCGTACTCGTCCGAGAGCTCCTCGAGGATCGGCGCGACCATGCGGCACGGACCGCACCAGGTGGCCCAGAAGTCGACGAAGACAGGAATGTCAGAGTCGAGGACCTCGGTCTTGAAGGTGTCGTCGGTGACGTTGATGGTGCTCATCCAGCATCTCCTTGTTCGTGGCCCCCGAGAGGGCCGAGAGGGGCGGGTCGGTGGGAAGCCGGCTGGGAGATCAGTCGTTCAGCGAGTCGAGGAACGCCTGGGCGTCGAGCGCCGCGGAGCAGCCCGAGCCGGCGGCCGTGATCGCCTGTCGGTAGGTGTGGTCGACGGCGTCGCCGCAGGCGAAGACGCCGGGAAGGTTCGTGCGGGTGCTGCGGCCCTCGACGAGGATGTAGCCGTTCTCGTCCAGTTCGACCTGGCCCTTGACCAGGTCCGTGCGAGGCTCGTGCCCGATCGCGACGAACAGGCCGGTCGCTTCCAGGTCACGGATCTCGCCGGTGACCGTGTCACGCAGGCTGATGCCCGAGACCTTGTTCTCGCCGGTGATGCCGGCGACCTCGCTGTTCCACGCGAACTCGATCTTCGGGTCCGCGAGGGCCCGCTCGGCCATGATCTTGGAGGCACGCAGGTCGTCGCGGCGGTGCACGACGGTCACCTTGGACGCGAACCGGGTGAGGAACGTGGCCTCCTCCATCGCGGAGTCGCCACCTCCCACCACTGCGATGTCCTGGTCGCGGAAGAAGAAGCCGTCGCAGGTGGCGCACCACGAGACGCCGCGCCCGGAGAGGCGCTTCTCGTCCGAGAGTCCCAGCTCCCGATACGCGGAGCCCGTAGCAAGGATGACGGAGCGGGCGCGGTAGGTGTCACCACCACCGGTCACGATGGTCTTGATGTCGCCGGTCAGCTCGACCTGCTCGGCGTCGTCCCAGATGACCTGGGCACCGAACCTCTCGGCCTGCTCACGCATGGCCTCCATCATGTCGGGACCCTGGATCCCGGTGGGGAAGCCGGGGAAGTTCTCCACCTCGGTGGTGTTCATCAGTGCGCCACCGGCAGTGACCGAGCCCGCGATGACGACCGGCGCGAAGCCTGCGCGCGCCGCGTAGATGGCTGCGGTATATCCCGCAGGGCCGGACCCCACGATGACGACGTCGAGCACGGGGGCGTCGGTGGTCCCGGCAGCCGGAGCGGTGGTCTGTTCGGTCAAGGTGTTCTCCTCGAGTTCCATGGGCACACGCCATAACACGTGACCGCGTCCTAGTGTTCCAGGCCAGGTCACCTGGGGCGCGGTACCGAGCGTGAACCTCACCACAGCACATCGAACTTCTTCGATGGGTCATAGGTCCAGGTGCTCGGACGCGCAGAACGCCGGGGAAACGAACCATCGACATCATGTGTTCGTTCCCACCGGCGTTCTGGATTGCTCCTGCTGGCTGACCACGACGGGTCAGCTCAGCACTACCTCGTTCAGCTCGAGCCGGAAGCCGTCCGACACCTGCGGCAGCTCGGTGATCCAGATCGTGAACGAGTCGCTCACCACGGGTTCGGTCAGCTCGAACGTCGTGGTGTTCGAGAAGGTGCCCTCGGCGAGCACCTCGCCGCCCTCGCCGCCCTTGAGGATCTGCACCTTGCCGCCAGGGGTGTTGGTCAGCAGCTCCACCTTGGTGACCGACGCCGGCTCCCGAAGCTTGAGCTCCATGCCGAGCGAGTCCTTGAAGCCACCGAACGCGGCCTGCTGGTAGGTGGTCGTGTAGTAGAACGTGGCCGGGTCGGTGTCGTACGCGAGCTCGACCTTCTCGGGGTGGTCGATGGTCTGGCCCTCCCAGTCGAGAGTGCCCAAGAGCCCTGCCGAGTCGATCACCGGCCGCGCCTCTGTCTGCGCCGGGGGAGACGGAGGCGCGCTGCCCTCACCGTCCTCACCGCCCTCACCGGCGCCACCGGCAGACGACGTCACCGTCGGCGTCGGCGAAGCCTCGGCGATCAGCGCCGGCGGGGGCGTGAGCACGGCGTTGATCGCCCAGATCAGGCCCGCCACGACGGCGACACCCACGAGCCCGAGCACGATCGGCGTGGGATTGACGCCGCCGCGCTTGGGTGCGGGCTGGGTGGCGAACCCGCCGTCCTGGTCGTAGTAACCGGAGTTGGGGTCGTAGCCGCCCGGCGCGTACTGCGGCGGATACTGCTGAGGTGCGCCCTGCTGCGCGTACTGCGCCTGGTCGTACCCGGGCGGGACCTGACCGACCGGCTGGCCGAACTGGTCGTAGCCCACCGGGACAGCGCCTCCCGGGGGAGGCGGCGGCACAGGGCCGTGCTCGCCGTAGGTCTGCGGCTCGTAGGTGTACTCGTTCTGCGGCTCGGGATAGCCGGCGGGCACGTTGCCCGCTCCCGTCGCCATCGTCTCGTCGTTGCGTGCGATCCGGCCGGTGACGGGGCGTCGTACGGGCGGTGTGCCCTCGCCGCCGCCGAAAGCGTCGGCGATGGACTGCCGCCGCGGCCCCTCCGGCTCGGGCTGCACAAATCCAGGCAGCGATGCCACTACGGAAACCTCTCCCCACGGCAGGAGAGCCGTGGTCACGTCGTCGGGGTTCATCGGTCCGTCGGTGTTGCCGGGCGCGTCGAACGTCCGGCTCACCAGAGCATCGATGTCGGCGTCCACGTGGGGAACCAGCGTGGACAGCGGCGCCACAGCGCCGGATTCGTCGAGCTGCGCGGGCAGCGGGATCAGGGTGTCCTTCGCGATCCAGTCGGCTTCGAGGTCCTGACCGGGCCAGCGTGCCGTCATCGCGTAGTAGAGCAGGGCCACCAGCCCGTGCGCGTCGCGCTGCGCGGGCTGGACGTTGAGCGTCTCGCCGGAGGCGAGACCGCCGTCGAGCCCGAGCCCGGTGACGCGGACCTGGTGGCCGTCCACCCGCACGGCCTCGGGACGGAGCGCGGTGTGGTGCACCCCGCGTGCGTGCGCCACGCTGAGGGCGGAGGCGGCCTCGCCGACGATGGTCCGGGCCTGCTGCTCGTCCACCAGGCCGCTCGAGACGATCTCGGTCAGCGTGGTACCGGTGTGCGGTTCCGTGACGACGTACTTACGGCCGTCGGCGTCGGACCCGGCGTCGAGGACCCGGACCAGACGAGGGTCCGTCACGAGCGCGGCACGTCGGGCGGAGTCCAGGGCATCGCCGGCATAAGGCCCGGTCATGAGGGTCACGCGGACCTCGCGGTCCAGGATCAGGTCGTGTGCCTCCCAGGCGGTTGCCGCGGCAAGGTCGGTCGACGCCTGCTGGCTGAGCCTGTACCTCTCGACCAGCACACTGCCTGGCTCGACGGTGCTCACGCGGACCTCCTCGCTCGCTCGGGGGACAGTAACAGGTGCGCGACAACACGGGCCGCGCAACGTCGCCATGCTACGCGGAACCGCCGACAGCCCGTCGAAATGTCGCAGAGACGCAACGAAAGCGCAGATCAGTGATCTGCGCTTTCGGTACGACGGCGGAGCAGGTCAGCGCTTGAACCGTGCCAGCAGCGGGCCGAGCAGGCGGTCGAGCTCCCGCACCCGGAACAGGCGGAGCAGCACCACGTAGACGAGGAGCATGACCAGGCCGCAGAGCGCCGTCACCCACAGGCCGCTGAGCATCGTCAGCACCCAGCCGCTGCCGAACACGAGCGCGTCGAACCCGCCGACCAGCTGGTACACGCCCCATCCGGCCAGCGCGGAGACAACGGCCGCGAGGAGCGTCTTGGCGTGCAGCGCGAGCACGCGGCCGCCGTCGAGCCGCCCGCCGAGCTTGGTCTTGAGGCCCCGGGTGCGCAGGAGCACGGTGATCCAGTTGGACAGCGCGTAGGCGCCACCGGCGGCGATCACCCACGTCTCGATCGGCAGCCAGAGCTGTGCGGCGATCAGCCCGGCCACCAGCGAGAGCGTGGACGGAACGGTGATCCAGAAGACCGATCGTCCGTCCTCGTAGGCGTAGTAGACCCACTTCATGAGGGCCATCGCGCCGAGCGGCACCAGGCCGAACGAGAGGGCGACCAGCACGGGCGCGATGAGGGCGGTGCCCTCCTCGCCTGCCGTCGGCACGATGAACGCCGTGGCCGGAGCGGCCAGCACGACCAGGGCGGCGGTGGCGAACACCGTGAAGACGCCGATCGTGCGCAGACCCAGGGAGAGGTCGTCACGGACACGATCCGTGTCGCCCGCCTGGGCGGCCTTGCTGATGCCCGTGAACAGCGCGGTGGCGATGGAGACGGTCACGAGCGAGTGAGGCAGCAGGTAGATCAGGAGTGCCTGTGCGTAGGAGGCGTTGCCGGCGACGGCCACCAGATCGTTGCTGGTAGCACCGGCCTCGGCCGCTACGCGGGTCAGGTAGAGCACGCCCGCCTGCTCCAGGACCACCGCGGCGAACGTCCACAGGGCCACCGACCCGGCCGAACGCAGGCCGATACCTCGGAGGCCGAGGCGGAAGTGCCAGCGGAAGCCTGAACGGAACAGCGGCACCAGCAGCACCAGGGCCTGCGCCGCGATCCCGAGGGTGGCTGTGCCCGCGAGCAGGACGGTGCGCGGGGTGTTCCACTCGGACAGCTCGGTCGAGCTGCCGAACACCACGAGGAAGATGCCGAACCCGATGACGGAGACCACGTTGTTGGCCACTGGCGCCCACATGAACGGCCCGAACTGCTCGCGGGCGTTCAGCACCTGGCCCAGCAGCGTGTACAGGCCGTAGAAGAAGAGCTGCGGGATGCACCAGTAGGCGAACACGGTGCCGAGCGCCAGCTGCTCCGCGGTCCACCCGTCCGTGTAGAGCATCACGATCCACGCCGACGCGCCAGTGAGGAGCGCGGTGATGGCGAGGATGCCGACTGCTGAGATGGTGAGCAGCTTGTCGAGCCGCTCCTGCGCGTTGTGCGCCCGGAACGCCTTGACGATCTGCGGCACCAGGACGGCGTTCAGCGCACCGCCCGCGAGGATCGCGAAGAGCACGTTGGGCAGCTTGTTCGCGACGTCGAACGCGATGGCGACGCTGCCCAACGTGCCGACGGCGGCCACCAGCATCATGTTGCGGACGAGGCCGCCGAGGCGGGAGGCGGCCGTTCCGGCCGCCATCACTATCGAGTTGCGCCCCAGCCCACGGGACGGCGGTGCCGCGGCGGGCGTGCCGGGACCGCTCGCGGCCTCCGAGCTGGGGTCCGACGCTGGGTCGGTCGGTGCGGTCACGGCGTTCTCCTGGGTCAAGCGACTACTCCCGTGGTCTGGGCCTCGCCCGGCACTGTGCGGCCGACGTGTGCGGCGGCCGAAACACTACTCTGCCCGGACGCCCACCGAGTCCGTCACCGGCGTGGACATCGCCTCGGGCGCCTCCGCGGATGCCCCGGTCGCCTCCTCGATGTCCTCACGGGTGGCGCGGTACGGCGAGCGTCCGCGACGCACGGTGCGCCAGATGCCGGCCAGGAACAGCAGCGCGACGAGGCCGGCCGCGATCCAGGTGCCCACCTCTTCCCAGCCCGCGCGGACGCGGACCTGGAACGACGAGCCGTCGGTGATCTTGGCGCCGGTCGGTGTGAGGATCTGCGCGGTGACGTCGACGTCGCCCGATCCGATGGCGCGCACCGGTACCTGTACGTCGAGCTCCTGCCCGGCAGGGACGGTCTCGGTGACCCGGTCGTCGACCGTGAGCCGCGGGTGGTCGGGGCGCAGCACGACGGTCACCGTGGCGTCCACACCGAGCGTGTTGCGCACGCGCACCGGGATGTTGCCGACGTCGGTGATGAAGTTGATGTCCTGACGGGGGACGACCGTCACCGACTCCTGTGTGAGCTCGTCGGTGGCGTCGAGACCTCGCCGGACGAGCTGGTTCCGGATGCCGGGATCGGCACGCTGCGCGACGGCCAGCGGCACGGCCAGGCGGGCGACCACCGGCCGCCAGAGCGGGCCAGGGTTGTCGACGGCGACGGACGAGAACGTCACCGCCGCGTCCCGGGCGCGCTCGAGTGCGGCGACCTTACCGGCGGAGAGCTCCGCCTTGGCCACGTGGCGGTTCGGGAGAGGCTCGCGCACGACGTCCGGCGCATCCTGTGCGAACACCTCGTCCAGGGTCGTCGTCTGCACCCAGTCGGCCTTGTCGAGCTCCTTCAGGATGGTGGTGGCGGCCTCGGCGTCCGGGGTCCAGGTGCGCGGCATCACGACCGACATGGTCGGCGACTCGCCCTGTGACTGGCTCACGACGGCAGCAGTCTCCGCGAGAAGGCGTTGCGTTCCCTCGGCGGTGGTCGAGGCTGTGCTGGCGGAATCCGTGTCCGTGGCGCTCTCGGTGGTCGCGGCATCCGCCTGTGACAGGTCCGTGGCCGAGAGAAGGGCGCGCGTCAGCATGGGGTCCGTGACGGCGGCGTGCGCCGTGCCCGACGGGGTCGCGACGTCGGCTCGACCGGTCGCCGTGCCGGTCTGCTCGCCCAGCCCACGGCTGACCAGGACGTTCGTCCGGCCCGCGGCCACGGCGAGCCCGAGGGTCTCGAGGTCCGGCACGACGCCGTCGGCCGGCCACGCGAGGCCCGGTCGCCAGCTCTCCGGGATCGGCCAGTTGCCCGGGCGGGGAGCATGGAGGAAGCTGCGCGAGCCGGTGGTGCGCACGTTCGCGTGCGCGAGCGCGGCGAGGTCGGGGTCACGGTCGGGAAGCGTGTAGGTGGTCGTGTCCTCCGCGGCGGCGAGCAGACGTTCGGACCAGGCGGTGAGTGCGGAGTCGTTCGACGCCGCGGCCACCGCCATCACCGCGGGATCGACGGCGAGCGACAGCGTGCTGCGTTCCGCGACCTCCACCACGCCGTCCAGCCGCTGGCCGGCGGCGGCCAGCTGTGCGAGCTCGATGTCGGTCGTGCTCTGGTCGGCCGGATCGGTGGCGGGACCGGTGATCCCTGCGAGGATGCTGAGCTGCATGGGCACGCGCTCGGGGTAGCCCGCGTCCTCGGCGTCGTACAGCAGGAACGAGCGGGCGATACCCAGGCGACCGGTGACGTCGTCGACGCTGATCGCGAGCCGGCGGGGCCCGAATCCCTGCAGTACCGCGGCGCCCGGGTCATAGGTGAACGAGACGTTCTTGGACGCACCAGGGGCCAGACGCCCGACCGGCTTGGTGGTGGGGTTGCCGCGGGTCGGGTCGAGCAGGTCGGCCGAGGCCCACTCAGCGACCTGCGAGCGGGTCGTGAGCGCTGCGAAGTCGACGGTCATGCTGGCGTTCGCGCCGGATACCACCGTGCCGGTGCCGTTCGTGATCCTGGCCCGGACGGTCACCTCATCACCCTGCACCGCCGTCGGGTGCGAGATCTCGGTGATCGAGACGTCGAGCGTCCCCTGGTCGGACGGCGCCGCGGGGACGCCGTTGCTCGCGGGGACCGACGTCGGAACGGTGGCTGTTGCCGGAACGGTGGCTGCCGCCGGGACGATGGCCGGCCCGACAAGCAGCACGGTCGCCAGCAGTACGGCGCCGATCGTGCCGGTGCGGTGGGCAGCCCTGCGGGGGACGGAACTGCGGGAGAGGTCGGGGTGCTGCGTCATGGCAGTTCGGGGTGCTCCGTGGGGAAGGCGTCGGCACGCAGCGCGTCCCGGAGGGTCCTCGACGACTCGAGGAGATCCAGGGCGGCGACTGCCAGCCGCTGCTCGTTCGGGTACGACAGGCGCTCAGCGAGCTCGTCGACCCTGACCCAGAGAGCGTCCTCGGCTTCGCCGTCCGGATCGTCCTCCACGGTCAGGCGACCGCCCTCCGCGCGCAAGAGGTAATGGTGCACCACCTTGTGGACTCGCCGGTCCTCACCGGTGAACCAGTAGTCGATCACGCCGAGCTCCGCCTGGATGGAACCGCGAATACCGGTCTCCTCGCGGATCTCTCGGATCGCTGCCTCCTGCGGTGTCTCCCGGCCCTCGAGGTGCCCCTTCGGCAGGCACCATTCCAGGCGGCCCGTGCGGTTCCGACGCAGCAGCACTGCCGCACTGAAGCCCTCGGGGCGCTCGGACCCGCCCCGCAGCACCAGTCCACCGGCGGACGTCTCGTCCACGATGGGCAGGTGCGCCGGGCTGCTCACGGCCGCGCGTCGGGCAGGATTCACCCGCAAGGGCGCTCCGCCGGGTGGCGGGGGCACCTCCGGACGACCGCCAGGACGGTCGCTCGCCGGAACAGGGGTGGACATGCCCCAACACTACCGACTGAGCACCGTGGGTCTGGTCAGGAGAGGGGGGTGCGGCCGGTTTCGGGCGCAGGTTCGGGCCGCAGGACGGTCCTTGCCGATGCGAGTGATCCTGCGGTGCGTGTTGCGGGGTCACGTCTGGGAGAATCTTGGGCTGTGTCTACCCCTGAGCAGGATCTGTTGCGGCGCGCGCTCGGCGTGCTGACCGAGATGGCACCCGCCGCGCTCGAGCTGGGCGACCAGTTCCGTGCCGCGGGGCACGAGCTCTCGCTGGTCGGCGGGCCGGTCCGGGACGCGTTCCTGGGCCGTGCGAGCAACGACCTCGACTTCGCGACGTCGGCGTCGCCGAGCCAGACGCAGAAGATCCTCGCGCGCTGGGGTGACGCGAACTGGGACATCGGCAGAGAGTTCGGCACCATCGGAGCGCGGCGCGGGGACGTCGTGGTCGAGGTCACGACGTACCGGACCGACAAGTACGACCCGGCCTCCCGCAAGCCGCTCGTCGCGTTCGGCGACTCGCTCGACGGCGACCTGTCACGCCGTGACTTCACGGTGAACGCGATGGCCGTGCGCGTGCCCGACCTGACCTTCGTGGACCCGTTCAACGGTCTGAGCGACCTCGCGGCCGGCCTGCTGCGGACCCCCATCGCGCCCGAGCGTTCTTTCGACGACGACCCGCTGCGCATGATGCGTGCCGCACGGTTCGCCGCCCAGCTGTCGTTTCACGTGGAACCAGGGACCCTCGCAGCACTGGTCGCCATGGTCGAGCGGATCGAGATCGTGTCCGCGGAGCGTGTGCAGGCGGAGATCACCAAGCTGATCCTGAGCGACAACCCGCGTGCGGGTCTCGAGGTGCTGGTCGACACCGGGCTCGCCGAGCACGTGCTGCCCGAGCTGCCCGCGCTCCAGCTCGAGATCGACGAGCACCACCGGCACAAGGACGTCTACCAGCACTCGCTCACCGTGCTGGAGCAGGCGATCGCCCAGGAGACCGGGCCCGACGGCGCGGTGCCGGCACCGGATCTGGTGCTGCGCCTGGCCTCGCTGCTGCACGACATCGGCAAGCCGGCCACGCGGCGCTTCGAGCCTGGCGGCGGCGTGAGCTTTCACCACCACGAGGTCGTCGGGGCCAAGCTCACCGCGAAGCGGCTCAAGGCGCTCAAGTTCGAGAAGCACGTGGTCAAGGACGTGTCGCGGCTCGTCGAGCTGCACCTGCGGTTCCACGGGTACGGCGACGGCGCGTGGACCGACTCGGCGGTCCGCCGCTACGTGACCGACGCCGGCCCGCTCCTCGAGCGCCTGCACCGCCTCACCCGCGCCGACTCGACGACTCGGAACAAGCGGAAGGCCAAGCGGCTGTCCGACGCGTACACGGACCTCGAGGACCGGATCTCCGCACTGCGCGAGCAGGAGGAGATCGACGCGATCCGTCCCGACCTGGACGGCACGCAGATCATGGAGATCCTCGGGATCTCGCCGTCGCGCGAGGTCGGGGAGGCCTACAAGTACCTGCTGGGCCTGCGCATGGAGCGCGGCCCGCTGGGCGAGGACGCGGCGACGGAAGAGCTCAAGAAGTGGTGGGCGGAGCGATCGGCAGCCACGGGGTAGCTAGACGTGGGTCGGGTCGAAGAGGGCGCTGACCGACTCGCCGCTGTGGATCCGCCGCACCGCTTCCGCGAATGCCGACGCCACGCTGATCACCGTCAGCTTGTCGTGCACCAGGAGCCCGGTCGACGGCACGGTGTTCGTCGTGACGATCTCGACCACGTCGGGGTCCGCAGCGATCCGGTGGACCGCGTCGTTCGCGAAGATGCCGTGCGTGCAGGCGATCCGGACCGTGCGCGCGCCGTGCTCACGCAGCAGGTCGAGGATGGCGATGATCGTCGACCCGTTGGCGATCTCGTCGTCGAGCACGATGATGTCGCGACCGGTGACATCGCCGATCAGGGACGTGATCTCGACCCGGTCGCCGTCGAACCGTTCCTTGGCGGCCGCCGCGACGGGCACACCGAGCATCTTGGCGAAGGCGGACGCGCTCTTCGCATTGCCGAGGTCGGGGGATACCACGGTGGCCTTCGACAGGTCGCTCGGCAGAAAGTGGGCCGCCAGCTCACGGAGCGCGTTGAGCTGATCGGTCGGCACCCGGAAGAACGCGTGCACCTGCGGTGCGTGCAGCGTCATCGTGAGGATGCGGTTCACCCCCGCCGTCTGCAGGAGGTCCGCGACGAGACGACCACCGAGCGAGATCCGCGGCGCGTCCTTCTTGTCCGACCGGGCATAGGCGAAGTGCGGCATGACGGCGGTGATCCGCGCCGCCGAGGCACCCTTGGCGGCGTCGATCATCAGCAGGAGCTCCATCAGGCTCTCCTGCGCGGGACGCACCACCGACTGGACGAGGTAGACGTCGCGCTCGCGGCAGTTCTCGAGCAGCTGGACCTGCAGGCAGTCGTTCGCGAAGCGCTGGATCTTGATCGGGCTCAGCGGAACGTCGAGATCAGCGCACATCTCGTGAGCGAAGCGCTGACCCCCGGTACCCGCAAAGACCCGCACCTCGGCCATGGCGGAAGTCTACGGAACGCCGAGCCGACGCGCCTAGGCACGAGACGGCATCATGTGGTGGGTGAGCCTCACCGACTGGCAGACCTGGGACCCGTTCGTCGACGCCCTCCGCCGCTCCGCGTCACCCGGGACGGACGTCAGCGAGTTCGTGGGCACGGTCGGCCGCGGCGCGTGGCAGGGCACCTACCTGGACGACGGTGACGCCGGCGCCCGCCGTGACCACTACCGCGCGCTCGCCCGTGAGGCCGCCCGGACCGGTGGCGCCGGGCCGAAGGCCGAGCTCGACGACGCGCTGCGCGAGATCGCAGAGCTCACGCCGGACACCGAGCAGCACGTGCGGGTCGTTGCCGCGGCTCGCCCCGAGGACGACGTGGTGGAGCTCTTCGCGCTGCCGCCCGCCGTGGTCCCGGGGCCGGTCACCCCGGTGCTCGAGGTGGTGCTGGAGCCTGGAGCACTGCCGGCGCAGCACCTGGCGACGATCGTGCCGGCGTCGGGCGCCACCGTCGCGCCGTCGGCCGACCCGGACGCGGTCGCGCGCGTCGTCGCGGAGCGGATGCCCGACGCCGCCGGCGCGACACCCGACGAGATCGCCGCCGCTGAAGCGGACCTGTCCGGGGGGACGCACCTGCCGGACGAGGTGCGCGCGCTGTACGCGACGGCCGGCTCCGGCAACCTGCGGCTCGCGCCCGAGGAGGGCGGGTTCGGTGGGTTCGAGATCGTCCCGCTGCGTGGGAGCTTCCTCCGGGAGGCGTTCCTCCCGGCCGCCCGCTTCAGCACCTGGACCGCCGACGCCGACACGTTCGCCCCGGAGGACCCGTCCGGCCGGGTGCAAGCGGCGATCGGCTCGTCGCTCTGGTTCCCCGTGGGGACCGACGGCGCGGGGAACGTCTACGCCGCCGATCTCGCACCGGGGGCGAGCGGGTACGTGGGACAGGTGGTGCTGCTCGACCACGAGATGCGGGCCGGGGCGGTGTACCGGTCGGAGAGCCTGGCCGCGCTGCTCGTCGGGCGGGAGGGTAGCTCGGGGCAGCCGGAGCAGGGGCCGAACCTCGTGGAACCAGGTCTCGACGGGTCCGACCAGCGGACCGGGGTCGACCAGCGGGCCGCTTCCGATCAGGGAGAGGAGCCCGACCGACCCGCCGAGTTCCTCGCCCTGGATCCCGCCGGATGGGCGGAGCGACTCGACGCCGGGACCGTTCCGGACACGCTCAAGGCCGCCGGACTGGTGCCCGATCCAGCTCGCCCGCCCGCGCCTGCCGAGACGGTCTCCGTAGCGAACCGGCTGCTCGACCTGTACGGCCTGGATCCGATAGCGGTCACGCGCGTGACCCGTCCCGAGGCCAAGGGTCTCCTCGACCGGATCTTCGACCGGTAGCGCACCAGGCCGAGGAACGAGGGCGCGAAGAAGGCGAGGACCCTGTCCCGGGTCCCCGCCCTCTTCATGCCCGCGGCTCCGGCCCGCTCAGGTCAGTGACCGCCGCTGAACTCGCCGTCGCTCTCCGGGCGCTTGATCATCGCCGCCACCCCGATGGTCGCTGCCATCAGGAGGGCGCCGATGCCGAAGGCCAGGCCCGCACCGCTGGCCATGGCCTCCGGGGTGGGTATCCCGGAGTCTTCCAGGGCGGTCCGCCGGATCGTCATGATCGCGATGAACAGCGCGACACCGGCTGCGCCCGCCACCTGCTGCACCGTGCTGATCGTCGCCGAGCCGTGCGAGTACAGGTGCGGCTCGAGCACCCCGAGCGCCGCACTGAACAGGGGCGTGAACACCGAGGCCAGCCCGATCATCAGCAGGATGTGCGCGCCGAGGATGTAGTACAGCGGCGTCGTGGGCGTCAGGAACGCGAACGCTCCGATCGCCACGGTGACCATCGCCGTGCCGGGGATCATGATCGGCCGCGGGCCGAACCGGTCGTACCACCGTCCGACGACCGGGCCCAGCAGGCCCATCGCCACACCGCCGGGCAGCATGAGCAGACCGACGGTCAGCGGCTCCATCCCCACCGCGTTCTGCAGGACGAGCGGCAGCACGATCATGGTGCCGAACATCGCCATCATGGAGATCGCCATGATGACGACCGCCAGGCGGAAGTTGGACTGGAGGAACGTGCGCAGGTCGAGCAGCGCGGACTCGGTGCGCTGCCGCACGATCTGGCGCCACACGAACAGACCGAGCACCGCGATGCCGACACCGAGCGGGATCCACGGGTTGATCAGCGCGGCGGTCTCCGCTGCCTCACCCAGGCCCGACAGACCCCATACCAAGCCGCCGAAGGCGACGAGCGCGAGCAGCAGGGAGAGCGGGTCCAGGTGCATCGTCTCGCGGTCGGACACGTCGCGGATCCACAGGATGCCGGCGGTCAGGGCGAGCACCGAGATCGGCAGCACGACGCCGAACACGCCACGCCAGCCCAGCGGCTCGAGGACGATTCCCGACAGGGTCGGGCCGAGCGCCGGCGCCAGCGCGATCACGAGCGTCACGTTGCCCATGACTCGTCCGCGCATGTGCGCCGGAACGATGCTCATGATGGTCGTCATGAGCAGCGGCAGCATGATCGCCGTCCCGGTCGCCTGCACCACGCGGCCGGTCACGAGGAGCGCGAAGCCCGGAGCGACCATCGCCAGCGCGGTGCCCGCGGTGAAGAGCGACATCGCCAGCAGGTAGGCACCACGGGTGCCCAGCCGGTTGATGAGGAATCCGGTCGCGGGGATGACCACGGCCATCGTCAGCATGAACGCCGTGGTGAGCCACTGGCCTGTCGACTCCGTGACCTGCAGGTCGGCCATGATGGGCGGCAGCGCCACCGACATGGTCGTCTCGTTGAGGATCACGGTGAACGCGCTCGCCATGAGCAGCGCGATGACGCGGAAGTGCCCCGGGCCGAGCTTGTCGGTGCGTGTCGGAGCCGGGGCGCCACTCGGTGCGCCGGCCGATGTGGCCGGGGTGTGCGGTGGATCGTTCACGTGGTCGGATGTATCGATGATGTCGGTACTCATGGGCTTGCCCTCTCGGTACGGTGCGCGCGGGCCGAGATCGAGAGCGACATTGCACGCGACCTACGTCTGAACGACGCCCGATCATCGTCGAGTATTCCCACCGATGATCGCGACCTCTTTTTACCGACGTCTGCGGTCAGCAGAAATCATCGGTGCGCCTGCCGCCGGCTCGACGGGAGACATCAGTTTCCCCGCGCGCCCGTGGGTTCCACCGCGTCCGTCCCGTCGCCGGGAGAGACCGACTCCGTGACCGGTGCGGCCACGCCGAGGGTCACGCCCTGCCCGGCCATGAAGGGCTCCGGGTCGATGGCCTGGCCGTTCATCCGCACCTCGTAGTGAAGGTGGCAGCCCGACGACGTGCCGGCTCCTGCCGGGTCGATCCGCGAGTCACCGCCCATCGAGGCGATCTGCTGCCCCGCCTGCACCGTGTCGCCCACCCGCACCAGGTTGGTGCCCGTGAGCAGGTGGCCGTACGTCGAGTCGAGGCCCATGCCGTGCTCGATGCGGATCGTGTTGCCCGTACCCCAGCCGGTCGCCCCGGAGATCACGACACGCCCCGCCGCGGCGGCGAACACCTGCGTGCCGCAGGACGCCGCGATGTCCTGGCCCAGGTGGTAGGTCGACGCTCCCGCGATACCGGTGTTGCGCGGCCCGAACCCGGACGCCTTGGACCCCACCGCGGGGTTGGCCCACCCGCCCGCGCCGACGGCGGCCTGACCGACCGAGCCGGACATGCAGGGCGCGCCCGCCGCCGCGCCCTGGATGGACTCCGACAGCGCCGGGAGGTCCTGCTCGTCCGCCCCGCTGACGAGCTGGATCGCCTGGAGCGCCTGGTCCCAGTACTTCTGGTAGTGGTACGGGTCGGCGTTGCGCTGTGCCTTGTGCGCGGCGATCGTCGGCTCGAGCGTCTCCCATCCGGTGACCGCGAGCAGCCGGTCGTAGAACCGGCCGGACGACTGCACGGGGTCGAGTCGCTCCTCGACGGTCCCGTACCACTTCTGCTCCTGGAACATGCCGATCGACGACGTGAGCGTCCCGTCGGGGTTGCGCACCCCGAACCGGTCGTCGCCGTAGGACAGGTTGCGCATGCCGGACTCACCGAGCGCCGTCATCACCGCGACGGCCTGGGCTCGCGCCGGCACCCCCCGTTCCTGGCCCACCTGCAGGATCACCGACGCGTTCTGGAGCTGCTCGCCCGTGAAGCCGCCGGCCGACTTCGCCTGCCCGCCCGCCGGCACGACCGACGCCGACATGCTGCAGCCGTTCTGCGACTGGTTCTCGCTCACGGCGCCACCCACCAGCACGACCATCGCGATCACCGCCACGGGGACCGCCATGACGGCGGCCACCAGCACGGCCAGCACGAGCACCGCGCGCCTCGTGGAGTCGTCCTTCTTCCTGCCCTTGCCCGGCCGAGCGCCTCCCGACCGGACCGCCTGCGATGCGACACGGGTCGCGAGCCCGGCGGCACCCCGCCCGCTCATGACCCCTCCGGCGGCCTGATCTGCTCGGCGAGCCAGGGTGCCGCGCCGTCAGCCCGGGTCAGGAGGACCGTGTAGGGGCCGACGTCCGTGGGCACCGCCACCTCGGCGAGCAGCGTCGACGTCTCGTCGGTGACCTTCGGGTCCCCGGTCACCTCGGTCACCGGCACGAGCCGGGGGTCGACGTCCTGGTACACGGGCCGGGCCTGTGGCGTGAGCAACGGCTCGAGCCCGTCCCACCACGCCTCCGCCGTCTGGTCGGTCGCGGCGAACGCGGCGATGGTCGCGCGGGCCGTGTCCCGCGCTTCCGTCCGGACGGTCTCGTCCCAGGTCGCCTCGACCGGCTCGCTGGGCGCGGTCTCGTCGAACTCCGGTTCGGCGGTCACCTCGGCGGCCGGGTCGCCCGCGCCCGGCTCTCCCTCGACCTCCTCGGTGGCGGCCGCCTCGCGTCCGTCGTCCTCGGGAGACCCCACGGGATTCCCGAAGTCGTCCTGTTCCCGGGACGTGCCGGCACCGGTGCTCTCCTGCGCGGTGGGGTCGACCGGGCCGCCCTCGCGCGGCCAGCCGATCCAGGTCCCGACGGCGAGGGCGACGATCGTGACCGCCACGATGACTGCTCGTCTCATCAGCGGCCCAGCCCTCGCATCTGACGGCGGCCGGGGTTGTGCACGATCGCGGACGGCTGCGGCCCGCCGGCCTGCGGCGCCCCACCCTGACGTGCCGCGTTGAGCGACTGGGCCAGCCGCGCGGCGCTCTGCGACCGCTCACCCTGCTTGCCGAGGCCCCGCGCGGCGCCGAGCGCCTGCTTGGCCTGCCGGGCCTTCTGCACCACGCTGAGCGCCCTGGAGGCACCGACCGCGGCGCCGGACGTGCCACCGCTGGCCACCATGGCCCCCGCCTGGAGCGCGACCGACGTGCCCGTACGGCGTGTGCTGCCCAGCCGGTCGGTGAGCCGTTCGCCCGCGGTCGGCGGCAGGTGCGGGCTCGGCTCGTTCGACGGCTTCTCGCCGGCGTTCGCGCCGTCCGGCAGCGGCTCGGTGCCGGGGCGACCGCCGTCGGGCGACCGGTCCTGGACCGTGCGTGCGGCAGTGGTCCAGGCGTTGCCGCCGCCACCGCCGCCGTCGGCGCCCGCCGGGACGCCGTCGGGCCCGACCGGTTGCCCGGCCGCGCCGATCCGGATGGGGACCGTGCGGTTGTCGTCGGCCGAGGCGCCGCCGGAGACCCCACCCGTGGTGCTGCCGACCGAGCCGCCGCCCGGGGTCCCGTCCATCGTGGACGGCCCTGCGGGCTGGACGTCGTTGCCGTCGACCTCCACCCCGTCGCCGTTCGGCTTCACGGGGGCCGGGCCGATGCCGACGCCTGCCCACTCCTTCGCCTTGTTGTAGCGGTCGCGCCACCTCGCGGTGCCGTCCCACGGCATCGCGGCGGGCTCGCCCACCTGGGAGGGGACGCCGGCTGCCGCGAGCTTGTCGGCCAGCGCGCGCAGGCCCTGCCGCACGCTCGCGCCCATCAGCACGTAGAAGACGGCGCCCGCGATGACCAGCGTGTTGAACAGGTACAGGCGCACGAGGAACGGCAGGCCGCTCGTGGCGTCGTAGAAGCCGAGCAGCATCTTCATCCACGCGACCAGGAACATCGTGGCCATCGCGACGAGGATGCAGCCGAAGCCCACGCTCGCGAACGTGCGGAAGAGCTGGGCACGGGTTCCGCTGGAGATGACGCCGACCGGCAGCTGCCACAACAGCTTGATCGCCGACCAGCCCAGCAGCAGCACCGCGAAGATCGTGCCGCCGACGATCACCACGGACAGCAGCAGGAAGACGAAGCCCGTGGTGAGCAGGCTGAGCGTCGAGACGACGGTGCCGGCGTCGACGGTGGACGCCGCCTCCTGGTAGGCCTCGTCGCAGCCTCCGATGGCGTCGACGGCGTTCTCGCGGCCGACGTTCTCGGTGTAGGTGTCCTCGCAGCCCGTGCCGTCGATGACCGTGCCGTAGTTGATGATCTGGTGCGGCGCGCGCAGCAGGGTGTCCACGAGCTGGCCCTTGAGGCCGTCGCGGATGACCGTGGAGTCCCGCTGGAACGACGCGCCCTCGGTCGCGAAACCGGTGGCGATGTCCATGCCGGCGTTCCGCGACTGCATGATGACGCCCTGCTCACCGCCGATGGTCGCCATGGGGTTCGCGAGGAACCCGGTGGCCAGGGCGGCGATGATGCAACCGATCAACAGCTCCATGAAGCCGCCCGCGTACCGGCCCTTGAGCAGCCAGAACCCCACGACGAACGCCAGGATGATCAGCATCAGGTTGAGCAGGCCGATCTGCGCGATCATGCCCTGGATGATGATGCTGAGCCCCGCGAGCGGCGCCAGGATGTAGCCCAGCCAGTCCATGCCGAGCACCCAGTCGAGCACCCAGATCTGCACCGCGACCATGTCCCGGTACCAGACCCAGAACATGCCCGCGAGGGTCGAGAAGATCTCGGAGTCGACGTTCAGCGGGTTCCACGGCGAACCCGTGTCCCACTGGAGCATGAACCGGTCGACGGCCACGCCCTGCGTGTCCTCCAGGTTGAGCCCACCACCCGGGTCGGCGACCGGAAGAGGTGCTAGCCGGTTCATGCCCCGATCACCGCGCCCGTGGAGCTCGTGGGGGTCGTCTTCACCGTCTCGGCGCGCTTGTCCACCAGGGGCGCCATGACCTTCGCGCGGCCGTACCGGGCCTGGAAGTCCCGGATCAGGCACTCCCCGCGGCGCTCCTCGACCACCCCGACGGCGGCGTCCGTCACCGGGGCGGTGCCCTCGGTGACCAGCTTGACCAGACCCTCGTCGACCGGTGCGTCGGTCGACAGGCCGTGCAGCCAGCGCAGCCCGCGCCGGGCGAGGTTGGCGTCACGGTGGCGCAGCAGCACGCGGAACGGGATCAGGCCGCGCACCACCTCGTTGCCGAAGTCCTCCTCGGCGTCGTGGCTGCCGAGCAGGAGGGCGGCCTTGTGCTTACGGCCGTCGCGGATGAACGTCCCGATCTCCTCGGCGGCCTCGGGTGACGACATCGTCTTGGACGCCTCGTCGGCGGCGAAGATGTCGAGCCGTGAGCGGTCCGCGAAGCAGCGGTACCTGGCCAGCGCCGCGATCAGCGCGAACGTGGCGCGGCCGAACACCTTCTCGGCCTTGAGCTCGGCGAACAGGTGCCCGTGCTCCATGTCGGCCCGCGAGGGCAGCTGCATCTTGTGCGTGTGCAGCACGATCGCCGGCGAGCTCAGGTCGAGCGGCGGCAGCGTGTCGTCGAAGAGGGCGCGTCCGAAGTCGAGCTCGGAGAAGATCCGCATCTCGTCGGCGAGGAGCTTGGCGCCGGAGAACTCGCAGTCCACCTCGAGGTGCCGGGCGAGCGAGCCGAGCGACGTGATCTTGTGCCGCCACATGTACTCGGTCTGCAGCACCTTGGACAGGAGCACGTTCTGCTCGGACTTGGTCTGCACCGACAGGAGCACGGTGATGAACGACCGGGCGACCCGCGGCGCCTGTGCGGGCGGCAGGATCCGGAGCGGGTCCATGGACACCGTCGCGTCCTCCGAGATCTCCACCACCTGGGAGTGGGGAATCTCGGACACGGCGATGCCCCACTCGCCCATCTCGGTGTGGTCCACCGCCATGAGCGTGGCACCCATGTCGACGTTGTCCATGGCCACGGTCTTCATCGAGACGCTCTTGCCGGAGCCCAGCTCACCCACGAAGCCCATGGCGAGCGCGACGTCCAGCTTGTCGGTGGCTCCGGCCAGGTTCACGAACACGGGGTTCGGCCGGGCGGCACCGTTCGAGATCTCCAGGGCGAACAGCGCGCCGGAGGTGTCGCCCAGCTCCGTCGTCGCGAACGGCACGGCCGCCGAGAACGCCCGCGCCGTGGTGATCTGCGAGTACTCCCGGACCGCCCGCGGCGTCGGCATGCCGGGGAGCGTGGCCTCGAAGAGCGTCGGCTGGATCGTGGGGTCCGTGCGCAGCGAGAACTGCATGGCGGCGAAGTACTTGGTCAGGTCGCGGGCGTCGTCGAGCGCCTGCTCCGGGGTGTGGCCGGAGACGGTGAACATCGTGGTGGCGTCGACCTCGACCTCGAGCTCGTCGGCGTCCATCACCGCCTGGTACTCGCCCAGGGCGCGTGCCGTCGTGTCCAGGGAGGAGCCGGCGCGCTCCTCCTCGGAGCGCTGGTCGAACTGGTCGTTCAGGGTGCGCACGGCGCGCCGGTTGCGGTTGGTCACCTCGTCCCGCGAGCGCACGGTCATGCGGATCGCCCAGTCGCACGGCACTCCGGACTCGTCGACGCGACCTATCCACTCGCACCCCGGGTACACGATCCCGCCCGACGGCGTATCGCTCACCACGAGCGTCGTCTGGTACGAGGCGAGCTCGGGGTTGGTCGGGTCGAGCACCTTGATGTAGGGCCGCTTCAGGATCTGCAGCGGGCCCAGCTTCTTCTCGGAGTCGGTCTGCCCGGCCGGGTCCACCAGTGCGGACGGCAGCACGGACGGGCCGGACAGGTGCATCTCGGCGTCCAGGGACCCGTCGACCGGCACCGCCGTGTCCAGGCCCAGGCCACGTTGCATCGCGTGCCCGAACATCCAGGCCATCTCGGCGACCGTCGCCGGCTGCGGGTCGAACGCCGAGGGCATCTCCTTGCGCAGCGCCTCCGCCTGCGCCGCCCGCTCGCCGATCGCATGCCTGCCGGGCACGGAGCGCGGCATCATGAGCGTGTCCTGGAGGGTGGTCCAGCTCGCGCGCAGCGGCTCCATGAAGGCCTTCGCGCCCGGGTTGGCCAGCGGCGCGGTGATCCAGTGGACCCGCCGCCCGATCGGGATCTGCTCCAGGAAGTCGAGGGTGGCCTCGCACTCGGCGGCCCACGCCTCGCGCTCGGTCAGGTCGACACCCTCGATCATCGAGAGCACCACCGACGCCGGGTCGGTGGCCGCCGTCAGACCGAGGTGCAGGGACTCGCCGCGCAGGGCGCGGTAGAGCGCCGTGTGGTGCCGGCGCGCGGCGTGCTTCTTGTCGTCGGGCTGGAACGCGTAGGGCACGGGGGACACGCGCCAGACCGCCCACACGGTCCCGGTGCGGGTCCACATGAGGCCGTCGGTCAGGGCCGAGATGTGGCTCAGCATGAGGGCTCAGTCCTCTCGCGGGGTGGTGGGGGCGTTGCCGTCGGTGTTCTGCAGCTTTCCGGCCAGCAGCTGCCCGACGCCGGTGAGGTCGGCGGTCCTGCGGTCAGGCGTGGTCGCCGCGACGGTCGCGGCCGCCGCTGCCCAGTCCGCGGGTGAGCGCTTGTCGGGGATCGGGCGGGGCTCCTGGGCGGGCGCCGGCCGGGCCGGTCGGAGCTGCCTGCCCTCGATGGTCGCGTCGGCGGGTCCGCGGCCGGTCAGCTCCGGCAGGAGCTCTGTCGGGATCGGACGGACCACGGTCGGAGGCTGTGCCTCGACCGCTCCGGCCACCGGCCGTACCTGCTCGGCGGCCCGCTCGGTGGGGGACGGCCCGATGGTCTGCCGGGGCAGCACGACCATGACCCGGTGCGTCATCAGGCGTGGCTTGGGCAGGGCGACCTGCCCGCCGACCAGACGTCCCGGGCTGGAGGTCAGGTTCATCGCGTCCATGACGAACGCGACGGGGTTGCGTCCGCTGCTCGGCAGCTTGCCGGTGGCCCAGACGACGCCGACCACCACGCCGACGGCGACCGCTATGTTCATGAAGCCGCCCAGCTGAGCCCACAGCGGAGCGGTCTTCCAGAGCGTGAACGCCACCACGGCGCCCGCTCCCACCTGAGTGATCGTGTACGGGCCACCCCAGATGCGCCCGCCGCTGGGTAGCTTCCCCACCAGCATGGGGATGCGTCGGGCCTTCGTGTAGAACTTCGCGGTCTCGGTCACCGGACACCCTCCTCACCACATGCCGGGCGCGCGGACGCGCCCGCCTGACCAACCCTGTGCCGTGCCCTCAGCGTCCTGCCATGTGCCTGGTTCTGTCGGCCGACCGGCCGTCAGAGAGCTGTCTGCGTGTTCACTGTCTGCGTGTTCACGATCGCCGGAGCGGAGCCGAACTCGTCCCGGGCCAGGTCGGAGGTGACGTTGATGCCCCCGTTCACGAGCCACAGGACGATGCCGCCGACGATCGCCGACATCAGGATCGCCGCGATCGACATCTTGGTCTTCACCGCCGTGATGACGACCATGAGGATGACGACGACGAACGTCACCGACTCGATAGCACTCTTGACCTCCTCGGACTTCACGGTGATGAGGTCGAGGAAGCCGGCCATAACGATCTCGTTGGTCATGATTTTCTCCTTCGCTACTCCCCGGCGGTGCCGGGGTCGATCGTGCCGGATGGCGTCGTGTCGATACGGACGGCCGGCTCGAGGCCGGCCACCTCCCAGCGGCCGTCCCGCGCGACGAGCGTGAGGACGTACTGGGCGGTGGTCTTGTTGCCGTCGAGCCGCGTGAGCTCGGCGGTGATGAGGGCGTGCGTACCGTCGCCGTCGGCGGGGTCGTCGACGACCTCGTGCGAGCCCTTGATGCCCGTCACGGCCACTGCCGCGTACGGGGCCGGGCTGATCGCCGAGACCGACGTGCCGGGTCGGAGGTAGCGCGTGATCTCGCCGTCGCCGGCGATCATGGCCGCGAGGAACCCGGCGGCGGACTGGCCGGCGGCGGACGTGGGAGCGATGGTCTCGGGGTAGTCCAGGCCGGGCGGCTCGGCCACCGCGGCGGGACCGGAGACGGGTGAGGGCAGCGCGACGGCGGTCACGGCCAGGTCGGCGCCGGACCACTCCGTCTCCGTACGTTCGACCAGGACCGGCACCTGGAAGTAGCGCCGCACCCAGACGAGCGGTACCTCCGCCTCCTCGTCGGCCTTGGCTCCGCCGCCCGCAGGCGGGGGCGTCGAACCGGGTGCGGGCTCCGCGACGTCGACGCCCACGGTCACCGACCACACGCCGTCGTCGGCCGGCTCGATCTGGGCCACCGACGAATCCCGGATGGTCAGACCCTCCTGGGGGAGAGAGCCGACCGGGGCGCTCGTCAGCGAGGTGAGGAGCTGCTGGTCGTCGCTGTCGGCCCGCAGCCAGGTCTCCACGAGCTCGACCGCCCGCTCGTTCGCGGCGGCCTCCTCGGCGGTGCTCGCCGCACCGGTGGCCGTGGAGACGGGGGCAGGCTCGGGCCGCAGCGCGGTCCACACCAGGGCGGCCGGCCCGGCCAGCAGCGCCAGCGCGAGCAGCACACCCCAGGTCTTGGTCACCAGGGCGGGCCCGTTGGACCATTCGACGACCTGCGGGGGAGAGCTCTCGCCGTCACCGCTGCCGCCCGACGACGGGGGAGTCGCGGGCTGGTCGGTGCCGCCGGTCCGGGGCGAGCCGGTACTGGAGGCGCCGTCGGCCGGGGCGGGCAGCTCGGCCGGCTTGGCCGTCTTCTTGCCGCGCCGACGGACGAGGAGCGAGCTCATCGCGTCCGCACCTCGTTCTGCAGGTCCGCGCGGATGCGCTCGCGCGCCTCGCGGGCGCTGCGTACGCGGGGGCTGTCGAGCGCCTCGGTCAGGCGGACGGTCGTGTCCTCCTCGCCCAGAGGGTCCTCGGTGAGTGACGCGACGAGGTCGCGCACCACGGGCGCCACCTCGCCGCGGGCCGCGTGCACCTCGGCGGTGTCGCGGAGCAGGGACCACGTGTGGTCGAAGTCCGGTGCCTCGGGATCCGCACTGCGGACGCCCGCGCTGCCGAGGTCGGTGCTGCCGAGTCCGGCGCCGGGCGCCTGGTCGAGCTCTTCCTTGCTCATCTCGCCTCTCCCGTTTCTCCGTCTCCTGTGTCTGCTGAGCACAAATGGCAGGTCGGCAGTTCGTGTGACATCGGTGATCCCCGGGTTTTGGCCAACTGTGACGCAGGTCACATACATGCAGATGGAACGGGCAACAGTGGCGGGCAACACCCCCCGGATGGACTCAGGGCCGACGGAGGGGGGAACTGCCATGCCTGCACGGACACCTGCACCAGCGGCCGGGACGCTGATGCGCGAGCTCGACCACGACTGGGCCGACCTGGTCCGTACGCGGTCGTTCGCGACCGAGATCGAACGCCTCGCCACGCGGTTCCCGCAGATCGCGGGGCTTCGTACGAGCGAAGCGGTACAGCTCGCTCCCGACGAGGCGGACGAGGTCCTGTACGCGCTCATCGTGGAGCACGCGGGCGGCAGCTTCGCCGCCGGCCGTGCGGTGCTCCAGTGCATGCTTCCCGCCGTCCGCACCATCGTGCGCCGGTCTCGCCGGCACTACCCGGACGTGCAGGACCTCGAGCAGGAGGCGGCCGCCGCGATGTGGGACGCGATCACCCACTACGACCTCGACCGCAGCAGCCGGGTCGCGATGCGACTGCAGGGGCACACGCTGACGCGCGTCGTCGGCGACCGGGCCCCGCACGCACGCGGCAGCCGGGCGAGCCGCGGGCCGCGGGTGGCTGAGATCCCTACCGACACCAACACGCTGACCGTCCTCGAGCGACCGTCGACACCCGAACCGGGTCCGGACGCGGTCTACTCGCTCGCGAGCATGTCGCTCGGCACCACGGGCGAGGTGCTCGACGTCATCGCGTGGGGCCTCGACAGACAAGTCCTGACGCGGGACGAGTCAGCACTCCTGGCGCGGCTCTACGCGCCGGACCCCGATCTCCCGGAGTACGCCGAGCTCGGCTCGGGTCGCGGGAACTATCAGCGGCGGGTGGCCCACGAGCTGGGCATCTCGCACGCAGCCTTGCGCCAGCGGGCGAGTCGCGCAGTGCGACGGCTGGCGGAAGCCGTTCAGTCCGGTGGTCTGTCTGGGGGACAGCCGGGCGAACGGGACGGTGAGGGACGAGGACGACCGACAGGCTGAGCACTGGGGGGTGCGTGAAGCCTTGAAGTCTTCCGAAGTCCACGTCATCGCGAGAGGGCCCCACCGCCAGCGGGGCCCTCTCGGTCTGTCCGGTGCCGGTCCGTCCGGAGCCCGCGACCACGCGGGTGCTCCACAGGTCCTGCACCACGCCGGACACAAGTTCACCCCGGCCGGCCTTGGCGCACGCCAGGTCGTGGGGGACCCTCTTCTCATGGCCTGACCTGGCAAGTCAACACCACGGGTGTGGTAGCGAGCCGTCAGTGGCAGATCGTTGCAAGGTCACTCAATATTCAAGCCATCTCCACAACTTTGAAGTCTTCTTGACCTAGCGGGCACACAGAACCCTGATTAGCGTTCAACCTGCCGGGTCCGCCCGAGTAGTTGAGGATTGCCTGCGGTGACACACGCGTGACACCCGCAGGAGGCCCTTGACCAGCACGGGCGGGAGCACGGTGGACACAGGCGGACGAATGGGAACCTCGATGGGTCCCGCAGCGGGGGAACCCGAGGCGGACTCCGCCGACGGGCTCGGAGGAGACGGCACGGTGAGCAGTAGCACGAAGGTCGCGACCCAGGACCAGCAGGCCCGGTCAGCGACGAATGTCCAGCGACCCGCACCCCCCGGGCCGCTCAAACCGACGCGCGCCCGCCGTCGGCCGGCACTCATCGCCCTGGGCCTCGCGCTCGTGGCGCTGAGCGTGCTCGCGTCCGTGTACCTGGTCACCTCGCTCGGGGAGACCTACCAGGCGCTCGCGATCAAGGGCACCATCGCGCGCGGCGCGGAGATCACCCCGACCAACATCGTGACCGTCGAGCTGCCCACCGGGCCGAGCGCGCTCGACCCGGTCTCGGCAGACGACTTCGACAAGGTGGTTGGCACGGGCATGGTCGCCACGGCAGACCTCAAGGACGGCCAGCTCCTGACGACGGACAGCTTCACCGAGGAGCTCCAGCCCGCTGCCGGACGATCCATCGTGGGCATCGCGCTCGCACCGAACCAGATGCCCGGCTCGGAAGCCCTGGAGGCCGGCGACGCCGTCCGTGTCATCGAGACGCCGGCAGCCGGCGGCGAACCGCCCACCGAGGCACCGCTCGCCATCGCCGCCACCGTGATGGGCAGCAAGCCGTCGCCCCTCGGCGACCAGGAGATCATCGACGTCGAGGTGCCCTCGTCCAACGCTGCGGCGCTCGCGGCTCGAGCAGCGACCGGCCGCGTGGCCCTCGTGATCGACGCCGTCGGGGCGGGGTGATCCGGGTGGCACTCATTGCCCTCGCCAACGCGAAGGGCTCGCCGGGAACCACGACGGCGGCGCTCGTGATGGCGCTCCAGTGGCCCCGGCCCGTGCTCCTCGTCGAGGCCGACCTGGCCGGGTCGTCGATCCTCGCCGGCTACTTCCGTGGTCAGCTGCCGCACGACCGCGGCCTGCAGCCGCTCGCGATCGCGCACTCCCACGGCGACCTCGAAGCGTCGTTCTGGGAGCAGACCATCCCGCTCGTTCGAAACGATCCGGACAAGAAGCTCCTGCCCGGCATCGTCAGCCCGCACACCGCGCCCGCCGTCGCGAACCTCTGGGGGCCGCTCGCCAACCAGCTGGTCGCGCTGGAGCGCGGCGGCATCGACGTCCTGGTCGACCTCGGGCGGCTCGGTACCGGCGGTGTCGTCCGCGAGGACCGCGAGCCGCTCGTCCGGCTCGCGGACCAGGTGCTCATCACCACCGGCTCGCGCCTGCCCGACATCGCGGTGACGCGGGAGCTGGTCAAGTCCCGTACCTCGGTGGTCGACGCCGCGGCGCGCGAGCTCACCAACCTCACCGCCCTCACCGTCGGGCCCGGCCGGCCGTACGACGCGGGCGAGATCGCGCGGACGCTCGGCCTCGCGACGGTGGGATCGCTGGCCTGGGACCCGGTGAACGCCGAGGTGCTGTCCGTGGGGTCGCCCGCGGGGCGCCGGTACTCGACGTCGCCGCTCGTCCGCTCGGCCGGGCCGGTGATCTCGCGCATCCAGGACCGCACCGAGAAGCGGCGTGCCCGGTTCGCCACCGGTTCCCGCGACGGCGGCAGCGGGTCCGGCCCGCACCGTCCACCCGAGTACGCGGACGGCGGTCCGCGGGCCGGGCAGCGGCGTGACGGCGGGGGGCGCGCATGAGCACGCCCGAGTTCCCGGACCTGTCCTCGCTGCCGATCTTCCACGAGACGGACGACAAGGCGCCCGTGCCGCCGCAGCGCACCCGCGCCGGCGGGGGCGGCGCCGGACCGGACCAGCGCAACGCCCCGCCGCTATACCGGACCCCGCCCGTGGATCAGTCCGGCGGCGGTTCCCGCACCATCGGTGCTCCCACGACGAACGGTGGTGCGTCGCCCTCCGGGAACGGCACCTCGCCCTGGGTCGGGGCGGTCGCTCGCGCGGGCCGGGAGTATCACGGCCAGCCCGGCAACCCGCGCCTGCGTGACTCCGAGTTCTGGCGCCAGGTCAACAGCCTGCGCGGCGAGGTCTCCGCGCGGCTGACCACGGCGCTCGCGACGCGTGAGCTGGACGAGGAGCAGCGCGAGGCGCTGGGCCAGGAGCTCATCCAGCAGGTGGTGCGCGACCACAACGACGCCCTGCTCTCCGGCGGGCAGCGGAACTGGACGCCGGAGTACCAGGTCGAGGTGACACGCGCGCTGTTCGACGCGCTGTTCCGGCTCGGCCGGCTGCAGCCGCTCATCGACACGCCGGACGTCGAGAACATCGAGATCACGGGCACGGCGCCCGTGCTCATGCTGATGGGCGACGGCCGCCGCACGTACGCGGAGCCGATCGCCGACTCCGACGCCGAGCTCATCGACTTCCTGCAGTTCCTCGCGGCGCGCGACCCCGCGAACGAGCGGTCGTTCACCCGGGCCAACCCGTTCCTCAACCTGGACCTGCCCGGTCGCGTGCGGCTCGCCGCCGTCGGCTGGGTGGTGCCGTGGCCGCGCGTCACCATCCGGCTGCAGCGGCTGCAGTCCGTGGACCTCGAGCTGCTGCGTCGCAACAACACCATCGACATGGTCCTGGTCGAGTTCCTGAACGCCGCGGTGCGGGCGCGCAAGTCCATCGTCGTCTCCGGGCAGGGCCAGGGCAGCGGTAAGACGACCCTCTTGCGCGCTCTGTGTGCGGGCCTGGATCCCTGGGAGTCCATCGCCACCATCGAGACCGACTACGAGCTCTACCTGCATCTGGAGCCCGAGAAGCACAAGCGGGTGGTGGCCCTGCGCACGCGCGAGGGCTCGGGCGAGATGAACACCTCGGGCCGCCGGGTGGGCGAGATCAACACGAACGTCAACGTGTACGAGTCGCTGCGGCACAACATCTCCCGCGTCATCGTGGGTGAGGTGCGCGGGCCCGAGATCGTGTCCATGTTCCAGGCGATGCAGATGGGCAACGGCTCTCTGTCGACGGTGCACGCCGACGGCGCGCGCGACGTCGTCGAGCGTCTGGTCGGCATGGCCGTGCAGGACTCCACGCTCTCCGAGACGTATGCGTACCGGCAGGTGGCGCAGTCGGTCGACCTCATCGTCTTCCTCCGGGTCGACTCCGGCGCCGACGGACGTCGGCACCGGTACGTCTCGCAGGTGATCGAGGTGACGCGCGGTGAGGCCGGCAACCCGGTGGCGATCACCGACGTCTTCGAGCCCGGGCCGAACGGTCGCGCCGTGCCGAAGACGACGCCCTCGTTCCTCGCCGACCTGGAGGCCGAGGGCTTCGACGCGAGCCTCCTGAACTACCGGGAAGGGCTCTGGGGGAACGCATGACCACGCTCATCGCCGTGCTGGCCGGCCTGGGCCTGGGCCTCGGTCTGTGGTTCGTCGTCGTCGGCGCGCAGAAGTTCGAGGCGACGCCCAAGCCCGCCCGCGCCACGCCGCCCTTCTACGGGCTGCTGCGGCTGTTCGGCCTGACCAAGGGCGGACCGCTCTACCCGCAGCGCAAGATACTGGGGGTCGGTGCGGCGGTGGGCCTCGCGGTCGGGATGGTGACCGGCTGGTGGTCGCTCGTGCTCATCGTGCCTGTGCTGATCGTCGGCCTGCCGGCGCTGTTCCGGACCACCACGCACTCCAACGAGGTGGAGAAGCTCACCGACCTGACCGCCTGGGTGCGGTCGCTGATCGGTGTGCTGTCCGGAGGCGCCGTCGGGCTGGAGCAGGCCATCGCGGCCACCCTGCACAGCGCCGCGCCGTCGGTCCGGCCGTCGCTCGCCCGGCTCGTGGCGCGCCTGGAGGCGCGCCAGCCCATCAAGCCGGCGCTCTACCGGTGGGCGGACGAGATGGACGACTACTCGGCGGACATGATCGCCTCGGCGATGATCCTGGAGTCGGACAACCGCACGGGTGCAGTGGCGCCGGCGCTCCGCCAGCTCGCCGAGTCCCTGTCGGCCCAGGCCAAGGCGCGGCGCGAGATCGAGACCGAGCGCTCGACGGGTCGCGCGACCGTGCGCTGGGTGACGATCGTGACGCTCGTGGTGCTGGCCGCCACGGCGATGTCCGGATACCTGAGCGGCTACGACTCGCCGCTCGGCCAGGTGGTGGCGGTCGTCCTGTTCTGCGCCTACGTGGTCTGCCTGCTGTGGATGCGCAAGATCAGCCTCGGGCAGCCGATCCCGCGGTTCCTTCCCGACGAGCGGGGGGCCTGACATGTGGCCATGGGCAGTGGCGACCGGCCTGGTCGCCGGGCTGGGCCTGTTCCTCGTCGTGCGCGAGCTGCTGCCGTCGACACCGCGGCTCCAGTCCGCGCTGGACCGCCTGAGCGGTGTCGACAAGGTGGAGCCCATCACCGTGTCCGACGGCGGTGAGCTGACCGCCACCCAGCGGTACACCCAGGTGTTCGGCGCATGGGCGCAGCGCCGGCTGCCCGTGTCGGTGCTCGGCCGGGGCGGCCCCACCCGCGCGGACCTCGACCTCATCGGCAAGACCGCCACCGACCACTACGGCGAGAAGGCGCTCGGCACGGTCATCGCGCTGGTCGCGGTGCCGTTCCTCGGGCTGTGCGTCGGGCTGCTCAACCTGGGCATGCCGGTGTCGGTCCCGCTGGGCGCGTCGCTCGTGTTCGCGCTCGGCGCCTGGTTCCTGCCCGACCTGGACGCACGGACCAAGGCGAAGCGCGCCCGGCAGGAGTTCTCCCGTGCGGTGTCGACCTACCTCGAGCTGCTCGCGATCGAGCGCATCTCGGGCGCGGGTGCCACCCAGGCGACGTTCGCCGCGGCGCAGGTGGCCGGGTCGTGGCCGTTCCGACGCATCGCCGCGGCGCTCGAACGGAGCCGGTGGGAGGGGCAGGCGCCCTGGTCGGCGCTCCGGGAGCTCGGTGAAGAGGTGCAGGTGGACGCGCTCGGCGAGGTCGCCTCCATCGTGGAGCTCGCCGGTACGCAGGGTTCGGCGATCCACGACCAGCTGCAGTCCAAGGCGGCTGCGATGCGTGACGCCCAGCTCGACGTCGAGCAGCAGCTCGCCCACGACGCAACGGTGCGTATGACCGTTCCGGGCACCATGACCGTCTTCGTGTACTTTCTGATGCTTATTTTCCCGATCGGGGTCACTATGTTTCAGACAGCACCGTGATGCGACCCCCCTCCGGAGGCACCCGGATGTCACACGAGCCGCCTCTTACCCATTTGTTGAAGTCGACAGCACCCCCAGGAGTCAACATGAACCAGCACCTGAGCCAGGGCCGGTCGGCAGCGTCGCACGCTGCCGCACGGGCTTCTTTGCGCGCGGCTGCGGCGCGTGGTCGCGTCGACGCCCTGAACACCCGCTTTGCCGAGCGGTCGGCCGAGCTCCGCCGTCGGCTGGCCGCCGGCCGCGCGGGCGAGCCCGACGAGGCCGGCCTGGAGTCCATCGAGGTGGTCGTGCTGTCCGTCGTCGGCCTCGGCATCGCGATCGCGCTCGGCGCGGCGATCAAGGGTCTGGTCGACCGCTACATGGCACAGCTGGGTGGCGGGGGATAGAGCATGGACGAACGCGGTGCCGCCTCCCTCCAGACCGTACTGACGTACCCGATCGTCCTGATGCTCATCTTCGCGATGGTGCAGGGCATGCTCTACTTCCACGCGCAGAACACCGCCCAGTCGGTGGCCAACGGGGCCGTCCAGGCCGCGCGCGTCGAGGGTGGCAGCGTTGACTCGGGATATGCGGAGGCGGCGTCGCGTCTTGCACGCGGAGGCGAGGCGTTCGCGTCGGTCGACGTGTCCGTGACGCGCGGGGAAGAGATGGCCAGCGCACGTGTGGTCGGGCTGGCGCCGTCGATCGTGCCGGGGTTCCGCGGACTGCGGATCGAGCAGTCGGCCACCGGGCCGGTGGAGCGGTTCACCTCCGGAGCCGTGGGGCCATGACCAGCGGTCGCCGCGGAGTGACCAGGTACCTGCTGCCCGGACGGGTCCCCGCCCGGCAGCAGCTGCCCGGGCGTTCCGAGCAGGGCAACGTCGCCATCAACACCGCCGTCGTCTTTCCGATGCTGCTGCTCATCGGGCTGCTGCTCGTGATGGCGGGGCGGCTGGTGCTGGCCGAGGGCGTGGTGCAGTCGGCGGCGAACGAGGCAGCGCGGGCGGCGTCGATCAGCCGGACGGCGAGCGTGGCCGAAGTGCAGGCGACCTCGACCGCCACGTCGACCCTGACGAACTCCGGGGTGCGCTGTGCGTCGACGTCGGTCCGGCCGTCGACCGACGCGTTCGACCTGCCGCTCGGGACGGTCGGGACGATCACCGTGCGGGTGGAGTGCGTGGTGCCGCTGCGCGATCTCGGCCTGCCGGGCGCGCCCGGCTCGCGGACCATCAGTGCGACCGGCACGTCCGTGCTGGACGCCTACCGGGGGCGGTCATGACCAGGGGGGTCGGGCGGATGTGGGTGCGACGTGTGCGGACGGCGGGGTTGCGGAGGGGCGCTTCGAGGACCGTCCCGAGGACTGCTCGCGGGACGCGGGAGCGGGGAGAGGTCAACATCCTCGCGGCGGGCATGGTGCCCGCGCTCATCATCGCCATCGGCCTGGTGGTCGACGGCGGCGGGCGGCTGCAGGCCGAGGACGAGGCCGAGTACGCCGCTGACCAGGCGGCGCGTGCCGCGGCGCAGCAGATCCGGATCGACCGTGCCCAGATGGGGCTGCCGCCGGAGGTGGACCCGGCACGTGCGACGCAGGCCGCCGCCGACACCCTCGCCGCGCTGGGCGTACAGGGCGGAGTGACCGCCGTCAACGGCGCCGCCGTCAGCGTGGGTACCCAGGTCACCTACGAGACCACGTTCCTCACGTTGATCGGAATCAGCTCGCTCAGTGTCACGGCCGACGCCGAGGCGCGGGCGGTCCGCGGGATAGGACAGGAGGAACCCTGATGAGTACCTCGACAGTCCAGGGCCGAGCGGCGACGGGCGAGCCCGGCGGACCGCGGCAGGGCACGGGCGCACGCGTGGCGAGAGGGCTCGGCGCGGCGCTGCTCCTGATCGCGCTCGTCGTCGGGATCCCGGTCGGGTTGTGGATCTTCGGCGGGCCCGTGTGGACGGGACCGGTCAGCCTGAACCGGGTCATCTCGGTGCTGACCAGCCCTGACGTGACCGGCTCCGTCCTGATCGGGCTGATCAAGATCGTCGGCTGGATCGCGTGGATGACGTTCGCCCTCGCCGTGGTGGTCGAGGTGATCGCGGCGCTGCGCGGACGTCGGTCGCCGCACGTGCGCGGGCTGGGGGCGCAGCAGCGTGCCGCGGCCGTACTGGTCGGCGCGGTGATCACGATGCTGGTCGCCGCCCCGTCGGTGGCGCCTGCGGTGGCCGCGACGACGCCGCTCGAGACCGGCGCGGGCGGGACCGCCGTGTCCGCACCGGTCACGCCCGGTGCCGCGGTGGTCGCCGACGCTGCTGCTGGTACTGGTGCTGGCGAGAAGGTGGGGGAGCGTGCCCGGGCCGACGAGGCGCCGTCGGCCACCTATACGGTGCAGCCGGGTGACTCGCTGTGGCGGATCGCCGAGCAGACCCTCGGCGACGGCGCGCGGTTCAAGCAGATCGCCGACCTCAACTACGGCGTGCCACAGGCGGACGGCGGCGCGCTCGACGCCGGGAACTGGATCGAGCCGGGCTGGGTCCTGAGGCTGCCGGCGGATGCTGCTCCGGTCGACACCGGGGTCGCGCCGACCTCCGTCGGCCAGGTCGGCGACGACCCGGACGGCACCGTCGACGTGCACAAGCGCGGCGCGGCGTCGTCCGCCGAGGTCGTCGTCGAGTCAGGTGACACGCTCTGGGGCATCGCCGAGGAGGAGCTCGGCGACGGGACCAAGTACCCGGAGGTCTTCGAGGCGTCACGAACCACCGAGCAGCCGGGCGGTGCTCGGCTCACGGATCCGGACCTGATCCTTCCGGGCTGGACCGTGACGGTCCCGGGCGCGGGAGAGCCGACGTCGGACGCCGGGAACGGCGGTTCGCGGGCCGACGACGCGGAGCAGCGCTCGCCCGGTGCCGGCGAGCGGGATGACAAGCAGGGAACTGAGCAGGGCGATCAGGCTGACCAGCCGGACGACCAGGGGGCCGATGAGGGGGCCGATGAGCCGGGCGAGTCGGCGGGGCCTGCGGAGTCTGAGTCGGAACCGGCACCGGAGGGTGCGCGGGCCGACGAGTCGGGCGCCGCGGAGTCCGCCGCCGGTGCCGCCGGGCTGCCCCAGAAGACGGACCCGCCGGCCCCCGTGCGGCCCGAGCGGGAGCAGACCGAGGCCGAGAAGCCCGAGCGGTCCGCACCGACCACCGAGGCGACGCCGGAGGGCGCCGTCGAGGTCGAGCCGGAGGACATCCAGGAGCCGGGCGGCGCGGGGAACGACGTCGTGGAGCCGGGTGGCGAGGCCGGAGCACCCTCGGACGAGCAGCCGGCCGGCGGGGCGCCGGCCACCGAGCAGCCGAACCGGGCCGGCCAGAACGCGGGGCCCAAGGCGCCCGGCGGGGACCGGGACGGAGCCGGGCAGGGCAATGCTGGGCAGAGCGGATCCGAACGGGAGGGCACCGACAAGCCCGACCCCGCCGACGCCGGCACCGGAGCCGCCGGTATCGGCAAACCAGGGACCCAGGAACCGGCACCCGAGAAGACGGCGGAGGGAAACCTCGTCCCGCAGGCCCCGCCCGCACCGCAGGAGACGACCGGGCCCCAGTTCGACGAGGTCACTCCTGAGGACCTCCGGGACGAGCTCGACCTCGGGGCGGACCAGTCCGCCCCGCAGGGGCGTGTGCCGGGGGAATCGATCCCCGGTGAGAACCTGATCGCCGACGAGCTCCTGCCGCAGGACGATCCCTCCGTCGCGGAGACCGCGTCCGGCAGCGGCACCACGTGGGGCAGCGACCCGGCGTCGGACCGTGAGCAGCCGGCCGCGAGCCGCGCCGAGAGCCCTGCCGAGGAACAGGCTCCCGTGCCCGACTCCGACGTGAGCGCCACCTCCGTGGGCGGCGCCGTCACCGAGGAGGTGCTCCCCGACGAGCTCGCAGGGGACGAGCCGGTCGTCGGCGACAGCGCACCTGAGGTCGCCGTGGAGACATCTCCGCCGGTCGAGGCCGTGGCGCCCGTGGAGAGCTCGGGGACAGGCACGGCCTCCACCGCCGACCCGGCGGCCGCACCGGTCGACGTGGCAGGTGTCACCACCGCACGCCCCACGGCGACCGCCGGAGCAGCGGCCACGGTCGCCGACGACGGCACGTCGCTCCTCGACTCGGCGTCCGGGGTCGTGTCCGACGTCGTCGACGACATCGGCGAAGCGGTAGGGATCCGCACGGCGGCCGGCGTCGGCGGGCTGCTCGCAGCGGGACTGATCGCGCTGGTCGCCGTGAAGCGGCGGCGCGTGCACAAGGGCCGGGCACCCGGTGAGACCGTCGTCGTGCCGGGACCGGACACCCCCGCGGGCATGCTCGAGCGCGACCTGCGGACGGTCGAGGACCCCTTCGGCCGCAGCCAGGTCGACCGCGCACTCCGCAGCCTCGCCCGGTGGCACCGCGAACGAGGCCTCCCCCTGCCGGGTGTACGCGTCGCGCGGCTGAAGAGCGGCGAGTTCGTCGAGCTCTACCTCGAGCGCGCGGCAGACCTGCCCGAGCCCTGGGCCAGCACCACCGACCGGTTCGTCTGGCAGCTCGCGGCGGGCGACGCCGACGCCACGGCCCAGGTCGGCTCGGTCATCGAGCCCGTCGAGGGCGACGACGGCGAAGCGCCCTACCCGGCCCTCGTCACCGTCGGCCACGACGACGAGGACACGCACCTCATGCTCGACCTCGAGAACCTCGCGTGCCTCGACATCCGCGGCACGGACGCCGCCGCGCAGGCGACGCTCGCGGCGCTCGCGGTCGAGCTGGCAACCAGCCTCTGGGCCGACGACCTGCAGGTCACCGTGGTCGGTGCGCTCGGTGAGCTGCCGGGCGTGGTCGACACCGGACGGGTCCGGCACGTCTCCAGCCTCGCGGGCATCATCCGCGAGCTGGAGGCCCGCGCGGCCGACGTCGACCGGACGCTCGCCCAGGTGGGCGCCACCTCCGTCGCCGATGCGCGTGGTCGAGGGCTGGCGACGGACGCCTGGACGCCGGAGATCCTGCTCGTGGGAGAGCAGCTCGGCCTGGTCGAGCGCGCCAAGCTCGAGAGCCTGGTGGAACGGGTCCCGGGTGTGGGAATCGCCGCGGTGACCTCCAGCGCGGAGGTGGGCGACTGGGTGCTCGACCTGACCGGCGAGCTCACCAACGGCGACACCACCCGCGGCATCCTCATGCCCGCCTATATCGCGGTGCGTCCGCAGCAGCTCGACGCCACCACCTACGCACGAGCCCTGGCCTTGCTGGCCGAACCCGAGACCGCACCCGGCCCCAGCTGGAGCCGTTCGATCGACCGCACCGAACCGACGCTGGAGGAGATCCCGATGGATGTTGTCCGCGCCGGTGCCGCGGATTCTGACATGGCGGTCGGTGAGTCGGACGGTCCTGCGCCGTCGCCCAGCTTTGGGACGGGTAACGGGGGTAACGGCAACGGGGGCAACGGCAACGGCGGTGGTTCGGCGCCGAGGCAGCCCGAGAGGTTCTCGCCGTGGGCGAGTGCGGCGGTGAGCGTCGCGACGCCGCCGCTGGGTACGCCGGTGGTCCCCGACCCGCAGTCCCCGCGGGCCGAGCCCGTCGGGACCCCGCAGGTCGTCGAGGCGCCGATCGTGCGCGTGCTGGGTAGCGTGGAGCTGGCCGGGACGACGGGTGTCGAGCTGCCGTCCACACACCAGCGGCAGGCGACCGAGCTGATCGCGTTCCTGGCGTTCAACCCTGGCTCGCGCGGTTCGGACATCTCGAAGGCCCTGTGGCCGTCGCGCGAGCCGAATCTCGCCACCCGGCGCTCGGCGGTCTCGCGGGCGCGGCGCTGGCTGGGGACGGACGAGAACGGCTTCGAGTACCTGCCGCGCTACTGGTCGGCGGACGACGGTGGACAGGCCGACCTCGAGTCCGCCGGATACCGGCTGCGCGGGGTCAGGACCGACTGGCACATCTTCTGCGACCTGGTCGGTCCCGACCTCACCCAGACCCCGACGTCGGACCTGCTCGCTGCCCTGGACCTGGTGCGGGGCCGGCCGTTCGAGGGTGTGGCGCTGCGCAAGTACGTGTGGGCGGAGCAGCTGATGCACACGATCTCGTCGGGCGTCGTGGACGTGTCGCACGAGGTCGCGCGCCGCGCGCTGCTGGCGGGCGACGTGGCGATGGCGCGGCACGCGTCGCAGGTCGGCCGGCTCGCCGACCCTGTGGACGAGCGCTCGTGGCGCAACGGGATCCGGGCGGAGATCGCCTCCGGACGGCGGGACGCGGTGGGCCGGCTCGTCGACCGCCTGCGCGACCACCTGGAGCAGCTCGCCATGGAGCCCGAGCCGGACACCGAGGAGCTGTTGGCGCAGGTGGACGAGCAGGACCGCCGTCGCGAAGCGGACGCGGGCCGGTCGTCGCGGGGCTGACCTCGTCGCTGGTCAAACCGCTCACCGCTGATCGAGCCTGTCGAGACCTTCATCCCGACAGGCTCGATCCGTACAACCGCCGGCCCAGTCTCTCTTTCCCGCTGTGCCAGGTATGTGGACCTTGCCTTCGATCGGCTTGGCGCGGACGGAAAAGGGCCGGAGGTTTCGGTGGGATCGCCCGGATGTTTCCGCATGGCGAGGCTGTTCCGCCCGCTGGTCGAGCTTGTTGAGACCGGTTATCCACAGCACCCACTTTCCGGATCGTGCTAGCCCGGCTAGCGTCATTCCCCACTGTTGCGGATACGCAACGGTGGGGCGTGAGCGGCAAGGGGGCGTACATGGATGGCGCGGCGATGCGTGTTGCGGGGCTGTTCGTGGCGGTCGGACTGACCTTGTCTGGCTGCACGGGTTCGAGCCCGGATCCTGAGGTGACCGCTTCATCGACAGAGGATTCGTCTGGGAATTCGACGCCCGCGGTGTCCGCGAGCCCGTCCCCGTCGGCGCCGACCAAGCCGGAGCGTCCGGACGCGATGGAGCGTGACGACGCGGAGGGTGCGGCTGCGGCGGCGGAGTACTTCATCGAGCTCTACCCGTATGTGATGGCTACTGGTGATACCGAGGAGTTCGAGGCGATGTCGCATCGGGCTTGTGGGTTTTGCGATGACGCGCTTGAGGACATCGCCAGCTTCCAAGCGAATGACCAGACCTATCGGGGGGGCGAAGCAAAGGGGGATGATCCTGGTGAGCTACGCGCGAGACGCACTCACTGGTATCTACCCCGTAGACATGTCGATCCAACAAGAGGCGTCGATGGTCACCGATGACACTGGCAACGAGATCTCTTCGGCGGAGTCGTCTACCTCTGAAGTGCGTGTCGAAATGGGTCGACGGGCTGGTTCGTGGGTGGTCGTCGAGATCGCATCAGCTCCAGGGACATAGCGCCATGCCAACCCGAACGTCAGCGCTCGTATCGACGATCTTCGTTGTAGCTGTCTTCAGCGCGACACCACCGGCTGCTGCGACAGCGGACCATCCTACGATTGGCGGTCGTGCTGAAAAGCAATCGATCACCATAGAAGCGCAGCTCCAGGCCGCTGGAACCCCAGCGGCGCGTAACTCGGCGGCAGGCGGTGACTCGCTAACGCCCGCATCGCCCGTGCGCCAGTGGCGCGTCACTCCCGCGATGTGCTTCCTCCGCGACCTCGGCGGTGCTACCGCGTTCGCCGAATCTTGCGACGAGGGCCATCAGCTCGCCTACGCCGGCATCGAGTGTGAGGACGACGAACAGCCGGTCGGCGCCCTGTTCGAGCAGCGACGCCAGGGGGACGGCTGGTCGGATGCCGCGCTGGTCGAGGAGGAGTCCTGCCTGGCGGAGCGTCGCCAACAGGTCGATCTACCAGCGGCGGCGGCTCGTGCGTTCCAGGAGATGCAGATCGCGCCGTCTGAGGTGAACGTGCAGCCGCCGGACGGATGGACCCTTGTCAACGTCGACACGATTGCCTTCACTGAAAGCCAGCCCCGCACAATGAGTACTAGTCTGTTCGGCATACCCGTCGACATCAGGGCTGTGCCTAGCAGCTACTCGTGGGACTTCGGCGACGGATCGGCACCTTTGGTCACCACCGACCCTGGTGCTCCATACCCGGCGCACACGGTCGCTCACGCCTACGTGAAGCAGGGCGCGGTGACCATCTCGCTCACCACCACATGGCATGGCCAGTTTCGGTTGGCCGGTGAACCGACCTGGCATGACGTTGCGGGAGAGGGGACCACGGTGTCGTCGTCGGGCAGCCTGGAGATCTTGGAAGCGAGAGCGCGTCTGGTGGAGGACCTGTACGGCGGCTGACCCGATCGTCGCTTTGCGCTTATGCCTTAGGGCGTCTTTGGTGTCGCCCCAGCCGTGTCTAGGCAGCGGTCTATGAGCGCCGTGAGCTCCAGTGAAAGCGGGAGTCCGGTCCGCTCTGCGGGTGCGACCTCGTCGTAGAGGGTGATCGCCACGGGGCCCGGCTGCTGGTCAGCCGCAGCGTCGGTGCAGAGCAGAATGCCGACTGTCGGACCGTGAACCTCGGGTGCGCGGACCAGGTCATCCACCAGGCCAAGGGTGTAGCGGGCGCGTGCAACGAGGGCAGGGTCGAACCGGCCGGCCTGGACTTGGATGGCGATGTAGCGCATCTGGGTCACGTGGAAGAGGAGCAGGTCGATCGTGTAGTCCCGGTCGTTCTCCGTGAGACTCACGTGGCGGTCCACCAGGCACATGTGGCGATCTGGGGTGGCGAGCAGGTCCTCAAGGTGGTCCACCACTATGCCCGTGAACGAGCGTCGAATCGAGTCGACGAGTTCGCCGACCACGTCCTCGAACCCCTCGGGCCGGAAGTCCTCTGTGCGCTGGAAGAAGCTCATCGTTCGGCCCTCGCGAACGCGATGACACGACCGGCGAGATTCTGGGCATCAGATCGGGTGAAATTGCTCATGACCTAAGCCTGTAGAGGGATCACAGCATCCGCCACCCGAGTTGCGTATATGCAACGAAGCGGTATAGCCGAGAACGGCGGTCAGTGCCAGTGCATGACGTGTTGCAGGCCTGGCCATGGCTACCGTTGGCTGGATGTTGTGAATTATCACAGGAGCGCCTTGCCGGGAAGACGGATATAGCGCACCCTTGCTTACGGCCGTGTTCACTGAGTTCTGCCCGAAGTTGAGGGAGTCGCCGGATGGTCTCGTCCGCCATCACGCCCACGCGCACCATCGCCGTCCTCATCGGAGTCGCAGTCATTGCGGTAGCCGGGTTCGCGGTCGTGCGCTCGGGTGTGTTCGAGCCGGAGACGGTCCAAGGTGCGATGCCTGGTCCGGGCTCTCCCTCAGCATCGGTCTCGGCGCCGAAGAGCCCGTCGGCTTCGCCGTCCCCGACTCTCGTGCCGTCAGCCGAGCCGACAACGCCGGCGCAGATCAGGGCCCAGAACATCGCAGACGCTAAGGCGCGGCTCGTGGAGTACTACGAAACGACGGCGGCGGTCGCTAACAATGGGTACGAGGACTGGGATACGAAACTTCGGCCTTTCTGGGGACACCCAGCCCTGCGTGCTTCGCTTCGAGATGTGTATACGGAATCTGCCGAGACTGGCGATTACACGACCGGCGCGGCATCGGTTGAGTCAATGAGCGTGACCGACTACAAGGAATCGGATGTCGCCAATGAAGAGGTTCATATCAACGCTTGCGTGGACTTTGGTGACGTGCAAACATTTGCCGCAAACGGCCAGAAGATTCCGCGCGCGGAAGGTGCGCCGACTCGATACCTATTCGACTATGTGATGCGGCATCAAGGGCCGGATAGTTATTGGACGGTAAACGCACAGAGCCCACACCCGGAGCAGGCATGCTGACCTCACAAGGAACCCATATCGTTAGATGTGTTCTGGCCGCTTCAGTGGCGACGGCAGTGATCTTGCTGGCCGCTCTCGTGCCGATTCCAATGGCCGCTGCAGACGAATGTATACCTGCGACAACGCCGGATGGAGTCGAGGTTCCGTGTGAATCCAGCGGCGGCAGTGGCAACGGTGGAGACGATGGCGAGGGAAATGCTGGCGGCGGCGGTGGCCCTCGGATATGTCGTGACCTTGGCGAGGCAGTTCCATGTAGCACCGAGTACGGTGGGTGGGACGGCGATTGCTACGTGCGCAACGCCAGCCCGCAACCTCCTGCAGGCGACCCTGCTTGGGAGGGGCACGAGCCGGGAGATGGGATCGTCCTTGAGTGCACACCACGACACTGTGCGGAAGCGGGCGGTGATGTGGTGGCATGCCGAGGCCATTCGTACTACTGGTCTGCCGATCCAGCTGCGCCAGTTGGGCCTTCCGCCGAAGAGCTCGCCCAGCGTGCCGTCGCATCGATGAACCTCACGATGGGCCAGATTGGTTCCACCCCACCGGCAGCCTCGCGTAACCCGAACGCCGTCGGTGCCATCGGTTTGCCGATTTGGCTGTGGATTGCAAACCGAGCGGAGAACACTGTCGGCCCGATTGTGCGTACCGCGGGTGAAGGCGGGCTATCGGTCAGCGCCACGGGAGAACTCGACCGAGTTGAATGGACCCTCGCCGCATCGAACGGTGCAACGGTGGGCGCCATCACATGCGATGGCGCCAACGCACCGGGTACGCCTTACGACGGTCGTAACAGTGCAGAGCCATCCCCGACCTGTGGATTCGGGGCGGATCTGAACAATAGTCCGGGCGCCCTGACTCTTACCGGTACGGCCCACTGGGTTGTCGAATGGCAGAGCAGTGGAGGGCAGCGCGGCCAGATCCTCTTTACACCTCCGTCCACCAGCACCCAGATCCGGATCGGCGAGCTCCAGGCGCTCGTGCAGAACTAAGCTCCCTGTGCGATGGTCGCCGTCCGTGGGAGGTGGCTTGACCTATAGCGCCCTATAGGTCGTGTCATGGGACGAGTGCCGCCCACTTTGACTCCGCAACTCGACGTCGACGTCGACGTCTCCGATGAGGGACTGTCGATCGGCGAGGTTGCGGCGGCCGTCGGGCTGAGTATGCAAACCCCTCGCTGTTTCGAGCGCGAGGGTCTGCTGCTCGAACCCACGGCCCGCCGCAGCTGTTCGGCGAGAATCACGAATCGTAGTCGTGGGTCAGACCTGTGCTATGAAGCGCTCGTAACGCCACGCAAGGAGTTCCTGGCTAGGGTGGTCTGCTCGACGTTTCGGAACCTGGATACTACGGCCGTGCATCTCTTGGAGCCCGTGCTTCAGCATCGGCCCGTCGGTCTCTTCAAGTAGATTGTCGGCGATTCGAACTTTGAAATCTGGCGTGACGCCGAGCATGTCCTGGTCGTATGCGGCGTGATGGATCTTGCACAGCGCGAGACCGTTATTGACAGTGGGGATACCTCGTTCATCAGAGTCCGGGACGATGTGTGCTGCATCGAGCAGGGAGCCGTGCTTGAGCTCGCATACGGCACATCGCGTTTCGTATGCCACGATCACCCTGGTGCGGAAGGCAGGTTGATGTAGGCGCTGCTTCGCGAGCCGGCGGGCGTAGCTGCGTTGGTTGTCGGGCATGCGCCTCACGTCAGGCACAAAGGTGAACGACTCATCCAGCGCAATGATGAATGTGCGCTCCTCCGGGTAGTCTTCGACCACGTACACGGGGCTGACGGGCGTGTAGATGTTAGGAACCTCTTTTCTGAAGAGGATCAAGGGGGCACCCGTCGCCATGGCGTTCCGCAGCTTCCGGTTGTCTCCCGACCATGGGTCGCCTTCACGGTACGAGTAGTGGAGTAGGCCATCTTCCGATTCAGTGTCGTCGTAAGGCCCATTTGTGGCGCTGACGATCGAGAGCGTGGATTCGAAAGAGGCGGGATTGCGGATTCCGCGAGAATAGTCGATTATCGGCAGTCTTTGCTCGTCGATGCGAAAGTCGAGGAGTTCTGCTCGGTGAAGAAATCCGCCGTTTGCCTCGGCGCGCTCCTGGACCCAGGAGATAATTCGGGTGCGCAAGGCGCGTTCGACGGCAGATTCCATGGGGACAGCTCACCAGAAACGTGCTGCTTCTGGTACCCCGGTGTCGGGTGAGGTGGTCGCCGCGAAGCTTGAGAGCAGGCAGGTCGTGCGCTGGGGTAGCAGGATGGGCCAATGGCGACCACCCGAACCATCGTCCGCGGCATCGGCCAAGTAGCACTCGGCGCCGTCCTTCTTACCGCCGGCATTGGCCACCTGACCCGTGCCCGCGAGGAGTTCCAGGCGCAGGTCCCTACCTGGGTCCCCGTCGATCCCGACACAGTGGTGGTCGGCTCGGGGATCGTCGAGATCGGACTCGGCACCGCGCTCGTGGCCACCTGGAAGCAGCCTGCTCGACGTCGGCTCGGAGCACTGGCCGCGGCGTTCTTCGTCGCTGTCTTTCCCGGGAACATCGCACAGCTCGTGGAGCATCGGGACGCGTTCGGCCTGGACACTGATCGCAAGCGTGCGCTCCGGCTCATCGGTCAGCCAGTTCTTGTGGCGTGGGCATTGGCGGCGACACGCAAGTAGGGGTCTCGACAGGCTCGACCAGCAACGCCAGGGCTCCCACCCAGGGTGCCCGTACTCACACGGCGTCGAGCATCCCCAGCCTGCTCGCGAATTCCATCAGCTCGAACGTCGAGCCCGTCACCAGGGTCGCGCCGGCTGCCTTCGCCGACTCTGAGAACGGCCCGACGTTGCCGTAGAGCACAAACGGCGTGATCGGGTCGTTCGTGCGCACCTTCGCCAGCAGCCGCAGGCCGGCGTCAGGCACGTCGGTGCCGGACTCATGTCGGCCCATGTCCGAGATGATCAGGCCGTACGCATGGTCCTCCAGGAGGAGTAGTGCCTCGCTGGTCGAGCGTGCGGTCTCGACGTGCGCGCCGTCGCGCCGCCAGGAGTCCGCAAGGACCGCGTTGTTCTCGGGGTGGTCGTCGACCCAGAGGATCGAGCGGGGCGGGGTGATCCGCCTCTCCAGCTCCTCCCGCATCCACGAGGTGTCGACGGGCTCTTGGCCGGCACCCCCAAAGATCTCGTCGGCTTCCGCCTCGGGACCCTGCCGGCTGTCCACGTCGTCCAGCCGCCGCTTCAGCGAGGCCACCTCGCGCTGGAGGTCCGTGATCATGTCGGACTGCTGATCCGTCGCCTGCTTGAAGTTGAGCCGCTGCCCGCCGATCTCGAGCGTCACGTCGTCGGAGTTCTTCAGCTTCGACAGGAGCTGCCGTCCGAAGACCAGCAGCACGACGATCACGAGCAAGGGCCACAGGAGGGCGGCAATAGCGCTGATCAGGTCGGCCACGAGGCAAAGGTACCGGTCAGGGGATCATGGACGGGACAACGCCCGTCGCACCGAGGATGGAGGTGCCATCAGTGACCGAACCTCTTGCTCGTGTTCGCGAGATCTGTCTCGCGCTGCCCGAGGTGACCGAGAAGCTGAGCCACGGCTCGCCCACATGGTTCGTGAGGAAGACCTTCGTGAGCTTCTCCGACCATGGGCACGGTGGCCCACTCGCGATCTGGTGCGCGGCCGCGCCCGGCGCGCAAGAGGAAGCGATCGAGAAGGAACCGGACCGGTTCTATCGCCCGCCGTACGTCGGGGTCCGCGGGTGGTTGGGTGTGCGGCTCGATGTCGATGTCGACTGGGACGAGATCGCCGCCATCATCGAGGACGCGTACCGGCAGGTCGCGCCGAAACGGCTGGTGGCGGAGCTGGACGAGACGTAAGGGTTTCGACGGGCCGGGTCACGACGAGCTCGACCGACGGCGCTCAGCCCTCCAGCAGCCCCCGGATCTCCTCCGGGCCCAGCGACCCCGCGAACGCGCCCGCGTCGTCGCTCAGCACGGCGTCGAAGAGCCGGGCCTTACGTTCCTTGAGCGCCATCACCTTGTCCTCGATGGTGTTCTCCGAGACCATCCGGAACACCATCACGTTCCGCGTCTGCCCGATCCGGTGCGTCCGGTCGATCGCCTGCGCCTCCGTCGCCGGGTTCCACCAGGGGTCGAGCAGGTAGACGTAGTCGGCCTCGGTGAGGTTGAGCCCGAACCCGCCGGCCTTGAGGCTGATCAGGAACACGGGGGCCGCGCCGTCCTTGAACCGATTGATCACCTCAGGGCGCTTCCGGGTCGACCCGTCGAGGTACTCGTAGGGGATCCCCAGCTCTGTGCAGACCTCCGCCGCCTTGGCCAGGAACGACGTGAACTGGGAGAACACGAGCGCGCGATGCCCCTCGGCGGCGACCTCCGCCAGCTGCTCGGCGAGCAGGCTCAGCTTGGCCGACGGAACGCCCGCGTACTCCGGGTCCACCAGCGAGGCGTCCAGCGCCATCCGGCGCAGGGTCGTGAGTGCGCGGAAGACCGCCACCCGGTTCTCGTCGAAGCTCTCGAGCAGGCCCAGCAGGCGCGACCGCTCGCGCTGCAGGTGCGTGTCGTAGATCCGCCGGTGCCTCGGATCCAAGGCCACGCGGAGCACCTGCTCCTGCCGCTCGGGCAGCTCGGGTGCCACCTGCTCCTTCGTGCGGCGCAGCAGCAGCGGCCGGATCCGACGGCGGAGGCGAGCCAGCAGCGGCGTCGAGTCACCCTCGCCGGAGACCGGCTTGACGTAGTCCTCGCGGAACTTGGTCGGTGACCCGTACAGCCCGGGCGCCACGATCGCCAGCATCGCCCACAGCTCCATGAGGTTGTTCTCCATGGGCGTGCCGGTGATCGCGAGCTTGAACGGCGCCTTGAGGCGGCGGGCCGACTCGTTGGCGCGCGTCTGGTGGTTCTTCGCGAACTGCGCCTCGTCCAGGATCAGACCAGCCCACTCCACGTCGCCGAACGACTCGAAGTCCAGGCGGAAGATTGCGTACGACGTCACGACGATGTCGGCGCCCGCAGCCACCTCCGCGACGGTGGTCCGCGCCTTCGCCGCGGTGGTCGACAGCGTCGCCACCTTCAGGTCCGGTGTGAACTTGGCGGCCTCCGCGGCCCAGTTGCTCACGACCGACGCCGGCGCGACCACGAGGAACGGCGCGCCACCGCCGTCGGACATCTCCTGCCTGGCCTGTGCGACGAAGGCGAGGGTCTGGACGGTCTTGCCGAGACCCATGTCGTCGGCGAGGATCCCGCCCAGCCCGTGCCGCCAGAGGAAGGTCAGCCACTCGAAGCCGTGCTGCTGGTAGGGCCGCAGCTCGGCCTTCAGCCCCACGGGCGGTGGCACCGGCTCCGGCCCGTCGACGCCGTCGGCGGTCAGCGCGACCAGGTCGCTCACCGAGCGTCGCCAGCGGTCGGACTGTTCGACGACGTCGGCCACCTGCTCGAGCTCTGCCCACAGGCCGGCGTTGAACCGGCTGATCCGCAGCTTGCCCGGCTGGTCGGACAGCCGCTGCGCCTCTTCGATCAGGGCCCGCAGCTGTGCGAACACGGGAAGGTCCGTGCGCAGCCAGGTGCCGTCGGTCAGCATGAACCGCTTCTTGCCCCGCGCGAGAGCGTCGAAGACCGGGCCGAACGGGATCTCGCGCCCGTTGATCGTGACCATGACGCCCAGGTCGAACCAGTCCAGGTCGCTGCTGTCGTCCGCGCGCATGCTGACCACAGGCGTGGCCTCGAGACTGTTGTACTCGGGCAGCTTCTCGCTCTCCACGCGGACGTCCGGCTGCTCTCGGAGCACGGGCAGCACGGTGGTGGCGAAGTCCATCGCCTGCAGGCCGCGGAACACCTCGGGCGCCACACGGAAGTGGCCGAAGCCCGGCACCTCTCGCACCGCGGCGATCGCGCGGCCGAGCGTCGCGGCCTCGGCCGCGAGGTCGCGCAGGTCCGCGCCTGCCTCCATGGCCGTGGTCAGCGGGTATTCCTTGTCCGACGGCTGGTACGCCCACCGCCACGCCACACTGATCTCCGCCGGGGAGACCGCCTTGACGGTGGCCACGAGCTCGGGTCTGGGCAGGTCCGGCAGCTCGACCTCGGGGTCGGCGCGCACCTGCACCTCGCGGCGCAACAGCGGCAGGTAGTCCGCCAGGAACTCGTCGACCGCCTCGGCCGGGATGGTGAGATCGGCCAGGTGGGCGGCCGCGTGCTCCTGGTCGGTGAGCGGCGCTGCCGCCGGGCCCAGGGTGATGGTGCGGCCCGAGGACGTCTCCTCGATGGCGAACAGGCCGTGGCGACCGAGGGCTCCGACGGAGGTCGCCACGGTGACCGCGCCGTCGAAGGCGACCGTCCGCTCGAGGCGCGCACCGCCGTCGGGCAGCGAGAGGTCGAGGGCGATGGACGCCTCGCCGGCGAGCCGCAGGGACTCGCGCTTCGACTTGCCGACCAGCTCGATGCCGAGGTCGGCGGCGTCGGCGAGGTGGCGCCAGAACGGGCGGGGGAGCACGTCGTCCAGGCTGATCCAGTCGCCGGCGCTCACGTAGCCGTAGCCGCGCGGACTCGTGGCGCGCAGGGCATCGAGCGTGGTGAACCACTCCCGGACGCTGGGATCGAGGCCGCGCAGGAACCCGTTGCGGATGTAGTTCCACGACGCCGTACCGCCCACCCATGAGCCGCGGTCGTTGCGCTGGACCGGCCGGATCGACAGGGAGAGGTCGTGTGCGGGGGCCGTGCCGTCGACGCGGAACTGCAGCGCCAGCTCGGGCTGCTGGTCGGCACCCGACGAGGACACGGGTGGGGCTGCGGTCGGCGTCGTCGGCACGAGCTGCTGCACCGCCGCCTTCCACTCCGGTACCTGAGGCGTGCGCTTCAGCGAGGATGCGGGCCGGACCATCGACGCCAGGCCGTCCGACCCGGACTCGATGAGCGTCGCGACGACGTGCTTGCAGGCCGAGCCGACCGGGCACGTGCAGTCAGTGCCGACGACGACCGGCGGTCCGGGCGGGTTGGTCTTGAACTCGATGGAGCACGAGTAGGTGCTGCGGCCGCTGCCGCGCACCCACGAGATGAGCAGGAGATCGTCCGGCAGCCACTCCCACGAGATGACCCGGCCCTGCTTCTGGTAGTCCTCGCCGCGCAGGAACGCGCCACTACCCACCAGAAGCTTGATCGCCGCGGGGTGGATGCGCGGGGCGGGGACGGGCGTGGGCACCCCTCCATGGTTCCACGCCCGGACGACTGGTCCACGGAGTTATCCACAGCGTGCCCTCAACGCCAGGATGTCGGTGGTCTCTGGGAGAGTGGCGCCATGCACACCCTGCCTGACGCCGGTCGCCGGCCCGCCGCGCTCAGCGTCCTCGTTCTCGCGGTGGCCGGATGGACGTCCGTCCCGATACGCCTCCTGATCCCGGGCAACGAGCTCGACCTCAGCTTCACCATGAACAATGCGATCTTCGTGATCGAGGACGCGGCGATGGCCGGAACGGTCCTGCTCGGGGTCGGAGCCGCAGCTCTCCGGGCCAGACGAGTCCTGATCGGGGCCATGGCCATCGTGGGTGTGCACCTGCTTCTCCAGCTCGGCACGGCGGGGGTGCAGCTCGCGAACGGCGCCCGGCCCGAGCTCATCCTCGGCACACTTGTCGCGATCCTCGTGCTGGGGGTGGTGCTGGCCGGCGTCCTGCTCGCGCTGCTCCTACGCACGCCGACGACGGCACGCCGGGCCGGACTTGTCGTGGCCCTGCTCGGGGCAGTTGTCCACACCCTGTGGACAAGCGTGCTGCTTCCGGTGGTCGCGATGCTGCCCTACGGGGGGCCGCCGCCAAGGGTGGTCGGCTCGCTCCTGCTCGCGATGGCGATCAACCTGCTGGTGGTCGCGGCGGCGGCCCTGTGCGGGTGGGCAGCGTCGGCCGCGCGGCGGGTCGGCGCACTGCTGGCCGGCGTGGTCGGGGTGCTGGGGATCGCAGCGGGCGCCGGCGCCATAGGCGCCGTCGATGGGGCCTATGGCGCCTATGGCGCCGGGCAGATCGTGCAGGCTCTGCTGACGCTTGCGGCTGTGCCGTTCGCGGTCATCGCGGGTCGACGGCAGGCGGCAGCCCGGCGGGCGGCGTACTGACTCACCGGTCCAGCCTCGGTCCTACTTCGCGGAGCTCACCCGGATCTCCTCGAGTGCGACGACCTCGAGGATCTGCTTCACGATGATCGGGCCGACCGACTCCCACGAGAGCATCTCGGCGATCACCATGTAGGACAGGTCGTCCCCGGTGAAGCAGCCGCCACGATGCAGTGCGTTGAGAAGTCGGTGCTTGGGCCAGTCGAGCTCGTCGAGGCGCTCCACCCGCCGCACTGCGGGGAAGAGCCGGCCGACGGGCAACGACTTGAGACGGGTCACAGCGGCTTCGGCGAGGCGGGCGGTGCCGGTGTCGGTCTTGTTGTCGACGTGACCGACGTACCAGGCGTCGTCCTCAGCCATGACCTCGCGAAACCACGGGAACACCTCACCCCAGGTGGGTGTGGGGGTGACGGCGGGTGCGTCGGACATGAACGGATGCCTCCAGTCCCTGTGTAGGTAAGTGCATCAATCCTTGCACCGTTCCGGCGCCAAAACAGGCACGATCGGCTCTAGAGACCGGACCTCATCCACAAATTCACCCTTCCAGCGGTTGCCGAGCGAGGGAAGCCGTGCGAGCACCGCGCAGACCGAACAGGATCGAGGCCGCCAGGTACCCGAGGGAGAGGGCGACGAAGAGCCCGGGGGACCAGCCGGCGTCGGGCACGAGGAAGGCGGCGAGGGCGGCCGCACCCACGAAAGCAGCGTTGTAGAGGACGTCGTAGAAGGCGAACGCCCGGCCGCGGTAGGCGTCCTCGGAGTCCCGTTGCACGATCGTGTCGACGGCGATCTTCGCGCCCTGTGCGGCGAGCCCGAGCAGCCCCGCAGCGGTGACGACGCTGACGAAGCTCGGCTCGGGCACGAGGATCAGCTGCGACACACCAGCCAGCAGCAGCATCACGGCGATCCAGGACTGCGGAGCCATCCGTCGGGCCAGGACGGCGGTCAGCACGATCGCGAGCCCACCGCCGACGCCTGTCGCACCGATCACCGTGGCGAAGGTGGCGAGCCCTGCTGTCCGGTCGCCCGGCTCGGCCAGCAGGTTGCGTGACATCAGGATCGCGGCGATGAACACCACCCCGTACAGGAACCGGTGCAGCGCCATCACCAGCAGCGCCTCACCGGGAGTGCGGCGGGCGGCCAGGTAGCGGGCGCCGTCGACCAGGCCGCGCGCCACGACCACCACCTCGTTCCGGATCGAGCCGACGGCCGGTTCCGCCGGACCCAGCAGGGTGCGGGACATCCGCAGCCCGAGCAGGGAGGCGCAGCCCATGACGACGCAGGCGCAGGTCAGCGCCGTCGCGTCCTGGATGCGGCCGGCCGGCATCGCGAAGCCGAGCACAAAGCTCAGGCCGCCACCGAGGAACGCGGCGCCCGCACCGAGGGTCGGCGTGAGCGCGTTCGCCGTGAGCAGCAGGTCGCCCTGGACCACGCGCGGCAGGCCGGCCGAGAGGCCCGCCAAGAGGAATCGGTTGACGCTCAGGGCCGCGAGCCCCAGCACGTAGATCGCGGGTGTGACACCTTGCGTGAGCATGAGCACCGCCATCGTGCCGGTGATCAGCACGCGGACGGCGTTGCCGAACACCAGCACCTGCCGTCGTTGCCAGCGGTCCAGGAACACCCCGGCGAACGGCCCGACGATGGTGAACGGCGCCAGCATGATCGCGAAGGCGCCCGCGATCGCCGCGGCCGACCCCTGCGACTCCGGGCTGAAGAACAGTAGGTTGGCGAGACCCACCTGGAACATGCCGTCGCCGGCCTGGGACACCAGGCGGACCGCGAACAGCTTGCGGAACCCGGGCAGGCGCAGCAGCGCTCGTAGTTCGCCAAGGACGGTCACTCGCTCACAGTAGTTGCCCACCCACCGCCGTGGTGGGCGACGACGGCGCGGGCCCGGGCGAGTGCGAGCGGGCGGTCCGCGGAGTACGCCGGAGCCCGCGTGCCATGGGGAGTGCTATCCATGGTGTGGGTGTCCGCCCGTGGATATTCTCCCTGGTCGGAGGTGGTTCCGTGATGGATCCGTGTGTCGGTGGAGTCAGTGCAGGTGTAGTGCGATGAGGCCGTCTGATTGGTCGCCGGTGGGGTTGGACGCTGATCCGACGCCGGGTGACCCGGTGCTGGTGCTCTCGGGTGGGCAGGAGTATCTGGAGGTCGCGTCCTCGATCGACAACGCCGCCTCCTCGATGTCGCGGTTGGATGTGGACGGCACGGTCTCGCAGGCTGTGGATGCGTTGATGGCGACGAAGGAAGACACCATCGGGGAGATCCGTAAGGCGCACGGCCGGTACGTCGCCGCCGGGGAAGCCCTGGTCGGGTACGCCTCCTCCCTGGAACGGGTGCAGTCCGAGACGCTGACCGCGTTGGACCAGGCCCGTGATGCGCAGGATCAGGTGCAGGCGGCATCGGGGTCGAAGGACCGGTGGCAGGACCTGGCTGACTCGGCGAAGGACGAGACGGAGAAGCGCGAGTACGAGCAGAAGGCCGACCAGGCCGGTGGTGAGGCCGACCAGGCGGCGGGTGTGATCTCGTCGGCGAAGTCGACGATCGAGTCCGCGGTCTCGGACCGCGACCGGGCGGCGGAGCATGCGATCGACCGGATCGAGGAGATCACGTCCTCGGATGATCTCAATGATGGGTGGTGGGACAACTGGGGTTCCAAGCTCGTCGCCGCGATCGCGGACATCGCCGACATGATCTCCACCATCGCGGGGATCCTCGCGATCATCGTCGCGTTCATCCCCGTCGTCGGTACCGCCCTGGCCGGGGTGCTCCTGGTCATCGCGGCGGTCGCCGCCATAGTGAGCGCGGTCGCGAACATCACGCTCGCGGCGACCGGGGAACGTTCCTGGGCCGAAGCCGGCCTCGCGATCGCCGGTGCCGCACTCTCCCTCATCGGGCTGGGTGCTGCGGCGAAGGCTGCGACCGGGGTGGCCAAGGGGATCAGCAAGGGTGCGATGAAGCAGGGGTTGGCGTCGGGTAAGAACTGCAAGCTCGGGTTCGGGGCCTGCTTCGTGGCCGGCACCCCGGTCCTGACCGCGGACGGCACCAAGCCGATCGAGGACATCGTCGTCGGGGACAAGGTCTGGACCCGCAACCTCGTCACCGGGCTGGACGAGCTGCAGCTGGTCGCCGAGACCTTCGTGCACCAGACCGTCGCCCTGCATCACCTGACCATCAACGAGTCCGTGGTCTCCACCACGGCGGAGCATCCGTTCATGGTCCAGGACAAGGGCTGGCAGATGGCCGGGAACCTGCGCCCCGGCGACGTCCTGGTCACGCCCGAGGGCACGACCGTCCTGGAAGCGGTCAACATCGAGGAACGCGACCTCGCAGACATCGAGAACGTCTACAACTTCCATGTCGAGAACAGCCTCAACTACTACGTCCAGGCCGGCGACACACCCGTCCTGGTCCACAACAACCACGGCGGCGGAGCGGCACCGCGTGTCTGGACGTCCACCGACGCGCACGTCGGGAAACTCGCCAACGACATCGACGCCGCATTCCCCGGCCGGGTCAAGGCCATCAATCACGAGATCCCCATGACGAGCGGCCCGCACAAGGGGTTCAAGCGGGAGATCGACATCGAGCTGAACGATGGCCTCGTTATTCAGGTCAAGAAGGACCAAGCCCGAGGTCTCGGTGGACAGATCGAGAAGACCAAGGCCACCACGGGCCGCGACTGCATAGGCTTTGCGCCAGACAACCCCCGACCGGGGGCGATAGCCCAGGCGGCGCGTGATGGAAATCTGATCTTCACGAAGACCGAAGACCTCATCGCCCACATCACACCGTAACTAGGAGCTCATCAGGATGAACGGGGCTTTCATCGTCTCTGGGGACGAGGACCTTTTCGAACAGATCGAGCGAGTGCTCGTGGCGCACGGCGGTCTGCCCGGCGAGAATGCCGTGCAGGTCACTGGTTCTGACGGGACGCTGTTCACCGTCTACGGCAAGCTCGGCAAGGAGTTCGAGTACGACCTGAGCGAGGAGCCCGAGGAGATCAAGGGCGACGCCACTGCCGTTCCCGAGTTCACCACGGCCACCTCCTGCTGGGCCGAGTGCCGGTCTGCCGAGAAGTTCGTGGAGTGGGTGCAGGTGATCGCAGAGGATCGGCCGAGTGCGACCTGGGTACTGGACGGGAACGGCGTCCTCTGGTCGGACGCGGTCCTGGATCCGGCACGGCTGTCTCTGTAGAGGCGCTGGCCGGCGTCGTATCGGGGTAGGACCAGGACTCATGACGAGCCACGGCGAGCCCCCTCTTCCCATCGCGGACGAGACGGCCGAGCGCGAAATCTGATCGGAATGCGTCCGGGGACCGCGGAAGTTCATCTCGGGGACATCCCCGCGACAACTGCGGTCCCTCGGCGCGATACCGAGCCACGCGACGGTGCCCCGTGTGTCTCCCAACCGCCGCCATGCGGCATTCATCGCTTCTGGCGCTGCCCTCGCACTGGGGTTGAGCGCATTTCCGGCTTTCGCGGTCGGTCAGCAAGCCGCGACAGGCTCGACGGGAGCCTTCGGGGTCTCGACAAGCTCGGTCAACGGTGTCGGCTCGGCCCCGGGAGCCGGGTCGACCCGTCCCGGCGAGACCTTCCACCGCCTCGCCACCTACCCCGTCTTCCTGAACGCTCCCGCCGACGTCGACCCCGCCGACGAGACGGTCGCCGAGATCTCCGCGATCAGCGAGGACGGCAACACCCTCGTCCACACAGACGCCGCCGCGCGCCGCATCGGGTTCCTCGACATCAGCGACCCCGCGGCGCCGCGGGGTCTCGGCTCCCTGTCGCTCGCCGAGCTCGGTTCGCAGCACGACGAGCCGACGTCGGTCGCCATCGTCGGTGACTACGTGCTCGTCGTGGTCGACAGCTCGACATCCTTCACCTCGCCGTCGGGCCGTCTCGACGTCGTCGACCTCGCGACGCGCACCCGCGTGCGCTCGATCGACCTGGGTGGTCAGCCCGACTCGATAGCCGTCACGCACGACGGCGCGCACGCCGTCATCGCGATGGAGAACCAGCGCGACGAGGACGTGCTGGCCGACACAGGCGAGGGCGAGGAGGGCGACCTGCCGCAGGCGCCTGCCGGGTTCCTGCAGTTCGTGGATCTCCCGAGCGCGGACCCGGCGACCTGGCAGACCCGTCCTGTCGAGCTCGACGTGGCTGCGCTCTCCGCGGCAGGCCTCGACACCCCGCAGGACGCCGAGCCGGAGTACGTGTCGATCAACCCGTCCGACACCAAGGTCGCGGTGACACTCCAGGAGAACAACGGCATCGCCGTGCTCGACGTCGTGTCCGGCGAGCTCGAGAACGTGTTCTCGGCGGGTGACGTCGCGCTGGAGGGCGTGGACGTCGCCGACGACGGTGCCATCGACCAGACCGGCTCCCTCGAGGCGGCTCCGCGTGAGCCCGACGCGATCGGCTGGGTCGACGACGAGCACGTCGCCACCGCGAACGAGGGTGACTGGAAGGGTGGCACGCGCGGCTGGACGGTCTTCGAGGCTGCGACGGGCGACGTCGTGTGGGACGCCGGCACCCAGCTCGAGGAGCTCGCCGTGCGCGTGGGCCTGCACAACGACGACCGCGCCGGCAAGAAGGGCGTGGAGATGGAAGGGCTCGCGGTGGCCACGCTCGACGGCGTCCGCTACGCGTTCGTGGGCTCCGAGCGGTCCAACTTCGTGGCGGTCTACGACGTGTCCGACCCGGCTTCCCCGCGGTTCGTGCAGGTCCTGGCCACGACGAACGGCCCGGAAGGCATCCTCCCGGTACCGGCGCGGAACCTGCTCGTCGTGTCCTCCGAGGAGGACTCGGCGAAGGACGGCGTCCGCGCTTCGGTGTCGCTGTTCGGCAAGGGCAAGCGGTACTCCGCCGCCGCGGGATCGCCCGCGTTCCCGTCGATCGTGTCGGCCGACGTCCGGACGGCGACCGGCGCGTCGAAGCCGATCGGGTGGACGGCGCTCGGAGCGCTCTCGGCCGACCCGGCGAAGCGCGACCGGCTGTGGACCGTGACTGACGCCGCGAAGTCGCCGACGTCGATCCTCTCCGTCTCGACGGCCGGCCAGCGCGGCAAGAAGGCCCGTCCGGTGGTGATCGATCGCGAGATCGTCGTCACCGAGGACGGCGAGCCCGTAGGCCTGGACGCCGAGGGCATCTGGGCCCGGCCGTCGGCCAAGGGTCGGACCGGCGGCTTCTGGCTGGGCGTCGAGGGCGCGACCGGTACCGAGAACGCGCTGGTCCGCGTGTCGGCGTCGGGCCGGGTCGAGGAGCGCGTCAGCCTGCCCGACGGCGTCGCCGCCGGACTCGGCAAGTGGGGCATCGAGGGCGTGACCGGGACCGTGGACCGCACCGGCGAGCACCTGTTCGTTGCGCTCCAGCGGGGCCTGACCAGCGACGACGGTGTGGGCGGCTATGCCCGCATCGGGCGCTACGACGTCGCGACCGGCGAGTGGACCTGGTTCGGTTACCCGCTGTCCGCGCCGACGGCCGCCGGCGACTGGGTGGGCCTGTCCGAGGTCACGATGGTGGATCGCGACACGCTCGCGGTCATCGAGCGGGACAAGCTCAACGGCCCGGCGGCGGCGCTCAAGGCCGTGTACACGGTGGACCTGCCGCGGCGTGCGTCGTCGGAGGGCGTGACGATGCTCGACAAGGAGCTCGCGATCGACGTCCTGCCCGCGCTGCGGGCGACCAACGGGTGGGCGCAGGAGAAGCTCGAGGGCCTCACGATCGGCGGCGACGGTCACGTGTACGCGGTGACCGACAACGACGGTGTGGAGGACGCGACCGGCGAGTCGGTCTTCCTCGACCTGGGCAAGGCCCGCAAGCTGTTCCGCTGACAACCCCTCGTTGTGGGCGTGATCGTTGTTCCCAAAACCGGCACGTAGCCGCAACGGTCACGCCCACAACGAGAATCTGCTGGTCCTAGCCTCGGGCGTTCACGTGGAGGGCCAGGGCGCCGTACGCCGGGATCGATGCTGTGAACCAGCCGTTCCCGTTGACGGTTCGCGTCACCGAGCAGTTCGACGACGCGACGACGTCGCAGTACGTGCCCGCCGGAAGCGACGTCTGGAACGAACGCTGCACCGCGGATCCGGTGTTGTTCAGGACCACGTATCCCCGGCTGCCGCGGCCGTAGGCGATGAGGTTGCCGCCGTCGTCCCACCAGTTCGTGACCTGGGTGCCGGACACCGCGTTGTGGAACCCGACCATGCCGCGCACCTCCGTCCAGCGCTGGGTGCAGGTCCACCGTCCGGCGCCGCAGGTCGCGTCGGGTATCGAGGTCTCGGTGGCGCCGGGCGCGCCGGCGTCGGTGTTCGAGAACTCGTAGCCGGAGTACACGGTGGGCGACCCGTACGGCCACGACAGCAGGAACGTGTTGGCCAGCACGTACTTGGCGCCCCACTTGTAGCTCATCGACTCCCCGTTGCGCTCGGTGTCGTGGTTGTCCACGAACACGCCCGCCCGGTCGGACCGCAGCTTGCCGTCACCGACGAAGCGCAGGTTCTTGATCTGCCCGTCGAAGTCGTGCCTGAGCTGCCGGGCGTAGTCGAACTCGTGCGCGTCACCGCTGCCCAGGTACTCGGACGGCTGGATCGGCTCGCCGGCGGCACCGATCACCTCGTGCACCCAGAAGACGTTCGGGTTCCGCATCCGCGACTTGATCGCCTCCAGGTCCGACGCCGGGACGTGCTTCGACGCGTCGATGCGGAACCCGTCGACGCCGAGCGAGACCAGGTCGTCGAGGTATGCCGCCAGCCTGCCGCGCACGTAGTCGGAGCCGGTGCGCAGGTCCTGCAGAGCGACCAGGCGGCAGTTCTGCACCTGATACCGGTTGGTGTAGTCGGAGATGTCGGTGCGGCAGTCGTTGAAGTCCGCGGCGCTGTACGTGCCGGTGAAGTTGTCGTCCGAGTACGCGGTGCCGGCCACACCGGTCCCCGACCGGCCGGCTCCTGCCATGTGGTTCACGACGGCGTCCGCGATCACGCCCACCCCGGCGGCGTCGCAGGCGGCGACCATGTTCGCGAACTCGGCACGGGTCCCGAGCTTCGACTCGATCCGATAGCTCACCGGCTGGTACGACGTCCACCACTGGGAGCCGCGGACGTGCTCCATCGGCGGGGACACCTGGACGTAGCCGAAGCCGGCCGGGCCGACGACGTTTCTGCACTCCGCGGCGACCGAGTCCCAGGTCCACTGGAACATGTTCAGGATGACGTCGCCGTCGCCGTGCGCCGGTGTGGCGGCCCGGGCCGTTCCGGCGGAGGGGGCGGTCGCGACCAGGCTCAGGCTGAGTGCAGCAGCGAGCGTTGTCAGGGTGGCGAGCAGGCGTCGGGGCACGTTCGGATGGCGCGTCATTGCGGCTCCTTGGCGTCGGCCGGGCTGAGGCGCGTGCGGCGTTGCACGGCTGTTTCCGGATCTTGCTGCAAGTGTTGCAGGCCATCCGGCGACACGCCCAGAGGGCCGGGCGAAAAGCCCCTGGCCGGGCGTGTCGGAGGTGGGTGCTCAGTCCTCGGTGCGCATGAGGATCCAGAACGCGATGCAGGCGAGGAGCTGCGGTCCCGGGATGAGGAACGAGGCGACGGTGAGGATGGGAGTGTCCGGTGACGCTCCGGTCGGTCCCTGATCCTTCCCTGGGAATCCCAGGGTGAATTCCGGAGCCGCACGGAGATCGGCGGTCCACTCCCCGTAGCCTGACTGTGCTGGTCGGCCGGAGCAGGGACTCCGGGGCCACGCCTCAGATCCGAGAGGGAAGGGACGGCAGTGGGATACGCCCACAGGACACCCGGGTGGGCGGGCCCGCTCGGCGCCAAGGACCGCAGGACGTACTGGGGCGTGGTTCCCCTCGAGCCGCACGGCCCACCCCGCGGCCTGCCGCCGCACCCGGACGACATAGCGCCTGTCGGCACCTTCGGCGACTGGTACGACGCCGCATGCGGATACTTGTGGCGCGCCGAGCGGGTGGACCTCTCGGTGGTCCGGCTGTTCGCGGGGAGCCTGTTGATCGTTCTCCAGACCGTGGGCCTGTTCCCGCTGGTGGGCTTCGCCGCCTCGGCACTGTCCGGGCTGCCGGTGGCGGCTCCGGGTCGCCGGGAGGTCGTTGCCGGCGTCATGCTGCTCGCCGTCGTCTGGACCGGTTGGATCGTGTACCGGCGTCGCTGGAACCGGGCGTGGGAGCTACGCAAGGCCTGGTCCTGGGCGATCCACGACCCTCGTGTCCTGCAGCTGCCCGAGCGACCGCTCGGCGTGGGCGAGGAGCGTGACATCGACACCGATCCCGAGATGACCCATCCGTACCGGGCCCGGCTGCACGTGCGGATCGAGGACCGCCCGTTCGTCGACGCGGCCTTCTTCAGTAGTTCGCACACCGATCGGGTCCGTCGACGTGAGGTGGCGCGGGTGTACCTGCCGCTGTTCGCCTTCATCGTGGCACTGGCCGGGGTCGCCATGTCGCCGGCCTGGTGGGAGTTCGAGCCGGGGCAGTACGGGGTGCTGCTCGTCGCCTACCTGCTCGCCGCGTTGCCGCCCCTGGCTTTCTCTCTGGGGCGTTACTTCCGGCGGATCTTCCTCGTCCAGCGGCTCGCCCGGGAGGACGTCGAGGAGCGGCACCGGTGGATGGGCTGGCAGCTCCTGCACGGACTACCCGGTACGACCGCCGTGGCGGAGAGCACCCCGGATGTCGCCTCCGACCGTCCACCGGTCGCGCGTACCAACACCGGTCCGGACATCCGGGAAGCGCGCACCGCCGAACAAGGGTCGCGAGCGACAGTCGTGTTCGGCGCCGCGTTCTTGTTCGGCATCTCCGGGCTGGTCGGCGTGCTCGTCATGCTCAGGGATCCGGAGAAAGGCCTCACGTTCCTCGCCGGCGTCGCGTTCCTCGGCGTGGTGTGCCTGACGTTGTTCCTCTGGCACCGGTCAGGGCGGCAGGACGCCGGACGGGACGGCACGGGATTCATGATCCGGGTCGAGACCCCGAGCAGCCCTCCATCGCCGAGCACGATGGTGCCGTCCGGTGACATGGTCCTCACCCTGTCGGAGGGGCACGCCCACCTGAGCCCGGTCGACAGCTCCCGCCCGGAGTTCAGCGTCCCCGTGACGGCGCTGATCAGCGCCGTCGGGACGCTCCTCCGGGACGGCAAGCAGTGGCTGGTGCTGCCGGACGACAGCCATGTGGCCATCAGCTGCTCCGACTACGTGGGCCTGCGCGACGCCGCGGCCGACGCCGGGATCCCGGTACTGCTCCCAGGGCCGCAGCCGCTGTGAGCAGGACCGTGGTCGTCAGGCCGCCTGGCGCTCGTTCGGGATGAAGATCCAGCAGATCAGGTAGGCCAGGACCTGGGGTCCGGGGATGAGGATCGAGGCGACCGTGACGACCCGGACGACGGTGGGGTCCCAGCCGAAACGGCGGGCGATACCGGCGCAGACGCCGCCGATCATGCGGCCCTGACGGGGACGGGACAGCTTGGGTGTGCTCATGCCTCGACGGTATGCGGAGCACGCGCGCCAGGCTATGGGGCGATCCCCGGATTCGACCCCGAGACCCGTCTGCCGTGCCGCAGGGTGGGATCAGTCGTCGTTGGGCATCAGGATCCAGAACGCGATGTACGCGAGGAACTGGGGCCCGGGAATGAAGATCGAGGCCACCGTGACGACCCGGACGAGAGTGGGGTCCCAGCCGAATCGGCGGGCGACGCCGGCGCAGACGCCGGCGATCATGCGCCCCTGGCGCGGACGGGAAAGTGTCTGTGTGCTCATGTCTCCGACGGTATTTTGCGCCTCTGGTCCCGAACCATCGGGTGATCCCCCGGTCTCTCCCTGATCCGTCCCTGGGAATCGCCCGAGAGCGGGGTGGGGGTGAACTTGCGTGCGTTGTGTTGTCGCCGCGTTCTCACCGCCTCTACTCTCGGCGCGACCCTTGCCCGGGGCCGTGGTGGTCCCGGTGCGAGCCTGGAGAGGAACGTCGACGTGAACCCCTTTCGCTCTGCGGGTGTACCGAGCCGGATGCTGGCAGTCCTGACCGGGGGTGCGCTCCTCGCCGGCGTGATCACGGTGCCCGCGACCCCGGCGTCCGCCGCAACGCCGTCGCCGTCGCCGTCGCCATCGCTATCGCCGTCGCCGTCAGCGAAGGTCGCCGCAGAGCCGCTCGCGGCGCCGGCGATCACGGTGAACGGCGAGACCTGCGGCGACGAGCCGGCCTGGCACACCGGTACGGGCGACCGTCTCGCCGCACGGTGGGCCGCGACCTTCGACTCCGGCACGACGGAGACGGCGGTCCTGTACACGATCGTCGGGCCGGACGGTGAGGACGTGAGCAGTTTCGCCGCGCCGGTCGACGACGGCGTGGGCACGACCGATCGCTCGTTGTACCTGAACCACGACACCGTCTACAGGGTCGAGGTACGCGTCCGCACCGGTGACACCTGGGCTCCGGAACCGGTGGCGTCATGCCGCTTCGGGGTCCGACAGCCTCCTGTGGTCTCCACGGTCGTGCCGGTGCTTGCTGCCCAGGCCGTGTATGTCCACGACGAGGCACGCGGTGGTGTGGGCGTAGCCGGCAAGTACCTGGTGGCCGCAACCCGTCAGGGCAAGGCCGTCGCGTACGAGTACGCCGTGAGCGGGACCACTTCCAGGCCTGCGACGTGGGAGAGCATCCCCGTGGCGGACGGCGAGCCGGCGGTGCTGCCCGTGGTCCCGGCGGCGTCCGGCCGGCAGTACCTGCACCTGCGGGGCATCGACCAGTACGGCGTGCGTGGCCCGTCCAGGACGAGCAGCTTCTTGGTCGGGACCCCCGCCACCACGAAGCCCGCACCGCCCGCAGTCACCGTGCGCGAGCTGGAGGACGGAACCCCGGATGACGGTCATGTCCCGCTGGAGGTCGCGCTCACGAGCGACCTGGGCACCACGCCGATGGGGGTGGTGATATTCCGGCACGCCTCCCGGGAGATCGGTCGTGCGGTGTTCGACGAGCAGTCGGAGACCGTCCAGGTGGATCAGTCCGGGCTCGGTACCGGATTCCAGGACGTCAATGCCGAGTACCGGCAGTTCACGGGCGCCCTGCGGATGGTGACGACCGTCCGGGTCTGCGTGAACGACTGTGCCTTCACCGGCGGCAAGGCAGCCATCACGGCGCTCGGCGACGCCCGGCTGGACCCGAACCTGGTCGTGGAGGTGTCAGGGTTCTCGCCCGAGCCGACGTCCTACCGGTACGAGTGGCTGAGGGACGGCAAGGTGGTCTCCGCGGGGGGAAGCGACGAGGACCGCCACTACCTCAGTCTTCCCCCGGACGAGGGGCGCACACTGACCGCCAGAGTGACGGCATACGGTCCACGCATGGCGCCCAAGACGGTCACGGCCTCGGTCAAGATCGGCGACCGGCCGGACGCCGACGTCTGCTACGGCGGGAAGTACATCGGTTCGAGGTGGCTGAACAACTACACGTACTGCAGCACCACCGCCACGTCTGCCGGCGAGGCGGGCAGCGGCCGGTCGATCGAGATGCTGGTCGCCGAACCATGGCCGGGCCCTGGGTACACGTACTCCAGGGTTGGTGAGTCCGACGACCCCAACGTCGCCTACTGGTTCGACATGGAGGGCTACGTCCAGGGCCGTGGCTGGGAGGGGCTCAAGAGGAAGGGCGATGTCTACCACGTCGGCAGCGTCGGGCAGAACCGTCGCCTCGAGGCGTTCCGCATCGACGACGGCGGAGCGCTGGCCCCTTACTACGACGTCTGGTACCGCGCCTACGTGCCGAAGCACGGCTGGCTCGGCTGGGCCAAGAACGGCGAGAACGCGGGCACCACGGGGTTCGGCCACCGCATCGAGGCAGTCCAGATGCGGATACTGCCCAAGGGCACGCGACGCTCGGCGTCGGGCACCGGCAACGCGCCCTTCTACGACAAGGGGACCCAGTTCCAGGTGACGGTGCAGCCGTACATGCGACCGTCGGGCTGGCGGCCGCTGGTCCACGGCGGCTCGACTGCCGGCCTCACCAGCACCACACAGCGGCTGAACGCCGTGCGTGTGGGCGTGGACGGCCGATACTCGGGCGGGGTCCAGGTGGCGGCCAAGGTCGAGCGCGACGGCTGGCGGTCCTTCGTGCGCGACACGAAGGTCGCCGGCACCTATCACGGCACGAACCGTACGTCCGCCTACAAGATGCGCCTCACCGGGGAGATGGCGAAGCGGTACGACATCTACTACCGGGTCCACGTGTCCGGGGTCGGGTGGCTCGGCTGGGCGAAGAACGGTGGCGGCGCGGGCACGGAGTCCTACAGGTACCGCAACACGGCGGTGCAGGTGGTGCTCGTCAAGAAGGGCGAACGCCCTCTGATGAGCGGCTACGGCAGGGCGGCCTACAGACGCTGACCCGTGGCCGCGGGGAGGGATGACCCGACGGCCCGCCCGACTTCACCTGGTCGGGCTCACCAGCCGTTCGGCACCAGCACCTTCCGGATCCGCTTCTCGCTGACCGGGCCGTCCGTACCGAGCTGCTGCGCGAACAGCGAGACGCGCAGCTCCTCGAGCATCCAGCGGACGTCCGCCAGCTCGGCGGCGCGCGCGGCGTCGGGGGAGCCGGCGGCGTACGTGGCCAGGGCCTTCTCGTACGCGGCCGTCACGTCGCCGATCCGCCAGGCGAGGTCGGAGTCCCGTGCCGGGTTCTCCGTGGCCTTCGTGAGGCGGTGCGAGTCCGCGCGCAGATAGCGGGCCAGGTGCGGCAGCCGCCGCGGCGGCGTCGCCGACGCGAACCCGTCGTGGATCAGGGCCGCGCGGTGCTCGCGGAGGTCCTGCAGGGTGTTCAGGAGCGCCAGGCTGCCGGACGCGCGGATCTCCGCCTCGAGCGTCCGGCTCGCCGACAGCGCGGCCACCACGTGCCCGACGACGCGATACACCTCGTCCTCCAGATGCTTCCGCACGAACGCCAGCGCCTCGGCGTACGCGGCAGCGGACCGCACCGACGCCGCATCCGGCCCGCCCGGCGGCGTGTCGTACCGCGCCGAGTCCCCACCGGACGTCAACGAGACCACGGCCGCCAGCTGCAGATCAGCGACCAGCGCCTCCGTGTTCGCGTACGGCGACGCGGCCATCGTCAGCGACTGCGTCCCCGTCCACCGCGACGTGATCCGCCCGGTACCCAGAGCGGCCTCGGACAACAACAGCCGCCGCACCCCAGCAGCGTGCGCAGAAGCTTGAGCATTCTCCTCAGCCAGGATCCGCAACGACACCCCGACGGACCGAGCCTGCCCCTTCACCTTGGGCGCCACCTCCTCCACGAGAGCCGGGAACCCCCGCACCACCACCCCGGCCCCCACATCGGTAGAGACGGAAACCGGCAACGCCCCACCCTCGGGCAGCCCAGCAGGCCAAGACGTCAGCCCGCTCTGCTCCGCGACAACAGCACCGCCGACGCCGGCAGACCCGGCGACACCAGCACCCCCGCCAACCACCCCCCGACTGGAGCTACTGCCCACCTCCAAAGGCGACGCACCGACGGAGGGCGCGGCGGGCGAAGACCCGCGCGCGACCGTATCCCCGAACGGAGCGCCCCCTGGGGCGCGTGAGTGTGTCGCGCGCGGGTCTTCGCCCGCCGCGCCCGCCCCAGCCGAAGCAGCCGCCCCAGCCGAAGCAGCCGCCCCAGCCGAAGCAGCCGCCCCAGCCGAAGCAGCCGCCCCAGCCGAAGCAGCCTCCGCAAGAGCCCGACCCACCGCACCCTTCACAGCAGACCGCACAGCAGCTTCAGCCCGCCCCGCCAGCTTCCGCTGCAACAGCAGCAGATCCTTCGACTCGTCCAGCACGATCGACGACGCGTCCCGTCCCCGCCCGCGCTCCTCGATGACCCGGAACGTCATCCGGAGGTGCCCAGGAAGCCGCGAGACCCGCTCCTCGTCCCAGACCTCGGGCGGCACGACGACGTCGCGGAGCTGCCGGACCGCTCGCGTGAACGCGGAGACGTACGGCTCCGCCATGTCGCCGGCCCGGACGATGTCCTCCCAGGCCGGGCACTCCGCCCGGACCCACGCGACGATCTCGCGTGCGACGTCCGGTGCCGGGACGAGCTCGCGTCGCACCGCCTTGGGCAGCGACTTGATGGTCGCGATGGTGAGCTCCTCGAGGAGCCCGGGCACCATCCAGTCGAATCCGTCGGGTACCACTCGGGCGAGCACCGCGACGGGGACGTGCACGGTGACGCCGTCGGCCTCGGAACCGGGCTGGAACTGGTAGGTGAGCGGCAGGGAGAGCTCGCCCTGGGGCCACTTCTCGGGGAACTCGGACGTGTCGACCGACGCGTCGCCGACCAGCTGCTCCATGGTGAAGGTGAGCAGGTCCGGCGTCTCCTTGCGCGCGCGCGACCACCAGCGGTCGAAGTGGGCGGCCGAGACCACGGAGTCGGGCACGCGCTCGTCGTAGAAGGCGAAGAGGTCGTCCTCGTCCGCGACCAGGCCACGCTGCCGGGAGCGGGCCTCGAGCTCACCGGCCTCCTCCAGGAGGGCGCGGTTGTCGTGGAAGAAGCGGTGGTGGGTGGTCCACTCGCCCTCGACGAGCGCGTGCCGCACGAACATCTCGCGCGCCGCCTCGGGGTCGACCTTGGCGTACAGGACCCGCCGGTCGGCCACGATGGGCACCCCGTACAGCAGCACCTTCTCCGAGCACATCGCCGCACCCTGCTTGGAGGACCAGTGCGGCTCCGAGTACGTGTGCTTCGCGAGCGGTCCGGCGAGGTCCTCGGCCCACTCGGGCTGGATGCGGGCGACGTCGCGCGCCCACAGGCGGCTGGTCTCGACGAGCTCACCCGCCATGATCCACGCCGGCGGCTTCTTCGACAGGGGGGACCCGGGGAAGATCGCGAACCGTGCCCCTCGCGCCCCGATGTACTCGTTGCGCGCCTGCTTCTTCGCCCGCTTCAGCGCGATCTCCCGCTGGGCCCCTCGCAGGTGCGCGACGGCGGACGCCTTCACCTCACCCGTGTCCTGCATCCCGAGCTGCGAGAGCAGCCCGGCGAGCAGCGAGCGGTGGATCGTGTCGTCGTCCCAGGTCTGCCGATAGGACGGCGACTCCTCCTCGGCGCCCTCCGCCGGACCCGGCCGAGCGCCGTCGGGCCGCTGCCGGGGCTGGAACGACATCTCGATGCCCAGCGGCTTCGACATCTCGCGCAGCTGGGCGACGACGTCCTGCCACTCGCGGATGCGCAGGAAGTTCAGGTACTCGGACTTGCACAGCCGTCGGAAGGCCGAGCTGCCCATCAGGTGCTGCTGCTCCCGCACGTACTCCCAGAGGTTCAGGTACGTGAGGAAGTCGGAGCGAGGGTCGGCGAACCGGGCGTGCAGCTGGTCGGCCTGCGCACGCTGCTCGGCCGGGCGCTCGCGGGGGTCCTGGATCGACAGCGCGGCCGCGATGATCGCCACCTCGCGGGCGACGCCGTGCCGGGAGCCCTCGATGACCATGCGTGCGAGGCGCGGGTCCATCGGGAGCTGGGCGAGCGTGCGGCCCACCTCGGTGAGCTGCGTGACCGTCCTGCCGGCGGTGCCGGTCGGGACCTCCTCCAGCGCACCGAGCTCCGTGAGCAGCTGGACGCCGTCGCGGATCGCGCGCGTGTCCGGGGGCTCGACGAAGGGGAAGCGGGCGACGTCGTCGGGCGTGCTGACGACGCCGACGGAGATCATCTGCAGCAGCACCGACGCCAGCGACGTGCGCAGGATCTCGGGCTCGGTGAACTCGGGGCGGCTGTTGAAGTCCTCCTCCGAGTAGAGGCGGATCGCGATGCCGTCGGCGACCCGGCCGGAACGGCCGCTGCGCTGGTTGGCGGAGGCCTGCGACACCGGCTCGATCGGCAGCCGCTGCACCTTCGTCTGCTTCGAGTAGCGGCTGATGCGAGCAGTGCCGGGGTCCACGACGTAGTGGATGCCGGGAACGGTCAGCGAGGTCTCGGCGACGTTGGTCGCCAGGACGATGCGCCGCGAGGCGTGCTGCTGGAAGACCCGGTGCTGCTCCGCGCTCGACAGCCGCGCGTACAACGGCAGGATCTCGACGTGCTGCGGGTGCTTCGGGTCGCGGGCGCGTTCCTTGAGGTGGCCGGCGAGGCCGTCGGCGGTGTCGTGGATCTCGCGCTCGCCCGAGAGGAACACCAGGATGTCGCCGTTGCCCTCGCGCAGGAGCTCGTCGCAGGCCTCGACGATGCCGGTGACGAGGTCCTTCTCCTCGCTGCCCCGCTTCGAGGGTCGGGTGCCTGCCGGTGGCCGACCCGGTCGAGACCCCTTCCCTCCTGCCTGTCGCGCGTTCCGGGAGGCCTCGGCGTCGCCGGAGGTCTGGTCGTCCGGAGCCTCGTCGGGCGACAGCGGCTGGTAGCGGATCTCTACCGGGAACGTACGGCCGGAGACCTCGACGATCGGGGCGAGCTCCGGCAGCACGTCCGTCACGTAGGCGGGGGCACCGCCCCGCTCGGCCAGGGCCGCGGGGGAGAAGTGCGCGGCGAACCGCTCCGAGTCGATGGTCGCCGACGTGATGATCAGCTTGAGGTCGGGCCGCTGAGGAAGGAGCCGCGACAGGTAGCCGAGCAGGAAGTCGATGTTGAGGGACCGCTCGTGCGCCTCGTCGATGATGATCGTGTCGTAGGCGAGCAGCTGCGGGTCACGCTGGATCTGGGCGAGCAGGATGCCGTCGGTCATGACCTTGACGAGCGTCTGGTCGCTCGACTGGTCGGTGAACCGCACCTGGTAGCCCACCACGCCGCCGAGCTCCGTGCCGAGCTCCTCGGCGATGCGCTCCGCGACCGTGCGCGCCGCCAGCCGCCGGGGCTGGGTGTGCCCGATCTGACCCTGCCGGCCCCGCCCGAGATCGAGTGTGATCTTGGGGATCTGGGTGGTCTTTCCGGAGCCGGTCTCGCCGGCCACGATCACCACCTGGTGATCACGGATCGCCGCGGAGATGTCCTCGCGGCGTGCGGAGACGGGCAGCTGCGCCGGGTATGTGATGGGCGGCACCTCGACGGCGGCGCGCTTGGCGGCCGCCGCCTCGAGCTGAGCCGTCGAGACGCGCTGCGGCCCGCCGCGGCGGGGCCGACGGTTCTGCCTGTCGCTCTGCTTGCCCGGCCCACGGCGACGGTTCCGGCCCCCGCCCGGGCGGCCGCGATCGCCGTCGGACACTGGGGTGGAAGAAGGCTCGGTACTCACAACGCCCCATTCTCCCAGGGACGGCAAGGTCATTTGCCACCGGGCCGCATCACGGGTCAGTCCCGCGGGCCGTCCGGCCGGCCCGCGGGACTGACCCGGCGGGATCTCAGCTCGCCTGCGCGGCGTTGAACAGGTCCAGCGCGCCGTGCTGGCAGCCGTGTCCCGCGGTCACCGGGACGCGCGGGCCGTTCCAGTGCGGGCCGTACATCCCGAGCGAGTCACGGGTGGTGGCGTAGGCGGCGTCGGCCTGCCGGTCGAGGTAGGCGCTGTACGGCCGGTCGCCCAGCGCGGCGTTGAGCCGGCCCAGGCCACGGACGTAGGCGCCCTTGAAGGAGGCGCCGTCGCTGGTGCAGTCGGCACCCTCGTTCACCTCGCGCAGCACGCCGCCCGGGTTGAGGTACGTGGAGCTGGTCGAGGCGTCGGCCAGGCTGCGGGCGGTGCTCAGCAGCGCCACGTCGCCCGTGGCCCGGTGCAGCTCGGTCAGGGCACCGAGGATGACCCCCTGGTTGTAGGTCCACGTGGGCTCGCCGTTGTTGACGCAGGCGTCGTTCAGCCCGTCGTTGATCAGGTTGCCGGAGTTGATCATGCCGCTGGTGCGGAACCAGTCCCAGCCCTGCTGCGCGCGCTGGAGGTACGTGGTGTCGCCGGGGATCCGGTTGTGCAGCGCCGCGTTGAGCTGGATGTACAGCTCGTTGGTGATGGCGTTCTTGTACGCGATACCGGTGTTCCACTGGACGCCGCCACCGCACGTGCTGGTCCAGTACGCGCGCATGTGGTCGGCGTCGGCGCGTGCCGTGCTCAGGTACCGGCTGTCACCGGTCAGGTCGTAGGCGGCGATCCAGGCGAGGCCCCACCAGCCGGTGTCGTCCAGGTACTCGTTCCGGAACTGCCCCTCGCGCGCGCCGACGTTCTTGTCGTAGGTCTCGGCGATCGCGTAGCGGTAGCTGCCCAGCCCGCTGATCCGGGCGTTGTCGATGACGGCGGTCAGCGCGTTCGCGCCCGTCCACCAGCCGTCGGTCTCGAACAGGCCGGTGTCCCGGTCCCACAGCATCATCAGCGCGGTGGCGGCCTCCGTCGATCGGCTGCCGGCGTTGCGGTCGTTGCGCGCCCAGCCGGTGCACGCGATCTCGGGCCGGTCGCCCGCCGTGCCGCAGGCACGCAGCGCACCGACGCCGAGGTCGTCCCAGTCGTCCACGTTGTACATCTGTGTGCGCCAGCCCGTGGAGCCGGCAGGAACGGTCGTGGCACCGAGCCGGCTGCCCGAGGCCCAGGTCCGTCCGCCGTCGAACGACCGGTCCAGCCAGACCTCGTCGCCCGCCTGGCCGCCGTCGATCGAGGCCCAGCCCATGACGTCGGGGTCGGAGACGTGGAGCCGGACCGTGCGGCCGTGCACCGTCGCGCTCACCGGCACACGATCGCCCGCTGCGGCCCCGGGATCTCGGGCGTCGCAGTAGATGTCGCAGATCTCCGCCTCGGGCGCAGCGGCCTGCGCGGTCGGGGAGAGGGGCACGGCCACGAGACCGGCCAGGGCGACAGCGGTCGCCGAGCCGACGGCGAGCCGCGCCGAGCGGCTGCGCCGGCGCGTACGGTCGGAGGGTGCTGACAGCGATGTCATCGGAACTCCTCGTGCTCGTCCTTGCTTCCGTCAGGGGAGAGGTGGAGCGGTGGAGCGGCCAGAAGACGGCCCGGGCCGGGCCCCGGCCCGACAAGATTCACCCCGAACCGGTGGTACGTCAAGGGTCAGGCGCGAGCGCCACCGACATGGGGATGGCTCCCCATGTCGCGATGGGCACCGCCTCCGTAGGCTTTCGAGATTCCTGTGACGCGCACCGGGATGCCCGAGGGGAGCGGTATGGCAGACAGCTTGACGGCCGACGCGGACGTGCGGACCACGGCGTCGCGGACCGTAGGCGGCACCGACGTACCGAGCGGGCGGGCATGACGTCCCGTGAGCTCATCGCGCTGTGCGAGAGCCGGATCAACGGCCTGAGCCGTACCCGGCAGGCGTTCGAGCACAGTAGCGTCCCGGAGCACGTCGACGGCCTGATCGACGACCTGCGCGTCGCCGCGTCCGGTTGGGGTACGGCGGTCAGCCGCCCGCCGGACGGGGACCCGGTGGCGCTCCGGGTCGGCGCACGGACCGTCCGGGACGGTGTGCCGGGCTTCGATGCGATGGCGGACGTACTCGAGGTCTACGCCTCGGCTCTCGAGTCCGGGCAGGCCCGGCATGCCGCGGGGGTGTCGCACCTGCGTGCCGCCCGGCAGTGTGCGGCGGGGCTCGCGGAGGTCGGCGGGGCCGACCCGGACCGGACCGAAGCGACGTCCAGGGCTGCGATCGCCGTGCTCGACCTCGCATGTGCGGGCTACGTCGCCTGCCAGGACGCCTACGAGGCCGTGCGGGACGCGGAACGAGCGCTCTACGCGGCGCTGTCACACGTCCGCGCCAGACCCCCGGGTCACCGGAGCAGCCTGAGCGTCTGACCGGGCTCGTACGGGCGGGCCGCTCCGTACGAGCAGGTGTCGAGCAGCGGCTGCAGTGCTGCCCGATGTCGGACAGCAGTCGCTGCCGACCTCCAGCCGGCCTGCTCGCGCGGGGTCCGGTCGGACCGGGCGAGCAGGCCGGCCTGGTCGGACCGTGGAAGAAGCCTGGCTCGGAGGCTCAGCCCGCGGACAGCACACCCAGGTAGTAACCGAGGCCGACCAGTGCGAGGGCGCCGATCGTCTCGATGATGGCGAGCGCGAGGCCCCAACGGGCGAGCCACAGGTCGAAGCCCTCCTTGCCGGCGCGGGCGACGGCGATGGCGTTCAGGATGACGCCGATGATCGGCAGGGCCGCGAGGAAGAAGGTGAGGAGGCTGAAGACCGTGGTCTGCGGGTCCTCCTCCTCGACGTCCTCGGCAGGGGCGGTGACGGCGGTCTCGGCGACCGCGGGGGTGGCCACGGCCACTGCGGTCTCGGCGACCGCCTCGGCCGGGGACGGCGCGGCTGCGGTCTCGACCTCGGTGCCCACGGCCTGCGCCACGGTGGCCGACGCCTCGGTGGTGGGGGCCTCGGTCTCTGCCTTCGCCTCGGACGTCGCTGCCGTCGCGGCAGGCTCGGTCTCCACGACCTTGGTGGCGGTGGCTACCGCGTTCTCGTCGCCAGTGGCCTCGGGAGTCGTGGTGTCGGGCGTGGTCATGGTGGTCGTGCTCCCCTGGTTGAGGTTTGAGGAAATGTCAGGCCATATTGTGGAGTATCCAAATGGTCTTGGATAGGCCGGTATCAGAGGCTCTCAAGCGGCAGAGGCTGTCGCTCCGCGGGGAGCGACAGCCTCTGCGCTGCTCGTGGCGCTGCTGGGCGCGCCACGGTGCCCGGGTCGGGCTCGGATCACATGGCGGCGGCCGACACGGAGAGCGCGGTGTAGACGCCGACGCCGACCAGCACGAGGTACAGCACGGTAAAGGTGATCGAGAGGCCGAGGCCCCACTTCGAGAGCTTGCTGTCGAGGCCGGCCTTGCCTGCCTTCGAAGCCGCGATCGCCGAGACGACGATCCCGATCGGGGGCGCGAGGAACGCGAGGATGAAGCCCACGATGGCCAGGGTGTTCGCCTGCGGGTCCTGGGCTGTGCCCTGGACGGCAGGTCCGCTCGGAGTCTCGGTCATGAGGGACTTTCCTTTCACGGCCACTGGTGCAGCCGCTCGACTGCGGGCGCAGGTGCGCCCGTTGGGACGCGGGCCAGTGTGAAGCATCCCGAGATCCACCCGGAAGTCTTCATTGCGTTGTACGCCCGAATCGTTACCCTTGATGATCGTGGGCGTCCTAGCTGTCCGAGTCCGACGTCGTCCGTGGAGGGTAGGCGGGGGTCTTTCACCCTGGCCGAGTGAAAATTACACCGGTTGAGTTCACCTGGGCGTGATAGTCCTGTGCAAGGATCCGAACCGCACGTACTGCACCACGGAGTGGCGCACCGACCGAGGGGGCGACGCGTGAGCGACGAGGTGACGAGGCCAGCTCCGCACCCGTCCCGTACCGGCCTGCGCAAGTTCCTCCGCCCCACCTGGACGGGGATCCTCGCCGTCGTGATCGCCGTGGGCGTGCTGTTCACCGCCTCTGCCAGCGTCCCGGCCTCGTACCTCGCCGGAGGGAACGACGGCGAGCTGCCGCTCCGGCTCAACGGGCTGGTCGAGGGCTTCACGGTCGGCGAGACCGAGACCGCGCCCGCCGGCGTCACGCTGGCCCAGGTCGTCGCCGTCCTCGAACGCGCAGAAGAGCAGGCACAGGAGCAGGGCCCCAACTTCAGCCCCACGGTCGCCCAGGCTGCTGCCGAGCTCGGCATGCTCTACACGACCTACCAGATGCAGCAGCTGGCGTTCGGCGAGAACAACAAGGGCCTGCGCGTCGAGGACGCGCCGGTGGCGCGCGGCGCCCAGGACGACGTCGAGGACCCGGCGGACGACGGCACGAAGAAGGACGCTGACAAGGACGGGGCCGAGCAGGACGGCACCGAGCAGGATGACGCTGACAAGGATGGCGCCGAGCAGGACGGCACCGACCGCGACACCGAGAAGCAGAAGGTCCGCCCGAAGCCCTGGTCGGACGACGAGGAATCGCCCGCGGTGCAGGTGTCGAACGAGCGCACCTCTGTGATCGACCCGCACGACGAGGACCCGCAGGCCGGCTACGTCACCTACGACGAGGTGGTGATCGCGGCGGTCCGCCTCGCGAACATGCTGGACCCGTCGGTCCCGAACGCGCTCGTCGAGGTGGAGGGGGCCGAGGAACGTCAGGGCTTCTCCCTGCGTGAGAGCCTGCTCGACGTCGTGAGCACGTTCCGCGGTTCGACCACCGGGTACGCGAACGGCCGCATCCCGGCCGGCGTGCTGTGTCCGCTGGAGTTCGCGCCCGGGCACATGCTGCGCTGCGACGCGGCGGAGCGGCTGGCCGCCCTCAGCACGCTGTTCGAGCAGGAGTTCGGCTACCCGATCCCGATCACCGACTCCTACCGTTCCTACGACGCCCAGGTCACACTGGCCGGTATCAAGCCGCACCTCGCCGCTATCCCCGGCACGTCGAACCACGGCTGGGGCATCGCCGTGGACCTGGGCAACCCGATCGCCGGCGGCAACTCGCCCGAGTACGTCTGGCTGCGGCTGCACGGTCCGGACTATGGCTGGGACAACCCGTCCTGGGCCCAGCTCGACGGCTCGAAGCCCGAGCCCTGGCACTTCGAGTTCTTCGCGGCGGGCTCGATCCCGAACCGCGCGATCGACCCGTCCGACGTCGGGGCGTGGACGCCGAGCGACGACTCGACCCCGCGCTACAAGCCGGCACTCGACCCGAAGCCGAGTGGTGGGTCCGACGGCGATGGCGATGTGCGCAAGCCGCCCGCGAAGCCGGCGGACCGGCCGAGCGACAACCCGCCGTCCCAGAAGCCGTCGAAGCCGACCCAGAAGCCGACGCCGTCCAAGCCGACGAAGCCTGGCAGCTCGAAGCCGACGCCTTCGGAGCCTGGCGAGGAGCCGTCGCAGGAGCCCAGCGAGGCACCGTCGGAGGAGCCCAGCGAGGAACCGTCGGAGGAGCCCAGCGAGGAACCGTCGCAGGAGCCCAGCGAGGAGCCGTCGCAGGAGCCCAGCGAGGAACCGTCGCAGGAGCCCAGCGAGGAACCTAACCCGGCGCCGTCCGAACCGACCTGTCCGAGCGACGAGCCCGAGCCGAGCCCGAGCTTGTCGTCCGACACGACCGGCAGCCCCCAGCCGACGCCCGCTCCGAGCTCTGAAGCCGTCGAGGAGGAGCCGGACGAGGCATGTGTGGCTGACGCGGCCAACAAGGCTGACGGAGAGAAGGACGCGGACGCGAGCGGCCCGGACGGCTCGTTCAGGACGACGCCCACGGCGCTCGCCGCGACTCGCCCCGACGAGCTCACCCTGGTCAGGAAGCGAGGGATGATCGCCACGTGACGACCGAGCAGACCCCGAGCGACCGGGCCGAGGCGGACCGGGCGAGCGGTGCTGCCGGTGACCCGCGGCGTGCGATGGTGGACCACGGTCTGGTGCAGCGCACCCGGGACGGGGCCGAGTACTGGCGTACCGAACGGACCGAGTACGACGTCTGAGTTGCCCGCGGGCGGCGATGTCTTGACCATATTGCGAGACAACGAAGACTCGCCTTTTCGGGATAGGGAATTTCATGAGCGAACAACGTGCCATCGCGGCGCTGGAGGCGGCGGGCATCCCGTTCGAGGTGACGCGGCACGGTCCGGTCGCCGGCCTCGCCGAGGCAGCCGCCGCTCGCGGGGTCGATCCGGCGAAGCTGATCAAGACCATCGTGGTGCGCCGGGCGGACGACGACTACCTCTTCGTGCTCGTCCCCGGTGACCGCCAGATCTCGTGGCCCAAGCTCCGTGCGCTGCTGGGCGTGTCGCGGCTCTCGATGCCCAGCAAAGACGTGGCTTTCGAGGTCACAGGCTATGAGAGGGGAACCATCACCCCGTTCGGGTCGTTCCACAGGTGGCCCGTCGTCGCGGACTGCCGGCTCGCTGAGCCGGGGCCCGTGTCGATCGGCGGAGGTGCGCACGGTGTGGGCGCCACGGTTGACGCCGTCGATCTCACGACGGCGCTCGACGCCACGGTTGCGGACGTGACCGACCCTGTCTGAGGTCCGCTCGGACAGGGATCGAGCAGGCCCGCGACGATGCGGAGGCCGGGAATTCTCCTCCGTGCAACGTGACCGTAACGCCTTGGGGGTGGACGGAAGCCATGTGCCGGGTGAACACTCGCCCTAGGCAATTCTTGCCCCTGCCGACCAAGGAGTGGTCAGCGAGCACCAAGAAGCGTCCAAGTCAGAGTCCCAGCCAGTGTGTAGCAGTCAGTGTCTAGCGAAGTCGAGGCCCGACCAATGCAGGACGGAGCGAATGACCCCATGGACCCTCTCCCGTCAGACTCAGCGCAGGACATGGTTCCCGGTCGCCCGGGATCCGGTATCGCCTGCCGGAACACCTATGAGGGCACGGTGCTGACCCTCTGGGGTGACATCGACGCGTTGCTGCGCGAGAACGCGAGCGAGGCCATGGCCACGCTCGCAGCACGACCCGATCCCGACCCCGTCATCGTCGACGCCCGGGATGTCACGTTCATCGACTCGTCCGGGGTGGCCTTCATCCTTCAGGTGTTCGTGCTCGGTGAGGAGACGGGTTCGCCCGTGCTGCTCCGTGAGCCGTCCGCCGTGGTGATGGAGGTCCTGGACATGGTCGGCATCAGCCAGCGAATTCCCGTGGTCCGCAGCGCCGCGGCCAGCGCCTGAGCCGGATCAGTACCCCGTCTGGTCGGTTGCGTCCGATCAGTCGAAGGAGTGGCACCCTTGTCCGGTGAAGAACTGGGCAGCGAACCTCACCTACTCCTCCGCGCGCATCGAGCGCCCACGGACCCTCGCGGAGCTCGCCGGCATCGTCGCCGGTGAGCCCCGCGTCCGTGCCCTCGGCTCGCGCCACTCGTTCTGCGACGTCGCCGACACGACGGGCGTTCACGTCCAGGTCGACCTGCTCGACGACGGCAGGCCGTCCCTCGAGGTCGACCCCGGCACGGGGGTGGCGTCGGTCCGTGCGGGCCTCCGTTACGGCGAGGTCGCCGCCGGCCTGAACGCCGAGGGCCGGGCTCTCGGCGCCATGGCCTCCCTGCCGCACATCTCGGTCGCCGGTGCCGTCGCCACGGGCACCCACGGCTCGGGTGACGGGACGCGCTCGCTGGCGGGCGACGTCGTCGGGGTGGAGCTGATGACCGCCTCCGGGGAGATGCAGACCTTGCGTCGCGGCGACGTTGACTTCCCGGGTTCGGTGGTGGCGCTCGGCGCCCTCGGCATCGTGACGCGCGTCGAGCTCGCCACCGTGGAGTCGTTCGACGTGCGCCAGGACGTCTTCACCGGTCTGCCGTGGGACGCGCTGTTCGAGAACCTCGACGCCGTGATGGGCAGCGCCTACTCCGTCAGCGTCTTCACGAGCTGGTTCGAGCCCGACGTGCGCATGGTCTGGTGCAAGTCGCGGGTCTCGGCCGGCCCGACCAGCGGGGCGCCCTCGCTCCCGGTCGAGCTGGGCGCCACGCCCGCGACCGGGCCGATGCACCCCCTGCCGAACGTCGCCGCCGTCGCGTGCACCGAGCAGGGCGGGGTGCCGGGGCCGTGGTTCGAGCGACTGCCGCACTTCCGGCTGGACTTCACGCCGTCCCTCGGCGAGGAGCTGCAGTCCGAGTACCTCCTGCCGCGCACCGCGGGGCCCGACGCCGTCCGCGCCGTGCGGGCGCTCGGGGACCGGATCGGCCCGCTGCTCCTGACGTCGGAGATCCGCACGATCGCCGGTGACGACCAGTGGCTCAGCACCACCCCCGAGGACAGCCTCGCGTTCCACTTCACCTGGAAGCAGGACTGGCCGGCCGTCCGGGCAGCGCTGCCCGAGCTGGAGGCGGCGCTCCTGCCGCTGGGTGCCCGCCCGCACTGGGGCAAGCTGTTCACCGTCCCGGTGGCGGAGCTTCCGGCCCTCTACCCACGGTTCGGCGACTTCGTGGAGCTGGCCGCGCGGCTCGACCCGACCGGTAAGTTCCGCGGCGGATACGTCGAGAAGCTGCTCGAGAAAGGAAATTGATATGGCAACGATATCGCGTTCAGGGCGATTTTCTCGGAGGATCAACGTATGAGCGACGCGCAGAGAACTACGGCGCAGCCGGAGAAGCGGGAGCAGTTCAGCGGACAGCTGGGGTTCATCCTGTCCGCGATCGGGTCCGCTGTCGGGCTGGGAAACATCTGGCGCTTCCCGGGGGTGGCATACGAGAACGGTGGGGGCGCGTTCCTGGTGCCCTACCTGGTGGCACTGCTGACGGCGGGTATCCCGATCCTGTTCCTGGACTATGCGATCGGGCACCGGTTCCGCGGCTCGGCGCCGCTGGCCTTCCGCCGGGTCAAGCGCTGGCTGGAAGGCCTGGGCTGGTTCCAGGTCATGATCTGCTTCGTGATCGCGGTCTACTACGCGGTGATCATCGCGTGGGCCCTCAGCTTCTTCGTGTACTCGTTCGACCTGAGCTGGGGCGACGACACCGCGGCCTTCTTCACCGGTAGCTACCTCCAGCTGGCCGACGTCGGCGGCGCGGACCCGTGGTTCACCCTCGACTTCGTCTCCGCGGTGCTGATCCCGCTGGTCCTCGTGTGGGCCGCGGTGATCGTGGTGCTCGCCGCCGGCGTGGCGAAGGGCGTGGAGAAGGTCAACTTCCTCTTCATCCCCCTGCTGTTCCTCGCTTTCGGCGCGCTGGTCGTGCGGTCCCTGACCCTGCCGGGCGCCGTCGACGGGCTCAACGCACTGTTCACCCCGGACTGGGGTGCGATCGCGGACCCGGCGGTGTGGATCGCCGCCTACGGCCAGATCTTCTTCTCGCTGTCCATCGCGTTCGGGATCATGATCACCTACGCCTCCTACCGGAAGCGCCGCGCCAACCTGACCTCACCGGGTCTGGTGGTCGCGTTCGCCAACTCCGGCTTCGAGATCTTCGCCGGCATCGGCGTGTTCGCCGCGCTCGGCTTCCTCGCGAACCAGCAGGCCGTCGCCATCGCCGAGCTCGAGGGCATCTCCGGCCCGATCCTGGCGTTCGTCACGTTCCCGGCGATCGTGTCCGAGATGCCGGCCGGACCTCTCTTCGGGGCGCTGTTCTTCGGCTCCCTGGTGATGGCTGGGTTCACGTCACTGATCTCGATCCTGCAGGTGGTCTCGGCGTCGTTCCAGGAGAAGTTCGGCTGGACGCGCACGCGGGCCGCGGTCGGCATCGGCCTCGTGGCCGCGGTGATCTCCGTGGTGGGCTTCTCGACGACCACCGGCCTGATCGCCCTCGACACCGTCGACAACTGGGCCAACAACATCGGCATCGTGGCGTCCGCGGTGGCCACGACGGTGGCCGTCGGGTGGGTGCTGCGGCGCTCCGGCGAGATGCGGTTCCACCTGAACTCGGTCTCCACGCTCCAGGTGGGCCGCTGGTGGTCCTTCTGCATCATCGTCCTCGGGCCGGTGGTGCTCACCTACATGCTCGTCTCGCGCATCGTCAGCCTGATCCAGGACGGGTACGAGGGATACGCGGAGACCTACCTCGGCGTGGCGGGTTGGGGCACCGTGGTCCTCCTCGTCGTCGGAGCGGCAGTGCTCACCCTCATGCGGTGGCGCGTCGAGCCGGACAAGTTCGATGCGTGGCCCACCTACGGAGGTAAGTCATGACCGGCGAAGCAATCGCACTCCTGGTCGTCTCGCTCGTCGTCGTGTGGGGCGGGCTCGCGGTGAGCATCATCGCGCTCGTCAGGCGACCCGAGCGGGCCGACTTCCCGCACGGCTGGCAGAACGAGGGCGGTCCGGAGGACCGGCCCGAGGAGGCTGTCGAGCACGACACATGAGCAACGCCTCGGCAAGTCGGCTCCTGGCCGGCTTGCCGAGGTGTTTACGCAGGCCAGGCCCGATGAGGCCGGGTGAAACCTCGGGGTAATACGTTATACATCACGATGTGACATCGGTCTCGAACTTGCGGGTTTACGTCAGGGGAGCGCCACGGTTAGGTGAGACTCGCACACGAGGCGCTCAGTGCGCCGTCGGGTCCTCTGCTCCCCTGATGACGGAGATCTGCCGGGTCGTACCGCCTCGTGACATACCAACGATCCGACCCAGGAGACCCCTGATGCGCAGGCTTCCCGCCTTCACCGCTGCGACGGCACTGACCGCTGCCGCCCTCGTCCTCACCGCATGCACCGACGCGTCCCAGCAGACCGCTGACGGCGCCTCGACCGACGAGGCCAGTGCTGAGGCATCGTTCGACCCGTCGACCGTCGAGGCCGACGAGGAGATCGCCGCGATGCTCCCGAAGGAGATCGCCGACAAGGGCACGCTGTCCGTCGGTTCCGACACGGCCTACGCGCCGGCGGAGTTCATCGACGCCGACGGCAAGACGCCCGTCGGGTTCGACATCGACACCGTGTCCGCCGTGGCCGCGGTGCTCGGCCTCGAGGCCGACGTCCAGTCCGCCGCCTTCGACGGGATCATCCCGGCCATCGGCTCCAAGTACGACCTGGGCATCTCGGCGTTCACCATCACGGACGAGCGCACGGCCGAGGCGAACATGATCAGCTACGCCGTGGCGGGCTCGCAGTTCGGCGTCGCCGCCGGCAACCCGGACGACTTCGACCCCGAGAGCCTGTGTGGCACCACCATCGGCGTGCAGACCTCGACGATCCAGGACGACGAGCTCACCGAGGCCACCACGACGTGCGAGGAGGACGGCGAGGAGGCCATCGACATCGTGCGCTACGAGTCGCAGGCCGACGTCACCACCAACCTCGTGGGCGGCAAGGTCCAGGCCATGTACGCCGACTCGCCGATCACGGCCTACGCCGTGGAGCAGACCTCCGGCGAGGTCGAGACCGCCGGTGAGATCCGCGACGCGGCGCCGTACGGCATCGTGGTCGCCCAGGACGACGAGGAGCTGACCGAGGCCGTGCAGGCAGCGGTGCAGAAGCTGATCGACGACGGCACGCTCGAGCAGATCTTCGCCGGCTGGGGCAGCGAGGACGTCGTCGTGGACGAGGCCGAGCTCAACCCGGCCGAGTGACCAGCGCCCCAGGACAGAGAAGAGGGGCGAGATGAGCTCCAGCAAGGCTCCGGCGTCGGGCAACGACCCGGTGCCCAACCGGATCCATGCCCGGCCCGTTCCGCGGCCCGGACGCCTCGTCGCGGCCGTGGTCGTGCTCGTGCTGGCCGCCATGGCGGCCAACGCACTGGTCACGAACGAGAACTTCCGCTGGGACGTGGTCTGGCTCTACGTGCGTGACGTCGTGGTGATCCGCGCCGTGCTGTGGACGCTGGTCCTCACGTTCGGCTCCATGGTGATCGCCGTGGTGCTCGCGGTCACGCTCGCCATGATGCGCCGGTCGGACAACCCGGTCATGCGCTGGGTGAGCTGGGCCTGGATCTGGTTCTTCCGCGGCACGCCCATCTACACGCAGCTCATCTTCTGGGGGCTGCTCGCCGTGCTGTACCCGCGGCTGTCGCTGGGCATCCCGTTCGGTCCGGAGTTCTTCTCGTTCCGCACCGACGACGTCCTCACCGCGTTCTGGCTGGCGCTGTTCGGCCTGGCGTTCAACGAGTCGGCCTACCTCGCCGAGATCATGCGTGCGGGCCTGACCTCCGTGGACCCGGGCCAGGCCGAGGCCGCCAAGGCGCTCGGGATGAAGGACGGCAAGATCATGCGCCGCGTGATCCTGCCGCAGGCGATGCGCGTGATCGTGCCGCCGACGGGCAACGAGACCATCTCGATGCTGAAGACGACCTCCCTGGTGGTCGCCGTGCCGCTCACCCTCGAGCTGACGTATGCGACCTCTGCCATGGGCAACCGGCAGTTCCTGCCCATCCCGTTCCTGGTCATCGCCGCGCTCTGGTACCTGCTCATCACCTCGATCCTGATGGTGGGCCAGCACTACCTGGAGCGGTACTACGGACGCGGGTTCGGCACGGCCACCGGCCGCCGCGGCAAGAGCAAGGGCACGGGGCCGGGTGGCAAGCAGGCAGCCATCGCGGCCGCAGGAACGGTGAAGGAAGACGTCAACAGGGAGGTGACACCATGAGCGCCGTCGCCGACCCCGCGGCCGCTCCGGCGGACGCCGCCGACATGGTCTCCGTACGCGCCGTGCACAAGGTCTTCGGTCACGGGCACGACGCCGTGCACGTCCTGAAGGGCGTCGACCTCGACGTCGCGCGGGGCGAGGTCACGGTGATCCTCGGGCCGTCCGGGTCCGGCAAGTCGACCCTCCTGCGCTGCATCAACGAGCTGGAGGAGATCACCGGCGGCTCGGTCGTCGTCGGCGGCGAGCTCATGGGCTACCGCAAGGACGCCCAGGGGACCCTCCACCGGCTGCACCCGAAGGTGGTCGCGAAGCAGCGCTCGCGCATCGGGATGGTGTTCCAGCGGTTCCACCTGTTCCCGCACATGACGGCGCTCGAGAACATCATGGAAGCGCCCGTACAGGTGCGGGGGATGTCGAAGAAGGCGGCGAAGCAGCGCGCGCTCGAGCTCATCGAGCGGGTGGGGCTGTCCGACCGGATGGAGCACTACCCGGCGCAGCTGTCGGGCGGCCAGCAGCAGCGGGTCGCCATCGCCCGGGCGCTCGCGATGGATCCGGAGCTCATGCTCTTCGACGAGCCGACGTCGGCCCTCGACCCCGAGCTCGTGGGCGAGGTGCTGTCGGTGATGCAGGACCTGGCGAGGTCCGGCATGACGATGATCGTGGTCACGCACGAGATCGGGTTCGCCCGTGAGGTCGCCGACCACGTCGTGTTCATGGACGACGGCGTGATCGTCGAGGCCGGACCGCCGAGCGAGGTCCTGGACGCGCCGAAGGAGCAACGCACCCAGGACTTCCTGGCCCACGTCCTCTGACCTCTCGACAAGGGGTCAGGCGGGGAGGCGGAGGGTGAAGCGACAGCCGCCGCCTCCCGGGCCCGGCACGTTGCTGACCGACGCCGTGCCGCCGTGGGCCTCGGCCACTCCACGAACGATGGAGAGGCCGAGACCCGCGCCGCCTCCCGGGGCGTCCCCGCGCTCCGGGGTACGCGCCCCCGAGCTGCGCCAGCCCGCCTCGAAGACGCGGTCGAGGTCCCCCTCGGGGATCCCGCCGCACTCGTCCTCGACGGTGATCACCACCGTGCCCGGCGCGGCGCCGACTGCGGCATCCTGCAGGCATGCCACGGCCACGCGGACGGTCCCGCCCGGTCGGGTGTGCCGGATCGCGTTGACGAGCAGGTTCTCCATCGCCCGGCCGACCTGCTGCGCGTCGAGGGACGTCACCACGGGGTCGGTGACGTCCCACGTCAGGGTGACCCCGCCGGCGTCGGCCAGGGGCTGGGCGGACGCGATCGCGTCGGAGGCGAGGTCCCCCACGGCGACCGGCTCGCGGCGCAGCGTCGCCGTGGGGGACTGCAGGCGGGAGAGGGCGAGGAGGTCGTCGACCATGGCGGCCATCCGCCGGTTCTCCGCCAGGATCCGGGGCACGTGCTCGTCCACCGGGCCGACGCCGTCCTCCAGCGCCTCCGCCAGGGCGCGGACGGCCGCCAGGGGAGTGCGCAGGTCGTGCGACACCCAGGCCACCATCTCGCGCCGGCGCACCTCGACCTCGCGGTCACGCTCCGCTGCCGCCTTCTCGGCGGCCGCCTCGGTGGTCACCCTGCGGATCCGCGCCGTCAGCACCAGCCCGACGGCGAGCGCCACCGGCACCGTCGCGAGCAGGAGCAGCAGGACGGTGGTGGAGTCGGCGTCGGAGAGGAACATGGCCCGCGCGCTGGCGTAGACGCCCGCCGCGACGGACCCCACGACGACGAGCGGGGCGAGGGTCGCCGCGAGTGCCACCCGGCGGCGGGCGAGGGCGAACAGCGCGACGGCGCCCACGGCACCCACCACCGCGGCCACGGCGACGGACAGTGCCACGCCCTCGAGGTCGTTCACGCGTCACCTCCGGCCGCGGCGGGCGTCGCGTCCCAGCGGTAGCCGACGCCGAACACCGTCACGAGGCGGCTCGGCCGGGACGGGTCGGCCTCCACCTTCTCGCGCAGCCGACGCACGTGCACCGTCACGGTGGACTGGTCGCCGTACTCCCAGCCCCAGACGCCGCGCATGAGCGACTCGCGGTCGTGGACCTGCCCGGGATGGGCGAGGAACCAGCGCAGCAGCTCGAACTCGCGCACGGTCAGCTGCAGCTCGGATCCGCCGCGGGTGACGCGGTGGGCCGCTGGGTCGAGGCGCAGATCGCCGTCGTACAGGGCGCTGGGCGGCTCGTGGGCGGGCGCGGGGCGTGCGGCCGGGGACATGGGCGCTGGCGTGGCCCCGTCTCCTCCTGGCGGCCCGACGGCGGCTCCTGCGCGGCGCAGCAGCGACTGCACCCGCAGCACCAGCTCGCGCGGGCTGAAAGGCTTGACCACGTAGTCGTCGGCGCCGATCTGGAGGCCGAGCACGCGGTCCTCCTCCTCGCCCCGTGCCGTCAGCATGAGCACCGGCAGGTCGGCACGGGCGGCGCGCAGGCGCCGGCACACCTCGAGGCCGTCGATGCCGGGCAGCATGAGGTCGAGCACCACGGCGTCCGGGGGGTTACGGGCCGCGGCGGCCAGCGCGGCAGGGCCGTCGGCGGCGTGCTCGGCCACGACACCGGCGCGTTCCAGATAGGCGACGACCACCTGCGCGACGGTGGCGTCGTCGTCGATCACGAGTACTCGGGCCACGCCCCAGGGTACGGGCGCGCGTGGCGGTGGTCCCGGTGTCGGACGGGGCCGTCAGGAACTCGTAAGAACCCGTTCCGAAAGTGCGCAACCCCAGCGGTCCCGGTCTGCGTCTATGGTGCATGACGCACACGAAGCGACGCGGACGGCGTCGCCAACCAGCGCCGGGGCAGGTTTCCGGACACGGCCCCCGGCGGTGCTCCGGATGAGCGAGGTAGCGGTGAGTCCCGAGGTACGGCCGAGCAGCGGCGAGATCGCCGTCGTCCGGAGCGGTGCGGACCCCGTAGCGGACTTCACGGTCTTCGCGCAGACGAGCACCCCGGCGCTGTACCGGATCGCCTACCTGCTGTGCGGCGACCAGCACCGCGCGCAGGACCTGGTGCAGCTGGCGCTCGAGCGGACGTTCAAGGCCTGGAAGAAGGTGGGCGACGGCGACCCGTTCGCCTATGCGCGCCGGATCCTCGCGACCGCACGCATCGACACCTGGCGTCGCACCCGCCGCGAGGTGCTCACCGACGACCCCGGGAGCAACACCCGGGTGCGGACCGCCCCGGCGTCGGACGCCGAGCTGGCCGAGCGGGACCGGCTGGTGCGCGCGCTCATGGCGCTGTCGGTCAAGCAGCGCCGGGTGGTGGTCCTGCGTTACCTCCTGGACCGCTCCGAGTCCGACACCGCTGCCGAGCTGGGGATCTCCGCCGGCACGGTCAAGTCCACCGCCTCACGTGCCCTGGCGCGCCTGCGCGACCTCGTGGGTTCCGACGGCGAGAGGAGCCGGTCATGAACGTGCACGACATCCACGCGAAGCAAGATGCGGCAATGATGGCCGGGCTGCGCGCCGCCGGCTCCACCATCGAGCCGCCGAGGACGCTGGACCCTGCCGCCATGGCGGCGCGGGCGGTGCGGAACGTGCGGCGGCGCCGGGTGGTGGTCGCGGCGACCGCTGGTGTCGCGGCGCTCGCGCTGACCGGCGCGGGGATCGGCGCGGCAGGCGCGATCTATGCCGACCGCCAGCAGCCCCTGCCGGGTACGGACAGGACGGCCGTCGAGTCGGCTACGGCGAGTGCGTCGCCGGTCGCCCCGAGCCCTTCGGCGAGCCCGACCGAGGAGCCGGAGGCGGCACCCACAGAGTTCCTGAGGACCGGTGGCGGCACGCTTCCGGTGATGCCGGGGGTCGAGCGCGGTGTGGTCGACGGTGCGGGGCACGCACCGTACATCCTCGGCGGGCTCTGGTACGAGGTACCACCGGGTGGCTGGTCAGCGGTCGGTAACGTCAATGCCGGCGGGGTGGCCGGGTTCCTCGAACCGGACCACCCGCTCGCGATGAGCTTCGAACCGAGCCCGCTCGACATGAGCATCGACGACATGGACGCCACCATCGAGCTGCGGAACGTCACCGACGTCGCGGACTGGACGGTGCCGGCGCGGAACTCCGGCGCGACGACCCTGGACATCGAGGGGGCGGACCTCGTCGTCATCGAGCAGCACGAGCGCGAGGGCAAGGTCCGCCCGGCGACCATCCGGATCCGCAGCGGCGCCGAGGGCTGGATCATCGAGACCCGGTTCGCGGCGAACGCGGACGGTGACACGATGCTGCGGAACTTCGTGGGCAACCTCTGGCTCAAGGACGCCGGAGAGCCCTCCTGGTACCAGCCGGAGTTCGTCAACCCGGTCCTGGACCGCATCGAGCGCGGCGTGCCAGTCGGCTGGTCGAGGACCGAGCACAACGGCCTGAAGTTCGCGGTGCCGGAGAGGTGGACGTCCGAGCCGACCGAGGGCCAGTTCTCGCCGGGCGTCGAGTGGACCGGGCAGACCGGCATCTCCGTGGTCCCCGGCATCGACGCGGAGACCCTCGAGCAGTGGACGGACGCGTCCGAGGAGGAGAAGGCACGCGCGGCCGAGGAACAGGAGTCGTTCGAGCGGGTCTACGTGCAGGGCGGCAAGCCCGGCGGCAACTGGTGGAGCCAGACCATGACCGCGCCGGAGTCCCAGCTGATCGAGGTCCCAGGCGCCGACTACGCCGAGGTCCAGCCGGTGCTCCACAACGTGGACGGCGAGCCCGAGTACTACTCGGCGAGCATCTACCTCCACCAGGAGGGCCAGGGCGAGAATCTGTTCCTCGTCGTCGACTTCGACGGCAGTGAGCAGGGCTGGAAGGACCTCCACACGTTCCTGGGGACGCTGGACTTCCGGCGCTGAACTGTCCCGCACCACCTGGCACGTGGCGGATGCGCAGGTCACCACGGTGATCTACGCATCCGCCACGTGCGCTGTCGTCTCCTCGGTGGGCCGGGCCGCACGAGCTTCCGAAGAAATTTCGTGAAACTCGATGGAACCTTCGCCCCTGCCGGCCCGTGTTCCGTTCGTGACAGTCACGAGTCCGCGCGCACTGGCGCCAGAGTCCCGGGTCCCCAAGCCCGTGACCCTGCGCGTCGTGCGAGCCGACTCCAGCTCTGCGGACGACCTGGAGACCGTGACCACCGAGCAGAACACCCCAGACTCCCTGTCCACCACGATGCCGGACCCGATGTCGGACGGCGTCCCTGCGAAGCCACGACCCGTGCCCGCGACCCGGCCGCTCACAGTGGTCCGAGGTGGGTCGGACGGCGCCGATGACGTAACCTCGCTGCCCGTGCGGACAGACCGGCCAACGGCCACTCACGCGCGCAGGAACGCACAGATCTCGAAGAACGAAGAGTTCACCGCGTTCATGCGAGAGGCCAAGGATCCCCTCCACCGGATGGCCTTCCTCCTGAGCGGCGATGCGCACCGCGCCGAGGAGCTCACCCAGCAGACCTTCGAGCGGTGCTACCGGCACTGGCACAAGGCCAGGGTGGGCGACCCGCTGGTCTACGCCCGGCGAGTGCTCGCCAACCTGCGTATCGACGCCTGGCGCCGCACGCGACGCGAGGTCCTGACCGGTCCTGACGAGCTGCCCCAGGACGACGTCCGCGTCGCTCGCGCGGCGGCCCGGATGCCCACGCGCACCGTGGACGATCGCGACGCCGTCGTGCGCGCCCTCCTGCGCCTCCCCCTGAAGCAGCGCCGTGTCGTGGTGCTGCGTCACCTGCTGGACCTGTCGGAGTCCGAGGTCTCGAGCGAGCTCGGCATCCCCCTCGGCACCGTGAAGTCCACAGCCTCGCGCGGCCTCGCCCACCTGCGCGCGATCCTCGACATCGATCCACTGGGCGGAACCCGATGAACATGAACTCCTCCCACGGCGCCGCCGACGACGACTTCGTCGCACGGGTCCGCGAGTCGGCGCACGCGGCGGTACCCGCGTCGACGCTGGACCTGGACAGCGTCCTGCGGTCGAGCCGTCGCAAGCACGCCACCCGTCGGGCGGGCGTGACGCTGGCCTCGACGCTGGCGCTCGCCACGGTGGGTGCGGGGGCCGCGGGTGCGCTCCCGGGCATCCCAGGGTTCTGGAGCAGCGCGCCGGTCGAGGTGGAGAGCACCGACACACCGCCGTCGACGCTCGAGGGCGAGGTCGACGTCGACCCGCCCGCGCCGTCGCCCACCGACATCCCGTCGCCGGATCGGGAGGCGGAGCTCGCCTACCTCGCACCGGGTGTGCGCACGGTGGCGGAGCCGGCGGCGTACCGCGTCGACCGGGACACCGTGGTGCTCGACCTCGGTCTGGACGCCGGCGGTGGCGACCGCTATCTCGCGGTCGTGACCGTGGCGAAGATCGACGGGCGGCACAGCGCCACTGACCTGGAGGTGCTTGCCGGTGGTGACACCGCCCTCGAGAACCTCCGTGCGGGGAATCTCGGTGGAACCCTGCTCTGGCGGGGTGTCACGTCCGACGCGATGGTCCTGCCGGCCGACGGTGGACCGGCACTCGTGTTCGGTTTCTCCTCCGGGGCGGCCGAAGGGGACCAGCACCTGGTCTTCGACGACCCGCTGACCGGTGGTGCCGCGGACGCGCAGGGGGCGCCCGCGTCACCGGAGCCGGGCGATGGCGAGGGCTCGGGCGCGCCCGAAGCGGGCGCGTCGCTCCGCGTCACCCCGTTCGACGTGCTCGGAGACGGCAGCGTGTGGATGCGGGTCCTGCAGGTCGACCATTCGACGGCGGAGCCGCGCGGCTTCCTCTACTCGAACCAGGACACGTGGAGCGCCTCGTGGTGCCGCACCACCTCGCCCGAGTGCGCGGTCATCCACGATGTCGCCGGTGGGTCGGTGGACAAGCCCCAGGCCGCGGCGCCCGCGCCGATGGTCGCGAAGCTCGCCCCGATGCTGATCGAGGACGCGGAGGCGAACGAGGTCCCCGCGATGGAGACCTGCGTCGCGCAGCGCACCGGCAGCGACTGGGCGGCGCCGCCGCAGCTCACGGGCACGTCGTTCGGGCAGGCACCGAAGGGCGTGGACGCGGACGTCTGGCGGTTGTGCCTGATCGACCTGAGCGAGGCGTTGCAGGTCGCCTCGACGAGCGAGGCTCCGCCGCCCGGCGACGTGACACCGAGCCCGGCTCCCAGCAGCAAGGAGCCGACCCAAGCTCCCGAGGACGAGGATCCCCTCGGCCTCGGTGACCTCCTGGAGGGACTCTTCGGGGGTTGAGACTTCCCGGTCCACGTCTCGTCTGGGGAGATGGCGTGGGCCGGGAACACCCGAACGGGCCGAGGCAGAGTCTGGGGATCTGCCTCGGCCCGTTCATCTTCTGACCGCGCCTTCTGACCGCGCCTTCTGATCGGCGCCGGTCGGCGGGTTGCCTGCTGGTTTCTTGCCGGACCGTTCCGGTCTACTCGCCGTCCTCGCAGGCCACACCGTTGCCGTTGCGGTCGAGGTGCGGCAGGTAGCCCGGCTGCCCGTTGGCCAGCGGTGCAGCACCGGCGGCGCGCACGGCGTCACAGTTCCAGTAGAAGACGGTGCCGGGGTTCCCGCCGTTCCCGTTCCCGTCGTCGTCGTTCTCCTGCTGCTCCTGCTCCTGCTGCTGCTGTTCCTGCTGTTGCTCCTGCTGCTTGAGCGCGGCCTCGCGCTCCTCGAGCTGCGCCGCGCGCTCACCGAGCTCCTGCTCGCGCGCCGCCACCGCGTCGCGCTGCTTCTCGATCTGGGTGCGCTGCGCCTCGATGTCAGCGCGTTCCTCCTCGATCTCCGCCCTGAGGTTCTGGGCGTCGGTGATCGCCTGGTTCGCGTCGGCCTGTTGTCCCGCCGTCACGATCACGCCGACGATCACACCGAGGGCGAGCCCGGCGACGGCGATGGCGACCATGAGTCCGGCACCGGGCGGACGTGAGCCGCGCTGGCGCCCGGGCGAACCCGGGTGCGCTGCGACAGGAGGCGGCGCGACCGCGACCGGACCGCGCGCCATCGGCACGCCTGGCTCGGGATGGTGCGCGTCGTCGATGCTCAGCGGGCCGGGACCCGGCCGAGGTCCCGGAGCGGGCGGGCTCGCGCTCGCGCCGCCCCTGCCGCCCAGGCCCTTGAGGGTAGCCAGTACACCACCGGTCAGGCCCTTCTTCGGGGCGTCCGGAGGCGGCGGCGGCGTTCCCGTCTGCGGTGGGTAGACCGGCTGTGGACCGGAGCCCGGCCGAGGCGGCCCTGGCGCCGGTGGGGCACTGATCGGTGCCATGGTCATGGTCGAGCCCATCGCCTCCGCGGCCGACATGGCCGGAGCGGCCGGTGCCACGGGCGCGGGCCGCGCGGAGGGGACGTCGACCACCTGGATCGCGACGGTCCTCGTGTCCGTGCCCGCGTCCGCCAGGTCGGTGGCAGCCGGGTCGGAGCCGGCCGGTGCGGGTGGTGCGGGCGGCGCGGGCGGCGCGGGCGGCGTGGCCGCGCGGTTCCCACCGTCGGGCTGCGGCGAGTCGGGTCGGTCGACCCAGTAGTTCCAACCCGGCGGGGCGGGGGGCCACGACGGGTCGGGAGCCCAGGTGGAGTCGGGTCGAAATCCCGGGGGCACCTGCCAACCCGGAGGCGGGTTGAAGCGCACGGGCATGGTTGCTCCTTCGATACGGTCGGCCCCACTATCGGCCATCCAGGCGGCTCGACGCCAGAACTAGGGGTCTAACCGGACATATCTACCGCCTGCGAAGGTGACAGTAGCGTGCCTGTGTCAGGGGTCACTGGTAGACCTGGGGGCATGTTCCTCCTGGAGCGCGACGACCCGGGCACCCTCGTGCACTCGGCAAGCGACCTCGTGATCGCGGGCGAGTGCGAGTTCCGCCTGCTGAGACGCCTCGACGAGCTCCTGGGTCGGAGCCCGCGCCGGGCCCGGGAGGAGGACGAGATGCTGGTGCGCACCGCAGCGCTCGGTGAGGACCACGAACGGCGGGTCCTCGACGGCCACCTCCGTACGTTCGGGCCGGCCACTGCGGGTCGCCCCGGCGGCGTCCTGGAGGTTCCGTCCGCGCGCCGGATGGCCCGTGACGAGCTGGTCGAGGCGCACACCCGCACCCTGGCCGCGATGGAGCAGGGGGCGGACGTCGTCTACCAGGCCTCCTTCTTCGACGGCCGGTTCCACGGCCGCGCCGACTTCCTGGTGCGCGACCCGCTCGGCGAGATGGCGCACCGGGGCGGCGTCGTAGCCGGCCCCCAGCCGCGCTATGCCGTGCACGACTCCAAGCTCGCGCGCCGCACCAAGGTCCGGGCGTTGCTCCAGCTCGCCGCGTACGCCGACCAGCTCATGGACGCCCGGATCGACCCGACGGACGAGGTCCACCTCGTGCTCGGCACGGGGGAGACCACGTCGCACCGGCTGGCTGACCTGCTGCCTGTCTTCCGCACGCGACGTACGCGGCTCATCGAGGTCCTGGACGGCCACGTGGCCGACGACGCCCCGGTGAGCTGGGGCGACGACCGGTACCTGGCCTGCGGCAAGCTCCGCGACTGCCCGGACTGTGCCGAGGCCGCCGCAGAGGCCCGCGACGTCCTGCTCGTCGGCGGGGTGTACGGGGTACAGCGGGCGAAGCTGTCGGCGTCCGGGATCGCGACGATCGACGCGCTCGCGGCGGCCGAGGAGCCGCCGGACGGCATGGCTGCCGCCCGGTTCGAGAACCTGCGTGCCCAGGCACGCCTCCAGCTCGGGCTGGACGACGGCGACGGCTCGGTGGCGCTCGACCAGCTCCCCGACGGTGTCGACCCGGACGGGCCTGAAGCACGGCTGCGCTGGCAGCTCATCGCGACCGACGCCATCGACCGGCTCCCGCCACCGAGCCCGGGCGACGTGTTCTTCGACTTCGAGGGCGACCCTCTGTGGGAGGACGCGCGGCTGCCCGGCGACGACCAGGCGCCGGCCATGGGCCTCGACTACCTCTTCGGCTGGGTCGAACGCCCCGGTCCGGACGGTGGGACACCGCCGTTCCACGGGCTCTGGGCCGACGACCTGGCGGGGGAGCGCGATGCGCTCGTCCGGTTCGTCGACTACCTCAACGCGCGTCTCCAGACCTACCCTGACCTGCACGTCTACCACTACGCGGCCTACGAGAAGACGCACCTGCTCTCGATCGCGGCGCGCCACGGCGTGTACGAGGACGAGGTGGACCAGCTCCTGCGCGACGGCGTGCTGGTGGACCTCTACGCGGTGGTCCGCTCGTGCTTGCGCATCTCGAACCGGTCGAAGTCGATCAAGAAGCTCGAACCGCTCTACATGCAGGACGACCCGGCGCGCGAGGGCGTCACGAGCGCGGCGGCCTCGGTCACGGAGTACGCGGAGTACGCGAAGCTGGCTGCCGACGGGGCGGACCGGGCGGCGGAGCTCAAGCAGCGGATCCTGGACTACAACGAGTACGACTGCCGGTCTACGTTGCGGTTGCTCGAATGGTTGAGGTCTGCGCGGGCGTCGGTCTCGTTGGTCTCGTCGGTCGAGACCCAGGTGGTTGGGGCGGCCGTGGGGAGCGAGAACGCGCGCGCGGGTGGGGGTGGGGATGCGGGGGGTGCTGAGGAGAGTCCTCGGGCGGTGGCTCGGCGGGAAGGGCGGGAGCGGCGGCTGGCGTTGGCCGCCGCGATCTCCGAGCGGGTCGGGGAGAACCGGGGGGAGCGGTCGCTCGAGGTGCAGGCGCTCGCGCTGCTGGGCGCTGCCGTCGGGTACTACCAGCGTGAGGACAAGCCGTTCTGGCAGGAGCACTACGCGCGACTGGAGCTTCCGCTCGACGAATGGCCCGGGCGGAGGTCGACGTTCCACGTGGAACGTTCGACGATGCTGCGGGACTGGGGAGTCGTCGGCCGCGACCGGCTTCCCTCGCGGGAGATCGAGCTGGTGGGTCGCATGCTCGACGGTTCGCGGGTCGACGGGTCCGACCTCGGTGTCGGCGACACGGTGCACGTGCTGTACGACCAGCCGGTTCCGCCCGTCGTCGGTGCGCTGGAGGCGCGGGCCGTGCGAGGCGAGCACTCCGGCGGCGTGATCCAAGAGGTGCGAGCGCTCGACGGTGAGCGGGACGACGTGCCGCGCGGACGCGACGTCGTCGTGCTGCGAGAGCGGCTGTCCGGGGGAGCGGAGCCGCACGACCAGGCCCCTGTCGCGCTCGCCCCGCAGTGCGGGCCTGCGCGCGACGCCCAGGAGCGGGCGGTCGAGGAGGCCGCCCGTGCGGCACTCACCTCGTGGGACGCGGACCGCGCGCTGCCCGACGGCGCCGCGATCGACCTGCTGCGCAGACGCCCGCCGCGACTGGTCGACCCTTCGACAGGCTCAGGCGAGCACCCGCCGCCCGGAGAGAGCGGCGGAGGGCTGCCTGCTCTCGGCAACGAGGGGAACGGTGGCCTCGACCTCGAGGCGGCGGTACATGCGGCCGTCGAGCGGCTCGACCACTCCTATCTCGCGGTGCAAGGGCCGCCGGGTACCGGGAAGACTCATGTCGGTTCGCATGTCGTCGCCAAGCTGGTGGGTGCGGGCTGGCGGGTGGGCGTGGTGGCCCAGTCGCATGCCGCTGTCGAGAACATGCTGAGGGCCATCGTCGACAAGGCGGGCGTGCCCGTCGAGCAGGTGGCGAAGAAGCAGCGCGCGAAGGGTGCGGAGAAGGGCGTCGCTCCGCCGTGGCAGGAGATGACGAGCTCCCAGCTCGCCGACTGGGCCGCGACCAGCTCCGGCGGCTGCGTGGTGGGTGGCACGGCATGGGACTTCGCGCACGAGCGCTGGCCCGACGGTGGCCTGGACCTGCTGGTCATCGACGAGGCCGGTCAGTTCTCGCTCGCCGACACGATCGCCGTCGGGCGGTCCGCGCAGCGGCTCCTGCTGCTCGGCGACCCACAACAGCTCCCGCAGGTCAGTCAGGGAAAGCACCCCGAACCCGTTGACGAGTCGGCGCTCGCCTGGCTCGCCGCGGGCAGCGCGGTGCTGCCGGACGGGCTCGGCTATCTGCTGCCCGAGTCGTGGCGGATGCACCCCGAGGTCTGCGCCGCTGTGTCCCAGCTCTCGTACGCCGGACGGCTCTCGGCTCATCCGGTCACGACCACGCGGTCGCTCGAGGGCGTGACGCCCGGAGTGCTGCACGTCCCGGTGGCGCACGAGGGGCACTCGACGTCCTCTCCTGAGGAGGCGGCCGAGGTGGTGCGCCAGGTGCACGAGGTGCTCGGTCGGACGTGGGCGCCGGGCGGTGGCCACCCGTCCCGCCCGCTCGGGCAGGACGACGTGGTGGTGGTCGCCGCGTACAACGCGCAGGTCCACCTGGTGCGCCAGGCACTGCGTGCCGCAGGTCTCGACGGGGTGCCGGTCGGCACCGTCGACATGTTCCAGGGGCGGGAGGCGCCGGTCGCGATCCTGACGCTCGCCGCATCGACTCCGGACGAGGTGTCTCGTGGGATGGGATTCCTGCTGTCGCGCAACCGCGTCAACGTGGCGGTCTCGCGCGCGCAGTGGCGTGCGGTGGTGATCTCGTCACCCCGGCTCACCGACTACCTGCCGGGCGACCTGGAGGCCGACGGCGTGCGACACCTCATGGAGCTCGGCGGATTCCTACGGCTTATCGGCGCCTGAACGAGAGAACTGCTGGTCGAGCGGGTCGAGACCGGGTTCTCGACCCGCTCGACCAGCAGCACTGCGTCAGACCCGAGAGCTAGAACTCGCCGCCGCCGAAGTCTCCACCGCCGAAGTCGCCACCGCCGCCGAACATGTCGCCGAAGAAGCCTCCGCCGGCGTCACCGCCCGCGTCGCCCCCTGCGTCAGCGCCGGCGGCCTCGACCGGCTCGGCACCCGGGTCGCCGCCCTCGGCGCCGGCTTCCTCGCCGCCACCCTCGCTGCCGCCCTCTTCGCCACCGGCGAAGTCCTGCGCGGGGTCTCCGAAGGAGCTGCCGAACATCATGTCCGCCACGGCGGAGCCGATCACCATGCCACCGATCGTGCCGAGCATGCTGGCGCCGAGCATCGAGCCGAAGCCGGGCCCGCGGCTCTGGCCGAAGTTACGCTCCAGGGTGCCGGGATTGCGTATCTCGGCGCGGGTCGCCATGCGGGCCAGGTCGCGCGGCTCGTCGGACGCCGCGCGCTCGTTCGCGGGCACGGTCTCGCTCAGCTGGGCCTGGACCTGCCGCCGTTGCTCGGGCGTGAGCTGGGCGAACGCCTCGGCGTGCGCCTCCTCGACCTGGTCCGGCGGGGCGGTGCGGAGCAGGTAGCGGTAGCGCTCGATCGCCACCTCGTCCTCGCTGCGGCCCGTGCTCGCGGCTGACCCGTACACGGGTGCGGTGCCGTACTCAGGAGACTGGCCCGGCCGCTGCCGGTACTGCTGTCGCGGCGCGCTGCCGCCCTGATACATGCCGGGGATCTGTTCGCGCGGCTCGCGGCCGAGCAGTCGGTCGAGGAAGCCCATGATCTCGTCCTTCGTAGGTGACGGTCCAGGTGGGGAACGCCCGGCGTGGTCCGACGGTTCCGGATCGGCCCGTCGATCCACTGGGAGTGGAACGGGTACGGAATGGCGAAGGCCCGGTCACCTCGAAAGGTGACCGGGCCGACGTCGTGCAACCTGCGCCGAACTCAGATGAGCTCAGCGCGCTGGTTGCGAAGTCTGAGGGATCAGATCGGGCGGATGTTCTCCGCCTGCAGGCCCTTGGGGCCCTGCTTCACGTCGAACTCGACGCGCTGGTTCTCCTCCAGTGAACGGTAGCCGTCCGACTGGATCGCACTGAAGTGGGCGAACACGTCCTGCCCACCGTCTTCGGGTGCAATGAACCCGAAGCCCTTTTCGGCGTTGAACCACTTGACGGTTCCGAATGCCATGTACTGCTCCTTGCATGAGGCGACGACCCCGACCGTCGGGATCGCATAATCACGGTGTCGTCGTCATCTCACGGAAGAACGATCGAGGCACTGCAACGTCACCTACCCTACCTGCCAGACGCAAGGAAAGCCCGACCAATCTCGAGTGAGTTGTGTCAGAGGGGTCTCAGGCCCGGTTTTTCGGCCCCGTCGACGGTGTCCGGAGCGGGTGTTAGAACGGATGGCATGAACGCAGCCACCGACATCCCGTCCGTCACGCTCAACAACGGCGTCGAGATCCCGCAGGTGGGCCTCGGCGTCTTCCAGGTGCCCGACAACGGCACGCAGGCGTGCGTGGAGACCGCGCTCGAGCTCGGCTACCGGCACATCGACACCGCTGCCGCCTACGGCAACGAGGAGGGAGTCGGAGCGGCCGTCCGGGCCACCGGCGTCCCGCGCGAGGACATCTTCGTCACCACCAAGCTGCGCAACGGCGACCAGGGTTACGAGAGCGCCCTGAGCGCGTTCGAGAACAGCCGGAAGGCGCTCGGTCTCGACGTCGTCGACCTGTACCTCATCCACTGGCCGGTCCCCGCCCGGGACCTCTATGTCGAGACCTGGAGGGCGTTCGAGAAGCTCCTGGCCGACGGCGCGGTGCGCGCGATCGGCGTCTCCAACTTCCTGCCGGAGCACCTGGACCGCCTGGTCAGCGAGTCGGACGTGGCGCCGGCGGTGAACCAGGTCGAGCTCCACCCGACCTTCCGGCAGCCCGCCACCGTCGAGCGGAGCCGGGCCCACGGCATCGTTCCCGAGGCGTACTCGCCGCTGGGGCAGGGGGCCGACCTCGAGGCACCGGCGGTGGTCCGGATCGCCGACGAGCTGGGTGTGACCCCCGGCCAGGTGGTGCTCCGCTGGCAGGTGCAGCACGGGGTGGTCCTGATCCCGAAGTCCGTGAACCCGGAGCGGATGGCGACCAACATCGACCTGTTCTCGTTCTCGCTGACGGACGCGCAGATGGCCGACATCGATGCCCTGCACTCGCTCGAAGGCCGGATCGGCGCGGACCCGGCGACCGCATCGTTCACCCAGTTCCGGAGCTGACGCGAGGGGGCCGGCGGCGTCCGGCACGAAGGGTCGGAGCAGCCCTGCCGGGTCGCCGTCGGCACTCCCGCTTGCCCCTTCGAACCCTGTTTTCGCCCCGTTCTTGGGGTGCCGCGCGCGTGGGTAACATCATCGTAACGATCGAGTCGGTGTGACGGACTAGACACATTGGTGACACACAGTGTGACTACGTTCATCGCCACGACGAGGCAAGTCGCCCCGTCCGGTTCACTCCCGCTCGAAGGGGACCAGCAGAATGATTCGACGTTCCACGGCGGCGCGCGGTCTTGCGATCGCCGCTGTCCTCAGCGTGGGCCTCGCGGCCTGCTCCACGACCACGGATGCGGGTGACGGCGAGACCGCCGCGTCGCAGGATCCGCTCATCGTCGGCACCATCCTTCCGCTCACCGGCACGCTCGCCTTCCTCGGCCCGCCCGAGGTCGCGGGTGTCGGTCTGGCGATCGACGACATCAACGCGGCCGGTGGCGTACTCGGCAACGACGTCACCATGGAACAGGGTGACTCCGGTGACACGACGGACACCAGCGTCGCGCAGCAGACCGCGACCGACCTGATCAGCAAGGGCGCCCAGGTCGTCATCGGCGCCGCGTCGTCGGCGGTCAGCCTCAACGTGGTGGACCAGTTCACCGAGGCCGGCGTCATGCAGATCTCTCCGGCCAACACGGCCACCGACCTCTCGGGTGCGAGCGACTTCTTCACCCGGACGGCGCCGCCGGACACCGTGCAGGGCGCGGCCCTCGGCTCGCTGATCCTCGACGGCGGCCACCAGAAGGTCGCCATGATCGTCCAGGACGAGGCCTACGGCACCGGCCTGCGCGACAACGTCCAGCAGGCCATCGAGGCCGGCGGCGGCGAGGTCGTGTACGGCGAGACCGGTGGGGGCGACGAGTTCCCCCCGGGTGAGAGCAACTTCTCCTCGATCGTCACGGACGCGCTGTCGTCCAAGCCGGACGCCATCGCGGTCATCGCTTTCGAGGAGACCAAGGCGATCGTCTCAGAGCTCACCTCGCAGAACTGGGACTTCAACGGCACCACGTACTTCTGCGACGGCAACACCGCGTCGTACGAGCCGGACTTCGACAAGGGCACTCTCGAGGGCGTGGTCGGCACGATCCCCGGTGCGCAGGCCCCGGAGGAGTTCCGGGACCGCGTCAGCGGCTGGTACGAGGAGAACGAGGGCAGCGAGCTCGCCGACTTCTCCTACGCACCTGAGTCCTACGACGCCGTGATCCTGGCCGCGCTCGCCGCCGTCCGCGGCGAGGGCACCGACGGGACCACCATCTCGGAGAACATCAAGGCCGTCTCCGGTGCAGACGGTGGTACCGAGGTCACCTCGTTCGAGGAGGGCGTCGCGGCGCTCGAGGCCGGCGACGAGATCCACTACAAGGGTCAGTCCGGTGTAGGCCCTCTGAACGACCAGAACGACCCGACGTCCGCGCTCATCGGCGTGTACGAGTACGACAAGGACAACGTGAACGTCTTCTCGAGGTCCATCGAGGGTGAGGTCACGGAGTAGTCCGCGACCTCGTGGCGTCCGGCCGGTCGCGGCAGGACGGCACGACCTGACGACGACGGCCCGATCGCCTTCCGCGTGGAGGGCGACCGGGCCGTCGTCGTACCCGCCCGGGGTGCTGAACCCGGGTCAGAAAGAGACCGGATGCTAGCGCTTCCGTGTGACGCGGCCTCGGGCAGGTGTGACACAAAGCACGGCTACACTTCCGGCACGCTTGCGAACGACCCTTGCGTACACGGCCCGTTCAGGGCTGCTACATCACGGGGAGAAGATGGAACCGGGAGAACCCCGGGACCTGCCCCTGACACCACGGAGGACCCGGCACATGAAAGCCGACCGACCAATCGCGTCCCCGGCGCGGCGAGCCCTCGCCGTCGTCGTGGCGGTGCTCGCGGCCTTGACCGCGAGCGCGGCGATGCTCGCCGCACCTGCCGCCGCATCCGGTGCGGACGTTGCGACCGACTGCACCCCCGACGGGACGACCGCCTGCGTCTCCCCGATCGTGCTCGACAACAACAACGATCCTGTTCCCGGTATCGAGGTGACGATCACCGGCAACGACTTCGAGGCGGTCGTGACCTCCACCGACGGGCCAGTGTCCGTGGCGGTACCGACCGTGGGCCGCTACACGCTGACCGTGGACCCGGCGACGGTGCCTGACGGCATGAGCACGGACGTGCCGGAGCGTCAGGTCGTCGCCCAGACGGGCTCGACGGCGCGGGGCGCGTTCCGCATCGTGCAGGGCTCGGCCCCTGCGGAGAACGGTTCGACGACAGCGCCGTCGGAGACCGGGACCGGCGGGGAAGACGCCGAGGACAGCGGTATCGGAGACGAAGGAACCACCGAGAACGCCTCCGGGTGGCCGGAGTTCAGCCAGGTCTGGCAGCAGTTCGGCTCCGGCATCCGCTTCGGTCTGCTGCTCGCGCTCGCCTCGGTGGGCCTGAGCCTCATCTACGGCACCACCGGCATCTCGACCTTCTCGCACGGTGAGCAGGTGACGCTCGGCGCTCTGCTCGGGTTCATCTCGGTCAACTGGTGGGGCCTGCCCGTGTGGGCGGCCGTCCTGGCCACGATCGTCATCTGCGCGGCCACGGGGTGGTTCCAGGATGTTGTCCTCTGGGGGCCGCTACGTAGACGTGGCACCCCCGTCATGCAGCTCATGATCGTGACCATCGGTCTGTCGATGTCCCTGCAGTACGTGATCCAGATGTTCATCGGTGGCCGTTCGCAGCGCGTCCTGCCGCAGAACGCCCGCCCGGTGGAGATCGCCGGCATCACCCTGAGTGCGGCGTCCTGGCTGTCGATGCTCGTGGCGCTGGCCGTCATCGGCGTCATCGCCTGGTTCCTCACCCAGACCCGGATCGGGCGCGCCACCCGTGCCGTCTCGGACAATGCCGCGCTCGCCGCCGCCACGGGCATCAACCCCGACCGCATCGTCCGCATCGTCTGGACCATGTCCACCGGTCTGGCGGGTCTGTCCGGCATGCTGCTGGCCATCTCGTTCGGGTCCTTCACCTGGACGCTCGGCATGATCCTGCTGCTCCTGATGTTCGCGTCCGTGACGCTCGGCGGCATGGGTACCGCGTTCGGTGCCCTGGCCGGATCGATCGTGATCGGCCTCGTGGTCGAGATGTCCACCCTCATCCCCGGCATGCCGAGCAGCCTTCGGTACGCCTCGGGCCTCTTGATCCTCATCCTCGTGCTGCTGATCAGGCCGCAGGGCCTCCTCGGCCGCGCCGTGCGGGTCGGCTGAAAGGAGAATCGTCATGGACGAACTGATTCGTATCCTCATCCAGGCGCTCGCCCAGCTGGTCGCGCCTGCCACCGCCGCCTACGCCCTCGCGGCGATCGGTCTCAACCTGCACTTCGGCTACACCGGACTGCTGAACATCGGCCAGGCCGGCTTCATGCTGATGGGGGCGTACGGGTTCGCGATCGCCACCATCGAGGGCGCCCCGTTCTGGCTGGCCTTCCTCATCGCCGCGGCTGCGGGTGCCCTCCTGGCACTCGTCCTGGGTATCCCCACGCTGAAGCTGCGAGGCGACTACCTGGCGATCGTGACGATCTCCGCCGCGGAGATCATCCGGTTCGCCGGTCGGTCGACCCTGTGGGCGGAGTACACGGGCGGCGCCTCCGGTCTGGCCGGTACCGCCTACAAGGGGACCTTCCAGGATCTGTCGCCGCTGCCCGACGGGCGCACGGCGATCGGACCGCTCGAGTACATCCACAACGGCTCCGACTCCTGGTGGACCCGCATCTTCGCCTGGAGCCTGGTGCTGATCGCCGTGCTCCTGGTCTGGCTCATCACGCGCAGCCCGTGGGGTCGCGTGCTCAAGGGCATCCGCGAGGACGAGGACGCCGTGCGGGCGCTCGGCAAGAACGTCTTCTCCTACAAGATGCAGGCGCTGGTCCTGGGTGGCATCGCCGGATCCTTGGCGGGCATGTTGTTCGTGCTCCCGATATCCGTGGCGCCGGACAACATGGGGCGCACCCTGACGTTCTTCGTCTGGACCGTGATGCTGCTCGGTGGCGCGGCCACCCTCTGGGGCCCGGTGCTCGGATCGATGCTGTTCTTCTTCGTGTACATGCTGCTCCGCACCGGTATGCGTACCGGCCTCAGCGACATCATGCCCGCGGAGAACGTGGAGCACCTCGCCGGCCTCATGGTGGGCGTCGCGCTGATGTGCATCGTGATCTTCCGGCCGCAGGGAATCCTGGGAAACAAGAAGGAGCTCGCCTTCGATGTCCGCTGACAAGAACGAGAACACGGCAGGCGAGCCGGTGGAGACCGTTGACCCGGTCGCGGTGGCGGAGCCGGCCGAAGCCACCGGACCCGACGGGACCGAGGACCTGGTCGGCTCCGCCGCGGCTGCGGACGCCGTCGCGGCGGCGAGCACCGAGCGCAGTGCCGCCGCCAAGAAGGTGACCGAGATCCTGAGTCACGTGGAGCCCAAGGTCGGCGTGGCCAAGCCGGACGTGATCCTGACGGCGACCGGAGTGCAGCGTCGTTTCGGGGGCATGACCGCCGTCGACGTGGACCACCTCGAGGTGCAGCGCGGTGCGATCACCGCGCTGATCGGCCCCAACGGCGCCGGCAAGACCACGTTCTTCAACCTGCTGACCGGCTTCGACAAGGCCAACCAGGGCACGTGGGAGTTCGAGGGCAGGCCGATCGCGCACACCAGCGCCGCGAAGCTGGCCCGCACCGGCATGGTCCGCACGTTCCAGCTCACCAAGGCGCTGTCGCGCCTGACCGTGCTGCAGAACATGCTGCTGGCCGCGCCGGGCAACCCCGGCGAGAACCTGTTCGGCTCCCTGTTCCGGCCGCTGTGGTCGGGCGTGGAGAAGCGGAACACGGCCAAGGCGATGGAGATCCTGGCGCGGTTCAACCTCGATCAGAAGAAGGACGACTTCGCCGGGTCGCTCTCCGGCGGACAGCGCAAGCTGCTCGAGATGGCCCGCGCCCTCATGACGGAACCGACCATGATCATGCTCGACGAACCCATGGCCGGTGTGAACCCCGCCCTGGTGCAGTCGCTGCTCCACCACGTCCAGGCGCTGCGCGACGAGGGCATGACCGTGCTCTTCGTCGAGCACGACATGCACGCCGTCCGCCACATCTCGGACTGGGTGGTCGTCATGGCGGAGGGACGGATCGTGGCGGAGGGCCCGCCCGACAGCGTGATGCAGGACCAGGCCGTGGTGGACGCCTACCTCGGTGCGCACCACGACACCGACCTCGGGGACGACGCGCTGCTCGACCCCGCAGTGCTGGCCCGGCTCGAGGCCGAGGAGGAGAAGCGATGAGCGAGGCGACGACGGCCGCGGCGGCCGCTCCCGAGGCGAAGGCCCCGGAACGGCTCCTGCACGCCGACAACCTGGTGGCGGGTTACATCCCCGGCGTCAACATCCTCCAGGGCTGCTCCATCGAGGTGGCCAAGGGCGAGCTCGTGGGCATCATCGGCCCCAACGGAGCCGGCAAGTCCACGCTGCTCAAGGCGCTGTTCGGGCTGGTGAAGATCCACTCGGGCAAGGTCACGCTCGCGGGGGACGACATCACCGGCATGAAGGCCAACACCCTGGTGGCCCGTGGCGTCGGCTTCGTGCCGCAGAACAACAACGTGTTCCCCTCGCTCACCGTCGAGGAGAACCTGCGGATGGGCGTGTTCCTGCGACCGAAGTCGTTCAAGGAGCGGTTCGAGTTCATCACCGACCTCTTCCCGACGCTGGGTGAGCGGCGCTCGCAGCGTGCGGGCGCCATGTCGGGCGGTGAGCGCCAGATGGTCGCCATGGCCCGTGCGCTCATGATGAACCCCTCGGTGCTGCTGCTCGACGAGCCGTCCGCCGGGCTGTCGCCGGTGCGTCAGGACGAGACGTTCCTGCGCACCCGGATGATCAACAAGGCGGGCGTGTCCGTGGTCATGGTGGAGCAGAACGCGCGGCGCTGCCTGCAGATCTGCGACCGCGGCTACGTGCTCGACCAGGGCAAGGACGCGCACACGGGCACCGGCCGGGAGCTCCAGGCCGATCCCAAGGTGATCTCGCTGTACCTGGGCACGCTGGCCGAGGACGTCGACAAGGCCTCCTGACCGCTCCCCGTGCCGAGGTAGTCCTCTGGCGAGGTAGTCACGCACTACCTCGCCAAGGGACTACCTCGCCACGTGACGACTTCGCCAGAGGACTACCTCGGCGGCGGGCGGGAGAGAATGGGGGCGTGCAGCACTTCGCGTCCGACAACTACGCCCCCGTCCACCCCGAGGTCATGGCCGCGATCGTCGCGGCGAACGACGGCGCCGCCGTCTCGTACGGCGACGATCCCGTGACCGCCCGCCTCCAGGACCGGGCCGCCGAGGTGTTCGGCGAGCGCGCCCGCATCTTCCCGGTCCTGAACGGCACGGGGGCGAACGTCATCAGCCTCATGGCCGCAGCCCCGCGCTGGGGCGGCGTGATCGCGAGCGATGTCGCGCACATCAACACGGACGAGAACGGCGCCCCGGAACGTGTCGGCAGCCTCAAGGTCCTCGCCGCACCGAGCGTGGCGGGTCGCATCGGGCCCGATGCCGTGGACCGTTACGCCGGCGACCTCGGCAACGTGCAGCGCGCGCAGCCCGCGGTCCTCAGCCTCACGCAGGTCACCGAGCTCGGCACCGTCTACTCGCCCGCCGACCTGAAGCTCCTCGCCGACACCGCCCACGCGGCGGGTCTGCGCGTGCACCTCGACGGGTCACGCCTCGCGAACGCGGCGGCCACGCTCGGCGTCGGGCTGCGGGAGATCACCACCGACGTCGGCGTCGACATCCTGTCCTTCGGTGCGGCGAAGAACGGCGGCATGCTCGGCGAGGCGGTCGTGGTGCTGGCTGACGGCGGTCACGACGCTCCGGGTTCGGCGGCAGGGCTCGTCGAGGCGGTGCCGTACCTGCGCAAGGCGACCATGCAGCTCGCGTCGAAGACCCGGTTCGTCTCTGCGCAGCTCCTGGCGCTGCTCGGCGAGCCCGGCGCGCCGACGTCGGGCACGGGCGAGGGGGCGCCGCTCTGGCTGCGCAACGCCGCACACTCCAACACGATGGCCGCGCGCCTGCGCGCAGGCATCGAGACGGCGGGGCTGACGAGCGCCGTCCGCATCACCCGTCCCACTGACGCGAACGTCGTGTTCGCTACCCTGCCTCGCGCGGCGGCGGACCGGCTGCGCGCGCACGCGCGGTTCTACGACTGGGCGCCGGGCGAGACGGCGGACCGCGTCGAGGTGCGGTGGATGTGCGCGTGGGACACGACGGCGGCGGACGTCGACGAGTTCGTGCGAGCACTCGGCGACGCCGTGTGACGGCTCGGCCCGAGCCATGGTGCACATGGCGGCCACGCAGGGGTGAGACTGAGGAGCATGACCCGTTTTCGCCCGCTCGGCCTCGTCACCGCGGCGGTGCTCACGGTGGCGGCCGTGACCGCCGGCTGCTCCGGCCCGACGGCGGAGCCTGACCCGACAGCACTGCCCGGACCCGCGCAGTCGACCGTGCAGCCGAGCGCGTCGCCCGGCACCCCGTCGGCGCGGCCTACTCCCGAGCCCGCACCCGAGCCCACACCCGAGCCCACTGCGGGCGAGCCCGACCTGTCGCTGGTGGACGGCTGGACCCTGGAGGAGAAGGCCGGCCAGATCGTCATGGTGGGCCTGCCGGTCGCCGGTCCGTTCCAGCCGACGTTCGACATGCTCCGGGACCAGAAGATCGGTGGCGTGTTCCTGCACGGCCGCACCACGGCGGGTCGCCAGCCGGTGAAGAACCTGGTGGATGCCGCCGTCGGCGCCGCGGCGCAGCGGCAGCCGCTCTTCGTCGCGACCGACCAGGAGGGCGGCGCGGTGCAGGTGCTGCGGGGGCAGGGCTTCAGCGACATCCCGAGCGCGCTCGACCAGGCCGAGCTGTCCGCGCCCGACCTGCGGGAGCGGTCCCGGACCTGGGGCGCCGAGCTCGCCGCCGCCGGCGTGAACCTCAACCTGGCGCCGGTGCTCGACCTCGTGCCGCAGGCCACCGCGTCGTCGAACGCGCCGGTCGGCGTCTTCGGACGCAACTACGGGTACACCGCGGACTCCGTCATCACGCACGGCAACGCGTTCGCGGAGGGCCAGCGGGACGCGGGCGTGCAGACGTCGATCAAGCACTTCCCGGGCCTCGGCCGTGTCACCGGCAACACCGACGACACGGCCGGGGTGACCGACGCGGTCACCGGTCCGGACGACCCGTCGGTGGACGTGTTCAGCGCCGGTATCGAGGCCGGCTCCGGGCTGGTCATGATGTCGTCGGCGGTCTACACGAAGATCGACCCGGACGCGCCCGCCGTGTTCAGCCCCGTCGCCGTGGGCCTGGTGCGCGAGCTCGGGTTCGACGGCGTCATCATCTCCGACGACCTGTCCGCGGCGGTGCAGGTCCAGCGCGTGCCCGCGGGCGCGCGCGCGGTCCGCGCCGTGGACGCCGGGGTGGACATCGTGCTCGCCTCGGCGAAGCCGTCGGCCGCACCGGTCATGGTCGACGCCCTGGTCCGGGCCGCGCGCGACGACCCGGACTTCGCCGCGAAGGTGGACGCGGCGGCGGCCCGGGTCGTCGCGGCGAAGGCCGATCTCTGACGGTCAGCGGTCGGCGAGGCCCAGCACGTCCAGCACCCACGCGTGCTCGAACGCGACCTGCTCCCACGCGGAGTAGCGCCCCGAGACGCCGCCGTGCCCTGCGGACATCTCGATCTTCAGCATCGCCGGCGCCCCCGCGGCCTGCAGCCGGGCCACCCACTTCGCCGGCTCCACGTACAGCACGCGGGTGTCGTTGAAGCTGGTGGTGGCCAGGATCCGCGGGTAGCGGGAGGCGTCGTCGGCCACGTTCTCGTACGGCGTGTACGAGCGCATGTGCGCGTAGACCTCGGGGTCGTGCAGGGGGTCGCCCCACTCGTCCCACTCGGTGACGGTCAGGGGGAGCGTCGGGTCGAGCATCGACGTCAGCGCGTCCACGAACGGCACCCCGGCGAGCACGCCGGCGAACAGCTCGGGTGCCAGGTTGGTGGCGGCTCCGACGAGCAGCCCGCCGGCGCTGCCGCCGTCGGCCACCATGCGGTCGGACGACGTCCAGCCGGTGTCGACGAGGTGCCGTCCACAGGACACGAAGTCGGTGAACGTGTTGCGCTTGGCGGCCAGCTTGCCGTCGTCGTACCAGGCACGGCCCATCTCGCCACCACCCCGCACGTGCGCGACGGCGAAGACGACGCCGCGGTCCAGCAGGCTCAGGCGGGGCACCGAGAAGTACGGGTCGATCGAGAACTCGTACGCGCCGTACCCGTACAGGAGGAGGGGCGCGGGCTCGGCGGGCGTGTCCGTCGAGACCCCGAACCGGACCTTGTCCTTGCGCCAGACCAGCGAGATCGGGATGCGCGTCCCGTCCTCTGCCACCGCCCATTCCCTGCGCTGGTCGTAGTCGGCGGGGTCGTAGCCGCCGAGCACGGGCTGCTGCTTGAGCAGGGTGCGCTCGCCGGAGGCGACGTCGTACAGGTAGAGCGACTGCGGTGTCACGAAGGAGGTGTAACCGGCCTTGAGGTTGGGCTGCTCCCACACGCCGACGCCCGCGCCGACCGACTCCAGCGGCTGACCGAACGAGATCTCCTGGAAGTCCCAGGCCGTCCGCGGGCCGGCCGTGTCGGGACCGGTCCCGACAGGTTCGACCAACGAGAGCACCGCCGACCGCGAGATCGCCTCGCGGCGGTAGTAGAGCACCAGGTAGCGCTCGCTCGCGCTCACGCCCTCGAGCCGCACGTCCCGAGCGTGCGGCACGACGACGGTCGCCGCCTCGGGCGTGACCGTGTCGCCGGGCGCCGGGACGGGGGAGCTGACGAGCTCGAAGTTCAGCGCGTCCTTGTTGTGCAGGATCAGGAGGACGTCACGGGTGGCCTCGGTGGGCTCGGCGAGCGAGGGCGGGTCGACGAGCGAGGGCGGCTCGGACAACGACGCGGGCTCGACCAGCGACGCGGGCAGCACCGCGTGCTCCACGGTGTACTCGACACCCTCCCGGCGGGGCCACACGACCCGGAACTCGCCGGTCGGGTCGTCCGACTCCAGCAGCCAGGACTCGCTGGTCACCTTGGAGCCGAGCTCGATCTGCAGGTACTTCTTGGACCGGGACAGCCCGACGCCCACCCAGTAGCGCTCGTCGGGCTCCTCGAACACGATCACGTCGTCGGACGCCGGGGTGCCGAGCCGGTGCCGCCAGACCCGCCAGGGGCGCCAGGCGTCGTCGACGGTGAGGTAGAAGACGTGCTCACCGTCGGGCGCGAACAGGGCGCCCGGTGCGGTGTCCCGCACCTCGTCCGGCAGGTCCTCGCCCGTGGCCAGGTCGCGGACGCGCAGCGTGTAGCGCTCGTCGCCCGCGGTGTCGGTGGCGTAGAGCAGCCGGACACCGTCGTCGGACACGTCGAGCGAGCCCAGCGCGAAGAAGTCGTGGCCCTCGGCCTGGGCGTTCTGGTCGAGCAGCAGCTGCTCGCCCGGGACGGGCTCGCCGGGCTCGAGCACGCGGGGGGTCCAGTCGTCCGGCCCGGCGGCGCGGTAACGCGCGTGGATCGGGTACTGCTGGCCCTCGACCGTGCGGGCGTAGTACCACCACTCGCCGTCGCGCGACGGGACGGAGAGGTCCGTCTCGAGGGTGCGGCCCTTGATCTCGTCGAACAGGGTCTGCCGCAATGGCGCCAGGTGCGCCTGCTGGGCCAGCGTCCAGGCGTTCTGCGCCTCCAGGTGCGCGACGACCTCCGGGTCGTCCTTGCGGCGCAGCCACTCGTAGTCGTCGGTGAACGTGTCACCGTGGAAGGTGCGCTCGCTCGGGCGACGCGCCGTCCGGGGGGACTCTGCGGTAGAGGGGGCGGTCTCTGGGGGAGTCAGGGCGTCAGGCACCGCGTAAGCGTATCCGCGTACGCGTCAGAACTTCACGGAAGTGCCGGACGCGCAGGCCACGGGAGTGACCTGCGCGTCCGGCACCTGACTGGTGTGCGGGTCAGGACCGCTTGGTGCCGCCCGTCAGCGTGTCGACGCCGTCGAGCGTGTACGTCCCGCTGACCACCCGGACGGACACGGTGTGCCGGCGCTGCTTCAGGTCACGGAGCCAGTACGACGTCTGGCGCGTGCCCACGGTGCCCACCTGGACCGTGCGTGGCGGACCGCCGTCGACCCGCACCTCGAGCGTCGCGGCGCCGGTGGCACCGAAGAGGTTCAGCCCGGTACCGGTGAAGGGGATGGTCACGGACTGACCGGCACGCAGCACGTGCTGGGTCCGGTTGAAGTGGGCGAACCCAGCCTGGGTGAACGTGAACCCCTCGGGGTAGGCCAGACGCGCGTCGGAGTCGTCGATCTTCTCGGACGCCCAGGCGTGACCCTTGATCGGGGTCACCGCGAGGTTGTCGTACCGGGTGTTGTAGAACCCGCTGGTCAGCGCGATCCGCCCGGAGAGCACCGGGTTCGCCGACGAGTCGACGTGCCGCACGAGCTGCTCGCCGTCCAGCGTCGCCGTGACGACGTTCTCCCGTGCCTCGACCGCGAGGGTGTGCCACGCGCCGCCGTCGAAACCCGCCACCGTGCCGGAGGCGACCACGGTGTCGAGCTTGCGCAGCTGCCACTGCCCGTCCTCGTGCACGCGGACGGCGTACGTGGCCTGGTCCCCGCCACGCGCGTACGCCTGACGCACGCCCAGTCCGGCGAAGTTCTCGAGCGCGGCGTCCCGGTCCACGTCGTCGAGCCGGAAGTCCACGGTCGCGGTGTAGCTGGCCCAGCGGTGGTCACCCAGCACCGTGGACGGTGCCGCGGTCTGGAGCACGTCCTGCCGGCCGTTGCCCCACGTGTTCCAGATGAAGCCCCGGTTCTCGCCGTGGATCTGCTGCTGCAGCACGTTGCGGTGCCGGCGGTCGCCGGTCTCGACGACCTCGAACGCGCCGTCCTGGTCCGCTGTGTAGCGCGGGGTGCCGCCCCGGCGCTCCACGTACGTCATCTCCCGTCCGCCGACCGTCGTCACGGGGTAGTCGTCGTACTCGAAGTTGTCCCGGTAGGGCAGCTCGAGGATCGTGTCCCGCGTGTCGGGCGCGAAGTCGCCCGGCGTGTACTCCGTCGTCCCGCCGTGCACCCCGTCCTCGAGCGTCGACAGCGTGACGATCGAGTAGGCGGGTACCTTCACGCGGTACACGTCGTGCTCGACGCCGTCGATCGTCTCCGTCCGGACCGGCTCGTAGTAGCCGGTCTTCTGGAAGTAGTTGGCGTCGTACGCCTGGCCGGCGTCCGGGCCGCGTGTCTCCCACGCGTAGAGCGGTCGCCCGGCAGCGCCCAGGTCGGCCACCTTGACCTCGAAGTGCCGCTCCGTGCGGGTGTTGTTGGCGTGCACCTGCGACCACTCGGCGTCGCCGTCGGCGCTCGCGGGCGTGCGGGCGGTGAGGACGGTGCGCGTCGAGGTGTCGACGTTCGTGCCGCCGTCCCCCTTGGTGCCGTCACCGCCGGTGGCACCCTCGACGTACTCCCAGCCGTGCTCGACGAACTGGTGGAAGTGGCGCACGGCGACGAGGCCCACGTCGCCCTCCCAGTACCCGGACCACGGGTCGGAGGCCCGGACCAGGTGCTTGGGGGAGTACTGCGTGCCCTCGTACATGGCGCTGACGGCGGGCTGGAACAGGAAGGTCGTCATGTGCGCCGGGTCGTTGCCCGCACCGCTCCAGCGGTAGGCGTTGATGAACCGGTCCGCGATGTCGGCGGCCCCGATGGTCCCGCCCACGCCGCCGCGGCTCGGATCGGCCGGGAGGCGGTACTGCGGGTCGATCATCGGTGCGACGCCCTCGGAGTACAGGATCTCCTTGCCGAACTCCTTGTTGAGCCGCGTGACGTTCGGGCCGCCCACGATGTCGTAGTGGTAGCCGAGGGCGTCCACCTGCTCCAGCGCGGCCGGGTCGGCGAGGATCCGTCCCGCGATCGCGTCGCCCTCCCGGTAGGAGTCCAGGGCGACGATCTTGACCTTCGAGTAGTCGTAGCGAGCGTCCGGTGCGGTGGCGTCGCGCTCGAGCCACTGCGCGAACTGCACCGTCCACGCCAGCTCGGCGGCCTGGTAGGTCGCGCCGCGCACCTCGTTCTGGGACGGGCTCATCCAGTCGAACTCGACGCCGAACGTGTCGTAGGCGGCGTCGATCGTCTCCTTGTACCACTGGTACCGCTTGGCGGGGTCGTTGCCCGTCCAGGACGGCTCGCCCCAGCGGAGCGCCTCGATCTCGATGTCGGGGTTGATCGACAGCGCGTCCGCGATGAAGTGGAAGCCGGCGCCACGCAGCACGTTCGCGGGCTCGTCGGCGCTGCGCTTCGTGGCGGGCTCCGCACCCGACGAGCTGTTGCTGTCCGCACCCAGCTCGACCTTGATGTGCTTCAGGCCGGCTCCGGTCTCGGTGTCGAACAGCATCCGCATGATCGTCCAGTAGGCGTCCGGGTTCTCCTCCTTGTAGTCGAGGAGCAGCTTCGACGTGTTGTTGCAGGAGACGGAGCCGAAGCCGCCGAAGGTGTTGTAGGGGCGGCCGTCGGCTCGGCGCTCGACGTCGTCACCGTCGACCACGAGCTCCTTCCAGGGGATCGACGGGTCGTCGAGGCGGAGCTCGGGAAGGGCCGTGTCGGCCGAGACCGCGGTGGGTGCGGCGGGCGCGGACCGGGGGTCCGGTGCCGCGCCCGCCGGGGGCGTCATGAGGCCGCCGACCGTGAGGGCGAGGACGGTGGCCGTCGCTGCTCCCGCGGCCGTGCTGCGGTGGGTACGTGGCATGAGGAACTCTCCGTCGTCATTGACAGGTCCGAGGAGAGCGATGATCGGACATGATCATTTGTGACCGGACGGGACGGGCCAGGGGTGCTCTCCGCGCTCAAAAGTAAGCGCGGCGCCTGGAGCGGTCAACAATATGATCGATGTTGATCGAACGAGGTGGCCGACGGTCGTGCGAGCGCTTCTGTTACAGCCGCACGTCGGTCCAGGTGAGGCGGTGGTCGCTGCTCGGGAACGGGTACACGCCGGTGAGCCGGGACAGCGGGTCGGCGGCGACCGGCCAGAACACGCCGGCGTCCCGGACCCGCAGGTCACGTGAGGGCAGCACGTAGTCCACGCGCAGGTTGCCCGGCGCCGTGTCGGCGAAGTCGGCGGTGTCGAGCGCCGGGTCGCCCCGGTGGCTCAGGTTGGCGCCGCCCTGCAGCGCCGCGGCCTCGGTCCCGCCCGCCGACGTCGCCTGCGGGTCGGTGATCCGCGGGTGGCGCAGCAGCTGGTCGATCGCCGTGTCCACGGAGTCGCCGTCGACGGGGTCGGCATTGTAGTCGCCGACGATCACGAAGGACGAGCCGGGACGCAGCCCGCCGCGGCGACCCTCGTCGTCGTACTGGTAGCGGGCGGCGCGGCCGCCGCGCACGTATTCGGCCCAGAACCGGATCTCGTCGTGGTTGCGCAGGCCGTTGCGGTCCTCGGCGCCGTCGAACGACGGCGGGGTCGGGTGCGCGGCCAGCACGTGCACCGTCCGGTGGCCGACGCGCACCGGGACGTCCCAGTGCGACTTGCTCGACAGCGGCAGGACCGCCAGCTCCTCGGCCGAGTACCAGTCGGCCGGGGCCGCGGTGGCGGGGTCGTCGGGCAGGAGCGCGCCCGGCATGTCCTGCCACCGGAAGTGCTGGAAGGTACGCACCTTGTGGTGCTGGATCGGGTACTTCGACAGCACGACCATGCCGTACTGCCCCGGGAACAGGCCGAAGCCGAGCGCGTCGTCGCCCCCGCCGACGGTGCCGTCGTTGTTCAGGTCGAAGCCGCTCGGGACGCCTGTGTTGGAGGCGGCCACGAACGCGTACGGGTACTCCACCGGCTCTCCGGTGCCCTGCGGCACCTCGAGGTAGTTCTCGCGGAACAGGTCCGCGGCGGCGTACGGGTCGGCGTCGCCGGAGTAGTCGAACTCGTTGAGCAGCACGACGTCGGGGTTCGCGTGCTGGATGACCTCGGCCACCGTCGCCGCCTGGGCGTCGTCGCCCGTGGACAGGTCGGCGACGAGCTCGCCCTCCGTCGCCCGGTTGAGCGAGAGGTTGTAGGTGGCGGCACGCAGTGTCCGGTGGCCGGCGTCCGGGCGCCCGGCGCTGCTCGGGTCCGTGCCTGCCGATGCTGCGCCCGCCGAGGCGACGAACGCCCCGGCCAGCAGGGCCGCTGCCGCGGCGGCGCCGGTCAGGCGCACGGGGGTACTGGCTCGCATGACTGCTCCTTCTTCGGGTGCCGTGCTCCGCGGTGTGTCACGGTCGCCGTGCGTCGGTGTGCTGCGCGGGTGGTCCGCGTCAGCCACCGTAGAGCGGCGCCGGTTCGGCCGGGTGAACAGCGTATGAACAGCCTTGGACCCGGGCTGCGGGCGCTCCGCGCGAGTCGTGACCGAATCGTTGCGCCCCCGGGGTCAGCGTGGGTGTCGGCGAGGGTAGTTTTCCGGGGCGGCCGGTCCGGTCGTGACCGCGGCGCCCGCCGTCGTGCCGCCTCTGAGGAAGAGTCGATGAACCCCACATTCCGTTCCGCCCGCACCGCCGTCACCGGTATGCCCGGCCGGCGCTCGGCCCGACGCCCGGCCCGCCTGCTGGCGGCCACCGCCGCAGCGGCCGTGTCTCTCACGATGCTCACCGGCTGCGGGGCTCTCGACGACCTCATGTCGAGCGGGGAAGCCCCGCGCGACGAGCCCGGCGGCGAGATCACCGCCTCGGCCGAGGCGGACGCCTTCGAGATCCTCGAGGGCGACTGCATCGACCTGGCAGCGCTCGACGGCTACGGCGACTCTGCGGCGGGTGACGAGTTCGAGGTCGAGTCCGTGCCGGTCGTGCCCTGCGCCGAGCCGCACACGGGCGAGGTCTACGCCGAGCTGGTCCTCGAGGGCGACGAGTTCCCGGGTGCGCAGGCCGTCGCGACGAAGTTCGAGGAGTGGTGCTACGCCGAGTTCGAGAAGTTCGTCGGCCTCTCGTATGACGAGTCGGTGTACAGCTACACCGGCTTCTATCCGACCAAGGACACCTGGGAGCAGCTCGACGACCGCACCCTGCAGTGCATCGTCAGCTCCGAGGAGCCGGTCACGGGCAGCCTCAAGGGCGTGGCGGAATAGCGCTTCGGGCCGTCAGCCGCAGGTCCGTCGCGACCACCACCAGCGCTGCCAGCACGAACGCCGCGCCGACCAGGGGCACCGTGCTGACGCCGACGGTGGCGACGACCAACGCCCCGAGCGCCGACCCACCGCCGATCCCGATGTTGAACACGGAGCTCGAGATCGCGGTCGCCGACTCGGTGGCGCCCGGGGCGACCTGCATGGACAGGAAGGACAGCGCCGGCGGGATCGCGCTGAACGCGAGGCCGAACAGCGCCAGCCCGACCAGGGCGAGCGCCGGGACGTGCCCGAGGCTCCACAGCAGCACGAGCGCACCGGTGAGCAGGCTGAGCGCTACGAGCACCGTCTGCCAGGGCCGTTTGTCCAGCACCTGGCCGATCAGCAGCGTGCCCGCCAGGCCAGCGGCGCCCTGGCCGAGCAGCAGCGCGCTGAGGTAGCGGTCGGGGAATCCCGCCGTCTCCAGCAGGAACTGGGTGACGAACGTGATCATCATGAACCCGCCGGTCACGAGCAGCACCGTGACCACCATGAGCACCACGAAGCGGCGCATGCTCGGGTGCGTGCCGCGGGCCGTGCCGCTCTGCTCGGCGTCGACGTTCGGCATGGCGATGACCATCGCGAGGCACGCGAGCAGGCTCACCACCGAGAAGAACAGGAACGCCGTGCGCCAGCTCGTCTGCTGGCCCACCCAGGTGCCGAGCGGCACGCCGAGCAGCGGCGCGAGCGAGTTGCCGATGGCGAGCCGCGCGATCATCTTGCCGCGGATCGCCGGGGCGAACAGGCTCGCCGCGGCCGGCGTGACGACCGACCAGAACAGAGCCTGCCCCAGGGCCGTGACCATGCGCGCGGCCATCAGGTCCGCGTAGCCGGGTGCGACCGCCGACCACAGCGTCCCGACGGTGCACACGGCGGTGGTCGCCGCCAGCACGTAGCGGCGCGGGAACCGGCGGGTGAGGCGCGAGAGCGGCAGCGACGTCAGCACGACGACGGCGGCGTACGCCGACACCAGCAGCCCGATCTCGGACGTGGTGCGACCCAGGTCGGGGGCGATGAGGGTGAGCAGGCCGCCCGGCAGGTTCTCCGCGGTGACAAAGGTGAACGCGCTGACCGAGAGGGCGATGAGGGCGATGATCGCCCGACGCTGGTTCACGGGAGGCGCGGCGAAGCTCGCTGCGGTGACGGGCGTGCTGAGGCTCATGCTGCTCTCCGGCTGGTCGGCGGGCGGGGTTCACCCGGACGACGAACGGGCCCGGCGGGTACGACAAAACTACGCGGTCTCGAATCGATTCTATGACGGCATACGAGACATACGTCGTGAGGCAAATGTGTGTCGTAGGCAACATTGTCGTAATATTTCCCTGGTTTCCTCCTGTGTGGTCAAAGGTGACCCGCAGGTCCGGCGACCCGAATCACCTCCTCGTCCCGGACGCCGCAACTCTTCACGGAGGAAAAATGAACCCACGTATCTGTGCCGTCGGAGCGGGAGCTGCTCTGCTGCTCTCCGCGGCCGTCGTACCGATCACCACCGCGTCGGCAGCACCCCCTGCCGAGGAGGTGCCGCAGCAGGCGGCGCCCGCGAAGGAGGACAACCGTCCTGACCCCCTCGCGGAGAAGCAGATCGAGAAGCGGCAGCGCGCCGTGGACCTGGTCGCCACGGGCGAGGCGAAGGTCGAGACGCGCGGCAAGGGCGCCCGCGCCTCGAAGGTCGTCGAGATCTCGCCGCGTGAGTACGTGCAGTACGGCGTCGAGGAGACGGCCCAGCTCTTCAGCATCCTGGTGGACTTCGGCGACCAGGTCGACGAGCGCTACCCGGACGCCCCGGCAGGGCCCTCGCACAACGAGATCCCGGAGCCTGCGGCGGACGACAACTCCACCTACTGGGAGCCGGACTTCTCCCGCGACCACTTCATGGAGATGTTCTTCACCGGCCTGGAGGACCAGGGGGGCGAGTCGTTCGCCGACGTCTACGACGAGATGTCGTCGGGCCGGTTCGACCTGCAGGGTGACGTGTCCGACTGGGTCACCGTGCCGTACAGCACGGCCTCCTACGGCACCACAGAGTCCGGCGAGGACATGACCCGGTTCGTCCAGGACGCGGCTGACGCCTGGTACGAGCAGCAGGTCGCTGCGGGCAAGACCCCCGAGGAGATCGACGCGTACCTCAAGTCGTTCGACGTCTGGGACCGCTATGACATGGACGGCGACGGCATCACGTCCGAGCCGGACGGCTACATCGACCACTTCCAGGCGATCCACGCCGGTGAGGGTGAGGAAGCCGGCGCACCCGAGTCGGCCATCTGGTCCCACCGCTGGTCCGTGAACCAGGGCGGCCTCGGCTCGGACGGCCCGGCCGACTTCGCCAAGCTCGGCGGCATCAAGATCGGTGACTCCGACCTCTGGATCCGCGACTACACCACGGAGCCGGAGAACGGCGGCCTCGGCGTGTTCGCGCACGAGTTCGGCCACGACCTCGGCCTGCCGGACTATTACGACACCGCCGGTGGCGAGAACGGCTCCGGCTTCTGGACCCTCATGAGCTCCGGCTCGTGGTTGGGCCACGGTGACGGCACCACCGGCACCACGCCGAACCACATGGGCGCCACCGAGAAGCTGTTCCTGGGCTGGCTCGACTACGAGACCGTGGAACCCGGTGAGCGCGAGCGCGTCAAGCTCGGCCCGTCGTTCCACGCCACCACGCGTGAGCAGGCAGCGATCGTGAACCTGCCGGACGGCGTCGCCACCGAGGACCTGGAGGTCGAGCCGTTCGACGGCCCGTTCGTCTACTCCGGCAAGGCGGACGACCTGAACAACACGATCGCGTCGCCGTCGTTCACCGTGCCGACGGGCAGCTCGCTGTCCGCCAAGGTCCAGTACGCCATCGAGGCGGACTACGACTACGCGTTCGTGGAGGTCTCCACGGATGGCGGCAGTTCCTGGACGACCGTGCCGACCAACCTCTCCACGGACGAGGACCCGAACGGCACCAATCCGGGCGGCGGCATCACCGGCAGCTCGGCCGGCGCGTGGGTGGACCTCACCGCCGACCTGGCGGCCTACGAGGGCCAGACGGCGTCGGTCCGGTTCCGCTACTCGACCGACGGCGGCACCACGGGGAAGGGCTTCATGGTCGACGACGTCGCGGTGGGCACCGCACTGGTCGAGGACTTCGAGGACGCGTCGGACTGGGCCGTCGACGGCTTCCAGACCGTCGGGGCCGACGGTACCTACGAGGTCGAGTACTCCCACTACTACGTCGCCGAGAACCGCGTGTACGGCGGCTACGACACGACGCTGCGGACGGGCCCGTACAACTTCGGCTGGTCCTTCAGCAACACCGAGCGCGTGGAGCACTTCCCGTACCAGGACGGCCTGCTCATCTGGTACGTGAACTCCCGGTACGGCGACAACAACACGTCGGAGCACCCGGGCGCCGGTCAGGCCCTGCCGGTCGACGCGCGCCCGCAGGTGATGAACTGGTCGGACGGCACGATCGCCCGCAACCGCATCCAGTCCTTCGACGCGACGTTCGGCCTGCAGAGGACCGACAAGCTCTCGCTGCACCGCGAGGTGTCGGAGACCGAGCTGACCACCCTGGTCCAGGGCAAGCAGCGGCCGGTATGGAAGTTCGACGACACCGACCCGGAGGCGTACTGGACCGACGACAACCCGACCAACTCGGTGAAGGTCGGCGGTACCGGCACCACCATCAAGGTGCTGTCGCAGGACACGAAGCGCGGCCAGATGACCATCCAGGTCAACTGACCCCACCCGCGAGGTAGTCACTCAGCGAGGTAGTCACCCAGCTCGCGCTGGGTGACTACCTCGCTGCACGACTACTTCGCCAGATGTCTACCTCGGCGGAGGGGGCACTACGCTCGAGCGCATGACACACCTGCGTTGGGGCATTCTCGCGGCCGGCGGGATCGCCGCTGCCTTTACATCAGACCTGAACGACAACGGCTTCACCGTGCAGGCGGTGGGGTCCCGATCCCTGGAGAAGGCGCGCACCTTCGCGGACCGCTTCGGCATCCCGACGGCGCACGGCTCCTACGAGAACCTGGTGAACGACCCCGAGGTCGACATCATCTACGTCGCGACGCCGCACCCGATGCACGCCGAGGCCGCGAAGCTCGTGCTCGAGGCCGGCAAGCACGTGCTGGTCGAGAAGCCGTTCACGGTCAACGCCGCCGAGGCGCGCGAGATCGCGGAGCTCGCCGAGCAGAAGGGCCTCGTGGCGCTGGAGGCCATGTGGTCCCGCTTCCTGCCGCACATGGCGCGCGTTCGCGAGATCATCGCGTCGGGCGTGCTCGGCGAGGTGCGGACCCTGATGGTGGACCACACCCAGGACCTCTCCGACGACCCGACGCACCGCATCAATGACCTGGCCCTGGGCGGCGGTTCGCTGCTCGACCTGGGCATCTACCCGGTCTCGTTCGCCTGGGACGTGTTCGGCGAGCCGCTCACGATCCAGTCGCACGCGACGTTCAAGGAGACCGGCGCGGACGCGACGATCGCCACGATCTTCGGGTACGACGGTGCCCGGGTCGCCACGACGGTCTCGGCCTCGGACACGAAGGGTCCGAACCGCGCGTCGATCCTGGGCACCGACGGCCGCATCGAGATCGACGCCGTCTGGTACAACCCGGCGACGGTCCACGTGTACGACGTCGAGGGCACCGAGACGGAGACCTTCACCGCCGAGGTCACGGGCCGCGGCATGCACTTCCAGGCTGCCGAGGCGGAGCGCATGGTTGCGGCCGGCGAGCTGGACAGCCCGCTGCTGTCGCGCGCCGAGACCGTGGCGATCATGGGGACGCTGGACACGATCCGCGAGCAGATCGGCCTCAAGTACCCGGGCGAGTAGTCCCTCCGCTCTCTCTACCCCTTTCGAGGTCTAAGTTTCTCCGCTCTGAAACGGTTCAGAGCGGAGAAACTTAGACCTCGAAAGGGAGCAGGATTCTCGCGCCGGTCGTCGGGGCGTCCGTGCTGCCGTACGGTGCGGCCTGGCTCGACCTCGCAGGCGCTGCCGCGGCGGCCGCAGCACTGGCCGTCTTCGCGCTCGGGTGTGTGGTGCGTCGCCGGGTGGCGGTCGCTGCCGCGTAGACGCTGCGTGGCGGGTCAGTCCAGGGGGTGCAGGATCCGGTCGAGGAAACGGCGTGTCCGCTCCTCGGCCGGGTCGGAGAAGATCTGCGCGGGCGCACCACGCTCGACCACCACGCCGCCGTCGAGGAACAGCACCTCGTCCGCGACCTGGCGCGCGAACTGCAGCTCGTGCGTCACCACCACCATGGTCCAGCCCTCGTCCGCGAGCTCCTTCATCACGCTCAGCACCTCGCCCACGAGCTCGGGGTCGAGGGCCGACGTCGGCTCGTCGAACAGCAGGAGGTCCGGCTCGAGGGCCAGCGCACGCACGATCCCGACGCGCTGCTGCTGACCGCCGGACAGCTCGTGCGGGTAGGCGTCGCGCTTGTCGGCGAGCCCGACGCGGGCCAGGAGCTCTTCGGCACGGCCGACCGCCGTCGCGCGGGGGATCCGCTTGACCTGCGTGGGGCCCTCGATCACGTTGTCCAGCACGGTGCGGTGCGGGAACAGGTTGTGGTGCTGGAACACCATCGCCGACCGGTCGCGCAGGGCCGCGCGGTCCGCCTTCGCCTGGCGTGCGCCCTCCCGCCGGACTCCCCAGCCGCCGGTCGCGGCGGCGGCCTGGGCGCCGAAGTCGACGGCGGGGCCGCCGTTGAACTCGACCATCCCGGCGTCCGGCGTCTCGAGCCCATTGAGCGAGCGGAGCACTGTGGTCTTGCCGCTCCCGGACGCGCCGATCAGCGCGACCACCTCGCCGCGCCGGACCTCCAGGTCCACGCCGCGCAGCACGTGGTTCTCGCCGAACGACTTCTCGATGCCGCGCGCGGTCAGCAGGGTGTCGGGCACGGGGCGGTCGGAAGGCCCGGGTCGATCGGACGGCTCAGTGCGCGACATACCGGTCCAGCCTCTTCTCGATAGCGTTCTGGCCGGTGGCGAGCACCGTGCAGAACATCCAGTAGATCAGGGCCGCCTCGGTGTAGACCACCATGAACTCGTTGGAGAACGCGGCGATCTCCTGGGCCTTGCGGAACATCTCGGTCACCAGGATGACCGTGGCCAGCGACGTGTCCTTGACCAGCGAGATGAACGTGTTCGACAGCGGCGGCACCGACACGCGCGCCGCCTGCGGCAGGACGATCCGGCGGAGCGTCCGGACCGGCGACATGCCCACCGTCCAGCCCGCCTCCCACTGCCCCTTGGGCACGGACAGGATCGCCGCTCGGATCACCTCGGCCGCGTAGCCGCCGACGTTCATGGAGAACGCGATGATCGCGGCGGGCCACGGGTCGAACCGGACGCCGAGCTGCGGCAGGCCGTAGAAGATGATGAAGAGCTGCACCAGCAGCGGTGTGCCGCGGATCAGCGAGACGTACGCGCGGCCGATCCACGACAGCATCCGGTTCGGCGACAGCCGCAGGAGCGCCACGACGAGTGCGAGCACCAGCCCGATCGCGAAGGACGCGAGGGCGAGCGGGATGGTGCCGACGAGGCCACCCCGCAGGAGCGGCCAGAACGAGTCGGCGACGAGCTGCCAGTCCATGTATCCCTCTCCCCGCGATCAGCGGAGAAGCGTTGCGCGCGGGCTCACTCCGAGACGTCCTCGCCGAAGTACTTCTCGCCCAGCTCGGCGAGAGTACCGTCGGCGCGCAGCTCGTCGAGGGCGCCGTCCACCGCCTGGGCGAGAGCCTCGCGCTCCGGCGTCACGACGAACGCCGACTGCGACTCCTCCTCGGTCTCCGCGGCGACCTTGATGCCGGAGGCGTCCTCGGTGTTGGCGTAGTCGAGGTAGGTCAGGCTGTCGTTGATGGTCGCGTCGACGCGGCCCTGCTCCAGCAGGGCGACGGACTGTGCCCAGCCCTCGACGGCCTCGACCGTGGCGCCGTTCTCCTTGGAGAGCTCGTTCCAGTTGCTCGAGAGCGACTGGGCGGTGGTCTTGCCGTCGAGGTCGGCGAAGCTCGTGATGTCGTTGTTGTCGGCGGCCACGACGAGCACGCCCGTCGACACGGTGTACGGCGTCGAGAAGACGTAGTCCTCCTCGCGCTCCGGGGTGATCGTCACCTGGTTCGCGATCGTGTCGAAGCGCCCCGCGTCCAGACCGGCGAAGATCGCGTCCCACTGCGTCTCCTCGAACGTGATCTCGACGCCCAGCTTCTCGGCGACGGCCTCGGCGACCTCGACGTCGTAGCCGACCAGCTCGCCCGACTCGTCGTGGTAGCTGAACGGCCGGTAGGTGCCCTCGGTGGCGACGGTCAGCGTGTCGCCCGACACCAGGCCGAGCTCCTCGCCCGCGCCGCCGGGCTCACCAGAGCTGCCGCAGCCGGTCAGGGCCAGGAGGGCAGCGGAGGCTGCGGCGGCCGTGAGGAGGGCGCGGTTGCGAGACATGGTGAAAGCTCCGTTCGACGGTTGACACACATCGACATTGCCGATGCGCGCCCCAAAACTAACTGATAGTCGGTGGGAACTCACACACGCTCGTTCCGACGCCACCGGTCGGGGGTGGTCCCGTACCGGTCCTTGAACCGTCTGACGAGGTAGGTCGCGTCGCGCAGACCGGTCCTGGCGGCCACCACGCCGAGCGGCAGGTCGGTGTCGCGGAGCATCCGCCGCACCTCCGTCATCCGCCGTTCGGTGATCCATTCCAGCAGGGTGCGGCCCGTGCGCTCGCGGACCACGGTGGTCAGGTGGCCGGGCGTGTAGCCCAGCGCCCGGGCGACGTCGGACGCCGACACCGGCTCGCGGAACGTGGCCTCGATCTCGTCGAAGACGCGCGTCACCAGCGCGTCCGGCGGAGGGGGAGCCGACGGCGCCAGCCGCGCCGCGCCGATCAGGATCCGCGTCAGCAGGGCCGACGCCGCGTCACGCGCTCCCAGCCGGCCGGGCTCCGCCAGCTCCTCCCCGAGCTCCGTCAGCCACCCGGCCCAGCGGGGGCGCTCGGCGACCGGGACGTTGGCGCTCGCCCCGGCGGGCGGCGTCGCGAGCGCGAACAGCGCGAGGATCGGGTGGTGCGCCCAGGCGAGGGGCGAGACCGAGGCGAGCGAGGGGACGGCGTCGGGCGTGAAGGCGACGCTCCAGGCGCGGCAGTGGTGCAGGTCGGTGAGTGCCGCCGAGCCGATCGCCTGCCCGGGCGGGATGGCGTGCACGTCGCCGTCGTGCAGCGGTGTGTCGTGGTTGCCCAGCGCCACCGTCCCGCCGCCCCGCTCGATGTAGACGAGCACGAGGAAGTCGTGCGCGTGCCGGTGGTCCGGCGACAGGTGCGGGTGATCGGCCTCGACGTCGATCCGGGTGACCTGCACCGGCGGGGCACCGGGGCGTGCCGGGTGCCAGTACACCGGCGTGCCGTCCGGGCGCACCGTGCGCAGACGGGCCCCGGAGCGCGGCGCGGCCGCAGAGCGCGGCGCGGCTGCGGCGTCGCCCGAGGAGGTGGTCATCGTCACCTCACCGATCGCTCGGCACGGCCGGGGTCAGGACGGCGTCGACGATCTGCGGGACACGCTCGAGCTGCTGCTCCAGGTCGCGCAGCCGGACCGCCACGTGGGACTCGGACTCGTCGCCGGGCAGGTCGATGCTCGCGACCAGCAGGATCTGCCGCGGTCCGACGAACTCCAGGCGCAGGTGGCCCACCCGCTGGACACCGGGCAGGGCCTCCACCCGCGCCCGGACCGCCTGATGGATCCGCTCGTCGGCCACCTCACCGGTCAGGAACCGCCGGTTGCGGTCGAACAGCACCACCGCCACGACGCACAGCAGCACGCCCACCAGGATCGAGCCGACCGCGTCGTACCGACCGTCACCGGTGACCTGGTGCAACGCCATGCTGCCCGCCGCGATGACCAGACCGACGAGCGCTGCGGCGTCCTCGGCGAGCACCGCGCGCAGGGTCGGGTCCGAGGTGGCCAGCGCATGGTCGAGGAGGTCCCGGCCGAGCGCCCGCGCCTCCGCCCGGGTGCGCCGGTACGCCTGCACGAACGACACCCCTTCGAGGCAGAACGCGACGGCGAGCACGATGTACCCGACCGTGTACGAGCCGGTCTCCCCGGCGGCCCCGAACTCCCGGATGCCGTGATAGACCGACACCACACCACCGGCGACAAAAAGACCGAGGGCGGCCAGCATCGACCAGACGTAGGCCTCCCGGCCGTAACCGAGCGGGCGGTCCGTGTCCGGTGCCCGGCCCGACTTGCGCTCGGCGACCAGGAGGAACACCTCGTTGCCCGTGTCCGCCCACGAGTGCGCGGCCTCGGCCACCATCGACGCCGAACCGGTCAGGACCGCTGCGACCGTCTTGGCCGTCGCCACCGCGAAGTTGGCGGTGAAGGCGATCACCACGGTCAGCCCCGAGCCACCCCGATCCCGCGCCATGCGTACCCCCTTCGTCGTGGACCCGTTCGACGCTACCGCCGTCCCGGTGCGGCTGCCCGCCCTCGTCGGCGAACCGGTCCGGCGAGCGGAACCGAAGATCGTGCGATCGTCACCGACTTCCGTCCTGTCCCCACCCCGCAGGACGTCCGATGCTGGTGTCCAGAAGGTCCCGCGCCGCGGGACCTACGGACCCACCAGCCTCACCACTGGACGGAAGGCCCCCGATGAACACGACCGTGCAGATCCTCGACCATCGCACTCCCGAGGAACGGGACCGCGAGTTCCTGCCGGGCATGGGAAAGCCCTGGCTGCTCCCGTTCTACGACCTGTTCTCGCTCCGCGTCGGGGCCCGTGCCCTGCACGACCGTGCGGCGGCGCTCGCGGACGTCGCGCCCGGCGAGTCGGTGCTCGACGTCGGCTGCGGCACCGCGAACCTGTCGCTCGCCGTGCTCCGCGCGCAGCCGGCGGCGCGGGTCACGGGCCTCGACCCCGACGCGGGCGCGCTGCGGGTCGCCGCTCGCAAGGCGACGCGCCGCCGGCTACCGCTCACGCTCGTCCAGGGGTTCGCCGACCGGCTCCCGACCGGCGACGCGTCGCTCGACCACATCGTGTCCGCGCTCGCGCTGCACCATGTGCCCGACGAAGGGCGTGTCCTGTTCGGCCGCGAGGCCTTCCGGGCGCTCCGTCCGGGCGGGACGGTGACGATCGTGGACCTCGGGAGCTCGGACGGCGCGGATGAGGGCGCGGATGCCGGCGGGCACGGGCGCGGGGCCGGTCACGGCCATGAGCACGGCCGCGGCAGGCTCCGGGGGCACGGAAGGTCGCACGGGCACGGGAAGCCACGTGGGCACGGCCCGAGCAACCTGGTGCGCCTCCTCACGGACGTTGGGTTCACCGACGCCCGTGAGGTGGAGCACACGGAGCACCGCTTCGGGCCGATGGCGTTCGTGCAGGCCACGCGCGCCTGACCGGCCCGACGCGTCGGGGGACTACCGGCGGCGCACCTGAGGCTCGGGCATCGCGGGCGCCGCCGCGGCGGGCCGTTCCGCGAGCCGGCGGAACGCCTCGGCCATGCCGGCCTCGAGCTGCGGGTCGACGTCGGAGAAGTAGTCCGCCGGCGTGTGGCGCACCTCGATGTCGGGATCGACGCCGTGGTTCTCGACCTCGAACCCCTTGCCCTCGAGCCAGAAGGCGTACCGCGGCTGGGTGATCCCGGTGCCGTCCACCAGGTCGAAGCGGCCGTCGATGCCGACGACCCCGCCCCAGGTCCGGACGCCGACCACCGGTCCGACGTCCAGGGCCTGTGCCGCCGCGTTCACGATGTCGCCGTCGGACCCGGCGTACTCGTTGGTCACCAGCACGACCGGTCCGCGCGGGGCACGGTCCGGGTAGGAGCTGGGGCGGTCGTAGTGCCGGTTCAGGCCCCAGCCGGCGACGCGCGCGGCGAGGCGCGCGATCACGAGCTGCGACGTGTGCCCACCACCGTTGAACCGCACGTCCACGATGATGCCCTCGCAGTCGGTGGCGAGCCGCAGGTCGCGGTGCAGCTGCGCCCAGCCGGTGCTCATCATGTCCGGGACGTGCACGTACCCGAGGCGACCGCCCGACTTCTCGGCGACGTACTCACGACGCGACCGCACCCAGTCCTGGTAGCGGAGGTCGGACTCGTTCGCGAGCGGCACGACGACGACTCGGCGGTCTCCCGCTGCCTCGCCCCCTGTCGCGGTGCCGTCCGACCCGGCCGCAGGTCGCCGCAGGGTGAGCTCGACCGGGATCTCGGCCGCGCCGACCAGGTTCGCCGCCGGGCCGGCCACCGGGTCCACGGGTCGCCCGTCCACGGCGACGATCAGGTCGCCGGGCTGCGCGTCGACGCCGGCGGCGCGCAGCGGCGACCGTGCTCCCGGGTCGGACGACTCGCTCGGCAGGACCCGGTCGATCCGCCAGCCGCCGGCGGCCCGGGAGAGGTCCGCACCGAGCAGGCCGAGCTTGCGGGACGTGTCGCCCGGCTCGTGCGGCCTGCGCACATAGGCGTGCGACGTGTTGAGCTCGGCGACGGTCTCCCAGAGCACGTCCTCGAGGTCGTCGTGCGTGGCGACCCGGTCGACCAGCGGGCGCCACCGCGCCACCACGCCGTCCCAGTCGACGCCGTTCATGTCCGCCCGCCAGTAGTGGTCGCGCATGATGCGGGCGTTCTCGTCGAACATCTGGCGCCACTGTGCGCGCGGGTCCACCTCGTAGCGGACGCGCGAGAGGTCGATGTCGAACGCGTTGGGGTCGTCGTCACCCGGCTTGCTCGTCGCCGACTGCGTGCTGAGCCCGTTTCCGGAGCGGATCACGACCCGCTCGCCGTCGCCCGACACCGCGTAGTCGCCGACCTTCTCCGCGACGTCCGTGGCCTTGCGCGCCTCGAACGACCAGAACTGCAGCACGTTGGGCGCCGGGTCGGCCTCCGAGCCGGCGTGGCGCGAGCCGAGCACACCGGCGTCGTCGGTCTCGTGGATCCAGAGCACCCCGCCCTTGGCGGCGAGCAGGGTGCGGTAGCGGCCCGACACGACCGGGAACGGCACCACGCGCTCCTCGGCGCCGTCGAAGTCGATGTCGGGGGAGGCGTCGTCGTGCTGGTGCGGGTCGCGCTCCGTGCCGGCCGCTTCGCCGGCACGGGCCTTGCCCGCGGTGGCGTGCGTCTCGCCGGTGACCCTGCCGCCGTCCTTGTCGCCGGGCCTGTCGCCGGGCCTGTCGTCGGACTTGTCGTCGGGCTTGGTCAGACGCCAGCCGTCGGCGCTGGGGCCGAACGGCGCGGGTTCGGTGGCCGCCAGCGGGATGAGCCACGGCCGGGTGGCGGCGCTGAACGAGAGGGCGAACTCGTGGGAGTCGTACGACGGGTCGAAGGTGCGGTCCGAGAGGAACACGACGTACTTGCCGTCGTCGCTGAACGCCGGCGAGAAGTCGTGGAACCGGCCCGACGTCAGTGGCGTCGCCATGGGGCTCTCGGCGTGCAGGTCCGCCACGAGGATCTGGTGGTGGTCGCCCTCGCTGCCCGTGGGGCTCGACCAGGCGAGGTACCGCCCGTCGGGGGAGAACGTGGGGGACTCCGCCTCGCCGTTGCCGGACCTGCCGAGCGAGGTGATGGTGCCCGGCGCCACGGCGTCGGGACGGCCGGCCTCCGTGCCGTCGGTGCCACCGGCGACCGCGGGCGGCATGGTGACCAGGCTGATGCGGCCGTCGTGCGAGATGGCCGCCACCCTGTCCCCCGCGGGGCTGGCGGCGAGGTGCAGGACCCGGCCGAGTTCGCCGGCCGCGAGGCGCTGCGGCTCGGCGTCGGGCGTGCCGCCGGAGACACCGGGCAGGGCATGGACCTCGAGCGCGTCCTCCCGGCTCTCACCGTCCGCGGTGCTGCGGGGCGCATCCGTCACGACCACCGCGCGCCCCGTGTCGCCCAGCAGCACGGGCTCCCGGACACGGACCGACGGGTCGGCGACGAGCGCTCGGGCCGGGCCCGCGCGATGGGTCACCCAGTACGCGGTGCCGAGCCAGCCGACGACGCTCGCGTCGCCGGTCCTGTCGACCGCCAGGCCGTCGACGCCGGCGGGGGTCGACTCCGGATCCGCCCGGTACGGCTGCGGCAGTGCGCCCGTGAGCGTGATGTCGAGCCGGCGCGGAGTGCCGTCCAGCCGGTCGAGCAGCCACAGGTCGCCGCGGCTGTGCCACACGATGCGTGAACCGTCGGAGGTGGCGTCGCGGACGTAGCCCTCCGCCTCGGACTGGGTGGTGAGCTGTCGCGGCTCAGGAGCCTCCGTGCCGGTCGCGAGTCCGTCGAGCACCCACAGGTTCGCCTGCTCGTCGGCGTGGTCCGGGAACGTGGCGCCGCGGTCCGACGTGAACACCAGCGCGTCGCCGATCCAGTGCGGGTCGTAGATCCCGGCCTCTTCGTCGGGCAGCGGTCGTTCCCAGGTACCGGTGCCACGGTCGATCCACAGGACCGAGGCCGTGCCGCCGCGGTATCGCTTCCAGTACGCCGGCGTCCGGTAGCCCGCGGAGACGAGGGCAGTCGTGCGCCTGTGGTCCGCACCCTGGTGCTCGGCCACGCCCCAGGACGGCCCGTAGCGCGGGGTCTCGACGGTGCCGTCGAGGCCTACCGCGCGCACCACGGTCAGCGAACGCTCGTGCGTGCCGCAGTTGGAGGCGACGAGCACCCGGCCGGCATCGTCCCAGCCGAGCACCATGGTGGTCGTTCCCCCGAGCCAGGTGAGGCGCCGAGCGGCTCCGTCGGCCAGCTCCACCACGTAGGCCTCGGGGTGCCCGTCCTTGTGCGACACGTAGGCCAGGCGCATGCCGTCGGGGGAGAAGCGAGGAGTGGTCGCCGGCGCGTGATCGCTGGTCAGGCGCCACGCGCGGCCGCCGGAGACCGGGGCGAGCCAGACGTCGTCGTCGGCTATGAACGCCACCTGGTCGCCATGGACATGGGGGAACCGGAGATAGGGCTGGGTCACCGGTTCAACGTACTCGGGCGCTCTGAGACGCGTCATCGGAAATCGCTCAGGGCAGCGGGTGAGTGCGTGGTCGAACCCATCCATATCATGGTCTCGCATCATGAAACGGTCGGGCGCGGCAAGCCAGAACGGAAGGCAGGACGATGACCGAGCACACCTTCGGGTTTCGCACGCGGGCCCTCCACGCCGGGGGCATCCCCGACGCGGCGACCGGGGCACGGGCGGTGCCGATCTACCAGACCACGTCGTTCGTGTTCCAGGACACCGACGACGCCGCGAACCTTTTCGCGCTGCAGAAGTACGGCAACATCTACTCGCGCATCGGCAACCCGACGGTCGCCGCGCTCGAGGAGCGGATCGCGTCGCTGGAGGGCGGCATCGGCGCCGTCGCGACGGCGTCCGGGATGTCGGCCGAGTTCATCACGTTCGCCGCGCTCGTCGGGTCCGGGGACCACGTGGTCGCGTCGGCCCAGCTCTACGGCGGGACCGTGACGCAGCTCGACGTGACGCTGCGCCGCTTCGGCGTCGAGACGACCTTCGTACCCGGCACCGACCCCGCGGACTACGCGGCAGCGATCACGCCCGAGACCAAGGTGCTGTACACCGAGGTGGTGGCGAACCCGTCGGGCGAGATCGCCGATCTCGAAGGGCTCGCGGAGGTGGCCCACGCCGCGGGCATCCCGCTGGTCGTGGACGCGACGCTCGCGACGCCGTACCTCGTGCGCCCGATCGAGCACGGCGCCGACCTCGTGATCCACTCCGTCACGAAGTTCCTCGGCGGTCATGGCACCACGCTCGGTGGTGTGGTCGTGGAGTCCGGCAGGTTCGACTGGGGCAACGGCAAGTTCCCGCAGATGACCGAGCCCGTCCCGTCCTACGGGAACGTGCAGTGGTGGGCGAACTTCGGCGAGTACGGGTTCCTCACCAAGCTGCGGTCCGAGCAGCTGCGCGACATCGGTCCCGCGCTCTCGGCGCAGTCGGCGTTCCAGCTGCTGCAGGGCATCGAGACTCTTCCGCACCGCCTGGATGCACACCTCGCGAACGCCCGTGCCGTGGCCGAGTGGCTCGACGCGGACCCGCGCGTCTCGTACGTGCTCTGGGCCGGCCTGCCGTCGCACCCGCACCACGAACGGGCGCGCAAGTACCTGCCGCTCGGGCCGGGCTCGGTGTTCGCGTTCGGCCTCCAGCTCGCGGCGGACGACGACGCGCCCCTCGACGGCCGCGACGCCGGACGGCTGTTCATCGAGTCGCTGCAGCTCGCGTCGCACCTGGCGAACGTCGGGGACTCGCGGACCCTGGTGATCCACCCGGCGTCGACCACGCACCAGCAGCTGTCGGACGAGCAGCTCGAGGCGGCCGGTGTCCCGGAGGACCTCGTCCGCATCTCTGTGGGCCTGGAGGACGTCGAGGACATCCTCTGGGACCTCGACCAGGCTCTGACCAAGGCGACGGGAGCGAACCGATGAGCGAGACCTGGCAGGGCCCGAGCGCCCAGGAGCGACTGCGGATCCTGCGCTCGACCACCTCGGTGGCCATGGTCGGAGCGTCGGCGAACCCGGCGCGAGCGAGCTACTTCGTGGCGACCTACCTGCTCTCCTCCTCCCCGTACGACGTGTATTTCGTGAACCCGCGGGCGACCGAGATCCTGGGCCACCCCGTGTACCCGAGCCTGGCGGACCTGCCGGTCGTGCCCGACCTGGTCGACGTCTTCCGGCGGCACGACGACCTGCCGAGCGTGCTGGACGAGACGCTGGCGGTCGGTGCCAGGACGCTCTGGCTGCAGCTCGGCTCCTGGCACGAGGACGTGGCGCGCAGGGCCGACGCCGCCGGCCTGGACGTGGTGATGGACCGGTGCCTCAAGATCGAGCACGCGAGATTCCACGGTGGGCTCCACCTGGCGGGATTCGACACCGGCGTGATCAGCTCCCGGCGCGCGGACCGCTAGCGCCGGACGCCCGCGGCACGGCGTGCGGCGGCGGGACGCGTGACCCCCGGACGTGCGGCGTACGGGACGGGCCCCAGCGCAGCCGCCACCAGCTGCCGGTCTCGCGCACGTCCGTCCGGTCCGGTGCGATCTCGTCGGGCTCCGGCCAGGAGGGTCCGGCGCCGTCCTGCCCGAGCCGGTCGGCCAGCCACGCCCAGAGCGCGGGATGCCGACCGGCTCGGGCGTCGGCGTCTCCGGGATCGCCCTCGAACCGCACGTAGACCGCGGCGACGCTGACGCCCTCGCCCGGTGTCCCGTAGCCGCCGACCCACACGCGCGCCTTGACCCGTCGCGGATCCTGCATGACGGCGAGCGTGACCTGTTCGAGGGTCGGCCCGCCGCAGAAGCTACGTGCCAGGGCCGCGGCGGGGAACGTCGTGCGGATCAGGTAGGCGTCGATCGGGTCACCCAGCAGCGCGGCGAAGCTGCCGCCGTCGGCAAGCCCCGCCCAGGGCACGAGGTTGTCCACGACTCGGTAGGCGGGCGAGCGCAGCAGCCAGCCGGGTGAGTCCTCCCGGGTGGTGGCCGGCTCGAGCGTCTGGCGCCGGTCGCGGGCCTGTCGGTGTGCGCTCAGATCGACGACCCGTGCTCCCTGGACCTCGTGCGCTCCTGCCATGTGTCCCCCTGCCGGACTGCTCGTGTCGGTGCTTCGCACCTGTCTCGGCACGATCCTCGACCGGTCTGGCGCAGAGAGGAGCCGGTCCTCGATGATCTGTGGACAAGGGGGCGACAGCGTGCCCTGTGGTCGGGCTCGCTCATCTCACCTGAGCCGGTCGGGCCTCGGACCGGTCGGACCACCGGCCGCTGCGTCGTGCGCACGCCGTAGAGTCGTTCCACGATGAGCACACGCGTAGAACCGGTCAGCGAGGTGCTGCTCGTCGAGCGGATCACTGATCTCGTCCTTGCCCACACGGCAGGTCCGGCCGAGGTGTCGGCAGAGCGGGTCGACGGCCCGTCGGGCCGACGGGAACCTGGCCCGGCGCTCCGTCTGCTCGTGGACGGTCACCCGTCGACGCACCCCGAGCTGCTGGCCGATGCGCTGGTCGCGCCGCTCGAGGCCGCCGGCCGCCCCACGGGCCGGGTCGGTGTCAGGGACTTTCTCCGCCCTCGTTCCTTGCGCCTCGAACGAGGACGTGAGGACCCGGACAGCCTGCTCGACGGCTGGATCGACGTCGGCGCGCTGAACCGTGAGGTGCTGACCCGCGCCGTCGACCGACGGGAGTACCTGCCCAGCCTGCGCGACCCGGACACGGACCGCGCCACCCGGGTCGGTTACGCGCCCGTGGCGCCCGGGACCGTCCTCGTGCTCGACGGGGCGCTCGCCGTCGGTCGAGGGCTCGACGTCGACCTCGTCGTGCATCTCTCGCTCAAGGCCGCGACGCTCCGGCGTCGGACATCGCCCGACACCGCCTGGACGGTACCCGCCTACGAGCGCTACGCCGAGGAGATCGAGGGCAGGCCGGACCTGGTGGTCCGGGTCGACCACCCGGACCACCCGGCCCTCGTGCACGACTGAGTCAGCGCACCAGGCAGAACGGGTGACCCGCCGGATCGGCGAACACCCGGAAACCTTCGTCCTGGCCCGGAAGGCGCGTCGCACCCAGGGCCAGGACCGCCGCCTCGCCGGCGTCGAGGTCGGGTACCTCGATGTCGAGATGGAGCTGCTGCGGGTACGCGGGATCGGGCCACCGCGGCGCGTTGTACCCCTCCACGGACTGGAAGAGCAGCGGCTTGGGCCCACCGAGCATGGCGACACCGTCGGCGTCGTAGGTGACCGGCTCGCCCACGACACCGGACCAGAACTGGGCCAGCGCCGACGCATCAGGGCAGTCGAAGGTGGCGCCCATGACAGTGACGCCGTCCGCGTCCTCCTTGAGGCACACGTCGAAGGGGTGCCCTGCCGGGTCGGCGAGAGTGATCCACTGCTCGCCCTCCCGAAGCACGGTGGCCCCGAGCTCCACCGCACGGGCGCTCCCGGCCGCCAGGTCGGGGACGTAGAGGTCGAGGTGTGCCTGCTGCGGGTGCTCCTGCCCCGGCCATTGCGGCGGCACGTGGTCGGGCGCCAGCTGGAACGCGACGCCCCACCGGTCAGGGGTGACGACGGTGATCCAGTCGTCGTCCGCCTTCGACACCGTGCCGTCCAGCAGTGCCTTCCAGAAGTTCGCCTCGACCGTGAGGTCGGGGACGTCCAGGACCACGGTGTCCAGGGTGCCGATCCCGTCCGAAGCGGGCCGGGCGGCCGCGGGGTCGGCGGAAGTTGGTTCGGTCATGACTCAGCCCTTCAAGAGGTCGTCTCAAGAATGCTCGTGTCACCACTGTGCACCGAGCCACTGACACTCCCCACTGCACGGCCCAGCGACGCCGCCGCCCACGGAAGCCACCTGCGACGACGTCGCGCGGACCGTCCGCCGTAGTTATCCACAGGCTTTGTGCACAGGCCTGTGAATAGGTTGGGCGCGCTCGAGACGTGGGGTTCCGACGTCGAGCCGACCGGCTATCGCGCCTTCCGCTGACCCTTCGCGTCGAGAGCCGACGCGACCGTGGGCCACTCGCTCCGCGCCGCCTGCGGCGACTGGCCGCGGGGCGCCGAGGCACGTCGGTCGCCCGCCGGGTCCGCATCGGCGGCGTCGCCCTGCACCGATTCGGCAGCGGCGTCGATCTCCGCGAGGAGCGTCCGGACCCGGGCGGTGATGTCGTCGACTATCCGCTCGACCTCCTCGATCGGCCGGCCCGCGGGGTCGTCGAGCGGCCAGTCGAGGTAGCGCCGTCCCGGGTAGACGGGGCAGGAGTCGCCGCAGCCCATGGTCACGATCACACCGGACGCGCGCACGATGTCGTCGGTGAGCTCCCGCGGGAACTCGATGAGTCCGTCGAGGCCGCGGCGCGCCAGGACCGTCTCCGTCATCGCGCTGGGCTCGGTCACCGGACGTGTGCCGGCGGTGCGCACGCGGATCCGGTCGCCGGCCAGCCGTCGGGTGACCGCAGCCGCGATCTGGGACCGGCCGGTGTTGTGGACGCAGACGAACAGCACGTCCCGCGGTGAGCCGTGCGTCACCTCGGTCATGGCGGCGAGGCGGTCGGTGGCGAGCCACGCGGTCAGGGCGGGCAGGTGCTGGAAGTGCCCGATCTGCTCGCTCAGCGACGAATAGCACTCGCGCACGAGCCGATCCACCGTCTCCGCACCCGCGTTCGCGGCGAACTCGGCGGAGAGGGACTCGGTCAGCCGGGCGAGGAGCACCTCGTGGTCGTGCACGTCGAGTGCTGCGTCGCCCGGGTGCCGGGGCGCCGCCAGGGCTGCCGCGCCGAACCGCGAGATACCCCGCGCGGACACCCGGTACAGCGGCGCGGGCGGGCGGCCGGGCCCGTCGACCGGCCCGTCGGGCACGGGCCCGTTCGCCGGCGCCGGTCCGACGACGGCGACCAGGCCCACCGCGGCCAGCGCGTCGAGCTCCTGCTCCGCCTCCGCGACGTCGAGTGCCTCGGCGCCTCGCGGCAGCTCGTCGGGCGCCGGGAACCGCACGAGGTCCGCCGCGGTCGCCCGGCCGGCGGGGTGCGTGAGCATACGAGCCAGCAGGCGCAACCGCTCAGGGTTGGCCATCGCCAGTTTCTGCGCGGAGCGCAGCTCGTCCGGGGTCATGGGGGTCTCCTTGGCCGACGGCGGGGTGGCCGAGCGCCAGGAGCGAGGCTACCTCGCTGCTTCGCTGAGCAGCGCACCGAGCCGGTCGAGCGAACCCGGCACCACCGAGTAGTAGGCCCACTTGCCGCGCTGCTCCCGGGCGAGCAGACCGGCGTCGACCAGGATCTTCAGGTGATGGCTCACGGTGGGCTGGCTCAGCCCCACGGGCTCGGTGAGGTCGCACACGCAGGCCTCACCGCCGTCGTGCGCGGCGACGATCGAGAGCAGCCGCACGCGCGTGGGATCACCGAGCGCCTTGAAGGAGCGGGCGAGGTCGGCGGCGGCCGCCGGGTCGGTCGCCTCGCGCACGAGCGGCGCGCAGCACGGGCCGGACGTCGGAGCGGCAGGCGCGAGCTCGAGTGCGATCGTCGTCATGCCCCCATCTTGCCACGCATCGAAGTTTCTGGATATGTTCACTCCAGCAACGCATCGAGACTCTTCGATCTGACCAGAGCTGACAGAGAAGATGGTGACGGGAATGACTACAGCGCAGAACCTGCCGGTCGTCGTGATCGGCGCCGGCCCGGTGGGCCTGGCGGCCGCAGCGCACCTCGCCGAGCGTGGGCTCGAACCCCTGGTGCTGGAGGCCGGGGGCGGCCCCGGTGCCGCCGTCGGGCGGTGGGGCCACGTGCGCCTCTTCTCGCCGTGGCGGTACGACGTCGACGCCGCCGCCCGCCGGCTGCTCACCTCCGTGCCGAGCGCGGGCAGCGGCACGACGCCGGGGTGGACCGAGCCCGAGCCGGACGCGCTGCCCACGGGCGCCGAGCTCGTGGAGCAGTACCTCGCACCGCTGGCCGGGGCGCTCGTCGAGCGTGCGGGCGCTCAGATCCGCTACGGGACGCGCGTGCTCGCCGTCACGAAGGACGGCGCCGACCGCTCCCGCTCGCTCGGGCGCGAGCGCCTTCCGTACCTGGTCCGGATCGACGGTGGTACCACCGGCGTCGAGGAGATCCGGGCACAGGCGGTGCTCGACGCGTCCGGCACGTTCGACCAGCCGAACCCGCTGGGGACGTCCGGCCTGCCGACGCTGGGCGAGCCCGATGCGGCGAGGTACCTCGCAGGTGGGCTGCCGGACGTGCTCGGCCGCGACCGCGAACGGTTCGCCGGCCGGCACACCCTCGTGGTCGGCATGGGGCACTCGGCGGCCAACACCCTGCTGAGCCTCGTCGAGCTCGCCGAGCAGGCGCCCGGCACCCGGATCACCTGGGCCATCCGCGGCGGTTCGCCGCGCCGCCTGTACGGCGGCGGGACCGGCGACGAGCTGCCGGCCCGGGGGCTGCTCGGCACGCGCCTGCGCGACGCGGTGGAGGCCGGTCGGGTGGAGCTGCTCACCCGCGTGGCGATCGACCGCCTGGAGACTTCCGCCGACGGTGCGGGCGACACCGTGCGGGTGCTCGGCTCCGCGCGCCGCGACGGCGACGACGGCGCCCTCGACCTGACGGTGCACTCCATCGCCGCGGCCACCGGCTTCCGCCCGGGCCTGGCGATGCTGCGCGAGGTCCGCCTCGACCTCGACCCCGTGGTGGAGGCGCCGCGCCAGATCGCGTCGCTCATCGACCCGAACTTCCACTCGTGCGGCACGGTCCCCGCGCACGGCGAGGCCCAGCTGGTCCACCCGGACGCCGGGTTCTACCTGGTCGGCATGAAGTCGTACGGCCGGGCGCCGACCTTCCTCCTCGCCACCGGCTACGAGCAGGTCCGCTCCATCGCCGCGGCGCTGGCGGGCGACCGCGCGGCGGCCGACGCCGTCGAGCTGGACCTGCCGGAGACCGGCGTCTGCTCGTCCGACCTCGCGATGGCCGCCGACGCCAACGGCATCGTCTCGCCCGAGGAGCTCGCCGCGGCCGGGCAGGGCTCGTGCTGCGGCACGTCGGCAGGGCCGCAGCAGGTCTCGATCGGCACGGCGCCGGCCGACGCCGTCCCGGTAGGCGCTGCGCCGGCCGGATCCGTCGGATTCAGCACGGGTGTCGTCCACGGCCGTTCCGGCGACTGACCCATCACCCGCCGAGGTAGTCAGGCAGCGAGGTAGTCAGCAGGCCTGACTACCTCGCTGCCTGACTGCTTCGCTGAGTGTCTACCTCGGCGGGGTGGCGGGGTCAGGAGCGGGCGGCCGCCTCGGACCGCGCCGGGTACAGCAGCGCCGCCAGGCCGACGCCGACCGCTCCGCCGACCAGCTGCGCCAGCACGAACGGGAGCACCGAGCCCGGGGCGATCCCCGCGAAGGTGTCGCTGAACATGCGGCCGACGGTGACCGCGGGGTTGGCGAACGACGTCGAGCTGGTGAACCAGTAGGCGGCACCGATGTAGGCGCCCACCGCCGGGGCGACCAGCGTGTCGCAACCGGCGCGCAGCAGCCCGAGGATCACCAGCACGAGGCCCGCCGTCGCGACCACCTCGGCGAGGAGCGTGGCGCCAGACACCCGCTGGGTGGTCGCGAGAGTCGTCGGCTCGCCGAACATCGCGTTCGCCAGCAGCGCGCCGCCGATCCCGCCGCTCACCTGCGCGGCGAGGTACGCGCCCAGGTCGCCGAGGCGCGGCCCCGCCGGGTCGCGGCGCCCGAGGACCCAGTCCGCGAGCGTCACCACGGGGTTGAAGTGCGCCCCGCTCAGCGGTCCGAGCACCGCGATCAGCACGGCCAGCCCGAGCGCGGTGGCGATCGAGTTCTCCAGCAGCTGCAGCCCGACGTCGTCGGGCGAGAGGTTCGCCGCGGCGATGCCGGACCCGACCACGACGGCGACCAGCATCCCCGTCCCGAGGAGCTCGCCGAGCGCCCGCCGCCACAGAACGGCGCGGACACTCCCGGGTGCGTCGGCCGGTGCGCGTACCGGTGCGTCCACCGGTGCGTCCACCGGTGCGCCTGCCGGCGCGCTCGCGGGCGCGCTCATGCGACGGGCTGGACGCCGAGCTCCGCGAGGAGGCCGCGGACCCGCCGCTCGATCTCGTCGCGGATGGGACGGATCGCCTCGATGCCCTGTCCTGCCGGGTCGTCGAGCTCCCAGTCCTGGTAGTTCTTGCCGGGGTAGAACGGGCAGGCGTCGCCGCAGCCCATGGTGATGACGGCGTCCGAGGCCTCGACCGCGTCGTCGGTCAGGATCTTGGGCGTCTCGTCGCGGATGTCGATGCCCACCTCGAGCATGGCCTCCACGGCGACCGGGTTGATCTGGTCGGCGGGCATGGAGCCGGCGGAGCGCACCTCGACGGCGCCGCCGGAGAGCGCCCGCAGGAACCCGGCGGCCATCTGGGACCGGCCCGCGTTGTGCACGCAGACGAACAGGGCTGACGGCTTGCGGGGGGTGGACGTCTCGGGCACGGGGGTCTCCGGAGTGGCTCGTGGGGTGTGCTGACGGTGCTGCTGGTAGCCCTGGTTGCCGCCCGACAGGTTCGCGACGTCGGTGAACCCGAGGTTGCGCAGCACGTTCTGGCCCGCGTTCCCGGTCACACCCTTGTTGCAGTAGGTCAGCGTGGGCAGTGCGGGGTCCAGCTCGCCCGCCCGCTGCCGCAGCTCCGCCAGCGGGATGTGCACGGAGTCGGGCACCGAGGACCTCGCGCGGTCCTTCGCCGAACGCACGTCCACCACCTGGATGCGCTCGCCGTCGGACCGGCGCCGGTCCAGCTCGGCCGGGGTGACCAGCGGCGCCTGTCCGTGGACCGCGTTCGTCAGCGCCATGCCGGTGTAGTGGACCGGGTCCTTGGTGGTGGCGTAGGTGGGGGAGTAGGCGAGGTCCAGGTGGAACAGGTCGGCGACGTCGGCCCCGTAGGTGATCGCCGTGGCCAGCACGTCGATGCGCTTGTCCGCCCCCGACGCCCCGATCGCCTGCGCGCCCAGGAGCCGCCCCGTGGCCCGGTCCGCGACCGCCTTGATGACCAGGGGCGTGCCGCCCAGGTACTCCGGACGGTCGGGCTTGATGTTGTGCAGCACCTCGACGTCGTACCCGGCGGCGCGGGCCTGCGTCTCGGTGAACCCCGTCTGGGCCACCCCGAGGTCGAAGACCCGCACGATCGACGTGCCGAGGATGCCGCGGTGCTCCAGGGGCCCGCCGGTCATCGCGTCACCCGCGATGCGGCCCATCTTGTTCGCGGTGGAGCCCAGCGGCACCCACACGGGCTCGCCCGTGATGACGTGGAACGACTCGGCGACGTCCCCGACCGCCCACACGTGCTCCACGTTCGTGCGCATCCGCCGGTCGACGGCGATCGCGCCCGTCGGGCCGAGCTCGACGCCTGCCTGCTCCGCCAGGTTCACGTGGGGCCGGACGCCGACCGAGACGATCACCAGCTCGGCGTCGAGGTGCTCGGCAGCCTGCTCGCGCGCCACGCCGACGCCGGTCACCCCGCCGTCGTCCGCCGTGATGCCGGTGACCTTCGTCGACAGCAGCAGGTCACCGCCGCGCTCGCGGACGTGCCTGCGGACCTCGGCGTCCACCCGCGCGGACATGTCCGCGTCCATCCGGGGCATGGTGTGGTCGGCCGCCTCGACCACCGTCACCGCCAGGCCGCGGGCCGTCAGCTGCTCGGTCATCTCGAGCCCGATGTAGCCGGCCCCGACCACCACCGCGTGCCGCACGGGCCGGCCCCGGGACTCGCTGTCCTCGATCCAGGCCCGGATGGCGCGGGCGTCGGTCGGGGTGCGCACGGAGAACACGCCGGTCGAGCCCGCACCGGGTATCGGCGGGACGACGGCACGGACACCGGTCGCGAGCACCAGCTCGTCGTAGGTGTCGACGAAGGTGCGGCCGGTGGCCAGGTCCCGCACGGTCACCGTCCGGGCGGCGGTGTCGACCGCGACGACCTCGTGCCCGGTGCGCACGTCCACGTCGTACCGGGCCTTGAACCATGCCGGGTCCCGCGGAGTGAGGTCGTCGATGTCGGCGACCTCGCCGCCCACGAAGTAGGGCAGGCCGCAGCCGGAGTAGGAGATGTCGTGGTCGCGCTCGTACACGGTGATCCGCGCGGTCTCGGTGTTGCGGCGGGCCTTCGCGGCGGCCGACGTGCCGGCGGCGACCGAGCCGACGATGACGATCTTCAGCGGGGCGTCCGGCGGGCGGGTGGCGGTCATCGGGTTCCTTCGGTCGTCAGGGTTCCGTCGGTCGGCAGCAAGGAGGCGAGCAGGTCGCGCACCCGCTGGTCCAGCTCGTCGCGGATGGCGGCCACGCCGGCGGGGGAGGCGAGCGCCGGGTCACCCACCGCCCAGTCCTCGTACCGCTTGTCCGGCAGCACCGGGCACGCGTCACCGCAGCCCATGGTCACCACGACGTCGGCGGCGCGGACGGCGTCGTCGGTCAAGGGCTTGGGATAGAAGCGCGTGACGTCGTCGACGGCGTCCGCGGCGGCCGGGTCGCCGAGCTCGTCGAGGATGCTGCGCACCGCCGCGTGCACGTCGCTCGCGGGGGCGGAGCCGGCGGACCGGACCACCACCCGGTCGCCGGCGTAGTGCTGCAGCAGGGCCGCGGCCAGCTGCGACCGTCCGGCGTTGGCCACGCACACGAAGAGCACCTGGGGCAGGTGCGTCTCCGTCCCCGCACGTGCCTTCTCGGCGTCGATGATGCGCTGCCGCGCGAAGTGCTCGGTGAGCGGGACCAGGTGGGCGGCGTTGCCGCCGCGGCGGGCGAGCGCCGTGTACGACTCCCGGACCACGCGGTAGCACTCGCGCTGGGGGGTCCCGGTGAAGCGTTCGGCGAGCGAGGCGGCGATCCGGTCGAGGGCGGGGTCGACGTCGGCGAGCCCGCTGACCTCGCCGTGCGCCGCGGCGGCGTGCGCGCCGTGGACCTCGACGGCTACCGGCGCGAACCGGTCCAGCAGCGTGGTGACCGCGCCCCGGTAGGCCGGTGCGATGCGGTACCAGACCCAGGTGCCGCGACGGTCCGACGTGAGCAGGCCCACCTCGCGCAGCACCTTGAGGTGGTGCGAGACGGTCGGCTGCGAGACGGCGGTCAGTGTCGCGAGCTCGCCCGCCGTCGTCTCGCCGGTGGCCGATGTGGCGATCGCCGAGAGCATGCGGAGCCGCAGCGGGTCGGCGATCGCCTTGAGGGTCGCGGCGAGATCGGCGGCGGCGTCGGCACCGATCGCGTGCGCCTCGGCCGACGTCGCGGATCCGGCGCTCGCGCCCTGTATCGACATGTGTCTATGTTGACACTCGTCGATACAGGGCGCAAGGCCGGGACCTCAGGACGGGGTGCAGCCGAACACGTTCGCCCGCACCGAGGTCTCCGCGAGACCGTCCGGCCCGGTGATGACCCGGTTGCCCCACTCGGTCCGCTGGGCAGGGTCGAAGCCGGCAACCATGTCGAGGTACTCGACGCCACCGCCGTTGCCGCTCCAGGACCAGGCGAACCAGCCGATCCCCTGCGACCGGGTGTACGACATGATCGTGTCCTCGTCGGGGTTGCCGTCGGAGTGGTTGTGGCCGAACTCGCCGACGATGATCGGCAGGCCCTGGCTCGTGAAGGTGTCGAGATACGACGTGATCTCGGCCGCGGTGTCGTACACGCCGTACATGTGGACGGAGAAGACGGTGTTGCCGTCCGGGTCGGCCGCGAGGACGTCCGCGGCGGAGTCCCGCATGATGCCCTGCCAGTCCTGGCCCCAGGACGGCGCGTCCACGACGATCGTGTGCTCGAACCCGGCGTCACGCAGCCGCTGGATCGCGGCGGACGTGTCGGCTGCCCAGCTCGCGTTGACCGTCGCGTTGTTCCCGTAGGGCTCGTTGCCGATGTTGATGAGCACGCGGTCCTCGGTGCCCCGGAGGGTCGGGAGCAGCGAGATCCAGTAGCTCGCGGCGGTGTCGAGCGTGCTCGCGGCGGACTCCTCCCCGTAGCCGGTCGTGTCGTGGTCCTCCAGGACGCAGATCAGCCGGTTCTCCTCGCACAGGCCGACGACGTTCGCGACGTCCGCGGGCTCGTTGCGCGTCCAGCGGGTGCCGTCGCTGAGCACCACCCGGACCGAGTTGGCGCCGGCGTCGGAGATGTCGGCGAACGAATCCGTCTCCGAGGTGTACCAGGTGTGGGCGTGGCTGACGCCGCGCAGCAGCAGGGGCGATCCGTCGCTCTCGACGAGCTGCCCGCCGGAGACGTGGATGCCGACGGCGTTCGCGCCGGCGCCGGCGTCGCGGTCGGCGGGCGTCGCGGCACCCGCCGACTGGGCGAGCAGCGGGACGAGCAGCAGGCCGAACATCGCGGCCGTTGCGGTACCGGAGATGGTCGCGCGTGTGGGTCTCATGGTTCCTCCCCTTCGAGGTGTACATCGAGTACGGCCCTCGAAGGGTCTCCCACGCGCCCGCGCGAGAAACAGGAAGTGAAACGCTTAAGTCCCGGGCTTGGGCGGCCGCACGGTCGGCACGTCGCCCACGATCGGGATGGGCCGCCGGTGGAACGGGAACCCGTAGCGGGTGACCAGGCCGGCGAGCGTCGTGACCCGGTTACGGGGGCCGATCAGCGACATGATGTGCACGAACAGCCAGACCAGCCACGCCAGGCCCTTGGTGATCCGCAGGGCTTTGCCGCCGGGCAGGTTGATCTCGGCGATCGCGGCGCGCCGGCCGATCACCGCCATGGTGCCCTTGTCGACGTAGCGCAGCTCCTCCAGGGGGCGGCCCTCGAGGAGCGCCTTGATGTTCCGACCGACCACCGTGCCGCCCTGGATCGCGGGCTGGGCCAGCTGCGGCAGGCCGGACGGCGAGACCGCGATGTCGCCCGCCGCGAAGACGCCGGGCAGCCCTTCCACCTGCAGGTCGTCGCCGACCTTGATACGGCCGCCCTTGTCCTGCGGCAGGCCCCAGTCCGAGACCTCCTCGTGCGGGTGCACGCCCGCGGACCAGACGGTCAGGTCGGCGTGGATGCGCTTGCCGTCGGTGAGCACCACCGCGTCGCGCTCGACGGCGGCGACGCCCGCGCCCAGGTGCAGCGAGACCCCGCGCCGGGACAGCTCCTTCGCGGCGTACGCCCGCAGCTGGGGGGCGAACGCCTTGAGGATCTCACCGCCGCGCTGCACGATCTTGACCTCGAAGGCGTCGCCGTGGATCTCCGGGTAGGCGGGCGCCAGGCCGGCGGTCCGCAGCTCCGCGAGCGCGCCCGCCACCTCGACCCCCGTGGCTCCGCCGCCCACGACCACGACGCGCAGGCCGTCGTCGAGCCGCTTCGACTTCGCCGCCTTCTCCAGGCGGATGAAGAGGTTGTCGCGGATCCGCATGGCCTGCGACCGCGAGTACATGGGGAACGCGTACTCCTTGGCGCCCGGCGTCCCGAAGAAGTTGGTGGTCACGCCCGCCGTCACGACGAGGTAGTCGTAGCTGACCCAGTGGTCGTTCAGGAGACGGATCTTCTTCGCCTGGTGGTCCGCCTCCACGAGGTGCTCGTGGACGACGTGCACGTTCTTCTGCTTCAGCCGCAGGCCGCGCAGGAAGTAGGTCACGTCGCCGGGGTTCAGCCCGCCGGTCGCCACCTGGTACAGCAGCGGCTGAAAGGTGTTGTAGACCCGGCGGTCGATCAGGGTGATCCGCACCGGCGCGTCCTGCAGCGCCTTCACGACTGCCATGCCGGCGAACCCGCCACCGACGACCACCACGTGCGGCAGCGGCTCGGGGTGCCCGGCCAGGGGTGTCTCGAGGCCGTAGTCCTCGTCCTCGACAGGGCGGGCCTCACCAGCGTGCACGGGGGTGTGTGCAGAGTCGGTCACGCCTCCGAGTCTCTCACCGGAGGCGAGCCACTCACATCCGCTGCGGCGCGGCCGCGCCGTGCTCCGCCACCCACTGTGCTCCGGCACACCCTGTGTCCCTGCACACGCCGTGGACCGGCACTCCGGCGCTCGGGTTACCGTGGTCGGTCGTGAGCACCACCGACGACCTGAGCCAGGAGCTGGCCCACGGACTGCGCCCCCGGCACCTGACGATGATGGGCCTCGGGTCCGCCATCGGAGCGGGCCTGTTCCTCGGCTCCGGCCTCGGCATCGCCGCCGCCGGTCCCGCCGTCCTCCTCAGCTACGCGATAGCGGGCGCCATCGTGGTGCTCGTCATGCGGATGCTCGCAGAGATGGCCTCGGCGCTCCCGTCGAGCGGGTCCTTCTCCGTCTACGCGGAGGCCGCGCTCGGCCGCTGGGCCGGCTTCCTCCTGGGCTGGCTCTACTGGTTCACGATCGTCATGGTGCTCGGCGTCGAGATCACCGGCGTGGCGGGGATCGTGCACGGCTGGTGGCCCGCGGTGCCCCAGTGGGCCGTCGCGGCAGTCATCGTCGCGGTGTTCGGCGGGGTCAACCTCGTGGGCGTGCGCCAGTTCGGGGAGGCCGAGTTCTGGTTCGCGACCGTCAAGGTCGCCGCGATCGTCGGGTTCCTGGTGCTGGGCCTGCTCATCGTGACCGGCGTCGTGCCGGTGGCGGGCAGCGTCCTGGGGGACTGGGCCGCGCACGGCGGCTTCGCGCCCACCGGCCTGCCCGGCATCGCGGCCGGCCTGCTCACCGTCGTGTTCGCCTTCGGGGGCATCGAGATCGTCACGATCGCCGCGGCCGAGGCCCGCGACCCGCAGACGGCGGTCGCCACGGCCACCCGCACCATCCTCTGGCGCATCCTGTTCTTCTACGTGGGCTCGGTGGCGATCATGGTCGCGCTGATCCCGTGGACGGACGCCGCCCGCCTGGAGTCGCCGTTCGTGTCCGTGCTGCAGATGGCCGGGTTCGACGGCGCCGCGCGGCTCATGGAGGTCGTCGTGGTGCTCGCGCTCCTGAGCGCTTTCAACGCCAACGTCTACGCGACGTCCCGCATGCTGTTCTCGCTCGGCGGGCGCGGTGACGCGCCGGCGCTCGCGACCCGGGTCTCGCGCCGGGACGTGCCGTGGGTGGCGGTGCTGGTCTCGGTCTTCTTCGGCGTCGTCGCGGTGCTGCTGAACTACCTGCTGCCGGAGTCGCTGCTCGGGGTGCTGCTCAACGCCGTCGGCTCGGCGCTGCTCGTGGTGTGGCTGCTGATCGTCGTCTCGCAGCTGCGCCTGCGGCCGCGGCTGGAGGCCGCGGCCGCCGAACGCGGCGAGGCGCTGCGTCTGCGCGCCTGGGGCTACCCGTGGCTCTCGTGGGCCACGCTCGTGGCGCTCGTGGCGGTGGTCGGGCTCATGCTGTCGGACGCCGCCGCCCGGCCGCAGATCGCCGCGACCGCGGGCCTGGTCGTCGTGATCCTGGTGGTCTACCGGATCTTCCGGCAGGTGGCCGAACGGCGCGGCTGACGGGAGCTCACGTCCCGGCCCGAGCGCCGTTCAGCTCCAGAGGTACCAGCGGTCCCCGGTGACGGCCAGAGTCCAGGACGGGTCGCACGTGTAGGTCGTCGCAGAGCCGAGGTCGGGCCAGCTCCCGCCGCCGTCCCAGGGGATGGTCCGGCTCGTGGCGGGAACGCACGTGGACGGTATCGACGTCGAGGTGACGGCGGCGTCGATGCGCACTCCCCGTACTCCGGAGCTCGGCCCGGCTCCCACGACCCGGATGTCGCGTGCCTCGCGAGGTAGCCACGACGGTGCGACGTCCTCGGGGAGCTCGGCGGCGCTGTCGTAGCGGCTGAACGTGCTGTTGCCCTGTGACTCGTTCATGAGAGCACCGATGCTGCGTCCCGCGATCCTCTCGATGACCGGTGGAGCGGCTGCCATCAGGAGGCCGATCGCCACGATGACGGAGAAGACGACCCAGGTGCGGGTACGACGCCGGACGGCAGAGGGCTGGGACGTGGACATAGAGGATTCCTTGTCTGGTTGATCATCGAGGGGAGGTCAGGCTGTGGCGAGGGCGCGTACGGGAGGGGGCTCGATGACGTGGTGCGCGGCGGACCGCATCGACACGAGGACGAGCAGGCTTGCGCCCACGGCACACGCAAGGAGGTAGGGCCACGGCAGCACGGGAACGAGCAGCCCGAGCTCCCGCACGGTGCCCAGGACGTCCTGCGCACCGGCCCAGCCGGTGAACGTTCCCAGCGCGAGGCCCGGGATCGCGGCGCCGGCCGTGAGGACACCGGCCTCCACCAGCAGCATCCTGCGGGTGTCGTCGGGGCGCTGGCCGAGCACGCGGATGGTCGCGATCTCTCTCGTGCGTTGCCGTACCGAGTGCGTGATGGAGGTGTAGAGCCCGATGCCGCAGAGCACCACGAGCAGCGATGTCGCGAGCCCGAACTGCGCCGTGACCTCGTGCAGCACACCGACCGCCGCGTCCTCGTGGGACGTGCCCGCGTAGGAGTCCTCGAGCGCCCCCGTGAGCGTCGCGAGAGCGACGATGAACGTGGTGACCGCTGCCGTACTGGTGAAGACGCCGGTCGCCCCGCGTGCCGCGCCGGCCGAGCGCGTTCTCAGGGACTGGATCGCCACACCCGCGGCTCCGTGCACGACGCCGCGGCGGGCGATGAGCTTCAGCACCGCGGGCAGCAGGACATCCATGACGGAGAGAGCGCCGAACATCATCGCGACGCCACCGAGCGCTCCGACCAGGATCGCGAACGGGCTGAACAAGCTGGCGACAACGCTGCCCAGGACGACGACCAGTCCGCCGGCGAACAGGGCTCGTCCCGCCTCGTGCCGTGTGTGCGGTGCCCGCTCGGCTTCGTCGACCCGGGTCAGGCGGAGGCCCGTGATGGCCGTCGTGCTCAGTACCTCTCGTGCGGCTCGGCCTGCCGCGGTCACCGTGGCCAGCGCCATCGCCGTCGCGCCCACCACGATCGACAGGACCGTGAAGGGCTCGGTGACCGCTCCCGGGGCGACGGCGAGCAGGATCAGCGTGCCGAGGGTCATCCCGAGCAGAGCGCCGATGATGCCGATGCGGCTGCTCAACCGTGTCAGCCGGCGGCGTTCTCGGGTCGCGGACGAGCCGAGCACGCGCCGCAGCGCGATCTCCTCGAGACGCGCGTCGAGCACGATGCGGAACGAGTTCGTCGCGGTCGACGTCGCCGTGGCGACCGCGATGGCGAGGAACGCCCAGGCCAGCAGCTGGAGGATCAGCTGCACCAGAGGGATGCCGCCGAAGAGGGTCTCGGCGACCTTCTGGGCGACGTCCGCCTGGATACCCGGGACGACGGTCGTCATCGTGGTTCCCGTGACCGAGATCAGCATCGCAGCACCCGTGGCGCGCTGACCGCCCTGCCGTGCGCTCATGCGTTCACGTGCCCGATGAGAAGCCGCGCGAGATCTTCCGGTGCCGTCGTGGCGAGGTCGTGCTCGATCGTGCCGTCGCGCAGGACCAGGACCCGGTCGCACATGCTCGCCGCGACGGGGTCGTGGGTGACCATCACCATGCAGATGCCGTGCTCGCGCACCAGGGACGAGAACAGCCCGAGCACGTTCCGGCCCGTGGCGACGTCCAGGCTTCCGGTCGGCTCGTCGGCGAAGACCACGTCCGGCCGGTGGAGCAGGGCACGGGCGATGGCGATCCGCTGCTGCTGGCCGCCCGAGAGCTGCGTCGGAGAACGGTCCAGCGCATCGGCGATGTCCAGGAGATCGATCAGGTACGTCTCCCACTGCGGATCGGCGGTGGCCGGCCGCCGGCCGAGACGGAGCGGAAGCCTGATGTTCTCCAGCCCGGTCAGTCCGGGCAGGAGGTTGAAGCCCTGGAACACGAATCCCATCCGCTGGTGACGCAGCTCGGCGCGGGCGTCCTCGTCGAGGTCGCCGAGCGCGGTCTCGCCCAGGCGGATCTCTCCGTGGTCTGCGTCGTCGAGCCCCGACAGCAGGTGCAGCAGGGTGGACTTCCCGGATCCGCTCGGGCCCATCACCGCGGTGAGGCTGCCGGCCCGGAACTCGGCGCTGACGTCGGTCAGCGCCGCGGGCCCGGTCCCGTAGGTGCGATGCACGTGCCGTGCCTCGAGCACCGCCCGGGGTAAGGAGGTCATGTTCATGACCTCGACACTATGGACGCGGCACCGGGCACCGCCCCGGTCGCAAGTACCGTCCGACCGGTACTTGCGGCTACTCCTCGCGCGGCGCCATCACACCGTGGTCGTACGCGAAGACGACGATCTGCGTGCGGTCACGCAGACCGAGCTTGGTCAGGACCGAGCTGACGTGGCCCTTCACCGTGGACTCGGAGACGAACTCGCGTTCCGCGATCTCCGCGTTGCTCAGCCCACGGGTGATGTGCGCGAGCACCGCTCGCTCACGATCGGTCAGTCGGGAGAACTCCGGCGGCAGCTCTGCGGGCTCCCGGCCGCCCTGCTCGAAGATGTCCTCCAGCTGCCCCGGCGCGATGAGGCTGCCACCGCGGTGAGCGGTCCGGATGGCCGCGACGAGCAGATCCGGGTCGACGTCCTTCAGCAGGAAGCCGCTCGCACCGAGGCGCACCGCTCGGAGCGCCTGCTGGTCGAAGGTGAACGTCGTCAGGATGATGACTCGCGGCGTGGTGCGGCGCGCGGCCCCGGCCGCAAGGAGGCGCCGTGTCGTCTCGACGCCGTCCATCCGCGGCATGCGTACGTCCATGACGACGACGTCGGGCTCCGTCTCGTCGACCAGCCGCAGTGCCTGCAGACCGTCAGCCGCCTGCCCGACGACCTCGATGTCGTCCTCCAGGTCGATCAACGTGCCGATCGCCACCCGGAACAGCGCCTGGTCGTCCACCAGCAGCACCCGGATCATGCGTCGTCCTCACGCGGGCGAGGACCCTCGGCGCCCGAAGCAGACCGGTTCCGTGGGATGCGCGCCTCGCTGTGCCACCGTCCGGCGGTGGGTCCGGCCCTGAGGCGCCCACCGACCGCGGCGAGCCGTTCTCGCAGACCGGGCAGTCCGGAGCCACCGGTGGTCACACCGTCACGAGGCGCCGTGGGTAGCACGTTGGTGACGAGGATGACCACGTGATCCCTCTCGACGGTTCCGCGGACGAGGATCGGCGCGCCCTCCTCGCCGTGTCGCAGTGCGTTGGTGAGCAGCTCCTGGATCACCCGGTGCGCGGTCCTTCCCTCAGGGGGTGGCAGCGGGGGGAGCCCGACGTCGAGCTGGGCATCGATGCGATCGCCCAGCCCGGCCGAGCTGATCAGGTCCAGCATGTCCTGGCGGGACAACCACTCCTCGGCGCTCTGGCCGGCCAGGACACCGCGGATCTCCTCCAGCGCCTCGCTCGCGACCGCGGTGATCGTCGCGGCGGCGCTCGTGGCACGGTGCGGGTCGCGGTCGACGATCCGCTGGATGACACGGGACTGGGCGATCACGATCGTCAACGCGTGGCCCACGGTGTCGTGCACGTCGCGCGCCAGGCGAGCGCGCTCGCCCTGGACGGCTGCCTGGAACCGCAGCAGGTCCCGGTCGGCCTCGGCCTGATGGCGCTCCCGCGTGCTCTGTCCCACCGCACGCCGCGCCTGCCACAACGTTCCCAGCAGCATCGGGACGAGGTACATGCCGGCCCCGAGAAGGATCCCCAGGGTCACCAGGAGCCATGGCGGCAACCCCACCGGCTCGATGGCGTCACCCATGGGTCCCGCGCCCTCGAAGTAGACCGTGAGCAGCGCCAACCACACGATCAGGACCACGGACACCGCACCGAGGGCGCGCTGCGCGCTGCTGCCGCTCCGCCCGACGGAGAGGTAGACGACGCACAGCCCCACCATCGTCACGGTGAAGTCGGTCGTCAGGAGAAGCTGCGCGGCGAATGCCGCAACGCCCAGCAGCAACGCGGTCGTGCGAAGCCGAAGGCTCGCCAGGACGGAAGCGGCGATCAGCAGGTCGACCACGGCCGCCGCAGGCGACCTCTCGACCAGGAGCGAATGTGCCGACGACGACGCGATCGCGAGCGTGACCACGAGTACGACCGTGGTCAGCGCTCCGAGGCTCCGCACCCGCGACGCGATGTTCACCATGACTCCCCGACACTAATTCAGCAGACCGTCACCGGGGGTCCACCCGCCGGTCGGGCTGCCGCCAGCCGGGCCTTCGATCGTCGTCGGCATGAGTGAGAAGACAGCCGGCGACATGCCGAGCGAGATCAACCCGGCCGAGAGCGGGACGCCGGGCAGCGGGACGTCCGCCGTCGACCGTCGGACGTTCCTGTCCCTGAGCGGCCTCGGTGCGGCCGGCGCCGCGACCGTCGCGGCGGCGGCGCCCGCGGCCGCCACGGAGCTCACCCGGCACCCGCAGCGCGGGCTCCGGTTCGGCCGCGACGGCAGGTTCAAGATCGTCCAGTTCAACGACACCCAGGACGACGAGAAGGTGGACCGTCGCACCCTGGAGCTGATGCGCGCGGTGCTCGACGACGAGCGGCCCGACCTGGTGATCCTCAACGGTGACAACATCACCGGCGGCTGCGACACCCCGCTCGAGATGCACCAGGCGATGAACAACGTGGTGCAGCCGATGGAGGAGCGGTCGGTGCCGTGGGCCATCACCTTCGGCAACCACGACGAGGACTCGACGCCGAACAGCGGGCTCGACGAGGCCGACATGCTCGCCTTCTACCGGTCGTACCGCTACAACGTGAACGGTCCGACGGCGCGCGGCGTCACCGGTCAGGGCAACTCGAACCTGCTGATCCAGGGCCGCAACGGCCGGCCGGCCTTCAACCTCTGGCTGCTCGACTCCGGCCGGTACGCCCCGGAGACTCTGGCCGGCCAGGACTTCGAGGGCTACCCGACGTGGGACTGGCTGCGGATGGACCAGGTCAAGTGGTACTACGACACGTCGGTGCAGCTCGAGCGCAAGGTCGGGCACGTCGTCCCGTCCCTCATGTTCATCCACATCCCGCTGTGGGAGTACCGGTTCATGTGGTTCGGGTCGGTGGACGGGCGGACCGACGCCGACCAGGAGCGCGCCAAGGCCCGCCACGCCATCGAGGGCGAGCGGAACGAGGACGAGTGCCCGGGGCCGTTCAACTCGGGCATGTTCTCGGCGATCCAGCACCGGGGTGACGTGCGCGGCGTGTTCTGCGGCCACGACCACGTGAACACCTACTCCGGCAACTACTACGGCGTGCTGCTCGGCTACGCGGGCAACACGGGCTTCGGTACGTACGGCCTGTCGGGTGACGAGCGCAACCGACTGCGCGGCGCGCGGGTCTACGACCTCGACGAGTCGGTCGACGGCGTGCTGGCCGGCACCCGCATGCGGTTCGCCGCCGAGTACGGCATCGACCTCACGGCCAACGACCAGTGGATGGAGCCGCTGCCGCTGCCGAAGCGCAGGTGACGGCACACGTGTCGGGTCCGCAGGTCACCCGGGTGAACTGTGGGCCCGACACGTGCCAGGGCCGCCGCAGGCAGGGGAGCATGTGCGCATGGCTGAGCTCCTCGCGGTCTGCCGCGTCCACGTCCTGCACCCCGACGCCGGCACGGTGGGAGTCACCGCCATCGACAAGCGCCCGGTCGACGGCCGGGTCAAGGTCCGGCCCTTCGGCCTGTACGCGGACGTGCAGGCGGACCGTGCGAACCACGGCGGACCGGACCAGGCCGTCTACGCGTACGCGCAGGAGGACGCCGACTTCTGGTCGGCGGAGCTGGGCCGTGAGGTCACGCCGGGCCTGTTCGGCGAGAACCTGCGCGTCCGCGGGCTGGACGTGAACCGCGCGGTGGTCGGAGAACGCTGGCAGATCGGCTCGGCGCTGCTCGAGGTGACGCAGCCGCGCGTGCCCTGTCAGACCTTCGGCCGTCGGTTGGGCGAGCAGCGCTGGGTGCGCCGGTTCACGCAGGCGAACCGCACGGGTGCCTACCTGCGCGTGATCGAGAACGGCGAGATCGGCGCGGGTGACACCGTCGACGTCGTGCAGATGCCCGTGCACGGGGTGACCGTCGCGGACTGGTTCGCCGCACGCTACGGCGTCACCGGCAGCGAGGGCATCGCGGTCGCGGCGGACGAGAAGGGAGCGGCCGCCCCCGACGCGCTGGAGAAGCTGGCGCGGCGCCTGCTGGACGCGCACGCCCTCGGCGAGATCCGGCTCAGCGCCGACATGCTCCGCCGCAGCACCCAGGCGGCAAGCCGCATCCCGGTCGACTGAACCCCACAGGATCAGCGTCTGCGCTCGAAGCGGGCGCGGGCGGCCTCGTGCGCCGCGCGCAGGAGGCGGAGCACCGTCCCCGCGGTGGCCGGGCCCGGGTTGACGACGGCGATCCAGCCGGCCGACCCGTACACGGGGTGCGGGAGGACGACGTCGGGCGTGGCCGGGTCGATCGCGGCCGCACCCGTGCCGTCGTGCTCCGCACCGCCGTCCCCGCCGGTGAGCTCGCGGTACGCCGCCCGGCCGACATGGACGTTCACGCGCCAGCGACCGGCCGGGTCGAGGTCGGAGCCGGTGTCGTCCGGGTAGTTCTTGGTGACGACGGTGCCGTAGGGCTGGACGGTCCGGGGCAGCTGACCGTCGGGGGCGTAGTAGAAGAAGGCGTCGCCCCAGGCCAGCTCAGGAAAGTCGGCGTCACCGACGGCGGGCGCCACGACGAGCGAACCGTCGAGGTCCTGCACTGCGGCGATGATCTGGTCGATACTCAGGTCGGTGCTCATGGTTCAAGCATCACCTTCAAGTGCTTGTGTGGGGTTGACCGGATGACGCAAGACGACCGACCACCGCTCCGGACCGCTGACGTCGCGCGCGAGTCGGGGTACTCCGTGCAGCAGGTCCGGGACCTGGAACGGCTCGGTGTGCTCCCGCCCGCCGTGCGTGCGGCCAACGGGTACCGGACCTACACGGCCGTGCACGTCCGGGCGCTGGCCGCCTACCGCGGGCTCGCGAGCGCCGCCGGGCCGGTGCCGGCGCGGCGTCTGCTCGCCCGGCTGTTCGGCGGGGCGCAGCCTGGGGAGGTCCGGCCCAGCGAGCCGGCGCTCGGCCTCGCCGACGCCGCTGCCGCGGTCGGCGCCGTGCACGTCACGCTCGCGCGGGAGCGGGACGAGGTGCTTCGCGCGCGGGAAGCGCTGCGCGCCATCCAGAGCGAGGCGGGGGTGCCGGGCGCCGACATCGCCGGCGACACCATGACCGTCACCGAGCTCGCCGCCGCCCTCGGTGTACGCGCGTCCACGCTCCGGTTCTGGGAGCAGGAAGGGCTGGCGGTCCCGGAGCGTGTGACCACCCTGCGCGCCCGCCAGTACGGGACCGGGGCGATCCGGGAGGCGCGCATCGTCGCGGCCCTGCGCGGCAGCGGGTACGGCATCCCCGCCGTGCGGGACGTCGTCGCGACCCTGCGTCGGGTCGACGGTGTCGTCGAGGGTGTGGCGGAGGCCGAGCGGATCCTGGGCGGGCGGCTCGACCAGATCGCGGCGCGCACGGTGGCCCTGCTGCGCGCGGGCGCCGACCTGGCCGCTGTCCTCGACGGTCCGCGGCCCGCCGGGCCCGACGTCAGTCGTCGCTGAGCTGCTGGCCCTGGCGCACCAGGTCCTGCAGGGTGCGCTGCACCTGCTCGACGTCGGGCACGTCGTCGAGCACCATGCCCGGCTGGTCGGTGCCGTCGGAGATCACGAGGGTGCCGCAGCCCCAGAACCGGTCGGTGAGCTGCTTCTCGAACGTCACGTTGTTGATCCGGTAGAGCGGGATGTCCCGGCCGGTCTGCGTGACGATGCCGGTGCGCAGCGCGACACGCTGGTTGGTGATGGTGTAGCGCGTGGTGCGCCAGCGCAGGAACGGCCCGACGGCGGCGGACAGCCCCAGCACCACGAGGATGAGGGTGCCGAACCACAGCACGATCTGGTCGACCGGCACGGGCAGCACCCACAGGGCGACCAGGACCGCGAGCAGCACCACCAGCAGGAGGATCGGCTTGATGACCTTCTTCGGGTGCGTGCGGAGCTGCATCACGATGGTCTCGCCCTCGGCGAGGTGCTCTTCCCTCATTCCGCGAATACTGCCCTACTGCGTGACCGGGATCTACTGTGCGGCCAGGTTCCATCCCTCGATGGTGCGCAGGCCGTGCCCGTACCCGAGCTGGCAGACGGCGGCGGTGCCCAGCTCGAACCGCGCCCCGAGCCGGGGGTCCACGCCGAGCCAGACCGCGGCGAGCACGCGCAGCAGGTGACCGTGCGCCACGAGCAGCACGTCGCCGCCGCTGTCCCCGGCTCGGGCCCGGCCGGCGAGGGTCTCCTCCGCGCGGGCCAGCACGCGCGCCGCCCGTACCGCGACCTCGTCCAGCGTCTCGCCGGGGCGGCCGTCGGCGTGCTCGGCCGACGGCGGCAGCACGCGCACGCCGTCGTCGAAGATGAGGAACTCTCGCCCCAGCTCCGCGGACACGTCGGCCGAGGTGCGGCCGTCGACGGGGCCGTAGTCCCACTCGGCGAGGTCCTCGTCGACGACGGCGTCGGGGTAGCCCGCCAGCTCCGCCGTGTGCCGTGCCCGGACCAGCGGCGAGGTGTAGACGGCCGCGAACTCGTAGTCGGCGAGGGTCGCCCCGGCGAACCGTGCCTGCTCCTCACCGGCCGGGGTGAGCGGGATGTCGGTGCGGCCCGTGTGCTGCCCGCTCGCGCTCCACTCGGTCTCGCCGTGCCGCAGGAGCACGAGCTGGGGGTCGCGGGAGGGCTTCAGGCGCTGCGGCCGTGGCTCGGTGTCAGGCATAGGTGGAGCATCCCGCGCCTGGCGGTCGCCCGCACCCGCTGCCCGCGCCGGACGCTCGCCATACGGCCTGACCTGCTCGAACACGGCGAACAGCTGCCAGGTCGACACGCCAGGTCAACACGCCGCGGGATCACCGCGAATCCTGGTGCGGCTCCGTGCGCTGGACCTACTGTGAGCACCGTGACCCGTGCCACACCGGCGTCGCACGGCGCCGTCGACCGCTTCTCCACGCGAGGCCTGCCCGCAGCGCGGCGGATCGAGCTGTGGGAGGAGCACAACGCCCACGCCCTGGTGGCGTTGCAGTGCCGCATGCTCGACGAGTCGGCGCTCGAGGCCGCGGAGGCGAACCTCCAGCTGGACCGGTTGCACCTGGCGCACGTCGAGGCCAACCCGCACGCCGTCGAACGCACCGCGCGCACCGTGCGCTCTCGCCCCACCGAGTCGGTGGCCCTGTACTTCACGCTCGCCGGTGCGGCGCTCTTCGCCGACGCCGACGGCACCCGGACGCTGCGCCCCGGCCAGCTCCTGGTCTGCGACGCCGACCGGCCGTTCCTGCGCGGCTTCGAGCAGGGCCTGGAGGAGCTGGCGGTCAAGGTGCCCTACGACGTGCTGCGGTCCGTGGGCGGCACCATGCCGCGCACCGCGCGGGTGATCGACTTTCGCGGGCGGGCCGGACCGGGCGGGAGAACCGCCCCGGCGTGGGGCGCGGGCTCGTATGCGGCGGCGCTGGCCGCACTCGTCGCGCGTGCCGTGGGGTCACGGGGGGACGGCTCGGCGGACGAGGACGCGCTGCTCGAGCTGGTCACCGCGGTGCTGGCGCAGCCGGACACGGCCGGGGTCGGGTCGACGGCCGCCGGAGCACCGTCGACGGCCAGGCCCCCGGCCGCCGGGACGTCGACGACGGGGGCGCACTTCGCCGCGGCAGAGCAGTACGTGCGGCAGTGGCTGCGCGACCCCACGCTGTCCGCGCGCCGCATCGCCGACGCGATCGGGTTGAGCGAGCGGCAGCTCTCGCGCGTGTTCGCCGAGCGGGGCACGAGCGTGCCGCGGTTCGTCGCCCGGCGCCGGGTGGAGATGGCGGGCCGCATGCTGCGCATGCCCTCCTACGCGGAGCAGACGGTCGAGGCTATCGGCCTGCGCTGCGGCTTCTCGTCGGCCGCGCAGTTCTCGCGCGTGTTCCGGGAGCAGTCGGGCATGTCGCCGTCGGAGGCTCGCCGGTACACCGGCCCGGCACACCCGCTCCCCATCGGTTCTTGAGAATTTCCGCCGACTTTCGTGGGCAGGTCTTTTCCCTGGTCGGAGGCCCACGGCAGCCTGTGCGCATGCCTGAGTTCGACGACGGTCAGACAGAGACCGCACTGCCCAGCAGCCCTGCCGGCACCACGCCCACCGACGTCGTCGTCGAGACGGACGTGCTCGTCGTCGGCTCCGGCCCGGCGGGCGCGTCGGCCGCTCTGTTCCTGTCCAGCCTGGGGATCGGCAACATCATGATCACCAAGTACCGCTGGACGGCGAACACGCCCCGAGCGCACATCACCAACCAGCGGACCATGGAGATCTTCCGGGACCTGGGGATCGAGGACCAGGTCCTCGCGGACGCCACGCCGCACGAGCTCGTGGGCGACACGGTGTTCTGCACGACGATCGCGGGCGAGGAGATCGGCCGCATCCTCACCTGGGAGACGCACCCCGCGCGCGAGGCGGACGCCCGCCTCGCCTCGCCGTCGCTCACGGTGGACATCCCGCAGACGTACCTCGAGCCGATCCTGGTGAAGAACGCCACCGAGCGGGGCACCCAGTCGCGGTTCTCCACGCAGTACCTGAGCCACACCCAGGACGCCGACGGCGTCAGCACCCGCGTGCTCGACCGGGTCACCGGCACCGAGTACACGATCCGGTCGAAGTACCTGATCGGCGGCGACGGGGCGCGCTCCCAGGTGGCGGCCGACATCGGCCTGCCGTTCGAGGGCGCCATGGACATCGCCGGCTCCATGAACATCACGTTCAAGGCCGACCTCACCGACCTCGTCGGTCACCGTCCGTCCGTCCTGTACTGGGTGCTGCAGCCCGGCTCCGACGTCGGCGGGATCGGTGCGGGCCTGGTCCGCATGGTCCGGCCGTGGAACGAGTGGCTGATCGTCTGGGGCTACGACATCGCGGGCGACCCGCCGCAGCTGGACGACGCGGCAGCGGCCGAGATCGTGCGGCAGCTGGTCGGCGTCGACGACCTCGACGTCGAGATCACGGGCTACTCGCTGTGGGGCAACAACCAGATGTACGCGACGCACCTGCAGAAGGGGCGCGTCTTCTGTGCGGGCGACGCCGTGCACCGGCACCCGCCGAGCAACGGCCTGGGCTCGAACACGTCGGTCCAGGACGCGTACAACCTGGCGTGGAAGATCGCCGCGGTCCTGAACGGGCAGGCGGCGCCGTCCCTGCTGGACACCTACTCGACCGAGCGCGCGCCGATCGCCGAGCAGATCGTGCTGCGGGCCAACAAGTCCGGCGGCGAGTTCCGGTTCATGGAGGTGCTCGGCGTGCTCGACGCCGAGACCCCGGAGGCGATGCAGGCCGCGATCGACGAGCGCAAGGCCAACACCCCGGCCGGGGAGGCCAAGCGTGCGGCGCTCGTGGAGGCGATGGACCTTAAGCACTACGAGTTCAACGCACACGGTGTGGACATGGGGCAGTTCTACGAGTCCGCCGCGGTCGTCGCTGACGGTTCTCCCCAGCCTGTGGACGAGCGCGACCCGGAGCTCTACTACGAGCAGTCCACGGTCCCGGGCGCCCGGTTCCCGCACGTCTGGGTGGCCGACCCCGCCGGCTACAAGCGCTCGACCCACGACCTGGTGCCGTACGGGCGGTTCACGCTGGTCACCGGCATCGCCGGGGAGGCATGGGCCGACGCGGCGGCCACGGTGGCCGACGAGCTCGGCGTGCCGCTCGGGACGGTGGTCATCGGACCCGGCCGCGAGGTGATCGACACCTACTACGACTGGGCGAAGATGCGGGGCGTCGAGGAGTCGGGCGCGATCCTGGTGCGTCCCGACGCGCACGTGGCATGGCGAGCGCAGACGCTCGCCGCCGACCCCGCGGGCGCCCTCGGCGACGCGCTCAGGGCGGTGCTCGGGCGGAGCGACCAGGATGGCTGAGGACGACCACGCGGCGGCCCCGGAGCAGGCCGCCCGGGAGCAGGACCTCACCGACCGGGTGGTGGCGTCGTTCGACCGTGCCGGCGACGAGCGACTGAAGACCGTCATGCAGGCCCTGACCCGGCACCTGCACGCGTTCCTGCGCGAGGTGCGGCTCACCGAGGACGAGTGGAACAAGGGCATCGAGTTCCTCACGGCTGCCGGGCACATCACCGACGACAGACGGCAGGAGTTCATCCTGCTGTCCGACGTGCTGGGCGCCTCCATGCAGACCATCGCCATCAACAACGAGGCGTACGGGTCCGCGACGGAGGCCACGGTGTTCGGACCGTTCTTCATGGACGACGCCCCGCGTATCGAGAACGGCGGGGACATCGCCGGCGGCGCCACGGGGCAGCCCTGCTGGGTGGAGGGCACCGTCACCGACACGTCGGGCCGGCCGGTGCGGGGAGCCCGGATCGAGGTGTGGGAGGCCGACGAGGACGGGTTCTACGACGTCCAGTACGGCGACGAGCGCACCGCGGGGCGCGCGCACCTCTACTCGGACGACGACGGCGGGTACCGGTTCTGGGGCATCACGCCCACGCCGTACCCGATCCCGCACGACGGGCCGGTGGGCGCGCTGCTCGCGGCCACGGGCCGGTCGCCCCTGCGTGCCGCGCACCTGCACTTCATGGTGACCGCGCCGGGGCTCCGCACCCTGGTGACCCACATCTTCGTGCGCGGCGACGAGCTGCTCGCCTCGGACTCCGTGTTCGGGGTCAAGGACTCGCTCGTCATGGACTTCGAGGAGCTGCCGGCGGGCACCCCGACGCCGGACGGCCGCGCGGTGGCGGGCACGTGGTCGCGCACCCGCTTCGACATGGTGCTCGCCCCGCGCGAGTGACCGGCGCCACCCGCACCACTGGAAGTCACGGCACCACCGATGTAGCACGTACCACTACTGACTTGGAGTGACGACGATGGTTCGCAACGGACGGGCACTGGCTGCCTGGGCGTCGACGGCAGTGCTGGCAGGGGCCCTCGCGGGCTGCGGCGACGTCGGCGGCGGCACGATCGGCGGCGACGGCGGGGAGGAGGACGTCCTCCGGATCGGGTTCGTCTCGACCGAGACCGGCTCGTCGGCCCCGTTCGGCGAGGCCAACGCCTACGTGATCGAGGCGATGGAGGAGTGGTTCGCGGACAACCCGGTCACGGTCGACGGGAGCGAGCACGCCGTCGAGATCATCGTGAAGGACTCGCAGTCCAGCTCGGCCCGCGCGGGCGAGGTGGCGGCCGAGCTGATCAACAGCGACGGCGTCGACCTGGTGCTGACCTCGTCCACGCCGGACATCACCAACCCCGTCTCGGAGCAGTGCGAGGCGAACCAGGTCCCGTGCATCTCGACGGTCGCGCCCTGGCAGCCGTTCGCGATCCGCGAGGGTGACCAGCCGGCCGACCTCGAGTACAGCTATCACGCGTTCTGGGGCCTCGAGGACGTGTCGGCGGTCTACGCGGACATGTGGAGCCAGGTCGACACCAACTCCCAGGCGGCCGGCCTGTTCCCGAACGACCCGGACGGCCAGGCCTGGAGCGCGAACTTCCCCGCCCTCACGGCCGACACCGGCGTCACGATCGACGATCCGGGCCTGTACCCGAACGGGACCCAGGACTTCTCGGCGCAGCTCTCCGCGTTCAAGGGCCACGACATCCTCGTGGGCGTGCCGATCCCGCCTGACTTCACCACGTTCTGGCAGCAGGCGGGCCAGCAGGGCTACCAGCCGAAGATCGCGACGATCGGCAAGGCACTGCTCTTCCCGTCGGCGGTCGAGGCCCTGGGCAACGAGGGCGACGGCCTCACCTCCGAGGTCTGGTGGCACCCGACGGCACCGTTCTCCTCGTCCCTGACGGGACAGACGGCGCAGGAGCTGGCTGACCAGTACGAGGCCGACACCGGCAAGCAGTGGACCCAGCCGCTCGGCTTCGCGGAGGCCCTGTTCGAGATCACCGTCGCTGCCGTCGAGGAGGCCGGTTCCACCGAGCCGGACGCGATCACCGAGGCGCTGTCCACCCTCCAGGTCTCCACCGTGGTCGGCGACGTCGCCTGGGGCGTCGACGACAGCGTCCCGCCGTATGTCGCCAAGACCCCGCTGGTCGGTGGCCAGTGGCGCCTGGACGAGGGGGAGGACGAGGGCGCGCACCCGTACGAGCTCGTGGTCGTCTCCAACGAGCTGGCCCCGGAGATCCCGGCGGGCGGCGAGGTAGAACCCCTCCGATAGACCCGCACCTCGACCCGCACCGCACCGTTGGTCGAGCCTGCCGAGACCCCGAAAGGAGTGACCGTGCCCCTGCTGGAGGTGTCCGGCGTCGCCAAGCGCTTCGGCCGGGTCGTCACGGCCCGCGACGTGTCGTTCGAGGTCTCCGCCGGTGAGGCGCTCGGCCTCGTCGGGCCGAACGGGGCGGGCAAGACCACGCTCCTCGACATCGTCGCGGGCACGCAGCGGGCCGACGCCGGGACGGTGGCGCTCGACGGACGGGACATCACCCGGCTCGGCGCCGCAGCCCGTGCCGACCGGGGCATCGCACGGTCGTACCAGGTGCCGCGACCCTTCGGTGGGCTCACCGTGTACGAGAACGCCCTGGTCGGGGCGTCGTTCGCCGGGCGGAGACACACGAGGACGGGGCCGCCCCGGGACGCGCGTGCCCAGGCCTGGCACGCGCTCGAGGTGACGGGCCTGACCGGCGTGGCCAACACGCCGTCGGGCAGCCTGCGCCTGCTGGACCGCAAGCGGCTGGAGGTCGCGCGAGCCCTCGCGGCCGGCCCGCGACTCCTTCTCCTGGACGAGATCGCCGGCGGCCTCACCGACCGCGAGCTGCCACAGGTGGTGGACCTCGTGCGCCGCCTGCGGGACGACGGCGTGGCAGTCGTCTGGATCGAGCACGTGCTGCACGCGCTGCTCGGCGTGGTGGACCGGCTGATGTGCCTCGCCGGCGGGGAGGTGATCGCCCAGGGCGACCCGCACGAGGTGATCCGCAGCCCGCAGGTGGTCGAGGTGTACCTGGGCTCGACGGTCGACGCCGTGGACGCGGGCTCCGAGCCGGCGACGGAGCCCACCGGGGAGACGGCATGAACGTCCTGGACGTGACCGGCCTCGAGGTCCGGTACGGCGACCTGACTGCGGTGGACGGCGTGTCGCTGTCCGTCGCCGAGGGCGAGACCCTCGCGGTGCTCGGCGCCAACGGCGCGGGCAAGTCCACGCTGCTGGCGGCGCTCGCCGGGACGCACCTGCCGACGTCGGGCAGCGTGCTGCTCGACGGCGAGCCGGTCACCCGGGTGCCCGCCCACCGGCGGGTGCGGCGCGGGATCGCGCTCGTGCCCGAGGGGCGGCGTGTCTTCGGCTCGCTCACCGTCGAGGAGAACCTGCTCATGGGCCGCTGGCCCAAGCGCCCCGGGCCGTGGGACCTGCGCGCCGTGTACGAGATGTTTCCGCTGGTGGCAGAGATGAGGGACCGACGGGGCGGCGTCCTGTCCGGCGGGCAGCAGCAGGCTGTCGCGATCGGCCGTGCGCTCCTGGCGAACCCGCGCGTGCTGCTGCTCGACGAGGTGTCGCTCGGGCTCGCGCCCACCGTCGTGGCGCAGCTCTACGACGCGGTGCGGCGGATCACCGCGTCGGGCACCACCGCGCTCGTCGTCGAGCAGGACCTGGACCAGGCGCTGCGGGTGGCCGACCGGGTCCAGTGCCTCCTCGGCGGCCGGACCGTGCTGGAGGCGCCGGCTGCCGGCCTGGACCGTGACACCGTCGCGGACGCCTACTTCGGCATCACCCACCCCCCACCGAAATGGAACGCAACGAGACCGGAGGAACGATGGACTGGCTCAACGCCGGCGTGCAGGGAGTGCTGCTCGGCGGGCAGTACGCCCTGCTGGCCTGCGGCCTGTCGCTGATCTTCGGCGTGATGCGCATCGTCAACCTGGCGCACGGCGTGCTCGCGGTGCTCGCCGCCTACCTCACGCTGGTCCTGGTGCAGCAGGGCCTGCCGCTGTGGCTCGCGACCGTCGTGGTCGTCCCGCTGTTCGCGGCCCTCGGCTACGCGGTGCAGCGGGGCCTGTTCAACCCGGCGCTCGCCCAGGTCGGCCGGGACCCGGCCGACGGCCCGCGCGGCGCGGGTGAGCTCGCGCCGCTGCTCGTGTCGTTCGGCGTCGCCGTGGCGCTCACGAACCTGCTCCAGGAGGTCTTCAGCGCGGACACCCGCACCATCCCCACGGGCGGACTGGCCTCGGCGGGCCTGCCCGTCGGCAGCCTCTCGGTCGGCGTCCTGCCGCTGCTCACCCTGGCCGTGGCGGCGTCGGTCATCGCGACGGTCCAGCTCCTCCTGGCCCGCACCTCCACGGGCCGCGCCATGCGCGCCGTCGCGGACGACGCCGGCGCCGCCGCCATGACCGGCGTCGACCCGCGGCACATGTATGCGGTGGCGACCGCGCTCGCCTTTGCGACGCTGGGGCTCGCGGGCGTGTTCGTCGGCATGAGCACGCAGTTCTCGCCGGGCTACGGAGAGCTCGTTCTGCTGTTCGCGTTCGAGGCGGTGATCATCGGCGGGCTGGGCTCGTTGTGGGGCACGCTCGCCGGCGGCATGGTCCTGGGCCTGGCCCAGACGATCGGCGCGCAGACCGACCCGCAGTCCGGGGTGCTCGCCGGGCACCTCGTCTTCCTCGCCGTCCTCGTGGTCCGGCCGGGCGGCCTCATGCCGAGGAGCGTGCAGGAATGAGCGACGCCGGTGCGGCCCGAGCTGCCACCCGGACGATCACGCGCGGCGGGCGCGGATCGCTGGCCGGTGGGGGCGTCCTGCTGGTCGTGGTCGTCCTGCTCGCCGCGGTCGTGCCCTACGTGGTGACCCTGGGCGCGCTGTCGAGCCTCGTGATGCTCTTCGCCCTCGTGATACTCGGTACCACCTGGAACCTGCTCGCGGGGTACGGCGGCATGGTGAGCGTCGGCCAGCAGGCGTACGTCGGCGTGGGCGGGTACGCCCTGATCCAGCTCGCCGACGCCGTCGGGGCCCCGCTGTGGCTGGCCGTGCCAGCCGCCGGCCTGGTCGGTGCCGCGATCGCCCTGCCCACGAGCTACCTCGTGTTCCGCCTGGCCGGCGGGTACTTCGCCATCGGCACCTGGGTCGTGGCGGAGGTGTTCCGGCTCGTCACCATGCGGATCGACGGGCTCGGTGGCGGGACCGGGCTCTCCCTCAGCGCCTTCCGCGGCACCGACCGGGTGGAGCGGGTCGCCTTCGTCTACTGGTTCGCGCTGGCGCTCATGGTCGCCGTCGTGCTCGGGACGTACCTGCTCATGCGCTCCCGCGTGGGACTCGGCCTCACCGCGATCCGTGACGACCGCGTCGCCGCGAGCAGCCTGGGCGTAGCGGTGGACCGGGGCAGGCGCCTCGTCTACGTCGCAGGATCGGGCGGTGCGGCGCTCGCGGGTGCCCTCGTGGCGCTGAGCACGCTCGGGGTGACGCCGGGATCGATCTACTCCGTGAGCTGGACCGCCGCGATGATCTTCATCGTGGTGGTCGGCGGGATCGGGACCATCGAGGGCCCGCTCGTCGGGGCAGTCCTCTACTGGGCGCTGCAGCAGGCACTGGCACCGCTCGGCACCTGGTACCTGGTGGTGCTCGGCGCGGTGGCGGTGGCAGTGGTCCTCCTGGCGCCGCGCGGCCTCTGGGGCCTGGTGGCAGGCCGCTACCAGCTGTTCCCCACCGGGTACCGCGTGCGCGGTGTCCCTCCGGGCGCCGCCGTCGCGCCCAGGGCGGACGGGTAGCACCAACGAGCGTGCCCGCGGCAAAGTTCTGACGGCGCGATGAGGCAGATGTCACAGGCACTTCAGTCGACGGCGCGACTCGGTATCAACGAAAATAGTTGATCCGCACAGAGCGGTGAACCACGTGCACCGTAGCCGTACGCCTGCACCGGAGGAGGATCATGACGGACGCCGACGACGCCCAGTACCACTCCATCGCCAACCCTCGCCGCACCACGCTCCTGCATCGAAGCGCCACCGAGGCCTTCGCGCCTCAACGCGAGCAACACGAAGCCCCGGCCGACGACGCGTCCGCGGGCTGACCGCACCACGCTCGCGCCGCACCAGCCGGTGCCTCGACGGAGAGCCCGGCCGCACGCCCCTCGACGGCACGTGCGGCCGGGTTCTCTGCGTCGGCGGCCTGCCCTGCGTTCTCGCCATGTGAGACGACGAACGAGCACCAGGAAAGTTCACCCGTCGCCGGTCACCGCCCGGTCACTGCCCTGCAGAACGGCAGGTTGCGGGCCCTCCGGGAACCGGCGATCCGTGTGACAGGCCTCACTCCCGTTACATTCCCGAAACAGTTCGGCTAATCTGGGGGCGGTTTCTTCTCCCATCATTCGGAACAGCAACTCGGTGCATCGAGCAATCGGCACAGTGCGTTCAGCACGGCAGGCCGGCGGGCAAGGCTCCACGGCGGCCGGTGCGGTGGAGAAGGAGACCGCCGGCAGACCGGCCCCGTACCCGGGTCAGACCTGTCAGTGCACGTCCAGTCACGTACGGCGAGAAAACTGAGTGGGGAAACCAGAAATGCACAGCGAATCGATTCGACACTTTACTGACGGACGCGTGCCCGACGCCGGGATCGCGCACCTCTTCAGCGTCGAGAACCGATTCCAGGCGCGGCTCGACGTCGAGGCCGCGCTCGCACTGGCCGAGGCCGAGGTCGGCCTGATCCCGGAGCCGGCAGGGGAGGCGATCGCGCAGGCGGCACAGATCGAGAAGCTCGACCTCGACCGGGTGGCGGCCGAGACGGTGTCGGCGAGCCACCCTCTGATGCCGCTCATCGAGGAGTTCGCCCGCGTGGTCGGGCGCGAGCACGGTGGATGGGTGCACTGGGGTGCCACCACGCAGAACATCACGCAGACGGCCGACGTGCTGGTGCTGCGTGACGCGCACCGCGCCGTCAAGGACCTGCTCGCCAAGGTGCTGCGCGGCATGTCGAAGCAGGCCGACGCCTCCGCAGCGGTGCCGATGGCGGGCCGTACGCACAGCCAGCACGCCGTCCCGATCACCTTCGGCTTCAAGGTGGCGGTCTGGATCGACGAGCTCACGGCCCACACCGACCGGCTCGAGCGCCTCGAGGACCGGCTGTTCCGGGTGCTCATGGGCGGCGCCGTCGGCACGTTCGCGTCGTTCGGGCCGGCCGGTCGCGAGGTCGAGCGCCGGGTCGCCAACCACCTCGGGCTGGGCACCATGCCCGTCCCGTCACGCGCGATCAACGACGGCATCGTGGAGCTGGTGCTCGTCCTCGGCCAGGTGGCCGGCACCGCGGGCAAGATCGGCAAGGACATCTACTCGATGATGCAGCCGGAGTTCGGCGAGGCGTTCGAGCCCATCCCGGACGGGACCGTCGGCAGCTCGACCATGCCGCACAAGCGCAACCCGCAGCTCGCCCTCGACCTCCTGTCGATGAGTGCACAGCTCCGTGCGCTCGCCGCACCGGCGCTCGAGGCGATGCAGCACGACCACGAGGCGAACGGCGGCATGACCGACCTCCTGGAGGAGACGGTCAAGCGCGCCACGGTGCTCGGCGGCGACATCCTGACCCGGCTCGACGTCATCCTCGACGGGCTGGAGCTGGACGAGCAGCGGATGCGGTCGAACCTCGCCCTCAGCGAGGGGCTCATCGGCTCGGAGTCGCTCATGATGGAGCTGGGCGAGCGCATCGGTCGGCAGAAGGCGCACGAGGTCGTGTACGAGGTGGCGCAGGAGTCCGCCGTCGGCGACGAGCGGTTCCTCGACCTGCTGGTGCGGAACACCACGGTCAGCGCCTACTTCGACCGCGACGAGATCCGCCGCCTGATCGACCCGAGCGCCTACCTGGGCGAGAGCATCACCATCGCGCACGAGATGGCGCAGCACGCGCGCGCCGTCGCCGACCGGCTCGAGTTCAGCGCCCGTACGGCGAAGCCTGTTCCGCTCTTCCTGCGGGAGGCGGCCAGGAAGGACGACGGCGCCGACGACGCCGACCCGGCCACCACCGGCCGGGTCGCCCCGGCCGCCCGGACCGCTGACGACCTCCTGCTGGCCGGCCTGTAGCCCGTCCTCGCACCAGACGCGGACTGCGGCCCTGACCCGACGCACCTGGTACGTCGGGTCAGGGCCGCAGCTCTGTCCCCGGCCGAACGACCGTCGGTCGAACTCGGTCGAGCTCAGTCGAACAGGGTGTCCGCGACCCACGTCCGGCCGGCCGCGGTCCCGACCGGGGCAGGCGGCGTGACGCGGGCAGAGGGCTCCGGCGTCTCCGCGGCGGCGCTCGCGTGGCGCAGCTCGGCGTCCGGGATCATCCCGGCGTCCGGCACGAGCATCTCGCCGACACCGCCACGTCCCGCGTCCCACTCCTCGGCGGCGAAGCCGGCGAGCTGGTCGACGCGCTCGTTGTAGGGGTTGCCGACGTGCCCCCGTACCCAGTGGAAGCGGACCGGGCCCGTGCGTTCCGTGACGGCACGGTCGATGCCCTGCACGAGGTCGAGATTCGGGACGGGATCGCCGGACGGGGAGCGCCAGTCGTTGCGCTTCCATCCTTCGGACCACTCGGACACTGATCGGATGGCGTACTGCGAGCCGGACTCCACGAGCAGGGGCTCGTCACCCGGGTGGGCCTCGATCGCCCGCAGCAAGGCCGAGAGCGCGGCTACCTGGTCGTTTCCTCGGGCAGCGCCGCCCGAGTCGAACTGGCCGCCCGCGTGGTTGATCCACGCCCATCCGATCGCGCCGCCGGGTGCGGCCGACCCGTGCGTGCTGACGATGATCACGGCGTCCATTGTGCATCCTTCTGCTCGTGAATCCGTACGGCAGGCCGGGGAACGGGAGGTTCGGCCCCGGACGGGCACGGAGTTCGGCCGGGCGAAAAACCTCCGCTGGAGCCACGAAACCCACGCCCCGTGATCCGTGGGCATGATGACGTCGTGCCCCACATACCTTCCGACCCGGCCCGACGCTCGTCCGGCAGCACCCCCACGCCCGCCGAGCGTGCGCAGGAGCTGCACCCGTCCCGCCGTCGGACCCGCGCCGACGTCCGGCGGTGGCGCCGGCTGCTCGCGGACGAGCGAGCCGAGGCCGCGGTCTACCGTGACCTCGCCGGACGACGCGCCGGTGAGGAGCGCGAGATCCTGCTCGCGCTCGCGCGCGCGGAGAAGAGGCACGAGTCACACTGGCTCGATCTCCTGGGCCCCGACGTCGGCGCGCCCGTGCGTGGCGACCTCCGGACCCGGGCGCTCGGCTTCCTCGCCCGCCGCTTCGGCGGCGTCTTCGTGCTGGCGCTCGCGCAGCGGGCCGAGGCCAGGTCGTCGTACGCGCACGACGCCGATGCCACGGTGACCATGGCGGCCGACGAGCAGATCCACGAGGAAGTGGTGCGGGCGCTGGCAACCCGCGGCCGGAACCGGCTGTCGGGCACGTTCCGTGCCGCCGTGTTCGGCGCGAACGACGGGCTCGTGTCGAACCTCGCGCTCGTGCTCGGCATCGGCGCCTCCGGCGTGGCGACGAGCACCGTGCTGCTGTCCGGGCTCGCCGGACTTCTCGCGGGTGCGCTCTCGATGGGTGCGGGGGAGTTCGTGTCGGTGCGCTCGCAGCGCGAGCTGCTCGAGGCGTCGTCGCCGTCGCCCGCGGCCGGCGCCGCCCTGCCGCACCTCGACGTCGACGCGAACGAGCTGGCGCTCGTGTACAGGGCCCGGGGCATGACCATCGAGGACGCGACCGCGCACGCCGACGCCGTGCTCGCCCGGCTCGCGGTCACTCCCACGGAACAGCAGGGGCCGCTCCTCCGGGTGCACGGGGCTTCCGCCGCGGAGCGTCCCGCGGACGGCACCGACTCCGCCGACGACGCGGACGACCTGGACGGCGCGGACGACCTCGAGACGCACGGGACCGCATGGGGCGCGGCGGTCTCGTCCTTCTGCTTCTTCGCGTCGGGCGCAGTGGTCCCGGTGCTGCCCTACCTGTTCGGGCTCGAGGGACTCGCCGCCGTGGTCGTCGCCACCGCGCTCGTGGGGCTCGCGCTGCTGGTGACGGGTGCCGTGGTCGGGCTGTTGTCGGGCACCTCCCCACTCACCAGGGCGCTGCGCCAGATCGCGATCGGCCTCGGCGCGGCGGGCGTCACCTATGTGCTGGGCCTCGTCTTCGGGGCCACCGTCGGGTGATCTGTGAGTTCACCCTCGGCCCCGGGATGCCCCGTTCCAATCGTGCGGATTAGCGGAAGAAGGGCGAGATAGCGCGCCTCTTCCGACATGTCGCAGTTCCTAAGCACAAAATTCGCGATCCGCAAACCGCAGATATGCAGTTGCCGAGTTCGGGAACCCCGAGCAGATTAAATGTGTATGCATGTCTGGTAGCGGCCCACACGGGGGCCGGAGAGCAGGAGACCGATGTCGAAGGACGCGCTGACGGGCACGGGGGATCACCTCCGTCGTGCTGTCGCGCGCGCCGTCGGGACCTTCGCGCTCGGCGCAGCGGGCCTCGCGCTGGGCGTCACTCTCGCGGCCCCGTCGAGCGCCGCGGAACGCGGCCCGCTCGGCTCCGTCCTCGGTGACACGGTCGAGGCGACGACGCAGACCGTCACGCGAACCACCGACCTGATCGGGCTGACCAACACCACAGCCGTCGGGGCCACGGCGGGCAGTGCCTCGGCGACGACGGAGCCGTCCGCACCCGAGCCCTCGGCTCCTGCGCCCGGCCCGGCCGCTGAGCCTGCGCCGGAAGCGGAGCCCGAGGCGCCCGTTGCCGCGGCGGAGCCCGCCGTGGCGGAGCCTGCCGCGAAGCCGGTGCCAGAGCCTGCCGCGCCTGCTCCCGGGTCGACCGGGAAGAACGAGCTCACCGGAAAGGTGGCCGAGCCGGCCACGAAGCCGGTCGCGGGGGCGGTGGACCTGGTCACCGACGGCGTGCTGAAGCCGGTGACCGAGCCTGTCAGCACGGTGACCGCACCTGTGGGTGAGGCGGTGACACGGATCACCGAGAAGCCCGTCGCGGGTGTCGCCGAGGTCGTCGAGCAGGTCTCCGACCCGATCCTCAAGCCCGTCACGGAGCAGGTCGGCGAGGCGCTCAAGCCGGTGACCGAACCTGTCGGGAAACAGCTGACCCCGGTGGCAGGACTGGTCGGGCAGGTCGTCTCCCCGCTGGCGCCGGTGCTCGGCGTGGTGACCGAGCCGCTCGCCCCGGTGACGGGCGGCGTGCTGAAGCCCGTCGTCGGCCTGGTCTCCCCGGTGACCGACGTCGTCGGTGGTGTGACCTCCCCGATCGTGCGGGCGCTCGAGCCCGCCACCGCTCCGGTCACGGACGCGCTCAAGCCGGTCCTGTCGCCGGTCGTCGGAGTCGTCGCTCCGGTGGGCGAGGGGCTGGCTCCGGTCGTCGAGCCGCTCCGCCCGATCGTGGAGCCGACCGCTCCGGCGCCGGGTGTCCTCGTGCCGGAGCTTCCCGTCCAGCCCTCGGTGCCGGACGGCCCCAGCACGGTGGCCCCGGCGGAGCAGGCCGAGGGCGCCGAGGCGACGTCCCCGGGGGCGCTGCAGGCTCCCGGTGGCGTCGCGGTCGTGGTCTGGACCTCTGCGGGCGTCCAGCACGCCATGCTCGACCTGATGCGGGAGGGCGTCCGCGAGGGCGCCACCGCATCGGACGCCGTTCTCGCCCTGAACGTCCTGACGGCGGGGGCCGCCCACGCGGGCGGCCCGAGCCTCCTCGGTGCGGACCTCCCGCTCGTTGCCGGCGGTGCCGGCAACGCCGCGGCGGCGAGCACGGCCGGTCTGCTCGGCGGCGCCCCGCAGCTGAAGGTCCCGGGCGGTGAGCTCCTCGCGGTGCTCTCCGCCCTGCTGCTCTTCCGGGCACGCTGCTGGCGCGTGGCGACCGACGAGTCGCGCGCGAGGCTCTCGCGCAGCTACACGGACATCCCTGTCTCTCCTGCCTGACCTGGCTGGGCCGCGCCTTCGCGTGCGGCATCTCCCGACGGTGAATCTGCCGTCGGCTCCACGCCAGGCAAGGAGAGACCCATGGACAGATACTTCCGACGCGTGCTCTACACGGCACTTGTCGCGGGCGGCCTCATGGTCGTCGGTGCCTCCTCCGCGCACGCCGCAGCGGAAGGTCCGCCGGCCCCGGTCGCTCACGGAGCCACCGACCCGGCCGAGGACGAGGCCGCCGTGCGCGGCGACCTCGCTGCGGCCGAGAGTGGGCTGGTGGGCGAGCTCGTCGACCGCGAGGGAATCGTCCGGTCGCTCCTGCGCGCCGACGTCCCGGGAGTGGTCGAGGGCACGCTGGGCAAGGACGGACTGGTCGACGGCCTGCTGACCGGCGTCCCGTCGGAGGGGTCCGAGGACCCTGGGCCGGGTGAGCCTGGGCCGGGTGAGCCTGGCACAGAGAACCCTGGGCCTGGAACTGGTGGGCCTGGAACTGGTGGGCCTGGAACTGGTGGGCCTGGAACTGGTGGGCCTGGAACTGGTGAGCCTGGAATTGGTGAGCCCGGAACAGGTGAGCCGGGTACTGAGGAGCCGGGAACTGAGGACCCGGGAACTGAGGAGCCAGGGATGGGCGAGCCGGGGACCGAAGATCCTGAACCGAGCAAGCCCGGAACGGGCAAGCCGGGAACCGCGAAGCCAGGAGCCGACGGTGG
>NZ_JAJQQP010000007.1:0-81434 GCF_028994805.1 Promicromonospora iranensis | reverse complement strand
GACACCGGTAAGCCCGACACCGACAAGCCCGACACCGACAAGCCCGACACCGGCAAGCCCGACACCGGCAAGCCCGGTGCGGACGGAACGGGAAACCAGGGACCGGAAGCCCAGGATCGCGCCGGCCAGGTGTCCGAGGGCTCCACGGTCGCGGATGTGGTCGCCGCTGGACTGGCCGTCGGCGGTGTCTCGGACGTCGTACCGACCGCGGCCGACGGACACGAGGACGACAGTGCACCCGCGGCCGGGCCGGATGCCGGTGCGGGCGTTCCCGGCGAGGGCGTCGACCTCAGCTGGGGTGACAAGGGCGGCAGCGTCCCGACGGCCTACGACGAGAGCTTCTTGTCGCACGGCCTGAGCGAGGGACTGCGCGCCATACCTCCTGAGCCCGAGGCGGAGGCGGAGGCGGCACCGATCGTGGTGCCCGAAGCCGGCCTCGCCGAGACGGGCCACATGACCACGGGGCAGCTCTCGCTGATCTCGCTCCTTCTGGGGCTGGGGATCGCGGCGCTCCGAGTGCGTCGCCGGTGAAGCGTGGTTCGTCCACGCTCTGCCGGTTGACAACGATCCGGGTGCGGTCTTTGTTCATGAGCCATCAAGGTGACTCATGAACGAGGGCTGACCATCACCCGGGTCGGCAGGTTCGAGGGTCGGGGCGCCGCTGGGGGGCGCCCCGGCCCGCGGACCAGGACAGTACAGAGCGGGAGCTCGGGACATCGGGGGGTGTCCTGAGCGCCCGCTCTGTCATGTGTCAGAGGCGCACGTCACAGGCGAGCCGGCTGGGCCTGAGCGCGGCCTACCATCGGACACCATGCGCCACCTGCTCGCCGACACCACACCCTTGAGGGTGTCGCCCGACTTCCGGCGTCTCTGGTTCGGGCTCTCGGTCTCGAACATCGGTACCCAGGTCACCATCGTCGCGGTGGGCCTGCAGATCTACGCCCTGACCGGGTCCACGCTGGCGGTCGGGCTGCTGGGCCTCTTCTCGCTGGTTCCGCTGGTGGCGCTCGGCCTGTACGGCGGGGCGCTCGTGGACCACTACGACCGGCGCAAGGTGTCGCTCGTGTCGTCGCTCGTGCTGTGGGTGGTCGTGGCCGGCATCGCCGTGCAGGCGTGGCTCGGGCTGGAGTCCGTGCCTCTGCTGTACGGACTGGTCGCCGTGCAGAGCGCCGCTTTCGCCATCAACAACCCGGCGCGGTCGGCCATCATCCCGCGACTGCTCCCCAAGGAGCTCATGCCGGCGGCCAACGCGCTGATGACGCTCTCCTGGAACGTTGCGCTGACCGGTGGACCGCTGATCGGCGCACTGCTGGTCGCCCAGCTCGGGTACGCCTGGGCGTACACCCTCGACATGGTGCTGTTCCTCGCAGCTCTCTGGGCGGTGTTCCGGCTGCCGCCCGTCCTGCCGGAGGGCACGGAGGCCGACGGCCCGCAGAACGGCAGGAGCCGCGTCCGCGGCGTCGGCCTGCGGTCGGTCCTGGACGGCCTGCGCTATCTCGCGACCCAGCCGAACGTGCGCACCACGTTCCTCGTCGACATCTGCGCCATGGTCCTGTCCTTCCCGCGCGTGCTGTGGCCGGCCGCCGGCGTCATCTACCTCGGCGGCGGCGAGACGACCACCGGTGTGCTCGCCGCGGCCTTCGCCGTCGGGGGCATCCTCGCCGGCGTGTTCTCGGGCGGGCTGACGCGCATCCGCAAGCAGGGGCAGGTGATCGTCTGGGCGATCACCGCGTGGGCCGTATCGATCGCTGCCTTCGGGCTCGTCCTCGTGCTCGTGGGCCGCGGCTCACCGGACGGGCCGATCGTCTGGGCGGTGGTCGTGGCCGGGATCGCGCTGGCGCTCGCCGGTGGTTCCGACAGCGTCTCGTCGGTGTTCCGGCAGAGCATCCTGCAGACCGCGACCCCCGACCACATGCGCGGGCGGCTGCAGGGTGTGTTCATCGTGGTGGTGGCCGGCGGGCCGCGCCTCGGGGAGATGGTCCTCGGCGTGGAGGCGACGTGGTTCGGTGAGGGCTGGGCGGCCGTCGTCGGCGGCCTCACGTGCCTGGTGCTGCTCTGGGTGATCGTGCGGCTGACGTCGCGGTTCTGGCGCTACGACGCCCGCTACCCGGAGCCATGACGGGTCAGGCCCCCAGGTCACCGGAGTGACCTGGGGGCCTGACCTGTTCGACGGTCTCTGACCAGAGGGTCAGTTCTTCTCTGCGGCGCCGGAGACGTCGGTGGGGCCGGAGGCGCCACCGTTCATCGGGCCGGCGAGGTTCGAGATGAGCTGGTTGATGTCCACGCCCGTCAGCTGCTTGATGACGCCCTGGCCCTCGCCGATCACGGACGCCACGTTCTTGGTGATCGCGGAGGCGCCGTCGGTCGAGATCACGGTCATGCCCTGGATCGAGGCCATGGGCTCGGCAGCGGCACGGACGATGTCGGGCATCCGCTCGATGAGCTCCTGCACCAGGGCGGCCTCGCCGTACTTGCGCAGTGCCTCAGCCTTGGCGTCGATGGCCTTGGCCTCGGCGAGGCCCTCGGCCTCGACGGCGATGGCCCGCGCCCGGCCCTCGGCCTCGATACCGGCGGCGAGAGCCACCTGCTTGTCACGCTCGGCCTCACCGGCGCGGCGCACCGACTCGGCGGACGCCTCGGCGTCCTGCAGCGCGGCGGTCTTGTTCGCCCCGGCGATCGTGGTGCGCTTGAACGCCTCGGCCTCCGTGGCCGCGTTGTTGGCGTCACGGCGGGCGTTGGCGCTCTGGACCTCCGCGTAGGCGTTGGCCTCGGCGGGCTTGCGGACCTCGATGTCGAGACGCTCCTGCTCGACGCGCGCCTTCTCGGCCATGGCCTCGCGCTCCTGCTGGGCCACGAGACGGTCCTGCTCGGCACGAGCGAGCTGGCCGGCGGCGTCGGCCTCGGCGTTCGCCTTGTCCGTCTCGGCCTTGATGGTGGCCTTCTTGAGGTCGAGGGCCTTCTTACGCACGGCGATCTGCTCGGCCGCCTCGATCGCGGCGAACTCCGCGGCACGGTTGGCCTCCGCCTCGGAGACCTCGGCGAGCTGGCGGGCGTTGGCGGCCTCGGCGCGGCCGAGGTTCGCGAGGTAGTCCGATCCAGGCGTCGAGATGTCGGAGATGTTCAGCAGGTCGACCTGGAGACCCTGCTCGGAGAGATCGGTCTTGGTGGACTGCACCACGCGGTCCGACAGGCCCTTGCGGTCCGAGATGATCTGCTCGATCGTCATGTCGCCGACGATCGACCGCAGGGAACCCTCGAGGGACTCCTTGATGATCTCGGTCAGCAGGTGCTGCTGGGAGAGGAACCGCTGGGCCGCCCGTCGGACGCCCTCCTCGTCGCCGCGCACCTTGAAGTTGATCGAGGCCTTGATCGCGATCTTGATCCGGTTCTTGTCGACACCCTCGACGGTGATGCCGATCTGCCGCTGCTCCAGCGAGATCGCGAAGCCCTGCTGCAGCACCGGCCACACGAACGCCCGGCCACCGACGACGACACGCTGGCTCGCCATCTGGGCCTCGGACTTGCCCGCGCCGCGGCCCACGATGATCAAGGCCTCGTTCGGCGGCACTCGCCGGATGCGGCTCGCGACGAACGCGAGCACGAGGAAGATCGCGAGCACGCCGGCCACGACGGCGATGACGCCCACTAGTTGTCCGGTCATTTCCATGTCTGCTCCTGGGGATGTGATGGCCAGGCTCACAGGTGGTCCCGGCCGGATGTCTGGTGGTGCGGGGATCGGGACGGCGGAGCGCGGCTCAGCGCACGGGCTCGACCTTGACGCGCGCGCCGTGCTGCTCCACGACGACGATCCGCGTGCCCTGCTCGATGGGCTCGTCGGAGAACGCGAGCCGGGTCTCGAGCTCGGTAGCGGCGTCGAGGGAGACCTCACCGTGGCCGCGGTCGACATCGGACGTGACGGAACCCTGGGCGCCCACGAGCGAGACGGGTGTGCCGTCGTCGCCGGCCTTGAGCCGCTTGAGCAGCACGTTCACGAGGACGATCACCAGGACGCCGACCACGAGACCCGCCGGGTAGGCGACCCACGGCTCGAGGCCGGAGGACAGCACCACCATTCCGGTCGCGCCGAACAGCATTGCGCCGGCGCCCAGCGAGGTGCCCGAGAGCGCCCCGTCAGCGAGGTCGAGGAAGTCGCCGAGCAGGAGCGAGGCGACAGCGAGCGCGAGCCCGAGAAGACCGATGATGATGAAGACGAGCATCCCGGGTCCGTTCGTGAAGATTCGGAAAAGTCGGATGCAACGTATCAGGGGGACTCTTGCGATCGGGTGTTGAGCGGGGTGAAATGCCGCCGCGCCCGTCACCCCTCGTGCCGCGCCGCCGCCTGTCGCCGGAGCGTTCGGCTCGCGGCGAGGGTCAGCAGCGTGGCGAACCAGCCCGCGCCGACGGTGACGAGGAAGCCTGCGGCCGACCCCGCCTCGTCCACGCGCACCCCGGCGAACGACGCGCCGATCGAGGCGCCGATGCCGATCGAGGTGCCCACCCAGGTCAGTGCTTCGGTGAGCTGGTGCCTGCCCACCATGTCCTGCACCAGGCCGTTGCCGGTGATGACCGTCGGGGCGATGGCCAGCCCGGCCACGAACATCACGATCGCCAGCACCCAGAGCGACTGCGCCAGCAGGAACAGGGACACGCCGGGGCCGAGCGCCGCCATCCCGATCACGAACCGGCGGGACGGTGGGCTGGTGAAGTGGCGGGCGCCGTAGGCGAGCCCGGCGACCAGCGAGCCCAGCGCGAAGACCGCGAGCACCACACCCGACATGCCCTTGTTGCCCCGCTCCTCGGCGAAGGCCACGGTGACGACCTCCATGGAGCCGAAGATCACACCCATCCCCATGAAGACGAGCACCACGATCGGCATGCCGGGGACGAGCAGGACGGCGCGGCGTCGCACCCCGGCGTCGGGCGGGACGACCGGCGGCTCGGTGGCGCGCTGCACGACGAACAGCACGCCGCCCACCACGGCCGCCACCCCGGCGAGCACCAGGGCCGACGGCGCAGCGACCGTCGTGGCGAGCGTCGTGGCGAGCACCGGGCCGACGATGTAGACCAGCTCGTCGATCGAGGACTCCAGCGAGTACGCCGTGTGCAGGCGGCGGGGGTCGTCCAGCGTGTGGTTCCAGCGCGCCCGGACCATCGAGCCGTACGACCCCTGGCTCCCGCCGGCGAGCGCGGCGAACGGCCACAGCACCCATTCGGGGGCACCGAGCACGGCGGCCGTCACGAGGCCGCCCAGGCCGGTCACGGTCACGACGAGTGCCGGCAGCAGCACCGTCCGCTGGCCGTGCCGGTCCACCCAGCGGCCGATCTGCGGGGCGAGGAACGCCTGCGCCAGCCCCAGGACCGCCGCGACCCGGCCCGCCATGGCGTAGCTGTCGTAGAGGCCCTGCACCATGAGCACGGCGCCGATCCCGACCATCGACATGGGCAGGCGGGCGAGCGCGCCGGCAGCCGAGAACCTGAGTGCCCCGGGGGTGCGCAGCACTGCCGCGTACGGGTTGGAGCGGGGCGGGTCGACGGTCTCGGGCACGGAGCGAGTGTGCCATCGACCACCGACACGGGCCCCGTGTTTCTGCCGGCCGATGAGGCAGGGGTGGCCTCCGACGGAACTGAGGGGACACGATGACCCCATGACCGACGAACCGCAGGTGACCGTTGCCGACAACCCTGACCAGTCCCGTTTCGAGGTGAGCGTCGACGGGAAGCTAGCAGGCTTCGCCGCCTACGAGATCGACAGCGGGGCGGTCGTCTTCGTGCACACCGAGGTGTTCGAGGAGTACGAGGGCCGGGGCCTGGCGGGGCAGCTCGCGAAGGCGGCGCTCGGCATGGTGCGCGAGGCAGGCGGCAAGGTGGTGGCGCTGTGCCCCTACATCCGCTCCTACGTGCGGAAGCACGCGCCCGAGTACGACGACCTGCTGCGGGAGGCGTGAAACTAACTTTCACGTTCTCGGGGCCGCTGCAAACTTCACATCCGCAGCGACATGTGCGAGAGTTTCCCCACGGCGTCGTCCGGTGGCATTGTTCGTCACCTCAGTGTGCCGACCGACGCCGGCCAACCTAGCAAAACGAGAACACAGAGCACCACGGCACCAGCCCCCAGCAGCCAGCACCGGAGGTCAAGTACGTGAGGCACCCCGCCAGCCACGAGGCGACACCCATGCCCGCCTCTGCGCGCACCACGTCGCTCCCGCCGGCACAGCTGTCGGGGTTGAGATCGGGGCTGGGTCGCCGAGAGTTCCTCACGATGGCGACGGCGGGTACGGCAGCGGCTGCGATCAGCGTCACCATCGCGGCGCTCGACCCGGCCACGGCGCTCGGTGCTCCGGCGATGACGGGGAACGCCGCGCCGGAGCCGTCGTCGGGCCTCGGCCTGAAGCGTGAGCTGCGGGCCATGTGGATCGCCTCCGTGGTCAACATCGACTGGCCCTCCGCGAGCGGCCTCGATGCCGGCACCCAGCAGGCCGAGTTCCTGCACTGGCTCGACGTCGCGGAGGAGAACCGGCTGAACGCCGTGTTCGTGCAGGTGCGACCCACTGCTGACGCCTTCTACGAGAGCCCGTACGAGCCGTGGTCCCAGTACCTGACGGGTACACAGGGCCAGGACCCGGGCTACGACCCGCTCGCGTTCATGGTCGAGGAGGCGCACAAGCGCAACATCGAGCTGCACGCCTGGTTCAACCCGTACCGCGTGTCGATGCAGGCGGACCCGGCGCAGCTCGTCCCGGAGCATCCCGCGCGCCGGCACCCGGAGTGGGTCTGGGCGTACGGCGGTCGGCTCTACTTCGACCCGGGCGTCCCGGAGGCGCAGGAGCACATCCAGCAGGCGATCCTGCACGCCGTCGAGAACTACGACATCGACGGCGTGCACTTCGACGACTACTTCTACCCGTACCCGGTGGCCGGCCAGGCGCTGCCCGACGCCGCGACCTACGAGCGGTACGGCGCGGGCTTCGACACGGTCGAGAGCTGGCGCCGGGCGAACGTGGACCGATTCGTCGAGACCATGAGCGTCCGTATCAAGGAGACCAAGCCCTGGGTGAAGTTCGGGATCAGCCCGTTCGGCATCTGGCGGAACTCGACCACGGACCCGCTGGGTTCGGAGACCCGTGGCTCCCAGTCGTACGACGACCAGTTCGCCGACACCCGCAAGTGGGTGCTCAAGGGCTGGCTCGACTACGTCAACCCGCAGATCTACTGGCAGATCGGCCTGGCGGTCGCCGACTACGCGGCTCTCGTCCCGTGGTGGGCGGCGGTCGCGGCGCAGTCCGGCACGCAGCTGTACATCGGCGAGGCCCTGTACAAGATGACGAGCGGGGTCTTCACCGACCCTGACGAGCTCACCAACCACCTCGACCTGTGCCGGGAGGTCAGCCGCGACGTCGGCCCGATCCACGGCAACGTCTACTACTCCGCGAAGCACATACCCGTCGACGCGCAGGGTGGGATGTCGAAGGTCGTCGAGGACCACTACCAGTACCCGGCGCTGGTGCCGCCCATGCCGCACCTGCCTGCCGAGCCCGTGGTCACCCCGGTCCTCGCGAACGTGCGCGCGGTACGCGACGGCATCCGGGTCCACGTGGCGGACATCGGCACCAAGGAGGCCAGAGCGACGTCGTTCGCGGTGTACCGCGTGGCCGGGTCGGTGTCCTCCGTGGACACGAACGACCCGGCGAACCTCGTGGGGACGTTCCGCTCGGCGGGCGGACGCGTCCAGTCCTGGCTCGACACCTCGGCCCGGCCCGGTACCGCCTACACCTACGCCGTCACCGCGCTGGACCGGGTCTGGAACGAGACCGACCCGAGCCAGCCACGCTCCAGCAGGTAGTGGCCCTGTAGATAGTGGCCCTGTAGATGGTGGCCCTGGGCGACCAGGACCTCCTGGGCGTCGCCGTCGAGCCCGTCCTCAGCGCTCGACGGGCAGCCCGGCGCCCTGCCAGGCGATGATGCCGCCGTCGACGTTGGTCGCCTCGAAGCCCACCGCGTCGTTGAGCCACTGCGTGGCGCGTGCCGAGCGGCCGCCGGAGTGGCAGATGACCAGCACCGGGGAGTCGGCGTCCAGCTCGCCGTACCGCGCGGGCAGATCGCTCAGGGGGATGTGCACGGCGCCGGGAGCGTGGCCCGCGTCCCACTCGTCCTGCTCGCGCACGTCCAGCAGGACGGACCCGGCGGGTACGGGGGAGGTCGGGTCGAGCTCGCTGGGGTGGACCGAGGGAACCTCGGGCAGCATCTGCGGGAACATGCCTTCAGCCTACGACGGCGTCACGACGGCTCCGGCGGCGACGGAGCCGCCCGGTACCTGGCAGTATCGGCTGTATGGATGCGCGTGCCGGAACTCCCGCCCAGCCCAGCGACCTCATCGACGTCGACCAGGTGGTGGGCGCCTACTACGACCTCTCCCCGGACCCGGAGGACCCTGGCCAGCAGGTCGCGTTCGGCACCTCCGGTCACCGCGGGTCGAGCCTGGACCACGCCTTCAACGAGGCGCACATCGTCGCGATCACCGCCGCGATCGTGGAGTACCGGCGGGGCCAGGGCACTGACGGACCGCTCTTCATCGGGCGGGACACGCACGCGCTGTCCCGCCCTGCCTGGCAGACGGCGTTGGAGGTGCTCGCCGCCGCCGGCGTCGACGTGATGATCGACGCGCGGGACTCGTGGACCCCGACACCCGCCGTCAGCCAGTCGATCCTGCTGCACAACCAGACGCGGTTCATCGAGGGGACGCCCGGCCGGGCCGCTCCGGGCGCCGGGCTGGCCGACGGGATCGTGGTGACGCCGTCGCACAACCCGCCCCGGGACGGCGGGTTCAAGTACAACCCGCCGCACGGTGGCCCCGCCGACTCCGACGCGACCGGGTGGATCGCGGACCGGGCCAACGAGATCCTGCGCACGGGCGTGGGGCACGTGAAGCGGGTCTCGCTGGACGCCGCGCTGGCCTCGGACACGACGCACCGGCACGACTTCCTGTCGACCTACGTCGACGATCTCGCCAACGTGCTGGACCTGGAAGCCATCCGCACCTCCGGTGTGCGGATCGGTGCGGACCCCCTCGGCGGGGCGTCGGTCGAGTACTGGGGCGAGATCGCCGACCGGTACGACCTCGACCTCACCGTCGTGAACCCGCAGGTCGACCCCCGCTGGGCGTTCATGACGCTCGACTGGGACGGCAAGATCCGGATGGACTGCAGCTCGCCCTACGCGATGGCGTCGCTGGTGGAGCGGATGACGAGCGGTGCGGACCCGGTCGGCGGGGCGCCCTTCGACATCGCCACGGGGAACGACGCCGACTCCGACCGGCACGGCATCGTCACCGCCGACGGCCTCATGAACCCCAACCACTTCCTCGCGGTGGCCATCGAGTACCTGTACGGCGGGGCCCGCCCGAGCTGGCCGAGCGGTGCAGCGATCGGCAAGACCCTCGTGTCCTCGGCGCTCATCGACCGGGTGGCCGGAGACCTGAACCGGCGTCTCCTGGAGGTGCCGGTCGGCTTCAAGTGGTTCGTCCCGGGCCTGCTCTCGGGCGAGGTCGGCTTCGGCGGAGAGGAGTCCGCCGGCGCGTCGTTCCTGCGCAAGGACGGTCGCGTCTGGTCCACCGACAAGGACGGCATCCTGCTCGCGCTCCTGGCCTCGGAGATCCTCGCGACCACCGGCACGTCGCCCTCGGCGCACCACGCCGCGCAGGTCGAGCGCTTCGGCGAGAGCTGGTACGCCCGGGTCGACGCCGCCGCCACGCGCGAGCAGAAGGCCCGGCTCGGTGCGCTCTCCCCGTCCGACGTCACCTCCACGACGCTTGCCGGACAGGACATCACCGCCAAGCTCACCGAGGCGCCCGGCAACGGCGCCAAGGTCGGCGGCCTCAAGGTCACGACAGCGGACGCGTGGTTCGCCGCCCGCCCGAGCGGCACCGAGGACGTGTACAAGATCTACGCGGAGTCGTTCGTGTCCGCCGAGCACCTCACCGAGGTGCAGGAGGCCGCGAGGACGCTGGTCGACGAGGCACTCGCGTGAGCCCTCGCTGATCGGTCCCGCCGGTCGAGCCTGTCGGGACCCACGGGTCCCGGCAGGCTCGACCGACGATCCGCCTAAACGATTCGCGGGGTTCCCGTGGCGGCGGCGTCCTTCCTAGCGTCACGGGATACACCTCGACCGGTCCGGCCGGGGTGAGCCCGACTGAACGGAGAGCGCCATGCCTCGCGTACGACGTCGTACCCGAACGGCGGCCCTGGCCGCAGCCCTCGCCCTCATGACCACCGGCGCCGTCGCGGTGTCCCAGAGCGCTGCCGCCGACGTGACCAGCCCGGAGCCGGCACCCGCGGTGTCGGACCTCTACGTGGACCCCGGCACCCAGGCCTATGCCGCCTGGGAGGCGGCGAGCGGCACGGACAAGGACCTGCTGGCGAAGATCGCCCTGACCCCGCAGTCGTACTGGGTCGGCAACTGGGCCGACGCGGACCACTCCCGTGCGGAGGTGGCGGACTACACGGGTCGTGCCGCGGCCGCCGGCCAGACCGGCATGCTGACGGTGTACGCGATCCCGGGCCGCGACTGCGGCAACCATTCCGGGGGCGGGGTGCCCGAGAGCGAGTACGCGCGGTGGGTGGACACCGTGGCGGAGGGCATCGAGGGCAGCCCGATCGTGATCCTCGAGCCCGACGCGCTGGCCCAGCTCGGCGACTGCGACGGGCAGGGCGACCGCGTCGGCTACCTGCGGTACGCGGCGGCGTCGCTGACCGCCGCGGGCGCGCGCGTCTACATCGACGCTGGACACTCCGGGTGGCTGAGCGCAGGCGAGGCCGCGCAGCGACTGCAGCTGATCGGCTTCACGGATGCTGTCGGGTTCGCGCTCAACACCTCGAACTACCAGACGACGGCGGACACCCAGGCGTACGCCGAGCAGGTGTCGGCGCAGGTGGGCGGGCGCCCGTACGTCATCGACACGTCGCGCAACGGCAACGGCTCCAACGGTGAGTGGTGCAACCCGCGCGGCCGCGCCCTGGGGGAGCAGCCGCGGCTCGTCGACGACGCGACATCGCTCGACGCGCTGCTGTGGGTCAAGCTGCCGGGCGAGTCGGACGGTGCGTGCAACGGCGGCCCCGCGGCCGGCCAGTGGTGGCAGGAGATCGCGCTGGAGCTCGCCGCGAACGCGCGCTGGTGACGAGCGGGAGCCGGCTCAGTCGGCGGGGGCCACCACGAGGTTGACCAGGTGGGTCAGGACGGCGGTGTCGGGTGCGGCATCGCCGTCCTCTGCCGTGGGGTTCGCGACGACAGCGCTGCGGGCGGACGACTCGTAGACACTGAGCAGCAGGTCGACCGCCGTGCGCTGGTCGACCGTGAACCGCAGGCCGAGGTCGTTGAGGATCCGCTCGATCGCGGCACCCACCTCGGTGCGCAGCATCTCCTCCTGGGCAAGGAACGGGCGGCCGACGGCGGGGTCCCGCATCGCGAGCAGCTCCAGCTCCGCACGCATCAGGGCCCACTGCCGGGCGTCCCCTGGGTCGGTGACCACGACCGCGAGGATGCTGCGGATCGCGTCGTGATCCATGCAGCCGCCCTGGACGATGCCGGGCTCCAGATCCTTGCGGATGGATTCCAGCGAGGCGAGCTGCTGGCGCATGGCCCGCTCGGCGAGCGCGAGGAACAGCTCCTCCTTGCTGCTGAAGTTCGAGTAGAAGGCGCCGCGGGTGAAGCCGGCGGCCTCGCAGACGGCCTCGATCGACGCACCGTGGATGCCGTGGTGCGCGAAGACGGTGAAGGCGGCGTCGAGCAGGCGCTCGCGGGTTCGTTCACGCCGGGGGGTCAGGGCCGTGGCGAACGCACGCTCGACGGACGACCCGGAGCCGGCGTCGGGGGTGTGCTCAGCAGTCACGGAAGCTCCTCGGGGTATCGAGTGGCCAGTCTATCAATACATCTTTGTATCGGATGCATCCGTGTATCGGATACAGTGGTGCATCGTAGGTCTCTCGCCGTACCCCGCCTCGTCCAGGAGTGTGCGTGTCCTCCGTTCTCTACTCGCTCGGCCGCTGGGCCGTCCGTGCCCGCCGCCTCGTCGTGGCTCTCTGGGTGGTGGTGCTCGTCCTCGTGGGCGGTGCCGCCGGCCTGCTCCAGCAAGGTCTCGACAACCAGGTGTCCATCCCGGGCACCGAGTCCCAGGAGGCTCTTGACCGCCTGGCATCGACATTCCCCCAGGTCAGCGGCGCTTCAGCGCAGGTGATCGTGGTCGCGCCCGAGGGGGCGTCCATCCAGGACGAGCCCATGCGCTCCGCCATCACCGACGGCGTCGAGGCGATCGACGGCGTCTCGCAGGTCGTCGCGGTCACGTCGCCGTTCGACGAGCAGATGCCCGCCTCGGTCTCGGACGACGAGCGCGCCACGCTCCTCACGATCCAGCTCGACGGTGACCAGGGCTCGATCACCGAGGAGACCAAGGATGCGCTGGGCGTCGAGGCCGACGCGCTGGCACAGGCCCTGCCCGAGGGCGCCGAGGCGCAGCTGGGCGGTCAGCTCTTCTCCTCCAAGTTCCCCGAGATGACGCTCACCGAGGGCATCGGCCTCCTGGTCGCGCTCGTGGTGCTGGTCCTGACGCTCGGCTCGCTCGTGGCCGCCGGTCTGCCGCTGATCAACGCCCTGCTCGGCGTCGGCGCGTCCATGGGGCTGTTGTTCGCCGCGACCGCCCTCGGGCCGGTCAACTCGACCACGCCGATGCTGGCGGTGATGCTCGGGCTGGCGGTCGGTATCGACTACGCGCTGTTCATCGTGTCCCGGCACCGGGAGCAGCTCGGTACCGGGATCCCCGTGGACGAGTCGATCGCCCGGTCCACCGCGACGGCGGGATCTGCCGTCGTGTTCGCGGGCCTCACCGTGATGATCGCGCTCGTCGGGCTCGGCGTGGCGGGCATCCCGTTCCTCACGATCATGGGCGTGGCGGCGGCGGTGACGGTGGGTGTCACCGTGCTGGTGTCGCTGACGCTGCTGCCCGCACTGCTCGGGTTCGCGGGGGAGCGGCTGCGGCCCAAGCCGTCGCGCCGCGTCCGGCGGGCCGCGGCCCAGGAGGCCAAGGCCGCCGAGGCGGTTGCCGCCGCTGATCCCGAGGCGACCCGCGAGCGGGTCCCCGCCGTGGCCTCGCCCGAGCCGAGGCCGAACCGTTTCTTCACCGGCTGGGTCCGGGCCGTGACCAAGATCCCGGCGCTGACCGTCGTGCTGGTCATCGCCGCCATGGGCGCGCTCAGCCTCCCGGCGCTGGACCTGCGCCTCGCCCTCCCGGACGCGGGTGTGATGGAGGAGGACGACCCGGCCCGCGTCACGTACGACCTCGTCTCGGAGCACTTCGGCGACGGCTTCAACGGCCCGCTGATCGTGACCGGGTCCATCGTGACCAGCACCGACCCGGTGGCGCTCATGAACGAGATCGGGGCCGAGATCGAGGACCTTCCGGGTGTCGCCGACGTCCCCCTCGCGACGCCCAACCCCTCCGCGGACACCGGCATCATCCAGGTGGTTCCCGAGGGCGGCCCCACCTCCGCCCAGACCGAGGACCTGGTGCGCGAGATCCGCGCGCAGCACGACCACTTCCTCGACGAGTACGGCGTGGACCTCTCCGTCACGGGCTTCACAGCGGTCGGTATCGACGTGTCCGACAAGCTCGGTAACGCGCTGCTGCCGTTCGCCCTCGTCGTGGTCGGTCTGTCGCTGATCCTGCTCACGATGGTGTTCCGCTCGATCGCCGTGCCGATCAAGGCGACCATCGGCTACCTGTTCTCCGTCGGTGCCGCGTTCGGCGTGGTCTCGCTCGTGTTCGAGCACGGGGTGCTCGCGGAGGCACTCAACGTGACCCGCACCGGACCGGTCATCAGCTTCATGCCGATCGTCCTCATGGGCATCCTGTTCGGCCTCGCGATGGACTACGAGGTGTTCCTCGTGTCTCGTATGCGGGAGGACTACGTCCACGGCGGCAGCGCCAAGCACGCGATCACGACAGGGTTCCAGGGCTCGGCCAAGGTGGTCACCGCCGCGGCGGTGATCATGATCGCGGTCTTCGTGGCGTTCGTGCCGCACGGCGACATGAACCTCAAGCCGATCGCCCTCGGCCTCGCCGTGGGTGTGGCCGTGGACGCCTTCGTGGTGCGCATGGTCTTCGTCCCGGCTGTGCTCGCGCTGCTGGGGGAGAAGGCCTGGTACATGCCGAAGTGGCTCGACCGGGTGCTGCCGTCGTTCGACGTCGAGGGAGAGGGCCTGGCCCGGGAGCTGTCGCTCACGGACTGGCCGGAGCCGGGCGCTACTGACGCGGTGGCCACCGGGGACCTGGAGGTGAGCGGCCGGTCCGGCAGGATCGTCGGCCCGGTGAGCGTCCGGGTGCCCGGCGGCGGCACGCTGCTCGTGCACGGTGACGCGACGGTGCCGGTGAGTGCCTTCCTGCTCGCCGTTGCCGGCCGGCTCGACGTGACGGGTGGCGTGGCGAAGACAGCCGGGCTCATGCTGCCCGAACGTGCGTCGTCGGTGCGCCACCGAGTGGCGGTCGTCGACTCGGCCGCCGAGGGCGGATACCCCGCGGAGGCGGTTCGCCGGGCACTGCGCGACAAGCCGACGGTGCTCGTCGTGGACGCCACCGAGACGGTGGGCGACCTCGCCGCTCGGGCCGAGCTGGCCCAGGCGGTGGCCGGCGCACAGCGTGCGGGCATCGCGGTGCTGCTCGGCTCCACGGGCTTCGCGGCGACCGACCTGGCGCCGTCCGGCACCCCGGTGCTGGACGTCACCCCGGGTGCCCGCGACTCCTTCAGTACAGAACGTGACCAGCAGACAGACGTGACCGAGCAGGAGGTGCGAGCATGAGCACCGCAACGAGATGGCTCCGGCCCGAGCCCTTCCGCAACCCGTGGCGCGCCGTGGCCGTGGCGCTGCTTCCGCTGATGATCCTGGGGCTGCTGATCTCCGCCCTGTGGAACCCGCAGGACCGGCTCGACACCGTCAAGGCGGCGATCGTGAACCTCGACGAACCGGTCGAGGTCGACGGCCAGACCGTGCCGCTCGGTCGTCAGCTCGCCGCGGGCCTGGTGAGCGGCGGTGAGACCGCGGACGCCGAGGCGGGCGAGGCTGCTGCGGTGCCCGCGTCCGACGCGAGCTACGACTGGCAGATCACCGACGAGGCGGGCGCGGCCGACGGCCTCGCCGACGGTACGTACGCCGCCGTCGTCACCATTCCCGAGGGCTTCTCCGCAGCGGCGACCTCCTTCGGCGGCGACGACCCGGCGAAGGCGCGGCAGGCCACCATCGACGTCGCGACACCGGCCAACGGTCGTGTGCTCGACGACGCCCTCGCGCAGGTGGTGGCGCAGACCGCCACCGGCGTGCTCGGCAGCACCCTGACCGAGACCTACGTGGACAACGTCCTCGTGGGCTTCTCCACCCTCTCGGAAGAGCTGGGCAAGGCCGCCGACGGCGCGGACCAGCTCGCCGACGGAGCCAGCGAGGCGGGCAAGGGCGCCGAGGAGCTGGCCGGTGGTGCTGACGAGCTCGCCGACGGTGCGAACGAGGCGGGCGCGGGCGCCAAGGAGCTGGCCGACGGTGCACGCCAGACCGCGGCCGGCGTGGCCGGGGTCGGCGATGGTGCAAGCAGTTTGGCGGCCGGCGCTGGGCAGTGGGCGGCCGGCGCGGATCAGTGGGCGGCTGGCGCGGACCAGGCGGCCGCTGGTGTGAGCCGGCTGGCCGACGGGGCCGGTCAGTCCGCGGACGGCGCTGCGGAACTTGCAGCAGGTGCTGAGGAGCTCGCAGCAGGTGCTGAGGGCGTCGCGGAGGGTCTGGCGACGACGGCGACGAGGGTCGAGACGCTCCCGTCGAACGCGACCGCACTGTCCGGCGGGGTGCAAGAGCTGGTCGACGGCATCAAGCAGTCGTGTGCCTTGGGTACGGTCAACCCCGGCTTCGCGGCCATCTGCGCGGACCAGGGGAACCTTGACCAGCTTGCCGCCGGCATGGCCGGCCTTGCCGGTGCCCCGGGATCCCCCAGCAGCGAGCCGACCGGGCTCTATGGGCTGTCGGCAGGTATCTCGGGTCTCGCCGGCGGCGCACAAAAGGTTTCGGGTGGTGCATCAGGGCTGGCAGAGGGCACCCGTCAGCTCTCCGGCGGGCTGGCAGAGCTGGAGTCCGGAGCCGATCAGGCTGCTGGCGGTGTGACCGAGCTGTCCGCGGGCGCTCGAGAACTGTCCGGTGCCGCCGGAGGTATTGAGTCCGGCGCGGCAGAAATCGCCAGTGGGGCCGGCCAGCTGGCGGCAGGCAGCAGTCAGCTCGCTACCGGCGTGGATGGTCTGGCCACAGGGGTCACGGACCTCGGAGCAGGCACCACCCAGCTCGCGACCGGTGTGGACGGCCTCGCCGGCGGCGTCGACGAGCTGGCCGGCGGCGCGAAGGACCTGTCCGACGGCCTGGACCAGGCCACCGAGGAGATCCCCTCGTACACGGAGCAGGAGCGCAAGTCGCTCGCTTCCGTGGTGGCCGACCCGGTCGCGACCGACGGAGAGGTCACCGACCTCGACACCGGCGCGACGGGCCCGATGTTTGCGGTCCTGGCGCTCTGGCTCGGTGCACTTGCGCTGATGATCGTGTTCTCGCCGGTCCCGCTGCACGCTCGCGGGTCGACGCGCGGCGCGCTCCGGCTCACGCTCGAGACGTTCGCCGTCCCGGCGGTGATCGGCCTGGCCACGGGCCTCGCGACCGGCGCCGTCCTGGCCGGCATCGAGGGCCTCGACGTCGGCGGGTGGGCAGCGACCATGGGCTTCGGCGCACTGGCCTCGGTCGCCTTCGTCGCGGTCAACCAGGCGCTGGCCGCAGCGCTCGGGCACGTCGGCCGGGGGATCAGCCTGCTGGTGGCGGTGCTGGTCATCGCGACCGGGGTGGTGTCGACGGTGCCGGGTGTGCTCGAAGGGCTGGCGGCGTTCCTTCCGGTCGGCTCGGCTCTCGACGGCCTCGTCGGCCTGATCGAGTCCGGCGTGGGCGGCGTCGGGGCGGCGATCGCGGCGACCACCCTGTGGGGTCTCGCCGGGCTCGCCGTGACGACGATCGTGGTCGCGCGACGGCGCACGGTCCGGGTCGGGGAGCTGCTCCGGACGGCCTGATCCCCGTCAGGCGGCCCGAAGGAGGACCGGGGCGAGACAGGACCGCACCTGCGGCCTGTCTCGCCCCGGTCCTGTCTCGCCAGGCGTCTGCGTCGCCAGGACCTACCTGGCCGGGGCCCGGCGGAGACGGTGCGCCGTGTCCGGCCACGGCACGTCCACCCGCCGGGTGGGTGCCAGGGACTTGGACAGGAACGCGTCACGCAGCACGACCCCGCCGGGGGACAACTCGATGACCGTGAGCTCCGGACCGTCGCCGTCGAGCAGCCAGTACTCCGCCAGCTCCCGCAGGCCACGGTCGAGCACCAGCTCCTCGGCCACGTGGTAGTCGCACACCTCGCCGACGGCGTGGCCGAGCCGGTTGCGCGGGATCACGTCGGAGTAGTCGTCGGTCACGGGTTCGAGGTAGCCCACGGTCTCGCCGTCCTCCCGCGTGACGGCGAGCCAGGTGTCGATGGGGGCGATCTCCGGCGTCGTCATGGCCCGACCATAAGGTCGCCTCCCGCATCAGGCCCGCCTTTTTTGGCCGGCCGCTGGCCGGCGCGGCCCCGGCGTCAGTCGAAGTACGCCGGCACGTCGACGGCGCCGCCCTCCTCGGCGAACTCCGTGTGAACGGCGGCACGCAGGTCGGCGTCGTACAGATAGTCCAGGGCCGTCGACGCGAGGCCGGCCGCACTGTCGACCGCCGCGGACACCGCCGCGGGGCTCGCCGCGGCGGTGGCGAACTCGGCGGTGTGCAGAGCGACGTCCGGGTCGGAGACCTGCACGAGCGGATGGATGCCGGGAATGCGGAAGGAGAAGTTGCCGAAGTCGGTGGACGCAGCAAGTGTCTCGGACAGCACGCCGGCAGGCAGCGGATCACGTCCGCGGCGGCGCTGGGCGGAGACCCACCGGTCGGTGAGCCGCCGGTTGGTGCGTACCGGCAGGCTCGGATGAGCCCCGTCGTCCCAGGTGATCTCCACGTCGGTACCGGTCATGCGCGCTGCTCCGTGCGCGATGTCGTCCAGGCGGCGCGACAGGTCGCGCAGGGTGTCGGCGTACTTGGACCGCGCGTACAGGTGCACGACCGCGCGCTCCGTGATGATGCTCGGCCGGGTGCCGCCCTCCGCGATCGTCGCGTGCACCCGGTCCACCGGCGGCATCTGCTGCCGCAGCAGGCCGATGCCCTGGTAGGCGAGGCTGGCGGCGTCGAGGGCGTTACGGCCCATGTACGGCTGGGCGGAGGCGTGCGCGGGTCGCCCGGTGAAGGTCCACGTCAGGAGACGGCGGCCGAGCCAGACCTGGTCGGCGACGTCGAGCCCGTACGGGTGCACCATGATCGTGGCGTCGATCCCCTCCAGGGCTCCGTTGCGTGCCAGGACCTCCTTGCCGGTGTGCCCCTCCTCAGCGGGCGTGCCGAGCAGCACGACTCGTCCGGCGGGGGCCGCACCGGAGGTCATGACCTCGTGCAGGGCGAGGAACGCCCCGACGCCGGACGCCGCGATGACGTTGTGGCCGCACGCGTGGCCGATGCCGGGCAGCGCGTCGTACTCCGCGCAGATCGCGATGGTCGGCCCGGCGGGGTCGCCGGCCTCCGCGCGGAACGCGGTCGGCACGCCGTGCACGCCGAGCTGAGCCTCGACACCGTGCCGGGCCAGCACCTCCACCAGCGTCGCCGCGCTGCGGTGCTCCTCGAAGGCCGGCTCGGGGTGGGCGTGCAGGCGGCGCACGATCTCGGCGAGCTCCGGCTCGAGCCGGTCGGCCGCCCGCTCGACGGCGGCGACCAGGTCGGCGGGCGCACCGCCGTCGGTCAGCGCCGCTCCGGGTCTGCCGGGGACGCCGGTGCCGCCCACCGAGGCCGCGCCGGCCAGTGCCTCCCGCCGCCCGGCGGTCTCGGCGACCAGGTGGTCCAGGTATGCGGTGCTGGGCGGGGTGGAGCGGCTCATGCGGTCCATCGTATGGAAGGTCGTTACCCGGCCGAAAAATCACCCTCTAGATTGCGACCCTAGGCTGCCCGACCGACGCCGGAGCCACGACGCCAGAGCCAAGGGAGACCGCATGAGCACCGCAGCACCGCCCGTCCGCCCGTCGCGGGCCGACAGATTCCTGGGCGCCGTGGAGCGGGTCGGCAACAGGCTGCCCGAGCCCTTCACGCTCTTCCTCATCCTCTTCCTGGCGATCGCGCTCGTCTCGACGTTCATGGCGCTCGCCGACGTGACCGTGCAGGTGCCAGGCGCCGAGGAGGTCACCGAGATCCAGGGCCTGTTCACGCCCGAGGGCCTGACCTGGTTCACCGAGAACATCGGCGTCAACTACATCGGCTTTCCGCCCCTGACGACGGTCCTGACCATCTGGCTCGCGGTCGGTGTGGCGGAGAAGACGGGCCTCCTCGCCGCGGGCGTCCGGGCGGTCTTCGGTTCCGCGCCGCGGTGGGCGCTGCCCTACGCCGTCGGTCTCGTGGGGGTCGGGGGCAGCGTCATGTCCGACAGCGCCTTCATCGTCATCCCGCCGCTCGCCGCGATGGTGTTCAAGGCTGCCGGCAGGCACCCGGTGGCGGGCCTGCTCGGCGGCTTCGCCGCCGCTGGTGCCGGCTACTCCACGAACTTCGCCGTGACCAGCCTGGACGCCCTGTTCGCCGGCATCACCGTGTCGGTGACGCAGATCCTGCCCAACCCGGGCGACCCGGTGAACCCGGTGTCCAACTGGTACTTCAACGTCGTCTCGGCGTTCCTGCTGTCCGTGCTCGCCGGGTTCCTGATCGACAAGGTCCTGGAGCCACGCCTGGTCCGGCAGGGTGTTGCTGTCGACGAGGCGCGGTTCACCGGCACGGTGGTGCCCAATGCCGGCAGGACCACGCCGGGGGCCCACGCTGAGGGAGAGCCCGTGGGCGCCGTCGAGTCGGCGGACCTCTCGGCGATCGAGCGTCGCGGGCTGCAGTTCGCCGTCGGTGCGCTGCTGCTGGTAGCCGCGGTGCTCGCGGTCGCGTTCCTCGTGCCCGGCTCACCGTGGCGCAACGAGGACGGCGGGTTCCTGCCCGAGTCACCACTGCTCAGTTCGATCACCTTCGTGATCTTCGTGCTGTTCCTGGTGCCCGGGGTCGTGTACGGCGTGGTGACCAGAGCCATCACGTCGATGAAGGACATCCCGCGGCTGCTGGAGCAGTCCATCAAGGACATGGCGGGGTTCCTGGTGCTGGCGTTCGTGCTCGGCCAGTTCATCGCGCTGTTCAACTGGTCCGGCGTCGGCCAGTGGATCGCCGTGGCGGGCGCCGAGGGACTCGAGTCGAGCGGCCTGACCGGCTACGGGGCCATCATCGGCTTCCTCGTGCTCGCCTCGCTGCTGAACCTGTTCATCATCTCCGGCTCGTCGCTGTGGACCATCATGGCGGCGGTGTTCGTGCCGATGTTCGCGCTCATCGGCTACGAGCCCGGGTTCGTGCAGGCGGCGTTCCGCGTCGGCGACTCGGCCACACAGATCATCACGCCGCTCAACCCGTACATGATCGTGCTGCTCACGTTCCTGCGCCGCTGGGAACCCGGCGCCGGCCTCGGCACGGTGATGGCGCGGCTGCTGCCCTTCACCGTGGCGTTCTGGCTGGTGTGGGCGGCCGTCCTGTCGGTGTTCTTCTTCGCCGACCTGCCCGTCGGGCCGGGCAACGGGATCTTCCTGGAGTAGCAGGACAGCGGCCGGGTCGCGGGTGCCTCGTTCCTCGGCCCCCACCCTGCGCTGCACCTCCGCCTCAGTCCAGACCTGTGTGGCCTGAGACTGCGGTTCCGCTCCGGGCGGGTGCCTCGTTCCTCGGCCCCCACCCTGCGCTGCACCTCCGCCTCAGTCCAGGTAGTCCTTCACCAGCTGCTCGGCCAGCCCCGTGTACGTGGCGGGGGTCAGCGCGGCGAGGCGGGCGGCGACGTCGTCGGGCAGACCGAGGCCTGCCACGAACTCGCGCATGCGCGCGCCGTCCACCCGCTGGCCGCGCGTGAGGTCCTTGAGGCGCTCGTACGGGTTCTCCATGCCGGGCACGCCCGCGACGGACGCCGCGCGCATCGCCGACTGGACGGGCTCGCCCAGCACCTCCCAGTTGGCGTCGAGGTCCTCACGCAGCAGCGTCTCGTTGACGGCGAGCCGGTCCAGACCCCGTGCCACGTTGTCGATGGCGAGCAAGCTGTGCCCGAACGCGGGACCGATGTTCCGCTGCGTCGTCGAGTCGGTGAGGTCACGCTGCAGACGGCTCGTCACGAGCGTGGCCGAGAGGGTGTCCAGGAGCGAGCACGAGATCTCGAGGTTGGCCTCGGCGTTCTCGAACCGGATCGGGTTCACCTTGTGCGGCATCGTGGACGAGCCCGTGGCGCCCGCGACCGGGATCTGCGTGAAGAACCCGAGCGAGATGTACGTCCACACGTCGGTGGCGAGGTTGTGCAGGATCCGGTTGAAGCGGGCGACGTCGGCGTAGACCTCCGCCTGCCAGTCGTGCGACTCGATCTGCGTGGTCAGCGGGTTCCAGTCCAGCCCGAGACCCTCGACGAACGCCTTCGACACCGCGGGCCAGTCGGCGGCCGGGACGGCGACGGTGTGCGCCCCGTAGGTGCCGGTGGCGCCGTTCAGCTTGCCCAGGAACTCGGCGCCCTCGATGCGGCGGAGCTGACGGCGCAGGCGGTGCGCCAGCACGGCGAGCTCCTTGCCCAGCGTGGTCGGCGTCGCCGGCTGCCCGTGCGTGCGGCTCAGCAGGGGCACCGCGGCGTGCTCGCGCGCCATGCCCGCCAGCTGGTCGACGACGGCGTTCGCGGCCGGGAGCCAGGCATCGCGGACCGCGCCCCGCACCATCAGCGCGTACGAGAGGTTGTTGATGTCCTCGCTCGTGCACGCGAAGTGCACCAGCTCGCTGGCGGCCGGGAGGCTGGTCGAGCCCAACGCCTCCGGAGCGGCGGCGATGCGCCGCTTGATGAAGTACTCGACAGCCTTGACGTCGTGCACGGTCTCGCGCTCGATCTCGGCCAGCTCGGCGATCTCGTCCGCGCCGAACGTCGCGGGGATCGCGCGGAGGTAGTCGATCTCCTGCGAGGACAGCGTCGGCGCACCCGGGACCACGGGCGCCTCGACGCCAGGCGCGCCGTTGCACAGCGTGATGAGCCACTCCACCTCGACGTGGATGCGCTCGCGGTTCAGCGCGGCCTCGCTCAGGTGGTCCACGAGCGGGGCGACGGCCTTGCGGTACCGGCCGTCGAGCGGTCCGAGCGCGATGGCCGGGCTCACCTCCGCGAGAGTGACGCGGGTGGCAGGGCGGGCAGGGCTGGCGGCAGGCGCGGTCGTCTCAGGCACGTCCTCCATTCTCCCACGGGAGTTCCGCGGGAGACCCGCACAGACCCGCAGGACGGCGCCGCGCCGCGGGAGCCCGACCACAGCCGGCCGTTTCGGGGCGCTGTGCACAGTCGAACCCCACCGGCCGACGCCGACGCCCGGACCGCACCTAGCGTCGTGGTCACCAGGAGACAGCAGAGGGGAGCCGGCGGATGGGCACAGCAGGACGAGCGGCGAGGAAGAGACGATGACGCGTGCGTGCGGGGCGCCCGTACCCGGACCAGGGGAGCCGACGACGGCGCTCGCGGCGGCCCTGGAGCTGGTGGTCCGGGGGATCGAGCAGCTGCGGGCCGCCGTCGAGGTGGAGTGGGAGGCACCTGCTGCGGAGCTGTACCGGGCAGAGGTGGCCGAGGCGGCGCTCGCCGTCGCGCGCGACCTCCTGCTGCTGAAGGACGTGGTACAGCGGGCAGAGGCCCTCCGCGCCGCGGGCGGGCTCGGATGATGATGCCCTGGCCCGCACAGCCCGCTGGTCCGCGCGCGCCGTCGGACACCGTCGTGATCTATGGGGGAGGGGGCGCCACCAGCGTCGAGTCGGACTCGGTGCGCCGAGCGGCCGCCCGGGTGGCGGGTGCCGCCGACGAGCTGCGGGCCGCCGCGGCGCAGTGCCTGGCGGCGAGCGGGAGCATCGTCGTGCCAGGGCTCCTCGGAACGTCCCCCGGCGTGCCCTGGCTCGACGGCGGCCTGGGCGGCGTGGCCCCGCTGGGCCCGGCCGTCCGGGCGCTGGAGGCGGCGGCGCACGAGGCGGCGCGATCCCTCGTCGCACGTGCCGACCTGTGCGACCTCCTCGGCTGGCGCCTGCTCCGGGCAGCCGGCCTGTACGAGGAGGCGGAGTCGACGGCGGAGCGGGCGGTCGGCGCCCTGATCACGGCCGGGGCCTTCGGTACGGGGGCGGCGCTGGGCAGCCTGGGCTGGGCGGGTCTCGTGGGTGTCGGGGTCGTGGGCGGCGCCGAGATCGGCGGGCGCCTGGTCGGGGGGACCCTCACCAGCGGCGCCTCCGGGGCAGTGGCGGGCTGGGCCGCGTCGGGTGCGACGCGCGGAGTCGGGCCGTTCTCCGACGAGGTGTTCGCCGGTGCGGGCGGCGGCGTGGGCCTGGCCCAGGCCGGGCGCGCCGAGGGGCGCTCAGGGGTGGCCGGAGGAGCCGCGGTCCTTGCGCACGTGGCCCGCGAGGCACCCGTTCTCGGGAACGACGACGACGGGCTCCGGGTCGTGCGCCTCGGCCCCGGCGACTTCGCGAGCGGCGGGCTTCCTGCCTGGTCCGGCCACGGCGCGTCGTCGGTCCAGGAGGCGCTGAGCAGGATCGACGACCTCTACCCGGCCACAGGCGGCGCCCCCGCGGCAACGGTGGCGGTGCAGAAGGTGGTGGGGGAGGGCGGCCAGGTGTCCTGGACCGTGCTGATCCCCGGAACCCAGTCGGCACTGCCGGCGGCCCATCCCTGGGACGGGCGGACCGACGTGGAGCTCATGGCGGGCCAGGCCGACGGTGCCACCGCGGCCGTCGAGCGTGCGCTCGTCGACTCCGGCGTCGGGCCGGACGAGCCGGTGACCCTCGTGGGACACAGCCTGGGCGGGATCGCGGCCGTGGCGCTCGCCTCACGAGCGGGCTTCGCCGAGCGCTACCGGGTCGGAGGCCTCGTCACCGCCGGCTCGCCCACGGGTCTGCTGGCGGCACCGCCCGGCGTCCCCGCGCTGCACCTGGAGACCCCGGAGGAGCTGGTCTCGAACACGGACGGGCGCTCCGCCGCGGAGAATCCCCGCACCCGCGACCGTGTCACGGTGGTCCGGTCGTTGCGGGACTCGACCGACCCCGGCGACCGGACGGCGTCCGGCGACGTGGTGCAGGCGCACTCGATCACCACGCACGTCCGAACGCTCGACCTCGCGGTCGGGCTCGGCGATCCCCGGGTCACCGAGGTGGCGGACCGGATCGGCCCGCGCCTGGGTGGTGCGGCGGCGGAGACCCGGTACTACCGGTTCGAGCGCGTCAGTCGGTGACCTTGTTGGGCAGGACTGCCAGCAGGATCGTCTGCACCACCGAGATCACCAGCGCCGCGAGCACGAACCACCAGAAGCCGCCGTTCACCTCGAGGCCCCAGTTGGGCGTGTCGGAGAACCACGTCTGGTTGGTGATGAGCGTCGTGATCCACAGCATGAGCGCGTTGATCAGGAACGACACCAGGCCGAGCGTGAGGATGTAGAGCGGGAGGGAGATGAGCTGGACGATCGGCTTCACGACCATGTGGACCAGGCCGTAGACCACCGCCACCACCACGGTGGCGAGGATCGCGCCGAGCGTGGTGTCGTTGCTGACGATGTTCATGTGGGAGCCGAGGATCAGGGCCGACAGCCCTATTGCGAGTGCGGTGATGAGGATGCGCGCCACGAGCTTCATCTGGTCATCGTGGCATGCTGACCCCCGTGGATGAAGCATCAGTACCGCTCCGGCCTGCCGTGTCGGCCCTGCCCGCCTACGTTCCCGGTGCGCGCGCCGGGTCGAGCGCCCCGGCATGGAAGCTCTCGTCGAACGAGAACCCGTACGCGCCGCTGCCGTCCGTCCAGGCCGCCATCACGCGTGCAGCGGCCGAGGTCAACCGGTATCCCGACATCTACGCCGACGAGCTCGTCGGCGCGCTCGCGGCACACAGCGGTGTCGCGGCCGAGAACGTCGTGGTCGGCAACGGGTCGGTGGCGCTCCTGTCGCACGTGCTGAACGCCGTCGTGGACCACGGGGACGAGATCGTGTTCCCGTGGCGCTCGTTCGAGGCCTACCCCATCGCGGCGGCGGTGTCCGGCGGCAGCGTCGTGACCGTGCCGCTCGAGGACGGCACCGGGCGGCTCGACCTGCCGGCGATGGCTGCCGCGGTCACGCCGCGCACTCGCGTGGTGCTGGTCTGCACGCCCAACAACCCGACCGGCCCGGCCGTGCACGCGGGCGAGCTGGAGACGTTCCTGGCGGAGGTGCCGAAGAACGTGCTCGTCGTGCTGGACGAGGCGTACCTCGAGTTCGTGCGGGACCCGGAGGCGCCGGTCGGCCTCGACGTGTTCCGGCGCCACTCGAACGTGCTGCTGCTGCGCACCCTGTCCAAGGCGCACGGCCTGGCCGGGCTCCGCATCGGCTACGCGATCGGCGAGCCGCGCCTCGTCGCCGGGATCCGTTCCGTGTCCACACCGTTCGGCGTCTCGCTCGTCGCCCAGGCCGCCGCGCTGACGACGCTGGAGCCGGAGGCGCAGGGCCAGCTGACGGAGCACGTCGAGGCGCTGGTCGGCGAGCGCGCTCGCGTCGTGGAGAGCCTGCGCGGTCAGGGCTGGGTGCTACCCGAGACGCACGCGAACTTCGTGTGGTTCGACCTGGGCGAGGCGACCATGGAGCGCGCCGCCGAGGCGAAGGACGCCGGGGTCCTGGTGCGCCCGTTCGCCGGCCACGGGATCCGCGTGAGCATCGGCGACCCGGAGGCGAACGACGCCTTCCTGGCGGTCGCCGCGGGCTGGCGCCAACGCTGACGGTGGTCGGCAGAACGTCAGGTGATCGGTATTCGGAGCGACCGACTACCTGACCTTCTACCGACCACGAAGCCTGGCCCGCCCCACCCCGCCCTGCCTAGCGGGGCGCTGTCAGCGCGCCAGGCAGCGTGCGATGTGCGCCCGCGTCGCGGCGGCGGCCCGGGCCTGGTCGGCGTCCTGGCCCGGGTACTCGGCGTGCCCCGCCGGAAGCACCTCCAGCTCCAGCTCGGCACCGGTCCGGTGGTCGGCCCGCGCCGCGGCCGCCACCGCGTTCGCCACGGCGAACTGCCCGGGTGCGGGCACCGACGCGTCCCAGAGGGCGCACTCGCAGCGGACGGGCACGCGGAGGAACGCGGCCGCCGTCGACGTGTCGAAGTAGCGCAGCACGTCCCGGGCCTCCGGGTGCTCGGCGACGTACCGGCGCACTGCCGCACCGCTGCCCGCACACGCCACGTCGAGCCGCACGTCGTACTGCCCGAAGCTCGGCACCACCAGGGTCGCGCCCACGAACCGCCGGTCCCACGGCACTGCCAGCGCGCCGATGCCGCCGAAGCTCTCGCCCACGTAGTACAGGGGCAGGTCGCCGGCAACCTCCACGAGGGCGTCGGCCGCGTGCCACAGGTCGACGGCGCACCGGCCCAGCGAGTAGGTGTCCACGGAGCCGATGCCGTGCAGCACGTGCTCGTCCGCCGTGTCCGGGGCCCCGACCCCGGCGTTGAGTGCTCCGAGCCCGCGGGCCACCGGGAAGACGACGGCGGCGTCGTCGGGCACACGGTCGAAGCTGGGCGCCTCCCGGCCGCCGTACCCGTGGCTGTGCACGACGCCGACCCGGGCCGCGCCGTCGGACGGCAGGGCGAGCCAGCCGCGCAGCCGTAGCCCGTCGGCACCCGTGTGCTCGAGCTCGTAGAGGTCGTGCCCGTCCCGCCTGCCGAGCGCCGTCAGGCGCGGCTCGGGACGGACCGCGCGGGAGGCCGTGAACCAGCCTCGCCAGAGGTCGCCGAAGCCCGGTGGCGGCGGGACGGGCTCGATCGCGAGCAGGGCGTCCTTGTCGTGCCCGTAGGTGCCGTCGATCGGCGCGTCCGGGAACCAGCTGTCGTACGGCGGGTACACCGGCTCAGTATCGGCCTGGGGCCAGCCGAGACGGAGGCGCCGCGCGGAGGGTCCTGACAGGTGTGCGTCGAGACTGCGTCGCGCGGCTTGGTGGATTCCGACAAACGGCCCCCCGGGAGATTGGGCGACATCGCGGCAGACCAACCTACGGAGCCGTAGCCTACGCTTGCGTAGGCTACGAGAGCGTAGGTTGCGGATCGGCCAAATTTCCGGCTGGACCCGTGCCAGGATGGAAAGGTCCCCGGAACGGACCGGGCGTCTCCGCAACAGCGGGCGCTCGCGTCCGCAGTTGAAGGAGGAAGCGTGACTACGACCAACGGCTCCAACGAGGCGATCCCGACGTTGCAGCTGCTCGACCCCCAAGGGAACCGCGTCACGACGCGCGGTACCAAGGGGTATCGCGACCGAGCCGCTGCCCTGACCGCGGAAGACCTCCGCGGCATGTACCGCGACATGGTCCTGACGCGTCGCTTCGACGACGAAGCGACCTCGCTCCAGCGCCAGGGCGAGCTCGCCCTGTTCGCACCCGCTCGTGGCCAGGAGGCCGCGCAGGTCGGCAGCGCGCACGCGCTGCGGCCGCAGGACTACGTGTTCCCGTCCTACCGGGAGCACGGTGTGCTGCACGTCCGGGGCCTGGACCCCGTCGACCGGCTGCGGTTCTTCCGTGGTTCCGACCACGGTGGGTGGAACCCGACCGAGCACAACACCAGCGTGTACACGATCGTGATCGGCGCGCACACCCTGCACGCCACCGGCTACGCCATGGGCGTCCAGCGTGACGGCACCCCGCACGACAAGAACGACGGCACCGCGGTGATCACCTACTTCGGTGACGGCGCCACCTCGCAGGGCGACGTCAACGAGGCGATGATCTACGCCGCGGTGAACGACGCACCGGTCGTGTTCTTCCTGCAGAACAACCAGTGGGCCATCTCCGAGCCGACCTCCCGGCAGACGAAGATCCCGCTGTACAAGCGGGGCGAGGCGTTCGGCCTGCCCAGCCTGCGGGTCGACGGCAACGACGTGCTCGCCGTCTACGCCGCGACGCAGGAGGCGCTCGAGCGGGCCCGGACGGGCCAGGGCCCGAGCTTCATCGAGGCGTTCACGTACCGCATGGGCGCCCACACGACGTCGGACGACCCGACCCGCTACCGCACCTCCGAGCAGGAGGAGCAGTGGCGCCGGCGCGACCCGATCGACCGTCTCGCCGCACTGCTGCGGGCAGAGGGCGCGCTCGACGCGGACTTCGACGCCGAGATCAAGGCAGAGGGTGACGAGCTGGGCGCACAGCTGCGCGACGGCGTCCGCGCCCTCGACGGCGGATCGGCGGTCGCCAGCACCTTCGACGACGTCTACGCGACACCGCACGGCGTCGTCGCCGCAGAACGAGCCTGGTACGAGGCCTACGAAGCCGGCGACCCGCCGGCCTCGCAGTATGCGATCGCGGACTCAGCGCAGGGAGGCGCACGATGACAACCATGGCGGAACGTACGCACACCACAGCCAGCGCCTCGGAGCCTGCGTCGAGCACCCGGACGCTCTCGTTCAGCAAGGCGATCAACGAGGGCCTGCGCGCCGCGATGCGGCACGACGACAAGGTCATGCTCATGGGGGAGGACATCGGCCCGCTGGGCGGCGTCTTCCGCGTGACCGACGGCCTGCAGGCGGAGTTCGGTGAGCAGCGGGTGGTGGACACGCCGCTGGCGGAGTCCGGCATCGTCGGCACGGCCATCGGGCTGGCCATGCGCGGCTACCGGCCGGTCTGCGAGATCCAGTTCGACGGGTTCGTCTTCCCGGCGTTCAACCAGATCACCACGCAGCTGTCGAAGATCCACAACCGCACACGCGGCGCGGTGCAGATGCCCGTCGTGATCCGCATCCCCTACGGCGGCGGCATCGGCGGCGTGGAGCACCACGGCGAGAGCCCGGAGGCGCTCTTCGCGCACACCGCCGGTCTGCGCGTCGTCTCGCCGAGCAGCCCGCAGGACGCCTACACGATGATCCAGGAGGCCATCGCCTCCCCGGATCCCGTGCTGTTCTTCGAGCCCAAGAGCCGCTACTGGGGCAAGGGCCCGGTCGACCTCGAGGCTCCGGTCGGGACGGACACGCTCAACACGGCCCAGGTGATCCGCCAGGGCACCGACGTCACGCTCGTCGCGTACGGGCCGTCCGTCACGACGGCGGTCAAGACCGCTGAAGCGCTCGCGGAGGAGGGCCGGTCCGCCGAGGTGCTCGACCTGCGCGCCATCTCGCCGATCGACACCGCCGCGGTGGTGGCGAGCGTGCGCAAGACCGGCCGCTGCGTGGTCATCCACGAGGCGCCGGTGTTCTTCGGCGCGGGCGCCGAGATCGCCGCCCGCGTCACGGAGGAGTGCTTCTATGCTCTCGAGGCGCCCGTGCTCCGCGTGGGCGGCTTCCACACCCCGTACCCGGTGGCGAAGCACGAGCACGAGTACCTGCCGAGCGTGGACCGCGTGCTCGACGCCGTCGACCGTGCCTTCGCGCACTGACTCAGGAGTGAGCAGAGAGTGAGCCGAGAGTGAGCTTGAAGAACCAGAGGTTCCCGCTCCCCGACGTCGGAGAGGGCCTCACCGAGGCCGAGATCGTCGAGTGGCAGGTCGCCGTCGGCGACTCGGTCGAGGTGAACCAGACGATCGTCGAGATCGAGACGGCGAAGTCGCTCGTCGAGCTGCCGTCGCCATGGACCGGGACGGTCGCCGCCCTGCTCGTGGAGCCGGGCACCACCGTGGACGTCGGCACCCCGATCATCGAGATCACGGTGCCCGACGGCGCGGCCGGCCCCGCCGGGTCGACCCAGAACGGCACGGCCACGCCGGCCGGCCCCGACGCCGGTCCGGGGGGTGCGTCCGCAGCTGGGGACGCTCAGGACGAGAGCTCCGGGTCGGTGCTCGTCGGTTACGGCACCGCCGAGGCCAAGGCGAGCGGACGGCGTCGTCGGCACCAGGCGGCTCCGGCCGCGACGGCGGTGGTCGAGGCCGTCGAGCCCCGCGTGCAGGCAGCGCCCGCGCCGGTGGCTCAGCCGGTCAGGACCCCGGCACCCGCCGCGCCCCGGCCGGCCACGCCGGCTCCGGCGTCGGACACCGGGACCACCACCGCCGCGCGGGCCCGGGTGCTCGCCAAGCCGCCGGTCCGCAAGCTGGCCAAGGACCTGGGGGTGGACCTGGCGGGCGTGCACGCGTCGGGTCCGGGCGGCATCGTGACGCGTGAGGACGTGGTCTCCCACGCCGAGCGCTCGTCGGTGCGGACGCTGACCGACTACCCGGACGACGAGCCGTGGCTCGCCTCGGGCGTGGTCTCACCGGACGGGCGCCAGACGCGCGTCCCGGTGCGGTCGGTGCGCAAGCGCACCGCCGAGGCCATGGTGGCCAGTGCCTTCACCGCGCCGCACGTGACCGTCCTGCACACCGTCGACGTCACGAAGACGATGAAGCTCGTGGCGGCGCTCAAGGAGGACCGCGACTTCACGGACGTCAAGGTGACGCCCCTGCTGATCGCGGCCAAGGCGGTGCTGCTCGCGGTGAAGCGGCACCCGCAGATCAACGCCTCGTGGGACGACACGGCGCAGGAGATCGTCTACAAGCACTACGTGAACCTGGGCATCGCCGCGGCGACGCCGCGCGGGCTCGTGGTGCCGAACATCAAGGACGCGCACACGCTCGACCTGCTCGGCATCGCGAAGGCGCTCGCCGGGCTGACGGCGACGGCGCGGGCCGGACGCACGTCGGTCACCGACATGTCCGACGGCACCATCACGATCACCAACCTGGGCGTCTTCGGGATCGACACGGGGACGCCGATCCTCAACCCGGGGGAGGCGGGGATCCTCGCCTTCGGCGCGATCCGCAAGCAGCCGTGGGTGCACAAGGGCAAGGTGAAGCCGCGGTGGGTGACGCAGCTGAGCTTCAGCTTCGACCACCGGCTGGCCGACGGCGAGCTGGGCGCGAGGTTCATCAAGGACGTCGCACGCGTGCTCGAGGAGCCCGCCCACGGCCTCGTCTGGGGCTGAGCGACAGGGGCTGAGCGACAGGGTCCGGTAACGAGTCAGACCCCCAGGTCACCAAGGTGACCTGGGGGTCTGACTCATGTAGCGACCGGGGCAGTGCGCTCGTCCGGATCCGTCTGGGAGATCCTCGGTGCGGAGAGCGCACTGCCTCGGTATCTCACGGCGAATGGACTCGATCGCCGTGCCTCAGGCAAGGTCCTGTGTCACGTGGCCCTCACGCCACGCGCATGCCGCCGATCGACCGGGGCCGGCCGCGCCGCCGCTTGCGGCTCCGCACGGTGCCGTCCACGACGATCTCTCCGCCCCAGACACCCCACGGCTCGCGGCGGGCGAGCGCGCCCGCGAGGCACTGGGCCTTCAGCGGGCAGACCGCGCACGCGCGCTTCGCCTCTTCGAGGTCCGCGGGATGTTCCGCGAACCAGAGCTCGGGCTGTTCCGAGCACGGCACGGAGTCGTCGGTCTCGGTGATGATGTTCGCGAGGTCCACACTGGTCACAACGCAGAAGAGGGCTAAAGGGTTGGGTTTGGTGCATAATCCGGCCGAATTTTTCGTGGACGCCGTCGAAATGCCCGGTTCGGGGATGCTTGCGGCGTGGTCAACCGGACACCCGCAGACGGTCGGAACCGCGTCGCGTCGCGCCTAGGCTGGACCGCGTGACCCCGACCGACGCCCGGAACAAGGCCAGCAGAACTGCCCGGACGAGCCCCGCGACCGGCCCGACGAGCCCTTCGTGGCTCGTCGCCGCCCTGCCGGCAGCGGCGCTCGTGGCGCTGGCTGCCCTCTTCGCCGCGGGCGCGTTCTCCGGTGCCTTCACGGCGTTCGCCAACTTCGCCGACCCGGGTGTCCTCGTGCGCTGGGGCATGCCGGTCGCGACGGTCACCACCGAGCTGGCGGTGGCGCTGACCGTCGGCGCCCTCGCGCTGGCGGCCTTCGTGCTGCCGCGCGGCCCGCTGGTGGACCGGGCTCTCGGGGTCGCGGGCGTCTCCGCCGGTGTGTGGACGCTCGCGGCGCTGGTCCAGCTCGTGCTGCGGTTCTCGTGGTCCACCTACCTGCCCCTCGACGCGCCGGGGTTCGGCCCTGCCCTGATGGAGTACGTCACGACCATCTCCGTCGGGCGCACCTACCTCGGGATCGTCGTCGTCGCCGCGCTGACGGCGGCCGTCGCGCTGCTGGTCCGTGGTCCGGTGGGCGCGCTGTGCACCAGCGCGCTGCCGCTGGTCGCTCTCGGCATGCAGTCCTCGACGGGCCACGCGGCCGGCGCCGCGAGCCATGACGTCGCGATCTCCGCCCTCTTCCTGCACCTCGGGGGTGCGGCCCTCTGGATCGGCGGGCTGGCGGCCATCGTGTTCGTCGGTCTGCGGTACGCGGCCACCGCCGACGTGATCCGGCGCTACTCGGAGATCGCGTTCTGGTGCTTCGCCGCCGTGGCGGTCTCCGGCCTCGTCAGCGGGTGGATCCGGATCGGCTCCCTCGACGGGCTGGGCACCGACTACGGGATCCTCCTCGTGGTCAAGACCGCGCTGCTGATCGTCCTCGGCAGCCTCGGCTACCTGCACCGCAGCACCGTCGTCGCCCGGCTCTCCGCCGTGACCACCACCAGGAACGCGGCGATCGGCCTGTTCTGGCGGCTCGCCGCCGTGGAGGTCGGGGTGATGGGGGCCGTCTCGGGCGTGGCGGTCGCCCTCGGCTCCACCGCGCCGCCGGTGCCCGACGAGGCCATCGCCGACCCGACCCCCGCCGAGCTCGTCACCGGCCATCCCCTGCCGCCCGAGCCCACCATGCTGCGCTGGTTCACCGAGTTCCAGTGGGACGTCATCGTCGCGTTCGCGTGCGCTGCCGCCGTTCTCGTCTACGTGCGGTGGACGCTGCGGCTGCGGCGTCGCGGGGACGCCTGGCCCGTCGGCCGCACCATCTCGTGGTGCCTCGGCATCGTGGTGCTGTTCTGGGCCACCAACGGCGGCGCGGCCGCCTACGGACACGTCCTGTTCAGCGCCCACATGGTGCAGCACATGGTCCTCGCGATGGTGGTGCCGCTGTTCCTCGTGCTGGCCGCACCGGTCACCCTGCTCGCCAGGGCCGTGCCCGCACGCAAGGACGACTCCCGCGGGCCGCGCGAGTGGGTGCTGGCACTGGTGCACTCCGCGATCGGCCGGTTCATGGCGAACCCGGTGGTCGCCGCCGTCCTCTTCGCGGGCGGGATGATCGTCTTCTACTTCACGCCCCTCTTCGAGCTCGCGCTGACCACCTACGCGGGCCACCTGTGGATGATCGCCCACTTCACGCTCGTCGGGTACCTCTTCGCGAACGCCCTGATCGGCGTCGACCCCGGGCCGTCCCGCCCCGGGTACCCGCTGCGGCTCGTCCTCCTGTTCGCCACGATGGCGTTCCACGCGTTCTTCGGCGTCACGCTCACCTCCGGCACCGCCCTGCTCGTGCCCGACTGGTTCGGGCTCATGGGCCGTCCCTGGGGGCCCAGCGCCATCGAGGACCAGCAGAAGGGTGGCGCCGTCGCCTGGGGCATCGGCGAGCTGCCGACCCTGCTGCTCGCGGTCGGCGTGGCGATCTCCTGGGCACGGTCCGACGCCCGCGAGGCCAAGCGGAACGACCGCAAGGCCGAGCGGGACGGCGACGCCGAGCTCGAGGCGTACAACAAGATGCTCGCCGAGAAGGCGGCCAAGCAGGCCGACTCCTGATCCCCCTCGCTGGGCTGTGGGCGCGATCATTGCGCCGACAACGGGCGCACAGCCGCAAAAATTACGCCCACAACCCAGGGCTGGGCGTGATAGGTGTGGCGCGTGAGCGAATCTCCGCAGACCCCGTTCCACGACCTCGACCACTACGTCGCGATCCCCCGTGTCGCCGGCCTCACGGCCAGCCAGGACGGCACACGCCTCGTCGCCACCGTCCAGACGCTCGACGACGAGCGCACCGGCTACCGCACGGCCCTGTGGGAGGTGGATCCAGCGGGCGAGGAGCCGGCCCGGCGGCTCACCCGTTCCGCCAAGGGCGAGTCGTCCGCCGTCTTCACCCGCTCGGGCGACCTCCTCTTCGCCTCGGCCAGGCCCGACCCGGACGGCAAGGAGGGCTCCGAGCCGACGCCGGCCCTCTGGCTGCTGCCCGCCCACGGTGGTGAGGCCCGTGTCGTCGCCGCGCCGCCCGGCGGCGTCTCCGGGGCGCTCACCGCCCGCGACGCCGACACGGTGAGCGTCGCCGCTTCCCTCCTGCCCTCCGCGAAGGGGCTGGCGCAGGACGCCGAGCTCCGCAAGGCCCGCAAGGACCGAAAAGTCTCCGCGATCCTGCACACCGGCTATCCCGTCCGGTTCTGGGACCACGATCTCGGGCCCGACCAGGTACGGCGCCTCGCCGGTGACCTTGCGACCCTCGCGGACGAGCCGGCGTCGCCGCTGCCCCGTGCCACCGACACCCAGGGCGAGATGCCGGACGAGGAGAACCCGTCGTCGGGCAAGCACCTCGACCTGCGTGACCTGACGGGCGCCGGCCGCCACCTCGAGGAGCACTCCGCGGACCTGTCCGCCGACGGCAGCACGCTGGTCACGACCTGGAACGTGCCCGACGCCGGTGCTGCCACCCGGAGCACGCTCGTCGTCGTCGACACGGCTACCGGTGACCGTCGGGTGCTCGTCGACGACCCGGACGCCGACGCCGAGGGTCCGCGCATCTCGCCGGACGGCGCCTGGGTCGCCTACGTGACCGAGTCGATCTCGTCCCCGGCGGAGGCTCCGGTGATCCGCCTCGCCCTGGTGCCGACCGACGGCTCCGCGGAGCCGGTGGTCCTCGCGGACGACTGGGACCGCTGGCCCGGCCGGCCCACCTGGCTCCCGGACGGCAGCGGCCTCCTGGTCCAGGCCGACGACGACGGCCGCGGCCCGGTCTTCCTGCTCACGGTCTCCGGTGCGCTCCCCGGCAGCGACGTGCTCGTCGAGAAGCTGACGGCGGACGACGCGGTCTTCTCCGACCTCGCGGTCACGCCCGACGGTGCCACCGTGTTCGCGCTCCGCACCTCCTACGCGGCCCCGGCCGAGCCGGTGCGGATCGACCTGGCGGGCTTCCTCGCCTCGGGAGCACCGGGGGAGCGGACGCCGGTCGCCGCAGCCCTGCTGCGCTCGCCGGTCGCAGCTCCTCCGCTGCCCGGTCGCCTCACGGAGATCGAGACCACCGCGGACGACGGCTCCCGGGTGCGCGCCTGGCTGGCACTGCCCGCCGACGCGGGACCCGAGACCAAGGCCCCGCTCCTGCTGTGGATCCACGGCGGCCCGCTGGGCTCCTGGAACGCCTGGAGCTGGCGCTGGAACCCCTGGCTGATGGTCGCCCAGGGATACGCCGTGCTGCTGCCCGACCCGGCGCTGTCCACCGGGTACGGCCAGGAGTTCGTGCAGCGCGGGTGGGGCGCCTGGGGCAAGGCCCCGTTCACCGACCTCATGGCGATCACGGACGCCGCCGAGGCCCGGCCCGAGATCGACGAGACGCGCACGGCGGCCATGGGCGGCTCGTTCGGCGGGTACATGGCCAACTGGGTGGCCGGGCACACGGACCGCTTCCAGGCGGTGGTGACCCACGCGAGCCTGTGGGCGCTGGACCAGTTCGGCCCCACCACGGACGCGGGTTACTACTGGGCCCGCGAGATGACGCCGGAGACGGCGCTGGAGAACAGCCCGCACCTGGCCGTGGGCGATATCCGCACCCCGATGCTCGTGATCCACGGCGACAAGGACTATCGCGTCCCGATCGGCGAGGGCCTGCGGCTGTGGTCCGAGCTGCTGACGAAGTCCGGTCTCCCGGCGTCCGACGACGGCGAGACCGTGCACCGGTTCCTGTACTACCCGGACGAGAACCACTGGGTGCTCACGCCGCAGAACGCCAAGGTCTGGTACCAGGTGGTGTCGGCGTTCCTCGCCGAGCAGGTGCTCGGCGAGACGCCGGAGCTGCCGACGACCCTCGGCTGAGCGAGCGGTCGTGCTGAGGTGGAGCGCCGCCACGGCGCTCTGCCTCGGCTGCTGCTCTCAGCCCGCCCGGACGGCGCCCACGACGCGCACGCGTACCGCTACGTCGTTGATCTCCTCGGGCACCTTGTCCACGAGGCCGGGGTCTGTCACGTTGACCTGAAGCACCCAGCTTCCGCCGGGCCCTGTCACCTGCTCGACCGAGACCTCCTCGGCGAGCACCTCGACCGGTGATCCACCGGACGTGCCGGGCTCTGCGTGCTTCCGTGCGGGGTACTCACGCAGGGGCTGTCCGAGGGACGTCGTGAACTCAGGGGCGACGCCAACGCCGATCACACCGTCGAACCCGGTCACTTTTTCCCGCAATGCGGCTTTTGCCGACCGAGCCTCGTCGAGTGTTGCCATCCCGATCACCTCCTGGTCATCCATTGTGTCCCCCGTGTCTACCCCCTCGCACGTGCTTCGGGGACGGCCGAACGTCGCTCCGAGCGGCCGCAGGTGGCTTCGCAGGTCAGGCGGGTTTCCGGGCCGCGACGCGCCGGACGGACACGCCCACGTCCCAGACGCCGGGGACGACACGCCCGGCGCGGGAAACGCTGGTGCGCACACCGAACGGCACTCGACCGCGTGCCGTCAGCGCCCGGACCGGCGCACGACTCACTCGAACGCGCGTGGCTGCTCGCGGGCCAGCTCGACCCCCAGGATCTCGAGCACATGGTCGATCGGGTTGGCGTACGTGAGTCCCTTGCCGCTGTGCCCGCCGGACTCCGACCCGGCGAACAGGAGGCCGAGCGCCACGCCGTCCTGCCGGTACACGAGGGCGCCCGAGTCGCCGCCCCGCGAGAACGGGCCGTCGTCGAGGCTCTCGATCTCGATCTGGTCGTCGAAGCTGAGCGCGCCGAGATCCTCGTAGCCCACGATGACGTCGTCGAGCTCGATCGCGGTGACCCGGCCACGCGTGACCGACGTCGTGCGGCCCACCTTGCCGACGATCTCGCCGCCGAGCGCACGCGCCGTCTTGACCACGCGCCCCACGGGGTACTCGAAGTCGATCGGGACCCGGTCGAGGCGCGCGATCGCGGCGTCCGTGACGGCGGGCTCGACCGCGTCCAGGTCCACGACCTGTGTCAGCTCACCGATCCGGTCGCCCGGCGCCAGGCCGCCGTCGGCGGGTCCCGGCTGCAGGACGACGTCGCCCGGCCGGGCCTCGGGAGAGCCGGCCAGCACGTGGTAGTTCGACAGCGCGTACAGCTGGCCGTCCCTGGCGTGGCTGCCGCCGCGCGCGTTCGCGCGGGTCACGAACGCCCCGAGGGTGCCCGCCGTGACCCCCACGTGGCCGATGGAGATGCCGGGGCGCAGCGGGCGGCGCCGGTCCGTGTCGCCGTCGGCCTGCGACGTCGGTGCGGGCGGGCGCGGACCCAGCTCGCTCACGGGGCGGATGCGCCCGGTGCGCCGTACGTCGACGTCGGGTCCCACCTCCGCCGAGACCTTGCGCACGATCGAGCGGGCCCGCGGGACCCCGAGACGGTAGCGGACGGCGATGCCGAAGCCACCCTCGGCCTGAGGCACGAGGCCGAGGGCGAGCGTAGGAGCGCGTACGACGTCGGCAGCCTCCGACACCGTCTGCCCACCCAGCGACCGCGGTGTCGCCACGACTCCATGCTTCTCTGCGAGCTCTCGGGCGAAGGCTGCGAGCTGCTCCTTCATCTTCCTGGCCTGGTCGCGGTCCATGCCCTGATCCTCTCCTCACCCACCAACACACACGGCACCCACGGTGGCGACACGCCGGTCTGCCCCAGAAAGTCATCCGATAGGCGGATATCGCAACGCCAGGTTTGCGCGGTACGTTCCTCTGCTCCACCCAACCATGGCCGGGTGAAAGCCAGGAAGACCTGGGATGTCACAAAACATCCTCGGATGACCTCCTGAATCGTTGCGGCGCCCGCTCGGGGCGCCGGAGGACACGGAACGGCGAGAATGATCGGGACGATGGACGAGACGCGGAGCGTGCGGGTGACGCGCGCCGACGTGCGCGAGGCGCTCATGTGGGCCCTCGAGCGGGACCGCGCTGCTCTGCTCGCGCACCGGGCGGCCGTGCACTCCAGCAAGAGTGACCTCACGCGTCGGCGGGCCGACAAGGCCCTGGTCGCGCAGTGGCGTGCCCGCAGGCCGGACACCGGCAAGGACAGCGCACCCCGGGAGTGACAATGGGCCGGTGAGCACAGGAGTCCAGAACCTGCCTCGGGTCCGCGCGTCCGAGCTCGTCGGGCGTGGCTGGTTGAACACCGGCGGCCGTACCGTCACCCTCTCCGAGCTGCGCGGCAAGGTCGTCGTGCTCGACTTCTGGACCTTCTGCTGCATCAACTGCCTGCACGTCCTCGACGAGCTGCGCGAGATCGAGGAGCAGCACCGCGACGAGCTCGTGATCGTGGGCGTGCACTCACCGAAGTTCGAGCACGAGGCCGATGCCGACGCGCTCGCCGCCGCCGTCGAGCGGTATGACGTGCGGCACCCCGTCCTGGACGACCCCGAGCTGGTCACCTGGGGCGCCTACACCGCGCGGGCCTGGCCCACGCTCGTGGTCATCGACCCCGAGGGGTACATCGTGGCCCAGATGGCGGGCGAGGGGCACGGCTCGGCGATCGCCGCGCTTGTGACCGACCTGATCAGCGAGCACGCGGCCAAGGGCACGCTGCACCGCGGTTCCGGCCCGTACGTGCCGCCCGCCCCGGCGTCCGGCACGCTGCGGTTCCCCGCGAAGGCACTCGCGCTGCCCGGCGGCACCCTTCTCGTCGCGGACGCCGGGCACCACTCCCTCGCCGAGCTCGCCCCCGACGGCGAGACGCTCGTGCGGCGGATCGGCTCCGGCGAGCGCGGGCTGGTCGACGGCGCGCCGGGCGACGCGCGGTTCAGCGAGCCGAACGGGCTCTGCCTGGTACCCGACGAGCTGCGCGCCCCCCTCGGGTACGACGTCCTGGTCGCCGACACGGTCAACCATGCCCTGCGCGGGGTGCGTCTCGCCGACGGCGTGGTGACGACGGTGGCCGGCACCGGCGAGCAGTTCATGGTCGGTGGCCAGGAGAACGTCCGCGGGCGGGACGGCGAGCCGGCGCGGGCGTACGAGCCCGGCACGGCCGTCGCGCCGCTCGACCTGCGGCTGAGCTCCCCGTGGGACGTCGCGTGGTCGGCGGTGCGCGGCGCGTTCGTCGTCGCCATGGCGGGCAACCACACCCTGTGGGAGGTCGATCTGCTGCAGGGTTCGGCCGCCCTGCTCGCCGGCACCATGAACGAAGGGCTGGAGGACGGCCCCGGCGAGGGTGCCTGGTTCGCCCAGACCTCCGGCGTCGTGCCGTCCGTCGATGCCGACGGCCGGCCGGACGGTCACCTCTGGATCGCCGACTCGGAGACCTCGTCGCTGCGCCGCGTGGTGCTGTCCGACGGTGCCGGCGACGCGCCGTCGGCCACCGTGCGGACCGCCGTCGGCCAGGGCCTCTTCGACTTCGGTCACCGCGACGGCGCCGCCGACCAGGCGCTGCTGCAGCACCCGCTCGGGGTGGCCACGCTGCCCGACGGCTCCGTCGTCGTCGCCGACACGTACAACGGCGCGCTGCGCCGGTACGACCCCGCCACCACCGAGGTGACGACCCTGGCCAAGGACCTGGCGGAGCCGTCGGACGTGCTCGTCGAGGTCGCGGACGACGCCGTGCACCTGGTCGTCGTGGAGTCGGCGGCCCACCGGCTCACGCGGGTGGCGCTCCCGGCGAGCCTGGCGGGCGAGGTGCTCGACGGCGGCGCGCACCGGGTCGCCCGGCCCGCCACCGACGTCGGCGCCGGGCCGCTCCGGCTGGACGTGCCGTTCGTGCCCGCGCCCGGTCAGAAGCTCGACGACCGCTGGGGCCCGTCGACGTCGCTCCAGGTCAGCGCCACCCCACCGGAGCTGCTGCTGGCCGGGGCGGGGAGCGGGACCGACCTGTTCCGGGATCTCGTGATCAACCCCGAGGTGACCGAGGGCGTGCTGCACGTGACCGCCAAGGCGGCGTCGTGCGACGAGGTTCCCCTCCTGCCGAACGGCGAGCCGGACCCCGACGTGTTCCCGGCCTGCCACCTGGCCCAGCAGGACTGGGGCGTCCCGGTCCGCGTGGTGCCGGACGGCGACGCCGGACTCACGCTCCCGCTCCGCGGCTGACTCAGACGGCCAGGACCTCGGGCAGCTCGCTCAGCGAGTCGATCACCGTCGCCCGCGCCGCTTCTGGGCGGAGCGCGTGCAGATGGCCCCATGGCCCGCGCCGGAGCAGGATCGGCCGCATCCCTGCCTCGGCGGCGGGCAGCACGTCGTTGTCGAGCCGGTCGCCGACGTAGGCGATCTCCTCCGGCGCCACGCCCGACAGCTCGGCGACGCGCGCGAAGAACTCCGGGTCCGGCTTCTGCACGCCCCATTCGTCCGAGGTCCGGATGGCGCTCGCGGGCAGACTCATCGCCTCCAGCGCGGCGCGTGCCTCGGGCGGCTGGTTGCCCGCGACGACGACGTCGAAGCCTGCCTCCCGCAGTGCCGTCAGCGCGGGCCGGACGTCGGGGTACAGGTCGTCGGCGTCGAACCCGTTGCGCAGGCCCTCCGGGTCGTCCTGGGCCCAGCGGGCGATCTCCGCCTCGACGTCCAGCCCGGGGCGCACCATCTCGAACGCGTCCTGGTGCAGCAGGTCGAGGGCGGCGCAGCCGCCCAGCAGGCCGAGGAACGTGAGCGGCGGGACGCCGAGCCGCTCGGCCCAGCGGAGCCAGATCCGGGACTCGTCCACGAGCGTCTCACCGACGTCGAACACCACAGTGCGCACCATGCCCCCGACCCTAGGACGTCTGGAGCGGGACCCCGGTCAGGGCAGGCGGAACAGCGGGTCACCGGCCTGTACCCGCGCGCCCGGGCGGACCAGCTCCTCGAGCCCGCGGGGTCCGAGGTCCAGGGCGACGACCGGTACGAGGGGCGAGCGTCCGCCGTCGGACACCTCGGTCGGGGACCAGACGACGAGCTCCTGGCCGGCCACCACGGTGTTGCCCTCCGCGACCAACAGGCGGAATCCCGCGCCCTTGAGCTGGACGGTGTCGATGCCGAGGTGCACCAGGACACCCCGGCCGGCCGCCGGCCCGGACTGCGCTGATGGCTCAGGAGGCGCCGTCGGCTCGGCGGGCGGGGCCAGCAGCACGAAGGCGTGCGGGTGCAGCTTGACCACCACCCCGGCGCACGGCGCGACCACACGCCCGCCGAGCCCGGTGTCCGGATCGATCGCGAGCCCAGGACCGACGATGCTCTCTGCGAAGACCGGATCGGGCACGTCGCGCATCGCGACCACCCGTCCGGCGACGGGGGATCCGACGATCAGGGCCTCGGCCATGGGGTCATCTTGTCAGACCACGGACTCCTCCGAGGGCACTCCTTTGCCTGGGCGCGCCCGCGCCCTCGCGCGCCGCGCTGTCCTCCCAGGCAGCCGGCCGTCCGACCGGGGGGCAGAGCCTCGCTCGTCGGAGCGCTCGCGTGTAACGTTCCCAGCGCACTCGACGACGAGCCTGAGGGAGCGTGCGGATGACGAGCGAGAGGCTCACGGGGGTTCCGGCGAGCCCGGGGCGCGCAGCGGGACCGGTGGTCCGGATGCCGGCCCGCGTACCCGAGCCGAGGACGACCCGCCTGTCGGGCTCGGCCGACGCAGCCGTTCGCGCGGTCGAGGAGGCCGCCGCCCAGGTGGAGGCCGACCTGGCGGAGCGGGCGAGCCGAGCCTCGGGCACCGCCGCGGACGTGCTCGCGGTCACCGCCGTCATGGCCGCCGACCCGACCCTCGCCGCGGGCGCCGCACGTCGCGTCCGGGAGGACCGCCTCACCCCCGAGCGCGCGGTGTGGGACGCGGCGGGCTCGGTGGCGACGCAGCTCGAGGCGCTCGGCCCGCCCATGTCGGAGCGTGCCCGCGACGTGCGGGACGTCCGGGACCGTATCGTCGCGGCCCTCACGGGCGCGGCCCCGCCCGGCGTCCCCGATCCCGGCCATCCGTTCGTGCTGGTCGCGAGCGACCTCGCACCCGCGGACACCGCGATGCTCGACCCGGCAGTGGTGACCGCGGTCGTCACGGCGCGCGGCGGGCCGACCTCGCACATGGCGATCCTCGCGCGCGCCCTCGGTATCCCGGCGGTCGTGGCGCTGCCCGGAGCGGGCAGCCTCACCGACGGCGAGGAGGTGGTGGTCGACGGCACCGTCGGCACCGTCCTGCGGACCCCGTCCCCGGCGGACGTGGAGGGCGCCCGGCGCCGGATCACCGACGCCACCTTCGACGGCCGGGGTGTCACCCGCGACGGGTCCGAGGTGGAGCTGGTGGCGAACGTCGCGGACCCCGCGGCCGCCGCGGCCGCCGCGGCCGCCGGCGCACGGGGCGTCGGCCTGTTCCGCACGGAGTTCTGCTTCCTCGGGCGGGGCGAGGAGCCCAGCATCGAGGAGCAGGTGACCGCATACCGGGCGGTCCTGTCCCATTTCCCGGGCCGTCGGGTGGTCGTCCGCACGCTCGACGCCGGGGCGGACAAGCCGCTCCGCTTCCTCACCCCGGACCACGAGGACAACCCGGCGCTCGGGGTGCGCGGTCTGCGCACCGCCGTCGCACACCCCGACGTGCTGGACCGCCAGCTGGACGCGATCGCCCAGGCGGCTGCGGCCGAGTCGGCAGAGGTCTGGGTGATGGCGCCGATGGTCGCCACGGTGGACGAGGCGCGCGACTTCGCGGCCGCCTGCTCGGCGCACGGCCTGGAGCAGTCGGGTGTGATGATCGAGACGCCCGCCGCCGCGCTCCAGGCGCGCCACGTGCTGGCGGAGGTGTCCTTCGCCAGCCTCGGCACCAACGACCTCACGCAGTACACGATGGCCGCGGACCGCGACCTGGCCGGCGTCGCCGCTCTGTCGACCCCCTGGCAGCCCGCCGTCCTGGAGCTCGTCCGGGTGGCGTGTGAGGGCGGTGCGATGCATGGTGCTCCCGTGGGCGTGTGCGGTGAGGCAGCGGCGGATCCGTTGCTCGCCCCCGTCCTGGTGGGGTTGGGCGTAACGTCACTGTCCATGACACCCCGCGCGCTGGCCGACGTCGCGAGCACCCTGGCAGGCGTGTCCCGCGACGAGTGCGTGGAGCTGGCACGGACAGTGCTCGGGTGCTCGACGGCGCAGGCGGCGCGCACCGTCGTGCAAGAACGTCTGCTCGCTTGAACCTCATCTGAACCCACTGGTCACATCACAGTCACGTAGGCGCTTTAAGGTGGCCCGCATGCCCGAACCGATCCGGACCGAACCGCACGAGCCGGCCGCACCCGAGGTGCAGGTCACGCTGTCGACGGCGTCGGTCTTCCCACGCCGTGTGCCGTTGGCCTTCGAGGCGGCCGCAGAGCTCGGCTACGACGGGGTCGAGGTCATGATCTGGTCCGAGGAGGTCACACAGAACCCTCGTTCCCTCGCCAAGCTCTCCGCCGACACGGGCATGCCCGTGCGCTCGGTGCACGCACCGACGCTGCTGGTGAGCCAGCGGGTCTGGGGCCGGTCCCCGGTGGCGAAGCTCGAACGCACCGCGGAGATGGCGCTCGAGCTCGGGGCGGGCACCGTCGTGGTGCACCCGCCGTTCCGCTGGCAGTACAAGTACGCACGGCAGTTCCAGGAGCAGGTGCGCGCGCTGAGCGAGACGACCGGCATCACGATCGCCGTCGAGAACATGTATCCCTGGCGCGGTGGCAAGCGGGAGTTCCAGGCGTACCTGCCCGGCTGGGACCCGGCGGAGCACGACTACGACGCCGTCACCCTCGACCTGTCGCACGCCAGCGTGGCGCAGCAGGACGCGCTGATGCTCCTGGACACGTTCGGCGACCGCCTGCGGCACGTGCACCTCGCGGACGGCAACCACGGCCCCCGGGACGAGCACCTGGTTCCCGGCCGCGGCAGCATGCAGGCCGAGAAGGTGCTCCAGGAGCTGGTCGCGCGGCGCTGGAGCGGCGACGTCTGCGTGGAGATCTCCACCCGCGCGGCCCGCACGGCCGCCGAGCGGCACGAGGACCTGGCCGCGTCGCTGGAGTTCGCGCGCGCCTACCTGTCGCCGACGCCGCAGGAGTTCCACACCCCGCCGGGAGTGAACCACCGCCCCCACGACGCCTGGTGACGAGTTGTGTGATCCTGCTCTCGAAAGGGTTCGATTCCGCGCCTCGGCGTGGCTAGACTGGGCCACTGTCGAGAACGTACGGCGCGGCGATCCGCCGCAGGGACCAAGGAGGTGGCGCGCATGACCCGCAGCGAGCCTCCGAGTAGTCCGAACCGCAGCTGAGCTGACGGTTCCCCTCCCGCGTGTTCGCGGGTTCTCGCGCACCGGTGCGCTCCGCCCTTCTCGGGCGTGAGGTCCACCGGTCGTTCGGCCGTCTCTGCTGCGGTGTCCGTTCGCAGTCCTTTTCCTGCGCTCGACCCCAGGAGTCCTCATGGCTACGTTCCTGCCCTCCCGCCCGTCCCGCCCGCTGCTCGGCGCCCTGCGCCAGCGTCGTGCCGTCGACGTCGTGCCCGACGTCGCACCGCGTCCTGCCGCGCCCGCGCCCCGCTCGTCGGTGGTCGCCGCCGCGATCTACGACGACGGCATCCGCACCGCCGGCTACGACAACCTCGCCGAGACGTTCAGTGCGCTCCGCTCCCGGCCCGGCGGCATGGCCTGGATCGGGCTGGAGCGGCCGGACGAGTCCGAGCTGACGTCGCTCGCGCGGGAGTTCGACCTGCACCCCCTCGCGATCGAGGACGCCATCCAGGCGCACCAGCGGCCCAAGATCGAGCGCTACGGCGACACCCTCTTCGTGGTGCTCCGTGCGGCTCGCTACCTCGACGACGTCGAGGAGGTCGAGTTCGGCGAGCTGCACGTCTTCGTGGGCCCCGACTTCGTCGTGACCGTGCGGCACGGTGCCTCGCCCGACCTGGCGGCCGTGCGGCGCCAGCTGGAGTCCGACCGCGAGATGCTCTCCCGCGGGCCGGAGGCCGTCCTGTACGCGATCCTCGACAGCGTCGTGGACGGGTACGCGCCGGTCGTCGCGGGGCTCGACCACGACATCGACGAGATCGAGTCCGACGTCTGGGGCGGCGCCCCTGACGTGTCGCGGCGCATCTACGAGCTGTCCCGCGAGGTCATCGACTTCCAGCGCGCGGTGCGGCCCGAGCAGAGCCTCTGTGCCTCGCTCGCCAAGGGGGCCGACAAGTACGGCGTGGACCCGGAGCTGCAGGCCTACCTGCGCGACATCGCGGACCACCTCACCGAGGCGGCCGACCGTATCGAGGTCTTCCGGGCCGCGCTGCGCGACATCCTCACCGTGGCCGCCACTCTCGTCGCGCAGCGGCAGAACGAGGAGATGAAGCACCTGTCGGAGGTCAGCATCCGGCAGGGCGAGGAGGTCAAGAAGATCTCGGGCTGGGCGGCCATCCTGTTCGCCCCGACGCTCGTCGGCACCGTCTACGGCATGAACTTCGACGTCATGCCGGAGCTCGACTGGGCGTATGGCTACCCGGCGGCGCTCGTCGCGATGCTGGCCGTGAGCGTCGGCCTCTTCGGCGTCTTCCGCTGGAAGCGCTGGATCTAGAGCACCCTTCCTGGTTGTGGGCGCGACCGTTGCGACGACGCGCCCGCCAGAGCGCAATGATCGCGCCCACGATCCGCGCCCACGACCAGGAGGGTCAGGCGGGGACGGGCTCCGGTACGCGCGCGCCGACCGCACGCAGCACGAACGACTCCGCGGCGCGGATGGTGCGTTCGCGAGCCGCGGGCTCGTCGGGGATGAGACGGCCGGACAGGCAGGCGTTGACGAGGTGCACCGTCGGATCGATGTCCTGCGGCGGGAAGGTGCCCGCATCGATGCCCGCGGTGAGGATCCGGCGGAGGATCGCCTCCACGATGTCGGCGTGCTCGCGCAGGCGCTGCTGCGTGGCGCGGGACAGGACCGTACGCAGGTCCGGGCCGGGAGCGAGATGGAAGACGCGGGTGAGCTGTGCCTGCTGGCGGATGTAGGTACGCAGCTGTTCCACAGGGTCGTCCACGCCGTCGAGCGCGCGCTCCAGCGTGTGGGCGTACTGCTCGGTCTCATGCGTGATGAACCCGAGGAGCAGCGCTTCCTTGTCGTGGAAGTGGTTGTAGACGGCAGTCCGGCCGACGTGCGCCGCCGCGGCGATGTCAGCCAGCGTGATGGTGTCGAACCCACGCTCCGCCATGAGGGTGGACAGAGCGGTGAACAGCTTGTGCCTGGTCATCTGCCGGTGCTCGTGCAGGCTCTTGCCGATGATCTTGGGCATGCTGACATCATATGCACGAGTCGTCAGGTAACTGGAACGCCGGATCGTGGTCCCACCGCGAGCGGCGCGACGGCGGAGTCCGGCTGCACGGCGAAGGTGGCGTTAAGTCGGCCTACACGGTCTTTGCAGCGTCGAATGACGCGACATTCACCCTGTTGCACTGAGACTCAGTCGCCAATGAATATCCAAAAACATACAGGTCGCGTCCCGGCGAAATAATGATCGTCAGGTGGCTTAATGACCTACGCCTCTTGTCACGAGCGTGTTTCCTCTTTGTAACATGCCTGCATCATGGTGGAAAGTGACCGGCAGTAAAGTGCTGCGCATGACATTTCTGGCGGGTGTGATTCCAGCGGAACACGCCTCGGGTCACATTCTGATCCTGCCCAGTACGAACGGCCCCGTCGCGGTCAGCGAGCTTGCTGCCGCGTGGTTCTCGGACGTCGAGTGGCTCCGAGAACCGACCCGCGCGTCGAGCTCTCGACGGATGGCCGGTGCCCGGTTCCGGGGCATGGCGCAACCTGACGCGCTCGTCCCCGGTGTCATGCGGCTGGGCGAGGACCACGTGGTGACCGGTCCGTTCGAGGTCGGCGAGGCGCAGCTCGCGGAGCTCCGGATCTCCGCGGCGAAGGCGGAGGCGTACTCGGTGTCCCGTGCGGACGGCCTGCGGGACGTCCGCGGTGCCGCGCCGACGTCGTACGACGACCGGGACGGCATCGCCCGCGCCTTCCCGCACTCGCTGCCCCAGGGCGCGGAGCTGCGCATCGTGCAGTGGATGGTCGCGGCAGCCCGCAAGTCGGGCGGTGGCGTGCTCGCGGACGGCAGGCAGCCACTGGTCCCGGACCCTGCAGCGTCGGTCAACCTGGCGCTCTACGCGGCACACGCCCTCCTGCCGGGTGATGTGCTGCCGATGCTGCGGTCGCTCATCGCCACCGCAGACGTCTCCGCCGAGCAGGCGACGGCGGACGGGTCGCCGCGCTACACCCTCGCCGGCAGCACCGCGTACGACGGTTCGTTGGTCGTCGACATGGAACGTGTCGACCGGGTGCCGCGCGCACTCGGCTCGCTGGACTGGCGTAGCTACGGGCCGTTCGCCTATCGCATGAGCTGGGTCCCTGCCGACCCGTACGAGCTCGAGCTCGAGCAGGCGTCCGGGCTGCACGTCATCGCCCGCGCCCGCATGCGCGCCTCGCTCGCCCGCCTCGCCGTGGCGGTCCAGAGCCGCATCGGGGGAATCCTCGTGGACGAGGGCGGCTTCATCGCCGCGCCGGAGGAGCTTGAGGGGCGTAACGACCCGACAGCGGGCGGCGCCCCCGGATCACGAGCCTGGGTGTGACCACCTTTTAGTTATCCACAGATGTTGTACACAGCCCTGTGGGCGGTGCGGGAATTCCAGGGCTCTTCCTGTGGACAGAACTGTGGGCGAAGATCGGGTGGAAATTACAACGGTGGAGCGGTTGCCGCCCCTGCGACACGCGGATAGAAACGTGGCAATGGTTCGACGATTCGGGTGCAGATGCGGTGCGCTGCAGCAGTACCGACCGGCCCGGACATCGGACACATGGTTGACCGGAGAACGACAGGACGTCCCGTACCGCGGTACGGGCTGTGGATGACGCCACAGGTTCTTGTACGGGGCCGGAAGACCGCCCGCGTCCGAACGTCCGTGGAGAACAGGCCTGAGGGTCCGGGTCTGACGGGTGCTTCGGGGCCGTGACGTCGACACGGCGCTCTGGTCCTCACCGAAGGCGGACCACGGGTGCGCGGTTACGCCAGGGCCCCCGGCCTGCCCCGGGGGCCCTGGCCTCGCCCCGGGGGCGCTGGGCCGGCTCCACGGCTGGATCTAGGCTCTGCGCATGAGCAACCTCGAGACCCGGCCGGCCGAGCAGATCTGCACCGCCGGTGAGCAGGGCGACGGCATCGAGCTCCTCGCGCCGCGCGAGGTGCCGCTCGGCGGGCCGCGGGCGATGAACGTGCGGCGCACCATCCCGCAGCGCGCCCGGTCCCTCGTGGGGGCATGGTGCTTCAGCGACCACTACGGCCCCGACGACGTCTCGTCCAGCGCCGGCATGCAGGTTCCGCCGCACCCGCACACCGGGCTCCAGACGGTGAGCTGGCTCTTCGAGGGCGAGATCCTGCACCGCGACTCCGTCGGCTCGCTGCAGAGGGTCCGGCCGGGCGAGCTCAACCTCATGACGGCGGGGGTGGGCATCTCGCACTCGGAGGAGTCGCCGGCGGAAGGGCGCCCGCCCCTGCTGCACGGTGTGCAGCTCTGGACGGCGCTGCCCGGGGCGGCCCTGGGGATCGACCCGCACTTCGAGCACCATGGCGACCTCCCGGTCGTACGGCACGACGGCGCCGTCGTGCAGGTGTTCATCGGACGCCTGGCGGTGGCGGGCGAGGAGCTGGACTCGCCCGCGACGACGTACACGCCGCTCGTGGGGGCGCAGATCGACCTGGAGCCGGGTGCGGAGGTTCGGCTCGACGTGGACCCGGCGCACGAGCACGCTCTGCTCGTGGACTCCGGCGACATGACGTTCGAGGGGTCCGCGGTGCCGCGGTACAGCCTCGGCTACGTCGCGCCCGGGCGGTCCACCGTCGTCGTGCGCGCCGCCGGGGGCGCGCCGGCGCGAGCGGTCCTGATCGGCGGCCTGCCGTTCGCCGAGGACGTCATCATGTGGTGGAACTTCATGGGCCGCACGCACGAGGACATCGTCAGGGCTCGTGAGGACTGGATGGCCCTCGTCGCCGAGCTCGGGCCGGGGGACGGCTCAGGGTCGGCCGGTGCCACGGGATACACCGACGGCGCCGCCGAGCGTCGTTTCGGCCAGGTGCAGGGCTATCCGAGCGGGCCCCTGCGTGCGCCCGCCCTGCCGGACCTGCGCCTGAGGCCACGGGCCCGGCCGGGCCAGGCCTGACGGTCCGGAGCTGACGGGCCAGGCCTGACGGTTCGGCTCAGCCGGTGTTCAGTCGATGTCGTACCGGAGCATGAACTCGCCGGCGTCGAGCACCACGTGGCTCACTTCGACAGGGGTGCCGTCCTGCGTGAACGCGGTGCGCGTGACGGCCAGCACCGGCGTGCCGGGCTCGATCCGCAACTCCTCGATCTCCTCGATCGTCGGCATCCGGCCCACCACGTCCTCACGGAACCGCACCGGCGCGTGGCCGGCCTCGGTGAGCCGCGCGTGCGTACCGCCGGGCCCGACCTGCTGCTCCGCGATCGGTGTCCCGGCCGCGATCGACGCGGGCAGGTAGGACGTGGCGAACAGCACGGGCTTGCGCTCGCGCAGGTGCAGCCGCTCGCGCACGGTCACCTTGTCCCCCTCGGCGAGACCGAGCGCCGTCCGGACCTTCTCGGGTGGATCGGCCTCCGCGGTGACGGCCAGGGTGCGGACGGCGAGCCCCGCGCTGGTCTCGTCGACCTCGGCGGTCACGGTGGACTCGTCGGCCTTGCCGCCGGTGGTGTCCCGCACGATCGGCTCGAAGGCGCGCACGAACACGCCGGAGCCGTGCCGGGTCACGGTCAGCCCCTCGTCCTTGAGCATCGACAGGCCGTGGCGCGCGGTCATGCGCGCCACGCCGTAGTTCGACATGAGCGCTGCTTCGCTCGGAAGGCGGTCGCCCGGTTTGTAGGTCCCGGAGCGGATCGCGGCACGAAGATCCTTGGCGATGCTTGCGGCAGTCACACGTCCCTCTCTAGACACGGAACCCACCTAACCCGCAGCCAGTGCGTATACGCAACTTTTCGGCGTAGCGGTTGCGGTGCCCAGTTCACCCGCAACAGGCTGTCTATGCGCCTAGAGGTAGGCGCGGAGAGGTGGGAGAGATGGCGACGATAGCGGGCAGCCTGGCCGATTCCGCGGCCGGTGCGGCGGACCTGCTGGCGGAGGTAGGGGACGCACGGATCAAGTGGGTCGAGGTGTTTCGCGACCATCTGGTCGTGCACCCGGCACGGCTGGCCGAGGGGGCGGAGATCGCGGAGCAGCTCGGGATCACCGTCGCGACGGACTACCCGGCGACCAAGCCGGGCTTCACGGTGTGGACCGGACGCTGGAACGGCATGGAGATGTTCGTCTACGCGGAGCTGCGGGGGACGGCGCGGGCGATCCGGGCGTGGCCGACATGACCGACGGCTCCTGCGACGCAGGCCCGGCCGCCGAGGCCTGTCCGATGCCGGGCGCGCACCTCGCCGAGCTCGTCGGGGTCACCGCGCTGATCGCGCACATCTTCGACATCCACACGCTGGACGTGCGGGCGGGGGTGGACCACCTCGATCTGGAGGACGACGTGGTGGGCGTGCTCACCGTCGACGTCGTCGCCGCACGGGTGCCCGACGCGGTGCGCCTCGCGGCGATGCTCCACCTGGCCGAACGGGTGGGACACCACGACGGCGAGGGGCCCCCGGTGTGGCGGTGCTGGAGCGGTTGGGTGCCCTCGGCCGAGCGCGGCCTGGCGGTCTCGCTGCATCTGACGGCGCCCGTGCGGACCGCGCGGGCCTGAGCCGAGCCGGACGAGACGGGGCACGCGGCGGGCACGGAACGTGTACGGGGCTGGGCTGGCGCCGGTCGGACGAAGAACGCCCCAGGTCGGGATCTGCATCCTGACCTGGGGCGTTGCCCTGTGGAGCGGGTGACGGGAATCGAACCCGCGCTATCAGCTTGGGAAGCTGAAGTTCTACCATTGAACTACACCCGCATCGTCCGGTTCTGCCGGGTATCTGCTGTTTGCGAATCCCGCTAGGGTTCCGCAACAGCGCCCGTGAACCTGGCGCGCGAACCGATCATACCCAACCTCGCCCGGATGCCCGAACCGGATACGGAGCGAGTGTCGCCGAGCAGCCGGAGCAGCAGTGAGCGAGCACCCCAGCGAGAAGCCCACCGAGCCGATCTATCAGGAGACGAAGCGGCTGCCACCACGCGCACCGAGCCCGTCGAAGCCCCCGCCGCCGCCCGGCGAGACGCGCGCGATGAAGACGCCCGGAGGCAAGATTCCGGGCGGCGGTCCGGCGAACTACCAGCAGCAGTACGACTACGACCGCCCCACGCCGCCGGTGGAGCACGTGCCGGGGCACAAGTCCCGGATCACCGCGGGCCTCCTCGGGATCCTGCTGGGCGTCGTGGGCGCGCACCGGTTCTACCTGGGCTACAAGGGTCTCGGCTGGATCATGCTGCTCATCACGGCGGTGTCGCTGGGAAACGCGTGGTTCGTGCCGGCGATCTGGGGCGGCGTCGAGGGGATCCTGTACCTCGTGATGCGCAAGGGCTACTGGTCGGTGGACGCGAAGCACAAGCCGCTGCAGTGGTGACCGGCACCCGGTGACCGGCACCCGGTGACCGTCGCCCGGTGGCCCGGCGCGGACGCCCCGTCGCGGCGTCGCCGGGCCACGGGGCGGCATCGTCCCGTGGCGGCCAGTACCGTATCCGGGTGCTCCTCTCCGACCGCGACATCCGTGCCGAGCTCGAGGCCGACCGCGTAGTCCTCGACCCGTACGAACCGTCGATGCTGCAGCCGTCGAGCATCGACGTGCGCCTCGACAAGTACTTCCGGCTCTTCGACAACCACAAGTACCCGTTCATCGACCCCGCGACGGACCAGCCGGAGCTCACCCGCCTGGTGGAGGCGGACGGCGGCGAGGCATTCGTGCTGCACCCCGGCGAGTTCGTGCTGGGCAGCACCTTCGAGGCGGTCACGCTGCCCGACGACGTCGCCGCCCGCCTCGAGGGCAAGTCCTCCCTCGGGCGGCTCGGCCTGCTGACGCACTCGACGGCCGGCTTCATCGACCCCGGTTTCAGCGGGCACGTGACGCTGGAGCTGAGCAACGTCGCGACGCTGCCGATCAAGCTGTGGCCCGGCATGAAGATCGGGCAGATGTGCTTCTTCCGCCTGTCGTCGGCGTCGGAGCACCCGTACGGGTCGGATCTGTACGGCTCCCGCTACCAGGGCCAGCGCGGTCCGACGGCGTCCCGCTCGTCGAAGAACTTCCACCGCACCGCGGTCTGACCGCCGGGGCTGGGCAGCGCCTCGACGGGTGCTCGCCGAGCGGTAGGCTCCCGGGTGCCCGGCGCGGACCGGGCATCCTCCGGCACGTCAGAAGGGACCCCGATGGCCGCTCCTCAGCTCCCGCTCCTGCCGCGCACGGCTGCGCAGGCGCACCAGGCACGGCACGTGCTGACAGTGCCCGGCGACGTGGAGCTGGACGAGATCGAGGTTCTCGCGCTCTCCCGTTTCTCGGCGACCCGCTGGGACGTCGTCCCCGCGGGCATCCTTCCCGGCAACGTGGCGGGTGCGCCGCAGGTGCGCCGCGCGCAGGGCAAGGAGGTCGGGGTGCTGCGGGTCTCGCGGCACGCCGTGATGAACGGCCCGTACCTGCCTGCTGGCGAAGGCTTTGACCTCGGTGTCCCGCCGGGAGCCGCGATGGCCTTCGACATCGTCTGCCACCGGGAGCGTGGCGAGGTGCCGTTCCCCGCGGGTGACCGCGACGGCATCGGGCGGGCCTTTGCCGCCGGCATGCCCGAGCGTGAGGAGCGCCGGCTCGTCGAGTGGCTCGTCGCGGTGGCACGCCGGCTGGGTGGTTCCCTCCGCCTGGACGTGGGCGGCATGTGGGACGCACCGGGCGGCTCGACGGCGCAGCCGGGTGCCGGCGTGGTCCTCACCCCGGACGCCGGTGCCGCCATCGACATGACCGTCTACTCGGACGTGTGGCTCGACCCGCAGGCCGCGCACACCATCCTGCAGAAGGTTCACCCGCGTGCCCGCCTCCACATGGAGGGCAAGGAGTGGGGCGGCCCGCCGCAGGGTATCGCCGACAAGCCGCTCTACCCCGGTGATCCCCTGGACCCGGAGCTCCGCAAGAAGCTGCACGCGGCCGCCGACGACTACGACATCAAGGCCCTCACCGGTCCGCGCATCCTCGACGGGTACGGGCTGATCGTCGACCTCGACGTCGACGGCATCGTCGCGGTGGAGATCTCCGGCGAGGAGAAGCTGCCGCGCCTGCTGCGCGGCCTGCCGTGGGCGGAGCAGGGCGCGGTGCGCTACTGGGTGCACTGGGAGCCGCACGACCTGGTGGAGTCGCAGCGCGAGTTCCCGTCCATGGAGCTACGAGTCGCGCGGAAGCGCGCGGCGGAGCTGGTGGCCCGGCTTGCCGGGGCCGTCCACGCCGCCGCAGGAGGCGAGATCGCCGACGAGGATGGCTTTCTGGTAGATCCCTCCGAGCTCTGAGCGCCCAGGGCTTGACCCGCTGTGCCGGCCTCGTGCGGAGGCGCGGCACAGCGGGCGAGCCACGACGGGCAGGTCAGAGGTACTGGCCGGGGGCCCGGCGCTCGCCACCCGGCTCGTCCTCGTGGCCGCCCGGCATGGTGGGTCCGCCGGGGCCGCCTGGACCGAACGCCCCGGAGCCGGGCGGCAGTGCACGGCGCATCTGCGAGAGCTGCGCCTGCGCCGCCATCTGCTGCGCCACGAGCGCCGTCTGGATGCCGTGGAACAGGCCCTCGAGCCAGCCCACGAGCTGGGCCTGAGCGACCCGGAGCTCGGCGTCGGACGGCGCGGACTCGTCGGAGAACGGCAGCGTGATCCGGTGCAGCTCGTCGACGAGGTCGGGGGAGAGCCCGTCCTCGAGCTCGCGGATCGAGCGCTCGTGGATCTCGGCCAGGCGGGTACGGGCGGCCTCGTCCAGCGGCGCGTCGCGTACCTCGTCGAGCAGCCGCTTGACCATGCCGCCGATGCGCATGACCTTGGCCGGCTCCTCCACCTGGCCCACGACGGCCTCGGCCTCGTCGACCTCTTCCTCGGCAGAACCCTCGGGACTGCGGTCCGACCGCACCGCGGCGCCGTCGGGCGTCACCACCTGGGGATGCACGGTGGACGGCCCGTCGGGGCGGCCGGACCGCTCGCGGTGGTCGGGGTTGTCGTCGTGTCGCTCGTCTGACGGGGGGTTGGCTCGCTCGTCGGTCATGGGTCCAGTCTTGCCCGGATTGCTTGTCGTCCGCATGGCAGCATCCGCCCGGGGTCGAAATTGCCGACCATGCCTATATATAGGCACGGGATGATCAGGGGACCAGGAGGACTTTGCCGAAGGCGTCGCCCGACTCGAGCAGCTCGTGCGCGGACTGGGCGTCGGCGAACGGTACGCGGGCATGCACCACCGGCCGGACCCGTCCGTCCGCGACCAGCGGCCAGACGTGCTGCTCGGTATCGGCGACGATGCGCGCCTTCTCGTCCGCAGGTCGCGACCTCAGCAGCGTCCCGGTGACGGTTCCGCGCCGGGCGAGGAGGTCACTGAGGTCGAGCTCGCCCCGCCGCCCCTGCTGCATGCCGATGACGACCAGGCGGCCGCCCCGGGCCAGCGCGCGGACGTTGTCGCCCAGTGCGCCGCCGCCGAGCAGGTCGAGCACGACGTCGGCCCCGCGGCCGTCCGTCGCTCGTCGCACCTCGTCGACGAAGTCCTGCTCCCGGTGGTCGATGACCAGGTCCGCCCCGAGCTCCGCGCACCGTGCCGTGCGCTCCGCACCGCCGGCCGTCGTGGCGACGTGCGCACCGAGCGCCGTGGCGACCTGGATCGCGAAGCTGCCGATGCCGCCCGAGCCGCCGTGGACCAGCACCCACTCGCCGGAGCGCAGCCGGCCGACGTCGACGAGGTTGTTCCAGACCGTGCACGCGGCCTCGGGAAGGGCGGCCGCGTCGATCAGGTCGATGCCGTCGGGCACCGGGAGCACCTGCGTCTCGCGGACCACGACTTCCTCGGCATAACCGCCTCCTTCGAGGAGCGCTACGACCCGGTCACCGGCGCGCCAGCGCGACACGCCGTGTCCGACACGCTTCACAGTTCCTGATATCTCGAGACCCGGCCAGTCAGGCGCACCCGGCGGAGGGGGGTAGTATCCGGCGCGTTGGAGCAGGTCAGCACGGTTGACGCCGGCAGCGGCGACGGTGATCACCACGTCCCATTGGCCAGCAATCGGGGGATTCAGGGAGGAAAGGGAGAGTTTCCCTGATGGGCCCGGTCCAGATATCGTGACGGCTCGCACATCGATCAAGCCTACTTCCGTACGGCCCACGTTGGTCGTCAGCGGAATCCAGGTGCCGGTAACTTGTACGCAGCACCGAGGGATGCTCGGCGGGCACACGCACGCCACCCCCTTCCGGATCAGTGATGGAGAGAGGTACGCATGTTCCGCAGGTTGGGAGTGCGCGGGAAAGTTCTTGCGACCCTGGTCACGCCTGCCATCGTCCTGGTCATCGCAGCGGCGTACATCATCGGCCTGTCTGTGGTCGACGCGATGCGCGCGCAGCAGACGAGTGATCTCGTCGCCGCGCTGAAGTACCAGGACGTGGCAGGAACGACGTTCGCGCAGGAACGGGCATACAACATCGTGGCGATGGTCGACGACGGTCCTTCCGGAGACCAGGCCCGTGTCGCGCTGCTGCAGGGGATGCCGGAGATGGAGGAGGACGGCGTCACCCAGGCGACCAACGAGGACGGCACCCCGAAGTGGGCGGCCCCGGCGGCCCAGGCGCAGACGATCAAGGCACTCGACGAGCGCGACGAGGCGCTGCTCGACATCGACATCTCGATGCTGGACCAGCGTGTCAAGAACGCCGTCGCGCAGACCATCGAGGACCGCGCAGCCATCACCGACGTGCAGGAGCAGGTCGCTGCCGGGCGCCTCACGGAGCAGAGGGCGACCAGGGCCTACGGCGGGTACATCGACGGTGCCCTCGAGGTGATGGACGCCATCGCGGACACGTCCGAGGACCGCGAGCTGGGTACCCGTCTCGAGGCGTACCACTCGATGGACCAGCTCATGCTGACGAACACCTACGAGCGCCCGGTCGTCTCCCTGGCGCTCGGCATCTTCACGCAGCACGAGCAGGGCGAGGCGGCTTCTCGGACCATGGCGCTGCGCGCGGCGGACCTGGTGAACCTGGGTGACCGCCAGTGGAACGAGACGCAGGACCTCTACGACCGCATCCCCGGTGACTACCAGGCCCCGGTCATGGACGGCGTCTACGGCACCGTCCGCGGCTACGTGGCGCGCGGCGATCTCGCCTCGATCCAGCCGGCCCAGATCGAGGCGTTCGCGAACGAGTCGACCAAGTGGGTCGAGGAGGGGCGCATCGTCCGTGACGCGGTCCGCGAGGACGCCGCGGCCTTCGCGCAGGAGCAGGCCGACGTCGCCGCGAACCGCGCCTACCTCACCGGTGGCATCGCGATCGCGGCCCTCGGCTTCTCGATCATCACGGCGCTCGTCATCGCCCGCCGCCTGGTCTCCCCGCTGCGCCGCCTGACCCAGGCCGCCGGCGTGGTCCGTGACCGCCTCCCCACCCTGGTCGAGCAGGTGTCGGTCCCCGGGCAGGGCCCGAGCATCGACCTCGACCCGATCTCCGTCGAGTCGTCGGACGAGATCGGCCAGCTGGCGGCCGCCTTCAACGACGTCAACAGAACGACCATCGACGTCGCCCGCGAACAGGCAGCCCTTCGTGGCTCCATCGCGGAGATGTTCGTCAACGTGGCCCGGCGTGACCAGGTGCTGCTCAACCGGCAGCTCGCCTTCCTCGACGACCTCGAGCGTTCCGAGGAAGACCCGTCGACGCTGTCGAACCTGTTCCGCCTCGACCACCTCGCGACCCGGATGCGCCGCAACGCCGAGTCCCTCCTGGTGCTCGCGGGCATCGACTCCGGTCGCCGTGTCCGCCAGCCGATGCCGGTCTCCGACGTCATCCGTACGGCGTCCTCCGAGATCGAGCTGTACGACCGGGTGCGCCTGAACCTCGTGGTCGACCCGATGATGCTGGGCCACAACGCGCTGAACGCGGCGCACCTGCTGGCCGAGCTCCTCGAGAACGCGACGATGTTCTCCGAGCCGCACACGCCGGTCGAGGTGACCACGGCCCGTGACGAGCAGTTCGTCACCGTCGTCGTCCGCGACCACGGCCTGGGCATGAACCCCGACGAGGTGGCCGAGGCGAACCGCAAGGTGCTCAGCCACGCCGCGTCGGACGCCGTCGGTGCCCAGCGCCTCGGCCTCTACGTGGTCGGTCGTCTGTCCGACCGCCTCGGCGCCCAGGTCGAGTTCGGCGTGGGTGAGGGCGGCACCGGTACCGAGGTGACCGTCCGCTTCCCCGCGGTGCTGTTCATGCCGGACAACGCCATGCCGCTGCCGATGCCCACGGACCCGCTGGAGGCGAACACGCAGGCGGCCGCCTCGCAGTTCAACGGTGGCCTGGCCACCGGTCCGGGTACCGGTGCCATGCGCGGCGCGGGTGCGCCCACCAACGGCTTCGGCTCGCCCGCCATAACGGCGGCGTCGCCGGCCACCACCTCCGTCCCGCAGCAGGGTGGCATGCCGGTCCCGACCGGCACGTCGCAGATCGCCGCCGCGGCCTTCGCGGCGCAGCCGGCCCCGGTCGCGCAGAAGGTCGACATCAACGCCCTGACGGACGGTACGACGGCGCTCGGCCTGGCTCGACGCCGCAGCTCGACGGCCGCGCAGCCGATGGCCGAGACGACGCCCACGGGTTCGATCGTCCTGCCGGAGATCCAGACGCCGTCGCTTCCGCAGGAGTACCAGGGCGACGACAACGCGTGGGCACCGCCGTCGAACGTGTCCGAGGGCAGCTCGCTCCCGAGCCGCCAGCGTGCACCGCAGCCGGAGGAGCCGGTCGCGCCGGTCTTCGAGGACACGACGCCGGCAGCGGTGGACGTGGACCAGCGCAGCGCTCTCTTCTCGAGCTTCCGCTCCCTGAGCACCATCGATCCGGTCGACGGCGGCGGTACCCAGTCGCTGCAGCTCGACCCGGTGACGCAGGACCCGGCCGCGCTGCCCGGGATGTCGGACACCGACGTCATGCGGTTCCCGGCCGGTGGCGGCGCTCAGACGCCTCCCGCACAGGCACCGGCCCGGGCCTTCGGCGGCCCGTACCAGGGCGACGACGAGCCGTCACGGGGCTACGGCGACCCCTACCAGGGCGACGACGAGCAGTCGCAGGGCTTCGGGGCAGACGCACCGCAGGGTCCGGACTCGTCGTTCGAGGCACTGCCCGCGTTCGAAGAGCTCATGGCGGATCTTCCGAGCCGTCGCTCGACCGGGTCGGGCACCCAGCAGGGCGCCAAGCCGGCGCAGCAGAAGCGTGGCCTGTTCGGTCGCCGGCCGGGCCAGCCCGCCACCGGCGAGCTGCGCGCCTACCAGCCGCAGGAGCGTCCCGCGTCGCGCCCGATCCAGACCGTGAGCGGCCCCGCCGGCGGTGTGCCGTTCGGTGCTCCGAACGTGGAGACGCAGAGCTTCCAGGCGCCGAACTTCTCGGCGCCGAGCGGCCCGCCGCAGGACTTCCCGGCACCGCGTGTCCCGCAGGACTTCCCGGCACCGCGCGTGCCGCAGGACTTCCAGGCGCCGAAGGCACCGCAGAGCTCCCCGGCCCCGCAGCCGGCCGGCCCGATGACCGGGACCTTCCCGAGCGCGGCTCCGGAGCAGGAGCAGCGGCCCGCGGCAGACCCGACCTACCAGCGGGGCTTCCAGGAGGGCTACCAGCGGGCCGTCCAGGAGTCGCTGACGTCGGCCGTGCCGGCGGTGCCGAGCGCACCGGCGGGTGGCACGGTCCCCGTGCCCACGCAGGCACAGACGGCCGCTCAGGCCCCGGCCCAGGGCAACAACCCGTTCGTCGACGCAGCGCCGCGTGCCGCTGCTGCGTCCGCCCCGGCGTCGGCTCCCGAGCAGGCGCCCACCTCGTTCGCGTCGGCGCCGGCCACCCAGGCCGTGCCGATGGCGACCGCGCAGCAGTCCTTCGAGGCGCCCGCTCGTGAGTTCAGCGAGCCGTACCCGACCGGTGCTGTGTACGACCCGACGTACGGTTCGCCGGCGCCGCTCGCCAAGCGGGCCGCAGGCACGGACGGCGACGGCAAGGACCCGCTCGACCCGGAGTACGTGCGGGACTCGGTGGAGGCTCGATCGGAGTGGACCGCTTCGGCGGTTCTCTACGAGGAGATGACGAGCCTCCTTCGCCGAGGGGCTTTTCAGGAAGATGATGCGAAAGAGAACGACTCGTATCGTCCGGCGGCCGTCAACACCGAGGTTGTGGGAGGCGGTCTGACCCGCCGCACGCGCGGTGCCTCCGGCACCGGGGCGGATCCCACCGTCGAGCGTCTCTCAGCTCGCATTGACCGTGATCCCGAGCAGCTCCGCTCACGGCTCTCGGCATTCCAGTCGGCCACCGCCCGTGGCCGGTCGGAATCCGTGGACGAGGGTGGATCGGAGAACGAGAACGGCAGGAAGGCCGATGGGGACTCGACGTGGGCACCCTCGACCGTGAATCATGTCCCTGACTCAGCGCCGCAGTCGCGGTGACAAGCGCGTCTGTGGATTCTGACTAGGAGGAACAGAGAGTGACCCTCAGCACCGAAGCAACGAATTTCGGGTGGCTGCTCGACAACTTCGTGCGTACCGTTCCCGGCAGCCGGCACACGCTCGTCGTGTCGGCGGACGGCCTGCTCATGGCGATGTCCGACCAGCTGGACCGCACCAGCGGTGACCAGCTCGCGGCAATCGTTTCGGGTATGTCAAGCCTTACGCGTGGAGCTTCTCGGCAGCTCAACGGCGGTAATGTCCGTCAGGCAATCATCGAGATGGACAACGGCTTCCTTTTCCTGATGAATGTCTCGAACGGGTCTGTGCTCGGCGTGGTGGCGGAAGCTACGTGCGACATCGGTCTTATCGGTTACGAGATGGCTCTCCTGGTGTCGCGCACCGAGGCCACGCTCACGCCGCAGCTGATCTCGGAGATGCGTGGCAGCCTCCCGGTCGACGGGCAGACCCGAGCCGCCAGCGTGGGATGAGGACTCGACCATGACGTACGCACCTTACGGTTCCCAGGGGCAGGGGGACGTCCGTGAGACGTCTACCGTGCGCCCCTACGCGGTCACCGGAGGCCGGGTGCGGTCGGAGCTGTCCGACCTGCCGCTCGAGGCCCTCGTAGAGGTTCTGCCCGGCGCGGTCAGCAGCTTCGGGTTGCCCCCCGAGAAGCGCGCGATCCTCCAGCACGCCGCACACACGTACGTGTCGATCGCCGAGCTCTCGGCCCTTCTGCGGCTGCCCCTGGGTGTCGTCCGGATTCTTGTGGCGGACATGCAGGAGGAAGGGCACGTGACTGTGCACACCTCGACACCGGTTAACGTCCACACAGGCCACGGCAGCTCGAACTCGGGCCTGTCGCTGAGCGTCTTGGAGAGTGTTCTGAATGGCATTTCCGCCCTCTGACGGCGGGGCCCGCAGCGGTCCCAACTGGGCCCCGGTGTCGGGTAACGCCGGCACCGCGACCGCTTCCTCGAGCACGCCTGCGCGCCAGAGCGTGCTGGGTGGCGGCGGCGGTGCTCCGGCGCCTACCGCACAGGCGTCCCGTCCGGCGCAGGCACAGCCCGCACCGCCGGTGATGCAGCAGGCTCCGACCGGCAACGCCGGCGCACAGGCTGCTCCTGGTTCTCAGCCCGCAGCCGAGCGCACCGCGCCCACGGTCGTCAAGATCGTCGTCGCCGGTGGCTTCGCGGTCGGCAAGACGACGTTCATCGGGTCGATCTCCGACGTCGAGCCGCTGAACACCGAGGCGGCCATGACCGAGCACTCGGTCGGCGTCGATGACGCCGGTGGCGTCACGGACCGCAAGACCACCACCACGGTGGCCATGGACTTCGGCCGTGTCGAGCTCCCGGGCAACCTCTGGCTGTACCTGTTCGGCACCCCGGGCCAGGACCGCTTCCTCTTCATGTGGGACGACCTGGTGCGCGGCGCGATCGGCGCCGTCGTCCTGGTCGACACCGACCGCCTGGAGCAGTGCTTCCCGGCGATCGACTACTTCGAGTCGCGCAACATCCCGTTCGTCGTGGGCGTCAACTGCTTCGACGGCGTGGCCAAGCACCGCCTCGAGGACGTGCGCGAAGCACTGCAGATCCCCTCGCACGTCCCGATGCTCTACACGGACGCACGGTCCCGTGCGGCGACCAAGCAGACGCTGATCGCGCTGGTTCAGCTCGCGATGCGTCAGCTCCGCTCCGGCGCACAGGCGCAGGGCTGAGTCACTCTGCAGCATTCCGCGGACGGCGGGCCACCCTGGGGGCGGCCCGCCGTCGCTGTTCCGGCAGGCGTTAGACTGTGTGGCCGCGTCACCGTGCCTGGTGCACTGTGCGTCGCGGCGCACGAGGAGGGCTGACAGAGCGGCCTAATGTGACGGTCTTGAAAACCGTTGTGCGGCAACGCACCGGGGGTTCGAATCCCTCGCCCTCCGCTCGTGGTGAAGACGGCAACGGCTGGAATCCGGATCGGATTCCAGCCGTTGCCGTTCCCGCACTGCTGACGGCGGTCAGGTGATGCCCACGATGGGCAGCCGCAGCGCGGCCGGCGCGGCCTCTGGCACCACGGGTGCGACCGGGCGCACGGGCTGCACGGGGGTGTACGTCGACCCCAGGGCCGGACGGGCGTCCGGCTCGCCGGCGTTGGGCCACAGCGCGCAGGCGCGCTCCGCCTGCGCGGTGATGGTGAGCGACGGGTTCACCCCGAGGTTCGCGGTCACCGCCGAGCCGTCCATGACGTGCAGACCCTCGTGGCCGAACACCCGCAGGTACGGGTCCACGACGCCGCTCTCGGCGTCGGACCCGATGGCGCACCCGCCGAGGATGTGTGCGGTCAGCGGGATGTTGAACGGGTCGCCGATGGTGCCCCCGGCGATGCCGTCGACACCGTCGTCGCCCATCGTGGCGGCGATGCGGCGAACCGCCTCGTGGCCCTCGGGTATCCAGCTCGGGTTGGGGGCGCCGGTGCCCTGCCTGGACGTCATGAACCGGCCGAAGAGCGCGCGCCTGGTGACCGTGGTCAACGAGTTGTCCTGCGCCTGCATGACCAGGGCGATGACTGTCCGCTCCGACCAGCGACGCCAGTCGAGCAGCACGGGAAGCCACTTGAGGTTCTTGCCCATCTCGCCGAACCACCGGACAAACCGGAACGGTCCGCCGTCGACGAGGATGTGCTGGAGCGCGGCCATGACGTTCGAGCCGTGGCCGTAGCGCACCGGCTCGATGTGGGTGCTCTCGCTCGGGTAGAACGACGAGGTGATGGCGACGCCGCGCGAGTAGTCCGTCGTGCCGACCTTGTGGGTCATCGCGCCGAGCAGCGCCTCGGAGTTGGTACGGGTGAGGTGCCCGAGCCGCCTCGACAGCCGCGGCAACGTGCCGGTGTCCTTCATGGCGTGCAGGAGGCGTTGCGTGCCGAGAGTGCCGGCTCCGAACACCACCTGCCGCGCGGTGAACGTCCGTTTGCCCGCCCACTTCTTGCCGGTGCGGTGTGTCCGGACCTCGTAGCCGCCGTCGGGCAGGGGGCGCACGACGCCCGCGGTGGTCAGCGGGTGCACCTGGGCGCCGGCCTGCTCGGCGAGGTAGAGGTAGTTCTTCACCAGGGTGTTCTTGGCGCCGTGCCGGCAGCCCGTCATGCACTCGCCGCACTCGGTGCAGCCGGTGCGCTCGGGGCCCACGCCACCGAAGAAAGGGTCGGCGGCGCACTGCCCAGGGGACGGCGCGTCGGCGCCACCGGGCCCGAAGTACACGCCCACGCGGGTGGGGCGGAACGTGTGCCCGACGCCCATGTCCTCGGCGACACCCCGGATGATCTCGTCGGCGGGTGACCGGCCGTGGTACTGGACGACGCCGAGCATGCGCTCCGCCTGGTCGTAGTACGGGGCGAGCTCGGTCTTCCAGTCGGTGATGTGGGACCAGGCAGGGTCCGCGTAGAACGGGTCGAGCGGCCGGTAGAGGGTGTTGGCGTAGACCAGGGACCCGCCGCCCACGCCCGCGCCCGTCAGGCACAGCACGTTGCGCAGCAGTCGCACGCGCTGGATCCCGTAGCAGCCGAGCGCGGGCGCCCAGAGGAACTGCTTGAGGTGCCAGGAGTTCTTGGCGAACTCGTGGTCCTCGAACCTGCGCCCCGCCTCGAGCACACCGACCCGGTAGCCCTTTTCGGTGAGGCGGAGGGCGGCAACGCTGCCGCCGAAGCCCGACCCGATCACCAAGACGTCGTAGTCCATGACCGCGAATGTACCCGCTATTGACGCTGGGTGAAATACGCCTGCCGATGCTGTCCGGCGGGAGCGGGGGTGCTCCGCCGACCCTGGTCGGCGGTGTCCGCACATGAAAAAATTGGCGGGATGACGGCGATGCGGGCGGGGTTCGGGCGTCGAGAGGCCCTCCACTTTGCTCAGCCCGCCGTACGGCAGGTACCCTGGGCCGCGCGGCAAAACCCCTGCCTCTGCAAGGGCCGTCGCGAGGAGACGTCGCATAGTCAGGTCTAGTGCGCCACCCTGCTAAGGTGGTAACGGGGCAACCCGTTCGAGGGTTCAAATCCCTCCGTCTCCGCCAGGAAGGTCCCGGCCGCGCGTGACGCCCGGGGCCTTTTCTGTGGAAGGCTTCGGAGCATCGGATCGCCCGGTGGCTCGAGCCTTCCGGAGAGCTGTGACGGAGTTCTCCTCGGGAAGCGCGGATTTGAGTTTGGGCCCGCGCCGAACAGGCGGTAATGTTCTCGTCGGTCGGCCGTGTGAACGGCAGGCTGGTAGGAAGTGGTACGACCAGCGCCCGTAGCTCAACGGATAGAGCATCTGACTACGGATCAGAAGGTTGGGGGTTCGAATCCCTCCGGGCGCACATCCGGAACGAGGCCCCGGTCAGCGGAAACGCTGACCGGGGCTTCGTCGTGCAGGGCCTTGAAGGTGTGATCGGCTGTCACTGGCCCCATCCCGTGGCCCAACCGGACTCGGCTCGGCCATGACGCCGCACCAGCGACCGGCAGATAAGTCACCCCAGACCTGGGAGGCCAGTGCCTGGTCGGAGTGAAAACATGAGCTGCACACGCGGGAACAATCTCCCGCGTCCCAACTCATGAGGTGACTCCCGATGAACAAGGACGAAGCGGCAACCAGGGCCGAGGCGGCAGCCAAGCGTGCCGAGGACGCAGCGAAGGTCGTGGTCGAAGAAGCTGCGAAGTTTGACAGGGGTCCGGTCCGCCCGCCGACGGAGATCCGCAATGCCGCCTCGGGCGGCTCCGGCCAGAACCCGGGGAAGTTCGAAGACGAGGTATAGCCGGTGGTCCCTGAGAGCCTGGCCACCGTCTATGCATTCCTGGGGTTGGTGGCACCGGGCCTGCTCTTTCAACTCCTTCGGGAGCGAGCCAGGCCAGCTCTGGAGGAGAGTGCCTTTCGCGAAGCCAGCCGCGTTGCACTCACGAGCCTTGCATTCACCACCGCTTCGATTCTGATCCTCGCGGCGGCCAGCGCGGTCGCGCCGAGGGCTGTCGTCGATCTTGCTGGTTGGTTGGAATCGGGCAGCGAATACGTGAGCGAGCACCTGTGGCTCGTGGTGTCGTCGGTCCTCCTAGAGGTCGGACTCGCATGCGCCTTGGCATGGCTCTCGGCGACCGCGCTAGCGGTGTGGGTGGACGACCAGTCGGTCAAGCACGCCAAGACGAGCATTTGGCACTTGGCGATCCTGGAGTCGAGGCCCAAGGGCGAGGAAACCTGGCTCTCCATTGAGCTCATGGATGGCGTGAAGGTGTGGGGCTACGTCCACTACTTCACGACCGACTTGGCCATGGACAACCGGGAACTCTCGCTTACGGGGCCAGGCCTCTCGATTCAGCGTGTGGGTGAGGAACGGAAGTCGGTGACGGCCACCTACCTAGTGCTACCTGGCTCAGACATTCGCCGGATGAAGGTCTCCTACGAGCCAGCGATGACGACCGAGCCAGGGACCGGGTCGGGGGCGGCGACGACGGAGGAAGGGCCCGAGCCTGAGAAGTCTCGGGAAGCCGTGTAGAGCACGTGCCTTGGCTTCGCCCAGGCGGAATGTCCGGGTCTCGTCACGTCGCCTCGAATCCCTAGCCCTACATGCCGCCAGCACGAGCAATCTGCCTCTGCCTGAGCCAGTACCTTCGCTGCCGTACGCTGCGGGCGACCCAGCGGTATGCCCGCACAGGCAGGAATGGTGGGTCCACGATCTCCACGGCGATCTGCATTGCTTCGTCGTACGTGTTCGAGAACGCGAAGGTCGCCCGTGTGAACGCCTGCGCGTAGTTCTCGTCGGGCGTCACGAGCACATCAGTCACGTAGCCCAGCTCGTCCGTGGCCCGTTCGGCCTCGCGTCTGAGGACGTAGCTGCTCGTCGCGGTGCTCAACCTCCGGAGTGCAGCGCTGACGGTGAACTCTGCCTCCCAAGCCTCGGCCCTGTCGTGCACACGCTCCGCGACGATCGCCATCCAGGCGTCGTGCGCCGCCTCGACGTCACCGATCGCCTTGTGCACGCGCTCTGCCCTGGTGGTGGCTCGCTGATGGCGGGCGGTCATCATCGGCCCGATGGCCGCCGATGCCACACCGACGACGGCACCGATCAGGACGCCCCAGAGTGTCTCGCTCACGACTCACCTCCGCGCTAGAACGTGGCGCGATCGTCCCACGAGGGCACCACCCAGTCGTCCGAACACCGATCAAGTCATTCAATAGCGTCCATCCAGAAACACGCGCCGACCACGCGGGGCTCGACCTGTACCACCTGGAGCGGGTCGCGGGCGGTGCTCGACCAAGGCCGAGCACCGCCCGCGACCCGTAGTACAAGGGGCGCAGGACTAGATGCCGAGGACAGTGTCCATGGCGTCTGCGGCCTCGCGCAGTGTTGTCGGCATGACGTGGCTGTACAGGTCCGTCGTGATGCTCATCTGGGCATGCCCTAGCACTTCCATCACGGTCCTTGGCGCAACACCCTGGCCGAGCAGCATCGACGCGCACGTGTGGCGCAGGTCGTGGAACCGGATCCGGCGGACGCCAGCGCGCTTCTGAAGGCTGTCGAACAGCGTGTTCACGTAGCGCGGCTCGACGTGGTTGCCATCCTGGGTGGTGAACACGAAGTCCAGCTCCCGCCAGCCGTCGCCCGCCGCTGCCCGCTCGCCCCTCTGGGTCGCCTGGTGCTTGACCAGTGTGGCCACGGACTTTTGAGGCAGGGGGATCGTGCGACGGCTACGGCTCGACTTGGGAAGGCCCTTGACGATGCCCTCGCCGTTGCCGAGGCGCTGGAGCGTTGAACGGACTCGCAGAGTCCTGTTCGTGAGGTCCACGTCTGCCCACCGGAGCGCCAGTAGCTCGCCCTTGCGCATCCCGAGGGCGACGCCGACCGAGAATAGTGCGCCCAGCCGGTGTTCCCCTGCCACCTTGAGGAACGTGTCCACCTCCTGCGCTGTCCAGGGCTGGACCTCGTCCCGCGTCACGGTCGGACCTTTCACCAGTGCAGCCACGTTGCGGTGGATCAGCTCGTCGCGCTGGGCTTCGGCCAGCAGGGCGCGGAGCACAGCCCGCGTGAGCTGCACTGTCCGGGCCGACAGTGGCTCACCCGTCTGCCCGTCCTTGCGGGTCCGCCGCCGGGCAGCGGTCGTGGTCATGACCTTGCGGACGTGGTTCGGGGTGAGGGAGGTCAGGCGCACCTTCCCGACGACGTCGTATACGTACTGCTTCAAGATCCACTCGTAGTTCGCAACCGTCGCGGGCTTGCGCTTCTCGTCGTCACGCAGGCGCCGGATCCACTCCTCACCGAACGACCGGACCGTGTGCTTCACCGGAGCGGCGGGAATGTGCCTCTGGGTGAGGGACTGCAGCTCGACGAGCTTCTCCGCGACGGCCTCACGAGTCTTGCCGTATACGGGGCGGCGGACCTTGTTGCCCTCGGGGTTCAGGACGTAGACCCGAGCACGCCACATGCCGTCTGCCCGCTGGTCGATCGAACCTTCTCCGTTTGCGCGCTTGCTCATGTTGCCTCCTGGGCCTCTGCGATGGCGGTGGTGACGTACTCGTTTACGGCCGATACCGGGATGCGACGAGCGCGGCCGATCTTGACGCTCGTGAGTTTGTTGAGGCGGATCAGGTCGAAGACCTGGGTGCGCGAGATGCACAGGGCTTCGGCGGCTTCCTCGACGCGGTACAGCAGGACGGTGACGGTGGGCCTGGCCTCGGAGTAGACCGGCGCTGTTGTGGCGGTAGCCATGACGGTTCTCCCTGGTGTGTTGGGCGAGTGCTGCGGGTCGTGGTCTGAGGGGGTCAGCCCTGGCATGTGCCAGGACTGCCAGGGCTGACCTGCCAAGGCTGGTTTTTGGGGCCTGACCTGGGGTTTCAGACCCGGCACTTCCAGCCTTGGCAGCCCTGGCACATGCCAGGGCTGAGAGTCAGGCCCGCAGGCGGAGCAGAATGCGAGGGCGGCCCTGGTACTCGTCGTCCAGGCGCTCGACCAGGCCGCGTCGGATGAGGCTGTCTACGGCGGCCTCGATGTACTCGCGCAGGTTCTTCCCGAGGGCCGCCCGGACCGTGCTGGCGGGGGTCGGGTCGGTGGTGAGCTTGGCCAGAATCTTGTCTGCCGTGCGGTGCACGGCGGCGTCGTCCTGGTGCTCGTCGAACGCGGCGCGGGCCTCGGCCCGGGCACGTGCGGCCTGGGCAGCTTCGATGCGCAGCGCGTCACGCATCCGGGTCCGGGTGCGGTCGGAGATGTGCATGATGTAGTCCGCGAGCTGCCAGTCACCCTCGGTGACGTCGAGGCGCCGGGCGAGCAGTGCGAGCAGGGAAGCAACCTTGAGTCGGACCAGGGACTGCTGCCCGTTCCCGTCCGTAACTACCTCGCGCAGTCGGTCGAGGCGTTCCTTCCGGAGAATGGCCGTGATCGACGCGGCCACGGTCAGGGGCGTGCGGCGGTGCTCGGTGGCCAGGACCGGGCTGGACCAGGACAGGGGCTCCGGGGCGGGCGGGGTGACGTCGGGCGCGCCTGGGTCGGTGGCGGGCAGCCACAGGAACCGCTGAGGCGTGCCCCCGGCGGCGTCGTCCAGCAGCGGTCCAGCCTTGAGCGGCTGCACCCCAGCCACGAGAGCGGCGCGGTAAGAGTGCGCGGGGACGATCTTGCGTCGCGCCGCGTCGGAGTTCTGGAAGCCCAGCCCTTCCCCGGAGAACATCTTGCGCAGCTCGGACGACGTCGTAGAGGCCTGGCGACCGATGAGGGCGGTGAGGGTGTCAATCTCGGGGACGTCGAACCACACGGAGCGGATAGAGGGGGTGACGTCGCCCTCGCTGTCGGTGTCGATGAGGGTGTGGGAGATGCCCTCACCGGAGCCGAGGGGAAGCTTCTCGATGAGGCGGCCACCGCCCGGCGGTGTCGCGAGGAAGTCCTCGGCGGCGGCGGTGGCGACGCCCTTGCCCGTGCCGGACGGGCCGACCAGGCCCACGAACACGTTCAGCGACGCCACTGCGGAGCGGTCGTTGCCCAAGGGCGGGATGACGACCGAGGGCGGCACGGAGAGCGACACACGGGCCAGCACGCAGCCCAGGACGGCCCAGGGTGAGGCCATGGCGGCGCGGGCGGTCTGGCGGACGGCGGCGAGCTCGGGGCGGGCTTCCCAGAACACCGACTCGGGGTCCAGGTCACCGGACTCTGTGGTGTGGAGGTCGGGGGTCGTGGCGGTCATCAGGTGTCCTCTCTCGGGTCGTCGGTGGTCGGTGGCGGTCATGCGGCGGTGCGGGGCTTGGCGGCCCCGCGACGGAAGCCGGAGCGGATCGTCTGCCACGCCTCGGCCTCGGTGAACGCCCCGGCGGCGATGTGGCCGGCGCACGCGTCCAGCAGGACCCCGGAGGCCTCGGCCTCGGTCAGCGAGCCGCCCGCGACGAGCTCACCGAGGCAGCACGCGGCGATGAACAGGGCGTGGTTGCGCCCGCCCTCGGCTGCCTCTCGGACGTGCTGTGCCTCCTTGGACAGCACCGACCGCAGGTAGGCGGAGTGGTGCGTCACGGGGCGCGGCTCGCGCGGGCCGACCGGTGTGGCCGGACGGGTCGTCAGGCGCTGGACCAGCCAGGCGGGCAGGGGCTCGGGCTGGGTGTCCAGGCCGACCAGGTAGCGCCCGGCGCCGGTCACCGTGGGCGGCGCGACGACGTACCCGCCCGCGCCTCGGGTGTCGATCCATGGCCCGAGGCGCCCGGCGCTGTTGCCCAGCGACTCCGTGAGGTGAGCGGTCGTGAAGTACCGGTGGACGCCGCCGGACGGTGTCTCCACGGTCCAGGTCTCCGGCAGCCCGTCCGGCTCGCCACAGTCCTCGGCAAGAGCGATCAGCACTCCCTCACCCGACGTCGCCTCGCCCCGGAGCTCGACCGCAGGGAGGGCGGCACCGGGCTTGGGGGTGTCGGTGTCGATCACCAGCAGCCCGGAGGGGCCGCACGCGATCCCGATGCCGTACGGGGCGGTGGTCCACGCTCGAGTAATCCGGTCGGGGTTGGTCGTGGCGCGCTGCTCCCACCCGGTGTGTCCGTTGCGGCACCACGGGTCGCGGTGGTCGCAGTCGGCGGCGGCATGGCGCGGCGTCGCCGGTCGCTTGCTGCCCGGGATGAGCGGGAAGACGTGCCAGCCCCGGTTGGCGTACTCCAGGGCGGTCGCCAGTAGCGCGCCCTGGTGGAGCTCGGTCGGCGTGCTGCCCGCGTGCGTGCTGGTCCAGCGTGGTGCTGTGCTCATGACGGGTGCTCCTTCGCGGTGGTCGGCCGGGTGCGGCCTGTTTTTGGCATGGGCGGGGTAGGGGCACGGCGGGTAGCGGTAGCGGCCCGCCGTGCCCTCAGCAGTGCGTGAGGTGGGGGTTTCGGGGTGCGCCGAGAGGGGGCGCTACCCCGCTACTTCGTTGGAATCACGCCGTTTTCGGCGGTAGCGGGGCCGCTACCGGTAGCGGGGCCTGCGCTACCGATCGCCAGGCTCGGCGCCGCCTCGGCGGGGGTGGTGGTGGTGGCTACCTCGGCGGGCATCGGACCGAGGGCGATTCGGGCCATGAGCGAGACCAGCGCAGCGGTGAACGCGATGACCGCGACCACGGCGGCGAGCGAGGCGACCAGGTCCAGCCCGAGGCCCGTGGCGGCGACGGTGAGGCCCATAGCGGCGGCGAACACGGCTCCAGTGCGGCGGACGGCGCGCTCGACGGCGGCCACGAGCTCGCGGGCGTCGCGCACGAGCTCGGCGTACTCGGTCGGGCTGAGGTTGTCGTTGCGGTTCACGGTTCCTCCTGCGAGTGGGCGGGGTGGTGCGGTGGTCAGGCGGCGGTGTGCCAGTGCTCGGGCAGTTCCTCTCCCTCGGTGGCCCAGAGCCGTTCGGCCCAGGCCCGTTCGAATGCCTCGACGGTGAGCCGGGGTGTGGTGGCCCAGAACTCGCGCAGCTCCTGCGAGGCGTACGCGGCGGCGAACGAACCTCCGGCGAGGAACAGCCGTTCCTCACTCACCCCGGCGGCCCGACCCCTGGCGTTGAGCAGCACACCGTTCGTCGAGCGGTACGCGGCGGCGATGTGGGCTTCCAGGTAGTCGCCGTACTCGGACCGCATCGCGGCCCACTCCCGGGCGGCGCGCTGGAAGATCGGGGACATGTCAGGCCTCCACCAGAACCGGCGCGGCGTCCGCCACGGCGGCAGCCATCGCCGGTGCCTCGTCGGGCGTCCGGTCCTGCGTGGTGGCGCGGGCCTCGCGCAGCAGCTTGCGGGCGTAACCGTCGCTCACCTCGTGACCGGCAGCGGCCAGGGCGGCCTGTGCGTCCGGACCGGACGCGTCCGGAGCCTGGTCCAGCAGACCGGACACGATCGCCAGGCGGGCGGACCGGTCCGCCCGGTCAGCACCGGACCGGAGAGCGGACCGACGCGGCTTGGACCGGTTGCCGGACCGGACCGGGGACCGGCGTGCGGTCCGGTCCGGACCGGTCATCGCTTCCAGCTCGGACCGGACCGACTCGGCGGCCTGCGCCTCGTAGTCCGGCTGGACCAGAGTGGCGGTCGGTGCGAGACCGGCGACGCGGGCGTTGGTCTCCAGGTGCATGCGGGCCACGTCGGTCGTGGCGTCCGCGACGGCGGACAGCGACCCGAGCCACGCGGTGGCCTTGGCGCGCATGTCCTCCGGCGGAACCGTCCGCAGCGCGACGGCGCGTGCCCGGCGGCGAGCGGCCTCGGCACGCTGGATGCCCTTGCCGGTCTCGTGGGCGCGGGCGGCGTCCTCGACGGTCAGGAACAGGCGGTGCATCCGGGCATCGGCCCGCATCTGCGCCCAGGACCGCCCGGCGGCGAGGTGGCGGTCACCCAGGAGGACCAGGTGCCACAGTCCGGCGGCCAGGACCGGCGCGGCGATGCGGAACAGGGCCGCGCCGATGCCGTGTCCGGCGTCCAGCTCGTGCCACGCGGCCAGGAACCCGGACGCTCCAGCGAGCATCCACGTGAACGTGAGCAGAGTGCCGGCGGGGCGGCCATCCTTGATGGCCTCGCGGGCCAGCAGCGCCACGGTGAGCTGTGCCAGCTCGAAGATGCCCGCGAACGCGAGGGCGGTTCCGACCGACCAGCCCAGCATGTCCAGGCCGAACTGGTACATGCCCTCGTAGGCCACGGCGGTGCACAGCAGCGCGACCGTGACGGCGAGCGTCAGGACCAGGCGGCGGGAGCCGCCAGGCGTGGTGTGTGTGGTGCTCATGGTCAGTCCTCCTCGGTGGTGGTGTCGGGCAGTGCGATGACGTCGCCAACGGCCTTGACGACCTCGGCGCGCACGAGGCCCTTGCGGACGTTGTTGGCGCCGGTGCCGTGCTTGACGTTCTTGGCGGTGACGCCGTGGCGCTTGGCGGCGGCGTTGACCTGTGCGGCGTCCCAGCCCGTGTAGAGGGTGGGCTTGTGCTCGGCCAGGCGGGCGGCCAGCTCGTCGGACCAGATCTTCCCGTTGGCCCACTCGGGGTCGTTCTCGGGCCACACGGCGAGCAGGTGGTCCAGCACGGTGGAGTGGTCCAGGTCGGCGGGGATGTCCCCAGCGGCCATGCCCGTCAGCAGGCCCTTGGCCTCACGGATGACGCGGGAGCGCTCGACGATCTTGTCCGAGGCGGCCCCGTCCACGCTGGCACCCCGCACGAGCTGCGGGTCCGCCTTCTCCCCCGCCATGAGCGCGACGCCCTTGGCCTCGGGGTCAAGGTCCGTGGCGCGGTGCCCTGCCCGGTACATCGACGTGCCGAGGACCATGTCGTTGGTGGTCTGGTCACCGACCCGCAGGCAGATACGGATGCTGATCAGCGCCGAAATGGCCGTGGGGATCGCGTCCTTGTTCGGGCGCTGCGTGGCCAGGATGAGCTGGATGGCCAGGGCACGGCCCAGGCGGGTGATGTCCTCGACCAGGTCGGCAATCTCCCCGCCGTAGGTCGGGTCCTTGAACGCGAGCTGGCTCTCGTCGATGACGAACAGCAGCGGCTTGATGCCGTACCGGTTGGCCAGCTCGTCGGTGACCTTGGACTCGGGCACCTGGTCACGCGGCAGCGAGCGGATGAACGCGGACCGGCGGCGCACCTCCTCGCGGACGTTGCGCAGGTCGTCCCGCAGTGCCTTGAAGTCCGAGGGGTCGTCACCGGACTGGCACACGTGGGCTACGGGCTTGAACGCCAGCAGGTCACCGGTGCCCTTGAGCTCGTGAATGTGCAGCTCGGTACGCGGGTCGAGCATCGCGCCCAGGATCAGGACGCGGAGCAGGTAGGTCTTGCCCATGCCGGGCAGGCCACCGACGACGACGTTGTTGTACATGAGGTTCACCGAGACCTGGCGGCCACGCTGGTCCTCACCGATCGGGAAGGGCTCGAACACGTTGGTCTCGCCCTTGTTGCGCAGCTTCCACTCGACGTCGCGACGCTCGGAGAGCGCCTTGTCCGCGATGTAGAGGTTCAGGCGCCCGGGGTTGGCCTTGTGGTTGTTCTCCGGCCACACGGTGTCGAGCGGGCGGCGCAGCGCGGAGGCCAGGCGGTCCTTGCGCTCGATCACCATGGCCGTGGTCGCCCCGGGCACGAGGTCAACGTGAATCTCGACGCCGCCCGTGGTGGGGAAGATCCGCAGGACCTTGTTCTCGGCGCGGCCCGCCTTGACCTCGCCCATGGAACCGAGACCGAGGGTGAGCAGGGCGTCCGAGACGACGTCCACCGTGAGCTTGGGGACCTCGCCCTCGTGCGCCTCGACGATGGGCGCCTCGACGCGCTTGGTGCCGATCACACCGAACGCGGTCACGGCGGCCGTACCGACCGCCACGGCGGCGGCGGTCAGGCCCTCGGAGCCGGTGTAGGTGTGCAGGGTCACCCCGGCGACACCGGACGTGAACCCAGCAGCCGCGAGGCCACCGAGGCGGGCGCGGACGCCGTCAGCGTGCTCCTTGCGGAGCGTCTTCCACTCTGCAGTGCCGCGCACACTGGCCATGAGGGCGGCGCGGGTGGCTTTGTTCTCGGCGTCGGTCACCCACCGGGCCAGGTCCCGCACGCACACACCCAGGCCGACCCCGGCGCGGACCAGGAACTTGGGCAGGTACACGAACGGCAGGCGCAGCCCGTGGTGACCGACCCACGAGGCCACGAACTTGGACTCGCGCTGCACGGCGGCGAGGAACACCTCGGGCGACTTGGCCCACTGGGGCAGCACCGTCAGGGGCTCGTGGTCCCCGCGGTGCACGACCACACGCGGCGCACGCGGCGCCGCGTCGGCCTCGGGAACGCTCGGGGCGTCGATGACCTCGCCGGTAAGCGCGTTGTCCTCGTCCGGCTGGACCAGAGCAGCGCCCTGGTCCAGCCGCTTGGTCGCGGTCTCGTCGCCGGTCAGCTGCATCCAGGCTTCGAGCTCGGCGGCGCCGGGCAGCCCGTCATCCGGGGTGCTGGGCATGTGCTCGTTCGGGGTGGTCATGGTCAGCCCTCCACCATGTTGTTGGCGCCCGAGAACATGTTGACGAGTAGCTCGTTCAGGGCCTCGGTGCCCCACATGCCGAACGACGTGGACGCCAGCGCCAGGCCCACGCACACACCGAGCAGCAGCCCGCCGATCTTGACTTTGAGGTACTTCACGGCGATCCAGGCGGCGATGAGCAGGACGACCAGCAGGGAAACGTTGATCATGGCGAAGCTCCTTGTCAGGCGGTGCGGGTGGCGGGACGGATGACGACCCGGCGGGCCGTCGAGAGCGGGCTACCGGCGGAGTACACCGGGGCCGTGGTGGTGCGGTTCGTGCGGAGCACGACGTTGAGGCGGGTGACCGCCCGGCGGTGCGCCTTGATCGCGAGCTCGTCCGGCGAGCTGGCGAGGCGGCACTCGGCGGTGACGACGTCGAGCTCGGCGGCGATGACCGGTGCCTCGGCGTCGATGGCGGCGAGCTCGGCGGGCGTGGGCTCGTCGTCGAACGCGGCAAGGGCGGTGTAGGTGCTCATCAGTTCTCCTCCGTTGCGGTGGTTCCGCGCTCGGCGGCTATGGCGGCGTTGTGGACAGTGCGGACGCGCTTGCGCATGCCCCCGACCTCGGCCCGCATTCGCGCCACGGCCCGGGCGTCCTCGGCCAGGCCGGACGCGACGAGCAGCCGCCCGGCCTTGGCCAGGCCCTCGGACAGCGCCAGCAGCAGCCGCCTTGCGGCGGCCAGGTCCTCAGTTCTCCGTGCCATCTCGTCTCCTTAGAGTGGACTAGCTTGGCTAGCCATCTGATCGTGACAGGAGACTTGCACAGGCTGGCTAGCCATGTCAACAGATAGATCAAAGTTGGCTGACTTGGCTGTCCAAGCGGGTACCGTTGAGGGCATGAGCCTCGACCCTGACGACCCGCGCCCGCCCTACCAGCAAGTCGCGGCAGCGCTCCGCGCCGCGATCCTCACGCGCACCATCGCGCCCGGCGACAAGCTCCCGTCTCAGAACGAGCTGGCGAAGCGCTACGGCGTCGCGCGCATGACCGTCCAGCAGGCGCTACGCATCCTTAAGGACGACGGCCTCGTCATCTCGCGCCAGGGGAGCGGGATGTACGCACGTGAGCGGACGGAGCGCCCCGTTGGACTCCGGCCGCACCTCGAAAAGGCATTCGAGGCAGACGACGTCAGCATCGACTTCGTCGGCTACACGGCCGAGACCCTTCACGGAGCGATCGCGGAGCCGCTCGACAAGATCCGGACCGGCCGACTCGCACCCAAGTCGATCCGCATCCGACTGCTGGTGTCAGACATGGGGCAACCGCTCGCGCTGCCCGCCGCAGAGAGCGGCGACGTTGACGACAGCGCCCGCGCCCGTCAACGGATGGCAGACATCGGTACCCGACACATCAGCGCCGTTCGAGATTCGGTGCTGGAGCTCGCGGACCTCGAACTCGTCCCGACCGTCACGGTCGAGACCCGCTCGTTCGGCTCCGCGCCCGTGTTCAAGGCATACGTCATCAACGGCGACGTCGCCTTCTTCGGCTTCTACCCCGTGGTCACACACGACGTCAGGGTCAGCGGGGACAAGCTCAGCATTTTTGACCCGATGGGCAAGGACGCTGTCCTCTTCCACTACACCGACGACGGAGACCCCGAGTCCATCGAATCAACCTTCGTCGTGCAGGTCCGAGAGTGGTTCGACAGCGTCTGGAACAGCGTGGCAACGGAGTTGACGCCGTGATCGATGCCGCACAACTCCTCAATGAGTCCGCCGCCGTACTTCTCGACTTCGACGGCCCGGTCACCCCGCTCATGCCTGCGCCGGCCAACATGTACGCCGCAGACGCTGCCCGTGAAGCGCTCAAAGCTCATGGATTTACGCCCCCCGGCGAGCTCGCCAAGACATCGGACCACCTCGCACTGGTCCGATGGGCAGGCGTCCACGCACCCGACGCGCTCGCCGATGTGGACGACGCCTGCACGATCGCGGAAATGGGCTCAGCGCGGACGTGCATCCCAACCCCGGGTGCGCACGCGCTCCTCGCTGCTCTCTACGCCGCAAAGACCCCGGTGGTCGTCGTGAGTAACAACGACGCATCCGCGATTCACAACTACCTCCAGCGGCACGAGCTCACGGCGTACGTACGCGACGTCATCGGACGCCCCTTCATGCGCCCGGACCTCATGAAGCCCCACCCGCACACGGTCGAGCTGGCCTTGGCGGCCGTGGCGTCTAGTGCCTCCCGCACAGTTCTGATCGGAGACTCCGTGTCTGACATCGAGGTCGCTAGAGCGACCGGCGTGCACTCCATCGGCTACGCCAAGACGAAGCAGCGGGGGACCGAGCTGCACGAAGCGGGTGCCGACGCTGTCACCGACAGCATCGTCAGCCTTGTGGCAAACGTAGGTCCGAACCGCTAGGTGGCGCCGCCCCTCCGATGCATGGGCTGCTCATGTAGCTAGGCTCTCGATGTGCAGACTTCACTGATCATCGTGCTGATCGTCGCGGCTGCCGTGTTGCCGATCATCGGGTTCGGGCGGCTGCTCTGGCGCATCCAGTCCCGACTCAATGAAGCCAAGCGAACAATCGAACGGCGTGGTCATAGCTCGACGGCCTATGAAGACATGCTCTACGACATCAGAGAGCCGCTGCATGCTGAACGCCGCTCCCTGCTCTGGGACATCGGCTTCGTTGGCACCGGCCTGGTGGCTGGCGCGGTCGCGAGCATCTGGTCGCTATTTCTGTAGCCACACAACTCCACTGGCCCCATTCACTGGCCCAACCCAGTCAGTCAGCCCCGGACGTAACCGAACGATGGCGGACGCGGCGGCAGTCCTGGGCAAGCCGCCTTCCTGGTGAATCTCGATCCGGACGCATCTACGGATCAGAAGGTTGGGGGTTCGAATCCCTCCGGGCGCACATCAGGCACGAAGCCCCGGTCAGCGGAAACGCTGGCCGGGGCTTCGTCGTTGCGGGGACCCGACCGCAGCGGCTGCTTCCCACAGTGCTCCTCGTGGCGCAGCCAGGCGGGCGGCGAGCAGATCCCGATGTGGTCACGGTTGTGACCCAGACCACTCGACTGTTGACCTGGCCTGCGGCTCTCGCTACGTTCACGTGCGGCACACCCGTTCGGAGTACAACCAGGGCCGACGTCGGAGCTCAACGATGCGTTCCGACGTAGGCCCCGGGGAAGATCCGGGCGGGCGTGCTGCCCAGGTGACGCACCCCCGGTCGCACATGTGCGAGCTGGAGCGGCCGGAGACCCGGTCGAGGATGCGAAGCGGACACGCGCACTGGCAGGGAGGAACTCGGATGAGCGAGATCGTTCAGGACGCCGGCGCTCGGTCCGGTGAGTTCGTGCAGTCCCTGGAACGTGGCCTGGCAGTGATCCGCGCGTTCGGCACGGATCGCGCTCGGATGACGCTGAGCGAGGTCGCCCGCGAGGCCGAGCTGAGCCGGGCGTCCGCACGGCGCTTCCTGCACACCCTGGTGGAGCTCGGGTACGTCGTGACCGACGGGCGCGTGTTCGCACTGCGGCCCCAGGTGCTGGAGCTCGGGTACGCGTACCTGTCGAGCCTGTCGTTGCCCGAGGTGGCTCAGCCTCACCTGGAGCAGCTGGTGGAGGAGGTCGGTGAGTCGTCGTCGGTGGCGGTGCTCGACGGCGCCGACATCGTTTACGTCGCCCGGGTGGCGACCCGCCGCATCATGTCCGCGGCGATCCAGGTCGGCACCAGATTTCCGGCAGCCGCCACGTCGATGGGCCGTGCCGTCCTGGCGCACGTACCGGACGGTGAACGCGAGGCCTTCCTCGCGGCCACCACCCTGGCTCCGCTCACCTCCCGCACGATCACGGACAAGGGCGAGCTGCGTGCGGAGCTGGGCACGGTCAAGGAGCAGGGCTGGGCGCTCGTCGACCAGGAGCTGGAGGAGGGTTTGCGGTCGATCGCCGCTCCGCTGCGCGACGGGACCGGCCGGGTCGTCGCCGCCGTGAACGTCTCCGCGCCCGTCCGCAGAGGGCCTGTCGAGGAGATGACCTCCGAGTTCGTCCCGGCACTGCTCCGTGCTGCCCGCGAGATCGAGGCGGACCTGTCCCGCACCCGGACCTGAGCCCCGGCTGCTAGCGTGAGTGTGCGCCTATGGAACTGATGTGCGCACAGCGAACAGGCAGGGGTCTGGATCGATGAGACACGCATACGTCTACGACGCGGTGCGCACCCCCTTCGGCCGGTACGGGGGTGCTCTGGCGGAGGTACGCCCGGACGATCTCGCCGCTTTCGTCGTGGCGGAGCAGACACGCCGGGCTCCCGAGCTCGACCCCGCCCGGATCGACGACGTGATCCTGGGCAACGCGAACGGCGCCGGTGAGGAGAACCGGAACGTGGCACGCATGGCGGTGCTGCTGGCCGGACTGCCGGTCACGGTTCCCGGGGCCACGGTGAACCGACTGTGCGGCTCGTCGCTCGAGGCCGTCGTCCAGGCGGCCCGCGCCGTGGAGTCGGGCGACGCCGAGGTCGTCGTCACGGGCGGGGTCGAGTCGATGAGCCGCGCACCCTGGGTCCTGCCCAAGCCGGGGCGTGCCTATCCGGCGGGAAGCGCAGAGCTCGTCTCCACGACGCTGGGCTGGCGCCTGATCAACGAGCGGATGCAACCGGACTGGACCGTCTCCCTCGGCGAGGGGACGGAGCGCCTGCGCGAGAGATACGGCGTCACGCGAGAGCGTCAGGACGAGTTCGCCCTGCGCAGCCACCGGCTGGCGCACGAGGCATGGGAGGCAGGTCGGTACGACGACCTGGTCACCGCGCTGCCTGACACCGACCTGCGCCGGGACGAGCCCGTCCGTCCGGGCGGCACGCTGGAGAAGCTGGCCGCGCTGAAGCCGTCGTTCCGTGCCGAGGGAGGCACCATCACCGCGGGGAACGCCTCCCCGCTGACGGACGGCGCCAGCGCCGCCCTGATCGGCTCGGAGGCGGCCGCCGGCCACACCGGCCTGGAACCGCTCGCCCGCATCGCGGGCCGTGCGTCGGTCGCCAACGAACCGCAGTACTTCGGGTACGCCCCGGTCGAGGCCGTCGACCGGGCTCTGGCGAAGAGCGGCATCACCTGGTCCGACGTCGGCGCCGTGGAGCTCAACGAGGCGTTCGCGGCGCAGTCGCTCGTCTGCGTCGACGCCTGGGGCGTGGATCTCGACCTCGTCAACGCATGGGGCGGTGCGACGGCGCTCGGCCATCCGTTGGGCGCGTCAGGCACCCGGATCCTGGGAACGCTCGCCCGCCGGCTGGTCGCGGAGAACCAACGCTGGGGCGTCGCGGCGATCTGTATCGGCGTCGGACAGGGGATGGCCGTGGTGCTCGAGAACGTCCGAGCCGCAACATGACCGTCCAGCTCCCGCAGACCGCGCTCGACGCCGTGGGCGGCGTCGCCGACGGGTCGACCGTGATGATCGGTGGGTTCGGGCCTGCCGGGCAGCCGGTCGAGCTCATCGAGGCGCTCCTGGAACAGGGGGCGGGCGATCTCGTCGTCGTCTCCAACAACGCGGGTAACGGGGAGGACGCCCTGGCACGGTTGATCCACCGCGGACGCGTCCGCCGCATCGTGTGCTCCTTTCCCCGCCAGCTGGACTCGTGGCACTTCGACGAGGCCTACCGCGCGGGCCGGATCGAGCTCGAGCTGGTCCCTCAGGGCAATCTGGCCGAGCGCATCCGCGCGGCCGGCGCGGGCCTGGGCGGCTTCTTCACACCGACCGGCTATGGCACCCCGCTGGCCGAGGGCAAGGAGACACGCGTGGTCGACGGCGTCCCGATGGTCTTCGAGTCGCCGCTCCGCGCCGATCTCGCCCTCGTCAAGGCATTCCGGGCCGACGCTGCGGGCAACCTGGTCTACCGCAAGACGGCAAGGAACTTCGGGCCGATCATGGCCACCGCCGCGCACCGAACGGTCGTGCAGGTGACGGAGGTGCTGCCCATCGGATCGATCGACCCCGAGACAGTGGTGACCCCTGGTATCTATGTCGACGCGGTGGTGCCGATCGACAGCGCGACAGTGCTCGCGGGCGCACAGCCTTCGGAGCGAGGAGCCATGTCATGAGCGCGGAGACGATGCCGACGGGAGCGCGCGGTACGACGCCGCTGTCCACCGCGCAGATGGCGGCCCGCGTGGCTGCGGACATCCGGCCCGGCTCGTACGTGAACCTGGGTATCGGCCTGCCGACGCTGGTGGCCGACCATCTGCCCGCCGGCTCGGGCATCACCCTGCACACGGAGAACGGGTTGCTCGGCATGGGCCCCTCGCCCGGGGCGGACCTCGTGGACCCGGAGCTGATCAACGCGGGCAAGGTCCCCGTGACCGAGCTCGCCGGCGCCTCGTACTTCCACCAGGCGGACTCGTTCGCGATGATGCGCGGCGGCCACATCGACGTCTGCGTGCTGGGCGCGTTCCAGGTGTCGACGTCGGGCGACCTCGCGAACTGGTCCACCGGCCGGCCCGGCGCCGTGCCGGCCGTCGGGGGCGCGATGGATCTGGCGGTGGGTGCCAAGCGGAGCGTGGTCATGATGAGGCTGCTGACCAAGGACGGTCGGCCCAAGCTCCTCCGCGAGTGCACCCTCCCGCTCACCGGGGTCGGCTGCGTGTCCCGGATCTACAGCGACGTCGCGGTGATCGACGTCGGTCCAGCGTCCGACGGCGAGGCGGTCCTCGTCGAGTCGTACGGCGTCGCGCACCGGGAGCTCGAGGAGATGCTGGGCCTGAGCCTGGCCTCCGTCTCGGTCTAGGAGCGGTGCTGCGTCGGCCGGTTCGCCGGGATGACGAAATCTGAACCAAAGATTACGCAGACATGGCCGACGAGGGCAGTTCTTGGTCCGGTCCCGGCTGATCTGCCGCACCAGGGCGCGTCAGAGGCCGTCTGGCAGGGCTTCGCACCCCTCGGACCTGATGCCCTCTTGGAAAAACAGCCGGTGAACAGCACCTCTGTGTCCGCCGTCACCGCCCTCGGCTTTGACGCACCCCAGCACCTGACGTACTGTTCTGGATGTCAGCCCGACGGGCCGACGGACACGGGGCCGGAAACGGCCCGGGTGGCCGCGCCGGGGCTGGATCCCATCTCTGATGCAGGGCAGTTCACATCGCCCTGCGGGATATCAGATGTGGATCCTCTCGTGCAGAGCATGCAGGTCCATCAGGACCAGCAAGTTTGCGAGGCGGGTTCGGGTCTGGTAAGTTGAAGAGGTTGCCCCGGATGGGGCCAGCATCCACAGGATGATGGTTCTGACGGTGTGCGTCGGTTGTTTGAGAACTCAACAGTGTGCTTGATAGTCAATGCCAAAGTTTTAACCCTTGTCGGGTGTGGCTTCGCTGACCG
>NZ_JAJQQP010000006.1 GCF_028994805.1 Promicromonospora iranensis | reverse complement strand
CGGTCAGCGAAGCCACACCCGACAAGGGTTAAAACTTTGGCATTGACTATCAAGCACACTGTTGAGTTCTCAAACAACCGACGCACACCGTCAGAGTCGCAATCTTTCCGATCGCTTCCCTGTCCGGGGCAGTTCCTCTAACTTACCAGGCTCTTTCGGACTTTTCCAAATCCCCGCCGGCCTGCTGGCCGAGGGAATTCTTCGACTGTCCGAATGAATTCCGGCACCCATTTTAGCCACCGTACGAAGCGTTAGCTTCGACGATCTGGCGAGGTAGGGACGCCTCCCAGCAGTTCGCGGCGCTAGCCGCTCGATCTGCCGTTCGGAGGCAACCTGTGTAACTTACCCTATCACGTTCCCCGCCGCAAGGATCCTGTTCAGGATCCGAGTCTGGGGAGGCGATCCGACAAGCCCCCGCCCAGTTCCGGAGCGCACAAGGCTACTACGAGATCTGGGTTGGTTTCCACCCCGGGACCGGCCAGTTGCGCTGCTCGCGCTTCCTGTCCGTGCCTCCCTGCCGGGCGAACAACCGGAACAGTACACAGCGACCGGCCGTCCCGCCAAATCGGCTCGTCCAGTGGCCCCACGCCGGGCCAGAAGCCACCAGAGATCGGCCCGGGGACGCCATCGCGCGGGGCCCCGACTAATCCGTGCGCCCACCCTGGTCGCGCCGCAGCACACGGCCCGCGGCACACGGCCCGCCGCGCCAGGCATGCCACGGCGGGACCGCCGTCACTCCACGGTGACGGACTTCGCCAGGTTCCGCGGCTTGTCGACGTCGTGCCCGAGGGTCAGGGCCGCGTGGTACGCCAGCAGCTGCAGCGGCACCGTGAGGAGCAAGGGGTCGAGCTCCCGCTCGTTCCGGGGCACGTCGATCCGCTCGGCGCGCAGCTCCCCCAGGTCGACACCGGGGTGCGTCACGACGACCAGCGGGCCGCCGCGGGCGGCGATCTCGTGCAGTGCCGCCACGTTGCGGTCGGTCAGCTCGTCGTCGGGCACGATGGCGACGGTCGGCACCTCGGGCGAGATGAGCGCGAGAGGCCCGTGCTTGAGCTCCGACATCTGGTACGCCTCGGCGTGCCGGTAGCTGATCTCCTTGAACTTCTGCGCGCCCTCGCGCGCGACCGGGTACCCGCGCACCCGGCCCACGAAGAACAGGCTCTCCGCCGTCGCGAGCGCCTCGGCCGCCTGCGCGATCCGTTCCTCACCCTCGAGCACCTGCTCGATCTGGGCCGGCAGGTTCTGCAGGCCGGCCACCAGCCGGCGTCCGTCCGCGACGGACAGGTCCCGCACACGCCCGAGCTGCAGCGCGAGCAGGGCGAAGCACGCGTTCATGGTGGTGAGCGCCTTCGTGGAGGCGACGGCGATCTCGGGCCCCGCGTGGAGGTAGATCCCCCCGTCACAGGCGCGGGCGATCGCGGACCCGACCACGTTGACGAGGCCGATGACCCGGCCTCCCTTGCGGCGGATCTCCTCCACGGCCAGGAGCGTGTCGATGGTCTCGCCCGACTGGCTCACCGCCACGTACAGGGTGTCCGGCTCGATCACCGGGCTGCGATACCGGAACTCGCTGGCGGCCTCGGCGTCGGCGGGGATGCGGGCGAGCTCCTCGATGAGCGACGCCCCCATCTGGCCCACGTAGTACGCGGAGCCGCAGCCCAGGATCTTGACCCGTCGGACGGCGCGCAGCTCACGGGCGTCCATCTCGAGCCCGCCCAGGTGGGCCGTGGCGAACCGCTCGTCGAGCCGCCCGCGCAGCGCACGCTCCACGCTGGCCGGCTGCTCGAGCATCTCCGTGTACATGCGCGGACGGCCGTCGACCAGCCCGTGCTCGTAGGCGCTGGGGTCGACGTCGACCTCGCGCGCCGTGGTCTGCGTCCGGGTCAGGTCACGGCGGAACGTCGTGAAGCCCGACGCCGTGACGGTCGCCAGCTCCCCGTCGGTCAGGTGCGCCACCGTCGTCGTGTGGCGCACGAGCGCCGCCAGGTCGGAGGCCACGAACATCTCCTTGTCCCCGACCCCGACCAGCAGCGGGCTCCCGTTCCTGGCCACGACCACCCGGTCCGGGAAGTCGGCGTGCACCACGGCCAGGCCGTAGGTGCCCTCCACGGCGTCCAGGGCGTCGACGACCTTGCCCTCCAGCGTGTCCGCGCCAGACAGCGCGACGAGATGCGCGAATACCTCGGAGTCGGTGTCGCTCGCGAGCGTCACGCCCTGGTCGGCGAGGCGTGCGCGGAGCGCGGCGGCGTTGTCGACGATGCCGTTGTGCACCACCGCCACCGCCCCGCTCTCGTCGGTGTGCGGATGAGCGTTGACGTCGGTCGCGGGGCCGTGGGTCGCCCAGCGGGTGTGGCCAATCCCCACCTGGCCGGACATGCGCTTGGGCAGGACCTCGGCGAGGTCGCGGACCCGCCCTGCCCGCTTGGCCACCCGCGTCCTGGATCCGACCACGGCGACACCCGCCGAGTCGTACCCCCGGTGCTCCAGCCGCCCGAGCGCCTCGACGAGCAGCGGGGCCGCACTCTGGCCGCCGACGTAACCAACGATTCCGCACATGCTGTTGCTCCTTCGGGAGGGTGTTCGGCCGAGCCGGCTCAGCCGTAGATCATCCGGCGCAGCTGTCGCTCGCTGAACCGCGGTGCCGCGACGACGCGGTGCTCGAGCTCGGCGGCGATGCGCGCGAAGATCTCGGGGTTCTTGGCGCCGTGGGTCCTCAGCTCGGCATGCCGGCGTCGGACGACGTCCTCGACCGGCGTGGCGTAGTACGCGACGACGTCGCCGATCACCCTCGCCGCCTCGGCAGGCGTGAGTCCTGTGGTCGCCGCCACGTGGGCGACGAGGTCGGAAGACGTCCTCATGCCGAGGAGCCTGGCCCATCCAGATCACCAAGAGCAATTTCTTGCCCGGAATCGGGCAAGAACAGACGCAACAGTGTCCGGGCAGACGAACGGCGGCCGCCCGCTTGTCAGCGAGCGACCGCCGTCGCTCTACCGGCACCCCCGGTCGGAGGACGTCACTCCGACGTCGCGACCGCCAGGGTCTTCTTGCCCCGACGGAGCACGGCGTGCTTGCCGTGCAGCAGGTCCTCCGTCGTCAGGGCCTGGTCCTCGACGGTGACCTTGACGTTGTTCACGTACGCACCGCCCTCCTTGACCGCACGGCGCGCCTCACCCTTGGACGAGACGATCCCCGAGCCCGCGAGCAGGTCGACGATCAGGTCACCGGCCTTGGCCGTCACGCGCGGCAGCTCGGACACCGCACCGTCGAGCGTGCGGGCGTCGAGGTCCTCGAGCGAACCGCGGCCGAACAGCGCCTGGCTCGCCGCGATGACCGCCTCCGTCGCACCGGCGCCGTGCACCAGGGTGGTGACGTCGCCCGCGAGCGCCTTCTGGGCCTCGCGCGCGAAGGGGCGCTCGGCCACCTCGCGCTCGAGCTCCGCGATCTCGTCGCGCGACCGGAACGTGAAGACCTTGAGGTAGTTCACGACATCGGCGTCGGCCTGGTTGAGCCAGAACTGGTAGAACGCGTACGGGCTGGTCATGTCCGGGTCGAGCCAGACGGCGCCGCCCTCCGTCTTGCCGAACTTGGTGCCGTCCGCCTTGGTGATCAGCGGTGTCGTGAGCGCGTGCGCGCTCACCCCCTCCGCCTTGCGGACCAGCTCGACCCCGGCCAGCAGGTTGCCCCACTGGTCGTTGCCGCCCGTCTGCATGGTCACCCCGTGCCGGCGGTACAGCTCGAGGAAGTCCATGCCCTGCAGCACCTGGTAGCTGAACTCGGTGAAGCTGATGCCCTCGTCGGAGCCCAGCCGCCGCGCCACCGTGTCCTTGGCCAGCATGGTGCTCATCCGGAAGTGCTTGCCGATGTCGCGCAGGAACGCGATCGCCGACAGGCCTGAGGTCCAGTCGAGGTTGTTCACCATCTTGGCCGCGTTCGGCCCGTCCCAGGTCAGCAGCGGCTCGATCTGGCTGCGGATCCGCTCCACCCATCCGGCGACGACCTCGGGGTCGTTGAGCGTGCGCTCACCGGCCATCTTGGGGTCGCCGATGAGCCCGGTCGCGCCGCCGACCAGTGCGGTGGGGCGGTGCCCGGCGTCCTGCAGCCGGCGCGCGGTCAGGATCTGGACCAGGTTGCCGATGTGCAGGGACGGCGCCGTGGGGTCGAAGCCCACGTAATAGTCCACGGTGCCCTCCGACAGTGCAGAACGCAGCGCGGCCTCGTCGGTGGACTGTGCCACCAGGCCTCGCCATTGCAGCTCGTCGAGGATGTCGGTCACCGTGGTTGCTCCTTGCTCGGGCAGCACGCCGCCCGGGCGGGCAGCGCGGCGGGCGGGATCGCCCACGGCCATAGTCTGCCCGACGGCGGTGTCCGCCTCACCATCGTCCGGCCCGGTCCCGTCGTCCCGGCGTGCCCTGTCGCCCTCGGCGCCGGCGGTGCCCAGCTAGGGGTTGGCCCGCACCATCACGATCGCGACGTCGTCGTCGGCTGTCGCAGAGAGCATGCCGGACAGGGCTGTCTCGACGACGGAGTCCAGGTCCGCGCGGTGGGTCCCCTCAAGGACCGCAGCGAGCTGGTCGAGGCGGGTGCGCAGGCCGCTGTCCCGCGTCTCGACCAGCCCGTCGGTGTACAGCACCAGCGTGTCGCCGGGGCCGATCTCGACCGTGTGGTCCCGCCGAGGCGCCCCCGGATCCATCCCGAGCAGCAGGTCGTTGCGGACTCGCAGGATCTCGCTCCTGCCGTCGGCCCGGACCAGGATCGGCGGCGGGTGGCCCGCACTGGACCACCGGACCGTCCGGATCCGTTCCCGACGCTGGTCGGGGGTCTGCTCGATGCGCGCCACGAGCGCGGTGGCGGTCGCCTTGTTCCCCAGCGCGAGGCCGTCGATCGCGGCGTCGACCCGTTCCAGCACCCGCGCGGGTGTGTCCTGGCTGTCGTACCCGATGGCCCGCACGAGGGCTCGGAGCTGGCCCATCATCACCGCTGCGCCGAGGTCGTGGCCGATCACGTCGCCGATCACGAGAGTCGTGGCACCGTCCCGGGTGGCGAACGCGTCGTACCAGTCGCCGCCGATGTCCCGCTCCACCGCGGCCGGCTGGTAGTGCACGACCACCTGCAGCTCGTCGAGCTGCGGCGGCTCGGTCAGCACGGCCCGCTGGAGCGCCAGCGAGACCTCGGTCGCCCTGCTCCGTGCCTCCTCCGAGCGAGCCGCCCGGAGCCGGAGCGCGTCCTCGTGGGCCCGACGCCGGACGACGTCACGCAGCGCGGCGCCGATCGTCTTCGAGAGAACCACCATGAACCGCACGTAGGCGGCGTCCCACGGTCTGACGGCGGCCCCACGCAGGACGAGGACGGCGAGGATGCCGTCCCCTTCACCCGAACGCACGGGCTTGACCACCATGCCGGGGACGACCTCCAGGAGCCCGGACCGGAGCGCGCGGGCCACGAGGTCCCGCTCGTCCGGCTCCGGGGCGGCCCCGGCATCCAGCACCACCCGACGGCCGCTCGCGTCGTAGACGGCCGCACGGGTGATGTCCGCGCTCCGGGACAGCGCCTCCAGCACGGGCAGGGCGAAGCTCCGCAGGTCGGTGAACGTCGTCGGCAGGGCCCCGTGCACCTCGCCGAGCGTCGCCAGACGCCGGTGGTCCACGACCTCGTGCGTCGTCTCGGTCGCGATGTCCAGCAGACCCACGATGCGACCGTCGTCGTCCGACAACGGGCTGTAGGAGAAGGTGAAGTAGGTCTCCTCGGCGTAGCCGGACCGGTTCATGAGCAGGAACATGTCCCTGCTCAGCGTCGGCTGCCCCGTCGTGAGCACGGTGTCGAAGAGGGGGCCGATGTCGTCCCAAATCTCGGCCCAGACCACCCGTGCAGGCGCACCCTGCGCGCCGGGATGCTTGTCGGTGCCGAGCATCTCCCGGTAGCCGTCGTTGTAGATCAGCGTCAGGTCCGGGCCCCAGACCATCATCACCGGGAATCGTGTCGAGAAGCAGAGCCGCACGGCATGCCGCAGCGACTCCGGCCACGAGCTCGGCGGACCCAGCGGTGTGGCGTCCCACGCCACCGCCCGGGCCTCGCGGCCGACGGCGCTGAGTGCCGTCGCCTCCTCGAACCATTCAGCTTTCACGAGCGAATGTTAACGACAGCACGGTCGTCGACCGACACACCGATGATTTCGTGGACGCTCCGCCGTCAGGTATCGCATGGAGACGAAAAAGCCTCAGCGATCCGCAACCTCGCCAGGCAGGCTGGAGCCATGAGCGACATCGACATGCCCCACTGGAAGCGGAACGTCGCGCTGTTCCTGACCGGGCAGACCGTCTCCCTTCTCGGGTCGATGCTCGTGATGTTCGCGGTCATGTGGCACCTGACCATCGAGACCCGGTCCGGCTCGGTGCTCATGATGAGCATCGTGTTCGGCATGCTGCCGCAGGCGTTCATGTCGATCTTCGGCGGCGTGTGGGCCGACCGGCACTCGCGCAAGCTCCTGATCATGGGCGCCGACACGACGATCGCCGTCGTGACCCTCGGTCTGGCGCTGCTCATGCTCAGCGGCGTCGACGACCTGTGGGTCATCTACCTGGCGCTCGCCGTCCGCTCCGTGTTCGCCGGCATCCAGACGCCGGCGGTGGGCGCGATGATCCCGCAGATCACGCCGGCCGATCAGCTGATGCGCGTCAACGGCATGTTCCAGTCCATCCAGTCCGGGATGATGCTGCTCGCGCCGGCCCTCGCCGCGGTGGTCTACGCGTCCTTCGACATCGTCGCGGTGTTCTTCGTCGACGCCGCGACCGCCCTGATCGGCGTGGGCATGCTCGCGATGGTCACCGTGCCGCGGCTCGTCCGGTCCGACGCCCAGGACGGGCCGGTCAGCTACTTCGGTGACCTCGTGGCGGGCGTGCGGTACATCGGCTCGAACGCCCCCGTGAAGTGGCTGGTCGCACTGTTCGCACTGGTCATGTTCCTCGTCGGGGCGCCGAGCTACCTGACGCCGCTGATGGTCACGCGCACGTTCGGCGACGAGGTGTGGAAGCTGACCGCCAACGAGCTGTTCTGGGGCGGCGGCATGCTGCTCGGCGGGCTGCTCATGGCCAGCTTCGGACCGCGGATCAAGCGCCGCGTGCGCCTCATGGTCGGCTCCGTGCTCCTGACGGGTGTGCTGGTCGCCGGCCTGGGCGTGTCCACGAACATGTGGGTCTTCTTCAGCCTCGGTCTGCTGATCGGCATCATGTTCTCGGCGCTCAACACCCCGGCGTTCACGATCATCCAGGAGCGGGTCGAACCGGAGATGCAGGGCCGGGTGTTCGGCTTCGTCGGGATCGTCATGACGGTGGCGATGCCGCTGTCCATGGTCGTGTTCGGGCCGCTGGCGGACCGGTACTCCGTGCAGTCGCTCCTGGTCCTCGCGGGCCTCCTCCTGGTCGTCGTGCTGGCTGCGATCCTGGCGCTGCCGGCGGCGCGGCGCTCCCTCGCACAGGTCGACACGGCGCCGGAGCCGGACGGGGAGACGGCCGGCGAGGCCGCTGAACCGACGGCGACCGGGACGGACGGTGGCGCGGCCGGTGGTCCGATCGGCGACACGGTCGCCGAGACCGTCGGCGAGCCGGTCGACGCCGCCGCGGCACCAGGATCCGACAGCCGGTAGCCCGAGCAGCACGCGGGCGGCGCCGGACCCGGAGGACCCGCCGAGGCGGTTTCCACGGTCCGGCACCGCCCGCCGCTCGTGTGCCGCAGGACACAGCCGATCAGCGCGGACCGCGTGCCAGTATTGATGTGTTCCCTACGGCAGCCGTGCGTTTCGGAAGGTCCCTGTGAGCACTCCCAAGATCTATGCCCTGCACGAGAACCCCGAGTGGTTCCCGCCCTTCGCCGAGGCGTTCGCGGCCGAGGGTGTCGAGTACGAGGAGTGGCTGCTGACCGACGGTGTGCTCGACCTCGACGAGGCACCGCCCGAGGGCATCTTCTGGTCCCGCATCTCGGCGAGCAGCCACACGCGCGATCACGGCCTCACCAAGGACTACTCGCGCGCGGTGCTGTCCTGGCTGGAGGCGTACGGCCGCCGGACGGTCAACGGCCGTCGCGTGCTCGAGCTCGAGGTCAGCAAGGTGGACCAGCTCACGGCGCTGCGCGCCGCCGGGATCGACACGCCGCGCACGGTGGCCGCCGTCGGCCGGGACCAGGTGCTGAAGGCCGCGCAGGGATTCCCCACCCCGTTCGTCACCAAGCACAACCAGGGCGGCAAGGGCCTCGGGGTGCGCAAGTTCGACTCGTTCGACGACCTCGCCGACTACGTCGGGTCCGACGAGTACGAGGAGCCCGTGGACGGCATCACCCTGATCCAGGAGTACGTCGTCGCGGCCGACGGCGGCATCACCCGCGTGGAGATCGTGGGCGGCGAGATGATCTACGCCGTACGCGGCGACACCGAGCGCGGCGGGTTCCAGCTCTGCCCGGCCGACGCCTGCGCCATCGACCCGGAGACCGGCCGTCCGATCCCGCCGGTCGGCGCGACCATCTCCATGGCACCCGACGAGGAGTGGGGCCTGTTCTCCGAGCGCGAGGGCTACGACGACCCGGTGGTGGCCAGGTACCTCGAGTTCACGAAGCGGCACGGCATCGAGATCGCCGGCATCGAGAACATCCGCACTGCCGACGGCCGCGTCCTGACGTACGACGTGAACACCAACACGAACTACAACAGCGACGTCGAGCAGAACACCGCGCGGTCGGGCCCGCGCGAGATCGTGCGGCACCTGGCCCGCGTGCTGCAGGAGACGTACCCGGTCTGACGGTCCGGTTCCGACGGCGCGCGCGGTCGCCGACCGACCGAACTCATCGACCGCGGAACGCGTCCGACCGATCAGGTGCGCACCGGAGCTGCTCGATAGACCGAGACCGTCGGTTCTCCGTCCAGCCAGAGGCGCCAGGGGAAGAGGTCGGCACGGCCTCCGTCGCCACTCACGCCGACTCGTGGGCCGGTCCGGACGACGGGGGCCTCGACAGGATCGGCCAGCGGGCGCGACTCGGCCAGCGGGCGGCCGAGCACCACGGCACCGTCGGGTGCCGTGACGTCGGCACCGTCGTCGGACAGGTCGAGGCCCAGGGCGACCGCCAGGCGGGCCGGGCCGCGTGCGAGGTCGCGGTCGGTCCGGGCGACGCCGGAGGCGAGGCGGCGCGAGCGGGCCAGGTCGGCGCCGCCGACCACCTCCCCGGCCCGCAGCAGCACCGCCGACGCCTCCCCGTCCGGACCGCACACGACGTTGACGCAGTGGTGCAGGCCCAGGTGGCGGTACACGTACAGCCGACCGGGCTCGCCGAACATCGTCGCGTTGCGCCGGGTGCGGCCGCGATAGGCGTGCGAGCCCGGGTCGGTGGCGCCGTCGTACGCCTCGACCTCGGTGAGGTGCAGGGAGACGACGCCGTCGGCGGTGCGCCGGGTGAGCGTGGCCCCCAGCAGGTCCCGGGCGACGTCGAGAACTGGCCGCGCGTACCAGTCCCTACCGGGAACACTGCCGGGAACGCTGCCGGGTACACCGCCGGAGACACTGCTGGGGGCGCCGTCGGGAGAGCTCATGCCCCGATCATGCACGGACCCGCTACGCGAACGCGAAGACTGGCGGGAAGATCACGACGACCACCAGCGCCCACCCGGCGTACGCGGGCAGGTACCGGGTCTGCCACCGCTCGATCGGGTCGAACGGGTGCTTGCCCCGCAGGAACCCGACGGACAGCCAGGCCGACCAGGCCAGGTGCACCAGCAGCACCAGGTTCAGCCCCAGGGCCGCCGCCTTGTTGGCGCTGAACCCGAACTCGGCGATGCGGGTCAGCATGGCGCTCAGGGTGACCGCGTCGACGGCGAGCGCCGCGACCACGAGCACGAGCTGCAGCACGTCGAACAGCCCGGGAGGCGCGAGCGAGTCGCGGGCGGAGATCGAGTAGAGCAGGAGGCACAGGACCAGCACGAGCACCATGTCCATGAGGATGAGGAGCTCGCGGTCGACGTCGAGCAGGCCGCCGGTCGTCGCGAAGACGCCGAGGAAGACCAGCAGCATCACGATGGTCAGCGGCGTGAAGACGCGGGTCAGGACCGGCGCGATGTTCTCGACGACGTTCTGCTTGGCCTCGACCAGCCAGGCCGCGACGATGAGGGCGCCGGGCACGCAGAACGGCAGGATCCAGGACTCGAGGACCGGTTCGAAGTCGACGCCGACCAGCCCGAGGGTGCCGAGCGTGAGCCCGATCAGCACTCCCCCACCGAGCGCGATCAGCACGAAGTAGATCGCGAGCTCGCCGGTGAAGCGCACGTAGTCCATGCGGCGTGCGTCCGACCGCCACCGGCCGCCCGCGTACACGACCGAGACCAGGGCCCACAGGGCGACGATCGAGTGGCTGGCGGCGAGGAACAGGGTCGAGCCGTCCGGGTCGAACGGGTAGACGTTCAGCACCACCGCGAGCAGGGCGAACGGCACCAGGAGCGCCGCGCCGACCCGCCAGGTGAGCTTGCGCTTCCAGACGAAGTAGCCGGCGAGGAACGGGAGCACGAGCAGCCCGATGTTGCGCATCACCACCGTCTCGTCGCCGAACAGCTCGACGCCGGTCTTGACCGCGATCCCCGCGCCGACGGCCAGCGACAGGACGACGCCGAGCTCACGCCAGGACCGCGCGCCGCCGTCGGACGGTTCGGGGACGAGGACGAGCTGCTTCCACAGCCGGTCGGAGTGCTCGCGGGCGAACTCGCGGGACACCTCGTCGAGGTTGCCCATGCGCTTGACCGAGACCAGGAAGGCCTCGTCGTCGTCGAGCCCGGTGCGGGTCAGATCGGTCACCTGCTCGCGCAGGTGGTCCTCCATCTCCTCGATGTCGCTCGCCGAGATGGCCCGACGGCGCTGGACGTAGCCGCGCCACTGGTCGATCTGTGCTTCGAGCTGGGGGTTGGTGCTCATCATGCCCACCCTTCGACGACGGCGGGCGGGCGCTGGACGTCCTGCCACACCTGCTTCAGGGCGTCGGCGACCACCGACCACTGCTGCTGCCGGTCAGCGAGGGTCTCCCGGCCGGCCTGCGTGATCGCGTAGTGCTTGCGGCGGCGTCCGGCCTCGGACGTGCCCCAGCTCGCCTCCACGTACCCGAGCCGCTCCAGCCGGTGCAGCAGGGGGTAGAGCATCCCGTCGGTCCACTGCATGCGGCCGCCGGAGAGCTCGTTGACGCGCTTGACGATCGCGTAGCCGTACGACTCGCCGTCGGCCAGGATGCCGAGGACGAGCGGGGTGGCCGAGGCGGCCACCAGATCCTTGTCGATGTGCATAGCACTCCTATGCCTAGGTCTTCTAGGGTTGGAACCCTAGCAGACCTAGGCCTAGCAGATCTATGTATTGGATCTACGCCTCGTCGACAGGCTCACCGAACCCGTCGAGCCGCAGGTCAGCGCGCTGCCGTGTGGCCTCGCGCGCATAGTGGGCCGACTCGTCCACCATCCAGCGCAGCCAGTGGTCGCGCGCTTCCCTGCCGTCGCGTTGCAGACCGCGCCGCAGCCGTTCGGCGTCGTCGGCCTCCACCCAGACGCGGAACGCGCCGAGCATGTCCACCTGGCGTGCGGCCGCGCCGCAGCCCTCCACCACCAGGTGAGCCGACGGCGGGACGTCGTGCCACTCGGCCCAGTCGTCCACCACCCAGTCGTACCGGCGGTACCGGACGGGCTCCCCCGCCGCCAGCGGCTCCAGGACCCACCGGCGCAGGTTCGCCGCGCCGGCATCAGGGCCGCCGGCCCAGCCCTCGTAGAGGTCGTCCATGTGCACCACGGGCGCTTCCAGCGCGTCGGCCAGCTGGGCGGCCAGGGTCGTCTTGCCCGAGCCTGCGGGCCCGTCGACGCACACGAGCCGCGCGCCGGAGGTCCGGATCCGGTCCAGCAGGGTGCCGAGAACCGAGGGTGACACACTCATCGGCGCGCTCTCCCTTCCGAGTTGATCCGCCCACCCAGGGTTTGTGCCCAGAACCCGCGTGGGTTCCGGGCACAAACCCTGGGCGGGCGGCGAAGCGGGACGGGACTACTCCGGCTGGGCCCAGAACCGGTATTCCGTCGAGCGCTCCTTGGCCGACTCGATCTGCTCCCGGACCCGGGCGGGGGCGGTGCCCCCTACCGCGTCGCGCGAGGCGAGCGAGCCCTCGACGGACAGCACGCCGCGCACCTCGGGCGTGAGGTGCACCGAGATCGCGGCGAGGTCCTCGTCGGACAGGTCCCAGAGCTCGATACCGCGCGCCTCGCACTGCTGCACGCACGTGCCCGCGACCTCGTGGGCGACCCGGAACGGGACGCCCTGCCGGACGAGCCACTCGGCGATGTCGGTGGCGAGCGAGAAGCCCTGCGGGGCGAGCTCCGCCATGCGGTCCGTGTCGAAGACCATCGTCCGCACCATGCCCGAGAACGCGGGCAGCACCGTGGTGAGCGTCGCCACCTGGTCGAACACGGGCTCCTTGTCCTCCTGCAGGTCGCGGTTGTACGCGAGCGGGAGGCCCTTGAGCGTGGTCAGCAGCCCCACGAGGTCGCCGATCACCCGGCCGGCCTTGCCCCGGGCGAGCTCGGCGATGTCCGGGTTCTTCTTCTGCGGCATGATCGACGAGCCCGTCGAGTACGCGTCGTCCAGACGGACGAACCCGAACTCCTTCGTGTTCCAGAGGATGACCTCCTCCGCGATCCGCGACAGGTCGACGGCGATCATCGCCGCGACGAACGCGAACTCCGCCGCCACGTCGCGCGATGCGGTGCCGTCGATCGAGTTCTCGACGGGGCCACCCTCCAGGCCCAGGTCGGCGGCCACCGCCGCCGGGTCCAGGCCGAGGGACGAGCCCGCGAGCGCGCCGGAGCCGTAGGGCGACTTCGAGGCGCGCACGTCCCAGTCGAGGAAGCGGTCGACGTCGCGCAGCAGCGGCCAGGCGTGCGCGAGCAGGTGGTGCGCCAGCAGCACGGGCTGGGCGTGCTGCAGGTGCGTGCGGCCCGGCATGGGGGCGTCACCCGCGGCGTCCGCCTGGGCGATCAGCTCGTCCACCAGGTCCAGCACCTGCGCGGCGATGACCCGTGCCTGGTCGCGCAGGTAGAGCCGCACCAGCGTGGCGATCTGGTCGTTGCGGGAGCGGCCGGCGCGGAGCTTGCCGCCCAGCTCGTCCCCCGCACGCTCCAGCAGGCCGCGCTCGAGGGCGGTGTGCACGTCCTCGTCGTCGAGCACCGGGAGGAACGCACCCGAGGCGACGTCCTGCTCCAGCATGTCCAGGGCGTCGATCATCCGGGCGAGCTCGGGCTCGGTGAGCAGGCCCGCACCCGCCAGGACGCGGGCGTGCGCCTTCGAGCCGGCGACGTCGTAGGGCGCGAGCTTCCAGTCGAAGTGCGTCGACTGGGAGAGCGCGGCCAGCTCCGGCGCGGGCCCGCCGGCGAACCGGCCGCCCCAGAGGGCCACCTTCTCGCCGGAGTGCGCGCCCACGGTGCCGGACGCCGGCTGCGCGACGTCCTTCCCTGCGCCGTCGTGACCCGTGCCGTCGTTCTCCGTCACAGTGCCCCGACCCCCAGGTCCACGCCGTTGCCGAACTTCTCGTCACGCGCGGCGGCGAGCTTCGCCGTGAGGCCGTAGATCTCGATGAACCCGCGGGCCTGCGACTGGTCGAACGCGTCACCCTCGTCGTAGGTCGCGAGGTTGAAGTCGTACAGCGACTGCTCCGAGCGGCGCCCGGTCACGGTGGCCCGGCCGCCGTGCAGCACCATGCGGATCTCGCCGGAGACGTACTTCTGGGTGTCGTCGATGAAGACGTCGAGCGACTTCTTCAGCGGCGAGAACCACATGCCGTCGTACACGAGCTCGCTCCAGCGCTGCTCCACCTGCCGCTTGAAGCGCGCCTGCTCGCGCTCGACCGTCACGTTCTCCAGCTCCTGGTGCGCGGCGATCAGCGCGATCGCACCGGGCGCCTCGTAGACCTCGCGGGACTTGATGCCCACGAGCCGGTCCTCGACGATGTCGATGCGGCCGACCCCCTGCGCGCCGGCGCGGCGGTTCATCTCCTGGATCGCCTGCAGCGGGGTGACGGCGACGCCGTCGATCGCCACGGGCACACCCTGCTCGAAGGTGATGATGACCTCGTCCGCCACCGGCGGGAACGTCGGGTCGTCGGTGTAGGAGTAGACGTCCTTGGTGGGCTCGTTCCAGATGTCCTCGAGGAAGCCCGTCTCGACGGCGCGGCCCCACACGTTCTGGTCGATGGAGAAGGGGTTCTTCTTCGTCGTCGCGATCGGCAGGTCGTGCTTCTCCGCGTAGTCGATGGCCTTCTCGCGGGTCAGTGCGAGGTCGCGCACGGGGGCGATCGACCTCAGGTCGGGCGCGAGCGAGGTGGTGGCCACCTCGAAGCGGACCTGGTCGTTGCCCTTGCCGGTGCAGCCGTGCGCCACGGTCGAGGCGCCGAACTGGCGGGCCGCGGCCACCATGTGCTTCACGATGACCGGCCGGGAGATGGCGGAGACCAGCGGGTAGCGGTCGAGGTACATGCCGTTGGCCCGCAGCGCGGGCATGCAGTACTCCGTGGCGAACTCGTCGCGCGCGTCGGCGATGTACGCCTCGACGGCGCCGCAGTCCAGCGCGCGCTTGCGGATGACGTTCATGTCCTCGCCGCCCTGGCCGACGTCGACGGCCACGGCGACCACCTCGGCCCCGGTGGCCTCGGCGATCCAGCCGATGGCGACGGAGGTGTCCAGGCCGCCCGAGTAGGCGAGCACGACGCGTTCAGTCATGATTGACGATCTCTTTCCGGTGGTGGTGTCAGTGCGATTGTGGTGTGTTCTCAGGTGCTGAGCGCGAGGAAGCGTCCCGCCAGCGCGGCGCCGTCGGCGTCCCGCGCGATGACGAGGATCGTGTCGTCGCCCGCGATGGTGCCGAGCATCCCCGGAAACACTGAGTGGTCGATCGCCGAGGCCAGCAGGTTCGCTGCCCCCGGTGGTGTGCGGAGCACCACGAGGTTGCCCGACGACTCCGCGGAGACCAGCAGCTCCTTGGCGAGCCTGGTCAGCCGTGCGGACAGGTACTCCTCGCTCGCGTCCGACTGCGCGCTGCGGTCCCCGCCCTCACCGGGAACCGCGTAGACGAGCGTGCCGTCCGAGCCGCGCACCTTCTCGGCCTGCAGCTCGATGAGATCACGCGAGAGCGTGCCCTGCGTGACGCTCACGCCGTCGGCCGCCAGCGCGTCGGCCAGCTCCGCCTGCGAGTGGATGGCGTTGCGCAGCACGATCTCGATGATGCGGGCGTGCCGGGCAGCCTTCGTGGTGGCGGTGGTCGCCGTCTGCCGCGTGACCATCAGCCCTGCTCCAGCAGCCAGGCCAGCAGCGCCTTCTGCGCGTGCAGGCGGTTCTCGGCCTCGTCCCAGACCACGGACTGCGGGCCGTCGATCACGTCGGCGGTGATCTCCTTGCCGCGGTAGGCGGGCAGGCAGTGCAGCACGAGCGCGTCCGGGGCCGCGCTCGCGAGCAGCTCCGCGTTCAGCTGGTAGTCCCAGAACGGCTTGGCCCGCTCCTCGGCCTGCGCCTCGTCGCCCATCGACACCCAGGTGTCGGTCGCCACGACGTCGGCGCCCTCGACCGCCTCCTTGGCCGACGTCGTCACGGTCACCGAGCCGCCCGTCTCACCGGCGATCTCGCGTGCCCGGGCGACCATCGCGCCGTCGGGCAGGAAGCCCTCGGGGCCGGCCACCCGCACGTGCAGACCCGCGGTGGCGCCGCCCAGCAGGTACGAGTTCGCCATGTTGTTGGCGGCGTCGCCCACATAGGCGAACGTGGTGCCCGGGAGCGCGTCGAGCCCGCGGTGCTGCGCCACCGTGAGCAGGTCGGCGAGGATCTGGCACGGGTGGAAGTCGTCGGTCAGGGCGTTGATGACCGGGACCCGCGAGACGGCGGCCATCTCCTCGATGCGCTCCTGCCCGAACGTGCGCCACGCGATCGCGGAGACCTGCCGGTCGAGCACCCGGGTGGTGTCCGCGATCGACTCGCGCACTCCGATCCTGGCGAGGTTGCCGTCCACGACGAGCGGGAAACCGCCGAGCTCGGCGATGCCTGCCGCGAACGAGACCTGGGTACGCAGCGTCGGCTTGTCCGTGATGAACGCGACAGCGCGCGGCCCCTCCAGCGGGCGGCGGCCGTCCTTCGACAAGCTCAGGTACCGGTCGTCGCGCAGGGCGAGACCGAGCTCCAGGACGGCCCTCTGCTCGGCGGGCGTGAGGTCGTCGTCGCGCAGGAAGTGGCGGGTCATGCGTCGTCCTCCTCGGACTGGTCGGCAAGGGTCTCGACGGGCTCGACCACCAGGGTCGCGAAGAAGCGGGCGGCGTCCATCGCCTGCTCCGCGGTCAGGATCAGGGGCGGCGCGAGCCGGATCGTGTCGGGGGCCACGGCGTTCACGATGAACCCGGCCTCCAGCGCCGTCCTGGCCACCTGCGGCGCCACGGGTTCGTGGAGCACGATCGCGAGCAGCAGACCACGCCCGCGGACCTCCTTCACGAGCGGGCTGCCGCACATCTCGATCTCCTGGCGCAGCAGTGCCCCAACCTCCCGCACGTTGGCCAGCAGGCCGTCGCGCTCGATCACGCCGATGGTCGTCAGCGCCGCCGCGGCAGCCACGGGGTTGCCGCCGAACGTGCTGCCGTGCTGCCCACGTCCCAGCAGGTTCGCAGCGGCGCCGTACGCAATGACCGCGCCCACGGGGAACCCGCCGCCGAGGCCCTTCGCGACGGTGACGACGTCGGGCACGATGCCCCCGCCGATCTCCGCCTGCTGGTAGGCGAACCAGGAACCGCACCGGCCCATGCCGGTCTGGACCTCGTCCAGCACGAGCAGCGCGCCGTGCGTGGTGGTGAGCCGGCGGGCGGCCACGAGGTAGCCCGGCGGCAGGGACCGCACGCCGGCCTCCCCCTGCACGGGCTCGACGACCAGGGCCGCCACCTCGCCACGCTCGGCGATCGCCTGCGGCGAGAACGCGGCGTCCAGGGCGGCGAGGTCGCCGAACGGCAGGTGCTCGACACCGCCGGGCAGCGGCTCGAACGGGTCCCGGTAGGCGGCCTTCGCGGTCAGCGCGAGCGCGCCCATCGACCGGCCGTGGAAGCCGCCCTCCAGCGCGAGCACCCGCGTACGGGTCCCCAACCCGGACGACGACGCGACCCGGCGCGTCATCTTGAACGCCGCCTCGACCGCCTCGGTGCCCGAGTTGGTCAGGAACACCCGCGACCCCTCCGGTGCCTCGGCCGCACGCAGCAGCGTCTCGGCGAGCGCGATCTGGGCGGGGGTGCCGAAGAAGTTCGAGACGTGCCCGAGCGTGCCGAGCTGGGCGCTGATCGCCGCGGTGAGGGTCGGGTGGGCGTGGCCCAGCGAGTTCACCGCGATACCGCCGAGCAGGTCGAGGTACCGCTTGCCGTCCGCGTCCCACACGTAGGCGCCCTCACCACGCACCAGCACGCGCTGCGGCGGGCCGAACGTGTCCATCACCGCACCCGTGTACCGCTCGGTCCACGCGGCGACCGAGCCGTGCGCGGACAGGGCGGAGGCGTCCTGGGGGATGACCGTGCTCATGGTGTGAGACCTTCCTTGGCCGGGACGACCATCGTCCCGTTGCCCCGCGTGGTGAAGACCTCCAGCAGCACGCTGTGCGGCTGGCGTCCGTCGATGACCGTCGCGGCGGCCACGCCGCCCTCGACCGCGCGCAGGCAGGCCTCCATCTTCGGGACCATCCCGGACTCCAGGCTGGGCAGCAGCTCGGACAGCTCGGGCGCCGTGATCCGCTCCACCAGCGAGCCCCGGTCGGGCCACGACGTGTACAGCCCTTCGACGTCCGTCAGCACGATGAGCTTCTTGGCGCCCAGGGCCACCGCGAGCGCCGACGCCGCGGTGTCCGCATTGACGTTCAGCACCTGGGTGGGGTCGTCCTTGTCGGGTGCGATCGTGGACACCACGGGGATGCGGCCGGCCTGCAGCAGGTCCTCCACGGCGCGCGGGTCCACCTGGACGACGTCGCCCACGAGCCCGACGTCGACGGGCTCGCCGTCCACGACGGCGTGGCGGCGCTCGGCGCCGAGCAGCCCACCGTCCTCGCCGGACAGACCGACGGCGACCGGGCCGTGCGCGTTGATCAGGCCGACCAGCTCGCGGCTGACCTGGCCGGTCAGGACCATGCGGACCACTTCCATGGCCTCGGGCGTGGTGACGCGCAGGCCGCCCTTGAACTCGGACGCGATGCCGAGGCGGTCGAGCATGGCGTTGATCTGCGGTCCCCCGCCGTGCACGACGACGGGGCGCAGCCCCACCTGCCGCAGGAACACCATGTCCTGGGCGAAGGCCGCCTTGAGCCCGGCGTCGAGCATCGCGTTGCCGCCGTACTTGACGACGACGAGGGCGCCGGAGAACTCCCGCAGCCAGGGCAGGGCCTCGATGAGGACCTCTGCTTTCTGGTCGGGCCGCAACCCGTTGACGATGTCGCTGCTCATGAGCTGTACGCGCTGTTCTCGTGGACGTAGTCGTGCGTGAGGTCGTTGGTCCAGAGGGTGATCTCGGCGTCGCCCGCGTGCAGGTCGATGGTGAACGTGACGTCCCGCGCCGCGGCCATGTCGACCTTCTCCGGCGGCTCGTGGGCGCCGCCCGCCTTGCACACGAGCACGCCGTTGACGCTCACGTCGAGCTCGGCCGGGTCGAACGGAGCGACCTCCTCCGGCACGGTGCCGACCTGGGACAGGATGCGGCCCCAGTTGGGGTCGTTGCCGAAGACCGCCGCCTTGACGAGGTTGGACCGGCTCACGGCGCGGGCGACGGCGAGCGCCGCGTCCTCGGTGGTGGCGTTCGTGACGGTGATGGCGATGTCGTGGGACGCGCCCTCGGCGTCGGCGACGAGCTGGCGGGCCAGGTCGGCGCAGATCGCCGTGACCGCCTCGGTGAGCGTGTCGAGATCCGGCGTCACGCCAGTGGCGCCCGAGGCCATCAGCACCACGGTGTCCGAGGTGGACATGGCGCCGTCGGAGTCGACACGGTCGAAGGTGACCCGGGTCGCGGCCCGCAGGGCGGCGTCGGCGTCCCCGGCGTCGACGACGGCGTCCGTGGTCACCACGCACAGCATCGTCGCGAGGGCGGGCGCGAGCATGCCGGCACCCTTGGCCATGCCGCCGACGGTGAAGCTGCCCGACGGCGTCTCGACGGTGCGGACCGCCGTCTTGGCCACCGTGTCGGTGGTCATGATCGCGGTGGCGGCAGCCTGGCCCGCGGCGTCGTCGGCCGAGAGCTCGCCGACCGCGACGGGGATACCGGCCAGCAGCTTGTCCGCGGCCAGCCGCACGCCGATCAGGCCGGTGGAGGCGACGAGCACGTCGATGGCACCGATCCCGAGCTCGTCGGCGACCTTCTCGGCGGTGGCGTGCGCGTCCTGGAACCCGCCCGGGCCGGTGCACACGTTGGCGCCGCCGGAGTTGAGCACGACCGCACGGGCGACGCCGTCCTTGACCGCCTGGCGCGACCACATCACGGGCGCACCGACCACGCGGTTGCTCGTGAACACCGCGGCGGCGGTGTGCTCGGGGCCGTCGTTGACGACGAGTGCCAGGTCCGGTGTGCCGGACGCCTTGAGGCCGGCGGTGACCCCGGCCGCCCGGAACCCTTGTGCCGCGGTGACGCCCGCTGCGGGGTCGGTCATGGTGCGACTCCTTCGGTGATGAGGCCGGCGGTCTCCCGCAGGCCCAGGGCGAGGTTCATGGACTGGATCGCGGCGCCCGCCGTGCCCTTGACCAGGTTGTCGAGGGCGGTGATGGTGACGACCCGGCGGGCCGCGGCGTCGACCGCGACCTGCACGCATGCCGTGTTGGCGCCCAGCGTCATCGCGGTGCTCGGCCACTGGCCCTCGGGGAGCAGGTGCACGAACGGCTCGTCGGCGTACGCGGTCTCCCACGCGGCGCGGACCTGCTCGGGGTCGACGCCCTTGGCCAGCGGGGCGGTCGCCGTCGCGAGGATGCCCCGGGCCATCGGCACGAGGGTGGGCGTGAAGCTGATGGTCACCTTGGGCGCCCCGGCGGCCCGCAGGTTCTGCTGGATCTCCGGGATGTGCCGGTGCGTGCCGCCCACGGCGTACGGCTGCGCGGAGCCGAGCGCCTCGCTCGCCAGAAGGTGCGGCTTGAGCGCCTTGCCCGCGCCGGAGTACCCGTTGGCCAGCACCGCCACGAGGTCGGTCGGTTCCACCACGCCCGCCGCGACGCCGGGCTGCAGGCCCAGGGTGACCGCCGTGACGTTGCAGCCGGGCACCGCGATGCGGCGCGCGCCGGCCAGCTTGTCGCGCTGCCGGGCGGCGGTCGTGAGGTCGACGCCGGGTGTCGCGGCATGGATCAGCTCGGGCAGGCCGTAGGGCCAGGTCCCCGCGTGCGTGGACCCGTAGAACTGCTCCCAGTCGCTCGCGGACTCCAGCCGGTGGTCGGCGCCGAGGTCGATGACGAGGACGTCGTCCGGAAGCTGCGCCGCGACCTGGCCGGACGCCCCGTGCGGCAGACCGAGCAGGACGACATCGTGTCCCTGGAGCGTCTCCGGCGTGGTGGGCTCGAGGATGCGGTGCGCGAGTCCGCGCAGGTGCGGCTGGACCTCCCCGAGGCTCGACCCTGCGTTCGAGTGCGCGGTGAGCGTGCCGATCTCCACGAAGGGATGGGCCGCCAGGAGGCGCAGAGCCTCCCCGCCCGCATAACCGGACGCGCCGGCGACGGCGACTCGGATGAGCTGGCTGCTGGACATATTCCGCAGTGTACATAATTATGCAGTCCGGCGAAACCCGGTGCTCGACGCCCTTCTCACCCTGCGACATAGGCTCGGTGCATGCACGCAGTCGTAGCCCGTGAGGCGGGCGGCCCCGAGGTCCTGTCCTACACAGAGCTCCCCAACCCGACGCCGAGCCGGGGGCAGCTCCTGGTCCGCGTCGCAGCAGCCGGCGTGAACTTCATCGACACCTATCGACGCTCCGGCGTCTATCCCATGGAGTACCCCCACGTGGTGGGCGTGGAGGGCGCCGGCACCGTGGAGGCGCTCGGCGACGACGTCATGGGATTCGCGGTCGGAGACCGCGTGGCCTGGCACGACGGGCACGGCTCCTACGCGGAGCTCGTGGCCGTGGACGCCGCGGGCGTCGTGCCGGTACCCGACGGGCTCGACCTCACCACCGCCGCCGCGCTGCCCCTGCAGGGCATCACCGCGCACTACCTCGTACGGTCCACGTTCGAGGTGGGCCCGGGACACGACGTCCTGCTGACCGCGGGCGCCGGCGGCGTCGGCCTGCTGGCCACCCAGCTCGCCGTCGCGCGCGGCGGGCAGGTCATCACCACGGTCTCGACGGCGGAGAAGGCAGAGCTGTCGGCGTCGGCGGGCGCCGCGCACACCATCGACTACGCGGCGATGGACGACCTCACGACCGAGCTTCCGGCCCGCGTGCGCGAGCTCACCGACGGCCAGGGCGTGCACGTCGTGTACGACGGCGTGGGCCGGGCCACCTTCGAGGCCTCGCTCGCCTCCCTGCGTCCGCGCGGGATGCTCGTGCTGTTCGGCGGAGCGTCGGGGCAGGTTCCGCCCTTCGACCCGCAGCGCCTCAACAAGGCCGGCTCCCTGTTCCTCACCCGGCCGACCATCGCGCACTACGCGCTGACTCGCGACGAGCTGGAGTGGCGCACGTCCGAGGTGCTGGGTGCCGCCGCGTCGGGTGACCTGGACGTCCACATCGGGTCCACGCTCCCGCTGGCCGACGCCGGAGCGGCGCACGCGGCGCTGGAGGGCCGGGACACCACGGGCAAGGTGCTGCTCGTTCCCTGACGGTCGCGGTGAGGGTGCTCGGGTGGTGGGCTGGTGACGGTGAGGGCGGTCCGTTGCAGCGCCGGCAGTACCGAGATCGGTCACTTGCTGCACCGCCAGAACCGAGATCGGTCACTTGCTGCACCGCCAGAACCGAGATCGGTCACTTGCTTCGAGATCGGTCCATTGAAGGACCGATCTCGAAGCAATGGACCGATCTCAAGCAAATGACCGATCTCGACGCAGACCGCACCGGCACCCGCTCCCCCAGCACCCAGCACCCAGCACCCAGCACCCAGCACCCAGCACAGCGTCAGCGGTCCAACGTTAGATCGGGAGGCGCGCGGGCGGCACAACTCTTGGACCACGCTCTTTACACAGAGCAGCCCGGTGGCGACAATTCACCCGTCGAGTTTTCTCTCGCCCGGAGGTTCAACGTGGTACTTCCCCGCATGTCTCGTGCCTTCTCCCGCGCCCTTGTCGCCGGTCCGGCTGTCGCCGCTCTGACACTCGGGCTCCTCACGACCGGCTCCGCCGCCGCCACACCCGCAGCCGCGCCCAGCCCTGCCGCCACACCCGCCGCCACACCCGCCGCCGGCGCCGCGGCGTCGTCCGATGTCGCCGCCGCAGCGGGCGACGACGTCGCCGCCCAGGCGACCGTGCGTCCGAGCCTCGTGCTCGACCGCGACTTCCCCGACCCTGACGTGTCGAAGTTCGGGGACACCTACTACGCGTACGCGACGAACGAGGGGAAGAACCTGCCCTGGGCCACCGCGCCCGACCCCGACGGCCCGTGGACCTACCGGTCGACCGACGCGCTGCCAGACCTCGGCGCGTGGGCGAAGGAGGGGCGCACCTGGGCGCCCGACGTCTCCCGGCGGTCAGACGGCCGCTACCTGCTCTACTACACGGCCTGGCACGCGGCGTCCGACCGGCAGTGCATCGGCGCCGCTCTCTCCGACTCCCCCGGCGGCCCGTTCGCACCGGTCGGCACGCAGCCGCTCGTCTGCCCGCTGGACGCGGGCGGCGCGATCGACGCGTCCAGCTTCGTCGACACCGACGGGACGCGGTACCTGGTCTGGAAGAACGACGGCAACGCCATCGGCGCGACGACCTGGATCCACGTGCAGCGGGTCGCGGCGGACGGCATCACCTTCCAGGGCGGTGCCACCCAGGTGCTGCGCAACGACCGGGCCGACGAGGCGGGCATCATCGAGGCGCCGGTCATCACCAAGGTCGGCGGCCGGTACGTGCTGTTCTACTCGGCCGGCCCGTACACGACCAACCAGTACGGCACGAGCTATGCGGTGTCGAGCTCGATCACCGGGCCCTACACCAAGGCGTTCCGCTTCCTGATGACCACCGACTCGCTCGACGGCGCGGTGGGCGGGCCCGGCGGCGCCGACGTGCTGCGCGACGCCGGGGGCGACAAGCTCGTCTTCCACGGGCACCGCGCCGCGGGTGGTCGCGGCATGTACGTCGCCGACCTCGGCTGGGCCGACGGGTACCCCGTGGTGCGGGGCAGCCGCGTCCGCTACGAGGCCGAGCGCGGCACGCTGAACAACTGCTCCGTCCGCGAGAACGCCGCGGGGGCCTCGGACGGCAAGGTCGTCGCATACATCGACCACGCCGACAGCTTCGTCGACGTCGGCTCGATCTACGTACCCACCACCGGCAGCTACTCGCTGCACGTCGGCTACGCCAACGGCTCGGCCGGGACCGCTTCGCACACGGTCACGGTGAACGGGGCGGCCGCCGGGTCGATCAGCTATCCGGTGACCGGCTGGGACACCTGGCGGCAGGCGACGAAGGACGTGACTCTCCAGGCGGGCTGGAACACGATCCGCCTCGGCAAGGGAACGGCGTTCACGGAGGTCGACTACATCGAGGTCGCCTAGGCACGACCAGCCGAGCCGCCCCGATCTCCGCGGACGCCGCAGCCCAGCGATTGCGCCCGACGCCTCAACGTTCCGGGCGCAATCGCTGGGCGGCGGCACGACTTCGTCCCCCGACCGGCCCCAGTCATGTATCTTGATATCAAGATACTCGACGGCGAGGAGTTGACGGTGGCGGACTGGAATCCTGGCGCGTACCTGCAGTACACGGACGAGCGGTCCCGCCCGTTCACCGAGCTGGTCGCCCGGGTTCCCGGGACGCCCGCGACGATCGTCGACCTCGGGTGCGGCCCCGGGCACCTGACGGCGGTGCTCCGCGCTCGCTGGCCCGGCGCTCAGGTGACCGGCGTCGATGCCTCCCCCGCCATGATCGAGCGCGCACGCGCCGCCGATCCCGGCACCGAGTACGTGCTGGCCGACCTCAGCACCGACGACCACACCGCCGACCTCGTCCTCAGCAACGCCGCACTCCAGTGGGTGCCCGGGCATCGCGAGCTGCTGACGGCGCTCGCCGACCGGGCGGCGCAGTCGTTCGCCTTCCAGGTTCCGGGAAACCACGACGCGCCCAGCCACGTCCTGCTGCGCGAGGTCGCCGCACGGGAGCCGTTCGCCGACGTCGTCGGACCGGTCGAACGGCGGGCCACCGCCGACCCCGCCGAATATCTGGACCGCCTCGCCCGGCCGGGCTGGACGGTCGACGCGTGGGAGACCACCTACACGCACCTGCTGCACGGGCCGGATCCCGTGCTGCGCTGGATCTCGGCCACCGGCGCGCAGCCCACTCTGCAGGCGCTGGAGGCCAAGGACCCGGCTCTGCGCGCCCGGTTCGAGGAGGAGCTCGGCGCGGCGCTGCGCGAGGCCTACCCGGAGCATGCCTACGGCACGCCGCTGGCGTTCCGTAGGGTTTTCGCGGTGACGACCCGGGCCTGATCCCTGAGCTCCGGGCGAGGCGCCGGGCGTCAGGAAGGCCGGCTACGAGCTCATCCTGGCCCGCAGCCCGGCGAGCTCGGTGTCGACGTACTGACGGGTGCGGCCCATGGCCAGCTTGCCGATCAGCCATGCGAGGCCGCCGGTCTGCGTGATCGCGAGCGTCACCCGGGAGCGACCGTCGGGCAGCCGCTCCACGAGGTGCTCCGCCTGCGTGGTCACGCCGGGTGCCTCGCTGATCCACGCGAAGTGCCGCGGCGGGTCCCACTCGTCGATCAGCCAGACCGCGAGGGGCATCTTCGGCTGCTCGATCCGCACCTGCGTGCCGACGTCGGGCGGGTTCGGCCCGTCGATGATCGACACCGACGTCATGGACGACGTCCAGTCCGGCATGTGCTCGACGTCGGACAGGACAGCCCATACGGCCTCCGGTGAGGCATCGATCTCTGCGGACGTGCTGTAGTTCGGCATGCGTGCTCCTGTCATCTCCGGTTGTCGCCGACCGGCGGCGCACCCATAGTCTCGGCCCGGGGGCGGGTGGCGCGAGGTGACCGACACGCATGCGGGGCCCGCCGGCTGCGGCCGCGGCGCGACACGCTCGTCCTGGTCATAGGCTGCGGACATGACTGATCGCCCCATCCGCATAGCCCTGCAGCTGCAGCCGCAGCACGCCGACTACTCCGCCATCCGCGACGCGGTGCTCCGCGCCGAGGACATCGGGGTCGACGTCATCTTCAACTGGGACCACTTCTACCCGCTCACGGGCGACCCGGACGGCAAGCACTTCGAGGCCTGGACCATGCTCGGCGCCTGGGCCGAGCAGACCGAGCGGGTCGAGATCGGCGCGCTGGTGAGCGGGATCGGGTACCGGAACCCGGACCTGCTGGCCGACATGGCACGCACCGTCGACCACATCTCCGGCGGGCGCCTGATCCTGGGCCTGGGCGCCGGCTGGTTCGAGAAGGACTACGACCAGTTCGGCTACGAGTTCGGTACCGCAGGGTCCCGTATCGCGAGCCTGGCCGACGCCATGCCGCGGATCAAGTCCCGCCTCGCCGCCGGCAACCCGGCACCCGAGCGGGAGATCCCCCTCCTGATCGGTGGCGGCGGCGTCAAGAAGACCCTGCGCATCGTGGCCGAGCACGCCGACGTCTGGCACAGCTTCGGCGACGTCGACGTCCTGAAGACCAAGTCCGCGATCCTCGACGAGCACGGCGCTGCCGTCGGACGCGACACCGCCGCGCTGGTGGAGCGGTCGGTGGGGGTCAGCGGCGCGCCGGAGGCGACCGGTGAGGCTCTCGTGGCGGCCGGCGCGACCCTGTTCACCATCGGGTCGAGCGGGCCGGACTACGACCTGAGCACCGCCCAGGCCTGGGTCGACTGGCGCGACGAGCGCCACTGAGCCGAGCTCGCGCCGGCCCGGCGACCGGGCCGGCGCTACAGCTCCAGTACCGTCTTGATCCCGCCGGGGTCGCCCGCGAACGCCTCCACCGCGTCCTCGAGCGGCACCCGGCGGGTCACCATGCGGCCGAGCCACTCGGCATCGGCCCGGGCCAGGACCTCCGCCGCGGCCCGATAGTGGCCCAGGTTGGCGTTCACCGAACCGATGATCGCGTCGTTCTCCAGCACGATCTCCCGGTTGAGCGCCCCGGCGTCGATCGTGAACTGCCGCCCTGCGGTAGTGACACCCGTGAGGCAGGTGACGCCGTAGCTCTTGGTCGCGGACAAGGCGTCGAGCACCACCGGGCTCGCGCCGGTCGCCTCGATCACAACGCCTGGGCGGACGGCGGCAGCCACGTCCGTGACAGATGTGGTGTGGTACTCGGCGCCCAGGTCCCGGACCAGCTGTGGCTTCGGACCGTCGGTGACGCGGTCGAGCACGTGCACCTCCAGACCCCGCTGCACGCCGATCAACGCGGCCAGCAGGCCGATCGGGCCGGCACCCGTCACCAGGGCCACCCTCGGTTCGAACCAGGCGCGGCCGCCGACCAGGTCGATCTGTTCCCACGCCTTGGCGACCACCGATGTCGGCTCGAGCAGCATGCCGACGTCGGCGAGCGCCGGGTCGAGGCGGACGGCGTAGTCGGCCTCGACGGTCCACCGCTCGGACGCGAACCCGTCGATCGCCTTGATGCCCCGCTCCGTGTACTCACCGTTGCGGCACATGTCGAACTGGCCGCGAGCGCACGCACCGCACGGCTCCGGGTCCGGGCGGCGGACCACGCCCACCACCAGGTCACCGGCCTCGAAGCCCGAGCCGTCGGGCGCCGAGCGGACCCGGCCGAGCGACTCGTGGCCGAGCACCAGCCGCTCGCGCCCGGGCGGCGCCCAGCCGTACTCGCCCGCGGCGATCTCGCGGTCCGTGGCGCACACCCCGACGGCCAGGCCGTCGACCAGGAGCTCGCCGTCTCCGGGGACCGGCTCGTCGACGTCAGTGACGGCCAGGCTGTCCGAGGTCTGCGGGACAACGGTCAGCGCGCGCATCAGGCGACCTCCTCCGTGGACGGGCGAGCAGCGGGCACACCGGTGTGCGGGACGGCGGCAGGAACGGCCACGCGGTCGGCCACGCCGGACTCCACGTCGCGCGCCGTGACGCCCCGGCCGAGCCGCAGCGCGCTGTTGACCAGACCGAGGTGGCTGAACGCCTGGGGGGTGTTACCGAGGTGGCGTCCCGTGTGCACGTCGTACTCCTCGCTCAGCAGCCCGAGGTCGTTGCGCAGCGAGAGCAGGCGCTCGAACAGCGCGACGGCCTCGTCGACCCGGCCGATCCCGTGCAGGGCGTCGACGAGCCAGTAGCTGCACACCAGGAACGTGGCCTCCTCTCCCGGCAAGCCGTCGACCCTGTCGTCGGCGTGCGTGTGATAGCGCAGCAGGAGACCGTCCTGGCTGAGCTCCCGCTGGACGGCGTCGACCGTGCCGATGACACGCGGGTCCTCCCAGGGCAGGAATCCGACCTGCCCGATGAGCAGCAGGGCGGCGTCCAGACCCTCCGAGCCGTAGAACTGCGTGAACGTGTTCCGCTCGGCGTCGAACCCCTGTGTGCACACCTCGGTATGGATGCGGTCGCGCACCTCGCGCCACCGCTCTACGGGACCCTCGAGCCCGTGCTCCTCGACGGCACGCACCGCCCGGTCGAACCCGGCCCACGCCATGACCCGGGAATGCACGAACGCACGTCGCGGACCGCGCACCTCCCAGAGCCCGTTGTCGAGGTCGTCCCAGTGTTCTTCGAGATACTCCAGGAGCGCCTTTTGCAGGTTCCATGCCTCATGGTCGGTCTCGAGTCCCGCCTCCCGCGCCAGGTGCAGGGCGTCGAGAGTCTCGCCCCAGACGTCGATCTGGAGCTGACCGGCCGCGCCGTTGCCGATCCGCACCGGAGCAGAGCCCTCGTAGCCCGGTAGCCAGTCGAGCGTGTACTCGGGCAGCCGCCGTCGCCCGTCGAGGCCGTACATGATCTGCAGGTCCGCCGGGTCGCCGGCCACCGCGCGCAGGAGCCACGCGCGCCACGCACGCGCCTCGTCGATGAACCCCGTCCCGACGAGGGCCTGCAGCGTGAACGCCGCGTCCCGCAGCCAGCAGAACCGGTAGTCCCAGTTTCTCGAGCCGCCGATCTCCTCGGGGAGCGAGGTCGTGGCCGCTGCGGCGATGGCGCCCGTCGGGGCGTAGGTCAGAGCCTTCAGCGTGATCAGGGACCGGTGCACGGCGTCGGCCCACGGGCCGTCGTAGGTCGACTTCGCGATCCACGACCGCCAGAACTCCTCGGTCTCCCGCAGCGCCGTCTCCACTCCGACGGGCGGCTTGATCGGTAGGTGGGACGCGTGGTAGGTCAGGACGAACGGCACCCGGTCACCCGGTCCGACGGTGAAGTGGGCCCGGTGGACAGCGTCGTCGGCGACCCCCTCTGCGGTGAGGTCGACGCCCGCGTCGATGTGGACCGAGTCGGGTCCGGCCACCGCACGCAGGCCGTCACGCTCCTGGGTGACCCAGGGCACGACGTTCCCGTAGTCGAACCGGAGCCGCAGCTCGGTGGTCATCGGGACGTTCCCGCTGATCCCCTCGACGATCCGGACGAGGTCGGCCTGGCCGCTGCGCGGCGGCATCAGGTCGATCACCCGGACCCGACCCTCCGGCAGGTCCCACTCCGTCTCGAGGACGAGGGTGCCGTCCCGGTAGCTCCGGCTGGTGCACTCACCACCCGACTCCGGGCCGAGGCGCCACGACCCGTGCTGCTCGTCCCCGAGGAGCGCGGCGAAACAGGCCGGGGAGTCGAACTGCGGCAGGCACATCCAGTCGACCGCACCATCACGACCGATCAACGCCGCGGTCTGGAGATCTCCGACAATTCCGTAATCTTCAATTCGGCTGGTCATCGCTCTCAGACTAGGTGCGCGGCGCAAAGTCCGCAGGCCTGTGTCGTCCCGGAACGGGAAGGTCAGAACGACGAGGCGTCCGCCGCATAGACCCAGCGGTAACCCGGATACTCACCGAGCGACCACAGGTAGTCCCGGGTCGGGTCGTACGAGAGGTCCTCCGCACCCACCGTCAGCGCGTTGCCGTGCCGCACGATCGGCCCCGACGGCGCCGCGAACGTGTGCAGGTCACCGTCCGAGTTCGGGTCCGAGTGGTTCGAGCCGTCACTCTGCGAGAAGAAGAACTCACCGTTGATGGCGGTCGAGCCCTGCACGCTCTCCAGGTCGGTCCGGTACGCCTCCGTCGCCTTGATGATGCCGTCGGCCGCCGCCTTCAGGTACCGGTTCGTGTAGTCGATCGGCACCCGGATCGTCCGGACCTGGGCACCGGCGTCGACGGCCGACGGGCTCCGGTACTCGCTCACGATCACCGAGTCCGGCGAGCTCGTCCGGTCGAGCGCGACCGACGAGTGCTGCAGCTGCGCGTACCCGCCGGCCGTCGAGTCCGTGAACTTGGCCGTCTGCGGCAGCACGTACTTGTAGTCGAACGCGTGGTACGAGCCGTCCGCCTGGCGCCCGATCGCCGACGAGCGGCCCGTCGAGACCCGCCACAGGTGATCCAGGTCGAACACCCGGAAACCACCGCTCGTGTCCGCCACGTACAGCAGGTTGCCGTACCACATGATGCCGCCCGCATGGATGTTGACCGGCCGGTACGACGGCGCACTCGTGGTGCCGCTCGGCTCGACCAGCAGGATGTGCCGGTACGGCGGCGCCGAGGCGCTCGCGGACAGGTTGGACACGCTGATACGAACGCCCTTGTCGATGCCGTCCTCGGCGTGGTCGTACCAGCTCACCAGGTTGAGGCGCTTGCCGTCGTAGGTGCCCGCCCCGTAGGCGTCGGAGCTGGTGGTGATGCCCTGCGGGTACCACGCGGCGGTGTCCTGGTCGCCGTCGTTCCAGCAGTAGTACGCGGTGCGGTGCGTGACCGACGGCGCGCTGCCGCAGCTCGGCGTGCGGTTGGCGTCGTCGGCCACCGCACCCATGGTCACGTTCGGCAGCGCCGAGTCGAGCGCTCCGACCAGGGACGACGACGTCTCGGACAGCGTGTAGCGAAAGTTGCTGGCCGTGAGCCGTGTCGCGGCGGCCGCCGCCGAGGGCCCGGCCTGTTCGCTCGCGGGCTCCGTGGCGACCGCCTGGCCCGCGGAGGCGAGCAGGACGCACAGTCCCAGGCTCGCGACGGCGAACGCGGGGCGACGACGATGGCGCATGGTGGTCTCCTTGCGTGAGGGGACGGTTGCTTGCACACCGTAGGGAGTGCCCGTCCCCTCACACCAGTACCACCGGATGAACGTCCGATGGCCGCCGGTCAGCGCCGGGTGAGGGTGTCCGCCAGCGGGTCGCCGCCGCCCGCGGGAAGCACGCGCAGCCTGCGCGCCGTCGCCGCGGAGCCCTGCTCCGCGGCACCTGCCGCCAACGCCCTCAGCGATTCGGGGGTGTCGTCGCTGACGCGCAGGAACCAGCCCGAGCAGGCGTCGAGCTCGCCGGCCGCCACCGCGTTCACGACGTCGGTCACCCGTTCGACCGGGGTCCAGTCGGTGCGGCCCTCGTGCAGGGACATGCCCGTCGACATGTCGGTCTTCACGACACCGGGAGCGAGCTCGAAGACGCGGATCCCGTGCCGGAAGCCGTCGCCGTGGAGGTTGGCCCCCATCCGTACCAGCGCGGTCTTGCTCGCGTTGTACGCGGAGTAGCCGCCGGCCATCTCGTGCGAGCTCGCACCGGAGGCCAGGTCGATGACCCGGCCGCCGCCACGCTCGATCATGCCCGGCACGGCGTACCGGCTGAACAGGAACGGCGCACGCACGTTGGTCTCGAACACGGACCACCACTCGTCGGGATCGGCCTCCCACAGGGGATGCTCCGACTCGATCGCGCCGGCGTTGTTCACCAGCAGGTCGATCGATCCCAGTGCTTCCTCGGCCTGCCCGACGGCGGCACGCACCGCCGCCGGGTCGGTCACGTCGGCGGTCAGCTCGACCACCGTCACCCCCGCGGCCCGGACCTCCGTGGCCACGGCTGCGAGCCGCCCCGCGTCCCGCGCGAGCAGGGCGACGTCCAGCCCTGCTCGCGCGAGACCGAGCGCGACCTCCCGGCCGATCCCGCGCGACGCGCCCGTGACGAGCGCCGTGCGCGCCGGCGGGGTCGCGCCGGCTCCGGCCGCCTGGTGCGGCTCAGCCACGCAGTACCGCCCCGACCTTCTCCGCGGCCGACTCCACGACGGCGTCGCGCACCGCGCGGACCTCCTTGGCGGAGAGGGTGCGGTCCGCCGCACGCAGGCGGAGCGAGTACGCGAGCGACTTCTTGCCCTCGCCCACCTGCTCCCCCGTGAAGACGTCGAACAGCGCGACATCCTCGAGCAGCTCGCCGGCACCCGCCACGATCGCCGACCGAACGGCCTCGGCCGGCACACCGCCGTCGACCACGAAGGCGAAGTCCTCCTTGGCAGCCGGGAACGCCGACACGGGCACTGCTGCGACGGGCTCGCTCGACGCCGCAGCGACGAGGACGCTCAGGTCCACCTCGAACGCCGCGGCACGAGCGGGCAGCCCCAGCGTCTCGACGACCTTGGGGTGCAGCTCACCGGCGTGGCCGACGAGCGTGCCGTCCGCGAGCTCGAGGCGCGCGCAACGACCGGGGTGCCACGGCAGGTGCTCGGGGTCCGGGACCACGACGACTTCGGCCCGGGCCCGCTCTGCCACCAGCCGGGCCGCCGCGAGGGCGTCCTCCCAGCCGGCCGTGCGGCCTACGCCCCACCAGCCGGCGAGCTCCCGCTTGCCGGTCAGCACGCCGGCGACCCGTCGCGGCTGCTCGGGGACCGCCGCGGCGAGCGCCGCGAGCTGTTCGTCGCTGGGCCGCACCCCGCCGGGCAGCGTGGGCGCCGCGGGGGCGCCCGGCGTCGGGCGGGTGACGAGGCCGATCTCGTACACCGCGAGATCGGTCAGCCCGCGCGAGACGTTGCGGCGCACGGTGTCGAGCAGCGTCACCAGCAGGTTCGACCGCATCAGCGGCTTGTCGTCGGCCATCGGGTTGACGAGCCGGAGCGAGACGCGGCGCGGGTCGTCGGCGGGCAGACCGAGCGCGTCGTACTCAGGGGTGCCGACGAACGGGTAGCTGAGCGTCTCGACGAAGCCCGCCTCGGCCAGTGCTCGCGCGACCGAACGGCGCGTGCGCTGCTCGGCCGTGAGCCCGCGGCCACCCGGCGCGGCCGGGAGCACCGACGGCACCTGGTCGTAGCCCTGGATGCGCACGACCTCCTCGACCAGGTCGGCCGGGCCGGTGAGGTCGGGGCGCCAGGACGGCGGGGTGACGAGGAGGGTTTCGACAGGCTCGACCGACGCGGAGGCTTCGGTCACCGTGGCGCCGATCTCTTCGAGGGTGCTGCGCACCTGCTCCGGCGTGTACTCGACGCCCGAGAGCCGGGTGGGCTCGGTGACCTTGAGCGCGATCGCCTTCTGCGGGGTCGTGCCCGCGGTGTCGTCGAGGTCGCCCACCGCGGCGTCGGCGGTGCCGCCGCCCAGATCGACCAGGAGCTCGACAGCACGTTGTGCCGCGACCGGGGCAAGGAGCGGGTCCACGCCGCGCTCCCAGCGCTTGGCGCCCTCGGTCGGGAGCTTGTGCCTGCGCGCGGTACGGGCCACGGTGATCGGGTCGAAGTGCGCGGCCTCGATCAGCACGTCCGCCGTGGTCCCAGAGATCTCGGAGGACGCTCCGCCCATCACACCTGCCAGGCTCAGCACGCGGCTGCCCGCTCCGGCGGGCGAGTCGGTGATCAGGAGGTCCTCAGCGTGCAGCGTGCGGTCGGCGTCGTCCAGGGTGGTGAGGCGCTCGCCCGTGGTCGCGCGGCGGACGACGATCGGGGCCGAGACCTTGGCGAGGTCGTAGGCGTGCAGCGGCTGCCCGAGGTCGAGCATCACGTAGTTCGTGATGTCGACCGCCAGGGAGATCGACCGCATGCCGGAGCCCTCGAGCCGGTGCTTCATCCACGCGGGCGTGGGCGCGGCCGGGTCGATGCCCCGCACGATGCGCGTCACGAACCGGTCGCAGCCCACCACGCCGTTGATCGGCGCGTCGTCCCGGACCTGGACCTCGAAGCCGTCGGCCGTCGGGACGGGCTCGGCACCCGTGGGCAGGCCGCGGTCCGTGAACTTCGCGCCCGTGGAGTGGGCGTACTCGCGCGCCACACCGCGGTAGCTGAAGGCGTACCCGCGGTCCGGCGTCACGTTGATCTCCAGGACCTCCTCGCCGAGGCCGAGGAGCGCGATCGCATCCTGGCCGGGGTTGAGGTCCTCCTCGGCGAACCCGTGCCGGGTCAGCACCAGGATGCCGTCCTGGTCCTCCCCGATCCCGAGCTCCCGGACCGAGCAGATCATGCCGTCGGACACGTGCCCGTAGGTCTTGCGGGCGGCGATGGGGAACGGTCCGGGCAGCACGGTGCCGGGCAGCGCCACGGCCACGAGGTCACCGGGCGCGAAGTTGTGCGCACCGCAGACGATGCCGCGCGCGCCCTCGGTGTCGTTGTGGTCGGGGCCGACGTCGACACGGCACCAGTTGATCGTCTTGCCGTTCTTCTGGGGCTCGGGCGTCATCTCGAGCACCCGGCCGACCACGAGGGGGCCGGTCACGGCCGCCCCGTGGATCGCCTCTTCTTCCAGGCCTACCTTGACGAGGTCGGCCGCGAGCTGCTCGGCGGTGAGGTCCGCGGGCACCTCGACGTGGTCAGCGAGCCAGTCCTTCACGATGAGGGGCACTTCAGATCTCCGTCCCGAACTGAGTGGAGAAGCGCACGTCGCCCTCCACGATGTCGTGCATGTCCGCGATCGAGTGGCGCAGCATGAGCGTGCGCTCGATGCCCATGCCGAACGCGAAGCCCGTGTACTCCTCCGGGTCGACTCCCGCGGCGCGCAGCACGTTCGGGTTGACCATGCCGCAGCCACCCCACTCGATCCAGCCCGCGCCGCCCTTCTTCTGCGGGAACCACAGGTCCATCTCGGCGGACGGCTCGGTGAACGGGAAGAACGCCGGGCGCAGGCGCGTCCTGGCCTCTGGTCCGAACATCGCCCTGGCGAACGCGTCCAGCGTGCCCACGAGGTTCGCCATCGTCAGGCCCTTGTCGACCGCCAGGCCCTCGACCTGGTGGAACACCGGGGTGTGGGTCTGGTCCAGCGCGTCGGTGCGGAACGTCCGGCCGGGGCAGGCGATGTACAGCGGCACACCGCGCTCGAGCAGGGACCGCGCCTGGACCGGGGACGTGTGCGTGCGCAGCACGAGGTTCGACTCTTCGTCACCCTCGCCGGCGACGTAGAACGTGTCCTGCATCTGGCGGGCGGGGTGGTCCGGTCCGAAGTTCAGCGCGTCGAAGTTGAACCACTCGGCCTCGACCTCGGGGCCGTCGGCGATCTCCCAGCCGAGGCCGACGAAGAAGTCGGCGATACGCTCCTGGACCAGCTCGATCGGGTGGCGTGCACCCGCCGTCGTGCGCTGGACCGGCAGGGTGACGTCGACCGTCTCCTCCGCGAGCACGCGCGCGTCGCGCTCGGCCTCGAGCTCGGACTGCCGGGCCACGATCGCCTGGTTGATCTGCCCGCGACGCGGGCCCACGAGCTTGCCGGCCTTCGCCTTGTCCGGGCCGGGCAGCGCGCCGATGCCCCGGTTGGCGAGGGCCAGCGAGCTGCGGTCCCCGGTGTGCTGGGTGCGGACGGCCTTCAGCGCGTCGAGGTCGCCGGCCTTGGCGATGTCGTCGAGGGCGGCCTTGACCGCGGCGTCGAGCGCCGCCTCGTCGAGCGGATCGATGGGTGCCTTCTCATCGGGCGTGGACATGCTTGCCTTCCTGGCGGATTCGGGAGCCGGACCGGTCCCCTGCCTGGGGACCCGTACCGGCATCTGAAGTCTAGGTGCCCGCCAGGGCTCAGGACGCGTTGTCCACAGGGCAGCTCAGTGCCCGCGCGCAGCACTCGCCGCACAGCCCATGGCGGGCTGCGTAAATCGGCGGGTCAACGGCTGCATGGCGCCATCGTTGCACGGCCTCGCCCGTGCCGGCAACGTCGATTCGCACGCGTCGACATGGAGCGCTTGGCACACTTTTTATGCGTTGTCAGTGGGCTCGACTACGGTGCGACACATGTTCGAAGAACGGTGTGGAGCGAGCGGAGCGCGTTGGCCGGCTTCCGGCCTCTTCCCTGGCGCGCCGCACGTCGCTCGACGCTCACCTTCGGACAACCAGGTCTCCGCGGCCGGGGCGGCCCTGGCCCCGGCCGCGGAGACGGTGGACAGAGCCGGTGGACAGAGCCGATGGACAGGACCATGGGCACCTCGAACGATCAGCCCTCGAGGTCCCAGGTCTCCACGATCTCGTACCGCGGGCCGCCCTGCGGCCCCTCCCCCGGGTGCGACTCGACGAGCGCGAACGAGTTCGCGGTCCAGTCCGGCCCCGCGTAGACGGACAGCGCACGGGCCGCGGGCTCCAGAGCGGACCGCGGCTCGCCGCCCCCGCTCCTGCCCCAGCGGTCGCGCCCTCGCGGCGGCCTGACCTGGCCGGCCCGGGCGCGGGCGACGGTGACGTGCGCCCGGTGCGGCTTGACGTCCTCCGGCACCTCGCGGGGCGAGGCCGCCAGGCAGTCCGTCGCCAGACTCTTCAGCGCGGCGGTCCCGCCGTCGACGCCGATCCACAGGACGCGGGCGCCGAACGACCCCGCGCCGCGCAACCGCAGATCGATGGGGCCGTGCTTGCGCGCGACGTCGGTCAGCTCGTCGCGCAGCTCGGGAACCGTTCCTTCGGGCAGGTCCGCGTAGAACGCGAGGGTGATGTGCAGGCTCTCCCGCGGGACCCAACGGGGAGAGGCCGGTACGCCGTCGATGGCGAGCCCGAGATGGTCCTTGACACGCTGGGGCGGGAAGACCGCCGTGAACAACCGCACCCGGCGATCCTAGGCGACCGTCTCGTCCGGGCGAGACCTGATCTCGTCGACGGTCCGCGCCGGCGACCGGCCCGACCCGTCCAGCCGGAGCCCCACCTGCGAGGCGGCACCGATGGCTTCGGCCAGCGACTCGCTGATGCGGCTCAGATCAGGTGCGTGAGGTCCGCGCACCTACGGACCAGCGACCTGGGGCCACCATCTGCGCGAGCACAGCGCGGCGAGCACCGCACCCGCGGTGTTGACCAGGACGTCGTCGACCGAGCTCACGCGGCCCAGGCCGAGCGCGAGCTGGAGGACCTCGACGGTCACCGAGATCCCGGCGGCGAGCAGGGCCACACGGGCGAGGACCGCCGCCGTGCGGTGACCGGCGTCGGGCGCGAGCCGGAAACGGATCGGCAGGAAGAAGCCGAGGGCGGCGAGGACCAGGAGGTTGCCGCCCACCTGGACCACCGCCCCGGCGACCGGGCCGCCGAGCTGGTCCGCGAGGTCCCGGAAGGGGACCAGCGAGAGCGAGCTGTCGCGAGGCCTGGGCGTGAGGATCATCCAGACCCAGGGCGCGGTCCCCACGACCATGCCGACCTCGGCGACGGAGTGCCGCCACGCGCGCTGCCTGGGGACCCCGCGCAGGGTGCGTAGCCGCACGAGCACGCGGATCGCCAGCACGGCGGCGAGGAGACAGAGCAGGGCCGGGCGCACCACATGGCCCCACTCGCCCCAGACGCCGGCCGTCATCCGCCGCTCCGCCGCTCGCTCAGCGCTGGGCCCGGCTGCTCGCGTACAGGCAGACGGTCGCTGCCGCCGCCAGGTTGAGCGACTCGGTCTTGCCGCGGATCGGAACCCGCACGACGGCGTCGGCCAGCGCCCGGTCCTCCTCCGGCAGGCCCCAGGCCTCGTTGCCGAACACCCAGGCCGTCGGGCCGGCCAGGTCAGGAGACGCACCGGACCCCGCGGAATCCAGGAGGTCGTCCAGGTCGAGCGGTCCACTGCCGTCCGCCGCGAGGACGTGGCAGCCCACGGCGCGCAGCTGCGCCACCGTGGCCTCCAGCGACAGCCCGGTGACGACCGGCAGGTGGAACAGCGACCCGGCGGTGGAACGCACCACCTTGGGGTTGTGCACGTCGACACTCTCCCCCGCGAGGACCACGAGGTCGGCGCCGGCCGCGTCGGCGGCCCGGATGACGGTGCCCGCGTTGCCGGGGTCGCGGACGGTGGCGAGCACGGCGGCCAGCAGCGGCCGCCCGGCACGCTCCGGGTCTCGCGCGTCCAGCGCCTCCCCCAGCGACGGCGCGGAGGACCGCACGACGGCGAGCACACCCTGGGCGTCGGCGCTCATCGCTTCGAGCACCTCCGGGGTGCCGAGATGCAGGAACAGCCCGGCCGCGCGGGCGTCGTCGACGATCTCCGCGTACCGGGAGGCGGCGGCCGGCGTCAGATAGACGTCCCGGACGGACGACGGCGCGTGCCGGACCGCCTCGCGCACGCCCTGCGGCCCTTCGACCAGGTACAGCTCGTGCCGGGAGCGCGCCGAACGCCCGGCCAGTGCCCGTACCTGCTTGATGCGGTCGGCTCGCGGATTCGCGAGCGTCACATCAAGCACTGGTCGGGCCTCCGAGGAGGAAACTGGCCGGGCGTCCGATGAACTGCTCAACCTCAGGCAGCGGCCGGGGCGTTGACATCCGCCGGCAGCGCGTCCTTGGCGACCTGGACGAGGGCGTTGAACGCCGCGACGTCGTTGACCGCGAGCTCCGCGAGCATGCGGCGGTCGACCTCGATACCAGCGGCCTTGAGGCCCTGGATGAGGCGGTTGTAGGTCAGACCCTGCGCGCGGGACGCAGCGTTGATGCGCTGGATCCACAGCTTGCGGAAGTCACCCTTGCGCGCCTTCCGGTCACGGTAGGCGTAGACGAGCGAGTGGGTGACCTGCTCCTTCGCCTTGCGGTAGAGGCGCGAGCGCTGGCCGCGGTAACCGGCGGCGCGCTCGAGGGTTGTACGGCGCTTCTTCTGGGCATTTACTGCCCGCTTCACGCGTGCCACGTGAGACTCCTTGTACTTCGGGGCTGAAAAGGTTCTTGGCGACGCCCGTCAGGCGTACGCCACAAAGGTCACTTACCGAGCAGCTTCTTGACCTTCTTGACGTCGGCCGGCGCAACGGCCTGGTCCATGGCCAGACGACGCGTGCGACGGCTGGACTTGTGCTCGAGGTAGTGGCGACCGTTGGTCTGCTCGCGCATGATCTTGCCGCTACCGGTGACCTTGAACCGCTTCTTCGAGCCGGAGTGCGTCTTGTTCTTCGGCATGACTGCCGTGTCTCCTCATGTCGGTCGACCGCTGCTGGAGCGGCGACGTTGTACCTGGGCCGGTAGGCCGGCCCGGTGTCGTAGTGGTCTTGGGGACCGTTGCCTCAGCCGGCCTTGCGCGGGGCGCGCGGCTTGGGAGCCACGGGCTTCGGCGCCGGCTTGGGGGCCGAGACAGGCTTCGGAGCCGCCTTGGTGGCCGGCTTCGCTGCCGGCTTCGAGGCAGTCTTGGCCGCAGGCTTGGTGGCCGGCTTCGGCTCTTCCGGGGCGGGCGTCTCGACGACGGGCTCCGGCTCGGCCTCGGCAACAGGCTCAGGCTCGACGACAGGTTCCGGCTCGACGACGGGCTCCGGCTCGGGCTCCGCGACGGGCTCGGCCTCTGCGACGGGCTCGGGCTCCGCGACGGGCTCGGGCTCCGCGACGGGCTCGGGCTCCGCGACGGGCTCGGGCTCCGCGACGACGGGCTCAGGAGCCGGCGCCGCGGCCGGCTCCTCGACCGTGGTCTCGACCGTCTCGTCGACCTGGTCCTCGACCTGGTCCTCGACCTGGTCCTCGACCAGCTCGTCGACCTCGGGCTCGTCAGCCGCGCGGGCCCGCGCCTTGGCCTCGGACTTGGTCATCCGACCGGCGTTGACCTCGTCCGCGCGCTTGCGCTGCTCGACCTTGGCGTCAGCCTTCTTCTTGACCGGCCCGAGGACCATGGTCATGTTGCGGCCGTCCTGCTTCGGCATCGACTCGACGAAGCCGAGCTCGGCGACGTCCTCCGCCAGGCGCTCGAGCAGGCGACGGCCCATCTCGGGGCGCGACTGCTCACGGCCGCGGAACATGATCATGACCTTGACCTTGTCGCCTGCCGAGAGGAAGCGGACGACGTGGCCCTTCTTGGTCTCGTAGTCGTGCGGGTCGATCTTCAGACGGAACCGGATCTCCTTGAGAACCGTGTTCGCCTGGTTGCGCCGCGCTTCCCGCGCCTTCATGTCGGACTCGTACTTGAACTTGCCGAAGTCCATGAGCTTGGTGACAGGCGGGCGGGCGTCCGGGGCAACCTCGACGAGGTCGAGGTCAGCGTCCTGGGCGAGCTTCAGGGCGACCGCCGTGGCAACCACGCCGACCTGCTCCCCGCCAGGACCGATGAGTCGGACCTCGGGGACACGGATCCGGTCGTTGATGCGAGGCTCGGTGATGGTGATGCTCCTCAGAAGTCGTTTGATTGACCACCAGGAACGAGAAATGGCTCCCGCCCTGAACACAGGTGGAAGCCATCACAAGGAAAGGGTGCACGGGCTGGACGAGAAACATTGCCCAACCTCTGCACCCGACCTAGGACCCGGACTCTGTCGGCACCTTGCGGCGCTCTGTCGTGACTCGGGTGGGATGGTGATCCACTTTGTGCACCCGGCTCACACCGGGTCGGTCGTGGCTCAACGATAGCAGCATGCCGAGGCCGCCCGCCATACCGGCCGGTGTGAGGTCGGCCGCCCGCCTCGACCCCCGCCGCCGGACGGATTCCCGGGGCCGACCGGTCGGTGACCTCAACTGGAATCATTCCAGTTTAGGGTCTAGGCTGCTGGACATGACGTCGACCGCCCCCACCGCCGCCACGCCGGAGGATCTCCTCCGCGGTGCCGGCCTGCGTGTGACCGCTGCCCGGGTGGCAGCCCTGCACGCCGTGGGCGACCAGCAGCACGCCACGGCGGACGACGTCCTGAGCTCGGTCCGCGCAGAGCTCGGCACGGTATCGGTCCAGGCGGTCTACGACGTCCTGCACGCGTTGACCGGCGCCGACCTCCTGCGCCGCATCGAGCCCGCCGGCCACCCCGCGCGCTACGAGCGCCGCACGGGCGACAACCACCACCACGTCGTCTGCCGCAGGTGCGGCGCCATCGGCGACGTGGACTGCTCGGTCGGCCACGCCCCCTGCCTGACCCCGAGCGACGACCACGGGTTCGTGGTCGAGACCGCCGAGGTCACCTACTGGGGCCTGTGTCCCGACTGCAGCGCCTGAGGCTCGCCCGGAGAGCCGGGCGCCGAGACTTCGCCGACCATGCCGAACCCCCAAGAACCCCGTAAGCAGCAGAGGAAGGCACGTCCACAGATGACAACTCCTTACACCACCACCCAGACCGGCACGCCGGTCGTCAGCGACGCACACTCGCTGACCGTCGGCGCCGACGGCGCCACGGTCCTCCACGACCGCTACCTGGTCGAGAAGCTCGCGCAGTTCAACCGCGAGCGCATCCCGGAGCGGATCGTGCACGCCAAGGGCGGTGGCGCCTTCGGTGAGTGGGAGATCACCGGTGACGTGTCGCAGTACACCCGTGCCGCGGCCTTCCAGCCGGGCGCCAAGGGCGAGGTGGCCCTGCGCTTCTCGTCCGTCGCCGGTGAGATGGGTTCCCCCGACACCTGGCGCGACGTGCGCGGCTTCGCCCTGCGCTTCTACACGACCGAGGGCAACCTCGACATCGTCGGCAACAACACCCCGGTGTTCTTCATCCGCGACGCGATCAAGTTCCCGGACTTCATCCACTCCCAGAAGCGTCTCCCGTGGTCGGGCCTGCGCGACGCCGACATGCAGTGGGACTTCTGGACCCTGTCGCCGGAGTCCGCGCACCAGGTCACCTACCTCATGGGCGACCGCGGTCTGCCGTCCTCGTGGCGAGAGCTGAACGGCTACGGCTCGCACACCTACATGTGGACCAACGCCGAGGGCGAGAAGTTCTGGGTCAAGTACCACTTCATCTCCCGCCAGGGCGTGAAGTTCCTCGACAACGACGAGGCGGCACGGATCGCCGGCCAGGACGCCGACTACTACCGGCGCGACCTGTACGACGCGATCGAGCGCGGGGACAACCCCACGTGGGACATCAAGGTCCAGGTCATGCCGTACGACGACGCGAAGACCTACCGGTTCAACCCGTTCGACCTGACCAAGGTCTGGCCGCACGCGGACTACCCGCTGATCCACTTCGGGAACTTCACGCTGAACCGCAACCCGAAGAACCACTTCGCGGAGATCGAGCAGATCGCGCTGTCCCCGGCCAACCAGGTCCCGGGCACCGACATCTCGCCCGACAAGATGCTGATGGCCCGGGTGTTCTCCTACCCGGACGCGCAGCGCTACCGCGTGGGCACCAACTACCAGTCGGTCCCGGTCAACCAGCCGCACGCCGCACCGGTGCACAACTACTCGCAGGACGGCTCGCAGCGCCACCACTTCAACGAGGTCGGCGTCCCGAACTACGCGCCGAACTCGTTCGGTGGCCCCGTCGCCGACCCTGCCCGTGGCCAGGACGGCGCCTGGGAGTCGGACGGCGAGCTGGTGCGCACCGCTGCCACGCTGCACAGCGAGGACAGCGACTTCGGCCAGCCGGGCACGCTCTACCGTGAGGTCTACGACGACGGCGCGAAGGCCCGTCTGCTGGAGACCCTGACCGGTCAGGGCCAGGCGATCACGATCGACGAGATCCGTGAGCGCTTCTTCCAGTACTGGACCAACGTGGACCAGGAGCTGGGCGCCAAGCTGCGCGCGGCCGTCTCCGCCTGATCCACCTGCTGCGGCCGAGGCCGGGTCCCCGTCGGGGGCCCGGCCTCGGCCGTTCCCACGCCGGGTCCGCATCAGGGATATCCCCATGGTCGGGAGGGCACCGTTGCCCGACGGCAGTCGCTGCCGCTACGGTCCGAAGGCGCCATGGAGCGCGTCGGCGCCGCGGGATGCTCACCTGACCGCAACAAGAACAAAGGGAGTCAACGATGTCTCGCTCGCTCACCCGGATCGGCGCCGCTCTCGTGGCCGGAGTGCTGGCCCTGACGGCGGCGGCCGGCCCGGCCGCCTCAGCACCGGAGCAGGGCCCGAAGCAGGAACCCGCTTCCGCCTCCCACCGCGTCCTCGCCTTCTACCAGACCATCTACGAGACCGGCTCCGACGGCGTCCGCCGCTACGTCGACCCCAAGCCGCTCCTCGGCTCGGTCACGGACGTCAACGTGGGCGCCATCCACCTGAACGCCGACGCGTCCCTCACGGTCAACGACATCCCGGCGGACCACCCCGAGCTCGGCGTCATGTGGGACGACCTGGCGGCCATGCAGGACCGCGGCGTGACGGTCAGCGCGTTCCTCGGCGGGGCCGCCCCTGGCACCTACCGGTACCTGCGCGAGGACTTCGACCGGTACTACCCGGTCCTGCGGGACTTCCTGCGCACCTACGGGCTGGACGGCGTGGACCTCGACATCGAGGAGACGTTCTCGCTGGCGGACACGATCCACCTGGTCGACACGCTGCGCGCGGACTTCGGCCCGGACTTCGTGATCACGCTGACGCCCGTGGCCACCGACATGGCCGGGCGGACGAGCTTCTCGGGCGGCTTCTCCTACGCCGAGCTCGAGCGTCGTGCCGGCGACCGGATCGACTGGTACAACACCCAGTTCTACTGCGGCTGGGGCGACCTGCGGACCACGACGGTCTACGACCAGATCCTCGCGAACGGGTTCACGCCCGACCGCGTGGTGGCGGGCACCGTCACCAACCCGGCGAACTGCAGCGGGTACGTCGACTGGCCCACCTTCGACGCCACGATCGGCTCCCTGGTCGCGCAGCACCCGGACTTCGGCGGCGTCTTCGGCTGGGAGTACTTCAACTCCGTCGGGTACGCCGGCGGCGGCCGGGAGAGCTGGTTCGCGCACGTGGCGGACGTCGTCAGCTCCTGACGGACCGACGCCGGGGTCAGGCGCGGACGACCCTGGCTCCGCCGGCGTGGTCGTACGGGGTGCGGCCCCCGCCGGCGAACAGGGTGATGACGTACACGATCGGGAGCACGTACGCCGCAGCCGTGAGGACCGCGAGGCCGGGGCCGATCTCCGACGCTCTGACGAGGCCGATCGCCGCGGCATGACCGATCGTCCACGGCACGGCGATCTTGAGCGCGTTCCGGGTCAGGGCAGCGGCGAACGAGAGCCGCTCGCCGTCCCTGGCGCCCACCACCTTGAGCCCCAGCACGCGCTTGCCGATCGTCGCCTGCCGCGTGCCGGACTCGAGAGCGGCGAGGAAGACCGTCAGCGGCACCGCCGTGACGAGCGCCGACATCACGTTCGTCGTCAGGGCGGACCACTGGCCCGTCACTCCGGAGAGGTACAGCGGGATCCCGACCGCCGCGAGCAGCCCGAGCCACACGAGGAAGCAGAGCCAGTCGACCAGCCATGCGGCGATGCGGCGCCACGCCTCGGCATTCATCAGGCAGACGGTACTCCGCAGGAGCTGTGCTGCCCATCGATGTCCCGGCTCAGCCGACGAGCAGCTCCACCTGGGCCAGCGCCCCGCCGTCACGGAGCTCCAGCCGGAGGCCGGTCAGCGCCACGGGCTCGGCCAGCACGAACGGCCGCAGCTGGCCCGGCCAGCGCCACTCCTGCCCGGACCGCTCGTCCAGCACGCGGCCGTCGTCCGCGACCAGTCGCCACGTCGACGGCGGCCTCCCGTCCGCTCCAGCCGCCCGCGTCGACGACGTCAGCGTGTAGGCGCGCAGCACGGCGCCCTCCGGCGCCTCCCCGGACGGCAGCCACTCCAGCGTCCCCGCTACCTCGACGGCGGTCGTCAGGTCGCCGTCGGTCAGACCCGGCACAGGGCCCGCGGTGCTGTGCCAGCCGCCGTCGGCCCGCTGCCAGGGGCCGCCCACCTCACCGTCCACCGGGGCGCCCGACGGCGCAGCCGCGCCCCAGCGGGTCGGTGCCTCGGACAGGGCGAACCGCAGGGTCGCTCCCCCGGTCAGCTCGCCGTGCTCCACCGACGGCGACGTGACCGCCCGGGTCGCACCGGCGCCGTCGGCCACCTCCAGGCCCGCCACGTACCAGCGGTCCGCCGCACCGGGGGCCTCGACCACCAGGTCGCCGTCGGGCCGGTGCACCACCGCCCGCTCGAAGAGCGGCGAGCCCACGGCCCAGCGCGACGAGCCGATCTCCAGCGGGTAGAGGCCCAGGGCCGAGAGGAGGTACCAGGCGGACATCTCACCGTTGTCCTCGTCGCCGTGGTAGCCCTGCCCGATCTCGCTGCCGGTCCACAGCCGGGCCAGGATCTCGCGCACCGTCTCCTGCGTGCGGTCCGGGCGACCGGCGTACAGCCACACGTACGGGATGTGGTGCGACACCTGGTTGGACTGGCCGAGCTGGCCCAGACGCACGTCGCGCGCCTCGACCATCTCGTGGATCACGAACCCGTACGTCCCGGGCTTGTCCGCCCGCTCGGGTGTGGCGAAGAACGTCTCCAGCAGGCGCTCCAGCCCGGCACGGCCGCCGTGCAGCGCGGCCAGGCCGGCCCCGTCGTGCACGGGGTGGAAGAGGAAGTTCCAGGCGTCCGACTCGGTGTAGTCGCCGCCCCACACGTCCGGGTCGAACGGCTCCGAGCCGAACCCGCCGTCCCGGCCGCGCCCGCGGAAGAACCCCGTCTCCGGGTCGAACAGGTGCACGTACCCGTGAGAGCTCTGCCGCAGGTAGGCCGCCTCGTCCCGCAGCGTACGGCGGCGCTCCTCGGGAGTCCCTGGTGCGTCCGCGAGCGCCTCGGCCATCCGCGCCAGGCCGGCGTCGTTGATGTAGCCCTCGAGGCTCCAGGACACCGACTCGTCGACGTCGCGTGGCACCCACCCGTGGGTGAGGGCGAAGTCCTGGCCCTTGCGGCCCACGCCGGACCGGGTGGGCAGCGCCGTCGCGTTGCGCAGGCCCGCGTCGTAGGTCGCGAGCGGGTCGGGCAGGGTGACACCGCGGAGGTACAGGTCGGCGAAGGCGACGTCGGACGACGTGCCCGTCATCAGGTCCGCGTAGCCCGGCGACGACCACCGCGCGACCCAGCCGCCCTCGCGGTACTGCTGCACGAACCCGTCGGCGAGCCGTGCGGCGACCTCCGGGTAGAGCAGCGCGTAGGCGGGCCAGCAGGTGCGGTAGGTGTCCCAGAAGCCGTGGTTGACGAACATCTCGCCGGGTACGACGGGTGCGCCGTCGAGCACCGGCGAGGCGTGCACGAGCTGGCCGTCGGTCCCGACCTCGGTGTACGAGGAGGGGTAGAGGTTGAGGCGGTAGAGGTTGGAGTAGAGCGTGACCTGCTGTTCCGGCGACGCGCCCGCGACGTCGAGCACGCCCAGGCGCTCCTCCCACTGTGCGCGGGCGCGCTCGGCCACGTCGTCGAAGGATCCGCTCACCTCCCGGTCCAGGGCGCGCCAGGCGAGGTCCTCGCTGATGTACGACGTCGCCACGCGCACCTCTACCGTGCGGTCCGGCTGGTCACCGGGTGCGGCCGCCGGGTCCAGCGCCACCGTCGCGTAGGTGGCGTGTTCCCGGCCGTGCGCCCGGCCGGTGCGCAGGACCGGCCGGGAGACCTGGCCCACCACGTACATGCGGCTGCGGCCCACCGACAGCGGGCTGCCGTGGTCGCTCCAGCCGGTGAGCGTGCCGTCGTCGTGCACGGTGACGGCCACGGGCGGGCCGGCGGCGCCGGCGTCGCTCACGGCGTCGACGATCAGGTGGCCGGTGGTGGCTCCGGGCGGGAACGTGAAGCGGAGCACCCCACCGTGGTCGGCCGCGGCGACGTCGACCCGCGCACCGCCGTCCAGGTCGACGGTGTACCGGTGCGGGCGGGCGGTCTCGTCGTCGTGGGAGAAGCCGACGGCGCGGGCCTCCAGGCCCGCGTCCGGCACGCCGTCCCCGTCCGGCAGGGCCGGGACCAGATGGAACGCGAGCTGGTTGCGGTCCCCCATCCACGGGCTCGGCTCGTGCGAGATGCCGACGCCCTGCAGACGCGGCCGGTTGCCGGGCCCGTTGTGCGCTGCCCAGGAGTAGAGCCAGCTCGCCGACGACGCGTCGGTCAGCGGCACCCACATCGTGAAGCCGTTCGGCACGGCCGCCGCCGGCACGTTGTTGCCGCGCGAGTACGTGCCCGAGGAGTGCGTGCCGCGGCGGGTGTCGACGAGGTCGGTGCGGCCGGTCACGGTCCGTTCCGGACGCGGTCCGACCGTGACGGCGTCGAGCCACACCTCGGTGTCCCCGCCGTCCGGCGGCGCGGTCACGACTGCGGCGGCGCGCACGCGGCGGCCGGGCAGCCGCTCGGCCACGTCGTCCAGGCCGACGCGGACGGCGTTCCAGTGGTCGGGTACCAGGATCCGGGCCTCGCCCTGCCCGACGGCGGTCGCGAGCATGCCGTGCTGGTCGGTGAGCGCGCGGCCGGGCGCGGTCTGCGAGAGCCAGGTCCCGTCGTCGAGCAGCAGGTCGACGGCCACGTAGGTCGAGCGATAGGTGAGCTCCTGGTCGAGCACCGGCAGGAGCGTCCAGCGCAGCTCGGTACCCGACTCGACCGGCACGTCCAGACCGTCGAGCACCACCGTGCGGCCCTCGCCGCTGTGGTCGATCCGTCGTGCGTCCTGCCTGGTCAGGCCGACACCGGGCAGGCCGGCCGGGACGTGTGCGGGGCCGGTCATGCGACCACCTCCGGCACGCGGCCCGTGCTGCCCCGCACGGTCAGCCGCGAGGTGGGAGCGCTGACGACGTCGGGCACCGCCCGGCCCCGGACCAGCGACAGCACGGTCTCGGCCACGAGCTCGCCGAGCTCGAAGGTGTCCCGGGTCATGGCGGTGAGCGGTGGGTGCGCGAGGCGCACGAGCTCGGAGTCGTCGAAGGAGGCCACCGAGAGGTCCCCGGGGACGCTGAGTCCTGCCTCGGCCAGTACGGTGACGCCCGCGAGCGCGGCGACGTCGGAGTCGTAGACGATTGCAGTAGGCCTTTCGTCGCGGGCCAGGAGGGCCCGGGTGGCTGCCGCGGCCTCGTCCTGCGAGAAGTCCGTCGGCACTGTCGTGATGGTCAGACCGAGGCGCGCCCCGGCGTCGTGCAGCGCGGCGACCCGCCGCGCGGAGTGGACGTAGGCGGGGATGCCGCCGACGTGGCCGACGTGCGCGTGCCCCAGCGCGGCCAGGTGCTCCGCGAGCACGGTCACGGCGGCGTGGTCGTCGGCGAAGACCGCCGGCACGGGGCCTGGCGTACCGTCACCGCCCACCAGCACGGCGGGCAGTCCTGCCCGCCCCAGCGCCTCGGGGCGCGGGTCGTCCTGCTTCAGGTCGAGCACCACCACCCCGTCCGTGCGCCGCTCCGCGGCCCAGCGGCGGTACACGTCGAGCTCGGCGGAGACGTCCTCCACGACGAGCAGCTGCAGGGCCACGAGGTCGGCCGACAGCCGTGCCTGCAGCCCCGAGACCAGCTGGGCGAAGAACGGCTCGACGCCCAGCGTCCGCGCGGGGCGCGCGACGACCAGGCCCACCGTGTCGGCCCGCCGTCCGCCCAGGGCGCGGGCGGCCACGTTCGGCCGCCATCCGAGCTCCGTGACGGCGGCGAGGATGCGGGTCCGGGTCTGTTCGCTGATTCCCGGGCGGTCGTTGAGCGCGAACGACACCGCCGTCGGGGAGACGCCCGCCTGCGCGGCGATGTCGGCGATGGTGGGGCGGCGGCCCGCGCGCTCGGCGAACGACGTCACTGGTCGGCGAGCAGCTTGTTGCACTCTTCGACCGCCGCGTCCAGGGCCTCCTGCGACGTCGTGTCCCCCGCTATCGCCGCCGCGAGCTGCTGGTTGACGATCGTCGTCATCGCCTCGCTGACCTCGACCGGCTGCAGCACCCGCGCGGTGGTGAGGCTGGTGAACGCGATCTGCTTGGCCGCGCCCTGCGGGGTCCCGTCGCTCTCGCCGAGCTCCGGTTGCTCCAGCGACGTGGTGGTCGACGGGAAGACGCCGGGCGCCTCCGCCGCGAACGCCTCCTGGTTGGCGGCGTTCGTGATGAACCGCGCCAGCGCCACCGCGGTCGGCAGGTTGGCCGACTGGTTCGAGACCGACAGCCCTTGCACGTACAGCGGCGTGGTGCCCATGTACGGCGAGGGGACGATCTTCCCCTCGAGCGACGGGTTGTTCTCGAGCACGGTGCTGATGAAGTTGCCACCACCCGTGGACCACGCCACCTCGCCCTCGGTGAACAGCTGGCTGTTGCCGAGGTAGGCGTCGGTGAGCACGTCGTCGGGCATGAGCCCGTCGGCGTACGCGTCGCGGTAGACGTCGAGCAGCCCGGCGGCCTCCGGCGTGTTGAACGTGAACGTCGTGCCGTCCTCGGACAGCACCGGGACGCCCTCGGCCGCGAAGTCGCCCAGTCCCGGCTTGCGGCTCATGAGGTAGCCGCCGGTGACCTCCTTCATCGTGCGTGCCTGCTCGACGAGCTCGTCGAGCGTGGTGGGCGGCGCCGCCGGGTCGAGGCCCGCCTCCTCGAACATCTCCGTGTTCCAGTAGTTCAGGTCGGTGGTCAGGTACCACGGGTACCCGAACGTGCCCTCGATGCCTGCGTACTCGTAGGCCTCCAGCGCTCCGGGCACGTACGTGTCCGCGAGCTCGTCGTCGACGGTGGTGAGGTCCGTGAGGAGGTCCTCGCGCGCCAGCGAGAAGGCGAAGTCGGGCGGCAGGTTCGTGACGTCGGGCAGCTCGCCGGCGGCGGCCTGCGAGAGCACGGTCTCCGAGTACCCGTCGCCCGGCTGGTCGAGCCAGGTCACCGAGGTGCCGGGGTACGTCTTCTCGAAGCCGGCGATGACTCCCTCGACGTACTGGGTGAAGCGCGGCTCGAGCGCCCAGGTCTGCAGCGTGACCTCCCCGGTCACGTCGGCCGCCGCGGCCGCGTCCGCGGCCGGCTCGGCCGTCGTGCCGTCGGCACCGTCGACGGTGCAGCCACCGAGAGCGGCCAGCACGGTCAGGGCGGCTCCCGCGGCCCCGATCCTCGTGATCGTCATGACAGTTCCTTCCAGCAGATGCTTCGTCGCGTCCTGCGTGGTGCTGCGATGTCGACTAAAGCGCTTTAGCCCGCCAGCCTCCCGCGCGCCCCCGGTGCTGTCAAGGCAGGCCCGCGTGGTCGGCAGTCCGTCAGGTGATCGGCAGCTCGGACTACCGACCACCTGACGAACTGCCGACCACCTGCTCTCCGCCCGGTCCAGCTATGCGCGCGTGAAGCGCAGGGTGCGGACCTCGAACGGGCTGAGCTCGACGGTGACGGCGCCGGCCGCCGTGACGTCCGCGGCACCACCCTCGAGGTCGTCCTCGATCAGGCTCACGGTGCGCGCACCGGACACCGGCGCGGCCACCGTGACGGTGCCCGACGCCCGGCGGCCCAGCGCCTCGTAGACGCGGACCACGAGATCGCCCGACCGGTCGTCGGCGAGCTTGACGGCCGACAGCGTCACGCCGCCCGACACGCTGACCAGGGGTTCGAACCCGGCGCCACCGCGCAGCTCCCGCGGCCGCGCGCCGAACGTCGCGCCCGCCTCGGTCACCGCCGCGGTGTCCACACCCACCACCAGGCCGTAGCGGTGGGTCTGGCTCCCCTGGTCCGTCTCGGGGTCGGGGAACCGCGGTGCCCGCAGCAGCGACAGGCGCACGGTGGTCGTCACGTCGGGGGCCCCCGGCGCCGGCGCCACCCCGTCGTCGGACACCTCACGGGTCACGTCGTACCCGTAGACCGAGTCGTTGACCAGGCCGACGCCGAAGCCTGGCTCCTCGGCGAGCACCCACTTGTGCATGGAGGTCTCGAACTTGGCCGCCTCCCAGCTGGTGTTGGTGTGGGTCACCCGCTTGTGGAACCCGAACTGGGTCTCTGCCGCCATGTGCTCGGCGCGCACGTCGAGCGGGAAGGCGACCTTGAGGAACTTCTCGGCCTCGTGCCAGTCGGTCTCCAGGGCGACCTCGAGGGTCCGGCTGCCCGGCGCGAGGGTGATCACCTGCTCGAGACTGGACGAGGAGAACGTCCGACGCACGGTCACGACCGCCACGCCCTCGTCGACCGTGGCGGTGACCTTCTCGGCCGCGCGCAGGTCCGTCACCGAGTTGCGGTAGAACCGGTCGACGTCCCAGGCGTCCCACTTGTTCGGGAAGTCCTGGTGGAGCTGGAGCACGTTGGCCTCGCGGCCGGGCGCGACGGCGTCGCGGCCGGTGGCGAGGTCGATCGCGGACGTCACGTGCCCGGCCCCGTCGAGCGTGACCCGGACGAGGTCGTTCGCCAGCACGTAGCCGCCGCCGGGCAGCTCGGTCAGGGTGCTGGCCGCCGCGGCCGGGGCCGACGCCGGGGCCACACCCAGGGCCGGCACGCCCGCCTGGGCGAACACCGCGGGGTTCGCCCGCAGGGCGGTGTCGCCCTCGCCCACCAGCGTCCGCAGGGAGCGCTCGATGATCTCCTGCGCACCCGCCGTGATCGCCGCGTGCTGCTCCATGGCCTCCCGGTGCACCCAGGCGACCGACGTCCCGGGCAGGATGTCGTGGAACTGCAGCAGCAGCACCTGCTGCCACAGCGAGTCCAGCTCGTCGTACGGGTAGTCCGCACCGGTGCGGACGGACGCCGTGGCCGCCCACGCCTCCGCCTCGACCAGCAGGTGCTCGTTGCGCCGGTTGCCCTGCTTGGTCTTGTGCTGCGAGGTCAGCGTGGCGCGGTGCAGCTCCAGGTAGAGCTCGCCCACCCAGACAGCGCTGTCACTGGTCGCGTGCGCGGCCAGCTCCGTGCGAGCACGCTCGAAGAACGCGTCCGGGTGCTCCCAGCGCACCTTCGCGCTGCCCTCGAGGTCGGCGAGCCGCTCGGCCTTGCCGGTCATCTCACGGGTCGTGCCGCCACCGCCGTCGCCATGGCCGACCGGTGCGATCGAGCCCGTGGCGTGCCGGGACTCGTTGAACTGGCGCGTCGCCCGGGCGACCTCCTCGCCCGAGAGCTCTGCGTTGTAGGTGTCCATGGGCGGGAAGTGGGTCAGCACCCGCGAGCCGTCGATGCCCTCCCACCAGAACGTGTGGTGCGGGAACTTGTTGACCTGGTTCCACGAGATCTTCTGCGTGAAGAACCAGTCGAACCCGGCGCGGCGCACGAGCTGCGGCAATGCCGGCGAGTAGCCGAAGGAGTCCGGCAGCCAGACACCGTGCGACCGCAGGCCGAACTCACGCTCGAAGAACCGCTGCCCCTGGGAGAACTGGCGCGCGAGCGCCTCGCCCGACGGCATCACGGTGTCGGACTCGACCCACATGCCGCCCAGCGGCAGGAACCGCCCGGACGCCACCGCCTCCTTGGTCCGGGTCCACACCTCGGGCCGGTGCTCCTTGACCCACGCGTACTGCTGCGCCGACGACATGCCGTAGACGAAGTCGTCGGTGCGGTCGATGAGGTCCGCCATGGACGACGTCGTCCGCGCGACCTTGCGGATCGTCTCCCGCACCGGCCACAACCAGGCGGAGTCGATGTGCGCGTGCCCGACCGCCGAGATCTCGTGGGCACTCGCCTCCGCGGGGCTGGCGAGCACGTCCACGAGCTCCGCCCGGGCCGCCGCCGCCGTCTCGGGGATGCGCTGCAGGTCGAGCACGTCGAGGGCGTCGTCGAGGGCCTGCAGGATCCGCATGCGGCGCCGGCCCGTGGGCAGCTCGGCCTGCAGCTCGAGCAGCACCTCGACGTCGAGCGCGAGACCGTGCACCTCGGCCTCGAAGATCGCGAGGTCCATGCGCCGCGTCGTGTAGAGAGGGCGCGGTGAGGACGTCCTGGTGTCGCCCTCCTGGGTCTGCCGGAACATGTCGTGCCCGAGCAGCACCGGGTTCGAGGCCGCCTCCAGGAGCAGCTCGACCTGCTCGCCACCCGCCGCGGCGTCGGCCACCGGGACGTACTGGTTGCGCGGGTTGATCGACTTCACCGTGGTGCCGTCCGGCCGGTAGACCAGTGCCTCGGCCTGGAAGCCCGGCATGCTGGTGTCGAAGCCGAGGTCGACCACCGCCTCGACGGCACGGCCCGCCCACTCGGCGGGCACCGACCCGGTCAGCCGGAACCAGGTGGTGCCCCAGGCCCTGCCCCACGGCGTGCCCACCTCGTAGGGCTCCATGGCGAGGGCCAGGCCCTCCTGCGGGGGGATCGGCTCCCCCGGCAGCACGTGCCACTCGACGCCGAGCGGGACGGACGTCCCGTGGACCGCCGGCCAGATGCGCTCCGTCAGCACGCGCTGTGCGCGCCCGGTGGTCAGTGTGATGTCGTCATGCATCAAAAGGCCTCCCCTGTGTCACCGTTGAACGGTGGCAGGCTAGCCCAGAAGGGATGTTCACCCGCACCCCTGTCGGGATGGAAAGATGGTCCCCATGAGCTCCAGCGACGAGACCCCTACCGACATCCAGGCTCCGGTGGGCACTGACCAGGCAACACGCGACATCGCCGAGGTCGCGGCCGTCGAGGTCATCACGACCGCCGCCGTGCACCTCATGAGTGCCGCCGCCGTGAAGTGCGGCCTGGCCGAGGGGGACGACGCCGAGGAGCTCAAGGACCTCGACGAGGCCCGCAAGCTGATCACCGCGCTCGCCGCGCTGGTGGTCGCGAGCGCGCCCGACATCGGCAACCAGCACGCCCGTTCGCTGCGCGACGGCCTGCGCAGCCTCCAGCTCGCGTTCCGTGAGGCGTCGGTCATCCCCGACGCTCCGGGCGAGGGGCCGGGCGAGAAGTACACGGGTTCCGTCGTCTGATGACCGAGGCTCCCGTCGTGGCGGCCCCCGGCCCTGCTCGGGCACCGGGGCCGCGCCGTGGTTCACGCTGGCTCGCCGTACTGCTGGTCGCCACGATCGCCGTGGGCGCCTACCTGTGGGTGACGACCGTCCGCTGGCAGCGCAGCTCCGCCGAGTGGGAGGGCAAGGCGCACGAGTACGCCGAGGAGGTGGCGTCGTTGCGGATGCAGCTCGACGGCGTCAACAACGAGCTGCAGGCGGCCCGCGACCAGCTGTCCACCGCGACGGCGCGGATCACGGACCTGGCGAACGAGAAGGCCCAGCTCGGTGACGAGAACGTGGCGTCGCAGCAGTACCTCGACTACCAGACGCAGGTCAGCGCGGCAGCGGCCACCGTGGCCTCGGCGCTCGGGCAGTGCGTGTCGGGCCAGGAGCAGCTGGTCGGCTACCTCAAGGACGCCGACCAGTACGAGGCTGCCGACCTGAGCCGCTACGAGCGTCAGGTGGGCGCGCTGTGCGAGGACGCCGAGCAGGCGAACGAGGCACTGCAGCAGGAGCTGCGCCCGTGAGGTCGGGGCACCGTTCGCGTGCGGGGCACGCCCTCGTCGTCGGGACGCTGTTCCTGACCGGTTCGCTGGGCGGCTGTGGTGTGCTGCCGCCCATGCCGGAGCCGGTGCCGAGCGACATCGTCCCGTCCACCCCGGTCGAGCTCTCCCCCGCGGCCGGCGGCGACGCCCTGAGCCCCGACGGTTTCGACGCCGTCGAGCGCATGGCGGTCCGGATCCGCAACGTGGGCTGCGAGGAGCTGTCCACGGGTTCCGGCTTCGCGATCGACGAGCACACCCTGATCACCAACAAGCACGTGGTCGCCGACTCGAAGGACCTCGAGGTCAGCACGTACGACGGGCATGACATCACCGTCGGCGCCACCTCGACGGCAGGGCTCGCGGACCTCGCCGTCGTGCGGACCACCGACCCCCTGCCGTCGTTCCCGAAGCTCGCCGGGTCCGACCCGAAGTCCGGCGACCCTGTCACCGTGGTGGGCTACCCGGCAGGCGGCGAGCTCACCGTGACGGAGGGCGAGGTCATGGGCACCACGCGGGACCCGCTCAACGCGAACCTCGGCGAGGTGCTGCTCACCGATGCTCCGGTCGAGCCCGGCTCGTCCGGGTCGGCGGCACTGGACGACAAGGGGCGGGTGATCGGCGTCGTCTACGCGAAGACCGCGGACGACAACAGCCTGCTCGTGCCCCTGTCGACGCTCCAGGACATGCTGGCCGACGACACGGCGTTCACGCCGGCGAAGGGCTGCTGAGCGGCGCTGGTCCGCTCTGCCGTCATCAGCGTGCGGCGCCGATCCGCAGCTCCAGCGAGTCCACGCGCGACGAGATCACCTCTGACGCCGCAAGCCGGGCGTTGACCTGGGCCAGCACCGCATCGAGGCCGGCCCGGTCCAGGCCCGGGTTCAGGCCGAGCACCACCGCGACCTCCGCCTTGCGGCCCGGCTCGGCGTGCGCCCGCACCACGTGCTGCACCGGCGCGGCCGCGACGGCCACCTCCGCGGCGACCTCCGGGTCCACCGCCAGGCCGTCCTCGTGCGGCACGAGCGCCGGCCGCCACTCCTTGCCCTGCGCCAGCGCCCAGACGGCGGGCCGCGGCACGAGCGCCGTCGACGGCCCCGCGGGGTCGACGACGATCAGCGCCCAGTTCTCGTTGACCGCGGACAGGGCCGCGCGCGACGCCTCGACCGGTACGGGACGCGCGTCGGCCCGCCACGCCTGCATGGCCGCCACCGACGTGAACACGGGCAGCGCCCGGCGGCCGTCCGGGGCCTCCAGCGCCACGACGCCGGACGACGCCTCCTTGTCGACCGTGAGGCCGTCCGGGTTCTGCTCGGCGACGCCGAGCTCGGCCAGGACCGGCACGAGCACCCGGGTCTCGGCCAGCCGCAGGACGACGTCGCGCAGCGGGGTGGTCCCCGTCGTGTAGCCGGCGAGCAGCCGGGTCAGCTCCTCGTCGGCCGAGCCGTCGTCGTCCGCGAACTGGCTGGACGGCTGGATCGACTTCACTCTCCGGCCTCGGCACCCGGGCGGCCGGCGACGTCGAGCGCCTCGGGCAGGGTGAACGCCCCCGCGTACAGCGCCTTGCCGACCACGGCGCCCTCGATGGTGCCGAGCGAACGCAGGGCGGTGAGATCGTCGAGCGAGGAGATGCCGCCCGAGGCGACGACGTGCGCGGTGGTGCGCGCGGCGACGTCGGACAGGAGCTCCAGGTTGGGGCCGCGCAGCGTGCCGTCCTTGGTCACGTCGGTGACCACGTAGCGGGCACAGCCCGCCTCGTCCAGGCGGGCGAGGACCTCCCAGAGGTCGCCGCCCTCCTTGGTCCAGCCGCGGGCGGCGAGCGTCGTGCCGCGCACGTCGAGCCCGACGGCCACGCGGTCACCGTGCTCGGCGATGACCTTGGCCGTCCAGGCCGGGTCCTCGAGCGCAGCGGTGCCCAGGTTCACGCGGCGCGCGCCGGTCGCGAGGGCCCGCTCGAGGGACTCGTCGTCGCGGATGCCGCCCGACAGCTCGACCTGCACGTCCAGCTCACCGACGACCCGCGCGAGCAGCTCGGCGTTGGAACCGCGCCCGAAGGCGGCGTCCAGGTCCACGAGGTGGACCCACTCGGCGCCGCCGGACTGCCAGTCCAGGGCGGCGGTCAGGGGGTCACCGTACGAGGTCTCCGAGCCGGCCTCGCCCTGGACGAGGCGGACGGCCTGGCCGTCGGCGACGTCGACGGCGGGCAGGAGCACGAGGCGGTCGGTCATGTCTCTCCAAGGTCTGTGTCTGTCTCTGGGCTGAGTGCTGGGTATCTGTTGCATCGGCCCTCGTAGGCCGACAGATATCCAGCACTCAGCGGGTGGTGCGGTGGTGTGGTCGTGCAGTGGTGCGGTCAGGCGAGCGAGCGGACCCAGTTCTCCAGGAGCCGCGCCCCGGCGTCGCCCGACTTCTCGGGGTGGAACTGGGTCGCCGCCAGGGGGCCGTCCTCCACCGCAGCGACAAAGCGCCCGCCGTGGTCGGCCCAGGTCACCTTCGGCGGCGAGAAGATCCCCACCGCCTTCTCGTCGTGGCCCTTGGCGAACGTCTGCGCGGCGTACGAGTGCACGAAGTAGAAGCGCTCGTCGGCGATCCCCTCGAAGAGGGTCGAGCCGTCAGGCACCTCCACCGGCGACCAGCCCATGTGCGGCACGACGGCGGCCTGCAGCCGCTCGACGACGCCGGGCCACTCCCCCATGCCGTCGGCCCGCTCACCGTGCTCCACGCCGGCGTCGAACATGACCTGCATGCCCACGCAGATGCCGAGGACCGGACGGTTGCCGGCCAGCCGGCGGCCCACCACCTCGTGCCCGCGAACGGCCTTGAGGCCGTCCATGCACGCGGCGAACGCACCGACGCCCGGCACCACGAGACCGTCGGCCTCCTGCGCCGCGGACCGGTCGGCGGTCAGCGTCACGTCCGCGCCGACCCGCTCCAGGGAGCGGACGGCGGACCGGACGTTGCCGAAGCCGTAGTCGAGGACGACGACCCTCGCGCCCATGCTCAGGCCCCGTCCGTGCTGCCGGGACCGGGCTCGCCCTTGCCCATGCTCTTGCGGGCCTTGCGCGCCGCGGACGTCAGCATCCGCACCGCCTTGAACTTGCTGATCGACGTCGAGGCGACCACGCCGTCCAGGTCGGCCACGCTGGTGGCGCCCGTCAGCAGGTCGACCACGTTCTCGGGGGCGCCGCCCAGCACGAGACCGGGGGCGAGCTCGTCGCCGCGGACGCCGTCGGCGAACCGGACCGCCGTCATCTGCTCGCCCGTGCGGGTCACCAGGACGAGCGGAACCCCCCGCACGAGCTGCGAGATCGCCGCGGCAGCCTCTTCCGGAGCGTCGCCCGTGAGGTCCTTGAGGACCCCGACCGCGCCGACGGAGGTGGGTACCGCGTCGAGGTCGAGCTGTGCCAGGGAGCTGGCCGCCGCGAGCGGTTCGGCGCCGGCGATCTGCGTGATGAGCGCGGCGAACTCCGGCTCACCGCTGCCGGTCAGGGACGACAGGTCGTCCGGGATCTCGAGGTTGTCAAGATCGAAGTCGGGCAGGTCGTCGCCGGCCGGCGTGCTGCTGCTGGACCCGTCGTTCTCGGGCCTGGTGCTGTCGGACATGGCTGCTAGAGCGCACCCTTCGTGGACGGGATGCCGTCGACCCGCGGGTCGACGGCGACGGCGGCGCGCAGCGCACGCGCCAGCGCCTTGAACTGAGCTTCGACGATGTGGTGCGGGTCCCGGCCCGCGAGCACCCGCACGTGCAGGCAGATGCCGGCGTGGTGGGCGATCGACTCGAGCACGTGCCGCGTCAGCGAACCGGTGAAGTGGCCGCCGATCAGGTGGTACTCCTGGCCCGCGGGCTCACCCTCGTGCACCAGGTAGGGCCTGCCCGACACGTCCACCACGGCCTGGGCGAGCGCCTCGTCGAGCGGCACCAGAGCGTCGCCGAACCGGGAGATGCCCGCCTTGTCGCCGAGCGCCTGACGCAGCGCCTCGCCGATGCTGATGGCGACGTCCTCCACCGTGTGGTGGGCGTCGATGTGGGTGTCGCCGGTCGCCTGCACGGTGAGGTCGATCAGCGAGTGCTTGCCGAGCGCGGTGAGCATGTGGTCGTAGAACGGCACGCTCGTGCTGATCTCGGTCCGCCCGGTGCCGTCGAGATCCAGCTCGACCAGCACCTTCGACTCGGACGTGGCGCGCTCCACGCGTGCTGTCCTGCTCATGGCTGTTCCTCTCCCTGCTCCCGCAGGACCTCGGTGAGCGCCGCACGGAACGCGGCCATCTCGGCGGACGTGCCGATCGACACCCGCAGCCAGCCCTCGGGGCCGGTCTCGCGGATCAGGACACCGCGGTCCAGGAGACCCTGCCACACGGCGTGCCGATCGCTGAACCTGCCGAACAGCACGAAGTTGGCGTCGGTGTCGGCGACGTCGAACGGGAGGCCGCTCGGGAACCGCTGCTCACGGAGCCAGGCGACGCATGCGTCGCGCTCGGCGCGCAGCGTGGCGACCTGTGCCATGAGGGACTCGCGGTGGCGCAGCGCGGCGCCTGCCGCGGCCTGCGTGATGGCGCTCAGGTGGTAGGGCAGCCGCACGATCCGGAGCGCGTCGACGAAGTCGCCCGACGCGACCAGGTAGCCGAGCCGGGCACCGGCCGCGGCGAACGCCTTGGACATGGTGCGCGTGACCGCCAGGTTCGGGTACCGCGCCAGCAGTGCCACGGCGGACGGTGTGCCCGGACGCCGGAACTCCGCATAGGCCTCGTCCACGACGACGACGGGGTGCGCGCCGTCGAGGTCGACGGTCAGGGCCGCCTCGCAGACCGCCTCGACGGTGGCCGTCGGCAGTGCCGTGCCGGTCGGGTTGTTGGGGCTGGCCAGCAGGACCACCGACGGGCGCACCTCACGGATGGTCTCCGCGGCGTAGACCGGGTCGAGCGTGAAGTTCTCCTGTCGACGGCCCACCACCCAGGCCGTGTGCGTGTCGCGCGCGTACTCCGGGTACATCGAGTACGTGGGCGCGAACGACAGAGCCGTGCGGCCCGGCCCGCCGAAGGCCTGCAGCACGTGCAGCATCACCTCGTTGGACCCGTTGGCCGCCCACACGTCGAGATGCTCCAGGTCGACGCCGGTCTCCACGGCGAGGTAGTCCGCCAGGTCCTGGCGGAGGACCGTCGCGTCGCGGTCGGGGTAGCGGTTCATCCCGCGAGCGGCGCGCGCCACCTCCTCGGCGATGGTCGCCACCACCTCGTCGCCGGGCGGGTACGGGTTCTCGTTGACGTTCAGCAGCACCGGGACGTCGAGCTGCGGCGCGCCGTACGGCTTCTCGTTCGCCAGCTCAGGGCGTAGCGGCAGACGCACCGAGGGCGCGCTGTCCTCCGCGCTGTGCTGGTCGACGGCGTGGGTCATCACCGGACCAGTCTACGAACCGTGCGGCACCGACCTGGTGCGAGTCCGCCCACCGGGCGCGTGGGCAACGTCACGGCGCGATCACCGCACACCCAGCACGAACGGGTACACGGCCGCCGCGCCGGCCTGGCGGAGCAGCCGTGCGGCGACCGTCAGCGTCCAGCCCGAGTCGGTGTAGTCGTCCACGAGCAGCACGGTGCGGCCCGGCAGGCCGCGGAGCGCGCCCTCGCCGAGCTGCAGCTGCAGCCGCCGGGCCACGCCCGCGAGCCGCATCGCCGAGTTCACGTCGTGGCGGCCGGGCTGCTCCTGCCCGGCGACCGGACCGATGGCGCCGATCATCGGCACGCCGAGGTACTTCGCCAGCCCGGTGGCCAGGTGGTACGACAGCTGCGGCCGGGTGATGGACCGGACCGCCACCACCGCCTCGATCACGAGGGGGCCGGGCTCCGCCGGCTCCCCCGTACCGCCCGGCTCACCGGTCTCGCCGGTGCCCGCCTCGGCGGGATCGACGGCGTCGGCCACCGGACGGAGAGCGCTCCACTCGTCCAGCACGCGCGCGGCGGCCCGGCGCAGCGGCACCGGGAGCTCCCCGTCGCCCGCCGTCGGGGCGAGGAGGTCGCGCAACGGACCCGACCAGCCCAGGCCGTCGAGCCGGGCGACCGCCCGTCCGGGCTCGGCGAGCTCGGCCGGCGGGATCTTGCCCTTGAGGTCCAGGCCGATCGAGGCCAGGCCCGTGGGCCACATCTTGCGGGTCTCGACCTCGACGCCCGGGCGGTCCATCTCGGCACGCGCCGCGGCGACCGCCTCGGCGTCGGGAGGCTCCGGCAGCGCCATCCCGCCGCACCGGTCGCAGCGGCCGCACCGCCAGCCCGGCGTCAGCTCCGGGTCGTCGAGCTGGGCCCGCAGGTACGCCATGCGGCAGCCCTGGGTGCCCACGTAGTCGACCATCGCCTGCTGCTCCGCGGCGCGGCTGGCAGAGACCCGGGCGTACCGCTCGGCGTCGTACGACCACTCCTGGCCCGTGGACTCCCAGCCGCCGCGGACCCGCCGCACGGCGCCGTCGACGTCGAGCACCTTGAGCATGGTCTCCAGGCGGGACCGGCGCAGGTCCACCTGGGTCTCCAGCACGGCCGTCGACATGGTGCCGCCGTCACGCAGCGCGTCGAGCGTCGCCCGTACCTGGCTCTCGGCAGGGAACGCCTGCTCGCCGAACCAGTCCCAGATCGCCTTGTCCTCCACGCCCGGGAGCAGCACCACGAGCGCCTGGTCGACACCACGTCCGGCACGACCCACCTGCTGGTAGTACGCGATGGGTGACGACGGCGCACCGAGGTGCACGACGAACGCCAGGTCCGGCTTGTCGAAGCCCATACCCAGGGCGGAGGTCGCGACCAGCGCCTTGACCTCGTTGTTCTTGAGGTCCACCTCCAGCTGTTCACGCTGCGCGGGCTCGGTCCGCCCGGTGTACGCCGCGACCGCCAGGCCGTAGCCGCGCAGCTGCTCGGCGACCTGCTCCGCCGCCGACACGGTGAGGCAGTAGACGATGCCGGAACCGTCGATGTCCTGCAGCGCCTCGGCCAGCCACGCCACGCGGGTGGGCTGGTCGCCGAGCTCCAGCACGGCCAGGTGCAGCGACTCGCGGTCGAGTCCGCCGCGCAGCACCAGCACGTCATCGGAGCCCGCGCCGTCCGCGTGCACCGCGAGCTGCTCGGCGACGTCCTGCGTGACGCGCTCGTTCGCGGTGGCCGTCGTGGCGAGCACGGGGATCCCCGTGGGCAGGTCGGCCAGGAGGGTGCGGATGCGCCGGTAGTCCGGGCGGAAGTCGTGACCCCAGTCGGAGATGCAGTGCGCCTCGTCGATGACCACGAGCCCGGCGTCGGCCGCCAGCCGCGGGAGCACCTCGTCCCGGAAGCCCGGGTTGTTCAGGCGCTCCGGCGAGCACAGCAGCACGTCCACCTCGCCCCGCGAGATGGACGCGTGCACCTCGTCCCACTCGGTCATGTTGGCCGAGTTGATGGTCACCGCCCGGATGCCCGCACGGGAGGCGGCCGAGATCTGGTCGCGCATGAGCGCCAGCAGCGGTGACACGATCACCGTCGGCCCGGCGCCACGCGCCCGCAGCAGCTTGGTCGCGACGAAGTACACGGCCGACTTGCCCCACCCCGTGCGCTGCACCACCAGCGCCCGGCGGTGGAACGCGGCAAGCGCCTCGATGGCGGTCCACTGGTCGTCGCGCAGGCGCGCGTCCTCGCGGCCCACCAGCTCGCGGAGTGCCGCCTCGGCCTCCTCCCGCAGCGAGGCGCCCGGCGCGGCCGCGGCGACCGGGATGGCGGCCGGCTCGCTCGGTGCGGCGGCCTCGTCGGCCGCTTCGGCCTCGGCGGTGTCGACCGCATCGGTCTGCTCGGGCACCGGCACCGGCACCGGCGTCGGCTCGGGTGCGGCCGTGCGCTCGGGCGTCGGCGGGGCTGCAGCGACCGCTGCAGCCGCCGCAGCCGCTCCCTCGTCCAGCAGCCCGCGCAGCATCTGCAGCTTGGCGGCCTGTGCCTCCGGCGTGTTCCGGGCGGACGGCGGAGGCGCCGGGTCACCGACCTCGGTCAGGAACGCTGCGTCGTCCGGCGGCTCCTCCACGTTGAAGGGCAGATCTGCGAAGGGGTCCTTGGTCACATCATCGATCCTAAGAGCAGCCACCGACACCGCGAGCGGGTTATCCACACCGACCGCGTCCGCGGTACCTAGAATCACGTCCTGTGACCTCCACCACGAGCACGCCCGACCCACCGGCGGACCGGGAAGCGCGCCGTGCGGACTTCCGGGCCTACTACGACGCGGAAGCCGCAGACCGGGCCCTGCGGCCGATGCCATCGTGGCGCGACGCCGCCCGGGAGGAGTTCCTGGCCCGGCTCACGGACGAGCGGTCACGCACCGTGCTGGAGGTCGGCTGCGGACCGGGCCTGGACGGTGCGGCGTTCACCGCCGCCGGCTTCGCGTACACGGGAGCCGACCTCTCCCCCGGCATGGTCGAGGTCGCCCGCGCGGCGAGCCTGGACGCACACGTCGCGTCGGCGACCGACCTGCCGTTCGAGGACCATAGCTTCGACGCGGTGTGGTCCATGAGCACCCTGATGCATCTCGACGACACCGAGCTGGACGCGGCACTGTCGGAGATCATCCGGGTGCTGGTGCCGGGCGGGCTGTTCGCGGTCGGCATGTGGGGCGCGTCGGAGCTGACCGTCGGCCCGGCGGCCAAGCCCGACGAGGACTACGGCCCGCCCCGCTACTTCCACCGCCGCACCGACGCGATGGTCCGCGAGCGCCTCGGGGAGCACGGCGAGGTCGAGTCGTGGTGGACACGGCTGAGCCGCCCGGGCAGCGGCCACCGCTATCAGTACGCGGTGGTACGCGCGCTCAGCCCGCGCCCCTGATGTCGGCGACCCGCTGAGCCCCGGCGCTCGCACAGAACGCCGGGGCTCAGGGCGCTGCCCGACGGCGGACGGGTGGACCCACGCCGCCGGCGCTACCGCCCCTGCAGACCCTTCACGTTGTCGCCGAAGGTCCAGCCGCGCGAGCCGTCCCAGTTGATCGACCAGGTCATGAGGCCCTTGAGTGCCCCGTCGTAGGAGCCGTACGCCTGGCTCACCAGGGACGGCACCATGTACCCGCCGCCCGCGCCCTGCTGGGCCGGCAGGCCCGGGACCTGCTTGTCGTAGGGCACGCGGATGGTCGTGCCCTGGATGGTGAGCCCTGCGTCCAGGCAGTCGGTCTGCGCCCGGAAGCCCTCGACGGTGCCGGCCGCGTAGGAGTTGCCGGAGCAGTCGTACATCGACCCGTTGTAGTACTGCATGTTGAGCCACCAGAGCCGCCCGTTGTCTGCGTACTTCTTGATGATCGGCAGGTAGGAGCCCCAGATCGAGCCGTAGACGACGCTGCCCCCGGTGACGTACGCCGTCTCGGGCGCCATGGTGAGCCCGAACCCGGCGGGCATGCCGGCGAGCACGCCGTCGATGATCCGGATCAGGTTGGCCTGCGTCGTCGAGAGCTGGGTGATCGAGCCGCTGCCGGACAGGCCCGTCTCGATGTCGATGTCTATCCCGTCGAAGTTGTACTCGCGCAGGATCGGCACGATCGTCTCGACGAACCGGTCGGCCACCGCCTGCGAGGACAGGTCGATCCCGGCGGTGGCGCCGCCGATCGACATCAGGATCGTCAGCCCGTTCTCCTTCGCCGCGCACATCTCCTCGGGCGTGGGCACGCGCACACCGGAGTCCATGCCGTCCTCCCACAGGACCGTGCCGTCGGACCGGATCACGGGGAACGCGAGGGTCGCCACGTTGTAGCCGTGCTGCGTGATGCGCGAGTCCGTGACAGGGATCCACCCGAGACCGGGGTGCACGCCGTTGCTCGCCCCGTCCCAGTTCTCCCAGTAGCCCTGCAGAACCTTGCCCGACGGACGCGGACGCTGGCCGCAGTCGGTGGGCGTGGGCTCGGGGTCCGGTGTCGGCTCGGTGGGATCGGGGTCCGGGTCGGGCGTCGGATCGGTCGGGTCCGGGTCGGGCTGGGTGGCGCACGCCCCGTCGTCGGTCCAGAGGCTGGGCGTGGTGCCGGGCGTCCAGCCGGCGCCGACGTGCGCGGTGTGCCCCACCCGCGCGGTATACCCACGGCCGAGGTGGGTCACCTGATCGCCGGTGGCGTAGGTGCTGCCCTCGGCCCATGTCGCCGCCGCGCAGCCGGCAACGGCCGCCTGTGCCACCGGCCCGGTCTGCGCGACGACAGCCGGTATCGCCAGTCCGCTGACGAGCAGGGCGGCGACGCCCGCCGCCAGGAACGATGTACGCCGTCTCATGGCACTCCTCGGGTCGCGCGCCGGGTGGCGCATGTGTCAGGCACGCTAGCCAGGTCCGGTACCGCGGGGAATACGGGGAACCCACACCCCCGCCGCTGGGCGCACGTCCACCCCGACCTAGACTCGCGTCGTGATCCGACTCAACCCCGAGCAGCTCGTCTTCGTCACCGAGCGCCACCTCGCGACCCTCACCACCCTTCGCCCCGACGGGACCCCGCACGTGGTCCCCGTCGCCTTCACCTGGGACGCCGACGCCGGGGTCGCGCGGATCACGACGAACCGCACCTCGTTCAAGGCCCGCAACGCCACCCCCCTGCCCGACGGCGGACCCCCGCGCGCCGCGCTCTGCCAGGTCGCCGGCGGCCGTTGGATCACGCTCGAGGGCACCATCGCCGTCAGCGAGGACGAGGCCGAGATCGCCGACGCCGTCGCACGGTACGCGCGCCGCTACCGCCAGCTGAGCCCGAACCCGGAGCGCGTGGTCCTGCGCGTGACCGTCGACAAGGTGATGGCCTCGACCTACATGGCCTCCTGACACCCACCACCTTGGTTGTGGGTCAGCTGACCTTTGCCTGCTCGTCGCCCGTCGCCAGCGCCACGCTGACCACGTCGCCGCGCACGAGCTGGCGGCCACGGCGGGTCTCGACCTCGCCGTTGACCCGCACCTCGCCGTCGGCGATGAGGTCACGCGCCTGCGCGCCGTCCTCGGCGAGGTCGGCGAGCTTCAGGAACTGGCCCAGGCGGATGACGTCGTCCCGGATCGGGACCTCGGGTACGGAGCCGGAATCGGATGCTGGGTGGGATGCAGAGTTGGACACCACAGCATTGTCTCCCGCTCGCCGCCATAGACTGGTCAGGTGATCCAACGCATCGACCTACGCGGCCGACCACTCGGCCGGCGCGCCCTCCTCGACGTCCTACCCCGTGCCGAGGCCGGAGTGGACGAGGCCGTCCATGTGGTCGAGCCGTTGCTGCGCCAGGTCCGCGAGGGCGGCGCGGCTGCGTTGCGTGAGATCGGTCTGCGGTTCGACGGGATCGCGCCGGAGCACCTGCGGGTGCCCACCACCGCGCTGACGGATGCTCTTGACAGCCTGACGCCGCTGGTGCGTCGCGCCCTGGAGGAGTCGATCCGCCGTGTCCGCCGGACGCACGCCGAGCAGCTCCCCGCCGACCACGTGACCGACCTCGCGCCGGGCGCCGTCGTGCGGCAGCGCTGGATTCCGGTCCAGCGGGTCGGCCTCTATGCGCCGGGCGGGCTGGCGGTGTACCCGTCGTCGGTCGTGATGAACGTCGTCGCGGCGCAGGAGGCGGGCGTGCCCGGCCTCGCCGTCGCCTCACCGCCGCAGAAGGACAACGGTGGCTTGCCGCACCCGACGATCCTCGCCGCGTGCGCGCTCCTGGGCGTGGACGAGGTCTACGCGGTCGGCGGCGCACAGGCGGTGGCGATGTTCGCGTACGGCGTCGCCGGGAGCGAGCCGCAGGACGGCGAGACGCTGTGCGAACCCGTCGACGTGATCACCGGCCCCGGCAACGTCTACGTCGCCGCGGCGAAGCGGCTCGTGCGCGGCATCGTCGGGATCGACGCCGAGGCCGGACCCACCGAGATCGCCGTCCTCGCCGACAGCAGCGCCGACCCCGGGCACGTGGCCCTCGATCTGATCAGCCAGGCCGAGCACGACCCGATGGCCGCGTCCGTGCTGGTCACCGACTCGGTCGAGCTGGCGTCCGCGGTCGAGGCGCGGGTTCTGGACCTCGCGTCGGCCACCAAGCACTCCACCCGCGTGGCGCGTGCCCTCGACGGCCCTCAGTCCGCGGTCGTCCTGGTGGACGACATCGACGCCGGTGTGGCCGTCGTCAACGCCTACGGCGCGGAGCACCTCGAGATCCAGACGGCCGACGCCGCCCGGGTCGCCTCACGTGTGCACAGCGCCGGTGCGATCTTCGTCGGACCGTGGTCGCCGGTGTCGCTGGGCGACTACATGGCCGGGTCCAACCACGTGCTGCCGACCGGAGGCACCGCGCACTTCGCGAGCGGCCTGGGCGTGCACAGCTTCCTGAAGTCGGTGCAGCAGGTCGAGTACACGCGGGACGCCCTCGAGGAGCTCGCCGACCGCATCGTCGCCATCGCCAACGACGAGGACCTGCCCGCGCACGGCGAGGCGGTCCGGGGCAGGTTCCACTGACGGTCCGCGAGGAGCCGTTCGACCGCTGCCCCACCTCTTCGAGGTCTAGGTTTCTCCGCTCTGAACCGTTTCAGAACGGAGAAACTTAGACCTCGAAGAGACGGTGGGAGGAGCAAACCGGGCCCCGTACGAGGGCACGGGCACCTTGGGGGCCGGTCAGAAGCCGTACGTCAGCAGGCGCGGCATCTCGGTGCCGTGCCGGCCGGCGTCGTGCACTGCCCGCAGCACCACCGCCTCGTGCGGGACGAGCGGCTCCGGGAGCGCCACGAACGGGAACCACGCCAGGTCGGCAGCCTTCTCGGGCTCCTGGATCGACGGCGTACCGGTCCACCGGGTGACCTCGAACATGAAGTCGACGCGCTGCTCGATGGCGGGTCCGCCCGGCTCGCCGCGGTGCAGGACGGTCAGCGGCCGCACGTCCTCCGGCGCCACGACCACGCCGAGCTCCTCGTGGGCCTCGCGCACCGCGGTGTCGATCACCGACTCGCCCTCCTCGACGTGACCGGCCGCCGCGCAGGCCCAGTACCCGTCGCGGTAGCCGGTGCCCTGTCGTAGCTGGAGCAGCACCTGGCCCTCCCGCCGGAAGAAGACGTAGGCAGCGGGCACAAGCGCGAAACGGTCGTGATCGGCCTCGCGGTAGCGGTCGGTCCCGACGTCCCCGGCCTCGGTCACGAGAGGCAGCCCTGCCCGAGCAGCGCCTTCAGATCACCGAAGAGGGCGGGCGACTTCTCCACACGCAGGCTGTCGGAGGCCCGCACCAGGGTCTTCTTGCCCGGCTCGGCCACGACGACGTGCACCTCGGCCGATCCCGGGTGCGTCGCCAGCACCTCCCGCAGCCGCACGATGACGGGCTCGACGGCCCGGCTGTGCGGCACGGTGACGGCCAGCGGCGAGTCCGACCCGACGGTGATGTCGGGCAGCGCGACCTCCATGGCCTGGAGCGACATCGACTCGTCCCGGCGCCGCACCTTGCCGCGCAGCACCACCACCTGGTCCTCCGCGAGCATCGTCGAGTACGCAAGGTAGGTCTCGCCGAAGAACATGACCTCGACGGCGCCCTCCAGGTCCTCCACGGTCACCGCGGCCCACGGGTTGCCGTTCTTGCTCATCTTGCGCTGTACCGAGGTGAGCAGGCCCGCGACGGTCACCACTGAGTTGTCCGGCCGGTGCTCGTCGGTGATCAGCGAGGCGATCGACGTGTCGGCTGCCCGTTGGAGCACGTGCTCCAGCCCGGACAGCGGGTGGTCGCTCACGTACAGGCCGAGCATCTCCCGCTCGAACTGCAGCTTCTGCTTCTTCTCCCAGTCGGGCAGGTCCGGGACCTCGATGGAGAAGCCCATGCCGGCGTCGTCGTCGCCCCCGCCGCCGAAGTCGGCGAAGAGGTCGAACTGACCCTCCGCTTCCTTGCGCTTGACGCTGATCACGGAGTCGACGGCCTGCTCGTGCACCACGAGCAGCGAGCGCCGCGTGTGCCCGAGCGAGTCGAACGCCCCTGCCTTGATGAGCGACTCGATGGTGCGCTTGTTGCAGACCGGCGCGGGCACCTTGTCGAGGAAGTCCTGGAACGACGTGTAGACGCCCTTCTCCTCACGGGCCGCCACGATCGCGTCCACGACGTTGCGGCCCACGTTCCGCACGCCGGTGAGGCCGAAGCGGATGTCTCCCCCGACGGCCGTGAACTTCGCCGACGAGTCGTTGACGTCCGGCGGGAGCACCGTGATGCCCATGCGACGGCACTCGTTGAGGTAGAGCGCCATCTTGTCCTTGTTGTCGCCCACCGACTGGAGCAGTCCGGCCATGTACTCGGCCGGGTAGTTCGCCTTGAGGTAGGCGGTCCAGTACGCAACGAGGCCGTAGCCGGCGGAGTGCGCCTTGTTGAACGCGTACCCGGCGAACGGGACCAGCGTGTCCCAGACCGCCTTGATCGCGTCGGGCTTGTATCCCTTGTCCTTGGCGCCCTTCTCGAAGTTGACGTACTCCTTGGCCAGCACCTCTGGCTTCTTCTTCCCCATGGCCCGGCGCAGCAGGTCGGCCTGGCCCAGCGAGTAACCGGCCATGATCTGGGCGGCGCGCTGCACCTGCTCCTGGTAGACGATCAGGCCGTACGTCTCGTCCAAGATCTCCGCGAACGGCTCTTCGACAGCCGGGTGGATCGCCTCGATCTTCTGCTGCCCGTTCTTGCGCAGCGCATAGTTGATGTGCGAGTTCATGCCCATCGGCCCGGGCCGGTACAGGGCGATGACGGCGGAGACGTCCTCGAAGCTGTCGGGCCGCATCTGCCGCAGCAGGGAGCGCATGGCCCCTCCGTCGAGCTGGAACACGCCGAGCGTGTTGCCGCTGGCGAGCAGCTCGTAGGTGGCCTTGTCGTCGAGCTCGACGTGCTCGATGTCGACCGGGTCCTTGCCGTTCATCACGATGTTCTCGAGCGCGTCGTCGAGGATCGTGAGGTTACGCAGCCCCAGGAAGTCCATCTTGATGAGGCCGAGGCCCTCGGACGTCGGGTAGTCGAACTGCGTGATGATCGCGCCGTCCTGCGGGCGCTTCATGATCGGGATGATGTCGATCAGCGGGTCGCTCGACATGATGACGCCGGCCGCGTGCACGCCCCACTGCCGCTTCAGGCCCTCGATACCGCGCGCGAGCTCGACGACCCGCTGCGCCTCGGGGTCGGTGTCGTGCACCTGGCGGAACTCCGACGCCTCCGAGTACCGCTCGTGCTTCGGGTCGAAGATGCCCGACAGCGGGATGTCCTTGCCCATGACGGCAGGCGGCATCGCCTTGGTGAGCTTCTCCCCCATCGCGAAGGGGAACCCGAGCAGGCGTGCGGAGTCCTTGACCGCCTGCTTGGCCTTGATGGTGCCGTAGGTGACGATCATCGCCACGCGGTCGTCGCCGTACTTCTCCGTGACGTACCGGATGGCCTCACCGCGCCGGCGCTCGTCGAAGTCCACGTCGACGTCAGGCATGGAGACGCGCTCGGGGTTCAGGAACCGCTCGAAGATGAGGCCGTGCACCAGCGGGTCCAGCTCGGTGATGCCCATCAGGTACGACACCATCGACCCGGCGGCGGAACCGCGGCCCGGTCCCACGCGGATGCCCTGCTGCTTCGACCAGTTGATGAAGTCGGCGACCACGAGGAAGTACCCAGGGAAGCCCATCTGGATGATGACCTCGACCTCGTAGTCCGCCTGCTTGCGCACCTCGTCCGAGTACCCGTTCGGGTACCGGCGGAGCAGTCCTGCCTCGACCTCCTTGATGAACCACGAGATCTCGTCCTCCCCCTCGGGCACGGGGAAGCGCGGCATGTAGTTGGCCTTGTCGTTGAACGAGACCTCGCACTGCTCGGCGATGAGCAGGGTGTTGTCGCACGCCTCAGGGAGCTCCTTGAAGATCTGCCGCATCTCGGCGGCCGACTTCACGTAGTAGCCGGTGCCGCCGAACCGGAACCGGTTCGGGTCGTCCAGGGTGGATCCGGAGTTGATCGCGAGCAGTGCTTCCTGGCTGGTCGCGTCCTCCTCGCGCACGTAGTGCAGGTCGTTGGTGGCCACGAGCGGCGCGCCGATCGTCTTGCTCAGCTCGATGAGCTGCTTGGTCACGCGGGTCTCGATGTCGAGCCCGTGGTCCATCAGCTCGACGAAGTAGTTCTCCTTGCCGAAGATCTCCTGCAGCTCGCCCGCCTGCCGGACCGCCTCGTCCCACTGGCCCAGCCGCAGCCGCACCTGGATCTCGCTCGACGGGCAGCCGGTCGTCGCGATGAGTCCGTCGGAGTACTTCTCCAGCAGGTCCCTGTCCATGCGCGGCCACTTGCCCATCTGGCCTTCCAGAGAGGCCAGCGATGACGCCCGGAACAGGTTGTGCATGCCGGTGTTGTTCTTGCTCAGCAACGTCATGTGGGTGTACGCACCGCGCGCCGAGACGTCGTCCGACTCCTGGCCCGCCTCGCCGTAGCGCACGCGCGTCTGGTCGAACCGGCTGGTACCCGGCGTGACGTACGCCTCGACGCCGATGATCGGCTTGATACCGGCCTTCTGCGCCTGTGCCCAGAACTCGTGCGCGCCGAACAGGTACCCGTGGTCGGTCGTCGCGATGGCCTTCTGGCCCTGCCGCCCGACCTCCTCCATGAGGTCGCCGATCCTCGCCGCGCCGTCCAGCATCGAGAACTCGGTGTGGACGTGGAGGTGGACGAAGTCGTCGCTCTTGGCAGCGGTGGCGGTGGGCATGCGGCGAGTCTAAAACGAGCCACCGACACTCTCGCCCAGCAACGCCGAGCGGAAGCTCACATCACGTGTACGCGCCCCGCACGACCTCGAGAGCGGCCGCGAGGTCGGCCGGGTAGCCGGACTCGACCTCGACCCGCCGCCCGGTCGTAGGGTGCTCGAACCCCAGCCGGTGCGCGTGCAGCCACTGGCGCGTCAGACCTACCTTGGAGGCCAGCACGGGGTCCGCACCGTAGGTCAGGTCGCCCACGAGCGGATGGCGCAGCGCGGCGAGGTGCACGCGGATCTGGTGGGTGCGCCCGGTCTCCAGGCGCACCTCCAGCAGCGACGCCGCCGACAGCATCTCGAGCGTCTCGTAGTGCGTCACCGACGGCTTGCCCTCGGCGGTCACGGCGAACTTCCAGTCCGAGCTGGGGTGGCGCCCGATGGGGGCGTCGATCGTGCCCGACGTCGGGTCCGGGTGCCCCTGTGCCAGGGCGTGGTAGATCTTGTCGACGGTGCGCTCCTTGAAGGCGCGCTTCAGGCCGGTGTAGGCGAGCTCGGACTTCGCAACCACCATCAGTCCCGACGTGCCGACGTCGAGCCGGTGCACGATGCCCTGCCGCTCCGCCGCGCCCGACGTCGACACGCGGTAGCCCGCCGCGACGAGCGCCCCGACCACCGTGGGCCCGGTCCAGCCCGGCGACGGGTGCGCCGCCACGCCGACCGGCTTGTCGATGACCACCAGGTCGTCGTCGTCGTACACGATGCCCATGCCGGGCACGGGCTCCGCCACCACCTCGACGGCGGGCCGCTCCTCGGGCAGGTCCACCTCGATCCAGCCGCCGGGCAGCACCCGGTCCGACTTGCGCACCTGACGCCCGTCGAGACGCACGGCACCCGCCTCGGCGAGCTCGGCCGCACGGGTCCGCGAGAGCCCGAGCATGCGTGCCAGCGCGGCATCGACACGGTCACCTGCCAGCCCGTCGGGGACGGGCAGCGTGCGGAGCGCCATCAGGCGGGGTCGCCCTGGCCGGCCGGCCGCCCGCCGGGCTCGTCGCCGGGCTCGTCGCCTGGCTTCTCGCCGGGCTTGTCGGCGAGCTGGTCGCCGGGCTCGTCGTCGAGCTGGTCGCCGGACTTCTCGTCCGTGTGGCGCTTGCCGTCCAGGCCGATGCCTCGCAGGGACAGCAGCGCGATCAGCACGGCTGCCGAGACGACGGCGATGTCGGCGACGTTGCCGACGAAGAAGCCCGCGTAGTCGATGAAGTCCACGACGTGGCCGCGCGCGAACCCGGGCTCCCGCACCAGGCGGTCCACGAGGTTGCCGACGGCGCCACCGAGCAGCAGGCCCAGCGCGACGGCCCAGCCACGCGAGCCCAGGCGCCCGATCGCCCGGATGATGAACACCACGACGACCGTCACGACGATGGTCAGGATCCAGGTGTAGCCCGAGGCGATCGAGAGAGCCGCACCCGGGTTGTAGATCAGACGCAGCTGCAGCAGCTCGCCGACGAGCGGGATCGGCTCACCACCCACGGTGAGCGCGGACTCGGCCCACCACTTGGTCAGCTGGTCGGCGGCCAGGACGAAGGCCGCGAGGACGACGGTCCAGACGACCAGCACACGGCTGCCCGACGACGGGGGCGTGGCTGCTGCGGGATCCGTCTCGCCGCCGGCCACGGCGGAGGGTTCAGCGGGAGTAGACATCAGGCAAAGTGTCCCATGCCGCGGACGCGCGCGGGCCCGCGCGCCCGGAGGCCGGGCGGCGTACGGCCGTGCCGGTGACGTTCTCCGCGCCATCCCGCCATTGATTGCTCATCAAGAGAGCGGCACGGTCCGACACATGCAGCGAGGCCCTTTCCCGATATCCGGGAAAGGGCCTCGCCTGGTGCAGCACTACCGTCGCGTCACCGCACGACAGCAGTCAATTGACGAAAGCGTCAGTTGCAGGCCGCGTACTTCGTGACGTTACCCGTGTTGAACAGGTTCAGCGGGCCGTCCCAGTGCCACGGCGCGACGCACACGTTGTTCAGGACGTTGACCGAACCGTCGCCACCGAGCTCGTAGTCACCGTCGTTGCAGGCCTGGTAGTCGGTCACGTTGGCGGTGCTGCCCACGTTGCCCGGACCCTCCCAGTACCAGGGAGCGACACAGACGTCGTTCAGCGCGTTGAAGCTGCCGTCGCTCTCGATCTCGACGACCTCACCGGTGGTGGCGACCTCCTCGGGGACCATCGCACCGTCGACGCCCGCGGGCAGCTCCGAGGTGCCGTAGCCCTCGAGCACGTCCAGCGCGCCGTCCGTACCCACGACACCCAGCGGGCTCGCGGTGCCGAGCACGTCGGCCGCAGCGGCAGCGCCGTCGGCCACCTCCGTCGCGCTGCCGGCGGCCGGCGCGCTGATCGGCTCGTCGCCCGTCACCAGTGCGCTCGCACCCGTTGCCGCGCCGACGACCAGACCGGCCGACATGACTACGGCTGCCCCTGCACGGCAGGTTGCACGGAATCCTCGGATCATTGTGTATCCCCCTCGAATAGCTCAGACGAAATAGCGATGAACCACACGTGTGTGATTCATCTCGACGAGCATCCGGCGAGAATTTCACCCTGTCAATTCGAACGCATCGAGGCGCGCACCGAGTAAAAGGCGACATTCCAGGACCGAACCCCGCGGCATTACGCCAGGAATACCCGTAAGCCAGACATCACAGTCTTGATATCGGATTTTCGATGAGGTCAGCCGCGGGGTTCAGAGCGGAAGCCGGTCAGGCCCCGCGACGCTCCTCGCGCGCCTTGGCCTCGACCGACAGCGTCGCCCTCGGGAAGGCCTGGAGCCGCGCCTTGCCGATCGGCAGGTCGGTGAGCTCGCACGTGGCGTACGTGCCCTTACGGATGCGGTCGATCGCATGGTTCGTCTGGTCCAGGAGGTCACGCATGTTGTTGACGAGCGTGAGCTCCTGTTCGCGTTCCAGGGCGCTCGAGCCGTAGTCGGCCTGGTCGTCGCCCGCCCCGTCCCCGGAGTTCCGCAGAAGGTCCGACAGCTCGCGGTCAGCCGCTTCCAGCTCGCGCTCCAGCCGCTCCTTGTCCTCGAGCAGCAGCGCGGCCAGCTCTTCGACCTCACGTGCGGTCCAGGGTTCTTCACCTTCGCGGACGGGGAACTTCTTCACGTCACGCGTCAGGTTCGGGAACTCTTGCTTGATCGCGGTTCGCGTCGCGGTCGAGATCTTGGTCATGGGTTCCCCTTCACGATCGCCCCCGGTGGTCAAGTCCACGAAGCGTAAGCACAAGCGGCCGGACGCACAACGGGGCACGCCGACGTGGCGTGCCCCAATCATGGATGCGACTGGCTCGTCGCGCACGGCGGCCGGGCGTGAGGTGGGGACGCCCGGCCGCCGTGCTCGATGGAAACTGCTGTCAGATGCCCTGTGCCATCTCGGCCGGGCGGCCGGACTGCTGGTTGTTGCGCGGCGGAAGAGCAGAGCCCCGGGCGTCGAGGTCACCGAGCAGGTTCTGCAGGAAGCTCTTCAGCCGGGTGCGGTAGTCACGCTCGAACAGACGCAGCTCGTCGATCTTGCGCTCCAGGAGCGAACGCTCCTGCTCGAGCTGGGAGAGCGTGCGGTGCGAGGTCTCCTCGGCGTCGCGCACGATACGCGCACCTTCGGTCTTGGCCTCGCTGATGAGCCGGTCGCCCTCTTCCTGGCCGGAGCGCACGTAGTCGTCGTGCAGCTTCTGGGCCAGCTGGAGCATCCCGGTCGCCGACTCCGGCTCGGGGCCGTTGCCCTTGGGGCCGGCGGCGGGGCCGGTCGGCATGACCGGGGCAGCGACCGGAGCGGCCTGTGCGCGGGCGGGGCCGGCGGCCTCGTTCCGCGAGAGCTCGGCGATACGCCGCTCGGCGGCGGCGACCTTCTGCCGGAGGCCCTCGTTCTCCTCCTGGACGTTGGTCAGGGTCCGCACGACCTCGTCGAGGAAGTCGTCGACCTCCTCGACGTCGTAGCCCTCGCGGAACTTCGTCGCGGAGAACTTCTTGTTGAGGATGTCCTCTGCAGTAAGCAGTGCCATCGTGTCACCTCGAAAGTTAGAACGTAGGAACGCAGAACTCGGACGTCGGCGCTGCCCAGCCGCGCGCCCTCCGTCGAAACCCACGGTAGCGGACGACATCGGCGTGGGACACCGGGAGCACCCCCGGGCACGATTTCCTCACAGAGTGTGCCGTGTCACCCCAGGCTCCATCCATGCCCCGGTCAATGTTTCCGCGGGACCGACGCCCCGGTGCCGGCCGGGTCGCTCCGAACCAGCACAGATTCACCACGAGGCCGACTCGCCTACCCGATACCTCCGATGAGCGACGAGAGCAGCGAGACGCCGAAGAACAGCACGATGAACGCGAGATCCAGCTGCACCTGGCCCAGCCGCAACGGCGGGATCAGGCGGCGCAGGAACCGCAGAGGCGGGTCCGTGACGGTGTAGATCGCCTCGGCGATCACGAGCAGCACACCACGGGGTCGCCAGTCCCGGGCAAAGAACTGCACCCAGTCGAAGATGAGCCGTCCGATGAGGAACAGCAGGAAGAGCCACAGCACGAAGCCGATGAAGTCCCAGATCACAAGGGACAACCTAACCTGTTCCGGCAAGGTACAGCGGGAAGTGCCTGGTGTGGGTGCCGCGCGAGTCCGGTCACGAACAGGCGGACGGCTGCGAACGGCCGGACACGCGTGAGGGGCGGCCGCCGCAGCGACCGCCCCTCATACATCGTCCTGTGTTGCGTCGTCCTGGCGTGCCGGACTCAGCTCTGGTTGTAGAAGCCGCCGCGTCCGTTCGGCTTCTCGGTGGCAACCTGCTCCTCAGCAGCGATCTCCACGTGCTCGGGCGAGAGCAGGAAGACCTTGTTGGTCACTCGCTCGATCGAGCCGTGCAGACCGAAGATCAGGCCGGCGGAGAAGTCGACCAGGCGCTTGGCGTCGGCGTCGTCCATGTCGGAGAGGTTCATGATGACGGGAGTGCCGGCGCGGAAAGCCTCGCCGATATTCCGTGCGTCGTTGTACGACCGGGGGTGCACCGTCGTGATGCGGCGCAGGTCCGAGGAGGACAGGGCCTCACGCGGCACACCATCGCGGTGCAGCGGCGTGACCTGTGCGTGCCGGTGATCCTCCACGTTTTCCTCCAGGCCCTCGTCGTAGTCGTCGAGGTACTCCTGCTCGCCCTGATCGTCGGCGAGGCCCAGATACAGCATGGTCTTGCGAAGCGCTCCGGCCATCGCTCATTCTCCGTTCGTCGCCTGCTGTGCGTCCTTCTGCCTCGGTGTCCAGCGGGCCCGTACAACAGGTCCGACCTTGACCCCTGATCGAGGTCGCCTTGACAAAAGTAGCCCGGCGCTATCCGACCCGGAAGTGCGACACGCCGTGCCACGAACAACTTTGCCAAAGTTGTTCAGCGATTGCTCGCTAAAAACGACATCCGTGTGATTTTGCAGGTCAGCGCGTTGCTGTCGGCGTGTCGCGGAAGGACTATCCGGGCGCTGACGTCAAATGAGCGCGATGATTCCGGCTTGGCGGCCGGTTGTGGTACCGACACCGCTGGCCCGACGGTGCGAGAACAGGCTCGCATCCTCGAGCGTGCACCGCTCGACCCGCGTCGCCGCCACGCCGCGCACGGCGAGCTGCGCGACCACTCCCGCGGGCAGGTCCAGGCCGGGTGTACCCTCGCTGGTCGTCGCACGGGTCTCCGGCACCACGGCGGCCACCTCGTCGCGCATCGCGCCGGGCACCTCGTAGCACCGCCCGCACACCGCCGGACCGACCGCGGCGCGCACGCGTGCCGGGTCGGCACCGCGCGCGACCAGCGCGTCGAGGGCCCGGTGCACCACACCGGTCAGCACGCCCTTGCGCCCTGCGTGCGCGACCGCGACGACGCGTGCCTCCGGGTCGGCCAGCAGCACGGGTACGCAGTCGGCGACGAGGACCCCGAGCCCCAGCCCGCGTTCCGCGGTGACCAGGGCGTCGCCCTCCCCCGCCGACGCGGGTGGCCGGTGCGCGGCCCACGCGACGCGCTCGGCCGGCCCGAGCTCCAGCACCACGTCGCCGTGCACCTGTGTGGCGAAGGCCACCGGCGCACCGAGCCGCTCAGCCACCAGTGACCGGTTGACCGCCACCCGCGCCGCGTCGTCGGACACGTTGAGGCCGAGGTTCAGCCCGCCGCCGTCCGACGGCGACCAGGGGGCGGGCGAGACACCGCCCGTGCCGGCCGTGAAAAAGGCGTGCACCCCGTCGCCGAGATCGACGGGGTGCACGCCTGCAAGAGTCCGGGTGTCGCTCACGTGTGCGAGAGTACCCGGCGGACGATCGCGGGTCCGGTCACTTCAGGAAGTCGGGGACGTCCAGGTCCTCGGAGGTCCGGCGCGGGTTCTCGTCGTACAGCGGCGGGACCTCCACGCGCTCGCCCTGCTCGCGCGAGACGTCCTGCCGGTTGAACGAGCCCTGCACCACGACGGCCGGCTCGTCCAGCGTGCGCGGCACGTCGTCCGAACCCTCGTCGTCGATCACGCGAGGCAGCGTGGAGACCGGGGACGGCTGCTGGTGCGCCGGCGGGACCGACGGGGGCATGCCGTTCCCGCTGTGGTGCTCCGGTGCGCGGCGCGCCGCGTCGGAGACGTCGGGCAGCGGCACCGGCGCCGTCGCGGGGCTCCGCGTCGCCGCGGGGCTCGCCACCGCTCCGGCCACCTGACCGAGGGCCCGGTTGTCCTTGCGCTCCTTGGGCAGGCCGCCGTCGAAGCCCGCGGCGATGACGGTGACCCGCACCTCGTCGCCGAGCGCGTCGTCGATGACCGTACCGAAGATGATGTTGGCCTCCGGGTGCGCGGCCTCCTGCACCAGGCGCGCGGCCTCGTGCACCTCGAAGAGACCGAGGTCGCTGCCACCCTGGATCGACAGCAGCACGCCGTGCGCGCCGTCGATCGAGGCCTCGAGCAGCGGCGACGAGATCGCCAGCTCGGCCGCCTGCACCGCGCGGTCCTCGCCCCGTGCCGAGCCGATGCCCATGAGCGCGGAGCCCGCACCCTGCATGACCGACTTCACGTCCGCGAAGTCCAGGTTGATCAGGCCGGGCGTGGTGATGAGATCGGTGATGCCCTGCACACCGGAGTGCAGCACCTGGTCGGCCGAGTGGAACGCCGCGATGGCCGACACGTTCCGGTCCGACATCGACAGGAGCCGGTCGTTCGGGATCACGATCAGCGTGTCGACCTCGTCGCGGAGGTTCTCGATGCCGCTCTCGGCCTGCACCGCACGGCGCCGGCCCTCGAACGTGAACGGCCGCGTCACGACGCCGACCGTCAGCGCGCCGAGCGAGCGCGCGATGCGTGCTACGACGGGAGCGCCGCCGGTGCCGGTGCCGCCGCCCTCGCCCGCCGTGACGAAGACCATGTCGGCGCCGCGCAGGACGTCCTCGATCTCCTCGGCGTGGTCCTCGGCCGCCTTCTTGCCGACCTCAGGGTCCGCGCCGGCACCGAGGCCGCGCGTGAGCTCACGTCCGACGTCGAGCTTGACGTCGGCGTCCGACATCAGGAGTGCCTGTGCGTCCGTGTTGATCGCGATGAACTCGACGCCCTTGAGGCCGACCTCGATCATGCGGTTGACGGCGTTCACACCACCGCCGCCGATACCGACCACCTTGATTACTGCCAGGTAGTTCTGCGGAGTTGCCACGTCGTCGCCTTTCGATCGGGTCCCGAGTCCCGACTCTCGTCCCTCCCGAAGTCTCAGGTTGAGGTAGAGGGTTAGAGTTATGTCAGGTTGCTGCTGAGTTCGACGGTAAGTGCGGCGTCGAACTGTGTCGAAGACATCGTTGCGCGTGTCGCGCAACGATGCACGCGAGAAATCACACGGATGTCATTTTCAGGCGCGGCAGGGCGGCATCCGTCCCGGACGCCCGACCAGCGACATCACACGCGCGACCCCCGGGACCGTCCCCCCGCCCGAGGGCGGGACCGACAGGCGGCGGTCAGCGCGTGACCGGCAGGTCGGGTGACGACACGTCGATGGTCGTCGCCGACGGCTCCGCGCGCAGCAGGGTCTGCGCGACCTTGGTCTTGAGCTCGACCTGCGCCCCGCTCCCCCACCGGATCACGCGACCGTCCGACAGCGTGGTCCGCACGTCGTCCTGCGTCGCGGCGCTGACCGTCTGGATGTCGCCCGCAAGCTTCTGCGGCAGGGCGCCCAGCACCTCCAGCGCCGCGTTCATGGCCCGCCGGCCGGCCTCGCCCTCGGCCAGCGAGACGACGATCGACGGCAGGTTGTCGGGCACGTCCTCCGCCGTGCCGACCCGCACGCCCTCCGCGTCCATCAGGGCGTACACGTCACCCTGCTGCGGGACTGCGGCGACCGGTTCCCGGGAGGTGAGCCGCACCGTCAGACCGTCGGGCCAGGCGCGCGTGATCTCCACGTCCTTGACGGCGTTCATCGCGAGGATCTCCTCGCGCAGGCCGACGGTGTCGATCCGGGGCAGCGGCACGCCCGCCTGGTCCGTCACCGTCTCGCGCACCTGCCCGACGTCGACGGTGGTGCCCTGCCCGGCGACCCGGACCTGCTCCGGGTCGAGCGCGAGCAGCGGCGAGAAGAACGTCGCCCACACCAGCCCCGCGGCGACCGCCAGTGTCAGGGCGGTCCAGCCGATCCGGCGCCACACCCGGTAGCGGGCCATCGCCGTGCGCTCGGCGAGACGGTCGGCCAGCTGGTCCGACACCACGTCGTGCCGGGTGCCCGACGGCGACGTGCGAGCCGTGTCCGGGCGGCTCGCCGAGGTCCTCGGCGGGGCCGTGCCCTGCGGCACCGGCTGCGACGCCGGCTGCCGCCTACCCGGAGCCTGCGCACCGGACGTCGTGCGACCGGGCCGGGCCGGCGCGGTGGCCCGCTGAGCGGGCTCCTGCGCCGGGCCCTGGCCCTTGGCGCCCCGGGCGGTAGCGCCCGGGGCCTCCTGGCCGTTCTTTCCCTGCTGTACCGAGCCCTCACCTGCGGGGCGCGGCCGTGCCGTGCCCGCGGCGCGAGGACGCGCGGGCGGTCGCATCAGTCCTCGCCCAGCCCCGGTGCAGCGGCCGAGCCCGTGGCGACGCGGCCGTTCAGGCGCGCCAGGACGGCCGGCCCGAGCTGCGTCACGTCACCGGCGCCGACCGTGAGCACCACGTCGCCCGGCCGGGCGAGGTCGGTGATCGCGTGCGCGGCGTCCAGCCGGTCCGGCACCGCGTAGGCGGCGCCGTGGTCGGCCATCAGGTCGACGATCGTGTTCGCGGTGACCGACGGGTCGCGCTCCTCGCGGGCCCCGTAGATGTCCGTGACCACCACCTCGTCGGCGGCCGACAGCTCCTTGGCGAAGCTCTCGGCGAAGGTCTTGGTGCGCGAGTACAGGTGCGGCTGGAACAGGATGAGCACGCGACCGCCGTCCGCGATCTCGCGCGCGGCCGTCAGGATGACCCGGACCTCCGTGGGGTGGTGGGCGTAGTCGTCGATCACGCGGACGCCGTCGGCGATGCCCTTCTCCTCGAAGCGGCGGCCCGTGCCGACGAACGCGCCGACGCCGGCGACCGCCTGCTCGGGCGACACACCCAGCTTCACCGCGGCGATCACGGCGGCGGTCGCGTTGAGCACGTTGTGCTTGCCCGGGACCGAGAGCCGCATCGGGATGCCCGGCACGTTGCCGGACACGCCGGCGCCGTCGGCCACCTGCTCGTTGGTGCCCAGGATGTCGCCGCGCAGCACCGCGGTGGTGCCCTCGGGCGTCGTCGAGATGTCGGTGACGCGCACCCGCGCCGTGTCGTTCGTGCCATAGGTGATGACGTGGCCGCCCGTGGCGCAGATCGTGGCCCCCACGGAGAGCGAGCCCTCGTCGTCGGCGCAGGCGATGAGCCAGCCGTCGGACACCAGGCGGCGCGCGAACCGGATGAACGCGCCGTTGAAGGCCTCCGGGGTGCCGTAGTGGTCCAGGTGGTCCGCCTCGACGTTCGTCACCACCGCGATGGTCGGCGTGTAGTTCAGGAACGAGCCGTCCGACTCGTCGGCCTCGGCCACGAGCACGTCGGACGTCCCCAGGTGACCACCCGGTGTCGACCCGTTGGCGGTACGGACGGTGCTGCCGATCGCGTACGACGGGTCGAGGCCCGCCTCGCGCAGGATCGTCGCGATCATGGCCGACGTCGTCGTCTTGCCGTGCGCGCCGGCGACGGCGATGCCGCGCTGTCCCTCCATCAGCGCGGCCAGCGCCTGCGAGCGGTGCAGCACGTTCAGGCGGCGGGCGCGGGCAGCGGCCAGCTCCGGGTTGTCCTCGTGCACGGCGCTCGAGATCACCACGGAGTCCACCCCCGTGAGGTGGGCCGGATCGTGACCGACCCACACCTTGACGCCCTCGGCCCGCAAGGCCTCCAGCGTCTCCGATTCTGCGGCGTCCGAGCCCTGCACGGGCACGCCGCGCCCGGCGAGCAGGCGGGCCACGACGGACATGCCGGCCCCGCCTATGCCGATCATGTGGACGCGTCCGAGCTTCGCGACCTGATCTGTCATCTGATCCGTGACCGTGGTGCTCATGACCTGACCTCCGTGGTGTCGGTACCTGCTGACCGTACGGCTTGCTCGACGAGATCGACGACACGTGCGGCGCCGTCGGTGGTGCCGGCCGACCGCGCGGCCTTCGCCATGACACCGAGCCGCTCACGGTCCGCGAGCAGCGTAGGAACTTCTCGCGACACCCAGTCGGGCGTCAGGTCCGCGTCGTCCACCAGCAGACCGCCGCCCGCCCCGACCAGCGGCGCGGCGTTCAGCCGCTGCTCGCCGTTGCCGATGGGCAGCGGCACGTAGACCGCAGGGATACCGAGCGCGGCCTGCTCGGCCACGGAGCCGGCGCCGGAGCGGCAGACCACCAGGTCGGCGACCGCGTAGGCGAGCTCCATCTGCTCCAGGTACTCGCGGACCTGGTAGCGCCGGTCGTCGAGCGCGGGGACGGCCGCGAGCGTCGCGCGCACCTCGTCACCCTTGCCCTTGCCCGTCAGGTGCAGCACCTGCGCCCCGGCGGCGAGGATCTGGGCGGCGACACCGGACACCGCGCGGTTCAGGTTCACCGCGCCCAGGGAGCCACCCGTCACGACGAGGGTCGGCAGCGCCGGGTCGAGGCCCAGCTCTGCGGCGGCACGGGCGCGGGCGCCCGCGGCGTCGGCCTCGCGCTCCTGCACGAGCGCCGCGATCGCCTGCCGCAGCGGCAGACCCGTGAGGACGCCCCCGCGCAGCGGTGTGCCGGGGAAGGTGAGGCCCACGCGGGCCGCCCACCGGGCGCCCAGGCGGTTGGCCAGGCCGGGCCGCGCGTTCTGCTCGTGGATCACGATCGGCACGCCCTTGCGCCGGGCCGCGAGGTAGGCGGGCGTCGCCACGTACCCGCCGAAACCGATCACGGCCTGCGCGTCGATCTCGTCGATCGCCTCCTCCGCCGACCTCACCGCGGCCGCCAGCCTGCCCGGCAGCCGCAGCAGGTCCGGGCTGGGACGCCGCGGCAGCGGCACGCGCGGGATGGGCCGCAGCTCGTAGCCGCGGGCCGGCACGAGCTCGGCCTCCAGGCCGGTCGTGGTGCCGAGCGCGAGCACGCGCGCACCGGGCTCCCGACGCCGTACCTCGTCCGCCACCGCGAGCAGGGGGTTCACGTGTCCCGCGCTACCGCCACCGGCGAGCACCACCGACACAACTGCTGAGCTCATCATCACCTTCTCGTCGTCGCCCGGACGAACGGCCCGGGCGGGTCGGTGCGCAGCGCTCCGCCGTGCGAGACCCGAGGTGCCGGAACTCGTCCACAGCTGGAGCCACCGTGCACATTTCTACCGTCTACGAACCGCGCCGCCCAGCACAGCCAGTGACTTGCGCACGACGCTACCGCGTGCAGCCAGTGCCTTGGCAGCCCCTGGCTCGGTCCGGGCGAACGAGATCACCATCCCGAGCGCCGCCATCGTCGTGATGAGCGCGGACCCGCCCGCGGACACCAGCGGGAGCGGCACGCCGATCACCGGCAGCACGCCGATCACCACGCCGATGTTCACGAAGGCCTGGCCCACGATCCAGCAGGCGACGGCGGCGGTGGCGACCTTGACGAACGGGTCGGTGTGCCGCCGGATCACGCGGCTCATCGCGAGGCCGAGCACGGCGAACAGCGCCAGCACCAGCACCGTGCCGAACAGCCCGAGCTCCTCGCCGATCACGGCGAAGATGAAGTCGTTGTGCGCCTCGGGCAGGTAGTTCCACTTCTCGCGGCTCGCGCCCAGGCCCACTCCCCACAGCCCGCCGGTGCCCAGCCCGAACAGGCCGTGCAGGGACTGGTAGCAGTCGGAGGACTTGTCGCACTCGGCGCCGTAGGTGGCCACGATCCGCCGCAGCCGGTCGCCGCCGTCCTGCTGCAGGATGAACACGTACCCGACCACGAAGGCTCCCAGCGCGCCGCCGAGCGTCATGAGGGACATGGGCACGCCGGCCACGAAGAAGGCGCCGGCCACCAGGAGGCCCATCACGAGCGCCGTACCGAGGTCGCCTCCGCCGAGCACCAGGCCGAGGACCACCACCGCGCCCGGCACGGCCGGCAGGATCGCGTGCGACCAGCTGCCCAGCAGGGCCTGCTTGCGACCGAGCACCGTACCGAGCCAGATGGCGAGAGCGAGCTTGGCGAGCTCGGACGGCTGGAAACGCACCGGTCCGAACACCAGCCAGTTCTGCTGGCCGTTGGCGATCTCCCCCATGAAGATCACCGCGACGAGCAGCACCATCGCGACGGCGAGCCCGGGCAGCGCGAGCCGCTTGTACCAACGGACCGGCAGGTGCGCGGCGACCAGGAGCACGGGCAGGCCCATCAGCGCGTACTGCGCCTGGACCAGGAAGGCCGCGTACGGCGACTGGTCCGCGGCGATCGACGTCACCGTCGAGCTGGACAGCACCATGATCAGACCGATCACGGTCAGCAGACCGGTGGTGCCCACCAGGAGGTAGTAGCTGGAGACGTCCGAGTTCCACTGGCCCAGCCAGGAACGCGCAGGAGCCCTCCGGCTCGTTCCCGTCGTGGCCATCCCTGTCCCTCCTGCCCCGTGCGCGAGCAGCGCCGTCAGCTCCCGAGCCCGCAGCTCAGGAGGTGAGCTCACGCACCACGCGTGCGAACTCCTCGCCGCGCTGGGCGTACGAGGCGAACTGGTCCTGCGACGCACCCGCCGGGGCCAGCAGCACGGTGTCCCCCGGCTGGGCCAGGTCCCGCGCTGCGGCTACCGCCCGGCGCATCACGGTCCCAGTGTCACCGGGATCGATCACCACCACCGGGATCTTCGGCGCGTGTCGGGCCAGCGTGTCGGCCAGCGGGCGGGGGTCGGCGCCGATCACCACGGCGGCGCGCATGCGGTCGGCGCGGGACGAGACGAGCTCGTCGAACGTGGCGCCCTTGGACAGCCCGCCGGCGATCCACACGACCGTGCCGTGGGCGAAGCCGGCCAGCGAGGCGGCCGCGGAGTGCGTGTTCGTCGCCTTGGAGTCGTTCACGTACGTGACGCCGTCCGCCTCGGCGACCCGCTGGATACGGTGCTCGCTCGGCCCGAAGGACCGCAGACCGTCGCGGACGGCGGACGCCGGCACACCGTGCGCACGCGCCAGGGCGGCGGCGGCCAGGGCGTCGGCCACGATGTGCGTCGGCACGACGCCGCCCTGGTCGCCCAGCTGCTTCAGGTCGGCCAGGGTGCCGAGCTCCGCGGCGCTCTTGCGGCGGTCGGGGTCGTCGCTCGCGGTGTGGAAGGCGCGGTCCACCAGGACGTCGTCGACCAGGCCGAGGTCGCCCGGACCGGGCGTGCCCGCCACGAAGCCGACGGCGCGCGCGCCCTCGACGACGTCTGCCTCGCGCACCAGGTCCTCGGTCGTCCGGTCCGCGACGTTGTAGACGCAGGCCGTCCGGACGCGTTCGTAGATACGGCCCTTGTCGCGCGTGTAGGCGTCGATGGAGCCGTGCCAGTCGAGGTGGTCGGGCGAGACGTTGAGGACCGCACCGGCCTCCAGGGACATCGTGTGCGTGAAGTGGAGCTGGAAGCTCGAGAGCTCCACGGCGACGACGTCGAGCGTGGGGTCGAGGGCCGCCTCCACGAGGGACCGGCCCACGTTGCCGACGGCGGCGGTGCGCAGGCCCGCGGCGCGCAGGATCGCCACCAGCATCTCGACGGTGGTCGTCTTGCCGTTGGACCCGGTGATGCCGAGCCACTCCGCGGGCCCTTCGGAGCCCAGCCGGTCGACCCGCAGGCGCCACGCCAGCTCGACCTCGCTCCACACGGGCACGCCGGCGGCCAGCGCGGCGGCGACGACCGGGTGGTGCGGCGCGAACCCCGGTGAGGCGACCAGCAGGTCCGCCTCGGCCAGCACGGCCGCCGCGCCGTCGGAGCCCAGGCCGCTGTGGTCGGCGTCGTCCGCCTTGTCGTCGACGGTGACCAGGGACGCGACACGCGGCGTCAGGACGCGCTGGAGGGAGCGCCCGGTGACACCGAGGCCGGCCAGGACCACCCGCGCCTCGCCCAGCGGGACGCGCGGCTCGACGGCGCCGTACGTGTCGGCACCGGACGTGCGAGCACCGGACGCCTCGGTCACGAGGCGACCCACTCGGCGTAGAAGATGCCCATGCCCAGGCCCGCGAGCAGGCCGGCGATGAGCCAGAACCGGATGACGATCGTGACCTCGCCCCACCCCGACAGCTCGAAGTGGTGCTGCAGCGGGGCCATCTTGAACACGCGCTTGCCCGTCATCTTGAAGTATCCGACCTGGATCACGACAGAGGAGACGATGAGCACGAACAGGCCGCCGATGATGACCGCGAGGAGCTCGGTCCGCGACAGGATCGACAGGCCGGCCAGCGCACCGCCCAGGGCGAGCGATCCGGTGTCACCCATGAAGATCTTGGCGGGGTTGGCGTTCCACCACAGGAACCCGACGCAGGCGCCCGTGACGGCGGCGGCCACGATGGCGAGGTCCTGCGGGTCACGCACCTCGTAGCAGCGTGGTCCCGCGGTGGCCAGGAACTGGCACGACTGGTTGAGCTGCCAGATGCCGACCAGCACGTAGGCGCCGAACGTGATGATCGAGACGCCCGTGGCCAGGCCGTCCAGACCGTCGGTCACGTTCACCGCGTTGGACCAGGCGGACACCAGCAGGTTGGCCCAGATCACGAAGAGGATGAGACCGACGGTGGCGCCGGCGAACGCCAGGTCGAACTCCGTGTCGCGCAGGAACGAGATCTTGGTCGACGCCGGGGTGCGCGAGTTCTCGTTGGGGAACTGCAGCGCGAGCACCGCGAAGGAGACGCCGACCACGCCCTGCCCGATCAGCTTGGCGCGCGGGGTCAGGCCGAGGGAGCGCTGCTTGCGGATCTTGGTGAAGTCGTCGAGGAACCCGATCAGGCCCAGGCCCGCCATGAGGTAGAGCGCCAGCAGCGCCGACACGCTCGGCAGCCGGCCGGACACCAGCATCGAGGCCGCGACCCCGATCACGGTCGCGGCGATGATGACGACGCCGCCCATCTGGGGCGTACCACGCTTGGTGAAGTGCCCCGTGGGGCCGTCCTCGCGGACGAACTGGCCGTAGTTCTTGTGGACCAGGAACCGGATGAAGACCGGGGTGCCCAGCAGGGCGACGAGCAGCGCCACTGCGGCGCTGACCAGGATCGCGATCACTTGTTGTTGTCCTCTACGGTCCGAGCCATCGACAGGTGGTCCCCGAGCTCGGTCAGCCCGGCACCGAGGGACGACTTCACGAGCACGACGTCGCCGGGCTCCAGCGACTCGTCCAGCATCGAGCGGGCAGCGGCGATGTCCGGCACGAAGATCGACTCCGAGCCCCAGGACCCCTCCTGCATGGCGCCCTCGTGGATGTGGTAGGCACCCTCGCCGACCACGACGAGCTGCTTGATGTTCAGCCGGACCACGAGCCGGCCGATCTCGTCGTGCGCCGCGCGGGCGCCGTCGCCGAGCTCGAGCATCTCGCCGAGCACCGCCACCGAGCGGCGGGTCCGGCCAGAGACCACCGCGAGGGTGCGCAGCGCCGCCTTCATCGAGTCCGGGTTCGCGTTGTACGCGTCGTCGATCACGGTGACACCGTCGGGCCGCTCGGTGACGGCCATGCGGTGCGGGCTGAGGGCGGTGGCCTCGGAGAGCCGCTTCGCGACGTCGGGCACCGGCACGCCGAGGCGCAGCGCCACCGTCGCGGCGGCGAGGGCGTTGCTCACGTGGTGCGCGCCCACGAGCTGCAGCGCGACGTCGGCGCGCTGCTCGTCGGCCTCGCCGGTGCGGGCGACGCGGAGCGTGAAGCTCGCCCGGCCCATGGGGTCCACGGTGACGTCCTCGGCGCGGACGTCGGCGGACGGGATGGTGCCGAAGGTCTGCACGGTGGTGCCGGGGGCGGCGCGGTTCGCCATGGCGACGACGCGCAGGTCGTCGGCGTTGAGCACCACCGAACCTCCGTCGACCACGCCCTCGACCATCTCGCCCTTGGTCTGGGCGATGGCCTCGATGCTGCCGAAGTGGCCGACGTGCGCGACGCCGACCGCGAGCACGACACCGACGTCGGGCGGCGCGATGCGCGTGAGGTAGGCGATGTTGCCGACGCGGTCGGCGCCCATCTCGAGCACCAGGTAGCGCGTCGCCGCGGTGACCCGGAGAACCGTGAGCGGCAGGCCGATCTCGTTGTTGAACGAGCCTTTGGGGACGATGATGGCGTGCTCGTTGCCGGCCTCGGGCGTCAGCAGCTGGCCGAGCAGGTCCTTCGTGGTCGTCTTGCCGACAGAGCCGGTCACGGCCACCACCTGGGGCACGACGTCGCCGTCGGCCCCGCTGCGCACCGTCGCCAGGACGTACCGCGCGAGCTCGCCGAGGGCCGTCTGCGGGTCGTCCACCACGACGGTCGGCAGGCCGTCCAGCTCGCGGGACGCCAGCACCAGCGCGGCGCCCGCGGCCACCGCGGTGGCCGCGAAGTCGTGGCCGTCCACCCGCTCGCCCGGCAGGGCCACGAAGAGGGCACCGGGCCCGGCGTCGCGCGAGTCGGTGATCACCGCCCCCGTGACCGTCACGTCCGGGTCGGCGTGCAGCCGCCCGCCGGTGGCTGCGGCGACCTGTGCCGCAGTCAGCTCGATCATGCCTGTGGTGTCCTCTCCTGCATGGGGTACTGCTCGGGTTACACGTACCGCCGGCGTCGCACGTCGTGCTGCCGGGTTTACACGTTCTGCTGAGGCTGCCCCGTCCGGGCGGCCAGCGCTGCGCGCGCCTCGACACGGTCGTCGAGCGGATGGTCCACGCCGGCGATCTCCTGGACGGTCTCGTGCCCGCGGCCCGCGACCAGCACGGTGTCGTCCGGGCCGGCGGCGAGGATCGCTGCGCGGATGGCGTCCGCGCGCGGGGCGACCTCGCGGACCTCCACGGTACGCGAGCCGCCGCCGTCCGCCGCATCGACGATGCGCTCGGGCGTGCCGTTCGGCCCGGTCCCGGCGAGGACCTCGGCCCGCACCTTCGCGGGGTCCTCGTCGTGGGGGTCGTCGTCGGTCACGTAGACCACGTCCGCGCCGCGGACGGCGGCGGCGCCCATGAACGGCCGTTTGCCGGGGTCGCGGTCGCCCGTGGCGCCGAACACCACGGCGAGACGGCCGGTCGTCGTCGGGCGCAGGGCCGCGAGGCTGAGCTCGAGCGCCTCGGTGTTGTGCGCGAAGTCCACGACCACGCGTGGCGCGGTGGCGAGCACCTCCATGCGGCCCGGGACGGTGGCGCTCAGGCCGTGGCCCGCCGCCAGCGCGTCGGTCACGTCCCGGATGTCGGAGCCGCCCTCCAGCACCATCGTCACCGCGAGCGCCGCGTTGGCCACGTTGTAGCCGCCGGGCAGCGAGGTGGAGGTGCGCAGGGTGCGCCCGTCACGGTGGGTCAGGGTGAAGGCGGACCCGGTGCCCGACGGCGCGACGTCGGTCACCGTCCAGTCGGCGTCCTTGCCGGGGAGCGTGGTGAGCGTCGCGACGGGGACCTGTGCGACCTCGGCCATGCGTTCGCCCCAGGTGTCGTCGAGGGTGATGACGCCGCGGCGGGCGCGGGCGGGCGTGAACAGGTCGGCCTTGGTGGCGAAGTACGACTCGAAGTCGCCGTGGAAGTCGAGGTGGTCCTGGGTCAGGTTGGTGAACCCGGCCACGCCGAACACGACGCCGTCGACGCGGTGCTGCGCGAGCGCGTGGGACGAGACCTCCATCGCGAGCGTGCGCACGTGGTCCTCACGCATCGCGGCGAGGAGGGCCTGCAGGTCCGCGGCCTCGGGCGTGGTCAGGACGCTCGGGATGACCCGGTCGCCGGAGCGGGTCTCGACGGTGCCGATCAGGCCGCCCTTCCACCCCAGCGCCCGCAGCAGGTGGTCCAGCTGGTAGGTGGTGGTGGTCTTGCCGTTGGTGCCGGTGACGCCGAACGTCATCAGCTCCTCGGCGGGGTTGCCCAGCACCCAGGCGGCGACCTGACCGAGGATGGCGCGGGGGTCCTCGTCGGCGACGAGGACGGGCACCGTGGTGTCGGCGGCGATCAGCTCGGCACCGCGTGCGTCCGTGAGGACGGCGGTGGCACCACGCGCGACGGCGTCGGCGGCGAACTGCGCACCGTGTGCGCGGGCGCCGGGGACGGCCACGAACAGGTCTCCCGGCCTGGCGACCCGGTTGTCCGAGGCCACGCAGGTGACTGCGGCATCGGCGGGATGACCTGGGGCGATGGTGAGGCCGAACGCGACGGCGAGGTCGGAGACCTGGCGCGCGGTGGTGGCCGCCGGACGGATCCGGTCGAACGGGGATGTCACGGAGTAGAACCTACCGCGTCCGAGGGTAGGGGCCTGTCCTGTCTGTGGGTCTCGGGTGGTGGTTGTGGGGTGGTCCGGGCACAACCGGGGTCCGGGCCGGAACGACTACGCGCGCGGGGTGGGTTGTCACGGGTAGACATCGTCCACTCACAGCAACACACATGGCGGATCTACGGTCTCCATAGGCGGAGCGCCAGCTACCAGCACACCGATGTGCCCGGCCCTTCTGAACTCGCGGGATCGGCGGCACCCTCCACCGTCCAGCAGTCCGAATCGACCGAGGGAGCAACACGACGCGTCCACGACGAGCGGTCGGCCTGCTCCCACCAGTCCGGGATCGGCTCCTCGTACAAGATGACGGTCGACCAGTAGAAGCCGGTTTCATGCAGCACGAGATCCGTCGGACCGATCATGTCGGAGCCGCCCCACTGCGCATTGATCCGGGCCACAGCCTCGGGCAGAGCCAGACCGTTCCTGCCGATCAGCTCCTCCAGGATGTCTATCACCAGAGCGGCAACCTCAGTGGACATCCTGAAGTCGAACCATTCAGTTCGAAACTCGGTCACCAGATCATCCGCCGTTCAGGCCGGCCCTGCGATCCCATGCCACCAGGATCCCTCCCGACCAGCGGACCCGTCGGCCAGGTAACGCCTGTTCCATGCGCATCACGTTCCGTCCTGTTTACGCACGCGGGGTGTGTTGCCGTGAGTCGACGACGTCTACTCACAGCAACGCACCCCGCGGACCTACACCTTCCGCCGGTCGGTCCAGGCGGCAGCGGCTCGCTACCGCGCCAGCAGGCCCGGCAGCACACCGTCCACGAGCCCGGAGGTGTGCAGGTGGCACGCCACCAGCCGCCCCTCCTCGGCCTGCGCCGTCCGCCCCAGCACCGGCAGCTCCGTACGGCACACGTCCATGGCGTGTGCGCACCGCGGCGCGAACGGACACCCCGGCGGCCGCTTCGACAGGTCCGGCGGCGAGCCCGGGATACCGGTCAGCTCCCGCCGCGGCCCGTGCAGCGGTGGGAACGAACCGAGCAGACCGGCCGAGTACGGGTGCCGTGGCTTCGTGTAGACGTCCCGCGCGACCGCCGTCTCCACGATCTCGCCCGCGTACATGACGGCGATCCGGTCGGCGACCTCGACCAGCAGGGACACGTCGTGCGTGATGAGCACCACGGAGAAGCCCAGCCGCTCGCGCAGCTCCATCACCTGCTCCAGAATCTGGCGCTGCATCACGACGTCGAGCGCCGTGGTGGGCTCGTCCATGATGAGCACCTGCGGCTCCAGGGCGAGCGCCATCGCGATCATGACGCGCTGCCGCATGCCGCCGGAGAGCTGGTGGGGGTAGGACCGCAGCCGGTCCGCCGAGATGCCGACCAGCCGGAGCAGCTCCGCCGCCCGCTCCGTGGCCTCGGCCCGCCGCATACCGGGCCGGTGCGCCAGGATGCCGTCGACGAGCTGGCGCTCGACCCGGAACACCGGGTTGAGCGAGCTCATCGCGCCCTGGAACACGATGGCGATGTCCCGCCAGCGGGCGGCCCGCAGCTCGGCGTCGGACAGGGAGAGCAGGTCCGCGCGCTTGCCGTCGCGGCCCGTGAGCCATACCTCGCCGCCCGTGATGAGGCCGGGCGGCGACAGCAGCCGGGTGGCCGCATAGGCGAGGGTCGACTTGCCGCAGCCCGACTCCCCCGCCAGCCCCAGCACCTCACCACGGTGGAGAGTGAGCGAGACCTCCCGCAGCACGTGCGTGGGATCGTCGCCGAACCCGTAGTCCACGCTCAGGTCCCGGATCTCCAGCACCGGTTCCGCAGGCACCGCCGCCGTCGGCGTGCCGGCCTGCGTGCTCGTGTCCGTCTGGCTCATGACCGTGCCTCCCGCACCACCGGAGTGAACCCCACACGAGGCCGGATGCCCCGGCGACGCAGCGAGCGCGCGTGCAGGCCGGTGGACCGCAGGCGGGGGTTGACGATCTCGTCGATACCGAAGTTGACCAGCGTCAGGGCCATGCCCAGCAGGGCGATGCAGGCACCGGCCGGCACGAACCACCACCACGCGCCACGCTGCAGCGCGAGGTTGTTCTGCGCCCAGAACAGGATGGTGCCCCAGTTCCACTCGCTGACCGGCGTGATGCCGATGAACGACAGCGTGACCTGGGACAGCACCGCGAACGTCACGGTGCCGACGAAGCCGGAGGCGATCACCGCCGTCAGGTTGGGCATCACCTCGACGAGGACGAGGCGCCACGTGCGCTCCCCGTTGGCCCGGGCCGCCTCCACGAAGTCGCGCTTGCGCAGCGACAGCGTCTGGGCCCGCAGCACGCGCGCGCCCCATGCCCAGCCGGTGGCCCCGATGACCAGCGCCACCGTGAGCCCGCCCGCCGACGGCAGCTGCGCGGCGATCAGGATGATCAGCGGCAGCTGCGGGATCACGAGGAACATGTTCGACAGCGCGGACAGCGACTCGTCGCCGACGCCGCCGACGAACCCGGCGGTCACCCCCACGAGCACGCCCACCACCGTGGCGCTCACCCCGGCGACCAGGCCGACGACGAGCACACCGCGGGTGCCGACCACGAGCTGCGACAGGATGTCGCGGCCGGTGTGGTCGGTCCCGAGCCAGTGCGCGGCCGACGGCGGGCTGAGCAGCGCGTCGCTCACCTGGTTCGGGTCGTACGGCGCGACCCACGGGCCCAGCAGTGCGAGCAGCGTGAAGAAGCCGAGGATGACCAGACCCGCGGTCACCTTGCCGTTGCGCAGGAACATCAGCTGGTTGTTCATCGGTCCTCCGTCCGGGTGCGGGGGTCGAGCAGGGCGTAGGCGAGGTCGGCCACCATGTTCGCCACGAGGACGGACAGCGTGATGACCAGGAAGCAGCCCTGCATCAGCGGGTAGTCGTGGGTGGAGACCGCCTGGAAGAGCGTGTAGCCGATGCCCTGGTAGGAGAAGACCATCTCCATGATCAGCGTGCCGCCCACCACGAAGCCGAGGGACAGCGCGAAGCTGGAGACCTGCGGCAGCACCGCGTTGCGCGCGGCGTAGCCGAACATGACCTGGCGTTCCGGCAGGCCCTTGGCATGCGCCACGGTGACGTAGTCCTCCGAGGAGACCGTCACCATCATGTTGCGCATGCCCAGCACCCAGCCGGCCACCGACGACAGCACCACGGTCAGCGCCGGCAGGAACCCGTAGTAGACGACCGAACCGATGAACTCCCCGGTGAACGCGGGCACCATGCCGCGGTCGTAGCTACCGCTCGAGGGGAACCAGCCCAGGTTCACCGAGAACACCGCGATGGTGATCAGGCCCAGCCAAAAGTACGGCACGGCCTGGAAGAACGTCGCGGCGGGCAGCAGCCCGTCGGCCCATGTGCCGCGGCGCCAGCCGAGGAACGTGCCGATGAGCGAGCCGATCACGAACGCGATCACCGTCGCCACCCCGACCAGCCCCACCGTCCACGGCAGCGACTGGCTCACGATGTCCGCGACCGGCGTCGGGAAGTGCGTGAAGGACAGCCCCAGGTCGCCCCGCAGGAGCAGGCCCCAGTAGTCGACGTACTGCTGCCACAGGCTGGTGTCCTGGTCCAGCCCGAACAGCACGCGCAGCGAGTTCTCGGCACGGGAGTCGATGCGGCCCTGCATGCGGCCGAGGAGCGCCGTGACCGGGTCGCCGGGCAGCATGCGCGGGATGAAGAAGTTGATGGTGATCGCGGCCCACGCGGTCAGCGCGTAGAACACGACCCTGCGCAGCAGGAACCTCATGCGCCCGCCTCCCCACCACGGGTCGAGCCTGTCGAGACGCGCCCCACCTCGGGCCGGTCCTCCCGGTCGCTGTACCCCCAGCAGGCCGCCGACCGTCCGGGCGTGACCTCGATCAGCTCCGGCGTCTCGCGCCGGCACAGGTCCCTCGCGTACGGGCAGCGCGGCGCGAACCGGCAGCCGGGCGGCGGATCCACGAGGCTCGGCGGCTCGCCGCCGGTCCCCTGGTCCCGCACGGCCGCCGCACCGGCGCCCGCCAGGTCGTCCGGGTCGGGCGCGGACGCCACGAGCAGCCGGGTGTACGGGTGCAGCGGCTCCTGGGTAACCGACTCGCTGTCCCCGGTCTCCATGACCTGGCCCGCGTACAGCACGGTGGTGCGGTCGGCGAAGTAGCGCGCGGAGGCGATGTCGTGCGTGATGTACAGGACGGCGATGCCGAGCCGGTCACGCAGGTCGGCCAGGAGGTTGAGGATGCCGAGCCGGATCGAGACGTCGAGCATCGAGACGGGCTCGTCGGCGAGCAGCACCTCGGGGTCGGCGGCGAGCGCCCGCGCGATGGCGATGCGCTGCCGCTGTCCCCCGGACAGCTCGTGCGGGTACTTGTCGACGTACCGCTCGGCGGGCGTGAGGTGCACCCGTTCCAGCAGCTCGGTCAGGGCCTCCTCCAGCTCGGCACCCCGCAGCGTGCCGCCGGTCGACTGGCGGCGGTGCAGGCGCAGCGCCCGGGTGAGCGTGTGGCGCACCGGGTGCACGGGGTTGATGGAGGCGAACGGGTCCTGGAAGATCATCTGCACGCGTCGCACGTACGCGCGGAACGCCCGCCGGCCGCGCACGCGGACCTCGGCGCCGTCCAGCAGGACGCGGCCGTCCGTGATCGGGATCAGGCCGGCCAGCAGGCGGGCGACGGTGGACTTGCCGGAGCCCGACTCCCCCACCACGGCCAGTACCTGGCCGCGGTGGAGCTCGAGGTCGACGCCGTCCACCGCGTGGATCGCCCGGGCGGGCGGACGGCCGGCGATGCGGCGTCCACCCGCCCGGAAGTGCTTGGTGAGGCCGTGCGCGGCCAGCACCGGTGTGCTCTGACTCATCAGCCGTCCGCAGGCTCGAGGTTCATCAGGATCTGGGCGGCCTGCACGCCGGTGGGCTGCGGCTGGTTGTAGGGGTCCTCCTCGGACGGCCAGCCCACGTAGTTCTGCGTCGAGTACTGCGCGGTGGCCGGGCGGGTCCAGATGGCGATGCCCGGCACCTCCTCGACGAAGACCTCCTGGATGGTGGCGAGCGACTCGGTGCGCGTGGCGTCGTCGGCGGCCGCGGCGTAGTCGGCGAGCGCCCGCGTGGCGTCCTCGTTCTGGAACCGGCCGAAGTTCCAGGTGGCCGGCTCACCCAGCTTCTTGTAGTGCGCACCGTCCATGATGTCGGAGTACATGTCCCAGGGGGTGGCGCCGCCGTCGGTCCAGTGGAGGGTCGCCTGGAAGTCGCCGCCGGGGATGATGTCGGCGAACCAGCCGTCCTGGTTGACGGGGTTGACCTCTGCCGTGGCGCCGAGCTCGGCGGCCGAGTTCTTGATGAGGTCCAGGGCGGTCAGGTAGTCGTTCCAGCCGGCCGGGTTCACCAGCTCGAACGTCACCTCCTCGCCGTCCGGGTCGACAAGCTTCTCGCCCTCCCAGGTGTAGCCGGCGTCCTCGAGCAGGGCGCGGGCGCCCTCGACGTCGACCTCGAACTCCTCGCCGGCGTACTCCTCCGCGAGGAACTCCTCGCCGGCGGGCAGGGGCAGGCCGGTGACGCTGGTCAGCGCGGGGTTCACGCCGGACGTCGCGACGTCGACGAGCTCCTGGCGGTCGATCACCATGTTGAGCGCCTGCCGGAACGCCTTGTCGTCGAACGGCTTGGTCTCGTTGTTCAGGTAGAGGACGTCGATGCCGAGGCCGCCGGCGGCGTACTGGTGGTAGTGCTCGGGGTCCTGGGCGATGTAGACGTTCTCGAAGTCCGCGATGAACGTCCAGCCCCACTGCGCCTCACCGGTGGTGAGCGCCGTGGTCAGGGCGTTGTTGTCGTTGTACGAGGAGTAGCGGATCTCGGGGACCGCGGGCTCGCCGCCCCAGTAGTCGTCGCGGGCCACGACGGTGGCGGCCTGCGGCGTCCACGACTTCAGGGTGTACGGGCCGGTGCCGACCGGGTCGGGGTTGGTGTCCGTCGTCGGGTCCTCGATGTCGGCCCAGACGTGCTCGGGCACCATGACCAGGTCGTAGAGCTTGGCCTGGTTGACGAACTGCCCGGCGGTGAACGTGACGGTGACGGTGCCGCCGTCCGTCTCGATCGTGTCGTAGGGCAGGGCTCCGGTGTTGAGCGCCTCGAAGTCCTTGCGCAGCTGGATCGAGAACGCGACGTCGTCGGCCGTGAACTCCTCGCCGTCCGACCAGGTGACGCCCTCGCGGGGCGTGATAACGGCCTCGGTGAAGTCCTCGTTCCACTCGACGCTCTCGGCGAGCCAGGGGGACGGCTCCTCCGAGGGGCGCGCCTGGTTGCGCATCATCAGGGGCTCGTAGATGACGAACGCGTAGCCGAGCGAGAGCGCGGACGAACCGGTGGCGAACGGGCTGTGGTTCTCCGTCTGGACGCCGTTCGGCATGCCGACGGTCAGGGTCTCGCCGCCGCCCTCGGTCTCGGTGGTGCCTCCGCCGCCTCCTCCGCCGCAGGCCGTGGCCAGCAGCGCGATGGCTGCCGCGGCTGCCGCCGCGGCGACGTGCTTGTGAATCCTCACGGTGTGCCTCCTTGCACTCCTCCCGCGTGTGCGGGACGGATGGTCTGTGTTCACCTGGCTCCGGCGCCGGGCTCTTCCCCGGGCCGGACTGTCAGCTCGTTGGTCAGTCGCAGGTCCGCGACGGACCTGCCGGTACGCAGCCGGTAGGTGCCCGGCGGCGTGGCCCAGCCCTTGGCCTGCGGGTCCCAGACCTGCAGAGCCCTGGCCGGGACGGGTACGCGGACGGTGGCGCTCCCCATGGCGGGGACGTCGGCCACCGCGAAGCCGCCGAGCCACCGCACGGGGCGGCTCGGGCCGCCGGCGGGCGCCTCGACGTACACCTGGACGACCTCGCGGCCCGCACGACGGCCGGTGTTCCGGACCGTCACGTACACGGTCAGGCTCGCCGGCGCGTCGTGGGCCTCGCCCCAGGCGAGGACGGCGTCCTCGTACTCCCAGGTGGTCCAGCCGAGGCCGTGCCCGAACGGCGCGGCGGGCACGGCGCCCTCGGGCCCGCCCTCCCGCCGGCGCTCCCAGGCGCGGTAGCCGATGTCGGTGCCCTCGGCATAGTCGACGACCCCGTCCACGGGCCGAGCGTGCGGCACCGGGACGTCCTCGAAGCATGCGGGGAGGGTCCAGGGCAGGCGTCCGGACGGCTCGGTGACGCCGGTCAGCACGTCGGCGAGCGCGGTGCCCGCCTCCTGGCCCGGCAGCCAGCCCCACAGCACCGTCGGCACGTCGGAGAGCCAGGGCAGCAGCACCGGCGCGCCGGCGTTGACGACGACGACGGTGCGCGGGTTGGCCGCGGCGACGCGGCGCACGAGCTCGTCCTGGTTGCCCGGCAGGTCGAGGTCGGGGCGGTCGTAGCCCTCGGACTCGACCTCGGCGGTGGTGCCGACCAGGACGACGACCACGTCGGCGGCCGCAGCCGCGGCGACCGCGCCGGCCAGCTCGTCCTGGACGGAGGGGCCGGGCAGCCGGTGCACCAGGGCGGCGCGCACGAAGTGTCCGTAGCCCACCGCGTGCACCACCTGGAGCGTCGCGTCGAGGACGGCGGTGCCGGCCGCCGTGGCGACCTCGGCGATCGGGTGGTTGTGCCCCGAGGAGAGCACGATGTCCTCGTCCACGCGGAGGCCGCCCGCGGCGACCCGGGCGCCGTCGACGTGCACCCGGTGCACGCCGACGGTGCCGACACCCAGCTCGTGGTCGCCCGGCTCGTCGAGGCGGACGTGCGCCCGCAGGCGGACGGCGTCGGCGTCGGGCCGGACGTCGTGCAGCCAGCCGGTCCACTCGTGGGCCGTGTACTCCTCGAGCGTGCTGCCGTCGGCCGCGAGCAGCGTCACGCGCAGCCCGGTCTCACCGGTCGCCGGGTCGGTGCACCGGTCGACGTCGAGCTCCGGGGGGTTGCGCAGGGCGCGGGCACCGGCCAGCAGCGTCACCTCGGACCCCTGCGGCAGGGCGGCCCGCAGCTCGTCGGCGGGATAGGTGAGGCGGTCGGGGTGGACGAACGACGAGCCGCCGCCCTGGAAGAACGGCTCCACGGCGGCGGGGCCGAGCAGGGCGACGCGCAGCGGCCGGGCCCGGTCGAGCGTGAACGGCACCAGTCCCGCGTCGTCCTTGAGCACGACGACGGAGCGCGCGGCCAGCTCGCGCAGGAGCTGTTCGGCCGGGGGCTCGGCGATGGTCGCGGCGGCGAGGTCGATGGCGGCGTGGACGCCCGCGGCGGCGACTCCCGTGCCGTCGCCCGCGCCGTCGTCGGGCAGCGTGAGCCGGCCCGTGCGATGGGCGAGGCGCAGCAGGCGCAGCACCTTGTCGTCCAGCTCGGACTCCGCGACCTCGCCGGAGCGGACGGCGTCGAGCAGACCGTCCCCCCACGCGCCGTCGGGCCCGGGCATCTGCAGGTCGAGACCGCCGCGGACGGCCGGTGCCACGGACTGGGTGGCCACCCAGTCGCTGACGAACAGGCCGTCGTAGCCCCACTCCTCCTTGAGGAGGTCGACCACCAGGGGGCGGTGCTCCAGGAGACGGGCGGCCACGCCGCCGGTCTCGGCGCCGTTGTAGGCGCCCATCACGGACCACGGGACGACGTCGCGCACGAGCCGCTCGAACGGGGCCAGGTAGGCCTCACGGAGCGTGCGCTCGTCGAGGCGCGCGAGGTAGCGCGTGCGCTCGGTCTCCGAGTCGTTCGCGACGTAGTGCTTGACGCACATCCCGACGCCCCGCTCCTGCGCGGCGCCCACGAGCGCCACCGCGATCTCGGCGGTCAGGTGCGGGTCCTCGGAGTAGCACTCGAAGTGCCTTCCGCCCACCGGGGTGCGCTGCAGGTTCACCTGCGGGGCGAGCACGACGTCGACGCCGTGCCGCTTGGCCTCGGCGGCGAACAGGGCACCGGACCGGCGGGCGAGGTCCAGGTCCCAGGTGGCCGCCAGGGCGGACGGGGCCGGGAACATCGCGGACGTCCCGCCGTCCGGGCCGCGCACACCGACCGGGCCGTCGGACATCACGACCGGCTCCAGCCCGAGGCGTGGCAGTGCCGTGGTCGCCCACATGGAGGCGCCCACGACGAGCGACACCTTCTCCTCGGCGGACAGTTCGTCGAGGAGGCGGAGCAGCTCGGGCTCCGGGGCGGTGGCCTGCGTGGTGATGGCTTCCGCGGCGATGGCCCGCGGCGTGATGGCCTGTGGCGTGATGGCCTGCGATGACAACGTGTGCTCCGTTCAGCGTCGGACGGCTGCCACGCATTCAACCACACTTACTTACTGGTTAGTAAGCCCGCTCACCCTCTATCGTAGGGACATGTCCGAAGCGATCGAGCAGGCTGCCCCGAAGGTCAAGCGACCCACCCGCGCGCACCGGCGGGAGGAGATCCTCGCCGCGGCCACGCGGGTGTTCGGCTCGAAGGGCTACCACCAGGGCTCGCTCGTGGACGTCGCCGCACAGGTCGGCATCACCCACGCCGGGGTGCTGCACCACTTCGGCAGCAAGGACAAGCTGCTGTGGGAGGTGCTCGAGTACCGCGACCGCGTGGACGTGCAGCACCTCGAGGGCAAGCACATCCCCGGCGGCATGGACCTGTTCCGGCACCTGGTCACCACCGCACGCCTGAACGCCGACCGACGCGGCATCGTGCAGGCGTACGCGGTGCTCACCGGCGAGTCGGTGACCGACGGGCACCCGGCGTCCAGCTGGGTGGGGCACCGGTTCTCCGTGCTGCGCGGCGAGATCTCGCAGGCGGTGCTCGAGCTGGCCACCGAGCGCGACGTGCGGCTGCCCGACGGCGAGGCCGAGCGCGCGGCCAACGCTGTCATCGCCGTCATGGACGGCCTTCAGCTGCAGTGGCTGCTCGACCCGGACGCCGTGGACCTCGCGGAGGCCACCAGGTTCGCCATCGAGTCGATCCTGACGGCGACGCTGGGCGGCACCGTGGAGATCACGAGCGCCTGACCGCCGGGGCCACCGCCCGGTTCACCACTCGGTCTTGAGGCGCCGCGTGTCCCGGTCGCTGGGCGGCACGTCCATCTTCTGCAGGGTGAACCCCATGATGTCGCTGAACACGGGGGCCGCGACGTCGCCGCCGAAGATGGAGCTCTTCGGGCTCTTGAGGAAGACGGCGACGGTGTACCGGGGGTCGTCGGCCGGCGCGACGCCGATGAACGACGCCATGTAGGTCCAGCCGCTCCCGGTCGGCATCTGGGCGGTGCCGGTCTTGCCGGCCACCCGGTAGCCCGGGACGTTGGCGTTCGTCCCGGTGCCACCGTCCTCGGTCACCGCCTCCATCATCTCGACGACGGTGTCGGCGGTCTTCTCCGAGACGACTCGCTGCCCGGGCTCGCGCTCGGCCGGCGTCACCGTGCCGTCGGGGTCCTTGGAACCTTCGAACAGGGTCGGCTTCATCCGCACGCCACCGTTCGCCACCGTCGAGAACACGCTCGTGGCCTGCATGGCATTGACGGACAGGCCCTGCCCGAACAGCACGGCGTACTGCGTGCGGCCGTCCCAGTCGGCGACGTCGTCCGGCGGCATGAGGCCCGACGACTCGCCCGGCAGGCCCAGGCCGGTCGGCTGGCCGAAGCCGAACTTCTCCAGGTACTCCTGCCGCTCCTCCAGGGGGATCTTCTCCCCCGCCTGGACGGTCCCGGTGTTCGACGACTGCGCCAGCACCCCCGTCAGCGTGAGCCGCTGCACCGGGTGGTCGTGCGAGTCGCGGAAGCTCTGACCGTTCGGCGCCGTGTACCTGTCGGGGACGGTGAACCGGCTGTTCGGGTTCCAGTAGCCGCCCTCCAGCGCCGCCGCCATGGTGATCACCTTGCCCGTCGAGCCCGGGTCGAAGACGTCCTTCACCGCGCGCGACCCGCCCGCGACCGCCGACGTCGACCGGTCGTTCGGGTCCACCGCGCCCGAGTCGGCGAGCGCCACGATCTCACCGGTGCGCACGTCCTGGACGATCGCTATGCCGTACTCGGCGCCGCTGCTCCGCTTCGCCTCGTCGATGGCGTCCTGCGCCTTCCACTGGATGTCGTGCACCAGGGTGAGCTGGACGTCGTTGCCCGGCACCGCCGGGACGGACTCCTGCCCGGCCGCCGGGATCCGCAGGCCGTCGAGGCTGCGCTCGTACGTGTCCGAGCCCGCGGTGCCGGCCAGCAGGTCGTCGTACGCCCGCTCGATACCGCCCTGGCCGGTCTGCTCGTCGTCCACGAAGCCGACGAGCGAGCCCGCCACCGTGCCCGACGGGTAGGTGCGCCGCGAGGTGAGGTCGGTCCGGACGTACGCACGGATGTCCAGCTCGGCGATGGCTCGCTGGACCTCGGGCACCACGTTCTTGGCGAGCACCTTGTAGCGGGACTCGCCGACGAGCATGGCCGCGAGCTCGTTCTTCGGGATGTCGAGGATCGGCGAGAGCTGCTGGGCGATGCCGAGCGCGCCGTCCTCCACGCCGCGCGACGAGCCGCGGAAGTCCTTGATCGCCACGGGGTCACCGATCACCGTGTACCGGTCCACCGACGTCGCGAGCACGACGCCGTTGGCGTCCGTGATGTCACCACGGTGCGCAGGGGTCACGGCGGTGGCCGTGCGGACCGCCTCGGCCTGCGCGGCGAGGCTCGGACCCTCGATGAGCTGCACGTGGAAGAGCCGCACCAGGAAGACCAGCACCACCACCGCCGCGATACCGACGAGCCAGCGCTGCCGGATCTCCGGCCGACCGGGCCGCGGCGGCAGCGGGCGGGCCACCCGGGAGCGGGCGGGAGCCTGCGCAGGACGGGCCGGGGCAGGGCCCGTCCTGCCCCCCTCGGGCGCTTGCAGGCCCAGCCGCGTGCTGGTCGCACGCGGCTGGGTCTTCTTCGGCTGGGACTTGCTCTTGGACCGGGCTTTCGTGGACCGGCCGGGCTGAGCCTTGGGCTGAGCCTTGGGCTGGGCCTTGCCGGCCTGGGGCTTCCTCGGCTGGGCGGCGGCGCCCTGCTTGCGCTGCGGAGCGGCGCCCTGCCGGGGCTTGCCGTCGCTCCGGGCGGGCTGGGCGGAACGCGGCTGGGCAGCGCGCGGCTGAGCGGAACGAGGTCCGGCGGCGCGCCCGCTCGGGGTGCGCCGCCGGTCCGAACCCGACGTCGGCCGGGTCACTGACCTGCCCCCTTCACCACCTTGCCGGTACGGAGACTGACCATCGTCGGGTTCTCCGCCGGAACCATGCCGAGGCTGCGGGCCTTCTCCGGCAGATCCGTCTCGGCCGCGCTCAGGTCCTCCTGGAGGCCCTGCACGTCCTGGGCTGTCTGCGCGACCTCACCCTGCAGCTGCGACATCTCGTAGGAACCGCGGGCGAGCGTCGTGTTCAGGACCAGTACCGCCACGAGCGAGACGATCATCAGGGTGGCGCACAGCATGAGGAAGGGCACGCGGCTCTTCGCGTGCAGCGGCGCGCGAACGGCATCGAGGCGGCGGCTGCGCTGGCCGGCACCCCCCGAGATGGCGGTCAGCGGGGCGCGGCGGGTACGGGGCAGCTCGGCGGGACGGGCAGCGCGGGCCGTCGCAGCGGTCGTGGCACTCATCGGCGGTCCTCCTTCGCGGTGTGGTGCTTGGTGGTGCGGTTTCGCAGGTGGTCAGGCGTGGGGCGCAGACGCCGGGCGGCGCGGAGCCGGACCGACGCGGAGCGCGGGTTGCGCTCCAGCTCCTCGGCATCCGCCTCCTCCGCACCCCGGGTGAGCGCCTCGAGGTAGGGCCGGTGCGTCTCCGGCTCCACGGGCAGCCCCGACGGCGCGGACGACGTCGTGCCCTGCGCGATGGCACGCTTGACGATCCGGTCCTCCAGGGACTGGTACGACTCCACGACGATCCGGCCGTCCACGGCGAGCGCCTCGATCGCGGCGGGCACGGCGCGCTCGAGCACCTCGAGCTCGCCGTTCACCTCGATCCGAAGTGCCTGGAACGTGCGCTTGGCCGGATGGCCGCCCGTCTTGCGCGTGGCCGCGGGGATGCTGGCCCGCAGCAGGTCGACGAGCTCGCCGCTGCGGTCCCACGGTCGCTCCGCACGACGCCGGACGATGCCCTTCGCGATCCGGCCGGCGAACCGCTCCTCGCCGTACTCCCGCAGGATCCGCGCCAGATCGCGCTCGTCGTACGTGTTGAGCACGTCCGCCGCCGTCAGCTCCTGGGTGGAGTCCATGCGCATGTCGAGCGGTGCGTCCTGCGCGTACGCGAAGCCCCGCTCGGTCTCGTCGAGCTGCAGCGAGGAGACGCCGAGGTCCATGAGCACGCCCTGCACGGCACCGCCGGCGTGCTCGTCGACCACCTCGACGATCTCGTCGTACACCGCGTGCACCGGGGTGAACCGGTCGCCGAACCGAGCCAGTCGCTTGCCCGCCAGGGCGAGCGCCTGCGGGTCACGGTCGATGCCGATCACGCGGGCCGTCGGGACCTGCTCGAGGACGGCCTCGGTGTGGCCCCCCATGCCGAGCGTGCAGTCCACGAGCACCGAGCCGGGCTCGGCGAGCGCCGGCGCGAGCAGGTCGACGCACCGCTGGAGCAGCACCGGGAGGTGGCGGTCGGCAGCGTCGCTGTGGGTGCCTGGACGGTTGTCGGTCGCGTTCATCGGTGTCTCCTCTCGTGCGTCGCGCGTCGTGCCCTGCTGTGGTGCTGCACCTGCCATGCCGCTGAACTGCTGAACCGGCCGGTCCTACGGGAGAGGGCCGTCCGGTCAGGTCTCCCTCCGCACGGTTCCGGCGGCGGGGAAGTGCGCCGGATCCTGCGGGAGGAGGCCTGGCCGTACGGCCAACCGCCTCGCCCTGCCCTGGAAGCCCCTCTAAAAGCTCAGCCCGGGAAAGATCTCCTCGGCCTGATCGATGTAGTCGGGTTCGGTCTGCTCCTGATATGTCGACCAGGCCTGCGCGTCCCACACCTCCACGCGGGTGCCGACCCCGATCACGACCACTTCGCGGTCCAGGCCGGCGTACTCGCGCAGGTGTGTCGGGATGGAGACCCGGCCCTGCTTGTCCGGTACTTCGTCGCTCGCTCCCGCGAGGAAGTTTCGCGTGTAGTCCCGTGCAGCCTTGCTCGTCACCGGCGCCTGCCGGATCTGGGTATAGATCTGCTGAAACTCGTCCATCGGGAGAAGGAAGAGGCACCGCTCCTGCCCTTTGGTCATGACCAGACCGCTGGACAGACGCCCCCGGAACTTGGCGGGAAGGATCAACCGGCCCTTCTCGTCCAGCTTCGGGGTGTACGTACCGAGGAGCAGACCCAGACCCGCGAAACCTTCTGCCATCGCAGTCATGGGCCAGCACCTCCTCTCGCTCCCGCACGCTCCACGCTACTCCACTTTCCACCACCCCACTCGGAAAAACGATGGGGAGAACTACCCACAGACCCTCAATGTGCAGGTCAAAGAGGTAAAGAGCGGGTGGAGGGAATTGGTGTCTGGCGTGGCGTGGAATGTCGGGGTAACCGTCGCCGAGCCGCACTGCCGCAACGGTCCCCCGGCCTGTCAGAGGGCAGATCAGGCAGGGCAAATCAGTTTCTGGGTTCTGTGAAGACCGCGTGATGCATACAACAGAGTGCTTTACATCTCTACTAGGCTGGGCCAGCCGGGCAGCGCCAGCCGCCCGGCTCCCGCTCGGCGCGTCCACGCGCCAGAAGATCGGCCTGCTACCTCGGCCCTGATGGAGGTCTCCACCTGTGCACACGGAACCCGCCGCGCCCGGCCTCGCGGAAACTCACTACAGCGGCGGGGCCGCCCCACAGGCGGCGCCCGGACCGGGTGCGCTCGACGAGCTGGTGGAAACCATGGCTCGCGTCCGCGGAGCGGTCGAGTCGGTCGTGACCGGCCGGCCAGGGCTCGCCGACATCACGCTCGCCGTCCTGCTGGCCGAGGGCCACCTGCTGGTCGAGGACGTGCCCGGCGTCGGCAAGACGACCCTCGCCAAGGCGATCGCCCGCAGCATCGACTGCCACGTGGGCCGCATCCAGTTCACGCCCGACCTGTTGCCGAGCGACCTGACCGGCGTCAACATCTTCCGCACCGGCAGCCACGAGTTCGAGTTCCGACCAGGCCCGGTGTTCAGCAACATCGTGATCGGCGACGAGATCAACCGCGCCTCTCCGAAGACGCAGTCCGCGCTGCTGGAGTGCATGGAGGAGGGCCAGACCACCGTGGACGGCACCACCCACCAGCTGCCGCGCCCGTTCCTCGTGGTCGCCACGCAGAACCCCGTGGAGATGGAGGGCACCTACCCGCTGCCCGAGGCGCAGCGGGACCGCTTCATGGCCCGCATCACCGTCGGGTACCCCGACACCGAAGCCGAGATCCTGATGCTCGACCGGCAGGAGGCCAGCACCCCGCTGTCGCACCTGCAGGCCGTCACCGACGGACGCTCGATGCTGCGGTTCTCCCAGCTCGCCCGGTCCCTCTACGCGTCGCCGTCGGTGAAGCGGTACGTGGTGGCCCTCGTCGGGGCGACCCGCGAGCACCCGGGCCTGCGCCTCGGCGCCTCGCCCCGTGCATCGCTCCAGCTGCTGCGTGCCGCCAAGGCGATCGCCGCCATGACGGGGCGCGACCACGTGCTGCCCGACGACATCCAGCGGCTCGCCCGGCCCGTCCTGGCGCACCGCCTCATCCTCACCACCGAGGCCCGCCTCAGCGGTGTGACCCCGGAGACGCTCGTGGACGAGCTGGTGCAGCGCACACCCGTGCCGGCGCTCGAGCCCGCCGACCGGCGCACGTTCTGACCGGCCAGGACAGCAAGCACATGAGATGGCGTGACACGTTCGTCCGGATCAGCCGGGTCCGGCTGACCCCCCGTGGTATCGGAGCGGCCTGTCTGGGCGGCGCGCTGGTCCCCCTCGGCCTGGTGCTCACCCTGCCCGACCTCATCGGACTCGGTGCCGCCGCGCTGCTCGCCGTGGCGGTGGCCTGGGTGGCCATCGGGACCCAGCGGCTCGAGTCCGGGCGCGGCGCCCTGCACGTGACCCGTGCGGTGGCCCCGAACCCGGTCGTCCGCGACCGGACGGCGGACGTGAGCCTGCTGGTCGCCGCGCAGCAGGCCAGCGGCGCCGCGTACGAACGGCTGTCCCGGCTGCGGCTCTCCGAGCAGGCGGCGCACGAGCTCGCGGGCCACCAGGGCATCCGGGCCCGCGTGTCGGCCCGCGCCGACCGGATCAGCGTGCACTACTCGCTGACCCCGACACGGCGCGGTCGCTGGTCGCTCGGCCCGCTGCTGACCACCCGCACCGACGTGTTCGGCCTGGTTCGCGCGACCCAGCCGCTCGGCAGCCCGACGCACGTGCCCGTGTGGCCGCGCACGGTCGAGCTCGCCGTACGCACCCGCTCGGTGGGCGACGTCGACCACTCGGCCACCGGCGCGCGCCTCCAGTCCTCCGACGACTCGGTGCTGCGCGAGTACGTGGCGGGCGACGACCCGCGCCGCGTCCACTGGGCGAGTGCCGCTCGCCGCGGCCAGCTCATGGTCCGGGCCGACGAGAGCGCAGGGGTGCGCCCGGTGACGGTCCTGCTCGACCGCTCGCTGCTGCCCCACTGGCAGGAGTCCGGGAACCCCCGCCGCCCGGCGGCGGTGGACGACGGCGAGTGGGCCGTGGAGCTCTCGGCCTCGATCGCCACGTCGTTCCTGGACGCCGGCCACCCGACGCGCCTCCTGACGACCGCCGTGACCCCCCGGCTCGAGGGTGAGCGGTTCGCGACGACCCGAGCGAGCCGAGCGACCCTGCTCGACGCCTGCGTGGACATCCGCGGCCATCGCGGAGCCGCCGAGGGAAACCACGCGACGAGCACCACCGCGCGTGCGCTCCGGCTCGACCGGAAACCCGGCGAGATCGTCATAGCGGTGCTGGGCCCGCACGACCCCGACGCCCGCCACAACCTCGCGGCCCTGGGCGCCGAAGGCACGTGCTGGGCCCTCCTGGTCACCCCCCGAGGAGCTGGCTTCCAGCACGAGATGGACGAGACCGCCGCCGAGCTGCGCACGTCCGGCTGGCACGTCAGCACGTCCGAGGCCCGGACCGACCCGGAACGCGCCTGGGCCCTGCTCGCGGAGCGTGCCCTGTGATCCCCGCACACCGCGGACCGCTGGTCCGCACGGTCGCCTCCGGTGTCCTGGTCGCCATTGCCGTCATCGCGTCGATGCATGCGCTCACCCTGGTCATCGACCCGGGCCCGTGGCTCACCGCGGGCACCACCGGCGTCGTCCTCGTGTCGACCACCAGCTGTGTGGTGCGGTATCTCCTGCTCCGGGCCGCCGTGGACCGCGCTGCCGTCCGGCGGGCCGCGGGTCAGGGTCCGAGCGCCGACCGGGCCGCCGACCGCGCGTCGGGCAGCGCCTCGTTCGTCGCGACGGCGGCCGGCGTGGCGGTCGCCTTCTGGTACGTGCTGGCGCGGTACGGCGGTCCCGGCCAACGGTTCGAGCCGTTCGTCGGCCCGGACTCCATGGGCCAGGTCCTCGAACGGTTCCGCCAGGCGACCGAGACCATGAGCACGGAGGTCGCTCCGGTCGGTCCCGGCGAAGCCATCAGCATGGTGGCCGTGGGCGGCACGCTGCTGGTGCTGCTCGTGGTGGACTCGCTCGCCGGCGCCCGGATGCCCGGCTTCGCCGGGGTGCCCCTGCTGCTCCTGTGGACGCCTCCCCTCACGCTGATCGGTGAGGTGCCGTGGCCGGTCTTCGTCATCAGCGTGACGGCGGTGCTCCTCCTGCTCACCGTCGACCCGGTGGGCGTGACGCCCGGCCGGCACAACGAGTCCGACTCCGTGGCGGTGCGCCGCGCACAACGGTCCCGCTCCTGGATCACCGCGGCCACGGCGGTGGCGGTGGCGGCCACGTCGCTGGGCGTCGCCACCGGCACGGCCGCGCTTCCCGCGCTGGCCGGGACGTGGAACCAGCTCATCTCCACACCGTCCGACACCGTCGAGCTGTCGTCCGAGCTCGACATGCGCCAGCCCCTGAGCGCTCGCTCCACCAGCACCGTGCTCACGTACACGATGGCCGACGACGACCCGGCGGGTCCGCTGCGCGTCATGACCCTCACGGCGTTCGACGGCGTCCAGACGCGCCGGTCAGTGCCCGACGGAGGCCTGGCCGAGTTCGACCCGACCACCGTCCTGGCGCCCGAGGGCGAGAGCGCGGTGGGCGATCGCCGCCAGATGAACGTCCGGATCGGCCAGCTCACCGGCACGGAGCTGCCGTTGCCGCTCGAGCCCCGCACCGTCGACGTACGCGGCGACTGGGCCTACGACGCGCTCCGTGACGAGGTGCGCGGTTCCGACGGTGCGGAGCCCGGAGCCCCGTACACCGTGGAGATCATCGACCGGCAGCTCACGCCGGACCGGCTGCGCTCTGCACCGACGTCCGGAGACCCCCGGTCCGCCGGCTACACGGAGGTGCCCGACACCGAGCATCGGGACGAGATCGCCGCCTACGCCCAGCAGGTCGCAGGCGACGCCTCCACCCGGTTCGACGCGGCCGTCGCGCTGCAGAACCACCTGCGGTCCGGCGAGGGCTTCGTGTACAACCCGGACGCCGACTACCGGGGCTCGTCCGACACCGTCTGGGACTTCCTGCAGAACAAGGAGGGGTACTGCACGCAGTACGCCCTCTCGATGATGGTGATGGCGCGCAGCCTCGACATCCCCGCACGCATCGGCATCGGGTGGCTGCCCGGACGGCCGGACGGCCAGGGCGGGTACCGGGTCACCGGCCAGGACTCGCACGCCTGGCCCGAGATCTACTTCCCGACGGTCGGGTGGGTCCGGTTCGAGCCGACACCTCAGATCCAGACCGGCCCGCTCCCCGCGTACGCGAACCCGGGTGTCGGCAACGCACCCAGCGCCGCCCCCACACCCACGCGCGCCAACGAGGTACCGACGCAGCAGCCGACGCGGGACGCCGGGCAGTCGGACCCTGCGGCCACGTCCGACGCGACGACCGGCCGTGACGTGTCCGACCAGACGCTGCCCGGCTGGGCCTGGGCGGTCGCGGTGATCGTCGCGCTCGGCGTGCTCGTCGGCGCCGCCTGGCTGCTGCTGCGCCGTCGCACCGAGGTGGAGGTGCTCGACCCCGAACGGGCGTGGTCCCGCGTCCTGGCGCTGCTCGCGGAGCAGGACGTCCGTCTCGGCCCGTCGGTCACGCTGCGGAGGGCACCGGCCTTCATCGCGGACGAGGTGCACACCCGCACGGGCGCACCCCTGCCCGACGACGTCGCAGAGCGGCTCACGGCGCTGGCCGACGCCGCGGAGGAGGAGCGCTACGCCCGGCACTCGACGCCGCCCACGGCCGAGGAGCTCGAGGAGCTCACCACGGCTGTGACGACGGAGCTGACCGAGGTCCTGGCGCGCGGCAAGCCCTGACCGGCTCGTTGCGGGCGGGTCCCGCGAGACGGGTGCGAACGAACAGGAGCTGGGCCCCGGACGGGGCCCAGCTCCTGTTCATGTGGCCGCGTCAGGCACGTGTCGCCGTGCCTGACGCGCACAGGGCCGGTGGTCCGGTACCGGACCACCGACGTTGGTTGGTCGGTCGGCTAGCGACCGCCCTCGTTGCGCCGGTTCTCCCAGCGCTCTTCGAGGCGGGCCAGGAGGCCGCCTGAGCGGCCACCCTGCCGCTTTCGGGGCTTGGGTGCTCCCCCTTGCGGCGGCTGGACCGTGCCGTCTTCGCCGACGACGCCGACCGGACCGTCCTGCTGCTTCTTGCGCGGTCCAAGGAACGCGAAGACCACACCAGCGAACATCAGCACGAAGCCGATGGCACCGAGCCAGGTCTGTGACGTTGCCGCACCGACGACAAGAAGAAGTAGGCCGACGACAACGCCGGCCCCGGACAGCACATAGCGCAGCGCGTTACCCCGACCTGTGGACTGAAGCGTATTAGCAAGCCGCGGGTCGTCTGACGTCAGAGCACGCTCCATCTGCTCCAGCACCCGCTGCTCGTACTCGGACAGAGGCATCGAGACCCCCGGATCTCGCAAAGGAACAGTGTCCCTTCCAGGATAGGACGACCCGGCCGTCGGTGGTAGTCGACATCCCGGGCATACCAGCGACTATAGGGGCAGATCAGTATCGATGTGCGCCGTTCTTGTGATGTACACCCAGGTCGATCGCAGTTTTTCCAAACTTCTCACGCACCGCGTCGAGCGCAAGCTCGGCTTCTCGCTGGGCTCCGGAGCGCGGATCGACCGATTCCTCGAGCGTCAGCTGCTGCACGGATCCGTCTCTTTGCTGCAGATTCTCGCCCCGTACGCCGACCAGCCGCACCGGCAGACCACCCAGATCCACCCCCGCGACGAGCTCCCGCGCGACGAGGTAGATCTCCCGGGCGACGTCGGTGGGCCCGTCCAGTGTTCGCGATCGGGTGAATGTGGCGAAGTCGCTCGAACGAACCTTCACGGACACCGTGCGTGCCATCACACCCTGGTGCCGCATCCGGGCAGCGACCCGGTCGGACAGCTCCAGCACCCGCCGGCTCACCGCCACGGTGTCGTCCTGATCGGTGCCGAAGGTGGTCTCGGCCCCGATGCTGTGCTCACGGTGCTCCGGTACGACCGGGCGAGGGTCGCGCCCCCACGACAGGTCGTGCAGGTGTGCACCGCTCACGCGACCGACGGCGGTCTGCAGGCTCGCCAGGTCCGTGTGCGCCAGCTCCTGGACGGTGGTGATCCCCCACGCGGCGAGCGACTTCTCGGTCTTCTCCCCCACACCCCACAGGGCACCGACAGGCAGCGTGTGCAGGAAGTCCACCGTGGCCGAGGCGGGCACCAGCATCAGCCCGTCGGGCTTGGAGTGCGTCGAGGCGAGCTTCGCCACGAACTTGTTCCGCGCGATGCCCACCGATGCCGTCACCCCGTGCTCCGCCTCGATGCGACGGCGCAGCTCGGCTCCGATCACCGTGGGCGGGCCGAGCCGTCGTCGAGCGCCGCTCACGTCGAGGAACGCCTCGTCCACGCTGATCTGCTCCACGAGGGGCGTGACCTCCTGGAGCAGGCCCATGACCGAACGGGACACGTCGTGGTACAGGGCCTGGTCGGGCGGGATCACCGTCGCCTGCGGACACAGCAGGCGCGCCCGCGTCATCGGCATCGCTGACCGCACACCGAACGCACGCGCCTCGTAGCTGGCGGCCAGCACCACCCCACGGTCCTGCCCGCCGACGATCACCGGCAGCCCGCGCAGCTCCGGCCGCCGGGCCAGCTCGCAGGACGCGAAGAACGCGTCCATGTCCAGGTGCAGCACCGAGCAGCCGGACTCGTCCGACCCCCAGTGACGTCTTGCCGCCGCTGACCGCGGCCCCTTGCTCACGAACGTGCTCCGTTCCTGCTGTTGCTCAGTGCTCCGAGTGTCGCCCGGACGGGACGTGCCCACCCCCGCCGCGCACCTGCCGCTACGACGCCTCGGGCACCAGGGCGAGACGCTGCGCCGAGAACCCTGCCTGCGGGTCGACGAGCATCGCCACCTCGTCGCGGAAGTCCTCGGCGCACGCCAGCAGCTCGTCCGCACGGGCGGGCTCGACCTGCTCCGGGCGGCCCGCGTCGACGGCCGCCCGCAGGGGCGCCCCCGCCGCGAAGTAGCCGGACCAGGCCGCCAGCTCCGGTTCGGCGTGCGCAAGCATGTCCCACACCGTCCGCGCACCGGAGCGCGCCGACGGCCGCCCACGGAGCGCCACGACCGCGGCCGCCGAGCGGATCGCCGCGAGGTGCGCGTGCACGAACCGGTCCCCCGGATCGGCCGAACGTGCCGCCTCGGCCAGCTCCGCGTCCGCCTTGCGCAGCAGAGCGCTGACGCCCGGCGGGACCGCGCGCGGCACGAGCATTCGCGCAGAGACAACGTCTCGCGCGCCCTGAGAGTGCATGGTGCCCATCTCGAACCTCCGATCGAACCCCTTGTGCGACACTATCGAACATACGTTCTATCCTGTCAAGCGGCGCGTGAACCCGGGAGACACTGTCCTCATGGCCCGCCGCTCCACCCGACGCCGCCCATCCTCCTCCGCACCACTGACACTCCCCGCCGAGCTGCCCGTCGGCCCCGTGCCGATCGACACCGGCACGGCGGAGGTGATCCGCGACCCCGACTTCCCGCAGCGGGTGACGCTGCACGTCAACGGCGTGCCGAGCTCGAGCCTCGACCTGGCGGACCCCGGTTTCCTCGACTTCGAGTACATGCAGCAGATGGCTGCCTTCGTCGCCCTGCTGCCACCGGGCCCGCTCCGGGTGCTGCACCTCGGTGCGGCCGGCAGCGCCTTCGCCCGGCACGTCGAGCACGAGCGTCCCGGCTCCCGGCAGCTCGGCGTCGACCTCGACGCCCGGCTGCTCGAGCTCGTCCGGGAGTGGTTCGCCCTCCCGCGCTCGCCGCTGCTCCGTCTGCGCGCCGACGACGCCGGGCACACGCTCGCGTCCGCTCGTGACGAGTCCTACGACGTGGTGGTGCGCGACGTCTTCGCCGGGGACCGCACGCCCGCGCACCTCGTGGGCACCGGGTTCGCCGCCGAGGCCCACCGCGTGCTCCGCCCGGGCGGCATCCTGCTGGTGAACTGTGCCGACAAGCCGCCCCTGGCCACGGCCCGCCGCGAGGTCGCGAGCCTCGCCGGCGCCTTCGGGCCGGACGCCGCGTCCTCCGGCCGGCTCGCCGCCGTCGCCGAGCCCGCGATCCTCAAGGGGCGCCGCTACGGCAACCTGGTCCTCGCGGCAGTCCGTGAGCTGCCCGAGGACCCGTCGGCGGGCCTGCACGGGGAAGAGCCGCACGACACCACCCAGGGCGCCGCACAGGAGGCCGCCAGAGCCCCTGCGGCGCCCGCCGACGTCGTCGTCCGGCCGGACCTGCGGGACGCCCGCCTGGGGCGTGCCCTGCGGACGCTGGCCGTGCCGGCCACGCTGCTCGTGGGCGACGACGCCACGGCGTTCGCGGGCACGGCGGCGCCGCTGGAGACACCCGCGGCCTGACCGGTCGGAGACGTCGTGACCAGGTCGGGCGCACGGCGGGCCCTCGACCTGGCAGCGCCGGCCCCCGGCCCCCGGACACGACAGAGGCCGCCGCCCCAGGGGCGACGGCCTCTCTCACGAGTGCCTCAGAGCGGGACGACTGCTTCCGCCTGCGGACCCTTGGGACCCTGGGTGATCTCGAACTCGACCCGCTGGGCCTCCTCGAGAGACCGGTACCCGTTGGACTGGATCGCGGAGTAGTGGACGAAGACGTCGGCGCCGCCGCCGTCCTGGGCGATGAACCCAAAGCCCTTCTCCGCGTTGAACCACTTCACAGAACCCTGCGCCATGCTGTCCTTCGACCTTCCGTCCGGGATCCGACGGCGGGCCCGTTGCCCGCCCCCGTGCCGCAATGCTTTCCCCGCTTGCACACGACACGGCGGACGTGGCCTTGGTACGTCACTGCAACGTGCGCCAGTGTGGCATGGACCACTCAAATGTGCCATGGAACAGGCACATTTCTGCCGCAGGTATGACACACCGGGCCCGCATGCCCGATTCGGGAAGAACTGGTGTGCGCTTCAGCCTCCGGCTCGAGCAGTCGCTGTGCGGCTCAGGCCTGCGGTTGCCGCGTGGCGCGCGTGCTCCGTTCCCCGGGCGCGCGCCCCGCGGCGCCACGGCTCAGTCGCCGTTCTGCTGAGCGAGGAACCGCTCGAACTCCGCGCCGAGCTCGTCCGCGCTGGGGATCGGGGTGGTCTCGGCGAGCAGGCTCGGACGACCCACGGAGCGAGCGAAGGCGTCGTACTGCTCCTCCAGCGCCTTCACCACCGCCGCGATCTCCGCCGAGTCGGCGACCTGCTTCTCCACCTCGATCTTCGCGTCGGTGGCTGCCTCTTCCAGGGCTGGGATCGCCAGGTCGAGACCTGTGGCCCGCTCGGTGTGGTGCAGCGCGACCACCGTGGCCGGCGGGTACTGCGACTGCGAGAGGTAGTGCGGCACGTGGATCGTGAAGCCCATCGCGTCGTGCCCCGCCTCGCCCAGCCGGTACTCCAGCAGCGCGGCCAGGGAGCCCGGCACCTTCACGCTGCCGAACCACGACGTGTAGTCGTCGACGAGGCCCGGCCGCGTCGCGTGCGCCGTCAGGGACAGGGGGCGGGTGTGGGGCAGGCCCATGGGGATGCCCTGGATGCCGACCACGAGGCTCACGCCGAACCGCTCGACCAGCTGGATCACGCCGGCCACCACGCGCTCCCACTGCAGGTCCGGCTCGGAGCCGTGCAGCAGCAGGAAGCCGGTGCCCTCGGCGTCGGTCACGTGGTCGATCGCGAGGTAGGGGGCCTGGTAGTCCACCCAGCGGTCGGAGTCGAAGGTCATGGTCGCTCGCTTGGAGCGGTAGTCGAGCAGCTGGTCGACGTCGAACGTCACGAGACGCTCGACACGGAACTCGTCGATGAGGTGCTCGACGGCGAGATCGCCCGCGCTGCCTGCGTCCACGAAGCCGCGGACGGCATGCAGCAGAACAGGCCCGTCGGTGCTTCCGGGCACGCTGCGACCCAGCGTGCGCTCGACCGCTGTCTCGTCGACGTCGTAGATGCCCTGGGGGTCAAGCACGTGCGCTCCCTCGCTCGTCGGAGTGGTTCGGCGATCACCCGGTACTGCGGGTGTCTGCTCAGGTCCAACGCCACGACGGCCTGGTGTCTTCCCGTTACGCCCTCAGCGTCGCGGGCACCTCATCGACCGGGAAGACGCACCACGGAGACGAAGAAGTCGTCGATCTGCCGGACCACGTCGATGAAGCGGTCGAAGTCCACGGGCTTGGTCACGTACGCGTTGGCGTGCAGCGAGTACGAGCCCACCACGTCCTCCTGCGCGTCCGACGTGGTCAGCACGACCACCGGGATGTGCCGCAGCATGGGGTCGCCCTTCGCCACGGCGAGCACCTCCATGCCGTCCATCTTCGGCAGGTTGAGGTCCAGCAGCACCAGGTCCGGCGTGGGGACCTTGGCGTACTGCCCCTGCTTGCGCAGGAACTCGAGTGCGCTGACACCGTCGCCGACCACCGACACGTTGTTGGGTACGCGGTGGTCCTCGAACGCCTCCCGGGTCATCAGGACGTCGCCCGGGTCGTCCTCCACCAGGAGGATCTCCATCACCTTGTGACCGCTCACGTCCGTACCCGTCCCCTGGATTCAGCAGCAACGGACCCCGTCGTCGCGACCCGCCGTCGGCCCTGGTCAGGCCGCCTCATCCGAGCGTAGTCGACTGCGCACGCTCGGTCGAAAGACGCCCTCCGCCGGTCTGCCCCTGCCGCCGCGCGAGGGTGAACCGCACGATGGTGCCACCACCCGCCGCCGGCTCGATCCAGATACGGCCCTTGTGGTACTCGACGATCCGTTTCACCAGCGAGAGGCCGATGCCGGTGCCCGCGTACTGCTCGCGCGAGTGCAGCCGTTGGAAGATGACGAACACCCGCTCCGCGTACTGGGCGTCGATGCCGATCCCGTTGTCCACCACGGAGATCTCCCAGTGCGCACGCATGCTCCGCACCTCGATGCGCACCTGGGGCGCGCGCTCGGGGTGCCGGAACTTCAGCGAGTTGCCCACCAGGTTCACGAACAGCTGCTGCAGCAGCGCACGCTCGCCGTGCACCACCGGCATCGGGTCGTGCACGATCTCGGCGCCCGTCTCCTCGACCCGGTCGGACAGCTCGGACAGCGCCGCCGTCAGCACCCCCTCGAGCTCGACGTCCTCGCGCGGCACGCCCGTCCGGCCCACCCGCGAGAAGCTCAGCAGGTCCTGGATGAGCCGCTGCATGCGCTTGGCGCCGTCCACGGCGAAGTCGATGTACTGGTCGGCACGCTCGTCGAGCGAGCCGCCGTACCGCTTCTGCAGGAGCTGGGTGAAGCTCGCGACCTTGCGCAGCGGCTCCTGCAGGTCGTGCGAGGCCACGTAGGCGAACTGCTCCAGGTCGCGGTTGGACCGCTCCAGCTCGCGCGCCTGCTCGCTGAGCAGTCCGTGCGCGTTCTCGACCTCCTGGTGCGACAGCCGGATCTCCTCCACCTGGTGCACCAGCTCGCGGCGCATCGTCTCCACGTGCATGGCGAGCAGGGCCACCTCCCCCGCACCCACCGGGCGGATCTCGCGGCCGAGCACACCGCTGCTCACCACCCGCACGGCGGCGGTCAGCGCGGTCAGCGGCCGGATCACCCACGTCTCCAGGGCCAGCCACATCATCGTGCCCATGAGCACGACGACGAGCACCAGCGTCACCACCGCGCCCAGCAGGAGCTGTTCCCACATCGCCCGGGTCGCCACGATCTCGTCGCGCTGCGCGCTCAGCTTCGCCAGGTACTGCACGACGGCGGTGCGCGCGCTCTCGTACAGCTCGTCGCCCTCCGCGGACGACGGGGCGGTACCGAGGAGCTCCATGCGGCACGCCATCTGGCCCGCCGGCGCTGCCTCGACGGCGGCCACCACGGGCTCGGCGTACTCGTCGAACCAGGCGTCGGTGCGGCGCATCGCCTCCTCGTAGGCCTGCGCGACCTCGGCGTCGGAGGCCAGCTCGCGCCGTTCGACGTCGGCCAGGAGCATGATGCGGCCGCTCGACCCCACCGCGCGCGTCCAGGGCTCGAGCGCCGCGTCGTCGCACGTCGCCCGGTACGCCCGCAGCGAGGCCTCGGCGTCGCCCAGCGCCAACGACGCGCGCTCGCCGTCGACCAGCGCCCGGTAGTACGGCCCGTCGGCCCGGAGGTCGAGGCTGCGCGACTGGACCAGCGCGAGCACGGCCACCGCGAGGGCGATGACGAGCATGGCCGCCACCGCACCCAGGAGCCGCGCGAGCCGGCGACGCATGGACACACCGGAGAACCGGTGCTCGTCGGGCACCAGTGTCATGCCCGCGACCACTCCACGGAGTCCGCGAGCGTCGAGGTCCGCTCCGCCGGGCCGGTCGCGCCGGCGCCCGCCCAGCCGACGAAGAGCAGGGCGGCGTCGTCGACCAGGGGTCCGCCGTGCAGCTCGCGCACGCGGCGCAGGACGCGGGTCACCACCTCGTCGGTGCCCTGGTCCATCTCGTGCTCCACGACGCTGCGCAGCCCGCGCGCCCCGAGCCGGGGCATGCGTCCGTGGGCGCTGGGTGGCAGGACGGGGGTGCCCTTCGGGTCGGCCCCGACGGCCGCCTCCACGAGCCCGTCCGTGTAGAGCACGGCGGTCCACACCTCCGGCAGCTCGACGGTGTGCGCCGACCAGCCGCCGTCCACGGGGATGCCCAGGGCGCGGCCGCGCCGTGCCGACGACAGCTCCTCGCAGTGGTGCGTGACCGGCGTCGTGGCATCCGTCGCGGTCCGGGGCACCACGAGCAGCGGCGGCAGGTGCCCGGCGAGGTAGACGTCCATCCGGGTGCGGTCCGGCGAGATCACCGCCTGGCAGATCGTGACGAACACCTCGGGACGCCCGCGTTCCGCGAGGAGCACCCGTTCCAGGAGCGGCAGGACGTCGTCGGCGGGCGTGTCCGCCAGCACGAGCGTGCGCCACGCGGTGCGCATGGCGGCACCGAGCGCCGCCTCGTCCGGTCCGTGCCCGGCGACGTCGCCGATGACCGTGACGAGCGTGCCGTCGGGACGCTCCACCGTGTCGAAGAAGTCACCACCGAGCAGGCCGTTCCCGCCGGGCAGGTAGCCCACCATGACGGAGACGCGATCGTCGGTGACCAGCTCCTTGGGCAGCAGTGCGCGCTCCAGGCGGGTGGTCTCGGCGGCGCGCACCTCGCTGCGGTACAGGGCGATCTGCTGGGCGGCGGACCGGCGCCGGAGCGTCGCGTACCGCAGGCAGCGGGCGAGCGCGTCGCCGTCCACCTCGCCCTTGACCAGGTAGTCGTCGGCACCGTTGGCGACGGCGGCCGCGCCCAGGTCGTGCGCGGTGTTCCCCGTCAGCACGACGACGGCGGGCTGGACCGGCAGCACGTCGACACCGTCGATGATGCGCCGGAGGGCGCCGAGCCCCTCGGCGTCGGGCAGCCCCAGGTCGAGGAGCAGGCAGTCCACGGCCACCATCGACAGCACCCCGAGCGCCTCGTCGACGGACCGGGCCCGGTGCAGGTCGGCCCGGAGGTCCGCCTCCACGTCGGCGTCCGCGAGCAGCTCGCTCACGAGGAACGCGTCGGCGTCGTCGTCCTCGACGAGGAGGACCGAGATGGGACCGTCGATCCAGGACGGGCGCGCGTCGGGTCCGGGCCCGCTCCCGGGCCCCGCAGTACCTGCCCCGCCCAGTGCCATGGCGGCGATCCTATCCAGCGAGATGACGCCGTGTCAGCGGACAGGCCGACAGGTGCGCGATAATGGTCGGCCGGTTGATTCTGACCGAGGTTTTTTCGCTGGTGAACCACGGAGGTATGGCGTGACGGGAATCGCGGGCGAGCTCGCCCACGAGCAGGCAGTCGTCGACACGATGTACGTCCGTCTGGACACCCTTCGGGGCACCACGGCGGACCGCCTGCGGGACGTCCGCCTGGCGGGCGCCAGCGGCACGCACCAGAACCGCAGCGAGCGGGACGCGTTCGCCACTCTCTACGAGGACCGGGCCGCGCAGCTCGACGCCGTCGAGGACCGGCTGGTCTTCGGGCGGCTCGACCTCTCGGACGGGTCAGCCGACGGCACGGTGACGCGGTACGTCGGGCGCATCGGCCTGACCGACGTCGAGCACCGCTCGATGCTGACCGACTGGCGCGCGCCGGCGGCCGAGGCGTTCTACCGGGCCACGGCCCTGCACCCGGGCGACGTGCGACGGCGTCGGCACCTCGTGACGAAGGGCCGCTCGGTGACCGGCCTCGAGGACGAGGTGCTGGACCTCGACACCGAGATCGACCCCGACGCGCTCTCCGGCGAGGGCGCCCTGCTCGCGGCGATGGCCCAGGGCCGCACGGGCCGGATGTCGGACATCGTGGCGACCATCCAGGCCGAGCAGGACCGCATCATCCGGTCCGACCTGTCGGGCGCGCTCGTGGTCCAGGGCGGCCCGGGAACGGGCAAGACGGCGGTGGCGCTGCACCGTGCCGCCTACCTCCTGTACGCCCACCGGCGGTTGCTGGAACGCTCCGGCGTGCTCGTCGTCGGCCCGTCCAGCGCGTTCCTGCGCTACATCGACCAGGTGCTGCCCTCGCTCGGCGAGACCGGCGTGGTCTCCACGACGATCGGCGACCTCGTCCCGGGCATCCGGGCGACCGCCGTCGACGAGGGCCAGGTGGCCCGGCTCAAGGGTCTGCTCCTGTGGCGCAAGATCATCCGCCGGGCCGTGCGCGCACGCGAGCGCGTGCCGGAGCAGGAGGTCGCGGTGCGGGTCGAGGGGCACGACTTCGTGATCCGTCCCCGGGACATCAGCGACGCTATCGCCCGTGCCCGTCGCACGCACAAGCCGCACAACCTGGCGCGTGTGTCGTTCGTGCGCGACATGCTCGACCGCCTCACCGACCAGTACCGCGACTTCACGGACGCACCCCTGTCCGGCGAGGACCGTGCGTCGGTGTTCGAGGACCTCCGCTCGGACCGCGACGTCCGCGTGGCGCTGAACATCGCGTGGCTGCCGATCACCCCCGAGAAGCTGGTCAGCGACCTGTACGCCAAGCCGCACCGGCTGGCCGAGGCCGCGCCGGAGCTCACCGCCCGCGAGCGCCGTCTCCTGCTGCGGGAGCCCGGCGCGCCGTGGACGGAGTCCGACGTGCCGATCCTCGACGAGGCGTACGAGCTCCTCGGTGAGGACGACTCGGTGGCTCTTGCCGAGGCGCGCAACCGCGAGGCCGAGCAGGCGCGGGAGATCGAGTACGCCCGCAACGTGCTGTCCTCGACGGGCGCCGGCGACGGCCTGGTGGACGCCGAGACGCTCGCCTCCCGCTTCGCGGCGAGCGGACCGTCCCTGACGACCGCGGAGCGCGCCGCCGGCGACCGGGCCTGGACCTACGGCCACGTGGTGGTCGACGAGGCGCAGGAGCTCTCCCCCATGGCCTGGCGGTCGCTGGTGCGCCGGGTGCCCACCCGGTCGATGACCATCGTCGGCGACGTCGCGCAGACGTCGTCCGCGGCGGGTGCGCGCAACTGGGACCGCATGCTCACGCCGCTGCTGCACGACGGGTGGCGGCTCGCCGAGCTGACCGTCTCCTACCGCACGCCGTCCACGGTCGCCGACACCGCCCAGGCGGTGGCGCGGGCCGCGGGGCTGCCCGTCTCGGAGCTGCGGGCGGCGCGCGACGTCGAGGGCTCCCTCACCGCGGTGCGCACCGCCCCGGGCCCGGACGGCCTGCCGGACGACGACACGGTGCTCTCGGAGGCGCTCGGCCTCGTCAAGGAGCTGGTGGGGCCCGACGCCGGGCGGGTGGCGATCGTGACGCCGGGAGCCAGGGTCGCGCGGCTGGCCGCCGCCCTGACCGCGGCGCTGCCCGGTGCGGTCGGCGCGGCGGAGGCGGCCCGGCTCTCGGCGCAGCGTCCGGAGGACGCGCAGGTGACGGTGCTCGCCCCGCGCCAGACCAAGGGGCTGGAGTTCGACGCCGTCGTGCTGGTCGAGCCCGCGGCGATCGCGGAGGGCGCGGGCGGGACCAGCGACCTCTATGTGGCGATGACCCGCCCCACGCAACGCCTGGTCGTCGTGCACTCCCGGGACCTCCCCGAAGGGTTTTAGCTGTGAGCGCGACCGTTGCGCCTACCTGTCCGTTTGAGGCGCAACTTAGGCGCAACGGTCGCGCTCACCACAAAGGGACGTCCCAGCAGGCGGGACGTGGGGGGCATCCGTTTGTTGCTGGCACCTCCCCTGGCGCACCATGGGTGCGTGCAGCGAGCCCTTCTCCTCGAGAACGTCCACCCCACCTCCGTCCCGATCCTGGAATCGGCCGGGTACGAGGTCGACTACCGCAAGGGAGCCCTTGACGAGGACGAGCTGATCGCCGCCCTCGACGGCGTCCAGCTCCTGGGCATCCGCTCCAAGACCGAGGTCACGGCGCGCGTCCTGTCCGAGGCGACGAGCCTCGTCGGCGTCGGCGCCTTCAGCATCGGCACGAACCAGATCAACCTGACGGCTGCCGCCAACCGTGGCGTCGCGGTGTTCAACGCGCCGTTCTCCAACACCCGGTCCGTGGTGGAGCTGGCCATCGCCGAGATCATCTCCCTGACCCGCCGGATGACGGAGCGCGACCGCGCCCTGCACGACGGCGTCTGGGACAAGTCGGCGGAGGGCTCGCACGAGGTGCGCGGCCGTACCCTTGGCATCGTCGGCTACGGGAACATCGGCTCGCAGCTCTCCGTGCTCGCCGAGAACCTGGGCATGTCGGTGATCTTCTTCGACACCGCCGAGAAGCTGGCCCTCGGCAACGCCCGCCGTGCCGAGACGCTCGACGAGCTCCTCGAGACCGCCGACATCGTGACGCTGCACGTCGACGGTCGCTCCGGGAACGCCGGCCTGTTCGGCGAGAAGCAGTTCGCGCGCATGAAGCAGGGCTCGATCTTCCTCAACCTGTGCCGCGGTTTTGTCGTCGACGTCGACTCGCTGGCAGAGCACATCCGGTCCGGGCACCTGTCGGGCGCCGCCGTCGACGTCTTCCCCGCGGAGCCCAAGAAGCGCGGCGACGCCTTCGAGTCGGTGCTGCGCGGCCTGCCGAACGTGATCCTCACGCCTCACGTGGGCGGCTCCACGGAGGAGGCGCAGGAGGCGATCGGCCAGTTCGTCGCCAAGAAGCTCAGCGACTACGTGACCACCGGCTCGACGATGCTCAGCGTCAACCTGCCCAACCTTCAGCTGGAGCACACCGGCGTCGGCCGCATCAAGCTGCTGCACCGCAACGTGCCCGGCGTGCTGGCCACGGTGAACCAGATCTTCGCCGACCACGGCGCCAACATCGAGGGGCAGATGCTCGCCACCCGTGGCGACGTCGGCTACGTGGTCACGGACATCTCGGACGTGACCGAGCGCGGCGCGTCCAAGAAGCTCCAGGCACTGGAGAGCACGATCCGCCTCCGCATCCGCGACGCCTTCGAGCGCCCCGAGTTCCCGCCGGGCCCGGCCGCCCGCTGACCCCTCGTTGAGTGCGTGGTATTTGCGCCGTTGACCGTGTGATCGGCGCAGATACCACGCACTCAACCGTTCGGGTCAGGTCAGGGACGAGGCCGGGATCTGGTACGACCGGAACGCCTCGGCGACCTGGGTCTCGTCCAGGCCGTACCGTTCCAGCGAGTACACGTGCGGGCGGTGGCCGGTCCGGTCGAGGGCCTTGGCGAGGTTGGCGTCGTCCGTCGCGCCCCAGGTCAGGTCCAGGCGGTCGAAGACCCCGCGCAGCACGGTCGCCGGGTCCGCGAGCAGGTCGTCGTAGACGACGTCGATCACCGCGTCGTCGGGCAACTGTTCGCGCAGCCTGGTCGCGCGCTCGACCCCTCCGGCGGAGATCCCCAGCCACTCCCGGCCGATCCGGTCGAGGTCGATCCGGCCCGGCTTGATGTACATCGTGTGCGTCGCCTCGGCCATCGAGCAGCCGGAGGCGACGGCGGACCCGGGCGCGCGGTGCGTCCAGACGAACCGCGCGTCCGGGAAGGCGCGCAGGATCTCGGGCAGCCGCCACAGGTCCATGGGGTGCTTGAGCACCCAGCGCTCCGGCGCCTCCCCCGCCGCCATGACCTGCAGCGCATCGCGGAGGAACAGGAAGTCGTCGGTGAGGTCGGCGTCCGCCACGTAGTCCAGGTAGCGCGGCGCGGGGCCCCACGTCGCGTACATCTCCGTGTGGGCGCGCAGCATGAAGTCCTCCTCCTCGCTGTCGGCGATCAGCGGGTGCAGGTGCGCCCACGCGGGGCTGAGCTTCGCCACGGTCGCGAACCGCTTGCGGGCCTGGGCGATCAGCCGCTCGCGCTCGGCCGCCGGGCGCGGGAGGCCCAGGTTGGTCATCTCCCACAGCTTCGGGCCGCGGTTGCCGGGGCTGCGCGCGATCAGGTTGTACGTCACCGTCGTCCCGGTACGCGGCAGGCCGACGACGAACACGGGGGCGGTCACCGGCTCGTCCCGCACCTCGGGGTGGTTCGCCTGGATGTCGCGGACGACGGCACGGTTGTCGAGCCGCTCCCGGATCTGCTGCTGGGTGCTCATCCAGCCGAAGGCGCTCAGGTCGGGGTTGGCGGCGTGGTCGGCGAGGAGCAGGCGCAGGCCGTCGAGCGCGGCGAGGTCGTCGGCGCCGAGCGGGACACGTCCGCGCTGCACCTCCTGGAGCAGGCGCTCGTAGACGGCGTCGGGGTCCTTGCGGGTGCGCGTGCCGGGTACGAGCAGCACGTTGAGGAGTCGGAGCAGCGGTGTGGCCTGGGGCATGGCGCACATCCTGCCCATACCGGCGGGCGGCGACAAGCCGTCGGCCACCACCCGCCCGGAACGTGACGCGGCGCTTTCGCCAATCCGGAGCGTTCGTCCACTAACATCCGGAGCGAGTGCTTGTGCGCGGCGTCACATCGCCGGGCCAGGCTGTCGACGAGAGGGGAATCGTGACCGCACGACCGCCGTCGGACCCGCCGGTGCGGCTACGCGACGTCACCGACCGCACGCTCCTCCTGGAGACCACCGCGGCCGCCGACGTGAACGAGGTCTACGAGCGGCTACGACGCGAGTGGGGTCCGGTCGCGCCGGTGGACCTCGAGCCCGGCGTGCCGGCGTGGCTCGTGCTCGGCCACAACGAGGCGGTCGGGGTGCTGCGGGACGACCGCACCTTCATCAAGGACCCCTCGATCTGGCACGGGCACGCCGAGAACCTGCTGGGCCCGCAGTCGGCACTCCACCTCGTGCTCCCCCGCGCCCCGAAGCCCACTCTCGCCGACGCCGACGGGGCCAAGCACGCTCGGATGCGGCCACCCGTCGACGACGCGCTGTCGCAGGTCGACGAGGCCCGTGCGGGCGCGATCACCCGCCGGCTGTGCGGCATGCTCATCGACCGGTTCGAGGACCGGGGCCGCGCCGACCTGGTCGCCGAGTACGCGGCGGTCGTCCCGTTCCTGGTCCTGTCCGAGCTGGACGGGCTGGAACCGGGACAGGCGCAGCGGCTGCAGGAGATCACCCGGGCCATCTTCGAGTCCGGTGCCGCGGCGCGCGAGCGAACCGTGGAGCTGCTGGGGATCGTCACCGAGCACATCGCCCACAGCAGGGCGCTGGGCACCCGGGACATCGCGGGGATCCTCGCCGTGCACGGCAACTTCGAGAGCGACCTCGAACGGGCACAGACCCTCACCGCCATCACGCTGGCGGCCAACGAGGCGCTCCTGGCCTGGATCGCACAGACGCTCGCCCTGGTCCTGAGCGACCCGCGGTTCTCCCACCGGGTCTCCGGGGGCCGGCTGCACATCGACGACGCGCTCGACGAGGTGCTCTGGCGCTCGACGACGAACCCCAACCTCATGCCCCGGTTCGCCACCCGCGAGGTGACCATCGGCAACAAGCTGATCGAGCGCGGGGCGGCGGTGATCGTCGGGGTGCACGCGGCCAACCACGACCCGCTGATCCAGTCGGACGATCCGTGGGACACCGTGGGCAACCGCGCCTACCTGTCGTTCGGCGCGGGTCCGCACCGGTGCCCCGCCCCGCGCCTCGGGCGGGTCATCGCTCGCATCGCGGTCGCCGAGCTGCTGCAGCGCCTGCAGGTCACCCTCGACGGCGACCCCGACAAGGTCGAGTGGGCGACCAGCCCGTGGATGCGCTTCCCCGCCCGGCTGCCGGTGACGTTCCCGTCCCCGCTCCAGCAGCCCACGCCCGGCGCCTGGCCGCCCGGCGCGCAGGAGCTCATGCAGTAGGCCCTGTCGCGGCTGGGCCTGCCGTCACGCCGCCCGGACGGCGGCGAGGCTGGTGGCGATCACGACGTCGGCCGGCGGCGTGTCGTCGATGACGACACCCGCCTCGTCCGCCTCCAGCGGTTCCAGCGTGTCGAGCTGTGACTGCAGCAGCGACGGCGGCATGAAGTGGGTCCGGCGCTCCATCCGTTCGAGCAGCACCTCGGACGTCGAGTCGAGGTGGACGAAGAACAGGCCGGGATGCCCCTCCCGGAGCCAGTCCCGGTACACCCGGCGCAGTGCCGAGCAAGCGGTCACGGAGATCTCGCCGGCGCCGTCGAGCCGGGCGATCTCGGCCGCGAGCAAGCGCAGCCAGGGCCGCCGGTCGTCGTCGTCGAGCGGGATCCCCGCCGACATCTTCTCGATGTTGGCCGGCGGGTGGAACGTGTCGCCCTCGACGAACACACCGCCGAGCTCCGCCGCGAGCGCCCGGCCGACCGTCGTCTTGCCGGTCGCGGTGACGCCCATGACGACGATGTGGCGCGGCGCGCTCATCCGGTCACGAGCCAGAGCAGCGCGGCGATCAGGAAGACGGCGAGGCCGAGGGTGGTCTCCAGCACCGTCCACGTCTTGAGCGTGGTCTTGACGTCCATGCCGAAGAACCGGCTCACGAGCCAGAACCCGGAGTCGTTGACGTGCGACAGGACCGTGGCACCCGCGGCGACCGCGAAGACCAGGAGCGAGATCTTGATGTCGCTCAGGCCTTCCGCCGCCACCTGTGCCGAGATCAGCCCGGCCGTCGTGGTCAGGGCGACGGTCGCCGAGCCTTGCGCGACGCGCAGCACCGTCGCGATGACGAAGGCCTGCAGGAGGATCGGCATGCCCAGGCCGGACAGCGCGTCGGTGAGCGCCGAGCCGATGCCGCTGGCGCGCAGCACCCCGCCGAACATGCCGCCGGCCCCGGTGATGAGGATGATCGAGCAGATCGGCCCGAGCGCGTCGTCGAGGATGCCGGTGGCCTGGCCCATCGTGAACCGGCCACGGGACAGCACGGCGAGCGCCACGAGCACGGTGATCAGCAGGGCGATCGGGGTCTGGCCGATCAAGATCAGGGTGTTGGCCCAGACCTGGTCCTCAGCGATGACCTCCGCCGTGATCAGGGTGCTGATCACCGTGTTGAGCGAGATCAGCAGCAGGGGCAGGAGCAGGAGGAGCAGGACGGTGCCGAACCGCGGAGGTGCCTGGGTAGCGGTGGTCGTCGACACGCCGCCCGCTCCGGTGCCTCCGTCCTCCGTGCCGCCGTCGGCGCCACCCTGGTCACGGCCGCCGTTCATGCGGCCGAACACCGCGGTCGGGACGTCGATGACGTAGCGCGCGCTCAGGTAGCGGGCGACGAGGTGGACGCCGAGGAACCATGCAATGACCGCGACCGGAAGGCCCACGACGAGCGTGAGCCCGATGTTCCCCTCCATCAGGTTGGCGGCGGCAACCGGTCCGGGGTGCGGCGGGACCACCGCGTGCATGACGGCGAACGCCCCGGCCGTCGGCAGCCCGTAGCGGAGGATGCCGCCCCCGAAGCGGCGCGCGACGGTGAAGATGATCGGCAGGAACACCACGAGGCCGGCGTCGAAGAAGATGGGGAAGCCGAAGATCAGGGCGGCGACGCCGAGCGCGAGCGGCGCGTGCTTCTCCCCGAACCGGGCGATGAGCGTGTCGGCGAGGACCTGCGCGCCGCCGGTGATCTCCAGCAGCCGGCCGAGCATGACGCCGAAGCCCACGAGCAGGGCCACCGACCCCAACGTCCCGCTGAACCCGGTCAGCAGTGCGTCGGGGATGTCCGCGATCGGGATCCCGGCGGCGACCGCCGTGAGGAGGCTGACGAGCACGAGTGCGACGAACGCGTGGAGCTTGAGCCGAATGATCAGGAACAGGAGCAGGGCGACCGCGGCCGCCGCTATCAGGAGCAGGGTGCCCGCCCCGTAGACCGGTTCTATCTCGGTCATTACCGTCTCCTCGCGGTCGGTGCTGCCTCACAAGATCGCAACGACACTAGCAGGGCGGACGGCGTCGAGCGGGGAGGGCCGTCGACGAGCGTTTTGCCAGGTGGTCGAAGGGACTCCACACGGTGCGCGGTTCCCTCACCGGCCGCACCACGAGCTACGCGATCGCGGCCGCCAGCACCCGGTCGAGGACGCGGTGCGCGGCGTCCCGCGCCTCCGGTCCGCGCGGCTGCTGGGCGATCCAGAGCGCCGCCTCGTTCATGGCACCCGAAAGCTGGGCGGTCGTCGCGTCGAGCAGGTCGTCCGGGACGCCGACGCCGGCCAGCGCCTCGCGCAGGTGCACCACCGAGTGCTCCGCGTCGAGCCGGCGCCACTGCTCCCAGCCGAACACGGCTGGGGCATCGATGAGCAGGACCCGCACCGCGGGGGCCGCGGTGATGGCGTCCAGGAACGCATGGCAGCCCGCCCGCAGCTGCTCCCGCGGGTCGGTCCCGGCGCCCTCGGCAGCGACGACGACAGCCGTGGCGACATCCGACTGGAGCTTCGCCGCGACGGAGCGGAAGAGCCCTGCCTTGCTCCGGTAGTGGTGGTAGACCGCGCCGCGGGTGACCCCGGCCGCGCCGGCGACGTCGTCGAGGGAGACCGCGGCGAAGCCGCGTGCGGCGAACAGGTCGGTGGCCGAGACAAGGATGTCCCAGGCGGTCCGGGCGGCGTCAGCCGCTGAGGCGCGAGGCACGGGCACTTCCTTTACGTACGGAGCGTATGTAATCTGGTTCTTACATACGCACTGTACTTAAAGGAGCTCACCATGGCCGTCACCAGCCTCTACCCGGTCCTCATGTCGCGGGATGTCGCCGCCGCAGCCGCCTTCTACCGCGAGGGGCTCGGTTTCGAGACGACCTACGACTCCGACTGGTACGTCAGCCTGCGGCTCGGCGCGTTCGAGCTCGCGCTGGTCGCACACGACCACGCCACGATCCCGGCAGGCCACCGCGCCCTGCCGCAGGGAGTGATCGTCAACCTCGAGGTCGACGACGTCGACGACGTCCATGCCCGGCTGACCGCCGGTACCGGGCTGGAGCCGCTCCTGCCGCTGCGCGACGAGGGTTTCGGCCAGCGCCACTTCATCGTGGCCGGGCCCGACGGCGTCCTGCTCGACGTCATACAGCCGATCCCGCCCACGGCCGAGTACGCGGAGGCCTACGCCGAGGTGTGAGCCGCAGGACCGGCGCAGGTCATCGGACGGCGTGCTGGAGCGCGTCGCCGATGCCGACCAGCCCCGTGCGCAGCGCGAACAGCACGAGCTGCACCCGGTCCCGGGCGTGCGTCTTCGCGATGAGGTTGCCGACGTGAGTCTTCACGGTCGGCATGGACAGCCACAGCCGGTCGCAGATCTCCTGGTTGGTCAGTCCCTGCGTGATCAGGGTCAGGACCTGACGCTCCCGCTCGGTCAACGTGTCGACGGCCCGCCGTTCGGCCGCGGAGAGAACCTGGGCCGGGGCGGCGGGAGCGGGCCTCGCCCGGACCCGCTGGACGAGCCTCCGGGTAGGCCCGGGCGAGATGACCGCGTCGCCCCGGTGGACCGTGCGCACGGCGGCGACCAGCTCGTCGGGCGGCGTGTTCTTCAGGAGGAACCCGGCCGCTCCGGCCTCGATCGCGGTCAGGACGTAGTCGTCCGTGTCGAACGTCGTGACGATCACGACCTTGCCGGGCGCCTGGCTCGTGACCAGCCGCTTCGTCGCCGTGAGCCCGTCCGTGCCCGGCATCTGGATGTCGAGGAGCAGCACGTCGACGGGGTCGAGGTCATGCCGCCGCAGGGCCTCGGCACCATCACCGGCCTGCCAGCCGACCCGGATGCCGGGCTGTGCGTCGAGGATCATCGACAGGCCTGCCGTGAACAGCGGGTCGTCGTCGGCGAGACCGACGGTGATCATGGGCGCTCCCAGGGCAGGGTCGCGGCGACCCGCCATCCGCCGGTCGCGGTGTCGGGTCCGGCGTCGAACGTGCCGCCGAGCGCACGCACGCGCTCCTTCATCCCGGTGAGGCCGTGCCCCAGGACGGTCGCCGTGCCACGCGGTCGCGTCGGTCTGCCGTTGAGCACCAGCAGGTCGGTGCGACGTTCCGCGACGCGCACCCGGATCATGACCGGCACCCGACCGGCGTGCTTGAGCACGTTGGTCAACGCCTCCTGCACTATCCGGTACGCGGCGACCCCCACGTGCGCCGGGACGTCCCCGGTCTCGCCGTCCAGCAGCAGCCGGACACTCCCTCCGGGGTGCTGGAACGTCCCGACGAGCTCGGGAAGGTCGCGCAGCGTCGGGGTCGGACGGAGGGCCGCCGGCTCGTCGTCCGCCCGGAGCACGTCGACGAGCTCCTGGACCTCCCCGACCGCGCCGCGGCTGAGGCGTCCGATGTCGGCGAGCGCGCGGTCGGCCGCCGCCGCATCGGTGGTGAGCACGTACCGGGCGCCTTCGGCCTGCACCGCTATCGCACCGAGCGAGTGCCCGAGGATGTCGTGCACCTCCCGGGCGATGCGAGTCCGTTCCTCCGAGGCCGCCAGACGCCGTTCGGTGTGCTGCTGCGCCTGGAGGATCGCCACCCGGTCGAGCGCCAGCTCGACGCGTGCGCGGCTGCGACGGCGAAGCGTGCCCGCGAGCGCCGCCACCGTGATCATCGCGCAGGCGAACGCGGCGACGGCCCAGCGACCCTGCCGGGACTCGCCCAGCATCGGGTCGGGAGTCAGGATCGCGACCATCGCGCCGGTATAGGTGAGGGCGAGGTAGACCCAGCGCCCCGGCGGTTCCAGCTGCGTCTGGGAGATGTAGGCGGCGACCAGGCAGACCGCGGCGGCGAACACGCTCAGCTCTTCGGTCAGGACCAGGTGGAGCAGCAGGAACCCCGCCAGGGCGGTCAGGCAGACGTGCGGCATGCGGCTCCGGGCGAGCATGGCGATGCTGCAGCCGGCGACGACCACCCCGTACCAGGCCCGGTCCGACGCCGACGAGACGGCCGGCTGACCGAGCTGCCCGATCAGCACCACGGCCGCGGCGAGGGCGACGTCGGCCAGGAGGCGCCGGGCGTCGTCGGTCAGCCACCTGCCGACGGCAGGTGCGGCTGGTCGGAGGTCCATACCCGGCAAGCGTAGGTCGGCCGTCCCGGCGAGTCCTCATGCCGTGGGATGAGATGTCGTCGATACCCAGGCATGATCCGAGGCCGCCGGCCGCTCGGGATCGTGGTGGGCATGAACCGCGGAACGAGGCGCCGATGAGCGCCGTCATCACCACTCATGGCCTGACCAAGACCTTCCGGAACCAGACCGCCGTCGACTCCCTCGACCTGTACGTCCCCCAGGGTGTCGTCTACGGCTTCCTCGGGCCGAACGGCTCGGGCAAGTCGACGACCATGAAGATGCTGCTCGGTCTGACCCGGCCGACCAGCGGCGGGATCACGCTGTTCGACCGGCCGCTCACGCCTGCGTCGCGCACCGACCTGCTGCGGTCGATCGGCTCGATGATCGAGGCGCCGCCCGGCTACGGCCACCTCACCGGGCTGGAGAACATGCGCATCGTCCAGCACATGCTCGACCTCGCGGACACCCAGATCGACCACGCCCTGGCCACGGTCCGCCTGACCGCACACCGGGACAAGCTGGTCCGCAACTACTCCCTGGGGATGAAGCAGCGCCTCGGCGTGGCCATGGCGCTGGCCCGTGAGCCTGCCCTGCTGGTGCTGGACGAGCCGACGAACGGGCTCGACCCCGCCGGCATCGAGGAGATCCGGACGCTCCTGGTCGAGCTGGCGAGCGAGGGCATCACGGTGATGGTCTCCAGCCACCTTCTGGACGAGATCGACCGGATGGCCGACGTCCTCGGCATCCTCTCCGGCGGGAAGCTGATCTTCCAGGGCACACGTGGCGAGCTCTTCGAGCACTCCACCCCGGACCTGATCATCGAGACGCCCGACCCGGGGGCCGCGCTCGCGCTGGGCATCACCGCGACACCGGTCCTGGAGGGCCTCCGCCTCAGCGGCATCACCAAGGAGCAGACCGCCGAGGTGGTCCGTCGTCTCGCGGTCGCCGGAGTACCGATCCACGAGGTTCGCCGGGTGCGGCAGAGCCTCGAGGACGTGTTCATGGACCTCACCGGGCGTGGAGGCCTGCTGTGACCCGCGCCGTCGTCCTGGAGCTCCGGAAGATGCGGCGCCTGCGCACGGGACCGATCGTGGTCCTCCTCGTGCTCGCGGTCGCCGCGCTCAGCAGCGCGTCGCAGTTCTCGGGCGGGACCCGGGAGACCTTCGACGACCCCACCGCCGCACCGTGGGCGGCGCTCCTGCTGACCTACACGATGATGGCCGCGATGACCTCGCCCCTCCTCACGGCGGTGCTCGCCAGCCGTCAGACCGACATCGAGCACGCGGGCGCCGGCTGGACGCTCGCGGCCACGGCCGGGTACACGCCAGGTGTCCTGTGCCGCGCCAAGGTGGTGGCCCTCAGCCTCGTGCTGCTGCCCGCGGTCGCCCTGCAGAGCCTGCTGGTCATCGGTGCGGGGACGGCGGCCGGCATCCGCGTGCCGCTCGACCCCGGCCCCTGGATCGGCTACACGACGCTGCTGTTCCTGCTCGACGTCGCCTTCCTGGCCCTGCACGTCTGGCTCGCCGCCACGGTGGAGAACCAGCTCGTCGGCGTCGGGATCGGGATGCTCGGCGCGTTCCTGGCGGCCTTCACCCTGCTGCTACCGAGCGCCGTCTCACGGCTGATCCCGTGGGGCTACTACGCGGTCATCGCGCACGCCGCGCAGGACGGCGACGTCGTCGCCTATCAGTCCCCGTCCTATGCCTGGATCGCAGGCTTCCTGATACTTGTCGGCGCCGTGTATGCCTTCGTCACGCGCCGCCTGGACCGGATCGAGAGGTAGAACCGTGCTCCGCGCCGAACTCATCAAGCTCCGGCGATCCGCCGTCTGGCCGATCGCCCTGGCGCTGCCGCTGCTGGCGGTCACCACCGGCACCATCAACTACGCCAACAACGCCGACCAGCTGACCGGCGGCTGGGTCGCCTTCAACTCGCAGGTCGTCCTGTTCTACGGGCTGCTGTTCTTCTCGCTCGGCATCGGCCTGCTCGCCGCGACGACCTGGCGAGCAGAGCACCGGGGCACGAACTGGAACCTGCTGCTCACGACCTCGAGGCGGCCCGCCGCGCTCATCCTGGCCAAGGTCGCCGCGACCGCCGTGTCGGTCGCGTTCATGCAGGCGGTGCTCGTCGTGGGAACGCTGGTCTCCGGTGCCTTCGTCCTCCGGCTCGACGGCGGAGTCCCCTGGCAGCTCGTGGTCGTCGGAGCGATCGCGATCATCGCGGCACTCCCGCTCGTCGTCGTGCAGTCCCTCCTGTCGATGCTGCTGAAGTCCTTCGCCGCACCGGTCGCCGTGTGCCTCGCCGGGTGCGTGCTCGGCGTCGCCTCCGTCACGTCCGTCGGCCTCCGACCACTGAGCCACGTGCTGCCGCAGGCGATCAACACGCGCGCGCTCAACCTCGGTTCCACCGCACTCGCCGGCTCCGGCAGCCTCACCCCCGATGGCGTCCTCCCGATCCTGCTCACCGCGCTCGGCCTCGCCGCCGTCTGCGTGGCTCTCGGCGTCGCGGCGATCCGCCGGGTGAAGCTCCGCTAGGGCGGGTTCTTCCCACGGTCCAGGGGGGTCACGGGGAGCCCCGCGCGCACCTTCGCACCGTGGGCGCGGGAAAACACGGCACACTTCCTCGGAGGCGGCGGCTCCTGGACCGGGGCATTCGTCGTCGACCGACAGTCAAGGAGCCGAGAACATGGACGTGCAGTTCTTCTGGGTGGATGTCTTCGCGACCACCGCCCTGGCGGGAAACCCGCTCGCCCTCGTTCCTGATGCGGACGCGCTCCCGGACGAGACGATGCAGGCGATCGCACGGGAGTTCAACCAGTCCGAGACCACCTTCGTCGTCCGTCCGGAGCGTCCTGGTGCCGACCAGCGCCTGCGTTCGTTCACCCCGGCGGGCGTCGAGGTCTTCGGCGCCGGGCACAACGCGATGGGCGCGTGGATCTGGCTGGCGCAGTCCGGTCGCCTGGACCCGGACCGGGACACCTTCGTGCAGCAGATCGGGGACGACCTGCTGAAGGTCCGGGTGTCCGGGCGGTCCTCGACCGGTGCCCAGGTGTCGATGGAGCAGTCAGCTCCACGGTTCCTGGGCCGTGTGGAAGACCGGGAGGCGCTGGCCGCGGTTCTCGGTCTCCGCGCCGAGGACCTCGCCGGTGACCGTGTGGCCGAGGTGGCCTCCACCGGGGCGGAGCACCTGCTCGTGCCCGTGGGAAGCATCGAGGCGGTGGACGCCGCACAACCGGACACCGCCGGGCTGCGGAAGCTGCTGGCCGAGGCCGGCGCCGAGGGCTGCTACCTCTACACGGTCGCCCTCGACCCTGCCGCGGGGGTCAGTGCCTCTGCTCGGTTCTTCAACCCGACGGTCGGGATCGCCGAGGACCCTGCGACGGGCACCGCCGCCGGCCCGCTCGCTGCCGTCCTGGTCCGCGACGGGCTCGTCCCCGACCACGGACGGATCGTCATCGAGCAGGGGCGCCGGCTCGGCCGCCCCAGCCGGATCCTCCTGAGCGTCGACGGACCGCTCGTCACGATCACCGGCACGGGGATCCTGGCCGCCGAGGGGGTGCTTCACCTCTGACACCGCCTCGGCGCCGGGACGGTGCGCGCCGGCCCGGCGCCGACCATCAGCGGGATGGCGAGCCCTCCGGGGGATGAACGAGGCTGGAGGGGCCTGACCCCGTCGTCATGGAAGCGTGATCTCCAGCGCGGCCGGAGCGGCAGCGAGTGATGCCCGGATCAGCGCGCACAGCTCGGCGCGGTTCGCTGTCGTCGCAGCGCCGGGCGCCGACTGCCAGCCGTCCAGGGCGGCCCGGTGGCCGGCGATCACGACAGCGCACACGAAGCGCGTTCCTCGCCGCCTGCTGCTTCCTGGTCGCCGTCCCCGTCGTCGGCGGTGTCGTCACGCTTGACGAGCTGGTCCGCGCCACGTCCGCGCTGCTCGCAACGGTCACCCTCACGGGCACTCTCACCGGTGTCCGGCTGCTGCGCGGACGGCAGCGCTGGAACGCCGTCGTGGCGTCCCTCTTCCTCGGTGTGGTGCTCTTGTTCTGCGGAGTCCTGCTCCTGATCCCCGTGGCCATCGGTGCCGTCGCGGTGCTCGCTCAGTGGCGGCGCCCCGCGAGGGCTACGTCCGGCCCGCCGCCCGCGAAAGAAGCTCGGCAGGCACGAGACCAGGGACATCACGTTGCGAGTACATGAGCCTCTATTTAGCCTCGCACGGTGAACAGCCGCCCTCACGCCACGCCGCTGCCGACACGAAGGACGAGATCCATGCCCGCTCGCTCCGCTCGAACGCCGACGACGCCCCAGAGGACGACCACGCCTGGCAACCGGTGCGTGGAAGCATTTCGAGAACTGACCGCCGAGGCCGGCGAGGCCGGCCTGATGCGCCGCCGATACGGGTTCTACTGGACCGTGATGCTGTTCTGGACGCTGTTCACGGTAGCGATCCTGGTCGGCGTGTCCATGCTGGGTGACACCTGGTTCCAGCTGCTGCTGGCAGCCCTGCTCGGCCTGGCGATGGCGCAGCTGGCGTTCCTCGGGCACGAAGCGGCCCACCGGCAGATCTTCGCTTCACAGGGCTGGAACGAATGGACGGCCCGTGTGCTGTCCGGACTGTTCACCGGACTCAGCTACGGCTGGTGGGTGGACAAGCACGGCCGCCATCACGCGAACCCGAACAAGGACGGAGCGGATCCCGATGTCAAGGCCGGGGTCGTGTCCTTCACGCCGACCGTCACCGACGAGCGCACCGGCCTGGCCGCGCGGCTCGCCCGGTGCCAGGGCTACTACTTCCTGCCGCTGCTGCTCTTCGAGGGGTTCTCCCTGCACGTCAGCTCGTTCCGGGCCATCTTCGCGGGCAAGGGCGTCACGCACCGGTGGACCGAGATCCTCTTCGTCGGGATCCGGGTGCTCGGCTACCTCGCGTTGCTGTTCATCGTCCTCCCGCCCGGGATGGCGGTCGCCTTCGTCGTCGTGCAGGTCGCCGTGTTCGGGTTCCTGCTGGGCGGCGCGTTCTCGCCGAACCACATCGGCATGCCCACCGTCCCGCACGACGCCGACATCGACTTCCTACGCCGCCAGATCTACATGTCGCGCAACGTCCGCGGCGGACCGCTCGTGCACTTCTTCATGGGCGGCCTCGAGTACCAGGTCGAGCACCACCTGTTCCCCAGGGCACCCCGTCCGAACCTGCCCGCCCTGCGACAGATCGTGCGTCGGTACTGCGCCGAGAACGACATCCCCTACACCGAGACCTCGCTCGGCGGAGCGTTCCGCACGATCATCGCCTACCTGAACCAGGTCGGGCTGAAGAACCGCGACCCCTACACCTGCCCGCTCGTGCGCCGGTACCGCGGCTGAAGCAGGGGCGCCGTTGCTATTCATCGCGAGAGAACGTCAGACGTCGTTCGAGCACATCGACCACGACTGATCGCAGACTCATCGATCGTGAGAAGGCTTTCGCGCGGATCACCGCGAGGGCATCGTCCGGGCGTATCCCGAGCTGGGCGATGACCATTCCGGCCGCTCGGTGGAGCCATGCCCGCCCCGACCAGTCGAGCCGCTCCGCGTTCCCGAGCAAGGACGCGCCGACGATGTCGGCGAGGAGCTGCAGGTCCTGGCTGCCACGAGCCTGCGGATCAGTCGTCACGTAGAGGCTGAACACCCCGACGACGCGACCGCCCGCCCGCATCGGCGCCGCGTACAGCGTCGCCCCGCCCTGGGCCGGTGCGACGATCTGGGAGAAGACCGGGTACTCGTCGACCACGGCGCCGAGGTGGGTGACGACGAGCCGGTCCTCGGCCATCGCCTGATGTACCGGACCTTCGCCGAGAACCTCCTGGAGCGGCTCGAGCTCCTCGAACGCCCCTGGCGTGCTGACGGCTACGCGCTCGTCCGGACCGATCGAGACGGTGAAAGCTCCGCCCTGTGCCTTCAAGACGTCGACGCAGGCCTCGCAGAGCCGCATCGCCCATGGGCGGGAAGTGTCGTGGGCGAGAGATCGAGCGAGCAGGTTCAGAAGTTGCGGTGGGTCCATCACTGACACCTCCCCCCGTGCCTTGTTCCCACCCTTGCACCAGGACTTCCCAGTCGCATTGCCCGCTTCGTCACGGCCCCACGACACGAGGACACGGTGGGCGGCTCGGTGGCGTGCTTCGGGCCGAGGGTGTCAGAGGTCGTCGGGACGGATCGGGTCGGCGAGAAACTCGTCCACGGCATCACGCGTGGGGAACTCGGTGACCTCCGGCCCCGAGAACAGCTGCACCAGGGAGCAGGCGATGTCCCGGACGGCGATGTTCGACTGGTTGGACGCCTCCCGCAGCTGGTCGAACGCCGCTTCCTCGTCGACGCCGTGAATGACCATGAGCACGCCCTTGGCCTGCTCGATGACCGACCGGCGCTCCGAGGACGCCTGGATCGACGCCGACGCCTCACGTGCTGCCGCTTCACGTTGTGACTTGGTGACGTCGATGAAGTATCCGACGAGCTCGGTCACCTGGCCGGAGCCGGGGTCGCGTCGCCCCTGGCCGGTCACGGCCAGGGTACGGGTGTTGCCTGCCGCATCGACGATGCGATGCACGGAGCTGAACGGCTGCCCGGTCTCCGCCGCCCGCCGCAGCACGCCGTCGACCCTCCCCCGGTCGTCCGGGTGCTTGTGCGACAGCATCAGGGGCGTGGTCGGCACGACCTCGCCCGGTTCGAAGCCGTGCATCACGTACACCTCGTCGGACCACGTCCACTGCCCCGTCGCGAGGTCGAGCCGGTAGCCGCCGACCGGTGGCCTGGCGCCGGCTCCCAGTGCCTTCTCGATCTCGCCGTCCGTCTGCGGTCGGCCGGTCTCGGGTGTGGGGTTCATGAAGGTCCTCTGCTGATGCCAGATGATGCGGCCACGTGGCCCGTTGGGGAGAACACCAACGACAGCGGCTAGAATATCGCGTTGAAGATACTTCGCAGGCTAGGGAAATCGCTCCGCGTGGACCGGTGCGTCCCATTCGAGCCGCAGCACGCATGCGTCGTCATGTTCGTTGAGATCGCCGCTCAGCAGGGACGAGACCAGGCCCTCGTCGACGCTTCCCGAACTGCCGGCGGCTGCCCGGGCGAACACCTCCAAGCCTTGCCGCAGGCTGCGGTCACGCCGCTCCACCATCCCGTCGGTGTAGAGCCACAGCACGTCACCGCGACGGAGCTCGAGCTCGCCCGGCTCGGTCTCGGTCGTCTGCGGGGTCGTCTGCGGGGTCGTCCGTGGGAGCACCGCCTGAGCCACGGTCGAGGTGGCCACACCCAGGGGTGCCCAGCGCCCGTGCCACAGGAACTCTGCCTCGCCGCCGGACCGCGTCACGAGGGGCGGAAGGTGCCCGGCGCAGGCGAAGACGAGCCGCCCGGTCATGACGTCCAGCTCGGCGTACACGAGCGTCGACCCGAAGCCGACTCCGCGCCGACGGACGAAGCGGTCGACGTGCCCCAGCACCCCGAACGGGCCGACGCCGCTCTCCGCACCGCTGCGCACGACCGTCCGCAGCTGCCCCATCGCGGTCGCGGACTGCAGGCCGTGCCCGACGACGTCGCCCACCGCCAGGGCAAGAGTCACGTCGTCCACCCAGAACGCGTCGTACCAGTCGCCGCCGATCTCCAGCGAGCGTTCCGCGGGCCGGTAGTCCGTCGTGATACGGGCACGCTCCGGCTGCGGCAGCTCGTCGGTGAGCATCGCTCGCTGTAGCTGGCGCGCCACCGAGATGCTCCGCTCGTGCAGCACCGCGCGATCGAGCGCGACGCCGCCCTGCTGTCCGGTGGCGGCGAGTGCGCCGCGGTCCAGCGTGTCGTCACCCGCCCGCAGCCGCGGCACGAGGACCAGAACACCGTGGAGGGTGTCCGCTCCGGGCAGTGGCACCGCGACGTGGCCGTCGAGCAGCTCCACGATGTCCGCGTCGGCATCCGCCACGGCATCCGCGACAGCGGGCGAGCCGCCAGCACCTGCGGTGAACCTGAGCGCCGCCAGGAGCGACGTGGACGGCTCCTCGATCGAAGCGGCGTCCCCCGACCGCGCACGCAGGGTCGGCGTCCCCTCGTCGTCGACGAGCCAGACCACGGCAGCCTCCGCACGAAACTCGCGGACCGCCGCGTGCACGAGCGCCTCGCAGACACCATCGACTCCTGCGGCCCGGGCAAGGGCTGTGGTCGTGACCAGGAGCGTGCGGACCCTCGCCGCGGACCGCTCCGCCTCGGCGCGGGACGCGACCAGCTCACGCTCGAACCGTGACCGCTCCCGGGCGTCGAACAGGGCGACGTCGATGAGCGTGGCGCCGTCGTTCTCCCCGGCGTCGCCGTGCAGCTCCGCGGAGAGCAGGAGCGGGCGCGGGGTGTCACCTGCGCGGAGCTCGACCGCGATCTCCTCGACCCGGCCCTGCAGGCGCAGCAGCGGGGCGAGGTGCGTCTCCCAGTAGATCCGGCCGCCCACGGACAGCAGCGAGCTCAGCCGCGTGCCCAGCAGGTCACGTGCGGTGCCGTCGTCGAGCCAGCCGCGGAACGTGTCGTTGGCGTCAAGGATCGCCCCCGCGCCGTCGAGGCGGAGCAGGGCGACGGGAGCGGAGGCCCACGAGCGGGCACGACCCAGCGGCGTCACGGCGAGAGGTACTCGCGCATCGCGGTGATCAGAGCCTGGGGTGCGCTGAGGTTGGGACAGTGGCCGACGGCGTCGATCAGGGCGAGCTCGCTGTCGTCGAGGTGCTCGTGGACGTACCGACCCACCTCGACGGGGGCGATGACGTCCTCGCGGCACTGGACCACGAGGCTCGGCGTGCGGACGACGGCGAGATCGGCGCGGTTGTCGGAAAGAAACGTCGTACGGGCGAACCGCTTGGCGATGGCCGGGTCGGTGCGGCAGAAGGAGTTGGTCAGCTCCTCGCCCAGCTGCGGCCGGTCCGGGTTGCCCATGATCACCGGCGCGATGAACTCGGACCAGCCGAGATAGTTGGCGTCCATCGTCTCGAGGAGCTCGTCGATCTCCTCGGCCGTGAACCCGCCGCGGTAGCCCTCGTCATCGATGTAGCGCGGACTGGGGCCGACCAGCACGAGGCGGTCGAAGAGCTCCGGCCGCCGCGCGGCGGCGAGCAGCGCGATCGTGGCGCTCACCGAGTGGCCCACGAACACGACCGGGCCGAGCGCCAGCTCCTCCAGCAGCTCGACCACGTCCTCCGCGTAGCCCTCGAGGGACGCGTGCCGGTCGGTATCGTACGCAGCGAGATCCGACCCGCCGGCACCGATGTGGTCGAACCGGACGACGCGGTAGTCCGCTTCGAACTCCGGGGCCACGAGCCACCACATCGACTGGTCGCAGCCGAAGCCGTGCGCGAGCACCATGGCCGGGGCGCCCTCCGGCGCACCCGAGATCTGCACGTTGTGGCGGGCGGTGGCGGTCATCGGGCCACGTTCCGCTCGTATTGCAGTCCCCGGTGCTGAGGCATCCACCGGCCCAGGGTACCGGGTGGCTCCGTCACAGCCCTCGACCGGGCGAGCAGGAACTACGCCGGAAGCGGCTGGACCGCCCGTCCGGGTTCTGTCAGGGACACTGGACGACAGCAAGGTCTGACGAGATGAGGAGTTCTAGGTGCCCCAGGGAACTGTCCGATGGTTCGACGCCGACCGAGGGTTCGGCTTCATCGACCTCGGGAACGAGGCCGAGGACCTGTTCGTGCATGCGTCCGAGATCGTCGGTGACGACGGACCGAAGCTGCTCCGCGAGGGGCAGGCCGTCGAGTTCGAGGTAGGCGAGGGTGAGCGTGGTCCACAGGCGCGCCGCGTCCGTGTCACGGGCGACCGGGCCGCCGACGCGCCCGTGGGTGTGCTCGGCACCGTCACCTGGTACGAGCCGGCCAAGGGATACGGCTTCGTCACGCCCGACGACGGTCGCGACGAGATCTTCGTGCACAGCTCGGCCATCGTCGGGGGCGGCGTGGTCTCGGAGGGGCAGCGGGTGGCGTTCCTGGTCGTCGACGGGGAGAAGGGGCCGCAGGCGGAACATCTGCTACCGCTCGGCGCGGCGGCTGCACGGTCGGCGTCCGACGGCGCAGACGGCACGGTGTCCTGGTACGACGACACCAAGGGCTTCGGGTTCGTCGCTCCCGACGCAGGTGGCGAGGACGTCTTCGTCCACGTCAGTGCGCTCGGCCCGGGTGTGACCGAGCTCTCCGAAGGTGCCCGCGTGACGTATGACGTCGTCGACGGCGACAAGGGGCCGAACGCCCGCAACGTGCAGCTCGTGCGTGGCTCCGGGAGTCCGCGCGCGGCCACGGACCGCGGTCGGTCGGGCCGTCCTGCGGCATCGGGCGGGCCCGTGCGTGGAGGTGAGGGCACCGTCGCGCGCTACGACGCGGAGCGCGGTTTCGGCTTCATCACCCCCGATGCCGGGGGCGCGGACCTGTTCGTGCACGTCTCGGTCGTGCGGGGCAACGAGGTCCTGGAGGAGGGTGACCGGGTCCGGTTCAAGGTGCGTCAGAGTGACCGGGGGCCGCAGGCCGACAGTGTCGAACTGGTGTGAGCCGTGGTGTCCCGCGAGACGACAAAGGCCGCCGACCAGGTCAGATACCCGGTCGACGGCCTCGGTCGAACCGTCTCAGCCGGACTTGCGGCGGAACATCTTCTGCACGGGGCCGGTCGTCTCCGAGCCGTGCACCGCACCGGTGTTCACATCGCCGGCGGATGTCCGGCGCCGAGCCGCGTTCTTGCGGTCCAGCGCTTCCCTGAACTTCGCCTTCGCGTCCGTGCTCGGCGCCGTCGCAACCGTGGGCTCTTCCGTGCCCTGGGTCTCGGCCGCCTCGGCATTGGGCTTCTCGTCCGTCACACCGATCACCTCCTCTTGTTTCGGGGGTCCCTCGATCGGGTCCGTCGTCGGCCCCAGCCTGCACCACGGCACTGTCGGGTGCCAACATTTTTGCGCACGGCCGAGTTGTGGGCGCCACCGGAGCGCGCCGAGCGCCCGCGCGAACCGCTATCCCTGGGCGGCAGCCCGCTCGGCGCGCTCCGCGCGCAGCGACGTGATGGCGCTCTCGAAGTCCTCGAGCGAGTCGAACGACTGATAGACGCTCGCGAACCGGAGGTAGGCCACCTCGTCGAGCTCCCGCAGCGGGCCCAGGATGGCGAGACCCACCTCGTAGGCGTCGATCTCCGCACTGCCGTTGCTGCGCAGGGTCTCCTCGACCCGCTGGGCCAGGATCGCGAGGTCGTCGTCGCTCACCGGACGGCCCTGGCACGCCTTGCGCACACCCGCGGCGACCTTGTCGCGGCTGAAGGGCTCGGTGGCGCCGGAGCGCTTGACCACGGACAGGCTCGCGGTCTCCACGGTGGTGAACCGTCGGTTGCAGTTCGGGCACTGCCGCCGGCGCCGGATCGACAGGCCGTCGTCGGCGGTCCGCGAGTCCACCACGCGCGAGTCGGCGTGGCGACAGAACGGGCAGTGCATGCTCACTCCTGCGTGGTCGACCACCGACCGGAGGCCTCCGGTCGCGCCCCGACGGTAAGCGGGCAAACCACCCCCATGCAACATCGCCGCACCATTTGACGACGAATCGCGGCCTCTCATCACTCCTTGGGAAGGAGCAACAGCTCCCCGACCCGGAGCGTACCGGTCGACATCTCGTTCAGGTCCTGCAGCCTGCCGACCGCGTGCCGCACGTCCTCACCGGGCTTCGCGATCTCCTGGGCGAAGCCCCAGAGCGTCTCCCCCGGCTGCACCGCGTGCACCCGGACCTCCGTGGGTTCACCCGGAGAGCTGGCGACCGCCGTCGCGCCCCACGTGACCATCGGTGCCAGAAGAAACATGGCCAGCAGGACCAGGACCACGCGGCCCCGCCTCGTGAGCCGCAGGCCGGACAGGCCGAGCCGGCCGGCCAGCGTCCGCGCCTCCGCCGGGGCGCACGCCGGGCTCGCGGCCGGTCGGGCCGCCGGCGCGTACGCCCTGCCGTACGACGGCGCATACGCCTGCCCGTACGCCTGCCCGTACGTCGGGGTGTACTGCCGCAGCGGGATCACGTCCCCCATGGCCCCTCCTCGAAGAGTGACTGAGCTCTTGTCGTTCATACAAGCGTTCGTCGAACGCCCGTACCATTGTGTAGCACGGGACACCGTCGATGTCGAGACACGCTCGAACATTCGTTTGAGCCGAGCGGGTTTGTGATCTAGAGTGGGTCACGCACGGGAGAACATTTGTCGGAACGGGAGGGGCACGGGCATGACGGGACGGGACGGGACCAGCGACACGAGAGCCGTCGACACGGCACTAGCTGTCGACATGACAGTCCCTGGCATCGCCACGTTGGGCACGGCAGGCGACAAGGCGGTCGCTGACGTGCACACGATCTCGCCGACAGACCGCCTCACCGAACGGCAGCGCCTCGTGCTGGACACGATTCGGCAGTCGTTCGAGACGCGGGGCTACCCGCCGTCGATGCGTGAGATCGGTGAGGCCGTCGGGCTGGCCAGCCCGTCGAGCGTCAAGCACCAGCTCCAGATGCTCGAGAAGAAGGGCTTCCTGCGCCGCGACCCCAACCGGCCGCGTGCCATGGAACTCGTGGAGCCACTGGCCGACCAGGTCGACAAGCCGACCCGCGGGGAGATCCACTGGCCCGAGCCGCGACGCAGCGGCCAGGTCCACTGGGGTGGTTCGGTGCCGGACGACGCCAGCACTCCGCCGCCGTCGTACGTCCCGCTCGTCGGCCGCATCGCGGCCGGTGGCCCCATCCTTGCCGAGCAGGTCGTCGAGGACGTGTTCCCGCTCCCCCGCCAGCTGGTGGGCGACGGCGAGCTGTTCCTCCTCAAGGTCGCCGGTGACTCGATGGTCGACGCCGCGATCTGCGACGGGGACTGGGTGGTCGTGCGGCGCCAGAACGTCGCCGAGCAGGGCGAGATCGTCGCCGCCATGATCGACGGCGAGGCCACGGTCAAGACGTTCAAGCAGGCCGACGGCCACGTGCTGCTGCTGCCGCAGAACCCGGCCTACGAGCCGATCCCGGGCGACGAGGCCCAGATCCTGGGCCGTGTGGTCGCGGTACTGCGCAGCCTGTAAGGCTCTGGACCAGCAGCGACAGACAGGTCTCGACATGCTCGACCGGCGGATGGCCCTCGGCCACCGCCGGTCGAGCATGTCGGGACCTTCTTGCTCCCCACTCCTCCCAGAGCCCGCAGTGCGCTAGAAGCCGAAACGCTTCTGCACCGCACGCACGCCGTCCGCGGACGCGCGCAGGCCGGCCAGCTCCTCGTCGGACATCGGCACCCGCACGTTGTCCGTCACGCCACGCCGGTCCACGAGCGACGGCACGGACAGGCACACGTCGCTGATGCCGTAGTAGTCGTCCAGCAGCGAGGACACCGGCATGATCCGGCGCTCGTCCTTGAGCACCGCCTCGATGATGCGGGTCCCGGCCAGGCCGACCGCATAGTTGGTCGCGCCCTTTCCTGCGATGATCCGATACGCGGACTCGACCACCTCGTGGTGCACCTCCGCGCGCATCGCGGCGTCGAGCGGCGGGTTGTCGCCCAGCGGCTCCCAGTCGAGGAGCGGGACACCGCCGATCGACGCGGAGCTCCACAGGGCGATCTCCGAGTCGCCGTGCTCGCCGGCGATGTAGGCGTGCACGTTCCCGACCGCCACACCGCACCGCTCGGCGAGCACCACGCGCAACCGGGACGAGTCCAGGACCGTGCCGCTGCCGAACATCTGCTCGCGCGGCAGTCCGGAGATCTGGAGCGCCGCGTAGGTCACGACGTCGACCGGGTTGGTGACCATCACGTAGATCGCGTCGGGCGCGACGTCGACCAGGCCGGGCAGGATCTCGCGCATCAGCCCGATGGTCCCCTCGGCGAGGTCGAGACGGGTCTGCCCGGGCTTCTGCTTCGCCCCCGCGGTCACGACGACGACGTCGGCATCAGCACAGACGGCGACGTCGTCCGAGCCGATGACCTGCGCCTGGGAGGTGAACATCAGGCCGTGCTGGAGGTCGAGCACCTCGGCCTCGACCTTCGACCGGTTGATGTCGTGCAGGGCGATGGTCCGTGCCGATCCGCGCGCGAGGGCGGCGAACGCCAGCGTGGACCCGACGGCCCCCGCACCCACCACGGCGAGCTTGGTGGTGCGGGAACCGGAGGGCTGTGTGGCCGGGACGTCCGAAAGGGCTGCCATGCCTCCAGGCTATGTGTCGAGCCTCGCCAGCGCGGCGCGGACCAGCGCGGAGTCCGTGGTGGGCCAGAACCCCGGCATCGAACGGGTCAGGAACGACGCGTAGCGGGCGGTCGCGAGCCGCGGGTCCAGGACGGCCACCACTCCCCGGTCGTCCATGCTCCGCACGAGGCGCCCGGCACCCTGCGCGAGCAGCAGCGCCGCGTGCTGCGCGGAGACCGCCATGAACCCGTTGCCGCCCGCCTGCTCGACCGCGCGAGCACGCGCCGCCTTGACCGGGTCGTCCGGGCGCGGGAACGGGATGCGGTCGATGAGCACGAGCTGGCACGACGGCCCCGGGACGTCGACGCCCTGCCACAGGGACAAGGTGCCGAACAGGCAGGTGGCCGGGTCCTCGGCGAACTGCCGCACCAGCGTGGGCAGCTGGTCGTCGCCCTGTGCCAGGATCGGGACGTCCAGTCGCTCGCGCATGGCCTCCGCCGCCGCGTTGGCCGCGCGCCGGGACGAGAACAGGCCGAGCGTGCGTCCGCCGGCGGAGGTGATGAGCTCGGCGATCTCGTCGAGCTGCGCCTCCGTCGTCGGCTCGCGGCCGGGGGCCGGCAGGTGCCGCGCGACGTACAGGATGCCCTGGCGCGGGTAGTCGAACGGGCTGCCCGCGTCGAGGCCCTGCCACGGCGGGGCGTCCTCGCCCTTGAGCCCGAGCGTCGCCGCCACCGGCTCGAACGTGCCGCCCAGCGCGAGCGTCGCCGACGTGAACACGCCGGTCGCCTCGCCCAGCAGGTGGGTCCGGATCAGCCCGGCCACGTGCAGCGGCGCCGCGTGCAGACGCGTCACGCTGTCACCGAACCCGCCCCAGCCGTTGTCCGGGCGCGAGCACCACAGCACGTCGGCGGTCGTGTCCTTGAACGCCATGCGCTCGGCCGTCTCGAACAGCTGCAGCATGGCGCCCTGCGCCATCTTCAGCCCTGGTTCCGGCTGTCCGGCGGGCTGCCCCTTGCCGCCGCCCGCCTCCGGCTTCAGCATGCTCAGTACCTCGCGGGCGGCGTCGCGCACCGCGCCGACCGCTGCGCGCAGCTCGTCCGGCAGACCCTCGGGGAACCGTTCGGCCGGTGCCGTGACCAGCAGGGTCCCGAGGGCTTGCGCCGCCTGGTCGAGAGCGTCGGTGTTCGTTCCGGCGTGCCGCCGGGCCAGGCGTGCGGCGCTCTCCACCGAGGCCATGGACAGGTCCACGGTGGCCGACGACGTGACCCGGTCCGTGAGCTCGTGCGCCTCGTCCACCACCACGACGTCGTGCTCCGGGAGGATGCCCGGGCTGCCGGTGGCCGCGATGCCCAACATCGCGTGGTTGGTCACCACCACGTCCGCCTCCCGGGAGGTGGCGCGCGCCTTGTCCGGGAAGCACTCGGCGAGCATGGGGCACTTGCCGCCCAGGCACTCCATCGCGGTGACCGAGACCTGGCGCCACGCCCGGTCGGGCACACCCGGCACGAGGTCGTCCCGGTCGCCCGACTCCGTCTCCCCCGCCCACTCGTGCAGCCGGCGGACGTGGTCGGCGAGCGTCGCCGCATCGTCCTTGCGCCGGCCCCGAGCGCCTCCGGCGGCCGCGGGCTCCTCGGTGCGCGGGTGGTCCTCGCCGCCGGGCAGGTCGAACAGGGTGGGCTCGTCGGCGGGGTATCCGCCGCCGACCTTGTGGACGCAGAGGTAGTTGTGCCAGCCCTTGAGGAGCGCGATCCGCGGCTCGCGCGGGAGCTGGGGCGTCACCGCCTTCGCCACGAGCGGGAGGTCGCGGGTGATGACCTGGCGCTGCAGGGCCAGGGTGGCGGTCGAGATGATGACCTTGCTGCCGGCGGCCACCGCGTGCCGGACGGCGGGCACCAGGTAGCCGAGCGACTTGCCGGTGCCGGTGCCCGCCTGGACGAGCAGGTGCTCGCCCTTCTCGATGGCCTCGCCGACCGCCACCGCCATGCGGTGCTGACCGTCCCGGCGCCCTCCGCCCAGCTCACCGACGGCGAGGTCGAGGAGCTCCTCGACCTCGGGAATCCGTTCGGCGGTAGTGGTTGCGGTAGGGGCGTCGGGAAGGCTGGTCACACGTTCGATCCTAGGCCGGACCACCGACATGCACCCCACGTCGTCCACAGGCGTCGGTGGCTGGGCGGGCTACCCCTTGACCGCCCCGCCCAGGCCGGCCCCGCTGAGGAACAGGCGCTGGAAGGCGAGGAAGAGGGCGATCGGCAGCACCGTGGAGATCGCGAGCGCCGCGAGGAACACGTCGAGCTCCAGGTAGGGCGCGATGGCCGGCAGCCGGACGGACAGCGGCTGGTGGGCCGGGTCGGGGAGCACCAGCAGCGGCCAGAGGTAGTCCTTCCACGCGGCGATGACGGCGAAGACGGAGACGACGCCGAGGATCGGCTTGGACATCGGGAGCACGATGCTCCAGAGCAGCCGGAAGGGTCCGGCGCCGTCGACGCGGGCGGCCTCGAAGATCTCGCGCGGGAGTCCGTCGAAGAACCGTTTGACGAGCAGCACGTTGAACGCGCTGGCGCCCATGGGCAGCCAGACGGCCCAGAACGTGTTGAGCAGGCTGACGTGGACGATCGGCAGGTCGAGGATGGTCAGGTACAGCGGCACGAGGAGCACGACGGACGGCACGAAGAGCGTCGCCAGGACGAGCCCGAAGATCACGTTGCCGTACCTGGGCCGCAGCACCGACAGCACGTAGCCGCCGGTGGTGGCGACGAGGATCTGGAAGAACCAGGCCCCCACCGCGACGATCAGCGTGTTGACGAAGTAGTGGTCGATCTCGGCCCTGGTCCACGCGGTGGCCAGGTTCGCCCAGTCGACCCCGGTGGGGAACAGACCGAGGGGGTCGCGCAGGGTTTCCTGGGTCGGGGTGACGGCGGCCTTCGCGAGCCAGAGGATCGGCCCGAGCCCGACGACGACCAGGGCGACCAGCAGACCGCCCTGCAGTATCCCGAGGGAGCCTCGTACGCTCGGCCGGCGCCGGTCGTGGGAGGAGACGATGCCCCGTGCGGGCAGCTCGGGCCGGGTGGCGCGCCGGCGGGCGACGGACGGGGTCCGGGTGTTCGCGGCCATGTCAGCTGCTCCAGGGTCGGGTCACGCGGAAGTAGACCGCGGAGAGGACGGCCAGGACGCCCGCGAGCATCAGGCTCAGGGCGGTCGCGGCGCCGTAGTTGCCGCCGAGGCTGCTCCCGAACGCGTAGTCGTAGATCAGCATCAGGACGGTGAGGGTGGCGTTGTTGGGCCCGCCCCCGGTGAAGAGGAACGGTTCGAGGAACACCTGCGCGGTACCGATCACCTGCAGGATGAGCGTGATGAAGAGGACGCCGCGCAGCTGGGGCAGCGTCACGTGCCAGATCTTGCGCCACACGCCCGCGCCGTCGACCTCCGCTGCCTCGTAGAGCTCGGTGCGCACCCCGACGAGCGCGGCGAGGTAGATGATGACGGTCCCGCCGGCCGCAGCCCAGGTCGCTTCGAGGACCAGGGACGGCATGGCACTGGTGGCGTCCTGGAGCCACGGGTACGGGCCGAGCCCGACCCAGCCCGCGATGGTGTTGAACACGCCGGTGTCCGACGGGTCGTAGAAGAACTTCCAGAGCAGCACCGCCACGACGGGCGGCACGACGACGGGCAGGTACGCCAGCGCGGAGAACAGGCCTCGCATCCGGCGCACCTCGCTCATCAGGACCGCGGCGGCCAGCGGCAGCGGGTACCCGAAGACGAGTGCGAGCAGGGCGAACCACAGTGTGTTCGTGACGGCCTTGCCCAGGAGCGGGTCCTGCAGCACGAACACGAAGTTGTCGAGCCCCACGAACGCGGGGGCCGTGACGAGGTTGGTCTCCTGGACGCTCATGACCAGCGCGCGGCCGATCGGGAACCAGGAAAAGACGCCGAACACGAGGATCATCGGACACGCGATGATCAGGGTGCTCAGACCGCCGTCGCGCAGCCATTGGCGGGGGGTACGGCGCCGGGAGTGGTGGGGCCTCGGGGGCGACGGCGGTGGTGGAGCCGGAGCCGTGGCTCGCAGCGGGCTGGAGATGGTCGTCATCGTGGATCCTTCGCTTCGGTGGCCGAGCTCGCCCGGTGGACGAGCTCGGCCAACGGGGAGGTCAGCTGCGGTCGAGCAGGCCCTGGATCTGGGTCTGCGCGTCGGCGAGGAGCGCGTCGATGTCCGCGTCCTTGTCGGTCAGCACCGCCTGGACCACCGGGTCGAGCGCCGCGTACACGTCCTGGGTGGCGACGGCGGGCTCGGGGATGACCGGCTGGTCGAACATCTGCTCGGTCATGGGCTGGAAGTTCTCCAGCGGGACGTTGACGAAGTCCTTGATCCAGCTCTGCTGCTGCTCGTAGGTCGCCTGGTCGAAGATCGGCAGGGCCGGTGCGCCGACGGGCTGGTCGGTCCTGGCAGCGATCTCAGCTTCGGCGACGGCGGCCTCCTGGTCGGTGAGCTTGGAGATGTAGTAGAAGTCGATCCACTTCACCGCTGCTGCCTGCTCGGCCTCGGACGCCGCAGAGCTCACCGCGGCGAGCGTGCCGCCGCCGAGCGTGCCGGCGTCGTCGCCCTCCAGCGGCAGCACCGTCACGCCGTACTCGTCGGGATTCATCTGGTTCTGTGTGAACAGGTTGGGGTAGTTCGCTCCGCCTGAGACGTACATGCCGATCTTCCCGGCGGCGAAGTCCTGGTTGATGGTGCTCCAGTCGTACAGGAAGCTCGCGCCCATGGAGTCGTCCTCCCAGCGCATCTCCTGCAGCATCTCGAGGGCCTGCACCGTGGCGTCGTTGTCCACGGTGGCGGTCGCCTCCTCGCCCTCACCCTCGACGATGCGGCCGCCGAGCGCGTAGGTCTCGGTGGTGAGGATCCAGCCGCCCGTGTTGCTCTGCGTCATGTGGGCGTAGCCGGCCTGGCCGGTCTCGTCCGCGATGGCCTGGGCGGCCGCGCGCACCTCGTCCCAGGTAGCGGGCGGGTTGTCCGGGTCGAGCCCGGCCTCCTCGAAGAGCGTGCGGTTGTAGTGCAGTCCCTGGTTGTAGGCGGAGATCGGGACGGCCCAGATGCCGCCGTCGGCGTCCTGGCCGGCCTCGGCGATGGTGGGGTTGAACTGGTCCGCGTAGGGCAGCTCCGCGACGAGGTCGCTGATGTCGGCGATCTGCTCGCGCTCGATGAGGGCGCGGCCGTCGGTGAACGGGATCGGGAAGACGTCGGGCAGCGTGCCGCCGGCGAGCTCGGCGGCGAAGGTCGTGCCGGACCAGGTGAACTCCTTGGTCGCCACCTGGATGTCCGGGTTCATCTTCTCGAACTGCAGGACCCGCTCCTCGAACGCGGCGATCGCCTCCGGCTCCAGACCGGCGTCGATGGCGACCTCGATGGTCACCGGCCCGGTGGGCTCGGCGGCAGGCTCTTCGGACGAGCCGCAGGCCGTGAGGGTTCCTGCGACGGACAGGACGCCCACCAGGGCGATCGCTGCGCGCTTCTGTGCTGACTTCATTGTCACTCCTTGGTCGTGTGCCGCGGGGGCGGCACCTCTGGGGCAGGCACTGCTGGGGAAAGACCGTTGGGCAGGGGAAGACCGGGGTCAGGACGGCAGGTCGAGCCAGACGGCCGTGTCCGGTCCGACGGCGCCGTCGACGGGAGCGCTCGCCAGGAGCACCGCGGCTCCGGCGGGCAGCGGGACGGGAGCCGCCCCGAGGTTGACGACGCACGCGAAGCGCGCGCCGCGGGTGAACGCGAGGACGTGGTCGCCCTCGTCGTCCAGGTCCAGACCGAGGTCGAGCCACGCGAGCTCCTCGGTGTGCAGCGCGGGGAGGCCGCGCCGCAGGTGCAGCCCGCGACGGTAGAGGCTCAGCATCGAGTCCGGGTCGCTGTCCTGGGCCTCCACCGAGTAGTCCGCCCAGTCGGTGGGCTGGGGCAGCCAGGGCGTGCTGCCGCCGTCGGGCCCGAAGCCGAGGCTCGTGCCGGTGCGGGTCCACGGGAGCGGCACGCGGCAGCCGTCCCGGCCGGGATCGACGCCTTCCGACCGGAAGTGCATGGGGTCCTGGATGAGCTCGCGCGGGACGTCCGCCTCGGGCAGGCCGAGCTCGTCGCCCTGGTAGACGTACAGGGCACCCGGCAGCGCCGCGACCAGCAGTGCGGCGGCCCGCGCCCGGCGGGCGCCGAGCTCCAGGTCGGACGGCGTGCCGAACCGCTTGGTCGCGAAGTCGAAGGACGAGTCCTCTCGCCCGTACCTGGACACGGGCCGCGTGACGTCGTGGTTCGACAGCACCCACGTGGCGGGAGCGCCCACGGGGGCGTGCGCCTCGAGGGTCATCCGGATCGACTCGCGCAGCTCCTTGGCGTCCCAGGGCCGGGCCATGAAGTCGAAGTTGAACGCCGTGTGCATCTCGTCGGGGCGCAGGTACTGGGCGAACCGCTCGTGGTCCGCGAGCCACACCTCGCCGACGAGCACACGCGGCTCGGCGTAGGACTCGGCGACGCGCCGCCAGCCGCGGTAGATGTCGTGGATCTCGTCGCGGTCCAGGTGCGGGTGCTCCCCCGGGCCCACCGTCTCCGGCACCTCCGGCAGCGCGGGGTCCTTGACGATCAGGGCCGCCGAGTCGATCCGGATGCCTGCCGCGCCCCGGTCGAACCAGAACCGCAGGACGTCCTCGTGCTCCTGCCGGACGTCGGGGTGGTTCCAGTTCAGGTCCGGCTGCTCGGGGGTGAACAGGTGCAGGTACCACTGGCCGGGTGTGCCGTCCGGGTTCGTCGTGCGGGTCCAGGTCTGCCCCTGGAAGCTCGACACCCAGCCCGTCGGGATCCGCGCCCCGTCGGGTCCCCCGCCGTCGTGGAACCAGAACCGCTCGCGCTCCGGCGAGCCGGGGCCGGCCGCCAGCGCGGCGCGGAACCACTCGTGCTCCGCCGAGACGTGGTTGGGGACCACGTCGACGATGGTCCGGATGCCCAGCTCGCGGGCCTCGGCGATCAGCGCCTCGGCGTCGTCCAGGGTGCCGAACGCCGGGTCGATCCGGCGGTAGTCCCGCACGTCGTAGCCGCCGTCCGCGAGCGGCGACGCGTACCAGGGCGTGTACCAGATGGCGTCCACACCCAGGTCGCGCAGGTAGCCGAGCCGCGAACGGACACCGGCGAGATCACCGGTGCCGTCGCCGTTCCCGTCCGCGAAGCTGCGCGGGTAGATCTGGTAGATCACCGCACTGCGCCACCACTCGGGCCCGGCGGTGGGCAGTTCTGCTGCAGGCTCGGACGTCGTCGTCATGCGGTGAACCGTAAGTCACATGACAACGGGAGCGCAAGAACTCGACAGTAACCTTATCGATTCGTGACAACCTTCGCCGCAGCGGTGGAGGCACGGACCACGAGCTCCGGTTCGAAGAGCAGCTCGTCGCGCGGCACGTCGCTGCCGTCGATGAGTGCGGCGAGCAGGTCGACGGCGGCACGGCCCATCGGCTCGATCGGCTGGCGCACCGTCGTCAGGGCCGGATCGGTGGAGTTCATCAACGCCGAGTCGTCGAAGCCGACCACCGACACGTCCGCCGGGCACGAGAGCCCGACGCGCCGCACCGCCCGGATCGCGCCGAGGGCGAGCGGGTCGCTGGCGCAGACGATCGCGGTGGCACCCCGCTCGATCAGGCGGTTGGCCGCGGCCTGGCCGCTCTCCAGGGAGTACTGCGAGTGCACCACCAGGTCGGCGTCGAGCGCGAGGTCGTGCCGCTCCGCGAACCGGCGGGCGGCGGCGAGCTTGCGCTCCGAGGGAACGTGGTCGGCCGGGCCCAGCAGCAGACCGATCCGCTGATGGCCCAGCGACGCGACGTGGCCCATCGCCTGCTCGATCGCCACGAGGTCGTCGGTGGCGACGCGCGGGAAGCCCAGGTCCTCGATCGACGCGTTCATGAGCACCACCGGCAGCCCGAGGTCCTCCAGCCGCCGGTAGTGGGAGTGGTCGGCCTCTCGCTCCGCGTAGAAGCCGCCCGCGAAGATCACGCCGGAGACCTGCTGCTGCAGCAGGAGATCGATGTACTCGGCCTCGGTGACGCCGCCGGCCGTGCGCGTGCAGAGCACCGGCGTGTACCCCTGCTGGGCGAGCGCGCCGCCGATCACCTCCGCGAACGCGGGAAAGATCGGGTTCACGAGCTCCGGCAGGACCAGCCCGACGAGCTTGCCGCGACTGCCCCGCAGCTTGGTGGGCCGCTCGTAGCCCAGCACGTCGAGGGCCGTGAGCACCGCGTCCCGCGTGCCCTGGGACACCCCGGGCTTGCCGTTGAGGACACGGCTGACCGTCGCCTCGCTGACCCCTACCTTCTTCGCCACATCCGCTAACCGTCTCGACATGACGTCGATCCTAGTCACGAACAACGCAAACCGCTTGCAGGGATTTCATGCTCCTGCAAGCGGTTTGCGTATCTCTGCCGTTCGGTGCCGGGTGCGTCCGGGTCAGGACGCGACGGCGACCCGCTGCAGCTCGGTGGCGAGCTGCTCGTCGACGCGGCCACGCAGGTGCGTGCCCGCCGCGACGTGCTCGGTGAGCTCGATGTCACCGTGCTCGTGCACCCGGTGCACCAGGTCGCCCCGCTCGTACGGGACGACGAGGTCGATCTGGATGCCCGGCCGCGGCAGCTCGGCGGCGATCCGGGCACGCAGCTCGGCGATGCCCTCGCCGGAGTGCGCCGAGACGACGGCGGTGTGCCGCTCCCGTCGCTGTATGCGACCGACGACCGTCGGGTCGGCGATGTCGGCCTTGTTCAGCACCACGATCTCGTGGACGTTCTCGAAGGCCGGGATCTCGGACAGCACCTCGCGGACTGCGGCGATCTGTCCCTCCGGGTCCGGGTGGGACGCGTCGACCACGTGCAGCAGGATGTCGGCCTCGCCGACCTCCTCCAGCGTGGACCGGAACGCCTCGACGAGCTGGTGCGGCAGGTGCCGCACGAACCCGACCGTGTCCGTGAAGGTGTAGACGCGGCCGTCCTCGGTCTTGGTGCGGCGGACGGTCGGGTCCAGCGTGGCGAAGAGCGCGTTCTGGACCAGCACACCCGCGCCGGTGAGCGCGTTGAGCAGCGAGGACTTGCCCGCGTTCGTGTAGCCCGCGATCGCGACCGCTGGGATCGCGTTGCGCTTGCGGCTGAGCCGCTTGGTCTCGCGGGCCGGCTTCATCGCGGCGATCTCCCGCCGCAGCTTGGCCATCCGGTCACGGATGCGCCGCCGGTCCAGCTCGATCTTGGTCTCACCGGGACCGCGCGAACCCATACCGGCGCCCGCGCCGCCCACCTGGCCACCGGCCTGGCGGGACATCGACTCGCCCCAGCCGCGCAGGCGCGGGAGGAGGTACTCGAGCTGTGCGAGCTCGACCTGGGCCTTGCCCTCACGCGACTTGGCGTGCTGCGCGAAGATGTCCAGGATGAGGGCCGTCCGGTCGACGACCTTGACCTTGACCACGTCCTCGAGCGCACGGCGCTGGGAGGGCGCCAGCTCGCTGTCGACGATCACGGTGTCGGCTCCCGTCGCCAGGACCACCTCGGCGAGCTCCAGGGCCTTGCCGGACCCCAGGTACGTGCCCGGGTCAGGCTTCTGCCGGCGCTGCAGCATGCCGTCCAGCACCTGGGAGCCGGCCGTCTCGGCCAGCGCGGCGAGCTCGCGCAGCGAGATCTCCGCGTCACGGGCGGCACGCTCACCACCGGTGAACAGGCCGACGAGCACCACCTTCTCCAGGCGCAGCTGCCGGTACTCGACCTCGGTGACGTCCTCGAGCTCGGTCGACAGACCGGCGACGCGGCGGAGCGCCGTGCGCTCCTCGAGATCGATCTGGTCGCCGTCCGCCGCGGTGTGCACAGTGCGGCCGTCGGCACGTGCGGTCCCCGCCCGAGCGAGAACCCGTGCCACGACATCGTTCGCGATCGCCTGGGCATCTGCCTGGACTGCGCGGAGTTCGGGCGTCTCCTCTGCGGGGAGCTCGGGCTCTGTCGGGGTGTGGGTCATGTATTACCTAACTCTCGATGGTTCTTCCCTCTGCACAACAAGGATCCCACGCCCGAAAGTCCCACGGCTATGTCTTTCCCGCACCGAGGACCGCGGACCGCCTGCCTGTGGATAACTACCCGGTGCCGACAGCCTGCGCTGCCAGACTGGACGAGCAACGATCACCACACGCAGGGGGCGGTAGAGCCATGCTCGAGAAGGACCAGGAACGAACCCGGTCGGGCCACCCGTGGACCGACGAGGAGACCACGGAGATGGTGGCCCTGGCGCGCGGCGGTGCCGATGCCGACGCCATCGCGGCCCAGGTCCGGCGAGGCGTGGCCTCGGTGCTGAACCGGCTGCGCCGGATGCTGCCGCTGGAGCATCGCTCGTGCCCTTCGGACATGATCGTGTCCGCCCTGCGCGACCACCTGCGCGACCCGGGCTACGACTGGCGGGCGAACATGCTCCTGACGCCGGCCCCGCGACCGGTGGTCCGTCCGCCGGACATCGTCCGGACGGGCGTCACGGGACTGGTGGACGACGACCTCGTCGGCATCACGCACAGTGTGCTGCTGGACGACCGCGCTGTGACGGCCGAGCTCCGCGGACGCCTCGTCGGCTAGGTCAGGCAGCGCGGTCTGGCCCCGGAGGTCGTCAGGTCCCACGAGAGGTACCTCACCGGGCTCCGCGAGCCCGCCGTGCTGCGGGACCTCGACGAGTGGCTCCACCGCTGGTCGAAAGGAGTGGGTCTCGGCACCGGCCGGTACGCCTGGGTCCGGCCCGTGGGAGTGACACCGGCACGATCTCCGTGGCGGAAGGCTCGCACCGGTCGTCCTGCCCGGCAAGCGCCTAGGATCGTGCGGTGTCCACCGACCACTACTTCACCGCGCAGCCCGCCTCGGACGACGAGCGCCGCACCCGCACCGTCCACCTCGCCGGTCGGGAGCTGGAGGTCGAGGTGGCACCGGGAGTCTTCTCGCCCAGCGGGGTCGACAAGGGCACCGCGGTGCTGCTGAACGGCGTGCCCACGCCCCCGCCGTCGGGCAACCTGCTCGACCTGGGGTGCGGCTGGGGGCCCATCACGATCTCCCTCGCGCTGGAGGCACCGCACGCCACCGTGTGGGCCGTCGACGTCAACGAACGCGCCCTCGACCTGGTGCGTCGCAACGCCGAGCGGCTCGGCCTGGGCAACGTCCGGGCGGCCCTGCCGGACGAGGTGCCTGCGGACCTCGAGTTCGACGCGTGCTGGTCCAACCCGCCGATCCGGGTCGGCAAGCAGGCACTCCACGACCTCCTCACGCGCTGGCTCCCCCGGCTCGCGGACGGCGCCGAGGCCTGGCTCGTCGTGCAGAAGAACCTGGGATCCGACTCGCTGGCGCGCTGGATCACCGACACGCTCGGGCTGCAGGTCGCCCGGGAGGCGTCGTCCAAGGGGTTCCGCATCCTGCGCGTGGCGGGCTGACGCCGCACGCCCGCCGCGCCTCTCCCCCGACCGGGCAGCTCGCTCGGAGCTGCGCGCCGCAGGCACCCTAGCGAGCGACCTGCCCGGAGTAGACCAGCGCCGCAGGGCCCGCCAGCTCGACGTTGCCGCTGGGCAGGAGCCGCACCCGCACCTCGCCGCCGGGCACCTCGACGATCCACGTGTCGGGCGCGCCGGCGCCGGACGACCCTGCCTGCCAGGTCCGGACCGCGAGCGCCGCGGCGCAGGCGCCCGTGCCGCACGACGGCGTCTCGCCCACACCGCGCTCGTGCACCCGCATGCGGAGGCGGCCGACGACGCCGTCCGGGCCCTCCTCCTCGCCGAGCGGCACCACGAGCTCGACGTTGGTGCCCCGCGGGGGCAGGGGCGCGACCTCGGGGGCGTGGAAGAGCTCGAGGGACTCCAGCTCGTCGAGGCTCGCAAGGGCGACGACCGTGTGCGGGTTGCCGAGGTCCACGCTCAGGGCGGGGCGGGGCGCGGTCCATCCGTGGACCGCGACCGCGGCATCGTACCCGTCGGCCGCGGCGGACTCGCCGCCGGGCAGGAACCAGGGCCCCATGTCGACGGCGTACCAGCCGCCGGGCTCCTTGGTGACCCGCTTGACGCCGGCACGCGTGCCGAGGCTGAGCGGGCCGGCGGACAGGTCGGCGAGCCCTTGCTGCTCGGCGAAGGCCGCGAAGACCCGGACGCCGTTGCCGCACATCTCGGCCACGGAGCCGTCGGAGTTGCGGTAGTCCATGAACCACTCGGCCGTCGGGTCCTCGGCGAGGGCGTCCTGGGCGGCCTGCTCGCCGGCGCGGGCGAGCGCCGCGGTCGGGGCGAGCCGGATCACGCCGTCGCCGCCGACGCCGCTGCGCCGGTCGGCCAGCCTGCGCACCTCCTGCGGTCCGAGCTCGAGCACTCCCTCGGGGTCCGCGATCAGCACGAAGTCGTTCTGCGTGCCGTGTCCCTTGGTGAAGGCGAGGGTGTCGGGCGTCGGGGCGGAGGGCACAGAGCTGGTCGCGGGCTGCGTCATGACCCCAGGCTACGGCGCACGGGCTCGGTCCCCGCAAGCGGCAAGGCGTCGGCGTCGGCGTCGGCGACGATCGCGAGGGCCGCGTCGAGCAGGTCGGGGGCGGCCGCGTCCAGCCAGTGCACGCGCGGGTCGCGCCCGAACCAGCCCATCTGCTTGCGCGCCAGCCGCCGGGTGTTCGCGGTGATGGCCTCCCGCGCCTCCGCCTCGGTGGTCTCGCCACGCCACCAGGCGAGCACCTCCGCGTAGCCGACGGCGCGGACGGCGGTGACGCCCAGGCCGGCCCCCGTCCCGCCCTGCTCAGGGCTCGCCAGGGACCGCACCTCGTCGACCAGACCGGCCTCCCACATGCGGTCCACGCGCGACGCGACGCGCGCGTCCAGCACCTCTCGGGAGCAGTCGAGGCCGATCTGTACGGCGGGCCGCACGTACTCCTGCCGGGGCAGGTTGGCCGTGTAGGGGCGGCCGGTGATCTCGATGACCTCCAGCGCTCGCACGATGCGGCGGGTGTTGTGCGGCCCGATGCTTGTCGCGGCCTGCGGGTCCAGGCCGGAGAGCTCGGCGTGCAGGGCGCGGCGGCCCTCGGCCTCGGCGCGCGCCTCGAGCCGGGCCCGGATCTCCGGGTCGGTGCCCGGGAAGTCCATGGCGTCGAGCAGCGCCCGCACGTAGAGCCCGGAGCCGCCCACGACGACGGCGCGCGCCCCCCGCCCGGCGATCGCGTCCAGGTCGGCGCGCCCCGACTCCTGATAACGGGCCACCGAGGCGTCCTGGGACGGGTCCAGCACGTCGAGCTGGTGGTGCGTGATCCCCCGCCGCTCGGCCGGCGGCACCTTGGCCGTACCGACGTCCATGCCGCGGTAGAGCTGGAAGGCGTCGGCGTTGACGATCTCCGCGGGACGGGTCTCTGCGGTGCCGGACCCTGCGGTACCGGACTCTGGGGTACCCAGCGCCTCGGCGAGGTCGAGCGCGAGGTCCGACTTCCCGGTGGCGGTGGGACCCACGACGGCGACGACTATCACGCGGCCACCTTACGGGTCGCCTCCCGCGACCTCCTTGCGGTCGGGCGGGACGTCGGCGCCTGTCGGCATCACGACAGGATCGTCACCCGGTACTCCGGGGGCAGGTGGTCGTGGGACACCTCGAAGACTTGGACGTCCGCGGTCCACCCGTCCGCCCCCGCCGCCCGCAGTGCCGCCCGCAGCCCGTCCGTGAGCGCGCCGGGGCTGCTGTCCGGCCCACCGGGCGCTCCCCCGCCCGCGACGACCAGGCCGTCGGTGCGGCGGAGCAGGCCGGCCGCGCGCTCGTCCAGCACCGCGCCGTGCGGCGGTACCTCCAGCGTCTCGACGTCGGCGGTCCGCGCACCCAGCACCTCCGCGAGCGCGAGCAGGGCCACCGACGCACCGGTCCCGGCAGGCGGCAGGCCGTCGTCGGGCGCCGGGGTGAGCCGTCCCGTCGAGGCATCCGGCAACCAGCGGTCACTGATGCCGGACCCCGCCAGCGAGGGCCGCAGCCGGCCCTGCCGGAGCGCCGGGCCGTGGGCGAGGACCGACGGCAGCCCGCCGCCGGAGGTGAGCTCGGCCGTGAGCTCGGCCAGGGCGGCGCGGACCGCGGCACGAACCGGCGCCAACGGGTCCCGCCGCAGGCCAGGGGCCACCCCGTCGAGAAGCAGGGGGGTCGCAGGCAGGATGACGGCGCGCACGATCCATGAAACTAGCAGGAGGCCCGGCCTCAAGCCGTTCCCGGGAGATTCCACCCCTTTCTCACGCGATCGACGCAGCGAGGTCAGGGGTCTGGCGGGTACTGTGGGCAGGTGAGGTTCTTCGGGTCACGACGCCGGAACACGGCGGGCGACGGCGACCGTGCGGCCACCGGCCCGCAACAGCCCGAGCCCAGGGAACTCGACGATGACGAGCTGCGGGCACAGGTCGAAGGCGTTCTGCTTCGAGAGCTGACGGGCGGTCTCGACGATCCCTCCTCCATCCCTGAGCCGTTGACGCGCGACCGCGTGGTCGAGTGGCTGGGTGAGAACGGGTTCAGCTATTTCGTGGACTCGGAGGGCGACGTCGGCGGGCTGTGGCACGGCTGGCTGTTCTACTTCCTGATGGTCGGCGAGAGCTCCGAGGTGCTGCAGGTACGCGGGCAGTGGCACCGCGACCTCACCATCGAGCGGCTCGAGGAGATCCTCGAGCTCTGCAACGAGTGGAACGCCGAGCGCATCTGGCCCAAGACGTACGTCCGGGTCCGCGACAACGGAGCGGTGCTCGTCTACACCGAGGTCACCGTCGACCTGGAGCACGGTGTCACCGAGGACCAGCTGGACCAGCTCCTGCAGTGCGGGCTGACGACCGGCTCCATGTTCTTCGAGCACCTCGACGAGACGTTCCCCGACCCGCTGAGGTCTGCGCCATGAGCCGCGCACCCGGCGGGGGCGGCGCCAGCCGCTGGCTCGCACGACTGCTGAACCCGCGCCCGGCGGCGGCCCGGCGTTCCCCGGGCATGCAGACCCGGACCATCGCCAACGTCCAGGTCGAGAAGCCCCGGCCGCTGAGCACGCAGCGTGTCGGCGACGACCTCTCGCGGCGCGGCTACCGGTTCCGCATCGACGACGACGGCGACGTCACCGGCACCTGGGACGGCAACCGGTTCTGGTTCCTGCTGCTCGGCGAGCACGACGAGATCCTGCAGGTGCGCGGCCGCTGGGCGGGCACGCTGCCCGGCGGGGCGCGCCTCGCTGTGCTGCAGGCCGCCAACGACTGGAACCGCGAGCGCATCTGGCCCAAGGTCTACACGCGCGAGGAGGCGGCAGGGCTCGCCCTGTACGCCGAGGTGTCGGTGGACTTCGAGCACGGCGCCACGGACGACCAGCTCGCCCAGACGGTCTCGTGCGGCCTGGTCACGGCCAGCCAGTTCTTCTCGACGGTCGCCTCGCTCGCCCCGCCGTCGGACACCGAACCGGGTCCGGACGCGGAGCCGGGCGACACCGCGAAGTAGGACCGAAGTAGGACCCTGGTCCCGCTCCCGCGGTCCTACTTCCCGCGGAGGGCCGGCAGGCCCAGCGAGACCGGGCCCGACGGCGCCGGCGTGCCGTGGGAGTGGGTGTCCTCCCCGCCGCCGAGGCGCACCTTCTCACGCTGCGCCCACGCGTCACCGGAGCGGGTGCGCCGCACCACGAGGGGCCCCGCGGACACGGGGTCGGCGATCAGGTGGTGCGGGGCGGCCTTCGTCACGGTGACGGTCACCATGTCGCCGGGTCGCGGCAGCCCTTCGGGAACGACGGCGGCCAGGCGCAGGTCGTCGAGGCTCGCCGGGGCGCCGGTGAGCTCGAGCGTCGGGGCAGGCAGGCCGACGTGCACCAGCCGGTTGTCCTCCGCTCGCCCGGAGAGGCGGTGCATGGCGCCGTCCTTCTTGCCGGAGCCCTCGGACACGAGCACCTCGAGCGTGCGCCCGATCTGCTTGTCGGCCTCCTCGGCGCCGATGCGCTCCTGCAGGGCCAGCAGGCGCTCGAACCGCTCCTGCACCACCGCCTTGGGCAACTGGTCCGCCATCGTCGCGGCGGGCGTGCCCGGGCGTGGTGAGTACTGGAAGCTGAAGGCCGAGCTGAACCGGGACGCCTCGACGACGCGCAGCGTCTCGGCGAAGTCCTCCTCGGTCTCACCCGGGAAGCCGACGATGATGTCGGTGGTGATCGAGGCGTCGGGCATCGCGTCGCGCACGCGGTCGAGGATCCCCAGGAACTTCTCCGAGCGGTACGAGCGGCGCATCGCGCGCAGGATCCGGTCGGATCCGGACTGCAGCGGCATGTGCAGTTGCGGCATCACGTTGGGGGTCTCGGCCATGGCGGCGATGACGTCGTCGGTGAACGCGGCGGGGTGCGGGGACGTGAACCGCACCCGCTCCAGGCCCTCGATCCGGCCGCAGGCCCGCAGCAGCTTGGCGAACGCCCCCCGGTCGCCGAACTCGACGCCGTAGCTGTTCACGTTCTGGCCGAGCAGGGTCACCTCGATGGCGCCGGCGGCGACGAGCGCCTCGACCTCCGCGAGGACCTCTCCCGGCCGACGGTCGCGCTCCTTGCCGCGCAGGTGCGGCACGATGCAGAAGGTGCACGTGTTGTTGCAGCCCACCGAGATGCTGACCCAGCCGGCGTAGACGGACTCGCGCTTGGTCGGCAGCGTGGACGGGAAGACCTGCAGGGACTCCGCGATCTCGACCTGCGCCGCCTCGTTGTGCCGCGCGCGCTCCAGGAGCACGGGCAGGGCGTCGAGGTTGTGCGTGCCGAAGACGACGTCGACCCACGGCGCCTTCGCCACGATGTCGCCGCGGTCCTTCTGGGCCAGGCACCCGCCGACGGCGATCTGCATACCCGGCCGGGCCGCCTTGATGCTGGCGAGCTGGCCCAGGTTCCCGTACAGCTTGTTGGCGGCGTTCTCGCGCACGGCGCACGTGTTGATCACCACGACGTCGGCGGCGTTCGCGGCCTCGTCCTGGCTGGACGCGCGGGTGTAGCCGGCCTCCTCGAGCATCCCGGCCATGTGCTCGGAGTCGTGCACGTTCATCTGGCAGCCCAGCGTGCGCACCATATAGGTACGCTGCGGCTGCTCCGGAGCCTCGTCGTGGACGGCTGGATCGGTCCAGCGGTCGGTCGCGGCGGCGTCGGGCAGGGCTGGGGCGGGGGCGGTCGTGGACATCCCGACGATTTTACGACCCCTGTCGAGGCATGCCGAACCACGAAGTTTCACCACCAGAGCGGGCCATAGCGGGCATCTGTTACCGAAACGTTGTGCCCCGATGACCCGTCGACTTGGTCCTTGAAACATCGGATCGTTAGGTTCAAGGGATGGACCAGAGCACCCCGACCACCGGCCAACCGGCGGCCGACGAGACCGTGGACGCTCCGACGTCGGACCGCGTCCTCGGGGCGCCCCTCGTAGAGCTGAACCACGTCAACAAGCACTTCGGTGAGCTGCACGTCTTGCAGGACATCGATCTCACCGTCCACAAGGGCGAGGTACTCGTCGTGATCGGCCCGTCCGGGTCCGGCAAGTCGACGTTGTGCCGCGCGATCAACCGCCTCGAGACGATCGACGACGGCAGCATCGCCGTGGACGGGAAGACCCTGCCCGAGGAGGGCAAGGCTCTTGCCCAGCTGCGGGCCGAGGTCGGCATGGTCTTCCAGTCGTTCAACCTGTTCGCACACAAGACCGTGCTCGACAACGTGACCCTCGGGCCGCGCAAGGTGCGCGGCATGAGCAAGAAGGACGCCGAGGAGCTGGCACGCACCCTGCTCGACCGGGTGGGCGTCGGAAACCAGGCGGGCAAGATGCCCGCCCAGCTCTCCGGCGGTCAGCAGCAGCGCGTGGCGATCGCACGGGCTCTCGCGATGCAGCCCAAGGTGATGCTGTTCGACGAGCCGACGTCGGCACTCGACCCCGAGATGGTCAACGAGGTGCTCGATGTCATGGTCGCCCTCGCCGAGGAGGGCATGACCATGATCGTGGTCACGCACGAGATGGGCTTCGCCCGCAAGGCTGCCCACCGCGTCGTCTTCATGGCGGACGGCCAGATCGTCGAGGAGGCTCCCCCCGAGGAGTTCTTCACCGCTCCCAAGAGCGAGCGGGCCCGCGACTTCCTCTCGAAGATCCTCACCCACTGATCTTTCACTGACTGAGCCAAGGGTTCCGTACCGGATCCCGCACTTACCGAAGGGGAATCATGCGTAAGCACACCATGGGGCTGCTGGCAATGGCGGCAGCGACCACTCTCACACTCTCTGCCTGTGGCGGCGCCGAGGTCGGGGGCGAGTCGGAAGGCGAGGAGACCGCGGCCGGCGGCGAAGGCATCACCATCGGCATCAAGTACGACCAGCCGGGCCTCGGCCTGCAGGACGGTGCCGAGTACACGGGCTTTGACGTCGACGTCGCCAAGTACGTCGCGAACGAGCTCGGCTACAGCGAGGACCAGATCACCTTCAAGGAGACGCCTTCGGCCAACCGCGAGGCGATGCTCCAGAACGGTGACGTCGACATGATCTTCGCGACCTACTCGATCACCGACGAGCGCAAGGAGGTCATCGACTTCGCCGGCCCGTACTTCGTCGCCGGTCAGGACCTCCTCGTCGCCGCCGACAACACCGACATCACCGGCCCGGAGGACCTCGAGGGCAAGAACCTCTGCTCGGTCACCGGCTCCACCTCGGCAGAGAAGATCAAGACCGACTACGCCGAGGGCGTCCAGCTCCTGGAGCGTCCGGGCTACGCCGAGTGCGTGACTGCCCTCTCCGCCGGCCAGGTCGACGCCGTCACGACCGACGACATCATCCTCGCCGGTCTCGCGGCGGCCAACGGTGACGGCAACCTCAAGGTCGTCGGCAACCCGTTCTCGGAGGAGAACTACGGGGTCGGCCTCCCCAAGGGTGACGACCGGTGCGAGGACATCAACGCAGCGATCACCAAGATGATCGACGAGGGTGCGTGGGAAGACGCAGTGGCCGCGAACACCGAAGGTACTGACTACACGCCGAACGCGGACCTCAACCCGCCGACGCCGGAGGCTTGCGCCTGACGTCTCCACTCGTAGTGAAACGGGATCGCGCCTGCCGTGCGAGGCGCGATCCCGTTCGCTGAGGGGGCGGCACTCCTGCCGTCTGAGACCTGACCGACCGGGGTGCGCCTGCCAAGGGCGCACCTCACCCGAAAGGTGACCCGTGAACGACTATCTGTCCGGGCTCGGCTCGCTCGTGGAGCGGTACGACGTGCTCGGGGCGTTCTGGACCAACATCCAGCTGACGTTCTGGGGCGCGCTGATCGCCCTGGTGCTCGGCACCGTGCTCGCGCTGATGCGCATCTCCCCCATCGCGTCGCTGCGGTGGGTCGGTGCCACGTACGTGAACATCCTCCGCAACACGCCGCTGACGATCATCATGACCTTCATGGTGATGGGTGTGTGGACCGCACTCCAGCTCCAGCTGGCCGACACGTTCGAGAGCAACTTCTTCCGCCTGGCGGTCGTCGGCCTGGCTGTCTATCACGCGGCGTTCGTGTGCGAGTCGATCCGCTCCGGCGTGAACACCGTTCCGCTCGGGCAGGCAGAGGCGGCACGCGCGATCGGACTGTCGTTCCTGCCTGCTGCGCGCCTCATCATCCTGCCTCAGGCGTTTCGCGGCGCGATCGCGCCGCTCGGCAACACGCTGATCGCGCTGCTGAAGAACTCCACCGTCGCCGCCGCGGCCAGTGTCTCCTGGGAGACCGCCTCGACGATGAAGACGATGATCGAGTTCAATCCCAACTACCTCTGGGGGATCTTCGCGATGTTCGCCCTCGGCTACGTGATCCTGGTGATCCCGATCGGCGTGCTGACCACCTGGCTGTCCCAGCGACTGGCGGTGCAGCGATGAGCGCATCAGTCCTCTTCGACGCCCCCGGACCCCGGGCCCGCGCCTGGACATTCGCAGGAAACGTGCTCGGCGCTGTCGTCGCGATCGGCGTGGCCGTCTGGGTGCTGATCCAGCTCAACGCCAAGGGCCAGCTCTCGTGGGACCTGTGGGGACCGGTGTTCTCCACCCGTACCTGGCAGTACTACCTGCTCCCCGGCCTGGTGAACACACTGCGCGCTGCAGCCTTCGCGATCGTCGGCTCTCTCGTGTTCGGGCTCCTGTTCGGCATGGGCCGGCTGTCCCAGCTCGCCCCCGTGCGCTGGGTGTGCGGCGTGTTCGTCGAGTTCCTGCGTGCCGTACCCGTCCTGCTCATGATGGTGTTCTTCTACGGGCTGTTCGGTGTGCTGCTGCCGGGTGTGAGTGACAAGGCGTTCCTCGCCGTCGTCGTCGCCCTCATCCTGTACAACGGGTCCGTCATCGCCGAGCTGGTGCGGTCCGGCGTGGGAAACCTGCCCCGCGGTCAGCGCGAGGCCGGTCTGGTGGTCGGTCTGACGGAGGGCCAGGCGCTTCGGTCGATCCAGCTTCCACAGGCGCTCGTAGCCATGCTGCCCGCCATGGTGTCGCAGATCGTCGTGGTGCTGAAGGACTCTGCGCTCGGCCAGATCATCGGCTACCAGGAGCTGCTTCGTGCCGGGCAGATCGTCTACTCCGGTGACGGCAACCCGCTGCAGGTGCTCACGGCCGTGGCCGTGGTCTTCATCCTCCTGAACGTGCTCCTCACGGTGGTGGCACACCGGCTGTCCAAGCTGCTGTCCAGCCGGACCGCCGCGGCACCGCTCGAAGGAACCGGCATCGGCAACCCGACAGCGGTCGCCGGAGGGTCCAGGGTGTGACTGGCGCGCGCCAGTCGATGACGGTAGGTCGGTAGAACGTCAGGTGGTCGGTAGCTCGAGCTACCGACCACCTGACGTTCTACCGACCTACCGACCTACCGCTCGGGCGCCGCGTCAAGCCAGCACTCCCTCAGTCCGCGGCGTAGTCGAGGTCGTCCGTGTCCTCGCCCTCCGCGGCGAGCGCCTCCCGCACCAGCTCGAACGCCAGCCCGGGCGCGTAACCCTTTCGCGCGAGCGAGCCGACGGCGCGACGGACCCGCACCTGGCGGTCCAGGCTGCGCGTGCGCGTGATCAGCTTGGTGGCCAGCTTGGCACCCGCCACGCGCTCGTCGTCGGGGTCGAGCTGATCCAGGGCCTCCGTGGCCGTGTCCTCGTCGATGCCCCGCCTGCGCAGCTCGGCGGCGATGCCACGGCGCGCGAGACCCCGCTCGGCATGGCGGGTGCGGACGATGGTCTCCGCGTAGGTCGCGTCGTCCACCAGACCCACCTCGTCGAACCTGTCGAGCACCTGCTCGACGACGTCCTCCGGGTAGCCCTTGCGGGCCAGCGACTGCTCCAGCTCGCGCCGGGACCGCTGTGCCGCCGTCAGGGTCTTCAGGACTACCTCACGAGCCTTCTCGACGGCCTCGTCCCGGCTGATCTCGCCGGCCTCCAGGCGCTCCGCGACGGACTTGCGTGGTGCACGGTCGGCGCTGCTGCGCCCTCCGCGGCTGCTCGTCCAGCCACCGTCCCGAGCGGCCGGACGGCCCCGACGCTTCCCCACGCCGGGACCATCCGCTGGATCACCGTACTGCACGTCAGAACGGCGCCTTCTCGGCGGCCGCTTCCGCCTTCTCGGCGGTCTTCGACACCGCCGGCTTGGTGGCCTTCGAACGTGCGCTGGTCGACTTGGTCGCCTTCGCCGTGGCGGTCGTCCGCGAGGACGAGCTCGCCGCCGCGACGGCGCCTGCGGCCGGTGCGGTCTCTGCGGCAGGTGTCGCCGTGGCGGCGCCCGCACCCTCGACTGCCGGTGCGTCGACCTTCGGGCCCACGCCCAGCTTCTCCTTGACGCGCTTCTCGATGTCGTTGGCGAGGTCGGGGTTGTCCCGGAGGAACGCTCGCGCGTTCTCCTTGCCCTGGCCGAGCTGGTCGCCCTCGTAGGTGAACCACGAGCCCGACTTGCGCACGAAGCCGTGCTCCACGCCCATGTCGATCAGGCCACCCTCGCGGGAGATGCCGTGGCCGTACAGGATGTCGAACTCCGCCTGCTTGAACGGCGGCGCCATCTTGTTCTTGACGACCTTCACCCGGGTGCGGTTACCGACGGCGTCCGTACCCTCCTTGAGGGTCTCGATGCGGCGGATGTCGAGACGGATCGACGCGTAGAACTTCAGCGCCTTGCCACCGGTGGTGGTCTCGGGCGAGCCGAAGAACACGCCGATCTTCTCGCGCAGCTGGTTGATGAAGATGGCGGTCGTGCCGGACGAGCTCAGGGCACCCGTGATCTTGCGGAGAGCCTGCGACATGAGGCGGGCCTGCAGACCCACGTGGCTGTCGCCCATCTCGCCCTCGATCTCGGCCTTGGGCGTCAGCGCGGCGACGGAGTCGATCACGATGATGTCGAGCGCGCCGGAGCGGATCAGCATGTCGGTGATCTCCAGCGCCTGCTCACCGGTGTCCGGCTGCGAGACCAGGAGGGCGTCGGTGTCGACACCGAGCTTCTTGGCGTAGTCCGGGTCCAGCGCGTGCTCGGCGTCGATGAACGCCGCGATGCCGCCCTGGCGCTGCGCGCTCGCCACCGCGTGCAGCGCGATGGTCGTCTTACCCGAGGACTCGGGCCCATATACCTCGACGACACGGCCACGGGGCAGGCCACCGATGCCGAGCGCCACGTCGAGGGCGATCGAACCGGTCGGGATCACCTCGATGGGTGCGCGGATCTCGTCGCCGAGGCGCATGACCGAGCCCTTGCCAAAGCTGCGGTCGATCTGGGCGAGGGCCGCTTCGAGGGCCTTGTCGCGATCTGCTGGTGCGGGCATGTGCAACACCTTCGGTTTCAGGGCGCTCTGTGCGCCGGCATGGATGGCTCTGTACGTCGTTGCCGACCGTACGCGGAGCCACTGACACGAACGCCTTCTCCGGCCGCCGCCTGTGGACGACGTTCCGAAATCCGTGTCTGTGGTCAAAGTCTAGCCGAACGCCTGTTCGAGGCAAGGCGCGACACATCGGTGTGTCGCAGGACATCTCGCCGGTCCGGCGACTGTCAGCCCGGGACTCTCGCGTTCACCGCCGCACCGGTTCAGCGGCGGGGCGGCGGTGCCTGCCGGTGCTTGTCCTCGCCCCACCGCTCGGCGTCCGGCACGTCCAGCGCGTCGCACAGCGCATGCCACACGTCGCGCGGCTCGTCGCCCTCGTCCAGCGCGACGGCCGGGGTCCGGCCGTCGAGCGCGGGCAGCACCTGTTCGCGCGCCAGGGCACGCCCGTAGGCAGAGCCGAACACCTCGTCGATCAGCTGCCAGAAATCCCGTTCGCGCACCCGTCAACCCTACGTCGCCCCTGGCCCGCCCTGACAACCAGCCCATGTCAGTGGTCAGGGACAGAATGGGTCCATGCCCACGCCCGACGACCCGCTCTCCCGGTTCGGACCTGCCACCCGCGCCTGGTTCACCGGGGCGTTCGCACAGCCCACCGCCGCCCAGGCCGGCGCGTGGGAAGCCGTCGCCCGCGACCAGCATGCGCTGGTGGTCGCGCCGACCGGGTCCGGCAAGACGCTCGCGGCGTTCCTCTGGTCGATCGACCGGATCATGCACGCTCCCCCGCCCGAGGACCGGGCCCACCGCTGCCGCGTGCTGTACGTGTCGCCGCTCAAGGCCCTCGCCGCCGACGTGCAGCGCAACCTGCGTTCCCCGCTCACCGGCATCCGCCAGGCGGCGGCCCGGGACGGCGTGGAGGTCCCGGACGTCACGGTCGGCATGCGCACCGGTGACACGCCCGCGAGCGAGCGGCGCTCGTTCGCCACCCGTCCCCCGGACATCCTCGTCACGACCCCGGAGTCGCTGTTCCTCATCCTCACCTCGTCGGCCCGCGCCGGTCTCGCCGGGGTGGAGACCGTGGTGCTCGACGAGATCCACGCCGTCGCGGGCACCAAGCGCGGCGCCCACCTGGCGCTCAGCCTGGAACGCCTCGACGCGCTCCTCGACCGGCCCGCGCAGCGGATCGGCCTGTCCGCCACGGTGCGCCCGGTGGACGCCGTCTCGCGGTTCCTCGGTGGCGGACGGGCCGACAGCTCGGCACGTGAGGTGGCCGTCGTGCAGCCGCCGTCGCACAAGGAGTGGGCGATCGACGTCGTCGTGCCGGTCCCTGACCTCGCGGACCTCGACAGCGCGCCTGCCACCGGCCCGTCCGACGCCACGCCCTCCCCGGGTGACGACGAGGTCGACCTCTCGGGCGAGGCCACGCGGCCGCTGCGCCGGGCCTCGGTCTGGCCGCACGTCGAGGAACGGGTGGTCGACCTCGTGGCCGACCACACCTCGACCATCGTCTTCACCAACAACCGGCGAGGGGCCGAACGCCTGACGGCCCGCATGAACGAGGTGTGGGCGCAGCGCCAAGGCCTGGAGATCGCCGACCCGGCAAGCACGTGGGCCGCCCTGGTGCCCGGCCAGTCGGGCACCAGCGCGGGCCTTCCCCGGCCAGCACCCGGACAGCGCGGCATGCCCGAGGCCGTGCCCGGCCGGGACGCCACCGGTCAGGGCGAGACGGTCCTGGCGCGCGCCCACCACGGTTCGATGAGCCGCGCGGAGCGCACCCGCACCGAGACGGAGCTCAAGGAGGGCAGGCTGCCCGCGGTGGTCGCCACGTCGTCCCTGGAGCTCGGCATCGACATGGGCGCGGTGGACCTCGTGGTCCAGGTCGGGGCACCGCCGTCCGTGGCGAGCGGGCTGCAGCGCATCGGCCGTGCCGGGCACCAGGTGGGCGCGGTGTCCAAGGGCATCGTCTTCCCGCTGTTCCGCGGTGACCTCGTGCCGGCCACCGTCATCGCCCAGCGCATGCGCGCCGGCGAGATCGAGCACATGCACGTCCCCGCCAATCCCCTCGACGTCCTGGCGCAGCAGATCGTGGCGGCCCTCGCGGTCGACGACTGGGCCGAGGACGACCTGCTGGCCCTCGTCCGCCGGGCCGCACCGTTCGCGCACCTCGGCGATGCCACCTGGCGAGCCGTGCTCGACATGCTCGCCGGCCGCTATCCCAGCGAGGACTTCGCGGAGCTGCGGGCCCGCATCACCTGGGACCGTGCGACGGGCATGCTGCGGGGGCGGCCCGGCGCGCTGCGCCTGGCCGCCACGAGCGGCGGCACCATCCCGGACAAGGGCGCCTACGGCGTCTTCCTCGCCACCGACGCGCCCGACGGCGGCGCACCCGGCGACGCCCTCACCGATGCCGTGACCGGTGGGTCCGCCCGCATGCGCGGCGGCAAGCGGGTCGGGGAGCTCGACGAGGAGATGGTCTACGAGTCCCGGGTGGGTGACACGTTCACGCTCGGGTCGAGCACCTGGCGCATCCAGGAGATCACCACCGACCGGGTACTGGTCACCCCGGCTCCCGGTCTGCCCGGACGCCTGCCGTTCTGGAAGGGCGACGCGCAGGGCCGGCCGGCCGAGCTCGGGCGGGCGGTGGGCGCCTTCGTCCGCGAGGCCGACGCAGCCCTGGCCGCCGACCCCGAGGCCGGACGCAAGCACCTGCGCGAGGCCGGGCTCGACGCCTGGGCGGCGGACAACCTGGCCGCCTACCTCACCGAGCAGCGACTGGGTACGGGGCGCGTGCCCGACGACCGGACAGTCGTCGTGGAACGGTTCCGCGACGAGCTCGGCGACTGGCGCGTGGTGATCCACTCGCCGCTCGGCGCACGGGTGCACGCGCCGTGGGCCCTCGTGATCTCCGCCCGGCTCAGAGCCCGGTTCGGCCTCGATGTCGCCGCCATGCACTCGGACGACGGCATAGTGCTGCGGCTGCCCGACTCCGGCGGCGGCTGGGACGGCGACCCGTGGGGCATGGGCGCCGCCGGACCCGAGGGCGGCGACTCCGGTGCGCAGCCCGAGCAGGCCGAGCACACCCCTGGCCGGGTCACGCTCGAGGACCTGTTGCTGGACCCGGACGAGGTGCTCGGTGCGGTCCGTGACGAGCTGGGCTCGTCGGTGATGTTCGCGGCCCGGTTCCGCGAGGCGGCGGCTCGGGCGCTCCTGCTCCCCCGGCGCCGGCCCGACAAGCGGCAGCCCTTGTGGCAGCAGCGTCAGCGGTCGGCCCAGCTGCTGGAGGTGGCCAGCCAGTTCCCCGACTTCCCGATCGTGCTGGAGGCCGCCCGCGAGTGCCTGCAGGACGACTTCGACGTCACCGCGCTGGCCGACCTCATGCGTGCGATCGCTGCCGGCGGCGTCCGGGTCGTGGAGGTCACGACACCGACCCCTTCACCGTTCGCCCAGTCGCTCCTGTTCGGCTACACGGCCCAGTTCCTGTACGACGGCGACGCGCCGCTGGCCGAGCGCCGCGCCGCCGCCCTGTCGCTCGACCCGGAGCTCCTCGCCGAGCTGCTCGGTGAGCAGGGCTCGGCCGACCTGGCAGACCTCCTGGACCCCGGCGCCGTGGAGCGCACCGAGGCCGAGCTGGCGGGCCTGGCACCGGACCGCCAGGCCCGTGACGCGGAGGGCCTGTGGGACCTGCTCCGGCGGACCGGACCGCACCCGCTCGACGCGCTGGAGGCTCGCACCCGCGAGGAGGCCCGGCACGCCGTGGAGCACTGGCTCGACGAGCTCGAGGCCACCCGCCGCGTGATCCGCGTCCGGTTCGCCGGTGTCGAGCAGTGGGCCGTCGCCGAGGACGCGGGACGTCTGCGCGACGCGCTCGGCGTGGCGCTCCCGGTGGGCATCCCGGAGACGTTCACCGAACCCGTGCCGGACCCGCTCGGCGACCTCCTGCGCCGGCACGCCCGCACGCACGGGCCGTTCGGCGCCGTCGCGGTGGCCCAGCGGTTCGGGCTGGGCGTCGCGATCGTCGCGCACGGGCTGGCCCGGCTGGAGGCCGACGGCGTGCTCGCACGCGGGAGCCTGCGCCCCGGCTCGCTCGGAGGCACGGGTGACGAGTGGTGTGACCCCGGGGTCCTTCGCCTGCTCCGACGGCGGTCGCTGGCGGTGCTGCGGGCCGAGGTGGAGCCCGTCGAGCAGGAGGCCCTCGGTGCCTTCCTGCCCCGCTGGCAGAACGTCTCCACGGGTCTGCTCCGCGGCGCGGACGGTCTCGTCCAGGCGATCGAGCAGCTCGCGGGTGCTGCCGTCCCCGCGTCGGCCCTGGAGACACTGGTCCTGCCCGCACGCGTGACCGACTACTCCCCCGCCCTGCTCGACGAGCTGACGGTCGCCGGGGAGGTGCTGTGGGCCGGACACTCGCGCCTGCCCGGCTCCGGCGGCGGGGACGGCCTGGTCTCCCTCCACCTGGCCGACGGCGCCCCGCTCACCCTGCCCTCGCTCGAACCGGTCGAGGAGGAGGGCCCGATCGACTCCGAGCTGCACCGGGCGGCGCTGGACCTGCTGACCGGCTCCGGCGGCTTCTTCCTCCCCCGGGTCGCCGAGCTCACCGGCGCCGAGCCGGAGGCCGTGCTCGAGGTGCTGTGGGACCTCGTCTGGGCCGGGCAGGTCACCAACGACGGGCTGGGTGCCCTCCGGGAACGGGTCAGCGGCGCCGGCGCCCATCGCGCACCGCGGACGGCCGCGCGCGCCCGGCCGGTGCGGCGGTCACGGTTCGCCGTGTCGCCGGGGCGGCCCGCCTCGGCCCTGCGGGCCAGCGCCTCCGTCCCGGGAGGCGGAGGCCGCTGGGCGGCCCTCCCGACGAGGGAGGCCGACCCGACCGTGCGGGCCCACGCGCTGACCCAGGTGCTGCTCGAACGACACGGCGTCCTCACGCGCTCCGGTGCGGCGGCCGAGGGGGTCGGCGCGGGCTACCGCGACGTGTATCGCGTGCTGTCCGGCCTGGAGGAACGCGGGGCAGTGCGCCGCGGATACTTCGTCGAGCACCTGGGCGGCTCGCAGTTCGCGCTGCCCGGCGCCGTCGACCGCCTGCGGGTCGACGCGCAGGACCGCACCCGGATCGTCGAGGCCGAGCTGGAGGTCGCCGAGCGGACAGCGGCGGTAGCGACCGCCACGGGCGCCAGCAGCACGAGCGGCGCGGTGGTCCTGGCCGCGATGGACCCCGCCAACCCGTACGGTGCGGCGCTCGCGTGGCCGCCGGGGCCGGCATCGGACGGCACGCCCTCCGGGACGGCCGCCGGCGGGTCCGGGAGCTCGGTGGGCACCATGTCCGCCGGCACCGGGCTCGTCGTCGACCAGGCCGCGGAGCGAGGCCCGGCCACGGACGGGAGCTCCGGGAACAGGCACGTCACGGCGCACCGGCCCGGGCGCAAGGCCGGCGCCGTCGTCGTACTCACCCACGGCGACCTCACGCTGTTCGTCGAGCGAGGTGGGCGCACGGTGCTGTCGTTCACCCAGAGCCCCGCGCGGCTCGCGGTCGCCGCCGCCGCACTGGCCCGCACGGTGCGCGAAGGCCGCCTGGGCCGTCTCGTGGTCCAGCGGGTCGACGGCATACCCGCCCTGGAGGCCGCGCGGCACCAGCCGGTGGCACGCGCGCTCGTGGAGGCGGGCTTCGCGGTCACCCCACGAGGCCTGCGGATCTCGACTCGCTGATCAGGAACGCCGGCTCGTCCGCCGGGTACCCGGCGATCTCGGGCTCCGCAGTCGGGCTCTCCCGGTCGATCGTGGCGGCGAGCAGGAACAGGAAGCCGATCATGATCACGAACCCGACGCGTTCGATGAGCCCGAACGCCATGACCCCGGAATCGGCGAAGAAGACCAGCGAGAGGTGCACCACGAGGAACAGCGCGACCACCACGCCCAGGGCCGTGGCCGCCGACCGCAGACCCCGCGGGAGCGCCGATCGGGGCTGCCGGATCGACCGCTCAAGACTCAGCCCGACGATCGGCAGCACACAGAACGCCGCCGCGGCGCTGACGCGGTGCACCGTGGCGGAGAACGTCGCCGGTGTCCCGGGCGGGTCGGTCGGGAACGCGCCGACCAGGACCATCGCCACGGCGAAGAGGATCATCGCGACGGCGGGGACCGGACCGACCGCCAGGCCGGAGCGATACATCCGGACCGTGAGGATCAGGCCGAGCGCCGCCAGGATCAGACCGCCGGCCAGGATCAGCTCGCCGCCGCCGGGCACGAAGGCGTACCAGCTGATCGGGTCGAGGACCGGGTCGACGACCGACGCGCCCACCACGTGCGCGGCGACCATCGGCAGCAGGGCCGTCGCGCCGAACCAGCCGACGGTCCGCGTGCTGCGCGGGTCTCCGGGCACAGGCGGCACGTCAAGGTGTCTCTCCAGGTCAGCAGCAGCGACGGTCATGAGACTAGGGTCCTGGAGCGGACGCGCGGAAACCATCAGTTTTACCCCTGATCGCGCCCTGATCTTTCCGCGGGCGATCCCTGATACGGCATGGACGACCGTCCGGACGGAAGCCGGACAGGCCGTGTCGGGTGGGTGATATGCCGCTTGTGCGGCGTACCTCGGCCCTGGCGCACACTACGCTGAAGCCCGACGACGAGGGGAGCATACGTGCCAGAAGGCGATGTGCTACGCCTCACCGCCGAGCGCCTCACCGCGGCGCTCCGCGGTCTTCCCCTCGTGCGAGCCGAGCTGCGCTGGCCCAGCGCGGGCGCTGCGGACCTGACGGGTGCCACGGCACTGGAGACCAGCGCGTACGGCAAGCACCTGCTGACCCGGCTCGACGACGGGCGCACGCTCCACACGCACCTGCGCATGGAGGGGACGTGGAAGGTGCACCGCACCGGCTCGCGCGACGCGTCGGCGCGGAATCCCGCGATCCGTGCGGTGCTCGCCACCGACGCCTGGACCGCTACCGGGTGGCACCTCGGGATGCTCGACCTGCTGCGCACGCACGACGAGCAGCGGATCCTCAACGGGCTGGGGCCGGACGTGCTCGGCGTCGACTTTCCCACCACGGGACTGTCGGAGGCGGCGGTGCGGCTCGGCCGGGAGCCCGACCGGCCGTTGTGCGTCGCCCTGCTGGATCAGCGCACCGTCGCGGGCATCGGCACCATCTGGATGGCCGAGTCACTGTTCGCGCGGCGCCTGTTCCCGTGGACGCCGGCCGGGGCCCTCGCCGAGGATGAACGGGACGACCTGCTCCGCACCGCCCGCAGGCTCATGGAGCGCAGCGTGGCTGTGGGCCGGGCGCGCGGTCTGGGCGCCGTGGAGATGCATGTTCACGGCCGGGCCGGCCGGCCGTGCCACCGGTGCGGCACCCCGGTCAGCGTCGGCTCGGCGAACGAGAAGCCTTACGAACGTCCGGTGTTCTGGTGCTCGACCTGCCAGGCACCGACCGCACGCTAGACCAGCCGGCACGACAGGCCAGCCGGCACGACGGCGGGACAGGCTCGCGGCGGGACAGGACTGGGGCGGGACATCAGGTACGTGATGTCCCGCCCCAGCCGTGGTCGTTCTGCCTTGCCAGAAGTGCTGCCTTGCTGCCCGCCGGCTGTCAGCCGACAGGTGCGAGGTCCGACTGCGCGACGTCCCGCCGCGCTGCGGTCCGGTCGCCTCCCCTGGCGAGGAGTCCCGCGACGAAGTCCGCCGGGATCGTGTCGGGGATCTGGAAACCTTCGGCCACCGCTACGCGGTCGCTCACCTCACGCAGGACCAAGGACAGCGGCACGTCGAGCGCCTCGCAGATGGAGCCCAGCAGCTCGGACGACGCCTCCTTCTGCCCTCGCTCCACCTCACTGAGGTAACCCAGCGACACGCGCGCCGCCGACGAAACCTCGCGCAGGGTGCGCCCCTGACGCTGCCGCGTGTCACGCAGCACGTCTCCGATTTCTCGCCGTAGTACGACCATCTCGCGCCCCCTTTCAGTGCCTGTCCCTGAACTCACGCCCTGCCCTACCTGGACCGGACGCGTCTTGCGTGTGGTGCGTGCTCCGTGCGTGGAGTTCGTTCTACCGTACCCCGCGCTCGAAGAGTTCTTGCGCCGGCTCCGGGTGGTCGGCCTGTTCATGATCACACCGGGACAACGTCGTGGATATGAGCCTTGTTCCCGAACGGCATCCGCGTCAAGTCCTGTGCAAGATTAAACCAAGAAGTTTCACTTGTCTGTAACTTCAGGAAATATCTTCGAGGGTGTGTCGCGATTTTCACCCGGCGACTCGCTGACGAGCGCCCATGCCAGCTCGAGCGCCCCACGCGCGGCGTCGGCGATCACCTGGGACCGATCGCCGTCGAGGTCCAGCCGGTGCACCTCGGACGCTACCGGGGTGCTCACTGCGACGAAAACCACACCCGGCTCTTGACCATCCTGCGGGTCAGGTCCTGCGACCCCGGTCGTCGCGAGGCCCACGTCGGCACCCGTGGCGGTACGCGCCCCGGCCGCCATCTGAGCGGCGACCGCCTCGTCGACGGCGCCGCGCTCGGCGAGCAGGTCGGCGTCCACACCGAGCAGCTCGGCCTTCAGGTCCGTCGCATAGGCGACGACGCCGCCGCGCAGCACCCGCGACGCGCCCGGCACCGAGACGAGCGCCGCCGTGACGAGGCCGCCCGTCAGCGACTCGGCCACGCCGATGGTCCAGCCCCGTGCGGCCGCTTCCGCGAGCAGACGAGGCGCGGTCATACGCTCCGCATCCTGGCTCGGGCGTCGCGACGGATCTTCCAGCCCTGGTACACGTACTCGATGCCGGTGACGACGGTCAGCACGAACGCAGCCATCAGCACGATCCAGGCGAGCACCGTGAACCACTCGAAGCCGTCACGCGGCAGCAGGAACATCGAGATCGCCACGGACTGCAGCACGGTCTTGAGCTTGCCGCCCCGCGACGCCGGCATCACCTCGTACTTGAGCATGCCCATGCGCATGAACGTGATGCCGAGCTCGCGCACCAGGATCACCACCGGGATCCACCACGGCACCTCGCCGAGCGGGATCCAGAGCAGGATCAGGGCGGCGCCGATGAGCAGCTTGTCCGCTATCGGGTCGAGCAGCTTGCCCAGATCGGTGATGAGACCGCGCGACCGGGCCAGGTAGCCGTCCACCTTGTCCGACACCGCCGCGACCACGAAGATCGCCGTCGCCACGAGCCGCCACGTGGTGTCGTCCCCACCTTCGACGAGAAGTGCCCAGGCGAAGAACGGGACCATGGCGATGCGAATCATCGTGACGAAGTTCGCAATATTCCAGGGCGACGGAGCGTCGTTGACCATTGCTCAAGCCTAACTGCGGTTCACCTGCGGCCCGACCGCCTCCCGCGCCGAATGCTCGCCACCGTGGCCGACCTGCCATAACATCCGGGGGGTGACCTCCGCCCGCGTCCTGCGGTTCCTCTCGTCCTCTGCACTGACCTGGGTCCTCCTCGCCACGGCCGCAGGCTGCACGCCGGCCCCCGGCCCGGTCACCGCGCCGAGCACTACCCGCGCCGGCGACACGAGCGCCACCCCCGCGCAGAGCGAGCCGACGACGCCGTCCGCCACCCCCGCCCGCCCGCAGCCGGACGTCGAGCTCACCCTGCTCGCCGGGGGCGACATCCTGCCCCACGGGCCCGTGAACGACTCCGCCACCAGGCCCGACGGCATCGACTACTCCCCGCTGCTGTCGGGACTCGACCGGTGGGTCAGCTCGGCGGACCTCGCACTGTGCCACCTGGAGGTACCCGTCGCCCCGCCTGGCGTGGAGCCGTCGGGCTACCCCGTGTTCGCAGCGCCCCGGGAGCTGGTCCGCGACCTGGGCGAGCAGGGCTGGGACGGCTGTTCCACGGCGTCGAACCACTCGGCCGACGCCGGGTACGACGGCATTACGGCGACGCTCGGTGCGCTCGACCAGGCCGGGATGGGCCATGTCGGGACCGCGCGGGACCGACGGGAGGCACGCAGGCCCCAGTACTACGAGCTGCACCGGGGCGACCGGACGGTCACCGTCGCCCACCTGGCCACGACGTACGGCCTGAACGGCCTCACGCCTCCCCGCGGCGACTGGTCGGTGGACGTCGTCGACACCGGGCGGATCGCGAAGCAGGCGCGGGCGGCCCGGGCCGCCGGTGCGGACCTCGTCGTGGTGAGCCTGCACGACGGCCATGAGTACGTCACCGAGCCCACCCCGCACCAGCAGGACGTGACTCGCGCGCTGGCTCGCTCCCGTCAGGTGGACCTCGTGATCGGCCACCACGCCCACGTACCGCAGCCGATCACCCGCCTGCGCGGTGGCCCGGAGGGTGACGGGATGTGGGTCAGCTACGGCCTCGGCAACCTGCTCTCCAACCAGGGGCCGGGCTGCTGCGGCGGAACCGCGTCCGCCGTCGGGCTCCTGCTGGTCGCGGACGTCGTACAGCCCCCGGAGGGGCGGGCCCGCGTCACCGACGTGCGCTGGGCGGCGACCACGGTCGACCTCGCCGCCGGACACCGTCTGCGGGCCACCCGCGACGCACTCGCGAGGCCGGGCCGTGGCCGGCTCTCCGAGACCGACCTGCGGGAGCGCCTCGAGATCGCGCGGGACGCCGCCGGGACGACCGCGGACGAGCAGCGCCGCCCGTCCCGTCCGGCGGGCGAGCCGCCGCTGGTGGTCCCTCGCGCCCGCTGACCTGTCAGCGCAGCGCCTCGGCGTCGTCGTGGTAGTCGGTGGCCACGGGCGGCATGTGGCCGTCCGTCCCCTCCGCGTACTGGTCGCCGGAGGCACGAGCCCCACCGTCCGCACCCCGGTCAGCCTCCGCCTGGTCGAAGACCTGCGGGGGCTGCTCGCCGCGGATGAGAGCAAGTGCCGAAGGCAGCTCGTCCGCGGACACGAGCACGTCGCGCGCCTTGGACCCTTCCGAGGGGCCCACGATCTCGCGGGACTCCAGCAGGTCCATGAGCCGCCCGGCCTTCGCGAAGCCCACGCGGAGCTTCCGCTGCAGCATGGACGTCGAGCCGAACTGCGTGGTGACCACGAGCTCCGTGGCCTGCAGCAGCAGGTCCAGGTCGTCACCGATGTCCTCGTCGACCTGCTTCTTCGCCGCGGCGGGCGCCGCGACGTCCTCGCGGTACACGGGCTTGAGCTGGCTCTTGACGTGCTCGACGACCTGGTGCACCTCGGACTCGGTCACCCACGCACCCTGCACGCGCATGGGCTTCGCGGCACCCATGGGCAGGAACAGCGCGTCACCCTGCCCGATGAGCTTCTCGGCACCGGGCTGGTCGAGCACCACGCGCGAGTCCGTGACCGACGAGGTCGCGAACGCGAGCCGCGACGGTACGTTCGCCTTGATGAGGCCCGTGACGACGTCGACGGACGGGCGCTGCGTCGCCAGCACGAGGTGGATGCCGGCGGCACGGGCCAGCTGTGTGATGCGCTGGATCGAGGCCTCGACGTCGCGCGGGGCCACCATCATGAGGTCGGCGAGCTCGTCGACCACCACGAGCAGGTACGGGTAGGGCGCGATCTTGCGCTCCGAGCCCGCCGGGGGCTTGACCTTGCCCGCCCGGACGGCGGTGTTGAAGTCGTCGATGTGCTTGTAGCCGAACGTCGCGAGGTCGTCGTACCGCGAGTCCATCTCGCGCACCACCCAGTCGAGGGCCTCGGCGGCCTTTTTGGGGCTGGTGATGATCGGCGTGATGAGGTGCGGGATACCCTCGTAGATCGTGAGCTCCACGCGCTTGGGGTCCACCAGGATGAGGCGCACCTGCTCGGGAGTGGCGCGCATCAGGATCGAGGTGATCATCGAGTTGATGAAGCTCGACTTGCCGGCGCCGGTGGCGCCCGCCACGAGGATGTGCGGCATCTTCGCGAGGTTCGCGACGACGTAGCCGCCCTCGACGTCCTTGCCGACGCCCATCACCATGGAGTGCTCGGTGCGCCGTGCGGCCCCCGAGCGGAGCACGTCACCCAGCACGACGGTCTCGCGGTCGGTGTTCGGGATCTCGATACCGATGGCGGACTTGCCGGGGATGGGCGACAGGATGCGCACGTCCGCGCTCGCCACCGCGTACGCGATGTTGTTGGACAGCGACGTGATGCGCTCGACCTTGGTCTTGGGACCGACCTCGACCTCGTACCGGGTGACCGTCGGTCCGCGGCTGAACCCGCTCACCTTGGCGTCGACGCCGAACTGCTCGAACACGCCCGTGAGCGACTCGACCACCCGGTCGTTGGCGGCCGACCGCGCCTTGTGCGGCGGTCCCTGCACCAGCAGGTCCTCGTCGGGCAGCAGGTAGACCGTGTCGCCCTCCAGCATGGGCTGCACGCCGCGCGGCATCGGCTCGCCGCCCTGCGGTGGCCGGGGCCCGTCGGCCGCCTTGCCGGGCTCGGCGTCCGACCTCAGGACGCCGGGGCCGATGGCGGGCGCGCCGGTGACCTTGCCCGCCGACTCGCCGGTCGGGATGCGCTGCGTCATGAGCTTGCCCGCCTTGGCGGCCCGCTCGGCGGCCTCGACCTCTGCGGCCTTCTCGAAGGCCTCGTCACCCACGAAACCGGCGAGGCGCTCCTTCTCGGCGGCGATCTCCTGCTTGGTGCGGCGCTTGCGGCGCTTCGTACCCGTGGCGGCACCGTCGTGCGGCGAGACGCCCTCGGCCAGCGCGAGCCCGTCCTCGTCGGTGGCTGACGGCTCGCCGTGGTTGCCCGTCAGCCGGTCGTACAGGCCGCGCAGGCGGGCCGGGATCCGGTGCACCGGTGTCGCCGTCACGATCAGGACGCCGAAGAACCCGGCCAGGATGTACAGCGGGATCGCGAACCACTGCGTCAGTCCGGTGACCACCGGTGTCGCGAAGAGGAAACCGATCACGCCGCCGGCGTCCTGCACCGGCGTGAAGCCCTCGGCGGGCGAGGGCAGGTCGGCGCTGATGTGCACGAGGGAGCACGTGGCGACCACCAGGAAGCTGAGTCCGATCGCCACCCGGCCGTTCTGCTGGGCGCGCTCGGGATGGCGCATGACGCGGAACGCGAGCCACACGAGCAGCACGGGCAGAGCCACGCCGGCGATGCCGAACGTGCCCGCCACCACGGCGTGCACGCCGTCGCCGAAGGCGCCGTCGATGCCCCACCACTCGCGCGCGGCGACGATCACCGCCACCGCGAGCAGCGCGAAGCCGACGCCGTCGCGCCGGTGGTCCGGTTCCAGTTCCTGCCCTCCCTGCTGCTCTGCCTTCTGCGTGCCCCGGTCCGACGTGTCCTGTGCCGTCCGCGGCCCGGCGGCCCGTGTGGCGCCGCCCACGGCGTGCGCCATGCCCATCCACATCCCGCGCAGCGCACGGACCGGCCATGGTGGGCGGGACGGCGCGGACGCAGCCTTGGACGCCGGGCGGGTAGCCCCCCGGCGCTGTGTCGATCGCTTCGACGCTGCGGCCTTGGGCCTGGCGCTCTTCGCGCCCTGCCCGGATCCCTTCCCGGAACTTCGCCGGGCCGACGTGCGGGTCGCCATGATGTCGCCACCGTAACCGGCGACGACGGCCCCGCCCAGGACGTCTCGCGGTGTGTCCCGGACCGGGCCGTTGTCCGGTGTGTTGCGCTATGCCCGCTAGGCGGATCAGCCGGCAGGCTCGGCCGGCAGGCGCAGCGACTCAGCCCAGGAGCAGCCCCACCGCCAGCATCACCACACCGGCGGCCAGGACCGTCGCCCCGACCGGGAGCAGGACCACGGCGCGGCCGGGCGTCGTCCGCCCCTCTCCCATCGCGGAGAGGAAGAACCCGGCCGGCATCAGGATCGCCGCCCACAGGACACCGGTGGCGGCCAGCCAGTGCGCGAACCCGGTCAGGTTCGTCGCCTCCGCCAGGAGGACGCAGAGCAGCCCGAGGATCACCAGCACGCCCGCGTGGGCGTGGCCCGCCCGGTAGAAGCTCTTCTGCAGGTCGGTTGTGACCAGCCTGCCGCCGAAGACCTTGAGCAGGAAGAACCCGCCCGACTCGACCCCCACGACGGTCAGCAGCACGATGCCCGCTGTGATGCGGGCCGGATCCGAGAGCTCGAGCACGACGTCCTCCAGGGACTAGATGGTGGATGGTTTCGTAACACTGTTATCAAACAACGTTCGCAAACTGGCGTCAAGGCTTCTACACTCACGGCATGGCTCGACCACGACTGCACGACGACGCCCTGCGCACCCGGCTCCTCGAGGTCACGTCGCGGGTGATCTCGTCGGACGGCGAGAGCGCCGTCACCGTGCGCAGGGTCGCCGCCGCGGCGGGCACGAGCGCCTCCGCGGTCTATGCGCTGTTCGGCTCGCGCGAGGCACTGGTCGAGGCGGTCGGCGACGAGGGGTTCCGACGCTTCGCCGAGCACCTGGCCGCCGTCGGCCAGGGCCAGGACCCGGCGGAGGACCTGCGCGCCCTCGGCGGCGCCTACCGCACGTTCGCCCTCGCGGACCCGCACTTCTACCGCGTCATGTTCTACCGCGCGGTGTCACCGGCCGACCGCGATCCGGCGCCCGCCGTCGACCGCCCCACCTTCCGGGTGCTGCACGACGCCGTCGGCAGGGTTCTCGCCGGCGCGCCGGCCGAGCGCGTGCTGAGTGCCGCCGTCGGCCTGTGGGGGCTGGTGCACGGCCTGGTGTCGCTCGAGCTGGCCGGGCTGCTGCCGGGCGACGAGAGGGCACGCGCGGCGGCGTTCGACCAGGCCGCCGGAACGGTCGGGCGTGCGCTGCTCGCACCCTGACACCGGGCGACGGCCGGCGAGCGGTAGCTCAGCCGTCCGCCAGACGCCAGGCCTCGACGTCGGCCAGGTGCGCCGCGACCCGGTCCGGGGGCAGGAACGACCCGCGGAACGACGCCGCGGCGAGCGCCGCCCGCTGGTCCCGGGTGAGGCCGAACGCGGCGGTGACCGCGTCGTCGACGTCGTCCACGTAGGCACCGAAGTACGGCGGGTCGTCGGAGTTGATGCTGACGAGCATGCCCGCCTCGATCATCGCGGGCAGCGGGTGCTCGGCCAGGGCAGGGACGGCGCGCAGCCGCACGTTGGAGACCGGGCACACGGTGAACGGGACCTGCTCCGCCACGACGCGCGCGACGAGCTCCGGGTCCTGGACGACGGCGATGCCGTGGTCGATCCGCTCGGCGTGCAGGAGGTCGAGGGCGTCCCGGACGTTCTGCGCCGGGCCCTCCTCCCCCGCGTGGGCGGTGCGCCGGAGCCCGGCCTCCTCCGCGCGCGCGTAGACGTCCCGGAACGGCCCGGGTGGGTAGCCGATCTCCGCGTTGTCCAGCCCGATGCCCACGATCGGCGCGTCCATCGCGAGCAGCCGCTCCAGGATGTCGAGCGCCTCGGCGCTGTCGCGGTCGCGGTGGAACGCGGCGATGAGCAGGGTCGTGACGCCGTGCTCGACCTCGCTGCGCCGCAGGGCGCCGGCGATGCCGTCGACGACGGCCTCCAGCGGCACGCCGCGCACGAGGTGCGCCTGCGGGTCGAAGCTGATCTCCGCGTGGCGCACCCCGGCCCGGGCCGCGCGCGTCAGGTAGGCGCTGGTCAGGTCGGCGAAGTCGGCCTCGTTGCGGAGCACCGACATGGCCGCCGAGTACAGGTCGAGGAAGGACCGCAGGTCCTCGAACTCGTAGGCGGCCCGCAGGCTCTCCGGGTCGGGATACGGCAGCCCGACGCCGTTGCGGGCCGCCAGCTCGAACGCCAGGTCCGGTTCCAGCGTGCCCTCGACGTGCACGTGCAGCTCGGCACGAGGTGGCCGTGTCGACGGAGCGGGAGTGGTCATGCCGGGGAGATTAGCTCCCGTCGCCGCCCCTGTCAGAACCCGGCGAGCTGTTCCTGGGCCCTGGTGGTCTCACGCACGATCCGGACCCAGTAGATGAACGCGATGGTCAGCGCGACCGCCGCGACGGAGCGGGCGATGACCTCGGCGTCGACCCAGATCGAGGTGAGGACGTGCAGGCCGGACAGCAGCCAGAGGGTCCACCACAGGCCCAGGGCGACCCGACGCTGCCCGCCGGGCACGACTGCGCCGCGGATGTCGCGGACCACCTGGTAGGGGACCCAGAGGAACGCCACGGGGACCAGCCAGCCGAGCCAGGTCCAGGCCCGCCCGTGGGCGAACCGCGCAGCGGGGTCCGCGGCCTCGGCGAACGTCCGGCTGGCCTGCAGCCAGACGCAGGCGGCGACGTACGCGGCCAGGCCGAACAGGACGGTCACGGTGCCGCCGTTGGGGTCCACCCGGAGGCCCAGGCCGACGTCGATACCGGCGGACTCGCCCCGGTCGCCGGTGACGAGCAGGATCGCCAGGCCGGCCAGCTCGACGAAGAGCATGCAGCACGCGGCGACGATCGTCCCGACCGCCAGGCCGGCGGGTGGCTCGGGCAGTGGCTTGCCGGGCGCCCGGCGGCGTGCGGGCGGGTACGCCTGGTCGACGGGTACTCGCGGCTGCCCGGCGACGGGCGTGTGCTGCGCGGTGTGCTGCCCGGTGCGCGCGCCGGAGTAGTGCTCGGGGTACTGAGGCTCGGCGTACGGGGACTGCGGGTGCGCGGGGCTGCCCAGCTGCTCCGGGTAGGGCTGGCGGCCCTGGGGCGAGCCGGGCTCTGCCCAGCGGGCGGCACCGTTCTGGTGGGGAGTTCGCGGATCGGACATCAATGGCCTCCGGTGTGTTCCCGCCACCGTACTCACACCGCTATGTCCGGTACCCACCAGTTGAGGGTGAACCCGCGTCGACTGATCGGGACCGGGTGCACGGACGGGGACTTTCCTGGGGACTGTCAGAGGGCGCCACTAGCATTTCGCACACCATGACGACGCAAGAGACCTCTGCGGAATCACCGCACACTTTTCAGGTAGACCTCCGTGGGCTGGTCGATCTGCTGTCCCAGCACCTGTACGCCAGCCCACGGGTGTACGTGCGCGAGCTGCTGCAGAACGGGGTCGACGCCATCACGGCGCGACGCGCCCTCGACCCCGACGCACCGGGCACGGTGCGGATCGAGGCGACCGGGTCGGCGCTGCGGGTCACCGACTCGGGCGTCGGCCTCAGCGAGCCTGAGGTGCACGAGCTGCTGGCCACGATCGGGCGCAGCTCCAAGCGGGACAACCTCCGGGAGGCGCGCAAGGAGTTCCTCGGCCAGTTCGGCATCGGCCTGCTGGCCTGTTTCGTCGTGGCCGAGAACATCCGGGTGGTGAGCCGCTCGGCGCGCACCCCGGACGCGCTGCCCGTGGAGTGGGTCGCCCGCGGCGACGGCTCGTACACGGTCCGCACGCTGGCGGCGTCCGAGCACCCCGAACCCGGTACGACGGTGGACCTGGTGGCCCGCCACGGGAGCGAGCAGTGGTTCGAGGCGGCCACGGTGGCCGGCCTCGCGGCGGACTTCGGGGCGCTGCTGCCCTACGACGTCCGGGTGGGCGACGAGCCCGTCACCGGTCGGAGACCACCGTGGGAGTACGAGCACACCGGCCCCACGGCGCGGGCCGCGGCCCTGTCGGCATACTGCCAGGACACGTTCGGCTTCGCGCCGCTGGACTCCATCGAGCTCGACCTGCCGCTGGTCGGTATCCGGGGCGTCGCCTACGTGCTGCCCGGAGTCGTCAGCCCGGCGCAGCGTGGCGGGCACCGCGTTCATCTCAAGGGGATGCTGCTCACCGACCGCGCGGAGACCCTGCTGCCCGACTGGGCGTTCTTCGTGCGCTGCGTGCTCGACACCGACTCGCTGCGTCCCACGGCCAGCCGTGAGCAGCTCTACGAGGACGAGACGCTGGCCGCGGTGCGGGACGCGCTCGGGGACCGGGTCCGCGGCTGGCTCGCGCAGCTCGCGACCACGTCGCCGGAGCGCCTGCGGCGCTTCCTGGCCGTGCACCACCTGGGTGTCAAGGCTCTCGCGCTGCACGACGCCGACGTGCTCCGCACCATGCTGCCGTGGCTGCCCTTCGAGACGTCCGAGGGAGAGCTCACGCTCGACGACCTCGCGCGTCGGCACCGGACCGTGCACTTCACCCGCACGGTGGACGAGTTCCGGCAGGTGTCCGCCATCGCGGCGGCGCAGGGCATGGCCGTCGTCAACGGCGGCTACACGTACGACGCGGCGCTGGTCGAGGCGCTGCCACACGTCCGGCCCGGAGTCACCGTGGAGGAGCTGGACGCGTCGGTGGTGACGGCGCACCTGGACCACCTCGACCCCGCGGCCGAGCTCGCGCTGGCGCCGTTCCTCGCCACCGCCCGCGCTCGGCTCGACCCGCTGGACTGCGACGTCGTCGTGCGTGCGTTCCACCCCGCGGCCCTGGCCGCCGTCCACCTGGACGACCGGTCCGCCCGCCACGAGCGTGCCCGGGCCGACGCCGAGGGCCAGGCCGACGACCTCTGGGCCGGGATCCTCGGCTCCCTGCGCGACGAGGCGCCGCGTGCCCGGCTCGTGCTCAACCATCTCAACCCGCTGGTGCGGCGTATCGCCGCACTGCCTGACGCCGACCTCGCCGGCGTGGCGACCGAAGCGCTCTACGGGCAGTCGCTGCTCCAGGCCCGGCGCCCCTTGCGGCCCGTCGACCAGGCGCTCGTGAACCGTGCGTTCGGCGAGCTGCTCGAGTGGGCGACGCCGGCACCGCTGACGGCGCGTGGCGACCAGGCCGACGATTCCCCGGAGACGAACCGATGACCGAGATCACCGACCTGGTGACACTGCAGGCAGCCATCTGGGAGAACCGGCAGCGCCCGCACGGGATCTCTCAGGCGGCAGCCGCCGAGAAGATCCTCGACCGAGCGACGCAGATCGGGCCGCAGGCCGAGGTCAGAGCACTCTTCCATCTGATCAACGCGTACGAGTTCAGCGCGGACCGGCCGAAGGCCCTGGTTCCCTTCGTGCGGGCGCTGCGGCTCTGGGACGAGGACCCGAGCGTCTTCGACCACGCCAGCACACGGTCCCTGTTCTGGGACTTCAAGTGGATGACCACCGGCATGCTCGACCTGCCCCAGGTGCCGCTGGACGCCATCGAGAACTGGCTCGCGGAGATGGACCGCCGCTACCGCCTGGCCGGTCACACCGAGCGGGCCGTGCGGATGTCCGAGTTCTACGTCGCCGACCACGTGGGCGACACCGAGCGGGCCCAGCAGGCGTTCGAGGGCTGGCTCGCGGCCGAGCGCGGCGAGATGGCCGACTGCCACGCCTGCGAGACCGCGCGGCAGGGCGAGTTCTTCGCCGACAACGGTGCCGACACGAAGGCCGTGGAGCACTGGGAACCCGTCCTCGCCGGCCGGCAGACGTGCGCCGAGGAGCCCCACCGGGCGTTGGCGCACTCCTTGCTCCCCCTGGTTCGGCTGGGCCGGCTCGACGAGGCCCGGAGGAACCACCTGCGCGGTTATCCGATGGTCAAGGGCTCCGAGAGCCTGATGCCGTCGGTGGCCAGGCACATCGAGTTCTGCGCGCTCACCGGCAACGAGGCACGCGGGCTCGAGCTCCTGGCCGACACCCCCGCCTACTTCGATGCCGACCGCGAGCCGGAGCCTCGCATGGGCTACCTCGCGGTCACTGCGCTGCTCATGGACCGGCTGGTGGTGCTCGGTCATGGAGGGCTCCAGGTCCCTGGTCCCGCCCACCGCTCCTGGACGGCCGCCGAGCTGGCGCACCACGCGAGGACGGAGGCGCTCGCGCTGGCGGCCCGGTTCGACGAGCGCAACGGCACGACGGCGGTCGGCGAGCGGGTCCGGGCACGCCTGGATGCCGAGCCCTTGCTCGACCGGCTGCCGCTCGGGCTGCGCGCGGTCCTGCCGACGGCCGGACCGCCGGTTCCGGATCCCGCCGCACCGCACCGGACCGCGGCCGACCACAGCCAGGATGCCGAGGCGGACGCGACGGTCATGCCCGCCGGTGTCCGGGAGGCCGTCGACCGGTACAACGCCGCCTGCGAGACCCAGGACCTGGCGGGCATGCGGTCGGGCATGGCGGACGCGATCGACCGGGCCGGCGACACCGCCGCACCCGAGTGGCTCCTGGCGGCACACCTGCAGCTCGCCGAGGTGCTCGCCGCCGACGGCGACCCGGCCGGCGCCGTGCACCACGGGCTCGAGGCAGTGGCCTGGGCGGACCTGGTCGACCGGCCCACCGCCGTCGTCGCCCGGGCACGGCTGGGCGGGTACCTGATGTCCGGTGGCCGCTTCGACGAGGCGGCGCCCGTGCTGGAGCAGGCCCTGGCGGACCTGGACCCCTCCCCCGAGGTGCACGGCGACGGAACGCTGGTGCAGGTGCGCTGGTGGCTCGGCGACTGCGCGACGGCAAGGTACGAGCACGCGGAGGCGGCCCAGCACTGGCTCGCCGCCGCCCAGGTCGCACAGCACTGGCCGGAGCAGGACGACCACGCGGTGCTCGCGAACCTCGCCGCGGAGGCCCTGGACAGGGCCGGCGAGAAGCTGTCCGCAGAGCTGGCGTACGAGCGCGCCGCGGACCTGTGGGCCGGGCTCGGCGACGCCATGCGCCAGATCCGTGCTACCCGGGCGTGGGCGTGGGCCGTGCGGAACCGCGACGTCACGGAGGCGAGCCGCATCATGACCGGGGCGACACGTGCGTGCGAGGCGGCGCTCGCCGACGCGACCGATCCGGACGAGCTGGCCGTGCTGCGGGCAGAGCTCCCCGAGACGCTCGAACAGCATGCCCGCGTGATCGCCGACGAGGACGAGGGCACCTCCCGGTTCGGTGGCCTCTACGAAGGCGCCCTGGAGGAGGCGGCCGAGCTGGCGAGCCGGGCCGAGTCGCTCCTGCGGGAGTCCGACGACGTCGCACGCTGGTGTCGCAGCGCCCTCCTGGCCGCGGAGCTGGCGGTCGAGGCCGGTGGAACCGTCCGAGGCCTGGAGCTCGTCGCGGAGGTGGAGTCAAGGATCCAGGGCGTCGACGAGCTCAGCGGCTTCGGCGGCCACGCCGGCTGGATCCGCGAGCGGGTGACCGCCTGAGCGCGGCGCGCCGCCCGGCCAGGACCCGGTCCGGCGGTGCGCCTCAGGTCAGCGGTGCGCCACCACCGTGTGCGGCACGGCCCGGTACAGGCGGAGCGACGCGAGCAGCAGCCAGGCGAAGCCGACGACCACGGCCAGCCACAGCCCACCCATCCCGGCAGGGCCCAGCGCGGCCCCACCGACGAAGCCCACCAGGATCACGGCACCGGCAACCCGCGACCAGGCCGCGCGACCGCGCTCACCGTGCCGGGCGAGCCACCCGCCGAACAGGAAGGCCGCCACCGCGAACGCGACGAACCCGATACCGCCGAAGGCGAAGTGCAGGACACCGGAGACGCTCATCGTCGTGGCTCCGTCCTGCCCCGGCGGGAATCCGGGCATCGGGTCCGGCGGGAAGATCGCGCTCGCCACCATCGCCGCACCGTAGACGCCTACATCTCCCCGAACCGTCGAGCCCTGCACGCTGCACGCGACACGCCGGCGATGACGTGCAGTGTGTAGGGCTCGCCACCGAACCGAACCACCGGACCAGTTCGGTCAGGCCTCCAGGACCACCGGGACGATCATCGGCTTGCGGCGCAGCCGCGTCGCCACGTAGCGCCCGATGGTGCGGCGCATGATCTGCTGCAGCTGGTGGGTGTCCGTGGCCCCACCCGCGATCGCGTTCTCCAGCGCCGCGGTGACCTCCGGCATCACCTTGTCGAACACCGAGGCGTCCTCGGCCATGCCCCGGGCCAGCACCTGCGGCGGTGCGAGCACCTTGCCCGTGGCGGTGTCGATGACCGCGAACACGGACACGAAGCCCTCCTCGCCCAGGATCACGCGGTCCTTGAGCTCGGCCTCGGTGATCTCGCCGACCGATGAGCCGTCGACGTACACATAACCACACGGCACGGCGCCCACGACGGAGGCCTTGCCGTCCACGAGGTCCACGACGACGCCGTCCTCGGCGAGCACCACGCGGTCGGCCGGCACGCCGGTCTTCACCGCGAGCGCCCCGTTGGCGACGAGGTGACGCACCTCGCCGTGCACCGGCATGACGTTCTTCGGCTTGAGGATGTTGTAGCAGTACATGAGCTCGCCGGCGGACGCGTGCCCGGAGACGTGGACCTTCGCGTTGCCGCCGTGCACGACGCGCGCGCCGAGGCGGGTCAGGCCGTTGATGATGCGGAACACCGCGTTCTCGTTGCCCGGGATGAGCGACGACGCGAGGATCACCGTGTCGCCGAACTCGACCTGTACCTTGTGGTCGCCGTTGGCCATGCGCGAGAGCGCCGCCATCGGCTCGCCCTGCGAGCCGGTGGACATGTAGACGATCCGGTCGTCGGGCAGCGAGTCGGCCTTCTTCAGGTCGATGAGCACGCCCGGCGGAACGTCGAGGTAGCCGAGGTCGGCGGCGATGCCCATGTTGCGCACCATGGAGCGGCCGACGAGGGCGACCCGCCGGCCGTGGGCGTGCGCGGCGTTGAGGACCTGCTGCACGCGGTGCACGTGCGACGAGAACGACGCGACGATGATCCGCTTGTCCGCGTGGGCGAACACGTCGTCGAGCACCGGGCCGATCTCGGCCTCGGGCGTCACGAAGCCGGGCACCTCGGCGTTGGTGGAGTCCACCATGAAGAGGTCGACGCCCTTCTCGCCGAGGCGGGCGAAGGCACGCAGGTCGGTGATGCGGCCGTCGAGGGGCAGCTGGTCCATCTTGAAGTCGCCGGTGTGCAGCACGGTGCCCGCGGCGGTGGTGACCGCCACGGCGAGCGCGTCCGGGATGGAGTGGTTGACCGCGACGAACTCGCAGTCGAAGATGCCGAGCTGCTCGCGCTGCCCTTCCTTCACCTCGAGGGTGTAGGGCTTGATGCGGTGCTCCTTGAGCTTCGCCTCGATGAACGCGAGCGTCAGGCGCGAGCCGACGAGCGGGATGTCCTTGCGGAGCCGCAGCAGGTACGGCACGGCACCGATGTGGTCCTCGTGACCGTGCGTCAGCACGATCGCCTCGATGTCGTCGAGACGGTCCTTGATGTAGTCGAAGTCCGGCAGGATCAGGTCGACGCCGGGCTGGTTGTCCTCGGGGAACAGCACGCCGCAGTCGATGACGAGCAGCTTTCCGGCATGCTCCAGGACCGCCATGTTGCGTCCCACCTCGCCCAGGCCGCCGAGGGCGACCACACGCAGGCCACCTTCAGGCAGCGCAGGGGGCAGGGACAGTTCGGGGTGAGGGTGACTCACTTGGCCTCCAAGGCCTCGTTACTGACAGAGAAAGTTCTTAGCGCGGCGTCGCGATCGCCGGGTGCCCGATGACGGCGGAGGCGTCCTCCGGCAGTTCCGGCGGTGACATAGGGTGCGCGCTCGCGGGGATCACGCCGCCGGCGACGAGGACGGCACGCAGGTGGGCCACCTCGTGGTCGCTCGCGGCAACGTTCGGCAGTCGTAGCGTCCGGTGCTCGAGGACGCCCTGCGCCTGCAGAGCGGCCTTGGCCATCACGGCCTGCGCGCCGGCTCCGTTGAGCGCGTTGACCACCGGCACCGTCGTCCGGTAGACCCGCAGCGCACCGGTGTGGTCGCCGGCGTCCCACAGGCGCACGACCTCGGCGAACCTCTGGCCCACCACGTGCGCGGACACCGACACGATCCCGGCGCCGCCCACGCTGAGGAAGGGCAGCAGCAGTCCGTCGTCGCCGGAGTACCAGGCGAGGCCGGTGGTCTCGATGAGCTGTTCGGCCGACCAGACGTCACCGGTGGCGTCCTTGTTGGCCACCACACGCGGATGCTCCGCGATGCGCGCGAAGGTCTCGGGCGCGATACGCACCCCGGAGCGGCCGGGGATGTCGTACAGCATCACGGGCAGCTCGGTGGAGTCCGCCACGGCAGCGAAGTGCTGGTACAGCCCTTCCTGCGTGGGCCGCGAGTAGTACGGCGACACGACCAGCAGGCCGTCAGCGCCCGCGTCCGCGGCCTGCGTGGCCATGCGGATCGCGTGCGCGGTGTCGTTGGAACCGGCACCGGCCAGGATCGCGGCCCGGTCGCCCACCGCCTCCACGACGGCGGCGACGAGCTCCACCTTCTCGGGCGTGTGGGTCACCGGCGACTCGCCGGTGGTGCCGGAGAGGACGAGGCCGTCGTTGCCGTCGTCCACCAGCTTCTTCGCCAGCTTGACCGCTGCCTTCAGGTCCACGGCGCCGTCGGGCGTCATCGGGGTGACCATCGCGGTCAGGACCGCGCCGAACGGGCGCGCAGAGTCAGCGGGAAGAACCATAGGCATACCGTACCGTTTACCGCCCTGTGACGGGCCTCGCGCTCATCGGCCCGCCGGGCTCCTGGCCTGGCCTCCCGCCGGTCTCAGCAACTGCTCCAGCCGGTCCACGGCGGCGCCGACGTCGTCGTTCATCAGGCGCCGCACGCCGCGCTGCAGGGCCACCTCGTGCAGCCCTGCCCTGTAGGCGGCGAGCGCCGCCGCGTCCAGCTCGCGCCGGTGGGGTGCGGCGTCCGCGGCCACCCGTCGCACCACCAGGTCCTCCGGCGCCTCCACGAGCACGTGGACGAACCGTGCGCCCGCGGTAGCGGCGGCGTCCGCGAAGCGTGGCACCTGGTCGGTCCGCGCCACGAGCTGCGGCACGACGACGTCGTGCCCGCCGCGCAGGTGCTCGACCGCCATGGCGAGGCCGAGGGCCCGGGCCGGCTCCGCGGTCTCCCGGGCGTCTCCGCTGATCAGCGACCGGACGACGTCGATGTCGAGGTCGAGCGTGCCGGGGTGCCGGGCCGACCAGGCCGCCGCGAGGGCGGACTTGCCCACGCCGGGCAGACCGTTGAGCAGGACCAGCCGCGCCTCGTCACGGGTCACCGCTCGACCAGCACGCCGTCCTCGTCGGCGTACACGGTGGCGCCCGGCCGGAACACGACGCCGCCGATCTCCACCGCCTCGTCCAGCACGCCCGCGCCCGTCTTCGACGACTTGCGCGGGTTGGTGCCGAGCGCCTTGACGCCCAGGCGCAACCCGCCGAGCGCCACCGAGTCGCGGACCGCGCCGTGGATGATCGCGCCGGCCCAGCCGTTCTCGACCGCCGCGGCCGCGATGAGGTCGCCCATCAGGGCGCTGCGCAGCGAGCCGCCGCCGTCGACGACCAGGACGGCGCCCTCGCCCGGCGTCCGGGTCACCGCCTTGACCAGGCCGTTGTCCTCGTAGCACCGCACGGTGCGCACCGGCCCGGAGAAGGCACGGACGCCGCCGAAGTCCCGCAGCTGGACGGAGAGCGAGGCCAGCGCCTCGCCGTGCTCGTCGTACAGGTCGGCCGTCGCGGTCATGGTGGTCCTCTCGTCCGGTGGCGTTGCGCGAGACCATACCCGGCGGTCTGCCCGGGCGAGCAGCGCGCCGAGGTGGATACTCGAGATATGACGGCGACGATGCTCTCCCCCGCCTTCGTGGCGCACCTGCCCACCGGCATCCTCGTCGGCGGGCACTGGGGCCCCGCCGCTGGCGGCGCGACGTTCGAGGTCACCGACCCGGCGACCGCCGAGCCCATCTTCGACGTCTCCGACGCCATCCCCGCCGACGCCGTCCGCGCCCTTGACGCCGCGCACGCCGCCGCCCCCGCCTGGCGTGCCGTGCCGCCACGGGAGCGCTCCGAGCTGCTGCGCGCCGTCTTCGCCCGCCTCGTCGCACGCGCCGACGACATCGCCGCCCTGATCACCGCGGAGGCCGGCAAGCCACTGGCCGAGGCCCGCGCCGAGGTGCTCTACGGTGCCGAGTTCCTGCGCTGGTTCGCCGAGCAGGCCGTGCGCGCCGACGGGCTGGTGCGCATGGCGCCGTCGGGGGGCAACGCGCAGTACGTGAGCCGCCGGCCCGTGGGACCGTCCCTGCTCATCACGCCCTGGAACTTCCCGATCGCGATGGCGACGCGGAAGATCGCCCCGGCGCTCGCCGCGGGGTGCACGGTGGTGGTCAAGCCCGCCTCGCTGACCCCGATGACCACCCTCCTGGTCGCGGAGATCATTCGCTCCGAGGCGGAGGCGCGCGGCCTGCCCGCGGGCATCGTCAACGTGGTCCCGACCACGCAGGCCGGTCCGGTCACCGAGCCGCTGTTCGAGGATCCCCGGCTGCGCAAGGTCTCGTTCACCGGCTCCACCCGCGTGGGCCAGGCGTTGCTGGCCCAGGCCTCGAAGAACGTGCTGCGCAGCTCGATGGAGCTGGGCGGCAACGCGCCCTTCGTCGTGTTCGAGGACGCTGACGTCGACGCCGCCGTCGAGGGCGCGCTGGTCGCGAAGCTGCGCAACTCCGGACAGTCCTGCGTGGCCGCCAACCGCTTCCTCGTGCACGACGCCGTCGCGCGCACCTTCGCCGACCGGTTCGCCGCGGCGGTGGGCGCGAAGGTGACCGCGCCGGGCACGCGTCCCGGCGCCGAGGTGGGCCCGCTCATCGACGAGGCGGCGGTGGAGAAGGTGTCCGGCCTGGTCGACGACGCCGTCGCGCACGGCGCCCAGGTGCTCACCGGAGGCGCGCGGCTCGACGGCCCCGGCCACTTCTTCGAGCCGACGGTGCTCACCGGGGTCGACGCCGACGCGCGGATCGTGACCGAGGAGATCTTCGGGCCCGTCGCCCCGATCGTCGCCTTCGGGTCCGACGACGAGGCGTTCGAGCTGGCCAACGGCACCCCGTTCGGTCTTGCGGCCTACGCGTACACGACGTCGCTGGCCCGGGCCCGGCGCGCCATGGACGAGATCGAGGCGGGCATGATCGGCATCAACCGCGGCCTGGTCTCCGACGCCAGCGCACCGTTCGGCGGTGTCAAGGCCTCCGGCCTGGGCCGTGAGGGCGGCGAGGCGGGCATGGAGGAGTACCAGGAGACCGTGTACGTGGCGCTGTAGGTCTCGGGGCAGGTCCTCGTCCGGCGGACGGGGGGTGTCCCGGACCGCCCGGCGACGACGTAGCCTCGGTGCGTGAACGTCCTCCCCAGTGACCCGGCGGCCCGCGCCGCCGTCCGCCAGGGCGTGAGCGTCTCGGTGGCGACCGGGCTGTACGGCATCTCGTTCGGTGCCCTGTCGGTCGCCGCCGGTGTCGGTCTCGGCCCGACCATGGCTCTCAGCCTGCTCATGTTCTCCGGCGGCTCGCAGTTCGCCCTGATCGGCGTCATCGGCGCCGCGGGCACACCCGTCGCGGCGATCGCCACCGCGACGCTGCTCGGCCTGCGGAACACCCTCTACGGCGCGGTGGTCTCACCGCTGCTCCAGGTGCGCGGCTGGCGCCGCCTCGCCGCGGCGCACGTCACCATCGACGAGTCGACGGCGGTCGCCGTCGCCCAGCCCGAGCCCGCGGCGTCCCGCATCGGGTTCTGGGTCACGGGTGTCGGCGTCTTCGTGCTCTGGAACGCGTTCGTGCTGCTCGGGGCGCTCGCCGGCGACGCACTCGGCGACCCACGCGCCTGGGGGCTCGACGCCGCGGCGGCCGCCGCCTTCCTCGCACTGGTCTGGCCCCGGCTCGCACCCCGCCGTGCCCAGCTCGTCGCAGGGCTCGCCGTCGTGGCGACCGCCGCCCTGATCCCGTTCGTGCCGCCGGGGATCCCCGTGCTCGCCGCGGCGGCGGTGGCCGTGGTCGTCGGGCTGGTCACGCCGAACGCGCCCAACGCCCCGGACGCCCCGGACGCCGTGGACCCGGCCGAGAAGGAGTCCGTCCGATGACCACCACCACGCTCTGGGTCACCGTGCTGGTGGCGTCCCTGGCCTGCTATGCCCTCAAGCTCGGCGGCCACCTGGTCCCCCGGTCCTGGCTCGCGGCCGAGCGGGTCTCCCGCATCACCACCCTCGTGACCGTGGCGCTGCTCGTGTCCCTCGTCGTGGTCCAGGGCTTCGCCGACGGGTCCGCGCTGACCGTGGACGCGCGCGTTCCCGCACTCGCGGTCGCCGCCCTGGCCCTCGCCCTGCGCGCGCCCTTCATCCTGGTGGTGGTGCTCGCCGCGGCCACGGCGGCCGGCCTCCGCGCGCTCGGCTGGGGCTGAGGCGGCCGTCTCCGGCGGGGAGCGGATCCCTCGGCGGGCGGCGGCGGTTAGGGTGGTGCGGTGGCACTGTTTCGCGAGACCGCCGATGTGTCCGTCCGCCCAGCGATCGCCGGCGACGAGTCCGCCGTGACCGATGTGCAGGTTGCCGCGTGGCGCGCCACGGGAGTGCTGGGCGAGGGCGTCATCGACGCGCTCGACGTCCCGGCCATGCGGGAGCGCTGGTCGTCGGCGATCAACTCCCCGCCCGGCCCGGACTTCGCGGTGTTCGTCGCGCTCGACGGGCCCGACGTCGTGGGGTTCGCCGCCGTCTCCCCCGGCCAGGTGCTGTCGCTCGAGGTCCTGCCCGAGGCGCAGCGGGCCGGGCACGGGTCCCGCCTGCTCACGGCCGCCGTCGACCGGCTCCGCGCCGACGGCTCGGAGACCGTGACCACGTGGTCGCTCGTGGACGACACGGCACGCGCCGCCTTCCTCGCGGCCAGCGGGCTCGGCGAGGACGGCCGCAGCCGCACGCTGGCGACCGGGGTCCGCGAGATCGTCGAGCACCGCTGGTCCGCCGCGATCTGACGCCGGCACCAACCGGCGGCGACCGGGGCGCTCGCGACAAGAACCCCAGGGTTCACGCCGACGTGACAGTCCCGTGACACGACCTTGCGACCATCGGTGTCATGGGGATACGCACGGAGTACTTCGCCGCACCTTCCGACGAGGTGGCGGCGACGGCGCTCCGCACACCCGGTGGGCCGGCCGACCCGGACCAACGCACCGACCTGCCGCGCTTCGACGCCGTCGCGGTGCCGTCGATGGACCCGTTCATCATGCTCGGCGGGCTCGCAGGTGTGCTGTCCGGCCGCCCGTACGGCGAGGTCACCGCACACCCGCGGCACGGGACCCTCGTCTGCAGCGGAGGTGACGAGGGCCCCTGGATCGTGACCGTCTCCCAGACGCTGGCGGACGACCTCGCCTCCGCCGCCCCCACCCGCCTGGCCCGGGCCGCCCGCGAGTGGTCCGCCACCGCGCCGCACGCCGTCCCGCCGCGCCAGCTCGCCGCCGCGCTGCTGCCGCTCGCGGCGCTCGCCACGCGGGCGGCGGACCTGGGGCACGGGCTCTACTGCTGGACGAGCCTCACCGAGTGAGCCCCCGAAGGAGCCTCACCGAATGAGCACGGCTGCCGTGCCCCCCGCCGCGTGGGCCGAACCGGCGGTCGTCCGCCGGCTCGGCCGGGACTGCCCGGCCGGGCTCGGGCTGAGCGCGCTCCTGACCGCCTACCACCTGCGGACCGAGGCGGAGAAGGGCACACCCGTCACGGGCGCGGACGCGCTGCCGGCCCGCTACCGGGCGGAGACGACGGATCCGCGCCGCGCGTTCGCCGAGGACGTCGTGCTCGTCGCGCGCTGCGGTGACGTCTCGGCGGGCTGCCTCGTGCTGACCGCACCGGTGTCCGGCCGCTCGGAGATCAAGCGGCTCTGGACCGAGCCGGAGGCCCGCGGCCGCGGCATCGCGTCGATGCTGGTCGAGACGGCGCTGACCGCGGCGCACGAGGGCGACGTGAGCACCGTCGCGCTGTCCGTCTGGAGCTGGCGCGCCGGGGCGATCCGCCTGTACGAGACGCTCGGCTTCGCCGTCGTCGACTCCTGGGACGAACGGGACGACCTGGTGTGCCTGGAGCGTGCCGTCCTGCCGGCCGGCACGCACTGAGCAGGCACGCGCTGAGCAGTCATGCGCTGAGCAGGCACGGACTGCTGGCGTGACCGCAACCCCGGAGGTGCTTCAATCTTCCGGTGAACCGCACCCGCAACCCGCTCTGGCGGACCTTTGTCGAGCTCCGCGGCAACCCTCGCGCCTGCGTGTGGACCGAGCCGCTGTGGGGGCTGTCCATGGCCCTCGTGCTGCCGTACGCGTCGGTGTTCATGCTGGCACTGGGCCTGCACGACGAGCAGATCGGCTTCCTCGCGACGGTCGCCATGCTCTCCCAGGTCGTCTTCGGGCTGGCCGGCGGGATCATCACCGACCGGCTCGGCCGGCGCGCCACGACGGCGTGGTTCGACGTGGTCGCCTGGGTGATCCCGTGCGTGCTGTGGGCGTTCGCGGAAAACTTCTGGTTCTTCCTCGCCGCGTCGCTCGTGAACGGCGCACTGCAGGTCACGCAGAACTCGTGGGACTGCCTCATGGTCGAGGACGCCGAGCGGGGCCAGATCACCCGGATCTACTCGCTGGTCAAGGTCGCGTCCGACTGCTCGGCCCTGTTCGCGCCGCTGGCCGCCGTCCTGGTCTCCCAGCTCGGGCTCGAGCCCGCGGTCCGCATCCTGTACGTCAACGCGGCGGTGGTGATGACCGCCAAGATCGTCTGGCTCTACCGGTGGTCGCGGGAGACCCGCCAGGGCGAGGTCCGCATGGCTGCCACCCGCGGGCAGAGCGTGTGGCGGCTGCTGGCCGGGTACCGCGGCGCGCTCGGGCTGCTGCTGCGCTCGCGCGGCTCGCTGCTCGCGCTGGCCGTGGCCGCGCTCACCGCCGCGGTCACGCTTGTCAACGGCACGTTCTGGCAGGTGGTGGCCAGCCAGCACCTGAACGTACCGGACGCGCTGCTGCCCTTCTTCCCGATGGTCCGCTCGGTGCTTTCGGTGCTCTTCTTCTTCACGCTCATCCCGCTCCTGACCACCGCCGTCGACCTCAGGCGCGCCACCGTGTGGGGGTTCGGGGTGCACCTCGCCGGACAGCTCGTGCTGGTCGCGATCCCCGCGTCCGACGGCGCCGCCACGGGGTCGACGTACGCGTTCCTCGGCCTGTGCCTGCTGCTGGACAGCTTCGGTGCGGGCCTCCTGTTCATGCTCTCGGAGTCGCTCGTCGCGCTGCACGTGGACCAGGCCGAGCGCTCGCGGGTGATGGCGCTCCAACGCACGTGCATCATGCTCGCGGCGGCCCCGTTCGGCTGGATCTCCGGCTGGCTGTCCGGGATCGACCGCACCTACCCGTTCGTGCTCACGTCCGTGCTGCTCGTCGTCGGACTGGTGGTGGTGCTGGTGCGCTGGGTGCCGACCCACCCGGACGCGGAGGCCGTGGCGTCCCACCCCGCCTGATCCCGGCCGGCCCGTGGCCCGTGGCTCACGACGTGCCGACGAGCTCCCTGGTCCCGCCCACGGCGGGCCGGTCGGCGACCGCAAGGCTCTGGACCGTCGCAGGGCTGCGCGGCCACGGCATCGCCTCGGCACTGGTCGTCACGGCGCTGACCCAGGCGCGCGAGGGCGAGGTCAGTACCACGGCACTCCCCCGCCGGGAGTGGCGCGCGGGCGCCGTCGGGACGTAGGAGAGGCTCGGCTCCGCCGTCGTCCGCTGCCGGGACGAACGCTCCGAGCCGGGGCGCGCGGAGCGCGCCGTGCGGGCCCGGTTGCGGACCCGGTTGCGGACCGTGCCTGCCACGATCGTCGCGAGGACGAACAGCCCACCGGCCACGAGGGCGGCCCGCACGCCGACCAGCTCCATGAGCAGTCCCAGGAGCGGCGGACCGGCCAGACCCCACGCGGTGCTCGCACTGCGCCAGACGCCCAGGACCCGGCCACGCATGGCGGCGGGCGGGTCCGTCTGCAGCACCGTGGCCCCGGCCGTGTCGGAGAGCGACTCCAGCACCGCCATGGGAGCCACGACCACCAGCAGGACCGCGAACGTGGGCGACAGTCCCGCGAGCACCTGGAGCAGCGCGCCGCCCGCCGCGAGCGCCGCGACGATCCGCACCGTGGGCCGGCGCAGGCGCCCGGCGAGGAACGCTCCGACGATCCCGCCGACGGCCAGCACCGAGGCGACCGTCGCGAAGTCCTGCGTGGTGCCGGCGAGCGCGCCGGTGACGAGAACCGCGAGCGTGAGCGAGTAGTTGCGGCCGAAGACCGCGCTGACGGCGGTGACGGACAGCAGGGCGACCAGCCGCGGGCGGCTCCAGAAGTACCGGATGCCGTCGAGCGAGCTCGACCGCCGTCGGCGTGGTGCGGCCGGCTGACCGAGCTCCGGCGCTCCGGCCGGCGCCGTCGGCTCGGCCGGAGCGGCCGGCTCGACCGGCGGCACGGGCGCGGCCTGCGCCACGAGCTCGGCGGGCGGCACGGGCTCCACCGTCAGCACGTCGTGATGGCGCCGCGTGTACAGCCGCAGGAACGGCACGAGGGCCGCCACAGCGAGGAACGAGATGCCGTTGCCGAGGTACGCGGCAGCGGGACCCGTGAGCGCCAGCAGGGCACCGGCGATACCGACGCCGGCCAGCCGGCCCACGCTGTTGGTCACGGAGCCCAGCCCGATGGCGGAGGGCACGTCGTCGGGCGGCACGAGGTCGTTGCCGAGGAGCGAGGTGGCGGGACCGTCCACGGCGGCCACCAGCCCGGTGACGGCCGACAGGGCGAGCAGGAGCGGCAGGTTGAGCACGTCGAGCCCGACGAGCAGGGCGGTCACCAGCGCGACCGCGCCGAGCACCGCCTGGCTCACGGCGACCACCACCTTGCGGGGCCAGCGGTCCACGACGGCGCCGCCGGCGACGCCGAAGAGCAGGCCCGGAGCGGCCTGGACGGCCAGCGAGAGCCCGGTCGCGGCCGGGGAGCCGGTGATCTGGAGGACGAGGAGGTTCTGGACGGTCATCTGCATCCACGTGCCGGCACTCGAGACGAGGTTGGCACCCGTCCACCAGCGCATCGCCGGATGGCGCAGGGCACGCCACGGGGAGCGGTCAGGGGCAGAGCTGGAAGGCACGGACTTCGCGCGCAGAGCACGCAGGGGCGCGCTGAAAAGGGCAGGGAGAAACACGGGAGCTTTCAGTGGAGGGGGACGCCGCCGGCGACTGCCGCCGATCGCAGCGGCGACAATTCAAACAACCGGTTCGGGGTGCGCTCTACCTCCGGTGGCCCTTCGTGACCAAGGTCGCAGGTGACCGCGGTCTCTGGTGCCGGCGGCCGCACGGGCCGTGGCAGCCGTCAGCCGGCCGCCGAGGAGTCCTCGGTCGCACCCGTGCGTCCGTCCCGGCCCCGCAGGGCCCGCATCGTGACGTAGAGCAGCAGGCCGAGCAGCAGCAGCGTGCCCGCGCGCAGCCAGGTCTCCCCCGACTGCTGGGTCAGCAGCAGCACGCAGCTCCCGACACCGAGCCACGGCACCACCGTCGCCACCCGGAAGTGTGGCTGCGCCACCGGGTCGCGGCGCAGCACGAGCACCGCCACGTTGGTGCTGATGAACACCAGCAGGAGGAGGAGCACCACGGTCTCCGCCAGCGACGCGAGGTCGCCCGTGAAGACCAGCCCCACGGCGACGAACGTGGTGACCACGATGGCGACGCCGGGCGTGCGCCGGCGAGGCAGCACGCGGCCGAGCGCGGCAGGCAGGAGCCGCTGCTCGGCCATGCCGTACGCCAGGCGGCTCGACATGATCATGGTCAGGAGCGCGCCGTTCGCCACGGCGACGAGGGCGACCAGGGAGAACAGCCACGTGGGTACCGCACCCGTCCGGGTGACCACCTCGAGCAGGGGGCCGCTGGAGCCGGCGAGCGTGTCGGGCTCCACGACCGCGACAGCCGCGACGCCCACCGCGACGTAGACGGCGCCGGCCGTCAGCAGGGCACCGAACAGGGCCCGCGGGTAGACCCGCCGCACGTCGCGGACCTCCTCGACCACGTTCGCCGACGTCTCGAAGCCGACGAACGAGTAGTACGCGAGGATCGCCCCCGACAGCACCGCGAGCGCGGGCGTGGTGTCGTCGGCGAACCGGGTGGCGCGTGCGAGGTCACCGTCGCCGCGGCCGAGCACCACGAGCGCGAGGACGACGATGACCACGAGACCGCTCACCTCGATGACCGTCATGGCGACGTTCGCGCCGAGCGACTCGCGGATCCCTCGGGCGTTGAGCGCGGCGACGGCAAGCAGGAACAGCACGGCCACCAGGCGCTCGGGCGCGTCGACGAAGGTGCCGAAGTAGTCACCGGCGAACGCCAGGGAGAGCCCTGCCGCGCTGGTGACACCGGCGGCGAGCATCGAGAACCCGACGAGGAACGAGATCACCGGCTGCCGGAACGCGCGCTCGGCGAAGACGGCGGCGCCCCCGGCCCGCGGGTACTTCGTGACCAGCTCCGCGTAGGAGCCGGCGGTGAGCAGGGCAAGGCCGAGCGCTACCAGCAGCGGCAGCCACACCGGCCCGCCCACCTCTCCGGCCATCTCTCCCACCAGGGCGTAGACGCCTGCTCCGAGCACGTCACCGAGGATGAACAGGTACAGCAGCCGTCCGCTGACGGTGCGGGAAAGACGGGTCTCCGGGTCGGCCTGGCTCGTCGTCATGGCTAGAGGCTGGCACCTGTAGCGTCGACTCGCAGCGCGCGAGGGCCGCCCACTCCGGCACGCACGACGTCAGAGTCCGGGCTCGTAGGCGGTGAACTCGGCGCGCAGCACGATGGCCGCGGTGTCCTCCGGCCCGGCGCCGGCGTCCGGGTCCGGTACCCGCGCGACGTCGGGCCAGTGCACGAGGAACGTGCCCCGGTGCCACCACCGCAGGATCGGGGCGACCGGCCACGGGTGCCGCACGCTCGACCGCTCGAACCCCATGAACGACGTACGGGTGCGCGGGGACACGACGAGGGCGTGCAGCCGCGCGCGGGCGAGGAACGTGTCGGGCGCCCCGTCGAGCACGAAGCGCAGGTCGACCACCCAGCCGAGGTGGGCCCCGGCCTCGTCGTGGACGGGGACGTCGAGCAGGTCCGAAGCGATCATCGTGGCCTCCTCATCCCGAGCTCTCCGGATCGTGGTTGCCACCCGGGATGCGGCCGATGATGTGGTCGCGGGTCCACCGCTCGAGCCAGGTCGCGTCGAGGTCACCGCTGCGCACGCTCAGGCGCACCGCCGTGCCGATGTCCACCACGTGCGCCCACGGCAGGCGGTGCCAGCGCGAGGCGGGCGGGCGTCCGCCGAACACCCTGGTGCCGAGCACGGGGCCGGTCAGCAGGTCGGTGATCACCACGGGGACGCTGCCGTCGATCCGCTCGTCCACCGCGGACCTGCCGTCGACGGCCTCGAGCTCGAGGTCGTCGAGCGTGCACACCGGCATGCCGTCGACGTCGAGCACCTGACGGTCCAGGAGGTGCAGGCGGGCGTCCAGGACCCGGCCCGGCTGCCGCGGCTCCGGCTCCCGGGAGACGTCACGGGGGCCCGTTCTCGTCCGTCTCATCCGCCCGCCTCCGTCACGATCATCAAGGGGATGGCGGCCAGGGCCGCCACGACGAGGATGAACAGGTACACCGTGCCCAGCACGTTCATGAACCGCCCGTTGACGTGCTCGCCCATGTACTCGGGATCGTTCGCGACCACCAGGATGGGCAGGTAGGTCAGGGGCAGCGCCACCGCGGAGAAGACCACCGAGTACTCGGTGACGGCGATCGGGTCCACGTTGGTCATCAGGACGCCGACCGCGACGACGAGCGCCAGGATCATCGCCAGGTGGAAGCGCGGTGCCCGCGCGGGGCGCCGGAACTTGCCCCACGACCAGCCCAGGTACTGCGAGAGCGTGTAGCCCGTGGACAGCGCCGTCTCCAGCGCCGCGCCGAACGTCGCCGCCACCAGACCGACGATGACCACCGCGACGAGCAGCGTCCCGCCGGCTTCCGCGATCGGCAGGGTGAGCTGGGACATCGAGTCGACCTGGATCCCGGCGGGCAGCAGCACGATGGCGGCGCACGCGGCGATCGAGACCGACAGCAGGCCGCCGAGCGGGAACCCGACCATCACGTTCAGCCGGGACGAGGCGAGATCCTTCACCGTCCAGCCGTCCTCGACACCGCCCGACGAGAAGAAGAACACCTCGTACGGCGTCATCGCCGCGCCGAACAGCGCCACGGCGAAGTACCAGTACACCGCGGCACTCTCCTGCACGGGCACCTGCGGGACGAGCTGCGCGGCGAGGTCACCCCAGTCCGGTCCGAGCAGGAAGACCGCCACCGCGAACCCGACGAGCGTCAGCCCCAGCAGACCCGTGACGTTCTCCATGAGGTTGAACTTCACGCGCCACAGGACGAGCCACACCGCCAGCGCCGCCACGGGCACCCAGAGCCGGTGGTCCACGCTGCTCGCGAGCTGCAGGGCGAGGGCAATGCCCCCGACCTCCGCGACGAGGGTCAGCACGGTGACCGCGAGGCTGGCCGCCAGGTTCAGCCCTGCGGTCGTCGGCCCGAGGCGCTCGCGGATGACCTCGAACGTCGCCCGCCCGGACACGGCCGCGACCTTGCCGGACATGTGCGCGAACACGCAGATGCCCACCACACCGACGAGGACCACCCAGGCCAGGGACAGCCCGAACCGCGAGCCGACGACGGCGTTGGTGACAAGGTCCCCGGCGTCGAGGAAGCCGCCGATCGCGGTGAGGATGCCGAGGGCGACGGTCAGCAGGCGACTCTTCATGGCACCGCCCGCCCGACCTGCGCCTCGGGCCGGGCCTCCGCCTCCGCCTGCTCGACCGCCCCGCTGGCGTCGTCGAGCGTGCTGGAGGCGTCGTCGAGAGCACGTAGCACGTCGCCGGCAGGGGACGGCGGCCGCCCCAGCCAGGTGCGGGCAGCGGCTACCGGTCCGACGGCGGCCGACGCCGCGTCGAGCGCCTCCTCCCGCACCCGGTCGGCGTCGTCGGTGGCGATCACCAGGGTTCCGATGCCGTGCACCGCCCCGGTGGCCGTCTCGACGGCGTCGTCGGCCGCCACGTCGGCGGTCACCGCCGGCAGCCGGCCGGCCGCGCGCGACCGCACGGCGAGCTCCGCCGTCGCGACCGCCGAGCTCGCGTCGTCGAGGTGGTCGGACACGCTGCTGAGAGCCACCGCGTCGTCGGCCCGGGTGGCCGCCGGTGCGCATCCCGCCAGCACGACCATCAGCGCCAGGACCAGCGGCGCGACGGCGCGCGAGCAGATCGGCGAGCGGCCGGGACGGTTCGTCACGTTCGAATGCTCGCGCGGATCTGCGGCTCCCGCACGCCGGGTGAAACTTCGGCAGGGCCGGGCAGTACCCGAGGGGCGAGCGACGACCACCCGTGCGTATCGTCGGCAGGGAGGCACGGAAGGTCCCAGGACATCGGAAGGAGCGACCCATGCGTTTCGGGTACACCCTCATGACCGAGCAGAGCGGGCCGCGGGAGCTGCTGCGGTACGCCGTCGGCGCCGAGGAGGCAGGGTTCGACTTCGAGCTCTCCAGCGACCACTACAGCCCCTGGCTCACGGAGCAGGGACACGCGCCCAACGCCTGGGTGCTCCTGGGGGCGGTCGCCCAGGCGACGAACCGGGTCGAGCTGATGACCTTCGTGACATGTCCGACGATGCGCTACCACCCGGCCGTGGTGGCACAGCAGGCGGCGACCCTCCAGCTCGTGGCCGACGGCCGCTTCACCCTCGGGCTGGGCTCCGGGGAGAACCTGAACGAGCACGTGATCGGTGAGGGCTGGCCGAGCATCGACATGCGGCACGACATGCTCGAGGAGGCGATGCACATCATCCGCGAGCTCCTCACGGGTGAGCTGATCACCTGGGAGGGCCAGCACTTCCGGGTCGACTCCGCGCGGCTCTGGGACGTGCCGGATGCCGGGGTCGAGGTCGGCGTCGCCCTCTCCGGCGAGCAGGGCATCAAGCGGTTCGCCCCGCTCGCGGACCACCTCGTCCAGGCGATGCCAGACGGCGACGTGGTGCAGGGCTGGAACGACAAGCACCCCGGCGGGTCCCGGGTGTTCGGCCAGGTGCCGATCTGCTGGGACCCGGACGAGCAGAAGGCGATCGAGCGGGCCCACTCCGAGTTTCGCTGGTTCGGCGGCGGCTGGTCCGTGAACGCGGACCTGCCCACGCCCGCCGGCTTCGCCGGCGCCACGCAGTTCGTGCGGCCGGAGGACGTCGCGTCGTCGATCGCCTGCGGGCCGGACCTGGACAAGCTCGCCGAGAGCGCCCGCCCGTTCCTGGACGCCGGCTTCACCGACCTCGCGTTCGTGCAGATCGGCGACCACAACCAGGAGCGGTTCCTCGCCGAGGCGGCCGGACCGCTGCTGGAACGCGTCCGGGCGCTGTAGGGCGCCCGCTGCCGAGCACGGCGTTCCTGTCGATCGGACGCGAACGGGCCGCCCGGCGGTGCAGGCGGAAGGCCGGGCCCTAAGCCGCGGGGGCGGTCCTGGTCCGGTAGAAGCCGGCCGCCTTCCGCAGCGACTCCCGCGCCCGGCGGCGGTCGCCCGCCGCGTCGTAGGCGAAAGCCAGGTGGTACCAGGCGCGCCAGTCGTCGGGCGCGGCTTCGACCGCCGCACGGCGCGGCTCGAAGGCCTCGTCCGCCGCCGACCGGTCGATGCGGCCGCCGGGTGAGCGCGGCAGGTCGTCCACGGGCAGGTTGCCCTCGGCGAACAGCGTGTCGGCCATGGTCTGCACGGTCGCCGCCAGCCGGTACTCACGCGCGATCAAGCCGATGACCAGCAGCGGGATGATCAGCACCGACAGCCCGATGGCGATCAGCACCAGCTCGCCGCTGCGTACCATCGCGATGCCCCGCCCCGCGATCTGCCAGACGTACAGCACGAGCAGCAGGGTCACGGCCAGCGAGCCAGGCAGCCCCTTGGGCAGCCTTCGGCCCGACGCCGGCCGCTCGGCCGACCGGTCGGCGGGCGGCTCGTCCGCTCCGCCGGCGTGGTGGCTGGGTCCCGGCTCGCTCACGACAGGTCCAGCACGTGCTCAAGGCCTACGGTCAGGCCCGGGCGGGAGACCACCGAGCGGATGGCGAGCAGCACACCCGGCATGAACGACGCCCGGTCGAAGGAGTCCTGGCGGATCACCAGCTGCTCCCCCTCGTTGCCGAAGAGGATCTCCTCGTGCGCCACGAGGCCACGCAGCCGCACGGCGTGCACGCGCACCCCGTCGACGTCGGCGCCGCGTGCCTCCCAGCCCGCCTCGGTCGCGTCGGGCGACGGCCCGAGGCCGGCCTCGGCACGGGCCGTGGCGATCGCCGCGGCGGTGTGCCGGGCGGTGCCCGACGGCGCGTCCACCTTGTTCGGGTGGTGCAGCTCGATGACCTCGGCGGACTCGAAGTAGCGCGCGGCCTTCGCCGCGAAGGTCATCGCCAGCACCGCGGACAGCCCGAAGTTCGGGGCGATGAGCACGCCGAGGGATCCCGGGCCGCCGGTCCCCCGGGGCGAGAGCTCGGCGAGGTGGGCTGCCACCCGCGCCCGCGAGTCGTCGTCCCAGCCGGTGGTGCCGACCACGGCGTGCGCGCCGGCGTCGAGCACCGCGTGCACGTTGGCCTCGGTGACGGTCGGGACGGTGAAGTCGACGGCGACGTCGGCCCCCGCGAGCGACTCGCCGGAGATGGTGTCGCCGTGGTCCAGCCGGGCGACCAGCTCGAGGCCGTCCGCGGCCTCGACCGCCGCACACGTCTGGGCGCCCATGCGCCCGGCCGCGCCGAGCACGGCCACCTTGATGTCACTCACGATCTACCACCCTCTGGTTCTTCGTTGAGTGCTGGGTATTTGTCGAATCAGAAGGCCCGAATCGACAGATACCCAGCACTCAACGGAGGTTCAGTTGTTGAAAGGGCCTACACGGACTATCGAGCGCGGGCGGGCCGCCAGGTCCTCGGCCAAGGCCTGGACGTCCGCCGCCGTGACCGCCTGGATGCGCTCGAGCGACTCCGCCAACGACAGCAGGTCGCCGTACACGAGCTCGGCCTTGCCGAGGCGGCTCATCCGCGACCCGGAGTCCTCCAGCCCGAGCACCGTGCCGCCGGAGAGCTGGCCCACGGACCGCTTGAGCTCGGCCTCGGTGATCCCGTCGTTCGCCAGCTTCTCGAGCTCCTCGACGAGCAGGTCGGTGACCTGGTCCGCCTTGGCGGCCGCGCAGCCCGCGTAGAGGCCGAAGGTGCCGAGGCCGCCGTGGGCGGAGGCGAACGAGTACGTCGAGTAGGCCAGGCCCCGCTTCTCGCGGATCTCCTGGAACAGCCTGGACGACATGCCGCCGCCCAGCACCGCGTTCAGCACGGACAGCGCGAAGCGCCGGTCGTCCGTCGCCGCGATGCCCGTGGAGCCCACGATGATGTTGGCCTGCTCGACCTGCCGCGTGACGGTCAGCTCCGCGCCCGCGTCCGGCACACCCGTGCGGTCCTCGGTGGCGACCCTGCGGTCGCACGGCGCGGTGGCTGCGTCGAGGTCCCAGCCGCCGTCGGACAGCGCCTGGGTGACCTGCTGCACCAGCTTGTCGTGGTCGATCCCGCCCGCGGCCGTGACCACGAGGGTCTCCGGCCGGTAGTTCCAGCGGTAGTGGTCCCAGACGGCGTCCCGTGGGACGGCGTTGATCGTCTCGGGCGTGCCGCCGATGGGGCGGCCCAGCGCGTGGTCGCCCAGGACGACGGCGGAGAACTGCTCGTGCACGACGTCGGTGGGGTCATCGTCGTTCATCGCGAGCTCTTCCAGGATGACGCCGCGCTCGGTCTCGAGCTCGTCGGTGTCCAGACGCGCGGAGGTGACCATGTCGGAGATGACGTCGACCGCCATCGGCAGGTCGGAGTCCAGCACCCGCGCGTAGTAGCAGGTGTGCTCCTTGCCGGTGGCCGCGTTCGCCTCACCGCCGACGGCGTCGAACGCCTCGGCGATGTCCATCGCGGACCGCCGGGTGGTCCCCTTGAAGAGCAGGTGCTCCAGGAAGTGCGTCGAGCCGAAGTGGCCGTCGGTCTCGTCCCGCGAGCCGACGCCGATCCATGCACCCATCGTCGCCGAGCGCTGGCCCGGCATGTGCTCGGTGAGTACACGGACACCGCCGGGCAGGACGGAGCGACGAATGGTCGCCCCGTCCTGCCCGGCGGTCAGCTCGGCACCGGGCTCGCCCGTCGGGACGAGCGGCAGGTGCCACGCCATGTCAGGCGTCCGCGGATGCGGTGGCCTCGGTGGCCGGCTCGGCGGCGTCGGCCGGGGCCGACTCGTCCTCGTCGGTCACGGCGACCAGCGACAGCTTGCCGCGCGGGTCGATCTCGCCGATCTCGACCTGGACCTTCTGGCCGATCGACAGCACGTCGTCGACGTTCTCGACGCGCTTGCCACCCACGAGCTTGCGGATCTGGCTGATGTGCAGCAGACCGTCCTTGCCCGGGGACAGCGAGATGAAGGCGCCGAACGACGTCGTCTTGACGACCGTGCCGACGAACCGCTCGCCCACCTCGGGGACGTGCGGGTTGGCGATCGCGTTGATCGCCGCGCGGGCGGCCTCGGCCGACGGGCCGTCGGTGGCACCGATGTACACGGTGCCGTCGTCCTCGATGGAGATGTCCGCGCCCGTCTCCTCCTGGATCTGGTTGATCATCTTGCCCTTCGGGCCGATGACCTCGCCGATCTTGTCGACGGGGACCTTCACCGTGATGACGCGCGGGGCGTTCGGGGACATCTCGTCCGGCGTGTCGATCGCCTCGTCGAGCACCTCGAGGATGGTCAGGCGCGCGTCGCGGGCCTGGCCCAGCGCCGCACTCAGCACCGAGGCGGGGATGCCGTCGAGCTTGGTGTCGAGCTGGATGGCCGTGACGAACTCCTTGGTACCGGCGACCTTGAAGTCCATGTCGCCGAACGCGTCCTCGGCGCCCAGGATGTCCGTCATCGCGGCATAGCGGGTCTCGCCGTCCACGGTGTCGGACACGAGGCCCATCGCGATGCCGGCGACGGCCGCGCGCAGCGGCACGCCCGCGTTCAGCAGCGACAGCGTCGAGGCGCAGACGGAGCCCATCGACGTCGAGCCGTTGGAGCCGAGAGCCTCGGACACCTGGCGGATCGCGTACGGGAACTCCTCGCGGCTCGGCAGGACCGGCACGAGGGCACGCTCGGCGAGCGCACCGTGGCCGATCTCGCGGCGCTTCGGGCTGCCCACGCGGCCCGTCTCACCGGTCGAGTACGGCGGGAAGTTGTAGTTGTGCATGTAGCGCTTGCGCGTCTCCGGACCGAGCGAGTCGATCTGCTGCTCCATGCGGAGCATGTTCAGCGTGGTGACACCCAGGATCTGGGTCTCGCCACGCTCGAAGATCGCCGAGCCGTGCACGCGCGGCAGCACCTCGACCTCGGCCGAGAGGGTGCGGATGTCCGCGAGCCCACGGCCGTCGATGCGGACACCGTCGGTGAGCACGCGCTGGCGGACGAGCTGCTTCTGCAGCGAGCGGTACGCGGCCGACAGCTCCTTCTCGCGGCCGTCGAAGCCCGCCTGCAGGTCGCCCAGCATGCGGTCCTTGAGCTCGTCGAGGCGGTTCTCGCGCTCCTGCTTGTCCGCGATGGCCAGGGCCTCACGCAGCGGCTCGGTCACCGAGGACTCGACAGCGGCGAACGCGTCGTCCTGGTAGTCCGGGAACAGCGGGAAGGACTTGGTCTCCTTGGCCGACTGCGCGGCGAGCTGCGCCTGCGCGTCGCACAGGGCCTTGATGAACGGCTTGGCCGCCTCGATGCCCTCGGCGACGACCGTCTCGTTCGGGGCCGCGACGCCCTCGTTCTTGATGAGGTTCCACGCGTTGTCGGTGGCCTCGGCCTCGATCATGGCGATCGCCACGTCGGCCGAGCCGTCGGCGCCCTGCACGGTCCGACCGGCCACGACCATGTCGAAGACCGCGCGCTCCTTGTCGGAGTACTTGGGGAACGCGACCCACTGGCCGTCGACCAGCGCGATGCGGACCGCACCGACCGGGCCGTCGAACGGCAGGCCGGAGATCTGGGTCGACGCCGACGCGGCGTTGATGGCCAGGGTGTCGTACGCGTCGTCCGGGTGCAGCGCCATGACCGTGATGACGATCTGGACCTCGTTGCGCAGGCCCTTGACGAACAGGGGGCGCAGCGGGCGGTCGGTCAGGCGGCAGGTCAGGATCGCGTCGGTCGACGGGCGACCCTCACGACGGAAGAACGAGCCGGGGATGCGCCCGGCGGCGTACATCCGCTCCTCGACGTCCACCGTCAGGGGGAAGAAGTCGAACTGGTCCTTGGGGTGCTTGCCGGCCGCGGTGGTCGACAGCAGCATGGTCTCGCCGTCGAGGTAGGCGGCGACGGCGCCGGCGGCCTGCTTGGCCAGCCGTCCGGTCTCGAACCGGACGGTACGGGTGCCGAAGCGACCGTTGTCGATAACGGCCTCGGCGAACTGGATCTCGGGACCCTCCACGGGTGCCCTCCTTCTGTTGGTGTTCTCTGGGAACGCCCCCGTGCCCGACGGTCATCGATCGAGGCCTACCGAACCACCGCTCGCCGAGGGCGAGGGATTCGGGAAGCCACTACCGAGGACCGGACGAGGTCACGGGCGGCGCTTGTCGTACTACAGCATCTCACCAGACCAGCCCGGCCCCCGCAGCGGGGGCCGGGCTGGTGGGCGTCATGTCAGCGGCGCAGGCCGAGCTTGTCGACGAGGGCGCGGTAGCGCTCGATGTCGATCCCCTTGAGGTAACCCTGGAGACGACGGCGCTGGCCCACGAGGAGCAGCAGACCACGACGGCTGTGGTGGTCGTGCTTGTGCTCCTTGAGGTGCTCGGTCAGGTCCTTGATGCGCTGCGTGAGGAGCGCGATCTGCACCTCCGGCGAGCCCGAGTCGCCCGGCTTGGTTCCGTACTCGGAAATGATCTGCTGCTTCGTGGCAGTGTCGAGCGGCATGGCTCTCCTTCAGTGTCGTTGCGCGGTGCTCCGGGACTTGTTCACCGGGGCGCTCTCGATCCGCGGCCGTTCAGACGGCGATCCAACATTACCAGTGCCAGGCCTCGCTGCCCGACGGCGGAGGCCGCCCCACCTGTGAGATCAGGCGCAGCGTCCGCTCCTGGCGAACCACCCTTCCCCTGTCGCTGTCCGCGCCTAGCGTAAACATGTGGCCGAGACGAATCCTGACGTCAACCGTTCCCACGAGCTCCGCGCACCCGCAGGGCTGTTCGGCGTCGACGCCGAGCACGCCGACCGGGCGGGCCCGGCGTACCCCGACTCCCTGATCCGGGCGATCGTCCAGCGCTCGCCGGGCGGCGACGTCCTGGACGCCGGGATCGGCACGGGGATCGCCGCAGGTCAGCTGCGGGACGCCGGGTGCGCGGTCACCGGCGTGGAGGCCGACGTCCGGGTGGCCGAGGTCGCACGCGGGGCCGGCTTCGCCGTCGACGCCGGCCGGTTCGAGGACTGGGACCCGGAGGGCCAACAGTTCGACGCCGTGGTCGCCGGTCAGTCGTGGCACCGGATCGACCCGGTCGCCGGCGCTTCCGCCGCCGTCCGGGCGCTACGGCCTGGCGGCCTGCTGGTGGTCTTCTGGAACGCTGCCAGCCCACCGGTCGAGCTGGCCGCGGCGTTCGGCGCCGTCTACGAGCGGGTGCTCCCGGAGCTGCCGTTCCGGCCCTGGGCACCTCAGCTGGCGGACGCCTACGACGAGATGTGCATCAAGGCGGCGGCCGGCATGCGCGAGTCCGGCGAGCTCGCCGAGCCCGAGCACTGGCTGTTCGACTCGGCCCGCACATACACCCGCCACGAGTGGCTGGACCACGTGCGGACGGCGGGCGGGCACGGCCGGTTCCCGGAGCCCGTGCTGGCCGAGCTGCTCGCCGGCCTCGGCGAGGTGGTCGACGAGGCCGGCGGCACGGTGGTGATGCCCTACCGGTCAGTGGCGGTGGCGACGCACCGCCACTGACCCTACGAGCCCGAGCGGTTCACCGCGCGCGTGTCCGGGCACCCGCATCACAGGTGATCCGGGTCAGGCAGAACGCTTGACGTGTGCCGCCCAGAGCACCGCCCCGAGGGAGAACACCACCTGCAGCCCGATCACCGCCGGCCCCGCCGCCCCGGAGACCACCGCCCAGGCGAGCGGTAGCGTGCCGAGGACCGCCAGGTCGACCCCCTTCAGCTGGTGCAGGACGAGCCCTGTCGGCAGCCCGCCCGCCGGCGTGGCGATCATCGGGACGTCCCACGGCACCGGCCCGCGGTAGGCGGCCCGGACGGCCGCGGCCCCGAGCACGACGACGGCGAGCCCTCCGGTGACGAGCCACTGCCCACCACCGACCGCGACGGCGATCGCCAGCAGCACCACCGCCGCGGTCAGGACCGGCCACACCGTCCGCACCGCACGGGTGGTCCGGGCCCCCAGCGGGACCAGGGAGTCCAGGCGCGGGTTCTCCCCCGCCGAGCGCGGGCCGACGGCGCCCGAGATGGCCCCGGCGTACCCCGCTCCGACGAGCACCGCCCAGAGCCCGATCCCCCCGGCCATAGCGGGCACCTGCACGATGAAGGCCCCTGTCGCGGCGAGGGCGACCAGCCCGGCGAGCGCGGAGGGCGAGCGCGCGAGGAGCGTGGCGTCGGCGGCGAGCAGGGCGCCCGCGGGACCGCGCGCCGTGCCGGGCAGCCACGGCAGCACGCGCGACGCCGTCGGACCCCCGCCGAGCGCCCGGCTCATGCCGCCGCTGTCGAGCGAGAGCAGGGCGACCGACGCCTGCATCGCCGCGGACGCACGCGCCCGCAGCTCGCCGGCCCGGAGCCGCTCCAGGCGGGTGGCCCAGAAGACGAGTGCGACGCCGCCCAGCCCCGCGAGCACGGCCAGCACGGGCCACGGCGCGGCCCAGGCAGCCCACTCGGGCGCCCAGAGGGCCAGGGCGAGCCCCGCCACCGGGACGGCGGCGAGCAGGGCGTTGAGCACCCGCCCGGGTAGCGGGCCCGACGCCGCCCCGGTCACCTGCAGCACGCCGGCGCCCGCGACGACGAGGAGGCCGAGCGCGGCGCCGAGCGCGGCGTCGGCGAGGATCCCGGGGACGCTGACGCCCACGAACGCAGCGGGGACGCCGCCCACGACCAGTCCCGCGCCGACGCCGATCAGCACCGACCGCACCACCGACGGCGAGGCCAGGCCGGTCCGGTCGGCCGGGGTGGGTACCCACCAGCGCACCCCGGCGGCCGGCAGACCCGCTGGGCCCAGCCGGAGTGCGACCACGGTTCCCGCGAGGGTCGCCAGCCCGAGGACCAGCGCCTGGACCAGTCCGGGGCCGAGCCCGAACCGGGTGGCGTCGGACTCCAGCAGCTCCCGCAGGGGCGCACCGAACCCCCACACGTACAGCGCGACGATCGCGAGCGAGATCACCACCTCACCGACGTCCATCGCCACCCGGCCTGCCTGGGCGGGCACGTTGTGGGCGCGCACCCGCGCGGTCAGCCGCCGCAGCTCGGCGCCGGTGAGGCGCTCCTCCTCGTCCCCGACGAGCCGCGGGAGCACGGGACCGACGGCGGTGTCGGCGGGCCCGCCGGTCACCGGAAGCCCGCCAGCACGCCCGGCGCCTCGTCCGCCGGCAGCAGCACGGCGCCGTCGTCGGACAGGTACAGCGCGCTCGCGCCCGTGCCCGCGAGGAGCCGGTCGTCGTGCGTGGCGAACAGGACGGCGGTGCCGGCGTCCGCCTCGGCCCGCAGCATGCCGGCGAGCCGGCCCCGCATGGCGGTGTCCAGGCGCTGCTCGGGCTCGTCGAGCACGAGCAGGTCGCGGGGCCGCACCAGGGCGCTCGCCAGGAGGAACCGGCGGCGCTGCCCGGACGACAGGGTGTGCGGCATGGCGCCGCCGTGCCCGGTGATGCCCACGTGGTCGAGCACCTGGTCGGTGACCGCTCCGGCGTCGGGCACGCCATGGCCGCGCGCGGTGAGCACGAGGTGCTCGCGGACGGTCACGCCGGGAAAGAACGCGTCGTCGTCCAGCACGCCCGCGACGCGGGCGCGGAAGTGCCGCTCCCGCTCGTCCACGGCATGCCCGAACGCCCTGACCGTCCCGGACAGCGGGTCCTGCAGGCCGAGCACCGTGCGCAGCAGGGTGGACTTGCCGGTGCCGTTGGTCCCGATCACGGCGACGACGTCACCAGCGGCCAGCGTGAGCGATACCGGCGGGCAGACGGCGTTGCCGCCGTACCCGACCGACAGGTCGGACAGTTCGAGGAGCGTCATGCCCACCTCAACGCACGAACCACGGCTGGTTCTCCCGGGCCGCTCAGGACCGCAGGATCTTCCGGGCGCGCGCCACGTCGTCGTTCATCTGGGCGATGAGCGGCTCCATGCCGTCGAACCGCAGCGTGGGCCGCAGGTGCGCCACGAACTCGAGCGCCACCGTCTGGTCGTACAGGTCGAGGTCGGTGCGGTCGAGCACGTACGCCTCGACGCGGCGCTCGACGCCGTCGAACGTGGGGTTGGTGCCGACGGAGATCGCCGCGGGCAGGATCTCCTCCTGCCCCATCCCCGTGCCGGACACGGCGGCCCGGTCGCCCTCGGGTCCGGCGAGGCTCGCGCAGGTGGCTGCCGTGCCGCGGCGCAACCACCCGGCGTAGACGCCGTCGGCGGGGACGAGCCCCGTGATGTCACCGAGGTTGGCGGTCGGGAAGCCCATCTCCCGGCCGCGGGCGTCGCCGTGCACCACCGTGCCGCGCACCAGGTGCGGCCGCCCCAGCACGTCGGCGGCCTGGTCGACGTCGCCCTCCGCGAGCAGCGCGCGCACCGCCGTCGACGACCAGCGCTGGTGCCCGTCGCCCTCGGGCTGCACGAAGTCGCCGACGTCGTCGATGGCGACCACCTCGAAGCCGTGCTGGCCGCCGAGCTCGACCATCGTGGCCAGCGTGCCGGCGTTCTGCTTGCCGAAGCGCACGTCGTGGCCCACCACCACCGTGCGGGCGCCGAGGCTGTCCACCAGGTACCGGGAGACGAACTCCTCGGGCGTCTGGGCGGCGAAGTCGAGCGTGTAGTTCACGACCAACGTCGCATCCAGGCCCGTGCGCTCCATGAGCGCCAGGCGGTCCTCCAGGCCGGTGATCAGCTCCGGGGCCGACTCGGGCCGGTGCACGGCCGACGGGTGCGGCTCGAACGTCACCGCGACGGCGCTGGACCCGTCGCTCCGGGCCAGACGGAGGATGCGGTCGAGCACCGCCTGATGGCCGCGGTGGACGCCGTCGAAGTTGCCGATCGTCACCACTGATGGCCCGAATCCCGGGGGAACCTGTTCCAGGTCCGTCCACAGCTGCACGCGGGTTGCTCCTCATGAATCGGGTGGCGCGGGTGCGGCTGTCGCACACGCGACTGCCCGCACCGATCGTCAAAAGCCTAGCCGCAGCCAGGAGCGCCGGTGCTCAGTGCGCCGCGAGCACCAGCACCGGCTTGGCGAGGTTGTCGCCCCGGCGCCGAGTGTCCTCCAGCAGGGCTACGAGCTCGCCCGACGGCGACAGCGCCGCCACGACCTCGGACCGCCCCGACGGCTCCACCCACTGGCCGTAGCCGAGCGCGCGCACCTCGACCTCGTCGAGCTCACGCACCGGGAAGGTGCTCCGGGCGGCCTCGGCCATCGGCAGGGTGGCGAGCGTCCCGTCGGCGTCGGCCTGTGCCTCCAGCTGCTCGAGCGTGCGGGCGCCGGCCAGGTCGTAACCGCCCACCCGGGTGCGGCGGAGCATCGTCAGGTGCCCGCCGGTTCCGAGGGCGGCACCCAGGTCGCGCGCCAGGGCGCGCACGTACGTCCCGGAGGAGACGGTGACGCGGACGTCGACGTCGACCGCCGGCACGTCCCGGGTCGGGTGGTCGCCCGGATCGGCGAGGGTCGGGGCGACTCCCGGCTCCGCGTCGGGGTTCCCGTCGGCGGGGTCCTCGACGGAGGTGCCGACCAGATCGACGTCGGGCACCGCGGCCGTGACCGCGCGCACGTCCAGGACGTCGAACCGGGACACCGTGACGGGCCGCGCCTGCAGCGCCACCTCCTCCCCCGCCCGGACCCGCGCATACGCGCGCTTGCCGTCCACCTTGATCGCGGACACCGAGGTCGGCACCTGCAGGATGTCCCCCGTGAGGTCGGTGACGGCGGCGTCCAGCGCGGCCCGGTCGACCTGCTCGACGGCACCGGGGCCGGCCACGGACAGGACGTCGCCCTCGGCGTCGTCGGTGGTGGTGGTGATGCCCAGCCGGATCGTGGCGTCGTAGTCCTTGTCGGCGCCCACCACGTACGTGAGCAGACGGGTCGCCTTGCCGATACCCAGCACAAGAACGCCGGTCGCCATGGGGTCGAGCGTCCCGGCGTGGCCGACCTTGCGTGTCCCGGCCAGGCGCCGCATACGCCCGACGACATCGTGGCTGGTCCAGCCCTGCGGCTTGTCGACGACGACGAACCCGTCGGCGGCGGTCGGGCGGCGCACCGGCGCCTGAGGGGTCGGGGAGGTCATGAGGTCCAGTCTCTCGCGGTTCAGCCGGCGCGCGCGGCGGCCAGGTCCGCGCGACCCCGGGCGAGCAGTGCGGGACCGGTCTCGACGAGGTACTTGTCGAGGTACTCCGACGCCGCCTGTCCTGACCGGAGCGTGAACGTCCCGGTCAGGCGGCAGGCGGCGTCGATGTCACGCGCGAGCGTGAGGTCGCAGGAGGTCACTCCGCCTCGGCGTCGTCCTCGCGCGGCTTCTTGTAGGGGTCCTCGTCGCCCGCGTACCGAGCACCGGCACGCAGCGCCTCGAGCTCGGCGTCGCGCTTGCGAGCCTCGATCAGGGCGGCGTCGAGGTTGGCGGCGGTGTCCGGGACGGAGTCCAGGTGGAACTCGAGGGTGGGCGTCAGCCGGATACCGGTCTGCTTGCCCACCTCCGAGCGGATCAGGCCGGTAGCGCTCTTCAGCGCCGCGGCCGTACCCTCCCGGTCCTCGTCAGAGCCGTAGACCGTGTAGAACACCGAGGCGTTCTGCAGGTCACCGGTCACCCGGACGTCCGTGACCGTCATGAAACCGAGCCGCGGATCCTTGATCCGGGTATCGATCATCTCCGCGACGATCACCTTGATGCGGTCGGCGAGCTTACGAGATCTCGGGGTGTCGACCATGAGCATTGATCCTTTCAGCGTGAGTGCGGGGTATCCGCCCGGTCCGGACGAGCCGGCCGGGCGGATACCCCGCACTCAATGAACCATCAGCGTCAGGCGCGCGGCTTCTCGCGCATCTCGAAGGTCTCGATGGTGTCGCCCTCGTTCACGTCGTTGAACGACCCGAGACCGATACCACACTCGAAGCCCTCGCGGACCTCGGTGACGTCGTCCTTCTCACGACGCAGCGACTCGATGGTGAGGTTGTCCCCCACGACCGTGCCGTTGCGCAGCACACGCGCCTTGGAGTTACGGCGAATGCTGCCCGAGCGGACCATCGAACCGGCGATGTTGCCGAACTTCGAGGAACGGAAGACCTGGCGGATCTCCGCGGTCCCGAGCTGGACCTCCTCGTACTCCGGCTTGAGCATGCCCTTGAGGGCTGCCTCGACGTCCTCGATCGCCTGGTAGATGACCGAGTAGAACTTGACGTCGACGCCTTCGCGCTCCGCCAGCTCCTCGACGCGCTCGCCGTACTTCACGTTGAAGCCGATGATCACGGCGCTGTCGACGGTCGCGAGGTTGACGTCGTTCTGCGTGATCGCACCCACACCACGGTGGATGACGCGCAGCTCGACCTCCTCGCCCACATCGATCTTGAGCAGCGCGTCCTCCAGTGCCTCGACGGCACCGGACACGTCGCCCTTGAGGATGAGGTTGAGGCTCTCGACCTTGCCCTTCTTGAGCTCGACGTCGAAGTCCTCGAGGCTGATCCGCTTGCGACGCTTGGCCAGCGTCGCTGCGCGCTCGGCCGCCTGGCGCTTCTCGGCGATCTGGCGAGCGGTCCGGTCGTCGGGCGCCACGAGGAACGTGTCGCCGGCGCCCGGGACGCTGGTCAGACCGAGCACCTGGACCGGGCGGGCCGGGGTGGCCGCCTCGACCGAGTTGCCGTGCTCGTCGAACATCGCACGGACGCGGCCGTAGGCCGTGCCCGCGACGATCGCGTCGCCGACCACCAGGGTGCCGGCCTGGACCAGCACCGTCGCCACGGGACCGCGACCCTTGTCGAGGTTCGCCTCGATGGCCACACCGCGTGCGTCCTTGGTCGGGTTCGCCCGCAGGTCGAGCGACGCGTCCGCGGTCAGCAGGACGGCGTCGATCAGGCCGTCGATACCGATGCCCGGCTTCGCCGCGACGTCGACGAACATCGTGTCGCCGCCGTACTCCTCGGCCACCAGGTTGTACTCGGTGAGCTGCTGACGCACCTTCGCCGGGTTGGCACCCTCGACGTCGATCTTGTTGACCGCGACCACGATCGGCACACCTGCTGCCTGCGCGTGGTTCACCGCCTCGATCGTCTGCGGCATCACGCCGTCGTCGGCCGCGACCACGAGGATCGCGATGTCCGTGACCTGCGCACCACGGGCACGCATGGCGGTGAACGCCTCGTGGCCCGGAGTGTCGATGAACGTGATGGCGCGCTCGGCGCCCTCGTGCTCGTGCGTGATCTGGTACGCACCGATGTGCTGCGTGATCCCGCCGTGCTCGCCCGCCACGACGTCCGACTTGCGGATCGCGTCGAGCAGCTTCGTCTTACCGTGGTCGACGTGACCCATGACGGTCACGACCGGCGGACGCGCCGCCAGGTCCTCGTCGGACTCGTCGGCCGCCTCGGCCGCCAGGTCGATGTCGAAGGCCCCGAGCAGCTCGCGGTCCTCCTCCTCGGCCGAGACCATCTCGATCTGGTAGCCGAGCTCGGTGGCCAGCGTGCCGAACGTGTCCTCGTCGAGCGACTGCGTGGCCGTGGCCATCTCGCCCAGGTGGAACAGCACGGTCACGAGCGCCGCGGGGTTGGCGTCGATCTTGTCCGCGAAGTCGTTCAGCGACGCACCGTGGCGCAGCCGGACGACGGTGGTGCCGTTGCCACGAGGGACCTGCACGCCACCGAGCGACGGGGCCTGCATGGCCTCGAACTCCTGGCGCTTCGCTCGCCTCGACTTGCGCCCGCGAACCGGCTTGCCGCCGGCGCGCCCGAAGGCGCCCTGTGTCGCACCGCGACCACCGGCACCGCGACGCGGGCCGCCGAAGCCGCCACCGCCGCCGGGACGACCCGGAGCACCGGCACCGGCAGGACCGCCACCGGCGCCAGGACGGCCACCGCCGCCACCGGGGCGGCCACGACCGCCACCCGGAGCCGGGCGGTCGCCCGGACGCGGCATGGAGGTCTTGCCCGGCATCATGCCGGGGTTCGGACGCGGGCCGCCGCCACCGGTGCCACCGGGACGGGGCGCCGAAGGACGGGGACCACCCGGACGGGGACCGCCGGAGCGGTCGCCGCTGGGGGCCTCGGTGCGCTCGGGGCGCTGCCCCGGACGCGGCATGCCCTGGCTGGGCGCGAACGGGTTGTTGCCCGGACGCGGGTTGCCGCCGGCTGCGGGACGGTCGTTACCGCCGCTGCCGCCGGGGCCCGCTGCACCCGGGCGACCACGGCCGCCACCGGGACGGGGCATGCCCTGGCTGGTCGCGAACGGGTTGTTGCCCGGACGCGGGTTGCCGCCACCGGGACGGCCACCACGGCCGCCGTCACGGCCGCCGTCACGCCCCGGACGGTTGCCGGAGGGCGCTGCGGCCGGCTTCGGCGCACCCGGCTTGGGTGCCGCGGCGGGCTTCGGCGCACCAGGCTTGGGGCCTGCTGCGGGCCGGGCGGACGCCGCGGGCGCTGCCTGGCTCTCGTCGGCCGCCGGGGCCGGGGCCGGGGCGGGTGCCTCCGGCGCGGGGCTCGGAGCCGGAGTCGGGTCGGGGGTCGGGGCGGGCGCCGGAGTCGGCGTGGCCTCGGCCTGGGGCTTGCTCGGTGCCGGCGCGGGAGCCGGGGCCGGAGTCGGGGTCGACTCGGCCGGCTTCTGTGCCGCGGGCTTCCCGGCAGGCTTGGGTGCGCTCTTCGCGGGCTTCGCCGCGTCCTGGTTCGCCGCGTCCTTGTCGGACGGGCCGGAGGCACCGCCGCCGGCGGGGAACTTGTCGCGCATGCGCCGCACGACGGGCGGCTCGAGCGTCGAGGACGCCGAGCGAACGTATTCGCCTGCCGACTTCAGCTCGCCAAGCAGGGTCTTGCTTTCCACTCCGAGCTCTTTGGCAAGCTCGTAGACGCGGACTTTAGCCACAACTCTCCTGTCTCGGTCCGTCCCAAGACAGGGAGGACCACCGTTAGTACTGAGTACTCATCGCTGGGGGCTCATCGGGTGCCCATCGGCGTCTGACCCGCTTCCTTGTCGACGAATCGCATAGTTCGGCCGGACACTCTGTTGCGTCCGGTCGGGACGGTCCTGCGGCCCACGCACTCACTGGCCGAGGTGTGCTCGTACCTCGTCGAGGTCGAGGGGCCCGTCGACGCGCAGTGCACGCGGCACGGCCCTGCGACGCTCAGCGAGCTCCAGGCACCGCGGCTCCGGGTGAACCCAGGCACCGCGACCCGGCAGGCAGGCACGGACGTCGACCACGATGCGCCGTGAACCTGCCACGGCACCACCATGCCCCGAGTCGTCCAGCACCAGACGCAGGAGTGCAGACCGCTGGTCACGCCCCCGGCATCCGACGCACGTGCGCACCGGACCCTTGACGGGCGGAACGGGGTATGTCGAAAGACGGGCGCGTGGCCCAGACTCGGACAGTCTACCGTGCCGACCCACCGGGCGTTACCGGCCGCCCTGCGCGTCGGCAGCTGCGCCACCTGCGTCGGCGTCGGCTGCCTCGTCCGAGCGGATGTCGATGCGCCAACCCGTCAGCTTCGCGGCGAGACGGGCATTCTGCCCCTCTTTGCCGATCGCGAGCGACAGCTGATAGTCGGGTACGACCGCACGCGCGGCGCGCGCATCGGCGTCGACGACTGTGACCGACGACACACGTGCGGGCGACAGGGCGCTCGCCACGAAGGCCGCGGGGTCGTCGCTGTGGTCGACGATGTCGATCTTCTCGCCGTGCAGCTCGGCCATCACCGCGCGGACCCGGGCACCCATCGGGCCGATGCAGGCGCCCTTGGCGTTGAGCCCGGCCACCCGGGTACGGACGGCCATCTTGGTGCGGTGGCCCGCCTCACGGGCGATGGCGGTGATCTCCACCGAGCCGTCCGCGATCTCCGGGACCTCGAGCTCGAAGAGCTTCCGCACGAGGTTCGGGTGCGTGCGGCTCAACGTGATCTGGGGGCCCTTCATCCCGCGGCTGACCTCGACCACGTAGGCGCGCAGGCGCTCACCGTGCACGTACTGCTCGGTCGGCACCTGCTCGTGCGGCGGCAGGATCGCCTCGGTGCCGCCGACGTCCACCAGCACCATGCGCGGGTCACGGCCCTGCTGGATGACGCCGGCCAGGACCTCGCCCTCCTTGCCGCGGAAGGTGCCCAGCACCTGGTCGTCCTCCGCGTCCCGCAGCCGCTGCACGATGACCTGGCGAGCCGTCGCGGTGGCGATGCGGCCGAAGTCCTGCGGGGTGTCGTCGAACTCGGGCCCGAACTCCACGGTGGGACGCGCCTCGAGGTCCTCGGGGTCGGCCGGCACGGGCAGCTCCTCGCGCGCCCAGACCGTGACGTGGCCCGACGAGCGGTCCACCTCGACGCGGGCGCGGTTGTAGGCGTCCGGGGTCCGGTGGTAGGCCGAGAGGAGCGCCTGCTCGATGGCCGCGACGAGGATGTCCAGGCTGAGGTCCCTCTCGCGCTCCAGCATCCGCAGGGTCGTCATGTCGATGTCCATGTCAGCCTTCCTCGTTGCGGCCGGGGTGACCCTCGGTCGCGTTGTCCGAACCTGCACCGTCCGAGTCGTCGTCGGTGTCTTCACCTGCACTCTCGCCCAGTTCCGATGCCTCGGCATCCTGGACGTCGTCGAGCTTCTTGAGCTCGACCTCCACCTTGCCGCGGCGCACGTCACCCAGCAGGATCCGGCGGTCGCCGTCGAGCACGAGGACGTCGCCGTCGTCGTTCGCGAGCGCGTCCGTCAGCCGGCCTCCGTCGCTGCTGCCGTCCATCATCTTCAGCGTGACCAGCCGGGTCCGGGCGCGCTTGAAGTGCCGCAGCTCGGTCAGCGGCCGGGACGTGCCCGGCGTCGAGATCTCGAGCGTGTAGGCGCCGGCGACGACGTCGTCCGTGTCGAGCGCCGCGGAGATCGCGCGGGACGCGTCTCCGAGCGAGTCGGAGTCCAGGCTGCCCACGGCGTCTTCCGGCAGGTCGATGGTGATCCGTACCACCGACTTGCTGCCCGCCGAGGAGACGCTGACCGCCTCGAGGCTCAGCCCCGCGGCCTCGACCACCGGAGCTACTACCGTGCGGACCGCATCCGCCTGCTGTGTCATCGACTGCCTTCCGTCGGCTCCCCCACGTGCGCGGGGGCACGGTTCGAGCCAGAACGGTTCGACCGATGTGCTGTTGTTGTCTGCGTCAAGCGTAACGAAGCGCCGGACCTCAGCACTTCGCGTAGAACGTGATGTCCGTGACCCGACCGCAATCGGTCAGGCACGAATCGGCTTCTGGAACATGGCATCATCGGCCACGATGAACCCCAACGGCCCAAGGGCCCGCACCCGAAGCCGGTCAGCCCTGACCGCGCTGGCCCTGACCTGCGCGATCATTCTCTCAGGTTGCGGCGTGCGGCTCGATTCGCCGCCACCCACCGAGCCCGTGCCCGACGCGGCGGAGGTGGTGCGCCGCACCGCCGTCGCCGACGCGCTGCTCGTCGCCGACCAGGCCGAGGCCGCCGCGGCGTCCGACCGGGTCCGGCCCGACGTCGCCGCCGAGCTGACGGTCATCGCCGAGGCCGCGGCACTGCAGGCAGAGCAGCTCGGGGGCGAGTACGACTCCGGCCTGGGTGACATCGTCGCCGAACGGTCCGGCGCCTCGCCGTCGGCGACCACCCCGGAGCACACGCCGCGCGCGGTCCTCACCTCCCTGCGTGACGCCGCCACCCGGACCCGTGCCGCCGCCGACCAGGCACAGGTCGGGCCCCTCGGCCGGCTGCTCGGATCGATCTCCGCCGCGCAGACCCGGTACGCACAGGACCTCGCACGGGTGACGGGAGCACGCGGGCCGGTGCTGCCCCCGACCGAGATCCCCGAGCCCACGGAGTTCAGCGCCGAGCCGAGCGAAGCCGAGCGGGCACCGGCGACGCCGGCCTCCGCCGAGGAGGGCCCCACCGCCGTCCCCACCGGGCTGTCGGCCGAGGAGCTCAGCGCTCTCGTCCTGGCCGAGGACACCGCCGCCTACGCGCTCGAGGTACGCGCGGCGCAGGCCGACGGCGAGGTCCGCACCCGGGCCTACGACCGAGCCCGCCTGCACCGTGCGCGGGCCCAGGCCTGGGCGGTCGTGGCCGACGTCGAGGAGACCGACCAGGACCCGCGCCGGGTCGCCTACGCGGTACCCGGACCGGATACGGCGACGCCGGACCTGGCCCGCGGGCTCGAGGACGGCCTCGCGCAGAACTACGCGACGCTCGTCGGTGTGGCAGAGCCGGGAACGCGCGCCGTCCTGGTCGCGCTCTTGACCGACTCGACCCTGGCCGGCGCCCAGTGGGGCGCCCCGGCGGTCCCGTTCCCAGGCCTCCCGGAACGCGCCTGACAGACGTTGGTTGTGGGCGTGAACTTTGCGCCGAGGACGGGCACGTCGTGACAACGATCGCACCCACAACCAAGGGGGTCAGGCGAGGAGAGTCGCCACCCTGTCCGCGACCGCTGCCGCGACGTCGGCCACGGGGAGCTGCTCCGCCTCGCCGGCACGCGGCCGGACCTCGACGACGCCGTCGGCCAGGCCCTTGCCGACCACGACCACGAGCGGGGCGCCCAGCAGCTCGGCGTCCTTGGACTTCACGCCCATCGAGACCTTGGTGGGCCGGTCGTCGAACAGCACCTCGACACCGCGGGCTGCGAGGTCGGTCGCGATGGACTCCGCGGCCTCGTACACCTCGGTGCCCTTGCCGGTCGCGATCAGGTACACGTGCACCGGGGCCACGTGAGCCGGCCAGGCCAGCCCGCGCTCGTCGTGGTTGGCCTCCGCGAGGGCCGCGAGCGCGCGTGTGACGCCGACGCCGTAGGAGCCCATGGTGACGACCGCCTGCTTGCCGTTCTCGTCGAGCACGACCAGACCCAGCGCCTCGGCGTACTTGCGGCCGAGCTGGAAGATGTGGCCCATCTCGATGCCGCGGGCGAGCTCCAGCGGGCCGGAGCCGTCGGGAGCCGGGTCGCCGGCGCGCACCTCGGCGGCCTCGACGGTGCCGTCGGCGGTGAAGTCACGGCCGGCGACGAGGTCGAACACGTGCTTGCCGGGCTCGTTGGCGCCGGTGATCCACCGGGTGCCGGGCACCACGCGGGGGTCGAGGAGGTAGCGGATCGCGGGGACCTTCTCGCCGTCGGGTCCCTCGATCTGCTCGCCCTGCGGGCCGAGCGCCTGCGGGCCGATGTAGCCCTTGACCAGCTGCGGGAACTTCTTGAAGTCCTCCTCGGTCGCGGCCTCCGGCTCGGCGGGGCTGAGCGCGGCCTCGATGCGCTTGAGGTCGACCTCGCGGTCGCCGGGCAGGCCGACCACGACCAGCTCGCGGGTGCCGTCGGGCTGGACGAGGGCGAGCACCACGTTCTTCAGGGTGTCGGCGGCGGTCCAGGGCCGGTCGGCGCGCGGGAACCTCTCGTTCGCGAGCGCGACCAGCGTGGCGATCGTGGGGGTGTCGGGGGTGTCCTCGACGTGCGCGGCGGGCGCGTCGTCGTAGGGGATCGCCTCGGGGACGGGCGTGACCACGGCCTCCACGTTGGCGGCGTAGCCGCCGGGCGAGCGCACGAAGGTGTCCTCGCCGATGAGGGACGGCGAGAGGAACTCCTCGGAGCGGGACCCACCCATGGCGCCCGACATCGCGGAGACGATCACGTACTCCAGCCCGAGGCGCTGGAAGATCTTCTCGTACGCCTCGCGGTGCTTCTGGTAGCTGACCTCGAGGCCCTCGTCCTTGACGTCGAACGAGTACGAGTCCTTCATGATGAACTCGCGCCCGCGGATCAGGCCCGCGCGGGGGCGTGCCTCGTCGCGGTACTTGGTCTGGATCTGGAAGAGCGTGACGGGCAGGTCCTTGTACGAGGAGTACAGGTCCTTGACCAGGAGCGCGAACATCTCCTCGTGCGTCGGCGCGAGGAGGTAGTCGCCCTCCTTGCGGTCCTTGAGGCGGAACAGGCTGGGGCCGTACTCCTCCCAGCGGCCGGTGGCCTCGTAGGGCTCCCGCGGCAGCAGCGCCGGGAAGTGCACCTCCTGGCCACCGATGGCGACCATCTCCTCGCGGACGATCGCCTCGATCTTGGCCAGCACACGCAGGCCGAGCGGCAGCCACGAGTAGATGCCCGGGGCGGCGCGGCGGATGTACCCGGCCCGCACGAGGAGCTTGTGGCTGGCGACCTCGGCCTCGGCCGGGTCCTCGCGCAGGGTACGGACGAAGAGGGACGACATGCGGAGCACGTCGCCCTGGATGAGGCGTGCGGAAGACATGGGGCACAGCCTATCCGCGCACGCCGCTGCGGCTCGCCGGAAATTCGGCGCCGGACCGGAGGCCCTGCGCCGGCGGCCTTGCCGAGGGTCGGGAAGTCTCGGAGGATTGGCGCATGCCGGAGCTGCCCGAGGTCGCCGCACTCGCCGACTTCCTGCGCACGCGGACGTCCGGACGCACGGTCGCCGGCGTGGAGGTCGGCTCGATCGCCGCGCTCAAGACCTTCGACCCGCCGACCGACGCACTGACCGGGGGCGCGGTGACGGACGTCGCACGGCACGGCAAGTGGCTGGACGTCGTGGTCTCCGCCCCGGCCGGCCCGGTGCCCGACGGCGCCCCGCTCCACCTGGTCTTCCACCTCTCGCGGGGTGGGTGGGTGCGCTGGTCGGACGCGTTGTCCACCACGCCGGTGCGACCGTCACTCGGCGGTTCGGGCCGGGGCGCGGTCCTCGCGCTGCGCGTGCGGCTCGACGACGGTTCCGGGTTCGACCTGACCGAGGCGGGGACCCGCAAGCGGCTGGCCGTGCACGTGGTCCGCGACCCCACGGAGATCGGCATGATCGCGTCGCTGGGTGTCGAACCCCTCTCCCCGGAGTTCACCACCGACGTCCTGGCCGACCTGCTCTCGGCGAAGAACCAGCAGGTCAAGGGCCTGCTCCGCGACCAGCACGCCATCGCGGGCATCGGCAACGCCTACAGCGACGAGATCCTGCACGCGGGTCGGTTCAGCCCCTACAAGCTGACCCGGTCGTTCACCCCGAAGGAGACCGCCCGGCTGCACGCCGCGATCGGTGACGTGCTCACGGAGGCGATCACGGCGGCGTCGGGCAAGCCGGCCAAGGAGCTCAAGGACGCCAAGCGCGCCGGGATGCGCGTGCACGGACGCACCGGCCTGCCGTGCCCGGGGTGGGACGGGACGCCGTGCGGCGACGTCGTGCACGAGGTGTCGTTCGCCGACCGCAGCATGCAGTACTGCCCCACGTGCCAGACGGGCGGCAAGCCGCTCGCGGACCGCCGGATGTCCAAGCTGCTGCGCTGAGTCGCGCCCTCCACCGCTCCCCTGCTCCCTCATCCTCTTCGAGGTCTAAGTATCTCCGCCGTGAATCGATTCAGAGCGGAGAAACTTAGACCTCGAAGACAACAGGCGAGCCGGACGGCGCCGGCAGGGGCAGGCCGGGCCGGCGGCGGACAGTCAGACAGCCAGCAGGTCAGAAGAGCACCGTCGCGAACGTGCCGACCTGCTCGAAGCCCACCCGGCGGTAGGCGGCCACCGCGCGCTCGTTGTAGGCGTTCACGTACAGCGACACCACCGGGGCGACGGACGCGCGCGTCGCGGCGACCACCGCCGCCATGCCCGACTCGGACCAGCCACGACCGCGGAACGCCGGCTCCACCCAGACGCCCTGGACCTGGGCGACGCCGCCGGCCACCGCGCCGAGCTCGGCCTTGAACGCCACGGCGGGCTGCCCACCGCCGTCGGGCACCACGCGGACGAACGAGCGCCCCTCGGTGATGAGGGCCCGCACCCGCTCGGCGTACGCGGACCCGCCCGTCGCGACCGGCGAGTAGCCGACCTCCTCGGTGAACATCCGCACGCACGCGGGCAGCACGAGGCCGAGCTCGGCGGGCACTGAGCGGCGGACGGTGGGCTCGGGAGCCAGCGTGGGCGCCGTCCCGATGGCCATGGAGGGCTGGTCAGCGCGCACGTCGCGGGCCGGGGGCCAGTGCGGCGACAGGTGCTCCCAGAGCGCCAGCGCCGCCCACTGCTCCCCCACGATCGACGACGACCGCCGTCCGTGCACACGCGCCACCTCGGCGAAGGCAGCGATTGCCTGGGCGCGCCGGTCCGGGTCGGCGAGCGGGATCACCGGGACCAGGTTCGCGCCGGCCCAGCACACCGCCTCGAGCGGTCCGACGTCGGGAAAGCCCCAGGCCTGGCCCGCGGCGGCGCCGAAGCCGGCGCGCGCCGCGATCTCCAGCCGTGCCGTGGCGAGCACCGACGAGACCGGGTCGACGGCGCAGACCGCGAGGGCCTGCGCGAGGTCCGCACGGGTCAGCGCGCGTGCGGCGTCCGGCCGGTCACGACGCGGCAGAATGTCCCGTTCGCCCGGTTGAGCATGCCCGTCGGGGCGCGCCCCGGCGGAAACCGGGGTACGCCAGCGAGCCATGCTCTGCTCCGTTCGAACTCAGGTTCTCAGCCGACCGAGACGACCGGCGGACCGGCCTGCACATCATTCTCCGGCGAAGGCATCTCATCCGCGATCCGCATCGCCTCTTCGATGAGCGTCTCGACGATCATCGCCTCCGGGACGGTCTTGATGACCTCGCCCCGGACGAAGATCTGGCCCTTGCCGTTGCCGGAGGCCACACCCAGGTCGGCCTCGCGGGCCTCACCCGGGCCGTTCACCACGCAGCCCATGACGGCGACGCGCAGCGGCACGGTCATGCCCTCGAGGCCGGCGGTGACCTTCTCGGCGAGCGTGTACACGTCCACCTGGGCGCGGCCGCACGACGGGCAGGACACGATCTCGAGCTTGCGAGGCCGCAGGTTGAGCGACTGCAGGATCTGGTTGCCGACCTTGACCTCCTCGACCGGCGGGGCCGAGAGGGAGACGCGGATCGTGTCGCCGATGCCCTTGCTGAGCAGCGCGCCGAACGCCGTGGCCGACTTGATGGTGCCCTGGAACGCCGGGCCCGCCTCGGTGACGCCGAGGTGCAGGGGCCAGTCGCCACGCTCGGAGAGCAGCTCGTAGGCGCGGACCATGATCACCGGGTCGTTGTGCTTGACCGAGATCTTGAAGTCGTGGAAGTCGTGCTCCTCGAAGAGACTCGCCTCCCACACCGCTGACTCCACGAGCGCCTCGGGCGTCGCCTTGCCATACTTCTCGAGGATGCGCTTGTCGAGCGACCCGGCGTTGACGCCGATGCGCAGCGAGACGCCGGCGTCCTTGGCCGCCTGGGCGATCGCGCCCACCTGGTCGTCGAACTTGCGGATGTTGCCCGGGTTCACGCGGACGGCGGCACAGCCGGCGTCGATCGCCTGGAAGACGTACTTCGGCTGGAAGTGAATGTCCGCGATCACGGGGATCTGCGACTTCTTCGCGATGATCGGCAGCACCTCGGCGTCGTCGGAGGTCGGGACGGCGACACGCACGATGTCGCAGCCTGCCGTCGTCAGCTCCGCGATCTGCTGGAGGGTCGCGTTGATGTCGGTGGTGGGCGTGGTGGTCATGGACTGCACGCTCACGGGTGCGTCACCGCCCACCTCCACCTTGCCGACCTTGATCTTTCGAGTCTTGCGGCGGGGGGCGAGTACCGGCGGGGGTGCTGCCGGCATGCCGAGGCTGATTGCGCTCACGAGATCAGTATCCCTGCTTCAGAAGGTCCAAGTCGTACATCGTGTCTGGCATCACGTGATCCGCACCGGATCCACCAGGTCCGCCACGATGAGGACGCCGCCCACTCCGAGGAGGATGAGGAAGACCACGTAGGCCACCGGCGTCATGCGCGCGACGTCGGCCGGGCCGGGCAGGACCGCAGCCCCGCGCACCCGCGCCAGCGTGCGCTTGCCGCCCTCGTAGAGGGCGTTGACCAGGTGCCCGCCGTCGAGCGGCAGGAACGGGATCATGTTGAAGACGAACAGTGCGATGTTGAGGCTCGCGAGCAGGCTCAGGTAGATCATCACGCGATCGAGGATCGCCTCGTCCAGCGCCATGATCTCGCCGCTGATCCGCGCGACGCCGACCACCGACTGCACGGAGTCCTGCGCGCGCTCCTCGGAGGTGAAGGCCTGGGTCGCGGCGTCGGCCACGCGGACGGGCAGCGTGGCGACCATGGTCGCCGTCTGCCAGGTCTGCTCGCCGATCGCGGGCAGCACGCTGGAGAACGGCTGGGACTCGCGCACCTGGAGCGGCGAGAAGCCCACGAACCCGCCCGGTTGGACGACGGGCTCGCCGCCGTCCCCGAGCACCGCGGCGCCCTGCTCGTCCACGACGGGCCGGTCGGCCCGTGCCGGGGTCACCGCGAGGGTGACGCGCTCGCCGTCGCGCAGCACCGCGACCTCGGACGCGCGCCCGGCGGACTCGTTGATGAGGCCGACCAGCTGCTGCCAGCTGTGCACCTCGGTGCCACCGAACGCGACGATCTCGTCACCAGGCTCCAGGCCGGCCGCGGCGGCCGGCGCCGCGGGCTGCCCCTCGCAGTCCTCGCCCGACGCCGCGGAGGTGACGGACGCGGGCACGCACTCCGAGAGCTGGGCGACCGTCGTCGAGACGGCCATCGTGCCGTAGCCCACCAGGACCACACCGATCAGGACGGTCGCGATCACGAGGTTCATGAACGGCCCGCCGAACATCACGATCAGCTTCTTGGGGGTGGAGAGGTTGTAGAAGGCGCGGTGCTCCTCGCCGGGCCGCACCTCGGCGACCGATGCGTCGCGGGCGTCGGCGACCAGCTCGTTCCAGAACCCGGTGCCGCGCCGCGTGCCGGCCGGAGCCGGCGGCATCATGCCGATGAGCCGCACGTAGCCGCCGAGCGGGATCGCCTTGATGCCGTACTCCGTCTCCCCCTTGGTCCGCGACCAGAGGGTGGGTCCGAACCCCACGAAGTACTGGCTCACCCGCACGCCGAACTTCTTGGCCGGGATCATGTGCCCCAGCTCGTGCAGCCCGACGGAGACGATGACGCCCAGGAGGAGGACGAGCACACCAACGATGTGCGGAACGATGCTCACGGACCGAGACTACGGCACCTCTTGACACCGTCGAAAGGCAGCGCACGTCTCCCCCGGGACGGCCACCTGACATTCACTTCCTTTCGAATTCATGGTGATTCGTTGAAACATCGGTTACCGATCATTAACCTGACGGCATGTCGGTTTCGTCCATACCTGAGCACCGGGAGCAGCACACCCACGGCCCCGCCTTCCTCCTCGACAGCCTCACGTCGATCTTCCAGACCGAGGCCTGGCCCGGCGCGGACGGCGACTCCCGGGTAGCCCGGCAGCTCCGCGAGATCGGCGTCGACGTCAGCGCCGTCTGGGCGGCCTCCCGCTGGAACATGGGCGCGGACGGCGAGGCGCCGAACCGCCGCCACCCGCTGCCGGGCGACCCGCGCGGTCCGGAGACCGCCGCGGCGCTCACCGCGGTCGTCGCACAGCCCCGGGCGGCCGCCCTGCTCGGCGTCTACCTGTGGTCGCAGGCGAGCGACGCCCTGCAGTACACCTTCCGGCACGGTCGGATCATCGTCCCGCTGCGGGCCTTCGTCGAGACCTGGGCGGCGTGCCGGGACGGTGCGCCCGACGACGTCTGCCGGGCCGAGGGCGACGCCGTCGCGGTGCTGCTGCGCACCCTCATCACCCAGATGCACACCTCGGCCGCCCGCAGCGCGGGCAGCCTCCCCCGGGTGGCCGACGCCGCGGCGCAGGCCGGCGAGCGGTGCAAGGACCTGCTCCGGGCGGCCCGCGCCATCCCGGACCCGACGTCCCCGTTCCGCCGCGCGCTGGTCCCCCAGGCCGTCACGCGCATCCGGTACTTCCGCGCGCTGTCGGAGGCGACCCGGGCAGCCGACGACGCGATGTCCGGCAGGCCGGCCCAGCTCGGACCGGCGCTCGACGGGCTGCGGGCCGCAGAGACCGACCGGCACCTCAACTACATCCTGGCCAGCGAGCTGCGTTCGTACCGGATGCACCTGACGGAGCTGCACCGCAACCTCGGCGCCACCTGGCTCACGCTCGACCGGCTCCGGACCGTGTACATCTACCCGTTCGGCCTGCGGGACGTCAGCCCCACCGCGGCGGTGGCGACCATCCGGAGCCTCGCCGACCGCGACGAACGGCCCCAGCTGCTCGGCGTGCAGGCCTTCGCGGTGCGGGGCCGCCTCAAGATGGACGACGTCTGGGCGAGCGTCGACCGGGCGGCCCGGCCGTACGGCGGGGTGTCGCTGTCCATGCCGAACGTGCGCCTGGAGCAGCCCGACGGGTCGTTCATCGCCGAGCTGTCCTGCGACGTGCGGCTCACCGAGTTCGGCAACCACTACGTCCGGTTCCGCTACTCCGCGCGTGACCAGTCGCCGCAGCAGGTCCGGGATGCCCGGTTCCGGCTGTCCAACCTGCACGCCGACATCCGGGTGCGGTGGATCGGGCCGGACGGGGCGCCCGTCGACGTCGACCACGGCGACAGCCCGCCGCCCGAGCGGCTGTTCGACCTCGCCGACCTGCTGCAGCGGGCCACCACCGACCTGGTCCGCGAGGGCACCGAGATCGCCCAGGGGCGCGCCCACGTGGTCACCACCGTCTACGAGGCGAGCCGCGGGCAGGGGCCGGCCGCACCCCGGGCGGAGCGCACGCCGGTCAACATGGGCGACGAGCTGCTCGCCGCGTTCGGCTCGCAGGTGCTGCTCCAGCCCGTCTCCTACGGCACCGCCACGCTCTGCGACTGGACGCTGCGCCAGCGCAACCCGGTGCTGCTGGAGGGCGTGCGCCACCTGGGCGACGTCGTGGCGGTGGCCACCAACTCCACGACCGTCGCCCTGGTCGGCACCGCGCACTTCAAGATCTCCCAGTACGGCTCGCTCGCCGAGTTCGTCGCCAGCCTGAACGGGCTGTTCAGCGCCTGGAACGCCACGCTCGCGGACCATCTGCGGATCGTCGCGGCGATGCTCGCCGACCACGACGTCAACAACGGCGCCGACCTCGCGGAGCGCAAGGAGCGCCTCACGCGCGAACAGCTGCGGCTGCACGAGTTCGCGTCGGAGGTCCGCACCACGCTGACGACCATCACCTCACCCACGTTCCTCGCCTCCGCGCTCGAGTCCAGGATGCTGAACCAGCTGCTCCAGGCGGCGCACTTCGAGCAGCAGGCGGCGGTGGTCCTGGGGCGGCTGCGCGAGCTGCTCCAGGAACCGATCGCCGCGCGGCTGGCCGCCCTCGAACGCCTGCACGGCGACCGGGAGCGGGCCGCGGAGGCGAGGCGCGAGCGCGGGCGGCGTCGGCTGATGGACGGCACGCTGTCCGCCATCACCGTGTTCGCGGGCGTCTACGCCCTGATCGGCACCGTCCAGGTCGCCCTGGACGCCGAGCTGATCGGGCCGCTCCAGGCCGTCACCGCCTCCGCGCTGGTCACCGTGGGGGCCCTGATCACGGGCGTGGCGGTGTTCAACTGGACGCGGGGACGTTGAGCAGGCGCTCGCTCAGTGCCCACAGCCGCTCGGCCGACCTCGGGTCGATCGAGTGCGAGACGACCTCCGCCGGGACCGAGTCCGCGGTGAGCGGCAGGTCCTCGTCGTTCAGCCGTGAGACGTCGTTGTCGATGAGATAGAGACCGCCGAGCCCGTCGAGCAGCGGGCTGGTGGCCCCGAACACGATCGTGGCGGCGCCCTGCGCCTCGGTCTTCTTGCCGAGCTCGGGGTCGATGATCGGCCGGCCGGCGTCGTCGATCAGGCCCTGGGCGCGCTGCGACGCCGCCCCGACCGAGCTGTTGAACGACGTCGTGGCGACCACTCCCGGGTGGGCAGCGAAGGCGCGGATACCCTCGGGCGCCCACCGCCGGTCCAGCTCGACCGTGAACAGCACGTTCGCGGTCTTGGACTGGGCGTACGCGAGACCCGGGTCGTAGCCGCCCCTGGTGAAGTTCGGGTCGTCCCACAGGATGTCCGAGAAGCGCTGCGCACCGGACGTCGTGGTGACCACGCGGGCACCGGCGGCGGCACGCAGGGCCGGGTGCAGACCCAGCGTGAGCTGGAAGTGGCCCAGGTGGTTCGTCGCGAGCTGCGCCTCGTACCCGCGCGCGTCCCGCACGATCTCAGCGCTCGGCAGGAAGCCCGCGTTGTTGATCAGGATGTGCAGCGGGCGGTCAGACTCCAGGTAGCGCGCCACGAAGGCGTCGACCGAAGCGGGGTCCATGAGGTCGAGCCGGCTCACCTGCACCCGCTCGATCCCGGCCACCGCGGCCGCGGCGCGGTCCGTGTCCCGGGAACCGACGGTGACCGAGGCACCGGCCTCGGACAGTGCACGGGTCGCGACCAGTCCGAGGCCGGAGTGGCCGCCGGTGACGACGACGTTCTTGCCGGTCAGATCGATGCCCGCCAGGGCGTCGTCCACCGTGGACGCGGCGGTGAAACCCGTTCCGAGGGGGTGCTGCCGATGGGTCATGACCGTTCCTTCCGTGCGGGATCGTGCGGGATCGTGCGGGCTCAGGCCGCCGCGCGCTGCTCGGCGGGCCGACGGCGCAGGAGCGGCTGCTGGATGGCCGGCGGGTCATAGGCCATGTCGAGGCGCCCGATGTCCGTCCCAGGCGGCACGATCGCGTCGATCCGGTCGAGGACGTCGTCCGTGAGCGCCACCTCGACGCCGGCGAGCGCGCTGTCGAGGTGCTCCATGGTGCGTGGGCCGATGATCGCGGAGGTGACCCCCGGGTGCGCGATGGCGAACGCCATGGCCAGGTGGTTCAGCGGGACGCCGGCGTCCTGGGCGACCGGGATGAGCTGCTCGACGACGTCGAGGCGCTGCTCGTCGCGCAGGTGCGCGAAGCCGTACTGCGCCCGGTGGGTGTCGTTGCCCTGCCCCTTGCGGTAGCGCCCGGTGAGCAGCCCGCCGGCCAGCGGGCTCCAGACGAGGGTGCCCATGCCGTACTGCTGGGCGACCGGCAGGACGTCGCGCTCGATCCCGCGGTTCAGGATCGAGTACGGCGGCTGCTCGACCCGGAAGCGCTCGAGGCCGCGCCGCTCGGCGACCCACTGGGCCTGCACGATGTCGGCGGCGGGCATCGTCGACGAGCCGATCGCCCGCACCTTGCCGGAGCTGATGAGGTAGGTCAGCGCCGCGAGCGTGTCCTCGACGTCGGTCTCGGGGTCGGGGCGGTGGATCTGGTAGAGGTCGAGGTAGTCGGTGCCCAGGCGGCGCAGGGAGTTCTCGACCTCGGCGATGATCCAGCGGCGGGAGTTGCCGCGGTGGTTCGGGTCGTCGCTCATGGGCAGGTGCACCTTGGTGGCGAGCACGACGCCGTCGCGCCGCCCCTTGAGCGCCTTGCCCACGATCTCCTCGGACTCGCCGTGCGAGTACGCGTCGGCGGTGTCGATGAAGTTGATTCCGGCATCAAGGGCCTTGTGGATGATCTTGACCGACTCGTCGTGGTCGGTGTTCCCGACCGCGCCGAACATCATCGCGCCGAGCGCGTAGGGGCTGACCTTGATGCCGGTCCGGCCGAGGTTGCGGTACTGCATGGGGTCCTCCTGGGGTCGAGAGGTCTGGTGAGCGCCGCGGGGATGCCGTACTCTGGAACTAAGCGGAACGCTCTTCCAGAACTATATGGAAAGGCATTCCGGATAGCAAGGGATGGAGTGACGTGACCCAGAACACAGCGCCGCGACCGCTGCGCGCCGACGCGCAGCGCAACATCGACTCGCTGCTCGACGCCGCCAAGAGCGTCTTCGCGACGTCGGGCGTCGACGCGCCCGCCAAGGAGATCGCCGACCTGGCCGGCGTCGGGGTCGGCACGCTGTACCGGCACTTCCCCAAGCGCGCGGACCTGGTCAAGGCCGTCTTCCAGCACGAGGTCGACGCCACCGCCGACGCCGCTCCCCTGCTCGCGGAGCAGCACGACCCCGTCATGGCGCTCGAGAAGTGGCTGCACCGGTACACGGAGTTCCTGGTGACGAAGCGCGGGCTCGCGTCAGCCCTGCACTCGGGCGACCCGGCGTTCGACGCACTGCCGAGCTACTTCCTCGGCCGTCTGGGTCCGGCGCTCGGCTCCCTGCTCGACGCCGCTGTCGAGGCAGGCGAGATCCGCGCCGTCGCGAGCCCCAAGGACCTCCTGTACGCCGTGTCCAAGCTGAGCCTGCCCATGGGCGACGAGGAGCCGGAGCACGGGCGGCGCATGCTGGACCTGCTCGTGGACGGACTGCAGCACGGGGCGGACAAGACCGGCTGCTGAGGCCCTGCTGGGCCACCGGACCGCGCGTCCGCCCGCGCTGCCGCCTGCCCCGACCCGCTTCCGAGCACGCCCCTTCGCCGTCTAAGGTGGGCCGCGCTGCCGCCTGCCCCGACCCACTTCCGAGCACGCCCCTTCGCCGTCTAAGGTGGGCCGCACTGGCGCGGGGCGCCGGGCACCCGCCCGGCTGAGATGCACCCGTGGAACCTGATCTAGGTAGTTCTAGCGAAGGGAACGCCTCATGGGCTCGCACCTGCCCGATACCGTCGCGCGCACCCGGCCGCCCGGGCACCCCGCGGTGGCGCTGACGATCGCCGGCTCGGACCCCTCCGGCGGCGCCGGGATCCAGGCCGACCTGAAGACCTTCGCGGCGCTCGACGGCTACGGCTGCGCGGTGCTCACCGGGCTGACCGCACAGTCCACGACCGGTGTGACCAGGGTGCTGCCCGTGCCCGCCGACATGGTGACCGCACAGCTCGAGACCCTGTTCGCCGACGTCGCGGTGGACGCCGTGAAGATCGGCATGACGACGGACGCCGCCGTGGCCGGCGCGATCGCCGCGACCCTGCGTGAGCTGCGGTCAGCCGGCCGGGCCCCGTACGTGGTGCTCGACCCGGTGATGGTCTCGACGTCGGGGCACCGCCTGCTGGAGGCCGACGCCGAGGCGGTGCTCCGCGACGAGCTGCTGCCCCTGGCCGACCTGGTCACGCCGAACCTGCCCGAGGCCGCCGTGCTGCTCGGCGTCGAGCAGGCCCGGGACGACGCCGAGGCCGCCGACCAGGCCCGTGCCCTGCTGAAGCTCGGGACGCAGTTCGCCCTGGTCAAGGGCGGGCACCTGGACTCGGCGGAGTCGGTCGACCACCTCGCGGGCCCGGGGACCGGTAAGGGCGCGGCGTGGGGCGCGGGACCGGACGGCGTCGTCGCCCTGACCGCCCCGCGGGTCCCCACGCGGAACACCCACGGCACGGGCTGCACGCTCAGCTCCGCGTGCGCCGTCCTGCGGCCGCTGCACGACGGGTGGGAGCCCGCGGTGCGCGCCGCGAAGGACTACCTGACGGCGACGCTCCGGGCGGCCGACGACCTGGTCATCGGTGGCACCGGCACGGACCCGGGCCCGTGGCGCGGCCACGGCCCGGTCCACCACGGCTACGCCACCCGCACGTCCGGCTGACGACCCACCGACGCGCGGCCGACGCCCGGCCGACGCCCGGCCGACGCCGGCCGAGAGCCCTCTCCTTCGAGGTCTAAGTTGCTCCGTTTTGAATCGGTTCAGAGCGGAGAAACTTAGGCCTCGGAGAGGAGGCCGGACGGGAGGCCGGACGGGAGGCCGACAGAGCGGGCAGGCCAGAGCAGGGAGGCGTCAGGCGGTCTTGAGGATCTCCGCCGCACGGGCGCGGGCCCAGGCGTCGGCCTCCAGGACGCCCTCGACCGAGCCTGCGTCGCCCGCACCGGTCGTCGCGTGCGCCTCCACGACGGCGGCCACCGTGTCGACGATCTCGAGGAAGCCGATGGCCCCGTCGTGGAACGCGTCCACGCACACCTCGTTCGCCGCGTTGTAGACGGCCGGATGAGTACCGCCGGCCTCGCCGACCTGCCGGGCCAGGCGGACGGCGGGGAAGGCGTCGTCGTCCAGGGGCGCGAACTCCCAGGTGGCGGCCTTGGTCCAGTCGATGGGCACGTCGACGTCCGGCAGGCGGTCGGGCCAGGACAGGCCGAGCGCGATCGGCACGAGCATCCGCGGCGGCCCGGCCTGGGCGATGGTGGAGCCGTCGGCGAACTCGACCATCGAGTGGATCATCTGCTGCGGGTGCACCACCACGTCGATCGCGCTGAACGGCAGGTCGAACAGCAGGTGCGCCTCGATCACCTCGAGCCCCTTGTTCACCAGGGTGGCCGAGTTGGTGGTGACGACGCGCCCCATCGAGAAGTTGGGGTGGCGCAGCGCCTGCGCGGGCGTCACGTCGCGCAGCTCGGCCCGCGAACGGCCGCGGAACGGCCCGCCGCTCGCGGTCACCACCAGCTTGCGAACCTCGGACGACGCGCCCGAGCGCAGCGACTGCGCGATGGCGGAGTGCTCCGAGTCGACGGGCACAATCTGCCCCTCGTGCCGCACGGCGGCCTGCACGAGGGCGCCGCCCACCACCAGCGACTCCTTGTTCGCGAGCGCCAGCGTCGACCCGGCGGCGAGCGCCGCGAGCGTGGGGCGCAGGCCCACCGACCCGGTGATGCCGTTGAGCACGACGTCGCTCCCCCGGCCGGCCAGCTCGGTCGCGGCCTCGGGGCCGGCGAGCACCTCGACGCCGTGGGCGCCGGCCTCGTCGAGGAGGGCGGTGAGCGCGGGGCGCGCGGCGGCGTCGGCCACCGCGACGGTGCGGACGCCGAGGCCGGCGGCCTGCCGCGCGAGGGCGGGCAGGTCGGATCCGCCGGCGGACAGCGCGTCCACCCGGAACCGCTCGGGGTTGCGCCCGATGACGTCGATGGCCTGCGTGCCGATGGAGCCGGTGGAGCCGAGGAGGGTGACGCTTCGCATGGTGCACATCCTGTCAGCCCTCGGCGTCGTCCTCGTTGAGTGCTGGGTATCTGTTGGATCGTGCGGTGCAGACCAACAGATATCCAGCACTCAACGAGAGTGGAGGGTCAGGACTCGAGGCGCTTGGCCTCGTTCTCCGTCTCGTCCGCCTCTTCGTCGCGGCCCTCCTTGCGCAGCACGCTGGTGAGCGAGCGCATCGAGGCGGCGGCGTCGGACTTCACGAGGTCCGACGACGTCCCGCGCAGCTTGCCCCACAGGTTCATCGCCTCCTCGGCGACCTCGAGCACCTGCGAGCGCTCCTTGCCACCGATCGCCGACGTCGTGAACGTCTCCAGCGCGTGCTCGAGCACCTCGCGCTGCTTGGTCGGGTCGTCGTCGTCCAGGCTCTTGTACAGCTGGACGGCCTCGCCGACGAGCTTGGTCGCCGGCTTGTCCTGTTCCTTCGCCGCGGCCTGGCTGCCGAACGACAGCAGCGCCACGGCCAGCCTCGACACGGTGCTCCCGGTCTCGCCCGGCAGCCTCTCCGCGCCCGAGACCACGAGCTCGTGCAGCCTTGCGGCGGTACGCGTCTCGAGGTTGTCCTCGCGCTCCGGCGCCTCGGCCGGCTCCGGCACCTCGGCCGGCTCCGGCGTCCCGTCCTGCTCGGGGTCCGTCACCTGCTCCGGGCTCGTCACCTGCTCCGGGCTCGTCACCTGCTCCGGGCCCGCGTCGTGCTCGACGGCGACCGGTGCCGCGTGCGGCGTCATCTCGGGCGCTGTCTCCCCTGCTGCGGTGACCTGCGCCGCCTGTGCCTCCTGCGGCAGTGCGTCCGTGCTCACTCGTTCCTCCTGTCCACGGTGCGATGAAACTACCAGAACGGGCGTTCAGTCCGGTATGCGCCACGGGGGTGGTGACGACGGCGTGTGCGGGTACCTCGGAGCCGCGCGCACCCAGTACCGTCAGCCGCCATGGAGACCTGGTCCCGCGGCGCTTCCCGCGACCTCCTCGAGGAGGCCCGTGCCCGGCACGCCCTGGGCGCCGACGCACTGACCGAGCGTGGCGCCGCGCCCGAGCGGGTACGCGTCGCCTACCGCGGCCTGCGCGACGCCCGGGTGCTGGCAGAGCTGGCAGAGGTGCCCGTCGACCGGATCCGTGAGGTCAGCACCGGTCGGGTGCGGGTCGGGCCCGTCGAGGCGGCCGGGTTCCGCACGGTGGCCCAGGTGCTGGGGGCCACCACCGCGGAGCTCGAGGCGATCGGCGGCGTCGGTCCCCGGACCGCACGCCTCCTGCGGGAGGCCGCCCGGCAGATCTACGACGCCGTCGACGACGCGCTCACCTTCCGGATCGAGCCCGACCCGGCCGATCCCCTCGTCACCGACCTGGTGCGCGCTCTGCACACCCACGAGCAGGTCGCCCGGTTCTTCGACGCCTGGGGCGAGCGGCTCGACGTCGACGTCCCGCAGCTGGCTCGCCTGGCCGAGGCCGGCGCCCTGCGCACCACCCTCGTCAAGCGGCTCTTCGCGGGTCGTGCGCGCACGGCGGCGGCCGACGCCGCCCTGACCGCTCTCCGTGCGGCCGTCGACGGTCTGGACGCCTCGGGCGTCACCGATGCCCTGCGGCGGCTGGACGGCACGCTGACCGGGACGTCGGACGCGGAGGTGTGGCAGGACTACGAGGCCCGCGCCGCCGCCTACTACACGGCGCTGGGCGAGCTCGTCGACCTCGGCGTCGACGTGGAGGCGGCGGAGGGCTACCTGCCGGAGGACGTCGTCGACCAGGTCTCGGCCCAGGACCTGGACACCTCGCTCCTGACCGTCTCCCTGCGGGGGTACCAGGCGTTCGGTGCCCGCTACGCGCTGGTGCAGCGCCGCACCATCCTCGGCGACGAGATGGGGCTCGGCAAGACCGTCCAGGCGATCGCCGCGATGGCGCACCTCGCCGCTCGCGGTCGACGGCACTTCCTCGTGGTCTGCCCGGCGAGCGTGGCCTCGAACTGGGCGCGTGAGGTCGCCGCGCACTCCCGCCTGGCGGTCCAGGTGCTGCACGGTGACGAGCGCGACGCCGGCATCCGCGCCTGGGTGGCCGACGGCGGCGTCGGCATCGTCACCTTCCCGCAGCTCGGTCACCTGCGCGCAGCGGGGATGCCCCGGCCCGCGCTGCTCGTGGTGGACGAGGCGCACTACGTGAAGAACCCGGCCGCCCAGCGCTCGGAGCGGACGGCGGAATGGGCCCGGACCGCCGAGCGCGTGCTGTTCATGTCGGGCACCCCCATGGAGAACACCGTGGACGAGTTCCGCAGCCTCGTGCGCTACCTCAAGCCCGACGTCGCGGACTCGATCGACCCGGCGGCCGGCCTGGCCGGTGCGGCGGCGTTCCGCCGGTCGGTGGCCACGGTCTACCTGCGGCGCAACCAGGAGGACGTGCTCACGGAGCTGCCCGAGCTGGTCCAGGTGGACGAGTGGGAGCGGTTCGGCAAGCACGACGGCGCCGCCTACCGGCGGGCCGTGCTGAAGCGTTCGTTCGCGGACATGCGCCGGGCGGCGTTCGTCCAGGCCCCCGAGCCGACGGCGAAGCTGGTGCGGCTGCGCGAGATCGTCGCCGAGGCGATGGACAACAACCGCAAGGTGGTCGTCTTCTCGTTCTTCCGCGACGTGATCGAGACGGTGCTGGCCGAGCTGGGCCCGCTGGCGGTCGGCCCCATCACGGGTTCGGTCCCCGCCCGACGACGGCAGGAGCTGGTCGACGAGTTCACCAGCGCGCCAGAGCCGAAGGTGCTGGTGAGCCAGATCGAGGCCGGCGGCGTCGGGCTGAACATCCAGGCCGCCTCCGTGGTGATCCTGTGCGAGCCGCAGGTCAAGCCGACCGTCGAGGCACAGGCCATCGCGCGGGCGCACCGGATGGGCCAGGTCCGCACCGTCCAGGTGCACCGGCTGCTCGTCGAGAACAGCGTGGACGAGCGCCTCCTGGAGATCCTCGGCACCAAGGCGGAGCTGTTCGCCGAGTACGCCGGCCGCTCGACGGTGGCCGTGGCGCCGGGCGCCACCGACGTCGCCGACGCCGAGCTCGCGCGGCGCATCGTCGAGGAGGAGCGCGCCCGGCTCGCCGAGCCGGCGGCGTAGCCCGGATCCTGCCCTTTTGCTCGCGGTAGGGCCGGCGGCCTGCTGAGATGGACCCATGCCCACCACCGCCCTGACCAGGGGTCCCGTCCAGGCCGCTGAGCGCTCGCCCGCGCCCGACCTCGCGCGCGGCTTCATGCTGCTGCTGATCGCCATCGCGAACACGCCCTACTACCTGTGGGGCCGGGAGATGAACCCCGGCGCGTCGCACCCGGTCGACGGTTCGACCGTCGACAAGGCGGTCGACTTCCTCATCATCACCGTCGTGGACCTGCGGACCTACCCGATGTTCGCGTTCCTGTTCGGCTACGGCATGATGCAGCTCTACAACCGTCAGGTGGCCTCCGGAACCGCCGAGAAGGCGGCCCGCAAGCTCCTGCAGAAGCGGAACGTCTGGCTGCTCGTCTTCGGGTTCGTGCACGCGGCGCTGCTCTGGATGGGCGACGTGCTCGGCGCCTACGGGCTCGCCGGCCTGATCATGGTGTGGCTCTTCTTCCAGGCCAAGGACGTCACTCTCATCGTCTGGACGTGGGTGTTCGGTGGCCTGCTGACGATCGGCACGGCGTTCTCCGTGGTCGGCGGGTGGTTCCTGGCCCAGCTGCCCGCGGACCACCCGGAGGCGCAGAGCATCGCAGGCAGCTTCGCCCCCGACACCGCGTCCATGGAGCAGACGTCCTACCTCGACTCCATCGCCGAGCGTCTGGGCTACTGGTCGCTCGGCACGGTGCTCCAGGGGCTGCTCGTCCTGGTCGTACCGATGATGCTGCTGCTCGCGTTCTGGGCCGGCCGGCGCCGGATCCTGGAGAACCCGGGCGAGCACCTGCCGCTGCTGCGGCGGGTCGCCGTGGTCGGCATCACGATCGGCTGGCTGGGGCCGCTGCCGTCCGCGTTCGACCACGTCGGCTTCATCGACGTGCCGGACCACGCCGCCATCGTCTTCTACCCGGTGCAGTTCCTGACCGGCTTCTTCGGCGGCCTCGGCTACGTCGCCCTGTTCGGCCTGATCGGCCACCGGGTCGCGCAGCGCCGCACGGGTACGCCGTCGCGCAACCTGCTCGTCACGGACGGCCCCTTCGTCGGCGCGGTCCAGGCGGTCGGCAAGCGTTCGCTCACGTCCTACCTGCTGCAGTCGGTGCTGTGCGCCCCGATCCTCGCCGCCTGGGGCTTCGGCCTCGGCCAGCACCTGACCTCATGGAGCATGCTGGTGTTCGCGGTGGTCGTGTGGGGGCTCACCGTGCTGTTCGCCGTCTGGCAGGAGCGCACGGGGCGGCGCGGCCCGGCGGAGGTGCTGCTGCGCCGGCTGGTCTACGGCCGGCCGGCGCAGGCACCGGTCAAGGCTTAGCCCTCCGGCGCGAGCCGTGGGCGGACCCGCCGGCTCAGGCCGGGAACGAGTCCACGGCGTCGTCCTCGCCGTCGCCGTCGGTGTCCACGGAGATCGTCCGCGTGCCGCCGGCGGTCTCCACGACGACGTCGGGCCGCCCGTCACCGGTGGTGTCGTGCAGCTCGACGTCGGGGACGCCGTCGGCGTCGTAGTCCTCGAACTGGGCGTCCACCACGCCGTCGCCGTCGGTGTCTGCCACCTCGACGTCGGGGATGCCGTCGCCGTCGAGGTCGTACTTGCCGGGCTTGTCGGCCAGGAACTCGGACACGTGGTTCTCCTTGCTCGTCACAGCTGCTCTGGGTGCTCCCCCGATCATGCACCACCTTGCGTGCTGCCCGGGTACCCGTGCCGAAGAACCGACATCCCGAGATTTCACCCTCTTCCCCTCGCGGGTGAAATACCACGACGCATAGATTCAGCACATGCTGACCCAGGTACGCAAGACCCGGCGCAGCGCCGCGCTGCTCGCCGCCACCACGTGCGCCCTCGTGATCGCCTCGGGCACGGCCGTCGCGGCGGTCGGCCACGCAACTGGCTCGGGCAACGGCTCGGGGCCCGGCCCTGCCGCACAGGCCTGGTCCGTCGACCTCACCGCTCGGACCGACGACGACGCCGGGGTGCGCCACGCCGACGGTGCGCTCCGCCTGGACACCGCCGGCGACACCGGCCCGGGCTCCGGCTCCGGCGCGCACCAGGAGACGTCCGGCCAGCTGGTCGCCGAGCCGACGGACCTCGACTCCCCCGCGAGCGTCGTCGCCGCCGACGTCGACGCCACCGCGCCGGCCGGCACCTCCGTGCTGATCGACGTCCGCGGCCGGCTCGCCGACCAGGGCCCCGACTCCTGGACCGAGTGGGTACCCGCCGGTTCGCCGCTCCCCGCCCCGTCCGAGACGGTCCAGGCGCGTGTCACGCTCCTCGGCGAGGACGGCACGAGCCCGGCCGTGCGGGAGGTGACGCTCACGCCCGAGGCCCCCCGGGCACAGTCGCTGCAGGAGGCGGAGCTGGAGGCCGCTCCGACCGCCGCCGCGGACACGTACCGCGTCTTCGCCACCCGCGAGGGCCTGGTGGGCGGAACCACCGCCAACGGGCACGTCATCACGTCCCGGGACCACTTCGTCGCGCTGCCCTCCCGGCGCGGGCTGTCCTCGAAGAGCTCGGGCAGCTACTCGGTGCGGGTCTGCGCCGAGCGCACCGGGCGCTGCGCGTACGCCCCGGTCTGGGACGTCGGTCCGTGGAACACCACCGACGACTACTGGAACGACGCGGGGACGCGCCAGTCGTGGGCCGACCTGCCCCAGGGCCGCCCGCAGGCCCAGGCCGCCCACCAGGACGGCTACAACGGCGGGCTCGACGGGTTCGGCCGCCGGGTCGCCAACCCCGCCGGGATCGACCTCGGGGACGGCACCTTCTGGGACGGCGTCGGGCTGACGGACAACGCCTGGACCACCGTGACCTACCTCTGGACCGGGTCCGGCCCGAAGGGGGTCGTCCGCACCAGCGGCGGCCCGCTCACCGTGCGTTCCGGGCCGGGCACCGGCAAGGCCGCCGTCGGACAGGCCGGCAACCACGCGAACGTGGTGATCGAGTGCACCGCGCGCGGCACGACGGTGACCGGGACCTACGGCACCACCGACCTGTGGAACCGGATCGGGCCGGGCAACTGGGTCTCGGACGCCTACGTCAACACCGGCTCGTCCAGCCCGGTGGCTCCCGCCTGCTGACCCAGCGACGTGACCCGGCAACATGACCCGGCAACGTCGAGAACGGGGTGGTGCTCCCGCGCGCGTCGCGCCGGAGCACCACCCCGGGCACGTCACACCGCGCGGCGGAGCGACACCGCCAGGCCTGCCGCCGCGACGCCGACCACCACCGCACCGAGCAGCGGCAGCGCCGTCACGCCTTCGCCGGCCACGACCCACGACGCCAGCGCGGCCCCGACGGCGATACCGCCGTTGAACAGCACCGGGATCAGCGCACCCGCGAACGAGCGCCGCTCGGGTCCGGCCAGCCGCAGGATCAGCGTCTGGGCGAAGGGCGGCATGCCGCCCGACACGACCCCCCACGCCACGACCACGGCGATCCCCACCGCGGGGCTGGTGTCGACGACGCCGAGCGCGAGCACGGTGAGCGCGGTCGCGGCCACGCTGACGACGAGCGCAGACCCGGTCCGGTCGCCGAGGCGGCCCGCCAGGGCGACGCCCACCGCGGAGGCCAGCCCGAACACCAGCAGCAGCGCGCTCATCCCGCCCGGCAGCGCGTCGGCCGGCACCTCCGTGAGGCGCGTGATGTAGGTGTACGCGCCGTAGTGACCCACCAGGACCAGCGCGACGAGCGCGGTCACCGTCAGCAGCTGCCCCATGCCGCGCCGGGCCACGCCCGTCGGGCCGCCCGAGCCCGGCGCCGGGCCACCCGCCGTCGGCTCACCGGCTCCCGTCGAGGTGACCAGGGCCGCGGCTGCCGGGACTGCCGCACGGGCGACGACCAGCCGCACCGCGACGGCACTCAGCACGCCGAGGACCGCGAGGGCCCAGAACGCGGCCCGCCACCCGGCGGCGTCGGCGACCAGCCGGGCCAGCGGCGTGCCCACCACCATCCCGAGGGTCGCCCCGCCCAGCACCACGGCGACCGCGCGCCCGAGCAGACGGTCGGAGACCAGGTCGGCGACGTGCGCGTTGGTGGTGGCCCACAGCAGCCCCACGGCGGACGCGCCGAGGATCCGCGCGCCGACGGCGAGCTGGAACGTGGGGGCGAGGGCCGTGAGGGCCGACGAGAGGGCGAGGACCGCCAGCCCACCGGCGATCACCGCACGGCGGTCACGGCCACGCGTCAGCCGGACCAGCGGGAAGCTGAGCACCACGACCACCGCTGCCCACAGCGAGACCAGCATGCCGGTGCTCGACTCGGCGACGCCCAGGCCGGTGCTCATCTGCTCGAGCACCGCCGTCGGCAGCATCTCGGCGGTGACCATGAGGAGCGTGCCGGCGCCCAGCACGAGCAGCGAGGGCCAGGGCAGCACGTCAGCGGACGGCGCCACGGGGAGCCCGCTCGGGGGTGGTTCGACGGCGACCGGCTGGCCTGGTGTCATACCTGTTGTCTCCATGTCGGCAACGCTAGAGTTTGACACTGATGTCAATGTCAAGTCTGCGCTCGGAGGCGCCCATGAAGATCGGCGAGCTGGCCGCGCGAACCGGTGTCACACCGCGTCTGATCCGCTACTACGAGCAGCAGGACCTGCTCGAGGCGGACCGCGCGCCCAACGGGTACCGCACCTATACCGAGGCCCACGTCGAGCGCGTGTCCCGCGTGGCGGGCCTGGTCCAGGCCGGCATCCCGACGCGGCTGGTCAAGGTGCTGCTCGACACCGAGGACGCCGCGGCCCGCGACGAGCCGACGTGCCCCCGCGAGGTGGCCGAACAGCTCGCGACGGAGCTGGTCGGCGTCCAGGCACGCATCGACTGCCTCACCAGGAGCCGGGACTCGATCCGCAACTTCCTGACGGCGACGCAGCACGAGGTCCTGCTGCGCGAGGAGCGGGAGCCCGCGACCGCCGTCTGACCCGGTGCGGGTGGGTGCCGGGCGCCTCACTCCCTGTCGCGAGGTAGAACTGTGGCGAGGTAGAACCGTGCTGCCACGGTTCTACCTCGCCAGAGTTCTACCTCCGCGTGGGGTCACTCGACCCCGAGCAGGACCTCCACCGCGCGGCTGAGGAACGCGTCCACCGAGGCCTCGTCGTAGGCGTCCGCACCGCGGGCGCGCCCGAACGTGGCGGACCGGATGTCGCCGGCCGTCAGCGGCTCCTGGCGGTCGAAGTACCCGATGAGCCGGTCGCACAGGTCGTCGACGTCGTCCTTGTCGTAACCCTGTGAGCCGCGGTCCGCGGGCGCGAACTTCTCGCCGTCAGGCCGGCCCAGCCGTCCGTAGAGCGACCGTGCGCGCTCTGCGAGCGCGTTCATCCAGGCCTGCTGGCCGTGCGCCGCCGCGTACTCCGCGCGCTGCCGGGCGATGAACGCCGCTTCGAGCCGGTCGAGCGCCGCGTCGACCTCGTGGGTGTTGTACCCACCACGGGTCAGGTCGAACGTGGACGCCTGGATGTCGGCACTCGTCAGCCGGTCCGCGGTACGTCCCTCGTACGCCTGCCGTGCGTGCTCGAAGAACTCGTCGACCTCGTCCTTGTCGTACCCGGTGCGCAGCGCGGGAACGCTGTTGAACATCCCACTCACTCGTCGTCCTCCTCAGCCGCAAGCTGCCCGCAGGCCCCGTCGATATCGCTCCCGCGGGTATCACGGATCGTGGTCGGGATCCCGTGACCGCGCAATCGTGCCACAAACTCGTCCTCGACCTCACGGTCGCTCGCGGTCCAGATCGAACCGGGCGTGGGGTTGAGCGGGATCGGGTTCACGTGCACCCAGCCGCGCCCGCGGGCGTTGAGCTTCTCGCCCAGCAGGTCGGCCCGCCAGCCGTGGTCGTTCATGTCCTTGATCAGCGCGTACTCGATGGACACGCGACGGCCGGTCACCTCGAAGTAGTTCCGCGCGGTGTCGAGGGTCTCGTCGACGCTCCAGCGCGTGTTGATCGGCACCAGCTCGGAGCGCAGGTCGTCGTCGGGCGCGTGCAGCGAGAGTGCGAGCGTCACCGGGATGCCCTCCTTGGTGAGCTTCTGCATCGCCGGGACCAGGCCCACCGTGGAGACGGTGATGTTGCGGGCCGACATGCCGAAGCCCTCCGGCTGGGGCGCCACCAGCGCCCGCACCGTCTCGATCACTGCCTTGTAGTTCGCGAGCGGCTCGCCCATGCCCATGAACACCAGGTTGTTCAGCCGGGTGACACCGCCGGGGATCTCGCCGTCGGCCAGCGAGCGGAACGCCGCGCGGACCTGCTCCAGGATCTCCGCCGTCGAGAGGTTGCGCGTCAGGCCGAGCTGGCCCGTGGCGCAGAACGGGCAGGCCATGCCGCAGCCCGCCTGGCTCGAGACGCAGAGCGTGGTGCGCTGCGGGTAGCGCATCAGGACCGACTCGACCTTGGCCTCGTCGAACAGGTGCCAGAGCGTCTTGACCGTGGTGCCGCCGTCCGCCTCGAGCTTGCGCGTCGGCCGCATCAGCTCGGGGAACATGGTCGTCGCGAGGGCGTCCCGGGACTTCGCCGGGAGATCGGTCATCTTCGCCGGGTCGCTCGTGTAGTGCGTGAAGTAGTGCGTGGCGAGCTGCTTGGCCCGGAACGCCGGCTCACCCGCCTCGACGACGGAGGCCACTCGCTCCTCGGGAGTGAGGTCGGCGAAGTGCTTCGGCGGCTTGCCGCGGCGCTTCGGCGCCATCTGGAGCGGGATAGCAGGGGTCTCGTCCGAAGGCCGGACGGTCGGCTGGGCGAGGGGAGTTTTCATCAGGCAACCACCGAGAGCACAAGATAGACGAAGGGCGCTGTGATGATCATCGAATCGAGGCGATCCAGCACGCCCCCGTGCCCCGGGAGCAATGAGCCCATGTCCTTCAATTCTAGGTCACGCTTGAGCAGCGATTCCGCGAGATCGCCCACAGTTGCCGTGATGGCGGTCATGACGCCGAGCGCGATCCCGAGGATCGGGCTCTCGCCCAGCCCGTAGACCGCCCCGAGCACGCCCACCACCGTGGCGAGCACGATCGAGCCGGCCAGGCCCTCCCACGACTTCTTGGGGCTCACGGTCGGAGCGAGCGGGTGCCGGCCCAGCATGACTCCCGCGATGTAGCCGCCCGTGTCGTTGGCGACCGCCAGGAGGACGAACAGGACGACGCGGATCTCGCCGTCGGGCTGCGCCAGCATGAGGACGACGAAGCCGGCCAGGAACGGGACGTAGGCGGCGGCGAAGACCGCCGCCGCGGAGTCGCGTACGGCACTGAGCCCGGAACCGTCGAGCGCGCGCCAGACCACCGCAGCCGCCACCGTCAGCACGAAGGCGACGAACAACGCCTCCGCGCCGCCCCGGTAGGCGGAGACGACCATGCCGGCGGTCCCCACGAACAGGGGCACCATCGGCAGGCGCAGGTCACGGCGCGCGAACGCCTGGCGCAGCTCCCACAGCCCTGCCCACAGCAGCAGGACCACGAAGAGGACGAACGGCTCCGGTCGCCAGTACAACGACGCACCGACGACACCGAGCAGGCCGACGCCGACCAGGATCGCTGCAGGAAGGTTGCGGCCTGCGCGCGACTGCTTCGGGGCCGGTACGGGCTCGGGCTCGGGGCTCACGGCGGTGTGCGCATCGTCTAGCTCTGTTCTGTCTCGAGGCGGTGCGGACATCAGACCTCGAGCAGCTCGCTCTCCTTGCTGGAGAGCAGCTGGTCGATGACCTCGACGTGGCTCTTGGTGAGCTTGTCCAGCTCCTTCTCCGCGCGGGCGACCTCGTCCTCGCCGGCCTCGCCGTCCTTGACCACGCGGTCCAGCTCGTCCTTGGCCTTGCGCCGGATGTTGCGCACCGAGACGCGCGCCTCCTCGGCCTTGGTCTTGGCGAGCTTCACGTAGTCGCGGCGGCGCTCCTGGGTGAGGGAGGGCAGCACGACGCGGACGACGTTGCCGTCGGTCGCGGGGTTCACGCCCAGGTCGGAGTCGCGCAGCGCCTTCTCGACGGCCGGCAGCGAGCTCTTGTCGAACGGGGCGACCATCACGGTGCGGGCGTCGGGGATGTTGAACGACGCCAGCTGCTGCAGCGGCGTCGGCGCACCGTAGTAGTCGACGGTGATCTTGCTGAACATCCCCGCGTTGGCGCGACCGGTACGGATACCCGCGAAGTCTTCCTTGGCGACCTCGATCGCCTTCTCCATCTTTTCCTCGGCCTCGAGGAGGGTCTCGTCGATCACCACTGCTCCTTCATTCGTCTACGGGTGGTGCCGGGGCCACTCTACGGACACTTCGCCCGGCTACCGAAAGGTTCGCGCGTTTCCCGGGACTCGCCGGGGCGCGCACTGCTCGGCACGAGGTGATCAGCGTGACGTGATCAGCGTACCGATCGGCTCGCCGGCCAGCGCGCGGGTCACGTTGCCCTCGCCCTCCATGCCGAACACGCGCATCTCGACGTTGTTGTCGCGGCACATGGCCAGCGCCGTGTCGTCCATGACGCCGAGTCGGTTCACGAGAGCGTCGGTGTACGTGAGGTGGTCGAGCTTCTTCGCGTCAGGGTTGCGGCGCGGGTCGGAGTCGTAGACGCCGTCGACGCCGTTCTTGCCCATGACGACCTGCTCGCAGTGCGTCTCCAGCGCGCGCTGCACCGAGACGGTGTCGGTGGAGAAGTACGGCATGCCGGCGCCGGCGCCGAAGATGACGACGCGGCCCTTCTCCATGTGCCGGATCGCGCGCAGCGGGATGTACGGCTCGGCGACCTGCCCCATGGTGATGGCGGTCTGCACGCGAGTCTTGACGCCTGCCTGCTCCAGGAAGTCCTGGAGGGCCAGGCAGTTCATGACCGTGCCGAGCATGCCCATGTAGTCGGCACGGGCACGGTCCATGCCCGCGACGCTCAGCTCGGCGCCGCGGAAGAAGTTCCCCCCGCCGACGACGATGGCGACCTGCACGCCGTCGCGCACCGCTACACCGATCTCCTTCGCGATGCGCCGGACCACGTCGGCATCGAGCCCTACGCTGCCGCCGCCGAACGCCTCGCCCGACAGCTTCAGGAGCACACGCCGGGCCGGCTTGCCCTCCATGTCCACCGCGAAGTCCTGGGTCGCCTCGTCGCTCACTGGTCCGTCACCCTTCGGTCGTCACTACCGGGAAACTGGCTCTCCCGGAATACTGCCCGACTCGCGGGCAACACACCTCTGCGCGCGGCAGAGGCGTCCGGGTCGACCTCGAGACCCCTGGTGCGGTCTCGAGCCCGTCTGGCTCTAGACCGCATCAGATGCATCGAAGTCCTACCGTGCCCCTGACGGAGCCCGGTGTGCGAGCCGGCACGTGGAGAAGTGGCCGACCCGCGTACGGGTCGGCCCGGCCCGCGCCGAAGCGCGGACCGGGCCGACCAAGCTGCGTCAGGAACCGACGCGGAAACGCACGAACGCGGTCAGGGAGCCGTTCACGGCGGCAACGTGCTTGCCGACCGTGGTCTTCGGGTCCTTGGCCAGCGGCTGGTCGACGAGCACGACCTCCTTGAAGAAGCCGTTCAGGCGACCCTCGACGATCTTGGGCAGCGCGGCCTCCGGCTTGCCCTCGTTCTTCGAGGTCTCCAGAGCGATGGCACGCTCCTTCTCGACGACGTCCGCCGGGACGTCCTCACGCGTGAGGTACTTCGGGGCCATCGCCGCGACGTGCTGCGCGACGTCCTTGGCGACCGGGGCGCCCGCCTCGTCGGTGACGACGAGGACACCGATCGACGGCGGCAGGTCCTTGGCCGTCTTGTGCAGGTAGGTCGTGACCTTGGGGCCCTCGACCCGCGCGACGCGGCGCAGGACGATCTTCTCGCCCAGCGTGGCGCCCTGTGCGGCGATGAGGTCGGCGACGGTGCCCTCGGCGGACGGGGCGGCGGTGGCCGCCACCTCGTCGGAGGCGCCGGCGGCGGCCGCTGCCTCGAGCACGGCCTCGGCCAGCGAGATGAACTTCTCGTTCTTGACGACGAAGTCGGTCTCGGCGTTCAGCTCGATCATCGTGGCGACCTGGCCGGCCGCGGTGTCCTCGACCTTGACGGCCACGAGGCCCTCGGAGGCGGTGTTGCCCTCACGCTTGGCGGCGCGGGCGAGGCCCTTGGTGCGGATGATCTCGATGGCCTTCTCGGCGTCGCCGTCGGCAGCGTCCAGTGCCTTCTTGACGTCGAGCATGCCGGCGCCGGTCCGCTCACGCAGCGCCTTGATGTCAGCGGCGGTGTAGTTCGCCATTGTTCTGGTCCTCCGTGCAGTCGTGTTGTTCGTGGGAGGTCGTGCGACCCGAGGGGCGGCGCGCTGACCGGGTCCGGACGAACCGGACCCGGCCAGCGCAGCACGTCACTTCTCGGTCTCGGCCTCAGCGGCCTCAGCGGCCTCGGGAGCGACCGCGGCGGCGGCCTCGGTCGCCTCGGGGGCGGCGGCCGGAGCCTCGTCGGCGGGTGCGGTGACCTCGGGCGCGGCGGCGGGAGCAGCCTCGACCGCCTCCGCGGCCTCGACGACCTCGGCGGGAGCGGCCGGGGTGGCGGCCTCAGCGGCCTCGGCGGACGCCGCGGCAACGGTGCCCTCGCTCGTCTCGGCCGGAGCCTCCACGGTGCCCTCGGAACCGGCCAGGAGCTCGCGCTCCCACTCGGCCAGGGGCTCGGCGGCGACCTCGGTCTCGGCACCGGTCTTGCTACCACCCGAGTGGCGCTGCATGAGGCCCTCGGCGGCGGCGTCCGCGATCACGCGGGTGAGCAGCGTGACGGAACGGATCGCGTCGTCGTTGCCCGGGATCGCGTAGTCGACCATGTCGGGGTCGCAGTTGGTGTCGAGGATCGCGACGACGGGGATGCCCAGCTTGCGGGCCTCGTCCACTGCGAGGTGCTCCTTGTTCGTGTCGACGATCCAGACGGCCGAGGGAACCTTGGCCATGTCACGGATACCGCCGAGCGTGCGCGCGAGCTTGTCCTTCTCGCGGCGCAGGACCAGGAGCTCCTTCTTCGTCAGGCCGGAGGCGGCCACGTCGTCGAAGTCGATCTCCTCGAGCTCCTTCATCCGCTGAAGGCGCTTGTGCACGGTGGTGAAGTTCGTGAGCATGCCGCCGAGCCAGCGGTGGTTCACGTAGGGCATCCCGACACGGGCGGCCTGCTCGGCCACCGGCTCCTGGGCCTGCTTCTTGGTGCCGACGAAGAGGATCGAGCCGCCGTGGGCGACCGTCTCCTTGACGAAGTCGTAGGCGTTGTCGATGAAGTGCAGCGACTGCTGCAGGTCGACGATGTAGATGCCGTTGCGCTCCGTGAAGATGAACCGCTTCATCTTCGGGTTCCAACGGCGGGTCTGGTGTCCGAAGTGGACACCGCTCTCGAGGAGCTGGCGCATGGACACGACGGCCATGACACGTCCTTTCGGTGCGGCCCGAGATCGACTCGGGTCCTCCGCACACATTTCAGGCGGCACCAGGCTGACAGCCCGGGCCGCGGTTGGGTTGGATCGGCACCGCATTGCTTCGGTGCCCCTGGCGCCACGTCGTGCCCGACGCCGACCCAGTGGGCCGGACCGCTGCCGGACGTGACTTGCTGTGACGCGCGTTGTCGATCGGGTGCTCCCCCTGCCTGGCCAACGGTCAGCCAGGCTGTCCGTCTGCCGGTTCGGGAGCGCATGCCGGTCGCGGGTGGAAGTCTACCCGACCTGCCCTTGCACCGAGGACCCGGCGGTCGTGCCGCGACTGTGACGTCGCCCGCTCGTCCGGCGGGGCCTGTCCCGGCCCGGCCCGGGAGGCTCCTCGGAGCGACGCCGAGACCCTCGCGACGGCCCCTCCTGGAAGCGAGCGCGACCACAGCCGGGCCGTGCGGGCCTCCGTGCACAGCGGGGATCCGTGCGCGCCCCGGGCCCCCGGCATCGGGGAATGCTCGCGGCATGAGATCTCTTGCCGCACGTCCTCCCGGGCCCCCGCACGGCCGTGTGCTCGGCCGGCCCTCCACCGCACTGCTGGCCGTGCTGGTCACGATCGCCCTGGTCGCCGGCCCCGTCGTTGCGCCCGCGGCAGCTGCGCCCGCAGTTGTTGTGCCGGCGGCCGCGGTGCGCACCGGGCCCGACATCGCGGTGGGTACCGGGTCGGCCGTCGAGCTGCGGGCGGGTATCGGCACGGGACCTGCGCCGGTCGACGCCGGGCCTCCGCCGGTAGCGACCGGGTACGTACCGCCCGTCGCGGGCGTGGACCCGCCGTCGGGCGTGGAGCGCCTGTTCGACCCGCCCGAGCAGGAATGGGGACCCGGGCACCGCGGCGTGGACCTGGTCGCCGCTGCCGGCGCCCAGGTCCTCTCCCCCGGGGCGGGTGTCGTGACCTTCGCCGGACAGGTGGCACGGCGCGGGGTCGTGGTGGTCACGCACCCGGACGGCCTGCGCACCAGCCTGGAGCCGGTGACCGTCTCGGTGCCGGTCGGGACCACCGTCGTCGCCGGGGCCGCGATCGGCGTCGTCGAGGGCGGCGGTACCGACGGCGGCACGCCGCCGAACCACTGCGCGCCCCGGTCCTGCGTGCACTGGGGTGTCCGGCGGGGCGAACGCTACATCGACCCGCTGTCGCTCCTGGACCGCCCGCCGATCGTGCTCCTGCCGGACCGCTGAGCCGCCCGGGACGGTCGCGTCACGCGCGCGGGAACGCCTGGGCGTAGACGCTGCGCAGCCGCTCCGCGTCCACGTGCGTGTAGCGCTGGGTCGTCGCGAGGTTCGCGTGCCCCAGCACCTCCTGCACCGCGCGCAGGTCCGAGCCGCCCTGCAGCAGGTGGGTGGCGGCGGAGTGCCGGAGCGCGTGCGGCGCGACGTCCTCGACGCCGGCCTGCGCCGCGAGACGGTGCACCGCCTCGCGCACCTGACGCTGGCCCCAGCGGCCGCCCCGCTCGCCCACGAGCAGCGCGTCGCCGGTCGTAGCGGTCGCCAGCTCGGGTCGGCCGTCGGCCAGCCAGGCCTCCACCGCACGCGCCGCCGGGATGCCGAACGGCACCACACGCTCCTTGCCGCCCTTGCCGAGCACCCGCACGAGCCGGTCCCTGGCGTCCACGTGCCCGACATCGACGGACACCAGCTCGCCCACCCGGATGCCCGCGCCGTACAGCAGCTCCGCGGCGACCCACGAGCGCAGTGCCACCGGCCGGTTCGCCTCGTCCGCCTCCTCCGCCGCGGCCCGGGCGCTGTCGAGCAGGCGGCCTGCCGCGTCGACGTCGAGCACGGTGGGCAGGGTGCGCGGCACCTTGGGACTCGCGAGGCGGGCCGACGGATCGACGGGCACCAGCCCCGAACGGTGCGCCCAGCGCAGGAACGCACGGGCGGAGGCGCCTCGGCGGGCCAGCGTGGAACGGGCGAGCCCGCGGTCGGACTGCGACGCGAGCCAGCCGCGCAGCAGCGTGAGATCGATGGCGTCGAGCCGCGTGGTGCCGTGTCGCATCGCGTACCGGAGAAGGTCGGTCACGTCCGCCACGTAGGCGCGCCGCGTGTGGGCGGAGTGCCCACGCTGCGCGTCGAGGTAGCTGCCGAACCGGGACACGGCATCAGACATCTGCTCGGGCAGCCGAGGCAAGCCGGACAGGTCGGTAAGGTCCACGTTTGCCAGTGTGCAACTCCCCCGCTGTGCGACGAAGAAGGCGCGCCGCATTTTTCGCCCGTACCCACCCGGTTCTGCGAGTATGACGGTCGGACGAGCACAGGAGGACGTCACGATGCGTGCTGTACAGGTGACCGAGTTCGGCGGGCCCGAGGTGCTCGCGCCCGTCGAGGTGCCCGAACCGGCACCAGGGCCGGGACAGGTACTGATCGACGTCTCGCGGATCGGCCTGAACTACGCCGACACGCACCAGGTGGAGAACTCGTACCAGACTCCGACCACGCTGCCGTTCGTCCCGGGCGGCGAGGTCGTCGGGCGCACGCAGGACGGCAGGCGCGTCGTCGCTCTCCTGACCGGTGGTGGCGGATACGCCGAACGCGCCGTCGCCGACGAGGCCATGACCTTCCCCGTGCCCGACGACGTGGACGATCTCACCGCGCTCTCCATGCTGGTGCAGGGCACCACGGCCTGGATCCTGCTGCGCAAGAACGCCCACCTCGAGCCCGGTGAGTCGGTGGTCGTGCACGCCGCGGCCGGCGGCGTCGGCACGATAGCCGTGCAGCTGGCCAAGGCCTGGGGCGCCGGACGCGTCGTCGCGACGGCGAGCAGCGACGAGAAGCGCACCCTGGCCCTCGAGCTCGGGGCCGACGTCGCCGTCGACTCCCGCGCGGACGACATGACAGCGACCCTGCTCGACGCCAACGGCGCCGCGTCGACATCGTGCTCGACATGGTCGGCGGCACCACCACCGACCAGAGCGTCGCGGCGCTGGCGCCCTTCGGCCGGCTGGTCTTCTACGGCATGGCCGGCCGCAAGCCGCCCATGCCCATCGATCTGCGCAACCTCCTCGGCCACAGCACCACCGTCACCGGCATGTGGCTGCCCCACGTGTTCCGCCTGCCCGGCGACCTCTACGGCACCGCCCTGGCCGAGCTGTTCGACCTCGCACGGTCGGGCGAGCTCCGCGTCGTGGCGGGCGGCGAGTACGCACTGTCCGACGCCCGCGCTGCCCACGAGGCGCTGCGCTCGCGCGGGACCGTCGGCAAGCTCCTGCTCGACCCGACGCGCTGACCGGCCGCGGAGCCTGCCCGGGGGCGGGCTCCGCGGCCGTGCACGGCGGCTCCTCGTCAGCGTCTGCGCCAGCCTCCGTCCTTCTGCTCGGCGAGACCCATGAGCTCCAGCAGCCCGAGCGCACCCGTCGTGTCGCCGAGCGCGAGTCCCGCCGCCCGGGCGATCGAGCGTTCGTGCGCCGCCTTCCGTACGGGTAGCGCGTCCAGCACGGCCTTGCCTGCGGCGTCGAGGTCGTCGCCGGGCCGGGTCTCGCCCCGGCGTTCCGGCGCGCTCTCGCCCAGGTCGCCCACCAGCTCGGCGGCGTCCGCCGCATCCGTGACGCACACGGCCGCGCCGCGCCGCAGCAGCTCGTGGCAGCCGGCGGACGCCATCGAGGTGACCGGACCCGGCACCGCGCCCAGCGGCCTCAGCAGCGTCGCGGCGTGGTTGGCCGTGGACAACGCACCGGACCGGAGGGACGCCTCGACGACCACCGTGCCCGACGTGAGTGCCGCGATCAGCCGGTTGCGCTTGAGGAACCGCTGCTTGCCCGGGACCGATCCCGGCGGCACCTCGCTCACCACGGCGCCCCGCTCCATGGCCCGCCGCAGCAGGTCGGTGTTGCTCGCGGGATAGAGGCGGTCGACACCTCCCGCAAGAAAGGCCACGGTCGGTGACCCCGACACCAGCGCGCCCCGGTGCGCCTCCGCGTCGATGCCGTGGGCGCCGCCCGAGACGACGGTGAACCCGCGGTCGGCCAGGCCGCACGCCAGGGTCCGCGTCACACGGATGCCGTAGTCGGTGCAGGCACGGGAGCCGACCAGCGACACCGAGCGCACCGCCAGCCGGGTCAGGTCGGGGTCACCACGCACCCACAGGGCCAGCGGCGCGCCGGTGCCCAGGTCGGCGAACCCCGCCGGCCAGCGCGGGTCGTCCGGCGCCAGGAACGTTCCGCCGTACCTGTCGAGCACCGCGAGCTCACCCTCGGGGTCGAGCCGTTCGAGCCGCGGCGCCCAGCGCCGCACGGCGGCCACGACCAGGCCCGCCGCTCGCGCGCCTGACGCTCCTCCCCCGGCGGCAGGGCCCTCGGCAGCAGGCCCGAGCACGCGGCCGGGGGCGTCGGCCCGGCTGCCCGAGTACGTCGCCGGCCCGCGGCCCGGCACGTCGTCCAGCGCCCGGCCGCCGCCGATCCGCCGGAGCGCCGCCCCCGCTCTCTCCGGGGACCGGGCAGCCTCCACCAGCCAGCCCAGCGCACCGACCGGGCCGAGGTTGCCCACCAGGGCGCCCGCCACCGGGTCCCCCGGCTCGGCGATGCGGCTCCACGCCGCCCGTGCCAGCACCGGGTCGTCCACGTCGAACCCGAGGCCCGTGGGGGGCAGGTCGAAGAGCGGCTCACCCATGGTCGCCTCCGGTGCGCAGCAGCAGAGCGTTGCCGACGTCGGACACCGTGGGCGCGGCACGCCCCGCGAGGTCCGCGATGGTCCAGGCCATCCGCAGGACCCGGTCGACCCCGCGCAGGCTGAGCCGCCCGTCGGTCATCGCGCGTTCGATCGGGCCGAGCAGACCGGGGTGCGGCCGGAGCAGGTCGCGGAGGAACCGCCCCGGCATCTCCGCGTTGGTGGACCAGGGGGTGTCGGCCAGCCGGGCCCGTGCGGCCTCCCGCGCGGCGAGCACCCGGGCGGCCACGACCGACGTCGGCTCGGAGCTGCCCTCCATGCTCTCGACCCGGTCGACGGGCTGCACCTCGACCTGCACGTCCACGCGGTCCAGCAGCGGACCGGACAGCCTGGCGAAGTACCGGCGCCGCACCGTCGGCGAGCAGCTGCACTCCAGCCCCTTGCCCACAGCGAGGCCGCAGGGGCAGGGGTTGGCCGCCAGCACGAGCTGGAACCGGGCCGGGTAGCGCGCCGCGCCGCCCGACCGGTGGATCACGAGCTCGCCCTGCTCCAGCGGCTGCCGGAGCGTCTCCAGCACCCGCGCGCCGAATTCCGGGGCCTCGTCCAGGAACAGGATCCCGCGGTGGGCCCGCGACACCGCGCCCGGGCGAGCGATGCCGGACCCACCACCCACCACGGCGGCCGGGGTGGCCGTGTGGTGCGGGTCCTCGAACGGCGGCCGACGGATCAGCCCGCCACCCGGGTCGAACGTGCCCGCCACGGAGTGCACCGCGGTGACCTCGACGGCCTCCCGGTCGGTGAGGTCCGGGAGGATCCCCGGGAGGCGGGACGCCAGCATGGTCTTGCCTGCTCCCGGCGGCCCGACGAGCAGCAGGTGGTGACCGCCCGCAGCAGCCACCTCCAGCGCTGCACGCGGCCGCTCCTGCCCCAGCACGTCGGCCAGGTCGCCCGGCAGCCGTGCGGGCAGCGCCGACCGGGTCGGCCGCACGGTCACCACCTCCCGCACCAGCTCGTGCGGCCCGCCGTGCAGTGCCACCACCTCGGCCAGGCTCGCCGCGCCCACCACCCGGGCGCCCGGCACCAGGCCCGCCTCGTCACGGTCCCCGGCCGCCACGACGACGTCCCGGTATCCCGCGTCCACCGCCGCCGCGACAGCGGGCAGCACCCCGCGCACCGGCTGCAGCCGCCCGTCGAGCCCCAGCTCGCCCAGGTGGACCACCCGGTCCAGCCCCTCCCGCCGCAGGCCCGCGGACGACGGCCCCTCGGCACCGGCCAGGATCGCCACCGCTATCGCCAGGTCGTACGAGCTGCCCTGCTTGCGCAGCGACGCGGGCGAGAGGTTGACGGTGATCTTCTTGACGGGCCACTGCAGGCCCGTGCTGGTCACCGCCGCCCGGACCCGGTCGCGGGACTCGCTCAGGGCGGCGTCCGGCAGCCCCACCAGCGTGAACCCGGGGACCGACGCCGCGAGGTGTGCCTGCACCTCCACCACGTGCCCCTGCAGCCCCACGAGCGAGACCGCCCGTGTGGTCGCCGTCCCCATCAGGCCACCGACTCGAGGTGCTCGACGACCGCGCGCCCCTGGGCCTGCAGCGTCACCGCCACCACGTCGATCCGGATCCCGCCGAAGCGCGTCCGCACGTTCGGCAGCACCGGCACCGCGCTGCCCGGCGCCGCCTCCTCCTGGAGCCGCGCCGCGGCCAGCCGTTCCCGGAACGCGGTGAGCCACTGCCCCGTCAGCCGCTTGATGCGCGCCAGCTTGCGCGGCGTGACCGCCTCTGCCGGGTGCCCGAACCCGTGGCCGGACCGGGTCTTGACTTCGATCACCACGAGCACGTCGCCGTCGAGCGCGACGATGTCGAGCTCTCCGTCCTTGCCCCGCCAGTTGGTGTCGAGCACCTCCCAGCCGCGTGCCCTCACATGCTGCAGCGCTACCCGCTCGCCGTACCGGCCCACGCCGTCCTTCTTCGCCATCGCGTCCACCTCCGTGACCAACCTTGGTCACGGAGGTGGACCGTCCGACGGCGTCCGCGGCCCATCTGTGCACAGATCGACGATCCACAGGCCCGACGTAGCGCTCGGACCGCTGGGACTCCGCCACGGGGGTACATGGCAAGCCGGGACGACTTCTGGGCGCGGCCCGGCGCCGGTGGCCCCGGGCCGCCCCTGATCAGGTCAGCCGGCCGGGACGGTGTCCGTCCAGCTCACCGACTCGGCCCGGAACTGCTGGACCCGGGCGGTCACCTCGGCCGGCGGGACGACCTCGTCCTGGGCGAAGTAGACGTAGTCGACCTGCTCGACATAGTCACGGGGCGTCGGGTCGGCGACCTGGCCACCGGCGATGAACCAGTGGTTGAAGCTGATCGCCATGTCCGTCTCCGGGTAGTACTTGTCGCCGTGGTCGGCCACCTCGGTGCCGTCTAGGTAGTAGGTCACCCGGCCGTCGGCGACCTGGATCACGAGGTCGTGCCAACCGTCCAGGCTTGCCGAGACCGTGCCATGGACGTTGTCCGCGAGCCACGGATCGGGCTGGTAGGTCTCCCACGTGGTCATGAAAAGCGTCGGACCGCTCTCACCCCAGCCGCCGTTCGGCAGGTACTCGAAGTCGAGCTCGCCGTAGTCAGGGTCCATCGGCGCGTCGAGCGGCGTGATCGTGAAGAAGCTCTGGACGGTCTCGTCGCCGTCCGGACCACTGACCGGGGCATCCGCGAAACGTACCCGGGCGGCATAGGTGCCCTCGGCGAACTTGCGCTGGTGGGAGACCTCCGACTGCACGGTGGCGCCGGCGGGGCCCTCGGTGGACGCCTTGAGCTCCAGCGCCTGGCCGCCGTCGGCCGCGGGGAACGAGACGTGGTCCCTCGACCACACCGCGCCCGGCACCCCCGGGCCGCCACCGCCGGAACGGACGTACCAGCCGCGCTGGGCGAGGAGCGGGTCGCCCGGACCGCTGTAGCTGAAGTCGTCGAACAGCTCCGCCGTCGGTGCGGCGTCCGCCGGGACCACCGTCCCGGCGACGAGCACGGCCGCTACGGATGTCGTCGCAAGGATCGCCGGGATGCGCATCTCTACCTCCATTGGTAATCAATATTTACCAATTGCGAGGCTGCCCGCTCCGCGAGCGCGCCGTCAAGGCAACGGCCGGATGGTGGGTGAATCCCTTACCTGGACGGGGGAACGAGTCAGACGGGCGACCTCAGAGGGCCAGCTCCGCCTTCGACAGCTCCTCGACGTTCACGTCCTTGAACGTCACGACACGCACCGACTTCACGAAGCGCGCGGAGCGGTAGACGTCCCACACCCAGGCGTCGGCGAGCCGCAGCTCGAAGTACACCTCACCCGCTGCGGACCGCACCTGCAGGTCCACCTGATTGGCCAGGTAGAACCGGCGCTCGGTCTCCACCACGTAGGAGAACAGGCCCACCACGTCGCGGTACTCGCGATAGAGCGCGAGCTCCATCTCGGTCTCGTAGTTCTCGAGGTCTTCGGCGCTCACGACGACATCATCCCACCGACGCGGCGGTTCCGGGCAGGTTCCAGGATCTGCGGTGCTGCGGGGTGGGTCCGTGCAGCCCCAGGGCGTCCATGTGAGCCTTCGCGCTGTAGCCCTTGTTCTGGTCCCAGGCGTACTCCGGGTGCCGCTGTGCCAGCTCGACGAGGATCGCGTCGCGCTCCACCTTGGCCAGCACGCTCGCGGCCGCCACCGAGGTGCAGGTCATGTCGGCCTTGACCAGCGTCCGCACCGCGGGGTCGGGGACGCCGTCGTCGGGCGCGTCCGCCGCCGCGAACAGGTCGAGCGACGGGGTGGAGAGCCAGTCGTGCTTGCCGTCCAGCACGACGACGTCGACGTCGCCGCACATCAGGCGCACCTGGGCGAGCGCACGCCGGCCGGCCAGCCGGAGCGCCGCGATGATCCCGACCTCGTCGATCTCGGCCGGCCCCGCGTGGCCGACGCCCCAGGCCACCGCCCAGCGGCGCACCGCGGGCGCGATGGCCTCCCGGGCGACCGGCGTCAGCAGCTTCGAGTCGGCGACGCCCTTCGGCCCGGTGCGGGTGGCGGCGTCGACCACCACGACGCCCACGCTGACCGGGCCCGCCAGGGCCCCGCGCCCCACCTCGTCCATGCCCGCGACGAGGCGGGCGCCGGAGGCGAGGAGCGCCCTCTCGTGTCGCAGCGTGGGCACCGCGCGGACCACCTACTGCTCCGCGGGAGGCGCGTCCGGGACGCCGGCGAAGACGTGGCTCGGGGTGCTGTGCCAGTCCAGCCGGTCCAGGGGCCACACGGTGGCGAAGGCGGTACCCACCACGTTGTCGACGGGCACGAACCCGCCGCCCGGCTTGCCGCGGTTGTAGCGCGAGTCCTGCGAGTTCTGGCGGTTGTCACCCATGACCCACAGCATGCCGTCGGGCACCGTGACCTCGAACGGGTCCTGGCTCGGTTCCGAGCCGGGCTTGATGTACGTCTCGTCGATGGCCGCGCCGTTCACCGACACACGCCCCTCGGCGTCGCAGCACACGACGGTGTCACCGGGCAGCCCGACCAGGCGCTTGATGAGGTGGTCACCGGTGTCCTGCGGCAGGAGACCCACGGTGGTCAGGAACGACACGGCCGCGTTGCCCACGGGGCCGCGGTCGGGCGCCGGGTACGGCGGCAGCCAGTCACCCGGGTCGACGAAGACGACGATGTCCCCGTGCTCCAGGTCGAACGGCCCCGGCGTCAGGCGGGACGCCATCACGCGGTCGCCCTCCGTCAGCGTGTCCTCCATGGACGCGCTGGGAATGTAGAACGGCTGCACCAGCAGCGTCTTGATGAGCCACGACAGGATCAGCGCGCTGACGACGATGATCCCGATCTCCCTGAGCATCGCGAGGAAACCGGACTGCTGCTTGCGCGGTTCACGACCGTGCGCGGCTCCGCCCCGACGATGCGCCCCGCTGTTCTCCCACGGTTCTGCTGCGCTCAAGGGCGTCCCATCGATAGGGGTGGGCGGCGCCACCCGGTCGAAACTCGTCACGAGGGTAACTCTGTCACCTCGGGGCGCCCGCGGCGAAATAGCCTCGCGGGCGCACACGACCCCCGTCTGATATCCCCACAGACGCAGGTCACGGAGCACGTACGGCGTCGGCCGCCGCCCTCGGTGCTGAGGACGGCGGCCGCTGCCTGGTGCGTGCTGAAGTGCTGGACGCGTCAGCTGTCGCGCTTCTCGCGGATCTTCGCCTTCTTGCCGCGCAGGTCGCGGAGGTAGTAGAGCTTCGCGCGGCGGACGATGCCACGGCTGACGACCTCGATGGACTCGATCGACGGCGCGTGCAGCGGGAACTTGCGCTCCACGCCGACACCGAAGCTGACCTTGCGGACAGCGAACGTCTCGCCGATCCCGCCGCCGTGGCGGGAGATCACGACGCCCTGGAACGCCTGGATACGAGAGCGGTTGCCCTCGACGACCTTGACGTTGACCTTGACCGTGTCACCGGCGCGGAACTCCGGGATGTCGGATCGCAGCGAGGCTGCGTCGATCATGTCGAGCTTCTGCATTGTTCTCTCCGGGCCTGCCACAGGTCAGGCGCGAATATCGTGGGCCCCGCCTCGGCCTGTTGGCCGTCGGGTCCCGGAAGGGTGAGGATGGAAGGTGCGGCATTACCCGGTCAGGGGCGGTTGCCCGCCCCGGCCGTCCCCTGTGGCAGAGACCTGACCGGCGACGCACCGACGGCTCATTCTGCCACACGAGCGCGGGGATCGACGCCCCGAGCAGGTGTGACCTCAGCCGCGGGCTCGGAGCCGGCTCAACCGCGGGCCAGCGTCCCGTCGTCGTCCGGGTCCGGAGCCCAGCCGAGCTCTCCCAGCAGCGCCAGGTCGTGCTTGTCCAGGCTCGCCACGTCGAGCGCGGCGATCATGTCGGGCCGCAGGCGCGCCGTCCGCTCCAGGGCGCGGTCCCGGCGCCAGCGCTCGATCTTCGCGTGGTGGCCCGACAGCAGCACCTCGGGGATCTCCAGGTCCGCCCAGGACGGCGGCTTCGTGTACACCGGGTACTCCAGCAGGCCGGCCGCGCCGTGCGACTCCTCCACCAGCGAGTCCGGGTTGCCGACCATGCCGGGGATGAGCCGCGCCACCGCCTCGATCATGACCAGCGAGGCGACCTCGCCACCGTTGAGCACGTAGTCGCCGATCGACAGCTCGTGCACCGTGACGCCGGCGTCCCGGTAGTGCTGGGCCACGCGCGCGTCGATGCCCTCGTACCGCCCGCACGCGAACACGAGCTGCTCGGCGGTCGCCAGCCTCTCGGCGTGCCGCTGGGTGAACACCTCGCCCGACGGCGTCGGCACGATCAGGTGCGCTCCCTCCGTGCCGGCACCGAGCACCTCGTCGAGGGCGGTGCCCCAGACGTCGGGGCGCATGACCATGCCCGCTCCCCCGCCGAACGGGGTGTCGTCCACCGTGCGGTGCCGGTCGGTGGTCCAGTCGCGCAGGTCATGGACCCGCAGGTCGAGCAGGCCGCGCTGCCGCGCCTTGCCCACGAGCGACAGGTCGAGCGCCGCCAGGTAGTCGGGAAAGATCGAGATGACGTCGACGCGCACGTCAGCTGTCTTCACGGTCGACCGCGTCGGCATTTTCAGCACTGTCGACCGCGTCGACATCATCGGCACTGTCGACGATCGCGGCGTCGGCGTCGCGCGCCAGCAGCCCCCCGGGCGGGGTCAGCACGACGCGACCACCTTCGACGTCGACCACCGGCACGATCGCCAGGACGAACGGGACCAGCGTGCGGGTGGTGCCGCCGTCGGGCAGGGTCTCCTCGATGAGGAGCGCCTCGTGCGCGGGCATGTACTCCAGGGAGACGACCTTGCCGATCACCGTGCCGTCCTCGAGCTCGACGCGCAGGCCCGCGAGCTCGTGCGGGTACCAGGCGTCCTCCTCGTCCGAGACGTCCACCTCGACGACGAGCTCGGTGCCGCGCAGCTCCTCGGCAGCGGTCCGGCCGGTGATCTCGGCGAACGTGACGAGCCACCGGCCCTGGTGCTCGCGCGCGTGCGTGACGGTCAGCGGCCCGACGTCGGGCGGCAGCGTCTCGAGCCGCTCGCCGACGGCGAGCCGGGTCTCCGGGTCGTCCGTGCGCAGGTCGAGGGCCACCTCGCCCTTGAGCCCGTGCGCCTTGCTGACGCGGGCGACGGTCAGCTGCATGTGTCTCCTCGAAAGAATGAAGTCAGGGGTCTCGACAAGCTCGACCAACGGTTGCGTACCACCGGCCGTTCGGCTCGGCCGGCGGATCTCCCGCAGGCACCGGGGACGAGCAAGGCCCGGTCCACGTTCGGACCGGGCCTCGTCGTCGTGCAGAGCAGGCGAACGCTCAGCGCCGGTCGACGTCCACGACGTCGACCCGCACCGGGCCCTCCGCGGCGAGCGCACCGATCACGGTGCGCAGCGCGCGAGCCGTGCGACCGCCCCGGCCGATGACTCGGCCGAGGTCGTCAGGGTGCACGCGGACCTCGAGCAGGTCACCACGGCGCAGCGTCTTCGCGGAGACGCGAACGTCGTCCGGATTGTCCACGATGCCGCGCACCAAGTGCTCGAGGGCCTCCGAGAGCATCAGGCCTCGTCGCCCTCGGCCGGCGCAGCCGGAGCCTCGGCCTTGGCGGCGGCAGCCTTCTCGGCAGCCTTGGCCTTGGCCTTCTCGGCGTCGGCGTTGACGGCCTCGATCGCGGCAGTCGCGTCGGCCTTCTCGCCCTTGACCCGCAGCGTGCCCTCGGCACCCGGCAGGCCCTTGAACTTCTGCCAGTCACCGGTCACCTTGAGCAGTGCGGCGACCTGCTCGGTCGGCTGTGCGCCGACACCGAGCCAGTACTGTGCGCGCTCCGACTTGATCTCGATGAGCGACGGCTCCTCGGTCGGGTGGTACTTGCCGATCTCCTCGATCGCACGGCCGTCGCGCTTGACGCGCGAGTCCATGACGACGACACGGTAGTACGGGGCCCGGATCTTGCCGAGGCGCTTGAGACGAATCTTGACAGCCACGAAGTGGTCTCTCCTGGTTTCTGATGGGGTGGTCCCGAGCACCGCGACGTGGGGTGAAGCAGTGGGTGGGACCGAGACGCAGCCTGGCCGGGTGAGAGGGGCCCGGGCACGCCGAGTACCTGCATATTGTGCCAGACCGCGGGGGCGCCCACCAACCGCGTCTGCGTCACACGCGCGCGGTCGGGTAGACGACGCCGCGCAGCACCACTGCCGTGGGGTGCCGCAGCACCTCGATGTCCTCGCGCGGGTCCGCCGGGTACACCACGAGATCCGCGCTGGAACCCTCGACGACCGCGCCGAAGCCCAGGTAGTCACGGGCCCGCCAGGACGCCATCGCCACGACCTCGGCCGCCGGGATGCCCGCCGCCACCAGCTCGGCGCACTCGTCGGCGATCCGCCCGTGCGCGATGGTCCCGCCGGCGTCGGTGCCGACCAGCAGCCGCACGCCCGCCTCGTGCAGGTCGCGGACCTGCTGGTAACGGTTCGTGTACATGGCGCGCATCCGCGCCGCGTACACGGGGTACTTGCCGTCGGCCTGCGCCGCGATGCTGTCGAACTGGCCGACCTGCAGCAGGGTGGGCGTGACGGCGATCCCGCGCTCGGCGGCCACCGCCATGTGCTCGGCGGTCATGCCGGTGCCGTGCTCGATGCAGTCCACCCCGGCGGCCAGCAGCCCGTCGATGGTCTCCGTGGCGAAGGCGTGCACCGTGACCCGCGCCGCCTCGGCGTGCGCGACGGCGACCGCCTCCGTGAGCACGTCCTCCGGCCACAGCGGGCGCAGGTCGCCGTCGGCCCCGAGCGTGCGGTCGATCCAGTCGCCCACGAGCTTGACCCAGCCGTCGCCGCGGCGGGCCTGCGTGCGCACGGCCTCGGGAAGCAGGTCCGGGGACTCCAGCTCGAGGCCGTAGTTGCGCAGGTAGCGCTTGGGCAGCGCCAGGTGCATGCCGGAGCGGAGCAGGTGCGGTAGGTCGCCCCGGTCGTGCACCCAGGCGGTGTCCAGCGGCGAGCCCGCGTCACGGATCAGCAGCACTCCCGCGTCGCGGTCGGCCACCGCCTGCTTCTCGGCCTCCTCCACCGGCACGGCGCCGTCGGCGGCGAGCCCGATGTGGCAGTGCACGTCCACCAGGCCGGGCACCGCCCAGCCCTCCAGGACCTGCATGTTGGTGCCCTGCGCCGACGGGCGCGTCAGGCTGACACGGCCCCCGCGAACCCAGATCTCCTCGGCCTCGCGGTCGTCACCCAGCAGGATGCGTCCGCGGATCGTCGCGGTCGGACCTTCCAGCGCAGACATCCGGCTCCTTCGTTCTCCCCGACTCACACAGTGGAAAAGCCCTGCTCCCGCACCACCGCCGGCCCACCGCGCCCGTCGGGGACCACCCGCGGAACCCGCCCGCGCGGGTCACCCGCCGGAACTACCGGCCGCCGTCACCGGCCCAGGAACTTCTCCAGGCCCGGCGGCAGCTCGATCGTGCTCAGGTCGGGCGCCTCGTCCTTCTTCGGTGCGACGCCGAAGGAGGATCCGGCGGGGGCCGACGGTGCGCTCGCGGGACCGCCGCCGAGCGCGCGCTCCATGGCTTCCTTCTCCTGCTGGGCGCGCTTGGCCGGGTTCCCGGACTTGCCCTTCTTGCCCTTCTTCGGCGGCGGTGTCTTGCCGCGCGACTTCTTGCCCATGCCCATGCCGGGGCCGCCCGGCATCCCGGGCATCCCGCCGGGTCCCATGCCGCCGCCCTTGGACATCTGCCGCATCATCTTCTGGGCGTTCTCGAACCGCTCCAGGAGCTGGTTGATAGCCGTCGTCGTGGTGCCGGAGCCCTTGGCGATCCGGGCGCGGCGCGAGCCGTTGATGATCTTCGGGTTCTCGCGCTCGGCGGGCGTCATCGAGTGGATGATCGCCTCGATGCGGCCCACCTCGCGCTCGTCGAACTGGTCGAGCTGCTCGCGCATCTGGGCCATGCCCGGCAGCATGCCGAGCATCTTCTTCATCGAGCCCATGTTCTTCAGCTGCTGCATCTGCACCAGGAAGTCCGCGAGCGTGAAGTCCTGGCCGCTGGCGACCTTGGCCGCCATCTTCTCGGCCTCGCCGGCGTCGAACACCTTCTCGGCCTGCTCGATGAGGGTGAGCACGTCACCCATGTCGAGGATGCGGCTCGCCATGCGGTCGGGGTGGAAGACCTCGAAGTCGGTCAGCTTCTCGCCCGTGGACGCGAACATGATCGGCCGGCCGGTCACCTTGGCGACCGACAGCGCGGCACCACCGCGGGCGTCACCGTCCAGCTTCGAGAGCACCACGCCGGTGAAGTCGACGCCGTCGGCGAAGGCCTTGGCGGTGTTCACCGCGTCCTGGCCGATCATCGCGTCGATGACGAACAGGACCTCGTCCGGGTTCACCGCGGCGCGGATGTCCGAGGCCTGCTGCATCAGCACCTCGTCGATGCCGAGGCGGCCGGCGGTGTCGACGATCACGACGTCGTGCTGGCGCTCCTTGGCGTAGGCCACGCCGTCCCGGGCGACGCCGACCGGGTCGCCGATCAGGGGCGCGTCCGCTGCCGGGTCGTCGGCCTCCGACGTGTTGCCGGGGTGCGGCGCGAACACCGGCACGCCGGCGCGCTCGGCCACGACCGACAGCTGGGTCACGGCGTTCGGGCGCTGCAGGTCGGCGGCGACCAGCACCGGCGTGTGTCCCTGCCCCTTCAGCGCGTGGGCGAGCTTGCCCGCCAGCGTGGTCTTACCGGCACCCTGCAGACCTGCCAGCATGATCACGGTGGGCGGCGTCTTGGCCAGCGTGAGCGGGCGCGTGGCCCCGCCGAGGATGCCGACGAGCTCCTCGTTGACGATCTTGACGACCTGCTGGGCCGGGTTCAGCGCACCGGAGACCTCGGACGAGAGCGCGCGCTCGCGCACCGCCCCGGTGAACTCGCGCACCACGGGGACCGCGACGTCGGCATCGAGGAGGGCGCGGCGGATCTCCCGCACGGTCGCGTCGATGTCCGCCTCGGAGAGACGGCCCCGCGTGCGCAGGTTCTTGAACGTCGAGGTAAGCCGGTCGGACAGGGAATTGAACACGGACACAGCCTAATCGAGACCCGTCACGTCGCGTTCATCCGGACAGCCGCGCGAGCCCTCGCTCGGCGAGCCCGTTCACGAGCTGCGCGCGCCAGCCCGTCCACGCCTTCGGCCCGAGGGACGTCGTGTCCGCCTCGGTCAGGGCGCGCAGGACATGGAGCAGGTCGCTGCGGTGGTCCACCGCAGCGAGCAGGGCGGTCACCGTCTCCGGGTCGTCGGGATCGGCCCGTACGGCCAGGTCCGCGAGCGTGAGGTGGTGGCGCACGAGCCGCGCGACGTCGTCGACCACCGGGCGCGCGAAGCCCGCGCGGCCCAGGATCCGCGGGACCCTCCGGGCCCCCTCCACCGAGTGGTCCGGGGCGCCGCGGACCTTGCCGATGTCGTGCAGCAGCGCGGAGAGCAGGAGGAGGTCACCAGGAGCCGCGCCGGTGCGCTGTCCGGATCCCGTCGGCGCGCCGGGCAGCCCACGACGCAGCCGGGCGGCCTCGGCCGCCGTCTCCACGAGATGCCGGTCCACCGTGTGCCGGTGGATCGCCGCTCGCTGTGGCCGGTTGCGCACGTCCGCCCACTCGGGGATCCACGTGGTGACGACCCCCGCGAGGTCGAGCGCCTCCCACACCGGTACCTGTGCCTGCCCGGCGGCCAGCAGGGAGAGCAGGCTCTTGCGTGCGGGCGGCGGCCACGGCTCGGGCAGCGGCGGACACTGCTCGAGGCTTCCGATCGTCACGGGCGAGAGCACGAGCCCGGTCCGGGCCGCCGTCGCGGCCGCCCGCAGGGGCAGGAGCGGGTCCGACGCCGGCTGGGCGCCCACGGCCAGCACCAGCTCGCCGTCGTGCTCCACCAGGCCCTCCCCCACGACCCGCAACCGCGGCGGTGTGCGCCGGCCGCGCACCATGAGCGGCTTGCCGACGCCCACGGGACGTGTCAGTGCCTGACGGGCCCGACGGATCGTCATGTCGAGCGCGTACGAGATGGTCCGTCCCGACTCGGCCAGCCCGGCCAGCAGGTCGTCCCCGTCGTCGTAGCCCGTGTGCTCCGCCACCTCTTCCAGGTCCGCGAGGAGCAGGCGGCTGGTCCGCCGTCGGGTGACGACCTGCAGGGCGTCGCGCACGTCGAGCAGGTGGGTGGCGGCGGCGTCCACCGCACCGTGCGGGCGGTCGGTGAGCCAGGTCGCGGCCAGCGCGGACAGCAGCACCGCGTCCCGGATACCGCCGCGCGCCTCCTTGAGGTCCGGCTCGATGAGGTACGCGAGCTCTCCGGCGCGCTGCGCGCGCTCGCGCGCGGAGGAGATGAGCTCGGGCATCCGACGGCGGGCCGCGGCGCGCCAGTCCTTCAGCACCACCGACGCCGCCCGGTGCACGACGGCGGGATCACCCGCGACGGCACGCACGCTGAGCCAGCCGATCACCGCCGGAAGGTCGCTGGCCGCCACCTGGCGGCACTGGTTCAGCGACCGCACCGCGTGGTCGAGGTCCACCCCGGAGTCCCACAGCGGGTACCAGAGCCGCTCGGCCACCCGCTGGAGCTCCTCGGCGCCGTGCGTGCGTCCGTCGTGCACCAGCACGAGGTCGAGGTCGCTCAGCGGCCCGAGCTCGTCGCGGGCGAGGCTGCCGACCGCCGCCAGGGCGATACCGGTCGGCACCACGTCCCTGGTCGCCTCGGCGAACAGCCCGCCGAGGAGGTCCGTGACCCGCTGCCCGACGGCGGACCGCCTGGCCTGGCCCGACCGACCAGGGCCGGTGAGGTCCGCGGCGATCGTGAGGAGCTGCTCGCGCAGGCCCCTCACCCCGTCCACGGGGTGAGGGGCCTGCGCCTGCTCCCTGGCGTCCTCGGACACCGGGTCACCTGTCATGCGTCGTAGATCGCTCCCGGTCAGAGGGCTGCGTCGCCGTGCTCGCCGGTGCGCACGCGGGCGACGTCGTCGACCGACACGACCCAGACCTTGCCGTCACCGATCTTGCCGGTCTGAGCCGCACCCACCATAGCGTCCGTCACCGCGGTGACGTCGGCGTCGGACACCAGCACCTCCACGCGCACCTTCGGCACGAGGTCGACGGTGTACTCGGCACCGCGGTAGACCTCGGTGTGCCCCTTCTGCCGGCCGTAGCCGCTGGCCTCGCTCACTGTCATCCCGCGAACACCGGCACTCTCCAACGCCGTCTTCACGTCGTCGAGCCGGTGGGGCTGGACGATCCCCGTGACAAGCTTCATGCGCGTACCTCCTTGAGAGTCGGTTGCTGTCCCGCGGTCACGGTCAGCGCACCTCGGTGATGGTAGAGCCGAAGTTCTCGTACGCCGTCTCGCCGTGGACCGCCGCGTCGATACCGCTGACCTCGGCCTCTTCGGTGACCCGCCAGCCGAACGGCCTGATCGCGAGGGCAAGGACCAGGGTGATGACACCGGAGAAGACGACCGCGATGACCGCGATGATCACCTGGACGGCGAGCTGGCTGACGCCGCCCCCGTAGAACAGGCCGCTCTCCGTGGCGAAGAAGCCGATGGCGACGGTGCCCCAGAGGCCGGCGACCAGGTGCACGCCCACGACGTCGAGCGAGTCGTCGAAACCGAACCGGTACTTGAGGCTCACCGCGAAGGCGCACAGGGCACCCGCGATCACACCGATCACGACCGATCCGACGGGGCTCACCGAGCCGGCCGCCGGGGTGATCGCGACGAGGCCGGCGACCACGCCGGAGGCGGCACCGAGCGAGGTGGCGGCACCGTCACGCAGCTTCTCGACGACGAGCCAGCCGAGGATCGCGGCCGAGGTGGCGGCGGTGGTGTTCACCCAGGCGAGACCGGCGAACCCGTCGGCGGTGAAGGCGGAGCCACCGTTGAAGCCGAACCAGCCGAACCACAGGAGGGCGGCGCCCAGCATGACGAGCGGCAGGTTGTGGGGGCGCATGGGCTCCGACCCGAAGCCCTTCCGCTTGCCGATGACCAGGGCGAGCACGAGGGCCGCCGCACCGGCGTTGATGTGGACGACCGTGCCGCCGGCGAAGTCGATGGGCGTCGCGATGCTCGCGAACGGGCCGTCGGGCGAGAGGAGGCCGCCGCCCCAGACCATGTGCGCCATCGGGAAGTACGCGAGCGTGACCCACAGCGCGACGAACACGAGCCAGGAGCCGAACTTCACGCGGTCGGCGATCGCTCCGGAGATCAGGGCGACGGTGATGATGGCGAACGTCGCCTGGAAACCGATGCCGACGATCGCGGGTACCCCGTAGTCGTCGATGAGGAACTCACCCGCACCGTCGTAGATCGCGCCGGCGAGCCCGAACTGGTCGAAGGGGTTGCCGACGATGCCCGCCACGTCGGCGCCGTACGACATCGACCAGCCCCACAGCACATAGACGACACCGGTCACGGCGATGGCACCGAACGACATCATCATCATGTTCAGCACGGACTTGCCCCGGACCATCCCGCCGTAGAAGAGGGCGAGGCCGGGAGTCATCAGGAGCACGAGTGACGCTGACGTCAGCATCCACGCTGTGGCTCCGGTGTCCAGTTCCATATGACGATCCTCTCTTGCCCAGCTCGGAGTGCTGGGCTCGCAACACAGTCGCGAAGGACCGTTTCACCGGGCACACCCTGGCGTTACGGGAACGTGAAGCAGACCGGAGGAGGGTTAACGTCTCGTTTCACACCGGGACCAGGGTGGGGTCACCGGGCGAAAAGAACCCGCTCTCAGCCGAGAATTCCGTCCACGAACTCGTCGACGTCGAACGGCGCCAGGTCGTCGGGCCCCTCGCCGAGACCGATCAGCTTGACCGGCACCCCGAGCTCGCGCTGCACCTGCACCACGATGCCGCCCTTGGCGGTCCCGTCCAGCTTGGTCAGCACGATGCCCGTGACACCGGCGACCTCCGCGAAGACGCGCGCCTGCGAGAGGCCGTTCTGCCCGGTGGTCGCGTCCAGCACCAGCAGCACCTCGCTGGGCGCGGCGACCTTGCTCGAGACCCGCACGATCTTGCCGAGCTCGTCCATGAGGCCCGCCTTGTTCTGCAGGCGCCCCGCGGTGTCCACGAGCACCACGTCGATCTTCTCGTCGCGCCCGCGCGCGACCGCCTCGAACGCCACCGACGCAGGGTCGGCGCCCTCGCGGTCGGACCGCACCGTCGGCACGCCCACGCGGTTGCCCCACGTCGTGAGCTGGTCCGCCGCGGCGGCACGGAAGGTGTCGGCGGCACCCAGGACGACGCTGCGGCCGTCCGCCACCAGCACCCGGGCGAGCTTGCCGACCGTCGTCGTCTTGCCCGTGCCGTTCACGCCCACCACGAGCGTCACGGCGGGCAGGTGGGTGCCGTCCTCCGCGGTGGTCGGCTCGGTCCTCAGCGTGCGGTCCAGCGCCGGGTCCAGGAGTGCCACGAGCTCGGAGCGCAGCAGGTCGCGCACCGCGGCGGGCTCGCGCACGCCCAGCACGCGCACCTTGGTGCGCAGCGCCTCCAGCAGCTCGGTGGTGGGACCGGCTCCGACGTCCGCGAGGAGCAGCTCCTCCTCGATCTCGTCCCAGTCGTCCTCGGTGAGCGAGTCACGGGACAGGACGGACAACAGCCGGGCCCCCAGCGGGGAGCCGGAGCGCGCGAGGCGGTCACGCAGCCGCACCAGACGGCCGGCGGTGGGAGCGGGGGTCTCGACGGTCGGCGCGCGGGTCTCGACCGGTTCGGTGGTCGGTCCGGGCTCGACCGTCGCCTCCGGTGCGGCCTCCGGCCGCGTCGTCGGCTCGCGCTCGACCGTCGCCTGGCCGCCACCCTGGTCCTGGGTGCGCCTCCGGCGTCGGGCCACGAGGAGGCCGGCGACACCGCCGCCACCCGCGAGGACGACGACGGCAGAGATGATCTCGATCCAGGGAAGCTCGTTCACGCCCCAGATTCTTCCATCCCGCGGACGGCGGTGCGGGCACTCGGCTCAGAACTAGCTCGCGGCCTGGGCCGGGCCTTCCTCCGCGGGCGGCTCCTGCGTGACCGGCCGCACGGGACGCACCGTCCGCGCCGGACGCACCGCCCGAAGCTGGCCGGGTACCACGGTGGCGGGCTTGAGCGGCACCGGACCGAGCGGCACGTGCAGCGTCTTCTGCGCCTGGTCGCGCGCCCGGTTCAGCACGTCGGTCAGCTCCTCGGCATCGACGTAGCCGGGCTTGGACTCGATGGTCGCGGCGAAGAACTCGGACATGCCCATGTCCACCGGCTTGGTGTCCGGCTTGATCACCGGCGGCTTGCCGACCCAGACGGACGGCGCACCGACCGCGTGCGTCGCGACGGCGGAGGCGCCGCGCCGTCGGCCGTCCTTGCGCCGCTTGGTGTCACCACGAAGATGCGCGATGCCGGACCGGAACCACTGAAGGAACGAGAACTCCTCAGTCCTGTTCGACGGCGCGTCCATCTGGCTGGCAACGACGAAGACGCCTACCGCCAGTACCAGACACACCACGAGCAGAATGACCGACCACCACATGGCCCTATTGTGTCGTGTCTTGTCCGGTCCTGCCGCGCAGAGCGCCGCGACACGCCGCGCAACACGCGCGGTTTCAGCAGGAGAAATCCCTCACACCCGCAGTTTCCCGGCCGGGAGGCGCCAGAATTCACCCGGGGCACGCGCCTCGGACGCCCACACCCGCGTGGTCGTAGGGCGCGGGCGCCGGCCCGGCCTCAGGCGGTGACCGTCTCGCGGTCCCCCATACGCTGGCTGATCAGGGTGGTGACACCGTCGCCCCGCATCGTCACGCCGTAGAGGGCGTCCGCCACCTCCATCGTGCGCTTCTGGTGCGTGATCACGATGAGCTGGCTGTCCTTCTGCAGCTCCTTGAAGATCTCGATGAGGCGGCCGAGGTTGACGTCGTCGAGCGCCGCCTCGACCTCGTCCATGATGTAGAACGGGCTGGGGCGAGCCTTGAAGATCGACACGAGGAACGCCACCGCGGCCAGCGAACGCTCACCGCCCGACAGCAGCGACAGCCGCTTGACCTTCTTGCCGGCCGGGCGCGCCTCGACCTCGATGCCGGTGGTGAGCAGGTTGTCCGGCTCGGTGAGCGTCAGCTTGCCCTCGCCACCGGGGAAGAGCCGGGGGAAGATCTCGAGGAACTTCGCCGCCGTGTCCTGGAACGCCTCGGCGAACACCTGCTGCACCCGCTCGTCGATGTCGTCGACGATCTGCAGGAGGTCCTCGCGCGACTTCTTCAGGTCGGCGAGCTGGTCCACCAGGAACTGGTGCCGCTCCTCGAGCGCCGCGAACTCCTCCAGCGCCAGCGGGTTCACGGCGCCGATCCGGGACAGCGCGCGCTCGGCCTTCGCCAGGCGCGTCTCCTGCTCCTCGCGGACGTACGGGACCAGCCGGTCGGGCTGCGGCTCACCAGGGTTCTGGTCCTCGCCGGTGGAGGCCTCGCCCTCCACGGGACCCTCCTCCGGCTCGGCGCCGGCGGCCGCGACGACCACCGCGGTCGCGGCGGGGTCATCGGGCCGAAGGCCCGCCTCGTGCAGGGCACGCGTGCGTGCGATGAGCGCGTCCTCACGCGCCGCGGCGCCGCGCGGCAGCGCGGGGTCGCCCTCGTACCGGATGGGGTTGCCCTCGTCGTCGCGCTCCACCACCGCCCGGCGCCTGCGCCCGCGGACCGCCGCGTCTCCCTCGTACACCGGGACCATCTGGTGCGGGCCGAACTCCTCCATGAGCGCGTCCGGGTCCATGCCCAGCTCGTCGGTGGCACGCGACTGGAGCTGCTCCAGTCGCAGCACCTGCTGCGCTCGGGCGACCTCGTCCCGGTGCGCGACGTCGGTGAGCTCGCGCAGCTCACCGGTCAGCGACTCGACGGTTCCGCGGACGGCGACCAGCTGCTCCGACCCTGCGGCACGGGCCTCCTCCGCGGCAGCCTTCTCGGCCACCGCCCGGTCCAGCGACCGTGCTATCGCCTCGAGCGCGACCGCTACCGCCTGCTGCACCAGCGTCGCGCGCGCGGCGTCACGCCGTCGCAGCTCCTCGCGCTCGGCGGCCCGGGCCCGGGCTGCCCGCTCCTGCTCGGCGGCGGCCGCCAGCGCCTGCGCACGCCCCGACACGGCACGGGCTCGCTCCTCAGCGGTCCGCAGCGCCAGCCGAGCCTCTGTCTCGCGCGCCCGGGCGGCAGTGGCGGCCGCGGCCGCCTCGTCACGCCGGGCCTGCACGTCGTCGATCGAGCCCTCGCCCTCCTCGGGCTCCTCCTCGGCGATCGTCATGCGCTCGACGAGCGCCTCGAGCTCTATCTCGTCCTCCGCGCGACGGGCCTGCGCCTGCTCCAGCGCGGCGCGGTGCCGGTCCGCCTCCGCCTGGGCCGCACGAGCGGCCGCGCCGAGCGAGCCGAGCTGCTCGGCGGCCGCTGCGCGTGCGGCGTCCGCCTCGCCGAGCCGGGCGAGCGTCTCGTCGTACCGTTCCTGGGCCGCCGCCCGCTCGGCCCGGGCACGCTCCAGGTGCGCCGTCCCGTCGGTCTCTCGGGCCGCCGCCTCGTCACGAGCAGCCTTCGCCTCGTCCAGCGCCGACTGCAGGTGCAGCACGCTGGGTGCCGCCGCCGACCCGCCCCAGGCGCGGGTGGCGCCCAGGAGGTCGCCGGCGCGCGTCACCGCGACCACCGGCTGGTCGCGGACCAGGGCGCGGGCCCGTGCGAGGTCGTCGACGACGACCACGTCCCGGAGGATCGTGCGCAGCGCGGCCGACGCCGGGCCCGCGACCTGCACCACGTCGGTGGCCCACCGGGCTCCGGCGGGGAGGTCGACCACGGGGCGATCGGTGCCGACGGCGGGCGCCGGACCGTCCGAGCCGACGACCAGGCTGGCGCGCCCGGCGTCCTCGTCGCGAAGGAGGCGCAGCGCGTCCACGGCCTCGTCGATGCCGGCCACAGCGACGGCGTCCGCCACCGGGCCGAGCGCGGCGGCCACCGCGTCCTCGAAGCCCGCCTCGATGCCCAGCAGCGCCGCCACCGAGCCCAGGACTCCCGCCTGGTCGGCGGCCAGGAGCGTGCCCGCGCCGTCCTTGCGGTCCAGGCTCAGCTCCAGCGCCTCGACCCTCGCCGCCGCGGAGCTGCGGTCCCGCTGCGCGGTGGTCACCTGCTCCTGGAGGTGCCGCACCTCGGCCTTGGCCAGCTCGAGCACCTCCGACGCCGCCTCGTGCGCGACCTCGAGCCCTTCCGCACCGTCCTCGCCGCCCCCGCCGACCTCGGACTCGAGCGCGCCGAGCTCGCGCGACGTGCTCTCCACGCGCTGCTCCGCCTCCAGCAGTGCCTCGCGCAGCCGGTCCAGCTCGGACTGCGCCGCCTCGACCCGGCTGCGGCGTGCGGCGACCTGCCCCGCCAGGCGGGCAAGCCCCTCGCGGCGGTCCGCGGCGGCGCGCAGCAGCGCCGCGTGCGAACGCTCGGCGGCCTGGGCGGCCGCCTCCGCCTCGGCCCGCGCGTCGACGGCGGTTTCGACCACCTCGTGGGCCATCTCGACCTCGGTGACCAGCTCTTCCTCGCTCGCGCGCGCCCGGGCCGCCTGTGCCTCGAGGTCGTCGGGGTCCTGTCCCTGGTGGGCCGGTTCCGCGGTGCCCAGGAGCCGGGCGCGCTCCGCGGCCAGGGACTGCAGGCTGCGCAGGCGCTCCCGCGTCTGGGACAGCGCGAAGACCGTGTCGCCGGCCTGGTTGACCTGCTGCGACTCCGCCGACATCGCCGCTTCCAGACGAGCCAGCTGGCCGCGGGCCTCCGTCAGGGCGGCCTCGGTCTCGGCCTGTCGCTCCTTGAGCGAGCGTTCGTCGGCGCGCTCCTGCTCGAGCTGGGCGGTGAGCTGCGCGAGGTCGTCGGCGAGCAGGCGGGACTTCGCGTCGCGCAGGTCGCGCTGCACGGTCTGCGCCTTGCGGGCCGCCTCTGCCTGCCGGCCCAGCGGGCCGAGCTGTCGGCGGAGCTCAGCGGTCAGGTCGCCCAGGCGCGCGAGGTTGCCCTGCATCGCGTCGAGCTTGCGGAGCGCTTTCTCCTTGCGCTTGCGGTGCTTGAGGACACCCGCAGCCTCCTCGATGAAGCCGCGCCGTTCCTCCGGCGTCGCACGCAGGACGGCATCGAGCTGGCCCTGCCCGACCACCACGTGCATCTCGCGCCCGATGCCGGAGTCGCTCAGGAGCTCCTGGATGTCCAGCAGGCGGCAGCTGTTGCCGTTGATCGCGTACTCGGAACCGCCGCTGCGGAACAGCGTGCGGGAGATCGTGACCTCGGTGTAGTCGATGGGCAGCGCACCGTCGGTGTTGTCGATCGTCAGCGCCACCTCCGCGCGGCCCAGCGGGGCACGGCCGGACGTGCCGGCGAAGATGACGTCGTCCATCTTGCCGCCGCGGAGCGACTTGGCACCCTGCTCGCCCATCACCCAGGAGAGCGCGTCGACCACGTTCGACTTGCCGGAGCCGTTGGGGCCCACCACGCAGGTGATACCTGGCTCCAGCTCGAGGGTGGTCGCCGACGCGAAGGACTTGAATCCCCGGAGCGTGAGCGTCTTGAGGTGCACGCGGTGAGCCTAACTGTGTCTGGCCGTCGAACGTCGGACGTACGGCAGGCAAACGCCGAAGTAGTCATCTGGCGGAGTAGTCGTGCAGCGAGGTAGTCAGCCAGCGTGCGCTGGGCGACTACCTCGCTGTGTGACTTCGCTGTGTGACTACTTCGGCGACAGGGGTTGGGGGCAGGTCAGCCGAGCTCGGGGAACCAGAGCGCGATCTCGCGTGCCGCGGACTCCGTCGAGTCGGAGCCGTGCACCAGGTTCTGCTGCACCTTGGTGCCCCAGTCGCGGCCCAGGTCACCGCGGATCGTGCCGGGGGCGGCCTCGGTCGGGTTGGTGGCCCCCGCCAGCGAGCGGAACCCGGGGATGACTCCCTCGCCCTCGGCCACGACGGCCAGGACCGGGCCCGACATCATGAACTCGACCAGCGGCGCGTAGAACGGCTTGCCCTCGTGCTCGGCGTAGTGCGCGGCGAGGAGGTCGGTGGTGGCATCCTTCAGCTCCACGGCCCGCAGCGTGTAGCCCTTGGCCTCGATGCGGCGCAAGATCTCGCCGGACAGGCCGCGGCGGACGCCGTCCGGCTTGACGAGGACGAGGGTGCGCTCGGCCACGGGCTGCGTCGAGGCCTCCGTGGGCAGGGTCTTCTCTGCGACGTCGGTCATGGGGCAAACCCTATCCGGGCGAGACGCACCGGTGTGACCAGGCGCCCCCTCGTCGAGAGATCAGCCGCCGTTGGGGGCGGTCTCCGGGTGGGCCGCGTCGTACTCCGCCCGCTCCCGGTCCACGCGGGCGCCGAGGCGCAGGGCGTAGACCCACAGCACCACGAAGATCCCGCCGACCAGGAACATCATCGGCACGAGCAGGCCCATGGCGAGCACCGGGAGCTGCGCCACCGTGCCCGCCGCCCGGCCGGCGGCCGAGCCCTGCGCCCGGGACAGGATCACGAGCACCAGCGCCAGGACACCGCCCAGCACCCAGATCGCCGTGCTCGACTCGATCCGGAGCGGCCCGCGGCCGAACTCGGAGTCGCGCAGCCCCCACACCGCCAGGGTCGCGAAGATCACGAGGAAGACCTCGAGCAGCAGCGTGGTCGACGTGAACTGCACCAGCGCGGACTTCTTGGGCTTGATGGGGTCACCGGGGGCGGGTCGGTCCTTGCTCACCGGACCAGGGTATCCGTCTCCTCGGGATCGGCGGGCTCCTCCACGACCGCCTCACCGCGCGCGACCATGCCTGCCTCGTTGGACAGCTTGACCTCCTTGAGGAAGAGCGCGAGCACGAGACCGATCGCGACCAGCGGCACCAGGTACCAGAACGCCGGGGCGAGCGAGTCCGCGAACGCGTCGACCACGCCGCTGCGGAGCGGCTCGGGCAGCTGGTCCACGATCTGCGGCGTCAGCCCGGAACCACCGCCGACGGGCGCGGCGCCCTCCGGGAGACCGGCGAAGACGCCCTGCAGGTTCTCCGTCAGGCGCGACGTGAACACCGTGGTGAACGCCGCGGTACCGACAGCGGCACCGATCTCGCGGAAGAAGTTGTTCGACGACGTCGCCGTACCCAGCTCGTGCGGGTCCACCGAGTTCTGCACCGCGAGCACGATGGTCTGCATGATGAGGCCCATGCCGGCGCCCAGGACGAAGATCATCACGCCGAACAGCCACAGGGACATGTCACCCTCGAGGCGCGTCAGCGAGATCATGCCGAGGATCGTGATCGCCAGGCCGGCCACCGGGAACATCTTGTAGCGACCGGTCCGGGAGATCGCGAAGCCGGACAGGATCGAGGTCAGCATCACGCCGGCCATCATCGGGAGCATCAGCAGGCCGGACTCGGTGACGCCGGCGCCGCTCGACATCTGCAGGAACGTCGGCAGCATCGACATGGCGGAGAACATCCCCATGCCGAGCACCAGGCCGATGAGGGTGGTGATGGTGAACGTGCGGTTCTTGAAGAGCCGCAGCGGGATGAGCGGCTCGGACACCCGGTTCTCGATGAGCACGAACAGGCCGACCACCACAGCGGTGCCGACCAGCAGGCCGAGCAGCATCGGGTCGGACCAGTCGTAGCCGTCGTTGCCGAGCGACTCCCAGCTGGTGAGCAGCACGATGCCGGTGGTGCCCAGCGCCATGGTCAGGATGCCGCCCCAGTCGGTGGGCTTGCTGGACCGGTGCGAGGGCAGCTTGAGCGCGAAGTACGCGATGAACCATGCGGCGATGCCGATCGGCACGTTGATCCAGAAGGTCCAGCGCCAGCCGGGGCCCTCGGTGAGCCAGCCGCCGAGCAGCGGCCCGGCGACGGCGGAGATGCCGAACAGGGCGCCCATGGGACCCATGTACTTGCCGCGGTCGGACGCCGGGATGATGTCGGCGATGATCGCCTGCGACAGGATCATCAGGCCGCCGCCGCCGAGCCCCTGCACGGCGCGCCAGGCCACCAGGGACTCGAACGTCTGGGCCATGCCGCCACCGACGGAGGCGACGACGAACAGACCGACCGCCACCAAGAACGGCCAGCGCCGCCCGTAGAGGTCACCGAACTTGCCGTAGAGCGGCATCGCGATGGCGATCGCGAGGATGTAGGAGGTGATGACCCAGCCCTGGTGCTCCACGCCGTGCAGCTCGCCCACGATGGTCGGCATGGCAGTGCCGACGATGGTCTGGTCCAGGGAGGACAGGAACATCGAGGCCATCAGGGCCCCGAAGATCAGCCAGATCGTGCGCTGGTTGAGAACGACCAGCGGCTTGTCCGGCGCCGTGGTCACGGCGTGGCTCATGGGATGGTGCCTTTCTGAGGATCAGGTACAGCTGAAGAAAGAGGTGCGGCGGGAGGTCAGGAGTCGAGGTCGTGCGTGACGACGTCGACCAGCTGCGCGACGGCGGCGGGCAGGTGGTCGGCCGGGTCGCCGGTGTAGCCGGCGTGCTCCCAGGCGACGAGCGCCGTGCGGATCAGGAGCAGGACGAGCATCGTGAGCAGCTCGTTGTCCGTGCTGAAGGGCGCGCTGGCCCGACGGGCCTCGAAGAGCTCGACGAGCCGGTTCTTGTGCCGGTCCATCCAGAGCACGTGGCGCTGGAGCAGGCGCGGCTCCTGCTGCATGAGGTCCATGGCCCGCACCACCCGGTCGTGGGCCTCCGCGTGCGGCCTGAGCAGGGAGGCGACCAGGGCCTCCAGGTCGGGCAGCAGCCGGCCGGTGGGGCCGCCGGCGACGAACGCCTCGACGACGTCCTCGGGCAGGCCGGAGTCCTCCGCGCCGAGCACCGCGTCGTCCTTGGACTCGAAGTAGTTGAAGAAGGTGCGGGCCGAGACGCCCGCCTCGGCGCTGATCATCTCGACGGTCACGGCGTCCAGGCCGTGCTCCGCGACGAGCATCTGCGCCGCGTCGATCAGGGCAGCACGCCGGGCACGCTTCTTCCGCTCGCGCAGGCCCTCCTCCGCGGGCGACCCCGCGGCGGGGTCGGCGTCAGCGGGCGCAGCCGTGGCGCGCGAGGGGGTGGGGACCATGCCTCAATTCTTGCACCCCACGCAAAATTTCATCTACTGCAATAAGATGAGACGGCGCTCACACCTCGCCGAAGCCGGCGTCGATCATCTCCACCACCGTGGCCACCGCCTCGGCCGCGCGCTCCCCCGTCGCCTCCACACGGAGCTCCCGCCCCTGCGTGGCCCCGAGGGCCATGAGCTGCAGCACGCTCGAGGCGTCGACGCCGTCGATGGTCACCGCGGCGCCCAGCTCGGCCACCTTGCGCGAGACCAGCGCCGCCGGCCGCGCGTGCAGGCCCAGCGGGTTGCGCACCGTCACGGTCCGCGAGCTCCCGCTCCCGCCGTCCGGCTCACCGCCCGACGTCGTCCCGCTCGCCTCGGGCGACTGCGCCGCCTCGATCGCGGCGAACATCCGGACCGACGCGTTCGCCGACTCCAGCACGGTGGCCAGGTCCGCGCCACCGTGCGCGGTGACCGCCGCGGCGACGGCACCCTCGACGAACGGCGCTCGCGCCAGCACCACGTGCTCGGCCAGGGACTCGTCGAGCTCCAGCACCGCCTCGACGGTGAGCACCGACGACCCGAGGTCCCCGAGCACCACGACACCGCCGTCGTCGGTACCGCCGTCGCCCGCGCCGAGGTCGCCCACGCCCACGGACGGGTCGTCGGCCAGCGTGGTCAGCACCTCCCCGAGGACCTTCTGGACCGCGTCGAGCGAGGTGCCGAGACCACCGTCGGGGCCACCGCCCACACCGCGGATCAGGACGTCGGGCGCCATCTGCTCGGCGAGCTCCGCGGTGCCGCGGGCCAGCTCGGCGGAGTGCGAGACGAGGACCAGGGCGACGCGCGCCGTCATGCCGCGCTGCGGGGGTCGGCCGGCGTCGGTCCTGACAAGGCCGCGGCCATCGCCGCACCCAGCACCAGCGCGGTGGACCGCGCACCCGGGTCCTCGTGCCCGGCGCTGCGTTCACCGAGATACGAGGCGCGACCCTTGGTCGCGACCAGCGGGATGGTGGCCGTCGCCGCCGTGTCGGCGGCCGCTGCAGCCGCCCGCAGGACGTCCACCTCGGAACCGCCGTCACCCGCGGCGGCCTCGGCCGCCTCGACTGCCGCGTGCCACGCGTCGACCATCGTCTTCTCCCCCACCGTCGCCTTGCCGCGCGAGGCCACACCCTCGAGCGCTGCCTCGAGCACGGCCACGACCGCGGGCGGGTCGATCTGCGGCCGACCGGACACCTTGGCCGCCCGCAGGTAGGCCGTGCCGTACAGAGGGCCGGACGCACCACCCACCGTGGACATCAGCGTGGTGGCGACGAGCTTCAGGACGTCCCCGACGGTGCGCTCACCCGCCGGCTCCGGCTCGGCCGCCGCGTCGTCGAGCCGTGCCACCACCGCCTTGAAACCGCGGTCCAGGTTCTCGCCGTGGTCGCCGTCGCCGATCTGCCGGTCGAGCTCGGTGAGCTCGTCCTTCGCGTCCGCGATCGCGTCCGCCGTGCGGCGTACCCATCGCTCCGCCCAGTCCGCGTCCAACGCCATGTCCGGAACCCTTCTCGTCTCATCGCCGGCGAGCTACCACCGGAGAGCTGCAGTGTTCACAGGCGCATCCCAGAGGGCTTCCAGCTCGTCGTCCAGACGGAGGACGGTGACCGATGCCCCCTGCATCTCGAGGGACGTCACGTAGTTGCCCACCAGCGAACGAGAGACCGTCACGCCGCGCTCCTCGAGAAGGCGCCGCGCTCGACCATAGACCACGTAGAGCTCGGACAGCGGTGTCCCGCCCATACCGTTGACGAACAGCAACACTCGCTCGCCACGGGCCAGAGCCAGGTCGTCCGCGACGGGCGTGAGCAGCATCTCCGTGACCGCGTCGGCGTCGGCGGCGGGGACCCGGCGGCGGCCGGGCTCGCCGTGGATCCCTATCCCCACCTCGATCTCGTCGTCGGCCAGATCGAAGCTCGGGCGGCCCACGTGCGGCACTCTCGGCGCCGCCAGTGCCACGCCCATCGACCGCACGTTCGCGATGACCCGCTCGGCGACGGCGGTGACCCCGGCGAGGTCGGCACCCCGGTCGGCGGCGGCTCCCGCGATCTTCTCGACGGCGACCGTCCCGGCCACCCCGCGCCGGCCGGCGGTGTAGAGCGAGTCCTCGACGGCGACGTCGTCGTTCACGAGCACCGAGGCGACCTCGATGCCCTCCTCCACCGCGAGCTCCACCGCGCTCTCGAAGTTGAGCACGTCGCCCGTGTAGTTCTTGACGATCGTCAGGACACCGGCGCCGCCGTCGGCCGCCTGGACCGCGGGCAGGATCTGGTCCGGCGTCGGGGAGGTGAACACGGCGCCCGGGACCGCGGCGTCGAGCATGCCGTCACCCACGAACCCGGCGTGCAGCGGTTCGTGCCCCGAACCGCCACCGCTGACCAGGCCCACCTTGCCGGTCACCGCACCACCCGCGCGGACGACGAACACGGGCGCCGGACTGAGCCGGACCAGGTCGGCGTGGGCGAGCGCAAAGCCGGCCAAGGAGTCGGCGACGGCATCGGCTGGATCGTTCAACAGCTTCTTCACAACGACCTCCTCGCGGGGCTGTTCGACCCGGCGCCGGCGCCGGGCCCGCACACGAGTCCCTGAGGTTCATGTAACACCAGAACGCTGTCGCGCGTACAGCGCCGCCCTCCGTGGTTGTGCCGGGTCGCCCGGGACGGCGGTCAGCCGCGGCCGACCAGGATGCGGGTGTCCGCGACCGTGACGACGGACCCGGTGACCAGAACGCCGGTCCCGACGCCGCCGCCGTGCTTGTCGTTGGCCTCGACGAGGTCGGCCGCGAGCTGGAGCGCCTCGTCGAGGCGTCCCGCCAGGTGCACGCGCTCCTCCCCGAACACCTCGCGGGCGACCACCGCGAGGTCTTCCGGGTTGGCCGACCGCTCCGAGGAGTTCCTGGTCACCACGATCTCCGCGACCGTCGGCTCCAGGACGGAGAGGAGCCCTTCGGCGTCCTTGTCCGCCATGACGGCCACGACGGCCACGATGTGCTCCAGGTTGAACGACTCCTCGAGCGCCTCCACCAGGGCTTCCGCGCCGGCCGGGTTGTGCGCGACGTCGACCACCACGGTGGGGCTCGTGCGCACGACCTCGAGCCGGCCCGGCGCGTCGACGTCGCCGAACGCCGCCTCGACGATCTCGGCGCCGAGCGCGCGCCCGCCGCTCATCAGCGCCTCGGTGGCCGCGAGCGCCAGCAGCGCGTTGTGCGCCTGGTGGGCGCCGTGCAGGGGCAGGAAGATCTCGGTGTAGACGCCGGCGGGCGTGCGCAGGTCGACGAGCTGTCCGCCGACGGCGACCCGCCGGTCCACCACCTCGAGGTCCACGCCCTCCCGGATCAGGTGGGCGCCCACGCTCTGGGTGCGCGCGAGGATGGGCTCGAAGGCGGCGTCGCGCTGGTCCGCGACCACGGCGACGGCGCCGTCCTTGATGATCCCCGCCTTCTCGGTGGCGATCTCGTCGAGGGTGGAGCCGAGCCAGCGCTCGTGGTCCATCGCGATGGGGGTGATGACGGCGACCTCGCCGTCGACCACGTTGGTGGAGTCCCACCTGCCGCCCATGCCGACCTCGATGATCGCGACGTCGACGGGCGCGTCCGCGAAGGCGGCGAACGCCATGACGGTGAGCACCTCGAAGAAGCTGAGGGGCGGCCCGCCGTTCTCCTGGGACTCGCGGTCCGCGACGCCGATGTAGGGCGCGACGTCCTCGAACACCTCGACGAACCGCTCCTGGGTGAGGGGTTCGCCGTCGATGGCGATGCGCTCGGTGACGCTGGTCAGGTGCGGGGAGGTGAACCGGCCGGTGCGCAGGCCGTGCTCCCGCACGAGGCGCTCGACCATGCGCGCGGTGGAGGACTTGCCGTTGGTCCCGGTGACATGGACGGTCCGGTAGGCGCGGTGCGGGTCGCCCAGCAGGTCCAGGACGCGCTCGACGCGGGCCATGGTGGGGTCGATGTCGAATTCGGGGGCTCGTGCCGCGATCTCGCGGCGTACTGCTTCAAAGGCTTCGTCCACGTGACGAGGATAGGGTTCCCGGATCAACGTTGCCGATCTCGTGCGGGGGCTCAGCAGGTGTCGGACGAGCAGGAGGCGTCGACCGTGTCGGACGATCTCACGGCCCGGTGGCTGGGCTTCGAGCAGATCTTCAGCCAGGACGGGTACGACGGCGGGGAGCCGAGCCTGCCCTCGTCGATCGCCGGGAGTGTGTCGGAGCCGACACCAGGGCTGCTCGAGATCACCGGCTCCGGCCGCCCGAACGTCGTCGTCACCGCGGGGCATGCCACCAACCACGAGCGCGCCGGCGGCACGAAAGTCGCGGACCGTGGGACGGGCGGGCTCGCGATCCTGCTCGCCCAGCTCACGGGTTGCACCGCGCTCGTCGCGTTGAGCACGCCCGGCGACGCGAACTACGACGAGGAACACCCGCTCAAGGCGCGTCTGGCCGAGCTGCGACCAGCAGTCGTGATCGACCTGCACGGCATGCGGAGCCGTCCGGAGTCTGACATCGACCTCGGTACCGGCACAGGACCGGTTCCGTCCGGTGTGAGGACCGCGCTGGACGCCAGTGGCCTGCTGGTGACGACCAACGAGGTCTTCGACGCCATGCGCGCGACGACCGTGACGTCTTTCGCCCAGTCGCTCGGTACGGCCGCGGTGCAGGTCGAGATCGGGGCACACCTGCGACTGCCGACAGGTACCGCCCCGGAACTCGTTCGCCTCGTCACGGCCCTGGCGACCGCGATCGAGCAGCCAGAGCTGACCACGCCGTCCGGCATGACGACAGTGCCCGTCACGATCGCTTCGGGGTTGCCGACGGCCGTCGTGCACCCCGACATGCTGCCCGGGACGGACGGGCCCGTCCCGGTCACGGTCGGCGCGGGTGATCGAACGACTGTGGCATGGGCATGGAGCGCGGCAGCTGACGGGATTCCCGGGCCGGCCCGCGAGCTCTCCCTCGGCCAGGTCGGCGTGAGCCGTCGGCTGCGGGCTGCCGTGGGTGACGCGCCCTCGGTCGGCCTGCGGGTGCCCCCGATCACGGCGCTACGGACTCTTTCAGCGCTGGTCGACGACATGCCGAGTGCGGACGAGGTACAGGTCAACCCCGCGGACGTCCGCCCTGGTTCGTATCTCCTGGTGCAGGGCGGCGTCACCGCATGGGTGCGTGCCGTACCCCGCGACCACGTCCGTCGGGGTGCCGTGCGGCTCGCCTACCAGCTGCGTCTCCTGACGGCCTCCGACGGCGCGACGGACAACTCGCACGTGGCTCTCGTCGCGGCCCCACCTGAAGTGGTCGAGCACACCTTGCCGTCACGCCGGGCAGTGCGGGCGAGCGAGGCCGTCGACCGCACCATGGAGCGCCTGTGGCGCGCCCTCTTTCGTGCCCCCGAGTTCTCTGCGCGCGTGGTCCAGGCGCACGCGGGCGACGACGGCGCCTCGATCGTCACTCTCCACACCGCCGTGTTCGACCGCATCGGCGTCCAGTCCGGTCAGCAGGTCCTCGTCCGGTGGGGCGGCCGTGAGGTGGTCGCGCTCGCCGTCGCGGACCACGATCCTCCGATCGCCGGATCACCGACCCCGTCCATGAAGAAGGTGCAGCGGGTCAACCGGCTGTGGCCTGACCTGCCCGAGGGGATCTCCCCCCACGTCACGGTCCGTTTGTCGACCCGACTTCGTGACCAGCTCGGCGCACCTGTGGCCACCGTCGTCACGGTGCGGCGACGCATGCGGCCGGTGCTCGTGCAGAATCTCAACTCGCTGGTCGTCCCGCTGGCGAGCCTGGTGCTCGCCGGAGCCGCGCTGCCCGATCCGCACTGGCCCGCCCTCGGGCTCGGCACTGCCCTGATGTCCGTGTTCGCGCTCGCCCGCCTCCGTATCCCGCAACCCCGGAGCCGAGCACGGGTCGACAAGAGCTGGGTGGAGCAGATGCCCGGCGCGACAGGAGCTCCGGGTCCGGAGACCGTCGAGCGGTGAGAAGGTAGGCGCGTGACCGCCCAGCACCTTCCCGGAGACGCAGCCTTCTTCGAGGAGTGGAACGACAGACAGCCCGGCACACGCCGTTCCCTCGCACGTGCACGGGCCGTGGGTGAAGCCCTCGGCACATGGGACGGCACACCACCCGTGCTTGCCATCGTGGGTTCCAAGGGCAAGGGCACGACGGCGGTGCACGCTGCCGCGACCCTGTCGGCCGCTCTCATCGGGGATGGCCGACCGGCGCACGTCGGCCTGGTGACCTCGCCCGGGCTGCGTACCAACCGGGAACGGATGAGGTTCGACGGACGGGCCGTCACGCACGGCGAGTACGAGCAGGTCGCGGGCTCCCTGGCACGCGCTCGCGCAGCGGTCCCTCAAACTGATCACGGGTACCTGTCGCCCACCGGTTCGTTCACGATCGCCGGTGCCGCCTGGGCCACGAGCCGGGGCGCCGACGTACTCGTGCTGGAAGAAGGGCTTGGCGGACGGTCCGACGAGGTGAGCCTGTTCGAGCCGAACGTCGTCGCGGTGACAAAGGTGTTCTACGAGCACGGCGAACAGCTCGGACCAACGCTCAACGACGTGGCGCGCGACCTGCTCGGCGTCGTCGGACCGCGGACGCGGACGATCGTGACCGTGGAGCAGGACGCCGAGGTGATGGCGATCGTCGAGGAGACGGCAACGACGTTCGGAGCGGACCTGGTGACGGTGACCCCGGGTACGCCGACATCGGCGCCGACCGGCCTCTCGCCGATCACGCGGCTGAACGCCATGGCCGGTGAGGCGGCGGGCCTGGCGCTGGCTTCATTGCTCCACTGGCCGGCGCAGGCCGACCGGGTCGCCGCGGCGCTGGCGAGCGTCCGTGTGCCGGGCAGGTTGAGCCGGCACCTGCATCAAGGAGTCCCGGTGATGGTCGACGGGGCCATCTCGCCCGACGGTGTCGCGGCTACCGTGGCCGAGTACCTGAAGTGGCATGGTCGCCTGGACACCGTGTCGGCCAGCTTCCCGGACACCAAGGACGTCGAGGCGTGCTTCGCCGAGCTGCACGGCTTCGAGCACGTGATCCCCGCGGGCGCGGACGACTACCTGACGTTCACCAGGGCGGAAGCCCTGCACGGCACGGTGTCGGACGCACGGACCGCTGTCGCTCTGGGTATCGACTCAGCTCGCGAGGCGCAGGGGGGATGCCTCATGGTCGGGACACAGTCCTACGTCGGCCTCGCTCTTGACATGCTGGGCGCCGACACCGAGACAGCGTTCGTGCCGCCGCTCCCCTGATCGGCCCGTCGCGACAACTCCTCTGGACCTCGGTAGGATCGTGGAAAGACCTACGAGAAGGCGAGACCCCTGGTGCGGGGCTCGCCTTCTCGTCATTTCACTCCTGCAAGGACACGAACCGTGGCAGAGGCCGGGCAGACTGACGCAACCAAGATCCCGCTGGGCTGCAACGTCTATGTCGATGAGACCAAGGCACGCGGATATGTCCTCGCCGTGGTTTTCGTGCCGCCCCGAGACGTCCACAAGCTCCGCGCCGCGCTGCTTCAGTTGCGGGCGCGTGGCAGCCGGAGCATTCACTTTCACAAGGCGAACAACTCCCAGCGGGCCGCCGTGATCGAAACCCTGACGGCTCACGGCACGAATGCTGTGATCATCACGAACCGCACCCACCCGAAGAAGCGACCTCGTGAGGCATCGATCCGTGCTCTCGCCCAGCAGGCGTTGCACCGTGAAGCTTCACTGATCGTCCTGGAACGCGACCAGACGGTCGAACGCAGCGACCGCCGCTGGCTGTTCGAGGAGCTGAGCAAGACCTCCGTGCGCTACGAGCACCGCGACAGGTCGATGCACAGCCACAGTCGCCCGACCGACGCTAGACAGCGCGAAGCCCGGGCCACCCGCCTAATCGGGCAGGCTCCCGGGCTCACTTCTCAGGGCTATTGCCCATCGCGTTCTCCACGATACGGGCGCCTTGACGTTGTGCAAGCAGCAGCCTTTCTGGCAGAACCCGTTGCAGTCCCCGCACATCACGGGACGTGTTGCGGCATTTCACCCGGTGAAGAACGATGACACCGCATCGTCGGCCGGCGGTGCTCCGGTCCACCAGGGGGAAACCGCGGCATGTGGCGAAACAGCACGGTCAAGCGCGCGATGCTCATCGGAACGATGGCTTTGACTGCCGCGCTCGCCGTGCCGGCAACGGCAGGCACCACCGCCGTCAGCCCGCCCCTGGCGAACAATCCCGAGCAGATGTCCACGGAAATCCACACAGCGGTCCAGTCCGCCGTGGATCATGCGGCCGGCGCTGCCACCGAGCTCGCGCTCGTCCCGGGCTTTGCCGGCGTCGCCGTCGACTACGCCGCCGGGAAGGTGACCGTCTCCTGGAAGGGCGAGGCACCGCCCGCTGTCGGCGCCCTGGCGACACGGGTACCCGACGGCGTGACCGTCGACGTCGAGCGGGCCGCGCTCAGCGAGGCCGACCTGCGTGCGGCGAGCACGAGGCTGATGGACAGCCAGCGCGCGCTGCACGGTTCCGGCGCCGTGATCGCCGCACTCCCTGCGGAGGACCACACCGGCCTCGTCGCCGAGGTCAGCCACGACTCCGCCGCCGCCCGGACGACCGGCCTGGCCGCCAGGCTGGAGCAGGCCGCCGGGGTCCCTGTCCGGGTGGAGGTCGTCGACGCCGAGGTGCAGCCCACCGCCGCCACGCGGCGCAACGACGACGCCCCGTGGAACGCCGGCGGGGCCATGGCCTCACGGGACGGGACCGACTACTGCACCACGGGCTTCTCGATCATCAACGCCGCGGGGCAGCACCGGATCATCAGCGCCGCGCACTGCAACCGCCGCGTCGGGTCGATCGTCCGCGACGGCGCAGGCGAGCGGCTGGGCAAGGTCACGCACCGCTCGCTCGCCCTCGATGCCCAGGCCATCGCGCCGTTCGACGCCCCGCGGACGACCGGCGCGGTGTTCGGCGGTCCGTGGAACGCGAGGCCCGCCGACTCGCGCTACCGGTTCCGGGTCGCCGGGGTGCAGCGGCCCGCCGTCGGGCAGGTGGTCTGCACCTCCGGAGCCGTCACGGGCGAGCACTGTGGTGCGCGGATCCGGGCCACCAACGTGGCGTGGAGCTGCGGCGACCGCACCTGCCACGGGTTCCGGGCGAGCCGCGACGACGGGGGCGTCGTGGTCGGGGGCGGGGACAGCGGCGGACCGATCTACGGGCTCGTCGGCGGGCGGGCCTACGCGCGCGGCATGATCGATGGCGGCTCGAACCGCCGCAGCTGCGGCCGGACGTCGGTGCCCACGCAGTGCTTCTCGTACGTGTACGGCATCCCGATGGTGGACATCCTCGACGCCTGGGACGCGCGCCTCTACAGCTGACCCGCGGGGCGTCGGCCGAGCGTGCCGGGACCAGGTCCCGACACGCTCGACCGACGGACCGAGGAGCTCGGCCGACGGACCGGCGAAGGCTCAGGCCTTCGTCACCGACACCGTCCGCTCGGCCCCTGCCGTCACGGCGAGCGACGTCGCCAGTGTCTCGCGCGTCACCAGCTCGCGGTGCTCCTCGACGGCGGCGACCCACTCGGCCGGCACCGTGAGCTCGAGCGCGATGCGGTCGGCGACCTGCAGGCCGGCGGCCTTGCGGGCGTCCTGCACGTCGCGGACGACATCGCGGGCGTAGCCCTCGGCGCGCAGCGCGTCGTCGAGCGCGAGGTCGAGCACGACGAAGCCGCCACCGGTCAGGACCGCCGCAGCGGTCTCCGCGGGCTCGGCGCCCGCGGAGGACGGGTCCTGAGCTTCCCGGGGAGCGACCACCGTCGTCAGCTCGTACTCGGTCTCGAGCAGCTCGACGTCGCCGCCGTCCGTCGCGACGACCACGGCCCCGGCGTCGGTCTTGGACCAGGCGCCGGACTTGGCGGCCTTGATCACCGCCTGCACACCGCGTCCGAGGCGCGGGCCGGCGGCCCGGGCGTTGACCGCGAGGCGCTCGGAGATGCCGTACTCGGTGGCGACCTCCGGGGAGAACGCGACGAGCCGCACCTCCTTGACGTTCAGCTCCGTCTCCAGCAGCCCGGTGAACGGCGCGACGCCGTCCGGGTCCGCCACGGCCACGACCAGGGAGCGCAGCGGCTGCCGCACGCGCAGCTTGTTCGCCTTGCGCAGCGCAAGCGTCTGCGACACCACGGCCCGCGCGGACTCGACGGCTGCCACGAGGGCGTCGTCGGCCACGAACGTCTCCCCCACGTCCCCCGAGGTGCCCAGCGACGGCCAGTCCGCCAGGTGCACGGAGCGCCCACCGGTCAGACCGCGCCAGACCTCCTCGGTGAGCAGCGGCGCCAGCGGCGCCATCACGCGGCACAGCACCTCGAGCGCCGACGACAGGGTGTCGAACGCGTCGGCGTCCTCCGCCCAGAACCGGTCACGCTGCGTGCGCACGTACCAGTTGGTCAGGGCGTCGAGGTACTGCCGGACGGAGTCGCAGGCACCCGCGATGTCGTACGTGTCGAGCTGCTCGGTCACGTCCCCGACCAGCTTCCGCGTGCGCGCGAGCAGGTACCGGTCCATGACGGGCAGCCCGGCGACCCGCTCCGCGGTCAGGGGCTGCGCGGAGTAGCCGGCGCCGTCGTCTGCGGCGTTGGCGTACAGGGTGAAGAAGTAGTACGTGCTCCACAACGGCAGCAGCACCTGGCGCACCGCGTCGCGGATGCCCTCCTCGGTGACCACGAGGTTGCCGCCGCGCAGGATCGGCGAGGCCATGAGGAACCAGCGCATCGCGTCGGACCCGTCGCGGTCGAAGACCTCGTTCACGTCCGGGTAGTTCTTCAGCGACTTCGACATCTTGCGGCCGTCGGAGCCCAGCACGATGCCGTGCGACAGCGCCGTCTGGAAGGACGGTCGGTCGAACAGGGCGGTGGCCAGCACGTGCAGCGTGTAGAACCAGCCGCGCGTCTGCCCGATGTACTCGACGATGAAGTCGCCCGGGTAGTGGTGCTCGAACCAGTCGGCGTTCTCGAACGGGTAGTGCACCTGGGCGTACGGCATCGAGCCCGAGTCGAACCAGACGTCCAGGACGTCCTCGACGCGGCGCATGGTGGACTGCCCCGACGGGTCGTCCGGGTTGGGCCGGGTCAGGTCGTCGATGAACGGGCGGTGCAGGTCGGGGTTGCCGTCCTGGTCCTGCGGCAGCCGCCCGAAGTCGCGCTCGATCTCAGCGAACGACCCGTAGACGTCGATGCGGGGGTAGGCCGGGTTGTCGGACTTCCAGACCGGCACGGGCGAGCCCCAGAAGCGGTTCCGGGTGATCGACCAGTCGCGCGCGTTCTCCAGCCACTTGCCGAACTGGCCCTGCTTGATGTGGTCGGGCACCCAGGTGATCTGCTCGTTCAGCTCGACCATGCGGTCCTTGAACTTCGAGACCTCGACGAACCACGAGGACACGCCCATGTAGATGAGCGGCTGCCGGCAGCGCCAGCAGTGCGGGTAGGAGTGCGCGTACTGCTCGCGCCGCAGCAGCACGGTGCCCGACGACGTCCGTCCCGCCTCGGCGCCGTCCACACCCCGCGTGCGGGCCTTGAGGTGGTCGATGATCGAGGCGTTCGCGTCGAACACCTGCAGCCCGGCGTACTCCTCGACGGGGAACGTGAACCGCCCGTCGGCGCCCACGGGGATGACCGGCTCGACGCCCTCGCGGTCGCTGACCTGCTTGTCCTCCTCACCGAAGGCGCCGGCGTTGTGCACCAGGCCGGTACCGTCGGTGGTGGTGACGAAGTCGGCCTCGACCACGCGGTGCGCACCCTCGTGGCCCGCGAAGTACGAGAACGGCGGGGCGTAGGCGGCACCCAGGAGGTCGCTGCCCTTGAGCCGTCCGACGACGTTCGGCGCCTCGGCGCCCTCGTCCGTCAGCTCCCGCGCGTAGGAGTCCACGCGGGCCTCCGCGAGCACGTACCGCTGGGGGGTGCCGGTGAAGGACGACTCGACGATCGCGTAGTCGACGTCCGGGCCCACCATGACGAGCAGGTTGGACGGCAGGGTCCACGGCGTGGTGGTCCAGATGAGCAGGTGGTCGCCGACGCGGACCGCGTCGTCCCCGGTGGACGAGCCCGCCGGGGCCTCCGTCACCGCGAACCCGACGGTCACCGCCGGGTCCTGCCGCTGCTGGTAGACGTCGTCGTCCATCCGCAGCTCGTGGTTGCTCAGCGGCGTCTGGTCGTTCCAGCAGTAGGGCAGCACGCGGAAGCCCTCGTAGATGAGGCCCTTGTCGAACAGCGACTTGAAGGCCCAGAGCACCGACTCCATGAACGTCGGGTTCAGGGTCTTGTAGTCGTTGTCGAAGTCCACCCAGCGGGCCTGGCGCGTCACGTACGTGCGCCACTCGTCGGTGTACTTGAGCACGCTGGAACGGCAGGCCTGGTTGAACTTGTCGATGCCGAGCTCGACGATCTCGTCCTTGGTCTTGATCCCGAGCTGGCTCATCGCTTCCAGCTCCGCGGGCAGGCCGTGCGTGTCCCAGCCGAAGCGGCGCTCGACCCGCTGCCCCTTCATGGTCCGGTAGCGCGGTACGACGTCCTTGGCGTACCCGGTCAGCAGGTGGCCGTAGTGCGGCAGGCCGTTCGCGAACGGCGGGCCGTCGTAGAAGACGAACTCGTTGCTGCCGTTCTCGCCGGCCGGTCGGGCCTCGACGGACGCGCGGAAGGTGTCGTCCTTCTCCCAGTACTCGAGGACGTCGCGCTCGAGGTCGGGCAGGCTGGGCGATGCGGGCACGGGGGTGGTGGCGTCGCTCGGACGGTGCAGCGGATAGGCCATGATTCTTCTGGCTCCTGGCGGTTCAGCGGTTCGGCAGCAGGTGGACATCGGTGGTGCTTCTGCTGCGAGGACGCCGCACCTGGGTGCGCCGCGGTACCACCCCGCTTGCCGCTCGCTCCCGCGTGCGGCCGCTCGTTGACGGCTGTGACGGGCCTACCCGTCCGGTTCTACTGGGGGTTCCCGCGGCCCGAGGGCGGTGGGATGACCTGTTCTTCCGGAGGCTCACCGGTGATGGCCGGGTCGATGCCTGTGGAGCAATCGTACCGGGCGGCGGCAACCGGAAAAGTCCGGCGTGCAACCTCATCGCCCCCGGCGTGCGTCCTGTGGTCATGAACGCAATCAGCCAAGCGACCGGCCCGCCGTCCGGCACGGCGGTCGACGCCGGCGCGCCCGAGTTCTCGGTGGTCCGCACCGGGGCCTCCGCGGAGGAGCAGTTCCGGCTCTTCGCCGTCGAGAGCACGGCCGCCCTGCACCGCATCGCCTACCTGCTGTGCGGCGACGACCACCGTGCCCACGACCTCACCCAGATCGCGCTCGAGCGAACCTACCGGCACTGGTCCCGCATCAAGGACGGCAACCCCTTCGCGTACGCCCGGCGGGTCCTCGCCACCGCGCGGATCGACGGCTGGCGGCGCACCCGCCGAGAGGTCCTGCAGACACCCGAGGACGTCGTCGTCGCACACGAGGCGAGCCGCTCCCCCGGTCCTGACGACGGAGCCCAGGTCGCCGAGCGGGAACGCCTGGTACGGGCGCTGCGCCGGCTCGGCCCCGGTCAGCGCCGCGTGGTCGTGCTGCGCCACCTGCTCGACCGGTCCGAGGCCGAGGTCGCCGAGGAGCTCGGCGTCAGCGTCGGAACCGTGAAGTCCCAAGGCGCACGCGGCCTCGCCCGCCTGCGCGAGCTGCTCTCGGAAGGACAGGAAGCATGACCAGGAACGACCGCTCCACGATCGAGCCCGTCGACGAGGCCTGGGTGGCGCACGTGCGCGAGCTCAGCTCCGGCATCGAGCCGCCGACCTCCGCGAACCCGCACGTCATGTCCCGGGTAGCGATCCGGCGCACCCGGACCCGCCGCGCGGTCCTCGCCACCGGCGGCGGCGTCATGACGGTAGCCGCCGTCGCCGGCACAGCCTTTGCCCTCGGCGTCCCGGCGACGCCGGGCGTGCTGCTCCCGGGCGGGGCGCCGTCGGCGACGGCATCGGCATCGGCGGACGTCTCGGCGTCGGCGGAGGCATCGGCGGGCCCGTCCGGTGCGGCGCCGGAGGTGCCCGCCGGATGGCACGTGCACGAGCTGGAGGGCCTCACGTACGCCTTCCCGCCGGACATCACGCGCAACGGCGAGCGGGTGGAGCAGGAGCCCGGCATCCTCGCCGACTTCTGGTTCAACAAGGGCGAGGACGTGCCGCCGTACATCCGGGTCGCCTACCTCACCCCGGACTACGAGTTCTACGACACCAAGGCCGGCGGTCTGACCAGCTTCCCGGCCGACGGCGCCACGTCGTTCGAGCTGCCCGGGTCCAGCCTGGCGTCCGTCGAGGAGGGAACGCCGGAGCTGCGCGAGATCGCGGGCGCCCCTGCCGGGTCCGATGTGCACGGCGACTTCGTCAGGATTCTCGTCCACCGGGCCGACGGCGCGGGCAGGTACATGATCACGATGACCCTGCCGGAGAAGAACTCCGAGCTGGTCGAGGACTTCCTGGCGACGCTGTCCCTGGAGTGAGCAGCGGATGACCACGCGCCTGCTGCCAGGACGGGAGCCAACCTGGCAGCAGCGCATGGTCGTCGGTCGCATCGCGGTGGCCGGACCGTGACCCAGATCACATGCGCTGGGGAAATACTTTGTGACCCACAAATGATTGATGGAGGAGTCCACTTCGACATACCCGAGGAATCTCCAGGAGGACCCGACCATGGCAACACTGCTGCACATCGACGCGAGCATCCAGGGCGACAGCTCCGTGAGCAGGCGGCTGACCGCTCGCGCCGCCGATGCCTGGCGCGCGGCACACCCCGGCGGAACGGTCACGTACCGCGACCTCGGGGCCGACCCGGTGCCGCACTTCGACAACACGGCCAACCTCAGCCGCGGCCTCCCGTCGGACCAGCACACCCCGGCCCAGGCCAGGTCCTGGTCTCTCATCAAGACGCTGGTCGGTGAGATCGCCGCGGCCGACACCGTCCTGTTCGGGCTGCCCATCTACAACTACGGCGCCCCGAGCACCGTGAAGGCCTGGCTGGACCATCTGATCGCGCCGGGCCTCGCCGTCGACCCCGAGACACGACAGGGCCTGCTGGGCGGGCGCGACTTCATCGTCGTCGTCTCCCGCGGTGGCGGTTACGGTGAGGGCACCCCGCGGCACGGCTGGGACCACGCGTCGGCATGGCTCCCGCACGGGCTGTCGCTGGTCGGGATCGAGCCGCGCTTCATCACGACCGAGCTGACGCTCGCACCCGTGACCCCGGGGATGGCCGAGCTGGTGCCGCTCCACGAGGAGAGCCGCCGCCAGGCCGAGGCCGCGATCGACGAGCTCTGGGTGCCCGCCGTGGCCCGTGCCTGAGGCGCTGCTGACGGCGTAGGTCCGCGCGTCTCGACCCCGCGCTCCCGTAGAGTGGTCGCGCGGGGTCGGGACGACGAAGGAGCTGCCGTGGATGAGCCGGGGGTGCTGGACCAGTCGGTACGCCGCTCGGGTGCGCTCATCGACTATCTCGCCCGCCACCTGCGCAGACGTTCCGAGTCCGCGCTGACCCCGCTCGGCCTGCGCTCCCGGCACCTGGTGGCGCTCACGGTGCTCCGTGACCGCGGCGACGTGACGCAGCGCGACCTCGCCACGGCGCTCGTGCTCGACAGCACCAACATCGTCGGGCTGCTCAACGAGCTGGAGACCAAGGGCCTGGCCCAGCGGCGGCGCTCACCGGAGGACCGGCGCCGGCACGTCGTCTCCCTCACGGAGGAAGGCTTCCGCCTGCTCTGCGAGGCGGAGACGGCGCTCTCCGCCATCGAGGACGAGGTCTTCGAGGCGCTCTCTCCCGAGCAGCGCCGCCAGCTCCACGACCTGCTCGTGATCAGCACGTCGTCCGGCTCCGAACCGTACTGCTGACCCGTTACGGCCGTTGCACAGCCCCCAGCGCCGACTGCCCCAGCCACCGCGGCAGCTCCCGGCGCGCGTCGGCGGGCCCGTCCAGGCTCACCGCCTCGCCGCGCAGCGCCACCTGCCACGACAGGTCACCACGCCACACCCGGACCAGGGTGCGCAGCGCCGCCGACACCGTCACCGTCGCCTCGAACCCGGGGTCGTAGTCGCAGATGTCCACCTCGCCGTCGCGGACCACCAGCCACCAGTGGGCGACGGGCGCGGGGACGCCGTCGAGCCGGAAGGCGACGACGGTGCGCTCGCGCGGCCAGGCATCGACGGGCACCGTCCGCCGCATGTCCCACATCAGGAGGTGCGGGTCCAGGTCGGCCTCGCCGGTCCCCGCACGTCCCAGTCAACGCCCGGCCTGGACCCCGCACCAGTACAGAACGAGAACCTCACCCGGTACAGACGCAGCACGAGGTGGTCCGGGTCGCCCGTGGGCCGAGGCCGACGCCCACGCCCTGCCCTACGACGACTCGTCGTTCGACCGCGTGCTGTCCTGCGTCGGGGTCATGTTCGCCCCGTTCCACGAGACCGCCGACGACGAGCTGCTCCGGGTCACACGGCCCGGTGGGGCGACGAGGCGCACGTGCGCGCCCTGCTCGGCGACGGCGTCACCGACGTGCGTGCGGAGGTGCGCTCGCTGCCCGTGGCCCGGTTACAGGACGCCGACGTCAGCCCACCGACACGTCGACCGTGTGCCAGCCCGTCGCGCCGTCCGGGGCCGGCGGCGCCTCGGCGTCGGTCTGGACCAGGCCGTCGGCGTCGGTGGCACGGACCGCGAGGGTGTGGTCGCCGGCGTCCAGGTCGAGTGACACCCGCCACTGACGCCACGTGTCGGAGCCCGTGGTCTCGGCGAGCTCGGCGGTGACCCAGTCACCGTCATCGGCCCGGACCTCCACCTTGCCGATGCCCGTGTGCTGGGCCCATGCCACGCCGGCCACCGTCACCGCACCGGCCGCCACCGACCCGCGCGGCACGTCGATCCGGGACTGCACCTTGATCGGGCCCAGCGCCGACCAGCCGCGCGGGGTCCAGTAGCCCTGGTCGGCGTCGAAGGTGGTGACCTTGAGCGAGGTGACCCACTTCGTGGCCGACACGTACCCGTACAGGCCCGGCACCACGAGCCGCGCGGGGAAGCCGTGGTCCACCGGGAGCGGCTCCCCGTTCATGCCGATCGCGAGCAGGTTGGCCCGGTCCGGGTCCTGCAGCACGTCCAGCGGCGTCCCGGCGGTGAACCCGTCGTCACTGCGGGACAGCACCATGTCCGCACCCGCCTGCGGCTTGGCCCGCTCCAGCAGCGCCCGGATCGGGTAGCCGAGCCAGAGCGCGTTGCCGACGAGGTCACCGCCCACGGCGTTGCTGACGCACGCGAGCGTCACGTGGTGCTCCTCGAGCGGTAGCGCGAGCAGTTCGTCCCAGGTGATCGTGAACGGCTCGTCCACCATGCCGTGCACCTCCAGCGACCACTCCGCCGGGTCCAGCTGCGGTACCCGGAGCGCCGTGTCGATGCGGTAGAAGTCGGGATTCGGCGTGACGTACGGCGCCAGGCCGTCGAGCTCCAGGTCGGCGCCCGCCGGGACCGGCGGCGCCGTCTCACGCGCGGCGGGCAGGCGGATCTTCTCGCGCACGACGTTCACGGCGGCCGAGCCTGCCGACACGACCCGCGAGCCCGCCAGGGCGAGCACCGCCACACCGGCGGCGATCCCGCTGACCACGAGGAAGCCACGCCGGTCGACCGCGGTGCCCGCCTCGGCCCGCAGGTCCGTGGCCGGCCGCAGCCTCGCGACCGCCGACCGCAGCAGGAGCACCGCGCCCCCGATCCCGACGATGCTGGGCAGCGCCCACAGCGGCGTCGCGCCCGGGCGCAGCACGGCGACCATCGCCCCGACGACGCCGACCGCGCCGATCAGCAGCGCGCCCCACGGCGGGCGCCGCAGCTCCAGCCAGCCCGCGAGCGCCGCGCCGAGCGCCAGCACCACGCCCATCGACCCGAGCAGGACCGCCTTGTCGTTGGTGCCGAACGCCTCCACGGCGAAGTCCTTGAGCCACGGCGGCACGGCGTCGACGACGGCGGCGCCGCCCACGAACAGGGTGCTCGCGCCGGGTGCGACGAGTGCCGCGACGAGCTCCGCGACGGCCAGCCCTGCCGCACCAGCGAGGACGCCGGCCAGGGCGGCCCACCAGGTGTCGCGCGGGGAGCGGCCGGCCCGCGGTGTCGTGGGACTCTCGGTTGCCTGGGTCATACGCCCAGCCTGGCACGCGGAGGCGAGTTGGCCGGGGTCCGGACGTGCACCGTCATGAGCCTGTAAGGACATGAGCGGCGAATTCGGTCGGTTGCGCCCACCGCGCACGCCACTTCGGTCAGTCGCACCCACCCCGTACGCGACTTCGGTCGGTTGGTATGAGATCGGTCGGTTGATTGACCGATCTCATACCAACCGACCGAAGTCATCAGACGGAGCCACCAAAGGACCGAACTCAGACTCCCGTGCCGCGCACGATCTTCGAGTTGTGCGCCTGCGCGCGCGGTCGGATGGTCACCAGGTCGATGTTGACGTGGTCGGGCCGGGACAGGGTCCAGGCGATGGTGTCGGCGATGTCCGCGGCGACCAGGGGGGTGTAGCCCTCGTAGACGGCGGCGGCCTTCTCGGCGTCGCCGCCGAACCGGACCAGGGAGAACTCCTCGGTGGCCACGGCGCCCGGGGCGACCTCGATGACCCGCACGGGCTCACCGGCGATCTCCCAGCGCAGCGTCTGGGACAGCATGTGCTCGGCGTGCTTGGCACCGGTGTAGCCGGCGCCGCCCTCGTAGGCGCCCTGCGCGGCGGTCGAGGTCACGTTCACGACGTCGGCGACGCCCTTCGCCGCGCCCGCCGCGCGCAGCAGGGGCAGCACCGCCTTGGTGACCCGCAGCGTGCCGAGCACGTTGATCTCGTACATGCGACGCCAGCCGTCGATGTCGGCGTCCTCCACGCGGTCCAGGCCGAGCGCGCCGCCCGCGTTGTTCACGACGGCGTCGAGCCCGCCGGTCTCGGTGAGGTGGGCCGCGAGGGCGCCCACGGCGTCGTCATCGGTGAGGTCGATGGCGTAGACCTCGCAGCCGGTCTCCGCGGCGAGCGCCTCGAGGCGGTCGGCTCGACGGGCGGCGGCCAGCACGGCCCAGCCGTCGGCGCGCAGCCGGCGCACGGTCGCGGCACCGATGCCCGACGACGCCCCGGTCACCAGGGCGTGGCGGTTCGGCGTGGTCTCGGGGCTGGTTCCGGGGGCGGTGCTGTCGCTCATGGCCGCACTGTAGTGCTTCCCCCGTCAGCGGAGCAGGCCGGCCGCATAGCCCCCGAAGAGTGCGACGACCAGCCCCGTCACGACCAGGATCGCGACGATCCACGCCCACGGCACCCAGCGCGGCGGGCCGTGCTCCTCGTGGCCCTGCGGCGCGCTCACCTGGGAGGACTCGGGTGGGGTCTCACCCGGCTGGAGGTCGCCGCTGAGGGGCATCGTGCGACCGTCCGGCTCGGGGTCCGGGTTGTACGCCGCCTGGTCCTCGGGGTCGTTCGTCATCGTGGATCTCCCTGCCCTGTCTCTGCCTGGCCTGGGGTCGCCTCCACCGTAGGCACGCCGGTGGCCAGTCGCGCGCCGGGCGTCTCTCGCCGACGTCGGGTGGCGCGGACCGCGGCCGCGACGGCAGGACCGGCGGCGACGCCGAGAGCGAAAACCGCAGGAGTCGCGCGGGACCGCCGGTGTATCGTGACGGCGGGTCGCGGGCCTGCTCTGGCCCGCTGATGCGGCTCTCACTGTGAGCCGCTTCCCGCCTGGACGCGAGATGGCGCGTCGCTGCTCACCCCGTGGCCGTCCTGGCCGTGGGCTGTTCGTCGACCCCTGGAGCCCTCGCGTGCACCCCCACCGCGTCCGTCCTGCTCGTGCGTTCGCCCTGCCCGCCGTCGCGGCGCTCGCTCTCGCCGCGTGCTCACCCACCGCCTCGGGCGAGACCGCCACCGACGACGCGACGCCGCCGGGCAGCTTTCCCGTCAGCCTCGACAACTGCGGGTTCGAGACCGAGGTCGAGGCGCCGCCGGAGCGTGTCGTGACCATCAAGTCGTCGACCACGGAGATGCTGCTGGCGCTCGGCCTGGGTGACCGGATCGTCGGCTCGGCGTTCCTCGACGGGCCGGTGCCGGACTCCCTGGAGACCGTGCCCGCTGTCGAGGAGCCCTTCGCCGCCGAGGCGCCCGGCTCCGAGGCCACGCTCGAGCTGGAGCCCGACCTGGTCTACGCGGGCTGGGAGTCCAACCTGACGGCGGAGACCGCGGGCGACCGCGAGACCCTCGCCCGGCTCGGCGTCGCCACGTACGTCTCCCCCGCCGCCTGCAAGGAAGACGGGTACATGCCCGACCCGCTCACCTTCGACACGGTGTTCGACGAGATCGCGGAAGTGGGCTCCCTGTTCGGCGCGGAGGATGCCGCGGCGCGGCTCGTGGACGAGCAGCGCGCGGCACTCGACGCGATCGAGCCCGACGACCGTGGCCGCACCGCGCTGTGGTGGTCCTCCGGTGACGACGCCCCGTACGTCGGCGCCGGCATCGGCGCACCGCAGATGATCATGGAGGCGGCCGGGCTGACCAACGTCGCAGCCGACGTCCACGACACCTGGACCTCGCTCGGCTGGGAGAACGTCGTCGAGGCCGACCCGGACGTCCTGGTGCTGGTCGACGCCGCGTGGAACCCCGCGGACACGAAGATCGAGACGCTGGAGTCCAACCCCGCCACCCGCGAGATGACGGCGGTCAAGGAGAGGCGCTACGTGGTGGTGCCGTTCCCGGCCACCGAGGCCGGCGTCCGGAACGTCGACGCCGTCGCCTCGGTGGTGGAGCAGCTGGCGGACCTCGACCGGTGAGCCCGGCCATCCGGAGGTCGCGCCTGCCCACCCGGGGGACGAGCCCGTCGAGACCATGGCTCGCTCTCCCCCTCGCAGCCCTCGTGCTCGTGGTCAGCATCGGAGTGGCGGTGACCATCGGACCGGCGGACCTCACCCTGTCGGAGGTCGGCCGGTCGGTGGCGACGCACCTCGGGGTGGGCGGCGCGCTCGGCCTGGAGCCGCTGTCCGCCCTGCGCGACGGCATGGTGTGGCAGCTGCGCATGCCACGGATCCTCACGGCGGCCGCCGTCGGCGCGGGCCTGGCGGTGTGCGGCGCCGTCATGCAGTCCCTCACGCGCAACCCGCTCGCGGACCCGTACCTGCTGGGGCTCTCGTCGGGCGCGTCGCTCGGTGCGGTGCTCGTGCTGCTCGCGGGCGTCCCGCTGCTGCTGCCGGTCGCGGCGTTCGTCGGCGCCGTCGGCGCGCTCGCCCTCGCGCTCTCCCTGGCGGGCGCGCTCGGGACGATCACGCCCACCCGCACCGTGCTGGCGGGACTCGCGATCAGCCAGCTCTGCGCGGCCGCCGTGTCGTTCGTGATCTTCTGGTCGGCCAAGGGCGACGCGTTCCGCGAGGTGCTCTCGTGGCTCATGGGTTCGGTCGCGTCGGCGACGTGGACGTCGGTGGCGGTCGCCGGGGGCGCCGTCCTCGTCCTCGGCACCCTGCTGGCGCTCACCGGGTCCGTGCTGGACGCGTTCACGTTCGGCGACACGGCGGCCGCGGCGCTCGGGGTGCCCGTGAACCGGGCGCGATGGATCCTGCTGATCGGCGTCGCGCTGCTGACCGGGGCGCTCGTGTCCCAGAGCGGGTCCATCGGCTTCGTCGGGCTGATCCTGCCGCACGCGGTGCGGCTGTTCACCGGGGCGCGCCACCGGCTCCTGCTGCCGCTGTCGGCGCTGGCCGGAGGCTCGTTCCTGGTGTGGGCCGACACCCTGGCCCGCACCGTCTTCGAGCCGCGCGAGCTCCCGGTCGGCATCGTCACGGCGGCGATCGGCGCCCCGGTCTTCGCGTTCCTGCTCTGGAGAGGAAACCACCGTTGAGTGCTGGATACTCACCCGCTCAGGCGCCCTCGACCGGACGGATGCCCACCACGCAGCGTGGGCTGACGGCCGAGCGGGTCTCGTGGGGCATCGACGGGCAGCTGATCCTCGACGACGTCGGCGTGCTCGCCCCGGCCGGCGCCGTCACCGGGCTGCTCGGCCCGAACGGCTCCGGCAAGTCCACGCTGCTGCGGGTCCTGGCGGGGGTGCAGCAGGCGGGGCGGCAGGCGGCGTCCGGCCCGGGTCCCACGACGACGTTCGACGGCGCCGACCTGCGCGCGCTGCCCCGCCGCGAGCGCGCGCGGGTCCTCGCGCTCGTGGAGCAGGACGCCGGCACGGACCTGCCGCTGACCGTGCTGGACGCGGTGCTCCTGGGCCGCATCCCGCACCGCTCCCTGCTGGCCGGCGACTCGGACGCCGACCGTGCCGCCGCCCACACGGCGCTCGCCGCCGCGGGCGCCCAGGAGCTGGCGGACCGTGAGGTCGGCACCCTGTCGGGCGGCGAGCGCCAGCGGGTGCACATGGCCCGTGCCCTGGCCCAGCGGCCGCGCCTGATCCTGCTCGACGAGCCGACCAACCACCTCGACATCGCAGCCCAGCTGCACGCCATGCGGGTGCTGCGCGACCTCGCGGCGGACGGCGTGACCGTGGTCGCCGCGCTGCACGACCTGAACCTCGCCGCCTCGACCTGCGACCACCTGGTCCTGCTGGACGGCGGCCGGGTCGTCGCGGCGGGCCCGGTCGGCGAGGTGCTGGTCCCGGCGGTGCTGGAGCCGGTATACGGGGTGCGGGTCGACGTGCTCACGCACCCGCGGACCGGGCGGCCGGTGCTCTCGTTCGACCGGGGCTGAGGTGCTGGCCGGGCACCCGGACCCCGCGGGGTCGCGTCCCGGGCTGACGGATCCGCGTCCCTGAACCATGATGGGGGCCATGGCCGCTCCCGATCTCGTCGTCAAGGCAGGCAAAATCGTCAACCCGTGGATGCTCCGCGTCGCTGGGCGCGTCCCGCCGTGGGTGGTGCTGCACCACGTGGGACGCCGGTCCGGCACGGGGTACCGCACGCCGCTGGTCGCGTTCGCGGCCCGGCCCGAGCAGGAGATCGTCGCCGTGCTGCCGCTGCCGTGGGGCTCCGGCACCGACTGGGCCCGCAACACGATGAGCGCGGGAACGGTGCGGCTGACGCGTGGCGGCAAGGAGTTCGTGGTCAAGGACGTACGGCTCGTGCCCGCGTACGAGGCGGTGGGGTGGCTCGCCTCGGTGCCGTCGATGCTGCTGTCGGCCGTCGGTATCGAGGACTGCCTGGTCGGGACGCTGCACCCGGCCTGATCCCCCGCTGCTCCCCGCGAATCTCCCGCGGGGGCGGTCGCGTGTCATCGACCGGCCCCGCGCGGGAGTATGTTTCGCGTCGTGAACTTGCGCACAGCCACGCTGTCCGACGCCGCCGCGGTCGCCCGGGTGCACCACACGACCTGGGTCACCACCTACGGGAACATCCTCCCGCCCGAGTTCTGGGCCACTGCGACGCTGGAGCGCCGCACCACGACGTGGGAGCGGTGGCTGGCCAACGGCGCCGCACCGGTCGTCGCGGAGGTGAGCGGTGAGGTGGTCGGCATCGCGATGTCCGGCGACGCCGTCGAGCAGGACGACGTCCTGCCGGTGCGCGGGCGGCAGCTGTACCTGCTGTACGTCCTCGAGGCGTACCACGGGACCGGCATCGGACAGGCGCTGCTCGACGCCGTCGTGGCGCCCGGTTCGGGTGCTCAGCTGTGGGTCGCGGAGGACAACCCGCGCGCTCGCCGCTTCTACGAGCGCAACGGGTTCGTCATGGAGGGCACGCGGATCGTCGACACGACCACCGCCGACCTCGCCGAGGTACGGATGGTCAGGTAGTCGGGTTACGGTTCCCCTCATGTCTGACTTCCACATCCGCGCCTCGACCCCGGACGACGCCGTCGGCATCGCCGCGGTGCACTGGACCACCCGGCGCGCGGCCTTCGGCGAGCTCCTGCCGCCCGAGCACTGGAAAACCGAGACGCTCGGCACCCGTACCGAGGGCTGGATGCGCATCCTCGCCGCCGGCAACAAGGCACTCGTCGCCGAGGTCGGCGACAAGATCGTCGGGTTCGCGATGAAGAACCCGTCCGGGCCCCACCTGGGCCATCCGCCCGCCCGCGCCGTCGAGCTGCACGAGCTGTACGCCGACCCGAACTTCCACGGCACCAACGTCGGCCACGCCCTGCTGGAGAACATCCTCCCGCCCGGCACGCCCGCCCAGCTCTGGACGTTCGCCTCCAACCCGCGTGCCCGCAAGTTCTTCCAGCGCGCCGGCTTCCTGCCCGACGGCGTCACGGCGACGGACCCGGACACCGGCATCCTCGAGGTCCGCCTGGTGCGCTGACGCTCCCGGCAAGACTTCGTGGTCGGCAGTACGTCAGGTGATCGGCAGTCCGAGGTACCGATCACCTGACGTCCTGCCGACCACTCTGACTCGCTCGCGAAACAGCTCGATCCGCACCGTGGCGCGTGCCAGGATCTCCCGCATGACCACCGCATACCGCGTCGAGCTCCTCGATGATCCGGCGGCCGTCCTCGACGTGGCGGGCGACCTGCTGGCCGCCGAGCCGGTGCTCTCGAGCGTCGTCTCGTCCGTGACGCACTACGCCGCGCGGACGTTCACCCCCGGTGGCCCTCGTCCGGAGCACCCGATGTGGTGGGCGGTCGTGCGGGACCCGGACGACGTCGTCGTCGCCGTGTCGATGCGGACGATGCCGCACGCGCCGCACACGGTCTGGGTCCCGGCCATGCCCGACGACGCCGCGCGCCTGCTCGCCCGGACCGCCCTCGAACACACCGCGCGGGCCGGTGACCCTCCGCTGACCTCGGCGAACGGGCCGGTCTCCGCGGTACGAGCATTCACCGGCGAGGTGCTGCGGACCACGGGCGGCACCGTGCGTGAGGACCGTCCCGACCGGCTCTGGGAGGCGACGCGCATCACCCGGCCGGACCCGGCGCCGTCGGGCCGCGCGCGCCAGGCGACGATCGCCGACCTCGACGTGGTCAGCGCGTGGTTCGCCGTGTTCCACGCGGAGGCCGACGCCCAGGCGGGGCGGCCGCCGGAGGAGGAGCCGCTGCACATCGAGGGTGCCCCGCGCTGGATCGAGGAGGGCAGCGTCTGGCTGTGGGACGTCGACGGCGAGGTGGTGCACCTGACGGGCCTGCGCCCGCCGGCGTTCGGTGTGGTCCGGATCGGCCCGGTCTACACGCCCGCCGCGCACCGGGGGCGCGGGTACGCCCGGGCGCTGGTCGCCGAGGTGGCCCAGCGGGCGCTCGACGCCGGCGACCGGGTCTGCCTCTACACGGACCGGAACAACCCGGTCTCGAACCGGGTGTACGCGGCGATCGGTTTCGAACCGGTGCTGGACCAGATCAACCTGGTCGTGGAGCCGGTGGCGGCTCCTGCGCCGGCCTCCGGCCCGGCTCCGGCTCCCGCGGCGAGGGAGGCCTGATGGGACGCCGGGCGATCATCTTCCACGGGACCGGCGCGCAGCCCGGCTGGATCTGGTACCCGTGGCTCGCGGACCGGCTGCGCACGCGTGGGTACGACGTCGAGACGCCGCACCATCCGGGCACCAACGTCGAGCCGGTCGCCGAGCTCCTGCCGAAGGTCCTGGCCGCGCACACGTTCACCGAGGACACCGTGCTGGTGGGGCACTCGGGAGGGGCCGCCCTGCTGCTGGCGCTGTTGGAGCACCTCGAGGTCACCGTGGCGCAGGCGGTGCTCGTCGCCGGGTACTCGACGCCGCCGAACGACCAGCCCGAGCCGGTGCTGCAGGGCGCCTACGACTGGGAGGCGATCCGGTCGCACGCCCGGGAGCTGGTCTTCCTCAACTCGGTGACCGACGAGTTCGGCTGCGACGCCGACCAGGGCCGGGCCCTGTTCGACCGGCTCGGCGGCACGCTCGTGGTGCGCGACGACGGGCACTTCACCTCGGACACCCTGGAGCTCGTGGACCGGCTGATTCCCTGAGTGCGCCGACCAGACGTCGCGGCCTCACTCGTGCGCACTCACGTTGCCAGAATGCGAAGCGCAGCTTGACCGTTACGTCGCTGCTCGGCGGGTATAGCGCGCCAAGCACGGGCGTCATCCGGCAAGTTTCGGACGAGTGTCTGCAAACGCTGCTTGTCCGAGCCTGCGAAGTGCTCGCGCTCCGCATATGGGTCAGCGAGACAACACAGCAGGAGCGCCGCGTCTCGCAGATGGCGGTCAGGGTCCCGGGAGTCGACTTGGTAGGCGGCCGACTTGAGCACGATCGCACCGAAGACGCCAGGCACGCTGACTGTTGTTGTGCGCTCGGGGCTGATGACCAAGCGTGCATTGACCGTGCGATTCAGAGCCTGGGTACCGCCTTCGATAGCGACCATTTCGTGTCCATGGAGTTTTTCTGCGACGCTCGGGGCATGGTGGTCCGCCACGAGAACGTCAACAACGTCGGGCGCGCTGGTGACAAGATCCACCTTGGCCTCGCCGCGCGTGAATCGGTGGGCGATCCGCTCTCGTGGATCGAACGACGGGCTCAGCGAGTAGCCAAGACCTTCCAGCGCCGAGGCGGCAGTGGAGACAACGCCACGGGTCGTCTCCACATGAAGGACGATGTCGACGTCGTTGGTCGGTCGGATCGCGTCGATGCCGGAATGGATCGCGTGCAGTTGCGCCATCAGGCCACCGACCAGCGTCCACTTCTCGTGAGAGAGCGCGCCCTCGATCTCGGCGACATTCGACCAGGGGGCACCCCATCCGCCCGGCGGTGCCGCAACGTCGATGACAGATCGACCAGTCACAGCTGCCTCAGCGCTTTGTCGAGGGCCGCACGGCCTACCGCGCGCTCACGCGAGTCGAGCGACCCAGCAAGGTCGAGAGCAGCAAGGACAACGCCGCCTTCGGAAAGGTCACGGACGACGGTCAGGTCCATCGCCGTCGCACGCAGGATGAACTGCCCGGAAGTGTCCTGCATCAGACCGTGCCGGACCAGGATGTTGTTGAGGTCTTCACGAGCGACGTAGCCATCGACGGTCGTAGTCGTAGCAAGCCCAAGCACCACTGCCACACGCGAGGTGTCGACGATCTCGGCCCGAATCCTCTCGATGCCCGCGGGATGCCCGGCGAATCGGACAGCCTCGGCACGATTCCGTGCGCGCTCGACCAGCCCGGCGGCTGACATGCCTCGAAGACGTGCTTTGAGGCGGGAACGTTGGGTGCCGCCCATCCACTGGGGCACCTGACCGGACAAGATCGCGATGGCTCCCCACGCCGTCGGCTCAGACCATGCCTGGGTCCGAGCCGCGTTACCGCGCACCGCGAGGAACTGGTCGACCGACGTCTCGTCTAGGACGCCTCTGGCAACCTGGCGCAACTCACCGTGTGCAACCAGATGCTGCACCTGACGGGTTGAGATACCCAGGCGCTCCGCAACCTCACCCACAGCGAGCAACGACATGACAGATAGTTTCGCCTATGCGAATTTAACTGTCAATGCGACGCCTCCCGCTCCGACCCGTCACCAACCGCTCGGATACGAGGCAAGATGGAGACATGGCTACCCAGCTCTGGATCACCGGTGACCCCGACACGGACAAGCTGCTGAGCGAGGACCCGTTCGCGCTCCTTGTCGGCATGTTGCTGGACCAACAGTTCCCCATGGAGCATGCGTTCGCCGGACCGGCCAAGATCCGCGAGCGCATGGGCGGCTTCGACGTGCATGCCATCGCGGAGGCCGATCCGGACGAGTTCACGACCATGGCGACCACTCCCCCGGCGATCCACCGGTACGGCCGGTCCATGGCGGGGCGGGTGCAGGAGCTCGCGCGCACGATCGTCGAGGAGTACGACGGCGACGCCGCCAAGATCTGGACCGCACCCGGCGCCGACGGCGGCGCCCCGACCGGGCGCGAGGTGCGGGGGCGGCTCAACGCCCTGCCCGGCTACGGGGAGCGCAAGGCCAAGATCTTCCTCGCCCTGCTCGGCAAGCAGCGCGACGTCCAGCCGGAGGGCTGGCGCGAGGCGGCGGGCGAGTTCGGCGAGGAGGGCTCGCACCGCTCGATCGCAGACGTGACCAGCGCCGAGGCACTGCTGGAGGTCCGCGCGTTCAAGAAGGCGCAGAAGGCCGCGGCGAAAGAGTCCTGACGGAGCCGGCCGCAGGAAGACAGGGCACCTCTGCACAAGGAAGCGTCGTGATCGCGCCGAGCGCGGACGAGGTCGCACGCCGAGCACGCCGCCAGGTCACCGCCGCCGGTAGGCCGTCGCCAGCACCGACACCGTCACCTGCTCGGGGAGGTCGCCGTCGTCGGCCAGCTCCGTCGCCGTGACGTGGCGCGCGCTCGGCGTCATCAGCACCAGGTCGACTGTCTCCTGCCGGGTCAGCGGTGTCGTGTACTCGACCTCCACCGTGCGCGCCGCCTCGAAGTACGGGTCCAGCGCCTGGTGCAGGCGCCGCTCCTTGTCCGGGTCCACGGTCACCATCTGTGTGACCTGGCTGCGCAGCTCGGCCAGGTGGCCGCCGAAGGGACGCACCACGACCAGGACACCGCCCGGACGGAGCACCCGGTGGAACTCGGCGGGGTTGCGCGGCGCGAACACGTCGAGCACCACGTCCACCTGCTCGGACGCGATCGGGAACGGCCGGAAGACGTCCCACGTCGCCGCCGCTGCGCGCGCGTGCGCCTTGGCCGCCACGCGCAGGGCGTGCGCCGAGGTGTCCAGGCCGAGGCCGACGGCGTCGGGCAGGGCGTCGAGCACACCCGCGAGGTAGTAGCCGGTGCCGCAGCCGACGTCGACGACGGTGGCCGGCCGTGCCGCCCGGCCGGCCACCGCGGAGCCGCCGGAGCGCCCGGAGCGCCCCGCCTCGCTGGCGAGCCCGGCCACCGCGTCCCGGACGGGCGCATAACGACCGGCGGCCAGGAAGTCCCGGCGGGCGCGGGCCATCGGCCCGTCGTCACCGCTGGTCGCCCGGGCGCCGGTCAGCAGGCCGACGTACCCGTGCCGGGCGAGGTCGAAGCTGTGCCGTCGCGGGCAGTGCAGGGCGCCGTCACCGGACGACAGCCCCTCGCCGCAGGACGGGCAGCGCAGCAGGGGCAGGATCGGGTCGAGGGCGGCGGGAAGGGAGACGGGCACGAGCAGCTCCTGGCAGCGGTGTTTGGGGAGTACCGGGTCAGACCCGGTCCTCCGGGACCGGGTTCGCCGCCCGGCCCTCGGTCGACAGGAGCAGCACGACGGCGTCGGGGCGCAGGCCGATCGCCTCGCGCCACCCGGCCTGTCCCAGCACCAGGCGCGCCGCCGCCAGGGTCGCCGCGCCGCAGGGCCCCGAGTCGACGCCGAGCCGCGCCAGGTCCTCGACGGCTGTGGCCGCCTGGTCGTCGGAGACGGTGACGGCTCCGTCCAGCCCGTCCCGCAGGACCGGCCACGCGAGCGCGGAGACGGTGCCGCAGTTGAGCCCGGTCATGATCGTGTCGCCGGTCGGGGCCGTCACCAGCCTGCCGGCGCGCAGCGACGCGACCAGCCCGGCGGCACGGTCGGGCTCGACGGCGAGCAGCGTGCCGCCGTCGGCCCCCGGTCCGCGGTAGTGAGCGACCACCGCCTGGGCGAACGAGCCAACGCCCACCGGCACGACCACCAGGTCGGGCCCGGCGACGCCGAGGGCGGCGAGCTGGTCGTCGGCCTCCCGGCACAACGTCGAGTACCCGTCGACGATCCACTGCGGGACGTCCGTGTACCCGGGCCAGGACGTGTCCTGCACCAGCACCGCCTCCGGGTCGGCGGCCGCGTCGGCGGCGGCGCGGGCCACGACGTCGTCGTAGTCGCCGTCGACCTCGACAGCCCGCGCGCCCTCCGTGGCGATGGCCTTCTTGGCCGCCTCCGTGATGCCCGGCGGGTAGTAGATCGTCGCGCCGGCCCCGACCATGGCGGCCACGTGCGCGACGGCGCGGCCGTGGTTGCCGTCCGTCGCGGCGTACAGCCGGACGGTGCTGCCGCGGACTGCGGCGCGCACCGCGTCCAGCGTGGCCGCGGGCAGGCCGAACCGCTCCGCCAGGGCGCGCGCCGTCGCGTAGGAGGCGCCGAGCACCTTGAACGCGGGCAGCCCCAGCCGGCTCGACTCCTCCTTCACCAGCACCCGCCCGACGCCGAGCTCTGCCGCGAGCCGGGGTACGTCCCGCAACGGGGTCGGCCGGTATCCGGGCAGGCTGCGGTGGAAGTCGAGAGGGGACATGAGATCGATTGTCCCCGACGCCACCACCGGAGGCCGACCCGTCAGAGCAGCCCGACCGCCGCGAGCACCGTCGCCACGATGCCCGCGCCAGTGCGCACGTGGTTCCACGCCGTCCACGGCCGCCAGTAGGCGCGCCAGCCGGCGCCCTTGTCGTGGGCGCCGAGGAGCCGGTTGTTGAGGGGCACGTTCAGGGCCGCGGTCACGCCGAAGGTGCCCACCAGGTACACGGCGGCGGCCGCGAGGACCCACGCGCCGCCGTCGCGCCCCTCGACGAGGCCCCAGATGCCGGTCCCCGCGGGGACGAGGAGCGCGCCGAAGAAGACGCTCATGAACGGCGGCAGCAGCGCCGTCTCGTTGATACCGCTCATCCCGGCGCCGGCGGCGTCGTCGGAGGCACGGGCGAGGCCGCTCATGATGAACGACGAGAACCCGTAGAACACACCCGCAGAGACCCCCAGCAGCACCACCGATGCCACGGCGAAGATCGTCCAGACCATCAGCTGCCTCCCGGTCAGCACACCAGTGCGGTGAACGGGAGCAACTCTTGCACGGCGGGAGCGCATGTTCCAGGCGTTACGGGCATCCCCGGAGCGCACCCCGGCCGGGCGTGGGCCGCACGCGGCACTCTGATAACAGATCGGGCACACCGGACACTTTCGACCCCCAGAGTGTCGGTATGCCGTGGAACACTTCGAGTCATGCTCGAAATTGCCACCGGAACCGGACTCGCCTTGTCAGCGGGCCTCAACGCATGGATCCCGCTCATCTTCCTCGGCGTGCTGTCGCGCTTCACGGACCTGGTGCAGCTGCCGGGTACGTGGGCGTGGCTGGAGAACGGCTGGGTCCTCGCCATCCTGACCGTCCTCCTGGTGCTCGAGTTCGCGGCGGACAAGATCCCGGTGCTGGACTCGATCAACGACGTGGTGCAGACGTTCATCCGACCCACCGCGGGCGGCATCGCGTTCGGGGCCGGCTCGATGTCGGAGACGACCACGGTCACCGACCCGAGCACGTTCGTGCAGTCCGGGCAGTGGATCCCGATCGTCTCGGGCATCGTCCTGGCGCTCGGCACGCATGCCGCGAAGGCAGGTGGACGGGTGGTGGCCAACACCGTCTCCGGCGGCACCGCGGCTCCCGCGGTGAGCGCCGCGGAGGACGTCACGAGCATCGGCCTCGGCTTCCTGTCCGTCCTCGCCCCGCTCGCGATCATCCCCGTGATGATCCTGTTCGTGATCGGTGTGATCATGCTGATCCGAAGCCTGGTGAAGCACCGGCGCGCCCGGGCGGCCGGTCACGGCGGCGAAGATGCCTACTACGTCTGACGTCCGTGCGATCCAGCGCGCCCGGCTCACCTCCGTGGGCCTGGGCGCGCTGCGTCCGGCCGACGGCGTCCCCGGCGTCATCGCCCGGCTGGGCGCGGTCCAGTCGCAGGAGCTGCACTCCTCCGCGTGGGGCGTGGCGCAGCGCCTGGCCACCCCCGCCCCGCTCGCCGACGTCCAGGCCGCGCTCGCCGACGGCTCGATCGTGCGCACCCACGTCCTTCGCCCCACCTGGCACTACGTGGTGCCCGAGGACCTCGCACCCCTGATGACCGCCACCGCGCCGCGGGTGCGCCGGGCGATGCTGTCGGCGGAGCGGCCACGCGGCTTCGACCACTCGCTCCTCCCCCGCCGGCACGCGGTGATCGCCGAGGCGCTGACGGGCGGACCGCTCACCCGCAAGGAGATCGGGGTGGTGCTCGCCGAGGCGGAGGGCGCACCGCTCGACACCTGGCACCTGGGCCAGGTGATGATGCACGCGGAGCTCGACCTGCTGGTCGCGAGCGGACCGATGCGGGGCAAGCAGGCCACGTACCGGCTGCTCCCGGAGCAGAAGGCATGGGACGAGGACGAGGCGCGCATCCACCTGGTGCGCGCGTACGTGCGAGGCCACGGCCCGTGCCGCGCCGAGGACGCCGCCTGGTGGGGCACGCTCACCAAGACGGCGGCGCGCGCCGCGGTGGCCGACGCCGGACTCACGCGCCACGAGCTGGGTGGCCTGACCCTCTGGACCGACGGCGGCCTGCCCGAACCCGCTCCGGTAGGCACCGTCCGGCTGCTGTCGGTGTACGACGAGCTCTTCTGCCACGACTTCAAGGGCTGGCCCCCGCTGGCCCGGGACGCGATGCCGAGCCGCTGGCTGTACACGGGGCTCGTCACGGTGGACGGGATGATCGCCGGAGGCTGGTCCCGGACCCTCACGGCGCAGAGCGTGGACATCACCGTCGATCTCACCGAGGAGCCGGCACCCGAGGTGTGGGCCGCGATCGAGGCCGAGGCCGCCCGCTACGGGGAGTTCTGCGGGCTGGAGCCGACCCTGGCGCGCGGCCCGGTGGCCAAGGGCACGATCGGCTGACGCCCGGCCGCCGGGGTGGCGCAGGTCGGGGCGTAGTCGGCAGACTCCGCACATGACTCGCATCGCCGTCGAAGGCCAGGCCACGCGCTCGCACCCCGCGGAGCGGGGCACCGTCAACCTGCACGTCGCGTTCTCGGGCACGCTCCGGAACGACGTGGTGGACCAGGTGGCCAGGACCCACACCATCCTCGTGGACCAGGTCAAGGAGCACGTCTCGACGGGCGCCGCCGAACGGTGGGACGCGGACTCGGTGCACTCGTACGTCTACGACGACCGGGTCAAGAGCTCCCAGACGGGCGGCAAGCAGCGGGTGCGGCGGTTCCGCGCGTCGGCACGGCTGTCGGTCACGTTCCGCGACTTCGAGACGCTGTCGACCTGGCTCGCCGACGTCATGGACGTCGAGGGGGTCGAGGTCGACCGGATCAGGTGGGACCTGACCGACGAGACCCGCAAGGCGCTCCAGGCCGAGGCCCGGATCGAGGCCGCCGAGGAGACGGTGGTGCGCGCGCAGTCGTACGCGGACGCCCTGGGCCTCGGCCCGGTGGCACCCGTCGCCATCTACGAGGCGGGCTTGCGCGGTGGCGGCAACGGCGGCGGGAACGGCCCGATGTACGCCATGCGGGCCGGCGCCATGGCCGAGGCCGGCGGCGGCCCGCACGTCGAGCTCCAGCCCCGGGACATCGACGTCGAGATCACACTGTCCGCCGACTACGAGGCGGGCGCGCCCGCCGAGGGCTGAGGCAGCACGCCGGCCGCGCGCAGACGGCTCAGCACCAGGTCGTGGGGCACGGCGGTCGCTGTGCCGCGGTGCCCCACGGTGGTGGTGGCCCGCAGCAGGGCGTTGAGCAAGGCCTCCTCCACGGCGTCCATGGTCGCGGCGAAGATGGGGTCCAGGCCGTGCTCGTCCACGCTGCCCGCGTCCGCGGTGCTGTCCGACGGCGGTGCGCCCGGCGTGCTGAACGCCAGCGCGTAGTCGCCGCTGCCGCCCGCGAAGTCGGACCCGACGCGCGCCATCGCGAACACCGCCCGGCGTGCCACCCGGCCGAGCTGCCGCGCGTCCAGCGGCGCGTCCGTGGCGACGACGATCATGCAGGAGTTGCCCTCGGGCTGCTCGGCGGAGGCAGGCCGGCCGGCGGAGCAGGGCTGGCCGGCAGACAACGGCGCCACGTCGGCGCCGTCGGCCGGGACCAGGACGCCCCGCACGGTCAGCGTGCCCGAGAAGTTGGCCTGCACCAGGGCACCCACCGTCCAGCCGTCGACCACGCGCGACGAGGTGCCGATCCCGCCCTTGAACCCGAGAGCCATGGTCCCCGTCCCGGCACCGACGCAGCCCTCGTCGGGCGGGCCGGACGTCGCGCCGTCGAGCGCGGCGAGCACGTGCGCCTCCGTGACGGGCCGGGCGCGGATGTCGCTGAGACGGCCGTCGTTGGTCTCGCCGACCACGGGGTTGAGGGTGCGGGTCTCCTCGTGGCCCGGCTGCGCGAGCATGTACGTCACCAGCGCGTCCGCGACGCGGAAGGCGCTGAGTGTCGCCGTCAGCAGGATCGGCGTCTCGATCGCACCGAGCTCGGCGACCTGTGTGGCGCCGACCAGCTTGCCGAACCCGTTGCCGACGAACAGCCCGCACGGCAGGGTGCGCCGGTCCGGGCCGAGGGCTTCGGGCACGATCGCCGTGACCCCGGTGTGGAGCCGAGGCGCGTCCACGATGGTGGTGTGCCCCACGCGCACGCCGGGCACGTCGGTCAGGGCGTTGTGCGGTCCGGTGGGCAGCGCGCCCACGACGATCCCGAGGTCGCGCGCCCGCCGGGGGCGCTGTCCGTCGTCTCCCATGGCTACAGCATCGGTGATCGGCACAATGGCAGCGTGCGCCTCCATGCCGACGACTGCCGCTCCCGCTTCGCCGCGGCCCGGCACGCCTACCTCGCCACCGCCGACGCCGACGGTGTGCCGCACCTCGTGCCGGTGACGTTCGCCCTGCTCAGCGCCGCACGCCCGCCTGCGCACGGCCCTACGGCCGACGCCGGGGCGGGCGCGCCGACGGCGGACGAGATCGTTGTCGCCGTCGACCACAAGCCCAAGGCCACCAGCGACCTGAAGCGCCTGCGCAACCTCACGGAGAACCCGCGGGTCACGTTCCTCGTGGACCGGTACGACGACGACTGGGCGCAGCTGTGGTGGGTCCGCGCCGACGGGCCGGCGGCCGTCGAGCACGAGGGCCGGGCCCGCGCGGCGGCGCTCGATGCGCTCGCCGCGCGGTACCCGCAGTACCGCGACCACCGCCCGGACGGCCCGCTGATCAGGGTTCGGGTGACCCGGTGGTCCGGCTGGGCTCACGGGTAGCCGCCGCCCGCACGGGGCGGAGCCTTCCCCTTCGAGGCCAAAGTTTCTCCGTTCTGAAACGCTTCAGAAGGGAGCAGGGTTGACCTCGAAGGGGAAGAGCCGGCCCGTCACACCCAGTGGACGAGCTGCCAGACGATCCCGTTCGGGTCGGCGAACTGGCAGTAGCGCTCACCCCAGGGCTCGGTCTCGGGCGGCGTGACGACCTCCGCCCCCGCGGCGGAGATGCGCGCGAACTCGGTGTCGACGTCCTCCACGACGAACGCGACGAGCAGACCCTGCCCGGCAGGTCCGGCGATGCGCTCGGGCTTGAAGGTGCCCAGGCCGACACGGAGGAACACGATGTTGACGCCCGCCGTGGGGTGCGTGAGCGCCACGAAGCCGTCTGCGGACATGGCCTCGGTGAACCCGAAGTGCTGCTTCGCGAACTCGGCGGACGCGGCGACGTCGGGCACGTTGAGGGACAGGGCGGTCTCGGTGATCTTCAAGCGAACTCCTCGCGTCGAGATTAACTTCGTACGGCGTACAACGTAGGATGATTGCAGAATGTTCCCGGCCTGTCACCCCGATCCTGGAGACCCATGCCCCGCGAGCTGATCGACCTGCTCTGGCGCGATCACCCGGCCGCCCCGCAGGGCGGCACGCGCGGTCCGCGGTCGCGCGTGACGACGGGCGCCGTCGTCGACGCCGCCTGCGCGCTGGCCGACGCCGAGGGCCTCGCCGCCGTCACCGTCCGGCGCCTCGGCGACGCCCTGGGCATCTCGACGATGTCGGTCTACACGCACGTGAACGGCCGCGACGACCTGCTGGTCCTGATGGCCGACGCCGTCTCCGCGCGCATGTTGCGGCCCGCCTACGGGACGGCGAGCTGGCGCACCCGCGTGCGCCAGGTCGCGGACACGAACCTGGCGCTCCACCTCGAGCACCCCTGGCTGCTGGAGATCGACGACGACCGCACGGCGTTCGGTCCCGGCACCATCGCCAAGTACGACCACGAGCTGCACGCCCTGGACCCGCTGCCCCTGGACGACGTCGCCCGCGACGCGGCCCTCACCTTCGTGCTCGACTTCGTGCGGGCCGCCGCCCGCGCGCGCCGTCGCGCCCCGCGGGCCGACGAGATGCCGCAGACCTGGGCCCGGTGGGCCGGCCGGCTCGCGGAGTACCTGGGCGACGGCTACCCGCTGGCCCAGCGAGTCGGTGGCGCCGCCGGCCAGGAGATGAACGCGGCCTCCAGCCCGGCCCATGCCTGGGAGTTCGGGCTGGCCCGCGTGCTCGACTCGCTGGGTCAGGCCGCCGCCGGGCCGGGCGCGTAAGGAGCCGGTAAGCAGGCCGTAAGGGTTGTTCGCCGCGGAGCGCGCCTAGCGTCGGCGGCATGAGAACACTACGCCGCGGCGCCGTCGCCGCCATAGCTCTGACCTGCGCCTTCACCCTTGCTGCGTGCGGTTCGGCCGAGGAGCCGGGCGGCAGCGAGGCGTCCGACGACATGATGTCCGAGAGCCCGATGGATGACATGTCGGAGTCCCCGATGGACGGCGAGATGGCCGAGGACGACATGATGTCCGACGCCCTCGACTTCACCGCCACCACCGCGAGCGGCGACACCTTCGAGGGAACCGAGCTCGCGGGCAGCCCCGCCGTCGTCTTCTTCTGGTCCGAGATGTGCGACACGTGCGCCGACACCGCCGCCGCCCTCTCCGACGTCGACGGCGTGGAGCTGCTCTCCGTCGCCGGCAAGGACAGCGACCCCATGGACGACCCGCTCGCCGACGTCAGCGGCGTCACCCAGCTCGAGGACGGCATGGGTGACCTCGCCTCGCACTTCGGTGTGATGGCAGACGGCGACGTCGTGCTGATCGACGACCACGGCGAGGTCACCCACCACGGCCCCATGGACCCCATGGAGATCCCGGACGAGGTCACCTCGCTCACCATGTGACCCACCCGTTGAGTGCTGGATATCTGTGGGTTCTACGGCTCAGATCCCACAGATATCCAGCACTCAGCCGTCCTGGTCTTCGGAGCGGAGGCGGGGTTCCGTGCGGTTGGCCGGCCGGACGCCGGACTTGTCCGCGTAGAACGCGCGGATCACGCCCATGTCGGCACGGACGTCGCCGGTGAGCTGGACGCTCGGACCGAGGCCGGCGACCTTGGCCACGCCGTCCACGTATCCGAGCGTCACCGGGAACCCGGACTTGAGCGCGATGCGGTAGAAGCCCGACTTCCAGTAGCCCGAACCGGCGCCGCGCGTCCCCTCCGGCGTCACGACCAGGTGGAACTCCTCGCCCCGCTCGACGGCGCCGAGGATCTCCTCGACGATGCTCGCCGGGTCGTTGCGGTCGACGGGGATGCCGCCCAGCGACCGCATGAGGCCCGCCATGGGGCCCTTGAACCAGGAGTCCTTGATGAGGAACCGGATCTTGAGGTCCAGCTCGAACGCGATGGCCAGCATGAGGAAGAAGTCCGTGTTGGACGTGTGCGGTGCGCCGATGAACACCGTGGGCCGGGTCGGGGCGGGTTCCGAGCGCATCCGGTAGCCGGTGACGGCCCAGATCAGTCGCGCGACGGCCCGGCGGATGGTGCGTGACATCGTCGTCCTCGAGTCAAAGATGGATCGGGTGAAACCTCAGGAAAAACGCAGAATCCTCATTCTGACAGATCCGGCGCACGCTCAACGCCCCGCCCGGACCGCCCGTTCCCGGCCCGGCAGCAGCGGACGCAGGCTGTTCGCCGCGAGGCGCACCAGGCCGCGCGAACCCGCCGACTGCTCGTCGAAGAGCATGAGCGCCACGTGGGCCATCGCGTCGTCGGAGGCCGCGACGGCGCGGGTCGCGATGCCCGCCCAGAACCGGGACCTCATGAGCTGCTGCGCCAGGTAGCACTCCCGGTAGTGCCGCCCGAACCGGCGCCGGTGCGCGCGTTCGAACCCGGTCAGTGCGGCGGCGAGCCCGTCGCCCCGCCAGGTCTCGCCCACCCGGTCCAGCGTCCCGAGATGCTCCGCGAGCTGCACCCCGGCCGCCATGCCGTAGAAGATGCCCTCGCCGCTCAGTGGGTTGATGGTCGCTGCGGCGTCACCCAGCAGGACCGCCGACCGCCCCCGCGCCGTCATCGGGGTGCGGGCCGCGGCGTGCGGGAGCTGGTGGGCGGCGACCCGCTCCAGCCCGGACACGGCGAAACCGCGCCGCTCCAGGTCCTCGACGTACAGGTCGAAGAGGTCGCGCAGCGTGCGTCCGTGCCGCGCGGTCTGTCGCTTGAGGTGGTCGACCGGGATGCCGACGCCGAGGTTCGCACCGTCGTCCGGCAGCGGGAAGACCCAGCCGTAGACCGGCAGGAGCGTCTCCAGGAAGTCGAACCGGAGCGTGTCGCTCACGGGCTTGTCCGGGTGGGTCACCGTCCCGTAGGCGCGCATGGCGATGTGGGTGTGCCGCATCGCAGGGCGTTCGACGCCCATCGCGCGCCGGACGCCGGAGTAGGCGCCGTCCGCGCCCACCACCAGGTCGAAGACCTCCTCGCGTCCGGAGAGGGTGACCAGCTCGCCCACGCCCGTCGGCGTCATGCCCTCGAACGCGACGCCCTCGTGGACCTCCGCGCCGCGCTCCCGCACCGCGGTGAGGAGGAGCTCGTCCAGGGCGAGCCGGGGCGTGACGTACCCGGCGAGGTCGCGGCCCTCCATGATCGGTCCGCGCGCGACCGCCTCGACCCCGCCCGGGCCGCTGATCGCCACCGACATCGGCATGTGGAACTGCTCGAGCAGCCCTGTCAGACCGAGCCCGTCGAGCACCCTCCTGGCGCCGGGACCCAGGCCGTCCCCGCATGTCTTGTCGCGGGGGAACGTCGCCTTGTCGACCAGCGTCACGTGTGCACCGGGCAGCTCGCGGCGCAGCGCGATCGCCGTCGCGGCACCGGTGGGGCCACCACCCACGACAAGGATCCGCGGTGCGTCGTCTCCGGCCACGTGCTCGACCCTAGACCGGCTGCGGCCGACGAGCCAGGGCAGGCGACACCGTCAGCGCTGGGGCCTGCGGTCCGGCGTCACGTCCTCGGCGGTACCCGGGATCGTCTTGTCCGTCGCGTACCTGCCCGGCTTGCCGGTGTCCGACGGCGCGGGCTTCGGCGTCGCCCCGCCCGGCGTGGAGGTGCCCGTGCCCGTGGTGCCCGGCGCTGCGTCCCCCGCGGTGCCCTTTTCCGGCCGGTGCTGCCGGAACCGCTGCAGCGCCTTGAAGAGGGTGACGCCGGCGATGATGACCGCTATGGCGTCGTCGCCGAGGCCGAGCGGACCGAGAACGGCTTCGGACATGAGGTCGAACGGGCTGGCCACGTAGCCGGCACCCGCGATGAAGGTCAGGATCTCCTGCCAGGTGAACTTCCTGGGATCCTTGCCGCGCTTCTTTTCCTCGCCCATGCCCGGAACGTAACGGAGAACCGGGCGACTCGCCAGGGATGTGCGAGTCGCCCGGTTCGTGACGTCTACCTCATTCGAGCGGTTTGCCCGGCCTCACTCGACCCGGTACGCCCGCACGACCGTCTCGGTGACCCGCCCGCCGTCGTCGTCCACGGCCTGGGCCTTGAGCGACACGAACTCGGCGCCGCGCGCGGCCCTGACCGTCGCCCGGAACGTGTCGCCCTTGCCGCGCCGCACGTCGATCTCGCGCCACGTCTTCCCGTCGTCGGACGAGGCCCACAGGCGCATGCCCGTGACGTCCCCGCCCTCGGCGCCCGGCTGGTGGTCGGCCGACAGGGTGAGCCGCGCCGTGCGGGGCACCGTCCCGTCGAGCGCCGCCGGCACGCCATAGTCGACCTGGAGCAGCGGGATCGACGCGAACCCGTCACCGCCGGCGGCGGCGGACCGGAACCGCCAGTCGGTGCTGACGTCGGTGGAGGTGCTCCACCAGTCGCCGGAGAATGTGGTGTCCAGACGCAGCCGGTACGGGGTCCGTGCGGCCGGCAGGCCCTCCGCCGACACGTAGGTCGAGCCGTCGGCGTCGGCGACGAGCTCCTTGCCCGCCCACAGCCGCAGGCGGGTCTGCGCGTCCTCGCCCGGCAGGCCCCAGATGCTGTGGCCGGCGTCGTCCACGTAGGCCGGCAGGTACACCTCCATGGCGTCCTCCGCCCGCAGGGCGCCGCCGCTGCTGCCGGCCCCACCGTGGAACACCGGCGCGAGCAGGCGGTCGGAGGTCTTCTCCCCCGGAGCGAGGCTGCGCCCGGGCCCCTCGAACATCCCGGCGAACGGGTCGTCCTCGGTGACCGAGGCGGCGGGCGTGTAGGTCACGTCCTCGTCCGCCGACACGAACACGGTGCGGGTGTGCGGCGCCGGGGCCCGGCTGAACATGCCCACCCCGATGCCCCAGATCGACACCGAGCTTCCCACGTACGGGGCGGCTCCCGGCGCGGGGGCCGTCACGGAGACCTGCACCGACCCGGTGGTGGACCGGTCGGCGACGTACGAGATGGGCTCGTCGGGGACCGAGCCGTCCCTGCCGAAGGCCAGCGCGTACGAGTACGACGGCGCGGCCTTGCCGGCCACCGAGAGCGTCACCGGGCCGGCTGCGAGCGCCGCACGCAGCGACTCCGCCTGCGCGGAGGGCACCCCGAAGACCGGGAGCGGGGCCGACTCCACCCAGTCGTTCACGTTGCCCGTCTCGCTGCCCGCGACCAGGAGCGCCTCGACGCCGTCCGCCGCCGCGGCGTCGACCACGTCCTGCAGCGTCTCCGGTCCGGCGTGCTCCACGAACGCCCACGAGCCTTCGGCGCCGGAGAAGTCCTCGCCGAGGCCCGCGTCCACCAGCGGCACCTCGGAGGTGCCGGTCACCGGCTCGGTGAGCGCCAGCAGGACGAGGTCCAGGTCCAGACCGAGGTCGTCCGCCCGCACGTCGAGCGTCTTCTCGTCCAGCAACGAGGTCCACGTCTGCCGGTAGTGGCCCTCTGCGGGCTCCGGGACGGGCAGGGTGTACAGGTCACCGAGCTCGCCGAAGAACCCGTTGCTCAACCCCGTCCCGTCGGCCTCGAAGGTCAGGTCCACGGAGGTCGTGCCGGTGCCGGTCTCGCGGGCCGTGTCGATCGTGACGGGCTGCGCCGCCTCGCCGTCGACCGTCAGCGCGGTGTCCTCGGTGACGTCGACGAGCGGGAACGCCGCCGACGTGGTGCTCAGCAGGCCGAACGCCTCGTCGGACACGGAGGTGAAGCCGCTGACGGTGTACCTGCCCGCCGGTACGCGGGACGTGGAGGTGCCGTCCTCGTCGAACTCCGTGAAGGTGAAGTAGTCCGGGTCGTCGATCCCCTGGACCACGAAGAAGTCGTCCTCCTCGGCAAGGCTCCCGTCGAGGTCCGTGGCGCTGATCGTCAGGTCGAACAGCTCGGGCTGGTTGACGAAGCCGACGGCCGTGCGCACCGTCCCACCGGCACCGGTCGCCGTGATCACGCCGCCGAAGTCACCCACGCCGAGGTCGGCCGGGTGCGCGGTGACGTCGACGGTCGCGCTGCCGCCGGCGGGGACGGTCACGCTGTCCGCGCTCAGGGTCACCGCGGCGGCCGCGGGCTCACCGCCCGACGTGACGTCGACGGTCAGGTCGAGCGTCTCGTCCGCGTCCCCCGTGCTCGTGTACGTGAGGGTCTTCGTGACCGGTTCCAGGTCGTCCTGCGGAAACTCGAAGCCACCGAGGGAGACCGACGCCGGGCTCGCCGTCACCTGCTGCTCGATCGCGCCCGGGATCCAGACCCGGCCGGAACCCTCCTGCCAGACCGAGTTGCCGCCCGGCTGTGCCGAGGCCATGAGCGTCGACCGGATCTCCTGCCAGGTCAGCTCCGGGTGCGCGGAGAGCAGCACCGCGGCAGCGCCCGCGACGTGCGGCGCCGCCATCGAGGTGCCGCTGGCGGTGACGTACGAGTCGCCGACGGCTTCCCCCATCCTGGTCCCGGCCGCCCGGGCCGCGACGATGTCGACACCCGGACCGGCGATCTCGGGCTTCAGGGCGCCGTCCCCGGCCCGGGGGCCGGCGCTGGAGAACGCCGCCTGCGCGTCGTCGTCGTCCACGGCGGCGACGGCGAGAGCGGAGTCCGCCACCGCGGGCGGCGAGACGGTCCCCGCCCGGGGCCCCTCGTTCCCGGCCGCTGCGACCACGAGCACCCCGTACTGCTCGGTGAGCGCGTTCACCGCCTGGGACGCGGGGTCGGTGCCGTCGGTGTAGCTGCCCGGCTCCCCCAGGCTCAGGTTCAGCACCTGAGCGCCCTCCTGGGCCGCCCACTCCATGCCGTCGATGATCCACGACCACTCACCAAAGCCCTGGTCGTCCAGGACCTTGGCGTTGATGATGTCGGCGCCCGGGGCCACCCCGGTCATGTCCGGGTCGGCGTCACCGGTTCCCGCGGCGATCGAGGCGACGTGGGTGCCGTGCCCGAACCCGTCGGACGGGTTGTCGCCACCCGTGAAGTCACGCTCCGCGACGACGTTCTCGTCCAGGTCGGGGTGCGTCGTGTCGACGCCCGTGTCGACGACGGCGATGGTCACGCCCTCCCCGGTGTACCCGTCCGCCCAGGCCTCGGGCGCGCCCACCTGCGGCGTCGAGTCGGCATCGAGAGCCTCGACCCGCCCGTCGAGCCACACCTTGGTGACACCGGACCGGGTCTGGGCCCGCGCGCCGTCCCCGGTGGCAGAGTCGGCGCCCACCGCGCGCAGCAGGCCCCACGCCTTGGCGGGCCGGTCGCCGTCGCCCGTCCCGACGTCGACGGTGCCCGCGACCGCGCCGATGGACTGCAGCGTCCGTTCACGGCTGAGGCCGAGGTCGGCCCAGTCCGCCGCGTCCGTGGTCCGGGCCCTGGAGGGGGTGGACTGCACGATGACCGGCAGGGAGGCGCGGCCCGCTGCGGCGAGCGCGGCGTCGTCGTACCCCGCCTCGACCAGGCCGGCGACGTCGAAGAGCGCGAGGTCGAGGGTGTCCCCGACCAGGGGCGCGACGTCCGACGGGAACACGTAGTGCGCGTCGCCCTGTCGGACGGAGCGGAAGGTCACGGTGCGGCCGTCGGGCCGGGGCGCGGCGACCGGCGTGAAGGTACGGGCGTCCCCCGATCCGCTCACCGCCACCCGGTCACCGGTGAGCAGCGTGACGCTGTGCGTCGCCGGAGCGGTCGCGGCGGTCTGCGTGGTGGAGGAGGCGCCGGATCCCGAGCCCGGTGGACTCTCGGCGGACGGGGTGAGTGCCGCAGCGGGCAACCCCCCGAGGAGCAGCGCGGACAGTGCGGCAACAGCGACGCGGCGCATGTGGAGCCTCTCCGTCAAACGCGCCCGGTCCGGGCGCGACCTGCGCCGAAGTTATCCGGACGAAGCAGCCCGCACCACGAAAGTCACCCGGGCCATGGGGACACCGGTCGGACGCCGGTCAGACGTCGATCGGGCGCCGGTCCTCCACGAGCCGCGACGTGTACCCGGCCTCCACGAGCCGGTCGTAGGCGACGACGACGTCGTCCGGCACGTCCTCCTCGTGGGCGATGAAGCCGAGCTCCGCGTACAGGGTGAGGCGCTGGGTCTCGCCGACGAGCATGTCGATCACCCGGTCGGCGTCGCCGATCGTCCGGAGGTACGCGTCGAGCGGCAGCGGGCGGGACACGCACAGCACGTCGACGTCGGGCCACACGACCCGACACGTCGCGAACGCGCGTCGCTGCTGGTACGGGTGAGAGACGAGGAGCACCGAGGACGGCTCGATCTGGTGCTCGGCAAGGAGCTTGCGGCTGTACTCCAGGTTCTCGCTGGTGTTGGTGGCAGCCGGCTCGACGAGCACTGCGGTACCGGGCACACCTCGTGCGATGGCGTGGTCGCGGTAGCCGAGCGCCTCGCCCTCCGGGAAGGCGTCGACGGTGGTGGGAGCGTTGGCGCCCGTGAAGACGATCTGCCCGAACAGCCCGTCGAGGTAGAGGTCGGCCGTGTAGTCCGCCACGCCCAGGTCGTGACCGCCCAGCCCGATGCAGACGTCGACAGGTCGTGGCTCGTGCTGCAGGTCGTGGAACGCCCACAGTGTCTGTACGTCCTCCCGCACTTCGGCGGGGATCATGACGTTCGGCATATGACGACCATATTGCTCAGAGGAATGACCGGCACAACCTGAGTGTGGGTACGCGCCGCGATTCTGCGGTAATTGCGCGCTATGTCACAACCGGCGAGACCCCTATCGGTCGGGATCGTCCTCGGCCTCGCTCGCCCGCTCCGCCGCCGTGGCCCCGACGACGTGGTCCTCGAGCTTGCCCGAGAACAGGTCGTAGTACTGCAGGTGCAGGTGGTAGCCGGCCCCCAGGGCGATACGCCGGATCATGCCGAGCGTGGGCTCGACCTGGCCCGACTCGATACGGCTGATCGTCGATGTGGGTACGCCTGCGAGCACTGCCAGTGAACTCATGCTGAGCTCCCGCTCGGCACGGATCCTGACAACGATCTGGGCTGCGGTGGTGAGCAAGGCGCCCTCCCGTCGAGGCTCGGCCATCAAGAACGTGCCGTGACGCACGACAGGGCCCCCCGGAAAGTGAAGATCTTTTTTCCGGCAAGCCCTGTGCGACAGACTCTATACGTCTATGGCCGTCGCGGCTCATCGACAGCGCATGTGTCGCGTGTTTCCTCCCGGGGTGCCGCACCGACACGTTGGCCTACTACTCTCAGCCCCCATGGGTACAGCGAGCTCACCGGGTGACGCCGCCGTGTCCCGGCAGGCCGCCGGGCACGGGTCCGGTCGTCGCGGCCAGGCGGCGCGCGGCGTGCGCGCCCTTCTCCAGGAGCACCCCGCGTGGGTGCTGCTGCGGTCGAGGAACGCCGCGGCCGCCGTCGTGCTGCTGGACCGCAACCTCGGTGCCCGCCGCAGGCTGCCCGTGGAGCAGCTCGCCGACCGGATCGACGACGACCTCCCCGAGCTGCGCCGCGCGGGCTTCGAGCTGCCCTACTCCGGCTACTTCTACGTCTCCGAGTGGATCGACGAGGGCGTGCTCGTGCGGCGGCGCGCGCCCCAGGCCGCGGGCGAGCAGGGCGCCGAGACCCTCGAGCTGTCCGACGGCGCCCTCCTCGCCATCCGCTTCGTCTCCCGGCTGAGCAGGCCCCACCCGGCCGTGACGCCGTCCCGGCTCGGCACCGTGCTCGACGGCCTGCACACGCTCGCCGACGAGGCCGATCCCGACCCCGAGGCGCGGCTCGCGTCGCTGCTGGAGCAGCGCGCGGCCCTCGACGCCAGGATCGAGCGTGCCCGCCGGGGCGACGACGAGCCCCTGCCGCCGGACGCGGCCGCCGAGCGCGCCCGCGAGATCCTCGCCCTCGCGGGCGACATCCCCGCCGACCTGGCCCGCGTGCGCACCGAGCTGGAGCGGACGGACCGCGAGCTGCGCCGCCGGCTCCTCGAGTCCGACGGCTCGCGCGACACGTTCCTCGACGACATCTACCGCGGCGTGGACCACCTGGCCGAGTCCGAGGCCGGACGAGGCCTCGTCGCGTTCCGTGACCTGCTGCGGCAGGCCGAGCACGCGGCGCAGGACGACGTCGGCCGCGTGCTCGACACCGTCCACCTGGCGCCCGCGGAGGCGTCGGCCCTGCGCCGCCTCCTGCCCACGCTGCAGGACGCGGCCGACGAGCTCACCGACACCATGGCCACCCTGCGCCGTGCGCTGCAGCGCATGGTCCGGTCCGGCGAGCTGCCGGCCGAGCGTGCCCTGCGCCGTCTGCTCGGGGAGGCACAGGACGCCGCCCTCGCGGCGGCCCCCGAGGTCCCGCCCGGCGCCGAGATGCGCCTCCGGCTGCCCCTCGGGACCGTCGCCCCCCGGTCGGTGGGCGGCTTCGTGCCGCACAACCCGGGCGGGGAGGACGCCGAGGCGCCACCCGCCGCGCCGGCGGCGCCGCCGCGGGTCGTCTCGCTCACGGCGCTGCGGGCCATGGCCCGCGACTCCGAGATCGACGTGGACGAGCTGCGCGGGCACGTGAACGAGCGGGTCGGCGCCGTGGGCCGTGCCACCGTCGCGTCGGTGCTCGCCGCTCACCCGGCCACGCAGGGCGCCGCGAGCGTGGTCGGCCTGCTGACGCTCGCCGAGCAGAACGGCGTGGCCACCGGCAAGGACGAAGACGTGAACTGGCGGTCCTCGCGCGGCGTCGCGCGGCGGGCCGTACTACCCCAGCACCAGTTCGAGGAGCATGTCCCGTGACCGATCCCGACGTGACCCGGCCCGGCTCGACAAGGCCCGGCACCCCAGACCTCCGTAGCGCCCGTCCCGGGCGGCCCGCGGGCGGCGTCCCGACGCCGTCGACCACCGGGCGCGGCGGTCAGGAGACCGGCGGCGACGCCGGTGCGGGGGCCCACCTCTGGCCGGGTGACCACGGCACGCTGCCCGCTCCCGCCCGCCTCGCGCTGGCCCGCCTCGTGCGCGGCCCGTACCTGGCCGCCGACGCCGACCCGGACGTGTGGCGCGCGCTGCTGACCCACGAGGACGTGGTCCGCGAGCGCCTCTGCGACCAATACCTGGACCTGGTGGTCGACCCCGACGCACAGGTCGCGTTCGTGCGCGACGTGCCGGCCGCGGACACGCCCCCGGTGGTGCGCGAGCTGACCCTGACGTTCCTGGACACCGCGCTGCTGCTGCACCTGCGCGCCCTGCTGCTGGACTCGTCGGACGGGCGCGTGGCGATCAGCCGTGACGAGGCGGCCGATCATCTCGGCATGTACCGGCGGCGCGGCGGCGGTTCGCCCATGGACTTCACGCGGCAGCTGGACGCGACGTGGGCCCGGCTGATCGAGTCCGGCATGCTGGAGCCGCTCAGCGGGGACCGGTGCGTGGTCTCGCCCGTGCTGCGGACCGTGTTCGGCGCGGACCAGGTAGCGGCGCTGAGCGCCGAGTACGCACGACTGGCGAAGGAGAGCGCATGAACACGCCCCACCCCGGACAGTGGCGCCTGGCGCGCGTCGAGCTGGTCAACTGGGGCACGTTCTCGGGGCACCACGTGGTGCCCGTGCCGCGTGCAGGCTTCCTGCTCACCGGGCACTCGGGCTCGGGCAAGTCGTCGCTGGTCGACGCCGTCGCGGCGGTCCTGACACCGCCGGAGCACCTGCGGTTCAACGTGGCGGCCGCCGGCACGGGCGCGACCGAGCGTGAGGCGGGCGACCGTGACGTCGTCTCGTACGTGCGCGGCGCGTGGCGGCACCGCACCGACGAGAGCACCGGCGAGGTGGTGGCGGACCACCTGCGTCCGGGCGCCACGTGGGCGGGCGTGCTGCTGCAGTACTCGAACGGCACCGACGCGCCCGACGGCACCGTGACGCTGGTGCGGCTGTTCCACCTCACGCGCGGCTCGTCGACGCCGGCGACGCTGCACGTGGTGCTGCCCGACGACGTGGGGCTGCTGGAGTTCGAGCGGTACGTCCGGTCCGGCCCGGACGTCGCGGGGGTGACCGCCGCCTGGCCCGCGGCGACGGTGAGCGAGCGGCACGGCCCGTTCGCCGCGGCGTTCACCCAGGTGCTGGGGATCGGCTCGGAGCAGGCACTGGTGCTGCTGCACCGCACGCAGTCGGCGAAGAACCTGGGCAGCCTGGACGACCTGTTCCGCGGTCACATGCTGGACGAGCCGAGCACGTTCGAGCTGGCCGCCCAGGCGGTGGAGCAGTTCGCCGACGTCGCGCGCGCCTACGCCGACATCGAGACGTCGCGCCAGCAGATCGAGCACCTGAGCCGCCTCGCGACCCTGACCAAGGCGTACGACGAGGGCTCGGCGGCAGGCGTGCGCGCGGCCACCCTGCGCGGGTCGCTGGAGACGTTCAAGGATGCGTGGAAGCTCGACCTCGCGCACGGCGCGCTGGCGGAGGCCCGGGCGGCCGAGGAGCGTGCGCAGCACCACCGCCAGGCGGCCGACACCGAGGTCGACGTCGCGGCGAACACGCACCAGCAGGCCGTGAACGTGCTCGGCGCGCGCGGCGGGCAGGCGCTCGCCACCCAGGCCGACCGCCTCCAGCGGGCCGGCGAGATCGCGGCGCTCGTCCGCACGCGGCGTGGTGAGCTCGCCACCGACCTGCAGTCGGTCGGCATGAACATGCCCGAGACGTTCGCGGAGTTCGCGGCGCTCAAGGAGAAGGCCCGGTGGGAGCTCGGCGGCGCGAAGCCGCTGGCGACCGGCTCGGTCCCGACCCTGACGGGCGCCCTGCCCGCCGTGGCTCCGGCGCACTCGACGGGTCACGTCCCGGCGCACGCGACGGGGCAGGTGCCTGCGGTCTCCGGGGCCGTCCCGTCCGCGGCCGGGCCCTCGACGGGTGCCCTGCCCTCGGTCGCCACCGGCGCCGTCGCCACCGTCGGGCGGTCGCGCGCGCCCGAGGCGCTCGACGCGAACATCCGGGAGGCCCTGGCGGCGCGCTCCGCCGTCGGGCTGCGGCACGAGGCCCTCGCGACGCGGATCCAGGCGGTCCGACAGACCCAGACCAACGTGCCCGCTGACCTTGCCGCGGCCCGCCGGGCCGTGGCCGAGGCCGCGGGGCTGGACATCTCGGTGCTGCCGTTCGCGGCGGAGCTGCTGCGGGTCCGGGAGGAGGACGCCGAGTGGCGTCCGGTGATCGAGGACGTCCTGCGGCCGCTGGCCACGCTCGTGCTCGTGGCCCCCGCGCACCGCGCGGCCGTCGCGAGCGCCGTCGAGGCGGGGCCCGGCCTGCGCTACCGCGTGGTCGGCGTGCGCAACGACGCGCCGCGCTCCGCGGACGACGCGTCGCTGGTGCACAAGGTCGAGGTGAAGGACGGCCCGATGGCGGGCTGGTTGCACCGGCGCCTGTCCGAGCAGTACGACTACCTGTGCGTGGACGACCCGTCCGGGCTGGACCGGCACGAGCGCGCGGTGACCCGTGACGGACTGATCAAGCACGGGCCCGAGGAGATCGAGCAGCCGCTGCTGCCGGACGTCGAGGACTGGGCGCTCGGCTGGGACGCCGACGACCGCCTCGACCAGCTCCTGGAGCTCGCGCGCGCGACGCAGGCGCGCCTCGCGGAGGCCGACGCCGCGGTGGCCGACGCCGTCGCCGAGCAGCGCGAGGCGGTGCGCAGGCAGCTCACGCTGCGGCACGTGGCGCGCCGGGAGTGGCGCGAGGTCGACATCGAGACCGCCGAGGCGGACCTGACCGACGCCCAGGCGTCGTTCGACCGGCTGCTCGACGGCACGATGGACCTGCTGCAGGCGTCGCAGGACGTCGCGGCGGCCGAGACCCGGCTGGACCAGGCCCGGGCGGCCGCGGCGGTGGCCGCCGACACCCTGGCCGAGGCACGTGCCCACCGCCGCTCGCTGGAGCGCGTGGTCGCCGAGCTCGGCGACGCCCCGCCCCACGCCATCCCGCTCGCGCACCGCGAGGAGCTGGAGAAGCGGTATGCCGCCGTCCGCACGACGGTCACGCACGAGGTGATCGACGACGTCTCGCTCACCGTGTCCCGCACGCTCGACGCGGAGCGGGAGGCCGGGCTGCGCACCTCCGGCGCGGCCGAGCGGGAGATCGTCGGGCTGCTGGCCGAGTTCCGCCGCCGCTGGCCCGCCATCACCCGCGACCTGACGGCGCAGGTGGGCGACCGGTCGCGGTACCTCGAGGTGCTGGAGCGCATCCGCACGTCGCGCCTGCCGGAGCAGGAGGCACGGTTCTCCGACCTCCTCACCGACCAGGCACGCCGGGCCCTGCGCAAGCTCGCCGCCGAGATCCGGCAGGCGCCCGCGGCCATCCGCGAACGGATCGTCGGGGTCAACACGTCCCTGCGCCGCTCCCCCTTCGACACGGACCGGTTCCTCGAGATCCGCGTCAAGGAGCGTCGTCCCGCGGCCGTGGAGGAGTTCCTCGCGACCCTCGACGCGCTCACGGGCGACACCGAGCCGGAGTACGAGGTGCTGGAGCGGCTGGTGCGTCGCCTCGGGTCGAGCGACCCCGCCGACCGGGCTTGGCGCGCCCTGTGCCTGGACACCCGACGACACGTGCACTTCACGGGCGTCGAGGTCACGGCAGGCGGCATCTCGCTGGCCGTGCACGACTCCTCCGCCGGGCTGTCCGGCGGCCAGCGGCAGAAGCTCGTCGTCTTCTGCCTGGCGGCCGCCCTGCGGTACCAGCTCGCCGGAGCCTCGGACTCCGCGACGCCCGCCTTCGGCTCCATCCTCCTGGACGAGGCCTTCGACAAGGCGGACACGGCGTTCACCCGCACCGCCATGGACACGTTCGCGGCGTTCGGGTTCCACATGATCCTGGCCACGCCGCTCAAGCTGCTGCAGACCCTCGAGGACTACGTTGGCGGCATCGGCCTCGCGACCTGCCGGGAGATGCGGGAGTCGCGCGTGGACGTGGTCCTGCTGGAGTCCCCGCTGCCCGACGTCGACCCGGTTCCCTCCCCGACCCGGGACGGCACGGGCGGGGGCGCGTCGGCGGCGCCCGAGGTGGCGTGGGCGTCGGCCCCGAGCGAGACGCCGCAGCCGCAGGCCGTGACTCCACCGGCCGCTCCGGCGCACCTGCCGAGCGGCGGAGCGCACTCCGCGGCCACGCCGCCGGGTGCTTTCGGCGCCTCCGGCGCGGCCGGCACCGCGACACCGGCACGCGGCCTCCCCGCCGTTCCGCCGCCCCCTCCGCCGCCCGCCCCGGCCCCGGCCCCGGCCTCGGCCTCGGCCTCGGCCTCGGAGCAGGCTCCGCCGCCCGACTCCGGCGGAACCGGCGACACGGGTGGCGCGGATGACACCGGCGAGCCGGACCTGGACTGGTCGGTGACCGTCACGCCCGAGGACCGGGACGACACGTCACCGGTCGCCCGGATGACCACCCGCCGCCCGTCGCTCTAGGACCTCCCGGGCCTGGCCCGGGAGGTCGGTGCTCCCCCGGCGTCCGTCCGCGACGCCGCGGGCATAGGCCTCCGCGGAGCCCTCGCGGAACAGGTCGTCGGCGCTGCTCCGCACGAGGACGCGAGCGCCCGGGCCGTCGTCGGCGGAGACGTGGTGACCCATGCCGCGCACGACGGCGACCGCGCGTCCGCTCGACTTGCCCCGGACCAGCTCCGAGGCCGCGGCGATCTCGTCGACGACGGCGGTGACCGTCACGTCGAGCGGGCGGCCGTGGGCGTCCGTGCTGCCCCGCAGGTCGTCGGTCGGCGCGATGCCCGCGCAGCCGATCGCGATGTCGACCAGCGCGTCGCGCCAGGGCCGTCCTGCCGTGTCCGTGACGACGACCCCGATGCGGCCCAGGCCCAGCCGCTGCGTGAGCGCCGCGCGGATCGTGCGGGCGGAGGCGTCCGGGTCCACCGGCAGCAGCAGGACCGTGCCCGCCGGGGTGTTGCTGGCGTCCACGCCTGCGGCGGCCATCACCAGGCCGAGCTTGTTCTCGACGATCCGCAGCGGCGGCAGACCCGGACGCTCCCGCCGGGCGACGACCCGCACCGTCTCGTCGGTGATGGCCTGCTCGCGGTCGTCGGCGGCCACCACGCGCCCCTCCGCCTTGGACACGATCTTCGACGTGACGACGACGACGTCGCCGTCCCGCGGCCGGTCCGGCTCGTCCAGACCGGCCAGGAGGTCGGCGACGAGCTCGCCGAGGTCGTCGCCGGGTGTGATCTCGGGCAGCCCGTCGGGGGCCCAGATGCTGAGTCTCTCCACCGGACCATCCTCACACCCGCGCGGGCCCGTCCCGGTGCGGTAATCTGCCACGCGTCCACGCCACGTATGCCTGGTTCGTGCGGTGATCAACAGGGGGAAGAGGTCCGGTGTTGCACGACCCGCCCGCCCAGAGGACGGTTCCCGTACCCGAACCCGCCGCCCTGCGACCCGGCGAACCACGCACGATCGGTCCGTTCCGGGTCCGCAGCCGGCTCGGCAGCGGCGGCATGGGCGACGTCTACCTCGGCACCTCGCGGCGCGGGCAGCAGGTGGCCATCAAGCTGATCCGGGGGGCGCAGCTCGACGACGACGAGTTCCGCGCGCGCTTCCGTCGGGAGGTGCGCGCCGCGGCCAAGGTACGCAGCCGGTTCATCGCGAACCTGATCGACGCCGATCCCGACGCGGAGCTCCCCTGGCTCGCCACCGAGTACGTGCCGGGCCCCACCCTCGCGCAGGCGCTGGCAGCTCAGGGCCCGCTGCCGGAGGCGGAGGTGCTGCGCCTGGTCGCGGGGGTCGCGGAGGCACTGCACGAGATGCACCGCGCCGGGCTCGTGCACCGGGACGTCAAGCCGGCCAACGTGATCCTCGGACCGGACGGACCTCGCCTGATCGACCTGGGTGTGGTCGGTACGATCGACGCGACGCGGCTGACCCTGACCGGGCAGCCGGTCGGCACCCCGGTGTACATGGCGCCGGAGCAGGCCGCGGGCAGCCGCGCGACGTCGGCCGCGGACGTCTGGGCGCTGGGCGCGCTCGCCTACTACGCCGCCACCGGGAACCGCCTCTTCGACGGGGACCATCCTGCAGTGGTGCTGTACCGGGTCTCGGCCGAGGCGCCCGCGTACGACGACTGCCCCGCGTACCTGCGCCCGTTCCTCGACGCGTGCCTGGTCAGGGACCCGGCCGGCCGCCCGTCGATCGATGCCATCCTGCACTCCCTCGGCGTTCCCGACCCCGGCGCCACCACCCTCCCGGTGGCTCTGCTCCGCACGCGGGCCCAGGCTCGTGCGCGAGCCCAGGCAGGCGCACCAGGGCGCGCGGCGGGCGCCGAGCCGCGCACACCGCGTCGGCGACGACGCGCCCGGGTCGTCGTGGGGTCGGCCGTCGCCGGGACGGCGGTGCTCGCCGGGGCCGCGTTCGGCGTCTTCACGCTGCTGACCGGCGACGACGAGCCCGGCGGTGGCGCGCCGCAGGCGCTGCCGCAGACACGGACGAGCGCGCCGGCGGAGGAGAGCCCGGCCCCGGCCCCGTCGGTGGTCGCCGACGGCACCCCGGAGCAGCCGTGGACGCTGGGGAGCGAGCACAGGCTCGACAGCGGCTCGTGCTGGATCGCGAGCGTCGACCAGGTGCAGGGGCGGCTCGCCACCCTGACCCTCTCGTGCGACCAGGCAGGAACCACGCTCTACAGGAACCCGACGCCGCACGAGTGGCTGGGTGTGTTCGCCATCGGGCAGGACGGGACCACCCGGCGGAGCAAGCTCGCGGAAGCGACCGCGCAGGACACGTTCTGGACCTTGGGGAACCTCTCGGACGCCACACCCGTGACCACGACCGTCACGCTGCCGGACGTCGGGCCGTTGGCCACCGTGCTGGTGCAGCACGACGAGGGCTACGGCTCGTACTGGGGCGTCACGCCCTGAGGTGACCGACGCGTCACCGCACGAGCTGAGGCAGCACCTCCCGGCCGAACGTCTCGATCCACTCACGCTGGTTGCGGCCCACGTTGTGCAGGTAGATGCGGTCGAACCCGAGGTCCACGTACCGCTGGATCGATGCCCGGTGCTCGTCCGGGTCGGCGGAGATCAGCACCCGCCCCTCGAAGTCCTCCGCGCGCACCATCCGGGCCAGCTGCGCGAAGTCGTGCGGCGACCGGATGTCCGAGCGCGGGAACCGCATGCCGCCGACCGGCCACTCCGTCAGGGCGTTCGTGACCGCCTCGTCGTGCGTCGGGGCCCAGGAGAGATGCAGCTGCAGCGCCTTCGGCAGCTGCCCCGGGTCACGGCCGGACTCGCGGGCGCCGTCGGCGAACCTGGTCAGCAGCGAAGTCATGCGGTCAAGGGGCGCGGCCTGCGTGATCAGCCCGTCCGCCGTCCGCCCGGCGCGGCGGGCGGTGACGGGGCCGGCCGTCGCGACCAGGATCTCGGGAGCCACCTCCGGCATGGTCCACAGGCGTGTCGACTCCAGCTTGAAGTACGTGCCCGAGTGCTTCACGTCGCGCCCGGCCAGCGACGCGGCGAAGAGCTTCTTGATGATCTCGACCGCCTCGAACATGCGGTTGATCCGCTCGGCGGCCTCCGGCCAGTAGCCGCCCACCACGTGCTCGTTGAGGGCTTCCCCCGAACCGACACCCAGCCAGTGCCGGCCCGGGTTCATCGCCGCGAGGGTCGCCGACGCCTGGGCCACCACCGCTGGATGCCAGCGGAACGTCGGCGCCGTCACCGGCCCGAGGTCGCCCGTCGTGTGCTCGGCAGCTGCCGCGAGCACGTTCCAGACGAAGCCTGCCTGACCCTGGTGCGGGGTCCAGGGCTGGAAGTGGTCCGCAGCCATGACGCCGGAGAAGCCGTGCGCCTCAGCGAGCGCCGCCAGCTCCACGGCCGTCCGGGGCGCGAACTGTTCGAGCATCGCGGCATAGCCGATGGTCACCACGCCCGACAGCCTAGACGGGCCGGCCCGTGGTCAGCGGCTCACCGTGAGCACCCGCTCGGTGAGTGCCTGGGACGTGGCCAGCACGTCGGGCGTGATCCCGCCGGTCAGAGCGTCCGACGGCCGGCACTCCGGGTCGAGGACGATGCCCGTCCGGTCGGCCAAGGACGGGTCGGTGGCGGCGAACACCACCGAGCGGGCGGCCTCGGCGGCCGGACGCTGCATCTCCAGGATCTGCTGCCAGTGCGGACGCAGGGCTGGCGGCAGGATCTCGGGGGTCATCGCGGCAGCGTTGGGCGTGGCAGCGGCGCCCGGGTCCGCCGCGAACACCGAGACACCGGTGCCACGCAGGCGGTCTGCCAGGTCAAGGTTGTACGCGAGGTGTGCCAGCTTGGCTCGGCCGGAGACCGCCATGCCGTAGTACTCGTCCGGCTCGACGTCGTCGTAGACGGGCGGACCGGTCAGCGTGCCGATCGACGACGACGTGACGTCGACGATCCGGCTGGGGCCGCCGGCGCGCAGCGCGTCGAGCAGCGTCTCGGTCAGCACCGTCGGGGACAGGTGGTTGACCGCGAAGCTTGCCTCGATGCCGTCCGCCGTCTCCCAGCGCTCGGACCACATGCCGCCGACGTTGTTCACGAGGAGCTGGAGCGGACCCTCCGCGGCGAGCCGTTCGCCGAGCGCGCGGACCTCGGCGAGCACCGAGAGGTCAGCCTGGACGAATCGCGCGCCGCCCATCCGGCGAGCCACCTCCGCACCGTGCTCCGCGTCGCGGCCCACGATCGTCACCGCGTAGCCACGCCGTACCAGCTCCTTCGCCACCTCCGCGCCGATCCCGCGGGTTCCTGCGGTCACAACTGCGTTCTGCGCCATCGTTCACTCCCTCGCTGTGTGCGGCCGGTCGTCCGGCCCGGTTCACAGCACATCGGAGTCGCGAGGAATGATCCAAGGCCCGGGTGGCATGGGGGTATGCCCTGGCGGCATGGATCGTGCGCGCGGGCGTGCCATGCTCACGGGGTGATACCAGAGGTCGATCTCAAGCACATGCGCTACTTCGTGGCGGTGGCGGACGAAGGCACGTTCACCCGCGCCGCCGAGCGTCTGGGGATGACGCAGCCCGCGCTGTCCCGGGCGATCCGGACGCTGGAGCACGCCATCGGGTCCGCGCTGTTCGTGCGGCAGCCGCAGGGCGTCATCCTCACCGAGGCCGGGCGACAGTTCAGCGGTGATGCCCGTGGTGTCGTCGAGGCGGCCGAGGCGGCACTGACCCGCGCGGCGAGGTTCGGGCGCGCGGAGCCGCACCTGCGGGTGACAGCGCGCGCGTGCGACGTCGAGCCCTTGCAGCGACTGGTGGACTCGTACAACCAGCGGTATTCGGACGAGCTCCCGGCTCGCGCGGCGATCGCCGAGGTCGGGGCCCAGGCCGGCGAGGTCCGCGCGGGGGGTGCGGATCTCACGCTGCTGCGGAGCCCGTTCGACGACCGCGGCCTGGACAGCGACCTCATCAGCATCGATGCCCGGGTCGCTGTACTGCCCGCGTCTCATCCGCTGGCCGGGCGGGACTCGATCCACCGGAGCGAGCTGGCGGGCGAGACATTCCCCGTCTGGCCGGACCTCACGCCAGCAGCCATGGCGTTCTGGACCGGCACGGACCTCGACCACCACGTCTGGCAGCCCGGCCCGGTGGTGCGCGACGCCGCCCAGTACACCGGGAGCATCCGGCTCGGCCAGGCCGTGGGGTTCATGCCGAACGTGCACGTGCCCGCCCCACCGACGGACGGCACGGTGGTCGTGCCGGTCGTCGGCCTCTCGGGCAGCGAGCTCCGGATCGCCTGGTCGTGCACCGCGACGTCGCCCGACGTGGCGAGGTTCGTGCGGCACACGACCGAGCAGGCTACGGAAGCTGCGGAAGCCGCCCGTGCTGCCGAAGTGTCCGCAGCGCTCCGAGGGTGACGATGCCGCGCCACTCCACGGTCTGCCCGGGCGACCAGTGCAAGAAGTCGAAGTCCCAGCCGCCGTCGTCCAGCTGCTCCTGCTCCAGCCGGTCCAGCTCCGCGGAGATCTGAGCCTCGGAGAACAGCGCCCGGCTCGGTGCGCCGGGCCGGGGCGACAGGTCCAGGGGCCTCAGCCTCTCGTCGTCCTGACCACCCTCGACGGCGATGGTCCCGTCGTCGCTCAGGGCGGGCCGCAGCCGTTCGACGGCCTCCGCCGCCCGGCCCGGTTCCGGCACCGCGTCGAGGAAGCCCAGCGCGAACAGGACGGCGTACCCGCCCACGGGGGTCTCCCCGTCGAGCTGGCCCCAGCACCACGTCGTCGCGGCGTCGAGCCACGGGTGGTGGGCCCTCACCTCCCACAGCCGGGCGGCGGTCGCGAACGTGAGGAAGCCGTTGTCGTTCGGCTGCATCCAGGGCGCGGCCGGATGGTCGGCGGCGCTCGGGAGCACCTGTGGCACGCGCCCGTCGGGCAGCGCCACCGAGGCCAGCCAGTCGGCCGTCTCGGTGACCAGACGCATGACCTCCGGGGCGGCGTCGGTGCCCAGCTCGGCGAGCACCTCGAGCGCCGACAGCGCGCTCGAGACCTGGCTGTCCGGTCCGCGCAGGTCGGGCTCCAGGGCATGGCCCCACCCGCCGTCGTCGTTCCGGTAAGGACGCAGCGCGTCCAGGACACGTCCGGCTGCTGCGTCGCCGGACAGCACCGCGAGGCGGTGCCGCTCCAGCAGCCGGGCGTCGGCGTAGATGAACCGCTGGGCGGCTCCGATGTCGATCTTCGTCGTCGTGCTCATGGCTCCGACGCTAGGCAGCGGTCAGCACGGCGTCTTCCAGAAATCGGACGGGCGTGAGGCCCGTCAACCGGCGCACCTCGTCGGACATGTGCGCCTGGCTCGCGTAGCCCGCCGCCGCCGCGCGTTCCGCGAGGGGCGACGGCGCCCGACCGGTGGACAGACCGATCAGCCGGCGCAACCGGGCCACCCGCCCCAGCGTCTTCGGCCCGTAGCCGACGGCGTCCACCGTACGGCGATGCAGGTGCCGCTCGCTCACGCCGAGTTCCTGGGCGACCCCGGAGATCCGCGAGCCCGGCACACCGAGGCGCCGTGCGGCCGCCGCGACGAGCCCGTCGCGCTCCGCCGTGCGCCGCAGCACCGCGCGGGCGAGCAGGTCCAGCCGCCCCGCAGGGTCCGCCGTGCTGAGTGCGTCGGCAAGCGCCGGGCCGACGTCGGGCCACACGACGGCCAACGGCACGCGCTGGTCGCGAACCTCGGATGCCGGGAGGCCGAGGACCGCGCCCGCCGCACCGGGCCGCAGCCGGATGCCACTGATCCGGTCCGACGGCGTGGCGCCGGACCAGGACAGGACCGGCCCCGTGTCGGCACCGACGACCACCAGCTCGCCGTCGAGCCGCACCAGGTCCACACAGCCGTCGGGGATGATCCGCTGCTCGCGGCCGGGCGGTACGTCGTGCTCCCACAGGCAGGCCACCACCGGCAGCAGGCCGGTGGGCGGCGCGAGCTCGCGGTAGGTCACGAGAACAACGCTACGTGGAGCCTCCGACACGTGCTCTCGTGCCGGACCGGTGGCTCGCCCCGACCCCCGGTGCACCCCGAGCGGCGGGCGTCCCGGGACGGGCCGAGTGTCGGTGACGGGTGGCAGAGTCGATCCGTGCCCCACATCCCGGCTCGGCCGAGCCGTCGAGACGACCCGTCCCGTGACCAGCGCCGCACCCCGTGGCGCCGCCGCGCGCTGCGGGTGGCCGCCGTCGCGGTCCCGGCCGCGCTGCTGGCGGCCGGGGCCTCGTCGTACGCGGCGGTGATCACGGGCCGGATGGCCGCCGAACCGGCCCGGGACACGCTGATCGTGCTCGCGGCGGTGAGCACGGCCGTGGTCGTGCTGGACGCCGTGACATGGCTGGTCGTGCAGCGCGCCGTGGCGCGTGCGGAGGCCACGCTCCGGTCGGATCTCGCCGCCGCGGCCCTGGGCCAGCCCTTGCCCGCGCTCGAGGAGCAGGCGGTGGGCGAGCTCCTGGACCGCGTCAACGGTGATCCCGAACGGCTCACCCGGGCGATCAGCGGCATCGGCATCACCCTGGGGCAGGCAGCGATCAGCCTCGTGGTCGGGTGGGTGGCCGCCGGTCTGGTGTGGTGGCCGGCCTGGCTGGCGTTCCCCCTGATGGCCGCCGTGGTGCTCCTGTTCGCGCGGCGGTCGGCGCGGCCCTTGCGCGACCTGAGCAGGCGCAGCTCCGAGGCCGTCTCGGACCACATGGCGCAGCTCGAGGAGGCGGTCGCGGCCCGGGACGACCTGCGCACCGCCCAGGGCCAGCGGTACGTGCTGCGCCGCTACGCCGAGCTGGCGGCACGCCAGATCCGGCTCCGTGAGGAGTGGTCCGTCGTGTTCTCCCGCGTGCGGCTGCGCACGGAGCTACCGCTGGACGCGCTCGTCGGCGCCGTGCTCGTCGGCGGGGTGTGGGCGGTCACGGGCGGCACGCTCGACGTCGCGCGGCTGGTCACGCTGTGGCTGCTCGTCACGGGGTTCGTCGGCCGGGTGGACGTCCTGGGCCGCCTCCTGCCCCGGGTCGAGGAGGCGATCGGCACGTTCCAGCGTGTCCGCGAGCTGCTGGCCGTACCCCAGGAACCCATCGGCGGGGCGGCGTTCCCCGGCCGGGACGCGGGCGTCGACATCGAGCTGCGCGACCTGGCCTTCGGGTACGGCGGCGGCTTCACCCTGGGCCCGTTGTCCCTCACCGTCCCGGCGGGCAGCACCTGTGCGCTGGTGGGGCGGACAGGCTCGGGCAAGACGACGCTGACCAAGATGCTGTCGCGCGCGGTCGAGCCGCCCGTCGGCAGCGTCTTCCTGAACGGCCAGGACGTCACCGGCCTGGACGTGCACGGGCTGCGCGAACGAGTCGGCGTCGTGGGGCAGCGCACCGAGATCCTTGCCGCGACGCTCGCCGACAACATCACGCTCTGGGCGCCCGTGCCGCCGGAACGGGTGGAGCAGGCGGTGGACGCGCTCGGCCTGCGGGCATGGGTCGCGTCGCTCCCGGACGGCCTGGACACCCGCCTCGGGTCCGACGGTGTGACCCTGTCAGCCGGGGAGGAGCAGCTCGTCGCCTTCGCGCGGCTCCTGGTGCGCGACGTCGAGGTGGTCGTGCTCGACGAGGCGACCGCCCGGATGGACCCGGCGACGGCGGAGCGGGTCACCCTCGCCGCCCGGGCGCTCCTGGCGGGCCGGACGGCGCTGGTCGTCGCGCACCGGCTGCCCACCGCACGGCATGCCGACACCGTGGCGGTGCTCGACGGCGGGCGTCTCGTGGAGCACGGCCCCTGGGACCGGCTGGCGAAGTCGGACGGGCACTTCGCCCGGCTCGTCGCCGCCGCCGGGCTCGGGGAGGTGGACGGCGAGCGGACGGACCGGCCGACTCCCGGTGATGCGGCCGGTGCGGTCGGCGCGGACCGCGCAGCGAGCGCCGCCCCGTCCGGGCAGCGCCGTGACCCCGCACCGCCGCCGCGCACGTCGATGGTGCGCGCCGTGTGGAGCACGCTGCGCGCCCGTCCGCTCGGCCTGCTGCTCCCGGCGGTCGTGTGGGAGCTCGCGGACTACCTCACCTCGACCGGCCTGATCGTCGGATGGCTGTGGGCCTCGCTCGTCGTCGACCTGGAGCGGGGCTCGGCGCCCTGGCTGCTCGCGTGCGCCGTCCTGGCCGCGGTGGTGGCCAACACGTTGCTGCCGTTCACGGTCCGGCTGACGAGCGCGCGCTGGTGGGCCGACTCGCGGCTGCGGCTCCGGCTCGCCGTCCTGCGCGGTCAGACGGCGCAGCGCCGTACCGTTCGCGACGCACCCGGCGAGATCGCCGCGCGGGCCCAGGAGGAGTACCGGCTCACCGGCCATACCCAGGCCTGGCGCGAGGTCCTCACCGCGCCGTTCACGCTGGCGCTGCTCGTGGTGCTGAGCGGCAGCCTCCTCGCCGGTGCGATCGGCCTGGCCATGGCGGCGGTGATGTTCGCGGCGCAGGTGCTGGGCAGCCGGTCCGTCGCGGCCACCGCACGCCGGGCGGGCGACGCCGCCGCGGAGCTGGGTCGCCTGCTCGGGTCGGCCCTCGACGCCGTGCGCACCGTCAAGCTCGGGGCCGCGACCACCGGCGTCCTCGCTCAGGTGGCCCGGGTGGACGGGCGCCGCGTGCAGGCCTCCCTGCGCGAGGAGCGGACCGACTTCCTCGTCGGGCTGGCGCCCTCCGTGCTCAGCCGGGTCGCGACCGTCCTGGCATGGACGCTGCACCTGAACGGCACGTGGTCCCTGGGGACCACCCTCCTGGTCAGCACCTCGATCGGCACGTTCAGCTGGATCGGGTACGGGCTGGGCCAGCTCGTCACCAGCGGGGCGTCCGCGCGCCGCTGGGTCGAGGTGACGTCCCGGTACGCCGGGACCGAGCGACTCGCCGACGTCCCCGACGACCTCGACCTGTTCGCCGGTACGGCCAGTCCTCCGGCGCCGGCACCCGCGGTGCCGAGCGAGCTGCGGGAGCTGCGGCTCGACGGCGTGAGTGCGACGCACGACGACGGCACGGTGGGCGTCGCGGGCGTGGACCTCACCGTGCGGCGCGGCGAGCTCGTCCTGGTGGTGGGCCGGGTCGGGTCCGGCAAGTCGTCGCTGCTCGGAGCCCTCTCGGGCCTCGTCGACGTCAGTGGTCGGCTGACCTGGAACGGCGCCGACGTCAGGGATCCGGAGACCTTCCTGCGCCCGCCCCGAGTGGCGCACGTCGCGCAGGTACCGCACGTCGTGTCGGGCACTCTGGCGGACAACGTGCGACTCGACCACGACCGCCCGGTCGACGGCCCGGTCGATGCTGCCGGGCTCGGCCGCGACGTCACCGAGGCGGGCGGCACCGCCACCCTGGTCGGGCACCGGGGCCTGCGGCTCTCGGGCGGTCAGGTGCAACGGCTCGGTCTGGCCCGGGCGCTCGCCACGGGCTCAGACCTGCTCCTCGTCGACGACGTCTCCTCGGCTCTCGACGCCGTCACCGAGGCGGAGGTGTGGTCCGGGCTGCGGGCCGCCGGGACCACGGTGCTCGGCACGACGTCCCGCGCCGCCACCCTGGCGACCGCCGACCGGGTGGTGGTGCTCGACGGCGGGCGCATGGCCGCCGTCGGGCACTGGCGGGACCTGGAATCACGCTGGTCCCACCTGGCCGGGTGACGAGGCCCGCGGACCGTCCGGCTGTGGAGGACGTGCACCTCGGCTTGCTCGAATCTGGGACACTGGTGCGCATGAGCATCCCTGCCTCCTCCGGGCCGACGGACCCGGCCGCGACCACACCCGCCCTCGACTCCTCGACCGCCGAGGTCACCGGCGCCGACGTCGTACGCGCGGTGGTCAAGGAGGTACCCGACAAGGTCACCGCCGACGGGCTCGAGGCCAAGCTCGACGAGCGCTGGTCCGCCGAGAAGACCTTCGCGTTCGACCGCACCAAGACCCGTGACGAGGTCTACTCGATCGACACGCCGCCGCCGACGGTGTCGGGCTCCCTGCACGTGGGGCACGTGTTCAGCTACACGCACACCGACATCGTGGCGCGCTACAAGCGCATGCGCGGCCTCGAGGTCTTCTACCCCATGGGCTGGGACGACAACGGCCTGCCGACCGAGCGCCGCGTCCAGAACTACTACGGCGTGCGCGTCGACCTGTCACTGCCCTACGACCCGGACTTCACCCCGCCGTTCGAGGGCACGGGCAAGAGCGTCAAGGCCGCCGACCAGGTCCCGGTCAGCCGCCGCAACTTCATCGAGCTGTGCGAGCGCCTGACGGCCGACGACGAGAAGCAGTTCGAGGAGCTGTGGCGCCGCCTCGGCATCTCGGTGGACTGGGCCCAGACGTACCAGACCATCGGCGACAGCTCGCGCGCCACGGCGCAGCGTGCGTTCGTGCGCAACCTGCAGCGCGGCGAGGCCTACCAGGCCGAGGCACCGGGCCTGTGGGACGTCACGTTCCAGACCGCCGTGGCGCAGGCCGAGCTGGAGGCCCGGGACTACCCCGGCCACTTCCACAAGGTCGCGTTCCACCAGGCCGGCGGCGAGCCGGTGTACATCGAGACCACCCGCCCGGAGCTGATCCCCGCCGTCGTCGCGCTCATCGCGCACCCCGACGACGAGCGCTACCAGCACCTGTTCGGCACCACGGTGAAGTCACCGCTGTTCGGCGTCGAGGTTCCCGTGCTCGCCCATCACCTGGCCGAGCCGGACAAGGGTGCGGGCATCGCGATGTGCTGCACCTTCGGAGACCTCACCGACGTGCAGTGGTGGCGCGAGCTGCAGCTGCCGACGCGCTCGATCATCAACCGCGACGGCCGCATCACGCGCGAGGTGCCGGAGTGGCTCGCGGGCAGCCCGGGCGCCGAGCTGTTCGAGACAGAGGTCGCCGGCAGGACGACGTTCAGCGCCCGCAAGGCGATCGTCGACGCGCTCACGGCGTCGGGCGACATGCCGACCGAGCCGGTCGCCACGCAGCGCAAGGCCAACTTCTTCGAGAAGGGCGACAAGCCCCTCGAGATCGTGACCTCGCGCCAGTGGTACATCCGCAACGGCGGCCGGGACAAGGACCTGCGCGAGGAGCTGCTGGCCCGGGGCAAGGAGCTCGACTTCCACCCCGACTTCATGCGGGTGCGGTACGAGAACTGGGTCAACGGCCTCAACGGTGACTGGCTCGTGAGCCGCCAGCGCTTCTTCGGCGTCGCGATCCCGCTGTGGTACCCCGTCGACGCGAACGGCGAGGTCGACTACGACCACCCGATCGTGCCCGCCGAGGAGTCGCTGCCCGTCGACCCGACCTCGCAGGCGCCCGCGGGCTACACGGAGGACCAGCGCGGCCAGGCCGGCGGCTTCGTCGGCGACGCCGACGTCATGGACACCTGGGCCACGTCGTCCCTGACCCCGCAGATCGTCGCCGGCTGGGAGCGGGACCAGGACCTCTTCGACCGGGTCTACCCGATGGACCTGCGCCCTCAGGGCCAGGACATCATCCGTACGTGGCTGTTCTCCACGGTGGTCCGCTCGCACCTGGAGAACAAGGTGCTGCCCTGGAAGAACGCCACGATCAGCGGCTGGATCCTTGACCCGGACCGCAAGAAGATGTCCAAGTCCAAGGGCAACGTCGTCACGCCGGCGGACCTGCTCGTGGAGCACGGCTCGGACGCGGTGCGGTACTGGGCGGCGTCCGCTCGCCTGGGCACGGACGCGGCGTTCGAGGTGGGGCAGATGAAGATCGGTCGCCGCCTGGCGATCAAGGTCCTCAACGCCTCGAAGTTCGCGCTGTCGTTCGGCGGCGGCGCGGGCAGCGAGATCGTGCTGGACCCGGCGGCCGTGACCGTCGCTCTCGACCGGTCGATGCTCGCCGGCCTGGGAGGCGTCGTCGAGCAGGCGACCGCGGCGCTCGAGAGCTACGACCACACGCGCGCGCTCGAGCTCACGGAGACGTTCTTCTGGGCGTTCTGCGACGACTACCTCGAGCTCGTCAAGGACCGTGCCTACGGCGCCGGTGCCGACTCGGCGGACGTCTCCCCCGAGACGACGTCGGCCCGCACCACCCTGGCGATCGCACTCGACACCATGCTGCGGCTCCTGGCGCCCTATCTCCCGTTCGCCACGGAAGAGGTCTGGTCCTGGTGGCGCGAGGGTTCGGTGCACCGTGCGGAGTGGCCCGTCGCGGAGCCGCTGCGCGCGGCGTCCGGCGACGCCGACCCCGCAGACCTCGCGGCGGCCGGCCATGCCCTGGCGGCGCTGCGCAAGGTGAAGTCCGAGGCCAAGGCGTCGATGCGGACACCGATCCTGGCGGCGTCGCTGGCCGTGCCTGCGGCATCGCTGACCGCCGTCGAGACCGCTGTCGAGGACATCAAGGCCGCGGGCCGCGTCACCGGTGTGCTCGACCTGGCCGCGACCGCCGAGGGCCAGGGTGACCAGGCGGTCCAGGGCGGGATGGTCGTGACATCGAGCGAGCTCGGCGAGGCCCCGCCCCGCAACAAGGGCTGACGCCGGTCCCTCGCCGTCGAACCGTGGCGAGGTAGAACCGCGGCGAGACGAACCCGGGGCGGTGGTGCTGATCAGCACCACCGCCCCGCTCTCATGTCTCCGCGCCGCTGCCGGCATGTCAGTTGAGCATCAGCACCACTGCGTCGCCCGCCTCGGCGGCCGCACCGTAGAACGCGGCCAGCTCGCCGTACGCCTGCCCCAGGCGCTCGGCGTCCGTCTCGGTGGCGTGCTCGCTCGGGTCCGGGCAGACCTCTTCGTCGCACACCCGGGTGGTGTCGGCGAGCGGTGCGAGGGTGTCGAACGACGTGCCGACCAGGAACGCGGCCGCCTTCTCCACGTCCTCAGGGCCCAGATAGCGCACCGGCGTGATCCCCTTGGCGGATCCCAGCGCAGCACCGCCCTGGACCGGGTCGACGGGCATCTCGCCGTGGGTCCGCAGCACGTTGTGCAGCGGACCCCAGACGGTCCCGATGCTGAAGTACCTCGCCTCCTGTGCCGGAAGGTCCATCTGCACCCACTCGCCCGCGAGCTCGTCGATGTGCTCCAGCGCCCATGTCGGATCGGTCCGTGCCTTGTCGAAGTCGTCGGCGGCAAGCCGCGCGTACTCACAATGAATCATCCCCATGGCCCGTGACCGTACCGATAATGCGTTTCCGTGTGTATGGGCAAAACGGACACGTTTCGATGCAACATTTTCCCATACGCGGTAAAACGGAAATTCCATACGAACGGGTGCCCGTTCTGGGGTCTTAATCCCCCAGAACGGGCACCAGAATTCACACCGAATTCACGTGGGGCGTCAGTGCAACCTTCGATCATCCCCCGACATGCTCATGAGCGCCTCCGTTGGCGTGCCTTCGTCACGCCAGCGCAGCGTCGCCGCGACGCCGTCCATGAGCTCGACCGATCCCTCCGGCGCGAACGTCAGGCCGGCATCCTGCCCGACTGCGGCACGGACGAGCGCCGCAGAGGCCGGCAGCTCCTCGAGCCGCTCCGTCACGCCCAGCGCCTCGAGATCGGACCGGGACGACGCGATGTGCATCGGGTCCGGGCCGATCCAGAGCTTGCGGCCGTTCAGGGGCGGGTTCCCCGTGCCGTACTCCTCGGCAAGGACGAGCTCCTTGACCTGCCCTCGGGCGAGCACCGCGACGACGTCGCCCACCGACGTCACCGCGTTCGACTCACGCCCGAGCTCCTGCCGCAGCTCCGCCAGCACGCGCTCCCGGCGGCGCTCCCGGTACGAGTCGAGCGCCTCGCCGACGCGCTCGGCGAACGCGCCCTCGTGGACGCCGCCGCCGCTGCGGCCGCCGCCCGGCACCTCGACCACCTTCTCGACGACCGGCGCGCCCAGCGCGGCGCGGGCCAGGGCAACAGCCCGCACGTCCCCCGTGAGCAGCACGAGCTCCGGCCTGGACTCGGTCACGTGCCGCTCGATCTCGGCAGCCACGGCGGCCGCGTTGCGCTCCCACGAGTCCTCGGCACGGGACTCGATGCGCGCACGCTTGACCGCGTTGGACCCGGACTTCTCGATCTCGTCGTGCGGCGCCTGGAACGTGCTCTGCTCCTTGCCACCCGGCCCCGCCCGCAGGAAGTCGGCACCCTGTCGGTCCACCGCCACCGTGAGCAGCTCCACCGACTCGTCGGCCGCGAGCGCCGCCTGCAGCAGCGCCGGCACCGGTGCCCACGAGCCGGTCGTCGCGGTCGGCGGGTTGTTCACCACGCGGTCCACGAGCACGCCCGTGTCGTCCGCTATGACGACACGGCCGTGCGGCCCTGGGACCCTCGTGGGCCGCAGCACCACCTCTTGGATCGCGTCCAGTACGGCGTTCGGCGCCCCTTGCTGCGCCAGATCCTTGCGCGCCGCGTTCCAGCGGCCTTCGACATCACGGTCGGCGGCCTGCTCGGACGGCGTCGCGTCCAGGTGCAGTGTCGCAAAGGGGCCAGGGTGGCCGAGGAGGGGTTTGAGCCAGTCGATCTTCATTCGAACCTCCGCATCTCCCGCCGAGGTCGAAGTGATGCCCTACCGCACGACCTCGCCCCGGCGTTCCCTCCAGGAAACGACGAATCGCGGGCACACGCCACCCCCAGGGCCGAATGACCGGTGACCGGAGCACCAAGTTTCTACCACCACGTGTCGATTAATGCCCAGGAGTGAGCAAAGCCCCGACAAGTGCTAACCCCTTCAAGCGTATGTGTCGACCTCAGGGAGGTTGTCGCCCTTGTGCTGCGCGGCGATCAGCTCGTGGTGGCGGATCACCTCGCTCACGATGAACTGGCGGAACTGCACGGCGAACTCGGGGTCGAGGCCGGAGTCCTCAGCGATCGCCGTGAGCCGGGCGATCTGCTGCTGGTCGCGTGACGGGTCCGCCGGAGGGAGGCCACCCACGGCCTTCAGCTCCCCGACCCTCCGCGTCATCTTGAACCGCTCGGCGAGCAGATGGACGAGTGCCGCGTCGATGTTGTCGATGCTCCCCCGGAGCCGGATGATCTCGGACGGCACCGGAGCGCTGGTCGGTTCGTTGTCAGACACAGGAAGAGGCTAACCCGCCCGAAGGGCATCACCGGCGAAGACTGTTCCGACCTGCAACGTGTATCGGCTACAGTCTGCCGAGCAGGCACGCAACTTGGTGAAGGCCCAGAACTGTGGCTTCACCTCTTCAAGACTTCAACGGAGAGCAGCAGATGACACTCGCCACGTCGCCGGCCTTGGTGGAGGTGCCAGAGGGCACCAGCATCAACACGATCCTCGCGGACCGCGTGGCCCGCTCCGGAGACGAGGCGCTCATCGAGCGGCGCGAGACCCCGAACGGCCCCTGGACCGCCGTGTCTGCCCGCCAGTTCGAGGACGAGGTCCTGGCCGTCGCGCGCGGCCTCGTGGCCCGCGGCGTCGGGGCCGGCGACCGCGTGGCGATCATGGCGCGCACCCGCTACGAGTGGACCCTGATCGACTTCGCCATCTGGGCCGCCGGCGCCGTGGCCGTGCCGGTCTACGAGACCTCCTCGGCCGAGCAGGTCCAGTGGATCCTGTCCGACGCCGACGTGCGCCTGGTCGTCGTCGAGTCCGCTGCGCACGCCGAGACCGTCCGCAGCGTGCGCGCCAGCCTGCCCACGCTCGAGGACATCCTCCTCATCGACGACGACGCCGTCCTCGACCTGCGCAAGGCCGGCACCAACCTCTCCGCCGGCATCGTCGCCGACCGTCGCGACGCCGTCCGCCGCGACGACCTGGCGACCATCATCTACACCTCCGGCTCCACGGGCCGGCCCAAGGGTGTCGAGCTCACGCACGGCAACTTCGCGCACCTCGCGATGAACGCTGCCGTCGGCATCCCGGAGCTGCTGCAGGCCGAGAACGCCCGCACGCTCCTGTTCCTGCCGCTCGCGCACGTCTTCGCGCGCTTCGTGGAGGTCGCGACGATCGCGGGCGACGCCGTGCTCGGCCACGCCCCGGACATCAAGAACCTCGTGGCCGACCTGGGCTCCTTCCGCCCGACCTACCTGCTCGCCGTGCCGCGCGTGTTCGAGAAGGTCTACAACAGCGCCGAGCAGAAGGCGTCGTCAGGCCTCAAGGCCAAGATCTTCGCCTGGTCCGCCCGGGTCGCCGAGGACTGGTCCCGAGCCATGGACGTCCCGGAAGGTCCGGGCCGCGCGCTCAGGACGAAGCACACGATCGCCGACAAGCTCGTCTTCAGCAAGCTCAAGGCGACCATGGGCGGCCAGCTGACGTGGGCGGTCTCCGGTGGCGCGCCCCTCGGCGAACGCCTCGGCCACTTCTTCCGCGGCGCGTGCGTCACGATCCTCGAGGGCTACGGCCTGACCGAGAGCACCGCGCCGACGGCGGTCAACCGGCCGGGGCAGATCGTGATCGGCTCGGTGGGCCCCGCGTTCTTCGGCACGGACATCAGCATCGCCGACGACGGCGAGGTGCTGCTGCGCGGCCCGCACATCTTCCGCGGCTACCGCAACGAGCCGCAGCTGACCGACGAGGCCTTCGCCGGCGGCTGGTTCCGCACCGGTGACCTCGGCCGCCTCGACGAGCACGGGCACCTGCACATCACGGGCCGCAAGAAGGAGATCATCGTGACGGCAGGCGGCAAGAACGTCGCCCCGGCCGTCCTCGAGGACCGCATGCGTGCCCACCCCATCGTGAGCCAGGTGGTCGCGGTCGGCGACCAGCGTCCGTTCATCGGAGCCCTCGTCACGCTCGACGCCGAGATGCTGCCCGGCTGGTGCGCGGCGAACGGACTGCCCCAGCTGTCGGTGGCGGAGGCTCGCGTGCACCCGAAGGTGCTGGCCGAGCTCGACAAGGCCGTCGCCCACGCGAACGAGGCGGTGTCCAAGGCCGAGTCGATCCGCAAGATCATGGTGCTCGACATCGACTTCACCGAGGCCAACGGCTACCTCACACCGTCCATCAAGGTGAAGCGGTCCAAGGTGCTCGTCGACTTCGCGAGCACCGTCGACGCCCTGTACGCCCCGGTGCCGCAGACCCGGGCCACCGCCGCACGCTGATCGCGGCCGAACCGCACGGCCCAGCTGCCCGCTGGGCCTGACCGAGCGGAACGCAAAACGCCTGGCCGGTCTCGACCGGCTCGACCGCAAGGATCGAGCCCGTCGAGACCGGCCAGGCGTACTTTCGCTCCTGGCCGCCCCTGCGGGCGGCTACGCGCTCTTCTCGCGCGGCTGACGGCCGCGCACGGGGTTCTTGCGCGGCACCACGGTCGGGTTCACGTTGTCGAGCACCACGTCGCGGGTGATGACCACACGCTCGATGTCGTCGCGGCTCGGCACGTCGAACATGACCTGCTGGAGCACCTCTTCGAGGATGGCCCGCAGCCCGCGTGCGCCGGTTCCGCGGAGCAGGGCCTGCTCGGCGATGGCACCGACGGCGGGCTCGTCGAACTCGAGCTCCACACCGTCGATCTCGAACATGCGCTTGTACTGCTTCACGAGCGCGTTCTTGGGCTCCGTGAGGATCCGTACCAGCGCGTCGCGGTCGAGCGGCGAGACGGACGCGATGACGGGCAGCCGACCGATGAACTCGGGGATCAGACCGTACTTCTGCAGGTCCTCGGGCCGGACCTCGGCGAACAGGTCCTCGTCGACCGCGATGGACTCCATGGGGGCGCTGAACCCGATGCCGCGCTTGCGGGACCGGGCGGCCACGATGTCGTCCAGGCCCGCGAACGCGCCGGCCACGATGAACAGCACGTTCGTGGTGTCGATCTGGATGAACTCCTGGTGCGGGTGCTTGCGCCCGCCCTGCGGCGGCACCGATGCCGTGGTGCCCTCGATGATCTTCAGGAGTGCCTGCTGGACACCCTCGCCGGACACGTCACGCGTGATCGACGGGTTCTCCGCCTTGCGGGCCACCTTGTCGACCTCGTCGATGTAGATGATGCCCGTCTCGGCCTTCTTGACGTCGTAGTCCGCGGCCTGGATCAGCTTGAGCAGGATGTTCTCGACGTCCTCGCCCACGTAGCCGGCCTCGGTGAGGGCGGTCGCGTCAGCGATCGCGAACGGCACGTTGAGCATCTTGGCCAGCGTCTGCGCCAGATACGTCTTGCCCGTGCCGGTGGGGCCGATGAGCAGGATGTTGGACTTGGCGATCTCCACCGGGTCCTGGTCGTCCGGGCCGATCGACCGGCCGGCCTCACCGGCCTGGATGCGCTTGTAGTGGTTGTAGACCGCAACGGCCAGGGCGCGCTTGGCGGGGTCCTGGCCGATGATGTACTGCTCGAGGAAGTCGAAGATCTCGCGCGGCTTGGGCAGCTCGGTCAGCCCGAGCTCGGCCGCCTCGCCGAGCTCTTCCTCGATGATCTCGTTGCACAGCTCGATGCACTCGTCGCAGATGTACACGCCCGGCCCGGCGATCAGCTTCTTCACCTGCTTCTGCGACTTACCGCAGAAGTTGCACTTGAGCAGTTCCGCGCCGTCACCGATTCGCACCACTACCTGTCTCCTCGCCTTGTGCACCCTCACGGAGTCCCGCACAGGCCGGTTGACCCAGCAGATCCGCAACGTCGAGCGGTCTTAGATCCATTCCACACCACCGGTGGCCTGTTGTCAGCCCGGCGGCCCGGCGGGTCGCATGACCGATATTCACCAGATCATGACAATTTTGTCATGTTCTGTGCAGCGTGTCCCACCATGCCCGACGCCGGGGCGTGTCGTCCACCGGTATAGGTGGCATGCCCCGGCGTCAGGAAGCGGCCTCGACGAAACCGAGAGATCAGTTCCGCACGACCGCGACCGGCTTGCGCGACTCCAGCACCTCGTCGATCAGGCCGTAGTCCTTGGCCTGTGCCGCGGTGAGGATCTTGTCGCGCTCGATGTCGTCACGCACCTGCTCCTGCGACTTGCCGGAGTGCGTCGCGATCGTCAGCTCGAGCCACTCCCGCATGCGGATGAGCTCGTTCGCGTGGATCTCGATGTCCGAGGCCTGCGCGTAGCCGCCACCCTCCATCGCGGGCTGGTGGATCAGCACGCGGGAGTTCGGCAGCGCGAGGCGCTTGCCCGGCTGGCCGGCGGCCAGCAGGACCGCCGCGGCCGACGCCGCCTGGCCGAGGCACACGGTCTGGATCTGCGGCTTGATGAACTGCATGGTGTCGTACAGCGCCGTCATGGCCGTGAACGAGCCACCCGGCGAGTTGATGTACATCATCACGTCACGGTCCGGGTCCTGGGTCTCCAGGACCAGCAGCTGGGCCATGACGTCGTCGGCGGACGCGTCGTCGACCTGGACGCCCAGGAAGATGATGCGGTCCTCGAACAGCTTGGTGTACGGGTCCTGGCGCTTGAAGCCGTACGCGGTGCGCTCCTCGAACTGCGGAAGCACGTAGCGCGCGGACGGCGTGGCGCCGGCGGTGGCATACGGCAGCCCCATGCCCGAGTGGGCACGTGCGCCGGCAAGGCGCTCTGCGGCTGCGACGAACTGGGCTTCAGGACTCACGATGGTCTCCTCGCAATAAAGGTCAGTATGCGTTTCCGGGCGGTCAGCTGGCCATGCCGCCGCCGCCGGCCAGCGCGGCGGTCTCGACGACGTGATCGACGAAGCCGTACTCCAGCGCCTCGGAGGCCGTGAACCAGTTGTCCCGGTCGTTGTCCTTGATGATCTTCTCGATCGGCTGACCGGTCTGCTCGGACGTCAGCTCGGCGAGCACCTTCTTCATGTGCATGATGAGCTGCGCACCGATGCGCACGTCGGTCGCGGTTCCGCCGACACCGCCCGACGGCTGGTGCATCAGCACGCGGGCGTGCGGCGTGATGTACCGCTTGCCCTTCGTACCGGAGGACAGCAGGAACTGCCCCATGGAGGCGGCCATACCCATCGCGACGGTCGCCACGTCCGGCTTGATGAACTGCATCGTGTCGTAGATCGCCATGCCGGCCGTGATGGAGCCGCCGGGCGAGTTGATGTACAGCCAGATGTCCTTCTCGGGGTCCTCGGCCGCGAGAAGCATCATCTGGGCGCTGATCGCGTTCGCGTTCTCGTCGCGCACCTCCGACCCCAGCCAGATGATGCGTTCCTTGAGCAGCCGGTTGTAGATGGAGTCGTTGAGCCCGAAGCCAGCACCCTCCGTCCGCGCTACCGGCCCAGCATCCATCCGCAGCAGATCGTTCACGTCCATCTCCTCGGTTCTGACTCTCGTCTTTGGACCACGCCCTACGACGTCGTGTCGCTCGACCCTAACGTGCCCCCACCCGCCGGAAGTCCTGATTCGGAGCCCGTTTCGCCTACAGCGCATCGGTGCTGCCCACGGCGAAGTCGGGGGTAACGCGGACGGCGGTCCGCACCCTCACGCCGAGGGTGCGGACCGCCGTCCGGCGTCGTGCTCAGGCCCTGTCGGGCCGGGTGTGCGTCAGGCCTTCGCGGGCTCCGACGACTCCGGCTCGGAGCCCTCGGCGGGCGTCTCGGACGCCTCGTCGTCAGCCGCCTCCTGAGCCTGCGCCATCGCGTCGTTCAGGGCGGCCTGGGCATCGTCGGCCTCTTCCGAGCCGATGAACTCGCTCAGGTCGACGACGTTGCCGTCGGAGTCCTTGACGTCGATCTGGCGCAGCGCGACCGCGAGCGCCTTCGAGCGCGCGACCTCGCCGACCATGGCGGGGATCTGACCGCCCTGCTCGAGGGTCTGGATGAACTCGCTCGGCTCCATGCCGTACTGCTGCGAGGCGCTCACCAGGTACTCGACGAGCTCGCCCTGGCTCACCTGCACCTTGAGCTTCTCGGCGAGGGTGTCGAGCAGGATCTGGTTCTTGATCGCCTTGGTGGCGTCCTCGGTGACCTCGGCGCGGTGCTCGTCGTCCTCCAGGCGGCTCTCGGACTCGAGGTGACGGTGCACCTCGGCCTGGACCACACCGGTGGGCACGGGGACCTCGACGGTCTCCAGCAGCTTCTCCATGAGGGCGTCACGGGCGGTGACGGCCTGGTTGGAGGTCTTGATGCCGGCGACCTGCGTCCTCAGGTCTTCCTTGAGCTCGTCGAGCGTGTCGAACTCCGAGGCGAGCTGGGCGAAGTCGTCGTCCACCTCAGGGAGGTCGCGCTGCTTGACCGAGGTGGCGGTGACGGTGACGTCCGCCTCCTTGCCCTCGTGGTCGCCGCCGGCGAGCGGCGCCTTGAAGGTGGTGGTCTCGCCGGCGGACAGGCCGGTCAGGGCCTCGTCCAGGCCCTCGAGCATGTTGCCGGAGCCGATCTGGTACGAGACGCCCGACACGGAGTCGACCTCCTCGTCACCGATGACGGCCTTCAGGTCGATGACGATGTAGTCGCCCTCGACAGCCGGACGGTCGACGCCGACCAGGGTGCCGAAGCGCTCCCGCAGGGCGTCCATCCGCTCCGTGACGTCCTCGTCCGTGACCTGCGTGGACTCGACGGTCAGGTCGACGGCGGACAGGTCGGGCAGCTCGATCTCCGGGCGCACCTCGACCTCGGCCGTGAACTTCAGCTGGCCCTCGCCGGCCTTGGCCGGGATGTCGGTGACGTCGATCTCCGGCTGGGCGAGCGGACGCAGGTCGGTCTCGCCGAGCGCGTCACGGTAGAAACCGGAGAGGCCGTCGTTCACGGCGTGCTCGATCACGGCGCCCCAGCCGACCCGCTGGTCGATGATGCGCGGGGGGACCTTGCCCTTGCGGAAACCGGGGATGTTCACCTGCTCCGCGATGTGCTCGTAGGCGTGATCGATGCTCGGCTTGAGCTCGTCGTAGTCCACCTCGACGGTCAGCTTGACCTTGGTGGGCTCCAGGGTCTCGACGGCGCTCTTCACTTCGATGGTCTCCAGAATGTCGGGGGTGCGCGCACGCCGGCGTACTGCGTCCCGGGGTGGCGCGGGGATGCTCAACTCAGTTGCGGCTGCTCGCTGAGAGCGATGTGCGCCAGGCGCACGGGCAACCCGTCAATGGTACGCCCCACGACCACAGGCGCCGAATGCAACCTGGTGTCGTGCCGCACACCGTCAACGTCCCATCCCTGCCGTGAGCCCGGCGACGATCTGCCGGGTGGCGACCAGGAAGAGGAGCACCAAGGGGAGCGTAGCAATGACGAGGCCGGCGAACAGCGTGGACCACGACGTCTGGTACTCGCCGAAGAACGTGGTCAGGCCGACCGGCAGCGTGTACTGGGCGCGGTCGCGCACCAGGATCAGCGGATAGAAGAAGTCGTTCCAGATGGGCACGAACCGGAACACCACCACCGTGGCGACGGCGGGGCGCACGAGCGGGAGCAGCACCGACCAGAAGGTACGCAGCGGGCCGGCGCCGTCGATCCGGGCGGCGTCCTCCAGCTCGACGGGCAGCTGGCGCAGGAACGTCGCCAGGACGAAGACCGAGAACGGGATGGAGACCGCCGAGTACACCAGGATCAGACCGGTCCGGGTGGAGGCGAGCCCTATCGTGTCGAGCAGGTAGAAGATCGGCACGATCATGAGGAACACGGGCATCATCAGGCCCGAGACGAAGACCTGCTCGATCACCCCCATCAGCCGTGAGCGCGACCGGGCGAGCGCGTACGCCGCCAGCAGGGACACAGCAGTGGACAGGGCCACCGAGGCCGTGGTGACGAGCACCGAGTTGAGGAAGTACGTCGAGAACGACGCCTCGACCCAGGCCTCCCGGTAGGCGTCGAACGACGGGCTCACCGGAAGCCCGAGCGGCTCGGCCACCAGCTCCTGGTCGGTCCGGAACGAGTTCCACACCATGATCAGCAGCGGCAGCAGCGCGACGGCGGCGTAGCCCCACAGCACGACGTGCACCGCGGCGCGCTTCACGTCAGGCCCCGCTCGACCTTGCGGAACCAGCGCGTGAACAGCACCGACACCCCGACGATCACGACGAACAGGACGATCGCCACCGCGGACGAGATGCCTATCGCGTTGGAGGCCCCCGAGCTGAACGCGGTGCGGTAGAAGAGGAGCGACATGACGTCGGTCGCGCCGGCGGGGCTCCCGTTGGAGCCGCCCAGGGCGTACGGGATCGGGAACGCCTCCATGGAGAAGATGAACGTCAGCACGCTCACCGTGCCGATCACCGGCAGCAGCATGGGCAGGGTGACGTGCCAGAACCGCTGGCGGGAGGTCGCGCCGTCGAGCATCGCGGCCTCCTCCATCGTGGGGTCCAGCGACCCGAGTGCGGCGCCGTAGATCAGGAGCGGGAACCCCACCCACTGCCAGGCGGTCACGAGGACGACCACCCAGAGGGCCGTGTCCGGGTCGCCCAGCCACGGCTGGGCGACGGATTCTAGGCCGACGGCGCGCAGCACGGCGTTCACCGGGCCGAACAGCGGCGAGAGCAGCAGCGACCACAGGTACCCGACGACCAGCGGCGAGACGAGGTACGGCATCGTGTACAGCACCTGGAAGAGCCGGCGCACGCGCTCCCGCCGGTGCAGCACGTACGCCAGCAGCAGGCCCACGGAGTTCTGCACGACCATCGCGCCGGCGAACAGCAGCGCGTTGTGCGCGAACGCGCGTGGCAGCTGGCTGCGGTACGGCTCGGTGGTGAACAGCGCGACGAAGTTGTCCAGCCCGACGAACGCCTCCTGCGCGGTGCCGCGCCAGGAGAACAGCGAGTAGGTCAGCGCCGTCGCCATCGGGTAGAGCACGAAGATGCCGAACAGCGCTGCTGCGGGCAGCAGGAAGAGCAGTGCTACGGGGGTGGGCAGCGCCGCTGTGCGACGGCCGCTCACTCGCCCGGCGTCCACCAGGCCGACAGGCCGTCCTGGACGATCTGCGCGGCTGCTTCGGCGTCGACGTCGCCGAGGAACAGCTTCTGACCCGCCTCACCCATGAGGTCCGTGCCCACAGGGTCGCCGTAGCGGTAGTCGACGAGCAGCAGGTACGGCGCGGGGTTCTCCTGGTACAGGTCCCACATCTCCTGCTGGAGCGGGTCCGAGTACTCGACGCCGGGGACCGGCGAGAACTGCTTGAGCTCGTCGGCGACCAGCTGCCCGAACTCGGGCGTGGCCAGCCAGTTCAGCAGGGTCTCCGCCTCCCGGGGGTGCTCGGTCGTGGCCGAGAGGCCCCAGCTGCCGTCGGCGTACCCCGCGGTGACCGGGTGGTCGAGGGCCGACCCGGGCGGCGGGGGCACCTGGAACACGCCGAGGTCGAGGTCGGGGTTGGCCTCCTGGAAGAACGCCAGCTCGTACGAGCCGCCGGCGAACATCGCCGCCTGCTCGGACGTGAACAGCACCTGCGCGTCCGTGTACGCCACGCCGGTCACGTCCTCGGGCATGTACTCCTGCAGGTCCTTGAGCGTCTGGATCGAGTCGACGTAGGCCGGGTCGGTGAAGTCGGTGTCGCCGTCGCGCAGCGCCTGCTGGAAGTCCGCGCCGCCGTACTGGGCAGCGGTCAGGGCGTCGTGCACGGTCGGCACGAACCAGCCGTCGCGGGCGCCGACGGCGAGGGGCGTCACGTCCGCCCCGAGGAGCTCGTCGTTGATCGCCATGAAGTCGTCCCAGGTCTCGGGCTCCTCCAGGCCGTTCTCCTCGAAGATCGCCGTGTTGTAGTAGACCTGGATCGTCTGGGAGGCCAGCGGCACGCCGTAGACCGCCCCGTCCTCGCGTCCGCGAGCGCCGTCGAGCATGGCGTCGTCGAAGTCGCCGAGCGCCGGGACGAGGTCTTCGAGCGGCTCCAGGTTGCCGCCCTCGACGAGCGGCTGGAGCAGGCCGTAGGACCGCACCTGTGCGATGTCGGGCCCGTCGGATCCGGTCAGCCCGGTGCGCAGGATCTGGTCGTACTCGGTGTTGAGGTGGGCTTGGAAGCTCACCGTGATGCACGGGTTGGCCTGTTCGAAGACGTCGAAGATCTGCTCGTACGTCTTGACGTCCTCGGTACGCCAGGACCACACGTCGAGCGCGACCGCGTCGCCGTCGCACCCCTCCCCCGCTGCGGTACCAGGCTCCGGGCTGCCCGACGTCGGCGCGCAGGCCGCGAGGGTCAGTGCCACGGCGGCTGTGGTCACTCCTGCGAGGGTGGTTCGGCGGTTCATGCGCCGGACGTTTCCTCCCCGGGCCCGGGGTGTCAAGCATTTGCGCTGAATCGATACGTCGCGTCCTGGTCGGTATCGGGTGTGATACAAACCACATCAGTGCCAGAATTTCCCCCGCTACCGGCATGTTCGACCATCTCTTCCACTGCAACCGACGGCCTCGTCCACACTTTGGAGACCTGTATGTCGCATCGCGCTCGTGCGTTTCTCGCCGCTACCGCCGTGACCGTCACCCTCGCCGCCTGTACGTCGGGCGGCGGCGGAGGGGACGACGCCAGCCTGGTCGGCGAGGGCACCGGTGCCGACTGCACCATCGGGTCACCCGTGCCGGTCGGGGCGGCACTCAGCCTCACGGGCGCGGCCGCCAGCTACGGCGAGTCGCAGCAGATGGGGCTCGAGCTCGCGGCCGAGCAGCTGAACGCCGACGGCGGCGTCGAGTACGAGCTGACCATCGAGGACGACCAGACGGACCCCCGCCAGGGCATCGCGGTCTTCGAGCAGTTCACGGCGGACGACGGCGTGAGCGTGATCATCGGCCCCACCCTCTCCAACGGCGGCTTCCAGGCGCAGCCGATCGCGCAGGAGGAAGGCGTTCCCGTGCTCGCGATCTCGAACACCGCCGACGGCATCACCGAGCAGGGCGACTACATCTTCCGTGACTCGCTGACCGAGGCCCAGGTGATCCCGCAGACCATCGCGAAGGCGAAGGAGGTCTACGGGGCCGAGAGCGCCGTCGTGATGTACAGCAACGACGATGCCTTCACCGAGGCGGGCTACGAGGTGTTCGCCGAGTCGCTGGACGCCGAGGGCATCGAGGTCGCCGAGACGCTCGAGTTCTCCACGTCGGACACCGACTTCCGCGCCCTGCTCACCGAGGCCCGGTCCGCCGACGCGGACCTGCTGGTCGTGTCCGCCCTCATCGAGGCGGCGATCCCTCTGGTCACTCAGGCACGCGAGCTGGGCATCGACGTCCCGATCGTCGGCGGCAACGGCTTCAACAACCCGCAGCTGATGGCCGACGCCGGGGACGCCGCCGAGGGCGTCGTCGTCGGGGCGGCGTGGAACTCGGCGTCCGACAACCCGGAGAACACCGCGTTCCTCGCCGACTTCGAGGAGAAGTACGGGACGCCGCCCGACCAGTTCGCGGCCCAGGCGTACACGGGCCTGATGCTGATCGACACCGCCGTGCGGTCCACCTGCTCGGGCGAGCGGGACGCGATCAAGGAGGGCCTCGGCACCATCGACGGCGTGCCGACGGTGCTGGGTGAGCTGACCATCAACGACGCGCGGGACGCCGAGCACGAGGCTGTCGTGCAGATCGTCGAAGACGGCGCGTTCGCCGTGCTCGACTGAGCACACCGCCATGCAACAGCTGCTCAACGGGCTCTTCATCGGCTCGATCTACGCGCTCTTCGCCGTGGGCTTCGCGCTCGTGTTCGGCATCCTGGACCGGCTGAACCTCGCTCATCCGGCCGTGTTCGCGGCGTCGGCCTTCATCGGCATCGAGCTGGTGACCGTGGGCGGGCTGCCCTTCTGGGCGGCCCTGCCCGCCGTGGCGGTCGTGGGCGCGCTCCTGGGACTGATCGTGGAGCGGGTGGCGTTCCGGCCGCTCAAGGGCCGGGCCGACGCCCACTTCGCGGGCCTGATCTCGTCGATCGCCGTGGCGGGCATGCTGATCGCGCTGCTCCAGTGGCGGTACGGCGCCGAGACCCGCCGGTTCCCCGCGGACACGTTCCCCGCGACGCGGTTCGACGTGCTCGGCGCCCAGGTCACGCTGCTGCAGGTGGTGATCGTCGCGGTCTGCCTCGCGCTCGTGGCAGGCCTGACCTGGCTGGTGGCACGCAGCAGGCTCGGCCGGGGTATGCGGGCCGTGGCCGAGAACCCGACGGCGGCGCGGGTGCTCGGCGTGAACGTGGACCGGGTCACCGCCACGACGTTCGCGATCTCGGCAGCGCTCGGGGCGGTGGCGGGTGCGCTGTTCGCGATGAACGTGAGCTCGGCCCAGCTCGGCATGGGGTCGGCGATCGAGCTCAAGGGACTCGCGGTGATCGTGGTGGGCGGCATGGGCTCCCTGCCCGGTGCGCTCGTCGGAGGGCTCCTGCTCGGGGTGGCCGAGGTGTTCGCCGTCCAGTACCTGGGCTCGGCGTGGCGCGACCTCGTCGCGTTCGCGCTGCTGTTCGGGATCCTGCTGCTGCGGCCGCAGGGCCTGTTCGGCGGACGCAAGGCCCGGCAGGTCTGATGTTCACCGAGTCGACCGTCACGTTCATCGCGCTCGGCGCGATCTTCGCCTTCTCGTTCTACGCCGTCCTCAACGCGGGGCAGCTCAGCCTGGGCCAGGCCGGCTTCGCCTCGGTCGCCGCCTACACCTCCGTGCTCGTCGCACCCGACCCCGACGTCGTGGGCGACGTTCCCGCCCTCCTGATCGCCCTGGTCGTCGGTGCGGCGGTCGGCACGGCGGCCGCCGTCGTGCTCGGACTGCCGACCATGCACCTGCGGGGCGTGTTCCTCGCGATCGCCACCCTGGGGTTCGCCGAAGCGGTGCGCATCTTTCTGCTCAACGCCGAGTGGACGGGCGGCGCACAGGGCATGTCCGTGCCCAAGATCGTCACTCCGGCGATCGCCTGGATGGTGCTGGCGCTGGTCGCCTACTGGTTCTGGCGGTCCGGTCCCACCCGGTACGGCCGTGCCCTGGAGGCCATCCGCGAGGACGAGCTCGCCGCCGGCGCCATGGGCATCGACGTCGGCAGGCACCGCCTCGGCGCGTTCGCGACGGCCGGCGCCGTCGCCGGGCTCTACGGCGTCCTGTGGGCGTACACCGTCCGCCTGGTCGCGCCGGCCGACTTCGGGTTCACCGCCGCCATCGACGGGCTGGTCACCGCCATGGTGGGTGGCACGACGATGTTCATCGGGCCGGTGGTGGGCAGCGCGTTCCTCACGGTGATCCCCGAGATCCAGCGCGCCCTGGGCGTCGAGGCCGGCTGGATCCGGCCGTTCGTCGCGGGCCTGCTGCTGCTCGTCGTCATCCTGTTCCTGCCGGGCGGGCTCGCGGGCCGGATCCCCCGGCGGATCCGGGTGCCGAACCTGGGCGGTGGCTCCGGCGGGAGCGACGCCGGGTCCGACGCCGACGGCGGGAGCACCGACCTGCGCACGCGCGAGCACGCCCCGCGGGGCGACGTCGTGGCCCGGCTGAGCGGGCTGAGCAAGGACTACGGCGGCGTGCACGCGGTGCGCGACGTCGACCTGGAGATCCACAGCGGCGAGCTGCTCGGGCTGATCGGCCCCAACGGCGCGGGCAAGACGACGCTCGTGAACATGATCAGCGGGCTCGTCGCGCCGTCGTCCGGCGAGGCGAGCGTGCTGGGCGTGACCGCGGGACGCACCCCGGTGCACCGCGTGGCCGCCGCCGGCGTGAGCCGCACGTTCCAGCACTCCAAGCTCTTCGACCGGCTCTCCGCGCTGGAGAACGTGCTGGTCGGTGGGCACCTCGTGACCCGGCCGACGCTGCTGCGGCGGCTGGCCTGGCTGCCGTCGGCGCGACGCGACGAACAGGCCGCGCTCACGCATGCCGCCCGGTGCCTGCGCCGTGTCGGCATGCTCGACGCCGCCACGGCTCGCGCGGGCGCCCTCTCGTACGGCGACCAGCGACGGCTCGAGATCGCGCGAGCCCTCGCCGCCGACCCGAGCCTGCTGATCCTGGACGAGCCCGCCGCCGGGATGAACACGGTGGAGGCGGGCGAGCTCGCCCACCTGATCCGGTCCTTGGCCGACGACGGCCTCGCCGTGCTGCTCATCGAGCACAACGTCGGGCTCGTGCGGCAGATCTGCGACCGGGTGGTGGTGCTCAACTTCGGCGAGGTCATCGCCGCCGGCGTGCCGGCAGAAGTCGCCGCCGACCCCCGGGTGGTCGAGGCATATCTCGGGACGGAGGCCTGACATGACCGAACCGGTGCTCGAGGTCGAGAACCTCTCGGTCCGCTACGGCCGCGTCGAGGCGGTGCGCGACGTGTCGTTCAGCGTGGCGGAGGGCTCTCTGGTGACGCTCGTGGGCGCGAACGGCGCCGGGAAGTCGACGATCATCAACGCGGTGTCGGGCATCGTGCGGCCGCACAGCGGCCGCGTCCGGTTCCGCGGGGCCGACATCACGCGCGCGCCCGCCCACAAGCTGGTGGCAAGAGGCCTGGTCCAGGTGCCCGAGGGCCGGCAGATCCTCGCGTCCTTGACGGTGGCCGAGAACCTCGCGATGGGTGGCTGGCACCGGGGCCGGGGTGCGGCTCGCACCATCGACGAGATGTACCAGCGGTTCGGGGTGCTGGCCGAGCGGCGCGACCTGCCCGCGGGCACGCTCTCCGGGGGTGAGCAGCAGATGCTCGCCATCGCCCGGGCGCTCGTGGCTGAGCCGGTGCTGCTGCTCCTGGACGAGCCGTCCATGGGGCTGGCGCCGCTCGTGGTGAACGAGGTGTTCGACGTCGTGGAGCAGATCCGTGCGACCGGCACGACCGTGGTGCTCGTCGAGCAGAACGCCCGCCGGGCCCTGCGCGCCGCCTCCGACGGCTACGTGCTGCGCACGGGCCAGGTGGTGCGCTCGGGTCCGGCGGCGGAGCTGCTGGCGGACGACGACGTGGTGCGCGCGTACCTCGGGACGGCCTGAACGGGCAGCGCCGCGGTCCTGCCGGGGCGCCGACAGAGGTCCTGCTGGGGCGCCGACAAAGTCGGTAGTGCCGTGCGGTAGGTGCCAGGTGGGCTGAACTTCGTTCACCCTGGGCCCGCATGATTCGCCTCAGCCGAACAGTTCAGCTGAGGTGAATCAGGCAGGGCTGAGCCGAACGAATTTCACCGAACCTGGCACGTCCCCGTCAGGTCTACCGTGCCCTCGACCAGACCCGGCCGGGCCGCAGGACCGCAGGACCGCAGGACCTAGAAGTCGTCCGCTGTCCGGATCCGGTCCCGGATCCATCGCCCCGACTCCTTGAGGTTCCCCGTCCCGAAGGAGCCGCTCGCGCAGCTGCCCTCGGTGAGGACCGCGCCCGACCGGTGGTCGTCGGAGAAGTTCCAGTTGACCCAGCTGATCTTCTTCGACGCCGCCAGGTCCAGGTACCGCTGCGACATCGCGAAGTCGTTGCCTCCCTCGCCCGCGTAGTCCTGGGTGCCGAACTCCGTGATGAACAGGGGTATCCGGTCCGCGGCCCGCGAGAGCGCGTCCAGGTACTCCTGCCCGTGCGACGCGGCGTAGAAGTGGAACGTGTACATCACGTTCGAGGCGTTGACGGGGTTGTTGACCACCTCGGACTCGTTCGAGCCCTCCGACACGCCCAGCGAGGACCACGCTCGTGTGCCCAGCAGGACGACGGCGTCCGGGTCCTTCGCACGGATCACCGGGATGATCTGCTCGTGGTAGCCCTTGATGGTCTGCCACGACACGCCGTGGGGCTCGTTCGCGACCTCGTAGATGATGTTGTTGTTGCCGTTGTTCCGCTCGGCGATGGCCGTGAAGAACGTCTTGGCGCGCTCCAGGTTGAAGTTGGGATCGCCCGGCTCGAGCATGTGCCAGTCGACGATCGCGTACATGCCGCGCGCCGTGAGCATGTCGATGTAGCGGTTCACCAGCGCGGTGAAGCGCGCCGGGTCGGTCTCGTACCCGCCCTCCTGCACGTAGGTCGAGATCCGCACGACGTCGGCGTTCCAGTCGTACGCGAGCGTGTCGAGCGAGCCGTCGGTCACGCACTGCGAGTACCACTGGGTGCCGTGCGTGCTCATCCCCCGCAGCTGGATCCGCTTGCCCTGCTCGTTGCACAGCCCCACGCCGCAGACGGCCAGCTGGCCGTTGGCCGCGACCGGGGTGTCGGCCTCCGGCTCCGGATCCGTCGGCGGATCCGTCGGCGTCGGCTCGGGCGCGGGCCCGCCGTCGCACGTACCGTCGAGGGTCCAGAGCGTCGGGGTGGACGCCGGGTCCCAGCCCGCGCCCGGGTGCGCGGTGTGCGCCATCGTCGCGGTGTAGCTGCTTCCCTCATAGGTGACCTGCTGGCCTGCACCGTAGCTCGATCCTTCTGCCCAGGCGGGTGCGGAGCACTCGGCGGCGACGGCCGTGGCCGGCGCCAGAGGAACGACAGCCGTTCCGAGCGCCAGCATCGCGGCCGTGGCAACAGCGACGACGATCGGGGCGCGGCGGGAGACCTTCACGGGACCACCTCAGTTCGCGTACGGAGCCGGAGCAGGTCGCGGCGACGCTGCCGGCCTGCTGGTCGCCATGACGCTAGCAACCCGCGCAGTCGGGCGAAATGAGGGATTGCCACACGATGACGAGCCGCGAGAGACCCGGCTGCCCGATGACATAGTGTCGGCCCGTCCCCTCCGGACCATCCCGATCCGGTTCCCGCACCCGAGGTGGGCCCATGACTGTTCCCCTGACCCTGCGCATGCCCTCGCGTGGCGCCGACCAGCCACAATCCCCGGACCGTGCGGTCCTGGACGCGGCCCTCGACCGCCTGGAGGACGGCGGCGGCACATCGCCCGACCGGGTGGACGCCGAGGCGCTGCTGCACGCCCGCGGCGCCGATCTCGACCGTCTGCTCGCCGTCGCGGGCACGATGCGCGACACGGGCTTGCAGGAGGCCGGGCGGCCCGGCGTCATCACGTACTCGCGCAAGGTCTTCGTGCCGCTGACGCACCTGTGCCAGGACCGGTGCCACTACTGCATCTTCGTGCAGTCGCCCGGCAAGCTCGCCAAGGCGGGCATCTCGCCGTACATGGAGGCCGACGCCGTCCTGGAGGTCGCCGCGCAGGGCGCGGCGCTGGGCTGCAAGGAGGCCCTGCTCACGCTCGGCGACCGCCCCGAGAACCGCTGGCCGGTCGCCCGCCAGTGGCTCGACGACCACGGCTACTCCTCGACGCTCGAGTACGTGGGCCACATGGCCCGGCTGATCCTGGACGAGACCGGCCTGCTCCCCCACCTGAACCCCGGCGTCATGTCGTGGGCGGAGATGCAGCGGCTCAAGCCGGTGGGTCCCTCGATGGGCATGATGCTGGAGACCACCTCCTCGCGGCTGTGGACCGAGAAGGGCGAGGCGCACTACGGCTCCCCCGACAAGGACCCGGCCCTGCGGCTGCGCGTGATCGACGACGCCGGCCGGTCCCGCATCCCCTTCACCACCGGTGTGCTGCTCGGCATCGGCGAGAACTACGCCGAACGCGTGGACTCGGTGCTGGCGCTGCGCGACGCGCACGCCCGGCACGGCCACGTGCAGGAGGTGATCGTCCAGAACTTCCGCGCGAAGTCGGCCACGGCCATGATGGGCGCCGCGGACCTGGAGACCCAGGAGTACGCGGCCGCCGTCGCCGTGACCCGGGTGCTGCTCGGCCCGGGCATGCGTGTCCAGGCGCCGCCCAACCTGACCGACGCCGCCGAGCTCCAGCTCCTCGTGCGTGCCGGCATCGACGACTGGGGCGGCGTCAGCCCGCTCACCCCCGACCATGTGAACCCCGAGCGGCCCTGGCCGCAGATCGAGGACCTGGCCCGGCTCACCGGCGAGGGCGGCTACACGCTGCGCGAGCGTCTGACCGCGCACCCGCACTACCTGCGCGAGGCCCGCGCGGGAGCCGAGTGGCTCGACGACCGCCTGCGGACCCGCGTGCTAACCCTGGCGGACGACTACGGCCTGGCCCGCCACGACGCCCTGCTCGGCGAGTTCCCCGCCTCCACCTCGTTGAGTGCGGGATATCTGCGCGATTCCGAGCCCGCAGACCGCAAATACCCAGCACTCAACGGGACGGGTGGGGGTGGGGGTGGGGGTGGGGGTGGGCGGCTTCGGCGGCTGATCGCGGACGTCGCCGCGGATGCCGCGGGGGTCGACGACGCCGCCTGGGTGGAGCTGCTCGGCGCGTCCGGCTCCGACCTCGAGGAGCTCGGCGCGCTCGCGGACCAGGTGCGCCGCGGGCGGGTCGGCGACGCGGTGACGTACGCGGTGAACCGGAACATCGACGCGTCCCTCGGGCTCTCCCCCGCGCGGGTCGCGGACCTGGCGGCAGAGGCCGTCGAGCTCGGCGCCACCGAGGTGTGCGCCCAGGGCGTGCCGCCGACGTCGGCGGGCGCGGACGGCTACCTCGACCTGGCGCGCGCCGTGAAGCAGGGCGGGCCGGGCCTGCACCTGCACGCCTTCCGCCCGGCGGAGCTGGCCGACGGCGCCGCCCGTGCAGGCCTCCCGCTGGCCGACTGGCTGACGGAGCTGCGCGCGGCCGGCGTCGACACCGTGCCCGGCACCGGCGCGCGCATCCTCGACGACCGGATCCGGGACCTGCTCACGGGCGGCACCGACATCCCCGCCGAGCGCTGGGTCGAGCTGGTCACCACCGCGCACACGGCGGGCCTGTGGTCGACCGCGACGATCGTGTACGGGCACGTCGAGTCGGCACGCGACCAGGTACGACACCTGCGAAGGCTGGCGCTCGTGCAGGACGCGACCGGCGGGTTCACCGAGCTGATCCCGATGCCGTGGCTGGCGTCGGAGTCACCGGTGCCGGTGCCCGGTGCCCGGACGGCGACCCTCCGCGAGAGCCGCGCCCTGCACGCGGTGGCACGGCTGATGCTCGCCGGGCGGATCGACCACGTGCAGGCCGCATGGACCAAGCTCGGCATGCGCGGCGCGCAGCGCATGCTCGCGGGCGGCGCCGACGACCTGGGCGGTGTGCTGCTCGACGGCGTCCTGGACCCGGACGCCGGCCCCGAGCAGGGGCGGGAGCTGACGGTCGCCGACGTGACCCGGCTCGCCGGCGAGCTGGGCCGTCCGGTCCGGCAGCGCACGACCACGTACGGGCAGGTGGGGTGACGGGAACGCACCAGGCCACACGCTCGGACCCCGGCAGCGGCACGGGGCCGGGACCGGACACCGCCGTCGACGTGGCGGTCGTCGGCGCAGGGCTCGCCGGGGTAGGCCTCGGCGCCCGGCTGCGCCGCGCCGGACGCACGGGTTTCGTGGTCCTGGAACGGGCCGACGACGTCGGCGGGACCTGGCGCGACAACGTCTACCCGGGCGTCGCGTGCGACATCCCGAGCGCCCTGTACTCGTACTCCTTCCTGCCCCAGCCGGCCTGGTCACGCGTGTTCGCGCCGGGCGCCGAGATCCACGGGTACGTCCGGGACGTCGCGCGGTCCGAAGGGCTGGTCCCGCACCTGCGCCTCGGCACCGAGCTCACGGGCGCGCGCTGGGACGAGGACGAGGCGGCGTGGCACCTGACGACGTCCCGCGGCCCGCTGACCGCACGCGTGCTGGTGACGGCGGTCGGCCGGCTCAGCGAGCCCCGCGTGCCCGACCTCCCGGGGCTCGGCACGTTCCCCGGCCGGGTGTTCCACTCCGCCCGCTGGGACCGCGACCTGCCGGCCGGGCTGCGGGTCGGTGTGGTCGGCACGGGCGCGAGCGCCGTGCAGCTCGTCCCCGAGCTGGCCCGCCGGGCGGAGTCCGTCGTCGTGCTGCAGCGCACCCCGCCCTGGGTGCTCCCGCGCGGCGACCGCGCCTACGCCCCCGGCGAGGCCCGGCCGGACCGGGCGGCGCTCGCGGAGGAGGCCGACCGGCTGTTCGACGCGCGCGTGGCCGGCACGACGGCGGAGGCCGAGCTGCGGGAGCGCGCGGAGGCACACCTGCGCGCCCAGGTGCCGGACCCCGCGCTGCGCGCTCTGCTCACCCCGGACTACGCGGTGGGCTGCAAGCGCGCCCTGTTCAGCGACGACTGGTACCCGGCGCTGCAGCAGCCGCACGTCACGCTGGAGCCCGGCCCGCCGGTCGCGGTCGAAGGATCGACGCTGGTCGCGGCGTCGGGCGCGCGGTACGAGGTGGACGTGCTCGTGCTGGCCACGGGGTTCGAGACCACCCGGCCGCCGTTCGCCCACCTGCTGGCCGGCCGCGGCGGACAGACGCTCACCGAGCACTGGGCCGACGGCATGACCAGCCACGCCTCCACGGTGGTGCACGGCTTCCCGAACCTGTTCGTGCTGGACGGCCCCAACGCCGGGCTGGGCCACCACTCCGCCCTGGAGGTGATCGAGGCGCAGATCGACTACGTGCTCGGCGCGCTCGACCACCAGGACGAGACGGGCGGGCCGCTGGAGGTGTCCGCCGCGGCCGAGGCCGCGTACACGCGGGAGATCGACGAGCGCGCCGCCGGGACGGTGTGGCTGCGCGGGGGGTGCCGCAGCTGGTACGTCGACGAGCGCTCGGGCCGGCTCACGCTCCTGTGGCCCGGCCGGGCGGCCGAGTACCGCGAACGGTTCGGCGTCTTCGACCCGGCCCCCTTCGCCCGCAACGACGCAGCCGTGTGTTCTCCTCAGTGTGGTGCGAGCCCGTTCTGATAGGCCCACACCACCGTCTGCAGGCGGTCGCGCGTGCCCACCTTGGCCATCGCGCGGCCGAGGTGGGACTTCACGGTGCTGGTCTCCACGACCAGCTCGTGGGCGATCTCCGCGTTCGACAGCCCACGGGCCAGCTGCCGCACGATCTCGGACTCGCGGGCCGTGAGCTGCGGCGCGATGTCCGACGCCTGCTCCGGCGGCGCCTTGCGCCGGGCGAACTCGGCGATCACGCGGCGCGTCACGGCCTGGTCGATGAGGCCGTGCCCGTCGGCGAGCCGCCGGACGGCGTCGATCAGCTCCTCGGGCTCGCAGTCCTTGAGGATGAAGCCGCCGGCCCCCGCCTCCAGGGCGCCGAAGACGTACTCGTCCAGGTCGAAGGTCGTCACGACGAGCACCGCCGGAGGTGTCGCGCCGTCGGGGCCGCCGCTCGCGACGATCTCGCGCGTCGCAGCGAGGCCATCACCGCCCGGCATCCGCACGTCCATGCAGACGACGTCGGGGCTGTGCCGACGGGCGAGCTCGACCGCCGTCGGACCGTTCGAGGCCTCGGCGACCACCTCGATGTCGTCGGCCTGCTCAAGGAGGAACCGGAAACCTGCCCGGACCACCGCCTGGTCGTCGACGAGCAAGACCCTGATCATTCCTGTCCCCCTTCGACGAGCGCCGCGGACTGCGCGGGCTCCTGGTTCTCCTGGCTCGCGCGCTGCTCGTCGTGCCCGTGCTGCTCATGGTGCAGCGGGAGCGTCAGCAGCACCCGCCAGCCGCCGGACGGCGTCGGTCGGGCGGTGAGGGTCGCGCCCACGAGCTGCGCCCGCTCCCCCATCCCGATCAGCCCCATGCCCTGCCGAGCCGGGTCACGGGCCGAGCCCTGTGAGGCGCCACCCGCGACCGGCCCGTTGACGACCTCGAGCGAGACCGCCCGCTCGTCGAACCGCACGGTCATCCGCACCGGCGCGCCGGGAGCGTGCTGGCGAGCGTTCGAGAGCGACTCCTGGGCCACCCGGTAGAACGCGGCGTCCGCGATGGGGGCCAGCTCGCGCGGCCGGCCCACCCGGACCAGGTCGACGGCGGAGCCCAGCACGCGCGCCGTCTGCACGAGCCCGTCGAGCGCCCCCAGCCCGGGCGGTGGGGCGTCGTGCGCGTCCGCACCGGGCCCGTCGGCGCCCGGCCGCTCGCGGAGCACGCCGACGATGAGCCGGAGGCTGTCGAGCGTCTCCTTGCCCTGCGCCCGGATCCACGCCGTGCCCTTCTTCGCGGTCTCCGGGTCGCTGTCGATCTGGCGCTCGACGGCGGCGGCCTGCACGACCAGGCCCGACAGGTGGTGGGCCGCGACGTCGTGCAGCTCGCGCGCCATGCGGGACCGCTCGGCGACGATGGCCGCCTGGGTGTTCACCTGCTGGGTCCGGAGCAGCTCGCCGGCCCGGAGGCGGAGCAGTTCGACGTAGCGGCGGCGCGTCGCGACCGCGCCGCCGATGAGCGCGCTGACCACGTAGGTCCCGACGGCCGAGACGACGTGGTTGGCGACCGGCACCAGCAGGTCGTTCCCCGAGACGAGAGCCGTCACCGTCGCCGCGAGCGCCGCCACCGGCACCGCCGCACCCGTCACCGCCAGCGCCCGGCGGGCGGGCAGCAGGGTGCCGACGGTGTAGCCGGCGACGACCTGCGGTATGCCACCGAGCGAGAGGTCGGCCGGCGAGGTCGCGATGATGACCACCTGGCAGGCCACGACGAGGCCGAGGCAGAGGACCGGCCGGGTCCGGCGCAGGGCGAGGGGCAGCGCCTGGACGCACACGGCGACCATGAGCACCCCCGCCTGCACCGGGCCCACCGTCAGACCCACGGTGCCGAGCACGTACTCGAAGAGCACCACCAGCACGCCGACCGTCAGGAGCAGGACGACGGCCGCGAAGAGCCTGTCCCGGCCCCGCACGCTCGTCACGCCGAGCCGGGTGAGCATCGTGTCGAGCCCGCTGACCCGCGGCAGGACACGAACGTCGTCGAGCACGGTGGAACCGTCGGTCGTGGGCATCGTCAGTACGATACAGACGGCGCGAGGAGGCGGAACTCGATCGCGAACCAGGCGATTCCGGCCAGCGCGAGGACCACGAGCACCGTGCCGAGGATCCGGCGCCAGCCGTGACGGTGGCGGACGGCGCCGACGACCTGGAGCACCGCGGGGACGATCCCCAGCACGCCGATCGCCTGGACCACCTGCAGCTGGCGCAGGGAGAACTCCGAGACGTCCTCGAGGCCCATCACGGTCAGGAGCGTGGCGGTCCAGCCGCCGAGGGCGAGCACCGCGCAGACGCCGGCGACCTTGGTGAGGATCCTGCTCAGGCCTCGGGCGCCCTCGGGGAGGGACCGGTGCCGGACCCGGCGCACGATCGCGCCGACGGGCCAGGCGACGGCCGCCACGAGCAGGATCAGCGCGGACACGCCGAGCACGGGGAGCGCGACGCCGGGGGTGCGTTCCGGCTGGGCGGGCAGCATGGTGAAGGCGCCCTCGATCCCGATCGCCTCGACCCGGTCACCGGCGACCCGCATGGTGATGGTGCGCTGGCCGTCGACCTCGCGCCAGACCCACGGCTCGACCTCTTCGTACAGGGCGGGCGAGTCGCTGAGCGGGCCCGGTGTGATGAGCAGGCGGCCGTCCTCCCGCGCGGTGATCTGTGTGGCGCTGAAGGCCTCCAGCGAGGCCAGGAACGTGCTCTGCATGCCGCGTGCGGCGACGTAGCTGCCCTCGGCGATCGCCGCGTGCTCCGTGGCGGTCCCCTCGTCGACGGTGCTGGGCACCGGGGCGGCGTCGGCCGGGAAGTACCGGTCGGTGAAGCCGTGCAGGACCGCGTCGCGCAGCTCCAGGGTGGCGAGGGTGCTGCTGCCCGTGCTGTTCAGCGAGACGAAGACGCCGGTGCGTTCCTCGGGGTAGAGCTGCAGGTGGGAGTGGAAGTAGTTGGTGTCGCCGCCGTGGCCGATGATGCGGTGCCCGTTGCGGCTCTCGTCGAAGAAGCCGAGCGTCATCCGCGAGGCCGCGGCGAGGTTGCCCAGCAAGCTCTCGTCGAGCGCCGGGGCGTGCATCAGGTCGAGCGTCCTCGGCTCCAGGATCGAGCCGGTGCCGGGCTCGCCGAGCTGGGCCAGCATGAAGCGCGCCATGTCGGGCGCGGACGCGGTCAGCGCCCCGGCGGGCGGCGTCCCGACGATCTCGAACGGGCCGGGGGCGTCGGCCGATGTGGCATAGCCCTGGGAGATCCGGTCGCGCAAGGCGTCGGGCAGCGGCTGGGCGAAGGTCGACGACGTCATCCCGGCGGGCGTGAGGATGTCGCGCTCGACGTACTCCTCGAACGGCACGCCGCTCACGCGCTCGACGATGTAACCGACCAGCGAGTTGCCGTAGTTCGAGTAGGCGGGGACGGTGCCCGGCTCGTAGACCTGCTCCGGCGGCTCCTCGGCGAGCTCGTCGCGGAGCACCGGCGACGTGTCGCCCGCGCCGATGAGCCCAGCGAGCCGCTCCTCGAAGCCGGCGGTGTGGGTGAGCAGGTGCCGGAGCGTGACCGGCCCGTCGAACGACCGCGGGACGTCGAAGTCGAGGTACGCGGCGATGTCGGTGTCGAGGTCGACGTCGCCGCTCTCGACCAGCTGCATGGCGGCGGTGGCGGTGAAGAGCTTGGACACCGAGCCCGGCCGGAACAGCGTCCGCTCGGCGTCGACCGGCACGGCCTCGCCGCCCGTCGTGCCGGTGTCGGCGTAGCCGTAGCCGCGGGTGGTGACGATCTCGCCGTCGTCGACCACGGTGACGACGCCGCCGGCGATGCCCGCGGTCTCCAGCGCGGCCGGCAGCAGGCCGTCGAGCCAGGCGTCGACGTCGGCCTGCCCGAGCGTATGTGCGCCCGCCGGGGCCGAGATCGGCGGAGCCGGGGTGGGCTCGGCAGCCGCGGCGGCAGCCGGCACGGCAGCCGCGAGGCTGATCGTCAGGATGCCCAGTGCGGCGAACGTCGCAGCTGCGCGGCGGGGACCCCGGGGGCGGCCGTCGGGCCGCTCGGTGGGTAGGTCATAGGTCGGGATCATCGTCGCGCTCCTCGCGCTCGGCAGGTGTTCGGGCTGGTCCGGAGGCTTTCTTCCGGACGAGACCAGCCTGTCGGGCAGGCCGCCGCGCCACATCGGGCACGAGTGCCCACTTCGCCTACGACCTTTGGTGGAGGCGCGCTGTCCGGCGTCGTCCGTCAGTCCAGCGCCGATGGACGCCGATTGCGCTGAGGCGCAAATCGTTCTCCGCCAGGGCTTTCCGGAGTTGAGTGGTCCTCGGCCACACGTGTGGCCACCTGACGACGGGAGTACCACGTGCGCAACAAAAAGTTCGCGACCGGAACCATCGCCGCCCTCACCGGCCTCGTCCTGGCCGGCGGCATGCTGGCGACCGCCGCACCGGCGTCGGCCAACACGAACGACGGCTACGTCAGCGGTGCCGGCACCATGAGCGACGACTGGGGAGACGAGGGCACCATCTCGACCACCTCCTACTCCTCTTCCACCGCGACGTGCCTGTGGCAGCAGGTGCTGCACGCGGAAGGGCTGCTCAGCGCTTCCGGCATCGACGGACACTTCGGCCCCAACACGAGGACGGCGACGGAGAGCTTCCAGAGGCGGTACAGCGACCTCGAGAACGACGGCAAGGCCGGCCCGAACACCTGGGGCAAGGCGGACAACAAGTTCACGCGGATCATCGACTCCACCAACGGCAGCGCGCAGGCGAGGTACGACGGCGTGAGCTCGGACTTCACGGTCTACCGCAACACCCAGGGCCGTCACTTCTGGTGGCACGAGGGCGACGGTGCCCATCGCACCGCCGCGTACCGCTCCAACAGCTGCTGACCCGCGTCACACACGTCGACGGCGCCTGCTCGAACCTCCTCGGGACGGCCACGGCCGACGACGTGGCGGCGGTCGAGTGACGTATCTCATGTCGGACAATACGGTCAAGTGGCACCCCGGCCGACCCGGAAGCCGTAACGCGATTGTGACTTTGGGGTCGGTCGGGGTTACGGTCACTCCGGTTCGCGGGAAGGCCGCGGGCACTTGAGGCGGGCGCCGAGCCCTGTCACCGCCCCAAGATCTGCACAGACCGAAAAGACAGGGACGGGGGAACCACGTAAGTGGGCACCGACGGTGTCCTTGGGGTGAAGCCGCACAGGTAGTACGCGGCCGGGTCATTCTCCGATCCGAATCCGACAGCTCACCTCGTAGGCGTCAGGAGAACCTCTTGACCACTCGCACGCCTGGGCGCCATCGTGCTGCCCGCAGACCCATCACCCCGCTGACCCCCATCTCCCGTGCTGCGGCGCGGGGCATCTCCGGCGCCGCCCGCCGTGGCGCGCTCGTCGCCGCCGGCTCGGGCCTGGCCGTCTCCCTGCTCAGCGCCCCCGCCGACGCCGCGCCGGTGGTCGACCACGGGCCGTCCACCGCCGAGCTGGACATCCTGACCGAGGCTTCCCGCAGCTCGGTCTCCCAGGCTGCTGCCGCACAGGCCGTGACCACCGCCCCCGCCGTGCAGGTCGCGGCCGACAGCAAGTTCACGCTGGAGACGGGCACCATCGAGGTGACGCCGGCCCCCGAGCCGGAGCCCGTTCCCGAGCCGGAGCCGGAGCCCGTCGTCGAGGAGGTCGTCGAGACCGCAGCGCCGGTCGCGGAGGCACCCGTCGAGGAAGCCGTGGAGCAGGCCGTCCCGGCTGCGGCCGCAGGGTCCGATATCGTCTCCATCGCCATGCAGTACCTCGGTGTGCCGTACGTCTGGGCCGGCTCGACGCCTGCCGGGTTCGACTGCTCCGGGTTCACCTCGTACGTCTACGCCCAGGCCGGCATCGACCTGCCGCGCACCTCCTCGGAGCAGCGCTACGCAGGCACCGCGGTCTCCGCGGCCGAGGCACAGCCCGGCGACCTCATCTGGTCGCCCGGCCACATCGCCATCTACGCCGGCGACGGCATGCAGGTCGAGGCGCCGGTCCCCGGCCAGACCGTGCGCTACACGGAGATCTGGCAGGACAGCCCGACCTTCATCCGCGTCGGCTGAGCCGCAGGCTCAGCCGACATGGATAGAGGCTGAGCCGGAGGCGCAGCGCAGACCACGAGGGCCCGCACCGACACGGTGCGGGCCCTCGTGCGTTGCCCGGCCGGGTGGCATGATCACGGCCATGAGCGTTCCCGCGGCCGTCGAGGCCAACGCCCTGAACACCATCGACGAGTCCGAGCGGCGCGGCACGCCGCGCGACCTGTTCTGGCCCTGGTTCGGGGCCAACGTGTCGGTGCTCGGCCTGGGCTACGGCTCGTACCTCCTCGGGTTCGGCGTGTCGTTCTGGCAGGCGACGGTCATCGGCATGGTCGGCATCGTCGTCTCGTTCCTGTTCTGCGGATTCATCTCCCTGGCCGGGAAGCGCGGCTCGGCACCGACGATGGTGCTCTCGCGTGCCGCGTTCGGTGTGCGCGGCAACACGCTGCCCTCGCTCCTGTCGTGGATCCTCACCGTGGGCTGGGAGACCGTGCTGGTGGCGCTGGCCACCCTCGCGACCTCGACCGTGCTCGGTGCGCTCGGCTGGGGCGGCGGGACGGTCACCAAGGTCGTGGCCCTCGTGGTCGTCGCGGGCATCGTGGTGGCCGCGGGCGTGTTCGGGTTCGACCTCGTCATGCGGCTGCAGGTGATCATCACCGTGCTCACGGCCGTGCTGACCGTCGTCTACATCATCCTCGTGGCCGACCACGTCGACTGGGCGACGGTCGCCGCGATCCCCGCGGGCGGCACGCCGCAGGTGATCGGCGGGCTCGTGTTCATGATGACCGGCTTCGGCCTGGGCTGGGTCAACATGGCGGCCGACTACTCCCGCTACCTGCCGCGCTCCGCCTCCGGCCCGCGGATCGTGGGCTGGACCACCCTCGGCGCCTCGCTGGCCCCCGTGGTCCTGCTCGTGTTCGGCCTGCTGCTCGCCGGCTCCGACCCCGACCTGAACGCGGCCATCGGGACCGACCCGATCGGCGCCCTCTCCACCCTCCTGCCGACCTGGTTCCTCATCCCGTTCGTCGTGGTCGCCCTCGCCGGCCTCATCGGCGGCGCCGCGCTCGACATCTACTCCTCCGGCCTCGCCCTGCTCTCCCTGGGCCTGCCCGCGCCGCGCTGGGTCGCCGCCGCCATCGACGGCGGGCTCATGGTCGTCGGCGCGGTCTACGTCGTGTTCGTCGCCGACTCGTTCATCGGCCCCTTCCAGGGCTTCCTCATCACCCTGGGTGTCCCCGTCGCCGCGTGGTGCGGCGTGCTCCTCGCCGACATCCTGCTGCGCCGCCGCGACTACACCGACGCCGACCTGTACGACGCCGCTGGCCGGTACGGATCCGTGAACTGGGCGGCCGTGCTCCTGGTGCTGGCCGGCACCGCCGTCGGCTGGGGGCTCGTGACCAACACCTACGCGCCGTGGCTCGCCTGGCAGGGGTACCTGCTGGGGCCGCTCGGCGGGGTCGAGGGCAACTGGGCGTGGGCCAACCTCGGTGTGCTGGTCGCGCTGGCCATCGGGTTCGTGGGCACGCTCCTGCTGAGCGCCCGCGCGGTACGTCGGCAGGAGGAGCGATGACGGGCTCGGCCCTGGTCGTGATCGACATGCAGGACGTCTTCGCGCGCCCGCCCAGCCCGTGGGCCTCCCCCGACTACCCCGCAGCGCTCGACGGGACCCGCCGCCTGCTCCCCGCTTTCGCGGGCCGCACCGTCCTCACCAGGTACGTCGCCCCCGCGGTGCCCGACGGCGCCTGGCGCGCCTACTTCGACGAGTGGCCGTTCGCGCTCGTGCCCGAGGACGACCCGCTCTACGAGATCACCGATCTGGCCGACGTCGTCGCGTCCGGGGCGCCCGTCGTCACCCGCACGACCTTCGGCAAGTGGGGCCCCGAGCTCGAGGCCGCCACCCGGTCCGCCGGCGAGCTCGTGCTCGCGGGCGTCGCCACCGACTGCTGCGTCATCTCGACGGCGCTCGCCGCCGCCGACGCGGGCCGCCGCGTCCTCGTGGTCGCGGACGCCTGCGCGGGCTCGACCCCGGAGAACCACGAGCGGGCCCTGGCGGTCATGCGCCTGTACGCGCCGCTCATCGAGGTGACGACGGCCGCCGAGCTGCTCGCGGTCAGCTGATCCCGGGCTCCGTTGGGCGCGGCTCGGCTCGACGACGACCGGCGATGAGGATCAGCGATAGGGACCGGCGGGGCGCGCAGCTCTGTTTCGACAGGTGCCAGGTGTGCTGGCCTTCGTTCGGCTGCGGCCCTCAGATACGGGCTGTGCTGAACAGTTCAGCTGACGTGAACTTGGCAGGGCCACGGCGAACAAAGCCAACCAGAGCTGGCACCTGCTGTACGAGTACACCCGACGACGCGGCGCCGCCGGAGACCGGCGCCAGTCCTGCGCATTGGGTGCAGGGTCGCTGCAGGTCCCATGATGTCCTCGTCACGTCCACGTGGCCGACGCGCCCGAGCACCCAGGAGCTGACCATGACCCTCACCAGGATCCGCGCCCAGTGGGAGCGCCACGACGAGCGATTCGCGGCGGTCAACGGGGACGAGCACGTCAGGGTGCTCTACGACGAGGGCAGCTGGCTCGAGGGGCCCGCCTACTCGCCTGCCTGGCGCACGCTGCTGTTCAGCGACATCCCCGACGACCGGGTCCTCGCGCTGGACGAGGCGACCGGCCGGATCGGCGTCTGGCGCAGCCCCGGCGGATACGCCAACGGCCGCACGATCGACCGGGCCGGCCGGATGATCCAGTGCGAGCAGGGCAACCGAGCGGTGACGCGGACCGAGCCGGACGGCACGGTGACCGTGCTGGCCGACCGGTGGCAGGGCAAGCGGTTCAACAGCCCGAACGACGTGGTCGAGCACAGCGACGGGACGGTGTGGTTCACCGACCCGCCCTACGGGATCCTCAACGACTACGAGGGCCACCGCGCCACGCCGGAGATCGACGGCTGCCACGTCTACCGCATCGACCCGGACGGCTCGGTCACCCGGGTCGCCGACGACTTCGAACGCCCCAACGGCCTCGCCTTCTCCGCCGACGAACGGACCCTCTACCTCGTCGACACCCACCACCGGCACCTGCGCCGCTTCGACGTGGGGGCCGACCTGTCGCTGTCCGGCGGCGAGGTGCTCGGCACGTCCGACGCCGGCGGCTACGACGGCGTCCGGGTCGACGACGGCGGCCGGCTCTGGGTGGCCGCCCACGACGGCCTGCACTGCTGGCACCCGGACGGCACCCTGCTCGGCAAGCTGCTGCTGCCCGAGGTCTGCTCCAACCTCACCTTCGGCGGCCCCAAGCGGAACGTCCTGTATGTGACGGCGACGAACATGCTGCTGTCGGTCCGCGTGACCGTGGCGGGGATCCGCTAGGCCGGGCCCCCGCTCAGGCGTGCGGCGCCACCGCCGTCGGCGTGCCGCCGGTGATCCGGACCAGCTCGTCGAACGTCGTCGGGAACACCGTCCTGGCGTGACCCGCGGCCGCCCACACCTCGTCGTGCGCGGCGAGCGCGGTGTCGACGTAGGTGGGCACGGGCGCGGGGTGCCCCACGGGCGCGACGCCGCCGATGACCTGACCGGTCGCCTCCTTGACCTGCTCCTTCGAGGCTCGGGTGATCGTGGCGCCCACCTGCTCCCCGAGCCACGCCGTGTCCACACGGTGTGCGCCGGAGGTCAGCACGAGCGTGGGCACGCCGTCGAACAAGAACACGAGCGAGTTGGCGATCTGGCCCACGGTGATGCCGAGGTGCTCGGCGGCGAGCGCCGCGGTGGTCGCGGCGTCGTCCAGCCACCGGACCGGGCCGGTGGCGCCGGCCCCGGCGAGCGCGGCGGTCAACTTCTCGACGGCGGCGTGCGTTGCTGTGTTTGACGTGCGCCAGATCCTAGGCAACGGTTCGGGCCGACGTCAGCGGCAGTTCGACGCGCCAGCCCTGCGGTTCGGCCCGGAACCAGGTCAGTTCTGGGCCGAACCGCGGGGTCGGCACGGAGCACGGCCGGTCAGCCGCGGAACTCGACCTCCGGGTACGCGTCCGACGGGCCGTCGAGCAGCGGCGCGTCCGCTCCGCGCAGGTGGCGGTCCAGGAACGCGCCCACGTAGGCGTTGGTGATCTCCACGCCCCGGGCGCCGGCGACGAACCCGCCCGGCAGCGGCACACCGAGCTGGTCGAGGAACATCAGCTGATCGGTGAACGACCCGTGGTTGGCGGTCGGAACCTGCAGCCACAGGCCCGTCGCGCCCAGGCGAGCCCGGTTGTCCGGCCAGTCGGTCCCGTCGCTGGCGCCCGGCTCGTGCGAGGCGCTGCCCAGCATGAGGAACGGCCGGTCCGTCCCCGTCTCGGGAAAGTCCACCTGGAACGTGCCGTCCATGTTCACCCCGGCGTCCACGCGCCGGTCGTCGACGATCGCCGCCGCGGCGGCCGAGCCGCCGAGCGAGTGGCCGACGACGGCGATGTGCCGTGCGTCGACGGCCGGACCGTGCCGCCAGAGCCTGCCGTGCGTGAGCTCGTCGAGGACGAAGCTGATGTCGAGGGCCCGCCCTCGGGTGACCCAGGCGCCGACCTCTGCGCTGTTCTCTCGCTCGCAGAGCAGGCAGCCGGCGACCCTGCCGTCAGGGAGCACCACGGCGCGGGCCTCGTACGTGTGGTCGATGCCGGCCACGACGTACCCCCGTGAGGCGAGGTCCTCGGCGAGCGACGTCAGCGACTCGCGGCTGAGGCCCGCGCCGGGCGACAGCACCACGAGCGGCCGCCGGCCGGGCAGTGCGGGGGCCCGGTCGCGGGAGTGGGTGGCGACGGTCGTCAGGACGTCGGGCGGCACCGGCAGGTTCGCGCTCTCGACGATCGCCGCCGAGACCGTCTCCGACGTGTACGCCGCGGGGTCGCCGTACGGCACCGCCGGGTACCAGACGGACACCATGAGCTCGCGACGTTCCTCGGGGCGCCACGGGTCGGCCCGGTCGGCGTCGACGAGATGGACCGGCTTCATGCCGACGGGGAACGGGCCGGTCGGCTCGGGCAGCGAGAGGTTCGGGACGGCGTCGGCGGACGGCACGGTGCCCGACGTCGGGCCGGCCGACGCGCTCGGTGCGGCGAGCGCCGCGCAGGCCACGAGTGCCGTGGCGACGAGTGCTGTCGGAACCATGCGTCTACGTGTCTTCATGTCTGGGTTATTTCACGGCGCCGACCCGCGGGCCAAGGGTTCCCGGGCGGTTCCAGGGACGAGCCAGGGAGATCCCTGAACGAACCCCTGTCCAGCAAAAACGCTCGTTCGACCCGGTTCGAGCCCCTAGCCTGGGCCGATGACGCACTCCTATCTCTTCGCCCTGACCGACGGGGGCGGGACCGTCCCACCCGAGCTCGGTGCGGCGCGGCGCCTGGTCGAGCGGGGGCATCGCGTGACGGTCCTGGGCGAGGACTCCATGGCCCCGGAGGTCGCCGCCGCCGGTGCTGCGTTCATGCCCTGGCAAGCCGCCCCCAACCGGTCCGACCGAAGCCCGGACGGCACCCGCTACCGTGACTGGGAGATCAGGAGCCCGCTCGCTCAGGCCCGCGGGATGGCCGACCACATGCTGGTCGGCCCCGCGGCGGGCCAGGCGCTCGACGTGACGGCGGCCGTCGAGCGGCAGCGGCCCGATCTGGTCGTCACGTCGTTCGTCGCGCTGGGCGCGATGCTCGCCGCCGACGCGGAGGGCATCCCGTTCGACGTCCTGCTGCCCAACATCTACACCATGCCTGCCCCGGGGATGCCGCCGATGGGCATGGGGCTACGACCGGCCAGCGGGCCCCTGGGCAGGCTCCGGGACCGGCTGGTGAACGGTGCCAGCACGCGCCTCGTCGACAAGTACGTGCTCCCCCGGCTCAATGCCGTGCGCGGTGAGTACGGGCTGGCACCGGTGGACCACACCTGGGACCAGGTGCGCCGAGCTCGGCGTCTGCTGCTCCTGACCAGCGAGGAGTTCGACTTCCCGGCCCAGCTCCCTTCGAACGCACGGTACGTCGGCCCCGTGCTCGACGACCCGGCCTGGGCCGTCGACACCGCCTGGTCCGCACCGCCCGGCGACGCTCCCCTGGTCCTCGTCGCGCTCTCGTCGACCTTCCAGGACCAGGCCGCGTGCCTGCAGCGCATCATCGACGCTCTCGGCAGCCTCCCGGTCCGCGGGTTGGTCACGACCGGGCCGGCGCTCTCGCCGACCGACCTGCGCGCACCGTCGAACGTGACCGTCGTCGCCTCCGCGCCGCACCGCGACGTGATGCGGCAGGCCGCTCTCGTCGTGACCCACGGCGGGCACGGCACCCTCGTCAAGGCGTTCGCGGCCGGGCTCCCTGCCGTCGTGCTGCACCACGGGCGTGACCAGGCGGACAACGCGGTGCGCGTGACCACCAGGGGTGCCGGTGTCGCCGTACGCCGCACGGCACCGTCCTCGGCGGTCGCGCGCGCCGTCCGGCAGGTCGTGGAGGATCCGGCCTATGCACGGGCGGCGGAGGCGCTCGGCGTGGCAGCACGACGCGACGCTGAGGGCGGGCTCCTCGTCACGGAGCTGGAGCGGTTCACCGACTGACCGTCGGACATTACGCGGAATAGCCGCGTCAGGTGGATCCCCCGCTCAGAACGGCTGCCTGTGGCCGCTGCGCAGCGCTTCCGCCAGGGTCGGTCCCTGGCCGACCTTCCCGTCGACGATGTCCTGGACGTGCGCACGGAAGTTCGGGCACGCGGTGATGTCGTGGGCGCGGCACTCGAGGGCATGGCGCGTCATCTCGCGGGACAGCTCCATCTCGGCCATCCGTTGCTCCAGGTCCGCGATGTGCGCCTCGAGGATGACGTGGCGGTCGTACGCGCCGCCGTCGAGCAGCACACGGATCTGCTCCAGGCTCATGCCCGCGGCCTTGCTGCGGATGATCGTGGCGACCCGGAAGGCGTCGTCGGTGCCGTAGCGGCGCCGTCCGGCACCGTCACGCGTCGGGCTGAGCAGGCCCATGGCCTCCCAGTGGCGCAGCACGTGCGTCTCCAGGCCGAACCGCGCGGCGAGGTCGCCGACCGACCAGACCGACTCGTCTCCGGACACGAGGGTTGACTTCATGTGGACATGAAGTCACAGGCTGGGCGCTGCCCGCAAGCCCCGACGGGCCGGACGCCCCGACCGGGTGCCGACCACGCCTCGCCAGGACAGGAACCCCATGACCTCCGCACCAGGACGCGCCCCACGCCACGCTTCCCACCGCCCGCAGGCAGCGGCGACCGCCACGCTCGCCCTGCTCCTGACCGTCGGTCTCGCCGCGTGCACTCCGCAAGCCGACGCCACGCACGTCGCCGACCCTCCGGCTCATGTCGCCGCGACGCAGGACGACCCCGAGTTCCAGGACAGCTTCCGGCACGAGTTCGCGACCGTCGACGGAGTCCGGATGCACTACGTGACCGGTGGGAGCGGCTCGCCGGTGGTCCTGCTCCACGGCTGGCCGCAGACGTGGTTCAGCTGGTGGTCGATCATGCCGGAGCTCGCCGAACACCACACGGTGTACGCCGTCGACCTGCCCGGGCTGGGCGACAGCACGGGGGTACCCGACGGTTACGACAAGGCGACCCTCGCGCGGTACGTGCACGGCCTCGTCGCCGAGCAGCTCGGGGTGCGCGACGCCCAGGTCGTCGGGCACGACCTGGGCGCGGCGGTGGCGTTCCAGTACGCCGCCCAGTTCCCCGCGGACACCGCACGCCTCGGGTACCTCGACCTCCCGCTCCCGGGACCTGCCCTCGACGCACCCACCTATCGCTCACTGAGCTGGCACATCGCCTTCCACTCCCAGCGAGACGTCCCCGAGGCGCTGGTCGATGACGACGTCCGCGAGTACCTGGCGATGTTCTACCCCCAGGTGGCGTTCGGCGGGACGGCGTTCGGCGGCACCTCGGAGCGCTCCCCGTTCACCGACGCCGAGGTCGACGAGTACGCGCGGACCTACAGCAGGCCCGAGGCCCTGACCGGCGGCTTCGAGCTCTACCGAGCCCTGGACCAGGACGTGCGGGACGCCACGGCGGCGGACCCGGTGAACGTCCCGACCCTGCTCATGTCCGCCGAGGGGCAGCTCGACGCCGTCCGGGGCACGGCAGCGCCACGCATGACCAACATCGTGCGCGCCGTGGACGTGCCGCACGCCGGGCACTGGCTCGTCGAGGAGAACCCCGGGTTCGTCACGACCGAGCTGCTGGGCTTCCTCGATGAATGACGAGCGGCGTCAGTCCACCAGCACGACGGCGCCGGAGTAGCCGTCGACGTCGGGCGGCGTCCAGGCGGGCTCGTCATCGTCCCGCGGGTCCTCCGGCTCCGGCTCGGTGCGGCACAGCCCGTCGATCAGCCAGCCCAGGCCGTCGTCGCCCAGGCACAGCCCACCGCGCAGCGTGATGCCCGCCGTCGCCGTCGCCTCCGAGCGGAACTCGGTGCCCGGCACGCTCTCGTCGTGCCGCACGTGCGCGGTCACCTGCAGAAGTTCCGGGTCGATGCTGACCTCCCCCACCAGCTCCGCCCCGTTGCGCTCGGCGTACGCCCGGGCCGCCTCGTTCATCTCGTCCTCGAGGTCCGGGCCGAGCAGGGCCTGCTCGGCGATCCCCCAGAACGCGTCCGGCTCGGAGATCCCGAGGTGCAGCCCGTGGAGCAGGCCCAGGTGCTCGTTCCACTCCTGGGCGGCGGCGAGCGCCGCGGCGTCGGCGGCCGTCCCGGCCTGGCGGCGGTCGTTGGTCGCCGAGCCCAGCATCGTGACGACCAGCACCGCGGCGGTCAGCATGCCGACGGCGATCGGGATCGTCATCACGTGCATCGAGCCGCGCTCACGGTCGTCGGCCGTTGGGCGCATCCTGGCCGGCCGGCGTGTCATGGTCACTCCCCCGCCTGGTCGGTGACGGGTGGGTCGGTGACGGGCACGTCGGTGATACGGAACCGGTCCGGCCCGTCGACGGTCACGGTGTCCTGCCCGGTGTCCGGCCACACCACGGTGATCGCCGTCGACTGGCCCCGGTCCAGGGTCTGGACCTCCTCGTCCCCGGCCAGCCGGCGCAGCACGAACCCGCCGGACCTCGTCTCGGCCACGTAGTCGAACGGCAGCACCCGCTCCTGCGGGGCGAGCAGGGAGAGGTTGTGCGGCCCGGCCACCTCGGCCAGGGTGCCGAACTTCCGGTCGCCGAACAGCTTGAGATGAGCGGGGAGGAACCAGGCCGGGTCGACGGCGGTGCCCGTGGCTCGCTCCGCGACGAGCGTGCCGACGATCGCCCCGGGGCGACGCACCATGGACTCGACCTCGACCGTGTACTCGCCGTCGTCCGTCGCGATGGTGACGGCGGCGCTCCGTGCCGTCGGGGCGTCGGTCCCCGGGAGATCGTTCCGGGCCTCCTCGGACTCGATCACGAGGTGCCCCTCGAAGTGGATCTCGACGCGCCGGTTGGCGGCCCGCGCCTCGTCGCCCGTTCCCTCCGCGACGGGCTCCGACTCGCCGCGGCCCTCCTCGGTCACGGTGAACCCGTCGCCCAGGTCGGCGCGCAGGCGTTCGGCGACGGACCGGGCCCGGCGCTCGGACAGGGCCTGGTTGTACGCGTCGGTGTCGACGTCGTCGGTGTGCCCCACGACGTGCACCTCGCCGGCGTCGGCCTGCTCGACGATCGACGCGGCGGCCCGTTCGACCACGCCCCGCGCGGCGCGCGACATCGTGTGCTCGTCGGTCGCGAACAGGACGTCGGAGGCCAGCGTGACGGTCACGTCCTCCTCCTCGGCGGACGTCGCCGACTCGGCGTCGTATCCCTGGGTGAAGGCGCGCAGCGGCTTCGTCGTCGTCTGCTCGACACCGCCGACCTGCTCGACGGCTTCGGCGAGGTCGTCACCTGCAGCGGCGACGGGCAGCGTGACGGCGCCGTACCCGGGCAGCAGCACGTCCACCGAGTCGCCGGCGGGCGCCGCGAAGACGGCGACAGCGGAGCCGCGCAGCGTCTCGTCGCCCGACCCGCGCCCGACCTGCTCGATCAGCGCGGCGGCGGATCCGTCGGCCGCCGTGGCCACGGGGTGCACGACGCCGGCGGCGGTGTCGACGAGACGGACGCCGCGACCGTCGGTGACCGACTTGCCGAGCCCGCCGAGGCTGAGCGTGACCGTCGAGAAGCGCAGCCGGTCGTCACCGGCCGGCTCCGCGGTGAACTCGTACCGCAGCACGGCCAGGTCGTCGTCGACCTCGACCGGGCGCAGGTCGAAGCGCACCCGCGCCTCGTGCCACTCCCGCTCCACGGAGACGACCTCGTCCGGAGGCGTGGTGCCTCCGGACGAGGTGGAGGATGCCGACGCGTCGGGCGGGGACGGCGTCACCGCATCGGTCCGGTCGGGCCCGATGGGCCCGCAGCCGGCCAGCAGGCCGACGAGACCGACGGCGAGCGCCGCCCGGTGTGCCTGACGCATCCAGTACCTCCGTCGTGGTTCAGGTGGGCGTGGCCTTACTCGCCGCCACCGCCACCGCCCGCGCCGGCGATGTCGTTGACGGCGTCGGTGAGCTGCTGGACGATCGCGTCGCCGACGTCGCTCGCCGCGGCGATGACGATACCGACGACGGCGACCACCAGCAGGACGGCGCCGACGTACTCCACGGTGCCCTGTCCGCGCTCGTCGTCGTGTGCCTGGCGCGCCGCACGCTCGACGACGTTCACGAGCGCGGTCCTGGCCGCGACTGCCTTGTGCATCAGCTTGTTCATGGTGACCTCCACGTTGGTGTCCGGGTGCCGGCCGTGGGCCCTGCGGACCTCGACCACGCCTGCAAACCTACGGAGCCGCGGTGGCCGGTCCCAGGGCGCGGGGACCCGGTGCAGGCCCGTTTCTGCCTGGGCCCGTGGCACTACCGCGGTTCGGGCCCTCGTGGAGCCAGCGCACGATGGCCTGGCTCCGCGTGGTCACGCCAAGCTTGGCGAAGAGGCTGTTCACGTGGTTCTTCACGGTCTTCTCGGAGATGAACAGCCGTGCCGCCACCTCGCCGTTCGAGAGGCCCTCGGCCACGAGGTCCATCACCTCGGCCTCGCGCCGCGACAGGAGCTCGCGCACCGACGGTCCCCGGTCGCGCACGGCGGGGGCCGCGGCGACCCCGGAGACCACCTGGCTGCCGTTCCGGCAGAGCCGGATGGCGTCGACCATCGCCGCCGGCTCCAGCGCACCGTGCACGAGGTAGCCGGCCGCACCGGCGGCGATCGCCTCGGACACGGTCGCCGGGTCGTCGGTGTGGGTCAGCATCACGACCGTGGCGCCGGACAGCCGGGGCAGCAGCTCCAGCCCGCTCATGCGGGGCATCCGGACGTCCAGCAGCACGACGTCGACCTGCCCGGCGCGCACGTACGCCACCGCCTCGTCGGGGTCGCCCGTGTCGATCACGGACGTGACACCGGGCGTCCCGTCCAGCAGCGTCCGCAGGCCCATCCGGATGATGGGGTTGTCGTCCACGGCGAGTATCCGCATCAGGCCACCTCAGCTGTCGTCGCGCGGTCCTCGGTCCGTGCCCTTCCCGGACGCGGCGCCCGCGCGGCCTCGCCGGACGGCTCCGCGGGCAGCACGACGCGAACGGTGGTCCCGCCGTCCGGTCCTGGAGTCCACCCGGCCTCGCCGCCGCACAGCTCCGCGCGTTCGCGGACGCCGCGCATCCCGTACCGGCCGCCGCCGGGCACCGCGGGACCGAGCCCGGTGCCGTCGTCGGACACGACCAGCTCGACGACGTCGCCCGCCGCCGACACGACCAGCCCGACCCGGGAGGCGTGCGCGTGCTTGCGCACGTTCTCCAGCAGCTCGGTCACCATGGCCCGGACGTGCCGGGCACGGCCCGCTCCGGCCACCTCGTCGACCTCGGGAGCGATGTCGACGGCGGTGGGGATCCCCGTGCGCTCGGTCCAGCGCCGCGCGACCTCGGTCACCTGGGCCGCCACGCCGTCGGGGTCGTCGCGCAGCTCGCCGAGGGCGCGGCGGGTGTGGTCGTGCGTCGTCCGGACGGCGACGCCCAGGTCGCGCGCCAGCCCGACCGTGCCCGGCGCCGCTCCCTCCCGCTCCAGCCGGTCGGCCAGCCCGCGCGTGGCCAGGGCGAGCCCCGCCAGGTCGCCCGCCACCGTGTCGTGCAGGTCGCGGGCCAGGCTCAGCCGTTCGGCGAGGGCCGCCTGGTCGGCGCGGGCGGCCGCGAGCTGGGCCGACTGGACGGCCTGGCGCCGCAGCCGGCGGCCCAGGTGGGTGCCGGTCCAGGCCATGATGACGGTGAGCGCCGCACCGGCCGCACCGGTGACCATGCCGCGCCAGCCGTCGCTGTACGCCGTGAGCTGGTACAGGCACAGGGGCGCCGCCATCACGAGCGCGAGCCGCAGGCCGGCGAACAGGCCCCACAGCGCGGCGGTCGCAGCGGCGTACACCGCCATGAGCGGCGACCCGGCCAGCGGCAGCAGCGCGATGACGGCGACGGCGGTGTCGCCCGCCAGCAGGATCCCGTTGCGGGCGTAGAACCGGCCCCGGGTGTCCCAGTTCAGCGCGGGCACGAACGAGAACGGCGCCGCGAGCACCACCAGGAACACGCCGAGCCAGCCCGCGCCGTCGAGCAGGGCCAGCACCAGCGCGAACGCCAGGATCACCAGCCGGACCTGGCACAGCAGGCGCACTGCGGGGCCGATGGCGCGCTGCGTCAGCGCGTCCATCGCGCGGGGCGGGCTCAGCCGCTCAGAAAAGCCCACCGAGCACCCCCGCGTTCGCGACGAGCACTGCCGACACGATCAGGATCAGCGCACCCGGCAGGATCGTCATCGTCACCGCGAGCGACACCATGGGCACCGCGCGCGCCGCACGCTGACGCACGTTCTCGGCGTGCTCGCGGCGCACGTCCGACGCGATGCCCGTGAGGGCGTCCGCCAGCGGCACACCGAGCTCCTCGGCCTGCAGCAGCGCCGTCACGAACGTGCCGACCGCGGCGGACCGGCTGCGCTCGCGCAGCGCCACGAAGGTCTGCCGCCGGGAGGCGCCGACGTTCATCTCCTGCAGCGCGGTGCGCATCTCGGCGGCCAGCGCACCGCCGTGGAACTCGCACACCCGCTCCAGGGCCTGGCGGAAGCCCAGCCCGGCCGTCACGGTCACGGCCAGCACGTCGAGGAAGTCGGGCAGCTCGGCGTCGATCTGCCGGCGCCGCTTGGCGGCCTCGGTGTACAGCCACAGGCGCATCCACCCGCACAGCACCACGGCCATCGGCGCGCCGACCGTCCAGAGGTCCTGAAGCGTGAACAGGAGACCGAAGACGACGCCGAACAGCACGAGCCCTGACTCCCGCCGCACGAACATCGTCAGGGTCACGCCCTCGGGACGGCCCGCGCGCCGGATGACGGTGTCGAGCCGCTGCAGCCGTTGCCGCCCGTGCAGCCGCACCGCCAGCGGGAGCAGCGGCGCGCCCACGCGGTCGAGCACGGCGACGAACCCGCGCTGCCGCGGCTCCTCCTCCGGCGCGTACTCCGCCTCGATGTCCTCCAGGCCGGTACTGGTCAGCAGCCGCCCGGCGACCATCCCCAGCACCGCCAGCAGCGCGGCGCCCGCCGCGATCAGCAGCTCCAGCACGTCACACCTCCACCCTCGACAGCCGGCGGACCAGCAGGTACCCGATGGTGAACAGCCCGGTCGCGACGAGCAGGACCACCTGGCCGGCGAAGTTGGTGATCATCTCGTCCACCACGCCGGGGCTGAAGGCGTTCATCAGCGCCACCGCGCCGAACGCCAGGAAGATCACCGTGTACCCCGAGAACTGGGCCCCCATCGTCGACGTAACCACCTCGCGCCGCAGCCGCCGCCGCTCCTCCAGCGTCTGGCCGATCCCCGCCAGGGCGGTCACCAGCTCACCACCCGAGCGGCCCTGGATCGCCAGGGTCTGCACCAGCACCGACAGCTCCCGGGAGGGCAGTCGTTCGGTGAGGCTCGCCAGGGCGTCCTGGAGGGACCGGCCCACCGCCATCTCGGCGCCGATCTGTGCCACCTCGGACGCCGCGGGCTCGGTCATCTCCTCCGCCGCCATCTCCAGCGACCGGCGCACCGCCAGCCCGGCCGACGCACCGTTGGCCAGCAGCCGGGCCAGCTCCGGCAGCTGCGCCACGAACCTGTCCACGCGCTGCGTGCGCCGTCGGTCCAGCCAGCGCCGGGCGCCCACCGCGACGATCAGCACCGCGAGCGCCGCCGTCGCCCAGCCGAAGAGCGGCAGGACGACCAGCCCTGCCGCGACCGCCGCGGCGCACGACCCGCTGAGGAACAGGGAGGGCGACCACGTCGGCAGGCCCGCCCCGGCCAGGAGCGCCACGAGGCGCTGCCCCCACGGGAGGCGGACCAGCCGTTCGTCGAGCCGGGCGAAGACGGGTACGCCGGGCGGCTGGTCCAGGTCGGCGGTCTCGACCATGCGGCGTTCGGTCTCGGCGTTGCTGACCATGGTCGCCACCGTGGCGGCGGCCATCAGCAGCGTCAGGAGCAGGCCGAGCGCGATGAGCAGGAACGTCATCGGACCTCACCACGGGTCTCGGCCGGCACGGCCACCGGGGCCGCGGCCACCGTGGGCGCCGTCTCGCCCGCCCGGTGCAGCCGGTCCAGCAGCTCCGGCGGCGGGGCGGAGGCGACGAACCGGCCGGTCACGGAGCGGTCGGGGCCGATGAGGTCGGGGACGAACTCCATCAGCGGGGTCAGCGCGTACTCCTCGCGCCGCTGCGAGGTGACCGCCTGCACCTCGGTGACCCGGCGGGACCCGTCCTGCGCCCGCTCCAGGTGCACCACCAGGTCGATCGCCGAGTTGATCTGGTCGCGGAGGGTCGCGGCCGGCAGGTCGAGCTCGCTCATCGACGCGAGCGTCTCCAGCCGGCCCAGCGCGTCCCGCGCCGTGTTCGCGTGCACGGTGGCGACCGAGCCGTCGTGGCCGGTGTTCATCGCCTGCAGCATGTCCAGCGTCTCGCCGCCGCGCACCTCGCCCACGATGATGCGGTCGGGGCGCATGCGTAGTGCGTTGCGCACCAGGTCACGGATGGCGACGGCGCCCCGGCCCTCCACGTTCGCCGGACGGGACTCCAGCCGCACCACGTGCCCCTGCTGGAGGGACAGCTCGGCGGCGTCCTCGATCGTGACGATCCGCTCGTGGTCCGGGATGAGGCCGGACAGCGCGTTCAGGAATGTCGTCTTGCCGGAGCCCGTCCCGCCGGACACCACGATGTTCAGCCGCGCCCGCACGCACGCGCCCAGCAGGCTCGCCGTGGTCAGGTCCAGCGTGCCGCGGTCCACCAGCTCGCCCATCCGGAACGGCGTGGGGAACCGGCGGATCGTCAGGGTGGGCCCGTCCAGGGCCAGCGGCGGGATGATCACGTTCACGCGCTCGCCGCTGGGCAGCCGCGCGTCCACCATCGGCGAGGACTCGTCCACGCGGCGGTTCACCTGGGACACGATGCGGTCGATCGTCTGGTACAGCTGCTCGACGGACGCGAACCGCGCGTGGACCCGCTCGACCTTGCCGTAGCGCTCGACGAACACGTCCTGCGGCCCGTTCACCATGATCTCGGTGACGGACTCGTCGGCGAGCAGCGGTTCCAGCACGCCCAGCCCGAGCGCGTCGTCGGTGATCCGCTGCACCAGCGCGCTGCGCTCGCGCGCCGACAGCACGGGCCCGTCGACGGAGAGGATCCGGGACAGGACCCGCTCCAGCCGCACGCGCCGCTGGGACGGCGAGAGCCGGGCGAGCTCGTCGACGTCGATCTCTTCCAGCAGCCGCTCGCGGTACACCTTCGCGAGGTCGTTGTCCTCGTCGTGCCGCTGGTCGGCGGCCAGCCGGTCACGTAGCGCCATGTCGGTCCTCCACCAAGATCAGTCCTCCACCGGGAACGCGGCGGTCCGGGTCAGTGCGACGTCGACGATCTCCATGCCTGCGAGGCCCAGCGGCGCCGACACCTCGACCCGCACGCGTGCGGTCCCGTCGTCGACGTGGGGGGTCTTGTCCAGCAGGCTCAGCCCGTCGGGGATCGTCAGCTCCACCGCTGCCTCCCAGTCCTGGCCCAGGCTCAGCGCGCGGGCCCCGTTGCGGGCAGCCTCCTGCGCGATCGACGCGGTCTGCGCCACGGTGATGCCCTGGATCGCCAGGAGCGCCACGAGCAGCATCGCGAACACCAGGCCGACCAGCTCGACGGACGCCTGCCCGCACTCGCGGCGGGACTGCCCGGGCACCTCAACCCTCCCGGAACACGGCGGCAGAGGAGGACGCCGACAGGTCGACACCGGGCAGGATCGTCGAGACCGTCACCCGCACGCTCACGGTCTCGGGCGAGACCTCGATGTCCGTCGGGGCGACGGCGGAACGGAAGGCGTCCGGCAGACGCTCGCGCACGTCGTCCCGCACCTGGTCGACGACGTCGTCGCGGGGCCGGCCGCCGTCGTCGTAGTACCCCATGACGCCGACCGTCCGCGCGCCCTCCTGCGCCGCGGCCCGTGCCGCCAGCAGGCCCGACGCCCATCCGATGCCCTGCACGCAGAGCACGAGCGCCATGAGCACCAGCAGGATCATCACGGGCAGCTCGACGGTGGACTGGCCCGCCTCGGGGTCCGCGCCCTTGCGCCGGCCCGTCCGGCGGGACGACCCGGTGACCAGCGCCTCCACCTCCGTGGGGCCGTCAGCACCGCCCGCCTGGGTGGAGCCCTGCTCCGTCCGGAGCGCCGCGACGCCGACCTTGGCCACCGCCGTGTGCACGGCGGTCGGCGTCTCCAGCAGCGTCGCGGTGTTGACCGCGCCGGAGAACGCCGGGCCGCCGTCGGGCACGGTGAACGCGACCGGGCGCTCCACGATCCGCTCCACCAGCGCGGGCGTCACCTCGTCGCGCGAGGTGCGGCGGTTGAGCACCAGCTCCACCGTCGACGGGCGCCGGATCGCCAGCCTGTCCCACTGCGCCAGGCTGCGGCGTGCGGCCCGCAGCGCCGGGAGGTCCGGCGTGGTGACCAGCAGCACCCGGTCCGCGAACTCCAGGGCCGTGGCGCGGGGCTCGTCCAGGTGGGTGCCCACGTCGATCACCGCGAGGCCGGACTCGAACCGCAGGGCGCTCACGACGGACCGGGCCGCCACCGCCGTCATCTCCTCGCCGCGCTCGCCCTCGCTCGGGGCGGACAGCAGCCGCAGGCCTCCGGGCACCTCGTACGTGGTCTCACGGAGCATGCGCCCGGTGATCTCGCCCTCCACCGCGGCGAGGTCCACCACGGAACGGCGGGTGCGGACCCCCGTATAGGCGGTGAGGTCGCCCGCGCCCAGGTCGAGGTCCACGAGCACGGTGTCGCCGGCGCGCCCTGCCCGGGCGAGCAGCAGGGCCAGCACCGACGTCCCGACGCCACCCTTCGCCCCGGCGATCGCCACCACCTGGCCGCTGCGTCCGCCGTTGCGCTCCGCGGCGATCGAGGCGCGGGCCATGGCCGACCACGACGCCACGGCCTCGAGCCGGGTCAGCACCTCCTCCAGCCCCGCGTTCCGGGCGATCACCGAGCGAGCCCCGACCTCCATGGCGGCGGCCATGGCCCGGCTCATCTCGGCCGGGCCGTGGGCGTCCACGACCATGACGATGCCGGTGAGCGGCGTGGCCAGACCGACGGCGCGGGCCACCGCGTGCCCGTGCCCGTCGTCGGCGGCCTCGTCGACGACCACGATCCCGATGTCTGGCTGCCGGTCCAGCGCCGTCAGCACGCCCGCGCCGTCGGAGACCGCCGCGGCGAGCTCGAAGCCGTCGGACTCGGCGAACACGTGGCCGATGTGGTCCCTGACCTCGGGCGACGGCGTCGCGAGCAGCACCTTGGTCGCCATGTTCAGCCCTGTCCCTTCGGAGTCGATCCGTCATAGACCCGCTGCTCGGCCGGGAGCATGTCCTCGTCGCCCGCACCCCGTAGGGCGAGGCGCATCTTCACGGAGAAGGACTCGACGTACGCGAGCGTCAGCGCGTCCTCGGTGCTGAGCGCGAACGTCACCGGCAGGCCGCTGCTGGTGGACAGGTCGTCCGGGTCCTCCAGCGTCCGCGGCAGGCCGACCTCGAGGACCAGCACGTTCGAGACCCACACCCGGGAGACCGGCTTCACGTCACCAGTGCCACCCATGGTGGCGATGATGTCGACGTGGTCGCCCGGCGCCACCTTGCCGGCCACGCCGGTCTCGGCGTCCACGATGATCGCCACCTCGCGGAACCCCGGCTGCACGCCCGGCCGCTCGACCAGCATGCCGCCCTGCAGCAGCGAGCCCTTCTCGTACTCGGTCGCCGCCACCAGGTCGTCGACGTCCGCCACGTCCCGCACGGCGCTCCGCGGCACCCAGCGCTCCGGGACCGTCACCCGGTCCAGCATGGACTCGTCGACGGGCTCCAGGGCATCCACCGACCGGTTGAGCTGGAGCACGGTCACCATGGGCCCCACCTGGGAGCTCACGGTCCTGACGTAGGAGAGGACGCCGACGAAGACGGCGACCGCGAGGATCGAGGTGACGACGAGGAAGAGCACTCCCCGGCGCTGACGCGGGTTCAACTGATCGCTCCCTGGGGGTCGGGCTGGATGTCGGGCTGGGTCTCGGGCTGGATGTCGGGTCGTGCCGCTCGGGGACGGCGTTCCCCGATGTCGCAGAAGATGCAGGCCGCGGTGACTGCGCGGCCACAGGCATCGCACGCACCCCACAGGTACGAGCGGGACAGGGCGGTCGTCACCGCCGTGCCCAGCGAGCCGTCGATCGTCGACGCCTCCAGCCAGCGCGCCGCGGGCCAACCGTCGCCGACGCCGGTCAGCTCGGTGTCCGGCGTACGGGGCAGCAGCGCGCCGTCCTCCTCCCGCACCACCGGCCGGGCGGAGCGGGCCACGACGAGCACGTCGCCGCCGTCCGGTACCCCGAGGCTCCCGCGGAACCGGCCGACCGTGGCCCGGCCGGCGTCGACCACGAACGCCGTGCCCGGCAGGTAGCTGCCCGCGTGCTGGCGGAAGGTCGGCGCGGGGCGGTGCAGCGAGGCGACGCTCGACACGAGGGCTCGCGTCGTGGTGCGGGCGAGCACCTCGTCGGCCACCGCGCGGGCGGACGACGCGGTCAGGCCCGGCGCCGAGATGCCCGCCAGCATCACTGCCCACGCCGTGCAGGGGGCGTCGACGTGGAGCACACCTACCCGTTCCGGCCCGAGCACCAGACGGGCGGCCCGGGCAATCTTCCGAGCCTGCTCGTCCCGCGTGGCGAGCACCACGTCGTCGGCCGGGAGCTCGGCCACGGCGTCGACGACAGCGCCTAGCGCGCGCTCCGCCCGATGTACGGCCGGGTGCACACCCTCCGGCCCACCGATCGCGATGACCTGCAAGGACGTTCCTCTCTTCGAACGGCTCGAAAGCAACCAGGAGCAACTCGTTCCTGCGATCCTCACACCCAAATGGCGTAAATCACCTCATATTGGCCATGGCTTGGGGGAAAGTTCCCAAGCCGTTCACCCGAGCGGGTGAACCTCGCTCCCAGGCCCGAAACCACCACCGAGGGGAGCATCACCATGCAGCAGGTCAGGCTCGTGGTGGACGGACGTCCCGCCGCCGAGGCCGTCGTCGCCGACACCGTTCTCACCCGAGCGCGCGGGCTGCTGTTCCGCCGCGTGCTGCCGGAGGCCCTGCTGCTGCGACCGTGCACGTCGGTGCACGGCGCGTGGATGCGGGTACCGCTCGACGTCGCCCTGCTCTCCGCGGACCTGCGGGTCGTGCACACGCAGGTGCTGCGCCCGTGGGGCATGACCGCGCCCCGCCGAGGGGTCACCCAGGTGCTGGAGGCGCCGGCAGGGAGCTTCGCCCGCTGGGGGCTCCGGCCGGACAGCCAGGTCGCCCTGGTCCACGAGTAGCGCGCCGGCCGGGTCATGGCACCCCGTAGCTCTGACCCCCACGGAACGTCGGGGTCGGCGGGGCGGAGAAGTCGGTGCTGTAGTAGTCGTCGGGCGCCTCGAAGTCCTTGGCCCGGCACTGCGGAGACGGCGACGTCGTCTGCCTGTCGCCGTCCACGTCGGTCACCTCGAACGACGACTCCGACAGGGTCCTGGTCTCGTCGACCGACGTGAAGTCGACCTTGAACAGGTCCAGGCCCTCCCACTTGAGCCCGTGCCCGCCCCCCTCGGTGACCCGGTCCATGTCGTAGTCGAGCCGGCGCACGTTGGCGTGGTCCTGGGCCGCCTCGTACAGCTCGCCGCCCTCGGAGTCCTCCCCGTTGATCTCGACGTCGCCCTTCTTCAGGGTGCCGTCGTCGTTGCGAGGAAAGATCTGGTCGATCTTGGGGCCGAGCTTCTCGCGCAGCTCCGGGTACTGGTTGAAGTCGATGATCAGCTCCGTCTTCGAGAGCGTGCCCTCCTCCTCCTGCTTGCTGTACCCGCCGGTGGCCTTGAAGCCGTAGGGCAGCACCAGGTCGAGGTCGATCCCCGCCTTGGAGAGCGTCTTCATGACCTGGTCGTCCATGGCGATGGTGAGCTTGGACAGCTTGCCGTCCTTGTCCCAGATCACCGAGGTGCTGGTGGTGCCCTTCCACTCGGCGCCGAGCTGCCCCTTGCCCTTCCCCTTGCCCGAGCTGTCTCCCTTGCCCTTCTTGTCCTTGGTGAACGGCTGCTTGCCGCTGAGCTCCGCCCCGATGAGGAACCCACCGATGTCCGACGACGTGTACGTGGCCGTCATGCTGCCGTCCGACCACTGCCGGTCCTCGACCTGGATCTCGCCCTCGTAGCCGCCCTCGACGCTGCCCTTCAGCTCGACGGCACCGGTCTGGGGGCCCCACTTGAGGCCGCCCTTGAACTTGACCTTCTTGATGTCGCTCGTCGAGGTGGCGACCAGATGGTGGTCGGGCTCGTCGTCCTGGAGCTGCATCACGTCGCCGACGTCGGGCATGTGGTCGGGCGGCGGCGGACAGTAGCTGGTCATCATCGGGGGCGGACAGTTCCGGCCGCCGCCGCTGGCCACGATCTCAGCGGACATGCTGTATTTCTTGTACCAGTCGATCCAGTCCTGAGCCTTCTGCATGTCCGTGAACTCGTAGGTGTAGTCCTCGGCGTAGCCGGTGATGCCGGCGATGTCGAACGCGATGGGCGTACCGCCCACGTCGCTGCCGCTGGCGCCCACGCCGAACTCGACACCCTTGAGGATGTGGATGCGGATGCGCCCGTCGCCGAGCTTCTCGATCAGCGTGCCGTTGCTGTCTCCCCAGCGGAAGAAGAGGAACTGGACGTTCGTGCTGTCCACGTGCCCGGTGGCTTCCACGACGCACGGCAGCTCCATCGAGGCGTACTTCTCCGCGATGCAGTTGGCCAGGTCCCCGGACCTCGCGGCCCGTTCCTTGCCGGGCGCCGCGTCCTCGTACGCGGCCCACTCCGTCTCGCAGCCCTTGGGCACCGGCAGCTCACGGCAGCCCACCTGCACCTTGGGAGGCGCGTCCTCGTCGAGCTCCCCGCTGGTCGGCATCGCGTTGGCGCAGCTCTCGTCGTTCGGGTCGTCCTTCGGACCACCTTGCCCGTCGAGCACGCAGTCGACGAAGTCCTGGATCTCCGTCTCGAGATACACGCGGTCGTCGCGGTCCCGGGCCAGGTGCCCGTCCGGCATGTTCGCCGAGAAGCAGATCGTCGGCCCGGGGTACCAGACGCAGTCGATCTGCACCACGGCGGTGTCCCACTGGGAATCGGGCTTGTCCACGAAGTCGAAGGTGACGTCCTGCTCGCAGTCGCCCGCCGGCGGGCCGTACCCGTCGCCTGGACCGTCCCCACCACCCGGCCCTTCGGACCCGCCGTCCGGCTCGCCGCAGGCCTGCGCCCCCTCCTCCTTGACGATGGGGTCCACCGCACACAGCAGCTGCTCGCTCACGTCCGCCGCGACCGGCGTCGCCGCGGCGAACACCACACCGACCACGAGCAGGAGCAGACCGATGACCGCCACGTACTCGGTCAGCGCCTGCCCGGCCTCACCGTCCGGCCTCGGCCTGCGGGCACGCGGCGACGCGGCGCTACGGCGGCTGGGGGCCTCGGCATGGGTCACCAGGCCAACCTAGGGAGCAGAACCGCAGGTCACGACGGTCCGGCGACCCAACTGTGCGCCCAGAACGGGTAGGCCCCCGGGCCTACCGACGCATCGCCTCGTCCGCTGTGCGGCGCCCGCACCTCACTTCTGCTTGAACTTCACGATCTTGGTCTCGGGGTCGTAGTCGTAGCTGCCGCTGAAGCCCCAGTTGATCCAGCCGCCGTCGCCCTTGTTCTTGACCGTGCCGGAGTTCATGGCGATCACGTCCATCCCGTCGACGGTGGCCAGGTGGACGAACCCGAACAGGTTGCTGAAGGAGAACTTCTCGAAGTCCTTGACGACCAGGATGTTCTTGTCAGGGAACGCCTTGCCGTACTCGTCCAGCAGGGAGCGCACCCGGTCGGCACGGTCACCGGGCACGTCGCCGGAGTAGTCGGTGCCCGGGTAGGTGCCCTCGGTGTACTGCGGCGTCTCGTTGTCGACGTACTGCGCACCGATGTCGTGCCGGGAGTCGGCACGGCTGGTGTGCGGGTCGGAGAAGTCGTTGCTGTAGTACCCCTCAGGCTGCTCGAAGTCCTTGGCCCGGCACTGTGGTGCGGGCGATGTCGTCTGCCGGTTGCCGTCCACGTCGGTCACCTCGAACGACGACTCCGACAGCTTGCGGTTCTCGTCGACCGTCGTGAAGTCGACCTTGAACAGGTCCAGGCCCTGCCACTTGAGTCCGAACCCGCCGCTCCCGGTGACCCGGTCCATGTCGTACGTCAGCTTGCGGACGTTGGCGTGGTCCTCGGCGGCCTCGTACAGCTCGCCGCCCTCCCCGTCCTGACCGTTGATCTCGACGTCGCCCTTGATGAGGTTGCCCTCGCGGTCGCGGGGGAAGACCTCGTCGATCTTGGGGCCGAGCTTCTCGCGCAGCTCCGGGTACTGGTTGAAGTCGATGATCAGCTCGCGCTTGGAGAGCGTGCCCTCCTCGCCCTGGCTGCTGTACCCGCCGGTGACCTTGAAGCCGTACGGCAGCACGACGTCGACGTCGACGCCTGCCTTGTAGAGGGTGCGCATGACCTGGTCGTCCATGGCGATGATGAGGCGGGACAGCTCGCCGTCCTTGTTCCACACCACCGAGGTGCTGGTGGTGCCCTTCCACTCGGCGCCGACCTGCCCCTTGCCCTTGCCCGCGCCGTTGCTGTTCTTGGTGAACGGCTGCTTGCCGGACAGCTCGGCGCCGATCAGGAATCCACCGATGTCGGACGACGTGTACGTCGCCTGCCGGCTCCCGTCTGACCACCGGCGGTCCTCGACCTGGACCTCGCCCTCGTAGCCACCCTCGACCGCGCCCTTCAGCGCGGTGGCACCGGTCTGCGGGCCCCACTTCAGGCCTCCCTTGAGCTTGACCCTCTTGATGCTGCTGTCGGCCTCGGCCAGCTCGTGGTGGTCGGGCTCCTGGCCCCGGAGCTCCTCGGCCTGCTCGAAGTAAGGGTTCCTGCCACAGCCGCCGGTCCAGTTCTGCCTGGCTGCGGAGCAGGTGTTCTGCTTGCCGTTGACCTCGTCGTACTTCTTGTACCAGTCGATCCAGTCCTGAGCTTTCTGCATGTCCGTGAACTCGTAGGTCTTGTCCTTGGCGTAGCCCGTGATACCGGCGATGTCGAACGCCACGGGCGTACCGCCCACGTCGCTACCGCTCACCCCGGCCCCCATCTCGACGCCGCTCAGGATGTGGATGCGGATGCGCCCGTCGCCGAGCTTCTCGATCAGCGTGCCGTTGCTGTCTCCCCAGCGGAAGAACAGGAACTGGACGTTCTCGCTCTCGACATGGCCCGTGGCCTCGATCACGCACGGCGGCTCCATGCTGGTGTACTTCGTGGTGATGCAGTTGGCCAGCTCGCCCGAGCGGGCCGCGCGGTCCTTGCCGGGCGCGGCGTCCTCGTAGGCCTTCCACTCCTTCTCGCAGCCCTTGGGCACCGGCAGCTCACGGCAGCCCACCTGCACCTTGGGGGGCGCGTCCTCGTCGAGCTCCCCGCTGGTCGGCATCGCGTTGACACAGCTCTCGTCGTTCGGGTCGTCCTTCGGACCACCTTGCCCGTCGAGCACGCAGTCGACGAAGTCCTGGATCTCCGTCTCGAGATACACGCGGTCGCCGGCGCTCCGGTCGGCGTGCCCCTCGGGCAGGTTGTCCGCGAAGCAGCTGCTCGGACCGGGGTACCAGACGCAGTCGATCTGCACCACGGAGGTGTCCGACTCCGAGTCCGGGTTGTCCACGGAGTCGAAGGTGACGTCCTGCTCGCAGTCGCCCGACGGCGGTTCGTATCCGTCGCCAGGGTTGTCCTCACCCCCAGGGCCTTCGGACCCGCCGTCCGGCTCGCCGCAGGCCTGCGCCCCATCCTCCTTGACGATGGGGTCCACCGCACACAGCAGCTGCTCGCTCACGTCCGCCGCGACCGGCGTCGCCGCGGCGAACACCACACCGACCACGAGCAGGAGCACGCCGATGACCGCCACGTACTCGGTCAGTGCCTGCCCGGCCTCACCGTCACGACGCGACCGGACGGAGCGCGGCGTCACCGTGCCGCGACGGCGGGTACGGAGGTCGATGCTGGTCACCCAGCCAACCTAGAGAGCGACGCCGCAGGCCACGACGGCCCGGCGACCCAGCTGTGCACCCAGGACGCTGGGCCCACGGGCCCGTTCGGACCCGCCGACACCGGCGTCCGGCAATTTCCCCGTGCGGAATCACCAGCTGTGCCCGCGGGTCACGAGAGGTATTCCCGCAGACGAGCAGAATGTCTTACGCCCACCTCGTGGGCCTGAACACCGGTGCGCAATATCACGGGCGACCCCGGACCACCTCCTCGCGCCAGGAGTAGGAGCACGTACCGCTCTTTCGTATGCTGAGCACACCGGGCAGGCGCACCGGATCACCTTTAAGGATATTCCGGATAAATGCCGCGCGAGCAATAGACGCCTTTGACCTTTGGGCCCGGACGGCTGCGCCTCATCACGGCTCTTCGGGTGATCTCCGATGGGAAAGCACACAAACGTGCGCGACAGAGAGAGGCAGGACCGCGTGACCACCAGCGGGAGCCAGGGCGCCGAGGGCTGGGTGGTGCATCGTCCCAACGTCGTGCGTTCGGTCGCGGCCCGCGTGCCCGGGATCGATGCCGAGGAAGCCACCAGCCGCGCGCTGGAGAAGATGGTCCGCATCGTGTCCACCGGCGGCACCATCACCGACCCCGCCCCCTACTGGCGACGTGCCGCGGTCAACGAAGCCATCTCCATGACCCGCGAGACCGGCCGCGCCCACCCCGTCCAGGACGACACCCTCGCCGCCCTGACACCCCCCGTCGCCGGCGCCGAGCTCGACGCCGAACGCCAGGCCGACGTCACCATGCTCCGCACCGCCCTGTCCGACCTGGCCGACGACGACCGCCAGCTCCTGCTGGAACGCCACGTCCACGACCGCGCCGTCGCCGACATCGCCACCAGCCTGGGCGTACGCCCCCACGCCGTGACCATGCGACTACGCCGCGCCGAGGAACGCCTCGCCGGCGCCTTCGCCGCCGCCCACGCCCAAACCGTC
>NZ_JAJQQP010000005.1 GCF_028994805.1 Promicromonospora iranensis | reverse complement strand
GTCCACGGGTTGCCGTTGGAGTCGACCGGCCGGGCGCCCGCACCGGCCACGATGGCGTGCTGCGGGTCGGTGCCACCGATGATCGCGGCGACCGTCGGGTCATCCTGCATCGCTCCCTCGGTGACACCGAGCGGTGCCTTCTCGAGCAGCTGCGCGATCATCGTCGCGAGCATCTCGACGTGGCCCATCTCCTCGGCACCGATCCCATAGAGCAGGTCGCGGTACTTTCCTGGCATGTGCGCGTTCCACGACTGGAAGCCGTACTGCATGGCGACGGTGATCTCGCCGTACTGGCCACCGAGCACCTCCTGCAGCTTGCGGGCGTAGACGGCGTCGGGCTTCGCTGGCTTGGCGTTGTGCTGCAGCTCCTGGCGGTGGAAGAACATAGCGGTACTCCCTCAGTGTGGACGTTGCCTGGTGTGCTTCGTTCACTCCTCCTCCCTGGCGAGCAACCCCTCCACTGTCGTAACCGCGCCAACCACTCGCACGTCGAGGATCGTGCGCCTGGCTGCGGCATGGAGGAACGGCTGAGCGGACCGCACGACCGCCCAGGAGACGTGGTCAGGGGGCGCTGGCTCGTCGTCGTGCGGGCCCCGCTGAGCAGTCCCTGGATGACCCGGAAAAGAGGCCCCGGCAGTTCGAAGCATTGACACATCACGGCAGGCCCGGGACACTTCGATCGGATGTTAGCGCTCACATTGACTCTCAAGGAGGAGAGACATGGACGCACGGAGAGATCAGTCACGCCCTCGAGGACGTGGCTCACGCATGCTCGTCGCCGCTCTGGCGGCGCTGGCGGTACTGTTCCCCCTCACCTTGTCCGGCACCGTCGCCACAGCCGCGCCCGGCTCGAACTTCCAGAACCCGATCGTCGGCACGCCCAACAGCGCCGACCCGTGGCTGGGCTACCACGACGGCAACTACTACTACGCGGCCACCACGTGGACCGGGAGCATCTACCTCCGCAAGTCGCCCACCCTGTCCGGGCTGAAGACCGCGGCCGAGACCCGGGTGTTCCAGATGTCGCAGCCAGGCGCGACGTCGAACATGTGGGCCCCGAGCCTGCACCAGCTCAACGGCAAGTGGTACCTGTACTACTCGGCCGGCCCCAGCTCGTGCTGCGGTGGGCAGCGTCAGCACGTGCTCGAGAGCGCCGGTTCGGACCCGATGGGTCCGTACACCTACAAGGCCAAGCTCGACCTCATGCCGAACGACGGGTGGGCGATCGACGGCAGCGTCATGACCGTGGGCGGCACCAACTACTTCGTCTTCTCCGCCTTCACGAACAACGGCAGCTTCGAGTCGGGGGCCACCCAGAACCTGTACATCTCGCGGATGACGAACCCGTGGACGGTCGCCGCGCACGGCACGCTGATCTCCCAGCCCACGCTCTCCTGGGAGACCCAGGGCAACCCGGTTAACGAGGGCCCGTACGTGCTGCAGCGCGGCGGCCGTACCTTCCTCACCTACTCGGCGAGCTTCTGCCAGACGCCGGACTACAAGATCGGCGCGCTCGAGCTGACCGGGTCCGACCCGACGAACCGCGGCGCCTGGACCAAGATGCCCAACCCGCTGTTCCAGCGCAGCGACGCCAACGGCGTGTACGGGCCGGCCCACCACACCTTCTTCAAGTCGCCCGACGGCACCGAGGACTGGATCGTCTACCACGCGAACTCCTCGGCCTCCCAGGGGTGCGGCACCACGCGTACCAGCCGGGCACAGCGGATCTCCTGGAACCCCGACGGCACCCCGAACCTCGGCGTCCCGGTCTCGACCTCGACGCCCCTGGCCGGCCCCTCCGGTGAGAACAACAACCCCGGTGCCGTCCCGGTGCGCCGTCTGCAGTCCTACAACTTCCAGGACCGTTACGTCCGCCACGCGGACTTCGCCGTGCGGATCGACCCGAACGTCAGCCCGGCGCTCGACGGCAGGTTCCGCGTCGTCGCGGGCCTGGCGAACAGCGGCGCGGGCCACGTCTCGTTCGAGTCGGAGAACTACCCCGGCCACTACCTGCGGCACGACAACTACGTGCTCCGGCTCGCGCCGAACGACGGGTCCTCGACGTTCCGGAGTGACGCGACGTTCAAGCAGGTCGCCGGGCTGGCCGGCTCCGGATGGTCCTCGTTCCAGTCGTACAACTTCCCCGACCGGTACGTCCGCCACTCCGACTATGGGCTCCGGATCGACACCATCGGCAGCGACACCGCCCGCCAGGACGCCACGTTCCGGCTGGTCGACTGACCTGCCACCAGCCGCTCCGACCCGCAAGGCAACGAGACAAAGGAGTCCCCATGCCACACGCCGTCCCCACGCACCCGGCACGCCACCGCGTGCTCGCGCTCCTCGCCGCGCTCGCCATCGCCCTGTCCGTGACGCAGGTCGTGACCGCGCCCCCGGCCCACGCGGCGACCGCGTACATCTACACCACGTTCAAGGGTGACGCCGCCGCCGACCAGGAGCTGTGGGTCTACACCTCCTCGAACGCGACCAGCTTCAGCACCCTCGCGGACACCAACTTCCGCGGCCCCTCGGGCGCGCTGCGTGACCCGAGCATCATCAAGTCGGGCGGGACGTACTACATCGCCTACACGGTCCAGTCCTGGACCACGCAGTCCACCCACTTCAACATCGCGCGCAGCACCGACCTGCGGAACTGGACCCACGTGGCCTCCGTCCCGGCCGGCATCAGCGGCACGGCCTACACCTGGGCGCCCGAGTTCTACGTCGAGGGCGGCACGGTCCGCGTCGTCGTCAGCCTCGGCACCTCGGACCACCAGTTCGTGCCGTACGTGTACACCGCCCAGAACGGCGGCCTGACCTCGTGGAGCGGCCCGACCCGGCTCGGCATCCCCGCCAACCACATCGACACGTACATCGTGAAGCGCGGCTCGACCTACCACGCGTTCGTGAAGAACGAGAGCACCAAGTGGATCGAACGATGGACCTCGACCGACTTCACCAGCTGGACCAACCAGGGGAACCTGTGGCAGCAGCACCACGAGGGTCCCTCGGTCGTGCAGCAGGCGGACGGCACGTACCGCGCCTACATCGACCGGTACACCAACGGCGGCATGTGGACCTCGACGAGCTCCGACCTCACCTCCTGGAGCGGCCTGTCCCAGGTGGGCTGCGCCGGCTGCCGGCACGGCACCGTCATCCTCGACACCACCTACGCCGGGGCATCCGGCGAGCGCGTCACCAACCGGCACAGCGGCCTGGCCATGGACGTCCAGAACCCCAACCTGAACAACAACGCCCGCGTCGGCCAGTACGCGTGGAACGGGGAGAACTGGCAGCGCTGGGCCTTCGAGGACGCCGGCTCCGGCTACGTCCGGATCCGCTCCGTCCACTCCGGCAAGTGTCTCGACGTCTCCGGCACCGCGGACGGCTCCGAGCTCCAGCAGTACGACTGCTACAACGGCACCAACCAGCAGTTCACGCTGCGGAACACGAGCAACGGCTACGTCGAGATCGTCGACCGGCGCAGCGGCAAGTGCGTCGACGTCCCTGGGAGGTCGACGTCGAACGGCACGATCCTGAAGATCTACCCCTGCAACGGCGGCAACAACCAGCAGTGGCTGCGCGCCAGCGCCTGACCTGAGCCGCCGAACGACGTCGACCCGGCCGGTTGCTCCGGTCCAGGACGTCGAACCGCAAGAGACGACCAGGTAGCTGGCGCCGGCCCAGGCCCGGCACCGGCACCAGCTACCTGGTCATCTTGGCCGCCTAGGGCCTCTCGTCGTCGCGGGGATCCTCGTCCTCCGACGCCGGGGCACCGCCTTGCACCATCGCGAACACCGGGAAGAACGCCATACCGAGCGCGATGCCGACAGCGAGGTTGTCCAGCGCCACGCCGAGCGCCACCCCGATGCCGAGGCCGACCGCGATGCCGGCCCCCCAGTTCCAGCCGTTGGTCGGGGCGTCGCCGCCTCCGCTCTGGTCGTCCCGTGCGGTGTGTGCCATGTACCCAACGTAGGGAGGTGGGGCGCACAAGTCCTCCCCCCGGAGGTTGATCTTTCCAGGGCGGCACCGCCTCGCGGTGCCGCCCTGGCCCGGGGCCGCTGCGGTCGGTCCTGGCCGGCCGGTCCTATCGGAGGGTCCACCGTTGGTTGCTGCCGCCGTTGCAGGTCCAGAGGATGATCTGGGTGCCGTTGGCGGTGCCTCCGCCGTTGGCATCGACGCAGAGCCTGTTGTGGACGTTGGTGATCGTGCCGTTCGAGTGCACGGTCCACCGCTGGTTCGCGCCGCCCGTGCAGTCCCAGATCGTCGCCCTGGTGCCGTTGGCCGTACCCCAGCCTGCCGCCTCGAGGCACTTGCCGTTGACCTTCAGCTCACCGGCCGACGTTCGGGCGAACGACTGGCCCGCACGCGACGCGCAGTCCCACAGCTGTGCCTGCGTCCCGTTCGCCGTCGAGGAGCTCGGGATGTCCAGGCACCGGTTCGACGCCGCACCCACGATCGCGGTCGAGCCGGACTGGCCCGTGCCACCCAGGCCGCTCATGATGGCGTTGACGATGCCCTGCTGGGTCACCGAGTTGGCCGACCGGTTGAACAGCCCGAACCCGTACTGCCCGTTGACGCCGTTGTCCCAGTAGATGGTGCTGGCCCCGTACTTCTTCGCGGTGGCCACCAGGGTGCGCGCGAAGTCCTCGCGGTACCGGTTGTTCGACGAGTCGTGCGACGACTTGTCGATCGCGCCGTACTCGCCGACGACGACCGGGTAACCCCGGGTGACGAAGGCGTCGTAGGTCTTCTTCAGCTGCGAGTCCAGGTAGTCCTCCTGCCCCCAGGTGGACGTCTTCGAAGGATCGGTCGCGCCAGGACCCCACTGGGTGATGGTGCCGTTCTCCTCTCCGGCGAAGTCCCACGGAGAGTAGTAGTGGACGGAGATCATGATCCGCTGCTCGTTGCTGGGGATGGAGGGCGACCGGTGGGTGTCCTTCGGGATCACGAAGCCGTAGTCCCCGGCGGTGTAGTCGATGTTCGTGTTCCACCCCGGGACGAGCAGCCACCTCGAGCTGTTGTTCCCGCCGGCCTGGCGCACGGTGTCGACGAAGATCTGGTTGTAGCTGTTGATGTTCGAGTAGCACGGCTGAGTGGGGTTCCCGTACTGCCCGTCGAACTCCTCGTTCATCGACTCGAGGATCAGGCGCTGGTCGTAACCCTGGAACCTGGTGGCGATCTGCTGCCAGGCCTTCTGGTACTTGGCCTTGATCGTCGTCTGGTCGGACGCGTCGCAGATCAGCCAGGAGCCGGTGACGGTCTTGTAGCCGTCGCCGTGCATGTTGATCACGACGTACATGCCCCGGTCGTAGGCGTAGTCGACGACCTGCTGGACCCTGTTCAGCCACGCGGTGTCGATCGTGTAGTTCGGGCCGGAACCTATGGCGTTCAGGTACGAGACCGGGATCCGGATCGTCTTGAACCCCGCAGCCTGCACCCGGTCGATCAGAGCCTGGGTGACGGTGGGGTTGTTCCACGCGGTCTCGCTCGGGTAACCGTTGGAGTTGGCCTCCAAGCTGTTACCCAGGTTCCAGCCCGCGCCCATGTCGGCGACGATCTGCGATGCGTTCAGCGGTGTCACGGTGTCGGCCGACGCCCGGGGCGCCGAGCCGGTTGCGGAAACGGCCACCGCCAACGTCGCGGCGAGCGTCCCGGTGATCAGACGTCTGAGAGATGTCGAAGCAGCGAGCTTCGTCCAAGAGAGCTTCTTCACGGTGTGCCCTTCTTCGCGCACGGGTGTCGCTCGTCGGCCGATCGGCTCGCCGTCGAGCGCGCTGTGGTTGATGTGCGGCGATCGCTCGCCGCATGGTGGCCGGCCCAGCATGTGCCTCAAGGAGCCGTTCCTCGAAGCGCTTCAACACGATAGAACTCAGCCCAGAAGGTACGCAAGCCCTCAAAGCCCACATATCGACCTGATGGGCCGATCTTTCGACCTCGCGGGCCAGAGAACGGTATCGAAGCGCTTCGAGCCGCCGTGGACGACCCTCCGTGGCACCGGGCACCCAGGTGCGAGCTCCCGCGGGACGGGGCAGCATCGAGAGCACGATCGCCCAGGTCGCCAGCACTCAGCAGGACACTCAGCAGGACATATGAAGAGGAGGACGACCATGACCGAGTTCACCGGGCCCACGGGGCCGATTCGCGACGTCACGACAGGGATGACCGTCGTCGACGCCAGTGGTGAGACCGTCGGGACCGTCGACGAGGTCCACCTGGCCGACGCCGGCGCAGCCACCGGCGCAGGCCAGTCGCCCGACGAGCCCGGCGGTCCTGTCACGTGGATCGCCGACGCGTTCCGTGCCGGCAGCGAGCTGAACCAGCAGGCACAGGACCAGCTCACCCGTGTCGGCTATATCCGGGTGGATGCCCGCGGGCTGTTCTCCGGGCATCGCTACGTCGAACCGAGGGAGATCGCCTCGGTCGTCGGCGACCAGGTGCAGCTGTCCGTCGCCGCGGACCAGCTGCTCAAGTAGGCGGTCGCAGGCAGGTCAGCGGTCCTCGGGCTCCAGGGCCGTGCTGTCGCCGAGCTTGCTCGCCGTGATGACGCTGAGCGTGCCGTCCGTCTCCAGCACGACCCTGGCCACCTGGTCGAGCCCGCCCGCCCCGGTGCTCCGCACGGCCTGCCGCACCTCCGCCGGTGTGAGACGTTGCTTCGCCATCGCCGCATCGTCCAGCACACCGTCGCGCACCACCGTGGTGGGACGTGCGGTCACCACGGACCTGCCGGGCCCCACGTGCGACGTGCTCCAGGACACGAGCAGCTGCAGCAGCACGAGGACGACGAAGGCCGTCACCCCCTCCGCCCAGGCGACATCCGCACTGAGCAGGATCGTCGCCAGCGTCGATCCGAGGGCCACGGTGACCACGAGATCGAAGGCGTTGAGCTTGGCGAGCGTGCGCTTGCCCGACAGCCGGAGCACCAGCACCAGCACGGCGTAGGCGGCCGCCCCCACGGCGAGCACGCGCAGCAGATCACCCCATGAGTCGAACCACACGTCCCGCTCCTCTCGGGCAGTGGTCTCAGCTCATGCTGCTCAGCAGGTCCTGGCAGGCGGCTTCGCACGCACGGCACGCCTCCGCACACACCCGGCAGTGCTCGTGCATGCTCGCGTGCTGCTCGCACTCGTCACCACAGGCCCGGCACGCGGCGATACACGCCTCCAGCAGCGCACGGCTGATGTTCGCGTCGTAGCCGGTGTGCCGCGACAGCACACGCGAGGTGGCGTCACAGACATCGGCACAGTCCAGGTTGGTCCGGACGCACTTGCGCAGGTCGGCGACCGAGTCCTCGCTCAGGCACGCGTCCGCGCACGCCGTGCACGCCTGGGAGCAGCCCACGATCGCCTCGATGGCGCCCGCCAGAAGCTCCCGGTCGAGGTTCATGGTCTTGGGATAGGTCTGCAGCATCTCGGTCGCTCTCATCGTTCTCCCTCGATCCGTGTCGACAGCTCGGTCGTCGGCAACGCCGACCGCTCCACGCTAGGAAGCGGTGTGGCCACTCGCATCCTGCTGCCGAACAAATCCGGTGACTCCGGCGGCGGCTCCTCACGACAATGGCCGTCATGAGAGCCGACCTGGAAGAGGTCCGAGTAGTCGTCGCCCATCAGGCCTGCGCGACCCTGCGCGTCGGCGACGTGTTCCTGAAGGTCGACGGCGACCAGCGGCGCACCGACGTCGAGGTCGAGGCGATGACCCTGGCGCCGATCCCGACCCCGCAGATCCTCTGGCGCAAGCCGCCCGTGCTCGCGCTCGCCGCTCTCCCCGGGAGGGCGCTGGGTCGCCTCGGCGAGCCGTCGCCGGCGTCGTCGTCGGCATGGGCCGCTGCGGGCGCCGCCGTCCGGAAGCTGCACGACGCCCCGCTGCCGCCCTGGCCAGGCCGCAGCCCCGACGAGCTCTCCGCGGAGCTCGACGCCGAGTGCGAGTGGCTCGTCACCAACGGTGTGCTGCCCGCCGACCTGGTCACGCACAACCGCGAGATCGCCGAGGCAGCGCTCCGGCCGTGGGCGCCGGTGTTCATCCACGGTGACCTGCAGCTCGCCCACGTGTTCGTCGAGGACAACGAGGTCACCGGCGTGATCGACTGGTCAGAGGCGAGCCGGGGCGACGGCCTGTTCGACCTGGCCATCCTGACGCTCGGGCACGAGGAGCACCTGGACGACGTCGTTGCCGGCTACGGCGCCGCCGTCAACCTCGAGGTGGTCCGCGCGTGGTGGTCGTTGCGGAGCCTGCTGGCGATCCGCTGGCTCGTCGAGCACGGCTTCGACCCGGCCGCGCCGGGCTGCGAGGTCGACGTGCTGCGTGCCGCTACTCGACGGCGTACGGCGTGAAGAGCGCCTCGCGGTCCATCCACGACTCGTCCAGCAGCTCACTCTCCAGCTCGCCCTGGACAGCCGCGAGGAGAAGGTCGGTGCTGAGCTGGTCGCACCTCTCCCACAGATCGCCGTTCCGGTCCGAGACCCGGATCGGGTACGAACCGGCAGCCGCCTCGGGTGAGACCTCCCAGTAGAGCGTGACCCCCGAGCCGGTCGAGGCCCAGGGCAGCAGCCGGACACCGGGGTCGAGATCGTCCGGTGGTTCCACGACCTCGTCCTCGAACAGGTCCTGGAGCTGTTCCCACTCCAGCCCTGACCGCTCGAGATCAACGTGCTTGAGACCAGGGCCGGGCACCGGAACGAAGAGCCTCAGGTAGTCCAGCCAGAGTCCGCCACCACCTGCGTCGAGGAGCTCACGGTAGTCCTGAGGCACGGCCGCCCCGAGCTGGCGCTCGACCTGTTCCCAGTCGAGCGGGCCGGCCGGCGGCGTGAGAGGTGCCATCTCGATCAGTTGCTGAGCGCTTGTCACGTAGTTGCGTTCCTCCGGGTCGTTGGTCGAGGCCACGCTCGAGGTCGTCGAGCCACACGCACTGAGGAGCGTCCTTCGCCGTCCAGCCCCTGCCCGTCGACGACGATCACGTCCGGCATCCGCAGCCCGCGCCACCGGTCCAGGTCCGGCTCCGCCCCGGTGAGCTCCGTGACCAGCACCGTCCATGCGGTCCCGTGCCCCACCAGCACCACGTCCCGACCGGCCTGCTCGGCGAGGATGCGCCGGACGACGGCGCCCACCCGCGCCCGCGTGCGGGTCAGCGGCTCCCAGCCGTCGTGCACGACGTCGTCGGGCCGGGCGAACGCCTCCGCGACGGCCGCCGGGAAGTCCTCGACCCGGCCGGCCGCGCGCTCGTGCTCGCGCAGCTCCTGCACGATGTCGACGGGCCGGCCCGCCAACAGCTCCGCGGTGCGGGCGGCCTTGGGCTCGGGCGAGGTGAACCACGCCGCGTCTTCGGGCAGCCTGCCTGCGGCGCCGAACCTGACGATGTCGTCCTCGTGGGCGGGATCCAGCGCCCACTCCGAAGCCGGCACGGAATGGTCAGGGGCGGGGCGCCCGTGGCGCACCAGATACAGGTTCACGACGGCCCCACCCCCTGGGAACCAGTGACGTCGAAGGTCAACCGCGTGCCGTGCGGAAGGTGCGCCGGTAAGCGTCGGGTGCGACGCCCACCGCTCGCTGGAAGTGGCGGCGCAGCGTGGTCGCCGTCCCCATGCCCGCCGCGGACGCAACCGTGTCGATCCCGTCGTCCGTCGTCTCCAGAAGCTCCCGTGCCCGCCCGATCCGCTGCGTGAGCAGCCACTGCAGCGGCGTCGTTCCGGTGACGGCGTGGAAGTTGCGGGCCAGGTGGCGCGAGCTCATGTTCGCTTGGCGGGCGAGGTCCTCGACCGTGAGCGGCTGATCGAGCCGCTGCACGATCCAGGGCAGCAGGCCCGCCAGAGCGTGCCCGTCCCGCGCGGGCACCGGCGTGGCGACGTACTGCGCCTGGCCGCCCGGCCGGTGCGGAGGTACGACCAGGCGACGGGCGACCACGTTGGCGACCGTCGACCCGTGGTCGCGGCGGACGATGTGGAGCGACAGGTCCATCGCCGCAGCCTTGCCGGCTGACGTCAGGACGGTGCCCTCGTCGACGTAGAGCACGCTGGGATCGACCGTCACCCGGGGATAGCGGTTGGCGAGGTCCTGAGCGTGGGCCCAGTGGGTGGTCGCGCGCCGCCCGTCCAGCAGTCCCGCGGCGGCCAGGACGAACGCGCCCGTGCACAGGGACGCGACGCGTGCACCGGCCCGGTGAGCCGCGCGTACGGCCTCGACGAGGTCGTCCGGCGGCGCCTGGTCGACGTCGGCCACCGCGGGCACGATCACCGTCTCTGCCTGCGCAAGCCGGTCGAGCCCAGAGTCCGGCTCGATCATGAAGTGTCCGGCCCGCACGGTGCGCGACCCGCACACGGCGACGTCGTACCAGGGGCCGGGGACGGCGCCCGGCGCGGAACCGAAGACCTCGAAGGCGATGGCCAGCTCGAAGTGGAGCATCCCGTTGGTGGCGGCGATCGCGACGGAGCGTGGTGCGGTCGTCATGTCCGAAAGTGTACGCATCACGTCGTTCTGGACACTGGGCAGCGGCCGGCCCCCGCGACAGGATCGTCCACATGACAACGAACCTGAACGTGGCCGTCTTCGGGGCCTACGGACACACCGGACGCTTTGTGGTCGCCGAGCTGCTGGAGCGGGGATACGCCCCGGTCCTGATCGGCCGCGATCCCGCCAAGCTGTCGGCGCTGTCCTCCGCCCTGCCGGGTCTCGAGAGCCGCTAGGCCTCGGCCGACGACCCAGCCTCGCTCGACCGGGCGCTCGCCGGCGCGGTCGCCGTGATCAACTGCGCTGGGCCGTTCGCGACGACCGCCGCGCCGGTGGTCGAGGCGGCACCCGGGCGCGGATCCCGTACGTGGACGTCGCAGCCGAGATCGAGGCCAACGTCGACACGTTCGAGCACTTCGCGGGGCGCGCCCGCGAAGCGGGCACCGTCGTGGTCCCGGCGATGGCCTTCTTCGGCGGGCTGGGCGACCTGCTCGTGACGGCAGCGGCGGGCTCCTGGACGGCAGTCGACGAGGTGCACGTCGCCTACGGCCTCAGCAGGTGGCACCCGACGGCGGGCACGCTCGCCGCGGGAACGGTCTCGGGCGGCCGTCGCGGCGGTCGCGGGGTCCGTTTCGCCCAAGGGCGGCTGCAGTACCACGACGACGCACGCCCGACCCTCGAGTGGCCGTTCCCCGAACCGCTGGGACCCCAGCAGGTCATCGGCGAGTTCACCATGGCCGACGTCGTGACCGTCCCGAGCCACCTGGCGGTACGTGAGGTGCGTACCTACATGACCACGATCGCCGCCGCGGACCTCGCCGCGCCGAACGCGGCCGCCCCGGCAGCCGTGGACGACCGGGGCCGGTCCGCACAGACCTTCGTCGTCGACGTCGTCGTCCGCTCCGGTGGGGCAGAACGCCGGTTGACCGCGTCCGGCCAGGACATCTACGCCATCAGCGCCCCGCTCGCGGTGGAAGCCGTCGACCGCATCCTCACCGGGCGCGCCCGGACCACCGGTGTCGTCTCGGCTGGCGCGGCCTTCGACGCCCGCGACTTCCTCGGCGCGCTGGCCCCGCACCTCACGGTGGGGCTGCCGCTCGACGCCGGGTGACCGTCAGGGCACCCGGAACGTCACCGTCCGCACCGGGTTGTCGAACTCCGTGGTGCGCATCGAGACCTGCACCTCCCACTCACCCCCTGTCGGCAGCACGACCTCGCCGGCATAGACGCCCGGACCGAGCGAGGCGACCTCCACCTCACCGAGATCCACCTCGGCGGACTTCAGGCTGAGCCGGGGCGCCTCGTAGCCCTCGGCGGGCTCCCCGAGCGCGTCGGTCATGGTGATGGTGAGGGTCGCCGGTCCGACGGCTGGCGGATCCAGGGCGATCCGCGCGGAGATCTGGCCCAGCACCACCGGCTCCCCCGCACTCGACGCCGACTCCTCGACGGAGGTGGCGGCCGTGTCGGTCTCAGGGCTCCGGTCCACCAGGAAGCCGGTGACGACCAGGACCACGATCAGCACACCCGCCTCCGCGAGCGCCGCACGGATCAGCAGCGTGGTGGCCGGGGAGCTCTGGTCCCGGCGACGGGGCGCCGTGCGGAGGCGTGGCAGCAGGGAGCACCTGTTCCAGGCGGCGATGGCGACGGCGACCAGCGCGGCGAGGACCTTGACGAGCAGGAGGTTCCCGTAGCCGGAGCCGACGAGGGCGTCCCAGCTCCCGGCGACCCGCCAGGCCAGGAAGGATCCGGCGAGCACGAGCACGGCCAGCAGGACGGCCGCCCAGGTGGAGAACCTGGCAAGCGCGACGATGCCGGAGTCGCCGCGGGCGAGGTCGCCCAGCACCAGGGCGATCGCGACCAGGCCGCCGAGCCAGAGGGATCCGGCAGCGAGGTGCAGCACGTCCACGCCCATCACCAGCGCCTCGGGCGTGGCGGCCCGCGTGTGGCCGGTGAACGCGGGTGCGGCGACCGCCAGGGCGCAGCCGGCCAGCACCAGGGCGACCCTCGTCCGGCCCGCGGCGGCTGCCCTCGGGAGCGACCCCGCGGCCAGCGCGAGCCCCGCGACCACCGCCGCGGGAACCACGTATTCGGTCGGCGCGAGCGACGACCAGGTGGAGCCGTCGGTGATCGCCGACGCCGGCAGGCCGAGCTGGTAGAGCGCGACCAGCGGCACGGCCGTCACCCAGCCGAGCGCGGCGGCACCGGCCGCGACGCGCGCGACCGGACGGATCCGGGCGCGCGAGCGGTCGGCGGCGCGGTCCCGCGGGAGGAACAGGACGGCGAAGGCGGCCACGCCCGCGGCCAGGAGGAGGCCCACGTAGCCGAGCCCGCGAACCAGGCTGAGACCCAGGGGCGCGTCGGTAGGGGCGTCCGCTCCGTCCGTCGATACGTCGACGACGTCGCTGGGGGCGCCGACCGCGAAGCTCAGCGAGCCACCGATCGGGTGCCCGTCCTCCGACACGAGGCGCCACACGACCACGAGCGTGCCGTCCCCAACCTCCTCGTCGAGGTCGACGAACAGCTGCGACGCGCTCACCGAGGCCGAAGACGCCACCTCGTCCCCTGCCGCGTCGAACACCTTGATACCCGCCGGAACACCGATCACCGACTCGTTGAAGCTGAAGGTGATCCGTTCGGGGGCGGTCTCCAGCACCTCGCCCTGCGCCGGATCCGTGCGCACGAGGGTCGCGTGGGCCGCCGCGCTGCCGGCCGAGCCGAGGAGGAGCACCCAGACGACGGCGACCAGGAGCAGCAGGCCGGTCGTACGCCGCCCCGCATCCCGGTACGTCATCACGTCGAGGCGCGTCACCGGTTCCGGCGGCGCCGCAGCAGGACCGCCCCTCCCGCCAGGATGCCCGCGGCCAGGATGCCTGCCGCACCGTAGGTGATCAGGGGGCCGCGGTCCGCGGCGCCGTCGGCCGCGCTCGCCGGCTCCGGTTCGCGGGAGCTGCTGCCGTCGGCGTCGGCGGCGACCTTGCCGGCGTTGTCACCAGCAGTCACGACGAGGACCGGCGCCGGCCGGTCGAGCTCCTCGTGCCCCGCGCCGTGCTCATCACCCTCCAAATGCTCGGCACCCTCGCCGTGCTCGGCAACCTCGGTCCAGGCCGCCTCACCGTCCTCGCACTTCTGGATCACCGGGAAGACGAGCGTCGCGCCGGTGTCGTCGGGCAGGCGCACGGTGAGCTCGACCTCTGCATGCTCCCCGTCCGGGAGGGGCTCGTCGGTCGTCCAGGTCAGGGCATCGGGAGCCTGGTCGACCGTCCAGCGGTCGGTGCCGGAGGCGGTCACGTCCGCGACGTCCTCGGGCATCCGGACGGAGACCGCGGTCGTCGCCGAGCCCTCGCACCCGTGCGGGATCTCGAGCCGGAGCACGGCGGTGGCGCCCGCGGCGGTGGTCGACGGCGTGATGGTCACGTGGGCCGCCGCCGTCACCGACCCGAGGGTCACGAGGACGGCGGCCGCGAGCCCGGACAGGGTCACGCGTCGGGTGATGGTCGTGCGCTGCATGGGGCTCCCCGCCTGTGGAGATGGCCAGCACACCGAATCAGCATGCCGAACCGCTGTCAAGAATGTGAACCGAAGTCTCGAAATCATGGACGGCGCGGCCATCGCGCCCGTACGGTGGTTCATGTCACCGAATCGAGGTCGCACCCGTGAACACGTGGAGGTGTGCGGAGCGGCCAACCCCCGGAGGGAAAAGATGCCCAACATCACCGTCGAGCTGCTGCGTGGCCGCACCGTCGAGCAGCGTCGCGAGTTCGCCAAGGCCGTGGCCGACAGCGCCGTCGAGATCCTGGGCGCCCGGCGCCAGGACGTCCGCATGGTCTTCAGCGAGATCACCCCCGACATCGTCGCCAACGGCGGTGTGCTGGCCAGCGAGGACGAGAGCCGCGCCGGTGTGGTCGCCGCGCTGGCCGACGACTGACCGGCAGCACCACCGAAGCGGGGCGTGGGCCCGGAGGATCCGTCCTCCGGGCCCACGCCTTTCCTGCTACCGCACCCTGACCGTCACCTTGGTCTCGGCCGCGAGCGCGAGCTCGCTGCCCAGGTAGGACGCGGTCAGCGTCAGGTCACCCTTCTTCGGCCTCGGCACCTCGAAGAGGGCGCGACCGTTCTGCACGGTCCCGAGGAGCGTCTGACCGCCCTGGACCGCGAGCCGCACCTCGCCGGTCACCCGGACGTCGTTCGCCGCGGTGAGCGACACGGTGACCACCGCCTTGTTCCCCGAGGCCTTCGTCGCCGAGATCTCCATGGTCGGCACCACCTTCTCCACCACGACCCGGACTCGCGACGACGACGCCCGGTGATCGGCGTCGCCCCCGTAGCGGAGGGTCAGGTCGTACACCCCCGGCGCCAACGAGGTGGCCGGGAGAACCAGGGTTCCTCGCCCGTCCGCGATCGTGGCCTCCGCGAGTGCCGTCTCGCCGTCGGACAGCTCGACCCGGCCCGTGGCCGTGGCCGGTGAGACCGCCACCGAGACCGTGCCCGCCGTGCCGTAGGTGATCGGCAGCGCCACTCCGGCCACCGCCGTCACCGCGGGCGACCGCACCGTGATGGTCACCGTCGCCGGCGCGGAGCGGTCCTCCCCGTCGTCGGCGCGGTAGGTGAAGACGTCCTTGCCGGAGAACCCGGCGTCGGAGGTGTACGTGAAGGACCCGTCCGCCTCCAGCGTGACCTTGCCGTTGGCGGGCTGGGTCACCCCGGTCGCGGTCAGCACGTTGCCGTCGGCGTCGGTGTCGTTGGCGAGGACGCCTGGCGCCGGGAGCGTGAGCGGCTCGCCGCCCACGGCGGCGTAGGCGTCAGGAACCGCCTCCGGAGCGGTGTTGACCGGCGGCTGCTCCCCCTCCTCCACGGTGAGCGTCACCGTCGTGGCCGCCGATGTCGCGGTCCCGTCGGAGGCCTTGTAGGTGAACGTGTCGGTACCTGCGAACCCGCTGTCTGGCGTGTAGGTGAACGAACCGTCCGCGGCCAGGTCGACCGCACCGTGGGCGGGCTGCGTGAGCCCCGTCGCGGTCAGGTCGTCGCCGTCGGCGTCCGTGTCGTTGGCCAGGACGCCGGGGGCGTCCACGGTCAGCGGCTCGTCCTCGACGGTCCCGTAGGCGTCGGCGGCGCCCACGGGGGCCACGTTGGCCGCCGGGCCGGCATGGAGCTGGGCCACCTGCTCGCCGGTCAGCTCGTACCCGAACATCCGGAAGTCGTCGACCAGGCCGTCCCAGCGGGCGTCCGGCCAGCTCGTGCCGCCGATGAGGTTGGTCGTCGTCTGGCCGCCCACCCCGATGTCACCGATGTTGATGGTGAAGTCCTCGCGGGTGGCCTGCAGCTCGCCGTCGAAGTAGATCTTCCCGACCGAGCCGCTCTGGGTGAACACCACGTGCGTCCACTCGTTCAGCGCCAGGTCGTTGTCCTGGCCCAGGACCAGACGCTCCTGGGCGCTGCCCGGGGTGCCCGGCGCCTTGAACGTCGCGGCGAAGCCGGTGGCTCCGCTGGTCTGGGTGTTGGACTGCAGCAGGAAGAACGTGTCGGTGCTGCTCCCGATCTGGAGCAGCGGCACCCAGGTGGGCAGCGCGTCCGGGCGGGCCCAGACCGAGACGCTGAACTGGTCGTCCATGCCCGCCTCGATGTTGTCGGGCAGCTCGACCTGGTTACCCGTCCCCGCCGCGCCGCCGGGCAGGTTGACCCCCGCACCGAACCTGCCGTCCGGGGTCCAGCCGGCCGATCCGGTGAGCGTCGCAGCGCCCACCGAGCTGTCCAGTCCCTTGTTGGCCGCCGTGGTGCCCTGGCCCTCGTCGAAGGCGTAGTGGATCGGCGTGCCCTCGCCCGGCGGCGGCCGCTCGACCGTGTGCTTGACGGTCTGCGCGGAGTCGCGCCACCCGTCGTCGGCGAGGAAGCGCACCTCCACCTCGTGCTCCCCCGGTGAGAGAGCCACGTCGGTGAACCGCACCGCGCCGTCGGCCACGTCGACCTGACCACCGACACGGGCCGCGTCGACCCACAGCTCGGCGACACCCGAAGGTGCCTCGCCGGCCCCGGCCGCGATGGCGGCGGAGACGGTCACCGGCTCGCCGAACGGAGACGGCGAGGCCGGCTCGACGGTGACCTCGGTGGTCGTGGCGAGCGCGCTGCCGTCGTCGTACAGGGCCGCGATGTCGGCGTCCCCGAGCGCCGAGGTATACACCCGGACGTCGTCCATGAGGCCGTCGTAGGCCGGGTCCGGGAAGCCGTTGCGGCCCAGCCAGTTGTTCGACGTCGGCCCGACGTCGGCCATGTCGATCGTCAGGTCGTCGCGGGACGCGATCGGCTCGCCGTCGAGGTACAGCGTGCCGGTCGCACCCTGCCGGGTGAACGCCACGTGGTTCCACTCGTCGACGGTCACGTCACGGGTCGGTGTGGCGTAGACCCGTTCCTGCAGCGCGGCGCCCTTGGCCTTGAACGTCGCCGCGAGCCCGGTGGCGCCGGCGGCGTTGGTCTGCAGCTGGATCTGGAAGAAGCTGCCCGCTCCTTCGAGCCCGTCCCCGATGTGGAACAGGCCCGCCCAGTCCGACGTCGTCTCCGGCCGCACCCAGAACGAGGTGGTGAAGCTCTCCTCGCCCTGGAGCAGGTTGTCGGGCAGGTCCACCGCGTTCGCGTTGGTCCCGCCGGCGAAGTCGGCGGCGCCCCCGAACACTCCGCTGTCGCTCCAGCCGGTCGTGCCCGTGAGCGTGGCCGCGCCCACCGCATCGTCGGTGCCGGTGTTGGCGGCCCTGGCGCCGGAACCCTCGTCGAGCTCGTAGTGCACGGGGACGTCGGACGCGCCGGGGTCGGAGCCCACGACCACCAGGTCGTCGATCATGACGCCCGCGCCGGAGTCGCCGGCGGTGATGGTCAGGTCCTGCGACCGCGCTCCGGCGACGAAGGTGCCGACGTACTTCCCGAACTTCTGCTGCGACGACACGTCCGGTGCTGCCGTCAGGGTCGTCGACAGGTTGCCGATCGAGAGGTCGGCCGTGCCTGGTGCGGTGCCGGCGGACCGGCTGTCGCGGGCGTAGCGCAACGAGATGCGGTACTCACGGCCCGGGTCGAGACCCTTGACCGTGCGGGTCAGGCTGCCCTCGCTGCCCACGCCGAGGTGATAGCCCGTGGCGCCGAGGCCGCCCTGGCTGGCCGCGGCGGCCCGGACGAGCTGGACCTCGCTGTCGACCTCCCACGGGGACATGCGGCCGTTGCCCGGCTCGACGTCCACGACCGCCGGCGGGTTGGCGGAGCGCCACTCCGCCGGGATGCGCGGGTACTCGAGCTGGTCGACCAGGTGCGGGGAGCGGGCGTCCATCTCGACCGTCGGGTCGATCTGGACGATGTCGGCGACCGACGGTGTGCCGTCCTCGTCGAAGACGAAGAGCATGTAGGCACCGGGCGGGGCGTAGGTGCCGTCGACCGGCGTCTCGATGGTGAGGTCGCCGCCGTCCTGGGCGAACGCCAGGTCCTGGAAGTTCTGGTCGTTGTTGAACCCGTGCGTCACGGAGCCGTTGCGGACCAGCGTGACGCGGGAGACCTCGCCGTCGGCCTGCACGTCGAAGGTGCCGTCGTAGCCGATCTTCTTCGGCACGCCCGTGACCTCCGGGCGCGCCGCCGGCTCGGCGCCGTCGAACAGGTAGGCCGGGGAGTAGAACTCCACGTCCGTGTAGTTGCGCGGCCCCGGGGTGCCGCCGCCGCCCACCATCAGGCGGCCGTCGGGCAGGAGCAGCGCGGTCGAGTGGTACAGGCGGGCGTGCTCGTAGGGCACCTCCACCTCCGTCCACTCGCCGGTGTCGGGGTTCCAGATCTCGGCGGTGGTCACGTAGCCGCCGTTGCCGTTGTTGTCCCGCGAACCGCCGGTGACGATCACGGTGCCGTCGGGCAGCACGGTGGAGGTGGCCCAGTGCCGCTGGTGCTTCATCGGCTCGGTCGCCTCGACCACCGGGGCGTCGGTGCCGCCGGTGATGTCGACGGTGAAGCCGGCACGAGCGCCCTCGGGACCGCCGCCGTTGGCCCACCAGCCGCCGCCGACCTGCAGGATCTTGCCGGGACGGTACATCGTCGCCGTGGACGTGGCACCGACCGGGTTGCCGAGCCCGCCCTGGTTCGCGACGTCCGCGGGCAGGGTGCCCCGGAGGATCACCTCGCCGTCGCCCGACGGGTCGAGCTCGTACATCTGGGTGCCGGTGATGTTGAAGACGTTGCCGTTGCCCGGCGCGACGAACGCGCGCGGGTACCACCAGCGGTTCTCATCGGGTCCGTTGCCGTTGCCGCCGTCACCGTACGCGGCCGCGCTGGTGGCGCCCTCCAGGAGCTTCCAGGAGCTGCCCTGGTCGGGGGTGTAGATCTCCGGGGTCAGGACGCCGGGACCGCCCGGGCCTCCCTTGAGGCTGCCGCCCTGCACCACGACCGAGCCGTCGGGCAGGGTGGTGCCCGTGGGATACCAGCGTGGGAAGTTCATCGGGGCCTCGGTGCGCAGGCCCTGGTTGGTCGTGTAGCTCGTGACGCCGAGCGAGGCGTCGTTGGGCGCGTTGCCGCCCAGGCCGTCGTCACCGCCGACGGTCATCGTGGCCCGCCGGTGCGGCATCTGGACCTGCATCGAGCAGAACAGGTCGGTGTACGTCGAGTTCGTCACGACGCCGTCGCTCACGTTGGCCGTCGTGCGTTCCTCGGCCGGGTCCCAGACGTCGATCTCCATCTGGCCGCCCTGGGTGACGCACGAGTTGCCGCCGAAGTCGTAGGGCGTGCTGTCGGTGCAGCCCGAGGAGACGCTGCCGAACGACTGGACCTTGCCGTCGGACGTCAGCGCCGCGTTGATCGGGACCAGCGGCCAGGGGGTCACGCCGCTCCACGAGCCCTGCTCGGACTTGTCGGGCGGTGAGCAGTCGGCCTCGAGCAGGCCGGCGGAGAAGGCCAGGCCGTTCTTCATCTGGGTCCGGATCGGGGCCTCGGCGTACGCCGAGCCCTCGTGCCCCATCCCCGTGTACCAGGACCGGCCCGCGTCGATCTCCTGGCACCAGGTGATCGGGTGGTTCGTGCCGTTGTTGCCGCCGCCGTACGACGACTCGTCGGCGCCCAGCAGGGTGCGCACGTTCGGGGCCGGGTTGACCAGCCAGTCGTACCACTCGTCGCTGCGGGTGAACTCGTCCGGCAGCCCCTGGGTCAGCGGGTGCGTGGCGTCCTTGACCACCACCCGGCCCGGGCGCACCGCGGGGTTCTCGGGGTGACCCTCGGACATCGCGCCCACGAGCCGGGCGTAGAACGGGTTCACGTCATGCTCGCTCTGCCCCACCGACCAGCCGGTGTAGTGCAGGCCCATGTACCCGCCACCGTCGCGGATGTAACCCTCCAGCGCGGCCCGCTGGGCCACGTCGAACAGCACGCCTCCGGTCTGGGCGAAGACCACGGCGTCCTTGGTCGCGAGGTTCTCCGTCGTGAACGCGGCGGCGTCCTCGGTCTCCTGGATCTCCACGGGCTGGGAGTACTCGGTGCCCAGCTGCGTGGCGAGGTCACGCACGGCCTGACGGGCCTGGACGTGCGAGGCGTGGAAGTTGGGCTTGTAGAACAGCAGGACCCGCAGCACGCCGTCGTCGACGGAACCCACGGCGGTCTGGGCAGCTGAGGACGTGGGGGCGGCCTGCGCGACGCCGCTCGCGAGAGGTACGGCCACCAGGGCGGCGGCCAGCAGCGCCGCCAGGCGGGCGGGTGCTCGGTGGAGGCGGCGCGCGGTGCGCCGCCGGTCAGGTCTGCGTAGCAGGTTCATCGTTGAATCCCTTTTCGCACGTGGTGGTGGGCAGGACGACGGCCCGGGTGGCCGGCCCGCGGGCCGGCCACCCAGTCCGGTCCCTGGGTGCTGCTGTTTCCTGTGGTGCTGCTTCCTGTGGTGCCGGTCTCGGGTCAGCGCAGCTCTGCGATGACCGTCTTGAGCTCCGTGTAGTCGTCCAGGCCGAACGACCCCAGCTCACGGCCCCAGCCGGACTGCTTGAAGCCGCCCCGCGGGAGCGTGACGTCGTCCGCGTGCCAGGTGTTGAGCCAGACCGTGCCGGCTCGCAGCCGTCCCCCGACCCGGTGGGCGGTGCTGAGGTCGCGCGACCACACGCCGGCCGCGAGGCCGTAGACGGTGTTGTTGGCCGCGGCGACCACCTCGTCCTCGGTGTCGAACGGGATGGCGGTGATCACGGGGCCGAAGATCTCGTCGGTCTGGACGGCCATCTGCTCGGTGACGTCGGTGATCAGCGTCGGGGAGAAGAAGTAGCCGCGGTCGGCGGCCGCGTCGGCGCTGCCCGCGGCGAGCGTGGCGCCGTCGGCGACCGCCCCACGGACGTAGCCCATGACCTTCTCGTGCTGCTCCTGCGAGACCAGCGGCCCCATGGTGGTTGCCGGGTCGAACGCGTCGCCCACCGTGATGGCCCGGGCCGCCGCGGCGACGCCCTCGACCACCTGGTCGAACACCTCGCGCTGGACGTACAGGCGCGAGCCGTTGACGCAGCACTGGCCCTCGTTGAAGTAGCCGGCCAGGGCGGCGCCGGCGATCGCAGCGTCGAGGTCGGCGTCGGCGAAGATGATGTTGGGCGCCTTGCCGCCGAGCTCCAGCGACACCTTCTTGAGGTTCTTCGACGCGCCGGCGGCGATCTTCTTGCCGACCTCGGTGCTGCCGGTGAAGGCGACCTTGTCCACGCCGGGGTGGTCGACCAGGGCGGCACCCGCGTCCCCGAACCCGGGCAGGACGTTGACGACACCGGCCGGGACACCCGCCTCCAGCAGCAGCTCGCCGAGGCGGAGCGCGGTGAGCGGCGTCTGCTCGGCCGGCTTGAGCACGACGGTGTTGCCCGCGGTGATGGACGGGACGATCTTGAATGCGGCCATCGTGAGGGGGAAGTTCCACGGCACGATGCCGGCCACGACGCCGATGGCCTCGCGGCGCGTGTAGGCGTGGAAGTCGCGGCCGGGCACCGACATCGGGATCGTCGTGCCCTCCATCTTGGTGGCCCAGCCGGCGAAGTAGCGGAACAGCTCGGCGGCCACGCCGACGTCACCCCGGGCGGACGCGAGGCTCTTGCCGTTGTCCAGGGACTCGAGCTGCGCGAACTCCTCGGTGCGCTCCTCGATCAGGTCGCCGATGCGCCACAGCAGGTGCGAGCGGTCACGCGGGGTCATCCTGGACCAGGGCGAACCGTGCTCAAAGGCGTTGCGGGCGGCGGTGACCGCGCGGTCGGCGTCGACCGCAGAGGCCTGGGCGACCTGGACGAGGACCTCCTCCGTCGCGGGATTCACCGTGGCGAAGGTCTGGCCCTCCTTGGCGTCCACCCACTCGCCGTCGATCAGCAGCTGCTTGGGCGAGGAGAGGAACGAGGAGACGGCGGGCAGGAGCTGCGGATTCTCGGTCATGGAGAGCCTTCCGTGTTGTCGAGGTGCGGGTTCGGGGGTGCTGGTTCGAGGTGCGGGTTCGAGGTCTGGGTCGACGGTCGGTGGTGCGCTGAGGCGAGGTCGGGTCGTGGCTACTTGATGATCAGCACCTTCGACCGGTCGAGGGTGAGCGCGACGGCCGCGACGATGATCGCGCCGTAGAGGATCTGCTCGTAGGCCGACGGCACGCCGACGATCGGCAACCCCACCCGGAGCAGGGTCACCACGAGCGCGCCGGCGAGGCTGCGCCAGAGCGAGCCGTGGCCTCCGGTGATGGCGGTGCCACCCACGACGATGGCCGCGACCGCCGGCAGCAGCAGATTGTCCGCCATCGTGGGGCTGCCGCTGAAGTTCCGGGAGACCAGCATGACGGCAGCCAGGCCGGCGCACGCACCGGAGACCGTGAAGGCGGCGATCTTGACCCGGTCCACCGGCGCGCCGGCCAGCCGGGCCGCCGACTCGGAGTAGCCGGTGGCCCGGATCCAGCTCTCCAGCGGGGTGAGCCGGAGCACCAGGGAGACGGCCGCGACGAGGACCAGCGCGACGACGAACGCCATCGGCACCACGCCGCCGACGTAGAGCGTGAGCCAGTTGGTGGCGTCCCGGTCGACCACCCGGACCGGGCCGGCGTCGGAGATCACCAGGGCGATCGCGCTGAAGATGCTCATCCCGCCCAGCGTGACGATGAACGACGGGATCCGGAACAGCACGTGCGCGACGCCCTGCAGCGCGCCGATGGCGCCCGTGGCCGCGATGATCGCGAACGTGGTGAGCCCGCCCAGGTCGGGCAGCCACAGTGCGAAGAACACGGTCGCCAGTGAGCAGAGCGCGGCGATCGACAGGTCGATGCCACCGCACAGGACCACCAGCGTGGCACCGGCTGCGAGCACGACGAGCGGCGCCGAGGTGCGGACAGCGGCCGTGAGGCTGCTCAGGGTCAGGAAGCCCGGGTCGGCGACGGTCAGCGCCGCCAGCAGCACGACGAGAGCGATGACCGGCATGAACGACGTGAGCCGCTGGCCCACGGTCGGCCGGCCGGGGACGACGGCGTCGGGGGCCGGTGTGGTGAGAACGGGTGCGGACATGGTCAGACCATCTCCTTGACGAGGTCGAGCGGGGTCGGCTTGCCCCCGGCCGGGGCGGCGACCTGCGTGGTCGCCCGGCCGTCGCTCATCACGATGATCCGGTCGGACATGCCTATCGCCTCCTCCAGGCTGTCGGCCAGCAACACCGTGGCGACGCCGCTGTCGGCGAGCTCTCGCATGAGCCGGTACACCTCCGAGCGTGCGCCGACGTCGAGCCCGCGCGTCGGGTGGTCGAGCAGCAGCAGCCGGACGTCGCCGGCCACCAGCCAGCGGGCCAGCACCACCTTCTGCTGGTTCCCGCCGGACAGGCTCTGGATCGCGGTGCCCCGGTGCGGGGTGCGGATCGAGAGCCGCTCGATCCACCGGTCCACGAGCGTCGCCTGCTTCCGGGGTCGCACCAGCGGGCCGGTGCAGCGGGACTGCTGCTTGGTGAGCGTCATGTTGTCCGCTACCGACATCGGGCCGACCATGCCCTCGGTCTTGCGCTCGGCCGGGACGTACCCGACGCCCGCGGCGCAGGCCGCACGCGTGCCGGACAGGTCGAGCTTCTCGCCGTCGAGGACCACCTCGCCGGCGGTGGTGGGCTCGGCGCCGAAGAGCGCCCGGCACACGTCCTCGCGGCCGGATCCGTGGACGCCGACGATGCCGACGATCTCGCCGGCGTGCACGTCGAGGTCGACGTCGCGGAAGCTCTTGCCGGACAGACCGCGCACCACGAGGCGGGGCCTGCTGGCCTCGTCCGGTCGCTCGCCGGCGCCGCCGTGGTAGTGGTCGTCGGACCCGGTGGAGCCGATCATCATGCGGTGCAGGTCGGCCGGGGCCGCGTCCGCGGCGGGCACCTCGCCCACCGACCGGCCGCCGCGCAGCACGGCCACCCGGTCGCAGACGTCGAGCACCTCGTCGAGGCGGTGCGAGACGAACACGACCGAGGCGAACTCGCGCAGCCGGCGCACCTGGGTGAAGAGGGTCTCGATCTCCTTGGACTCCAGCACCGAGGTGGGCTCGTCGAGGATGATCACCGGCGGGTGCGAGGTGCGCTCCTCGATCCGCAGCACCTTGGCGATCTCGACCATCTGCCGGTCGGCGAAGGTCAGGGTGTCGGTGCGGGCGAGGGGGTCGATGTGCGACCCGATCTTGTCGAGCTGCTCCTGCGCGAGCCGGCGCATCGTGCTCCAGCGGTAGATGCCGCGGCGCACGCCCGGGCCCTCGCTGCCGAGCACGATGTTCTCGGCGGCGGTGAGGTTGGGGACGAGCGACTGCTCCTGGAACACCATGCCGATGCCGTGGTCGGCGGCATCGACGACGCTCCTGAGCCGGACCTTCTCGCCGCGCACCCAGATCTCGCCGCCGTCCGGCCGCACCAGGCCGACCAGCGCCTTGAGCAGCGTGGACTTGCCGGCGCCGTTCTCCCCGGCCAGGCCCAGCACCTCGTGCTGACGCACGACCAGGTCGACGCCGTCGAGCGCCTTCACGCCGGGGTAGTGCTTGACCAGAGAGCGCACCTCGAGGGCGGGCGCGGGCGCCGGCACCCGCGGGTCGGGCTGGGTCTGCAGGTTCGTGGTCACTTGGTCACCTGGTTCCTACGACGCTGTGGGAGGACCGCGGCCGCGACGGCCGCGACGACGATGAGCCCCTGGACACCGCCCTGCCAGTACGGGCTCACCCCGACCTGGACGAGGCCGTTGGTGAGCACCGTCACCAGCAGGACGCCGACCACGGAGTGGAGGATGCCGCCGCGGCCGCCCGAGAGCAGGGTGCCACCGACGACGGCGGCCGTGATGGCGGAGAAGTCGTAGCCCCTGCCCGCCTGGACGAGGCCGGCGCCGAGCTGGCTGGTCACCAGCACGCCGGCGAGGCCGTAGAACGCACCGGCCATCGTGAAGACCGCCACCTTGTACGGCGCTACACGCACCCCGGAGAGTCCCAGCACCTCCTCGGCGCCGCCGATCGCGAAGGCGTACCGGCCCAGGCGCGAGTAGCGCTGCACCAGAGCGCCCACGAGCACACAGGCGACGGCGATCCAGGTGAGGTGGGCCAGGCCGAGGAACCGTTCGACCGCCCAGCCCTCCAGCATCGGGTCGGTGACGTTGGGCTGCACGCCCGCGAACATGAGGGTGGCCACGCCGAGACCCACGGCGGAGACGCCGAGGGTGGTCATGAACGACGGCACCTTCAGCACGACCAGGGCGAGCCCGCTCAGGCAGCCGAGCGCGGCACCGAGCAGGACCGCCACGGCGACCCCGAACAGCCCGAAGTCGTTGTCGTTGCGGTTGTTGGCGACCAGGAGGGCGACCGCGATCGCGGAGGCGCCCATGATCCCGGGAGCTGACAGGTCGATCGACCCCATCATCAGCACGAAGCTGATGCCGCAGGTCACGACCGCCAGGACCGCCGCGGCGTCCAGGACGTTCTGCACGTTCGAGACGGTCCGGAAGTCGGGACTGAGAACCGCGAAGACTCCGAAGATGACGACCAGGGCGATCGGCGGTCCGGCGTCGCTGAGCGATATCCCCCGCCGAGGCCGGGGGCGCCCTGCGTGCACGACCTCGCGGTCGGCGTCGGCGGGGGATGTCGTGGTCACGACATCGCGCCCTGCGAACGGCTGAAGAGGTTGTCGCAGGCGAAGTCGGCCTCGTCGGTCTCCGGGGAGACGAAGTCGGCGACGTTGTCCTGCTCGATGAGGAACTGCTCCGCGTACCAGGCGCGGTCCTCAGCGGCGATGTCCTCGACGGCGAGCTCACCGGTGGCGACGCAGTAGCCGATGGCCAGGCCGATGCCGCCCTGCCAGGGGCCGTCGCTGGAGACGGTCGCCGTCATGGTGCCGTCCTCGATCGCCGTGAGCGCGTCCGGCACCGCGTCGATGCCGACCACTGCCACGTCGTCCCGGCCCGCCTGCTGCAGCGCCTCGAGCGCGCCGAGCGCCATGTCGTCGTTGGCGGCCCAGATGCCCTTGACGTCGTCACCGTGCTTGGTGAGCAGCGTCTTGGTCACCTCCAGTGCCTCCGCCCGGGAGAAGTTGGCGGTCTGGTCGTCGAGCAGCTCGACGTCCGGGTTGGCCGCGAGCGACTCCTCGAGACCGGCGAACCGGTCCTTGGCGGCACCGGTGTCCAGGATGCCCTGCAGCGCGATGATGCCGCCCGAACCGCCGACGGCCTCGGCCAGCGCGTCGCCGATCTGCTTGCCCGACTCCACGCCGTCGTACGTGATGTGCGAGAGCCAGGAGTCGTAGTCGGTGACGTTCAGGTCGGCCGGCTTGTTCCACTGGGTGACGAGGTAGGCGCCCGCCTCTTCGGCCCCCTCCACGATGGGCGGGGTGTCGGAGTCGCCGTTGGGCAGGACGTTCATGACCAGGCACTCGGTGTCGCCGGCGAGCAGCTGGCTGATCTGCTCCTGCTGACGGGTCGAGTCGCCGTCATAGGTGAGTCGCTCCTGGGTGAGGCCGACCTGCTCGGCGAAGGCGTCGCCGCCGTCCAGCCACGCCGCCTCGTACGGGTTGGACTCGTTGCGCACCTGGCCCACCAGGGTGACGTCCGCGGGGTCGCAGGCACCGGCTGCGGCTGCGGTGCCACCCCCACCTGCCTCTTCGGTGCATCCCGTGAGCGTGGCGGCCGCCAGGGTGACCCCGATGACGGCGGCTGTGTGTCGAGAGGTGAACTTCATTGTCTTTTCCTCGATCTCGTTCGGTGCCGGAGTCCGGCGGTGGGACTGCTGTGGAGGGACTGAGGTCAGCGGGCCATCCAGCCCCCGTCGACGGCCAGGACGTGGCCGTTGACGTAGTCGGCGGCCGAGGAGCTGAGGAACACGGCAGCACCGGCGATGTCCTCGGCCGTGCCCCATCGCCCGGCCGGGATGCGCTCCAGGATGGAGCGTGCGCGGTCCGCGTCCTCGCGGAGCGCCGTCGTGTTGTCGGTGACCATGTAGCCCGGGGCGATGGCGTTGACCTGGACGCCGCGGGGCCCCCACTCGTTGGCCAGTGCCTTGGTCACCCCGGCGACGCCGTGCTTGCTGGCGGCGTACGACACCACGCGCAGGCCGCCCTGGAAGGACAGCAGGCTGGCGATGCTGACGATCTTGCCGTGGCCTCGTTCGACCATCGGCCGGCCGAGCTGCTGGGTGAGGAAGAAGAGCCCGTTGAGGTTGACGTCGAGCACCCGCTGCCAGGAGTCGCGGCCGACGGCGACGGAGTCCTCGCGGTCGATGATCCCGGCGTTGTTGATCACGATGTCGATCTGACGCGAGCCGTTCAGCTCGGCGCTGACCTGCTCGACCGCGTCGAGGTCGCTCACGTCCAGGTCGACGACGTCCACCTTGACGCCGAGGTCGGCGACCAGGTCGCGGGTCGCCTCCTGGTTGCCGGGCCGGCCGAGCAGGACGACGTCCGCTCCCGAGCGGGCGAGACCCACCGCGATCGCCTGGCCGAGGCCGCGTCCCGCGCCGGTCACCGCCGCGCACCTGCCCTGCAGGTCGAAGGGCGAGCTGTTCACAGGTCCTCCAGCGCCACGGGGCTCAGGTCGGTGTAGGCGTTGTTCTCGCCGGCCATCGCCCAGATGAAGGCGTACGACCCGGTGCCGGCTCCGGCATGGATGGACCAGGGCGGAGAGATGACCGCCTGGCGGTTCCGGAGCACGAGGTGGCGGGTGGCGCCGGGCTGGCCCAGGAAGTGGAAGACGCGGTCCTGCTCGTCGAGGTCGACGTAGCAGTAGATCTCGGTGCGGCGGTCGTGCAGGTGCGGCGGGAAGGTGTTCCAGACGGAGCCGCTCGCGACGACCGTCACCCCGAACTGCAGCACGGAGGTCTCCAGCTCCTGGCCCCAGGCGTAGCGGAAGAGGTTGCGCTCGTTGGCCGCCTCGGCCGAGCCGAGCGCGACCGGCACCACCTCGCTGTGGCTGAGCGCCCGGGTCGGGTACGTCGCGTGGGCCGGTGCGGACACGAAGTAGAAGGCAGCCTCGGCGCCGACGAAGGACACCTCGCTCCCCCGGCCGACGAACAGGCCGTCGAGATGGTCGAGCTCGAACTTCTCGCCGTCGACGACGACGTGCCCCGCGGCGCCGACGTTGATGACGCCGAGCTCGCGGCGCTCGAGGTGCGTCCCGGTTCCCAGCACGTCGGACCAGGCCGGCAGGCCGACCTCGCCGGCGCCGGGCACGGCCCCGCCGACCACCATCCGGTCGTCGTGGGTGTACGTGCCCCGGACCTCACCGTCCACGAAGAGGTCCGTGACGAGGAAGTTCTCTCGCAGGTCCGCAGTAGTGGCCGTCTCCGCCGTGGACGGAGATGTCGAATATCGAACCTGGATCACGCAGTCACCCCTCAGTTTGTGAACTCTGTTCGTCTATGTGAACTTGCCCGACGATAGACGTGACCCGGGTCACTGGTCAAGGGGTCGAAACCTGTCCATGTATGCGAACTCGCGATAGGGTCGATTCACCCCGTGGGTCTGCCCCGGTACCCGCAGAAGGACCAGACCTGCAGAAAGACCAGAGGAGAATGTCCATGCAGCTTCAGAAGGAACTCCCCCGGGAGGCCGCCGGCACCAGCGACACCGGGCCGGTCAAGTCCGCGGCCCGCGCCCTGGACCTGCTGGACGACATCGCGGCCCACGGCCCGGGGACCCAGCTGCAGCTCTCGACCCGCCTGAACATCCCCAAGAGCAGCCTCCACGCGCTGCTGCGGACCATGACCGATCGCGGCTGGCTGCAGACCGACCCGACCGGGAGCGTCTACCAGCTCGGCATCCACTCCCTCGTCGTGAGCTCGGCCTACCTCGACGGCGACCCGGTGCTGGCCCGCGCCACGGCCGTGCTGGACGAGGTGGCCGCCGCCACCGAGGAGACCGTCCATCTCGGACGGCTCGACGGCGCCGACGTCATCTACACCGCCAAGCGCGAGTCGGTGCACCCGCTGCGCATGCACTCCGCCGTCGGACGCCGGCTCCCGGCGTACGCCACGTCGCTGGGGCGCGCCCTGCTCGCCGAGATGCCGGCCGAGTCGCGGCGCGACCTGGTGCCGGAGTCGATCGCCGCGATCACGCCGAAGACCACCACCGACAAGGACTCGGTGCTCGAGATCATCGACCGTGCGGCCTACCAGGGCTACGCCACGGAGAGCGAGGAGTCGTGCCTGGGCGTGCGCTGCTTCGGCGTCGCACTCCCCTTCAGCCACCACTCGGTGGACGCGATGAGCGTCGCGGTGCCGATCAGCCGGCTCGGCGACGGGCGCGAGGACCACATCATCGAGACCCTGCTCAGCGTGAGGGCGCGGCTGGCGGCCGTGCAGGGCAACAGCCTGGTGCGCTGAGCAGGCCGGGAGTCAGCGTGCCAGCCGCTCGACCACGGCGCCGTAGAGCCACGGCGCCCGCGACGCCGCCGGCACGATGGCCCGGCGGACGGGGCTGGAGGCCCAGGCGAGCAGCCCGGTGGTGAGCGTGCGGTAGTCGCGGGTCACCGCCCGCCACGCACGCTCGTACGCGTCGCCGTCGCCGAGGTGCCGGACGGCGGCGTCCGCCTGGGCGAGCCCCACGCGGACCCCCTCGCCGGTCAGTGCGTCGACGTAGCCGGACGCGTCACCCACCAGCCGCACGCGGCCCGCGGAACGCCGCCGCGACCGCCGGCGCAGGGGGCCGGCACCGAGCAGCGAGCCGGTGACCGCGGCACCAGCGAGCCGTGCGCTCAGCTCCGGGAACCGGGAGCGCAGCAGCGCGTCGAACCCCGCCTCGTGCACGGTGCGGGACCCGAGCAGGGCGACGCCGACGGTCTCCGCACCGACCGGCGTCACGTAGGCCTCGACGTCCGGCGACCAGTGCACCTCGACGAGGTCGGTCCACGGCCGCACCTGGAAGTGCCGGCGCAGCCCGTACCGGTCGCCCGTCGGCCGGCCGCCGTGCTGCCCGGACCCCGGTTCGAGCCCCGCCAACCGGCGCACCGTGGAGTGCAGGCCGTCGCACCCCAGCACCCATCCGGCACGCACCGTGACCGAGCCACGTGCTTCTCCCGCCCCGTCCGCGCGCGACGTCCGTGCGACGTCCACCTCGACGCCCGCGGCGTCCTGCCGCAGGCCACAGACTCTCCCGTGCAGGAACGGCGCGCCGACGTCGGTCGCGCGCTCGCGCAGGGCGTCGTGGAGGGTCGTCCGCCGGACGCCGCGACCGGGCCCGGACGTGAAACGGTGATCAGCACATCGGCCGGGCGACCGGTAGCTGATACCGGACAGCTGATGACCGGGTGGGTCGATACCGAGGGCCTGCACGGCCCGGAGCGCACCGGGGAGCAGGCCCTCGCCGCAGGCCTTGTCCAGGGTGCCCGACCGCCGGTCGACGACCAGCACGTCGAGCCCGGCGGCCCGCGCACGTACCGCCGCCGCCAGCCCGACCGGCCCGGCACCCACCACCAGGACGTCCACGTCGGTGGTGCCGGATCCCACGCTGCTCACCGCTCGCCGACCGCGGACATCCGCAGCGCCCGTTCCTCGGCAGGTATCCGGAACCGCGCCAGCAGCACCGCGTTCAGCACCGTGAACACGAGGGCCGTGACCCATGAGGTGTGCACCAGCGGCAGCGCGATGCCCTCGACCACCACCGCCACGTAGTTCGGGTGGCGCATCCACCGGTACGGACCCGCCGACACGAGCGACAGGCCCGGCACCACGATGATGCGGGTGTTCCAGCGGCGCCCCAACGTCGCCACGCACCACCACCGCAAGGCCTGGCTCGCGAGCACCAGGACGAGCATCGGCCAGCCGAGCCACGGCAGGAACGGCCGTTCGGCGAGCACCGCCTCGGCGACGCACGCCACCAGGAGGCCGCTGTGCAGCACCACCATCGCCGGGAAGTGCCCTCGCCCCGACTCGACGCCACCGCGGGCGAAGGACCACCGGGCGTTGCGGGCCGACACGACGAGCTCGGCGAGCCGCTCGAGCGCCGTCGCACCCACCAGGACGACATAGAACACCAGCATGTCAGCGGCCCTCCAGGTTCAGCAGCACCAGCTCGCACGAGACACCCGGGCCGAACGCCATGAGCACGGCGGGCGAGCCCGACGGGGCGTCAGCGCTCGCCAGCGTCCTGGCCAGCACATCGAGCACGGACGCGGACGACAGGTTGCCCGCGCACGCGAGGCTCGCCCGGCTCTCCCGGACCGCGTCCTCAGCCAGCCCGAGCGCATCCCGCACGGCATCGATGACCCGCGGACCACCCGCGTGCACGACCCACGTGGGCACCTCCACCGGGGTCAGGTCGTGCTCCGCGAGCAACCCCTTGACGTCGGCGAGCAGGTGCGCACGCAGCAGGCCCGGCAGGCCGGCGGAGAGCACGATCGCGAACCCGGTGTCACGCACCTCCCAGCCCAGCGCGTCCGTGGTGCCGGGATACAACCGCGAGCGTGTGTCGACCACCGTGGCCGTGCGCCGACGGCCTGCCCGGCGCCCCGGGGTACCGCCCGGGGGCGCCAGCGCCAGCGGGTGCATCGCACCGACGACGACGGCGGCGGCCGCGCCGTCGCCGAACAGGCCGGACGCCACCATGTTGGCCGGGGAGTCGTCCCCGTGCTGCAGGGTCAGCGAGCACAGCTCGACGGACACCAGGAGGGACACGTCGCGCGGTCTGCCCAGCAGATGGTCGTGCACGCGCGCCAGCCCGCCGGCGCCACCCGCACAGCCGAGCCCGAAGGACGGCGTGCGCCGCACGTCGCTCCGCAGGCCGAGCCGCTCCGCGAGCAGCACGTCCAGCGACGGAGCTGCGACCCCGGTCACCGACGTGGCGAAGACATGGTCGACGTCCTCCGGTCTGAGGCCCGCCGTGGACAGCGCCCGGCGGCACGCACGCTCGGCCAGCCGGGCCCCCTCCCGGATGAAGACCGCGTTCGTCGCACCCAGGGAGTGCAGGTCCGCGTACTCCTCCAGCGGCAGCACCAGGTGCCGGTGCTCCACACCGGCGCTCGCGTGCAGCCGCCGCAGCAGCGCGGTCCGTGCCGGGTCCGGCGCCACCAGCGGCCCCACGACGTCGGTGACCGCCTCCTGGGCGTACACGTTCGCGGGCAGAACGGGCTCGACCGCCACGACACACGACATCTCAGCATCGTGACGCAGGACCACGCCACCCGCGCGCCGAGGACGCGGCACGACTAGCGTGCCGCCCATGATGTCCGGCAAGGAAGTCCGTCGCCTGGCCCGCGGCCTCGTGCTCGCGAGCCATGCCGCTCCGACCGTCGTCGTGACCGGCCTGTCCGCCGCGCTGGCCGCTGCCCTCGGCTCCGACGGGACGACCGTCGCGCTGGTCACGGCAGCTGTCGGCACCGGTCAGCTCTCCGTCGGGTGGTCCAACGACTGGATCGACGCCGCGCGCGACGCGACCGTCGGCCGCATCGACAAGCCCGTGGTCGCAGGACTCGTCACCGCCCGCGGCCTGCGTGCCGCCGCCCTGGCGGCGCTCGCCGTGTGCGTCGCCGCGTCGCTCGCGCTCGGTCTCGCGCCGGGCGCCGCGCATCTCGTGGCGGTCGGCGGAGCCTGGGCGTACAACGCGCGGCTCAAGGCGACCGTGTGGTCGTGGCTGCCCTACGCGCTCTCCTTCGGGCTGCTGGCGGTCTTCGTCGTCCTCGCCGCGCCGGGTCCGCGCGTACCCGCCGGCTGGGCGGTCGCCGCGGCAGCGCTGCTGGGTACGGGAGCACACGTCGCGAACACGCTGCCGGACCTGGAGGACGACGCCGCGACAGGCGTCCGGGGCCTGCCGCACCGGCTCGGCCGCCGCGCATGCGGCGTGCTGGCCCCGTGCCTCCTGCTCGCCGCGGTCGGCCTGGTCGTCACCGGCCCGGGCGGCCCTCCGGCTCCGGCCGCCTGGTTCGGCGGCGCGGTCGCTGCCTGCCTGGCTCTTGCCGCGGGTGCCACGGCGCTCGCGCGGCCGCGCAGCCGCGCGCCGTTCGGTCTCAGCATGGGGGTCGCCGTGGTGTGCGTGGTGCTGCTTGCCCTGGCCGCGTCCGACATCGCGGTGGTCCCCTGAACACCGGCCCGGACCCCACGGGCGTCGTCGGCGCGCTGGCGACCGCGGCCGATCGTGGGCAGGCTGGACGGGACCCGATGGAGGAGCTGCTGGTGGACAGGTCGGTGGTGGGCCGGATGGTGGGCCGGGTGCCGCGCCCATGGTGAGGACGGTCGACGCGGTGGTCGTCGGCGCCGGTCCCAACGGGCTGGTCGCCGCGAACGCGCTCGTCGACGCCGGCTGGGACGTGCTGGTGCTCGAGGAGCAGGACGCCGTCGGCGGAGCGGTGCGCACGGCCGAGACCGAGGCGCCGGGCTTCCGCACCGACCTGTTCAGCGCGTTCTACCCGCTCGCGGCCGGCTCGCCGGTGATCCGGGGCCTGCACCTGGAGGAGCACGGGCTGGCCTGGTCGCGGGCACCGTCCGTCCTGGCCCACGTCCTCGACGACGGAGGGTCCGTCGTGCTGCGCACCGAGCCCGAGGACACCGCCGCGGGACTCGAAGAGCTCGGTCCGGGCGACGGCGACGCCTGGCTCCGCATGTTCGCCGGCTGGGAGCGAGTACGCGACCCGCTGCTCGACGCCCTCTTCAGCCCGCTGCCCGCCGCCCGCCCGGCCCTGCGGCTGCTGAGCCGGCTCGGTGTCGGCGGAACGCTCGACCTCGGCCGCCTCGGCGTCCTGCCGGTGCGCCGGCTCGCGGACGAGACGTTCCGGGGCGAGGGTGGCGGGCTGCTCCTCACCGGTAACGCGATGCACTCCGACGTCCCACCCGACGCCGCGGGCAGCGGCCTCTTCGGCTGGCTACTGACGATGCTGGGCCAGGACGTCGGTTTTCCCGTGCCCGTGGGCGGTGCCGGATCGCTCGCCGACGCGCTCGCCGCACGAGTTCGCGCCGGCGGGGGTGACGTCGTCACCGGGACGCGCGTCGAACGCGTGCTCGTCGCACGCAACCGAGCGGTCGGTGTCCGGACGGCCCGCGGCGAGCTCGTCCGTGCCCGGCGTGCGGTGCTCGCCGACGTGAGCGCCCCGGCCCTGTACCGGGACCTCGTCGGCACGGAACACCTGCCGCCCCGCCTCGTGCGCGACCTCGGCCGGTTCCAGTGGGACCACCCGACGTTCAAGATCAACTGGGCGCTCGACCGCCCCCTCGCGTGGGCGGCCGGTGCGGCGCACGGGGCCGGGACCGTCCATCTCGGCGTGGACCGCCGAGGCTTCGTCGATGTCGCAGCGGCCCTGTCCAAGGGGGAGGTCCCCGCGCGCCCGTTCCTCGTCCTCGGGCAGATGACGACCTCGGACCCGACGCGGTCTCCCCGCGGCACGGAGTCCGCGTGGGCCTACACCCACGTGCCGCACGGCGTGCGCTGGACCGAGGACGCCGTCGCCGGTCAGGCTCAGCGCATGGAGGACGCCCTCGACCGCGTCGCCCCCGGCTTTCGCGGCACGGTGGTCGGCCGCTCCGTCCAGAGCCCGGCGGATCTCCAGGCGGCGGACGCCAACCTCGTCGACGGCGCGATCAACGGCGGCACGTCGGCGGTCCATCAGCAGCTCGTCTTCCGGCCCACGCCCGGGCTCGGCCGACCTGAGACGCCGGTCGAACGGCTCTACCTCGCGAGCGCGGCGGCTCACCCGGGCGGTGGTGTGCACGGCGCCTGCGGGTGGAACGCCGCACGCGTCGCCCTGGCCGCGTCCAGCCGTTGGGGCACGCTCCCCCGGGCGCTCGTACGCAGCGCCTGGGGACGGCTGCTGCGGGACCCGTGAGCGCGCACGGCACCACGGTCGGCACCACCACGGTCGGCACCGTCGCCGGGACCTGCTCGGGTCAGCCCGGACGCCCCTGCTCGGGTGCTTGTCGCTCGGCGATGAGCAAGAGCCGGCGCAGCGTCTCGATGTTCCGGGGGGCGATCACCGCGCTACGGGCCGGCCTGGGCAGGATCTTGCCGGGGCCCTTGTCGGCGTCCTCCGTGACGCGGATCCTGCAGCCGGCTCCCGACGGCGTCGGCTCCACCTCGATCAGCACGCGCGCCTCGCCCGCCGGCCAGCCCCTCGCCTGCAGCTCGATCGACCGCTGCGGGTCCCAGGCACGCACGACCGTCTCGTCGTCGAGCAGGGCGGGCCACATACCGACCGAGTGGAGGATGCGGGCGCCCGGCTCCGGCCATGCCGGGTCGACGGCCCGGATGCGTGCCGTGCCGACCACCCAGCTCGAGTACGACCAGCCGTCGGCGAGCACACCCAGGACCGCGTCGGGAGTGCATCGGGCGGCCCGCGTGACGGTCACCATGCTCTGACCTTAACGAGGTCGCGGGCACTGGCAACCCGCAGGCCGACGGCGTCCGCGCGGGTGTCTCGATCGCGCGTCCTCGTCTACCGTCGAGGTGAGGCCGACGACGCCGCCCACGGAAGGGGAACCCGATGCCCGCCGCCGCTCCGACCGGACGCTCCCCGGGCGATCCTGCCAGCCCTCCGGACGACACGGACCGACGGACCGTGCTGTCCGGGTTCCTGTTCGGGTGCGGCATCGCGGCGTCGATGATCGACCTGCTCGTCTTCCACCTGGGTCTGCAGTGGCACCACTTCTACGACCTGTCGACGACGGAGGTGGCGCTGGCCGCCGACGGCGTGCTCCACGCGGTCGGCTGGTTCATCACCGTATGGTCGCTGTTCCTGCTGGCCGACGTCCGCCGTCGGGCCGAGGTGGTGTGGCGACGGTGGACCGGGGCGGTACTCGCGGGCGTGGGCGCCTTCCAGCTCTTCGACGGCGTGATCGACCACAAGGTCCTGGGGATCCACCAGATCCGGTACGGGGTGGACCTGCTGCCCTACGACGCGGTGTGGATCGGCTCGGCCCTCGTGATCCTGGTCGCCGGTGTGCTCGTGCTGCGCCATGCCCGGCCGGTGCCCGCCGGCGGCTGAGCGCGGTGACGGACCACCACCACAGCCAGGACCTCGGCACCACGCCGTGGGACGTGCTCACGGTCCTGGTCCTGGCCGCTGCCGCGGCCGGCTACGCGGTCGCGCTCGTGGCGTCGCGACGGCGCAGCCCGTGGCCCACGCACCGGACGGCGCTGTGGTACCTCGGACTGGCCTGCGCGGCGGCTGCCCTGGGCCCGGTGGCCTCCGCCGCGCGGACGAGCTTCACCGCGCACATGCTCGGGCACGTCCTGCTCGGCATGCTCGCGCCGCTGCTGCTCGTGCTCGCAGCTCCGGTCACGCTGCTCCTGCGCGCGCTGCCCGTCGACCGGGCCCGGACCGTCACCGGGATCCTGCGCAGCCCGTGGGCTCGCGTCGTGTCGCACCCGGTGACCGCGAGCCTGCTGAACGCCGGCGGCCTCTGGCTGCTGTACACCACGGAGCTGTTCCATCACGCCCACGCGTCGGCGCTCCTCGGCCTCGCGGTGCACGCTCACGTGCTCCTGGCCGGCGGTCTCTTCACCGCGTCGCTCGTCGGGCCCGACTCTCGCCTGCACCCCGTGTCCCTGCGCGTGCGCGCCGCTGTCCTCGTCGTCTTCGTCGCCACGCACTCGGTGCTCGCCAAGTGGCTCTATGCCCATCCACCGCCCGGGGTCGGCACGCAGGACGGGCGAGCAGGCGCCCAGCTCATGTACTACGGCGGCGACATGGTCGACGTCACGCTCATGGTGCTGCTGGCCGCCGACTGGTACCGCGTGACCGGCCGCAGGAGCGGCGTGCGTGCGGGGTCGATCGTGCCTACGGTCGGGGAGACGACCTCGAGACGGGGCGCGGATCGGACCGAAGGGGCGACCGATGACCGAGCACGTGCGCCAGCACCCACCGGCGAGGCCGCCCGCCGCCCTCGTCACCGGCGGATCCAGCGGCATCGGCTTCGCGATCGCCCGTGAGCTCGCACAGCGGGGCCACGACGTCCTCGTCGTCGCCGAGCGGGACGTGGACGGGGCCGTGCGCCGGCTGGGCCAGCACACCGCTGCCCGTGTGACGGGCCTGGAGGTCGACCTCGCCTCGCCGGCCGGCGTCGTGGAGGCCGCTGCCCGCGCCCGCGACCTCCACCTGCGAATGTTCGTGCTCAACGCCGGCGTCGGGGTCCACGGGCCGTTCCTGCACACCCCGCTGGAGGACGAGCTGCGGCTCGTCGACCTCAACGTGCGTTCCGTGGTGCACCTCGCGCACCTCGTCCTGCCCGACCTGGTCGCCGCCCGCTCGGGGCGGATCCTGCTCACGTCGTCGATCGCCGCCACGATGCCTGCCCCTCGGTTCAGCACCTACGCGGCCTCGAAGGCGTTCCTGCGCTCGTTCGGCTGGTCCCTGCGCGGCGAGCTCACCGGCACCGGGGTCACGGTGACGACGGTCCTGCCGTCAGGGACCCGGACGCCGTTCTTCCGCGCGGCCGAGATGGAGGACACGCACATCGGGCGAGCCCCCAAGTCCACGCCCGCGGTGGTGGCCCGCCAGGCGGTCGACGGGCTCCTCGCCGGCCGGGCCGAGGTCGTCCCCGGCCTGCAGGCCAAGGCGATGGTCGCGATCGCCTCGGTACTCCCCCAGCGCGCACGGACGGCGTTCCACGGCTGGTTCTACGTGCCGGGCGCACCACCGCCCTGAGCTCGGGTCCGATCGTCAGGTTCCGTTCGACTCCACGTCATCCCCGCGCCAGCAAGCCCCGCCACGATGCACCCGTGGAAAACAAGCTCTCCCGCCGGTCCCTGCTCCAGGCAGCAGCGGCCGTCCCCATCCTGTCCGCAGCCTCCGCGACCACCGGTGCGACGGCCGCGTCCGCAGCACCGGTGTCCGCCACGGCGAACGGCGGCCGGCCGGACACCGCCGACCCGCGGTTCACGTTCGCCGTCCTGCCCGACACGCAGTACCTCCTGGACGACGGCGGCTCCGACGCCGAGCCGGTGCGCGCCACGCTGCGCCACCTCGTGCGGGAGCAGGCGCGGGACAACATCGTCTTCATGGCCCACCTCGGCGACGTGACCGAGCACGGCACGGCGACCGAGATGCGGGCCGCGAGCCGCGCCTTCGACGCCGCCGGCCGGCTGTCGTACAGCGTGCTGGCCGGCAACCACGACGTCAGCGGCGACGACCAGCGGGGTGACACGCCGTACCTGCGCACCTTCGGACCGCAGCGGTTCTCCCGGATGAAGACGTACGGCGGCTCCTCCCCCGACGGCTACAACAGCTACCACGTCATCCAGGGCGGCGGGCGGAAGTGGCTGGTGCTCGCGCTGGACTGGCGGGCGTCCGACGCCGGGCTCGCGTGGGCCCAGGACGTGCTCGACGAGCACCCGCTCCCCGCCATCCTGACCACCCACGACCTCGTCTGGGCCGAGGACGACGGCAAGGCGCACCTGTCCACCAACGGACAGCGACTCTGGGACCGCCTGATCCGGCGCAACGACCAGATCTTCCTCGCGCTCGGCGGGCACTACTGGCCCTCCGGCCGCACCACGATGACCAACGACGCCGGCAACCCGGTGCACCTGCACATCACGAACTACCAGGAGCGCTACTACGGCGGCGCGGGGATGGTCCGGTACTACTCGTTCGACCTGGCACGCGGCGTGATCGACGTCGAGACCTTCTCGCCCTGGCTGCTGGGCAAGGACGACCGCACGCCGCTGGAGGCGGAGCACGTCGAGCTCAGCGGCGACGTCGACCGGTTCACCGTCGACATCGACTTCGACGAGCGCTTCGCCGCGTTCGCGCCGCCGGTGCTGCCGGCACCGCTCCCGCCGTCCGCGGTGATGCCGCGCGGCACCGTCGCGTACTGGCGGTTCGACGAGACCGGGCTCGCCACCACGGTGGCCGACGGCGCCCCGGTCGCGCCGGGCACCGTCGCGCGCGACCTCACCGGCAACGGCAACGACCTCACCTCCGAGCTGCTGCACGCGAGCGCCCCGGCGGCGCTGACCTGGTCGGCCGAGCACCACGACGCCCAGCCGGCCCGCGCGAGCCTGCGGTTCGACGGTGGCAAGGGTCCCGATCGCGGTGCGGTGCTGCGGACCGGTCCGGACGCGCCGGTCAACAGCGCGACGTTCGAATCCGGCTACACGATCGAGACGTTCCTCAAGCTGCCGGAGCCGTTCGACGGTGACCACGCCTGGATGGGCATCCTCAGCTGGGAGGGTCGGGCGGGCGACGCGGGCAAGCACAGCGGATGGTCCGACGACGAGCCGACGTGCAGCCTGAACCTGTCGGGCGAGCGGTTCCTGCAGTTCGTCGTCTACCCCGTACCGGTCGACGCCGACCCGACGTCGTGGAGCCACGCGATCCCGGTCGGCCGGTGGATGCACGTCGCGCTCGTCAACGACGGCCGGCACACGGTGATGTATGTCGACGGCTCGAAGATCGTGCGCAACGCCGCCGAGGAGTCACGGGGCATCTCGACGCTCGGCAAGCCGTTCGCCATCGGCGGCACCCAGTCCGCCGAGCGGTACGGGCAGGGGTTTTACGGCTGGATCGGGGACACGAGGATCGTCTCCCGCGCGCTGCGGCCGGACCAGTTCCTCACGGCCAGGGGCCGCTGAGGCCCGCCTCGGACGCGTGCGCGGCGAAGGCCACGACGCCGACCTCGTCCAGGTCGGCGTCGTGGCCTTGACCGCAGGTCAGCCCCGGTCGAGCTGCTTCTCGGGCGTCCCTCCGTCGGCTGCGCCCTCCTGGAGCTTCCCGTCGGCGCGGAGCTCCCAGAACGTCGCGCCCTCGATGCCGACCTTCCGGGGGTCGAACTGCGGGTCCAGGCCCTGCCGCTTCTGCTCGCGGTAGTCCTTGAGCGCCTTCATGGCGGGGCCCTGGAGGAACAGGATGCCGACGATGTTCAGCCAGGCCATCGAGCCGACACCGATGTCGCCGAGGCCCCAGGCCGAGCCGGCGGTCGTCACGGCGCCGTACGCCACCGAGACCAGCACCAGTGCCTGCAGCACCCGCTGCATGCCCCGCGCCGCGAGACGGTTCTTCATCTTGCGGGTGAGGTAGTTCAGGTTCGTCTCGGCCATGTAGTAGTACGCCACGATCGTGGTGAACACGAAGAACGACAGGGCGATGGCGATGAACGTCGGCCCGGCACCCGGGAACACCGAGTCCAGGCCCTGCTGCACGAAGCCAGGGCCGGGCTCGACGTCGGTGCTCAGACCGCCGTGTCCCTCGTGGATCACGTCGCTCGGCCACGTCTCGCCCGAGAACGTGTTGAACATGCCGGTCGAGATGATGATGAACGCGGTCGCGGAGCAGACGAAGAGCGTGTCGACGTACACCGCGAAGGACTGCGCGAAGCCCTGCTTGGCCGGGTGCGATACCTCGGCGGCGGCAGCGGCGTGCGGCCCCGTGCCCTGGCCGGCCTCGTTGGAGTAGATGCCGCGCTGCACCCCCCACTTGACGGCAAGACCGAGGATCGCCCCGAACACCGGCTGGGCGCCGAAGGCGCTGCCGAAGATCAGCGAGAACACGCGGGGGATGTCGGTGAAGTTCAGGAAGAACACGACCAGCGCGATGATGACGTAGAGCAGGGCCATCGTGGGGACCACGACCACCGTGAAGTGCGCGATGCGCTTGACCCCGCCGATGACGATGAAGGCCAGCAGGATCACCAGGCCGATGGCCGTGACCCAGGTGGGGACACCCCAGGCGTTGTTGATCGCGGAGGCCATGCCGTTGGCCTGCACGCCCGGCAGGAAGAAGCTCATCGCGAGGATGGTGACGACCGCGAAGAGGATCCCGTAGGCCAGCGACAGGCCACGGGCCTTGTGCTGGTACGCCTTCTCGAAGTAGTAGGCCGGGCCACCGCGGTACTCACCGGTGTCCGGGTCCTTCTCCTTGTAGATCTGGCCGAGGGTGCTCTCGACGAACGAGGTGGCGGCGCCGAGGAACGCGGAGGTCCACATCCAGAACACCGCACCAGGGCCGCCGAAGGCGATCGCCGTGGCGACGCCGCCGATGTTGCCCATCCCCACGCGACCGGCGAGCGACATCATCAGCGACTGGAAGGAGGAGGTGCCGTCCTCGGACTCCTTGCCCTTCTTGAGCTGGCTGAGCATGTCGGGGAGGTGCCGGACCTGGAGGAAGCCGGTGCGGAGGGAGAAGTACAGACCGGCGAGCAGACAGAGGGCGATCAGGGGGATCGACCAGATCAGCTCGTTCGCAGCGACGATGCGATCGGCGAAACTCATAGTGACTCCTGGAAGGGGACGTTCGGACACACGCACGGACCAGCAATGGCGGCACACTAGCGGGTGACCTGGTGTGGAGGTGAATTCGGGGCGCGTTCCGATCGTGACTCTCCCGGCCGATCACGAGACGATGGATGCATGCCCTCACCCGTCCGCCCCGGCCTCACGGTCACCCCCGCGCTGACCATCCCCCGGGCCGAGCTCACGGAGCGCTTCTCTCGCGCCTCCGGCCCGGGCGGCCAGGGCGTGAACACCACCGACTCGCGCGTCGAGCTGTCCTGGGACATCGGCCGGTCGGCCGTCCTGAGCGATGCGCAGCGCCAGCGCGTCATGAGCCGGCTCGCGGACCGCCTCGCCGGCGGCGTCCTCACCGTCGTCGCCTCGGAGAACCGGGAGCAGCGGCGCAACCGGGACGCCGCAGCCCGGCGCCTGACGGCTCTGGTGGCCGAGGCGCTGGCCCCTCCCCCGCGGGCCCGCCGCGCCACACGCGCCACCCGAGGTTCGAAGGAGCGGCGGCTGACCGCCAAGAAGCAGCGTTCCGCGACCAAGCAGCTGCGCTCGTCGAAGCCCCGGCGCGAGGACTGACGGCCCGCGGGCCCGGGAGTGCTTCCCGAACCATCACCCGCTCCCGCGACGAGGAGAGCTAGGATCCGGACGCCATGCCTCGCACCGAACACTCCGCGCTCACCGCGGCCCTGACGAACGCCCTGCCCGACGGCACCGTCCTCACCGACGACGCGGCGCTCGAGCCCTATGCCCACGACGACGCCGAGTGGGCGGACTACGCGACGCCCGTCGCCGTCGTGCTGGCGACGAGCCTCGATGACGTCGTCGCAACCGTACGGATCGCCGCCGCGCACGACGCGCCGGTGGTGCCGCGGGGTGCCGGGACAGGCTTGTCCGGCGGGGCGAACGCGATGGCGGGCTCCGTCGTGCTCTCCCTCGAACGCATGACCCGGATCCGTGAGGTCAACGCCGCGGAGCGCTACGCCGTGGTCGAGGCGGGCGTGCTCAACGACAACCTGCGCAGTCGGGTGGCCGAGGACGGGCTCTGGTACCCGCCGGACCCGGCGAGCCAGGCGATCTCGACGATCGGCGGCAACGTCGCGACCAACGCGGGCGGGCTGTGCTGCGTCAAGTACGGCGTCACCCGCGACTACGTGCTGGGCATGACCGCGGTGCTCGCCGACGGCTCGGTCGCCCGCCTCGGCCGGACCACGGCGAAGGGCGTCACGGGTTACGACCTCACCGGGCTCATGGTCGGCTCCGAGGGCACGCTGGGCATCATCGTCGACGTGACGCTGAAGCTCCGCCCGCTCGGCGGCCGAGAGGACCGGGCGATAGTGGGCTGGTTCCCGTCGCTCGCGGACGCCGGCACAGCCGTGGCCGCCGTCTCGGCCGCCGGCATCGTGCCCGCCGCCCTGGAGCTCATCGACAGCACCTGTCTGCGCGCCGTCGCCGACTGGCAGGAGTGGACGCTCCCCGAGGGGGCGGCGGCCCTGCTGCTGGCGAAGGTCGACGAGCCCGGCGCAGCCGGAGAGGCCTTGGCGGAGCGGGTCGCCGCGTTCTTCGAGACGGCGGGCGGTACCCACGTGGAACGCGCCTTCGCGCCCGACGAGGTGGACCGGCTCTTCCTCGCCCGCCGGCTCGCGTACCCCGCGCTCGAACGGCTCGGCCCCGTGCTCACGGAGGACGTCTGCGTCCCGCGCGGCGCCGTACCGGAGATGCTCGGCCGCATCGAGGCCATCGCCCAGGAGGCCGACGTCGTGATCGCCAACATCGCGCACGCCGGCGACGGCAACCTGCACCCGCTCATCATCGCGCCGGAGGGCGACGACGAGGCGAGGTCCCGCGCGAAGACGGCGTTCGACCGCATCGTCGACGAGTGCCGGTCGCTCGGCGGCACGGTCACCGGCGAGCACGGCGTCGGGCTCCTCAAGCTGCCGGGCGCGGCAGCGGAGCTCAGCCCCGTGGCCCTCGCGATGCACCGGGCGATCAAAAGCGCGCTGGACCCGCGCGGGCTGCTCAACCCCGGCAAGGCGTTCCCCGGGCAGCCGTTCCCGAGCTAGGTCGTCGCGGGCGCTTCGTCAAGAACAGCGCGTCCCGCCCGAACCGGCCCATCTCCTGGCACACTTCCGTCGCTCACGGGCAGGTCCATCGCTCACGGTCAGGCACGAGACCTCGACTCACTCGATGTACCGGCCCGTCACCTCGACCCGGTAGACGGCGTCGGCCGGGATATCGTCGAAGAAGTCGACATCGACCTCCACCTTCTTGCCGGGCTTGATGTTCTCGATGAACACCGTCCCCGTCCCGTAGGAGCTCTTGCCGTCCTTGCTCTCGGCGACGACCGAGGCGCTGTACGTGAAATTCCGCCCGCCGCTGTTGGTCACGGTGACCGGGACCGAGAGGATGCCGAGCTGGTCGGTCTCGGCCGCGCCGACCGTGAAGTCCTTCCTCAGGTCCGCGAAGCCGACGTCCTCGACCTTCGTGATGATCAGCACCGGAACCCTCGAGACGCCGCCGAGCTGGGTCTCGAGCTCGAGCGAGCCGCTCACCTCCGCATGGATCTTCAGCACGTCGTCCTCCTGCACACCGCCGAGCAGCGGCTCCTCACCGATGAAGACCGAGCCGGACCGCAGCTCGCCGGAGTGGCCAGGCTGGTCGATCCCGGCGATCGCCAGGAATCGGTCGGAACCCGTGCTGCTGTCGAACCGCATGACCTCGGCGAACACCACGACCTTGTCGCCCTCAGCCCGGTCGGGGTGCTTGGCGATGGCGTCCCACTGCCGCGCGTCGACCTGGGCGAAGTCCTTCGGGTCGAACACCGGGGCGTCGGCCGTACCGCCGCTGCCCCCCTCCGTCGCGGACGAGCTGCTCTCCTGCGACATCGTCTCCGCCAGGTCGGTCAGGGCACTGGACGCGGTCACCACGAGGACGGCGCCGAGCGCCGCGCCGACCACCGACAGCACGATGCCCGTGATAGCCGCTCCGCGCCCGACCGGCGGGTCGGTGCGGCGCGACCGGACGAGACCGACGATGCCGAGCACGACGCCGATGATGGCGGGGACGAACAGCACGCTCAGGACCAGCGAGACGATCCCGAGCACGAGGCTCGCGGTCGCCTGGGGGTTGGTCGGGCCCTGCGGCCCGGCGGCGGGCGCGTACGGCCCGTGCGACGGCGCCTGCTGGTGATACGGAGGCTGCTGGTGATACGGCTGCTGGTGATACGGGGGCTGCTGGTAGGACGGCGGCTGCTGGTACGGCGCCGTGGGCGGCGGCTGGTAGGGCGGCGGGGCCGGCGCCGCGAAACTCGGGTCCTGCGTCGGACGGTCCTGCGTCGGTTCGGGCGCGCTCACGATATGAGCGTAGATGTCCCGCCCGGCCCGGCGCCCGAAAAGAGACGGTATGGAGCCGCACCGTCCGGGTGAAACTCAGCGCCCGGCACTCTCGGACACCGGGACCTCGGCGAGGTCACACAGCACCGGGTCGCTCGCGACGCACCACTGCGGGCTCGCGACACAGGGATGGTCCGCGACATCCGTGAGCTCGGCACACAGGAGGTACGCACCACCCCCGTGCTCGGCGGTGTCGATCACGCTGCGCGCGATCTCGCCCATCGCGTCCAGGCCGATCGTGGACGGATCGCCGGCGGGTACGAGGACCCGGCGCGACATGCTGGTCATGACCTCGCACAACGCCTGGTCTGCCGCTGTGAAGGACACCGGGCGAGCCCAGTGGTCACTCGGTACCCCGAAGGACATCAGGTCGTGCGTCACCGCTTGCCGCGAGTCGCGGCGTGAGATGTCAGGCTGGAGGGATGGCGAACCGTCTTGCGACCGCGACCAGCCCCTACCTCCTGCAGCATGCCGACAACCCGGTGGACTGGCAGGAGTGGGGGGACGAGGCGTTCGCGGAGGCTCGGCGCCGTGACGTCCCCGTCCTGCTCTCCGTCGGGTACGCCGCCTGCCACTGGTGCCACGTCATGGCGCACGAGTCGTTCGAGGACGACGAGGTGGCGGCGGCAGTCAACGCCCGCTTCGTCGCGGTCAAGGTCGACCGGGAGGAGCGGCCCGACGTCGACGCCGTCTACATGAGCGCGACGACCGCGCTCACCGGACAGGGCGGCTGGCCCATGACCTGCTTCCTGACCCCGGAGGGCGACCCGTTCTACTGCGGCACCTACTACCCGCGGGAGCACTTCCTGGCGCTGCTCGACGGTGTCACCGAGGCGTGGACGGAACGCCGCGACGCCGTCGGGCAGCAGGCGGTGGCGATCACCGAGGCGGTGACGAGGGCGTCGTCGCGGCTGGTTCCGGACCGGCTCGACGACGCCGCCCTCGCCGCCGCGGCGCGACGCCTGGCCCACGACGCCGACCCGCTGCACGGCGGGTTCGGCGGCGCGCCCAAGTTCCCGCCGTCGATGACGCTCGAACATCTGCTGCGGCACCACGCCCGGACCGGCGACGCCGAGGCGCTGCGCCTCGTCGAGCGGACGTGCGAGGCCATGGCCCGCGGCGGCATCTACGACCAGCTCGCGGGCGGCTTCGCGCGCTACGCGGTGGACGCCGCCTGGGTGGTGCCGCACTTCGAGAAGATGCTGTACGACAACGCCCAGCTCCTGCGGGTCTACCTCCACCTGTACCGCGCGACCGGCTCGCCGCTCGCCGAACGCGTCGCCCGCGAGACCGCCGGTTTCCTCGTGGCCGGCCTGCGCACGCCCGAGGGCGGTTTCGCCTCCGCGCTCGACGCCGACACCGACGGCGTCGAAGGGCTCACCTACGCCTGGACCCCCGAGCAGCTCGTCGAGGTCCTGGGTCCCGACGACGGCGCCCGTGCCGCGGAGGCCCTGTCCGTGACCCCGGAGGGGACGTTCGAGGAGGGTTCCTCGACCCTCCAGCTGCGGCAGGACCCCGACCCGGACTGGTGGGCCGGCGCGCGGGCGCGGCTGGCCGAGGCCCGGTCCGCACGCCCCCAGCCCGCCCGCGACGACAAGGTGGTCACCGCGTGGAACGGCCTGGCGATCGCCGCCCTCGCCGAGGCCGGCGTGCTGCTCGACGTCCCGGCCCACATCTCCGCGGCGCGCGAGTGCGCCGACCTGATCCTCGGCCTCCACCTCGTTGACGGACGCCTGCGGCGCGCGTCCCGCGGCGGTGTCGTCGGGGCCGCGTCCGGTGTCGCCGCGGACCACGGCGACCTCGCCGAAGGGCTGCTCGCCCTGCACCAGGCGACCGGCGAGACACGGTGGCTCGAGGCCGCGGGTGACCTGCTCGACGTCGCGCTGGCCCGGTTCGCCGACGGCGACGGCGGCTTTTTCGACGTCGCCGACGACGCCGAACAGCTCGTGAGCCGGCCGAAGGACGCCACCGACGGACCCGAGCCCGCCGGCCAGTCGTCGCTCGCCGGTGCGCTGTGCACCTTCGCGGCCCTGACCGGCTCGTCCGGGCACCGCACGGCAGCCGAGACAGCGGTGGCCGCCGCCGGCGGGCTGGCCCGGCAGGCGCCACGGTTCGCCGGGTGGACGCTGGCGGTCGCGGAGGCGCTCGCCACCGGCCCGCTGCAGGTCGCCGTCGTCGGGCCCGACGACGAGGCGCGCGCCGCACTTGCACACGTGGCCCGGGGCGCCGTGTCTCCCGGACTGGTGGTCGCCGTCGGCGAGCCGGACGCACCGGGCGTGCCCCTGCTCGCCGACCGCCCGCTCGTCGACGGGCAGGCGGCGGCCTACGTGTGCCGGGGGTTCGTGTGCGACCGCCCGGTGACGACCACCGAGAGCCTCGCGGCGGCGCTCAGGGTCTGACGGGGCAACCAGCGCAGCGTGACGAGACCCAGCGCGAGGTGGAGCGCGCCGGCCACGGCTCCCCTGACGTGCAGCCCGGCGACGAAGGCCGACTTGGCGTCTGCGCTCGCGCCCGGTCAGGCAGCTCGCTCCCGGTGCCGTCGGACGCCCGCGCGGTTGGCGCAGCGCACGGAGCAGTACCGCTGCCGCCCGTTGCGCGTCACGTCCACCACCACGTTGGTGCAGGGCTCCGACGCGCACCGCCCCAGCCGGTGCATCCCGCGAGTGACCAGGTGGAGCGAGGTACCCACGCTGATCACGGCGCGCAGGACCGAGGACAGCACCTGGTTGTCGTCCCGGTAGTGGAGGTGCCAGCCCTCGCCGTCGTGGTCCGTGAGACGCGGGTAGGCCGCGACCGCTGCCATCTGCGCGTTCAGCAGCGCGGCACGGGCCGCGGGACCGGTCGCGTCCACGACGCGCAGCCAGTCGTCGATGACGAGGCGCGAGCGCGCGTGGTCCTCGGGCTCCTCCTGGAACTCCATCGCCATGCCGAACTCACGCGTCCGCGCCTCGATCCCCGCACGGTCGGCCGGCCACTCGTTGGCGAGCGAAGCGGCGAGCAGGACCGCGTACTCCCCGTAAGGGTTGAGATGCATAAGGCCATTACAGCATCGTGGGAGGCATGACGACGACCGACACCCGTCCCGCACCGCACACCAGCACCCAGGAGGCCGGGCACGAGCACGCGTGGGCGACGACATCACGCCACGCGACCTCCGCAGGTCTCGTGCTCTACGTCAGGTGCACGACGTGCGGCGACCACCGGGTGGACCTCCAGGGGCACCGTGAGACGCCGCCCGCACCGCTGAGCCGGGTGGTCGGCGGCGGGTCCGCGGCGGAGCGCTGACGACGACGGCTTCGTGTCAGTGGCTCGTGCAAGCATCGGGTATGGACTTCATCCAGCACCTCCGTCCGGACGGGCTCGTCACCAGCCCTGCGTTCAGCCACGTCGCCGTCGTGCCGCCCGGGGCGACCACCATCTACGTCGGCGGCCAGAACTCCGTCGATGCCGACGGCGCGCTGGTCGGCGCCGACGACGTCGCGGCGCAGTCGGTGCGCGCCCTGGAGAACGCCGGAGTCGCGCTCGCCGCGGCCGGCGCGACCTTCGCCGACGTCGTGCAGTGGACCGTGCTCTTCGTCGACGGTGTCGACCTCGCTGCCGCCTACGGCGCGATCGCTCCCCTGCTGGCGTCCGACGAACCACCCCTGGTGCTCGGTGCGCGGGTCGCCGGGCTGGGCGTGCCGGGCGCACTCATCGAGGTGAGCGCGATCGCCGCGGTGCTGCGCTGACGCCATCCCGCTCGGGCCGCTCGGACTGCGCAGACCGCTGCCCGAGCGATTGTCCGGCGGCCCTGGCGCGGTGGGCGGCGACCCGCTCGCGGGTGGCGCACCGCCGTGAGCAGTACCGCTGGTCCGGCCCGTTGCCGACGGCGAGGAAGACCTGATCGCACCCGGTCGCGGCGCAGACCCCGCCCGGCAGCTCCTGCCGGTCCCAGATCAGCACGGCCATGGCCAGGCAGGCCGACGCCAGGAACCACTCGCCGATCGGACCGTCGTCGTCACGATCCAGGTGGAGATGCCATGCCGCGCCATCATGAGCGGTGAGCCGCAGGCGCTGCGTGTGCCGGGCGAGCAGCTGGTTGAGCAGCACCGTCGCCGTCCCGAGGTCGTCGGCGTCGAAGACCGGCCGGAGCTTCTGGGCCGCACGCCGTAGCGGTTCGACGTCGTCCTCGGTGATGGTCAGCGACTCGTTCTCGCCGTGGGCGAGCAGGACCTCGCGGAGGGCTTCCGCTGTCGGGTCAGCGGCCAGTACGTTGATCATCGCCGCGGTCCGCCGTGCGGCGGCACGAGGAGAGAGCCGGACGGGCCAGTCGGCATGCGGTGGGACCATCGTCGAAATGTAACGCTCATGGACCGGTCTTGCGTTACGACGCCACGGTGCAGCTCCCCGCCGATGGTCGGTCGAGGGCAGAGCGTCGGTCAGCGGCTGAGCTCGATCAGGGCGAGCAACGCCTGGCCGTAGGCATCGACCGGTTCCTCGGCGGCGAACACACGAGGCTGCCCGAGGAGCTCGACATCGACCTCGTACCTGCCGTCGACGCGGCGCAGCGCGCGGAAGCTCGAGCGCAGGAGCGCACGCAGCTGGTCCTCGCGCGGCAGCCAGAGGGTGTCCTCGATCGCTACCGAGTCGAGCGCCCACTCGGTGGTTCCGTTGAAGCCGAGGATCGTGCCGGTCGGGAACTCGTGCGCCTCGATGGTCATCGTGCTCACGGTGAACACGTCACCCGCGAGCTCCGGCGCGGCGATACGGAACTGGTCGCCGTCGACCGGCGTCCAGACCAGGCCGGCGTCGCGCAGCTTCACGGCAAGCTCGGTGGAGATCATCGACCCATTGTGGAACATGCGACGGGTGCGCCAGGAGCGGCCACCGCCGGCACAGCCCGCGCACGAGGGCTGTGCCGGAGCGGCACTCCGTCGGTCAGAACCGCTCCAGCTCGGGCGAGGCGGTGCTGGCCTGGCGCTGCGGCCACAGCGCGATGGCGAGGCCGATCACGACGCTGCCGATGTGCAGCACGTTGTCAGCGGCGTTGATGTTGAGGATGTTGATGTCCGGGTTGTTGACGGCGAACAGGCCGAAGACGAACGTCGCGCCGTAGCCGGCGACGAGCAGCCACCCGAACGTCCGGGCACGGCCGGACACCGACCACATGGCGAGGCCGAGCAGCCCGATCAGGATGTGCACGATGTTGTGCAGGGGGTTGACGGCGAAGCCGAGCAGCGTCTGGTCGTGGTTGTGCTCGGCGAAGCCGTCGAACCCGGTCACGAAGAACCCGGCGGCCCCCACCAGGAGGTACACCACGCCGATCGTGAGGGCGATCAGCTGGTGCGGTGCTCGGGTCGAAGGCGTGGACTGGGACATGGCAGTTCTCCATTCGTGTCGTGCAACGGTCTCGTGCAGTGGGTTCGGAGCCAAGGCGCGACCGGATTGGACCGAAAAGGGTTGGTGCCGCCGTCCCCTCGGACGGCGGCACCAACCTTCTGCTCCCGTGCCGGACGCCTTCTGCTCCAGCGCCGGACGACGCGTTACCGCCTACTGCCCGGTGAACACGAACGGCGAACCAGGCTCCTTCTCGATGTCCCCGTCACGGGAGTTGGTGACCGTCACGTTCGACAGGATGGCGTTGCCGCGGGCGCCGCCCATCGCGAGGATGCCGGACCCGTTGTTGGACTTGTCGATCCGCACGTTCGTGATCCGGACGTCGGGCATGTTGCCGCCGCCGTTCTTGAACTGGATGCCGTCGTAGGTGGAGTCGATGATGTCGGTGTCACGGATGGTGACGCCGACGATGTCGTGCGTCTGCGGGAAGATCGTGATCGCCCCGAACTCCTGGTCCTCGTTCCAGAACGCCCCGCCGGTGCGGTAGAGGCCGTTGTTGGCGATGAGCGTCGTCCCGGAGAACGGCAGGGGGTCGTGGTCGGTCGCGAGCATGATGCCGGGGTAGTTCATGGTGTCGGAGATCAGGTTGTTCTCGATGGAGTTGTCGTAGCCGCCGTAGATGGCGATCCCGTTGGCGCGCCACGGGAGCTGGACGGTGTTGTTGCGGAACGCGTTGTCGTGGCCGATGTCGACGTTGCGGTCCTTGACGTAGGGGTTGGCCCAGACAGCGAGCGCGTCGTCGCCGGTGTTGCGGAACGTGGAGTTGAAGACCGTCGAGTTGCGCGTGCCGTTGCTGAAGTTGATGCCGTCGGCGTAGGTGTTGCGGATGCGCACGCCGGAGAACTCGAGGCCGTCACCGGGTCCCCAGAGCTCGGGGATGTTCGTGTAGTCGCGCCCGACCCACACGCCGACGTTCGCGTGCTCGATCCAGACGTTGGTGATCTTGGTGTCCTTGCCGAACCGGCCGTTGAGGCCGACGCCGCCCTCCTCCTGCCCGTTGTTGCCACGGATGTCGCCCGAGCCGAAGATCGCGATGTCGGAGATCTGGACGTTGTCGTCGATGTCGAACCCGAAGTTGCCCTCGTGCGGGTGGTTGATGACGCCCGGCGCGAGGTGCGGCTTGATGAGGCTGTAGAGCTGCGAGTGCCACATGCCCGCGCCGCGGATGGTGACGTCGCTGATCCCTACCTGGTTGTGCATGCCGCGGTCGAGCGGGTCGTCGGTGAGGATCTTCTTCTCCTGGCGCCACTGCCCCGCCGGGATCCACACGCACTCGATCTCGCCCTTCTGGTCGGCGGTGACGGCGGCCTGGATGGCCTCGGTGTCCTCGCGCCCGTCGTTCGGCACCGCGCCGTACTCGGTGATCGAGGTGCACCGCGCGGGCTTGGCCGCGGGCGGTGCGACCTGCTCGAGCTCCACCAGGTCGATGACGTAGAACGCGGCGTCGTCGCCGGCGTCGCGCTGGAGCTTGAACACGGTGCCTGCGGGGAACGACCGGCTCAGCAGCGCGTGCGACTCGTCGAAGAGGCGGCGGGCGTCACCGCCCGGGGTGTTGGTCAGGCCCTCGGGCTGGTCGGTGTTCCCGTACAGCCACGAGTGCTTGGAGGACAGCGTCAGCTTCTGCACGAACTCGCCGTTCGCATAGAGGCTGATCGTCTTGTCCTGGCCTCCGCCGCCGGGGGCGTCGGGGATCGAGTTGCGCACGACGATGGAGTTGGTCGGGTTCGTGGAGGTGAGCTCGACGTACTGACCGGTGCTGGTGAGCCGCACGGACCGGCGGCCCGAGGACTCGGTGGCGAAGTTGGTGTGCCCGAACGTGCGCAGCGGGTCGGTCTCGAGGAGCGCGCCCGTGTACCGGCCGTCCTCCGCCTCGTAGGTCGTGTACGGGACGGCGGCACCGCGGCCGACGGTGACCGTGAGCGTCTTCGAGTTGTTGTCCTCGTTGGTCTCGGCGACGACGTCGGTGGCGTCGGCCGTCGCGGTCGCCGTGGCGCCGCCGTCGGTCGCGGTCCAGGTGCCGGACGGCGTGACGGTGACCGTCCCGCCCGCGGGGACTGCCGGCGTCGTGCCGTTCAGGGTGCTCGAACCGGCCACGACGCGCGTCACCGAGCCGGCCGCGGCCGGCTCGGTGCCCCGGTTACGGACCTGGACGCTGAACGACACCGCCGAGCCGACGGCGGGGTTGGCCGGGTTCGAGGACACGGAGACGACCTCGAGATCCGGCCCGGGCGCCTCGCGCACCACGAGCTTCGCCGCCGCCGTGAACGCGTTGTCCGTCTCGTCCTGCTCGGCGACGGTGTTCGCCGGGTCGACGACGGCGCCGACGGTGTACTCCCCGGCCGGACGGGTGCCCGCGGCGACCTCCACCGGGGCGCTCGCGCCGGGCTGCAGTGCCCCGACGTCCGCCGAGCCCACGGTGGTGCCGCCGAGCTTCGCGTCGAGCGAGGTGCCCGCCGACGCCTTGTCACCGGTGTTCTTCACGGTCGCCGTCAGCTTCACGGGCGTCGTCGCCGTGGGCGACGCCGGGGATGTGGTGACCGCTGTGACGACGAGGTTCGGGTTGGGCGCCGGAGCGCCGTAGACCTCGAGCTCGGCGACCTGGCCGTTGCCCGCGCCGGTGTTGCCGGTGAAGCGCAGGCGCACGTCGGTGACGGTCCCGGTCACGGGGACGTTCACGAGGTTGCCGCTCCCGGGCGCGAACGCGTACCCGGCGGACGCCTTGAGCTCCTGCCAGGCGCCCGTGCCGGAGCGTCCCCAGACGGAGAACGTCTGCGTCCGCGGGCTCCACGCGCCGTCGGGGTTCACCCGCACGCGCAGGCTGCTGACCTGCGTGGGTGCCGCGAGGGAGACGTCGAGCGTCGACGGGTACTGCCCGCCCGCGCCCTCCCAGTACGTGCCGGTCTGCCCGTCGACGGCGTTCGCCGCGACGTACGACCACTCGGTCGACGACGCCGCGGCCGGCCGGTCCTTCGCGTAGTTGGTGCCGGTCGGGTCGGTCGGCGGGTCGGTGGGCGGGTTTGTCGGGTCGCCGCCGCCGGTCGGGACGCCCCACACCTGCAGCTCGGACACCTGGCCGTTGCCCGCTCCGGTGTTGGCGCTGAAGGCGAGACGGAGCTCGTCGACCGTCGAACCGACCTCCGAGCCGAGCGCGATCTCGACCTTGTTGCCGGTCGCGGGGTCGAAGCGGTGGGCCGCCGAGGCCTTCAGCGTCCGGAACGACGACTCACCGTCGGACCGGCCGAGCACGCTGAACGTCTGTGTGCGCGGCGCCCAGACGGAGGCCGGCGGCACCGTGACCACCACCCGCTCGACGTCGGCCGCCGCGCCGAGGTCGACGGTGAGGTGGGCCGGGTACTGGCCGCCGGCTCCCTCCCAGTAGGAGCTCGCGTTCCCGTCGTTCGCGTTGCCCGCGACGTACGTCTGCGTCACCGACGAGGCGGCGATGGGTTTGCCGAGCGCGAGGTTGGTGGCTTCCGCCGCGGCGTACGCGACGGCGCCCAGGCCGAGCGGCGCGACCAGCGCCAGCGCGGCACCCGCCACGACCGTGTGCTTCCAGGGGATTCTCATGAACGTCCTCGTTCTCCCGCCAGGGCGGGCTCGTCCAGCCGCGGGGCAGCGTTGCCCGGCGAGAGTAGAAAGTTGCAGAACTCGCACTGCTTTGTGCTCGCTGTCTGTCAATTTCTTGCGGCGTGCTGTACGGACGTTACGAGAAGCGGGCAGGAGGAGTCAAGAGTCCGGCGGACCGTATCGGGGCAGGCCGATGCCCTGACCGTCAGCGGCGGTAACGCAGCCAGACCACCGCGTCGTCGAAGGTCTCGGCACCCATCAGACGCAGGGCCGACGCCGGCGGCTGGTGCGTGCCGAACCAGAGGTGCCCGTCCGCGGCCTCGGCGAGGCACGGATGGACGAGCAGGCTGATCTCGTCGACGAGCCCGGCCCGTAGCATCGCCCCGGTCAGGGCCCCGCCGCTGTCCACGCGGACCACCTTCGCGCCGCGCTCCCCCAGCGCATCGAGCGCGGCCCCGAGGTCGACCCGGTTCTCACCCACGACCAGCTCGTCGACGGCGCCGGGATCGTCCGGGGCGGCGGCGAGGACGGTTTCTCCGGGGTTGGTTTCGGCGGGACTGGTCTGGGTGGGACTGGTCTGGGTGGGACTGGTCTCGGCGGCCAGGGGTCCGCCGTCGGCCCCGCCTGCCCTGGACCGGAGGGCCACCACCGCGGACCAGTGCCCGGCGTCCCGCAGTGCCCGCCAGGCCCGGACGCGGCGCCGGCTGTCGACGACGGCAAGCAGGGGTCCGCCGTCGGCCGGGCCGGGACCCGGCTGCGCCGCCAGTGCCTCTTCCTGCGCGAGGATCGTGTCCGCCCCGGCCAGGGTGACGTCCTCGTGCCAGGTCCGGGCCAGCTCGTAGAACCGGCCGACGTCGGGCGCGAAGCCGGTGGTAGCGCCGTCGACCGACACCGCGACGTGCACCACCACGTGCGGGCGGACGACGCGGTCGGCCACGACGGCACCTCGGAGCTCGGCCACGGCCGTCACTCCCCTTCTGGACGTCGACTACTCGTTCAGAGGATCATCTCGCTCAGACCAGCAACACGGTCCGCCGGCGCCGGGTCAGCCGGAGGGCTCGCAGAAGCGCAGGACGTTACCGAACGGGTCGGTCACCTCGATCGTCGGCCCGCCGGGAGCGTCACGGTCGATTCCGGGCCGGAGACGCGCGTGCGGCCGAACCGACAGCTCCGCGTGCAGCGCATCGGCGCTCGCCACCGGGACCCAGACCACCGTGCCCGGTGTCCCGTCGCCGTGGTGCTCGGACAGGTCCAGCACCGCCTCGCCACGGCGCGCCCGGAGGTACAGAGGCATGCCCGGTTCGAAGCGGTGCTCCCACTCGACGTCGAACCCGAGGTAGTCCACGTAGAACTCTCGTGCGCGCGCCTCGTCCTGGACACGGAGCACGGGGACCGCGGTGCCGAAGCCTGCCGACCCCGGACCGGGAGGCTGCCCGGACCGCCCCGGCGGCATCCGTCCCGGCGGCAGCTGCGCCGGCAGTCGAGCGGACGCGGTGTTCCAGTCGGCAAAGCCGAGCTGAGCCGCGACGATCTCCAGCGCGCGGCTGTGACTGATGGTGAAGCCGGTGTCGGCGAGCGTGCGGCGCAGTGTCCGGGCGGCCGTCTTGGCGTCGCGAGATGTCAGGTCCACGAGTACATCGCTATCCCGGTGCCGTGAGCGTGGTCGGTGCCCGCACTGCCGTCCGTGGCACCGTGGTAGGCACGAGAACCCTGACCGGACGTCTTCGTCGATGCATTCACCAGACCGATCGTCTCGGCGCGGGCGGCGGGCTCATCGAGTGCCGGGGTAGAGGCTAGCAAGCCGGCGCACGGTTCACGTGTGCGCCCGTGAGCCGCCGTATTCGCCGAACTCGACCATGACCGCAGCCCTCGACGGACGGCCGGCGGCGCGCGGGGTCTCGGCTGGCTCCGCGGCGGCCTCTCGGCCGGTGCTCCGGGCCGGCCGACCGACGCCAACCGAGACCTTCAAGGGTTATCCACAGATTTCATTTTGGCCGTGCGATGCGTACGGACGTTCGAGATAATAGATGCAGCGAGGACGTGAGAACTAGAGGCGACGAAGGGGGTGGGGGTCCGGTGGATCAGTCGATGAACGGCGTGCCAGCCGGTGGCCTGCCCAGTGCCGAGTCGATCGAGGAGACGCTGGCCCGGTTCGAGAATGTGATGGACGAGCTCGCGGTCCTGACCGATCCGGAGGTGTTGGACGGGTGGGACACCCCGACCGTGGGCCGGCTGATGGAGGCACACACCCGGATCCGCCGGATGATCGGCCGCCTCGACGGAGTCCGGTACACCCTGCTGTCGAGGATCGAAGCGGACGGGTCCTGGCGCTCAGGCGGGATGGCCCGCGCGTTCACCACCTGGCTGCGGATCCGAGAAGGCATCTCGGCGACGACAGCGGGCAAGGACATGACGATGGCCCGCCGCCTCGCGACCGCGCTGCCCGGGACCCGGGAAGGCCTGGTCGCGGGAACCCTCGGTGCGGACCATGCCCGTGTGATGACCAAGGTCGCCCCCACCAGCGAGACCCGCACCGACGCGTTGGCCTGGCTGATCGACACCCGCACGGGTGAGCGGACCACCCCGGAGGCGTTCGTGCAGACCGTGCCCGTGGACTTCCCCGACCCGGTCGAGGACCCCGACGGTGAGCACACCCGTCAGCTCATCACGCGAGTGTTGGAGGACGCGGTCACCGAGGGCACGCTGGTCACGGGTGAGGGCCTGGTCCTGCGCGAGGCCGGTTCGTTGAACGCGGACCAGTTCCGGATCGTGGCACGCCGGTTCGCGACGATCACCGACCCCGACACCGACGACACCGACGACGACAAAGCAGCCCTGGGCGAGTTCCTCGACCTGGCCAAAACCTTCGGCGGCTACCACCTCGCAGGCTTCCTGACCGACGAACACAGCCTCCTGGTCACCGCGGCGATCAACGCAATCCTCGGCGCCCCCTCAGCGGAAGACACCCGCACGTCGACACAACGCCGCGCACAGGGTCTGGCAGATGTGGCCCGGGTGGTGTTGGACACCAACCAGGCCTCTCCGGGGGCGGCGATCCCACCCCACCTGAATGTCACGGTGTCCTGGACCGAGCTGGTCGCCCAGGCCACCCGCACCCGCGAAGGCCTGTGCCTGACCTGCGGCCAAACCGCACCAGGCCGCACGAAGGGCACAGGAGCACCGAGCACAAGCACAGATGCAGGTGCAGGTGCAACGGGCACGGGTCTGGCTCCGACGAACGCAGACCCGCCAGCCGCAGGCCCAGCAACTAGAGGCCCAGTGGGCGCCCTGACGGTGTCCGGACTGCTGTCCGGTGGTGGCCCCGTGTTCACCGAGACCGGTGACCGCGCCCCACGAGCACTGCTGCGCCGTCTGGCCTGCGACAGTGCGGTCACCCGGGTCGTGTTCGGACCCGACGGCGCCGTCCTGGACGTCGGCCGGGCGCAGAGGACGGTGAGCGGGCAGATGCGGCGAGCGGTGATCGCCAGAGACCGGCACTGCGTCTTCCCCGGGTGTGATCAACCACCATCACGGTGCGAGGTGCACCACGCGATCACTCACTGGGCTCACGGCGGGGACACCTCCGTGTCCAACAGTGCGTTGTTGTGCTGGTACCACCACCAGCTCGTCGACACCCGAGGCATCACCATGCACTGGACGGGCAAACCCACCACCACGGGCACCACCACAGCCGACAGCACCACCGGCACCACCACGAGCGCCACCGTGCCCGGCGCCCTGATCGAGACCGGGTGGGCCTTCACCGACGCCCGCGGACACCGCATCACCCTGCCCGAACCCATCGAAGTCGAACGCCGGAAAGCCAGTGAAACCGGCGAGTCGGCCGGAAGCCTCTCCGCTACGGGCGGCACCCGATCACCGGACCCACCGCCGCCGTCCGCTGAGGCGGCCTGACCTGGGACCAGTCAGGCCGCCTCGCACCGCTGATTCCCTCACGAGCACCCGCCAGGAGCACAGTCATCATCACCACCAGGCCCGTGAAGCCGCGCATCGCCAGCGCTCAAGTACCAGTGCCAGTGCCAGTGCCAGTGCCGGCAGCGCACCAGGACGACGGCAACGGCACCGCGATGCCCGCGAGCGCCGCCGACACCGGAGCCGGCACCGGCACGACGGCTGTCCGCCCTCCCCGGCCCGCAGCACAGCAGAAGACGCTGTCTTTCTCACCGCCGGTGCCCCTCGTGGTCACCGGTTCCGCCTCCGCCGGCACGGGTTCGTCATCCATGCAGTGTCGGCTGGTAGACGAGCTCCTGGATGTCGCCGTCGAGCGTCAGGTGGTCGATCAGCTCGAGGTCGAAGTCCGCGGCACCCTGGAAGATCGGCTCCAGGCCGGTCCTGCCGGTGATCACCGGGAAGAGGGTCACCTGGACCCGGTCGACCAGACCGGCGGCCATCAGCGCCCGGTTCATCGAGAGGCTGCCGTGCGAGCGCAACGGTACCTCCGACTCCTCCTTGAGCCGGGCGACGACGTCGACGGCGTCGCCGCTCACGAGTGTCGCGTCCGGCCAGTCGAGGGGGCTCTCCAGCGTGCTCGACACCACCGTTGTCGGCAGGTTCCGCATCCGGGTGACCCACGGGTCGCGCACGTCGGAGTCCTCGGAGCTCTCAGAGCCCTCGGCCAGCATCTGCGCGAACGCCCGGTACGTGTTCGCGCCGAGGACCATCCGCTGGTCCCGCGAGTAGAGGGCGAGACGATGCTCGAGAAGCTCCGGGCCCTGCTTGCCCCAGTAGCCCGTCCAGTCACCGCCGGCGGCACCGAAGCCGTCGAGGCTCGAGAACACGTCGAACGTGTAGGTAGTGGTCATGATGGTCTCCTGGGAAGCCTGATCGGGAAGCCTGATCGGTACGTCGATACAGACCGGGGACCACGGCGAATCTCATCGCCGTCGGACGGTACGAGGGGAGACAGCGTGACGAACGAGCTGACGACCGGACCGGGCGGCCTCGCCGGCCGCGGCCAGCTGCTGCGGCTCGGGGCACCGCGCGACACCGCCGCGGTACGGCACCTGGTGACGTTCCTCGTGGCGAGCGTGGTGACCGTGCTCGGAACCCGCGCCTACCTGGCCGCCATGGACTACCCGCAGATCGGCGGCGGCGGGCTGCACCTCGCGCACGTCCTGTGGGGAGGGCTGCTCATGGCGCTGGCGATGATGCTGCTGCTGTCCTACGTGGGCCCGGTGCCGCGGTCGCTCGGCGCGGTGCTCGGCGGGGTCGGCTTCGGGCTGTTCATCGACGAGGTCGGCAAGTTCGTGACCGCGGACAACGACTACTTCTACGCGCCGACCGCGGCGATCATCTACTTCGTCACGGTGGTGCTCGTCCTGATCGTCGAAGGGTTGCACGGCCGCCGGGCGCACCATCCTGCCGAGTACCTCGCCGTGGCGGCGGACCGGCTCACCGCCGGGCTGGCCGGCGGGTTCACGCCGACCGCCCGTGCGGAGGCACGCGAGCTCGCCGCCAAGGGCTCGGGCCAGCCCGGCGCAGACCTGGTCGCCGAGCTGGTCGAGGCAGTGCCCGACGACGACACCGATGTGCCCGACCCGGTCCGGGGCGGCGTCGACCGCGTCGTGCGGTGGCTGGACGCGCTGGTGGACCGGGTCTGGGCCGCGTGGCTGCTGATCTGCGTGCTCCTGGCCGTGGGCGCGGCCGAGGCGCTGGTAGGCATCCGCGTGCTGCGCGGGCTGGTACCCGGGCTGCCCCAGTGGACCGGTGTCGCGATCCTCGCGGCTGTCACCGCGTCCGTCGTGTTGCTGGCCGTCGGCATCACGGTCGGGCGCCGCAATCATCTGCGCGGCGCCGTCTGGATGCGCCGCGCGGTGCTCGTCAGCCTGCTGTTCACGCAGCTGCTCGTGTTCCGCGCGGTGCAGTGGACGGCGGCGTTCGGCCTGATCCTGGACGTGCTGGCCTTCGCAGCGCTCGAAGTGGCACTCCGCGAGGAGCGGATGGCGAAGGCCCGGCGGAGCTGACCGCCGCTCAGGCCCGCGAACGCGCCAGCAGCCACACGAAGTAGGGCGCCCCGAGCAGGGCGACCGCCAGCCCGGCCGGGAGCTGGGCCGGTGCGATGACCGTCCGTCCCAGGGTGTCCGCCAGGCCGAGCAGCACCGCACCGAGGAGCATCGCCACCGGCAGCACCCGCGCATGCCGGCCGCCCACCAGAGCCCGCGCCGCGTGCGGAGCGACCAGACCCACGAACCCCACGACGCCGACGGCCGTCACGCTCGTCGCGGCCAGCACCGCCGCCACCGCGAGCACGAGCAGCCTGCTGCGCTCCAGGCGGACGCCCACCAGGCGCGGCGTGTCGTCATCGAGCGCGAGCAGGTCCAGCTCGCGCCGCACCACCACGGCGAGGGGGACCGCGAGTGCCAGCACGATCACGACGGGCAGGACCTGGGAGAAGTCACGCCCGTAGGTGGTGCCCGACAGCCAGGTGTAGATGCGCGGCGTGTTCCACGGGTCGGAGTTCAGCAGCAGGAAGGTGGTCAGCGCGGTGGTCAGGTACCCCAGGCCGATACCGATGAGCACGAGCCGGTCGGCGTGGAGCCCGCCCCGCCAGGCGAGCAGGTAGACGATCCCGAAGGCGACGAGGCCCCCGATGACGGCGGCCACGAGCATGGCGCCGGTGCTCGCCGCGATCCCGTTGCCCCAGGCGGTCCCGGCCACGGCGGTCACCACGACGACGGCGCCCAGGCCTGCGCCACCGGTGATCCCGAGGATGCCGGGCTCGGCCAGCGGGTTGCGGGCCGTGGCCTGCACCATCGTCCCGGCGAGGGCGAGTGCCGCCCCGGCGACGATCGCGGCCAGCACGCGCGGCGCGCGCTCGTCGAGGGCGAACCGGACCACAGCCGGGCCCTCGTCCTGCAGCCACAGCGCGATGTCTCCGGTGCGGAGCCAGGTGGACCCGGCGAGCAGGCCGAGCAGCGCGACGCCGACCGCGAGGGCGACGCAGATGCTCAGCACGACGGCGAACCGGCGGGCGCTGCGGGGCCCGGTGGTGGCGGCCGGCGGGGTCCGGGACGGCCCGGCGTCGCGCAGGCGCCGCGCGAGCAGGACCATGATGAGGGCGCCGGCGAGCGTCGTCGCGACGCCGGTGGGTACGGCGAGCGCCTCCTCGGCACCCAGCAGGGCGCGGACGACGGCGTCGGCCAGCACGACGACGAAGGCACCGAGCAGGCCCGCGGCCGGCAGCAGGATCGTGTGCCGGTGCAGCGCGGGGACCACCCGGGCGAGCAGCCTCGCGACGACGGGCGCGGCGAGGCCGACGAAGCCGATCGGCCCCGCGAGGGTCACGGCCGTGGCCGTCAGCAGCACGGCGAGCAGCACGCCGACGGCGCGGGTCGAGCGCACGGGGACGCCCAGCGCGCCGGCCGTGTCGTCGCCGAGGCCGAGCACGTCGAGGCGCCGGGAGAGCAGCAGGCCGGCCGCGGTGGCGAGGAGGACGACGGGCAGCGCGCGCCAGAACGCCGTCAGGTTGAGCTGGCTCAGCGAGCCGCTCCCCCAGGCGAACAGCCCGGTGGTCTCGGCCTGGAACAGGATGAGCAGCGCGGACGCCGCGGCCTGCAGCGCCAGTGCGACGGCGGACCCGGCGAGCACCAGGCGCGTGGTGGACGACCCGCCACCTCCGGCCAGCCCGAGCACGAGCCCGGCGGCGGCGATGCCGCCGGCGAAGGCCACGGCGCCCGAGGCCCACAGCGGTACGGCCAGCCCGAAGGCGGCCACGACGACGACCGCCAGGTAGGAGCCGGCGGTCACCGCCAGCGTGTCCGGCGAGGCCAGCGCGTTGCGGGCGATCGACTGGAACAGCGCGCCGGCCACGCCCAGGGCGAACCCGACGGCCACGCCGGCCGCGAGGCGCGGCAACCGGGAGCCGACGAGGATGTCGCGGACCGCCCCGGCGTCGTCAGCGCTCTGCCCACCGAGCTGCCCGCCAGCCAGGCGCAGCAGGTCGCCCACACCGACGCCGGACGTGCCCTGCGTCAGGTGCCAGGCGCCGACGAGGAGCACGGCCAGCGCGAGCACCACCAGGGTGACGGCGCCCGACGCCCAGGCGGCGGGGCGCGACGCCGGCGCCTGCGGCGAGCTGTCCGTCGTGGACGACGACTGGATGACCGTCATCGCGTCACTTCGTGAAGACGTCGACGTAGGCGTCGACGACCTGCTGCGCGGACCGCGGGCCGCCGAACGTCCAGATGCGCTCCGGGAACGCGTGCGACCGGTCCTCGGTGACGGCGGGCAGGCTCGCCCAGACGTCGTTCTTGTCCAGCTCGGTGGTCCAGTCGCCGTCGGGGTCCGGGGTGCCGGTGTACAGGAGGGTCGCGTCGCCGACCGCCGTCATGCCCTCGATGTCGGACTGGCCCAGGCCGTAGGCCGGGTCGACCTCGCCGGTCCAGGCGTTGGTCAGACCGATCTCCTCGCCCAGCTCACCGATCAGGGAGCCCTGGCCGAAGGGGCGCAGGGTGACGTTGCCGCCGTCGATCCAGCCGTCGAAGTACACGAAGTCGGTGTGCTCGGGCGCGGCCTCGCTGATCGCCGCCTCGGCGTCGGCCAGGTGCTGCTCGAACTCCTCGGTGACGGCCGCGGCCCGCTCGGTGCGGCCGGTGGCCTGCGCGACGAGGTCGAACGTGGTGAGCATGTTCGCGATCGGGTCCGCCGCGTCGGCGCCCTTGGTGGCCAGTACCGGCACGTCGTAGGCCTCGAGCTTGGCGATGATCTCGTCGTCGGGCGTGTAGGCCTCGATGACGACGAGGTCCGGCTCGGTGGCGTACAGGGCGTCGAGGTTCGGCTCGCCGCGCGTACCGACGTCGGTCACGCCGTCCGGCAGCTCCTCGGCGCTGTCCCAGGTGCGATAACCCTCGACGTCGGCGACGGCCACCGGGTTCACGCACAGGCTGAGGAGGTCCTCGGTCTGCTGCCACTCGAGCACCGCCACACGCTCGGCGGGCTCGTCGAGCTCGACGGTGCGGCCGAACGAGTCGGTCAGCGAGACCGGCCCGGTCTCGGTGGTGACGTCGGCGCAGTCGCCCGAGGCGGCCGCGTCCGGGGCCGACGACGCGGCAGCTCCGGGGTCGGTGGTGCCGCAGGCCGCCAGGGTCAGCGGGAGGAGCAGTGCGGCGCCCACCAGGGACGCGGTTGTGCGCAGGGACATGGGTCTCTCCTTGATCTTCGTGACACGTCGAGTTTCGTGACACGTGACGAGGTTCTGCCGGGTACGTCTGAAAGGTGCCGGCGCGGCGGGCGCCGACGGCGTCGGTGCGGGCTCTCCAGGTCAGCGCGTCCGGCCGTGGTGGCGACCGCGCGGGTGCACGCGGACCCGTCCGGTGCCGGGGTCGGTGGTGACGTCGATCGGCAGGCCGTAGGCGAGCGACAGGTGCTCCGCCGTGAGCACCTGGGCAGGTGCCCCTGCGGCGAGCACGCGGCCGCCGTGCAGCAGGACGACGGAGTCCGCGACGGACGCGGCGTGGTCCAGGTCGTGCAGCACGATGCCGACGGCGGTGCCGTGCTCCTCGGCCAGGTCGCGCACGAGGTCGAGGGTCTCGACCTGGTAGCGCAGGTCGAGGTGGTTGGTGGGCTCGTCCAGCAGCACGACGCCGGTTTCCTGCGCCAGGCAGGTGGCCAGCCAGACGCGCTGCACCTCGCCGCCGGAGAGCTGGTCGACGCCCCGGCGGGCCATGGCGGTCACGCCGGTGATGTCCATCGCGCGGTCGATGGCGGTGTGGTCGGCGTCGGTCAGCGGCGTGAACCGGCGGCGGTGCGGGTGCCTGCCGAACGCCACGACGTCGCGCACCTCGAGGCCCGCCGGGTGCGGGCGGGACTGGGCCAGCAGCGTGACGCGGCGCGCGAACTCGCGAGCGGACAGCGGTGCGGCGTCGACGGCGTCGTCGGGCGTGGGCCCCAGGCTGACGGTCCCCTGCTGCACCGGGTGCAGGCGGGCGAGCGAGCGCAGCACCGTGGACTTGCCGGACCCGTTCGGGCCGACGAGCGCCGTCACGATGCCGGGCGTCAGGTGCACGGCGACACCGTGCACGACGGTGGTGCGCTGGTAGCCCAGCACAAGATCGTCACCACGGAGGGCAGTTGGAGTCACGCAGGTAAGCCTAACCTTACGTTGGCACACCTTCGACACCCTCTCAGCACGCGAGAAGGTGCGGGTGAAAGGGCATCCCGCTCTACCAGGTGCCGGCCCAGACCGTGCCGGGCGCGGGCCCGATGTCAGTGACCACGGCTACGTTTGCGGCCATGGCTCTCCTGCGCACCAAGACCCCACCCCGCCCGCTCACGCCGGGAGACGTCGTCGTGACCTGGCACGCCGACCTCGGTGAGTGGGCCGCGGCGCAGGTCACCGGCCTGGATGCGGACGAGGAGCTGGCAGACGTGCTCGACCTCGACTGGTCCAGCCCGAACCGGCCGGAGGCTCTCGCCGACCTGGGCGTCCTCCGTCCGCTGTCCCGACAGGCCGGCAGCTGGAACGGACAGCGCAGCCACTGCCACTACCCCTGGGTGCTGCCGCGCGGCTGCACGGTGATCGGTACGGCTACGCCGCTGGTCGCCAGCTCCTCCCAGAGCTACGGGCTGAGGTGGGGTGTCGGCGACGCGCTCCACTGGGAACGGCGCGCCGCGAGCGGCCGGACGGACTGGGAGGACGATCCGGCTCAGGTGTCGATCGAGGGGCCCGAGCTCCAAATCCCGGCCGATGTCGACGCGTCGACCGTCCGGCGCCTGTCCGTCAGCGGTGTCGAACGTCTCGACGCCGCGGCCCTTGCCGCCACCTTCCCGAACCTGACCGAGCTCCGGCTCTACGGCGAGCTCGACGAGATGACCGGTGCCTCAGCCCTCGACCAGCTCGCCGGCCTGCGCACGCTCTCGGTCACCGGCTACTTCGGGATGACCGCCGCCGATCACATCACCCCGTCAGGCACGCCAGAGCTGGAGCATGTCGACCTGCACGACATCCCGCACGAGTACGCCGCGGCGATGCGCCGGGTCTGGCGGCCGGAGGCCGCGAACGGCACGTACCTGAGCGTGACGGGCGCGCGCAGACCGGGCTGGGTCGCCAAGAACCGCGACAACCCGCTACGGGACTGGGACGGGCGCGCGGGCGTCAGCAAGCGCGCCTACACGAGATCGGTGGCGCAGCTCCGGAACACCCGCCGACAGGTCCTTGCCGCGCTGGACGGTTCCCCCGCCGACCGGACGGCGGTCCTGGAGCGCATCGGCTCGGAGTACGGCGAGGCCTTCAACGCCATCAACGAGGCCGCGGGCGAGGACCTCATCATGACCGAGGAGCGCGAGGAGCTGTACGACGCCCTCGTCGGGGTGCTCGTCGCCGCGGCCGCCGAACGGGGACTCGACGCCACCGCCGAGCGGCAGGCGCTGCTCGACGGCGTCGACGCGACCCGCGACTGGTAGCCCTGCCCGTGCCTGCCCGCCCGGCGAACCGGGCGGCCAGGCAGAGGCTCACGCCGTGAGGACCCGCGCCCCCTGCTGCGCCAGGACGCTGAGCTCTGCCGCCTTGAACGCGTGCTCCTGCGTCATCGCGGTCTCCGTGCGCTCGAGGCAGTCGAGGATGAGCTGGCCGAAGAAGGGGAAGCCCACGTTCCCGTCCGCGACGAGGTGGTGCTCGCCCTTGCCGTCGACGAGGAACACGTGGCCGGGGCCCTCGTCCGTGCCGACGTTGGCGTACTTGCGCAGCTCGATGTAGCCGTCGGTGCCGAGCACGAACGTGCGCCCGTCGCCCCACGTGCTCAGGCCGTCGGGGGTGAACCAGTCGACCCGGCAGTAGCCGCTGGCGCCGTTGTCCATGACGATCGTCGCCTCGCCGAAGTCGTCGAGCCCCGGGTGCTCGGGGTGGTGGTAGTTCGCGATCGCCGAGTAGCCGACCTCGGCGTCCTTGGCGCCGGCGAAGTACAGCATCTGCTCGAAGTTGTGGCTGCCGATGTCACAGAGGATCCCGCCGTACTTCTCCTTCTCGAAGAACCAGTCCGGGCGCCCGGTGCCCAGACGGTGCGGCCCGAGGCCCATGACCTGCAGCACCCGGCCGATCGCGCCCTGGTCGATGAGCTGGCCGGCCAGGACCGCCGCCTCGACGTGGATCCGCTCGGAGTAGTAGACGGCGTACTTGCGCCCCGTCCGGGCGGTAGCCTCCCGCGCCGCCGTGAGCTGGTCGAGGGTGGTCAGCGGAGCCTTGTCCGTGAAGTAGTCCTTGCCCGCCTCGAGGGCCCGCAGACCGAGCGCACAGCGCTCCGAGGTGACCGCCGCTCCGGCGACGAGGCGGACCTCGTCGTCGTCCAGGACCTCGTCCTCGCTCCGCGCGACCCGCACGTCCGGGAACCTGTCGCGGAACGCCGCGACCTTCGCCGGGTCCGGGTCGTACACCCACTTGAGCGTCGCTCCGGCGCTGATCAGTCCTTCACACATGCCGTAGATGTGCCCGTGGTCCAGGCGCACCGCCGCGATGGGGAAGTCGCCGGCGCTCACCACGGCATCGGGGATCGGTTCAGGCGCGTAGGCGGCGCCGCTGGTCGTCGTCATGACGTCTCTGGTCCTGTTCTCTGGTGGCGTATCTCTGGTGGCAGTCTGTCGGGACGTCCGCTCGAGACGTACCCAGGTCGAGTCAGCGGCCGGCGGCCGCGCTGCTGCCCACGGTGATCTCGCCGGGCAGGTCGGTCCTCGACTCCGCCTTCTCGAAGAAGTGCGGGGCGCGCTCCAGGAGCGTGCCCGCGCGATAGTACGGGTCGTCCGGCGCCAGCGGCAGGTCGACGGTACGTCGTTCGATCCCCGCCGCGTAGATCGCGGTGACGAGCTCGATCGCCCGGCGTCCGTCCGCGCCGTCCACGGCCGGGCGACGCCGGTCGCGCACCGCCCCGAGCATGTCGCCGATCTGCCCGGGGTGGCCCTCGTGCTCCAACGGGGTGTGCGACGCCGCGAGCGCCTCGATCTCGGCGACGCGACCGGGGTCGCCACCGGGAGCCGGGAACCCGTTCTCCTGAGCCGCGTCGGAGACGACCTTCCACGGCTGGGACACGCGGGCGTGGCGGCCCTGCACGACGATCGCCTGCTCCTCCCCGTGGTGCACCACCGAGCTGGTCACCTCGACCAGCGCCCGGTCGTACTGCAGCACTGCCACCGAGAGGTCCTCGACCTCCGAGTTCTCGTGCGCGGCGTTGCTCAGCACCGCGGTGACGGCGCTCGGCGCACCGAACATCCACGAGGTGAGGTCGAGGTGATGGATGGCGTGGTTGAGGGTGCACCCGCCGCCCTCCTTCTCCCAGGTGCCGCGCCACCACAGGTCGTAGTAGGCGGTGCCGCGCCACCAGGCAGAGGAGACCTGCGCGTGGGAGACCGGCCCGGTCAGGCCGGAGTCGAGCACCTCCTTGAGCGTGGCCATGTCGTCGCGGAAGCGGTTCTGCGCCACGACGGACAGGAGCTGGCCGTTCTCGGCGGCGGCCGCGAGCATCGCGTCGCACTCCTCGAGCGACGGCGCCATGGGCTTCTCGACGAGCACGTCGACGCCGGCCCGCAGCGCGGCGATGGTGAGCTCGGCGTGGCTGGACGGCGGTGTCGCGATGCTGACAAGGTCCAGCCTCTCGGCCGCGAGCAGGTCCTCGGCGCTGTCGTACGCCCGCGCGCCGGCGAGGCCGAGCTCCGCGCCGACGGCCGCGGCCTTGCCCGGCGTGATGTCGCAGAGCGCGACGATCTCGCACTCGGCGGGGAAGCGTTGGTACCCGTCGATGTGTGCACGGGCGATCCCGCCGGTCCCGATGATCCCGATCTTGAGCACTGTTCCTCCGGTCAGTTGGCGGCGTTGGTGGAGCTGCGGACCTCGGCGATCAATGCGTTCGCCGCGTCCTCGGGTGTCTGTCGTTCGAACATGACGTCCTGGAGGTAGCGGGACAGGATCGTCTCGATGTCGGAGGCGCCGTTCGGCACGATCGCCGGTGCCTCGCCCAGATGGGAAGCGCGCTGCTCGGCGAAGTCGGCGGCCTTGCGCTCCTCGGGCGTGAGGTCGTCACCGAGCGCCTCAAGGGTCGCGGCGTTGGCCGGGATGCCGCGCTCGGTCCCGATGATCTTGGCCGCCTCGGCGTCGTTGACCATGAAGTCCACGAGCAGCGCCGCCTCTGCGGGGTGCTCCGATTTGGCCGACACGGACCAGTACATCCCAGGCTTGTAGTAGTCGTACTTCGTGGTGTCCTCGTCGGGGGTCGGCAGCGGCACGAGCTCCAGCTCGGCACCGCCCATGGCCGCCGAGTACGCGGTGATCATGGTCGAGGGCGTGAAGATCGCCGCGGTCTTGCCGGTTGCGAAGAAACCCTGGTCGAGCGGCAGCGTGAGCGTCTCGGCGGTGATGGAGGCCGACGGTGCGGCGCCGTCCTTGGTCCAGTCGAGGGCGAGCTGGAAGTAGTCGGCCAGCGTCTCGGGCTCGATCACTATGTCGTCCTCGGAGAACAGCTGGTCGCCCTGCTGGCGGGCGAACAGCTGCAGAGAGAACTCGTTGTAGATGACGCTCGTACCGTACGTGCCGTCCGGCGACTTCTCGGAGAACTGCTGGGCCCACGCCTCGAACTGGTCCCAGCTCCAGGTCGAGGTGTCGGGCAGGGAGACACCGATCTCCTCGACGAGGTCCGTGTTCACCAGCAGGCCGGTCGAGGTGGTCGAGACCGGCATCGCGTAGAGGGCGTCCTTCCACTTGCCCATCTCCAGCACGGACGGCTCGAGGCCGGACGTGTCGAGCTGCGGCATGGTGCTGAGGTCGACGAGGCTGCCGCGCGAGGCGTAGGAAGCGAGGTAGACCTGGTCCATCTGGATGACGTCGGGCGCGTTGCCGCCCGCCGTGGCGGTGGCGAGCTTCTCCCAGTAGCCGCTCCAGTCGGAGAACTCCGGCTCGATGGTGATGTTGGGGTGCTCCTCCTCGAACAGGTCGAACACCTCCTGGGTGCGGGCATGACGGGTGTCTCCGCCCCACCACGTGACACGCAGGGTGACGGGCTCGTCGGCGAGCTCGGTCGAGGCCTGGGGCTGGGCGACGCCGCAGGCGGCGAGCGTCAGGGTCACGGCCACCGCGACAGTGCTGGCGACGGTGCCGGCGGCGGTACGACGGATGCGCTTCATGGCTGGTTTCCTTCTTGTCCGAGGGATCACTTGAGCCCGGTGGTGGCGATGCCCTGCACCAGGTACTTCTGGCCGAGGGCAAAGGCGAGGACGAGGGGCACGATGGCGACGACGCTCATCGCGAACATCCCGCCGAACGAGGAGCTCGACTGCGCGTCGATGAACGAGCGCAACGCGATCGGGACGGTGTACTGCTCCGGGTCCGTGAGATAGATCAGCTGGGAGAAGAAGTCGTTCCACGTCCAGATGAACGTGAAGATCGCTGTGGTGGCCAGCGCCGGCTTCATCAGCGGCAGGATGATCTGGAAGAAGATCCGGGCGTGCCCGGCCCCGTCGATGCGGGCCGCCTCGTCCAGCTCCTTGGGCAACCCGCGGATGAACTGGATCATGAGGAAGATGAAGAACGCGTCGGTGGCCAGCAGCTTGGGCACGATGAGCGGCCAGAAGGAGTTCACCAGCCCCGCCTGCGCCCACAGGATGTACTGCGGCACGATCACGACGTGCACGGGAAGCATGATCGAGACGAGCATGTAGGCGAACGCCGGGCGCTGGAACCGGAAGCGGAGCCGGGCGAACGCATAGGCCGCCATCGAGCAGCTCACGAGGTTGCCGATGATCGAGCCGATCACGACGAGGGCCGAGTTGAACAGGTAGACGCTGAACGGCCTGCCCAGCGCGGTCCAGCCGTAGGCGTAGTTCTCGGTGTGGAAGGTCGTCAGCAGCAGCGACGGGTTGCCGAAGATCTGGCCGTCCGGCCGCAGCGAGCTCACCAGCATCCACAGCACCGGGTACAGCGTGGTGACGACGCCGAGGATCAGCAGCGCGTGCTTGCCTGCTCGGCGCAGCGTGAGCCTGACCTGTCGGCCGTCCGCACGCCCCGGGGTGGCACTTGGCGACGAGGTGCCGGCGGTCGCTGCCGAGCGGTACCGCACGGGGCGGCTCGTGGACTCGGTTCCCGAGTCAGTTCTCGAGTCAGTTCTCGAATCAGTTCTCATAGTGCACCCAGTACTTCGAGAGCCAGAAGTTGATGGCGGTGAAGACGCCGATGATGAGGACCAGGAGCCAGGCGAGCGCCGACGCGTAGCCCATGCGGAAGGACGAGAAGCCCTCCTGGTACAGATAGAGCGTGTAGAAGAGCAGCGAGTCGGACGGCCCGCCCGTCCCACCCGAGACGATGAACGCCTGGGTGAAGGACGAGAACGAGTTGATCGTCGCGAGCACGAGGTTGAAGAAGATGATCGGGGTCAGCAGCGGCAGCGTGATGGCCAGGAACCGGCGCCACGGTCCCGCGCCGTCGGTCGCGGCGGCCTCGTAGAGCTCGACCGGGATCTGCCGGAGCCCGGCGAGGAAGATCACCATCGGCGACCCGAACGTCCAGATGTGCAGCAGGATGATCGTTCCCAGTGCGGTGTCGGGACTGCCGATCCAGCTGGTGGTTGTGTGGATGCCCACCAGGCCGAGCATCGCGTTGACGAGCCCGGTTCCCCCGAACACCAGGCGCCAGAGCACCGCAATCGCCACCGACGCGCCCAGCAGGCTGGGCAGGTAGAAGGCCGACCGGTAGAGCGCCCGGCCGCGCAGCCCGCGGTCGAGCAGCAGGGCGAGCCCGAGAGCCACGGCGAGCTGGCCCGGCACACCGACCAGCACGTAGGTGAACGTGACGACGAGCGACTGGTGCAGCCGCGTGTCGGTGAGCATCCGCTCGAAGTTGGCCAGGCCCACCCAGTTCGCGTTCTGCAGCAGGTTGTAGTCGGTGAACGCCAGGTAGAGCGACGCGAGGATCGGGCCGAGCGTCAGCACCAGCGCGCCGAGGACCCAGGGGCCGAGGAACGCGAGAGCGGCTTTGTTGTCCGGCGTGGCCTGTGGCGTACGGACCCGACCGGAACGTCTCGTCAGCCGTTGCAGCTCGGCGACAGACATGGACACCTCCTCCTTGAGGGTCACGGCCCGTGTGCGGGGCCAGCATGTGAAACGACCAGTTATACGTGTCACTACTGATACGTGTCACTATGGTTGTGGTGAGATGAGCCTCTGTCAAGGGACTGGAGAGACGTGAACGCTGCACCGCCCCCCACCAGCCGCGACGTCGCGCGCCTTGCGGGCGTGTCACAGGCCACGGTGTCGTACGTGCTCACCGGGAAGGGGTCGATCTCCCCCGCCACACGCGAGCGCGTCCTCGAGGCCGCCGGCTCGATCGGCTACCGCCCGAACCTCGCCGCCCGGTCGATGCGCACCCGCCGGTCGGGTCGCCTCGCCGTGATCACGGGGGTCAGCGCGGCCGACCACCAGATGCGAATGATCGTCGGGGCGAGCCAGGTGGCCAACGACTCCGGATACGTCATGGAGACCAGCAGCGTCGACGGCACGGTCAAGGACCGCACCGAGCGGGTGATCGACCTGGCCGCGGGCGGCCAGTACGAGGGCATCCTGACTCTCGTCCCGGTGCTCCCCGAGGCCTTGTCGGACGTCGACGGCCGGTCTCCGGTCATGGCCGCGACCGCGTTCGACGAGCAGATGCACAGCGCAGGCGAGCTGGCCGACGCCAGCTTGCTGGAGGTCTTCGTGCGGGCCCTCGTCGAGGCGGGCCACCGCCGGTTCATGCACATCGGAGGGCCGGAGGAATACTCCTCGGCCCGTGCCCGCCGCGCCACCTACCTCGCCTGCGTCGAGCAGCTCGGGGTCGAGTCCCTCGGCGTGCTCGGCGGAGAATGGGCCGCGGAGCCAGCCCGTCAGGCTGTGCTCGCGCTGCCCGACCACGCTCGCCCGGTCGCTGTCATCGCGGCCAACGATCTGCTGGCGGTCGGTGCCCTGCGGGGGGCCGCCGAACGCGGCTGGTCGGTACCCGACGACCTGGTCGTCACCGGCTGGGACAACTCCGCCTTCGGCGCCTACACCATGCCGTCGCTCACGACCGTCGACCTCGACTTCCAGGCGGCGGGCCGCCACGCCATGCAGCTGCTCGTCGCCGCGCTGCGCGGGGAGGAGCCGCCGGCCCGCGGCTCCGCCCTCCAGCGCATCGTCTGGCGGGAGTCGACGGGCGGCGCCGCGCCGCCCGCCTGACGGATCTCCACCGGCTCACCCCTTGGCCGGAGACGTGTCGCGGCGGAGCGTGAGAAGTGACGGCAGCCCTGTCCGGACGCTGCTGACGAGCACCGGGAGTCCGCCATGTACATCCGTCGAGGAGATGGAGGTCGCGTTCGCCCACCTCCACGTACCCGAGATGGCCTGACGGCGCCGACAACCACAGGTCGTTGCCGCGGCTAACCATCTGACAGGATGCTCGGGTGACGAGCACGGGCGATCCAGGGGACGATCCGGACTTCAGGTTCCGCGACATCGCCGTCGTCGCGTACCTCCCGTCGGTCGTCAGCTCGATCGGTCACGGCGCCGTGCTGCCGGTGCTGGCGATCCACGCGGGGGACCTCGGGGCGACCACCGCCGTGGCGGCGTTCGTGGTCGCGCTCCTGGGGATCGGGCAGCTGGCCAACTCCCTGCCGTCGGGCGCGCTGGTGGCCCGCCTCGGCGAACGCCGCACCCTCGTGATCGCCGGGCTCGTCGACGCGGCGGCGATGGTCGTCGCCTTCCTGGCGCCCTCGGTCTGGCTGCTGTGCCTGTGCGTCTTCGTCAGCGGCATGAGCTGGACGGCGTTCCTGCTGGCCCGGCAGGGATTCCTGATCGACGCGGTGCCGGTCAGCCACCGGGCGCGCGGGATGGCGCTGCTGGGCGGATCGATGCGCCTGGGCGTGCTGGTCGGCCCGCTGCTGGGGGCGCTCCTGATCCACCTGCTCGGGGTGCGCTCGGTGTTCGTGCTCGCGGCGTGCGCGTCGCTCGCCTCGGCGCTCATCGTGACCCGCATGCCGGACTTCGGGCGCGTGGCGCGCAGCGCCACCCCGCTGCCCGTGCACTCGGTGCTGTGGGAGCACCGCCGCACGCTCCTGACCCTCGGCGTGGCGGTCATCATCATCGGCGCCTCACGCTCGGTCCGCACGGGACTGCTGCCCCTGTGGGCCGACCACGTGCACATCTCCGCGGCGGTGGTCTCCCTGCTCTTCGCGGTGGCGGCGACCATCGACATCGCGCTGACCCTGCCGGGCGGCTGGCTGCTCGACACCCGCGGCCGGCAGGTGGTGGCGGTGCCGGTGGTCCTCGCCGTCGGCGTCGGCTGCCTGCTGCTGCCGCTCACCGACTCCGCGCTCGGCGTCGGCCTGGTGATGGCGGTCATCGCGCTCGGCAACGGGCTCGGCTCGGGAATCGTGATGACCCTGGGCGCCGACGCCGCGCCGCTGGCTGGCCGCGCGCAGTTCCTCGGCGGCTGGCGGCTGTGCGGGGACATCGGCAACACGGGCGGGCCGCTGCTCGTCTCGCTGGTGGCCGCCGTCGCCCCGCTCGCCGCCGCGCCGGTGCTCATCGGCGTGCTGTCGCTGCTCGGCGCGATCTGGGTCGGCCACTGGACGGGCAAGGCCGACCGCAAGCGCCGCGGGTAGCGTTCACCTTCTTCTCTCGCAACGGCTGACGTAGCGCGCACGCTCGCCGTTTCACCGGCGTTCCGCGGCCGCCGCCCGACTCGTGCGCAGGTGTGCGCGGGCGAGCCGGGCGGCGGTCTGCGGGTCCCCGTCGCGGACGGCGTCGAGCAGCGCCCGGTGCTCGTCGGCGATGCCCGCGAGGTCGTCGTGCTGGGCCAGCAGCCACCGCACCCGGCTGGCCGTGACGGCGTGCAGCTCCGCGAGCACGGGGTTGCCGGCGGCGCTCACCACCGCCTCGTGGAAGTCCGCCGCCGCGCGCCGCGCCCGCGGCCCGTCGCCCTCGGTCGCCGCGGCAGCCTCGCGCTCCCACGCCTCCGTCATCGCCGCGAGCTGCTCCGGCGTCCGGCGCTCAGCGGCGAGCCGGAAGTGCAGCGGGTCGGTGGCCTCGCGCACCTCCTGCAGGTGCGCGACGTCGGCGTCGGTGAACTCCCGCACGACCGCCCAGCTGCGCGGCCGTGGGGTCACCAGCCCTTCCCCGACGAGCGCGCGCAGCGCGTCCCGCACCGGGATGCGGCTCACGCCGAGCTCCGCGGCGAGGTCCCGCTCGACGAGCTTGCTGCCGGGCTCGCGCGTACCGTCGACGATCTGTTCCCGCACGACACGCGCGACGCGGGCCGACTCGGGCTCGAAGCCGCTCGCCGGCCCGAGGGCGGCTTCGGCTGACGGCATGGTCATGGCGTCATCCTGCCAGGGCAGCTCCCGCCAGCGCATTTGGGATACCATTTCGCCCATGCACTCCCCCACCTCCGCCGGCCACCCCGTCACCGTGCTGCGCGACGTGCGCCCCTGGGGCGGCGAGCGCAGCGACCTGCACGTCGCGGACGGCGTGATCACGGCGATCACCCCGCACGACCCGGCCGGGGCCGCGGCCGGCGCCGGAAGCACCGTCGGCGCCGAGCGCACGGCCGGCGTCGTCGAGGGCGGCGGCCTGCTCGCGCTGCCCGGGCTGGTCAACGCGCACGCCCACGTGGACAAGTCGTGGTGGGGCAAGCCGTGGGTGAGCTACGGCGGTGCCGGCGGCGTACAGGGCCGCATCGCGCACGAGCGAGCACACCGTGACGAGCTCGGCATCCCCGGGGTCGACGTGACGCTCGCCGTGCTGCGCGAGTCGGTCCGCACGGGCACCACCGCCGTGCGCACCCACGTCGACGTGGACCTGGGCGTCGGCCTGCGCGGCATCGAGGTCGTGCGCGAGGCGGTCGCGGCGCTGGGTGGCGCCGTGACGGCTCAGATCGTGGCGTTCCCGCAGGACGGCGTCCTGCGGCGGCCGGGCGTCCTGGAGCTGCTCGACGCCGCTGCTGCCGCCGGCGCCGAGCACGTGGGCGGCCTCGACCCGGCAACCATCGACCGTGACCCGGTGGGGCAGCTCGACGGGCTGTTCGCCATCGCGGAGAGGCACGGTGTCGGGATCGACGTCCACCTGCACGACGGCGGCGACCTGGGCGCCTTCCAGATCGAGCTGATGATCGACCGGACGTTGCGCGCCGGGCTCCAGGGCAAGGTGAACGTGGCGCACGGCTTCGCCGTCGGCCAGCTGCCTGCCGCGCGCCAGGCCGAGCTGGTCGCCGCGATGGGCGAGGCGGGGATCACCATGACCACCGTCGCGCCGATCGGCGCGGCTCCCCTGCCGCTGCACGCGCTGCGCGAGGCCGGGGTCGCCGTCGGCCTCGGCACGGACGGCATCCGGGACCTGTGGTCCCCCTACGGAACCGGTGACCTGCTCACGCTGACCACGCAGCTCGCGCGGCTGTCCGGCTTCCGGTACGACGAGGACCTGGTCGCCGCGGCGCGGATCGCCTCGGCCGACGCCGGCCGCTTCGTGGGGCGCGCCGTGCACGACCTCGTGGTGGGCGCACCGGCCGACGTCGTGCTCGTCGACGCCGAGAACGTGCCGGACGCCGTCGTCCGCGCCCCGCGCCGGGCACTCGTGGTGGCTGGCGGGCGGGTCGTCGCCCGCGACGGCGAGGTGCTGGTCTGACGGGTCGCCGCCGACCCGGTTGCTGCCCCGAGTGCCCCTGACTTCGGTCGGCTGCTCCCGGATCTGCATCACTTCGGTCGGTTGCCATGAGATCGGTCAGTTGACTGACCGATCTCATGGCAACCGACCGAAGTCATCCACGCGGCGATGCAAGGGACCGAACTCGTAGGCCCGCCCGACCCCAGCACCCCAGCACATTGATCAAACCAATCCCCCCTGTCGCACCCTCCCACCTTGACCCTTGACGCGGCGATCCGTAGATTGCTGGCATTTCATCAGATGTTTGCGAGGGGGCGGGCATGGCCACGATCACAGGCGTCCGGGTTGAGGACGTACGGTTTCCGACGTCGGTCACCGCTGACGGCTCCGACGCGATGAACAAGGACGCCGACTACTCGGCGGCCTACGTCGTGCTCGAGACGGACGCGCCCGACCCGGACGATCCCGGCGGCGCACCGCTCGGCGGCTACGGACTGACGTTCACCATCGGCCGGGGCAACGACATCGTCGCCGAGGCCGCGCGCCAGCAGGCGGTGGCTCTGATCGGCCGGAACGTCGACGAGCTGGCCGCCGACATGGGCGCCGTCCACCGCGACCTGACGTCCGACAGCCAGCTGCGCTGGCTCGGTCCCGAGAAGGGCGTGGTGCACCTGTCGCTGGCCGCGGTGCTCAACGCGGCCTGGGACCTGGTCGCGCGCCGGGCGGGCAAGCCGCTCTGGCGCGTGCTCGTCGACATGACGCCCGAGGAGCTGGTCGACGTCGCCGACCTGCACTACCTCTCCGACGCGCTGACGCGCGACGAGGCGCTGGACCTCCTCCGCGCCCGCGCGGACACCAAGCAGGACCGCATCGCCGCCCTGGAACGGACCGGATACCCGGTGTACACGACGTCGGCCGGGTGGCTCGGCTACAGCGACGACAAGCTCCGGCGCCTGTGCCAGGAGGCCGTCGACGCCGGCTACCAGCACGTGAAGCTCAAGGTCGGCGCGGACCTCGGCGAGGACGTCCGCCGGCTGACCATCGCGCGCGAGGTGCTGGGCCCCGACCGCGCGCTGATGATCGACGCCAACCAGGTCTGGGACGTGCCGCAGGCGATCGAGTGGATGAGCGTGCTGGCCCGGTTCGAGCCGCTGTGGATCGAGGAGCCGACGTCGCCCGACGACATCCTGGGGCACGCCGCGGTACGCCGCGCCGTCGCGCCGATCGGGGTGGCGACGGGCGAGCACTGCCACAACCGCGTCATGTTCAAGCAGCTCTTCCAGGCGGGCGCCATCGACTACTGCCAGCTCGACACCGGGCGGCTCGCGAGCATCAACGAGATCGTCGCCGTCCTCCTGCTCGCCGCGAAGTTCGGCGTCCCGGTGTGCCCGCACGCGGGCGGCGTCGGCCTGTGCGAGATGGTGCAGCACGTCTCGGTGCTCGACTACGTGGCGATCGGCGCCGACCTCGACGGCCGCGTGACCGAGTACGTGGACCATCTGCACGAGCACTTCACCGACCCGTGCCGCGTCGCCGACCGCGGCGCGGGCACCGCCTACGTGCTACCCACCCTGCCCGGCTACTCCACGCGCATGTACGAGAGCTCCCTGGACCGGTTCAGGTTCCCGCACGGGACGTACTGGGTGCGCGATACTTCCGACCATGTCCCGCACTGACGAGGTCGTCGACGGCATCCGCAGGATGATCCTCGACGGACGACTGCGCCCCGGCGACCGGCTGCCCGTCGAGAAGGACCTGGCCGACACGCTCCAGGTCTCCCGCGGCTCGCTGCGGGAGGGCGTCCGCGCCCTGTCCATCCTCGGCGTCGTGCACACCCGCCAGGGTGACGGCACGTACGTCACCAGCCTCGACCCGGCCCGCCTGCTCTCCCCCATGGCGCTGGTCCTGGACCTCCAGGACGACGGCGCCATGCCCGCCTTCCACAGCGTGCGCCGCGTGCTGGAGACGGAGGCCGCCGGCCTGGCGGCGAGCCGGATGTCCGACGCCGCGGTCGCCGAGGCGCGGGCGATCCTGGACCAGGTCACCGACGTGCTGCGCGGCTCGCCGGTGGACCACGACACGTTCATCGAGATCGACATCGCGTTCCACCGCGTCATCGCCGCGCACACGGGCAACCCCGTGCTGGAGGCGCTCATCGAGTCGTTCGCCGGCCGCACCGTCCGCGCGCGCCTGTGGCGCGTCCTGCACACCGAGGGCATCGAGGAGCGCACGCACGACGAGCACGAGGCCATCTGGCGCGCGCTCGCCGCGCGGGACCCCGAGGCGGCCCGCATCCGGATGGCGAGCCACCTGCTCGGCGTCGAGGACTCGCTCCCCCGCCGGAACGACCTCCCCTAGCCCCGGGTCCCTGTGCCTTCGCGGGTCAGGGGGCGGGTAGGGCGGCCTCGGCGAGCAGGCCGACGTCGGCCAGGGCCGGCCACAGGGCCGCCGGCACGCGCACCGCGGCGCGCTCCCCTGCCTGTCGCGCCTGCTCCGGCGTCCCGAGCCCGACGACCGTGCTCGCGACCGCCGGGTGGGTGCGCACGTACGCGAGCGCGGCCTGCGGGAGCGTGACGCCGTGCTCCGCGCAGACGGCGGCGATCCGCCGGGCCCGGTCGAGCAGCTCCGCGGAGGCCGGCGCGTAGTCGTACGTCGCGCCCGACGGCGGGGCGTCGTGCGCGAGGATGCCCGAGTTGTAGGCGGCAGCGGCCACCACCGCCACGCCCCGCTCGGCCGCCGCGGGCAGCAGGTCGGCCAGCGCGGGCTGCTCCAGGAGCGTGAACCGCCCGGCACACATGACGACGTCGACGTCGGTCTCCCGGACGAACCGGCTGAGCATCGCCGACTGGTTCATCCCGGCGCCGACCGCGCCGACGACCCCCTGGTCCCGCAGCTCGACGAGCGCGGGCAGCGCCTCCTGCACCGCCTGCTCCCCGTGGTCGTCCGGGTCGTGCAGGTAGACCACGTCCACCCGGTCCAGACCCGTGCGCTCCAGGCTGGCCTCGAGCGACCGCAGCACGCCGTCGCGCGAGAAGTCCCAGACCCGGCGGGCGGACGCGGGCACCTCGAACACGTCGGGGTCGGTGCGGTGCGCGGTCTCCGGCGACGGGACGAGCAGCCGCCCCACCTTCGTGGACACCACCACCTCGTCCCGCGGCCGCGTGCGCAGGAACGTGCCGAGCCGGCGCTCGGACAGGCCGAGACCGTAGTGCGGCGCGGTGTCGAAATATCGGATCCCGGCGGCCCAGGCGGCCTCGAACGTCGCGTGCGCCTCCTCGTCGGTGGTCGCGCGGTACAGGTTGCCCGCGGGCGCGGCACCGAGACCGAGCGTGGTCAGCCGGACCCCGGTGGCGCGTACCGCCGTCGTCTCCATCCTGTGCCGTTCCCTTCCTGTTTCCGGTCCTGTTCCCGTCCCCGTTCCCGGCCCTGGCTAGCCCTGTCCGGGGGCGCGGGTGCGCAGCGCGTGCGATCCGCCGTCCACGGCGAGCATCGCGCCGGTGGTGGCTGCCGCCAGCGGGCTCGCCAGGTAGCAGACGGCGTGCGCGATCTCGTCGGCGCTGACGAGCCGGCCCGAGGGCTGGCGCGCCTCCAGCGCCGCCCGCTCGGCGGCCGGATCGTCGGCGGCGTCGAGCAGCCGGCTCACCCACGGGGTGTCGGCGGTGCCCGGGTTGACGCAGTTGACGCGGATGCCCTCACGGACGTGGTCGGTGGCCATGGCGAGGGTGAGCGCCTGGACCGCGCCCTTGGACGCCGAGTACAGGGCCCGGTTCGGCAGGCCGGTCCACGCGGCGATCGAGCACGTGTTCACGACGGCGGCGTGCGGCGACTCACGCAGGTACGGCAGCGCGGCGCGGGTCACGCGGACGATCCCGAGCACGTTCACGTCCAGCACCCGCAGCCACTCCGCGTCGTCGTTGTCGGCGACGGTGCCCTGCGCGCCGATCCCCGCGTTGTTGGCGACGACGTCGATGCCGCCCATCGTCTCCGCAGCGGCCGACACGGCAGCGCGCACCGCCGCGTCGTCGGTCACGTCGGCCACCTGGGCCCCGGCGCCCGCGGGGACGCCGTCCGCGACCCGGTCGATGGAGGTCACCTGCGCGCCACGCGCAAGCATGGCGCGCACGATCGCCGCACCGATGCCTGACGCGCCGCCGGTGACGACGGCCCGCACGCCGACGAGCTCGCCCGCGCCCGCTCCTGCTGTGGACTCAGATGTGGACTCGGATGTGGCCTCGGATGTGGCCTCGGATGTCATGCGTGACTCTCCTCCAGTTGGTAGACTCGCCGCGCGGTCCCGGCCCACACGGCTGCGGACTCGTCCTCGCTCAGCCCGGCGAGCAGGTCGCCGAGCGTCGTCATCCAGCCGCCGTAGTCGCTCGCGAGCAGGCACACGGGCCAGTCGGAACCGAACATGAGCCGGTCCGGGCCGAACACCTCGAGCGCCCGGTCGACAGCGGGCCGCAGATCGTCGGGCCGCCACGCGTCCCACCTCGCCTCGGTGACCAGGCCGGACAGCTTGGCGGTCACGTTGGGGCGGACCGCCAGGTCGGCGAGGTCCCGCTCCCAGGCGGCGAGGCGGACGGCGTTGCCGGCACCCCCACCGGAGTCGAGGCGGGGCTTGCCCAGGTGGTCCAGGACGAAGGAGACCTCGGGCAGCGCCGCAGCGAGCCGCGCGCACGCCGGCAGCTGTTCGGCACGCACCACCAGGTCGAACACGAGGCCGCCGGGGCGTACCGCGCCGGCCGTGCAGGCAGCGGCGATCCCGCGGCGTACGTCCGCACGGTCCAGGTAGGCCGGGTCGGCCTCCGCCTGCACCTGCGTGCGGAGGCCGACGAGGGCTGCGCCGCCGGGACCCGACCGCAGGGCGCCGACGCGGTCGGCCACCCCGGGGTCCAGGAGGTCCACCCAGGCGACGACGCCGCCGATGCGGGCCGCGCGTCCGGCGTCGGACGCCGCGATCGCCAGGAGCTCGCGGCCCTCCGACCACAGGTTCGCGGACTGGACGACGATCGTCGTGCTCACCCCGTGGGCCGCCGCCGGCAGGTCGGCAGGCGTGAAGTCGGCGTCGAGAGCCGCCATCACGACCGGATCGATCCAGCCCTGGGGCGTGCGCGAGCGCACCCACAGGTGATGGTGCGCGTCCACCACGTCGAGCTGCACCGTTGCCCTCCCTGGCGTCGTCGCCCAGAAACATCAGATGTATAGCACGACGCCGGCCAGCAGCAACACCCCGGTCCTACTCCCGCGGCTCGTCCTTCGCCGTGGTCTTGGTAGCCGTGAGCGAGCCCGCGTGCGCCTTCTCGTCCGACAGGCCGCGCGTCTTGACGAGGCTCGCGACAGTCGCCACGGCCAGCACACCGAGGACGACGCCGAGGCTCACCGGGGTCGAGATCTCGGGGATCGACTCGTTGATGTCGACGTGGCCCCAGTGCAGGATCAGCTTGACGCCGATGAACGCCAGGATGATCGCCAGGCCGGCCGAGAGGTAGACGAGCCGGTCGAGCAGGCCCTTGACGAGGAAGAACAGGGCACGCAGGCCCAGCAGCGCGAAGGCGTTGGCGGTGAAGACGATGTACGGCTCCTCCGTGACACCGAACACGGCGGGGATCGAGTCGAGGGCGAACAGCAGGTCGACGCTGCCGATGGCGATGAGCACGATGAACAGCGGGGTGACGACCCGGCGACCGTCCTCCTTCGCGAAGAGCCTGCCGCCGATGTAGCCCTCGCTGACGGGAAGGAACCGGCGCGCGCCGCGCACCATCACGTTGCTCTCGATGTCCGGGTCCTCGTTCCGGTGCCGGAACAGCTGCACCGCCGTGTAGAGCAGCAGCAGCCCGAACAGCAGGAACGTGAACGAGAACAGGCTGATGAGGGACGCGCCCAGCGCGATGAAGGCGGCACGCATGATCAGCGCGAGCACGATGCCGAAGACGAGGACCTTGTGCTGGTGCTTGTCCGGGACCGCGAAGGTGCTCATGATGATCACGAACACGAACAGGTTGTCGACGGACAGGCTCTTCTCGATGATGTAGCCCGCGAAGTACTCGGTGCCCGCCGTGTTGCCGTACTGCAGCCCGAACCAGACGCCGAACCCGATGGCCACCGCGATGTAGAACACCGACCAGGCGGTAGCCTCCTTGAACCCGACGTGGTGCGGGCGCGCCGCCGCCAGCACCAGGTCTACTGCCAGCAGCAGGATGATGAAGCCGATGGTCACGCCCCACGTGAGCGGACTGATGTCGAACAAGAGGTTCCTCCGTCGGGTGGCCGGCACCGGAACTGCGGACTGATGCTGCAGGACAGCCATTATTGAATATCTTTTGTTTCGAGGAGATCTCATGATCGATGCCGAGAGCCCTGTCGACGTCAAGCCCCGTTCCCGCACGGTGACCGATGGCCTGGAGGCCACCGCGTCCCGCGGGATGCTCCGGGCAGTAGGGCTGGGTGACGAGGACTTCGCCAAGCCACAGATCGGCGTCGCGAGCTCCTGGAACGAGATCACCCCGTGCAACCTCTCGCTCGACCGGCTGGCGCAGGCCACCAAGCAGGGCGTGCACGCGGCGGGCGGCTACCCGCTGGAGTTCGGCACCATCTCGGTCTCCGACGGCATCTCCATGGGCCACGAGGGCATGCACTTCTCGCTCGTGTCCCGCGACGTGATCGCCGACTCCGTGGAGACCGTCATGCAGGCCGAGCGCCTGGACGGCTCGGTGCTGCTGGCCGGCTGCGACAAGTCGCTGCCCGGCATGCTGATGGCGGCCGCGCGCCTGGACCTCTCGAGCGTGTTCCTCTACGCCGGCTCGATCATGCCCGGCTGGGTCAAGCTCGAGGACGGCACCGAGAAGCAGGTCACGATCATCGACGCCTTCGAGGCCGTCGGAGCGTGCTCCCGGGGGCTCATGAGCCAGGGTGACGTCGACCGGATCGAGCGCGCGATCTGCCCCGGCGAGGGCGCGTGCGGTGGCATGTACACCGCCAACACGATGGCGTCGGCGGCCGAGGCGCTCGGTATGTCGCTGCCCGGCTCGGCGGCACCGCCGTCGGCCGACCGGCGGCGCGACGTCTGGGCGCACCGCTCGGGCGAGGCGGTGGTGAACCTGCTGCGCCGGGGCATCACCGCGCGCGACATCCTGACCAAGGAGGCGTTCGAGAACGCGATCGCCGTGGTCATGGCGTTCGGCGGGTCGACGAACGCCGTCCTGCACCTGCTCGCCATCGCGTACGAGGCAGAGGTCGAGCTCACCCTCGACGACTTCTCGCGCGTCGCCGACCGCGTGCCGCACCTGGGCGACCTCAAGCCGTTCGGGCAGTACGTGATGAACGACGTCGACCGGATCGGCGGCGTGCCGGTGGTGATGAAGGCGCTGCTGGACGCCGGGCTGCTGCACGGGGACGTCATGACGGTCACCGGCCGCACCATGGCGGAGAACCTCGCCGAGATCGCCCCGCCGGACCCGGACGGCAAGATCCTGCGCGCCATGGACGACCCGATCCACAAGACCGGCGGCATCACCATCCTCAACGGGTCGCTCGCCCCGGAGGGCGCCGTCGTGAAGTCGGCGGGCTTCGACTCCGACGTGTTCGAGGGCACCGCCCGCGTGTTCGAGCGCGAGCGCAGCGCGCTCGATGCCCTGGAGGACGGGACGATCCAGGCGGGCGACGTCGTCGTCATCCGCTACGAGGGTCCGAAGGGCGGGCCGGGGATGCGCGAGATGCTCGCCATCACGGGTGCCATCAAGGGCGCGGGCCTGGGCAAGGACGTGCTGCTCATCACCGACGGCCGGTTCTCCGGCGGGACGACGGGCCTGTGCGTCGGGCACATCGCGCCCGAGGCCGTCGACGCCGGTCCCATCGCGTTCGTACGTGACGGCGACCGCATCCGCCTGGACGTGGCGTCCAAGACGCTGGACATCCTGGTCGAGCCGGCCGAGCTGGAGCTGCGCAAGGCGGGCTGGGCGCCGCTGCCCCACTCGTACACGCGCGGTGTGCTGGCCAAGTACTCCAAGCTGGTCCAGTCGGCCTCGACGGGTGCCGTGCTGGCGTAGCGCACAGGACGGCTCAGCGCACAGGACGGAGATGCTCACAGGACGGAGATGCCGTCCCCGAGCATCTTCGTCGCGAGCACCAGCAGCAGGACGGCCATGATCGCCGCGTTGTTGCGGACCATCCACGACCTCAGCTCGTCGAGGACCCCGGCGGCCCGGTCGCCCGTCGCGAAGTAGAGAACGACCGGCGCGACGACGCCGGCGCTGGCCACCAGGGCGAACACGAGCGCGGCGAGCGCCGTCGCGCCGGTGTCACCGGGATCCGCAGCCGCGATCGCGGTGCCGCCGGACACGACCAGGAGCAGGTTCTTCGGGTTGACGGCGCCCAGCAGGACGCCGAGTCCTGCGGACCTCGGCGGCGTGAACCGGTCGATCGCCGCCATCCACCTCGGCGGGGGCGGTTCGGTGGCACCCCGTGGCCGGGCCCGCCACTGGCGCACGGCGAGGAGCAGCAGCAGAACGCCGAGGACCAGCTTGAGCCAGCCCGTCCAGGCGGCCGGCCCGTCGTCGTCGGACACGGCGGAGCCGGCGACCAGGGCGACGACGCCGACCACGGCGAGGACAGCCAGGAACCAGCCGGCCACGAAGGCGAGCGCGTTGGACCGGGCCCGCTCGCTGACGAGCATGAGCACCACCGCGACGATCGGCAGCGGGCTCACGAGCACGCCCACCGCCAGCGGCAGCGACTGACCGATCGCGGCGCCCACGGTCCTCACCTCCGTCAGGAAAGGTCTGACGACCCGTCCCGCCGACTCTAGGACCGGGCCGTGCCGGGAGGCGTCACCCGAACAGGGTGACCCGTCCGGACGTGCGGCTGCCGACGATGGGGCGGGATCCCCTGTGCCCTCGACGAGAAGGAGCTTGACCATGAGACGAGCGATCACGAGGGCCCCGCACCTCGGCCTCACCGCTCTCGTCGAGATCACCTGATCACGCCGGAGACGAGTGCACCGCGATGACGGCCAACGGATCGAAGGGTGACGGGCCGGGCAGCGGCCTGGGGGCGTTGTTCGGTGCGCAGATACGTCAGACGGCGCAGCGTGCCGGACGACGGCTGAAGCTGGGGACCGCCGACGTGCTGCCCCGCCGGCGACATCTGCGCCAGGACATCGTCGCCGGGCTGCCGGGTGCGATCTCGAGCGTGCCGGACGGCATGGCGGCGAGCGTCCTCGCCGGCGTCAATCCTGCGCACGGGCTCTACGCGTCGTTCGTCGGGCCGGTGGCGGGCGGCTTCATGAGCTCGACGAGGCTCATGGTGGTCACGACCACGAGTGCCGCAGCCCTGGCGGCCGGCTCCGCGCTCGCGACCTACGAGGAGGCCGAGCGGTCCGACGCGATGGTGCTCCTGACCCTGCTGGCGGGCGGGCTGATGATCGTCGCTGCGCTCCTGCGCCTGAGCAGGTACATCCGGTTCGTCTCCTACTCGGTCATGCTCGGCTTCCTCTCCGGCGTCGCGGTCAACATGGTGCTCGGCCAGCTGCCCGTCCTTTTCGGCGTGGACGCGGAGGGCTCCCTGTCCGTCGCCAAGGCCTGGTACGTGGTCAGCCACCTGGGCGCCGTCGACGTCGCGTCCGCGATCTGCGGCGGTACTGCCCTGGCGACCCTGGTGCTGCTCGGCCTGACGCGCTGGTCGATCGTGAGCTCGCTGGTCGCGCTGCTGGTACCGACCGTCGGTGTGGTGGTCCTGGGGGCCACGACCGTGGCGTCCGTCGACGACACCGGCACGGTGCCCCGGGGACTGCCGGGCCTCGCGCTCCCGGACCTGAGCTTGTTCAGCACCGAGCTGGTCGGCGGTGCGGCGGCGGTGGCCGCCATCCTGCTGATCCAGGGCGCCGGAGTCGCCGAGGCCGTCCCGAACACGGACGGCTCCCGGTCGTCGACCAGCCGGGACTTCACCGCGCAGGGCGTCGCCAACGTGGCCGCCGGGCTGTTCGGCGGCCAGCCCGTCGGTGGGTCCGTGGGGCAGACGGCGCTGAACCTGGCGGCCGGCGCGGCGAGCCGCTGGGCGGCCATCTGGTCCGGCCTGTGGATGGGGGTCATCCTCCTCGCGTTCTCCGGCGTGGTGGGCATGGTCGCGATGCCGACGCTCGCCGCGGTGCTCATCTACGCGGGCGTCGGCGCGCTCAAGCCCCGGGAGCTCCTGGCCGTGGCCCGTGCGGGCCGGATCTCCGTCCTGGCGATGGGGTCCACCTTCGCGGCGGTCCTCGTGCTCCCCGTCGCCCAGGCCGTCGGCGTGGGCGTCATCGCCTCCCTCATCATGCAGCTGAACCAGGAGGCCCTCGACCTGCGCGTGGTGCGCCTGAAGCCCGACGCCGCGGGCGGGTTCGTCGAGACCCGCCCGCCGCAGACCGTGACCGCCGGCCAGACCGTCGTCCTGGACGCGTACGGCTCGCTGTTCTACGCGGGCACCCGGACGCTGCAGCGCCACCTCCCGGCGCCGGCCGGCGCGGAGAACGGTTCCGCGTCCGCCGGACAGAACGGTCGGGTGGACGGCCCGGTGGTGGTCCTGCGCCTGCGCGGCCGCACCACCCTCGGCGCGACGTTCCTCAAGGTCGTCGGCGACTACGCCCACCTCCTCGACGAGGCGAACGGCACGCTCTACCTCACCGGGGTCGACCCCGCACTGGCCGCCGGCTGGGAGCGCGACGGAACGGTCCAGCGGCTCGCGGGCGTCCGGGTGGTGCCCGCGACGCCGAGGCTCGGCGAGTCCACCCGGGCCGCGCTCACGGCCACCGCCGGCCGGGACGGTCACGGCCCCGTGCACCACGTACGGCCCGCCGGCGACATCCCGTCGCCCGACCCTGACCCTGACCTTGACCCTGACGGAGGGACCTGATGTCCGCACTCGCCGCAATCGTCGTCGGCCTGGTGCTGTGCCTGGCCGGCTCGCTCTCCGTCCGGCTCGCGGTCCTGACCGCGGGCTTCGGCGTCGCGTGGACGCTCGCCGAGGCCCTCGACGCCGACACCGGCACGGCGCTGCTGATCGGTCTCGGCGGGGCCGTCCTGGCCTTCACGCTGACGCTGCTGATGGCGCGGTTCCTGTTCTTCGTCGGCGGCCTGTGCGTCGGTGCGGTGATCGGGGCCAAGCTGTACGTGCTCGTCCAGGGCGGCAGCGCCGACGTGCTCCTCGTCCTCATCGTGGTCCCCGCCGTGGCGATCCTCTGCGCGTTCCTGGCTCGCCGGTTCGAGCGCCCGTTCCTCGTCTGGGGCACGGCGTTCGGCGGCGCGGCGCTGGTGCTCTCCGGCGTCGGGCGCCTCTGGGCCGACGTCGCCGGGGACCTGTGGCGGCCTGCGTCGACCGCCGGCGTCGTCCTGGTCCTGGTGGTCTGGGCGCTGCTCGCCGGCGTCGGGTACGCCGTCCAGCGGCGCGGCCGCCACACCTGACCCTTCATGGTTGGGCCAACCCAGGGAGGTCAGGTGAGGAGCTGGGTCAGGCCGCGGATCGTGAACATCGCGCCGAAGACGAGGAGCACGGCGGCGCCGATCGCCCGGTCGTGCCGGAGCAGCCAGTCGCGCACCGCGTGCAGCTGGCGGCGGCCGGGCAGGCCGGTGACGGCGTAGAACACCGTGGGCAGCACGTAGTCCAGCACGCTGGCGAGCACGAGCACGAGGACCCCGACGGCCTGCTGGCCCAGCGGGAGGTCGGCGGTGACCACGGAGCCCACCCCGGAGACGAAGATCGCCACGTTGGGGTTCAGGAGCGCCAGCACCGTCGCGACACCGGCGAGGGTGAGCGGCGTCGGGGAGGCCAGCCGGCGCGCCCACGCCGGCAGCTGGTCCTCCGCCCCCTGGGCACCCTCCGCCGGCGGCGGCCGCCGGACGACCGCCACGGCACCGCCGACCAGGAACAGCACGCCGACGACCAGCCCGATCCAGCCCCGGACCGTCGCGGGGTCATCGGTGTCGTGGGCACCCGCGCCCCGGCCGACGGCCAGGGCCGCCGCACCCAGCGCCCCGTAGACCACCAGCACCGTGCCGCCGAACACCGTGACGTTGCGGTACGGACGGTGCGACCCCAGCAGCAGGAGGCACGCCACGATCGCCGCGGGTGTCGCGGCGAGCCCGAGGATCTCGGGCACCAGCTGGACCAGCAGCTCCGCCATAGGCGGACTGTCGCCCACGGCGGCGCCGTCCGCGTCACCCCTTCCGGGTGACCTGCGCCCCGAGGCCGCGCGCCTACGGTCGGCGCTGACCAGCCCTACCCCTCGGACCGCCGACCCCCGGAGAGGAAACCTCGTGGCCAGCTTCCTCGCCCCGTCCTTCTCGGGGTACCAGCGCACGTCGGTGCGCCCCGACATCATCGCCGGCCTCGCGGTCTGGGCCGTCCTCGTCCCCGAGTCGCTCGCCTACGCCACCATCGCCGGGGTCCCGCCCGTCGTCGGCCTCTACGCGGCGGTCCCCGCCCTCGCGCTCTACGCGATCGCGGGCACGTCCCGCCAGCTCGTCGTGTCGCCCATGTCGGCGACGGCCGCGCTCTCGGCCGGCATCGTCGCGAGCGTCGCCGGGGCCGACGGCGACCCGGTCGCCCTCACCACCGCGCTCGCCCTCGCCACGGGGATCGTCGCGATCATCGCGGGCCTGCTCCGCCTGGGCTTCCTCGCCGCCTTCATCTCCGAGCCGGTGCTCAAGGGCTTCATCATCGGCCTCGCGCTGACCATCATGATCGGCCAGGTGCCCGACCTGATCGGCGTCGAGGGCGGTCGCGGCAGCTTCTTCGAGAAGTCCTGGGCCCTGCTGGGCCAGCTCGGCGACATCGACCCGCTCACCCTCGTGGTCGGCCTGGCGAGCCTGGTCGCCCTGGTCGTCGTGCGCCGCACCATGCCGTTCCTGCCGGGTTCGCTCGTCGTGGTGCTCCTGGCGATCGGCGCCGCCCTCCTGTTCGGCCTGGGCGACCGCGGGCTCGCCGTCGTCGGCCACATCGACGCCGGCCTGCCGCGGGTCGGGCTGCCCGACGTGACGGGCCCGCAGTTCACGGAGCTCCTGGGCGGCGCGGTGGGCCTCATGCTCGTCGGCTTCGCCGAGGGCCTCGGCGCCGCCAAGACCTACGCGGCGACCCGCGGCTACGACGTCGACCCGAACCGGGAGCTGGTCGGCCTCGGGATCTCCAACCTCGGGTCCGGGGTCCTCTCCGGGATGGTCGTCAACGGCAGCCTGTCCAAGACCGCGGTGAACGCGAGCGCCGGCGCCCGCTCCCAGGTCTCGGCGCTGACCGCCGCGGCCCTGACGATCCTCACCCTGCTGTTCCTGACCGGGGTCTTCGAGCAGCTGCCGCTGGCGACGCTGGCCGCCGTGGTCGTGGTCGCCGTGGTCGAGCTGGTCGACGTCCGGTCGCTGCGCCGCCTGTGGCGGGTCCGGACGGGCCGGCTGGTGCACGTCTACCAGGTCACCGCCCGCGCCGACTTCATGGCCGCGGGTGCCGCCCTGCTGGGGGTGCTGATCTTCGACACCCTCCCCGGGCTCGTCATCGGCATCGCCGTCTCGCTGATCCTGCTGCTGGCGCGGAGCTCCCGTCCGCGCATCACCGTCCTGGCGCCCGTCGGCGACGAGCCCGGCCGCCCCTGGGTGGACGCGGAACGCAACCCCGGCTACCCGACGGTGCCCGGTGTGCTCGCGGTCCGCGTCGAGGGACCGCTGATCTTCGCGAACGCCGAGTACGTGCGTGCCCGCCTCCGGGAGCTCGCCGCGCAGGAACCCGGACTGCGGCTCGTGGTCCTGGACGGCCGCGCGACACCGTCGGTCGACGTGACCGCCGCCGCGATGCTGGTCCAGCTGCGCGGTGACCTCCGACGCGACGGCGGCGACCTGGCGCTCGCCGAGGGAATCGGGCAGGTACGTGACGTCCTGGCCCGGGTCGGTGCGGAGGGCGAGCCACCGCTGTTCACCACGCTCGACGAGGCCGTCCGGGCCGGTCACGACAGCGACGAGACCGCCTGAGGAGGTTCACCGGGAACGGGTGAGGCGCCGAACGCGCCCACGGGCTGGAGTAGCAGCGTCAAGCCACTCCCGAACGTGAACCGAAGGAGCCACTCATGTCTCAGGCAACACTGACCGTGTGGAAGTTCAAGAGCGCGGACGGCGCGGAGACGGCGTCGAAGACCATCCAGCAGCTCTCGAGGGAGAACCTGGTCACCATCCATGACGCGGCGACGGTGCGGTGGGAGGAAGGTGCCAAGAAGCCGAAGACCCGCCAGCTCACCTCGACCGCCGGCGCGGGAGCCCTCGGTGGCTCGTTCTGGGGGATGCTCTTCGGTCTGCTCTTCTTCGTCCCGCTGCTCGGCGCCGCCATCGGTGCGGCGACCGGTGCGCTCAGCGGCGCCCTCACCGACGTCGGGATCGACGACGGCTTCATCAACCGGGTCAGGGACGAGATCACGCCGGGGACCTCTGCGCTGTTCATCATGTCGTCGGACGCGGTGGTGGACAAGATCCACGACGCCTTCGCCGGCCAGGAGGCACCCGAGCTGATCTTCACCAACCTCAACACCGAGCAGGAGGCCGCGCTGCGCGAGGTCTTCGGCGAGGACTGACCCGCGTGGGGGCGGTGGCGCTCACGCCGGGAATCGGTGTCCTCGCTGGCCAATCATGGGCGCATTTGGTTGGAATTGTACTGGCGACGCTCTCTGGGCACTTTGCACACTTATTGCCCAGGAAGATCCGGCGTGAACCACGAGAGAAGGGGTGAATTCCACCGGCAGTAATGGGCGACACCCGGCTCTCGGCGGCCTGACCGACGAGCGCACGACCGATTCTTGATGCAAAGTTGTTGAGGACCGCGTAATACACGGTAATCAGCAATGTGAGATTTATCCGGTCATGCATCGGCGATCAGGGGGCGGTCGCCACTTCACCCATTCGAGTGGAGGACGCCGCGGTATGAATCCCGAACCGATACCAGTCGCACGGCGCGGGACGACCCTCGCGCCCAGAGCTCCCCGGCTCGCGGTCGCGCCGGACCCGGCGGACAGCACACACCCGCTGGCCGCCGCCGACCTCGCGCCACGCCTGCCGCGCGTCTACGTACCGCGCCCCCGCCTGTGGCAACGGCTGGACGAGGCGGCCGAGGGTTCCGTCACCCTGGTCGTGGCCCCGGCGGGGGCCGGTAAGACGCTGGGTGTGGCCGGATGGCTGCGCTGCACGGCGTCGGCCAGGGCGACGGGTGCCGTGTGGGTGCGGGCCGACGACACCTGGACGCCCGAGCAGCTCGGTTCCGTCCTCGACGCCCGGGTGCCGGCCACGGTCCCGGACCGGCCGCCCACCACCGTGTCATCCACCGTGTCATCCACCCTGTCGCCCACCCTGGTGGTGATCGACGACGCCCACCTGCTCCCGGCCGCGACGCTGCGGCACATCGACGACCGGCTCAACGCCGCACCCGACAGCATGCGCGTCCTCCTGCTGAGCCGCTGGGCCCTGCCGCTGACCCGGCTGGTCCCCGAGCTCCTCGGCAACTTCACCTTCCTGCGCGGAGACCTCCTCCGGCTGAGCGACGCCGAGTGCGCGTCGCTCGTGGCGGACCACGCCGGGACCGACGACCCCGACGTGGTCGCCGCCATCACCCGGCACGCCGACGGCTGGTGCGCCGCCGCGGTCCTCGCGGCCCGTGGCCTCCGCGGCACGCCGTACCCCGCTGCCGCGGCCCGCCTGCTCGCCGCCGACGCCGAGCCGATCGCCAACCGGGTGGCGGGCGAGGTCTTCAGCACGCTCACCCCGCGACAACGGCACCTGCTGCTGTGCATCGCCGGCGAGGACGCGGTGAGCGTCCCGACGGCAGCACACCTGTCGCACGACGTCCACGCGGGCGAGATCCTCACGGAGCTCGAGGACACCGGCCTGCTCGTGCTTCGCACCGGCGACGCTTACCACCTGGAGGCGCGCACCGCCGAGCTCCCGGTCGTCCCGGCGGACGACCGTTCGCCGGACCCACCTGCGTCGTCCGCCGCACCCGCCTCGCCCGACGCACCCGGACCGGACGGCTTCCGGGTGCACCCCCTCCTGGTGGAGGTGGTCCGGCAGCGCCTCGCCGCAGGGGGCGTCGACGCCGCCCGCGCCCGCGCCACCGTGATCCGGGCAGTAGGCCTCGACGTGGCACGCGGGAACCTGTCCAGGTCGTTCGCCCGGCTCGTCCGGGTCGGCGCTCCTGTCGAGGCCGCCGACATCCTCGCGCGGGACGGCGTGCGCATGGTGCTGAACCAGTGCGGGCCCGACGCGGTGGCCGAGTTCGTCCGGGCGGAGCCCGAGGTCGTCGAGAGCCGGCCCGACGTCTGGTTCGCCATCGCGCTCGGCTGCTGGCTGCGGGACGACGTCGAAGGGGCGCGCCACTGGGGCGACCGGATCCTGGACGCTCGGCGCCGCTGGTCGCACGCCTGGCTCCCCGGGGGCATGGACGGCCTCGACGGCACGGTCGCCTGCGTCCGGCTGTGGCGCGTGGCGCTGGGGCTCGAGCCCGCCTACGCCGCCGTCGGCCACGCGAAGCGGGTGCTCGTCGCGTCGCAGACGCGCCCGGCCGTGCGCGAGGCGAACGCCGAGGTGCTGCCCGTGCTCGCCCACGAGCTGGGGGCGGCGCAGAACTGGCTGGGCGAGCTCACCGACGCCGAGGCGAGCCTCACGCTCGCGGTCAGCCTCTCGCGCAGCCAAGGGCTCGCCCCGCTGGGCACCTGCGCCCTGAGCCACCTCGCCTTCACGCAGTTCATGCGGGGGCGGGAGAGCGCGTGCGTCGAGCTGGCCGGCGAGGTCCTCGTCGCGGCCCGCGCCCCCGGCGCCACGAACGTGCGGTTCGTCGCGGCACGGGCCAACCTCGCCCGGCTGCTCGCCCGGCTGCTCGACGTGCCCGCGCCCACCGAGCTCACCGTGGACCCGTTCCCCGGCGTCCGGTACCACAGCGGTGACCTGTGCACCCGCTTCTGGTTCCGGGTCTGGGACTCCCGGCAGGAGATGCTCGCCGGCAACGTGGTCGAGGCACAGCGCATCCTCTCCGGCCCCGGCGAGTGCCTGCGGCTGACCGACGAGCAGCTCCCGGAGCACCTGCGGGTCGCGCTGCTCGTCGAGCGGGCGTTCGTCGCCACGCTGGCGAGCGACCGTGACACGCTCAAGTCCCTGCACGACACCCTCGACCGGCTCGGTGCCGTGGGCGAGTCGGCGCTCGTCCAGGGGCTGCGTGCCGACCGGGACGGCGACCGGCGCGGCGCCGTCGCCGCGTTCGAGGCGGCCTCCGCGGACGCCACCTACTCGCAGCCGCCCACCCGCGCGCTCGCCCTGGCCTGCGAGGCGCAGCTGCTCGACGCCCTGGGCGACCCGGCCCGCTCGCACGAGCGCCTGATCGAGGCGATCGCGGTCACCGAGTCCCGCCGGAACGCCGCGCCGTTCTTCGGCTGGGCCCGCCAGGGCACGCCCATCGAGACCCTGCTGCAGCGGCTGACCAAGCGACCCGCCACCAGATGGCTGCACGAGCTCGCCGCCACGAGGGCCGGGCAACCGGACGTCACGGCGGTCTACGCGTCGATGACCGCCACGCCCAGCGAGCTGGACGAGGTCAGCCAGGCCCTCGCCCCGCCGGCCCTCAGCCCGCGCGAACGAGAGGTCCTCAACGAGCTGGCCCGGGGCGCCACCTACGCGGACATCGCCGCCGCCCTGTTCGTCTCGGAGAACACCGTCAAGACGCACGTGTCGAGCCTCTACACCAAGCTCGCCGCATCCCGCCGCAGCGAGGCCCTGAAGATCGCCCGCAGCTTCCACCTGCTCTGATCCGGGGCCGTCTCGTCCCGGGTCTCGTCCGGGGGATCTGGTCCGGCCCTTCACCCGAAGCAGGTGAGCATGCCAGGGCTCCCCCGGGCTTGGCTGACCGGTGTGGCGGGGTGGCCCGACCGCCGCCCCCTGCCGACACGAGGGAGGCGAGGGCATGACAGCTCCACACGACACGTCGACTACCGCGCCGGCACGAGGCGAGCCCACGTCGCGCCGTCCGCCACGGTGGCTCCCCCGGGCGCTCTTCATGGCGGCGGTGGCGGTCTATCTCGGCGCGTTCGGCTGGTACGCGATCGACACCCTCCAGGGCCTCGCCGTCAACCTGCTCATCGCCTTCTTCCTCACGCTGGCGCTCGACCCCGTGGTCGTCTGGTGCGTGCGCCGGGGCTGGAACCGCCGCCTCGCCGCGGCCACCGCCCTCGGCGGCTCCCTCGGCGCCATCACGCTGGTACTGGCACTGTTCGGCAACCTCTTCGTCCAGCAGCTCGTGCAGCTCCTGGAGAACGTGCCCGTCATCTACGCGGACGTGCAGAACCTGGCCGCCGAGCGGTTCGGCGTCGTCATCCCGGACTCCGGCGACCTGGTGCGCGACATCCTGACGACGTTCGGCAACGACGTCGCCAGCGGCGCCCTGGTCTTCGGGACCACCGTGATCGGCGGCCTCTTCGCGCTCCTGACCATCCTGCTGGTCACCTACTACCTGCTCGCGGCCGGCCCGCGCTTCCGGGCGGCGGTGTGCCGCTGGCTGACCCCCGAGCGCCAGCAGGAGGTCCTGACCCTCTGGGAGATCACCCAGGTCAAGGTCTCGGACTTCATCAACTCCCGCATCGTCCTGGCGGCGCTCTCCAGCGCCTTCACCCTCGTCTTCCTGCTCGTCCTGCGCACCCCGTACGCGCTGCCGCTCGCCGTGTTCGTCGGCGTGGTGTCGCAGTTCGTCCCGACGATCGGAACGTACCTGGGCGGCGCGCTCCCCATCGTGGTCGCGCTGACGTCCCAGGGCCTGCCCCAGGCGCTCGGTGTCCTCGCCTTCGTGATCGCCTACCAACAGCTGGAGAACCTGTACTTCTCCCCCAAGGTCTCTGCACGTGCCCTGGAGATGAACCCGGCCGTGAGCTTCGTCGCCGTGCTGGGCTTCGGCGCCCTCTTCGGCGCGCTGGGCGCGTTCCTCGCGCTGCCGGTCGCCGCCACGATCCAGGCGACCGCCAACACCTACCTGCGCCGGCACACGCTCATCGAGTCCCACATGCTGCAGGACCCGGTCCGACGGCGGCGCGACGCCGCGCGCGAGACCGGCACCACCAGCGCGCCGTGACGGCCTCCGGCGTCAGATGATCTTCGGGAATGCGATGAGGAAGCCCGTGCCGACCAGCAGCAGGACGACCGCCCCGGCCAGGATCAGCCAGGACTTGCGCGGGGACCCGAACCGGTTGGAGAGCGCCCCGAAGAACAGGACCAGCGCGAAGAGCACCGTCAGCAGGGTGTAGTTGTCCCCGCGCCGGTTGTCGGCCAGCGCGTCGGCGAAGTACTCGTCGGCGCGGGCGTCCGCCTGGGCCGCCTCGACCTCGCCCGGCGGGACGTAGCTGTCCAGGGCGAACGGGCTGCGCGGCGCGTCCGGGTTCCGGAGCGGACGCGCCTCGAGCCATTCGTCGAACGCCGGCGCGAAGTGGTCGGTGAAGCGCTCGCGGGCGAACTCCTCCAGCGGGCGGTTGTTCTCCGCCGTCGCCTCGAGCCAGATGCCGAACACCTGCAGGTCCACCGCGCGCGCCGCCTCGGCCCTCGTCGCCTCACGGGTGGCCTCGATGCGCTGGGTCGACGCCCTGGAGAACGAGATCGACATCTCCCCGCTCCACTTGCTCGCCTCGAACCCGCTCCACGCGGTGAGCACGGCGGTGATCGCCAGCAGCGCGACGGCGATGTTCTCCACCAGCGCCGACCGCCCGTCGCTCTCCCGCTTCTCGGCCGGCTGTCCCTCGGCCGACCGTCTTTCCTCCGACCGTCCGTCGTCCGACATGGCTCCGCCCCCCGCTGTCGATCGCTCAGCAGCCGAGGTCGTCCGCCAGGGCGTCGCGCGCCTGCTGGACCTCCACGGCGTCGTCCCGGAGGGAATCTGCGGCGTCCTTGATGGTCGCGTCCCCGTTGACGTCCTCGACGGACTGCTCGAAGTCCTCCCACGCCTCGTCGAGCGCCTCACCGCGGTCCTGGGCGACGTCGTCCGCCGCGGCGTCCAGCTCCTGCCACGCCTCGCGGACGGTGTCCCGGGCGTCCCGGACCTCGTCCACCGTGGCGCCCGGCGACAGCGTCATGTCGAAGTTGTCCAGCGCGACGGTGAGCTGTTCGGCCGCGCTGCACGCCTCCTGCGTGTTCTCCTCCGGTGTCTCGCCGGAGCACCCGGCCGTCGCCACGATCATCAGCCCGACCAGGACACCTGTTGTCCGTCTCATGTCCACGCCTCTCTGCCCTCGATGCTGGTCGCCCCGTGGGGCCCTGTCTGCACGGTCCCCCGGGCGCCGCCGTCCGGCCTCACCCACCTCGGGTGAGTTGTGGGCCCGACGGCGGCAGCACCGCGGCGTCGGTCAGCCCAGCAGCTTCGCCTTGGCCGCGGCGAACTCGGCGTCGGTGAGCACGCCCTGCCCGTGCAGGTCGCCGAGCTGGGTCAGCTGGGCGAGCAGCTCGTCGTTCGAGTGGGCCGCGGGACCGGGCGCCGGCTGCTGCGGCGCGGGCGGCGCGACGGGCGGCGGGGCCTGCTGCGCAGCCCCGTACCGCTGGGCCTCGTACTGCTGGGCCTCGTACTGCTGCTGGGAGCGGTTGGCCTGGCGGCGGCCGACCGCTCCGGCCGTGGCCTGGGCGGTCCCGGCGATGACGGCGGTACGTGCGGCGGTGCCGAGAAGGCCTGGCCTGCCGAAGCGTCGGAGGGGAGACATGTGGGGCTCCGTTCGATGGGTGGTCGGTGGCGGTGGATGGCGGTGAGTTGCCGGTGGGATGGCGGTGGGAAGAGGTCAGGCCGGGGACCCGGCGGTCTCGGCCTGGTCAGCGATCTCGTTGACGGTCGCGGCGGGTACCCGCTCGTGCAGGATCACGTCGGCGTCCGCGTCGGCCGCCGCCGACACGAGCTGACGGGACCAGGTGTGCTCGATCGCGAGGACGAGCACCGACGTGCCGGGACTGACCGCCTCGGCGATCCCCCGGAGGTCCTCGTCGCCGGTGAGGCCGGACGCCGGCAGCTCGATCTCCACGAGGTCCACCTCGTCGCCGAGGTCCTGGGCCTCGAGGATCACGAGCTCTCCGTCGTCACCCCGGCGCACGACGGCGAGGTCCAGCAGGGTGACCGCGCCGGTCCCGGCCACCTCGAGCACCGCTCGGGCGACCGGCGGCGGGATCCGGGGCGCGTCGAAGGCGAGTGCGACGAGCTCGACGGGACCGAACGACGATGACAGGGAAGATGACAGGGAAGATGACATAGGAACCTCCAGGGCGAGATGGGTGGACGGACTGGCTTCAGCGGGCACGAGATCCGCCCCGCATCCGACGGCTCACCGTGACTGCCGTGCCGCCGGCGATGAGGAAGAGCAGAGCGAGCAGGGCGGTGACGAGCGCATCGGCGCCGGTCCGCGGCAGGGTGCCCGGTCCGGGATCGGTCGCCGGACCGTCCGGCCCGCCGGCACCGGGCCCGTCACCGGGGCCTGGCCCGGGTGCCGGGTCGGGCCCGTCGCCCGGGTCCGACCCGTCGCCCCGGTCGCGGCACTCGTCGGGGAGCGCGCTGCGGTCCGCGCCCGCCGTCTGGCCCAGGCCCGCCAGTCCGCCGAGGCCGTTGCTCGCGGTGGTGGTGGCGTCGGTAGAGGCGAACCAGGTGTTGGTCACGTCCACCGGGCGGCAGATGTCGTCACCCACCGGAAGGTCGAACTCCGCCGACCAGGGGTCGCCGTCGGCCGGGTCCGTCTCGGTGGTCGTCCCGTCGACGACGATCGTCACGCTGTCGGCGCTGCCCGCGTCGGTCTCGGTGACCTGGCACGTCGCCCCCTGCGGCAGGTCCGCGTACACGGCGACCCAGTCGTCGTCGGCGGACAGCGTCCGCGCCGGGCCACCCGGGATCTCGACGTCCCGCTCCACGCCGTCGACGTCCTGCGTGCAGGCCAGCTCGACGGTGAAGACGTCGCCCTCGTGGTCGGCGGCGTCCGGGCCGGATAGGGTCTTGACGACCCGGACCTCTCCCACGTCGAACGTGTTGGTGACGGCTATCGCCGCCGGGTCGCCGGCCGGGACCACCACTGCACCCGGCTCGCCGTCGTCACCCGCGCCGTCATCACCCGTGCCGCCGTCGCCCACGGCCGAGACGGTCGTCGAGGTGGCGCCGCCGGTCGCGGTCTCGGTGGCGACGCACTCGGCCCCCACGGGCAGCCCGTCGTAGACGACCGGCTCCCCCGGCACGAGCTCCCGGGCCGCGCCGCCGGGGACGGACACCGGCTCGCCGTCGAACGTGCAGGCGAGGGTCACCTCGAACGGCCCCGAGCCGTAGAGCTCGGCGCCCTCCCCGGCCAGCACCTTGTCGACGGTGACCGCTCCGACGTCGAACGTGTTGGTCACGGTGACCTCGACGACGTCGTCCGAGCCGACGGTGACCTGCTCCGGCGAGATCGTCGTGGAGGTGGCGCCCGCGTCGTCGGGCTCCGTCACCGTGCAGACCGCGCCGGTCGGCAGGTCGGGGACCTGCGCCGTCAGTGGTCCGGCGGCGCCGAGCGTGACCGTGCCGTCGTACACGGCACGTGCCTCGCCGGCTCCCTCGCCGTCCTCGTCCAGGGTGCACTGCACCGCGAGCGTGAAGGGCCCGTCGCCGTACATCTCCGCGCCCTCGCCGTCGACGACCTTGGCCAGCTCGATCGCGCCCACGTCGAACTGGTTGGTGAAGGCGACCTCCGTCGTGCTCTCGCCGGACGCGTCGGGCGTGACCTCGGTGGTGGCCTCCGGGCCCTCCGTCACGACCGGTTCCTCGCCGTCGTGCGTCACCGTGACCTCCACCGACGCCGCTCCGCCCGTCCCGGTCTCGGTGGCGGTGCACCCGGCGCCGGCCGGCAGGCCCTCCAGGACCGTCACGTCGCCGTCCTCGAGGGTGACCACCATCGGCTGGTCCGGCCCGTAGCCCGCCGCGTACACCGGGTCACCGAGGAACGTGCAGTCCACGGTGACCTCGAACGGCCCGTAGGGCACCGGCTCACCGTCCTGGTCCACGGCGTCGGTGACGACCTCCTTGGCGAGCTCGAGGCTGGCCAGGTCGTACCGGTTCACCGCGGTGAGCGTGGTGATCTCCGGCTCCTGGCCGATCGTCACGGACCCGACCACGAGCTCGGTCTGCCCGCCGTCCGGATCCTCGGTCACCGTGCACTCCGCCCCGTAGGGCAGGTTGGTCACCGTCGCCGGCTCGTCGGGCGAGACGGTGATCGGGACCGGTTCGAGCTGCGTCTCGACCCAGCTGCCGATCGCCGACGTGCACTCCACCTCCATGTCGAAGGTGTCGGGCGCGTACCCGGCACCCTCGCCGGTGACCTGCTTGACGACCTCGAGCGACCCGGTCGCCGCGGCGACGCCGACCTTGGTGCCCTCGGTCGGCAGCATGTTGCGGGGCCCCTCGGGAGCCTGCACCACGCCGGAGGCGGCCGCGGAGTTGTAGGCGATCGACTCGTTCCCTGCCTCCGGTGCGACGGCAGGCGTGGTCGTCGTGCCCTCGAAGGCGACGAACTCGCCGGGCTGCAGCGGGTTCTCCTCCGTCAGGGTGACCACGGCCTTCAGCGCGGTGATCGTCTCGTACAGGTCCTCGCTCTCGGACCCGGTGAGCTCCACCCAGCCACTGGCCGGATCGTCCGTCGGGCACACCGGCTCGGCGCGGGGATCATCGATGTCGTCCATGCAGTAGTCGGTGGCGGTCGTGTAGGAGAACGTCGCCTCGGCGCCCGGGGGCGCGTGGACGAGCTCCGGCGGCGAGTCGTTCGTCAGGATCGGCTGCCACTGGGAGCCACGCTCGGAGTCCGCGTAGGACCCCGTGTCGCCCGGGACCGGCAGCCGGTCGTAGCTGACGACCTTCGTGATGGGCAGGTTGCCCCTGTTGTCGATCCGCACCTGCCACGTCTCGTCGTGTCCCGGCGCGATGACGGGCGTGCACGGGTAGGCGTAGTACCCGTCCGCGTCCGGCAGGCACTCGGTGTCCGGATCCGCCGCCGGGTCGACGATCACGTCGAGCTCGTCGTCGTTCGTCGCCTTGACGACCTTGGACTGGGCCAGCACACCGGCCGGGACGCTGGTGACGTCGGCGTCCGCCTCGCAGGCACCGGTCTCCTCGTCCAGGCGGCTGACGCACTCGTCCCACGGCCGGTCGCCCGTGACACCCGCGGTGTTCTCGACGACGGTCTCCGCGGGGAGGTCCACCCGGAACTGGACCTGGACGGTGATCGTGTAGGTCTGCCGGACCTCGAGCACCGAACCCTCGGGGAAGGTGAACTCCAGGTTCTCGAGGTCACCGGTCCGGTCGACGGTCACCTCGGCGGGATCGGTCGGCAGGGCCGGGCCGCTCGCCGGGTCGGGGGCGGCACCGGTCAGCGCGTACGAGTACGGCGCGTCGACGTCGGCCAGGCGAAGCTGGCTGCCGCCGGCGTCCGTCGGCATCGGATCGGTGACCACCGGGTCGACGATCGGCCGGTTGCCCGTGTTGGTGATCGTGATGTTCATCGGGAAGACCGCGTTCGGCGCCTCGGTGCCGTCGGACACCGTGCCGTCGAAGTCCTTGACGATCTCGACGCCGTTCTCGGCGTGCACGTAGGTGACCTGAGCCTCGGCGGAGCCGGCGGCGCTCACCGGCACCAGCTCCCCCGTCTCCGGGTCGACCACGAGGTCCGCGCCCGTCGTGGTGCCGTCCACCTCGTTGGTCGCGACCCCGGGCTCGGCCTCGCCGGGGGCCGGCGGGTTCGCGGCGAGGTCCGGCAGCACCGGCCCGCCGGTGCGCAGCTCGTCGCGCCGCTCGACGTCCATCGGCACGCTCTGCGTCGGGCTCGCCGGGTTCTCCCAGATCGACCCGTCGGTCCTGGTGAACGTGAAGCGCAGGCCCTGCACGTCCTCGGGTGCCACCCCGTCCGGCAGGGCGAACGTGGCGGACGACGTCCCGGTCACCCAGTCGCCTCCCGTCACCGTCACGCCGTCGCCGTCCCCGTTCCCGTCATCCGTGAAGATGCCGCCGGTGAACGCATCGACCTGCACCTGCTGGATCGGCTCGGCGAGCGTCGGGTCCGCGAAGCCCACGAAGTCGTACTGGTTCCAGAACCGCGGCTCGTCGTCGGTCAGGACCATCTCGACGGTCCGGGACGGGCCCTCGGGTGTGCCGGAGAGCGTCATCCGCACCGGCCCGGTCCCCGGCTCGACCACCTGGGCGGGGTCGAACGACTTGGAGACCTCCACGCCGATCCCCGGCTGCTGCAGCGCCATCTCCGCGTCGTCCCACGCGAGCGGGGAGTCGTCGACCGTCCCGCCCGGGTCGGTCACCTGGGCCGCGGCGGTGTCGGGCACCGGTGAGTGGTCGGCGACCGTCACGGGCTCGCCCGTGTACCGGTCCAGCTCGCGCAGCTGGAGCGTCAGGTCCGTCGTGCCCGTCGCGTCGGCGGCGATGCGCCCGTCGAACGCGACCTCCACGCCGACGACGTCGGCGAGGTCGCCGGCCGCCAGCGCCTCGGCCTCCGCCTCGGAGAGCTCCGCCGTCGACCCGTCGTCGGAGGTCAGCGTGACTGTCGTCGTCTCGGTGCCCCCCGGTGGCGTGATGGTGATCCCTCGCAGGGTGAAGGCGTCGAACGGTTCGGTGCCGTCCTCGACCTGTACCTCACCGCTGCCCTCGAGCCCGGGCTCGACGAGCCGCAGCTGGTCGACCCGGGCGAGCGACTCGTTGGTGCCCCGGATCGTGACCGTCGTCGAGGGGTAGAACCGCGCGGGGGTGTCGGCGGGCGGCACGGACACGGGCCCACCGGTCCACTCCTTGTCGACGATCACGTTGATCGGGCGGTCGATGATCAGGACGTCCGCGCCGTCGCGGTCGGTGAAGGTCTCGTCCTCGAAGGTCGCGGCCGCCTCCACGGTGTTGTTCACGAGACCGGGGTCCGCCGTGTTGTAGACGGTGCCGTTCGTCGAACCCAGCACGGGCTCGCCGGTGCTGCGCCGGTCGTCCCGCACCTGGAACGTCAGCTGCAGGTGGCGGCCGTCGCCGAGCGTCGACCGGGCGACGCCGTCGCCGGGCTGCGGCGTGGTCGGGTCCCCGCCCCCCGTGCGCGACGGCGACTCGACGTACGTGAGCCGTACCGACGTCGCCGAGGCGCGCTCCTCGGCGCTGAGCGTGTAGCCGGGGAACGTGCCGTCGCAGGCCTCAGGACAGGGGTCACCCGCTGCCTCGACCCAGGCGCCGTCGACGAAGAGCTCGACGCTCTCCACCTGGTCGTACCGGATCAGCGGGTCGACGGAGTCGTCCACGGGCTCGACCCGCACGAGGTCGAACGCGTCGTAGAACGAGTCGGCGACGTCGGTGCCCGCCGGGTCCGCGATGTCGGTGAGCACCATCGGGTCCACGCCGGCGAAGCCGTCGGTCGACCACGCGATCTGCGCCGTGACCTGGTCCTCCGACCGGGCGAGGACCGTGGGCGGGTCGCCACCGAGGAACGACTTCTCGACGATGTCGAGGTCGCCGGTGCCGTCCACGGGGAACGGGTCGACGGTGTCGCAGCCCTCCGCCGGGGCCGTCGGGTCGACGGTCCCGGACGACGCGCTCGACGCGGCGCAGTTGGCGATCGGGTCGTCGCGGTCGGTCGGCCCGTCGTACGCGGCAGTGATGTTGGGCTGGAACGACGTGCCCGGCGGGAACCCGTCCTCGGACTCGTAGACGAACTGGACGCCGTCAGCGCCCTCGGGCAGGTCACAGCTCACGGTCTGCGGGCCGGTGAACGGGCCGCAGCCCGGCGCGGGGACCCACGCGGTACCGTCCCAGTAGCTCACGGTGAGCGTCGCGCCGTCCGGCACGTCGGTGGTCCGCACGGAGGTCGCGTCGAAGTTCGCCCAGAACTCGCCCGGGTCCGCCGGATCCGTCGGGTCCTGGATCACCACCTGGTTCGCCGACGTCGTCGAGCCGTCCGGCCCGAAGGGCAGCAGCTGGGTGGGCAGCTCGACCACCACGCTCTGACCGGGGACGGCGGGGACGGTCGACGGCGAGATGATCTTGTCGGTCTGCGTCGCCAGGCGGTCGTCCAGGGTCACCAGGTCGGCCGTGGCGGTGTCCGCCGCGTGGGGGATCTCCGCGGTGATCTGGTTGGTGTGCGTGACGTCCTCGACCGTCTGGTCCGGGTCGGTGTCCGCGGTGAACGGGACGGACGCCGCACCGCCGGTGACGATCGCGCCCGTGAACTCGATGGAGAACCCGACCACGACGCAGCCCGCCGGCGGGCCCGGCAGCGTGCCCACCGTCGTCGTGCCCTGGCTGGGTGTCGTGCCGTCCGCGCACGTGAAGGTGACCGTCGCGGAGTCGGCGTCCGCGGGCCACTGGATGCCCGTACCGTCGCCGGACGGCCCGAACCCGGTGAAGGTGAGCGGGTCGTCGCCCTCGAACGGGCTGGGCGTGCCCGGCGAGGGTTCGGTGATGGTCAGGGACGTCGTCGGGTCCCCGGTGCTGGTGGCGGCCAGGGTGACCGTGGTCGAGGCACCCGCGCTCACGGTCGCCGGGTCGAACGACTTGCTCGCGGTGACGCTGTTGTCCGGCGGCGTGATGACGTAGGTGTCCTCGGCGGTCACCGGCTCGGACTCGTCGTCGCCGTGCACGACGTACGAGGAGACGTCGTTGGTCACGGTGGTGGCCTCGGTGAGCTCGGTGACCGTCTCGCGCTGCTCCACCTCGACGGGGATCGTGGCGGTCGCGCCCGGCTGGATGTCGCCGCTGAACGTGTAGCGCACGCCCTGCACCGCTGCGGGGTCGACGGCGTCGTCGAGCGGCAGCCACTGCGTGCCGTCCCAGTACTCCTGCGTCACCGTGTCCGCGTTCGGCGGGAGGGTGACGTCGCCGGTCCCGGTGTAGGCCAGGTACGTGAAAGGGCTTGGCTCGGCCGTCGGGTCGGCCGTCGGGTCGGCAGGGTCCTGCACGACGAGCTCGTCCACCGGGTCGTTCGACGTGTTCGTCGCGGAGAGCGTCATGGTCGCGGCAGTACCCGGCCCCGCGATCGCGCCCTCCGGCGCGATGGACTTGGTCGTCTCCGACGCGAGCAGGAGCGGCACCACCGGCGTCACCGTGGCGTCGGAGGAGGCCGCCGGGGCGTTGTCGGCGGACACCGTGGCCGTGTTCGTGATCGGCACGCCGTCCTGGCTGTACGGCAGGTCCGGGTCGACCTGGGCCGTGACGAAGACCTGGCCCTGGCCGCCGTTCGGCATGCTCGGCCACGTCGCCGTCACCGTGTCCGCCTCGGTGTCGACGTCGATCTGGCCGCCGGCGGGTCCGCTCTGGATCGAGGCACTGACCAGCTCCAGGCCGTCCGGCAGCCCATCGGTGAGCACCGCGTTCGCACACGGCACGGCGTTCGGGTCCGAGCACGAGACGGTGATGACGAACTGCACCTCGTCACCGGGCTGGTACGGCCCCGAGCTGACCTCCTCCTTGCTGATGCCCCACTGCGCGGCGGCCGCCGGCGGCGCGGTCATCAGCGCGAGCGGCAGCAGCACCGCGGTCGCTCCGAGGGCGGCGAGCCCTCGCCTCAGTCGTCGTACCGGCCCTCGCCGACCGTGTGCCGCTCCACCCACGACGCGTTCTGCCATCGACTGTCCCTCTCACACGTTTCGTACGGCGCGGGCGACGGCGCTCCGCGCGACTCCGGAGACCAGGCCAAGGATCGCGAAGCCGATGATCACGTTGATCAGCGCGCTCGCCAGCTTGCTGGCGAGCGCGGCATCGGTGACGAACGGCGCCACACCCGCCACGACGGTGGCCAGGCCGACGATCCAGCTGAAGAACGACAGGGCGCGCGGTGTGCCGAGCAGCAGCAGGTGCACCAGCGCCACCGCGAGCAGCGCGGCGAGCGCTGCGACCGCCATGAACCAGACGGTGGACACGTCGCCCCAGACGCCCTCGCCCTCCGGCGCCAGGATCGGGATCCCGAACACCCCGCGGAAGACGACCACGCCCACGAGCGCGATGAGGGCGACGACCAGGGCGGTCGCCGCTCCGCCGGACCACAGGACCCGTGCGTCGACACCGTCCGGCCGACCTGCGGCACCTTGCGGTTGCTGGCCGTAGACAGCCATGAGCTCGCCTCCCGTTCCTGGTGGGGACCTGCCGTTCTCCGCGACTGTGCGTCGTGCGCAGGCGCGGGTACTCACCCGTTGCGGGTGAAGGTCGTGGTGACGGTGCGCGTCAGCCGCCGGCGCCCTCCGTGCTCTGGTGCCGGCTCTCGTGCGCGAAGACGGACGCCCAGTCGTTCTTCATGCTGACGGTCGTCCAGCCGAGCCGCCGCGCCGTCTCCGTGATGGGCTCGCCGGCCGCGAACGACTGGGCCTCGCTGGCGTAGGCGAACTCCCGGTCGGGGTCGTCGTGGTCCACCAGCAGCGAGAGGTGCGGACCGTCTGCCGCCGCTGCCCACTCGAGGAGCTCGGTGTCGCCGGCGGAGTTTCCCGCGGCGAGCACCGGGGGCCTGCCGAGCTGGGTCTGGATGTTGGTGACCTTGGCGGCACCCTCGTTGACGTCGCCCAGCACTCGGCCGGTGCGCCGCAGGGCCGGCCGGCCCTTGTCGTCCTGCTCCAGCGCGTAGGCGATCATCGTGCCGACCACCCGTTCGGGCGGCACGCCGTACAGCTCCTGGCTGATCGAGCGGACGAACTCGGTGCCGCCACCAGTCACGACACCGATGGTGAAGTCCAGCTCCCGGAGCGCGGCGACGAGCTCCAGCATCGGGCCGTAGCGGATGTCGCTCAGGGGATGGCCGAGGGTCGGGTGGGTGCCCGACCGGAGGAACGCCCGTACCTCGCGGGTGAACGCGCCGGGGTCGATGCCCTGGAAGAGGCCGGCCAGCGCCAGCGCCACGCGTTCGAGCCCGATCTCGCCGACCGCCGAGACGTCGCCCGCGAGGACCGCCCGGAACTCCGCCTCCTCCGCGAGCGCCGGATCGTCCCGTACCCGCCGTCGCAGGGCGTCGAGGAAGAACTCGTACTGGACGTACGTCGGCCGCTCGCACCAGAGCGTGCCGTCGTTGTCGAAGTAGGCGACCCGGTCCTCCGGCGCGATCGAGGGCGCTTGGGCGAGGAACCCGAGCACGGCGTCCCGGGTGGGCCCGGGACGCCAGGAGGGCAGCCGGTCCTCGTTGGTCATGACGCCATACCCAGGAGCGTGGCGCCCGGCGGTACGGCGAGCGCCGTGTCGTTGTGGACGCACCGGAAGCCCACGTGGCTCATGCCGGTGTCGATCGCCTGCGGCCGGCGCGCCGCGGGGCGGTAGCGCAGGCAGTAGGTGTCCGCGCAGAGGAAGGACCCGCCCTTGATGACCTTGCGCGGGACCGCGAACTGCGGCTGGCGGGGGTCCCGGCTGGAGTCGGCGTCGCCGCCGCGCGGGTTCACCGGCGCGCAGCACGGTTCGAGCGCGGCGTCGGGGTGCCGGTCGGTCCACCAGTCCCCTGTCCATTCCCAGACGTTCCCGGCCATGTCGTACAGGCCGAACCCGTTGGGGGCGAACGACCCGACCGGTGCCGTGCGCAGCCAGCCCGACTCGCCGGTGGACCGCCACGGGAAGTCGGGGCCGTCCCAGGTGTTCGCCAGGACGCGGCCGCCGGGCCGGGGCTCGTCGCCCCAGGTGAACGCCGCTCCCTCGACGCCGCCCCGGGCGGCGTACTCCCACTGGGCCTCGGTCGGCAGGTCGGCGCCCGCCCACGCGGCGTAGGCCGCCGCGTCCTCGTGGGCGACGTGGACGACGGGGTGGTCGCCGCGCTCGTCGATCCCGGAGCCGGGGCCCTCGGGCCGGCGCCAGGAGGCGCCCGGGACCCAGGCCCACCACTGGCTGAGGTGGCGCAGGTCCACGGGTCCTGGGGTCGGTGTGAACACCATCGACCCGGGCGCCAGGTTCTCCGGGGGCGCGCCCGGGTAGAGCGCGGGGTCGAGCGGCCGCTCGGCGACCGTCTCGTACCCCGTCGCCGTGACGAACGCGTCGAACTGCGCGTTCGTCACGGCGAACCGGTCGATCCGGAACCCGTCGACCCGCACGGGGTGTGCGGGCGCCTCCTCCGGGTAGTGGACGTCGGAGCCCATGGTGAACGTCCCGCCGTCGAGCCGGACAGCGTCCTCGGTCCGGGCGCCCTGGGCGTGGCTCCGGACCTGGACGTGGCTCTGGGCGTGGTCGGTGCGCGCCGTCATGCGCTCGTGACGCCCGACTGGAGCTTGGCCAGCACCTGGTCGATGCTGAAGGTCGACGGCTCCTGCCGTGCCGGGAACTCCTGGAGCGTGGCCAGCATCTTGCCCACGTACGCCTGGGCGGGTATGAGCAGCCACACGTGGTCGAGCATCCAGTCGAAGTAGGAGTTCGACGTGATGTCGGCCCGTTCGAACGGGTCGGTACGCAGGTTGAAGATCTTGGGCGCACGGAGCTCGACGTACGGCTCGAGCCAGATGCTGAGCGTGCCGGCCGCGCGCTGCTCCAGGAACACGATCTTCCAGTTGTCGAAGCGCAGCGCGGTGAGGTCGCCGTCGTCCGACACGTAGAAGTAGTGCTTGCGCGGTGACTCGTCGGTCTCCCCCGTGAGGTACTCGAGCTGGTTGTGCCCGTCCAGGTGAACCTTGTACCGGGTACCGGCCAGCTCCGTACCCTCGCGCAGCTTCTCCGCGACGGCGGGCTCCCCGGCCGCCGCCAGCAGGGTCACGAACCAGTCGTTGTGGCTGAAGAGCCCGTTCAGGACGGTGCCCTCCGGGATCTTGCCCGGCCAGCGCACCATCGCGGGGACCCGGTAAGCACCCTCCCAGTTGGAGTTCTTCTCGTTGCGGAACGGCGTCATCCCGGCGTCCGGCCAGCTGTTCATGTGCGGGCCGTTGTCGGTGGAGTAGACGACTATCGTGTTGTCCGCGATGCCGAGCGCGTCGAGGTGGTCCAGCAGCGAGCCGACGACGTCGTCGTGGTCGAGCATCGTGTCGTGGTACTCGGACTGCCACCGGCCGGCCCGGCCCTTGCTCTCGGGCTTGCCGTGGGTGCGGAAGTGCATGTGCGTCGAGTTGAACCAGAGGAAGAACGGCTCGTCGTCCCCCGCCTTCGTGCTCATGAAGTCGAGCGCCGCGTCCCGGAACTCCTCGTCGACCGTCTCCATGCGCTTTCTGGTCAGCGGACCGGTGTCCTCGATGCGCTGCGTGCCGTCGCCGTTCGCCCACGAGTGGATCACCCCGCGCGGGCCGAACCGCTTCCGGAAGTCGGGGAACTCCTCCTGCGTCGGGTAGTCGTCCAGCTCCGGCTCCTCCTCGGCGTTCAGGTGGTAGAGGTTGCCGAAGAACTCGTCGAAGCCGTGCACGGTCGGCAGGTGCTCGTCCCGGTCCCCGAGGTGGTTCTTGCCGAACTGGCCGGTCGCGTACCCCTGCTCCTTGAGCGCGGTGGCGATCGTCGGGTCCTCGGCCTGCAGCCCCAGCTCGGCGCCGGGCATGCCGACCTTCGTCAGCCCGGTCCGGTACGGGTTCTGCCCGGTGATGAACGCTGCGCGTCCCGCCGTACAGCTCTGCTCCCCGTAGTAGTCGGTGAAGCGAGCGCCCTCGGCGGCGATCCGGTCGATGTTCTCGGTCCGGTAGCCCATCACTCCGTCGGAGTAGGCACTGATGTTGCTGATCCCGATGTCGTCACCCCAGATGACGAGGATGTTCGGCTTCTCGGCCACGATGTCTCCTTCGAGTCGGCGGATCTCGTGCGACCGCGTCAGGACGGGTCGTCCCGGGCGGTGGACTGGGTAGCGGGCTGGGTAGCGGGCTGGGCAGTGGACTGGGCAGCGGACCGAGGTCGGGCCAGCAGCTCGACCAGCGCGATGAGCAGGCCGGCGCCGACGGCGGTCCCGACGACCAGGCCAGGGGTCGGGTTCGACGCCAGCAGGAGGACCAGGACGGCGAGCGCGACGACCGCCGCGCGTGCGACGCCGCGGTAGCGGGCGAGCCACACGCCGGCCGGGCCGGAGGACACGCCTCGGCCCTCGGCCCAGGCGCGGGCGCTCCCGAAGCTCCTGCCGAGGCCGGCCCGCAGGCTGCGCGCCGACGGGCTGGACCCGCCCAGGTAGGCCGCGAGCGCCACGACGAGGCCGAGCACCCCGACGGTGCGGAGCGTGGCGCGCAGGAACATGACGAGCTGGTCGAAGAGGACCTCTGCGGCGTCCAGCCGCAGCACGACGCCGCTGAGCGCGTCGAGGTAGAGGCCGCGGGCGACCGCGAGGCCGAGGGCGAGCACGAGCATGCCGGCGGCCAGCGCGATCCCGGCGGCGACGAGGGCGCGCAGGTGGCGTGCCGCGAGGAGGACGCCGGCCCCCAGCAGGAGGAGCACCATCCACGGGAGCCAGGTGCCCAGGGCGACGATCTGGGCGTACCTGTTGCGGACCTCGACGAGCTGGGTGGTCTGCATGACCGTGAACGTCGCGTCGATGGTGGGCAGGTTGGCGGCGAGCCCGAACCCTCGCTCGGCGAGCCGCGCCTTGAGCAGGTCGATCATTCCCGACAGCTGGATGGTGAGCTGGCCGTCCTGGCCCACCTGGACGAGGTTGCCGCCCTCGCCCCGCATGACCGTCACGAGCTGCTCGTGCGCCACCCGGTTGGCCTGGTCCCACGCGGAGGAGAACTCGTCGCTCGTCACGACGCTGTCGGCGGTGCTGCGGACGAAGGACTCGACCCCGCTGCTCAGCGGCGCCTCCAGCAGCGGCAGCGCCTCGGCGGCCCGCGGCGCCAGGTCTCGCTCGCCGAGGCCCCCCGCGACGGAGTCGAGCAGCGAACCGACGTCGATCCGCGTCATCACGGCCTGGGTCATCCGGCCCGCGAGGGCGGCCTGCACGGTCGGGTCGTCCGCCAGGGGGGCGACGGTGGCGACGTAGCGGTCGGTGTCGGTCAGTGTGCGTTCGGCCCAGGCGGCGACGACGCCCACGGGCGCCAGCAGCGCCCCGACCACGATCAGGACGACGGCCGTGGCGCTCCGCGCGCGATGACGTGTCCGCGGGTCAGCCGGGTGGTCCGGCGGGTTCGCCGGCTCGCTGAGCCGACGTCGCAGGTCCGCGTTCTCCCGCTCGAGCGCGGCGAGCCGGGCGGCGACGTCGGGCGGTCCGACGCCGCTGTCCGCTCCGGCTGTCTCGCTCATGCTGTCGTTCTCCCCCCGGTGCCCACCGCGCGTCGGCGGTACCTGACGGGTTCGATGCTTGCTCCCGGGGTACCCGTGGGGCCTCACCCAGAACGGGTGATCGGTCGGAGACGTGGTCCGGGGAGTGATCAGGGAGGTGGTCGCGGACCTGGTCAGGGGATGAAAGTGAACTCCGGGCGGCACTTCGTGCCAGACTGCCGGGCTGAAGTACACCCGCACGCAAGAGTTTCCGCACCAAGTAACTGGAGCATCTCCATGACCCCCGAGGCCTGGAAGACGATCGCGATCGTCGCGTACCTGGCGCTGATGCTGGGTATCGGCTACGCGGCGTTCCGCCGCACGGAAGACAACCTCGACGGCTACATGCTGGGTGGCCGGCGGCTCAGCCCCGGTGTGGCGGCGCTCAGCGCCGGTGCATCCGACATGTCCGGCTGGCTCCTGATGGGCCTGCCCGGCGCCATCTACGTCAGCGGGCTCGTCGAGGCCTGGATCGCCATCGGCCTGACGATCGGCGCCTGGCTCAACTGGAAGTTCGTCGCGCCGCGCCTGCGCGCCTACACCGAGATCGCGCGGAACTCGATCACCATCCCGAGCTTCTTCGAGAACCGGCTGCACGACACGTCGCGCTTCCTGCGTGTCGCGTCGGGCGCGATCATCCTCGTGTTCTTCACCTTCTACGTCTCCTCCGGCATGGTGGCCGGCGGCACGTTCTTCGAGGGCTCGTTCGGGTTCGACTACACGACAGGCATCTGGGTGGTGGGCGGCGTGACGCTCGCCTACACGCTGTTCGGCGGGTTCCTCGGCGCCACCTGGACCGACGTCGCGCAGGGCATCCTGATGCTGCTCGCCCTGGTCGCGGTGCCCATCGTGGCCTTCGTCGAGCTGGGCGGCTGGGGCCCGATCCGGGAGGGCATCCTCGCCGCGGAGACCAGCGACGCGGCGAACCACCTCTCGCTCCTGGCGGGCGCCACCGTCACCGGCGTCATCTCGGCCGCCGCGTGGGGCCTCGGCTACTTCGGCCAGCCGCACATCATCGTGCGCTTCATGGCCATGCGTTCCCCGCAGGACGCCGTCGCGGGGCGCCGCATCGGCATCAGCTGGATGATCGTCACCGCGGTCGGCGCGATCATCACCGGCCTGATCGGCGTCGCCTACGTCAACATCAACGGCGAGACGCTGGAGAACCCGGAGACGGTGTTCCTGTTCCTGTCCCAGGCGCTGTTCCACCCGCTGATCGCCGGCCTGGTCCTGGCCGCCGTCCTCGCCGCGATCATGTCGACGATCTCGTCGCAGCTCATCGTCTCGTCCTCGGCACTGGTCGAGGACCTGGTCAAGATCACGGGCCGCGCGATGACCTCCCGCACCGAGGTGATGCTGGGCCGCGTCGGCGTCCTGCTCGTCGCCGTGGTCGCCGCGGTCATCGCGTTCGGCCGCACCGACACGATCCTGGACCTGGTCGGGTTCGCCTGGGCGGGATTCGGCGCCGCGTTCGGCCCGATCGTGCTCCTGAGCCTGTACTGGCGCCGACTGACGAGCTGGGGTGCGCTGTCCGGCATGGTGGTCGGCGCCGTCGTCGCGTTCGCCTGGGGCCGGTCGCCGCTCGCGGACACGCTCTACGAGCTGGTCCCCGGCTTCGTGCTCGGCGGGCTCGTCGCGATCGTCGTCAGCCTGCTCACGCCGGCGCCGTCGGAGGCGGTCCGCGCGGAGTTCGCCGAGGCGACACGCCTCGCGTCGGCGAAGAAGGCCGACGTCTCCTGACGGGCCGGCGCGTTCTCGCCGCGGTGAGAACGCGCCGCCGTCAGGTCGCGCCGTGGGCCGGGCTCGGGGAGTCGTCGACGTGGACCACCGTCAGGACGATGTGCGCGTCGCGCAGCTCGTGTCCGGTCAGCAGGTCACGGACCGCGCGGTGCGCCGCGAGCATCGTCGCGGTGGCGCCCGACGAGATGTGGACCCCCATGGCGGCGTCGACCCGCAACCCGGCCCCGGCGTCCTGGACCAGGACCAGCGGCGTGTCGTCGTCGCGCAGACCCAGGCGACGCGCGCCCGCGTCGGCCACGTTCGCGACTAACGACCCGGACCGGTAGAGATCGCAGACGCCGGGGACCGAACGGAGGGCATCCTCGATCTCGGCAGCGATCGCCACGCCTCGTACCGCCCCCGCGCTGTGTGCCGTGTTCATCGGTGAGCCTCCTCGATTCATGAGCCGTACGGCCGCACGTCACGGACCGTGATGTCGACGGCGGTGACGTTCAGCTCCGTGTGCAGCGCGAGTCGCCCGGCGATCTCGCCGCGCAGCTGCTCGACCAGGGGCGGGATCGGCCGACCGTAGGGAACGCTCACGTCGACCAGGACCGTGACGGGCGCGCCGGGCCGCGTCACGTCGCCGTCGAACCGGCACCGTCCGACCACCAGGCCGGGCACCGCGTTCTCGGCAGCACGCACGAGGCCGCGGACCGCACCTTCCGTGATGCCCAGGTCGGCGTGCGGCACCGACGTCGGCACGGGGATGCGTCGTCCCGCGTGCGCGTCGAGCGCGATACCGCCGAGGACACGGCGTACCCAGCCGTCGTCGGCCTCCGGCTCCGCAGCCGTGTCGGCGGCGATCAGGTCGGGGGTGAGCCCATGCAGCCGTTCGAGCGCGTCGAGCGCGAGCCGGCAGGCCGGCGAACCATCGATCGAGGGATCGGCCGGGACCCGTCCCGCCTCCAGGTAGTCCGTGAGCTCGTCGATGGTGTGCCCATCGAGGTGCTCAGGATCGAGCTCGAGCGGACGAGGGTCTGGTCTGTCGTCCCCGGATGTCATCGCCACTCCTCCATCCGTACGATGATGTGCTTGCGCGCACGCGCCAGCAGTCCTCTGACGGTGCTCACCGAGACGTCCATCTCCTCGGCGATCTCGTGGTAGGAGTATCCGCCCAGCTCACGAAGCACCCAGCATTCCCGCTCGGGGTCGGCGAGCCGCTGGAGAGCGTCGCTGAGGGCGTCGACCCTGGCGCGCGTCTCGGTCACCCGGGGCGGTGAAGCGTGCTCGGGGGCAGGGTGCTCGATGTGGTCGACGCTGACCTGCGGCCTGCTCGCGCGGATGCGGTCCACCGCCTTACGGCTGGCGACCCGCATCAACCAGCTCTTCACCTTGCCCGGGTCCGCCAGCTCGGGGAGCCGCTGCCAGGCGGTCACGAACGCCTCCTGCACGATGTCGTCGACGTCGGTGCTCGAGTTCAGGATCCGTCGGGTGTACGCGCGCATCATCGGTGTGTACCGGCGGACGAGCACCGCGAACGCTGCGACGTCGCCGTCTGCCGCGCGACCGGCGACGATGTGGTCGTCCGCCTGGTCGAGGTCCGCCTGGTCGAGATCGGCCTGGTCGAGAGAAGCGTGAAGGTCGTCAGCACCCATCCTCAGCCCCCTTCACGTGTTCCTGTGTCGCCGAGAGCCGCCGCGAGGTTCCGAGGCCGGGGCGAGGCCACGATCGCGGCCTCGCCCCGGGACCGGTCACTTCTTGAAGGCGTCCTTGACGTTCTCGGCCGCGCCCTTCAGGTCGGCCTTCGACTGGTCGGTCTTGCCCTCGGCGGCGAGCTGCTCGTCGTCGGTGACCTTGCCGACGGCCTCCTTCACCTTGCCGACCGCCTTGTCCGCCGCGTTCCTGATCTTGTCCTCTGCACCCATGAGCTCTTCCTTTCCCGTACTTCTCCCCGGTCCCCGAGCTGGGTGACCGAAACCATCCGTATTTCTCGCTCTCGGTTCGTGCTCTTCGTCGCGCGCCCTCTCAGCCTCCCCTCAGTCCGAAACTTTCGCCCCTCAGTCGCCCGTTCTGCGTCGGATTCTTCCCACCGGGACTCTTCGCGCCCGGATCCACGGATCACCGCACCCGGTCGGACGCGCGGAGCCCGTCCGACCAGCTCCGGTCGGACAACCGGACCACCACGGGGACCCGGACACCGGCGAGCGCGTCCCAGGCGTCCACCGCCTCCTCCGCCGCGGCCAGCACCCGGGCGAGGTCCGCGCCCCGGCGCACCGTCACCGCCAGGTCGATCGTCTCGGTCCCCCGCACCCGGTACACCCGGGTACGGGCCGAGAGCACGTCGGGTCGCTTCTCGAGCTCCCCGGAGAGCAGCGCTTCGGCCACGTTCCGGTCGACGGCGGTGCGTCCGCCGTCGGCCTCCAGACGAAGCACCGTCGTCGTCCCGCCGCGGTGCCGGGTGCAGACGAACCAGACCAGGAGCGAGGCCAGCAGGGCGGCCAGGCCCAGCCCGACGAGCACCCCGCCGGGCACACCCCCGACCGACGGCAGCGTCGCCACCGTCTCTCTGGCCCGGGACAGCCCGCTCCCGACGAGGTCCGGAGTCGACCACGAGCCCGCCCGCCACGACTCCGCCCACGACGACGGAGTGCCGGCGAGGACCGCCGCCGTGCCGGCAGCCGCGAGGAGCAGCCCGCACAGCAGGAGCAGCCCTCGGTTCAGGACTCTGCTGTTCGGTCTCACGAGACCACCCCCTGTCGTGCGACGGTCAGCTCGGGTGTGGTGGAGAACCCGAGGGCGGCGACGGCGGACGCGGCGGAGTCCGCCGCCGCGTCCCGGTCGACCGGGACGCCGCTGATCGGCGTCACGCGTACTGCGGTGCGCCGCCGTCCGACCGTGGCCGAGACCTGCCGCGGGTCGACACCGCAGCGTGCCGCCACGGCGTCGGCGACCGCGTCGGCGAGGACCCCGTCGTCGACGAGCAGCGCCACGCGGTCGGTGCTGCGCGCCCGGCGTGGGAGCCGACCGGGCAGCAGCGCGAGCGCCAGCAGCAGCACGGCGAGGCCCAGCGCGACGACCCCGGCAGCCGTGCGGATCCCGGGGTCGTCGGCCGACGCCGACGCCGAGGCGAACCAGCCGTCGAGAGTGTCCCGGTCCCCCGGCACAGCGAGCCACCACACCCCCGCCGCGACCACTCCGGCCAGCAGCACGATCACGACCGACGCGGTGACCACCGCGGCGCTCGTGCGCGACGCGTGCGTCTCGCGCCGCAGGACCCTGCGGTAGACGGCTTGCTCGTTCTTCACCGCACCCTCCTTCCCACGACCCGCCGCACTCCCGAATAGCGCAGGTCGACGACGTCGACCCGCCTCCCCGCGAGATCACGCATGCCCTCGACCAGGCGACGGCGGACACGTTCCCCACGGTCCGGGATCGACCCCGCGGCGCCGCCGCCGAGGGCGACCGGCACGGTCACCGACAGCCTCAGCGCGCCGCCGGCGTCCGCGAGCCGCACGGAGATCTCCCGGTGGGCGACCTGTGCCGCGTCTCCGACCAGACGGACCGCGAGATGCTCCAGGGCGCGGGCGCTGATCCGTGTCCTGCCGGGCACCGTCGCTTCTGGGACCGCCTGCCCCGCCACCCCAGCGCGGTCGGCGGTGGTCATGACGACGAACGCCGGCCTCGGACGGCATCCGCGAGCGCCCGGACGTCCATCCTGCCGTCGGCCGCGCGGCCCACCGTGGCACCGATCAGCATCGCCACCGCCACGAGGACGAACGCCCCGAAGCCGAGCACGATCCAGGTCAGCGCGAGCACCGCGCCGGCCGCCGCGCCGGTCACCGTGGCGCTCACCGGACCCGTCCCTCCTGCTGCTCACCCTCCTGGTCGTCGTCCGAGGGCAGGTGCACGTCGTTGACGGTGACGTTCACCTCGGCGACCTCCATGCCGACCAGGTCGTGCATCGCCTGGTACACCGCCGTGCGCACCTCGTCCGAGACCTTCTGCAGCGCGACCGGGTACTCCGCGACGATCGTCACGTCGACGGCGACCTGCTTCTCGCCCACCTCGACGGCGATCCCCTGCGTGAGGTCCGTCGAGTTCAGCGCGTCGCGGATCGAGCCGACCATGCGCGCGGCACCTCCACCCAGCGCGTACACACCGCTGACCTCCCGTGCGGCGATACCAGCGATCTTCGCGACGACGCCGTCCCCGATGGTCGTCGTACCGTCGAGCCCAGACGTCCGTGCCGACTCCCCCTGCGCGTTCGGCCCCGGCGTACCAGTGACGTTTGCCATGATGTGTTCCTTCCGCTCTGCTCGCGTCGCGCCCCCTGGGCGCGAGCCGCTAGGACCAGCGACACCTCTGAGACGGAAGCTGCCCCGAGTTCGTCACAAACTCGTCGGACGCGGTGTCGGGTTCGGTGCGCGGAGCGGTGTTCCGATGCCGCCCGGTCAAGACCGGGACACGGCCTCGGCGATGGCGGTCGCCACGGCCCCGAACCCGGTGTCGCCGACCCGGTCGGCATAGTCCGCGTCCCGCAGCGCCCGGTAGCGGGCGAACAGGTAGGCCCGGCCAGGGTCCGACCCGGTGGCGGCGATCAGGGAGTCGAGGCGGTCCCGTATCCCGGCCGGCTGCCGCGGACCGCGCGGGAGCTCGTCGAAGCGATTCCTCAGGAGCGGCAGCAGGTCCCACTCGCCCGGGCCGTGGGTCGGCTTGGGATCGATGGCCTTCCAGGTAGCGCCCCGCCGGAGCACGTTCTCGTAGTGGAAGTCACCGTGGAGCAGCACATGGGGCGCGCTTCGGAAGGCGTGCTCGACGTCGGCACGCAGCTCGCGGAGACGCTCACGATACTTCTCCCCGGGCGCCGTCATCCTCGACTCCAGCTCCAGCGCCTCGTCGAAGCCCGACCACTCCGGGACGTGCAGGACGCGCAGGAGCTCGGCCGCGGCGGTGATCGCGACGCTCATCGGGGCGGCGGACAAGCTCGTCCCCGCATCGAGGCGTTCCATCAGCAGGGCACCCGCGTCGCCGGACGCCTGGATGAGCCGCACCGCGCCCCGCCCGTCCCACCGGCGCAGGGCCTCCGCCTCGTTCCTCGTCTCCGCGTCGCGCCAGCTCACCTTCAGCACGGCCGGGGTCCCGTCCGCACGCCGCACCTCCCACACCAGGCCGACGTTGCCGGCGACCGGCGGGCCGACGAGCGTCAGTCCCCACTCGCACAGGAGCTGCTCGGCCAGCTGCGGAAGCTGGTCGATCCAGGCCTGCCCCGCGTCCTGCTCCCGTTCGACGGTCCGGGCCGCGAACAGCTCCGGAACGGTGAGGTGGTTCGATGCCATGCCAGCTCCTTGTTCACCTTGCGGTTCTCCCTTGCGCGCCCGGCAACCTCCCGTCGGGCGCCTTGCCTTTACCGCAAGGAGTGCTGCCCGTGACGCAACCCGTCCGTACGTTCGGGCCATGACCACAGAACAGTGTGTACCGCAGCAGAAGGGGCAGGGCGCCGCCGTGCCGCCGGCGTACGAGGCGTGGCGCCGGGCACGATGGGACGAGGTCGCCGGTCCCGACGGCAAGGCCAAGGTCGTCGCCAGGGGCATGGTCAGCGGCAGCAATGCCCAGGTCGTGCCGGGCGTGCCCGGCCGGTGGAGCACCACCGGAGCGGGCGCCCTGACGGTGACCGTCACCGCGGCGGACGGCGTGCGGGTGGACGGCGAGATCGCGGTGGGCACCGTCGAGGTGCCGGCCGGCAGCCCTGTCGAGCTCCCCGAGGGCCGCGTGGTCCTCGCCGGTGGGTCGGACGGTGCCTACGGTCTGGTCGTCACCGACCCCGGCGCGCTCGAACGGTCGGGCCTCATCGGCATCGACACCTACCCGTACGACCCGGCCTGGGTCGTCGAGGGCGAGTACCGCGCGGCCCCGGAAGGCCGGCGCATCGAGTTGGGCCGCCTGACGGTTCCCCGCAGCACCGACGCCATCGCCGCGCCCGTCGACCTCGCGGTCTCCGTCGGCGGCACCGAGCACGTCCTGACCGTGCTCGAAGAGAGGCCCGGGCAGCGACTGGTCATCTTCACCGACGAGACCAGCGGCACGGAGACACCCGGGATCGGCCGCTGGCTCGTGCTCCCGCTGCTCGATCCCGGCAGTGCGCTGACGGTCGACCTCAACCGGGCGACCCTCTCCCACCATCACCTGGCGCCGACCGTCTTCACCTGCCCGCTCTCCCCGCCGGGCAACCATCTGCCCCTGCGGATCGAGGCGGGCGAACGCGCCCTGGTGCACCACGAGCGAAAGGAAGCGACAGCATGAGCAAGGATCTCGAGGACAAGGCGATCACCTACCTCCGCCACCTGGAGCGGACGGACTGGGCCGCGGCCCGCGCCATGTGCTCCGCGACGGCGACCGTCTGGCACGACGACGGCGAGGGTGACTCGACGATCGAGGAGAACATCGCCGGGATGGAGCGCCAGATCGGTGCCATCGCGTCGATGCGCTACGCCGTCACCCGGCAGCTCTCCAGCGCCGACGAGGTCATCCAGCAGCACGTCGTCCACGTGGCCATGAAGGACGGCGCGCGGTTCCAGGTCCACGCAGCCGTCTACTTCGGCTTTGCCGACGGCCTGATCACGCGCATCGAGGAGTACGCGGGCCGGCCCACCAGCCCGGACGCCTGACACCCCGGTCACCCGGCTGGAACCAGCCGACCATCTGCTCGACGGAGTCGACCATGCCGATGATGCGCCCGTCCGGCGTGCCCTTCTCCCACATCAGCACCCGTCGCACGTGGTCCTGCTCCACCAGGGCGGTCCCACGCCCCATCCGACGCCGCAGCGTACGGGCGACCGTCGACGAGAAACCTTGACACAGCCGCTGGGCGACCCCGAGGATGGACCGACTGGGAGCGCTCCCACAATCTTCCAGTCGGTGCTCTCGCCCCATGCTCGCCCTTGCTCACCGCAGCGAACAGCAACGATGCGTTCGCAGAGACCCTGGGAGATCCCCCACATGACACGACCGAACTCTCGGCGCCGGCTCCTGGCCGCGCTGGCCGTATGCGCCCTCGGCGCGACCCTGCTCGGCGCCGGCCCCGCCCAGGCGAGCAACGACGTCCTGTCCCCCGGGACGCAGATCTACAACGACCCCCACAGCTCCACCAAGGACGCGGCCCGCACCCTGCGCGGGCAGGCCAAGCGGGACGCGCTCCGGCTCAGCAGGATCCCCAGCTCGACGTGGTTCACCGACGGCACGCCGGCCGAGGTCGAGCGAGAGGTCCGCAAGCTGGTCAAGCACACGGGCAAGAAGGTGCCGGTCCTGGTCCCCTACAACATCCCGTTCCGGGACTGCGCGCTCTACTCGGCGGGTGGCGCCCTCGGCGTGGACGAGTACAAGGCGTGGATCGACGGCTTCGCGGCCGGGATCGGGCGGGAGGAGGTCGCCGTCGTGCTGGAGCCCGACGGGCTCGGCGTCATCCCCTGGTACACCACGCTGGACGGGCAGCTCGAGCGGTGCCAGCCGCCGGAGTACGACCCCGAGACCACGGGTCGGGACGCCGCCGCCGAGCGCTTCGAGATGCTCAGCTACGCGGTCGACCGCTTGAAGCAGCAGCCGAACACCGTCGTGTACCTCGACGGCACGAACACGTCCTGGCTCAACGTGGGCGAGGCCGCCGACCGCCTCGTCAAGGCGGGCGTCGAGCGCGCGGACGGGTTCTTCCTGAACGTGTCCAACTACGAGTTCACCGAGAACAGCGTCGCCTACGGCACCTGGGTCTCCCAGTGCATCGCCTACGCCACTCAGGTGGTGCCCGGCGACTACGCGAGCTGCGGCAACCAGTACTGGAGCGGCGGCCCGGCGAACGACTGGACCGGCGTGACGCTGTCCAACCAGGGCATCTGGAGCCCGACGGCGGCCGACCCGGCACTGAACACCGCCGGCATCGACTCGCGCTACGACGCCGCGCTCGGCGACGTCGAACCCACCACGCACTTCGTCATCGACACCTCTCGCAACGGTCGGGGCGCCTGGGCCGCACCGGCCGGCGTCTACCCCGACGCCGAGACGTGGTGCAACCCGCCGGACCGTGGCCTGGGGCTGCGGCCGACGACCAACACCGGCAACGAGCTCGTCGACGCCCTGCTGTGGATCAAGATCCCTGGCGAGTCCGACGGCCAGTGCTTCCGCGGCCTCGGCGGACCCGAGGACCCGGAGCGCGGCATGGTCGGCCCGGCCGCCGGCCAGTGGTTCCCCGAGCAGGCACGTGAGCTGATCGAGCTCGCTCAGCCACCGCTCGGCGGCGGGCCGAGGAGCTAGGCGACCCGTCCGAGCCTCGAGAATGCCCGGCGGGAGGGTGACGCGCCGACCCCTCCCGCCGGTGCCTCAGTCGGTACCAGCTGCCCCACCGGGTGCCGAACCCCGCACCACCAGGCGCGTGGGCAGGATGACCGGGGTCGGCGTCTCGCCGTCGATCAGGCGCACCAGCATCGTGGCCATCTCCTGGCCGAGGCCACGGATCGGCTGGCTGACCGTGGTCAGCGCCGGCTCCGTACGGCGCGCGATCTCCAGGTCGTCGAAACCCACCACCGCGACGTCCTCGGGGACGCGCCGTCCGGCCTCCTTGAGAACACGCAGGGCGCCCGCGGCCATGGTGTCCGACGCCGCGAAGACGCCGTCGAGGTCGGGGTGCGCGTCGAGGAGCCGCGCCATCGCCCGGGCGCCGTCCTCGAAGCTGAAGTCGGCGTGCTCCACCCGGTCGGCGGGCTGCCCGCCCACCGCCATGGCGTCCGCGAACCCCTGGTACCGGGCGACCGCCGCCTGCAGGTCCGTGGGACCCGTGATCGTGGCGATCCGCCGGCATCCGGAGCTCAGGAGGTGCTCCGTGGCCGAGCGGGCGCCGCCGCGGTTGTCCACGTCGACGTACCAGCGGGCCTCGCCGTGCAGCGGCCGGCCACCGACCACCACCGGCAGCTCGGTCGCCGCCGCGAGCCGGTTCAGCGGGTCGTCGCCCCGCAGGGCCATGAGCATCACACCGTCGGAACGACGGGACCGCAGGAGGCGCTCGAGCCGGGCCTGGCCGCGTTCCGAGGACGCCAGCATGAGCGTGAGATCGAGCTCCGACCGGTCCAGCGCCGCCGCCACCCCGACGAGGACCTGCGAGAAGAACGGGTCCCCGAACAGCGCAGGGTCGTCGTTGGAGATCGCGAGGACCACCGACCCTCCGGTGCTCGTCGCCAGGGCACGGGCCGTCGCGTTGGGGACGTAGCCGAGCTCGCTCGCCGCACGGGCGACCGCCTCACGCTTCGCCGGGCTCACGTTGCGCGCGTTGTTCATCGCGCGGGACGCCACGGAACGCGAGACCCCTGCCCGACGGGCGACCTCGTCCAGCGTGGGCACCTTCGGTGCTCCGATCCGGCCGTCACCGAGCGTTCTCTCGCGACGGTCCACCGGACCAGCCGTCATGGGGTCTGGCATGCGGTCAAGCCTAGTGCCAGGCCCCTCCAGCGGCTGTCCCGTCGCTCGGCTCGCGCAAGCCAGCGCCACCGGCAGACCCTCGGGTTTCCTGTGAGCCGCCAGGGTGAGCTGCCAGGTGAGCTGGGGGGTGAGCCGCCGGGGTGAGCCGCGGGGCGCCGGCCTGCGGCCGGGTTCACCGGAATCTCACAGAGGTCCTCCGAACCCGGCCAGCACGGCACGGCACGGCAGTCTCGCCGCATGAACCTCCTGAGCAGCGGCCCTGTCCGCACCCACCGGATCGACGTCCGAGGACTGACCAAGAAGTACGGGCCCGCCACCGTGGTGGACAACCTGTCGTTCACCGTCGAGCCCGGACACGTGACCGGGTTCCTCGGCCCGAACGGCGCCGGCAAGTCCACGACCATGAAGATGATCCTGGGCCTGGCCGCGCCGACCCAGGGGTCGGCCACCATCGGCGGTCTCCACTACCACGACCTGCCCGTCCCGCTGGTCCACGTGGGCGCGCTGCTCGACGCCGGGGCCGTCCACGGCAGCCGGACCGCCCACGACCACCTGCTGGCGCTCGCGGCGAGCAACGGCCTGCCGGCGGGCCGGGTCGGCGCGGTGCTCGAGCGGACGGGTCTCACGAGTGTCGCCCGCAAGCACGCCGGCGAGTTCTCGCTCGGCATGCGGCAGCGGCTCGGGATCGCGGCGGCCCTGCTCGGCGACCCGGGGGTGCTCATCTTCGACGAGCCGGTGAACGGGCTCGACCCCGAGGGGATCCGGTGGATCCGGGGCTTCATGCGCTCCCTGGCACGCGAGGGCCGCGCGGTGCTCGTCTCCAGCCACCTGATGAGCGAGATGGCACAGACCGCCGACCACCTGGTCGTCATCGGCCGCGGCAGGCTCATCGCGGACACCAGCATGACCGACTTCATGGCTGCCAACAGCGAGGGCACGTCACTCGTCCGCTGCTCGGAGCCGGCGGTCTTCGCCCGCATGCTCACGGCCGCCGGGGCGACCGTACGGGACGGCCTCGAGTCCTCGCTCGTCGTGGCGGGCCTGACCGGTGCCGAGATCGGCCGGCTCGCCGCCTACAACGACATCGTGCTCAGCGAGCTCGCCCCGCAGCAGGCCTCCCTGGAGGACGCCTTCATGGAACTGACCAAGGACAGCCTCGAGTACCTGGGAGCCACCTCATGAGCACGCTCGCCGAAGCCCGCAGCGCTGCCTCGCCCGAGGCCCGCCACGAAGCCCGCACCACGCCGTTCACCCGCACCCTCCACACCGAGTGGATCAAGTTCCGCAGCCTGCGGTCCACGTGGTACACCCTGGCGGGCCTTGCCCTCGCGGGCCTCGGCATCACCGCCCTGGGTATGGGCTCCGTCGGTGCGGAGTACGCGGGTCTGACCGACGCGGAGCGGCTGGACTGGGACCCGACCAGCCAGAGCCTGACGACGTATCTCGTCGCCCAGCTCATCATCGGCGTGCTGGGCATCCTGGTCGTCACCTCGGAGTACGCGACCGGTCTGATCCAGACGTCGCTGGCGGCCACGCCCCGCAGGCACCGGCTGCTGGCGGCGAAGGCGGTGCTGGTCACCGTCGTCGCCGCCGTGGCGGGGCAGACGCTCATGTTCGCCTCGTTCTTCCTGGGGCAGGCGATGCTCGGCACGCAGGGGGTGCCGAACGCCAGCATCAGCGACCCGGGAGTGCTCTCCGCGGTGGTGGGGGGCGGCGTCTATCTCGCGGCGATCTCGCTGCTCGCGCTCGCCCTGGGGGTGATCCTGCGGGCCACCGCCGGGGCACTGGCCACTCTCGTGGCGATCATCTTCCTGATCCCCGGGTTCGCGGGCCTGCTCCCCGGGTGGCTCGGGTGGCTCCTGGACTTCTGGCCCACCCTGGGCGCCGCGGAGGTCCTGGCCACCGTGCCGGACCCGGACTACCCCGCGCCCTGGCTGAACCTGGCCGGGATGTGCCTCGGGGTCGCGGCGACGCTCGCGGTGGCGTTCGTCCTCTTCCGGCGTCGCGACGTGTGATGCTCCGTACCCTGATCGAGGTGGACCGGATCGACGGGGAGCGAAGCAGCGTGGAGCGAACAGGTGGGGCGAGCGGGCCGCCCGTGGGCGCCCAGCGCCTGCTGGTGGTCGACGACGAGGACACGGTCCGGGAGCTGCTCTCCGCGACCCTGCGGTTCGCCGGGTTCGAGGTGTCGTCCGTGGCCACCGCCGGTGCGGCGGTGGCCACGGCCCGTGCCGAGCCGCCCGACCTGGTGCTGCTCGACGTGATGCTGCCGGACATGGACGGCTTCGAGGTGGTCCGGCGGCTGCGCGAGCAGCATCCCGGTGGCCGCGGCCGCCCGGTGCCCGTCCTCTTCCTCACCGCCCGGGGCCGTCAGGCCGACAAGGTCACCGGCCTGTCCCTCGGCGCCGACGACTACGTGACCAAGCCGTTCGACCTGGAGGAGCTGATCGCCCGGATCCGCGCGATCCTGCGCCGCACCTCCGACCATCCGGCCGACCTGCTGGCGGTGGGCACACTGGTGCTCGACGCGGAAGGGCACCAGGTGACGCGGTCCGGCCAGCCCGTCCGCGTCTCGCCCACCGAGTTCCGGCTGCTCCGCTACCTGATGGAGAACGCCGGGCACGTGGTCTCCAAGGCGCAGATCCTCGACCGGGTCTGGAGCTACGACTTCGGCGGCGACGTCAGCATCGTCGACACGTACATCTCCTACCTGCGGCGCAAGGTGGACACCGAGGAGCCCAAGCTCATCCACACCGTGCACGGGGTGGGCTACGTGATGCGAGAGCCGCGGCGGTGACAGCGACGGCTGTGCGACCAGGAGCGCGGCCGCTGCGGAGACTCTCCCTGCGCGTCCGGCTCCTGGTGATCACCACCGCCCTGCTGCTGACCGGGCTGAGCCTCATCAGCGCGCTGCTGTCGGAGCACCTGGAGCGCTACCAGCTCGACCGTATCGACGACACGCTGCGCTCCTTCACCGAGCTCGCCTCGCACGCGTCCCTGGCCCCGCCGCCGGAGCTCGAGACGGCCGGCGAGCTCTTCGGGCCCGCGCTCGACCTGCTCGGTGCCCCGTACCTGGCGTACCTGGACGCGGAGGGCGGCATCACCAGAGAGCTGCGGTCCTCCGGGCTCGAGAGCGCGACCCTGCCGACGCTCGACGACCTGCGCTCCGTCCCGGCCGACGGCAAGATCGTCGACCTCCCGGGCGCCGAGGGTTCCACCCGGTGGCGCGCGGTCGCCCGGACCGCCGTCGGGTGGGACGGCACGGTGATCGCGGCCGCGCCGCTCGCGGAGAGCGATGCCACGGTCGACGCGCTCCGGCGCAGCAGCGTGCTCAGCGGTGCCGCGCTGCTGGTCCTCCTGACGGCGGTGGGCTGGCTCGCGCTCGGCCGCGGCCTCAGGCCGTTGCGCCAGATCGAGCACACGGCCGCCGCGATCGCCGGTGGCGACCTCACCCAGCGCGTGCCCGACCTCGCGCCGCCCGGGACCGAGATCGGCCACCTCGCCGGATCGCTGAACACCATGCTCGGCCAGCTCGAGCAGGCCTTCGCCGACCGCGCCGCGTCCGAGACCCGGATGCGCGACTTCGTCTGGGACGTCAGCCACGAGCTGCGCACCCCGCTCTTCGGCATCAAGGGCTCCACCGAGCTCTACCAGATGGGCGCCCTGCCCGAGCGGGCCGACGTCGACGAGACCATGCGCCGGATCAACCGCGAGGCCACCCGGCTGGCCGCGCTCACCGAGGACCTGCTGATCCTCGCGCAGCTCGACGAGGCACCCGGACAGCTCGACCGGACGCCGATGGACCTGCGCACCCTGGCGAGCGACGGCCGGCTCGACATCCGCGCGCTCGACCCCACCCGCCCCGTCGAGCTGACCGGACCCGGGGGCCACGGACCTCCTGGTCCCGCCCCGGTCCGCGCCGACGAGGCCCGGCTGCGGCAGGTCGTCACCAACCTGGTCGGGAACGCCGCAGCCCACACCCCGGCCGGCACACCCGTCCGGATCGGCGTCGGCACGGCGGGCGGCCGCGCCGTCCTCGAGATCGCGGACCAGGGACCGGGGATGAGCGCCGAGCAGGCCACCCGCGCCTTCGACCGCTTCTACCGGGCCGACCGCTCCCGAAACCGCGAGGGCGGGGCCGGCGCCGGGCTGGGGCTCGCCATCGTGCGTTCGATCGCGCGGGCCCACGACGGCGACGTCGAGCTCATCACCGGCCTCGGCGAAGGTGCGTGCTTCCGACTCACGCTGCCCCTGTCCGCGATGGGTGCCACGGACGCCCCGTAGCCGGCCGTGCGGGTCAGTGCCTACGGTGAGTCAGTGCCCCCGGTGGTGAGTCAGTGCCCCCGCGGTGCGACGAGCATCCGGCCGACGACGCGCCGACGGACGACCACGCCGACGTGCGCGACCAGCGCGACGTAGAAGCACACATGGGCGGCGATGTGGAGCGGCACAAGGTCGTCGCTGCCGACCACGAGCGCGATCCCGGTCGCCGGGACGACGAAGAGCAGCGCGAGCAGAGTGCGCTCGGCCCAGTGCAGCACCACGCGGTCGGTAGCGGTGAGCCGCGGGTCCCAGGGCGGCAGCGTCGTCGTGCGGCGCCAGACGACGCGGGCCACACCGATCGCGACGATCGCGAGCCCGAGCAGGACGTGCCAGCCGGGGAGCGTCAGCTCGCCGCCGAACAGGTCTCCGCTCCACAGGTCGGACCAGGCCGAGCCGACGGCGTCCTCGGTGTCCTCCGCGCGGGCCTCGTGCGCCTGCTCGCACCGCTCCTCGAGCGCGTCGAGGCGCTGCTCCTCGGCGTCGGACGTGTCGCCGCCGCTGCGGTCCTCACCGGTCGGGTCGCAGTCGACGTCGGGCACGTCGGGCTTGTCGTCCATCACGTACCCGACGGCGAGCTGCCCGAGCAGCAGCGCGACGGTCGACCAGTGCAGGACCTTCGTGACGATGCCGTACCCGTGCTCGCCGTTGCGCCACCTCATGCGCGCTACCTCACCGCAGATCGGCGCCGCCGTCCAGCCCGGTGCTCGGCCCTGTGCTCAGCCCTGTGCTCGGCCCTGTGCTCAGCGCCGGCCGAGCGTCAGGTCGACCGTGTGCACACCGGTGAGACCCGCCGGGACCTGCGCGGCGCCGTCGCTCACGCGCTGCGGCACACCGTCGAGCGCGAACGACCCGACCCGGTCGCCCGAGCCGTGCAGCTGGACGGTCAGCTCGGCGTCCCGGTAGCGGACGCCGCCGAGCGTGGCGTCGCCCCAGCCGCCGGGCAGCACGGGTGTCAGCGTCATGCCGTCCCGGGCCGGGCGCATCCCGAACACGCCCCCGTGGATCATCCGCAGGAACGCGGTGGCCGACCACGTCTGCTCGGGCTGCGACTCCCACACGTGACCGGACTGGTACCCGCCGTCGACGGCACCCGTGGCGGCGTCGTAGATCTCGTAGTAGCTGCTGGTGCTGGCGTACAGGCGGGCGAGGTGCGTGACCTCGGCGGCGAACGCCTCCTCGTTGCCGCTCCTCGCCATCGCCTCGGCCCAGAAGCCCTGGACGACGGGCCAGACGATGTCGTTGTGCCGGCCGGCGTGCCCCGCCCGCGCGTAGCGGTCGAACCGAGGGTGGACGTCGGTGATCCCGTGCGGCGAGACGTGGGCGCGCGCGGCGATCGAACGTGCCTGCGCCGGGTCCGCGATCCCGAACAGGATGGTGAAGGCGAGACCCGCACCCTCCTGATAGTCCTGCAGCTCGCCCGCGGCCGGCCCCTCGGTCGGGATCGTGTACCCGTAGCTGCCCCGGTCCGGCTGCCAGAAGTGACGGTTGATCGACGCCGCGAGCCGGGTCGCACGGTCGGCGTGGCTCCGCGCGCCGTCGGCGTCCTGACCGAGCTCCGCGGCCATCGCCGCGAGACCGGCGTACGCCTGGTGGTAGACGGCGTTGGTGCTCAGGGCCAGCTGGGTCGGCATGCTGGCGTGATCGAGCACGAAGCTGCTGTCCGGCTCGCCGGCACCGGCGGCGTCGAGCATCGCGTCCGGGTAGCCGGCGATCCCGTCGTTGAAGAAGGACGGGCCCATGAACAGGCCGTGGTCGGCGTTCCACTGGCCGGCCTCGCGCACGGACATGGTCGTGGCCGCCGTGTCGTACGCGTCGCCCAGGAACTCCCGGTCACCGGTGACGAGGTAGTGGTTCCAGGCCGCCGGGACCCAGACGACCTGGTCCCACCACTGGTCGTCCTGCTGGACCACGAGGTCGCCGTCCTGCTGCTGTGTCCCCCGCCTGGTCCCCCGCCTGGTCCCCAACGTGGTCCCCAACCTGGTCACGACCGACCAGAGGGTGTTCCGGGCGACGTCGGGAGCGAGCAGGCTCCCGGCGTTCCACGAGTTCACCGCCGCATCGCGCGTCCACGGTTGCTCGTACCCGCCGCCGGCCCGGAAGAACGTGCCGACGCCTGGGTCAAGCAGACCCGACGTGTCGTAGACGGCCGGGTCATAGCGCACAGTGTTGGTGTCGAGCAGGTTCATGAGAGCACCCGAGTACGCAGGGCCCAGCAGGGCCTGCGTGTCCGCATCGGTGAAGGTGAGGGTCGGCACGCGGCAGGTTTTCACCGCGCCGACAGCGCTGTCAACAGGGGCACGAGGAGGGAAGTGGTGGAGCGGGCCAGTACACCCCCGCCACCAGCCACGATGCGAGCAAAGCGGACATGTGGCACGGTGCGAGAACCCAGCGGTCCAGCATCGGCCGCACGCACGCCGAGACCGAGGTGACCATGCGTTCCTCCTGGCACTCCGACGCGATCATCTACCAGCTCGACCCCCGGCTCTTCGCCGACTCGAACGATGACGGCTGGGGCGACCTGCGTGGCGTCACCGAACGCCTGCACTACCTGCGCGGGCTCGGCGCCACGTGCATCTGGCTGCTCCCCTTCTACGTCTCCCCCTTCCGCGACGGCGGCTACGACGTCAGCGACCACCTCGCCATCGACCCACGCCTGGGCGACCTGGCCGACATGGCCCACCTGCTCGAGACCGCCGAGGACCTCGGCCTGGACGTCCTCGTCGAGCTGGTCACCCAGCACACCTCCGACCAGCACCGCTGGTTCCAGGAGGCACGCCAGGACCGGAACTCCCCGTACCGCGACTACTACATCTGGGCCGACGAGCCGAACGACGACATCAAGCCGATGTTCCCCGACGTCGAGCCCAGTACGTGGACCTGGGACGACGAGGCGCAGCAGTTCTACCGGCACGCGTTCTACTCGCACGAGCCCGACCTGGCGCTCGACAACCCGCGCGTCCGCGACGAGCTGTACCGCATCGTGGCGTTCTGGCTACGCATGGGCGTCTCGGGCTTCCGGGTGGACGCCGTCCCGATGATGCTCGAACGGGCCAGGGCCGCCCGCCCCGACACCGACGGGCAGTGGCTCGTGCGCGACCTGCGGGCCGCCGTGTCCGGGCAGCGCACCGGAGCCGTGCTCCTCGGCGAGGTGGACGTCACGCCCGACGAGTACGCCCACTACTTCGGGACCGACGGCCAGGGCATGACGATGCTGCTCGACTTCTGGTCGAACAACCACCTCTTCCTCGCCCTGGCCCGTGGCCAGGCCGAGCCGCTCGAGCGGGCGCTGCGCAGCCAGCCCGCCCCGCCCGACGGCGCCACGTACGCGCACTGGCTGCGCAACAACGACGAGCTGAACCTGGCCCAGCTCGCGGACGACGAACGCGAGGAGGTGCTCGACGTCTTCGCCCCCGAGGACTCGATGCGGGTCTACGGGCGCGGCGTCCGGCGCCGTCTGGCTCCCATGCTCGACGGCGACCCCCGCCGCATCGCGCTCGCGCACGCCGTCGCGCTCTCGCTGCCCGGGCCGCCGGTGCTGCGGTACGGCGACGAGATCGGGATGGGCGACGACCTCGACCTGCCCGAGCGCGAGGCCACCCGCACGCCGATGCAGTGGTCCACGACGCCGACGGCGGGCTTCTCGAACGCGGCACCGGACCAGTTCCAGGCACCCGTGGTGACCGGCCCCTACGGCCCCGACCGCGTGAGCGTGGACGAGCAGAGCGTGCGCGACGGCTCCCTGCTGCACCGGGTGGGCGGGCTCGTGCGTGCCCGGCTGGGCCTGAGCGAGCTCGGCCGTGACCGTCCGGAGCCCTGGGACCTGGGCGTGCCGTCCGTCCTGGCGCTGCGGTACCAGGTGACGGAGTCCAGCGTCCTCCTGCTGGCCAACCTCGCGGACGAGGACGTGGTGGCCACGCTGCCCGCCGACGAGGTCTCCGCGCTCGAGGCCGGGCTCGCGCGCTACGTCGACGTGCACGTGGACCAGGACTACGCGGCCGTGGAGGCCGACGGGCGCATCCCGATCGCCGGCTACGGCTACCGGTGGCTGCGGCGCACGATCGACGGCGACGCGGTCGGCAACTCGGCCGTCGAGTCAGCCGGCGAAGCCGCCGTCGAATCGGCCGAGCAGAGCTCTGGCGCCCAGGAGGACCGATGACCACCGTTGGCTTCCACGTGTCCCACGAACAGCTCCACCCGACCGAAGGGCTGCGCGTGGCCCAGCTCGCGCAGGACGCCGGGTTCGACGCCGCCATGTGCTCCGACCACCTCGCCCCCTGGAGCGAACGACAGGGCGAGTCCGGGCTCTCGTGGCCGTGGATCGGGGCGGCGCTCGCGACGACCGGCCTGTCGTTCGGCACGGTCTGCGCGCCCGGCCAGCGCTACCACCCGGTCATCGTGGCGCAGGCGGTGGCGACCCTCGGAGCGATGTTCCCGGGCCGGTTCTGGGTGGCTCTGGGCTCTGGCGAGAACCTCAACGAGCACGTGACCGGCGACCCGTGGCCGCCGAAGCCAGAGCGGGACGCCCGCCTGGCGGAGTGCGTGCAGGTGATCCGCGCGCTGCTGCGCGGCGAGGAGGTGGACCACACCGGCCTGGTCGTCGCGCGCGAGGCCCGGCTGTGGACACTGCCGGAGATCCAGCCGCTGCTGGTTCTCCCGGCACTCACCGTCGCCACGGCACGGCGCCACGCCGCCTGGGCGGACGGCCTGATCACCGTGAACAAGCCGGTCGCGGAGCTGCGACAGATGATCGAGACGTACCGCGAGGCCGGTGGCGCGGGCGAGGTAGCCGTCCAGGTGCATCTGTCGTGGGCGCCCACGGAGGCGGAGGCCGAGGCGACGGCGCTGGACCAGTGGCACACGCTCACCGGTCCGCCCCACGTCGCCGCGGACACCCCGACGACCGCCGCGTTCGACGCCCTCGCCCAGGACGTCACCGTCGCGGACGTACGCCGCGCGGTGCTCGTCTCGTCCGACCTGGGCGAGCTGACGGCGCACCTCGCGGGCCTGCGTGACGCCGGAGCCGACCGGCTCTATCTGCACCATGTGGGCAAGCACCAGGACGCGTTCATCGAGAAGTTCGGCGAGCATGTGCTGCCGGCGCTGCGCTGAGCTCCCCGTGCTGACGCCTGCGTGGTCCGGTGGGGAGTGGACCGGCGCCTGGTTACGGTGACCCCATGGCAGGCACGCTGCCCGACTGGCTCGGCTGGTGGTCGAGCGCGGACTACGACGTCGCGCGCACGCTGCTCCAACGCGGCTTCGGCGCGCTGTACGTGCTCGCCTTCTGGGGCGCGCTGCGCCAGTTCCGGCCACTGCTCGGTGAGCACGGCATCGCGCCGGTCCCGAGGTTCGTCGCGCGCACGTCCTGGCGCGACGGGCCGTCGCTGTTCCGCCTGCGCGGCCTGCGCTACTCCGACCGGCTGCTCGTAGCCGTCGCGTGGTGCGGCATGCTGCTGGGTGCGAGCGTCGTCGTCGGGCTGCCGCAGGCCGGGCCGTGGTGGGTGCCCGCGCTCGTGTTCCTCGTGCTGTGGTGGCTCTACCTGTCGCTGGTCAACGTCGGGCAGACCTTCTACGCCTTCGGCTGGGAGACCCTGCTGTGCGAGGCCGGCTTCCTGGTCGCGTTCCTCGGGTCCGACGCCGTCGGTCCGCCCCTCCTGATGATCTTCGCCGTGCGGTGGCTGCTGTTCCGCCTGGAGCTCGGCGCGGGTCTGATCAAGTGGCGCGGCGACACCGCCTGGCGTGACCTCACCGCCCTGGACTATCACCACGAGACGCAGCCGCTGCCCGGACCGTTCTCCTGGCACGCCCACCACCTGCCGCGCTGGTGGCACCGGTTCGAGGTGGCGGGGACCCACGTCACGCAGCTGCTCGTCCCGTGGCTGCTCCTCCTACCCCAGCCGTTCCCGTCCGTCGCGGCCCTCGCGTTCGTCCTCACCCAGGGCTGGCTCGTGATCACCGGCAACTTCGCCTGGCTCAACTGGGCGACCATCGTCCTCGCCCTCGGGGTGGTCGACGACGGCACCTGGGCGTGGCTGGGCGGCCTCGTCGGGATGCCCGACGCCGGCGCGGCGGCTTCCGCGGGTGCCGCGCGCGCCGCGGCCCCCGAACCCGCCGCGCCGCTCGCCTTCGTGGTGGTGGTCAGCGCCGTGGCCCTGCTGCTGCTCGTGCTGTCGGTGCGGCCGGCGCTGAACCTCGCGTCGCGCCACCAGCGGATGAACGCGAGCTTCGAGCCGTTCCGGCTGGTCAACGCCTACGGTGCGTTCGGCTCGATCACCCGGCACCGCGACGAGATCACCGTGGAGGGCACCCTGGCGGAGGAGCCCGGCCCGGACGAGTGGGTCGAGTACGTGTTCCAGGGCAAGCCCGGCCCCGTGGACCGGCGTCCGCCCCAGGTCGCGCCCTACCACCTGCGCCTGGACTGGCTCATGTGGTTCCTGCCGCTCGGCCACTCCGCCCTGTGGTTCACCGTGCTCCTGCGCCGCCTGCTGGAGGCCGACCCCTCGGTCCTGCGGCTGCTGGGCCACGACCCGTTCGACGGCCGGCCACCGCGCGCCGTCCGCGCCGTCCTGCACCGCTACCGGTACACCACGCCCGAAGAGCGGCGCCGCACCGGCGACTGGTGGGTGCGGGAACGGCTCCATCTCGCTGTCGACCCCGTGCGACTCCCGGACGAGTAGGTCCGCGGCACGCGGCGACGCCGGTCACCGCCGGCTCGGGACCGCCCGGCCGCCGTGCGACTGCGCGCGGCCGGGTGTCGACTGGACGGACGACGGTATTCACGAAGGAGGGAACACTGTCATGGCGATACAAGCCGGCGAAGCGGCACCGGAGTCCGGCGGTCTCTACTGCGCGAGGTGTGACGCGATGGTCCACGTCACCGAGGGTGAGCCGATCCCGGAGTGCCCGAACGGCCACCACGAGTTCGCGACGGAACCCCACGAGACCGGAGCGCCCGACCTGAACCCCCAGCACCGCCCACCACCCAACGGGTGATGGCTTCGTGGCTGGCGGCTCCTGGTCGGCGGCTCCTGACTAGCGGCTGCGTGGTGACTCATGATCGGCGGCTCCGTGGTCGGCTTGGTGCCGAGCGGGCATCAGGCGGCTTCGGCCTCGGGCGGGGGCAGGGCCTCGATGGGCTCGGGCAGGGTGATGCGGTGTCCGCGGGCGTCGGTGAAGGCCCACCCGGTCTCGATCAGGGCGCCGGGCGCGGTGGCGCTCGTGGTGGTGCCGGTGGTGCTGTCGGCTGTGGTGGTGCCCGTGGTGGTGGGTTTGCCGGTCCAGTGCATGGTGATGCCTCGGGTGTCGACGAGCTGGTGGTGGTACCAGCACAACAACGCACTGTTGGACACGGAGGTGTTTCCGCCGTGGGCCCAGTGAGTGACCGCGTGGTGGACCTCGCACCGTGATGGTGGTTGATCACATCCAGGGAAGACGCAGTGCTGGTCACGGGCGATCACCGCTCGCCGCATCTGCCCGCTCACCGTCCGTTGTGCGCGGCCGACGTCCAGGACGGCGCCGTCGGGTCCGAACACGATCCGGGTGACGGCACTGTCGCAGGCCAGGCGGCGTAGGAGTGCTCGTGGTGCGCGGTCACCGGTCTCGGTGAACACGGGGCCACCACCGGACAGCAGCGCGGACACCGTCATCGTGCCCGCTGGGCCCGGGCCAGTACCCGTGTCCGCTACGCCAGTGCCAGTGCCAGTGCCCGGTGCACCTGCACCCGTGCCCGGTGCTCCTGTGCTCGGTGCTCCTGTGCCCGTCGTGCGGCCTGGTGCGGTTTGTCCGCAGGTCAGGCAGAGGCCGTCGCGGGTACGGGTGGCCTGGGCGACCAGCTCGGTCCACGACACCGTGACGTTCAGGTGGGGTGGGATCGCGGCGCCGGGGGAGGCCTGGTTGGTGTCCAGGACGATCCGGGCGACGTCGGCCAGGCCCTGTGCGCGGCGTTGCGTCGAGGTACGCGTGTCCTCCGCCGACGGGGCGCCGAGGATCGCGTTGATCGCTGCGGTGACCAGGAGGCCGTGTTCGTCGGTCAGGAACCCTGCGAGGTGGTAGCCGCCGAAGGTCTTGGCCAGGTCGAGGAACTCGCCCAGAGCGGCCTTGTCGTCATCCACGTCATCCGTGTCGGGGTCGGTGATCGTCGCGAACCGGCGTGCCACGATCCGGAACTGGTCCGCGTTCAACGAACCCGCCTCGCGCAGGACCAGGCCCTCACCCGTGACCAAGGTCCCCTTGGTGACCGCGTCTTCGAGGACCTGGGTGATGAGCTGACGGGTGTGCGCCCCGTCGGGGTCCTGGGCCGGGTCGGGGAAGTCGACCGGCACGGTCTGCACGAACGCCTCCGGGGTCGTCCGCTCACCCGTGCGGGTGTCGATCAGCCAGGCCAACGCATCCTGACGGGTCTCGCTGGTGGGGGCGACCTTGGTCATCACACGGGCATGGTCGATCCCGAGGGTGCCCGCGACCAGGCGCTCCCGCGTCCCAGGCAGCGCCGTGGCCAGGCGGCGGGCCATCGTCATGTCCTTACCCGCCGTCGTCGCCGAGATGCCCTCCCGGATCCGCAGCCAAGTGGTGAACGCGCGCGCCATCCCGCCTGAGCGCCAGGACCCGTCCGCTTCGATCCGGGACAGCAGGGTGCACCGCACGCCGTCGAGGCGGCCGGTGAGCGAACGGATCCGGGTGTGTGCCTCCATCAGCCGGCCCACGGTCGGGGCGTCCCACCCGTCCAACACCTCAGGGTCGGTCAGGACTGCGAGCTCGTCCATCATGTTCTCGAACCGGGCCAGCGTCTCCTCGATCGACTCGGCACTGGGCAGGCCAGGGCCGGGAACGCCATCCGTCGACGTCGACTGCTCCACCGGACCCCACCCCCCTCGTCGCCTCTAGTTTTCACATCCTCGCTGCATCTATTATCTCGAACGTTCGTTCGATCTGCACGTCCAAGACAAAATCTGTGGATAACTTTTGGTGAGGTGTCGAGGCGCCCCGAAACCAGGTCTCAACCGCCACGTCAGGCGACGTCGGCGGGGGCGAGGTCGATGAGCAGGGACCCGCCGGTGGGTGGCCGACCTAGGGTCGGACGGCCGTCGGGTCGCTCCCGCGCAGGATCGTCGCCATCTTCTTGCCGCGCGCCACCTCGTCGACCAGCTTGTCCAGGTAGCGGATCTTCTGCATCAGCGGATCCTCGATCTCCTCCACCCGGTGTCCGCAGATGACGCCCTTGATCAGGACAGCATTCGGGTTCATCGCGGGGGCCTCGGCGAAAAACGTCTCGAAGTCGACCTCGCTCGCGATGGCCTGCTGCAGGCCGGCCTCGTCGTACCCCGTGAGCCAGGAGATCACCTGGTCCACCTCAGCCTTGGTGTGGTCCTTGCGCTCCACCTTCTGCACGTAGAGCGCGTAGATGCTCGCAAAGCTGGTACCGAAGATTCGATGATGCGCCATCTGGCGACCCTAACCGAGCTCGGTGACACCCGTCCGTGAGCCCTCGTCCTCGCTCGTTAGCTCCACGCCGGCTCACCGTCCACGTGCTGCACGGCGACGGCGACGTGCCTCCGCGGCGAGCTCCACCGCGTCGTCGAGCTCGTCCTCGACGACGGCCAGGTCGGCACGAGCCTCGTCCGCCGCCGTCCGTGCCTCGTCGAGCGCGCGTCGCGTCTCGTCCCTCTCGGCGGCGAGCCGGTCGAGCTCCCTCTCCAGGCGTTCCAGCTCGCTCTCGCCGTGCTCGATCCCGGCGTCTGCGGAGCGGAGCCGCTCGCGGACGTCGTCGCGGCGCGCCTCCAGGCGGTCCACCTGCGTCGCGGCCTCCTCGACGGCCTCTTCCGCGGCAGTCAGCTCCGCGGCGGCCGGGTCAGGCTTCCCACGCCCGGGTGACTTCGACTTCTCCGCTCTCGCCGGCTTCTCGACGTCGCCATCCCGGGCAGTACGCGAACCGCCGTCCGACGTCGTGGCGTGCAGCTCGACCAGCTCGGCCTCTTCGCCCTGCTCGTCCACGATCCCGAAACCGACGTGCTGCAGCGCCCGGGCAAGTCGCCCGGCCCGGACCACCCCGGCGGCGTCCGGGTCCATCACGGCGGCGGTCAGCGTTTCCGTCAGCCGGTCGAGCACGGCGGACGACACCGGTCGCCCGCCCACCTCGCCGGCCTCGCGCACGGTGCGGACCAGGCCGTCGGTGCGCTCACGCCGCAGATGGTCCAGCGCCCGGATCCTGCCTCGGTCGCGCTCCTGGGTGGCGGCGCGCAGCTCGTCGCCGAGGTCCGCGAGCGCCGCGATCTCCTCGGGGTGCTCCCGCGTGACCTGGTTGATCACCCAGGCGGCGACCGACGGTTTCGGCAGTCGCTTGACCCGCGCGGCGCCCAGGCGGTCGCCGCTGTCCGTCGCCTGCCGGACGGCGGCGTCGCGGGCAGCAATGAACTCGTCGAGCGGGCGGGTGTAGAGCGCGTCGACGGCGGTGTCGAGATCGGACTGGTCGTGCGCTGGCACTGTCCTACGGTGGCACGACGTCGCTCTTCGCGCGACCACCACACGCCTCGCGTACGGCTCGCCCCGATGTGTCGACGCGGGTCGCCCTGCCGAAGAGACCAGGACGACGAGGTGCGCCGTGTCGCCCCGAAGGTGCGGGCACGGGAGGTGCGGGGTCTATCCCGCCCGACGACCCCTACACCGTCGGGACCAGCAGCGTGAGCAGCTCCCCCGACCCGAGGTGTACCAGTGCCTTGCCCGGGCTGACCTGCGACGAGACAGCAGAGCGCGCCAGGCTCACGCCCACGAGGTCGCCGTCGAACCGGTCCTGCGGGCTGAGCAGGGCGCCTCGACGGAACTTCTTGGCGTCGACCTGCCAGCCGGAGAACCCGCCCGCGACCTCGGACGTCTCACCACCGAGGATCAGCCCGCGCTGGTTGTCCGCAGCGGTGCGCAGGTACGCCCGCAGCCAGGTCTTGGCGGGGGCGTCGGTCACCTGCTCGCCGTCGTCGACCACGAGGACCACCGGCGTCCCGTCGGGGTCGAGGTGCGGCGCGAGGTCCTCCTCGGTCACCTCGGGGTCGGTGAGCACGGCGCGGACGCCGTCCCGGCCGGCGAGGTCGCGCAGGATGCTCGGCCGCGGCGCGAGCACCACGACCTGGGTGCCGCCGCGCAGCAGGGACTCGGTCATGACCGCGAGCATCGTGGACCGTCCGGACCGGGACGGCCCGGCCACGATGAACGCCGGCGCGTCGCCGGCCAGGTCCATGCCGAACGCCGCGAGGTCGTCGCCACCGACGCCGAGCAGCGCCCACATCGGCCGGGCCGCCTCCCGGCCCACGTACTGGTACGCCGCGTCCACGGTGATCGTGGAGGGCAGGTCGTCCACCCGGAACGGCCCCGTCCCCGGTGCCACGTCCTCCCGTTCGCGGATCGTCGCGGCGATCTGGCGGGCCGCGGCCGTCTGGGCACGACCGGCCGGGTCGTCCCCGAGGACCGCCACCTGCACCTCGAGCCCGCTCCCGGACTTGAAGGCGCGCCCGGCCTGGATCTCCTCGGGCAGCTTCTTGTGGTTGATGCCGGCCATGCCGTAGTCGAACCGGTCGGTCAGCCGCAGCACGAGGGAGTCGTCGGTCAGCACGCTCATCCGGCTCGACAACAGGCTGCGGTCACCGGCGATGAGCAGGTGGATGCCGGCGCTCGCCCCGTCCCGCAGCAGCTCCTGGACCTGTTCGACCAGCGTGCCGCCGTCGACCTCGCCGTAGCTGCTCATGAAGCTCTCCCAGCGGTCGATCAGCAGCAGCATCCGCGGCAGGCGTGCCTCCGGTTCGGCGAGCTCGCGCTGTTCGGTGACGCTGGCGTAGTTCCCGGCAGCGAGGACCTGCTGCCGCCGTCCGAGCTCCGCCTGGAGGCGGCCGAGCAGACGGCTGAGCCGATCGGCCTGCCCACGCTGCACGACGGCGCCCGTGTGCGGCAGCTCGCCCAGCACCGTCAGGGCACCGTTGCCGCAGTCGATCGCGTACAGGTGGAGGTCGGCCACGGGCATGGCGGTGGCGGCCGCGAACGCCGTGGTGCGCAGCGTGGTCGAGCGTCCGCTGCCGGGTGCGCCGACCACGTAACGGTGCCCGAAGCCGTCGAGGTCGATCACCGCGGACCCCTGGCGCTGGTCCGCCGGCGAGTCCTCCATCGCCCAGGCGAACGCCGACTCCTCTGCGGGCTGGGCCACCTCGGAGAGCTGGAGCAGGTCCGGCAGCGGCGGCAGCCACGGCCGGCGCGGGCTGGGCCACTCGCCCAGCCGGGACGCCTCGCGCAGGGTCGCGACGAGCGCGGCCAGGTCGGTCTCGACGTCCTCCCGGCGCTTGACCTTCGGGCGGCTGGGCGGCGCGGCGCCCAGGTCGGCCACGGGCACCCGCGCGACGAACGGGGCTTCCACCTGCCCGACGTCGGACAGGGAGAGGCGGCGGCCGCCGACCCGGGCGGACTGGAAGGGGATCACCGACGCGTGCCCGAGCCGGGCGTAGGCCCGGCCGGGCTGCGACTTGGCGATCTCGGCCGCCTCGGTGGCGTCGATGACGTCCTTGGACTCGCCCTTGTCCGTCATGCGGAGAGCGACGCGCAGGTTGGTGTTGGCGCGGATCTCCGGTGAGATCACGCCGGAGGGCCGCTGGGTCGCGAGGACGAGGTGGATGCCGAGGGAGCGGCCCCGCTGCGCGATGTTGACCAGGCCGGCGACGAAGTCGGGCAGCTCGCGCGCCATCGAGGCGAACTCGTCGATGACGATCATGAGGCGCGGCAGCGTGGGACCGACATGCCCGCGGCCCTGCGCGTCGAGGTAGTCCTCCAGGTCCTTCGCGCCGGCGTCCGCGAGCACGTGCTCCCGGTAGGTGAGCTCGGCACGCAGCGAGTCCAGGGCGCGTTCCACGAGGTGGGAGTCCAGGTCGGTGACCATGCCGACCGTGTGCGGCAGCTGCTCGCACTGGCTGAACGCGGCGCCGCCCTTGTAGTCGACCAGCACGAAGTTCATGGTCTCCGGCGTGTTCACCACGGCCAGCGACGCGACGACCGTCTGCAGGAACTCCGACTTGCCCGACCCCGTGGTGCCGCCCACGAGGGCGTGCGGCCCGTCACGCACCAGGTCGAGCGTGAACGGTCCGTCGAGCGAGACGCCGACGACGGCGGCCGTGCTGCCCTTCGACACCCCCCGCCAGCGGGAGACCATCTGCTCGGCGTCGAGGTCCTCGATGCCGAGCACCTCGACGAGCCGGGCCGAGTCCGGGATCAGGCCGTCGCCCTCGGACGCCGTCACGTCGTGCACGGCGGCCACCGCGCGGGCCACGGGTTCGAACCAGTCGTCGGCCACCTCGTCGACCAGCACCGACCGGAGGTCGTCGGCGTCCTGCCGGCGCAGCGTCATGCCGCCGTCGACGCGAGCCAGCGCCACGGCCGTGCACTCCTCGGGCAGGAGCTGCTCGTCGCCGTCGAGGCACACGACGCTCACCCCGACGCCGGGGCCGTCGCGCAGGATGGACACGACGCCGGGCAGCGCGCGCAGCCGGCGTGCACCGTCGAGCACCACCACGACCTGCGGGCCCGACATGACCTTGGCGCTCGACGCGTCCATGGCCGCCCGGCGCTGGGTGATCAGCGAGCTCACCTCGGCGACGCGGGCCGCGAGCGTCTCGGTGGTGGTCCCGAGCAGGGCCACCGCCGTCTGACCGAACGAGGGCCGCACGTGCGGCAGCCACGCCGCCCACGCCCACTCCTGCACGTGCTCGGAGCTGGTCAGCACGTAGACCTGCACGTCGCGCGGGCTCTGCAGCACCCCGAGCTGGCCCACCATCCAGCGGGCCCGACGGCGCGGCCAGTCTCCCGGGCCCGCCAGCCCGACGACGCCCGCCTCCCGCAGGGGCACCGTGATCGGCACCGACCGCACGGTCGCGCGGGTCTTGCGGCGGTGCTCGGGCTCGGCGCTGTCCTCCACCTCGACGCGGCTGGTGGCGTCGGCGAGCCCCAGCCGGACGGTCAGGTGGTCCGAGTCGGTGCTGCGCCGCTCCCACAGGCGGCGCGTCGGGGTGGTGGCGATGAGCCGCAGCTCGGCGGCGCCCGGGCTGGAGACCCGACGGCGGTGCTGCTCACGCCGTACCGCGTCCAGCACCTCCTCCTCGAGCGCCGCGCGTTCCTCGGCGTGCTCCTTGAGCCGCTCCTTGTGCGTGGTCACGCCGTTGCGCTTCTGCATCCACCAGTGCCCGAGGCCCATCAGCGGCGAGGCCAGCGCGAACATCAGGTAGTACGGCGACTGGAAGACGAACGCCATGGTGATGCCCAGCACCGCCGGCATCGCCATGGCCAGCCACGGCAGCGGGTTCCGCGCGGGCGGCTGCGGCTCGGCGGGCAGCCGGAAGTGCGTCGCGGGCATCGGCGGCAGCAGGCGCGGCGGCCGGTTGTAGTCCAGGTGCCCCGGCTCAGCGGCGGGACGCAGGTCGGCGTCGGGCCGCGTGGCCGGCTGGACCGTGAGGACGCTCGGCCCGATCCGCAGCTGGGTGCCCGTGGCCCACGGCGCCTCGTCCTCGCCCAGCGGCTCCTCCAGCCGGTCCAGGTGCACCAGCCGGCCGGCGGAACGAGGATCCGGGACGCGCCGCACCCGTACCCCGCCGTCCAGCGCGACGACGACGGCGATCGCGGCCAGGCCGCCCTCGCGCGGCTCGTCCACCCGGACACGGCCGTCGTGCCCTACCTGCACGGTGGACTCGCCGACGCCGAGCCGGACCACCGCGCCGGCGCCGGTCCCGCCCGTGACGCACAGGTCGACGGGGCCGCCCGCCATGGCGTTCGAGCGGCCGTCCGTCAGCCGCGCGTCGCCCGCGAAGGTGACGACGGCGCCGTCCCGGACACCCGAGTCCGCCACGTGCACCTCCTGACCGGTGCCGTAGCTGGTCGGCACCGGCCGCCCGTCCACGTACATGGTGCTGCCCCGCGGAGCGCCCACCTCGGCGGCCAGCCGCTCGGCCAGGTCCGCCGCGGTGGTGCGGTCGTCCAGCTCCAGGGCCAGCAGCGCCTCGCGCGCCCCGTGGCGCGCGGTGATCAGAGCCTGCACGTCACTCGCCTCCCCGCCGTACGGCGGTCTGCTCGTCGTAGCGCACGTCGGGCAGGAACCCGCTGCGCAGCCAGCCGTCGTCGCCCGCGGTGAACCGCCACCGTGCCGACGGCGACGAGCCGAGCACGATCACCACCCACGTGAACTCCGGGCTCGCGAACCGGGCGGCGAGCATGTCCTGCTGCGCCGCCGTCGGCGCCTGGGACAGCACCAGCACGCCGCCCTCACCCATCACCAGCTCGGGGACCACCTGCTCGATCCCCGCGAGGTGCTCCACCTGCTCCGGCTGCGGCAGGCCGTTGCCGACCATCACCACACGCGGGTCGTCCGACCACGGGTTGCCCGTGAGCTCTCCCAGCCACCGGCGCAGCACCTCGTGCCGCGCCTGCGTCGGGCCGTCCAGGCTGATCACGCCACGCGCGGAGGCGAAGTCCACCAGCACCCGGCCGGTCTCGCCCATGCCCAGGTTGACCAGCCGGGCGAACCGCGCCGTCGAGTCCTCGGACGCCGCACCCGACTGCAGCTTCGCCAGCGGCGCCACCCAGCTCTGGCCGTCCTCGCTCACCACCCACGGCTCAGGGGCCGGGGCCGCCGGGTTGGTCAGCCGCAGCCGCAGCGAGCTGCCCTCGATGAACACCGCGGTCACGCCGGGCAGGTCCAGTCCGTCCCGCTCGCACGCGGTCATCAGCACGCGCAGCGACCGGTCGACGGTCCACGCCGCCGACGTGTCGGTCCGCAGCAGGCTGTCGTCGAACGGTTCGTGGCGCCTCCGCCGCCGCACGAGCCAGATCCCGAGACCGACCAGCAGCGCCAGCAGCAGTGCCGCCCCCGTCGCGTACACGACCGGACCCAGCGGCCGGGAGCTCCCCGCATCCTCCACGCCCGCCACCTCCACCGCCGGGGTGGCCGACGGCGACACCGTGGGCGACGGCTCGGCCGACGGCGGTCCGAAGCCCGGGAGCGGACCGAACGTGAGCCCCTTGCCCGTGGCTTCCTTGGGCATCTTGAGCACCCAGCCAGGCCGCAGGGTCCTCGGGTCCGTCATGTACGCACCGTCAGGCTGCCGGTGCCCCTCGGTCAGCTCCGCGATCTCGGGCCAGCGGTCCCGGTCGGCGAGGAACCGCTCGGCGATGTCGTTGAGCTTCTCCGACTTGCCGTCCGGCGCCTTGCGGACCACGTAGTACAGGACCGACCCGGGCGGCCCGGTGCGCTCCGGCACCGGGGCCGACGTCGGCGGCACGGAGGGCGGGACCACCGGGGCGGACCTCGTCGGTTCCGGCTCCTTCGGCTCGGACGCCTTCGGCCGCGGGGTCGCCGCCGGCTTCTTGGACGGCTTGGGCGCCGCCGGCTCCGGCTCGGGCTCCGGCTCGCCGAAGATGCGGAGCTCCCAGATCGAGTTGCCCGCCGTACCGCTCCGGGCGCTGGAGTGCATCCGCACGTAGCGGCCCTCACCGCGGATGTTGATGACGTCCCGGCCGCCGTCGGCCGCTTCCGTGAACCAGTGCGTCTCCCAGGTCTCGCCGTCCTGCGACAGCTGGACGGAGAACGCCGTCGAGTGGGCGACCTCCCAGTCGATCTCCACCCGGTGCACGACGGTGGACCGCTCCAGGTCGATCCGCAGCCACTGCGGGTCGCTGAACCCGCTGGACCAGCGGGTAGCCGGGTTGCCGTCCACCGCCTGGCGTGCCGGGAAGTCCGGCTTCTCCAGCGACGACGCCACCGCCGGCTTGCCGCGCGACAGCAGGACCGGCTCCGGCTCGGCGGCCGCGGCGGCGGGCCCGACGAGCGGAGCCAGCACCAGGGCTGCCACGGTGAGGCACGTCAGTGCCGCGAACACCACCGGGTGCGACACCCGCGGCCCGTAGGCCTCACTCCCCCGCACGACGCACCGCCGCCTGCTCCGTGTAGCGCACGTCGGGCAGGAACCGGCTGCGCAACCAGCCGTCGTCGTCCGCCGTGAGGCGCCACCTGGCCGACGGCGACTCGCCCAGCACGATCACCACCCAGCCGAACCCCGGCGAGGAGAACCGGGCAGCGAGCAGGTCCTGCTGCGCGACGGACGGCGCCTGGGACAGCACCAGCACGCCACCCCCCGCGGCGTCGAGCTCGGGGATCACCTGCTCGATCGCCGCGAGGCGCTCCGCCTGCTCCGCCTGCGGCAGGCCGTTGCCGACCATCACCACACGCGGGTCGTCCGACCACGGGTTCCCGGTGAGCTCTCCCAGCCACCGGCGCAGCACCTCGTGCCGCGCGCGGGTGGGGCCGTCCAGGCTGATCACGCCACGCGCGGCGGCGAAGTCCACCAGCACCCGGCCCGTCTCGCCCACACCGATCGTGACCAGACGCGCGAACCGGGACGTCGGTGCCTCCGACGCCGGCGCCGACTGCAGCTTCGCGAGCGGCGCGGACCAGCTCTGCCCGTCCTCGTTCGCCACCCACGGCGCCGGTGCCGGCGAGACCGGGCTCGCCAGCCGGAGCCGCATGGCCGAGCCCTCGATGAACACGCCACTGACCATCGGCAGGTCCTGGCCGTCCCGCTCGCACGCGGCCATCAGCACCCGCAGCGCCCGGTCCACCATCCACGCCGCCGACGTGTCGGTGCGCAGCAGGCTGTCGTCGAACGGTTCCTCCCGGCCCCAACGGCGGCGGCGCACCAGCAGGATCACGCCGAGCACCACGGGCACGGCCAGTGCCACCCCTCCGACGGCGATCAGGGCCGGCACCAGCCAGGACGGCTCCGCACCGGTGGCCGCATCCTGACCGTCGGTCGCCTCGGACCCCGCCTCGGACGGCGGACCGCTCGCCTCGGCCACCGGGCTCGGCCCCGGGAGCGGGCCGTGCTGCAGGCCCTCACCCTCGGCGTCTTCCGGCAGCTGCAGCACCCAGCCGACCTCGACCACCTCCGGGTCGGTGAGCGCACCACCGTCCGGCTGGGTACGGCCCTCGTTCAGCGCGAAGATCTCGGGATTGCGTTCACCGTCGCCCAGGAACCGCTCGGCGATCAGGTACAGGTACTCGGTCTCGCCCTCCGGCGTCCTGCCCACCACGTAGTACGGCACGGCGGGTGCGGACGCCTCGGCCGACGGCGCCCCCGTGCCGCCGGTGTCTTCTCCTGCCACCACCGGCGCCGCCGGCAGCACGCCGACCTCGATGCCCGGGCCCTCGGCGTCGTCGGGCAGCTGCATGATCCAGCCGGGCAGGACGGAGGCGGCGTCGGTCAGCGTGTTCCCGTCCGGCTGGGTGCGCCCCTCGTTGAGGTCGAAGATCTCCATGTACCGGTTGCCGTCGCCGAGGAACCGCTGAGCGATGTCGAAGAGGAACTCCGGATCGCCGTCCGGCCTGGTCTGGATCACGTAGTACTTGACCTGCTCGCCGCTCTTGTCCATGGACCGCCCGGTGGACGGCTCCGCGGTGAGGGTGCCGAGGGCGCTGTGGGCCGCGCCGGCATGGACCGGGCCGGTGCCGGCCGCCGCGGGCGCGGCCAGGGCCACCGTTGCTGCGGCGAGGAACGGCACAGCCGTCAACAGCGCTGTCGTGAGCAGCGCGGCCGCAGCAGGTGCGGCGGCGGCGCGTGGGGCGTGATGCACAGTTGCTCCGTCTTCAGATGTGTCGCGTCGGTCAGGGGTGTACGTGCGTGCCGGCGCCCGGCCTCAGACGGTGCCGGGCACGGTCCCCTCCGAGAGGTTCAGCGGGTTCGCGCCAGGGCCTGCCCACCGGAAGGTGGTCATGACGGCGTCGAAGAAGAAGATGAGTGCCTCGGCGAGCTTCTCGGTCTCCTCGCTGTTCCAGACGGTGCTGAACGAGAGGACGAGCCATTCGCCGTCGGCCGCGTCGCGGGACACGACGTACAGGACCTGGCGGGTCGACGCGTCGGGGAGGTCGCCCTCGGGGTGCGCGTCGACGGTGGTCTCCACGACACGTACGCCCGGCCGGCCGTCGATCTCGACGAGCTCGCTCTCCTCGTAGCTGTCGGAGAGGACCTCGGACACCACGGAGAGCGGGTCGGCACCCGGGTCGCTGACCAGCTCCAGCTCGGTGAGGGACGCAGGGATGATCACCCCGTTCATCGGCTCCGTCGGCAGGTACACGGCCCCCGCCCCCGCGGCGCGCGCGTCGGACAGCGACGACCGGAGGCTGTCGGCGAGCATGCGCCGGTGCGGTTCCGCAGAGTCCCGCGGCAGGTCGGCGGGCAGGGCACGGGCGACGACCTCCTCGATCGCCTCGTCCAGCTCGCGGACCTGCTCGTCACTGGTCGGGAAGCGCACCCAGCCCGGTGGGAGGAGGAGCGCCCACGCGTCGGTGGGTCTGCCCTCCACGGGTCGGGCGGTCGCGGTCGGGTCGGTCACGGAGTGCTCCTGATGATGTGCACAGCGGGCAGCAGCTCGTCGAGCAGCTCCGTCATGGAAGGGCCGTGCAGCAGGTCCTGGGACCGCCACTGCAGCACGGTGTCGACGACGGCGTCCGCGTGCTCGGTTCGCCGGCCGAGGCAGACGCTCACCCACGCGCCGCCGGTCTCCGGATCGAGGTCGAGTCGCGTCACGCGCATCCCGTCACCGTCAGGCAGGTCGACGTACTCGATCTTGGGTGGGGCGACGGGGTTGCCGCCGGTGGCGCCGAGCGCGGTCATGAGGTCGTCGCCGGGGTCGCCGGGAGGCTCGATGCCGACCGTGGCGAGCACCGGCACCGGCGCCGAGTCAGGCACCCGGAAGGTGGCGACGACGAGTGCGCCGCCGTCGATCACGCCGTCGGCGAAGGCGCGCAGGTTGGCCACGGATTCCGCGGCGACGCCGTCACGCACCGCGTCCAGGACGGCGTCCGGATCCTCGTCGACCCCGGACTCCTGGTCGTCGAACAACGACGACCGGACGAGGCCGGCGACCTCCAGCTCCCACGCGGCGAGCAGGTCGGGCGGCAGGGTCGCAGTCGTGGGGACGAGCAGCCAGCCCTCGGGCGGTTCGACCCGCCAGGTCCATCCTTCGCCCGCCATCAGACCGGGTTCTCGCCGGTCAGGCCGGAATAGGTCGCGTCGTGCCAGGCGGTGTTGGTGTTCCGCTGGTCGAACGGGTTCAGGAACGAGGGGTTCAACATGCTGAACGGACGACCGAACCAGCCGATCCCGTAGGCGATCGGCCCGACGTACATCCACGGCTTGATCTGGAAGATCGGACCGAACAGGCCGATGTTGCTCGCGATCTTGCTCACGTCCCTGATGTCACTGACGCCGATGAGACGGTCCCACCGGTAGTCGCCCTTGGGCCACGCCTTCGTGAGGCGGCTCCAGTCCTCCTTGAGGACCCATTTCGGATTCTTGAAGATGTGCCACCAGCCCGGGCTCACCTTGGTCTTGTCGAGGAAGGTCGCGATGTTCTTGATCTCGAGGCTCACCTTCGAGAGCCTCTCGCTGAAGATCTTGCTGGCATCCAGCCTCATGTTCTTGTTGCTGATGTTGAGGAGGCGCAGGTTCTTCGCGAAGTCGATCTTCAGCCTGTCCAGCTTGGCGGGCCCGCCCTTCGCCAGGCCGAGCCCCTGGACGCCCTTGAGGTTGTTCGCCATCTTCGCCGCGATGCCGATCCCGACGAGGCTCAGCACACCGAGGATGACGCCGAGCCAGCTGCCCTCACCCTGGGCGGCCAGGATGACGCTCGCGACCACGGAGACCACGGCGACGCCGATGCCGATCAGCGCGATGACGTTCAGCCCGGGTATGAGGATCGCCAGCACGGCGAGGGCCAGCCCGATGTACGTCAAGATCTCGACCAGCGCCTTGAGGAACTTGTTGAGCCGGTGCTTGAAGGCCTCCCAGCCCGTCGTGTGCAGGCCGTCGACCTTCCAGTTCTCGCGGATCTTCGCGGCAGCGGCCTCGGCGGCGGCTCTGAGCGCTTCGAGGGCGCCTGCCATCTTCTGCTTCGCTCCGGCGAGACCGGCGCCGGCCGCGTCGATCGCCGCCTCGCGGTCGGCCGACTCCTTCTTCTCCGCCGCGGTCAACGGTTCGGCGCCATCGGGCCGGGTGGAGTTGACCGGGTCCGGCATGGACTGCGCGCCGCGGAGCGAAGCCTGTGCGTTCTCCGCGTCGGCAAGGGCCTCCCCGGTGGCGGTCCGCGCCGTGGCCAGCGCCGGCCGGTACCCGTCGAGCGCTGAGTGCACGTCGGCGTACCGGCCGGCCGCCTTGTCGAGGGCACCGGCGCTCTCCCGGGCGCGCTTGCGCAGGGCGTCGGCGGACTGCCCCTTGAGCAGGCGGACGTCGCCGTCACCGATCCTCTTGAGCAGGCCTGCCTGCTCGGTCATCGCCTCCGAGATCTTCTTGTAGTGGGCGATGACCTCGTCCAGCTCCGAGGGATCAGCCGGGACCGGGTCCGAGTCGTGATCGACCAGTGGCCAGTCCCCTTGGCGGGCGGCGCTCATCCGTTTCCTCTTCTGCTGCTGTCACTGGGGCGGTGGCTGCCGGTGCGGTGGCCAGGCGCCCTACTTCTGGTCGAAGGTCGAGCTCAGCTGGTCCTCGGTGTCGGTCCAGGTCTTCGCGGCCTCGTCCATCTTCTTCGTGAGGTTGTCGAGCTGCTGCTGGAGCTTTTCCCGCTTGACCCACCAGTCGTCGATGAAGTCGTCCATGGCCTGCTTCAGGACCTCGTGGCCCCAGACCGTGCCGCCGTCCCACAGCTTCGACATGTTCTTGAACTCGTCGTTGATCGCCTTGAGATCCCTGGCGGAGTCCTCCAGGACCTCTTTGGTGACGACAAGGTCTGCCATCGCGTTACTTGTTCAGCGCGTTCGCGAGTTCCTCGTCGGTCTTGCGCAGCGCCTCGGCTGCCTGCTTGAGGTACTCGCCGATGCCGGTGAGGCCCTCGAGGATCTGCTTGCCGCCCTTGTCGAGCTCCTGGTACGACTCGTCGAACCGCTTGGACGACTTGTCGGTCACGTAGCCGTCCGCCACCAGGTTGCTCACCATCGAACGCAGCTGGTCCAGCTTGCTGCGCATGTCGTCCGACTCCTGCTTCATCCGCTGAGCGGCGTCTTCCATCTCCTGGAATGTCACCTTGATGTTCGACATGGTGGAACCCTTCGTTCGCGCGTCGTGGACTCGTGCTCTGCGGTGCTGGGCAATCGTCACCAATCGGACCAACCGGGCGGCCACGTGCAGGTGAACGTCGGCCAAACGGCGCACGACGCACGAAAGACGGGCCCGGGTTTTCACCCGGGCCCGTCGCGCTATTCGAAAAAGTGCCCCTTACCTGGGGCTTTCCCCTCCGCTGAGGGTTGGCTCCCCGTGCTGTCGGGGCCTCCGACCGCGTCGGGAGCCAGCACTCAACGGGGCGTGTGGAGCTGGATCGGCGCAGGGGCGGCGTGGAGCTCGGCGCGCTCCACGAGGGAGGCGACCAGGGCGGCGAGCGGCACCAGCACCAGGTTGCCCAGGAGCATGGTGCGCAGGAACGGCAGGCCCGCCACGTAGCTCGCGAGCAGCCCGTCCAGGGTCGCCGGGTACATCCCGTCCATCAGCCAGACGCCGAAGTTGGTCCACGCGAAGAACCACAGCGAGCCGCCCACGCCCACACCGAGCGCAGCGGCGTACCGGCCAGGGCCGCGCAGGTGCCGCGCGAGGATCGCGCCGAGGCCCACGACCGCCCACGCCGACCAGGTGAACCACATGATCTGCGTGTTGCCGATCACGGCGTCGCTCACGGCCACCACGGCGAACGGCACGACCGCCGCCCACCGGTTCCGCAGCAGCAGCACCGCGAGGAAGGTCGCGGCAGTGGCGATCTCGAGGTTCGGCGGCGCACCCAGGTCGGGGGCGACCAGGCGCCACACCACCGCGGCGGTCAGCACCAGGACGACGGTCGCCGGGCGCCACCAGCGGTGCGCGAGCTCGCCCACCGTCAGGTCGCGCCCCTGGTCGCCGGCCGCTGGGGTCAGTACGTCTCGAGTGTCCACGTGATCTCCTGACCGTCCTCGGTCTCCAGTGTGCCCGCCCCGACCTGTGCCGGCTCACCGTCCACGGACAGCGCCCAGAACTCCTGCTTCGAGTCGTCCGCCGCGCGGCCGCCGATGGCCGTCACGAAGGCGTTCTCGCCCTCGCCGGTGACCTCGGCGGACGGGTCCGCCTCGAGGAGCAGCTCCAACGCGGTGGCACCGGTACGTCCCGGGTAGCTGAGCGTCTCGACGTCGCCGGACGGCGACGCGGTGTCGGACGCCGACGCGCCGGCAGAGGCCGTGTCCGACGGCGCGCTCAGCGTCGCCGAGACCATCGGCTCAGGCTCGGCCGTACCGCCGCAGGCAGCGAGCAGGCCGGCCAGGAGAAGTGCGGCAGTCGCCGCACCGAGCGCCCGGAGCGGGCGGACAGAAGTCGTGTTCACGCTGGCGAGTGTAGGTCGGCGCGCGCAAGCAGGCGCGGCCGTCCCAGCCTTCGGCGGACGGCCGTCGCGTCCTCCGGTCAGATGTCGATGCGCGAGCGGTCCAGCTCGGCGGCGCCCGCGATGAGGAACTCCTTGCGCGGTGCCACGTCGGTGCCCATCAGGAGCTCGAACGCGCGCTCCGCCGCCTCCGCGTGCTCCGCCGTGACGCGGCGCAGCGTGCGGTGGCGGGGGTCCATGGTCGTCTCCGCGAGCTGGTCGGCGTCCATCTCACCCAGGCCCTTGTACCGCTGGATGTCGGGCTTGTAGCGGCGCCCGGCCCGGTCGAGCTTCTTGAGCGTGCTGTTCAGCTCGGCCTCCGAGTACGTGTAGATGTACTCGTTCTTGCGGCGGCCGTTGCCGATCACCTCGACGCGGTGCAGCGGAGGAACCGCCGCGAACACGCGGCCCGCCTCCACCATCGGCTTCATGTACCGGTAGAAGAGCGTCAGCAGGAGCGTGCGGATGTGCGCGCCGTCGACGTCGGCGTCGGTCATCATGATGATCTTGCCGTAGCGAGCCGCCTCGAGGTCGAACGACCGGCCGGATCCCGCACCGAGCACCTGGATGATCGCCGCGCACTCCGCGTTGCGGAGCATGTCGCTGATCGACGCCTTCTGGACGTTGAGGATCTTGCCGCGGATCGGCAGCAGCGCCTGGAAGTCGCTGGACCGTGCGAGCTTCGCGGTACCGAGCGCGCTGTCGCCCTCGACGATGAACAGCTCGGACCGCTCCACGTCGTTCGAGCGGCAGTCGGCCAGCTTGGCGGGCAGCGAGGAGGTCTCCAGCGCGTTCTTGCGGCGGGAGATCTCCTTCTGCTTGCGGGCGGTGATGCGCGCGCGCATCTCGGCGACGACCTTGTCGAGCAGCAGCGAGGCCTGCGTCTTCTCGTCACGCTTCGTGGAGTTCAGGCGGGCCTGGATCTCCTGCTCGACCACGCGGGAGACGATCTGGCGCACCGGGCCCGTGCCCAGCACCTCCTTGGTCTGTCCCTCGAACTGCGGCTCGGAGAGACGCACGGTGACCACGGCGGTGAGGCCGGCCAGCACGTCGTCCTTCTCGATGCGCTCGGCGCCGTCCTTGGTGGAGACCTTGAGCTTGCGCGCGTTGGTCTCCACGCCCTTGCGGATCACCTTGAGCAGGCCCTGCTCGAAACCCGTCAGGTGCGTGCCGCCCTTGGGCGTCGAGATGATGTTGACGAAGGAGCGCACCTCGGTGTCGTAGCCGGTGCCCCAGCGCAGCGCGATGTCGACCTCGCAGTCGCGCTGCAGCTCGCGCGGCGACATGTGGCCGCGCTCGTCCAGCACCGGGACGGTCTCCTTGAACGTGCCCGAGCCCTGCAGCACCCAGGTCGCCGTGACCGGCGAGTCCGGTGCCAGGAACTCGACGAAGTCGGCCGCGCCGCCGCTGTGCTTGAAGACCTCCTCGTGCGGCCCGTCCTCGGCGGGCGTGCCCGGCAGCCCGCGCTCGTCCCGCACCGTGATCTCGAGACCGGGCACCAGGAACGTGGTCTGCCGCACGCGGGTGACCAGCTCGTCGTAGCTGAACACCGCCGACTTGGGGAAGATCTGCCGGTCGGCCCAGTAGCGCACACGGGTGCCCGTACGGCCCCGGGGCACCTTGCCGACCACGGCGAGCTCGGAGTGGTCGACGAAGGGCTGGAACGGCGCGTCCGGGCCGGGCCCGGAGGCCGGATCGGAGAACGTGCCCGGCTCACCACGGTGGAAGGTCATGCCGTACGTCTTGCCGCCGCGGTCCACCTGGACGTCGAGGCGCGCGGACAGCGCGTTCACCACGGAGGCGCCGACGCCGTGCAGACCGCCGGACGCCTGGTAGGAGCCGCCCCCGAACTTGCCGCCGGCGTGCAGCTTGGTGAAGACCACCTCGACGCCGCTCAGACCGGTCTTGGGCTCGACGTCGATCGGGATGCCGCGGCCGTCGTCGGTCACCGTGACGGACGTGTCGGCGTGCAGCACGATGCCGATCTTGCTGGCGTGCCCGCCCAGGGCCTCGTCGACGGAGTTGTCGATGATCTCCCAGAGGCAATGCATCAGGCCACGGGAGTCCGTGGTCCCGATGTACATACCGGGACGCTTGCGAACCGCCTCGAGACCCTCGAGGACGGACAGGTGGCGAGCGGTGTACGACTCGGACGTTGCGGTCACGGCGACAGCGTAGACGAGGTCACCGACAACTCTGGTGAGGCGCTCCCGGCGGGCGACGTGACGGCGCTGTGAGAGCGACGTGACGAACCAGGATTCACCCCATGACGGAAATTACCCTTTCAGCGCAATTGGGGGCGGATGGGGCCCGACACTGTGAGCCACGCCGCTATGCTCGCAGCGAACCGGCCACCCGGGCTGGCATGAACCGCGCGAGCGAATGGTTGGATGGAGATGTGACGACCTTGACGACCGAACCGCTCACCGCCCTCGACCGCTGCGACCGCTGCGGCGCGCAGGCTTATGTGCGCGTCGTTCTGCCCGTGGGCGAGCTGCTCTTCTGCGGCCACCACGCCCGCGCACACGCGTCCGCCTATGCGGACGTCGCCACCCATGTCCAGGACGAGACCGACCGGCTCCACGCGGAGCACGGCCAGGCCTGAGCCCAGGCCGGACACCCACCGGATCTCTGAGAACGCAGACGGCGGTGAGTCACCCTGTGAGGTGACTCACCGCCGTCGTCATGCCCGGACGGGGGTCGGCCGACCGGGTCACTTCCGGGCGGTGACCGTGTCCGCCCAGGAGCCGCGGAACCCGAGGGTCGTGCGCCACCCCTCGGCCGTCTTGGTCAGCGTGCGCGTGGTGCCCTGGGTCGAGACCGCCTGCATCGTCTTGATCTGCCCGCTCGAGTAGCGGGCGGTGACCTTGAGCGACTTGACCCAGCCCAGCTGAAAGACGCTCTTCGCCTTCTTCTGCGTGAGCGTCCCCGTCCACGACGTGTTGGGGTTGCTCGGCGCCCGCGCCGAGTAAGGGTCGGCCACGTGGGCGAGATGGGACTGTGCGGCGGTGCCGAACGCGTCCCGGTTGTTCGCGGTACCGGAGAAGATGCCACCGCGGCCCGACGACGCGAAGTACGGCGTCTCCGCGATGCCGCCGGAGGCGTTGCGCACGACCGTGACCGTCGAGGCGCTGTCCTGCCGGGTGGCGTCGACGGCGGCACGCCAGGTCGCGCCGGCCTCGCCGCCCTCCTTCTTCCAGCCGGTGTAGTTCTGGCTGCTGGTGTCGTCGTAGAGGTGGCAGTCGCACGAGGCCTTCAGGCCCTCGGTCTTGTCCAGGATCGCGTAGTTGCGGGCGACGATCGCCTGCGCCTGGAGCGCCGCGGCGCCCCCGAAGCTGCTCGTGCCCCACAGCGACGGCATCTCCTCGATGCCGTACAGGTACTCGTCGTTGATGACGACCTGGTTGACGACGTTGGGCCGGGCGTTGGGACTGCTGATGCGCAGGCGGCCGTGGCGGTAGCTGCCCTGGGCCCCGGACACGGTCACCGTGCCTGCGCTGCCGGCCCAGTAGCTGGTCCCCGTCCACTCCAGGTAGAAGGCCGGGCGCGCACCGATGGTCTGGCGCACGGTGCCGTTCTCCGTGACCTTCGCGGTGACACCTGCCGTGGTGCGAGAGATGGTGATCTTGCGCGCCGACGTGCCGGTGGCGAGCTGGCTCCCCGCGCCGTCGAGCAGGCGCCACGACCCTGCCGACAGGCTCAGGGTGGTGGTGGCCGGGTCTGCGGACCTGCCGAGCACCTGGACGTCGATGGAGGTCCGGGGGTTGGGGGCGGTGCTGACCGTCGCACCCTGGTAGTAGTAGCGCAGGATGTCGGCGGCGGACTTGCCGTCGCGCGACATCTGGTACGCGCCGTACTGCGACATGCCTACGCCATGGCCGTTGCCGGAGCCGGCGATGCTCCACGATCCCGGCACCACGGTCACCGTCAGGGTGGCGCTGGTCGCGCGGGTGGTCTTGAACCGGTACTTGGTGGTCACGCTCGGCTTGACCGAGGCCGTCGCCCTGCCGGTGGAGCCCGTGATCACGGACCTGACTCGGACCCAGGAGCCGCCGCTGTACTTCTGCAGCGACACCGTGGCGTTGGCCCGCGGCGCGCCGTTGTAGCGATAGACCACCGAGAGCGTCTTCGAGACCGACGCCGTGGTCGTCGACGTGCCGGACGCCGTGAGCGTGTAGCCGGCAGCGGCGGCCGGCGCCACGGACAGGCCCGACGTGATGAACGGGGCGAGAAGCAGGGCGAGGACCGAAGCGACAGTCCGTGCCAGGGCCGCTCGCGGAGCCACGCTGGTCAGTGAGGGCACAGCAAGCACATTCCCACACGACGACGCCGGGCGGGGAACCTTCCGAGGAAAGTTCACCCGCCCGGCGTCGATGTGCTACCTGGTCGACGTTCTAGTCGAGGTAGTCGCGCAGCACCTGCGACCGCGAGGGGTGGCGCAGCTTCGACATCGTCTTGGACTCGATCTGGCGGATGCGCTCGCGCGTCACGCCGTAGACCTTGCCGATCTCGTCGAGCGTCTTGGGCTGGCCGTCCTGCAGGCCGAACCGCATGGAGACCACTCCCGCCTCACGCTCGGAGAGCGTGTCCAGCACCTGGTGGAGCTGCTCCTGCAGGAGCGTGAACGACACGGCGTCCGCGGGGACGACCGCCTCGGAGTCCTCGATGAGGTCACCGAACTCGCTGTCACCGTCCTCGCCGAGCGGGGTGCTCAGCGAGATGGGCTCGCGGCCGTACTTCTGGACCTCGACCACCTTCTCGGGGGTCATGTCCAGCTCCTTGGCCAGCTCCTCCGGCGTGGGCTCACGGCCCAGGTCCTGGAGCATCTGACGCTGCACGCGGGCCAGCTTGTTGATGACCTCGACCATGTGCACCGGGATACGGATGGTGCGGGCCTGGTCGGCCATGGCACGCGTGATCGCCTGCCGGATCCACCAGGTGGCGTAGGTCGAGAACTTGTAGCCCTTGGTGTAGTCGAACTTCTCGACCGCACGGATCAGACCGAGGTTGCCCTCCTGGATCAGGTCCAGGAACAGCATGCCGCGGCCCGTGTAGCGCTTGGCCAGCGAGACCACGAGTCGGAGGTTGGCCTCCAGCAGGTGGTTCTTGGCCCGCTTGCCGTCGTGCGCGATCCACTTGAGGTCGCGCTCGAACCGGCGCTGGTCCTTGTCGTTCCGGTCGAACTCGGTGGTGGCGAGACGCTCCTCCGCGAACAGGCCGGCCTCGATGCGCTTCGCGAGCTCGACCTCCTGCTCCGCGTTCAGCAGCGCGACCTTACCGATCTGCTTCAGGTAGTCCTTGACCGGGTCGGCCGTGGCACCGGCCGTGACGACCTGCTGCGCGGGCTGGTCGTCGTCATCCTTGTCGGAGACGACGAACCCGGCGCTCTCGTCGCCTTCCTTCGCGGCCTTGCCACCGCGGCCACGGGTGGCCTTGGTGACGATCTCCGGACCGGTGTCGGCCTCTTCCTCGGGGTCCTCGACGGCGACGCCGTCGGGCTCGATGTTGTCGTACTTCGACTTGCCGCGAGCGGCGGGCTTCTTGGCGGCGGCCTTCGCCGCCGGCTTCTTCCGCGTGCTCGTGGCGGCCTCGTCGAGGTCGACGTCGACGTCGACGTCGTCGCTCAGCTCGACCTCGTCGGCGTCGTCCTTCGACTTCGCGGCGGAGCGCGCCGGAGCCTTCTTGGCGGGGGCCTTGGCGGCCGCAGAGCGGGTGCGTCGAGCGGGCTTCGCCTCGGCGTCACCGTCCGCGGGCGCCTTGGCGGCGACCGCGCTGGAGCGGGTGGCCGCGGCGGCGGCAACCTTGGTCACGGTAGGCAGACCGACCTGCACGCCGGCGTTGGCCAGCGCGCGCAGCACCGCCTTGAGCCGCTTGGCGTCACCAACCTCCGCGGTCTCGCATGCGCGCCGGAAGCTCTCGGCGTCGACCGAGCCGTCGGCGGCGCCTCGAGCAAGGAGCTCCTGCAGGGCAGGATGCTCGAACTCTCGGGGCAGGTTGTCGCGTGCAGGGACAGGAGCGATGTCCTGGGAGGCTTTCAGCGGAGTGGGCGCCACAAACCGACCTTTCGGCATTCGAGGGGGCGGTGTACCGCCGACGGGGCCTTCACTGGACCTTCTTCTTCCGCCGGCGAACATATATATTGTACCGTCGGCCTCCATGTACGCCGCGACGAACGCGGCGATATGGGCAAAGTCAGTGCGAAGTCACGTCGGGCGGGGCAGCCCCGCGGGTGTATCTGATTTCGCGTGCCAAGAGTCAACGAACCAGACGGCCCGACCATTCCCGGCTCCGCGGATTCGCCGTGGACCAGGCTCGGGACCAGGATCGGGACCAGCAGAGTCCCAGGACAGAGCCACGGAGCAGCGCAACAGACAGAGCTGCTCGCGAGGGCGGGTCAGACCTTCACTGCCAGCTCAGACCTTCACAGCTCAGACCTTCACGGCGAGCACCGGGCACGGCGCCTCGACGAGAATCCGCTGCGCACCCGCGCCCAGGATGAGCTTGCCGACAGGGCTGCGCTTGCGCAGACCGATCACGATGAGCTCGGCGCCGGTGCTCGTGGCGATGCGGATCAGGTCCTCGGCGAGGTCGCCGGTCCCGTGCTCCACCCGCACGTCGACATCGCCGGCGAGCCTGCTGACGAGCTCGTCGGCCTCGGCCCGGCACTCGTCCTCCGGTCGCTTGCCGTTGGTGACGACGACCAGCGGGATGTTGCGCTCCCGGGCCTCGGAGACAGCGGAACTGAGAGCCTCTTGGCCCTCGGGCGTGGCGAGGTGGCCGACGACGATCGTCATGTCCACCGACGCTACCGCACGCGGCGACCCCGGCAGTGCCTCACACGGCGGCCGCCTCCTCCGGTTCGGCTTCGCCGTGGGACGAACCCTGCTCCCGCCGGACCCAGCCGGGCGGGACTCCGCCGACGATCGCCCCGTGCAGCAGCAGCGCGAGCCGGTACTCCGGGTCCACGCCGAGCGCGTCGGAGACCCGCTCGGTCGCCAGCCCGCCGTCACCGTGCCACCACGCGACGAGCGCCAGCAGCAGGTACGCCGGCGCCCGCCGGTTCCGCGGCACGTGCGTGACCACCGCCTCCAGCACCTGGCGTGCCGCCTCCGTGATGGTCCCGTCCGGCGGTACGCCCTGCTCCGGGTCGACGATCCGGGCGAGCACCGCCCCCGTCGCCGTGTCCGTGTCGCCGTCCGTCTGTCGGCGCGCGGTCCGCAGCGCCGTCTCCTCGGTGCCGGGTGCCAGGCTCAGCAGCACCGCATCCCGCACGGGCGTGTCCGCGAGCGCCGCACCGATCTTGCCGAGGTCGACCGGTGACAGCGTCAGGGGCTGTCCCGGCCGGACGTCGGCGGCCTGCCGCACGGCGGAACGCCACAGGCCCAGGCTCTCGGCGCCCCACTCCCCCAGGGCTTGCTCGGCGCGGAGAGCCTGCGCCCCGACCGCCCGCCGTCCGCCCCCGTCCGGGAACCTGGTGTCGAACCTGGTGTCGTTGAGCAGCCGCCGGTAGGTGTCGGTCCAGCGGGCTGCCGCCTTCCGGGCCTGGGTGCGAGCCGTCTCGGGCGCTGCGCGCAGGGAGTACCGCTCCTCGCGGGTACCGGCCACCGTGCGGCCCTCCAGCACCATGTGGGCGGCGACCCGGCTGCTCTTCAGCACGGACAAGGGCCGACCCTCGGCCGGGCAGCACATCGGGTCGGCGCAGTCGAGCGCCCGGAAGCCCGTGGGGGCCACGAGCCACACCTCCGTCCCGGGGAGCCTGCGCTCGAGCCGCGCCCGCAGCAGGTCGACGCCGCGGCGCGCGGCCCCCGACGGCGCGGCCGGGTCCGTGGCGGTGTACAGCACGACCACCGCGCGGTCCGCGCCGTCGGCCACCACGTGGTCGGCGAGCCAGCGGGCCGTGGCCGCGCCGTCGGGTCCCTGCGGGTCGTCCGGCTGCCGCAGGCGGAGGTCGTCCAGGTCGACGCGGGCCACGAGCCCTACCCGCTGGCGCGGCCCGGTCAGACTGACGGCGACGACGGACTCGGCGGGCTCGAAGCCGAGCCGGTACGGGATGTAGGCGAGCAGGTCCTCGGGCCCTGCGACGCGGACGACCGTGGCGTTCGGCACGGCCGGTCGCCGACCGAGGTCCTTCGAGGTCATGCTCTTCGAGGTCGTGCTCTTCGAGGTGAAGTCCTTGGGGTTCATGCGTCGATCCCAACCGCCCCGCGAGACCGTGGCACGCCCAGGACGGCCGTGTGGACAACGGATCTCCTGTGGTCGGGCCAGGACCCGCGCGCTGTCCACGCGAGGGTCTCTCCCGCTACGGTGTGCGACGTGCCTCACCTCGCCACCGCCCGCCGCACGGCAGCGCTCGCCGCCGCTGTCGGTCTGGCGCTCGCGACCGGGGGGTGCGGCACCGAGGCGGGGCCCGGGGCGTCGGCCACCACCACGGAGAGCACACCGGAGCCCCGCGCCGCGGTGTCCAGCGGGCCGGCCGAGCTGCCCACCTTCGACCCGTCGTCGGCCGTCGCGACCTACGCGGAGGGCTTCCCCACCGAGCTGTTCCCGATGCCGAAGGGCGCCATCCTCCTCGCCTCGTCGGCGAGCCCCGTGCCCGCCCCGAAGGGCGCGAAGGGATCAGCGGGCTCGAAGGGCAAAGGTGTCCCGATGACGCAGGTGACGCTCAACCTGGCCTCGAGCCTGCCGGCCAAGAAGGTCGTCGCGCAGGCCAAGCACATCCTGGTGGAGCAGGGCTTCAAGCAGATCCCGGCGGCGGAGTCGAGCGGCCTGACCGCGCAGACCGCCTTCCTGCGGGTCTCCAGGACGAAGTCCGGGGAGGTCCAGGAGTCGCTCGTCGTGGGCGTGCTGGACGACGGCGAGCGCCGCCTCGTCTCGATCAGCGGCACCGTCCGCACCCCATAGGCTGGGGCCGTGTCCGTCTCATCCACCCGTGCCGGTGCCCTGAACCCCGCAGCCCTGCTCGACACCGAGAACCTCCGTGCCGACGTCGACGCCGCAGTGACCACTCACCTCGACCGGCTGTCCGCCGAGGTCGGCGCGATCAGCCCGAGCGCCGAGGCCATGGTGGAGGAGGCGGCGGGGCTGCTGATGGGTGGCAAGCGCCTGCGGGCCGCGTTCTGCTACTGGTCCTTCCGCGCGCACGGCGGCTCCGCCGACCCCGCCGACCCGGCCCGGGTCGCCACGGTCCGGGTGGGCGCCGCGCTCGAGCTGTTCCAGGCGGCGGCCCTGCTGCACGACGACGTGATGGACAACTCCGACACCCGTCGCGGTCGCCCCACCACGCACCGGGCGTTCGCCGCCAAGCACGCCGGTGCGGGCTGGTCCGGCGAGCCCGTGCGGTTCGGCGACGCCGCCGCGATCCTGCTCGGCGACCTCGTGCTCCTCGCCGCCCAGCGTGAGCTGTCGGCCGCGCTCGCGCCGCTGCCCGCGGAGGTCGCCGAGGCGGCCCGCACCCGGTTCGACGCCATGCAGAGCGAGGTGGTCGTCGGCCAGTACCTCGACGTGCTGGTCCAGGCCGAGCCCTGGGGCGACGACCCCGCCTCGGACGAGCAGCGCGCCCGAAAGGTGCTGCGCGCGAAGTCCGCGAGCTACTCGGTGGCCGCGCCGCTCGCGCTGGGCGCGCTGCTGGCCGGCCGGGGTACGCAGGCTTCGGCCGGGATCGAGGCGGCCGGCCTGCCCCTCGGCGAGGCCTTCCAGCTCCGGGACGACGTGCTCGGCGTCTTCGGCGACCCTGCGGTCACGGGCAAGCCCGCCGGCGACGACCTGCGGGAGGGCAAGCGCACGGTGGTCGTGGCGCGCACCCTTGCCCTGCTCCACGACCCGGACGGGCCGGAGGCCGCGACGCTGACCGCCGCGCTGGGCGACCCCGACCTCTCCGAGGAGGACGTCGCCCGGGTCCGTGAGGTCATCGTCGGCTCCGGTGCCCTGGACGCCGTCGAGCAGCTCATCGCCGACCTCGCGGTCCGTGCCCACGCGCTGCTGGACCTCGCCCACCTGACCGAGCCCGGCCGGGCCGTGCTGACCGACCTCGCCCACGCCGCCGTCGACCGGGCAGCCTGAACGGGTCCGCTCCCGTCATCCGGGGCTGTCACCCGGGACTGGTCACGAAGGACCGGTCACAGCGTCCAGATGGTGACCTTGCCGCCCTGCTTCAGCTGCTCGCCCGCGACCGGTTCGGTCTCCAGCACGCCCTCGCCGAACAGCTCGCCGAAACCGCGTACCTGGACCTTGTAGCCGGCCTTCTCCAGCACCTCCTGCGCGTCCGCGACGGACATCCCGGCGACGTCCGGGACCGTGCCCTCCGGGCCCATGCTGACGAAGACCGTGACGGTGCCGCCCTCCTCGGCGCCCTTGCCCCCGCCGGGGTCGGTCCGGATCACCGTGCCGGCCGGCGTCTCCTCGTCGAAGACGTCCTCCCGGGCGACGTCGAACCCGTCGGCGCTCAGCGTGTCGGTGGCGTCCGCGACCTCCTGCCCCGTGACGTCGGGGACCGTGACGGGTGGTGGCCCGTCCGACACCGTGAGCCGCACCTGCTCGTCGGTGGGCACCATGTCGCCGTCTCGGACGGAGGCCCAGATGACCTCGTCCCGCGGGCCGTCGTTCGTGTACTCGCGCGAGACCTCGACGTCGCTCAGGCCGACGCCCTGCAGGGCGTCCCGCGCCTCGGGCTCGCGCATCCCGACCAGCCCTGCCGGGACCTCGGCCAGCTCCTGTCCGAGCGAGACCACCAGGCGCACCTGCTGGTCCCGGCGCCAGCGCTGCCCCTCGTCCGGGACCACCGAGATGACCTCGCCCTCCGGCACCTCCGAGTCGTGCTGCTCCGTGCTCGACGGCTTCAGCCCTGCCTCGGTCAGGGCCTCCTCGGCCGCCTGCGCGGTGACGCCGACCACGCCGTCGGGCACCACCGCATAGGCGCCGGGGCCGCTCTCGGTGTACCACCAGGCGCCGAGGAGGACCGCCACCAGCGCGAGGGCGAGCAGGACCTTGCCGCCCCGCCGCGGCTTCGCCGCCGGCGGCAGCGGAGGCTGGGCCTGGGGGTAGGGCTGAGGATGGGCCGCCCAGCGCCCGGCCGCCGGCCGCTCCACCACGGCAGTACGCACCGCCTTCACCGCGGTGGCCGACGGCGGCGGCGCCGCGCTGGCGGGGATGTCCAGCACCTCGTTCGGGATCTGCTGGAACGTGTTCCGGAGCGCGTCCAGCGCCACGGCGGCGTCGCGCGGACGCCGGTCCGGGTCGCGGGCGGTGAGCGCCCGGACGAGCAGGTCCAGCGGGCGCCCCAGGTGGCCTGCGAACGCGCTCACGGGCGGCACATCGCTGTTGACGTGCGCGTACGCCACCTGGATGGGCCCCTCCCCCTCGTGGGGCAGGCGGCCGGTGAACAGCTCGAACGCGAGGATGCCCACCGCGTACACGTCGGCGCGCATGTCGACGTGACCGGTCGAGATGGTCTCGGGGGCAAGGTAGGCGACGGTGCCCAGCACGGTGCCCGTGGTGGTGTTGGACACCTCGGAGACCGCGCGGGCCAGGCCGAAGTCCGCGACCTTGGGGCGGCCCGTGCCCTCCTCCAGCAGCACGTTCTCGGGCTTGATGTCGCGGTGCACTATCCCCTTGGCGTGCGCGGCGGCCAGCGCCGACAGCACCACGTCGAGGACCGCGAACGAACGGCGCAGGGTGAGGCTGCCGTCCCTGATCAGCTGGCGCAGGTTGGTGCCCGGCACGTACTCCATGGTCAGGTAGCGCATGTCGCCGTCGGTGCCCTGGTCGTAGACCGCCACGACACCGTGGTGCTGCAGGCCGGCCGCCGAACGGGCCTCCCGTTCGAAGCGCTGCCGGAAGCTCGCGGCCTGCTCACCCTCCGCCAGGTGGGGGTGCATCACCTTGAGCGCGATCTCGCGGTTCAGGCGGCCGTCGTGCGCGCGGTACACCGTGGCCATGCCGCCGCGCGCCACGCGCGCGACGATCTCGTACCGCCCGTCGACCAGGCGGCCGATGAGGGGGTCTACCGTCACCTGAGCCACGGTGGGAGTGTACGGGCGACCACCCACGCCCAGAATGAAACTCTCAGGGTGAACGGTAGGCCGTTGCCGGATCGTTGCGGCGTCTCGGTTCCGCGCCCGGTCGCATACCCTTCTACCGTGACAGATCTCGACGCCCTCGTGGGCGAATGGCTGAACCTGCCCGACCTGGCCGACATTCTCGGCATCGAGGTCGGCAAGGCGCGTGGCCTTGTCCGTGACCGGCACGTCGTCGGCGTCAAGCGCGGCGAGCGCACCATCTTCCAGGTGCCTGCCAAGTTCGTGCTGCCGGAGGTCGACGGACGCCCCGGGGTGATCCCGACCCTGCGCGGCACGGTGATGGTGCTGGCCGACGCCGAGTTCACCGACGAGGAGATCATCGAGTGGCTCTTCACGCCGAACGACGAGCTCGGTGAGCTGCCGGTCGACGCCTTGATCAGCGGCAAGCGCGCCGCCGTGCGCCGGGTGGCGCAGACGCTGCTCTAGCGCCGAGGGTCAACGGCGAGGCTTGGTTGCCAAGGCCAACGGCGCACGGGTGATTTCTTCCCCGAAGGTCAAAATTTCGTTGCGGATCTACATAGCGCTCCTTACCTTGTGACCTGAGCTCGCCACGGTAGTCGCGCTCAGCCCACCAGCCCGCGGGTATGCGTCGTGCTGACCGACTCTGGCCGTTCAACGGCCCGGCGGTCAGACGACGATTCACGGGGGCGTCGCGACGACCGCAGAGGAGGAAGCATGAAGTTCCAGATCCTGGGGCCTCTTGAGGCCGAAGGCCCGACGGCATGCGGAACTATCTCGGCGGCCATGCCCCGGCGGGTCCTCGCCCTGCTGCTGCTCAACTACAACCGGACCGTCACGGTGAGCTCGCTCGTGGACGAGCTCTGGGACGATCACCCGCCGAAGCTGGCGCGGAAGACGGTACAGACCTATATCTATACGTTGCGGAAGCACCTGGACGGCCCCGGCGCCGGAGCGAGCAGGATCGAGTCGTCACCGCTCGGGTACAAGATCCGCGTCCAGCCAGGAGAGCTCGACTACTGGGAGTTCGAGACCGCGGTCCAGCAAGGGCTGACCGAGCTCCTTGGCGGCAACCCTCGTGGAGCGCTGGAACGGTGGCGCGGGACGCTGGGGCTGTGGCGCGGTGCGATGCTGGCCGACGTCCGACTGGGGTCGCTGCTGCAACCGATCGTCACGCGGGCCGAGGGAGACCGGCTCAGGCTGCGGGAGCAGCTGATCGACGTCGCCCTCGGCCTCGGCGAGCACCGGGACCTTCTTCCCGAGCTGGAGCTGCTCGCCGCATCCAACCCCTTGCACGAGGGTTTCCATGCCCAGCTCATGACGGCCCTCTGCGGAGCCGGCGACCGCAGCCGCGCTCTCAGCGTCTTCACGGACCTGCGTGACCGGATGGTCACGACGCTCGGACTGGATCCGTCTTCGCGGCTGGTGGAGCTGCAGAAGCAGATCATCGAGGGAACTCTCGACCCTGCGCCCCTGGTGCACGCCGAGGCGCCGCCGCCTGCCGATCCGTTCCTGACCATCGCTCCCGCACAGATTCCCCCGGACAGCGGGGACTTTGTGGGACGGCGGGCCGAACGTCGCGAGCTGGCGGCACTCGTGCGCCGCGGATCCGCTGGGAACGCGCCTCGTGTAGTCGTTCTCAAGGGGGCAGCCGGCGCAGGCAAGACGATGCTCGCGACGCATATGGGACACACTCTTCGTCCGGAATTTCCCGACGGACAGCTCTTCGCCGCTCTTGGTCCCGTCGTCGATCCCTTCGACGTGCTCGAGCACTTCCTGCTCGCCTTCGGCGTACCGAAGGGCCAGGTCCCGGACACGTTGTCCGAACGCACAGGCCTGTACCGGAGCTGGACCTCGGGGCGGCGCGTACTCGTCGTCCTCGACGACGCCGTGCACGTCGAGACGCTGATCCATCTGATCCCGGCGGGTCCGGCGTGTGCCGCTCTCGTCACCACCAGGGTCGGCCTTCAGGGTCTGGCGGGCGCACAGCGCGTCAAGGTCGGTCCGCTTCCTGTCGCCGACGGCGTGCACCTGCTGCGCCAGGTGGTCGGTGACTCGCGGGTCGCCAAGGAGCCGGGTGCGGCGAACGAGCTGGTGCGCCTGTGCGACAACCTTCCCCTGGCGATCAGGGCCGCCGCTGAGAAGCTGGCCGCACGTCCCTCGTGGCGGGTCGTGGAGCTCGTCGACCGCATGCGCGACCGCGACCAGCGGCTGCAGGAGCTCGTCACGCGACGTCTGGATCCGAGCGCCTCGCTCGAGGACGCCTATCTCCGACTGGCGCCCGCGTATCGATGGGCTTTCCGGCGGCTGTGTGCCATCGACGGCCCGGACTTCACCATGCAGGACGCCGCGCGATTCCTCGGTACAGGGCTCGCCAACGCGGAGTGCCCGGTGGCCGAGTTGGTCGACGCCAGCCTCCTCACCGTCACGGAGCCACGCCCGACCGGTCAGGTGACATACCGCTTTCCGGAGCTGGTCAGGTTGCACGCGCTGCTGCGCCATGAGCCCGCGCACGCCCTCGATGTCCCGGTCGACGTACGGCAGTGGACGTCGCTCGGCGCCCGATGGAGCGCGCCGGCGTCGGACGACACGCCTCGCGTGCTTGCCACCGAGGAGGCCCGGACCGGCACGGCGTCGGTACCCGTCGCGACGAGGCCCGGTTCCCGCTCACCGGCGCACCCCTCTCACGTCGCGTGAAGCGCGGGGAGGTGGCGCTCACAGACGCAGCTGCGCGTACCAGCCGGTAATCGTCTCCGCGAACCGCTCGGGATCGATGCGATGCATAGCGTGCGGTGCGTCCGGGAACGACTGGTACGACACGCGTTGACCGGCCGACTCAACCAGTTCGCAGGCTCTGGCAGCCTGCTCGTCGGAGAGCGCACCGAGCAGCCGGTCGGAGACGGGATCGAGCTGTCGGACGTGGTGTGTCAGAAGGATCGGCGCGGTGACGCACGACAGCATGTGCTCGTGGTTGACGGCGGCCGAGACGCTGCCGCTGACGAAGGCGCGCCCCCACTCAGGGTCGTACTCGAGCAGGTTCTGCGGCGCCGCCGCCCCCGTGTCCTCCGACGGCGGCTCCATCACCGCCAGCCCGCGCAGCAGCTCGGGCGGGAGACCGGTCGCAAGCGACCGCCGCGCGCCCTCCCAGTCACCGCGGGACCACTGGTCGCCGAGCCAGATGTTCCAGTGCTCGAACAGCGGCCCGATACCCCCCGAGATGCCGGGGCCTACCGCCGGGTCGATCTCGGAGGCGAACAGGGGAGGGTCCTCCAGGGCGGCGGCGAGCACCTGACCGGGCTTGGCGTAGGCGGTCAGCCACGCGGCGAGCACCCCGCCGGACGAGTTGCCGCTCACCAGGACCGGCTGCCCGACGACCAGGTCGATGAACCGGACCAGATCGTTGCCGAAGTTGTCCAGTGTGTAGCGCCCCGGCGTCCAGGTCGAGCGGCCCTGCCCGCGCAGGTCGACCGCGTAGAGGCGGAACCGGTCCTTCAACAGCTGCATCAACCGCTCGTACCCCCACCACGACTCGGTCTGGCCGGGGACCAGCAGCAGCGGCGGCAGCGCCGGGTCGCCGGCGACCGCGTAGTTCATGCGGATCTCGCCGAGGTCCACCACCAGCTCGGGGAACGCGTGCGAGACGAACCCGCCGTCCCGGTCGGCGGCTTCGAGCGCCCGCCACATCAGCCGGCTTCCGGGGAGCCCACCGGCGTCGGCGTCGGCAAAACGTTTGCGTCCGCCGCGACGAGCTCCAGCCCGCCGTCGATCACGAACGACTGGCCCGTGACGTAACCCGCGCCCGGGGAGCACAGGTAGGCGATGAGCGTGGCCACCTCGTCCGGGTCGCCCGGACGCCCGGCCGGGAGTGCGGGCCGTGCGAGCTCGTGCGGGTCGGTCCCCTCCGGTTGGCCGTTCATGGGCGTCGCGGTCTCCCCCGGCGCTACCGAGTTGACAGTGATCCCGTGCGTGCCGAGCTCGAGCGCCATGACCTTGGTCAGCATCCCGAGACCGCTCTTCGCCACGCAGTACGAGGTACCGCCGGTGATCGGGATGCGCTCGTGGACGCTGGTCACGTTGACGACGCGGCCACGGATCCCGGCGTCCACCATCTGCCTGGCCACCTGCTGCGCAAGGACGAACGGCCCGACCAGGTCGATGTTCAGGACCTCCTGCCAAGCGGCGAGGTCCTCGTCGAGGAAGCTCGCACGGCGGTTGACGCCCGCGTTGTTCACCAGGACATGGACGGGCCCGTGCGCGTCGAGCACCCGACGGCCGGCCGCGAGCGCACGCTCCGGTGTGTCGAGCGGGACGTGCACCGCCGTGGCCACGGGCCAGCTCCGCGCGGCGATCAGAGCGGTGACCTCCTGTGCGGCCCGTTCATTGCCGCCGTACCCCACCAGGACGTGGTACCCGGCCGCGGCGAGAGCCAGAGCCGTCGATCTCCCGATGCCGGAGCTGGCACCCGTGACGAGCGCGGTCTCGACCATCAGATCTCCTCGGAGTGTTCCATGGCCGGCGCGGGTGTGCGCAGATCCGGGTTGACCATGACGACCAGACGTACCACGAGGCGGTCGTCGATGTGGCGGGAACGCGCCGAGACCATCCTGTTCATCAGGTCCGCCCCGCCCCGGAGGTCGGTGCGGTGCGTGATCAGCGGAGCCAGATCCGGCCCGTACGTCACGAGCTCGGCGGCGGCCACGGCCAGCGCCGCGCTCGTGACCCCGCGGTTCCCCGTGAGCCGGATCTGCCGCTCGCCGGACTCCCAAACGGTCCGCCGCGGCGGCCAGGGTCCCCCGGTGTTCGCGGCTCGGACGCCGACGAGGTCCACACCCGGCAGGTTTACCGGACGGGCGTCGGCGGGTACACCGCCTGTGACGTGCATGGCTGTCGTGCTGTCTCCCAGGTGCCCCGCCAGCAGGTCCACGAGGTCCAGCGTCCGGTCACGGTGCGTGGCGACCAGGGCGTGGAGGCGGTCGCCGCCGACGGCCGCCGGGAGGTCGTCGACCAGCACGTGCTCGATGGCGTGCTCGCCCCACGTGTCGACGGACCACTGCAGCCCGGCCATCGACGTGTGCGCGAGCACTACACGCGACCACGGGCCGCGGGCGGCTCCGCGGATCGCGGCGAGGTTGCCGACGAGCCCGTCGCCGAGGACCGCCAGGACGTCGGCCGTCGATCCGGGTCGGACGGATGCGTCGGCAAGACAGTCCAGGGCGTAGTCGGTGATCGCGAGCGGCTCGATCAGCGTCGCGGTGGCCGAGTCCAGGTCCTCACCGATCGGGACCAGGAGCCCAGCCGCGACCGCAGACGCGGCGATCCGCACCCGCTGCTGGAACAGCCCCTCGACGTTGTGCCCGAGCAGGAAGGTCGGGTCGCCGGGATGGGTGGGGTTCACCGTTACCCGGTCACCGACCGCGAGAACGGTGACGCCCGGACCGACGTCGGCCACGCGGCACGCACCCTCGTGGCCCAGCACCGCTGAGGGGTCGTCGCGGATCCCGCGCAGCATCTGCAGGTCGGTACCGCACAGGCTGACGGCTTCCGGCGCCAGGACCACCTCGCCGGGACCCGGAGCGGGCACCGGCTGGTCGACGACGGCGCTCGCGCCGTGGAAGCGCCGGATGGCCAGGTTCTTTGTCATGATCGGTGATCGGCCTCCTGAGCCCTGGTGATGGCGAGTGATCCTTCGGCGAGGAGCTGAGCCCCGCGCAGCACGTCGACGCCGGGGTGGTCCAGGAGCCGGACACGGCGCTCCCAGGCATCCGGCGCGCCTGCGGCATAGCTGCCGGCTCCCCGCAGGTGTTTCAGGAGAGCCGTCCGGTAGGGCTCACCGAGCCCTTCGGCGACGCCTCCTCCGATCCCGATGACCGTGACCCACGGCTGGGTCACCCAGATGGCGCGCAGCACCTCGGCGACGGGGCGGGTGACCGTCGCGAGCAGGGCGGACGCGTCGTCGTCCCCCTGGGTGACCGCCTGACGGAACCACTCGGTGCTGTAACGGCCGATGCCGAGGGTCCCCGCCACCCGAGCGATGCCCGGGCCGGAGCTGACCGAAGCCACGTGCCCTGTCCCGCCGCACTCGCAGGACAGGTGGCCGAGCCCGGCGGTCTCCGGGGCGAGCGCGACGGGAAGGTGGCCGACCTCACCCTGCAGCCCGTCCTCGTCGACCTTGACGGTTCCCGTGCCGAGTTCTGCGATCTTGAGCCCGATACCGCTGCTGACGGTCAGGTAGCCGACGCTCGCCGGCGACTCCTGTGCCACCGAGTCGGCGAAGTCGGCCAGCCCGCACGTGACGTCGTTGAAGACGTGCCATGCCACGCCTGGCCGTGCCCGCCGGAGCACGCCGACGAGATCACGGTCCATCAGCCAGTCGCCCCACAGGGGCCCGGAGCCGCGGACCGTCCCGGTGACGTCGTCCATCGCGGCCCCGAGCGAGACGACGACCCGGCCGGCCCTCGGCGCGACCGAGACCAGTTGGTCCACCAGCCGGTCGACCAGGACCGTCGCCGGCACGTCGGGATGGTTGATCCTGCTCGGGGCGGGCATCCGCCGCCGGACACCATCGGACTCGGTCCTGATCCAGGTGCCGCCCACGTCGATCCGCACCGTCGGTGTACGGGTCGACGGGTCCGGCGCTGCGCCGTCGGTCACCGCTCCTCGCCGAGGCGCCACCGGATCCCTTCCCCTGTGAACTCGAGTCCGGTGAACGAGAGCAGGTCGGACACGACGGCGTCGGCCCCCTGCCCACCGGGCCCGATCCCGATGACCCGGGCTCCCGCGGCACGCCCCGCCGCCACCCCGACGGCGGCGTCCTCGAGCACGACGCATCGCTCGCACGGAAGGCCGAGGCGCTCGGCGGCAAGCCGGTAGCCCTCGGGGCTCGGTTTGCCAGAGGTCACCGACTCCGCGGTCACGAGCACCTTCGGTTCCGGGAGGCCCGCCGCCGCCAGCCGGGCGCGAGCCACCGCCCCGGGGGCGGCCGTGACGACCGCCCAGCGGTTCGCGGGCAGGCCGGAGAGCAGCCGGTGTGCACCGGGGATCGGCCCGACCCCGGGCGCCGCGAGCTGACTGCGCTCGACCCGGGCAGCCTCCTCCTCGATGACCCGGACGTCGTCGAGGAAGAGCCGCAGGATGTCCCGGGCGGTACGCCCCGGAAGAGCCGCGAGCACCTCGGAGCACGGCAGGTCGTGGCGTACGGCGAGCTCGGTCCAGACCTGTTCGATGGCTCGCGCCGAGTCGACAAGGGTCCCGTCCATGTCGCAGAGCAGAGCGGCGGCGGACCACACCGCCGCCCCGTGCTCCTGCGCGCGGCTTAACTGCTGCATCCGACGGGCCTCCTAGTGGGCGGGTGTGCTCTGCACGTCCGCGACCTGGGGCGCGGTCCGGTTCCGGTCGCGCAGCAGCTCGATCCCGGCCACCAGGAAGCCCACCGCCGCGACGGCGGAGCCGGTCAGGACCACGGCCTGCAGCCCGAGGCCGGCCTCCAGCACCCGCCCGCCCAGCCACGAGCCCAACGTGATCCCGACGTTCATGGCCGCGATGTTCACGGCGAGCGCGAAGGTGGGCGCCTTGATGTCCGCCGCCTGCATCACCCTCGCCTGGAGCCCCGGCAGGATCGCCCCGAAGGCCGCGCCGAACAGGACGAGACCCACCGCCGCGGTCCACGGGTTCGCGACCAGCACCGAGAAGAGCCCCAGGACGAGGGCGAGCGTGCCGAACAGTCCGGTCAGCGCGGGCATCAGCGCACGGTCGACCAGCCTGCCGCCGACGACGCTCCCCGCGAACGTCCCCAGGCCGAACAGCAGGAGCAGGAGGCCGACGGCGCCGCTGCGGAACCCGCTCACGTCCTCCAGCAGCGGCGCGATGTAGGTGTAGGCGGTGAACGTACCGCCACAGCCGAGCGCGCTGATGGCCACGGCGATCAGCACACGGCTGCGGCCGAGCGTACGGATCTCGGCCCGCACGCCCGCGGGCGGCTCGGCCTTCTGGTCGGCCGGGACGAGGACCGCCACGAGCCAGGCGGAGACCACGCCGCACCCCGCGAGCACCCAGAAGACCGACCGCCAGCCGAGCTCCGTGCCGAGCAGCACACCGAGCGGCACACCAAGGACGTTGGCCATGTTCAGGCCGATCGCCAGCTTGGCGATCACCGATCCCTGACGGTCGGGCGCGACCGTGCTGGTGCCGACGACGAGCGACAGCGCGAAGAAGGTGCAGTGCGCCAGAGCACTCAGGACGCGCGACACCATCAGAACCGCGTAGTCCTGCGCGAACGCCGCCAGCAAGTTGCTCAGGGCGAACAGCACCATGAGCCCCACCATCACGTGCTTGCGCCGCATCCCGCTGGTCAGCAGGGTCAGCGCCGGGCCCGCGACGACCACCGTCAGTGCGTACGCGCTGACCAGCAGGCCCGCCGAGGCGATCGAGACGTCCAGGTCGTCGGAGATCCCGGGCAGCAGGCCCGCTATGACGAATTCCGCACTGCCGATGCAGAACAACGAGAACATCAGGACGGCAACTGCTCGGTTCATGACTACCTTTCCCCCGGTACTTCCCCCAGCGCGCGCACGGCCGGCAGGCGGCCGTGCGCGGCCCCTTCAAGACGGACGGACGTGCAGGTCAGGAAAGGCCACCCGAGGCGCCGATGGCCTGGCCGGTCACCCAGCGGGCCTGCTCGGAGGCAAGGAACGCGACGACGTCGGCGATGTCCTCGGGACGCCCCATCCGGCCGAGCGGCGTCATACCGATGATCCCGTCCGCGTTCGCCCGGATCTCCGGGCGCAGGCCCTCGGTGTCGGTGAGGCCCGGCAGCACCACGTTGACCGTGACACCCCGCGCCCCGACCTCCTTGGCGAGCGAGTACGTCATCTGCTCGACCGCGGCCTTGGTCGCGGAGTACACGCCGATCATCGGCATGGTCACCCGGGTGTTCCCCGTCGAGATGCTGATGATCCGGCCGCCGTCGGAGACGATCCGAGCGGCGTTCTTCAGCACGAGGAACGAGCCCTTGAAGTTGACGGCCACGGTCCGGTCGAAGTCCTCCTCCGTGGTCTCCGCGAGCGGCGCCACGAGGTTGATCCCGACGTTGTTCACCACGATGTCGAGTCCACCGAACGCCTGCTCGGCCTCCTCGAAGAGCCGGGCGACGTCCTCGGAGACGCCGAGATCAGCCTGGACCGCCACTGCCTTGCCCCCGCGAGCGCCGATCTCCTCGACTACCTCATTTGCCGCATCGGCGCTGGCGACGTAGTTGACCACGACGTTGGCACCGCGTTCCCCCAAGGCCAGGGAGATAGCGCGGCCGATGCCTCGCGAGCCAGCGGTGACGAGCGCGTTCTTGCCTTCGAGTTCCATGGCCCCAGTTTCTGGCGCGCCGACCAAGGCCTGACCAAGAAGCGCCCAATCCTCGCCGTCACCAGGAGACATACCTTCGGACGGCCCTGCGGACGTGCCATCATCGCCCTGTCCCTGCCAGTCCCTGCTTGTCCCTTCCGGTCCAGCCTGAGGCGGTTTGCGTGGTTGAGCTCAGCGATCCGGCGGGCCTCGTCCGCCGGGCCGTCGGTCCCGGGCCTGCGGTGCGCACCCTCTGGGGCACCGCTACGCCGTCGTCGCCGCTGACTCCGCCGGAGGCTCGCGTCATCGCCGCGGCAGTGCCTTCGCGCCGTCGGGAGTTCGCGGCGGGCCGCGCGTGCGCGCGCGCGGCGCTCGAAGAGCTCGGGCACCACGACTGGCCCCTCCTGCCCGGACCGCGCAGGGAGCCGCTATGGCCCGACGGCGTGGTGGGGAGCATCAGCCACTGCCCGGGTCTCGCGGTGGCGGTGGCGGCCCGTTCGGCCGACACCCTCGCGATCGGGATCGATGTCGAGACCGACGCTCCCTTGCCGGCGGACGTCGTGGGGTCCGTCATGGACGCCGGTGAGGCCGATGCGATCGAGCGGCTCGCGGTGCAGGACGCGGTGACGCCGTGGGGACGGCTCCTGTTCAGCGCCAAGGAGTCGGTCTACAAGGCGTGGTATCCGCTGCGGCACGAATGGCTCGGCTTCGAGGAGGCGGGCATCGAGCTGAGCACCAACGGCACGTTCCTGGCCCGCATCCGCCGGGCGGACACCGCTCCGCTCCCCCGGGCGGTCAGTGGCCGCTGGGCCCGGGGGAACGGCGTGGTGGTCACCGCGCTGGTGCTGCCTGCCGCAAGGGCTGCGGGGGCGTCCACCGGCTGATCAGCGCCGGATGGACTGCGTGTGCCGGAAGACGTCTCGCGGGTCCCAGGTCCGCTTGGCCGCCTGGAGGCGCGGGTAGTTGCCGCCGAAGTACAGGGCGTGCCACGGCACCTCGGACGTGTTCCAGGCCGGGTCGTTCAGGTCCTTGTCGGGGTAGCCGATGTAGCACCCGTCGGTCACGTCGTCCGATACCGGGACGCCCCCCGTCGCCGCGTACACGTCCGCGTAGGTGGTGCGGACCCAGTCGATGACCTCGGCGTCGTCCGCGCGCTGCTCCCAGAGGCCGATGTACTGGAGCTTCATGATCGAGTCGCGCGCGACGGTGGCAGTCTCCGCAGGGTCGACGACGTTGATCTGGCCGCCGTACGAGGCGATCGTCACGAGCGTGGTGCCATTCGCCGGGCCGGGCGCGGAGAGGTTCCGCCAGAGCGCGGCCACCTGCTCGGGCGGGAAGCCCGAGCGCATGTACGCCGACTTGATCTTGAAGCGCATGACGGTGGGGTTCTTGGGGCTGAACCCTTCCCACTGCAAGGAGTGGTGCCACGGCCGGCGCATCGTGGGTGCCCCCAGCGCGGTCCCGACGCCTGCCGAGACCGCCGACACGAACCGGTCGAGGACCGTCTCGGCGCCGGCGACCGACGCGTCCAGCTGGACCGACAGCGCCACGACTCCCTCGCTCACGTCGAGCAGCTTGAGCTGGGCGAACAGTCCACACTCCGGCGTGCCGGGGCGGCTGTTGGCCTCGTGCCAGGAGCCGAAGTTGGTGACCAGCCGGGAGAAGGTGCGCTCGTCGAGGGTGGCCCACGGCCACACCACGGTCCGCAGCAGCACCTCGGCCGGCGACTGCGGCAGCGCCTGGGCGGCGACGTCCGGCGAGCGAAACAGGTAGCGGGTGGCGATGCCGAAGCTCCCGCCTCCCCCGCCGGTGTGCGCCCACCACAGGTCCCCGAGGTCGCCGACGTCGTCGCGCGTGGCGAGCACGACGCTCGGGTCCCCCGCGGAATCGACGACGACTACCTCGACCCCGTACAGGTGGTCGGCCGTCAGGCCGTGCCGGCGAGACAGCGGACCGTAGCCGCCGTTCGGGACGAAGCCGCCGATCCCGACCGAGGGACACGACCCCGCCGGGATCGTCACGCCCCGCTCCTTGAACAGGGATCCGTACACCGCGCCCAGCGAGGCGCCGGCGCCGACCGCGTACGCGCCGTGCTCGGCATCGTAGGAGACGCCGGCCATTCTTGACATGTCGATGACGTCCTTGACCTGGGCGTTCGCCACGAAGTCCTCGTAGCAGTGCCCCCCGCTGCGCACGGCGACCCGCCGGCGGCCGCTGACCGCCTCGCCGACGTACCGGGCGACCTCCTCGGCGTCGGACGGGAGCACCACCCGGCCGGGCGAGCCGGCGAACCGCTGGTTGGCGCCACGCACCAGGCTCGCGTAGCGCACGTCTCCCGGGCCCACGACGACGGTGCTGCCCGCCGTGGCCGAGCTCCGGCCGACTGCCGCCGACGGACTGCCTACTGCCGGGAGCGGCGCGGCGACCACCGCCGCGCCGCCCACCAGGGCGCCACCCACTCCGGCCAGAAATCCACGCCGCGTGGTGTCTTTCATCTTGCTACCTCGATCCTTGGGGGGACGAACCGATCTCCACGCTCCAGGAACGTGGTCAAGAAAGGTTCGAACCACCGCCAAAGGGACAAGTCCCGCGACAGGGTCAGCGCGTCACCAAACGCTTCACCACTGCGCACATCACCACGACGGCACGTCCGAGATCTCCGCCACGAGGCACGTCCAGTTGAAGCCGCCCCCGACGCCGATGACCATCACGCGGTCCCCCGGGCCTACCCGCTTCTGCTCGACCAGGTGGTTCAAGGCCCCGAACTGGTCGGACGCGCCCACATGACCGATCTCGGAGCCCCACGCGTGCGTGGTTCGCTCGAGCGGGATCCCGAGCGGACTGAGCACCTGGCTCCGCAGCAGGCTCGCCCCGAAGTTCGGGACGACGTAGACGGACGCTTCGTCCAGGGCCATCCCGGCATCGGCGGCCGCCCGCTCCGCCGCTCTCCGCAGACCCGCCCAGCTGATCTCCCGGATCTGGTCGAGCTCCATCTCGTCGATGAAGTCCACCGCCCGCGAGTGCAGGTCCAGCGGGTAGTCGGACGGGTCCGGGCTGGACCGGAACGGTGCGTTCCCCCGGTGCAGGCCCTCGAGCTCTGGTGCGCTCTCGCTCGCGCTGGACAGCAGGCGGGCGAACCCGCGCTCTGTCGACAGCAGGATCGCGCTGGCGCCGTCGCCGAAGATCAGCCCGGAGTCCGCGCGCCAGCGGTCCCAGGCGGGCTCGGCGAAGCGCTCGGCCGACGTGATGAGTGCGGCAGCGCAGTCGGACGACCTCAGGAACGGCACCGCCAGCTCGACGGCGCCGACCGCGCCGTTGGACACCTGGCGGATCTCAAACGCGATCCCGGCGCCGTCCAGGATCTGGTGCTGCAGGTAGGAGCCGCAGTTCCAGCCGTCGAGGCCAGAGTAGACCGCGACCGCGTGGAGCAGCAGGCCGACGCTGTGCGGGCTGTGCGACGAGCGCTCCAGGGCGCTCCGGCCCGCGCGCACGGCCATCTCGGGCTGGCTGTCCCTCTCGTCGGTGGCGATCGCCACCGACTGCTGTGCGGTGGCGTTCCGCGATGCGGCGTCGTACCGGCCGCTCGCGATCGCCTCGTCCACGGGGACCGACTTCGGGAAGTAGGCGCCGAGTCCCGCGATGTAGATGTCGTCGTATCGCATGGTGACCCTCCTGGGTGTCGTCGGGAATCAGGCTCGGGTGGACAGCAGGACCTTCGGCTGACCCGTGGACCGGTTGGCGAGGGCGTCGAACGCCTCGTCCGGCCGGGTCAGCGGGTGCCGGCTGTGGATGAGCGGCTCGGCCGACAGGATTCCGTCGGCGAACAGCTGCAGGGTCTGGTCGTAGTGGTCCAGACCGTGCCGGATGCCGTACAGGGTCAGCCCGCGCAGGGTGACCTCGCCGGCCGGGAAGTCCCGCAGGCCGCCGCCGACCACCCCGACCGCGGCGATCCGCCCGCCCGTCCGCGTCACCCGGACCGCCTCCAGGAGGCCCGCCGCGGTACCCGACGCCTCGATCACCAGCGAGAACCCCTCGGCCGGCGCCGCCCCGCTGCGCAGCGCGCGCCGGGCACCGACCTGCAGTGCAAGGTCCAGCCCGGCCGGGTCGACCCCGATAGCGGTCACGTCACCCGACACCGCGTTCGCGAGCATGACGGCGAGCAGACCGATCGTTCCGGTGCCGATCACGGCCACGCCGTCGGTCAGGGAGCATCGTGTGTCCGCGAGCGCCCGGGCGACCGTCACGGCTGGTTCCACCAGGACCGCCGCCGTGTCGTCCACGTCGTCCGGTACGGGCACCAGCGCGTGGACCGGCACCCGCACATACTGCGCCGCGGCACCGTCGATCCCGTACAGACCGATCTCCTGCATGTCGGGGCACAGCCCTCGCTGCCCCGAGCGGCAGGTCCGGCACGCCAGGCAGGCGACCATGGTCTGTCCTACCACCCGCGTGCCGGGGCTGATCTCGCCGGTCGCCCCAGGGATGGTCCCAGCGGTCGCGACGACAGTGCCGGTCCATTCGTGACCGAACGTCCAGGGCAGCTGGATCCGCCCGTCGGTGATGTACGTGGCCTCGCCGTGCAGCAGCTCCAGGTCCGTGCCGCACAGGCCCACCAGCTCGACCTGGACCAGAGCGTGCCCCGCCATCAGGCCCGGCACGGGAACCACCGCTGCCTCGACCTTGCCGACGGCCGTGATCCGTGCGGCGGTCATCGTCCCCGAGGGCCACGTGCCCTCCGTCTGCGGGCTCGGCATCCCAGTACTCACTGGGCGCCGGTCGGGACGGTGCGCGCGGCCCGGACGACCGACTCGGCGGCGATCGCCAGCTCGTCGGCGGAGACGTCGTTCACGAAGGTGGCGTCGCCGATCCCGACCGGGAGCGGCAGCCGCTGCAGGCCGTCCCGGTGCCTGGTCGTGTCGACGAGCGCCCTGACAAGCAGCTCCGGAGTGCACGACACGTGGTGGACGGGCAGCTCGAGCAGGCGCATGACGTTCATGACCCGGCCGAGCTCGGTGTCCGAGACCAGTCCGCGCCGGTGGGCGATGTGCGTGGTCATCGCCATGTCGATGCAGACGGCCTCGCCGTGCAGCAGGTCCGGGAGCCCAGCCATCTCGATCGCGGGGCTGAACGAGTGCCCGTAGTCGACCAGCCGCTCCAGCCGCGTCTCCCAGAGATTTGGCTGGAGCTCCTCCAGCATGCCGTGCACGGCGCGGCGCAGGACCTCACGCGCCGCCAGCTCGGTAGCTGGCGTAGCCCCCTGCATGTGCTCGTCGAGCAGCACGCCGCCGGACTCCTCGAGGCGAACGAAGAGCTCCGGGTCCTTGATGAGCGCGATCTTGAGGATCTCGGCGAGCCCGTTCGACAGGTGCCGCCGGTCCAGCGACCGCAGGAAGTTGCGGTCCAGCAGGGCCGTCGTGGGTGCCTCGTAGGTCCCGAGCCGGTTCTTCTGGCCGTTGAAGTTCACACCGGTCTTGACCCCCACACCGGCGTCGACGAGCCCGATCAGCGTGGTCGGGACGCGGACGAACGGCGTGTGGCGGCGGTAGAGGCTGCTGGCCAGGCCGACGAGGTCGAGCAGCACACCACCGCCGATCGCGATGACCGGCTCCCGACGCCGGTCGATGCCGAACTCGTCGAGCCCGTGCAGGATCTCCGTGGCGGAATCGAGGGTCTTCTGCTGCTCGGTCGCGTCCAGGATGCAGAGCCGAGTGGTCATGTCGTGGTGGCGCAGGTAGCGGTCGAGCTGGTCGCCGTAGATCTCGTGCACCACCTTGTCGATGACCACGAAGCGCCGCCGGGTCTCACCGGCCCCTACGGTCCCGGCGGTCGCGAGCGAGGGATTGTCCAGTGCGAACACGTCACGTGAGACGGAGACCGAATAGCTGACGGTTCGGGTCGCTTCCACCAACCACGACGTGGTGGGCGGGCTGGTGAGGTCGTCGTCGTTGCGCGCGACGGTGAGGTTTCCGGGGATCATTGGTCCTCCTGGGTCCGGTCATCCTGGTCAGGCAAGGCAGGCTGGTCAGGCAAGATGGGTCCGCGAGGTGACGATGCGGGACAGTGCGTTCTTGTCGGTCTTTCCGACGGAGGTCTGCGGCATCTCCCGCAGCACGAGCAGCGACTCGGGGATCTTGAACTCGGCGACACCCGCCGCCCGCAGCGCCCGGCCGATGTCCTGGAGGGTGACCGTCCGGCCGGACCGGGGCACCACACAGGCACACGCCCGTTCGCCCAGCTCCGGGTCGGGCACGGCGATCACCGCGACGTCGGCCACGCCGTCCACAGCCTGGACGAGGCGTTCGATCTCGTCGGCGGAGATCTTCTCTCCGCCCCGGTTGACCACATCCTTGGTCCGGCCGACGACGACGAGGTTGCCGCCCGGATGCCGTTGCACGAGGTCACCGGTGCGGTACCAGCCGTCGGTGAAGGCCTCGCGGTTCTGCTCGGGCGCCTGGAAGTAGCCGCGCGGGGTGTAGGGGCCACGCACGAGGAGCTCCCCGGACTCGCCGTCGTGCACCTCGACGCCGCTCGGGTCCACGATGCGCAGCTCGTCGTGGTCGCTGATCGGCCGACCCTGCGTGGCCGCTGCGACGTCGTCCGGGTCCGTCTCGCGGACGTAGCAGAGGAGGCCCTCCGCCATCCCGTACACCTGCTGGACCCGGCACCCGAGCGCGTCCACTGCCCGGCGGTAGGCCTCCTTGGCGAACAGGGACCCGCCCACCTGGACGAGCCTCAGGCTCGTGAGGTCGGGTCGGGCCGACTCGACCGCCGCGACCCACCGGCTCAGGACCGCCGGCACCGCCGCGACGACCGTCACCCGCTCTGCGGCGATCGTCTCGAACACACGCGACGGCGAGGGCGACGGCACCAGCACCACGGTCCCGCCGACCATGAGCGTCCCGAGGATCCCCGGGCTGGCCAGTGGGAAGTTGTGGCCGGCCGGCAACGCCGCCAGATAGACGGTGCGCGCGTCGAAGCCGCACACCTCGGCACTGCGGCGGGCGTTGTACTCGTAGTCGTTGTGGGTGCGTGCGATCACCTTCGAGAGCCCGGTCGTGCCGCCGGACAGCAGGAAGACCGCGACGTCGGACGCCGCCGGAGGCGTCGCGTCCAGGTGCGCCCGGCGGGCGAGGACGTCGTCGGCCGACACGTCCTCGACGGCCGCCCGCACGTCGACATGGTGCGCGCCGACGTCGTCCCCGCAGACCAGTACCTCGGACAGCGAGGGCACCTGGTCGCGGACCCGGTCGGCCATGGCCGGGTGGTCGTACTCCCGGAACATGCCCGGCACCGCGATCGCCGCCGCGCCGGCCCGCCGGCCGATGGCCGCGAGCTCGTGGTCACGGTGCGCCGGCAGCATCATCACCGGCGCGACGCCGGCCCGCAGGCACGCCAGGAACAGCACCACGAGCTCCCAGCCGTTGGGCAGCGCGACCAGCAGGACCGCACCGCGCCCCAGCCCTCGCTCGCGGAGCAGGACCGCCACCCGGTCGGCCGCGCACGCGAGCTCCCGGTACGTGAACCGGGTGTCGCCGTCCACGACCGCGAGCCCGTGCGGGCGCGCCTCCGCCCACTCCCACACGAGGTCGCCGAGGGGACGGTCCCGCCAGTAGCCCGCCGCGCGGTAGGTCTCGGCGAGGTCGTCGGGCCAGGGTGTGACACCCCCTCGCAGGATCGTCTCCGCCAGATCGTCGGTCACTACCGACGTCGTACGTTCAGCCACGTGAGTTCCTCTCTCTCGTAGGTGAGGCTCAGGCGCCCGCGACGAGCGCGGTCTCCTCGAGCCGTCCGGCGAGGTGCCCGGAGAACGAGCCGACGTCGGGGTGGTCCCACATCACGGCGGCCGGCAGCCGGACGCCGAGCTTCTTCTGCAGGCGACGCCTGATCGCCATCGTCATCACCGAGTCGAGGCCCAGGTCGGTGAACGAGCTGCGTGCGTCCAGTGCCTCCGGGGCCTGCCCGGTCTCCTGTGCGGTCTCCCCGATGACCAGCGTCGTGACGGCTGCCACCAGGTCATCGCCGGCCAGCTCGCGAAGGGTGCCGCCCCCGTCGTCGGCCGTCTCGGCCGGTTCGGCCACCAGCCCACGCAGGACCGCCGGGCCGTCCGAGGTCACCTCGAGCACCCGGACCACTGCCGCGTGGGGCTCACCGCTGCGGACCACCGCGTCCCAGGACCGGAACGCCTCGTCCTTGGTGATGTCCCCGGCGCCCAGCCCCGCGAGCTCCTCCTCGACGGCGGTGCTCGCCGCCATGCCCATCGCGCGCCATGACGTCCAGCCCAGGCTGACCGTCTCGGTACCGCCGCGGGCGTGGCGCTCCCGGGCCAGGCCGTCGAGGAACGCGTTCGCGGCGGCGTAGCTGGTCTGCCCGGTCAGTCCGAGCAGGAGACCGATCGAGGAGAAGTAGGCGCAGAAGTCCAGCTCCCCGGGCTGGAACACCTCGTCGAGCACGAGCGCGCCGTCCACCTTGGGCCGCAGCACCGTCCGGAGCGAGTCCTCGTCGAGGTCGGCGAGCGTACGGCTGTCCAGCACACCGGCCGCGTGCACCACACCGCGGATGGGCGGCAGACCCAGTGCCTCGGCGGTCAGCGCCGCCGCGACCTGGTCGCGGTCGGTGATGTCGAGGCTGATGACCCGGACCGTGACGCCGCGCGCCTCCAGGGCACGGATCGCGTGGATCCTGCGGCGGCCCGCAGGGTCGGAGAGGTCGTCCCACTCCGAGCGCGGGGGCAGCGCCGAGCGTCCGGCGAGCACGATCCGGGCGGCACCACGGCCGGCGAGCCACGAGGCGATCTCCAGGCCGAGCACACCGAGGCCGCCGGTGATCAGGTACGTACCGTCCGGCGAGCAGGTCACGGCCGGACGGGCCGACGCGGACGCCGCGGGGCGCAGCCTCCGGTACCACGCCGTCTCGCCGTCCAGCCGGACGACCGGCTCGTCCGTCGTGGCGCCGCCCAGGAGTGCGGGGAGCGTGGCGGCCGACGCCTCGACATGGCCGGGATCGAGGTCCACGACGCCGCACCAGACGTCGGGGTGCTCGGTAGCGAGCACCGCCGACATGCCCCATACCGGAGCCTGCTCGACGACGGCGTGGTCGTCACCGCGGCTCGTGACCGCCCAGACCCGGGCACCGGCCGGAGCCGCGTCCGCCATCACCTGGACCGTGCGGGCCACCTGCCACGCGGCTGCCACCGCGAGGTCACCGACCGGCAGGTCCGGGGCGCTCGCCGGGGGAAGGACGAGGATCGAGCTGTGGTCGAGAGCCGACCCGAGAGCTGAAAGGGCGTCCGGGGTCGGGACGCTGGTCACGGATCCGTCCGCGTCGGTGATCGCGGCCTGGACGGCAGCACCGAGGGCACCGTCCGCCCCGACCAGCACGACCCGGGCCCCTGCGCGCTGCGGCGGGAGGGCAACGCTCTCCCACGCGACCCGGTGCACGAGCGTCCCGCTCGACGTGCTCGGGGGGTCGATCTCCGTGAACCGCAGGTTCACGAGCTCGGCCGCGACAACACCTTCGGCGTCGGCGATCTGGACGTCGACCGTCGTCGGGTCGGACGTGTCGGCAGCGTGGCGCACGACGAGCTGCGCCTCGAACGGCGCGGGGCCGTACAGCCGGAGCTCACCCACGCGCGAGGGCATCCGGAGCGCCGGGGTGCCCGTGAACGCCATCGGTGCCACGGAGAGCACGGCGTCGAACAGGGAGGCCCAGTGGTCCGGCTCCTCAGCACCCTCGGTGTCGCCGCTCGCGACGACCCGCGCGTACATCTCGCCGTCGGCCGTCCGGATCTCCTTGAACTCCCACGGGAAGCCGATGTCCGCCACGCCGATGTCCTTGAGGCGCTGCGCCACCGATCCCGGGGCCGACTGCTCGCCACGACGCGCCGCGGTGTAGGCCAGCCCGATCGGCTCGGCTCCCTCGACTGCCGCCGGGCCGCGGCGCGCGAAGGTGTGCTGGGTCGGAGCCTCCTGGTCACCGTCCAGCCGGCGCGACGTGAGGCGCACCGAGTCCTGTACCCGGATGACCTGGACCTCACGCGTGCCGGTCACGGGCACCGGTGAGCGCAGCTCGACGTCGCGGAGCCCTGACCCGTCGAACGCCGACATGAACGTGGTGAGCAGCACCGCAGCGGGCAGCACCTCGGTTCCGCCGATGGGGTGCTCGCCCGGGTACGGGCGGGTCTCGAAGTCGAGCTGGGTCTGCCAGACGCGGGTCCCGGACCCGTCCGCAAGCTCGACGAGCGTGCCGAGCAGCGTGCGCGAACCGGGGTCGTGCCGCTGTGCCACGGCTGCAGCGGTCGGTGCCCGCCAGTAGTCCCGGTGCTGCCATGCGGTGGTCGGCAGCGTGACCGGTCCCGCGTGCTCCTCGGCTGCAGCCGCCCAGTCCACGGTGACGCCCCGAACGTGCGCGGCCGCCACGGCCTTCAACAGCTCCGCGACCTCCGGGCGCTTGCGCCGCAGCGTGCCCGTGACGAAGAACCCGGTCTCGGCGGCGTCACCCTCGGCGGCCTCCCCGACCGTCTCCTCGATAGAGTGCGCGACCACCGGGTGCGGCGCCAGCTCGATGAACGAGCGGTGACCGTCCTCGACGGCGGCCCGGACCGCGGAGGTGAGCAGCACCGGGTTCCGCAGGTTGGCCGCCCAGTAGGCGCCGTCCCGCGGAGCGTCCGAGCGCGGGTCCGCGAGCGCTGTGCTGTAGACGGGTACGGCGGGCGCCTGCGGCTCCAGGTCGCGCACCGAGGCCGCGAGCCGCGGGCACAGCGGGTCCATCTGCGGGCTGTGGAACGCCACGTCGGACGCGACCTCGCGGACCCTGATCCCCTCTGCGGCCCAGGCCGTGCTCACCTGCTCGACGGCATCCGGGGTGCCGGCTATCACTGTCGACGACGGCGAGGAGGAGATGGCCGCGTGGGCGTCGTGGTTGTCCGCCAGCCGCCGCTCCGCCTCGTCGAAGGGCAGCGAGACCATGGCCATCGCGCCCCGGCCGGCTACCTCGGGGAGCAGCGCGGACCGGCGGCAGACCAGGCGGGCGCCGCTCTCGAGGTCCAGTACTCCCGCCGCGACGACCGCCGCGATCTCACCCACCGAGTGGCCGATCACGGCGGCGGGGCGCAGGCCCCGAGCGCGCAGCGCCGCGGCCAGAGAGACCTGGATCGCGAAGATCATCGGCTGGATCCGATCCGGCCCGCCGAGGTCACCGCTGACGATGACGTCACGCGGGGAGAAGCCTGCCTCTTCCTGGAAGACCGGGACGATCCGGTCGATGACCCGTGCGAACTCCGGCTCGTCCGCCAGCAGGTCGCGGCCCATGCCGGCCCACTGGGACCCGTGACCGGAGAAGACCCACACCGCGTCGTGCCCGCCGACGGCGGCGGCCGGACTGTGCTCGGCCTCCTCACCTGCCGCCAGGCGCTCGAAGCCGGCTGCCGCCTCCTCGACCGTCCCGGCCACCACTGCCGCGCGCACCCCTGCATGCTCGCGGCGGGTCGTCAGCGTGTGGGCCACGTCGGCGACGTCGATCTCGTCCGCCGTGCGCAGCCGGCCGGCGAGCCGGGCCGCGTACTCGCGCACCGCGTCGGTGCTCGCCCCGGAGACCGGGAGGACCCGTGGCCGGTGGCTCTCGACGGCGGGCCGGCCCTGCTCCTGGCCCTGCTCCTGGCTCTGCTCGGGCGCCTGTTCGAGCACCACGTGCCCGACCGTGCCGCCATAACCGAAGCTGGAGACGCCCGCGCGCCGCGGCTCCGAGCCCTCCGGCCACGGAGTCCGTCCGGCGACCACCTGCAGGCCGGACGACGCCCAGTCCACCGCCGGGGTCGGCTCCTGGTGGCGGATCGTGGGCGGGATCTCGGCGTGCACCAGCGACAGGACGGCCTTGATCAGGCCGGCGATCCCGGCTCCTGCCTCCAGGTGCCCGATGTTGGGCTTCACGGACCCGATCAGGCACCGCGCGTCGTCGGCCCGACCCACGCCGTACACGCTGCTCAGGGCGTTCGCCTCGATCGGGTCCCCGGCACGGGTGCCGGTGCCGTGCGCCTCGACGTAGCCGATGGTCAGCGGGTCGACGCCGGCCACGCGCAGCGCCTGCCGGGCCACGGCGGCCTGGGCGTCCCCGCTCGGCGCCATGATCCCGTTGGTCCGGCCGTCCTGCTGTACGGCGCTCCCGCGGATCACCGCCAGGACGGTGTCTCCGTCGCGCTGGGCGTCGCTCAGCCGCTTGAGCACGACGACGCCCGCGCCCTCGCCGCGGCCGTAACCGTTCGCCGACGCGTCGAACGACTTCGACGTGCCGTCCGGGGACGTCGCGCCGGCGGCGTCCAGGACCATGGTGAGGCTGGGGCCCGCCATGATGTTCACGCCGCCCGCGAGTGCTACGTGGGCCTCACCGGAACGCAGCGCCTGGCAGGCCTGGTGGACGGCCACGAGCGACGACGAGCAGGCGGTGTCCACCGCGACGCTGGGGCCCCGCAGGTCCAGGTGGTACGAGATCCGGTTCGCAGTGGCGCACATGGAGGCGCCGATACCGGTCCAGGCCTCGATACGTGGCAGGTCCTCGAGCATCTGCCGCCCGTAGTCGTCCGACCCGACCCCGATGAACACCCCGGTGTTGCTGCCGGCGAGCGACATCGGCGGGACTCCGGCGTTCTCGAGCGCCTCCCACGCCGTCTCCAGCAGGATGCGCTGCTGAGGATCCATCTGCTCGGCCTCGCGCGGGGTGATACCGAAGAACGCCGCGTCGAACGCCGCGGCGTTCTCGATGAAGCCCGCCCTCTTGGTCGTCGCGCGCAGCTGGGCCGGGTGGGCAGCGGCGTAACCCTGCCAGCGCTCCTCCGGTACGTTCCGGATACCGTCGAGACCGTTGATGAGCATGTGCCACAGGTCGTCGGGCGAGTTCACACCGCCCGGAAGCCGACAGCCCATACCGGTGATGGCAATCGGTTCCACGGTGGGAGCCGATACTGCGTTCGTCGCAGGGTCAACGACAGTCTTGGTGCGCGTCATGGGGCCTCCTCGTCGCTACGGATGCCTCCGAGGAGCGCACGCGACAAAGCCCGTGCGGCTCCATCGCTTGGCACGGACGAGGATGGTCGGCGACGACCAAGAACTGCCCAAGAACTCGCCTAAGACCGCAGTCCCGGCGCCGGTGCTATGCGCGCAGCATCTCCGCCACCTGGAACGCCAGCTCCAGGGACTGCTGGTGGTTCAGACGGGGGTCGACGAGCGTCTCGTAGCGCAGCGCGAGGCCGGCGTCGGAGATCTCCTCGGACCCGCCCAGCACCTCGGTGACGTCGTCGCCGGTGAGCTCCATGTGCAGCCCACCGGGGACCGTGCCCAGCGTCTTGTGCACCTCGAAGAACCCGGCGACCTCGTCGAGCACGTCCGTGAGGCGGCGGGTCTTGTAGCCGCTGTCCGACGTGATGGTGTTGCCGTGCATCGGGTCCGTCACCCAGGTGACGTTCGCCCCGGACCAGGTCACCGCCTCGACGATGGACGGCAGCACGTCGCGGACCCGGCTCGCGCCCATGCGCGTGATGAACGTGAGCCGGCCGGGGAGGTTCTCCGGGTTGAGCCGCTCGGTGAGGGCCAGCGCGTCGTGCGGCGTCGTCGTCGGGCCCAGCTTCACGCCGATCGGGTTGGCGATGCGGGACAAGAAGTCGACGTGGGCGCCGTCGAGCTGGCGCGTGCGCTCCCCGATCCAGAGGAAGTGCGCGCTCGTGTCGTAGGCCCTGCCGGTGCGCTGGTCCGTGCGGGTCAGTGCCCGCTCGTAGTCGAGCACCAGGGCCTCGTGGCTCAGGAAGAACTCGACGGAACGCAGCGCGTCGAAGTCGGCACCGCACGCGTGCATGAACCGGATCGCGCGGTCGATCTCGTCCGCCGTCTTCTCGTACCGCGCGTAGGCGGGGTTGCGCATGAAGCCGCGGTTCCACTCGTGCACCTGGCGCAGGTCGGCGAAGCCGCCCTGCGTGAAGGCCCGCACCACGTTCGCCGTGGCTGCCGAGATCCGGTAGGCCTGCTCGAGGCGCTCCGGGTCGGGTGTGCGGTCCTGCGGCGTGAAGGGGAACCCGTTGATCATGTCGCCGCGGTAGGCGGGCAGTGTCACGCCGTCGCGCGTCTCCGTGTCGCTGGAGCGCGGCTTGGCGTACTGGCCGGCCATCCGGCCCATCTTCACCACCGGCGTGCTCGCGCCGTGGGTGAGCACCACCGCCATCTGCAGGATGGTGCGGACCTTGTTGCGGATGCGGTCGGCGTTCGCCTCGGCGAACGTCTCCGCGCAGTCCCCACCCTGGAGCAGGAACGCCTCACCCCGGCCGGCGGCGGCGAGCCGCTCGGTCAGGGTGTCGGCCTGTGCGGGCACCACGATGGGCGCGGCCTGCGCCAGGCGGCCGGTCGCGGCCGCCAGCGCGCCCGGGTCCGGCCACGTGGGCTGCTGGAGCGCCGTGAGCGTGCGGTAGTGGTCCAGACCAGCTGGACCAGCCGGACCAGCCGACCGTTCGGCCGGATCTGTCTGGGCCGGGTCTGTCGCAGTGCTCATCGGCTCGCCGGTCGTGGTGCCCGCACCGTGCTCAGTGCTCCGCCGGGGCGGCCGGCACGAGCGGCTGGCCGATGTCCGCGAGGATCTCGCCGAACCACTCCTGCGAGACGTCGAACGCCTTGCCGCCGGCGATGCGCGGGAACGCGATCGCCTTGAGCTTGTCGCCGTCCTCCTCGTCGTGGCCGATGACGCCGGACTCGCCACGCAGCGCGCACTCCACCGCGTAGTCGGTCATCGACTTGATGAGGCGCAGGTCGTCGCTGTTCGCGGCGGCGGCGCGGGAGTAGTAGCCCGACTTCTGCACCATCGTCTTCTCGGCGCCCAGCTTCTCCGCGAACTGCTTCGCGAACCACTGGCCGGGGTTGATCGTGTCGAGCTTCACGTGCCCGAACGGGTCGCGCTCCACGGTCTCGCCGGCAGCCTCGAGCTGGGCCACGATCTCGTGCATGCCCGCACCCTCCGACAGGAAGATGTTGACGTTGCCGATCTCGTCCATGACGCCGCGCAGGCGCTTGGCCTCGCCCTCGAGGTCGATCTCGAGCTCCGGCAGGAACACGGCGTGCACGTCCCAGCGCTCACGGGACAGGCCGAGGGCCGGGGCCCACTCCTGGGCGTCGAGCCACTCGCGGTACGACTTCGCGGTGGCCGCCGTCAGCCAGCCGCAGTGCCGCCCCATGACCTCGTGCACGATCAGCATGCGCGGGCCGACCCGGTTCTCACCGATGACGTTGGCCGCGAACTTCGCGCCCTCCTCGGCCGCGGTCCACGCGCCCAGGGACTGCTTGATCGGCACCACGTCGTTGTCGATGGTCTTCGGCAGGCCCACGACGGTGAGCTCGTAGCCGTTCTCGTGCAGGTAGGCGGCGAGGTCGGCGGCGGTCGTGTTGGTGTCGTCGCCGCCGATCGTGTGCAGCACGTCCACGCCGTCGGCCTTCAGCTGCTCCGCGGCGACGTGCAGCGGGTCCTGACCCTCCTTGACGAGGCCGCGCTTGACCGCGTCCTTGACGTTGGTCAGCTTCACGCGGGAGTTGCCGATCGGCGAGCCGCCGAAGCGGTGCAGGATCGGGGCCTGGGCGCGCGCCTCTTCACCGATCTCTATCTTGTTGCCGGTCAGCAGGCCGTGGTAGCCGTGCAGGTAGGCAATGATCTCGATCTCGGGGTCGAGCTCGGTGTAACGCTCGATCAGGCCGCCAACCGAGGACGACAGGCAGGGCGCGAAGCCGCCGGCGGTCAGCAGGGCCACACGACGAACAGCCATCGGAGGAGCACCTCTCATCAGGGAAAGTTCACGGGCGCCCCAGCCGGCGATCGCCCGCGCGGCACCCTTCGTCGTCATCCTACTGAGGGTCGACGACCGCGCCCGGCACGTCCGGTGAGTGAGCACGCCGCCGACCGGGAGCGCGGGCACCTGTGACCAACTAGCGTCTCGACTCGGGCTCGCGGCGCGTGAGAGAATTGCAGTGAGCCTCCCGGTTGCCTAATGGCCCGGGAGGCTTTCTGTTATGACCGAATCGCCCGCTTCCGCGCCCGCACGACTCATCGTCCGCCCGACGACGCCCGCCGACCGCCCGGTCCTGGAGCGGCTCTGGCTCCTGTTCCGGCACGACCTGTCGGAGGTCACGGGGGCGCTCCCCGACCCGACCGGTCAGTTCCGGCGTGACCGGCTCGACGCCACGTTCACCGACCCGGGCCGGCGCGGCGTCCTCGCCCACCTGGAGCCCGAGGGCACCCCGCCGTCGCCCGTCGGCTTCGCGCTCGTGCGCGGGCTCGACGGGCCGACCCACGTGGTCAGCTCGTTCTTCGTGGTGCGCGGGGCCCGACGGAGCGGCGTCGGGCGCGAGCTCGCGGCACACGTCCTGGCGAGCTTCCCAGGCCGCTGGGAGGTCCCGTTCCAGGACGCCAACCCGCCTGCCGTGCGGTTCTGGCGGGCGGTGGCCACCGACGCCGTCGGGCAGGCGTGGACCGAGGAGCACCGGGCCGTACCCGGCCGGCCGGACCTGCCACCCGACACCTGGATCTCGCTGACGGCGGGATAGCGGGCACCGGACACGGCACGACGGCGGAGCGAGGCCGTGCGACGTCGGTCGGTTGCCTCAGCACCGCAACGACTTCGGTCCGTTGCTCTGAGATCGGTCGTTTGATTGACCGATCTCAGAACAACGGACCGAAGTCATGACGCCCCACCAGCAACCGACCGAAGTCACCAACCGGCCGAGGAGCTTCAGCCGATGAGGTGCAGGCTCTCCCTGTTCTTGTCCGCGTACAGGCGCTCGACGTCCTCGTCGAAGTCCTTCAGGAACACGGACCGCTTCACGCTCTGCTTCGGTGTGAGGTACCCGTTCTCGATGGTCAGGTCGGTCGCCAGCACCGTGTACTTGCGGATCGACTCGGCCTTCGAGACCGCCTTGTTCGCGCGCTGCACCGCCTCGTCCAGCGCGGCCAGGACGTCGGGGTCCTTGCGCGCCTCGTCCACGGACAGCGCGGGCTTGCCGTGCATCTTCAGCCAGCCCGGCAGCCCCTCGGCGTCGAGCGTCACGAGCGCGCCGATGTACGGCTTGCCGTCACCGACCACCACGCACTGGCTGACCAGGGCGTGCGACCGGATCCGGTCCTCGAGGTTCGAGGGCGCCACGTTCTTGCCGCCCGCGGTGACGATGATCTCCTTCTTGCGACCGGTGATCGTGAGGAACCCGTCGTCGTCCAGAACGCCCAGGTCGCCGGTGAGGAACCAGCCATCCTCGGTGAACGACTCCGCGGTGGCGGCTTCGTTGTTGTGGTATGCCCGGAAGATGTTCTGGCCCTTGAGGAGGATCTCGCCGTCCGCCGCGATCTTGACGGAGCAGCCCGGCAGCGGCGGGCCGACCGTGCCGATCTTCGTCGCCGTCGGGCGGGTCACGGTTGCCGGGGCCGTGGACTCGGTGAGGCCGTAGCCCTCGAGCACGGTGAGGCCCAGTCCACGGTAGAAGTGGCCGAGGCGCTCGCCCAGCGGGCCGCCGCCCGAGACAGCGAAATCCGCCTGGCCGCCCAGCTTGGCCCGCAGCTTCGAGAACACCAGTGCGCTGGCGACCGAGTGCTGGAGCTTCAGGCCCAGGCTCGGGCCCGACGGCGTGTCGAGCGCCCGCGACCACGCGATACCCGTCGCGGTGGCCCAGTGGAAGATCTTCGACTTGCCGCCGGCCGCCGCCGTCTGCTCGGCGGTGTTGTAGACTTTCTCGAACACGCGCGGCACCGCGAGGATGAACGTCGGCTTGAACTCGCCGAGCCCGTCGACCAGCGTCGTCGTGTCGGCCCAGTGCCCGGTGACCACGCCGCCGGCCACGCCGAGCACGTGGATGTACCGCGCGAACACGTGGGCCATCGGGATGAACAGGAGGGTGCGTCCGCCCTCCTTGGCGAACACCTCCGGCACCGCCTCGACGGCGTTCACGGCGAGCGACGCGAAGTTGCGGTGCGTCAGCTCGGCCCCCTTGGGGCGACCCGTGGTGCCCGAGGTGTAGATGATCGTGGCGAGGTCGTCGAGGTCCGCCAGAGCGCGGCGCCGGATGATCTCGGCGTCGGGCACCTCCACGCCGTCGGCCACCACCGCGTCCAGCGCGCCGTCGTCGATGACGAGCACGTCGGTCACGAGCGGGCAGGCGGCGCGCACCTCTTCGACGGTGGCGGCATTGGCCGCGGTCTCGGTGAAGACGAGCTTCACGTCGGCATCGGACAGGATCCACTCGACCTGTTCGGCCGAGGAGGTCTCGTAGACGGGTACGGGCACGGCGCCCGCGGCCCAGGCCGCGAAGTCCAGCACGGCCCACTCGTACCGGGTGCGGCACATGATGCCGACCTTGTCGCCGGGCTCGATGCCGCGGGCCGCGAGGCCCTTCGCCACAGCAACCACCTGGGCGTCGAACTCTCCGGCCGTGACGACGCGCCAGGGCTCGCCCTTGCCGGCCGGGACCTCCATCATCGGCTTGTCGGCACCGGCGCCGACACGATCCGCGAGTACATCGTTGAGATTGGAGGTGGGGGGCAGCTCGATGAGAATCGCGCTGTTGATCTCGTCCATTCTGACTCCAGTGGCAGTACTGACCGTGCCTGCAAAGATACCGGGAAACGGACGCCGTGTGTTGCACTCCTGGCGGTCGCTACCCTGGTTGTGCGCACCTACTCGGTGCAGCCTCCTTTTCGACGGTCCGTACGACCGTCGTGCAACGAGAGAACGTGAGGACGAATGCACGCCATCGGGGTCGACATCGGCGGCACCAAGATCGCTGTGGGAGTCGTCGACGAGGAGGGCAAGATCCTCGCCCAGGTGCGGCGGGAGACCGACGCCGACGACGTCGCGCACATCGACAGGGCGATCGCCGACGCCTGCAACGAGCTCGTCAAGGAGCACGAGGTGAGCGCGATCGGCCTCGCCGCCGCGGGCTTCGTGAGCCCCGACCGGACGTCCGTGAACTTCGCCCCCAACATCGCCTGGCGGGAGTACCCGCTGGCCGCGAAGGTGGCCGAGCTGGTCGACGCCGACCTGCCCATCGTGGTGGAGAACGACGCGAACGCCGCCGGCTGGGCCGAGTTCCGGTTCGGCGCGGGGCGCGACGCCACCGACATGCTCATGCTCACCGTCGGCACCGGCCTCGGCGGCGCGGTCATCTCCGAGCGGGAGCTCGTGCGCGGCAAGTGGGGCATGGCGGCAGAGGTCGGGCACATGCGCGTGGTGCCGGAGGGGCACTACTGCGGCTGCGGCCACGAGGGCTGCTGGGAGCAGTACGCCTCGGGCAGCGCGCTGGAGCGCGACGCCCAGCACGCCGCCGTCGCGCGCGTCGACCAGGCCGCCAGGCTGCTGGAGCTCTCGGGCGGTGAGCCTGCTGAGATCAGGGGTAAGATGGTGACCGAGGCCGCCCAGGAGGGCGACCCGCTGTCCGTCGAGCTGCTCGCCACCCTCGGGCGCTGGATCGGTGAGGGGTCCGCGTCGGTGGCGGCCCTGCTCGACCCGGAGCTCATCGTCATCGGCGGCGGCGTCGGCGCGGCCGGCGACCTGCTGCTCGGCCCGGTGCGGCGAGGCTTCGAGGCCCAGCTGTCCGCCATGGGCCACCGTCCGGTCGCGAAGATCGAGCTGGCCGAGCACGGCAACGAGGCGGGCATCGTGGGCGCCGCGGACCTCGCCCGTCGCTGAGCGCTCCCCCGGATATCGGAAAGCCCCCGAGATCTCGGGAGCGACCTGTCAGAAGCTCAGTTCACCCGGGTGAACTGAGCTTCTGACCTGTCGGCGTCGCGTGTCGGGCTCGTGTGTCGGACTCCGGCGGCCTCACACCGGCCCGGATCACACGACGGCGCCCGGCCCGTCGTCGTCGGGGTCCCGCTGGTGGGGCATGCGCCAGATCAGCACACCGAGGCCCGCCACGAACAGGCCGAGGCTGATCTGCCCGGCCAGCGGGGGGATCGACACGGCCGGCATCGCCGCCGACACGATCATCCCGATCACGGCCAGCGAGGGCACACCCACGACGAAGCTCCAGGCCATCGTGAGCAGCGGGTCGCGCGACAGCAGGGGCGGCGGCTCGGGCGGCGTGAAGTGGGACTCCTCCTCCTCGAGCGCCTCGATCTCCGGCGTCAGCGGCCAGTCGCGCGGGCCGGCGGGCAGGATCACGCGCGACCCGGTCGCCGAGTCGTCGTCCGAGTCCTCGTCCGAGCCGTCCGCAGAGCCGTCACCACCGTTGCCGGCGCGAGCGCCGGAACGGTCGCCGGCGGCGGCGTCGGCGGTGCTCTCGTCATCGGGCCGCGAAGTCTGAGAGGATTCGGCGGGCTTCTCGGGGTCGCCGGCCGTGCCGTCGGCCCGCGAGACGTCCATGTCGCCGAGGGTTGCGACGATGTCGGCCCAGCGCGAGGCCACGTCGTCGTCGCCCAGCTCGCGTGGGGTGTCGCCGGGCACGTCGTCGTCTCGGTCGTCGGTGTTCGATGCGGCCATGGGCACACTCTATTGTCGTCGGGGGGCCCGCGGGGCCGGGTCTGGAGGAGGAATCTTGTTCTACTGGGTGATGCGGAACCTGCTGGTCGGCCCCTGGCTGCGCCTCGCGTACAAGCCGTGGGTGATCGGCGCCAAGAACGTGCCGCGCACCGGCCCGGCGATCATGGCCAGCAACCACCTGGCGGTGATCGACTCGTTCATCCTGCCGCTCCTGCTCACGCGCCGGGTGACGTTCCTCGCCAAGTCCGACTACTTCACGGGCAAGGGCCTCAAGGGCAAGTTCGTGGCCTGGTTCATGACGGGCATCGGCATGATCCCGGTGGACCGGTCCGGCGGCGCCGCGAGCGAGGCAGCGCTGCGCACGGGGTTGCGCGTGCTGCGTGAGGGCAACCTGTTCGGCATCTACCCCGAGGGCACCCGCAGCCCCGACGGCCGCCTGTACAAGGCGAAGACCGGCGTGGCCCGGATGGCGCTCGAGTCCGGCGCCCCGGTCGTCCCCGTCGCCATGGTCGACACCGACGTCGCCCAGCCCCCCGGGCGCGGCCTGCCCACGTTCATGCCGCTCGGCGCCGTGATCGGCGAGCCGCTCGACTTCAGCCGGTACAAGGGCATGGAGACCGACAGGTTCGTGCTGCGCGCCGTCGCCGACGAGATCGAGTACGCCATCCTCGCGCTGTCCGGCCAGGAGTACGTCGACGCGTACGCGGCGAGCGCGAAGGAACGCGCGGCCCGCGGCGAGCCCCCGATCCCCGCGTCGGAGGAAGGCCCCGGTGGCCTGCCTCTCCCGGAGGTCGAGAAGCCGAAGCGCCCCAGCCGCTGAGCCGTCCCCGGCCCGCCGGCCGGCGGGCCGGGCGTCTCCTGGGCCCGGGACGTCCGCTGGGTGCGGCCTACTTGATCCCGGTCGTCGCGAACCCCCTGACCAGATACCGCTGGCCCAGCAGGAACGCCAGGAACAGCGGGAGCAGGGACAGCACCGACATCGCGAACATGCCGCCGAAGTTCGACTCCGACGTCGCGTCGAGGAACGCCCGCAGGGCGAGCGAGACGGTCCAGTTCTCCTGGGACGTCAGGTAGATCAGCGGCCCGAAGAAGTCGGACCACGTCCAGATGAACGTGAAGATCGTGGTGGTGGCGAGGGCGGGCACCATCAGGGGCAAAATGATCTGCCCGAAGATGCGCAGGTGGCCTGCCCCGTCCAGCCGCGCGGCCTCGTCCAGCTCGCGGGGGATGCCGCGGATGAACTGGACCATGAGGAACACGAAGAACGCGTCCGTGGCCAGGAACTTGGGCACCACGAGCGGCAGGAACGTGTTGATCCAGCCGAGCTGGGCGAAGATCACGTACTGCGGCACGATCACCACGTGCACCGGCAGCATGATCGTGGCGAGCATCGTCGCGAACCACAGGGTGCGCAGCGGGAACCGCAGGCGCGCGAACGCGTACGCCGCCAGGGAGCACGAGATCAGGTTCCCGAGGATCGCCCCGATCGACAGCACCGCCGAGTTCAGGAAGTACCGCGTGAACGAGTGCCGGTGCGCCTCCCAGCCGGAGGCGTAGTTCTCGCCCGTCGGGTCGGTCAGGACGATCGAGAGGTCGCGGAAGATCTCGTCGTCGGGCCGCAGCGAGGCGACCACGAGCCAGATCAGCGGGTAGATCATCAGGAGCGAGAGCGCCAGCAGCCCGGCGTGCTTGAGGACGCTGCGCAGCCTGCGGCGGAACGTCGGTGGTCGTGCGACCACGTGTCGCACGGCCGGCGGAGCGGCGGTGGCGGGACCTGTCGTGTCAGTCGTCATAGAACACCCAGAACCTCGACAGCCAGAAGTTGAACGCCGTGAAGGCGCAGATGATGGTCAGCAGGAACCACGCCATGGCGCTGGCGTAGCCCATGTTGAGGTTGCCGAAGCCCTCCCGGTACAGGTACAGCGTGAAGAAGAGGGTGGAGTCGCTCGGTCCCCCGGTTCCGCCCGAGACGATGAACGCCTGCGTGAACGTCTGGAACGCGAAGATCACCTGGAGCACCAGGTTGAAGAAGATGATGGGGCTGAGCAGCGGCAGCGTGATGGACACGAACCGGCGTGCGGGCGAGGCGCCGTCGACCTGCGCGGCCTCGTAGTAGACCGCGGGAATCTGCCGCAGACCCGCCAGGAAGATCACCATGGGTGACCCGAAGGTCCAGATGTGCAGCACGATGATGGTGCTCAGCGCGGTGGAGGGGTTCGAGATCCAACCAGGGCCGTCGATGCCCACCAGGGCCAGCACCCAGTTCACCAGCCCGTCGGTGCCGAACACCTGCCGCCACAGGATCGCGACGGCGACCGAACCGCCGAGCAGGGACGGCAGGTAGAACACCGACCGGTAGAAGGCGAGCCCGCGCATGCCACGGTCCAGCAGCAGGGCGATGGCCAGCGCCACCGCGAGCTGCAGCGGCACCGAGACGACCACGTAGGTGACGGTGACGCGCAAGGACGCCCACAGTCTGCGGTCGCCCCACATGTCGACGTAGTTCTCCAACCCGATGAAACGGGCGGGTTCCAGCAGGTTGTAGTCGGTCAGCGACAGGTAGGCGGACGCCAGGATCGGACCGATGGTGAACGTCACCAGCCCGATCAGCCACGGCGCCAGGAACGCGTAGCCCGTCCGTGCGTCGGGATAACGGATCTTGCGGGCGGCGGTGCCGTCGGGTCCCGGCACCGGACGACCTCGTCCGCGCGCCAGGATGCGTAGTTCGCCGATGCTGCTCACGCAGGACCTCCTCGTCCTCGAAAGCCACGTCCTCGACCCGGCCGAGCCCCAAGAGGCGACCAGTTCGAAACCGTTCTGCAAAACGATTGCCGGAAGTGAAGCACAGATCGTTGACACGATTCAATAGCCCCGCGTACGTTGACGCCCACCATCACGGACCCGATCGCAATGAAGCGAGGCACAGGGATGCGGACAACACGTGCACGTTCCAGCCGCACGACGGCGGCGCTCGTCGCCGCGGGCGCGGCACTCACCCTCCTGACGGCCGGCTGCGCCGTCGATCCCGGCTCCGACGGCGGAGGCGGTGGCGACGGCTACGACCCCGAGGAGGAGGTCACGCTCCGGCTCAGCTGGTGGGGCGAGGCCGAGCGCAACGCCACCACGGACGACGTGGTCGCCGACTTCATGGCCGAGCACCCCAACATCACCGTCGAGACCGAACCCAGCGACTTCGAGTCGTACTTCGACAAGATCGCCACCTCCACCGCCGCGAACGACGCACCCGACGTCATGGCGCTCGGCGGCGCCTACCCGCAGGAGTACGGGGCCAAGGGCGCGCTCGTGGACCTCGGCACGCTGGGCGAGCAGCTCGACATGTCCCCCTTCAACGAGGCCGCCCTGTCCGGCGCCACGTATGAGGACGCCGTCTACGGCGCACCGACCGGCGGCAACGCGATCGGCCTGATCGCCAACCCGCGTGTCTTCGAGGAGGCCGGTGTCGAGCTGCCCGACGACGAGACGTGGACGTGGGACGAGTTTGCCGACCTCGCCGCCGAGATCTCGGACAAGCACCCCGACGACGGCACCTACGGCTTCGAGATGCAGGTGACCGACATCCTCGGCAGCTACGCCGGGCAGCGTGGGCTGGGCGTGTACGACTGGGACGGCAAGCTCGCCGTCGAGACCGACACCCTCGTGGACTTCTGGAACATGGAGCTGGACCTCGTCGAGTCCGGCGCGCAGCCGAACGCCGAGGTCACCACGGAGTTCCAGGGCCAGTCCCCCGAGCTCACGCTCATGGGCACCGGCAAGGCGGCGATGGGCTTCATCTACTCCAACCTGCTGGGCACCTATGCCGACGCGTCGGGCGACGACATGGTGCTGCTCAAGATCCCGGGCGAGCAGGAGTTCGAGCACCCCGGCGTGACCGTGCTGCCCTCGCAGTACTGGGCGGTCTCGGCGCAGTCGGAGCACCCGGAGGCCGCGGCCATGCTCGTGGACTACCTGGTCAACAGCCCCGAGGCAGGCAGCAAGATCCTCGCTGACCGCGGGCTGCCGTTCAACGCCGAGGTGTTCGCCGCCATCGAGGACCAGCTCAGCCCGAAGGACGCCGAGTCGGGCGCCTACGTGCAGGAGATCGGCGAGACGGCCGAGCCCGCTCCCCCGCAGCCGGAGGGCGGCTCGATCCTCAACGACACCACCATCCTGTACGACTCGGAGGTGCTCTTCGGCACGATGACGCCGGAGGAGGCCGCCCAGGCCTGGACGGCCGACATGTCCGCGGCGCTCGAGTAACGGCCGCCGCAGTGCCGCTCACCCCGGACCAGCTCGCCGCCGGTGCCACCCTCCAGGTCACCGGCGGCGAGCGTGCCGCCGCGATCACGAGCACCTGGCGCGCCGCCCTGGCCGACGTCGCCGCGTGCGTGCGGCCGCTGCCCGGTGCGCCCTCCGGCGCGCTCACCGAGGGCGGCCCCTACCCGGGCTGCTGGCTGGAGAGCACGGGCAGCATCAGTACCGAGGTCCTCGCGCGGTTCGCGCCCGGCGTCGCGCGCGCCACGCACCTGCTGCTGGCGCACGGGGCGCGCGCCGACGGCCTGCTGCCCTACAAGGTGACGGACGACGGCGCCGCCCACGCCCAGATCCAGCGGGTCACCCCGCTCGCGCGCAGCGTCTGGGAGCACTACCTGCGCACGGGCTCCACCGCCGCCGACCGGGACGCCGTCTACCTGCGCGAGATGTACGAGGCCCTCGCGGCCGACGACGCGTGGGTCGCCGCGCACCGCGACACGCGTGGCACCGGCGGGGTGGAGGCGTTCTGCACCTACGACACGGGCCACGACGCCTCGCCCCGGTTCTGGCACGTCCCCGACACCTGCCCTGACGGCGACCCCGCCCGCTTCGACGCGGGGAACCCGCGGCTGCCGTTCGTCGCGCCCGACCTGACGGCCGAGGCGTACGCCCGCCGCGCCTACCTCGCCCGGGCCGCCGAGGCGCTGGGCGAGGACCCGCGCCCGTGGCGGGCGGCGGCGTCGGACAGCCGCGCGGCCCTCGACCGACTGTGGGACGTGGCGGACGCCGCCTGGTACGACCTGGACACGACGGGTGAGCCGGTACGCCTCCGGTCGGACGTGCTGCTGCGGGTCCTGGCGTGCGAGGTCGGTGACGACGCGCTGTTCGACGATCTGCTCCGGCGGCACCTGATGAGCCCGCAGGGGTTCCTGTCCCCGGCCGGGTTCACCTCGGTCGCCCTGGACGACCCTCGCTTCGACCGGGACGCGACCCGGAACTCCTGGGGCGGGCCCGTGAACTTCCTCGCGCTGCTCCGCGCGCCGCGCGCGTTCGAGGCGCACGGGCGCACCGTCGAGCTGGCCCGGGCGCTGCGCGGCGCCTTCGACGCGCTGCTGCGCACCGACCGGTTCCCCCAGACCCTCGACCCGTGGACCGGCGACGCCGGGTACGGTTCCGGCTACTCCCCCGCCGCGCTGTTCTTCCTGGACGCGGTCGAGCGGTTCTTCGGCGTGCTGGAGCTGCCCGACGGCGGCGTCCGGTGCACCGGTCTGTCCACGGCGGACCCCGGCCGGTGGCCCGGCGTCGAGTCGCTGACCTACGAGCGGTCGACCCGCACCGGGCTCTGGTCACAGACCGTCGCGGACGGCCGGGTCACCGTCACCCGGGACGGGACGCCCTGGCTGGCCTTCCCGGTCGGCTGGCGGGTGGAGCTGGCGCCGTCGGGCGAGGTGGTGGCCGTGGCCGGCGTGGCCGGCCGGCCCGTCCGGGGCACGCTCACCCTGCCCGACGGCGGCCGCGCGGACCTGACCCTGGCCCCGGACCAACGGGAGCTGCGCGCGTAGGTCGGGTCGGGCGGGTCACGTCAGGTGTGAGCGCAGGAGGTCCGCGAGGGCCGCCCTGCTGTCGCAGGCATCGAACCGGAATGACGCCGCGAGCGCCCGGGCCTGGTCGGGCAGGACGCCGCGGAACGTGTCGGCGAACCTCTCTGCGAGCGGTTCGGCCAGGAGGACGTGCCGCACCAGCAGGGCGACGTGCGGCGCACGGCCCCAGGGCCAGGGGGCGTAGTCGGGGAACTCGCGGTCGAACAGGGCGTCGATGGGGTCGAGCACGTCGCGGACCCCCGCGTCCGAACCGCCCCACGAGTCGACGCCCAGGCGCTGCTTGTCGGCGAGCACCTCCGCGATGCGCCGCACGTACGGCGAGTCGGCCCGGGCGGTGACCAGGCCCTGCAGGCCGATGTCCTTGTAGGTCCACAGGGCCCACGACGCTCCGTGCGCCGCATAGACGTCGAGCTGGTCGCGCAGGATCTGCAGGCGCCAGGAGTCCTGGGCCGGGTCCGGGTAGGCGGGGCCGAACTCACCGATCCAGATCGGCGTGCCGGTCTCACGCTGGAACTGGGTGCGACGCAGGAACGACTGCTCCAGCACGTCGCGGTCGAACCATTCGCCCCGCACCTCGCCGGGGTAGGCCCGGGCGTCCCGGGCGATGCCCGGCAGGGCGTAGTCGTGGGCGGTCCAGACGGTGTTCTCGCCCGCGCCCTCGGCTCGTGCGGCAAAGGCGCTGAAGTCGGTGGAGTACTTGTTGCCGTCCAGGAACAGGACGTGCCGGGCGTCGACGGCGCGGATGGCGGCGGTCAGGCGGGCGTAGAACGCCGGGAGCACCTCACCCGTCGGGTCGGACGGCTCGTTCAGCGGGTTGAACCCCGCCACCTCCGGCCGGTCGCGGTACCGGTCGGCGAGCGCCTCCCAGAGGTGCACCACGCGGTCCTGGAAGTGCCGGTGCACCCAGAGCTCGGCGACGTGGGTGGGGTTGTCGCTGTGCCAGTGCTGGTTCTGCCGGCCGGGCGCCGCGTGCAGGTCGAGGATGCTGTAGATCCCGTGCCGGGCCAGGAGCCGGACGACCCGGTCGAGGCGCTCGAAGCCCTCCTCCTTGAGCTCGAAGGGCCGGTCGTCGTCCTCGAAGTGCCGGTAGTGGAACGGGATGCGCACGGAGTTGAGCCCGAGCGCGGCGAGGTGGGCGGCGTCGGCGTCGTCGAAGAAGTCGGTGTAGAAGGCGTCGAAGAACGCGTCGTAGGACTCGCGGCCCATCCGGTCCAGCAGCAGGCGCCGCAGGTTGCCCTCGGTGCCGGGGTACCCGGTGATGAAGTTCTCGAGGTTCATCCAGCCGCCGAGGCCGACGCCGGCCAGGCGGACGGGCGTGCCGCCCTCGTCCACGAGATCCGTGCCGCGGACGGTGAGGAAGGGCAGGTCGGACATGGTGGCGCCTCCTTGCGCGGTGCGTGATCAACGTGCGCGACAAACGGTTTCGCCCGGCAGCCTAGCGAGCGGGCGCCGCGCTGGAGGCCCGTACCACGAGGCTGGTCGCGAGCTCGGTGCGGAGCGTGTGGCCGCTGGCCGTGCGGGCCCGGTGCACGAGGTCGACGGCGGTGGCGCCCATCTCGGCCAGCGGCTGGCGCACGGTGGTGAGCGCCGGGTCGATCCACGGCGCGATCGGCAGGTCGTCGAAGCCGACGAGCGAGACGTCGCGCGGCACCGAGAGGCCTGCCTCGCGCAGGGCACGCAGCGCGCCGAGGGCGGTGTCGTCGCTGCTGGCGAAGATGGCGGTGGGCGGGTCGTCCAGCGCCATGAGCCGCTGGGCGCCCTCGTACCCCGAGGTGACGCCGTACGCGCCGACGTACACGAGCTCGTCGTCGGTGGTCACGCCGGCCCGGATCATCGCGGCGCGGTAGCCCGCGAGCCGGGCGATGGCGTTGTCCTGCTCGAGCGCGCCGGTGATGGTGGCGATGCGCCGGTGGCCCAGGCCCAGCAGGTGCGCCGTCGCCTCGAGCCCACCCTGGAAGTTGGTGGCCCCGACGCTGAGCATCCCCTCGGGCGGGCGCTGCCGCGGGTCGACGACGACGAGCGGCGTGCCGGACTTCTCCAGCGCGCTCCGGGCGTCGGCGTCGGGCACCGCGACGATGCTGACCAGGCCGTCGGTGCCGCGCTCCAGCGCGTGCCGGACCCAGGAGCTGCAGTCGTCGGGGTCGGGCTCGACGGCCAGCACCACGTCGAGGCCGAACCGCCGCGCGCCGGCGACGGCGCCGCGGACCACCGCCTCTGACCACGTGCCCTCGAAGTCGACGATCCGGACGTCGATCATGCCCGTGGGCTTCGCCGACGGCGGCCGGACGGCGTAGCCATGCCGTTCCAGCACCTCGGTGACGCGGGCGCGGGTGACGCCTGCGACGTCGGGCCGGGTGTTGAGGACCTTGGAGACCGTGGGGACCGAGACGCCCGCCTCAGCCGCCACGACGGCGAGCGGGGTGCGGGGCTGGTCCTGTGTCATCTGTCCTCCGTGGGCGTGGGCGACCTGGTGTTTCCGAAATCAGGATCGTAGCGGAGACGCAGTGGACCCGGCGCGCAGCCCGCTACTTCCGGGCACGATCCCATTGACACGCGATCCGGTCGCGTCTAACCTCCCGGGGTCTTTCCGAGATTCGTCTTCGAAATTTCGGAACAGCGGATCAACAAAGGAGTGATCGTGAACAGGACACCTCGCCTCGCCGTCGCGGCGACGGCGTCGACCCTCGCGTTGGCCCTCGCCCTCACGGGTTGCGGACGCAGCGACGAGGCCGGCACCACGGCCGCAGGCTCCAGCAGCATCACCGACGGCCCCGCCACGGGCACCATCGAGGTCTGGGCGATGGGTACGGAGGGCGAGCTGCTGCCCGAGCTCGCCGAGCAGTTCGAGGCCGACAACCCGGACGCCACGGTGAACGTCACGCCCGTGCCGTGGGAGTCGTCCACCGAGAAGATCAACACCGCCATCGCCACGGGCGAGGTGCCCGACGTCATGCAGGTCGGGACGACCCTCCTGAGCGGTTTCGTGGAGCTCGGCGGCCTCGCGCCCACCCCGGAGGGCATCGACTCCGAGGCGTTCTTCCCGGGCGCGTGGGACACCACTGTCGTCGACGGGACGTCCTACGGCGTGCCCTGGTACGTCGAGTCGCGCGTCCTGTACTACCGCAAGGACCTCGCGGAGCAGGAGGGCCTGGCAGCCCCGAAGACCTGGGCGGACCTGACGGACTTCGCGGCAAGGCTGCAGGACGCCGGCGCCGAGCACGGCATCGCGCTGCAGACGCGCGGCAACTCCACGGCGCTGATGTACCTCCCGTTCTACTGGCAGGCGGGCGGCGAGATCATGGACGACGCCGGCGAGTTCACCCTCGACAGCGACGCCCAGATCAAGGCGCTGGAGTACTACTCCTCGTTCATGCGCGACGGGCTCGCCCCGCCGGTGCTCGTCGAGGAGGAGAAGGTGCAGAACTTCATCGACGGCAAGCTCGGTTCGTTCGTCTCCGGCCCGTGGGAGCGCGCGAACCTGCTGACGACGGCGGGCGACGACTTCGCCGACTCGTTCGGCGTGGTGCCGCTGCCCGCGGACGAGGCGACGGGATCGTTCATCGGCGGCTCCAACCTCGCCGTCCTGGCCGACGCCGCCAACCCCGACGCGGCGTGGAAGTTCGTCCAGTTCGCGACCGACCCGGCCACCCAGGTCGACTGGTTCGAGATCTCCAGCGACCTGCCCGCCGTCCAGGCCTCCTGGGACGACCCGGCCCTGGCCGACGACGAGGCCGTGGCCGTCTACCAGGACGTGCTCACCACCGCGCGCTCGACGCCCGCGATCCCGAGCTGGGCCGAGATCGAGCACGAGCTGGACCTCCTCATCGAGCAGGTCATCGCCGGTGACCTGAGCGCCGAGGACGCGGCGCAGCAGATGCAGGACGCCGCCACCTCGATCGGGACGGGCCTGGACTGACCGTGACCGTCTCCGCACGCCGCCGCCGCACCGGCCTCGCCGCCTGGGGCTTCGCGCTGCCCTTCGCGGTGCTGTTTGCCGTGTTCATGCTGCTCCCGGTCGCGTCCTCCCTGTACATGGCGTTCACCGACATGCACGGGGCGGACCTCAAGAGCCCGTGGGCGGTGAACTTCGTCGGGCTCGACAACTTCGTCGCGGTCCTCGGTGACCCGAAGTTCCAGCAGGCCGCCGGCAACACGCTCTACTTCGTCGGGGTGGCGATGCCGCTGACGCTCGGGATCGCGCTGCTCCTGGCGGTGCTGCTCAACTCGGGCCTGGTGTGGTTCCGGTCGGTGTTCCGGGTCGGGTTCTACGCCCCCGTGGTGACCTCGATCGTCGCGGTGGCGGTCGTGTGGCGGTTCCTGCTGCAGCCCGACTTCGGGCTCGTGAACTCAGGTCTCGGCGTGCTCGGCATCGACGGGCCGCGCTGGCTCACCGACGAGGTCTGGGCCATGCCGTCCCTCATCGTGATGGCCACCTGGCGCAACGTCGGGTACTCGATGGTGATCCTGCTGGCCGGTCTGCAGGGCATCCCTCGCGACCTGTACGAGGCCTCGGCCATCGACGGCGCCGGCGCCGTCCGGCAGTTCCGGTCCATCACGGTCCCCCTGCTGCGGCCGACGCTGCTGTTCTGCGCGGTCATCACCGGCATCGGGTACCTGCAGTTCTTCGAGGAGCCGTTCGTGATGACGCAGGGCGGGCCGCTGGGCGCCACCAACTCGGTCGCCTACGAGATCTTCAACCAGTTCGGGTTCGGCAACTACGGCGTCTCCGCCGCGATGAGCTACGTGCTGTTCGTCGCCATCGTGATCCTGTCGTACCTCCAGTTCCGCCTGCTCAGGACGGAGAAGTGATGGCACACGACGACGCGCCCCGTCGGCGCCGCTTCACCCCGCGCGCGGTGGCTCTGAACGCCGCACTCCTGGCAGGCCTCACGGCCTCGATCGGGCCGCTCGTCTGGATGGTGGTGTCCTCGGTCAAGCCGGAGGGCGAGATCCGCCAGTTCCCGCCCACCTTCCTCCCCGACCAGCTGACGTGGGCGAACTACACCGAGCTGTTCGCCACCCTCAACTTCCCGCGGTACTTCCTGAACTCGGTGGTGGTGGCGCTGGTCGTGACCGTCGGGTCGGTCCTGTTCAGCGCGATGGTCGGCTACGCCCTGGCGAAGCTCGACTTTCCCGGCCGGCGCACGCTCTTCGCGCTGGTCATGGGCACCCTGATGGTCCCGGGCATGGTCACCTTCGTGCCGCTCTTCGTGCTCGTGGCCAACCTGGACCTCATCAACACCTACGCGGCGCTCATCCTGCCGTTCCTGGCGGCGCCGTTCGGCGTGTTCCTGATGCGGCAGTTCATGCTCGACATCCCGGACGAGCTGCTCGACGCCGCGCGCGTCGACGGCGCCGGCGAGTTCCGCACGTTCTTCGCCGTCGTGCTGCCGCAGACCCGGCCCGCGCTGGCGACGCTCGGCATCCTGACCTTCCTCGGGTCCTGGAACAACTTCCTGTGGCCCCTGGTCGCCGTGCAGTCGGCCGACAAGTACACCCTGCCGGTCGCCCTCGCCCTGTACTCGACGGGCCAGAACACCGTGCAGTACGGCCTGCTCGTCGCCGGCGCGACGGTCATCGTGCTGCCCATCCTCATCGTCTTCCTGGCCCTGCAGCGGCACATCGTGCAGGGCATCTCCACCACCGGCCTGAAGTAGGAGTCCTTCCGTGACCGAACAGATCACGCTGCCCACCGCACCCGGCTTCCTGTGGGGCGCGTCGACCGCCGCGCACCAGATCGAGGGGGGCAACGTCAACAGCGACTGGTGGGCGAAGGAGCACGTCCCCGGGACGCTGTGCGCCGAGAGCTCCGGCGACGCCGTCGACAGCTACCACCGCTACCCGGAGGACGTCCGGCTGCTCGCCGACGCCGGCCTGAACGCCTACCGCTTCTCGGTCGAGTGGGCGCGCATCGAGCCCGCCGAAGGTGAGATATCCCGGGCCCAGCTCGCCCACTACCGCCGCATGATCGACGTGTGCCTGGCGGCGGGCGTCACGCCGGTCGTCACGCTGCTGCACTTCACGCTGCCGCGGTGGTTCGCCGAGCGGGGCGGCTGGTTCGCGCCCGACGCCGTCGACACGTTCAGCCGGTACGTCGAGACCGTCACGCAGATCCTGGGCGACGTGCGGCACGTCGTCACGATCAACGAGCCCAACATCACCTCGATGATGCTGGGCGCGAGCCGGCGCACCAACCTCGACGCCGCGGGCCTGGCCGCACCCGACCAGGCGGCGTCCGAGGTGCAGGCGACGGCCCACCGGCGGGCCGTCGAGATCCTGCACGGCCTGGGGCACGTGCGGGCCGGCTGGACCGTCGCGAACCAGGTGTTCCAGGCGGCTCCCGGCGCCGAGGCCGCGCGGGACGCCTACGCCTACCCCCGCGAGGACTTCTTCCTGGAGGTCGCGCGCGGCGACGACTTCGTGGGCGTGCAGAGCTACCTGCGCACCATCATCGGGACGGACGGCGAGCCCGTGCCCTTCGGCGACGACGTCGAGCGCACCCTGACCGGCTGGGAGTACTACCCGCAGGCGCTGGGCGAGGCGCTGGAGTACACCCACCGCATCACCGGCGGCGTGCCCATGATCGTCACCGAGAACGGGATGGCCACCGCCGACGACGCCCGCCGCATCGACTACACCCGCGGCGCCCTGGAGAGCATGGCCCGGGCGATGGCCGGCGGCTGCCGCATCGAGGGGTACCTGCACTGGTCCCTGCTCGACAACTACGAGTGGATGAGCGGCTTCGCCCCGACGTTCGGCCTGATCGCCGTCGACCGCACGACGTTCGAGCGCACGCCCAAGCCCAGCCTGGCCTGGCTCGGCGACGTCGCCCGCACGGGCAAGCTGCCCGCCTGAGCCCCGGGCCGCCTGGGCGACACCGACCGCACGACCGCACGACCTGCAACGACGACGACCACGGCTACGACGACGTAGAGGAGTCACAGATGAGCACGCACATCCCGAGCAGACGCAGGGCAGCGGTCGCGGCGGCGGCCGTCGCCGCACTGGCGCTCACGGCGGTACCAGCGAGCGCCGGCACGGGCACCGGCGACGACGGCGTCGAGGCGCACCGCGGCGCGGGCGGTGACCAGCGCACGCTGCGTACCTGGACGGCGGACACGTGGCGCTCGTTCGACGCCCTGGTCGTCGAGGAGACCGGGCTGCCCGACGACAACATCGGCGGTGACCTCAGCCCGGGCAGCCGCGGCGGCTACACCTCGCCGACGAACATCGGCGCCTACCTGTGGAGCACGGTGGTCGCCCGCGACGTCGGGCTGATCGAGCGCGCCGAGGCGCGCGAGCGCCTGGCGACCACGCTCGACACCGTCGCCGGGCTCGAGAGGCACGAGCCCAGCGGCATGTTCTACAACTGGTACGACCCGGCGACGGGCGCCAAGCTGCTGGAGTTCCCCACGAGCGGCGACCCGGTCAAGCCGTTCCTGTCCAGCGTCGACAACGGCTGGCTGGCCACCGGCCTGCTGCTGGCGAGCCGCGCGGAGCCGTCCCTGGCCGACGAGGCGGACGCCGTCCGCGAGCGCATGGACTTCGGCTGCTACTACGACGCCGCACAGAACCAGATCCGCGGTGGGTTCTGGGACACCGACCCGCAGGAGACGGCGCCGGTCGCCGGTGACTACTGCGGCATGGGCGCGGACGTCTGGTACACCGGCCACCACTACGGGGCGTTCAACACGGAGCCGCGCATCGCCTCGTACCTGGGCATCGCCGAGGGGCAGATCCCGCCGGAGCACTACTTCGGCACGTACCGCACGTTCCCGGACAGCTGCGACTGGGACTGGACGGAGACGCGGCCGACCGGCGAGTGGGCCGAGTACCTGGGTGTCCCCGTCTTCGAGGGTGCGCTGCCCTACCGCGGCATGCGGGTGGTGCCGACGTGGGGCGGCAGCATGTTCGAGGCGCTGATGGTGCCGCTGTTCGTGCCCGAGGAGACGTGGGGACCCCGGTCCTGGGGCCGCAACCACCCGCTGTACGTGCGGGGGCAGATCGAGCACGGGATGCGGGAGGCCCGCTACGGGTACTGGGGCTTCTCGCCGTCGAACGACCCTGCCGGCGGGTACCGCGAGTACGGCGTCGACCAGCTGGGGCTCGACGGTCCCGGCTACACCTCGGACCAGGAGCGCACGACGGTCGACCAGCCCTACGAGGGCTGCCGGGAGGGCTCCCCCGCGCCCACCGGGTACGGCGACGGCGTGGTGACGCCGCACGCCTCGTTCCTCGCGCTGCGGTACGCCCGCGGCGAGTCGATGGCGAACCTGCGGAGCATCGCACGGGACTTCGACGCCTACGGACCAGGCGGCTTCTACGACGCCGTGGCGGTGCGCAGCGGCCAGGTCTCCCAGCGTTACCTGGCGCTGGACCAGGGCATGATCATGGCGGCGCTCGGGAACGAGCTGGCCGACGACGCGATGCGGCGTTACGTCGCGCCCGGCCCGCTGGAGCAGAAGGTCCGCCCGCTGATGGCGATGGAGACGTTCAACGTCGGCCGGAGATAGCACCACCCGACGTGCCGGTCGTCCGTTCCACCTCCGACATTCCACCTCCGACATTCCACCTCCGAAGGAGCAGGCCGTTGACCTCCGACCTCGCCTCGCGCCTGGGGCGCACCGTGCTGTACCAGATCTATCCGCAGTCCTTCGCGGACGCGAACGGTGACGGGATCGGCGACCTCGCCGGCATCACCGAGCGCCTGGACTACCTCGCCTGGCTGGGAGCCGACGCGCTCTGGCTCAGCCCGTGCTTCGTCTCCCCGTTCGCCGACGCCGGGTACGACGTCGCGGACTTCTTCCAGGTGGCCCCGCGCTACGGCACGAACGAGGACATGGCCCGGCTGACCGAGGAGGCCGGCCGGCGAGGCATCTCGGTGCTGCTCGACCTCGTGGCCGGCCACACCTCGGACCAGCACCCGTGGTTCCGGTGGTCGGCCGATGACCCGGACGACCACCGGTTCGTCTGGAGCGACGTGCCGGTGGACGGGTTCCAGCCCGGGACCGGCGCCCGCGGCGGGTACTACCTGCCCAACTTCTTCCCGGTCCAGCCCGCGCTGAACTACGGCTACGCCCGGCTCGACCCGGCCGAGCCATGGCGCCAGCCGGTCGACGCTCCAGGCCCGCGGGCCAACCGCGCCGCGCTGCGCCAGATCATGGCGCACTGGTTCGACCTCGGCGTCGCGGGCTTCCGCGTCGACATGGCGTCGTCGCTCGTGAAGGACGACCCGGGCCACGTGGAGACGAGCACGCTGTGGCGCGGGATGCGCGAGTGGCTCGACCGGGAGTTTCCTGGCCGTGTGCTCATCAGCGAGTGGGGCGACCCGCGGGTGTCCGTCCCCGCCGGCTTCCACGCGGACTTCTTCCTCCAGTTCGGCGGCGACGACGACGGGCTGCCCCTGCGCTCGCTGTGGAACGACGGCGCCGGGACGGTGAACCCGTCCTGGGCCGAGGTCCCGGCGTGGGCCGCCGCCGAGGCGCGCGGCGACCTGGCCACGTTCGTCCGGGCCTGGCGCGCTGCGGCCGACGCCATCGCCGCGGACGGCCGCGGCGGCGTGGTGGGGCTGCCGACGTCGAACCACGACTTCACCCGGCTGGTGTCGGGCGTGCGGGACGCCGAGCAGGCCCGTGTCGCCCACGTGCTCACGATGACCTGGCCTGCCCTGCCGTCGGTCTACTACGGGGACGAGATCGGCATGCGGTTCGTGCCGGGCACGCCGACCCTCGAGGGCTCACGCCTGAGCCCGACGTACGACCGGGCCGGCTCCCGCACCCCCATGCAGTGGGGTGACCTTCCTGCGGGCATGCTCGGCCCGGGCAGCCCCGCGACCCCCACCTACCTGCCGCAGGATCCCGACCCGGACCGTCCCACGGTCGCTGCCCAGCTCGACGACGACGACTCGCTGCTGCACCTGGTCCGCGAGCTCATCGCCCTGCGGCACGGGGACGACCGTCTCGACGTCGCCTCGCCGGTCGAGGTGCTCGCCACCGGGTACCCCGTGGCGTACGTCCGGGGCGGAACGCTCGCCGTCGTGCTCAATCCGGGACGCGCGGCAGTGCGTCAGCTGCTGCCGGGCGCCGCGGACGCGCGGCCGGTGCTCGCCCGGGGGTGCCGTACGGAAGCCGGCACCGACGGGGCCGACGTGGTGCACCTCGACGGATTCGGCTACGCGGTGCTCGACCTGGCGGGCACGTAGCGCTCGAACGGTCAGCGGCCGGTCGGCGCCACCAGCGACCGCAGGCCGACCTCGATCCCACCCAGCGGCCCGGTGGTACCGATGCCCGCGAACCAGTCCCACAGCTCCAGCGCGTGGTAGAGACGGTAGAGGCTGATGCGCTCACGGCCGTCCTCGCCCAGCGGCCCGTATCCGTCGACGAGCGCCTCGAAAGCGTCGTCCGGTCGCCGGAACTCGTACTGGATGGTCTTGGCCAGGTCCATGAGCGGGTCGGCGGCGACCGCGTTCTCGACGTCGACGAACCCGCTGACACGACGGCGGTCGCCGTCTGTCGCGACGAGGATGTTGCCCGCGTGCAGGTCGTTGTGGCAGAGCACCGGCTGGTCGCATCGGTCGAGCAGCTCGGTGCGGTCCTCCACGGAGCGGCGGATCGCGTCGTACAGGTCCCGGTCACCACCGAGGTCCACGAACTCCGCGAGCTTCTTGTCGAACTGCCGCGTCATGTAGGCGCGGTTGGTCGGCAACGGGTCGAGGACCTGCGTGGTGAGGTAGCCGAAGGCCGGCTGCCGAACCTCGTGCAGCGCACGCGTCAGGGAACCCACCTCGGCGAGGGTCCGACGCTCCGCGGCTCCTTCGAGCGGTACGTCGGAGAGCGGCCGGCCGGGCAGAAGCGTCAGCACCGTCACCGCTCGCTCGGCGTCCACGTGCACGACCTCGGGCACGCGGCCGTCCAGTGCCCCGGACCCGTTCAGGAGGCCGAGCACGTACACCTCCTTCGCCTGCTTCCACCGCCACTCGGCGGTGTACCGCTTGACCACGAGCGGCGGCCCGTCGGCCTGCCGAACCTCGTGCACCGCGCTGAGGGCACCACCGCTGCGCGGGATGACACCGGTCAGCACAGCGTCCCCGGTCAGCACCGTGCCGAGCAGGTGCGCGGCGACGGCACTCTCGTCCCACCCTGCCGGCTCCTCCGCTGCCGGCTCCCACGCTGTCGACGCCATCGGGCCAGCCTGGCAACACCCGACCGGACCCGTCCAGCACATTCCGCTCGGACCGCTGCCCGGCGGCGTCCGGCCGGCGGGTTAACCTTGGCCGCGTGGAACTGATCCGTAAGGGCAAGGTTCGCGAGGTCTACGCGGACGGCGACGATGTGATTCTGGTGGCTTCCGACCGCGTGTCGGTGTACGACGTCGTGCTGCCGACGCCCGTGCCCGACAAGGGCGCGATCCTCACCCAGATCTCGCTCTGGTGGTTCCGGCAGTTCGCCGACCTGGTGCCCAACCACGTGATCAACGAGGACGTCCCCGAGGAGTGGAAGGGCCGCGCGGTCCGTTGCAAGCGCCTGGACATCGTGCCCGTCGAGTGCATCGTGCGCGGCTACCTCGCAGGCGGGGGCCTGGAGAGCTACCGCGCGTCGGGCAGCGTGTCCGGTGTCGCGTTCCCGCCCGGGCTGGTCGAGGCCGACCGGCTGCCGCAGCCCGTCTTCACGCCGTCGACGAAGGCGGACGAGGGCCACGACGAGTACATCTCCGTCGAGGAGATCGCCAAGAGCCTGGGCGAGGAGACGACGGGCCGCCTGCGCGACCTCTCCCTGGAGATCTACGACCGCGGCGCCGAGATCGCCCGCGAGCGCGGCGTGCTGATCGCGGACACGAAGTTCGAGTTCGGGACCGACGCTGACGGCGTCCTGACGCTCGCCGACGAGGTGCTGACGCCGGACTCCTCGCGCTTCTGGAAGGCGAGCGAGTACGAGCCCGGCCGCGGGCAGTGGTCCTACGACAAGCAGTTCGTGCGCGACTGGTCGTCGACTCTCACCAACTGGGACCGCACCTACCCCGGCCCGGAGATCCCGGCCGACGTCGTCGCGGAGACCCGCGCCCGGTACATCGAGATCTACGAGCAGCTGACGGGCGACACCTGGACCTGACCCGTTGAGTGCTGGATATCTGTGGGTCCACGAGCCGTTCTCCCACAGATACCCAGCACTCAACGAGGTGGGTGGCGGGAGTGTCAGTGGTGCCCGCTAGCGTGCACGCCGTGAGCACCACCGCATCCGCATACCAGGCCACGTTCGAGGAGCTCGGCACGCCGCTGCGGGACGTGACCTTCGTGGTGGTCGACCTCGAGACCACCGGCACGAACGCCACCGAGGGTGGCATCACCGAGATCGGCGCCGTGAAGGTGCGCGGCGGTGAGGTGCTGGGCGAGTTCCAGTCGCTCGTGAACCCCGGGCAACCCGTTCCGGCGTTCATCGCGCGCCTGACAGGGATCACCAACGCCATGGTCGCGACCGCGCCGGACATCGCTCTGGTGCTGCCGAGCTTCCTCGAGTTCGCGCGTGGTTCGGTCCTGGTGGCGCACAACGCACCGTTCGACGTCGGCTTCCTCAAGGCGATGTGCGCCCGGCTCGACTACGAGTGGCCAGGGTTCGACGTCGTGGACACGGTGCCCCTGGCCCGGCGCCTGGTCACCCGTGACGAGGCGCCCAACCACAAGCTGTCGACGCTCGCGAACCTGTTCCACGCGACGGTCTCGCCCGAGCACCGTGCCCTGGCCGACGCGCGCGCGACCGTCGACGTCCTGCACGCCCTCTTCGACCGCCTCGCACCGATGGGCGTCACCCACCTCGAGGATCTGGCGACGGCCGCCGACCCCGTGCCGCCCGAGGTGCGCCGCAAGCGGCACCTCGCCGACGACCTGCCCGACGCGCCAGGCGTCTACCTGTTCCGCGGTCCCGGCGACGAGGTCCTGTACGTCGGCACGTCCGTGAACATCCGCAAGCGGGTGCGCTCGTACTTCACCGCCGCCGAGAAGCGGAAGCGCATCACGGAGATGGTGCGCATCGCCGAGCGCGTCACGCCGGTGGCGTGCGCGACACCGCTGGAGGCCCAGGTGCGCGAGCTGCGGCTCATCACCGAGCACGCCCCGCGCTACAACCGGCGCTCGAAGTTCCCGGAGCGGCACTCCTGGGTGCGGCTCACCGACGAGGCGTACCCGCGGCTCTCCGTGGTGGGCGCCGTGGTGGCCGGCGCCGCGCACATCGGCCCGTTCGTGTCCCGGCGCACCGCGCAGGACGCCGTCCACGCCCTGCACGACGCTCTCGACATCCGCCAGTGCACCGCGCGCCTACCGTTGGTCTCCCGGAAGGCCGGCAGTCCCTGCGCCCTGGCGGGCATGGGCCGTTGCTCCGCGCCGTGCGTCGCGACCCAGGCTCCCGACACGTCGTACGAGCAGGTGGCCGACGCCGCCCACCGTGCCCTCACCGGCGATCCCTCCCCCGTGGTGCGCGCGCTCTCCGACCGCATCGCCACGCTCGCCCACCAGGAGCGGTACGAGGAGGCGGGCGAGGTCACGCGACGGCTGCGCGCCTTCGTCTCGGGCGCCCACCGGGCGCAGAAGCTGGCGCCGCTCGCGGCGTGCGCCGAGCTCGTGGCAGCACGGCCCTCCGGTATCGGCGACGCACCAGGCAAGCCGGGCGGCTGGGAGATCGTCGTGATCAAGCACGGTCGGCTCGCCGCCACCGGTGTCTCGGGCCCCGGGGTCAACCCACTCCCCTTGGTCTCCGCGCTGCGGACCACGGCCGAGCACGTCGAGCCCCCGGTTCCACCGTCGCCCGCCGCTCACCCGGAGGAGACCGACCTCCTGATCGCGTGGCTCGACTCCCCCGGCGTACGCCTCGTGCATCTCAGCGACACCTGGGCCTGTCCGGTACGTGCGGCCGGTGCCCACGCGGAGCTGACGTGGGCGTCCGAGCGGGTACGCACGGAGATCGCCACCGAGGTACCTACCGGGATGCCTACCGAGATCCGTACCGACGGCGGCGTTCCGGCGCCCGAGAACCCCCGGCACGTGGATACGATGACGGCATGCTGACCGCGATCGTCCTCATCGACGCCGAGACGTCCCGCATCCCCGAGGTCGCGCAGGAGGTCGCGAACATCGACGGAGTGAGCGAAGTCTTCTCCGTGACCGGCAAGACCGACCTCGTGGCCATCGTGCGCGTTCCCGAGCACGAGCAGCTCGCCGGCGTCGTGTCCGACGCGGTGAACAAGGTGCCCGGCGTACAGAACACCGAGACCCTCATCGCCTTCCGGGCCTTCTCGAAGGCGGACCTGGAGCAGGCGTTCGCGCTGGGCCTCGACGACTAGGCACCGCGCCCCCGACCGCGGGCGACAGCCGGCCAGGTGGGCCCCGCTCGCTTGGTGGGGCCCACACACCTAGCGGCGACGCCGCTGCCCGGCGACGGAGCCGGCACCGGTCGGCTCCTTCGCCTCGATCGTGTCGTGCTGGCCGTGCGAGTGCGCCGCCTCGAGCTCTGCGGGCGTGACCGGCGAGACGCGGTCCTCGTAGAAGAACCGGGACACCTTCTGCCAGCGACGGTCGGACCTGTAGCCCTTGCGCCGCACGCCGCGTGCGTCCGTGAGGGGCGTGATCTCCAGCGGCGCGGGCGAGTCGTAGTTGACCCGCAGCCAGCGCTCCTCCTCGTCCAGCGGAGTGTGCACCTCGACGTACTCACCGTTCGCGAACCGGACGATGCGGCCGGACTCGTGGCCGTGCAGCACCAGCTCCCGGTCCTTGCGCTGCAGCCCGAGGCAGACGCGCTTGGTCAGCCAGAACGCGAAGACCGGCCCGACGAACAGCAGCACGCGCAGCACCCACGTGATCGCGAAGATGTCGAGCGAGAAGTGCGTGGCGATCAGGTCGTTCGTGGCCGCCAGGGCACAGACCACGAACGCGACGAGCAGTGCGACACCCATCGCTGTGCGCACCGGGCGGTTGCGCGGCCGGTCCAGCACGTGGTGCTCCCGGTGGTCACCGGTGACCTTCGCCTCGAGGAACGGCCACCCGAACAGCAGCGTGAACAGGATGCCCGGCACGATCAGGGCCGGGATCAGCAGGTTCATGCTGAGCGTGTAACCGCCGATGACCCACTCCCAGCCTGGCCCCGGCATGAGGCGCAGGGCGCCGTCGACGAACAGGATGTACCAGTCCGGCTGCGTGCCCGCCGAGACGGGTGACGGGTCGTAGGGCCCGTAGTTCCATACGTTGTTGATCGACATCGTGGCGCCCATCAGGGCCAGCACACCCGCCACGATGAAGAAGTTGCCCGTCATCTTGGCCACGTACACCGGCATGGCCGGGTAGCCCACGACGTTCTTGTCGGTACGGCCCCCGCCCGGGTACTGCGTGTGCTTCTGCAGCACCATGAGGAACAGGTGCAGCGCGATCAGTGCGATCAGCAGGCCGGGGATCACGAAGATGTGCAGCGTGAACAGGCGCGGGACGATGTGCTCACCCGGGAACTCCCCACCGAAGACCAGGAACGACGTGAACGAGCCGATCACCGGGATCGACTTCACGACGCCGTCGATGATGCGCAGGCCGTTGCCGCTCAGGACGTCGTCGGGCAGCGAGTAGCCGGTGAAGCCGGCCGCCAGCGCCAGGACGAGCATGACGGCGCCGACCAGCCAGTTGATCTCCCGGGGCTTGCGGAACGCGCCGGTGAAGAAGACCCGGAACATGTGCACCACGATCGAGGCCACGAAGATCAGGGCGGCCCAGTGGTGGATCTGCCGCATGAGCAGACCGCCGCGCACCTCGAACGACATGTCCACCGTCGAGTGGAACGCCGCCGACATGAGCTGGCCGTGCATCGACGCCGGGTGCTCACCCTCGTAGCGCACCAGCGCCATGGACGGCTCGAAGAACATCGTCAGGAAGAAGCCCGACGCGATGAGCACGACGAACGAGAACAGCGCGATCTCGCCCAGCATGAAGGACCAGTGGTCCGGGAACACCTTGCGCGCGAACTCCTTCACGGCAAGGCCGATGGAGGTGCGCTGGTCCAGGTAGTCGGCGGCCTTGCCGAGTCCGGTAGGACGTTGCTGCTCTGCCACGTCGTCACCCCTGAGGTAGGAGATACGCGCCCATCGATCGGTGCAACTCCAGTAGACACCGACCGGGCACTGCTTTCCACCGATGACGACGAGATAGCCGAACGATCCGTGACACGACAGATCCGGCGCACTCCCGGAGGTTCGCTCCCGGGGTGCGCCGGATCTGGTCCGACGATCAGGCGGTCAGACCGTCAGGCGGTCAGACCGTCAGGCGGTCAGACCGACGGGACGACGAGGCCCGCGGTCTGCGTCTTGGCCCGGCCCAGGCGCTCGGAGACGTTGCTCCAGGACACGAGGTTCCACCAGGCCTTGATGTAGTCCGGGCGCACGTTCAGGTAGTCGATGTAGTAGGCGTGCTCCCAGCAGTCCAGCATGAGGACCGGGGTGAGCGCGAAGGGGATGTTGCCCTGCTGGTCGAACAGCTGGACCACGACCAGCTTCTGGCCGATGGAGTCCCAGGCCAGAACGGCCCAGCCGGAACCCTGGACCCCGGCCGCGACGGCGGTGAAGTGCGCCTTGAACTTCTCGAACGAGCCGAAGTGCTCGTCGATCGCGGCGGCGATGTCGCCGGTCGGCTCACCGCCGGCCTCGGGCGCCATGTTCGTCCAGAAGATCGAGTGGTTGATGTGACCACCGAGGTTGAACGCGAGGTCCTTCTCGATCTTGTTGACGTTTGCCAGGTTGCCCGTCTCGCGGGCCTCCTCGAGCTGCTCCAGGGCAGTGTTCGCACCCTTGACGTACGTCGCGTGGTGCTTGGAGTGGTGCAGCTCCATGATCTTGCCCGAGATGTGCGGCTCGAGCGCGGCGTAGTCGTAGGTCAGGTCAGGGAGCGTGTAGACAGCCATTGCTGAGGTACCTCCAGGATCGGTCCGCACACCGGACGGTGCACGGGGGAAGACGCCGTCCTGGTCGCGCGCCGGTGTGGTGCCCGCCGGGACGGCAATGGCCCGTGTCCCCGGCCGCAGATGCGGACCGGGAGACACAGGCCATCGCTTGGGGTCGCAGGTCGCTCAGTGCTCCCGCGAGGTGGTTCCTGCGCCGGCCTCGACGGCCTGGCGCTCGGACCCGTTCAGCTGGTCGTGCTCGCCGTGCGAGTGCGCGGCCTCGACCTCCGCCGGGCTGACAGGGGCCACGCGGTCCTCGTAGAAGAACCGGGACAGCCCCTGCCACCGCTTGTCGGAGGCGTAGCCCTTGCGCTTGACACCACGCGCGTCGGTCTTCGGAGCGATCTCCAGCGGAGCCGGCGCCTCGTAGTTGACCCGCAGCCAGCGCTCCTGCTCGTCGAGCGGAGTGTGGACCTCGATGTACTCACCGTTCGCGAAGCGGACGATGCGGCCCGACTCGTGGCCGTGCAGCACCAGCTCGCGGTCCTTGCGCTGCAGCCCGAGGCAGATGCGCTTGGTGATGTAGTACGCGAACACCGGCCCCACGAAGATCAGTACGCGGAAGACCCACGTGATCCCGTTGATCGACAGCGCGAAGTGCGTGGCGATGAGGTCGTTCGACCCGGCAAGGGCCAGGATGATGAACGCCGTCAGGAATGCGACACCCAGGCCGGTCCGCACCGGCTTGTTCCGGGGCCGGTCCAGCACGTGGTGCTCCTCGTCGTCCTTCGTCACGCGCGCCTCGAGGAACGGGTAGACGAAGAGGAACGTGAACAGGATGCCCGGGACGACGACCGCGGGAATGAGGACGTTCATCGACAGCGTGAACCCACCGATGACCCACTCCCAGCCCGGCCCCGGCATCAGGCGCAGCGATCCCTCCAGGAACAGCATGTACCAGTCCGGCTGGGCACCCGCGGTGACGGGCGACGGGTCGTAGGGCCCGTAGTTCCACACGTTGTTGATCGACATCGTGGCGCCCATCAGGGCCAGCACACCCGCCACGATGAAGAAGTTGCCCGTCATCTTGGCCACGTACACCGGCATGGCCGGGTAGCCCACGACGTTCTTGTCGGTACGGCCCCCGCCCGGGTACTGCGTGTGCTTCTGCAGCACCATGAGGAACAGGTGCAGCGCGATCAGGGCCAGCAGGATGCCCGGGATCACGAAGATGTGCAGCGTGAACAGTCGGGGCACGATGTGGTGCCCCGGGAACTCGCCGCCGAAGATCATGTACGACATGAACGAGCCGACCACGGGGATCGACTTGACCACGCCGTCGGTGATGCGCAGACCGTTGCCGGACAGGACGTCGTCGGGCAGCGAGTAGCCGGTGAAGCCGGCCGCCAGGCCCAGGATCATCAGGATGAGACCGACGATCCAGTTGATCTCGCGCGGCTTGCGGAACGCGCCGGTGAAGAACACGCGCATCATGTGCACCACGATCGAGGCCATGAAGATCAGGGCCGACCAGTGGTGGATCTGCCGCATGAGCAGACCGCCGCGCACCTCGAACGACATGTCGAGGGTCGAGGCGAAGGCGACGGACATGAGCTGACCGTGCATGTTGGCCGGGTGCTCACCCTCGTACGTCTCGAGCGCCATGGACGGCTCGAAGAACATCGTCAGGAAGAAGCCCGACGCGATGAGCACGACGAACGAGAACAGTGCGATCTCGCCCAGCATGAAGGACCAGTGGTCCGGGAAGACCTTGCGCGCGAACTCCTTGACGGCGAGGCCGATGGAGGTGCGCTGGTCCAGGTAGTCAGCGGCCTTGCCGACGGTCGTCGTCGGCGTGGCCGGTGCCTCGCGCTTGGTGTCGGGGGTCGCGGTGCTCACTTCAGGCGCTCCCAGAAGCTCGGGCCGATGGGCTCGGCGAAGTCGTCCTGCGCCACGAGGTAGCCCTCGTCGTCGACCGTGATCGGCAGCTGCGGCAGCCGGCGGTTGGCCGGGCCGAAGACGACCTTCGCGCTGTCCGCGATGTCGAACGTCGACTGGTGGCAGGGGCACAGGAGGTGGTGGGTCTGCTGCTCGTAGAGCGCCACCGGGCAGCCCACGTGCGTGCAGATCTTCGAGTAGGCGACGATGCCCTCGTGCGACCAGGTCTCGCCCTCGGGGGACTGGTCGGTCCGGAGGTCCTCCGGGTTGAGGCGCACCATCAGGACGACGGCCTTGGACTTCTCCGTGATCCAGTCGTGCGTCTCGCGGTACGCCTCGGTCGTCTCCGGGACGACGTGGAACACCGAGCCCACGGTGACGTCGGACGCCTTGATGGGCCGGCCCGACGGGTCGATCGCGAGGCGCATGCCGCGCTTCCACATCGTGTGCTTGAACTGGGAGATGTTCCAGTCGCCGCCCACGGAGCCGATCAGCGGCACGGCGATGGCGATCGGGAAGAGCGCCAGGGCACCGAAGAACGCGCCCTTGAGCACACCACGGCGGCCGACGACGCCCGAGTCCTCGAGGCCCTCGTTTAGGTCCTTGATCGCGGTCTCGCGGTCCTCGCCCTGCGTCGCGAGCGTGTGCCGCTCCTGGACGAACTCGCGGTCACCCATGAGCGCCTTGGCCCAGTGGATGCCGGCGATACCGATGCCGAGCAGCGACACCGTGAGACCGAGGCCGAGCAGCAGCGTCGACAGCCGGACGCCCGACGTCGTGCCGTCCGGCGGGACCATCACGTAGGCGACGATCGAACCGATCGTGCCCAGGATGGACGCGACGAACAGGATGGTCACGGTCCGCTCGGCGCGCTTGGCCGCGTGCGGGTCCGTGTCGGTGAGGCGCTTCTTGTGCTCCGGCACACCCGGGTCGGGGAACCGGTCGGCCGGACCGACTGCGGTGCCTGCCTCGGGGGCGGCCGTCACGTCCTTGGACGTACCGGCCGGGGGGTTCTGGTTCTCGCTCACGAGGACTTCGCTCCGATCCACACTGCGGCGCCGATGAGCAGGCCCAGGCCGATCACGAAGGCCCAGAGGCCTTCGGACACGGGGCCGAGGGCGCCGAGCGCGTTACCGCCCGCAGAACCCTCCCGCTGCTCGACGAGGAACGAGACGATGTCGCGCTTCTCGTCCGGCGTGATGTTCGCGTCGTTGAAGACCGGCATCGACTGCGGGCCGGTCTGCATCGCCTGGTAGATGTTCCGCTCGGACGTCTCCCACAGCGCGGGGGCGAACTTGCCCTCCGACAGCGCTCCGCCGGCGCCCACGGCGTTGTGGCACATGGCGCAGTTGGTGCGGAACAGGGCCATGCCGTTGGAGGGGTCTCCCAGGCTGGCATCCACCTGCTCGTCCGTGGGGATCGCCGGACCCGCGCCCAGCGAGGCGACGTACCCGGCCAGGGCCGCGGTCTGCTCCTCGTTGAACTGCGGAGGCTTGGCCAGCGCCTGCGGACCGTTCGTCTGCATCGGCATACGACCGGTCGACACCTGGAAGTCGACGGAGGCTGCGCCGACGCCCACCAGGGACGGCACGCCGTCGGTGCCCTCAGCGTTCGGGCCGTGGCACGTCGCGCAGTTGGCCTGGAACAGCTTCTTACCGGTCTCGATGTCCGCGGTGCTGACGGTCTCGGCCTTAGCCGTGCTCGGAGCCAGGGCGGCATAGATGCCGCCCGTGGTCAGCAGCGCCAGCAGCAGGAGCACGACCGGAGCCATCCGGTGGTGCCTGCGGGCGGCGAGTGCCTTCACGAAAATGTCCTCGTCTCGAGTTAAGTGTTTGAGCTTCTCTGTCTTGAACCTATGCCACCGCACGTGGCCATGTTGCACACACGCCCGGGGCGTCGGCGCTACGAGGTCACTGCAGCAGGTAGATCACCGCGAACAGCGCGATCCACACCACGTCGACGAAGTGCCAGTAGTAGGACGTGACGATCGTGGTGGTGGCCTCGTGGTGACCGAACCGCTTGGCGGCGAAGGAGCGGCCGAGCACGAACAGGAATGCGATCAGACCGCCGGTCACGTGCAGACCGTGGAAGCCGGTGGTCAGGTAGAAGACCGAGCCGTACGCGCTGGACGAGATCGTCAGGCCGTGCCCGACAAGCTCGGCGTACTCGAAGATCTGGCCGCCGATGAAGAACGCGCCCATCAGGTAGGTCATCGTCATCCACTCGTGCATGCCCCAGGACCCGACCTGGTACAGCTTGCCGGAACGCGACGGCTTGAACTGCTCCGCCTTGAACACCGCCGCCTGGCAGGTGACCGAGGACAGCACCAGGACGATCGTGTTGATCGTCGAGAAGGTGATGTTCAGCTTGTCCGCCTGCAGCGCCCACTCCTCGGCCGGCATGGTCTGCCGAACCGTGAAGTACATCGCGAAGAGCGCTGCGAAGAACATGAGCTCACTCGCGAGCCAGACGATCGTCCCGACCGAGACCGGGTTCGGACGATTGACTGTTACGTGCTGGTGCGTGGGGTTGGCTGCAGCCGTTGCGGTCGACACGACAGCCATTATGGCCGACGTTGGAGCGTCCCGAACGCCGAAGCGGCAGCGACGCTCGCGTGGAATCTCACAAAGTCCTTCCAACGCCCTACCTGCGACGTCTCTTGCTGACGCGATCGAACAGAGTGCCATCAAAAGCACACGGACAAATCTGCCGTGGAGGCGAGGACTGTGCCACGATCGACGCATGACCGGCATGACGACGGATGTGACCAGCGCAGGTGCGGACGGTGTGGCGACGTCGAGCCCGCGAGTCCTCCTGTACAGCGACGACCGCACGGTGCGTGAGCAGGTCCGACTCGCCGTCGGGCCCCGCCTGCACGCAGGCGCGCCCGACATCGAGTGGACCGAGGCCGCCACCCCCGCAGCCGTGGTGGACAAGGCCGACAACGAGACGTGGGACCTGCTCGTCCTCGACGGTGAGGCCGACCAGACCGGCGGCATGGGACTGTGCCGCCAGCTCAAGAACGAGATCTACGAGTGCCCGCCGGTGCTCATCCTCACGGGACGGCCCGAGGACGCCTGGCTCGCCTCCTGGTCCCTGGCCGACGGCGTGGTGTCCCGCCCGCTCGACGCCATCAAGGTCCAGGAGGCAGTCGCGAAGCTCCTGGCGGGTTCCGCGTGAACCTCGAGGCACCCACCTGGTCCGGCCTGCTCGCCGGGCTGATCACCGGGGCCGACCTGAGCCAGGCCGAGGCCACGTGGGCGATGGACCAGGTGATGACCGGCGAGGTCTCCCCCGTCCAGCTCGGCGGGTTCCTCGTGGCGCTGCGCGCCAAGGGCGAGACCGTCGAGGAGCTCGCCGGCCTGACCGAGTCCATGGTGCGGCACGCGACCCGTATCGACGTGCCAGGCCCTTCCGTCGACATCGTCGGCACCGGCGGCGACCGCGCGCACACCGTGAACATCTCCACGATGGCGTCGGTGGTCATCGCGGGCACGGGCCTGCGCGTCGTGAAGCACGGCAACCGGGCGGCGTCGTCGTCGTCGGGCAGCGCGGACGTGCTGGAGGAGCTGGGCATCCGGCTGGACCACCCGCCGGAGCGTGTCGCGCAGATCGCGCGCGAGGCGGGCATCACCTTCTGCTTCGCCGCGGCGTTCCACCCCTCGATGCGCCATGCGGGCGTGACCCGCAGGGAGCTGGGTGTGCCGACGGCCTTCAACTTCCTGGGCCCGCTCACCAACCCCGCCCAGCCTCGCGCGGCCGCCGTCGGCTGCGCCGACGCCCGGATGGCCCCGCTGATGGCCGGGGTCTTCGCGGAACGCGGCAAGTCGGCGCTGGTGTTCCGTGGCGACGAGGGCCTGGACGAGCTCGCGGCCACCGCCGGCTCCACCGTGTGGGTCGTGGCCGACGGCGCGGTCACCGAGCACCGGCTCGACCCCGCGGCCGACCTGGGCCTCACGCGCATCAAGGTGGAGGACCTCCGCGGGCAGGACGCCGCCTACAACGCCGCGGTCGCCCGCGCGGTCCTCGCCGGCGAGAGCGGGCCGGTCCGCGAGACCGTGCTGCTCAACGCGGCGTCCGGCCTCGTCGCCGACGGCACGCTCCCCGGGACCGGGTCCGGGACGCTCGTCGAGCGTCTCGCTGCCGGGATCGACCTCGCGGCCCAGGCCGTCGACTCGGGCGCGGCGCAGGAGACCCTGCGCCGCTGGGCCGAGGCCGCGAGGTAGCACCGGAGCGCCGGAGCGAGGGCCGGCCCGACGGCCGTCAGCCGGTCGTGAGCTCCATCATCTCGTCCAGGGTGGTGAGCTCGTCCCCGCTCGGCGCCGCGACGTCCACGGGTTCGCCCCAGCCGGAGAACGTGCTGCTCATCACCAGCTCGTCTGCGTCGGCCCCCATGGTGAGCACCAGCTTGCGCGCCAGGTTGTCCTCGCCCACGTTGTAGACGATCTCCATCTCGCCGACCTGCGCCAGAGCCTCCTCCGGGAGGCTGTCGACCTGAGGGCCGGACATCTTCGTCGCGTCCACGAGGATCGTGTAGACATCGGTCTCCACGCCGTCGACGGTCTCCGTGCCGGTCTTCTCGAAGGACGTGATGGCGCCGTCCATGCCTTGCAGCTGCGCGGACGGGTCCATGTCCTTCAGGCTGCTCTGCATGAGGTCACCCATCCCCTGGAAGAGCGGGGCCATCGGGTTGTCGCTCTTGCCGGCCTCGGCCAGGCTGAGGTACTTGCCGGACGTCGACTCGCCCATCTTCATGTAGAAGTCGCCGTCGACCAGGACCATGTCGGTTGCCTCCCCCTCCAACTCCATCTGCATGGCCATCGCAGGGTTCTTCGGGTCGGAGATGTCGACGTCCGCCTCGAGGGGTGCACCGGCGAGGCCTGCTGCCTCAGCCCCCGCACCGGAGTAGGTCATGGTCATGTGGACCGTCCCGGCCTCGCTCTGCGCCGCCGACAGGTCGTCGACGAACGACGCCTGGGTCAGCTCGACCGGCGCCGGCGGCTGTGCTGATGCTGTCGCGTCGGAGGCCTCACCGGGACCACTCGCTGCCGCTCCGCATCCGCTCAGGCCCAGGGCGAGCACGCTCGCCGTCGCGAGAGCCGCCATCTTCGAATAACGCACTAGTTGCCTCCCTGCCACCCCCGGTTCGCGCACACCATGCGCTCGGGAACCGGTCGGCGGAGGTCCGATCTCACCATGAACAGCGCTCGGGCAGCCCGCAGAAGACGGGTGAAACTGCGGGTGAAATGACGGAGCGGAGTGCCCTCGGAAGCACGACGTCCCGCCACACGTGTGTGTGACGGGACGTCGTGCGCAACCTGTACGGATCAGTGCGAGTGAATACCTCGCGAGTACTCGAACACCCAGCCCACCAGCGCGATCACGGACACGCAGAAGCCGATGTAGACCACCCACCAGCCCACGGCCAGGCCGAGGAAGCAGATCGCGGCCGATCCGGCGATCGCCAGCGGCCACCAGCTCCAGGGCGCGTAGACACCCTGGTCGCCGGCAGCGTCCTCGATGTTGCCGTTCGGGTCGTCCTCGGGGCGGGCGTCGATGCGCCGCGCCGTCAGGGCCAGGTACGCGCCGATCATCGCCACCAGGCCGCCGACGAGCGGCATACCGAGATAGCCGACGGGCTCGGTCCAGTCCGTCATGAAGCCGTAGACGATGCCGACACCGACGAAGATGGGCGTTCCCCAGAGGAACAGCCGGGTCTCGATCTTCACTTGCTGGTCCCCTCGTCCGGCTCGTCCACGATCGTCGTGCTGCTCTGGCCCGAGTCGCCGCCGCCGTTCGCGGCGCGCTCCTGCCCCTGCTTCTCCTGGCCGCGCCGGTCGGCCTCGCCGTAGATGTTCTCGAGCACCCCGCGGTCGCCGTTGTAGTCCGGGCGCTCCATCGCGACGACCTCGGGGTGGTGCAGGTCGAACGCCGGCGACTCCGAACGGATCCGCGGGAGCGAGGCGAAGTTGTGGCGCGGCGGCGGGCAGGACGTGGCCCACTCGAGCGAGCGGCCGTAGCCCCACGGGTCGTCGACCGTGACCTTGGGCGCCTTGCGCCAGGTGACGTACACGTTCCACAGGAACGGCAGGGTCGACGCCGCGAGGATGAACGCGCCGATCGTCGACACCTGGTTCTCCCAGGTGAAGCCCTCCTGGGGCATGTAGTCCGCGTAACGACGCGGCATGCCCTCGACACCCAGCCAGTGCTGGATGAGGAACGTGGTGTGGAAGCCGACGAACAGCAGCCAGAAGTGCCACTTGCCCAGGCGCTCCGACAGCATGCGCCCGGTGAACTTGGGCCACCAGAAGTAGAAGCCCGCGAACATCGCGAAGACGACGGTGCCGAACACCACGTAGTGGAAGTGCGCCACCACGAAGTACGAGTCGGAGAGCTGGAAGTCCAGCGCCGGGCTCGACAGGATGATGCCCGTCAGGCCGCCGAAGAGGAACGTCACGAGGAAGCCGATGGACCAGAGCATCGGTGTCTCGAAGGTGAGCTTCCCGCGCCACATCGTGCCGATCCAGTTGAAGAACTTCACACCGGTCGGCACCGCGATCAACATCGTCATGAAGGCGAAGAACGGCAGCATGACCGCACCCGTCACGTACATGTGGTGCGCCCACACCGTCACCGACAGCGCGGCGATCGCGATGGTCGCGTACACCAGACCCGTGTAGCCGAAGATCGGCTTGCGGCTGAAGACCGGCAGGATCTCGGACACGATGCCGAAGAACGGCAGCGCGATGATGTACACCTCGGGGTGCCCGAAGAACCAGAACAGGTGCTGCCAGAGGATGGCACCGCCGTTCTCCGGGTTGAAGACCTGCGCGCCGAGGCGGCGGTCCGCGCCGAGCGCGAACAGGGCGGCCGCCAGGGGCGGGAACGCCATCAGCACGAGCAGGCTGGTGATCAGCGTGTTCCACGTGAAGATCGGCATCCGGAACATGGTCATGCCCGGTGCGCGCATCGTGATGATCGTGGTGATGAAGTTGACCGCACCGAGGATCGTTCCGAAACCTGCCAGCGCGAGGCCGAACACCCAGAGGTCACCACCGAGCCCTGGACTGTAGGTGGTGGTCGACAACGGCGCGTACGCGAACCAGCCGAAGGACGCAGCACCCTGCGGGGTCAGGAAGCCCGCCACCGTGATGAGACCGCCGAACAAGTACAGCCAGTAGGCGAACATGTTCAGGCGGGGGAACGCGACGTCGGGCGCGCCGATCTGGAGCGGCATGATCACGTTCGCGAAGCCGGCGAAGAGCGGCGTCGCGAACAGCAGCAGCATGATCGTGCCGTGCATCGTGAAGAGCTGGTTGTACTGCTCCTTGCTCTGCACGAGCTGGATGCCCGGCTCGAAGAGCTCGGCCCGGATCAGCAGGGCCATCAGGCCGCCGATGCAGAAGAAGATGAACGACGAGATCAGGTAGAGATACCCGATCGTCTTGTGATCAGTGGAGGTGATCCACTTGATGACGGTCCGGCCGAGCGTCTGCCGTCCGGGCGCGAGGCCCGGGATCAGCTCGGTCGTGGTCGCTGCGGCCATCAGTGCCCAGCCTCCTCTTCCTCGGTGTCCACCGGGCCGGTCGTGCGGGCGAGGTCCATGCCGAGCTGGCCGGTCTGACCCTTCGCAGCCAGGTCCGCCAGGTGGGCTTCGTACTCCTCGGCGGACACGACCTTCACGTTGAAGAGCATGCCGGAGTGGAACTCACCGCAGAGCTCTGCGCACTTGCCGGCGTACGTGCCCTCACGGGTCGGTGTCACCTGGAACGTGTTGGTCCGCCCCGGGATCATGTCCTGCTTGTACAGGAACGCAGGGACCCAGAACGAGTGGATGACGTCGCGTGAGTCGAGCGTGAACTCCACGGTCTCGTTCACCGGCAGGTAGAGCGTCGGGAAGGACGTCGACGTACCGATCGCCCCGTCGAGCTCGTCCTCGGCGGTGACGCTGCCGGGGTCCGCCTCGTGCTGGCCGGAGTCGTAGACATCGCCGTCGAGGTAGTTGAAGTCCCAGCTCCACTGCTTGCCGATGACCTGGATGTGCTCGGTCGCGGTGCCGTCGACGTTCTGGATCTCGCTCACGTCCCGGTCGGTGTACCAGAACAGCACCAGGACCATGATCAGCGGAACGGCCGTGTACATCAGCTCCAGCGGCAGGTGGTAGCGCGTCTGGACCGGGAGCTGATGGTCGTCCTTGCGCTTGCGGTACGCCGCGATGCACCACAGGATCAGGCCCCACGTCACGATGCCCACCAACAGGGCAGCGATCCACGAGCCCACCCAAAGATCGGTGATGCGCGCAGTCTGGTCAGTCACCTCCCCGTCGCTGTAGCCGGGCAGGTATCCGCGCTGGACGGATTCGCTTGCGCAGCCGGTGGCCACAACTGCGACAGCGACGGCTAGAGCCGACGCACGCAGGATGGCCCGCCGGGTGCGGGTAGGTGACTTCGAGTGCAAGGGAGGCCTTTCACGTCTCGTCCGGCGCGTCGCACCGGTTTCCTCCCGAGCTCCACGCAGAACCTTCGTCCTCGATGGGATGCAGCCTAGCGCGCCCGGAGGCCTGATGATGCCCGCAAGGCGCCCTCGGCGACGTGACGCACTACGCACCGCGGGCACCCATCGACGCTGTTCAGGACACGCACCCAAGTCGTGTCAGAACAATGGTGGCGGCGGACCGGTCCGTGCGGGTGCGAGGATCAGACGGACGACACAGGAGCAGGAGGACGTGTGAGCCACGCCACCCCCGGCACCCCCTCCCGGGTGCACCTCGACAACGGCGGGCGCGCCCCGTGGCACCCGCTCGCCCGGCAGGCGTTCGAGCAGGCGCTCGGCGACGGGTGGGCCGATCCACGCCGCCTGCACGCCGAGGGCCGCCGCGCGGCCCGCCTGCTCGACGGCGCCCGCGAGGCCGTCGCCGCCGTGCTCGGCGCGCGGACGCAGGAGGTCCACTTCACGCCGGGCCACACCGCCTCGCTCCAGACGGCCGTCGCGTCGGCCGCGGCCGGCCGGCGGCGTGCGGGCAGCACCGTCGTCACCAGCGCCGTCGAGCGGGCAGCGGTGCTGCAGGCCGCCGCGTACACGGCGGCCGCAGCGGGCGCGCACCCGGCCGGCGTGACCGAGCCCGCCGCCCGGCCCGGCGGCCCCGTCCCGGTGGACCGGCTGGGGCGCGTGGACGCGGACGCGATGATCGCCGCGATCCGGGCGCCGGGTGTCGCCCTAGCCGCACTGCAGCACGCGAACGGCGAGGTGGGCACGGTCCAGCCGGTCGAGGTCGTGCACGACGCCGCGCGCGCAGCCGGCGTCCCGCTCCTGGTCGACGCCGGGGCGAGCGTCGGACACGTGGCGGTGCCCGGGGCCTGGGACCTCCTGGCCGCCGACCCCGCCGACTGGGGCGGGCCCGCCGGGGTCGGGGTGCTCGCCGTCCGGCAGCGGGTCCGCACCGCGTCGGCCGGGCCGGAGGACGAGGACCCGTGGGCACCGGGCGGGGTGAGCGTGCCGCTCGCCTTCGCCGCCGCGGTCGCGCTGCAGGCGGTCGAGGCCGACCGGGTCGAGCAGGCGGCGCGGCGCCGCGCGCTCGTGGACCGCGTGCGGGCACAGGTGTCGCACATCCCGGACGTCGAGGTGGTGGGCGACCCGGAGGGGCGGCTCCCCCACGTCGCCACCTTCTCGTTCCTCTACGTGGACGGCGAGGCGCTCGTGACCGAGCTGGACCGGCACGGCTTCGCGGTCGGGTCGGGCTCGGCGTGCACGTCGAGCACGCTGGAGCCCTCCCACGTGCTCGCGGCGATGGGCGTGCTCACGCACGGCAACGTGCGGATCGCGCTGGACCGCGCCACCACCGCCGACGAGATCGACCGGTTCTGCGCGGTCCTGCCCGGCGCCGTGGCCCGGGTGCGGGAGATGCTCGGGGTGGGTGGCCTCTGATGTCCGGCACGCTGGTGGATGCCAGAGGGCTGCACTGCCCGCTGCCCGTGATCCGGCTCGCGGCCGCCGCGAAAGGGCTGCCCGCCGGCACCGAGCTGACCGTGCTGTCGACCGATCCGGCCGCGAAGCTCGACGTGCCCGCGTGGTGCCGCATGCGCGGCCACGAGCACGTCTCGACCGTCGAGCACACCGGCGACCGGGACGGCTGGGCCGTCACCGTCCGCCTCGCCTGACCCGGAGCCTCGTTCGACGCGGAACGAGCGGCGGGCCGGTCACCGCGTAGGTGACCGGCCCGCCGTCGTGCAACGTCTGTCGTGCAACGTCTTGTCGACGCAGAGCTCAGATCAGGAGAACGACCCGCCACAGGCACACGCGCTGCCTGCGTTCGGGTTGTCGATCGTGAAGCCCTGCTGCTCGATGGTGTCCTTGAAGTCGATCGTCGCGCCCTCGAGGTACGGCACGCTCATCTTGTCCACGACGACCTCGACGCCGTCGTAGTCGCGCAGCGCGTCCCCGTCGAGCACACGCTCGTCGAAGTACAGCTGGTAGATCAGCCCGGAACAGCCACCCGGCTGCACCGCGACGCGGAGGCGCAGGTCGTCGCGGCCCTCCTGCTCGAGCAGGCTACGGACCTTGCCCGCGGCGACGTCAGTGACGTTGACGCCGTGGGTTCCGATGTCCGTGGTCGTGTCGGTCATGTCATCTCCCGATCGTGTTCGACATACCGGTAGTCGATGTCTCAGCGGTGCCAACCCATCGGGCCGTCCGTCTGTTCCCGTCGCCGGCCTGTTCTGACGATCGTACGCCCACGGACCGGCCGGACCCATCACCCGTCCGTGCTCAGTGCGCCCAGCCCGGTGTCCACGTCCGGGCCACGCGGGCGACGTCGCCGTCTGCCGCCTCGTGCACCCCGCTGAGCCCTGCCGTGGACCACTCGCGCCTGCTCACCTCGCTGCGCTCCGTGACCACGACGACGGGAACGGCGTGCGGTGCCGCGGCAGCGGCCGCCTCGACGACCACCCCGCGGTGCAGCCGGTCGCCGTCGAGCCGCGTGACGTACGCCACGACGACGTCGGCCCCCGCTGCCGCCTCCGCGAGCGCTACGCCCTCCCCGCGGGGCAGGGCGGACGGCGCGGGGCCGGGCGCGGTGGGTCCCGGGTGGGCGGGGCCCACGTCCTGCGGCCCGACGGCGGCCGGGCGGCCCACGGGGATCGCGGTTCCCGCCAGCAGCACGCCCCCGCCGGCCGGCCCCGCCAGGTGGCCGGGAGCGGCGGGTGCGCCGCCGTCGCCCGACCCTCCGTCGGAGGTCCCGGAGGAGCCGGGAACCCGCACCTCGCGGGCCTCGGTGGTGGCGTGGGGCGCGGCGGCGCGCCACGCGGAGGCGAGTCGCTCGGCGTCGGGCAGGGTCTCGGCAAGCAGCAGCACGTGCACGGGACGCATCGTGACACCCTCTTGTCTGCGTGTCACCACCGCGTGTCATCATGGTGACTGTGAGCACCCTGCTGGCTGAACAACCGGGCTTCTCCGAGCCCGCCCCCTCCCCCCTGCTGCTGCTCGGCCAGGGCCGTGACCTGGCCTCCGAGCGCGGCGTGGAGTGTACGGGCGAGCTGCCCGCGCCGAGCGACCCGAACCTCGTGGAACGGGCCCGAGCCGCTCGGGCCGCGCTGGGCAGCCGGGCGTTCGTGCTCGGGCACCACTACCAGCGCGACGAGGTCATCGACTTCGCCGACATCACCGGCGACTCCTTCAAGCTCGCGCGCGAGGCTGCCGCCCGCCCCGAGGCCGAGTTCATCCTGTTCTGCGGCGTGCACTTCATGGCCGAGAGCGCGGACATCCTCACCTCCGACCAGCAGCAGGTGGTGCTGCCGGACCTCGCGGCCGGCTGCTCCATGGCGGACATGGCGGCGATCGGCCAGGTCGAGGAGGCCTGGGCGGTGCTGCAGGACGTCGGTGTCGCGGATTCCACGATCCCCGTCACGTACATGAACTCCTCGGCCGCGATCAAGGCGTTCACCGGGCGGCACGGGGGCACCGTGTGCACCTCGTCCAACGCCGAGGTCGCGCTGCGCTGGGCGTTCGACCAGGTCGGCGGTATCGACGGCACCGGCAAGGTGCTGTTCCTCCCCGACCAGCACCTCGGCCGCAACACCGCGGTGCTCGAGCTGGCGCTGTCGCTGGACGACTGCGTCGTCTTCGACCCGCGCAAGCCGAACGGCGGGCTGACCGACCAGGAGCTCCGGGACGCCCGCATGATCCTGTGGCGCGGCCACTGCTCGGTGCACGGGCGCTTCTCGGAGAAGAACGTCTCCGACATCCGCGCGGCGGTCCCCGGCGTCAACGTGATGGTGCACCCGGAGTGCAAGCACGAGGTCGTCACGGCGGCCGACCACGTGGGTTCGACCGAGTACATCATCAAGCAGCTGGACGCGGCGGAGCCCGGGTCCTCGTGGGCGATCGGCACCGAGCTCAACCTGGTGCGCAGGGTCGCCAAGGCGCACCCCGACAAGAACGTGCACTACCTCGACTCGACGGTGTGCTTCTGCTCGACCATGAACCGCATCGACCTGCCCCACCTCGTGTGGGCGATGGAGTCGCTCGTGGAGGGACGCATGGTGAACCGGATCGTCGTGGACGCCGACGACGCCCACTGGGCCCGCGTGGCCCTCGACCAGATGCTGGCCCTCCCGGGTATCTGACACGGACTGAGCACATGACCGGCAACGGTGGACTGCGGATCGGGATCTTCGTCTTCGACGGGGCGGAGGAGCTCGACGTCGTCGGGCCCTTCGAGGTCTTCGCCGAGTGGGGCTCCCACTCGCAGGAGCTGCGCCCGTCGGTGAGCACGTTCTCCTGGGACGGCTCCGGGGTGCGGCTCGCGAAGGGCCTGCGGATCCTGCCGGCGCACGGTGCGGACGACGTCGGTCCGCTGCACGTGCTGGTCTACCCGGGCGGCCTGGGCACCCGGCCGCTGCTCGCCCAGGCCGGGCACCTCGAGTGGCTGCGCCAGATCCGCAAGCAGACCCCGATCATGGCCAGCGTCTGCACGGGCGCCCTGTCGTTCGCGGCCGCGGGCCTGCTGGCGGGGCGGCCGGCCACCACGCATCACCACCACTACGACGAGCTCGCCGAGCTGGACCCGAGCGTCCTCGTGGACACCGAGGCGCGGTTCGTGGACGACGGCGACGTGGTCACCTCGGCGGGCGTCTCGTCGGGGATCGACATGGCGCTGCACCTGGTCGAGCGGCTCGAGTCGGCGGACGTCGCCCAGACGGTGCGGAACGAGATCCAGCATCCGCCGACCGGTCCGACAGGTATCTGATACTGCCGGTTCCCGGTATAACCTTCGACGCATGGCTCGCATGTTCCAGCTCACCTGGACCGGACTCTTCCCGCGCAAGGCCCGCCCCGGGCAGAAGCTGCTCGACCCGTCCGTCACCCGGATGCGTGTCGGCCTCCTGGACCTCGACTCCAACCTGCACGTCAACAACGGCACGTACCTGCAGATGATGGACGTGGCCCGGAACAACCAGATCGCCGACCTCGGCATGTTCCCGATCGCCCGCCAGAAGGGCTGGGCTCCGGTGGTGGCGGCGTCGACCATGAAGTACCGCCGGTCCCTGCGACCGTTCGACCGGTTCGAGATCACCACCCGGATCATCGGCTGGGACGAGCGCGTGTTCTACCTGGAGCAGGTGTTCACGCGCGGCGACAAGCTCTGCGCCCGCGGCATCGTGGCCAGCCGGTTCCTGGACCGCAAGGGCAACCGGATCTCGGCGCTCGACGTCGTGCGGGACGTCATGGGTGAGGACCTGCCCTCCCCCGAGCTTCCCGCGGACGTCGCGGCCTGGGCTCGCGCGCTGGACGTCGCACCGCGCGAGCCCGCCACCAGGAGCTAGAGCCCCTCGCCGACCTGCGTCAGCAGCAGGGCCTCCGCCAGGACGACCTTCTGCAGCTCACCCAGGTGCACCGACTCGTTCGCGCCGTGCGCCCGCGAGTCCGGGTCCTCGACCCCCGTCACGAGGATCGCGGCGTCCGGGAAGACCTCCAGCAGGTCCGCGATGAACGGGATCGACCCGCCCACGCCGACGTCGACCGGTGCCGTACCCCAGGCCTCGGTGAACGCGGCGCGCGCCGCGCGCATCGCCGCCGTGTCGCCGGGGGCGAGGAACGGCTTGCCCTGCTCGCCGGACCGCCAGGTGACCTGCGCGCCGAACGGCGCGTGCTTCGCGACGTGCGCGGCCAGCGCCTCGTCGGCCGCCGCCGGGTCCTGACCCGGGGCGAGCCGCAGCGAGACCTTCGCGGTGCAGCTCGGCGCGATCGTGTTCGACGCCTCCGCCACCGACGTCACGTCCATGCCGATCACGGACAGCGCGGGCTTGGCCCACAGCCGGCCGGAGACCGTTCCGGTCCCGGCGAGCGACACACCGTCGAGCAGCGAGGAGTCCGCGCGGAACGCGGCCTCGTCGTAGTCGACCTCCGGCTCGGGAGCGGCGACCAGGCCCTCGATCGCCACGTCACCCGCCTCGTCGTGGAACGTCGCGACCAGCCGCGACATCAGGGTCACGGCGTCCAGCACCGCTCCGCCGAACATGCCCGAGTGCACCGCGTGCTCCAGGACCTTCAGCTCGACCACGCCGTCGACCAGCCCACGCAGCGACGTCGTGAGGGCGGGGACACCCACCTTCCAGTTCGTCGAGTCGGCGACGACGATGACGTCGGCCGCCAGCAGGTCCCGGTGCGCCTCCAGGAACGCGCGGAACGACGGCGACCCCGACTCCTCCTCACCCTCGAGGAAGACCGTGACGCCGACCGGCAGGTCCGCGCCGTCCGGCAGGCCGAGGGCCCGCAGCGCCCCCAGGTGCGCGACGATGCCCGCCTTGTCGTCGGCCGCGCCCCGGCCGTAGAGCCGCTCGCCCACCTGCGTGGGCTCGAACGGGTCGGTGTCCCAGGTCGCGGCGTCGCCCGGCGGCTGCACGTCGTGGTGCGCGTACAGGAGCACGGTCGGCGCACCCTCGGGCGCCGGCCGGCGCGCGACGACGGCGGGCGCACCCGGCGTACCGTCCGGCCGCGGTGCGGACAGGATCTGGACGTCGGGCAGACCCGCGTCCCGCAGGAGCCGCTCCGTGGCGGCGGCGCTCGCGGCGACGTGCGCCTGGTCGAACGCGGCGGCCGAGACGCTCGGGATGCGCACGAGCGCCTCGAGGTCGGCCTGCAGGGCGGGGAACAGCTCAGCGACGCGGGCGCGGAGGGCCGCGGTTGTATCAGAAGTCACCGCCCCACGTTAACGGCTCGCAGCAGGGAACTGTCCCGAGCCATTAGGCTGGGGAGGTGTTCTCCCGCAGCAAGACTCCGACCCCCGACGGCGTGACTCCCGTAGGCGACTCACCCGACGAGGTGACGTCCGCGTCCGCGACGACGCCGGAAGGCGCCCCCAAGAAGGGGCGTCCGACGCCCAAGCGCAACGTCGCGCAGGCCGCGAACAAGCGACCGCTGGTCCCGGACGACCGCAAGGCGGCGAAGAAGGCGCAGCGCGAGAAGTCACGTATCGACCGCGAGCGCGCCTACCAGGCCATGCAGACGGGTGACGAGCGCTACATGCCGGCCAAGGACAAGGGCCCGGTGCGGCGGTACGTGCGCGACTTCGTGGACGCCCGCTGGAACCTCGGCGAGTTCTTCCTGCCGGTCGCCTTCATCTTCCTGTTCGCGACGTTCTTCACCGCGCAGTATCCGGAGCTCAGCATCGTCGTGATGCTCGGCCTCTACGGGTTCCTGTTCCTGACGATCATCGACGCATGGCTCCTGTGGCGGTCGCTGAAGAAGCGCCTGACCGCGAAGTTCGGGGAGGTGCAGCGCGGTCTCCTCATGTACACGATCACGCGGGCCTACCAGCTGCGCCGCTCGCGCCTGCCGAAGCCGATGAGCAAGAAGCGCGGCAACTACCCGGAGTAACCAGCCCTTTCGCCGAGGTAGTCACTTGGCGAGGTAGACAAGCAGCGAGGTAGTCACCCGGTTTCCGCTGGTGACTACCTCGCTGCTTGTCTACCTCGCCCGGGGGTGCGAGTCAGACCGGGCGGGTCTTCGGCATGTTCGCCAGCGTCTTGCCCGGGTCCCGCTCGATGACGCCGTCGAGGGCGTCGTCGATCTGCTTCATCAGCTCGGCGGGGATGGTCACACCCGACGCCTTGACGTTCTCCGCGACCTGCTCCGGGCGGGATGCACCCACGAGCGCCGCTGCCACGTTGTCGTTCTGCAGCACCCACGCGACGGCAAGCTGCGCCATCGACAGGTCAAGCTCGGCGGCCACCGGCTTGAGGTTCTGGACGGCGGCCAGGGTCTCGTCGGTCATGAAGCGGCTGATCGTCTGCGCGCCGCCCTTCTCGTCCGTGGCGCGCGAGCCCGCGGGCGCCGGCTGGCCCGGCAGGTACTTGCCCGAGAGCACTCCCTGGGCCATGGGCGACCACACGATCTGCGAGACGCCGGCATCCTTCGAGGCTGGCACCACCTCGTCCTCGATGACGCGCCACAGCATCGAGTACTGGGGCTGCGAGGAGATCAGCTGGAAGCCGAGCTGCTTGGCCAGCGCGGCACCCTCGCGGATCTGGTCGGCGGTCCACTCCGAGACGCCGATGTAGAGGGCCTTGCCCTGGCGCACGATGTCGGCGAACGCCTGCATCGTCTCCTCGAGCGGGGTCTCCACGTCGTAGCGGTGCGCCTGGTACAGGTCGACGTAGTCGGTGCCGAGGCGGGTCAGGGAGCCGTTGATCGACTCCATGATGTGCTTGCGGGACAGACCCACGTCGTTGGGGCCCTTGGGGCCGGTGGCCCAGTACACCTTCGTGAAGATCTCGAGGGACTCGCGGCGCTCACCCTTCAGCGCGTCACCGAGAACCTGCTCCGCCGCCGTGTTGGCGTACGCGTCAGCGGTGTCGAAGGTGGTGATGCCGGCGTCGAGCGCGGCCCGGACACATGCCGAGGCGACGTCGTTCTCCACCTGCGAGGCGTGGGTGAGCCAGTTGCCATAGGTGATCTCCGAGATCTTGAGACCACTGTTACCGAGGTACCGATAGTTGACCATGGCCCTACCCTATGACAGACATTCGAATCGAATCGACCCCCTTCTGCGCACCAAACCGATCAAGCACACGCAGAAGTTGATTCAGGTCACCGCCTCGCTCACCGCTCGAACCGAGCTCGGTGCAGCACCGCCGTGCCGGTGTCCGCGGCCTCCACCCGCCAGGCGACGAGGTCTCCCGCGATCGCGACCGAGACGAGGCCCTCGCCCTGCGCCAGGACCTCGGGCCGCCCGTCGCCGAGCGCGTCGGCGGCCAGGTACGCGGTGTTCCCGTCGTCATGCGCCGTGCTCCACACCACGTCGCCCCCCGCCACGTCGATGGAGGTCACGACACCCCGGGGCGTTCCCGGTTCGAAGGTTCGCTCACGTCCCGTCCCACGGTCCAGCACATGGACCGTGGCACCGTCGTTCCAGGCCACGACGGTGTCCGACGCCGCGAGCTCGCCGCCCCAGCCGGAGCCCTCCCCGCCGCCGGCCGGGGCGCGCCTGACGACCTCCGTGCGTCCGTCGTCCCGGAAGGACGTGATGACGTGTCGCGTCCCACCGTCGGAGCCCCTGGCCACGGCCGTGGTGAGCACCTCGTCGTCGTGGGTCGCGAACGTCCGCACCGCCGTCGCGACGACCTGCTCGGCGCCCACGCCACCCGCGTCCTTCGCCGAGAGGGTGCGCACCTGGTCGCCGCCGGGCCCCGCAGCGGTGGTCAGCCAGACGACCCGGCCCGCCGTGAGGCCGACCCACGGGTCGCCGAGGAGCTCGTCGTCCGCCGACCGGGCAGCTGCGCGGTGCTCGACCACCGTGACCGGCGCCGCCGCACCCTCGGACACTCTGATCGCCCAGACGGCCGGGTCACCGCCGTCGACCACCGGCGACTCGGCCCAGGCCAGCCGGTCGCCCTGGCGCACGGCCGCGAGGATCACGGCGTCCCGCCCGTCGACCGTCCCGGAACCCATGTACTCGCCGGCATGCGCGATCCCGTCCTCCTGGATCTCCACGAGATCGACCACCGACGTGCCGGCGGCCTCGGGCGTCCCGGGCTCCCCTGATCCCGGGAAGGTCTTGACCATGAAGTACGAGCCGTCCTCGGCGAGCGTCGCCGTCGAGGTGTCGTCGCCCGGCACGGCGAAGGTCTCGGGCAGCGGCTCCACCTCCACGGCGGGAACCGTCGGGGCAGCGGTCAGACCGGGCGCGGGCTCCTGGTCCTCGAGCAGCCGCTCGATGCCCGTGACCTCCCGGAACCACTCGCTGCCCGGCAGGGCGACCTCCCCCAGCCCCGGCACCCGCACCGGTCCCAGCAGGAACCACACCAGCAGGAGCGCCGCGACGCCCGACGTCGCACCCTGCGCCACCCGACGACGGCGCAGCGCCGCCCGGCTACCCCGCAGCACCGCGTCGGCGTCCACGACCGGCGCGTCGACCACCTCGAGATCGGCTCCCGCGACGAGGCCGCGCAGACGTTCCAGCGCGCGGGCGTTGGTCGCCTTGACCGTGCCGACGCTCCGGCCGAGCTCCGCCGCGACGTCCGCCTCCGAGAGATCCAGCAGGTGCCGGAGCACGACGACACGCCGCTGCTGTGGTGCGAGCCGTGCGAGAGCCCGCACGAGCGCGTCGCGCAGCGCCACCTCGCCGGACCCGTCCATCGCGGCGCGCACCGGGATGTGGTCGTCGCCCGGTAGCACCTCGCGCCGGATGTGCCGCCAGGTGTCGATGCGCTGGTTGACCAGGATGCGCCGGGCGTACGCACGAGGTTCGCGGTCTCGCACCCGGTCCCAGACACGATAGGTGCGCTCGAACGCGGTCTGCACCAGGTCCTCCGCCCGGTACCTGTCGCCGGCCAGGAGGTACGCGGTGCGGTAGAGGTAAGGTCCGGCCGTCTCGACGAACGCAACGAAGTCGTCGTCGCGTGACCGCGCCACGTGGACCGTGGCGCGGTCGGTCTCTTCGGTATCGATGCTCATACCCCCCACCACGTGCGACGAGGGTCCCAGGTTTATCCGCTGACGGCGAGAGGGCCTACCCCGCGAGGCCACGCGGCGCGAGCCACCGCGCGGAGACCTGCACCACCGGGCCGACGCCGAAGGCGAAGACGATCGTCGCCCAGCCGAACGTCCCGCCCAGCAGCACGCCGAGCACGACCACGGAGACCTCGATGCCGGTCTTGATCAGCCAGACCGGCCATCCGGTCACCTGAACCAGGCCGGTCATCAGCCCGTCCCGCGGGCCCGGGCCGAACCGGGCTCCCACGTAGGCGGCGGTACTCACCCCGAGCAGCACGATCCCGCCCAGGGCCAGAGCGATCCCGGCGAGCAGCGCCGGGTCCGGGAGCATCCGCTCGAGGACCCACAGGGTCGGGTCGATCACCAGGCTGATCACGATGATGTTGGAGACCGTGCCGATGCCCGGCTTCTGGCGGAGCGGGATCCACGCCAGCATCACCAGCAGCCCGACCCCGAGCACGACCCACCCGTAGGCCAGGCCCGTGCGGTCCACGATGCCCTGGTCCAGCACGGCCCACGGCATCGCACCCTGGCCCGAGTGCAGCATCAGTGCCGTCGCCACGCCGAACCCCACGAGTCCCAGCGCGAGCTGTACGACGCGGCGCGCGAGGGACATCACGACGGGTGCGGGGACATCGGCGGGGAGTGCGGCCGGCGTCTCGGCGAGCGGGGGGACGGTGTCGGCCGGGTGGCCGGTGCTCGTGGTCATGCCTCCATGGTGCCGTTGATTGGCCTTGTCATCCATGGCCAATCGGAGAAGAGTGGACCCATGTCCGCTGCGACTCCCACCGCGTCTCGCACTGCGTCTCCCACTGTGCTGCGCCAGCTCTCCCCCGCGGCCACGGCCCGACTCCTCGGCGACTGGCATGCGGGCGGACCCGCCTACGTGGCCCTCGCGGACGCACTGCGAGCGGCGGTCCTGTCGGGGAAGCTCGCCCCGCACACCCGCCTGCCCAGCGAGCGCGAGCTCGCGGCGATCCTGCGCGTCTCGCGCACCACCACGTCCGGCGCGTACGCGCGGCTGCGCGAGCTCGGGTTCGCGGTGAGCCGGGTCGGGTCGGGTACCGTCACGACGCTGCCGCAGCGCTCTGTCGGGCCGGTTCCGGGCCGGCCGGCCGGCGGCGACGCGCCGGTGGCCGGCGAGACCCTGCGGGGCGCCGTGCGCACGGTGGGCACCTCCGGGATCGAGCAGATGGACCTGTGGCAGGCGACGCCGCCCGCACCGCCCGAGCTGCACGAGGCCTTCACGCGAGCACTGGAAGAGCTGCCCGCCTATCTCGACTCGGGCGGATACGAACCGTACGGACTCGCCCCGCTGCGTGAGGCCGTGGCCGCGCGCTACCGCGAGCGCGGCGTGCCGACCACTGCCGACGAGATCCTCGTGACCACCGGCGCCCAGCAGGCGATCGCCCTGCTCGCGCACACCCACCTGCGCCCGGGCGACCACGCGGTCGTGGAGTCCCCCACGTACTTCCACGCCATGGAGGCGATGCGCAACGCCGGCGGCCGCGTGGTGGGCGTGCCCGCGGGACCGCTGGACGTCGACATGCTCGCCTCGACCGTGCGACGGGCACGGCCGCGCCTCGTGTACCTCGTGCCGGACTACCAGAACCCGACCGGTTCCGTGCTGTCCGCCGACGAGCGCGCGGCGGTCCGCGAGATCGCCGACCGGTACGGCGTCACCGTCGTGGGTGACGAGACGCTCGTCGAGCTCGGGCTGTCCGACGACAAGACGCCGCCGCCGTTCGCGGGCGACGGCACGTCGCCGCACGTGGTGTCGGTCGGGTCGGCGTCCAAGTCGTTCTGGGGCGGCCTCCGCGTCGGCTGGGTCCGAGCACACCCGCAGGTGATCGCCCAGCTCGCCCGCGCGCGGCAGTCCGCGGACATCGCGACGGCGGTGCTGGAGCAGCTGGCCGTGACGGAGCTCCTCGGGCGGCGTGCCGAGGTGATGGTCGGCAGGCGTCGCATGCTGCGTGAGCGCCGTGACCTGCTCGTCGGCCGGCTCCGGGTGGCGTTGCCGTGGGACGTGCCCACGCCGCCGGGCGGGCTCTTCTGCTGGGTCGACCTCGGCCTGCCGGTCGCCCAGGCCTTCGCGGCGGCGGCAGCGTCGGAGGGCGCGCTCGTCGCCGCCGGCCCGCTGTTCACCCCGGACAACACCGGCGCCGCCTCGCACGTGCGGCTCACCTACACGCGGTCACCCGCGGAGCTGAGCGACGCGGTACCGCGCCTGGTCCGGGCGTGGGGACGCGTGGCGGGCCGTCAGCGTTCCGCCAGCTCCCGGACATAGGCGCCCAGCATCCGTTTCACCTCGGTGATGATCACCGGTCGCTCGTCCGCGTCGGCCGTGGTGATCGAGGGCATCGCCGCCTGGACGACCTGGATCATCAGCTGCGCGGCCAGGTTCCGCTCCACGGCGGACCGCTCCGGAAACCGGGTCTCCAGCAGGCCGACCACGCGGCCCCGCAGCGCCTCGTGGATGGGCCGGGTGGCCGCTGCCAGGCCCGGCGGCATGTCGGGCCGGGCGTGCAGCGCCTTGAAACCGGGGTTGGCCACGTTGAAGGCAAGGATCGGGTCGATCACGCGGTCGATCGTCTCGGCGGGAGTCAGACCCGTGACGTCGGTGAGGTCGAACGCCGCCTCGTGCGCCGCGCGCAGGCCGGCCGCGTAGGTGGTCGCCAGCTCCGCGGCGATCTCGTCCTTGTTCCGGAAGTACTGGTACAGGGAGCCGGGCGAGATCCCTGCCTCGGCCGCTATCGCGTTGGTCGTCGTCCTCTCGTAGCCCTGTGCCGCCAGGACCCGGGCCGCGGCCGTGAGGATCTCGGCGATCCGCCGCTCGCCCCGCGCCTGCCGCTTCCGCGGGGCCGTGCGCTGCGCGGTGGCGCCGGCGGCGGCCTCTGCCTCCAGCTGATCTTCCATCCGCCCACCTTACTGTTGACAAACACGAGCGATTGCTCGCATTCTTTACGCGAGTCATTGCTCGCATTCATCCTAGACCCGGGAGCGCCCGTGCTCGGTCGCCTTGTCACCCACCGCCCCTGGCGGGTGCTCGTCACCTCAGCCCTCGTTCTGCTCGCGTCGTTCGCGGTCGCCGCCACCACCGTCAGCTCGCTGTCGCTCAACCGCTACGAGGCCCCGGGCTCCGAGTCCGCCGCCGCACGCGCCGCCCTGGCCGAGCGGTTCGGCACGGGCAGCCCCAACGTCGCCCTCCTGGTCTCGCCCGCCACCGGCACGGTCGACGACGACGCCGTGGCCGGCCTGGGCCAGGAACTCACCGACGCGGTGGCTCGCTTCCCCGGCGTCGGGGACGCCTGGTCGTACTGGAGCCCCGCCGCACCCGACACCCTTGCCGGCCAGGACCGGCGGCAGGCACTGGTCCTGGCCTGGGCGCCCGGTGATGCCGACCACGTGCGCGGCGAGGTGCTGCCCGCCCTGGAGACGGATGTCGTCGAGCGGTTCGACGGTGCCGAGGTGGCGGTCACGCTCGGGGGCGGCGACGAGATCTTCCGGATCGTCGCCGGCCAGGCCCGCACGGACTTCCTGCGGGCCGAGCTGATCGTGGTCCCCCTCGTCCTGGCGCTCCTGTGGCTGGTCTACCGGCGGTTCGTTCCCGCCCTGGCCACCCTCGCCGTCGGCCTGTTCGCGGCGGCCGGCAGCCTCGCGCTGATCCGCCTGGTGGTGACGTTCACGGAGGTCTCGACGTTCGCGGCCAACGTCTCGCTCGTGATGGGTATCGGCCTCGGTGTCGACTACAGCCTGTTCATGATCTACCGCTATCGCGAGGAGGTCGCAGCGGGCCATGGCACCACCGAGGCCGTGCGCCGGACCGTGGCCGGCGCCGGGCGCACCGTTCTGTTCAGCGGCCTGACCGTCGCCGCCGCGCTGGCCGTCCTGTTCGTCTTCCCGTTCCCGTTCCTGTCCTCCTTCGCCTACGCGGGGATAGCCGTGGTGCTCTGCGCGGTGCTGGGCGCGACGGTGGCGCTCCCCGCGATCCTCCACCTGGCCGGCCCCCGGATGCTGCGCCCGGCCCGTGCGGACCGCATCGAGGACGGCTTCTGGTACCGCGTGTCTGCCACGGTGATGCGCCGGCCGATCGTGACAGGAGGTGCAGGCCTCCTGGTGCTGCTCCTCCTCGGCGCTCCCACACTCGGGCTGACCTTCGGCTCACCCGATGACCGCGTCCTCAACGACAGCGGCCAGCCGGTACGCGCGATGTACGACACGATCCGCGCCGACTTCGCCGCGGAGGACGCCGACGCGCTCTTCGTCGTCGCGCCGGATGCGTCGGGTGCGGGCACTGGCAGCGCAGAGGCTGGCAGCCCAGAGTCCGGCACAAGGGCTGCGGCCGTCCCGGACCGGGCCCTTCACGACTACGCCGCGTCTCTGTCGCAGATCCCGGGTGTCGCTCGCGTCGACTCCGCCGCCGGTGCGTTCGCAGCCGGTGAGCGGATCGGCCCGGCGGGACCGTTCGGCGCGGACCGGTTCGGCTCCGGCGCCGCGACCCGGCTGTCCGTCCTGCCGACGAGCGATCGCCTCGCGAACGATCCCGTCGGCCTGGTCCGAGACGTTCGCGGTGCCGACGCACCGTTCGAGGTCCTGGTCGGCGGATACCCGGCGGAGCTCGCCGACTACCGCGACGGCATCGTCGACCGCCTGCCGCTCGTAGGCCTGCTCATCCTCGCCGTGACGTTCGTCGTCCTGTTCGTGATGACCGGGAGCGTGGTCGCACCGCTGACGGCGATGGTGCTCAACCTGCTCTCGCTCTCGGTCATGTTCGGCGTGGTGGTGTGGGGCTTCCAGGACGGGGCCCTGGCAGGGCTGCTCGGCTTCACGCCGACCGGTGTCGTGGAACCGAGCATCCTGCTGCTGATGTTCTGCATCGCCTACGGCCTGAGCATGGACTACGAGGTGTTCCTGCTGGCCCGCGTACAGGAGGAGTACGCCCGCACCGGCGACGTGGTGGGTTCGGTGCCGACGGGTATCGCCCGCTCGGCCCCCTTGGTCACCGCCGCAGCGCTCATCCTGGCCGCGTCGTTCGCGGTGTACGCGTCGAGCGAGGTGTCGTTCATGCAGCAGCTCGGCATCGGTATGGCACTCGCCGTGGCGGTCGACGCGACGCTGATCCGAGGGGTGCTCGTACCCGCCGCCCTGCGCCTCACCGGACGGGCGAGCTGGTGGGCTCCCGGCCCGTTGGGCGCCCTGCACGACCGGTTCGGGCCGCGCGAGCACCCCGTCACCCCCGCGGCCGGCCATTCACCTCCGCTGACACAGCCCGCCTCTGAACAGCCCACCGCTGAACACCTCACCTCTGAAAGGACTCTTCGATGACGCTCCTCCGCACAGCCCGCATCGTCGCCGCGATCCAGGCCACGGTGATGACCGTGTACTTCCTGGTGACCAACGCGGTCCGCGCCGACAACCCGTTCTTCGTACCCGACCTGCTCCTGACCGTGCTCCTGGTGGTCGCGGCCTCCCTCCCGGCGCGCTGGGCGGTACCCGCGCTCGTGTTCGCCTTCGGCCTGGCCGCCGGCGTATGGACCGTGTCGCTGTCGCACTACGCCGTCCGGGGCGAGCTCGTCGACGGACTGGACCACCTGCCTCTGATCGGTGCGTGCGTGGTCCAGTCCCTCTTCCTCATCCGCCACCTCGGCCGCGGCCCGGCCGACCCGGCCGGCGCGCCTGATCGCCCCGAGGAAGCCCTCATCACCACGGCGCTGACGCCAGACGAGTCCACGACCGCATGACACTCCCCGCGGGCGAGCCGCTCGCGCAGCGCCTGGTCGTCACGAGCTTCGGAGCCGGCGCGGCCATGCACCTCGTGCCCGGCACCGTGCCCCGCCCTGAGCCAGGACACGTGGTGGTCGAGATGCATGCCGCCGGGCTGGCCCGCGCCGACCTGCTGCAGCGGTCCGGACGGCCCCCGACCGCCGTTCGTGCCGGGACGGGACGTGGTCGGTGCGGTGGTCGCGGTGGGACCAGGGGTCCCGGTGAGCTGGTCCGGCCGACGCGTCGCGGCCCATCTCTCCGGTGGCGGGCACGCGACGCACGTCACGGTCCCCGAGTCGCGGCTCGTCGCCCTGCCCGACACCGTGTCAGCCGCCCGAGCGGTCTGCCTCCCGCTCAACTACCTCGCGGCGCACCAGCTGCTGCGCGCCGCTCGGGTCACGGCGGACAACGCCGTGTTCGTCGACGGCGCCTCGGGCGGCATCGGCACGGCGCTGCTGGACCTGTTGAACGACCGGGGCGCCGTCGCGATCGGCTCGTGCTCCCCGCCGAAGTACGACACCGTCGAACGCTACGGTGGCATCCCGGTGGACCGGCATGCCACCGACCTGGCCGGCCGGGTACGCGAGCGGGCCGAGCAGGTGGCACCGCAGGGCCTGCACGCCGCGTTCTCCGGGGGCGGCCTGCGCTCGCTGCGGGTTGGTCGTGCGGTCCTCGCCCCCGGCGGGCTGCTCGCGGCCTATGGCGGCGACGTCGGGCCGGTGCGCCACCCGCCACCAGCACGCGCCCGGCTGCTGCCGCGCCTGGCCGTCCTCGCCGCGTGGGGTACCACCCGCCGAACGAGAACGACCACGTACAGTGCGCAGCGGTCGGTCCGGCGCCACCCCGCGACTGCCCGCGACGACCTCGCTCACCTGCTCGAGCTGCTGGCGCGGGGCCGCATCGACCCCCTGGTCGCGACCGAACTGCCCCTGGGCCAGGCCGAGGAGGCGTATCGCCTGCTGGAGTCGGGAACCGCGGTCGGCAAGGTCGTGCTCGTGCCATGACCGAACGGACACGTCAAGGAACGGACGCCCCGGCGAACGGGCACCTGAGCAGACGCGGATTCCGGCCCTCGGAGGGCGGCGCGCGGTCGCCCGCGACCGCCTCAGGGCGTCCGCAGCTCCACGGCCGGTGCCGCCGGGGTGCCGTCGTGCAGCAGGCGCGCCTGCACCGCACCGGACTCCGCCAGCGCGCGCCAGTGCTCGCCGAGCCACTGCTCGGCGTCGTACTGCGCGGTGAAGACGGGCGTGACGGGCTCGTTCAGGCGACGCCCCTCGGCGTCGCCCAGGGCCCACTCCCACTGCGGACGGATCACTCGTACCTCCCACTGGCTGTCGAGCCGGCCGAGCGGGTCAGTGCGCGGTTGATCCGCGACGCCCACAGCGGCCCCTCGTAGACGAATGACGTGTAACCCTGGGTCAGGTCGGCTCCGGCGCGCAGGTAGGCGCGGACGTCGTCCGCTCTGGTGATACCGCCCACGCCGATGATGACAGGGCCCGTGCCGAGCCGTTCGCGCAGCCGGGCGACGACCTCGATACCCCGGCCCAGCAGCGGCGGGCCGGACAGCCCGCCGGGACCGCGGTCGTGGCCGATGGTCGTGTTGACGGCGACCACACCGTCGAGACCCAGCTCGAGCACGAGGTCGGCGACCGCGTCGATGTCGTCGTCCGCGAGGTCAGGGGCGATCTTCACGAGCAGCGGGATGCGCCGCCCACCGGCTGCCGTGCCAGTGGCCTCGTCGGCAGCCGCGCGCACGGCCTGCAGGATGGGGCGCAGCGACTCCGTCGCCTGCAGGTCGCGGAGGCCGGGTGTGTTCGGGGAGGACACGTTGACCACGAGGTAGTCCGCCCAGGGAGCCAGCAGCCGGGCCGACGTCGCGTAGTCCGCGGCGGCCTCCTCGGGCGGCGTCACCTTCGTCTTGCCGATGTTGGCGCCGACCACGATCGCGCGGCCCGCGGCGGTGCTCCGCAGCGCTCGCAGCCGGTCCGCGGCAGCCGCGGCGCCCTCGTTGTTGAAGCCCATCCGGTTGCGCACCCCGCGCACGTCCAGCTCGCGCCACATGCGCGGCTTCTCGTTGCCGGGCTGCGCATGGGCGGTGACCGTGCCGACCTCGATGAACCCGAAGCCGAGCATCGTCAGGCCACGGACGGCTCGCGCGTTCTTGTCGAACCCGCCAGCCAGGCCGAACGGCGCGGGTACCACACGACCGAAGAGACGCACGCTCCCTGGTCCCCCGGCACGCTGCCCGAGGTAGGGAGCCACGGCGCCCTGCACGACGTCGCGCAGCACCGGGACCCTGCCCACGCGCTCGATCAGCGAGAACGCGAGCTCATGCGCACGTTCCGGGTCCATGCGACGGAAGGCGACGTTGAACAACGACGAGTACGGCCAGCTCATGCAGTCCTCTCCTCGGACGTGCTGTGCGACGTCCGCCACAGCCACCACAACCCCACGAAAGGCAGGACAAGGGGCACGTAACCGTAGCCCTGGCCAAACCCGGACCAGACGGTCGACTCGCCGAACGCCTGCGCGTCGGCGAGCGACAACGCTCCGACGGTCACGACGCCGACGGCCTCGATCCCAACCGTGATCCACGCGGTCAGGCGCCAGGCAGGGGTGCCGATCGCCAGCGCGAACGTCGCCAGGACATAGACGACGGCGGCGAGGGTCGACAGCGTGTACGCCACCGGCGCCTCATCGAACTTCACGACCAGCTCATAGGACGAGCGGCCGAGGGCGGCGAACGCCAGGATCCCGTAGACGGTCACCAGGACCCGGCCGAAGCCTCGCCCTGTCCGCCGTCCGGCCGTCCGCTGCTCCATCATGCTCCCGTCCAGATCTGCCACATGCGCCACTCGAGGAACGCCACCGTCAGCGACGCGACGAGCAGCACCACCGAGCTCCACTTCGTGCGCTCGGCGAACGCCCACGCGGCAGCGATCGGCAGGATCACCAGGGTCGTGGCGTAGTAGCCCCAGAACAGCAGCGGATCGGCCGCACCGGCGCCGGTGGCGCCCTGCACGATGGCGACGACGCCCTGTACCAGGACGAAGGCCTCGACCACGGCGCCGCCCCACAGCTGGTTCAGGATGACCGCACGGTCACGAGCCACGAACCAGCCGGCCCACCCGGCCAGGACCACGCACAGCGCGACCACGAGGAGCAGGAGGGCAAGGATCACGTCCCGCAGACTACCGGTCAGCACCTGAGTGGCGGCAATCGGACCGTGCGTGACCTGCGCCTCCATCGCGGCCCCCGGGCCGCGTGGACGGCCCGGCAGACCCACGCCGGGACCGCCCGACGACCGCGCGTCAGGGGCGCGGGATACGATCGGCCTCGTGACCGACGTGACCCTCTCCAGCAAAAATCCCACCGCCGTCAAGGCCGAAGCGCTCGTGGTGGCGACCGCCCAGACGTCGGACGGCGTAGCCGTCGTGTCCGACCAGCTCCCCACGGATCTGCTGACGGAGCTCGAGTCGCTCGCGCCCCAGCTCGGGGTGACCGGTGCGCGCGACGAGGTCCGCAAGATCCCGGCCGGACCCAAGCTCGCCGCCGATGTCCTGATCCTGACCGGTCTCGGCGAACGCGCCGAGAACGGCACCTTCGCCACCGAGACCCTGCGTCGCGCCGCCGGCGCGGCGACCCGCGAGCTGGCGGGCCTCAAGTCCGCCGCGATCGCGCTGCCCGCGTCCGACGACGACGAGATCACCGCCGTCACCGAGGGCGCGCTGCTGGGTGCCTATGCCTTCAACCGCTACCGCACCTCGGGCAAGGACGCCGCCGGCAAGGACGGGGCGAGCAAGGACGGGGCGAAGGCCGCCAAGAACGGCAAGGACCCGGTTGCGACCATCGAGATCCTGACGCCGCTGCACAAGAACCCCAAGGCGAAGGTCGCCGCCGAGCGCGCCGCGATCGTCGCGGCGGCCGTCCACGCTGCCCGCGACCTGGTCAACACCGCGCCGAACGAGCTGTACCCCGCCACGTTCGCCGACGCGGCCAAGGCCGCCGCCAAGGACGTGCGGCACGTCAAGGTGACCGTCCTGGACGACAAGCAGCTCGCGTCCGGCGGCTACGGCGGGCTCACGGCCGTCGGCCAGGGCTCGTCGCGCGGACCGCGGCTCGTCAAGGTCGCCTACACGCCGGCCAAGCCGAACGGCAAGGTCGCGCTGGTCGGCAAGGGCATCACCTTCGACACCGGCGGCATCTCGATCAAGCCCGCCGCGGGCATGGAGGCCATGAAGTCCGACATGGCCGGCGCCGCCGCCGTCCTGTCCACGGTCGTCGCCGCCGCGAAGCTGAACCTGCCGCTCGCCGTCACCGGCTACCTCTGCCTCGCCGAGAACATGCCGGGCGGCAACGCCCAGCGTCCCGCCGACGTCATCACCATCTACGGCGGCAAGACCGTCGAGGTGCTGAACACCGACGCCGAGGGCCGCATCGTCATGGCCGACGGCCTGGTGTCCGCGGTCGAGGACGGCCACGACGTCGTGCTCGACATCGCGACCCTCACCGGCGCCCAGATGGTCGCTCTCGGCAACCGCACGTCCGCCGTCATGGGCACGGACGAGGTGCGCGACGAGGTCAAGGCCGCCGCCGACGCCACGGGCGAGCTGTTCTGGCCGATGCCCCTCCCGGAGGAGCTCATGTCGAACATCAAGTCCAAGGTGGCCGACGTCGCGAACTCGGGCCCGCGCTGGGGCGGCATGCTCAACGCCGGCCTGTTCCTGCGGACCTTCGTGGGCGACCACCCGTGGGCCCACCTGGACATCGCCGGCCCCGCCTTCAACGACGGCGGGGCGCACGGCTACACGCCCGGAGGCGGCACCGGTGTGGGTGTCCGCACCCTGCTGGGCTTCCTCGAGGGCCGCGCCACCGCGACCCCGGCGAAGTAGTCGCCAGACGACTACTTCGCCACAGGACTACTTCGCCTTGCGCTGAGCGCTGTTCCAGTCCCGCATCCGCTGGGGGTAGCCGGTGAACCGGACGTTGTACACCGGCACCCCCAGCTGGTTCGCGATGTCGAAGGCGGTGCGCTCGTCCGGCACCCGGCGGCGCGTCCACTCCCCCGTGGTCGCCACGAGCAGGATGGTGCTGGGGATGTCCGTGGTCGGCGGCTCCACGTAGGCCTCGACGCCGACCCGCGACCCGATGAACTCGTTGAGGTGCGCCAGGGTCTGACGCCGTGCGTCGTTGCCGCTCGGGCGTGGTCCGCTGCCGGACGACGAGGAGCGTCGCTGGAAGAAACGCGCGAGCGAGCTACGGGACTGGCGGGGCATGCACCGAGCGTACTAGCGAGACCCGCGCCGTCCTAGGCATCTCCACGCCATTCCAGGAAACCCACAGGTCCTGTTCACTCCTGCGCACAAGGCCATCGCCGGCCCGGCACCGGCTCCTCCGGCCCGGCGCGAGGCGGATACCCTCCCTTCACAGCCCGGGTTGCCCGTCAATGTCGCCACGGTCACACCCGGCGAGCCGGGTTCACAATTGGGGCCACGCCCGCTGAAGTGTCAAGATGGCATGCGGTGCTCACAATGTGTCCGCTGTCCGACCCGCGGTGCCAACACCCTGTCAACGAGGAGCCAGCACGTGCCTACGCATGACAATCCGGCCACGTTCGACGTCGTCGTGCTCGGCGGGGGCAGCGGCGGTTACGCCACCGCGCTCCGGGCGGCACAGCTGGGTCTGAGTGTGGCTCTCGTCGAGGAGGCCAAGCTCGGCGGCACCTGCCTCCACGTGGGCTGCGTGCCCACCAAGGCCCTCCTCCACGCCGCAGAGGTGGCCGACGCCGCCACGCACGGCGCGCAGTTCGGCGTCCGCTCGACGCTGGACGGCATCGACATGCCCGGCGTGCTCGCCTACAAGGACTCCGTGGTCGCCGGTCTGTACAAGGGTCTGCAGGGGCTGATCGCCTCCAGGAAGATCACCGTCGCCGAGGGGCACGGCACGCTCGTGAGCCCTGGCGTCGTCGAGGTCACCTCCTCGGACGGCACGACGACGCAGTACACCGGCACCCACGTGGTGCTCGCCACCGGTTCGTACGCCCGCAGCCTGCCGGGCCTGGAGCTCGGCGGCCGGGTCATCACGTCCGACGACGCGCTCCAGCTGGACACCGTGCCGAAGTCGGTAGTGGTGCTCGGTGGCGGCGTGATCGGCGTCGAGTTCGCGAGCGTCTGGAAGTCGTTCGGCGCCGACGTGCAGATCGTCGAGGCGCTGCCCCACCTCGTGCCGAACGAGGACGTCGCGCTCTCCAAGGCGCTGGAGCGGGCGTTCCGCAAGCGCGGCATCAAGTTCTCCCTGGGCGAGCGCTTCGCCCAGGTCAAGCAGTCGGAGGACGGCGTACAGGTCGAGCTCGAGTCGGGCACGACGTTCGACGCGGAGCTCCTGCTCGTCGCCGTCGGCCGTGGGCCGCGCACCGCCGACCTCGGCTACGAGGCCGCCGGCGTCCGCCTCGACCGCGGCTTCGTCCAGGCCGACGAGCTCCTCCGCACCGGTGTCGCCACTCCCGCGGGTGGCCAGGTCTGGGCTGTCGGCGACATCGTGCCCGGCCTCCAGCTGGCCCACCGCGGGTTCGCGCAGGGCATCTTCGTGGCCGAGCAGATCGCCGGCCTCGCGCCCGTGACGATCGACGAGACCACGATCCCGCGTGTCACCTACTGCGAGCCCGAGGTGGCGTCCGTCGGCGTCACCGAGGCGCGGGCCGCCGAGCTGTACGGCCCGGACCAGGTCGAGACCATCGAGTACAACCTCGCGGGCAACGGCAAGAGCAAGATCCTGGGTACCCAGGGCTTCGCGAAGCTCGTGCGCCGCAAGGACGGACCCGTGGTCGGCATGCACCTGATCGGCTCGCGTGTGGGCGAGCTGATCGGCGAGGGCCAGCTCATCGTCGGCTGGGAGGCGTTCCCCGAGGACGTCGCCTCGCTCGTCCACGCACATCCCACCCAGAACGAGGCACTCGGAGAGGCACACATGGCACTGGCCGGCAAGCCTCTGCACGCCCACAACTGACCAATAACGACAAAGGAGACCCCACAGGTCATGTCTGAGAACGTGCAGCTGCCGGCCCTCGGCGAATCCGTTACCGAGGGCACTGTCACCCGCTGGCTCAAGGCTGTCGGCGACGAGGTCGCCGTCGACGAGCCGCTGCTCGAGGTGTCGACCGACAAGGTCGACACCGAGATCCCGTCGCCCGTCGCCGGCGTCCTCGAGCAGATCCTCGTCCAGGAGGACGACACCGTCGAGGTCGGTGCCACTCTCGCCGTCATCGGCGACGGCTCCGGTTCCGGCGCCGCGCCCGCCGCCCCCGAGGCCGAGCAGGCCGCCGCCGAGTCCCCCGAGCCGGCGCCGGAGGCCGAGCCCACGGAGGACACCGAGGCCGCCCCTGCCGAGGCGCCCGCCGCCGAGTCTCCCGCTCCCGCGCCCGCCGCCGAGTCCCCGGCTCCGGCCGAGTCCCCGGCTCCGTCCGGTGACAGCACCGAGGTCCCGCTCCCCGCACTGGGCGAGTCGGTCACCGAGGGCACCGTGACGCGCTGGCTCAAGGAGGTCGGTGACGACGTCGCCGTCGACGAGCCGCTGCTCGAGGTGTCGACCGACAAGGTCGACACCGAGATCCCGTCGCCCGTCGCCGGCACCCTCCAGAAGATCCTGGTCCAGGAGGACGAGACGGCCGAGGTGGGAGCCGTCCTGGCGCTCGTCGGTTCGGGTGCTGCGACTCCGGCCGACGAGGCACCGGCTCCCGTCCCGGACCCGGCCGCGGACTCCCCCGAGCCCACCAAGGCTGCCGCCCCGGCTCCCGAGGCGCCGGCAGAGCCGGAGCCCACTCCGGCCCCGGCCGCCGAGGCACCCGCAGCTCCGGCTCAGGCTGCTCCGGCACCTGCCGCACCGGAGGCGCCTGCCGCACCGGAGGCTCCCGCCGCGCCCGCTCCCGCCGACGCTCCGGCGGCGGCATCGGGCGGTCGCACCATCGGGTCGTACCTGACGCCGCTCGTGCGCAAGCTCGCCGCGGAGAAGGGTGTCGACGTCAACGAGGTGCAGGGCACCGGCGTCGGTGGCCGCATCCGCAAGGAGGACGTGCTCGCGGCCGCCGAGGCCAAGGCCTCGGCAGGCTCGACCTCCGGCGGGAACGCGGAAGCAGCGCCCGCTGCGGCCAAGGCGCCGTCCGCTCCGGCAAAGCTCGAGGTGTCGCCGCTGCGGGGCACCACCGAGAAGATGTCGCGCCTGCGCAAGATCGTCGCCCAGCGCATGCTCGAGGCGGTGCAGTCGCAGGCCCAGCTGACCACGGTCATGGAGGTCGACGTCACCCGCGTCGCGCAGCTCCGCGCCAAGGCCAAGGAGTCGTTCGCCGCGCGCGAGGGCGCCAAGCTGACGTTCCTGCCGTTCTTCACGCAGGCCGCCGTCGAGGCGCTCAAGGCCTACCCGAAGATCAACGCGACGATCGACACCGAGAAGGGTGAGATCACCTACCACGGCTCGGAGAACGTCGGCATCGCTGTCGACACCGAGCGCGGCCTCGTGGTCCCGGTCATCAAGAACGCCGGTGACCTGAACCTGGCCGGCATCGCACGGCAGATCCAGGACCTGGGTGCCCGCACCCGGGCGAACAAGGTGACGCCGGACGAGCTGTCGGGCGGCACGTTCAACATCACCAACACGGGTTCGGGCGGGTCGCTCATCGACACCCCGATCGTCCCGCTGGGCCACGCCGCGATCCTGGGCACGGGCACCATCACGAAGCGCCCGGTCGTCGTGACCGACGCGGAGGGCAACGAGAGCATCGCCGTGCGCTCGATGTCGTACATCTTCCTGTCCTACGACCACCGCCTGGTCGACGGCGCGGATGCCGCCCGCTTCCTCACCGCCATCAAGAACCGGATCGAGGAGGGCGCGTTCGAGTCGGAGGTCGGTCTCTGACGCGAGAGCTCCCGTCGCGTAGCTAGCGGCGAGCAGTCGGCTGTGGCCGGTTCCGGGTTCGGAACCGGCCACAGCCGTCTTCCCGGCGGTGACTCCCCTGCCCGGCAGGCTAGATTCACAGCATGGACGTGGTGGTCGCGGGTTCGCACGGTCTCATCGGCTCCGCCCTGGTCGCGGACCTCGTCGCGCGCGGGGACAGCGTTCGACGGCTGGTACGCCGCGGCGCGGAACCGCCCGACGGCGCCGGTTCATTCGAGTCGCCCCGCCGTCCGAGCCCACCCGCCGGAGGCGACGCGCACCCTGCCGCCCCCACGGACGCCGTGCGCGACGTGCTGTGGGACCCGCGGACCGGCGAGCTCGACCCGGCAGCGCTGGACGGTGCGGACGCCGTCGTGAACCTGGCCGGCGCCGGGATCGGCGACCACCGCTGGACCCCTGCCTACAAGCAGACGCTCCTCGGCTCTCGGACCACCACGACGAGCCTGCTCGCCCGCACGGTCGCCCGCCTGGACAGTCCACCGGTGCTCGTCAACAGCTCGGGGATCGGGGCGTACGGCAGCCGCGGGGACGAGGTCCTCACCGAGGCGTCCGCGCGCGGGGACGACTTCCTCGCCGGCCTCGTCAAGGCCTGGGAGAACGCGACCACTCCCGCGTCAGAGGCCGGGGCGCGCGTCGTGTGGCTGCGCAGCGGCATCGTGCTGGCGCCCTCGGGCGGCGCGCTCGGCAAGCTGCTGCCCATCCTGCGTCTCGGTCTCGGCGGGCCGCTGGGCACCGGCCGCCAGTGGTGGAGCTGGATCACTCTCACCGACGAGCTGGCGGCGATCCGCCATGTCATCGGCACGGACGTCCGCGGCCCGGTCAACGCCGTCGCGCCCGAGCCGACGACGAACCGGGAGCTGACCCGAGCGCTCGCCCAGGCCCTGCACCGCCCCGCTGTCCTCCCCGTGCCCCGGTTCGCGCTGCGGATCGGCGTCGGCCAGTTCGCCGACGACCTCGTCGCCTCCCAGCGGGCCGTGCCCGGTGTGCTGGCCCGGACGGACTTCACGTGGGCGCACGCGAACCCTCAGGACGCGGCCCGCTGGGTGGTGGAGGAGACGAACGAGGTCAGCGCACCTCGCTGACGCGCCAGCCCTGCGGGGTCCACACGAGAGTCAGGTCGGCCGACTCCTTCGAGGCCGGCACCGCCGTCTCACCGCTGTCGGACACCTGCATGTGTGCGGTGATCGTGTACTCGATCCGGACCACCGCCTCGATGGGCTCCTTCTTGCCGCTTGCCTGCTTGCCCTCGGCGACGCCGTCCGACTCGGACCGCTCGGTCTGCGAGGCGGTGGTCGCGCTCTGCAGGGCGGACGCGGCGCCCGGCCCCACCGTCACGACCTCCATCGACTGGACATCGGCCGACGCGCCGACCACCTGGGCCCCGGTCTGCTCGAGCTCGTCGAGGATCTTCTTGTCGGCCCGGTAGGCCGGAGAGCCCTCCACGTTGACCGCGTCGATGTCCGACACGGCGCCCGCCAGCAGCGCCAGCCGGCGCGACGTCAGCTCTGCTGCGGCGCCCGCTGGGTCCTTGGCGTTCGCCACGGGGCTGATACCACCCATCCGCGGCCCGGAGGCCTCGGGCGACGGCGCGGCAGCCGCCGGCTCCTCGCCCCCGAAGACCTGGGGCATCGCCGTGACGCCCGCGGTGATCCCGGCGATCACGCCCGCCGCGATCATCGCGGTGGCGAACACCGAGACGGTGGTGGTCCGCGGCTCGGCATCCTCCGCGACGAGCTCGGACCGGGTCCGGCCGCCGAGCGGCATCGCCGCCCGACGCCGCGCCTGGGCCACCCAGGCGCGGCCGTCCACGACGGCGATCGATCCGGTCAGCGTCTTGGCCGCCGAGCGCCAGGCCGACGGCGTCTGCGCGCCGAGCGGCACGTGACCCGCGATGGGCACCGGGCCGCTGATCGCCGCCGAGATCAGCGCCGAGCCCTCGGGGAGGCGTACCGGCACCGGCTTCACGGCGTCGTGCGCGAGCGCCGCGAGGGTGCCCGGCTCCGGCCGGTCGCGCGGGTCCGTCGCGCGGGCCCGGGCCAGGACGGCACGCAGGGCCTCGTCCGCCGCGGAGTTCAGGCTCGGGCCGGGGAACCCCAGCACCGACTCCACGAGCGTGGCCAGCGACGTGACGTCGACCGGGTCGTCGCTGTGGTCCGGGAGCGTGACGCGGGGGCGGAGCATCGCGCTCCCGTCGGAGCGCAGCAGCACGTCCGTCGGCCGGACCCCACCGTGGACCAGGCCCACGCTATGCAGGGCCGCGAGCGCCTGCGCGATCGCGACGGTGACGCCTGCGGCCTCCGCGGGGGTCAGCGGGCCCCGGGATCCGACGGCTGTGGGCAGATCGACAGCTCCCGTACGCGACAGCCGTACGTCCAGGTTGTCCGGACCGTTCGGGGAGATGGCGATGAGCGGCACCAGATGGGGGTGGTCCAGTGTCGCGAGAGTGTCTAGACGGCGCACCAGGAGAGCGCGCGCTGCGGCCTCCGTGGGGACGGCCACGCGGACCAGTTCCGCAGATTCGATGTAGTGCACTCGTTCATGAGAACCCCGCTTTTCGAAGCCCGCCCTTTATCCACAGGATTTGCTGAATCCGGAACGCTGTGGGTGAACCACCCGAATGCAGACCGCCACGGACGGGTACGCGCATCGGGCTCACACGTCGATGAGCCGACCCTCCCGGGCGGACAACCGGGCGGCGTCCAGCACCTCCGCGGTGCGGACGGCGTCCGCCGGCTCGACCGGGACGTCGGCCTCGCCGGCGAGCCATTCGGCGACCGCCGTGTAGAAGTCCTCGTGCCCGCCGCGCGGCCGGGGCACCGCCGTCCGCTCCCGGCCGCGCACGAGCCAGCCGTGGGTGCCTTCGGGCTGCTCGCCGTCGAGCACGTCGAAGGGTGAGGCATCGGCCTCGAACGAGTTCACGAGGTAGGCACCGCCGTCTCCCAGCACGCGCGTGCGCGGCCCGGGTGCGCCGACGAGGGAGCCGGCCCACAGCCGGGAGACCACGCCCTTCGCGGGAGGTTCGGCCCCGAAGAGGACGTCGGCGCCGGCGGCCCGCCCGGGGACGACGCCGGGCTCGGTCCCGGGCGCCGCGTGGTGCAGCACGAGGAACACGTCGTCCTCGGTGGGTGTGGAGAGCGTGCGCGTCTCGGCATACACGGCGACGACGGGCCCGAACAGCTGGGTCGCCGAGTCCACGAGGTGCGGGCCGAGGTCGAGGAGGAGCCCGCCGCCGACCGTGTCGTTCTCCTTCCACCGCTGCTGCGGCTTGGGGCGCCAGCGCTCCCAGTGCCGCTCGAAGGTGTGCACCGTGCCGAGGTCGCCACGCTTGAGCAGGGCAGCGAGGGTCAGCTGCTCCGGGTCCCACCGGCGGTTGTGGAACACCGTGAACGGAGTGCCCGACGACGACGCGGCGCTCAGTACCCGGCGGGCCTCCGCCGCGGTGGTCGCTATCGGCTTGTCCAGCACGAAGGGCTTGCCGGCCACCGACACGGCGTTCGCGTGCTCGGCGTGCAGGGACGAGGGGCTCGCGATGACGACGAGGTCGTAGAGTCCTGGCTCGGCGAGCATCGACGGCAGGTCGGTGAACAAGCGGGCGCCCGGCCAGTCACCGGCTGCCTGCATGCGCCGTCCCGAGTCCCGCGCGACGACGGCGGTCACCATCATTCCCGCTGCTCGCGCCAGGCGGGCGTGAATTTGCCTGCCCGCACCCCCGTAGCCGACAATCCCGATCCGAAGAGCCATGGCCCCATCGTGCCCCGCGGGGCGCGGCAACGCGAGATCACTGGTCAGCGGGTTAACAGTCGTAACACGACTCTGGCAGACTGGGGCAAGAGGTACGTTTCGCACTTTCTTAGCGTGTCCGGCCACGTGTGTCCGGACCACACCGGGCGACAGAATGATGAGGGGCTCGTGTCCGCCACAGCCAAGAAGTCCAGCCAGACCCGCAAGACCCTGCAGCTCGTGCTCGTCGCGGTAGCGGCACTCGTGCTCGCCGGCAACTTCGTCATCAAGTCCCTCGGTGACGACGTGGCCCCCGCCGAGGGCGCCGAGGGCTCGGCGCTCGCGACGCTCGACTCGCTCACGGTGCAGGACGCTGCCACCAAGGACGGCTACGACCGCGAGGCCGACTTCGGCAGCGCCTGGCAGGACGCCGACGACAACGGCTGCGACACCCGCAACGACATGCTCCAGCGCGACCTCGAGGACATCGAGTTCTCCGCCGGCGACACGTGCGAGGTGGCGTCCGGGACCCTTGACGACCCGTACACGGGCGAGGCCATCGCGTTCGTGCGCGGCCCGAACTCCAGCGACGTGCAGATCGACCACGTCGTGGCCCTGATGAACGCCTGGACCACCGGCGCCGCGGACTGGGACAAGGAAAAGCGCGTGCAGATCGCGAACGACCCGCTCAACCTGGTGGCCTCCGACGGCCCCGCGAACATGGGCAAGGGTGCCAAGGACGCGTCCGAGTGGCTGCCCGAGAACCAGGCCTACCGCTGCGAGTACGTCGCCCGGCAGATCGCGGTCAAGGCCAAGTACGAGCTGTGGGTCACGCCCGCCGAGCACGACGCCATGGAGGAAGTCCTGACGAGCTGCCCGGCGGAGCCGCTCCCGGCGCCCTGACCCGGGCTGGGCCGGGCTCGGCGGGGCTGGGCCGCCACTGAGCGGCTGTTGCTGAGCAGGCAGAACCGGCTGCTGGCGACCGGGAAGATCGTGCTGCTGCGCTTCAAGCCCACCGACAACGACCGGCAGGGCGGGATCGGTGCCGTCGTCGCGGCCCACCTCGCGGAGCTCGGCAGCTGGACGCCGTCCCCAGCTCCCGAGTCCACGATGACGGCTCTCGGCCGCCTGCTGAACCCCACTCAGTGAAGCCAGTCCCCGGCCACGCCGTACGTCCCCGAGGGCTGGACGTAAGGTGACAGGCATGGACATCCGCCACCTCACCGGGCACATCGAGTACCACGAGGGCTGGGACCTGCAGCGCAGCACCCACGAGTCCGTCCGCACCGAGGACCTGGCCGACACGGTCTTCTTCCTCGAGCACGCCTCCGTCTACACGGCGGGCGCCCGCACCCACCGCGACGAGTACCCGACCGACGGCACCGAGGTCATCAAGGTCGACCGCGGCGGCAAGATCACCTGGCACGGGCCGGGCCAGATCGTGGCCTACCCGATCCTCAAGCTGGCCAAGCCGTTCGACGTCGTCGAGTACATCCGCACGCTGGAGCAGGCGGTGATGGACGTGTGCGCGGAGCTCGGCGTGGAGACCATGCGCGTCGAGGGCCGCTCCGGGGTATGGGTCGCCGCTGACTCCCCCGTCCAGCCGAACCCACGCCGGGAGCGCAAGGTCTGCGCCATCGGCGCGCGGGTCGCCAAGGGCGTCACCATGCACGGCCTCGCCCTGAACTGCGACGCGGACCTGGCGGCGTTCGAGCACATCGTGCCCTGCGGGATCGACGACGCCGACGTCACGTCGCTCACCGCCGAGCTCGGCCGCCAGGTCACCGTGGACGACGTCCGCCCCCACCTGGAGGCGGCACTGATCGAGCGGCTCGCTCCGCTCCTGGCCCGGACCGGCGCCGAACCTGCCGCCGTACCGTCCGAGAAGATCGCTGCGACCGCGTGACGAACGCCACTGCCGGGCCCGTGGGCGACCGCGCAAGCGCGGGCGCCCGAGGCATAGGCTGGGCGAACCCGCTGACCTGGGAGGGGAAACTGCGTGACCATCGCACCTGAAGGCCGACGCATGTTGCGCATCGAAGCGCGCAACTCGGCTACGCCCATCGAGAAGAAGCCCGACTGGATCAAGACTCGGGCGGTGATGGGTCCCGAGTACCGCGACATGAAATCTCTCGTCAAGGGCGAGGGCCTGCACACGGTGTGCGAGGAGGCCGGCTGTCCCAACATCTTCGAGTGCTGGGAGGACCGCGAGGCCACCTTCCTCATCGGGGGTGACCAGTGCACACGGCGCTGCGACTTCTGCCAGATCGACACCGGCAAGCCGGCCGACTTCGACAAGGACGAGCCCCGTCGCGTCGCGGAGTCCGTGCGGACGATGGGCCTGAAGTACTCGACGGTCACGGGCGTCGCCCGTGACGACCTGGCTGACGGCGGCGCCTGGCTCTACGCCGAGACGGTCCGCCAGATCCACGCGCTGAACCCGGGCACCGGCGTCGAGCTGCTGATCCCCGACTTCAACGCCATCCCCGAGCTGCTCGACATCGTCAACGAGTCCCGTCCCGAGGTGCTCGCGCACAACGTCGAGACCGTGCCGCGCATCTTCAAGCAGATCCGGCCCGCGTTCACGTACGAGCGGTCCCTCTCGGTGATCACCCGGGCCCGTGACGCCGGCCTCGTCACCAAGTCGAACCTGATCCTCGGCATGGGCGAGACCATCGACGAGGTCAAGCAGGCCCTCCAGGACCTGCACGACGCCGGTTGCGAGATCATCACGATCACGCAGTACCTCCGGCCCTCGCTGCGCCACCACCCGGTGGACCGCTGGGTGCGGCCCGAGGAGTTCGTCGACCTGTCCGAGACCGCGGAGCAGATCGGCTACCTCGGCGTCATGGCAGGGCCGCTGGTGCGTTCGTCGTACCGCGCGGGCCGCCTGTGGGGCCAGGCCATGACCAAGCACGGCCGCCCGATTCCCGAGGCGCTCTCGCACCTCGCACAGCCCACCACCTCCCGACAGGAGGCGGCGAGCCTGCTCGCTCGCTGATCTGGCACCCAGTCCACCCGCAGCGCACTAGAATTGACGACCATGGCCCGAACCTCGTCCGGGGGCGACGCGCGCAACGATGTAGCAGCGTCTGCCGCCAAGCAGAAGAAGCCCAAGAAGCGCCGTTGGTATCACCAGCTGTGGGACGTCTACAAGATGACCCGCAAGCAGAACCCGCTCGTCACGTGGTGGATGCTCGCCGCGTTCGTCGGGGTCGTCGCCGTGGCGCTGCTGATCGGTGTGCTCGCGGGTCCGTGGGTCTACGCGCTGGTCATCGGCGTCCCCTTCGGCGTGCTGGCAGCCATGTTCGTGCTGTCGCGCAGTGCCGAGAAGGCGGCGTACACGCAGATCGCCGGCCAGCCCGGCGCCGCGCGTGCCGCGCTCGGCACCGTCCGCGGTGGCTGGACCTTCGAGGACGAGCCCGTCGCGGTCGACGCACGCAACCAGGACTTCGTGTTCCGGGGCGTCGGCAAGGCCGGTGTGGTGCTCGTCTCCGAGGGGCCGCCGCACCGCGTGGGGCGGCTCCTCGAGCAGGAGCGCAAGAAGGTCAGCCGCATCCTGTCCAACGTGCCGGTCACGCTGATCCAGTGCGGCGACGGCGAGGGTCAGGTTCCGCTCACCAAGGTCGCGCGCAGCGTCACCAAGCTCAAGTCGACCCTGACCCGGGCCGAGGTCTCCGAGGTCAGCAAGCGCCTCAAGGCCATCGGTGGGATGAAGCTGCCGATCCCGAAGGGCATCGACCCGACCCGCGCCCGCCCGGACCGCAAGGGCATGCGCGGTCGCTGACCGGCCTCCGCCGCCGTCGGGCAGCGTGCCGGGCGGCCATGGCGAATCAGCACGGCGAATCATGGCGAGAGGGTGCCTTCCGCAGGGAAGGCACCCTCTTTGCTTTCCCTTCTCCGTCCGATGGACGGACGCTGCCAGGCCCGGCCCTGTGAGTTCTGGCACTCTAAGGACCGCTGCCGGAGCCTCGACCAGCACATCTCCCCGGGATTACACGGCCGAGAGGGCCGAGAAACATCCCGGCAACAATCAGTAACCCGAGAGAAACCACCTGCCCTTAGGTTCAAGGCGATCCGCGTGCGACCCTGCCCTGCTCGTCCGGCAAGGTCCGACGGACTCCCCCTGAACTTATCGAGCGAGCAAGGAGCGCAGATGTTCAAGAACGCCGAGGAGGCGATCGCCTTCACCCGCAACGAGGGGGTGGAGTTCGTCGACGTCCGGTTTATCGACCTGCCGGGTGTGACGCAGCACTTCAACATCCCGGTCGAGCAGTTCGACGAGGACGCCTTCAGCGAAGGCCTCATGTTCGACGGCTCGTCCATCCGCGGATTCCAGGCGATCCACGAGTCCGACATGAAGCTCGTGCCGGACATCACGACGGCGTTCATCGACCCGTTCCGCAAGGCCAAGACGCTGATCGTGAACTTCTCGATCGTGGACCCCTTCACGGGTGACGCCTACGCTCGCGACCCGCGCAACATCGCGGCCAAGGCCGAGGCGTACCTGAAGTCGACCGGCATCGCCGACACGGTCTTCTTCGGTGCCGAGGCCGAGTTCTACGTGTTCGACGACGTCCGCTTCAAGACGTCCGCCGAGGAGAGCTTCTACTCCATCGACTCCGTCGAGGCCGCGTGGAACACCGGCCGCGAGGAGGAGGGTGGCAACCTCGGGTACAAGACCCGCTTCAAGGGCGGCTACTTCCCGACGTCGCCGAGCGACCGCTTCGCCGACCTGCGTGACGACATGGTCAAGACGCTCGGCCAGGTCGGCCTCTCCGTCGAGCGCGCGCACCACGAGGTGGGCACCGCCGGCCAGCAGGAGATCAACTACAGGTTCAACTCCCTGCTGCACGCCGCCGACGACCTGATGAAGTTCAAGTACGTCATCAAGAACGTCGCGTTCGAGGCCGGCAAGTCGGCCACGTTCATGCCGAAGCCGGTCTTCGGTGACAACGGCTCGGGCATGCACTCGCACCAGTCGCTCTGGAAGAACGGCGAGCCGCTGTTCTACGACGAGAAGGGCTACGGCGGTCTGTCCGACCTCGCCCGCTGGTACATCGGTGGCCTGCTCAAGCACGCGCCGTCGCTGCTCGCCTTCACCAACCCGTCGGTGAACTCGTACCACCGCCTGGTCCCGGGCTTCGAGGCTCCTGTGAACCTCGTCTACTCGGCTCGCAACCGTTCCGCCTCGATCCGTATCCCGATCACGGGTACGTCGCCGAAGGCGAAGCGCATCGAGTTCCGCGCACCGGACCCGTCGTCGAACCCGTACCTGGCGTTCTCGGCGATGCTGATGGCCGGCCTGGACGGCATCAAGAACCGCATCGAGCCGCCGGCACCGGTCGACAAGGACCTGTACGAGCTGCCCCCGGAGGAGCACGCTCAGATCGCTCAGGTCCCGACGTCGCTCGGTGGCGTGCTGGACGCGCTCGAGGCCGACCACGAGTACCTGACCGCCGGTGACGTGTTCACCGAGGACCTGATCGAGACCTGGATCGCGTACAAGCGCGAGAACGAGATCGACCCGATCCGTCTGCGGCCGCACCCGCACGAGTTCGAGCTCTACTACGACATCTGACAGCCGGTCCCTCGGGACCTGCTGAGATGCGCTGAAACGGCGGCTGAACTGCATTTTCGTCTCGCGACGTGGTGCAGCGTCAGCCGCCGTTTCTCGTCCTCCCGTGTAACTCTCGTGTAACTTCCCAGGCGAGTCCCCCAGAGTGGTCCTCGGAGGTCCTCGTGCGGGTCTTCGATCCGGCCATACTCCCGGCTCGGGGTCCCTGATCCTCCGTCATCCGTTGGCGCGGGGCTCTCACGGACATCTGTTCCTCGCCGAAGGGTCGAGTGGGAGTGTGAGCAATGACGACGGCTGACAGTCCCAGCAAGGGCTTCCGGCACCAGGTAGGGCGTCCGTTCCGGGCACTCGGACGCGGCATCGCCCGAGTGGTGGAGGCTCTGGACCTCCTCAGCCTGATTGTTCACATCGTCCGCGGTGTTGTCTGGCTCTTCCGCAGCGTCGGGCGGGCGATCTCTGGCTGGTTCTGACCGTTCCCTCGAGCAACGAAAGACGGTCCTAACTACTGATCCGTGACCGTCTCCGTCATGTCTGCGCCCGCGTGGCGGTGGGGTGCGACGGTGGTACACGCACCCTGCGCGCCGGAGGCGCGCCGTGATCTCATAGAGGTCAATTCGGCAGCGCATCAGTGCGCGAGCATGACGAGGCCAGCGATGCATCGGTGGCACCGCAGCCGTGGGCGGCGCGTTCGACCGCTGCTGCCACGGGCTGCTTCTAGTGAAGGGTGAGGACATGAAGCGATCTGTTCGGCGGTTCCTCGTCTTCTTCATCGTTTCCGTGGTGTCGAGCGCAACGATGATCCTGCTCCTGCCACGTGCGCTCGGCCCGGACGCCGCGGTTCAGGGTTGGATCCCTACGACGTTGGGCGGGCTCAGCGCCGCAAGTGCGTTCGTCGCGTGGAGGGTCCGACCACAGTGGGACCAGGACCCGTCCAACCCTTCCCCGTAGTGGGTGTGTTCTCGGTGGCACCCTGCGGGCTGATTGCTGGGCAGGGTCCGGACCGACCACAGCCCTCGATCCTGCGGTCAGGGCTGGGCAGGCGTCCGGCGTCGGAAGTAGGCGACGGTCAGCACCGCGAGCAGCGGGCCCCACGCCAGCAGCGGCACGTAGCAAACCAGCAGGACCACCTTCTGCAGGACAGTCGGGAAGAAGTAGTCGAGGCCGCCGCTGGTCGTCCCGCTCAGGACGTTGAGGACGGCGAACGTCCAGATCCCGGTGAGTGCGGTCGCGCCGAGCGCCGCGGGGACCGTGGCGGCGAGCCGGTGGATCGGCCGTCCGCCGATCAGCGGCAGCCAGCCCGGCACCACCTCGCCCCACCGCTGGACCAGCCCGAGCGACAGCAGTGCCAGCGCCTCGGCGACGAGCGAGAGCCCGACGATCTGGACGCGTTCGGAGAACGGCAGCACGATCGCCGTGTTCGCGACCGGCAGCCCGGCCACCAGGGCGATCCGCCACAGGCCGGACGGCAGGGTGATCAAGGCCAGGAGGTGCGCCAGCCGGCGCGCGGCCGGCGTCACGTCCGGGGCGGTCCGGAGCAGGGAGTTCGTTGACAGGCTCATACCGTCGATCCTGCTGGGAACGGGTGCCCGCAGGATCACCCGCCCGCGTGAGCCTGCTCCCCCGGTCGGGTGACTACCGCCCGGGCAGAATGCCGGATCTCTGCTGGCTCGGGAGGCGCGAACGCCGCACGATGCAGTGATGACGACCTCCGCGACACCGGATCCGACGCCTCCGGTACCCACGGTCCGGGCACTCACGATGAACGTCTTCGGCCCCAGCAATCCCGGCTGGGACCAGCGGCATCCGCTGATCGGCGAGGCGATCCGCTCCCTCGCTCCCGACATCGTCGCGCTCCAGGAAGTGCCGGTCGACACTCCGGAGGTCCTGGAGCGTCTGATCGGCCCGGGCTACCACCTCACCCACTTCTCCCGTCCGTCGGACGACGGCGTCGCGGGCACCCTGGCCACCCGCTGGCCGCACCGGCTGGTCACCGAGATCGACCTCCGCGTCAGCGAACGTAGCCGGGAGACCCTGCCGTGGTGCGCCGCCGTCCTCGTCGAGCTGGACACGCCTGTCGGACGCATGCTCGTGACGCACCACAAGCCGAGCTGGCCGCTCCCGTTCGAGCGGGAACGGGAGGAGCAGGCGGTGCTCGTCGCGCGGGCGATCGAGGAGCACCTCGGCGACCGCGACCTGCACGCCCTGGTGCTCGGCGACTTCGACGCCACGCCCGACTCGGCGGGCATGCGGTTCTGGCGAGGGCGACAGCCCGTGGAGCAGCTGAGCGTGTCCTATCAGGACGCCTGGGAGTACGCCCACCCGGGCGAGCCGGGGCACACCTTCGATCTGGCCAACCCCCTGGTGCGCGACGGGGAGTTCACCACGGCGGCATCTCGGAGAATCGACTACGTCCTGGTCCGCGGCGGGCTGCGCGGCCCGACGTTGCGGGTGACCGACTGCCGGCGGGTGCTGGACCAGCCCGTCGGTGGGGTCTGGGCCAGCGACCACTACGGCGTCGTCGTCGATCTGGCGGCGCCGCCGACTGGCGTCCCAGTGCTGGGGTCGGTCAGTACGCCACGGTGAAGTGCCTGACGCCGCCAGGGTTCTCGACCTCGTCCAGCACGGCGACGGAAAGGTCCTCGGCCGAGATCTGAGATCGGCCCGCTTCGTCGACCAGCAGCGTCGTCGTGCCACGACGGTAGACGCCGGTACGCGTCCCCGGTTCGAGGACCGCCGGAGGGCTGAGATAGGTCCACGCCGCGGGATGGCCGTCGCACGCCTGGAGCTGAGCGAGGCTCGCGATCGCGCTGGATCGCCACTGCGCCGGGACGAACGTCTCGTCGTCGATGACCAGCCTCCCGGGCACGCCGGGACTGGCCAGCGGACCGGCGCCGCCGACGAGCAGCACGGCCGTTCCGGTCCCGACAGCGGCGTCGAGCAGAGCCGTTGTCATCTCGGGCACCGTCGCTTCCTCGCCCGGCCGTGGCCGCACGGCACTGACCGCCACGTCGGCGGTTCGGAGGACCTCCCGCACCCGTGCCGCGTCCCGCACATCGACGGAGACCGTCTCGACCTCGGCGTTGCCGTTCCCGGCGTCCCGGCGCGAGACCGCGACGACGTCGTGCCCCCGCGCCCACGCCTCGTCGACCACACGGCTGCCGACCATGCCGGTTGCCCCGAAGACCGCGATCCTCATCGCACGACCTCCAGCGGCTGGATCCCTGCCGATGCCGATGCCGACGGCGACGCCGACGCCACCCGAGCCGCCCGCTGCCCCCGGGGCGGGAGCTGCCCCGCGAGCACCGCCGCGAGCGCCAGTGCGAACCCGGCGACCTGGAGGCCCGACAGCTCCTCGCCGAGCATCCCGACACCGATCGCGGCCGCGACCAGCGGCGAGAGCGGGGCGAGGAACGCGACGGAGGTGACCGGCAGCCGTCCGATGCCGCGGAACCAGAGCACGTAGGCGATGAGGCCGCCCACCAGCCCGAGCCAGAGGTACCCGAGGGCGGCGCGGCCGTCGACGGCGGGCGGCGCACCCTCGGCGAGGAGGGTGACCGGGACGAGGAAGAGCCCGCCGGCTGTCAGCTGCCAGCCGGCGGCCGAGACCGGGCCGACGCCGTCGGGGCGTCCCCAGCGCTTGGTCAGGGTGACGCCGAGCGCCATCGAGACGGCGCCGGCGAGCCCGGCGAGGACGCCTACCGCGTCGAGCCTGGCGCCGGGACCCAGCACGACGAGGCCGACGCCGGCGACGCCCGCGGCACCCCACGCGACCCGGCGCAGGCTCAGGCGCTCACGGAGCACGGGCACGGCGAGGAGGGCGACGACCAGGGGGCTCACCGCGCCGAGCGTGGCGGCGACCCCGCCGGGCAGCCGCTCGGCGGAGATGAAGAGCATCGGGAAGAAGAGGCCGATGTTGAGGATGCCGAGCACTGCGCTCTTCCACCACCACGCACCGTGGGGCAGGGCGCGGCGGGCCGCCGGGCCGGTCCGGTCAGCACGTGCCCTGCTGAGCAGCGCGCCGATCGCCACGGCGACGAGGCCCGCGGGCAGCGCACGGGCGAGCCCCGCGAACAGCGGGTGTCCGGCCGGGAGCATCTCGGTGGTGACGTAGTAGGTGGTGCCCCAGACCATCGGGGCGAGGGCGGTGACGGCGGTGAGCGCCGCGACGGCGGTGAGGGCCGCCGTGCGGCCCTGACGGTGGCCTGGTCCGAGCGTCGTGGTGTTCATGCACGCCAGTCTTCGGCCGCGACCAGCTATGAGTCCAACACATCCTTTTCATGCGATCGATCGTGCTGCACGATGGATCGCATGGAGCTCCAGCAGATGCGGTACGTCATCGCCGTCGCCGAGACGTCGAACTTCACGCGGGCCGCCGAACGCTGCCACGTCGTGCAGTCGGCGCTGAGTCATCAGATCAAGCGCCTCGAGCACGAGCTCGGCGCCCCGCTCTTCGCCCGCACCAGCCGACAGGTCCGCCTGACGGCGGCCGGCGAGGCGTTCCTGCCCGCCGCCCGGCAGGCGCTCGAGGCGGCGGAGCGCGCCGCGGCGGACGCGGCGGCCACGGTCGGCGAGGTGCGTGGACGGCTCAGTGTCGGCGTCATCCCGACGGTCGCCGCCGTCGACGTACCGGCCGCCCTGCGTGACCTACGACGCCGGCACCCGCAGGTGCGCGTCTCCCTGCGCACCGGCCCGAGCGATCTGTTGACGCCCGACGTCGCGGCCGGGCGGCTCGACGTCGCTTTCCTGGGGCTGCCCAGCTCCGCGCGGCCGAGCGGCGTGCACCGCCACGAGCTGGCCAGGGACCGCCTCGTCGCCGTGCTCGCCCCCGACCATCCGCTGGCCGGCGCCGAGGGCCTCGACCTCGCGGACCTCGCGGCCGAACCGTTCGTCGACTTCCCGTACGGGTCTGCGGGCAGGGCTCAGACCGACCAGGCGTTCGCCCGGGCCGGCCTCCGCCGCGACGTGGCCTTCGAGGTGACCGACGCACCGCTCATGGCACAGGTGATCCGCCACGGGCTGGCGATCGGCTTCCTGCCGTCGACGTACCTCCGGCGGGCCCCCGAGCTCGGGGGCCTGGCCACGGCGACCGTGCAGGACGCGCCGAGCCGGATCGAGTACGTCGTCTGGGGCAAGCCGGGTCCTACGCCCGCGACCCGTGCGTTCCTGACGGCGATCGGCCTGCTCTCGTAGAGATGACGATCTCGGGCCGGTCTCACTCCGCGCCGTAGAACACCCGCTCCATCACGGCCCGCGCCCGCCGGGCCAGGCGCAGGTAGAGCTCCTCCAGCTCCGGGCCCGTGCCGACGTCGCCGAGCAGGCGCGCCAACCCCGTCAGGGCGTGGCTGTCGTGCGGCAGCATGTCGACGCCCTGACCGGTGGTGCGGCCCGACCACAGCACGATCGCCGAGCGCAGCCGGGACGCGAGCCGCCACGCCTCCAGCAGCACCTCGGCGTCGTCGTCGGTCAGCAGGTCGGCCTCCCGGGCCGCCTTGAGCGCGGCGACCGTGCCGGTGGTCCGCAGGCCGGGCACCTCGAACGCGTGCTGCAGCTGCAGCAGCTGGACCGTCCACTCGACGTCCGACACGCCGCCGCGACCCAGCTTCAGGTGCCGTGCCGGGTCCGCACCACGGGGCAGCCGCTCCGACTCCACACGTGCCTTGATGCGCCGCACCTCGCGCAGGACCGCTGCGTCGGGGCCACCCTCCGGGTAGCGCAGCGGGTCGATCAGCGCTGTGAACCGCGCGCCCAGCGACGCGCCGCCCTCCGCGCCGGGCCCCAGGTCGAGCTCCTGGCCGACGTCGGGCACGCCGCCACCCTCCGCACCACCAGCACCAGCACCAGCACCAGCACCAGCACCAGCAGCACCGCCGGCACCAGCAGCACCGCCGACCCCCGCTGTCGCCCCGCCGTCCAGCGACGCCGCGACCGCGCCCTCCTCCGGGCCGCCCGCCGCGACGACGCTCAGCGTCCCGGAGAGCGCACGCGCCCGCAGGAGCGCCTGCGCCTCCCAGGGCGAGGACCAGCGGCTGTAGTACTCCACGTAGGAGTTGAACGACCGCACGAGCGGCCCGTTGCGGCCCTCGGGCCGCAGGTCGGCGTCCACGGGCAGGCTCGGCTCCGGCCCCACGGCGGAGAGGATGCGCCGCAGCCCCTTCGCCACGGACAGCGCGTAGTCGTTGGCCACCTTGTCCGGGGCACCGCCCACGGCCTCGTACACGAACATGACGTCGGCGTCCGAGCCGTACCCGAGCTCCTGCCCCCCGAGCCGCCCCATCGCGACGATGAGCAGCCGGGCGGGCTCCTCCCCGCGCCCGACCCCGCGCTCGGCGCGGGCCTCGTGCTCGGCGATGCGCAGACCGCCCGCCAGGACGACGTCGGCGGCGTCCGAGATGGCCTTGGCGGCGGAGACCGGGCCCAGCGCCCCCAGCACCTCGGCGACGCCGGTGCGGGCCAGCTCGCGCCGCCGCAGTGCGCGGAGAGCGACCGTGGCGCCGTCCACCTCCTGCGCCCGCCCGAGCAGCGCGTCCGCCTCGGCCGCCAGCCGGCGCACCCCGCGCGGCGCGAGCGACTCGGACTCCGCGAGCCAGCGCACCGACTCCGGGGACCGCCCGATCGCGTCCGCGAGGTACCGCGACGAGGACAGCACCTGCGCCAGGCGTGACGCCGCCTCGGCGGAGTCGCGCAGCAGCCGCAGGTACCAGTGCGTGGAGCCCAGCGTGTCCGACAGCTTCCGGAACGCGAGGAGGCCCTCGTCCGGGTCGGCGCCCTCCGCGAACCAGCCGAGCAGCACCGGCAGCAGCTGACGCTGGATCGACGCACGCCGCGAGACGCCGTCGGTCAGCGCCTGGACGTGGCGCATCGCGCCGGCCGGGTCGCGGTAGCCGATGGCGGCGAACCGGGCCATCGCGGCCTGGGGGGCCAGCGACGCCTCGCCCGTCGACAGCAGCGCCGTCGCCGGCAGGAGCGGCCGGTAGTAGACGGCCTCGTGCAGGTCGCGGACCTCGCGCCGGACCGAACGCCACGTCTTGACGAGATCGTCCGCGCCGCCCCGGCCCAGCCCGCGGGCGATGCGCCGCAGGTCGGCCTCGGCGGTCGGCATGAGGTGGGTACGACGCAGCCGGAAGAGCTGGATCCGGTGCTCCAGCGCTCGCAGGAACCGGTAGCACTCCCCCATCCGGCGGGCGTGCTCGCGCCCGACGTAGCCGCCGCCGGAGAGCGCCGCCAGGGCGTCGAGAGTGGTCCGCGACCGGATGTCCTCGTCCGCACGCCCGTGCACGAGCTGCAACAGCTGGACGGTGAACTCGACGTCACGCAGGCCGCCCTTGCCGAGCTTGACCTGACGGTCGGCCTCGGCCACCGGCACGTTGTCCTCGACGCGCTTGCGCATCGCGCGGGCGTCCTCCACGAAGTTGGGCCGTTCCACGGCCTGCCACACCAGCGGCCCGACGGCGGCGACGTACTCCTCCCCCAGCGCCAGGTCCCCGGCGACGGGACGCGCCTTGAGCAGCGCCTGGAACTCCCACGTCACGGCCCACCGCTCGTAGTACGCGACATGGCTGGCCAGCGTGCGCACGAGCGGGCCCTGCTTGCCCTCCGGCCGCAGCGCCGCGTCGACCTGCCACAGCGCCGGCTCCGCGGACGGGCCGGAGCACACCTGCGCCAGCCTCCCCGCGAGCCGGGCGGCGACCCGCAGGGCGTGGTCCTCGTCGCACGCCGGTGCGCCGTCGGGGAGGAGTCCGGGCTCGGCGACGTAGATGACGTCGACGTCCGAGATGTAGTTCAGCTCCCGGCCACCGGTCTTGCCCATGCCCAGCACCGCCAGACGCACGCCGACGGCGTGGTCGTCCTCGTCGGCGCGTGCGATGGCCAGTGCGCCCTCCAGCGCGGCGGCGGCCAGGTCCGCGAGCGCGGCCGCGACCGCCGGCAGCACCGTCGTGGGATCCGGGGCGGTGACGTCGGTGGCGGCGATCCGCAGCAGCCGCGCGCGGTACGCCCGGCGCAGCCTGTCGGTGCAGGAATGCGTCCCGTCCTCGGCCGGCTCCGTCCGGTCGGCGGGCACGTGGGTACCCGCGACCGGGTCGTGCGCCTCGGGGTCCGCGTCGACGGCCCGCAGCAGCTCGGCGCGCACGAGCTCGGCCGGCACGTCGGTGCCCGGCTCGCAGTCACAGATCAGGTCCAGGAGGGCGGGGTGGCGCACGAGCTCGTCGCCGAGCGCGGAGGACGAGCCCAGCACGCGCAGCAGCCGGTCGCGTGCGGACGGGCGGGGAGCCGTGTCGTCGTCCGCGTCGGCGCGGGACCCCGCCGGTGCCGCGCCGGAGACGGCGAGGACCGGGCGCAGGCGGTCCGGGGCCGCGGCCGCGAGACGGACGAGCTGCAGCAGCGCGAGGTCGGGATCGGCGACCGCGGCGAGCGAGCGCAGCAGCGCCGTGTCGGCGGGCGCCAGCTCGACGGCGCGTCGGTCGGGCCCGGCCGTGTGGTCCGCGCTCCGGGCGCCCTTCGGCCTGCTGTCCAGGACCGACACCAGGTCGGGGTCCTGCCACAGCGAGGCCGACCGGGTGAGGTCGGCGAACCCGGCCCGGATCAGGTGGGTCGTGAGGGTCTCGGGTCGGCGGCTCTGCACCCCCTGACCCTACGACGGGAGCGCCCTCTGCCGAAGCAGAACCGTGGCGAACCTCGCCACGGTTCTCCGCCGGCGATGTGGGTCAGAGCTGCAGGAACCGCTTGATCTCGAACGGCGTGACCTGCGCGCTGTACGCCTCCCACTCCTCGCGCTTGTTGCGCAGGAAGTAGTCGAAGACGTGCTCGCCGAGGGTCTCGGCAACGAGCTCGGACTTCTCCATGAACTGGATGGCCTCGTCGAGGTCGCGCGGCAGGGGCGCGATGCCCAGGGCACGGCGCTCGGCAGCCGTGAGCTCCCAGACGTCGTCCTCGGTGTGGTCGAGGAGGTCGTAGCCCTCCTCGATGCCCTTGAGGCCTGCGGCCAGGAGCACGGCGAACGCGAGGTAGGGGTTCGCGGCCGAGTCCAGCGCACGGTACTCGATGCGCGCCGAGTTGCCCTTGCCCGGCTTGTACATCGGCACCCGGACCAGCGCGGACCGGTTGTTGTGACCCCAGCTGACGTAGCTCGGGGCCTCCTGCCCGCCCCAGAGCCGCTTGTAGCTGTTGACGTACTGGTTGGTCACGGCGGTGATCTCGCCCGCGTGCACCATGAGGCCGGCGATGAACTGGCGCGCCGTCTTCGACAGCTCGAACTGGGCGCCCGGCTCGTGGAACGCGTTGCGGTCGTCCTCGAACAGCGACACGTGGGTGTGCATGCCGGAACCCGGCTGGTCGGCCAGCGGCTTGGGCATGAAGGACGCGAACACGCCCTGCTCCAGCGCCACCTCCTTGACGACCGTGCGGAACGTCATGAGGTTGTCGGCGGTGGTCAGCGCGTCGGCGTAGCGCAGGTCGATCTCGTTCTGCCCCGGACCGGCCTCGTGGTGGGAGAACTCGACCGAGATGCCCATCGACTCGAGCATCGTGATCGCCGCGCGGCGGAAGTCGTGCGTCGACCCCCGCGCCAGGTGGTCGAAGTACCCGCCCTGGTCGACCGGCTCGAGCGTCGAGTCGGCCTTGGTCAGCTGGTTGAAGAGGTAGAACTCGACCTCGGGGTGCGTGTAGAACGTGAACCCGCGGTCGCTCGCCTTGGCGAGGGTGCGCTTGAGGACGTTGCGGGAGTCCGCGAGCGAGGGCTCACCCTCTGGCGTCAGGATGTCGCAGAACATCCGGCCCGTGCCGTGCCGCTCGCCCCGCCACGGAAGCACCTGGAAGGTCGTCGGGTCCGGCTTCGCGACCATGTCCGCCTCGAAGACCCGGGTGAGCCCCTCGATGGCACTGCCGTCGAAGCCGATGCCCTCGCTGAACGCCGACTCCAGCTCTGCGGGCGCCACAGCGACCGACTTCAGCACACCGAGCACGTCGGTGAACCAGAGCCGGATGAAGCGGATGTCGCGCTCCTCGACCGTGCGGAGCACGAACTCCTGCTGCCTGTCCATGGGCCCATCTTGCACTAAACCTGTTACAGGCGCGTGTACCGGGCATGGACGACCGGCCGTAGGCTTTCCTGCGGCACCGATGCCGCCCGAACCACAGGAGGACCATGTCCGCCCACACGTCGCCCACTCAGGGCCCCAAGAGGGTCCGCGTGCACCACCTGGCGGAGGCCAAGGCGCGGGGTGAGAAGCTCGCGATGCTCACCGCGTACGACGCCGTGACGGCAGCGATCTTCGACGCGGCGGGCATGGACATCCTGCTCGTGGGCGACTCCATCGGGAACGTCATGCACGGCCACGCCACCACGATCCCGGTGACCGTCGGCGACATGATCCCCGCCGCTCGTGCCGTCGCGCGGGCCGCGAAGCGCGCCTTCGTGGTGATCGACCTGCCGTTCGGCTCCTACGAGGCCGGTCCGCAGCAGGCTCTGGAGACCGCCGTGCGGGTCTTCAAGGAGACGGGCGCCGACGCGGTCAAGCTCGAGGGCGGCGTCCGCTCGGCGCCGCAGATCCGCGCGCTGACCGACGCCGGCATCCCCGTCGTCGCGCACCTCGGGTACACGCCGCAGTCGGAGAACCTGCTCGGCGGACCACGCGTGCAGGGCCGCGGCGACTCGGCGGTGGAGAGCCTCGCGGCCGACGCGCAGGCGGTCGAGGAGGCCGGCGCCGTCGCCGTCGTCCTGGAGATGGTGCCCGTCGACGTCGCCGCGCGGATCACCGAGATCGTGCGCATCCCGACCATCGGCATCGGGGCAGGCCCGCACTGCGACGGCCAGGTCCTCGTGTGGACCGACATGGCGGGCATGACCAGCTGGTCGCCCCGCTTCGCGCGGCGCTACGCCGAGCTCGGCGTAGCGCTGCAGCAGGCCGCGGAGGACTACGTCAGCGAGGTCAAGGACTCGTCGTTCCCGGACGCGGAGCACTCGTTCGACAAGTAGCCCGCACGTCTGGCTCCTCCACGGGAACGGGCTACTTCTTGCGCCAGTCCTCGTCGTCCTCCTCCCAGGACTCGTTGCGCGCCTTCGCACTCTCCAGGGCTTGCTGCGCCTCGGCGCGCGTGCCGTACGGGCCCATCAGATGGGTCCAGGACGAACGGCGCCCCTCCTCGACCTCGCCCGTCTCGGTGTTGTACCAGTACTGCTCCTCAGTGGTCATGAGACGATCCTGACATGAGTGACCTGGCGTTCGGCATAGACATCGGAGGTTCGGGGATCAAGGGTGCGCCCGTCGACCTCGTGGCCGGCGAGTACGCGGACAAGCGGACCCGCATCCCGACCCCTCGACCGTCCACCCCGCAGGCGGTGGCGGACGTGCTCGCCCAGCTCGTCGACAGCTACCATCTGGCCGACGACGTACCGATCGGCGTCGCCTTCCCCGCCCCGATGCAGCACGGCGTGGTGCGCTCCATGGCGAACCTCGACCAGTCCTGGACCGGGGTGGACCTGCCGGCGCTCGTCCGCCGGGCGACCGGCCGCCACGCCGTCGCGGTGAACGACGCCGACGCCGCGGGCGTGGGCGAGGTGCGCTACGGAGCAGCCCGCGACACCGACGGCGTGGTGCTGGTGGCGACCCTGGGCACGGGGATCGGCTCGGCACTGGTGGTCGACGGCGTCCTGGTACCGAACACCGAGCTGGGGCACCTCGAGATCGACGGGCACGACGCCGAGACCCGCGCCGCCGACTCCGCGCGTGAGCGCGAGGACCTGTCCTGGGAGGAATGGGCCGAGCGCCTGCAGCGCTACTTCGGCGTGGTGGAGGACCTGCTGTCGCCCGACCTCATCGTCGTGGGTGGCGGAGTGAGCAAGCACCACGAGAAGTACCTGCCCCACCTGCACCTGCGCGCGCCGATCATTCCCGCGCAGCTGCGGAACGCGGCAGGGATCGTGGGCGCCGCAGCACTGGCCGCGGGGCGCTGAGCCGACTTCTGCGCCCGGCCTCCGGGCCGGGCGTGGTCGTCGCCGGAACCGGGTCAGGCCTCCCGCGCCGCGGCGGGCTGAGCAGGCTGCGCGAAGAGCACATCGACCCCGAGCATCTCGATGACGCTCCGCACCACCGGAGGCGGCTCCGGAAGCGTGACGGTCAGCCCGTCCTGCGTTCCGTAGGTGTACATCTGCATGAGGAACGCGACGCCGGTCGAGTCCATGAACGTCACCCTGGAGGTGTCGATCACGACCGACTTGGCCCTCTCGAGGGCATTGGCTATCGCAGCACTCGACTCGCCTCGTAGGGAGACATCGATCTCTCCCCACATACTCACGACACTCGTGCGGGACTGTTCTTCGAACATGATCCCGCCCGTGCGCCCCCTGTTATCGAATTCCGTGTTGCTCACTTGCATCGCCCCTGTTCATTGCTCCCCGACACGGCCGCCGGAACGGGTCGCCCGACCCCCCGGGCAACTCTGGGAGATTGCAACGCCTTCGTCGCGATCACGGGAAGCCTACATCCGTGAAGATCGCAAGTGGAACAGTCTCCGAGGCTTACATTTCCCCCTCAGGACTGGTATAACCCACCTTTTCTCCATCCAAACTGGAACAATCCTCCCGGGCAGACCGGACATATGGGCGCCGAGTTGGACAATCGTCCAAGAAAAAGATTCACAAGATTCAATTCTCTGACGATCGGTTCGGGCCATCCGGACCTTCCTGGGCCCCCGGATTGCGAACAGTCGGTGCGCTTTCCTTCTCCCATGCGTCGAGCTGCATAGTGAGCGCCTTGGCGAGCTCGAACACCTGCTGCGGAGGAATGCGCACACGCGACACCACCCGGCCCGGAACCGTTATCGAGGTGACTTCTCCCGACTCGGGGTCGGAGACCGGGCTCGGCGGCTGCTTCACGGCGATGAAGTCCAGGATGAACGACGTCGGCGTGTGCCACACGGAGGCGAAGTCGGCCGGTACGCCAGTCTCCATCTCGTCAGGCACGTCGATCTGGAACTCCTGGGGCAGCTCGTCGGACGACACTGAGGCTCCTCGATTGGCCGGGCGGTTCCCCGACCGTACCGTGGGCCCTCTGGGTGCGACAGTGGAAACGGACTCCGAGGACATATGTGTCGGGTGCGGTCCTCCTGTCGCGCAGGACTCCCTCACCACCGAAAAGATGCCGCCACATCGGCGTCCCAGCACTAGACTCTCCCGTTCGCTCCCACGCACATCCCAGCGGACTCCTGGAGGGTCACCCATGCCTGCCGACGCGCCCGAGCTCACCCAGGAGCGGGAGTTCCTCGCCGAGGCCCGGACCCAGCTCGCCCGGATGCGGGACCGGGTGGCCGCGCTCGACGGACGCTACGCCGGCGACCGGGTCAGCGCCGATGCCCTGGAGGCAGCGCTGGCGCGCCGGATGGAACAGCTCACCGACGACCCCGAGATCCCGCTCTTCTTCGGCCGCATCACGCTCGGCGGTGACGCGGAGACCTTCCACATCGGCCGGCGGCACGTCTCGGACCCCGACGGCGAGCCGATGGTGGTGGACTGGCGCGCTCCGGTGAGCACACCGTTCTACCGGGCCACGCCGAAGGAGCCCTTGGGCATCACCGCCCGACGCCGGTACGGGTTCGCGCGCGGCCACCTGACCGCCTTCGAGGACGAGTCGCTGACCCGCCCGGAGCCGGGCGACGAGGGCGCCGTCGAGGCCGCCGGCCACTCGGACATCCTCGAGGCAGAGATCGAGCGCCCGCGCACCGGGCCGATGCGCGACATCGTCGCGACCATCCAGCCGGAGCAGGACGTCATCGTGCGCATGCCGCTCGAACGCACGCTCGTCGTCCAGGGCGCGCCCGGTACGGGCAAGACGGCGGTCGGCCTGCACCGCGCGGCCTACCTCCTGTACGCGCACCGCGACCAGCTCACGCGCCGGGGCGTGCTCGTCGTCGGGCCGAACAAAAGCTTCCTGCGGTACATCCGCGACGTGCTGCCCGCGCTCGGCGAGATCCACGCCACCCAGGCGACCATCGAGGAGATCGTGGGCGAGCACGCCCCCGTCCGCGCCACCGAGCCTGCCGACGTCGCCACGCTCAAGGGCGACGCCCGGATGGCCGAGGTGCTGCGGCGCGCCGTCTGGTCACACATCGGGACCCCGCAGGACACGCTGGTCCTGCCGCGCGGGTCGTTCCGCTGGCGGGTCCCGGCGCACGAGGCCCATGAGGCGATCGAGCAGATCAGGGCACGGGACGTGCGGTACGCGCTGGGCGCCGCCCAGCTGCGGCACGCCCTCGCCCACCGGGTCCTCGTCCAGATCGAGGAGAGCGGGGACGCTCTCGACGACCGGGCCTGGGACGTCCTGGCCCGGACCAAGCCCGTCCGGGACTACGCGGCGGCGGTCTGGCCGGCGGTCGAGCCGCGCAGGCTGCTCTTCCGCCTGCTCTCCGACCCGGAGCTCCTCGCCGCGTGCGCCGAGGGGATCCTGTCCGAGAGCGAGCAGCACCTGCTGACGTGGGCGCGTCCGCCCCGCACGCCGGGCTCGGCACGCTGGACGACGGCGGACCTCGTGCTGCTCGACGAGATCGTCGACCTGCTCGACCGGACGGAGTCGGTCGCGCACATCGTCGTCGACGAGGCGCAGGACCTGTCCGCGATGATGCTGCGTGCCCTCGGGCGCCGCGCCGCGACCGGCTCCCTCACCGTGCTCGGCGACCTCGCCCAGGCCACCACGCCCTGGGCGGCACGCGACTGGGCGGACGTGCTGGGCCACCTCGCCAAGCCCGACGGACACGTGGAGCAGCTCACCGCCGGGTTCCGCGTGCCCGCGGACGTCATCGAGCTCGCCGCGCGGCTCCTGCCCAGCATCGCGCCGGGCCTGGAGCCGCCGACGGCGGTCCGCCGCGCCCGCGGGCGCCTCACGATCACCTCCGCACCGCTCGACGACGTCCTGGCCGGCGTCACAGGCCTCGAGGGTTCGGTCGGCCTGATCGTGCCCGACGGCGCCCTGGCGGGCATCCGGGCGGCGCTCACCGCGGCCGGGCTCACCTTCGCCGTCGTCGGCGAGCAGGACGACGAGCACCCAGCCGCTGACGGGGTCGACGGCACGGACGGGGGCGACGAGGGCTCGGCGGCGGACGACGCCTCCGAGTTCGACGCGCACCTGGACCTGGTGCCCGCGTCGCTGGCGAAGGGTCTCGAGTTCGACCACGTGGTGCTGCACGACCCCGTCGCGATCGTGGCGGCCGAGCCGAACCATGCCACCGGCCTGCGCAGGCTCTACGTCTGCCTCACCCGGGCGGTCACGTCCCTGGCCGTCCGGCACGACGGCGACCTGCCGCCGGAGCTGGGACTCGACATCGAGGCGGGCAGGGGCCTGGTCCCCAGCGCCTGAGCCGGCCGCGGGACCGCCCACCGACGAGGAGTCCGACGGCAGGCCGACCAAGAGGACGGATCGAGCGTGGCAGGGAGCACCCGGCGAACCGCGGACCGTGGCCGGACGCGTCAGGCGCGGCGTGCGAGCATGCTGAACGCGTTGGGCAGCCGCCCGTCCCAGACCGCGGCCGCGAAACCGTCCGGGCGCCAGAACGGCTCGGGGTGCTCCTCCAGGTGCTCGATCTCGAAGCCCGCTCGCCGACAGGCCATGACGATCTCCGCGAGCGTGTGCTGACGTTCGACCGCACCGTTGGCGGGGAACGAGTCGTTGACGTGCGAGGGCGCGAAGTAGCCGCGGTCGGGGCGGACCCGGATCTCGTCGGGGTGCCAGTCCCACAGCGGCACGAGGGGGTGCGCCTCGTACACGTAGAACCAGCCGCCCGCGCGAAGCAGCCGGTGCACCTCCGCGAAGAACGCCGGCAGGTCGGCGAGCCAGATCAGCGCGCCCTTCCCCGTGTAGACCAGGTCGGCGCACGCGGCGTCGAGCCCGCTCGCGGGCATGGCCGCCCGCGTGTAGCGGCAGGGCATGCCCAGCTCGTCGGCCCGGCGCTGCGCGCTCGAGACCGCCGCCTCGCTGTAGTCGAGCCCCAGCACCGACCGTGCGCCGAGGCGCGTGAGCGCGATGTCGTCGAGGCCGTGCCCGCTCATCGGGTGCACGACGTCGGCACCGGCGACGATCTCGCTCAGCGCCTCGACCTCGGCCGGCAGGAGCACGACGGTCCGGGCCAGCTCGAGATGCTCGGCGTACTCGTCCTCGTACTTGCGCGAAGCGACGGCCCAAGCGGCCCGTGTCTCGTCCCCTGTGACGTCCATCCCGCCACCCTGTCAGCGTCACCGTGACCGGCACAGTTGTTTTCCGGGCCCTGCTTCCGGTGGTTTCCGAGCCTGTCCCCGAGCTCAGTCCTCGACGGGTTCCCCGGTCGGGTCGTCCATGGCGGGTGCGTCCAGCTCCCGCCCGCCGACCGGCTCCGCGCTCCAGGTGACGAGCCGCCAGCCGGTCTCGGGGTCGCCGTCGATCTCCACCAGACCGGTGTTGGCCAGTGCCGTCCGCTCGGCGTGGTCGACGTCCACGCCCGCCACGCGCGCCGACACCCACACCCGGATCGCCGCGCCGTGGGAGACCAGGACCACGCTGTCGTCGCCGCGCGCGGCGATCCTTGCGACCGCCGCGTCGTAGCGTCCGAGGAAAGCGCGGCCGTCGAGGCCGCCGGGCATGACCCGGCCGACGTCGCCACGCGCCCAGGCGAACGCGGTGCCGAGGTAGCGCTGGTGCGCCTCGTGCGCTCCGGCCATCTCGAGCTCGCCCGCCTCGATCTCCTCCAGGCCGTCCACGACGAGCGGTTCGATCCCCCGGGCGCGAGCGAGGGGCGCGGCGGTGAACGACGTCCGGACGAGTGGTGAGACGGCGATCGCGTCGACCTGCCGGTCGCGCAGCGCGTGCGGCACGGCAGCGGCCTGACGCTCGCCGAGCGCGGTCAGCCCCGGGCCCGGGCCCGCCGTGTCGAGGAGCCCTCTCACGTTCGAGGGCGTCTGTCCGTGGCGCAGCAGCAGAAGTCGCATGGGTGCATTCTCCCCGACCGGCAAGCCCTGCCTGCCGCAATTGCCTTGGACCAGTACCGGCTCAGGGGTGTTACCCGCTGTATCCGTTCCGTTACTCTTGGGTTCGCTATGAGCCTGACATGTCGCCTTCGTCCCCTGCTCGCCGATCCTCGGCGCGGTTCCACGCGGGCCGCGCACGGGTCTCCTTCCCTCTGAAAGGCCCCCGCCTCCATGGATCCCCAGTCCAGCACGGTCACGTCCCAGCCTCGCCGTGGCCGTCACCGCGCCGCCCACCGCCCCCTGCTGACCAGCGTCGCCCAGGCGGCCACCAGCCAGGCCGGCGTGATCACCGGTCGCGGTGCCGTGATCGCCGCGGCAGGTTCCGGCGTCCTGCTGTCCCTGATCGCTCCGTCCGCGCACGCAGCGCCGGCCTCCGAGGTCAGCACCACGCTGGCCGGCACGGCCGTCAAGGGCAAGCTCAACTCGACCGATCTCAACGCACTGGCCAGCCAGGCCCGCCAGACGGTCGCCGCGGCGAACGTCGTCACGGTCACGCCGACCGCTGAGCTGAACGTCGAGAAGTCGGCGGTCTCCGTCGTCTCGGCCGCCGAGAACGCGGAGTACCAGGAGGCGCGTGCCGCCGAGATCGCGGCCGAGGAGGCCGCGCAGCGCCGGGCGTCGGTGGTCTCCGTCGCGATGCGCTACATCGGTGTCCCGTATGTATGGGGCGGGACGACCCCGGCAGGGTTCGACTGCTCCGGGTTCACCTCCTACGTCTTCGCCCAGGTCGGGATCGACCTGCCCCGCACGTCCTCCGCGCAGCGCTACGCCGGGACCGCCGTCTCCTGGGCCGAGGCGCAGCCCGGTGACCTGATCTGGACTCCCGGGCACATCGCGATCTACGCCGGCGGCGGCATGCAGATCGAGGCCCCGGTCCCCGGCAAGAGCGTCCGGTACACGAGCATCTGGCAGTCCGGGCCGACGTTCATCCGCGTCGGCTGAGCCATCGCGGGTGAGGGGCGCAGCGCCGCGCCCCTCACCCGCGATCCAGGATCGGGCCGAGACTCCGCCGGAGCGCCGCCTGCCGCCGACTGACCATGTAGCTGGTGCCAGCACGGGCTTTGGCTGGCACCCGCTACATGGTCATTTCTTCGACGTGGTTATTTCTTGCGGCTCGACGTCTGCGGCTCGAGCTCGCCGCCTCCGGCTGCCCCGCCCTCTTGTCGCCGTCGAGCTGGGCAGTCATCGCGTCGTTGACCGGGCTGACGCCGCGCGCCGGCGACGCTTCCCAGGTCCGTCACCGGGTTCCGTCGTCCAGCCGGACCGGGCGTACTGTCATAGGGGCGAGACTCAACCGAGGGGGCGATGCGGCATCCGTGCCGCATCGGTACAAGACGGTGACACTCCGGACACTCTCGCGGAGGCTATCGTTGCGCTGCGACGGATCCCAGGCCGAAGCTGCGATACCGGCTGTTGGCCGGACGTATCAGTACGCAGCGCCATATCGCTCCCGCACAGACGTTCTACACCCAGATCCGCAAGTACAACCGGCTGGCCGGCCAAGCCCGACCGCAGGCAAGCCGTCAGCAGAGGAGCAAAGAGTGACCCTCAGTACCGAAGCAACCAATTTCGGATGGCTGCTCGACAACTTCGTGCGCACCGTCCCGGGCAGCCGGCACACGCTCGTGGTGTCGGCGGACGGCCTGCTCATGGCCATGTCCGACCAGCTCGACCGCACCAGCGGCGACCAGCTCGCCGCGATCGTCTCGGGCATGTCCAGCCTCACCCGCGGCGCCTCCCGCCAGCTCAACGGTGGCAACGTCCGCCAGACCATCATCGAGATGGACAAGGGATTCCTGTTCCTGATGAGCGTCTCGAACGGATCGGTGCTCGGCGTCGTCGCCGAGGCCACCTGCGACATCGGCCTCGTCGGCTACGAGATGGCCCTCCTGGTCTCCCGCACCGAGGCCACGCTCACCCCGCAGCTGATCTCGGAGATGCGCGGCAGCCTCCCGACCGACCGCCAGCCCCGGGGCGCGGTGTCCCTCTGATCTGAACGGCTCTCTGGCCAGGCGCCGCGCCCGATGTCCGTGGGCGCGGCGCCTCCTGCTTGCCGTCAGAGCCACCCGGCGAGCCCGAGGGCGAGGCCCAGCGCCGCGCACACGCCAAGGGTCCGCAGGACCGACCAGCGCAGGAGGAACAGCAGGAGGGCCGCGACGACGGCGATCCCGAGCGCGGCCGGTTGGAGGGTCGTGAGCTCGGGGACGCCGACGTGCAGCGGGCCGGCGGTCCACGTGCTCGTGGTGGCGAAGAGCGTGTGGGTGGTGAAGTAGAGCGCGAGGTTGGCGATGACGCCCACGACTGCCGCGGTGATGGCGGTGAGGGCGGCGCTCAGGGTCCGGTTGCCACGGAGCCGCTCGACGTAGGGGGCGCCGAGAAAGATGAACAGGAACGACGGCACGAAGGTGACCCAGGTGGTCAGCAGCGCGCCGAGCAGCGCGGCGACCCAGGGGTCGAGCTCACCCGGGTTGCGGTAGGCGCCGAGGAACGCGACGAACTGGACGACCATGATCAACGGCCCGGGCGTGGTCTCGGCCAGAGCGAGGCCCCTGGTCATCTCGCCGGGTGTGACCCAGGCGTAGGTCTCCACCGCACGTTGCGCGACGTAGGCGAGGACCGCGTAGGCACCGCCGAACGTCACGAGGGCGCTGCCCGAGAAGAAGAGCCCCTGCTGGGTGAACACGCTCCCGACGCCGGTCAGCAGCGCGACCACCACGACCGGGAGCGTCCACACCAGGATGCCCAGGACGAGCACACGCAGCGCTCTGCGGCCCGACGGTCGCTCGGCGTGCAGGGCGTCGTCCGGGATGAGCGGGGGCGGGCCGTCGTCCGGCTCGGGGCCGCTCGAGGCGACGATCCAGCGCGGCACGTACCGGTGCACGAGCCAGCCGATCCCGCCGGCACCGGCGACGACCAGCGGGAACGGGACCGCGAAGAGGGCGAGCGCCAGGAACGCCGCGATCGCGAGAGCCACGAGCGCCGGGCTGTTCAGGGCGCGGCGGCCGACGCGGAGCACCGCCTGGACCACGATGGCCAGCACCGCCGGCGCGAGGCCGGCGAACACCGCGGAGACGACGGTGGTGTCGCCGAACGCGACATACACCGCCGACAGCACGAGGAGCGTGAGCATCCCGGGCAGGACGAAGAGTGCCCCGGCGGCCAGACCTCCGCGGAGCCCGTTGAGCAGCCAGCCCGTGTAGACGGCGAGCTGCTGCGCCTCGGGGCCGGGGAGGAGCATGCAGTAGTTCAGGGCGTGCAGGAACCGGCCCTGCCCGATCCAGCGCTTCTCGTCGACGAGGGTGCGTTGCATGACGGCGATCTGCCCGGCAGGGCCGCCGAATGTCTGCCAGGAGATCGCGAACCAGGCACGTACGGCCGTGCGGAACGGGATCAGGTCCTGCTGCGATGCCGGTGGCGTCGCGGCCGCGGGCGTGCCCGCGTCTTCGGGCGTGCCCGCGTCTTCGGTGCTCATGGTTCTCCGGGACGGTCCGCTCTACACCGCGGGCTCGGGGTCGGCGATCGGGTCGACGTCGTAGGCAGGCAGGCCGTCGATGCTCGTCAGGTTCTTGCGACGCCGGTACTCCTGCTGCCCCGCCTCCCCCTTGCGCTCGAAGTACGGTCCGATCAGGTCCCGCTCACCCTCGTACGACATCAGAGGAACGCTCCAGCCGCAGCTGTCGGAGACGCGTTCGACGTCGACCACGATGACGGCGCGTGCACCGGGAATGTCGGTGAACTGGCTGGCGAGAGCCGGATACTCGTCGTCGTACCGGGTGACGACGCGTCCGGTGCCGTGGAACCGGACGATGTTCGGCGCACCGTCGAACGCGCAGAACATCACGGTGATCCGACCGTTCTCGCGGAGGTGCGCCACCGTCTCGCTCCCGCTCCCGGTGCCGTCGAGCCACGCGAACGTGTGGTCGTCGAGCACGGAGAAGGTACCGGGAATGCCGCGCGGCGAGACGTTGACGCGCCCGTCGGCGGCGAGCGGCGCCGTGGCCACGAAGAAGACAGGTTGCCGCTCGACGAACTGGCGCAGCCGGCCGTCGATCCGCTCGTGGATTTTCATGCTCGCATGCTGCCAGAACGTCGTCGACGGCCGTGGCTCGCCCAGCACCTGGACGTGCCGCTGCGACGGCAGCCGACCATGCTCGATGACGGAAGCGCCCGCCCCACCGCGGTAGCTGCCGAAGTGACCCCAACACACTGCACGCCACCGTCGGCGTGTCGCGTGCAGTGTGTAGGTCTGGTCAACTCCGTTGCCCGTCGATCAGAATCTTCGCCGCGCGAACTACCCGGGAATCGACGGAAGCAGCGCACCGATGACTTTCCCGCGCCATCCCGGTCTCACCGCTGGAGACCGACTGACGGAAGGCATGGAGCCATGCGGAAACTGGTCTACGGCATGAACCTGTCCCTGGACGGCTACATCGCCGCTCCCGGCGACGACATCGGCTGGGGCGTGCCGAGCGACGAGCTGTTCCAGTGGTGGCTCGACCAGGAGCGGGCGATCGGGCTGCTCCTGTACGGGCGCAAGCTGTGGAAGAACATGAGGTCCCACTGGCCGACCGGCGATCAACAGCCGGGCGCCACCCCGGCGCAGATCGAGTTCGCGCGGAACTGGCGGGACACGCCGAAGGTGGTGTTCTCGTCGACGATCGACACGGTCGACTGGAACACCCGCCTGGTCGACGGCGACGCGATCTCGGAGATCACGCGGCTCAAGGCCGAGGACGGCGGGCCGATGAGGGTCGGTGGCGCGACGCTCGCCGGGGCGGCCATGCGGGCCGGGTTGATCGACGAGTACGAGGTCGTCACCCACCCGGTCCTGGTGGGTGGCGGCACGCCGTTCTTCACCGCGCTGGACAGCTGGGTGAACCTGAACCTGGTGGAGACGCGGACGTTTCCCGGCGGGGTGGTCCTGAACAGGTACGAGGTGAGGCGCTGAGCACGACTCTCGACGTGACGCATGCATCAGTTCGATCCGCAAGAATCCACCGAGGAGGGGTTCTCGGCTTGAGCGAAGCGCTGCTGGGACCCCCCTATGCTCGCGACATGGCCACGGTTGCTGAGATCGCGTCGGAGATTCAACGACAGGTTCCCGATGTCTGGTCAGGATCACTTGCGGTCTATGGCGACGTCTTCGGCGGACGGGTCGACAACATTCACATTCTCGTCGCCGCGTACGGCGACGACGCCGGATGCCTGACGTTCGACTTCGCCGAAGGTGAGCGGCTGTTGGTGTGGGATCCGGAGGGCGTGGCCATATCGGATCGGCAGTTCCGGATCCGGCAGGCCAGCCGCATCCGCTGGGAGTGGTACTCCTACGGGCGGTCACACACGCCCGACAACCAGTACGTCATCGAGCACGTGCGCACCGGTGGTGATGTCCGGGCCAGCACAGATGTCCCCCGGGCAACGCTCCAGCTCGCGCCGACCACAACGAAGCCGGCCGTAGAACTGCTCCGTTGACATTTCACATTGCTCAGGGTGTGCACACGGGTCGTTGGTCCGGATGGTGCCCGACGACGCGAGACAGCGCTCATGGTTACCCCATGGGTACAGGCGCGCCCTGTCCTCCTGAGAGCCCACCGGCCTACGGCGCTGTGTGCGCTAGCACGGCTGTGGCCACCTCTGCGTGTGCCCGGCTAGGGAGCTCCGCGCCGACCCCGTCGACGACCAACAGGGTTGCGCCGGGGATCTCTTCGGCCAGCGCTTTCGCATTGCCCACCGGGAAGAACGGGTCGGCCGCGCCGTGCACGACCAGCGTGGGTGCGGTGATCTCCCGGAGCCGCTCGCGCCAGCGTGGTGAGCAGTCCAGTTTCGAGAACACCGTGCTCAGCAGGCTGTTGCGCGCCGACGCCGGGTGCGGACCGGAGCGATCGAGAACATGTGCCGCGTGGGCACGGGCCTCGGCCGCGTCGAAGTGCGGCGAGCCGGAGAACACGCGAGCCGCGGTCACCGCACCGTCCAGGATCGACGAGCGGTCGGTCCAGTCAACCGGTTGGGCGCTGCCGAAGTGGGCGAAGATCGCCGGGGAGTGCTCAGGCAGGTCGTCGTCGACCGGCCCCGGTGCGACCGGACGTGTGCCCACCAGTACGAGCGAAGCGACCCGTGACGGATGGTCCAGGGCCAAGAGTTGCGCGATGAAGCCTCCGGTCGCCATTCCTACGATGTGCGCACGAGAGATGCCGAGGCCGTCGAGCACGCCGACGGCGTCGGCGACGAGGTCGCGCAGAGCATATCCGGGGGAGTCGGGATCGACGGTGGTCGATCGACCGGCGTCCCGCAGGTCGTAGCGGATGACGAACCGGCCGGTGAGCTGCTCCACGAACTCGTCGTCCCAGGTGGCGATGGTGGTGCCGATCAGCAGAAGGGGGATGTCAGTCGGCAAGCCGGCCGTGTCGACGCACAGCTCGACGTCGCCGACCGGAAGTAGGGTCTCCATGCCTAGGAGACCGCAGGACGTGGCAGAACTCATCGGGCATGCGCGGCGCGGCGTGTACCGATGACTCAGGGCCGTGGTCGTCGTCGACCTTGTGGATGTGCGGCGCGAGGAGCGGACCATGGCAGTGATCGACGACGTTCGGCCCCTGGGCTCGGAGCTGGAACGCTCGTACACGGTGTACGTACGCGACAGGTTGAAGTTTCGCGTCAAGCAGATCGTATACGTGGCGTTCTCGTTCGACGGGCGCGTGATGGGCTTCGCGTTCCCGAAGGAGGAGCGGGCGGCGCTGGTGGCGAGCGAGACGCAGAAGTTTCAGCTGCCGTCGGCGTCGGACATGCGCTTCAACTGGATCCATGCCGACCTTGCGGCACTCGACCGGGCCGAGGCTCGCGAGCTGGTCGTGGACGCATGGCGCATGGTCGTTCCCCAGAAGGTCTCCCGGGCCTACGACCTGGCGCATCCCGACGGCCCGGACTGACGCCGCAACTTCGGGCCGACAGCCACTAGGCCGTGTCCGGTGTATCGCAGCGTCAGAGCGCGATGGCTACGATCGCCAGCCGCTCGAGATGCGTCGTAGCAGGTCAGAGCGTTAAAGGCGGACGAGTCGGTCTGTACGCCGGGTTCTCCCGAGGTGTGTGCAGGTATGTCTCGCGGTGTCCGACGAACTAGTTGGGCACAACCTCACCAGTAGGCTCGTCCTGATCCTCGCCCAAGGCGCGCTGGCTCCCGGATGACCGCGTCCGATCGGAGAGGGTGGCAGCCCGTTCGAGCCGGCCGAGTCTGGGGGCGCCTCGTCAGCGCACGAGGCGCCCCAAGCCTTGGGTAGGCCCGGCAATAGCCCGTCAACGACGGGTGACGATCAACGCACCAATGAGGCGGCTACGGTGCGCCCATGAGTTACGACATCCTCGCGTTCGATCCAGCAGCGGTCACCGATGCCGACTTCCCTGCGTGGTGGGAGGAGCAGTCGCAGTGGTCCGAGGACCACTCGTACGACGACCCAGAAGTGACGACGGCGAATCTGCGGTCCTTCTACAACGAGCTGATCCAGACCTACCCGCCGATGAACGGTCCGGGCGCGCCGGCGTACGAGACCTGGCACAACGACATCGAGCTCGTAAGCCAGATGTCGGACTACAGCATCGGCACCTCGCTGGTCTACGGGGCGTTCTCCTGGAGCCAAGCACGGACGGCGCGAGCCACCTTCACAGCGCTGGCTGCCAAGCACGGAGTGGCTGTCGCCACGGTCAGCGACGACGGGTCACTCCTGCGGCCGTGATGGGAGCCCGCCCGGAGATCGTGTGCCTGTGCGGCTCGACTCGGTTCACTGAGGAGTTCCGCACAGTGAATCGTGACTTGACTCTCGCTGGGGCGATCGTCATCGCACCCGCTGAGTTCGAGCGCGCCACCGACCAGATCACCGACGAGCAGAAGGCTGCACTCGGCACGCTGCACCTCGCGAAGATCGACCTTGCCGACCGCGTCCTGGTGGTCAACCCAGGCGGGTACATCGGGGAGTCCACACGGCGCGAGATCCGCTACGCACACCAGACCGGAAAGCCGGTGGAATACACCGACGCCCTCGACGGCGTCATCAACACCTGATCACGCTCGTCTGCGCAGAGTCCCTTGTCGCCAAGTTTTCGACCGCCAGTCTCAATCGCCAACACAAACCCGGACTACACCGAATCTGACTGGTACCCGCCCGTCCCTGCCCGGCAGGCTCAGGTGTCGTAGAGGCCGTCCCAGGGCTCATGGAAGCCCAGCTGATCCGGATAGAGCTCGGCCCAGTCGTCAGCGCCCGCGCCCTCGCCGTGACGCTCGAGGACCAGACCGAGCAAGACCCCGTCGTGCGTGGTCTGAAAGGGACGGATCGCGATGCTGCCGAACTGGCGCCCTGGAAGCGCGTCGAGCCGACCCGCAAGCCATTCCTCCAGCCCTGCTGCGGGGGTGACACCGTCCTGCTCCTCGCGGACGGTGCGGCCGGTGAGAATTTCGGACTCGACATAGTGCCCGTCGTGGTCGAACCGGTGCAGCACGGCGAAGGCAAGCTTGTGATCCTGCCAGTCGCCCCACGTAGCGTTGTACCCGTCGCGGAATGCGTAGGTGAGGGACGCGAAGAACTGCCCGCCGTCGTACCGGCCGATCGTGGCAGTCCGGTAGTCGGGCTCGTGGGCGATGGGGATCAGGTCGGGAACCGGCATGACCGGCATCTTGCCAGCACCTACTGACACGCCGAGCAGGTCAGAGCGTTAAAAGCGGACGAGCCGGTCTGTACGCCGGGTTCTGTTCCCACGCCGGGTTACCCCCGCGCGGGCGACGGCCATCCATCTAGGCCCTGCGTTGCCGCAGGGCTCGAGCGGTCTACCCGACTGTGCTTCTCGTGAAGAGAATCGGGCGGGCAGCCCTCAAACACAGTCTGTCTGACCTTGCTCCAGGTGGGGTTTACCTAGCCGCTACCGTCACCGGCAGCGCTGGTGGTCTCTTACACCACCGTTTCACCCTTACCCCCGACCGTGAGACCGAGGGCGGTCTGTTTTCTGTGGCACTGTCCCGCGGGTCACCCCGGGTGGCTGTTAACCACCACCTTGCCCTGTGGAGCCCGGACGTTCCTCGGCGGGCGCCCGAAGGTGCCCGACGCGACCGTCCGACCGACTCGTCCGCAGGTAGAAGCGTACCGCCAAGTATTCGGACCGCTTGTCAGACCTCGACGTGTCAGACCTCGACGCGATAGCTCAGCGTCAGCTCGTCCCCGGACATCCCCCGGATCCCCCAGTTCTCCCTCGGGCTCTCCAGGATCACGATCTCCAGGTCGTCCACGGGCAGGCCGAGGCGCGGTGCGACGTCGTCGTACAGCGCCGCGATCAGCGCGCGCTTGGCCTCCCGGCTGCGGCCGGTGAAGCAGACGATCTCCACGACGAGGTAGGCGTCCGAGCGCGGGGCGACCAGGTCGCCGTCGTCCAGGAGAAGGAAGCGGTGGAAGCGCTTGTCCGCCGGGAGCTGCCAGGTGCGCACGAGCGCCTCGTGCAGCGCGTCGGAGATCTCCGCACGCCGTTCGCCCCATACCGACCGGTTTCCGTACACCTTGACCTGGACCATGGACGGCCACCCTAGTCAGCACCGCCGGGCCGCCACCTTAGGCTGAGCGGGTGATGTTGCTCCTCCCGCCCTCCGAGGGCAAGACCCCCGCGCCCGAGGGCGCGGCCCCTCTCGACCTGAACGCCCTGGTGCACCCGGAGCTCACGGCGCGGCGCGAGCAGGTCCTCGCGCACCTCGCGCGGGTCAGTGCGCGGCCGGACGCGACCGCTGTCCTCGGCGTCAGCGACGGGCTCGCCGACGAGGTGGCGCGCAACACAGCGCTCCGCGAGGCGCCGTCGGGCCGTGCGGCCCAGGTCTACACGGGAGTCCTGTACGCGGCGGCCGGCCTGGCCACGCTGCCCGACGCCGCCGCGCGGCGCGCCCAGGCGAGCGTCCTCACCTTCTCGGGACTGTGGGGCGTCGTCGCACCCGGTGACCGCATCCCCGCCTACCGCCTCAGCATGGGCGTGACCCTGCCCGACGTCGGACGCCTCGCCGCGTTCTGGAAGCCCGCACTCGCGGAGGTGCTCGACGCACGGGCCGCGGGCGACGTCGTCGTGGACTGCCGGTCCGCGACCTACGTCGCCGCCTGGAAGCCGCGGACGACGGGCGCCGGGGCCGCCGAGTGGGTGGAGGTGCGCGTGCTCCGCGAGACCGACGGCAGGCGAACGGTGGTCTCGCACAACGCGAAGCACACGCGCGGTGTGCTGACCGGGCACCTCCTGCGCCGCGAGCCCGAGGCCCGGACCAGCGAGGACGTGCTCAAGGCCGCTCAGGAGCTGGTGGGTTCGGTGGTCCTCACCGAGATCGGCTCGGGCAAGGACCAGACCCTCATCGAGGCGAACCTGCTGGACGGGAAGCCGCGCGGTCCGCGGACGCTGGAGCTCGTCCTCGCCTGACACGCCCCCTCGAAGGAGGGAGCCGGCCCCAAACCCTGGCGCCCGCGCCCACCGACCGGTTGGATGGCCGGTCATGAGGACAAGCAGCCTGACGGGCGCCCGCATCGCAGTGGCCGCGGCGTTCTTCGCGCAAGGCTTCGTCTTCATCAGCCTCACCACCCGGTTGCCCCGGTTCCTGGAGCGCTGGGGTCTCGACGAGGTGACCCTGTCCCTGCTGCTGCTCATGATGGTGCTGCTCGCCGGCGTCGGGTCGCTGGTCGCCGAGCGTGCCGCCCGGCGCTTCGGCAGCGCCGCCACGCTCCGCCTCGGACTCGCGCTCATGGTCGCGGCCGTCCCGGCCCTGACGCTGGCCCCCGCCATCGGCTTCTTCGTGGGCGGCGTGGCGGTCTACGGCGTGGCGCTCGGCCTGGTCGACGCCACCACCAACATGCAGGCCGTCGACCTGGAGCACCGGTACGGCCGGCCCATCCTGCCGTCGTCGCACGGCTACTGGACCACCGGTGGCATCAGCGCCGCCGTCGTCGTGCTCGCGACCGGCCACCTCTCCCCCGCCGTCGGCGCGTTCGTCGTGCTGGTTCCCCTCGTGGTCGCGTTCGCGCCGTTCCTGCCGCACGCCGCGCCCACGCCGGTCCGCGCACCCGGCGTGCCCACGGCCGGCATCGCGATGGGCCCGACGGCGACACCCGCGGACGCTGCCGCTCCGGCCGGGGCGCCGGTCCCGTGGCGGCCGATCTGGCTGGTCGGCACCGGGCTGGTCGTGTTCTACATGGTCGACACCACCGCTGCGACCTGGGGTCCCGTCTACCTGGCCCGGTCGTTCGACGCTCCCAGCAACCTGGTGGCGCTCGCGACGTTCCCCTATCTCGTCACGTCGATCGTGGTGCGCCTCGCGGGGGGCCACCTCGTGACCCGCTTCGGCGTGGCGGCGGTGCTCCGGGTCGGCGCCGTCCTGGCCAGCGGGGCACTGGCGCTGGTCGCGCTCGCGCCGACCTGGCAGGTGGCGGTGGCCGGCTTCACGGTCCTCGGCGCGGCGGTCGCCCTGGTGGCGCCGCTCAGCTTCTCGGCGGCGGGACGCATCGCCGCGGGCACGGCAGGGACCTCGAGCGATCCGCTGGTCGGCAGCGCGGAGGCGGTCGGAGTCGAGCCCGACCGCGGCCGCACCGACGCCGTGATCGCGCGCTTCAACCAGTTCAACTACGTGGGCGCGCTGCTCGGCGCCGTGCTCACAGGGCTGGTCGGGGCGGACAACCTGCGGCTCGGGTTCGCCCTGCCCGCCGTCCTCGTGCTGGCGCTGGTGCCGCTCGCGCCGGCCTTCGCCCGCGGGACGCTCAGCCGTCGGTAGAGCGGCTCAGCCGTCGGTCGGGACCCCGACCGCCGTCACCTCGGTCGTGCCGTCCTCCCACAGACGCACCACCGACAGCGACGCGGGCGGTACCCGCAGCCGCGCCCAGTGCGAGGCGGGCGCCCCCAGCGCCTGCCCGACGGCGGTACGGATCTGCACCGCGTGGCCCACGGCCACCACCGTGCGGTCGACGCCGCCGGCCAGCAGGTCGGTCAGGCCGTCCCAGACCCGGGCGCCGAGCTGCGTGTACGACTCGCCGCCCGGCGGCACGAAGGTTCCCGTGGCGTGCCACTGGGCCAGCTCACCGGGCCAGCCCTGCTCGATCTCCGCCGCGGTGAGCCCGTCCCACTCGCCCAGCCGGCACTCGGCGAAGCGAGGCTCGTTCGCGACGTGCAGCCCGAGACGTCGTCCGACGGCGACCGCCGTCTCCTGGGTGCGCACCATCGGCGACGCGACGAGCACCGTCGGGCGGGGCAGGTCGGGCCAGAGGCCGCCGCTGCGCATGCCGCCGGTGGAACCCGCTCCGGTGCGGGCCGCGCGCCCGATGCGGAACGCGGCATCGGCAGCCTGCGCCGCCTGCAGCCGACCGCGCGCCGTCAGCGACGGACCGGGGCCGTCCGAACCGGAGTGGCCCCCTGCTTCCGTCAGGGGTGTCGCCCCGTGCCGGACGAGCACCACGGTGAGCGGGAGGGCGCCGTCGGACCGGGTGGTCACGGCCGACAGGCGCCGGTGCGTGTCGAACCCTGGCGCCTCGCTCATCCGGCGGCAGCGCCGGTCTTCGCGCCGGCGACCCGCACGAGGATCCGGCCGCACTCCTCGCAGCGCACCACCGCGTCCGGCGCCGCACTCCTGATCGTCGCCAGGTCGGCCGGCGGGAGGTCCATCCGACAGCCCTCGCAGCGGTTTCCGTTGAGCACGGCCGCGCCGGTGCCACCGAGCTGCGCCCGGATCTTCTCGTAGAGCTTGACGAGGGCGGTGTCGAGCCCGTCGACGGCCTTGGCCCGCTCGCCCGCGATCTCCTGGACCTGCGCGTCGATCTCGGCCCAGCCGGCGTCGCGCTCGGCCTCGACCTTCGCCTTCTCGGCCGCGAGCTCGTCGTTGGCGGCCTCGACCTTGGTCAGCGTGTCCTCGTGCGCCTCGAGCCGCTCCATGACGTCGAGCTCGATCTCCTCGAGCGCGGCCTGGCGGGTGGCGAGGGAGCCGATCTCGTCGGTGAGCGCGACGGCGTCCTTGGCACTGACCCCACCCGACTCGAGCCGCTTCTGGTCACGATCGGCGCGGTTCCGCACCTGCTCGACGTCCGACTCCGCCTTGGTGAGCTCGCGCCTCAGGTCGGCCACCCGGGTACGCGACTCGACGAGCGAGGCACGCAGGTCAGCGATCCGGGCGTCGAGCTCGGTCAGCCTCGTGAGCGCGGGAAGGTTCTTGCGCTGGTGGGCGAGCTGCTGGACACGCGTGTCGAGCGCCTGGACGTCCAGCAGCCTGCGCTGGTCCTCGGGTGGTGCAGTAGCCACGGGGGCGTCCTCTCGGTCAGGTTCTGGGGGCTGTCCAACGCTACCTCGCGCCTGCCCGCACGGAATCCACACCGGCATCCACACCGGCATCCGCTCCGGCATCCACTCCGGGACCCACTCGGGGCGTGCTCAGCGGGACGGGACCTGCCCCGTCCAGGGGTCGGTCACGAGCTCGCTGACGCGGGCCTCCACCGCCAGGCCGTCGGCCGCGAGCGCCGCGGCGAGGTCCTCGACGGCGTAGCGCAGCCAGGGCCACTCGCTCGCGTAGTGGGCGGTGTCGACGAGGAACGGGGTGCCCGAGCGTCCGGGCCCACCGGCGGCGCGGGCCTCGAACTCGGCCCGTTCGCGCAGCTCGGAGGCGGGGTGGTGGCGCAGGTCGGAGGTGACGTAGACGTCGGCGGCAGCCGCACGGACGGCGTCGAAGTAGCCGTCGCCGGAGCCGCCGAGGACGGCGGCGGTGGTCACCGTGGCGTCGGGGTCGCCGGAGTAGCGGATGCCCTGTGCGGTCGCGGGCAGTGCCGCGGCGACGCGGCGGGCGAAGTCGGCGAGCGTGGTGGGTTCGGCGAGGCGCCCGACGCGGCCGATGCCGCGGTCGGTGCCGTAGTCGGCGCCCTGGCCGTGGCCGTCCGTCTCGCCGGCGGCGCTCACCTCGAGGGGCCGCCGGTCGGTGATGCCGACGAGGTCGGCGAGGGCGTCGGCCACGCCGCGCGGGGCGGCGTCGGCGTTGGTGTGCGCGACGTGCAGGGCGCACCCGCCGGTCAGCAGCCGGTGCACGACCGAGCCCTTGAAGGTGGTGGCGGCCACGGAGCTGACTCCGCGGAGGAACAGCGGGTGGTGCGTGACCAGCAGGTCGGCGCCCCAGTCCAGGGCCTGATCGACGACGGCGGTCACGGGGTCCACCGCGAACAGCACCGTGCGCACCGGAGCGGCCGGGTCGCCGGCCACCAGTCCGACGGCGTCCCAGCCCTCCGCGGTCGACGGCGGGTAGAGGCCGTCGAGGGCGTGGACGACCTGCGCCAGGGTGGGGGTCGCGCTGCTGGACGGGTCGGGTGCGGGGACGTCGCTGCTGCTCACGCATCGCAGCGTAGTACGCGGTGCCTGATCTGCTCTTTCACCGAGCGAAGGGTGAATGACCTTGCTACGGTCCTTCACTTGTGGGGGACACCGTCGAGCACCGCTTCGGCGGGCCTATGACCAAGCGCGCCAGGATGATCGCTTCCTTCCGTGAGCGCGTCGACATACGAGATCTTGTGCCGTCCCGGGCCGACTACGACCTCCGGCCCCGCACCCTTCGCTCGGACCTCCTGGCGGGCATCACCGTGGGCGTCGTGGCCCTGCCGCTCGCGCTGGCGTTCGGGGTCAGCTCCGGTGTCGGACCGGCGGCGGGGCTCGTGACCGCGGTGGTCGCCGGCATCGTCGCCGCGGTGTTCGGGGGCTCGCACGTGCAGGTCAGCGGGCCGACCGGCGCCATGGCGGTGGTGCTGGCACCGATCGTGGCGCAGCACGGTGTGGGCTCGGTGGCGCTCGTGACGCTGCTGGGCGGCGCCATCGTGCTGGTCTGCGGACTCCTCCGGCTGGGCCGTGTGGTCACCTACGTCCCCTGGCCCGTGGTCGAGGGCTTCACCCTCGGCATCGCGGCGATCATCTTTCTGCAGCAGGTGCCCGCGGCTTTCGGCATCGCCGCAGACACGGGGCACAACACCCTGGTCACGGCCGTACGGTCGGTCGGGGCTGCACTCTGGCCGTCGGGGGCGATCGTCGACGGGAGCGTGGTCGACGGCGTCGTGCACGGCAGCGGGACGCCGCTCTGGGTCTGGACGCTGGCCGTGGTGGCCGTCGTCGCCGCGGTGATGCTCGTGCTGCCGCGCGTGGCGAGCGCCCTTCCGGCGTCGCTCGTCGCCGTCGCCCTGGTGACCGTGCTCGCCGAGGTGCTGGACGCGCCGGTGCCCCGCATCGGCGAGCTGCCCAGCTCGCTCGCCTTCCCCGTCCTGCCCGACGCGACGCCGGACGCCGTTCGCGACCTCGTCGGCGCGGCCGTCGCGATCGCGGCGCTGGCCGCCATCGAGTCGCTGCTGTCCGCGCGGGTCGCGGCCGGCATGGTCGCGGGCCGTCCCGGCGGGCGTGCGGGCGGGCGGGCCGGCGGCCCGGCCGACGGTCCGGTGCCCGACTCGGGGCCGTACCACCCCGACCGGGAGCTCGTGGGGCAAGGGCTCGCGTCGCTGGCGAGCGGCGTGTTCGGCGGCATCCCCGCGACGGGTGCCATCGCGCGCACCGCGGTGAACGTGCGCTCGGGAGCTCGCACGCGCCTGTCCGCCGTCGTGCACGCGCTGGTGATCCTCGCCGTGATCTACCTGGCTACGGGGCCGGTGGGGCGCATCCCCCTCGCCGCGCTGGCGGGCGTGCTCATGGTGACGTCGTTCCGCATGATCGGCGCCTCGACCATCCGCTCGGTGCTCACCTCCACGCGGCCCGACGCGCTCACGTTCGTGGTCACCGCCGTCATCACCGTGGCGTTCGACCTCATCGACGCCGTCCAGATCGGTCTGCTCATCGCGGCGTTCTTCGCGCTCCGGGCCGTGGCAGGGGCGACGTCGGTGCACCGTGAGCCGCTGCCCGGCGTCGCGCACGAGGGCGACGAGCGGATCGCGCTGTTCCGGCTGGACGGCGCGATGTTCTTCGGGGCGTCCGACCGGATCCTCGGCGAGGTCACCGCGCTGACGGACGCCGGGTCCGGCGGTGTTCCCGACAGCAGGCGCGACGACCTGCACGAGCCCGTCGAGGTCGTGATCCTGCGCCTCTCCCACGTGCAGCTCGTCGACGCGACCGGGGCGCGCGCTCTCGCGGACCTGGTGCAGGAGCTCGAGCGGCGTGGCGTCATGGTGCTGGTCAAGGGCATCCAGCCGAAGCACCGCAGGCTCCTGGAAGCCGTGGGACTGCACCGCGTGCTGCGGCACGAGAGCCACCTGTTCGCCGACCTGCCGGCGGCGGTCGAGCACGCCCGTTCGCACGTCCGGCAGGCGCAGACGGCATAGGCTCGTCCCGTGACCGAGTCAGCCCCCCGCATGAACGTAGAGTCCTTCAACCTGGACCACCGCGCCGTCGCCGCACCGTACGTGCGCCTCGCCGACCGCAAGCAGCTCGCGGGCGGGAGCGTGATCGTCAAGTACGACGTGCGGTTCACGCAGCCCAACGTCGCGCACCTGGAGATGCCGACGGTGCACTCCCTGGAGCACCTGTTCGCCGAGCACTCGCGCAACCACTCCGACGCCGTCCTGGACTTCTCCCCCATGGGCTGCCAGACCGGCTTCTACCTGATGCTGCAGGGCGATCCCACCTACGAGGACGTGCTCGGTCTCGTCGAGGCGACCATGCGCGACATCGTCAGCGCGACCGAGGTGCCCGCCGCGAACGAGGTGCAGTGCGGCTGGGGCGCGAACCACACGCTGGCCGGCGCCCAGGAGGCCGCCTCCGTGTTCCTGTCGGCGCGCGGTGTCTGGTCGCAGGTGTTCGCGGACGATGCCCACGATGAGGCGTCGGCGAGCGACGCGGCAGCCCGGGACGCCGCCGCCCGTGCGGCCGCGGCCCGCGACGCAGCCGCCGACCGGTGAGCACCGGGACGCCCGCCGCGGTCGTGCTCGTCGCGATGGACGACGAGGCCGCGCCGTTCCTCGATATGGCGTCCGAGGTGGGCGAGCCGGAGCACGTGGGCCGTGCCGCACACCGCCACATCACGCTCGCCGGCCGGCCGGTCGTGCTGGTGCGCACCGGGATCGGCTTCGTCAACGCGACGGCCGCCGGTGCGAGCGCGATCCTCCGCCACGGCGCGGACGTGCCGCTGATCAGCGCGGGCAGCGCCGGCGGGCTCGCCAAGGACATCGCCGTGGGCGACGTCGTGCTGGGCGTCCGCCTCGTGAACGCCGACGCCGACGCTCGCGCCTTCGGGTACGTGCTCGGCCAGGTCCCCGGCATGCCCGAGGCGTACGACGCCGCCCCGGGACTCGCCGACGCCGTCCGGCGGGCCGCAGCGGCTGTCGAAGCGCTCGAGGTCGTGGGCCCGGAGGTCCGGACGCTGCGCGAGGGCACCATCGGCTCCGGCGAGAAGTTCGCCACCACCGACCTGGCGCTGCAACTGCGTGCCGACTTCCCCGACATGCTCGCCATCGACATGGAGTCGGCGGCGCTCGCGCAGCTGTGCCACAACTTCGGCACCGCCTTCGTGTCGGTGCGGGCCGTCTCCGACCTGTGCGCGCCCGACGACACCGAGTTCCTCACGCACGTGGACGACGCGGCGCTGCGCTCGGCGCAGGTCGTCACGGCGGCGATCGGGCTGCTGGACGACTGACCCGCGCGGCCCCTATCCGGCTGCTGCCCGTCGGGCGGTTGGTTCGGTGGGTGTCGCGAGTGCCTCTGCCGTGGGTGCCTGCCGGGCTGGTTCCTGTGCTGCGCAGGTGCGCAGCTGCTCGACCGCGCACGCGACGAGGGCGGCCCGGCGCCGGTCCTGACGGGCGTGGGCGATGATGCGACGCGACACCGCGGGCCGCACCAGGGGCCGGGCGACGACCCCTTCGACGAGCTCCGGGACCGCGAGCCGCGGCAGGACCGCGACACCGACGCCCGCCGCGACCAGCCGAAGCGCCGCGCGATGGTCGTCGAGCCGCGCGGCATAGCGCGGAGCGAAGCCGGCGGCGCTGCACGCGCTCAGCACGATGCGCCCGATCGGGCTGTCGTAGATGTCGTGGTCGACCCAGGGCTCGTCCGCGAGGTCCCCGAGACCGACCTCGTCGCCGCCCGCCAGCGGGTGCGCGGCCGGGAGCACTGCCACGAGCTCCTCGACCAGGAGCTCATGACGACGGTAGCCGTCGAGCTCCAGCTCGACCCCGCCCGCCGGCTCGGTACGGATGTCGAGGTCCGGCCGACGCCGTCCGCGACCGTCGACCGGTTCGTTGAGGCTGATCTCGACGGTCAGGTTCGGCTGGAGCCGGCGCACGGCGAGCGCGACCGCCGGCATCCACTGCTCGGCCGCCGAGGCGAAGCAGGCGATGGCGAGGTGCTGCCCCTGACCGCCTCGGAGATCCGCCACCACGCGTTCGAGACGGCCGAAGTCGGCCAGGAGCGACTGCGCCTGGTCCGCCAGGTCTCGCGCGGCGTCCGTCGCGACGATGCCCCGACCCTGCTTCTCGAACAGGACCAGCCCGGTCTCCCGCGCCAGTGCGGCCATGTGCTGGCTGATCGTCGCGGACGAGTAGCCAAGATTGCGGGCCGCCCGGTTGATCGATCCGGCGGCCAGCACCGCGCGCAGGATCTCGAGTCGCCGTGGGTTGAGCACGGCACCGACCGTATGGCGTCGACTCGACCGGCGTCGACGGTTCGGCGGTAGCGAACGGTCGACCGCATTTGTCTGCTTGTCCTGGCACTTCTGTGCGGTCGAGGATGGCGGTGCACATCCCGCTCGCGAGAGGACGACCATGGACACGACGTTCTGGAACGATGCCGACCGCCTGCTGATCCGGTACGGGCCGACGTTCACACCGCGGGTCATCGAGCGCGCCTCCGGCGCCTATGTCTTCGATCGCCAGGGCACGCCGATCCTCGACTTCACCTCGGGGCAGATGAGCTCGATCCTCGGCCACTCGCACCCGGATGTCGTCTCGACGGTCTCGTCGTCGATCGCGTCGCTGGACCACCTCTTCAGCGGCATGCTCAGCACGCCGGTGCTGGAGCTGGCCGACCGGCTCACCGCCACCCTGCCGGAGCCGCTGAGCAAGGTCATGCTGCTGAGCACCGGAGCGGAGTCGAACGAGGCCGCGATCAAGATGGCCAAGCTCTTCACGGGCCGCTACGAGATCGTCTCGTTCGACCGTTCCTGGCACGGCATGACCCAGGGGGCGGCGTCTGCCACGTTCTCCGCCGGACGACGCGGTTACGGGCCGCCGACACCGGGAAACCTCGCTCTGCCCTCACCCAACGCCTACCGGTCCCCTTTCCGGACCGCCGACGGGTCGTACGACTGGGAGGCCGAGCTGGCGTACGGCTTCGCGCTGGTCGACCAACAGTCCGCCGGCAGTCTTGCCGCCTGTGTCGTCGAGCCGATCCTGTCCTCGGGCGGGATCATCGAGCTCCCGCCGGGCTACCTGCGCCGCCTCAAGGAGATGTGCGAGGAGCGCGAGATGCTGCTCGTCCTCGACGAGGCGCAGACCGGCCTCGGCCGCACCGGCGACATGTACGCGTTCGAGCGGGACGGCGTCGTCCCGGACGTCCTGACCCTGTCGAAGACCCTGGGGGCCGGGCTGCCGGTGGCCGCCGTGGTCACGTCGCCCGGGGTCGAGCAGGTCTGCCACGACCGCGGGTTCCTCTTCTACACGACACACGTGTCCGACCCGCTGGCGGCGGCGGTCGGACTGACCGTTCTCGACGTGATCGAGCGGGATCATCTCGTCGAGCGGGCGGCGCGGCTGGGCAAGCAGCTCACCGAGCGGTTGCTGGCGCTCCGTGAGCGGTACGACATGGTCGGCGACGTGCGCGGCCGCGGCCTGCTCCAGGGTCTCGAGCTGGTACAGGACAAGCAGAGCAAGGCACCGGCTGACGCGCTGGGCAATGCCGTCACCTCGGCCTGCCTGGACCGCGGGCTGCACATGAACATCGTCCAGCTGCCGGGCATGGGCGGTATCTTCCGCATCGCACCACCCCTCACCATCAGCGAGGACGACCTCCACAGCGGGGTGGACATCCTGGAGGCGTCTCTCAGGGCGGTGCTCGACCGGTCGGCGGCCGCCTGAGGTCACGGCCCTGCCGGCTCAGCCCTTCGCGTCCGCGTAGCTCTCCGTCACGGCGACGCTGAGCGGGAAGTCCACCGGGAAGTCGCCGAACAACAACCGTCCGGCCTCGTCGGCGGCGGCCCGCACCTCTTGCTCCACGACGTCGGCGAGCGCCGCCGGTGCGTGCACCACCACCTCGTCGTGAAGAAAGAACACCAGGTGCGGGCGACTGTCGAAGGGCGAGGGCGCCAGCCCTGACGGGGCGTCGGCGGCGATCTCGCCCAGTGCCCAGAGCCGACGGCGGATGGACGCGATCCAGCACAGCGCCCACTCCGCGGCGGTGCCCTGGACGACGAAGTTCCGGGTGAACCGGCCCCAGGAGCGGGTCTGGCTGCGGGCACGTGACTGGACGTCGGCCCCGGCGTCCTCGTCGAACGCAGAGCCCTGGACCGCGGACCAGGAGTCGCCCGGCAGCGGGGAGCTGCGGCCCAGGCGCGTGGTGACCTTCTCGCCGCGCTCACCGGCCCGCGCTGCGCGCTCGACCAGGTCGATGGCCTGCGGGAACGCGCGGGCGAGTCGCGGCAGCACCTGCGCACTGACCCCCGTGGTGCCCCCGTACATCGCCCCGAGCATGCCGACCTTCGCGTGCTCTCGGGAGTCGACGGCGCCGGTCGCGACGATCCCGGCGTACATGTCCGTGTTCGCACCGTCCTTGCTGCGGCCTGCCGCCGCCATGCGCTCGTCGCGGGCCAGGGCGGCCAGCACGCGCGGCTCGAGCTGAGCGGCATCGGCGACGACGAAGGTCCAGCCCGGATCCGCGGTCACGGCCCGCCGGACGTTGTGGGGCAGCTGCAAAGCCCCGCCCCCCGTGCTGGCCCAGCGGCCGGTCACCACCCCGCCGACGACGTACTCCATGCGGAACCGGCCGTCCGGTGCCCAGGTGTCGAGCCAGTTCCAGCCGTTCGCGGTGTACAGGCGGTACAGGCCCTTGTACTCCAGGAGCGGGGCGATCACCGGGTGATCGAGTTTCTCCAGCTCCCACTTGCGCAGGCTCCGGGCGCCCACGCCCGCGTACTCCATGGCGCGCAGCAGGTCGGGGTGGGAGTCCGGGTTGAGCGTCGGCGGGGCGTCGATGGCTTCCCGGATCCGGTTCGCGAGCGCTTCGAGCTTCGCCGGCCGGGCGCCTGGCCGCGGTCGTGGGCCGAGCGCCTCGGTGAGGATCTCGTCATGGATGTCCCCGCGCCACGGCAGCCCTGCGTGATGCATCTCGGCAGCCGCGAGCGCCCCGGCGGACTCTGCGGCGAGCAGGAGCCGGAGGCGGCCGGGATCGGTGCTGTCCTTGATCGCGAGCAGCTGCGCGGCGAGCTCTGCGGCGGGGTCGAGCCCGTCGCCGAGCTTGCCGCCTGAGCGACTGCCTGGGTCGAGGCGTGCGTCGTGACTGCGGGGTCCGTCGGAGTCGTGCCGCTCGTCCGGCTCCCCTGTGCTGCTCGGTCCCGGGTGCCGGCGGCTTCCTGCCGCCCGGCCCGAGCGTGCCGGCGCGGCGATCTCCCCGAGCTCGAAGAGCGGCTCGGAGCCGGGGTGGCGGTCGGGGCGGGTCATCGCGGCCGCCGTCGGGCCGCCCGGGGGTGGGACGGGTGCGAGGCGGTCCCATGCGGTGGGGCCTGCCTCAGCGAGCGCGGTGCGTGCCGACAGCACCGAGGCGCGCAGGACCGCGTGCGCCAGGCGCAGGTCGTGCGCACGGTCCGTACGGACGCCGTCGGCAAGGAGGGCGGGGTACCAGTTGTTGGTGTCGTCCCAGGTCCAGCGGACCTGGGACGCCTCAGCGGCGGCGACCTCGCGGGCCAGGTCGGCCGCGTCGACGACGCGCGTCTCGCGGGCGGGCGCGCCCGAGTCGGAGACCGGCCGTAGGCCGATACCCGAACGTTCCCGCGAGATCACCGTGTGCATGGGCTCAGTCTGCCGTGACCCTCTGACACTCGGCGGCCGGCAGGACGGCCGGCGGGGGTCCTGTGCAGCCGGGCTGCTCGGTGATGGATCTCCGTGCGTGCCGCGGCTGGTGAAGAGTTATCCACAGATTTCAAAGTCACCTCGCAATAGGTACGTCTGTTCGATACGTTCGTCGGGTCGGTGGCACGAGGCGAGGCACGAGGGGGATGAGCGGGATGGTGCTGGCACAGCCGAGCGGAAGTGAGTCGTCGAGCACGCGCTCGTTCGAGGAGATCGTGGCGGACATCCAGACGCTGACCCGCGAGCTGATCGACACCGCCGGACCGGCAGCGCTGGACGGTACGGGTCTGGGTGGCGCGTCGGGCCTCGGTTCGCGCCTCACCGCGGTGTCGCCCATGCTGCGCACGGTGTGCTCACAGCTGGACGTGGTCCGGATGACCTGGTTGTACCGCATCGAGGCCGACGGGATGTGGGCCCTCGACGGTTCGCGCACGTTTCGGGCCTGGCTTGCTCGTCGTGAGAAGGTCACGCTGCGCACCGCGGGTAGGGAGGTCCTCACTGCCGAGCGGCTGCTCGAGCACCTGCCGGCCACGCTCGCGGCGGCCCTCGGCGGACGGCTCGGCATGGACCAGGTGCGCAGCATGGTCGACGTCGGCCCGACCTCGGACGAGCGACGCAGGGCACTCGTCACGCCCGTGGACGCGACGCCGGACGGGCCAGTCGCATCGACCGCTGACACGACGGACGGCGACGGCAGCACACCGGGCGACGGCCCTGCACCAGGCGATGGCCCCGTACCAAGCGATGGTGGCGGCTCCTGCGAGGACGCGGTCGACCGACCCACCGACGGAACGGCGCCCGGCCCCACGGGTGAGGAGCTCCTGCTGGACCTGGCCGACCAGCACGGACCCCTGGTCTTCCGCCGGTTCGTGGACCGGTTCGCACGCGTCGCCGACCCCGCGTCGGACGAACGCGGCTACAAGCGGGCCGCCGAGCGTGAGCACCTCGACGTCGCCAAGACCTTCGGTGGATATCACGTCGACGGTTTCCTGACCGACGAGCACGGAGAGGCACTGCGTGCTGCCATGGACTCGGTCATGGGGGCACCGACACCCGGTGACGACCGCTCCCCTACCCAGCGCCGCGCCCAAGCGCTTGCCGACCTCGCCCGGGCGGTGCTCGACAGCGGGAGCACCGGGTCAGGCGCCGCTGTGCGACCGCACGTGACCGTGACCGTCTCCTGGACCGAGCTCACTCGTCTGACCGACCGTTCCGGCGCTCCCCCGAACCACAGGCGTGGCGGCCGCGGGTCGAACGGCCAGGACGTCCGCGACGGCACCTGCGGCACCGGAATCCGGTGCGACAGCGGCGGCGACCGGGACGGCGACTACGAGCACGAGCACGAGCACCGGGACGGTCTGTTCGACCCGCCGACCACGCTGACCGACGTCACAGCGGCGCCTGCTCGGTTCGGCATCTCCGCATCGCTGGTGCCGACCGCGGCGCTCCGGCGTCTGCTCTGCGACTCAGCGGTGACGCGTGTGGTCTTCGGGCCGGACGGGCAGGTGCTGGATGTCGGCCGTTCGCAGCGCACGGTCACCGGGCAGATGCGCCGCGCCGTGATCGCGCGTGACAAGCATTGCGTCTACCCCGACTGCACCCAGCCGCCGACACGCTGTGAGGTGCACCATGCGGAACGTCATTGGGCCGACGGCGGGGAGACGAGCGTCCGAAACTCAGCCCTGCTCTGCTACCACCACCACGACCTGGTCGACACCACCGGCATCACCATGCGCTGGACCGGGAATCCGGAGGGCAGCCGGCACTCGGGCTGGACGATGATCGACCGGCACGGTCACGAGATCGGTCCGGTGGGCGCGCTGCCGGATCATGCCACGAGGCGCGCGGCATGATCCGGGTCAGCCCGCGACGTCCACCACCGCGCGGGCCCTCCCCACGACGAAGGCCGCCTGCAGCACGGTCGACGGGTTCAACTGACCGTCCAGCAGCCCGTCGGCCGTCCGCTCCAGCGTCACGAGCCCGAGGTCCCGGGCGAGGCCGCGTGCCTGCTCGACGTCGGACCGCTGCCGCGCCGTGAGCGCCGGTCGGCCCGTCGCGCCGACGGCCACGAGGACGTCGCCGAGCAGCAGCGTCACGCGACGCACCGGCGACGGCGGGGCGACCGGCGATCCGACAGCCTTCGCCGACGCCGCCTGCGCCTTCAGCCTGCGGATCCGTCGGCGCCAGAAGTCCCAATAGCTGCCCTCGAGAGTCCAGGCAGGCGTGACCGTGGGACTGATCAGCCGGATCGTGTGCTTGTCGCGCACGAATAGGCCCACCGGCTCGTCCCGGTCCTCGCGGCGCTCGATCGTGACCGCCACCAGCTTCGCCCTGACGGACAACAGCGTCTCGATCGCCTGCTCGCTCGTCGCGGGCAACCGCAACGCGCGCGACTCCCCGTCCGAGGTGACGACGGCCAGCGTCAGCTCCTGGCGGACCTCGTCGATCCCCACCTCGCCGACGTCGCGAACCAGCACGAGCCGCACGTTCACCGGACGGCGCCCGAACCCGACGACGTCGCGCGGCGCCACACCATCCCCCGTACGCTCGGCGATCAGCCGGAGCTCGTCGAGGTCGAACCCGCCCCCGTCAGCCCCGCCCCCGTCGAGCTCACCCGCGTCGGCCCCGCCCTCGTGCAGCCGACGGACCACCGGTGTCCCACCCGCGCCGAGGCTGCCGTCGGGCTTGATACGCACAGCGGTGAGCCGGAGGGGGCCCTCGCACAGGTTGCTCAGGGACCTGCCCCACAGCAGCGGGCTGGTCCAGCTGCGCAGGAACCTCGGGTCAGTGCCGGACGAACGACCGGTCACCACCTGCCGCACCTGCCCGGCCTTCGTTCCGGCGGCTGCGTCTGCCGCGTCTGCCGCGTCTGCCGCGTCGGTCTCGGCGTCCCAGCCCAGGTAGGCCAGTCCGCGCGATCCGCTCGGGGAGGTCCACCACCGAGCGCCGAGCGGCACCCACCGCGCGACCTCCCGCTCCTCGTCGGCGTTCCCGGCGCGGCTCACACTGCCCGCGCCGCCCGCGCGTCCGGTGCTACCCGCGCCGCCCGTGATACCGGCCTTTCCCGAGACCGGGTCTGGTAGTCGCCCAGCCCCGGGGTCGGCTGCCTCGCCCGGGTCCAGGGCGCGCCGCAGCACCTCGCACATGGCCCAGACCTCGGCGAACGCGTCGAGCAGCTCGGACTCGGTGACGGCGTCGTCCCGCCCGGCGAGGCCGGCAACCAATCCCGCCGCCACCCGCAGCAGCCCGTCGAGCCGGACGACGCCGACCTGGTCTCCGGCGACGTGCTCGAGACCCGCCAGCCGTACCCGGCCGGCCAGCGCACGCAGCGGCTCGGCGTCGGCGGGGCCGAGGTGCGACAAGCCGCCCGACATGAGGCGCCCGACGAGGTCACGCACCTCCGCGAGTGCCACTCGGCGACGCCGCAGCACCGCCGCCGACGGGCGTGCCGTCGTCGCGCGGGCGACGGTCGCAGTGGCATCCCCGGCCGCACTGGGCGGCCCGGCTACGCCCGGCGACACAGCCTCACCAGGAGACACAACCGCACCGGGAGTCACGGCCGCGCTGGGCGACCTGGGCACCGACTGCGCGACGACGGTCGCGGCGTCCTCCTGCGGCGCATCGGGCGCCACCTCCGCCGCCCACAGGCAGGCGGTCAGGACATGCTGGCACACGCCCGCCGTCGGGCAGTCGCAGGTGATGGCCGCCGGACCGCGGCCGTCCACCCGGACCGATGCCCCAGCGATCTCGAGCACCGCGCTCTTCGGATCGTGGGACACCTCCGTCACGCCGCCCTCGCGGGCATGATCCTTGCGGGCGCGCCGCAGCAGCCCGCCGTTGCCGAGCGCCTTGAGCGCGTCGTCGTCCAGGCCTGCGTACGGGATGGCCCAGGCGAAGGCTCTCCGGTCGCTCATGAGAGCACCTCTCCCAGCCACTCGGCGAACCGTTCGGGCGTGAGCGCCGCGACCTCCATGCCGCACTCGGCGAGGTGCCTGGCGGTGCCCTGGTCGTAGACCGGCTCCGCTGCCTCGTCCAGGGCTGCGAGCCCGAGCATGGTCACGCCGGAGGACGCCATCCGCCGCACCGTGGCCAGCAGGTGGGAGACCGAGCCGCCCTCGTAGAAGTCGCTGACGAGCGCCACCACGGTCCGTGACGGGTTGCGCACCTGCTGCTCCGCATGGCGCATCGCTCGCGCGATGTCCGTGCCGCCGCCGAGCTGGGCGGTCATGAGCACCGTCACCGGGTCGTCGGCGAGGTGCGACATGTCCACCACCGAGGTGTCGAACAGGTAGAGCTGCACGTTGATACCGGGCAGGCCCGACAGGATTCCCGCACACACCGCGGAGTACAGCAGCGAGGCGGCCATCGACCCCGACTGGTCGACGACCAGGATGACGTCCCAGGTCAGCGCGCGCCTCGTCCGAGCGGAGAAGCGCACGTCCTGCACGGTCATGCGTCCGTCGGCGTCGACCCGGCCCAGGTTGGCGCGCAGCGTCCGCTTCCAGTCGAAGTTCCGCGCGACCCGGTGCATCGACCGGCGCGAGCGGTCGATCCGGCCGTTGACCGCTGTCGTGAACCGGGTGCGCAGGCGTTTCACGATGTCCTCGACGACCCGCTGGATCACGCGTCGCAGGCCGGCCGCGGCACGGTCGTTCAGGGCGCCTCGCACCTGCATCATCGCGACGGCCAGCTCGCGTGAAGGTTCGAGGGCCTCGACCGCGGCGTCGTCCTGCAGCAGGTCGGTGAGGCCGTACCGGCTGACGGCGTCGACCTGCATGCGCTCGAACGTCTCGCGCGGGAACAGGCCGCCCGCCTCGTCGAGCCAGCGGAGCGCCGTCACGTCCACGCCGTGCGGCTGGGACCCGCCGAGGCCGGCCCCCTGCTCGACCCGGTGTCCGCGCGCCGTGTACTCGCGGTCGTACAGGTAGCGCAGGGACCGCTCCAGCCCGTCGTCCTGCGGCCCCACCGACAGCTGGTCGGCCGCATAGCGGCCCAGCACCAGCCGCCAGCGGCGCGCGGCCTCGTCGTCGGAGACGGAGCCGGATGCGGATGCGGATGCGGATGCGGACACAGTGCTCATGCTTCTCCTCGTGTCGTAACGGCCCCGGCACCGGCAGCCCAGTGGGCCAGCCCGTCGCGCCGGAGCACCGCCGCTAGCTCGTGGTCCAGAGCCAGGCCTTTCGCCAGGTCGTCCTCGGACAGCGCGACCCGCACGTCCACCTGCTCCACGCGAGCACCGGTCCGCTCGGCCACCCGCTTCGCCAGCCGGTGCGTCTCGGTGGGGCGCAGCCACGTGAACGCCCGGCGCAGGTCCGGCAGCACGGCCAGGAACGCGTCGCCGTCGAGCACGCGCAGGGCGTCGTCGACGGCGTCGAACATCTCCGGCGTGTGCAGGATCAGGTCCGGGGCGGCGCGCATCACACCGCCCAGGAACCGCACCGCCGTGGCCGGGTCCGCACCCGCGGCCAGCGCGCCGCGCACCCGGGTGATCAGCACGTCGTCGGACACCTCGCCGTCCGTGAAGCCGAGCGCGAGCAGAGCGCCCGCCACGGCGGGCGCGGTGCCGTCCTCGTCGCGCAGGCGCGCGAGCTCACGCACGACGGCGGCGCGGGCGGCCGTGCCGACACCGTCCTCGTCCCGTTCGGGCCCGGGAACGCCGCGAGCCTCGCCGTCTGCCCACGCTCCGCTCACCGCCGACGCGTTGCCCGCAGCCGTCGCATCGCCCGCAGCTGACGTGCCACCCGCAGCCGCCGCGTCCCGCAGCAGGGCACGCAGGCCGACGAGCGTACCGACGGCCGCGTCCTCGTCCTCGGCTCGCACCTTGCCCAGGTCGCTGACCAGGTAGGCAGCGGTGGCGAGCGCCTGGCTCACCAGGTCGAGCAGCTCGCCCGCCTGCTCCTCGGCGCCGAGCTCCACCCGGGCCTGCCACAGCCCGAGCAGCTGCCGCGCGCCCGAGACCACGGAGTCCAGGTCGCGGTCGGTGTCCAGGGTGCTGCGCAGCAGGGCGACGATCCGGGGCAGGTGAGCGCCCATACCGATCACCAGCGTCTGGGCCACGAGCCGAGCGGCGACGGCGACCGACGCGGTACTCGCAGCTGTGCCCGCCAGCCGTGCCTCCGCGGCGTGGAGCCGCGCGACGGCGACCGCGTCGAGCGTCGCGCCGAGATGCACCATCTCCACCAGGCGCGCCTCGACGAGCGGCGTCCAGCAGTACTGCCACTCCTCGGTGATCAGCCCGAGACCACGGCCCGCGACGTGGTCCGGTCCCGAGACCAGCTGCCCGAAGCCCGCACCGACGAAGTCGAGCAGCGCCAGCACCTGCCGCTTCGCCCGATGGGACGCCGTGCGCCGGGCGTCCAGGCGGGCGGTGCGCGGCACCGAGTCGTCGATGGCGAGCCGCACCGCCCGGACCCGCTCCCGGACGTCGCGCACGAGCGGTGGTGACGCGCTGCCGGGCGGCACGTCGCCGAGCGACCGCCCGCCGAACACCTCGGCGACGGCCAGTCCCAGCGGCCGCTCGGGCTCGCCCGGCCCGCCGACCCCGCCGTCGTCCTGCACGTAGCAGGACCGCACGGCGTCCAGCAGGTCGGTACGACACGGAAAGGCACGCTCGCGCAGCTCGGCGAGCCGCACCGCGGACTCCGCCGCGGAGCTGACCTGCGGCAGGCTCACCGCGTGGCCCCGCTCGGCGGCGCCGCGCGCGATGTCGACGAGCACCTCCGTCACCAGGGCGCGAGCGCCCACGGGACCGTCCTCGTCCGACGACGGCGTGGACCCCAGCTCCCGGAGATGCGCCGCGTGCAGCCGCTCGTAGTAGCCGGGCGAGGGCATGCCCGCGCCGTAGCCACGCAGCCCGTCGAGCCGCTCGTGGTCGTTGCGGACCAGCCAGGCCTCGCCCTGCGCCACCGGGCCGTAACCACCCTCGGGCTGCCGATCACGGATCGGCGCGCCCTCCGGCGCACCGATCAGCGCCTCGACCAGCGCGAGCGTGTGGAACGCGCCGGTCACCACGAGCACCGGCCGGATGTCGTCCGCGCTGCCACCCACGCCTCCGTCGACGTCCCCCTCAGCCAGGCGAGCGACCGTCTCGGTGATCCGGGCCGCCATCCGCGCCTCACGGTCCAACGACCCCTCGCCGGCGAGCACACCCTCCTCGTAGTCGAGACGCGCGAGCGCCGACCAGGCGAAGACGTCGTCGAACACCGTGCGCCAATCGGTCAGCTCGGCGCTCGCCCGTGCCTCGAACAGCTGGTCCCAGACCTCGTCGTGGTCGCGGCAGCCGAGCCGCCGCGCGAGCGCGGCAACGGCTTCCGAGTGCGCCAGGTACCGCTCGGACATGAGGGTCCGCGCGAACGGGTCGGGCGGCGCGGTGCCACTCCTGCCGACGCCGTCCGGTGCGCCGACGCCGCCAGGTGCGTCGACGCCATCCGGTGCACGGGTGCTGTCCGGAACGCCGCTCCCGCCGTCACCCGCGGACGCCGCGCGCTCCTCGACCGACCGCTCTCCGAAGGACCGGTCGATGAACACGAGCTCCGCGCCGACGTCGTGCCCCGCGCGGAGCGCTACCCACTCCGGGGAGAAGGACGCGAGCGGATAGAAGCCGGCACCCTCTCCGCCGTCGCGGTCGCCGGTGTCGTCGTGCCGGGTACGTGCCCGGGCGCCGTCCCGAGTGCTGGAGGCGGCGCCGGGGCCACCGAGGCTGAGGACCGCGACGGGTGGTCGCGTCGCCTCGTGCAGCAGGTCGGGGATGAGCCGGGTGAACTCCTCCGGTCCTTCGATGAGCACCACCGCCGGGCGCAGCTCCTCGATCGCCGTACGCACCGCGACCGCGCACGCGGGGCTGTGGTGGCGCACGGGCGCGAAGTGGATGCCGCGCTCGGCCCGCAGCCGGCGAACCGCGTCGGCGGAAGCACGCAGGCGTTCGGGTGCGCGCTCCCACACCGCGTCCACGCCCCGGGCCGCCCCGCCCCTCACCGCCACAGCGGCTCTGCTGCCGTGAAGAACGCCTTCCAGCGCGCGTCGGCGCGGGCTCGCTCGCGCACGACGTTGTCGACGTAGTGCCGCAGCCGGCGCGCGTCCTCCTCCTCGCCCTTGAGCGCCACACCCGCGATCTGTCGCGCGACCTCCGCGGCGGTCACCGTGCCGTCGCCGAGGTAGCGGGCCTCCAGGGACGCGGCGACCGCGACGTTGACCGCCTCGGCCGTGGACATGACCGTCTCGGGCCGCTTCACGGGCGCCCCCTCGCGCGTGCTGCCCGTCCGGAGGTCCTGGAACACGGTGACGAGCACCTCGAGCACGTCGAGCGGGACCTCGGGCCGGTCGCCACCCCAACCGAACGCGGGCCCCAGCTCTGCCTCCAGCTGACGCTGCACCAGCTCGATCTCGAACGCGCGGTCGCGCACCGGGGCCACGGTCTCGAAGCTGAACCGGCGCTTGAGCGCGGCTGACATCTCGTGCACGCCGCGGTCCTTCAGGTTCGCGGTCGCGATCACGGTGAAGCCGGGCCGGGCCGCCACCCGGGCGTCCGGCCCGAGCTCCGGGACCATGAGCTGCTTCTCCGACAGGATCGACACGAGCGTGTCCTGGATCTCCGGTGCGCAGCGCGTGATCTCCTCGAAGCGCACGACCTGGCCCTCGCGCATCCCCGTGCAGACCGGGGAGGGGACGAGCGACCGCTCGCTCGGGCCCTCGGACACCAGGAGCGCGTAGTTCCACGAGTACCGCACGTGGTCCTCCGTGGTCCCGGCCGTGCCCTGGACCGTCAGGGTCGACGAGCCGGAGACCGCCGCGGACAACAGCTCGGACAACATCGACTTGGCCGTTCCGGGCTCGCCCACGAGCATCAGGCCCTGCCTGCCCATCAGGGAGACGACGGCGCGGTCGACCAGCGGGTCGTCTCCGTAGAACTTGCGCGTCACGCCGAGCTCCGGGGAGCCGATGATGAACGCCCGCACGGCCCGTGGGCTCAGTCGCCAGCCCGGCGGGCGCTCGTGCCCGCGCTCCGTGTCCCAGGCGTCGAGCGTCGCCAGCTCGGCGGCGTAGCGGATCTCGGCCGGCGGGCGGATCTCGACGCCGGGTTCGGTGGTGCCAGTGGTGGTGCCTGTGATGGTCATGACGTCCTTCGGTACTCACGTTCGGGCGGTGCCGTCGCGCGGACGACGGCACTACGGATGACGGTGCTGCAGACGGCGGTGCTGCGGTGACAGCTCAGTACTGGCTCTTCTTCTCCCAGTCCGGGTCGAAGACACCGCCCTCGGCGACGGTCACGTAGTCGCGGTAGGACACCGCCAGGAGGGCCTTCGGTACGTCCTTGACCGGAAGGCAGCCCTGGTCACCCCACGTGCCGGTGCGGCGGAAGACGAGCTGCCGGACGGCGGCGGTGATGTTCTCCTCGGGCAGGAACGCGCCGGTGAACTCGATCTCGACGGTCACGCCGAGCGTCGAGTACTCCTTGCGGTAGGCGTCGAACCAGCCTGCGTCCTCCGCCTGTGACCGGGCGTAGCCGAGCTTCGTGGCGCGACCGCGGATCGTGAACGAGTCGCTGAGCCAGCCCTTGCGGGTCTCGATCGCCCGGGCGCCCTCCGGCACGTCGGGCAGCAGGTCGGCGGCCGGCGGGGCGTCGGCGCCCAGCCCTTGGTCGAACAGCGGCGTGATCTCGTAGTCGGCGAGATGCGCCCGCCAGGCCGGCGCGCCCGACTCGGTGTCCTCCCCGAGCGTCGTGGCGTGCACCAGCGAGACCCGGGCGTCGTCCGGCAGGGTGACGTCCTCGTCGTCGACGCCGATCAGCGCGCCGCCGTCCCCCGGACGGAACGTCACCGCGCTCGAGCCCCTGTCGGCCGCCCACACCAGGCGTGCGGCGAGGCGCGACATCAGTGGGTGACCCAGCACGAACTCGCGCCAGTCGGCGAAGGGCCAGGTGCGGTCCGTGACCATCGCTTCGGCGAAACGCTGGGTCTGCAGCGTCACGACGGCCTTCAGCTCGGCGCGCGACTCCTTGAGCTGGCGCTTCGCCTCGGCATAGGTCTCGGCGTCGTCCGACGCGCGCTGTGCGGGGAGCGCCTTGACGACCTTGCCCGTCGGGTTGCGCAGCTCCAGCGTGAAGGCCTCGGTGATCCGCCCGGTGACCACGCGGTCGCCGTCGGGCGCTCCGAGGTCCAGGCGCAGGATGCCGTCGTCGTCGAACCCGGCGGTCTGCACCGTACGGTCGGCCAGCTGCTCCGCGTCCCAGCCGTTGCGGTCCGCGATGTCCTGGGCGAGGGCGGTCGCGACCTCCTGGACGCTGCGCTGCTTGAAGCGGCGCGAGACCGCGAGCAGCTGCTGCACCGCGGCCCGGTCCCCGTTGGCGGCCAGTGCCCGTACCAGGTACTCGGCCTGCGCGCGCCGGCCCTTGTGCGCGGAGAAGTAGTGCTGCGCCGTCGTGGCCAGCTCCGCCCCCGGCATGCCGACCGTCAGCGCGAGCAGCCCCTTCTCCTGCGTGGCCGAGCCGAGGTAGGTGGCCTGGTGCTGCTTGTAGAGGATCTTCCAGAAGTCCTCGACGGACTGCTCCGCCTGGTCGCCGTAGTACTCGGGGTACCTCTTGATCAGCGCCTGCATGCTGTCCCACCGCGTCTGCGCGTTCTGGTCGGCGTACGTGCGGGACTCGTCGACCGAGGGGTTACGGGTGTCCTGGGCCAGCCACGCACGCAGGACGAACGAGCCGAGCACGGCCTGGGACTGCGGGTCCAGCAACCCGACGTACCGGGCGATCAGGCCCTCGCCGCTGGGCGACTTGAGCTTGGTCGCCAGGACGACCCACCACCGCACGACGTCGCTAGGCACCTCGTCGCCGGGCGTACCGTCGATGCCCGCCCAGCGCACCTGGGGCAGCTGGTCGAACGGGAACCAACCGAGACTCGCCGGCATCTTGCCCGTCAGACCCTTGACGGCCTCGGCGCGCAGGATCTCGGGGGCGAGGTCGGTGGCGATGTCGTCGCCCAGCGCCTCCAACGCAGAGAGCAGCGTGGCGCGTGCTGCCTCTCGGCGCTCCTTCTTCAGGACGGCACGCAGCGCCGGCACCGCGGCCGGGTCGCCGATGCGCGCGAGCCAGGCGGCGGCCGACGTGCGGATCTCGGCCTTGGGGTCGGTAAGCGCCTGCTCGGCCAGGAGACGCGCGCCGGAGTGCGCCTCCAGCACCTCCTGCGCCGCGCGACGGTGGGTCTTGCCGGTACCGAGGGCGAGCGCCGTGACGCTCGGCAGCAGGTGCGGCGGGATCGCGGGGAACTGCCGGAGGATCTCCAGCGCCCTCGCGGTCCGGCCGTCTCCGCCCTCGCCGCGCCGCAGCGCACGTTCCAGCAGCTGCGGCCGTTCGGCGAACCAGGGCCACGCCACCGCGGCGGTGATCTCCTGGGTCCCCCACCAGCGATCGAGCACGAGCTCGGTGAGGAGCCCGTCGACGTCCTCGGCCCCTACCCGCTCCAGGCCTTCGTGCAGCTGACGCAGGTCGGTGACATCGCCCAGGTGTCCGTGGAGGCTCCACAGCACGTTGTGCCTGTTGCCACGGCCGAGGGCCGGCACGTGCAGCCGGATACGGAGCATGAGGCCCTGCCCTGCGGAGGGACCCTGCCCGGCGAACGGGTCGCGGCGCTGGTCGGCCAGCCACAGGATCAGGGGCGAAGGCCGGTCCTTGCCCGAGTTCCTGATCGGCTTCCCCCCGGCCAGCGCGGTCGGGAGCGCCTCGAAGTCCTTGTCCGTGATCTTCTGCAGCTGGCCGAGGTCTCTCCGGGCGGCCTGCAGCGACCAGTCCTTCGAGTCGTGCGAGAAGCGCTTCTTGAGCTCCTCGAGCCGCGCACGCGCCTCGACGGTCGCCGTCTCGACGACGGCCCGCACCTCCTTGAGCAGTGCGTCGTCCAGCACCGGGTCGGGCAGCGGCTCCCATGCGGGGAGCTCGATCGTGACGTCCTTGGCGGGCGACTCCAGCGCCCGGGACCGCTCGATCGTCTGGGCGAGCAGCCGGACGCGCGCGTTCTGCCCGCTCGCGGCCTTCCCGTTCTCGTCGACCAGTGGCGCGAGCGCTGCCCCGCACGCGTCGAGGCCGCCGTCGAGCGAGGCCAGGCGTGACACTGCCTCGCCGAGGCTGCCCGACGGCGCCGTGGTCAGGGAGGGCGCGAGAAGTGCCACCTGGCGCGCGTCCGGCAGGGCCGCGAGGTGCGTCAGTGCCGCGTTCCGCACGCCCTTGGCCCCGTCGACCGCGAGCGCGGCGACGATCCGTGCGAGTCCGTCGTCCGCCACACGCTTTCCGATGCGGTCGAGCACCTCCGTCTTGCCCGCGGCGTTCAGGCGTGGCGTGAGCGTGGCGAGCACGGAGACGTGCTGGGTGACGTACTCGTCGAAGGCGGGGGTCGTGGCGATCGCCGTGCGCGGGTCCGTGTGCCAGGAGTGGCCCTTCGTGGACCGGTGCAGGATGCCCAGCAGCACGGTGTGCACGGCGTCGTCGGCCGGCACGCCACCCTCGACCGCGGCCGCTTCGAACGCCGCCGGTGTCCAGCGCGCCCCGGCGCCCTTCCCGGCCGACGAGCCGTCCGCGCCCGACCGCGCCGACCGCTTGCGGCCCGCTGCACTCAGGTGGGACGTGTCGTGCAGCAGCAGGGACAACCAGCCGGGCACACCGGGCATCTCCACGGTCTCGCAGATCTGGGCCAGCAGTCGCGCGAACCGCACCACGGTCTCCACCCCGGCATCGGCGTAGATGCGGCGGCGCGAGCGGTTGCCGACTTCCTGCGTCCAGTTCTTGTGCAGGGCGGCGACCTGCTTGACGAGATCGGGCGCGACCCAGCGGGAGTAGTAGCTCGTGCGTCCGGGCTGATCGAGGAGGCTGTCGACATGGTCCGTGCGGACGGGGGCCACGCGAGCGAGCACCTCCGGCGTCGTGCCCTCGAGCACGTAGCCGACGGCGTCGTCGTACAGGCCGTCGTACAGGGCGGCGTTCAACAGCTTCAGCGGTGCCAGCGCGTCCTGCACCGTGCGTGCGACCCCGTCGCCGCCCTTGACCCGGTCCACCAGTTCCTGAAGCATCTCGTTCCTCACCCAGCCGTCGGGCACAGGGCACAGCTCACCCCTGTGTCGCGCCGCATCAGCAGCGCGCGCCACAAGGTAGCGGCGACCACTGACACACCGGCCCCCGGACCAGCACATTCACCCGACGCGGCCCCGTCGGCAGCCCGTCAGGAAGTCGGCAGTTCGTCAGAAGATCGGCAGCTCCGACTACCGATCTCCTGACGAACTGCCGACCATCCGATCCGCGTCCCGGATCCGCCGCCCCGCGCTACGGGACGAGGCGGTGCAGGTCTCTCGGGAACGGCGTCACCTCACGGACGTTGGCCGCCCCGACGAGGCGCGCCACCCAGCGCTCCAGGCCGATCGCGAAACCGCCGTGCGGCGGCATCCCGTGCCGGAACGCCGCCAGGTATGTCGCGTACGACGCCGGGTCCTCGCCACGCGCCTCGAGCGCCGCGACGTAGTCGGCGTACCGGTGCAGCCGCTGTCCGCCCGTGACGAGCTCGAGACCGCGGAACAGCAGGTCGAAGCTGTTGCTCCACCGCGCGCCTCCGGGCCCGCCCGCCGGTCTGCCCACGGGCTCGCCCCCGGCTACGCCCCCGAGCGCGCCGTCCGGCGCCGGACCCGAGCCAGCCTCGGGGTGCGTGTAGAACGGCCGCTTCGCCAGGGGGTAGCCCTCGACGGCGACGAAGTCCGACCCGTGCTCGGCCAGGGCCCACTCCCCCAGCGCCCGCTCGTGCCCGGGGGCGAGGTCGGGCTCGTCCGACGGCGCGCCGACGAGCACCAGGGCGTCGGCGAAGTGGAGCACCGGGATCTGGGCCGGGACCTCGGGCACCTCGACGCCCAGCCGCTCGGCGGCCCCCGCGGTGCGCACGGCGTCGGCCATCCCGGCGAGCACGTCACGGAGCACCGCCAGCACGTCACGGTGGTCCCGCACGAAGCCGAGCTCGACGTCGAGCGAGCGGTACTCCGCGAGGTGCCGCACGGTGTCGTGCGGTTCGGCGCGGAAGACCGGACCCACCTCGTAGACCCGCTCGAAGACGCCGACCATCTGTTGCTTGTAGAACTGCGGCGACTGCGCCAGGTACGCGGGCCGGCCGAAGTAGTCGACGGGGAACACGTTCGCCCCGGACTCGGTGGCGGTACCCACGAGCTTGGGCGTGCAGATCTCCGTGAAGCCCGCCGCGTCCAGCGTGGCGCGGAAGCCGCGCAGGCTCGCCGCCGCGACCTCCCACCGCGCTTTCTGGGCGGGATGCCGCCAGGCGACCGCCGCATGGTCGAGCAGCGTGGGCAGCGCGGCCGTCAGGGCCGGCCGCCACAGCTCCACCGGCGGGGTCTCGGCGGCGTCGGTGAGCGCTGTGATCGCGGGGTCCGTGACCTCTACGCCGCCCGGTGCCTGGGGGTTCGCGGTCACCGTCCCGGTCACCTCGACGGTCGTCTCCTCCGGCGGCACCTGCGGCGCCGCGGAACCAGGACCGGACCAGGAACCAGGACCGGACCGCACGACCACCTGGGCGAGGCCCGTGCGGTCCCGCAGCACGAGGAACGTCACCGTCGCCAGCTCACGACGGCGGTGGACCCAGCCCTGTAGTCGGACCGTCGAGCCCGGCAGCGCGGCGGCGAGGTCGCGCGCCAGCGTGCGAGCCGGCTGGTGAGCGGACGCGGCGGGGCCCGAGGCGGCACGAACAGACGTGGCAGGGGTTTGCGAAGGTGGTCTCATCAGTCCTCCAGAGAGCGAAGGCCCTGGAGGAGCGGGCGGGGGCTAGGTCGCGGTGCCACCACTCCTTCGCCGGGAGACCCCGGCCTCTCGTCGGTACGCCGCACGCGCGGGCAGGGCGCTCGCCCGGTCACCCGGGCCGAGGGTCGTCACGCCTCACGCTCGCCACGACACACGCTATGCCCGACGGCGACGGCCTCGCCACACGTTTTCGCCGCACCAGCACGGGGGCGTTGCGGAGGACGCCGACGCCGTCATGCGCCCGCGTCGAGCCACTCCCGCACGGCCTGGCCGACGGCGTCGGCGTCCTCCAGCGGCACCAGGTGCCCGCGACCCGCGAACTCCACCACCTCGGGCTCACCCGGAAGTGCCGCGCGGAGCCGCGCGGCCTGCTCGAAGGGGATCCACGGGTCGTCCACGGCCCAGCCGATACGGACCGGGCAGCGCACCTGGCCGAGGCCGGCCACGATCGGCGCGGTGTCGGCGGGCGAGAGCTGGGCGATCTGCCGGTAGAACGCGGCCTGCCCGGCCTCGTCGAGCCAGGGCTCCGCGAGCGTCTCGACCGCGGCGGTGGGCAGGTGGTTGTTCGCCGCACCGGCGATGTACTCCTTGACCAGGGCGGCGTGCAGCGGGCCGGGCACCGCCGCGAAGACCGACTCGTTCTCGGCCACGAGCCGGAAGAACGGCGAGCCCCACGGGTCCAGCGCCACGATGTCGAGCAGGAACAGGCCCGCGACGTCGGCGTCCTCCAGGAGGTGCGCGCCGAGCGCCACCGCTCCCCCGATGTCGTGCGCCACCACCTGAGGCCGGTCCAGCGACCAGTGCCGCAGCAGGGCCGCGAACCGCCGCCGCTGGGCGACGAGATCGACCGGGTCCGCGGCGTCCTTGGACGATGCGCCGTACCCGGGCATGTCCCACAGGAACACGCGGTGGTCCTCGCTCAGCGCCAGCGCGACCGGTTCCCACACCCGCGCCGACCACGGCGTGCCGTGGCACAGCACGACGTCGCCCACCGGCGGCCGGCCAGCCGGCTCCAGCACGTAGGTCGCGACGCGGGCACCGCCGACGTCGACGAAGACGGGCGCGGGCAGGGCGGACGGCGAAGCAGACGAAGACGAAGCAGACCGTGCAACAGACATACGGCTGACCGTAGCTCGACGGTCAGCCGACCGGGTCCGCTGCCCGCTCCGCCCGGGTGGGCAGGCGTGAGGTAGACCTAAGTCCGGTTGCTATGCTCGCGACGTGATGACAGCTTGTCAGCACGTTGCTACCGCGTCGGAGGAGAATCCATGAGCCTGCCCGTCGAGGAAGAGATCCCGCTGTCCGCCCTCCTGCGCGAGGGCACGCGCGCCGACCACGGCGCCGCCAACTCCGAGGACTTCATCGAACGGCTCATGTCCGGGGCGCTGAACCGCGCGGCCTACGCGGATCTCTCGGCCCAGCTGCTCGTGGTCTACGAGGCGCTCGAAGAGGCGAGCACCGCGGTGCGCGACGACGAGCGGGGCGCCGGCCTCGTCTTCCACGAGCTCACGCGCGTCCCGGCGATCGAGCGGGACCTCGCGTTCCTGTACGGGCCGTCGTGGCGCCAGGAGATCCGGATCCTGCCGTCCACCCGGGACTACGCGGACCGGGTGCGCGAGGTCAGCGGCAGCCTGCCGCATTACGCCGCGCACTCCTATACCCGCTACCTCGGCGACCTGTCGGGCGGTCAGATCGTCAAGCGCATGATGAAGCAGCACTACGGCCTCGACGAGGGCGGCGTGGACTTCTACACGTTCCCCGACATCCCGAAGATCAAGGTGTTCAAGGACGCGTACCGCAACCAGCTCGACAGCCTCGACCTGGACGAGGACGAGGTGGCCACCACGCTCGCGGAGGCGCATCACGCCTTCCACCTGAACCGCGTCGTGTTCACCGAGCTGGCCGCGATCCACTGCTGACCCGCGCCGGTCTCGCCCGACGGTGAGCCGGCCACGGTCAGACGACCACGAGAGACGACCACGGCGGATCGGCGGCCCGAGTTCAGCGCGGTCGAGCCCGGCGAACGAGGAGCAGCGTTGACGGCCCACCCGACGACCCGCCCCAGCGAGGCCCTGACCAGCGAGGCCCTGACCGGCAAGGTCGTGATCGTCACCGGTGCCGGCTCCGGCATCGGCCGCGCCACCGCCCGCGCCTTCTCCCGCGCCGGAGCGCACGTGCTCGGCGTCGGACGGCGCGCCGCTGCCCTGGACGAGACCGCCGCCGGGCACACCGGGATGGTGACGCTGTCGGCGGACCTGCGCTCCCCCGGTGCGCCGCAGCAGGTGGTCGACGCGGCGACCGACCGGTGGGGCGCCCTCGACGTACTGGTCAACAACGCGGGCGCCACGGCGATGATGGCGCTGGCCGACACCACCGCGGACGGTATCGACGAGCTGCTCAGCCTCAACGTCGTCGCGCCCAGCCTGCTCGCGAGCGCCGCCCTGCCCCACCTGCTCCGGTCCAAGGGGTCGATCGTCAACGTCTCCAGCACCTACGGGCACCGGCCGCTGCCCGGCGCGGCCCACTACGCGGCGTCCAAGGCGGCCGTCGAACAGCTCACCCGCAGCTGGGCGCTGGAGCTCGCCGCCGACGGCGTCCGCGTCAACGCCGTGGCGCCCGGGCCCACGGAGAGCGAGGCCCTCACCGCCGCCGGCCTGCCCGACGCCGCCGTGGCGCAGATCAAGCGGGACGAGGCAGCCCGCATCCCCCTCGGCCGGCGCGGTGAGCCCGAGGAGGTCGCCACGTGGATCGTGCGGCTGGCTGACCCTGCCACCACCTGGCTCACGGGCCAGGTCCTCGCGGTCGACGGCGGTCTGCAGCTCACCTGATGACCCATCTCACATGTTGAGAATCCTCACAGCCGGAACCTGTCACGAATCGCGGCCGCCGGTGGTCGGATTGAGTATGAACACCACAGAGCGTCGGATCTCAACGGCAGTGCTGGTCATCGGGACGGGCGGGTCGGGCCTCCGGGCCGCGATCGAGCTCGCGGAGCAGGGTGTCGACGTGCTGGCCCTCGGCAAGCGGCCGCGCATGGACGCCCACACCTCGCTCGCGGCGGGCGGGATCAACGCCGCACTCGGCACGATGGACGCGGAGGACAGCTGGCAGCAGCACGCCGCGGACACCGTCAAGGAGAGCTACTTCCTGGCCAACCCCCACACGGCGGAGATCGTCGCGAAGGGCGCCGCACAGGGCATCGCCGACCTCGAGCGGTACGGCATGGCCTTCGCGCGCGAGGAGGACGGGCGCATCTCGCAGCGGTTCTTCGGCGCGCACACGTACCGCCGCACCGCCTTCGCCGGCGACTACACGGGCCTGGAGATCCAGCGCTCGCTGGTCGGCCGGGCGGCGCAGCTCGACATCCCCGTCCTCGACTCGGTCTACGTCACGCGGATCCTGACGCGCGACGGCGCGGTGTTCGGCGCCTACGGGTTCGACCTGACCGACGGCACGCCGTACCTGATCCACGCCGACGCCGTGATCCTCGCCGCCGGGGGCCACAACCGCATCTGGCGGCGCACCTCGTCCCGCCGGGACGAGAACACCGGCGACTCGTTCCGCCTCGCGGTCGAGGCCGGCGCACGCCTGCGCGACCCCGAGCTGGTCCAGTTCCACCCGTCCGGCATCCTCGAGCCCGAGAACGCCGCCGGGACGCTCATCTCGGAAGCCGCACGCGGTGAGGGCGGCATCCTGCGCAACGCCCTGGGCGAGCGGTTCATGCAGAACTACGACCCGGAACGGATGGAGCTGTCGACCCGCGACCGGGTGGCCCTGGCCGCGTACACGGAGATCAAGGAGGGCCGGGGCACCGAGAAGGGCGGCGTCTGGCTCGATGTCTCCCATCTCCCGCGGGAGACGATCATGACGCGCCTGCCGCGCGTCTACCAGACGATGCTCGAGCTGCAGATGCTCGACATCACCGCCGAACCGATCGAGATCGCCCCCACCGCGCACTACTCCATGGGCGGAGTGTGGGTGCGGCCGGAGGACCACAGCACCGAGGTCGACGGCCTCTACGCGATCGGTGAGGCGTCCAGCGGGCTGCACGGCGCGAACCGCCTGGGCGGCAACTCCCTGATCGAGCTGCTGGTGTTCGGCCGCATCGTCGGCCGGGCCGCCGCTGCCTACTCCGCCGGCCTGGAGGCGCAGCGCCGTTCGCACGACGCCGAGGCCGAGGCCCGCGCCGAGGTCGCCGACCTGCTGGCCGCCGACGGGCACGAGAACGTGCGGGCCCTGCAGCGCGCGGTGCGCAACACGATGACCGAGCACGCCGGCGTCGTCCGGGACGAGCAAGGGCTGGTCGCAGGCCTGCGCGAGCTGGACGAGATCGAGGTGCGCGCCACGGAGGTCGGCATCCACCCCGACATCGCCGGGTTCCAGGACCTGGCGCACGCCTTCGACCTCAAGGCGTCGCTCATCGCCGCCCGCGCCACGCTGGAGGCGGCCCGCGAGCGCCGCGAGACCCGCGGCTGCCACAACCGCTCCGACTACCCGGACCTCGACCCGGCACTGCAGGTGAACCTGGTCTGGTCGCCCAGCGCGGGCGTGGTCCGCGAGGAGATCCCGGCGGTCCCGGAGGAGATCGCCGCACTGATCCAGGAGCAGGAGGTCTCCACGGCGGGCAAGCTGGTCGAGTAACCGCCCCGGCCCGTTGAGTGCTGGGTATTTGTGCGATCGGCAGCTCCGGAACGACAAATACCCAGCACTCAACGAGGAGCGTGCGGCTCACCGTCCAGCGGTAACCTGCCGACATGAACCGGGTGACCCTGCAGGACGTCGCGGACCGCGCGGGGGTCTCCATGAAGACGGTGTCCAACGTCGTCCGCGGATACCGTCACGTCAGCCCGGGGATGCGCGAGCGGGTCCAGGCCGCGATCGACGCGCTCGGGTACCGGCCCAACCGCACCGGCCGCAGTCTCGCGACCGGCCGCTCGAGCATGCTCGGGCTCGCCTTCCCCGACCTCCGGCGGCCGTACTTCGCCGAGCTCGCGCACGTGTTCGCACGAGTCGCCGAGGCGCGCGGCTACCGCCTCCTGCTCGCGGAGACCGGCGCGACGGCCGACGGCGAGCGCTCGGTGCTGCACGACCGCGAGGCCGGGATCATGGACGGGATGGTCATGCAGCCGCAGGCCCTGGCCGCCCGCGACCTGGACGCCGTGCGGCACGGCATGCCCATCGTGTTCCTCGGCGAGGACCCGCAGCCCGCGGGCGCCGACCAGGTCGCGATCGACAACGTCGCAGCAGCCCGCGAGGCGGTCGGACACCTGGTGCGGCTGGGCCGACGGCGGATCGGGTTCCTCGGCCACGAGGCGGACCACCTGTCCTGGACGTCGACACTACGGATCGAGGGCTACCACGCCGCGCTCGACGACGCGGTCCTGCCCGCCGATCCGGCCCTGCTCGTCCCCCGGCGACAGGACGGCGACGCCCGCGACGCGGAGGAAGCGCTCAGCGCCGCGCTCGACGCCGGACTCGAGCTGGACGGTCTGCTGTGCCGCGACGACCTCGCCGCCATCGGCGCTCTGCGCGCCCTGCGCCGGCACGGCCTGGACGTCCCGGCCGACGTCGCGGTCATCGGCTGGGACGCGATAGAGCTCGGCGCGAGCACCGCACCGAGCCTGACGTCGGTCGCGCCGGACACCCGGGCGCTCGCCGAGCGCGCCCTCGACCTGCTGCTCGACCGCCTGGACGGGCTCGACGAGCCCGGCCGCCACGTCACCGTCGGGCACACGATCCTGTTCCGGGAGAGCGCCCCCGAGCTGCGCTGACTCAACCCTGGCCGAACTGGCCCCGACGCGGGTCGCCCTACCGGACCGAACCCGTCCGCGCCGCGAGCTGTTCGACGAGCGCCGCGCGGACCGGCTCCGGCAGCTCGACCGCCGTGAGCTCCGCCAGCCTCTCCGTGGCGCTCCGGTCACTGCTGACGACGTCCCACGCCTCGAGCTTCTCCGGGTTGCCGATCTGCGCGGACTCCAGGATCACGCGCGCCGCGTCGCGCCGGTCCGAACCGACCCGCAGGGGTCCCCCGTCGACTCGGAGGACGAGCTCGCCGCCCGCGGCACTGCCGGCGCTCACGCTCCACCGCCCGTCGGCGCCGCTCACCTCGGCGGGCGCGCCGTTCACCGTGACCGGTCCCTCGGGCAGCGCGGCGAGGAAGGTCACCGTCCACTCCCGGCTCGCGGGCAGCACGCCGGTGTTGCCCTCCGCGGCGCCGATCCGGAGCTCACCCGCCGCACGGTCCCAGGACAGCACGGTTCGTGCCGCGGGCCCGCTGCCGTCACCGACGGCGTCGTCCTCGCCGTCCTCGGCCAGGACCAGCTCGCCGGACGCGGCGGGCGCGACGAGCACCTCGAACGCCGTCGGGTTGCGCGTCGCGTCGAGGTCCGTCCCGGCGTCGAGCGGCAGGATCCCGCCGGCCCGCAGCAGGACCGGGATGGACGCGTCGGTCCGGTGCATCTCGACGGTCCGCCCGCCCTCGTAGACGGCGTCGGTGAAGATGTCGGTCCACAGGCCGTCCGGCAGCCAGACCCGCACGCGACCCCGCAGCGACGCAGCATCCCGGGGCTCCGTGATCGGCGCGACCAGCAGCTCGCTGCCGAACGCGTACTGATTGGGCACCGTGTACGCCGCCGACCGCCGCGGCTCGAGGTGGTACATCGGCCGGACGAGCGGCACCCCCTCGGCGGCGCGGTGGTTCATCGTGTGCAGGTAGGGCACCATCCGGTGCCGGAAGCGCAGCGCGTCGGTCATCGCCGCGCGGTGCTCCGGCGGGAACACCCACGGCTCCTTGCGGATGAACGGGTTGTTCGCGGAGTGCAGCCGCATGATCGGCGAGAAGACGCCGAACTGTACCCAGCGGGTGGCGAGCTCGTCGTCGCGCACGCCACGCGTGTGGCCGCCGATGTCGTGGCTCCACCACGAGTACCCGATGTTCGCCGCGGTGGCCGTGAACTCGGGCTGGAAGTGCAGCGATGCCCACGAGACCACCGTGTCGCCGGAGAAGCCGACGGCGTACCGATGACTCCCGGGCCCGGCGTACCGGGAGAACGTCATGCCCGGACCGCCGTCCCGGGCGGCGTCGAGGTGGTGGAAGTGGTTCAGGACCCACAACGGGTCGACACCGGGCAGCCCGGAGGTGCGGCCCTGCTGCCAGTCGATCCACCAGAAGTCGACGCCCTGGGCCTCCAGCGGGTGGTGCAGCTCGCTGAAATACGCCTGCAGGAAGGCCGGGTCGATCGGGTCGAAGGGAATCGGCTCCCCGCTGTCCGGGTCCACACCCAGGGCGCGGGCCACCGCCGGGTAAGCGTCCTCGAAGGCGCGGACGCCGTCGGCGGGGTGCAGGTTGAGGGTGGTGCGCAGGCCCCGGTCGTGCAGCGTGCGCAGGAACGTGGCGGGATCGGGGAAGAGCGTGGGCTCCCAGGAGTAGCCGGTCCAGCCGTTGCCGAACTCCGGCGGCACCGACGCGACCCGGTGCCAGTCCATGTCGATCACCGCGACGGAGAACGGGATGCCCTCCTCGTCGAAGCGGTCCAGGAGAGCCAGGTAGGACTCGTCGCTGTACGGGTGGTAGCGGCTCCACCAGTTGCCGAGCGCCCAGCGCGGCAGCCGCATCGGGTGGCCGGAGACCCGGTACAGGTCCTGGACGGCGTCCGCGTAGTCGCGGCCGTGGGCGAACACGTACAGGTCCTGCCGACCGGGGACCCGCGAACCGACCCACCCGTCGTCCTCGAACAGGAACGACACGGTGTCGTCGACGACGGCGATCCCGTCGGGCGCCACGACCCCCGGCTCCAGCTCGGTCCGGCCGTCGACGTCGTCGAGGGTCCGCGCCGTCCCTCCGAGGTCCCGGGTCGGCTCGCCGTACCGCCAGCGTCCCGCGTCGCGGCCGAGCACCTCGACGACGAGGCCGCTCGCGGAGAACTCCCCGCCGTCGTAGCCCAGCCGGGCACGGCGGGTGGTGAGCACCACGCCTGCGCCGACGCGCTCCACGGCGAAGTCGACGGGAGGTAGGTCCCGGCGAACCGCGAACGTGGAGGCCCGGTCTTCGAAGCCGCCGTCGGCCGAACGCTCGATCCGGAAGACGCCGTCGGTCAGGACAGTGATCCGCCAGCCGGCGCCGTGTACCTGCTGCTCGTGCCGCGCGTGCGGCGCCGCCTCCGGCAGGGGCCGGATGACGGGCAGGCTCTCGGCGATCTCTGACATGACTCTCCTCGTGCTCGGTTCAGTGCTGGTGCGGTGCTGGTGCGGTGCGCAGCTCGGCTCTGCGCACAGCCCGGCTCAGTGCTTGACGGCGCCCTGGGTCACGCCGCTGATCACCCAGCGCTGCGCGAACAGGTAGGCGATGATCGTCGGTGCCATCGCCATCAGGTACGACGCGAAGGCGACGTTGTAGTTGGTGCCGAACTGGCTCTGGAAGATGTTCTGCACCACGGGCAGGGTCTGCAACGCCGGGTCGGACATGATGAGCGACGGCATCATGAAGTCGTTCCAGGACGCCAGGAAGGCGAAGATGCCGACCGTCGCGTTCATGGGCCCCAGCAGCGGCAGGATGATCCGCCAGAAGATCTGCCCGGTGCTCGCGCCGTCGATCCGGGCGCTCTCCTCGAGCTCGATCGGGATCGAGCGCAGGTACGCGGTGTACAGCAGCACGCTGAAGGACAGCTGGAACATCGCGTGCAGGATGCCCACGCCGATCGGGTTGTCGAGGCTGGTGAGCGCCGTGAGCTGGATCTGTGGCAGGGCGACCACCGGGAACGGCAGGAACAGCGCCACCAGCAGGTAGATCATCGACCAGCGGAAGAACCGGTGCGACCAGTTGCGCGCGATGGCGTAGGCGGCGAGCGAGCTGAGCAGCAGGGTCAGCACGACGGCGAGCGCCGCGACCGCCAGCGAGACGGCGAACGACACCGGGAAGCGGGTCAGCTCCCACGCCTCGGCGAAGCTGGCCGGGTTGAACGGCTCCGGCAGGGAGAAGGCGTTGCCGTCCGCGGACTGGGTGCTGGTCTTGAAGGCCATCGACAGCGTGACGTACAGCGGCACGAGGACCGTGAGCGTCGCGAGGCCGAGGACGATCGTCAGCGGCCAGTTCGTACGGTTGACGCGGCCTGCACGGCCGGCACGGCTGGCGGGGCTGGCGGGGCTGGCAGGGTTCACGGTGGTCACAGCTTGACCGCCCTTCCACGGGTGGCGACGATCTGGGCGACGGAGATGAGCGCGGTCACGATCAGGAACACCGTGGCGTTCGCCATCTGGTAGGCGTAGTCGCCCCCGGTGAAGCCGCTGAAGATCGTCATGGCGACGCTGCTCGTGGCGGTACCGGGCCCGCCGCCCGTCAGGCCGACGATGACGTCGTACACGCCGAGGTAGCCCTTCACGCCGAGGATCGTGTTGATCAGGATGAAGCCCGCGATGAGCGGGACGGTGACGGAGCGGAACTGCCGCCACGGGGAGGCGCCGTCGAGCGCGCTCGCCTCGTACAGCTCGTTCGGGATCGACGTCAGCCCGGCCGTGTAGACCAGCAGCGCGCCCGGGATGGTCTGCCAGGCGGACACGATCACGATGGAGAGCCAGGCGAGGTCCGGGTTGCCGAGGATGCTCTCCTCCAGCGGCCCGAAGCCGACGGCGGTGGCGATGGCCGGCAGCGAGTTCGAGAACAGGAAGTTGAACACGTAGGCCACGACGATGCCCGAGACCACCATCGGGATGACGAACACGGTGCGGAGCGTCGTCGCGAAGCGGATCCGCCGGGACAGCGCCACGGCCAGCGCGAGCGCGATCACCTGCGCGACGACGACGGTGACCAGCGCGAACCCGAGCGTGAAGCCGTACGACTCGAGCATCCGCGGGTCGGTGAAGAGCGCGGCGTAGTTCCGCAACCCCAGGAACGACCAGCGGCCGAAGCCGACGTAGTCCGTGAGGCTGTAGAAGACACCGATCAGGGCCGGCACGACGACGAAGGCCGTGAACACGAGCAGCGTCGGCACGAGGAAGAGGTAGTACACCGGCTCGACCCGTCGTCCGCCTGCCGGACGGCGGCTCGGCGGACCGGCCTCCTCCGCCGTCGGCAGGGACAGGGTGGCGTGTGCTGTCATCGTCGCTCCTCGGTGAGCCGGGACGTCTCGAACTGGTGCCTCTCGAGCCGGTACAACGTTGTGCCGCTCATACGGTCGCTCCTCGTCCGGCGAGACGACGCCAGTCGGCGTCGAGCTGGCGGAGCATGCCGTCGAAGTTGCCGCTGCGGATCGCGGCCTGCAGGTAGTTGCCCAGCGGGATCGACGTCGGCACGAACGTGCCGGCGCCCTGGTAGAACGCCGCACGGTCGACGTAGTCCTGGAGCCCCGCGAGGCGCTCGTCCTGCTGCGGCGGCGCGTCGATGAGTGTCGAGTAGGCGAGGTTGTCGGCGTTGTAGGCGTTGAGGATGTCCGGCCGCATGAGGAACTCGACGAGCTCGCGCGCCTCGTCCTGGTGTTGGGACGCCGTCGGGATCCACAGGCCGAGGTCGATGTTGACGCGCGCCTGCCGCTCGTCGGGGTTCTCCGAGACGGGCAGCGGGAACGTGCCGACCTCCAGGTCCGGGTCGACGAGCTCGATCTGGCTCAGCGCCCACGGCCCCTGCAGGTACATGGCGGCCTGGCCCTTGCCGAAGGCGAGGTTGCCGTCCGCGTACGCACGCACCGCGTGGTCCTTGTTGAAGTACGACGAGATGACCTTCGCGCGCTCCATCGGCACCGCGAAGTCCTTCTCGAACGAGACCTCGGAGTCCGGCCCCACGTCCGTGCCGAGCTCCTTCATGCGGCGGAAGAACTCGCCCGGTGCCACGAGGCTGCCGACGGAGTAGTCGAACAGTCCCTGCCAGAGCGTCCACGTGTCCCGGTCGGTCGCGTAGATCGGGGTGACGCCGGCCTGGGTGAGCTCGTCGCACACGTCGACGAACTGGGTCCACGTCTCGGGCACGGGTAGCTGGTGGTCCGCGAAGATCTTCTTGTTGTAGATGACGCCGGCGGCCGCGAGCGAGTACGGCAGGACGCTCGTGCGGCCGGGGTAGGTGGCGTACTGGTCGGTCAGCTCGTCGATGTCGGTCCGGACAGTCTGCGCGGACGGCAGGTCGGACAGGTCGCCGAGCACCCCGCGCTTGATGTACCGGGCGAGCTCGAGGTTGTCGTTGAAGCAGCCGACGCCGGCCGGTTCGTTGCGCACGAACTGCGGCGCGATGGCCACCGTCGAGTCGTGCACGACGGTGATGCCGGGACGCTCGTCCTCGAAGCGCCGGAGCAGTTCGCCGAAGTACGCGATGACCTCCTGCTTCTGCAGGTAGAAGCGCAGCCCGGTTCCTCCGCCGGCGGCTCGCGAGGCGGGCGCGCACCCGGCGGCGCCGAGCGCGACGAGGGCCGCCGAGCCGGCGAGGAACGAGCGACGACTCAGCGGAACGGGACGGCTGAAACCAGGACTCACGCTGCATCTCCCTTGATTACTGCGACCGGGGGAATTTACAGCGCTGTAAATAGGGAGTCAAACGTGTGCCAGCAGTCGGGCAGCGAGCCCGCAGCCCTGTACAGCTCCCCGACCCGAGCCTCACACAGTGCCAGCGCCGTCCCACCAGTCGAGCACGCGCGTGCCGTAGAACGTGAGCCACCTGGACGGCTCCCCCGGCGGCACGTCCACCTCGAACCAGACCCGGCCCGGATGGCGCCCCTCCTGCAGCCAGGTGCCGTCCGGTCGGCGGGCGCCGCGGACCACGCCGACGGCGTCGGCGAGCCGAGGATCAGGCCCGACGCCGTCGTGCAGTGCCGCCGCGCGAAAGTAGTCCAGGGCGTTGAGGGCGCTGTAGCCCCAGCGAAAGGGATACCCGAAGCGGGTGGCCCACGGACCGATGAGCTCGCCCGTCGACAGCCTGTGGAGCAGCCGCCGCTCCAGGAGGTACTCCTCGCCCTCGCGGCGCGCGGCGCGCAGGTCGTCACTGCCACCGGTCGCAGGTTCGGTTGCGGTCTCGTAGTACAGGAGGCCCTTGAGGGAGTTGAGCGTGGAGTGGAACGAGGAGCGTGTCGAGCCCTCCACCCACTCGCAGTTCCAGCCGCCGTCGGGCAGGCGGTGGTCGACGAACCACTGGGCGATGCCCGAGACGTCCACGCCGAGCCACGCGCCGTTGGCAAGCGTCCAGCTGTTGATGCAGCAGTCGACCTCACCGTCCCAGTAGGGCAGGTCCTCGTACTCCCACCGGCTGTTCGCGGCAAGCTTCTCGGCGGTCCCGGCCAGCACGGCGGCGTCGAGACCCCAGTCGCGGAGGCTGCTGAGCGACCAGGTCGTCGCGGTCCAGGGCTGGCCCTCCTCGTCGCCCTGGTACCCGGCGGGGAAGAAGGCGCCGCCGGCCCACTGCCCGTCGGGATCCTGCAGCGCGAGGAGTCGGGCCCCGAACCCCTCGGTCGCGACGCGCGCCCGGGTGGCGCGCCAGACGTCCTCGGGCGCCCCGGCGAGGTCGCGTTCGACCTGCCAGCGCAGGGCCGGGTCGGAGTCGAGCAACCAGGTGAGCAGCTCCGGTGCCATGGTGAGAAGGCTACTTTCCGGCGGGCACGGCCGTCAGCAGAGAGTGGTAGCGAGTGGTCAGGAATCGAGAAGCACACGACGGCCCGCCGAACCTAACGTCATGGGCATGGCACACATCGACTCCGTCACCCTCGAGGTGACCGACCTCAGCTCCGCACGTTCCTTCTACGACGCCGCCTTCGACCTGGGCGACCGGCTCCGCCTGCGCGAGACCGACGCACCTACCGACGGGTTCCGCGGCTTCCACATCTCCCTGGTGTCGTCGCAGCCGGGAGACGTCAACGCCCTGTTCGACGCCGCCGTCGAGGCAGGGGCCACCGTGCTCAAGCCCGTCACGAAGTCCATGTGGGGCCACGGTGGCGTGGTCCAGGCACCCGACGGCACCATCTGGAAGTTCGCGACCTCCGCGAAGAAGGACTCCAGACCCGCCGCGCGGACGTTCGACGAGATAGTGCTCCTCATCGGGGCGGACGACGTGTCGGCGAGCAAGAAGTTCTACGTCGCGCACGGGCTGACCGTCGGCAAGAGCTTCGGCTCGTACGTCGACTTCAAGATGGGATCCAGCCCCATCGGGTTCGGCCTGTACAAGCGCGCTGCGCTCGCCAAGGACGCCGGCGTGCCGCCGGAGGGAACGGGCTCGCACCGGCTGGCGGTGGACAGTGAACTCGGGGCGTTCACCGACCCAGACGGGTTCGCATGGGAGCCGGTTCGGTGAGCCGGTAGAGCGAGGGCTGTGTGCGACGACCGAACCGACCCCAGGGGCGGCCGCTCGGCTCGCGGCGAATGGACTCGGCATCAGCACACATGCAGGTCCATCTACATCAACTCACATCTCGGCCACGCCGTAGGATTAAAACCAACCGTCAGAACATTTCAGAAGCAGGCTATTAGAGCGACCTCCCGTAATACTGCTGCTGCTCACTCACAAGTTCCAGCAGAAGTGGCCCTGCTGCCGGACGCAACTTCTGCCAGAGTTCTCTGTAGCCGAGAAGATGATCGATTACGCGCGCCCTCAATAGGTCATCGATTGACGGGCGGTGGAGCACAAGCAAATCCTCAAGAAACGAGGAGATTCGTTGCACCAGGTCATCACCTCTATCTTCCGTCAACGCTGGCCTGAGAATCTCTGGAATAAAGAGTTCCGACACCCACGCCCACGCATCGACCGTCGTTCGCCAATCGGTATTGAGCCCGTCGGCATAATCTTTATGGTCACGGACAAAGGCCTCTACGGCGACGCGGAAATCCGGAAAGTAGCCTTGCAAGAGGTCCCCTACTGCGTCTGTGTCGCTTTTTGACTCGGACCCCACGCGGTCCACCTCCTCTGCATTGATGTCGCCAATCAAACCCAGGACCTTCGACCTCATGCCGGTGGGACCGGAGATTGGCAGGACGAGACGATATTGGCAAGCAACGGGTCTGCGCAGCCGCCACTCGGGTCCCCATTCCAGGCATCGCCCGCCATCATGCCATAGTCGATGACAAACAGGAGCTCTCCGACCACGCCAAGCCCACCCATAAGCCTAGGCAGTTTTGCCTGCCCACTGAGCCGGGGCCCTTTGTGAGGGTCCTCAGTGAAAGCGGTGCCGGTCGTTGCGCGCATCGAGGGCGCCTCTGCCACCTTTGTCATGGCGTTTCGGAGCGACTCCATCTTTCCCGGATTGTCTTTCAGGTCTTGCAAAACAGGGTTCTTTGAATCGACCTTTCGATCGAGAGCGTCCCACAATTCTTGTGCTTCGGTCTGTGCGATCTTGAGATCGCGGTCTGTCAGTAGTGCGTTACCCTTCACACGAGCCTTCCGGTCCTCTTCGGTGAGCATACTGATTCGTCGTAGCAACTCACCCGCATCCACACTATGGAAACGGCCCTTCGTGGGCTTACCGGTCTCGAGCTCGTGGATCAGTGCTTCCGCCGCCTTCCCAGACCCGACTGCTGGAGTCGAGCCAGGCTTTGCATAGATGTCGCCGAGAATATTCTGCAATTTAGAATTCGTGACTGACGGCGCGGGCGCGACCCATCCAGCGGTGTTCGGCCCTGCCGCACCCTGATGAATCGGCCGGGGCTCATGCCCGTCAGTCTCAATGAAGTTAATCGGATTACCGGCGGTGAAGGCGTACCGGTTGCTGGTGTACGGGTCGGATCCGAGTCCCAAGTTGGCCAGTGACCCGTTGTACATGTCCCGAGTGGTGAACCTGTTCAGACCAGGTGCGTAGTCGCGGAAGCCCATGTCGTAGGTGCCGGAGCCTGCGTCCCAACGCTTGGAGTTGTACCGGTAGGCGTTGTACGGCTCAGCATCCTCCGGGCTACCGGCCGCGGGTTTGTCGATCCCCGTGTACTCAGACTCGTCCGCGTTGCCGTACGCGGTGTACCCGTAGGTCGCGATCGAGTTGCCCGCATCGTCGGTCAGCGTTTCTACGTCGGTGTGCGCGTTGTACCCGTAGTACGCACTCTCCCCCGCCTCGACCCCGGCCTCCGCGTCCGCCTGGTGCGTGATCTGCGACAGCCGCTGACCCCAGGGCGAGTACTGGTACGACTTCGTCAGCTGCCCGGCGACCTCCTCGCCCAGCACCTCTGACGACATTCCGAGATAGGTGTAGTCGGTCGTCTTGCCATCAGCTGTCTTGGACGCCGTCCGGTCCAGCGGGTCGTACTCGTACGTCGTCGACTCGAGCGCGCCAGACTCATTGATCTTCTCGGACTCGGCTATGTGGTCGAACCCGTCATACGTCGTCCGAGAGATCGTCAACCCCGCCGAGACCACCGACGTCTGCCGGCCGAACGGGTCATACCGGTACGACGCCGTTGCCCCATCAGCTGTCGCAGTCAGCAGCCGGTTGCGGTCGTAGGAGTACGTCGTCGCCGTCGAACCCACCGACTGCTCGATGACGTTCGCGTTGTCGTCATGCACATACGTCTCGGTCTTGGCCCCGTTACCCGTCTTGACGGACTCCGACAGCCGCTCGGCCGGGTCGTACGAGTACGTCGTCGTCGACTCGAGATACGCCCCGGCAACGTCCGCGTTCGCCTTCGACGCGACATCGGTGTGCTTGTTGCCGTTGTTGTCGTACGTGTAGGCGTGCGACGCGACCAGAGCCCCGCCCGACTTCTCCTCACGCAGCGACTTCAGCGCACCATCCAGGAAGTAGCCGTTGGTGACGACATTCCCGTTGGCCTTCGTCTCCGTAGCCCGCATGCCCCGGTTGTCGTAGCTGTACCGAGTCACCTTCGCGGCGGCCGTGTCGTTCAGGTCGTCGACCGCAACAGACGTCAGCAGGTGCCGCGGATCCTCGTACTTGTACGCCGACGACTGGTCCGGGTGAGCCACCGTCAGCGGCTGCCCCAGCACGTCGTACGAGTACGACGTCGTCGCTGTCTCCTGACCCGCCAACGCCTCCTTGACGCTCGCCACCTGGTTCAACCCGGTGTACGCGACCTGGTAGTCGTCCGCCCGGGCACCCGAGGACGTGTCGTTGATCCCCGTCAGGTTCCCGTTGACGTCGTAGGAGTACGCGAACGCGTGCGCCTCCGTGTCGGTGTCCGCGGAGTTGTCCCGCACCAACCGCACAGCATCGGCCACGACGACCCCCGTGGAAGACGGCTTCAACGTCACCATGACCGGGTCGCCCTTGCGCAGCGCAACCCGTCCGACGTCGGACCACCCGCCCGCACCTGTCGTCTGGTTCACCGTGTACGCCGGCTCGGTCACCTCGCCGCCTTGACCGTCACCGTCCTTGCCATGCGTCAGCTCGAACTTCGCGTCCGAGGCGGCACCCGAAACCTGCGGGTACGTCACCGCCACCGAGTACGTGCCGTCCGCCGGGACATCCAGGGTCCAGGTGAACGTGTCGGTCGAGGCCCCCGACACCGCAGCATGCGTGCGGTGGTTGGTGCCCTGCTCCCCCGCAGCGGACGCAGTCGCCCACGTACCGGTCGGCTCAACCAGGCCCTCGGTGTCGTTGTCCGTCACCACCGAGTGCGATCCCACCGGCACACCGTCGTCGGCCTTGGTCCGCAGCTTCCCGTCCGGGAAGTACGACCACGTCATCGTCCGGTTCGCGGATCCGTCCGCCGAGGTCAGCGTCCGAGCCGTCTGCGCACCCAGGTCGTCGTACTCGTACGCGGTCGAGATGTCCCAGCCATCGCTGGACTTCTTGATCCACCCGTTGTCGAAGTACTCGGTCGTCGAGTCGTTGCGCACCGTCTGGTCCTCCGACGGCGGCATCGACGTCTTCACCACTCGCCCGGCGGCGTCGTACGTCGTCTCTGTGTAGACGTTCGCGTCGTTGTGCCGGGTGTCCGCCGGGTCGTACGGCTGGAACTGCTTGACCGGCCGGTTCAGCTCGTCGTACTCCGTCCGCGAGGCGAAGTCGTCCGGCTCAGCCGTGGCCACACCGCGTGGTGTGATCACCCGGGTGGTGTTGCCGACCTCGTCGTACTCGACCTTCGTGGTCCGGTACTGCACCACACCACCGACGCTCTCGTGCGGCGTCTTCGTCTCGACTTGGGCACCGCGCACGTCATAGGTCACGTAGGACGTGTTGCCGTCCGGGTCGGTCGAGGACACCGCCAGGCCGTCAGCGTCGTAGTCCGTCGTGCTCGTGTTGCCCGCGGCGTCCGTCGCCGAGACGGGCCGGTGGTTCAGGTCGTACTTCGTCGTGGACGTGAAGTCGTCCGGGTCCGCCGACGCGTTCTTCTTCGGGTCCACGGTCTTCACGAGGTTGCCGACCTCGTCGTACGAGTAGCTGATGACGTCGCCGTCAGCGTTCGTCACGGACGTCTGCTGGTAGATCGAGTCATACCCGTACCGCGTCACGAAGTCGGAGGCGTCCCCGGTGGTGGCCACGCCCTTGGGCTCGGTCACGGTCTCGAGGTTGCCGACCGTGTCGTAGGTGAACACGCTCGCGCGCTCCGGCCCCGTGGACGTGTCCTTCGGCATCGTCGACTTCGTGACCTGGTCGGTCTTGTCGTACGTCGCCGTCGACACGGCGCCGTTGGGCGCCGTCGAGACGGTCACGTTGTCGTTCGCGTCGTAGACCGGTGCCGGCGTCGTGATGGTCTCGTCCGCCGACTTGCGCTGCGTACCCGTCAGCGGCCGGCCGAAGGCGTCGTACGCCTGCGTCACCAGGCCGTCGAGCGGGTCCTCGACCTGGGTCACCAGGCCACGCCCGTCGTTCGAGTACGTGGTCCGCGAGACGTTGCCGAGTGCGTCCTCGGACACCTCCGGGTATCCCACCGCGGTGTACCCGCGGTACTTCGTGACGTTGCCGTTCGCGTCCTTGGCCGTCAGCAGCTGCCCGAAGTCGTCGTACGTGTACGACGTCGTGTAGTCGCCCGCCGTCGCCGTCTCGATCCCCTTGCCGTCCGTGACGATCAGCAGGTTGCCCTTGTCGTCGTACGTGAACTGGTTCTTCCGGCCCTCGGGCGACGTGGTCCGCGCGATCTGCGCGACGTACCCGTTCTCCCAGGGCTGGTACTCCATGACCTGCGCACCGGGCGGCGCCTGCTCGGCCGTCTCCCCGGGCACGCACTCCGAGGCCGCGGGTGCCCCGCCCCGGGCGTCGTTCTGCTCGGCGTCGCGCTGCCACAGCGGGTACCCGGTCTTCGGGTCGTAGCAGTACGCGGTGACCGCGCCGTTGGCCTCCGTCAGCGACCGGACGTTGTTGTCCCCGTCCCAGGTGAGCGCGACCGTCTCCGACTTCGCGTTGGTGACCGACCGCGGTCGGCCGAAGTCGTCCGAGACGTACTTCGTCGCGTGCCCCTCGGCGTCGGTGACCGTCGAGTTCCACCAGTCGTCGTTCGTCGCGTGCGGCACGTAGTCGAACGAGGTGTCGCCACCGAGCCGGTCGGTGATGGTCTGCACCGACCAGTGGTCCTTCGGGTCGTCCCCCTCGGACTGGTAGTAGTACCCGATGCGCGTGGTGTTGCCCCGCGGGTCGGTCACCTCGGTGAGCTTGGCGTTCTTGTTGCCCTGGTCGGCGTCGTAGGTGAACTTGAAGTGCTTGGCGATCGACTCGCCGGCGTCGTCCGTGGCGCCCGCGCCGTCGATCATCCGGCCCATCAGGCCCTTGTCGGTGTAGTAGAACTCGAGCTTGCGCCCCGAGACGTCCGTCATGGACCGCACGTGGTCGTAGATCTTCGAGTTGGTCAGCTTGCCCGACCCGTCGACCAGGTTTCCGGTGGTCTCGTCGACGTACCGCCAGCCGGTCTGGCCCTTGGTCCAGTAGTCCACGGTCAGGGTCTGCCGGCCCGTGGGGTCGGTGACGTACTGCAGGAACTTGCGGGGCTGGTTGTTCGACTGCCGCTCGGCGTAGGTGAACTGCTGCGTGTTGCCGTTCTTGTCGATCACCTCGTTCAGGTAACCGTCGCAACCGAACACGAACGTCGTGCCGTCCGGGCGCAGCAGCTGCCAGGCGTCCGCCACGTAGTCCTGGTTGCCGGGGCAGGTCACGTCAGCGGCGCTCTGCGTCAGCCGGTAGTTCACGCCCGCAGGGGCGTCCCACTGGCCGGTGGTGGAGTTCAGCCGGAACACGTGGGTCGTGCCGTCGCCGTCCGGCAGCATGATCTCGCGCGGGCCGTTGTTCGGGTGGAACTCCAGCGGCGCGCCCAGCCGGATCGGCCCGGCCACCTGCGCGGACCAGCCGAACCCGGACACCGTGTCGGAGGTGTCCTGCGAGTTGTACGAGAACCGCGCGAACGTCGACAGGCCGCGGCCCGGGTTGCTGAACGCGTCGTACGACCAGACGGCGTTGCCCGCCGCCACGTTGGTCATGAGGGTGCCGCCGGCACCCGTGTTCTTGCCGGCGTAGGTGTAGAAGCTCTCCAGGCCCAGCTGGTCCGACGTCGGGTCCTCGACCGCGACGTTCTGCTTCAGCTTCCCGGCCGGCAGCGCCGCGATGCCGGCCTCGGCCAGGGTGCTCGCCTCGGTCTGCTCGGCCAGGTCCCCCGTCGCCGTGGTGTCCAGCCCCTGGGCGGACGCCGCGGCCTGCGCAGAGTCCTCCCCCGCGGCCTCCGCGTCCTGTCGGGTGGTCTTCTCCTGCGCGGCCGACGTGCTGTTGGCGATCTCCCACGACAGCGAGTAGTCCGAACGCAGGTTGCCGTCGCTGACGGGAGGCGCGACGACGGTCGCCGTCATGTCCGCCACCTCGCCGGAGGACAGGTCCTGCGGCAGTGCCGTCGTGGTCGACTCCGACCCCGGCGCCACCGAGCCGTCCGGCAGCGTCCAGGACGCGACCAGCTCCTGGGCCCCGGCGACCCAGGTCGTCTGGGTCGTGTTGGACACGGTCACCGGCACCTTGTACGTGGCGCCGGGGTTCATGCGCTCCGGGGTGTCCGGCGCGTAGAAGGTGTCCTCCGGCGCGGTGCTGAGGTAGGTGACCGACAGGCGCGGACCGGAACGCTCCAGGCCGCCGTTGTTCTCCGCCTCCTTCGAGGCGAACAGGGACCGGTCCTGGGACGCCGCCTCGTCCGCCATCCGCACGATCAGCGACTTGTGCCAGGACGGGTTGTTCACGAACGCCTGGGTCACGGCGGTGGCGTCCCACGCCAGGCGGGACGGACCCTCACCGACGCTCGAGACGGTCGACTGCACGGCGGAGGTGTGCGTACCGCCCGGGTTCCATGTGCCCGGGCCGGCTCCGTCCGGGTCGTTCCACGTGGCGGTGGTCTCGTCGAAGTCGACGGTGGCACGACGCAGCTGATACTGGCCGAGGGTCGGGTAGACCATGCTGCCGTCCGTGTTGGTGCGCGTGGTCTCCGTCGTCTCCTGCCACATCCGCAGGGACGCATCGGTCACCACCGCGCCGTCGGGGACGTCCCACGCGGTGTCGTCCCACTCCATGACGGTGCGGGTGTCGCCGTAGACCGCCGACGCGTTGCCGACCAGGTCCCAGTGCTGGGTCGTGATGTCCTGGACCGTGTTCCAGTTCTGGGTCGGCTTGCCGCTGGCCAGCGAGGTGTCCCCCGAGGCGACCAGCACCTTGGTCGTGTGGCCGGCCTTGGGCAGCCGCACGATCTGTGTCGACGACGGGACGATGCTGCCGTCTCGCCGTTTGACCGCGACCTGGTAGTAGTACAGCTTGCCGTCGCCTGTGGCATCGGCCGGTGTCGGGACCGCTGTCGTGTCCACGAACTCCGTCGTACCCGGGGCCACCGGCGCCACCAGTGTCGAGGACGACGGCGCGAAGGTCTGCGAGACCGACCGGTGCACCTGGTACTCGACCAGGTTGTCGCCGGCGTTCGACGAGGGGTCCTTGTACGTCGACCAGGACAGCTCCGCACCGGTGGCGTGGATCGTGTCGGGGATGTCCATGACGACGCCGGGCTGCCCGTAGGTCACCGTCAGGCGCGGCATGTTGCGGGTCTCACCGCCGTAGACGTTCTCCCCCGCCTCGTAACGGGGCCCGCCCAGAGGGCCGTTGACGCTCTCGTCGGTGGCGCGGACCATGAACCCGTTGTTCGCCAGCGAACCGGTGGCCCACTTCTTCACCGTCTGGGTGACGTCGTAGTTGTGCCACTTGCCGATCTGCCCCGGGGTGCGGATGGCCGTGCCGCCCTTGATCAGGCGAATCGCGTCGGCGATGACCACTTTCCCGGTCTGCACGCCCTGGTCGGTCACCGCGACCCGCGCCCCCGGGTTCAGGGTGTGCGACTGCACCACCGACCACACCCCACCCGACGTCGCGGTACCGCGCGTCATGTCCACGTTGTAGGTGCGCGTGCTCCCGCCTGGGAACGTCACCTGCAGCTTCGCCGCACTCGCCCGGTCCTCCGCAGGCACGTGCGCCACCCGGATCTGCCACACCCCGCCCTCCGGCAGGCTCGGCGTCACCGAGAACTCGTCCGTCGTGCCGTCACCGTTGCCGTACGAGAACTGGTACGTGCGCCCGTACGCATACTGCGTCAGCGCGGTGTTGCCCGACGCCGGCCAGTCCCCGGAGAACTCCGCCTGAGCGTGCGTGTTGTCGAAGGTGCGCTGGTAGCCGGCGATCCCGCCCTCCAGACCGTTGGCGTTCGACCAGTTCGCCGTGGGCGACTCCCACGCCCCGGTGACCTCACGCACCTCCAGCGGCACGCGGGTGGCCCAGTCGGTGTGTGCCTGGTCGAAGTAGAGCCCCAGGTCCGCGTCGGTCACCGTGGAGCCGTTCGGCACCACGTCCTCGAGCTGCGGGAAGGCGAGCATGGCGCGAGCGACGCCGCCCCCGGTGCGGCCCACCGACAGGCGGCTGCTCGCGTAGTACTCCGTGGTGGGCGCCTCCGACAGGAGCATCGTGTCCTTCGAGAAGTTCCCCGTCGGCGAGATGATGATCGTCGGGTCCACCGTCACCGGCCAGACCCGGTCCTCGTCGGTGAGCCAGTCCATGTCCGGCGCGACGGTCAGCGTCCACTCACCCTCGCCCGACGGCTCCAGCTCGTAGGTCACGTCCTCGGACACCGACGCGCCCTGGTCGTCCGGCGCGGACAGCTTGCCGCCCTCGGAGGTCTCCGCCTCGCGGGAGTCCCACATCACGCCCGCCGGGATCATCACGGCAGGCTCCGGGTCGAGCTCACCGTAGAACCCGATCGACCCGTCCTCCTCGAGGCGCGGGGTCAGCTCCCCGAGGTCGGACAGCGTGAACGTGTACTCCACCGGGGCCGCGTCGTCCGGCGCCTCGGAGAGCGTGATCGACTCCTTGACCCGGCCAGGCAGGACCTCGTACGACAGGTCGGCGCCGCCCAGCGCCGCGACGTCCTCGTGCGTCACCGTGTCGCCGTCGACCCGAGGCGAGGACAGCTCACCGTCGTCGGCGTCGGGCAGCCCGACGGTCACGCCACGGCCGTCGGCGTCCTCCGCCCGGACGACCCGGTCGGCACTCCGGCCGAACCAGGACCGCGCGGTGTTCGCCACGTTCGCGTGCGACCAGCCCCGTGACGAAGCGGCCTTGCCCGCCTTCGCGGAGAGACCCTTCGCACCCGCGGCGGCCACCGCCTTGCCCGTCGCAGCGACGGTCGTGTCGATCTCCACCAGGCCGTCCTGAGCGGTCTCGTAGAACAACGGCTCACCGGCGGCCTCGACCTGCCGCTGACCGTCGTTCAGCAGGAACGTCCTCGAGTTGACGGTCCGCTTGCCGGTCAGCTCGCGCACCCGCTCGCCCGGCTCGGCCGGCGTGACGACCGTCGGATCCACCGCATGCTGCTCGGGCGCCAGCTCGGCATCCGCCGGGATGGGATCCGCCTCGGTCGAGTCGCCGCCGTCGAACAGGTCCGTGAACCAGTTGCCGCCCTCGTCGTCGCTCTCGCCCGAGCCGAGATCGCTCTTGCCCGAGGTGGGCGGTGCGGCAGCTGCCGCAGCCGCGGCGCGGTCCGCCTCCGACTGCTCGTCGACGCTCGATGCGGCCGCCGGCAGGGCAGGCACCAGGTAGACACCGACCAGGGCGGCGGCCGTGACCGCGACCGTCGCCGTCCGAGCCCACCACCGTGCGCCGGGCACGGGCAACGTTGTCGACACCGCGACCGGTCCGGTCGTCGTCCTGCGAGCCATCAGATCCCCCTGAGCAATGCCCCCGCCCGTCTCAGGCGGAAGTCAACGAACCACCGGTACCCAACCAGCCATTGCCCAGCGGCCAACAGGGGAAGAAAACCTACGGGTGAAATGGCATCTTCGGATTTGTCGGACTTTGACGACTACGTGTCAGCATGCCTACGGTGTAGCCGTATGCCACACCAGTGCCGCCAGGGGGAAGGAACTGCCACGATGGTGCGCGCCAAGAAGGCCACGAGCGAGAACCTGCTTGCCGTACTGGCGCTGCACGAGTGCGGCTCGTACGGCGCTGCCGCCACCGCGATCGAGCGAGACTCCGCGACGGTCAAGTACCACCTGACGGCAACCCGTCTGGCCTACGGGGACGAGGTGCTCACCTACACCGGCCAGAGCTGGCAGCCGACGGCGAAGGGGCTGCAGATCCTGGAGCTCGCCCACAAGGCCCGACTGCTCAAGGACGCGCTCGGCGGAATCGAGCCGTCAGAACGTGGAACGACCCCGCGGTCCGAGGACGCTGCCTGACGGCACCCGGCTGACGTGAGGCCGCTGTCCCCTCACGTACCCGCGAGCGCCTCCGCCACCAGCGAGCGCAGCGCGGGCACGACCTCCTCCTCGAACCACGGGTTCTTGGTCTGCCAGCGGAAGTTCAGCGGCGACGGGTGGACGAGCGGGATCGTGAACGGCAGGTACTCGGCGTAGGCACGCACGGTCTCGGTCAGGGTCGGCTTCGCCCGCCCCGCCAGGTAGTACTTCTGGGCGTAGCCGCCGACCAGGACGGTGAGACGGAGGTCCGGCAGCTCCGCGAGGATCCGCTGGTGCCACCGTCCCGCGAAGTCCTTGCGGGGCGGGAGGTCGCCCGAGGCACCCTTGCCCGGGTAATAGAAGTCCATGGGAATGATCGCGAACAGGTTCGGGTCGTAGAACTGCACGTCGTCGACGCCGAGCCAGCTCCGTAGCCGCACACCGCTGGCGTCGTTCCACGGGATGCCGCTCTCCTGTGCCTTGCGGCCGGGCGCCTGCCCGATGAGCGCGATGCGGGCGCCGGGCGCCGCCGCGTAGAGCGGCTCGTAGCCGAGGTCGCGCGCCCAGGCGTTGGACTCGTGGGCGACGATCTCCGCCCTGATCCGGTCGAGAGTGCTGCGCATAGCTGCCCAGTCTGTCCCCCGTGCGAGCTACGTGCGAGTGTCCACCGTGCGGTGACTACCTGAGGCGGCCGGATCCATAGCGTTCGGGGTAGTCCGCGGCACTCCGGCTGCGGCTTCTCGAAGGAGTCATCGTGCGTCTGGTGTGGCAGCTCTTGGCCGTTGTAGCGGTCTCTTTCCTCGGCAGCCAGGGTTCGCTGCTGGTCGGCGACAGCCCCTGGCTGGCGCTCGTCGTCGGGCTGGTGACCGCCGTGGTCGCGGTCCTCGTCTACGCCTGGGTGGTACGGCGCACCGAGCACCGCGCCGTCGTAGAGGTGTCCCGGCAGGGGGCCGCGTCCGGTCTCGCCTGGGGCACGCTGCTCGGTGTGGCACTGTTCAGCCTGGTCATCGTGAGCCTCGCCTTCCTCGGCAGCTACACGGTCCACGGCCTGGGCACGACGGCGGGCGCGGTGGGACTGCTCGGCGTCATGGCGTCCGTCGCCGTGGTGGAGGAGCTGATCTTCCGCGGCGTCCTGTTCCGGATCATCAAGGGGTGGACCGGCACCTGGATCGCTCTGGTCCTGACCAGCGTGCTGTTCGGCCTGGTCCACCTGGTCAACCCGAACGCCACCCTGTGGGGCGCCCTCGCGATCGCCATCGCGGGCGGCATGCTCACCGCTGCGTACGTTGCCACCCACAAGCTCTGGGTGCCGATCGGTCTGCACTTCGGCTGGAACATCGCGGGGAGCGCCATCTTCAGCACGGAGGTCTCGGGCAACAACACCCCGCAGGGCCTGCTGGACGCGACGACGTCGGGCCCCGTGCTGATCACGGGCGGGGAGTTCGGCCCCGAGGGCAGCCTGTTCTCGATCGTGTTCTGCCTGCTGGTCGCCGCGGTGTTCATGCGGCTGGCCTACCGGCGTGGTCACGTGATCCCGCGTCGGCGCGGCACCCGGGCCGACGCGGCCGTTACGCTCCCCCGGTGATCGATCTCCGGCAGGTCCCGAATCGGTGGCGCGACCGGTGGCACCGGCTCGACGTCACGGTCCGGGACCTGCCGCTCGCCCTCGCGCTCGCCGGTGCGGCGTTCGTGCCCGTGCTCCGCGAGTACGGGACGCAGGTCGGCGAGGTGCCCGTCCGTCCGTTCGACGGTGTCGCGGTGCTGGTCATCGCGCTCCAGTGCCTCCCGCTCGCCGTGCGCCGGCGGTGGCCGGCCCTGTGCGTCGCGCTGGTCTCGCTCGGCTTCGTGGTCAGCCAGGTCCAGGGGTACCACTCGTTCGGGTCCAACGCGCTCGGCATCGCGCTGGTGAGCGCGGGTGCGCACCTGGCGCACCGCCGTCGGCTCGCCGCCGTCGCGCTCTCCGTGGCGTACGTGGGGCTGGCGGTCATGCTCGACCGGCTGACCGGCGCGGAGCGCGTGGACGAGTACCTGACGTTCTACCTGGTCATGGCCTTGGCGTGGGGCATCGGCACCTGGCTGCGGTCCAGCCGGGCGGCCGAGGCAGAACGCCGCCTCCGGGTCGCCGAGGACACCCGCGCCGCCGAGCGCACCCGCATCGCCCGCGAGCTGCACGACGTCGTGACCCATCACGTGACGGCGATGGTCGTGCAGACGGAGGCGGCGCGGTACCTGACTGCGAAGCCGGACCGGCTCGACGCGACCCTGACCGCCGTCGGCGACACCGGCCGGCGGGCCATCGGCGACCTGCGGAACCTGCTCGACCTGCTCGACCCCGGGCACGAGGGTGCCGCCAGGACACAGACCGACGGCGACCACCGGACCCTCGTCGAGCAGACCCGCCAGGCCGGGCAGCCGGTGGAGCTCACCGAGGAGGGCACGCCCGCCCAGGAGGCGGGCAGCGCCGAACGCACGGCGCACCGCGTGGTCCAGGAGTCGCTGACGAACGCCCTCAAGCACGCTTACGGCCGCCCGACGGCGGTCACCGTGCACTACGACGACAGGGAGATCACCGTGGAGGTCAGCACGGCAGGGCCGGGCACGGAAGCCGGCGCACAGCGCGGCCCTCGGGCAGGCTCGCGCGGTGCTCCGGCCGGAAGCGGGCGCGGCCTGATCGGGCTCCGGGAACGGGTCGCGGCCCTGGGCGGCGAGCTCAGCACCCACCCGACGGACGACGGCGGCTTCGTCGTGCTGGCCCGCATCCCCACCGGGAGCCGCTCGTGAGCGCGCCGACCCGGGTCCTGGTCTGCGACGACCAGGTGCTGATCCGGACCGGGTTCGCGACCATCATCGATGCCCAGCCCGACCTGGAGGTGGTGGGCGAGTGCGGGGACGGTCGGGCCGCCGTCGACCTCGCGCGCCGGCTGCGCCCCGACATCGTGGTGATGGACGTCCGCATGCCGGTGCTCGACGGCATCGAGGCGACCCGTCTCCTCGCCGGTGCCGGGGTGGAGGAGCCCGTCAAGGTGCTCGTCGTGACGACGTTCAACCTCGACGAGTACGTCTACGAGGCGCTGCGCGCCGGGGCGAGCGGGTTCCTGCTCAAGGACGCCCCCGCGGCGCAGCTGCTGACCGGCATCCGCACCGTCGCGGCCGGGGCCGCGCTGCTGGCACCCGAGGTGACCCGGCAGCTCGTCGGCAGGTACGCGGCGCGGATCCGGCCCACCGAGAGCGCCTCCGGTGACACCGAGCTGACCCGGCGCGAGCTGGAGGTGCTGCGCCTCATCGCCGACGGCCAGTCGAACGGCGAGATCGCGGCCACACTGGTGATCAGCCAGGAGACGGTCAAGACGTACGTGTCGCGGCTCCTGGCGAAGCTCGGCCTGCGCGACCGCGTGCAGGCCGTGGTGTACGCCTACCGCAACGGGTTGGTGACCTGAGGGCGACGCGCAGCCGGCAGACGACGGAGCCACGGCTCAGTACCCCTGCTCCATGCCGTGCTCCTGCGCCGCGCGGGCGATGTTGCGCTGCATGCCCCCGAACACAATCCCGTGGAACGGGCTGATCGCCCACCAGTACAGCTGCCCGGGGAGCCCGCGCGGCAGGAAGACGGCGCGCTGCCGGAACGTCGGGCGGCCACCGGGCTCGCCCTCGACGGACAGCTCCAGCCAGGCGAGCCCCGGCAGGCGCATCTCGGCCCGCAGCCGCAGCATCTCCCCCGGTTCCACCTTCTCCACCCGCCACCAGTCGAGCGCGTCGCCGGGCGCGAGGCGGTGCGGGTGCCGTCGTCCGCGACGTAGGCCCGGGCCACCGAAGAGGCGGTCCAGGGCGCCCCGGGCCACCCAGCCCAGGCGCCAGGAGTACCAGCCGTGCGCCCCGCCGATACCCTCGATGACCGTCCAGAGCGACTCGCGGGTCGTGTCCACCACGACCGACCGGTCGTCCACCAGCAGGCTCCCGCCCGCCCAGTCGGGGTCGTCGGGCAGCGGGTCGGACGGCGCCCCCGGGGTGGAGGCCGACACCCAGCTCGTGCGCACGTCCAGGTCCTGGATGCGCGCCAGGGCGAGATCGACCGCCTGGTCGAAGCCGATCAGCCCTTCAGGTGGGTCGGGCACGTACTCCTTGATGTCGTCTTCCCGCGCCACGACCTCGTGCACCAGGGATCCGACCAGCGGGCGGGCGATCGCCGGCGGTACCGGCGTCACCAGACCGACCCACAGGCTGGCCAGGCCCGGCGTCAGCACCGGGACCGCGCGGATGACCCGGGGGCGCAGGCCCGCGACGGCGGCGTAGCGCTGCATCATCTCGCGATAGGTGAGGACGTCGGGACCGCCGATGTCGAAGCCCCGGCTCACCTCGGACGGAATGCTCGCCGCGCCCACGAGGTAGCGCAGCACGTCGCGCACGGCGATCGGCTGGATCCGGTTGTTGATCCAGCGGGGCGCCACCATCGCCGGGAGCCGTTCGGTGAGGTAACGCATCATCTCGAAGGACGCGCTGCCCGAGCCCAGGATCACCGCGGCCCGCAGCACGACCGTCGGCACCCCGCTGTCCAGCAGGATCTCCCCGACCTCGCGACGGGACTCCAGGTGGGGCGAGAGCCGTTCCGCGTCCGGGTGCAGCCCGCCGAGGTAGACGAGACGTGAGACGCCGACCTCCCTCGCCACGACCGCGAAGCCGCGGGCGGTGTCACGGTCGCGTTCGGCGAACCCTGGCCCCGACCCGAGGGCGTGGATGAGGTAGTACGCGACGTCGACGCCGTCGAGCGCTCGCCGCAGGTCCGGACGTGACGTGGCGTCACCGGCCACGACCTCCACGTCGTCGGACCACTCACGGGAGGAGATCCGTTCGGGGTGCCGGGCCAGCACACGCACCCGGTAGCCGGCAGCGATCAGCTCGGGTACCAGCCGTCCGCCGATATAGCCGGTGGCCCCGGTGACAAGGACCGTCGCGGCGTCCGTCATGGCAGGACCGCCTTTCGCTCGACATCGTGAATCCTGGAAGATTACTAGATAGGCTAGCGATATTCGCCGCTCACGGCTCAGGCACCGGGCGCGAGCGGGCCACCGACCCGAGGAGTGAGGACCCATGACGGGACAGCATTCGACCGACCGGACCCAGCAGATCGTCGTCACCGTCAGCTACCTGGCCTGCCTGGTGGGCTCCATGATCGGCGTCGGCGTGTTCGGCGGGACCCGTATCGCGTCGGCGGCCGGCGGCGCGCTCGCCCCTGACGCCACGCTGCTCGCACCCGCTTCCGCCGCCTTCTCGGTGTGGACCGTCGTCTATGCCGGGCTGGCGGGGTACACGGTGCTGCAGTGGTTCCCCGCCCCGGCGTCCGCGGACCGACAGCGTCGCCTCCGGCTGCCGGTCGCCGGGACCATGCTGCTCAACGCGGCGTGGATCCTGGTGGTCCAGGCGGGCTGGCTCTGGGCGAGCGTGGCCGTGATCGGGGTGCTGCTCGCGCTGCTCAGCCGGGTGTTCGTGATCCTCGTGCGGACGCGCCCCGCCGGGATGCTGGAGCGCGTCCTCGTCGACGGCTCGCTCGGCCTCTACTTCGGCTGGGTCTGCGTGGCCACCGCCGCCAACGTGGCGGCGGCCCTCACTGCCTCCGGGTTCGACGGGGCCGGCATCGACCCGGACTGGTGGGCGGTCGCGGTCCTCGCGGTGGTCGGCGCTGTCGGCGTCGTCCTGGCGGCGCGGAGCGGGGGCCGCATCGCCGTGGCCGTCGCGATCGCGTGGGGACTGGCCTGGATCGCGGTGGCCCGATGGGACGGCGCACCCCAGTCGGGCCCGACCGCGGTGGCAGCGGCCGCCACGGCCGTCGTCGTCCTCGGGGTGGCGGGGGCCCTGAGGCTGCGCGCCGCCACCCGCACGGTCTCCGCTATTCCTTGACCGCCCCTCGGCCACCCGCGGTGTCATCCGGGTCGTAGGCGTCGAGGAGGTCGTCCCCGTGCTCGTCGCTCCAGGCGTAGACCGTGTCGAGCAGGTCGAGCAGGCTGCGCCCGAGGTCGGTGAGCTCGTAGGTCACGGTGCGTCCCGCCGACGTCCGGCACACGAAGCCGTCATGCTGCAGGTTGCGGAGCGACCGGGTGAGCTCCTTGGCGCTGGTGCGGTGCAGCGGGACGCGCAGCTCGGAGAACCGGCGTGGCCCCTCCTCCAGACAGCGCAGGACCATCGGCGCCCACTTGTCCTTCATCCGGAGGGGCTGCATCGGCGATGGGCAGATCTCGTCGAACATGTCGACAGCCAGCTCGGACATAGCACGAGTCTAGGTTCCCGGTCGGTTACCCGGTCGCTTCCTAGGGTCACGACTCATGAGCTACGACAACCTGCCCGGCCTCCGGATCACATCATCGGACGGCGTCGCGACCGTGACACTCGACCACCCTCCCCTCAACCTGATGGACGGCGTCCTGCTGCCGTCGCTGCGCGGGTTCATCAACCGGGCCAGGAGGGACGAGAGCATCCGCGTGATCGTGTTCGAGAGCGCCGACCCGGAGTTCTTCAGCGCGCACGGGGACATGGGCTACCTCACCGACCCGGACGCCTTGTCGAAGGCGACCCGAGCGGCGATCGCCGCCGCCGAGGAGGCACCGGTGCCGGACGGCATGAACATCCTGCAGGCCATGAGCGAGGAGGTGCACCACCTGCCACAGGTCACCATCGGCAAGCTGTCCGGCTTCGCGCGCGGCGCCGGCAACGAGTTCCTCATGTACCTCGACATGAGGTTCGCGGCGATCGGCAGATCGGGTCAGTCGCAGACGGAGGCCCTGATGGGCATCCTTCCGGGCGGTGGCGGAACCGTGAACATGACCCGCCTGGCGGGCCGGGCCCGCGCCCTCGAGCTCATCCTGGGCGGCGAGCTCGTGGACGCGGAGCTGGCCGAGCGGTACGGGCTGGTGAACCGGGCCCTTCCCGCCGCGGAGCTGGACGGTTTCGTGAGCGAGCTCGCTGGCCGGATCGCGCGGCTCGGGCCGGAGGTCGTGTCCGCGATCAAGGCGGCGGTGAACGCGGTGGCGCCGGCGGTCCCGCGCGCGGCGTACGCGGTGGAGAACGACGGGCTGATGGCGACGATGGGGCCCGACGTCACGCGACGTGCGCACGAGCTGCTGGCCGCGGGGATCCAGACCCGCGAGGGGGAGCTGGAGCATGAGCGGATCGTGAACTCGATCTGACCGGGCCGCTCGGGTCACGACCGCGGGCGCCCTTCTGGGCACCACGGTCGTGACCCGTCCGCGGTCAGCGCTTCAGCACGTACCCGCCGTGGTGGAGCGTGCCGTCCACGAAGTCGCCGTAGGCCCAGAACCCGAGGTCGTCGAGGTACTCGATACGGTCGCCGGTGATCCAGAACCGCCCCTGGAAAGCATGCTCCCGCCCGCCACGGGTCTCGTCGTAGCGGCCGTCAGCCGTCAAGGACTGGTGCAGGAATCCGGTCTCGTCGACCCAGGTGCCCAGATAGGGGCTGTCCGCCGCACCGCCGTCCGCGAGCCCGTGATCCGCGGTCTCGATCAGACGGGTGCCGCCCCACCGGGCCACGTCACCGTCGACCACCAGGGCGAGGACTGCCTCGGGACGCCTCAGCAGCGTGTCCCACGCCGCCCGGAGGTCAGGGGCGTCCTCGCGCCGCAACACGGCGAAGGTCGCCGCGGCCCCCGCGGCGAGGGTGCCGCGGTCCTGCGTCCTGAGCTTGCGAGCCCTCACCTGTCCGGGCACGTCGATCACTGCCGGCACGATCACGAGGCCCTCGCAGCGGACCACGACCATCCCGTCGTCCTCGGCAGCCGTCTCCAGTCCTGTCCCGACGCCGACGACGGTCCCGCCTGCGACGCCGAGACCGAGCAGGAGATCGCCGCGCTCGACCGTTCCGACGAGCGGGTCGGCGGTGTGGATGGTCGCACCCGCGAAGAGCGGTGGGCTGCCCTCGGCCATCGCCGAGGTGAGCCGCTCGAGCTCGGCCACGTCATGGAAGGCGTGGCCCGGGTGCATCACCATTCCGGTGTCGTCCAGCACCCCGTCGTCCAGCACCCTGTCGTCCTTGTTCGTCGTCATGCCCACGTCTCCGTTCCTGCCCTGCGGCACTCGTGCGGTGTCCGGCGTTGTCGCCGGACGAGCACCAGGCTGCCCGGGCCGCTCGCACGCAACCAGGCCGGGGCGTGACCGGGTGCGCGGCACCCTGGTTGAGGTGCCGGTCAGGGACCGGTGAGGTGGACGAGCCCGGCGAGTGTCGGGCGGAAGCCGCACGACTCCAGGTAGAACGTCTCGAGGTGCGGCTCGAAGTCGACGGACAGCCACTCGCAGCCCGCCGCCCTGGCCCCCTCGACCGCACGACGCACCACCGCGGTGCCGATGCCCTGCCGCTGGTGCGTGGGCCGGGTCTTGGTGTCGATCAGGAACGCATGACCCCCGCCGTCCCACGCCACGTTCACGAACCCGACCAGCAGGCCGCCCTCGCTCCGGGCGGTGACCCACCCCAGCGAGTGACCCCGGACCGTGTCCCACCACCCGGGCTCCGGGGTGCCGCCGTGGGACTCGGTGAGATCGACGATCTCCGCATCGGACACCGGCCCGCGCCAGTCCAGGACCACGTCGTCAGTAGGCATCGCGCACAGCGTGACGACGACAGGGCGGGGGCGGCAAGCGGAAATCGGAGCGCCGGCGGTCGCGACCGCGTGAAAGCTCTCATCCAACTCTCACACACTTCTCATACCGACGTGACAGTGTGGTCCGCCCGACCGACGGAAGGAACGGACCGCATGTCCAAGCTCTCCAGCATGATCGGCCTCGCCAAGAAGATGCTCGACGCCCAGACCGGGCAGCAGACGCAACAGGGGGCACCGCAGGGGACGCAGCAGAGCGGTTCAGCCGGTCAGCAGTCCCGGCGGTCCCCGAGCGCGCCGGCGTCCTCCGACGCCGACCGGCAGGCCATCGCCCGCTACGACTACCTCATGCAGACCGCCGAGCCGCACCAGATCGAGCAGATCCACGCCGAGTCGTTCGCCCGGCTGACGCCGGCGCAGCGCCAGGCGGTGCTGCAGCGCATGCAGGCGGAGCTTCCGGCACACGAGCAGCCCCGCTCCGCCGACGTCGCCGACCTCTCCCGGGCCGCCGCACGCACGGAGGCACGCCAGCCGGGCACCATGCGCTCGATGCTCGCCAAGGTCGGCACCGGCGGGGCCGTCGCAGGAGTCGCCGTCGGAGCGGTCGGCGTCCTGGGCGTGGTCGCAGCCGGTGCGGCGGTGAGCAGCGTCGCCGGCCCGCTGCTGGAGAACGCGTCGAACCTCGGGGTCGACTTCGAGGCGCTCGCGTCGGGCGTCGACGTCGAAGGGCTCACCTCGTCGGTCGGCGAGCTCGGCACCGGCGCCCTGGACGAGGCGACCGCAGGCGTCGGGGACCTCGCCGGCTCGGCCGACGGTGCGCTGTCCGGTCTCGGGGACCAGGTCTCCGGGGCGGGCCAGTCGCTCTCCGACCTCGCCCAGGGGTTCGACCCGCGCGACCTCCTCTGAACCGAGCCGCTTGACGCGGACTCGTCCGGCACGCACCGGTCGGTCCGCCTCAGAAAGTGATGACGCGAGACATCGGTCAACGATGTCCCGCGTCATCGCAAGGTGGGCCCGGAGGGATTCGAACCCCCGACATCCACGGTGTAAACGTGGCGCTCTAACCAACTGAGCTACGAGCCCCGGCAGCGGACAACAATACCTGGCCCGCGGCCCTGAACCAGCCTACTTTTCCGACCTGGCCCGGATCAGATCTCCGCGACCGCCCGGCGGTAGTCCTCCAGGTCGCGTGCCTGGCCGCGCGGGTTCACCACGCACCAGCGGACGATCCCGTCGGCGTCGATCAGGAACGTCCCGCGCAGCGCGATCCCCGAACCCTCGTCGAACACCCCGTAGGCGCTTGCCACCTCGCCGTGCGGCCAGAAGTCGGACAGCAGGTCGAACTGGTAGCCCTCGGCCGCCTGCCACGCCTTGAGCGTGAAGACGGCGTCGGTCGACACGACGAGCAGCCGCACGCCGGCGGTCTCGAAGTCCTCGATGTTGTCACGGAGCTCGCACAGCTCGTTGGTGCATGTGCCGGAGAACGCGAACGGGACGAAGACGACGAGCACCGGCGCCCCACGCAGGTCCGACAGCGTGGTCGGGGTGCCGTGCGTGTCCGGGAGCGTGAAGTCGGGTGCGGGGTCACCCGGCTTCAACGGCACCACGGGAGCGCTCGACGCGGCGGCGGCAGGCTCGGTCATGGCTGCTGTCCTGTCAGGCCTTCACTTACCGCGGCCCCGGTAGGCGAGCCGAGTCGCCGACCAGTCCTCCGCGATGGCGAACGTGCTGGTGGTCTGCAGGCCTGCGGTGGTCGCGGCTTCCTGGATGTCGCTGTGGCCCACTTCGCCGTCGCGCCCAGGCTTGGGCGTGAAGATCCAGATGAGGCCACCGTCGTCGAGGACGGTCTGCACATCGACCAGTGCGTCGGTGAGGTCTCCGTCGTCCTCCCGCCACCAGAGGATGACGCCGTCGGTCACATCGCCGAAGTCCTCGTCCTCCAGCTCGCTACCGATGATCTTCTCGATGTCGGCCCGGATCGCTTCGTCGACGTCGTCGCCCCAGCCGAACTCCTGCACCACCTGGCCGGCCTCGAAACCGAGGCGCCCCGCGCCCTGGGTGTCCGTGCTCACTTGGTTGATCGTCCCTCTCTCTGTCCGGCACTCGCAGCCGGGTCGTATGCCTGTTCTGTCGGCCCTGCGTCGGGCCCTCCGTCGCCAAAGGTAGTGCACGCACCCCGGCCATGCCTCGCAACCAGGACGCGTGGTGTCTTTTTGATGAATCGATGAGACCTCGGCAACGTATCAGTCATGCACTCAGTCTCATCATTGCGATACCCCGTATCAATACTGGTGCGAACCGGCACAGACGTAACGCAGATCACGCACTCTTGACCGCCCTATGGTGTGTGGACACGCTGTGAGGGGACAGAATGGCTAGGACCACCTGTGCGTGGGCGTGCACAGTCGCAACCCCAGCTGTGGCGACGCTACGCCGACGCGACGGGTTCTGACGAGGCGGCGAGGAGCGCGAACCGCGACCGCGCCGCGCGACACCGAGAGAGGTTGCTGGTGGCTTCGTTTGACGAGACCGGACCGCTGATCAACGGTCTGCTCAGCGCCGTACCTGACATCGACCCGGCCGAGACCGAGGAATGGGTCGAGTCCTTCGACGGGCTGATCGACGACAAGGGCGGACCCCGCGCCCGGTACGTCATGCTCAACCTGCTGCGCCGGGCGCGAGAGCGGAATGTGAGCATTCCCGCGTCGATGGCGACGCCCTACGTGAACACCATCGGTGTGCACGAGGAGCCGTACTTCCCGGGCGACGAGGCCATGGAGCGCCGTTACCGCTCATGGATCCGCTGGAACGCGGCGGTCATGGTGACCCGCGCCCAGCGCGAGGGTCTCAGCGTCGGCGGGCACATCTCCTCGTACGCGTCCGTGGCGACGCTCTACGAGGTGGGGCTGAACCACTTCTTCCGGGGCAAGGACCACCCCGGTGGCGGCGACCAGATCTACTTCCAGGGCCACGCCTCCCCCGGCGTCTACGCCCGGGCCTATCTCGAGGGTCGCCTGTCCGCGGACCAGCTCGACGGGTTCCGCCAGGAGAAGTCGCACGCAGGCGGTGGTCTGCCGTCCTACCCGCACCCGCGCCTCATGCAGGACTTCTGGGAGTTCCCGACCGTCAGCATGGGCCTCGGCCCGGCGTCGGCCATCTACCAGGCCTGGACCAACAAGTACCTGCACAACCGCGGGATCAAGGACACCAGCCAGCAGGACGTCTGGGCCTTCCTCGGCGACGGCGAGATGGACGAGCCCGAGAGCCGCGGCATGATCCAGCACGCTGCCCAGCAGCAGCTGGACAACCTGACGTTCGTCGTGAACTGCAACCTGCAGCGCCTCGACGGGCCGGTCCGCGGCAACGGCAAGATCGTCCAGGAGCTGGAGGCCCAGTTCAAGGGCGCCGGCTGGAACGTCATCAAGGTCGTCTGGGGCCGCGAGTGGGACGCCCTGCTCAACGCCGACAAGGACCGCGCGCTGGTCAACCTGATGAACGTCACGCCCGACGGTGACTACCAGACCTACCGTGCGGAGTCCGGCGCGTTCATCCGCGAGCACTTCTTCGGGCGCGACCCGCGCACCAAGGCCCTCGTCGAGAACATGACCGACGAGGACATCTGGAACATGAAGCGCGGCGGGCACGACTACCGCAAGCTCTACGCCGCGTACTCCGCGGCGCGGGCGCACACGGGTCAGCCGACGATCATCCTCGCGCACACCGTCAAGGGCTACGGCCTGGGCTCCGGCTTCGCCGGCCGCAACTCGACGCACCAGATGAAGAAGCTCAAGGGCGACGACCTCAAGACGCTGCGCGACTCGCTCCGCATCCCGATCTCGGACGCCGAGCTCGAGGCCGACCCGTACCTGCCGCCGTACTACCACCCGGGCGCCGACTCGCCGGAGATCCAGTACATGCTGGAGCGCCGCCGTCAGCTCGGCGGGTTCGTGCCGGAGCGACGCACCACGGCGAAGACGGCCCTGAAGCTGCCCGAGGACAAGACGTACGAGCTGCTGAAGAAGGGTTCCGGCACGCAGCAGATCGCCACCACCATGGCGTTCGTACGGCTGCTCAAGGACCTCTTCAAGGCCAAGGACTTCGGCAACCGCATCGTGCCGATCATCCCGGACGAGGCCCGCACCTTCGGCCTCGACTCGATCTTCCCAAGCGCCAAGATCTTCAACACGCTCGGCCAGAACTACCTCGCCGTGGACCGCGAGCTCATGCTGAGCTACAAGGAGTCCGAGTCCGGCCAGATCATGCACACCGGCATCAACGAGGCCGGTTCCGCCGCCGCGTTCCAGTCGGTGGGCACGTCGTACGCCACGCACGGCGAGCCGATGATCCCGGTCTACATCTTCTACTCGATGTTCGGCTTCCAGCGCACGGGCGACCAGTTCTGGGCGGCCGGCGACCAGATGACGCGCGGCTTCATCATCGGCGCGACCGCCGGCCGCACCACCCTCACGGGTGAGGGCCTGCAGCACGCCGACGGGCACAGCCCGCTCCTCGCCGGTACGAACACCGCGATCGTGCAGTACGACCCGGCCTACGGGTACGAGATCCGGCACATCATGCGCGACGGCATCGAGCGCATGTACGGCGACGGCTCCGACGGCCGGGACCAGGACGTCATGTACTACCTCACGGTGTACAACGAGCCCATGGTCCAGCCGGTCGAGCCGGAGGATGTCGACGTCGAGGGCATCAAGCACGGCATCCACCGCATCTCGGTGTCGGACGCCGAGGGCCCCAAGGCCCAGCTCCTCTCCTCCGGCGTGGGTGTGCCGTGGGCGCTCGAGGCGCAGCAGCTCCTCAAGGAGGACTGGGGCGTCTCGGCCGACGTGTGGTCGGTGACCAGCTGGAACGAGCTGCGTCGCGACGCGCTCGCCGCGGAGCACGACGCCCTGGTCGACCCGGCGACGCCGATGCGCACGCCGTACGTCACGGAGAAGCTGTCCGGCGCCCAGGGTCCGTTCGTCGCCACCAGCGACTACGACCACCTGGTGCCCGACCAGATCCGCGCGTGGATCCCCGGCGACTACGCGGTGCTCGGCGCCGACGGTTTCGGTTTCTCCGACACCCGGGCCGCTGCACGACGGTTCTTCCTCATCGACGGCCCGTCGATGGTGGTCAAGACGCTGCAGGTCCTCGCCCGTCGCGGCGAGGTGCCGACCGACGTCGTGGCCAAGGCCATCGAGAAGTACCGCCTGCTCGACGTCAACGCCGGCACGTCCGGCGTCGCGGGCGGCGACAGCTGAGCCACGGCAGTCCGGCATGAGAAAGACCTGAGGTACCGATCCGAGCCGGATCGGTACCTCAGGTCTTTCTCGGAGCGTGGATCTCGTCGGACGAGCCGGTCAGACGCCCGGCTTCTCCCGCTCGCTCGCGGCGATGGCCTTCTCCAGCTCGTCCCGCAGCGGCTTGACCGCCTTCGTGTCCGGGTGCATCTCCAGCGACCGCAGGTGCTGCTTGGCCTCGAACACCCGGTCGGCCTCGAGCGCGGCCAGGACCAGGTGCTTGCCGACCACCGGCGAGTGCTCCCGCACGCGCCAGTGCCCCACGCCCAGCCCCAGGGCCTCCACGGGCATCCCCGCGTCACGCAGGATCGCCATGGCCTCCTCCAGCGCGCGGCCGTCGGGGTCCCGCTCGGCTGCGGTGACGAGCCGCCGGACGGCGCCGTCCGGGTCGTCGGCGAGCGACAGCCTGCCCAGCTCGATCAGCGGGTACCAGCCCCGCGGGTGCCCGGCCAGCTCCTCGGCGAGCGCCCAGACCGCGAGGTCGGCCTCGCGCTGCTTGGACTCCGGGATCTCGTCGGAGTCCCGCAGGGGGTCCTCCAGCGTCGGGTCCTCGGCGGCCCGACGGCGAACGATCTCTGCCAGGGCGCCGAAAGCCTCTTCGTTGTTGGGATCGTCGGTCAGCTGGGCGCGCAACGCGTCCTCGTGTCCCGCGTCCCCTCGTCGGGGCGCCGACGGCGACGGTCGACGAGCACCGACCGTGGACGCAGACAGGGGCCGACGGATGAGGCGGCGGAGCCGATGCATCAGGGCCATACCTCGACCCTACAGTTTTCCTCCGCGCCGCACTGGGATCCTGCTGTCTTGAAAGTCCGTTTGTGGACTCCCCACAACTCGGACTCGTATGCTGCCGGGGTGCCAGCACCACGACGGGCCGCGCGGACCAGCGCCCAGCAGACCGACCCGGAGTCCGGGCCGGCAGCCGACCGCGGCGACAGCCATGACACCGGTCAGGCGGCTGAGGCGACGCCCGAGCCCGTCCCCGCGGAGGCTGCCACGGCGGCGACGGACCCAGCGGGCTTCCCCATGAACCTGCAGCGGGTCCGCGAGGCCAGCGGCCTCCTGACGGCTGCCGCGATGCGCCGGCTCGACGAGGACCTGACCTGGTACCGCGACCTGCCGGCGGAGGACCGCTCGTACGTGGGTCTTGTCGCCCAGGCCGGCATCAACGCCTTCACCTCGTGGTTCACCGACCCCGACCGGCCGCCGCACGGCGTCAGCGAGATCTTCGCCGCGGCGCCCACCGAGCTGACCCGCTCCATCTCGTTGCAGCACACCCTGCAGCTCGTGCGGGTCGTGGTCGATGTCGTCGAGACGCACTCCGACCGGATCGCCGCGCCGGGTGGCGAGCGCGACCTGCGCGAGGCGGTGCTGCGCTACTCCCGCGAGGTCGCGTTCTCCGCTGCCGAGGTCTACGCCCGTGCGGCCGAGTGGCGGGGCGCCTGGGACGCCCGCCTCGAGGCGCTCGTGGTCGACGCGCTCGTCCGCGGCGACGGCGACGACTCCCTCCGCTCGCGCATCTCTGCGCTCGGCTGGAGCGGCCGCGGGAACGCGCTGGTCGTCGTCGGGCTCGCCACCGAGGAGCTCGACGAGATCCGCACCGCCGAGATCCGCCGGGTCGCCCGGCGCGCCGCGGGAGACGCCCTCGTCGGCATCCACGGCGACCGTCTGGTCCTCGTGCTCGGCGGCGAGGGCGACCTCGTCGCCGCCGCCACGTCGCTGCTGAGCCGCTTCGGCACCGGTCCGGTGGTGATCGGCACGCAGGTGCCGAGCCTGACCGACGCCGCCCGGTCCGCGCGGTCGGCGCTCGCCGGGCTGACGGCCGCACCGGCATGGCCACAGGCGCCTCGCCCGGTCATGGCCGACGACCTCCTGCCGGAACGTGTCCTCACCGGGGACTACACGGCCCGCGCCACACTGATCGCCCAGGCGTTCACCCCGCTGCAGGACGCCGGCGGCGCCGTGCTGGAGACCTTGTCCGCCTATCTCGGCACCGGCCGCTCCCTCGAGGCCGCGGCGCGGCATCTGTACGTTCACCCCAACACGGTGCGCTACCGGCTCCGCAAGGTCTCGGAGATCACGGGCTGGGACCCGCTCGACGCCCGGGAGTCGTTCGTGCTGCAGGTGGCGCTGGCGCTGGGCCAGCTCGGCCGCGGCTGACCCACCTGTCCTAACTCTTCGCCGAGGTCAGCGCCTTGTAGGTTCTCCACAAGGCCCCCTGGTGAGGTTGGTACAGGTCGCGACGTCCCGCGGGCCCTGCGGGTTGGCAGAGTGGACGCGTGCTCGCCGTCGTCTGCCCTGGACAGGGCTCTCAGACCCCCGGGATGCTCAGCGACTGGCTTGAGCTGCCCGGAACCGAACAACGCCTCGCCGCAGCATCCGAGGCCTCCGACCTTGACCTGGTGGCGCACGGCACGACGTCGGACGCCGACACCATCCGCGACACCGCGGTGGCCCAGCCCCTGATCGTCACCACCTCCCTGCTCGCGCTCCGCGCCCTGCTCGACGGGCGCCCCGCGGCCGAGGTCGTGGACGTCACGGCAGGTCACTCCGTCGGCGAGCTGTCGGCGGCCGCGGTGGCAGGCGCCCTGTCCGACGACGGCGCGGCCGGCCTGGTCGCACGCCGCGCCCGGGCGATGGCCACCGCCGCGGCGGCCGCGCCGTCGGGCATGAGCGCCGTCGTGGGCGGTGACCCGGACGAGGTGCTGGCCGCCATCGAGGCCGCGGGCCTGTGGCCCGCCAACGTCAACGGCGCCGGCCAGACGGTCGCCGCCGGTGCGCTGGAGGACCTCGCCAAGCTGGCTGAGAACCCGCCGCCGCGCGCCCGCGTGATCCCCCTGCAGGTCGCCGGTGCGTTCCACACCCCGTTCATGGACGCCGCGCGCGCCGAGTTCGAGCCGGTGGCCCTCGGTTGGGACGCGGCCGACCTGACGCTGCCCTTCCTCGCCGACCTCGACGGGACCGCCTACACCGGCGGCACCCACGGCCACGGCACCGGCGCGGACGTGCTCGCCAACCTCGCGCGCCAGGTGACGGCCCCGGTCCGCTGGGACCTGATCATGACCGGCCTCGCCGAGCGTGGCGTCACCGGTCTGCTCGAGCTCGCGCCGGGCGGCGTCCTGACGGGTCTCGCCAAGCGCGGCCTCAAGGGTGTCGAGACGGTGGCGGTCAAGTCGCCCGCCGACCTCGACGCAGCCCGCGCGCTCATCACCGCGCACAGCGACGTCCTTTCCAGCGGCACGAGCGCGACCGGAGCAGACCAGTGACCACCCTGCAGCAGGCACAGCCCACGCAGTTCTCGCGGATCCTCTCGATCGGCGCGGAGCGCGGCGAGCTCGTCGTCACCAACGACGACATCGCTGGGCCCATCGACTCGTCGGACGAGTGGATCCGCCAGCGCACCGGCATCGTCACCCGCCGTCGGGCCGGCGCGGACAAGGACGTGCTCGACCTGTCCGAGGCCGCGGCCCGCAAGGCGCTCGACGCCGCCGGTCTCACCGGCGCCGACATCGACGCGATCGTCCTCTCGACGATCACGCACATGCACATGACGCCGTCGGGTGCGGCGATCCTGGCCGAGCGCATCGGCGCGACGCCCGCAGCGGCCTACGACGTGTCGGCGGCCTGCGCCGGCTACGCGTACGGCATCGGCCAGGCGGACGCCCTGGTCCGAGCGGGCCTGGCCCGGCACGTGCTGGTGATCGGGGCCGAGAAGCTCAGCGAGATCATCGACCCGACCGACCGGTCCATCTCCTTCCTGCTGGGCGACGGCGCGGGTGCCGCGATCGTCGGCCCGTCCGACACTCCGGGCATCGGCCCGACGGTGTGGGGCTCCGACGGCGCCAAGGCGACCGCGATCCGCCAGACCCACTCCTGGACCGAGCTGCGCGAGGACCCTTCGCTGGGCTGGCCCACGCTGCGCCAGGACGGCCCCACGGTGTTCAAGTGGGCAAGCTTCCAGATGGCGCCCATCGCGGAGAAGGCGATGGCCGAGGCGGGCGTGACCGCCCAGGACATCCAGGTCTTCATCCCGCACCAGGCCAACATGCGGATCATCGACCAGATGAAGAAGCAGCTCGGCCTGCCGGACTCGGTGGTGATCGCGCGCGACATCGCCGAGACCGGCAACACGTCCGCGGCGTCGATCCCGCTGGCTGCCGACCGTCTCCTCGCGGAGGGCCAGGCCAGGTCCGGCGACCTCGCCCTGCAGATCGGGTTCGGTGCGGGCCTCGTCTACGCCGCCCAGGTCGTGGTGCTGCCGTAGCAGGGTGCACGAAGGCGGAGAATGAACCCGCCGTGCATTCCGGTCTCCGGATGCGCCAAGATCTGACCAGCAAGACTCCGGTGCCCGACGGCGCCGGTGACCGTTACGAAAGATAAGGAAGTCCCATGGCCAACACGGACCAGGAGATCCTCGAGGGCCTCGCCGAGATCGTCGCCGAGGAGACGGGCCTCGACAAGGCCGACGTCCTGCTGGAGAAGTCCTTCACGGACGACCTCGACATCGACTCCCTGTCGATGATGACCATCGTCACGCACGCCGAGGACAAGTTCGGGGTTCGTATCCCGGACGAGGAGGTCAAGAACCTCGCGACCGTCGGCGACGCAGTGAGCTTCATCAAGGGCGCCCAGGACTGAGCCGCCCCCCGGCGGCGGCCGCACGGCCCGACCGATCTCACCGACTCCGGTCGACCTGATCGACCGGGCCCGCGCCGCCGTCGGGCACTCGCTGCTCACAAGGCAGCACCTTTCGCACCTGCCCCCTTCGTCCCACCACCCTCGGGAGCATCATCATGACCTCCGCACGCGAAGTCGTCGTCACGGGCCTCGGCGCCACCACACCCATCGGCGGGGACGTGGCATCCACGTGGGAGGCCGCCCTCGCAGGCGAGTCCGGGGCACGCACCCTCGACAACGACTGGGCCGAGAAGTACAGCCTGCCCGTCACCTTCGCCGCCACCATCAAGGTGAACCCGGCCGAGGTGCTCTCGCGCCCCGAGACCAAGCGGATGGACCCGTCCACGCAGTACGCGATCGTCGCGGCACGCGAGGCCTGGGCCGACGCCGGCAGCCCCGAGGTCGACGGCGACCGGCTCGGTGCCGTGGTCTCGTCGGGCATCGGTGGGCTCTGGACCATCCTGGACGGCTGGGACACGCTCCGGGAGCGCGGCGCACGCCGCATGCTGCCCATGACCGTCCCCATGCTCATGCCGAACTCGCCGTCCGCCTACGTCTCCCTGGAGCTCGGCGCCCGCGCCGGCACGCACGCCCTGGTGTCCGCCTGCGCCTCCGGCGCCGAGGCGGTGGGCTACGCGGCAGACATGATCCGCAGCGGCCGGGCCGACGTCGTGGTCGCCGGCGGTACCGAGGCCGTGATCCATCCCATGCCGCTCGGCGCGTTCGCGGCGTCCCGCACGCTCTCGCTGCGCAACGACGACCCGCAGCGCGCCTCCCGCCCGTACGACATCGACCGTGACGGCTTCGTCCTCGGCGAGGGTGCCGCGGTCCTGGTGCTGGAGAGCGCCGAGCACGCGGCCGCCCGTGGCGCCCGTGTCTACGCGAAGATCGGCGGCGTGGGCCTGTCGTCCGACGCGTACCACATCACCTCCCCCGACCCCGAGGGCAAGGGCCAGGTCGCCGCCATGCGCTCCGCGATGGAGGACGCCGGCGTGACCGCCGCCGACATCGTGCACGTCAACGCGCACGCCACCTCCACCAAGGTGGGCGACCTCACCGAGACGTACTCCATCCGGACGCTGCTGGGCTCCGACGCCGACCACGTGCAGCTCTCGGCGACGAAGTCCATGACCGGACACCTGCTGGGCGGCGCCGGCGCCATCGAGTCCCTGTTCGCGGTCAAGGCCGTGGCCGAGCGCGTCGCTCCGCCGACGATCAACGTGGACAACCCCGACCCGGAGCTGCAGGTGCCGCTCGTCCGCGACGAGCCGGCCAAGCTGCCGGGCGGCGACATCGCCGCGATCAACAACTCGTTCGGCTTCGGCGGGCACAACGTCGCCCTGGTGGTCCAGAACCACTGACCCGGCCCCGCAGGCCCTCGTACGTGCCAGACGCTCAGGTCATCCGCTGACCTGAGCGTCTGACACGTCTGCACCCCTTCCTTCTGACATGGGAGAATGCCCGCATGGCAATGCGTGAGATCCGTGTGGTTCCCGACCCAGTGCTGCGCACCCCGTGCGACACCGTGACGACGATCGACGACCGCGTCCGCAGCCTGGTCGCGGACCTGGTCGAGACGGTGGACGACGAGGGACGTGCCGGACTGGCCGCCAACCAGATCGGTGTCTCCCTGCGGGCCTTCTCGTGGAACATCGAGGGCGAGATCGGCTACGTGATCAACCCGCGCATCGTCGAGCTGGGCGAGGAGCTGCAGGACGGCGGCGAGGGCTGCCTGTCCGTGCCCGGCCTCTGGTACCCCACGGTGCGCGCGAACTACGCACGGGTCGAGGGCATCAACCTGGACGGCGAGCCGATCACCGTGGAGGGCACCGAGATCATGGCCCGCTGCCTGCAGCACGAGTGCGACCACCTGGACGGCATGGTCTACCTCGACCGCCTCCAGAAGGAGGCGCGCCGCGCGGCGATGCGGGAGCTTCGCGCGCGCCTGTGAGGGCCTGACCGCCCCGTTTCGTACACACCACGCCCTGTGGGATTCGACTCAAGAAAGTCTTAAGGGGCACTAGTGGTGGTGCGCCCTTTTAGGCAAGAATGTGCCGCACGAACTCGTCGTACGTGGTGCTTCATTCGACGCCTGCGCGTCGTTTCGCCTCGCATCTCGTCGACGGATCGGGCAGGATGTGGTCCGAAGCACCGCTGTGCAGCCGACCACAGCGTCACCGCCCTGGTGAGGACGTAGGGGAAGACGTACCTCGACCCAGGGAGGAAGACATGGCCGGTGTCATCACGCGGGGTGTGCTTTTTGTGCATTCGGCGCCTCGTGCCCTGTGCCCCCACATCGAGTGGGCAGCGGGGAACGTGCTTGGCGTGCGCGTATCCATGGACTGGACCGCGCAGCCAGCGGGTCGCGGTCTGTACCGTGCCGAGTACTCGTGGCAGGGTCCGCAGGGCACGGGCGCCAGGCTGGCGTCCGCCCTGCGCGGCTGGTCCCATCTGCGGTACGAGGTCACGGAGGACGCGAGCAACGGGGCCGACGGCGCCCGGTGGTCGCACACTCCCGACCTCGGCATCTTCCACGCCATGACGGACGTCCACGGCAACGTGGTGGTCCAGGAGGACCGTGTCCGTGCCGCCCTGGAGCTTGCCGACCCGCGCGCCATGCGGGAAGCACTCGACCTCGCGCTGGGCGCCGCCTGGGACGACGAGCTCGAGCCGTTCCGGTACGCGGGTCTCGGCGCCCCGGTCCGATGGCTCCACCAGGTGGGCTGACCCGGTAGCCCGGCCCTACCCAGGGACCCGGTCCAGAACCCTCGCGGGTTCCGGGCCGGATCGCTGGGTGGAGCCGGGCTTCCTGCGTCTCGCCCACCGCGCGACCGTCGCGTCGCGGAGGAAGACGCAGTCGCCCGCCATCATGAACAGCGAGAAGAACGGCAGCCCCATCACGACGGAGATGCCCGCGTGCATCATGATCGCTCCGGCCACCGCCGCCGCCCGCAGGTGGCGCTGCAGCAGCAGGAGCGGGAACGTGAGCTGCAGCGCGAGCGTCCCCCAGGTCACCGCGGCCACGAGCCAACCGGTCCCCGCCACCAGGTCGGCCAGCGCCGGCCACGGCCGGAACTGCGGCAGCAGCAGCGGGTAGTACACGGCCGAACCGTCACGCCACTCGGGGCCGTGCAGCTTGAACAGTCCCGACAGCACGTACACCAGGCAGATCTGGGCGCCCACGGCCAGCACGGCGGCGTTGTGGGCCAGGTTGCGTACGTGGCCGAGCCGACGCCGGCGGCGTCGGGCATCGAGGGACCAGCGGGCCGACGTGTCCGCGAAGCAGAGGTAGACCAGCAGGATGCGCGAGATGTTGTCGCCCTGGTCGGGGATCAGGGGGTTGATCGAGGTCAGCCCGGCCCAGCCGGCCAGCAGCAGCGGCACGGTCCAGCAGGCGCGCCAGCCCAGCGTGACCAGCACGGCGACCACGAACAGTGCGACACAGGCCACCGTGACCGCCGGGCTGCCGGTGAGCGCGTGCCCGCCGAGCGGCGTCGTCCAGCGGGCGCCCGCGCCCCACAGGGCGTGGCGCGCCGGGAAGTTGACCGCGACGTACCCAGCGATGCCCACGCCGAAGGTGATGCGCATCAGTGCGACGCCGTACGTCGCGTGGGCGGACGCCGTCATCCAGCGGGCGCCGGCGTCCAGGAGCGCCGTCAGGGGGTGCCCGGACCGGGCGGACCCGCGAGTCACCCGGTGCCCCCGCCGGCCGCTGTGGACCCGTCCAGCGTGTCCCACGTGCCGCGAAACGCCGCGTCGTCCTGGCCGACGACCGCGTACGGCGGACGCGCCCCGACGGTGAACCCGGCCGGCTCCGGCCGCTGCCGTGCCCCGTACGGCGTGACGACGTGCCGTACGACGTGCGCCTGGACGTAGGCCGGCGCCGGGCTCCCCGCGGCGCCGTCGGCCCGCAGCACCTGGGTGGCGTAGGCGGCCAGAGCACGATCCCGGGCGAGGTAGTCGTCGACGACGCCGGGCGCGGCTCCGGCGTCGAGCAGCGATGCCCGCAGGGCGGGCCAGGGCTCGGACAGGGCGTGCCCCAGGGCTGGTGCCTCCGAGGGCGACCGCAGGACGACGAGCCGTGCCTCCTCGGGCAGCGCCAGGTACGCGGCGCGGGTGCCGGAGGCCAGCCGGCGGGCCGGCCGCTCGGTCGCCCCCGGGAGCACGCGCCCGGTCAGCGCGCGGACCTCGACGGCGGTCGTGTCGGTCCAGGGCCCCGGCACCAGCTCGCCGTCGGCCCGCGCGTACACGCCACGGACCCTCAGGGCGTACTCCACGTGCAGGGGCGACGGCGCGAAGATCGACCAGTTCTGCGCGAAGACAGGCGTCATGTAGGCGCTCAGTGCGCCCGTGCCCGAGGAGCTGGCCGGCTTGTCGTCGGGCCGGCTGGTCAGGGAACCGGGAGCCGCCCAGAGGAACGTGGCGACGAAGTGCCCGAGCAGCAACGCCCAGACCACGACCACGAGGCAGCGGACGCGGGCGGGGACGGCCGGCGCCTCGTCTCCACCACTCCGTGCGACGCTCACCGCGCACAGGTTGCCAGAGGCACCCACCATCGTTCCAGCCCGCGGTCCGCTGCCGTGGTGCTCAGCCCTTGACGCAGAGCACCGTCCGCAGCCGGGCGACGACCTCCACGAGGTCGGACTGTGCGGCGATCACCGCGTCGAGGTCCTTGTACGCGCCGGGGATCTCGTCGAGCACGCCGCGGTCCTTGCGGCACTCGACGCCCTCGGTCTGGACGGCGAGGTCATCCACCGTGAACTCCTTCTTGGCCCGGGTCCGGGACATCCGCCGTCCGGCGCCGTGCGACGCCGACCAGTACGACTCCGGGTTGCCCAGACCGCGCACCACGTAGGAGCCCGTGCCCATCGACCCAGGGATGAGGCCCAGGTCGCCCTGGCCCGCCCGGATCGCGCCCTTGCGGGTGACGATCAGCTCCTCGCCGTCGACCTGCTCGCGCGCCACGTAGTTGTGGTGCACGTTCACACCCTCGTCGAAGGTGAGCGCGCGGCCGCCGTCGACCAGCTGCGCGAACTCGTCCCGGACCGCCTGGACGGTCAGGGCCATCATGACGGCGCGGGACCGGGCCGCGTACTCCTGCGCCCACCAGAGGTCGTTGAGGTACGCGTCCATCTCGGGCGTGCCCGCGAGGAACACGGCGAGCTCGCGGTCCACGAGGCCCACGTTGTGCTCGAGGCGCTTCGCGATGCCGACGTGGTGCTCGGCGAGCTCCTTGCCGATGTTGCGGGAGCCGGAGTGGAGCTGTAGCCAGACCTGGTCGTCCTGGTCGAGGCAGAGCTCGACGAAGTGGTTGCCCGAGCCAAGCGAACCGAGCTGCTTCCGCGCCCGCGTCTCGAGCTGGCGGACCTTCGGGTCCAGCGTCTCGAACCTGTCCCAGAACGCCTGCTCGCCCCGCAGCCGCTCCTGGCCTCCGGACCCCTTGACGGGCCGCAGGCGACGCAGGTCCACCGGCTCGTCGTGGGAGTGGAACCCGACCGGGATCGCGGCCTCGATCCGCGCACGGAGGCGCGAGAGGTCGTCCGGCAGGTCGTTGGCGGTCAGCGAGGTGCGGACACCGATCATGCCGCAGCCGATGTCGACGCCCACGGCGTTCGGCGACACGGCGTCGCGCATCGCGATCACGGAGCCGACGGTCGCACCCTTGCCGAGGTGGACGTCGGGCATCACGCGAACGCCCGCCACCCACGGCAGGGCCGAGATGTTGCGCAGCTGGTTCAGTGCGGCGTGGTCGACGTCGTGCTCGTGCGCCCACATGAGGGTCTGGGCCCGGGCGCCCGAGAGAGCGACCGGGAAGTTCGAGGACATGGGAGTGCTCCTGTTCTGTGCGGGAATGGCTCGCAGAACCTAAGGGTCGCCGTCGAGTGTGCGCCAGGAGATTTCGGCACCGCCCTCGCCCGCGGACGCGTGGATGGCCCGGCATTCCCTGCTCGAGGCAGTAAGATCCTCCCGCGGCTTCGATGCCGCGGGCCCCGTTAGCTCAGCTGGTCAGAGCAGGAGACTCATAATCTCTCGGTCACAGGTTCAAGTCCTGTACGGGGCACCAGAGGCCCGGAATCCCGCCGATTCCGGGCCTCTCTCGTGCAGTCACCGACCCTCGCGCCGCGGTCGCTCGAGGCCCGAGCCGTCTCCCGAGGAACCGCCGTCGGTGATCACCTTGTCGTCGATCGCGGGACCACGGATCGTCATACCCCGAGCCGGGTGGTGAACAGCCACCAGCGCATGGGAGACGCCCGCGCCGACGGTGACCGCCTCCCCGGCCGCCACCGTGATCCGCGATCCATCGATCTCCAGGTCGATGGATCCCTCCAGGACGACGTAGACCTCGTCGCTCGCCCGATGGAGGTGGGTTCCGTCGTCGCCGAACGGTTCGTCGACGCGCCAGTGCAGGACCTGGAGCCGATCCGAGCGGAAGCCGTCGTCCGACGGCGGCTGCGGGCCGGCGATCACCGTGAGCCGGCCCGCCAGCGAGATCCTGCTGAACGACATCCCGGCAGTCTGGCAGACACGACGAGGGCGTCCTGAGAAGTGCGCTCTCGCGCTCCCCAGGACGCCCTCGTCGGCAGTCCGCTGCTTCAGCTGGTCTGTCAGAGGTTGACCGCCCGACCCCCGATCGTCACGGCCAGGCGACCGTCGGACGCGAAGGACCAGCTCAGCGCCCCGGAGTACTGCCCGCACCGGGAGCCGTTGGAGCCGGACCACCACTGGTTGCCGCCTGCGTCGTTGCCGATGATCCGGTCGTTCGACCCACTGTTGCAGGAGGTGTTGTTGCGGAAGGTCGAGGAGCCGCCGTCGAAGTTGAAGTTGCGCTCCGCGCTGCCGATGCTCAGGTTGTTCTCGACCGTCAGCGACCCGAGGTTCCGGTTGTAGCCGAACCCGTGCTTGCCGTTGTCGAAGGCGATGCTGCGCTTCACGACGTGGTTCACCGCGATGTCCTCACCGCCGAGCTTGTAGCCGTTGCGGTCGCCGTTGCCGGCCTGGCCGCCGTTCGACAGGGTCCCGTTCTCGTAGGAGAGCGAGTCCTCGATGGTGACGGCGCCGATCGCACCGGTGTCGGACTTCGTGTACAGGTCCCAGCCGTCGTCGATGTTGTTGTGCGCCACCGTGTGACGGAAGACGTTGCCCGATCCCACGGTGAGCTTCGGCGCGAACCCGTCCGCGTCCTCACCGTCGGAGTCGGCGTTGTCGTGCGACTCCGAGGACACGATGAGGTTGTTGGCGGGCCAGTCGGCCCGGGGCGCCCCGGCGGTGTACCGGGAGAGCTGGAGACCGGAGTCGCGGTTGAACCGGGTCACCACTCGCTCGATGACGTTGTTGTCGCCGCCGAGGAGGATTCCGTTGTCGCCGGCGCGCTCGACGACGATGCCGCGCACGTGCCACCAGTCACCGCCGATGGCGAGCCCACGGTTGGCCGAGTTCTCGCTCTGCGCCGAGAAGTTGAGCACCGGCCGCTCGCCGGGGTACGCGAAGATCTCGGTGCGGTTGCCCGAGAGGCCGTTCTTGCCCGGCGGGATGGCGATCGTCTGCGAGTAGTTGTAGGTGCCTCCGCGCAGGTAGATCGTGCCACCAGGGTTGATCCGGCTGATCGCCGACGCGAGCGTCGTCGGGTTCGCCTCGGTACCGGCGGCGCTGTCGGTGCCACCGGGCGCCACGTAGAGCGCGTCCGCGCTGGGCTGCTCGATCGGCCCACCGCCGTCCGGCGGTTCAGTGGGGTCGCCGCCCGACGACGGCGCTCCGGCGTAGGTCTCGAACTCCGCGACCCGGGGCGTGCCGGACGAGCTGGTGATCTCGAAGTTGATCTTGCTCAGCGAGGTCGACGCGAAGCTGACCGCCTTGGCTCCGCTCCCCGTGGCCAGCACCGCGCCGTTGTCGTTGTTGACGACGCGCCACGAGCCGATGTTGCCGACGGCGCCGGACGCCTCACGGATGTTGATGCTCGACACCGTCTTCGCGGACGCCCACTTGACCGAGACGCGGCCGGTCGAGCTCGCGGGTGACCAGTAGGTGCTCGCGTTGCCGTCGATGACGTTGCCGTAGCTGGTGCCGCTGGCCTTGCTGGAGCCGTCGGCGCCCGCGCCGAGGCTCAGGTTGGTCCCGGTGGGCGGGTCCGTCGGGTCGGTCGGGTCGGTCGGGTCGGTCGGGTCGGTGGGGTCCGTGGGATCGGTCGGGTCGGTCGGGTCCGTCGGCGTGCAGCTACCGTCCGACACGCGGTTGCCCTTGTTCGCGCCCGCCGTCGCGGCGACGACGTTCGGCACGCAGCTGGCGCCGTCCATCGGGTACGAGTAGGGGATGCTGACCGAGGTGTTCGACGTCGGGTTGGGACCGGCTGGGTTGGTGTCACCGCTGCGGCTCGACCAGGTCACGTTGTCGAAGATGTTGCCGCCGACCTGCCAGTAGCCGGCCTGGTCGGTGTAGAACGTGCCGAGCACGTCCTTGGAGTCCTCGAAGTAGTTGTTGTCCACCTTCGCCTTGGCCCCGGCCCGTGAGTTGATCCCGGACTCGTTGAGGTTGACGTAGTGGTTGTTGTAGGCGTGCGCGATACCGCCGCGCAGCAGCGGGGTGCGCGAGTCGATGTTCGAGTACAGGTTGTGGTGGAACGTGACGAACCCGTTGGAGACGTCGCTCTCGCTGGACCCGATCAGGCCACCGCGGCCCGAGTTGCGCAGCGTGCTGTACGAGAGGGTCACGTACTTGGTGTCGTTCTTCATGTCGAAGAGACCGTCGTAGCCCGCGGACTCGCCGCCCGACGCGAGCAGGTCCACGTGGTCAACCCAGACGTTGCGGACCCCGCTCTCCATGCCGATGGCGTCACCGCCGTTGGACGTGGGCGAGCCGGACTTCTTCACGTTCCGGACCGTCACGTTCTGGATGATGATGTTGCTGGCCTCACGGATGTGGATGCCGATCTGGTCGAACACCGCACCGCTGCCCACACCGACGATCGTGACGTTGCTGATCTGCTTGAGCTCGATCACGTCGTCGGCCGTGCTGCAGCTGCTCCCCGACACCTTGCTGGTGTTGCCGTGGTTGATGGTCCCCGTGACCTCGATGATGATCGGCGTGCTGCTGCTGGCGCGGGTGCACAGCGCCGTGTGGATCGCCGTCCCGGTGCTCGCCCGCACCGTCTGCCCGCCGGCGCCGCCGGTGGTGCCGCCGTTCTGGGTGGCGAAGCCCGTGGCGGGGCCCGTGGCCGCCGCCGCGTTCGGGGCGGACTGCGCCGTCACCCCGATGGTGACGGCGAGCGTCGCCGCTGCCACCGCCGAGAGGAGCTGTACTGCTCTTGGTCGTCTCATCGTCGTTGCCTCACGTTCGTCGTTGAAAGCGGGACATTGCTGTGGTGCGGTGCGGGTTCGCCAGACGCGTCCGCGCCGACGCTGGCGCCAACCGACCGGATGATTTTCCAGCCGACGGGTAACCGGTTTCCCGGATCCTAGTAACCGGTTTCTCAGATAGCAAGCCCCTGGGACGACGACCTGGGTGTCAGTGGTCCCCGGCAGGATGGCCGGCGTGACCGATGAACTCGACGAGGCGCTGGACCTCGGACTTGAGACAGAACCGAAGCACCCGGTGTTCGCCGAGTACTTCACCGACCCGATCTACGACGACCCGGCGAACGAGTTCGCTCCGTTCGGCAACGACGAGGGCGCCGACGTGCTGACCATCTGGACGGAACGCGCCGAGGAGCTGGACGAGACCACGACGGTCCGCGCACTGCTCGAGGACGGCGAAGCTGACCCTGACGACACATGGCTCGCCGAGGACGACGACGTCGACACCGCCATGTTCGCCGTCGGCGCTGCCTTCACCCTGCTCCGGCTGACGGGCCGGATCGACGACGAGGGCACGCGACTGGCCCTGCGCGGCCTCGACGTCCTCGAGGGCTTCTACGAGCCGATCACCGAGGTCCAGTGCATGCGCGCCGACCTCATCGCGTTCACGAAACGGTCAGCCGTGCCGCCGGCGTAGCCAGATCAGGCCCAGGCCCGCGGCCACGGCGGCGAGGGCGACCGCGGCAAAGGCCGCCGCGTCCGCACCGGTCGCGGCCAGGGAGGAGGGCGGATCCTCAGCTCCGGTGCCGGTGCCGTCCGGCCCATCGGACTCGTCCGGGCCCGGCGTGACGGTCTCCGTAGCGGTCGGCGTCGGCGTCAGCGTCGGCATCGGCGTTGGCGTTGGCGTTGGCGTGGGCGCCGGAGTCGGAGTCGGCGTAGGCGTCGGAGTCGGCGTGGGAGTGGGCGTCGGCCCCGAACCCACGTTGCGCACCGTGCAGGTCACGGAGCCGCCGAGCTCCAGCGTCACGACGTCGCCCGTCAGCTGCGCCCCGTCGCACGACCAGCCTGCGCTGCGATAGCCGTCCGGCCCGCCCTCCTCGGACAGCGTGTACTGCCCGATCCGCAGCGGCTGGTTCGTCACCGCCTCCGAGCCGGAGGCGCCGACGATCGACTCGGGCCCCTGGGCACGCAGCTCCCAGTCCTCGGGCGAAGCCGATCCTCCGACGACGTCCTTGACGAGCGTCAGTGTCGGCGCGATCGCCTCGTTGTCCACCGTGCACGCGATGCTGCCGTCCGCGGGCACCGTGATATCCGGGGTGGGGTCCAGGATGTCCTCGCCACCACAGTTCCAGTTCTGGAACCGGTAGCCGGCCACGCCGCCGCTCTCCGAGATGCGGTAGGTGCCGGCCGGGACCAGCCGGTCCTGCACGCCGTTGAGACCGTTGCCCTCGATGACCTCGCCGGTCGCCAGGTTCTCCGCGCGCATGGTCCACAGCTCGCGCCGCCCCTCGGACGCACCGGTGTCGAGGTTCTCGATGCGCTTGAAGAGCGACAGGTGCCCGGTTCCCTCCTGCGCCGACGCGGCACGTGGCCCCGCCAAGCCGGGCATCAGGAACGTCACCGCCAGCATCAGGGATACGGCGAGGGCCACGGTGCGCCGAAGCGTCCGGCTCCTCGATGATGCCGACGTCGTCCCGCTGCTCACAAGTCTCCCATCGGCGTGATTTCCACGACGACGTTAATTCACCCGCATGAACTTCGCGCGCGGGACGGAATCGCCAGACCTCACAAGCCTGCGCGGGCGAGCACCGACTCCCAGTGCCACGGCTCCGGCACGCGCCCGCCGGGCTCGGCGAAGTCCGGGTGCGTCCAGCCGTAGGTCTCGGCGTTCTGCTTGAGCCAGGTGTACTGCTCGGTGTCGAACGTCTCGACGCCGCCGCCGATGTCGACCGCGAGGCCCAGGCCGTGGTTGGAGCAGCCGGGCGGTGCAGCGATCGGCGACGACGGGTCGTACAAGGACGCCTGCGACTCGTACGTGCGGTACGAGGAGTTGATCGTCAGGTGCTCCCCGAACGCCTCGCGATAGGCGGCGTCGAGCTCGATCAGGCCCGGCAGCACGTCGGCACGCACGAAGTGCGTGGGCGCCCACGGGATCTCCGCGAGGGCGGAGCTCGGCACCTTGCCGCTGTCCGGGTCCCACGCCTGGTCGGGCGCGGGACAGGTGATCGCGTCCTGCGCGTCGGACAGCGCCTCGGTAGCGACCGTGACGACCGAGCGGTTCGTGCCCAGCTCGTCCGCGGCCCGTGCCAGCTCTGCCAGGTCCTCGCTGCTGAGGGTGGTGTCCGCGGCGGTGTCTGCGGCGGCCATCGTGTCGAGCGCGGCCTGCAGGCGGGCCCGGACGGCATCGTCGACCCCCTGGCCCTCCGTCGCCTGGTAGATCTTCTCCGCGCGGGCCTGAGCGGCCGCGAGGCTATCGCGCGCCTCGGTGACCCTGCCACGGGCGAACTCGACCATGGAGGCCTCGACGGCGTCCGTCGCCGCCTCGAGGGATTCCCGGGCATCGCCGGTCCCGGTGGTGAGCCGGGTGAGGACCGACTCATCCAGCACGGACCGGGCCTCGGCGATCTGTGCGGAGAGCCCGGCGCGCGTCGACTGCTCCGTGACCTTGCCCTCGGAGGTTGCCAGCAGCTCCTCCGCCGCGGCGGTCTGGGTGGCCAGGTCGTCCGTCTCCGCGACGACGAACCAGGCGAACCCTCCCCCACCCATCGCGAGGACGACCACGAGCGTCACGATGATCATCGACCGCATGGCGCGGCGACGACGACCTTTCGCCTCGCGCCGCTCTCTCGCAGTCCCACCGGGCTTGGCGCCAGGGGGATCGACAAGTGGCATGGCGTTCGTCGAGGTCACTGGCCAGAACCTACGGCACCCGACACCCTGGAGCCGACCCCTCAGCGGGTGAACTCTCTGCTCTCGACGGGCTTTCTGCGACGGGTGCGGCGGACACGGTATCGACCTCGTCCGATCGTCCGGTCCGCAGCACTACGGTGGGGACATGGGGTTCAGATCGTGGTTCGCGCACCGCCCGCAGAAGGCCGTCCGCCGCACCGTGGACTCGCACCGCACCGACTCGGTGCTGGCGTGGGCGGCGCTGGTCACGTCCACCGGCGAGGCATGGGCGTTCGCCACCCGCGCCGAGCTGCTGATGATCTCGGCGCCCGAGGCACCCACCGGACAGGCCGACGGCGAGTCACGGGGCGCGCCCTCCGTCGTCGTGCACCGGGAGTGGGCCGACGTCGACCGGGCGACCTACGACACGGATTCCAACGTCATCCGCGTGCACTGGGTCGACGGCGACGAGCCGACGCCGCTCCCCCTCGACGGCCGGCGGTCCGTCCTGCCGCAGGTGCTGCGCGAGCGGGTGCAGTGGTCGGTGGTCCTGGCGGAGCCGGTCAAGCTCCCTGGCGGGGGTTCCGCCCGCGTGGCGGTCCGACGCCGCGTGGACGGAGAGCTGTTCTCCCAGGTGATCGGCGGGGGCGATCTGGACCTCGCCGATCCGGGCATAGCGGGTGTGATCGACGCCGCTGAGGCTCGGGTTCGAAATGCGGCAGGACTACCTGCCTGAACCTGTTAGAGTTTTCACCGGTCGCCCTCCCGGTGCACGGGACGGGTGAACGCGATCCCGCGTAGCTCAGCTGGCAGAGCATCCGACTGTTAATCGGACGGTCGTTGGTTCAAGTCCAACCGCGGGAGCAACCAGGCCCGGAATCTCAACGATTCCGGGCCTTGCTGTTTCTGTTACATGGTGCCCACCCAGCAGAAACCCAGCATTGTCCCCTGCCGAACCGCACCAGACCCTCCCGGCGACCGACCCCGATGGCGCAGCTGGGCGTGTGGGTGCCTTGGTGGACCGGCCTGGCGCGGGATCTCGATCACAGGACCGTCGACCCTATGCTTGCCATGCGTATGCGCCTGGCGCATAATCGCTGAGTGAACATCTTTCCCGCGCGACCGTTCCGGATCGCGGTCGACGCGCTGAAGGCGAAGGCGGGTGCTGGCGATGAACGCGCTGAGACAACACTGCGTCTCGTGGCGGCTCAGGTCGCCGTCCTCCGTGACCTCGACGGGGAGCCTGCCGAAGAGACCCCGACGGTACGGAGGGTGGTGCAGTCGGGCGAGTTTCCGGTCTGGCGACTCTCACACCCGTTCCGGGAAGGGCACGCCGTACGCACGATCGTCTGGTTCACACCGGAAGGAGAGGCGGTCTTGATGCTGTTCTTCTCAGACAAGGCCCAGATGGGCGACGTGTTCTACGACTCAGTCGGCAGCCGAGCCGATCAAGCGATCGACGAATGGTTGCGCGACCGGCCTACATCACAGAAGGAGGACAACCGATGAGCGCCGAAGATGCCTACACCCCGTTCAACGACGAGCTCGACGAGATCATCAACGCCACCCCTGAGCGCGCCGCCGCTGTCGCAGAGATCCGTGCCGAGATGGACGACGCAGACCGCGCCTATCGGATGAACCTCGCAGCTCTCCGTTCGGCGGCTCACTACACGCAGGAGGAGATCGCTCAGCGCCTGGGCATGAGCCAGAGCGCAGTCTCTCGCGCTGAGAAGCGTGGCGACATGCTCTACAGCACACTCCTGTCCTACCTACGAGCAGCCGGCGCCGAGAACCCAACTCTCGTGGTCACGATGCATGGCAAGCGCATCGAGATCGACTTGGCTACCGCTGCGGAGCACGAAACACCCGCAGCCTGACCTCGCACCGAACGCACCGCCGCATCTATCATCTACGCCGCACTTTCATTGCGGCGCACTACGTCAGGACGCGTCGGAACGGCACCGTCCACGCTGATCTGAGGACGCCTCGGTCGCAGTTCAGCGCACATAACACGTCACATTGGGTCCCAACCGGTTGACGGCGAACTCATCCCGGACGGTCGTTGGTTCAAGTCCAACCGCGGGAGCAATCAGGCCCGGAATCCCTAGGGATTCCGGGCCTCGCTGTTTCCGTGGCATGGTGTCGGCCCAGCGGATACTCACCGCAATCACCCGTCGAACCGCCGAACTGCCGAACTGCCGAACCGCCGAACCGCTCCAGGATCGCCTGGTGGTCGGGATCGACATTTGCCCTCACGACTCCGGCTCTCGCTCGCGTGATCCATCAGCCGCGACCTGCGACACGATCCACCCCATCATGCTCGCGATTAGTGCGCCTACCGTCGCGATGCCAACCAGCATGAGGCCAACGGCAATCAGCCGTCCCTCGCCAGTAACCGGGAAGCGATCCCCGTAGCCCACCGTGGTGACTGTTGCGGCTGCCCACCACAGCGCATCGTCGATCGTGGTGATGTTGGCTTCAGGTGCGTCTTGCTCGGCGTCGAGCACTGCGACCGCGGCCAAGAGGGCCAACATCACGGCGGCCCCGAGGACGTACGTGCTGACGCGTCCGACGAGTGAGTGCGCGGCGGATCGGTTGATGATTCGAACGAGCGCGAGCAACCGCAACAGGCGCAGCGGTCGCAGCATTGGCAGGACGATGAGTGCGACGTCGTACCAATGTCGGCGGATGTACGCCCATCGGGGCCGCGCAAGATGGACGCGAGCTGCCAAGTCGACCGCGAAGACAACCCAGACCGACCAGGTCGCGACTTGCAGGACTGTCGCTATATCGCTGTGCAGTCGCGGGTCGAGCACCGGCCACGCATATGCAACAAGGAAAGCGACTGCGAGCAGCAGCAGTGGAACCTCGGCACGACGTTCCCAACGCTCGACCCGCGTCATAGTCGGGAGATTACGCATGGTGCGGAGAGCCTGCTCGGCGAATGATCGCAGCGCGCATATCGGCACATCATGCGAGGGCTCGACCTATGGGGACACGACACGAGCGAGGATAGGTCGGATTGGCAACCACCACGCCGTCAGCATCCTACGGCGAGCGCCTGCATGAGCAGGGCCGGGTCCTCGGCGGCGGGGAGGTCGCTGACCTGTCCGTCCCCGACCTCGATCACGCGCCAGACACCATCGGACCGCAATGCGAGGTCTGTGGTCACGAACGGCGCACCCAGGGCACGTACGCTCGCGCCGACCGCGACGCACACTGCGGTCGGGACATCCACAGTGGCACGCGCGGGCGCGTCAGGGTGCGGGGTGATCAGTACCGCCGATCCCGCGACCCACCAGATCCGAACTTCCTGGATGTGCCCATCGGCGTCGGGCGTGAACTTCTCGAAGGCACGCACGACGATCCCGCCGGCCAAGTCGTCTCCCTGCAGTTCGACCATCCTTCCGATCACACGGGTGGTGGCCGCGACGTCGGCAAGATCGGGCACGAAGCACGCCTCGTGCCACTCGTGCTTGCGGGACTTCACGTAGTCCTTGACGACGCCCGAACCACCGCCCAGCGCCTCGACCAAGGCGCCGACGTCCGCGCTCGTCGGCGTCCGGCCTGGCTCCCCCGGCAACCAGACGCTCGCCGGGGTCAGGTTCGCGAATATGCCGTACCACCCGGGCAGCTCGTGCGCGGCCTGGTACGCGGGAGTGTCGGTGAGCAGCCGGACTCGACAAGTACGCAAGGCGGCCTGGAGCCGTGAGTACGCGGCGGAAGGCATCATCCAGCCGCGGTACCAGGCGACCCGTTCTCCGTCGGACGTCGGAACCCGACGAACTGCCGCCTGGACGTCTCCAGCGAGGACCGCGTCCTGGTCCACCATCGCGACTCCCATCCCCGCCTGCTGTGCGGCGTCGGCCTCGCGCATGAAGTGTCGATCAGGAACCCAGGGGGCGAGGGGATCGGACGGGACCAGGAGCAGCGGCACGGCCATGCGCGGACCGTACCGACTCGCGGACAGAAGTACCCACGGCGCAACGCTCTGGACGTGGATCCGCTCTGGTCTGCGCGGCGAGCTACGGTTCGCGCGATCGAGGATCGAGCACCCTCAGCAGCGCACTGGCCAGGACGCTCACCGAGACCTGACTGCCCTCGTCAGCAGGTGTCTGCTCCAATTCGTACGCCAGGCCTTGCAAGACCATCTCCGCTGTGAGCGCACCCCAAATCTCAGGCTGGTCGTACACCAGGTCACGCAGGTCCCAGAGAGCCTCCACGAGCTCGTCCTTCGTCTGCGCCGCATCAAGCCGTTGCATCCCGAGCGCGAGCGCGTCCACGCCATGATCGTAGGCGACGAGCTTCACGGACTACTCACGCTCCGCGGACCAGCGGTAGTCGCCTGGGGGCAGTGCGTTTCGCTGCGGCGCAGGCCCGGCGCGGCGCCAGGTCTCTCCGCGACGATCAACTCCGACCGCGAAGACCTTGCCCTCTGCGGAGTCGACCTCCGCCCGCAGATGCTCGGAGACGAGCCGAAGCCCACCTTCGATCCCGTCAACGTCAGGGAAGACATCAGGTGCGCTGCCGCGGGCCGCTTCGATGAACCGCTCCAGACCCTGCAGGTCGATGACGAACTCCACGGGAGCGGCCTTGGGCAACACCTGCACGAGGGCACGGGCCTCGTGGGCGTCAACCGCGATGCGGCCAAGAACCGTGCCGCCACGGGAGATCAGGTCGCGGGCAAGGTCCGGGATGGAGTCGGAGTTCCGCACTGGTTTCCTCGATGTCGCTCAACCACGCCGTGAAACAGCATCGATCGCGAGCTGCCACATCTCATAGTTCCCGCACTCTGCGGTGATCTCGGCCGTCTCCTGAGCCGCGGCGAAGAAGTCGTCGGCCATCGGCGAGGTGCGCGATGCCGCCATCGCGACGAATACCTGGTCGGGCGCCAGGTCCGGGACGGGCACGTAGCTGATGTCCGGTCGCGAGTAGAACACGGTCTCCGAACGTCCCACGAACGAGATGCCACGGCCGGCCGCGACGTGCTCGAGCTTCTCCTCCACCCCGCGTACCCGGAGCCCGGAGTCGGGTTGCGGACGCGCGGTGGGCTGCGTGCTCGGGTCGGCGTGCCAGACCACCGGCTCACCGGCCAGGTCGGCCTCGCTGACCTGCTCCTTGTCGGCCAACCGGTGGCCCGTGGGCAGCGCCACCATGCGGGGCTCGGTGTAGAGCGGAGTCAGGCGCAGGCCGCTCTCGTCGATGGGCAGCCGCACATAGGCGACGTCGACGCGGCCGTCGAGCAGCATCGCAGCCTGGTCGTCCCACTCCATGCGCTGCACGTCCACGACCACGTCCGGATGCCGCGCCTCGAATGCCCGCGTTGCCGGTATGACCGGGATGCCGGCCCGGAAGCCGACCACCAGGCGTTGGCTGCCGCGGGCGGCCACGGACACCCGGTGCCGAGCGGCGTGCGCGGAGGCGAGCAGCGGACCGGCGTCGTCCAGCAGCTGTCGGCCCGCGTCGGTCAGCGCTACGCCGTGGCTGTCCCGGGTGAACAGCGACGCGCCGAGCTCCTGCTCCAGCGCGCGGATCTGCCGACTGAGCACCGGCTGCGCGATGTGCAGCTCCTCGGCGGCCCGGCCGAAGTGCAGCCCGTTCGCGACTGCGACGAAGTAGCGCAGCTTGCGCAGGTCCAGATCCATGGGGCCTCCCGGTCCGGCGATGCCCCCAAGGTATCACCACGGCTGAAAAGGGTCTTGGACACCAGATCAGGCGAATGGCATCGTTCATCGAGGCGGAGAGAATTCGTTTCTGAGAATTCATTCCCGGCGTTTTATTGCGGTGCCCCGAACCGGAAATGAACCGCTTCGGATACCCATCAATTCAACGGAGTGATCGTGGGAAAGCTTGATGGCAAGGTAGCGGTGATCACGGGCGGCTCCACCGGCATGGCGCTGGCCGGCGCCAAGCTGTTCGTCGACGAGGGTGCGCACGTCTTTATCCAGGCGCGGCGGCAGGAAGCACTGGACGAGGCCGTCACCCTGATCGGCCGCAACGTCACCGCCGTCCAGGGTGACGCGGCCGACCTGGACGACCTGGACCGCTTGTACGACACCGTCAAGCGGGAAAAGGGCTCGATCGACGTGCTGTGGGCCAGCGCCGGAATGGGCGAACCAGCCGTACTCGGCGAGGTCACCGAGGAGCAGTTCCACCGCGCCTTCGGGCTCAATGCGCGTGGCACCTTCTTCACCGTGCAGAAGGCGCTGCCGCTGATCAATGACAACGGCTCGATCCTCATGACCGGATCCAACGCCTCCCTCGGTGCCTTCCCCGGTTGGAGCCTCTACGCGGGGAGCAAGGCCGTCCAGCAGGCCTGGGCCCGCGTCTGGCTCAACGAGCTGCGCGAGCGCAAGATCCGGGTCAATGTCCTGACGCCCGGCCAGGTCGCCACCGCCAAGCAGGACGAGCTGTTCGACGAGGCGACCGTGGCCGCCTTCGAGTTGCTCATCCCCCGGGGAAAGATGGGCCGCCCGGACGAGATCGCGACCATCGCCCTGTTCCTCGCGTCCGACGACTCCAGCTACGTCAACGGCCTGGAGCTGGTGGCCGACGGCGGCACCACAGCCCTCTGAAGCACCGCCTCGAGAACAGGAAAGAGAGCACACCTCATGAGCAGCATCACCCTGATCGGTACGGGGAACATGGCCCGCGCCATCGGCACGCGCGCGGTGGCGGGCGGCAACAGCGTCGAGGTCATGGGACGCGACCAGTCCAAGGCCGATGACCTGGCCGAGGCTCTGGGCGGCGCGACGACGGGCCCGTGGGGCGCCCAGAGCCTCGGACTGCGCCCGCTGGATGCCGGCGGCCTGAAGATGGCGCACTGGCTCGAAGGCATGGGCGTGGTCACGGTGGGCCTCGCAGGCAACGGCGTCGGCCACGGCGACTTCGCCCTCGGCGTCAACGAAGCAACCGCCTGAGCCTTCTGGGCAACGGCGTTCAACTCAGACCAGAGAAAGAGCACTCACCATGAGCAGCATCAGCATCAGCGTCATCGGCCTGGGCGGCATGGCCAGCGCCATCGCCGCTCGTGCCATCGCGGCCGGCAACTCCGTCGAGCTCGTCGGTCGCGACGCGGCCAAAGCCAAGGAGCTGGCCGCCACGCTCGGCGGCGGGGCCACGGTGGGGACGTTCGGCACCGTCCCTGCCGGCGACATCGTCGTCCTCGCCGTGCCGTACGCCAGCGCAGTGGCGGTCGTCGCCCAGTACGGGGAGGCGCTGGCCGGCAAGGTCATCGTCGACATCTCCAACACCTTCAACGCGGACGCCACCGGGCTCGTCACCCCCGACGGCACGTCCGGTGCGCAGGAGATCGCCCAGGCCGCACCTGCGAGCGCCGACGTCGTGAAGGCGTTCAACACGGTCTTCGGCCACGTCCTGGCCCAGGGGCGTCCGTTGGACGTGTTCTTCGCCGGCGACGACGCGCGGGCCAAGGCCGACGTGTCGGCGTTCATCGAGAGTCTCGGGCTGCGCCCGCTCGATGTCGGCGGCCTCGAGATGGCTCGCTGGCTGGAAGGGGTCGGACCGCTGTTGATGGGTCTGGCCCGCCACGGCGCGGGCAGCTTCGACATCGCGCTCGGCGTCGACCTCCCGGGCTGAGCGCACCAGCGCCGCCACAGCACTCATCGCCGCACCACTCACCACCACACCACTCACAAGGAGCAGCAGCTTGCGCGTCTTCGTCACTGGCGGGACCGGCCATTCCGGTTCGCACATCGTCCCCGAGCTCCTCGCCGCCGGTCACGAGGTCACCGGCCTGGCCCGGTCGGAATCGGCCGCGGCGGCGCTGTCCGCGGTCGGCGCGAAGGTACGCCGCGGCGACCTCCAGGACCTCGACGGGCTCCAGGAGGCGGCCGCCGACTCCGACGGCGTCATCCACGTCGCGCACCGGCAGGACCTGCTGCCGTCCGGTGGGATCGACGCCGTGGCCGCCGCGGAGCTCCCGGTCATGCTCGCGTACGGCGAGGCACTCGCGGGAACCGGAAAGCCGCTGGTCGTGGCGGGGAGCATCGGCTCGCCCGGCAACGGCCGGTCCCTGGGCCGGCCCTCCACCGAGGACGACCCGGCCCTCCCCGTCGGCGATGAGCACCGCGGCACCCTGCGGGCTCGTAACGTCGTGGAGACCGCCGTGATCGGCCTCGCCGAGCGGGGAGTGCGGTCTTCGGTCGTGCGGATAGCCAACATCGCGCACAGCACGGCCGATCGTGCCGGCTTCCTCCCCCTGCTGATCGCGCTCGCGCGGGAGAAGGGCTTCGCCGGCTACCCCGGAGACGGCGCGAACCTGTGGAACGCCGTGCATGCCCGCGACGTCGCCTACTTGTTCCGCCTGGCGCTCGAGAAGGGCCCGGCCGGCAGGTACTGGCACGCGGTGGGTGACGGCGGCATCCCGCTCCGCGAGATCGCCGAGGCGATCGGCGGCCGCCTGGGCCTGCCCTCCGTGAGCGTGCCTCTGGACGAGCTGATGCTGCCGGGACACTTCGGGTTCCTCGCGAACGTCGTCACGCAGGGTTACCCGACGTCCACCCTCATCACCCGCCGAACTCTCGGCTGGGAACCCGCTCAGCCCGGCCTGCTCGCCGGTCTGGACAACGGCAACTACTTCCCCGCGAGCTGACAGCAGGGCCCCGGGATCGCGACGGGTCCGGCGTCGGAACTTCGGGGACGGCGCGTTCGCGCCGTCCCCGAAGGCTTCCGTCCGTCAGGCGGTACCGCTGACGACGGCACCGTCGCGGGTCACCGTGTACTCCAGGGTCTGGCCGCTCCAGAAGTGGAGCGTCAGGGAGACCGGCTCACCGTCCTGGAGGCTGTCCAGGTACCGCTTGGTCAGCCTGATCGTCCCGTCCTCGTAGTCCGGCCTGAAGTCGTCCCAGAACTCCGGGAAGGTCGTCCAGCCGTGGTACCCGGCCCCGGTGCCGTCGGCGTAGACGGACTCCATCGTGGCCAGCCGGTCGCCGTTGAACGTCGTGGGGATCCGCAGCGACTCGTTGGTGCCCGAGGCGTCCTCGACGGCAGGGTCCTGCGAGCTGATGACGTTGAGCTTCCACGGCATGCCCTCGGAGAAGTGCACCTTCAGCTGTGCACCGGACCCGATCTCCCGGTCCCCGAGGATGCGCTTGAGCAGGTGCGCCTTGATCCTCAAGGTGGTCCCGTCGAAGGAGTAGTCCTTGCCGGCCCGCAGTGTCGTGGTCCCGAAGCGGAGCTTCTGGAACGTGAGGCCGTTGAGGTCCAGGGTGACCGAGGCGTCCTTGACCTTGTCCGAGGCATCGACGAACACGATGTCCGTGGACGCGGTGCCGGAGCGGGTGGTCCAGGCCGTGGAGATGTAGTCGAACTGCTCCTGGTCGCGCCACTCGCGCTTGAAGCGGTCGAAGTGCGTGCCGTTGTCCCACCACATCGTCGTGATGCCCGTGGTGCGGGCCAGGTAGCCGAAGTGCTCGAAGAACTTGAGGTACTCGCCGCGCTCGACCTTGTTGTCGTAGTTGTCGAGCAGGCCGTACTCACCGATGATGACGGGGATGCCCTGGGAGACGAAGGTGTCGACCTGGTTCTGGAAGCTCTCCTCCAGCAGGTTCCGCACCTCCTCGTTGTAGGTGGTGTAGCCGGCGACGTTCACGCTGAAGGGCCAGAAGCTGTAGTTGTGGGTGGTCGCGGCCAGCATCGGGTCGTCGAGTGCCGCGATCTCGGCGGCGAGGGCGTCCATGTCGGCCTGCTCGGCCCCGGTGTGGAGCGTCGGCAGGACCAGCAGGCGGTCGGAGTTGTTGCTGCCCGACGAGCGCACGATGTCGTGGAACGAGCTGTTCAGCTCGGCCATGTGCCGGTGGTCCTCCTCGGCACCCGAGGAGCCGGTGAAGCCCTGCTCGTTGATGGACTCGAAGGTCAGCTCCTGCGGGTAGTCCTTGAACGTGTCCGCGATCTGGGTCCAGGTGGCGGTGTACTGGGCCATGACCTCGTCGTGCTTGGTCGGCAGGTGCGTGACCCACTGCCACGAGTCGTGATGGATGTTGATCAGGACGTAGAGGTCCGCGTCGAGGGCCAGGTCGACGATCTCCCGCACCCGCTCCATGGTCTCCGGCTCGACCGTGTGGTCCGGCGCCGGACCGGTGTGGTTGCCCCAGCTGACGGGGATGCGGACCGAGTTGAAGCCTTCGGCCTTGATGTCCTTGAAGAAGGTGTCGTCGACGCGCGGGTTGCCCCATGCGGTCTCGCCTCCCTCGCCGCAGCACTGGGCGTCGAGGGAGTTGCCGAGGTTCCAGCCCGGCTGCATCGCCGCGGCGATCTCCACGGCCGACGTCGGCGTGGTGGCCGTGCTGTGCACGGCTGTCGGCTGCGCACCGGCGGGGACGGCGAGGCTCGCCGACAGTGCCAGTCCGGCCGCCAGCGCGGCGAGCTTCTTCCAAGGAGGTCTCTTCACGGTATGCCCTTCTTCGCGCACGGGTGGCGCACGACGAGGCTGGTGGCTCCCCGTCGAGCGCGCCTTGGGTACTACGACGATCGCTGGCCGCGTCGTTGCCGGCTCAGCATCCGCTTCGAGGAGACAGCCCTCGAAGCGCTTCAACAAAATAGGGCTTCAAGGCGATGGTGCGCAATCCCCGGATCACGAGATCTAGCCCATCTCGGCGTCCATGTCGCCAGATTCTTGGGCGGACCGATATCGAAGCGCTTCGAGGACGGGCGGACGATCTCGCCATGCGCGGCGCGAACCCGGGGATCCGAGCGCGAGACTGGACCCATGCCAACGACCAGTGCGGGCCTTCTCCCCTACCGACGGCTCACCGACGGCGGGTTCGAGGTTCTGCTCGGCCACATGGGCGGGCCGTTCTGGGCCCGCAAGGACGAGGGCGCGTGGACGCTGCTCAAGGGCGAGCTCGACCCCGACGAGGAGCCCCACGCCGCGGCACTGCGCGAAGCGCGCGAGGAGCTCGGGATCGAGCTGCCGCCGCCGTCGGCCCCGGACATCGAGCTCGGCGAGGTCCGTCAGCGCTCGGGCAAGAAGGTCCTCGCCTGGGCGCGCGAGTGGCCCCAGGACGGTCCTGACCTGGAGCAGATCACCGGCAACACGGTGGAGGTCGAGTGGCCCCCGCGGTCGGGACGGCGCATCGAGGTCCCCGAGATCGACCGGGTGGCCTGGCTGGCGCCCGACGACGCGCGGCGCCTCGCGGTCAGCGCACAGGCCGCGTTCGTCGACCGCCTGGCAGAGGCGCTCGCGAGAGCGGCAGCGTCCTGAGTCAGCCCTGCGCGACCGAGTCCAGCCAGCTGTACCGCAGGCGCAGCGCGGGAACGAGGAGCAGGAGCAGCGAGAAGAACCCCATCCAGCGGCTCAGCACCGGGTGCTCACGGTCCAGGCGCTCGCGGCGTCCCTCGGCAGAGTCCTGGTCCGGGACCAGCTGGTGCACAGCGCCCTGGTCGGTCACGTAGTGGCAGCGCTTGAGGCCGGCGCATGACAGTTGTCACGGCCGGCGCCTCCCCGCGGATCCGCTCCGGGTCAGTCCTCCTCGCCCGTGCCCGCGAGGTCGTTCAGGAAGCGGGTGACGATCTCCCGCTCCTGCGGGCTCAGACGCGCCGCGGCCTCGAACCGCCGGGCGTGGCTGCGGCCGACGGTTCGCTGAGCGGCCAGACGGGTCTCCTCGGTGACCTCGATCGCCAGGCTGCGCCGGTCAGAACGGTGGGGAAGCCTACGGACGTGGCCACCCTCCGTCAGCCGGTCGAGCACCTTGGTGGTCGAGGCGGACGAGATGCCGAGGTGCGCGGCGATCGCCCCCGGCGTCGCGATGTCTCCCCGGTGCTGGGCGGCGATGACGAAGCGCAGCGCGCGCATGTCGGTCTCGCCCAGCTTCATGTACCGGCGCGACGCCTCGCTCAGCCGCTGCTCGGTCTCCCGCCAGCTCCGCAGCCCCGCCAGGACACGCACCACCTGGTCCACCTCGTCGTCGCCGAGACCCGCTCTCCGCACGATCTCCTGGTGTGGATCCAGGACGCGGGGATCCAGCATCGACAGCTCGATGGGCTCGGCCGGCTCAGATTCAGGCACCACGCCCGCTCCCCTCCCTGGATTAATGCTTCCTGTGCTTGAATATAGCCTGGCTAGTTAAAACCATCGAGGAGGGCACGTGCCGACAGAGAGAGTCGTCCTGCTGGACGAGGACCACGCGCCGATCGGGTCGGAGCTCAAGCACCTCGTCCACTCCGAGAGCACACCGCTGCACCTGGCGTTCTCGTGCCACGTGCTCAACGCCGCCGGCCAGGTGCTGGTGAGCCGCCGCTCGCTGGGCAAGCAGGCCTGGCCCGGGGTCTGGACCAACTCCTTCTGCGGCCACCCGCAGCCGGACGAGCCGATGGAGGACGCCATCGTCCGCCGCGCCCGCGAGGAGCTTGGCCTGACCGTACGCGACCTCCGGGTGGTCCTGCCCGACTTCCGCTACCGAGCCGTCGACGCCTCGGGAGTCGTGGAGAACGAGGTCTGCCCCGTCTACCTCGCGGTCACCGACGGGGAGCCGTGGCCGAACCCGGCCGAGGTCATGGACGAGCACTGGACCGATCCCGCCGCGCTGGGGAGCGCGCTCCGGGCGGCGCCGTGGGCGTTCTCCCCGTGGTTCGTGCGCCAGGCCTACGAGATGACGCTCTACACACCGTCGGGATCCGCGGGCACTTTCGGCCTCGGAACGGTTCCGGCCGGAGGGACGCCGAGATGACCGAGACCCTCGCCCGGGACGCCGTGGACGTCGTCCTCACCGACTTCTTCGAGGACCGGATCCGACGTGCCACCCCGCTCGCCCAGCACTACGCGCTCCTGTGGCGGCGGCTGGCCCGGTCGTCCGAGGGCGGCAAGCGACTGCGCCCTCGGCTGCTGCTCAACACGCACGCGGCGTTCGGCGGCACGCACCCCGAGGACGCCACCACGGCGGCCGCGGCGTTCGAGCTGCTCCACACGGCCCTGCTGCTGCACGACGACGTCATGGACCAGGACCTCAGCAGACGGGGACGCCCCACCGTCTCCGCCGAGTTCGCGAACGACGTGGCGGACGACGGCCTGTCGCCGGAGGTCGCCGCGGCCTGGGGCGACGCGTCGGGGATTCTCGGCGGCGACCTGCTGCTCAGCGCCGCCCACTCCCTCGTCGGCCGGGTCCGGCCGGAGGTCCGCGCCGACCTCGCCGACATCATCGACGAGAGCCTGTTCCGGGCCGCGGCCGGCGAGCAGGAAGACATCGCGTTCGGCCTGGGCACGGCGTCGGCGACGCCCGAGCGGGTGGTGCGGATGATGGAGAACAAGACCGCCGGCTACTCGTTCGCCGCCCCGCTGCGAGCGGGGGCGGCGCTCGCCGGGGCGGGCGCGGACGCCTCGGCCGAGCTGGACCGGGTGGGCACCGCCCTGGGCGTGCTCTACCAGCTGCGCGACGACCTGCTGGGTGTCTTCGGCGACGCGGGCCGCACCGGCAAGAGCACCACGAGCGACCTGCGCCAGGGCAAGCGGACCCTGCTCGTCGCCTTCGCCGAGGGGCAGCCGGCGTGGACGGCGGTGCGCCACCTGTGGGGCGACCCGCAGCTCGACCCGACCGGCGCCGCCCTCCTCCGGGACGCACTGGTCGCGAGCGGTGCGCGCGACCAGACCACGGACCTCATCGACGTCATGCGGCGAGAGGCGGTCGCCGTGATCGGCGGCTCCACGCTGCCCACCGGTCTGCGGCAGGAGCTGGTCGGCCTCGCGGACGCCCTCGCGGAGCGTGAGTCATGAACCCGTCGTCCTCCCTCGCGCTCTACACGGACACGGCCCACCTGGCCGCGGCCCAGGTGCTCGGCGCCTACTCGACGTCGTTCAGCCTGGCCACCCGGCTGCTACCACCCGCGCAGCGCGCGATGATCGAGGACATCTACGCGCTGGTGCGGGTGGCCGACGAGGTGGTGGACGGCCCCGCGCACGAGGCGGGCCTCGCGCCCGCCGAGTGCCGTAGCGCCCTCGACGCGCTGGAGACCGAGACGTACGCGGCGCTGCGCAGCGGGTTCAGCGCGAACGTCGTGGTGCACGCCTTCGCCACCACCGCGCGGGCGGTCGGTGTCGACGAGACGCTGGTGCGCCCCTTCTTCGCATCGATGCGCCGCGACCTGGACCCGGTGGCCACGCTCAGCGTCGGGGAGTTCCACGACTACGTGCACGGCTCGGCGGAGGTGGTCGGCCTGATGTGCCTGCGCGCCTTCCTGCACGGCTCACCCGTCTCCCCCGCGGTCCGCAGCCGGCTGGAGGAGGGAGCACGCCGGCTCGGCGCGGCGTTCCAGAAGATCAACTTCCTGCGTGACCTCGGCGACGACGAGGGCCGCCTGGGCCGGTCCTACTTTCCCGGCACGGGTCCCGACCATCTCGACGACGAGCACAAGGCGGTGATCGTCAAGGACATCGACGCCGACCTCGCCGCCGCGCGCGCCGTGATCCCGCTGCTCCCCGCCGGGCCGCGCCGCGCGACGGCGCTGGCCGCCGGTCTCTTCACCGAGCTCAACGACCGGCTGCGGCACACCCCTGCCGCCCGGCTGCGCGGGCATCGGGTGTCCGTGCCGACGGCCGTCAAGCTGCGCATCGCCGCGGCGGTCCTCGCCGGCACGCGGGCGGGGGCGCGGGCATGACCGACAACATCCGCGGCCGACGGGTCGTCGTGATCGGCGGCGGCATCTCCGGCCTGGCGACCGCCGCCCTGCTCGCCCGGGACGGTGCCGAGGTCACGCTGCTGGAGGCGCGGCCAGAGCTCGGTGGCCGCGCCGGACGGTGGGAGCGCGACGGCTTCCGGTTCGACACCGGCCCCTCCTGGTACCTCATGCCGGAGGTCTTCGAGCACTTCTTCCGCCTGCTCGGCACCAGTGCCCGCGACGAGCTGGACCTTGTGCGGCTCGACCCCTCCTACCGGGTCTTCTTCGAGGGTGACGCCGAGCCCTTCGACCTGCCCGCCGACGGCGCGCGCGAGGCGCTGCTGGCGCTCGACCCGCCGTCGGCGGCGAGGCTGGGGACCTACCTGGACTCCGCGGCCGAGACGTACCGGATCGCCACCGAGCGGTTCCTGTACGCGACGTACGCGTCGCTCGGACCGCTGCTCGACCGCGACCTCGTGCGCCAGGCACCGCGTCTGGCCCGCCTGCTCGGCGAGCCGCTGGACCGCTTCATCGCGCGCCACACGACGGACGACCGGGTCCGCCGCATCCTCGGCTATCCCGCCGTGTTCCTGGGCACCTCGCCACACGCCGCACCCAGCATGTACCACCTCATGAGCCACCTGGACGTGACCCAGGGCGTGCTGTACCCGCGCGGCGGGTTCGGCGCGGTGATCGACGCCGTCGCCCGGGTCGCCCAGCGGGCGGGCGCGAAGCTGCACACCGGGCAGCGCGTGGAACGGATCACGGTGGCCGACGGCGCCGTCACCGGTGTCGTGGTCGACGACGGCACCGGCCGGACGTACGACCTGGAGGCGGACGTCGTGGTGTCGAGCACGGACCTGCGCGTGACCGAGCACCACCTGCTCGACCCCGCGCACCGCAGCCACAGCGACCGCTGGTGGAAGCACCGGGATCCCGGCCCTGGCGCCGTGCTGGCACTCCTGGGGGTGCGTGGCGAGCTGCCCCGGCTGGCGCACCACTCGCTGCTGTTCGCGCGCGACTGGCAGCAGGGGTTCGACGCCATCTTCGGCCACCGCCCGTCGGTGCCGACACCCACGTCGCTCTACGTCTGCCGCCCGAGTGCCACCGACGCCGTCGCACCGCCCGGACACGAGAACCTGTTCGTGCTGATCCCCGTGCCCGCCGACACCACCATCGGCGCGGGCGGCGTGGACGGCGCCGGGGACCCGGGAGTGGAGCGCATCGCCGACGAGGCCATCGCGCAGATCGCACAGTGGTCCGGCACGCCCGACCTCGCGGACCGGGTGGTCGTACGGCGCACGATCGGCCCCGCCGACTTCGAGCGGGACTTCGGCGCCTGGCGCGGCGGCGCCCTCGGCCCCGGCCACACCCTGCGCCAGAGCGCCATGTTCCGTGGCCCCAACGCGTCCTCGCGCGTGTCCAACCTCCTGTACGCCGGCGCGACGACGATCCCCGGGATCGGCCTGCCCATGTGCCTGATCAGCGCGGAGCTCGTCGTCAAGCGGCTGCGGGGCGACACCACCGCCGGACCGCTGCGGGAGGACGGATGAGCTACACCTACCTCGCCGTGCTGCTGCTGTCGGCGGCCGGGGTGCTGGTGCTGGACGCCAGGTTCCGGCTGTTCTGCTGGCGCTCCCCCGGGCGCGCGGCCGCCGTCCTCGCGGTCGGCACGGCGTTCTTCCTGGCCTGGGACCTGGCCGGCATCGCGCTGGGCGTGTTCTTCCACGGCACCGGGCAGTACATGACAGGGATCATGCTCGCCCCCGAGCTGCCCCTCGAGGAGCTGGTGTTCCTCCTGTTCCTGTGCGAGCTCACGATGGTGCTGGTCATGGGCGCCCAGCGCGTCCTGGACCGCGCGGGGAGAACACGATGACCTACCTCCTGCTCGCCCTCGCCTTCCTCGCGGTGGCCGCGACGGTCGCCGTCGTGGCGCGACGTTCCACGAAGCCCGGCGTCAGCTGGCGCGCCCTCGCGCTCGCCGCCGTCGCCCTGCTGATCCTCACCACGGTGTTCGACAACCTGATGATCGCCAGCGGGCTGTTCGCCTACTCCGACGCGCACATCTCGGGGCTCCGGGTCGGGCTGGCGCCCGTCGAGGACTTCTCCTACCCGCTGGCCGCCGTCGTCCTGCTGCCGGCGCTGTGGTCCCTCTTCGGAGGCCGCGATGATCGCTGACCTCGCACGTGCCTCCCGCCCGCTGAGCTGGATCAACACCGCCTACCCCTTCGCCGCGGCGTACCTGCTGACGACCGGGGACGTCGACGCCTCGCTGGTCCTCGGCACGCTGTTCTTCCTCGTGCCGTACAACCTCGCGCTCTACGGGATCAACGACGTCTTCGACTACGGCTCAGACCTCGCCAACCCCCGCAAGGGCGGCGTCGAGGGCGCCCTGCTCCCGCCTGCTCGGCATCGCACGATCCTCGTCGCGTCCGTCGTCAGCTGCGTGCCGTTCGTGGTGGCGCTCGTCCTGCTCGGCCCGCCGCTGTCGTGGGTGGCGCTCGCGGTGAGCCTGTTCGCGCTCGTCGCCTACTCCGCGCCGCCGTTCCGCTTCAAGGAGGTGCCGGTGCTCGACTCGCTGACCTCGAGCGTGCACTTCGTGAGCCCGGCGGTCTACGGCCTGACGCTGGCCGAGGCCGAGCCGACACCCGAGACCCTCGCGGTGCTCGGCGCCTTCCTGCTGTGGGGCATGGCGAGCCACGCCTTCGGCGCGGTCCAGGACGTCGTCCCGGACCGCAAGGGAGGCATCGCCTCGATCGCGACGGCGTTCGGCGCCGCCACCACGGTCCGCCTCGCCCTCGCGGCCTGGGCCGCCGCCGGGCTCCTGGTGGCCACCACCGGCTGGCCCGGTGCGCTCGCCGGCCTGCTCGTGCTCCCCTACCTCGCGCTCGCGCTCCCCTACGCGCGGCTGAGCGACGCGGAGTCCGCCCGGGCCAACGGCGGGTGGCGCCACTTCCTCTGGGTCAACTACGCGGTGGGCACCGCCGTGACCATGATCCTCATCCTGCACGTCCTACGGAACGGAGGCCTGCCATGACGCTGGTCAAGCCACTGACCTGGTCGAGCGTGGTCGCCTACCCGCGCGCCGAGGTCTTCGCCTGGCACGAGCGGCCCGGCGCGGTCTCACGGCTCACGCCGCCGTGGGCGCCGATGGGGGTGGTCCGGGAGGCGACGTCCCTGGCCAACGGCGAGGCCGTGCTGGGCCTCCCGCTCGGGCTGCGCTGGGTGGCCCGGCACTCGGGCTACGAGCCACCGGAGCGGTTCGTCGACGAGCTGGTCTCCGCGCCGCTGCGCTGGGGCGTGCGCTGGCGGCACGTGCACGAGCTCCGCGACGAGGGCACCCGCACCCGCATCACCGACACCGTGCACACGAACGTGCCGCCGGGGCTCCTGCGCGCCATGTTCGCCTACCGGCACCGCCAGCTCCGCATGGACCTGGCGGCACAGGCCACCGCACGGAACAGCGGCGACCGGCCGATGGTGGTCGCCGTGACCGGCAGCAGCGGGTTCGTCGGCAGTGCCCTGGTGCCGTTCCTGACGACCGCCGGCCACCGCGTGATCAGGCTGGTGCGCGGTACGCCGCACGGCCCCGACGAACGGCGCTGGGACCCCGCCGACCCGGCCGACGACCTGCTGCGCGGGGTGGACGCGGTGATCCACCTCGCGGGCGCATCGATCGCCGGCCGGTTCACCGACGCGCACCGCGCCGCCGTCCGCGGGTCGCGGATCGGGCCGACCAGGGCGCTCGCCGAGCTGGCCGGACGCACCCCGGACGGGCCGTCCGTGTTCGTCTCCGCCTCGGCGATCGGGTACTACGGCCCGGACCGCGGCGACGAGGTGCTCGACGAGTCCTCCGCGCGGGGCGACGGGTTCCTCGCCGACGTCGTCGCCGACTGGGAGCAGGCGACCAGCGCCGCCGCCGAGGCCGGGCTGCGGGTGGTCACCGTCCGCACCGGGCTCGTGCAGTCACCGCGCGGCGGGACGCTGCGCCTGTTCTACCCGCTGTTCTCGGCAGGGCTGGGCGGCAGGCTCGGCGACGGGCAGATGTGGCAGTCCTGGATCGGCATCGACGACCTGGTGGACGTCTACCACCGCGCGCTCTACGACACCGGGCTGTCCGGCCCAGTCAACGCCGTCGCGCCGGAGCCGGTGCGCAACGCCGCGTACACGAAGACCCTCGCCGGGGTGCTTCGCCGGCCGGCGGTCCTGCCGGTCCCCGGCCTGGGCCCGCGGCTGCTGCTCGGCCGCGAGGGGGCGACCGAGCTCGCCGAGGCCAGCCAGCGGCTGTACCCGGCGGCCCTGCTCGGGCGGGGGCACCGGTTCCGGCACCCGACCCTGGAGCCGGCCCTGCGTCACCTGCTCGGGCGCGACGGGCGCAGCTCGGGCTGACGCGCGTCGGCCAGCCGGTATGGCGCCGCCCTGCCCGTGCCCGCGCAGCGCCGATCAGGACCCGGGCGCCCAGTCCTCGTCGTCGAGCACCCACACCGCGTCGCCGGTCTCCGACCGGACGTCGTCGGAGAGCCAGTAAGTCTCGTCGGGATTCCATCCGGCGATGACGCTCGCGGTGTCGCCGTCGACCGGGACGACGGTCCCGGCCGCGGCGAGGTACGCGGCGGCGGTGAGGTGGACGGCGTCGTGGTCGACGGCGACCGCGGCCCAGTCAGGCATCAGCAAGCGCCCGTCGCGGCCGGTGGTGCGATACCAGTCGTGCCGCTTCTGCGCGGTCACCTCGAGCGGGTACGCGCGGCACAGCGCGGCCCACACGTCGGGTCCGTCGATCTCGTGCACGCACGCACCGGCGGGAACCTCCACCCGTCGCGTGACCGCACGCTCCCAGCTCATGGCGTCCTCGACCAGCCAGAGGCCCACCGGTCCGAGCCGCCCGAGGCTCCTCGTGGTGCGGGTCAGGTCGGGCGGCGGGGCAGACCACCACTCACCGCCCGCGGATGCCGTCGGATCGGCGGGCCTCTCCTCCCGCGCCCGTCCCAGGCGACCATGTGCTGGTCCGCACGGTCGAGGGGTGCACTCCACCATCCGATGCCGGTCGCGGACCCGGCGACGTGCCGGGCGACGCGCTCCAGGGCGGCCCGCACCACGGGTGTGACGGCGAGCATGTCCTCGCCGTCGGGCTCCTGCCAGTAGCGGGCGTGGGCCACCGCGTCGGCGAAGGCATGCAGCGCCGCGTCCTGGTCGACGTCGGCGAGGCGGACCGTCTCCGGCAGCGTCGCGACGACCTCGGGCGTCGCCGTGGGCACCTCGCAGCCCGCCGACATCACCGCCTGCGCGAGCGGCACCTCCGTTCCGTCGCGGTCCGCGAAGATGGCCTCGGCGTCCAGCGCGAGCTCCAGCAGGAACCGGCGCCCGCGCCACCCGCTCAGCAGCGCCTCGGCGGTGTTCACCCGGCCCCTGCCATTCTCCGGGACAGCTCCGGCACGCCGTCACCGTGCAGGTCACCGAGCACGGCCGACCGGCCCGCCATCGCCATGACGAGGGAGAGCAGCGGACCCTCGATCTCCGGTCCGGAGCCGGACCGGAAGTCGGCGTCGGTCGCCACGAGGCGCAGGCCCTTGACCAGGGACCGGCTGTTGACGGCGAAGTCCTTGGTGGCGAAGAACCGCGCGACGGCCGAGAGCCCTTCGGCGTCCGGCTCGCGCCGCAGGCCCATCGGCCGGCGGATGTCCTCGGCGTGGACGATCAGCTCGCCGAGCCCCGCGGGGCTCTCCTTGCCGGGCAGCCCGATCGGCCCGGTCCCCGCGAAGCGCTCGAGGGTCACCGCCGGCGTCGCGCCGCGGAACTCCTCGAGCCGGCGCTGGTTGTGCACGTCGGCGTCGAACCGCGCGCCGACGATGCTGCGCACCCATCCCCACATCGAGAGGGTCGACGCCGCTCCGAGGTGCGCGACGACGTCCTCCACGTCCCACGAACCGCACAGGGTCGGCGAGCGCCACTGCTCGGGCGTCAACGCACTCAGATCGTCGACAAGTGCCGAGCGCTCACGTTCCTGGATCTCTGACAGCCGGGTCACGGTGCGACCCTACCGACGTCGCCACCAGGCGCCGGGTCTCCTCCGCGATCGTCGGCCAGACCACGGGCGGCAGGTCGTGGCCGATGTCGTCAAGGATCATCAGCTTCGCGCCCCGGATCTCGCGCGCCACGGCACGGGCCGCCGACGTCCGGATGAGCGGGTCGTCCGCGCCCTGCAGCACGAGTGTGGGCGCCTGGATCTCGCGCAGCCGCGGGCCCTGCCATCGCGCGTGCAGCTGACGGCCGATCCCGGTCATGTCCCGTGGGCCGGTCTCCAGCCCGCGCTCGATCCGCTCCCGGGCCGCCTCCTCGTCGCACGGGTTGGCCCGGGACGCCATCCCCTTCGCGATGGCCAGGGAGGCGGCGAGGTCACCGTCGTGGCCCGCCGGATACCGCTTCGTCGCGTTGCGTGCGACGAGACCGAACTGCACGTAGCGCAGCGCGCGGTACCCGACGGCGTCGCTCGGCGGGGCGTCGCACGAGACGAGCCCGAGCACCCGGTCCGGATGGCGCAGCGCGACCCGTTGCGCGACGATGCCGCCCAGCGAGTGTCCGAACATCACCGCGCGGTCCCAACCGACGGCGTCGAGCACGGCGACGGCGTCGTCGGCCAGGTCCTCTGCCGTGTAGGCGCCGGGGCCGAACAGCATGCGCCAGTACCCGCGCCGCGCGGTCTCGCTGAACCGCGTGGACGCGCCGGTGTCGCGCTGGTCGTAGCGGATCACGTCGAAGCCCTGGTCCGCGAGCGCCCGGCAGAGGCCGTCCGGCCACCAGAACCGGGAGATCGCGAGGCCCATCATGAGCAGGAGCGGGACTCCCCCACGCTCCCCGAAGCGGTCGTAGGCAAGTTCGACGTCGCCGTTGCGCACGAACGTGGTCGGCGACCAGGTGTCTGTATCGGTCACCTGAACGATTGTCGTACGCGGTCGGGTCACTCGCCCGAGTTCGCCTCGGCGGGTGATTGCGATAGCCTCCGTGCCGTGCTCGTGATCTCGCTCCTTCGCTCGGCGGTCGCCGAGCCGGGGCGACGCCTGAACGGCGCGCTGATGATCCTCATGGTCATCATCGGCGTGGTCACCATGCACTCGATGAGCGGGTCACCGACCTCGCACCACCACGGACCGCACGACGTCTCCACGGTCGTGGCGCAGGACGTCGCCGCCGCCGGCGGGATCGCATTGCCGGCGGCCCCGGACAGCCACACGGCGGTGAACACCGCGGGACCCGTGGGTGAGTGCCATGACGGGTGCGGCGGGCACGACGCCGCCATGGCGATGTGCCTCATGATCCTCGTCGCGCTGCTCGCCCTGGTCGCGCCCGCACGGCGGTTCCTCTGGCGGGTCCTGCCCGCCTGGTCGGTGCCCGTGCCCCGGGTGGCGGTCGACCTCCGCGCGCTCACGGCTCCTTCCCTGCACGAGCTCTGCATCTCCCGGACGTAGACCCGGCGTCGACGCGCTCCGCGTCGACCCGGCCAGCGCGACCACGCACGGTGGTCGTGCCGGTCAGTGCTACCCGATGAGCTGAACGAGCTGGAGGAAGAACCGATGAAGCGCACCTTTCTGTCCGCAGTCGTCCTGGCCGGCGCACTCGCCCTGGCGGGCTGCGCAGGCTCCGAGGAGCCGACGCCGCAGGACACGTCCGCCGTCGCCGACCCAGGGTCCGGCGAGGCCACCACGCACAACGACGCGGACGTCATGTTCGCGCAGATGATGATCCCGCACCACGAGCAGGCGGTGGTGATGGCCGACGCCGTCCTCGCGAAGGACGGGACGAACCCGGAGGTCACGGAGCTGGCCACCGAGATCAAGGCCGCACAGGCCCCGGAGATCGAGCAGCTCGGCCAGTGGCTCGACACGTGGGGTGCCGAGCGCACCTCCGAGCACGCCGGCCATGCCGGGATGAGCGGCATGATGTCGGAGGAGGATTTGCAGGCGCTCGACGCGGCCACGGCGCCCGAGAGCGACCGCCTGTTCCTCGAGCAGATGATCGCGCACCACCGCGGCGCGGTGGAGATGGCGCAGGAAGAGGCCGAGGAAGGCAGGGACGCGAGCGCCGTCGAGATGGCGCAGACCATCGTCGACACGCAGTCGTCCGAGATCGAGGCGATGGAGAATCTCCTCGCCTCGATGTGACCGATGGGTGGTGCGCCGGCGACGAGCCGGCGCACCACCTGTTCGTGAGGAGCCTGACATGGTCCGACCTTCCGGGGTCGCGCACGCCTCCGCCCGCTGGGTGGTCGGCCTGCTCGCGGCGCTCGTGCTCGCGACGTGGTGCGCACCGTCCGCCGCCGCGCACACCAAGCTGCAGTCGTCGGCGCCCGCCGCCGGCTCGACGTCCGACGGCCCGGTCGAGGAGGTGGCGCTGACGTTCACCCTCCCGGTGACCTCCCTCGGCGACGGGATCGTCATCGACGGCCCGGAGGGTACCGTCGCGGCCGACGTCGTCACGGCCGAGGGCGACCTCGTCCTCGTCGCGACCCCTGCCGAGCCGCTGGCCGCCGGCGACTACACGGTGCGCTGGACCGCCGCGGCCGAGGACGGGCACCCGCTGGAGGGGACGTTCGGCTTCACCGTCGCCGGCACCGGCCCGGCGCCGTCCGAACCCGCGCCGTCCGAACCCGGCGAGCCGGAGGAGACGGCCGGCGGCAGCCCGCACACCGGCCACGACATGCGCGACGGCGGCACGGACCATGACATGGGCCATGACATGGGCCATGACGCCGCGGAGATGGACAGCCCGGGGGCCGACGCCGCGGCGGTGGTCGCGCGCATCGGCAGCGCGGCGGCCCTCTGGGGCGGGCTGGTCGCCGCCGGTGCCCTGGTGTTCGCCGGTCTGGTGCTTCGCGGGCCGGACCGGGAGGACGTCCCGGTGGTGCTGCGGATGGTCCGCTGGACGGGTCCGCTGATCCTGGTCGGCCTGGCGGTCCAGGTCGCGGCCGGGTCGGTGCACATGGCGCACGGCGACCTGGCCGCCGCGGTCTCGCCCGCCTCGGTCGCGGCGTCGCTCACCGGCACCACCCGCTGGGCCCTCGGGCTCCAGGCCGTCGGCGCGACGGCGATCGCGGTCGGGGCCTGGCGCACGCTGCCGGGCTCCTGGTTCGCGGTCCTGGGGAGCGTGCTCGTCGGGGCCGGGCACGTGCTCGGCGGTCACAGCAACACGGCCGAGCCACGCTGGGTGGTCGTGACCGCCGACGTGGCGCACCTCGCGGCCGCGGCCGCCTGGGTGGGCGGCGTGGTCGCGATGGCGCTCCTGCTGCGCCGGCGGCGTCGGGACGGGCGGGCGCTCGACGCCGCGCTCCTCGGCGCCCGCTTCTCCGTCGTCGCCGCGGTCTCCGTAGCGGTGGTGGCAGCAGCCGGGGTGGTGCTGGCGGTCGAGATCCTGGACCGTCCGGCGCAGATCTGGGAGAGCACCTGGGGCCTCCTCCTGCTCGCGAAGGTCGCCGTCGTCGCCGCCGTCGGGGCGATCGGCACGTACAACCACTTCCGGGTCGTCCCGAAGCTCGCGGCACGGCGCTCCAGGGTCCGCAGCGCCCGCAAGGCGAGCAACCTGCTGCGGCGCAGCGCCGGGCGCGAGACGTCGCTGATGGTGGTGATCGTGCTGATCACCGCCTGGCTGGTCGCGGCGTCCGTCGAGGGCTGAGCCCTCGCGCTCCGGCACCGGGTCGGTTCACCGGCGGTCAGTGCGTCAGCTTGAGCCCGATCACACAACCGATCAGGCCGACGATCAGCAGCACGCGGACGACGGAGACGGGCTCGGCGCCGGTGGCCATGGCCCAGACGACGGTGGTCGCCGCGCCGATGCCCACCCAGACGGCGTAGGCGGTGCCCACGGGCAGGTCGCGCAGGGCGAACGCGAGGCCGCCCATGCTCGCGACGAGGGCCACCCCGAAGACGATGCTCGGGCCGAGATTCTGGAAACCCTCGGAACGGCCGAGGGCGGTGGCCCAGACGGCCTCGAGAAGACCGGAGACGACAAGGACGATCCAGGACATGGTGTGCTCCCTCGTTGCCGTCTTGTCGCGCACCGGGTACGGCAACCCTCGTCCGGGGACCTCCTCAGGCCCTGATCCGATCTTGGCACACCGGCGGCCGGCAGGGCAGGTCCTCGCGAGGTGGTGTGGGCCACCCGCTGGTCGCGGCGCCGCTCACCCGACCCGGGCCGCGGACACCTGTCCGGCGCGCTCCCTGAGCGCCGTCAGCGCCGCGGCGATGGCGGGCTCGCCGGAGCTGCCGCGGCGCACGCACGTGAGGATGCGGCGCGACGGCGGCGGGCTGCCGGCCAGCGGCACCCGGACCAGGCCCGGGTGGGCGTCGAGCGAGACGAGGCGCGGCACCAGGCACACGCCCAGACCGTGCCGGACGAGCGCGAGCACCGCCTGCCAGTCGTCCGCGTGATGCACGGTGTGCGGGGCGAAGCCCGCGGCCGTGCACAGCGCGTGGATGAGCCGGCCCTGGTCGTGGTGCGGCGAGATCCACGTCGCGCGCTCGGTAGCCGCCAGGTCGACCGTCCCGCGCGCCGCGAGCGCGTGATCCGCGGGGACGACGAGGTCCAGCACGTCGTCGAGCAGGTGCTCCTGGTGGAACCGGGCGTCGTCGGTCGGCGGGCTGTCGGACAGCGGGGTCAGCACGGCGATGTCGAAGCCCTCCGCGAGGAGCTGCTGATAGCTGTTCCGGGTGTCCGTCTCGGTGACGATGGCCTGGATCGGCTCGCCGGCGCGCGCGAGGGTGCCTGCGACGGGCGCCAGGAGCGGTCCGATGCTGGTGGCGAAGCCTGCGAGCCGCAGCGTGCGTCGCGCCGGCGCGCCGTGCTGCGCCAGCTCGGCACGTGCGGTCTCCCACTGCGCGCAGAGGACGTCCGCGTGACCGAGCAGCACCCGTCCCGCCACGGTGAGTCGCAGCCGCCGGCCGTCCGGTTCGAGCAGGGCCGCCCCGGCCTGGCGGGACAGCTGCCTGAGCTGTTGCGACACGGCGGACGGCGACAGGTTCAGCGCGTGGGCGGCCGCCGTCACGGTGCCCTGTTCCTCGAGCACGCGGAAGGTCTGGAGGAGGCCGAGATCAACCATGCAGTTATTCAACACGATCTCGTGCCGATAGTTGCGATGGACGTGCACGGTGCGTTCGGCGAAGACTTGGAGGCATGCCTGGCAGGAACTCCTTCGTCCGCCGCTGGTACGGCTCGCCCGTCCCGGCCCCGGTCCTCGTGCTGGGCAGCGTGATCAGCGTCCAGACCGGCCAGGCGCTGGGCAAGCAGCTGATGGGCGTCGTTGGGAGCCCCATGGGCGCCGTCACGCTGCGGCTGGTGCTCGCCGCCCTCCTGCTCCTGCTGGTGTGGCGGCCGCGCCGTCTGCCTGCCGACCGGCAGGGTCGCCTGCTGGTCCTCGCCCTCGGTACGGCGATCGCCGGGATGAACCTCGTCTACCTCGCCCTGGAGCACCTGCCCCTGGGCGTGGCGATGACCATCCAGCTGACCGGCCCGCTGGTGGTGGCGCTGGCCACCTCGCGCCGCGCACGTGACGTGGCCTGGGGACTGCTGGCCGCGGCGGGGATCGCCTGCTTCATGCTGCCCGGCTCATCGCCGTCGGGCCCGCCGTCCCCGACCGGTCTGATCTTCGCCGTGCTGTCCGCCGTGTCCATGGGCGCGTACCTGCTCCTCAGCCAGCGGACCGGCGCACACACGGTGGGCGGCGGGCCGCTGGCCCTCGCGGTCCTGTGGGCGGCGCTCGTGACGCTGCCGTTCGGTCTGGTGCAGAGCGGCGACCGGCTGCTGCGGCCCGACGCCCTGACGGCAGGGCTGGTGGTGGCCGTGCTGTCGGCGGCGCTGCCCTACTCCCTCGAGCTGACGGCGCTGCGCCGGCTGCCGGCCCGGGTCGTCGGTGTCCTGCAGAGCCTGGAGCCCGTGGCCGCCGGTCTGGCGGGCCTGCTGCTCCTCGGCGAGCAGCTCTCGACGCCGCAGTGGCTGGCCGTCGGCCTCATCACCGCGGCGTCGGCCGGCGCCGTCAGCCGGCCACCGGCACCCGCAGCCGGCGCACCACCGTCGCCGCCGCCTCCCTGCCCGCGCGGTTGGCGCCGACCGTCGACTGCGACGGCCCGAACCCGATGAGGTGCAGGCGCGGCTCGGCCGCGGCCCGGGTGCCGGTCAGCGCGATGCCGCCCAGCTCGTTGCGGAGGTCCAGCAGGTCGAGGTGGGCCAGGTCGGCCTTGAACCCGGTGGCCCACAGGATGACGTCCACCGGGGTGAAGGTGTTGTCCGCCTCGCGCACGCCCATGGGCTCGACCGCCCGGAACATCGGCCGCCGCTCCAGGGCGCCGCGGGCCTGCGCCGCGAGCGCGTACGGCGTCCGGACCAGCCCTGTGTACGAGACGACGCTCCCGGTCGGCCGGCCCGCCGCGACGTCGGCCATGACCTTGGCGATGGTCTCGCGGCCCGCCGTCTCGGGCTGGAAGCCGTCCTCGCGGAAGACCGGCTCCCGGCGGGTGTACCAGCGGGTGGTCGCCACGCGGGAGATCTCCTCCAGGAGCTGGAGCGCGGAGATGCCGCCGCCGACGATCGCCACGCGCTGGCCCGCGAAGTCCTCGGCCCGGACGTAGTCGCGGGTGTGGAGCTGGCGGCCGACGAAGGTCTCCTGTCCGGGGTAGCGCGGCAGCACGGGGTTGGTCCAGGTCCCGGTCGCGTTGATGACGGCGCGCGTGGTCCAGGTGCCGCGGTCGCTCGTCACCACGAGGTCGCCGTCCGGGTCGTCGTCGGCCCGGCGCACCGCCACCACGTGGACCGGGCGCAGGACCGGGAGCGTGAACTCCCTCTCGTAGTCGGCGAAGTACCGCGGGACCGCGGCCCGGCTCGGCTCCGCCGTGTCCACGGCGGGCTGGGCCAGGCCCGGCAGGTCGAAGATGCCGTTGACCGTCGCCATCCGCAGCGACTCCCAGCGGTGCTGCCAGGCGCCGCCGGGCGCGGGGTTCGCGTCCAGGACCACAAAGGTGCGCTCCGCGTCCGGCTGCTCGACGGCGCTCACGAATCCCCGGTGCCGCAGGTGGTACGCCGCCGAGAGCCCGGCCTGCCCGCCGCCGATCACCACCGCCGTCGCCCGGCGAAGTTCCTCGCTCACACCGGGGTCAACGCCGCGGGTGCGCGGATGTTCCCGCGCCCGCTCAGCCCGCGGCCGTGATCCGCCGCACCGCCTCCGTCACCGTCTCGTGCCGTGGCGCCTCGGTGTCCAGGGCGCGGTGGATCGTCAGCCCTTCGATCAAGGCGTCCAGCATCCTGGCGGTGACCGGGTCGAAGTGTCGTTCGAGCGCCGCGCGGGACCGCCCCATCCACGCGTTGGTCAGCTCCCGGTAGGCGGGCTCGCGGGCCGCGAGCGTGTACAGCTCGTGGGTCAGCACGAGGTCCCGGTGGGTGCCGAACACGTCCCGCGTGATGATCTCGACCACGGCGGCGCGCGCCGTGGCGAGATCGGTGGCCTCGCTCATCCGCTGCTCGAACCCGTCGCTGACGCTCCGCGAGAACCGGGCGAACGCCTCCCGCAGCAGCTCGTCCATCCCGGCGAAGTGGTAGGTCATCGACCCGAGCGGCACGTCCGCGGCGGCCGCGACCTTGCGGTGGGACACGCCCGCCACCCCCACCTCCGCGACGAGGTCGAGGCACACGTCGATGATGCGGCTCCTGCGGTCGGGGTCGTGCCGCCGTACGGTCATGGGGTCACCCTAGCGGGCGATGTGTACGATCGTACGCAGAGTGGGTAGGGTCGTGCCCATGCCTCTTGTCCCGGGTTCCGGCCCGCAGCCCGCCGACCGGCGCGCCCGCGCCGCCGTCGCCGCCATGTTCCTGACCAACGGCGCCCTGTTCGCGAACCTGGTGCCGCGCTACCCGGAGATCAAGGCCGCGCTCGGCCTCGACAACGCGACCTACGGCCTGGCCGTCGCGGCCTTCCCGGCCGGGGCGATCATCGCGGGCCTCGGCGCCGGCTTCGTCGTCCGCAGGCTCGGGTCAGCGCAGGCGGCGGTCGCGGGGACCATCCTCACCGGCCTGGGCGTGCTGGCCGCAGGACTCTCCCCCTCGTTCGGCCTCCTGATCCTCGCCCTGCTGCTCGGCGGGGCGATGGACGCCGTCACGGACGTGGCGCAGAACGCCCACGGCCTCCGGGTGCAGCGCCGCTACGGGCGGTCGATCATCAACGGCTTCCACGCGGTGTGGTCCGTCGGCGCCGTGCTGGGTGGGTCCATGGCCGCCGGGGCGATCGCGCTCGGGCTGCCGCTCGGTGTGCACCTCGGCATCTCCACGGCGGTCTTCGCGACGGTGGCGCTGGTGGCGCTGCGGTTCCGCCTCCCCGGCAAGGACGGCGACGCCGCCGACGACGCAGCGGCGGGCTCGAGGCCGGACGGCCTGCTGCGTGGCGCCGCCGCCAGCCCGCGCACGCTGCTCATCCTCACGGCGCTCGTGCTGATCGCGATCGGCGGCACCCTCGCGGAGGACGCCGGCAGCTCCTGGGCGGCCCTGTACCTGTCCGGCACGCTCGGCGCCCCCGCAGCGCTGGCCGCCACCGGGTTCGTCGCGCTCGTCGGGACCCAGTTCGTCGGGCGGCTGCTCGGCGACCGCATGGTCGACCGGTTCGGGCAGCGCATGGTCGCCCGTGGTGGCGGCCTCGTCATCGCGCTCGGCATGGGACTGGCCCTGGCCTTCCCGACCGTGCCGGGCACGATCCTCGGCTTCGCCGCGGTCGGCCTGGGCAGTGCGACGCTGGTGCCCGCCGCCATGCACGAGGCGGACGAGCTGCCGGGCCTGCGCGCCGGTACCGGCCTGACCATCGTGTCGTGGCTGATGCGGCTGGGCTTCCTCGCCTCACCGCCGCTGGTCGGCATGGTCGCCGACGCCGTCGGCCTGCGCTACGGCCTGCTGGTCGTGCCGCTGGCGGGCCTGCTGGTGGTCCTGCTGGCCGGGGTGCTCCAGTCCCGGGCCACCCCGTCCCGGTGAACAGTCCCTCACCGCCCGTCCGCCCCCGGGTGAAAGACGCGCGCGTACAGCCACGCCGCCTCGTCCACCACCGACCGGTCGATCGAGGCGACGGCGGTGGTCCCCACCAGGAGCGGCTCGCAGTCCGGCCCACGCCCCGCGATCTCGCCGGTCAGCGCCCACGGGTAGCGGTCCGGCGCCAGCAGGTGCGCGTACTGGCACAGCTGCCGCGCGAGCCAGTGCTCGACCTTCCGGTCCCACCACGGCTCCGGCGTCAACGGGTTCACACTCAGGCCGGGCAGCAGGCAACCGCTCTCGTGGTCCCGGCTCACGGTGGCGGCGTCGGCCACCGGCCCCCCGCTGAACCGCACATAGAGCGGCGAGACCGCCTCGACGAGCTCCCCCACCTCCCCGAGCGAGCGCAGGTGCGGCACGCCGGGCAGCATCCCAGCCTCCTCCATCGACCGGACCTCCTCTCTCCGCGGTGAGGTCACCTGCTGCCGGCGACCCGGAAGCGCAGCCCCAGGTGGTCGACCGTGGCAGGCAGCGGGTCGCGGGCCAGGTAACGGCCCCGCGCCACCCGCAGATCATGGGCGGCCAGCCGCGTCAGCATGTGCGACGCGACCAGCAGCACGAAGTTACGTCCGGGGCACGCGGCCGGACCGCCGCTGAACGGGATCAGCCCCCAGTCCGCGGCGTTGCGACCGTCCAGCCACGCCTCCGGGAGGAACCCGTCGGCATGCTCCAGCCGGTCCGGGTCACGGTGGAAGAACGAGCTCACGACGGCGAAGCCCGTGTGGGCGGGCAGCGTCCGCTCGCCCCAGTCCGTCGGGCCCGTCGAGTCGCGCAGCACGGCGAACGTCGTCGGCCAGAGGCGCAGCGACTCCAGCACGCACGCCCGCGCGTAGGGCAGGAGTGCAGGTTCCTGCCCTTCCGGCTCGGCCTCGGCGAGCAGGCGCTCGCGGACGGCGGGTCGGGCGGCAACGATCGCGAGCGCCCGCAGCGTGGCGGCGCCGGCGGCGTCGAACGCGAAGAGCCAGTGCGGCACCTGGCCCACCGCGGTGGCCGGTCCGCTCTGGTGGGCGACGGCGGCGAGGCTGCCCGGCTCCGGATTCAGCAGGTAGGACCCGATGCGGCCCTCCAGGTCTTCGCGCAGGTGCGGCCGGCCGGGATGCAGCCACGACCAGTTCGCGTCGCTCCGCAGCGCGTTGAGCACAGCCACGAGCTCTCGGTCGCCGCGCGCCTTCGGCCCGAGGACCACCTCGAGGACGGTGCCCCACCACGCCTCGGCGAAGTCGTCGGCATCGAACCGTCCGCTCGTCCGCAGTTGCCGGCTCAGGTCGGCCACACCCCGTTGTACGGCGTCGACGACGGCGGGCCCGCCGTCGTGCACCGGCTGGTCGGTCTGCAGCACCTTCTCGTTGAACGGCCGGCGGTGCCAGCGCTCGGCGGTCGAGGAGATCAGCACGCCCTCGGGCTGGAAGTGCGCGAGCGCGGCGCGCTTCTCCTTGGTCGCGGGGGTGAACGGCTCGGGTGAGCCTTCGAGCAGGCGGCGCACGTCGACGGGCTCGGTGACGACGACGACGCGGCGCGTACCGAGGCGCACGACGAGCGGCGCGCCGCCGTGGCGCGCGCGCAGGTCGGACAGGACGGCGCGCGCGGTGCGGTCGGTCTGGTGCCGTTCGGCCCAGGCGGTCATCTGCGGTCGGCGGACGATCGCTCCCTGGGCGACCAGAGGGGCGAGCACCTTGCCCAGGACACGTAGGTTCTCGGCGGGGGTCAGGTCGACGGGCGTGGGGCTCATGGCGTCTCCTCACCGGACTCGGCGCGCGGCCCGCCCCGAGGTCGTCTCGCGTCAGGCGGCACGGGCGGGGCTCGTCCGCCGAAGGACTTCGACGGACGAGCCCGGCCGGCGTCCGCTCAGTTGTTCGGCTTCTCCTCGGAGATGTCCGCGAGCGCGGACGACGGGTCGCGCGTGACGGCGAGGTCACCGATCGCGACGATGCCGACGGCCACGTCGCCGTCCATGACGGGGACGCGTCGGACGGCTGCGGAGCGCATCACCTCGACGGCGGTCTCCGCGGGGTCGCTGGGCCCCACGGTGACGAGCTGCTCGGTCGCGACCTGCTTGATGGTGGCGTCGAGGCCGAGCCCTTCGGCAAGACCGCGGACGACGAGGTCGCGGTCGGTCACGATCCCGACGGTCTTCGACTCGGACTGGACGACCAGCGCACCCACGTCCTCGGCGGCCATCGCCCGGGCGGCGACCTGAACCGAATCGGACACGTCGACGGTGGTCGGCGCTGGGGTCATGACATCGGCGACGGTTTGTACCATGTCGCTCTCCTCCCTCGGTAGGGCCGACGGCGGGCTGCTTCACCGACAGGTCCACCATGCCTCGGTGGCATCCCGCTCGCATCCCGCTCGTGTGCCGGCCGTGTGCCGGCCGTGCGGTCGGTCAGGCGTCGACGCTGTCGGTGATGTGGGCACCGGCGCCGACGCGTGCGCAGTGGCTGCAGCAGTAGGTCGTGTCGTCGGCCTCGACGCCGTGCCCGAGCACCGTGCAGCCGCAGTGGGCGCACCGTGGGGCCATGGCGTGGGCCGCGCACTCGAACGAGTCGAAGGTGCCCTTCGCCCCGTTGTCCTTCGTGATGGTGAACGTGTGGGCGTACTCGTTGCCGCACATGTCGCAGGTAGCCATGTCGTTCTCCTTCGTCAGCTCTGGGGCGGCGGCACGGGCTGGGCCGCGAGCGCCGTCGCCACGGCGTGCAGGTTGTGGGCCATGAGGCGGCCGGTGCTGTGCGACCACTCGTGGCCGTGCTCGGTCTCCGGGTACTCGGCCCCCGGGCCGGGGCCCTGGTTCCAGTAGGTCCACGCCTGGCCGGGCACGGTGTAACCGATGTCGCCCAGTGCTCCGCCGATCTCGGAGATCACGTGGTGCGCGCCGTCCTCGTTGCCGGTCACCACCACTCCGGCGACCCGGTTGTAGGCGACGGGGGTGCCGTTCTCGGCCGTCTCGGAGAGCATCGCGTCCATGCGTTCGAGCATGCGCTGGGCGATGGACGAGGGGCGGCCGAGCCAGGTCGGGGTCACGACGACGAGGATCTCGGCGTCCAGGAGGCGCTCGTGCACGCCGGGCCAGGCATCGCCGTCGCCCATGTCGGTCTGGACCCCGGGCGGCACGTCCAGGTCGGCGAGCCGGACGTGCTCGACGGTCACGCCGCGTTCCTGGAGGGCGTCGGCGACCACCGCGGCGAGCGCCTCCGTGTTGGACGGTGCGGGGGACGGCTTGAGGGTGCAGCTGATGAACAGGGCCTTCACGGGGACACCTCGACAGGTCGCATCGGCAGCCACTTCTCGACCTCTCTCAACGTAACGCCGTGCCCGGCCCCTCGCCTGCCCGGGTCAGGCACGCAGTGCGTCGGCGCCGCGGCCGAGCGCCACCGCGAGCGCGCCCGCCACGAAGTAGTCGTACTGCGACGAGTGCTGGGCGGCGCGGACCGCGGCGCGGAGCTGCTCCAGGGCCCGGTCGAGCCGCGCGACCGCATCGGCGGCTTCCTTGCCGACCGCGTCGGCCGCGGTGTCGTCGCCGACGTCCTCGGTCTCCGCAGCGCGTACCGCGCAGGCGAAGGCACGGAGCGTGCCGGCGAACTCCGGCCTCAGGTCCTTTCCGAGCGCGACGTCGTCGCGGCCGTGCCGCTCCCACTCGACGAGCAGGCGCACGACCTCGTCGACCACCTCGGCCGCGGTGCTCAGCGCGCCGGCCCGCCGCATCAGGGATGCCATCCAGTACCCGTTGCGCTTGTACCGCACACGCACGTTGGCGCGCGACGCCTCGCGCGCCTGGGCGACCGCCGCACGTGCGCTCTCGACGATGGGGAAGAGCTGCTGGCGGCGCTGCTCCCACTCGTCCGGGTCCAGGGGCCCTTCATCCTCCAGCCAGTTCGCCAGCACCTCGGCCTGCTCGGCGACGCCGTGCCGGAGCCGGCCGAGCGCGAGCTCGGACGGCGTGAGCGGCAGCGGCGGGAGCAGCAGGTTGATGCCGATGCCGATCGACGCGCCCACGACGATCAGGCCGGTGTAGGAGCCGATGTAGTCGAGCCCGTCAGTGCTGCCGATGATGAGCACGAAGATGGCCGACATGACTGTCCAGCTGCCCATGTCACCGAAGATCCGCCAGCCGACACAGAGGATGGCGATGCCCACCACTACTGCCAGCTCGAGCAGACCGGGCAGGGGCAGCAGCCCGACGGTGCGGGCGATGACAGCACCCACCAGCACCGCCGCGACGGACTGGAGGGAGTCGCGGACCGAGCGCACCACCGTGCTCGTCGTGGCGAGCACGGCTCCCAGCGGCGCGTAGTACGGGTACTCCGAGAACGGCGCGGGCGCGATGAGCGCCACGAACCAGGCCAGGCTCGCCGCCAGCGCGCCCTTGACGGCGAGCGACCAGCGCGGATGCCTCAGCCAGGCGCGGTGGGCAGCCGAGAGAAGCCCGGCCGGGCGCGCGATCCTGACTGGAATCCGGGGAACGGCCATGTCGCGGCCTACGCCGTCACCCGTTCGGCTCAGCATCGGAGATGTCGGCGAGCGCCGACGCGGGATCGCGCTCGACGGCGAGGTCGCCGATCGAGACGATGCCGACGGGCACGTCGCCGTCCATCACGGGGATGCGGCGGACGGCCGCGACGCGCATCAGCTCGACGGCCGTCTCCACGGGGACGCCGGGACCGATCGAGATCAACTCCTCGCTCGCCACCTCGCCCACCATGGTCTCGAGGCCGAGCCCTTCGGCCAGACCGCGGACCACGAGGTCGCGGTCGGTGACGATGCCGACGGTGGTGGATCCGGCCTGCACGACCAGTGCCCCCACGTCCTGCGCGGCCATCGTCCGGGCAGCGGTCTCGAGCGTCTCGGACATGCCGATCGTGGTGGGTGCTGGGGTCATGACGTCCGCAACGGTCTGCTGGGCCATGTCTCGCTCCTTCCCTCGGTACGACTTCCCTCGGTAGGGGCCGACGGCAGGCTGCCTCACCGGCGCTCCCACCGTGCCGCGCAAGAATGCCGCTCGCATCCTGTCTGCTGTCCGGGGGTTGCTGTGCGTGGGATCGCCGGTCCCCGATCCGGAGTCCTCTCCCGTTCCGGGCCGATGCCTCGCAGAGTGGACGACGTCGCGCCGCGCACCGTGGCCGTCGTCAGGTTCGGTCCCAGTCGTCAGTCTCCGGAAGGAACAACCATGCCGTTCGCCAACCTGAAGGTGCCCGCGGACACCCTCAACGCCGACGTGCTGGGACGGAGCTGACCGCAGCCCGAGGTGGTCACCTGCCCGGCGCTCGGCGCGCGTGCCGTTCCAGGCGGGCCTGCGCGTCCGGGTAGGGCGTGGCCGAGGGAACGTCGCGACCGTCCCGGACGGCGGTCGCGACGTCGACCGCCGCGTCGATCGCCGCACGGTAGGGCAGCGAACCGGTGCTGACCCGCCGGACCCCGAGCGCGCCGAGCTGCCCCACCGTGCGGCCGGGGACCGCGAGCACGTTGAGCGGTAGCGGCAGCGCGCTCGCGAGCCGTTCGAGCACGGCCGGGTCGGTGGCGCCGGGGACGAAGATGCCGTCGGCCCCGGCGTCGACGTAGGCGCGGGCCCGGTCGAGGGTGGCGTCGACGGTGGCGTTCTGGTTCAGCCAGTAGGTCTCGACGCGCGCGTTGACGAACACGTTGGGTGCCGCCGCCCTGATCGCTGCCACCTTCGCGGCGTGCGCGGCGGGGTCGATGAGCTCGCCGGACGTGGAGTCCTCGACGTTGACGCCCGCGAGGCCCGCGTCGGCCAGCGAGGCGATGAAGTCTGCGACCTCGGCCGGGTCGTCGCTGTAGCCGTCCTCGATGTCGGCGGTGACGTAGGCGGGCAGGGTGCGCAGGCGCCGGACCAGGTCCACCGTGGCCTGGCGGCTCGTCCGGCCGGCGTCGGGCGTCCCGAGGGCAGCGCTGACGCCGAAGCTCGTCGTACCCACCGCTGGGAAGCCGGCCTCGACGAAAGCCAGGGCGGATGCGACGTCCCAGGCGTTGGGGAGAAGGAGCGGGTGCGGGCCGTGGTGGAGGTCGGCGAACGTCATGGGATGAGCGTCCCAGGGCCGTGCCTCCACCCTCCACCCTGAACATGTGAGACAACGGATTCGCCGTTGCTCTCACTTCGCCGAAGTGGACGCACCCGTCCGTTAGCGTCGCTCGCGCTGGTGCACATCAGACGGAACAACGGAGACGAACGATGCGAGCAATGACTGTCGAGCGATTCGGCGACCCGAGCGGCATGGCGATGACGGACGCCCCCGTCCCGGCCCCCGGGCCCGGGGAGCTCGTGATCGGGACCGAGGCGATCGGGGTCGGCGGTGTCGACGCCGTGATCCGCCGCGGCACCATCAGCGGATACGGCATCACGACGGGGCTGATCCTGGGCAGCGAGGTGGCCGGCACCGTGACGGCAGTCGGCACGGACGTCGACGAGTCGTGGGTGGGTCGCCGGGCATGGGCGTTCACCGGTCTCGGCGGTGGCTACGCCGAGCAGGCGCTCGCGCAGGTGGACGACGTCGTCGCGCTCCCCGAGGAGCTGTCGTCGATCGACTCGGTGGCCCTCGGGACCTCGGCGCCCGTCGCCCACTTCGCGCTCGCGCACGCGCACTTCGCGCCCGGCGAGTCGGTGCTGGTGCGTGGCGCGGCAGGGAGCATCGGCGTCGCGACCGTGGAGCTGGCGGCACAGGGTGGCGCGAGCGCGGTGGCGGTGACGACGTCGTCGGCCGAACGTGGTGCCCGGCTGCGTGAGCTCGGGGCGACACACGTGCTCGACCGCTCCGGCGACGGCGACCCGGACGCCCCGGCGTCCTTCGACGTGATCGTCGACATCGTCGGCGGACCGGATACCGCCGAGTTCGTCGACCGGCTCGCACCGAACGGGCGCATGGTCCTGGTCGGGGCGGTCGCGGGATTCCCGCCGGCCGACTTCGGCGGCCGGCTCCTGAGCGCTTTCCAACAGTCCCGTTCGGTCGCGACCTTCAGCCTCGACAGCGTGCCCATCCCGGCCAGGGACGCCGTCCGGGCCGACCAGTTCGGTGCGGCGGCGCGTGGGGAGCTGCACGCCGTCGTGCACGACGTGCTGCCCTTGGCCCAGGCGGCGGAGGCGCACCAGCAGATGGATGACGGCACGGTGTTCGGGCGGATCGTCCTCGTGCCCTGACATCTCCGTGTTGACCGTGTCCCAGGGACACGGTTTCCACTGGGTGACATGAAGTCCACGACTGAGGTCAACCCAAGGATCGCCCCACCCGGCTGGCCCGAGATCGTGGTCGGGATCGCAGTGCTGGCCCTGGTCGGATTCGGACTGCCGATCCTCGTCTCCGGTCAGGTCGACCTGACCAGCCCGCTCGGTGGTGCGCTCCTGGCGTGCCTCTCGGGCGTGGCGGGGCTCGCCGGATTCGCCGCCGCGGCCGCCCTCAGGCGGCGGACGTGGGGATCCTTCGGGCTACGCCGGGCCAGCGCCGGCTGGCTCTGGCTCGGCGTGGCGGGCGGGGTCGTCGCGCTGCTCGCCAAGGGCATACTGACGCCCCTGTTCCTCATGCTGACGGACGCCCCCACCGATACCCAGGCCGGCTACGCCGCCGGGGCGAGCAGCGGCCCCTGGCTTCTGGTGCTGACGGCGATCGGGCTCATCGTCCTGACGCCGATCGGCGAGGAGCTTCTCTTCCGCGGGGTGGTGACGACCGGCCTGCTTCGCTACGGGCCCATCATCGCGACCGTCGGCAGCGCCGTGATCTTCGCGCTGCTCCACGGCATCAACGTCGTGCTGCCCGCCGCCCTGGTGGTCGGGATCATCACCGCGGAGCTCCGACGGCGCAGCGACTCGGTCTGGCCGGGCGTGGTGGTACACGCCTTCAACAACTCGATCACGGTGATCGCCTATGCGCTGATTCCGGGGGTCGTGTCATAGCCCAGGAGAGGTCGGCCGGGCGGGCGCGCCGAGGTGGCCGGCGCCCCGGGCCTGTGTTCGAGGCCGGCCGGTAGGCGATCGCTCCTCGGTCGGGGCGGGTGTGGCAGCCGATCGTGTAGCGGCTGGGTGGGATGCGTCCGCTCGGGTTGCCCATACCGACGGCAGGGGTCCACACCGGTGTCGGTTGCGTGGGGCGGTCCTGAGCCTCGACCGGTCCGGGTGCCATGGCCGGTTCCGCTGGTGCGGGCGTGCCGGAGACGGACGCGTGCCCTGGTGCAGTGTCGCGGACCGGTCGCGGTGGTGCGGGCGCGACGAAGCCGTAGCTGTGCCCGGTGGGCGTGGTGGTCTCGACGGCTTGTCGGCCTTCGTGCTCGGTGACCGACTGTGCCCAGCCGGGCGCCTGCTTCGCATGATTACACCGGGCGCAGAGGCCTTGCCCGTTGTCCAGGCTCGTCACACCACCCTCGGCGTGCGGGGTCACATGGTCGATGTGCCGCACCGGTGCGTCGCACCACGACGTGGCACAAATGCCCTGCTCCCGCGCCCGCAACAAGTCCGCTAGCCCCGGTGGGTGGAACCGTGCCTTCGACGTCGTGGCCAATAGGCGACCGTTCGGGTCGACGTAGATCGCTCGCAGCCATGCCGCGTCGGCGTCGATCCCCTGCGCGGCCAGGTTCCGGGCCACCGGCCCCGGGACGACACCCGCGCCCCCGGACATGCCCTCCACGACCACACCGGGCTGGTCACCACCGGTCAGCAGCGTCCGGTCAGAGACCAGCAGATTGATCGCGACCGGCACCTCGTCAGCATGACCCGGCTCACGGCCGGTGAAGCGCTCGATCAGGGTGTCAGCCATGATCTGCCCCGCACCACGCTCGTCACCCGCTGCTCTGGCTGCCTCCGCGTGCTTCTTCAGCTGCGCGTACG
>NZ_JAJQQP010000004.1 GCF_028994805.1 Promicromonospora iranensis | reverse complement strand
CCGCGAACGTGTAATACCGCTTCGCCGACACAGCGCCCGTGTCACCGTCCAGCGTGATCTCCTGCCCCGGCAGGTAGACAGTCGTGTCTCCGTCCTGGGTACGGACCAAACGGTCACCATCAGCCGAGTACACGAACTCATCCGACTCCGACTCCGCAACGGAACCATCACCGTTCTCATCGGAAGAGACACTCGCCAGCTCACCCTCAGCGTCCCAGGTCAGCACTTGTTCCGCAGCCCCCGCCACCGTGCGACCAGTCATGTTGCCGGCACCGTCATACGCGAACGACGAGACACCCAGCTCAGTCCCCGAACCACTCTTAGCGGTCACCGACGTCACCGCATGCGGCCGCACCGAATCCGCGCCAGAAGCCGGCCGAGCATAGGTGCTCGCCACGTCCCCACCCGCGGCAGCCGTGCGATGGAGCACGCTCGCGGTCCGGTTACCCAGCACGTCGTACGAGTACGACTTCCAGTACGGATCCGCGCCCCCAAGGCCCGCCACAGTCCGGTTCGACGGCGCACAGTCACCGTTCTGCGGGGTCCACGCATTGGTCAGCCGACGTGCCCAGTCGTAGGTGAAGCACTGCTGGTCGGAGGGCCGTCCACCTAGGGCAGGGTCAGGCGTGTCCTTGACGGACAGCACGTTGCCGGCGGCATCGTAGCTGTACGAGGCGTGCTGCAGGTCATGCAGCTCGTCCTCGGCGTTCCCCGTCTCCAGTGTGGTCGTCACGCTCTCCAACCTGCGCGTGCCTACCCCGTAGTACATCGCCTGCTGGTAGTCATAGGTGTTCCCGGTTCGCAGCCATGAGGTCTCGCCCGTGGGCAGATAGTCCGCCCCAAGTACGTAGGCCCCTGCCCCGAATCCACCGGTCAGCCCATCGGCAGCGTTTGTGGCCGAGAAGAAGGTCGTCAGCGACTCACGACCCAGCCCGCCGGCAGCCGGCACAGACTGCCACCGCACTCGGCCGTCCTCGGTGTACAGCAGTTCGGTGGTGTAATCACCGGAGAGGGCACCCAGGCTGTCGGGAATCGACATGGTCTGCCCCGTGGGCTGGTACCGATCGGTGTAGCCCGTGATGCTGGTCGTGTACTCCACGCCATCAGCCGTTCGGGTGCTGGAGGCAAGCTGCCCCTTCACCGTGCTCCCGTTGCCGAGCAGGTCGTAGCTCCAAGAGGCGCGCTTGGCACCCGTCGGCGAATCATCGCGCAACGACGTCTTGCGCCCCAGCGCGTCGTAGGTGTACCCGAGCTTCTCACCGCGCGCATCCGTCGAGGTGACCACCTGGCCGGCGTCGTCATAGACCGTTGCGCTGTCACCCTTGTCCGGATCGGATGCCGAGACCTGTCGGCCCCGCAGGTCATACCCGTAGCTCCACATGTTGCCTTCCGGATCGGTCACCTTCTTCAGCCGGTCCGCGTGGTCGTAGGTGTAGCTGGTGACATGGTGTGTACCCGTCAGCGAGGCGCCCGTGTACTGCCTCAGCTCGGTCGTGTTGCCCCGAGCGTCGGTGAGCGTCGTGGTCGGCACGCCCCCTGTCGGCGGGTTCACGTCGGTCCGGTCGCCGCTGTGCGCCGTCGTCGTGGTCCACTTCTCGAGGTAGCTGGTGTTGTTGTCGGGCTTGGTGCCTTCGCCGACCTGGAACGTCTCGCTGATCGCTCGACCGGCTCCGTCGTACCGCGTCAGAACGCGTGAATCCACCGCAGCGCTCGACGTGAGCAGGGTCGTCACCGCCGCACCGGTAGCACTCCACCCGTCGCGGACCATCTGTGCCAGGCCACGGGAGTCGTAGAACGACTCGGAGATCACCCGCCCAGCCTCCGATGCCGACGCGGACGGCGACTGGGACTGCCGCTGACGCAGCAGGCCGTCGTAGATCACGCGCGAGGCCACATATGCCGAGCCGTCGTGGTTCAGCGTCTCCGTCTTGACCGCGTTCATGCCGCTGGACCGCACCATGTAGAGGTACTTGGTGTTCGGCGTATCGGTCCCCTGCACGCGCCCAGGCTCCCACACCTGCCTCAGCCGGCCCAGACCGTCGTACGTACCCGAGGTGACCTTGTCGTTCGGGTCCGTGATCTTGACGGGCACGCCCAACACCGGGTCCAGGTCGGTGACGGACCTATGCGCCGTCAGGGCGCCGCTGCCATCCGGATCGGGAGACGTGACTGTGGTCTTCGTCGTCAGCCCGGTGCCGTTGTAGTACTCCACCTCCTGGTGCAAGGTCACGCGACCGCGCACCGGAGCCGTGCCGACCTCGGCCGAGTCATAGGCGAACCGCTCGTCGCTGATGACATCGGCCGGCCGCGGCCCCCACCGAAGCACCCGGGATCTTTTCGGCAGGACCATGTGTTCTTATCGTCGTCAGTGCACGTGCTCTACGAGGAGGCCCCATGCCCGCGCCCATCGACCCGTCGGACAAGATCGCGCAGTACGCCCACCCGGAACGCCTCGTCAGCACCGCGTGGCTGGCCGAGCACCTGAAGGACCCCGGGATCGTCGTGGTGGAGTCCGACGAGGACGTGCTGCTCTACGAGACCGGCCACATCCCGGGCGCCGTGAAGGTCGACTGGCACACCGAGCTGCAGCACCCCGAGATGCGCGACTACCTCGACGGCGCGGCGTTCGCCGCCCTGATGGGCAGCAAGGGCATCACCCGCGACACGACCATCGTGCTGTACGGCGACAAGAACAACTGGTGGGCCGCCTACACAGCCTGGGTGTTCACGCTGTTCGGGCACACGGACGTCCGACTGCTCGACGGCGGCCGCGGGCTATGGAGCGCCGAGGGCCGCGAGCTGACCACGGACGTCCCGGCCCCCGCGCCGGTCGACTACCCGGTCGTGGTGCGCGACGACAGCACCATCCGTGCCTTCCGCGAGCAGGTCCTGGCGCACCTGGGCAACGGCCCGCTCGTCGACATCCGTTCCCCGCAGGAGTACACGGGCGAGCGCATCGCCATCCCGGACTACCCGGAGGAGGGCGTGCTGCGCGGCGGCCACATCCCGACGGCGCGCAACGTCCCGTGGGCGACGGCCGTCGCCGAGGACGGCACGTACAAGACACGCGAGGAGCTCGAGGCGATCTACACGGCCGGCCTGGGCATGAGCCCCGACGACGCCGTGATCACCTACTGCCGCATCGGCGAGCGTTCCAGCCACACCTGGTTCGCGCTGACCTACCTGCTCGGCTACACCGACGTGCGCAACTACGACGGCTCCTGGACCGAGTGGGGCAACGCGGTGCGCGTGCCGGTCGCCACGGGCAGCGAGCCGGGCGCCGTCTGACCCGTCCGTGAGGTGCTGACCGGTCAGGCGCGGCCGAACTCCTTGCGGAGCTCGTCCTTGGCGCGCTCCAGGACCTCGCGCTGGTCCGCGTCGAGCTCCTTGCCGGCGCGGTTCACGTAGAACGTGAGCATCGACATCGCCGAGCGGTACGGGGAGCTCTTGCGCCGGTCGCTCGACTCCGCGGACCGCTTGAGGGACCTGGCGATGCGCGCCGGGTCCTTCCACGTGAAGACGCCGTCCTCCAGGTCCAGGGCGTCGCTTCCCTCGGTGACGTCCTGGGACCAGCGCTCGCCGTCCTGGTCGGACCCCTTGCCCGACCGCTTCTTCTCGGCCATACATCAACCGTACGACGCCGCCCGGTGGCTCGCTCGAGCCCTGCGGGCGGTGGGAGGATGAACAGATGAGCACCAACGACGTCGACCTGCCCGAGGCCCTCGCCGAGCTGCGGGACGCCTTCCTGGAGACGCCGGAGCGCGACCGGCTCCAGCTGCTGCTGGAGGTGTCGCGCGAGCTTCCGCCGCTGCCCGCCAGGTACGCGGATGCTCCCGAGCGGCTCGAACGGGTCCAGGAGTGCCAGTCCCCCGTCTACGCCTTCGCCGAGGTGGACGACGCCGGGGTGGTCGCCTTCCACGCGAGCGCACCGGAGGAGGCGCCCACCACACGAGGCTTCGCCTCGATCCTGGCGCAGGGGCTGACCGGCCTGACCGCACAGCAGGTGCTGGACGTGCCCGAGGACTACCCGCTCCAGCTCGGCCTCACCAAGGTGGTCAGCCTGCTGCGGCTCAACGGCATGGCGGGCATGCTGACCCGCGCCAAGCGCCAGGTCCGGGAGCAGCTGGCCGCCGCGGAGGCCTGACCCCTTCTATGCGGCCTATCCGGCGTGCAGCCGGTCGCGGAGCCACGGGATGCAGGCCTCCGCCTGGATCCGCTGGAACGCACGCAGGTGCGGGATGCCGGGCGGCGGGTCCAGCAGCGAGCCGCGCGCGAAGTAGGCGGTCAGCACCGCCACCCACACGGTGACCGCCTCGGCATCAGTCCCAGCAGGCAGCGGCGTGCGGTCCAGGACCTGCTGCGGGGTGGGACCTCCGGCGCCGCGCACGGCCGGGAGCATGCCGATCTGGTCCAGGAACGCCGCGCCACGCGCGGCGTACGGCCAGTCCACGGCCACCGCGTCCTCGACGCCGTCAGCCTGCCGGGCGATGAGCGCGTTGTCGGCGCGCAGGTCGCCGTGCACCAGGTGCGGACCCGCGGACGCCTCCTCCTGTCGCTCCGGCGAGGCGATCTCGGCCAGCCGGTCCAGGTTCTCCGCCAGCCACGGGTCGTAGGTCGCCAGGCCTTCCGGACGCTCGTCGGCCAGCAGGGCCGGATCGGGCAGCACCTTGCCGCCGAAGTCCGGGAACACACCGCCCTCCCGCACCTCGTGCTCGGCGATGCGGCGGGCCAGCCGCTGCAGGCGGTCGAGGTCGTCGAGATCCCACGGCTCGGCCCGTGGTGCCCGCCCGCGGACGACGTCGGAGGCGACGATCACCCAGGCAGGTTCTGCTCCCGCGGGTTCGGGCAGCTCCATGCTCCAGCGGAAGGCCGGCGCGGGGACGCCGTCGGGCAGAGCCGCCGCACGCTGCGCCTCCTGGCGGTGCAGGCGCGCCGCGACCTCGTGCTCGGTGGAGGCGACCTTCACGAAGACACTCCCGGCCGCTGTCCTCAGCGTGAGCGCCCAGCCGGGCGAGTAGCCGCCATCGTGCGACGTCCAGCCCGCGACCGGGCCACCGAGCCGGGCGACGACGGCGTCCCGGACGTGGGTGGGGAGGTCGGGCCAGGTGGGTCGGACGCGGGTCATGCGGCGATCATGCCAACCGCCCACGCTGCCTGACGAGCGCATTGATGGCTTCGTCGACGGCAACGGGCCCGTGAGAAGATGGGGGCACATGACGGAAGGTCAGTCGTGCTGACTCCGACACCTTCGACTCGTTCTGGAGCACGTCATGGCCGCTGTCCGCTGGGCCGAACGCGGAGCCCCCTTCTCCGCCCGCTGGCACTCCGAGAACGACACCCCCGCGCCATCCCGCGTGGTCGTCGTCGACGACGGCACCACCGCCAAGGCCGCCTACCGCCTGGCACGCGGCGGCACCGGCCTGCTGTGGCGGGGCGACTTCCACAACGCCCGGCAGCTGCTGCGCGCCATGGACCGCCTGCACGAACGGTCCCGCTCCGCCCGGACCCGGGGCAGCACAACACTTCACGACCCCGCCGGGAACGGCACGGCCGCGCTCTTCCACAGCCACCGCGCGGAGCGTGCCGAGCGAGCCCGCCTGCTCGGGAGCCTGCTGGTCCTGCTCGAGCCGGACCACACCCTGGCGCTGCGCCGGGCGCCCGACGTCCGCGAGGCTGCCGACCACGCCTACGGCACGGCCGGCAACGGGGTCGACTGCGCAGCGGACGGCCACGGCGAGCCCGGCGGGACGTGCGTCGCGCTCACCGAGCTCGTCGGGGTCCTCAGCGCCTACCAGTGGCATCTGCAGGGCGTCGAGATCGGTGCGTTGGGCGCGCGCATCCACCCTGCGTACGGCGTCTTCTCCCCCGTGCGTGGCGAGTACGTCGACCTGGTCGCGGACACGCCCTTCCCCGGTGGGGAGGCGCCGACGGTGGCCTTCGACCTCGGTACCGGGACCGGTGTGCTCACGGCGGTCCTCGTCCGCCGCGGAGCAGGGCTGGTCGTCGCCACCGACATCAATCCCCGGGCGGTGGCCTGCGCCCGTGCGAACGTCCGCCGCCTCGGGCTCGCCGAGCGGGTGCAGGTCGCCGAGGCCGACCTGTGGCCGGACGGCCGGGCCGACCTTGTCGTGTGCAACCCGCCGTGGCTGCCCGCCCGCCCGACCTCGGCCCTGGAGCTCGGGATCTACGACGCCGGCTCCGACCTGCTCCACCGGTTCCTCGACGGCCTCGCCGAGCACCTCCTACCGGCGGGCGAAGGCTGGCTCGTCCTCTCGGATCTCGCCGAGCACCTCGGGCTGCGGACACGCGACGAGCTTCTCACCCGCATCGCCGACGCCGGGCTGCGGGTCGCCGGCCGGCACGACACGACGCCGCAGCACCCGAGAGCCCAGGACGCCGCCGACGCGCTGCACGAGGCACGACGGCGCGAGGTCACGTCCCTCTGGCGACTGATCCGGGACTCCTGACCTGGACGATCGTCCTGTATCACCACTGTGATGTCTGGGTTACGGGCATTCCTGTCGCTCTGCCGCAGAGTTCGATCCTGGAATGTCTTGTTTCATTCCGTGAATGCGTCGATGCGTTCCGATTGACAGGGTGAAAAGGCCGTCGGACTCTTCTTTGTGGTGAACACACGTGTGTGCTCCACCGCTGTTTCAACGGAGCTATTCGAGGGGAAACACCATGATCCGAGGATTCCGTGCAATCAGTCGTGCTGTCGTGACCACCGCCGTCTCGGCGGCCATGGTCTGCGCAGCCACAACAGGTGCGAGCGCACTGGTGCCGACCGACGCCGACAAGCCCGCGGCAGCGGTCACCGCTACCGACCCGGTGCCGGACGTCGCGGCCGAGACCCAGGCCGAGACCGAGGCCGCTGCAGAGGTCGCCGCCGAGGCCGAGGCGCCAGCTGACGCCGCGGCGGAGGCCGAGGCGGACGTCGCGGCGGAGGCAGAGGCGGACGTCGCGGCGGAGGCCGAGGCAGACGCAGCAGCCGAAGCCGAGGCGGATGTCGCGACCGAGGTCGAGGCAGACGCGGCAGCCGAGACCGACGTAGCGGCCGAGACCGCGACGGACGCCGAGACCGACGTCACGACCGAGGCTGACACCGCCGCGGCAACCGCGACGGATGTCGCGGCCCAGGCCGACGTCACCACCGAGACCGACCCGGTGCCGGACGTTCCGGTGGACAACCCCGTGCCCGACGTCCCCGTGGACGGTCTGCCCGACGTCCCCGTGGACAACCCGGTGCCGGACCTTCCGGTGCCGCTCCCCGTCCCGGCCCCGGCCGGTCTGCTGGACACCGTGCTCGGTGCGGTCGACGGCCTTCTCTCCTCGCTCCTCGGCCTCCTCACCGGCGGCCTTCCCGTCCCGCTCCCGGTTCCGGTGCCCGGAGTGTGACGAACAGTCCCCTTCAGCGTGCCGGACGTCGCCAGCACGGCCGGTATATGACGCCTTTTCCGCCAGCCGTTCGCGAACGGTGGGGCTGGTGACAAAAGGCTACGGTGAGGCCCTTTCCCGGATTCCGGGAAAGGGCCTCATTGCTGGGTGAACGACACATCAAAGCATTTCACCAGAGGTGGACGGGCGACCTTCACCGGTCGCTCGTGATGCTCTGTGCGATCCGCCGTACCGCCTCGTGCAGCCGGTCCGGGGTGTTCGCCGCATAGCCGATCACCAGGCCCGACGGCCCGTCCCCCAGCCGGTGCGCCGAGAGCGGCTGCACCCGCACCCCTGCCTGGCCCGCTCGGCGGGCCACCGCGGCGTCGTCCGTGCCGGGCACGGTGACCAGCAGGTGCAGGCCGGCGGCCACCCCGTGGGCGGTGCCGTCGGGCAGGTGAGCGGCGAGTGCCGCGAGCAGGGCGTCGCGGCGGGCGCGGTGCCGCCGTCGGACCTGACGGAGGTGCCGTTCGAACCCGCCGGTCGTGATGAAGTGCGCCAGCGCGAGCTGGGGCAGGGCCGGGCTGGCCAGGTCGGTCCAGTAGCGCGCCTCCACCAGCTCGGCCTGCAGCGCGGCGGGGGCGAGCAGCCAGCCGAGGCGGATGGCGGGGGCGAGCGACTTGGACACGCTGCCGAGGTGGACCACGTGGTCGGGTGCGAGCGCGCGCAGCGCCGGGACGGGCGGACGGTCGTAGCGGTGCTCGGCGTCGTAGTCGTCCTCGATGACCAGCCGTCCGGGCCGGCGGCCAGGGTCTGAGCGCGGGGCGGCGCCCGCCCACGCGACCAGCTCCCGGCGCCGGTCCGGGGCGAGCACCACGCCCGTGGGGAACTGGTGCGCCGGGGTGACCAGCACGGCATCGACCCCGGTCCGGCCGAGCGCGGCCACGTCGAGGCCGGCACCGTCCACGGGAACCGGGACCGGCTCCAGTTCCCACCGTCGCAGGTGCTCGCGCGCGCCGTAGGAGCCCGGGTCCTCGAACCCGATCCGGCGGATCCCCTGTGCACCGAGCGCGCGGGCGAGCAGCACGAGGCCCTGCGAGACGCCGTTGACCACCAGGATGTCGTCGGGGTGCGCGCGGATTCCCCGGGTGCGTGCGAGCCAGCCGGCCAGCGCCTCGCGGAGCGCGGGCAGGCCCCGCGGGTCGCCGTACCCGAGCTCGCTCGACGCGAGCCCGGCCAGCGCCGACCGCTCGGCGCGAGCCCAGGCGGCGCGAGGGAACGCGGACAGGTCGGGCAGGCCGGGTGACAGGTCGATCAGGTCGGCGTCGGCGTCCCGGGCCGGCGCGGCGGTCAGGTCGGGCAGGACACCCGCCAGGCCGGACGCCGCGGCCTGGCGCGCACCGGCGTCGGGCCGCTCCCGTGGGGCCGACGGCGGGGCCTGGGCCGGAGCCCACGCCGCGCGGACCGTCGTGCCGCCTCCGTGCCGGCCGGACAGCAGGCCCTCATCGGTGAGACGCCGGTAGGCGTCGACCACCACGCCGCGCGAGCAGCCGAGCTGGCCGGCCAGGACGCGCGTCGCGGGCAGCCGGTCGCCCGGCGCGAGCCGGCCGTCGGACACCGCGTCCCGCACCGCCTCGGCCAGCCACGCGGTGAGGTTCCCCCGGCCGGCCTGTGCGGGGTCGAGCTGGAGAAAGTCGGCCCCGCGCATCTTGGTCCCTTTGATCGTCGTGATCTTGGCTCTGTCAGATATACCAAACCCCGAGCAGGCTCGCGGTCATGACAACCAGGACGCCACCGGGCGTGCGGGCCGAGACGCACGCCGGAACCGAGCCCACGCCGTCGGCACGATGGACCGGGCCGCTGTACGCGGGCCTCGGCATGGCGCTGGTCGGCAGCCAGGTGGCGGTCTCGGGTGTGCTCGCCGACGCCCCGCTCTTCGCGGTGCAGGCGGTCCGGTACACGCTGGCCGCCCTGGTGCTGCTCGTGGTCCTGCGGTGCACCGGGCGATCGGTCCCGGTACCGCGCGGGCGGGAGTGGGCGTGGCTGGCGGGCGTGGCGCTGACCGGGCTGGTGCTGTTCAACGTGGGAGTGGTGCGCGGCGTCGCGCATGCCGAGCCCGCGGTGATCGGCGTCGCCGTCGCGGCGGTGCCCATCCTGCTGGCCCTGGTGGGGCCGCTGCTCGGACGCACCCGGCCGACGCCGGTGGTGGTCGTCGCAGCGGTGGTGGTGACGCTGGGCGCCGTCCTGGTGACCGGGGGCGGGCACTCCGACGCCACGGGGCTGGGCTACGCGCTGCTGACGCTGCTCTGCGAGGCCGGCTTCACGCTGCTGGCGGTGCCGGTGCTGCGCCGGCTCGGGCCGTACGGGGTCTCGCTCCATGCGGTCTGGATCGCGGCGGTGGCGCTCTGGGCCCTGAGCCTCGCCACGGAAGGGCCGGACGCCGTCCTGACGCTGCGCGCGGAGCACGTGCCCGCCACGCTGCACCTCGCCCTGTCCGTCACGGTGGTGGCGTTCCTGCTCTGGTACACGGCGGTCGGGCGGATCGGGCCCGGGCGCGCCGGGCTGTTCACCGGCGTGGTGCCCGTGGCGTCGGCGGTGGGCAGCGTGCTGCTGGGCGGCCCGGTGCCGGGACCGGTGGTGTGGGCCGGGGTGGGCGTGGTGGTCGTCGGCGTCGTGCTCGGTGCTCAGCCCACGGGCCGCGGGTCCCGACCCAGGAGGCGAAGGGCGTCGAGCCACCCGTCGTCGCCGCGTTCGGCCAGCGGTTCCCCGAAGACGCCGGGCGACCCGCCGGGCCGGCTCGCGATCCGTCGGGCGAGGCCGAGGACGAGCTGGGTGACGACGTCGTCGGGGCGGTAGGTCTCGCCGAGCGTCGCGGCGACGTCCCAGGCGTGGACCGCGGTGTCGAGCAGGTGCATGCTGAGCGCGTCGGCCGCGGTCACGTCGATGTCGAACTCGACGAGGTGCGCGGTGGCGTTCTCGCCGGCCGCGCTGAACGCGGCGCGCAGCGCCTCGGCGGACGCCTCCCACGCGCCGACGGCGTTCGCCGGGGTGACATCCGGCCCGGCGTAGGCCTCCGCTTCCGCGTCACCGGTGGCGACGGCGGCCGCGAAGCCGCGGTTCTGGCCGATCATGTGCGACAGCAGGTCCGCCAGGTCCCAGCCCTCGCACGGTGTCGCGATCCCGAGCTCGCCGTCGGCCGCCCGTTCGACCAGCCGGCTGGTGTCGGCGAGAGCACCGTCGTGCTGAACACGCATGTCCGAATAAGTAAGCATGAGTAGACGATACACCACGGTAGATCATATGAAGGTGGTTAGGATCGCCAGGTGGAGCGACCTGAGCTTGGCTACCTGCTGTCCCGGCTGGTGCGGGAGGCGGCCGCCCGGGAGGAGCCGATCCTCGCGGACGCCGGGCTGCGGATGTGGGACTACGCGGTCCTCAGCGCCCTCACGGAGAGCTCCGCACCGACCCAGGCCCAGCTGGCGGCCGCCACCGGGCGGGACAAGACACGGTTGATCGGCAACCTCGACCAGCTGGAGCAGCTCGGGCTCGTCACCCGCGAACCGGATCCCACGGACCGTCGTAACCGCATGGTCTCCCTCACCGCCGAGGGACGACGGGTCCTCGACCGGTGCCGGGCCGCCATCCGGGAGATGGAGGACGACCTGCTGCGTGACGTTCCGCAGGGCGACCGGGAAGCCTTCGAACGGGTGCTCACCCGGCTGGTCGACTCGCTGGGCTGACGCCCGCACGGGGTCACACCTCGAACCGGTACCCCGCGCCCGGGTGCGTGAGGATGTGGCGGGGGTGCGAGGGGTCCCGCTCCAGCTTGCGCCGCAGCTGCGCCGTGTAGACGCGCAGGTAGTTGGTCTCCGTGGAGTAGGCAGGGCCCCAGACCTCGTGCAGCAGCAGCTTGCGGTCCACGAGCCGGCCACGGTTGCGGACGAGGACCTCCAGCAGCGCCCACTCCGTGGGGCTCAGCCGCACGCCGGCCCCTGCGCGGGAGACCTGCCGGCGCGCCAGGTCGATCCGCAGCTCGCCCGCCGTGACCACCGGTTCCTCCGCCTGGGCCGGCTCCGCCCGCCGGACGGCGGCACGCAGCCGGGCGAGCAGCTCGTTCATCGCGAACGGCTTGGTCACGTAGTCGTCGGCGCCGGCGTCGAGGGCGTCCACCTTGTCGTCGCCGAGCTGCCGCGCGGACAGGACCACGATCGGCACACGCGTCCAGCCCCGGATCCCGGCGATGACGTCGAGGCCCGGCATGTCGGGCAGGCCCAGGTCGAGCAGCACCACGTCCGGCCGGGCGGACGACACGGCGTCCAGGCCTGCCGCGCCCGTGGGCGCGACCGTCACGTCCCAGCCGTGCGCCCGCAGGTTGATGGCCAGGGCGCGGGCCAGCGCGGCGTCGTCGTCCACCACGAGCACGCGGTTGCCCGACGCCGCCGCGCGCTCGCCCCCGCCGTCCAGCTCTGTGCTCACCGATCCATCCCATCACGCTCCGCGTCCCGTGCACGCGGCACGGTGAGCACCATGGTGAGGCCGCCGCCCGGCGTGTCCTCGGCCGCGATCCGGGCGCCGACGGCGGACGCGAGCCCTGACGCGACGGCGAGGCCCAGCCCGAGCCCGTCGGCGCTCGTGTCGTCGAGGCGCTGGAACGGCTCGAACATGGTCGCCTTGCGGTCGTCGGGCACGCCGGGGCCGGCGTCGGCGACCCGCAGCTGCACGGAGTCCCACGCCGCGGAGGCCGTGACCAGCACCTTCGCGTCCGCCGGGGAGTGCCGCACGGCGTTGGAGACGACGTTCGCCACGACCCGCTCGAACAGGCCGGGGTCGGTGTGCACGAGCGGCAGGTCCTCGGGCACGTCGAGCGCGAGCCGCGACAGCCACGGCTCCACGGCGATCGGCACCACCTCCTCGAGCGACGCCGCGCGCAGCGCCGGCCGCACCGCGCCGGTCTGCAGGCGGGACAGGTCCAGCAGGTTGCCGATGAGCCGCTCCAGCCGGTAGGTCGAGTCGGCGATGGTGGCCGTGAGGGTGTCGCGGTCCTCCCGGTCGAGCTCGACGTCGGGCGAGCCCAGGCCGTCCACGGCTGTACGGATCGCCGCGAGCGGGGTGCGCAGGTCGTGCGAGACCGCGGCGAGCAGCGCCGTCCGGGTGCTCTCGGTCTGCTCCAGCACCTCCGCCTGCGCCGCCTGCTCGCGCAGCCGCCGGTGCTCGAGGACGATGCCGGCCTGCGCCCCGAACGCCTCGACCACCTGCCGATCGCTCGCCGGGAGCACCCGCCCGGCCAGGACCAGCCGGTGCCGGTCGTCGATCGCCACCTCGGTCACCGGACCGTCCGGGTCCGGCCCGGAGCCCCGCGACTCGTGCGCCACGACCGACCACGGCGCGCGGTCGCCCGCACGTTCCTCCAGGCGCACGTCGGCCATCGCGAAGGTCTGCGCCAGCCGCTGCACGATCGCCTGGGCCGTGTCCTGGCCGGACAGCACCGAACGCGACAGCGCCGCCAGCGTGGACGCCTCGGCACGCGCCCGGTAGGCCTGCGTGGTGCGCCGCGCCGCGAGGTCGACCACGGACGCCACGGCGACCGCGACCACGACGAACACGGCCAGGGCGAACACGTTCTCCGCCTCGGCGATCGTCCACCGGCCCGTCGGCGGCGTGAAGAACCAGTTGAGGCAGAGGTTCGAGACCACGGCGGCCACGACGGCGGGCCACAGCCCGCCGATGAGCGCGACCCCGACCACCCCCGCCAGGAGCAGCATGGCGTCGGTAGCGAGCGCCACGTCGTCCCGGCCGATCAGCAGCAGGATCGCCGTCAGGGCCACGGGCAGCACCACGGACGAGCCCCAGCCGGCGGCCCTGCGCCCCGCCGACAGCGACGAGTACCGGGACCCGACGCCCACGCCGATGCGCGCCCGCTCGTGCGTCACCAGGTGCACGTCGATGGCACCCGACAGGCGTGCGATCTCCGCGCTGGAGGACCCGAGCAGCGCCTGGCGCCACACGCTGTGCCGGGACACGCCCACCACGATCATCGTCGCGTTCACCCCGCGCGCGAAGTCCACGACGGCGGACGGTACGTCCTCCCCCACCACCGTGTGGAACGTCCCACCCAGCGACTCCACCAGCGTCCGGTACGCACCGATCGTGGCCGACGGCGTGGCCGGGAGACCGTCCGTCGGCAGCACGTGCACCGCGAGCAGCTCGGTGCCCGCGGCACGCTGCGCGATGCGCGCACCCCGGCGCAGCAGCGTCTCCGTCTCGGGCCCGCCGGTCACCGCCACGACGATGCGCTCGCGGGCCGGCCAGGTGCCGTCGATGGAGTGGTCGGCGCGGTACCGGGTCAGGGCGTCGTCGACACGGTCGGCGAGCCACAGCAGGGCCAGCTCGCGCAGCGCGGTCAGGTTGCCGACGCGGAAGAACGACGCCATCGAGGCGTCGATCTGCTCCGCCCGGTACACGTTGCCGTGCGCGAGCCTGCGGCGCAGCTGCTCGGGCGAGAGGTCCACGAGCTGGATCTGGTCGGCGTCGCGCACCACCTGGTCGGGCACGGTCTCGCGCTGCCGCACGCCGGTGATCGCCTCGACGTCGTCGGTCAGCGAGGCGAGGTGCTGCACGTTGACGGTGGTGACCACGTCGATGCCGGCGTCGAGCAGGTCCTGCACGTCCTGCCAGCGCTTGGGGCGCGCGGACCCGGGGGCGTTCGTGTGCGCGAGCTCGTCCACGAGGGCGACCTGGGGCGCGCGCTCCAGCACCGCCTCGACGTCGAGCTCCGTGAGCGTGGTCCCGCGGTGCTCGACCTGCCGGCGCGGGACCAGCTCCAGGTCCCTGATCCGGTCGATCGTCGCGGCCCGGCCGTGGGTCTCGACGAGGCCGATGACGACGTCGGTGCCCCGCGCGCGGCGTCGGCACGCCTCGTCGAGCATGGCGTAGGTCTTGCCCACGCCCGGGGCCGCCCCGAGATAGACGGTGAGGCGGCCCCGGCGTCCGGTGGTCATGGCCTCAAGTCTGCGACATCGAGGGCGAGGTTGAGCTCCAGCACGTTCACGCGGGGCTCGCCGAGCACACCGAGGTCGCGTCCGGCGGTGTGCCGCGCCACCAGGTCCGCGACGTCGGTGTCGGACAGGCCGCGCTCCCGTGCGACGCGCGCCACCTGGATCGCGGCGTACGCGGGGCTGATGTGCGGGTCCAGGCCCGAGGCCGACGCCGTGACGGCGTCAGGCGGGACGTCGGCGGCGGCCACACCCTCCGCCGCGGCGACCGCGGCCTTGCGCCCCTCGATCGAAGCGACCAGGCCCGGGTTGAGCGGGCCCAGGTTGGACCCGCCGGACGCGAGCGTGTCGTGCTCCCCCGCCGACGGCCGCGGGTGGAAGTACTCCGCGCCGGTGAACCCCTGCGCGACCAGCGCCGAACCCACCGCGTCCGAGCGCGAGGTGGTGGGGCCGCCGTCGGACCGGACGAGCGAGCCGTTCGCCTGCCAGGGGAAGGCGACCTGCCCGACGGCGGTCATCGCGAGCGGGTAGGCCAGCCCCGTCACGAAGGTGAAGGCGAGCAGCATGCGCAGCCCCGCCAGCGAGTGGCGGGTCAGCGTCGCGAGGTCGCTCGCCGCTGTGGTCGGTGCCATGTCAGATTCCTTTGTGTGGTGGTTCAGGCTGCTGGGGGCCGGGCTGCCGGAGGGCCGGGCTACAGGCCCGGGAGCAGCGAGACGACGAGGTCGATGAGCTTGATCCCGACGAACGGGGCGACCAGGCCGCCCACCCCGTAGATCAGCAGGTTGCGCCGCAGGAGGGCCGACGCCGACGCCGGCCGGTACCGCACCCCGCGCAGCGACAGCGGGATGAGGGCAAGGATGATGAGCGCGTTGAAGATGACGGCCGACAGGATCGCCGAGCCAGGGCTGGCCAGGCGCATGACGTTCAGCGCGTCGAGCTGCGGGAACACCGTCACGAACATGGCGGGCAGGATCGCGAAGTACTTCGCGATGTCGTTCGCCACGGAGAACGTGGTCAGCGCACCGCGCGTGATGAGGAGCTGCTTGCCGATCTCCACGATCTCGATGAGCTTGGTGGGATCGGAGTCCAGGTCGACCATGTTGCCCGCCTCCTTCGCGGCGGACGTACCGGTGTTCATCGCGACGCCGACGTCGGACTGGGCGAGCGCCGGGGCGTCGTTGGTGCCGTCCCCGGCCATCGCGACCAGCCGGCCGCCCTCCTGCTCGCGGCGGATCAGGGCGAGCTTGTCCTCGGGCGTGGCCTCGGCCAGGACGTCGTCCACCCCCGCCTCGGCGGCGATGGCCCGCGCCGTCACCTGGTTGTCGCCCGTGACCATCACCGACCGGATGCCCATGGCGCGCAGCTGGTCGAACCGCTCGCGCATGCCCTCCTTGACCACGTCCTTCAGCCGGACGACGCCGAGCACCCGCGCCGGCGCCTCGCCCACCTGCTCGGCGACGACGAGCGGCGTGCCACCCTCGCCGGCCACGGCGTCCACGAGGGCGGCGAGCTGCTCGCCGTCCGCGGCGGAGACCTGCGCGCCGGTGCCGCGCACCCACAGCTCGACGGCGCTGCCCGCGCCCTTACGGATGCGGCGGACGCCGCCGGTCGCGCTCGCAGGCAGATCGACACCCGACATCCGCGTCACCGCGCTGAAGACCACGAGCTCGGCCCCGTCCGGCAACCCCACCCCACCTGTTGAGTGCTGGGTATGTGTGGGGTCAGCGGGCTCCGACCCCACAGATACCCCGCACTCAACGGAGGGGTGGTGGGCGTCGACGAGCTCGACGATGCTGCGCCCCTCCGGGGTCTCGTCGGCGAGCGAGGCGAGGCGCGCCGCCACAGCGAGCTCCCGCGGCGTCGCGCCAGCCACCGGCAGCACCTCCGTGGCACGCCGGTTGCCGTAGGTGATGGTGCCGGTCTTGTCGAGCAGCAGCACGTCGACGTCACCGGCGGCCTCCACCGCACGACCCGACATCGCCAGCACGTTGCGCTGCACCAGCCGGTCCATCCCCGCGATGCCGATGGCACTGAGCAGCGCACCGATGGTGGTGGGGATCAGGCAGACCAGCAGCGCCACCAGGACCAGCAGCGACTGCCGCGAGCCCGAGTACACCGCGAACGGCTGCAGCGTCGCCACCGCCAGGAGGAACACGATGGTCAGCGACGTGAGCAGGATGTTCAGCGCCACCTCGTTCGGCGTCCGCCGGCGCTCGCTGCCCTCCACCAGGGCGATCATCCGGTCGACGAAGGTGGAGCCGGCGGGTGCGGTGATGCGCACGACCACCTGGTCCGAGAGCACCACCGTGCCTCCGGTGACCGCCGACCGGTCGCCGCCCGACTCCCTGATCACCGGGGCCGACTCGCCGGTCACGGCGGACTCGTCCACCGACGCGACCCCCTCGATCACGTCGCCGTCGCCCGGCAGGGTCTCCCCCGCCGCCACGACCACGACGTCACCCACGCGCAGCGTCGACGACGGCACCTCCACGGTCGGCAGGTCCATGCGCGAGCGCGCCGCCGGCGTGTCCTGCGCGGCGACCACCCTGCGCGCCGTCGTCTGCTTCTGCGTCGCGCGCAGCGTGGACGCCTGCGCCTTGCCGCGCGACTCGGCCACCGACTCCGCGAGGGTCGCGAAGAACACCGTGGCCCACAGCCACACCGCGATCCACCCGGCGAACACGCCCGGCTCCACCACCGCGAGGACCGTCGTGACGACGGCGCCCACCTCGACCACGAACATGACGGGCGAGGTGTACAGCACGCGCGGGTCGAGCTTGCGCAGCGCTCCCGGGAGCGCCGACCGCACCTGCGCCCACGTCAGGGCGCGCGGCGTCGTGCGCTGCGCGGCGCGGGGCTCCCCGGCGCCGGTCGTCGGGGACCCGGGCGCGGCGGAGCCGGCCGGGGCATTCCGGATGTCGATGGTCATGACAGGGACTCCACAACGGGACCGAGGGACAGGACGGGGATGAAGGTGAGGCCCACGACGACGATCGCCACCGCGGCCAGCAGGCCCGCGAACAGCGGGCGGTGCGTCGGCAGGGTGCCCGACGTCGCCGGGACCGTCGTCTGGCTCGCGAGCCGGCCCGCCAGAGCCAGCACCAGGGCTATCGGGACGAAGCGCCCCGCGAGCATCACCAGGCCCTGCGCCACCTCGTAGAACGGGGTACCGGTGGTCAGGCCGGCGAACGCGGACCCGTTGTTGTTGGCCGCCGACGCGAACGCGTACAGCACCTCCGACAGGCCGTGGGGGCCAGGGTCCTGGACACCCGCCAGCCCCGGTTCGACCACCACGGACACGGCCGTGCCGACCAGCACGAGCGCCGGCACCGTCAGCACGTACAGCGCGACGATCGTCATCTCCGGGCGGCCGATCTTCTTGCCCAGGTACTCCGGCGTGCGGCCCACCATCAGGCCCGCGACGAACACCGCGACCACGGCGAGCACGAGCATCCCGGACAGCCCCGCGCCCACCCCACCCGGCGCCACCTCGCCCAGCAGCATGTTGAACAGCAGCATCCCGCCGCCCGGCGCCGGGAACGAGTCGTGCATCGAGTTCACCGACCCCGTCGAGGTCGCCGTCGTCGACACGGCGAACAAGGCGCTCGCCGCGAGCCCGAACCGGGTCTCCTTGCCTTCCATGGCGGCGCCCGCCGCCTGGGGCGCCGCGCCGGGGCCGGCCATCTCGGCCCAGGTGGTCAGTGCCAGCGACGCTGCCCACAGCCCGGCCATGACACCGAGGATCGCCCAGCCCTGCCGCCGGTCGCCGACCATCAGGCCGAACGCGCGCGGCAGGGTGAACGGGATGACCAGCAGCAGGAAGATCTCGACGAGGTTGGTGAGCGGCGTCGGGTTCTCCAGCGGGTGCGCCGAGTTCGCGTTGAAGAAGCCGCCGCCGTTGGTACCCAGGTCCTTGATGGCCTCCTGGGACGCGACGGGCCCGCCCAGGACATGCTGGGAGGCCCCTTCGACGGTGCGGAGCGCGGTGTGCGGGTCGAGGTTCTGGATGACGCCGGACGCCATGAGGACGACCGCCGCGACGGCGGAGAGCGGCAGCAGGACGCGGACGACGCCCCGGGTCAGGTCGGACCAGAAGTTGCCGATGCGGGCGTCGGTGCCGGAGCGGGCGAAGCCTCGTACCAGAGCGATGGCGACGGCCATGCCGACGGAGGCCGAGACGAAGTTCTGCACGGCGAACCCGGCCATCTGCAGCAGGTGCCCCGCCGCTGCCTCGCCCGAGTACCACTGCCAGTTGGTGTTCGTGGTGAAGCTGACCGCACTGTTCCAGGCGCCGGCCGGGTCGAACCCGGCGAGACCCAGGCTCCACGGCAGGTGGGCCTGCAGACGCTCGAGCCCGTACAGGAAGAGGACGGACACGAGCGAGAAGCCCAGCAGCGACATCAGGTAGGTGGTCCAGCGCTGCTCGGCGTCCGGGTCGACCCGCACGACGCGGTACCAGAGCCGCTCCGCCCGCAGGTGGTTCGGGCTGGTGTAGGTGCGCGCCAGGTAGGCGCCGAGGGGCGCGTGCACGGCGGCGAGCGCGGCGACCAGCACGAGGATCTGCGCCACTGCCGCGACGACCGGGCTGAGGACAGCGGTGTGCACGCCGATCACCGCGTCCGGTCGGCGCGGATCAGCGCCACGAACAGGTACACGAGGCCCGCGAGGGTGAGCGCCAGGCCCACGGCGTCGAACGGGTTCACTTCCGCCTCCCCGAAGGGTCGAGGGCGGGCTCGTGCGCGGCGGGCTCGTGCGCGGCGGCGCGGCGCGCCACCACGGCCACCGCGGCGAAGAACGCCATGGTCAGGAGGATGAAGGCGAGATCGGTCATGACACCGGTCTATGCCCGACGGCGACCGGTGGCGGGCCTCTTTGACGGAACGTTGACGGCGGCCCTGGCGACGCTGACGCCCTTCTGATGCCGCACGCGTCGTTGGTCATGGCTCGGACATACGTGGTGCTGTTCGAGCGGTGGCAGCTCCGCAAGAGGGCTCATTCTTCTGCTGATGGCAGAGGGCGTGCCGCTCGACGCGCCATGCGAACAGGTGTGCGATATTTTGGTGGCATGACATCAGCGGGAGGTGCACTGGGAGCGGGCTGGCGGCCCGTCGGGTCGGTGCTGCCCCCAGCCGGGAGCGGATCCGTCTCCGGGGGCGTTCCTGCGGTGGTGCGAGCGGCTGATGTGCGGGCGCTGCGGGAGTACCTGGCCGGGATGATCCTGCCAGGCGGTACTGACACCGCGTCGTCGGTTTCGAAGACGACGCAGGCCGAGTGGGTGGACCTGCTCGGTGAGCTCGAGGCGGTGAAGAACACGGTCGCCGCGGCGCAGGGCCGGTTGGCGGTCGCGTTGGACGAGGCGACGAAGGCCGAGGAAGTCGAGCACGGGGTGCGGGCGCAGCGGCGTGGTCGTGGTGTGCCGAACCAGGTCGGGGCGGCGCTGCGAGTCAGCCCGCACGCGGGCGGCTCGTTCCTGGGTGTGGCACGGGTGTGGGTGACGCAGATGCCGCACACCTTCGATGCTCTGCGCACGGGTGTCCTCTCGCAGTGGCGGGCGACCCTGCTGGTGCGGGAGACGTCGCACCTGGGTGTGGAGGACCGGGCGCGGATCGACGAGGAGCTCTGCGGACCGGCGAACCGGGCAATGTTGGCGTCGATGGGGACGCGCCGGTTGGTCGCGCGGATCAAGGAGCTCGCGGGCCAGCTGGACGTGCATGCGTGTGTGAAGCGGAACGCGAAGGCTGCCTCACAGAGGTGTGTCTCGGTGCGTCCGGCGCCGGACCTGATGGTGTACCTGACCGCACTGGTACCCATGCAGCAAGGTGTGCAGGCGTACGCGCAGCTGAAGAAGCACGCCGAGGCAGCCAAGGCGACCGGTGACGAGCGCGGGGCGGGGCAGATCATGGCTGACACCCTGATCGAGCGCGTCACGGGCCGTGGGCCGGGTGCGGCTGACGAGGTGCCGGTCACGCTCAATCTGCTGGTCTCCGACCAGACCCTGCTGACCGGTGGTGACCAGCCCGGCGTGGTCGTGGAGGGCATGCCTTCGGGCGCGGGCATCGTCCCGGCCCCTGTGACCCGGAACCTAGCCGCGCAAGGGATCGACGCGGGCGCTGCGTGGCTGCGGGCGATCTATGTCGATCCGAAGGGTCGGTTGCTGGCCACGACGTCGAAGGCGCGGTTCCACCCACCGGGGCTGGCGGATCTTTTGCGCGTCCGGGAGCAGGGCATCTGCGCCACGTCATGGTGCGACGCCCCGGTACGGCATATCGACCACGTCACCCCGCATGCCGAGGGCGGTGAGACGAGCCTGGACAACGGGCAAGGGCTCTGCGTGCGGTGCAATCATGCGAAGCAGGCACCGGGGTGGCGGCAGAAGACCACCGAGATCAACGGCCGCCACGCGGTCGAGACGACCACACCGACAGGGCACACGTCCGTCTCCGTCGCGCCCCAGCCTCCCCGGCCGGCCCGTGACACCGCACCAGGGCACAAGTCCGTCTCCATCACGCCCACGGCACTGGAACCGGCCACGGGGCAGGAGGACGCGCCGACCGCACCCGAACGCTCTGCACCCGTGGCAGAGGGGATCCAAGAACGCCCCCGGCAACCGGTACCGGCGTGGACCCCGGCCGTCGGCATGGGCAACCCGAGCGGACGCGTCCCGCGCAGCCGCTACACGATCGGCTGTGCTGCACCGCGTCTGCGGGGCGCGATCGCCTACCGGCCGCCCGGCCAGCGCGGGCTGACCCGCCCCAGGAACCGGCGACGGGCCAGGCCGGATCTAACCTGGGCGGCAGACGACACGATCTACCGGGCCAGGGCCGGGTTTGCGGCAGCTACCGCGCGCGCCACCTCGATCGGGCCCGGCTGGGTGCCGTCGGAGAGGACGGACAACGCCACGTGATCAGCGCCGGCGTCCAGGTGTGCCCGCACACCCGCGACGATCGCGTCGGCGTCACCGACGGTCGCCACAGCGTCGACCAGCTCGTCGCTCACGTCGGCGATGTCACGGTCACCGAAGCCCATCCGGCGCATGTTCGCCGCGTACCCACCGACGTTCAGCAGGAAGCCCAGCATCCCGCGCACGGTCTGCCGGCCACGGTCCACGTCGGTGTCCAGCACGACCGGCTGGTGCACCACCAGCGTCGCGTCCGGACCGAGGATCTCCCAGGCCCGCGATGTGACGCCGGGCGTCACCAGCATCATGATCGCGCCCGCCGCCCGCTCGCGGGCGAGCTCCAGCTTGCGCGGGCCGAGCGCCGCGACGAGCCGGCGACCGGCAGGTACCGGCACGCCCGTCGCGTCCAGCTCGTCGAGGAACGCGCGTAGCCCGGCCAGCGGCCGGGCCTCCCGCTGGGAAGCACCGAAGCCGGCGACGAACCGTGCCGCCTCGCCGTCGTCCAGGAGGCTAACGAGTCGAGCGACATCCGCGGCCCCGTGGAGGTCCAGCGGGATGATCGCCGGGGCGACGGCCACCTTCTCCGTCGCGCGCAGCAGCTCGACCAGCGGCTCCAGCGACTCCAGCTGCCCACCGGGCAGCCACAGCGTCGAGATCCCCAGCCGCTCGGCCTCAGCGGCCTCCTCGATGTGGGCGCGGTCGTCCGCCACGTTCAGCACCAGGCCCAGTCGTCCCAGCTCGAGCTCACTCATCAACGGCTCCCTCGCAGATCGCGGCCGGCAGCCGCTCGTCATGTCCGGCACGACGCTAGAACCTCAACCAAACCTGAGGTCAAGCTTCGCGGCAGGAAACGCGAAAGTGCGCCGCCACCCAGCGGCCCGGCCCGAACCGTCTCGAGCGTTTCGGGCCGAATCACGGGGCAGAAGCGCACTTCCGGTCTGACGACGCTCCGTCAGAAGTCGAAGAGGTTCTCCAGGAAGGACTCCTTGCGCTTCTTCTTGTAGCGCGGGTCGTACCGGCGGTCGCCGTCGTACCGGCGGTCACGGTCCTGGTCCCGGTCGTAGCGACGGTCGTCGTCGCGGCGACGGTCGTCGTAGCGCGGGTCGTAGGCCGGCTGCGGGGAGCCGTAGGGACCCGCCTGCACAGGGTTCGGCACGGGCGGGGCCATCGGTGCTGGGGCCCCGGGAGCCGACGGCGCCGGCCGGTTCTCGGCCGCGATCTCCGTCTCGACGGAGCGATCGATGACCTTGTCGAGCTCACCGCGGTCGAGCCACACGCCACGGCACGTGGGGCAGTAGTCGATCTCGATCCCCTTGCGCTCGGACATGACGAGCGTGGTCTGGTCGATGGGGCACAGCATCGTGTGGTCTCCTTGCGGTCGTCGTCTGCCGGTCACCCAACGGACGGGCCGGTCGTACGGTTCCGTGGCGCCCTGGTCAGGTGCCAGGTCCCGCGTGGAGCCTCACATTCTCATGAGACCCGGGATCGCCCAACAGCGAGAGCCCTGAGTAGACGACGCTCGCCGTACCGCCGTCCTGGGCCGCCACGACCGCCCACACGATCGCGGCGACGAGGACCAGCGCCGCGAGGACCGCGAACGTGATCTTCCAGGCCGACCACGGACGCTCGCCCACCACCTCGGCGGTGCGTGCGTTGACCAGCACCTGGAACGGCTTGCCGCCGTACAGGTACGTGGCGATCCACACGGGCAGCAGCAGGAGCTTGTACGTCACCTCGAAGTAGCTCGTGTCGACGCGGTGCACCCGCTGCACGTCACCACCGATGTCCCGCTCGCAGTCGTTCTCGATGACCGGCGCCATCTTCCCCTTGGCGGCGTCGAGCCCGGCCTCGGGCTCGACGTCGTACCGCAGGGTCTCGTAGCCCGCGAGGTAGTCCGGCTGGTACGCCGCCGCCTGCTCCAGCGGCCACGGGCTCAGCTTGGCCAGGTGCTCGGGCATGACCCGCCGCGTCCCCGCCACCAGCACGTCGTCGAAGTCCCGCGCCACCGTGCCCCTGGCGGGGTACCAGCGCGTCTTCTGCACCTGCCGGGTCTGGGTCTGGCTGCGCCCCTCGGAGTCGGTGGTCGTGTACGTCTCGGTGACCCAGTAGTGCTCGCCGCGCTGGCCCGTGTAGTCGGACCGGGTCTGCGCGTCGAACGTCCAGTGCGGCAGGTAGACGCCGTGCGCCTGCTCGGCGGACACCACCTTCTTGAGCGCCGACGGCGCGAACCACCGCGAACGCACCCACTTCTGCAGCGCGCTCTGCATGGCCGGCCGGTCGACGCCGAACGGGAGCACCGCCTCCGGCTGGACCAGCCCGAGCCCTTCGACCTCCGCGACCATCGGCGACCCGCAGAACCCGCACTTCTGCGACAGGTGGTCGCTGGTCGTCATGGCCCCGCACGTGCCGCAGCGGTAGTCGTGCGTCGCCGGGGCGGCCGGACGCTGCATCGCGGCGAGGGCCGCGAAGTCGTGCTCGCGCACCTCGCCACCGGCGGGTACGACCTGCTGCGCGTGCGAGCAGTACGGGCAGGTCAGCGTCCCGGTCCCGGCAGCGAACTCGACGCTGGCCCCGCACTGCTCGCACGGGTAGGAACGGTGGGCGGTCGTACCGCCCTCGGTGAGCTCCGCCATCCTCAGGCCTGCGGCGGGAGGGGCGGCGGGGTCGCGCCGAGGTGCTTCGCCACGTCGGGCACCGACGACGCCGGCTCCCAGCTCGCCATGCCGGCGCGCCAGATCAGCGTGCCGGGCGTCAGCGTGCCGGCGGCGGCCTGGGCGGCCAGAGCGGCGTCGTCGAACGGGCCGGTCTGCGCGCCACCGTTGCCGAGGTACCAGCCGGGCATCGGCGGCGGGCCCGATGCCGCGACGGGCTGGGCGGGCTGCGCCGGCGCGGCGGGCGTGGGCGGCACGATCGCGTTGCCCACCGACTGCCCGAGCCCCATGCCGATCACGGCGCCGGCGCTGCCACCGCCGTCGGCCGCGGCCTCCATCGCCTGGCCGGCCTGGAACTGCTGGAAGGAGGCCATGCTGCCCACGGTGCCGGACGAGACGATGCCCATGGACGTGCGCTTGTCGAGCGCCTGCTCCACCTCGGGCGGCAGGGAGATGTTCTCGATGACGAAGTTCGGCACCGAGATGCCGAGCCCCGCGAGCTCCTCGGTGAGCTTGACGGCGAGCTGGTCGCCGAGCCGCTCGTGGTGGGCAGCGAGGTCGATCACCGGGATGCCGGCGGACGCGAGCGCGCTCGCCAGGTGGCTCACGACGTTCTGCCGCAGGTACTCGTGCACCTCGTCGGTGCGGAACTGCGGGTCGGTGCCGACCAGCTCGCGCAGGAGCTTCTGGGGGTCGACCACGCGGGCGGCGAACGCCCCGAAGGCGCGCAACCGCACCATGCCCAGCTCCGGGTCCCGCATCATGACGGGGTTCTTGGTGCCCCACTTGAGGTCGGTGAACTGGCGGGTGCTGACGAAATACACCTCCGCCTTGAAGGGCGAGTGGAAGCCGTGCTTCCAGCCCTTCAGCGTCGAGAGCACGGGCAGGTTCTGGGTCTCGAGCGTGTAGGTGCCGGGCTCGAACACGTCGGCGATCAGGCCCTCGTTGACGAAGACGGCGGCCTGCGACTCGCGGACGACGAGCCGGGCACCCATCTTGATCTCGTTCTCGTAGCGCGGGAACCGCCACACGATGGTGTCGCGCGTGTCGTCGAGCCATTCGACGATGTCGACCAGCTCACCCTTGATCTTGTCCAGCAGGCCCATGACGTGCTCCTCGTTCGCTCCTACCCGGGACGCTCGCCCGGACGCTGCAAGCAACTGGACCATACAAGTCCGGCGCACCGGGGGGAACGAAAGATGGTCTCGACGTGCCCGGCGTCGTATCACGTGGCAGCGGACGACTGCCAGTGACCTGGACATGTGAGAGAGTTTCACCAGCAGGGGTGACACCCGGCGAACCTGTCCGGAGGTGCAAGGACCGATGACCGTCCTCGTGGCGTACAACGAGTCACCCCAGGGTGAGGCCGCGATGCGCGCCGCCGTCACCGAGGCGACGCGACGCGAGCAGGAGCTCGCCGTCCTCGTGCTGACACCGCAGGTGGGGCCGAAGGTCCCCGCGGCGCTCGCGCACCTGCTCGACACCGTCCCCGGCAGCGTCACGGTCGCGCCGATCGTGTTCCGGCCCGAGCACGCCGACGTCGCCGACGCGATCGTCGACCAGGCGGAGGCCGTCTCGGCCGACCTCGTGGTCATCGGCTCGCGCAAGCACTCGTCGGTCGGCAAGTTCCTCGTCGGGTCGACGACGCAGCGGGTGCTGCTCGACTCCCCCGCCCCCGTGCTGGTCGTCAAGGCGGGCTACGCCTGACGCCGCTGCCCGACCGGCGTCGGGCACTCTGACGCTCAGGACGGCCGGTCGGCTTCCGCGACACGGGCGCCGATCCGGCCGATGACGTCGTCCAGCACCGGGGTGGCGATGCCGTGAGCCGCCGCCCGGCGGCGCACCGCCCCGCCGATCGCGTCGAGCTCACCCTCCCGGCCTGCCTCGATGTCCGCCTGCAGCGACGAGCGCATCGGCGCGGGGAAGCCGCCGAGGATGCCGTGCAGGTCCTCGCCCGTGGTCGGCACGCCCTCGGCGGTGGCGGCCGCGGCGATCTCGGCCAGCAGGCCGGACGTCAGTGCGGGGTCACGGGTCAGCGCGTCCCCGATGCCGGTCGCCCATGCCGACGTCAGCAGCGCGAGAGGCGCGAGGAAGCGCAGCTTCTTCCACAGCACCTCGGCCTCGGTCCCCCCGGTGAGCACCTCGATCGAGGTGTCCCGGAGCGCGGCGACCAGGCCGAGCTCCGCGGCGTCGTCGGGCACGACCGCCCGCAGCAGGGTGCCGCGGTGCCGGACCAGGGCCGGGCCGAAGCCGCCCGCCCCGGTCCGTAGCGTCTCGCCGGCGATGGTGGCGCCGACCACCCGCACGCCGGGCAGCGCCGTCCGCAGCAGGTCGACGTGGTCCAGACCGTTGAGCAGCGACAGCACCTCGGCCGGCGCGGTGCCGGCGAGCAGCCGGGCGGCGTCCGACACACCCTCCGCCTTGACCGCCACGATCACGCGCGCGCCGTGCGGGACCTCCGTCGTCGCGGTCAGCGGGGCGTGCCACGTCCCGAACTCGTCGGTCTCGATGTCGAGACCGTGCTCGGTGACCTGCCGGGCGGTCTTCTCGCGGGCGACCACGACGACGTCGTGCCCCGCCCGCTGGAGCATGCCCGCCACCAGGCCACCGATCGCACCGGGGCCGATGATCGCGATGAGGTTGTCCGTCATGGGCCACATCGTAGGCAGCCCTGCTACCGGGGATAGGTCCTGGACTACTCTCGGGACATGGCAGTCACACTCGGGATCCCGTCGGTGCGAGGCGTGCCCCGGCGCGCTGCCACCCCGGGCGGCCGACCACGTCCCGAGACACCGCTGCTCGTCGACCGGTACGGACGCGTCGCGCGCGACCTGCGCGTCTCGATCACCACCGCGTGCTCACTGCGCTGCACGTACTGCATGCCCGCCGAGGGCCTGCCCCTGGTGCCGCAGGACGAGCTGATGACGCCGGACGAGATCGGCCGGCTCGTCGGCATCGGTGTCCGTGACCTCGGCATCCGCGACATCCGGTTCACCGGTGGCGAGCCGCTCATGCGACGTGACCTGGAGAAGATCATCGGCGCGGCACGCACCGCGGCCGACGACGCGATGGCCGCGCCGCGTCCGGGCACGACGCCGGGCACGCCGACGTCGGCGGAGCGGGTCCGCATCGCCATGACCTCGAACGCCCTCGGCCTGGACAAGCGGGTGAAAGCGCTGGTCGCGGCCGGGCTGGACCGCGTCAACGTCTCGCTCGACACGGTGGACCGGGAGACGTTCGCGACCCTGACCCGGCGTGACCGCCTGGACGACGTGCTGGTCGGCATCCGCGCCGCGCTCGCCGCCGGGCTGGCTCCGGTCAAGATCAACGCGGTGCTCCTGCCCGAGACCCTGGCGGGCGCCGCCGACCTGCTCGCCTGGGCCGTGGAGCACGGCTGCAACCTGCGCTTCATCGAGGAGATGCCGCTCGACGCGGACGGGCAGTGGACGCGGGACGACGTCGTGAGCGCCGCCGACCTGCTCGGCGTGCTGGGGTCCCGCTTCACGCTCACCCCGGCCGGCCGCGAGGACCCCTCGGCCCCGGCGGAGGAGTGGCTGGTGGACGAGGGCCCGGCGACGGTCGGGATCATCGCGTCGGTGACCCGTTCGTTCTGCGGGGCCTGCGACCGCACCCGGCTGACCGCGGAGGGCACCGTCCGCTCGTGCCTCTTCGGCAACGAGGAGACCGACCTCAAGGCCCTGCTCCGGGCCGGCGCCACGGACGACGAGGTGGGCGACGCCTGGCGCGCCGCGATGTGGGCCAAGCCCCGCGCGCACGGCAGCGACGCGGTCGAGCTGGCGGCCGACGCGTTCGCGCAGACCGAGCGCAGCATGGGCGCGATCGGGGGCTGAGCCCGCACCTGCCGGACCGAGCTCGGTACTCCGGCCGGCTACAGACCGACCCACTCCGACTCGCCGTCGGTGAACTGCTGCTTCTTCCAGATCGGCACCTCGGCCTTGATGCGCTCCACCAGCAGGGAGCATGCCTCGAACGCCTCCTTGCGGTGCCCCGCCGACGCCGCCGCCACGAGCGCGACGTCCCCCACCTCGAGGTGCCCGTACCGGTGGGTCGCCGCCACCCGGAGGCCCGTCTCGGCCGCCACGGCCTGGCACACTTTTTCCAGGACGGCGGTCGCGTCGGGGTGTGCCTCGTAGTCGAGGCTGGTGACGTCGCGACCACCGTCGTCGTCACGAACCACGCCGCGGAACGTCACCACGGCCCCGCACTCGGGCGCCGCCACCGCGGCCTCCACGGCCCGGCCGACGGCGTCGTCGAGCACGTCCTGCGTCACCCGTACCACCTGGTCCATCAGCACTCCCTCGCCGGCACCGGACGCGACGTCACAGCGGCCACGTGGCCACCTCGGCACCCTCGTCGAGCGTAGTCGCGGCAGCGGGGACGTCGATCAGCACGTCCGCGGCAGCCATCGACGCCACGAGGTGCGACCCCGGGCCGCCGACGACCGCGACCCGCGCACCCGCCGCGGCGTCACCGACCCAGCTTCCTCGCAGGAGCTGGCGCTTCCCGTCCGGCGAGGTGACGGCGGCGTCGAGCACCGCGGGCACGCCCTCCACGGGCGGCAGGCCACCGGCCTGCCGCAGGATGTCGCGCAGGAACACGACGAACGAGACCTGCGCGCTCACGGGGTTGCCGGGGAACGCCAGCACCGGCGTGCCCGCGACCCGCCCGAGGCCCTGTGGCCCACCGGGCTGCATCGCCACCGAGCGGAAGGTGATCTCCGGCAGGGCGTCCTTGACCACCTCGTACGCGCCCTGGCTGACGCCGCCGGTGGTGAGCACGACGTCGCACAGCGCCGCCGCGCGCTCCAGGCCCATCCGCACGATCTCCGGGTCGTCGGGGACGCTCAGGCGCAGACCGACGCGTCCGCCCGCCGCGCGGACGGCGGCCGCGAGCGCCGGGCCGTTCGCGTCCCAGACCTGGCCGGGGCCGGGTTCGCCGTCGGGTGCGACGAGCTCGCTCCCCGTCGAGACGACGGCCACCGACACGGGTGCGCGGACCGTCAGCCGGGTGAGGCCGCACGCGGCGGCGGCCGCCACGTGGTGCGGTGCCAGGACGGTCCCGGCGCGCAGCACGACGGCACCCTCGGCGACGTCGGACCCGGGCTCCCGGACGAACTCCCCGGGCTCCCGCCCGCGGACCACCTCGACCTTGGCCGACGCGGCCGACGAGTCGTCGTGGACACCGTTGAAGGTCACGTGGTCGGTGTCCTCGACGGGAACCACGGTGTCGGCGCCGTCGGGTACCGGCGCTCCGGTCATGATCCGGACCGCGGTGCCGGGCTCCAGCGGGGCCGGCTCGCCGGGCGCCGCGGCGACGTCCCCCACCACGGGCAGGGTGACGGGCGCGCCCGGCCCGGCCGGGGCGACGTCGGCGGCACGCACCGCGAAGCCGTCCATCTGTGAGTTGCGGAAGCGGGGCAGCGGCACGGGGGCGGTGACGTCGCGCGCCAGCACCCGCCCGAGCACCCCCCGGTGGATCGATACCTCTTCCGTGGGCCGGTCGGCGAGCTCCGCGAGGAGCTCTGCGACGTCGGCCCGATGCTGTTCCACGTCAACGCGCTCGCTCATGTCCGCAACCTACCTGGGACACCCCGGGTGAAGCACACTTGCGCTGGCGTCCGAGCGGCACCGGGCGCCAGAATCGACCATGCACATCCACGCACTGAGCAACAACGGGACGACGCCCGACGGCGCTCTCGTGCGCCGGGAGTCGCAGTCCGCGGACGGTCTGCGGGTCCTCGACTCCGTGCTGGCCATGCGCCCCACTCCCGACGTCGTGCTGCGCGCCCGGCAGCGGGTCGAGTACGACGGCGACGTGCGCAGCTGGGTGCGGTACTCCCTGCAGCGCGAGCCCGGCGGCGTGGACGTCGCGTTCGAGCGCGCCGACCTGCCGCCGGGAGTGGGGAACGGCGTGCCCTCGTTCGCGCGGTACCTCCTGGTGCTGGAGCTCGCGACGGTCGGCGCGTGGGTCGAGTACACCCAGCTCGACGACGCCGACCCGACGCGCACGCGGCACGCGCTGCTGGTCCGCACCGACACGCAGCCGCTCCTGCTGCCCGACGGCGTCTCGACGTCGGCGATGCGCATCGACCAGCTCCTCGACGGCACCCCCGCCAACGCGTTCTGGTGCGACAACTTCGGTGTGCTGCAGGCGGACTACATCGAGACGTTCCCCGACGGCAGCCAGCTCAGCGGAGTCTCGTGGCGCACCACCTGGGAGGGCATCGAGCCGTGGCTCGATGCCGAGGTGCGGGGCGCGCTGGACGCCTCGGGCATCCTGGCGTAGCCGCCGTCGGACGGTCGGGCTACTTGTGCACGTGCGCCCGGTGCCCGACCGCCGCCGAGACGTCCTGCTCGGCCACGGCGAGCAGGCGGTCGGCCAGCCGCCGCAGCGCCCGGCCGACGGCGAGCTCGTCGCCGATCAGGGGTACCTCCGGGTCCTCGGGCGCCTTCCTGGCGTGCCCGACGGCGCGCAGCGCATCCGGCGGACCGTTCGTCACGGTCGCCTCCGCCGTCGTGCTGCCGCCCGACTCGACCACCGTGATCCGCACGTCCCAGGTGAGCGCCCGCCCCTGCCGGGGCTCGGCCTCCTCGCCGCGCGCCGCCCGCGCGTCCGGGTCGACGAACGTGTCCGGGCCCGGGTGGACGAGCGTCTCCTCACCGGTGTCGGACCACTTGACCCGGTAGGGCGGCGAGCCGTCGTCGTGGGGACACTCGGTCACCACTCCGTCGCGCACCGCACCGCCGACCACGCCCGAGGCCGTGACTATCCGGTCACCAACAGCTGCCTTCATGGGGTCCTCCTCGCGTCGCTGCGATCAGTTCCATCATCTCTCCGTATGCCCCGCGGTGTCGGACGTACCGGTAAGCGGCGGCCTAGGCTGCGGCCATGTCAGCGCGCGTACAGACCGTCATCCCGCCCAAGCTCCGATCCGGCGACACCGTCCGGGTGGTCGCACCTGCGAGGTCGCGGGCGATGATCATGGAGCACGACAACACCCGGTGGATCGACGAGCGGTTCGCCGCCATGGGACTCACCCTCACGTTCGGCGAGCACGTCGACGAGGACGACCAGTTCCGCAGCGGCTCGATCGAGCACCGGGTGGCCGACCTGCACGCGGCGTTCGCCGACCCCGGCGTGGCCGGGATCCTCACGGTGATCGGTGGGTTCAACAGCAACGAGCTGCTTCCCCACCTGGACTTCGACCTGATCGCCGCCCACCCCAAGGTCTTCTGCGGCTACTCCGACATCAGCGCGCTGCAGAACGCGATCCTGGCCCGCACGGGCCTGGTCACCTACTCGGGCCCGCACTGGTCGAGCTGGGGCATGCGCGACCACTTCGAGCCCACCGGGGACTGGTTCCGCGCGGCCGTCATGGACGACACCCCGATCGCCGTCGAACCCGCGGCGGCCTGGACCGACGACATGTGGTTCGCCGACCAGGACGCCCGCACGCCCGTGCCGAACGAGGGCTGGTGGGCGCTGCGCCCCGGGCAGGCCACAGGCCGGATCGTGGGCGGCAACCTCACCACGCTGGGCCTGCTGCAGGGCACCTCGTACCTGCCGTCGCTCGACGGCGCGCTCCTGTTCCTCGAGGACGACTTCGAGTCCGACGCGGCCCACGTCGCGCGCCACCTCACCTCGCTGCTCCAGCTGCCCGATGCCGGGGGCGTCACCGGGCTCGTCGTCGGCCGGTTCCAGAGCAGCTCGGGCGTGACGCGCGAGGCGCTCGACGAGATCGTCGCGCGGCAGCCCGCGCTGCGCGGCAAGCCGGTCCTGGCCGGCGTCGACCTCGGGCACACGAGCCCGCTGCTCACCTTCCCGGTCGGCGGCGGGGCGGAGCTCTCGGTCGGGACGGACGGCGGCAGCTCGAGGCTGACGATCACGCGGCACTGACGCACCGTCCGCCGTCGGCGAACCCGGAAATTGAGTCGGGTCGACTCAGGTTGAACCTGACATCAATCCCGTCCGGAGGAGAACACCATGACCACCGTCCTGACCCGTTCACCGCTCGCCCGCACCTGGGTCCGCGACCCGTGGGCCCCGCAGTCCGCCGTCGCCGAGGGCCCCGTGCCCGCGGCCGACGTCTACCGCGAGGGCGAAGACCTCGTCGCCCGCCTCGACCTGCCGGGCGTCGACCCGGTGGACGACATCACCGTCGAGGTCGAGGGCCGCAAGCTCGTCGTCCGCGGCGAGCGCAAGGACCAGCGCTCGGAGGAGTCCGAGGGCCGCCGCATCTCGGAGGTCCGTTTCGGCTCCTTCCGCCGCACGGTCACGCTGCCGAGGACCGTGGACGGCGACGCCGTCCGCGCGTCGTACGACGCGGGCGTCCTGACGGTCACCGTGCCCGGCGTCTTCGCCGGTACGACGCCGCAGCGCATCGAGGTCACCACCGCCGCCTGATCACCTCGGCGGCCCACCGACGGCGCCCGACCGCACCCGCGGTCGGGCGCCGTCGGTGTGTCCGGGGAGGCCCGCCGCGGGCCATGGGACGGCGTGCGGGGAAACCCGTATCTCCTGATGAGCCCGTTGTGCGTCGCCGGATGGCGCCGATACTTTTTGTGAGCACTGTTTCGTCACCACCCACGCATCGCCCGTGACACACCGGAGTGCGCGCGCGACTGCCGCAGCTGTGCCCGTCGTGCGGGTCCGCGCGACGAGAGAGACATGTTCGCGAAGGAGCGTTCGATGCGTAGCACGAGACACCGCACCACCCGCGCCGCCCTGACGGCGGCAGCAGCCGTCGCCCTGGTCCTGTCGGCCTCGCTCGTGACGTCCGCCGGGGCGGCGCCGAAGGCCCCCGACGGCGGCGCCGCGCCGGACGCGGAGGCCGCCCAGGCCGCGGCCCAGGCGGCCGCCCTGACCTGGTCGGACGAGTTCAACGGGGCCGCCGGTAGCGCGCCCAACGGCGCGAACTGGAACTTCGAGACCGGCGCGGGCGGCTGGGGCAACAACGAGCTGCAGAACTACACCAGCTCACGGAACAACTCGGCCCTGGACGGCAACGGCAACCTGGTCATCACGGCCCGCCAGGAGGGCAGCGGCTACACCTCGGCCCGGCTGACGACCAAGGGCAAGGTGCAGCCGCAGTACGGCCGCCTGGAGGCCCGGATCAAGATCCCGCGCGGGCAGGGCATCTGGCCCGCGTTCTGGATGCTGGGCGGCCAGTTCCCGGGCACGCCGTGGCCGAACTCGGGCGAGATCGACATCATGGAGAACATCGGCCGCGAGCCCAACCGGGTGCACGGCACGCTGCACGGCCCGGGCTACTCGGGGGCCAACCCCGTCACCGGCTCGTACACACACCCGCAGAACTGGTCCTTCGCCGACGACTTCCACACCTTCGCCATCGACTGGAGCCCCAACTCCATCACCTGGCTGGTGGACGGCAACGCCTACCAGACGTTCACCCCGGCCAACACCGGCAGCAACCCCTGGGTCTTCAACCAGCCCTTCTTCTTCATCCTGAACGTCGCCGTCGGCGGCAACTGGCCGGGATACCCCGACGGGAGCACCCAGTTCCCCCAGCAGATGGTCGTCGACTACGTCCGCGTGTACGACTCCCAGGGCGGCGGGGGCGGGAGCCGCACCGGCACGGTCACCGCGAGCAACGGGATCTGCCTCGACGTCGCCGGAGCGGCCACGGCCAACGGCACGCCCATCCAGCTCGCCCACTGCAACAGCAGCGCGGCCCAGCAGTGGAACGTCGGCTCGGACGGCACCGTCCGCGCCCTGGGCAAGTGCCTCGATGTGGCCGGGGGCGGCACCGCTGCCGGCACCGCCGTCCAGCTCTGGGACTGCAACGGCACCGGCGCTCAGCAGTGGAGCCACACGAGCGGCACCCAGGCGCTGCGCAACCCGCAGTCCGGTCGCTGCCTCCAGCCCGTCGGTCGGGTGCAGACCGACGGCACCCGCACCGAGATCGCCAACTGCGACGGCTCAACGGTCCAACGCTGGACCCTCCCGTAAGCCCCCCTCCTCCAACCCGTTGAGTGCTGGCTATCTGTGGTCAGAACGGCTCTGAGAGCACAGATAGCCAGCACTCAACGAACGGGGGTGGTGGGCGGTCAGGCGTCCGCCACCAGGGAGAACAAGTCCTTCGGGTCCTCCGGCTCCGCGATCAGGTCGAGGTGCTGAAGCAGCTCCGGCGCGTTCGCGGTGACGTCGGCGAGCACGAACTTCAGCGCCGTCCAGTCCTCCACGGCGAACCCGACGGAGTCGAACACGACCAGCTCGTCCTGGCTCCGGCGGCCCTGCGCGGCACCGGTGACGACCTGCCACAGCTCGGTCACCGGGAAGTCCGCCGCCTGCCGCTGGATCTCGCCCTCGATACGGGTCTGCTCCGGGAGCTCCACGAACACGCTGGCGCGGGCGACGATCGCCGGGTCCAGCTCCGTCTTGCCCGGGCAGTCGCCACCGATCGCGTTGATGAACGCCCCGCCGGTCACGTCGGCGTCGTGCAGCACGGTCGCGTTCTGCTTGTCGGCCGTGCACGTGGTGATGACGTCGGCGCCGCGGGCCGCGTCAGCGGCGTCGTCGGCCAGGACGACGTCGAAGCCGAGCGCCTTGGCGTGCCGCGCGAGCTTCTCCATGGCGAGCGGGTCGACGTCGAAGATGCGCAGCGTCTCGATGCCCAGCTCGGCGCGCATGCCGAGCGCCTGGAACTCGGCCTGCGAGCCGCAGCCGATCAGGGCGAGGGTGCGGGACCCGGCAGGCGCCAGGTAGCGCGCAGCCAGCGCCGACGTCGCGGCGGTGCGCAGCGCCGTGAGCAGCGTCATCTCGGCCAGGAACGACGGGTAGCCGTTCTGGACGGAGGCGAGCATGCCGATCGCCGTCACCGTCTGGAAGCCGTTCACCGGGTTGAGCGGATGCCCGTTGACGAGCTTGAACCCGTAGGTCTCGTCGTCGGAGGTGGGCATGAGCTCGATGACGCCCTCCTTCGAGTGCGACGCGATGCGCGGCCGCTTGTCGAGCTCGGGCCAGCGCGCGAAGTCGCGCTCCAGGGCGTCGGTGAGCGCGGCGATGGCGGCCTCGGGGCCACGGCGGGCCACCCAGCGGGCGGTGGCGGCGACGTCGAGGTACGGGACTGTGGTCATCGCTGGGTCTCCTCGGTGGTGGTGGGGCGCAGCTCGAGCGTGCAGCACTTGACCGAGCCGCCGCCCTTGAAGATCTCGGACAGGTCGATGCCGACCGGCACGAACCCGCGCTCCTTGAGCGCGTCGGCGTAGTCACGGGCACGGTCGCTGAGGAACACGTGCAGCCCGTCGGAGACGACGTTCAGGCCGAGCACGGCGGCGTCGTCGGCGCCGACCAGGATCGCGTCGGGGAACAGGCGGCGCAGCGTCTCCTGCGCGGCGGGGCTGAACGCCTCGGGGTGGTAGGCCACGAGGGTCTCGCCGGAGACGGCGCCGTCGTCCAGCACGGACAGCGCCGTGTCGAGGTGGTAGTAGCGCGGGTCGACGAGCTCGAGCGGGACCAGCTCGATGCCCTGCTCGGCCAGCTCCAGGCGCTCGGCCACCTCGGCGTGGCCGGCGGGCGTGGTGCGGAAGCCGGTGCCCGCGAGCAGCAGCTTGCCGATCAGCAGGAGGTCACCCTCGCCCTCCATGGTCTCGACGGCCTCGCCGAGCCGGCCGTAGGGCGCGGCGGCCGCGGTGTCGAACCAGCGGTCGTACGCGGGGCCCTCGGCCGCGCGCTCCGGGTGGGTGAACCGGGCGGCGAGCGCCCGTCCGCCGACGACGATGCCGCCGTTGGCCGCGTAGACCATGTCGGGCAGGCCGGGCTCGGGGTCGATGACGTCGACCCGGTGGCCGCGGGCCTCGTAGGCGGCGCGGAGCGCCTCCCACTGGGCGATGGCCTTGGCGGTGTCGACCGGCGAGGACGGGTCCATCCAGGGGTTGATGGCGTAGACGACGTCGAAGTACGTGGGCGGGCACATGAGGTAGTGCCGCGGTGTGGCGGTCCGCTGCGCGGTGGTGTGCGTCAGCTGCGCGGTGGTCTGCGTCATGTCGTGAGGCTATGTCCCGACCGATTCACAACAGGCATGCTTCTGTTGCGCATTCAGCCACGGTTTCTTGCGCGATCGCGGGAAGTACTGAACGATTCGTTCATGGATGCTGTCAACCGCGCGATCGTCGGAGAGCTGCTGCGCGACGGGCGCGCCACGTACCAGGAGATCGGCGGCGTCGTCGGGCTCTCCGCCCCCGCCGTGAAGCGACGGGTGGACCTCATGGTCACCCGCGGGGAGATCGCGGGCTTCACCGTACGCGTGGACCCGCAGGCGATGGGGTGGACGCTGGAGGGGTACGTCGAGATCTTCTGCTCCGGCATCGTGTCGCCCGCCGTGCTCGAGCGCGACTTCGCCCCGATCCCCGAGGTGGTGCGGGTCTCCACGGTGACCGGCGACGCCGACGCGATGGTGCACGTGATGGCCGCGAACATGGAGCAGATCGAGCACGTCGTGGAACGTATCCGGACCGTCACGCACGTCGTGAAGACACGTACTGCCCTCGTGATGTCGCGGGTGGTGGACCGGCCGGGCGCCTGACCGGCCGCCCGGGGCACGCTACGCCTTAGGGTGTCCTAACAGGACTTTCCTGTCCGCACCGGAGGGCGCCCACGATGATCAGAACCACGGTCTCCGACGACGTCGCCGGCTGGCTCGACGTGCTGGGCCCTCCCACGTTCTACCTCGTGGTCTGGGGCCTCGTGTTCGTGGGGACCGCGTTCTTCGTCGGCGTCTTCATCCCGTTCCTCACCGGTGACGGCCTGCTCTTCGGCGCGGGGATCGTGGCAGGCAGCACGGACCGCATCGACATCTGGGTGCTCGCGATCGGCGTCGGCGTCGCCGCCGTGGCGGGTGACCAGGTCGCATTCCTGCTGGGCCGCAGGTACGGGCGGCCGTACCTGAGCTCCCGGAAGGGCCGCTGGGTGCAGTCGATGGTCGCGCGCACCGAACGGTTCTACGAGCTGTTCGGCTGGTGGTCCGTGGTGATCGGCCGCTACATGCCCTGGGCGCGCGTCTTCGTCCCGGTGATCGCGGGGGTCGGCGGCATGCCCTACCTGCGCTTCCTCACGGCGAACGTGTTCGGGGCGCTGAGCTGGGCGGTGCTCATCACGGTGCTCGGGTACTTCGCGGCGTCGGACCCGTCGGTGCGACCCATCGCGTATGTGGTGGCCGGCGTGGTCATCGCGGCGTCAGTGGTCGCGGGGGTGCGTGCGTGGCGGCAGGACCGGGCGGGGCGGGCGCCAACGGCAGCCTAGGCCGGGCGATCAACAGAGGGCGCCAGAGGATCAACTGCCGTGCGGGCACGGCGACGAGGCTGGAGCCATGCCAACCCAGAGCGCCGCGCCGAGCGCACCGCCCAGCTCACCGGTCACCACCCCGGCGAGCACTCCGACCTGGACACCCGTCATCGCGCTCTCCTTCGGGATCGCGATCCTGGTCGCGAGCGAGTTCCTGCCCGCGAGCGTACTGCCGGGCCTCGCCGCCGACGTCGGCGTGACCGAGGGCACGGCGGGCCTGGCGGTCGCCGCCACGGCGATCGCCGGAGCCTTCACCGCGCCGAGCATCGCCGTGCTCCTCCCCCGGGCCGACCGCCGCAAGGTCATGCTCGGGCTGCTCGCCGCCGCCGCCCTGTCGAACCTCGCGGTCGCCGTCGCGCCCAGCTTCGCGGTGCTGCTGATCGGCCGCCTGCTGCTCGGTGTCGCGATCGCCGGGTACTGGTCGTTCGCCTTCGGCGTCGGCACCTACGCAGCTCCCGGCAAGGATCGCCTGGTGTCGTCAGCCATCTCGTTCGGCGTCAGCATCGCGACGGTGCTCGGTGTCCCGCTCGGGTCGATCGTCGGCGACGCCGTCGGGTGGCGGACGGCGTTCGCGGGCGCCGCCGCCCTCTGCGCGCTCAGCGCGGTCGCGCTCGCGATCGCACTCCCCTCCGTCCCTGCGCACCCGACGGCGGGCCTGCAGATGCTGCGCGAGGCCCTGCGCAGCACACGGCTGATGGCCGGCATCGGCTGCGTGGTGCTGGTCGCCTTCGGCAACTTCGCGGCCTACCCGTACATCCGACTCGCGATCGACCGTATCGACCCCGGCGCCACCACCTGGATGCTGCTCTCGTGGGGCGCCGGCGCCGTCACCGGCACGATCGTGGCCGGGATGCTCGCGCGCTGGCTGCGCCCCCTGGCCGGGGCCGCGCCGATCGCGCTCGCCATCGCTCTGGTGCTCACGGCGAACGCCTCGTCCGTGCCGGTGCTGACCGCCGCGGTGGTCCTCTGGGGCTTCTCGTTCAACATGATCCCCGTCATCGTCCAGCTCTGGGGCTCCCGGGTGGAGCCGGAGCGGACGGAGTCGGCGATGGCGCTCAGTGTCACAGCCTTCCAGGTGGCGATCACCGCGGGCTCCGCACTGGGCGGGCTGCTACTGGACGGGTACGGCGTCCGGCCACTGCTGCTGGTCGGCGCGGGCGCGGCGGTGGCGGCGGGGCTCGGCTGGGCGCTCCTGCGGATACCTCGCGCCTGACGTGTCGGACGCCGCCGCGGGCGCGGCCCGCCACCCGAGCGGTGAGACGCCATGGTCCGCGGCGAACGCCCGGCTGAACGCGGCGACCGAGCCGTAACCCACCTCGAACGCGACCCGCGTGACCGCCAGGCACTGCTCGGTGAGGAGCGTGCGGGCCCGGTGCATCCGCACCTCCCGCAGCATCCGCATCGGGCTGTGCCCGGTCGCCCGGCGGAACCGTTCGGTGAGGGCCGAGCGCGACAGGTGCACCAGGCCGGCCATCCGGTCGAGGGTCCACCGCTCGCCCGGGCTCGCCGCGAGGGCGGCGACCACCTCGGCGACCTGCGCGTCGCTCGCGGGGCCACGAGCGTCGGTGACCTGGTCACCGACCGCCTCGGCGGTGTGGGACACGGAGGAGATCGCCGCCCCGATGAGGCCCGCATAGGCCGCCGCGAACAGGTCCGCCTTGCACTGCACGGTGAGCGGGCAGGTCGTCACGAGGGCGACGATGCCGGGGTGCTCGCCGCCGAACCCGCGCAGCACCAGCGGGCTCGGCCACGGCGTGGAGGGGACCGTTCGCCGGAGGTCGCCGTGCACGAGGTCGGTGTCGACGTCGGCGGTGAGCCGGTGCGCCGTGCGGGGATCGACGAGCACCGCGTCACCGGGCAGGACCGTCCGGCGGTCGTCCGCCGTCTCGAGCGTCGCGGCACCGGACAGGACCAGGGCCCAGAGGGCACCGGGCCGCACCAGGGTCGCATCAGCAGGAAGCTGCTCGCGCTTCAGCGTCGTCATGTCCCATTCCATACGAAGCGGAGCCACGAACGCACGCCGGCTATTCCCGAACGGGCGATCCGTGCGGCTGCGCCCTGACATACTGCCGGTGACTCACCCGCAGCGAAGGAGCCACCATGCTGATCGTCGGTCTCGCGCTCGCGGGGATCGCAGCCCTCGTCCACGTCTACATCTTCTACCTGGAGTCCTTCGCCTGGACCGACCGGAAGACGCTGGCAGTATTCGGGATGACGGCCGAGCAGGCCGAGGCGATGCGGCCCCTGGCCCTGAACCAGGGCTTCTACAACCTGTTCCTGGCGATCGTCACCGGTGTCGGCATCGTCTTCACGGCCACCGGGTCGACGGCGGTGGGTGCGGCGCTCGTGCTCGCCGGTGCCGGCTCGATGGTCGCGGCGGCGGCCGTGCTGGTGATCTCGGACCGGACCAAGCGCGGTGCGGCGCTGAAGCAGGGCCTCGTCCCGCTGCTGGGTGTCGCCGCGGTGATCGTCGGCCTGACCGTCTGACCTGCCCCGTCCGGGCGCTGGCCAGATCCCGGAGGTTGTTGGCAGCAGGGCCACTGTCGGCGCCCGGTGGCGCCCACGGACGATGACCGCATGCGAACGATCTCGGGCACCGCGGCATGACCGCGCTGCTCCTCTCCCTCCACGTCCTGGCCGCCATCCTCACCGTCGGACCGGTGGCGATCACCGCCAGCATGTTCCCGCGGGCCGCACGGCAGGCGCTGGCGGCACCCGACCAGACGAACACCGCCGCCGTCCGGCTGCTGCACCGCGTCACGCGGGTGTACGCGGTCGTCGGCGTCGCCGTCCCGGTGCTCGGGTACGCGACCGGAGCCAGCCTCGGCGTCCTGTCCGACGCGTGGCTCATCACCTCGATGGTGCTCACCGCCGCGGCCGCCGCCGTGCTGATCGTCCTGGTGCTGCCGGGTCAGCGACGCGTCGTCGCCGCCCTCGACGCGCTCCCGCCCGCCGTCGCCGCGGACTCTGTCGAGCAGGGCGCCGCCCGCCGCCTGGCGATGCACGCCGGAATCTTCAACCTGCTCTGGGCGGTGGTGGTGGTGCTGATGATCTACCGCCCCGGTTCGACGACGGGAGCCGGACTGTGACCGGCAACCTCGCGCTGCGGCTGCTCGGCACGGCGGAGCTCGCCAGCGTCCTGGTCCTGTTCGGCAACCTCGCCACGGTGCACAACGAGGCGGTGTCCGGCGCCGTCGGGCCGCTGCACGGCATGGTCTACCTCGCCGTGATCGTGACCGCCGTGGCGCTCGCCCGGGGGCGGCACCGGGTATGGCTGCTCGCCCTGGTCCCCGCGATCGGCGGCCTGCTCGCGGAGCGCGCGGCCCGCGCACCCAGCTGAGCCGATCACCCGGCCCGTGAGCTCCGGAGCCGCCGCAGCATGCGCGCGCCCTGGAAGCCGACGGCGTGGGCCGCCGACTCGACGGTCGCGCCGTGACCGATGAGGTGCTCCGCCCGCTCCAGCCGCAGCAGCTGCTGGTAGCGCAGCGGCGTCACCCCGGCGGCCCGGGTGAACAGCCGTGTGAGCGTGCGTTCCGCGACGCCGGCGTGCGCGGCGAGGTCGGTGAGCGGCAGGGCACGGTCGAAGTGCGTGTCGATGTGGTTCTGCACGCGGTGCACCGTGTCGTCGACGTGCGACCGGTGTCGCAGCATGGCACTGGCCTGCGGCTCCGTGCCGTTGCGGCGGGCGTACACCACCATCTCCCGGGCCACCCGGGCGGCGAGCGCCGGGCCGTGCCGCATGGCGAGCAGGTGGAGCGAGAGGTCGATGCCGCTGGCGATGCCCGCCGAGGTGACCACACCGCCGTCGGTGGTGAAGAGGACGTCGCGCACCACGTGCGCCCGGGGATAGCGGGCGGCGAGCTCGTCCTGGACCGCGTGGTGGGTGGTGCAGCGCCGGCCGTCCAGCAGGCCTGCCTGGCCCAGGGCGTCGGCACCCGCGCACACGCTGGCGACCGTGCCGCCCGCGGCGTGATGGTCCGCGAGCCGCGTGCGCAGCGACGCGCTCAGGTGGGGCCAGGCGGTGCGGACGCCGCCGATGCGCCAGCCGGGCACGACGACGAGGTCGTCGGGCCCCAGGTCCGGCCAGTCGGTCCCCGCGACGAGCGGGAGGCCCTGCGCGGAGGCGACCACGCCGGTGTCGGGCCCGGGTCCGCGGTTCGCCTCGGGCTCGCCCGGCTCGACGCCCGACACGTACCGCAGGTCGTAGGGGTGGCCGAAGTCTCGCGCCGTGAAGAAGGCCTGCGCTGGGCCCGCCAGATCAAGCAGGTGGACCCCGGGCAGCAGCACGAAGACGAGTGTGGTCACCCTGCCGATGCTGTCACGCCCGCCCCGGCGCCCGCCTCCGTCTCGAGCTCCGCGACGGTGGCGATGCGCGCGAACCGGTCACGGAGCACGGCCTCGGTGCGCTCCAGGATGTCGGCGGCGCTGAACCGGCCGAGCGGGTCGGTGCTGGTGGCGTCGCTGACGAACGTCATGGCGTAGCCGAGGTCGGAACCGACCCGTGTGGTGGTCTCCACGCACTGCTCGGCCCGGATGCCACAGACGCGCAGCTCCCCCACGCCGTGCGCGGTGAGGATCTGCTGCAGGTTGGTCGTGGTGAAGGCGTTGTGCGAGGTCTTGCGCAGCACGGGCTCCCCGGGCCGCGGCTCGCTCAGCTCCGCGAAGAACCGGACCTCGCCGGACTCCGGGTCGAACGCGTTGCCCGTCCCGGGCTCGGTGTGCAGCACCCAGACGACGAGGTCTCCGGCCGCGCGGGCCAGGCCGACGAGCCGGTTCACCGGTTCCGCGACCGTCGGGTTGAGCGTGTTCGCCCACTCCGGACGCACGCGGAAGGACTCCTGGACATCGATGACGATCAGGGCTCTGTTCATGCCTCCAGTCTGTCCGCGTCGGCACCCGACCGGGAGGCCGGATCGAGTCGCACACCGGACGGATCAGGCCACCACCGCCGGCGGCCGCCACGGCCCCAGGTGATCGGTAAAAGGTCAGGTCATCGGTAACCCGAGTTACCGATGACCTGACCTTTTACCGACTACTCGCGGCGGCACCTCCGCCGCCAGACGTCAGGCCTTGACGAACGCCAGGAGCGCCTCGTTGACCTCGTCCGCGTGGGTCCAGAGCAGACCGTGCGGCGCACCCTCGATCTCGACGTACTCCGCCTCGGGGAAAGCCTTGTGGAACGGGCGGGCGGTGGCGTCGATCGGGAGGATGTTGTCCTGGGTCCCGTGCAGGATCAGGGACGGCTTGCCGGCGGCGCGGACGGCCTCGACGTCGGCGCGGAAGTCCTCGATCCAGGCGGAGACGACGGCGTAGGCCGCGACCGGGGCGCTGCGCGTCGCGGTGTTCCAGCTGGCCGTGACGGCCTCCTGGCTGATCCGGCTGCCGAGGTTCTCGTCCAGGTTGTAGAAGTCCTGGTAGAAGCCCGTGAACCAGGCGAAGCGGTCGGCGTGGGCCGTCTCGCGGATCCCGTCGAAGACGGACTGCGGCACACCGGTCGGGTTGTCGTCGGTCGCGAGGAGGAACGGCTCCAGCGACGCGAGGAAGGCCAGCTTGGCGACGCGCTCGTGACCGTGGTTCTTCACGTAGCGGGCCAGCTCACCGGTCCCCATCGAGAAGCCGACCAGGATGACGTCGCGCAGGTCCAGCGTGTTCAGCAGCGTGTTCAGGTCGGCGGCGAAGGTGTCGTAGTCGTAGCCGGCGCCCACCTTGCTCGACTGCCCGAACCCGCGGCGGTCGTACGTGATGACGCGGTACCCGGCGGCGATGAGCTCGCGGGACTGGCGCTCCCAGCTGTTGCCGTCCAGCGGGTAGCCGTGGATGAGCACGACCGGCTGACCCGTGCCGTGGTCCTCGTAGTAGAGCTCCGTGGTGGTGCTGTTCTCGGTGCCGACGGTGATGAAACCCATGATCTGCTCCCAGTGCTGTTCTCGGGGCCGACGGAGAACGGTCGTTCTCTGCCGATATCCGTTACAGTAGAGAACGAACGTTCTCCGCGCAAGCCGTGCACGGGGTGAAGACGAGATGAGATCGCATGATCGACGAGAAGACCGCCCGGGAGGCCGTGATCCAGGCCGCGGACGAGCTGTTCTACGCGCACGGCGTCCAGGCCGTGGGCATGGACGCCGTGCGGACGGCGGCGGGCGTGTCGCTCAAACGGATCTACTCGCTCTTCGCCTCGAAGGACGACCTGATCGTCGCCGTGCTCCACCACCGCACCGGCATGTGGGACTCCGGGCTCGCGTCGGCGTCGGAGCCCGCGACGACCGCCCGCGAGCGCATCCTCGCGATCTTCGACTTCCTCGACGCCTGGTTCCGGGAGCCGACGTTCCGCGGGTGCGCGTTCATCAACACCCACGGAGAGCTGGGAGCCACCTCGACGGCGGTCTCGGACGCCGTCCGCGAGCAGAAGCGCAGCTTCCAGGAGTACGTGGCCCACCTCGTGGCCGACGCCGGCGCGCCCGCCGAGCTGGCACCCCAGCTCGCGATCCTCGCGGAGGGCGCGCAGACCACCGCCGCCATCGCGGGCACCCCGGACGCCGCACGCCAGGCGCGGGCGGCCGCGGAGACCCTGCTCGACGTCGCGACCGGTGTGCGCCGGTGATTCCGGTGCCTGACGCCGGCTCCATCTGCCGGCTGGTGGGAGAATGAGACCATGACGAACGAAGAGTCCGACGGCACCCTGGACGCCGCGCCGCTCGCCCTGCAGAGCGGCCCGCACGAGGGTGACTTCGCGTTCCGCTGGGCGTACGGCAACCCGGAGGCGCCCTTCACGATCACGGAGTTCGGCGACTTCGAGTGCCCGTACTGCGGCGCGGCCAAGCCCGTGCTCCACGAGCTCGTCAACGGCTCGGACGGCCAGGTCCGCCTGGTGTGGCGGCACTTCCCTCTGTTCGAGCCGCACCCGTACGCCCTGACGGCGGCTCTCGCCGCCGAGGCCGCCGGCCACCAGGGAGTCTTCTGGCCGATGGCAGGGCTGCTCTTCAAGAACCAGGACAGGCTCGACGACGCGTCCATCGTGCGGTACGGCGAGCAGCTCGGGTTGGACACCGCCGCGCTGGTGGGCGACCCGGCGCAGCGGTTCGCCACGGCCGTCCGCAAGGACTACCAGGCGGGCATCGACGCCGGGGTGCACGGTACGCCCACGCTGTTCGTCAACGGCAAGCCCTACATGGGCGACGTGACGGTGACCGACCTGCGGGACACGATGGCGATGTCGCGCAAGCGTGCCCGCTTCGGCCGCTAGCCGCTACCGCGCCAGGAGTGCCCGCAGGTGGCCCACCACCTCGTGCGGTGACTGCTCGGCCATGAAGTGCCCGGCGTCCAGGGTGCGGTGCTCCAGGTCGTCCGCCCAGGCCGACCAGAGGCCCGCGGCGTCGTAGCCGAGCGCCGCGCCCCAGTCCTGCTGGAGCACCGTGAGCGGCATCGTCAGGCGCCGTCCGGCAGCCTTGTCAGCGGCATCGTGCTCGACGTCGACCCCCGCCGACGCGCGGTAGTCCGCCACGATCGACGGCACCGCCTCCCGCGAGGCGCGCAGGTACTCAGCCCGGATCTCGGCGGGGATCGCGTCGGGTCCGGCGCCCCAGGCGTCGAGGAAGAACCCGAAGAAGTCGTCGGCGGAGGCCTCGATCATCCGCTCGGGCAGCCCGGGCGGCTGCGCCATGAGGTACAGGTGGAACGCGACGGCCGCGTCGGCGCCGTGCAGCACGCCCCACATGTCGAGGGTGGGCAGCACGTCGAGGATGGCCAGATGGGTGACCCGGTCGGGGTGGTCCAGGCCGGCGCGGAGCGCGACGAGCGCACCCCGGTCGTGGCCGGCCAGGGCGAACCTCTCGTGGCCCAGCGCGCCGGCGAGCGCCACCACGTCCTGGGCCATGGTCCGCTTCGAGTAGGTGTCGGTGCCCTGCTCGGCGGGCTTGTCGCTCGCACCGTAACCGCGCAGGTCCGGGACGATCACCGTGTGGTCGTCCGCGAGACCCGCGGCGACGTGGCGCCACATGAGGTGCGTCTGCGGAAAACCGTGCAGCAGCACGACCGGGCTGCCGGAGCCACCGACCGCTACGTTGAGGACGACGTCGCCCACGGCGACGCGCTGGTACTCGAACTCAGGGATTGACTGTGTCATGCCCCGAATCTCCAGGACGTGAATGAGCAAGCGATGAGTGAGCACGTACGGGTCGGGGTGCTCGGCCCCGTGACGGCATGGGTCGACGGCGCGGAGGCTGCCCTCGGCGGCCCGCGCCAGCGCGCGGTCCTCGCGCGCCTGGTCGCCGCGGGCGGGCGGGTCGTGACCGCCGACCGGCTGGTCGAGGACCTCTGGGACGAGCCGCCGCAGGGCGCGCTGGCCGCCGTGCGCACGTTCGTGGCGGCGCTGCGTCGCGGCCTCGAGCCCGGGCGGACGGCGCGCACCCCCGCCCGGCTGCTCGTGACCGACGGCCCGGGGTACGCGCTGCGCGGCGTCGACGTCGACGCCTGGGCGTTCGAGGCGGCGGTGTCCGGCGCACGCGACCTCGCACCCGCCGCCGCCCGCGCCACGCTCGACCAGGCGCTCGACGCGTGGCGCGGCACGCCCTACGCAGGGCTGGACCAGCCGTGGGCGGTCACCGGACGGGCCCGGCTGACCGAGCTGCGGCTGGTCGCCACCGAACGCCGCGCCGAGGTACGGATCTCGCTCGGAGACGCGGCCGACGTCGTACCGGCTCTGGACGCACACGTGGCCGAGCACCCGTGGCGCGAGGAGGGGTGGCGCCTGCTCGCGCTCGCCCTGTACCGGTCCGCGCGGCAGGGGGACGCGCTGGCCGTGCTCCGGCGGGCGCGGGCGATGCTGGCCGGCGAGCTCGGCGTCGACCCGGGTCCGCGGCTCGCGGAGCTGGAGGGTCAGGTGCTGCGGCACGAGGTCGGTGCCGACGCGGCCTCCCCCGACGATGTCTGGCGGGACACCACCTCCGCCTACGAACGCGTGGTGGCGGCCGGCGCCCGTGGCCGGCTGGAGTCCACCGCGACGCTCCTGCGCACCCTGGCGCTGACCGGCGGCGAAGGCCTGGCCGCGGCCCGGTCCCAGCGGGTGGCCGCCGTCCGCGCCGCGGAACAGCTCAGCGACCCGGAGCTCACCGCCCGGGTGATCGGCGCGTTCAACGTCCCCGGAGCGTGGACCCGGTCCGACGACGCGGACCTGGCCGCCGAGGTGGTTGCCGCAGCGGAGCGCACGCTGGCCGCGCTCCCCGAGGAGGCGCCCGACGCCGTCCGCTCCAGGCTGCTGGCGACCGTCGCCATCGAGTCCCGCGGCCTGCCCGGGCCGCGGGGGCCCGAGGCTGCCCGCCGGGCCGAGGACCTCGCTCGCCAGGCGGGCGATCCCGCGGTCCTGGCGTTCGCCCTGGCCGGCCGGTACCTGACGGCCTTCGGCCACACGGGCCTGACTCCCGAGCGGGACAGGATCGGCGCCGAGCTGGTGACCCTGGCGGCCCGGCACGGGCTGAGCACCTTCGAGATCCTGGGGCACCTGGTGCGGATGCAGGCACAGTCGGCCCTCGGTCGGTGGGACACGGCGCAGCAGCACGCGGACGCCGCCGCCGCGCTGGGCGGAAGGTACGAGCGGCCCTTGGTCGAGGTGTTCACGCGGTGGTTCGCGGCGGTGCGGCTCGCGGCGTCGGGCGCCCCCGCCGAGGTCGCGGAGCAGGCGTACCGCGACGCCGCGACGCTGCTCGGCGGGTCCGGCATGCCCGGCCTCTCCGAGGGCCTGCTCCCGCTGGCGGTGCTCGCGCTGCGGGTGTGGCACGGCCTGCCGGCCGACGGCGGTTCAGCGGGCACAGGTCCGGGCGGCGGCGCGGTCGGCGGGGATGCGGTCGGCGGGGATGCGGATGGCGGCGGCGCAGCTGACGGCGGTCACTGCCCGGCTGGCGGCGACCCGGACAGTGCCCGCTGGGGACCCTACGCACCGTGGGCGCTGCCACACCTGCTCCTGGCCCGCGGAGCCGACGCCGATGCGGCAGCCGCCGTCCGCCGCATCCCTGACCCGCCGCCCGGCCTGCTCGCCGAGGCGCTGTGGATCCTGGCGGGGCGCGCGGCGATCGCGGTCGGCGACCGCCGGGTCGCCGAGCGCGCCCGGACGGCGCTCACCCCGGCAGGCGACGAGGTGTCGGCGGGCAGCGGCGTCCTGACCGCCGGGCCGGTCGGGGATCACCTGGCTGCCCTGACGGAGTTCCTCACCGACGGCGTCGGCGAGTGAGTCGGGTGCGGCAAAGGACCGAACTCACTGACTTCGGTCCCTTGCTCTGACATCGGTCAATCAACCGACCGATCTCAGAGCAACGGACCGATCTCGATCAGCCGCCTGTGCAAAGGACCGAACTCACTACGCCCCGCCGGCAGGCGCCCGCCGGCAGGCGCCCCGCCGCAGGCGTCACGCCGGCGGGCGTCACGCCGGCGGGCGCCACGCCCCCTCGGGCAGCGGCGGCGGACCCGAGGCCTCGTGCGGCGAGCACAGCGGCAGGCGGTTGCCGAAGTACCGGAGCACCAGCACGCCGATGACCCCGGACAGGATCGATCCGACGATGATGCCCACCTTGGCCTCGTTGATCAGGGCCTCGTCGTCGAAGGCGAGCTCGCTGACGAACAGCGCGATGGTGAAGCCGATGCCGCACAGGAACGCGCCGCCGGCGAGGTGCCCGTAGCGCACCTGGCCCGGCAGCCTGCCCATGCCGGTCACGAGCGCGAGCGCCGCACCGGCGAAGACGCCGATCCCCTTGCCGAGCACGAGGCCCACCAGCACACCGATCGTGACCGGGCTGGTCATGGCGGCGCTGATGGACTCCCCGGACAGCACGACGCCCGCGTTGGCCAGCCCGAACACCGGCACGACGAAGTACGAGCTCACCGGGTGCAGCGCGTCGAGGATGCGGTCGCTCGTGGGGACCGCCGACCGCGCGGCGCTGACGGCGAGTCGTGAGCGGGCGGGGTCGAGCTCCTCCATGAGGGCACGCGCGTACCACCCGAGATGTCGGCGTGCCTCGTCGTCCTGCCCGCGACGGGCGGTCGGGACCGCGAGGCCCACGACGACGCCGGCGAGCGTCGGGTGCAGCCCGGACTCGAGCACCGCGACCCACAGGATCAGGCCCACCAGCAGGTACGGGGGAATCTGCCAGACGCCGATCCAGCGCATCGCGAACAGCACCACCGTCAGCAGGGCCGCGAGCGCCAGCGCGCCCGGGGAGAGCGCGTCGGAGTAGAAGATGCCGAGCAGTGCGATGGCGCCGATGTCGTCGAAGATCGCCAGCGTCAGCAGGAAGACGCGCAGCTGGTCCGGGCACCGGGGACCCGCCAGCGCGAGCACACCGATGACGAAGGCCGTGTCCGTGGACATCGGCAGGCCCCAGCCGGACGCGTCCGGCCCGGACGGGTTGATCAGCAGATAGATGCCGATCGGGACGACCAACCCGCCGATCGCCCCGAAGAGCGGCACGGACGCGGCGCGGAAGGTGCGCAGCTCGCCGACGGTGAGCTCGCGGTTGACCTCGACGCCGACCACGAAGAAGAACACCGCCATGAGGAAGTCGTTCACCCAGTGGTGCAGCGAGAGGTGCAGCTCCCAGGTGCCGACCGTGAGGTTGACCGGGGTCTCCCACACGTCGTGGTAGGAGTGGCCCCCCACGTTCGCCCAGACGAGCGCGATGGCCGACGCCGCCAGCAGGAGCGTCGCGCCCCCGCCCTCCGTGGCGAAGTAGCTGCGCAGGCCTGGGGACAAGCGAGGGTACGGGATGTCCACCCGAGGCCGGGGTCCCGGCCGGGTCGGAACGCCGGTGGGGATCCGGTCTGTCACGGGTCAAGTTTGACAGAGCCCGGCGGCGTCAGCCGACGGCTCGCGTCGCGGCGATCGTCCCGAGCAGGGTCAGCGCCTCAGCAGCCGGTGAGCCCGGGGTGGCGTGGTAGACCACCAGTTCCTGCCCCGGCGCACCGCGCACGTCGAACACATGCACCCGCAGCTCCATGTGGCCGACCTCGGGGTGCAGGAAACGCTTGCTGGTCAGCCGCTTGCCGCGGGCGTCGTGCTGGTCCCACATCCGGCCGAAGTCCGGGCTCTTGATCCGGAGCTCGTCGACGACCCCGCGGATCGCCGGGTCGCCCGGTGTGAGCCCGTCGGCCAGGCGCAGCCCGGCCACGGTGTTCTGGGCGACGTCGTGCCAGTCCGGGTAGAAGCTGCGCGCCGCCGGGTCGAGGAAGGTCACGCGGGTCAGGTTCTGCGAGAACGGGAACCCGCCGAACAGCGCCTCACCCAGCTGGTTGCTCGCCAGCACGTCGAAGGCCCGTCCGAGCACCAGCGCCGGGCTGTCCCGCCAGGAGAGCATGAGCTCGAGCAGCGAGCTGTCCACCTCCTCGACCGCCGCCGGGACCGCCGGACGAGGGCTGAGCCCGGCCAGGCGGTAGAGGTGCTGGCGGCCGTCGTCGTCCAGCCGCAGCACCTCGCCGAGCGAGTCCAGGACCTGCGGTGACGGGCTCACCTCACGGCCCTGTTCGAGCCGGACGTAGTAGTCCACGCTGACGCCGGTCAGCATGGCCACCTCCTCCCGCCGCAGGCCGACGACGCGACGCCTCCCGTAGACGGGCAGGCCGAGCGCCTCCGGGGTCAGCTGCGCACGTCTGTTGCGCAGGTAGTCGCCGAGCGGTGATGCGGTCATGCCATCGACCGTACTCAGGCTGCCGCGCGTAACCAGGGTGTGCTGCACCCAGGAGGACGGCGTCCTTCCTGGGCCCGACGCGACGTCGCAGCCTGGATCCATGAGCACAGAGGCGAACACCCCGAACAGCACCGCCAAGATCGTCCTCGTCACCGGCGCGAGCAGCGGCATCGGCGAGGCCACCGCGCTCCGGCTCGCGGCCGAGGGGCACCACGTGGCCCTCGGCGCCCGGCGGACGGACCGCCTGGAGGCCCTCGCCGCCCGCATCCGGGCCGACGGCGGCCGGGCGAGCGTCCACCGGCTCGACGTGACCGACGCCGCCGACGTGCGCGCCGTCGTGGACCGCGTCGCCGAGGAGCACGGGCGGATCGACGTCATCGTGAACAACGCCGGCATCATGCCGCTGTCCCGGCTCGACGCGCTGCTCGTGGACGAGTGGAACCAGATGATCGACGTCAACGTCCGGGGCCTGCTGCACGGCATCGCCGCGGTGCTGCCGCACTTCCAGCGGCAGGGCGGCGGGCACGTCGTGACCGTCGCGTCGGTCGGGGCGCACGAGGTCGTCCCGACGTCGGCCGTCTACTCCGCCACGAAGTTCGCGGCCTGGGCGATCACCGAGGGCCTCCGGCTCGAGTCGGACCCGAGCATCCGGACCACGACGGTCACGCCCGGCGTGGTCGAGAGCGAGCTCGCCGAGCACATCTCCGACCCCGACGCGCAGGACGCGATGCGGACCTACCGCCGCAACGCCATCCCGGCGGACGCGATAGCGCGGGCCATCTCGTTCGCCGTGGGCCAGCCGGCCGACGTCGACGTCAACGAGGTCATCGTGCGACCCGCGGCCCAGCGCTGAGCAGCTGCGCGGGCCGCGGGCGGGTCAGGCGAAGCCGCCGTTGACGAAGACCGTCTGCCCGTTGATCCACCGCGCGCGGTCGGCGAGCGTCCTCACGACCTCGGCGATCTCCTCGGGCGTGCCGAGCCGCCCCATCGGGTTGGCACGGGCGATCTGGTCGATCGCCTCCTGGGACTTGCCGTCGAGGAACAGATCGGTCGCGGTGGGTCCCGGAGCCACGGCGTTGACGGTGATGTTCCGGCCGGCAAGCTCCTTGGCCAGGACCGGGACGAGCGCCTCGACCGCGCCCTTGGTGGCGGCGTAGGCGCCGTAGGCCGGCAGGTGGAGGCGGGTGGCGGTGCTCGAGAACAGCACGACGGCGCCGCCGTCGCGCACCCGCCGGGCAGCCTGCTGCGCGACGACGAAGGCCCCCCGGACATTGGTCCGCAGCAACCGGTCCAGGACGGCGAGGTCGAGCGCGGCCACCGGGGCCAGCGGCATGATGCCCGCGGAGTTCACCACGACGTCGGTGCCGCCGAACTGCTCCTCGATCGACCCGAAGACCTGCTCGATCACCGACGCGTCGGCGACGTCGGCCTGGTACGCCCGGCCGACGCGACCGACGACCTCGATCTCCTTGACCGCCGCGGCGGCCTCGGCCTGGTTCACGGCGTGGACCACCGCGACGTCGTAGCCGGCAGCCGCCAGCCGGCGGGTCACCGCCCGGCCGATGCCGCGCGACCCGCCGGTGACGACAGCGACCCGTGATGTGCTGCTCATGAGGTTCTCCTCGGTGTGGGAAGGAAATTGCTGATCAGTCGGTCGGGTCGAGCTCGAGCCGGAGGATCCGGTCGTCGCCCGGGCGGGCTTCCGTCCCGCCCCAGGTCGCTCCGTCGGTGTTGGAGGTGACCAGCCAGAGGGCGCCGTCCGGCGCGACCTCGACCGTTCGGATGCGACCGTGCTCGCCGGTGTAGTGCTCGACCGGGTCCCCGGTCGCCTCCGGCCCGTCGACGGGCAGCTGCCACAGACGCTGTCCGCCCAGGGCGCCCATCCAGAGCGAGCCCTCGGCGTAGGCGATGCCGGAGGGCGAGGCGTCGTCGGGGTGCAGGGTGAACAGCGGCGGCTCGCCCGTGTCCCCGGCGACGCCCTCGGTCTCCGGCCAGCCGTAGTCCGCGCCGGGCCGCAGCACGTTGACCTCGTCCCAGGTGCGGTGCCCCAGCTCCGAGGCGTACACCGTCCCGTCCGGCCCGAAGGTGATGCCCTGGACGTTGCGATGCCCCGCCGAGTAGACGGCGGTGCCGGACGGGTTGTCCTCCGGGATCGAACCGTCGAGCGCGATCCGCAGGACCTTGCCGTTCAGGGATCCGTCGTCCGCGGCGTTCTCGGGCAGGAAGGCGTCACCGGTGCCGATCCACAGGTGTCCGTCGGGCCCGATCCGCAGGCGTCCGCCGTGATGGCGGTCCGCGGTCTCGATGCCGTCCAGCAGCACCCGGGCGACCTCGACCGAGTCGAAGTCGGCACCGATCTCGAGGGCGACCACCCGGTTGGTGGGCGAGCCGGAGGCGTACGCGTACACCGTGCGGTCGGTCGCGAAGTCCGGCGAGGCGACCAGGCCGAGCAGGCCACCCTCTGAGCTGGTCTCCACGCCGGGCACCACCCCGACCTCTTCCGGCGGGCCCCCTGCGGCAGGGACCCGCAGCACCCGGGCCGACAGCCGTTCCGTGACCAGGGCCGAGCCGTCGGGCAGGAACGTCAGTCCCCACGGCGCCTCGAGGCCCGTCGTGAGCTCGGTCAGCTCGCCGGGGCCCGACGGCGTCCCCGCCGTGGCGGCCGGTCCTGGCGAGCGCACGTCGTCGCCCCCGCCGGACGGCGGACCACCGCACCCGGCCGTCAGGAGCGCCGCAACGGACACCGTGGCGGCCATGGTCAGGGTCGAACGTCTCGTCTTGAGCACCGGTACTCCCACCGTCGTTGTGTTATCGCCGGTAACACTAGGCGCTATACCGCTGATTCGCAAATGCCGATATCAGTTTTGCGTTACCATCGATACGTGAGCGAGCCCACCAGCACCCGACGACGGATCCTCGACGCCGCAGCACGGCTGCTGGAGGAGCACGGACGGGACGGAGTCACCACCCGCGCGGTGAGCTACGCCGCCGGGGTCCAGCCGCCGACCATCTATCGCCACTTCACCGACATGAGCGGCCTGCTCGGGGCGGTCGCGGCGGACGGGTTCGACACGTACCTCGCCCGGAAGCACGCCGCCGCCCTCAGCGACGACCCGGTGCAGGACCTGCGCGACGGCTGGGACACGCACGTGGAGTTCGGACTCACCCACCCGGCCCACTACCTGCTCATGTACGGCCGGCCGGTCCCCGGCGAGACGTCACCGGCGGCCCAGCGGTCGGCCGACCGGCTCCACCTGCTCGTCGAGCGGATCGCGGCGGCGGGCCGGCTGACCGTCACCGTCGAGACCGCTGCGGCGATGATCCACTCCGCAGGCAGCGGCCTCACCCTGCACCTCATCGGCGTCGACCCCGACGAGCGCGACCCCGAGCTGCCCGGGCGGCTCCGCGAGGCCGTGCTGAGAGCGGTCACCGGGGACGCGCCCCCGGCCGCTCCCGGGTACACCCAGCACGCGACGGCGCTCAAAGCCGCGCTCGGTGAGACGGACGACCTGCTCACCGCGGGTGAGCAGGCCCTCCTCGGCGAGCTGCTCGACCGGCTCGGCGGCTCCCGCGGCGGTCGCGGGCGGTCGTCGGCGGCAGCAGGTGCTCCGGAAGGCGGAGCTGAGGCGAACCCGTGCTGAGCGTCCGCGGCATCTCCTACCTGCTCGGTGGGTCGAGCATCGACGTCGTACGCCGCGACCTCGAGATCATCGCGCGGGACCTGCACTGCAACACGGTCCAGGTGCTCGGTGGTGAGGTGGAACCGCTGGTCGAGGCCGCGCGTGCTGCCCTCGACGTCGGCCTGGCCGTCTACCTCAGACCGGACGCCACCGACCTGCCTCAGCATGAGCTGTTGGAGCGGCTGGACGCGGTGGCCACGGGGGCGGAGGCGCTGCGGCGCGAGCACCCGGACCGGGTGACGCTCATGGTCGGCAGCGAGTTCTCCCACGTGGCGCCCGGCATCGTCCCCGGACCCCGGTCCTTCCTGCGCCTGCAGCTCATCCTGCGGTTCCGCCGACTGCTGCGGCGCCGGATCGACCGGCGCCTCCACGGGTTGCTCACCCGCGCAGCGGCCGTCGCGCGCCGCCGTTTCCGGGGCCCTCTGACCTATGGGGCGGCCGGCTGGGAGAACGTCGACTGGTCGTTGTTCGACCTGGTCGGCGTCAGCCTGTACCGGGGCGCGCGCAACCAGGCGACCTATACCGAGCGCGTTCGCGGCCTGGTCCGCGACCACGGCGGCAAGCCGGTGGTCATCACCGAGTTCGGCTGCGGGGCCTTCACGGGCGCCGATCTGCGCGGTGCCGGCTCCTTCCAGATCGTCAGCTGGTTCGCCGAACCGCCGCGCATCCGCGGCGACCATCCGCGCGACGAGTCCGTCCAGGCACGCTACCTCGGTGAGCTCGTCGAGCTGTACGACGCCGAAGGCGTCCACGGCTGTTTCGTCTTCACCTTCGCCATGCCCGACTTCCCGCGCAGCGACGACCCGAGCCTCGACCTCGACAAGGCAGGCTTCGGGGTCATGGCGGTGACCGACGACGGCGTCTACCAGCGCAAGAAGGCGTTCAGCGAGGTCGCACGGCGTTACGGCGGCTGACCATGAGGTCAGGCGATGCTCGCCGCCGCAGCACGGATCGCCGCCATCTCGTCCGGGGACGAGCTCCGGGCCAGCGCCGCGATGTCGCAGATGTACTCGCGCCGGTCAGCCGCGAAGGCCTCGGCGACCTTCGCCGGGTCCTCCAGCAGCACCCGGTAGATCTCCAGGCCGGCAGCGTAGAAGAGGTCGACCAGCTTGAGCTCGCCGGCGGCGTTCTTCATCACGTTGCCCGGGTTGTGGTCGAGTCCGCCCCAGAACGGGACGGACGTGGCCGCCTCGGCATCGAGCTGTTCGGCCACCCGGCGGACCTCGCTGATCGGGTCGTCCGGCGACGCGGCAACCCAGCGCTCGACGACGCCCTCCGCCTCGGCCGGGTCGGCAGCCAGCAGGAACTCCATCACCGTGAGCCGGCCCCCGCCGGCCAAGGCAGCGTCGAAGGCGATCCGCGGCAGCAGCGGATGTCCCTCGAGGCGGCGGCACAGGTCCACGAAGATCCCGTAGGCCGGCTCGAACGGGCTCACCCTGGCGACCAGCGTCCCCTCGGGCGAGCGCCAGACCGTTGCCCAGTCCCCGGTGCCGCACACGTTCCAGCCGTCGGCGAGCAGGCGGCCTGCCACGTCACGGTGAGGCAGGTCGCGGAGGGTCTCGAACGACGTCACGTCCCGGAGCCTAGGCCGCGTCCCGGAGTCGCGGAAGCGAATAGTCCGGCCGCCCGCTTCGCGAGCCCGGCTCCCGGCGACCAGAACCCCGGGGTCCCGTCGCCCGGAGCCTGCTGAACAGAGGTCAGCGACGCCGCGGCAGGGGCCTCGGCTCGTCCGAGTCCGCACCTGCGGACGCACCCGCACCGACACCGGCCGGGGCCAGCGCCGCGGCGAGCTCGGCCTCGTCCGCCGTCGCCCGGCAGTAGACACGCTTGCCGCTGCCCTTGCAGAGCTCGTTCAGCCCCGCCGCGAAGGTGTGCAGGTCCTCCGGGTCGGCACGGCGGAACCGGCGCGACAACGACCAGTGCCTGACGACGTCGTCCAGCGTCGTCGGGCGCACCATCCCGAACAGTGACACCAGATGGTTGGACAACCGGATCACGAGCCGGGCGCCGTCAGCGCTCTCGGCCACCAGCTGGGCGCTGCGCAGGCCGTCGTCCCCGACCGGGCCACCGAGCAGCCGCTCGAGCTGGCCCAGCACCGATGCGGGGTCGACGACGTGGGATCCCACGCTGCCGTCGATCTCGCTGCCATCGATGGTCTGGGCTGCTGTCTCGTCGTCCGCGACTGCGAAATACTCGAACCTCATGCGCGCATCTTTCCGCATGTCAGGGGGTGCTCGGTGCCACTTTTCGCCGGAGGCTCTTTCACCCCGCGAAATCGGGGTGACCTGGGACATACCTCACACGCTCTCGTGGCCCGCCCGCTTCACGCGCGCGCCCCGCTCTCTGCCGCCCAGGCCACGTACTCCTGGCGCTGCCGGCCCAGTCCCTCGATCTCCGTCTCGACCACGTCGCCCGGTCGCAGGTACGGGAACCGGCCCGACAGCGCCACTCCCTCGGGCGTGCCCGTCAGCAGCACGTCGCCGGGTTCCAGCACGAGGTACTGGCTCAGCGTGTGCACCAGCACGTCGACGCCGAAGATCAGGTCCGCCGTCGTGGAGTCCTGGCGGGGCTCGCCGTTCACCCAGGACCGCAGCCGCAGACCGGCGAGGTCGGCGCCGTCGGCCTCGTCGGGGGTGACCAGCCACGGGCCGAACGGGGTGAAGCCCGGGGCGCACTTGCCCTTGGACCACTGGCCGCCCGACTCCTCGAGCTGCCACGTCCGCTCGGACAGGTCGTTGGCCACCGCGTAGCCGGCGATCACGTCGCGGGCCTGCTCCGGTGAGTCGAGGTAGGAGGCCCGGCGACCGATCACCACCGCGAGCTCGACCTCCCAGTCCGTCGTGCTGCTGCCCCGCGGGATGGTGACCGCGTCGTACGGCCCCGCGATCGTGTTCGGCGTCTTGAGGAAGATGACGGGCGCCTCCGGCGGCGCGGACCCGGACTCCGCGGCGTGCGCGGCGTAGTTCATGCCGACGCAGACGATCGCGGACGGCCTGGCGACCGGGGAGCCGAACCGCACGCCCTCCGTCTCGACGGCGGCGAGCGTCCCCGCCGCGAGCGCCGCCCGGGCGCGCGTGACGCCGTCGGTGGCGAGGAAGGCGCCGTCCACGTCGGCGGTCAGCGGGCTCAGGTCGTGCCAGCCGGCGCCGTCGTGCACCACCGGGCGTTCCTGGCCGGGGGTACCGATGCGGGCGAACTTCATGGTTGCTCCTCTGTGCTGGGCTTCCCGGTGGGAATGTTCGGCGTAGCCGCTCGGGCCCGAGGGTATCGAGCGCGCGGGCCGCCGGCTCCCGGGTGCTCCCCCGCACCCGGGAGTCAGCGAGCGCGCGAGCCCCGGACCAGGGCGACACCCAGAGCCACCAGGATGGCCGCGGCCAGCCCGATGGAACCGACGGTCGCGCCTGTCGCGGCGAGGCCGTCCGGCTCACCGTCGCCGTCCGGCTCACCGTCGCCGTCCGGGCCCTCCGCGCCGGAGCCCGGGGCCGGGCCGGCCGACGGCTCCGGCGTGGGGCTCGGCGCCACGGTCGCGCTCGGCGTGGGGCTCGGCGTGGGGGTCGGGCTCGGCACGGGCGCGGCGACGAGGGCGAAGTGCTCCTCGAGCCAGTTCTCCCCGGCGCTCGTCACGGTGACGGTGCGCTCCACGACCTCCGCCGCGTACCCGCCGGGCACGGTCAGCGTGATCACGTAGTCGCCCGGTGCCAGGTCGCCGGTGAAGTACCCGCCGGCGGCGTCGGTGGCCAGCGTGATCGAGCCGCCGGGACCGCTCACCACGACCGTGACGTCCGGCACGGCGTCGCCGGCGTCGTCGGTCAGCGTGCCGCCGATCGCACCGGGCCGGGACAGCGCGAAGTCGACGTCGACCAGGTCCTCACCGGTGACCGTGACGTCCCGCGCGTCCGGCCCGCCGGCGTGGTACCCGTCGGGCGGCGTCACGCGCACCGTGTGGTCACCCGGGAGCACCCCGGCGAAGACATAGGTGCCGTCGGCGCCCGTCGTCGTGCGGACGGTCCCGCCCGGGCCGGTCAGCGTCACGACGACCCCGGCGACCGGCTCGTCCCCGACCGTCACCGTGCCGGAGACCGACGGCGGCGCCCCGACGACGAAGTCGTTGCCCGCGCTGGGCTCCTCCTGGCCGACCGCCACGGTGATGCCGTCCGGCGTCGTGGCCGTGACGTACCCCTCGGGCAGGTCGGTCACCGCGAAGGTGTAGTCCTGCGGCTGGTCGTCGTCGGTGTCCCACCCGACGTCGTCGATCAGGTACTCGCCCGTCGAGCTCGTCACGGCGGTGAGCGGCGCTCCCCCGCCGACCGGGGTGAGCGTGACCGTCGCGCCGGGGACGGGGGCGCCGTCGTCGGTCAGCACCGTGCCGCTCACGGCGACGGGCTGGACGTCGCGTGCCGCGAAATCGACGCCGGTGGCGTCGCCCGCGCGGAGATCCACCTCGTCGACCGCCCGTTCGCCGGAGGGGATCAGCCCGAACGGGTGGTCGTCGTCCGCCTCCGGCAGGGTCGTCAGCTCCACGCGGTAGCCGGGCGCCGCGACGTATCCGGGAAAGAGGTACTGGCCGCTCTCGTCGGACGTCGTCGTGGCGAGCTCGGCGCCGTCCGGGCCGAGGAGCGTGAGGCCGGCCCCCGGCAGCACTCCCTGCGGCGCGCCGGCCGTGTCGACGAGGTGCACGGTCCCGGCGATGTCGCGCGCCAGCGACGCGAACCACGTCTGGTACACCGGGAAGCCGCTGCGCTGGTAGAACTCGACGGTCAGGCTCACGATCGGCGCGGTGGGCCGGAACCAGGCGGCGGCACCCGACGTGTCGGCCGCCCCGGCGTTGCCGAGCAGCTCGCCGCTGGTCGGGTCCCACGTCGGCACGTCCTCCGGCGCACCCGCGCAGGACGGCGAACCCGTTCCCGAGCAGTAGTTGAAACCGCCCTGCCAGCCGAGCTCCGCCCCGGTGAGCAGCCGGCCGTCCGTGCCGCGGGCGGTCACCACCGCGCGGTCGGCGTCGACGTCGCCCAGCACGAACGCCCAGCCGCCCGTCGGCGTCGGCCGCTCGAAGGTGTACGTGGTGGTCGACGGCGTCGTCGGCCGGTCGGCCTGCGGACGCAGGTTGAGGTACTGCTGGTCGCGGCTCGAACCGAACACCTCGCCCGGCGGCGTCGACGGACCGAGCCACGAGGACGCGCCGGAGATCACGCCGACACCACCGCGCGAGTCGGAGGTCACCGTCGCGGCCGGGAAGCCGCCGGCCGGCAGCTGCACCGTGGTCGACCAGTCACCTGCCGATCCCGTCAACGGGTCCCACTCCGCCCACCCTGCGGACGTCTCCGCGGACGCGGACATCACGGGGACGACGGCGCACAGAGCGGCGAGCACAGCCGCCGCGAGTACGCCCGGTCTCGCCGGGGTGTGCTTCACAGTCGAAACGGTAAGAGACAACCGACGCTTCCGCGCGGGGGCGGCGGATGCGCCGGTCGCACCCGAGGTCCGCCCGACCGCCGACCTCAGCCGCCGTTCGACTGGCGGATGCCGTCCGCGAGCGCCTCGAACTCGTACACGAACCCGCCGGCGGGACCGCTGACCGTCAGGTAGGCGTCGGTGGTGCCGGGCCGGATCGCGAGGTTGGTCGCCGAGGTCAGTCCGGTGGCCCTCGGTGGCAGGGAGACCGTCGTGAGCAGCTCGCCCGTCGGGCTGTGGACAAAGACCTTGGCCTGCCCGTGGACCCCCTGGTAGACGTTCCCCGCGGCGTCGACGGCTGTCGAGTCGACCTGGCTCCGGCCCCCGCTGAACCAGATGGCGGGGTAGGCGGTGGTCACCTCGGTCCGGTCCTCGTCGAGGCCGAGATGGTCGACCCGGTTGCCGGTGTTGTGGCTCACCCACAGGCCCGTGAAGTCCGGGGTGAACGAGATGCCGTTCGGAGCGGGCAGGTCCCGTGCGAGGACCGACGCCTCGGCCGTCTCGGCGTCGATCCGCACCACGCGGCCCTGCGCCTCCCAGGAGGGGTCCGCGTAGCCGGTCGTGTCGGTGACGAAGAGGTTCCCGGCCTCGTCGAAGGCGACGTCGTCCGGCCGCATGGGTTTCCCGTCGACGTCGCCGGCGAAGAATGTCCGGGGATCGTCGCCGTCAGCGGTGATGCTGTCGATGCCGCCGCTCGCGAAGTCGGTCAGGTACAGCCGGCCGTCGTGCGGGCTGAACTGGGCGGACGTGTACGCGCTGTGCTCGTTCGTGTGGACCGGGGTCACGCGGCGCGTGTCGACGTCCACGCGCAGCACCTTGGGCTCGCCGGCCGGGGCGGTCACGTCGACGACGAAGAGCTTGCCGTCCGGTCCGAAGGTCGGGCCCTCGAGCAGGGTCATCCCCGTCGCCTCGTGCACGGAGGTCACCTGGACCAGCCTGGTCGCCGTCCGCTCCGGAGCCGGTCCGGGGTGCCGCCCGCCGGCGGCGGCGTCGGCCGGGCCGGGGGCGGCGCACCCGGCCAGCAGGCCGACGACGGTGAGCACCGGCAGCGCCCGGGAGGCCAGGGACCGAGGGCCCGCCGTCCGCCGCGCGGTCACTCGTCCACCACCAGGACGTCGCCGATGTCCTTCGCGCGCCACTCGCGCAGCAGGCGGTGGAACGCGACGGGCCCGGGGCCGTAGGAGAAGCTGCCGCCGACGCCCGCACCCTCCCGGTTGTAGTAGCCGGGGGTGCACTCCGCCTGGAACGCGCTGTGGTCGTGGGCGGTCTCCTGGATGGTCCGAGCCCAGTCGGCCTGCGCGCTCTCGGTGGGCTCGACATAGCGGGCACCGGCCGCGCGGCCCTCCGCGATGACCGTGGCGATGTGCTCGGCCTGCTCCTGCAGGACGTGCACGAAGTTCACCGAGTTGGCGTTCTGCACCGCCCCGAGGTGGAAGAGGTTCGGGAAGCCGTGGCTGTAGAACCCGTGCAGCGTCCGCGGCCCGCGTGCCCAGGACTCCAGGAGCATCTGCCCGCCCTTGCCGCGTACCGGCATGGTCCCGGACAGGACGCCGGAGACGCCCACCTCGAACCCGGTGGCGAAGATGACGCAGTCGACCTCGTGCTCGACGTCGCCGACCACCACCCCGGTCTCGGTCATGCGGGTGATCCCGCCGAAGTCGGCGGTATCCACCAGCGTGACGTTCGGCCGGTTGAACGTCGGGAGGTAGACGTCGCTGAAGGTGGGCCGCTTGCACATGTAGCGGTACCAGGGCTTGAGCAGCTCGGCGGTCGCCGGGTCGGTGACCACCTCGTCGACGCGGGCACGGATCTCGTTCATCTTCGCGAGGTCGACGAGCTCGTCGGTCCGCTCGCGCTCCTCGTCAGACACGCTCGTGTCGACGGCGCCGCTGATGACCTTGCGCTGCAGCTGCGCGGTCGACGTCCAGCCGTCCTGCGTCAGGTCCTCCTCCACGGGCTCCCCGGAGACCACGGCCAGGAAGTTGTCCATGCGCTCGCGCTGCCAGCCGGGACGGAGCGAGGCGGCCCACTCCGGGTCGGTGGGCCGGTTGTCCCGGACGTCCACCGACGACGGCGTGCGCTGGAAGACGAAGAGGTGCTCGGCGTCACGCGCCACGAAGGGGATCACCTGGACGCCGGTGGCGCCCGTGCCGACGACGGCGACCTTCTTGTCGGCGAGCCCCGTGAGACGGCCGAACTGGTCGCCGCCGGTGTAGCCGTAGTCCCACCGGCTCGTGTGGAACGTGTGGCCGCGGAACGTCTCGATACCGGGGATGCCGGGCAGCTTGGGCTCCGAGAGGGTGCCGGACGAGGTGATCACGAAGCGGGCCCGCATGCGGTCCCCCCGGCCGGTCCGCACCACCCACTCCGCCGTCGTCTCGTCCCAGTCCAGGGCGGTCACGCGGGTGTGGAAGACGGCGTCGCGGTACAGGTCGAACGTCCGGGCGATCGCGACGGCGTGCCGGCGGATCTCCTCGCCCGGCGCGTAGCGCCACTCCGGCACGGAGCCGACCTCCTCCAGGAGCGGCAGGTACACGTACGACTGGATGTCGCAGTGGATACCGGGGTACCGGTTCCAGTACCAGGTCCCGCCGAAGTCGCCGGCCTCGTCCATCATCCGCACGTTCTCGACACCGGCCTGGCGCAGCCGTGCGCCGGTGAGCAGGCCCCCGAAGCCGCCGCCGACGACGAGCACCTCCACCGAGTCGGTCAGCGGTTCGCGCTCGACGCGCGGGGTGTAGGGGTCCTTGGCGTAGTAGCCGAACGAGCCGGCCGCGCGACGGTACTGGGTGGCGCCGTCCGGGCGGATGCGGCGGTCGCGCTCGGCCGCGTACTTCGCGCGCATCGCCTCGACGTCCAGCTCCTCGAGGGTCGCGGGCTCAGGGGGTGAAGTTGTCATGTCTCGCACCATAAACTTAACCCGGTCCTAAGTAAATAGGTTAGGGCAAGGCTAACAACTTCGTGCCCGTACACCTCGGCACGAACTACGGTGGGCACGTGACAGAGACCGGTGACGCCGAGCGCGCGCGCCTGGCTGAGCAGATCCGGAACCTCAGCATCGCGTTCGAGACGGGAGCACTGCCGACGCTGCTCACCCCGCTGCTGTCGGTCGAGCTCACCATCCAGCAGCTCAAGGTGCTGACCATGCTGGTCACCACCGACGAGGGCATGACGGGCAGTGGGCTCGCCGAGGCCTTCGGCGTCTCCATGGCCTCGATGTCCGGGATGCTCGACCGGCTCGTCGCGCAGGGCATGGTCGAACGCACGAGCGACCCGCACGACGCACGCGTCCGCCGGATCCATGCCACCGAGCACGGCCGGTCCGCGATGCGCCGCCTGGTCGCCGCGCGCCCGGAGTTCGAGAACGACGTCCTGCTGCGCATCCCGCTGGACGACCTGCGGGCGCTGGCCCGGGGCATGGCGGCGGTAGGCGAGGAACTGAGCCGCCTCCACCGGACCGATCGTTGAGTGCTGGATATTTGTTGAGTTTCGGGCTGCAGACCAGCAAATATCCAGCACTCAACGGGTCCGGAGGGGTCAGGTGGTGAAGGCCCGGGCGCGGAGGCGCGCGAGGTGGGTGTGCACCAGCGGGAGGACGGATGCACCCTCACCGCTCGCCGAGGCCACCCGCTTCATGGAACCCGCCCGCACGTCGCCGACGGCGAAGAGGCCGGGCATCGTCGTCTCGAGGCTCGCCGGCGGCTGGCCGTCGACCCAGAACTCTCGCGGCACGTCCCGGCCCGTGAGCACGAACCCCCGCTCGTCGAGCGCCACGCCGTCGGGCAGCCACGAGCAGTCGGGCTCGGCGCCGAGCAGGCAGAACAGACCGTCGGCCAGCGTCTTGCTGTGCTCGCCCGTGTCGACGTCGTCGAGCCGCAGCCACTGCAGCCGGCCCTCCCCACCGCCGTCGGCGACCACCGTCCGGGTGCGCACCTGGATGTTCGGCGTCACCTCGATCTCACGCACCAGGTACGCCGACATCGTCTCGGCCAGGCTCGCGCGCCGGACCACGATCGTCACGGCGCCCGCGAACTTGGCGAGGTGGACGGCGGCCTGGCCCGCCGAGTTGCCGCCCCCGATCACATAGACGTCGCGGTCCTGCATCTCGCGCGCCATCGACGTCGCCGCGCCGTAGTAGACGCCCGCCCCCACGAGGTCGTCGACGCCGGGCACGCCCAGCCGGCGGTACTTCACGCCGGTCGCGATGACGACGGTGCGGGCGCACATCTGCACCCCGGCGACGTGCACGTGCTGGTGCTCCGGCTCGTCCGGCGGGCCCGGCGCGACCTCGATCGCCGGACGTCCCGTGAAGAAGCGCGCGCCGAAGCGGCCGGCCTGGATCCGGGACCGCTGCGCGAGCCGCATGCCCGAGACACCCCGCGGGAAACCGAGATAGTTGCGGATCATCGAGCTGGACCCGGCCTGGCCGCCGATCGCGTCCCGTTCGAGCACCACCGTGTCCAGCCCTTCGGACGCCGCGTAGACGGCGGCCGCGAGGCCTGCCGGCCCGGCGCCGACGATGGCCACGTCGGCGATCACGCCCTCGGGGATGGTGTCGAAGCCGCCGTACATCGCCTCGGTCACCGCGGCCGCCGTCGCTCCGGACAGCACCCGGCCCGTGAAGGTGCGCACGATCGGCAGCTCCGCGCCGGGCCCGGCCGCCTCGACGATCTCCCCCGCGGAGTCGTCCGCCGGCGCGAGGGTGCGGTAGGGGTGGCCCAGGCGGTCCAGCAGGTCCCGGATCGCCGCCGCGCCTCGGTCCCCCGGTTCCGCCACGACGTCGGTCATCGTGACCTGCGGTCGCGCCACCGACCAGCCCCACTCCGAGAGCAGCTCGGCGATCGCGGTGTGGAACTCCTCGTCGCGCGGCCCGCGCGGCAGGAGGAAGAACGTGTCCATGTCGCGCCGCAGGGCCGCGGCCCGCAGGTCCTCGATCGCGTCGGCGAACTCCTCGAACGGGACGAGCGCGATCCGCCGCGCCGTCGCCACGATGGCCGGCACATGGTGCAGGAACTCGATGGCCGTGCCCTCGTCCAGGCGGTACTCGGCGCAGACCATCGCGATCTGCGCGCCGTCGGCCACGAGCGCGCGTGCCCGGTCCAGGGCGACCGTGACGCCGGACGCGGTCTCCAAGCGGTAGTCACGGTCGTACCGAGCGCGGAACTCCTCCTCCACCACGTCGGCGTGCTCGCCGCCGACCAGGAGGATGACTGGCCTGTCGTCCATGGCGCCCAGAGTAGACGCGGCACCCCCTGGCTGTGCGCGTGACCGTTGCGCCCAAGACGGGCACGGAGGCGCAACGGTCGCGCTCACAAGGAGGCGGTGGCGTGTGCGGTCGCGGTCACCCGTCGGCGTCGTACCGGGTACGGCAGCGGGTGCGCCACCATGAACGCGGCGCCCTGGCAGACCAGCTCCTTGTAGCCGGCGGCGAGGCGGCCGCCCGGGGCGGCGGGCCTGGCCCGGTCGTCCGCGGTGACCAGCTGGATGACGGCGTCCTGCCGGCCCAGGCTGATGCACTGGTGCACGTAACGGAGGGGCGTGCTCGGGAGCTTCCCGCCGGTCAGGCGGGCGGCGATGGAGTCGGCGGCCTGCCAGGCCATCGGGATGCCCGAGGCGCACGACATCCGCAGCGGTGTGCCCAGCGGCCCGTCGGCCAGCGCGGCGTCACCCACGGCGTAGACGTCCGGGTGGGAGACCGACCGCATGGTGCCGTCGACGACGATCTGACCGCGCGCCGAGACCTGGAGGCTCGTGGCGGTCGCGATCGGGTGCACGGCGAACCCGGCCGCCCACACGGTGACGTCCGCCGGGACCGTGGCGCCACCGCCGGTCAGCACCTCTGCGGCGCCCACCCGCTCGACATCGGCGTGCTCGTGCACCGTGACCCCGAGCCGGTCGAAGGTCGCACGCAGGTGCCGCTGCGCTGCCGTCGAGAGCCAGTCGCCCAGCTCGCCCCGGACCGCGAGCGCGACCTCCAGGTCTCCGCGAGCCTCGGCGATCTCGCTCGCGGCCTCGATACCGGTCAGGCCGCCGCCGACCACCACCACCCGGCCGCCCGGGGTCAGCTCGGCCAGGCGGTCGCGCAGCCGGAGCGCACCCGGCCGGCTCGCGACGTCGTGGGCGTGCTCGCCGACGCCGGGCACACCGTGCGCGGCCGCCGAGCTGCCCAGGGCGTAGACGAGGGTGTCGTAGGCCAGCTCGTCCGTGTCATCGGCGCGGGCGGCGGCGCCCTCGGCCTGGCCCGCACCGCCGGCCGCCGCGAGGGAGACGGTCCTCCGCTCGACGTCCACGGCGGTCACCCGCGCGACACGCAGGGTGGCGCCCGTCCCGGCGAGGATGTCGCGCAGCGGGCGGTGGCGGAGCTCCTGCCCGGCGGCCACCTGGTGCATCCGGACCCGCTCGACGAAGTCCGGCTCGGTGTTGACCACCGTGACGTCGACGTCGTCGGCGTGCAGGCGCCGGGCGAGCCGGCCGGCGACGGAGGCTCCGGCGTACCCGGCTCCGAGAACAACGATGCGGTGCTTCACGGGATCACTCAGCTCCTGGGGTGGACGGACTGTGCCTCCTGAACCAGATGGCCACCCGATCCCTGACACCTCGTGCGTGTGACGACCGTCACCGGGCTGGGGTCGTCAGACCCTCACCAGCCCGCGACGATCGGCTCTCCGTGGTCCGACGCCGCCCACTGCCGGGCGGCGCGGCCGAGCTTGTCCGGGTTGACCTGGCTGAGCACGGCGGCGATGCCGTCGGTGGTCGCCTCGAGAGTCATGACGCCGACCAGCGCGCCGTCGACCACGGCGACGACCGCGGGCCTGCCGTTCGCCGTCCACGCGTAGATGTCGGGGCTCCCGCCGAGCGCGGCCCGCTTGGGCTCGGCCGGCCGGAACAGCCCGCGCAGGAACTTCGCGACGGTCTCGGCGCCGAAGAACGGCTTGGCGCGCGCCGGGACCCGGCCGCCGCCGTCGCCCGCACCCATCGCGTCGGAGGTCAGCAGCCGTACCAGCGGCTCGGTCCTGCCGCTCGTGGCCGCCGCGAGGAACTCCTCCACGACCTGCCGGGCCGCCGCCTGGTCGACGGCGGTCAGGGTGCGCTCGCCCGCCAGGTGCTGCTTGGCGCGGTGCAGGACCTGCTGGCTGCCGGCCTCGGTGAGGTCGAGCATCTCGGCGATCTCCGCGTGCGAGTACGCGAACGCCTCCCGCAGCACGTAGACCGCCCGCTCGTTCGGCGTGAGGCGCTCCATCAGCACCAGCATCGCCGTCGAGACGGACTCGCGCTGCTCGGCGGTGTCCGCCGGGCCGAGCATCGGGTCGCCGCCCAGCACCGGCTCCGGCAGCCACTGGCCCACGTACACCTCGCGGCGGGCGCGCGCGGAACTGAGCTGGGTGAGGCAGAGGTTCGTCAGCACCCGGGTCAGCCAGGCCTCCGGCACCCTGATCTGCTCACGGTCGGCGGCCTCCCAGCGGAGGAAGGTCTCCTGGACGGCGTCCTCGGCCTCCGCGGCGGAGCCCAGCAGGCGGTACGCGATGGCCTCGAGACGCGGCCGGAACTCCTCGAAGAGGTCCAGCTCGTCCTGCCGCAGCAGATCGTCGGTCATGGGGCCGAGCCTATGACGGCGGCCACCGCCGGCGGGACCGCCGAAAAGTTCGCCCGGGTGACCGCCCGGTTCGGCACGCACCCGTGCGACGTCCGGTCCTACGCTGTTCCCACAGTCAACCGGGGCCGTTCCACAGGGGTCCCGGTCGCCCGGATCGGAGCCGACATGTCCTTCGCCACCCGTGGTTTCTCCGGTCGCAGGAGGGAGGCAGACACGCGCCTCCCGCCCGGCCAGACGCTCGTCCAGGACTGGCCGGTGCTGAGCGCCGGGCCCACCCCGCAGGTCGACACCGCGGACTGGGAGCTCACCCTTCAGGACGAGACCGGGACCGACCACCGGTGGAGCTGGGACGAGCTCCTCGCGCTCGGTGTCGAGGACGTCACCGTGGACATCCACTGCGTCACCCACTGGACCCGGCTCGACATGGCCTGGCGCGGGGTGAGCCTCGACAAGCTCTTCGAGGACGTCGAGTCCGAGCACGAGTTCGTCATGGCGCACTCCTACGGCGGCTACACGGCGAACCTGCCCCTGGAAGACCTGCTCGATGGCAAGGCGTGGATCGCCACCGAGGCGGACGGCGCACCCCTGACCCCCGAGCACGGCGGCCCGGCCCGGCTGCTCGTCCCCCACCTGTACTTCTGGAAGAGCGCCAAGTGGATCCGGGGCCTGACGATGATGCCGGACAACGATGCCGGCTTCTGGGAGCAGTACGGCTACCACCTCTACGGCGACCCGTGGAAAGAGGAGCGCTACTGGTGAGCGCCCCACCCCTGACCTCCGTCGGCCGGTCCCGGCCCCGTCCGGCGTGGCACGTCGCGACCGTCGTCGAGACCCGCCGCGAGACGCCCACCGCCGCGCGGCTCACCCTCGAGGTGCCCACGTGGCCCGGGAGCGAGGCCGGGTCCCACGTCGACGTGCGCCTCACCGCTCCGGACGGCTACCAGGCCAGCCGCTCGTACTCGATCGTGTCCTCGACTCCGGAGGCGCAGGTGGTCCTCGCGGTCGACGAGCAGCCGGACGGCGAGGTGTCGCCGTTCCTGGTCCACGAGATGCGGCCGGGCGACCAGCTCGAGCTGCACGGCCCGCTGGGCGCGTTCTTCGTCTGGCGGCCCGGGGAGAGCGACCGCCCGGTCCAGCTCGTCGCGGGCGGCTCCGGCGTCGTCCCCCTCTACGCCATGGCCGCGGCACACGGCACCGCCGACGACGACGCGCCGTTCCGGCTGCTGTACTCGGTCCGCACGCCCGCGGACGTGTTCTTCGCGGACGAGCTCGCCGCGCTCACCGGGCCGGCCTTCTCGCTGGACCTCGTCTACACCCGGGAGGCGCCCGACGGCTGGCCGGACGCCGTGGGACGGCTCACCCGGGAGACGCTCGCCGCCCGCACCCTTCCCGCGGCGCGGCAGCCGCGCGTCTACGTCTGCGGCTCGACGGGGTTCGTCGAGACGGTCGCGCGCTGGCTGCAGGAGCTCGGCCACCCCGCGACGGCTATCCACACCGAACGCTTCGGAGGCCTTTAGATGACCGATCACCTGGACGGCAATGTCCTCGCCGGCGCACTCTCCGAGGTGTTCACCACCGACGTGACGGCGGCCCGCGCACGGTGCGGCGGCTGCGGGCGGATGTCCGCGATCGCCGAGGCCATGGTCTACACCAGCGCGCCAGGGCTCGTCGCCCGCTGCGCCGGGTGCGACCAGGTGCTCGCGACGATCGTCGACGCGGGCGACCGCCTCATCCTCAGCCTGGCGGGCCTGAGCGCGATCGAACTCCGCCGCTGACCCCCACCCGACCCGTTGAGTGCTGGCTATTTGTGGTCTCTCAGGCCGATTCGGCGCACATTGCCAGCACTCAACGGGTCGGGGCAGGGATTAGCGGTGGGTGAGGAAGGTGTCCAGGCCTGGCAGGTCGTCGGTGTTGATGTGGTCCACGCCGGCGTCGGCGAGCTCGGTCCACATCGCGTCGCGCGCGGCCCCCGGCTGGTCGGGCGTGGCCCAGAACCGGACGCGGTAGCCCGCGGCGTGGGCCTGGTCCACGAAGGCGTGCAGGCGCTCCCGCTCGGCGGCCGGCATCTCGCCCACGCCCTGCCACGTGAAGAGCCTGGTCCAGTTGTCGCTGACCAGCGGCATCAGGCTCGCCGGGAGACCGGAGCCCAGGTCGCCGGACCGCCCGTCGTAGAACGCGTAGCGCACCGGCTGCGCCTTCATGGTCTCCAGCGGCCGGTTGCCGCTGATGACGGCGGTCACGGGGCCGGTCCGCACCCGGTCGTGCACGGAACGCGTCATGATCCGGCCGTGCTCGGCGAGCGCCTCGTGGATCGCGGCGTAGGTGGCCTCGCCGTCGGACTTGATGTCGATGAGCAGCTGGAGGCTGCCGTCCCAGCCGGGGTAGACGCTGCGGCCGCGGCCCCGCACCAGGTCCTGGAGCGGGTCGAGGTAGAGGCTCTCCAGCGTCCGGGCGGGGTCCACGTCGACGAGGTCGTGCGCGACGAGCAGCTCGCCGTCGACCAGCCAGACGTCGGCCTCGACGCTCGTGAAGCCGTGGGAGAGCGCGTCGTGGAGCGGGCGCTCGTGCTCGTAGTCGTTGTGGGCGTGCGCGGCGTCGTGCGGCTCGCCCAGGTCGACGCCGCCCCCGGGCGGCGTGGCCGACGCCGGCGCGGCGAGCCCGCCGAGCAGGGTCGCGGCCGCCAGGGCCGCTCCGACGATGGTTCTTCCGCGCACGTTCGTCTCCTTCTTCCGCCTGACTAGTCAGCCCATGCAAGCGCCGGGTGCTGACGGACAGGTGAACTCCGGGCGACGTGGGGCGGTCGGTGAGCGGAACCCCGGGTCAGCCCTCCTGCAGGATCACGTCGACCGCAGGATCACCTCGACGCCCAGCAGGTCGCCGCTGTCCGCGCCGTCCACCGCCTCGACGCGGAACACCACCTCGCCCGGGACACCCGCCCCGCGCACGGTCTCCGTGAGGTCGTACTCGTGCTCCGCGGGGCCCGCACCGTCGGCCGGTGCCCTCAGGGTCCGAGCCGGGCCGACCTCGAGGCCGTTGAGCAGCACCCTGCGCCGGCTGGAGACCCGGTCGACGAAGCGAGCCCGCACCAGTGCCGCGCCGTCCGGGCAGCGGAGCCGGTACTCGAACCATCCCGTCGTGGTGCGCCAGTGGATCCCGCCGGACCCGCCCGCCCGGGTCCTCTCCCCCGTGAACCCGTGGTCCACCTCGGGCTGCTGCTCACCGGCCGTGACCTTGTCGAAGACCGCCGAGGCGTCGGCGTCGTCGAGTGCCGTGAGGACCGCGAGGGCCCGGGACGGGTCGGCGTCGGCCGCGAAGTAGATGCTGTAGCGCTCGTCGTGGATGCCCGCGAAGGGTTCGAGCAGCACGGTGGCGGGAACGAGCTCGCCGGACCGCTCCCGCAGCACCTCGAGCTCGAAGGTCAGCGTGCGCGCGTCGACGGTGGACACGGCCGACTCCGGCGGCTCGGCGGCCACGATGCCGCTGCGCCGCATCGGCACCTTCCGGCCGTGGGCCACGTGCGCCATGCGGTCCGGCCCCGCGACAAGACCCGCGAGGTCGTCGCCGCCGTCGCGCGACGCGAGCACGACGGGGCCGTAGCGGAACGCCACCCAGCCGGACCCGTCCGGCAGCCCTTCCGCGACGAGCCGGGGCGCGAACCGGACGGTCACGACCGTCACGCCGCTCCAGGTCCGGGCGACCTCGGCGTAACCGTCGACGACGGGAGCGGAGACCGGCTCGTCGTCGACGCTCAGGCCCACGAGCTCCGCCCAGGCCGGGACGCGGAGGCGGATCGTGCGCGCCGTGGGCGAGGCCGAGGTGACGACGACACGCGCCTCGTCACGGAACGGCAGCTCGGTCGACAGCTGGACCCGCAGGCCCTCCTCCGCCCAGTCGAGCTCCGACGGCACGTAGAGCTCCACCCGGAGGTCGGGGCCGTCGTGGGTGTAGACGAGCTCGTTGTACCGCGTGTGGCCTTCGAGGCCGGAGCCCACGCAGCACCACATGGACAGGTGCGGTCGGGAGTACACCCGGTAGTGCGCGGGCCGCATCGGCGTGAAGTACACGAAGCCCCCGCGCCGTGGGTGGACGGACGAGACCAGGTGGTTGAAGAGCGCACGCTCGGCGAGCTCGATCGCGGCGCCGTCATGTCCGTGCTCGAGCCGGAGACGCGCGAGCTCGACCATGTTGTGCGTGTTGCAGGTCTCCGGTCCCTCCCGGTCCGTCATGACCTCGGTGAAGTCCGACGCCGGATGGAAGTGCTCGCGCACGCTGTTCCCGCCGATCGCCAGCGTACGGCGCTCGACCACCGAGGACCAGAAGGCGTCAGCCGCGGCCGCGAACCGCGCGGTGTCCGGGTCGCCGTCCGGGGCGAGGCCGGCCAGGCGCTGGTAGCCCAGCACCTTCGGGATCTGCGTGTTGGCGTGGAGCCCGTCCAGCGGGTCGCCGCCGTCGGCCAGGGGATCCAGCAGCGTGCGGTGGGCCAGCCGGCGCCCCTCGGCGACGAGGTCCTCGCGGCCGGTGAGCCGGCCCAGCTCCACGAAGGCCTCGTTGAGCCCGCCGAACTCGGCTGTGAGGACCTGCTCGACCTGTGCGTCGGTGAGCGCCCCGGTGACCGTCAGCCACCAGTCGGCCCAGCGCGTCGCCATGGTCAGGGCGCGCGCAGAGCGCCCATGGGTCGCCGCGTCGATGAGTCCGGCGAGCGTCTTGTGCAGGTTGTAGACCGGCACCCACCGGCCGTTGAGGGAGAACAGGTCGGCGTCGACGCGCCCCGCGGCGAGCTCCTCACCGAGGGCCGGCCCGTCCGGGACCCCGCCGACGTAGCCGGTGCCGACCGCGTCCTGGCAGCGCTCCAGCACGTCGAGCAGGTGCTCCATGCGGTCGCGCAGCACGTCCTGGCCGGTCACGGCCCACAGCTTCGCGTGCGCGGACAGCACATGACCGCCGATGTGACCGTCGAGCCCCCCGCTCTCCCAGTCGCCGTACGGCTCGGCCCGTCCGCCGATCCCCGCCGAGGCGAGGTACGGGGCGAGGAGCCGGTCGAGGTCGATGTCGAGCAGCGCCTCCAGCGCCCGCTGCTGGGCGACGGCGAACGGTCCGGGAGCGAGCCGGACGGTCCCCAGCGGGAACGTGCGGCCGGCGATCATGGGCTGTGGGTGGGTCACGGAGGGTCGGCTCCTTGCAAGGTCTCACAGCTCCGTCGTCGGGCTGTGCACGGGCGGCGTGACTCTACGGGAAACGGTCACGGCCCGGTCGCTCGTGCCGACCACGCGGAATCCTCTACGCTGCATCGCAGCTGACCGCGCGGAGGAGGGCACCAGGTGAGGTCCGAGAACGGCTCGGTCTGCCGGCCGTCGAACCGGAGCGGTGACCGATGATCGAGGTCAAGCGCGGCGACGAGCTGGGCGAGCCGTACCGGCGCGGCATCACCGACGTGCTCGTCCGCGGCTTCGCCGAGGACTTCGCCTCCTTCTCCGGCGACGCGCGCCAGCTCGTGGACACCTTCGCGCACATGGTGCTGCTCGACCGCTTCTACATCGCGGTCGTGGACGGCGAACCGGCGGCCATCGCCTCCCTCACCGAAGCCGCGCAGGAGTGCTTCGCCCCGCGCTGGGCCGAGTTCCGGCAGCATCTCGGTCCCGTCCACGGCACGACCAGCTACCTCATCGTCCGCAGCCAGTTCCTCGGCGCGTATGACGGCGCACGGGACGGCCTCGCGGAGATCGGCTTCGTCACCACCGCCCCGCGATTCCAGGGACGTGGCGTCGCGACCGCGCTCATGCGCCACCTGCTGGCGCTGCCGGAGTACCGGGAGTACGTCCTGCGCGACATCAAGGACACGAACGCTCCCGCGCTGGGCCTGTACCGCAAGCTCGGCTTCGGTGAGTCCGCGCGCCGCCCGGTCCGGTTCACGAAGCGGGCGGGCTTCTCCGCCTACGTCTCCATGAGTCTTGTCCAGGGCTGAGCGGGCTCCCGGAGCACGCCGTCGTCCCGGAGAGCGCACGCCACGCCTGACCGTCGACGCCTGACCGTCAGGTCGCTGTCACCACGGGAGGCCCACACCCTCCCAGGTGGTGAACGTACCGGTCGGGCCGTCCGGCCCGAGGCGGGCGACGCGCACCACCTCGCGACACGCGTCCTCGACCGACTCCGTTCCCTCGAAGTTGACCAGGGCGGTGTTCGCGAAGCCGGGCGAGACGAGGTTGACCTTGATGTCGGTCTCCTCCAGCTCGATCATCATGGACAGCGTCACCGCGTTGAGCGCGGTCTTCGACGCGGAGTAGACCGGCTCGAAGGTCTTGTGGAACGGGAGGGCCGGGTCGGCCATGGTCGTCAGCGAGCCCTGCGCGCTCGTCACGTTCACGATGCGTGCGTCCGGCGACCTACGCAGCAGCGGCAGCATCGCCTGGTACACCGCCAGGACCCCGAGGACGTTCACCTCCCAGACGGCCCGCACCTCGTCGAGACGGACGACGCTGGGCTGTCCCAGCGCACGGAGCTCGGCCATGTCCTGGACGTCGGTGCGCGTGGTGGAGATCGCGGCGTTGTTGACGAGCAGGTCCAGGCGGCCTACCTCCTGCTGGATCCGCTCGGCCGCCCTGGTGACGGATGCCGCGTCGGTCACGTCGAGCTGGAGCGCGATGGCACCGTCGCCGATCTCGGCGGCCGCCGTCTCACCGCGGGCGAGGTCGCGAGACCCCACGAACACGGTGAGCCCGTCGGCGACCAGCTCTTTCGCGACCTGCTTTCCCATGCCCTGGTTGGCTCCGGTGACGAGTGCGATGCGGTGAGTGGGCATGACGCCCTTCCTGTGTGTCTGGTGTGGGTGGTCAGCCGTGGCTTCAGCGGAGCGACTGCGCGCCGATGACGGACAGGACCTGCAGCTTCTCGTAGCTCTCGGTGCCGGGGACGGCGGTGTAGACCATCAGGGAGTGCGCCTGATCCGGATCGACAAGCCGCTGGCAGTTGAGCTCCAGGGCACCGACCTCGGGGTGGACGATGTGCTTGACCTGGTGGGGGTGCACGCCGATCTCGTGGTCCTCCCACACCCGCCGGAACTCCTCGCTGCTGTCCAGGAGCAGGTCCGCCAGGTAGGCGGCCCGGGAGTCGGGGCCACGGAGAGTGACGAGCCCGCGCAGCCCGGCGGCATACATCCGGGTCATGAACGCGTGCTCCTTCGGGGCGTAGATGGTCCGGGAGCTCGGGTCGGTGAACCACCGGTAGCCCATGCTGCGGGCCGGCCCGGTGTACCGGGTCGTGTCGCCGGTGAGCGCGACGCCCATCGGCGTCTGCCGCAAGGTCTCGCCGAGCTCGGTGACGATCTCCGCGGGAGTATCCTCCAAGCGGTCGAGGATGCGCAGCAGCCCGGGGTTGATGTGCTCGCTGGAGGTTCCCCTGGGTGGCGGGTTGTGCCCCGCGAGGCGGAACAGGTGGTCGCGCTCGTCGATCGACAGGTGCAGTCCCTGGGCGATCGAGGCGAGCATCTGCTGCGACGGCTGCGGGCCGCGCTCCCGCTCCAGGCGGGCGTAGTAGTCGGCCGACATGTTGCACAGCGTCGCGACCTCCTCGCGCCGGAGCCCGCTGGTCCTGCGCCGCTGGCCGCGGGGCATGCCGACGTCCTCCGGCTGCAGTGCCTCACGGCGATGGCGCAGAAAGCTGGCCAGCCCGGTGCGATCGATCATGACGCTCCCCTTCCTGGAGTACTGACTCGTTTGTATCCCGTGCGTCGGACGGTAGCCACGGCCCGTCGATCCCCCCTTACGGTCCGTCGGCCCCGGTGCCGAGCAGAGCGGTGACCTCGTGAGCCTGTGATCGGGAGGCCCTGGATAGGTCGGTGTCGTCCACCAAGGATCAGTGCCACGGCCGACGACCGGCCCATGACGACTCCAAGGAGCAGAGCGATGCCACGCACACCGATCAACATCACCATTCCCGACCTCACCGGCAAGCGCGCGCTGGTCACCGGGGCCAGCGACGGCATGGGTCTGGGCATGGCCGGGCGCCTGGCCGCCGCAGGCGCGGAGGTCATCATGCCCGTGCGCAACAGGACCAAGGGTGAGGCCGCGATCACCAGGATCAACCGGGCAGCCCCCGGCGCCAAGGTCTCGCTGTGCGACCTCGACCTCGCATCGCTGGAGTCCGTCGCGGCCCTGGGCGACACCCTGCGCGAAGAGGGGCGGCCGATCCATCTCCTGATCAACAACGCGGGCGTGATGCGGCCGCCGCAGCGGCTGACCACGGTTGACGGGTTCGAGCTGCAGCTCGGCACCAACCACCTGGGCCACTTCGCCCTGGTCGCCCACCTGCTGCCCCTGCTGCGCGCCGGGCGCGCTCGGGTGACCTCCCAGGTCAGCGTCGCCTCGGCCAGCGGCTCCATCAACTGGCCCGATCTGAACTGGGAGCGTTCGTACAACGTCATGCACGCGTACCGCCAGTCCAAGATCGCGCTCGGGCTGTTCGGTCTGGAGCTGGAGCGCCGCAGCAGGGCGGGCGGCTGGGGCATCACCAGCAACCTTTCCCACCCCGGGGTCGCCCCCACCAGCCTCCTGGCTGCCCGCCCCGAGCTCGGCCGCACCGAGGACACGCCCCACATCCGGCGGATCCGCTGGCTCTCGGAGCACGGCGTCCTGCTGGGCACCATCGAGACCGCGATGCTGCCCGCCCTCATGGCCGCGACCGATCCTGCCGCCAAGCCTGGCACCCTGTACGGTCCCAGCGGCCCGGGCACCCTGGGTGGCGCGCCCGCCGAGCAGCGGATGCACCGGCCGCTCCGCAGCCTCACCGAGGCCGCCCGCGTCTGGCGGGTGTCCGAGGAGCTGACGAAGACCTCCTTCCCGACCGCGTGACCGCACAGCCGACCGCCGCGAGCCCCACGAGCCGAGCCGCAGGAGAAGCCATATGAGTTCTGTCACCCAGCCCGACCCCCGACGCCGAAACCCCTGGTGGGTGGTCGTCGGTGCCGGCACGGCCAACGCCGTCGGCCCCCCGATGTACCTGGCCACCACCGGCCTCTTCGTCCTGCCGATCGTTGAGGACACCGGGTTCAGCCGTACGACCGTCACCGGCGCGTACTCGGTCGCGGCCGTCGGCATGGTCATCGGCCTGATCATCGTCAGCCGGCTCGTGGACCGGTACGCCGCCCGGTACATCCTGCTCCCGAGCTTCGTGCTGTTCGCCGCCTCGATGGCCGCCATCGGGTTGGTCCCGGCCGTCGAGGCCATCTACTTCATCCCGTGCTTCTTCGTCGGCTTCTTCGGGGGCGGGACCGCGATCCCCGCCACCCGCGTCGTCGTGAGCTGGTTCGACAACAACCGTGCACTCGCCGTCGGCATCGTCACGGGCATCATCGGGCTCGGCGCCGCGCTGGGCCCGGTGCTGGCCGGTGCGCTCATCGAGAGCGTCGGCTGGCGGCAGACCTACGGCTACATGGCACTGATCGCCGCCGTCGTGTCCGTCACGATGATCACCCTGTTCGTGCGCGGCCGCGCCGAGCGGCACGTGCGCGGACGACTGGTCCACGAGACCCACGTCGGAGACCGCGACGTCAGCCTGGAGCTCCCCGGCCTGACCTTCGGCCAGTCGCTGCGCACCCGCCAGTTCTGGGGTATCGCGCTCGGCCTGGGCATGGTCGGCGTCGTGATCATCGGGCTCCAGGTCCACCTCGTGCCGATGATGACCGACCGTGGCCTGAGCAACGGCCAAGCGGGCCAGCTGCTCGTCATCTTCGGTCTGGCCTCGCTCGTGGGCCGCGTCGTCGGCGGCGTCATCATCGACCGCGTCCACGGATCGGTCGTCGGACCGATCGTCATCCTCGCCCCCATCGCCGGGATGTTCTTCCTCGAGCCGCCCTTCTCCACCGCCGCCCTCGCGGTCGCGTTCATCGGCGTCGCGTTCGGCATCGAGGGCGACCTGCTCGCCCTGCTCATCACCCGGTACCTGGGCATGCGCAACTTCGGCCAGATCATCGGCCCGGTCCAGGCCATGTTCATCCTGGGAAGCGCCGTCGGGCCGCTGCTCCTCGGGCTGGGTTACGACCAGCTGGGCTCCTACGACCCGGTCATCCCTGTCCTGATGGGCGTGCTCGTGGTCGGCGCGGTCCTCATCGCGACGCTGGGCCGCTATGTCTACCCGGCCGTGGACGGCTTCGACCGGCTCGCCGCACGCGACGAGCTCGCCGCCGCCGAGGTGCTGAGCGACATCGCCGAGAGCCACGACGCCCCCGCGTCATCGGGGCAGCCCCGCCCCCAGGTCCACAGCTGACGGTATTGGGGCGGATCGACAGGCCCTGAATAACGGGCCGGCAATCGAGGAGTGTGGTGGCAACCGCACACCATCGAGGAGCGAACCACATGTCCCGCACACCCATCGACATCACCATCCCCGACCTGACCGGCAAGCGTGCCGTCGTCACCGGGGCGAGCGACGGCATGGGCCTGGTCATGGCCCGGCGACTCGCCGCCGCCGGGGCCGAGGTCATCATCCCCGTCCGCAACTCGGTGAAGGGCGAGGCCACGATCGCCACGATCAAGCAGTCCGTGCCCGGCGCGAACGTCTCGCTGCGCAGCCTCGAGCTGTCCTCCCTCGCGTCCGTCGCCGCCCTCGGCTACACCCTGCGCGCGGAGGGCGCGCCGATCCATCTCCTGATCAACAACGCGGGCGTCATGACCCCGCCCGACCACCAGACGACCGCCGACGGGTACGAGCTCCAGTTCGGCACCAACCATCTGGGCCACTTCGCGCTCGTCGCGCACCTGATGCCGCTCCTGCGCGCCGGCGGGGCACGGGTCACCTCACAGGTGAGCGTCGCCGCCCGGAGAGGCCGCATCAACTGGGACGACCTGAACTGGGAACGCAGCTATGACGGCATGCGCGCCTATGGCCAGTCCAAGGTCGCGTTCGGCCTGTTCGGCCTGGAGCTGGAGCGGCGCAGCAAGGCCCACGGGTGGGGCATCACCAGCAACCTCTCCCACCCCGGGGTCGCCCCCACCAACCTCCTGGCCGCCCGGCCCGAGCTCGGCCGCGCCCAGGAGACCGCCGGCCGCCGGATGATCGGCTGGCTCTCCGCCCGCGGCATCATGGCCGGGACGGTCGAGAGCGCGGCGCTGCCCGCGCTCATGGCGGCCACCGATCCGCAGGCCCAGCCGGGCGCCCTGTACAGCCCCAGTGGGTTCGGTAACACCAGCGGCGCGCCGGCCGAGCAGCGGATGTACCCGCCGCTGCGCAGCGCTGACGACGCCGCACGGGTCTGGGACGTCTCGGAGCAGCTGACCAGGACGGCCATCCCGGCCTGAGGGCTCGCACCACCGGCAGGTGGTGCGAGCCGCACCCGCTCACTCCGGCGTGAATGCCTCGTTCCGCACGCTGGCGAAGTTACCGCCCACCTCGGTGCCCCCGCCGAAGGTATAGATCACGTCGCCGACAGTGGCAGCCCCGAGCCCGTGCCGCGGCGTGGGCAGGTTCCCCGCGGAGGTCCACTCGTCGGCCTCCGGGTCGTATCGCCAGACGTCGTCGTACACCAGCGGGTCGGGGTCGTGCTGCTCGCCGCCGAAGACATAGATCGAACCGTCGTGCACGGCTGCCGCGAGCCCGCCGCGAGCCTCGGGGAGCGGGGCGACCGTCTCCCACGCGTCGGTGGCCGGGTCGTACACCTCGACCGTCGCGACGTTCTCCTGGACGGCGGAGCCGTCCTCGGCGAGCGAGAACTCCCGGCCACCCATCACGTAGATCCGGTCGTCGACGACGGCCGACGCGGTGCTGTTCCGCAGGGTGGGCGCCGGAGCACGCGTGGTCCACCTGCCGGTCGCCGGGTCGAACATCTCGTTCCTGTCGCTGTCGACGTGGGTCGTGAACGTCATGGCGTCAGGCGCCTCACGGACCCTGCCGCCGATGACGAAGACCTGGTCACGCACGCTCTCGATCACGAACTCGGCGCGTGGTTCCGGCAGGTCGACGCCGGCCGACCAGGTGTCGTCGTCCGGTGCGTAGACGAAGGTGTCGGACTCCGCTCGCCACCGGGGGAACCCGCCGCTGAACCCGCCGACGGCGTAGAGAGAGCCGCCCGCTTCGGCGAGGCCGATGTGATGCCGGGCCTGCGGGAGCGTCGCGAGCCGGTGCCAGGCGTCCGCGACGGGGTCGTACGCGTCGAAGTGTGCTGACACGCCGGTGTTGGGGTTGAGCAGTCCCCCGGCGACATAGATCCGGTCGTCGACGACCTCGGGGTAGAGCTCCTGCCGTTCCAGGGCCATGGGCGCGCGCTCCTGCCAGGCGTCGGTCTGTTCCGGGGACGCCGGGGACGACGAGTCCGGTGCGCTGGTGCACGCCGTGGTCAGCATCGCGCCGACTGCGAGCACGGCGATCGCCGCGCGGTGGCGGGAGGGGACAGGATGTCTGGTCACGGTGGATCCTTCGGCTGTTCGGTGGGGGACGGATCCCACGCTCCAGGACCGCGGACCCTTGAACCAGGGGACGTCGTCCCCTGGGCCGGCGGTACCCCTCACGGGATACTTGGGGCATGAGAGCCGCCGGGTACGCCGAGCTGGGCGCATTCCTCCGCTCCCGCCGCGAACGCATCCGGCCCGAGGACGTCGGGCTGGTTCCCGGTCCGCGGCGCCGGGTGCCCGGACTGCGGCGTGACGAGGTCGCGCAGCTGGCGGGCGCCTCGGTGGACTACTACAACGAGCTCGAACGCGGTGCGGGCTCCCAGCCGTCCGAGCAGATGCTCGCCGCACTCGGTCGGGCACTGCGGTTGACCGACGACGAGTGGAACCACCTCTACCACCTGGCCGAGCGGCCCGTGCCTCCGCCGGGCGTCGCGGCCTCGCACGTGCAACCCGGGATGCTGGACCTGCTCACCCGCCTCGGCTCGACACCCGCGAAGGTGATCACCGACCTGCACGTGACGCTGGTCCAGAACCCGCTCGCCGTCGCGCTGCTGGGCGATCAGTCGCACTTCACGGGTAAGCACGCCAGCTTCGCCTACCGCTGGTTCATGGACCCGGCGTCCCGCGCCGTCTACCCCGAGGCCGACCACGACACGCAGTCACAGGCCTTCGTCGCCGACCTGCGCGCGGGGGCCGCCCGCCGGGGCCGCAAGGACACCGAGGCACGGTCCATGATCGCCGAGCTGCGGGACTCGGCGGAGTTCGCCGAGCTATGGGACAGGCACGACGTGGCGTTTCGCCGCCGAGACCGCAAGCGCATCAACCACCCCGAGCTCGGCCTTTTCGACGTCAGCTGCCTCAACCTGTTCAGCGAGGACGGCCGGCAACGACTGCTCTGGTTCACTCCCACGCCCGGCACCGGCACCGCCGAGCGGCTCGAGCTGCTCGCCGTGATCGGTACGCAGAAGCTCACCGCCCCGTAGACAGCGCGGTCGCCGTGCCGGCTCAGCGCTGCCGCTTGTCGTAGTCCATGCGCATGCTCTGGAAGATGATTCTCTCGACGAGCTCGGGCAGGTTGTGGAACCGCTTGTTCCTGTCCACAGCGGTGACCCGGTCCATCTCCTGGGCCGTCAGGGCGAAGTCGAACAGCTCGAAGTTCGACCGGATGTGGGCCGGGTCGGTGGAGCCGGGGATGACGATCGTGTCGCCCTGGAGGTGCCACCGCAGGATGACCTGCGCCGGCGACTTCCCGTACTTCCGGCCCAGCTCGGCGAAGAGGGGTTCCGTGAGCAGCTCCCGGTCGCCGCGCCCGAGCGGGAACCAGCCCGCCACGACCGTGCTGAACTGCTCGAGGAAGGCTTTCTGCTCACGCTGCTGGAAGTAGGGATGGCGTTCGATCTGGGCGACGGCGGGAAGCACGGTCGCCCTGCTGATGAGATCGGTCAGCCTTCGACGGTTGAAGTTGCTGATGCCGATCGAGCGCACCTTGCCCGCCCCGACGGCGTCCTCCATCGCCTTCCAGGCACCGTTGTAGTCGCCGTACTGCTGGTGCACCAGCAAGAGGTCCAGGTAGTCGGTGTCGAGCCGCTTGAGCGTGCGGTCGATCGCGGCCGACATCCTCCTGTACCCGGAGTCGGTCGACCACACCTTCGAGGTCAGGTAGATCTCCTCCCGCGGCAGGCCGCTGTCCCGGACGGCCTGGCCGACAGCGCGCTCGTTCAGGTACGTGTTGGCGGTGTCCACCGAGCGGTAGCCGACCTCGAACGCACGGGCCAGCGCCGGGCCGACGTCGGCGGAACGAACCTGGTTGACGCCAATGCCGAGCTTCGGGATCTGGTTGCCGTCGTTCAGCGTGAAAGTCTCCACGGGATCAGCCCGCCCGCCTGAACGTGACCTCGCCGAGCTGCTCGAGCGTGGTCCACAGCCTGGCCGCGACCCGCTGGTCCTCGGCTTGCTCAGGAATGCCGGCCCAGGCAGGCAAGCCGCTGAGCCCCATGAATCCGGCTGGACCGTAGTATGCGCCGGCTTCGGCCTGCGGCGACGTCGCCGCATACAGGGTTGGCAGAGCACCCTGAGCGCCTGGCTGGTACAGGAAAGGCATGTATCTGTGATTGCGCCCCTCCGTGCTGTCCGGGCCGGGACCGTCCGGGATCAGGTTGGTACGAGCGACACCGGGGTGGGCGGCTATGGACGAGACTCCCCAGCCTCCCGCCGTGCTGCGCCGCTGCATCTCGAAGGCGAGCATGAGGTTGGCGAGCTTGGAGTTGCTGTAGGCCGCCCCGTAGTCGTACTCGTGAGCTGATTGCAGGTCGTCGAAGTTGATCGTCCCGGTGGCGGCGCGAAGGCTGGAGACCCAGACGACCCGAGGCGCATCAGCTGCGCGCAGCAGAGGCAGGAGCCGGGCGGTCAACACGAAGTGACCGATCGTGTTCGTGGCCAGGACCCGCTCGAATCCATCGGCGCTCACCTGGCGTGCCAGCTGCCCCCCGTCAGCGGCGTTGTTGACGAGAAGATCCAGGCTCGTTCGTGAAGCACGCATGCGCTCCGCGAAGGCTGCGACCGAAGCGAGGTCCGCCAGGTCGAGCGTCTCGAAGCGGATCGAAGCGCCGGGAACGTCGGCCCTGATGCGCCGGACAGCCTCCGCGCCCCGTTCCTGGTTGCGGGACGCGATCGTCACCTCCGCGCCGGCGCGGGCGAGCTCAAGGGCGTTGTGATAGCCCAGGCCGCTCCGATCCTCCACGGGATAGCCGTTGCCGCCCGTGACGAGCGCCGAGCGCCCTCGCAGCGAGGGAACGTCATCTGCCGTCCAGTCGGGGATCCTCGGCAGGCCCTGCTGACGCGGGGACATCTCCGGCCGGTTTGCCACGAAGGCGGCTGTGCCACCGCCGACGATCGCGACACCGGCACCAACACCGACGAGTCGGACGAACGAGCGGCGGGACAACCCCCTTCTCTCGACCTCGACGGGACCGTTCTCTCCTGGCGGGTGTGTCATCTCGGGGGCTCCCTGGTGTGCGCGCCGGGCGAGGACATCGAGCGTGTCCCGATCCTTCGCTGGGTGGGTCTGGCCCGAGAAGGCTCGCGCGTCGGCGCCCCGGCATCCAGGACCTTGCGATCCGTGGACAGCCGAGCCGTGGCAGGACGTGAGCTGCTCATCAGACGACCGAGCCCCACCTCGCCGTCCGACAGCTTCCGGCGTTCTACGGGGTCGTCAGGAGTGTCGTGACGAAGCCCCGGATCCGGTCCACGTCGACGTCGGTGTACAGCGAGCCCTCGTCGGAGCTCTCCGGGAGCGGCTTCTCGACGCCGAACAAGGCCTGGAAGAAGCGGGGGTGGAGCGAGCGACCGAGCAGGTCGGTCGCGAGCTCGCCGGACGCGGGCCCCGGGATCTCGAGCCGCTCCGTGAGGAACGACGCGAGGCGCTCCTGGGAGGTGCGGAAGATGGCGTCGTAGTACTGGCTCGACGCGTCCGGAAGGCGTTCGGCCTCCGCGATCCCCATCCGGCAGGTACGCAGCGCCGGCTCACGCAGGAGGAGCTGGAGAAAGCGTGCGCAGTACACCGTCACCGCCTCGGTGGCGTCGTCGCTGTAGGTGTCAGGGGTCTTGAGGCGGTTGAGATACATCGTGCGGGCGAGCTCGAACACCGCGCGGAACAGCGCGTCCTTGCTCGGGAAGCGTGTGTACAGGGACCTCTTGGACGTGGAGGCGCGTGCGGCGACCACGTCCATGGAGGTGCGCTCGAAGCCCAGCTCGAGGAACACGTCCTTGGCAGACCACAGGATGTGTTCCTTGAGCTCTTCCCCGCGGCGTCCCACCGGCCTGCCTCCGTCGTGATCGAGATTTTCGGTACGACGGAGTTTACGCGGCGGGCCGTTCCGCGCGGCCCAGCCGATCCGTGCCGGCCGGGCCGCCCGTCAGCCCGCGCACGTCCGGATCACTCGTCGAGCTCGATCCGCAGGATGCGGTCGTCACCTTCCTCGGGGCTGGCTCCGCCCCAGGACGCACCGTCGGTCTCCGACGTGGTGACCCAGAGCGTCCCGTCGGGTGCGGCCTGGACGGTCCGCAGGCGCCCGTACTCGCCTTCGAGGTGAGAGACCGGGTCGCCGGCCGCCTCGCCGCCGTCGACGGGCAGCTGCCACAGCCGCTGGCCCCGGAGTCCCGCCATCCAGAGAGATCCGGCGGCATAGGCGATGCCGGAGGGTGAGGCTTCCTCGGTGGCGAACGTGAACAGGGGCGGCACGCCCGCGGAGCCGAGGGAGCCTTCGCTCTCCGGCCAGCCGTAGTCGCTTCCCGGCACGATCACGTTGACCTCGTCCTCCTCCTGGTCGCCGAACTCCGAGGAGTACACGGTCCCGTCCGGCCCGAAGGTGATGCCCTGGACGTTGCGGTGCCCGGTGCTGTAGACGGGGCCGTCGGCGGGGTTGTCCGACGGAACGGTTCCGTCGGGGCGGATCCGCAGGATCTTTCCGTTCAGGCTGCCCGGGTCGGGGGCGAGCGTCGGCTCGCCCGCGTCACCCGTGGTGATCCACAGCGCCCCGGTCCGGTCGAAGGCGAGCCGACCACCCTGGTGGCGACCCGTGCCCAGGCGGATCCCGTCGAGCACCACCCTGGCCTGGGTGAACGAACTGAACTCGGAGTCGAGCTCGAGTGCGACGACACGGTTGTCCGACGCGGTGGAGACGAAGGCATAGACGGTGCGGTCCCGGGCGATGTCCGGGGATGCCGCGAGGCCGAGCAGGCCACTGTCGGGTGCAGTGGCCGCGCCGTCGACCTGCCCCACCGAGCGGTGGTCGCCGGTCCCGGGATCGACCCGGCGGATCTCGAAGGTGTTCCTGGAGGACACGAGCGCCGACCCGTCCGGGAGGAAAGTGAGGCCCCACGGGGTGTCCAGACCGGTGGCGAGCTCTGTGACGCGTCCCTGCGAGGCGAGGTCGCCGGGCGCGGCATCCGCCGGCGCTGGCGTACCCGACGGCGCCGCGGAAGCAGTTCCGGGGCTCGTGACCGGAGATGGTGGAGGGCCGGCACAGGAGGACAGGAGAACCGCAAGTGACAGGGTCGCGGCGAGTGCCGCGGCGGCCGGCCGGGTGACGAGCATGGGCAGCTCCGATCGTGGAGGTGGGCGGGACCGAACCGTCTACCGGGGAGACGTGCGCTCTCTGCCGGACCTTGTCGAGCCCGGAAGTAAACGGTACGGTTGAGTTTACCAGCCGTCCTGTCCCGGCCGGCGTTCCGTTCGGGACAGGTTCACGACAAGACCGAGTGAGGTCGACATGTCTACCGATGCACAGGAGCCCGAGCTCCAGCCAGAAGAAGGACGCCCCTCCCCTCTGAGCAGACGCACCTTCATCGCCGCTACGGGTACCGCGACGGGAGTAGCCGTCGCAGCCGGGGTGACCGGGTCGGGCACCCGTCCGGTATCCGCCACCGAGGATGTGGCGAGCGAGCTCGCGGACGGCACGACGAGCCGGGTCTCCTTCCTGCTCAACGGGCGCCGCCAGTCGCTGGTCGTCGACAACCGAGCCTCCCTGCTCGACCTGCTGCGCGAGCGGCTGGACCTGACCGGGACCAAGAAGGGCTGCGACGCCGGTGCCTGCGGGGCCTGCACGGTCCATGTCGACGGCCGCCGGGTCAACGCCTGCCTCACCTTCGCCGCCAGACTCGACGGCGCGCAGGTCACCACCATTGAGGGCCTCACGCCCGACGGCGACCTGCACCCGCTGCAACGAGCGTTCATCGAGCAGGACGCCCTCCAGTGCGGGTTCTGCACGCCCGGCCAGATCATGTCGGGCGTGGCCTGCATCCGCGAGGGTCACACCGGATCACCGGAGGAGATCCGGGAGTGGATGAGCGGCAACATCTGCCGGTGCGGCTGCTACGTCAAGATCGTCCGCGCGGTCGCCCAGACCGCGACCGGCGGGAGGTGAGCGCCATGTTCCCCTTCACCTACACCAGGGCGACCTCCGTCCACGAAGCGATCGAAGCCGGTGAGCGCGGAGGCAGGTACATCGCCGGGGGCACCACCCTGGTGGACCTCATGCGCGAGACGGTCGAGCGCCCAAGCGCCCTCGTCGACATCGTCGGCCTTCCCCTGTCCGACGTCAGCGCCACGCCGCGTGGCGGCCTCCGCATCGGAGCACTCGCCCGGATGGCGGACGTCGCCGCGGACCCCGTCGTGCGGCAGACCTACCCCGCCGTCGCGCAGGCGCTGGAGCTGAGCGCCTCGGCGCAGCTGCGCAACATGGCCACCATCGGCGGCAACGTCATGCAGCGCCCGCGATGCGCGTACTTCCGCGACGTCTCGGCTCCCTGCAACCGGCGCGAGCCCGGTTCGGGCTGCTCGGCCCTGGAGGGCTACAACCGGACCCACGCCATCCTCGGAACCTCCGAACACTGCGTCGCGACGCACCCGTCCGACCTGGCGGTCGTCCTGACGGCGTTCGAGGCCACCGTGCACCTGGTCGGCCCGGAGGGCCGACGGGCCACACCGATCGGCCATTTCCTGCTGCCGCCCGGCGACACGCCGGACCAGGAGCAGGACCTCCGACCCGGTGAGCTGATCGTGGCCCTCGAGATACCCCCGCTCCCGCGGCCGCTGCGGTCCGGGTACCTGAAGGTGCGCGACCGGGAGAGCTACGAGTTCGCGCTCACCTCCGTCGCCGTCGCGCTGCACATCAGGGGCGGCGTGATCCACACAGCCAAGGTCGCCGCCGGCGGAGTGGGCACCATTCCCTGGAAGCTCCCGGCCGTCGAGCAGCACCTCGTCGGCAGACGCCCCTCGCCCGACCTCTGGGGGCAGGCCGCCGAACGAGCCGCCGACGGGGCGCGACCACTGGTCCACAACGGTTTCAAGACCGAGCTGCTGCGACGCACCGTCGAACGCCAGCTCCGCATCGTAGGAGGGCGCTCATGACCCCGCAGCCCGCCCCGCAGCCCGCCCGGCAGCCTCAGGCCACGGTCGGCACGCCGCGGTCCCGCGTCGACGGACGCCTCAAGGTGACCGGCCAGGCCCGCTTCGCCGCGGACCACGGCCCCGCCGACGGCATCGACGGGATCGTGCACGCGGTACTCGTGGACGCCACCATCGGCAGGGGAAGGATCACCGGCATCGACACCCGCGCCGCCCTGGCCGCCCCGGACGTCCTCACCGTGATCCACCACGGGAACGCGCCGCGGCTGCCGTACCGGGACAACTCCTTCCCCGACTCGATCCACCCGCCTGGCGAGCGCTTGCGCGCGTTCCAGGACGACCACGTCCGGTTCTTCGGACAACCGGTCGCCGTCGTCGTCGCCACGACCCTGGAGGCGGCGCGGCACGCCGCTCGCCTCGTCGAGGCCACCTACGACGCGGAGCCCCCACAGCTCGACCTCGTGACAGCACCCGCCCACGAGCCCGACGTCTACACCCGCGGCGACGCCGCAGCCGCGCTCGCCTCGGCCCCGGTGCAGCTCGAGATGACCTACCGGATGGGGCGGAACCACCACAACGCGATGGAACCGCACGCGATCGTGGCGCGCTGGGACGGCGACCGCCTCACGGTCTGGGAGAAGACCCAGTGGGTCGCCGACCCCAGGAACGAGCTCGCGGCGGTCTTCGGGATCGCCCAGGCCGCCGTGCGGTGCTACTCGCGCTTCGTCGGCGGAGCGTTCGGCAACTCCGGACGTACCTGGGTCCACTCCGTGGCCGCGGCGCTGGCGGCCCGGGAGCTTCGTCGCCCGGTCAAGCTCGTCCTCAGCAGGAGGCAGCTCTACTTCGGCATCGGGTTCCGCCCGGCCTACGAGTACGGCGTGCGCCTCGGCAGCGAGCGAGACGGTCGGCTGACTGCCGTCGTGCACGACGTGCGGGGCGAGACCTCCCGCTACGAGCGCCACTCGGACGACCTCGCACTGGGCCGGATGCTCTACGACACGCCGCACTTCCGGCAGGACGTAAGGCTCGTTCCCCTGGACGTCAACACACCGACGTGGATGCGTGGCCCGGGGTGGTCCACCACGGCGACTGCCCTGGAGACCTCCCTGGACGAGCTGGCGCACGAGCTCGGCATCGACCCGATCGAGCTGCGGATCCGCAACGAGCCCGCCGACGACCCCGCGACCGGTCAGCCGTTCTCCACGCGACGGCTCCACGAGTGCTACACGACCGGCATGCGCGAGTTCGGCTGGCACCGGCGCAGCTCCCGTCCGCGGGCGGTGCGCGAGGGCGACTGGCTGATCGGTATGGGTATGGCGGCCGGGGCCTACCCGGCCGAGAGCGCCCCCGCGCAGGCGCACGCCCGGCTCGGCGCCGACGGGACCGTCGTCGTCCGCTCGGCGAGCAGCGACATGGGCCCGGGCACGACGACGTCGATGGCACAGGTCGCCGCCGACGCCCTCGGTCTGCCGATGTGGAGCGTGCAGTTCCAGCTCGGCGACTCCACGATGCCCCCGGCCCCCGTGCACGCGCTGGCCTGGACCATGGCGAGCGTGGGCTCCGCCGTCCAGGCGACCTGCGACAGGCTGCGGCGCAAGGCGGTCGCCCTGGCGGTGGGCGACGACCGGTCGCCCTTGCACGGCGTGCCCGCCGACGAGGTCGTCGTGCGGCGCGGATGGCTGCACGCCAGGGCGGATCCGCGCCGTGGCGAGACCTATCAGCAGCTGCTGGCGCGCAACGGCCGGACCCATCTCGAGGCGGTCGGTGGCTACGAGCCGCCCGAGGAGATCCGGTACTCGATGTACGCCTACAGCGCGATCTTCGCCGAGGTCGCCGTCGACGCCCGGCTCGGGATCGTGCGGGTCCGCCGGATGCTCGGGGTCTTCGACGCCGGACGCATCGTCAACCCCAAGCTCGCCGACAGCCAGGCCCACGGTGGCATGATCGGCGGCCTGGGCCAAGCACTCCTGGAGCACACCGTCACCGACCCGCGTGACGGCCGGATCCTGAACGCCAACCTCGCGGACTACCTCGTGCCGACCAACGCGGACGCAGCCGACATCCGCGCGATCTATATCGAAGGCGTCGACAACGAGGCCGCACCGATCGGCGTCAAAGGGCTCGGCGAGGTCGTGCAGGTCGGCGTGGCGCCCGCGATCGCCAACGCCGTCTTCAACGCGACAGGACGCCGGGTCCGCGACCTGCCCATCACGCCCGAGGCCCTGCTCATGCCCCGGTGACGACCACCGGTGGTCACGAGCGACCCGAGCCCCACCTCGGGCACCACCCGGCGCACCGGCTCACGCCGTTGTTGACATGTCATCTGCCTGCCAGAACAGCGCGGGCAGCGGGCGGCTCCTCGGACTCCTGCCCATAGATGGCGACCAGGGCGATCCACACCGCGGTGACGATCCCCGCCGGGCTGAGGAACTCCTCGGGCACTGTCGTGCCGACGAAGGAGTATCCACCGAGCCACACGCCGGAGACGAGTCCGGCGACACGCACGAGCCAGGATCGGGACACCAGCGAGCTTGCGACGATCCAGACGCCGGCAAGGACGTGGCCGCCGAGACGGACCGCCCACGCGGTCTCGTAGGAGATGTCGTTGATCATCAGAATGCCTGCCAGCACGTCCAGGGCGACCCAGCCGTACCCGGCAGCCCTGGCCCATGGTGCGGCGTCCAGGCGCGACACGAGGAGCAGGATCGAGAGGTGGAAGAAGACGCCGAGGTACTCCCCCCAGACCACGGTGGGGTCGATCAGCAGAGCGAGCACGACGGGGACGAAGAGCGCGAGCGGGAGGAGTGCGATGTAGCGCAGGCCGACGTAGCGCCGTTGAGAGTCGGGCACGGAGAACCCCTAGGATTGTGGCGATACTGGTTCGACCTACGATAGAAAGCGAATGTTGACATGTCAACACGGGTCGAGAGTGCCGCGGAGCTGTGGTTGACATGGAAGCGCGCGTTCGAGGCGGTGCGAGCACCGATCGTCGCCGAGGTGACCGCCGGATCCGATCTCTCGGAGCCCGAGCTGAGCGTCCTGGTCACTCTTTTCGAGGCCGGCGGCGCCGCGCGCCAGAACGTCCTGGCCGCAGAGCTGGGCTGGGACCGGACCCGGCTGTCGCACCTGCTCACCAGGATGGAGGCGCGCGAGTACGTGACCCGTGGAAAGGTGACGGGGGGTGTCGAGGTGGCCCTGCTCACCAGGGGCAGGGATGCGCTCGACACGTCGATACCGACATTGGAGGACTCAGCCCGACGTCACCTGCTCGATGCCCTCGACCCCGAGGACGTCAGGGCGCTCCGAAGGATTGTTCGCAGGCTCCTGACGTCCTGAGGCACGCGACCGTCCTGAGTTACTTGGCGCCCCGAGTCACCGGGCGCCGCCCTGACCGAATGCCCCACCGCCAGGTTCCTCCGGCGTGGTCGCCCATGGAACCCCACTGGTCACGGTCTGCGGATCCAATCAGGTAGGCGCCGATGGTCGTCTCATGGACCACGCCCTGCGGGTTCGACGCCTCGACGTCGGGTGGTCGATGATCCCCGGCGCGGAGACCATGGTACGACCGGCCGCAGCCGGCGATCAGAGAGGGAACCCATGGTGATCGATCGGGCCGGGCTCGCCGAGTTCCTGCGACGGCGCCGCGAGTCGCTGCAACCTGAGGACGTCGGCCTCCCGCGCGGATCGCGCCGAAGGACCGGCGGCCTGCGACGGGAGGAGGTCGCCTCGCTCTGTCACATGTCGGCCGACTACTACGCGCGGCTCGAACGAGAGCGCGGACCTCACCCGTCCGTGCAGATGATCACCTCCATCGCGCAGGGACTGGGCCTCTGCCTCGACGAACGCGACCACCTGCTTCGACTCTCCGGGCACAACCCACCGGCGCGCGGCGCGGCCGGCGAACACGTCAGCCCCGGTCTGCTCCGCATCCTCGACTGCCTGGACGACTCTCCCGCGGAGATCGTCACCGAGCTCGGGGAGACTCTCCGGCAGAGCCCGCTGGGGATCGCGCTCACCGGAGACCGGACCCGGCACACGGGACCCGCCCGTAGCATCGGCTACCGGTGGTTCACCGACCCCACCACACGACAGCTCTACGACCCCGACGACCATACCCTGCTCACCCGCACTTTCGCCGCCGGCCTGCGCCACGTCGCCGCACTGCGCGGCCCCGGCTCCCGGGCAGCGCAGCTGGCGGACCTCCTGCTCGGGCAGAGCGACGAGTTCCGCGAGGCGTGGAACGCTCACGAGGTCGGCGTGCGGCCGGTCGCCGTCAAGCGCTTGGTCCACCCCGAGGTCGGCGCCCTGGAACTGACCTGTCAGTCCCTGCTCGACCCGGACCAGTCGCACCGCCTGCTCGTCTTCGCGGCCGTCCCCGGCTCCGAGAGCGACGAGAAGCTGCAGCAGCTGTCCGTCATCGCAGCGCGGACGTGTGACTGATGCCCGCGAGGAACGGGCGCCATCCCTGCTCTCGCGCTGGTCAGGGGCGGATCGACAGGCCCTGAATAACGGTGCCGCCTTCCACCACTGTGGAGACCGTCTCCCCAGGGAAGGAAATCATGTCCGACACGTTCAGCCTCAGAATCACCACGGAAGGCCCCTCGCGACGATCCTACGGCCCAGTCCGACGAGCTCTCGGATGGATCGTGGTCGCGGCAGCCGCCGCTGCCGCCGTGATCGTGCCGTTGACCGGCGCGCCCGCGGCGGCGCAGTCCATCGCACTGCTCGGCGTCGCCCTCGCCCTCGTGCAGGGCACGCGGCGATACGGCTGGGGGCTGCTGCTCGCCTTCTTCGCGATCAGCTACGTCATCAGCTTCGCCTGGGAAAACCTGAGCGTCATGACGGGCTTCCCGTTCGGCAACTACCACTACACGCTCACGCCGCAACTGTTCTACGTACCCGTGATCATCGGTGTGGCCTACTTCGGCATCGGCTTCGTCAGCTGGATGACTGCCAACACGGTCCTCGACCGCGCGGACGAACATCTGAACCTGCGCACCCGGCCGGGCCGGATCAACGTCTTCGCACTGCCGGTGCTGGCCGGTGCCGTCATGACAATGTTCGACGTCGGCATCGACTCGATCTCCTCGACCGTCCGAGGCGCATGGGTCTGGGAAGAGGGCGGCGGCGTCTTCGGCGTCCCCTTCACGAACTATCTCGGCTGGTGGTTCGTGACGTGGAGCTTCTTCCAGGTATTCGCACTGGTCCTCGCCACTCGCCAGACCCGGCACCCCGAGAGAACCAGTGACGGTCTGCCACGGATCTCTCACCTGCAACCGGTGCTCATCTACATGATGTTCGGCATCAGCTCGATATCCGCTTTCCTCGGATTCACCGAAGGCGACACCGTCGTCGACGCGACCGGCGCCGCGTGGAGCACGCCGGCGATCTTCGAGGCGCTCATGATCTTCAACATCTTCAGCATCATCCCTGTCTCCCTCTTCGCGATCACGAAGATCGCCCGAGGCGACCTGAACCGCGCCTGACACCCCGGCGACCTCAGCCTGGGATCGGCAGGTCCTGGATGTCCTTCGCCCCAGTGCCCAACCTGGGACCAGTACCGAGCCCGGAGACCACACGGATGGTCGCGGCGCTGTCCTTCCCTGCCCGAAGCTGCGACCAGCCAGGAGAGACTCGATGAATCCAGACAACGATGCGGGACACGGCCGTTCGGGCGTCTCCCGGCGAAACTTCCTGGGCGGCGGCCTGGTCGCCGCCGCCGTGACGCCGCTGCTGAACGCGACAGCCGAGGCCGAGGCGGCAGAGGCAGCTTCCGCCACCGCGGACGGGGTGGCACAGGTGCTGGTGCGGGCCGCCGTCAACGGCGCGCCGGTCACGGTGCTGGTCGACCCACGGGCCACCCTGCTCGACACGCTCCGCGAGAAGCTGGACCTCAAGGGCACAAAGAAGGGTTGCGACCGCGGTCAGTGCGGGGCGTGCACGGTGCACGTCGACGGGCGGCGGGTGCTGTCCTGTCTGACCCTGGCGGCATCGACGACCGGCCACGAGGTCACCACGATCGAGGGCCTGGCCGACGGGGATCGGCTGCACCCGATGCAGCAGGCGTTCGTCGAGCACGACGGCCTGCAGTGCGGCTTCTGCACCCCGGGACAGATCATGTCCGCCGTCGCCATGGTCGACGACGAGGGTCCCGCCCGCTCGGACGACGAGATCCGCGAGCGCATGTCGGGCAACATCTGTCGCTGCAGCGCCTACCCGCGCATCGTCGACGCCATCCGTGACGCACAGAAGGTGATGCGCTGATGCGGCCCTACACCTTCGCCCAGGCCCGTTCGGTCCGCGAGGCCCTGCGGGGGGCCGGATCTGACACCGCGTTCCTGGCCGGCGGTACCACCCTGGTGGACCTGATGAAGCTCGAGGTGATGACCCCCGAGCGCGTCGTGGACATCAACCGGCTGCCGCTGGACGGCATCACCCTGGACCGCAAAGGGCTGCACATCGGTGCGCTGGAACGGATGAGCGACGTCGCCGCCGATCCCGCCGTGCGGGAGAACTACCCGATGGTCGCGCAGGCGTTGGAGCTGAGCGCCTCGGCCCAGCTGCGCAACATGGCGAGCATCGGCGGGAACCTGCTGCAGCGCACGCGGTGCGGCTACTTCCGCGACGTCAGCACCCCGTGCAACAAGCGCGAGCCGGGCAGCGGGTGCTCGGCGCTGGAGGGTGTCAACCGCGGTCATGCGGTCCTCGGCACCAGCGACGACTGCATCGCGAGCCACCCCAGCGACCTGGCTGTCCCGCTCGTGGCGCTGAGCACGGTGGTGCACCTCGCCTCGGCGCGGGGCACCCGCAGCGTGCCGCTCGACACCTTCTACACCCTGCCCGGTAGCACCCCCGACGTCGAGAACGTGCTGCGACCGAACGAGCTGATCACCGGCATCACCGTGCCCCGCTCACCCTGGGCGGCGCACTCGCTCTACGTGAAGGTCCGCGACCGGCAGTCGTACGAGTTCGCGCTCACCTCGGCGGCCGTCGCCCTCGAGGTACGGGGCCGGACCATCACGAATGCCCGGGTCGCCGCAGGCGGAGTGGGGACCAGGCCGTGGCGGCTGACGGCGGTCGAACGCGCCCTGACCGGCCGGCCCGCCACCTCCGCCACGTTCGAGGCCGCCGTCGTCCGTGCCGCGGACGGCGCGCAGCCGCGTGAGCACAACGCGTTCAAGCCCGCCCTGCTGCGCCGCACCCTGGTGCGGGCACTGACCGAGCTGCAGGAGAGCCGATGATCGGGACAGGCGGCAGCCATGCTTGAGCTCGCCGCCCAGCTGCTCGAACGCACCCGCCGCCGGATCCCGTTCGTGACGGCCACCGTCACGAACGTGGCCGGCAGCGCACCCCGGCAGCCCGGCTCGTCGCTCGTGGTCGACGCCGACGGCGCGGTGCTGGGCAACGTGTCCGGCGGGTGCGTCGACGCCGCCGTGCACGACGCCTGTCAGGAGATGCTCGCCGGGGACCACCAGCCCCAGGTCCTGCGGTTCGGGTACACCGACGCCGATGCGATCGGCGTCGGCCTGACCTGCGGCGGAACCATCGAGCTCCTGCTGCGCCACCACGACCCGGCCACCGAACCGAGGCTGGAAGCGGCCCTCCTCGACGCCACGCGGGACGAGTCGGTCGCCCTGGCCACGGTGGTGCGTGGCCCCGAGGCGCACCTGGGCCGGACGATCGTCGTGCGTCCCGGTCAGCCCAGCCAGGGAACTCTCGGCGACGAGCTGCTCGACCAGGTCGCCGGGGCGCAGGCGGCGGACATGCTGCATGCCGGCCAGAGCGGCACGGTCGAGATCGGGGTGGCCGACAGCTACTGCCGGGATCCCATGACGCTGCTGGTGGAGTCCAGCACCCCGGCGCCGCGGATGCTCGTTTTCGGCGCCACCGACCACGCCGCCGCGCTGGCCCGGCTCGGCACCTTCCTCGGGTACCGGGTGACGGTCTGCGACGCCCGGCCCACGTTCGCCACCCCGGAGCGGTTCCCGGGCGCGGAGGTCGTCGTGGAATGGCCGCACCGCCATCTCGGGGCCCAGGCCGAGGCCGGGCTGCTCGACCAGCGCACCGTCGTCTGCGTGCTCACCCACGACCCCAAGTTCGACCTGCCGCTCCTGACCGCCGCCCTGCGCCTGCCCGTGGCGTACGTCGGAGCCATGGGCTCCCGCCGCACCCACGAGGAACGCCTGGCCCGGCTCCGCGAGGCGGGCCTGACCGATCACGAGCTGGGTCGGCTGCACTCACCGATCGGGCTCGACCTCGGTGCCCGCACCCCGCAGGAGACCGCACTGTCGATCGCGGCGGAGATCGTCGCGAACCGGCACGACGGCTCCGGCGTACCCCTGAGCACCGGGGTCCCGATCCACCGCAAAGTCGTCCAGCACGACGTCACCCACCGCAGCGTCCCGTCGCCGCGCCCGCTCACGCACAGCAGCTAGAAGGAGCCACGATGCCCCGTTCCCCCGTAGGACGCGAGATCGACCGCGTCGACGGCAGACTGAAGGTCACCGGCGCGGCCGAGTACTCCGGTGACTACCGCGCCCCCGAGCGCGCCGCCGACCTCGCCCACGCCCACCTCGTCACCAGCACCATCGCGCGAGGCACCATCACCCGGATCGACACCGCCGCCGCACTGGCCTCCCCCGGGGTGCTGCGCGTGTACGCCGCGCCGGAACCCATCGAGCGCCTGGCGCTGTACGGAGTCACCGGCCAGGCCGCCGGCTTCACCGAGCCCTACATCCCGCTGCAGACCGCGGCGGTCCATTTTTACGGCCAGGCCATAGCGATGGTCGTCGCCGAGACCCCCGAGCAGGCACGCGACGCCGCGGCGCTGGTCACCGCGACCTACGCCGCCGAGCCGCCGCGCACCTCGATCGCGGACGAGCCGCACGTGCCCGCCGGCCCCACCATCAGCGGGTCGCCGAGCAGCCTCAACATCCTGGCTCCTGGCGTCGAGTCGATCGACGCCGCGCTCGCCGCCAGCGACGTCGTGGTGGAGGCCGAGTTCCACCAGAACGTGCAGCACCACGTCGGGATGGAGCCTCACGCGGTCCTCGCCGTCTGGGAGGAACCGGACCGCGTCACCATCTACGCCGGCGCGCAGATCCCCGCGGCGTATGCGCTCGGAATGGCACAGCGGCTCGGTCTGCTGCCCCAGAACGTCCGACTGATCACGAAGTACGTGGGTGGCGGGTTCGGCGCCCGCGTCGTCCTGTGGAGCGATACGCCCCTGGCCGCTGCCGCGGCCCGTGAGCTCGGCCGGCCGGTCCGGCTGGTCCTCACCCGGGAACAGATGTTCACCCTGACCGGCCACCGTTCGCACCTCACGCAGACCGTCAGGCTGGGCGCCTCCCGGCGGGGAGTGCTCAACGCGGTCAGCCACCGGAGCCTCGCCGAGCGTCCGAGCACCATGTCGTTCACCATGACGCCGGCCCACTCCACGTCGGACGCGCTCTACAGCACGCCCAACCTGCACGTCGACGCTCAGCTGGCCGTCCTCGACATCCCCGGGAGCCGGGCGATGCGCGGCCCGAACGAGGCGCCCGGGTCCTTCGCCCTGGAGACGGCGATGGACGAGCTGGCCATCGCCACCGGTGTCGACCCCGTGGCGCTGCGGCTGCGCAACTACGCCACCACCAGCCCTTCCTCGGGGCTGCCCTGGTCGAGCAAGCACCTGGACGAGTGCTACCGCGTCGGAGCCGAACGCTTCGGCTGGTCCACCCGCAGCGCCACGCCCCGCGCACGCGTCGACGGGCAGTGGCTGTACGGCACCGGCATGGCGACCGCCATCTACCCTGCGGCACGCCGGACCGGGTTCGCCGCCCGGGTCCAGCTGCGCAACGACGACACGGCGGTGGTGTCCACAGCCACCTCGGACCTCGGCACCGGCGCGACGACCATGGTGGCGATCTCCGGCGCCGATGCCCTGGGCATCCCGCTGGCGCGGGTGACGCCCGAGATCGGTGACACCTACCTTCCCCCGGGCGCACCCGCGGTCGGCTCCAGCGGCACGCATGCCACGGTGCCGCTGGTCGTGGACGCCGCCCGGAACGTCATCGCGGAGCTCAAGCGGCTTGCCGTCACCAGGGACGGGTCGCCCTGGCAGGGAGCGGCCGCCGAGGACCTGCGCTACGAGCGCGGCATCCTGCACGGGGGCGGCCGCTCGATGACCTTCGGCCGCCTGCTCACCGCCATCGGATCGCGCGGCGTCGACATGGAGTCCTCTCCGGGAGGCGACCCCATCCCCGGGGTCATCCACCACAGCTTCGGTGCTCACTTCTGCGAGGTACGGGTCAACCGGTTCACCGGCGAGACCCGCGTCACCCGGTTCACCACCGTCGCCGACGTCGGCCGCGTCATCAACGCCAAGGCCGCCCGCAGCCAGCTCGTCGGCGGCGTCATCTTCGGCATCGGCCACGCCCTCCTGGAGGAGAACCACCTCGAGCTCCGCACCGGGCGGCTGGCCAACAGCACCCTGGCCGACTACCTCGTGCCCGTGAATGCCGACGTCCCCGACATCGACGTGGTCATGCTCGACCGGCCCGACCCCCGGCTCACCGGGCCGCTGGGCGACGGCAGCGAGGACGTCGGGACCGGGAGCCTCGGCGCCCGCGGCCTCGGCGAGATCGGCACCGTGGCTTCGGCAGCCGCGATCGGCAACGCCGTCTACAACGCCACCGGCATCCGCGTGCGCGACGTCCCCATCACCCCCGACAAACTGATCGAGCACCTGTAGACGCCCACCTTCTCAGGGCACCGGCGCACCTGGCTACGCCCGAGGGGCCACCCGATCAACATGATCGGATGGCCCCTCGGCGGTGTCCGGGTGGCTCACTCCGGGTGGCTCACGGAGCCGCGACGTGATCCTGGTACGCGGCACTGGCATCACCGAGGACCGCGATGATGCCGCGGAACGCCTGGGCGCCGTCCTCCACGGCCTCCTGCACGGCTCCCGGAACTTGCAGCTGGTAGCGACGCGCCTTCGCCTCCCCCGCCGCGAGCAGCGGTAGCACGGAGGTGACGGGCGACTCCGCGATGCCCAGCCCCGCCGCAGCGTCTCCGTGGTACCGGCCGGCCAGGGCGTTCAGCAGGTCACGCCAGCCTGACGCGTCCAGCGGCGACTGCGGCAGGGCCGCGAGGTTGGTGGTCGCCGCGTCGAACAAGGCCGCGACGAGCGCCCGGCTGTTCTCGTCCGGCGCGGCGGACGTCGAGTCGAGCAGGTCGAGCAGCTCGCCGGCCTGCTGGTGGTCCTCGATGCCGAGGAAGAACTCCTCGTCCAGACCGAGCAGGTGGCCCACGTACCACCAGTAGCGGTACAGGCGGGACTGTTCCTCGTCCGTGAGCCGGTAGCCGATGCCCTCCAGGAACGTGAACGGCACCACCGTGAAGTCCAGCCAGGTCCGTGCCACGTCGGCCTGGTTGATCGGTACGCCCCACTGGCCGGCGTCCCAGCCGTGCGCCGTGGCCGAGGCCCGCACCCGCGCGTGCAGCAACCGGACCTGCACGGTCTGCACGTAGCCGGGAGCGCCGTGACGCAGGCCGCCGGGCAGGACGACCGAGGCGTTCCACAGCCCGGTCTCGGCCAGGCGGCGCGGTGCTGTCGTGGTCAGCCGGCCCGTACCCACGAGCAGCCTCGCGATCGCCGGCGACCTGTAGGTGTGGGCGAGCGAACCTCCCGCGAAGGCGAGGCCGCGCCAGTGCGGCGGCACGGCGAGCGAGGTCCGGTCCCCCTCGTCCAGCAGGTCCGCCGAGACCCAGCCGGGCACGGTCTGGGTGTGGGCGAGCAGTGCGGCGACGGCCGGCGGGGCGTCCGGCACGCTCGCCCGGCCCTCGGCGAGGCCACGTCCGAGCGCCGCGCGGGCGGACCGGCCGAGCTGGTCGAGCTCGACGATGACGGCGTCGGCGAGGGGGTCCCCCACCTGGAGCGCCCGCAGCATGGCGTCGACGCGGTCGCCGTGGCGGGTGCGGGCCGTTGCGAGGTTGACAGCCCGTTCGGGTACCGGTGAGACATTCTTCGAAGCGGTCATGTAGTCATCAAAACCGCCGAGCGGGACGCCATCCACGGCCTCTTGATCCCCCTCTGCGACCGCTCGACGGGCTCTCCTCACGGCGGAGTCGGCGAGCCTGCCCCAGAGGTAGGGCGAGGCCCGTCGTGCCGGGTGCGGTACCAGATCACCGAGGTGATGATCGCCAGCAGCACGACCGGGACGAGGAAGGCGGCAGAGCCGGCACCCGACGAGCGGTCCGTCGTGGCGCCCAGGTCCGCGTGCAGCACCAGGGCCAGCAGGAGCCCGAAGACATTGTTGGCGGCATGCAGCACGACCGCGGTCTCGAGGCCACCGGTGCGCCAGGTGATGAGTGCGAACGCCACGCCGACAGCTACGAACTGAAGGTTCAGCCAGACGTCGGCGGACAGGTGGATCGTGGCGAACAGCACCGCCGAGACGACGACGCCCAGGACGAGCGCAGATCGCGGTCCGTGGCCCCAGCTCGCGGCGACCCGGAAGATCAGGCCTCGGTAGCCGTACTCCTCCCCCGCCGCCTGCAACGGCACGATGACGATCGTGACCGCGAACACGAACAGGAGATCGGCGACCGCCCAGCGTGCTTCCGGCGACGGTTCCAGCGCAGCGAGTCCCGTCCGCACAGCAGATCGCTCTGGCCTCCGAGCTGGGCGAACGCCGCCCCGAACCCCAGCAGGCCGGCGTGCAGCAGCACGATCGCGAGGATGCCACGCCCGATGCGGCGCTTCTCCCCCACGAGCACCAGGCGGTAGGGCGCCCCCTCGGGACCTGGGCGGGGCGCCCTCGCCGAGCTGCTGACGGACGAGGCTGCAGCAGACAAGGGCGTGGACCGGTACGGCACACTGAGTCTCCTGGTGCAGGTGTGCGTCAGCCTGGTGCGGGCGGGGTAGACCGGGTTCTCAGGCGGTGGCGTTGATGACGCCGCTGATGAGGAGCGCGGTGAGCGTGGTCCAGGCGATGATCGCCACGGCCTGCCAGATCAGGATGCGGGTCTTGCCGACGCCGGAGGCCGCGAGCATCGTGGCGGTGAAGTGCGTGGGCAGCAGGAGCGGTCCGAGCAGGCTCACGCCGGGAACGCCGTAGCGCTCGTACGCGCGCTGGAACTTCGCACGGCGCGCGGCGCCGCGGGAGTCCTGCGCGTCCTCGACCGGCGCGGTCATCAGGACGGTCTCGCCACCCGCCGGCGCTCCGGCCCGTGCGGCCACCTTGGTCCGGTGCCGGGTCACGACGGCGTTGCGCGCACCGGAGCTGAGCAGCACCAGCGCGGCCACGACGAGGAAGTTGCCGACCATCGCGGCGATCGCGGCGACGACCGGGTTGATCCCACCGATGATCCCGATCGCCACCCCTCCCTCGCCCTCGACGAACGGGATAGCGCCCGCGGCCGCGACGATCAGCGGCTGCACGAGCTCGGGCACCTGCCCGACGAGGTCCTGCAGGCTGTCGATGAGGCTCATGATGTGCTCCTGTCGGTGTGGGTCTCGGGGTGTCCCCCGTGCTGACTCCAGTCCACCGCTCGGGAGCGCCGCTCAGAAGTGCCGGCCTGTCACCACCTCCCGGGGCGAACACACCCCGCATCCATGACATGTGTCATGACCGTGCCCGCCTCAGCCCACGTTGTAGACCACGAGCAGGGCCAGCCAGGCGCTCACTGTCGCGATCGCGGTCCACAGGGTGATCGCGATGCCCTGCCACAGCAGTACCCAAGGTTTGGCCACGCCACCGGCGACCAGCAGCGCGGCGGTGAACTGGGTAGGCATCGCGAGGGGGCCCAGAAGGCTCGCCCCGGGCACTCCGTACCGAGTGAGGTAGCGCCGGAAGCGCTCCTTGCCCTTCGATTCCGGCTTCTCCTTGGCGGGCGCCTCCTCCACCCCGGCGCCGCCCGGCGGCGTCGGGCCTACCGACACACCCACCGCCTCTCGCCGCGCCCGACGTGCGAGGGTCGCTGTACGCGCACGGCTGCTGACGGTGACGATCAGGAAGACGCAGAGGAAGTTGCCCCCGGCGGCGGCGATCCCGGCCAGTACCGGATTGAGGCCGCCGAGCACCCCGATCATCGTCGCGAGCTCACCCTCGACGAAGGGCACGGCGCCGGCCAGCGCGACGACCAGCGGTTGGACCACCTCGGGAACGTCCGCGACAAGATCTCGGAATCCCTGGACCAATGGTTCGACGGGGTTCAACGTGTTCTCTCTTCCAGTGCTGGGCGCGCTCGTGATTCGGGCACGCCGAGCACGCGTCGTCGGTGATGAGGATCCGGGCGGAGCCGCCCGTGGAGACTTGAGGCTCTCGCCGGTGAAGGTGGTCAGTCAGGCTGCGTGAACGTCGCGACAGTCGTCGCGAACGCGGTCCCGACGACCTGCGCGACAAGAGCGCTCAGGATGACGTCGGAGGCGGCCTTCGCGCCCCAGTCGCCGCGCTCGAACTTCTTGCCGCGCGTGTAGACGTCTCCGGACCAGGGGATGTCGGCGTGCATCGCCGCCAGGTTCTTGCTCGCGGAGAGCAGCGCGATGAGCGTGGCGGTCCGGGCATCGGGTTCGGCGGCGTCCACCAACGCGGCCCGGACCGGCACGAGCAGCCGGTCGCGCGTATCGGTGTCTCCGCCCTTGAGCGCGTGTGTCGGGATGAAGCCCAGGAGACGGTGCGGCTCCCGACGAACATCACCTCGAGCGACGAGCCGGTTCAGCGTGCTCTCTCTCGACCGGGCGCCGATGTCGGCCACGAGCCCTCTGATCCCGGTCGCGGACTCCGGGACCCGCTCCCACGCTCCGCGCAGCAGCGAGTCCTCCGGAGCGTGGCCGACGGCGCGAACACGGCGCTTCCTGTCGTCGAGCTCGACGTGCCCTCTCGCGGCGAGGTCGACGAGCATCGCGCCGCCGAGTATGTACATCAGCGGCTGACCCTCGCCCGCGATGGTGCCGCTGCGGGGATCGAACAGGAGAAGCATGACGGCCTCCGGCAGCGTCATGTCCGCACCACCGGTGGCGGCCGGGTTCTCCGGTTGAGGGCTTACGGCTGGGTCGGTCATCGTGCTCCTCCGTCGGTCGCGCCACGGGAAGGTTCGGCTCCACGCCGGGGATCCGGGTCGGCTGCCGAGCCGGTCGTCGCGATCGCGTGCGCTCGACGCAGCACCTCGATCTGGGCGGGGTGGTAGAGATCGCCGATCGCCTGCGAGACCGTGCTGGCCGTTCGCTCGGCGCTGTGCGTCGAGTACCGGGCGGGGTCCGCCACCACCGGAAATGCGGCCTGTGCCGCAGCGAGCGGACCTGCCATCCGTTCGGCCAGGTCTTGTATCACCGCTTCGTCCGCGTCCACCGGAAGTGCGTCGAACTCGTCGTCGACGGGATCGCGCCGGCTCACCAGCTCACGGAGCTCGCCCATCGCGCTCTCGTCGAGGACCTGACCGTAGACGAGGATCATGGCGCGGTCGTTGTCCGAAAGATTCGGCGTGACCGACTCGAATCCGCGAGGAACATCTATCGGAGCACGGTGCCGCAGGAGCACTGCGAGCTCTGCCCGGACACGCTGCAGCCGCTCGATCGTCGCCGCGAGCTCCGCATCGATCAGCCGGATCGCCTCGTCCGGCACCTCGTCGGCGCGGTTCATGGTGGCGATCTGGGAGAGCGGAAGCCCCAGATCGCTCAGCCGCTTGATCTGCAGCAGCCGGATGAGGTGCGCCGTCTCGTACTGCTTGTAGCCGTTCGCCGTGCGCCGCGGCTCGTCGAGCAACCCCAGGGCGTGGTAGTGCCGAACAGCCTTGATCGTCGTACCTGCGAGGTCCGCGAGCTGACGTGTGCTCCAGGCCATCGTTCTCACCGCCCTTCCGTTGAGAACCAGTGAAAACTATGCCCTTGGGACACAGTCAACCGTCCCACTGGGTGCTCGACGTCACCCCCTGGTCGCGACTTCAGCAGCGGAACGCCGACGTCGTTGACGGCGTAGCCGATCACCGCGAAGCCGGGGCATGTGGCGTGTGGCCTTCGGCACACCGCGCAGCGGACAGGCCCTTCGCGGCACGTGGTGAGCTTCTGGCGACCGGGGTCCAGGGGCTGTTCCTGGAGGGTAGATGGGTGACGGTCAAGTCTTGGCACGCCTGGTCCGCAGTAGGGCTGTCGGCCACGATCTGCCGCTCGTCGCTCTTGATCTACCGGACACCTGCGCGGCGCAGCTCCCCGGTGAGCGCCTCGGCGTGGGCCGCGATCGCGCCTGCGACCCGCTCGAGCTCCTCGGGGCTCGCGCGGTCGATCGGCAGCGAGCACGAGATCGCGTCGGTCGCAGGGATCCTGTAGGAGACCGCTACCGCGACGCAGGCGATGCCCGGGTTCGTCTGCCCTCGCTCGACGGCGTAGCCGCGCTCGCGCGCTTCGCCGAGCGCTGGGGAGAGCTTGTCGAGATCTGCCTCGTGCGGTTCGTCCACACCCCACGGCGCACCGGACGAGTCAGCCAGGATCGCTGCAAGCTCAGCGTCCGTACGCTCGGCGAGGACCGCCCGTCCGAGCGCCGTCGAGGCCGCGGGCAGCTTGCGTCCGACGCGAGAGGTGACGTGACGCTTCTCGGTGGTCTCCTTGCTGGCGAGATAGATGACGTGAGCACCGTCGAGCCGCGCGAAGTGAGCGGTGTACCCGACCTCCGCCTGGAGTTCCTCCAGGTGCCGTACGGCATGAGGGACGGAGGGATCGGCATCCAGGTAGGCGGTCCCGGTCAGCAGCGCGCTGGTGCCGATGCTGAAGGCGAGACCGTCCGGGGTCGCCTCCAGCCAGCGCAGCGCGATCAGCGTCTGGACGAGCTCGTGCAGCGACGACTTGGGATACCCCGTGATCTGATGGATCTCGGCAAGGGTGAGCGGCGTGGCACTTGCCCCGAGCACCTCCAGGAGACGCACCGTGCGCTCGGCCGACTTGACGAGCGGTCGTGTGCTCGTGACACCCACCCCCTACCTCCCGTTACTGACCTGTGCGCAGGATCCTACCGGCGTGCGTACCCACTGCCCGGATCGCCTCATCGTCACCTACCGTCGGGCGATGTTCCGTGCCGAGAGCCGCTCGACCTCGAGCAACAGTGCGGAGTGGTCGAGGGCGCCGCTGCCCTGGGCCTTGGCTGCCCCCAGGAGCTGGGCGACGAGCGAGCCCACCGGCAACGCGACCTCGGCGCTGCGGGCGGCGTCGAGCAGGTTGGTCAGGTCCTTGTGGTGCAGCTCGAGGCGGAACCCCGGTTCGAACTCGTGCGCCAGCATTCCCGCCGACTTGAGGTCGAGGACCCGGTTGCCCGCCAGCCCGCCCGCAAGCACCGACGTCGCCGTCGGCAGGTCGACGTCGTAGGCGTGCAGGAAGACCAGCGCCTCGCTGACCAGCTCGATGATCCCGGCGACGACGAGCTGGTTGGCGGCCTTCACCGTCTGTCCGGACCCTGATGGGCCGAGGTACCGCACGGTCGTGCCCATGACCGCGAGCACGGGCTCTGCCCGGTCGAACGTGGACCGCTCGCCACCGACCATGACCGAAAGGTTTCCGGCGAGCGCCCCGGCTTGCCCGCCGCTCACGGGCGCGTCCAGCGGCTCGACACCCACGGCGCGCGCCGACTCCGCGACCCGGCGCGCGCTCGACGGGGCGATGCTGCTCATGTCTATGTGCAGCGCTCCCTTCCGCATGTGGGCGAGCACCCCGTCGTCGCCCAGCATCACCGCCTCGACGTCGGGCGAGTCCGGCAACATCGTGATGACGACGTCAGCCTCGGTGGCGGCCTCGTGTGCGTCCGCGGCGGCGCGCCCACCGGCACGGACGAGCTGATCGCGCGGTCCGGGTCGACGGTTCACCCCCACGACGTCGTGGCCTGCCGCGACCAGATGGGTGGCCATGGGCAGACCCATGACGCCGAGGCCGATGAACGCGATAGTGGTCATGCTGAGGTCTCCGTCCTGAGGAGCGCGGGCTGTCCCGCGCTGGGGGGTTCGAGCCGGTGCAGCAGGTGGACGACGGCGCGTGCGCGGGACTCGAGCATGCTCGTGTCACCGGAGTCCAGGCAGTCACCGAAGAGTCGCGCGCTGAGGCCGACGGCGGTGGCGCCGGCGGCCAGGTAGGTCTCGAGCTGGTCGGGCTCGATGCCGCCGGTCACGATCAGCGGTACGTCGGGCATCGGCGCGCGGACCTCGCGAAGGTACGACGCGCCGCCGACGGGCGCGATCGGTGAGACCTTCACCGCCTGGACGTCGTGGTCCCAGGCGGTGGCGATCTCGTTGGGTGTGAGGCAGCCGGGCACCATGGGTACGCCCGCGGCGTGGGCTACGTCGATGACGTCCGGGTTAAGCAGCTGGCTGACGAGGAACTCCGCGCCCGCGTCGATGGCGCGGTGCGCGAGCTCGGGGGTGCGCACGGTGCCCGCGCCGACGACGGCATCGGGGTGCGCGGCACGGACCGCTCCGAGCGCGTCCAGCGCCCCGGGCGTCGTCAGCGTGATCTCGATCGTGGTGATCCCACCCGCGACGAGCCGGGTCGCGGCATCGAGCAGGTGGTCGGGTCGCGCAGCCCGCATGATCGCGATCACGGGTCGCGGGGCGAGAACAGCGAGCAGGTCGATCATCGGGTCACTTCCGGTGTGGGACGGGTGGTCTGGCGCAGGTCGGCGAGCGCGGTCCGGACGCGCCGGAGAGTCGCTGTGCTCGCGAGGCCCGCGTGGTACAGATGCAGCTCGGTGGCCCCCGCCTCCAGGAGGCCGCGCCACTGCGCCGCTTCCGGGGTGGCGGGCGCCGCCGGGCGCACCGGCAGGTCGGCCGAGGGCGGGTCCGCGCGGCGCAGCACGTTCACGAAAGCACCCGTGCTCGCACCCGCCCTGCCGCTCACCGCTGCGAGTGCCGCCACGCGGCGTCGGCTGACGTCGCCAGGGAGCCAGCACGACGCGACGAGCTGCAGCCGGGCCCCCTCCGTCGTGGTGAGTGCCGCAGCGGCGGGCTGGTCACCGACGGGTATTGCCGGTCCGCCGTCGGTGGGAAGAGCCGTCGCATGCACGAGCACCTCACGAGCACCGGCCCGCACGGCCGCCGTCGTCGCGCCGGCGAGGGCCCTCTCCGCCACCGCGGCGGTGTGCCGGCGGACCCCCGGGGCCGTCAGGAGCGCGGCCGCGCCCTGCTCGTCCCCGGTCAGCAGGCGACTGCGCACCCGAGCCATGAGCTCGGCGTCGTCGATGTCGTGGGACCGCAGGGAGCGGCAGCACGCGGGGCAGAAGCAGAAGGACAGGACGGTTGTGAGTTCCGGAGCATGCCCATCGAGCCCCGTCTTGTCGTGCTCGGACACGTGCACGGCTGACAGCGGGCCGACGGCCTCGAGCACGATCGACCGTGTCCCTGACCCGGCCAGCACGCCGGTGACCAGTGCAGCGCTGCGCTCGAGGACCTCGGGCTGCGCGGGACACAGCGCGTAGTCGAGGGCGTCGCCCAAGACCGTGCGCCGCAGCAGGTCCGGCCGGCCGGTGAGACCGTCGACGTGCGTGAGCGTCAACCATGCGCGTACAGGAAGGTCTCGCTCCGCCAACAAGTCCCGCGCTCTGCCGAACGTGTCACTGGTGCCCGTGACGTCCACCTCGTCAGCCGGCGGGAGCGCGATGCTTGCCCACCCGCCGGGCGGCGGTGCGGTGTAGGCCCGCGTACGGTCGCTCGTCACGATCCGCCGGTCGGGGTGTCGGGGCGCAAGGGCGCGCACCGAGTGGTACACCGCCGCGAGCGTGACGGAGTCGGCGGAGAGGTCGGCGACAGCGTCCGCGGTCGCGTCGTCCACGACGTCCCAGGGGAACAGGTAGGCGCTTGCCCGGAGCCGTGGCTGGGTGCCGGTCGAGGTCCTCACCACCGTGGCACGCTCGGGTCGAAGTCCGGCTGGACCGTCCGCATCCAGGCGGTGTCGCCGCGTTCACGGAACCCGCAGCTCAGGTACGCCTCGTGGGCCGCTGCGAGCCGTTCGGGGTCGAGCCGTACGCCCAGCCCTGGCCCGGCAGGTACGGCGACGGCTCCGTCCTTGATGGCGATGTCGCCCGGCACGAGGACGTCGTGCTCCGCCGTCCACGGGTAGTGGGTGTCCCCGGCGTGCGTCAGGTTTCCGATCGCGGCGCCCATGTGGGCCATGGCCGCCAGGGAGACGCCCAGGTGTGTGTTGGAGTGCAGCGAGACACCCCAGCCGATCTCGCCGCAGCGTCGGGCGATCGCGACGGTGCGCCGCAGTCCGCCCCAGTAGTGGTGGTCCGCGAGCAGCACGTCGACCGACCCGTCGGCGAGAGCCGGCCCGATCTGGGCCTCCTCGGCGACGCACATGTTCGTGGCGAGCGGCAGCGCGGTCTCCGCGGCGAGCCGTGCCATGTCGGAGCCGCACGGTGTCGGGTCCTCCAGGTACTCGAGCAGGCCCGTGAGCTCGGCGGACGCTGCCCGCGCCGTCGGCAGCGTCCACGCGTTGTTGGGGTCCAGGCGTAGCAGGACACCAGGCAGGGCGTCGCGCAGGGCACGGATGCACGCGATCTCGTCCTCGGGCGGCAGCACGCCTCCCTTGAGCTTGAGGGAACGGAAGCCGTACTTGGCGACGAGGGCGCGTGCGGACGTCACGAGGCTGTCCGCGTCGAGGATCGGGCCCCAGGCGTCGGGCACCGTGGTGCCATCGGGCCCGGGCTGTCCCGCCCACTTGAAGAAGAGGTACCCGGTGAGCTCGACCTGGTCGCGGTGCGGTCCGCCGAGCAGCTCGACGCACGGTACGTCGTCGAGCCGGCCGTGCGCGTCGAGGCACGCTACCTCGAGGGGCGAGAACGCGGTCAGCAGAGGTCGTTCGGCGGTGCCGGAGAGCGCCGCGCGCACGCGGGCCTCGAGGGCGGTGGTATCGCGAACGTCCGTGCCGACGGCGGCGCGCGCCGCGCGCTCGAGCCGCTCGAGCGCCGCGAGACCGCCCTGCGCCTCTCCGAGGCCGACGGTCCCGTCGTCCGTCACGACCTCGACGAAGGTGCGCAGCGCCCAGGGCGCGTGCACGCCCCAGACGTTGAGCAACGGGGGGTCCGGCAGTGCGACGGGCGTGATCCGGACCTCGCGGATCGTACTCGTGGTGCTCATCCCTTCACGCTCCCGTCGGTCAGCCCGGAGATGAAGCCGCGCTGGTTGAACAGGAACACCGCGATCACCGGGAGCGTCACCAGGACGACGCCGGCCATGAGCGGGCCGTACTGGACGTTCCCGTCCACGAGGAAGCGCGCCAGTGCGAGCTGCACGGTCTGGGACTCCGGTGAGCTCGTGATGACGAGCGGCCAGAGGAAGTCGTCCCAGACGCCGGTGAACGAGAAGATGGCGATGACCGCGACCAGTGGCTTGGCGAGGGGCAGATAGATCCGGCTGAAGATCCGCCATTCTCCTGCGCCGTCGATCCGCGCGGCCTCGGCGAGGTCGCGGGAAGAACCGCTGAAGTACTGTCGCGCCAAGAAGATGTTCATCGGCATCACCAGGTGCGGGAGGGTCAGCCCGGCGAGCGTGTCGAGCAGACCGCTCCCTCCTTGCCCGAGGATGTCGTTGCCGCCGGCGAGCGGGACACCTCGTGTCATCAGGAACAGTGGGATGAGGGTGACCGAGACCGGGATCGCGGTCGTCGCGACGAGCGAGAAGAACACGGCGGTGCTCCCGCGGAAGGGGAGCATCGCGAACGCATAGCCGGCCAGGATCGCGATGACGCAGTTGCCGAGTACCACCACGGCGGCCACGATCGCCGAGTTCGCCAGAGCACGCAGGAGGTCGGCGTCGAGCAGTGCCGTCGAGAAGTTCTCCAGCGTCGGGTCCTCTGGCACGAGCGCGACGGAGCCGAATGCCTGCTCGGGGGGCGTGAACGCGAGACTGATCATCCAGGCGAAGGGCACCATCACGAGCAGGCAGGTCCCGAGGAGGAGCACCGCCCGCGTGAGACGGTCGTGACCGTCGAGGCCGCCGCGGCGCCGACGGCGACGCGGCCGGGTGGCCGCGGGGGGCGCTTCGCGCCCGGTAGGAGGGGAAAGGGTGTTGGTCACGACTGCCTCCGTCCGAGCATCCCCCGGACCGCAAGGAGCGATGCCCCGGCGATGAAGGCGAAGAGCACGAACGCCATGGCGGACGCGCTGCCCATGCGGTTGTACTGGAATGCCTCGGTGTAGATCAGGTAGTTGGTCGTCGTCGTGCTGCCGAGGGGCCCACCTCCCGTGAGGACGAAGATCTCGGCGAAACCCTGTGCGAGGAAGATGATGTCCATCGCGACGACGTAGACGAGGATCGGCCGCAGGCCGGGCAGCGTGATGTGGCGAAAGAGCTGCCACCGCCGTGCGCCGTCCACTCGTGCCGCCTCGTAGAGCTCCTTGGGAATCGACTGGAGCCCTGCCAGGAGGAGCACCATGTTGCTGCCGAGTGCCTTCCACACCCGCATGGCGGCGACGGCCGGAAGTGCGGTGTCCTCGTCATAGAGCCAGGACTGCGCGGGGAGCTGGAACCAGCCGAGTACCTCGTTGATCAGGCCGTTCGACGAGTACATCCACAGCCAGACCATGCTCACGGCGGTGAGTGCCACGATGTGCGGTACGTACAGCGCCGACCGTACGAGGCCGACGCCGGGGAACGGCCGGTTGACCAGCAGCGCGAGGCCAAGGGCGAGTGCGACCGTCACCGGCAGCACCATGAGCACGTACCTGCCGGTGACCAGCAGTGAGTCGCGGAACGCAGCGTCGCTGAAGATGGCGACGTAGTTGTCGAACCCCACCACGTCCGGGCTCGTCCGCGACAGCGGGTCGTAGTCCGTGAAGCTCAGTACGAGGCCGTAGACCACGGGCACAAGATGGAAGATCCCTACGTAGAGCAGGGCCGGGAGCACGAAAAGCATGCCGGTGCGTCCCAGGCGTACGCTTCCGCGTCGGCGTGGTGGCGAGGTCGTGCTGGGGCGGAGCGATGTGCTCCTCAGCACGGTCGAGTCGGTGGCTGCCATGGGTCAGGGCCGAGCGGCGGCGAGGACGTCGTTCACGGCCGTCTCCATCTCGGTGAGCGTGTCCTCGGGCGTGGCCTGGCCGCGCAACGCACCTTCCAGGTACGTCGCCATGGTGTCGCGCGCCTGTACCCATCCTGGAACGTTCGGGTTCGCCGTGAACTGCGGTAGCGCCTCCAGCCATGCCTGCACGACCGGGCTCGACTGCGCGTACTCTCCTTGAACGGCTGACATACGCGTCGGGACGGCGCCGATGCCTTCGGTGTACTGCTCGCTGGTCCCCGGATCGATCATGTACTCGATGAACTGCCACGCCAGGTCTTTGTCCGGGCTGTCGCTGCTGATCATCAGGCCGGCGCCGGCGCCACCGAGGGCATGGCCGGAGTCCGCCGACTCGAAGCGTGGCACGGGCAGGATCCGGAAGTCGCGGTCGGGAGCGGCCGCCATGATGTCGGTGGCGCGCGGCGCGACGGTCATCATGATCGCCGCGTCCCCGGTGACGATCGGCTGCTGAGCGGCTGCGGCGTCCATGAAGTTCGCGCCGAGACCGGTCGCGACCGGCTCTTCGCCCGAGTACATGTCGACGAGGAGCCGCAGCGCCTGCTCTCCTTCGGGCGAGTTGAAGGCCGCCTGCGTGCCGTCCGGGGAGAGCTGGTCGCCGCCGGCCGCGAGGAGGAGGTTCGCGAAGGACTGCTGGGTGCCGACGGGGTGGGTCGGGAGCAACAGGCCGGAGCGCGTGACGGTGCCAGAGGCGTCGCGCACCGTGAGGGCCTCGGCTGCCTCGTAGATCTCCTCCCAGGTGCTCGGAGGAGCGTCCGGGTCGAGCCCGGCATCGGCGAACATCTCGGCGTCGTAGATGAACATGTTGCCTTGCATGGACAAGGGGATGAGGTACTGCACTCCGTCTACCTGGCCACCGGGCAGCGCGGACGAGAGGTCCTCCACGTCGTCCGGGTCGAGCTGGGCGACGTAGCCGTCGAGAGGCTCGACCCGCTCGTTGACGGCGTAGTCAGCGATCGCCGCAGGCCCGTGGCCGAAGACGTCCGGGGCCGTCCCCGCTGCGAAGGCCGCGCTCAGCTTGGTCGAGAGGTCGCCCCAGTCGGCGAAGGTGACCTCGACCTCGACGCCTGTCTCCTCCTCGAACTGCGGCACGATGACGTCGGTCACCAGGTCGATCTCGGTCTGGTTGGTCCCCGGGAACCACACGACGAGCGAGTCGGCAGAGTCACCGCTACCGCCGCCGCCACCACTGGAGCAGGCGGCGAGAGCGAGGGCTCCGGTCGCGACGAGCGCCACCGGCCCCCGGAGGTGCCGCATCCTTGAGGTCACGTCCATCGTCATTCCTTCCGTCGAGCGAGCGGCATCGGTGCTGCCCGCGGACTGCCGTTCACATATGCGTATGCGTACGGAAGAGTGGACGTCACGTTATGCTGCCCTTCACCGGGCGTCAAGGCGCGGTGATCGGCCACAGCCTGTGGCCTACGGGAAGGAGCGCACATGGCGCGCATCGTGATCACCGGGTCGTCGGGCCGGATGGCTGCCGACCTGCGCCCTCGCCTGCTGGCCGCCGGCCACTGCCTCGTGCTGGTGGACGTCGTGCCCACGGCGGCCACTTCGGGCGAGGAGCACCATGCGGTATCGGTGACCGACGTCGACGCGCTCGTACCGCTGCTGCACGGCGCTGACCTGGTCGTGCACCTGGCGGGATACTCGCGCGAGCGACCGTGGGCCGACATCGCAGAGGTCAACATCGGCGGTGGCTACGGCGTACTGGAAGCTGCGTACCGAGCAGGGGTTCGCCGTCTCCTCATGGCGAGCTCGCTGCACGCCGCCGGCTGTACACCGGTCGGCGAGGCTGACCGGCTCCCTGTGCTTCTACCGCGCCCGGACGGTCTCTACGGCGCGGGAAAGGTAGCGGTCGAGGCGCTCGCGTCGGCCTACGCCGATCGGTGCGCCATGGTGGTCGTCTCAGCACGGGTGATGAACTACGCGACTCGCCCGGAGCGTCTCCGCACGCTTTCCCTGTGGCTGTCTCCCGACGATTTCGCCCGGCTCGTCGAAGCGGCGTTGCGACTCGACAGGCCTGGTCACCACATCGTCTGGGGCGTGTCGCGCAACACACGCGGTGTCGTCTCGCTGGCGGCGGGCCATGCGATCGGCTTCTACCCGTGCGACGACGCCGAGGACCACGCGCACGAGATCGTGCCGGCGGACGGTGATCCGGTGCACGACCGGTTGGGCGGGGCGTTCCTCGACGATGCACATCCCATGGGTGTCGCCTGGTGATCTGCCTGCGCGGTCGAGGAACTGTTCGAGTACGAGCGCCGCGGGACCTCCTGGAAGAGCGAGCGCCCGTTCGCGGGTCGACCGCCGAGCACCCAGACGGCAGGTGAACGGATCAGCGCGCGTCACTGGTCGAGTCGACGGTGCCGCGGGGCCGGACGAGCCCGATCTCGTAGGCCAGGATCGTGGCCTGCACCCGATCGCGAAGCTCGAGCTTGGCCAGCAGGGCGTTGACGTGCGACTTCACGGTGCCCACTGTGACGCCGAGGCGCTCACCGATCTCCGCGTTCGTCAGACCGGAGGCGATGAGCAGCAGTACCTCGTGCTCCCGGGACGTCAACCGCTCCAGTGCGCCGCTCACCCCGGGCGGCACCGGGGCGCCTCGCGCGAACGTCCCGATCAGGCGGCGGGTGACGGCCGGGGCGAGGACCCCCTCACCAGCGGCCACCACCCGGATCGCTGTCAGGAGATCGTCGGGCCGGCAGTCCTTGAGCAGGAAGCCGGACGCCCCGGCCCGCAGGGCCTCGTACACGTACGCGTCCAGGTCGAAGGTGCTCAGCACGAGGATCCTGGGCCGGCTGTCCAGATCGGCGATCAGCCGCGTCGCGGTCAGGCCGTCCATGCCGGGCATCCGAATGTCCATCAGCACGACGTCCGGCGCCGTCTGCTCGGCCAGCCGGAGCGCGGCGGAGCCGTCACCGGCCTCTCCGACGACGGCGAGGTCGGGCTCCGCGTCGATGATCGCCGCGAACCCCGCGCGCACCACTGCCTGGTCGTCGACGACCAGCACGCGTACAGCGATGACGGCACCCCCTTACCTGGCCTACCGGTTTGACCCGCCCGTTCAGCCCTTCTCCCGGACCCCGCCCGAGAGCTCCCCGCGGAACTCCGTCGGATCGGACACCCGCAGCGTATCGGCACGGTCCGGATCCCCCGGCCGACGTGGCTGCCCGTCCTCCGGCGCGGTCTCGCGCAGACGGTGCAGGAGCTCCCGCATCGCCTCCAGCGCTGACCTGGCCGCGGCGGCGACGGCCTCCAGCTCACCCCGGCCGGCCAGCTCCGGCACGGCCGCGGTCCGGTGCAGCACCGCCTCCTGCAGCCCGGTGGCGATCCGCCTGCGCTCGGAGGCGACGGCGTCGGCGGCCTCCTGCTCGGATCCGGTGATCTCCTCCTCCTCGCGCAGCACGACCCGTAGCCGCCTCCTGCGCACGGCCAGGCCCACGACCCACACGAGGGCCAGCACCACCCCGCCCATGATCGTCAGCGCCACGACCGCCTCCGACACGGCGGCCACCGAGGCGTCCTCGCCGGAGAGCGACCCGTCGACGGCGCCAGTGGCCGCGAGCGCACCGGCCAGCCCGCAGGCCGCCACGAGAATCGCCGGCCAGGTCCGGACACCACGCCCGTACACAGCGAGCGCGTAGACCGCGAAGACCTCAGCGAGCGCCGCGAAGTGCAGGTAGGCCGTCCAGACCGACGGCAGCAGCCCGGCGTCGCGGGCCAGCGGCCACAGCCACGCGGTGGCCGCCACGGCCCACAGCACGGGCCACGGAGCGCGGCGACGCCAGACCAGGGGCAGGGCGTGGAGCACGCTCAGCACAACCATGGTCACGCCGAACGCGGGCCCGACCGGCGTCGACCCGTCCTCGGCTGCCGCGAGCAGAGTCACCAGGGGCAGTCCCGCGGCGACGACGAACAGCGCCCCGTCGGTCAACCGTTGTTCGGCCACAAGGTCGCGCCGGCGAGCGGGGGCGGCATGCCCCGACGGCCCGGCGGTGTCCGGCAGGAGCGCCGTCACCGTCCACCCGCCCGTCGCGTCTGGCCCGGCGCTCAGTCGGCCGCCCACGGCCGCCGCCCGCTCCCGCATCCCCTCGATGCCGCGCCCCGAGCCGAGCCCGGCCGCCGGGCTCCGCCCCACACCCCGCGGTGCGTCGTTGTGCACCGTCAGCTCGAGCGCACCGTCGGTGCGTCGCACCCGGAGCCACACCGCGGCCCCGGTTGCGTACCGGAGGGCGTTCGTCAGGGCCTCGCGCACGATCCCGAAGACCGCCTCGGCCGCCGGGCCGGCCAGGTCGGGCGGCAGGTCCATCACGATCGGCCGCCCCAACCGGCTGAAGGCCGCCACCACGTCCTGGATACGTCCGGTCATCGGCCGAGGGTCCGGCCGCTCCCCTTCGCCCATCAGCGCCACCAGCCGGTGGAGCGTTCCCAGCGCCTCCTGGCCGGAGCGCTCGGCGAGCGACAGCGCCTCGGCGACGAGCTCCGGGCGCTCGTGCCTGAGCCTGCTGGCCGCGTCCGCCGTGATCACCACGGAGGTCAGATGATGGGCGCTGACGTCATGCAGCTCTCTGGCCAGCCGGTGACGTTCGCTGTGGGCGACCCGATGCCGGTCGTCCTGTGCCACGCCCAGTCGCCGTGCCGCCACCTCGCGCTCCGCCAGCCACCACCGGCGCGCCTGCCCCAGGCCGGAGCACGCGACATACAGCACGGCGGTGATCGCGTACCCGAAGACGAACGAGACCACCGGAGCGCCCTGCAGCCCGCCAGTCTCTCGCGCCCACTCGCACACCACAGCGAGGGCGGTCCACACCAGCGTCACTCTCGTGCCGCGACGGACCGCCACGGAGTACAGGGCGATCAGCGCACCGATGTCCAGGAAGTGGTCGGGACCGGTCAACGACCCGATCAAGGCCGCCACCAGAGTCCCGACGAGCGCCTGGACCGGTTCGCTACGGCGCCGCCCGAGCGCGACGAACTCGATGGCAGCGGCAGTCAGCACACCGATCAGCGACGCCAGACCCGGCGCGGGCAGACCCACCGACGGAGCCAGGAGCAGCGTGAACAGTTGGGTGGCCGCAACGACCCCCGGCAGCAACCAGGTCCGTGTCGTCTCCATGTCGGCCCCGAGCATAACCGCACCCCAGGCGGTGCTCGTCTCCACCCTGGGATAGAGAAAGAAGTCCGTCGGCCGGCCGACGCCCTACGGCGACGATCCCGACAGACTCGCAGCCATGATCCTCGCAGCCACCCTGGTCGTCCTCGGCATCGTGTTCCTCGCCATGGTCATCGTCACCGTCCGCCACGAGCTGCCCCTCTGGGCATACCTGCTCGTGGCGCTCGCCGTCCACCCCCTCGCCGCCTTCCTGATCCACGACACGGCACTGGGTGACATCGGACCCGAAGCCGTCATGGACTGGGCCGTGTCGCTCCCGCTGATCGCGACCGGAGCCGGGATCGTCAGCATCCTGGACGACAAGCGCAGGAAGCGGGACGCCGTCGCGGGCTCCAGGCCGCGCTGCCCGAGGACCACGGCCCCGACCCGTCTCGAGGGGCAGCATGAGCGTCGTGTTCGCCGCGCTCGTCGCGTCGGCACTCCCAGTACCACCAGGACATCGAGCTAGCAGCGTTGACCCTTTCTCCCCCGCTGCGACTTCAGATCGGCAGAAGCATGTCTATTTATCACCGTTCGTCCCGGGCAGGCGCGTTCACCGTCGAGGAGGCCATCCGGCTCCTGACGCGTGAGGCAGCCTCGGGCACCCTGGACCGCGTGGCCTGCGACCTCGTGATCCGGGCGGCGGGCGGACCGCCGCCCCGGACCCGCCGTCCGGCCGGGCTCACGGCGCGGGAGGTCGAAGTACTGCGGCTGGCTGCCCGCGGGCTGACCAACCAGCAGATAGGGGTCGAGCTGTCCATATCGAGCCGCACCGTGGGCCACCACCTCGGGCACATCTACGACAAGACCGGGCGACGGACCCGGGCCGGCGTCGCCGTCTACGCCATGGAGCAGCAGCTCCTGCCCTGACCGTCGATCCGGCTGCACTGTCGCCGGAGCAAGAAGACCGAGCGGGCATCCTCGCTGACCGTCCAGACCTTCAGATCGGTCGCGGTGAATCCGGGGTCGACCGAGACGACGTTGATCTGCGGGAGGGGCGCATAGACGAGAGTCAGCATGTTCAGGGCGGCCTTGGAAGAGTTGTAGGCCAGCAGCGGCGCCCATGCCGGGAGCAGATCGCTGTGGGCGGCCGGGTCGGCGTTGATCGTCAGCGAACCGAGCGCGCTGGACACGTTCACGATCGCGGGCCGAACCGCCTGCTGCAGCAAGGGCAGGAGGTCTTCCTGCCTCCCTGGGCGACGGGCAGCGGGAACGATCCGACGGCCATTCTTCCCGGCGGCTAGCGGAGGGGACCCGCCATCGGCTGGCGGGACGGCATCTAGGTCCCTTGTCAGGGGCCAATCCTGGGGTGGCGACTACGAACCAGAGCCCACGTCCCTGCGAGGAGCGAGAACGTGAGCAGCCAGTTCCAGACCCCGGGCAGCGAACCGAGCTCAATGTCGAGGTCAAGGCTCCGGTTCAGGAATATCTGGGTGATCGCCAGTACCAACACGATGGCGACCCACAACGCAAGGACGAGCGCCGTCGTCACGCCTGCCGAGGGCTTTCGGCCGGAGGCCTCCTCCGACTCGGCCGAGGGTCCGACCCTGGGGTGGCGCCTACGAACAAGGACCCACGTTCCTGCAAGGGCCGCAATGGTGAGTACCCAATCCCAGACGCGGGGCAACGAGCCCACCTCTAGGTCGCGGCCGAAGCTCCGGTTCAAGAATATCTGTACGGCCAGGACTACCAGCACGATGGCGAGCCACAAGACCAGGGCAAGCGCCGCGGTCACGCCTGCTGACGCCTGGTGACCGGAGTTCTTCTCCGGTTCGGCCTGGTCGGACGCATCCACCTGCTCGAGCACTGGGGCGCGGTCGGGCACCGGGGCGTCGTCCGGTGTTGGCGGTGGTTGGGAGAGGTTGTCTGCCCCCGACACGTCATGTGAAGTCGTCATCTGATCCTGTCCTTGTGTCCGACCGGCCGGTGAGGTCCGGCCGCCTGCGATGGCGGATATGGAGAGGGCATCGTCGCTGGCTACGCACTCGGTCTCACCTTCAGAAACGCGTGGAGCCGACAGCGAAGCGCTCGGTGACGTGCCTTACCGATGTCTTAGGTGAGGCACGTCTTCTGGACAAACGCCGGTGCGCGCTGACTACTGCGCTGCCATCACTCCTTGGCCGAGCCGGCTGCGAGGAGTTGCGCGAGTTCGTTTTCGGCCAGCCGCAGTGGGGCGAGACGAGCGAGGTGCTCGTCGGCGAGTCGCAGCACGGACGCGGCGACATTCTCGTCGAGATGCGCGACCGAGGATGTGCCGGGGATGGGGCAGAGCACGTTCGACCGGTCGAGCAGCCACGCGAGGGCTACCTGCGCGGGCGTTGCGTTCAGCTCCGCTGCCACTTCGGCGACGATGCTGTTGGGGAGGGCCAGCTCGCCACTCATGATAGGGAACCATGCCATGAAAGGGATGCGCTCCCGTTCGCAGTGTTCGAGCACTTCCTCTCCCGCGCGGGCCGCCACATTGAAGATGTTCTGCACGGCAGCCACCTCGATGATCCTCTGTGCTGACTCGATCTGATCGATCGTGACGCTCGACAATCCACAGTGGGCGATCTTGCCCTCGTCCTGAAGTTCCTTCATCGCACCTATTTGCTCGTCGAACGGCACCTGCGGATCGACACGGTGCAAGTAGAAGAGGTCGATTCGCTCCGTGCCCAGGCGTCGGAGACTGGCCTCGCACTGCTGTCGCAGATAGGCGGGGCGTCCGACGGGCTCCCAAACCCCTGGCCGCACCTGGGCCTGACCTGCTTTGGTCGCTATCAACAGGTCATCGGGGTAGGGGTGCAGCGCTTCACGCAGGATCTCCTCGGTCACGCCGAAGGCATAGGAGTCCGCGGTGTCGATGTGGTTGATGCCGAGCTCGACCGCACGGCGGGCAACCCGGATCGCATTCTGACGGTCCGCGGGCGGTCCCCAGATCGCCTTGTCGGCGAGGCGCATCGCACCGAAGGACATGCGGTGAATCGTCCGGTCTCCGACCCGGACCGTACCGGACCCTTCGATCTGCCGTTGTACCTCAGTCATAGTTCTCGTGCTCCAACTGTTGGTTCGGGGCGAGCCACGCTGCACGGCCTCAAGTGCCGACGGCCAGGATGGCGGGTGCTCGGATGGCGGGTGCTCGTCACGAGCAGGTGGTGCCGTTCTTCGGGACCGACCCCTCGAGCAAGTACCTGTCGACGACCCCGGTCAGGCAGTCGTTGACGCCGTAGGTGCCGTGTCCCTCACCATCCACGGTGAGATGTACACCGACTCCCTCGCCGAGCTCGTCCGCCATCTTCTCGGCTCCCTCGTAGGGGGTGGCGGGATCACCGGTGTTGCCGATGACGAGGACGGGGCCTGCGCCGTCGGCCGAGACATCGATGGTGGGGGCATGGCCCTCCACGGGCCAGCCGGTGCACTGGAGCAGGCCCCAGGCCATCCAGTCGCCGAACACGCCGGACGCCGTGTGGAACGCGGGACGATGCCGGTGCACGTCGGCGGCGGTGTAACGGTCCTTGTAGTCGGCGCAGTTCACTGCGGTGTTGGCGTCGTTGATGTTGGAGTACCCATCCTCCAAGAAGGCACGTTCGTTGAGCATGTCGGAGAGCCACAGCAGCACGGTGCCGTTCCCCTTCTCGGCCTCGGCCAGCGCGTCCCTGAGGATTGCCCAGCTCTCCTCGCCGTAGAGGGCGGCGGCGATGCCGTTGAGGGCCAGGCTCTGGGTCAGGGGGCGATCGAGCTCGGTGGGCAAGGGACGCTCGTCCAGGCGCTCGATCAGTGCGACGACCTCCTTCTCACCGTGAGCGGGGTCCTTGCCCTCGAAGAGGCACGAGTCGTGCTTCGGGCAGTCCTTGAGGAAGTTCCGCAGTGCGCTCTGGAACCCCTTGGCCTGGCCGAGTCCACTGGCGAGAAAGTTCTCGGTGGGGTCGACGACGGCGTCGAAGACAAATCGTCCGACGTTGTCCGGAAAGAGGTGGGCGTAGACGCCACCGAGCTGCGTTCCGTAGGAGATGCCGAAGTAGTTCAGTTTCGCGTCACCCAGCACGTGCCGCATCAGCTCCATGTCACGTGCGGCCTGCTGGGTGCCGACGTGCTCCAGAACCGCGCCCGAGCTGCTTTCACAGGACCGGGCGTAGGCACGTGCCCTGCGGGTGTAGCTCTCTTCTTCGTCCGCGTCGTCCGGCGTTGAGTCCGCCGCCAGCCGCGCGTCCATGGCCTTCGTGTCCAGGCACTGCACGCCGGCGCTGTTCCCGACCCCGCGCGGGTCGAAGGAGACCAGGTCGTAGCTCCGGTGCAGCTTCATGTAGTCGTCGCCGGCGAGGAGGGGAAGGGTCGAGACCCCGGAGCCACCGGGGCCGCCGAAGTTGAAGAGCAGGGATCCGATGCGCTTCTTGCCGGGGCCTGGTGCGGCTTCTGCCCTGATGAGGGCGAGGTCGATGGTCTTGCCGTCGGGGTTCGCGTAGTCCAGCGGCACCGTCACGGTTGCACACTGCCACGCCGTACCGTCCGGCAGCTTCTCGGGCTTGTCACCGCCGCCCTGGGCTGTGGACGGAGCAGAGCACGCGGTCCAGCGCGGTTTCTGTTCGGTGAGCGTACGGGGCACCGGGGGCGGCCCCGCGGCTTCGTCGGAGCCAGGGTCACACGCCGTGAGCCCGGCTGCGAGCACGACGAGCGACGCCAGGACGGCGACTGCTCGGGACGAACGGTGGTGAGGAGACATGCTTCTGCCGATCTGAAGTCACAGCGGGGAAGAAAGGGATGACGCGCTGGTGGAAGACGACGCGCAGAAGGCATTCCGCCGCATCACGAGCGCTGGCTCGGCAGGGTACGGACTTCACCGCCCCGCGCGGGATCGGACGGGGCGAGCTCCAGGACGGAGACCAGGGACGCCGATGACATCGTTCTGGTCAGGGTCAGGCCGGCTCTCTCGAAGAGGTTCGCGAACTCGCCGAGGCTGCGCTCGCGCCCGGTCGACAGCGCCATCATGTTGAGGTCCATCAGCGGCTGCAGCCCGGGCGTGCCCACCTCGTCCACCAGGAGTTCCATCACGAGCACGCGCCCACCCGGTTCGAGTGATTCCCGGCAGTTGCGCAGGATGCGTACGCAGGCGTCGTCGTCCCAGTCGTGCAGGACGAACTTCAGCAGGTGCACATCTCCGGACGGCACCTGCTCGAAGAAGTCGCCGCCGACGAAGGTGAACCGGTCCGCGACGCCCATGCTCGAGGCGGAGGCGTCGGCCTCGGTAGCCACGTGCGGGAGGTCGAGGACCGTCCCGGTCAGTCCGGGATGCCGCTGCATGAGCGTCTGGACGAGGTTCCCGCCGGCGCCACCGACGTCCACGACGGCTTCGGTGCCCTCGAGCCGGATCACCTCCACCAGCTGGTGGGCCAGGCCGCGCGTCATGGCGGTCATCGCGTTGGTGAACACTTCGGCTTCTTCGGGCACGGTGGCAAGCCAGTCGAAGAAGGAGGCGCCGAGCGCGGCTCTCGCCTGGGTGGTGCCGCTGCGGATCGCACCCGACAGCCGTCCCCAGGGCAGCCAGTGCGATTCGGCCCCACCCCACAGTGCCAGGTCCCGCAAGGACCCCGGGGTGTCGGTGCGCAGGGTGTCGAGCAGAGGCGTACTGACGAACCGTTCCCCGTCAGCCGACACGGCGAGCCCCAGGGAGGCGCAGGCTCGCAGGAACCGGAAGGTCGAATCCGTGTCCAGGGACTCCGTCGCGGCCACTTCGGCGGCTGTGGCGCCACCGGCGTGCAGGTGGTCGGCGATGCGCAGCTCGGCTGCGGTCCGGACCACCTGGGTGACCCAGTACCCCGTCATCATCTGGAGCATGCGTCCCGTGGCGTCCGTGGGCGGTTCGGGGGAACCTGCCGCGACGAATTGATGTTCGAACAAGGTCATGTGTGCTGCGTCTTTCGATGAGGTTCGGAGCTCTGCAGAGCCAGGGCACCGGTTCACATCGCGGTGACCATGGTGTGGGTGTCGAGGACGGTCTCGAAGTGCACGGGAACGCCGTCGCGTAGCCGCCACACGTGGACGAAGCGCGTCCGCATCGGTTTCCCGGTCGCCAGGTTCGTGCCGCTGTAGTGACCGAGGGCGATGACCCGGTGCCCGGCTTCCATCAGCTCAGCAGGCGCGACAGTGAAGTCCTGCCACTCGGTGACGAAACGAGAGAAGACGTTCGCGAGCACTTCCTCACGTCCCCGGTACGTGCCTCCGTAGTGCAGACCCGGGGGAACGACCCATTCGATCTGCTCGTCGAGTCCAGCGAGCAGTGCGGCGACGTCACCCTGGGCGAGCGAGCGGTACAGCGCTTCCACCACCGCACCACCCGAGGCGGTCTGTTCATCGTGCTCGTACGTGGTCATGTGGTGCCTCCGTGCTGTGTGCCGATGGGCGGCTGACGCGTCACTGCAGCCGACTGCGGCGCGGAACGCAGGTTCCGAGCGCTTCGGCCGAGCTCGCGCCCGCCCTTCGTAGACCCTCCCCCGCGAACCGGTCGGCGGGCATCGGTTGATCGGCCTATTTCGTCGGTCGTCCTCGGGGATGTCCGCTCGTCAGGTCACCGGCTGCCGGTGCGCGGCCCGTGCGCGAGGAGCACAGTGCGGACACGCCCGGGGGCGCGGGGGAAGGACAGTACGCTCGTGCGGTGGAGGACATCCGGTTGGCCGAGGTGCTCGCTGCGCTCTCGCTGACGACAGATCTGGCCGCGGGTATGACTTTCGAGAAAGGGCTGCGTACCTGCGTCGTCGCCACGGCGTTCGCCCGCGACGTCCTCGCGGTCGACCAGGAGACCTGCCGGGCGGTCTACGAGACGGCGCTCCTGCGCTCGGTCGGCTGCACGTCGTTCGCTCCCGAGCTCGCGGCGGTCTTCGGTGACGAGGTGGCGTTCCAGGGCGCGCTGAAGCACCTCGATCCGAGCGACGACGTGCCTCTGACCGAGCAGCTGCTCCGGGTCGGTGGGTGGACGCGCGAGAGTGCCCAGCAGTTGACGGGCACACTGACCGAGGTGCTGCCCACGGTCGGTGTGGAGGCCATGCGCAACGGCTGCGAGGCCAGTCAGGCGCTCGGTTCGGGACTGGGCGTCCTCCCGCAGACCCTCGCGGCGTTGAACGACGTGTACGAGCGATGGGACGGACAGGGCATACCCCTCGGAGCCGGCGGCGGAGACCTGTCCTTCGTGGCTCGTGTCGTCCACGTGGCCGAGCAGGCCGTACTGGCCCATGCGAAGGGCGGTGAGCCGGCCGCCGTCGCGGAGGTGGTCAGGCGCGCCGGCGGCCATCTCGATCCGGACCTCGCACGTGCGTTCGCAGCCGACGCCCCGCAGCTGCTCGCCCCGTTGCGTGAACCCGACGCCGTCGCCTCCGCGGTAGGCGCCGAACCGCCCCCGTACGCCATGGTGCCCCCCGAGGGGATCTCCGACCTGTGCGCGGTTCTCGGCAGATTCGTCGACCTCAAGGGCACATGGCTGATCGGACACAGCGAACACGTCGCGCGACTGGCGCAGAGCGCCGGCCGACTGGGCGGTCTCACTCCCGACGAGGTGACCCAGCTGCACTGCGCGGCTCTGCTCCACGACCTGGGGCGGGCAGGGATCTCCGCCGACGTGTGGGACCGGCCGGGCCCGTTGAGCACCGCTGACATGGAGCGGGTCAGAATGCACGCGTACTGGACCGAGCGCGTACTGGAGCGTGTACCCGCGTTCGCTCCGCTGGCACCGATCGCCGCCGCACACCACGAACGCATCGACGGTAGTGGCTACCACCGCGGCGCCTTCGGGACCCAGACCTCCCCCGCGGCACGCATTCTCGCCGCCGCCGACATGTTCGCCGCACTGACCGAGCCACGGGCGCACCGGGACGCGTTCACCGTCGACGGAGCCATCCGACTCCTGACGCGTGAGGCGGACGCGGGCACCCTGGACCGCGTCGCCTGCGACCTCGTGATCCGGGCGGCGGGCGGACCGGCGCCCCGGACCCGTCGTCCGGCCGGGCTCACGGCGCGCGAGGTCGAGGTACTGCGGCTGGCTGCCCGCGGGCTGACCAACCAGCAAATAGGAGCTGAGCTGTCCATATCGAGCCGCACCGTGGGCCACCACCTCGGGCACATCTACGACAAGACCGGGCGACGGACCCGGGCCGGCGTGGCTGTCTACGCCATGGAGCAGCAGCTCCTGCCCTCGTGAGCAGACCAGCAAGATAGGTCGATCGGCCGATGTCCAAAGGTCGGTTCTCGCACAGAATCTGCGGCAACGGAGCACTGGCCCGATCGCCGGGTCGCACACGAGCCGGATGCGACGACCCGTCGCACCGGCCGCGGCCGGAACTTCGGGCCCCCATCGCTCCTTTCCACGCACCGCAGAGAAAAGGACTCATCATGGCAACCACGCGCTCAGCACACACCGTCTGGGAAGGCGGCCTGCTGAACGGAGGCGGCATCGCTACCTTCGACTCCTCTGGCATCGGTGACCAGCCGGTGTCCTGGCCGTCGCGCGCCGAGCAGGCGGAGGGCAAGACCAGCCCGGAGGAGCTGATCGCCGCGGCTCATTCCAGCTGCTTCGCCATGGCCCTGACGCACGGCCTCGAAGGGGCAGGCACGCCACCCACCCGGCTCGCAGTGTCCGCCGATGTCACGTTCCAGCCCGGCGAGGGTGTCACCGGTATCCATCTCACCGTCGAGGGCACCGTCTCCGGCATCGACAACGACGCGTTCGTCATAGCGGCGCAGGACGCCAAGGCCAACTGCCCGGTCAGTAGAGCTCTTTCGGGAACGACGATCACGCTCTCGGCCAAGCTCGTCTGAACCGGACCGGCCGTCTCGTGAGGCACCGCGCGCTGCGGAAGCGCGCGGTGCCCTCGTTCCGGATGCCGTCAGCACCAGGAGCCCAGGCGCCTGGTCACGACTCCTGCGGACGGTGGCTGTGTGGCACACCCAGGAACCGCTCGCCTGGGTGTGGGGCGGCCTGGTTGCGTTCCGCCGCAGCGCCGAGGGTAGAGCCATGAACAGCAATGACACGCCTCAGACTCCGCACGCGTACGTCGGCATGTGGGTGACCGCAGACGGCTTCATCCGCCAGGAGCTGCTGCCGAACGGCCGTTACGACGAGGCCCGGGGCAACCGCCGGAGCGCCTACACCGGCCGTTACACCGTGACCGGCAGCCATCTCGACTACGTCGACGACACCGGTTTCACCGCCACGGGCGACGTCCGTGACGGCGTTCTCTTCCACGAGCACCTCGTGCTCTACCGCGAGGACGACCCACGTGCCGGACAAGGAGCTTCCTCGTGACCAGGGTCCACTTGCAGGCTGCCGGATGACCACACGGGACGCGTCCCCTTTCCGGGGCGTCGCGAGACGGACACAGCCACCGTGAGGTGGCTGCCTGCGCACTGGTCGCTGTGGTCGGCGCCGGCCGTGGTCATCGGCTATGTCCTGGCGGTCGACGCACTCGCGCTCGCCGTCACCGGGATCTCGTCCGCAGGGCTCGACGCCACGTCAGATGACTGGATCCGCCTCGCGGTACTCATCGTTGCCTCAGCGATCCATGTCGAGGCTGGACGCGATATCGAGAGGCTGCGACGGAAGGTCGCCGAAGGCACAACCTCGGTGAACCTGCAGTCGGTGTGGACCTTTGCCGCCGTTCTGATCCTCCCGCTCTCACTGGCCATAGCTGTCAGCGCCTTCACCTCGCTTCACTCGTGGGCCAGACGTCGGCGAAGCATGCCGCACCGCGTTGTGTTCTCCGCGTCCACCCTGATCCTGGCCTCCGCCGTAGCTGCCATGTGCCTGCACACGATCAACCCCGGTAGCCACCCGGGCTACACCGGCGGCTTGATCGGCTTGGTTGCGGTCGTCGGCGCGGCTGTTGCCTACTGGTTCATCAACTACGCCCTCGTGGTCGGTGCCGTCATGCTGTCCAACCCGAACGCTCCCGCCCACAAGGCCCTTGGGCAGCGGTCGGACCAGCTCATCGTTGCCGGTGGCCTCGGTCTCGGTCTCGCCACGTCACTCACGCTGGAGGCCGAACCATGGCTCACGATCACCTTGCTGATCACCGTGCTCGGACTGCACCGCGCACTACTTGTCGGACAGTTTCAGTCCAGCGCTCGCACCGACCCTCTCACCGGCCTCGCGAATGCGGTCTTCTGGCACGAGATCGCGGCGAAAGAGCTCGAACGCGCCCACGACAACGAATCGTCGCTGGTCGTCCTCTACCTCGATCTCGACCACTTCAAAGCGATCAACGACTCGCACGGCCACCAGGCAGGGGACGACGTCTTGAAGGCGATCGCTGCCACACTCGAGCAGGAGGTCCGCGCCGAGGACCTGGTGGGCCGGCTCGGCGGAGAAGAGTTCGCGATCCTCCTGCCGAACACCGACGCCGGCGACACCGTCTACCCGGCCGAGCGGATCCGCCGTCGCATCGCCAGCCTCGTCACCACCGTCACCACGCCCCACGGGTCCCTCGACATCGACGGTCTGACCTGTTCCATCGGCACGGCCACCTACCCCACTGCAGGTCGCAGCCTTGACGTGCTGCTCATGGCCGCCGACAACGCTACCTACGCGGCAAAGAACGCCGGTCGCAACCGCGTTGTCGCCGCACCAACCAACCCGGCCACCTCCTAGTGGCCACCTCACAGCTACGTTCGCGCGGCCGACCACCCCAGCCGAACGCGACGTGATCACGATTCGCGCAGCGGCACGGCTTCGGTTGCCTGCACTCTGCGCCGGACTTCGTATCCCAGTTCCTCGTAGAGCCGCAGGGCGCTCGTGTTCTCCCCGACGACGTGCATGAACGGCTCCTTTCCGCGTCCTCGGATGCGGCTGGTGAGCGCCGCGACGAGCGTCGTCGCGTACCCACGCCCACGCCGGTCCGGGTGGGTGCACACGGCGCTCACCTCAACCCAATGGTCGGTGTGCAGGCGCTCGCCGGCCATGGCGACCAGTCTGCCTTCCTCCTTGATCCCGAGGTAGGTCCCGGTCTCGACCGTCCGCGCGGAGAACGGCCCTGGGCTCGTCAGCTTCGCGAGCGCACACATCTCCGGCACGTCCGTAGGCCCGAGAACCCCGACATCGTCCGCGGTGCAGGCTCGTGTCTCAGGACCGACCATCTGGAAACCTTCGATCTGGTGGAGCACCTTCCAGTCGGCCGGAAGGTCCGCTGCCGGCCGGAACAGCAGGCCGGACGCGCCACGAGTCAACCGTGCGAGCGCTCGCCAGTCGTCGGTCTCGGCGTCGTGCGGCACGGCCATGAACGGCCCGACGTCGGGGTGGAACCGCGCGGCACGGCCGTCCCGCTGCGCGATGTCGTTGTGCCACCCCACGAGGGAACGTAGTACCGGGTTGTCGAGCTCGTGATCCGCTGTAGTCGCCATGGTCAGACCTTTCGTCATCGGAGGGGCAGATCGCGTTGCCTACGTTCGCCCGGCGCCGTGCGCCGGCCCTGTGTCGAGGACCGGCGCACGGGATCTCGAAGGTGTCAGCCCACCCGCTGCCAGCTGCAGTTGCTCGTCTCGAACCCCTTGGCGGCGGCCGGGACGGTGATCGTTCGCGAGGCGTCCGTTGAGCCGCTCGCCACGACGTTGCTGCCGTTCAGGTTGCCCGTGAAGGCCGCGAGGAAGGCGTAGCGGCAGGAGCCGGCAGTCGCGACGGCAGGCCCGCTCGTCACGTAGGTACCGCGCTGGAGCTGGTCGCCGAGCACGTAGACGCCGTTGTTGAAGGTGCGCGTCTTCGGCTCCGCCATGCCCGAGTAGTACTTGCTCCACCGGCCGCATTCGAGGGAGAAGAAGTAGTCGTCGGTCGACTGCAGCGTCGTGATCCGTGGCCCCGAGCCGATGCCGGAGCCGAGCGCGTCCCACCCCGAGCCACGCTCCCACGAGCACTCCCTCGAACCTGCCGATACGACGTACGTGCCGGGGGCGATGCCACCTCGGCCCACGTCGTACAGTTCCAGGTCCACCATGGTCGTGACGGGCTTGGCGACGGCAACGGTGGGGGTGCTGGTGCGCGAGGTCGTGGCGTACCCGGGCTTGCGGGCGGTCACGGTCGCCACGATCTTCTTGCCGTGGTCACTCCCCTTGAGCCGGTACGCCTTGCCCGTCGCTCCGGCGATCGGCTTGCCGGAGGCATACCAGCGGTAGGACAGGGAGGCCGAGGGGCTCCAGGTACCCGGGCTCACAGTGAGCCGGGACCCGACTCGCACGGAGCCGCTGAGCTTGGGAAAGGGCTTCTTCACGAACGGCTTGCCGACCTTGTAACCCATCGACTGGAGCGCCTTGGTCGTGAACCCGGCGCGCTGGCCCTTCACGGTGACGGTGAGCACCCGGCCTGCCGCGTAGTTCGACGGCACCCGGAAGCTGGACGAGTTCGCTCCGCGGATGACCCTGCCGTCGATCTTCCAGGTGTAGCTCGTCGTGCTCCGTGCGGGCACCCACTGGGGCGTGGACGCCTTGACGGTCTGGCCGGGGGCGGGGCTGCCCATGATGCGCGGGTACCGGGTGGAGAACGTCCCGTAGCCCACCGTGACGGCGGAGCTGGTGCGGGTCTCGGGCGCATAGCCCGTGCGCTTGCCCGTGATCGTGACCGTGAGCTGCTTGCCGCGGTGCGTGCTGGTGGGCACGAACGTGAAGGCCTTCGCACCGGGGATCGGCGTACCGTTCGCCAGCCACTGGTAGGTGAACCGGGTACCGGAGGTCCAGGTGCCCGACTTCGCGTAGAGCGTGGTGCCGACCCGGGCCGTGGGGCTGATCGTCGGCTTCGCCGCGGTCATGACGCCCACCGCGACGACGTCGGTCTCCGCACTGGTCCGGGCGGTCGGCGTGCGACCGTCGGCCGAGCCGAGAACCGTCACGGAGAGGTACGCACCGGCGTCCTCGCCCTTCGGCGTGTAGGTGGCCTTGGTGGCTCCGGGGATCATCGCCCCGACCTCGTCCTTGCTCGGGCTCCTGCGCCACTGGTACGTGAACGTCGCCGCGGGCGACCAGGCGGGCACCGTGGCGGTGAGCTGCACACCGACCTTGGACTGCGCGCCGGAGACGACCGGCTCGGGGGAGGCGGCGAACGCCTGCGCCTGCGCCAGCTCGTACGCCGCGAGGACGTCGAGCTTGCCCTCGCCCCACACGTTGTTGTCGTCGGTGGTGCCGCCACAGCTCGTGTCGCGCACGTCGGCCGCGGACCCGTCGAGGATCGCCCGGGTGCGCGTCACGTCACCCACGAGCTCGGGCACGGCGTCCCACAACAGCGCGACGGCGCCCGCGACGTGCGGGGCGGCCATGGACGTCCCGGACCACTGCTCGTAGCGTCCGCCGGGCACGGCCGACCGGACGGTCTCGCCGGGAGCCGCGATGTCGGGCTTCACGGTTCCGCTCTGGCCGGGGCCACGGGAGGAGAAGGAAGCGATCGCACCCGATGGTGTGAACGCACCCACCGAGTAGGAGATCTGCCGCGCACCGGGGCTGCCGGACGACTCGCAGCCGAACTCGCCCTCGTTGCCGTTGGCCCAGGCGCTGAAGATGCCTGCCGCCTCCCAGGCGGAGATCACGTCCTCCATGAACGGGTCGGTGGAGAAGGACAGCCCCCACGAGTTGTTCACGACGTGCGGCCGCCGGGCCGGGTCGGGGGCCGTCCCGTCGGTGCGGGTCGGTGCGAGGAACCACTGGCCCGACGCGATCAGCGCCGCGTCGGAGCAGTCGTCGGCGCAGCCGTTCGTCGCGACCCACTGCGCGCCGGGCGCCACGCCGATGTTCATCGCGCCGTCGTCCGTGCCCACCATGGTGCCCATGGTGTGGGTGCCGTGGCCGTCGCCGTCACGAGGCACGCCCGCACCGACCTTCGCCGCGTCGAACCAGTTGTAGTCGCTGCCCGAGGTGGCGCCCCGGTACTGCTTGGCCAGTGCCGGGTGGTTACGGCCCACGCCCGTGTCCAGGCCGGCCACGACGACGCCGTCGCCGGTGAAGCCCCGGTTCCACATGTCGTCGGCGTTGATCGCCCTGATGCCGTAGGTCGACTTCGCGGCCGCGGTCGGCGCCGGCGCCTCCTTCGTCTCCGGCTCCGGCAACGCGTGCCGCGTCGTCGGGCGGACCTCCAGCACCTCGGCGTTCGCCGCGAGCTCCACCGCCTGGTCGAGCGAACCGTCCTCGACCAGGATCGCGTTGGACGCCCAGTAGGACGTGTACTCGGCGCCGGACTCCTCCAGCTCCGCGATCGCGCGCTCCTGCGCGGCGTCCGCCGTCGCAACGAGGGTGTCGTAGACGTACTCACCACGTTCTTCCCAGCTGGTGATCGCCTCCGTCGCGGTCAGGTCCGGCTTGTCGGCGAACCGCAGCCAGAAGTCGGTGGCGCCCCGGGCGCGGAAAGCCTTCGTCGCGGCGGGTGTGATCTTGTCCGCGGGGTCGACCGTGCCGGGACGGGCCTGTGCGGCAGGGCCGCTGCTCCGGCCGTCCGCGGGGTCACCCGGGTCAGGAGCGGCGACCGCGGGGCTGGGAACCGCCAGAAGTGCCAGGACGGTGGCTGACGCCAGAGCCCTGGAACGGCGTCGGATGTGAGGGTGCAAAGGTTCTCCAGGCTGAGGCGCTCGGCGTACCGGAGCGCACCGGACCTGCGCGGGGCAGGAGATTTGCCCTGAACGTACCTTCATAGCGAGGGCGAATGCCCGGAAAATGCGCGAAATTATTATTACCCGGGCCAGGGGTTGGGACGCCGTGGTGCGGTTGCGCTTCCCGGCGTGCGACCTGCCCAGGGACCGGCTCGGTGTGGAGCGGCATTGCTCTTCTGGTTGCGCGTCGGCACGGTCGCCGAGGCCTGAGCCGCGTCCCGGGGAGAAAATGACTCACCCCGGACACCGACCAGCACGATCAGCAGGTATGTCCAAGGCTCGGCTGGTCATCACCGCCGTCACCCGCGCCCACCAACCCGTCGCCCAGGTCGACGTCGCGCGACGCCGACGATGCGGCGCAATCCGCGGCGTACGCGCCCGACCGTGGCGTCGGTGATCGGGCCGGGCAGGCCGGCGCGCTGGTGCTCGTAGGCGATCGCCGCGCAGGCGACGTTGATCGTGCCGATGGACAGTCCCTGCCCGGCGCGCTCGGCCAGATAGGCGCACACGGTCGCGGGATCTGCCGGAAAGGCGTCCAGGCCACGCGCTACGCACCATCGCGTGAACACGCGCCACGCGGAGGCGTACAGGACCAGGGTGGACGGGGCACGCTCGGCGGCGATGGCCGCGACGACACGGGCAGCGTCGGCCGCTGTGATGCCAGGTGGGGAGAACCGCTCGCCTGGATGGGTCGGTACACGTGTCAGGGAGGTAGTGATGACACCGGTGCTACCGGCTCGGCGGCCTGGAGGCGCGCTGTGTGAGAAAAGGTTTGTTTCAGGATGACCGGATGGGGAGTTTGCGCCAGCAGACGATGGTGCATGCGAGGTGCAGGAGGTCAGCGGGGCTCTTCGTAGCAGTGCGGAGGCGTTCTAGCTGGTGGAGGCAGGCGAAGCGGCATTCGACGACCCACCGTATCGCGGTAGCCGGATGGGGCCGGAAGATGGTGGAGTTGCTGCGCCCGAACGAGACGCTACGACGCTGGCAGGCGAGTTGAAGCTACATCCGGAGCAGTCGACGGATGCGTTTGTCTGATCATCCGTTGTCCGGGAATCGGGTCGAGGTGCTGTTGACGCGATCGATGCGGTATCTGGCCGGGGAGTGGCCGGTCAGGCGCTTGAAGGTCCGGATGAACGAGCTTTCCGAGCTGAACCCGAACTGAGTGGCGAGGGAGGCGACGGTGCGGTCGGTGGCGCGCAGCAGTCGGCCCGCCGACTGCACCCGCCAGCGAGCCAGGTAGTCGAGCGGGGACAAACCCACGGCGTTCTTGAAGCGCAGTGCGAAGGCGCTGCGCGACATCCCGGCTTCCGCAGCCAGCTTCGCCACAGTCCAGGGCTGGCCAGGCTGTGCGTGGATCAATGTGAGCGCCGGGCGCAGACGCTCATCGGCGAGCGCGCGCAACCAGCCCAGCGACGCGTCCGGCCGGGAAAGCACCGCGCGCAGCGTCTGTACGAAGAGCACGTGGGTGAGGTGGTCGCGCATCGCCCCGGTGCCCGGTATGTCAAGCGAGGTCTCGTTCGACAGCAGTTCCAGTACCGGCCGCAAAGCCGCCGCCTCGGCCGTGTCCGAACGGATCGCGGCGACTGCAGGAAGGTACTCGAGCAGCAGCGCGGCAGTGGTGTCGTCGAAGGACAGCGCACCACTGATCGCCGAGGTGGACGCCGTCGCGCCGGGTTCGACCTGGTGGTAGACCGTGTCCGGCCAGGCCTCTTCGAAGACCGCCATGCCATCCTCGGCCGGTCGGTCCGGGTCGGAGCCCACGGCGTACGGGGCGCCGCTGGTCAGCAGGTAGCAGTCACCAGTGGAGAGCAGGAGCGGCTCAGCTCCGGTAGCGGTCAGCCACATCTGGCCGCGCAGCACCGCGCCGACCCGAATGTGCCGGTACTCGGAGAAGCTCAGCGCCCAGTCGCCCGCGGTCTCCAGTCGGCACGGCGGTGCCACCTGGACGTCGAGCAGCCCCAGCACCTCGGACAGCGGATCCACGGCAGCCTCCCGGCGGGTTGGACGATTGGGCTACTCAACAGGACTTCGGGTAGTGGTGGCCGGCTCAGAACCGTCGTTAGGTTCGTCACCGACAGTTACACGGAGCACAAGAAGGATGGTAGCCATGAGCATTACCACGGGTGGCCTGCACGTGCGGTCGGACCAGGGCAGCACGGTCTGGTTCAACGGGGATGTCCTGACCGTGAAGCTGACCGGCGCGGACACGAACGGCAGTGTCGGGCTGATCAAGGCGTCGGTGCCGCCGGGTGGCGGACCCGTCGCGCACGTCCACCCGCACGCCGACGAGACGTTCTACGTGATCGACGGTGAGCTGGAGTTTCTCAATGGGGATCGGCTTTTCACCGCAGGCCCGGGCGACACCGTGTTCATCCCGCGCGGCACCAGGCACCGGTTCAAGAACGTCAGCCTGACCCACGCCAGCATGGTGTTCTTCTACACCCCGGGCGGGGGCGAGGGCCTGTTCGTGGACGGCGGAGATCAGCCGCAGCCGGGCGTCGCGGTACTGCCGTGGGGCCCCGAGCGCATCGATGAGCGGCTGTTGTCCCTGCTCGACAAGTACGGCACAGAGGTCCAGCCCGAGCCTTGACCGGGCGCACGGCCCCCGACGTGTCGAGCAGGTCGCGATGGGGCATCCCGTAGGTAGCGGAGGCGTTATCTGCGGGATGCCTCATCGCGACCTGCGCGCACGACCAGCGATGCTGCGGCCGAGCCGTGGGAGGTCGCGTGCTAGCTTCGATCCTTCGTGGGCGAGGTGAGTCGGTGCGTTCAGTACCCGTCCGCGGGGCGGTCAGCGTCGAGCTAAATCCTCCGTCGCGGGGCCGTCGAACAAGCGCACGGCCTACTACCGCACCGAGATCACCCTCGCCGCGATCATCCTCTGGCTCCGCGGTTCACCGGACACAGCCTAGGGCGAGACGAGCGTGAACGTGCTTACCTCGTCGCCCGTGGGGTGCACCGTAAGCGATCAGCCGTTAGAGGGCCGACACCGAGATGCCCCCATTGCGCACGGCCACCTGTTCGGCGCGTTCGAGCGGGGCGATCCCTGTTCTCCATCGCGGCGATGGCGTCGGCCGACAACGGATGGCCGGACACCTCGAGCACGTAGGCCAACTCGCCGCGAGTGAGATCGCGCAGCTGGCGGTAGTGGGTGATGGCATCAGAGACGGCCAATGAAGTTGGGGCGAGCGGCAGCATGAGGGGATCGTAGAGGGACACGAGGGGCGCCCTCGAAAACTTGCGGAAACGCACTGGCAGCATGCCAGTTTGCGGATCTAGCACTGCTGACGCACGGACTGCACTTCCCAGCACCATCCCGCAGTTCTGGGAGCGTGCGTACTTCTGTGTGTACCTTGCTAGGCGAAGCCCGGCATGACGAAGGGCCCCTCACCTGTGTCCTACCAGGTAAGGGGCCCTTCTCTTGTAGCGGGGGCAGGATTTGAACCTGCGACCTCTGGGTTATGAGCCCAGCGAGCTACCGAACTGCTCCACCCCGCGGCGGTAACCCCTACTTTACGCACGCCCGGGGGCTGAGTGCAAACCCGGTCAGGCAGTAGAGACGCAGGTCACAAGCGATCGAACCGATCCGGCCGTGGAACCATCGATCCCATGCCGACGGAGCTGAGCGACACCACCCTGACCACCGACCGGATCGTCCGTCTCACCGACCAGCTTGCCGCACTGCCCCACCTGCGACCGGACCCGCGAACGAACGCCCTCTTCGGCGAGCTGGTGCAGACGGTCCTCGGGGCGCCCGACCGTCACGCCCGCGAGATCCTCGCGCACCCGGACGTCGAGGGACGCAAGAGCGCCATCCGCGATCTCTCGGCCCGCGGCGAGACCGCGCTCGAGCACGCCTGGGCGGAGCACATCGCCACAGCGGCGGACCCGGGTGCCGCACTGGCCGCGTTCCCGTACCTCGACAACTATCACCGGCTCACCGCCCTCGAGGTACGCCTGCTCACCCATGCGGGCGGCACGCCGAGGTCGGTGGCCGTGCTCGGCTGCGGCCCGCTCCCCCTCAGCACCGTGGGGTACGCCGACGCGCTCGCCTGCCCCGCCGTCGGGCTGGACCGGGACCCCGCCGCGGTCGCCCTCGCGCGACGGGTCACGGCCCGGGTCGGGGCGGCGGGGGTCCGGTTCGAGCAGGCCGACGCCGCCGTCGCCGACCTCTCGGCACACGACGCCGTGGTGCTCGCGGCGCTGGTGGGCGAGACACCGTCGGCCAAGGCGACGATCGTGCGGCAGATGGCCGGCTCGATGCGGCCCGGCGCCCTGCTGCTCGCGCGCAGCGCGCGCGGTCTGCGCACCCTCCTGTACCCGCCGGTGGACCTGCGCGCCATGCCCGGGTTCGAGGTGCTGGAGGTGGTCCACCCCACCGACGACGTCGTCAACTCGGTGGTGGTGGCCCGGCGGCTCGGCTGAACGTACGGCTCGGCTGAACGCACAGAGGCTCCCCGGTGCGAACACCGGGGAGCCTCTGTCGTGCGCGCTCAGCGCGCGGTGAGCGGTTAGCCCGCCGAGCCGCTCTGCGCTTCCTCTGCGGCGATCGCGTCCTCGAGCGCCTGCTGCAGGCGGTCCTGCGCCTCGCCGTAGGCAGCCCAGTCGCCCTCACGCTGGGCGGCATCGGAGTCGGCCAGCGCGTCGGCCGCCTCCTGCAGTGCGGCGTCGAGCTCCGGCGTGGCCCCGCCGCCGCCTCCGGTGTCGGGCTCGGTGGTGGCCTCACCACTGGGCTCCGTGGTCGGCTCAGCAGTGGGCTCCGCACCCGGAGTCACCTCGCCGTCCGGCGGAGCGATCGGCGCCTGGTCCTCGGCCGTACCCGCGTCACCGGCCTCGATGCCCGAGTCACCGTCGAACACCTGGTCCAGAGCCTCGTCGAGCGTGTCGGCGAAGCCGATGTTGTCGCCGAAGGCGACCAGCACCTTGCGCAGCAGCGGGAACTGCGTGCCACCGGTCGACTGGATGTAGACCGGCTGCACGTACAGCAGACCGCCACCGACCGGCAGCGTCAGCTGGTTGCCGCGCCGCACCGTGGATGCACCGATCTGCAGGATGTTGAGCTGCTCGGAGATCGTCGGGTTCGAGTCGAAGTTGTTCTGCACCTGACCGGGGCCGGGCACCGTCGTATCGCGTGGCAGCTCCAGCAGGCGTAGCTTGCCGTAGTCCTCGGCCTTCTTGCCCGCCTCGTCACCGGCGTCCGCGTCCGCGGCGAGGAACCCGGTGAGCACCTCGCGGTCCGTGTTACCGCCCGGGATGAACGTCGACGTCAGCGAGAACGACGACTGCTCCTGCCCCGGCATCTGCAGCGTCAGGTAGTACGGCGGCTGCAGTGGTGCGGTGGCCGCGTCCGAGGTGGGGTCGGTCGGGTTGTTCCAGAAGTCCTGGCCCGAGAAGAACTCGGCGGAGTCCGTCACGTGGTACTGGCTGAGCAGGGTCCGCTGGACCTTGAACAGGTCTTCCGGGTAGCGCAGGTGGCTCATCAGGTCGCCGGAGATCTTGTCGAGCGGCTTGATCGACGCCGGGAAGATGTTCGTCCAGGCCTTGAGGATCGGGTCGTCGGAGTCCCAGGCGTACAGGTCGACCGACCCGTCGTAGGCGTCGACGGTGGCCTTCACCGAGTTACGGATGTAGTTGACCTCCTCCGGCAGCTCGATCGGGGCGCCGGACTGGGTGGTCAGCGTGTCCGCGACGGCCTCGTCGAGCGGCGTCGACGTGGAGTACGGGAACGCGTCGGTGGTCGTGTACGCGTCGACGATCCACTTCACGCGACCGTCCACGACGGCCGGGTAGACCTTGTTGTCGAGCGTGAGCCACGGTGCGACCTTGCTGACGCGCGCCTGCGGGTCGCGGTCGTACAGGATCTGGGACTCGCTCGTCACGCGGTCGGAGAACAGGAGCTGCTCCTCGCCGAACTTCAGCGCGTACAGCAGCTTGCTCCCGAACGTGCCGACGCTCGGCCCTGCGTCGCCGGTGAAGGTCGTGTTGACCTGGCCACCGTTCTCCTCGTCGTCGGCCTGGTAGTCGAGCTCCCACGCCTTCGTACCCTCGGGCGCGCCCACGATCGAGTAGGTGTCGGTGCTCGGGCTGAAGTAGATGCGCGGCTCGTAGCCGTCCTCGAGCTCGCTGATGGCGCCCTGCGACGGGATGCCGCCCTCGAAGAAGGCCGGACGTCCGTCAGGCCCCGGCTGCTCACCGAAGGCCGCGACGACGCCGTAGCCGTGCGTGTACACGGTGTGGTCGTTGACCCAGTTGCGCTGGTCCTGGCCCAGGCCGTCGAGGTTGAGCTCACGCACCGCGATCACGGTGTCGCGGGACTCACCGTCGATCTCGTAGCGGTCGACCGACAGGGAGTCGTCGAAGTTGTAGTACTGCTTGTTCTGCTGCAGCTGACGGAACGACGGCGACACGATCTGCGGATCCAGCAGGCGGATCGACGCGGCGGTCTCGGCGTCCGACCGCAGGGCGCCTTCCTGCGCCTCGGTCGTGGCGTCGTACTGTTCCTTCTCCACGTCCTCGATATCGAACGCCGACAAGGTCGCGTCGATGTTGCGCTGGATGTACTCGGCCTCCAGCTCCTGCGCGTTCGGGTTCACCTGGAAACGCTGGACGACGGCGGGGTAGATGCCGCCGATCGCGATGGCGGACACCACCATGAGGCCGACGCCGATGGCCGGCAGGCGCCAGTCGCCGCGGAACGCGGTGACGATGAACAGTGCGGCGACGAAGACCGCGACCACCGTGAGGATGCCCTTGGCGGGGATCACGGCGTGCACGTCGGCGTACGAGGCGCCGTCGAACCGGTCGTTCGTGTTCGTCAGGAGCGAGTACCGGTCGAGCCAGTAGTTCGCGGCGATCAGGAGCAGACCGACAGCGCCGATGACGGCCAGGTGGACACGCGCGGCGGCCGTGGTACGCGGACCGCCCGCAGCGGCGGGGCCGACCCGCAGGCCACCGTACAGATAGTGCGTGACCAGCCCGGCGATGCCTGCGATCACCACCACCGAGATGAGGAACCCGACGGTGAACCGCATCGCGGGCAGCAGGAAGACGAAGAACCCGAGGTCCATGCCGAACTCGGGGTCGCTCTGGCCGAACGACTCGCTGTTGAACGCCAGCAGCACGGTGCGCCACTGTGCGGAGGCCGCGACACCGGCGAAGAAGCCGACGAGGACCGGCGCGGCGATCATGACGACCCGGCGCAGCGGCTCGACGGCCTCGCGGTACTGGTCGAGCGTCGCCTGCTCAGGTGTGCTCGGCGCGTAGATGGGGCGGGACCGGTAGGCCGCGGTGAACGACCAGAACACGGTTCCGGCCATGATCACGAACCCGGCGGTGAACAGGGCGGCGCGCATACCCCACTCGGTCCAGATCACCCGGGAGAACCCGAGCTGCCCGAACCACATCACCTCGGTCCAGAACTGGGCGAGGAGAAGCAGGGCCGCGATCACGGCGGCGACCGCGATGATCGCCACCCCCAGCGGACTGCGGCGTCGGGCTCGGGGGGCGCCGCCGGAAGGGCGGCGAGGTGCTGCGGCGAAGGACACGACTGCGTTACCTCACGTCATCAAATGGTTGGGCCGTACCCAGATGGAACGGCCGGGCTCTGCTCAAGGTTCCCAGCACAAGGTTCCCACATCCTCCAGATGTACAACACACGGTCAACATCTGGATCGGCAGGTCAGGAACATGTCGGGAGATCGCTGCCCTCACCCCGCCCGATCTGCTCGACGGCGTCGCGGGCCTCGGCCAGGGTCGCCACCCGCACGACCTCCAGCCCGTCCGGCACGTTCCCGACGACCTGCGGGCAGTTGTCCGCCGGAGCGAGGAACCACTCGGCGCCGTCCCGGACGGCCCCGTACAGCTTCTGCTCGATGCCGCCGATGGGACCCACCGTGCCCTCGGGGCTCATCGTCCCGGTGCCGGCGATGATCTGACCGTTCGCCTCGTCCTCGGACGTGAGCTTGTCGATGATCCCGAGCGCGAACATGGTCCCCGCGCTGGGCCCGCCGATGTTCTCGATCTCGATGGAGACGTCCACCGGGAAGTCGTAGCGCGGGTCGATGAAGACACCGAGCACCGCCCGCTCGCCGTTGCCCGACGTGGTGATGTCGACGTCCGTCGTGCGCTTGCCCCGCTGCACACCGAGCGTCACGTCGTCGCCGGGGTTCGTCTCGGCCAGGCCGTCGATCAGGTCCGCGTAGGTGCCGACGGGCTCACCCTGGAACTCGACGATGACGTCGCCCTCGTCGAGCTTGCCCTCGGCCCCGGATCCCGGCTCCGTGCCCGCCACGTCCAGGACGGCCGGGACGTCGTAGCCGAGCTCGGTCAGCGCGGCCGCCGTGGCCGACTCCTGCGACGAGACCATCTCGGCCTGGCTGACCTCCTGCTGCTGCTCCTTGGTGGTCGCCTCGGGGAAGATCGCTTCCACGGGGAGCACCGACCGCTGCGGGTCGAGCCAGCCCTGGATCACCTGCCCGGACAGCATCGGGTACCCGGGGCCACCCAGCACCGAGACCGTCGTCAGGCGCAGCTCGCCCGTCGACTCGTACGTCCGGGCGCCCTCGATCTGGATCAGGTTCCGCTGGAGCGTGTCCTCGGTCGGCCCGGGCGAGCGCATCGCGTACGGCGTCGGCACCACCAGTGCCAGTGCGGAGAGAACGGCTGTGGCCAGCAGAGACACGCCCAGCGTCACGGTGCGGCGCGTGATGGGGGCGACCACGACCGGCGAGTCGTCGAAGGGTGACGGCTCGGGCTGCGGGGCGTGCTGGCGGTCGCGCATATCGGTCACCGGCCCATCATTCCTCACTTGGCTGGGGTTTCCGTGAAAGCTGCCCGACGGCGACGCGGGCACCCGGTCACGCCACGCCAACCACTACGCCGTCGTGCAAAGATTTTCCACTTGAACGGTGTGTTATACCCCACGTCACGCCGATAACACGCTACGGTCGTGCCGTGGCCCACGACGCCCTGACGTCCGTGGAGGTGCGCCGGAGCCGCCGTCGCACCGCCACGGTGAGCGCATATCGCGACGGTGGACGAACCATCGTCGCCATTCCTGCGCGCTTCTCTCGGGCTCAGGAACGAGAGTGGGTGGCGAAGATGGTCGCGCGGCTCGAGGACAAGGAGCGGCGCCGCCGCCCGTCCGACCAGGAGCTCATGGACCGCGCCGGCGAGCTCTCCGTCAAGTACCTCGACGGCCGGGCCAAGCCCTCCAGCGTGCGCTGGTCGGCGAACCAGGGCCGGCGCTGGGGGTCGTGCACGCTGCTCGACGGCTCCATCCGCATCTCGACCCGGGTCCAGGGCATGCCGTCCTGGGTGCTCGACTACGTGCTGCTGCACGAGCTGGCGCATCTCCTGCACGCGGGCCACGGCCCGGAGTTCTGGCGGATCCTCGAGGTCTACCCCAAGACCGACCGGGCGCGCGGTTTCCTCGAGGGCGCGTCGTTCGCGCAGGACGACCCTGGCCAGATCACCTCCGACGACGGTGACGACGACGACTGACGCCGCCGACCGGCGCTGAGTCCGAGAACTACTTCGGCTCCTCGGACGGGCCGTCCTTGCCCGAACCGTCCTCGGTCGGGGCGTCCTCGGCGGGGCCGTCCTGGACCGTGCTGTCCCCGGCCGGGGCCTCCTCGGTCAGCGTGTCCTCGCCGAAGATCTCCTTGAGCGCCGCGTCGACGTCGGCGTGCTCGTTCTCCGCCGCCTCGCGGCGCACCAGGTAGCCCGACGGGTCGTCGAGGTCCCGGGTACCCGGCAGCAGGTCGGGGTGGTCCCACACGGCGTCGCGGCCCTCGGGCCCCTGGGCGCGGGCCACGATCGAGAACAGGGTCGCCGCGTCGCGCGAACGGCGAGGTCGCAGCTCCAGCCCGACCAGCGTCGAGAACGTCTGCTCGGCCGGCCCGCCGGCGGCCCGCCGACGTCGGATCATCTCGCGCAGCGGGATGGCGTGCGGCAGGTGCGGCAGGGCGGCGATGGCACTGACCTCGTCGACCCAGCCCTCCACCAGGGCGAGGGTGGTCTCCAGGTTCAGCAGCACCGACTTCTGCTCGTCCGTGTTCTGCAGCCCGAACACCCCGCCGGACAGGGCGCTGCGCAGCGCGTCGGAGTCGGCGAGGTCGATGTCGCGGACCTGGGACTCGAGCACGTCGAGGTCGATGGTGATGCCGCGCGCGTAGCGCTCCACGATCGACAGCAGGTGCGATCGGAGCCAGGGGACGTGGGTGAACAGGCGCGCGTGCGCGGCCTCGCGGACCGCGAGGAACTGCCGGACCTCCTCGAGCGGGGCATCCAGCCCCTCCGCGAACGCGGAGACGTTGGTGGGCAGCAGCACGGTGTCGGAGCTGTCGAGCAGCGGCAGGCCGACGTCGGTGGCGCCGAACACCTCCTGCGACAGCGTGCCGGCGGCCTGGCCGACCTGCATGCCGAACACCGCGGAGCCGAGCCGACGCATCATCTGAGCCGGGTCGAGCGCGCCGCCGAGCCCGTGCAGGACGCCCGCAGGCATCCCGGGGATCGCCTCGCCGTCGTCGATGCCCTCCGGGAGCTGGTCGCGCAGCACCGTCGCCAGCGCCTCCGAGACGGAAGAGGCGACGGGCGCCGCCAGCTCGTTCCACACCGGGAGCGTGGCCTCGACCCACTCCGACCGGTTCCAGGCGCGCCTGGTCCCCCCGGCGGGCGGGAGGTCGGTGGCCGCGTCGAGCCAGAGCTCGGCCACGGCCAGCGCGTCGGTGGCCTCCTTGGCCTGCTTCCCGGTCAGCGACGGGTCACCCTTGCTCACGGCGACCTGCCGCGCGACGTCGTGCGCGACGTCGGCGTTGACCGGTCCGGTGCCCTCGGCCGAGAGCATCTTCTGCACCTGGGCGAGCGCGTACTGCATCATCACCGGGTCGGGCGGTCCACCGAGGGTGGTCGGGTCGATGCCTCGCTCGCGCATCTCGGCCATCACTTCGTCTGCGCCGTCGCCGAGCATGGAGCGCAGCATGTCCTCCCACGACTGGGGGGTATCGCCGGGCTGGTGCTGGTCGCTCATAGAGTCACCGTAACCGGGTCCGCAAGATCTGCGCCGTCCATTTGGCTCTGGGCGCACACGGGAACTTCCCGTTGCCGCGATGCTTTGGATATACCTCTGGAACTGTGGACGAGGGCCGGAGACGCGCGCCGTCGTCGGGCATCGTTGTCCGCATGAAACCTCCTCCCCTGCTCCGGCTGCGGCCCGGCACACCGGTGCTCAGTCGCGGCGGTGGCCAGGTGCAGTGCGGTTCCGACCCGCGCTGGTCGTTCGTGCTGTCGGGGCTCACCCCGGGCGAGGAGACATGGCTCGAGGAGATCGCCGAGCGGCGGCACGTGACGGTCGAGCAGTCGGCGGCGCGCTGCGGTGTTCCCGCGGAGCGGCGCGACGAGATCATGACCGCCCTGTTCCGGGCCGGGGTGCTCGTCCCCGTGCCGGGGACGGTCGGTGTGGTCACGGCGCAGGCCGACGGCGCGGCCGACGCGACGGTGCTCGGCATGCTGCGGCCCGACGGCGCAGGGCTCGCCACCCTGGCCGACCGCGCACGGCGGGTGGTCGGCATCGTCGGTCTCGGGCGGCTGGGCACGGCGGTCGCGCTGCATCTGGCCACCGCGGGCGTCGGCGGGCTGCTCCTGCACGACCCGCTGCCGGTGCAGGTCACCGACGTCGGGCTGGGCGGCCTGCGGGCGGTCGACGTCGGCCAGGCGCGCGACGACGCCGTCCGGTCCCTGCTGGCAGAACGCTCCCCGCGCGTGACGGTGCGGGTGGACAGCAGCCGGGCGGGCGGGGCGGGGCTCGACCCGACGGACCTGGACGTCGTCGTGGTCACCGAGCCGCATGCCGCGCACCCGGCGCGGTACCGGCGCTTGCTCGGCCTCGGTGTGCCGCACCTGCCGGTGGTGGTGCGGGAGGCGGACGTCGTGGTGGGGCCGTTCGTCCGGCCCGGCCGGTCGGCGTGCGTGACGTGTGTCGACCTGGCCCACGCCGACGCCGACCGGGAGTGGCCGGCGCTGGCCACGCAGCTGCGCAAGGTGGCGGAGCCGACGCACGAGGCGACGCTCGCCGCCGTCGCAGCGGCGACGGCCGCGGGCCAGGTGCTCGCCCAGCTGGACGGACACCGGCCCGCGGCGGTCGGTGCGTGCCTGGAGATCTCTCTCCCGGCGGGGCTCCCCCGCGCCCGGCCGGCGGAGCCGCACCCGCGCTGCGGGTGCGTGGTCCTGCCGGCCTGACGTCTCACCGTCGAGTGCGTGATCCTCGATCGGCCACTGGTCGTTGGCCGACAGGAGTCACGCACTCGACGGTGCGCTGCGGGTCAGGCAGCGGCGACGTTCTCCGACTTGCGCGGCCGGCCACGGCCACGCTTCCGAGCGACGACGGCGCCGTCGACGAAGACCTCGCCGCCCCAGACGCCCCAGGGCTCGTTGCGCTCGAGGGCGCCGGCGAGGCAGCCCTGCATCAGGGGGCAGGTGCGGCACAGAGCCTTGGCCTGCTCCACCTGGGTGCTGTGCTCGGCGAACCACAGCTCCGGGTCGTTGGTACGGCACGGCAGCAGCGTGTCCATCAGCCGGTTGAACTCCGCCGAGTCCGAACCGGTCCCGCTCGTGGCGGGGTGTTGAGGTGGGTCCCAGGGGCCCGAGCCGCCCTGGGGAAGAGTGTCGAGGAGCGCAGTGAGGCGCACGGTTGTCTCCTGTGTCCTGTATGGATGAACGTCGTCGGTGAACGTCTGGGGGAACAGGACCCCGGGCTAGATCCCTGCCGGCCGGCCCTGGCGGGGCCGGGTCTCCGGGCAAGAATGAAGGCCGCGGGTCCTAGATGGACTCCGCGGCCTGGGTGACTCGGTCGTTAGACCGGCGAGTCTCCTGGAGATGCGGAGTCGGGTGCGAGAGCGGACGGCGTGCTGCCTCCGCGGTGAGTGCGCACGCGGAAAGACAGAGCTGCGCCGGTTGCCGGGACGTGCTTGTTGCCGAGCACGTACGCGCACACCTGCAGATCTGCCTGCGAAATCTGGTTCATCTCCAAGACACCCACCTCCTCACTCGAATCCGGGCCAGACCTTAAGGTCTCGCCCACTGCCGTCAGGGACATGTGAACACTATGCCGGGCCGCCGGGGCGAGCCAACTCTTTTTCCAAACTTTCTTGGGAAGTTTTTCGCCGGCCCTCGGACGGGCCGGCGGGCAGCCGTCCCGGGTGTCCGGAGCCCTCCGGAACTTCCTCGTCGAACCACCTGACAGACCGCTCAGGAGCGCGGTGCGCTCGACACGATCGCAAGGATCGTGGCGCCGTACCTGTCGATCTTCGCGGGGCCGATCCCGTCCACGCGAGCGAGTTCGGATATGGCCGAAGGTCGGATCTCCGCGATGGCCGCCAGCGTCGCGTCCGTCAGCACCGTGTAGGCAGGCTTGTCCGTCTCCCTTGCCACCTCGAGGCGCCAGTCGCGCAGGGCGTCGAAGAGCGCGACGTCGTGCTCACCCGTCAGGTGAGCCCGCGCCTGCCCCTTCGGCACGCTGCGGCTCCTGGGTGAGCGCGGGTCGTCGGGCCACAGCCCGTCGAGGAACCTGGTGCGCTTGCGGGTGGCGCGCCCGCCCGGGTTCCGCGCGCGCCCGTACGAGAGCTCCAGGTGCTCGCGGGCGCGGGTGATCCCGACGTACAGCAGCCGGCGCTCCTCGTGGACCGCGTCGTCGGTCTCCGCCAGCGAGATGGGCATGAGCCCCTCGCTCATGCCGGCGAGGAAGACGGCGTCCCACTCCAGACCCTTCGCCGCGTGCAGCGAGGCGAGCGTGACACCCTCGACCGTCGGCGCGTGCTGTGCGGCGGCGCGCTCGTCGAGCTCGGCGACGAGCAAGCCGACGGTCGCGGGGCTCTCCGGGGTCGCGGCGGCCGCCATGTCGTCGGCGAGCGAGACGAGGGCGTGCATGGCGTCCCACCGCTCCCGCGCGGCGCCGCGTGCCGCGGGCGGCTGGTCGGCCCACCCCGCGGCGGCGAGGATGTCGCGCACCTGGTCCGGCATGGGCAGCGCCGGGTCGGCCGAGCGGGCGGCACCGCGCAGCAGCAGCAGCGCGTCGCGCACCTCCTTGCGCTGGAAGAACCGCTGGCCGCCGCGCACGAGGTAGCCCACCCCGGCGTCGGCGAACGCGGCCTCGAAGGCCTCGGACTGCGAGTTCGTGCGGTACAGCACCGCGATCTCGCTCGGCCGCACACCCGACTGGATCAGCCGGGCCGCTCGGGTGGCGACGCCCTTCGCCTCGGCCTCGTCGTCGTCGTACGCCACGAAGGTGACCGGCGGGCCGGGCTTCCGCTGCGCGACGAGCTCGAGCGCCTGCTGCGCTCCGCCCCCGCGCCCCGCACGCTTGAGCACCTCGTTGGCGAGGTTCACGACCTGCGGCGTGGAGCGGTAGTCCCGCACGAGGCGGATCTCCTGCGCGTCCGGGTAGGTACGCCGGAACTCCAGGAGGTGGCGCGGCGACGCGCCGGTGAAGGAGTAGATGGTCTGCGACGGGTCGCCCACCACGCACAGCTCCTTGCGACCGCCGAGCCACTGGTCCAGCAGGAACTGCTGGAGCGGCGAGACGTCCTGGTACTCGTCCACGACGAAGCGCCGGTACTGCGAGCGCACCTCGTCCGCCACGATCTTGTGGCTGTTCAGCATGTCGCCGAGCATGAGGAGCACGTCCTCGAAGTCGATGACCTCGCGTTCCGTCTTCACGTCCTCGTAGGCGGTGATGAGGCGCGACACCGTCTGGGGGTCGTAGCCCGACGGCGACTCGCGGCCGGTCACGTCGAGCGCCTTCTCGTAGTCGTCCGCCGCGATGAGCGAGACCTTTGCCCACTCCACCTCGCTGCTCAGGTCGCGGACGGCCACGCGGTCCACGCTCAGGCCGAGCCGGCGTGCCGCCTCCGCGATGACCGGCGCCTTGTGCTCCTGCAGCCGGGGCGGGGCGCCGCCCACGACGCGGGGCCAGAAGTAGCCGAGCTGGCGCAGCGCCGCGGAGTGGAACGTGCGGGCCTGCACCCCCTGGACACCGAGCTCACGCAGACGGGTGCGCATCTCTCCCGCCGCGCGGGCCGTGAACGTCACGGCCAGCACGCTGGTCGGCTGGTACACGCCGATGCGGACCCCGTACGCGATGCGGTGGGTGATGGCGCGCGTCTTGCCCGTGCCCGCACCCGCGAGCACCATGACCGGGCCGGTGAGCGCGAGGGCCACCTCACGCTGCTCGGGGTCGAGGGCGTTCAGGATCGCGTCGGGGCTCATCGGTCCAGGATGATTCGAACCGGCGGCGGAGTTGGTCTGGGTGAGCATCGTCTGCGATTCTCGCAGCACCCACTGACAAGGAGTACTGATGTCCGAGACGACCACGCCGGCCACGCCGCCCCTCCCTGCGGACGGCACGGTCCTCATGTACTCGACCGTCTGGTGCGGGTACTGCCGCCGGCTGCGGACACAGCTCGACTCGGAGGACATCGGCTACACGGTCATCGACATCGAGCAGCACCCGGAGGCCGCGGCCTACGTCGAGCAGGTCAACGGCGGCAACCAGACGGTTCCTACCGTGGTCTACCCCGACGGCTCGGCGGCGACCAACCCGAGCCTGGCAGACGTTCGCCGGGCCCTGGCGAACTGACCGGCCCCGGGCCGCGCCCGGGCAGAGGTGGTCGGCTCAGTCCGGGAGGCGGGCGCCGTACCAGTCCTCGATCAGGGAGCGGGCGATCGAGGCCCGCCCCGGCAGGCCCAGGTGGCCGTCGGCGACCGCCGCGGCCATCTCCTCGCGGGTGAACCAGTCGGCCTCCGCGATCTCGTCCTCCTGACGCACCAGGCGCGTGCTGGTCGCGCGGGCACGGAAGCCGAGCATGAGCGACGCCGGCAGCGGCCAGGTCTGGCTGCCGCGGTACTCGATCGAGCCGGGGTCGACGACGACGGCGACCTCCTCCATCGTCTCGCGCACCACCGCCTGCTCGAGCCCCTCGCCCGGCTCCACGAAGCCGGCCAGGACCGACCGGCGACCCGGACCCCACTGCGGGCCACGGGCCAGGAGCAGGCGGTCGTCGACATCGGTGATCGCCATGATCACCGCCGGGTCGGTCCGGGGGAACTGGTTCGTGTCGTCGGTCGGGCAGTGCCGCACCCAGCCACCCTGCGTCACCTCGGTCCGTGTGCCGCACCGCGGGCAATGCATGTTGACGGCGTGCCACTGGGCCAGGGCGATGGCCTCGACCACGAGGCCCTGCTCCAGGTCCGGCTCGTCGAAGTTGCGCAGCCCCACCCACCCGACGTCGAGGTCGGGCTCCGCCTCGGGGTCGGCCAGGACGGCGGCGAGGTACGCGACGTCGTCGGCCTCGCCGAGGAAGAGGTGGATGCCGACGGCGAGGTGCGCGACGTCGTCGGGCGCGAAGAGCGCGACGCGCTCCCCGGCCATCGCCGCCCGGTTCCCGCGGACCACGAGCACCCGGGTGCCACCCTCCTTCAAGAGGTCGCCGACGAGGCCGGGCTCGGCGCGACGGTGTGCGGCGCGGTAGTGGGCGGCACGGGCGAACGGGAGGTCGAGATCTGGCACAGAACTGACCCTAGCCGCCAGCCTTCGCACCGGGGTCCCGGCCGTGTCGACGACATCCCAGCGCGGCGGAACTCCACCTTGTCTAGCAAGACTTGTATTGCAAGTCTTGCTACGCAAGGTTAGAGTTCCGGCCATGACCGAAGAGCGCATCGCAACGAACCTCCGCAAGGGAGTGCTCGAGTACTGCGTGCTCGCGCTGCTCTCCCACGGCGAGAAGTACGGCCTCGAGCTGGCCGACGACCTCACCACGCGAGGGCTCATCGCGAGCGAGGGCAGCCTGTACCCGCTGCTGGCCCGCATGCGCGAGAACGGGCTCGTCGAGCCCCGGTGGGACGCGTCCGGCACCGGCCGCCCCCGCCGCTACTACGCCATCACCGACGTCGGCACCGATCAGCTCAAGGCCTTCGCCCAGGTCTGGACGTCGCTCGGTGCGCAGGTCAACGCTCTGCTGGAGGGATCACGATGACTCAGAGGACAGCGATGAACGCGAACACCGAGGACTCCTACCTGCGCGTCGTCGGCAAGCGTCTGCGGGCACTCACGCCCGAGCAGCGCGATGCGGTGCTCGACGACGTGCGGGCCCACTTCGCGGAGGCGGCCGACGCCGGCCGGTCTCCCGAGCAGGCCGCCGAGAGCCTCGGCGACCCCGCGACCTTCACCCAACGGGTACGGGCCGAGCTGGGCCACGAGCCCGGCCGGACCGAACACATGTGGCGCATCCTGCAGTGGTTCGCGACCGGCGTCGCGGTCTTCACCGCGCTGTTCGTGACGTACCTGTTGCCTGACACCCGCGGCGACGAGTTCGACGAGCCGGGCTTCGAGATCGTGCTGCTCCACCTCGTTCCCGCACTGATCGCGGTGCTGCCGATCCTCCTGCCCGCGCGGGTTCGCAGGATCACCACCACGGTGGCGGCGATCGTGCTGACGGTGGTGAGCTTCACCATCTTCGAGGGCCTGTACGACCTCTCCTTCTTCCTCCCCACCGCGATGCTTGCGTGGGCCGCGCTCATCGTGCCGATCATCGCCCGCAACGGCCGCCCCGCGGCCGGCTGGCGCATCACCGCCGGTGCGCTCACGGCTCTGCCTGCATCATTGGGTCTGCTCGGCGGGCTCCTCGGCAGCTGGGAGGTGACGGTCGAGACCGTGCTCTACACCGTCGCGTTCCTCCTGTTCGGCATCCTGATCGCTCTCGGCAAGCCGTGGGCCGGCATCGTCCTGGCCGCGGCCGGCGTGGCGCTGCTGGTCGAGTCCACGCTCAATCCGGGGATGCTCGTGCTCGCCGGGTGGTGGGCGGGCGGGCTGCTCCTCACCGTCGGTGTGAGCCACGCCCTCGCGCACGCCCGGCCACGCGAACTCGCGCAGGAATAGCACGACCAGGTCCCACCACGAGGGCCCGGTCGAGAGAAGACGCGTGACGTCGTCGGTGCAGCCCTTTCGGCGGCGTCGCGCGCCTCTCCGGGGCCAGGTGGGAGCGGGGACACACCATCGCCCTGTGCCATGGCACCACGGACACTGCAATACGGTGAGCACGTGTCCCGCACGCCCCTCGCTCTCGCCGCCCTCTCGACCGCCGCCGTACCTGGTCTCGACGCCCAGTCGGTCCGCGTCGGCGACCTCTCGGGCGACTACGACGTCGCCGTCGTCACGGGTCAGGACGACCAGGAGTGGGTGGTACGGGCGCCGCGCACCACGGTGGCGGGCGCGGCCCTCGAGGCCGAGATCGAGCTGCTCGACGCGCTCCGCCTGTACATCGACACCGGCGTGCTCCCGTTCGTGGTGCCGCAGGTGGCGGGCTATGCACTGCTGCCGGAGGGCGGCCGGGCGGTGGTGCACCGGCGGATCATCGGCAGCAACCTCGACGTCGAGTCGCTGGAGCCGGGCCCCGGGCTCGCCGCCGACCTGGGCCGGGCCATCGCCGCGATCCACGAGCTGCCGACCTCGGTGGTCGAGACCTGCGGCCTGCCGAGCTACACCGCCTCCGAGTACCGTGAGCGTCGCCTCACCGAGGTGGACGAGGCCGCGAAGACCGGGCGGATCCCGTCCACCCTGCTGCGGCGCTGGGAGGCCGCCCTCGAGGACGTCTCCCTCTGGAAGTTCAAGCCGGTCGTCGCGCACGGCGACCTGGCGCCCGACCAGCTGCTCGTGGACCGGCAGCGGGTCGTCGCGATCTCCGGCTGGTCCGAGGCCCGCGTCGCCGATCCCGCCGACGACCTCGCCTGGCTCATCGCAGCGGCCCCGCTCGAAGCCGTCGACTCGATCATGGAGGCGTACCAGCTGCGCCGCACGGAGCTGAGCGACTCACGTCTCGCGGAGCGCGCGATGCTCGTGGGCGAGCTGGCGCTCGCGCGGTGGCTGCTGCACGGCGTGCGACACCGGCTGCCCGAGGTGGTGGAGGACGCGACGTCGATGCTGCAGGACCTGGACGAGGCGACGCTCGAAGAAGGGGCGTAGCTACTCCCCCCGGATGAGGGCCTCCAGCTCCGTCTCGTCGAGCAGGCGCTCCGGCCGGACCGTGGTGTCCGAGCCCACGTAGTAGAACGCGGCGCTCACCTGGTCCAGCGGCAGTCCCGTCCAGCGGGACCATGCCAACCGGTACACGGCGAGCTGCACCTCGCGCGCGGTCCGGGCCGCGGCGTCGAGCGGCTCGCGCCCCGTCTTCCAGTCCACGACCACCACGGCGTCCGGTCCCGCGGCCGGGTCCCGGAAGACGGCGTCCATGCGGCAGCGCAGCATGACCCCGGCCACCGGCGTCTCGACGTCGGCCTCTACGGCGACAGGCGTACGAGCCGACCACTCCGAGCCCAGGAACGTGTCGCGCAGCTTGTCGAGGTCGGTGTCCTCGGGGAGGTCGTCGTCCTCGGCACTGGGCAGGTCGTCGACGTCGAGCAGCGTGGCCGACGTGAAGAACTGCTCCACCCACTCGTGGAACCGGGTGCCTCGTCGGGCATGCACGGTCGGCTGCACCGGTACCGGACGGCGGAGCTGCAGGGCGAACGCCTCTCGGTCGGCGGCGAGCCGCACCAGGCCGGATGCTGACACGTGCGCCGGGAAGGCGACCTCCCGGTCCGCGTGCCGGTCGCGCTCGGCCAGGAGCATGCGGGCGAGGTCGACCAGGTCATGGCCGGCGGCGTCGGTGACCGCACCCCGCGGTGCGGTGAGCGCATCGGCCGGCAGGCGCATGGCGGCGAGCGCGACCAGGCGTTCCTCGGCCGCCTCGTCCACGAGTCCGGCCGTGGCACGCAGGACGTCGCGAGCGGTCAGGAGCTGTCCGCCGGCGGCATCCGGCCCGGCGATGTCCTGCCCTGCGATGTCCTGCCCGGTGGCGGCCTGTCCCCTGCCTCCGTCCGGCGCAGGCCAGACCGCCGTCAGCTCCTCGGCGTTGCGCGGGTTCTCGGCGTCCGGGGCCGGCATGGGCGCCCAGAGATCGGTGGTGACCAGACCGGCATCGGCCAGCTCGGCGAGGAACGGTGAGACGCCGCGCGGGCGGCTCGCCGTACCCCACCAGGACGCGGTGAGGAAGAGCTCGCGCCGGGCACGGGTGAACGCGACGTACGCCAGCCGGCGTTCCTCGGCGAGACGGTGCTCGCCGCACGCGTACTTGAACTCGTCGCGCAGCGCGACGAGGTCCTTGGTGTCGGAGGCGCGCTCCCAGGCGAAGCTCGGCAGGTCGTCCGCGTCGCCACGCAGGTGATAGGGCAGCTCACCGAGGTCGGACAGCCAGCCGGACGACGACTCCCCCGACCGTGAGCCCCGGTCCCACGTGGGGAAGGCACCGTCGGCGAGGCCCGCCACAGCCACCGCGTCCCACTCCAGGCCCTTGGCGGCGTGTGCGGTGATCACCTGGACGGCGTCCGGGTCCGGCTCGTGCACCGGCATGTCGAGGCCGCGCTCCTTCTCCCCCGCGACGCCGAGCCAGGCCAGGAACGCACCGAGCGTCGCCGTGTCCGACGACTGGGCGAACGACGCGGCCACGTCCCGGAACGCGTCGAGGTGCTCGCGCCCTCGGTCGCTCACCGCGCCCCCGACACCGGCGCTCGTCAGGGCTGCCGCGGTGGCCGCCTCGACGTCGAGCCCGAGGGCGCGCTCGGCCTGGACCACCAGCTCGGGCAGCGAGAGATACGTGAGACCACGCAGGTCCCGCAGCAGTCGGGACAGCGCCGTCAGACGCGCGTGGGCGTCCCCGGACAGCACCCGGCCGTCGCGCGCCGGCTTCCCCACCGGCGGCAGGTCGTCGAGCGCGTCGACGATCGAGCGGTGGTCCGAGACGTCGCCCTCGACGACACGGGGGTCGTCCGCGTCACCGTCGGAGCCGTCCGCGGCGTCCACCGGAGCGGCGGACGCCGCCGCCCGGCGCGGGTCGTCCATCCGCGCCAGGTCGGCCGCCCACGAACCCAGGGCGTGCAGGTCGGAGGCCCCGAGGTTGAGGCGTGGTCCGGTGAGCAGCCGCAGCAGCGAATCACCACGCGACGGGTCGTGCGCGGCCTGGAGCAGCGCGACGACGTCGACCACCTCGGGGGTCGACAGCAGGCCACCCAGACCGACCACCTCGACCGGGAGGCCGCGGCGGCGCAGCGCCACCTCGAGGGTGGGGAACTGCGCTCGCGCCCGGCAGAGGACGGCCGCAGTGGATCGCCCGTCCGGGTGCTCACCGGAGCGCCAGCGTGCCGCCACCCACTCGGCGACGGCCTCGGCCTCCTCCTCCAGCGTCGCGGCGACGTGCGCCGACACCACACCCTCGCCGGCCCCTGGACGCAGGTCCAGCGGGGGCACCTCGACGTTCGTGCCCGCCCCGGTCCGCGAGCGCAGCGGGCCCGACACGATGTTGGCGGCGGTGAGCACCGCGGCGTCGTTGCGCCAGGACGTCGAGAGGTAGTGCACGGCGGCGGGGGCGCCGTCGTCGCGTTGGAAGCGGCCGGGGAAGCGGGCGAGGCCTGCCGCGGAGGCACCCCGCCAGCCGTAGATGGACTGGTGGGGGTCGCCGACGGCGGTCACGGGGTGGCCGCCGCCGAACAGGCCGGACAGCAGCTCGACCTGGGCGTAGGACGTGTCCTGGTACTCGTCGAGGAGCACCACCTCGAACCGCGCGCGCTCGGCGGCGCCCACCAGCGGCACCTCGCGGGCGAGCTGGGCGGCGAAGGCCACCTGGTCGCCGAAGTCGAGCGCCTCGGCGATGCGCTTGCGGCGCCGGTACTCGACGACGAGGTCCACGAACCGGGCTCGCTCGGCGACCGAGCTGATGAGCTTGTCGACGTCCTTGGTGCGCTTCTTCTGCTTCGGTCCGAGCGGGATGGACTCGAGGTGCTCTGCCATCTCGGTCAGGTGGTCGCGGGCGTCGGCGGGGTCGACGAGGTGCTCGCCCAGCGCGCCCGACAGGGCCACGACGGCGCCGGTGACGGTGCTGACCGCCTTGTCGGTGCCGAGGTCCTCGTCCCAGGACTCCACCACCTGGGAGGCGAGCTGCCACTGCTCGGCCTGGCCGAGCAGACGGGCGCTCGGCTCGACGCCGAGGCGCAGGCCGTGGTCGGCGACCAGGGAAGCGGCGTAGGCGTTGTACGTGGCGACGGTGGGCCGGTCGAGGTCCAGGCCGGCCAGGGCCTCACCCGACTCCTCACCCAGTGCCCGGTTGAGCTGGGCCAGGCGGGTCTGCACACGCTGGGTGAGCTCGCCCGCGGCCTTGCGCGTGAAGGTCAGGCCGAGCACCTGCTCGGGCTGGACCAGCTTGTTGGCGATGAGCCACACGACGCGCGCGGCCATGGTCTCGGTCTTGCCGGAGCCGGCCCCCGCGACGACGAGCGCGGGCTCCAGCGGCGACTCGATGACGCGGACCTGCTCGTCCGTGGGCTCGTGGCGGCCGAGCAGCCGGGCGATCGCACGCGCGGACAGCCGGGTCTCCGGCTCGTGCCTGGTCACTCAACCACCTTCCGTCCTTCGGGCTGCAGCGGGCAGGAACGCCGCACAGGACACACGTCGCACAGATCGTTGTTCTTCGCCGCGAACTGCGCCGCGGCCATCGTGTCGGCGGCACCCTCCACGGTGTCGCGCGCCCAGCTGTTGCCGTCCTCGTCCGGGACGAGGGCGGGCTGGTTCCGCACGCTCGCCGACACCGTCTCGGTGCCGACGTAGACGAGGCTCGCACCCTTGCTGACCGTGCCCTCCGGCAGGTCGAGCGCACCCTCCTCCACAGCGAGCTGGTACGCGCCGAGCTGTGGGTTCTCCGCTGCCTTGTCCTTGCTCGCCGCGGACTTGCCGGTCTTGAGGTCGGCCACGGTCACGCTGCCGTCGCCCGCGTCCTCGACGCGGTCGACCTGGCCGCGCAGTCGGGCTCGGCCCACCTGCAGGTCGAAGTCGGCCTCGACGAGCAACGGCTCCCCCGAGTCCGCCAGGTAGTCGGCGAGCCGCTCGACCATCCGCTCGGCCCGCTTGCGGAGCTGCAGCGACGGCCACCCGTCGGGCAGCGCGAGCTCGGGCCAGCGCCGGTCCAGCTCCTTCTTCAGCTCGGTGAGCGAACCCTGGGGGTAGCTCTGCGCTATCGAGTGCAGCAGCGTGCCGAGGTTCTGGTGCGTGGCGTCCGGCTTGGTGCCGCCCGCGGCCTCGAACGCCCAGCGCAGGGCGCACGTGGTCACTGTCTCGACCTTCGACGGCGATACCGTCACGGTGTCCTGCGCACCCCACAGCGGGACCTCGCTCGACACCCCGGCGACGCCGTACCAGGTGCTCGGGTCCGCCTCGGCGACGCCCGCTGCCGAGAGGTCCGCGAGGAGCGCGGCAGCAGGCTGGTCGCCCGGCGTCGACAGCGCGGCGGCGCGCACCAGCTCGGAGCGGGCCGCGGCCACCACGCCGCGCAGGTCGAGCGGCGGACCGACCGGCACCCGCCGGGGGTCCGGCCCGTCGCCGCCGTCGTTCCGCGGCGACACGAGGTCGCAGAACACGCTGGGGGCCTCCTCCGTGTCCTCCACGGCGGTGACCAGGAGGCGCCGTCGGGCACGGGAGACCGCCACGGCGAAGGCGCGTAGCTCGTCGGTGAGGACCTGGCGCCGTGCCTCCGCGCCGACGACCCGCCCGTCCTCCGAGCGGCCGGCGATGAGCTCGACCAGCGCCTGCGAACCGAGCAGGGAGTCGCGCAGGCGCAGGTCGGGCCAGACGCCGTCCTGCACACCGGCCACGACCACCACGTCCCACTCACGCCCCGCGGCGCCCGGAGGCGTGAGCGCCTCCACGGCTCCCGCGCCCTGGGCGGACGCCGCCAGCGAGTCGGCCGGGAGGTCCTGCGACGCCAGGTAGTCGACGAACGCGGCGACCGGCGCACCCGGCATCCGGTCCACGAACGTCTCCGCCGCGCGGAACAGGGCGAGCACCGAGTCGAGGTCGCGGTCGGCCCGCAGCCCTGCCGGTCCCCCGGTGAGGGCGGCGGCACTCCACCGCTCGGCCAGACCGGAGGCGGCCCACACCGACCAGAGCACCGTCTGCGCGGTGGCGCCCGGCTCCCCCGCCGCCTCACGTCCGGCGGCAAGGACCCGGGCCACGGCGAGCGGTCCGCGCCGTACCTGTGTCGGCAGCAGGGCCGCACGTGCCGGGTCGGCCAGCACCTCGACCAGCAGCGCGTCCGACGTACGGCCGCCACCGGCCGCCAGCTCCTCCGACCGCAGCGCGCGCCGCAGCCGGCGGAGCGCCACGGCGTCGAGACCGCCGATCGGCGAGATGAGCAGCAGCGCCGCCGTCTCGGGGTCCAGCACCGGCTCGTCGCCGTCGAGCTCCTCGGCGATCAGGGCCTCCAGGCTCCCACGTGGGGCGCCCGCACACGTCTTCACCGCCGCCAGCAGCGGCGCCACGGCGGGCTCGTCGCGGAGCGGCAGGTCCGACCCGAGCAGCGCGACCGGCACCGATGCCGACACCAGCTCGCGCCGCAGCGCCGCCAGCCGCGTACCGCTCCGGGCGATCACCGCCATCCGCTCCCAGGGAGTGCCCCGCAGCAGGTGCTCGGCCCGCAGCTCCCGGGCGATCCAGGCAGCCTCCTGGGCCGCGCCCGACAGCACCGCCACCTGGACGGACGACGTGGGCTCCGTAGAGGGCGTCGTGGCAGGCTCCGCGGCGGCGGTGCCCGCAGCGGTCTCCGGTGCCTCGGCCGGCTCGTCGAGGGCAGGCGCACCCGCAGCGTCCTCGGGCGTGTACGCCGTCGCGCGCCGGTGCAGCGCACTCGCCGACACCGGGATCCGGTTCGTCACCGCGCGGGTGACCGCGCGCAGCTCGGGCAGCTGGCGCCAGACCGTGCCCAGCACCACCGTCTCGGCGTCGAACGCGCCGAAGGCCCGACCGGGTCCGGCCGGCGCCGCGGCCCGGCCCGTGAGGCCCGGTGCGGCACCGCGGAAGGTCTGGACGGCGGAGTCCGGGTCGGACAGCAGGACCAGGCGGGCGCCGTCGTCGTGCAGCACACGCAGGAGGCGGACGGTCGCGGCGGTGGCCTCCTGGTAGTCGTCCACCACGACCAGGTCCCACGTGGGCCGCGGCGTGCCCGGCACCTCGTCCTCCCAGGCACGCAGCGACTCGGCGGCCTCGTCGATGACCACTGCGGGGTCGTAGCGCGGCCCGGCGTCGGGCGTGGCGAGCCGCAGCGCCATCGTGTCGAGGTACTCCTCGTAGATCTGCGCGGCCATCACCCACTCGGGGCGGTTGTTCGCGCGCCCCATCTCGTCGAGCTCGACCGGGCCGAGGCCCCGCTCTGCGGCGCGCATGAGCAGGTCACGCAGCTCCTGGCGGAGTCCGCGCAGGCCGAGCGACTCCTCGGGCAGGCCGGGTGGCAGGGCCAGCGGCCGACCCTCGCCCGCCACGTGCCCCGCGAGCAGCTCGGCGAGCACCAGGTCCTGCTCCGGGCCCGAGACCAGCGTGGGTGTCGGCTGCTCCAGTGCCGCGGCTCGCTTGTGGAGCACGGCGAAGGCGGCCGACGAGGCCGTGCGCACCATCGGCGCGCCGACCGTACGCCCGGCCTGCGCCGCTACCTCGTCCCGCAGCCGTGCCGCGGCTCGCCGGGACGACGCGAGGACCAGCACGCGCTCCGGTCGCATGCCGGAGTCGAGCGCCCGCACGGCGACCTCGCACGTGACAGTGGTCTTGCCCGAGCCGGGCGCCCCGAGGACCAGCGTCGCCCGGTTGCTCAGAGCAGCCTCGGCCGCAGCCGCCTGGGTGTCGTCGAGCGGCACGGAGACGGCAGCGTCGGAACGGTCTCCGGGCGGCGTCAGCCGAGGTGCGAGGGCGAGGGTCGGTGTCACGTGGACGATCGAACCACGAGCCACTGACACTCCCGGAGGCCCCGCGCGGAGGCGTCGTTAATGCCCGTTTCGCCCCATGGCGGGACACTCACTCCGCAGCGGGGACCGGTGCGTCGGGGACCGGCCAGGGCTCGGGGATGCAGCCGCTCGTGGTGGTGGTCTGCTGCACCATCACCGTCGCGTGCTCACCCTCACCGGTACACAGGTCGTGGCGGTACCCGATCACGTGCCCGACCTCGTGGTTCACGAGGTACTGCCGGTAGCGCCCGGTGTTCTCCCACGCCTGGGAGCCCGTGGCCCAGCGCTTGAAGTTGAGCACCGCGGTCTCCTCGATGCCGCACGAGAGCTCGCCGATCGTGTCCAGCGGGAGGCAGAGCCGGTCGGTGGTGCCGGGGCTCGCGAGCACCACCCGCGCGTCGTAGCGGTCGGAGTCGGTCCACGCGAAGGTGGAACCGTCAGCGGCGTTCCAGCCGCGCGGGTCGTTCAGGGTGGCCAGCACGGACTCCGCGAAGACCTCCGGATCCACCGGCAGACCCTTCTCGACGGCGATCTGGACCCGCCAGACCTTCCCCTCCGCGGGCGCGGGACGGGACCCGCTGGCCACGACGAGCTCGCCGGACAGCTTCTCCTCGACGGCGATCTTCGTACCGACCAGGCCGGACCCGGGCTCCGGCGTCGGGGCAGAGCTGGCGCTGGGACTCGGGCTGGGCGAGGGCGGCAGCGACTTCTCCGGGGCCGGCTCGCCGTCCGGAGCCGCGGCCAGGGGCTCGGGCAGGTCGGACGTCGGCGGCTCGAGCAGCTCGTCCGCCGCGGTACCCACGCCGGCCCCGGTGCCCGACGCGGCGCCGGCCTCCGCGGCGGCACCCGGCGGCGTCGTCGACGGAGGGGGCGAGGTCCGCTCGCCGGACCTGGCCGCCTCGTACACGTTGCGCACCGCCGCGGCCGCCTCCGCGCCCAGGTTGTCCTCGACGACACCGGCCACCACTGCCGCGGACGCGTCCGGCTCCGTGCTCATGGTGGCCGCCATGCCGCCACCGAGCCCTACGGTGAGGCACACGCCGAGCGAGACCATCGCGCGCCGGGGGTCCTGCGCAGCGCGCCGCTTGACCTTCCGCGCCGCGGAACGACCGGCGGCAACGCCCTCGGACAGGAAACCCGCAGGCGCGCCCTCACGGGCGTGCCTGCCGGCGCGCCGGGGGGAGGACGGTCTGCTCACGCCGACCATGGTGCCACGCACGAGGCCATCCGCCCATGCCCCTGTCCACAGCAGCGCCGGGCACGCACGGTCTGCACCCGGTCCGCGCCTCGGGTCCGCACCCTCCCACCCGGACCTGTGCCGCCTCTCCTGTCGGCCCACGGCGAAACCGCGGGCCGAGGGCGCCGCCGCGTGACTAGGATCGTCAGGCCGGGTCCCCGGATCACCGGGCACACGGCGCAATCCCCGACCGAACTGGAGTAAACGTGGACGTCACCATCGGTGTGCAGAACCTGACGCGCGAGGTCGTTGTCGAGACGGAAGAGAGCGCGGAGGCCGTCGCGACTGCCGTCAAGAAGGCCCTGACCGGTGGCACCCTCGAGCTCACCGACTCGCGCGGCCGCCAAGTGATCGTCCCCGGTGCCGCCATCGGCTACGTCGAGATCGGTTCCGAGGAGCAGCGCAAGGTCGGCTTCGGCGCGGTCTGAGCGAGCTGTACCCCACGCCACGTGGCGGACGGCACACCCGCACGCGCCGTCCGCCACGTGGCGTTCATTACTAACGGGGCAGTGAACGTGTTTCGCTCACCACGCGGAAACATCGTGCGCGTACCATGAATGACGTACATCGGTTGCCCGGTCGTCACGTTCCGACCCCCGAGCCTGTGCTTCGGTCTCCCAGGAGGCCGCCCCGACAGGACGCGCAGCCTGGGTCCAACCCCGGCGCGCGATGATTTTCACGATCGGCTGCCGCACGAAGGCGCGATCGCCGGGCCATGAGGGCCCACCGCGCCGCGAGAGATGAAGGCGCCAGTGACTACGACAGACACCCCGGCCGCAGACGCGGTCACCGTGACACCCGAGCCGACGACCGGCTCGGGGCCCGACTACTCCAGCCCGTCCGCCATCCAGGCGCAGAACGTGACCTTCGCGGACTTCGGTGTCCGCCCGGAGATCGTCGAGGCGCTGAAGGACTCGGGCATCACCCACCCGTTCCCGATCCAGGCGATGACCCTTCCGGTCGCGATGAGCGGCCACGACATCATCGGCCAGGCCAAGACCGGTACCGGCAAGACGCTCGGCTTCGGCGTACCGCTGCTGCACCGCGTCGTCGCCCCCGGTGAGCCCGGCTACGACGAGCTCGTCGCGCCCGGCAAGCCCCAGGCCGTCGTCGTGGTCCCGACCCGCGAGCTCGCGGTGCAGGTGGCGAACGACCTGAGCACGGCGTCCGCCCACCGCAGCGTCCGGATCGTCCAGGTCTACGGCGGCCGTGCCTACGAGCCGCAGATCGAGGCCATGAAGACCGGCGTCGACGTCGTGGTGGGCACGCCCGGCCGCATGATCGACCTGCTCAACCAGGGTCACCTCACGCTGCTCCGCGCGGCGACGGTGGTGCTCGACGAGGCCGACGAGATGCTCGACCTCGGGTTCCTGCCCGACGTCGAGAAGATCCTGGCCCGTACCCCCGCGCAGCGGCACACGATGCTGTTCAGCGCGACCATGCCCGGCGCCGTGGTCTCCATGGCCCGCCGCTACATGAAGCAGCCCACGCACATCCGGGCCGCCGAGCCGGACGACCAGGGCGCGACCGTCAAGAACATCAAGCAGGTCGTGTACCGGGCCCACGCCCTGGACAAGATCGAGGTGCTGGCACGCCTGCTCCAGTCCGAGGGCCGCGGTCGCAGCATCGTGTTCGCGCGCACCAAGCGCACGGCCGCCAAGGTCGCCGACGAGCTGCAGACCCGCGGCTTCGCGTCCGGTGCGATCCACGGTGACCTGGGCCAGGGCGCGCGCGAGCAGGCACTGCGCGCGTTCCGCAACAACAAGATCGACGTGCTCGTCGCCACGGACGTCGCCGCCCGCGGCATCGACGTCGACGACGTGACGCACGTGGTCAACTACCAGTGCCCCGAGGACGAGCGCATCTACCTGCACCGCGTGGGCCGCACCGGCCGCGCGGGCAACACCGGTACCGCCGTCACCTTCGTGGACTGGGACGACGTGCCGCGCTGGTCGCTGATCGACAAGGCGCTCGAGATCGGGTACCCCGAGCCGGTCGAGACCTACTCCACGTCGCCGCACCTGTTCGCGGACCTGAACATCCCCGAGGGCACGAAGGGCCGCCTGCCGCGGTCCGCACAGCACCTCGCCGGGCTGGACGCCGAGGACGTCGAGGACCTGGGTGAGACGGGCAAGCGCAACAGCGGTGCGCGCACCGGCGGCGGTCGTTCCGGCGCTCCTCGCTCGGGCGGCCCGCGCTCCGGCGCACCCCGTTCCGGCGGCCGGCAGAGCGGTTCGCACAGCGAGCCCCGTGCCACCTCGCGGCCCGACGCCGGAGCCGTGGCCAGCGACGACAGCGCCCCGTCGGGCGAGCGCCCGGCGTCGGCCGGCGACGAGGACGGTGGCCAGCCCCGCCGTCGGAGCCGCAGCCGACGTCGCACGCGTGGCGGCCAGCCGGAGAGCTGACCCGGCCGTTCCCTGATCGAGCCTGTCGAGACCTGGTCTCGGCAGGCTCGATGTCTGAGGTGAGGCGTAGGTTGCTACCCGTGCAGATCGAGTTCACCGCTCCCCTGTGGCAGTGGCAGGTGCGTACCGACTCCTGGTGGTTCGTCACCGTGCCACCCGACCATTCCGACGAGCTGGCCGACCTTCCGCTGCCCCCGCGCGGGTTCGGTTCGATCCGGGTACGGGTGACGGTCGGGAAGACCACCTGGACCACGTCCGTCTTCCCGAGCGACAAGGACGGCGGCTACGTGCTGCCCATGAAGAAGAAGGTGCGGCAGGCCGAGGATCTCGTCCCGGAGAAGCCCGTCTCGGTGACCCTGGAGACGATCGACGTCTGACGTCGCGACGGGTCGACGTGCGGTGACGGGTCGACGTGCGGTGCCGGAGCGGCCGGAGTCAGACCGTGCGCACGAACTCGATGACGCCGTTGGCGATCATCTGGGTCGCGATCGCCGCGAGCAGCACTCCCGCGATCCGGGTCACCAGGGTGACGCCGGAGTCCTTGAGCACCCGGTGCACCAGCCCGGCGAACCGCATGGCCGCCCAGGTGCAGAGGCAGACCGCCACGATGCCGATGCCGATCGACGCGTAGTGCCCCAGCACCGACTCCCCGTCGTGCACACCCTGCTGCACGAACACCATGGTGGCCACGATCGTGCCGGGCCCGGCCAGCAGCGGGGTCGCCAGGGGCACCAGGGCCACGTTCTTGGCCGATCCGCCGGAGCTGGCCTCACCGGCGTCCATCTTGCCCATGAGCAGCTCCAGCGCGACGAGGAGCAGGAGCAGCCCGCCCGACGCCTGGAGGGCCGCGAGCGAGATGCCCATGTGTTCCAGCAGGAGCTGCCCGAACAGGGCGAACACCACGATCACGCCGAACGCGACGAAGATCGCGGTACGCGCGGCGCGCTTGCGGTCGTGCGCCGTCATCCGGGAGGTCAGCGCCAGGAACACCGGCACCGTGCCCGGCGGGTCCATGATCACGAAGAGCGTGACGAACACCTCGGTGAAGAGCGCGACGTCGAACCAGCTCACCGGAGCACCTCGAGGGCTCCCTGCTCGGCGATCGCCTCGAGGACCTCGGGCTCCGTCGTGTTCTCGCCGATGAGGTTCCGCTTGCCCGCGCCGTGGAAGTCGCTCGATCCCGTGACCAGCAGGTCCAGGGAGCCGGCGATGTCCCGCAGCCGGCGGCGGGCGTCCGGCGTGTGGTCGCGGTGGTCCACCTCGAGGCCCGCGAGCCCTGCCGCGGCCAGCTCCTCGATGGTCGAGTCGGGGACCACGCGGCCGCGCGCGTCGGCCCCGGGGTGCGCGAAGACCGGCACGCCGCCGGCGGCACGGACCGCCTGGACGGCGGCGACGGCGTCGGGCGCGTAGTGGCCCACGTAGTACCGCGTGCCGGGGCGGAGCATCGTGGCGAACGCCTCGTCACGGTCCTGCACGACACCCGCCGCGACCAGCGCGTCCGCGATGTGCGGGCGGCCGATGGTCGTACCCGACTTGGTCTGGGCGAGCAGGTCGTCCCACGTGATCGGGTAGTCCTGGCCGAGGAGGTCCACCATGCGCCGGGCGCGGGACGTCCGGTCGTCACGGGTGCGCTCGGTCTCGGCGAGCAGGTCCGGGTGGGTCGGGTCGTGCAGGTATGCGAGCAGGTGCACGCCGGTGCCCCAGCCGGGGGTCCGGGCGATCGCCGAGATCTCGGCGCCGCGCACCAGGCCGATCTGGAACCGCCCGGCAGACTCGGCGGCCTCGGGCCAGCCCGAGGTCGTGTCGTGGTCGGTGATGGCCAGCGTGGTGATGCCGGCCCGTGCGGCGACCTCGACCAGACGCGCTGGCGAGTCGGTGCCGTCTGACGCGGTGGAGTGCGTGTGGAGGTCGATCACTCCACCAGGGTAGAGATGCCTCGGCCCGCCGGGCGTCACGGACGGCGTGAGGTGCGGCACCCCGGCGGGGCCGGGGTGTCAAGCCCACACAGCACGTTCACCGACCGTTCGGCCGTCGTACGCCGCCCGCCCCGGCCGATCACGCATCATCGAAGGGATGACGAGCAGCAACCAGAACCCGCAGGACGCCCGCACGAGCGTCGTCTTCGTGCACGGCGTGCGCAGCTCGGGCGCGATCTGGGCGAACCAGGTCGAGCACGTGCGTGCCGCCGGCCACGAGGCCGTCGCGGTGGACCTGCCCGCGCACGGCACGCGCCGCCACGACCGGTTCAGCATGGACGGCGCCTTCGAGGCGCTGGACGACGCCGTCGCCGCTCTCCCGTCCGGGCCGGTGGCGCTGGTGGGGCTGTCCCTCGGCGGCTACACGTCGCTCGCCTGGGCGGCCCGGCCGGAGACCACCGACCGTCTGGTGGGCGTGCTCGCGGCCGGCTGCACCTCCGACCCGAAGGGCAAGCCCGTACGGCTCTACCGCGACGTCGCGAAGAACATCGCGAACGCCGCCTACCTGGGCCGCCGGCTGACCGGCCGGGTGGTGCACCCGAGCGTGCACCGCCCGCGCCTCTCCGTGCCCTCGGTGCGTCTCCCCCTCCGCCCGCTCCGGAGCGCCCCCGGCGGCGCCGACCTGCGGCAGATCGAGATCGCGCCGCACCAGACCGCCGAGATGTACCGGCCTACGTGGGACGTCGTCACCGACGCGCTGACCCACCTCGCCGGCCGCTCCTCGATCGCCAACGTGCGTGCCGCGCGGGTCCCGCTCTGGTTCGTCAACGGCGCCCGCGACGCCATGCGCATCGAGGAGCAGCGGCACCTCGCCGCGGCCCACGACGGATCGCTCGTGGTCATCCCCGGTGCGGGGCACGACGTCAACACGGAGGCCCCCACGGCCTTCAACCGGGTGGTCGCCAGGGCGCTTGCAGACTTCAACCGGCGTGCGTGAAACACTGGGCGCATGAGCGAGCCCACCACCACTTCGCAGCCTGACGAGCAGGGAACCGCCGATCGCGGGTCCAACCGTTCACACCGCCCCGGCTCCACCGCCTTCAAGAACTTCGTGATGTCGCAGTGGGCCCCACGGGCCGAGCTCGGCCTCACGGCGTCACCCGCCGCGCAGTACACCGTCGCCCGACGGGCCGCCCTCTCCGAGCGGCTGCCGGGTGTGCGCCTGGTGATCCCGGCGGGCTCGCTCAAGACCCGCTCCAACGACACCGACTACCGGTTCCGGCCGCACTCGGCGTTCGCGCACCTCACCGGCCTGGGCACCGACCGCGAGCCGGACGCCGTCCTGGTGCTGCACCCCGTCGAGGACGGCGCCGGCGACCCCGGCCCGGACGGCGCCGCCAGCGGTCACCACGCCGTGCTGTACGTGCGCCCCCTCGCGCCGCGTGACAACGAGGAGTTCTACGCCGACGCCCGCTACGGCGAGTTCTGGGTCGGCGCCCGCCCGTCGCTGGCGGACGTCGAGGCCCTCACCGGCATCGAGGCCCGCCACATCGACGAGCTGGGCGACGCCCTGGCGAAGGACGTGGGCGAGGGCGGCGTGCACCTCCTCGTGGTGACCGGAGCGGACGACGCCATCGAGTCGCTCGTCGAGGAGCTGCGCCTGGAGGCCGGCGAGGACGAGGACGCGCTCACCGACGAGAAGCTCGTCGAGGCGACCTCCGAGCTGCGGCTCATCAAGGACGAGCACGAGATCGAGCAGATGCGCGAGGCGGTGGCCCGCACCATCGAGGGCTTCGAGGCCGTCGTCCGGGCGCTGCCCGCCGCGAAGGAGCACCGCCGCGGCGAGCGTGTCGTGGAGACCACCTTCGACGGCCATGCGCGGCTCGAGGGCAACGCGGTGGGCTATGAGACCATCGCGGCCTCGGGCGAGCACGCCACCACGCTGCACTGGATCCGGAACGACGGCGAGATCCGCTCCGGCGACGTGCTGCTGCTCGACGGCGGCGTCGAGGTCGACTCGCTCTACACCGCGGACATCACCCGCTCCCTGCCCGTCGACGGTGAGTACACCGACGTACAGCGCACGATCTACCAGGCGGTGCTCGACGCGGCCGACGCCGCGTTCGCCGTCGCCAAGCCGGGCGCCAGGTTCCGCGACGTCCACGCGGCCGCCATGGAGGTCATCGCGGCCCGCCTCGAGGAGTGGGGCTTCCTGCCCGACGGCGTCACCGCCGCCGACGCGCTCGACGAGAACGGCCAGCAGCACCGCCGCTGGATGGTGCACGGCACCTCGCACCACCTGGGCCTCGACGTGCACGACTGCGCACAGGCCCGCCGCGAGCTCTACCTCGACGGCGTCCTGGAGCCGGGCATGGTGTTCACCATCGAGCCGGGCCTCTACTTCAAGGCGGACGACCTCGCCGTGCCGGAGGAGTTCCGCGGCATCGGCGTGCGCATCGAGGACGACGTGCTGATCACCGAGGACGGCAACGAGAACCTCTCGGCGGCTCTGCCCCGCCGTCCGGAGGACGTCGAGGCCTGGATGGCGTCGCTGCGCTGAGCTCGGCGGCTGGGCTTCGCGGCGCTGAGTTCGGTCCGTTGCACGGCTCGGACACTGACTTCGGTCGGTTGCTCTGAGATCGGTCGTTTGATTGACCGATCTCAAAGCAACCGACCGAAGTCATAGGGGCCGCCGTGCAACGGACCGAAGTCGCCCGCCCCGCCCCGCCGCGCCCCGCCGCCACACATCATCTGGGCCGAGCCGGTCGGACGGCCGCATGATCGTCGCCCACATGGAGCCCCACGGCGGGGCGCCCCATCGGTCCGAGCACGACCACGGCCCTGTGGATCCGCGACCTGTGCACAGCTGCGTCTGGACCAGGTACCGGACCCTCGTGCGATGACGCAACGTCGTTCCATGGTCGAAGTGAAGATCCCGACGGTTGCCCTCGCGCTCGAGCACAACCGCAACAAGCTGGCCGCCGGTGCTCGCACCGGCGAAGTCCTCAGGGTTCGACGCGGTGCGTACTGCGCTCCGGACGAGATCCACGTCGATGGTCCTTCGAGAGCTGCGCGAGAAGCGCGCAAGAAGGCACTCGCCCGCGCCCGCGCGCTGCACTCCCAGCTCAGAGCCAAGCACGTGTTCAGCCATGCGTCGGCCGCGCTGCTCCTGGGCTGCCTCGTCTGGACGACGCCGCGGGAAACACACGTCTACCAGCGCTACCGCGCCTCCGGCCACGCCGCCGGTGACGTGCGGCGGTACACGTGGACCCTCGTGCCCGACGACATCGTCGAGGCCGCAGGCCTACCGGTGACATCGCTCGCACGCACGGTCGTCGACTGCGCGCGGACGTTGCACCCGCTCGAGGCGCTCGTCATCGCCGACTCAGCCCTGGGCCTGGGTGCCGAACGGGAAGAGCTGCTCGCGACGCTCGACGCCCAGACCGGCCGGCGCGGGACCCAACGGGCCCGGCTGGTGATCGAGCTCGCTGACTCGGGCCCTCAGTCCGCCTGGGAGACCTGGGTCCGCTATGAGCTGCTCCGTGCCGGTCTGCCTCGGCCAACCACGCAGATGCCGGTGGAGACCGACGCCGGGCGCTTCCACACGGATCTGGGCTACGAACAGTGGGCGCTGGGCATCGAGTTCGACGGTCAGGTCAAGTATCGGCCGGACGGCGTTCGCCCCGGTCACGACCCGGCGCAGGAGTATCTGGCCGAGAAGGCTCGTGCCGACGCCATCCGGCGAGCCGGCGTCAGCCTCGAAAATGTCAGCGCGTCCGACAAGCAGGATGTCCAGGCGATGCTCGACCGAATCACCGCGCACATCCCGCCAGACGTACTGCGGAAGGCCCGGATCGATCCACGACTGCCCGCCATCTGACCCCCGCTTCGGTCCCTTGCACGGCACAGAAACTGACTTCGGTCGGTTGCTCTGAGATCGGTCGTTTGATTGACCGATCTCAGAGCAACCGACCGAAGTCATAGGTGCCACCGTTGCAACGGACCGAAGTCGGAGCAACGCTCGAACTAGCAATGAGCTCAAGCCCGGTACGGCTCAGGCCGAGGAGGCCCGGTCGCTCCCGCGCGGGAGCTCGGCTACTTCTGGTCGTCGCTCGGCGGGGCGTACGGGTTCGAGTAGCGGGTGCGCGACGTCGGCGAGTCGTCCGGGCTGCCCGTGCTCTCGGGGCGCTGGTTGTCCGGGGTGCCCGCTGCCTGGTCCGGCGGGGTCGGTGCGCCGGTCTGCGCGTCCGCAGGTGCGTCCGTCGGTGCGTCCGTCGGCGCGTCCGTCGGCGCAGAAGGCGCCCCAGAAGGCGCACCCGGCGGCGTCTCGGCCGGCGCACCAGCACCAGGCCGCATCGCACCGTACCGGGGCTCACCCGTCGGCGTGACCCAGCGCGGGTCGGTCGGGCGCGTCGGCGTCGGCGCGGGCTGCGCGGGCTCGGCGCCGGGCGCCTGAGCCGTGGGCGACGGCGACGCCGCGGGAGCCGGAACCCCCACGGTGGCGTTGCCCCGCGACTTGCCCAGGCCGCTGGGCGAGCGCATCAGGAGCGCCCGTGCGTCGCTCGCATGGTCGTGGCCACAGAGGATCGCGTAGGTCGCGGCCACGATCTGCGACGAGGACGTGAAGTCACGCCGCCCGCCCGTGAACGCGTACGACAGCACGGAGAACAGCAGACCGAAGCCGGCACCGAGCGCGATACCGGCGAACATCACCTGGAAGCCCGCCTCGCCGGCGAACAGCGTGATCAACAACCCCACGAAGAAACCGAACCATGCGCCGGAGAGTGCGCCCGCGAGCGCCACCCGGCCGTACGTGAGGCGCCCCGTGACGCGCTCGACCATGCGCAGGTCGGTGCCCACGATGGTGACGTTCTCGACGGGGAACTTGTTGTCGGAGAGGTAGTCGACTGCTTTCTGCGCCTCCAGGTAGGTGGAGTACGCGGCGACCTCGTCGCCTGCCGGCAGGGTCGGGACCTTCGGGACAGCACCCGGGCGAGACATGCTCATACCCCATAGTCTCCCCTACCTTGCGCCCACTAGCGAGGAGCATCCCCCGTGCGTGGGTCGTAGGCTGACCAGCGTGAGCGCCAGCAGCAGGGTTTTTGTCGCACGTCTGGCAGGCACGCCGGTCTTTGACCCGATCGGGGACCAGGTGGGCCGGGTTCGTGATGTCGTCGTGCTGGTCCGGGCCAAGGGCGCACCGCGCGCGGTGGGTCTGGTGGTCGAGGTCCCGGGCCGACGCCGCGTCTTCCTGCCCCTGACTCGCGTGACGAGTATCGACGCGGGCCAGGTGATCAGTACCGGTCTGGTGAACATGCGGCGGTTCGAGCAGCGGGCCATGGAGTCGGTGGTGCTGGGCGAGCTGCTGGACCGTCGTGTCCACCTCAAGGACGGTTCGGGCGAGGTCACCATCGAGGACGTCTCGATCGCGCAGCAGCGCACCGGCGACTGGCTGGTGGACCAGCTCTTCGTGCGGCGTCGTGCCGGGCGGGGGTCCGCGCCGTTCCGTCGTGGTTCCACCCTGACCGTGCCGGTCGACGCCGTGGAGGACCTGACCACGCGGTCCGCCGGGCAGGGAGCTGCTCAGCTGCTGGAGGCGTACGAGGACATGCGCGCGGCCGACCTGGCGGACGTGATCCACGAGCTGGGGGCGGCGCGCCGGCTGGAGATCGCCAGCGCGCTGAACGACGAGCGTCTCGCCGACGTGCTGGAGGAGCTCCCCGAGGATGCGCAGGTGTCGATCCTGTCGGGCCTGGACCGGGACCGTGCGGCCGACGTGCTGGAGGCCATGGAGCCCGACGACGCCGCGGACCTCCTGAACGAGCTGTCCGACGAGCAGGCGGCTCAGCTCCTGAACCTCATGGAGCCGGAGGAGGCGGCCGACGTCCGGCGCCTGTTGAAGTATGCCGAGGACACGGCTGGTGGTCTCATGACCACCGAGCCCGTGATCCTCGGCGCGGACGACACCATCGCGACCGCCCTGGCCCAGATCAGGAGGGCCGAGCTGCCGCCGGCGCTGGCCTCGATGGTGTTCGTGGTGCGGCCGCCGCAGGAGACACCGACGGGACGGTTCCTCGGCGTCGCGCACTTCCAGCGGCTGCTGCGCGAGCCGCCGCACGCGGCGGTCGCGTCGGTGCTGGATGCCGAGACCGAGTGGCTGACCCATGACGCGTCGGTGGGCCGCGTGACACGTCTGCTCGCGGCCTACGACCTGCTCGCACTGCCGGTGCTGGACGCACAGCGCCGGCTGCTCGGCGTGGTCACCGTCGACGACGTGCTGGACCACATCCTCCCGGACGACTGGCGCGGCAGCGACGACGAGCGTCTGGAGTCGATCACCACGCAGTCCGCACCGGCCGAGCAGAAGAAATCCGCCGAGCAGGGCGGGTCCGAGCGACGGGAGGCATCCCGTGGCTGAGCGTCTGGACACACCGCTGGCACAGCGCCGCACCCTGGTCCCCCGGTTCCGGATAGAGCAGGATGCCGCGGGGAAGGCCTCGGAGGGCATCGCGAGGTTCCTCGGCACACCCCGGTTCCTGGTCTATCTCACGGTGTTCTGCATGATCTGGCTGGCGTGGAACGCCTGGGGCCCGTCGGACCTACGGTTCGACAGCGCGGCGAACGGGTTCACCGCGCTGACGCTGATGCTGTCGCTGCAGGCGAGCTATGCGGCCCCGCTGATCCTGCTGGCGCAGAACCGGCAGGACGACCGCGACCGTGTCACGGCCGAGCAAGACCGGCAGCGCGGCGAGCGCAACCTGGCCGACACCGAGTACCTGGCGCGGGAGATGGCGGCGCTCCGGATCGCGCTGTCGGAGGTCGCCACGCGCGACTTCGTGCGGTCGGAGATCCGCAACCTCCTGGAGGAGCTGGAGCAGAAGGACCGCGATCAGGGCTCCACGTCGTCGTGGAGCACCACGCGCGACAGCTCGTAGGTCCCACCCGGCAGCTTCCAGTAGTGCAGCCTGCGGGCCGACGGCGTGTTCACCTGCAGCGACACCCGCCAGCACACGGCGCCGTCGTCGCGGTGCCTGGCCCGGTCGTCGCCACCGGCACCGGTCCGCAGGCGGTGGACCTGGAGGCCGTTCATCTCGGGAGCCAGACCGGTGAGCACCATGACGAGCGTCCAGACGACGCGGTCCCGGCTCACCCCCTCGATGTCGGTCAGGGACGCGAGGAACCGAGGGCCCACCACGTACTCGGCCAGGGGGCGCCCGGCCTTCTCCGCGGCCGGGATCGCCCGGGCCCACTCGCTCAGCACCTCGAACCGGAGCTGCTCCTCGTCGTCGACGAAGTAGCGGTCCTCGGGCACCTCGACCCCGGCGTCGCCCAGCCGACGGCGCAGGCGTGCGGCTTCCTGCCGCGCCTTGCGCAGGGCCGTCGCCTGCTGCTCGGCACGCCGCTCGCTGCGTTCGAGCCGCTCCGTGAGCTCGCCGACCCGACCGAGCAGCCGGTCGACCTCCAGCTCGACCTGGTGCCGCTTGACCTTGTCGTCGAGCAGCTCCTTCGTGAGCGCCGAGACCTGTGCCTTCGCCGCGTCGAGGGAGAGGCTGAGGTCGCGCGTCGCCTTGCCGGACGGCTCCGCCGGGGTCTCGGCCGACGCGGCCGACGCCGGCGACGGCAGCGTGTCGTGCCCGCCGGCGTGCCACGCGGCCACGTCCCCGGGCGTCGGTGCCCGCTGGCCGCCGGGCGGTGTCGGTACGGGACCGGAGCCGTCGCCCGGCCGAGGACGGTCGGAGGGCACGGCGTGATCCGGGCGCGTCCGGTCAGGGTCCGGACCGGCCGGCCGCGGGCCGAAGAGGTCGGCGGGTGTGGGCGGGGAGTCGTCGCCCGACGGGGCCTCGACGGGCTCGGCTGCCGAGGGCCGGGTGGCCGCGGCGGGCTCGGCCGACGCACGCTGCCGGGTCTCGGCCAGCTCGACCGGTGGGAGGCCGGGCTCGGCCGGCGGCAGCTCGAGCCACGGCGGCCCGCCGTCCAGGAGCGCTATCGCGGGGACCGGCTCGTCCTCGGACTCGTCGACGTCGTCGAGCCGCAGCGCCAGGCCGTCGAGCGGTGCGGGTATGCGGCGGGCCGCCACCACCTCGCCCGCGGTGAAGAGGTCGCTCAGCAGGTCCAGGTGGTTGCCCGTGATCTCCGCCCGGCGCACGCGCACGACGACGCCGGGCGCCAGCGCGATCCGCACGGCGTCCTGCTCGACCACCTCGACCCGGCCGAGCACCACCTGACCCACCCGGTAGGTGGCGTTCACCAGTCGGCGCAGCGCGTCGGCGTCGGGCAGCATGCCGCGGATGTCGAGGAGGCGGCGCACCGGGTCGAGCACCCCGGTGACCCGCATGCCCGGCGCGAGCACCCGCGCCAGCGCGACGTCGGAGAAGACGAGCTCTTCCGCGACGCTGGCCTGGCCGCCGTCGTCGGTGCTGACCAGGGCGCGCGTGCCGAGCACACCGAGCACCTTGCCGTCGGTGGCCGCCACGTCCGGCGCGGACCGGGCCGACCCGACGATCCCCGCACGCACCGCGAACCGCATGACGTCGCTGACCAGGCGGTCGCGCACGCGCGCGTCCTCGTCGGCGGAGTAGGCGAAGTGCAACGGCGAGCGCCGCGGGTGGTGCACCCACTCCAGGTCGGTGCCGTAGACGCGGGAAGCGCCGCCGTAGACCTGGGTGTCCGGCGGCATGCCCGACGAGAAGGCCCAGGACACGTCACCCGTGGGGATCACCACGACCTCGGCGAGCCCGGCGACGTCGTCGAGCACACGCTTCGGGTCCACGAACGGGGCATCGTGCCCGGCCGGCGTCGAGATGACCACCACCGGCCGGTCGCGGCCCGGCCGCTGCAGCGCGGCGGCGAGCTCGCGGGCCTGGTCCTCGGAGGCGACACGCCGCACGCGCACGGGGACGCGTGGCTCGGTCATGGGGCCTCCTCACCCTTGGTGGTGACGCAGCGTACCGTTTTCAACTGACCTTCATTGCAAAAGCATGGAAGACCACCCCGATGCCGGGGCCGCTGGACCTCCGCCCTAGGATCGAATCATGACCCCTGTCGACTCCCCCACACTCGAGGCACGCGTACGCGACGCGCTGACCGGTGTGCTCGACCCCGAGATCCGGCGTCCCATCACCGACCTGGGCATGGTCCGGTCGGTGGACGTGTCCACGAGCTCCTCCTCCGGACCGGGCGCGCACGTGACCGTCGGCGTCGACCTGACCGTCGCCGGCTGTCCCATGAAGTCCACGCTGATCAAGGACGTGACGGCCGCTGCGACGGCCGTCGACGGCGTGGCCGGGGTCGACGTCGAGCTGGGCGTGATGACGCCGGAGCAGCGTTCCTCCCTGCGGTCGATGCTGCGCGGCGGCGCGGGCGACCCCGTCATCCCGTTCTCGGAGCCGGGTTCGATGACCAAGGTGTACGCGGTGGCCTCGGGCAAGGGCGGCGTGGGCAAGTCGTCGGTCACGGCGAACCTCGCGGTGGCGCTGGCGGCGGACGGCCTGTCCGTCGGCGTCATCGACGCTGACATCTACGGCTTCTCGATCCCCCGCATGCTCGGCGTGGATCGCCAGCCGACCCGCGTCGACAACATGCTGCTGCCGCCCATCGCGCACGGGGTCAAGGTGGTCTCGATCGGCATGTTCGTACCGGCGGGCCAGCCCGTGGTCTGGCGCGGACCCATGCTGCACCGCGCGCTGGAGCAGTTCCTGGCCGACGTGTTCTGGGGCGACCTGGACGTGCTGCTCCTCGACCTGCCGCCGGGCACCGGCGACATCGCGATCTCCGTGGCGCAGCTGCTGCCGTCGTCCGAGATCCTCGTGGTCACGACGCCGCAGGCCGCGGCCGCCGAGGTCGCCGAGCGCGCCGGTTCGGTGGCGACCCAGACGTCGCAGGGCGTGGTCGGCGTGATCGAGAACATGTCCTGGCTGGAGCAGCCCGACGGCACGCGGCTGGAGATCTTCGGCGAGGGCGGCGGCGCGCAGGTCTCGGCCCGGCTGACCGAGCTGATGGGCAAGGACGTGCCGCTGCTCGGTCAGGTACCGCTCGACGTCGCCGTCCGCGAGGGCGGGGACAGCGGCACACCCGTCGTCCTGACCGCGCCGGACTCACCGGGCGCCCGGGTGCTGGCCGACGTCGCCCGCGGGCTCGCGAAGCGCCGCCGTGGCCTGGCGGGCCGCAGTCTCGGGCTCGCCCCGGTCTGACGCGGCGCCGGTCGGGCGAGCAGCGAGCGGCGCTCCGGGGTCGGGCGTAATCTCGGCCAGAAGGGGCCTCGACCACCGGTGGGCACGCGGGTGAATAATCATGTAGTTGTACGGTGGGCACCGCCCGAAGCCCTCGACGAAGGAAACCATGAGCACCCCGGCGAAGACCGAGAGCCCGACCGCAGCCGCCGACAGCCCGCCCGAGGGGCGGCGGCACAGCAGCATCAACCCACCGGTGTTCTTCGGGTCCGCGACGCTGATCCTCGTGGTCGGCCTGGCCGCGATCATCTGGCCCGCACAGACAGAGCAGTACATCGGTGTCGTCGTCACCTGGATCTCCGACTGGTTCGGCGCCTACTACTTCATCGCGGCCGCCTCGTTCCTGGTCTTCGTGATCGGTGTGGCCCTGTCCCGCGCGGGCCGCATCAAGCTCGGCCCGGAGCAGTCCAAGCCGCAGTTCGGCCTCTTCACGTGGTCCGCGATGCTGTTCGCGGCGGGCATCGGCACGGACCTGATGTTCTTCTCCGTGGCCGAGCCCGCCAGCCAGTACCTGGCGCCGCCCGTCGGTGACGGCGGCACGGTCGAGGCCGCCCGGATGGCCATCGTCTGGACGCTGTTCCACTACGGCATCATCGGCTGGGGCATGTACGCGCTGATGGGCATGGCCATCGCCTACTTCGCGTACCGGCGCAACATGCCGCTGAGCATCCGCTCCGTGCTGCACCCGCTGTTCGGCGACCGGGTCTGGGGCAGGCTCGGCGACGCCGTCGACATCGCCGCGGTGCTCGGCACCATCTTCGGTCTGGCCACGACGCTCGGCATCGGCGTCGAGATGCTCAACCGCGGGCTCTCCGACCTGGTCGGGGTACCGATCGGCGTCGGCGCCCAGGTGGCGCTGCTCGCACTGGCCGTCGTGATGGCGACGCTCTCGGTGGTCTCGGGCGTGCAGCGCGGCGTGCGGCGGCTGTCCGAGCTCAACGTCGTGCTCGCCCTCGCGCTGCTGCTCTTCCTCGTCGTCACGGGTAAGACGACATTCCTGCTCAACGCGCTGGTGATGAACGTCGGCGACTACGTGTCCCGACTGCCGGGCATGACGCTGAACACGTACGCGTTCGACGCGCCCACGGACTGGATGAACGCGTGGACGCTGTTCTTCTGGGCCTGGTGGGTGGCCTGGGCACCGTTCGTCGGCCTGTTCCTCGCCCGGATCTCGCGCGGCCGCACCATCCGCCAGTTCGTGCTCGGCACGCTCACGATCCCGTTCGTCTTCGTGCTGCTGTGGGTGTCCATCTTCGGCAACAGCGCCCTCGACCACATGCGGAACGGCGGCGCGGAGGGCACGGCGTTCGGCGACGCCGCGATGAACGACCCGGCGTCGGGCATCTACGCCCTGCTCGAGCAGTTCCCCGCCGCGCCGGCCACCATCGGCCTGGCCATCTTCATCGGCCTGCTCTTCTACGTGACGTCCGCCGACTCCGGGGCGCTCGTCCTGTCCAACCTGACCTCCAAGCTGCACCGGGCGGGCGACGACGGACCGATCTGGCTGCGGGTCTTCTGGGCGGCGGCCACCGGACTGCTCACCATGGGCATGCTGCTCGCGGGCGGCATCTCGACGCTGCAGTCCGGCACGATCATCATGGGCCTGCCGTTCTCGCTCGTGATGTTCGGCGTGATGTTCGCCCTCTACAAGGTGCTGCGGACCGAGGGGCAGAAGTTCGACACCCTGCGGACCGCCCTGCCGTCCAGCCTGTCGGGCCGCATCGGCCACGCGGGCACCACGGGCGCACCGGGCTGGCGGCAGCGGCTCATGCGGCTGGTCAGCTTCCCCGACCGGCGCCACGTGCTGCGGTTCATCGACAAGACGGTGCGCCCGGCCCTCACCGAGGTCTCCGCCGCGCTGGAGGAGCAGGACATCAGGACGTCCTGCACCGAGGCCCCCGTGGGTGACAGCGGGCTCCCGGCCATCACGCTCACCGTGGAGCACGGCGAGGAGGCCCCGTTCACCTACACGCTGTGGCCGCAGGCGCACCCCACGCCGACGTTCCGCATGAACACCTCGGACCAGGACGACACCTACTTCCGGGTCGAGGTGCTGCTCGCGGAGGGCACCCAGGGCTACGACGTCACCGACTACGCCAAGGAACAGCTCATCGCCGACGTCCTGGACCAGTACGAACGGCACCTCCTGTTCCTGCACGCGAGCACCTCGCCGACCCACGACACCGAGCAGATCGACAGCTGACCACCGCAGGCCCGCACATCCCTACGGGAGCACCACCATGAGCACACCGACGACCCTGTACATCGACGGCGCCTGGGAGGCAGCGGTCGCGGGCGGGACCCGCGAGATCCGCTGTCCGGCGGACGGCTCGCTCGTCGCGGAGGTGTCGGAGGCGACCGCCGCCGACACCGAGCGGGCCATCGCGGCGGCGCGGCGCGCGTTCGACACCGGCCCGTGGCGCGCCACCACCGCGCCCGAGCGCGGCGAGCTGCTGCACCGCGTGGCCGACCTGCTCACCGAGCGGGCGGAGGACTTCGCCCTCGCCGAGTCCCGGGACACGGGCAAGCGCCTGGTCGAGAGCCGCATCGACATGGACGACTGCATCGCCTGCTTCCGCTGGTACGCCAAGCTGGCAGGGGTCGACGCCGGCCGGGTGGTCGACGCCGGCAGCTCCGACGTGCTCAGCCGCGTCGTGCACGAACCCGTGGGGGTCTGCGGCCTCATCTCGCCGTGGAACTACCCGCTGCTGCAGGCCGTGTGGAAGGTGGCGCCCTGCCTCGCCGCCGGCAACACCTTCGTGCTCAAGCCGAGCGAGCTCACCCCGCACACCGCGGTCCTCCTGATGGAGGTCCTGACCGACGCCGGCGTCCCGGCGGGCGTCGCCAACCTGGTGCTCGGCGCCGGGCCAGAGGCGGGCGCACCGCTGTCGAGCCACCCGGACGTCGACATGGTGTCCTTCACCGGCGGCCTCGCCACGGGCCGTGTCATCGCCGCGAGCGCGGCGGCCACCGTCAAGAAGGTGGCCCTGGAGCTGGGTGGCAAGAACCCGAACGTCATCTTCGCGGACGCCGACTTCGACGCCGCCGTCGACAACGCGCTCAACGGGGCGTTCGTCCACTCGGGACAGGTGTGCTCAGCCGGGGCGCGGCTGCTGGTCGAGGAGTCGATCCACGACCGCTTCGTCGACGAGCTGGTGCGCCGGGCCCAGCAGATCCGGCTGGGCGGCCCGTGGGACGAGTCGGCCGAGACGGGTCCGCTGATCTCCGCCGCGCACCGCGACAAGGTCACGGCGTACGTGGAGAAGGCGGTCGAGGAGGGCGCCGTCGTGCGGTGCGGCGGCGAGTGGGGCACCGGCGAGCTGGAGGCAGGCTTCTACTACCTGCCCACGGTGCTCGACGACGTCCGGCGCGGCAGCTCCGCCGTGGTCGAGGAGGCGTTCGGCCCCGTCGTCACCGTGGAGACGTTCAGCACCGAGGACGAGGCCGTCGAGATCGCCAACGACACGTTCTACGGCCTGGCCGGCGCTGTCTGGTCGCAGGACGCGGGCAAGGCACAGCGGGTCGCGAACCAGCTGCGGCACGGCACGATCTGGATCAACGACTACCACCCCTACCTGCCGCAGGCGGAGTGGGGCGGCTACGGGCAGTCCGGGTTCGGCCGGGAGCTCGGCCTGGCCGGCCTGGCCGAGTACCAGGAGTCCAAGCACATCTACCAGAACCTGCGCCCGGCGGTGACCGGGTGGTTCGGAGGCACCGATGACTGAGCTGCCCGCGAAGCGACCGACGAAGCAGGCCACCGCGCAGACCGGCGAGCGGGCCTTCGACTACGTGGTGGTCGGCGGCGGTTCCGCCGGTGCCGCCGTCGCGGCCCGGCTCAGCGAGGACCCGGAGGTCTCGGTGGCCCTGCTGGAGGCGGGACCGTCCGACGTCGGCGACGACGCGATCCTGCGGCTCGACCGCTGGATGGGGCTGCTGGAGTCGGGCTACGACTGGGACTACCAGATCGAGCCGCAGGCAGCAGGCAACTCGTTCATGCGCCAGGCGCGCGCCAAGGTGCTCGGCGGCTGCTCCTCGCACAACTCCTGCATCGCGTTCTGGGCCCCGGCCGAGGACCTCGACCAGTGGGAGGCCCTGGGCGCGACCGGCTGGCGGGCGCAGGAGTCCCGCCCGTACTACACGAAGCTCGAGAACAACGACCAGCCCGGCGTGCACCACGGCCACGACGGCCCGGTGCGGATCCGGCAGATCCCGCCGGCAGACCCGTGCGGGGTGGCGGTACTGGACGCGTGCGAGCAGGCGGGCATCTCCCGGGTGCAGTTCAACGACGGCACGACGGTCGTGACCGGCGCGAGCTTCTTCCAGATCAACGCCCGGGAGGACGGCGTCCGCTCGTCGTCGTCGGTGAGCTACCTGCACCCGATCCTCGACCGGCCGAACCTGACGATCTTCACGGAGCACCGCGCCAAGCGGCTGACCTTCGACGGCACCCGGTGCACCGGTGTCGAGGTGCTGGGCCCGGACCTGATCCACCACCGCACGTTCACGGCGCGGCAGGAGGTGGTCCTGTCCACGGGTGCCATCGACTCGCCCAAGCTGCTCATGCTGTCCGGCATCGGCCCGGCGGAGCACCTCGCGGAGATCGGGATCGACGTCCTGGTGGACGCGCCCGGCGTCGGGTCGCACATGCAGGACCACCCCGAAGGGGTGATCCAGTGGGAGGCGAAGCAGCCGATGCCCACCTCGTCCACGCAGTGGTGGGAGATCGGCATCTTCGCGGCCACCGAGCCCGGCCTGGACCGGCCGGACCTGATGATGCACTACGGCTCCGTGCCGTTCGACATGCATACGGCACGGCAGGGCTACCCGACCACGGAGAACGGGTTCTGCCTCACGCCGAACGTGACGCACGCGCGCTCTCGCGGCACCGTCCGGCTGCGGTCGCGCGACTTCCGCGACAAGCCGATGGTGGACCCCCGCTACTTCACCGACCCGCACGACATGAAGGTCATGGTCGAGGGCATCAAGCTCGCCCGGAAGATCGTGGCCCAGCCCGCGATGGCCGAGTGGGCCGGGCCGGAGCTGTACCCGGGGCCGGACGTCCGGACCGACGAGGAGATCGCGGACTACATCACGCGCACCCACAACACGGTCTACCACCCGACCGGTTCGGTCCGGATGGGCGCCGTGGACGACGACAGCTCGCCGCTGGACCCGCGGCTGCGGGTCAAGGGCGTCACAGGGCTGCGCGTCGCGGACGCGTCGGTCATGCCGGAGATCACGACGGTCAATCCGAACATCACGGTGATGATGATCGGCGAGCGCTGCGCGGACTTCCTGAAGGAGGACCGCACAACCTGACGCCCCCTTGGGTGGTGAGCGCGACCGTTGCGACCACCTGCCCGGTCGAGGCGCAACGGTCGCGCTCACCACCAAGGCGCTCAGGCTCGGGCGGCTGCCAGGACCTGCTGCTCCTCGGTTCGGGTCAGGCCCGTGATCTTCGCGTCGGGCGTCGCGTCGAGCCACGCGAGCGTGTCCCGGGTGGTCTCGGCGAGCGGCCGGATCGTCAGGCCCGCTTCCAGCGACGACGTGACGTCGTGCGCCATGAAGCCGGCATCGACCAGGTCGGCGGCCCAGAAGGGGATCGACCGGGGCCCTGACCACGGGACCACCTCGTGCTCGGCGAGCACCTCGGGGGCCAGCGGGACGAGCTCCGGGTTCGCCCCGGCGCCGTCGGCCACCTGGGCGAGCAGCTCCGACCGGGGCAGGGGCGGGCAGACGGCGTCGAAGTCTCCCGTGGTCCCCGCCTCCGCAGCCGTCACGACCCACTCCGCGAGGTCGCGGACGTCGACGAGCTGGACCGGGGTGTCCGTCGGCTCCGGGACCAGCACCGGCAGGCCGTCCCGTGCTGCCTGCGCGAACCGGGACGGCCAGTAGGCGAACCGCCCGCTCGGGTCGCCCGGGCCGACGATCAGCCCCGGCCGGATCACGAGAGCCGCCGCGGCACCGGAGCGGACCAGGTTCTCGCAGGCCACCTTCATGGCGCCGTACGTCTCCGGGCCGGAGTCCGGGTCCTCGTCGGTCTCCACCGGGTCCAGCAGGGGCAGCGTCGCGGGTGTGCCGCCCGGCGTGGCCGTGTCCGCGTAGACGTTGATGGTGGACACGAACGTCCAGTGGGCGTCCGGGAACGCCTCGACCGCGCGGCGCACGTGGGACGGGATGCGCGAGACGTCGACGACGGCGTCGAACGTGGCGCCGACGAGCTCCGCCGGCACCACGTCGGCGCGGTCCCAGGGGACGAGCGTGGCGCCGTCGGGCACCGTGCCGCTCACACCGCGCGCCGCGCACGTGACGTCGTGCCCGCGGGACACCACCGCCGCCGCGACCGCGCGGGACAGGAAGACCGTTCCACCGAGTACCAGGATTCGCATGGTCCCCACCGAACCGCATGGACGCGGCGAGGGCCATGAGAATCTGCTGGCGGCGAATCTCCGGGTGGCGTAGCGGGGCTGGGCGGGCGGGGTGGCCGGGCTGGGTGGCCGGGCGGGCCCGTCTGCACCGTTGCCCTCACCCTGCGGTCGCTGGGCCACGTGCTCGAGAGCGGATGGGTGGCTCAGCGGCGCTGGCGGGACCGGTCGGTTGCGATGGCTCCGCCGAGATCGGTCCCCCGCATCAGCGGCACCACCGAGATCGGTCCCCTGTATCGGCAGCCCCCACTGAGATCGGTCCCTTGCACCAGCGGTACTGCCGAGATCGGTCCCCTGCACCAGGCGCACTGGCGAGATCGGTCCCTTGCACGAGCGGCACTACTGAGATCGGTCGGTTGCTTTGAGATCGGTCGTTCAACCGACCGATCTCAAAGCAACGGACCGATCTCGCGGCCGCGCCGCACCAAAGGACCGATCTCGCGGGGCGCACCGCACCAACCGACCGATCTCACAGCCGCACAGCACCCCAGCACCCCAGCACCCCAGCCGCCCCAGCCGCCCCAGCCCAGCCCACCGCACCACCGGACCGATCTCCCGGCCGCTCCGACGTCTCCCGCCGAGGACGACAGCCGGTCCCGCCGCCCTGTCCAGAACAGCCAGTAAATCGATACAATCCAGCGGGCACAATGTCCTGCCTCGATGCCGGGAAGCACATTCCCCGCCCGGCGGAGAGGACATGGCGTTGTCCCGGCACCCGGACGAACGCTCCCGACATGGACAAGGAAGTCCTCATGACGCACAGCACGCATCGCAGGCGCGCCCTTGCGGGCGGCACCGCACTGGTCGTCGCGCTGACGACGGCCGGACTCGCGCTCGGACCGTCAGCGGCGGGCTACGGCGAGGCGGTGATCGAGCCCGTCGAGACCGACCTGGCCGGCAAGGACTGGGTCACAGCCCGTGCCACCAGCAACGATGCCGACGCCGGCCTGGCGCTCGACGGTGACGAGGGCACCGCCTGGCGGCCGGCCGCGCCGACGTCGGGCAGCCGCCACGGCAAGCCGGACCAGGCCCTCACCGTCGACCTCGGCGGCGCGTACGACGGACTGCGCAAGGTCGAGGTGGTGCTCGCGGACGCGACGCCCGCACGCTACGTCGTCGAGGCCTCCGCCGACGGCAGGCGCTGGGCGTCCCTCGCCGACCACAGGGACGGCCGCAGCGGCGCGGCCGGCACCACCGCGCTGGTCGACCGGGAGGGCATCCAATACCTGCGCGTCCGCTTCCCTGCCGCACGTCCGGGCACGAACGGCGTCGCCGAGCTGCATGCCTACAACTACCTGCGTGACGACCTGAAGCTCGGCGCCGACCTGTCCTACGCCGATCAGGAGCGTGACCAGCCGTACTACCTGGACGCCGAGGCGGCCCTGGCGGGCGCGCCAGACCCGGGCCCGCACCTGCTCGACGTCGTCAGGGACCGCGGGATGGAGCACCTGCGCCTGCGCATCTGGAACGACCCGCGCAGCGAGGCCACCGGCGTCGAGACCGAACCGGCCTACCAGGGACCGGAGCGTTCGCTCACCGTGGCCCGCGAGATCGTCGACCGCGACATGAGCCTCGGCATCGACTTCCACTACGCGGACAGCTGGGCCGACCCGAGCAAGCAGCCCAAGCCGCGTGCCTGGGCGGAGCTGCCCTTCGACGAGCTGAACCAAGAGGTCCACGACTCCACCGCGGACTACCTGACCGAGCTGGTGGAGCAGGGCGCCACCCCCGCCAAGGTGGCGGTGGGCAACGAGGTGATCAACGGCTTCCTGTACGGCAGCGAGGCCGAGATCATCGGCACCACCGCGCCGCCCTACTTCACCGACGAGGCCGACGTCTACCAGTCGCAGCCGGGCGGCGGCCTGCTCTGGAAGTACTGGCAGAGCGAGGACCCCGCCGAGCAGCAGCTCTACACCGAGCAGTGGGACCGGTTCGGCACCCTGATGGCGTCCGGCATCCGCGCCGTGCGCGAGGCGTCCCCGGAGTCGGAGGTCGAGATCCACGCGATCGTCGACAAGGGACGCCTCTCCAAGACGATGGAGTTCTGGACGCAGCTGCTCACGCGGCTCGAAGCGGCCGACGCCGCTCCCGACGTGCTCGCCCTGTCCTACTACCCGGAGTGGCACGGCAGCCCCGAGGCGCTGGAGCACAACCTGCACACCATCGCCGACGCGTTCCCCGAGTACGCGCTCGACATCGCCGAGACCTCCTATCCGGCGGCGAGCTCGCCGCCCGGCGACCCGACACCGCTCCCCAACTCGCCGTTCCCGGTGACCGTGCAGGGCCAGGCCGACGCGATCCAGCGGGTCTTCCAGATCGCCAACGACGTGCCCGGCAACCGGGTGCAGGGGGTGCTCACGTGGGAGCCCGCGAGCTGGGACTCCATGTTCACCTGGGTGGAGACCAGCGCGGGCACCTTCCCGGAGGCCAACGCATCACTCGATGTCTACCGCGACAGCGACGTGCGCGCCGTCCTGGAGGACTCCGTGCGGGTCGTCACCGCGGTGGACGGCCGTGTCCGGCTCCCCCGGACGGTCGATGTCCTGTCCCCCGCGGACGGGGACGTCGACGGCACCCGTGTCACCTGGCAGGACGTGCCCGACGGCGCGACCGCCGAACCCGGTACGTTCACCGTCGACGGGACCACCCAGCACGGCCCCGTCACGGCGACGGTCCACGTAGTCCCGCCCCGCTGACCCAGCTGTGTCGGCACAGATACATTTTCGTGAAAGGACCTTCCATGCCTGAGACCTCCCGCTTCGTTCCCGGACCGCAGTACGACGGGTGGCTGACCGGCGTCGAGCAGATCGGCTACGGCGGCGACTACAACCCCGAGCAGTGGCCCGAGGAGATCTGGGCGGAGGACGTCCGGCTGATGAACGAGGCGGGCGTGAACCTCGTCAGCCTCGGCATCTTCAGCTGGGCACTGCTGGAGCCGCGCGAGGGCGAGTTCGACTTCGCCTGGCTGGACCGTGTGATCGGGCTGCTCCACGAGGGCGGGGTCCGGATCCTCCTCGCGACGCCGACGGCGGCCCCGCCCGCCTGGCTGTACGCGGCCCACCCGGACGCCCGGGTGGTCGACCGGAACGGCACGCCGATGGGACCCGGCGGGCGCGGGCTCATGGCGCCGACCGCTCCGGCGTACCGGTCGGCCGCACTGCGCATCACGACCGAGCTCGCCCGGCGGTACGGCAGGCACCCGGCCGTGGTGGGCTGGCACGTGCACAACGAGTACGGCGCGCCGGTCGCGCTCGACTACTCGGTCCACGCTCAGCGGGCGTTCCGCGAGTGGCTGCGCGAGCGGTACGACTCGCTCGACAGCCTGAACGCCGCCTGGGGCACCGCCTTCTGGGGCCAGCACTACGAGGACTGGGAGCACATCCAGGTCCCGGCCGTGGCGCCGGAGGCGGTCAACCCGGCCCAGCAGCTCGACTTCGCGCGGTTCTCCGACGCCGCCCTGCGCGCCTGCTTCGTCGCCGAGCGCGACGCCGTCCGCGAGTACTCCGACGCACCGGTCACCACCAACTTCATGGCGGCCAGCTGCCCGGCCACCGACCTGTTCGCCTGGGCCAAGGAGGTCGACCTCGTCTCGAACGACCACTACCTGCAGGCCGCCGACCCGCGCGGCTACGTGGGGCTCGCGCTGGCCGCCGACCTGACCCGGTCGGTGGCGGGCGGCAAGCCGTGGCTGCTGCTCGAGCACTCGACGTCGGCGGTGAACTGGCAGCCCCGCAACGTCGCCAAGCGCCCCGGGGAGATGGCCCGTAACTCGTTCGCGCACCTGGGCCGTGGCGCGGACGCGATCATGTTCTTCCAGTGGCGCGCCTCGCGCTCCGGCGCGGAGAAGTTCCACTCGGCGATGCTGCCGCACGCGGGCACCGGTTCGCGCCTGTGGCAGGAGGTGACCACGCTGGGGGCCGACCTGGGCCGCCTGACGGAGCTCCAGGGCTCCCGTGTGCACGCGGACGTGGCCCTGCTGTGGGACTACGAGTCGTTCTGGGCGCAGGACCTCGAGTTCCGGCCGAGCCAGGGCGCCCGCCACCGCGAGCGTGTCGACACCTACTACGACCGCCTCTGGCGGGACGGCCACACCGTGGACCTCGTCCGGCCGAGCCAGGACCTGTCGGGCTACAAGCTGGTCGTCGCACCGGCGTCGTACCTGCTCACGGCCGAGGCCGCCGCGAACCTCACCGCCTATGTCGAGGCCGGCGGGACGCTGCTGGTCAGCTACTTCAGCGGCATCGTCGACGAGCACGACGCGGTGCACCCGGGCGGTTTCATGGCTCCGCTCCGCGCCGCGCTCGGCGTGTGGGTCGAGGAGTTCCTGCCGCTGCGCGACGGCGACGCGCTGACCGTCACCTACCGGGCGGGGGCGGCGGGGGCCGGTGCCGCGAGCACCGACGTCACGCAGCTCACCGGCACGGTCTGGGCCGACGACCTCGTGCTCGACGGCGCCGAGCCCGTGGGCTCCTACGCCGACGGCCCCAAGCCGGGCGGGCCGGCGATCACGCGCCACCGGCACGGTGCGGGGACCGGCTGGTACGTGTCGACGAACCTGGACGTCGACGCGCTGGCCACCGTCATGGCCGACGTGTACGCGAGCGCCGGCCTGACACCGTCGGGCACGGTGGAGGGACTGGAGGTGGTGCGCCGCACCGGGGAGGGCGCCACGTACACGGTGGCCATCAACCACACGGACGGTGACGCGAAGCTGCCCCTGTCCGCCCCCGCCACCGACCTGCTCACGGGCGACGCCCTCGCGGGCGACGCGGACGTCCCGGCGGGCGCGGTCCGGGTGCTGCGGACCACTTCTCCCTGACGGCGAGGGACAATGTTTCCTATGACTGAACCGCAGTGGCTCGAGGCCTGGACCGCCGAGGAAGGCGCGCGCCGGGTCGACGAGCTCTTCACCCGTTCGTTCGACGGCTCCCCGGAGGGCGTCTGGTCCGCCCCGGGCCGGGTCAACCTCATCGGCGAGCACACCGACTACAACGCCGGGCTCTGCCTGCCCACAGCGCTGCCGCACCGCACCTACATCGCGCTGCGACCGCGTGAGGACGACCAGGTCCGCCTGGTGTCCGCACAGGCAGAGGGCATGTGGGAGACGCGCCTGTCCGACGTCGCACCCGGTGCGGTGCGTGGCTGGGGCGCCTACGTCGCAGGCGTCGCCTGGGCCCTGGCCGAGGCGGGGCACAAGATCGGCGGCTTCGACGCCGCCGTCGACTCGTGCGTGCCGTTCGGGGCCGGGCTGAGCTCGTCGGCCGCGCTGGAGGCCGCGGTGGCGGTGGCGCTCGACGCGGTGGCAAGCCTCGGGCTCGCGGAGTCCGACGCCGGGCGCGCCACGCTGGTCGACGCCACCCGGCTCGCGGAGAACGAGATCGCCGGGGCACCGACCGGCGGTCTCGACCAGTCGGCGTCGCTGCGCTGCCGCGAGGGCTACGCCCTGCTGCTCGACTTCCGGCCGGGGCTCAAGCCGCTGGAGTCCGGCGTGCCGGTGCCGTTCGACCTGGCCACGGCCGGTCTGACGCTCCTGGTCGTCGACACCCGGGCCGAGCACTCGCACGTGGACGGCGAGTACGGTGCGCGGCGCGCGGCGTGCGAGCAGGCCGCGCAGCTGCTCGGGCTGGAGTCGCTGCGTGATATCGCCCCGACCCTCGGCGGCATGGGCATCGACCGCGCGCTGGCCGAGCTCGAGCCGCACGACGCCGACGGCGTGCTGCGGCGCCGGGTGCGGCACGTGGTGTCGGAGATCGACCGCACCGCGCGGTTCGCCGACCTCGTCCGGGAGGGCCGCGCGGCCGACGTCGGCCCGTTCATGCTGGCCTCGCACGCCTCGCTGCGTGACGACTACGAGGTCTCCTGCCGTGAGCTCGACCTCGTCGTCGACACGGCGATGGCGGCGGGCGCGCTCGGCGCGCGCATGACCGGTGGCGGGTTCGGCGGCAGCGCCATCGCGCTGGTCCGCCGGTCCGACGTCGACACGGTCGCCCAGGCGGTCGCCGACGCCTTCGCCGACGCCGACCTCACGGCCCCGGCGTTCCTGCTGGCGCCGCCCTCCGCTCCGGCGGCCTGACCACCCCCGCTGGCCGAGCCTGTCGAGACCCGGCAGGCTCGGCCGGCGAGGTGGCTCGCCGACGCATGTCCGCCCGCTACCGCGGATAACAGAGTAGTGTGTGCCGCGCAGCAGCGCGCCCAGGAGCCATCACCTGCGCGCAAAGACTTGGATTCACCCCGTACTTTCATCCCGTCCCGCTGCGGACCTGCGCTAATGTCCGCCGGGCTGCCAGTTCGCAGATCGATGTCCGTCACGCACCGCCGCGAGGAGCCCCATGGGTGCCGTCCGCCAGTACGTCTTCCCCACCGCTCGGATCATCATCTGGGCGGTGATCGCCGCAGCGCTCGTCGCGCTGGCGCTCAGGGGCGCCGAGCTCGACCCGCCGGACGCGCTCCAGCCCACGGGTGAGATCACCGAGTCGGTGATCCCCGTCGCGAAGGGTTCCGTGACCAACGCGGTAACGGTCCCGGCGTCCGTGGTGTCCGACCCGCCCGTCGAGATCAAGGCCACCGCCGACGGCGTCATCGCCGAGATCGAGGTCGACGGGGCGAAGGTCGGCAAGGACACCCGCGTCCTGTGGATCAAGAGCGAGAAGATCGTCGAGCCCGTCGTCGAGGTCGACGAGGAGACCGGCGAGGAGACGGTCACCGAGCAGGAGCCCGAGGTCACCTGGACCTCGGCCCTCGCGCCGGCGTCCGGCACCGTCGACATCACGGTGCTCAAGGACCAGGCGGTCACCGTGGGCGAGACCATCGGCACCGTCTCCCCCGGCACCCTGTCCGTCTCCGGCACGCTGACGGCCGACCAGCAGTACCGGCTCGTCGGCGCCACGGGCAAGGCCAAGGTGACGCTCAAGGGCGGGCCGGCACCGTTCACCTGCACCGGGCTCACCATCGGCGAGGCGCCCGGCGGCGCCGGCGTCACGGGCGAGGAGTCGATGGCGGAGGCGCCCACGGACGCCACCGGCGCCGTCCGCTGCGCCATCCCGCGCAAGATCAAGGCGTTCCCTGGCCTCGGTGGCGAGATCGAGATCACCAACGGCAACGCGAAGGGCGTCGTGGTGGTCCCCATCAGCGCGGTCCTCGGCACCTCCCAGACCGGCAAGGTCTGGACCGTCGCCAAGGAGGGGGCGGAGCCCGAGGAGCGCGACGTCGCACTGGGCCTGACCGACGGTCTGCAGGTCGAGATCACCGAGGGACTGCGGGCCGGCGAGCAGATCCTCGAGTTCACCCCCCTCGTCGACGGTACCGAGGGCGGCGTCGACTGCGAAGACACGACCGCGTACGACCAGGCGTCGATGGAAGGCGACATGGCCACGATGCAGGCGTTCGAGAAGGAGTGCTTCGGATGACCGTCGTCCCCCTCGTCGACCTGCGGGCCGTCACGCGACACGTCGAGCTGCCGAACGGCAGCACCCTCGAGATCCTCCGCGGAGTGGACCTGACGGTCGGCCCGGGCGAGCACGTGGCCATCGTCGGGCGCTCCGGCACCGGCAAGTCCACGCTGCTGAACATCCTCGGCCTGCTCGACTCGCCCACCTCCGGCGAGTACCTCCTGGAGGGTGAGCCGGTCGGCCGCCTGCGCAGCCGGGCCCTGGCCCGCCGCCGGGGCGACGACTTCGGCTTCGTGTTCCAGCAGTTCAACCTGCTGCAGGGCCGTACGGCCCTGGAGAACGTCGCAGCGCCCCTGCTGTACGCGCGCGGCAAGCAGTTCTGGAACCGGACGAGGCTCGCGACGCAGTCGCTGGAGCGGGTGGGCCTCGGCGAACGGCTCGACACCCGCCCGGAGAAGCTCTCCGGCGGCGAGCAGCAGCGGGTGGCCATCGCCCGTGCGCTCGTACGCGGACCGCGCGTCATCCTCGCCGACGAGCCCACCGGGGCCCTCGACGTCGAGACCGGCCAAGCCATCATGACCCTCCTGGACGATGCGGCGAACGAGACCGGGTCCGCCCTCGTCACCATCACGCACGACCTGGCGATCGCCGCGCGCGCCGACCGCCAGTTCCGCCTGACCGACGGCGTCCTGGTCCCGATCCATCTCGACGCACCCGTCGCCGTGGCCGAGAACGCGACGATCGCCCGGAGCGCCGCCGTCGTCGAGACCGCCGGGCTGACCGCATGACCGGCGTCGTCGGGGCGATCATCGAGGCATGGGACGAGCTCCGGATCCACCGGGTGCGGGTGCTGCTCGCGCTCGTCGGCGTCGCGTGCGCGGTCACCGCGATCACGGGCATCACGGCAGCCGTGACCATGTTCGGTCAGGCCATGCAGGAGGAGACCGAGCGCATGTCCGGCCGGGACACGACCCTCGAGGCCTGGTCCGCGGGCAGCAGCACGACGATGTCGGCGCTCGAGGTGGACGCGGTCGTCGACAGCGTCGCCGACCGGCACCAGATCTCCTACCACTCCGTGCGCGCGTACCTCGGCCTGAACATTCGTGGCCGGGACGTCGGCGAGTACGTCGAATGGTCGGCGGTCGACGCCGACCACGGGGCCATCACCCGCCAGGGCGTGGAGGACGGACGGTGGTTCACCGAGTCCGACGGCGAGCGGCTGGCCCCCGTGCTGGTCGTCAACCAGGCCTTCCTGGACGCGTTCACCGAGGGCGCCGCCGCGTCGACGCACCCGTCGGTGGTGATCGACGGCGAGACGCCGGTCGCCGCCACCGTGATCGGCGAGGTGCCGGTGATGTGGAACGGCGAGGGGCCGCGCGCGATCATGCTGTTCGACCAGGCCGTGCGGTGGTTCCCCGACAGCGTCAGCGCCGAGGGGTACCAGTTCTGGGTGCCACCGGAGCTCGCGGACCAGTTCGCCGAGGTGCTGCCGCGGGACCTGGCCGCGGTCGGCGTGCCCTTCGACGTCCAGAAGCCGCCGGCCGAGGCCTTCGTGATCGACCGGGTGCTGCAGTACCTCGTGCTCGGCGTCGGCGGGTTCGCGCTGCTGCTGGGTGGGCTCGGCCTGCTCAACATCGCGCTGGTCACCGTGCGCTACCGCATCCGCGAGATCGGCATCCGCCGGTCCTTCGGGGCCACGAGCGGCCGAGTCTTCTTCGGCGTCCTCATGGAGTCGGTGGTCGCGACGACCGTGGCCGGCGTGGTCGGTGTGGTGATCGCCGTGGCGGTCATCAAGAACATCCCCATCGACCGCATCTTCGGCCGTCCGATCGACGACCTGCCGGGCTTCCCGTTCGACGCCGCGCTGGTCGGCATGGCCTGCGCCGTCGGCATCGGGGCTCTGGCCGGCCTGATCCCAGCGATCTACGCGGTGCGCGTCAAGGTGATCGACGCGATCCGGTACTGACCTTCCCGTGGGTCGGTCCTGTCGCTGGTCGGCCCATCGCTGGTCGAGCGGGTCGAGACCTGGGTCCCGACCCGCTCGACCAGCGGCGGATCGGCGCGGGTCAGCGCTTCCTGCCCGTGACCGCACCCCAGATGGCCAGCACGAGCAGTGATCCGATGAAGGCCCACAACCACGTGGTCAGGGAGAAGAAGGACTCGTTGGTCCGGACGCCGAAGAGCTCTCCGCCGAGCCATCCGCCCAGCAGGGCCCCGAGCACCCCGATGACCAGTGTGATGAGCCAGCCGCCCCTGGCCTTGCCGGGCAGGATGGAGCGCGCGATGGCGCCCATGATCAAGCCGATGAGGATCCAGCCGATGATTCCCACAGCGTTGTCCCTTCGATGGTGCGGCCCGCCCCGTCGATGACGCGGTCCGTCGGTTGCCGGACCTTACCGGGCAGCACAGGGCGCTGGCCAGGTTTCGTCTCTAGAGAGATAGGGCAGGCTTGCCTGGCACGTCGTGCCGCAGCCCATCCCCGGCGGGACCGCCCCTCGGCAGGCGGTGCCGGTCAGAGCTCGTACGTGGCCACGACCGGTGCGTGGTCGCTCCAGCGCTCGGCGTAGGTCGGCGCACGGTCGACCTCGATCTTGCGGCACGCGGCCGCCAGCGCCTGGTTGGCGAGCTGGTAGTCGATGCGCCAGCCGGAGTCGTTCTCGTACGCCTTGCCGCGCCACGACCACCAGGTGTACGGGCCGGGCCCGTCGCCGCCGTGCATCCGCCCGAGGTCGGCCCACCCGTGCTCGTCGAGCCAGCGGGTCACGTAGGCCCGCTCCTCCGGCAGGAAGCCGGCGCTCTTCAGGTTGCCCTTCCAGTTCTTGATGTCCGCGTTCTGATGGGCGATGTTGAGGTCGCCCGCCACCACGGCCGGTACCGACGCCGTCGAGAGCTCCGCCAGGCGCGCCGTGACCTTCTCCAGGTAGGCGTACTTGGCCACCATCGTGTGCTCCTGGCCCGGATTGGTCGACCCGGAGTGCAGGTAGGCCGAGACGGCGGTGAACGTCCCGCCGCCGGGCAGGGCGACGTCGGCCTCGATCCAGCGGCCGGTGTCGGCGCCGGCCTCGACGTCGGCCCCGTAGGCCGCCAGGCCCGTCCGCACCTCGCCGATCGGCAGGCGGGAGGCCACGAGGACCCCGGCGCGCCCCTTGACCTCGCACTCGGCGTGCGCGACGTGCCAGCCGTCGAGCAGCTCGCGGGCCACCTCGTCGGGAGCACGCACCTCCTGCAGCAGCAGCACGTCCGGCGTGCGGGTGGCGATCCAGGAGTCCATGCCGCGGCGGACGGCGGCGCGGATCCCGTTGACATTGGCGGCGGCGACGATCAGAGGCACTGAGAAAGCGTAACGGCCGCCCCTGACAGTCACCGACGACCCGTGCGATCACGCCCCGTCGTGAGCCGCCTGCAGCGCCGCGACGTCGATCTTGCCCATCGTGAGCATCGCGTTCATCGTGGCGATCTCGGCAGGGGTCGAGTAGGTACCGGAGAGCCGCTCGAGCTCTTGGGGGATGACCTGCCACGAGACGCCGAACCTGTCCTTGCACCAGCCGCACGCGCCGGGCTCGCCGCCGTCGGCGGTCAGGAGGTCCCAGTAGTGGTCGACCTCCTCCTGGCCCTGCACGGACAGGTAGAACGAGAACGCCTCGTTCAGCCTGACGTGCGGACCGGCGTTCAGCCCGGTGACCGGCACGCCGGCCACCGTGAACTGCACGACGAAATCGGTGCCCGCCTCGGCACCCGGCGCGTTCTCCGGCGCCTTCACGACGCTGTCCACCGACGAGCCGGGGATGTGCTCGGCGTAGAACGCGGCGGCCTCACCGGCGTTGTTGTCCGCGAACCAGAGATGTGCTCGAACGGTAGCCATCGTGTCCTCCTGAGTCGGTGGGGACCGTCGTCGGCCCCGTCATCTGGATCGACCCCGCGCCCTCCGGAAACTCATCGGCCGGAGCATCGCGGCGTCCCACGTGTCAGTGCGTGACCACCGGGGAGTGCGGCATCTCCCAGGCCTCGGCCAGGCGGGACGGGCTGACCACCGAGCCGCCGCCGAAGAAATCGCAGAACTTCATGATCAGCGGGTCCCAGCCCACCGGGTCCACGTGCTGCGTCCCGGGGATCACCAGCTCCTCGGCGACATGGCTGCGCAGCACGTGGACCTGGAAGACCGCCGCCCCGGCGCCCGGCAGGCCGAGCGGTGTCTCCTGGACCAGTGCGCACTCGAGCTGCACCGGGCACTCGGCCACACGCGGCGCCTCCACCAGGTCGGACGTCTGCTCCGTGAGGCCGGCCCGGCCGAACTTGTCCCGGACGAACTCGTACCCCATCGCCGCCTTGCGCGGCGACAGCTCGGGCTTCCCCGTGGTGAGCGCCAGCCGGTCCACGACCTCGACCATGTCGGACGGGACCAGGTTCAGCACGCACTCGCGTTCGCGGTGCAGGTTCGCGGCTGTCTGGGCGGAGTCGCCCAGGCCCAGCACGCAGTGGTCGCCCAGCCACCACGCGGACGACATGGGCGCGATGTTCGCCGACCCGTCGGGGTTCCGCGTCGAGATGAGCACGACCGGCGTGCCGAAGTACATGACCTTGAGGTCGATCGTCCTGTGCATGCCACCAGCCTGCACGCCGGCAGGCGTGCGGATCTGGCGGAATTCGGCCGTCGCGTGCACCGCTCGATGCACTGGCGAACGTAGGAGCAGTCGCCCTGTCCGCCGAACGTAGGCTCGGTCGCTTGATGCGGATCCATGCGGCGACTACTCCTACGTTCGGCGGCCTGCGCTAGGCAGCCGGAACGTCGAGCGCCCGCTCCGCCGACTCCACCACGTTCGCCAGCAGCATCGCCCGCGTCATCGGACCGACGCCGCCCGGGTTGGGCGACACCCAGCCCGCGATCTCCGCGGCTTCGGGCGACACGTCGCCCACCACGCGCGACTTGCCCGTCTCCGGGTCGGTCTCGCGCGAGACGCCGACGTCGATCAGCACGGCGCCCGGCTTCACCATGTCACCGGAGACGATGCCCTTGACGCCCGCGGCGGCCACGACGACGTCGGCCCGCCTGACCAGGCCGGCGAGGTCCTGCGTGCCGGTGTGCGTCAGGGTGACCGTGGCGTTCACGGCGCGCCGCGTGAGCAGGAGGCCGATCGGGCGACCGACGGTGACGCCGCGGCCGAGCACCACGATCTCCTTGCCCGCGAGCTTGATGCCGTGCCGCTCCACGAGCTCGATGATGCCGCGCGGGGTGCACGGGAGCGAGGAGGTGATCTCCTCGTTGACCCGCAGCACCAGCCGCCCCAGGTTGGTGGGGTGCAGGCCGTCGGCGTCCTTGTCGGGGTCGACGAGCTCGAGCACCCGGTTGGTGTCGATGCCCTTCGGCAGCGGCAGCTGGACGATGTACCCGGTGCACGCCGGGTCCTCGTTCAGGCGACTCACCGCGGCCTCGATGTCCTCCTGCGTGGCGTCGGCCGGGAGGTCCTCCCGGATCGACGCGATGCCGACCTCGGCGCAGTCGCGGTGCTTGCCCGCCACGTACCACTGCGAGCCCGGGTCGTCGCCGACCAGGAGGGTGCCCAGCCCGGGCACCACACCACGCTCACGGAGCGCCGTGACGCGCTCCTTCAGCTCCGCCTTGATCGACGCGGCGGTAGCTTTCCCGTCGAGAATCTGTGCACTCATGCGTACCTCCCTCGATGAGTGCTGGGTATTTGTGGTCCGAGCGCGTTCAGCTCGACAAATACCCAGCACTCAACGGAATTGTCAGAGACCCGGGTACAGGGGGAACTGGGCCGTCAGCTTGGCTACCCGCGTCGAGAGGGCGTCCACGTCCGTGGCGGCGCCGTCCTTGAGGGCCGTCGCGATGATGTCGGCGACCTCGGTGAACTCGGCATCGTCGAACCCGCGCGTGGCGAGCGCCGGCGTACCGATCCGCAGGCCCGAGGTGACGCGCGGCGGGCGCGGGTCGAACGGGACGGCGTTGCGGTTCACGGTGATCCCGGCCGCGTGCAGGAGGTCTTCGGCCTGCTGGCCGTCGAGGTCCGAGTTCCGCAGGTCCACGAGCACCAGGTGCACGTCGGTGCCGCCGGTCAGCACGGACGCGCCGGCCGCCGCGACGTCGGGCTGCGACAGCCGCTCCGCGATGATGGAGGCGCCACGCAGCGTGCGCTCCTGGCGGTCCTTGAACGACTCGGTCGCCGCGACCTTGAACGAGACCGCCTTGGCGGCGATCACGTGCATGAGCGGTCCGCCCTGCTGGCCGGGGAACACGGCGGAGTTGATCTTCTTGGCGTACTCCTCCTTGGAGAGGATGAAGCCGGAGCGCGGTCCGCCGATCGTCTTGTGCACGGTCGAGGAGACGACGTCGGCGTACGGCACGGGCGACGGGTGCAGCCCTGCCGCGACGAGGCCGGCGAAGTGCGCCATGTCCACCCACAGCTTGGCGCCGACCTCATCGGCGACCTCGCGGAACGCCGCGAAGTCGAGCTGGCGCGGGTAGGCGGACCAGCCGGCGATGATGACGTCGGGCCGGTGCTCCAGCGCCTTCTTGCGGACCTCGTCCATCTCGATGCGGTAGGACTGCGGGTCCACGCCGTAGGCGCCGACGTCGTACAGCTTGCCGCTGAAGTTGATCTTCATGCCGTGCGTGAGGTGGCCACCGTGGGCCAGCTCGAGGCCGAGGATCTTGTCACCGGCGTTGATCAGGGCATGCAGCACAGCCGCGTTGGCCTGGGCACCGGAGTGCGGCTGGACGTTCACGTGCTCGGCGCCGAACAGGTCCTTGGCGCGGGCGATCGCGAGGTTCTCCGCGATGTCGACCTGCTCGCAGCCGCCGTAGTAGCGGCGGCCGGGGTAGCCCTCGGCGTACTTGTTCGTCAGGACCGAGCCCTGGGCCTCCAGGACGGCACGCGGCACGAAGTTCTCGGACGCGATCATCTCGAGAGTGTCGCGCTGGCGGGCCAGCTCTCCGTCCAGGACGGCGGCGATCTCGGGGTCGAGCTCAGCGAGCGGGGTGGAGAGCGGGTCGGGAGTCGATGCGCTCATAGCTCCTCGATTCATGCGGGACGGGGATTGTCGGACGGCGGTGGAAAGCGCACGCGCCGCGACATGTCTGCCCGGGCGCACACCTTTCACGAGGTGACCCGGGGCCCAGGCGAACGACCCCTCGTCGGCATGACTCGTCGCTCCCCGGTGGTGATCCACCTGACGCCAGTCGCGACCCGAAGATCGTAGCAGCGGCGGCAGGACACCCGTGGCCGACGCCCGGCACCGCGTACCCGTCCGACGCCGGCCCTGTGCACCAGTCCCGGACCATGAGGCGCGAGATTGCAACGAAAGTACCTGAGACCCTTTTGCGATTCACCCGGACGTCGCTATGGTGCCGACCATGCCCTCCCCCGTGTCACCGGACGCAGCTGTTCCGGAACACCAGCCAGACCAGCACCGCCAGAACGGCCGACCGTGGACCGGTGGCCAGCCCCGCCGGACGCCGAACGAACCACCGCGGAACGGTGGCCGACCGCAGTCGGGGCAGTTCCAGCCCGGCCCGTTCCCCGCAACCCCGGCCCGGTCCGGTCAGTTCCCCGCGCGCCCCGGGTCGGGCCAGGTGCCGTCGGCTCCCGACCGGTCCGCGGACCCCGCCGGGACCGGCGGCGGCGACGGCGGTCGCAGAAGATCCGGCAGGCGGGACTGGATCTGGGCGGTCGTCGCGTTCCTCGTCGCCGCGGGTGTCATCGTCGCCGTCGGCATCTACTTCTTCGGGCCGGACGGTACCGAGGAGAACACGGCGATCTGGGCGGTCGACTCGTGCGCCGGGCCGGACGCGGCGGCCGCGGACACCGGAGGTGCCGCGGACAGCTACCGTCCGCTGCCCTGCGACGACGCCGCGGCCACCGTCACGGTCCTCGAGATCCAGGACGCGGTGTCGGTGGGCCAGGCGCACTGCCCGAGCGGGACCGACGTCGTCTTCCAGAAGGACGGGAACGCCGGCGGGGACACCCAGGTGGTCTGCGCACGCAACCTGTCCGACGACCATCCGGGAGACCCCGGGATGGGCGGCGGCCAGCTCCTGATCGGCGACTGCGTGGACAAGGACGGCCGCGAGGTGGTGTGCTCGTCCGACGGCGCGCGCGAGGTCGCCGGCCTCACGGTCGGCGGCAACGAGTGCCCCGAGGGGACCAAGGACGAGATCGAGCTCGGCTTCGACGCCCAGCGCGGCTACGAGACGATCTGCCTCGGTGCCTGACCTGCACTGTCATCTGCCGCTCATCCTGGCGAAACCGGCAGTCACCACGCTTTGGCTAGGTTCGCGGCATGGCTCGTCTCCTGCAGACCGTCTTTGAGCGCAACGTCCCGGCCAGGTCGGTCGTCGACCACGCCCTGGGCGGGACGCGGCACGCGGTGTTCTGGCTGGACGACCTGGGTGAGCGCGCCACCTACCCCGCACTGTCGGCCTCGACCCGGGCCGACATCGCGGTGGTCGGCGGCGGCTACACGGGGCTGTGGTCGGCGCTCCGCGCGAAGCAGCGTCATCCCGGTGCGCGGGTGGTGCTGGTCGAGGCCAGGTCGGTGGGGTGGGCGGCGTCCGGCCGGAACGGCGGGTTCTGCGGTGCGCGGCTCGCGCACGGACACGAGGGCGGCCGCCCGCCGGACGTGCCGGGCCGCCCCGACGATCCCGGCCTCCTGGCCCGCCTCGGCCAGGAGAACCTGGCGGCCATCGGGACGGCGGTGGACACCCTGGGCCTGGACTGCCAGTGGGAACGCACGGGCGTAGTCGACCTCGCGACCGAGCCGCACCAGATCGACTGGCTGCTCGACGCCGCCGCCCGGGCCGCGCGCGAGGGCCTCCCGCACACGTTCCTCGACCGGGCGAAGGTCCGGGCCGAGATCGCGAGCCCTACCTATGAGGCGGGCCTCGTCCGGCCCGACGCCGCCGCACTGGTGCATCCCGCGCGGCTGGCCACCGAGCTGGCGCGGGCCGCGAGCGAGCTCGGTGTGGAGATCTTCGAGCAGACCCGGGTGACCGGGCTGACCCCTCCCGGCCGCGCGCACGACGACGCCGTCCTGCACACGCTCTCCCGCACCGGGGAGGCGACCGTGCGGGCCGCACGTGTGCTGCTCGGGACCAGCGCCTTCCCGCCCCTGCTGCCGCACTACCGCAGGCACACGGTGCCCCTCTACGTCTCTGCGGTCGCCACGGAGCCGCTGCCCGCCGACCTGCTGGGCGCCGTCGGCTGGCGCGGGCGGCAAGGTCTCACCGACCTGGCGAACCGGTCCCACCGCTACCGCCTGACCGCGGACGACCGGATCGTCTTCGGCGGGTACGACGCCGGCTACCCGCGCGGCGGCCGGGTGAGCAGGGCGCACGAGGACCGGCCCGAGACGTTCCGGCGGCTGGCCGAGCACCTGCTGACGACGTTCCCGCAGCTGGAGGGCCTCCGGCTGACGCACCGGTGGTCGGGTGCGATCGACATGCCCACCCGGCCCGGCGTCTGGTTCGGCCGGACGGCGGGCGGCCGTATCCAGCACGCGGCCGGTCTCGCAGGGCTCGGCGTCGCCGGCAGCCACTTCGCCGCGCAGGTGATGCTCGACCGGTTCGACGTCCTGGACGGCTCGCCAGGCACCGAGCGCACCGCGCTCCGGACGGTGCGACGGGCGCCGGTGCCGTTCCCGCCGGAGCCGGTGGCGGCGGCAGGGATCCATGCCGTCCGCACGGCCCTGGACCGGGCGGACCACCAGGGCGGGCGGCGCGACATGCTGCTCCGGTCGCTCGATGCGCTTGGCCTGAGCCTCGATACCTGATTGGCTGCTCGGACCGTCCGACGTCGAAGGAGCACACAGTGGCCACGCCCCCGGTCCCCGAGCACATCGCGCGCGTCCTCGCGCAGCCCAACCCCGCCGTCATGGCGACCGTCCGGCCCGACGGCGCACCCGTGTCCGTCGCGACCTGGTACCTGTACGACGACGGCCGGGTGCTGCTGAACCTTGACGGCACCCGCAAGCGCCTCGAGCACCTGCGCGCGGACCCGCGCGTCTCCCTCACGGTGCTCGACGGCGACAGCTGGTACCGCCACATCAGCATCCAGGGCCGCGTGACGATCACGCCGGACGAGGGCCTGGCCGGCATCGACCGGCTCTCGATCCACTACGGGGGCAACCCGTACCCGGACCGCGAGAGCCCCCGGTTCGACGCGTGGATGGAGATCGAGTCCTTCCACGCCTGGGGCTACTGAGCTACTGGTCCTGCGACACCGGCCGCGCGCCCGCCGCACCGAGCACCCGGCGCAGGTAGGTGTACGTCAGGTCACCGGCGGCCTTCTCGTACTGCTCCTCGTAGCCGTGCTTGGTGTACAGCGCGAGGTTCTGTTTGGAGTCCTTGCCGGTGAAGACCCAGATCTCCTTGGTCTGCTCCGGCAGGTACGGGAGCACCGCGAAGAGCATCTCGGTGCCGATGCCGCGGGCCTGCTTGTCCGGGGCCACCGCGAGCCGGCCGAGCGTCGCCTTCTCGTCCTCGATCTCGACGCGCACCGAGCCGATCATCCGGTGCCCTTCCCACGCCCCGATCGTGACGACGTCGTCCCGTGCCAGGTCCTCCCGCAGCTCGGCGAGCGTCTGCGTGAGCGGCGGGATGTGCGGGTCGTCGTACAGCTGGGCCTCGGTCACGAACGCGGCGCGCCGCAGCGTGAGAAGCTCGCCCGCATGGTCGTCCTCGACCAGCGCGATCGTCGTGGTGGGGTTGCTCATGGGCCCATGGTGTCAGAGGTGGCGTGCCCCGGTCGACGGGGATCGCGTGCCGGACGGCGGTGTCAGTGGTGCCGCGTAGGTTGCAGTCATGGGGAACCGAGGAGCCCAGCAGCCGGCGGTCGCCGGTGAGCGCATCGAGGTGCGGCCCGCCGTCGGCCGGTACGACGACTTCTACGAGGTGGTGGGGGTCAAGAAGCCCGGCGGCAAGGGCTGCTGGTGCATGGCGTACCGCGACAGCCGGGTGCCCCCCGAGGAGCGGCCCGACCACATGCGCAACCTCTGCGAGACCGACCCCGGCCCCGGTGTACTGGTCTATGTGGACGACGTCGTGGCGGGCTGGTGCTCGGTCGCACCCCGTTCCACGTACCGCCGGCTCATGAACAGCCGCACCATCCCGTTCGTCGACGACCGGGACGCGTGGGCAGCGGTGTGCTTCGTCGTCCGCGCCGGGTACCGCAAGCGCGGGCTCATGCATCATCTCCTCGCCGGAGCGGTGGAGCATGCCCGGGCGCACGGCGCCGAGGTGATCGAGGGCTACCCGGCCGACGTCGGCCCTGACCGGGTCGACCAGATCAGCGGCTACGTCGGGACCGTGCGCATGTTCGAGGCGGCGGGCTTCGAACGCGCCGTCGAGACCGGCGGTGTCAGCGGAGGCCGGCGGCGGTGGGTCATGCGCAAGCAGCTCACCGCGGACGGCCCAGCCGCGGCGGCCGCGGCGGGTTAGCCTCCCCCCATGAACGACGCGACCGCGGCCACCCACTGGATCCTCACGCTGTCCTGCCCGGACCAGCCGGGAATCGTGCACGCGGTCGCGGGCATGCTCGCGGAGCACGGCGGCAACATCACGGAGTCGCAGCAGTTCGGGGACCCGACGTCGGGCCTGTTCTTCATGCGCGTGCAGGTCGAGTCCACGGTGTCCCGCGACGAGCTGACGGCGGCGATGTCGCAGATGGCCGGCCAGTTCGACATGACGTGGACGCTCGACGTCGTGGGCCGACGCATCCGCACGCTCGTCATGGTCTCGAAGGCCGCGCACTGCCTCGTCGACCTGTTGTACCGCGAGCGGTCGCAGCGCATGCCGATCGAGGTGGTGGGCGTGGTCGGCAACCATCGCGACCTCGAGGACATCGCCACGTTCTACGGCAAGCCGTTCCACCACGTCCCCGTCACCAAGGACACCAAGGCGGAGGCGGAGGCGGCCCTCCGCGGTCTGGTCGAGGAGCTGGACGTCGAGGTCGTGGTGCTCGCGCGCTACATGCAGATCCTGTCGGACGAGCTGTGCCGCGACCTCAGCGGGCAGATCATCAACATCCATCACTCGTTCCTGCCGTCGTTCAAGGGCGCCGGGCCGTACCGCCAGGCCCACGACCGCGGCGTGAAGATCATCGGTGCCACGTCCCACTACGTGACGGGTGACCTCGACGAGGGCCCGATCATCGAGCAGGACGTCGAGCGCGTGGACCACTCCCGCACGGTCGAGGACCTCGTGGGCATCGGCGAGGACGTCGAGCGGCGCACGCTCGCCCGCGCCGTCCGCTGGCACGCGGAGCGCCGGGTGCTGCTGGACGGCCGCCGCACGGTCGTCTTCCGCTGAGTTGCCTCGCCGCGGCGGGTGGTGGTCGGCAATCTGTCAGGTAGTCGGCAGTTCGGACTACCGACTACCTGACAGATTGCCGACCACCCGGCCGCGCCCCAGAGGCGGTCAGCCCTTGACCGCGCCTGCCAGGGCGAAGGCCGAGCCCGAGATTCTCGTGACCAGGACGTACAGGCCCAGGACCGGTGCCGCGTAGAGCAGCGAGTAGGCCGCGAGCTGGCCGTAAGCGACCGACCCGTACTGCCCGAAGAACGCGAAGATGCTCACGGCAGCCGGCTGCTTCTCCGGGGAGAGCAGCAGCACGAACGGGACGAAGAAGTTCCCCCACGCCTGCACGAACACGAAGATGAACACCACGGCGATGCCCGGCCGCATGAGCGGCAGCACCACGCGCCGCAGCGCCTGCATGGCCGACGCCCCTTCGGTCCACGCCGCCTCCTCCAGGGAGATCGGCACCGAGTCCATGAAGTTCTTGGTCATCCAGATCGCCATGGGCAGCGAGGTGGCGGCCATGAAGAAGATGGTCCCCGGCAGCGAGTCCAGCAGGTTCAGCTGCACGAACAGCGCGTACACCGGGACCATGATCGCGGTGATCGGCAGGCACGTCCCGAACAGCACCGAGTACAGGAAGTACTTGCCGAACCGCATGCGGTACCGCGACAACGGGTAGGCCGCGAGCACCGCGACGACCACGGTGATGGCCCCCGAACCTGCCGACAGCACGAACGCGTTCCACAACGGCAGCCACGTCAGCTCCGGCGTCATGATCGCCGAGAAGTTGGCGGTCGTGACGGCCTCGGGCAGGCCGAACGACAGTGTCGCGCCCGCGTCGAACGACGCGACGAGCACCCACGCCATCGGCAGCACGAACAGCAGGGCGATCACGAGCAGCACCAGGTTCGCCGCCAGCTTGGTCGCCGTGACGCGCGGTCCGGCCATCTGACCGACGACCACGCCAGGTCGTGTCTTCGCGGCGGGCGCCGTCATCTGGCCGGTCATCAGTCCACCTCCGGTCGGAGCGCGCGGATGTAGATCACGGAGAAGACCGCGCCCACGATGATCATCACCGTCGCGATGGCCGTGCCATAGCCGACCTGCGCGAACTTGAACGCCTCCTGGTACGCCAGGATCGGCAGCGTCGAGCTGTCCGTACCCGGACCACCACCGGTCATCACGTAGATCAGGGTGAAGACCGAGAGCGTCTGCAGCGTGGTGAGCATGAGGTTGGTCGAGATGCTGCGCCGGATGACGGGCAGGGTCACCCAGGCCAGGCGCTGCAGCCCGTTCGCGCCGTCGAGCTGCGCGGCCTCGGTGAGCTCCGGCGGCACCTCGGCGAGCGCCGCCGAGTAGACCATCATGGAGAAGGCCGTGCCGCGCCAGATGTTGGCGATGATCACCGCGAGCATCGGGGTGGAGTAGAGCCAGTCGGGCCCGGTGATCCCGATGCCGCCGAGCATGGTGTTGAGCGTGCCCTCGGAGTGGAAGAACGCGTACGCGGCGAAGGCGGCGACGATCTCGGGGAGCACCCACGCGGCGACGACGACGGTCGACGCGATGGACCGCACCGGCTTGACCGCTGAGCGCAGCAGCCCTGCCAGCATGATGCCCATCACGTTCTGCCCCACCACCGCGGAGAGGAACACGAACACGATGGTGAGCCAGAGCGACTTCGGGAAGTCCGGGTCGCCGATCAGGGCCGTGTAGTTGTCGAGCCCGATCCACTCCGGGTTGAGGGCCGCGGGCCCGGTGAGCGAGGCGTTCGTGAACGAGCCGTAGAACGACCACACCACGGGGCCCAGCATGAAGAGCGCAAGGAGAACGACGGCGGGCGCGAGTGGGACCACCCGCGCCGCGCCGCGGGACGTGAGAGCCATGGGTCAGCCCTGGGTCGTGTTCTCTTCGCCGACGATGCCGACCACTGCCTCGTCGTAGACGGCGGCTGCCTCCTCCGGCGTCTGCTGTCCGGTCATCACGGACTCCATCGCGACCATGATCTCGTTGGAGACCTTCGGGTAGTCCGAGGTGGCGGGCCGGAAGTGGGTCACGTCGACCAGGTCGGTGAAGAACTCGGTGGTCGGGTTGGACTTGGTGTACTCCGGGTCCTCCGCGACGTCGGTGCGCACCGCGATCTGGCTGTTCGCGACGTCGAACCAGAGGGAGTTCTCGCGGTTCAGGGCCATCGAGATGAACTCGAACGCGGCGTCGGGGTTCTTCGAGCCGGCCCCCATCGCGAGGGTCCAGCCGCCCGACATGCTCACGGCGCCCGGCTCCTGGCCGTCCTGCGTGGGCATGGGCGCCGTGCCCATCTTCTCGGACCACTCGGGCCACGGCGCGACGCCGGACTCGAGCCAGTTGCCCGCCACCCAGGAGCCGTCGAGCGCGATGCCGACCTTGCCCTGGGGCAGCCACTCAGCCTGCACGGTGTTACCGATGTTGGTGTCGAGTGCCTGCTGCGGCGTGGGCGCGAGGCCCTCGCTGAACACCGTCTCGAGGAACTCGAGCGACTCGACGAAGCCCTGCGAGCCGAGCACCCACTTGCCGTCCTCGTAGAGGGTGTCGCCGGTCCCGTACAGCAGCATCTCGAAGCCCTGCATCACTGCCGCCTCGCCCTGGGGCTTGCCGGAGTAGATGTTGAACGGGATCACGTCCGGGTCGGACTCCTTGATCGCCCGGGCCGCCTCCAGCAGCTCGTCCCAGGACGTCGGCGCCCAGTCCTCAGGCAGGCCCGCCGTGGCGAGCACGTCCTTGTTGAACCAGAGACCGCGGGTGTCGGTACCCATGGAGACGCCGTAGGTCTTGCCGTCGTCGCCCGCGCCGGCCTCCTTGGCGCTGTCGACGAACTGGTCCCACTCGTCCCACTCGGCGAGGTAGTCGTCCAGCGGTGCGAGGTACCCGGCCTCGACGTCCGACTTGATCATGTACGTGTCCTCGTACATGACGTCGGGCGCGGTGCTGGGCGAGCGGTTCATGAGGGCGAGCTTCGTGAAGTAGTCGTTCTGCTGCGCCTCGATGGGTACGAGCTCGACGGTGATGTCCGGGTTCGCCTCCTCGAAGTCCGCCTTGACGTCCTTGAACAGCTCGTCGGCCTGCGTGAAGTTGCCGAACTTCTGGTAGGCGACCTTGATCGTGCCATCGTCGGTGCCACCCCCGGCCGAGCCGCAGGCACCGAGCGAGAGGGCGAGCGCCGCTGCCGTGACGGGTGCGATGAAGAATCGTGCCGTGCGCATGAAGCTCCCTTGCGTCGTGCGAAGTCCAGCAACATTGCCGGACAAGCTGAGGCACACGATTCACCCCCGACGAGCGGTAGTCAAGGGACTCTCCGGAACAATTGTCAGCGCTGTCACCTTTGGGGGTGGAACGCGGGCTTCGCGCGTCTGCTTTACTTCGCCGGTGCGCCTCCGCCCCGTCAGGAATGTCCTTTTCGTCATCGCCGTCAGCCTGCTCGCCGCGTGCTCGGCGGTTCCCGCCACGCCTTCCGAGCCCAGCGCGTCGCCGGACGACGTCGCCGCCCGCTCCAGCTCGCCCTCCCCCGCGACGAAGGCGCCCGGCCCGTGCAGCCTGGTCGACGCCGAGGTGATCGCCGAGCTCGCCGGATCCCCGCTGGAGGCCAAGCAGGCGGTGAAGGTGGGAGGCCAGCTTCCGGCGTGCCAGTGGGGTACGAACGACCTCGGGGTCCAGGTCGCACAGGTTCCCGCGGGCGAGTGGGCACAGACCCTGCCAAGCCTGATCAACCAGATGCGGCTGTCCGGCGAGCTGGGCGCCGACAACCAGCGGAAGCTGAACGAGGCCGCCGAGATGCTCGCGTCGGACGACCTCGGCACGTCGACGGCATGTGAGGTGTTCTCCCTCATGACGGAGCTGAGCATGAACGAGCCCGACATGACCTCGATCATCAACTACGCCCCGAACCAGGACGACCCGCAGGCCGTCACGGCGCAGGCATGCATCGACGGCGTCTACAGCTCGATCATGCTCGTGAGCACCGACCTCACCGCCGACGTCGCGACCACCACGGCGGCGGAGACCGCCCTGGCTGCGCTGGTCTTCGGCGACGGGTCCTGAGCCCGCCCCGTTCAGCCCTCGACCTCCACCAGGACCGCGACCGTCCTGGCAGGGACCGTGGCAGTCCCGTTCGCCGCGTTCCACTCGGTCCGCCCTACGACGGCGTCCGACCCGCCAGCCTGCACACGCGAGAGCGCGTAGTCGCGGCCGGCCAGCTCCGGCACCTCGACCGTGGCCGACGTCGGCGACGCGTTGAACACCACGAGCACACCGTCCAGCCGCGGGTCGACGTCGGACGGGCCCGCGAGGTCGTCGATCGACAGGGTGATGACGCCGGGGACGGCGTCCGGCCCGGAGCCGGGGAACGTCACCTTCTGCCGGATCAGCTCGGCGGAGCCGAGCCGGAACAGGTCCGTCGAGTGCCGCAGCTCCAGCAGCTCGGCCGCCTGCGCCGAGGCGAACGCGATGTCGTCGGGGCTCGGCTTGAGTGCGGCGTCCGCGAGCAAGGGCTTCTGGTGCGGCCACTTGTCCTCGTTGTCCGCCGCCATCGGCAGGCCACGCCCGAACCCGTTGTCCTGGCCGGACCAGTCGATGGTGTTGAACCAGTCGCCCGAGTCGTACGAGTTGCGGTCCAGCGACTTGGAGCGCAGCAGGTCCGTACCCGCGTGCCAGAACGACGGCGACTGCGACAGCGCGGCGGTCGCGAGCGACACGGTGTTCATCCGCACCCGGTCGGTCATCGGGGTGTCCGCGGGCAGCTTGAGCGCGAGCAGGTCGAACAGCGTCTCGTTGTCGTGCGCGTCGACGTACGTCACCACCTCCTCGGGCGAGTCGGCGTACCCCGCGGGCGAGCCCCGGTAGTCCAGCTCGTCGCCCCTGACCCGCTCCCCGGAGGAGGTCGTGACCTCGTAGGACCGCAGGTTCCCGGCCAGCCCGAGCTTCACGAGGTCGCTCTGGTGCGCCAGGTCCGCCGCCTCGTCGTCCCCGCCGTCGTTGACCGACGCCGGGTCGCCGAGCCGCGCGGCCTTCCCGTTCGGGTCGGTGAACAGCCCCGTCCCGAAGCCCTGCTTGAACAGGGACGCGCCGTCGACCGGCGAGCCGCCGTGGACGGCGTCGCGCAGGCGGTCGCTGAACGTGCCGATGCCCGTGCCGCCGAGCTGACCCTGCGTGGCCTGCTCGAAGCGGGCGTTGCCCGCGACCTCGCCGAAGTCCCAGCCCTCGCCGTACAGGTAGACGCTGGCCCCGTCGACGCCGTGCTCCTCCAGCGTGAGCTCGTCGAGAGCCGCCCGGACCGCCTCCATGTTCTCCCGGGAGTGATGCCCCATCAGGTCGAACCGGAACCCGTCCACGCGGTAGTCACGTGCCCAGGTGACCACCGAGTCCACCATCAGCTTCTCGGCCATGGCGTGCTCCGTGGCCACGTTCTGGCAGCAGGTGCTGGTCTCTACCGCGCCGCTGGCTGGATTCTGCCGGTGGTAGTAGCCAGGGACCACGCGGTCCAGCACGGACTTCGGGTCCTGCCCCGACGCCGCCGTGTGGTTGAACACCTGGTCCAGCACCACCTGCAGCCCGGACCGGTGCAGGCTGCCGACCATCGAGCGGAACTCGGCGACGCGCTCGCCGCCCTCCGCCCGGACGGCGTACGAGCCCTCCGGCGCCATGAAGTGGTAAGGGTCGTAGCCCCAGTTGAAGCCGTCCTGCGCCTGGACCTCCGCGACGGCCGCCTGCTGCTCGGTGCCGTCCGGCGCGAACCCGGAGAGGTCGCCCGTGGTGGCCTGGTCAGCACGGTTCTCGGGGATGGTGGCGATGTCGAACGTCGGCAGCAGGTGGACGGTGGTGAGTCCGGCGTCGGCCAGGGAGCGCAGGTGCTCCATGCCGTCCGAGCCGTGCACGCCGAACGCGCCGTAGGTGCCGCGCAGCCGCTCGGGCACCGTCTCGTCGGAGATCGAGAAGTCGCGCACGTGCAGCTCGTAGATGGTCTGGTCCACCGCACGCTCGACCACCGGCGCCGGCGTGGTGCGCCAGACCTTGGGCCGCCACTGGTTCGCGGACAGGTCGACCGCCACCGAGTGCGTGGAGTCGAGCGTGAGGCCGACCGAGTAGGGGTCGGTCACCACATTGGTCTCGACCTGGCCGGTGCTCGGCACGTACACCTCGACCGCGTACCGGTAGCGGGCGCCCTGCCAGCCAGAACGCCGGTCGAGACTCTTGCCCCCGTCGAACGTCCACGCCCCGTCGCGCTGCCTCTTCATCACGAAGGTGCGCGGCTCGGCGTCGAGCGACGTGCCGGCCGGCCAGGCCTGCAGCGTCACCGCGCGGGCGGTGGGCGCCCACAGCGCGAACGACGCGCGCTTGCGGCCCTGCCAGGTCGCGCCGAGCGTGCGGTCGGTGGCGAACAGGTCGTCCAGCACACCAGGGATCTGCACGCCCGTCGCGGCGGTGAGCGTCTCGCCGTCGTGCCGGGTGAGGCGCAGCGGCCCCTGGAGGGCCGACGTCGCCGCGGCCCGGTCCATGCCCTCGACCTCCAGGGCGAGGTGGCCGGCCAGGTGGGGGAAGTCCTCGGCCACGTCCGCGGGCACCGCCCCCGGGGTCAGTGCGTACGACGTCGGGGCGTCCGCCGCGCCCGTCTCCAGCGCCCAGCCATCGCCGGCGCCGAAGCCGTCGGCAGGCACCAGGACCAGGCCCGCGCGCACCCAGTGCGCGGCCTGCTGCCCCTCGCCCGGCGTGCCCGGCGTGCCGACCTGCACGGTCGGCACCTTGGTCTCCGGGTCCCAGGTGAACGTGACCGGGCCGCCGACGGTGGAGTAGGGGATGTTGGCGCCGTCGCGTTCACCGTCGGCCCCGTAGTTCTCGGCCCAGGAGCCGTTCAGCGCCACCTTGAACTCGTAGGACCCGGCCGGCAGCTCGAACGTGCCGGTGTAGGTGCCGTCGTCGGTGAGGCTGAGGCGGGCTGCCTCGCAGTCCGGGGTCCAGTCGCCGGCGCAGCCCATCTCGCTGTTGTGCGAGCCGGCGACGGCCACCATGTCGATGTCGGGATCGGTGCCGTCGGAGGCCTCGCCGCTGACGTCGACACCCACCGACGCGTAGGAGCTGGCGGCGGCGCGGTCGCCGTCGCCGTCCTGGCTCACGGCGCGGTACTCGACCAGGGTGCCGTCGGGCAGCGCGGCACCGTCGGCGCTCACGTCGTGGAAGACGCGCGGGGTCGTGTCCTCGGCGGTGCCGAGGTGGTGCCACTCGTCGGTGCCGACCGCACGCCAGGCGAAGGAGGTCTCGGCCCAGGCGTCGTCGATGCCCGCGGCGACGGGGGCGACACCGGACACCGCGGCACCCGGGCGGGCGTTCGTGCCCGGCACGACGGTGACCGTGCCCGCGGAGTTGGCGCCGACGGTCCGGTCGGCGACCAGCACGATCGCGGAGCGCGCCGGGACGGTCAGCGTGACCGCGCCGTCGCCGTCCGCCGTCAGCGGGTTGTCGGTGCCGTACAGCGGCGCGAACGTCGCGCCCGGGGTGAGCGTGTCGAGGGTGACGGTGCGCTCGGCTCCCGCGTTGTTCGTGGCGACCAGGTGCTCGACCTGCTCGTCGCGGTGCACGCGGGAGAACGCGTACACCCCGGCGCCGTCGGCGGCGTGGCGCTCGATCTGGGCGCCGGCCGCGAGCGCGGGGTGCTCCTCGCGCAGGTCGGCGAGCGCCGCGATGTGCTCGTAGAGGGGTGCGTCGGTGCCGTACCGGTCGACGCTCCCGGCCTGTTCCCCCGTCACCAGGGGCTGGTCCGCGTACTCGTCCACCTGCGTGGCGAACAGGGTCTGTCGGGCGTCCTTGTCGCCGCCGGTGCCCGCGAAGCCCTGCTCGTCGCCGTAGTAGACGACCGGCTGGCCGCGCGTGAGGTACATGAGCTCGTGGGCCAGCTCGTCGCGCTCGAGCGGGTCGTCGGTGCCCGCGAGCATGTAGCCGACGCGGCCCATGTCGTGGTTGCCGAGGAACGTGGGCAGCGCGGCCCCGCTGCTGTGCGGCGTGGTGTACAGGTCGTCGGAGGCGTACAGGTCCGCGAGCCGCCGCGCGCTGTTGCCGCTGGCGTAGCTCGTGGCGGCGGCCTGGAACGAGAAGTCGAGCACCGAGCTCATGTCGGTGCGGCGCACGTACGGGGAGGTCTTGGCCGCGTCGGCGTCGTACACCTCACCGAAGGTGAAGAACTCGTCCTTGCCCTGGGCTCGGGCGTACTCGTCGATCTCGGCCGACCACTCCTCCCAGAACTCGAAGTTCACGTGCTTGACCGTGTCGATGCGGAAGCCGTCGATGCCGAGGTCGATCCACGCCTTGTAGATCTCCTCGAAGCCGTCGACCACCTCTGGGTGCTCGGTCATGAGGTCGTCCAGGCCGCTGAAGTCGCCGTAGGTCACCGACTCGCCGGCCCACGTCGAGTTGCCCCGGTTGTGGTACAGCGTGGGGTCGTTGAGCCACGCCGGGACCTTCACGTCCTGGTCGGCCGGGTCGATCACGGGCGTGTACGGGAAGCTGGTGGCGGGGTCGAGCTCGGGGAAGCTGCCGGTGCCGGCGTGGTCGGCCGGGTCGAAGGGGTTCCCGTCGGCGTCCGTGTACGGGGCCGTGTCCTGGTCCACGTAGTCGTAGGTGCCCTCGGCGTAGTCGACGACGTCGGCCGTGTGGTTGGTGATGATGTCGAAGTAGACCTTGAGGCCGCGCGCGTGGGCGTCGTCGATCAGCGCCTCGAGCTCGGCGTTGGTGCCCAGGTGCGGGTCGATCTGCGTGAAGTCGGTGATCCAGTAGCCGTGGTACCCGGCGCTCACGTCGTCGCCCGAGCCCTGGACCGGCCGGTTGAGGAAGCTCGGGGTGAGCCAGATCGCCGTCGTGCCCATGCCTTCGATGTAGTCGAGGTTCTCCCGCAGACCGGCGAGGTCGCCGCCCTGGAAGAAGCCCTTGTCGGTCGGGTCGAAGCCGGTGCTGAGCCGGTCGCCCGTCAACCCGCCTTCGTCGTTGGACGGGTCACCGTTGGCGAACCGGTCGGTCATCACGAAGTAGAAGCGCTCGTCGCTGCCGGGCTGACGGACGGGCTCGTGCACCAGTGCGGCGTCCGGCTCGGCGTAGTCGCCGGCGAGCGTGAGCGGCGTCAGGGCGGTGCGGTGGGTCGTGTCGTCGTAGGTGACGCGCAGTGTGGCCGTGCCCTCCAGGTGGAGGGGCGCGTTGTCCTGGCCGCCGTCGCGGCCGTGGGACTCGTCCCACGCGTCGTCGAGCGCCACTTTGTACTCGTAGGTGCCGGCCGGGACCTCGAACTCGGCCTGGAAGGTGCCGTCGCCCTGGGCGACCAGCTCGGTCGCGGGACAGGCCGGGTCCCAGTCGCTCGCGCAGCCGAGCTCGTCCTGAAGGCTCCCCACGAGAGCGGCGGTGCGGTCCTGTCCGACGCCGGTGCTGGCGGTGGCCGACGTCGACGCGCTGGCCGACGTCGACGCGGCAAGCCCGATCGATGCCACCAGGGTGACCGCGACGGCGGCAGCGCCGAGCTGTGTGGAGCGCAGGCGCGCGGTGCGAGACATGGATGACCCCTTCGTCGTCCGGAACCCAGTGTGAGCCGATCGCGACTGTAACGCTTGCAGAACATTGCAGCAAGCGTCCCGGCAAGCAGATCTGCCGCCCGCTGGACGGGCCGTGGCGGGCGGAGGTCAGAGCGGGAGCTTGAAGCCCTCGTGGGACTGCTCGTAGCCGAGGTCCCGGTAGAACCGGTGTGCCTCGGGCCGCTGCTTGTCCGACGTGAGCTGGGCCAGGGCGCAGCCCCGCGCCCGGCCACGCTCGTGGGCATGCTCCATGAGGCGGCGCCCGATGCCCTGCCCCCGCAGCTCGCGGCGCACGCGGACGGCCTCGACCAGCAGCCGGGAGGCCCCGTTGCGCGAGATCCCGGGGATGAACGTCAGCTGCATGACGCCGATCACCTCGCCGCCGGCCTCCGCCACCACGAGCTCGTTGTCCGGGCTCGCCGCGATGGCCTCGAAGCCCCTGACGTGCGCCTCGCCGTAGCTGCCGGTGCGGCGGGCGGCCACGACGTCGTCGGCGATGAGCTCGACGATGCGCTGGAGGTCGCCCCGCTCGGCCTCCCGAAAGATCAGTTCCATGCCCGCCACCCTACGAAGCCGTCCGTCGGTTGTGGGCCCGATCGTCGCGCCTAGAACGGTCACGTAGGCGCAGAGATCGTGCCCACAACCAAGAGGGTTTTCCGCGACCTACGATCGGTGGGTTGTTCCGTTCCCCCGAGAGGCGCATCTTCCGTGACCAGCTCCCCCGTGTCCGCGAGCCCGGACGCGACCCCGCGCAGCTCGTGGATCGCGCTCGCCGTGCTCATCCTCGGGGTCTCGATGGCCCTGCTCGACACGACCATCGTGAACGTCGCGCTGCCGACCATCCGCACGTCGCTCGACGCGTCGGAGGGCACGCTGTCCTGGATCATCTCCGGGTACGCGCTCGCCTACGGCCTCGCCCTGATCCCAGCCGGCCGGGTGGGCGACCGGGTGGGCCACAAGTGGGTGTTCGTCGTGGGCCTGGCCGGCTTCACGCTCGCCAGCCTCTGGTGCGGGCTCGCGTCCGGCTCGACCGAGCTGATCGTCGCCCGCGTGGTGCAGGGCCTGTGCGGCGGCATCTTCTTCCCGGCCGTGACGGCGCTGATCCAGCTGATGTTCGCCGGCCGTACCCGAGGCAAGGCGTTCGCCGTGATGGGCGCGGCCATCGGTTTCTCCACGGCACTCGGGCCGATCGTCGGCGGGCTGCTCATCGAGGCGTTCGGTGAGGACGAGGGCTGGCGCTCGATCTTCTTCGTCAACCTGCCGTTCGGGGTGATCGCGGTCGCCGCGGCCGTGGTGCTCCTGCCCCGGATCGTCGTCGGCACGACCTCGCGCGGGGTCGACGTCGTGGGGCTGCTGATCGTCACGGCAGCGCTGCTCGCCGTGCTGGTGCCGCTCATCGAGGGCGAGGACGCCGGCTGGCCCTGGTGGACCTGGACGTCCCTGGTCGCCGGACTGCTGCTGATCGTGGCGTTCGCCTTCTGGGAGCGCCGGGTCGCAGCACGGGGCGGCAACCCCCTCGTCCCGCCGCGCCTGTTCGCGCACGCCGCGTTCACCGGCGGCGTCATCCTCGCGCTGGTGTACTTCGCGGCGTTCACCAGCATCTTCTTCACGATCTCGATCTTCTGGCAGTCCGGCCTGGGCCACTCCGCGCTGGCCTCCGGGATCGTGTCGGTGCCGTTCGCCATCGGGTCGATCGTCGGCGCGTCGCAGAGCGAACGGCTGGCGCACCGCCTGGGGCGGACGGTGCTCGTGATCGGCACCGGCATGGTCGCCCTCGGGCTCGTGTCGCTGTGGCTCCTGCTCTGGCTGGTACCGACCGGCGACCTGACGCACTGGACCCTGGCCGCTCCGCTGCTGGTCGGCGGCATCGGCAGCGGCATGTTCATCGCCCCGAACGCCCAGTTCATCGTCGCCACGGTGGACCGGGACCAGGCCGGGGCGGCGTCCGGCGTGATCGGCACCATGCAGCGCGTCGGGTCGGCGGCGGGCATCGCCGTCGTCGGCTCGGTGCTCTTCGGGTCCCTGTCGTTCCCGCCCGGCCGCCCGACGCCGGAGATGGTCGCCGACGCCTTCGCCCACGCCGCGACCATGGCGATGGCCACCAGCGCCGCGCTCGCCGTGGCGGCGTTCCTGCTGGTCTTCACGCTGCCACGGCGGGTGGACAGCCGAGCGCGCCCCGCCTGACCCGGTCAGTCCTGGGCGATGTGCTCCCGGACCTCCTCGTAGGCGGTCTCGGAGGGCGCGCCCTCGACGGGCTCGAAGACCATGAGCTGCACGCCCCTGGGGAACGTCTCGGTCGACACCAGCTTCAGGTGGGTCGTCGGACCGTCGGGAAGGAGCCGCTTGCCCTTTCCCACCAGCACCGGGTGCACGAACAGGTTGAGCTCGTCCAGCAGCCCGTGCTGCAGGAGCTGGCGCACGACCGACGGCGACCCCGACAGGAAGATGTCGCCCTCCTCCTGCTTGAGCGCCGTCACCGCCTCGACGAGGTCGCCGGTCAGCTGTTCGGAGTTGCGCCAGGCGAGCTTGCGGGGAGAACGCGACAGGACGTACTTGCGCTTGTCACCCAGGTCCTTCGCCATCTGGGCGTCGTCCTCGCCGGCCAGCTCCCGCTCCGGCCAGGCGCCCGCGAAGCTGTCGTACGTCACCCGTCCGAAGAGCATGCGCGGCGCCGCGTGCGTCCGGGTGACGGCGTCGCCCATGGGCCCGTCGAAGTACGGGAAGTGCCACTCCCCGTCGCCCACCTCGACGACGCCGTCGAGCGAGATGAACATGCTGGAGCTGAGCTTTGCCATGACGGTCTCCCTGAGAGTCGGTGCTGCGGTTCTACCCGTGTCCGACCACGAGCGCGCGGCGAACTCATCGCTGGCAGGCCTGAGGGTCAGCCCGCGAGATGGCTCCACCGCGGCGCAAGACCCGACCACGGCCCGACGTCGGCCACCTTGCCGTCCACCAGCACGACGACGCGGTCTGCGCGGGCCAGCGCCGCGCGCTTCGATGTCGCACCGACCACCGTGGTGCCCCGCTGGCGCAGGGCGGTCCAGAGCTCGATCTCGGTCGAGGCGTCCAGAGCACTGGAGACGTCGTCGGCCAGGAGCAGCTCCGTGTCCGCGGCGAGCGCCCGCGCGAGCGCGAGCCGCTGCACCTGCCCGCCGGACAGCCGCACGCCGCGGTGCCCCACGAGCGCGTGCGGGCCGCCGGCCTCCTCCATGTCTTGCGACAGCCGTGCGCCCTGGACGGGACCCACGATGTCGCGTGCGTGGTCGAGGCGTACGTTGTCCGAGAACGTGCCGGACAGTACCCGCGGCACCTGGGCCACGTGGGCGACCTGGCCCGGGCGCAGGAACACCTGGGCATCGGTCACCGGTGTGCCGTTCCAGCGGACCTCGCCGGTGTGCTCCATGAGGCCGGCCAGCGCGGACAGCAGCGACGACTTGCCCGACCCCACCTGGCCCAGGAGCAGCACCAGCTCGCCGCGTCGGATCTCGAGGTCGACGTCCGAGACGCCGATCGTGCCGTCGTCGTGCACCGCGGTCAGGTCGTGCAGCTGCAGGCGGTCCAGGGGCTCGCGTCGGGTGGGCTCGGGGGCGGGCGCGGTGCCCGTCACCAGGTCCACGTCCCGCTGCCGCGACACGAGGTCGGCGCCGCCCGCGAACCGCGCCGTCGCCACCTGCCAGGCCCGGGTGCCGGGCGCCTCGGTGACCACCGCGCCCGCCACGACACCGAACCAGGCGAAGCCCATCACGGCGCTCGCCACGAGCAGCGTCGTGGCCAGGTCCCACCGGTCGGTGAGGTAGAACGTCCACGCGGCGACGACGCCCACGTACAGGGTGACCAGCGGCACGGAGTCGAGCACCGCCTGCACCCGGTGCTCGAAGATCGCCGCGTTCACGCGGCCCGCGTCGACCTCACCGAGGTGCCTGCGCACGTCGGGGGTGCGCGCAGCCAGCTTGACCGTACGCGCGGAGTCGAGGGCCGAGACCAGGGCGCGGCCGAACCGTGCGCGCGCCGCCGACGAGCCGGCGGCCGAGCGGCCGGCGATCGGCCGGCCGATGGCCGAGGCCAGCGCCGACACCACCATGACCGCCAGCAGGACGGCGCCCGCGGTCCAGGTGCCGCTGATCAGTGCCGTGACCGCGACGATCGCGAGGCCGTTGACGAAGTCGACCCAGCGGTCCGCGTACCGCACGAACCGGTCGGCGTCCATGGACCGGGCCACCACCTCGCCGGGCGGCGTGGCCGGGAGCCGGTACTGCCGGGTCTGCCCGTGCATGACCGACATCCGGATCCGCAGCAGCACCTCGACCCACCAGCGCGGGTACACGCCCAGTGCGCGGGAGATGAACAGCGGCTGCAGCAGGAGCAGCACGGCGAGGGCGACCAGCAGGTCCACCGGCAGCTCCCCCGTGCCGACCTGCTCGACGGTGCGACCCCAGAGGAACCCGGTGAGCGCGCCCTGGGCCGCTACGAGGCTGGCCAGGAGGAACAGGAGCGCCCCGAACAGGCCCCACTTCGGGCGGATGAACAGCGCGTGCAGCACGCCGCGCGCGAGGCTCGGGCCGACGCCCGGCTCGGGCAGGTCCGGCGGTGTCCCGGCCCGGCGTCGGCCGCCGACGGCGTCGGGCTCGGCCGTCGCCGGGTCGAGGTCGGCCGGGTCGGGCTCGGCCGGGTCGGGTTCGGCGGTTGCCCTGTCCGGCGTGGCGACCGCCTGGGCCCGCGTCTCGGCCGCGACGTCGACCGCATCGTCGGCCTTGGCACCGGCCGGGGCCCCGTCCAGCGACCCGTCGCTCGCGCCGGCCACGAGCAGCGTCCGGAACGGACCGGGCACACGAGCGAGCTCGGCGCGCCGACCCTGCTGCACCACACGACCGTGGTCGAGCACCGCGACCAGGTCCGCTCGCTCGATGGTGCCGAGCCGGTGCGCGATGAGCACACCAGTACGCCCGGTGAGCAGCCGGTCCGATGCCGCCACCACGCGCGCCTCGGTGAGCGGGTCCATGCGCGCGGTCGCCTCGTCGAGGACCACCAGCTGCACGTCGCGCACCAGGAGCCGCGCGAACGCGACGAGCTGCTCCTCGCCGGCGGACAGCGTGGTGCCGCCCGGCCCGAGCAGGGTCTCCAGGCCGTCCGGCATGCCCGCCACCCAGTCGGTCAGGCCGAGCTCGCGCACCGCACCCTCGACGTCGGCTCGCGGCACGTCGGCGAACAGCGCGATGTTCTCCGCCAGCGTCCCCGCGATGATCTCGGTGCGCTGCGTGACGACACCCACCGCGCCGCGCAGCTTCTGCAGGTCCAGGTCCCGCACGTCGGCGCCGCCCAGGAAGACCGAACCGGGTTCCGGCTCCACGGCACGGGACATCAGCGCCGCCAGCGTCGACTTGCCCGAGCCCGTGCGGCCCACGAGCGCGATCGTCTGCCCGGCGGGTACGGACAGGTCCACGCCGCGCAGGGCGAACGTGCCCTCGGCATAGGCGAAGGTCAGGTCCCGCACCTCGAGCCCGAGCGGCCCGTCCGGCAGGTCGTCCCCGCCGTCGGGCTCCGGCTCGACCGCCAGCATCTGCCGGATGCGCAGCACCGCGCCGAGGCCCTCCTGGATGTCCGGCAGGTGGTGCACCAGGTTGTCCATCTGGCCCACGAACATCGCGGTGATGAGGAACAGCGTGACGAGCTGGTCCACCGACAGCCCGCCGCCGGAGGCGACGACCGCACAGACCACGGCGGTCCCGGCCAGCAGCGCGTACATCACCAGACCGGCACGCCGCAGCAGCGTCTCCTCGACGCGCACCACGTCCTTGAACTTGCTGTGCACCACCGCCGAGAGCTGCGCGACCCGCCGCACGGCGAACGCCTGGCCCAGGCTGGTCCGCAGGTCGTTGCGGGCGGCCACGGCCTCCTCGAAGGCCGCGGCGTGGTCGGTCCACGCCGCCTCCTCGATCACCTTGCGGCGCGAGATCTCACCGAGCAGCGGCCGGGTGAGCAGGGCGACGATGCCACCCAGCACGGGGAACAGGAACCAGGCCGGCCACCAGGTGACGCCCGCGATGATCCACATGGGGACGACACCGACCACCGTGCGGCCGGCGCCCCAGAGCTGACGGCGCACCAGGGTGCCGACGGCGTGCGTGTCGTCGTCGACCCGGTCGAGCACCTCACCCACGGCCTGCTCGGACAGCGTCGCGAGCGGCTGGCGCAGCGCGGCGCTGAGCAGGTCGCTCCGCAGCCTGCCCTCGGCCCGGTCCACGACGCTGGCCCAGACGACCTGCCCGGCGCCGTCGAACAACGCACCGCCCACGACGCACACGGCGAGCAGCACGAGCCCGACGAGGGTCGCGTCCGCCGCCAGCTGCCCGGCCGCGACGGTGCCGAGCGCCTGGCCCACGGCGCCCGTGGTGAGGGCGAGCAGGGCGACCACGGCCGCCGCGCCGCGCAGCCGCCGCCAGTCGAGCCGGCGGGTCGGGTCGGCCGTCAGAGCGGGCGCAGGAGGAGGCGACGCCTCGGCGGAGGGCGTGGTGTCAGGGGTGCGCGGAGCGTCGATCATCGTTTCCTGAGGCTACGTCCAGACACCGACACTCCCCGCCTCTTTTTCCGCAGAGCGACGAGCGTCACGCCCACCCCCGCGAGGTAGCCCTCTGGCGAGGTAGTCGTGCAGCGAGGTAGTCACCCAGCGTGCGCTGGGTGACTACCTCGGCAGGGTGTCAGAGGGACGCGAGCGCCTCGTTGAACGTCTTGCTCGGGCGCATCACCGCGGTCGCCTTGGCGTCGTCCGGACGGTAGTACCCGCCGATGTCGGCCGGCTTGCCCTGGACCGCGAGCAGCTCCGCCACGATCGCCTCCTCGCCGGCAGCCAGCGCCTCGGCGAACGGCTTGAACGTCGCGGCGAGCTCGGCGTCGTCGGCCTGCGTGGCCAGCTCCTGCGCCCAGTACAGGGCGAGGTAGAAGTGCGAGCCACGGTTGTCGATGGTGCCGAGCTTGCGGCCCGGGGAGCGGTCCTCGTTGAGGAACGACCCGGTGGCGCGGTCGAGCGTGTCGGCGAGGACCTGGGCCCGGGCGTTGCCCTCGCTGCTCGCGAGGTGCTCGAAGGACGCGGCCAGCGCGAAGAACTCACCGAGCGAGTCCCAGCGCAGGTAGTCCTCCTCGACGAGCTGCTGCACGTGCTTCGGCGCGGAGCCGCCGGCGCCGGTCTCGAACAGGCCGCCACCCTTCATCAGCGGCACGATCGAGAGCATCTTCGCCGACGTGCCGACCTCGAGGATCGGGAACAGGTCGGTGTTGTAGTCGCGCAGCACGTTGCCGGTCACCGAGATCGTGTCCAGGCCCTGGCGGATGCGCGCCAGCGAGTACGCCGTCGCCTCCGCCGGGTCCATGATCAGGATCTCGAGGCCCTCGGTGTCGTGCTCCGGCAGGTACTGCTCGATCTTCTTGATCAGGTTGGCGTCGTGCGCACGGCGCGAGTTGAGCCAGAACACCGCGGGCGTGTCCGCGGCGCGAGCCCGGGTGACGGCCAGCTTGATCCAGTCGCGGATCGGGGCGTCCTTGGTCTGGCAGGCGCGCCAGACGTCGCCCGCGTGGACCGCGTGCTCCATGACGACGTCGCCCGCTCCGTTGACGATGCGGACCGTGCCGTCGGCGGCGATCTCGAACGTCTTGTCGTGCGAGCCGTACTCCTCGGCGGCCTGCGCCATGAGGCCCACGTTCGGGACGGAGCCCATCGTGGCCGGGTCGAAGGCGCCGTTGGCGCGGCAGTCATCGATGACGGTCTGGTAGATGCCGGCGTAGGACGAGTCGGGGATCACCGCGAGGGTGTCGGCCTCCTCGCCGTCGGGGCCCCACATGTGGCCGCCGATGCGGATCATGGCCGGCATCGAGGCGTCGACGATGACGTCGGACGGCACGTGCAGGTTGGTGATGCCCTTGTCGGAGTTCACCATGGCCATCTTCGGGCCGTCGGCCAGCGCGGCGTCGAACGCGGCGCGGATCTCGGCACCGTTCGGGAGAGCCTGGAGCCCGGTGAAGATGCCGGCCAGGCCATCGTTGGCCGACAGCCCCGCCGCCGCGAGGTCCGACCCGTACTTCTCGAAGACCGGCTTGAAGAACGCCCGCACGACGTGGCCGAAGATGATCGGGTCGGAGACCTTCATCATCGTCGCCTTGAGGTGCACGGAGAACAGCACGCCCTCGGCCTTGGCCCGCTCGATCGACTCGAGGAGGAACCCGTCCAGCGCGGCGCCGTCGATGAACGTGGCGTCCACCACCTCGCCGGCGAGGACGGGCAGCGACTCCTTGAGCACGGTCACGGTGCCGTCAGCGGCGACGTGCTCGATGCGCAGGGTGTCGTCGGCCTCCATGACCACCGACTTCTCGTTGGAGAAGAAGTCGTCGTGGCCCATGGTCGCGACGTTCGTCCTCGACTCGGGCGTCCACGCACCCATGCGGTGCGGGTGCGCCTTCGCGTAGTTCTTGACCGACGCCGGCGCGCGGCGGTCGGAGTTGCCCTGGCGCAGCACCGGGTTGACGGCGGAGCCCATGACGCGGCCGTACCGCTCGCGCGCGTCCTTCTCGGCGTCGGTCCGGGCGTTCTCCGGGAAGTCCGGCAGGTCGTAGCCGAGGCTCTGGAGCTCGGCGATGGCGGCCTTCAGCTGCGGCAGCGACGCCGAGATGTTGGGCAGCTTGATGATGTTCGCGGACGGGTCGTGCGCCATCTCACCGAGCTCGGCGAGCGCGTCCGCCTGGCGCTGCTCGTCCGTGAGCCGCTCGGGGAACTGCGCGATGATCCGGCCGGCGAGCGAGATGTCGCGGGTCTCGACGTCCACACCGGCCTTTGCCGCGTACGCCGAGACGATCGGCAGGAACGAGTAGGTCGCCAGAAGCGGGGCCTCGTCCGTGTGGGTATAGATGATCTTGGACATGGGTATGGCTGACTCCCCGGGTGTTGGAATGTGCCGATCTCTCGATATCAAGATACCTGAGTCCCCCGCACCCTCCGGAATCGCGAGACGCACCTCACGCCCGACGTGCCGGACGCTCCGGTGGTGCGAGCGTCCGACACGTCAGGGTGCGGCTCAGATGAGGCCCAGGGAGCGGACGGCGTCACGCTCCTCGGTCAGCTCGGCGACGCTCGCGTCGATCCGGGTGCGGGAGAACTCGTCGATCTCCAGGCCTTCGACGACCTTCCACTCACCGGTGCCGTCCGAGGTCACGGGGAACGAGGAGACGAGCCCCTCGGGGACGCCGTACTCGCCCGAGGACCACAGGCCTGCCGACGTCCAGTCGCCCTCGGGCGTGCCGAGCGTCCAGTCGCGGACGTGCGCGATCGCCGCGTTCGCCGCCGACGCCGCCGACGAGGCCCCGCGCGCCTGGATGATCGCCGCGCCCCGCTTGGCCACCGTCGGGATGAAGTCGTCGGTGAGCCAGGTCCTGTCCGCGGCGATCTCGGCGCCGGGGCGGCCGCCGACCTCCGCGTGGAACAGGTCGGGGTACTGCGAGGCGGAGTGGTTGCCCCAGATCGTGAGCTTCTTGATGTCCGCGACGGGGGTCCCCGACTTGGCAGCGACCTGCGAGAGCGCGCGGTTGTGGTCCAGACGGGTCATCGCGGTGAACCGGGTGGCCGGCACGTCCGGCGCGTTCGTCGCCGCGATCAGCGCGTTGGTGTTCGCGGGGTTTCCGACCACGAGCACCCGGACGTCGGAGGCGGCACCCTCGTTGATGGCGCGGCCCTGCGGTCCGAAGATGCCGCCGTTGGCCTCCAGGAGGTCAGCGCGCTCCATGCCCGCACCGCGCGGGCGGGCGCCGACGAGGAGCGCCACGTTGACCCCGTCGAAGGCCTTGACCGGGTCGTCGAAGATCTCGACGCCGGCCAGGGTCGGGAAGGCGCAGTCGTCGAGCTCCATCGCCGTGCCTTCGGCGGCGGCGACGGCCTGGGGGATCTCGAGCAGGCGGAGCCGTACTGGCGTGTCCGCGCCGAGCATCTCGCCCGCGGCTATGCGGAAGAGGAGCGCGTACCCGATCTGGCCAGCGGCTCCGGTGACGGTGACATTCACGGGTTCAGTCATGGACCCACTCTTGCATCGACCGGCCCGCCTCGCCCAGCCCCCACGCGACATCCGCGCGCCGCGCTCGCAACCGTCCGATTCCGGTCTCGGACGGCACCGTCGAGGTCAGCGGACGTACGGTGAAGAAAATACCTGCGTCCATCCAGGTTTTGCCCAGCCAGGTAATGGCAGGATGTGCGCGACATCGCACGCACTCCGCCATGACGCGCACCGTATGGGTGTGCCACTGAAAGGATTTGTCTTCATGTCCCAGGACCTCGCCGCGACCCGCGGCGTCACCGAGGTCGAGGAGCGGTCTCCGAGCCTGCTCTCCCGCCTGCTCGCCGAGACCTTCGGCACCTTCCTGCTGACGCTCGTGATCGTGGGAGTGCTCGTCTACAGCCCGCTGAACTCTGTCGGCGGGCTCGGCGTCGCGCTCGGCGGTGCCTTCGCCTACATCGCGGGTGCCGCTGCGGTCGGTCGCGTCTCGGGCGCGCACTTCAACCCGGCGATCTCGCTGGGCGCCTGGCTCGGTGGCCGCATCTCGGTGCGCGACATGTTCGTCTACTGGGGTGCGCAGCTCGTCGGCGCCATCCTCGCCGCCGGGGTGCTCTTCGCGACCTTCCCCACGGCGCTCGTCGACCTGCTCAAGGGTCAGAACCCCGAGATCGTGAACATCCCGTCCGTCTTCGGCTCCGCCGTGAACGGCTTCGGGGAGAACTCCCCGCTCTACCTGCAGACGCAGGGCGGGGCCCAGTTCGACTGGTTCCCGGCGCTCCTGGTCGAGGTCATCATCTCCGCGGTGCTCGTGGGCGTGTACCTGGGCGCCTACGACCGGCGCCGCTCGGTCATCGGTTACGGCCCGGCCGCCGTCGGTAGCGCCATCGCGGCGCTGACCATGATCTCGTGGTTCATCACGAACTCCGGCATGAACCCGGCCCGCTCCACCGCTGCCGCGCTCTTCGCGAACGAGTGGGGCCAGCTCTGGCTGTTCTGGGTCGCCCCGCTCGTCGGTGCCGCCCTGGCCGCTCTCTTCTACCGCGCGTTCGCCTCGAGCGAGCTCGAGGAGGCCGACGAGCTCGACCTCGACGAGGACGACGAGGAGGAGCTCGTCGTGGTCGAGGAGACCGAGGTCGTGGCCGTGGAGACCTCGCCCGAGGCCGAGGCCGACGTGACGGCCACGCCCGAGCCCGAGAAGAAGGCCGACGACAAGGCCTGATCCACCGCAGCACCTGCACCACGCCGGGGCCGCATCTTCCGTCCGGAAGATGCGGCCCCGGTGTCGTGCGGGCGCTGTGTCACGTTCGCGTAGACCGTGCGTCGATCAGCCGCTGGGTGCCGGGGCGCCGCTTCCCGACGCTACGATCCCGGATCATGGCCGACACGAGACAGACACCCGGTGACGAGCCGGAACCGGCTACGGATCCCGGGACGGCCGACACAGCAGACGGCGTAGCAGGCGACGCGGGCGAGAAGAAGTCAGACGAGGCGACGGCCGGCGCAGGAGCCACGGCATCCGGCGCGGCAGATGACGCCGCGGACCCCGTCGAGGACGCAGGTCCCACGGGTGACGCGGCCCCCGCCGACGACGCGGACGGCGCGGACGGCGCGGACGGCGCGGACGACGCCGACGACGCGGAGGGACCGAACCCCGCGGACCCCGCGGACCCCGCCTCCGCCGTCGTCGAGCAGCCGACGAGCGCAGGCGACCCCGACGACCCCGACGAGCAGCCCGAGGGGCCGTACCCGACCCGCCTGGGCTGGGTGGTGGCCGCGTTCCTGCTCTTCTGGCCGCTCGCGATCCCCGCGCTCGTGCTCTCGATGCGGACCGCCGAGGCCAACGGCACGGGGAACACCCGCCGCGCGAAGAAGTCCTCCGTCCGCGCCCTCGACTTCGCCCTGGGTGCCGTCACCCTCGGCGTCGTCGGCATCGTCGGGCTGGCGGTGGGCGTGGTGGCCGCACCCACCTACGCGTCGTCGCTCCCGCAGGGGTTCGTGTCCGCGGCCCGGTCGTTCGTCCCGCCGGCCCTGGCGGGCCCGCTCGGCATCACCCTGCCCGACGACGGCGCCGAGATCGCCGCGCCCACGTCGCCGGCGATCCCGAGTGGCGACCCCTCCTCGGCCGGGGATCCCTACGACCCCGATCCCTACGCCTCGGACCCGTACGCGGAGGATCCGTACGCGGAGGATCCGTACGCGGGGGATCCCGCGAACGACCCCCAACAGCTCCCGCCGCCCGGATCCGGCGACGAGACGGAGCCGTCCGGCGAGGAGACCCCGACGTCGGACACGACGGCCACCGCCGGGGCGGAGATCCCCGACCTGGCGGTGGGCGACTGCTTCGACACCTCAGCGACGTCGGGCCAGACCACGCTGTACCGGATACCGGTGGTGCCCTGCACCACCGCGCACGGCGGCGAGGTCTACGCCGAGACGACGGCACCGGACAGCCTCGCGAAGAACGGGCAGGCGCCCACGCAGCAAGCACTGTGGGACGCCGCGGACGCGTACTGCTACCCGGAGTTCACCAAGTTCGTCGGCATGCGGTGGGCCAGGTCGGAGCTGCTGTACTGGCCGATCGCGCCGTCGGAGCAGAGCTGGGGAGAGGGCGACCGGCGCATCCTGTGCGTCGTCGAGTCGGAGAAGCCGCTCACGGGTTCGCTCAAGGGCGCGGAGCGCTGACTCGAGCGCGCGGAGCACTGACACGTCGGCCGTCACCCCGGACGGCGGCCGACGTCCGGTACCGGCCCGGGTACGGGCGGCGTCAGATGCTGGGTGTCGCCACGGCGAGGACGCCGATCAGCACAGCCGTCGCGCCGTACAGCACGATGTCGACGGTCCGCGTGCGGATGACGAGCCCGACCGGGCTGTCCAGCACGGCGCGGAAGATCGCGCAGACCACGAGGACCACGCCGATGCCGATCGCCCCCGCGCGTGCCCCGGCAGTCATGCCGAGCAGCACCGACAGGGCGACACCGAGCAGCACCAACCAGATCGCGAGGTTGCTCCGTTGCGGCTCGGATGTCATGTCGGAGGCCTCGCCGCTGAACGTCTCACTGCGGTCGAGCTCCTGGCTGGTCGTCGTGGTGGCCGTGGTCAGACGTGCCTCTCCGGTGTGTTCGAGCGTAGCCGTTCCGGCGGTGACCGGCTCGAGGAGCGTCGTAGCGCCGCCCGCTGCGCCGGAGGCAGTCCGCGTCTCACTGAGATCCACGGCACGAGGGTACAACCGAAACGTCGCGATTCTGCAGAGCCGTGACCGGCTTGCAACCTGAATACCAGCGCGTTCCCAGGTTGGCGGCCTGCGAGCTACCGTGAGATCCATGCCCACGCCTTCAGCACAGGTCCTCAGCAGCGTCGTCATCGTGGGTGCGGGACTGGCCGGTGCGCAAACCGCCGTGGCGTTGCGCAAGCACGGTTTCGACGGGCGCGTGACGCTGCTCGGCGCGGAGGGCCTGCCGCCCTACGACCGCCCGCCGCTGTCCAAGGAGCTGCTCAAGCGCACCGAGCCGGTCTGGCTCGCCGACGACCTCGGCATCGATCTCACTGCGCTCACCGACGACCTCCGGCTCGCCGACCCCGCGGTCCGCCTCGAGGTGGACCGGGAGCGCGTGGTGGTGCGGACCGCGTCCGGCGACGACGTGGTGGCCGACGCCGTGGTGCTCGCCCTCGGCAGCGAGCCGGTGCGACCGGCGGGCTGGGACGCCGCAGTCACCCTGCACACGGCAGCGGACGCGGAGCGGCTGCGTGCGGCGCTGGTCCCGGGTATGCGGCTCGTGGTGGTGGGTGCCGGCTGGATCGGAGCCGAGGTCGCGGGCGTCGCCGCGGGCGCCGGCGCACGGGTCACGGTCGTCGAGGCGGGCCCGGTGCCCCTGGAGCGGCAGCTCGGCCGGCGCGTGGGCGACCTGCTCGCGCCCTGGTACGACGCCGCCGGGGTCACCCTGGTCACGGGCGTCACCGTCGACCAGGTGCTGCCCGGGCTGCACGACGACGCTCAGGACGGCGCACGCGTGACGCTGGCCGACGGGCGGGTGCTCGAGGCCGACCTGGTCCTGGCCGCCGTCGGCGCGCGGCCGGCGTCCGGCTGGCTGGCCGGCTCCTTGCCGCGCGAGGCGAGCGGCGGGCTGCGGGTCAACCGCGCGGGCCGGTTCATGGGCCTGCGGTCCCCCACCGACCCGGCGGGCGGGCTGCACCTCGACGCGCTGCGCCGCGTCTGGGCGGTGGGCGACATCGCGACGCGGGAGCACCCGGTGTTCGGGCCGGTCCCCGGCGGGCACTGGTCGGCGGCCCTGCACGACCCCGACGTCACCGTCCGGGCCCTGCTCGGTCTCGACGAGCGTGCCGCCGAGCCGGAGCACGTCCGCGCGCGGCTCGGGCTCCCGCCGATACCCACGCACGCGCCGTACGTCTTCTCGCAGCAGCTGGGGCACGACCTCGCGCTGTTCGGCGCGCCGTCCCCGTTCGACGAGGTGGTGCTGCGCGGCGACCCCGCGGCGTCGGGCGGCTGGGCCGCGCTCTACCTGGAGAACGCGCTGGACCGGCACCCCCGACGCACCGCGGACGGCCACCGGATCGTGACCGCCCGGGCGGTGCTGCTGGTCGACTCGCCCCGTGAGGTGGGGCAGGTGCGCAAGCTGATGAACCGGGGCGTGCCGCTGACGCTGGACCTGGACCGCGCCCTGGACCCGTCGATCAAGCTCAAGGACGCGCTCGTCTGACCGACGTACCCCCACCATTTTCGAGGTCTACGTTTCTCCGCTCTGAAGCGATTCAGAGCGGAGAAACTTAGACCTCGAAAACAAACGGCGTCGCCGGTTATCCACAGGGTTGGCGGCGGTCGACCGCTTTTGGGATGGGTTGCATGTTGATATGGGGCCATGCGACTGCTCAAGCCTCTGCCCGCGCAGCTGGACGTCATCGCCTCCGGGCAGGAAGGACTGGTCTCCGCCGCCCAGCTCGACGCGATCGGCGTGGACGCATCGTGGCGGTACCGGCTGGTTCACCAGTGCCGGCTGACCCGGGTCACGCAGGGTGTTTTCGACACGGACCTGGTTCCTCCCGAGCAGAGGTCTCGTGCGGACGTCCTGGATCACCTCCGACGACGGCCCGCGTGGCTCGGTCTCCTCGCGGGCGGCCCGGGCTCGACGGCGATCGGCGTCTGCGCTCTGGCGCTGCACGAGGCCAAGGGCCTTCCGCGCACCCTTCGGCCCGAGGTGGTCGCCCCGGACGGAAAGTGGCGGCCGCCGCGGGACGGGATCGTCTTCCGCAAGATCGGGACGACGGTCACGGCGACGTTCGGCGGCACGTTCCGGATCGCGACCGTCACGCACGCACTCGCGCTGGGCGTCGTACAGATGCGGCGGGACGACGCGGTCGCCGTGATGGACGACCTGCTGCACACCCGGAAGGCCACCGCCGACGACCTTGCCCGCGCGCACGAGCTCGCCCGCGGACACCGGGACGTCGAGGCGACACATCCCTGGTGGCAGCTGGCGGACGGCCGTGCGGAGTCGCCGCTCGAGTCCGTGGCACGGCTGGCCTGCCTCGATGCCGGGATCCCGCCGGACACCCTCCAGCTTGTCGTCCGGGACGCGAACGGCACCTTCCTCGGCCGGATCGACCTCGCCTGGCGCCTTCCGGACGGAAGCTGGCTCCTTGTCGAGATCGACGGGGCCGAGGTGCACAGAGCGCCCCAGGCCGTCTACCGCGACCGGAACAGGCAGAACTCGCTGGTGTCGGCCGGCGGCTCGAGGCTCCTTCGCTTCACCGCCAAGGATCTCCGCTCCCGCATGATCATGACGCTGTCCACGCTGCTGCACCAGGCCGGCTGGCGCGCTGGAGGCTATGCCGACCACGGCCGGCCAGCTGTCCTCGGCACGCTGCCTGCCGCGCTCGGCCACTCGCTTTGAGGTCTAAGTTTCTCCGTTCTGAACCGTTTCAGAACGGAGAAACTTAGGCCTCGAAGTGGGGCGGCTACCGCGCGGGACGGCGCGGGACGGCGCGAGGACGACGGCGGTGGGTGGCCCTCAGTGGGCGAAGTGGCGGGTGCCCGTGAGGTACATCGTGATGCCGGCCGCCTCGGCCGCCTTGATCACCTCGTCGTCGCGGATCGAGCCGCCCGGCTGCACGACGGCGGTCACGCCGGCGTCGAGCAGCACCTGCAGGCCGTCCGCGAACGGGAAGAAGGCGTCCGACGCCGCGACGGCCCCCCGCGCCCGCTCGGCGCCGTCGGCCAGGGTGTTGGCGCGCTCGACCGAGAGCCGGCACGAGTCCACCCGGTTCACCTGGCCCATGCCGATGCCGACCGCCGCGCCGTCCTTGGCCAGGAGGATCGCGTTCGACTTGGCGGCCCGCACGGCCTTCCACGCGAAGGCGAGGTCGGCGAGGACCTCGGGTGATGCCGCCTCACCGGCGGCCAGGGTCCAGTTCTCCGGAGCGTCGCCGTCGGCCTGGAACCGGTCGGTCGCCTGCATGAGCAGCCCGCCCGAGATCGGCCGGGTCTCGACGGCGGCGGACGGCGCCTCCGGGACGACCAGCAGCCGGATGTTCTTCTTGGCCCGCAGGATCTCGAGCGCCTCCGGCTCGAAGCCCGGAGCCACGACGACCTCGGTGAACACCGGGGCGATCTGCTGGGCCGCGGCCGCCGTGACAACGCCGTTGGCCGCGATCACGCCGCCGTACGCGCTGACCGGGTCGGTCGCGTGGGCCCTGGCGTGCGCCTCGGCGATGTCGGCACCGACGGCGATGCCGCACGGGTTGGCGTGCTTGATGATCGCCACGGCGGGTCCCTCGTGGTCCCAGGCGGCCCGCCATGCGGCGTCGGCATCGACGTAGTTGTTGTAGCTCATGGCCTTGCCGTGCAGCTGCTCGGCCTGGGCCAGGCCCGTGGCCCCGTCGCCGCGCGTGTACAGGGCGGCGCGCTGGTGCGGGTTCTCGCCGTAGCGGAGCACGTCCGACCGGTCCCAGGTGCCGCCGACCCAGGCCGGGAAGCCGGAGCGCTGCGGCTCGCCGTCGACCGTCACCTCGTCCGTGGGCGACACGACGCTGCTCATCCACGAGGCAACGGCGACGTCGTACGTCGCGGTGTGCACGAACGCCTCGGCGGCGAGGGCCTTGCGCTGCGCGTAGGTGAACCCGCCTGCGCGGACGGCGTCCGCGACGGCGGAGTAGGCCTCCGGGTCGACGACGACGGCGACCGACGGGTGGTTCTTCGCCGCGGCGCGGACCATGGACGGGCCGCCGATGTCGATCTGCTCGACGACGGCGTCCGGCTCGGCGCCCGACGCGACGGTGGCCGCGAACGGGTAGAGGTTCACGACGACCAGCTCGAACGGCTGGATCTCGAGCTCCGCGAGCTGGGACAGGTGGTCCGGCTTGCGGGTGTCGGCCAGGATGCCGGCGTGCACCCGCGGGTGCAGGGTCTTGACCCGGCCCTCGAGGCACTCCGGGAACTCGGTGAGGTCCTCGACGGGGGTGACGGGGATGCCGGCGTCGGCGATCCGCGACGCGGTGGATCCGGTGGAGACCAGCTCGACCCCGGCGCCATGGAGCGCCGTGGCGAGCTCGATCAGGCCGGTCTTGTCGTAGACGCTCAGCAGGGCGCGCCGCACGGGGCGCTGCGAGTCGTCGGTGAGCTGGACTTCAGGTGTGGACGGGGCGCCGGACATGGCGGTTCTCCTCGGAGGTAGCTTCGCGGAAAACCCTGGCACCCAGGCGGGCGGCGCGCATCACGGGTCGCTCGGCCGCTCCCCGGTGGTGACCCACCCTCGCCAGTCACGGCCACGCGCAGTCTATCCGGACGTCGGCACCCGTATCAGTACCCGTAGCGGTACACCGTCTCCGGGTGGATGACGACGCGGGTCAGCTCGCTGCCCAGGATCGCCGCGAGGCTCCTGGCCCGGGCCGGGTCGTCGAGGTCCCAGTAACGTGCCGCGAGCCGGGAGGCCAGGTCGGACACCCCGTCGGTCTCCACGGTGGTGCGGCCCGCGACGGAGATCCAGCGTTCGCGCTCGCCCACGGGTGCGGCGACGACCAGCGAGGCGCGCGGGTCGCGGGCCAGGCGCCGCATCTTCAGGGACCCCGGCTCGGTGAAGAACTGGACGGTGCCCTCCGCGGTGGCCTCGAACCACAGGGGCCGGGGCTGAGGTGGCTGCGTCCCGCCCGCGACGGACAGGAACCCGTGCAGAGGGCGGGCGAGGAACTCGAGGTCCTCGGCGGTCAGGCTGTCGGTGTGCGGCATCGGGGGCCTTTCAGGTGGTGGCGGTAGGGGGTCAGGTACGGGGGTCAGGCACGGGGGTCAGGGTCGCCAGGCTCCGGCTGCCGCGGCCCGGACGACGTAGTCCTCGAAGGGTCGGGACTCGCGCCCCAGCACGGACCTGACGCCGTCCGTCGTCTCGCTGATCAGCCCGCGCTCCATCAGCACGAACATGTCGGCGACGTTGCGGGCGTCGTCCTCGCCCCAGCCCTCCGCCACCAGCGCGGCGCCGTACTCGGCCGGAGACACCTGCCGGTAGGCGATCGGCCGTCCGGACGCCCGGGCGATCAGCTCGGTCGCCTCGGCGAAGGTCAGTGCGCGCGGCCCGGTCAGCTCGTAGGTCCGCCCGGCATGCCGGCCGGGTTCGGTCAGTACGGCGACGGCGACGTCGGCGACGTCCTCCAGGTCGATGAACGCCTCCGGGACCGCCCCGGCCGGGAGGACCAGCTCGCCGGCGAGCAGCGGGGCGTGGAAGAGGTCCTCGTCGAAGTTCTGGTTGAAGTTCGACGCCCGCAGCACCGTCCACTCCAGTGCCGAGCCGCGCACGGCGTCCTCGGCCGAGCGCATGTCCTGGCCGAACGTGGAGTCGCCCCAGGTGTCGATGCCGTGCCCGGACAGGAGCACCAGGCGTCGCACGCCCGCGGCCTCGGCACGCCGCACGAGCTCGTGGACCGGGCCGGGCACGGGAGGCGGGACCACGTAGACGGTGGTGACGTCCCGCAGCACCGGGTCCCAGCCGTCCGGGTCCGCCCAGTCGAACCGGGTGCTGCTGGATCGCGAGGCGGTGCGCACGGGCGCGCCGTGCAGCCGCAGGCGTGCGGCGACCCGTCGGCCGGTCTTGCCGGTCGCGCCGAGGACGAGGGTGGTGTCGTTGCTCATGACAGCGATTCAACGGGACCGGCCCGGACGGATCCATAGGCAGGAAGCCAGATTGCCTGTGTGATCGTCTAATCTCTGAGCATGGACGCGCTCAGTGACCTTTTTCGCGGGATGCGGGCGCACGGCTCGTTGTTCGGCAGCTCGACCCTGTCCCCGCCGTGGGCGCTGGACTTCGTGGACGGCGCGCCGCTGACCCTGTGCACGGCCCTCGGTGGGGGCGGCTGGATCGTGCCGGAGGGCCGGGCACCGGTACGGCTCGCGGCCGGCGAGACCGTCGTCGTGCGGGGCCCCGCCCCGTTCCTGTTCGTCGACGAGGTCGGTACCGCCGCCGAACCGGTCGCGTGCGGCGAGCACTGCACGACACCCGAGGAGGGTGGCACGCGGTACCGGCGCGGCTGGACCGACTGCGGCGACGGCACGACGACGCTGATCGTCGGCGCCTATCCCGTGGACGGTGAGATCAGCCGCCGGCTGCTCGACGCCCTGCCGGTCGTGCTGAGCGTGGGCGCGGGGGGCGCCGGCGACGCCGTCCTGGAACACCTCGCGACCGAGGTCGCCATCGACGCCCCGGGCCAGCAGGTGGTGCTCGACCGGCTGCTGGACTGGATGCTGGTCTGCACGCTGCGCGAGTACTTCGACCGGGCCGGCGGCGACGCCCCTGCCTGGTACGCCGCCCAGCGGGACCCGGTGGTCGGTGACGCCCTGCGCCTGCTGCACGCCGAGCCGGCGGCCCCCTGGTCGGTCGCCACGCTGGCCCGCCGCACAGGGGTGTCACGGTCCACCCTGGCCAAGCGGTTCGCCGACCTGGTCGGCGAACCGCCGCTGACCTACCTCACGCACTGGCGCATGACGCTTGCCGCCGACCTGCTGACCGAGCGGGAGACGGCGACGATCGCCGAGGTCGCCCGGGTGGTGGGCTACTCCGACGCGTTCGCCTTCAGCGCGGCGTTCAAACGGGTCCGCGGCGTGAGCCCGAGCGCGTTCCGGCGTACCGGCGCGCTCGAGGAGAGCGCCTAGATCTCAGGCCGTCGGCAGGTCCGAGAGGTGCGAGAGATCCGAGAGGTCCAGGACGAACCGGTATCGCACGTCGTTCGCGTCGAGCCTGCGCATCGCCGTGGCGACCTGCGCGGCCGGCAGTACCTCGACGTCGGCGGTGATGCCGTGCTCGCCGCAGAAATCGAGGAGCTCCTGCGTGCGCGGCCGCCCACCGCTCCCTGCCGATGCCAGGCTCTTGCGCCCGATGAGCAGGTCCATCGTCTCGAGCGAGACCGGGCCCAGGTAACCCAGGGAGCACAGGGTCCCGTCGAGCGCGACGAGGCGCAGCAGCCGACCGAGGTCGTGCGGAGCGGAGATGGTGTCGATCAGCAGGTCGATGCTGTTCACCGCGCGTGCGAGGCTCTGCTCGTCGGTCGTGACGACGACGTCGTCCGCCCCGAGCGCCCGGGCGTCTGCCGCCTTCTCCGTGGTCCGCGTGAGCACCACGACCCGAGCACCGAGCGCCTTGGCGAGACGTACGGCGAGATGCCCGAGGCCACCGAGGCCGGCCACACCGACGGTCATGCCCGGCCCGGCGCCCCAGCGGCGCAGTGGCTCCCAGACCGTCACGCCCGCACACAGCAGCGGCGCGACGGCGGCCGCATCGAGGTTGTCCGGGCGGTGGTAGGCAAAGCTCTCCCGGACCACGTACTCACCGGAGTACCCGCCGAGCGTCGGTGTGCCGTCGCGCCGGTCGCGGCCACCATAGGTGAGCGTCGGGAACTCCGCGCAGAAGTTCTCCTGGCCCGCTCTGCACATCGCGCAGACTCCGCACGAGTCGACGATGTTGCCGACCGCCACCTGGTCACCGACCTGGAATCGAGTGACCTCGGCGCCCGTGGCCAGCACCTCGCCGACGAACTCGTGGCCCGGGACCAGCGGCTGGTCCGCACCGTGGGCCGGCAGCCCGCGCAGCGCCACGAGGTCGCTGAAGCAGACCCCGCAGTAGGTGACACGGACGGCAATGTCGTCCGGTCGCAGGTCTCGGCGCTCGATGGTCCGGAGCGAGAGCTCCTCGTCGGGGCGCACTGCCCCGTACCCGATGGTGCCGCGCATGGAACGCTCCTCAAAATAAACAAACTGTTCGGTCTGTTTCGACGGTACGGCATCCCCGCCGGGCAGAGCAAGCGTCGAGCCGGGCGGTAGGGTCGGCACGTGGCAGACAGGAAGCCCCTCACCGCTCGCGGTGCGGCGACGTGGCACCGGATCCTGGAGGCCGCGACCGCCGAGTTCGCCCAGTACGGCTTCTCGGGAGCCCGGATCGAGCGCATCACCAGTGCCGCCCGCACGAACAAGGCCCAGCTGTACGGCTACTTCGGCACCAAGGACGAGCTGTTCGACGCGGTCCTGGCCGCGTCGTTCCGCCAGATCATCGACCTCGCGACGATCGACGCGGACGACCTGCCAGGCTGGGCGGTGCGGCTCTACGACGAGTACCTGGCGCACCCCGACATCGTCCGGCTGGCAACGTGGTCGCGGCTGGAGCGGAGGCCCGAGGGCCACCTGGTCGCCGACCCGGAACGCCAGGACGCCGAGAAGCTGGCCGCCATCGCGTCGGCGCAGGCGGCGGGCACGGTCGTTGCCGGTGATCCGTTTGACGTGATGGCCATGGTGATCGCCATGTCGATGGCCTGGTCACCGGTCAGCAACGTGTACGCGGCACACTCCGGCGAGGCACCGGCGGAGCACCGGCGCCGACGGGAGTTCCTGCGCGAGGCGGTCCGCCGCGCGGTCACGCCCGACTAGCGGACGCGCACGACCGGATCAGGCCGGCGCGTCCGGGATCCGCACCTCGATCCCCAGCAGCTCCCAGGCCCGCGTGGCTCTGCTCGTCCGGTCGGCCGCACCCACCCCGGACAGCCCGCCGACCACCATCGAGACGGCGAGCAGCAGGTCGTCCGGCGTCGTTCCCGGCGGGACGGCGCCGCTCGCCGTCGCGTCCGGCAGCCGGGTTCCCAGGGCGCCGGCAACCCGCTCCGCCAGGCCGGACAGCCGCCCGTCCGGCACGCCCGACCTGACCAGGTCCACGAACCCCACCGAGTCGACCGCGTGCCGCGTGACCAGCCCGAGCAGCTCCGGCAGCCCGACGCCGGGGGCCTGCGCGAGCTCCTCGACGGCGACCACCTGCTCCTCGAAGACCGCCACCACGAGGTCAACCCGTTCCGGGAAGTGCCGGTAGAGGCTGCCCTGCCCGACGCCCGCGCGCTTGGCGACGGCGCTCAGCGGTGCGCCGGTCCCGTCGGACCCGAAGACCTCCCGAGCCGCGGCCAGCAGCGCGGCGCGATTGCCCGCCGCGGCCCGCGGACCGAGGTTGGGCGCTCCCTCGCGGCGCGCGGGGACGCGCGGGACGTCACCACGTCGGGGATCGCGCAACACGCCGGTCATGGGCCTATCCTAGATACCGGACAGTGTTGTCCGGTATCTACCCCGTCCTAGGAGCACACCATGGCACTGACCGTTCACTCCACCGTCGGCGAGTGGCTCGACCACCCTGTCGGCGGCCAGATCCTCGCCGGCTTCCTCGCCCAGGGCGGCGCGACCCCCGACTCGCTCGCCCCCGCCCGCAGCCTGCCGCTGGAGCAGCTGGTGGCGCTGTCCGGCGGCAAGTTCCCGGCCGCGGCGCTCGACGGCCTGATCGCCGCCTACCGGGAGGCGGCACCCGACGAGGCCGCTCAGGCGGACGCCGAGGACGAGCAGCCGACCGGCTGGGTCGAGCAGATCACTCCCGGCCGCTTCACGGGCCAGACCGTGATCGTCACGGGTGCGGCCTCGGGCATCGGCCGTGCCGTCGCGTCCCGGGTCGCCCGCGAGGGCGGTCGGGTCGTCGCCGCGGACATCTCCGAGGAGAAGCTCGGGGAGCTCGCCGCCACGCTCACCGACCTGCCGGCCGGAGCCGAGGTCGTCCCCGTCGCCGGCGACATCTCCGACCAGGCCGACGTCGAGCGCATGGTCCTCGCCGCGGGCGACCGGGTGGACGCGCTGGCCAACGTCGCCGGGATCATGGACGACATGTCGGCGATCCACGAGGTCACCGACACCCTGTGGGAGCGCGTGCTCCGCGTGAACCTCGAGGGCACGATGCGGCTCACCCGCGCCGTCGTCCCGTCCATGCTGACGGCGAAGGAGGGCCGCATCGTCAACGTCGCCTCCGAAGCAGGCCTGCGCGGCTCGGCCGCGGGCGTCGCCTACACGGCCTCCAAGCACGCCGTGGTCGGCCTGACCAAGTCGAACGCCGTCATGTACGCGAAGCACGGCATCCGGACCAACGCCGTGGCGCCCGGCGGCGTCGCCACCGGCATCCCCGTGCCGGGCCAGGCGGAGTTCGGCGCGCCGGTCCTGCGCCCCCACCAGATCAACATCCTGAGCCTCGCGACGGCGGAGGAGCTCGCCGCCTCCATCACGTTCCTCCTGTCGAAGGACTCGGTGAACCTCAACGGGGCGATCATCGCCTCGGACGGCGGCTGGTCCGCGGTCTGACGCGCCTCACGTGGCCGACGGCGGGCGCGCCGTCGGCCACTCGATCACGTCGGCCGCCCAGGTGTCCGGGAGGCCGACGCGCCACAGGGACCGCACGAGGAACAGCGCGAGGAACAGGACGACCAGGGACGCGGCGAACACCCACATCGCGGCGGCGATGCCGAGCCCGGCGAGCAGCAGGCTGCCCGCGAGCGGCGCGACGGGTCCCGCCACCAGCCCGGTCAGCCCGAGCGTGGCGGACATGCGGCCCTGCATGTGGCCCGGCGTGATCGCCGTGACATAGGAGAGCACGCCGGCGTTGAGCGCCGGGGCGAACAGCATCATCCCGGTCAGCGCGGCGACGAAGCCCCAGTACGTCGGGAACAGCGCCATCACGATGACGGCGACCGCCGACGCCCCGAGAGCCATCGCGGTCAGGGCGCCCACCCGAACCCTCCGGATGAGCGGTCCGGCGACGACCGAGCCGGCCAGGACCCCCACGCCGACCGCCGTGTAGACCAGCCCGACGAGCGTCGGATCGGTACCGCTCCGCACGAGATGCAGGTTGATCGCGATCATCAGGCCGTTGACCACCACGTTGACCAGGATGAACAGACCGAGGACGCTGCGGAACAGCCGGACGCCGAACACGAGCCGCAGCCCCTGCCCGAGGGACGCGAGCGGACGCTCCGCCCTGGCCGATGCCAGGTCGCCGTTGAGCGGCTCTCGCACCATGGACGTGGTCACGACCGCCACCAGACGCCCCGCGGCCGAGACCAGGAACGGCAGCACACTGCTGACGCCGTAGAGCAGCCCACCGAGCGGCCCGGACAGCAGGGTCGCGGCCGCGTCCCGCCCCTGCGCCACGGACAGCGCCTGACCGAGCTGCTCCTTCGGCACCACGGCGTGCAGGGCGGCAGTCCCGGCCGGGTCCATCAGCGAGCCCACCACCGAGGACACGAAGAGCACCCCGGCCAGGTGCGGTCCCGTGACCGAGAGACCGCCCACCAGCCCCACGAGCACCACGCTGAGCCAGGCCGCCGCCGCCACGGCGGCGCCGGCGATGATGAGCCGACGCCGGTTCACCCGGTCCACGACCACGCCGGCCGGCAGCGCCATGACCATCGACCCGAGCCGCCCGACGAAGACGATCAGGCCCGCCTGCACCACCGACCCGGTGACGGCGTAGGCAAGCAGCGGAACGGCGAGCGTACCGATCGCGTCGCCGACGTCCTCGGCCGTCGTGCCGGTCAGGAGCAGACGGTACGAGCGGTTCCCCCAGAGGCTCGTCGCCGGCTCCGGGACACCGGCCGCGCCCTCGGCAGCGGGCTCCGCTGCCGGCTCCCCTGCGCGCGCCTCGCCCGCCGCCCGTTCGGTCGTCATGGCGCCAGGCTAGATTCCGCAACTGTACTTGCGCAATCGAAGTTGCGCATTTGTTGGTGCGGAACCTTGTTAGCCTGACGCGATGGCCTCGAAGGAACCGCTCCGCATCACCGACCCGGAGACCCTGCGCGCCATGGCGCACCCGCTGCGGCAGCGGATCCTGGTGGAGCTCAACGTCCGCGAGCACGCCCGTGCCGCCGATCTCGCCAGGGCGCTCGGCGAGCCGGCGAACTCGATCAGCTTCCACCTGCGCGTGCTCGCCCGGCACCACTTCATCGAGGAGGCACCGGAGCTCGCTCGCGACAAGCGAGACCGGGTGTGGCGGCCGGTGGTGGAACAGTTCGTGATCGACCGCGACATCGCAGGGGCCGAGCGCGCGATCGCCCCGTACACCCGATGGTTGCGTGACATGTTCCTGCGGGACCGGGACGCCCCCGGAGAACAGGAGAACTTCCACGAGGGGACCGCCAGCGGCGCCTTCCTCACGCGTGACGAGGCCGAACGGATGACGGCCGAGGTCACCGCCGTGCTGGAGAAGTGGTGGGACAGGACCGGTGCGGCCAAGCGGGCCGACCCCGACGACCCGGAGCGGACGTACTACCAGGTCGTCTTCGCCGTCGGCCCGCGTGACCTCGCGACGGAGCCGGCGCAGGAGGACTGAGCGCCGGCCGGAACCGCTACGAGCGGTTCTCGATGTGTTCCGCGACCCGCTCCGCGAACCATTCGCGCTGCTTCTGCTGCCGCACCTTCTGCTCCTTGAGGAGCGCCTTGGCGGTCGACACGGCCAGCAGCACCAGCACGACGCTGAACGGCAGCGCCAGCAGGATCGCCATGGTCTGCAACGCGCTCAGTGGATCGATGCCCGCGTCGGGATTGGCGGCCGCAGCCTGCGCGCCCACGACGAGCAGGACCGCCGCGACGGCACCCTCGACGGAGGCCCAGAACGCGCGGCTCCACCGGGGCGGGTTCGGGTCGCCGCCCGAGGAGAGCATGTCGACGACGAACGACGCCGAGTCCGAGCTGGTGACGAAGAAGATCACGATCAGGACGATCCCGAGGACGCTCAGGATCGCGGCTCCGGGCAGCGTGTCGAAGAGCTGGAACAGCGCCGTGTTCGTGCTGACGGAACCGTCCTCGGCGATCAGGCCACCGTCCCCGAAGATCTCCTCGTACAGCGCGGTGCCGCCCAGCACCGAGAACCACAGGAACGTCACCAGGGTGGGCACGAGGAGCACACCCGTCACGAACTGGCGGATCGTGCGGCCCTTCGAGATCCGGGCGATGAACACGCCCACGAACGGCGCCCAGCTCATCCACCAGCCCCAGTAGAACGTGGTCCAGCCGCCGAGCCACGCCGCCCCCTCCTCCTGGAAGGGCCGGGCGTTGAACGTGAGGTAGAAGAAGTTCTGCAGGTACGAACCGATCTGCGTGATGAAGTCGCTCAGGATGAACACGGTGGGGCCGGCGATCAGGACGAACACCATGATCGCCGTGGCGAGGCCCATGTTGATGTTGGACAGCCACTTGATGCCCTTGTCCACACCCGTGATCACCGAGGTCACGGCGAGCGCCGTGATGACGATGATCAGGGCGACGAGCATCCACGTGGTGGGCTCGTCGATGACCTCGAGATAACCGAGCCCCGCACCGATCTGGGTCACGCCCAGGCCGAGCGACGTCGCGACGCCGAACAGGGTGCCCAGCACGGCGATCACGTCGATGACGTCGCCCCAGAAGCCCTGGACGCGGTCACCGAGCAAGGGCTTGAGCGCCCAGCGGATCGAGACGGGGTTGCCCAGGCGGTGCACCGAGTAGGCGATGGCGAGGCCGACCACCACGTAGATGGCCCAGGCGTGCAGCCCCCAGTGCAGGAACGTGACGTCCATGGCCGAGCGTGCCGCCGCTGCCGGTGTGGCGGCGCTGGCTCCCGGGGGCGTCACGCTGTAGTGGTTGAGCGGCTCGGCGACGCCCCAGAAGACGAGGCCGATGCCCATGCCGGCGGCGAACAGCATGGCGAACCACGAGCCGAGCTTGAACTCCGGTTCGTCATTGGGGTCCTTGCCGAGCACGATGGTGCCCATCGGCGAGACCGCCAGCCAGATGGCGAAGAAGACGCAGGCCGCGACCAGGCCGATGTAGTACCAGCCCAGGTCCTGCACGACGGTCTGGTTCGCCGTGGCGATCAGGTCGCCCATCTGCTCCGGGATGATCGCGGTGATCACCACGAACGCGAGCAGCAGGCCAGCCGCCGGATAGAAGACCCCCGGCGCGGGGATCAGCTTGCGCCTGCCGGCCGCCCCGGGGGGAGCGTCCTTCGTGCTCGTGCTGTGGTCGTCAGACATGTCCTGCCTTTCGCTGTGGACGTTTCTCGCCCGATCGGAGTCATTACTGATGTGCGAGGTTCCCGCAGATTGACCCAGCCACCGTATCGAGGCCCCCGGCGCCGTGCTTCCTGAGCTTCGGCCGCCGGCCGGCAGCCCCAGGGCGTGGTCCGGTCAGATGTCGTGCTTCCCGATCCGCATCAGCGGGCGCACGAAGTAGAGCGCGCTGAGGACGCACACCAGGGCACCCGCCATGCGGTCACGCGCCACAACGTAGTGGTCACGTGTGTCGAGCGGGTGAAATGTCTGGCAGAGGGCGCTCAGCGCCCGATCGAGGCCTTCCGACCCGCTACGTACAGGCCCTCACGGGCGATCCGGCCGACGGTCTCGACGAGCAGCGCACGCTCGGCGACCTTGATCCGCTCGGTCAGGGCCGGCTCGTCGTCGCCGTCGAGGACCGGTACCGCCGCCTGGGCGATGATCGGTCCGGTGTCCACACCCTCGTCGACCAGGTGCACCGTGCAGCCGGTGATCTTGACGCCGTGCGCCAGCGTGTCGCGCACCGGGTGCGCGCCGGGAAAGCTGGGCAGGAGCGCCGGGTGCGTGTTCATCATGCGGCCCTCGAACTTCCGCACGACGCTCGGGGCGAGGATGCGCATGAAGCCCGCCAGGATCAGGTAGTCCGGCTGGAAGACCGAGACCGCCTCGAGCACACCGTCGTTCCAGGCCGAGCGGTCGTCGAAGTCCTTCATCGCGACGACGGCGGAGGCCACACCGGCGTCACGAGCCAGGTCGAGCGCACCCGCCGTCGGCCGGTCGGACACCACACCGACCACGCGCGCGCCGTACGACGCTCCCTCATGGGCGGCGAGCAGGGCGGCGAGGTTGGACCCACCACCCGAGGCGAGCACCACGAGGCGCTGGGCGGAACTGGACTCGACGGGGTGACCGGAGGGCGTCTGCACGTGCCCCAGCCTACTTTCCCGGGTCGGTCGCGCTCGCCTCACCGGTCGGCCCGTCCGACGGTCCGGCGGGCTCCACGTCGTCGGTCCGGGCCTGCTCCTCGGCCAGCCCGAGCTCGGCCGCCAGGTCGACCACCTCCGGCGCCCGGTCGTCGGGCCCGTCCTCCGGCGGCTCCCCGGCCGGTGCGGTGGGCCGCAGCCACGCGGTCAGGCCGCCGCCGATCTCGCCGCGCCGGGACACCACGTCCAGCTTGGCGCCGAGCAGCACGGCCGCCGCTCCCCCGCCGACCTCCGCGGCGACCAGGCCCGCGGTCACCAGCGGGTTCGCGCCGACGTCGGACAGCCGGCCCGGACCGCCCGCACCCGCCGCCGCCCACTGCGCCACCAGCATGACGACGCCCGGGGTGAGGACGATCCCGGTGAGCACCCAGCCGACGTCGGACCAGCGGACCAGCGTCGGCTCGAGCCGGCGCCACGCGAACAGGCCCGCCACCACGCCGCACGCGACCACGAGCACCGGTGCCCAGGCGCTGACCGGGTTGGCCCAGTCGTCCCCGGGCAGCGCACCGAGGAGCGGGATCGCGGGCAGCGGCCCGGAGATCGTGCCGAACGGCGTGAAGCTGGTCCCCTCGCCGACGGCGAAGCCCGGCCCCGCGAGCCAGGCGACCGCCCACAGCACGACGTTGGGCAGCAGCGCGAGCTGCGCCACGGCGAACACGACCCCACCGGTCCAGCCAGGTTCGAGGGAGGTGATGATGTCCGACGAGGTGGCGCGCCCGGCCAGCGCCCACGCCGCCACCAGGAGCGCCGCTCCACCGACCAGCAGCGCGACGACCACCGCTCCGGCGCGCAGCCCGAGCCGCAGCGTGGCGGGCACGAGATGCACGCCGGTGAGCCGGTGGGCCAGCGCCTCGGCCCGCTCGCCGATCTCGGCGGCCGTCGGTGCGTCCGGGCGTGCCAGGATGCCGAGCGCCATGCCGAGCCCGCCCATGACCAGGCCGGCCAGCGTCGCCACGGGGAGCGTCCAGCCGGGTGCGCTGCCCGCGATGGCGGCCACCGCCGTCGTGCAGAGGGCGTAGGTGACGGCACCCGCGGCCCAGGCATGCACGGAGGCGGTGGCGAAGCGCTTGGCCGAGACGTACATGACGAACAGCGCGAGGGCCGCGACACCCAGCGGGGCGAGGGAGACGGTGACGGCGTCGGCGGTGAGCGGGACGCCGTGGCCCAGCAGCCAGATGCCCATGGCGACGTCGACGGCCGAGCGGACCTGGGCGGCGTCGTCCGGGGCGTCGACGGTCGAGGCCATGGTGGCCGTACCCACGAGATAGGCGACCACCGCCGGGAGGACCACGACGGCGAGCGACAGCACGAGAGCCTGGCCGGCGGAGAGGACGCCGGAGACGATGTGGGACAGCGCGAGCGGCCCCCGCTCGGCGGGGACCGGCTCCTCGACGAGCCGGCTGCGGCGGGCGGTCGGCCGGCTGGCCGGTCGGCTCGTCCGGGCGCCGGGGGTACGGGAGGCCGCGCTCGGGCGGGGTGGTGCGCTCACGACCCAATCTTCACTCGCTCGGTGCTGTCACACGGGGGACGTGCCCCGGCGTGGCCCGGGTGAACTTCGCGAAAAATCACAGCCAAGCATGGAGTTCAAGGGGACTTCTGGTGTAGCAAAACCCCTTTTGCGAACCCCGCGAGGTAGTCATGCAGCGAGGTAGTCACCCGGATCGTGCTGGGTGACTACCTCGCCAGATGACTACTTCGCCAGATGACTACCTCGCCGGAGCGGGTGGGTCAGAGGGGTCAGAGGGACTGCAGGATCTCGCGCATGAGGTCTGCCGTCTCCGAAGGCGTCTTGCCGACCTTGACGCCGACGGCCTCGAGGGCCTCCTTCTTCGCCGCGGCGGTGCCGGACGAGCCGGACACGATCGCACCGGCGTGACCCATCGTCTTGCCCTCGGGGGCGGTGAAGCCCGCGACGTAGCCGACGACCGGCTTCGTGACGTGCTCCTTGATGTAGGCCGCCGCACGCTCCTCGGCGTCGCCGCCGATCTCGCCGATCATCACGATCGCCTTGGTCTCCGGGTCGTTCTCGAAGGCCTCGAGCGCGTCGATGTGCGTGGTGCCGACGATCGGGTCGCCGCCGATGCCGATGGCGGTCGAGAAGCCGAAGTCCTTCAGCTCGTACATCATCTGGTAGGTCAGCGTGCCGGACTTCGACACGAGACCGATCGGGCCCTTGCCCGTGATGGTGTGCGGGGTGATGCCGGCCAGCGACTCGCCCGGGGTGATGATGCCGGGGCAGTTCGGCCCGATCATCCGGGTCTCCTTGCCCTGCAGGTACGACCACACCTCGGCGGTGTCCTGCACCGGCACGCCCTCGGTGATGACCACGAGCAGGCCGATGCCCGCGTCGATGGCCTCGATGGCCGCGTCCTTGGTGAAGGCCGGCGGCACGAAGACCACGGAGACGTCCGCGCCGGTCTCGGCCATGGCCTCCTTGACGGTGCCGAACACGGGCAGCGTCACGTCGTTGCCGTCGTGGTCCTTGTGCTGGACCGTGGTGCCGGCCTTGCGGGCGTTCACGCCGCCGACGATCGTCGCACCGGAGTCGAGCATGAGGGCGGTGTGCTTGGCACCCATGCCGCCCGTGATGCCCTGGACGATGATCTTCGAGTCCTTGTTCAGGTAGATCGACATTGTCTTCTAATCTCTGCTTTCGAAGTCTTCAGCGGGCGATCAGGCGGCGGCCGCGGCCTTGGCGGCGGCAAGGTCGGCGCCGCCGTCCATGGTGTCGGCAAGGGTGACGAGCGGGTGGTTGCGCTCGGTCAGGATCTGGCGACCCAGCTCGACGTTGTTGCCGTCGAGGCGGACGACCAGCGGCTTGGTCGCGGTGTCGCCCAGCAGGTCGAGCGCGCCCACGATGCCGTTCGCGACCTCGTCGCACGCGGTGATGCCGCCGAAGACGTTCACGAACACCGCCTTGACCTGCTCGTCCCCGAGGATGACGTCGAGACCGTTCGCCATGACCTTGGCGTTCGCGCCGCCGCCGATGTCGAGGAAGTTGGCGGGCTTGACGCCACCGTGCTTCTCACCGGCGTACGCGACGACGTCCAGGGTGGACATGACCAGGCCCGCGCCGTTGCCGATGATGCCGACCTCGCCGTCGAGCTTGACGTAGTTGAGGTCGTTCTCCTTGGCCTTCGCCTCGAGCGGGTCGGCCGCGGCCGAGTCCTCGAGCTCCGCGTGGTCCGCGTGGCGGAAGCCGGCGTTCTCGTCGAGCGTCACCTTGCCGTCGAGGGCGACGATCTCGCCGTCCTCGGTCTTGACCAGCGGGTTCACCTCGACCAGCGTGGCGTCCTCGGCCTTGAACACGGCCCAGAGGCCACGGATGACATCGGCGACCTTGCCCTTGATGTCGTCGGCGAAGCCGGCGGCGTCCACGATCTCCGCGGCCTTGGCCTCGTCGATGCCGACAGCCGGGTCGACGGCGATGCGGGCCAGCGCCTCGGGGCGCTCGACCGCCAGCTGCTCGATCTCCACGCCGCCCTCGACAGAGCACATCGCGAGGTAGTTGCGGTTCGACCGGTCCAGGAGCACGGAGAAGTAGAACTCCTCGGCGATCTTGGCACCCTGCGCCACCATCACGCGGTGCACGGTGTGGCCCTTGATGTCCATGCCGAGGATCTCGCCGGCCTTCGCAGCGGTCTCTTCCGGCGAGTGGGCCAGCTTGACGCCGCCCGCCTTGCCACGACCACCGGTCTTGACCTGGGCCTTCACGACGACAGTTCCGCCGCCCAGCTTCTCGGCGCCTTCGCGAGCCTCTTCGGGGGTCGTCGCGACAACCCCACCCAGCACGGGCACGCCGTGCTTCTCGAAGATGTCGCGCGCCTGGTATTCGAACAGGTCCACCCTGCTGCGTCCTTCCATCGGGATGCGGCCCTCGGACGTCGTAGGCGCCCGGAGCCCGGCTGAAGCGATGTCTCGACGTCAAGACATCCCGGTACAGGGTAGCCCTGGATCGCCCGTGCTTCCGAACGAAGCGGCGTTATTCCGGGGCCGGCAGGAGGTGGAGTCGCGGCTCGGCAGCACGGGCGACGAGCGCGGTGCGATCACCTGCGGTAGTGGGTGAAGAACTCCCAGATCAGCTCGGTGGCGGAGACTTCCTGCGTGGCGCTGCTGTCGTTGCCCCCGGGCCAGCTGTGGGTGCCGCCCGCGACCTTGTAGAGCACGACGTCGGCCCGCCCACGGCATGTGGTGTACGTCTCCTTGGTGACGTGCTCGGTGACCGGCTCGACGCGCGGTCCGGTCGTGCAGCCGTTCATCCGCGCCCACGACTGCACGGCGAGCTGGGTCGTGTATCCCCAGCGCTTGTCGCTGTTGCCCTGGTAGGGGTTCACGGTGTCGGCGTCGCCGTGGAACGTGATGACGGGCACGCTGCGCCGCGGCGCGCACGACTGCAGCTCGACGGCCGACGGGTCGTCGGGCGAGGGCCGGCCCGCACGCAGGCCGGCGACCGGCGCGATGGCCGCCACCTTGTCCGGCCGCGCGCACGCGTACGCCGACGCCATGCGGGCGCCGCCGGAGTGCCCGGTGGCGTAGACCCGGTGGGGGTCGGCGCACCCGAGGCCCACCATCGTGTCGATCACGGCGGTGAGGAACTCGACGTCATCGCGCGTGTCCGGCGGCGGGTACTCGCCGGCCGTCGTGGGCACGCCCGGCACGTTCCAGAACCAGACCTGGTCCGGGTTCGGGTCCGCGGCGGGCAGGACGCCGTTGGGCGCGACCGTGATGAAGCCCTCCGCGTCAGCCGTGAGGTCGAGGTCGTTGTACGCGGAGATCGATTCCGCGTTGCCGTTGCTGGGGTGCAGGTTGAGCACCATCGGGAGGGCCGCGGCCCGGCCGTCGACGTCGGGCACGTGCACGCGGACGGGATAGGCGACGCCGCCCAGCTCGACGTCGACCTGGCTCGTCCCCGTGGGCACCGTGCAGTCCCTGCCCGGGCGGCCCGCGGCGGCCGTGTCGCCGTCGGCCCCGAGGTCCGACGACGTGGCGCCGACCCTGCTGCTCCCCGTCAGGTCGGTGCTGCCCGCGGCGGCCCCGTGGACCGGGCCGGCCGCGATCGCGCCGAGTGCGGCGAGCGCGGCGATCCCGCGGCCCAGGATGCGAGTGCTGTGCATGACGACTCCCTTGTCGTGGTGCGTCCGCCCTCGGACGCCCGACGCCCCCTGGCATCGGCCGCGTCGAGGCTACTCCCGAATGACAGCGATGTCAGCAGCCTTGCCGACCCGAACCGCCCCGCGAGATCCGTCAACCACGGTTGACACTCGTCAGGGCGTCAACCATAGTTGACACATGAGCCAGCAAGCACTCGTCGCATCCGCCGCCGGGGACGACCCCACCGACGGGCTGCGCGCCGTCCGGGCCCTGCGGGAGCTGGCCGACCGCCTCGAGGCGCTCCAGGTGGAGCGTGCGCGGCGGCTCGGCTGGTCGTGGCAGGACATCGCCCAGGCGCTCGGCGTCTCCCGGCAGGCCGTCCACAAGAAGCACAACAGGAGGATCTGATGTTCGAGAGGTTCACGAAGGACGCACGCTCCGCCGTTACCAGCGCACAGAAGGTCGCCATCGACGCGCACAGCGCCCAGATCGACAGCCGGCACCTGCTCGTCGCCCTGGCCGAGGAGGACGGCCCCGCCCGGTCCGCCCTGACCGGCAGCGGCCTCGACGTCACCGAGCTCGTCCGGCAGGCGCGCGCGAACATCACCGCGGGCGACGCGCTCGACCCGGACGCGCTGGCCGCCGTCGGCATCGACCTCGACGAGGTCACCCGCCGGACCGAGGCGACGTTCGGCGAGGGAGCACTGGCCCGCGCCGGACGCATCGTGCGCGGGCGCCGCAAGCACGTCCCGTTCACCCGCGACGCGAAGAAGTCGCTGGAGCTCGCGCTGCGCGAGGCGATCCGCCTGGGTTCCAGGGAGATCGACGGCGGGCACATCCTGCTCGGCCTGACGCGCGCCGAGTCACCGGCCCGGAGCATCCTGTCCGAGGCCGGCGCCGACGTCGAGCAGGTCCGCCGCCTGGCGGAGGGCGAGAACGCGGCGGTGTGACGCCGCCCCACCCTGACTCCCGCAGCCGGCCCCGGGCGGTGTGCCTTTGCCCGGATGGTCCGTCATGCGCCGCTACGATCATGCGCCATGAAGCATGCCCGCAATGACGGCCCCGACCTCGCGTTCCGGCTCGGCCGTCGCGTGGTCACCGCCGTCGCCGACGACATGTCCACGACGCAGCGCGTCGTGGCCGGCGTGGTCGCGGCGCTCGTCGCGATCTCCCCGTTCGGGGCATGGAACGAGGTGGAGCCGCAGGCCGACCCGCTCACCGTCGGCACGCCGGTCGAGGTCGGACCCTTCGAGGTGACCGTCGAGAAGGCCGCCACCGCCGACGAGCTCGGCCATCTGGTGCCGGCTCCGGGCAACCACATGCTGGCCGTCGTCGCGCACGTCACCAACACCGGCGAGGTGCCCGAGTACAGCAGCACGATCGGCGAGGCGATCCCGGCCCCGGAGAACGTCGGCATCATCCCTGAGGCGCCACTCGGGGAGCCCGGCACGGTCACCGAGGCCGCCCCCGGGACCGGTGACGCACCGGACGGCGCCGACCCCGCCGCGAGCCCGTCCCCCGACGAGCCCGGGCTGCCCTCCGCGTCCGTCGTCAACATCGAGGACGGGACCAGCATCAGGATCCTCAACCCGGGCCTGACCTATCGGGTCGCGCTGATCTGGGAACAGAGCGACACGTTCTCCGGCGACGTGATTCCGCTCCGGATCATGGCGCTCGAGTGGATCGAGGAGAGCGCGGGGAGCCTGGACAACGAGTACTGGCTTCTTCTGGACGAGGTCGCCTTCGCAGGGCAGATCCCGGTCGAGCCGGCGAAGCCGGCACCCGACGCCGACGCGGGTGCGCAGTGAGGCACGGCCGGCGGCGGATCACCTGGAAAGGCACCGCGCTCGTCGTCGGCGCCGTGACGGCGGGCTGCGCGCTCGTGACCTACCTGCCGCAGGACGCAGGCGTGGACACACCGTTCATCGTCGAGGGGGAGGTCGGCGAGACGCTCGACCTCACGTACGCGAAGCTCACGGTCACCGAGGTGCGGGTCGCCGATACCCTGACGGGACTCTCCGAGGCTGCCGCCGCGGGCGGGACCTTCGTCGTGGTCGACGCGACCTGGCGCGCCACGCAGGGCCAGACGAGCTTCGGCGGTGCCGAGGTCACCGACCGGCAGGGCCGCCGGTTCTGGCCGACCAACCAGGCCGGGTGCTCCACCTCGGCCAGCGCTCAGCCAGGTTATGCGTGGCGCACCACCTACTGCTTCGACGTGCCGCGCGACGCGCTGGCAGGGGCGACGGTCCGGCTCGCCCGGGGCGGCCAGAGCGAGGACCACGCGGGCCAGCGACGCGACGCCGTCGCCGTCATCGACCTCGGCATCACACCGAGCGAGGTCGACACGCTGTGGGAGGCGGAAGAGACCGTGTCGCCCGAGGCGCCGGGTTATGCCCCGGCGAGCGCAGGAGGTAGCGAGGGATGACGACTCTGGTGACCCCGGCGGTGCCGGGTCCGGGTCAGGGAGAACCCCCGGGCGCGGCACCGAGCCTGCGCCCCGGCATGCTGCCCGGCATGATCCCGCCGGACGCGCAGGCGCCGCGCCCGCGCAGGAGCTGGGGGCGGCGCAACGCCGTCTGGCTGGTGCTGCTGCCGATCGCGATCGTGGTGGCCGCAGGGGCGTCGTCGTTCCGGGTGTGGGCGTTCTGGTGGCCGGTGGGCCTGCACCACGAGGTGGACCGGGTGGCCCTGGGCGAGCCCGCGCACCTGGCGGGCGAGTACTACGACGCCTTCGGGCTCGACGTGCCGGAGCGGGCGCAGACCACGGTGCTCCGGGAGATCGACGCGACGGTGACGAGCGTCGAGCAGGTGGACCAGCTGCCCGCGCCCGAGTACGGCGACCCGGTGGTGATACCCGACGGGTCGGTCGCGTACGCGGTGCAGGTGCACTTCGCGGCCGAGCTCCGGACCGACCTCTCGCTGTGCCAGATCACCCTCGTGGCGGAGGACGGAACACGGTACGGGGACTCGACCACGGACGTGCTGGGCAGCTCCAACCGCTGCTCGACACCGGAGGCGGAGGGTTTCGTCAGCGAGCAGCCGGAGTGGGAGGTCACGTCGTTCGTGCTGGCCGATCCCGGCGCGGAGATCACGCAGGTGCGGCTGGGGTTCGGGGGTCCCGAGCACGTGACGTTCGAGCTGCCGTAGCCAGGCCGGAACCGGCGTCGTCGTCTTCTCGGACCACCATGCCGCGCTCGACCAGGACCCCGACGGTGGCGGCGATCAGGGCCGCGGCGAGCGCCAGCGCCAGCGCGAGCCCGGCGGCTGATTCCATGGGGCTGAAGGCGAGCCACGTGTTGCTCTCGACGGGACCGGTCGCGGCACGCACGAGCCACCCGACGCCTTGCGGCACCCGCATGATGACGAGGTAGCCCAGGCAGAAGACGAGCATGGGGCCGAGGCCGCCGTGCACGATCAGCTTCAGACCGTTCCACAGGGCCGAGAAGCGGGCGCGCAGGTCCTCCGTGAGCGACTCCAGGAGCGAGCGCAGCCCGCCGGGCAGCCAGGTCATGCGGTCGAGCCAGCGGTGCTCGGTGGACGGCGGTTCCATCAGCTTGTGCCCGAGGACGACGGCGCCGAGGGCGAGCCACGCCAGCGGCGCGACAAGGACGATGTCGAGCGACTCGAAGACTCCTCCGATCCCGTCGGCCACGAACCAGACGGCGGTGTTGCCTGTCTCCCCCACCGCCTCCTGCGCGACGTCTACGGTCCCGACAGCAGCCGCCACGAGCTGCAGGTTCGTCGCCTCGTCCCACAGGCTCAGCTCGATGGCCTCGAGCTGGCCGGCGACCTGGCTGGTCCAGTAGACCTCGAGGCAGCCACCGAGCACGGCGATGCCGAGGAACTGGAACCTGCCCTCCAGCCGGCCGAGCAGCCAGCGCAGCACGAAGGCGCCGGCCACGATGGCGACGAGCGTCCAGCCGTTCCAGAGGCCGAGCCGAGAGACGAAGTCGACACCTTGCGCGGAGAACATGTCGTTGAACGCCTCGTCCGCGGCTGCCTCGTTGACGAACCGGTCCCGGTCGGCGTCCATCAGACCCTCGACCTCGTAGATCACGAGGAACGGCACCAGCACGGACAGGGCGACGTCGATCAGGCGCCGCTCGCGCCCCTCGGACGGCATCATCGGCGCGCGAGGCGCACCGGAGAGCATGCCGGGGATCTGACCGTTCGCGTCCCGGTACGGTCCCGGGTCCGGGCTCAGGTGCGGCAGCGACTGACGGCAGACCCACAACATCCCGATGACCGGCATCAGGTAGCCGAGCGGGCTCACGATCAGCAGGAGCTGCGCCACGAACGAGTTCCACTGGCTCAGCTCGACGGCGCCCCACATCGCCCCGTTCCGCACGGCGACGCCGAGCAGCCCGAGCGTCAGCAGCGCGGGCCAGTGCGCGGCGAACAGCCGGCCGGCGGAGACCAGGATCCTCATGGCGACACATAGTGGCCTAAAGCCCGATGTATGCGCCAAACCCGCTCGACCGTCCGCATTTCGAACGGGAGATCAGCCCTGCCGCACGAGGACCCCCTCGAGCATCAGGGTGACCAGCCGCTCGGCCTCCTCCGGTCCGGCCTGCTGCGCGGCGAGCGAGATCGCGTTGACCAGCGTGAGCAGATCCGCCGTCGCGACGTCGCCGCGCACCGCCCCCGCCTCCACCGCCCGCCGGACGAGCGAATCGCCCGCGGCGATGAGGTGCGCCTGGCAGGTGCTGCTCTCCTCGGGGGGCCCGTTCAGGAGCGCCGCGGCGAGGCCCCGCGTCGTGGTCGCGTAGGCGGCCACCTCTCTCAGCCAGCGCACCAGGGCGTCGAGCGGTTCCGGCGCGTCCCGCAGCTCCTCCGCGCGGTCGAACAGGCAGTCGACGCGCTCCGCGAAGACGGCCTCCATGAGCGACCAGCGGGACGGGAAGTGTCGGTGCAGGGTGGCCGAGCCGACGCCGGCGGAGCGGGCGATCGCCTCGAGCGACGCCTCGGCGCCATCCCGGGCGATCGCCTCCGAGGCAGCGCTCACGATGCGGTCGTAGTTGCGTTGTGCGTCAGCTCTCATGGTCCGCCGATTGCCAAAGTGGGGTGGTCCCCCATATGTTAGCCGAGCCATCAAAATGGGGTACCACCCCACTTAGGGTCGGAGGAAGCATGTCCGTACTTGTCATCGGAGCGACAGGCAATCAGGGCGGAGCCACCGCCCGGTCGTTGCTGGACCGGGGTGTCGCTGTGCGTGCCCTGGTCCGCGACCCGGGCTCGGACAAGGCTCGGACGTTGCTGGAGCGCGGCGCAGAGCTGGTGACCGGAGACCTGGACGACCTGCCGTCGCTGGTCGCCGCGGTCGAGGGGATGGACGCCGTGTTCTCCATCCCGTACCCCGACGTGAACGACCTGGCAGGCGACGCCGAGGTGGTCCGGGGACGCAATGTCGTCGAGGCCGCACGCACGGCGGGCGTCTCCCACCTGGTGCACAGCAGCGTCTCCGGCGCGGGAGATTTTCACCGGACGCAGCCCGGCTGGGCCGAAGGCCGATGGGACAAGCACTACTGGGAGAGCAAGGCCGCCGTCGACGAGGCGGTGCGGACCGGGGGCTTCGAGCACTGGACCGTGCTCAAGCCGGCGACCTTCATGGAGAACCTGCTGGGCTGGTCGTACCTCTTCGGCGACTGGTCGAGCGGCACGATCATCAGCGGCTTCGCGGCGGACACGCTCATCCCGTGGACCGCCGTCGACGACATCGGCGAGGCTGCGGCGACAGCGCTCACGGAACCGGGCCGGCTGGACGGCATGGACGTGGAGCTGGCGAGCGAGAGGCTGACGATGACCCAGACCGCCGAGATCCTCAGCGAGGTCACCGGCCGGACCGTCTCCGCGCCGGTGCTCACGCCGCAGCAGGCCGTCGAGCGAGGCATGCTGCCCGCCATGGTCAACGCCGTCGAGCAGATCAACGAGAACGGCGCACCGGCCCGCCCCGAGGACGTCCGGGCGCTCGGCCTGCCCACCACCGACTTCCGCACCTGGGCACGCCGGATGCTCGTCTGACCCCCGAGGACCCCACGTGCCCCCGGCCTGGCCGCCGGGGGCACGGCGGTCTCAGAGCTTCGTGACCGCCGTGTACTTCAGTGCGATGCGCTTGGTCCCGTTGCTGCCGAAGTCGATCTTGACCACGGCGTTCGCCTCGACGTCCACGACGGTGCCGAGCCCGTAGGAGTCGTGCGTGACGCGGTCGCCGATCGCCAGGTCCGGGATGTTCTTCTGGACGTTGATCCCGCCGAACCCGCCCTTCGCGCCCGTCTTCTTCTCCGGGGCGAACGGCTTGCTCTGCCCGCTGCCCGACGACGCACCGGTGCTGGTGCGCGAGGTCCCGGACCGGCCGGCGGACCAGGTGGAGCCCGTGCCCGAGCCGCGCCCGCCGGAGCCGTAGCCGCCCGACCCGTACCCACCGCTCCAGCCGCCCCGGCCCGCGCGGATCGCTGCCGTCGACGACTCCCGGCGTCGCCAGTCCCAGAGCTCCTCCGGGATCTCCTGCAGGAACCGGCTCTCGGGGAACTCGTTCGCCATGCCGAAAGCGGCCCGCACCGACGACCGCGTGATGTACAGCCGCTCGCGTGCCCGGGTGATGCCGACGTAGGCGAGCCGGCGCTCCTCGGCGAGCTCGGAGTCGTCGTGCAGCGAGCGCATGTGTGGGAACGTGCCGTCCTCCATGCCCGTGAGGAACACGACGGGGAACTCCAGGCCCTTCGCCGTGTGCAGGGTCATGAGGGTGACGACGCCCTGGTCCTTCTTGGGTGCCTCCTCGGCCGCGCCGTCGGCCACGTCCTCGTCGGGGATCTGGTCGCTGTCGGCGACCAGCGAGACGCGCTCCAGGAAGTCCGCCAGCGACCCCTCGGGGTCGGTCTCGCCGAAGTCGACGGCCACGGCGTGCAGCTCCGCCAGGTTCTCGACGCGTCCCTCGTCCTGCGGGTCGTCGCTCGCACGCAGCTCCGCGAGGTAGCCGGTGCGGTCGAGCACCGCGCCCAGGACCTCCGCCGGCGGGGCGCCCTGGTCGACCAGGGCACGCAGCTCACGCATCATGTCGCGGAACGCGAGCAGCGGCTTGAGCGAGCGGTTGGTCATGCCGGGAATCTCGTCGGCGCGCTCCAGGGCGGCGCCGAACGAGATGCGCTCCCGGTCCGCGAACGATGCCACGAGCGATTCCGCGCGGTCGCCGAGACCACGCTTGGGCACGTTGAGGATGCGGCGCAGGTTCACGTCGTCGTCCTCGTTGGCCAGCGCGCGCAGGTAGGCGACCGCGTCCTTGACCTCGCGGCGCTCGTAGAACCGCGTGCCGCCCACCACCTTGTACGGCAGACCGACGCGGACCAGCACCTCCTCGAGCGCACGCGACTGCGCGTTGGTGCGGTAGAAGATGGCGACGTCGCCGGGCCGCACGCCCTCGGAGTCGCCGAGCTTGTCGATCTCGTCGGCGACGAAGCGCGCTTCCTGGTGTTCGTCGTCGGCCACGTAGCCCACGACCTTGGACCCGGCGCCCGAGTCCGTCCACAGGCGCTTGGGGGTGCGACCTGCGTTGCGGGAGATCACCGCGTTGGCCGCGCTCAGGATGTTCTGCGTGGAGCGGTAGTTCTGCTCCAGCAGGATCGTCGTGGCGTCCGGGTAGTCCTTTTCGAACTCGAGGATGTTGCGGATCGTGGCGCCGCGGAACGCATAGATGGACTGGTCGGAGTCGCCCACGACGGTGAGCTCGGCCGGGTCCAGGCCCCCGTCGTCCTCGGTACCGACCCCCGCCAGCTCGCGGACCAGCGTGTACTGCGCGTGGTTCGTGTCCTGGTACTCGTCGACCATGATGTGCCGGAACCGGCGGCGGTAGTGCTCCGCGACGTTCGGGAACGCCTGGAGCAGGTTCACCGTCGTCATGATGATGTCGTCGAAGTCCAGCGCGTTCGCCTGCGCGAGCCGCGCCTGGTACCGGGTGTAGACGTCGGCCAGCACCTGGTCGAACTTGGGCGCCGTCGTGTTGCGCTCCTCGGCCGACTGCCCGCCCCACGGCCTGCGGATGGCTCCCGCCTCCGCCTCCGCGGCCGCCGCGAGCGCCTCCTCCGTGGCGTTGGCGCCAGTCTGCCGCGCGTACGTCTCGGGGTCGATCAGCTCGTTCTTCAGGTCGCTGATCTTGTTGGACAGCCCGCGCGCCGGGTACTTCTTGGGGTCGAGGTTGAGCTCGCGCGTGACCAGCGTGATGAGGCGCTGGCTGTCCGCGGCGTCGTAGATGCTGAAGCTGGACCTCAGGCCCAGCGTCGTCGCCTCACGACGCAGGATCCGCACGCAGGCCGAGTGGAACGTCGACACCCACATGCGGTGCGCGGCAGGGCCGACCAGGCTCTCCACGCGCTCGCGCATCTCGGCCGCGGCCTTGTTGGTGAACGTGATGGCGAGGATCTCGCCGGCGCGCGCCCGGCCGGTGGCCAGGAGGTAGGCGATGCGGTGCGTGAGCACCCGCGTCTTGCCCGAACCGGCGCCCGCCACGATGAGCAGCTGCCCGCCCTCGTGCACCACGGCGGCCCGCTGCTGCGTGTTGAGGCCGTCCAGCAGCGCGTCCGGGTCGAGGTGCGAGTAGGCGCCCCGGGCGCGCGGAGCCTCGGACTCGTGCGGCAGGCCCGCCAGCCAGTCCGGCTCGGCGGGCAGCGCCGCCTCGCCCGGGTCGCCGGCGTCCGCACCGTCGTCGTCCCACTGCGGCGCCGTGCTCGGCAGGCGCGACAAGGTGCCGGGCGACGCGGGGTCGAGGCCGGGCAGGGAGAGGCTGTCGAAGAGGGAAGTCATCGTCCCTAAGCCTAGGCTGGCTCACCGACACTGCCGACGGGCCCCGCCGTCAGACCTTCTCCCAGACCGACACCTGCTTCGTGCTCTCGTGCTCGAACCGCGACCGGTCCCAGTCGGCCCACCGGTGCTTGAGCCGCATCCCGGCGATGCGGGCCATGAGGTCCATCTCGGCGGGCCACGCGTACCGGAACGGGACGACGCGGAACCGGCCGCCCTCCGGGGTCACCGTCACGTGGTTCGACGTGAACAGCTGCGTCGCGACGTCGTACCGGTCGAAGCCGACGTACCCCCCGCCCTCGTCGGGCGCCACCGTGAACGGGACCGTGTCCTGCCCCGGCGGCATGCGCCGCAGGTCGGGGACGCCCACCTCGACGAGGAACAGGCCACCGGGCCGCAGGTGCGCCGCCGCGTTGCGGAAGACGTCGACCTGTCCGTCCTGCGTGGTGACGTTGGCGATCGTGTTGAACACCAGGTAGACGAGGGAGAACTCGCCGGGCACCCGGGTGGAGGTCATGTCGCCGATGGTGACGTCGATGTGCTCGCCGCCCGGCTTGCCGCCGATCCGGGACGCCATTGCCTTGCTCAGCTCGATCCCGCTCACGCGGATGCCGCGCGCGGCCAGCGGCACGGCGATCCGGCCCGTGCCGATCGCGAGCTCCAGCACCGGGCCGCCGTCGGCCAGGTCGGCGAGCAGGTCGACCGCCGGGTTCACCACCTCGGGCAAGCTCGCGCCCTCCGGGTCGTCGTACTCGGCGGCCACGCTCTCGGGGAACCAGCCGTCGGTGGGGTCGTCGGTCGCGTCGTCGCGCGTCGTATCGGTCACGCCCTCGACGTTAGGCACGACGGCGGCGTCGGCACACGCCTTTTTCGCCCCGTGCCGGACGCCGGGAGCGGACCGGCGGCACCGGGATATCTCCGTGACCCCTGGACGAGCCCGTCGCTACGCTGACGGCATGCCCACCAGTGCGCAGCTCGTCGCGTTCCTCGCAGCGTCCGTGGTCTTCATCGCGCTGCCCGGGCCGAGCGTCCTCTTCGCGATCGGCCGGGCCCTGACGGTCGGCCGCAGGGACGCGCTCCTGTCGGTGACCGGCAACGCGCTGGGCCTGCTGGTCCAGGTGGCGTGCGTGGCGGTCGGGCTGGGTGCGCTGGTCGAGACGTCCGCGACGGCCTACACCGTGCTCAAGCTCGTGGGTGCCGGGTACGTCATCTACCTGGGGATCCAGGCGATCCGGCATCGCGCCGACGCCCGGCTGGCCCTGGCCGCACCCGACACGGCCGGCGCGGCGAACCCCTGGCGGGCGATATGGGCAGGGTTCGTCGTCGGTGCGACCAACCCGAAGACCATCGTCTTCTTCGCGGCGTTCCTCCCGCAGTTCATGAACGACGCCGCCCCCGCGACGCCGCAGCTGCTCCTCCTCGGACTGCTGTTCGGCATCCTTGCCCTCTGTCAGGACTCGATCCTCGCGCTGGTCGCGAGCCAGGCCCGCACCTGGTTCTCCCGCAGTCCGAAGCGGCTCGACCAGCTGAGCGTCACCGGCGGCGTCGCCATGGTGGGTCTGGGCACCGGTCTCGCGCTCGAGGGGACGGTCAGCAAGGCCTGAGCCGTGGCTATGACTCCGTGCTCAGCGATCGAGCGGTGACTTCGTCGGCCGCATCTCGGACCACCGATGTCTCGCGCCCCATTGCCACGGCACGGGGGCGCGGCGCCTCCGACTCGTGCGGCAGCGCGAGGTCCTCGGAGCCAGGCCTCTGCGGGTGCCTGACGGGTCCCGGCCGGAGCCGCTCGCAGTGGATGAAACATGGGCGGTGAGGCCATGTATCCCGAGCCTCGAGTGTTACCTTCGCGTGGCCCGCCCGCACGATCTCGAGGAAGCACGCCCGATGCCGACAACCGTGCTCGCCGTCTGCACCGGCAACATCTGCCGGTCGCCCGCGATCCAGCTCCTGCTCGACGCACGCACCGACTCGACGGTGAGCGTGGTGAGCGCCGGGACCCGCGCGATCGACGGAGGACGTGTCGACCCGCAGATGGCCGAGCTGCTCACCGCGCAGGGTCTCGACCCGGCGTCCTTTCGGGCACGACGGCTCGTGCCGGACCTCATCACGCAGGCCGACCTCGTCATCACCGCCACCAGGGCGCACCGCGCCTCCGTCGTGCGGCGCGTTCCCGAGGCGGTGCGGCGCACGTTCACCCTCCTCGAGCTCGCGGTCCTGCTCCGTGGCGCGACGCCCCTCCCTGCGGAGCTGAGCGACGCCGAGCGCTGGGCCCAGGTCCCGGAGATCGCGAACGGACGCCGCAGCGGACGCCGGCTCGACCCGGGCTCGCTCGACGTCGAGGACCCCTACGGGCGCCGCTCGGTCGTCTTCCGGCGCGTCCTGACCGGCATCGAGACCGCGCTCGACGGCGTCACGAACGCCGTCAGCCGTTCCCGCCAGTTCCGGTGGCCGTGAGCGCCGCCACGGCAGCCGGGCGCCGTCGGCCCTCTCACCCGCGCGAGGCCACAGGGATCATGTCGGTGTCGAGACTCACCCGCGCGTACTCGTAGCTGTTGCGGCCGCCCTTGCGGACGTGGTTCAGCACCACCCCGCGAACCCGTCCACCCGCCGAGCGGACCAGGCCGGCCGACTCCTCCACCTGGCTCTGCGACGTGCGGCGCACATCCACCACCAGCACGACCCCGGAGGTGATCCGGGACAGGATCGCGGCGTCCGCCACCGGGAGCAGGGGTGGGGTGTCGAGCAGCACGATGTCGTACCGCTCGCGCACCATGTCGACGAGCTCCTGCATGCTCGGCGAGGACAGCAGCTCGGCCGGGTTCGGCGGAGTCACGCCCGAGGCGAGGATGTCCAGACGCGGCGAGAGCTTCTGCACCACGTCGTCGAACCGGGCCTTGTTGAGCAGCACCGACGTCAGGCCCGCCTCGGCGATCATGCCGAAGCCCTGCGCCACGCTCGGCCGGCGCAGGTCCGCATCGATGATCAGCGTGCTGTGTCCTGCCTGGGCGAGCACCTGAGCCAGGCCGGTGCAGGCCGTCGACTTCCCCTCCGCGGCGACCGACGAGGAGAACACGATGCACAGCGTCTCGTCCTCCGTGGTCAGGTACTCCAGCGTGGTGCGGAACTTCCGCAGCTCCTCGGTGCGGGCTGTGTCGTCCCACAGCGTCCCCAGGCGCTCCTTGCGGCTCTGCCGGCTGAGCTTCGCCAGCACCGGCGCTCCGGAGTAGCGCTCGGCTGCGGAGGATGAGCGGACACGCGTGTCGAGCAGGTCGCGAGCGAAGGCGATCGCAACGCCGCCGACCAGCCCGATGCCGAACCCGGCCAGCACGTTGCGCTTCGTGTTCGGAGCAGACTGGACCGTCGGCACCTTGGCCACCTTGACCACCCGGGCGTTCACGGTGCTGTCGCCCTGTGCGTTGCGCGGCGCCAGCTCCGTCACGAGCTCGGAGAGCCCGGTCGTCACGTCGTTCGCAATCGCCGCCGCCTGCGATGCCGAAGGGTCCGTGACCGAGATGGCGAGGATCGAGGTGTCCTGGGGGACCTCGATCTCGATCCGGTCGTCGAGCCGCTCGGGCGACTCGTCCAAGTTCAGTCCCCGGATCACCGGGTCGAGCACCACGGGCATCTCCGCGAGCTGCGCGAACGACAGCATCTGGTCGCGCGTGTAGGTGGCTCCCTGGTTCAGCTCGGTAGCGGTCTGACCCGAGCTGATCGAGACGTACAGGGACGCCTCTGCCGTGTAGACGGGCGTGGCTCGCATGGAGAAGAACCCGAACGCCACCGTGCTGACGCACGTCAGTGCGGCGATCAGGATCCAGCCCTTGCGGATCGACCGGACCAAGTCGTTGAAGCTCATGGGGACTCCGTCAGGGTAGAGAGCGCTCGGGGCCGGACCGTCGGTGGCTCCGTGGGACGTGGCCGCGCCGGGCGCGCGGTCGCAGCGACCGCGAGTCCGGCGACAAACCATACGAGGATCGCGTACTGCGTGATGAGTGCGACCGCCACGAACGACGGCGCCTGGGCCACCAGTGCCACGCCGGGACCGGTGGCCCGGCCGGAGACCACCAGCCAGGCGGCCGCCACCCACAGGCTGATGAGCAGCACCAGCGGCAGCACACCGTGCTGCAGCCCAGCGAGGACCACGGCGCTGTCGATGGAACGGAAGCCGTCCCAGCGCACCACCCCGGACGCGTCCCGGGTGTACACACCGGAGGTCCCCAGCAGCCGGATCGCGGGCACGAGCTCAAGGAGCGACCCGCGGTACTCGGCGCTGTCCGTCGCCTCGGAACCTGCCGCCTCGAAGACTCGTGCGACGGTCGGCAGGGCCAGCGCGCCACCCACCACCAGCGCGCCGGCGAGCGCCCCCCGGAGCCGCGGTCGGGTCGTCCGACCCAGGAGCAGGAGGCACAGCACGAGGCCGATCACCGCGGTCCCGATGCCGAGCCTGCTGAACGAGACCACGGCACCGGCGTGCAGGAGTACCACCACGATGGCCTTGGCACGCGAGCCCAGGTTGCTCGCGAACGCGAGCGGGATCCCGAGAGCACAGCTCCCGCCGAGCGCGATGGAGTGCCCGAAGGCCCCCTCGGCGCGCAGCAGGCCTCCGCGTTCCTGCAGGGGGCTCCATACCGAGTGGCCGCCACCACCGGAGCCCGGGACCTGCACGAAGAGGTTCTGCCCCGTCGCTGCCTCGACGCAGGCCAGGGCAGCCGCGAGGGCGAGCACCACGGACACGATGGCGTACACGCGCTCGAGCGGCAGTGCGCCGCCCACCACCCGGCCCAGGAGGTATCCGAGGACCCACTCGGCGAGCAGGGCGAACGTGGAGGGTAGCTGGCCGAGCCCGGCCACGAGCGAGATCCCGACCAGCACGACGACGAGGACCATGACGACGTCCGCCGCGGCGAGGCTGACGCGGGCGCGACCGGCCAGCGCGACCACCACCAGCACGGCGACGGCGGAGACTGCCGGGAAGTAGGCCCCGGCGGTGACACCAATCCAGTACGGCACGAAGCAGAGGACCACGGCCCAGAGGACGACGGCCGCCTGAGGGCGGGAACGGAGCAGCAGCACCAGGAGTGCTGCTGTCACCGCCCCCAGCCCCAGGAGAGCGACGCGGTCCACCAGGCCGCCACTCACGGGACGACGGCCTCCACGGAGATGGCCGGGTAGGAGAGCGTGAGCGGCACGTTCGTCACGGCTGCGCCGAGGTAGCCGCCCAGGCCCACCCCGCCCGGTTCCTGCAGCTCAGCAGTCGTGTCGGTCCGCTCGATCTGCCACGCGGCCGGTTCCGACGTGCCAGCCGGCCAGACCTTCGCCCGCAGGGCCGTCGTGCCGGAACCCGTCGCCTGCATCCGGACCCGCAGCTCCGTGCCGGGGGCGTAGGTCCCCGGCAGCGTGACCACGCTGCCCAGCGAGGTGTCCGCCCCCCCGACGAACCGGCCGATCTCGAGCCGCATGCCGCCGTTGGCCAGCACCCGCACCTTGGTGCGGTAGTCGCGCGTGCTGCCCGACGTGCGGGCCAGCAGGTAGCCGTACACGCCACCGGTGTTCGGCAGTGCCGAGAAGGACATGCCGGTCGTCAGGTCGACGTCACCGTGCTCTCCGTCCAGCCGGGCCCGCGGGCCGTCGCCGCCGACGGTGAAGGTGATCCGCCCCGACCCGTCGGCCACGCTGAACTTGGACGGCGCCCCCGCGAGGACCCAGCTCCCACCTGACGGCGCGGTGCCCCAGCCGCCGGTGGCCGTCCGGTCGAAGTCGTCGTGGACGAGAACGGTCGTGACGGTCACGTCGTCGCCGATGCTCCCCGACGCGCCGTCGGAATCGGTCACGGTGAGGGTGACCTGGTACGTCCCCGGCTCGGTGTAGGTGTGCGATGCCTGCGCCCCGGTGCCGGTGGACCCGTCACCGAAGTCCCAGGCGTATGTCAGGCCGTCGTCGTCCGGGTCGGTAGAGGCCGTTCCGTCGAACGCGGCCGTCAGCCCGGAGAGGGTCGTGGCGAAGGCCGCCTCGGGCGCCGCGTTCCCCGGGACGACGACGGATCGTGTCACCGACCCTGTCGCGCCGGAGTCGTCCGTGACCGTGAGGGTCACGTCGTAGGTCCCCGGCTCGGCGTAGGTGTGCGTGGCCTCGACCCCCGACCCCGTGGTGCCGTCGCCGAAGTCCCAGGCCCAGCCGGCGACACTGCCGTCGTCGTCGGAGGAAGCCGTCGCGTCGAAGGATGCGGTGCTCTTGGTCGCCGAGGCCCCGAAGCGGGCGGTCGGCGGCACGTTCGCACCCGTGCCGACGGCGTGGTGGCGTGCCACCTCGTCGGCCGCGAGGGCCCGCTGGTAGACGGCGACCTCGTCGATCTGGCCGTCCAGGTAGTCGCTCGGCGTGCTGCCCGTCCACCCGTTCAGGTTGTCGCCGCCCACGCGCCAGAAGCCGGAGTAGTCCTGCGCGGAAGTGGTCGTGGGGTCGGACGCCACGAGGGCGCCGTCGACGTAGAGGGCCATGCCCGCAGCGCCGAGCGTGCCGACCACGTGGTGCCAGGCGCCGTCGTTCAGGCCGGTGCCGCTCTGGACCACCCGCGCCGCGCCAGAGTGCACGCCGAACCGGAGGCGTCCCCCGTCGTCGAGGTACAGGTGCCGGTCGTAGCTGCCGGAGGTGCCGGTGCGGCCACTGCCGAAGCCCAGGATCTTGCCGCCCCTGCGGGAGGTCGACCGGAACCAAGCCTCTGCCGAGAACACCTGTGGCGCGGCGACCGCGGCGGCTTCGGAGGCCGACGCGTACCCGCTCGTGGTGCCGTTGAAGTCGGCCGACGAGCCGGTCGGGAGCGCACTCGGGGCACCTGGTGTGGCGCCGGCACGAAGCGTGAGGTCGGTCGTACCCGCCCAGTCGCGCGCCAGAGTGCCCTGGGTCTCGTCGAGGCGCCAGTACGCGGCGGGCGCCGACTCGTAGACGGCGCGCCCGTAGGCACCGAGCACCCCTGTGTCGGAGACCTGGACCTCGACCCACGGAGTCCGCGCGACGTTGCCGTCCGGGTCGGTGACCGTGAGCCGGTATCGCTGGGTGGTACCGGGTTCGAGGCTGGTCTCCACGAAGCCGTCGTTCTTGGGCAGCCAGTACGGGGTCGCGTGGGTCGACTCGTGAACGGGCTCGCTGTCCGCGGTGCCGCGGTGGACGGTGTACGTCAGTGCCAGGTCGTCCTGGTCGGACGTGGTGGTGTAGCCGACCCGGACGACTCCGGAGGCCGGGGACGTGGCGGAGAGCGCGAGGCCCGTCGCCGAGGGCCCCCGCTTCGCCGGGGCGGCTGGGGGCCGGGCGAACCGGACGAGGCCCTGCTGAAGGGTTTCGTTCACCGCGGGAAACTCTCCACCGAATGCCACGTAGTCCGCGTTCCCGGTGATGGTCCAGGCGGCCTGCCCCTGCTCGGTGTAGCTGCCCCACGCCAGCTTCGGGAACCAGGTGAGCTGCGCGGGCGCGGGCTCGCCGTCTTGGTCCGGGTACCCGTAGGGGTCCGGCTTGCTGATGCCTGCAGGCTCCCGCGTGAACGCCGTCGCGTGATGATGGGTGCGCGGGCTGGTCTCGGGGAAACCGCCCAGGTTGCCGCAGTAGTGACTGTGGCTCGCGACGTAGACGGCGTCACCGTGCGGGAAGGCGGCGTAGGAGTCGCCGTGGCAGTCCGCCACCCACACCAGCTCGCCGGTGCCGAGAGCGATCCGGAACGATCCCTCCACGTTGCCGCCGCTACCGAAGTGGTAGCCCGTGCCGTAGATGCCGTCGGAGGCCGTCATGAGAGAGGTGAGAGCGGATTTCGTGCCCGCGTTTCGCAGCTCCCGGTTGGCGGGCATGGGGGTGACCTCGCCCGTCGTCAGGTCGGACCACCCGAGCCCGTAGGCGTCAGCACCGTTCAGGTGCGTGAACCGGCCACCGACGACGAGCTTCTGTGCCGCCGGGTCGACGGTGAGGGCGGTGGCGGGCGCGTCCGCATCGGTGACGAACGGCTTCAAGGCTCCGTCCGATGCCGCGAAGGCCGCGACGTAGGAGCGCGGTGTCAACGCGCCGCCGGTGACGCCGGCGGCCTGGAGAAAGTTGCCGCCCGCGTAGACGGTGGTGTCGGTCACGGCAACTGCCGCCACACGCGAGGACAGCGTGGGCCGGAAGGAGGAGACCAGGGCACCGGTCCCGGTGTCCCAGGCGGCGATGCGCACGCGCCACTGCCCGTCGACCTTCTGGAAGTCTCCGCCCGCGTACAACCGGCTCCCGTCCGGCGACAGGGCGAGCGAGAGCACCTGACCGTCGAGGACCGGGGCGAAGCTCGTGACGAGCTGGCCCGTGCGGATGTCATAGGCGAGCAGGTTGTGGCGCGCGACGCCAGAGCCGACCGCGGCACCGGGCTGCCGCGCCTCGGTGAAGCTGCCGCCGACGTAGACGGTGTTCCCCACGATCTCCTGGTCCCAGGCGACGCCGTCGATCTGCACGGTCGGCAGCGCGTCGGCGGTCACCGTGGGTCGCTCGGTGCCGTCCGTGGAGGTGGTGGTGTCCGCGAGCTGCACGGTCGTGTGCGCGGGCGGGAGCGCCCGCGCGGGGGGCGCTGTGGCCTGCGCGACGACGGCCAGGGCCACGACGAGCAATGCGGCGACGGCCGACCGCGGCATGGGGAGCAAGGCTGAGCTGGACATCGACGGGTCCGTCCTTTGGACAGAGGAGCGCTCATCGGTCATGAGCGGATGCTGCTGGGAAACGATACGGGTCACGAGGTGGAGGTCCCGGGTGAATCTCGGCGGGTTGATGCGCGCTTCACCCGTGCCTTCACCCGTGGCTTCACCCGTCCACCTCGACAGCGAAGGCGCTGACCGGGGTGTCGGATGCGATGCCGACGGTGACCAGGACACCGGTCACGTCGCTGGACGGCAAGGAGAACACGTACACACCGGTCGCGGTGCCCTGCCGGCCGACGACTCCCGGCAGCGGCCGGTCCTCGGAGTCTCCGGTGACGGGCGAGGCGGGAACACCGTCCCGGCCGGTCCGCAGGTCCACGAACGGAGCCAGCTCCGTGCCCTCCGGAGCGTCCACCCGGATCTCGACGAGGACCGCCGGCCCCCCGAGGTCCCCACGCCCGGATCCCTCGGCGACGTGAGAGGTCACGCCGACAAGGCGGACCGTCGTCCCCCGGTCCGGCTCCGTGACGGCGGAGTCCCCGTCCGGCTGCACGATCCCGGTCGCCATCGGCGGCAGGTCGGCCGGGTCCGGGATCCCTGCGACCGCGCCCCGGGGAGCTGGCCGGCTCGAGGGCGAGGCCGTGGCACGGGCGGGCCCTTCGTGGGCCGCACGCGGTTCCTCCGCGGACGCAGCCGGTGCCGGGGAGGTCGCCGCGGCCGACACGGCAGCCGAGTCCGGCCCGGCGGACGAGCCCTCGGCCGTGCAGCCGGCGAGCGCCACGGTGCCGACGAGGACACCGACCATCACGGCGACCGGTGCCGCACCGCGGCTGAGAATGTTCACAGCAGCTGAATCTAGCCGCACCCTGCATCACGAGCGTCTGGCCCACCGGATGAAACGGCGGGTGAATCGGCCGCAATCCGGTCGACGGCTCGTGCACAACGCGACGGGCGGCTCGTACGATCGCCCTCACCGCATCCTGACGTGAGGAGTCCCGTGACCTCGGCCCCGCTGTTGCGTGCGCCGCAACCGTCCGGCTCACCGGGACCGTCCGGCAGTCACGTCACCGTGTGGACGACGCTCCGCAGCGCCCATCTCGAGCGCGCCCGCGCCGACGACCCCACGGTGCTCGTGTACCAGGACCGGCGGGACGACTTCGACGAGGATCTCGCCGCCGGCCTGGCGTTGCAGCGGTGCCGGACCCGGCACCTGCCCGCGCTGCTCTGGCGGCTCGCGCCCGACACGGTCGAGATCAACGAGCCGCTGATGCGGAATGGTGTCCGGCGTGCCGCCGTGACGGTGGCAGCGGTCCGTCTGCACGGTCTGCTCCGCCAGCGCCGCACGCGCGTGGTCAGCTACGCCATCGAGAACCTCGATCCCTACCGGGGCGACCGGTGGCCGTCGCTGGACCGTGCCCTCTCGCGGTTCGTGCTGCGCAGTCTCGACCGCTTCGTTCTGGGCACCGAGGGAGCCCGCAGGACCTATCGCGCGGCGCTCGGTCTCACCCGGCGCCGGACCGAGGTCCGCATGGTCACCGCACTTCCGGCACCGTGCCCGTGCCCGGCCGCCGTTCGCGCGGACCGGCCGACCGCACTCTTCCTCGGCGCCTTCGACGACCGCAAGGGCGTGCTGGACGTCATGCGAGCGTGGGACCTCGCGCCGTCGGACCGGGAGGGGCCCGGGACCTCTCCGCGCCTCGTCGTCGTCGGTGCAGGGCGCCACTCGGACCGGGTCGAGGCCTGGGCGGCCGGCCGTCCCGATGTCGAGGTCGACGTGGATCCGCCCCGGGCACGCGTCCACCAGCATCTGCGGGACGCCTCGGTGGTGGTCCTGCTCTCCCGGCGTACGGAGACCTGGCGCGAGCAGGTCGGCCTTCCGATCGTCGAAGGGCTCGCCCACGGGTGCCACGTCGTCACGACGGCGGAGACCGGCCTGGCGGACTGGCTGGCCGCCCACGGGCACGACGTGCTGGCCTCGAGCGCCCCGCCCGAGGTGCGCGAGGCGCTGGACAGAGCCCTGGCACGGGCACCGCGCACCGAGGCCGTCCTCTCGTCGCTCCCGCAGCATGACGGGCGCCTGGCCGCAGCGCGGTTCCTCAGGGCGACGGAGGGCATGGCATGAGCACGGCGACAACAGCCCGGGCACCGTGGCGCTCTGTCGGCGGCAGCGCGCTCGCCCAGGTCGCCGTGACCGGGCTCTCGGGCCTGCTCGGCATGGTGACGGCGCGTCTCGTCATCGAGCACTACGGACTCGGTGCCTACGCCCAGTACGGGCTCCTGGCCTCGTTGCCCGCCCTCGTGCCGTTCGCGGACCTGGGGATGGCGGCCGTCGTCGTGAACGTGGTCGCGTCCTCGGAGCGACCGGCCGACGACCCCGAGGTCCGGCGGACGCTGACCAGCGCCTTCCGCGTCCTGCTCGTCTCAGGCATCATCATCGCTGCCGTGGGGGTCGCCTTCGGGCTCCTCGGCCTGTGGCCCACGCTGCTCGGCCCCGGGCTGCTGGACGGCGGCGGGCTCGCCGCGACCGTCTGTGTCGCCGTGCTCGGGCTGGCCCTGCCCTGCGGCATGGGCGCCCGGATCCTCGTGGGCCTGGGCCGTAACCCCCTCCAGGTCGCGTTGACAGGGCTGACGGCACCTCTGGTCATGGTGGGGGTCCTCCTGCTGATGGCGCTGGGCGACGCCGGCGGTAACCTGCTCGCCGTCGCGTCCTACGGAGCATCGGCGACGGTCGCGACCGTCCTGCTGGTCACCGCGTCCCGGCTGCTGCGGCCGCAGGTCGGCAAGGCATTCCGGGACGTGCCCCGGCTCCGCTCCGTGCCCGGCGTCCGGGTCATCGACGTCGCCTGGCCGATGCTCGTGCAGATGGTCTCCCTGCCGATCGCGATGCAGACGGGACGGATCCTGCTGAGTCACCAGGCCACGTCCGTCGATCTTGCCCGGTACAACCTTGCGGCCCAGCTCTTCGGTGTGGTCCTCGCCGCCGTCTCCACCGCGGGACTCGCGCTCTGGCCGCACTTCGCCCGCGCCCGTGCCCGGTCGGTCAGGGCGTCGCCCTTCCGCGCCTCGCTCGTCTTCGTCGCGGTCGGCGCGGTGCTCGCGGCTGCGCTCTCCGGGCTGCTTCCCCTGGTCGTGCCGCTCGTCACAGGCGGCGCCCTCCGCCTCGGTGTGCCGCTCGTGGCGGCGTTCGTGGTGTTCACGTTGCTCCAGGCCGCGAAGTACCCCGTCGGGATGTTCATGACCGATGCCGCCGGGCTGCGCGCTCAGGTGCTGCCGATCGTCCTCATGGTGCCCCTGAACCTGGGACTGTCCTGGTGGTTCATCGCCCCTCTTGGAGCCGCCGGCCCCGTGTGGGCGAGCTGCGTGTCGGTCCTCGTCTGCCAGGTCGTGCCCAACGCCCTGTGGACACGCCGCGCCCTGCGGCGGCACGGGACCACCTGACCCCACGGCCCACATCGACGGCACCTCAGTTCACTTCTCCACCAGTCAGGGAATCCGATGACCTCAGAAGCCACCCCTCTACGGGTGCTGCAGTCCTTCCAGGCGCCGCGCGCCCGGTCCAACCCGTACGTCGTGATGCTGCACGACGGGCTGGCTGCCACGCCAGGCGTCACCGTCGAGCGCTTCAGCTGGCGCGCCGCGCTGACCGGTCACCACGAGGTGTTCCACGCCCACTGGCCCGAGGCGCTCGTGGAACAGCGCGGGCGCCTGAGCACGCTCGGAAGACGGCTGCTGGCGGTCGTGTTCCTGCTGCGCCTGCGGCTGCACGGCACGGCGATCGTGCGCACCGTCCACAACCTGCACCTGCCCGAGGGGATCTCGTGGTTCGAGCGGGCGTGGTTGCGGTGGCTGGACCGGTGGACCGACTACCGCATCACGCTCACCGGGCGGACCCCTGTGGACGGACCCTCGTCCGTGGTGCCCCACGGTGACTACCGGGACTGGTACGCCCGGTTCGGCGTGCAGGACGCCCAGCCAGGTCATGTCGCGTACGTGGGCACGGTGCGGCGGTACAAGTCGGTGGACCGGCTGCTCGACGCGTTCCGTGACACGGACGACGCCGGCCTGCGGCTCACCGTGGCAGGCCAGCCGTCACGTGACGGTCTGGCCGACGTGGCGCACGCACATGCCGGGGACGACCCGCGGATCGTCCTGGAACTGCGCTTCGTCCCGGACGAGGAGTTCGTCAGCCTGGTCACGGCCGCCCAGGTGGTATGCCTCCCGTACCGGCACATGCACAACTCTGGGAGCGTGCTCGCCGCGCTGTCGCTCGACCGCCACGTGCTCGTACCGGACAACGACACGAACCGGGACCTGGCCCGCGAGGTCGGCGAGGAGTGGTTCACGCTCTTCCCGGAGCAGCTCACGGCGGCCGACATCCTGGAGGCACTGCGCCGGGCGGCGGCCGTGCCTGCCGGGCGGCGCCCGGATCTTTCCCGCCGGACCTGGGAGCTCGGGGTCGCCGGACACGTCGCGGCGTACCGCGCCGCCGTGGCGGCACGCGCCACCCGCGCGCACCCGCGCGACGCAGCCCGCGTCGGCGGGGTCGAGAGGGCCGAGGCATGAGGACGCCGTCTGTCACGGTCGCGGTGGTCACCTACCGCCGGACGGCGATGCTGAGCGAGCTGTTGCCCCTGGTCACCACACAGGCGGCCGACCTTCCCGGGGCATCGGTGCTGGTGGTCGACAACGACCCGGACGGCAGCGCGGCCGTCGTGTGCTCCGGGCACGACGTGCGGTACGTGGCCGAGCCCCGGCCCGGTATCGGGGCGGCCCGCGACCGGGCGGTACGCGAGGCGGGGACCGACGCCGTGGCCTTCATCGACGACGACGAGCTGCCGCAGGACGACTGGCTCTCGGCCCTCGTCACGACCTGGCGGGAGAGCGGCGCGGCCGCCGTCGCCGGACCGGTGCTGGCAGTGCTCCCCGGTCCGCCCGACCCCTGGATCACCGCGGGCGCCTTCTACCCTCGGCCCAACCCGCCGTCGGGTACACGGCTCGGTGCCGCGGGGGCCGGGAACCTGCTCCTCGACCTCGGGTGGCTGCGCGCGGCCGGCATCTCGTTCGACCCGGACCGCGGCGATCGCGGGGGCGAGGACACCCAGCTCACGCGGCGGCTCGTCCGGTCCGGGGGCGAGATCGTGTGGTGCGCAGACGCCGTCGTGAGCGAGACCATGCCCGCCGAGCGGTACACGCGGCGCTGGTTGCTGCAACGGCGGTTCGGCCACGGGGTCGTGTCCGGCGAGCTGGCGGTCGAGCTCGCCGGCGGGTTCGCCGCACGGCAGGTGGCGCGGACCCGCGAGCTCCTCGCGGGAGGCTGCCAGGTGGTGGGCGGGGCGACACGAGCGGCCCTCGGCCTCGGCACCGGGTCTGCGCGCCACCACGCACGCGGGCTGCGGACCGTCATGCGGGGCGCAGGGCGCGTCGTGGGCGCCCTCGGCGGCGCCTTCGCTGCCTACAGGCGCGGCTGAGCGCTCAGCGTCGCAGGGCCTCCAGCACGCCCTGCGACACGCCGCGCCACGGACCCGGGCCTTCCAGGAACTGCCGCCGCCCGCCGCGCAGGGCGACCGCGCGGGCCGCCGCAGGCAGGGTCCGGCGCCAGCGACGCACGCCTGGCCCGTCCAGGTGCTTGCGGGCGAAGAGCATCCGGTTGCCGATGTCGTACCGGTAGTAGGTCTCGCTCTTCGCACGGCCGCGGGACTCCTGCGTGCCGCCTTCGGCATGGACCACGTGGACTCCCTCGGCCACCACGAGCCGGGCCCCGAGCTGCTGTACCCGGTAGGAGAGATCGACGTCCTCCCAGTAGAGGAAGTAGTCCTCGTCGAACCCGCCCAGGTCGGCCCACAGCTCGGCGCCCACGGCCAGGCACGCTCCGCTCAGCCACGGGACGTCGTCGGGGAGGCGCCTCTGCCCCGACATCGTCCCGTCGGCGAGCGAGAGGAAGGTCAGCCCGCGGGAGTACGTGCCGCCGTCCGGCCGGAGGACGGGCGGGGCCACCAGGGCGCGTTCCGCGCGGGCGGCTCCCGCCAACGTGGCCAGGCCGTCCGGATCCGACCACGCGTCGGGGTTGAGCAGCACCACCACGTCAGCTCCGGCCCCGAGCGCGTGCTGCACCCCGAGGTTGCACCCGCCACCGAACCCGGTGTTGCGGTCCGGCGTCAGCAGATCCCAGCCGTGCTCCGCGGCCAGCCGGGAGACGGCCGCACGTTCGACGTCGCTGCTCCAGGAGTCCACGACGACCACCCGCACGCCCGAGTCGCCGGCGGTCCGTGGCACGTTGGCGGCAAGCAGCTCGCTGGAGCCGTAGCTCACGACGACCAGAGCACAGTTCCCCAGACCCGTGCCCGTCATCGCCCCCCGCTCCCCTCGCTGCGTCCCATGGGCAGGACGATAGGCGTCCGAACGTGGCCGACGGCGGCCCCTCGCCCCATTTCACCCGCTTGACCAGCAGATTCGTCCACGACGGGACGCCCGGGCACGGGTACGGTCGTGAGGTGACCACGTCGCGACTGCCCCAGCCCGTCATCGCCACCGGGCGCGCGGTGATCCGGGGATACGGCATGCTCACAGCTCCTCTGCGGCGCGGGCCGGACTTTCTGCTCATCGGCGCCAAGCGCGGCGGCTCGACATCCCTGTACTTCGCGCTGCTGGAACACCCTCAGGTGATGCCGCTGTTTCCGAGCGCGCGGCTGCTCCCCAAGGACAACCACACCAAGGGCGTCCACTACTTCGACTCCCATTACTCGAAGGGCGATGTCTGGTACCGGTCTCATTTCCCGGCCACCGCCCGCCGCGGCGGAAAGGTCGTCGGCGAGGGATCGCCGTACTACCTCTTCCACCCGCTCGCGGCCGAGCGTGCGGGGAGGGACGCGCCGGAGGCGAAGATCCTGCTCGTCCTGCGCGACCCGATCGAGCGCGCGTTCTCGCACTACCGGGAGCGGCGACGGCAGAACGCCGAGGAGCTCGACACGTTCGAGGGGGCGCTGGCCGCGGAGGACGAGCGGCTCGGGGGCGAACACGAGCGCATCGTCACCGAGCCCGGCTACACGAGCTACGCGCACGAGCAACAGTCCTACCGCGCGCAGGGCGAGTACGCCCCGCACCTCCGGCGCTGGATGAACCACTTCGCGCCGGAGCAGTTCCACGTGCTCGCGGCAGAGGACTTCTACGCCGACCCCCAACACACCTGCGATGGGGTGGCCGAGTTCCTCGGACTGCGTCCTGCGACCCTGCCCCCGTCGGTGGCGAAACCCTGGAACGCCGCCCCGAGCAGCAAGCTGGCAGAAGCCACCCGCCAGAGCCTCGCGACGCACTACGCACCGTTCAACGCGGAGCTCGAAGGGCTGCTGGGCCGCCAGCTTCCCTGGACCCGGCCAGGTCTCGCCGAGCACGTCAGCGCGACGCGGGAGGATTGATCCTCGACCGCAGCTCGGTGATGAGTCGGGCGGTGAGCGGCGCGTCGTGGTCGTCGCCGGACCTCGCAGTCATGCGGTCCAACCAGAACCTCGCGGCCTCCACGTGCTCCGGTTCGGACGGCGCGACGGAGCTGCGGCCCAGCACCGCGGCGCTCGTCACGGCGTAGTAGACCTGGTCGGCGCCTGGCGGCGCCCACGCCGCGTCCTCCCAGTCGATCAGCCAGGGCAGGCCCCGACCGCAGCGCCGAAGGTTCCACGGTGTCAGGTCGCCGTGCATCGGCCGCCAGTGCACAGGCACGTCCCGCGCCCGCGGCAGCAGCGGCTCCAGGCAGCGCTGGATGTCTGCGAGCACCCGGGGCAGCACGATCCGCCGGGCCGGAGCGGCAGGCCGGGGAGGCATCGCCTCGATGAGCATCCAGTGCCAGCCGTCGGTGCTCCCGCGGTCGAGAACGCGTGGCACCCGGAACGTCTCGGGCCGCGCGTCCGTGAGCGCGACCATCGCGCGGTGCTCGCGGTCGAGCTCCGCCGGTTCCTCGCGCAGCTTGAGGAAGCCCACCGGTCTCCCCTCGCGCAGCAGCAGGGCTGCCAGGCCGGTCCGGGACGCCTGGGGACGCTCGTAGAGAGCGAGGTCGTCGAACGGACCGAGACACGTCGTCAGCGCATCCCACCGGGCCCCACCACCGGGCGGCTCCCAGTTCACACGCTCGCCAGGGACGAACCGTGTCCCGAGCACCGCTGTCGCGTAGTACAACCCCCATTGCGCCGCGAGCGCAGCGGCCTTGGACCGCGTGATCAGCGAGATGCCCGCGAGCGCTCCCCTGCGCGATCCGGCGGGGACGAGGACGTTGCGGGTGCCCATCCGCGGGCGGATCAGCTGGTAGACGCGTCCCGGGCTCGTCGACCCGTCGTGCGGTTCCACGTCCGCTCAGCCGTTCCTCGGATCGACGGCGGGTGCCCACTCCGGCGCGTTCCGCCGCCGCGCCAGCGGCCTCGGCCCGGGCACCTTGCGGGCCGCGAGATCACGCGCGAGCTGCTCGTACCCGTCAGCAACGAGGTCCCAGTCATAAGCGACCGCCCGTTCGGCCAAGGCCTTGCCCCGGTCGGCACACCCGGCGACGTCGTCCTCGGCCTCGGAGATCCGCGCGGTGACGTCGGCAGGGGTGCGGAAGTACCGCCCGGCGTCCCCGAGGACGTCGCGGTTGAAGGCGACGTCGTACGCGGAGGTCGCCGTGCCGCCGCCGATCGCGCGGAGGAGCGACGGGTTGGTGCCACCGACGGAGTGACCGTGCAGGTAGGTGAGCGCTCCGGCGTAGAGCTGGTCCAGCAGCTCCTGGTCCCAGACGCCGCCCAGCATCCGCACCCGCGGGTCGCTCGCGGCGATGTCCGAGATCCGGCGCGTGTACCCGTGCGAGTAGGGCGCGGAGCCGACGACGACGAGCGGCCGGGCGGCGTCGCCGGCGACGTAGCCCTCGACGATCACGTCGACGTGGTTCTCCGGCTCGAAGCGCGCGACCACGAGGTGGTAGCCGTTCGGGGCCAGGTCGAGCTCGGCGAGACGCTCGTGCCCGACGTCGGTCAGGTCCGGCGCACCGTAGGTGATGAGCCGGCTGTCCGCGCCGTACTCGTCGCGGTAGTAGTCGGCGATGCCCTGCGCATCCGCGATCAGGGCGTCCGAGAGCCGTACCGCCGTCGTCTCGGCGGCGCGGTAGTACCGCTGACCGGCAGGGCCCCACTTGGCGCGGCGCCACTCCAGGCCGTCGACGTGGGTGGCGACCGGGATGCGGGCGGCCCGCAGCACGGGCAAGAGCGGCGCGTTGGCGGCGTTGAACACGAACGCCACGTCGGTGCGGTGCCTGGCCAGGTGCGCCACGGAGAGGGCGGTGTGGCTCAGGGTCTCCAGCGAGCGGCGGCGCGTCGCGGGGAGCGTGACGAGCTCCATGCCCAGGTACTCGGTCAGCGGCGGGGTGGCTTCGATCGCGGTGCCCGGGACGCGGCGGCAGTACGTCCGCACGCGGTGGCCGCGTGCGGCGAGCCGGGACCCGATCTCCTCGACGGCCGTCTCGAACCCCCCGTAACGAGCCGGGACACCACGAGTCCCGACCATCGCGACATGCAAGGGCTCTGAGGGCATGCGGGGAGCGTAGGTCGCGCCAGATACATGGAACAGCCTCGAGAGCGGGTGAATATACCATTTCACCCCGCTCGCCCTCTTTCACCCGTAGTGGGTCAATTGGCGAGGTATAAGTTCTTTTAACCCACTGGCCGCTCCGGAATGACGCGGACGACGGGGCGCCGCCCCACCAGCAGCCGCCCCATCTGTGCCCGATACCGCTCCACCCCGAACCGCTCGACAGCGTCCCGCCGGCCGGCGTCCGCCAGCACCGACGCGCGCGCCGGGTCGTCGAGCAGCGCAGCGACCGCCTTGGCAAGGGCTACGGGGTCGTCGGGCGGTACGAGCAGGCCCGTCTCCCCGTCCCGGACGATCTCCGCGAGCCCCTGCGTGCGGCTCACCACCACCGGCCGCGCGGCGAGCATCGCCTGGACCGCCACGTTCCCGAACGGCTCCACCCGCGACGGCACGACGACGACGTCGCCCCGCGCGAACCACTCCCACGGGTCGGCGTACCCCACGAGCTCCACGGCCCCGGCCAGGTCGTCCTCGGCGGCCCGCGCACGGAGCTGGTCCTCGAACCACTCGTAGCCGGTGAACGCCGACCCGCACAGTGTCAGCCGCGCGTCCCGGCCGGCCCGTCGCAGGCGCGCCACCGCCTCGAGCGCCACGTCGGAGCCCTTGCGCGGTGACAGACGCCCGACGAGCACGACGTGCGCGGGTGCAGGTTCCGCACCAGCACCAGCCCTCGCACCGCCGCCCGCGGCCGGAGCCTCCCCGGGCCCGGGCACGCCGTTGTAGACGACGCGCGTCCGCCGCCGCAGCGCCGGGACCGCCGACACGACGACGTCGCGTGCCGCCGCGGAGTTCACGACGACGTCGCGCGCGAGCAGGAGCGGCGCCGCGAGCCCGACCCGGACCACCCAGCGCGCGTCCGCCTCCGCCTCGTGCACGTGACACACGGGGGCGACCCCGGCCAGCCGGGCGGCGACCAGCCACGCGGGGATGGTGAGGGTGTTGACGAGGACGGCGTCAGGCCCCACGCGGCGGATCAGCCGCACCATCGGTCCGAGCGCCCGCAGCGTGCCGGCCCCCAGGGCAGCGATACCCCGTGGCGTGAGGTGCGCCTTGCGGAGCACCGGCACGTCGAGGGTCTCCACCCGGGCGCCGACCTCGCGCATCCGCTCGGCCAGCGGCCCCTCGCCGGGCAGCAGCACGACGACGTCCGCGCCGGCGTCGACACATCCGGCCGCGGTCTCGACCAGCTGGAGGTCGGAGCCGTAGAGCTCCACTGAGGCGTGCGCGAGAAGGACCGTCGTCATGATCGCCAACTGTGCCAGCCGGTCACCTCGCAGGAGATGTCAGGCCGGGTGAACTCCATCGGGCCCTACCGGTGGGCGAAATATGGCCGTTTCTCATGAAATCACCCGGGCGAGAGGTGAAAAATGAGAGTTAACGGGTGACTTCTGCAGGTTCACGCCGCGTTGTCCGCCAGTTCCCCGTACTTTGTTCACCAGCCACGGGGCGGAGCGCCGCCGTCGGCACGCGTACAAACACCCGGAAGACGCCCGGTACGTCCTCGCGAGTGCATGCGCCCGAGCAACCCGCCACGTCAGCAGGAACCGAAGGGATCGAGCGTGACCGCACACTCGGTTGACGGCGAACCGCCGCTTCTCTTTCCCGTGCAGCCAGAGCGTTCCTCGAGCCATGAGCCGATGTCGCACGGCGCGCCGGCCGGAGCGCGGACCGAGAGCGCCGACATCCGGCAGCTCCGCGCCGCCGCACTCCCCCGCGCCCGGACCGGCTGGCAGTCCGGGTACCAGGCACGGCTCCGGCTCACCGACGCCGTCGTGGTCGGTGCCACCCTGATCGCGGCCTACGGTCTGCAGCTCGCGCTCGGGGGCGCGTCGCCGTCGTCCTCGATCGAGCCGATGCAGGCCGCCGCCGGCCTGCTCCTGGCCACGGCATGGTTGGCGGCACTGGCCACGAACCGCGCCTACGACGTGCGGTTCTTCGGCCGGGGTATGTCGGAGTACCAGAAGGTCCTCGACGCCACCTGGAAGTCGTTCAGCCTGATCGTCCTGATCGCGTGGGTGACCGCCTACTCGGAGGCGCGCACCCTGCTCCTGGTCGCCTTCCCGCTCGGCATGGTCGGCCTCGTCGCGTCGCGCTACGCGTGGCGGCAGCACCTGCTGCGGCAGCGCCGCCGCGGTGACGGCGGGCTGACCATCCTCCTGGCGGTGGGCAGCAGGGAGCAGACCGGACGCCTGATCCGGCTGCTGAACGGTGCGCCGGAGCAGGAGTTCGTGGTGGTGGGTGTGTGCATGCCGACCGGCGGGCTCCGGCAGGGCGAGCGCGTGGGCGGCGTCCCTGTCCTCGGCGACCTGAGCGCAGTCGGCCAGACGGCGCACGAGGTAGGAGCCGGTGCCGTGGCGGTGTGCAGCTCGCACGAGATCACCGCCGATGTCGTGCGGCAGCTGGGCTGGGAGCTCGAACGGTACGGCGTCGACCTGATGCTCACCGCGGAGCTGGCCGACGTCGCGGTCCCGCGGATCACCGTCTCCCCTGCGCCGGGGATGTCACTGCTGCACGTGGACACACCCCGGTTCGTGGGACCCAAGTTCTCCGTGAAGCAGGTGATGGACTGGGTCCTGACCGCGGTCCTGACGATCCTGGTCCTGCCGATCCTGCTGGCCATCACGCTGGCCGTGGCGACGACCAGCCGAGGGCCGGTCTTCTACCTGTCGCAGCGCGTCGGCCGCGGCGGGCGCCTCTTCCCGATGGTCAAGTTCCGCACCATGTACGTCGGCGCGGACCGGGACGTTCCGGCCCTGGCCGCCGTCAACGAAGCCGACGGCCCGCTGTTCAAGATGCGCGCCGACCCGCGTATCAGCCGCGTGGGCCGGGTGCTGCGCCGGTACTCGCTCGACGAGCTGCCCCAGCTCTTCAACGTGCTGTGCGGGCACATGAGTCTCGTCGGCCCGCGCCCGCCGCTGCCCCACGAGGTCGCGGCCTACGAGGAGCGCATGAAGCGCCGGCTGCTGGTCAAGCCCGGCATGACCGGCCTGTGGCAGGTCACCGGGCGGTCGGACCTGTCCTGGGAGGAGGCGGTCCGGCTCGACGTCTACTACGCCGAGAACTGGACGCCGTTCCTCGACCTGCTGATCCTGGCCCAGACCGCCCGCGCAGTCGTCTCCGGCCGAGGCGCCTACTGACGCCGTTCTTGTTGTGAGCGTGACCGTTGCGCCTCAGCCCGACACGTCGTCGCAACGGTCGCGCCCACAACCAAGGGGGTCAGCCTCGCACCAAGCGCATCGGCGTGTGCGGGATGCCGTCCTCCAGGAACTCCGCCCCGTCCTCACCGAACCCGTGCTTGCCGTACCAACGGGTCAAGGGCGACTGGGCGTCCAGCACGATGTCGCGGTCGTCGTCGGCCGCCTCGATGTGGCGCAGCGCCGCACGCATGAGCTCGTCGGACAGCCCTTTGCCCCGCGCGCCCTTGACCAGGGCCACCCGGCCGATGCGCCACTCCCCGCCGTCGTCCAGGACGCGGGCCGTGCCGAGCACGCGGGTCCCGCCGTCGGACACCGAGTCGGGGGCCGCCTCGCCGAGCATCACCACGTGCACGGTGGTGGGCTCGAGGTCGCGCCCGTCGAGGTCCTCGTACGGGCAGTCCTGCTCGACGACGAACACGTCCTGGCGCAGCTTCCAGACCCCATAGGCGATGGTGACGTCGAGCTGGGTGAGCGGGGCGGTAATGATCTGCACGGGGTCGATGCTCTCATCCCACCGGCAGGTGCCGCTTCCACCAGTCGAGGATCAGCTCGAAGCGCTCCTGCCGGTGCCGCGGGCGCCCGGAACGGGACAGCTCGTGGTTCTCGCCCGGGAAGACCACCAGCTCCGTCTCCACGCCGTGCCGCTTGAGCGTCGAGTAGTAGCGCTCCGCCTGGGACAGCGGGCAGCGCAGGTCGAGCTCCGAGTGGACGACGAGCGTGGGCGTGCGGACCTGTCCGGCGACGGCCTGCGGGGACTGCGCGGCCACCTGCTCCGGGGTCTCGCCCACGTACTCGAGGCCGAAGAACGAGCCGATGTCGCTGGTCCCGAAGAACACCTCCGGGTCGAGGAAACCCCGCTCCACGATCGCGCCCGCGAACCGGTGGTCGTGCGCGATGGTCCACGCCGTGAGGTATCCGCCGTACGAACCACCGAGCACCCCCACACGGGACCCGTCCAGGCGCCCGTCCGTGGCCACGGCGCCGTCCAGGAAGTCCAGCACGTCGTGCAGGTCCACGGTGCCCATCGCCTGCCGGATCGCCCGGCCGTGCGCCTGCCCGTAGCCCGCGGAGCCGCGCGGGTTGCAGTAGACGACGGCGTACCCGGCGTCGACGAGCACCTGCGTCTCGTCGAACAGGTCGACACCGTAGGAGGCGTAGGGGCCGCCGTGGATCATCAGCAGCGTCGGGTGCCTGCCCGTCCCCTCCGGGACGGCCACCCAGCCGTGCACCGGGTACCCGTCGCGCCCGGTGACGGTCAGCTCCTTCGGGGTGACGAGGCCGGTCGCGCGCAGCGGCGCGGAGAAGTCCGTCCGAGGCCGGGGCACGCCCCCTTCGGCACCGTCCAGGGCCGCGACCCCCAGGTCGCCGTAGGTCCCGGGGTCGGCATACGAGACGGCGAGGGTCCCACCCCCGACGGCGAACTCCGACACCACGACGTCGCCGCTGGTCAGCTGGGTCATAGCACCGTCGTCGGAGACTCGGACCACCTGCTGGGTGCCGCGGCTCGCGAGGGTGAGCAGCACGCCGCCGTCCCCCAGGGGCAGGGGTACACCGCCGACCTCCTGCGTCTCGGGGTCGGTGAGCCGGCGTGGCACGGGGTCGGCCCACGCGGAGAGCACGTACAGCGCGGCGTTCCGGGCCACGAAGTCCTTGCCCTCCGCGCCCAGGTCCTGCGCGACGACGTACAGCTCACCGCCGGGGCCGAACGCGATCGCCTGCGGGCCGAGCGTGCCGAGGTCGACGTCGGAGCCGCCACCGGTCGCCGGGACGCTCAGCGGCAGCACACGCACGACGCCGGTGGCCACCTGCCCGGCGCGCTGCTCGCGCTCGGCGATGACGCCGACCGAGCCGCCGTCCGGGGTGAAGGCGATGCCGCTGTGGTCGACGTCGTCGGTGGTCAGCCGACGCGGCTCCGGCACCGTGGGGCGCGGCTCGGGCTCACCCTCCGCGGTCGGGGCCGGCTGCAGCACGGGCTCGCCAACGACGTCCGGCACGTCGACGAGGAACACGTGCTGCGGGCGGTCCCGGTGATAGCCCAGCCCGTTGCGCGTCCAGCTCCACTCGGTGATGCGGCGCGGTCGCTCGGCGCCCGGCGCTATGCCCTCGACCGAGCCGTACCGGCCCGGCTGGGGCTCACGGCTCAGGAACGCCAGCCGGCGACCGTCGGGCGACCAGCGGAAGTCGCTCACCCCCAGCTTGCGGTCCGTGACCTGCACGGCCTCGCCGCCGTCGGCCGGCAGCACCCACAGCTGCGGCGCCGACTGCGGCTGCGCGCGCAGGAAGGCGACCAACGCGCCGTCGGGCGAGAGGCGCGGAGCGGTGTCGCGGAAGCCACGGGTGAGGCGGCGCGGCTCCGCGCCTGCCGCGCCGCCGGTCGAGCCGCCACCGCCGGCCGAGCCCGTCGAGACCAGCGGCACCCGCCAGAGCTGCCCTACGGTGGCGTCCGCGTCGAGGTCGGGACGGGTCACCGAGACGACGGCCCAGGTGCCGTCGGGGTGGACGGTGGGCCTGGAGACGGTGCGGATCAGGGGAAGGTCGGCTGCCTGCATGACTCGGACATTACCCTTGCCAGCATGTCCGAAACACAGCAGACAGACGCCCCCACGAGCGCTCACGAGGCCTGGGGCGAGCCGCGTACCCGCGAGCTCACCTGGTACGACCCGATGCAGATCGCCGCGCAGGCCCCGCTCACGACCGGGGTCGAGTTCCTGCGCCGGATGCGGGACGGCATCATCCCGCCCCCGCCGATCGCCGCGCACTTCGGCCTCGACATCGACGTCGTGGAGGAGGGGCGGGTCACGTTCCGGTGCTCGCCCGACGAGTCCGGCTACAACCCGATCGGCACGGTCCACGGGGGCGTGCTCTGCACGATCCTGGACACCGTGTGCGGCTGCGCCATGCAGTCGGTGCTGCCCCAGGGCAAGGGCTACACGTCGGTGGAGATCAAGGTCAGCTACGTCAAGGCCGTGCGCGCCAACAGCGGCCCGCTCACCGCGGAAGGCACGGTGGTCAAGGCCGGCTCCCGGGTCGGCTTCACCGAGGCCGTCGCCCGGGACGGGAGCGGCGCGGTGGTGGCGACGGCGACGAGCACACTGCTGATCTTCGACATCCCGCCCTCGCACCCGTAACGGGCGGACAAGGGTGGTCGGTAGTACGTCAGGTAGTCGGCAACTCGGAATGCCGACTACCTGACGTACTACCGACCACCCGCCGCATCCTCAATCACTAGGTGACGAGGAGGCCGACCACCCAGGCGCCCGAGGCGAACAGTGCACCGATGAGCTGCACGCCGATGGTGATCAGCGTCGCCTGGACGGCCGTCTTGGTGGACCCCCACGCCGTCGACACGTTCTTGTGCCGCGCCCACTCCAGCAGGAAGATCGCGCCGACGAAGAAGAGGAACAGGCCGATCACCGGCAGCACGAAGAAGCCGATGATGCCGGCGATCCCACCGACGGCGAGGGTGGGCCACGGCACCTTGGCCTTGCGCAGGTGCTTGCCGGCGATCACCCACTGGGCGATCTCGGCGGTGGCGATGGCGGCCGCGGCGATGCCGAAGACCACCCACGCCTCGACCCCGCCCGTCATGATCGCCCAGACGAGGATGCCGCCCAGCACCAGCACCGAGCCAGGCAACACCTGGACGACGATGCCGATCAGTCCCACCAGGATGGCCACGCCGACGAGTACTTCTCCCAGAACGCTCACGGCCGAACCTTAGCGGTCCCACGACCCCTGCTCGGTCACAGCCGGCTGATCGAGCAACCCGGACAGAGCGGTACATGTCTACCCTGCTCTCCATGACACACGCAGTGGCCGGCTACCTGGCTCGGCTCGGCCTCGACGAGCGGCCTCCGGTGAGCGTCGAGACCCTGTTCGAGATCCACCGGCGGCATGCCGAGCGGATCCCGTACGAGAACCTGCACACCATGCTCGGCACCCCGCCGCCCGTCGACGCGGAGGCGACCCTGCAGCGGGTGGCCGCGGGCGGCAACGCCGGCTACTGCTTTCACCACAACGGCGTCATGACGGTGGCGCTCCGTGCCCTCGGCTACGACGTCGTGCCGGCCTGGGGCCACAACTGGGAGACCGCGGCGGAGCAGCAGAACCCGCAGGTCGGGCACCTGGCGCTGTACGTCCGAGGGCTGCCCACCGAGAGCAACCCCGGCGGCGCCTGGTGGCCCGACGTGGGCTTCGGTGACGGCCTCCACGAGCCGCTCCCGATGATCGCGGGCCTGCACCGGCAGGGCCCGTTCACCTACCGGCTCGAGCTGCGCGACGGCGGCTGGACGTTCCACCACGATCCCGCGGGCAGCTTCAGCGCCGTGGACCTCTTCGACGGCAGGCTGACCCCGGCGCAGGAGGCGGCGGCACACCGCCGCCTCACCGCGCCGGACGACGGGACGTACGCCCGCCTGCTGGTGGTCCAGCGCCGCCTGCCCGACGCCGCGGAGACCCTGCGCGGCTGCCTGTTCTCCCGCACCGGGTCCCGGACCGACTTCGCCGAGCTGACGACGTACGACGACTGGCGGGACGGCCTGGTGACGCTGGGCATCGCGCTGCAGGGCATCGACGACGACGCGCTGCGCGGCCTGTTCGACCGGAGCCTGGCCACCCACCGGAAGTGGATGTCGACCCCGTAGCGGTCGCTCGATCAGTTCCAGAAGACGGCGACCAGGATGTTCACCAGGGTGAGCCCGAGCACCGAGCCCTTGAGGCCCTGGGAGACGTCCTCGCCCTTGCGGACGGCGAGCACGGCCAGCACGGCGACGGCAAGCGCGATGACCAGCTTGACGCCGATCTTCGCCATCGAGGGACCGCCGTCGTCCCACAGGCCGCCCATCTCCGCAATGCCGACCATGATGACGCCCGCGACGACGGCACCCATGGCACCGTGCGAGACACCCTTGTAGAGGGCCTTGGTCCGCATCGACGCGATGGCGCCTCCGAACACGAGGGCCCAGCTCGCGAAGTGCACGAAGACGAAGACGTTGTAAAGGAATTCCATGGCCGTCAGCCTAGCTGTGGGCCAGGCGACCCCTCCCATTCCCTACCGTTCCAGTAGGGTAACACATAGGCAACATCGATGTACCCGATAGACATCCACTATGTGGACGTCCCCTTCCGCCCTTCACCACCGGCGGTTAACGTCATCGCCATGACCAAGGCAGCGCGCATCTTCCTCGTGACCACCCGTCACGAGATGCCCATGTGTGCCATGCCGACCTGTGCCTGCGACTGCTGTCGCAGCTGTCAGCTCTGACGCGCCCCTTCGCCCCTGCAAGGTCAGCGCGCGCCGCCGGCCCGCAGCACTGAGTCCCTGGTCACACCCGGGAACCGGTCGCCTGTGCCCGTACGACGCGCACAACTCCCCCAGCATCAGCTCCACGCCCGCGCGCCCCGCACGAACAGGACCCCACACATGGTCAACACGGCCCCTGCCCAGCCCCGCACGACCAAGCGACCCGCTCGCCCGAACGGCCAGTGGAAGATCGACGGCACCGCTCCGCTGAACCACAACGAGGAGTTCAAGGCGGAGTCCGACCCGCTCAAGGTCCGCGAGCGCATCGAGCAGGTTTACGCCAAGGAGGGCTTCGACTCCATCCCCGGCGACGACCTGCACGGCCGGTTCCGCTGGTGGGGCCTGTACACGCAGCGCAAGCCGGGGATCGACGGCGGCAAGACCGCGACGCTGGAGCCGCACGAGCTCGAGGACAAGTACTTCATGCTGCGCGTCCGGATCGACGGCGGGGCGCTGACCACCGAGCAGCTGCGCGTCATCGCGGACATCAGCACCGACTTCGGCCGCGACTCCGCGGACATCACCGACCGCCAGAACCTCCAGCTGCACTGGATCGAGGTCGAGTCGATGCCCGAGATCTGGCGTCGCCTGGAGGCCGTGGGGCTGAGCACCACGGAGGCCTGCGGCGACGTGCCGCGCGTCATCCTCGGCAGCCCGGTCGCGGGGGTCGCGAAGGACGAGCTCATCGACCCGACACCGGTGATCGAGGAGATCCAGAGGCGGTTCATCGGCGACCCTGCGCTGGCGAACCTGCCGCGCAAGTTCAAGTCGGCGATCACGGGCCACCCGAGCCTGGACGTGGTGCACCAGATCAACGACATCTCGTTCGTCGCCGTCGATCACCCGGAGCTGGGCATCGGGTACGACGTGTGGGTGGGCGGCGCGCTGTCGACGGCGCCGCGTCTCGCGGAGCGCTTGAACGCCTTCGTCTCCGCCGAGGAGGCGCCCGAGGTCTGGCACGGCGTGGTCCGCATCTTCCGTGACTACGGCTACCGCCGGCTGCGCAACAAGGCCCGCCTGAAGTTCCTGCTCGCGGACTGGGGCGTGGAGAAGTTCCGCCAGGTCCTGGAGGACGAGTACCTGGGCTACAAGCTCCGCGACAGCATCGATCCGCCGTCGCCCGCGTCGCTGGGCCTCGACGAGCGCGGCGACCACGTGGGCATCCACGAGCAGCACGACGGCCGCTTCTACATCGGTGCGGCGCCGACCGTGGGCCGCGTCTCGGGCGAGATCCTCGCGCAGCTCGCGGACCTCGCCGAGGCGCACGGCAGCAGCAGGATCCGCCTCACCCCGCAGCAGAAGCTCCTGGTTCTCGACGTCGCCGAGGCGGAGGTCGAGCCGCTCGTCGCCGGCCTCGCCGAGCTCGGGCTGCAGGCGCGACCGAGCATCTTCCGCCGGAACACGATCGCCTGCACCGGCATCGAGTACTGCAAGCTCGCGATCGTCGAGACCAAGGCGACGTCGGCCGAGGCGATCACGCAGCTCGAGGAGCGGCTGGGAGACCTGGACAACCTCAAGCCGCTGAGCCTGCACGTCAACGGCTGCCCCAACTCGTGCGCCCGCATCCAGACGGCCGACATCGGCCTCAAGGGTCAGCTCGTGATGGACGACGACGGCAACCAGGTGCCCGGCTTCCAGGTCCACCTCGGTGGCGGCCTGACGTCGCTGGACCGGGACGACGCCGGGCTCGGCCGCACGGTGCGCGGGCTCAAGGTGACCGCCGACGGGATCGGCGACTACGTGGAGCGCGTGGTCCGCCGGTACGACGCCGACCACGACGGCGAAGAGACGTTCGCACAGTGGGCACACCGCGCCGACGAGGAGGCTCTTCGATGACCACGACGGAAGCCGCGGCGATTTCCTCTCTGTCGCTCTCCGGGCCGGGCTCGGGGGTGAACCCGCGGCTGGCGCGGGTGCGCGCCCGGGCCGCCGCCCGCGAGAGCATCCGTGCCATGCGGCCGGCCGCGCGGGCCAAGCGCCGCCGTCGGACCCCCGGGGAGCTGCGGGCCGTGGTGGAGCGCGGCCAGGCGCAGCTGAACGCGTGCGGGGACACGCCGGAGGCGAACGCCCAGGCGGTCATCGCGTGGGCCGTGCGGGAGTTCGGTCCGTACATGGCGGTGGCGTCCTCGATGCAGGACACCGTGCTGTCGCACCTCGTGGCCGAGCAGTTCCCGTTCGTGGACGTGCTGTTCGGTGACACGGGCTACCACTTCGCCGAGACGCTGGGCACCCGCGGCGCCGTCGAGATCGAGCTGGACGTGAACGTCGTGGACGTGCGCCCCGAGCTGAGCGTGGCCGAGCAGGACGCGAAGTACGGACCGAAGCTGCACGACCGCGACCCCGAGGCCTGCTGCGCCATGCGCAAGGTGGCGCCGATGAAGAAGGCGCTGGAGAACTACGAGGCCTGGGCCACCGGCGTGCGCCGCAGCGAGACCGCCGCACGCGCCAACGCGCCGCTCGTCAGCTGGGACGAGCGCAACGGCGTGGTCAAGATCAACCCGATCGCCGCGTGGACCGACGACGAGGTCGCCGACTATGCCGCGCGGCACGGCCTCGTCGTCAACCCGCTGCTCGCCGACGGCTACCCGTCGGTCGGCTGCGAACCGTGCACCGCTCGGCCGCTGCCCGGCGAGGACGCGCGCTCCGGCCGGTGGGCCGGCCTCGACAAGGACGAGTGCGGTCTCCATGTCTGACGCCGCGCCGTTGCCCACCGCCGAGGCGCACGATGGAGGGGTGGCGCACGAGATCTACCCCCTGGGGCTGAAGATCGCCGGGCGGCTCGTCGTGGTGGTCGGCGGCGGGCCGGTCGCCGCGCGCCGTGCCCGGGCGCTCGTCGAGGCGGGCGCGCGGGTGCGTGTGGTCGCACCGGACGTGTGCGAGGAGCTGGCGGTCCTGGCCCGCGTGTCGGCTCCCGGCGCGGTGGATCTCGCCGCCCGCGCCTACCGGACGGGCGACCTCGACGAGGCGTGGCTCGTGCACACGGCGACGGGTTCGGCCGAGGTGGACCGCCGGGTGTCCGACGACGCCGAGCGCGCCCGGGTCTTCTGCGTCACCGCGGGCGACGCCTCGGTGGGCAGCGCATGGGTCCCGGCCGTGGCCCGCACCACCCTGACCGACGACGCCGAGGTGACCGTCTCGGTGACCGCAGGACGCGACCCGCGACGGGCGACGGCGATCCGGGACGCGGTGTCGGCAGCCCTCCAGTCCGGCAGCCTGCCGCTGCGCCGGCGCCGTCCGACGCCGCAGTCCCCCGGCCGGGTCTGGCTCGTCGGCGGCGGCCCCGGCGACACCGGCCTCATCACGGCGCGCGGCCGCACGGCGCTCGCGCAGGCCGACGTCGTGATCATCGACCGGCTCGGCCCGCGCGCGCTGCTCCACGAGCTCTCGCCCGACGTCGAGGTCATCGACGTCGGCAAGACGAGCGGCAACCACCCGGTGCCGCAGCACGAGATCAACGCGCTGCTGATCCAGCACGCCCAGGCAGGGCGCGACGTCGTGCGCCTCAAGGGCGGTGACCCGTACGTGTTCGGCCGCGGCGGCGAGGAGCTCGCGGCGTGCCGCACAGCGGGCATCGAGGTCGAGGTGGTGCCGGGTGTGACCAGCGCCGTGTCGGTCCCCGCCGCGGCGGGCATCCCGGTCACGCACCGCGGTGTCGCGCGCGGCTTCAGCGTCCTGACCGGGCACGACGGCGCGGCCGAGGTGCCGGGCGGCGCCGATCACACGCTCGTGCTGCTCATGGGCGTCACCCGGCTGGCCGAGACCGCCGACGCCCTGGTGACCGCTGACCGCCCCGCCGACACCCCGGCCGCCGTGGTCGAGGACGGCTACGGCCCGGGGCAGCGCGTCACGGTCGGCACGCTGGCCACGATCGCCGCCCGCGCGGCCGAGGCCGGCGTGCAGCCCCCCGCGGTCATCGTGGTGGGCGCGGTAGTCCGCCTCTCGCCCGCCTGGGCGCAACAAGCTCGTTGAGTGCTGGGTATCTGCTGGCGCGAAGGCCATCAACCCAGCAGATACCCAGCACTCAACGTATCTCCGGCGATTTCGCCCGAAAGTTTTCTACGGGTGAATTCTCCTACCAATGTCCGAAAAGATTCCAGATCCCCTTTCGTAGTGGGCCAGGTTCCTGTAGGCATGCAGACGCCGCCATCTTCCGCGGCCTTCTGCCGTGCCGTCACGCGACCAATGTCGACGGCCTGATCTGGGAGAATGCATGAGAACACAGAAACGACGTGCGCTGCGGTGCACGGTGGCCGCGATGCCTGCCATCGCACTCGCCGTCGCCGGGCTCGCCGCGACCGGAGGAGCGACGACGGCGTCGGCCACCGACAGCGGTGCACCGGCCGTCCGGAGCTCCGAGCACTACATCAACTACGCCGATGTCGCCGCACAGCCAGAGATCGACGACGACGTCGAGATCACGCCCCGCGGCCGCACCATCGTCCACAAGGCGGAGGGCGAGACCGGCGTCAGCGTCGACACCTCCGTCCAGGCCGCCTCCGACGAGGTCGACAAGAAGTTCGCCGGCGGCAACCCCGCGGCGGCACAGCAGCTGGCCGAGCTCGAGAACCGGGCAGTCGTCACGGGCTCCAGCCCCAAGAAGATCAAGGAGTCCCGTTACAAGCGCGCTCCGCAGACCCAGGAGGCCAAGCTCCTGACGATCCTGGTCGAGTTCAACGAGAACGCGAACGACGACTTCACCGACCAGATGGTGCCCACCCACTGGGGATCGTCGGAGTGCATGCCGGGCAACGTCCAGAACGGCCCGCTGCACAACAACATCCCGAACCCGGCCGACGCATCGCAGGCGGACAACAACACGATGTGGGTCGAGGACTTCTCGTCCGAGCACTTCGACAAGATGCTCTTCACCGAAGAAGGCATCACCGAGCGCGTCCGTCCCGACCTCACGGGGCCGGACGGCAAGCCGGGCATCGACATCTCCGGCTACACCATGAAGAACATGTACGAGGAGATGTCCCGCGGCGCGTACACCGTCTCGGGCGAGGCCACGCCCTGGATCAGGGTGCCGCACTCCGAGGGGTACTACGGCGCTCAGCGCTGCTTCAAGAACGACGAGGGCGAGTGGGAGGCCGGCGCCTACCAGACCATGAACGGCCACCCCGACAACCCCCTCGGGCCGGGCCAGCTGCCCATCGACGCCGTGGCGGCACTCGCCGAGATGCGCCCCGACTTCCCGTGGGCCGACTACGACATCGAGGACCAGGCCGACCGCGACGACGACGGCAACCTCTTCGAGCCGGACGGCGTGATCGACCACGTGGTGCTCGTCCACGCGGGCGAGGACAAGTCGGGTGGCGGCGGCGAACAGGGCACGTACGCCATCTGGGCCCACTCGTCGGCCGTCGCGGGAGGCGCCCCCATCCCGGGCACCGACCTGAAGCTGTCCAACTACATCGTGCAGCCGGAGGACTCCGGCGTGGGCGTGTTCGCCCACGAGTACGGCCACGACCTCGGTCTGCCCGACCTGTACGACACCGGGAGCGGCGGCGACTCCGACGTCGACTTCTGGGACCTGATGAGCTCCGGCTCGCACTCGGGCCCCATCTTCCAGTCGATGCCCACGCACATGGGCATCTGGGACAAGTGGGTGCTGGGCTGGGTCGACCCGGTCGAGGTGAACCCGGGAGACGACAGGACCGCTGTCAAGGTGGGCCAGGCCTCCCGCCCCCTGAAGGGCACCGAGGACGGCGTCAAGGTCAACCTGCCGGACAAGGAGATCACGCTGGGCACGCCGCACAGCGGCGAGAACATGTGGTACTCCGGGGCCGACCAGGACTGGGCGGACGCGCGTCTGGCGCGCACCATCGAGGACGTGCCGGTCGACGCCACGTTCTCCTTCTGGGCCGACTACGTCATCGAGGAGGACTGGGACTACGGCTTCGTCGAGGTCTCCACCGACGGTGGCGCCACGTGGCAGGAGCAGAAGGTCTTCGACGACTCGGGCGCGGAGGTCACCACACCGGACGACTACGCGGACCCGAACGGCCGCATCACCGACTTCGGCAACAAGAAGTACGGCCTCACCGGCAGCACCGAGGGCTGGGCCCACCTCAACGTGGACCTGTCCGCGTTCGCCGGGACCACCGTGGACGTCCGGCTGCGCTACGCCACCGACGCCGCCTTCCTCGAGCGCGGCTGGTTCTCGGACGACTTCGAGCTCACCAGCGGTGACACGGTCGTCTGGAGCGATGACGCGGAGTCGGAGGACCCGGGCTGGAGCACCGAGACGACGACGTTCGTCGACACCAGCGGTGCCGGCTGGCACCGCACGTCCGGCTCGTCGGTCCAGGCGCAGTACTACCTGGTCGAGTGGCGCAACCTGGACGGCTTCGACAAGGGGCTCAAGTACGGCTACGACTCCACGTACGCCGCACCGCAGTCCGACGCGTGGAAGGTCGAGAAGATCGCCTACAACGCTCCCGGCATGCTGGTCTGGTACCGCGACACCACGTACGGCAACGCCAACCACGTGCTGAGCAACCTGGCGGCGCTCCCGAGCACCGGGCCGAAGGGTGGTCTGCTGCTGGTGGACAGCCACTTCGACCCGCTGCGCCGCGACGACTCGGCCACGCCGGACACGTCGGTGCTGAAGAACGTCCCGTCCCGTGCGCAGTCCTCGAACGTGGCGTTCGGCCTCCGGCCGACGTACCCGTTCACCGAGTGCATCACGGGTGAGGACACCACGGAGGAGTTCTGCACGGACTTCGGGGCGCAGGCACCGGTGCGCACGTTCACGGACGACTCGGGCTGGTACCCGGGGCTGGAGCTGAACGACAACGGCGGTCTGTACTACCGCGACAACGACGCGTCGACAGTGGTGCCGTCCGTCGACAACTCGCCCTACACGGTGCGGATGGTCGACGAGCGCGGTCAGCTCCTGCCGGACGAGTTCGGGCACGACTACGGCATCGGTGCCATCACCGGTACCGGGGACCCGGCGGACGACGGCGTCGGCTACGGCACCGTGATCCATCTCAAGAAGGCGTTCAAGGGCAACACCTCGGCCCTGATCCAGATCACCCCGCCGCTCTCGGGGCGGTGATCCACACCGCCGGGCAGGCAGCACCGCTGTCCGGACGGCAGTAGCAGCACACAGGGGCGGGACCACCAGCCAGGTGGTCCCGCCCTCTGCCTGCGGTCAGCGAACCTCTTCGGCCCGCGCGAGGACGTAGCGCAGCAGGTCGACGTCGACCGTCGGGACCGCGATGCTCCAGGCCCCGGACCCCGAGGCCCCTTCGAGCTGCGTGTACGCGGAGCGGTCGAACACCCCGCGTGTGGGCGGCTTCGCCCCGAACACCCGGTGCGGCGCCGCGCCCAGCGCCGACTCCAGGGACGCCGCCGACGCCGCGTCCAGCCCGACCCGCACGACGACGCGCCGGACCTTGCGCTCCATCAGGTACGCGACGACCAGCACGGCCCCTCCGCCCGCGACCACCGCCAGGTCCTGGGCCGGCGAACGTCGGCGGCCGAACACCGACACGACCTTGTCGGCCACGGTCCCGGATCCCGCGCTGCGCCGCACCGCGGGCTCGTCAGGCACCGCGGGCTCGGGGCTCGACACCACCGGTTCGGGGTGCGCCACCTCGAGCGCGGTGCCCGGCACTGCCGGGGCACGGCGCCGGGCTGCCCGCTTCCGCCGGGGACCGCCGGAGTGGATCCCCTCCCTGCGGCTCTCGCGGACGCTCAGCACGAGCCACTCCGCCGTGGCAGCGATGGTCACGGCACCCGCTGCGATCCGCAGGACGAAGTTCAAGGGGTCCCAGGAGTTCGACGCGTTCGCGTAGGTGCTCACCATCCAGATGATGGCGGCGATCAGCGCGATCATGAGGCTGATGAGTCGACTCGTCCGCATGGAGGTTGGTTTCTTCGTCTCGAATCGGTCGGGTCAGCCGTCATCAGCTCGGCACGAGCAGCAACAACCGCGCCGAAGCCCCCTCCGACAAAACGCTCCCCCGCTGGGGCACAGCAGCGTATCAACGCGAACTAGCAGGTAGGACGCGTTCCGATCATCTTCATCCCCTCGGAATCCGCCAAACCACGGATGAGATGTCGGCACCCGTCCCTGCGGCCGTCCGGGTCGGACCTCAGAGCAGCCGGCGCGCGACCGCCCAGCGGGTCAGCTCGTAGCGCGACGAGAGCTGCAGCTTGCGGAGCACCGCGCTCACGTGGGTCTCCACGGTCTTGATCGAGATGAACAGCTCGCTCGCGACCTCGCGGTAGGAGTAGCCGCGCGCGATGAGTCGCATGACCTCCTGCTCCCGCTTCGAGAGCCGGTCGAGCTCGTCGTCCGCGACGGCGATGTCGTTCGCGGACGCGCCGAACGCGTCCAGCACGAACCCGGCCAGCCGCGGCGAGAAGACGGCGTCGCCGCCGGCCACCTGCACCACCGCCGACGACAGCTCCGACGGGGCGATGTTCTTCGTGACGTAGCCCCGCGCACCGGCCCGGATGACGGAGACGACGTCCTCCGCGGCGTCGGACACCGACAGCGCGAGGAACCGCACCCCCTCGGCCAGCAGGTCGGTGCAGCGCTGCACCACCTCGGCGCCGCCACCGCCGTTGCCGCCGGGCAGGTGCACGTCGAGCAGCACGACGGGCGGACGGTGCTCGTGCACCTGGGCCACCGCGGTGTCGACGTCGGACGCCTCGCCCACGACGGTCACCCGGTCGTCCAGCGAGGCACGCACGCCCGTCCGGAACAGGTGGTGGTCGTCCACGAGCACCACGGGCACCGGGAGCGGCACCAGCCCGCCGCCCGCCGCCGTCGCCTGGGTTGTCATCTCGTCGCACCTTCCGCTGGGGTGGGCACAGCGCCGGGGGCCGCCGTGGCCCGCGCCCTGCCGTTCTTCTCGGTCTTCTTGTCGCCGTTCGCCGGCTTGTCCACCGGCATCCGGAGCCGCACCTCGGTACCCCAGCCGGGCCGGCTGACCACCTCGGCGGTACCGCCGCGACGGCGGACCCGGCCGAGGATCGACTCCCGGACACCGAACCGGTCCTGCGCGATCTCCTCGAGGTCGAAGCCGTCGCCGCGGTCGCGGACGAACACCTCGGCCACGGCGTCGGTGACCTCAAGGTATACGGACACGGGCGGCGCACCGTGCTTGAACGCGTTGAGCAGCGCCTCCCGAGCCGCCTGCAGCAGCGCCGAGGTGGCCTCGGTCGGCGGGCAGTCGCCCACCACGACGGTCTCCACGGTGAGCGGCGCGACGGCGTCCTCGATCTCGGCGACGAGCTCCTTCAGCTCGGCGGCCACCGACGTGCCGGGCTCCTGGCGGTCGTCGTAGAGCCATCCGCGCAGCTCGCGCTCCTGGGCGCGGGCCATGCGGGACACGGCCTCCGGGTCGGACGCCTGGGCGCGGATCAGGGCGAGGGTCTGGAGCACCGAGTCGTGCAGGTGGGCGGCGATGTCGGCGCGCTCGGCCTCGCGGGCGTGGGCGGCGCGCTCGTCGCCGAGCTGGCGCACGAGCCGGAACCACCAGGGCAGCGAGACGAGCGCGATGCCGGCGACCATCGCCACCGACGCGATGGTGGCCTGCATCAGCACGCTCGCGGGGGTGTCCTGCCCGACGAGCATCAGGACGCCGAGCATGGTCAGCACGACGCCGCCCGCGAGGCGCAGCAGCGCCGTCCGCGACCGCAGGCCGCCGCTCGAGCCGCCTACCCAGCGGTCCCGCTCGGTCGCGTCGACCTGGCTCCAGGCCAGGGCGACGCCGCCCAGGCCGATGAGCGCCGGCAGCACCCAGGATGCGACCGGGTCCCAGTCCGCGCGGAGCGCGATCATCAGCGCGGCGCTCGACAGCAGGACCACACCGATCCAGATGTCACGCACCGCGAGCCGGGACACCGGCCCGGAGAGCCGCACCCGGTCGACGAGGGACGCCGCCCGGTCGGCGGCCCCGGCGTCGGCGTTCGCGTCGGTGGTCAGGCGCGGCGCGAGGCGGCGCCGCTCGACGGGCACCGTGTCGTCGGGCACCGTGGGGACCCCGGCGGGCACGGTGGCCCACCAGAAGACGTAGGCCACCAGGCCCGCGCCCGCGAACCACACGAGGATCAGGAACCCGAGCCGGACCAGCCACACGGGCACGCCCGTGTGCGCCGCCAGGCCCGCGGCGACGCCGGCCACCCAGCGGCCGCTGTATCCCGGTCCGGCCTTGCCCGGCCGACGGAGGGTAAGTCTCTGGTTCACACCCTGATCGTCACACGTCCGGGCCCCCCTGAACACGGATGAGCCCCGATCTCAGGGTGCCGCGCAGGGGTAACCAGGGTTGGTTCAGGGCAGGTCCCGATGCCGGAGCGGGCGCCCGTCGACCAGCATGGAGGCATGAGCACCGACGAGACGCGTCCTGAGGGCGCCACGAACCAGCCGGGCGGTTCGGCCGACGCCAGGCCGGTCGGCCCGGACGACAACGACGCCGGCCCGGCCTTCGAGCCGGCTGCCGATCCAGCGACCGACCCGACGGTCGATCCTGCACCTGCCGCCCCCGGGCAGAAGCCCTACCCGGAGTCCGGCTTCTTCGCGTCGATCCGCCGCGCCCTGTTCCCCCGCTCCGACCAGCGCTGGGTGGGCGGCGTCGCCGGCGGCGTCGCCGAGCGGATCGGCTGGGACCCGCTGCTGGTCCGCGGCCTGCTGATCGTGAGCTTCTTCCTCGGCGGGCTCGGCCTCATCCTCTACGGCATCGGCTGGGCGCTGCTCCCCGAGCGCGACGGCCGCATCCACCTCCAGGAGGCGGCACGCGGTGACTTCGACGTGGCCATGCTCGGCTCGGTGGCCGTGTTCCTGACCGGCTTCGCCTGGGGCGGCCCGGGTGGCTGGTGGGACGGCGGCGACTGGGAGTGGCTCGGCTTCCTCTTCTGGCTGGCCGTGCTGGGCGTGGTGTTGTACCTGATCGTGCAGGGTGTGCAGCGGAGCCGCGAGAGCTCCGCCGCCCGCCGCGCCGCGGTCCCCGGGGCACCGGTCCCTGGTGCACCGACCGGTCCCGCTGCGCCCCCGCGGCCCGGTGAGCCCGGCACCACCGCCCACTTCACGCCCGCGCCGCCGGTGGACTACCGCCGGTCCGACGGCCTGGTCTACGCGACCGGCGCCGGCCCTGCCCCGTACCGCCCGACGCAGGCGCCGTACCGGTCCGGCCCGACCCCGACGCCTCCGCCGAACTACACCCCGCCCCCGGCCCGCCCCCACCGTGGCCCGGGCGGCACCACCGTCGGGATCACGGTGGGTGTCATCCTGCTGACCGGCGCACTGCTCCTGGGCCTGCACCGGCTGAACGCCCTCGGCCTGCCCGACGACACCGCCCAGATCGCGGCGATCTGGCTGGGTGTCGGGACGGTGACGCTCGGTATCGCGATCCTCGTCTCCGCCATGCGCGGCCGGACCAGCGGCATCCTCGGGTTCTTCTCGATCGTCGCCATGCTGTTCGGCTTCACGTACGTGATGGTCGCCGGGGCCGTGGGCCCGTACTGGATGGACGACGCCGTGTCGAGCGGTCGCGAGATCGAGAGCTATGTGTCGGGCTCCCACTACCCGGACGCGGCGACCCTCACCGAGGGCACCGCCACCGTGCAGACCCTGCGGGAGGCGGAGAACGGCTTCTACGTCCAGTGGGGCGACCCCGTCATCGACCTCACCGAGCTCGACCTGTCCGAGGTCGAGCCGGGTGAGCCCGTGGTCGTCCCGATCCAGCTGGGTGCGGGCCAGACCGTCGTGGTGGTGCCGCAGGACGTGGCGGTGGAGGCCAACGCCTACGTCGCCGCGGGCGTCGTCCAGTGGCAGGTCGACGACCAGGACCGGGCAACGAGCGGCGTCGGCTCCGACACCTACTTCGCGAGCGACGAGGTAGGAGAGGACGGCGCGGTGCTGAGCCTCGAGATCGAGGCCGGCGCCGGCGAAGTCATCGTGAGCGAGACCAAGTGAGGGAGCGCGCCATGACCGAGCACACGAGCGACCACAAGAACCCGAGCAAGACACCGAGCCGGCCCGAGGGCCAGGACACGAGCGAAACCATGGACAACAAGAACCCGCAGGACCCGGACACCACCGAGGTGCTCCCCGCGGCGGAGACCCCGCCGACCCAGGAGATCGCCCAGGCCACCCAACAGCTCCCCCAGGGACCCGCGCCCGAGGGCGAGGTGCACCCGGCCTACGGCGTCGCCGCGGCACGGGCACAGGAGCAGGAGGCGGCAGCGGCCGCCGTCCAGGACGCCCCGGCGCACGACGACTCCGACCCGCTCGCCCCGCTGCGCGACCCTGCGCCCGAGGTACGGGACACGCCCGAGGCGACCGCTCCGGCGTCGGGCACCGGGTCCGGGGCCGCGGAGTCCCAGCCGGCCCCGGGACAGACCGTCCAGCAGGTCCAGCCCGCTCAGACCGCACAGGCCGCCGCACGGCGCGGCCCGCGTGTCGGGACGGCGGTGTGGGGGCTGATCGTGATCGCGGTCGGGCTGGGCATCCTCGCGGTCTCCGCGGGCGTGATGTTCGACCTGGGCGTCGCCCTCATCGTCCTGCTGGGCGCGGCGGGCGTGATCCTCGTCGTCGGCTCGGTGGTCTCCAGCCTCCGCCGGCGCTAGGGCGGCCCGCCCCGTACGCGACCACCGGCCGAGCGGGCCCTCACCGAGGGCCCGCTCGGCGGGTGTGGCGGACGGGATCTTCCTGTGCGCGCTCCCGCTACGCCGCACCCACGGCCTCCCTGGTGCGAGGATGACCAGCGTGCGCATCACTCACGTGTCGGACACCTATCTCCCGTTGCTCGGCGGGATCGAGGCCCAGGTGAGCCGTCTCGCCGGCCAGCAGGCGGCGGCCGGCCACGACGTCGAGGTCATCACCACCACCCCGGCCGCCCCCGGCGCGCACGGGGTGAGCACCACCGACGAGGACGGCGTCACCGTGCACCGCGTCGCCGCGCGCGTCCCGGGCGGCTGGCCGATCCACCCCCGCTCCACCGCCCACGTGACCGCCCGCCTCCGGGCGGCGATCGCCCGGGGCGAGCGGCCCGACGTCGTGCACCTGCACATGGGGGTGCTCGCCCCGACCGCGCAGGCCGCGCTCAGACCCGTGACCCGGCTGGGCCTGCCCGCCGTGCTGACCGTGCACAGCGTGTGGGGCGGTGCCTGGCGTCTGTTCGCCGGGGCCGACGCCGTGGTCCGCTGGTCGCGCCTGCCCGTGCGGTGGTCGGCGGTGAGCGAGCTGACGGCGGCGCCGCTGCGGCGGCTCGTGCGTCGGGGCGCCGGGCCGGGCACCGACGGGACGGGAGCCGGCGGGGCCGACGTCGCGATCCTGCCCAACGGCCTCGACCTGGACACCTGGCGGGTACCTCGTACCGAGCGCGACGCACGGCCCGAGGGTTCAGGGGTGCACTTCGTGGCTGCTGCCCGGTTCGCACCGCGCAAGCGGATGCTGCCGCTGCTCGCAGCGATCGCCGACGTGGTGCCTCGGCTCCCCGCCGGAGCGCTGTTCGTGACCCTCGCCGGTGACGGCCCGGAACGGGCGGCCGCACGCCGCTTCGTCGCCGAGCGCGGGCTGCGCGACGTCGTCTCCCTGCCCGGACGCCTCACCAGCACGGAGCTCAAGCGGCTCTACGCGCGGGCCGACGTCTTCGTCGCGCCCTCCCCGGACGAGGCCTTCGGCATCGCCGCACTCGAGGCGCAGGCCGCCGGGCTCGCCGTGGTCGCCCACGCCGAGTCTGGCGTGGCCGAGCGGGTGGGCGACGGTGCCGCCGGCCTCCTCGTCCCCGACGACGCCGCGCTCGCCTCGGCACTCGTGCGACTCGTGACCGAACCGGACCTGCTCGACGGGCTGCTGGAGCGCGCCGCGACGCCGCCGTCCGGCGTGGACTGGCCGGAGGTGCTGGCCACCACGGAGCGGGCCTACCGGGAGGCGGCGGCCCTGGCAACAGCCCCCGGCCGAACGTAGGCCTGGTCGCGCCCTTCCGCCGAACGTAGGTCTGGTCGCATGATCAGCGCTCATCCGACGATCATCCCTACGTTCGGTCCATCCCTTCGCGCGGTGTCGTGCGGTGCCGGACGGGCGCCGATAGCCTCGGCCGGTGAGCCCCACCGAACCCGCCGCGACGAGCCCGGCCGCGCCCTTCGCCGTCCGGCTGTACCGGCGGGCCCGGGGCGAGGTGGCGCCGTACGCGCCGACGATCGCGGTGACCGCCGCCCTGGCTGCCGCGTGGGCGGTCTGGGCGAGCGGACCGGGCTGGCTCACGCCCGCGTACCTCGTGCTCGCCGCCCTGGGCGCGGCGCTCGGCGTCATCGACGCGCGCACCCACCGGCTGCCGAACGCGCTGGTGTACCCCCTCACCTGGGCGACAGCGGTACTGCTCGCCCTGGCAGCGCTCGGCACCGGCGACTGGGCTGCGCTCGGGCGGGCGGCGCTGGGCGGCCTGGCGTTCTTCGCCGTCTACCAGCTGCTCTACCACGTCACGCCGCGCGGCGGCCTCGGGTACGGGGACGTCAAGCTCGCGCTCGCCCTCGGCGCGGTGCTGACCTGGCACTCGTGGACCATGCTCCTGGTCGGCGTCTTCGCCGCACATCTCCTGGCCGGTGTCGCCGCGGCAGTCCTGCTGCTCGGGCGGCAGGCGGGCTGGAAGACCGGCATCGCCTTCGGGCCGTACATGCTGCTGGGCACCGTCGTCGGGCTGACCTGGGCACGGCTCAGCGGCGGATGACCCTCCGCACAGCACCGCGGCCCCGTCCCCGGAGAGGGACAGGGCCGCAGGAGGTCACTCCCACTCGATGGTGCCCGGCGGCTTGCTCGTCACGTCGAGCACCACGCGGTTGACCTCACGCACCTCGTTGGTGATGCGCGTCGAGATCGTCGACAGCACGTCGTAGGGCAGGCGGGTCCAGTCCGCGGTCATCGCGTCCTCGGACGACACCGGGCGCAGCACGATCGGGTGGCCGTACGTGCGGCCGTCGCCCTGGACGCCGACGCTGCGCACGTCGGCGAGCAGCACCACGGGGCACTGCCAGATCTCGTTGTCCAGCCCCGCCCTGGTCAGCTCCTCACGCGCGATCGCGTCGGCACGGCGCAGGATCTCCAGGCGCTCGGCGGTGATCTCGCCGACGATCCGGATGCCCAGGCCCGGGCCGGGGAACGGCTGGCGCGAGACGATCTCCTCGGGCACGCCGAGCTCGCGGCCCACCGCACGGACCTCGTCCTTGAACAGGGTCCGCAGGGGCTCGACGAGGTCGAAGTCCAGGTCGTCGGGCAGGCCGCCCACGTTGTGGTGGCTCTTGATGTTGGCGGCGCCCTCGCCGCCGCCGGACTCCACGACGTCCGGGTACAGGGTGCCCTGCACCAGGAACTTCACGTCCTCGCCGTGCTCGCCGGCCTCGGCGACGATGTCCCGCTGCGCGTCCTCGAAGACGCGGATGAACTCGCGGCCGATGATCTTGCGCTTGGTCTCCGGGTCGCTGACGCCCGCGAGCGCCGTCAGGAAGCGCTCCTTCTCGTCGCGGACGATGAGACGCACGCCGGTCGAGGCGACGAAGTCGTTCTCGATCTGCTCGACCTCGCCGGCCCGCATGAGGCCGTGGTCGACGTGCACGCAGGTGAGCTGGTCGCCGACGGCCCGCTGCACGAGCGCCGCGGCCACAGCGGAGTCGACGCCGCCGGACAGCGCGCAGATGACCCGGGCGTCGCCGATCTGCGCCTTGATCGCGGCGACCTGGTCGGCGATGACGTTGTCGGGGGTCCAGTCGGGGGCGAGCCCGGCGCCCTCGTAGAGGAAGTGCTCGAGCACGGCCTGGCCGTGCGCCGAGTGCTTCACCTCGGGGTGCCACTGCACGCCGTACAGACGGCGGCGGGTGTCCTCGAAGGCTGCGACGGGCGAGCCGCTCGACGTCGCGAGGATCTCGAACCCGACGGGCGCCTTGTGCACGGCGTCGCCGTGGCTCATCCAGGCGGTCTGGTGCTCGGGCGTGCCGGCGAGCAGCACGCCGGAGGCACAGACCTCGACCTCGGTGCCGCCGTACTCGCTCAGGCCGGTCTGGGCCACCTCGCCACCCAGCGCCTGCGCCATGGCCTGGAACCCGTAGCAGATGCCCATGACCGGCACGCCGGCCTCGAACAGCTTGGGGTCCACGAACGGGGCGCCCGCCGCGTACACGGAGGAGGGTCCGCCCGACAGGATGATGGCCGCCGGGTCCTTGGCGAGCATCTGCTCGACGGACCACGTGTGCGGCACGATCTCCGAGTACACCTTCGCCTCGCGCACCCGGCGCGCGATGAGCTGGGCGTACTGCGCGCCGAAGTCGACGACGATGACCGGGCGGGGGGTCTGGAACTGGCTCTCTGGCTGGGCTGAACCAGCGGTGGCGGGTGACGTCACGCACCAAGTCTATGTGCCGGACGGCGGCCGGGCGCCCCGCGCCTGTGTTATGTCCCGCACCCCCGGCGCCGCCCCGTCACCACTCGGCGAACGAGCCGTCGGTGTGCCGCCAGACCGGGTTGCGCCAGCGGTGCCCCTCGGCCGCACGTTCGCGGACGTAGTCCTCGTTGACCTCGATCCCGAGACCTGGCCCCTGCGGGATGGCCACGGAGCCGGCGTCGTAGGCGAAGACCGTCGGGTCCGCGATGTAGTCGAGCAGGTCGTTCGAGGTGTTGTAGTGGATGCCGAGGCTCTGCTCCTGGATCACCGCGTTGTAGGCGACGGCGTCGAGCTGGAGGCACGCGGCCAGGGCCACGGGGCCGAGCGGGCAGTGCGGGGCGACGGCGATGTCGTAGGCCTCGGCCATCGCCGCGATCTTGCGGACCTCGGTGATCCCGCCGGCGTGGGAGAGGTCGGGCTGGATGATGTCGACCACACCCGAGGTGATGACGTCCTTGAAGTCCCACCGGGAGTACAGCCGCTCCCCCAGCGCGATCGGCGTGGCTGAGTTCCGCAGCACGTCGGCGATGCCGTCGACGTGCTCGGACAGCACGGGCTCCTCGACGAACATGAGGTGGAACGGCTGCAGCGCGTCGAGCAGCACGCGCGCCATGGGGCGGTGCACGCGCCCGTGGAAGTCGACGCCGATGCCGATGTCCGGTCCGACCGCCTCACGCACCGCCGCGACGTTGGCGACGACCTTCTCCACCTTGTCGCGCGAGTCGAGGTACTGCAGCTCCTCCGGGCCGTTCATCTTGACCGCGGAGAAGCCCCGCTCGACGGCGTCCTTCGCCTGGGCGGCGGTCTCGGCGGGCCGGTCGCCGCCGATCCACGAGTAGACCTTGATGCGGTCGCGCACCCGGCCGCCGAGCAGCTCGTGCACGGGCACGCCGAGCGCCTTGCCCGTGATGTCCCAGAGCGCCTGGTCGATGCCGGCGAGCGCGCTCATGTGGATGCCGCCACCGCGGTAGAACCCGGCGCGGTACAGGACCGTCCAGTGCTCCTCGATCCGGCGGGGGTCCTTGCCGATCAGGTAGTCCGACAGCTCCTCGACGGCGGCGGCGACGCTGGCGGCCCGGCCCTCGAGGACCGGCTCGCCCCAGCCGACGATCCCTTCGTCGGTCTCGATCCTGAGGAAGAGCCAGCGCGGCGGCAGGGCGAATGTCGTCATCGACGTGATCTTCACGGCGTGCCTCTCGGTCGGTTCGGGTGGTGCGGGTTCAGCTGTCGTGCCAGATCCGGACGAGCTCCGCGGCTCGCACGCCGACCGTCTCCGGCGCGTCGCCCGGCCGGTAGAGGGAGGTCCCGACACCGGCGCCGGACGCACCCGCGGCCGCCCAGGCGGCGAGGTTGGTGGCGTCGACGCCGCCAACTGGCACGAGCTCCGTCCCGGGCGGGAGCACGCTCGCCCAGGCCCGCATGCCGTCGATGCCGATGGTGGTGCTCGGGAACAGCTTCACGGCGCGCGCACCGGCGTCGAGCGCCGCGAACGCCTCGGTCGGTGTGGCCGCCCCCGGGTAGCTCGCCAGGCCGAGCCGCACGGTCTCCGCGACGACGTCCGCCCGTGTGTGGGGGGAGACGATGAGGGACGCCCCCGCGTCGGCGGCGCGGCGCACGTCGTCCGGGGTGAGGACGGTGCCCGCCCCGACGCGGCGGTCCGGTGGGCCGGCCGCCCGGATCCGGCGGATGGACTCCAGCGGGTCCGGGGAGTTGTAGGGCACCTCGACGGCGTCGAACCCGGCGTCGAGGACCGCCTCCGCCACGGCGACCGCCTCGTCGGGCGTCACGCCGCGGAGGATGGCCACGAGGCCGGTGGGCCGGTTGGTCATGCGGGCTGCTCCTCGGTGCTCGGGGCGGACGGGTTCGGGCTCGCCGGCACCAGACCGGCGTCCAGTGCGACGCGCCACAGCCCGTGGGCGGCGGCGTCCTCCCCGACCGTGCGGACGGACGCACCGCCGCGCTCCAGCGCGAAGCGATAGCGATGCTCGGTCGCCGGGGGCCCGCACAGCGCGACGACGCCGGAGGAGGCGCCGCGCAGCGAGTGCCGGACCTCGGCGCCGATCAGCAGGCCGGAGACGTAGTCGGCCACCTCGGTGGGATCGAGCCGGCCGGCGAGCACGAGCGGCCGCGCCGTGAAGAGCAGGGCGGTCAGCGCGCGTTCGTCCCCCTGTGCGGCCTCGGTGTCGAGGCCGCGGGTGAAGGCTTCGGTGACCTCGGTGCCGGGCTCTCCCGTCGCGAGCCGCGCGAGGATGCTGTCCCGCATCAGCAGGGCGTAGAGCTCGCCGGTCATGGCAGTGGTGAAGCCGGTGACGCGGGTGGCGTCCAGGCGCACCCACTTGGAGTGCGTGCCCGGCAGCACCACCGTCTCCGGCTGGTCGGCCGGCACGGCGAGCGCCCCGGCGAGCTGGACCTCCTCGCCGCGCAGGACGTCCGGGTCCGCGCCCGTGGCCCGTAGCCCGGGCACGATGTGGACCACCGAGTCCCCGGCCGGCACGACGGTCAGCCGCCCGGCGAGGTCGCTGAGCTCCGCCGGCACGTCGAGGTACCCGGCCTCGGCCCAGCCGTGGTTCGAGCCCGCCATCCCGGCGCACAGCACCGGCACACCGGGGTGCTGGGTGAGCCAGGGGCCGCACAGGCGCGTGAAGGTCTCCTCGAAGGCGGTCGACCGCTCCTGGGCGGAGTCCGCCCGGCCCGAGACCGCCAGGGCTCCGTCGTCCGTCCGGACATCGTCGAGCACCGAGCCGGTGCCGTCCATGAGCCAGGCGCGGAACGTGGTGGTGCCCCAGTCGAGGGCGACCAGCGCGGCGTCGCGCGGCGGTGCGTCGTGAGCCATGTTCCGGACGGTAGAACCGGCGTCCCGAATATCCGTACCGCGTCCCTATTATCGGGATAGCCTCGCCCGATGGCCGTACCGTCCGCCCCTCCTCCGGGCACGCAGACGCTCGCCCGGGGCATCGCCGTCGTCAACGCCGTCGCACGCGGGCGGACCCGGCTGCGGGAGATCGCGGAGGAGACAGGGGTGGGCCGCAGCACCACCCACCGCCTGCTCCAGCTGCTCCTCGCGACGCGCTACCTCCGCCAGCTCGACGACGGCGCGTACGCGCTCGGCCCCGCCCTGATCGAGCTCGGCTACCAGGCCCTGCAGGAGAACCCGGTGACGGGGGTGGCCGCACCGGTCCTGCGTGCACTCGCCGAGCGCGTGCACGACACCGTCCACCTCGCGATCGAGGACCGCGGACAGGTGCTCTACCTCGACAAGATCCCCGGGACACGCGGGGCGGTGATGCGCTCCCAGGTCGGGCACCGCATGCCGCTGACCCGCACCGGCATCGGCAAGGCCCTGCTCCTGGACAGCCCGGACCGCTGGCGGGCGCAGTTCGTCGCCGAACGTCCGGCCGGGGCGACGGCCGACGGCGGCCTGGCGCGGGACGTGCTCACCGCCGACACGTTCGTCCGGGTCATGGAGACCTCGGCCGGACGAGACGTCACCTTCGACCTGGAGGAGAACGAGCCGGGGATCCTCTGTGTCGCCGCCCCGGTGCGGGATGCGTCGGGTTCGATCGTGGCGGCCGTGAGCGTCACGGCGACCCGCCCGTACATGCCGCCCGAGCGGCTCGAGGGCCTCGTGCCCGTGGTGCGGGACACCGCCGCCCGCATCTCCGCGGGTCTGGGTCAGTCCGCGGGCGCGTCGTAGCTGATCTCGACCCGTCGGTTCTTGGCCCGCCCCACCGGGTTGTCCTTGCCGTCCACCATGTTCTCCGCGATGGGTTGCGTCTCGCCATGGCCCTTCACCGTCAGGCGCAGGTCGGGGCGGGCGCTGCGAAGAACGTCGGCGACGGCGTCGGCACGGCGTTCGGACAGCCCGCGGTTGAACCCGTCGTCACCGATCGAGTCGGTGTGACCGTCGACGGCGACCTTCGCGCCCTGGGGGACCTCGTCGAGCAGGTCAGCGACCGCCGCGCCGGCGGTTCGCGTGATCTGGTGCTTGCCGAACTGGAACAGGAGGTCGGACGTCAGCCGCACCGTCGTCGTCTCGTCCTCCTCGACCACGGTCTCGAGCGGGGTGGTGGAGTCGTCCGGGTGCAGGTCCCAGGTGGCGTCCTCCGCCGAAAGGTCCCAACGAGCGTCCTCCGCCGCCAGGTCGAGGGTCGCGGCGGCCCGCATCGCGTCCGTGACCGTCACCGCCGAGAGCTCCTCGAGGTCCGCCTGCTGCCGCTCGGTGATCTCCGCCATGAGCGCCGGGTCGGCGGACGGCGTCGGCGCGGCCGTCCCGTCCGTCCCCGCCGCACCGAGGGCGAGCGCCGCCGCCAGCGCACCGGCCACCAGGGTCACGAGTCGCCGTCCAGGTAGGTCACCTCGGCCTGGGTGAACCCGGGCAGACCCTCGATCGGCATCACGTCGACGGTCGCCGGCCGACCCTCCGGGGCGGGCAGCGACGCCCACCCCTCCACCGTGCCGTGGTTCGGGAACCTGCTGCCCACCTCGTCACGCGCAGAGGCGAGCATCGAGGCCTTGCACCGGACGGCCTCGACGGCCTCGCCCTTCCAGGTGCCGTCGGTGCAGAACGGGCGGTAGGCCTTGAGGTTGGTCGGGTCGATCACGCTCACCGCCGTACCGAGGCCCATGTCGTAGTAGGACAGGGCCGCGTCCGGCTCGGCGTCGTCACCGTCCCAGCGCATCGCCCAGCGCACCGTCATGGTCTGCTCGGACACCTCGACCGCACGCAGGATGAGGGTCAGCGTGCCGGGCATCCCCGCGTCGCCGGGCACGTCCGCCGTCGTCTCGGCCATGGATCCGGTCACGGTCCGCGCGGAACCGGTCGCCTCGACAGGGGCCGCCGGCTCGCCGGCGGCAGCCGCCTCGCCGACCGCTGAGCCGTCGTCCACCGCGTCGTCCCCCGATCCGGCGGTGCACCCGCCCAGTGCGAGCACCCCCGTCACCAGCAGTGCGACAACCCGACCCGACGTGCGCCTCATGCGTCTCCCTCTCGTGAGCTTCCGGCCCTGTGGCGGCCGACCGGGAGAAGGTTCCACATCCCGTGTCCCGGCGCACGGAAAACGCGTGGGGACCTCTCCCCTGGACATCACCGCGCTACTCGTGCTGCCAGCTGTGCCAGAGCTTCGCGTACTCGCCGCCTGCCGCGACCAGCTCGTCGTGCGGACCGATCTCGGTGATGCGGCCCCCGTCGAGCACCGCCACGCGGTCGGCGTCGTGCGCCGTGTGCAGGCGGTGCGCGATGGCGACCACCGTGCGACCCTCGAGCACCGCGTTGAGCGAGCGCTCCAGGTGCCGGGCGGCGCGCGGGTCCAGCAACGAGGTGGCCTCGTCGAGCACCAGCGTGTGCGGGTCGAGCAGCACCAGTCGCGCGAGCGCGATCTGCTGTGCCTGCGCCGGAGTGAGCTTGTAGCCGCCCGATCCGATCTCCGTCGCGAGGCCGTCGTCGAGCGACTCGACCCAGCCGTGCGCGTCGACCGCCCGCAGCGCGCCCATCAGCTCGTCGTCGTCCGCGTCGATCTTCGCGAGCCGCAGGTTCTCCGCCAGCGACCCGACGAACACGTGGTGCTCCTGGGTCACGAGTGCCACGTGCTTGCGCAGGTCCTCCAGCGGCAGGTCCACCAGCGGCACGCCGCCGACCAGCACCTGCCCACCGGTGGGCGGGTGGATGCCGGCCAGCATGCGGCCGAGGGTCGACTTGCCCGAGCCCGACGGCCCGACGATCGCCAGCCGCTCCCCCACCCGGAGGTCGAGGTCGATGCCGTGCAGCACGTCGGTGCCCTCGCGGTAGGCGTAGCGCACACCGCTGCCCTGGACGTGCTCGTCGGTGGGCTGCGCGTCACCGGGCGTGCGGTCGGCCGGCACCAGACGGACACCGATGATCCGCGACAGGGACGTCGCGGCCACCTGGATCTCGTCGAGCCAGAAGATGAGCTCCCAGATCGGCCCCTGCAGCTGGTAGGCGTACATGACGATCGTGGCGACCATGCCGATGGTCACGGTGCCCTCCGAGGCGAGGAAACCGCCCCAGACGAGCACCGTGATGGGCGCGAGCATGAACGCGAAGTCCACGCCCGGGAACAGCACGGTCCGCAGGTTGAGCGTGCCGATCTCCGCCTCGAACGCCTCGTGCAGGTCGTCGTCGCCACGCGTGGTCCGTCGGCGGCCGATCCGCAGCGCGTCGATGGTGCGTGCGCCCTCGACGGACTCGGTGACGGTGCCGTCGAGCCGGGCGTACGCCGCGGACTCCCGCTGATAGGCAGGCGTCGCTCGCTTGAGGTACCAGCGCGCCACCGCGACGAGCACCGGGACACCGACGAACATGCCCAGCGCCACCAGCGGCGACACGACCATGCTCATCACGACCGTCAGCACGAGCGTGACCACGGCGATCACCAGGCGCGGCACCCCGAAGCGCACGGCGTTCTGGATCCGGCTGACGTCACGCGTGGTGCGGGCGATGAGGTCGCCGGTGCCCGCGGTCTCGACCGTGGACAGCGGCAGCGCGGTGACCGTCTCGACGAACTCCTCACGCATGTCGGCGAACACCGTCTCGCCGAACACCATGGCGCGCCGCTGTGCGAACCGGGTGATCAGCGCCTGCAGCACCACGGCGGCGACCGCGACGAGCACCAGGTTGCGCGCCACCTCGACCGTGGTTCCGCCGATGACCGCGTCGACGAGCTTGCCCAGCACCAGCGGGCCGACCAGCCCGGCCATGGCAGCCACCGTGTTCGCCACGGTGATGACGATCAAGGGTGCCTTGTGCCGTGCGAGCAGCGTGCGGGTGTACCGCCAGGTCTCGGCGGCATCGGCGATCGGCAGGATCTTTCCCGTGCTCATGCCGTGCCTCCTTCCTGTGCGTCGGCAGTGTCCAGCAGCGCGTCGAGCTCTGCGTCGAGGTCGTCGTCCAGCGACCGGCCCACGACCCGGCGGTAGCGGGCCGCTTCCTGCCCACCCTCCGCCGTGGTGGGCAGGTCCAGCAGCTCTCGGTGCGTCCCGTGCGTGACGACCCTCCCGTCCTCCAGGAAGATGACGTCGTCGACATGGTCGAGCACCAGGGGGCTCGCCGTGACGATCAGGGTGGTCCTGCCGCGACGCCACTCGGTGAGCCGCTGCGCGATGCGCGCCTCGGTGTGGGCGTCGACCGCTGAGGTGGGCTCGATCAGCACCAGGATCTCGGGATCGGTCAGCAGCGCTCGGGCCAGGGCCACCCGCTGCCGCTGGCCGCCGGACAGCGAGCGCCCCTTCTCCGGGATCTCGCCCTCGATGCCGTCGGGCAGCGAGTCCAGCACGTCGTGCGCGTCGGCGAGGTGCATGGCCCGCAGCAGCGCCTCACGGTCCGCGGAGTCCCGGACGTCGAGCTCGCCCGCGAGCCGGCCCGAGAACAGCGACGGCGTCGCGTCGGCAACGACGATGCGCTCCCGCAGCTCGTCCTTGTCGAGGTCGGCCAGCCGGACACCGCCGAGCGTGACCGGGGTACCGGCCTCGCCCTGGTCGTCGAAGCGGCCCATCCGGATCGCCACGTCCGCCGACTCGTCCGGGTCCGCGCTCACGAGGGCCACGACCCGACCCGCACGGAGCGTGACGCCCGTCGTCTCGTCGACCAGCGGGACACCGGCGGGCGGCATCGGTGCCGTCGACTCGTCCGCGCCGGTCGCCGGCACGACCTGCAGCACCTTGACCACCTTGCCGGCCGCGACGTGCGCCTTGGTCACGACGTTGACCGACTGCACGAGGAGGTGCACCGGCCACGACAGGAACGACGCGTACCCGTAGAACGCGACGAGCTGGCCCGTGGTGATGCGCCCGGCGATGGCCTCGACCGCGCCGAGGTACACGACGAGCGCGATGAAGAGTCCCGGCAGCAGGATCTGCAGGGCGTCGAGCACCGACTGGGTGCCCGCTACGTCGACGCCGGCCTGGCGCACCTTCTGCGACTGCGTCCGGTACCGGCCCGTGAAGACCTTCTCGCCGCCGATGCCGCGCAGGATGCGCAGGCCGGAGACCGTGTCCGCGCCGAGCGTGGTGAGCCGCCCCTGGGCGTCGCGCTGGTCCTTCTGCCGCTTCTGCAGCGGCTTGACCAGCAGGGCGAGGATGGCGGCCACCACCGGCAGGCCGAGCGCGATGACCAGTCCCAGGGTGAGCGACTGGTCGAGCATCAGCACCACGACGATGCCGTAGGTGGTGATGCTGCCGATCGTCTGCCCCGCGATGGCGAAGACCTCGCCGATGCGCATCGTGTCGTTGGCGACCGACGACACCACCTCGCCCGTGGGCAGCTCCTTGGTGATGTTGTGCCCGGACCGCGACACGGTGCGTGTCACCAGCTGGGACGTGCGGAACGCCGCGTGCATCCACGCCGCGATGTCCCACCGGTGCCCTATCGCGTTGGACGCGATCCACACCAGGCCGACAGCGAGCATCACGCCGGCCCAGGTCCACGTGGTCCGGTCCAGCCCGGACGCGGTGGCGCTGTCGATGATCCGGCCCAGGAAGAACGGCTGGAAGGCGCTGCAGGTGAACCCCACCACGCCGAACACCATCGCCACGAGCAGCACCCGCACCTGCTTCCGGGCAAGCCACAGGAGCAGGGTGAGTGGTCCGCGCAGCGGCGGGGTGCCGGGATCGGCGAAGGGGAGGGAGCGCACGACCAACACCGTACGGAGGACCACTGACATCGATCCACGCTTTATCCACCGGCGGCTGGGACCACCCTCGGGAAAGGCATATCCTCGATGGTTGTGAGTACCCCTCAGACCGCTCCCGAGATCTCCGCCGAGGCCGCCGCCGTCGCGATCCGCAAGGCGCGCGGCGCCATGGCGCGCTACCGCTTCATGGCGGTCCTGACCGGCGTCATGCTGCTGATCCTGTGCGTCGAGATGGGCATCAAGTACGGCCTGGGCGCGCTGACCGACGTCGACGGCGTGATGCAGTACATCGCGTGGGTGCCGTTCGCCCACGGCTGGATCTACGTGGCGTACCTCGTCACGGTCGCCGACCTGTGGTCGAAGATGCGCTGGGGCTTCGGCCGTCTCGTCACGATGGTCCTCGCCGGTGTCGTTCCGGTGATGTCGTTCGTGCTGGAGAAGAAGATCCACGGCGAGGCCGACGCGAAGCTCGTCGCGCTGGAGAAGCGCTACCTGGCCTGACGCCGCCGAACGGGCCTGACGCCGCGGCCGGGCCCGAGCCCGGCCGCGTCACGTCATGCGTCCCGCCGCGCGGCCAGCTCCGCCCGCAGACCGGGGCCGAGCAGCCCGACGATCTCGGTGCCCGGCTCGTCCTCGTAGGGCAGCATCTCGACGAACGCCGTGGTGATGAGCCGGTCGACGTCGGGATCCGCCCCGAGCTCCGCCTCGAGGAGGTCGAGCACCGCCCGGACCTCCGCCGCGGGATCCGGGTCGTCGGACGTGAACAGCCGGAGCGCCTCCGCCCGGTCCTCCTCGGTCCAGTCGTCGTCGATCTCGAGGGACGCCCCGCCCGTGAGCAGCGCGAGCTCGCGCTCGGCGACGTCGCCGAGGAACGGGTGCGCCAGCACCTCGTCGTGGTAGCCGTAGCGTTCGGCGTCGGCGAGCGGCCGGAGGGCGGGTACCGCCCGGAGCAGGCGCTCGAGGAACGCGGTGACCGCCGGCTCGTTCCGGTGGTCGCGGTCCTGGTCGAGCGCGGCCCGCACCCGCGGACCCAGCCCGTCGGCGATCTCCCCGCCCTGCTGGTCGGGAGACGGGACATGGATGAGGTAGGCGCTGACGACGTCCTCGCTGACGACGGGCGGCCCGGCCTCCAGCTCCGCGCCCAGCGCGATCATCGCGTCGCGAGCAGCGGCGTCCTGGGCCCGTACCCGCTCCACGAGCTGTGCCGAGACCAGCTCCATCACGAACCCGTCGGTCATCAGCGCCGCGTCGAGGCCGGCGTCGAGCCCGGCCTGCACCTCGCTCCGCGCGACCTCTCCGGCGAGCGGCACCGCCCGCACCAGATGCTCCCACCAGGCGGATCCGGTCCAGGGTCCGGCATCAGTCATCGTCGTCCTCTCGGTTCAGGTCCTGCCGCGGGGCCACCGGCCAGAACGCCCCCGCACGAGGCAGGGACCAGCACCGACGGCGATCGTCCGCCCATCCTTGCGCATCCCTGGACCCGCGAACGGGAGCCGTGGCGTACCTGATTCAATGCGATGGTGAACGCCCACGCCTTCGACTCCCTCACCGCCGACCGGCTCCGCGAGAACGGCAGCCACAAGTGGACGGCCTTCCCCGGCAAGATCGGCGCCTGGGTCGCGGAGATGGACTTCCCCGTCGCGCCCCCGATCGCCGCCGCGCTGCACGACGCGGTGGACCGCAGCATGCTCGGCTACCTCCCGGCGTCCCTGGTGTCCGGCATGGTCGACGCGTACACGTCGTTCGCCGCGGACCGGTACTCCTGGACGGTGGACCCGGAGCAGGTGCGCTCGGTGCCCGACGTGCTGACCGCGCTCGAGCACACCATCACGCACTTCTCCCGCCCCGGGTCACCGGTCATCCTGCCCACCCCCGCGTACATGCCCTTCCTCACGCTGCCGGGTGCGCTGCGCCGCGAGGTGATCCAGGTCCCGATGCTGCGCGACGCCGACGGCCGGTACGGCTACGACCTCGACGCGCTCGACGCCGCGTTCCGCGCGGGGGGCCACCTGCTGGTGCTGTGCAACCCGCACAACCCGATCGGCCGCGTGCTGGAGCCCGCCGAGATGCTGGCCGTGGCCGAGGTGGTGGACCGCCACGGCGGGCGGGTCTTCTCCGACGAGATCCACGCCCCGCTCCTCCAGCCGGGGCACCGGCACGTCCCGTACGCGTCCCTGAACGAGACGACGGCGGGGCACACCGTCACGGCGACCTCCGCCTCGAAGGCGTGGAACCTGCCCGGTCTCAAGTGTGCGCAGCTGGTCCTGTCCAACGACGCGGACGCGACGCTCTGGCGCGCGGTGGGCCACCGGGTCGAGGAGGGCGCGTCGACGCTGGGCGTCCTGGCGAACCGGGTCGCCTACACCGAGGGCCGGGACTGGCTGGACGACACGATCGGCTACCTGCACGGCAACGTCACCCGGCTGGGCGAGCTGCTCGACGGGACGGGGATCGGCTACCGCGCCCCCGAGGGCACGTACCTGGCCTGGCTGGACTGTCGAGGCCTGGACCTGCCGGTCGGCAGGGACAGCCTGGCCGGCTACTTCAGCGAGCGCGCGGGTGTCGTCCTCGTCGACGGCGGCCGGTGCGGCGAGGCGGGCCACGGCTTCGTCCGGCTCAACGCCGCGATGCCGCGTCCGATCCTGGAGCAGGCCGTCGGCCAGATGCTGGCGAGCCTGGACCGCTGACCAGGCGTCGGTCGAGCGTGCCGGGACGGGATCTCGACACGCTCGACCGACGTGCGGGCCTCACACCGACGGCAGTCCGGCGATCCCCGTGTCGGCGTCGGTGGGCTCGCCGCCCCGTCGCCCGCCGGCCATCTCGTCGCGCACCAGGCGGATCCACAGGAGCACGGCGAACCCGCCGAACACCCACCACTGGAGCGCGTAGAACACGTTCTGCAGGTTGGCGCCCGAACCGCCGTCGATGGTGGGTCGTGGCAGGGCCGCGACTCCCCCGCTCTCCGGCGAGCCCGGCCCTTCGTTGGCCACGAGGTAGCCCGTGTAGATCGGGCCGCCCCACTCGTTGACCAGCGCGCTGAGGGCGATCTGCTCGGTCTGCCCGTCCACCACGGCCGCGCTGCCCGACGTCGACTCGCCCACCTGCAGCCAGCCCGTCAGCGTGACCTCGCCCTGCGGATGGGTCAGCGCCTCGGCGGCGGCGGGTGCGGCCACCCAGCCCTGGACGACGGCGAGCACCGGCGCACCGGACAGGTCCGCCCAGGACTCGCCGCCCGTCCCGTCGTCGGACACCCGGAAGGGGGTCAGGACGAGGTAGCCGGTCTGCCCTTCCAGGGCGCGGCCGGGCACCAGGACGGAACCGCCGGGCTCGAACTCGCCGGACACCTGGACCTCGCGCCCCACGAGCTCGCCGGGGAAGGTCTCCTGCGGCGCCAGCACGTCCCCCAGCCACGACGGGCCTGCGGCAGCGGCCTCGACCGCCTCCTGCTGCGCGGCCAGCTCCGCACGCTCGTACGCGCGGTCCAGCTGCCACGCGCCCAGCCGGCCGCACACGAACGCTGCGAGCACGAACACGAGCAGCAGGCCGATCATGCGGGGCTGCCGGGCGACCTGGAGGAAGGTGCGTCGCTCGGGGGGCGGATCGGCGTCGATCGCCCTCGACGCGGGTGTGCTGGGGGCACTGACAGGCATAGTCTCAACGGTAACCGCCAGCGGACGGGTCAGAGGCACCCGTCACCCGGATGACCCCGGGTCTGGCTCGTCACAGAGCACACGTCTCGCGTGCCCGGCCGTTCTGCGTTCGAATGAATCAGGCAGCCAAGCCGGCACAGATCCCGCACGTCACTCCCCGTAGGAGCGTGAGCGATGACCACGACCGTAGCCACCGACACCCCGGCCACCGACTCCCCGGCCCCCGCCTGGCGCGCCACCGGCGTCGCCGAGCTGGAGCCCACCGACCTGGAGCGCATCCACGCCTGGTGGCGGGCCGCGAACTACCTCTCGGTCGGCCAGATCTACCTCCTGGACAACCCGCTCCTGCGCGAGCCGCTCGTGCCCGAGCACGTGAAGCCGCGCCTGCTGGGCCACTGGGGCACCACGCCGGGCCTGAACTTCCTCTACGCGCACCTGAACCGGGCGATCAAGGAACGAGAGCAGGAGACGGTCTACGTCACCGGCCCCGGCCACGGCGGTCCCGGCCTGGTCGCCTCGGCGTACCTGGACGGCACCTACTCCGAGGTCTACAGCGACATCACCCAGGACACAGAGGGCGTCAAGCGCCTCTTCCGGCAGTTCTCCTTCCCGGGCGGCATCCCCAGCCACGTCGCGCCGGAGACGCCCGGGTCGATCCACGAGGGCGGTGAGCTCGGCTACTCCCTGAGCCATGCGTACGGCGCGGCGTTCGACAACCCCGACCTGCTCGTCGCGGCGGTGGTGGGCGACGGCGAGGCCGAGACCGGTCCGCTCGCGACCTCCTGGCACTCGAACAAGTTCCTCAACCCGGCCCAGGACGGCGTCGTGCTGCCGATCCTGCACCTCAACGGCTACAAGATCGCCAACCCGACCGTCCTGGCGCGCATCCCCGAGCAGGAGCTGCACGACCTCATGGTCGGCTACGGGCACAAGCCGTACTTCTTCGAGGGCGGGTACGACGAGAGCGAGTCACCGCTCGAGACGCACCGCCGGTTCGCCGCCCTGCTCGACGAGGTGCTCGACGAGATCGCCGCGATCAAGGCACGCGCGGCGAAGGGCGACCTGAGCCGACCCACCTGGCCGATGATCGTGTTCCGCACCCCCAAGGGGTGGAGCGGCCCGGCCGAGATCGACGGCAAGAAGACGACGGGGTCGTGGCGCGCGCACCAGGTGCCGCTCGCGAGCGCCCGCGACACCGACGAGCACCTGCGGGTCCTCGAGGCCTGGCTGAAGTCGTACCGCCCGGAGGAGCTGTTCGACGACGACGGCCGGGTGCTGCCCGAGATCGCCGAGCTCGCGCCGGAGGGCCCCCTGCGGATGAGCGCCACCCCGCACGCGAACGGCGGGCTGCTGCTCAAGGACCTGCGCCTGCCGGACTTCCGCGAGTACGCGGTGGACGTCCCGACGCCCGGCGGGTCCACGTCGGAGGCGCCGCGCGTGCTGGGCCAGTGGCTCACCGACGTGATCCGGCTGAACCCGAACAGCTTCCGCATCTTCGGCCCGGACGAGACGGCGTCGAACCGCCTGCAGGCCGTGTACGAAGCGACGGACAAGCAGTGGAACGCCGAGTACATCGGGCCGGAGGTGGACGACCACATGGCCCGCGCGGGCCGGGTCATGGAGATGCTCAGCGAGCACCAGGTGCAGGGCTGGCTCGAGGGCTACCTGCTCACGGGCCGGCATGGGCTGCTGACGAGCTACGAGGCGTTCATCCACATCGTCGACTCGATGTTCAACCAGCACGCCAAGTGGCTCAAGGTCACCAACCACATCCCGTGGCGGCGACCGATCGCGTCCCTGAACTACCTGCTCTCCAGCCACGTGTGGCGGCAGGACCACAACGGGTTCAGCCACCAGGACCCGGGGTTCATCGACCACGTCGTGAACAAGAAGGCGGAGATCGTGCGGGTCTACCTGCCGCCGGACGCCAACACCCTGCTCAGCACCTACGACCACTGCCTGCGCAGCCGCCAGTACGTGAACGTCGTGGTGGCGGGCAAGCAGCCGGCGCCCAACTTCCTGGACATGGAGTCCGCCATCGAGCACTGCACGCGCGGGCTCGGCATCTGGGAGTGGGCAGGCACCGAGAAGCCCGGCGAGAAGCCGGACGTCGTCCTGGGCTGCGCCGGTGACGTGCCGACCCTGGAGGTGCTCGCCGCGGCGGACCTCCTGCGCCGGGAGCTGCCCGACCTGAAGGTGCGTGTGGTGAACGTCGTCGACCTCATGCGGCTGCAGGACGCCACCGAGCACCCGCACGGCCTCACGGACTCGCAGTTCGACGGCCTGTTCACCAACGACCGACCGATCATCTTCGCCTACCACGGCTACCCGTGGCTCATCCACCGCCTCACCTACCGTCGTGCGGGCCACCCGCACATCCACGTGCGCGGGTACAAGGAGGAGGGCACCACGACCACGCCGTTCGACATGGTCATGCTCAACGACCTCGACCGGTACCACCTTGTGATCGATGTCATCGACCGGGTCCCGTCGCTCGGCAGCGCGCAGGCGGGACTGCGCCAGCGCATGCAGGATGCCCGGCACCGCGCGCGTGCCTGGACCCGCGAGCACGGCGACGACATCCCCGAGGTGCGCGACTGGGTCTGGCCGGACGCCCAGGACCTGGCGGACGGCGGCCAGGTTGACGCTACGCTCGGCACTGGTGGAGACAACGAGTAGCAGCAAATCCCGCAGAGTGAACACGGAGCGACCTGTGACCGGCGCAACCCGCAGCATCGTCATTGCTTCCCCCGAGGGCGAGAGCGGGAAGTCGACGGTCGCCCTCGGCGTCCTCGACCTGCTGGTCCGCCAGGGCCAGCGGGTCGGGGTCTTCCGGCCCGTGTCGCGCGCCACCGAGGCCGAGGACACGAGCGGCCGGCGCGACCACGTCCTGGAGCTCCTCCTGGAGCACGACGGCGTCGACGTCGGGTACGACGACGCCGTCGGCGTCACCTACGCGGACCTGCACGCCGATCCCGACGCCGCGCTGAGCCGCATCGTGTCCCGGTTCCACGACCTCGCCGCACGCTGCGACTCGGTGGTGGTGCTCGGCACCGACTACACCGACGTCGCCGGGCCCACCGAGCTCTCGTTCAACGCGCGCATCGCGGCGAACCTCGGCGCGCCGGTGCTGCTCGTGGTCTCGGGCCGCGAGCGCACCCCCGAGGGCATCCGTGCCCTGGCCGACGTCAGCCTCGCCGAGCTGGCGGCACACCACGCGCAGGCGATCGGGCTGGTCGTCAACCGCGCCGACACGCACAGCGCCCTGGACGTCCGTACCGTGCTGGCCGAGGCGCAGCCCGACCTGCCCGTGTGGACCATCCCCGAAGAGCCGTTCCTGCAGGCCCCGACCGTGGGCCAGCTCCTGGAGGCCGTGGACGGCACCCTCGTCCTGGGTGACCCCGAGCTGCTCGGCCGTGAGGCGCTCGAGCTGCAGGTCGGCGCCATGAGCTTCGAGCACCTGCTCGAACGGCTGACCGACGGCGCTGTCGTCATCACCCCGGGTGACCGCATCGACCTCCTGATCGGGCTGCTCGCCACGCACATGACGCCGTCGTTCCCGTCGCTCGCCGGGATCATCCTCAACGGTGGGTTCTACCCGCAGGGCCGGCCCGCCGAGCTGCTGGAGGCGATGCGCCCCAAGCTGCCGATCATCACCACCGAGCTCGGCACGTACCGCGCCGCCCGTCAGGCGGCCACCACGCGCGGCCGGGTGGACAAGAGCTCGGTGCGCAAGGTCGAGACGGCCCGCGCCCTGTTCGAGCGCAACGTCGACTCGGCGGCGCTCGCCGCCCGGCTCGACCTGCCCCGGCCGCAGGTGGTCACGCCGCTCATGTTCGGGTACCAGCTGATCGAGCGGGCGCGCGCCGACCGTCGCCACATCGTGCTGCCCGAGGGCTCCGACGACCGGATCCTGCGTGCCGCGTCGACGGTGCTCGCCCGCCACATCGCGGACCTGACCATCCTGGGGGACGAGGAGCCGGTCCGTGCCCGCGCCGCCGAGCTGGGCCTCGACATCGAGGCCGCCCGCGTGCTGTCGCCCCACGACCCGGAGCACGTGGAGCAGTTCGCGGCGGAGTACACCCGGCTGCGTGCCCACAAGGGCATGACCGTCGAACGGGCACGGGAGATCGTCACCGACGTCTCCTACTTCGGCACGATGATGGTGCACCTGGGCCTGGCCGACGGCATGGTCTCCGGCGCCGCACACTCGACGGCGCACACCATCCGGCCGTCGTTCGAGATCATCAAGACCAAGCCGGGGACGTCTTCCGTGTCCTCGGTGTTCTTCATGTGCCTCGAGGACCGGGTGCTCGTCTACGGCGACTGCGCCGTCATCGTCGATCCGACGTCGGACGAGCTCTCCGACATCGCCGTCTCCTCGGCCGCCACGGCCCGGCAGTTCGGCGTCGAGCCGCGCATCGCGATGCTCTCCTACTCCACCGGCACGTCCGGCACGGGGGCCGACGTGGACAAGGTCCGCACGGCGACGGAGCTCGTCCGCGAGCGCACCCCCGAGCTCGACGTCGAGGGCCCGATCCAGTACGACGCCGCCGTCGACGCCTCGGTCGCCGCGTCCAAGCTGCCCGAGTCCGACGTCGCCGGCCGCGCCACCGTGTTCGTGTTCCCGGACCTGAACACGGGCAACAACACGTACAAGGCGGTGCAGCGGTCGGCGGGTGCGGTCGCCGTCGGGCCGGTGCTGCAGGGCCTGAACAAGCCGGTGAACGACCTGTCCCGCGGCGCCCTGGTCCAGGACATCGTGAACACGGTGGCCATCACGGCGATCCAGGCCCAGACCACCTCCGTGCGAGCGTGACCGTTGCGCCCAGAACGGTCGCAAACCCGCAACGATCACGCTCACAACCTGAAAGGCCCGTGGCATGTCGACAGTTCTCGTTCTGAATTCTGGGTCTTCCTCGCTGAAGTACCAGCTCGTCGACCCCGCCTCGGGCGAGGCGCTCGCCGCGGGCGTCGTCGAGCGCATCGGTGAGACCTCCGGGACGGTCAAGCACGAGGCCAAGGGCGAGAAGACGGTGCGCGACCTGCCTGTGCCGGACCACGGCGAGGCGCTCCGGATCGTGATCGGCCTGTTCGACGAGGTGGGCCCGTCGCTCGCCGAGGCGGGCATCGCCGCCGTCGGGCACCGGGTGGTGCACGGCGGCGAGGTGTTCAGCGCCCCCACCCTGGTCGACGACGACGTCGTGGCCGGCGTGCGCGACCTCGTCCCGCTGGCGCCGCTGCACAACCCGGCCAACGTGACCGGCATCGAGGTCGCGCGCGAGCTGCTGGACGTGCCGCACGTCGCCGTGTTCGACACGGCCTTCTTCACGACGCTCCCGAAGGCGGCCTCGACGTACGCGCTGGACCGCGAGGTCGCCGCCGAGCACGGCGTGCGCCGCTACGGGTTCCACGGCACGTCGCACCAGTTCGTGTCGTCGGCGGTGGCCGCGCACCCCGTTGTCGCCGAGAAGCTGGCGGCCGAGGGTCGCAGCCCCGAGACGTTGCGCCAGGTGGTGCTGCACCTGGGCAACGGTGCGTCGGCGTCGGCGGTGCTGGGCGGCGAGCCGGTCGACACCTCGATGGGCCTGACACCGCTCGAGGGCCTGGTCATGGGTACCCGCTCCGGCGACATCGACGCCGGCATCGTGTTCCACCTGATCCGCGAGGGGATGGCGGCCGAGGAGGTCGACACGCTGCTCAACAAGCGTTCCGGGATCCTCGGCCTGTCCGGGGTGGGCGACATGCGTGAGCTGCAGAAGCTCGTGGCGGCCGGCGACGCCGACGCGCGGCTGGCGCTGGACGTCTACCTGCACCGGCTGCGCAAGTACGTGGGCGCGTACGCCGCGGTGCTGGGCGGCATCGACGTGCTCACGTTCACGGCGGGCGTCGGTGAGAACGACCACCGCGTGCGTTCAGGGGTGGTGCGCGGGCTGAAGTTCCTCGGTCTGACGATCGACCCGGCGGCCAACGAGGCCCGGTCGGACGAGGCGCGCGTGATCTCGGCCGGGCACGGCGCCGAGGCGCCTCTCGTCATGGTCGTCCCGACCGACGAGGAGCTGGCGATCGCGCGCCAGGCGATGGCGCTCGTCGAAGGCTGAGCCCTCCGGGTCGGCAGGAGACGACGGCGAAGGCTTGACGTCCTCGGCCTCGCCGAGGAGGATCGCCTTCATCCATGGTGACGTCAACATCCGTTCGCGTACGCGTCGTTGTTCACGTCAACATCAGCACGGTACGTGCCGACCCGTCGCACTGACGCGAGAGGAGGGCTCAACGATGAGCTCGATCAGAAGGAACGCAGGACGGCGGCGCGCAGGCGTCGTCCTGACGGCGAGCGCGCTGCTGGCGGCCGGCCTGCCCCCGGCGACCGCCACTGCCGCCCAGCCTGACACCGGCCCGATCACCGTCGCGTCGGCCGCTGAGGCACCGGGCGTGACCGTGCGCCCGGACCCGTCCTACGCGGGCGAGCCGTTCGAGGGCTGGGGTACGAGCCTCGTGTGGTTCGCGAACGCCACGGGCGGCTACTCGGACGAGGTCCGGAACGAACTCGCCGACATGCTGTTCGGCGAGAACGGGATGAACCTCAACATCGCCCGGTACAACATCGGCGGCGGCAACGCCCCCGACGTGCCCGACTACCTGCGCGCGGGCGCCGACGTCGAGGGCTGGTGGAAGGCACCGGAGGGCACCACCCGCGAGGACGTCGACTGGTGGGACCCGGCGAACCCCGGGCACTGGAACCCGGACGCCGACGCCACGCAGCGCTGGTGGGTGGATCGCATCAAGGACGACATCACCCACTGGGAGACGTTCAGCAACTCCCCTCCCTGGTTCCAGACCGTCAGCGGATACGTCTCCGGCGGGTTCGACGCGAACACCGACCAGCTCAAGCCCGAGAGCGTCGAGGACTTCGCCGCCTACGTCGTCGGCGCGACCGAGCGCCTCGAGGACGCGCACGGCATCGACGTCGACACCATCGACCCGTTCAACGAGCCGAACACGAACTACTGGGGCACCCAGCTCGGCGCCGACGGCAACCCGACGGGCGGCCGCCAGGAAGGCGCCCACATGGGCCCGGACCTGCAGCAGCAGGTGATCCCGGCTCTCGCCGACGCGATCAACGGCTCGACGACGGACGCCGCGATCTCCGCGATGGACGAGACCAACCCGGGCCGGTTCGCCACCAACTGGAACACCTACCCGGACGCGGTGCGCGACCAGGTGTCGCAGCTCAACGTGCACACCTACGGCACCGGCCAGCGCACCACCGTGCGTGACATCGCCAAGGGCGAGGACAAGCCCCTGTGGATGAGCGAGGTCGGCGGCTCCTGGTCCACCACCGGCCAGGACTTCGAGTCGATGGAGTCCGGCCTGGGCAGCGCGCACCAGATCGTGGACGACCTGCGCGAGCTCGAACCGTCCGCGTGGGTGTTCTGGCAGCCCGTCGAGGACTACGACAACATGGCGCCCGGCGGTGAGAGCCCCGAGGGCGGCAACTGGGGCGAGATCCAGATCCCGTTCTCCTGCACCGAGCAGGACACGCTGGAGACCTGCCCCATCTACACGAACACCAAGTACTGGGTCACCCAGAACTTCACGCACCACATCACGCCGGGCGACCGCCTGATCGGAGTGGACGACACGGACAGCACCGCCGCCGTCTCAGCCTCCGGTGACGCCGCGACCGTCGTGCACATCAACGACCAGGCCGAGGAGCGAGACGTCACCCTCGACCTCTCCGGTTTCGCGGACGTCGCCGCGGGCGCGACGGTCACCCCCGTCGTCACCAGCGTCGACGGCTACCTCGTCGAGGGCGAGCCGGTAGCGGTGCAGGACGCCGCCGCGACGCTCACCGTGCCGGCGGAGTCCGTCACGACGTTCCTGGTCGCCGGCGTCTCCGGCGTCGCGGACGACGCCCCGCTGGCGCAGGACGGTCACGTGTTCCGGATCGACGGCGTCCAGTCCGGCCTCTCGCTGGCGCCCGACGGCGACGGCGGGGTGCAGATCTCCACCGACGACTCCGCCGCGGCCGAGCAGCTGTGGACGCTCACCGACCTCGGCGCGCCCGAGGGCTCCGGCACGCACCGCACGCGCTACGCGGTGACCAACGTCGGCACCGGGGAGCAGCTCGCGGTCAGCGGGGACACCTCCGCGGTGCTCGTCGACGCCCCGGCCGACCCCACCAAAACTCCCGACGCCGCCCGCTGGGTGCTGTCCACCACGGGGGACGGCACGTACACGCTGGTCAACGCGGTATCGCGCACCCTGCTCGAGGTCGGTGGCGAGGCGAGGGCCGACGGCTCCCCCGTCGGCACGTATCTGGCCAACTCCAACGCGAACCAGCGCTGGGCGATCGTCGACGAGACCGTGCTGGGCACCGAACCGGTCGATGTGTTCACCGTCCCGGGCACCACGCCCGAGTTGCCACAGACCGTCACGCCGGTCTACCCGGCCGGGCCACGCGGCGCGCTGCCCGTGACCTGGGACCTGCCCGGTGACGACGCGTGGGCGCGGGCCGGGGTCGTCGAGGTCACCGGCACCGTGGCGATCCCGGCCGGTGGCACGGTCGAGGCCACGGCGACCGTCGTCGTCGATACCCTGGACCGGACCCTGCCCGCCCAGGGTGCGGCGTACGTGGGCGGCTCGGCGGTGCTGCCCGCTGTGGTCACCGCCGTCGCGGCCGGCGGTGCGAAGGTGGAGCGTCCGGTCACGTGGGACGAGGCTCCCGACGGCGCCTTCGACGAGATCGGCGTGGTCGAGCTGACCGGCGCCGCCGATGCTGGGGACGGCACCACCCTGCCCGCGACCGTCCGTGTGCTGGTGACCGAGCCGGGCGAGGCGAACGTGGCTCTCGCGGACGGCACCACGGCGTCCGCCACCTACACCGAGCCTGGCTACCCGGCCGAGCGAGTGATCAACGGCGACCTGAGCGACAAGGGCTGGTCCAACTGGCGCTCCGACGCCAAGAACACGCAGGACACACTGACCGTGACCCTGCCCGCGGAACGTGACGTCACCCGTGTCGTCACCCGCTTCTTCCGCGACGGCTCGCACCTGAGCTGGGCGAGCGCCGTGGCGCTCGAAGCCCGGGTCGGCGGCGAGTGGCGGTCCGTCGGCGAGCCGGTCCCGGTGACGTCCGACGGTGCCGCGCCGGTGGTCGACCTGCCCGCCGGGGTGCGCGCCGACGCCGTCCGGGTGGTCATGACCGCGCGGGACAACACGCACATGATCGTGAGCGAGATCGAGGTCATGGCGAAGGTGCCCGGGGAGCCGGCGCCGGTCTGGGACACGTCGGTGAGGTACCGCGCCGGCGACGAGGTCTTCCACGAGAAGGCGTACTACCGGGCGACCTGGACCACCCGTCAGGAGCCGGATGGCTCACCGCACGGACCGTGGCAGGAGGCCGTCCGGTCCGGGGACGGCACAGCCGTCTGGACGGCGTCGCGGATCTTCGTGCGGGGCGACGTCGTGGTGCATGACGGCGATCGCTACCGGGCGAAGTGGTGGACCCGCAACCAGGAACCCGGGGACCGGCACGGCCCGTGGCAGGTTGTCGGGTCCTGACCTGACCGGCAGTGGTTCGTGGAGGCCCCTACGGCTCAACGAGAACATCCGAGGGCTCGTGACCAAGGTCCCGGACCAGCTGCTCCATCGCTTCCTGGCGGTACTTTGCCCGGTAGGAGGTCCATACCGGCCGGAGAACCGGGCGCACCTCGATCTTCGCGGGCGATCCCGTATCGGCGATCTGGAGCACGTCGATCTTCCTCAGGTCGACCCTGACCGCGACAAGTCTGACCTCCTCCGAAATGCTAGGCACGGACCAACGTGGCTCGTCGCCACTGGTCGCCCAGTACTCCACCCGGTCGGGAAGGATCGCGAGCACCTGGCACGACAGTTCCCTGTACCCCACGCCCCTCGGGCTGACGTCCAGTCGAAGAGCCATCTCGACCATCGGGTGGAACGACTGTACGGGCCGCACCGTGGCATCCGGTCGCAGCCGAGCAACGTACCGGAGACGCGCACCGGTCCTGAGATCCCTAAGAACTTCGATCGCAACGGCGAGCACCACGACAAGGGCCAAAACTGCTGGCACGGTGTATGGCGCAGTTTCAAGTCCCGCCGCCAATGAGTCGTCGTTTCCTGCGATCTCGACCGCCATCGCGATCATTCCCAGGACGACGACAACGGGAAACACGATCCATCCCTGACGGACGAACGTGCTCCTCGACCCGATACGGGTAGGCAAGAGGACTCCTTCTTCGGCGGCCCGGCAAGCAGCATGCGGTTCGGGCCGTCGAACCGTGGCCACCACCGCGAACGTCATGCTAGCGGCGCCCTCCAATGCTTGGCCGCACGCCGGCCCCGGGGTTCCGCGGCCGTCCGAGCATCCGCTCTCGCCCTGCGCCGTAGGCTCTCCCCCGTGGCCCTCTTCATCGACCCGCCGACCTGGCCCGCACACGGGACCCTGTTCTCCCACCTGGTCTCGGACGGGTCCCTGCGGGAGCTCCGCCTCTTCGCCCGAGCCGCAGGCGTGCACGACCGCGCGTTCGACCTCGACCACTACGACGTCCCCGCCGAGCGGTACGACGCGCTGGTCGCGGCGGGCGCGATACCCGTCGAGGGCGGGGACCTGGCCCGGCGGCTGGCGGCCTCGGGCCTGCGGGTCTCCGGAGCCGAGCGGAACCGTGCCAAGCGAGCGGCCCTGCTGACCCGGTGGGACGGCCTGTGGGCCGATCCGGGCCTGGCCCGCACGGCCGGCGAGGACCTGGTGGACCGCTGGCGCGAGCCGCACCGGGTCTACCACACGACCCTGCACCTGGCCGTCGCACTGGACGCGCTCGACTCCGTCGCGGCCGAGGCGCACGTCTCCGAGCGCGCGCTCTGGCACGCTCGTCTCGCCCTGTGGTTCCACGACGCGGTGCACGACGGCGTCGCGCGGCAGGACGAGGAGCGCTCGGCCGGGCTGGTGGCGGAGCTCCTCGGCCCGCTGGCCGGGACCGGCGTCTCGGGCGAGGACGTCAGCGAGATCGCGCGGCTGGTCATGGTGACGGCGGACCATGCCCCGGCGTCCGACGACGTCGTCGGCGGCCTGGTCAGCGACGCCGACCTGGCCGTGCTCGGCGGGAGCCCGGCCGTCTACACCCGGTACACGCGCCAGGTCCGCGCCGAGTACTGCGACGTGCCCGATCCCCTGTTCCGCTCCGGCCGTTCCCAGGTGCTCCGCGCCCTCCTGGACGGTGGCCCGCTGTTCCGCACCGCGCCCGGCGCCGCCCGCTGGCAGCCGAGCGCAGAAGCAAACCTAGCCGCGGAGCTGTCGGCCCTGGCGGCGTGAGGATTTCCGGAAGTCCCCGTGTGGTCGGCAAGACGTCAGGTGGTCGGCAGTCCGAGTTGCCGACCTTGTGACGAGCTGCCGACCACACGCCGCTGGACGGACGCGGTAGCGTTCCCCGCGTGACTCCACTCAAGGCCGCGGCTGTCGTCGCGGGTGTGCTCGCCGTCGCCTTCGTCGTCCCGGTCGCCGTCGTGCAGGGCACCGGCCATGCCCGGGTGCGGCACGACGCGAACGAGATCGAGAAGGCCGACGCCGTCATCGTGCTCGGAGCCGGGCTCCGCAGCGACGGCACGCCGTCGACGTACCTGCGCCGCCGCGTCGAGGGCGGCGCCGAGCTGTACCGCGCCGGTATCGCACCCACGGTCATCCTGAGCGGCGACGCGCACGACAACACCGACGGCACGCGGTACGACGAGCCCGGCTCGATGCGCAGCTGGCTCCTGGACAACGACCTCGGTGTTCCCGACGACGCGATCGTGCTGGACCGCGAGGGCTTCAACACCACCGCCACCTGCCGCCGTGCCTACGACCTGTACGGCGTGCGCACCGCCGTCGTCGTCACGCAGGACTACCACGTGCGCCGCACCCTCTACTCCTGTGTCGAGGCCGGCCTGGACGCCGTGGGCGTGGGTGTGAGCGCCGCGAGCGCGGTGCCCGTGCGGGCGGCCTGGTGGCACGTGCGGGAGCTGCCGGCCAGCTGGAAGGCGGCGGTCCGCTCCCTCCCCCGCCGCCGGGCCCGCTGACCCCGCGGCCCCGTCAGGACCGGGTCACTTCTTCTTCGGCGTGACCCACAGGTGGATGGTGCCCTCGACCACGACCGTCCCGTCGGCCAGGACGCCGCGCACCCGGACCGGCAGGTCCCGGTCGTCGCCGTCCCACTGCGCCTGGTCGGTCTCGGCGATGCAGGTGACGTCGCCCGTCGACTTCGCGAGGTAGGACACCTCCATGCCCTTCGGCAGCCAGCGCTTGTCGTCGGGCACGGTGGCCTCGGCGAGCGAGCCCATGGCCATCTCGAGCCCGTTGCAGACGGCGATCGCGTGCACGGTGCCGATGTGGTTGCGGTTGCGCCACCGGTTGGGCACCACCACCTCGCCGTGGTTCGGCCGCATGTCGACCACGCGTGGGGCGAAGGTGCCGAAGTACGGCGCCTTGAAGGAGTAGACCAGGGAGAAGATCCGCTTGCCGAGCAGCCCGCCGATGACCGGCAGGGAGTTGGCGGACTTCCAGAAGGCATGGAGCTGCGTCGTCATGCGCGCGAGCGTACCCGGGCGCGGTGACGACCATTCACCTCACGGCATGCGCAGCTTGCGCATCGCCTCCAGGGCAGTGGTCAGCACGCGGCTCGGGGTGTCGCCTCCCAGGCCGTAGAGGCTGTCGAGCGTGGCACCGAACCGGGCCCCACGGGACGTCACGACGGTCTGCTGGCGGGTGAGGCCGTCGATGGAGGCGGTCCCGTGCCGGGCGCCGACACCGGAGGCCTTCCAGCCGCCGAGCGGCGCGGAGACCGAACCCCAGGTCATCGTGTACCCGTCGTTGATCGCCACCGATCCCGCCTCGATGCGCGCGGCGATCCGGCGAGCCCGGCCGACGTCGCGGGACCAGACCGCCGAGTGCAGGCCGTACTCGGTGTCGTTCACGACGGCGACGGCTTCCTCGTCGCAGTCGACGCGCGAGATCGTCACGACCGGTCCGAAGGTCTCCTCGCGCGCGACCACTGCCTGCGCGGGCACGTCGTCGAGCACCGTCGGGGCATAGAAGTACGGGCCGACGTCGGCGCGGTGCACTCCGCCGGCGAGTACTCGGGCGCCCCGGGCGAGCGCGTCGTCCACGTGCGCCGTCACCTTGTCGAGCTGTGCGGCGGAGGTGAGCGAACCGACCTCCGCCGAGTAGTCCAGGGCCGGGCTGAGCCGGAGGTTCCGCACCGCACGCACGAACTTCGCGACGAACTCCTCCGCGACCGACTCGTGCACGACCAGACGCTCGACGGACACGCACAGCTGACCGGCGTTCGAGAAGCAGGCCCGCACGATGCCCGGGACGGCCGCGTCGACGTCGACGTCGTCGGTCACGTAGAGCGCGTTCTTGCCGCCGAGCTCGAGCGTGGTTCCGATGAGGCGTTCACCCGCTCGCGCGGCGACCTTGCGGCCGGTGGCGGTGGAGCCGGTGAACGAGATGTGGTCCACGTGCTCGATCAGCGCCTCACCGACCTCGGGGCCGCCCGCGACGACCTGGAAGAGGCCCGCAGGCAGGCCCGCGTCGTCCAGGGCCTCGGCGGCCCAGAGCGCGGTGAGGGTGGTCTGCGGGTCCGGCTTGAGCACCACCGCGTTGCCTGCGAGGAGCGCGGGCAGCGCCTCGGAGAGCGCGAGCACCAGCGGGTAGTTCCATGGCGCGATCGCACCGACCACGCCGACGGGACGGCGGTGCACCTGCGCTCCGACGAGCAGCGGGACCATGCCCGGGACCCGGCGCGAAGCGAGGTAGCGCGCGCCCCGCACGGCGTAGTGCCGGGCGACCTGCGCGATGTCCGCGATCTCCTCGAAGGCAGCACGGCGTGACTTGCCGGTCTCGAGCTGGATCAGGTCCAGCGCCTCGGACTGCCGCTCCAGGACGATCCGGCCGAGCCGCTGGAGGACTCCGGCCCGGTCGCGCACCGACAGTCGTGCCCAACTTCGCTGCGCCACCCGCGCCCGGACGGCGCACGCGGCGACGTCCTCGGCGGAGGAGATCGGGAACGTCACGAGCGGAGCGCCCGTGAAGGGGCACATGGACCTATGGGTGCCCGATCCCTCGGAGGTTGCGATCCGAGCCACCAGCGGGGCCATCACCCCTGGCTCGAGGACGAACGTCCCCTGCGGGTGCTCCGGGTCGAGCACACCGCCGACCGCACCACTAGCCGCTGCGTCGGCTGCTGCGTCGTCGATCATGGCCGCCACCCTACGCGCAAAACCCTGCACCACGTATTGATAGGTGTGTGAAACTGATTTTCACAGCGCGGGCGGCGCAGTGCGCTCACCTCGCTCGACGCACCTCAGTCGGACTCGACCCAGCGCCCCAGAACAGTGCACTCCTGGTCGGTGTAACCCAGCCGACCGTAGAAATCGAGCACATCCGTGTTGGCGGTCCGCACCATCAGCTGGATCTTGCGCGCACCCCGTGCGACCAGCCACGCCTCGGCCGCGACGACTGCCGCTCGGCCCAGGCCGGTGCTCCGCAGCTCGGGCGCGACGGCCACGTAGTAGAGCCAGCCGCGGTGCCCGTCGTGCCCGGCCATCGCTGTCGCGGCCACCCGGCCGCCGGCTCGAGCGGCCAGGACGGTCGAGCCCTCACCGGCGCGTGCGTCGGCGATATCGACGTACGGGTCGTTCCACGGCCGGGTCAGCCCGCAGGTCTTCCACAGCTCGACGACCTGCTCGACGTCGGCGTCGGTGATCTCGACGAACTCGCCGTCGGCAGCAGGAGCCGCGGCCAGGACGGGAGCGAGCTGCTCGTCCTCGGACACCGCGCTCATCGCGGCTGGTACGGCGACACGACGACCTCGACCCGCTGGAACTCCTTGAGGTCGGAGTAGCCGGTGGTCGCCATGGCGCGCCGGAGCGCGCCGACCAGGTTCAGCGTGCCGTCGGCCTGCTTGCCCGGCCCGAAGAGGATCTCCTCGAGCGTGCCGACCGTGCCCACCTCGACACGCTCGCCGCGCGGCAGCTGGGGGTGGTGTGCCTCGGGGCCCCAGTGGAAGCCCCGGCCCGGCGCCTCCGCCGCACGCGCGAGCGCGGCACCGAGCATCACGGCGTCCGCACCGCAGGCCACCGCCTTGACGATGTCGCCGGAGTGCCCCACGCCGCCGTCGGCGATGACGTGCACGTAGCGGCCGCCGGACTCGTCGAGGTAGTCGCGGCGGGCCGCGGCGACGTCGGCCATCGAGGTGGCCATGGGTGCGTGGATGCCGAGGCTGACACGGGTGGTGTGGGCGGCACCGCCGCCGAACCCGACGAGCACGCCCGCCGCACCCGTGCGCATCAGGTGCAGCGCCGCGGTGTACGTCGAGGCCCCGCCGACGACGACCGGCACGTCGAGCTCGTAGATGAACCGCTTGAGGTTCAGCGGCTCGGCGTTGCCCGACACGTGCTCGGCCGACACGGTGGTGCCACGGATGATGAACAGGTCGACGCCGGCGTCGACCACCGTCTTGTAGAACTCCTGCGTGCGCTGCGGGGTCAGCGCGCCCGCGACCGTGACACCGGCCGCCCGGATCTCCTTGAGGCGCTGCGTGATGAGCTCCGGCTTGATGGGCTCCGAGTAGATCGCCTGCATCCGGCGCGTCGCCTCGTCAGCCGGCAGGGCCGCGATCTCGGCGAGCAGCGGCTCGGGCGATTCGTAGCGGGTCCACAGGCCCTCGAGGTCGAGCACACCGAGGCCGCCGAACCGGCCGAGCGCGACGGCGCTGTCCGGGGTCATCACGGAGTCCATCGGGGCCGCGAGGATCGGCAGGTCGAAGTGGTAGGCGTCGATCTGCCAGCCGACCGAGACGTCCTTCGGGTCACGCGTACGACGGGACGGCACCACCGCGATGTCGTCGAAGGAATAGGCGCGCCGCCCGCGCTTGCCGCGTCCGATCTCGATCTCGTTGCTCACCCGCCAAGCCTACCCATCCGACCTGAGGGAGCGCGCCGCATCCCGTGATGTGCCGGGTGGGACGAACCACAGTGTCGGTGAGCGGTGGCAAGGTTCTCCATGGACGCACCGGGCGACCGGGCAGTGCTGGACGACACGGCCCGGAAACCGGGACGAGCAGGGAGGACACCATGAACGAGACCTGGATCGACAGGCCGCTGCTGGGCTTCGACACGGAGACCACGGGGGTCGATGTCGCGGGCGACCGCATCGTCACGGCGGCCCTCGTGCTGCGCACGCCGGGCGTGGGCACCGAGGTCCGCACCTGGCTGATGGATCCGGGCGTGGAGATCCCGGAGGAGGCCGCGGCCATCCACGGCATCTCCACCGAGCACGCCCGCGCCCACGGCGTCCAGCCGCGGGAGGCGCTCGAGGAGATCGCCACGGAGCTCGCGAAGCACCTGGCGGACGACGTCCCCGTGGTCGCCTACAACGCGGCGTTCGACCTCTCCCTGCTCGACGCCGAGCTCTTGCGCCACGGGCTCAAGACCCTCCCGCAGCGGCTGGGCCACCCGGTCGCGCCGGTCGTCGACCCCCTGGTGATCGACCGCTGGCTGGACCGGTACCGCACGGGCAAGCGGCGCCTCGGCGACCTGTCGCAGTGGTACGGCGTCATCGCCGACGGCGACCTGCACACCGCCGAGGTCGACGTGCTCGCCACGCTCGACGTGCTGGAGGCGCTGGCCCGCCGGTTCCCGCAGCTGGCGCGCATGTCGCTGACGGACCTGCACCAGCAGCAGATCGGTGCGCACCGGCAGTGGGCGGTGAGCTTCAACGAATGGCGTCGCGAGCAGGGCCTCGACGGCCCGGGCGCGTCGGGGGTGTGGCCGGTGCAGTACTCGGCCGGGTTCTGAACCGGCACCGAGCCCAGCGGCCACGCCCCGGGCGCCCGGGGCGTGGCCTGGCTCGACGGCGGCGTGGTGTCGGTCAGCGGGAGTACACCGCGTCGACCTCGACCTCGACGAGCCACCCGTCCACCGGCAGGTTCTCGACCTCCAGGGCGAAGCGCGACGGACGAGCCTCGTTGACGACCATCGGCGCGGTCGTCGCCGATCCGAGCTGGACGTCGAGCGCCTCGCCGGTGGACAGGTTCGTGTTGGCGAAGAACTGGCGGTAGGCCCGGTTCCACCCGGCGAAGTCCATCTTCTCCTCGCCCTCGGGGTTCTGCAGGAACACGCGCATGGAGACGACGTCGTCGTAGGACAGGCCGGCCTTGTCCAGGTTCTCGCCGATCCGGGTGAGGGCGTTGATGCCCTGGGCCTCGGTGAGGGTCACGCCGTCGGGCAGCTCGCCGCCCGGAAAGACGTCCGTCGGGATGTAGCGCTCCTCCGTGGACACGCCGGGTGCGGTGTTGCGGGCCGCCGGGCCGAGCCCGGAGGACTTGTACCAGGAGACGTTCTTGCCGATCGCCACGCCGTCGGCGATGAGCGGGGTGTTCCCGGTGACGAACGAGTGGGCTCGGCCAGGGTCGGGCCGGAAGACGTGCGTGGCGGCGAAGGCAGTCCCGGGGACCGCTACCGCGGCGGTCAGGACGACGGCGGCGACGAGCTTGGTGCGGTTCTTCATGGTGCTCCTCCATCTGGCCGGCCGGGCGCCCGACGGTGCCCGGATGCGGTGTGGCCCGGCGGTCGGCACCGGGTGGCGCGTGACGCTAGCCACGGAGCGTTTCCGCGGGATGAACGCCGCGGGTCGTGCTGGGAACGCGCCGGACGCTGTCGTCCGTATCGCCCCTGGATAGCCGATGACCTGCGAGAAGACCCGAAACACCATGGTTACTGCGGGCAATTCCGTAGAAACGGTACAGACCCGTCCTGGTGATTTGCCCTCCCTAGCGTCCGTCGCGGTACTGACGGCGGTTCCTGGCTCCAGGCCGGGTTCCGCGGCACGTCAGGCCTGTCGACACGAGAGGTAGGGACCGTGGTCACCGAGAAGAGCACCTCCGGCGTCTCCCGCCGCAACTTCCTGCAGGCCGTCGGCGCGGGTTCCAGCGCCGGCGTCATGTTCGCGACGATGGGCGCGATGGGCCTTGCCCCCAGCGCCGCAGCCCAGCCGAGGCCAGATTCCTGGGTTCCGCCGCGTGGCAGCGACTTCACGCTGACCGGCCGTTCCGCGAAGAAGGTGGTCGTGGTCGGAGCGGGTCCGGCAGGCCTCGCCACCGCCTACGAGCTGCAGAAGGCCGGCTACCGGGTGACCGTGCTCGAGGCCCGCCACCGGCCGGGCGGGCGCACTCTCACGATCCGCGGCGGGGACTCCGAGACCGACATCGACGGCGTCAAGCAGACCGCGAGGTTCGCCGACGGCATCTACATGAACGCGGGCGCGGGCAGGATCGCCCAGTGGATGGTCACCATGGACTATCTCCGTGAGCTGGGGGTGCCGTACGAGGTCTTCACGAACGCCAACGCCGACGCCTACCTGTACAACGAGAAGTCTGGCGCGACACCGGGCAGCCCACTCCGCTACCGCACCGCCAAGGCGGATGTCTTCGGCTACACCTCGGAGCTGCTGCACCACGCCACCGACCAGGGCGCCCTGGACCAGAAGCTGACCGCCGAGGACAAGGAGAACCTGCGCTCCTTCCTGCGCAGCTGGGGGTCGCTCAGGCCCGACGGCACCTACGCCGGCGGCAGCAACCGCGGCTACGAGGTCTATCCGTCAGCATGGAACGAGCACGGCACGCCCCTGCCCGGTCCTGGCACGGTCTCCGACGTCCTGGCCTCGAAGGTGGGCCAGTACTTCCCGTTCGAGATCAACTGGGAGCAGTCGATGCTCATGTTCCAGCCGAAGGGCGGCATGGACACGATCTACCGGTACCTGGTGCGGGCCATCGGCAGCCAGAACGTCCACCTCAGTTCGCCGGTCACGGGTGTCGAGAACACCGGCGGCGGGGTGAAGGTCACCTACACCGCCCCGCACGGCAGGGAGCGGCAGATCGAGGCGGACTTCGCGGTGGTCTCGGCGCCCGCGGGTCTCATGCGGCGGTGGGACACCAACTGGGGGCCCGAGGTCGATGCGGCGCTGGGCGAGTTCGCCGTGGGCTCGCCCGCGGGCAAGATCGGCCTGCAGTACCGGTCACGGTTCTGGGAGGACGACCACCGGATCTTCGGCGGGATCACCGAGACCGACATGGACCTCGCCCACCTGTGGTACCCGTCGTACGGGTACGGCGAGAAGAAGGGACTCGTCATCGGGTACTACAACACCGGGGCCAACGCCCGCGCCTACGGCGCCATGGCCCCGAGGCAGCGAGAGCTGCGCGCGGTCGAGCAGGGAGTGAAGATCCACGGGGAGAAGTACCGCACCGAGCTGGACGGCTCGTTCTCCATCGCCTGGCACAAGGTGCCCTACGTCGAAGGCGCCTGGGCCTTTCCGAACACCGCTTCGACCGGCTTCAAGCGGTTGCAGCAGGGCGCCGGCAACGTGTACTTCGCGGGCGACTGGATGTCGGAGATCTCCGCGTGGCAGCACGGCGCGTTCTGGTCGGCGCGCTACACCGTCCAGGCCCTGCACGAACGCGTCATGTCCAGCTGACGCCCGGACCGGACCAGCCGAACTTGTTCAACCGTTGGTCGAGCCCCACCGTGGGTCGAGCCCGTCGAGACCTGGTCTCGACGGGCTCGGCCCACGGGGACGGCCTCGGCCGACGCGGGACTCAGAAGCCGCTGTAGTTCGGCGACTCGACGGTCATCTGCACGTCGTGCGGGTGGCTCTCCTTGAGCGACGCCGACGTGATGCGGATGAACCTGCCGTTGGCCTGCAGCTCCGGGACGGTCCGGGCGCCGGTGTAGAACATCGTCTGGTGCAGGCCGCCGATGAGCTGGTGGGCCACCGTGGACAGCGGGCCCTTGTAGGCGACCTGCCCCTCGATACCCTCGGGCACGATCTTGTCGTCGCTCGTGACCTCGGCCTGGAAGTACCGGTCCTTGGAGTACGACTTCTTGCCGCGCGAGGACATCGCACCCATCGAGCCCATGCCGCGGTAGGTCTTGAACTGCTTTCCGTTGACGAGAACCAGGTCACCCGGGGTCTCCTCGCAGCCCGCGAAGAGCGAGCCGAGCATGACGCTGTCGGCACCGGCCACGAGGGCCTTGCCGATCTCGCCGGAGTGCTTGAGGCCGCCGTCGGCGATGACGGGCACGCCCGCGGGCTTGCAGGCGAGCGACGCCTCGTAGACGGCGGTGATCTGCGGGACACCGACGCCGGTCACGACGCGCGTGGTGCAGATCGACCCCGGCCCGACGCCGACCTTCACGGCGTCGGCTCCCGCGTCGACGAACGCCTGGGCGCCCTGGCGGGTGGCGACGTTGCCGCCGATCACCTGCACGTCCTTGGTGGCCGGGTCGGTCTTGAGGCGCCTGACCATGTCGATGAGCATGCGGACGTTGCCGTGCGCGGTGTCGGCGACGAGCACGTCCACGCCGGCCTCGATCAGGGCCGTCGCGCGCTGCCACGAGTCGCCGAAGTAGCCGATCGCCGCGCCGACCATGAGCCTGCCCTGGCCGTCCTTGGACGAGTCGGGGAACTGCTCGGACTTCACGAAGTCCTTGACGGTGATGAGACCGGTGATGCGGCCGTCCGGGTCGATCAGCGGCAGGCGCTCGAGCTTGTGCTTGCGCAGCAACAGCGTGGCGTCGTCACGCGAGATGGTCGACGGGCCGGTGATCAGCGGCTGCGGCGTCATCACCTCGTCCACCTTGGTGGTCGCCCACTCGGCGACGGGCGTGAAACGCAGGTCGCGGTTGGTGACCATGCCGATGAGCTTGTTCTCGAGGTCGACCACCGGGAAGCCGGAGATCCGGAACTGGCCCGCGAGGGTGTCGAGCTCCTCGAGCGTGGCGTCCGGGCCGATGGTGACGGGGTTCGTGATGATGCCGGTCTGGGTCCGCTTCACCAGGTCGACCTGCTGGGCCTGGTCCTCGATGGAGAGGTTGCGGTGCAGGACACCGAGGCCACCCTGGCGAGCCATGGCGATGGCCATCGCCGACTCGGTGACCGTGTCCATCGCCGCTGACAGCAGCGGAATCTTGAGCGAGATCTCGCGCGTCAGGCGAGAGGTCGTGTCGATGTCCGACGGCGCCAGGTCGGAGTAACCCGGCAGCAGCAGGACGTCGTCATAGGTGAGCCCGAGGAAACCGAACGGGTCGGCCGGCGAGGTCTGGTCCGTCATGCAGCAAGTCTACGGCCCGCACCGCAACAGATCCTGGGCGGGCGGGCCGGCCGGCCCGAGGCGTGCGTCACCTCGCCTTGATGACCGCGAGCACCTCGTGCAACAGCCCTGTGAACGAGCGCACGCGCTGCACGGTCGGGCCGAACGGCAGGTCGGTCGCCGCGGCGTCGGCCCGCAGGCCCACGAAGATCGGCAGTTCCGGATAGGCCTCGTTCACCGCGTGCACGACGTCGAGGTCCGGCTTGTTCTGGGTGGTGGCCAGGACCACGGCCGTCGGCCGGACCATGGTCACCAGCTCGACCGAGCGGTGCGTGCTCGCGGGACCCGTGACGATCCGCGCCATCGAACCCTGCGCGGCCAGCGCCGCGGCGAGGGCGTGCGCCGACAGCGGCACCACCTCGTCGGGCGCGGCGAACACGAGGACGATCTTGCGCATCCGGCTCGGGTGGTTGGCCGGCGGGCCGCCCGCCTCGACCATCACCCGCTCGAACTCCTCGGTGTAGTGACGCAGCGCGCGCAGCGCGGCGGTCGCGAGCACCACCTCGGGCATCTCGCCCGGTCCCGCGAGGACGGTGCGCTCGGAGAGACGCAGCCAGGCGGGTTCGACCAGATCGGTCCACCACGTCGCGGGATCTCCCTCGGGGCCCAGCGCGAGCAGGTTGTCGCACGCGGTCCTGCTGTAGGCCAGAGCGGCGTCCACCAGGGCGGACACCCGGCCCGACGTCGGCGCGGGGGCCGCGCCCGAGGCGGCCCGCGGCCCGGCTGCGGCAGGTGCGTCACCACCCGTCGCCCCGCCGGGGAGCGCCCGCAGGCGCGCCCGTCCACGAGGCTCCTCCTTCGGCTCCTCCCCGTCCTTGCCACCCGGCGGGTCCTCGGCACCGGGCTCGGTGGGTGCCTCGACCGTGCCGAGGAACGTCTCGGCGAACTCCGGCCCCGCGCCCTCCGAGTCAGCCTCCACCTCGACGGCAGGCAGCGCGGGCGCGGTCCGGGTGGCCGCCTCGAGCTCTGCCTCCCCCGCCTCGACCGCGGCCCGCGCGGCGTCCACCGGCGCGACGCCCTCGAGCGTGAGGCGGCGCATCACGAGGAGTCGGGCCACGTCGTCCGGCGTGTAGCGGCGGTGCGATCCGGCGGTACGACCCGACGGGCCGAGCCCGTACCGGCGGTCCCACGTACGGAGGGTCGCCGGCGCAACCCCGAGGCGTCTCGCTACGGCGGCGACGGCCAGTCCGGGGCTGGACGCACGTGACCCGCCCGAGCTCTGGGCAGGCCGCGAAGATGTCATGGTCTCGATTCTGCCGACCTAGGCCTCTCCGCGCCACTGCGAAACCCGGCGTGCCGCCGATCTCGGTGTAATCCGGTTGAGATCGGAACAAACCCGGTCAGCCCTGGCGCGGTTCCCCTGACCCGATTCAGGCCAGTTGCTGAAAAACTGCCCCTTGAACAACTTCTGCACAACTTGTAGGTTGTTCGCCATGACGGAGATCTCGAGGCTTCCCGGTCCGGTGATGGAACTGTGGGAATGGCAGTACCAGGGGTCGTGCCGCGACGCGGACGACACCCTGTTCTTCCACCCCGAGGGCGAGCGAGGGTCGACGCGCCGCAGGCGTGCTGAGGCCGCCAAGGCGATCTGCCGCTCCTGCCCCGTGATGATGCAGTGCCGCGAGCAGTCGCTCCGCGTGCGCGAGCCGTACGGAGTGTGGGGCGGACTCAGCGAGGACGAGCGGTCGGCCATCCTCGCCGGCAAGTCCGTCTCCGCCTGAACCACGCAGCACCTGAACCACTCGTCGTGGCGAAGTAGTCGTCTGGCGAAGTAGTCACGCAGCGCTGCCGCTGCAGGACTACTTCGCGAGACGACTACTTCGGCGGGCAAGGCTGCGCTCGGCAAGAGCGTCGGGCAAGGCGAAGGCCCCGCACCGAGAGGTGCGGGGCCTTCGTCTTCTAGCTGGCGTGGGCTGGAGTCAGCTCACGACCACGGCGAGGACGTCGCGGGCCGAGAGCACCAGGTACTCCTCACCCGCGTACTTGACCTCGGTGCCGCCGTACTTGGAGTAGATCACCTTGTCACCGACGGCGACGTCGAGCGGCACACGGTTGCCGTTGTCGTCGATACGGCCCTGGCCAACGGCCAGGACCTCGCCCTCCTGGGGCTTCTCCTTGGCGGTGTCCGGGATGACCAGGCCGGAAGCGGTCGTGGTCTCGGCTTCGAGAGCCTTGACGACGATCCGGTCCTCGAGCGGCTTGATGGGGACCGACACGTCGGACCTCCTCTTTCGTGAGCGGATCGAGAGATCAGCTGCGTGATGGACTGAGTGGCTCGAACGTTCGACGGTCCGCCGTCGTCGCGGGTGCCGGCGGGCACGAACGTCTGGGTTCTCCCCCACGGGCCCGTGAACCGGGATCCCGCGGCGGTGAACAACCCCAAATCTAGGTCGGCGCTAGCACTCGGTCAAGGCGAGTGCCAATCGGGTGGAGTGGCTCACACCACGTGCGCCCGACGCGCGGTCGCCACACCGGAATCTCGCCATCTCGACGAAAAGGTTGCGTCGCGCCGCTCGTCACGACCAGGACAAACGTGGAAAGATCTTCCCATGGATGCGGCGATTCTGAGCAAACTGCTCAGCCCAGACGGCTGGGCCCTGCTTGGTGCCCTCCCGCCCTATGACGAGCGACACGCGATGAAGACCGTGACGACCCTGCGGGCCAAGGGCGTGGCACCGGACCTCGCGGCCGCGGTGGTGACCCAGTCCAGGCTGCGCGCCAAGGCTCGGGCCAAGTTCGGCGACTTCGCCGACGGGATGCTCTTCACCGCGGACGGCCTGGAGCAGGCCACCCGGCTCCTCGTCGCGGCGCTGCACGCCCGGCGCTACCTCGACGCGGGTATCACCGCGCTCGCCGACCTCACCTGCGGCATCGGTGCCGACTCGCTCGCGTTCGCGGGGACCGGCCTCCGTGTGGTCGCCACCGACCTGGACGAGTGCACCGCCGCCATCGCGCAGTGGAACCTGCGCCACTTCCCCGAGGCGGACGTGCGGCACGCCGACGGCCTCTCCCTCGACCTGCGCGCCGAGGGCATCGAGGGCGTCTACGCTGACCCGGCCCGCCGGGTCAGTGGCGGATCGGGCGCACGGAGCCGCCGAATCTTCGACCCGCGCGCCTACGAGCCCTCGCTCGACTCCGTCTGGGCACTACGCGAGACCGTGCCCGCGGTGGGCATCAAGGTCGGCCCGGGCATTCCGCACGACGGACTGCCCGACGACGCCGAGACGCAGTGGGTCTCGGTCAACGGCGACGTGGTCGAGGCAGGGCTCTGGTTCGGCCCGCTCGCCCCGGACGGTCCGGGGCGGTCGGCGCTCGTGCTGCGCACGTTCACCGACGGCGACGGCAAGGAGCACACCCTGAGCCGCACCGTGCGGGGCGATGACGTCGTGCCGGACGTCGGCGACGTCGGCCAGTACCTCTACGAGCCCGACGGGGCGGTCATCCGCGCCGGGCTCGTCGGCCAGGCTGCCGCCGAGCTGGGTGGACGCCTCGTCGACCCGACCATCGCCTACGTCACCACGGACAGCCCGGCCGACCTGCCGCCGGCCAGGCCCGCCGACTCGGTCGGCGCCCGGGCGCCGATCGCCACCGGCTATCGGGTTCTCGACACCATGCCGTTCGGCCTGAAGCGGCTCAAGGCATACCTGCGTGACCGGAACGTCGGACGCATCACGATCAAGAAGCGCGGCACCGCCGTGGTGCCTGAACAACTTCGTAAGCAGCTCGTGCTCACCGGGACCGAGGAGGCGACGATCGTGCTCACACGTGTGGCAGGCAACCAACAGGTGCTTCTCGTCGAACCACTGGGACCCGTATGAGCTCGCCGGCCCGGCTCGGCTTCGGCGAATCCCCACGCTCGACCGTGGGCCTGGAGTGGGAGATCGGGTTGGTCCGGTCCGACACCGCAGACCTCTCCCAGTCCGCGCCGGAGGTCCTCGAAGCCCTCGCGCGCGACGCCGTCGGACCACCGGAGGGCGCCGCGATCTACGCGCCGCACGTGGCCGGCGAGTTCATGAAGAACACGGTCGAGCTGGTGACCGGCGTCTGCCGCACCGTGGCGGACGCCGGGACGGACCTCACGCGCACCCTCGACCGCGTGCGGGCGGTGACCGACCCGCTGGGGCTCGACCTGATGGGTGGCGGCACGCACCCGTTCGCGCGGGCCGCCGATCAGCAGGTCGGCGAGAAGGATCGCTACGCCCGCATCATGGAGCGCACGGGTGTGTGGGGCGCTCAGCTGATCATCTGGGGACTGCACGTCCACGTCGGGATCGAGCACCGCGACAAGGCGCTCCCGCTGATGCGCGCGATGCTCACCTATTTCCCGCACCTGCAGGCGCTGTCGGCCGGGTCGCCGTACTGGGCCGGCCAGCACACGGGATACGCGTCCAACCGGTCGCTGCTGTTCCAGCAGATCCCCAGCTCGGGGCTGCCCGTCCCGTTCGAGACCTGGCAGGAGCTCGAGTCGTACGCGGGCGACATGCTGCACGTCGGCGCGGTCGAGGCGTTCAACGAGGTCCACTGGGACGTGCGGCCCTCACCGAAGTTCGGCACGCTCGAGGTGCGGGTCTGCGACGGCCCGACCAACCTGTCCGAGGCCCTCGTGCTGGCCGCGCTGGTGCACTGCCTCGTGGAGCACCTGTCGACCCAGCTGGACCAGGGCCGGACCCTGCCGGTCCTGCCGTCGTGGTTCGTGCAGGAGAACAAGTTCCGCTCGGCCCGCTACGGCCTCGACGCCACGGTGATCCTCGACGCCGACGGCAACCAGGGGCCGGTCGTCGACGCCATCGGCAAGCTGCTCGTCGAGCTGGAGCCGGTCGCGCACCGGCTCGGCTGCACGGCGGAGCTTGCCGGTGTCCGGGAGATCATCCGCACGGGCGCCTCGTACCAGCGGCAGCAGGCAGTGGCCGCGGCGCACGACGGCGACCTGGTGCCGGTCGTGCGCGCGATGGTGGCGGAGATGCGGGCGGGCCACCCGCTACCCGTCTGACCGGCTCACCGTTGGTGGGAAGAAACCGGTGGTCGAGCTGGTCGAGACCCCACCAGGTCTCGACCAGCTCGACTATCGGGAGCGAAGAGTTCAGACGACCTGCGAGACCTCGTCGAACTCGAGGCGTGGAGCGCGGGGCCGGCTCGTCTCGGCACCCTCGGCGGAGCCGACGTTGACGACGAGGAAGCCCTTCCAGCCGCTCTCGGTGAAGAACTCCGCGTCGATCCCGTCGTAGATGCCGTGCATCGGCCCGGCGGACAGGCCCGCGGCGCGCAGGCCCACGATCAGGTAGCCGGCCTGCAGCAGCGCGTTGGTCCGCGCGGCGGAGGCCCGGGCCTCGTCGTCGGCCGCGAACATCTCGCGGGCGCCCGGCAGGTGCGGGACCAGCACGTCGAGGCGCTCGTGGAACTCGGGGTCGTACGCGAGCACGAGGCTGACGGGCGCGTTCGCCACGCGTTCCCGGTTGCCCTCGGGCATGTTCGCGACGAGGCGCTCCCGCGCCTCCGGCGTGCGGACGACCAGCACCCGGAGCGGGCTGACGTTCATCGAGGTGGGGCCCCACTTGATGAGGTCGTAGACGGCGGCGAGCTGCTCGTCGGTCACGTCGGACCCGGCGAACGTCGTCACGGTGCGCGCCGTGCGGAACAGGCGGTCGGCGGTCGCGTCGTCGATGGCGAGGCCCGGAGCTTCAAGAGTCTCGGTCATGCCGGTGCCAACAAGGTTGCCCCCAGCGATAGTTCCGAATTCAACTATGAACCCGGACACACGACGCGGTGGCACACCACTGAACCACCGCGACCAATTAGGCTGGAGCACATGGCAGAACCCCTGGTCCTCGGCATCGAGACCTCCTGCGACGAGACCGGTGTCGCTCTGGTGCGCGGAAACGAGCTGCTGGTCGACGCCGTCGCCAGCTCGATGGAAGAGCACGCCCGCTACGGCGGGATCATTCCCGAGGTCGCCAGCCGGGCCCACCTCGAGGCGATGATCCCCACCATCCAGAAGGCGCTCGGTGACGCCGACGTCGACCTGTCCGAGATCGACGCGGTCGCCGTCACCGCGGGCCCCGGCCTCGTGGGACCGCTCACCATCGGTGCGTCCGCCGCGAAGGCCCTCTCGATCGGCCTCAACAAGCCGCTGTACGGCGTGAACCACGTCATCGGGCACGCGTGCGTGGACCAGCTCGTGGACGGGCCGCTGCCGGAGCGTGCGATGGCGCTCGTCGTCAGCGGTGGCCACAGCTCGCTGCTCATGGTGGACGACATCGCCACGAACGTCACGGAGCTCGGCTCCACCCTGGACGACGCCGCCGGCGAGGCCTTCGACAAGGTCGGCCGCCTGCTCGGGCTGCCCTACCCCGGCGGCCCGCACATCGACCGGCTCGCACGCGAGGGCGACCCCACGGCCATCCGCTTCCCCCGTGGCCTCACCGCCGCGAAGGACCAGGCGAAGCACGCCTACGACTTCTCGTTCTCCGGCCTCAAGACGGCGGTCGCCCGCTGGGTCGAGGCGCGCACCGACGCCGGGCAGGCCATCCCCGTGAACGACGTCGCCGCCTCGTTCGCCGAGGCGGTCGCCGACGTGCTGACCGCCAAGACCATCGCCGCCTGCCACAAGCACGGTGTGGACACGCTGGTGATCGGTGGCGGGTTCTCGGCCAACAGCCAGCTGCGGGAGATGGCGGCCAAGCGCTGCGCCGAGGCCGGGATCGACCTGCGCATCCCGCCGATCCGCTACTGCACCGACAACGGCGCGATGATCGCGGCGCTGGGTTCCGCCGTCGTGCGCGCCGGGGTCGCCCCGAGCAGCCTGGACATCCCCGTGGACTCGTCGATGCCACTCACGACCATCACCGTCTGACCCGGCGACGGGCGGCTGACCGGCCCGCCGCGAGCCATCGGCTGAAATGCCCCCGCGCGGCCCGCCGATGGCTCTACGCTGCGTCCGTGTCCGCCAGAACGCTGGAGAAGCTCGAGCCCGTCCCTGTCATCGAGACAGCTCGCCGCCTGTGCGACCGCATCGGCGCGCGGTTCCCTGAGCGGGGCATCCACCGTGTCGCGCAGGAGCTCGTCGCCCTGACCGAGCAGGTGGCGGACACCTCGGAGGACTCTCGTCGGCGCAGCCGGCTCGTCCGCGCCGGGTCCCGCACGGTGATCGGGATCGTGGTGCTGGTCGCGCTGGTCGCGTTCGGCTTCGCGATCGAGTCCGCGTTCACCGATGCCCCGGACAACGGCCTCGACTGGCTACCGCTCATCGAGAGCGCGGTGAACGACATCGTGTTCGTGGCCATCGCCGTGGTGCTGCTGCACTCGTTCCCGGAGCGTGTCCAGCGCTCGGAGCTGCTGGCCAAGCTGCACCGGCTGCGCTCCCTGGCGCACATCGTCGACATGCACCAGCTCACCAAGGAGCCGGAGAGCCTCCGGGACGCCTTCCTGGGCGGGACCGACGGCGCCGACGTCGGCCTCACGCCCGAGCAGATCGAGTACTACCTGGAGTACTGCACCGAGCTCCTGTCCCTCGTGAGCAAGGCAGCGGCGCTGTGCGCCGAGGAGTCGCGGGACGACATAGTGCTGAACACGGTGTCGACCATCGAGACGCTGACCATGGGCATGTCGCGCAAGGTGTGGCAGAAGATCACGGTGCTCAGCGAGGAGCGCACCGCGCGCTGAGCACCGGACCGGACCGCTACGCGCCGGTCGCGACCTCGCGCGCCGGGTCGTTCGACCACTGCGACCACGAGCCCGGGTACAGGGCAGCGTCCACACCGGCGACGGCGAGCGCGGCCACCTGGTGCGCCGCCGTGACACCGGAGCCGCAGTACACGCCGACAGGTCGGCCGGTCGAGGAGCGCGCGTCGTCGCCGGCCGAGCCCGACCCACCGCCGGCCGAGCCTGCCGAGACCCCCAGCCCGCCGAACCGCCGCTTCAGCTCCGCCGTCGACAGGAAGCGACCGCCCTCACGCAGGTTCTCGGTGGTCGGCGCGCTGGCCGCGCCCGGGATGTGCCCGGCCTTCGGGTCCACGGGCTCGACCTCGCCCCGGTAGCGCTCGGCGGCACGGGCGTCCAGGAGCACACCCTCGCCGTCGGCCAGGGCCGCTGCCTCGTCCGCGTCCAGGACGGGCATCCCACCCGGCCGCACGACGACGTCGCCCGGCTCCGGCGTGACGTCACCCGGTTCGACGGCGAATCCTTCTGCGGTCCAGGCGGCGAGACCGCCGTCGAGGATGCGGACGTCCGGTACGCCGAAGTAGCGCAGGAGCCACCACGCGCGCGCGGCGGAGGTGCCACCGACGGAGTCGTAGACGACGACGCGCGACCCCGCCGACACGCCCCAGCGGCGCGCCGCCTGCTGGAACGCCGACGCCGAGGGCAGCGGGTGCCGCCCTGCGGCGGGCGACGCGTGCGCGGCGAGCTCGGTCTCCAGGTCCACGTACACGGCACCCGGGAGATGGCCCGCACGGTACCGGTCGTGGCCGTCCGTCATGCCGAGCGCCCACCGGACGTCGAGAACGACGGGGCGACCCTCGACCGGGTCCGTCCCCGCGCCGATCTGCAGGTCGTCGGCCAGTGCGGCGGCGCCCACCAGGACCCGTTCCCTCATGCCGCGTCGCCCGGCGCGTCGTCGGGCGCGTCCACGGGCGCGTCCACCGGGGCGTCCACCGGCGCGTCCGCCGTGTCGTCGGCGGCGACGGACAGGTCGAGGCGCATGGTGTACGCGTCCACGTTCTCCGGCTGGTAGTAGCGCTTGCGCACGCCGAGGATCTCGAACCCGAGCTCCCGGTACAGCTCGATGGCCGGCGCGTTGTCGACCCGCACCTCCAGCAGCACCGCCTCGGCCTTGACCTTGCGGGACCGTTCGATCAGCGCGGCCATGAGCTGCCGGCCCACCCCGTGCCGCTGCACGGCCGGGTCGACGCCGATGGTCATGATCTGCGTGACGTCGCCGTCGAACCACAGGCCCGCGTAGCCCACGACGGGCTGGTCCCCCGCCCGGTCGAGCCGTTCCGGCTCCGCCACGATGTACCAGCGGCCGAGCCCTGCGAGCTCGTCGGCGAGCATCCCGTACGTCCAGGCGCCCCGGCCGAACAGCTGACGCTCCAGCTCCAGCACACGGTCGAAGTCGGCGTTCCGCAGCGGTCGGAGCCGCACCTCGGTGATCATGCGACACCCCCGGCCGAACCGGTCGTCGCGCCCGATCCGGTGGTCGAGGCCGCCGGGGCCCGCCCGGGCTCGTGCACGTCCGGACGGCGCAGGTACAGGGGCTCGGCAGGCTGTTCCTCGTCAGCCGCGCGGCGGACGAGCGCCAGCCGGGCCAGGACCGTCGCGTCGGGGACGAGAGGGGCGTCGTCGGCCACGGGGAGGAACTCCGGGTAGAGCATCGCCCCCTCACCGACCACGACGGGCAGCTGCCCGTCCTCCGTCCCGGCGGCGGTGAGCTGCGCCTGCGCGACGAAGCCCGCCCGGTCGACGTCCGGCCCTGCCAGGCGCTCCACCACGGGGACACCGTGCGGGCCCTCGTGCGAGATCACGCGGTACCGGGCCCAGTAGACCTCCTTGCGGCGTGCGTCGGAGGTCGCGAGGATCTCCGTGCCCGGCCGCAGCCCGAGGTCGCTGACGGCCTGCACGGCCAGCGCGTCGAGGCTGGGCACGCCCAGCACCGGGACGCCGATCGTGAGCGCGAGCGTCCGCGCCGTGACGAGCCCGACGCGCAGCCCTGTGAACGGGGCGGGTCCCGTGCCGGCGACGACGGCGGTCAGGCCGCTGGGCTCTATCCCTGCCTCGGCGAGAACCTCCTCGATCAGGGGCGCGAGCGACTCGGCGTGCCTGCGGCGCTCGTCCGAGGTGCGGGACGCCAGGCGCGCTCCGTCCTCGTCGACGAGGGAGACGGCGACGGCTGCTGAGGTATCGAGAGCAAGAACGGCCACGTGACCAGGGTATTACGCCGGCCGCGCGGCGCGCCTCAGCTCAGCAGGGCGCCCAGGTCGACGCCGGCCCAGCGCTGCCCGACGGCGCGGATCGTCGCCTTCCGGGTCCCCGCCTCCGGGTCCTCCTCCGCTGCCACGCCAGGATCGAACAACGGCGCACCCCGCGGCCGCTCCAGGTCGATCTCCAGCCGGTCGTCCGCGAGCGCCTCCGCCAGCCCACGCCCCCACTCCACCACCGTCACGGTGTCCGCGAGGGACGAGTCGAGGTCGAGCGCGTCGAGCTCGCTCAGCCCGCCGAGGCGGTAGGCGTCGACGTGCACCAGGCCGGGGCCGCTGGTCCCGTCGGCGCGCGGCAGCGGGGGGTGCTCGCGCGCCACGATGAAGGTGGGCGAGGCGACCTGCCCGCGCACGTGCAGCGTGGCGCCGATGCCCTGGGTCAGGGTCGTCTTGCCGGCGCCGAGGTCGCCCGTGAGGATCACGAGGTCCCCGGCGCGGAGCTCGCCGGCGAGGGTTGCGCCGAGCGCGCGCGTCGACTCGGCGTCGGGCAGCTCCAGCGTCACCACCTCGGACGTCGTGATGTCGCTCTGTCCTCCTGTTGCCCCGCTCACGCGGTCTCCCTTCCTGCCGTGCCCGCGTACACGCGGGGCACTCGCGCCCCGAGGCGCGTCACGATCTCGTAGCTGATGGTGCCGGCGGCCTGCGCCCAGTCCTCTGCGTTCGGTGCGCCGGCGCGGGCGAGCCCGTCCGACGCCCCGAACAGCGTGACGACGTCACCGGCCTGCTCCGGAGCGTACGGGCCGAGGTCGAGGATCACCTGGTCCATGCACACCCGGCCGGCGATCCGCAGCACGCGGGCGGTGCCGAGGCCGGTCCCGGGCGCGGCGACGTCGTCCACGGCGCCGCCGACCAGCACCGGGCCGCCGGGACCGAGCGAGCCGCCGGACGCGTGCCGTGGGATCCCGTCGCCGTACCCGAGCGGGATCACGCCGAGCACCGTGTCCTGGGTGGTGGTGTAGAAGTGGCCGTACGAGACGCCGTGCCCCGCCGGTACGCGCTTGACGGTGGCGAGCCTCGCCTCCAGCGTCATGGCGGGGCGCAGCCCGTAGTCGCCCGGCGCGCCCAGGTGCGGGACGGGCGACAGGCCGTAGACGGCGATGCCCGGGCGCACGAGGTCGTAGTGGGCGGACGGGTTGGTGAGGGTCGCCGCGGAGTTGGCGATGTGCCGCACCTCGATGGGCATGCCGGCCGCCTCGGCGGTGCGGACCGCGTCCTCGAAGACGTGGGTCTGCATCTTCACGGACGGGTCGTCGGGCTCGTCCGCGAGGGCGAAGTGCGACATGAGCCCGACGACCGCGAGCGCGCCCTCGGCCTGCAGCGCGGCGGCCCGGTCGAGGACGGCCGGCAGGTCCTCCGGCATGATCCCGTTGCGGCCGAGCCCCGTGTCGACCTTGAGGTGCACGCGCGCGGTCCGGCCGGCGGCGCGGGCGCCGTCGGCCACCTCGTCGAGGGCCCAGGCGGCGGCGACCGCCACGTCGACGTCGTTCCGGACCAGGTCGGCGAACGAGGCGCCGGGCGCGTAGAGCCAGGTCAGGATCCGGTGCCCGGGTCCGACGGCGGCACGGACCGCCAGCGCCTCCGCACCGTGCGCGACGCCGAGCCAGGTGGCGCCGCCAGCGAGCGCCGCCCGGGCGACCGGAAACAGCCCGTGCCCGTACGCGTCCGCCTTGACGACTGCCATGACCTGCGCCGTCGGGGCGGTCGCCCGCAGGGCGCGCACGTTGTCGCGGATCGCGTCGAGATCGACGACGGCGCGGGCTGGGTGGTCGGGGGCGGTGCTCATCGCACCGATTCTTGCACCTGGCGACTCTCGGGGGGTCCCCACTCGCTCAGGATCCGGCGCGACTCGAAGCGGCGGAGCCGCCCGGACAGCGGGTCGGTGAGCTCGAGGGACCGGGACAGGAGCTGCAGCGGTCGGTCGAAGTCGTCCGGATCGGCGTCACGGAGGTCCGGCCAGAACGGGTCGTGCAGGATCGGCAGCCCGAGCGACGCCATGTGCAGCCGGAGCTGGTGGGTCTTGCCGGTGTGCGGCTCCAGGCGGTAGAGGCCCAGGCCACGGGCCTCGTCGGCCGCCGTGCGCGTGACCAGCGACTCGGCGTTCGGCTCGCCGGGGACCTCTTCGGCCCGGGTGACGCCGCGCCGCTTCACGATACGGCTGCGGAGCGTGACGGGCTCCCCGTCGGCGACCCGGGCGGCGTCGGGCGGCGCGCCGTCCGACGGCGTCAGCGGCGCCACCGCCTCGTAGACCTTGCGCACCTCGCGCCGGGCGAACGCCTCCTGGTACGCGCCGCGCACCTCCGGCCGCACGGTGAGCACGAGCACGCCCGCCGTGCCGCGGTCGAGCCGGTGCGCCGGCGAGAGCTCGGGCAGGTCCAGGGCGATCCGGAGGCGGACCAGGGCGGTCTCCCGGACCCAGCGCCCGCGCGGCATCGTCGCGAGGAAGTGCGGCTTGTCCACGACGAGCAGGTTCTCGTCGTGGTGCAGCACCTCCGGCTCGAACGGGATCCGCTCCTCGTGCGCGGGCGGGTCCCGGTACAGGTAGAGGAAGCCGCGCGGCTCGTACGGCGTGGTCGGGGTGAGCGGCTCGCCGCGGCCCGTGACGATCTCGCCGAGGCCCAGCTTCTCGAGCAGGCGCGCCTCGTCGTCACGGAAGCGGTCCAGGAGGTAGTCGAGCGCGAAGGGGAACCGCGTGACCACCTCGGGGTCGTGGGGCAGCACGAGCCGGGTCGGGTTGAGCCCGTCCCGCACGGGCAGCGGCGGACGGTGCTTGGCGGGACCGGGCGTGCGCACACCATCAACCTATCCCCCGAGCGCGCCGCCGATCCCGGAGGGTTCCGTCGACCCGGACGACGGGTGGAGGATGGACGGGTGACCCTCTACGACATCCCCTTCCACACGATGGACGGCACCGAGATCTCGCTGGCCGAGCACAAGGACGACGTCGTGCTCGTCGTGAACGTCGCGTCGCGGTGCGGCCTGGCGCCTCAGTACGCGACCCTGGAGAAGCTGCAGAAGAAGTACCAGGACCGGGGCTTCACGGTGCTGGGCTTTCCCAGCAACCAGTTCCTGCAGGAGCTGAGCTCGAACGAGAAGATCGCCGAGTTCTGCTCCATGACCTACGGCGTCACGTTCCCCGTGCTCGACAAGATCAGGCTGAACGGGCGGAACGCTCACCCGCTCTACGTCGAGCTGAAGAAGACCGCGGACGCCGAAGGGCACTCGGGCAAGATCCGCTGGAACTTCGAGAAGTTCCTGGTCCTGCCCGGTGGTGACGTGCGTCGGTACTCGCCGAAGACCCTGCCGGACGACCCGGCGATCGTCGGCGAGATCGAGGCGCACCTGCCGCGCTGAGGTTCGGACCGCCCTCCGGCGGCGGCCGCCTCCTCAGTCGTTGCCCGGCGCCAGCGTGAGCCGCATGGCGACCGGCACCACGTCCGAGGCGTCACCGAGCCACCCGGCCCACACCCTCGTCAGGCCCAGCTCCCTCCTGGGGTCGGGTTCCTCCGCGATCAGCCGGTGCTTGCTCACCAACGACAGGGCCGTGAGCTCGCTGACCGTCAGAATGTCGATGACCAGCACGTCCACCCGATCGAGGCCGAACGCGAGCCAGTCCTGACTCACTCGCAGCGAGAGCGTGTCGAGCGCCGTCAGGCGGGACATCACTGCGCTGAATGCTGTATCTGTCATGCAGCCTTGACGCTCGAGCTGCCCGGAGGTCACAGCACTTCGGGGAAATGTTGCACACGAGTTTTCGCCCGGTCGGCAGCGGCTCTCCGCACATCTCGACGGTGGTGCCCGGAGCACGGGCTGGGCCTACGCTGTGAGGCATGGAACCGACCCGATTCCGGCAGGCCACACCCGAGGACGCGCAGGCGCTCCTCGATGTCGAGCGCGCCGCCGGGATCGCGGCGCTCGGCCACGTCTTCCCGCCGGGCATGTACCCGTTCCCGGCCGACGAGGTCCGGGCCAAGTGGGATGCCGCGCTCGCCGAGCCCGGTGTCCGCGTGCTCGTGCTGGACGACGACGTCGACAGCTCCCGCCTCGCCTGCTTCGTCGCTCATGACGAGCGCCTGCTGCGACACCTCGCCGTACACCCGTCGCGCTGGGGCGCCGGCCTCGCGCGGGCGGCGATGGACGCGGCCCTCGCCGAGATGCGCGACCCACGCCTCTGGTGCCTCGCCGACAACGACCAGGCGATCGGCTTCTACGAGCACCTCGGCTGGCGCCGCACGGGCCGCACGCAGCCGTCGGACTACCCGCCGTTCCCGGACCAGGTCGAGATGGCCTTCCCCCGGGACTGACCGGGGACTGACCGCTGACCGACCGGCAACCGGGCTACAGCTCGACCAGCCCCGCGCGGTAGCCCAGCACCACCGCCTGCGTCCGGTCCCTGGCCTGCAGCTTCGCGAGGACGGACGCCACGTGCGTGCGCACCGTCTCGACCCCGACGACGAGCGCCGTCGCGATCTCCGCGTTGGTCATGCCCTGCGCCACCAGCCCCAGCACCTCCCGCTCGCGCGGCGTCAGCACCGGCGCCCCGGCCGTCGCACGCGGCCGCGTCCGGACCAGGTCACGCAAGGCCTGCGGGTACAGCAGGCTCTGCCCGACGGCGACAGTCCGGACCGCCTGCACCATCTCGTCGGCCCCGGCGCGCTTGAGCAGGAAGCCGGACGCCCCGACCGTCAACGCGTCGAGCACGTAGCCGTCGTGCTCGAACGTCGTCACCACGAGGACCCGCGGCGGCTCGGGCAGCCGCAGCACGAGCTCCGTCGCACGGAGGCCGTCCACGCCGGGCATCCGCACGTCCATGCAGACGACGTCGGGCCGCAGCGTGCGCGCGAGCTCGACCGCCTGGGCGCCGTCGCCTGCCTCCCCGACCACCTCGAGGTCGGGCTCGGCGTCGAGGATGAGGCGCAGGCCGCTGCGGACGAGGGGCTCGTCGTCGGCGACGAGCACCCGTACCGGGGTGTCAGGCATCTGGGTCCTTCCGATCGGTCCTGCCAGGGGCACGCGCACCGGTTCGTCCTGTCTCCGGCAGCGGTGCGCAGGGAAGGGTTGCACGAAGTACCCAGCGCTCGCCCTCACGACCCGCCTCGGCGGTGCCACCGAACAGCGCGACACGCTCCCGGATGCCGGACAGCCCGCGTCCTCCGGACCGGCGCCGGCCGGGACGCGCCCCGTCGCGGACCGGGTTCACCACCTCGATCCGCACCCCGTCGCCGTCGTACCCGACGGTGAGCTCGACCGGCCCGGACGCACCGTGCCGGTGCGCATTGGTGAGCGCCTCGGTGACGATCCGCTGCACGGTCCGGCCGAGCAGCGCCGGCAGCCCGGCCGGGAGGTCGATCTGAGCGCTCAGGTCCAGCCCGGCCCGGCGATGCGCGGAGACGACGTCGCCGAGGGCCGGCGCCAGGGCGACGGGCGCCCCGTCGTCGGCGTCGTCCCGGAGAACGGCGAGGAGCTGGTCGAGCTCGGTGAGCGCCGACCGGGCGGTGTCCTCGATCGCGGCCAGGGCCTCGGCCGCCGCGTCCGGGTTGGCGACGACGACCCGCCGTCCGGCCGCCGCCTGGACGCTGACGACGGTGAGCGCGTGGCCGATCCCGTCGTGCAGCTCCCGCGCCAGGCGCGTGTGCTCCGCCTCGCGGCGGGCACGGGCGAGGGCCGTCTCCATCCGGTCGTGCGGAGTGGGGCCGAGCACCCGCCCGGCGAGCGCCGACGCGGCTGCCCCGAGCGGCCAGGTCGCCACGAGGGCCAGCAGGGCGAGAACGGTGCACGCGATCAGCCGCAGGGCGAGCGACACCGGCCCGGTCGGCAGCGGCAGCCCGGTGTAGAACGAGTCGCCGGAACGGAACGACTCTCCGGCGATCGCCTCGACGCCGATCAGCACCGCCATCGGGATGCCCGCGAACAGCCCGGCTGCGACGAGCAGGCCCGAAGCGAGGTGACCGGCGACCCACAGGGCGGTCCGGATCCGGTGTGCGGGCCGGGGCCGGGCGGGGACCACGAGCTCGTCGCCCACGTCGAGCAGCGCCCGTGCCGCGGTGACCTCCAGCTCCCGTGCGCCCGGCACCAGCCCGAGGCCGATGGCGGCGGCGACCGAGGCCACCGCCACCACCCACACGGGCGGCCCTCCGGACGCGATGTTCAGCAGGCTGAAGACGAGCAGCACCAGGGCGAGCCCGATCGCCCCGCCCAGCATGTGCCAGGCGAACCGCCGGGCGAGGTACCGCGTGAGATACCGCTTCGTCGCCTGCATGCGGTCATCCTCTCCGGTCGTCAGGGTCGTCTGCCAGACACACGGCCGGTCACACGGCAGGGAGCCGGTCCAGGGACGTGTCGGCGGCATCGAGCGCGGCCGCTCGCTCCGACTGGAGCCGGTGGGCGACGTAGCCCCAGACCGCGAGCGCCAGTGCCGGACCCCAGTACCAACAGGGGAAGGCGATGGCGCCGAGGATCTGGTCGCCGATGCTGTGTCCGCGGCCCAGCAGGAGCATGGGGATGGCCGAGAAGATCAGGGTCACGGCGATCAGTCCGCCGGGCACGGCGGCAGCCGTGATCGGCACGCGACGTCCGGCCAGGCCGGGCATCCACCGGGGGAACACCTCGCCCCAGGGGCGGATCAGGCCGAGGGTGAGGAAGAAGCCGAGCCAGGCACCGCTGGACAGCGCGAGCCCCCAGATCCGCGTGGACATGTCCATCTCGGCGAACCCGAGCTGGGGCCACGGCGTGAGCCACGTGAGCCGGAACAGCGCGTAGGGGAGCGGTCCGGTGGCAGCCACGATCGTGATGGCGCGGCGGTGCCGGACCACCCAGGCGGTGGCGCGGTCCATCGCCGACATGCCGGACAGTGCCTGGGCGCCGACCATGGCCCACAGCAGGCCGAGCGTGAGGACGAGCAGCGTGACGAGGATGGTCGCGCCCTGGCCCGCGAAGCCAGCGACGAGCCCGGTGGTGATGCCGGCGATGGCGTCACGACCCAGGATGATGCCGACCACGAGAGCCACCAGGCCGGGAACCCCGACCGTCCAGCGGGCCACGCGGTACCGCCGCACCACCTGGACGAGCATGACCACCACGGCGACGGGCATGAGCAGCGCGACGAGGTAGCCGATCGTGGAGAGCGGGCCGATGCCCTGCAGCAGCACGCCGAACACCAGGAGCTGCAGCACACCGGCACAGACCCGGCCCCGTGCTCCCAGGGCGCCGGCGAGGCCGGCGATCCCGGCCGCGACGCCGGCCAGGGCGGTGACGACGTGAACGGTGGTGGCGACCTCCGTCCCGGCGAGCCCGGCCAGGAGCGCCGTGACGGGCTCGGCGTACGGGTTGGGCCAGAGGCCGAGCATCCAGGCCAGGCCGAGCAGCGCGACTGCGCCGCTCGCGATGGTGGCGCCGAGGAGAGTGGCGCGAGCGAGGCGTTCCATGACGGTTCCTTTCGGTCGGTCGTTCGGTATGCCTTCACACTCCCGTCCGGCGGGTGCTCGCCCACTCCCCCGGCCGGGGGATATCGGCTGGTGACCGGGGGATCCGCGGGGATAGCTTCCTGTCCATGACGTTCGACGAGGAGATTGCCGAGGGACTGGCCGTCCCGACCGATGGCTGGGACTTCTCCTGGTTCGCGGGCCGGGCCACCGAGGAGCGCCCCGGCTGGGGCTACGTGCGGCTCTGCGGCGAGCGGCTGGGCCGGGTCGACTCGGTGCTCGACGTCGACACCGGTGGCGGCGAGGTCCTCGCGGAGGCGCTGGGACTGGCGGAGCGTGTGCCCGGCACCGTGCGGGCCACGGAGAGCTGGGCGCCCAACTACGAGCTCGCCTCGGCCGCGCTGGAGCCGTTCGGCGGTGTCGTGACCCTGGTCGACGGCACGGCGGCGCCGCTCCCCTTCGACGACCGGACGTTCGAGCTGGTCACCAGCCGCCATCCGGTCTCGTTCCCGTACGCGGAGGCCGCACGCGTGCTGGCGCCGGGCGGCACGCTGCTGGTCCAGGAGGTGGGTGCGGGGTCCAACCGGGCCCTGTACGAGTTCCTGATGGGCCCGCAGGAGAACCGGGACGCCGAGTACCTCGACGACCTGCGGGCGCAGGTGGCCGCTGTCGGCCTCGACATGGTGCGGCTCCACGACACGCTGACCCGTGTCGAGTTCTTCGACCTGGCCGCGGTGGTGCACTTCCTGCGCAAGGTCCTGTGGACCGTGCCGGACTTCAGCGTGGAGAAGTACGACGACCGGCTGCGCGCGCTGCGCGACCACATCGCGGAGCGGGGCTCGTTCGTCTGCCACAGCCGGCGCACGCTCGTGGAGGCTCGCACGCCCTGAGCATCACGGGGACGCTCGGGTGCGGCCGTCTCACGGCAGCCGGGGCTTCCCGTTCACGTCCTCGCGGGCCGACGGCGGGTCCACGCGCTGCGCCGTCAGGTCGCGCGGTGTCAGCGTGAAACCCTGCCAGTGCATCTCCATGGGGCTCTGGTCCTCGTCGCGGGCGACGTGGTGGAACCCGACGGCCACCCAGGTGACGACGTCGGACAGCTCCGCCTCGTCCTGCGCGAAGTCGAGCACGCCGGACCCGCAGGTGCCCTCCGTGTTCGCCGTGGCGAACAGCTGGCAGTCGTCCGCCTCGGTGAACGCGATGGTGTAGCCCGCCTCGTCGGCGTCGTCGTGGTGGTGGTCCTGGGTGAGCTCGAACGGTGTCGTCGCGCCGAGGTCGATCTGGTACGAGATCGCGTGCTCGTCCTCGTTGAGCACCTCGGGGTTCACCACACGCCACCAGCGGCGGTCCGCCGCCTCTGCCGTGCCCTCGTGCGTGATCCGGGTCAGCTCACCCTCGACGAGCGGTGACCGTGGACCCTGCTCACCCGTCGGTTCGGCGTCGTACTGCTCCACCGCCTGACCGCCCCGCCCGCCGAGCGCCCAGTGCACGCGCCACACCGCGTTGTGCGAGTGGCTGGTGGCGTAGTCCGTGTTCCCGGGGCCGACCGGCCAGCCGTGGGCGGGGTCGTCGCCGTAGTCCTCCGGCGACAGGTCACCGGTGGCGCCCAGGTCGGACCGGACGGTGCCGTCGCTGCCGAACGTGTACTGGCTGACGTACTCGTACCAGCCGACCTTCGAGATCGTCGCCAGCCGCAGGTCCGTGCGCCGCGCCACCTCGGTCCCGGTGCTGTCACCGCTGCGGTAGGCGATCCCGCCGTCCACGACCTCCTGGCACAGGACGGCACGTCGCTCGCCGCCGCCACCCACCGAGCCGTCACCGATCTTCGGCACGTAGGTCTCGAGACGGTCGCCCAGGCACTCCGTCTCGGTGAGCGTCATCATCTGCCGGCCGCCGAAACCCTGCGTGGTGATGTCCTCGGTGTTGCGCAGGCCGGTGTCGTACGGCACCTCCAGCTGCCCGATGGACAGCTCGGCCAGCACCTGCACCGGCTCCTGCCCCGCGGGCGTGAAGTGCACGTCCTGGAGCACCAGCCCGCGGCTGGAGTCGACCCGCCAGCACATGGTCCACGTGGAACCGCTGAGCAGCTCCTCCGTGACCGGGTCGTTCTCCGGACACCTCAGTTCCGCACCGCCCGACGCCGTCGACTCCTCTCCGCGCGGAGCCGGTGCGGCGGGTATCGCTTGCTCCACCACCAGGATCGCGGCCACGACGAGCGCGATGATGGCCGCCGCTGCGACGATCGCCGGAATCACTCCCCGTCTCGGCAACAGCTCGGGCACGGCTCCCCCTTTGATCTTGAGCACCGCCCGTCCACGGGCCGGTGCCGTAAGAAACCGGCCCGGTGCGACGATGTCGCACCGGGCCGGTCCTACTGCGTCAGACACTTGCTACTGCGTCAGAGACTCAGCTCATCAGACGGCAGGCTTGTCGCCCGACATCCGGCCCATCGCGGTAGCGAAGGCCTGGCTGATCTCGCGACGGCGCTTGATCATGACCGCACCGGCGCCGAGCAGCAGCACCATGGCGGCGATCAGAGCCGTCACGTTCGCACCCGTCGCGGCGAGGCCGTCGTCCGAGCCGGAGCCGTCGCCGGCACCCGCACCCGAGTCGTCGCCGTCACCGGAGCCGCCACCGGTCGAACCGGCCACGACAGTGATCGGCGTCTGTGCGCCCTCGCTGCCGTCGTCCGGCTGAGCGTCGACGATGATGACGCCCGGCGGGGTCCCCTCGGGAACCGTGATCGGGGTCGTGAAGCCGCAGTCGTCGCCAACCGTCACGGTGACGGGGTCACCGATGTTGTTGCCCTGCGTGTCCTTCAGCTGGACGGTGACGGTGGCGCCGGCCGGGAAGCCGGTACCGGTCACCATGACCTCGTCGCCGGCCTCGACCACGGCCGGGTCGGCAACGATCATCGGGTCGGTGCACTCGTCGCCCGGCGGGTTGGTGCCGGGGGCCAGGATCTCGAGCGGCGCCTCGGCACCCTCGCTGCCGTCCTCGGGCAGGGCCTCGACGATGTGGTCGCCGGGCTCTGCGTCCTCAGGAACGGTCAGGTCCGTGATGAAGCCACAAGCCTCGTCCGGGGTGACCATGACCGCGTCGCCGACCGGGTTGCCCTCGGCGTCGCGCAGCTGCACGGCGACCGGGACGCCCGCCGGGAAGCCCTGGCCCACGACCGAGACGGTGTCGCCCGGGAAGGCGGCTCCCGGCTGGACGGTGAGGGTCGGGTCCATGGCGCAGATGTCGGAGCCGGCAACCACTGCCAGCGGGGCCTCAGCGGCCTCGCCGGTGGTGTCGTCCGTGCCCACGACCGGGTAGATGCCGAGCTCGGCATCGCCCGGGACGGGCACCGCGACGGTGAACCCGCCGGTCGAGTCGGTCTCGACCGGGATGGCCTCGCCCACGGGGTTGCCGTCGGGGTCGGTCAGCTGGACGGTCGCCGTCGAGTCGGGGGTGTAGCCCGTGCCCGTCGCGATGGTCGACTGGCCGGGAGCGACCGTGGCGGGGTCGACCGAGATCGACGGGTCGATCTCGCCAGGTCCGCCGACGTCGCCGGGCGTGATCCGCACGGCGGCGTTGCCCAGGTTGATCCGGGCGACCTCGTTCGCCGGCAGGAGCGCGATGCTCAGGGCGTTCAGGTCGAACGACGTGACGACCTCAGCGGCCTCGGCCGCCGTGGAGGTCTGGGTCACGACCTCGGAGGTCTCCGACACCTGACGGTTGATCGTGATCGAGAGGACCTCGGAGAGGACGTCGAAGACCGGCGAGAGCAGCTCGCGGATCGGAACCGTGATGGCGTCCGTCTTGAGGTCGTTGATCAGCAGCTCGAAGATGTTGTCACCCTCGTCGCTGATCAGCAGGTCGTACACCGGGGCCAGGATCGGCGCGAGCGCCGGGCCGACCGTGTTGATGGTGTTGACCAGGACCGCGGCGACCGGCGCCATGGTGCCCGTGCTGTTGTCCACGGCCTCGGGGAAGTCGCCGTTGACGGCGTCCGCCAGGGGCAGCGACCACGACACGTCGAGGGTGCCCAGCGGGCCCTCCTCGTAGAAGGCGATGTTGATCGTGACCGAGTTCAGCGAGTCCTCGATCGCACCGATGAGGATGCGGGTGACTTCCTGCATCAGCTCGTGCACGGTCTCCGCGATCAGCGGGTAGGTCGTGTCGTCGATGAGCTCGGTGTTCGGGGGCAGGCCGTTGAGGCCTTCCTCGCTACCGTCCGGGTTGTCGATGAGCTGGTCGAGGTGGATCTGCAGCTCACCGGTCGACAGGTCGATCGTGATCAGCTGGTTCGCCGAGGTGATCGGCTCGCCCACGACGGACTGGAACAGGTTCTCCTGCATGTTGCTGTCGACGGTGATCGAGGGCGTCGGAACACCCGGGACCGCGTCGAACAGGCCGGTCAGCGCACTGTCGTCGAGGTTCTCGTTGACGAGGTCCTCGACGGTCGTGTCGATGGTGCCGCCGATGTCGTAGATCGACGAAGCGGCATCCTCGATGACCGGGGAGTGCAGGAACAGGTCCAGGTCGGCGACGCGGTACTGGCCGAGGCCACCCACGCCGTCCTGGTCCAGGATGACGCCGTTCTCGGCCTTGACCTCGGCCGCACCCGCGCCCACCTCGAGCAGGAGCTGGTCGACGATCTCGTCGGTGAGGCCGTCGACGCCGAGCAGGCGTGCGACGGACAGGACGTCGACGGACGCCTTGCCGAAGTCCTCGGACTCGCCGTCCAGGGTGATGCCGCCGTCCGCGCCGAGCAGGCCGGACACCGCGTGGGCGTCGACCGGGGACGACGCCTCGCTCTTGGAGGCCAGCGCACCGAGCTGGCCGAAGTCCATGATCTCGTCGAGGGGAACCTCGACGTCACCAATGCGGACGAGCTCGGAGCCGAGCAGCTCGACGTTGAGGTTGCCCTCGTTCGGCCCGGGGTTGGACTCCGAGCCGGCGTCCGAGTAGGCAGCAGCCAGCAGCGCCTCCTGGAAGAGCGTCGAGTCGAGGACGCTCGCAGCGGCCTCGGACGGCTCGTCCGGGTAGTTGTCCACTGCGACCGCAGGCAGTCCGGTGGCCGTAACCACGACTGCGGTTGCCGCGGCCGTCGCCAGGGTCCGGCGCCACGGGACGCCGCCCTTCCGACGTCGGCCTGACGGTACTTGCGTTCGGTTCAAGAGAACTCACTCCTCCATAGACACGCTTCAAGAAAAGCGTCCGGATCGGTACGTGATCACGTCCGGATCGGTTGGGGGCGGGGCGTATGACACACCGGTGCCCGGGGTTCAGCGAACAGTGGTTCCCAGGGACCTGCCAGGTGGAACTGCAATCGTGCGCTGACGCAACGGAACGCAACTCGCTGTGCGTTCGGCGCGATCGGAAGCGCGACAAAGGCATCCGCGCGCACATCTGCGGTGAGAAGCGAAGGTAGTCCGAAATGCCGGGTGAAAAGCGCAACCAATAGCGGGTGAAAAACCTGCGCTCGAGTTGCGCGTCAGCCGCCGGCGAGCCAGGCCGGGGGGCGCGTCTCGGCGAGGCGCACCAGGTCCCTGCGGTCTCGGATGCCGAGCGTGGCGTAGGCCCGGCGCAGCCGGTTCACCACCGTCCGCTCGGACACGAACGTCGCCTGGGCGATCTGCGAGTTGGTCGCGCCGTGCACCGCGAGCTTGACCATCTCGCGCTCGTGCCTGCCGAGCACCTCCCACTCGGGGCCGGTGCCACCGCTCGCGTCGGCGTCCGCGAGGAACGCGTCGATGCCTCGCAGCCAGCCCGCCATCCCCGCCAGCCGTACCAGCGTCCGTGCCTCGTCGAGCATCGCGTCGCCCGTCGAGCGGCCGCCGCGCGTCACGGCGTACCGGCCGTACGCCACGAGCATGCGCACGCGCTGCCAGGGCGACATCGGGGCCGCCGGCGTGTGCAGCGCGGCCTCGAAGGCCGCCGACGGCGTTCCGTCGTCGGCCAGGAGCGCGTTGAGCCGGCAGTAGGCGGCCGCGACGTCCGGTGCCGACCGCTCCTCGGGGGCTACCGGGGGATCGAGCAGCCGCTGTGCCCGCGGCCCGACGTTGCCAGGCGGTGTGGAGGCCATGACCGCCTCGACGAGGTCGCACCGCACCTGCACCCGCCCCCGGTACGGCCAGGCGCAGTGCTCGAGCGCGATGGTCAGCAGTGCGACCGCCCCCTCCGCCTGTCCGACGACGAGGTGCGCGGCACCCAGGTCCGCGGCGTACTCACCGAGCACGCGGGCGGACCAGCTGCCCGCCTGCGCGGGCATCGTGCTCGCGGGGGCCGTCCCGTCGACGACGGCGTCCGCCGAGACACGCATGCCCCGGGCCGGCAGCCACTCCTCGACCGACGGTCGTAGCTCCGTGGCGTGCGCGAGATGCGTGCGGACGTCGGCTGCGCGGCCGTCGAACGCGGCCACCCGGGCCGCCGCGACGTCGCGTGCGACGATCTCCGCCACCGTCCGGCCCGGCGTCGCGCCGGAGTGGTCGGCGAGCAGGCCGCGTGCGCCGACGACGTCGCCGAGCGCCAGGAGGGCGCGCACCTGGATGCCGACGCCCACCCAGTCCTGGCCAGGCGTCGGCCCGATCTGGCGCAGGTCTGCGCGCAGCGCGACCGGGTCCGGCAGGTCGCCGGTGTCCTCCAGGCCCAGCAGGGCCTCGGCGACACGCACGCCGGCGGCGCGGGCGGCCTCGCCGACGGCTGCCGGCTCACGCCACCACAGGTGGTCGGTCCATCCCGGCCCCACCCCGTCCGGCACCAGCGGTCCGTCCAGGTGGTCCCGCCAGGCGCGGCCGGTCAGCAGCGACACACCGACGGCGCGCGCGGCCAGGTACGGGTCGGGCGCTGCCGCCACCGCCGCCCACGCGCGCGCCGGCAGCTCGTCCAGGTGCAGGCCGTCGAGCATGGCCGCCACGGCACCCGGGCCGGCCCCGCCCCGGTCCGGCACAGGGGTCCCACCGTCCGCAGCGCCGCACACCTCGCGGCACAGCAGCGCCAGCAGCGGGTGCCGTACGGTCGACCGGCCCTCCCGGCGGACCACGGAGACATCGCCGAGGGGCGCGGCCGCGAGCGCCGTCATGGTCGCGGGGTCGAGCCCGGCCAGCATCGCCCGGTACGCGCGGCGCGCCGCCGAGCCGACGGTCTCAGGTCCGGCCCAGGAGACGTCCCCGCGCAGCTCTGCGGCACTCAGCGAGCCGGCGAGCTCGAGGGCGAGCCGCGGGTTGCCCGCGCTCCACCAGCGCAGGTGCTCGACGACGTCGGCCGCCACCGGGAAGCTCAGCTCCGCGGCGAGCACGCGCCGCAGGGGCATCCGGTCGATCGGGCCGAGGTCGAGCACCTCGACGTCGTCGGAGAGCGGGTCGACGGTGATGCTCCGTACCGCGGCGATCACGCGCCAGTCCTGCCCGTACGCCTCGTCCGCCAAGTACTGGAGCCAGCGTGCGCGCTCCGGGGTCAGTACCCCGACGTCGTCGACGAACAGGACGCGCGGCCCGGAACCACCGTCGCCGGCCCAGACCGAGATCGCGCGCAGGAACCCTGCCGCGTCGAAGTCCGCGTCGTGCTCCAGGTGTTCCGGTACGGACCAGGCGGAGAGGTCGATGCGCCGGTTGTTGTCGAGGTCGTGCGCCGACGGCCGCGACGAGCACGGCCGCACCACGCGGACCGCCGACGATCCCGCGCCGACCTGCTTCAGCGCGTGGAGCACCGTCGAGGTCTTGCCGATCCCGCTCAGTCCGCGCACGACCAGGACCGTCGGGTCCAGGTCGGTCGCGAAGTGCCCGATGACCCGCAGCTCTCGATCACGCCCGTGGACCACGAGGTCCCTCCCCCTGCTGCCTGCCTGGCTCGCCCATGCCGGCGGCACCGCCGGAGGCACTGCCACGGAAGGCCCGTTGCTTGATGGCACGCACACCCCAATTCGCCACTTACATGAATATTGATCAGTAGCGCCTCAGGAGTCTATGACAAGAGATGAATCGTGCAGGGCGAGAGTGTGGTACGGGATATTACGGCTCTACATGGCGGATCTCCGGCAAGTGCGATAAACATCGACACTCGGGAAATACGTGCCGAATGTCCAATTCGGCGCACACCGGGTTCACGCCAGCGGACCGAGCATTTCCCGTCTGTCCACGTCAGGTCGCGAAGAGCTGTCGAGCGCGTCGACCAGCTTCTTCTCCTCGTACCGGAAATGCGTCTCCATGACGGCCTCGATGCCGTCGAGGTGCCGGAGGAGGTCGTCCCGCCCGGCTCCGGACAGCGTGGCGCGCTCGAGCTCACCCAGCAGGTGGTCGAGCATGGAATGGTCCCGCTTCAGGTCGGCGACCACCGGCGCCAGCTCGGGCCGGTCCGCCAGCACGACATCGAACAGCGTCGCGTCCTCGCTGCGGTGGTGGCCGGTCAGCGCCGCGCAGAAGCCGACGCAGTAGAGCTGCAGCTCCCGGGCCGCCGTCGGCCCGGACGCGTCGTCCTCGACGGCGGAGCGGGCCACTGCGAGGGCCTCGCGCAGCCGCCGGTGGACCTCCCGGAGCTCCTGGCCCCAGGCGACGACACGTTGACTCATCGCCGCCCACCCTAGCCCGGGTGGGCGGCGGACGTCAGGCGCCCAGCAGGTCGGCGACGACGGCGGGCACCGCCCGGGCGATCTCCAGCGCTGCCAGCGGGCCGCCCGCGGACGCCCGCGCCGCCGCCCTGCCGTGCACGAGCACTGCCGCGGCCGCGAGGCGAGCCGCGAGCGTCTCGTCCTGAACGACGTCGGCGGAGCGGCCCGCGAGCAGCGTCCCGAGGATCCCCGCGAGCACGTCGCCGGAGCCGGCGGTGCCGGTCCACGTCGGCGCATCGGCCTGTGCGTACACGTCGCCCGGGCCCGCCACGACCGTGATCGCACCCTTCAGCAGCACCGTCGCACCGGTCGCCTGGTGCGCCGTGCGCACCCAGTGCAGCGGCTGCGCCTCGACCGCGGCCCGGTCGACGTCGTGCCCCAGGCCCTGCAGCAGCTCCGCCAGCTCACCGGCGTGGGGGGTCAGGACCGCCCAGGCCGGGAGCCGGTGCTCCAGCATGGTGAGCGCACCCGCGTCGATGACGGCAGGCATCTTCCCGCCGGTCACGTCCTCGGACAGCACGCCGGTCACGGCTGCGAGCGCCCCGAAGATCCGCCGGGCCTGCCCGTCGTCGTCCGGTCCGTCCTCCGGGCCGACCCCGGGGACGCCCGGGCCGAGGACCCAGGCCTGCACCCGGCCGCCCGCCACGACCACCTCGGGGCGGGCGAGCAGCACACGCGTACCGACCGCCTCGGGGCCCAGGTAGCGCACCATGCCGGGCCCTGCCAGCACCGCGCCCGACGTCGCGAGGACCGCCGCGCCGGGGTACGTGCTCGTGCCGGCGATGACCCCGACCACGCCCCGCGTGTACTTGTGGTCGTGCGGGCTGGGGACGGGCCACAGCTCGGCCACGTCGGCCGGCTCCATCCGCCGTACCCGCCCCGACGCCGGGTCCGTCCCGCTCATCGCGTGCCGGCCCGGTGCGACACCCCACACCGCGCCGGACCATCCCGTGGTTCCGGCGACGGTGGGGAAGCCGACGTCGACCAGCTCGACCTCACCGGCGAGGTGGGCCGCCGGCGGGAGGATCAGGCCGGGCTTGAGCGCGCCGAACGTGACGGTGCGGTCGGCGGGCAGGACGGGGCCGGGCACCGCGCCGTCGTCCACGCCGATGCCGCTCGGGATGTCGACGGCGATGGTGCGGGGCCAGCGCTCCCCCGCCTTCTCGCGAGCCTCCGCGAGCGTGCGGACCAGACCGCCCGCGGGTGGCCGCAGCGCTCCTCGCGCCCCGACGCCGACCAGGCCGTCCAGCACGACGTCGGAGGCGAGTGCGCTCTGGACCACCGAGGGGACCCGGATGTCGGCGAGCGTGACCACCTTCCCGCCCGCTGACCGAAATGCCGCGAGCCCTTCCTCGTGCGCGCGAGTGGACGCCAGGACTGCGGTGACCGACATCCCTCGGCGGACGAGGTGCGCACCGGCGAACAGGGTGTCGCCGCCGTTGTTGCCGGGGCCGACGAGCAGCAGTGCACGCGCGCCGCGGACCTCACCCCTGGTTCCCGCCGTTCGGGCGCGGCGGATGCGGGCGGTGCCCGGTAGCCCGTCGGACCCGAGGCTGCCACCCAGGCGCACGGCCGCCGGACGGCCGGCTCTGCGGTCCGGTGCACGCCCGGCCGCCGGTCCTGCCGCCACCTCTCGGAGCACTGCCTGGGCCAGCGCATACGCCGCCCTGGCCATGAGCGGCTCGCCGGCAGCGATCAGTGGCTCCTCGGCCTTTCGTACCTCGTCGGAACTCCACGCGTCTTTCACGGTCCTATAGTGCCGCTTCCGCCCTCCTCCGAGGTACCAAAACCCGGCAATGTGGACCGACCTCCCGCGGGCAACCCGGTCGGCATAGGGTCGGACCATGCGATTCGGACTCTTCATCCCGCAGGGCTGGCGCCTCGACCTCGTCGACATCGCGCCCGCCGACCAGTGGGCCTCCATGCTGTCCCTTGTCCACCGTGCGGAGAACCAGGCGGCCGGCGAGGCCGTTCCCGGCGGTGAGTTCGCCTGGGAGTCGGCATGGGTCTTCGACCACTTCCACACCGTTCCTCAGCCGTCCACCGAGGCCACGCACGAGGCCTGGTCCCTCGTGGCCGCGTTCGCGGCGGCGACCCAGCGCATCCGCCTGGGCCAGATGTGCACGTGCATGGCGTACCGGAACCCGGCCTACCTGGCCAAGGTCGCCTCGACCATCGACACGATCTCGGGCGGGCGCGTCGAGATGGGTATCGGCGCCGGGTGGTACGAGCACGAGTGGCGTGCCTACGGCTATGGCTTCCCGTCCGCGGGAGAGCGCCTGCGCGCGCTCGACGAGGGCGTACAGATCATGGCGAACATGTGGCGCACGGGGTCGTCGGGCACGTTCGAGGGCAAGCACTACCAGGTCGACGGCGCCCTGTGCTACCCGCAGCCGCTGCAGCAGCTCCCGGTCGGCGACGGCGGCGCCGAGGTGCCGTCCATCCCCCTGTGGGTCGCCGGCGGCGGCGAGAAGAAGACGCTGCGCATCGCCGCGCAGCACGCCCAGTACACCAACTTCGTCGGCACCCCCGAGGGCTTCGCCCACAAGTCGAGCGTTCTCGAGGCGCACTGCAAGGACGTGGGTCGCGACTTCGGCGAGATCACCCGGTCGGCCGACTACAACGTGGTCATCGGTGAGACCGAGGCCGACGTCGCCGAACGGCTGGCCTGGATCGAGGCGCACCTGCGCAAGTGGGCACCGGAGAAGGCCGACCAGGAGATCAACACCTGGCGCACCGGGCTCCTGGTCGGGACACCCGAGCAGATCGTCGAGCGGCTGCGGGACATGCGGGGCCTCGGGCTCGAGTACGCGATCACGTACTTCCAGGAGGCCGCCTACGACCAGAGCGGTCTGGAGCTCTTCGAGAAGCAGGTGATCCCGGAGCTCCAGTAGTCCGGAGCTTCAGCAGCCCGGGCGGAAGATCACCCTTCCGCGATCACCATGGCCGACGCGATGCCCGCGTCGTGCGAGATCGTGATGTGCCAGGTGCGCACACCGAGCTCGGCGGCGCGGGCGGCGACGGTGCCGCTCGCGTCGATCCGGGGCGGGCCGCCCACCGTGCGGTGCACCGTGACGTCGTGCCAGCGGAGGTTCCCGGGAGCGCCGAGCGACTTCGCGATGGCCTCCTTCGCCGCGAACCGAGCGGCCAGGGACGCCGGCGGCAGCTCCCGCTCGGCGTCCGTGAACAACTTCTCGCGCAGCCGGGGCGTGCGATCGAGGGTCTCCATGAACCGGTTCACGTCGACCACGTCGATGCCCGTCCCGATGATCATTGGCTCAGCCTAAGGTCGTCGTCGCCGGGTCCCGACGCCACGCCGTCCGCACAACTCCGGTCTTGCACAAGATGCCCGGTTTGGTGCACCATGTCGCAGTAACGTTGAAGTAAAGGTGGCGCCTGCATCGTATCGGCAGAGCGCCACCTTTCGTGTGGAGGAGGCTGCCATGCCGGAGGACGACGACAAGCTCCCCTTCCCCCTGGTCATGGTCGTGGTGTTCGGCGTCCTGATCGCTGCCATCGTCACGCTGCTGGTGGTCGTCGCCGTGTCGGGCTGATGTCCGTCCACCCCGCCAGGCCGCTGGGCTCAGGCCTGGCGCCCCTCCTCGACGCGGTCCAGCCACTCGCCGACGAGCGACTCCAGCAGACCGGGCTGCTCCAGGTGCAGCGCGTGCCCTGCGCGGTCCAGCACCGCGAAGGACGCCCGCGGGTAGTGCTCGACGAGACCCCACGCGTCGCGGTAGCCGGTGACCGAGTCCTGCCGCCCGACGACGATCAGGGCCGGCTTCTCGAACGGTGCCGGCTCGACGGGAAAGCTGCCGGCGTAGTGCGCCTCGACCCGTGCGACCACGGCCGGGTCGGCGGCCGCCAGCCCGGGATCCACCTCCTGCCGCGAGCGCGCCCAGGTCTCCTCGGTCTGCACCACGAGGATGTCCTCCGCCGCGAGCGCCTCGGACCCGACTCGCTCCGCGAGCACAGGATCCCTGCTCAGCACCTGGTACCGCGGCAGCTCGCGCAGCTCGTGCCGCGGGTCCACGACGGTCACCACCAGGGCCAGGCCGGCCACCCGCTCCGGGTCGGCGGCAGCGAGGCCCCGTGCCAGGTAGCCGCCGTACGACTGCCCGACCACCGCGTAGGCGCCCTCGGGCACCAGCGCCTGTACAGCGCCCCGCAGGATGTGGAAGACGTCGTCGGTGCTGGCGACGTCGGGCGCCGCCGTCCGCCCCATGCCGGGCAGGTCCACATAGAGGCGGCGCCAGTCCCGTCGGTCCGTGAAGACCGGTTCGAACGCGCCGATCATGAGCCGGTGGTCCACCGGGAACCCGTGGACCAGCACCACCGTGGGCACGCCCGGCCCCACCGGCCCGTGCTCCACGTAGTGCACCTGGACCCCGTCGACCTCCACGTACGCCATGCCACCCCTCTCTTCAGCCCCGCGCCTGGACGGGGTCACCGACATCCCGGATGCCCGCGGTGTCCTCCGGCCGCACCAGGTGCCGCCAGCGGAACCACTTGCGCTCCAGCTCCTCGGACAGGTCCACGTCGAACCGCCGGGCCACCAGCAGCAGCTGCGCCAGCGCGTCCGCCACCTCGCCGCGGAAGGCGGCACGCGTCTCGTCGTCGGACAGACCGCGGTCCCGCGAGCGGCCGGACAGGTTCAGGAACGCCTGGGTGAGCTCACCGACCTCTTCGTGGAGCTTCAGCATCAGCCAGTCGTCGGTGCGCTCCACGCCGTGCACCCGCGCGTAGACGCGGCTGATGATCTCGACGTCGTCGGAGAGTCTCGTGAGTTCCACGCCGCCGAGCGTCCCACAACCGGCCGGCCGCTACTCCACCGTGACGGACTTCGCGAGGTTCCGCGGCTGGTCCACGTCGAGGCCCTTCGCGGTCGCCAGCGCCATCGCGAAGATCTGCAGCGGCACCACGGCCAGCAACGGCTGCAGGAGCGTAGGAGCCTGCGGGATCCAGAAGATCTCGTCGGCGTACGGGCGCACCGCGTCGTCGCCGTCCTCGGCGATCACGAGGGTGCGCGCGCCGCGGGCGCGGATCTCCTGGATGTTCGAGACGATCTTGGAGTGCAGGGAGTCGCGGCCGCGCGGCGAGGGCACCACCACGAAGACGGGCTGTCCCTCGTCGATCAGGGCGATCGGGCCGTGCTTGAGCTCACCGGCGGCGAAGCCCTCCGCGTGGATGTACGCGAGCTCCTTGAGCTTCAGCGCACCCTCCAGGGCCACCGGGAACCCGACGTGCCGGCCCAGGAACAGCACCTTGTCGGACTTCTCCATGGAACGGGCGGTCGCGCGCACGTACTCGCCACGCTCGATGACCGTCTGGATCTTGCGCGGCATGGCGCGCAGGTCGTCGAGCAGCCTGGCGATCTCGTCGGGGAACTTGTTGCCGCGCAGCTGCGCCAGGTACAGGCCGAGCACGTAGGCGGCGGTGATCTGCGCGAGGAACGCCTTGGTGGAGGCGACGGCGATCTCGGGACCGGCGTGGGTGTACAGCACGGCGTCGGACTCGCGCGGGATCGTCGAGCCGTGCGTGTTGACGATCGAGATCACCTTGGCGCCCTGCTCGCGCGCGTGCCGCACGGCCATCAGGGTGTCCATGGTCTCGCCGGACTGCGTCACCGCCACGACCAGCGTGCGCTCGTCGACGATCGGGTCGCGGTAGCGGAACTCGTGCGCCAGCTCGACCTCGACGGGGATGCGGCACCAGTGCTCGATCGCGTACTTGGCCACGTGCCCGGAGTAGGCGGCGGTGCCACAGGCCACGACGATGATCTTGTTCACCGCGCGCAGCACCGACTCGTCGATGCGCAGGTCGTCCAGCACGAGGGCTCCGGTGGCGTCCGTCCGGCCGAGCAGCGTGTCGGCGACGGCCTGCGGCTGGTCGTGGATCTCCTTGTCCATGAAGGAGTCGAAGCCGCCCTTCTCGGCGGCGGCCGAGTCCCAGTCCACCGTGTAGCGCGTGGCGTCGGCCGGCTTGCCGTCGAAGTCGGTGACGACCACCGACGTCGGCGTGATCGTCACGACCTGGTCCTGGCCCAGCTCGAGGGCCTCCTTCGTGTGGGCGATGAACGCGGCGACGTCGGACCCGAGAAAGTTCTCGCCCTCGCCGAGCCCGACCACGAGCGGGGAGTCGTGCCGCGCACCGACGACCGTCTCCGGCGCGTCGGCGTGCACCGCGAGCAGCGTGAACGTGCCGTGCAGGCGGCCGGCGACGGCGGTCATGGCCTCCGTCAGGTCACCCGTCTCGCGGTACGCCTTGGCCACGAGGTGGGCGGCCACCTCGGTGTCGGTCTCCGAGCGGAACGTCACACCGTCGGCCAGCAGCTCTGCCTTGAGCTGGGCGAAGTTCTCGACGATGCCGTTGTGGATCACGGCGAGCCGGTCGCCGTCGGCCAGGTGCGGGTGGGCGTTCGCGTCCGTGGGACCGCCGTGCGTGGCCCAGCGCGTGTGGCCGATCGCCGCCGTGGCGTCCGGCAGCGGGTTCTGCTCGAGATCCTCGATCAGGTTGACGAGCTTGCCCGACTTCTTCGCCCAGGCGACGCCGTCCAGGCCGGGCCCGACGAGGGCGACGCCGGCCGAGTCGTAACCGCGGTACTCCAGCCTGCGCAGCCCTTCGATGGCTACGTCGAGGGGCGTGCCCGACGGCGCGGCGGCACCTGCGGCGTCGCCGTTCGCGGTAGTCGGAGCAGTTCCCGTGTAACCCACAATCCCACACATGCGGGCGAGTCTAGCGAGCGTCCGGCAGTGCCCCCATGACCGGGCTCACAGGGCCCGAAGTCTCACCCGCAGCGCGGCGGGAGGAGGGGCCGGACGACGCGCGACGGCGATACCGCCCGCCAGGTGGGGCACAATGCTGCAGGTGGTTTCCCAGTATCCGACGACGGATCTCAGCGAGCACCTGCTGGCGCTCGCCCCGTCCTCGCCCTATGTGGATCTCGACCGTGCGGCCTGGAGCCGGCTGTCGGCCTCCACTCCGCTGCCGCTGACCGACGAGGACGTCGAGCGCCTGCGCGGTCTCGGCGACCCGATCGACCTGGCCGAGGTCGACGCGATCTACCGCCCCCTGTCGCGCCTGCTCAACCTGTACGTGATGGCTACGGGCCGTCTGCACGACGCGACGTCGACCTTTCTGCACGAGGATCCGCCCCGCACCCCGTACGTCATCGGGGTGGCGGGCTCGGTGGCCGTCGGCAAGTCGACGACCGCCCGCGTGCTGCGCGAGATGCTCGCCCGCTGGCCGGAGACACCGCGCGTCGAGCTCATCACCACCGACGGGTTCCTCTACCCCAACGCCGAGCTGGAACGACGTGGCCTGATGGAGCGGAAGGGGTTCCCCGAGTCGTACGACCGGCGCGCCCTCATCCGGTTCCTCTCCCGCATCAAGGCCGGGCAGCCCGAGGTGCGCGCGCCCGTGTACTCGCACGTCACGTACGACATCGTGGCCGGCGAGGAGGTAGTGGTGCGCAAGCCTGACGTGCTCGTCGTCGAGGGCCTCAACGTGCTGCAGCCGGCCCGTCCGTCCGCCGTCGACGAGTCGACGGTGGCCGTGAGCGACTTCTTCGACTTCTCGATCTACGTGGACGCCCGCACGAGGAACATCCGCCAGTGGTACGTGGAGCGGTTCCTGGAGCTGCGCCGGACGGCGTTCACCAAGCCGGACTCCTACTTCCGGCGGTACGCCTCGCTCTCCGACCAGGAGGCGACGGAGCGGGCCCTGTCGATCTGGGAGTCCATCAACGCGCCGAACCTCGAGCGGAACATCATTCCCACCCGGGGCCGCGCGACGCTCGTGCTCACCAAGGGTTCGGACCACGCGGTGCAGCGGGTCCGCCTCCGCAAGCTCTGACCCCGTTGTTGTGAGCATGACCGTTGCGCCCACGTCGGGCAGGTTGGCGCAACGGTCACGCTCACAGCGCTCAGCCGTCCGACGGCGGGACCGTCGCCCTCTCCGGGGCCGGTTGTGCCGCCTCGGCCTCCTTCTTCTCGAGGTGCCGGTCGGAGAACCAGCCGACCACCTTGTCGACGACGAAGCCCATGGCGACGCCGAACACCACGCCGATGGTGATCGCCAGGAGCGGCTCGTGGCCGAGCCACTGTGCGGCGACCAGGCCGATACCCGCCGAGTAGAGCGCCCACATGACGGCGGCGATCGCCGCGATGCCCGCGAACCGACGCCGGGGGTAGCCGACGGCGCCCGCCGTCATGTTCACGGCCACCCGCCCGATCGGCACATAGCGCGCCGCCAGGATGAAGGAGGCCCCACGGCGGGTCAGCGCCCGCTCGGCCCAGGCCACCGCCCGGCGTCCGCGCGGCCCGCGCAGGAACGGTACGCGTTCGGTGCCGATCATCCGACCGATCTGGTACGCGATCTGGTCGCCCACCCAGGCTCCGGCCGCCGCGGTCAGGAGCACGAGCCACATCCAGGGTGTGCCCGTGCTGTGTGCCGACACCGTCAGCGTGATCACGACGGACTCGCTCGGCAGCGGCGGGAAGAAGCCGTCGATGGTCGCGAACGCGAACATCGCGGGATAGATCCACGGCGAGGCGGCCATCGCGAGGATCCAAGCCTCGGTGGCGCTCAGGACTGTGGAAATGAGTTCGAGCACGGGACCTCGAGAGTCTCGGTCGGGAACTACCCTTCGACAGGCTCAGGGCGGCGCCCGGGGGGCGGAGGACGGTACTTGCTAGTGCCTGCAGCCAGCCTACGCAAAGGGCGCCCCTGAAAGGCATCAGGGGTCCCCCTGGTAGAACCCCGCTTCCCAAGGATTCACGGGGCGTTCACGCCGACCTCGCCAGTCGCGGCACCGGCCGCTACAGCGCGAGCCGCTCCCGCACGACGGCGGCCAGGTCGTCGGCCACCTTGTCCGCCTCGTCCTGGGCCGGGGCCTCGACCATGACGCGCACGAGCGGCTCCGTGCCCGACTGGCGCAGCAGAACCCGGCCGGTGTCCCCCAGGCGCGTCGTCGCGTCCGCCACGGCAGCCTGGACGCCCTCGTCGGTACCCGCACGAGACTTGTCCACACCCCGCACGTTGACGAGGGTCTGCGGCAGGCGCTCGATCTGGCCCGCGAGGGCGGCCAGCGTCTTGCCCGACGCCTTGACCCGCGCGGCGAGGTGCAGTGCCGAGAGGACCCCGTCACCCGTCGTCGCGTGGTCGGCCAGGATGATGTGGCCGGACTGCTCGCCACCCAGGCCGTAGCCGTTCGCGCGCATCTCCTCCAGCACGTACCGGTCGCCGACGGCGGTCTGCACGGTGGTGATGCCACGCTCCCGCATCGCCAGGATCAGGCCGAGGTTGCTCATCACGGTCACCACGAGGGTGTCGCCCGGCAGGCGTCCCTCCTCCTTGAGCGCGGACGCGAGGATCCCGAGGATCTGGTCGCCGTCCACGATGGCGCCCGTGTGGTCGACGGCGAGGCAGCGGTCGGCGTCGCCGTCGAACGCGACCCCGAAGTCCGCCTCGGACGCCATGACGACCGCCTGGAGCTGCTCGGGGTGCGTGGAGCCGCACTTCTCGTTGATGTTCCGGCCGTCCGGGCTGGCATTCATCACCACGACGTCGGCACCCGCGGCGCGCAGGGCCTCCGGCCCGACCTCGCTCGCCGCGCCGTTGGCGCAGTCGAGCGCGATGCGCAGGCCCTCGAGCGGCCGGTGGTCGGGCGTGGTGCCGACGCTGTCGGTCAGGTGCCGCACGTAGCGCTCGGCCGCGGCCTGGCCGTCGGTGCGGATGCGGCCGACGTCGGCGCCCGTCGGTCGCTCCCACTCGTCGCCGAGCGTGGCCTGGATGGCGTCCTCGACGGCGTCGTCGAGCTTGAGCCCGCCGCGGGCGAAGAACTTGATGCCGTTGTCGGGCATCGGGTTGTGCGACGCGGAGACCATGACACCCAGGTCGGCCTCCAGCTCCGTCACGAGGTAGGCCAGGGCCGGTGTGGGCAGCACGTTGAGCATCACCACGTCCACACCCGCGGACGCGAGGCCCGCCGCGACGGCGCCCGCGAGAAACTCACCGGAGGCGCGTGTGTCGCGTCCGACGACGGCGCGCGGGCGCGGGCCCAGCAGCTCGCCCTGTGCCGTCAGCACGCGAGCGGCGGCGGCGCCCAGCTCCAGCGCCAGCTCCGCCGTGATGTCCTTGTTGGCGAGGCCCCGAACTCCGTCGGTGCCGAACAGCCTGCCCATGCGGGTCTCCCTAGATCGTTCAGGTCCCACCGTAGTGGGCCACCGGCGCGTGCCGACCGTACGACCGACACGCGCTACATCGACCGGAACGCGGGGTCGGGACTCGTTCCCCGACCCCGCGTTCGGCTTTGTCGTCAGTCTGGCAGAAGCACAGATGGCCCCGCTGAACAGTGTCGACACTGTTCGGCGGGGCCATCCAGCCACGCGCTGGGATCAGCGCTTGCTGTACTGCGGAGCCTTGCGGGCCTTCTTGAGCCCGGCCTTCTTGCGCTCGACCTTACGGTCGTCGCGCCGGAGGAAGCCGGCCTTCTTGAGCTCGGCGCGGTTCGCGTCCTCGTCGATCTCGTTCAGCGCACGGGCGATGCCCAGGCGCAGAGCGCCGGCCTGGCCCGACGTGCCGCCACCCGTGATACGGGCGATGACGTCGAAACGGCCCTCGACCTCGACCAGCTGCAGCGGGGAGTTCACCAGCTGCTGGTGCACCTTGTTCGGGAAGTACTCCTCGAGGGTGCGGCCGTTGACCTTCCAGGTGCCGGTGCCGGGGACGAGGCGCACGCGCGCCACGGCCTCCTTGCGGCGCCCGAGGGCCTGAGCCGGGGCGGTGATGGACGAGCCGCGCGTTGCGGGCGTAGTCGTCTCGGTGGTGTAGGTGCTGGGCGTCTCTGCGCCCTGCTCGATGTCGACGGTGGTCTCGGCCACTGTGGTGTCCTCGCGTCCTTCGCGTTGCGATCCGGCAGCGGCCTCAGGCCTGCTGCGAAACCTGGGTGATCTCGAACGGCTTGGCCTGCTGCGCCGTGTGCGGGTGCTCAGAGCCTGCATAGACCTTGAGGTGGGACATCTGCTCCCGACCGAGCGAGGTCTTGGGGATCATGCCGCGCACGGCCTTCTCGACGGCGCGTTCCGGCTTGGTGTCCAGGAACTCGCCGTACGGGGTGGCAGTGAGGCCGCCCGGGTAACCCGAGTGGCGGTAAGCCATCTTGGTCTCGCGCTTGTTGCCGCTCAGCGCGACCTTGTCCGCGTTGATGATGATGACAAAGTCACCGCCGTCGACGTGCGGGGCGAAAGTCGGCTTGTGCTTCCCGCGCAGCAGAATGGCGACCTGGCTTGCCAGGCGGCCCAGGACGACGTCGGTCGCGTCGATGACGTACCAGTCGCGCTGGACGTCGCCGGGCTTGGGGGTGTACGTACGCACGGTTCGTAACCTTTTCGTTTTCGGTGTCGTCGGGCGAGAAGCAGCGCCCGATGAGTCAGGTCGTTGTGCGCGGGGGTCAGAATGACGTCCGGGCCGTTCGCCGGCACACGAGTGGGCTCGATGCTGACGCAGGAACGTCGTGACAAAGCACAACGACTCATTAGAGTACCTGGCTGCTTCCCCAAGGGTCAAAGCGAGGCGGGCCTCGGCGCATCGCTCGTGGCATGAGGTTCGACACGTCCGCCTGTGGCGTCTGGGCCGATCTGGTGCCACGGTAGGAACATGACCGAGGAAACCCCAGCCACGACGCCAGGACCGGACGGGCTCGCTGAGGGCGACACCGACCAGCTCCCCACCGAGGACACGCTGCTCAACCGGGGCACCAAGGATGTCCTGGACGAGGGCTACTCCCCGCCCGAACGCCCACGGAGCAACCACTGGGGCGAGACCTCGTGGGAGGAGCGCCATGGCGAGCCGATGGAGCAGCGCCTCGACGAGGAAGAGCCCGACGTCTGGCAGGCGGACCCGCTGGACCGCGCCGACACGTCACGCGCGGGACGGCTCGTCTCCGACCCCGACGCCGACCCGGGCAGCTACGCCGGCGAGGACGGCAACCGCGAGAACGACGTGTACGGGACCGACGCGGGCATCGACGGTGCCGGCGCCAGCGCTGAGGAGGCGGCGGTCCACTGGGTCGAGGAACCCTGACCCCGAGATAGTCACCTGGCGAGGTGACTACCTCGCGGGGACCGTCTCGTCCCAGACGTCCTCCTCCATGCGCTTGGCACGGACGGCGTCGGCACGTGCGGCGAGCTCGTCGTCCGGCGGGAAGGTGATCTCCTCGAGGCACAGGCCCTCGGGCGGCACGACGAAGACGCCCGCGTCCCGACGGCGGCTCGCGAGGAGGTCCGCGGGCCAGCTCACGGGCCGGCGTCCCTCCCCCACGGCGATCGAAGCGCCGACCAGCGCCCGCACCATGTTGTGGCAGAACGCATCGGCGACCACGTGCGCGATCGCCAGCCCGGCGTCCGGGCCGTCGGTGGGCCGCTCCCACGCGATGCGCTGCAGCTCCCGGATGGTCGTCGCACCCGGCCGGGGCTTGCAGTACGAGGCGAAGTCGCGCACGCCGACGAGCGGGCGGACCGCGTCGTCCATCGCGGCGACGTCGAGCGGCTTGCGGGACCACAGCACGTGCCGGCGCCGCAGCGGGTCACGCAGACCGGGCTCGTCCGCGATCCGGTAGGTGTAGCGGCGACGCAGGGCGGAGAAGCGCGCGTCGAAGCCCGGCGGTGCCGGCCTGGCGGCCCGCACGACGACGTCGGTGGGGAGCACGCCCGTCAGACGGGACACCAGGGCCTCCGCCGGGGTGCGGGTCGACCGCCCCGAACGGCCCGGTAGCGCCGCCCAGGCATCCGACGCGAGATCGACGTGCGCCACCTGACCTCGCGCGTGAACTCCCGAGTCGGTGCGCCCGGCGACCGTGAACCGGGGGGTCGGCCGGCCGAGCTGCTCGCTGCGCAGGACGCGGGCCAGACCCTGCTCGAGGGCGCCCTCCACCGTGCGCAGGCCGGGCTGGCGCGCCCAGCCGGCGAAGTCGGTCCCGTCGTAGGCGAGGTCGAGCTGGACCCTGATGAACTCGTTCACACCAGCCATCTTCCCCGATCCTCGCTCCGGGGTTCGTACAGTGACTTCATGGCAGACACCCTCACCCTGGCGGTCGACTGCGGTGGCGGCGGGATCAAGGCGGCAGTCCTCGACTCCTCCGGCACCGCCCACGCGGAGCCGGTCCGTGTACCGACGCCCTACCCGCTGCCGCCCGAGCTGCTCGTCGACACGATCGCGAAGATCGCCACCGACCTGCCCGCCGCCGCACGGGTCACCGTGGGCATGCCCGGCATGATCCGCAGCGGCGTCGTCGTGCACACCCCGCACTACATCACCCGGTCGGGACCACGCTCCCGGGTGGTGCCCGCCCTGCTCGACGCGTGGCGCAGCTTCGACATGCGCGCGGCGGTCGCCGATCGGCTCGGCCTGCCCGCGCTGGTCCTGAACGACGCCGAGGTGCACGGCGCGGGGGTCGTCGCCGCGTCGGGCCTCGAGCTGGTCATCACGCTCGGCACCGGCCTCGGGACCGCCATGTTCCACGGCGGGCGCATCGCGCCGCACCTCGAGTGGTCGCACGCCCCGGTACGGCGCAGCCTCACGTACGACCAGTACATCGGCGAGCCTGAACGCCGCCGGCTCGGCGACGGCCTGTGGTCGCGCCGTGTGGTCACCGTGGTCGACGGGCTGCGGCCCGTCTTCCTCTGGGACCGGCTCTACATCGGCGGCGGCAACTCGCGGTGCATCACGTCGTCGGCCCTCACCCGGCTCGGGGACGACGTCGTCATCGTGCCGAACTCTGCCGCGCTGGTGGGCGGCGCGCGGGCCTGGGACCTGCCGCCGGCGCAGTGACCCGTCCCAGCGACCTGTCACGGTGACCGACGACGCCGGGCCGCACCCTCCGTAAGGAAGGGTGCGGCCCGGCGTCGTGCAGGGGGAAAGAGGCTCAGGCCTCCTTCTTCCCCTTCTTGGTGGACTTCTTCTCGGCTGCGTCCTCGGCCGGAGCGTCGGCAGCGTCCTCGACAGGGGCGTCGGTGACGTCCTCGGCCGGAGCGTCCTCGACGACGGCGTCCTCGACGGGCGCCTCGGCCGCAGGGGCAGACTTCTCGGCGGCCTTGGTGGCCTCCTTGACGACGGCCTGCTTGGGGCTCACGGGCTCGGTGATGAGCTCGATGACCGCCATCGGGGCGTTGTCGCCCTTGCGGGTGCCGATCTTGGTGATGCGCGTGTAGCCACCGTTGCGCTCGGCCATGGCCGGGGCGATCTCGGTGAAGAGCGTGTGCACCACGCCCTTGTCACGCACGACGGTGAGCACGCGGCGACGAGCGGACAGGTCGCCCTTCTTCGCGAACGTGATCAGACGCTCAGCCAGGGGACGCAGGCGCTTGGCCTTGGTCTCCGTGGTCGTGATGCGGCCGTGCTCGAAGAGGGAGGTCGACAGGTTCGCGAGAATCAGGCGCTCGTGAGCCGGGCTACCGCCGAGCCGCGGACCCTTGGTGGGGGTAGGCATTACTTGTCTCCTTGGAAGTGGTTCCGCGCGTCCGGCCTAGGCCGGACGCGGGACGTCAGTACGACTGCTCGTCGCCGCTGTAGGCCGCGGAGTCGCCACCCTCGAAGTACGAAGCGCCGGCCGGATCGAAGTCCAGAGGCGAGTCCTTGAGGCTGAGGCCGAGCTCGGCCAGCTTCTCCTTGACCTCGGTGATCGACTTCGCACCGAAGTTGCGGATGTCGAGCAGGTCCGCCTCGCTGCGGGCAACAAGCTCGCCCACCTGGTGGATGCCCTCGCGCTTGAGGCAGTTGTACGAACGGATGGTGAGGTTGAGCTCCTCGATCGGCAGCGCCAGGTCCGCGGCCAGCGCGGTGTCCGTCGGCGACGGGCCGATCTCGATGCCCTCGGCCTCGACGTTCAGCTCACGTGCCAGGCCGAACAGCTCGACCAGGGTCTTGCCAGCCGATGCGAGCGCGTCGCGAGGCGTGATCGCCTGCTTCGTCTCGACGTCGACAATGAGCTTGTCGAAGTCGGTGCGCTGCTCGACTCGGGTGGCCTCGACCTTGTACGTGACCTTGAGGACCGGCGAGTAGATCGAGTCAACCGGGATGCGCCCGATCTCCGCGTCGAACTGCTTGTTCTGCGCGGCGGACACGTACCCACGACCCCGCTCGACGGTCAGCTCGATCTCGAGCTTGCCCTTGTCGTTGAGGGTGGCGATGTGCAGGTCGGGGTTGTGGACCTCGACCCCCGCCGGCGGAACGATGTCCGCGGCGGTCACGATGCCGGCGCCCTGCTTGCGCAGGTACATCACGACGGGCTCGTCGTTCTCCGAGGAGACGACGAGGTTCTTGATGTTGAGGATGATCTCGGTGACGTCTTCCTTCACGCCCGACACGGTGCTGAACTCGTGCAGCACACCGTCGATACGGATGGACGTGACAGCCGCGCCCGGGATGGACGACAGCAGGGTGCGACGCATCGAGTTGCCGAGCGTGTAGCCGAAGCCAGGCTCGAGCGGCTCGATGGAGAAGCGGGAACGGCTCTCCGAGATGACCTCTTCGGTCAGCGTGGGGCGCTGTGCGATGAGCACTGTGGGTGTCCTTTCAGTGTGCGTCCGCTATATGACGCATCACGGCATGCGATCTCTCGCGGCCCGGGCGGATCTCTGTCACCGTCCGGGCGAAGGTGCTCACCGCGAGCGGTGAGCGAACGTCGTGGTCGCGGTGCGGCTGCGTAGCCCTGGGGCTGCGCGGCCGCACCGCGGCGCGACGGATATCAGACGCGGCGACGCTTCGGGGGGCGGCAGCCGTTGTGAGCCTGGGGCGTCACGTCCTGGATCGAGCCGACCTCGAGGCCGGTCGCCTGGAGCGAGCGGATGGCGGTCTCGCGACCGGAACCCGGGCCCTTCACGAAGACGTCGACCTTCTTGACGCCGTGCTCCTGCGCGCGGCGAGCGGCCGACTCGGCAGCCATCTGCGCGGCGTACGGGGTGGACTTGCGGGAGCCCTTGAAGCCGACGTGGCCTGCGGACGCCCACGACACCACGGCACCGGACGGGTCGGTGATCGAGATGATCGTGTTGTTGAACGTGGACTTGATGTGCGCCTGGCCGAGCGGGACGTTCTTCTTGTCCTTGCGGCGGGGCTTGCGGCCTGCGGCGGCGCGAGTCTTGGGAGGCATATGTGTTTTCGAATCTCCTGGTCTGATCGGACCGGGGCGGTCTCAGCTCGGTGAGCCGACCGCTCCACGGACTGCTATCAGCGGGCCTTCTTCTTGCCCGCGACGGTGCGCTTGGGACCCTTGCGGGTACGCGCGTTGGTCTTGGTGCGCTGACCACGCACCGGCAGGCCGCGACGGTGGCGCAGGCCCTGGTAGGTGCCGATCTCGACCTTGCGGCGGATGTCGGCCGCGACCTCACGGCGGAGGTCACCCTCGAGCTTGAAGTTGCCCTCGAGGTGGTCACGGAGCGCGACGAGCTCGGCGTCGCCGAGGTCCTTCACGCGGACGTCCGGGCTGATGCCCGTGGCGGCCAGGGTCTGCTTCGCGCGGGTACGACCCACACCGAAGATGTAAGTGAGCGCAACCTCAAGCCGCTTGTCGCGGGGGAGGTCGACGCCGATAAGACGTGCCATGTGCCTTCCGGCTCCTGTACTGCTCGTCGGAGGTCTGCCGCACCGCCATCCCGCGAGATCTCGCGGGCCCCGGCCTCCGGACCGAGGGTTCCCCTCCCTGCGCGGTTGCCCGCGTGGCGAGGTTCGAGGTGGTGCGCTGGTGGTGGCCTCAGCCACCGACCCGGGCGGTTGCCCGGGGTGTGATCAGCCCTGGCGCTGCTTGTGGCGCAGGTTGTCGCAGATCACCATGACGCGACCGTGCCGGCGAATCACCTTGCACTTGTCGCAGATCTTCTTGACGCTCGGCTTGACCTTCATCGGATTTTTCCTCCGCAACGAACGTCCGGTTTCCCGGTGCGCGCGCAGCAGTGTCGTGGGTGGTCGATCATGCGGCGACGTCACCTCCGGCCAGGCCGTGGTCGACGTAGCCCCGGATCGGGGACTGACTACTTGTAGCGGTAGACGATCCGGCCGCGGGACAGGTCGTACGGGCTGAGCTCCACCACCACGCGGTCCTCAGGAAGGATCCGGATGTAGTGCTGACGCATCTTGCCCGAGATGTGCGCGAGAACCTTGTGACCGTTCGACAGCTCCACGCGGAACATCGCGTTCGGCAGAGCCTCGATCACGCTGCCCTCGATCTCGATGACACCGTCCTTCTTTGCCATATCCTCCGCTAACTCTCGTCGTGACTGCTTCCACGCCCACGGCGCCGCAGGAGCCTGCGGAACCGACAGTCGGGTGTGGATGTCGCGTGCGTCCGTGTACCGCCAACCTCGTGTGCCTCGGCCTGCGCCCCGCTCGCGCGGGGACCGGCAGGCGCCTTGGCACCCTTTCAAGAACTGGAGGCGTTGAACGGACTACACCCAGCGGTCTAGCCTACGTCACTTCGTAAAGCATTCAAAGCGCAGGACGACGGTGACGGGCACCTCCCGCCGTGAGCCTCGCCACGCGGGCCCTCTCAGAGGTCGTACTCGACCCCCGGGAGACCGATCATCGTGTGCGGCAGGCTGCCCACGAAGAAGAACAGCATCGGGAGCCAGCCGAGCACGATGCCCAGGCCGAGCGCGACGAGCACGGACCTCCCCCGGGTCTTCCAGAGCCACACGCCGAGCAGCCACACCACGACACCCAGCAGCAGCACCGACTCCCACACGAGCAGCGAGGTGCCGAAACCGAGCACGATGCCGGCCCACAGGAAAGGGCTGGACGCGAGCCGACGTCCCCACGTGGCGAGCCAGCGTCCGAACCGCCGGAAGGCGCCGCCCGCCGCCGGAAGGACTCGTACGTACCAGGGCCCCTGCGCCGCACCGGCATGCACCGGCGTCGCGTAGGCGGTGTCAGCGCGCGGCCCGGCGTCCGCGCCCGGCTCCGAAGAGCGGGCGCTGCTGGGCAGGGTGTGCGCTTCGTCGGTCACGGGGCGATCGTAGCCAACTGACTCCGAGTTAAATAGACCCCGGGTGAAAGTCGTGCCGGGAGAGCTCAGTCGAGCGAGACCGGCTCGACGCCGAAGACGCCGAGGCGCTCCGCTCCCCCGTCGACCGCGGTGAGGACGATGATGCCGTCCTCCATGATCGCGGTGGAGTGCTCCCAGTGCGCCGCACGGGAACCGTCGACGGTGACCACCGTCCAGTCGTCCTCCAGGACGCTGGTCTCGGACCCGCCGCGCGTGATCATCGGCTCGATCGCCAGGCACATCCCGGACCGCAGCCGGGGTCCGGAGGCCGACGTCTTGTAGTTGTGCACGTCCGGCGGCTGGTGCATGGCGCTGCCGATGCCGTGCCCGACGTACTCCTCGACGATGCCGTAGTCGACGCCGTTGAACTCCCCGGCCATCTCGACCGCGGCCTCGACGGCCTCGCCCACCGCGTTCAGCCGCTTCGCAGACGCCAGGGCGGCGATACCCGCCCACATGGCGGCCTCCGTCGTCCGGACGAGCGCGATGTCGGCGAGGTCCGCGCCCGCGGCGACCAGGTCGCCGTCGGGCAGCTTGTGGTCCAGCGCCCCGTCGGGGCCCAGCACGAACGAGATGGCCGAGTCGCCGTGCCAGCCCTCGACGATCGCGCCGCAGTCGATCGAGACGAGATCGCCTGCCGCGAGAACCCGGCTGCCCGGGATCCCGTGGATGACCTCGTCGTTGACCGACGTGCAGATGACCCCCGAGAACCCGTGGTAGCCCAGGAACGAGGGCGCCGCGCCGGCGCCCTCGATGGCGGCTGCTGCCACGGCGTCCAGGTCAGCGGTGGTCAGGCCGGGCCGGGCCGCAGCCCGGACCGCGGCCAGCGTGTCCGCGACCACCAGACCGGCACGCCGCATGAGGCGTACCTGGTCCGGCGTCTTGTACTCGACCCGCTCCCGTCCGAAGACCACGCCTCAGCCCAGCTGGGCCGCGAGGGCGGCGACGATGCGGTCGGTGACATCGGCGATCTCGCCGAGCCCGTCGACCTGGACGAGCAGGTTGCGCTCCCCGTAGGCCGCCGTCAGCGGCGCTGTCTGCTCCGCGTAGATGTCGAGGCGGCGCGTGATCGCGTCCTTGGTGTCGTCGTCGCGCCCCTCGTCCTGAGCGCGCCTCGCGATGCGCGTCAGGAGCTCGGCGCGGTCCGCCGTCAGCTCGATGACGCCGTCCAGCTCCCAGCCGAGGTCGGCGAGGATCTGGTCGAGCTCCGTGACCTGGGCCGCGTTGCGCGGGTACCCGTCGAGGATGAAGCCCTCCTTGACGTCCGGCTCCGCGAGCCGGTCCCGGACCATCGCGTTGGTGACCTCGTCGGGGACGAGGTCACCCTTGTTCGTGTACTCCTGCGCAAGCCTGCCCAGCTCGGTCTCCCCCGCGATGTTCGCGCGGAAGATGTCGCCCGTCGAGATCGGGACGATCCCGAAGACCTCGGCGAGACGGGCTGCCTGCGTGCCCTTGCCCGCACCCTGCGGCCCCATGATGACCAGGCGCGTGACCTGGCCCTCCTGGTCCGGCCGAGCGTGCAGCTCGCGGCGGGAGGTGGTGGTGGGAGTCTGACTCAACGGAGGAATCCTTCGTAATGGCGCTGCTGCAGCTGTGAATCGATCTGCTTGACCGTATCCAGCCCGACGCCGACCACGATGAGGATCGAGGCGCCACCGAAGGGCAGGTTGGTGCTGACGCCGAGGAAGACGAGCACCAGCGTCGGGATCAGCGCGATCAGCGCGAGGTACACGGAACCGGCGGAGGTGATCCGGGTGATCACGAAGTCGAGGTACTCCGCCGTGGGGCGGCCGGCGCGGATGCCGGGGATGAAGCCGCCGTACTTCTTCATGTTGTCCGCGACCTCGTCCGGGTTGAACGTGATCGAGGTGTAGAAGAAGCAGAAGAAGATGATCATCAGCGTGTAGACCGCGATGTACAGCGGCGACGACTGCTGGACCAGGTTGTTGGAGATCCAGATGACCCAGCCGGCGCTCTGGTCCCCGAACTGGGCGAGCAGGCCCGGAATCGCGAGGATCGACGCCGCGAAGATCACGGGGATCACGCCGGACATGTTGATCTTGATCGGGATGTAGGTGCTGGTGCCGCCGTACATCCGGCGGCCCACCATGCGCTTCGCGTACTGCACCGGGATGCGGCGCTGCGACTGCTCGACGAAGACCACGAGCCCGATCACCACGATGATGACCAGCAGCATCACGGTGAAGTTGACGGCGCCGTTGGCGCCACCGGCGATCGACCAGAGCGAGGTCGGGAAGCTGGCCGCGATCGAGGTGAAGATCAGCAGGGACATGCCGTTGCCGACGCCGCGCTCGGTGATCAGCTCGCCGATCCACATGACGAGGCCGGTACCGGCCGTCATGGTGATGACCATGAGGATCGAGGTCAGGATGCCGTCGTCCGCGATGACGTTGAGGTCACAGTTCTGGAAGAGCACACCCTGGCGGGCCGTCGTGATGACGGTCGTGGACTGCAGGATCGCGAGGGCGATCGTCAGGTAGCGGGTGTACTGGGTCAGCTTGGTCTGACCCGACTGGCCCTCCTTCTGCAGCGCCTCGAAGCGTGGGATCACCACGCGAAGCAGCTGCACGATGATGCTCGCCGTGATGTACGGCATGATCCCGAGGGCGAAGATCGACAGCTGCAGCAGAGCACCGCCGCTGAAGACGTTGATCAGACCGAGCAGGCTGTCGTCGCCCTCCGAGGCGATGCACTGCTGCACGTTCGCGTAGTCCACGCCGGGGGTCGGGATGAACGACCCGAGCCGGAAGATCGCCATCATCGCGATCGTGAACAGCAGCTTGCGCCGCAGGTCTGGCGTCCGGAAAGCCCGGCCGAAAGCGCTGAGCACCCTATCCTCCTGGCCCGCCGTTGCGGGATCTAGTGTCGCCGGCTGGCACCGGCGAGGTGTGTCGAACGTGGGCCAGACCACAACGGTGCAGCCAGACCGTGTCGGATTCTACGTTGCTCACGGGGTCTCTCGGACCACGAGAGCCCCCTGGTTTTCTCAAGAGAGCACACAGGGCCGGCCGCGCATCACGCGCCGCCGGCCCTGCAGCAGTCTCAGGCCTCCGAGACCGTACCGCCGGCCGCCAGGATCTTCTCCTTGGCGGACGCCGAGACGCGGTCGACCGCGATCTCGAGCTTGACGGTGATCTCGCCGTTGCCCAGCACCTTCACGGGTTGGCCCTTGCGGACCGCACCCTTGGCGACGAGGTCCTCGACGGTGACGGAGCCACCCTCGGGGAACAGCGCGGAGAGCTTGTCCAGGTTCACGACCTGGAACTCCACGCGGAACGGGTTCTTGAACCCACGCAGCTTCGGGAGGCGCATGTGCAGAGGCATCTGCCCACCCTCGAAGCCAGCGGGGACCTGGTAACGAGCCTTCGTACCCTTCGTACCACGACCTGCCGTCTTACCCTTCGACGCCTCACCGCGACCCACACGGGTCTTCGCGGTCTTGGCGCCGGGGGCCGGACGGAGGTGGTGCATCTTCAGCGGCTTGTTCTCCGCCATGATCACTCGACCTCCTCGACGGTGACGAGGTGCGCCACCGTCTTGACCATGCCACGAATCTCCGCACGGTCCTCCTTCACGGCGGTGTCGCCGATCCGCTTGAGGCCGAGGGTTCGCAGCGTGTCACGCTGGTTCTGCTTGCCGCCGATGGCGGACTTGGTCTGAGTCACCTTGAGTCGAGCCATCACGCACCCGCCTTTGCAGTCGACTCGGCACGACCAGCGGCCTGCGCGCGGAGGAGCGCGGCCGGAGCCACGTCCTCGAGCGGGAGGCCACGACGAGCGGCAACAGCAGCCGGCTCTTCGAGGCCCTGCAGGGCCGCGACCGTGGCGTGCACGATGTTGATCGCGTTCGACGAACCGAGCGACTTGCTCAGCACGTCGTGGATGCCCGCGCACTCCAGCACGGCGCGCACCGGACCACCGGCGATCACACCGGTACCCGGCGACGCCGGACGCAGGAACACGACACCGGCGGCCTTCTCACCCTGGATGGGGTGCGGGATGGTGCCCTGGATACGAGGGACGCGGAAGAAGTTCTTCTTCGCCTCCTCGACACCCTTGGCGATCGCCGCGGGCACCTCCTTGGCCTTGCCGTAGCCGACGCCCACGGTGCCGTCACCATCGCCCACCACGACGAGCGCGGTGAAGCTGAAGCGGCGGCCACCCTTGACGACCTTGGAGACGCGGTTGATGGAGACGACCTTCTCGATGAAGGCGCTCTTCTCCTCGCGCCCTCCGCGACGGTCGCCGCCACGGCCGCCACCACGGCGGTCGTTACGGTCCTTGTTCTCGGTGGCGGCACCCTGGGGGGCGCCGCTGCGCTGCCCTGCAGCCATCAGAGAGTCCTCTTCTTCCGTGCGTTGGTCATCACAGGGCCAGACCGCCCTCGCGGGCGCCGTCAGCCACTGCAGCGACGCGACCGTGGTACTTGTTGCCGCCGCGGTCGAACACGACGGTGTCGACGCCGACAGCCTTGGCACGCTCGGCGACGAGCTCGCCGATCTTGCGGGCCTTGGCCGTCTTGTCGCCGTCGAACGCACGCAGGTCGGCCTCGAGGGTCGACGCCGACGCGACGGTCTTGCCCACGCTGTCGTCCACGACCTGCGCCACCATGTGGCGCGAGGAACGGGTGACGACCAGACGCGGACGAACGGCGGTGCCTGCGATCTTCTTGCGCAGGCGCAGGTGACGACGCTGACGAGCGACGGACTTGCCCTTGCCCAGGATCTTGATAGCCATCGTCACTTACCAGCCTTTCCGACCTTGCGGCGGACGTTCTCGCCGGCGTAACGCACGCCCTTGCCCTTGTAAGGCTCGGGCTTGCGGATCTTGCGAATGTTCGCTGCGACCTCGCCGACCTGCTGCTTGTCGATGCCCGAGACCGAGAACTTGGTGGGGCTCTCGACTGCGAACGTGACGCCCGCAGGCGGTTCGACGACAACGGGGTGGCTGAAGCCGAGCGCGAACTCGAGGTTCGAGCCCTTCGCCACGACACGGTAACCAGTACCGACGATCTCGAGCTTCTTCTCGTAGCCCTGCGTCACACCGGTGATCATGTTGGCGATCAGGGTGCGGGTCAGGCCGTGCAGCGCACGGGAGTTCCGCTCGTCGTCCGGACGGGACACCACAAGCTGGGCGTCCTCCTGGGCGATATTGATGGGTGCGGGCACATTGTGCTCGAGAGAACCCTTGGGGCCCTTCACGGTCACGAGCGCGCCGCTGACAGTGATGTCCACGCCGGCTGGGACCGGAACGGGAAGCTTGCCGATTCGAGACATTGGCGTTTTCTCCTTTCCGGATTACCAGACGTAGGCGAGGACTTCGCCGCCGACGCCCTTGGCCTGTGCCTGCCGGTCGGTGAGGAGGCCGGAGGACGTGGACAGAATCGCCACGCCCAGGCCGCCGAGCACCTTGGGCAGATCGGTGGACTTGCGGTAGACACGCAGACCGGGCTTCGAGACGCGGCGCACGCCCGCCAGGGCGCGCTCCCGGTTCTGGCCGTACTTCAGCTCGAGCGTGAGGGTCTTGCCCACCTGGGCATCCTCCACGGACCAGCCGACGATGTAGCCCTCGGCCTGCAGGATCTCAGCAATGTGCGTCTTCAGCTTCGACGACGGCATGGAAACCGTGTCGTGGTGCGCCGAGTTCGCGTTACGCAGACGGGTCAGCATGTCTGCGATCGGGTCGGTCATAGTCATCGGGCTCTTGCCCTTCCTCGCCGGGGTATCCGAGCGGCCTCGAGGGGCCGGACAGACCTACGGCGTAGTTGTGTTACCAGCTGCTCTTGGTGACGCCCGGGAGCTCGCCGCGGTGGGCCATCTCCCGAACGCAGATGCGGCACAGGCCGAACTTGCGGTAAACGGAGTGCGGGCGACCGCACTTCTGGCACCGGGTGTAGGCGCGAACCGCGAACTTCGGCTTGGCGGCCGCCTTGTTGATCAGGGCCTTCTTCGCCATGTCAGTTCTCCTTGAAGGGGAAGCCGAGACGGCGCAGCAGAGAGCGGCCCTCGTCGTCGGTCGTCGCCGTCGTCACGACCGTGATGTCCATACCGCGGACCCGGTCGATCTTGTCCTGGTCGATCTCGTGGAACATCGACTGCTCCGTGAGACCGAAGGTGTAGTTGCCGTGCCCGTCGAACTGCTTGGGCGACAGACCACGGAAGTCGCGGATACGCGGCAGGGCGGTCGCCAGCAGGCGGTCGAGGAACTCCCACATGCGGTCACCGCGAAGCGTCACGTGCGCACCGATCGGCATGCCCTCGCGCAGCTTGAACTGCGCGATGGACTTACGAGCCTTGGTGACCTGGGGCTTCTGACCGGTGATCGCCGAGAGGTCGCGGATAGCGCCCTCGATGAGCTTCGAGTCCTTGGCCGCGTCGCCCACACCCATGTTCACGACGATCTTCGTGAGACCGCCGGCCTGGTGCAGGTTCTTGTGGCCGAACTCTTCGATCAGCGCCGGGAGGATCTCCTCGCGGTACTTCTGCTTGAGGCGCGGCTGGGCCGGGGCCTCGATGGTCGTCTCGGTCATCAGATGTCCTTCCCGGAGCGCTTCGCAACGCGGATCCGGACGGTCTTGGTACGACCGTCGCGCTCCACCTGCTCCTCGCGGTACCCGACGCGGGTGCCCTTCTTGGTCTCCGGGTCGACGATCATCACGTTGCTCACGTGGATCGGCGCCTCGACCGTCTCGATGCCACCGGTGCGGGCGCCGCGCTGCGACTGGCCCACCTTGGTGTGCTTCGTGACACGCTGAACGCCCTCGACCACGAGGCGGTCGGAGTCCTTGAGGACCTCGAGCACCCGACCGGTCTTGCCCTTGTCGCGACCCGAGATCACGATGACCTGGTCGCCCTTCTTGATCTTCGCCATGGTCAGAGCACCTCCGGAGCCAGCGAGATGATCTTCATGAACCGCTTGTCACGCAGCTCACGACCCACCGGGCCGAAGATGCGGGTGCCGCGAGGCTCACCGTCGCCCTTGAGGATGACGGCGGCGTTCTCGTCGAACTTGATGTAGGAACCGTCGGGACGGCGGCGCTCCTTGGCGGTCCGGACGACGACAGCCTTGATGACGTCGCCCTTCTTCACGTTGCCGCCCGGGATCGCGTCCTTGACGGTGGCGACGATGGTGTCGCCGATTCCGGCGTAGCGACGGCCGGAGCCACCGAGAACGCGGATGCAGAGAATCTCCTTGGCACCCGTGTTGTCGGCGACCCGAAGTCGCGACTCCTGCTGGATCATTGAATGAACTCCTGTCGTCGAACTGGTTCTCGCGCGGACTGTTTCCGGCGAGCCTGGTCGAACGGATAGTTGCTGTGCTGAGCCGGGACGGCACGCGTACGTGTGTCACGCACCGCCCCAGCCGAAAGAGAAGTCCTTACTTGGCCTTCTCGAGGATCTCCACGAGCCGGAACCGCTTGGTAGCGGACAGCGGGCGGGTCTCCATGATGACGACCAGGTCGCCGACACCGGCGCTGTTCTGCTCGTCGTGCGCCTTGACCTTGGTCGTGCGACGGATGACCTTGGCGTAGAGCGGGTGCTTCACCCGGTCCTCGACCTCGATCACGATGGTCTTGTCCATCTTGTCGCTGACCACGTAGCCACGGCGCACCTTACGCGTCGCGCGCTGGGCCTCGGGGGCCGCAGACGTCGTGTTCTCGCTCATTGCCTCACTCACTCACGCTCGGAGCCGTACGGATGCCGAGCTCGCGCTCACGCAGGATCGTGTAGATCCGAGCGATGTCGCGACGGACGGCCTTGAGACGACCGTGGCTCTCGAGCTGGCCGGTCGCCGACTGGAAGCGGAGGTTGAAAAGCTCCTCCTTGGCTTCCTTCAGCTTGGCGACGAGAGTCTCGTCATCCATGCCATCCAGATCGATGGGGGCAAGCCCCTGCGTACCGATAGCCATCAGACACCACCCTCGCGCACCACGAAACGGCACTTCATCGGGAGCTTGTGCATCGCGCGGCGCATGGCCTCGCGAGCAAGGGACTCGTCAACACCGGCCAGCTCGAAAAGGATTCGACCGGGCTTGACGTTGGCGACCCACCACTCCGGAGAACCCTTACCGGAACCCATGCGGGTCTCGGCAGGCTTCTTCGTCAGCGGGCGGTCCGGGTAGATGTTGATCCACACCTTGCCGCCACGCTTGATGTGGCGAGTCATTGCGATACGCGCCGCCTCGATCTGGCGGTTGGTGACGTACGCCGGCTCCAGAGCCTGGATGCCGAAGTCGCCGAACGCGATCTGGGTGCCACCCTTTGCCGCACCGGAGCGCGACGGGTGGTGCTGCTTGCGGTGCTTGACCCTGCGGGGGATCAGCATGGTCAGGCCTCCGTTCCGGTCTCTGCGGCCGGAGCAGCAGCTGCCTCAGCCGCGGGGGCTGCCTCAGTGCTGCGCTCGGCCGGACGCTCGTTGCGACGCGGGCCACCGCGACGGTCGCCACCGCGCTCGCCACGCTCGGGGCGGTCGCCCCGACCGCGACCCGCACGGGGTGCCGCAGTTGCCTGCTGAGCGGCGAACTCCTTCTCGGTGACCTCGCCCTTGTAGATCCACACCTTGACGCCGATACGGCCGAAGGTGGTGCGGGCCTCGTAGAAGCCGTAGTCGATGTACGCCCGGAGGGTGTGCAGGGGCACGCGGCCCTCGCGGTAGAACTCCGAACGGCTCATCTCGGCGCCGCCGAGGCGGCCGGCGACCTGCACGCGGATACCCTTCGCGCCGGCACGCTGGGCGGACTGCATGCCCTTGCGCATCGCGCGACGGAAGGAGACACGGCTGGCCAGCTGCTCGGCAATGCCCTGAGCAACGAGCTGCGCGTCGATCTCCGCGTTCTTGACCTCGAGGATGTTGAGCTGAACCTGCTTGCCCGTGAGCTTCTCGAGCTCGCCGCGGATGCGGTCGGCCTCAGCACCTCGACGGCCGATCACGATGCCCGGACGTGCCGTGTGGATGTCCACGCGGACACGGTCGCGGGTGCGCTCGATCTCGACCTTGGAGATACCGGCACGCTCGAGACCAGTGCTCATGAGCTTGCGGATCTGAACGTCCTCACGGACGTAGTCGCGGTACCGCTGACCGGGCTTGGTGCTGTCGGCGAACCAACGCGACCGGTGGTCAGTCGTAATACCCAGGCGGTACCCGTGCGGGTGAACCTTCTGTCCCACTATCGGGCCCCTTCCTTGTCGGCGAGCACCACGGTGATGTGGCTGGTGCGCTTGAGAATGCGCGTAGCACGTCCCTGAGCCCGCGGCCGGAAACGCTTGAGCGTCGGCCCCTCGTCCACGAACGCGGCGGAGACGACCAGGTCGCCCTCGTCGAAGCGCTCGCTCGCGCGGTCGGCCTTCACCCGAGCGTTCGCGATCGCGCTCTCCACGACCTTGCGGATCGGCTCACTGGCGGCCTGCGGTGCGAACTTCAGCACCGCGACGGCCTCAGAGGCCTGCTTGCCACGGATGAGGTCCACGACGCGCCGGGCCTTCTGGGGCGTGACACGGACGAACCGCGCCTGCGCCTTGGCTTCCATTGCTGTCCTGCTTCCTTTTCTCAGACAGTCCAGATCATCGCTGCTGTGGTGGGGAGAACCCCACGCCTCAGCGGCGACGACCCTTCCTGTCGTCCTTCACGTGGCCGCGGAAGGTCCGCGTGGGAGCGAACTCGCCGAGCTTGTGGCCGACCATCGACTCGGTCACGAAGACCGGGACGTGCTTGCGACCGTCGTGCACGGCAAAGGTGTGACCGAGAAAGTCGGGCGTGACAACCGACCGACGGGACCAGGTCTTGATAACTGTCTTGGTCCCCTTCTCGTTCTGGACGTCCACCTTCTTCTGGAGGTGACCGTCTACGAAGGGGCCCTTCTTCAGGCTACGAGGCATGTTTCAGGCTCCTATCAGCGCTTCTTGCCGGTACGACGGCGACGGACGATCATCCGGTCGCTCGACTTGTTCGGACGGCGGGTACGACCCTCGGCCTGGCCCCAAGGGCTGACCGGGTGACGTCCACCGGACGTCTTGCCTTCACCACCACCGTGGGGGTGGTCCACCGGGTTCATGGCGACGCCACGCACGGTCGGGCGCTTGCCCTTCCAGCGCATGCGGCCGGCCTTGCCCCAGCTGATGTTCGACTGCTCGGCGTTGCCGACCTCGCCGACCGTCGCGCGGCAGCGCAGGTCGACGTTCCGGATCTCGCCGGACGGCATGCGCAGCTGCGCATAGGGGCCGTCCTTGGCAACGAGCTGCACCGACGCACCAGCCGAACGAGCGATCTTCGCACCGCCACCGGGCCGAAGCTCGATGGCGTGGATGACCGTACCGGTCGGGATGTTGCGCAGCGGCAGGTTGTTGCCGGGCTTGATGTCGGCACCCGCACCAGCTTCGATGCGGTCGCCCTGCGACAGCTTGTTCGGCGCGATGATGTAGCGCTTCTCGCCGTCCGCGTAGTGCAGCAGCGCGATGCGCGCCGTGCGGTTGGGGTCGTACTCGATGTGAGCGACCTTCGCGGGCACGCCGTCCTTGTCGTGACGACGGAAGTCGATGACGCGGTAGGCACGCTTGTGGCCGCCGCCCTTGTGACGCGTCGTGATACGACCGGTGTTGTTACGGCCACCGGTCTTGCTCAGCGGGCGGATCAGCGACTTCTCCGGCTGCGAGCGTGTGACCTCGACAAAGTCGGCAACGCTGGAGCCGCGGCGGCCGGGCGTCGTCGGCTTGTACTTACGGATTCCCATGGAAACCTGTCCTCAATCGTCTCTCGTCAGCTCAGCCGACCGGACCGCCGAAGATGTCGATCGTGCCCTCGCGGAGGGTGACGATCGCACGCTTCGTGTCCTTGCGCTTGCCGAGGCCAAAACGCGTGCGACGCGTCTTGCCCTTGCGGTTCATCGTGTTCACCGACGCGACCTTGACGCTGAAGACCTTCTCGATAGCGATCTTGATCTCGGTCTTGTTGGCGCTCGGGTCCACGATGAAGGTGTACTTGCCCTCGTCGAGAAGGTTGTAGCTCTTCTCGGAGACGACCGGCGCGAGCAGGATGTCGCGCGGGTCCTTCACGGTGACGGTCACTTGGCAGTCTCCTCAGCGGTCTCGGCCTCGGACTCCGTGGCGACAGCCTTCGCGCCCTTGGTCGGGCCCTCGAGGAAAGCGGCAAGCGCACCCTCGGTGAAGATGACGTCGTCGGAGACGAGCACGTCGTAGGTGTTCAGCTGGTCAGCGACCAGGAGGTGCACCTCGGGAACGTTGCGCAGGGACTTGACCGTGGCCTCGTCATCGCGCTGCGTCACGACGAGCACGTGAGCACGCGTCGTCAGCTTCGTGATGGTGGCAAGCGCCGTCTTGGTCGACGGGACACCCTCGATGCCGAAACCGGCAACGACGTGCACGCGACCGGCACGAGCACGGTCAGAGAGCGCACCACGCAGGGCGGCGGCCTTCATCTTCTTCGGGGTGCGCTGGTCGTACTTGCGCGGCTGCGGGCCGTGGACGACGCCACCGCCGGCAAACTGCGGAGCGCGGATCGAGCCCTGACGGGCGCGGCCGGTGCCCTTCTGCTTGTACGGCTTGCGGCCACCACCGCGGACCTCGCCACGAGTCTTCGTGGACGCGGTGCCCTGGCGGGCGGCTGCGCGCTGCGCAACGACCACCTGGTGGATCAGCGGGATGTTCACGGCGACGTCGAACACCTCAGAAGGGAGCTCGGCGGTACCGGACTTCTTGCCCTGGGCGTCCAGGACGTCGACAGTCAGAGCGCTCATCGGGTTCACGCTCCCTTCGCGGCGTTACGCACGAGGACGACGCCACCCTTGGGGCCGGGAACCGCGCCCTTGACGAGCAGCAGACCCTTCTCAGCGTCGACCGCGTGAACGGTCAGGTTCTGGGTGGTCTGACGGGCGTTACCCATCCGACCGGCCATCTTCATGCCCTTGAAGACTCGCGACGGCGTCGAAGCGCCACCGATCGAGCCGGGCTTGCGGTGGTTACGGTGCGCACCGTGCGAAGCACCCACGCCGTGGAAGCCGTGACGCTTCATCACACCGGCGGTGCCCTTGCCCTTGGTGGTGCCAACCACGTCGACCACGGCGCCGGCCTCGAAGGCGTCAGCAGTGATCTCCTGGCCGAGCGTGAACTCGGAGGCGTTCTCGGTGCGGATCTCGGCCACGTGACGGCGCGGCGTGACGCCGGCCTTCTCGAAGTGGCCCTTGAGGGGCTTGGTGACCTTGCGCGGGTCGACCTGGCCGGTCGCGAGCTGAACAGCCGCATAACCGTCGGCGTCAACCGTGCGGACCTGGGTCACCACATTGGTGCCCACGGACACGACGGTCACCGGCACGAGGCGGCCTGCCTCGTCCCAGAGCTGCGTCATGCCGAGCTTGGTCCCGAGCAACGCGGTCACGTTCTTCTGCTGGTTGGTCATGATGTCCTCCAGCCTCAGAGCTTGATCTCGATGTTCACGTCCGCCGGCAGGTCGAGTCGCATGAGCGAGTCGACGGCCTTGGGCGTGGGATCGATGATGTCGATGAGCCGCTTGTGCGTACGCATCTCGAAGTGCTCGCGGCTGTCCTTGTACTTGTGAGGCGACCGGATCACAACGAAGACGTTCTTCTCCGTCGGCAGCGGCACCGGACCCACGACCGTCGCACCAGCGCGAGTGACCGTGTCGACGATCTTGCGCGCCGAACTGTCGATCACCTCGTGGTCGTAGGACTTGAGCCGGATGCGGATCTTCTGTCCCGCCATGGCGTCGTCTGACTCTCTCTCTCGAACCGCTACTGTCCGACCCACGCACTCGGGCGTGTCGCGTAATACGACACAGCCGGGCGCATAACACCATGACTGGTGCCGGGGCCGTTGGGAAGTGATCTGGACCAGCTGTACAGCCGGACCGACCACGACGTTTGCCGAGCCTGCTCGGAACAGTTCCTCCGGAAGACCGAAGGACGTGTGCTCCGCGGGGCGCCTCGTAGCATCGAATAGCAGGCGATAAACCCCGCGACCCCACACCCGGTTTCTCCCCGGGAGGGTGACCGCTCCAGCCTCTGCTGAACCCGAACGATCCGGGACCAAGGACTGCGGTTCTGCACACTGTTCGACACTTGAAAGAGCGCGCCTGTGACAGGCAACTATGCAATCTTGCCATACGACTCCGCATGTACCAAACGGAGGATGGTGTGACTCCCGCTACTTACGCGATGGGGCCCGGGCGCCGAAGCGCCCGGGCCCCATCGTTCAGCTGACTTCCGTCAGACGAGTCTGTGCTCCAGGATCACTTGATGATCTTGGTGACACGGCCTGAACCGACCGTGCGGCCACCCTCGCGGATGGCGAAGCCCAGACCCTCCTCCATGGCGATCGGCTGGATGAGCTCGACCGACATCTCGGTGTTGTCGCCGGGCATGACCATCTCGGTGCCCTCGGGCAGCGTGATGACGCCGGTGACGTCCGTGGTGCGGAAGTAGAACTGCGGGCGGTAGTTCGAGTAGAACGGGTTGTGACGGCCACCCTCGTCCTTGCCCAGGATGTAGACCTGAGCCTCGAAGTTCGTGTGCGGGGTGATCGAACCCGGCTTCACGATGACCTGACCGCGCTCGACGTCCTCGCGCTTGATGCCACGCAGGAGCAGACCGGTGTTGTCGCCGGCCTGAGCCTGGTCCATCTGCTTGTGGAACGTCTCGATACCGGTGACCGTGGTCTTCTGCGGCTGGCGGATGCCGACGATCTCGACGTCCGAGTTGATGTCCAGCGTGCCACGCTCGACCTTGCCGGTGACGACGGTGCCACGACCGGTGATCGTGAAGACGTCCTCGATCGGCATGAGGAACGGCTTGTCGAGGTCGCGCAGCGGCTCCGGCACGTTCTCGTCGACGGCTTCCATGAGCTCGACGACCTTCTCGACCCACTCGGGGTCGCCCTCGAGAGCCTTCAGGCCGGAGACGCGCACGACAGGCGCGTTGTCACCGTCGAACTCCTGCGAGGACAGCAGCTCACGAACCTCCATCTCGACGAGCTCGAGGATCTCCTCGTCGTCGACCATGTCGGACTTGTTGAGCGCCACGAGCAGGTACGGCACGCCGACCTGACGGGCGAGCAGCACGTGCTCACGCGTCTGGGCCATCGGACCGTCGGTCGCGGCAACCACCAGGATCGCGCCGTCCATCTGCGCGGCACCGGTGATCATGTTCTTGATGTAGTCGGCGTGACCCGGAGCGTCGACGTGCGCGTAGTGGCGCTTCGGCGTCTCGTACTCGATGTGCGCGATGTTGATCGTGATACCGCGCTGCTTCTCCTCCGGCGCGGCGTCGATCTCGTCGAAGTTGCGCTGCGTGTTCGCCGGAAGGTCCGGGTACTTGTCCGCAAGCGTCTTCGAGATCGCGGCGGTCAGCGTCGTCTTACCGTGGTCGACGTGACCGATCGTGCCGATGTTGACGTGCGGCTTGGTCCGCTCGAACTTGGCCTTAGCCACTGGGGTCCTCCTGGGACTTGGGTAGATGTTCCGAACGTTGCAGATGCTCGGCCAAGAAGCCTACAACTGCGGGGCGTGCGGTTCTTCCTACAGGTTGGTTGTGCGGGTCGACCTGTGGGGACTCACTCGCCCCGGGTCTTCTTGATGATCTCTTCGGCAACTGCCTTGGGAACCTCGGCGTAGCTGTCGAACTGCATCGAGTACACCGCGCGACCCTGGGTCTTCGACCGGAGGTCACCGATGTAGCCGAACATCTCACTGAGCGGCACCTGGGCGCGAACGACCTTGACGCCGGTCGCGTCCTCCATGGACTGGATCATGCCACGTCGGGAGTTGATGTCGCCGATCACGTCGCCCATGTACTCCTCGGGCGTACGCACCTCGACGGCCATGACCGGCTCGAGCAGGACCGGGTCGGCGCGCTTGACGCCTTCCTTGAAGACCATCGAACCGGCAATCTTGAACGCCATCTCCGAGGAGTCGACGTCGTGGTACGCACCGTCGATCAGCGACGCCTTGACGCCGACGACCGGGAAGCCCGCCAGCACACCCTGCTGCATGGCCGACTGGATACCAGCGTCCACGGACGGGATGTACTCGCGCGGGATGCGGCCACCGGTGACGGCGTTCTCGAACTCGTAGAGCTCGCCCTCAGCCGTCGCCAGCGGTGCGAAGGTCACCTGGACCTTGGCGAACTGGCCGGAGCCACCGGTCTGCTTCTTGTGCGTGTAGTCGACCTTCTCCGCAACGCGGCGAATGGTCTCGCGGTAGGCGACCTGCGGCTTACCGACGTTGGCCTCGACCTTGAACTCGCGACGCATACGGTCGACGAGGATGTCGAGGTGGAGCTCGCCCATACCGCCGATGACGGTCTGGCCGGTCTCGTCGTCCAGACGCACGCGGAAGGTCGGGTCCTCCTGTGCGAGCTTCTGGATGGCGGTCGACAGCTTCTCCTGGTCGGCCTTCGTCTTCGGCTCGATGGCCACGTCGATGACGGGCTCCGGGAAGCTCATCGACTCGAGGATGACCGGGTTCGCCGGGTCGGACAGGGTGTCACCGGTGGTGACGTCCTTGAGCCCGATGAACGCGTAGATGTGCCCGGCGTGCGCTTCCTCGACCGGGTTCTCCTTGTTGGAGTGCATCTGGAAGAGCTTCCCGATGCGCTCCTTCTTGCCCTTGGTCGAGTTCTGCACGGCGGCGCCCTGCGCGACCTTGCCCGAGTAGACACGGACGTAGGTCAGCTTGCCGAAGAACGGGTGCGTGGCGACCTTGAACGCGAGGGCCGAGAACGGCTCCTTCTCGTCCGGGCGACGCTCGATGACCTTCTCTGCGTCCTTGACGTCGACACCCTGGACAGCCGGGACGTCGAGCGGGGTCGGCAGGTAGTCGATCACGGCGTCGAGCATGGGCTGGACACCCTTGTTCTTGAACGCCGAGCCGCACAGGACCGGGAAGGCCGCGGACTTGATGACGAGCTTCCGGATGCCGGACTTGATCTCCGGAACCGTCAGCTCCTCGCCACCGAGGAACTTCTCGAGCAGCTCGTCGTCGGCCTCGGCGACAGCCTCGACCAGGTCGGCGCGGTACTGCTGCGCCTTCTCGAGCATGTCGGCCGGGATCTCCTCGACCTCGTACTCCTCACCCATCTTGGTGTCGCCGCGCCACGTGAGCGCCTTCATCTCGATGAGGTCGACAACGCCCTCGAAGTCGTTCTCCGACCCGATCGGGAGCTGGATGACCAGCGGCTTCGCCTTGAGGCGGTTGATGATGGTGTCGACGGTGAAGTAGAAGTCCGCACCGAGCTTGTCCATCTTGTTGACGAAGCAGATGCGCGGGACGTCGTACTTGTCCGCCTGGCGCCAGACCGTCTCCGACTGGGGCTCGACACCCTCCTTGCCGTCGAACACGGCAACGGCACCGTCGAGCACGCGGAGCGAACGCTCCACCTCGACCGTGAAGTCGACGTGACCCGGCGTATCGATGATGTTGATCTGGTTGTTCTTCCAGTAGCAGGTCGTCGCGGCGGACGTGATCGTGATGCCGCGCTCCTGCTCCTGCTCCATCCAGTCCATCGTCGACGCACCGTCGTGCGTCTCACCGATCTTGTAGTTCACACCCGTGTAGAACAGGATGCGCTCGGTCGTCGTGGTCTTGCCGGCATCGATGTGGGCCATGATGCCGATGTTGCGGACCTTGTTCAGGTCGGTCAGCACGTCGAGTGCCACGGTGTCTTACCCCTTGGTCTGAAGGTGGGCTGGGGGCCGGCGGTCAAGCATCCACCGACGGCCCCGGGGTGACCCGGGGCCGCTCGGAAGCTACTACCAGCGGTAGTGCGCGAAGGCCTTGTTGGAGTCGGCCATCTTGTGCATGTCCTCGCGGCGCTTGACAGCAGCACCGAGACCGTTCGACGCGTCGAGGATCTCGTTCATCAGACGCTCGGTCATCGTCTTCTCGCGACGAGCGCGGGAGAAGTCGGTGAGCCAGCGCAGCGCGAGCGTGGTGGCACGCGTGGGGCGGACGTCGACCGGCACCTGGTACGTGGCACCACCGACGCGGCGGGAGCGCACCTCGAGCGCGGGACGGACATTGTCCAGCGCACGCTTGAGCACCACGACCGGGTCGCCGTCGGTCTTGGCACGAACACCCTCGAGGGCGCCGTAGACAATCGCCTCGGCGGTCGACTTCTTGCCGTCGAGCAGCACCTTGTTGATCAGCTGCGTGACAACCGGGGACCCGTAGACCGGGTCGACGATGAGCGGCCGCTTGGGGGCCGGACCCTTGCGGGGCATTAGCTCTTCTCCTTCTTGGCGCCGTACTTGCTCCGGCCCTGCTTGCGGCCCTTGACACCCTGGGTGTCGAGCGCGCCGCGGACGATCTTGTACCGCACGCCCGGGAGGTCCTTCACACGGCCGCCACGCACGAGCACGATGGAGTGCTCCTGCAGGTTGTGGCCGACGCCGGGGATGTACGCGGTGACCTCGGTACCGGAGGAGAGCTTCACACGCGCAACCTTGCGGAGCGCCGAGTTCGGCTTCTTGGGGGTGGTGGTGTACACGCGTGTGCACACACCGCGCCGCTGAGGGGAGGCATGAAGGGCCGGCGTCTTGGACGCCGTGACCTTCGAGGTACGCCCCTTGCGGACGAGCTGCTGGATCGTAGGCACTACGTCTCCGTCGTCTTCTTGAGCTTCGGCGACGCCCTGCCGGCGTCCCCGTCGATGATCTTGGCTTGTGCGTGCCGATTGCATGCGGCACCCACAGCCCTCACGGGGACTGCTGCGCCACTTACCACCGGCTCGATGGCCCGGCTCCACCATCAGGGCACGACGTGCCCCGGAGGATCTCGCCGGGATGCCCACGCGCTCACATCGGCCGCATCCGAAGCCACCTTGCGGTGGTTTTCAGGAAGTGCAGCCCGACGGCGCGGGCACGAATTCTAAGAATACCCACGTGTTTACGGGGGGTCAAAACGAATCGGGTGTGAGATGCACCCGAACCTGCCGAGATAGCCCCTTGGCGAGGTAGACGTACAGCGAGGTAGTCACCCAGTGGATGCTGGGTGACTACCTCGCTGCGTGTCTACTTCGCCAGGTGACTACCTCGGCGGAGGTGGATCAGCGGAAGTCGCCGAGGTCCAGGTCCTCCAGCGGGATCGCCTCGCCCGAGCCCATGCCGAGCGTCGGGAAGTCGATCTCGTCGTAGCCGAAGCTCGGGTAGAGCTCGGCCTTCGCCTGCTCGGTGGGCTCGACCTCGACGTTGCGGTAGCGGGGCAGACCCGTACCGGCCGGGATGAGCTTACCGATGATGACGTTCTCCTTGAGGCCCAGCAGCGGGTCACGGCGACCGCTCATCGACGCCTCGGTGAGCACTCGGGTGGTCTCCTGGAAGGAGGCCGCCGAGAGCCACGAGTCGGTGGCGAGCGAGGCCTTCGTGATACCCATCAGCTCCGGACGGCCGGCGGCCGGCTGGCCACCCTCCGACACGGCCTTGCGGTTCGCGTCCTCGAAGCGCATGCGCTCCGCGAGCTCACCCGGCAGCAGCTGCGAGTCACCCGAGTCGAGCACGGTCACGCGACGCAGCATCTGCCGCACGATGACCTCGATGTGCTTGTCGTGGATGTCCACACCCTGGCTGCGGTAGGTCTCCTGGACCTGGTCCACCAGGTGCGTCTGCGTGGCACGCGGGCCGAGGATCCGCAGCACCTTCTTCGGGTCGACAGCACCCTGCACGAGCTGCGTACCCACGGTGACGTGGTCGCCGTCCGCGATCTTCAGGCGCGCACGCTTCGTGACCGGGTACTTGATCTCCTCGCCACCGTCGTCCGGCGTCAGCACGAGGTGACGCGTCCGCTCGGTGTCCTCGATCGTCACGCGACCCGTGTACTCCGCGATCGGCGCCTCACCCTTGGGGGTACGGGCCTCGAAGAGCTCGGTGACACGCGGCAGACCCTGCGTGATGTCCTCGGCGGCCGCCACACCACCGGTGTGGAAGGTACGCATCGTCAGCTGCGTGCCCGGCTCACCGATCGACTGCGCCGCGATGATGCCGACGGCCTCGCCGATGTCCACGAGCAGGCCCGTGGCCAGGGAGCGGCCGTAGCACTTCGCGCAGGTACCCACGCGGGACTCGCACGTCAGGACCGAACGGACCTTGACGCTCTCGATGCCCGCGGCGATCACCTGGTCGATGATGACGTCGCCCGCGTCCGAACCGGCGGTCGCGATGACGTTGCCGTCGGCGTCCACCACGTCGGTCGCGAAGGTACGCGAGTAGATGCTGGTCTCGACGCGGTCGTCCGGGACGAGCGAGCCGTCCGGGAGCTGCTCGGCGACCGGCAGCGTGAGTCCACGCTCGGTGCCGCAGTCCTCCTCGCGGATGATGACGTCCTGCGAGACGTCCACCAGACGACGGGTCAGGTAACCCGAGTCAGCCGTACGGAGAGCCGTGTCGGCCAGACCCTTACGGGCACCGTGCGTCGCGATGAAGTACTCGAGGACGGACAGGCCCTCACGGTAGTTGGACTTGATCGGGCGAGGGATGATCTCACCCTTCGGGTTCGCCACGAGACCGCGCATACCGGCGATCTGACGGACCTGCATCCAGTTACCACGGGCACCCGAACCCACCATGCGCATGACGGTGTTCCGCGCGTCGCTCTCGAGCTTCTCCCGCATGACCGACGCGACCCTGTCGGTCGCCTGCGTCCAGATCTCGATGAGCTCCTGACGGCGCTCGTCGTCGGTGATCAGACCCTTCTCGAACTGCTGCTGGACCTTCAGGGCCCGAGCCTCGTGCTCGTCGAGGATCGCGGCCTTCTCGGTCGGCGCAGCGACGTCGGAGATGGCGATCGTGACACCGGAACGCGTGGCCCAGCGGTAGCCGGCGTCCTTCAGCGCGTCCAGCGCCGCGGCCACCTCCACCTTCGGGTAGCGCTCGGCGAGGTCGTTGACGATCGTCGACAGGCGCTTCTTGTCGGCGACACCGTTCTCGTACGGGTAGTCGACGGGCAGCGTCTCGTTGAACAGGTACCGGCCGAGGGTGGTGTCGAACAGGAGCTGCTGCCCCGGCTCCCAGCCCTCGGGCGCCTCGAAGTCCTTCAGCGGCGGCACCAGGTCCGACATCCGAAGCTTGATCTTGGCGTTGATGTCCAGCTCGTTGCGGTCGAAGGCCATGATGGCCTCGGCCACGGAGCCGAACGCACGGCCCTCGCCCACGGCGCCCGGACGGTCGCTCGTGAGGTGGTGCAGACCGATGATCATGTCCTGCGAGGGCATGGTCACCGGACGGCCGTCCGACGGCTTCAGGATGTTGTTGCTCGAGAGCATGAGGATGCGGGCCTCGGCCTGCGCCTCGGCGCTCAGCGGCAGGTGCACCGCCATCTGGTCACCGTCGAAGTCGGCGTTGAACGCGCCGCACACGAGCGGGTGCAGGTGGATGGCCTTGCCCTCGACGAGCTGCGGCTCGAAGGCCTGGATACCCAGGCGGTGCAGCGTCGGTGCACGGTTCAGCAGAACCGGGTGCTCCGTGATGACCTCTTCGAGCACGTCCCAGACGACGGGACGGGTGCGCTCGACCATGCGCTTCGCGCTCTTGATGTTCTGCGCGTGGTTGAGCTCCACGAGCCGCTTCATGACGAACGGCTTGAACAGCTCGAGCGCCATCTGCTTGGGCAGACCGCACTGGTGCAGCTTGAGCTGCGGGCCGACCACGATGACCGAACGGCCCGAGTAGTCGACACGCTTGCCGAGCAGGTTCTGCCGGAATCGACCCTGCTTGCCCTTGAGCATGTCGGAGATCGACTTCAGCGGACGGTTGCCCGGGCCCGTGACCGGACGACCACGGCGGCCGTTGTCGAACAGCGAGTCCACGGCCTCCTGGAGCATCCGCTTCTCGTTGTTGACGATGATCTCCGGCGCGCCCAGGTCCAGGAGCCGCTTGAGGCGGTTGTTCCGGTTGATGACGCGGCGGTACAGGTCGTTCAGGTCCGACGTCGCGAACCGGCCACCGTCGAGCTGCACCATCGGGCGCAGGTCCGGCGGGATGACCGGGACGGCGTCGAGCACCATCGCGGTCGGCGAGTTCGTGGTCGTGAGGAACGCGTTCACGACCTTGAGGCGCTTGAGAGCACGGGTCTTGCGCTGGCCCTTGCCCGAGCGGATGGTCTCGCGCAGCGAGTCGGCCTCGGCCTCCAGGTCGAAGTTCTGGAGGCGCTGCTGGATCGCGTTCGCGCCCATGGCGCCCTCGAAGTAGGTGCCGTAGCGGTCCTGCAGCTGGCGGTACAGCATCTCGTCGCCCTCGAGGTCAGCGACCTTGAGGTTCTTGAACCGGTCCCAGACCTGCTCGAGGCGGTCCAGCTCCTGGTCCGCACGCTTGCGGATCTGAGCCATCTCGCGCTCGGCGGAGTCGCGCACCTTGCGGCGCGCGTCGGCCTTGGCACCCTCGGCCTCGAGCTCGGCCAGGTCGGCCTCGAGCTTCTGGGCGCGGGTGTTGATGTCGTTGTCCCGGCGGTCGGAGATCTCCTTCTTCTCGAGATCGATCTCGTTCTGCAGGTTCGGCAGGTCTTCCTGGCGGGCCTCGTCGTCGACCGACGTGATCATGTAGGCCGCGAAGTAGATGACCTTCTCGAGGTCCTTCGGAGCCAGGTCCAGCAGGTAGCCCAGGCGGGACGGCACACCCTTGAAGAACCAGATGTGCGTGACGGGCGCGGCGAGCTCGATGTGGCCCATGCGCTCACGGCGCACCTTGGAGCGCGTGACCTCTACGCCACACCGCTCACAGATGATGCCCTTGAAGCGCACGCGCTTGTACTTGCCGCAGTAGCACTCCCAGTCGCGGGTCGGACCGAAGATCTTCTCGCAGAAGAGCCCGTCCTTCTCCGGCTTGAGGGTGCGGTAGTTGATGGTCTCTGGCTTCTTGACCTCACCGTGCGACCAGGCACGGATGTCCTCGGCCGTGGCGAGGCCGATACGCAGCTCGTCGAAGACGTTGACGTCGAGCAAGATGTCCTACTTCCTGAAGTTCTCGAAAACCCTTGGTGTCCAGGTCCGCGCCCGGTGTGAACGGGCGCGGACCGGTGTCAGATCTCGTCGACGCTGGAGGCGGCGTTGGGCCGCCTCGAAAGGTCGATCCCGAGCTCCTCAGCGGCGCGGTACACCTCGTCGTCCGACTCCTTCATCTCGATGTGGCTGCCGTCGCTCGAGAGCACCTCGACGTTCAGACACAGCGACTGCATCTCCTTGAGGAGGACCTTGAAGGACTCCGGGATGCCCGAGTCGGGGATGTTCTCGCCCTTGACGATCGCCTCGTAGACCTTGACACGGCCCGGGACGTCGTCGGACTTGATGGTGAGCAGCTCCTGGAGCGTGTACGCGGCGCCGTACGCCTCGAGTGCCCAGACCTCCATCTCACCGAACCGCTGACCACCGAACTGCGCCTTACCACCCAGCGGCTGCTGCGTGATCATCGAGTACGGGCCGGTCGAACGCGCGTGGATCTTGTCGTCGACCAGGTGGTGCAGCTTCAGGATGTACATGTAGCCGGTGGAGACGGCCTCGGGGAACGGCTCGCCGGAGCGGCCGTCGAACAGCATCGCCTTGCCGTCCGGGTTGACCATGCGCTGGCCGTCCCGGTTCGGCAGGGTCGCCCCGAAGAGACCGCGCAGCGCGACCTCCTCCAGACCGTCGAACACCGGCGTGGCGACAGGGCGGCCCGGCTCGCTCGTGTGAGCGACGTCGGGGAGGCTCTCCAGCCACTCCCCGCCCTTGTCCTCCGCCAGCGAGACGTCCCAGCCCTGCTTGGCGATCCACCCGAGGTGGGTCTCCAGCACCTGGCCGACGTTCATTCGGCCCGGCACACCCAGGGGGTTCAGGATGACGTCGACCGGCGTGCCGTCCTCGAGGAACGGCATGTCCTCCTGCGGGAGGATCTTCGAGATGACGCCCTTGTTGCCGTGGCGGCCGGCCAGCTTGTCGCCGACCGTGATCTTGCGGCGCTGCGCGATGTAGACGCGCACCAGCTGGTTCACGCCGGCGGGCAGCTCGTCGCCGTCCTCCCGGTTGAACTCGCGCACCGCGATGACCGTGCCCTGCTCGCCGTGGGGGACCTTGAGCGAGGTGTCGCGCACCTCGCGCGCCTTCTCGCCGAAGATCGCACGCAGCAGGCGCTCCTCCGGGGTCAGCTCGGTCTCACCCTTCGGGGTGACCTTGCCGACCAGGATGTCGCCCGCGCCGACCTCGGCGCCGATGCGGATCACGCCGCGCTCGTCGAGGTCCGCGAGGACCTCCTCGGAGACGTTCGGGATGTCCCGCGTGATCTCCTCCGGGCCGAGCTTGGTGTCGCGAGCGTCGACCTCGTGCTCCTCGATGTGGATCGAGGAGAGGACGTCGTCCTCCACGAGACGCTGCGACAGGATGATCGCGTCCTCGTAGTTGTGGCCCTCCCACGACATGAACGCGACCAGCAGGTTGCGGCCGAGCGCGAGCTCGCCCTCGTCCGTGGCCGGGCCGTCCGCGAGGACGGAGCCGATCTCGACCCGTGCACCCTCGTCGACCAGCACGCGCTGGTTGTAGCTCGTGCCCTGGTTCGAGCGCACGAACTTGTGCACACGGTACGAGCCCGTCGTGCCGTCGTCGTTCGCCACGAGCACCAGGTCGGCCGAGACCTCGGTGACCACACCGGGCTTGGTCGCCACGATGACGTCGCCGGCGTCGACTGCCGCACGGCGCTCCATGCCGGTACCGACCACGGGGGCCTCGGACCGGACCAGCGGCACCGCCTGGCGCTGCATGTTGGCACCCATGAGGGCGCGGTTGGCGTCGTCGTGCTCGAGGAACGGGATCAGGGCCGTCGCGACCGACACCATCTGGCGCGGCGAGATGTCCATGTAGTCGACCTCGGCACCCGGGATGTCGTTGGTCTCGCCACCCTTGGTGCGGACGAGCACGCGGTCGAGGACGAACGTGCCGTCCTCGAGCAGCGGCGTGTTCGCCTGCGCGATGATGTAGCGGTCCTCGTCATCGGCCGTCAGGTACTCGATGTTGTCGGTGACCTTGCCGTCCTCGACCTTCCGGTACGGCGTCTCGATGAAGCCGAACGGGTTGATGCGACCGAACGACGCGAGCGAACCGATCAGACCGATGTTCGGACCCTCAGGGGTCTCGATCGGGCACATGCGGCCGTAGTGCGACGGGTGGACGTCACGGACCTCCATGCCGGCGCGGTCACGGGACAGACCACCCGGGCCCAGCGCGTTCAGGCGACGCTTGTGCGTCAGCCCCGCCAGGGGGTTGTTCTGGTCCATGAACTGCGACAGCTGCGACGTGCCGAAGAACTCACGGATCGACGCGACGACCGGACGGATGTTGATCAGCGTCTGCGGCGTGATGGCCTCGACGTCCTGCGTGGTCATGCGCTCGCGAACGACGCGCTCCATGCGGGACAGACCCGTGCGCACCTGGTTCTGGATGAGCTCACCCACGGCGCGGATACGGCGGTTGCCGAAGTGGTCGATGTCGTCGACCTCGACGCGCACCTCGACCGGCTCGCCGTTGCGCATCCCCGAGAGAACCTGCTTGTCGGCGTGCAGAGCGGCGAGGTACTTGATCGTGGCCACGACGTCGGTCAGCGACAGCGTGGACTCGGCCAGCTGTGCGTCGACACCGAGCTTCTTGTTCGCCTTGTAGCGGCCGACCTTCGCGAGGTCGTAGCGCTTCGGGTTGAAGTAGAAGTTCTCGAGCAGCGCGCGACCGGCCTCGACCGTCGGCGGCTCACCCGGGCGGATCTTGCGGTACAGGTCCACAAGAGCCTCGTCCTCGGTGTGGACGTGGTCCTTCTCGAGGGTGTCCAGCACCGACGGGAACTCGGCGAACTCCTCGCGGATCTCCGCCTCGCTCATGCCGAGAGCCTTGAGCAGCACCGTGACGGACTGCTTGCGCTTGCGGTCGACGCGGACGCCGACGGCGTCGCGCTTGTCGATCTCGAACTCCAGCCAAGCACCGCGCGACGGGATGATCTTCGCGGAGAAGACGTCCTTGTCGCTGGTCTTGTCCGGGGTGCGCTCGAAGTAGACACCCGGGGAACGCACCAGCTGGGAGACGACGACGCGCTCGGTGCCGTTGATGATGAAGGTGCCGCGGGCCGTCATGAGCGGGAAGTCGCCCATGAAGACGGTCTGGCTCTTGATCTCACCGGTGGTGTAGTTGACGAACTCCGCGGTGACGAACAGCGGGGCCGCGTAGGTGAAGTCCTTCTCCTTGCACTCGTCCGCCGTGTACTTCGGCGGCTCGAAGCGGTGGTTCGAGAAGGAGAGCGACATCGAGGAGCCGAAGTCCTCGATCGGGGAGATCTCCTCGAAGATCTCTTCGAGGCCCGAAGTTTCCGGGACATCATTACGGCCAGCCGCCTTGGCAATTTCTACCCGGCCCTGCCAGGCTGGGTTACCAAGTAGCCAGTCGAAGCTCTCGGTCTGAAGGCCAAGCAGGTCGGGGACCTCGAGTGGCTCATAGATCTTTGCGAAAGAAACGCGACGGGAAGCGGTACGGTTCGCAATGGCTTCGGCGGACGGAGCTGAAGGGGTGCGCGAGGCAGCCAAGAGGGGTCCTTCCCTGCAGTTCGAGTGAACGCTGTACGCTCTGCGGTGCTGCAGGAAGCTCTGCCGGACTTCACCGGTCGCCGGAGGGCATCCCACAAGCGGGGATGCAGCCAGGACTTTCGGGAAGCAGGGGGAGGCGTCGAGGGCACACGCGGGCGCAAAGCGCTAGCATACCTATCTCCCTTAAGTATGTCCAGTCGCCCTAGTACGTGCACGCCGAGAACGCAATACCCTTCGAATCGTTGCGTATCCGCACCGTCGTCGCACCTCGGCTGACCTGGACAGACGCGAGAGGCCCGCACCCTTCAGGGTGCGGGCCTCTGCAGTCGGCGGACGGCGCCCGGGACGAGCCCGGGCCGCCGTCACACCAGCCCGAAGGCGGTGGAGCCTGGGGTCACTTGAGGGTGACGGTGGCGCCGGCGCCCTCCAGGGCGGCCTTCGCCTTCTCGGCGGCGTCCTTGTCGGCGGCCTCGAGAACCGGCTTCGGTGCGCCGTCGACCAGGTCCTTGGCCTCCTTGAGACCGAGGGACGTGAGCGCGCGCACCTCCTTGATGACCTGGATCTTCTTGTCGCCGGCGGCCTCGAGGATGACGTCGAACTCCGTCTTCTCCTCAGCGGCCTCGGCCGGGGCGCCACCCGCGGGGCCCGCGGCGACGGCTGCGACCGGAGCGGCAGCGGTGACGTCGAACTTGTCCTCGAAGGCCTTCACGAAGTCGGACAGCTCGATGAGCGTGAGCTCCTCGAAGGCGGACAGGAGCTCGTCGGTGGAGAGCTTCGCCATGATGGCGTTCCTTTCAGTAGGCGCTTCGCGGGCCGGTGCGGCCCGCGAGAAGCAGGGGGGTTTTGTTCTAGCGCTGCCGCCTGATCAGGCGGCAGCGCCCTCCGACTCCTGCTTCTGACGCAGGGCATCGATAACGCGGGCGACCTGGGCGGGCTTGGCGCTGAAGGCGTAAGCAGCACGCGTCAGCGTGGCCTTCAGACCGCCGGCCACCTTGGCCAGCAGAACCTCGCGGGACTCGAGGTCCGCGAGCTTCGTGATCTCTGCAGCGGACATCGGGCGGCCGTCGAGCACGCCACCCTTGATGACCAGAGCAGGGTTCGCCTTGGCGAAGTCACGCAGACCCTTCGCAGCCGTGACCGGGTCCCCGGTCACGAATGCGATGGCGGACGGGCCCTTCAGGTCGGCGTCGAGACCCTCGACACCGGCCTCCTTGGCCGCGATCCCCGTCAGCGTGTTCTTCACCACGGCGTAGGTTGCGTTGCCGCTGAGCGACCGCCGCAGCTCCTTGAGCTGCGCGACGGTGAGCCCGCGGTACTCGGTCAGCACGGCCGCGTTGGAGTCGCGGAGCTTGCCCGCGATCTCTGCGACTGCGGCTGCCTTGTCCGGCCTCGCCATGGCAATCCTTCCGGTGGTGGTACCACCGTCCCCTGGGGCATACGCCCCGGGCGTGCCCCGGAAAATGAGAAAGAGCCCCGGCGCAGGCGCACGGGGCTCGGTTTGCGCGGCAGGGCCGCACTCGAGTTCGTCACCTGCGCAGGCCCCCGCTCTCAGCGGGACTTCGGTCTTCTTCTGCCCTGCAAGAGGGCAGCGTCCAACAACCGGCGGTCTTGGGTTACCTGAGAATCATACATGGCCATGCGGGTGCTGCTGCACGGGCGGGCGTGGCCCGCGCCACACCCGCTGTCAGCGGTGCAGGCCCTCCAGGGAACCGAAGCACACCAGCGGCGCCGGCTCCGGCTCGTCCGCGAGCGCTGCGGCGAGCGCCGCCTCCGGGTCGTCGGTCGCGCGGAGGTGGGCGTGGAAGCGTGGCATCACGCGGGCGGCGACGGCGTCGGACAGCGGGGCGACCGCCGCGACGACGGCGCGGGCGCCGAGGCGCAGGAGGACCGATGTCAGGCCCAGGACCTCCCCGCCGACCACCTGGGACGAGCCGCCGACCTCGCACGCCGACAGGATCACGACCGAGCCGGGCAGCCGGGTGCCGTCCAGCTCGTGCGCGAACAGGGGGCCGTCGGCCAGGTCGATGGAGGCGAAGAGCGGGTTGTCGGCGTCGTGCCTGCCGTGGGTCGCCAGGTGCACGATGTCGTGCGTGGCGAGCGCCTCGCGCACGGCCGTCGTCGTGGCGGCGGAGCCGGTCAGGACCGTCGCGCCGGGCCACACCGTGCCCACGGCCTGCACCTCGCCCGCACCGAGTGTCACGCCGGGTCCATGGGCGGCAAGGAGCCGGTGTCCCTCCCCCGGCCACGGGTGTGCCCGGCCGCGCGCCGCGTAGGAGCGCATGGTGGTGCGCTTGCCCCGCCGGGACGGGAGCGCGGTCCACGGCACCCCGACCAGCGGGTCCCGGCCGATGACGTACAGCGGGCCGTCGGCCGCCAGAGGTACGGCGAGGAGCTCGTCGAGTGCGCGGAGGTTGCGGGTCAGGGAGCGCCGGGCGACAGAGCGCAGCGCCGCGGGCACGAGGTCGTTGGCGCACACCCCGAGGTCGGCGCGGGCACGCAGGGCCCGCTCGGCGACGTCGGCCCGGGTGCCCAGGTCCACGATTCGCTCGCCGTTCGCGTCGAGGCGGACGCACCGCAGGACGCCGTCGATCACCAGGAAGTTGGCGACCACGGCTCCGTCGTCGCGGGCGGAGAGAAGAGCACGCACCTCCGCGACGGTAGCGGGGCGTTCCTCGGCCGCGGCCTCGTCGGCGCCCGTGCGGTGCCAGGCACGCTCGCGGGCCGTAGCCAGGAGCCTGCCGGAGCGCTCGAACAGGTACGCACGCTCGGGGGCGCTCTCCTGGTCCGTGAGGGTGCGGGCCCGGACGACGAGACCGCGGGCCTCCGTGACGAGCGCCCGCACGGCGGGGTCGTCCGGCGCGGCCGCGCCGCCCACTCCCGCGAACGTGGCGCGGCCGCGTTCGAGCGCCTCGAACAAGGCATCGGGTCGGCCCGTCCGGACGGCGGCCTCGACGTCGGTGCGCTGGAGGTCGACCCCGTGCGCCGCGGCGGCCGTCACGGACTCCACCGAGCCGAGGCCCACGCGGTGGTCGGCGAGCAGGCTCAGTCCGGCACGCACGGCGGCGATGCCCTTGTCCCGGTCCCCCGACGCGAACGCGATCTGGGCGAGCACGGTCTGCTGCTGGATCCGGGTGCTCAGTGGGGCGTCGGCCACGCGGTCCGGGAGGTTGTCGAGGACGGCACGGGCGGCTGCGACGTCGTCGGCCAGGACGTACCACTGCGCGGCGACGAAGCGCGCGGCCAGGCCGGGGTGCTGCCCGAGGAGCGGGTCGACCTCGTCGCCGGCCTCCGCGGCCTCGAGTGCCTGCTCGGCGCGGTGACGTGCGTCGTCCGGTACGGGCGCCTCGCCACGCCGGATCGGCAGGAGGATCGCCTCCAGCTCCGCGACGTGTGCGACCGCCGCCCGCTGCGGGTGGCCCACCCCGGCGTAGTGCCGCCGAGCGACGGCCGCACTGACACGGGCCTCGTCCCACCGGTGCAGAGCCATGAGACAGCGCGCACGGAAGTACTCGGCCTCGGCACGGTGCGGCGCCCGACCCGGACCGGTCATGCGCGAGATGGCCTGGGTGAGCACGCGCTCGGCGTCCTCCAGCAGCCCCGCCTCGTAGAGGACGGCGCCGCGCCCGATCTCCAGGAGGCCGTCGTCCCGCTCCGGGTCGACGGCGCGGGCCGCAGCCATGGCCCGCAGTGCCCCCGGCAGGTCGCCGAGCGCGTAACGCACGAACCCGGTGTTGTGCAGGGCGAGGGAGGCGACGGCGGACAGGCCGGCGCGCATCGCCTTGTCGTGGCAGACGTCGAAGTCCCGGAGCGCCGCGTCGAGCCGGCCCAGCTCGATGGCGGTCGCGCCCCGGTTGAGCAGCGCCGCCGCGAGGTCTCGCGCGGGGAGCAGCGCCGAGTCCGCGAGCACCCTGTCGAAGGCGGCCATGGCGTCGAGCTGCCGGCCCGCGCGCTGGAGCAGCAGTCCACGCGTCCCGTCGACGACGGCGACGAGACGGGCCTGGACCGCCGGCGTCGCGGTCTCGGTGCGGGCATCGGCGTCCTCGAGGAGTGCCAGCGGCTTGTCGAGCGTGTCCTCGACGGCCTGGACGGAGACTGCCTCGCCCGCCAGGGAACGGACCATGCCCTCGGTCCAGCGCTCGTGGTCAGTGGGCTCGAGGTCGGTGAGGTCCATGGCCCGGAGCCGGTCGAGCACCTGCCGGAACAATGGCAGAGCATCGCCCGGCCGCGAACGGGAGTTGAGCTCCCGCGCGGCCAGCAGCTCCGCCTCAAGTTCCGGCCACATGTCGCCCCCATTGCCATTTCCACGCCGTCGCGGGCGTCAGGCGGGACACGCTAGCGGGGTGCGCGGCCTTATGTCACCGCCCCTTCCGATGTCGCAGGTCACGGGCTCGGGCCGGGCGAAGGCGGCGGCGATGATCGTGATTCGCCCGTTCAAGTCACGCGGTGGCGAGACCTTCGACCGAGCTGAAGCAGACGAGCGGCACCGGCTCCGCGACGTCCTTAAGGGCTGCCGCGAGCGCAGCCTCCGGGTCGTCGGACTCCCGCAGGTGGGCGTGGAGGCGCGGCATGACACGGGCGGCCAGCTCGTCGGAGAGCTTGGCGACCGACGCGATGACCGCGCGCGCGCCGAGGCGCAAGAGCACAGAGGTGAGGCCCAGGACCTCCCCACCGAGCACCTGGGTGGAACCGCCGACCTCGCACGACGACAGGATCACCACCGACCCCGGCAGCGGTGTCCCGTCGAGTTCGTGGGCGAACAGCGGGCCGTCAGCGAGGTCGATGCTCGCGAAGAGGGGGTTGTCGGCGTCGTGCTGGCCGTGGGTAGCGAGGTGCACGACGTCGTGCGTGGCGAGGGCGGTGCGGACGTGCTCGGTGACGGCGTGCTCCCCGGTCAGCACGGTTGCGCCCGGCCACTGGCGGCCGACGGCGTGCGCCTCCTCGGTGCCGTGCTTCACGCCAGGGCCGGCCGCGGCCAGGAGTCGGCGCTTGCCGCTGGGGCGGGCGTGGGTACGGCCCCGGGCGACGTACGAGTTGACGGCGGTGCGGAGGCCGCTGCGGGAGGGGAGTGCTGTCCAGGGGACGCTGAGCAGGGGGGCGCGGGCAACGACGTAGAGGTCGCCGTCGGCGCGGAGGCTGCCGAGGAGGAGGTCATCGAGGATCTTGAGGTTGCGAACCAGAGAAGCATTGGCCGCTCCTCGCAGGGGTGCCGGGATGAGGTCGTTGGCGGCCATGGCGAAGTCCGCGCCGAGGCGGCGAATCCGCTCGGTCACGTCCTTCACGGGGCCTATTTCGATGGTCTTCACGCCCTGGGAATCAACGCGCACACAACGAAGACGGCCACCGATGCTGACGAAGTTCGCCACCACCGGATCGCCATCGCGCTCTTCCAGAACGCGATGCATCTCCCGCGCCGTGACCGGGCTCTGGACCACGCCTCCGTTTCCCGCGTGCCGCCATGACCGCTCCCTGACCCGGTCCTGAATGCGGCGCGCACGGTGCGTCAGCCGTTCCCGCTCCTTCGCCTCGGTCGTCTCGAGCTCACGCGCCTTCGCGAGTAGGCCACGAGCCTCGGTCAGTAGTGCGGCCGCCTCCGGGTCCTCTGGCGGAGTGACACGCCCAGCGCCGGCGAATGTGGCACGGCCGCGCTCCAGTGCATCGAATATGGCAGCCGGACGGCCCGTCGCGACTGCCGTCTCGACGTCAACTCGGGTCAGGTCCTCCCCGTGAGCAGCTGCCGCAGTGACTGATTCGACCGAGCCGAGACGGCTCCGATGGTCCGCGAGCAACCTCGCGCCCCGCCGGACTGCACGGAGGCCGCGCGCCCGGTTTCCCTCCGCGAACGCGAGTTCGGCCTGAACGGTGTAATGCTGGACACGCATGGTCAGCGGGGCGCTCTTCATACCGCGAGGCAGTTCCTGCAGCGTGCCCCGAGCTGCGTCGAGGTCCCCAGCAATAACAAGCCACTGCGCGGCCACCAGGCGAGCGGCATGACCCGGGTGCTGCCCGAGGACCGGGCCGGCGGCATCTCCTTCGACCACGGTGGCCAGGGCTTGTGCCGCCCGACGGCGCGCACTAGCACGAGTGAGTCGGTCACTACGTCGGCCTGCGGCCAACGCAGCATCCAACTCGAGCACTCGAGACAACACTGCTCGCGGAACATGGCCGACAGCCTCAAAGTGCCGGCGAGAGTGAGCAGCGAGTGTCTGAGCGTCGTCAAAACGGAGCAGGATGAGGAGGCAGCGGGCACGATAGTACTCAGCCTCCGCAAGTTCGGGACGAAGCCGCGAGGCTTTGAGCTGAGGGATCGCCTCGGTGAGCAGCTCGTCCGCTGCGGCCACCAGCCCTCCCTCAAAGAGGGCCTCGGCACGGCCGAGCATGTCGATCGCTGTGCTCTCGTCCGGAAGTACTTCGAGCGCCTTCTCCATCGCCATCAGCGCACCGGGGAGGTCGCCCATCAGGTGGCGAACGTAGCCGATGTTGTGGAGTGCAAACGACTGGGTACGGGTGTTGCCGTCGGCCTCGGCGTGCTGGTGCGCCGCTTCATGGTCCTTGAGCGCCTCAGCGATCCGCCCGACCTGCATCAGCGCGAAGCCGCGGTTGAGATGGTCGATCGCACGACTGCGCAGATCGTCCGGGTCATGCGCGGCCAGCGATGCGGAGATGTGAGCAAGGCTCTCGGCGAACTGGCCGCTGCGCAGGAGAACGACGCCGCGCTGCCCGGAGACAAGTCCGACGAGTCCCCGACGAATCGATTCAGGCGCCGCCTCGGCCTCGGCGGCTGCCCGATCCAGCGCCGAGGCCGTGGCTGCACCGTCCATCGAGGACTCGTATGTCGCCAGGGCGAGACCGAGGTGGGATCGGACCATGAGCCGAGAACGTTGCTCGGTCGCACGTTCCGAACGTGGCTCTGCCTTACCGAGATCTGTGACAAGAGCACGGAAAGCGGCCAGAGCATCAACCGGCTGGTACTGGTCGTTCAGGGTCCGAGCGTCGGTATAGCGCTGCTCGAGCTCGCCCCAGTCCACTCGGCTCATGCGGCACCACCATACTCAGCAAATAGTCAGGCAGGTGTAGGCGCCTCGGTGTAAAGGTCGCCCACTCTCGTGACAGCATGCCAGGCCGCCGCAACACGTGAGTCGGTACCGGGCTCGGGCACCGCGGACGAGCCCGGAACCCGCCCCTGCAAGAGGGCAGCAGCGAGTTCACCGGCCAGGACCGGCGCGGCGAACGAGGTGCCGCTCCACAGGCCAAATCCACTGCTGAAGTTGTCCGGATCGACCGTGCGCCGCAGCCCGTCCCCGCTCTGCCAAGGAAGCTCAGCACCGTCGAAGGTGGTGGGCATGGAGCTCAGCACGTGTGCACCAGGACGTGCCGCGATCACCCAAGGACCGTCGTTACTGAAGTCAGCCAGTGTGCCGTCCGGATTGTCTCCCGTAACGGGGAGCAACGGTGTGTAGTCCGAGCACAGGTCCGCATCACTGAGCGGGATAGCGCCATCCGGCGTGCGCCGGACTCGGGGCGCCCACGCTGCAGGGAAGATCGGCCTGGTCGAACCGTCGTTCCCCGCGGATACCACGACAAGTACTCCGACCCGGCGCAGGTCGCGCAGACGTCCGCGCAGCACACCCTCGTAGTCCTCATCGTCCTCCGGCCGTTCCGCATAGAAACCGCCGCTAAGCACCACGACGTCGACCGGCCAGTACCCCGCTGCCCCTGCAACCCCGCGCAGGTGGAACTCCAGAAGCTTCTCCAGCGTGCGTGCGAGGTCCCATTCCCGCACACGCCCGTCGCCCCCGAAGATTCGTACCGGCATGATCGCCGCGTCGGGACAGACCTGGTGCACGACACCGGCGATGAACGTTCCGTGCCCCGCATAGGTGTCGAGGTACGCGACGTCATCACGACGTCGGCCGCGTACCTCAGCGTCATACAACGGCTCGTCCTCAGCGCCCGTACCGATCGGCTCCCCGTCGAGCGTCGCTCCGCGCAGGACAACGGACGTAGCCTCGTCGAACCAAGGGTGAGTGCCGATTCCGGAGTCGAGAACTGCGACGACGGGTCGAACCGTCCCGTCCGCAGCCGTCAAAGGCGAGGCTCCGCCCGCGAGCGCGCGCCGTGGGGCCGGCCCCAGGAAGACGGCTGGTTCACGACCGACGGGGCGCCCATGTCCCTGCCACTTTCCGTGTCCGGTCAGCACGTGGTCCAGCGACACTCGACGCCGGTCCTCACCTTCGACTGCGTCCGCCACCTCGTCCAGGAGATCCCATACATCCCCATGGGTCGTGCTCTGCTCCCCCGCCAAGATCCGGAACGCAAGCCCTGGCCGTGCCCCGGGGGCACCGGACGCCGCTGCACGTGACGCCGCTTCCTCGAAAGCGGTCTCTTCCAGTTCCAACCCACGTGCTGCCGCGCGTTCGCGAACCATACCCACCACGGTGTCACTCTCGACGTCAGCCACCGCCCGTACGATCAATCGGTCCGCGACGTAACGCGTAGGCATCAGCCGACCCTGGCGACGGGAAGAGACCCGTGCAGGATCGAGGTCCCGCACACGGCACCAGGTGCCGCCGTGGTCTCTGACCTGCAGCTCGGACTCGGGCATGGGCTCACTCACAGCAGTACCTCTCCATCGATAGGCGCACTCGGCTCACCCCGCCGCGCCCCCACAGCCGGGTCAGGTATCCAACAGGTCAGAAATTCAAAGTTCGATGACCGGCGTGCTCACGGCACCACCACCGCCATCGGTGCGGCGCACCACCAGGCTCGCGCGGCCTCGCTCGACGGAGTCGAACGAGAACCGGCCGTCCTCGTCGGAGGCGACCGTGACGACGTCGGCACCCGGTCGGTGCAGCTCCACGTCCAGCCCGGCCGCCGGAGCGGCCCAGCCGTCGATCCGTACCCGGCCACCGGTGGACGGGGACAGGCTGATCATGACGGTCAGCGAGTCGTGCGTGAAGGTGATGGTCTTTGCCTCGGCGGGCGCGGTGTCGTCAGCGCGCGCTGCTGCGGCAGCCCCCCGGACGCCGGCGAGCGGCGCGTCGAGGTAGGCCGCCTCCATCAGGTCGGCCTCCAGGCCGGCCAGTGTGATCGCGAACAGCGACCGCTCGACGAGATCGCTCGGCACCGGGTCCACCGCATCGACCAGCTGGGCAAGACGGGTCAGCACGGCCCCGTCGTCGGCGTCGAGCATGCCCTTCGGGTCGAACGAGAGGTCCCCCACGACCTCTTCGTCCTTGTTCGGTTCCGGCGTCAGGCCCACGAGAAGTCCCCCTGCTCGTCGAGGATGGTGCGCAGCTTCGCCAAGCAGCGTCCACGAGTTGAGCCGATGGAGCCCATCGGCATTCCGATCGCCGCCGAGATGTACCGGTAGTCCGGCCGGTCGGCGAGCGAAACCAGACGCAGCAGCTCTTGGCAGCGTCCGGGAAGTTTCTGGAGCGACATCCACAGGATGCGGTCGCGTTCCTCGCGCAGCACCTCGTCGTCCGGCAGCGGATCCTTCGCAGGAAGGGCCATCGGGTGCTCCGGGCTGTCGTCCGGGAGCTCCGTGCGGCGCTTCTCGTCGTCACGGTGCTTGCGCACGGCTTCCCACGCGGCGCGCTTCGCCGTCACCAGGAGCCACTTCAGCACAGCCTTGGGCTCTGCGATCGAGTCGGCGTGACGTACGAGGGCCACCCAGGTGCTCTGCACCACGTCCTCGGCGGCGTCGTGATCGACGCCCTGCGCGCGGACCGTGTGCCAGAGCAGCGGCGTCGCCTCGCGCACCAGTTCACCTAGTGCCTGGTGGTTGCCCTCGCGGTACTCGGTCAAGGCGATCGCAGCGCGATCGCCGAGCGTCAGCCCGGGCCCGTCGACGTCGGGCAGGGCCTCCCTTGATCCTGTCATTGCACCACGGGATTCTCTGCTGGCGGATGTTTCCACGTCCGGAACCGGACGTGAACCACTTGGACCAGCCGAGTCTACGGCCGACACCGCGGATCCGGGGAGGTAGAAGACTGTGCCCATCAGGCACTCCCCTCTCCTCGACGCGCGTCGGCACGATGCCGCTCATCAGACAAGAGGGGCGAACACCAGGTTCGATACATAGTGCTGAACTCAAATCAAAAAGGCCCGCATCCCTGGTCGGGATGCGGGCCTTCTCGCGCTCAGGAGCGCTCGGTTCAGGCCGAGACGTCTTCCAGGAGCTTGGTGGTCTTGCTCTGGTCCAGCGGGATGCCGGGGCCCATCGTCGTGGTCATGGTCGCCTTGCTGATGTAGCGACCCTTCGAGGACGACGGCTTGAGGCGCAGGACCTCGTCGAGCGCGGCCGCGTAGTTCTCCAGCAGCTGGACCTCCGAGAAGGAGGCCTTGCCGATGATGAAGTGGAGGTTCGCGTGCTTGTCGACGCGGAACTCGATCTTTCCGCCCTTGATGTCGGTGACAGCCTTGGTCACGTCCATCGTCACGGTGCCGGTCTTCGGGTTCGGCATGAGACCGCGGGGGCCCAGCACCTTACCGAGGCGACCGACCTTGCCCATGAGGTCCGGCGTGGCGACGGCCGCGTCGAAGTCGGTGTAGCCGGCGGCCACCTTCTCGATCAGCTCGTCGCCACCGACCTCGTCGGCACCGGCCGCGCGGGCCTCCTCCGCCTTGGCGGCGTTGGCGAACACGATGACCTTGGCGGTCTTACCCGTGCCGTTCGGCAGGTTGACCGTGCCACGGACCATCTGGTCCGCCTTGCGCGGGTCGACGCTCAGCCGGAACGCGACCTCGATGGTCGCGTCGTACTTGACGGTGGCGGTCTCCTTCGCGAGACGGATCGCGTCCAGCGGCGCGTAGAGCGTGTCGCTGTCGATCTTCTCTGCGGCGGCGAGGTACGCCTTGCTGCGCTTTGCCATGTTTCTCTCTCCTTGTGGTCGTAGCGGGCCCGTTGGCCCTGCCACTGCTGGTGCCCGACGACGTCCGCCGGTCACCGTGCCCTGTCGGGCTGCGTTGTGAGCGCGATCGTTGAGACTTCACGCCCGCTAGAGGCGCAACGATCGCGCTCACAACAACGGGGTCACTCCGAGACGGTGATGCCCATGGAGCGGGCGGTGCCCGCGATGATCAGCGAAGCGGCCTCGAGGTCGTTCGCGTTGAGGTCCGGCATCTTGGTCGTGGCGATCTCGCGGACCTGGTCCTTCGTGATCGACGCGACCTTGACCGTGTGCGGCGTCGCCGAGCCCTTGGGCACGCCGGCAGCCTTCTTGATCAGCTCGGCGGCCGGCGGGGTCTTCGTGATGAAGGTGAACGAGCGGTCCTCGTACACCGTGATCTCGACCGGGATGACGTTGCCGCGCTGCGACTCGGTCGCCGCGTTGTACGCCTTGCAGAACTCCATGATGTTCACGCCGTGCTGACCCAGTGCGGGGCCGATCGGCGGAGCCGGCGTCGCTGCGCCGGCCTGGATCTGCAGCTTGATGAGGCCGGAGACCTTCTTCTTCGGGGGCATGCTTGTCTACCTTCTGTTCGGTTGGGCCGACGCCGTGGGCGATGACCCGGTTGCAATGCTGAGGAACTGACGACTCAGATCTTGGCGACCTGGTTGAACCCCAGCTCGACCGGGGTCTCCCGGCCGAAGATGGAAACGAGGACCTTGAGCTTCTGGGCCTCGACGTTGATCTCGGAGATCGAGGCGGGCAGCGTGTCGAACGGCCCGTCGGTCACGGTCACCGACTCGCCGACCTCGAAGTCCACGTGGACCGGGGCCTTGCCACCGGTCGTCGCGCCGCCACCGGCAGCGGCCGGCTGGCCACCCTGCGACGGCTGCGGCAGCATCGACGGCGCGAGCATCGAGAAGATCTCGTCGAGGCTCAGCGGCACCGGCTGGTGCGTGTGCCCGACGAAGCCCGTGACGCCCGGCGTGTGCCGCACGGCGCCCCACGACTCGTCGGTCAGGTCCATGCGCACGAGGACGTAGCCGGGGATGCGCACCCGGCTCACGATCTTCTTCTGCGCGTTCTTGATCTCGGCAACCTCTTCCATCGGAACCTCGACCTGGAAGATGTAGTCCTCCATGTTGAGGCTCTGGATGCGGTTCTCGAGGTTGGTCTTCACGCGCTTCTCGTAGCCGGCGTACGAGTGGATGACGTACCAGTCACCCGGCTGGCTGCGGAGGGTTCGCTTGAACTCCTCGACCTCGTCCACGATGACGTCGCCGTCGGCGTCGACGGTGCGCTCGTCGGTGGCTTCGCCCTCGACCTCGCTCTCGTCCGTGGTCTCGGCGTCGGTGTCGACCGGAGTCTCGGCGTCCGCAGGCACGTCAGCGTTCTCGGCGTCCAGGGGCGCGTCGACGACCGCCTCGTCACCGTCGGACGGCGAGACGTTCTCCGTCTGGTCCAGAGAGTCCTGGGACACGAAACGAACCTGCTTTCTCTTCGTGCGCCGGGGCTACGCCCGGCACGGGTGTGCGTACCTCTACGAGCTGTGTTCGCCCATTGTCGCGCGAAAGTGCCGCGGAGGGACAATCAGCAACAGGCGAGAACGATCACAGCGAAGTACTGCGCAGCGTGCCCCATCTGCTTGTCCGGCGCACCCGGACCGACGCCGACCGTGGTCAGGGCCGTCTACGGCTGCGTCGACGTGCTGTCGCGGAAGAGCCGGATCAGGCGAAGACCCAGCCGGCGAGCATGCCGAACGCGTAGTCCAGCACCACCACGAAGAACATGACGACGACCAGGAAGACCAGCACCACGGTCGTGTACGTCATGAGCTCGGAACGCGTCGGCGAGACGACCTTCTTGAGCTCGGCCACCACTTGGCGCACGAAGAGCGCGATTCGGGCGAAGATGTTGCCGCCGCCCTTGCTCGGACGCTCCGCGGCGCTCTGGATCACCTCGGTGTCGCTCACTGCTACCCCACTCCTGTGGCCCGGCGCGCCGGTCGGCGCGGACTGGCATTCCAGGTCCACTCACGTGGGCCCGCTGCGCGCGGCCCCGCTGGGGTTCACGCTGGCAGGGTAGACAGGACTCGAACCTGCAACCTGCGGTTTTGGAGACCGCTGCGCTACCAATTGCGCCACTACCCTTTGTGTTTCGATGCCTCGTCACGTGTTGACACGAGCCCTTGGAGAGGCGCGCAACATGGGGCGAGGATCGATCACCGAGGCACAACTGTACGGTACCCAGCGCTGTAGGTCGAACTCGTTCCGGGCGGCCACGCGGTCTCGACGGGCGCGACCGTCGGGCGCTATCCATCGAGCACTGTCCATCGAACGGTGGACAGCAGGTGCAGCCGAACGGGCGTCCCGCCACGCACCTCGACAGGAGCATGCTCGACGGCATGCAGACACCCGATCCCCTGGCCGTGCGCGTACGCGGCCTCCGCAAGCGGTACGGCAGCGCGCGCGCCGGCTTCAAGAACGCCGTCGCAGGTCTCGACCTCGACGTCGCCCACGGCGAGATCGTGGCGGTCCTCGGCCCCAACGGAGCGGGCAAGACCACCACCGTCGAGATCCTCGAGGGCTTCCGCGACCGGGACGACGGCGAGGTGGTGGTGCTCGGCGAGGACCCCCGGCACGCCGGCCGCGGCTGGCGGGCACGCATCGGCGTCGTCATGCAGGACTCCCGGGACATGAGCGAGCTGACGGTCCTGGAGAAGGTACGGGCCGCCGCCGCGTCCTACCCCGACGCGCGCGACCCCGCGGAGGTCATCGCCGCCGTCGGCCTCGCCGAGAAGGCGAAGGCGCGGACCCGTGGGCTCTCCGGCGGGCAGCGGCGACGGCTCGACGTGGCGCTCGGGATCGTCGGCAGGCCCGAGCTGCTGTTCCTGGACGAACCCACCACCGGGTTCGACCCGCAGGCCCGCCGGTCCTTCTGGGACCTCGTCACCGCGCTGCGCGACGACGGCACCACGATCCTGCTGACCACCCACTACCTCGACGAGGCGGCCCAGCTGGCCGACCGGGTGGTCGTCGTGCACGACGGCGTGGTGGTCGCGTCGGGCACGCCCGAGACCCTGGGCGGCCCTGAGGCCCGCACCCCGGTGGTCGGGTGGGACGACGGCGGCGTACGGCGCACCGAGCGGACGGACCGGCCCACCGCCGCCGTCGCGCGGCTGATCGCGGGCGCCGGGCCGGACGGCGAGGTGCCCGGGCTGTCCGTGACCCGCCCGACGCTCGAGGACGTGTACCTCTCTCTGATCGGCGAGACCTCCACCACCACCGACACCACCACCGACGGCGGCGACGTCGACAGCAGCAGGAAGGCGGCGTGATGAGCACGACGAAGGGCACGGAGGGTCTCGACCGGCCGGACCAGCGGACGCGACTCGACCAACGGACGGATCTTGACCAGCGGACAGGTCGCGGCGGGCGGTCGTCCAGCGCCCGGCGGCTGCCCGGCACGCTCCGGCTGGGGCTGGTCCGTGGTGGCGTCGAGCTGCTGCAGTTCGTCCGCGAGCGCGACTCGGTGGTCTTCGGGTTCGCCTACCCGATTCTCATGCTCGCGATCTTCGCGGCGGTGTTCGGCGACGACGACCCGATCGTCGCGGACGGTGTGACGGTCAGCTTCGCGCAGTACTTCCTGCCCGGCATGGTGGCGACCGGCGTCATGCTCTCCACCTACCAGACGCTCGCCATGTCGATCGCCGTCGAGCGCGACGACGGGACGCTGAAGCGCCTCCGTGCCACGCCGCTGCCGGCGACGTCGTACTTCCTGGGCAAGGTGTTCCTGTCGCTGGTCACCGTGCTGGTGCAGACCGCGCTGCTGCTCGCGGTCGCCGCGCTCGTCTTCGACGTCCCGCTGCCCGACGATGCCGGCCACTGGGCCACCTTCGCCTGGGTGTTCGTGCTCGGCACGGCGGCCGGGGCGGTGTGCGGTGTCGCGTACTCGTCCGTGCCGCGCTCCGGCCGGTCCGCGAGCGCCGTGGTGGTCACGCCGGTCCTGGTCCTGCAGTTCACGTCCGGGGTGTTCTTCCCGGTGAGCCAGCTCCCGGGCTGGATGCTCGACCTGTCCTCGGTGTTCCCGCTCAAGTGGATCGCGCAGGGGATGCGGTCGGTGTTCCTCCCGGACGCCTTCGCGGCCGCCGAGCCGGCCGGGTCCTGGCAGCACGGGGCGACGGCTGCTGTACTGGCGGCATGGCTGGTTGTCGCGCTCGTGGTCGGCGCCCGGACGTTCCGGTGGCGGCGTCACGATGACGGCTGACGAACCCGGGGCGGGCCGCGACTACGACCTGGAGCGCCTGTACGCCGGGTGGGAGAACCAGGTGCGCTGGTGGGACGCCGCGTTCGGCGTGATCGTCGCGCTGACCGCCGTCGCCCTGGCGCTGGAGGGTACGCGGGGGTCGCAGCTCGCGGTCGCGTACACCGCGATGGGCGTGATCGTCGTGGCCTACGCGCTGTGGGGCGCGCGGGCGGCGCGCACCCGGGACCAGCGGCTGGCCGTGCTGTACCTGGCCGTGCTGGTGGTCGGGACCGGTGTCACGGTGTCGCAGGGCGGGATCGCGTCGCTCCTGCTGTTCATCGCCTTCGGGCAGACCTGGATGCTGCTGGAGTCGATCCGGCACGGCGTGATCGGTTGCGTGGTGCTCGCGGTGGCGGTGTCGGTCGGTATGACGATCCGGTACGGCCTCGACCCGGAGGTCGTGGGCGCGCTGGTGCCGCAGATGCTGGTGACGCTGGTCTTCGCGATCGGGCTGGGACTCTGGTTCCACGTGGCGATGCGACGTGCGGAGGATCACGTCCGGCTGCTCGGCAAGCTGCATGTCGCACGGACCCAGCTGGCGCTGACGAGCCACGAGGCCGGGGTCCTGGCCGAGCGGGAGCGCCTCGCCCGGGAGATCCACGACACGCTCGCCCAGGGGTTCACGAGCGTCGTCATGCAGGCGCAGGCCGCGACGGCGGGTCTCGACGTCGGGGACGACGCCGCCGTGCGCGAGCGCCTGCGCGTCGTCGAGGAGACCGCGCGCGACAACCTCGCCGAGGCCCGCGCCCTGGTGGCGGCGTTCGCGCCCGTCGCGCTGCAGGACGCCTCGCTCCCCCAGGCACTGGGCCGGCTCGGGAGCCGGTTCGCGGAGGAGACCGGCCTGGCGGTGACTGTCGAGACGGACCGGGTGGGGTCGTTGTCGCCGACGGTGGAGGTGGTGCTGCTGCGAGCCGCACAGGAGGCGTTCGCGAACGTGCGGCGGCACGCGCAGGCGCGGTCCGTCGTCGTGCGGCTGGGCCAGGCGGAGGGAGAGGTGACGCTCACGGTGTCCGACGACGGCCGTGGGCTCGGCGCGGACGCCTCGGACGGCTTCGGGCTGGCGGGGATGCGGGACCGCCTGCGGTCGGCAGGTGGCACGCTGGCCGTCGGACCGGGGGCCGACGGCGGCACCACCCTGTGCGCCAGGGTGCCGGTCGACGGCCAGGTCACGGGGCACGCTGGTGCGCCTGCTGGCGGGACGGACGACGAAGCTGAGGGGGTGGCCGGATGATCCGGGTGCTGGTGGTGGACGACCATCCGGTCGTGCGGTCAGGGCTGGCAGGCATGCTCACCGTGGAGGACGACCTCGAGGTGGTGGGCGAGGCCGGCGACGGGCAGGAAGCGGTGACGCTGGCCGCGTCGCTGCGGCCCGACGTCGTGCTGATGGACCTGCGGATGCCCGTGCTCGACGGTGTGGCGGCGACCGCCGGCATCGTGGGTACCGGGCCCCGGGTGGTGGTACTGACGACCTACGACACCGACGCCGACATCCTGCGCGCCGTCGAGGCCGGTGCCACGGGGTACCTGCTCAAGGACACGCCCCGCGCCGCGCTGGTCGCGGGTGTCCGGGCAGCGGCCCGTGGTGAGACGGTGCTGGCCCCGAGCGTGGCGACCCGCCTGGTCAGCTCGGTACGCACGGCTGCGGAGCGCCCCTCCGCCCGGGAGGCCGAGGTGCTCACGCTCGTGGCGCTCGGCCGGTCGAACGCGGAGGTCGGGCGCGAGCTGTCCATCACGGAGGCGACGGTCAAGACCCACCTCATCCGGGCGTTCGCCAAGCTCGGCGTCGCCGACCGGACCGCGGCGGTGACCGTGGCCAGGGAGCGCGGCTGGATCACCTGAGCTTTCCTGGACGCATCGCCCCGCTCCCGGGGCCGCGACCCCGGGAGCGACCTAGCGGCCGCTGGCCGGGCCGGCGGACGGGTCGCCGCCGGCCTCGCCACCCGTCGGGGCGGGCGACGGATCGACCGGCTCGTCCGTCGGCTCGACGGACGGTTCCTGTGTGGGCGTCGGTTCGACGCTGGGCTCCACGCTCGGCGTCGGCTCCACCGACGGCTCCACGCTCGGCTCCACCGACGGCTCCACGCTGGGCTCCACCGACGGCTCCTCGGTCACCGTCACGGTCGGCTCCGGCTCAGGCACCGGAGGCGGCACGTACTCGTCCTCCTGGGTCTCGCTCGGGGTGGGCGAGGGCGAAGGCGTCCGAGAGGGCTCCTGCGTCGACGGGGTGACCCTCGGCGTGACCACCGGCGTGCCCTGGTCGTTGACGAGGTTGGCGATGACCAGGCCCGCACCGCCGAACACGAGCAGCGCGAACACGATGATCGTGACCACGCGGCCGCGGCCGGTCGTCAGGGCGTGCCACCACTTGCGCTCCTCCTCGGGCGCCACCGGGGAGGGCACGACCGGCGGCGGACCGACCGGGGGCGGCACGGGAGCGGTGGCCGTCTCCGCGCCGGCCGGCTCCTCGCCGGCGGCCGCGGCGGCTCCTGCGACGCCGGCCCCGACGGCCGCGGCACCCACCGCACCGACCATCATGGTGCGGTCGTTGCCCTCGGTGACCTGGCCCATCTTCATCGTGCCCGAGCCGGCCCCCGCACCGGCGACCGGGTCGATCACCTCGGTGCCACCGGCGCCCACGCCGAGCTGCATCGTCTCGCCGCTGGTGCCCAGCCGGCCTGCGGGGCCACCGAGCAGGATCGTCACGGTGGCGCGCATCGCCTCGGCCGTGGGGAATCGCCGGCCCGGGTCCTTCGCCATCGCGCGCGAGACGAGGCGGTCCACGGACGCCGGGACCGCGGCGCGCCGCGCCGAGGCCGCCGGCACGGGCGCGTTCACGTGCGCCCGCAGCACGTCCTCCGCCTGCGCCCGCTCGTACGGCGCGTGGCCGGTCAGCGTGTAGTACGCGAGCGCACCGACCGCGTAGATGTCGCTGCGCGCGTCGAGGGGCTTGCCACGGGCCTGCTCGGGCGACATCCCGATGACCGAACCGGCGACCGTCGCGCCGTCACCGTCACCGCCGGCGGGCCGGGTGAGCCCGAGGTCCAGCAGCCCGACGACGAACGTGCCGTCGGCCTGCTTGTCGACCATCACGTTGCGCGGTGCGACGTCCCGGTGCACCAAGCCCGCCGCGTGCACGGCAGCGAGCGCCTCCAGCAGACGGTCGATGATCACCAGCGTGTCGCGCCAGGGCAGGCCGTGGTCGCCCGCGAGGTCGGACAGGGAGACGCCGGGCATGCGGTTCATCACCGTCCAGGGGACGTTCGCGCCCGCGACGTCCTCCTCGCCGGAGTCCAGCACCTTCACGACGCCCGGGTGGTCCACCAGCGCCGACGCCTCGACCTCACGCCGGAGCGAGTCGCGGGCGTTCTGGTCGTCGACCAGGTGGGGGTGCAGCACCTTGACGACGAGCGGCTGATCGAGGGCGTCGGGCTCGTCCGGTTCCTCGGGCGCGGCGATCTCGGCCGTCGCGTCGGGGTCGACGTCGACGGCGGACCCGGCGTCGGCCTCGGGCCCGGTCGCCGAGTCGGACGCCGTGTCGTCGTCCGCGGCGGTCGTGTCGTCGTCGGACGCATCGTCGTCGGACGCATCGTCGTCGGACGTCTCGCCGTCGGACGTCTTGGCGGACCCGGCCTCGTCGGTGCTCGTGCCGGCGGTCTCCGCGTCATCGTCGTCGCTTGCCGCGGGCTCCGTAGCCGGGGCCGCTGCGATCCGCTGCGCCTCGTAGACGGTGAATGTTGCCCCAGTGCCCAGGACGTCGACCAGCTCGTACTTGCCGCCGAGAACAACGTGCACCGGGAGGTCCGTCGCGTTGTCCTCGCTCGTGGTCTCTTCGTTCACTGGTTCACCGGTGTCCGTGGTTGCGCGTCGAGCAATTCAGTCATTTCGGCTATCTGGGGCATGTTCTTCTCAGGATACGTAGCGGAGCGCACGCGCACCAAAGCTGGACGTCAAGATGTGTGAGTAGTGCGGAGTATCACTACCGCGGCTGCCGTCGGACCACCGCTTTGCCAGACTACGCAGATGCGAGACCTCGCACTCCTCCCCAAGGCGCACCTCCACCTCCACTTCACGGGATCCATGCGGGTGCCCACCCTCGTCGACATGGCGGCCGCGTACCACGTGCGGCTGCCCGAGGCGCTCATCGACAACGACCCGCTGCGCCTGCCCGCCACCGAGCGTGGCTGGTTCCGCTTCCAGCGCCTGTACGACGCCGCCCGCGCGTGCGTGCGCTCGGAGGCCGACATGCGCCGCCTGGTCGACGAGGCCGCGGCCGACGACGCCGCCGAGGGCTCCGGCCGGCTCGAGATCCAGGTCGACCCGACCTCCTACGCCACGTTCGTCGGCGGCATCACCCCGGCCGTGGAGATCGTCATCGACGCCGCCAAGGCCGCGAGCGCAGCGCACGGGATCGAGGTGGGAGTGATCATCGCGGCGTCGCGCATGCGGCACCCACTCGACGCGCGCACGCTCGCCCGGCTCGCCGCCCGGTACGCGGGCGACGGCGTGGGCGAGGTGGTGGGGTTCGGGCTGTCGAACGACGAGCGCCGCGGGGACACGTCCCAGTTCGGGCACGCGTTCGACATCGCCCGACGTGCCGGTCTCGCGGCGGTGCCGCACGGGGGCGAGCTGCTCGGCCCCGACCACATCAGCGAGGTCATGCGGGAGCTCGTCCCCGACCGGATCGGGCACGGCGTGCGCGCCGCCGAGGACGAGCGGGTCCTCGCGGACATCGTGGAGCGTGGTGTCGCCCTCGAGGTGAACCCCGGCTCGAACATCGGCCTCGGCGTGTACAGCGAGGCGAGCGAGGTACCGCTGCGCACCCTGGTGGAGGCCGGCGCCCTGGTGGCGCTCGGTGCCGACGACCCGCTGCTGTTCGGGACGCGGCTCGTCGACCAGTACGAGATCGCACGGAGCGCACACGGTTTCGCGGACCGGGAGCTCGCCGCGCTGGCGTCGTCGTCGATCCGGGCGAGCCGGGCGTCGTCCGGCACGAAGGCCCGTCTCCTCGCCGAGGTCGACGCGTGGCTGCTCTCGCCGGACCCTGCCGATAGCCTGGATGCTCTCCACCCGGGCGGTACAGTCACGATTGGGTGACGATCAACCGACCCAACCGTACTGAGCGCCCGCGCGTCAGTCAGGGATAAAGGACACTCGCGAGGGGACGACGTCGTCTCGTGTGTGTGGTGCCGCGCCACCCCAGAAGGCGCGGCCGAGGAGGAGTCACGATGCGGGTAATGCACGGTAGGCCGACCCACGATGTGGGCAGGAATGTCGGCAAGAAGGTCATGGGCACGCTGGGCGCGGTAGCGCTGGCGGCGGGCCTGCTCTCGGGCTGCGGCGACGGCCAGGAGCCCCCCGCGGACACGGCGGCGACGAGCTCGCCCAGCCCGGAGGAGAGCACCCCGGGCCAGGACCCCGGCGCCGAGGAGCAGGAACCGGAGGCCTCGCCGAGCGAGCCGTCGCCCGAGGCGAGCGGTGACGGCGCTGACGAGGGCACCGACGACGGCGCGGGTGAGGGCGCCGACAACGGCAGTGGCGCACCGGACGACGCCGAGGCTGATGCCGAGGGCGGGAGCGACGGCAAGCGCGACGACAGCCCGTCCGAAGAGGATGACGGGACGTCGGACGGCAAGGGCAAGGACGGCGACAAGGAGTCCCAGGACGAGGAACCCGAGAAGCCCGACTACATCGAGTACGGCGAGGTCAGCGACCGGGTGGGCACGCTGCAGCAGCGGCTCAAGGACCTCGGCTACTTCGTGACCTCTGTCGACGACGCGTACGGCAGCGAGACGCAGCAGGCGATCTTCGCGCTGCAGAAGGCCGGTGGCCTGTACCGCGACGGCGTGGTCGGCGACGCCACGCAGAAGGCCGCGGACGACGGCGTCGTGCCCCGGGCCCGGACGTCGTCCGGCAAGGTTCTGGAGATCGACATCGACCGGCAGCTCGTGCTGGCGGTCGAGAACGGCCAGGTGGTCAAGACCATCAACGCGTCGTCCGGCAACGGGGAGACCTATGAGGCGCAGGGCACCACGTACACGGCCTACACGCCCCGCGGGTCGTTCGCGGTGTACCGCGAGGTGAACGCGATGCACTCGTCCACGCTCGAGCTGGGCGACATGTGGCGGCCCAAGTTCTTCACCGGCGGCATCGCGGTGCACGGCTCGGCGTCGGTGCCCGCGTTCCCCGCCTCGCACGGGTGCGTACGCGTCTCGAACAGCGCGATGGACTGGATCTGGGACACGTGGGGCGCCCCGTCGGGCACCCCGGTCGTCGTCTACTGACCCCCGTGCCGAGGTAGTCCTCCGGCGAGGTAGTCACCCAGTGCGCGCTGGGTGACTACCTCGCCAGAGGACTACCTCGGCAGGAGCGGTCAGAGGGAGACGCCCACCAGGACGGTCTCCGGCACCAGCGTCACGCCGAACCGGTCGCGGACCCCGTCGCGCACCGCGCGGGCGAGGGCCACGACGTCCTCGGCGCGGGCGCCGCCCCGGTTGGTCATCGCGAGGGTGTGCTTGGTCGACAGCCGCGCCGGGCTGTGCTCCCCCGCCAGACCGAAGCCCTTGCCGAAGCCCGCCCGTTCGATGAGCCAGGCGGCGCTGGTCTTCACGAGCGCCGGGTCGATCGCGCCGAGGCTCGGGCCCGTGCTGGTCTCCGGCGCCGACGAGCGGACGGGGTAGCGAGGGGCGTCCTCGGGCAGGTGCGCGAGGTGCTCCACGGGGATCACGGGGTTGGTGAAGAAGGACCCCGAGTTCCAGCGGTCGTGGTCCGGCTGCGCGCCGAACGACGGGCGGTCGAGCAGCATGCCCTTGCCGCCCCGCAGTCCCAGCACCGTCTCGCGGACGTCCTTCATCGGGGCGCGCTGCCCCACCTCGACGCCCAGGCGACGTGCCAGCTCCCCGTAGCCGACCGGCGCCGAGAACGTCCCGAGCCGGAACTGGAACTGGACGTCCAGCACCACGTAGCGCGGCGACGGGTACCAGGGAGCGCGGGGGTCCTCGTCCCGGCCCTCGCTGTGCATCGAACGCTTCAGCAGCGACGTGCGGTACCCGAAGTCCAGCTGCCCCACCGAGAACGTGCGTACCCGTCGCTCGCCCCGGTCCCACGTGCGGACCAGCGACACGACACCGGAGAGCTCCTGGCCGTACGCGCCGATGTTCTGCACCGGGGCGGCGCCCACCGTCCCGGGAATGCCCGAGAGCGACTCGACACCGACCCAGCCCTCGAAGACCGCGCGCTCCACGAGCTCGTCCCAGTTCTGGCCGGCGGGGGCGCTCACCACGGCGCCACCGCAGGAATCGTCCGACTCGACAGTGATACCGCTGCGCGTGTCGCGCACGACGACGCCGTCAAAACCCTCGTCGGCCACCAGCAGGTTGGAGCCGCCACCCACGACCAGCAGCGGCACTCCGTCATCGTCGGCGGTGCTCACCGCCTCGATCAGAGCGGCCTCTTCCTCGGCCTCCACGAACGAGGCTGCCGGGCCACCCACGCGGAGTGTGGTGAGGTCGGCAAGGCTGGGGGCCACCGCTTGCGCCTGGACGGTGTCTGCCGGGTATGGGCTCACCATGCAAGCCTATCTACCTGTCGCGATAGATTTGTGGACATCTTCGACATGCCGTGGGTGATGTCTGCCAATTCTGGAACCTTCTGGTGTCGGCAGACGTGTTCTGTGCTCGTCCCGACGGCCCCGCCGCCGGAACCCGTGTGCCTCGCGCCCTGCACTACCTCTTCACACCGGCCGCCGTCGGCAGGGGACGCAGGGACCGGGCCACGGCCAGCCCCAACGCCATCGGGACCAGCAGCACCAGCACGGCCAGGCGGTAGCCCGTCTCGTGGGCGACGAACCCGATCAGCGGCGGCCCCACGAAGAACGCCGTGTAGGCGATGGTCGAGACCGCCGCCACCCGCATCGCTGCCCGCTTCGGCTCGTCGGACGCCGCGCTCATGCCCATCGGAAAGCCCATCGCCGCGCCGAGACCCCACAGGCCGACCCCGATCAGGGCCAGCCACAGGACCGGGACCAGGGCGAACGTCAGCACACCCACGAAGGCCAGTCCCGCGGAGATCACGAGCACGGGCACCCGCCCGAAGCGGTCGATGGCCCGCGTCCCGGCGAGCCGGGCGGTGGTCATGGCGGTGAGGAAGACGGCGAGCCCCACGGCGCCCATCCCGTCGGACGTCTCGAAGCCGTCCACGACCGCGAGGCTCACCCAGTCGTTGGCCACCCCCTCGGTGAGGGCCGCACTGAGCACCACCAGCCCGATCGCCAGCGTGCGCGGCTCCCGCCAGGCGGCGACCAGCCCTGCCACGCCCGACGTCGGCGGCGTCACCTCTCCCGGGTCGGCACCGTCAGCGCTGCCCGCCCCGGCGGTGGGCACGCCGTGCGGCACGGCGGCCGCGACGACGCTCGGCGAGAAGTACCGGACGGCGATCAGCACCGACAGCAGGGCGACGACCCCGGCCGACACGATGTGCCAGACCACCGGGACGCCGATGGTCGCCACCAGGGCGCCAACGCCGGCGCCGAGCACGGTGCCGAACGAGAACCCGGCGTGGAAGACCGGCATGACCGCACGGCCGAGCCGCTGCTCCACCGCCGCGCCCTCAAGGTTCATCGCGGCGTCCCAGACGCCGGCGCCCACACCGAACAGGATCAGGCCGAGCCGCACCGCGAGGTGCTCGTCCACGACGACGCCGTACCCGGCCACCGCGAGCCCCGCCACCAGGACGCCCGCGAAGGCGACCACCGTCCGAGCGGTGCCGAAACGCTCGGCGACCAGGCCCGAGAGCGGGATGGCCGCGACGGACCCGATCGAGCCCGTGAGCAGCAGCAGACCCATGTCCTGCTCGGAGAAGGAGAGGCCGTCCCGGACCGCCGGAAGGCGCGATGCCCAGCTCGCGAAGGCAAACCCGCTGGCAGCGAAGACGACGAAGACCGCGCGGGCGGCGGCGTGTGCAGTAGGCACGGAACTCCTTGGTGCGATTGAATCTCCCGACCGTAAGCCACAATCTGGGATCAGCCCAGCAGATTCCTGGGTCCTGCACCACCGGTGCCCGATCGAGAGAAGGAACCCGCGATGAGCCGCCAGAACGTACGACCGACCCTCGCGAAGGTCGCCGAGCTGGCAGGTGTCTCCGTCTCCACCGCGTCGCTCGCTTTCTCGGGTGCGGGACCGATCACCCCCGAGACCCGGGAGAAGGTGCTGGCCGCCGCGCGCGAGCTGGAGTACTCCGGGCCCAACCCCCTGGGGCGTCAGCTCCGGTCGGGACGCTCCGGGATCGTGGGGGTGGTGATCGGCGACCAGCTGGGCCGGTCGTTCCGGGACCCGGTCTCCACCCAGGTGCTGCACGGCCTGGTCTCCGCGATCGGTGAGCAAGGGCTGGGCGTGCTGCTCGTGCCCGGTATGCCGCAGGGCGCCACCGCGCACGCGGTCGGGCTCGCGGCCGAGGCCGGGCTGCCGCCCGCCGTCGACCCGCTGGTCGAGGCCGCGGCGATGGACGTCGCCGTGCTCGTGTGGGGCACCCTGAAGGACGACCCCAACCTCGCCGCGCTGCAGCGCCGGGGCGTACCCGTCGTCATCGGCGAGGGGCACGAGGTGACGGGCGTCCCTGTCGTGAGCGTCGACGACCGCCGGGGTGCCGCCGAGGCGGTACGGCACCTGGTCGAGCTCGGGCACACGCGGATCGCGGAGATCACGCTGCCGTTCGGGCGGGACGAGCGGTCCGGGCCCGTCGACGCCGACCGGCTCGCCGCCGCCGAGCGCACGCCCACCCGCAACCGGCTGGCCGGGGTGCGGGACGTCGTCGAGCCCGTCATCTCGTGGGAGACACCGGCCTCGCTCGTGGAGCACGGGCGCGACGCCGCCACCGAGATCCTGTCCGAGTGGGCGCCCGCCAAGGACCGCCCGACGGCGATCATCGCCCACTCCGACCTGCTCGCCGCCGGCGCCGTGATCGCCGCCCGCGAGCTCGGGCTGCGGGTGCCCGAGGACGTGTCGGTGGCCGGGTTCGACGGGCTCGACCTGCCGTGGCTCTCCCCCGACGTGCTCACCAGCGTGCACCAGCCGCTCGTCGAGAAGGGCCGGGCGCTCGGTCTGGCCGTCATCGCGCTGCTCGCCGGCGAGGAGCCCGAGTCGGTGGTGCTGCCCGTGGCCCTGGTCGAGGGCACGACGACAGGTCCGGTCCCCGACCTCACCTGACCGACCCTCGTTGAGTGCTGGATATTTGTGAGTTCAGCAGGCGCCGGCCCGCAAATATCCAGCACTCAACGGCGGGTCAGGGGCGGAGGGTCGGGGCCGGGAGGTAGACGTCGCCGCCAGCGGCGCGGAACTCCTCCGACTTCTGCGCCATGCCCTCCGCTGCCGCGTCCGCGAGCGCCGCCTGGTTCCGGGCCCCGCCGAACTCGTCGCGGATGTCCTGCGAGATCCGCATCGAGCAGAACTTGGGGCCGCACATCGAGCAGAAGTGCGCGGTCTTCGCGGCCTCGGCCGGGAGTGTCTCGTCGTGGTAGGACTCGGCGAGCTCCGGGTCGAGCGACAGGTTGAACTGGTCCCGCCAACGGAACTCGAAGCGGGCCTTGGACAGGGCGTCGTCCCGGTCGCGCGCGCCGGTGTGACCCTTGGCGACGTCGGCGGCGTGCGCGGCGATCTTGTAGGTCACCACGCCGGTGCGCACGTCGTCGCGGTTCGGCAGGCCGAGGTGCTCCTTGGGCGTCACGTAGCAGAGCATCGCGGTGCCGTACCGGGCGATCTCCGTGGCGCCGATCGCGGAGGTGATGTGGTCGTATCCGGGTGCGATGTCGGTCACGAGCGGGCCGAGCGTGTAGAACGGCGCGCCGTCGCAGAGCTCCTGCTGCCGTTCCACGTTCTCTCGGACCAGGTGGAACGGGATGTGGCCGGGTCCCTCCACCATGACCTGGACGTCGTGGGCCCAGGCTCGCTTCGTCAGCTCGGCGAGCGTGTCGAGCTCGGCGAACTGGGCGGCGTCGTTCGCGTCGGCGAGCGAGCCCGGACGCAGGCCGTCACCGAGGGAGAACGCCACGTCGTACCGCGCGAAGATCTCGCAGAGCTCGTCGAAGTGGGTGTAGAGGAAGTTCTCCTGGTGGTGCGCCAGGCACCAGCCGGCGAGGATCGACCCGCCGCGCGAGACGATGCCGGTGACGCGGTCGGCGGTGAGCGGCACGTACCGGAGCAGCACGCCGGCGTGCACGGTCATGTAGTCGACACCCTGCTCGCACTGCTCGATCACGGTGTCCCGGTAGACCTCCCAGGTCAGCGCGCTCGCGTCGCCGTTCACCTTCTCCAGCGCCTGGTAGATCGGCACGGTGCCGATCGGCACCGGAGAGTTCCGCAGGAGCCACTCGCGGGTGGTGTGGATGTCGTCGCCGGTGGACAGGTCCATGACCGTGTCAGCGCCCCACTTGGTGGCCCACTCGAGCTTTTCCACCTCCTCCGCGATAGAGCTGTGGACGGCGGAGTTCCCGATGTTCGCGTTGATCTTCACCAGGAACGCCTTGCCGATGATCATCGGCTCGGACTCGGGGTGGTTCACGTTGTTCGGGATGATCGCCCGGCCTGCCGCGACCTCGCTGCGCACCAGCTCGACGTCGCAGCCCTCCCGCACCGCGACGAACCGCATCTCGGGCGTGATCACGCCCTGGCGTGCGTAGTGCATCTGGGTGACGGTCCGGCCCGGGACGGCCCGGCGGGGCCGACGTCGTTCACCCTGCCACTCCTGGGTCGCGGCGCCACGGCGCAGTGCCCCGCGGCCGTCATCGGCCAGGGCACGGTCGCGGCCGTCGTACTCCTCAGTGTCTCCCCGGGCCACCACCCAGGGTTCTCGGGCCGGCGCGAGCCCGCGGACCGGGTCGGAGCCCGGGCCCTGTGTGCGGTAGACCCGCACGGGCTCGTTCGGGGTGCCGTCGGGGGACGGCGCCAGCGTGATCTCGGTGACCGGCACCCGGAGGCCGGCGTCGTCGTGCGGTGTGCTGTCCCCGCCGTCCTGCCCGGCTTCGTAGTCGAACGCGAGCGTGCGGGACTGGGTGTTCTCCATCATCAGACTCCTGCTTCCTACGCCGGTGTTAACCGGACAGGTTCAACGGTCCCGGGCCGTCCAGCCCGATCTCAGCCCCTGCGCGAGGCACCCGTGGGATCGCCGCCGAGGCTAGCACCCTGGGCGGCAGGGCTCGACCCCAGAACCACAAACCCTTCTGTCGGGGCCCCGGCTCTGATAAAGAAGCCTCATGGCTCGCTCCACCCAGTAGTGGGCACGGACATGGAGGTAGGCATGTCGATACGAAGGAAGCTGCGGACCAGGGCGTTCGCGCTGGCGGCGACGGGAGCGCTCGTGGTGCAGGCAGGGATCGTGGCGAGTGCGGTGCCGGCGAGCGGATCGCCCGAGGACACCACGGCGGCGTCGGACAACCAGATCACGCTGACCGCCTGGGACGGGTACCGCGAGCTGCGAGCGGGCAAGACCTCGAACCTGCGGCCGGGCGCCAAGGGCGGGCTCGTGCTGCGTGGTCAGGGCGACACCGTCGAGTACACGGACCCGTTCGGGGACGGTACTCCCGTCACCTACGAGACGGGCAGGTGGACCTCGCCGGTCGTCGAGACCGGGTACCCGATCGACGAGTCCGTGAGCTCGTGGAACGCGGACACGCCCACCGGCACCTGGGTGGAGATCGAGTTCCGTGGGCGCAAGGCCGACGGGACGTGGACCAAGTGGTTCGTGATGAGCCGCTGGGCGTCGGGTGCCGAGTTCGCGCCCGCCGACGGAAGCGTCGGCGACATCCACCGCACGTCCGTGAACGGTCAGACCGACGCGGACGCCTATCTCTTCACGGACACCTACGTCGCGAAGTCGGGCCGTGAGCCGAACGCGTTCCAGACCCGGGCGACGCTGTACCGGCCGGAGGGCACCCGGGTCTCCCCGCGGCTGGACTCGGTGAGCACCATGACCAACGAGTACCTGCCCGACTCGCACTACACGGGCACCACCGACTTCACGCTCGGGCGCGAGGTAGCGCTCGACGTGCCGCAGTTCAGCCAGAACATCCACCGCGGCGAGTACCCCGAGTTCGGGGGCGGCGGCCAGGTGTGGTGCTCGCCGACGTCGTCGACCATGGTGCTCTACTACTACGGGCGCGAGGTGCCGGCCGAGGAGCTGGAGGGCATCGAGGCCCCGAACGGCGACCCGCAGGTCGACTACGCCGCCATGCGCACGTGGGACTACACCTACGAGGGTGCGGGCAACTGGCCGTTCAACGCGGCCTACGCGAGCACGTTCGGCCTGAAGTCGTTCGTGACCCGCCTACGCTCCCTGGCGGAGGCGGAGAAGTTCATCGAGGCCGGGATCCCGCTCATCGTCTCGATCAGCTTCGAGGAGGAGGAGATGCCCGAGGCCGGCTACGGCACCAACGGGCACCTCGTCACGCTGGTCGGCTTCACCGCCGACGGCGACCCGATCATCAACGACCCGAACAAGGCGAGCAACGAGGCGGTGCGCTCGGTGTACACGCGGGAGAACTTCGAGCGTGTGTGGCAGACCTCTACCGACGGCATCACGTACGTCTACCACCCGAAGGACGTCGCGCTGCCGCGCAACCTCCCGGGGGTCACGCCCAACTGGTGACGACGGCACCGCCGAGGTAGTCACCCAGCGGGGTAGTCACCCAGCAGGCTGGGTGACTACCTCGCTACCTGACTACCTCGCCAGGTGACTACCTCGGCGACACGAGTTCGGGGGTTGAGGTGTACCGCGCCGGCCTGTGGCCCGCTGCGGAGACCGTCACCTCGACCGCGAGCTCTGCGCCCAGGTCACGCCCCGTCACCAGGTACCGGGAACCGATCGCCCCGCGCACCGGCTCGCCGTCACGCAGCCACTGGTAGCTGACGTGGACGTCGTCCGGGAGGTACGTCCCGGCGTCGGCCGTCAGGACCTTGCCCGGCTTGGCCCGGCCCTCGATGCTCGGCCCGGTCACGTCCGCGACCACCGGGTCGTGCAGCTCGACGTCGGCCGCGTTGACGAACACGTGCCGGTGCGCCAACCACACCTGGTAGTACACGTCGTCGCCACGGACCACCGTGCGGTCGCCCGGGCCGGAGCCGTCGAACGTGGTGGCCCGGTAGTAGTCGGAGGCCACGTGGTCGTCGGCCACCGCGTACGTCTGGTCCACACCCACCTGGTACTCGATGGGCGTGACCGGCTGCACCGGGACGTCCGGGTGGTCCTCGTACGCCGCCGCCTCCGGGTACGCCCTGCCGAAGACCGGCGCCGGCGCGTCGCCCGCGACGGTGATCGTCCTGGCCGTCGCGGGCACCACCACCGGACGGTCGGCCGGGTTGTGCAGCCAGGCCAGCGAACCGGCCCACCACACACCCAGCCAGTCGCCCTCCACCTGGTCTACGACGAGCTTGTGCCCGGACTGCACGCGCGCGCTCACGTCGCTCGCGTAGGTCGTGCCGTCGGTACCGTCCGGCTTCCAGCCCGGGTCCTTCGCCAGGGGGGCATCGGCCGAGGGCGCCTGCCGCAGGTATCGGAAGTTCGTCCCGGCACCCTCGACGCACGCGCCCGACCCCGGCGACGCCTGCTCGCAGCCCGTCACGGTGTTCGGGTTGTCGGCGTAGCCCGTGCGCACCTCGACGACGTCGCCCGTCTCGACGTCCGTCGTCGTCTCCAGATCACCGCCGATGGGGGCGCCGAGCAGCTCGAAGTAGTGGTCCCAGTCCCAGTACGGGCCCGGGTCCCAGTGCACGTTCTTGGTGTACCCGGGCAGGATGCCTGGTACCTGGTCGTGCCCGATGACGTGCGCCCGGTCGAGCGGGATGTCGTGCTCCGCCGCCAGGTGCCGCACCAGTGCCGCCGACGACCGGTACATCGCCTCGGTGTACCAGGCGCCCGTACCGGCCCAACCCTCGTGCTCCAGACCGATGGAGTGCATGTTCATGAACCAGTTGCCCGCGTGCCAGCCGACGTCGGCCGGGTCGAGGTGGTTCGCCACGTGCCCGTCCGAGGACCGCAGCGTGTAGTTCCACGCCAGGTAGCTGGGGTCCTGCACCAGGTTGACCGTGGGCTGGTAGGCCGTCTCGGTGTCGTGGATCAGGATGTAGTCCAGCGACGGTCCGCCCGCGCCGGTGCGGTCGGCCTGGTCGTGGTTGCCGTAGTCCCCGGTGTTGTCCGGGAGGTCCGCCGAGGCCTTCTCGTACGGGGCGGGCAGCCACTCGCAGCCCAGGTCCTCGGGGCAGTCCGTCTCCGGGTCGCTCGAGCTCGCGGCCCGCGGCACGACGACGTCCCGGTTGCCCGTGAAGATCACTGCGCCGTCGGCCGGGGTGGTCGTTCCGGCGCCCTCACGAAGGATTGTGTACACCTGTGTAGCGAAACCCTCGACGTCGCTCATCCGGGACACCGCGTTCTCCCACTCCCCCAGGCTGTCCGACGTCGTCCCGGCCGGCTCGGCGTCGGCCGCGCCGTCGCGCACCGCCTGGGCCTGGTAGGAAGCGAGCAGGGCCGCTCCGCCGCACACGTTGGCCTGCGACTCGGCCTTCAGGGTCTCCTCGTCGAGGCCGGTGAGCCGCGCCGCGCGGGTGAGCTCGGGGGTGCCCTCGTGGGCAGGGCCCGCCTTGTCGTTCACCGCGGAGAGGGGCAGGCCGTCACCGTGCGCGTGACCGGGAGCCGCGCCGCCCACGAGGTTGAACACCCCGTAGCCGCCGTCGGCGCTGACCTGGCCGGCGTGCTGGTTCCAGCGCGACTCCATGTACGACACCGCCTTGAGCAGGTCCTCGGGCACACCGGTCACCTCGGCGGCGGCGGCGAACGACTCGTCGAGCGAACCGGCGGCGAGGACGGCGGTGCAGGTCACCGGTCCGCCGTCGGATTCCGTCGCCGTCGGGACCGCACTGGCCGCCGAGAGGGGTAGGAGTGGAAGAAGCAGCCCGGCCGCCGTGGCCAAGGCTGTGCTGCGCCGTCGTGACGTCACGCGGAGATCCTCTCGTCAGCCGTTCACATGCGGGACGAGAGAATCACACCCGATCCGGGAGCGCATGAGAAGACCTACGGGTGAAGAGCCCGTCACCCGGACGGACGCGCGAGAGTCAGAGGCGGACGATCGCCTGGGCGCGACCCAGGACCTTCGCTCCGTCGACGGTGACGGCGAGGTCGACGCGCACGGTGCCGGCGTCGCCGTCGATCACGCCGATCGTGGCGGTGACGTCAACCGACGCCGTGCCCGGGTTGGGCACCTCGACGGGCTTGGTGAACCGCGTCTGGTAGTCGACGACGGCGCCCGGGTCGCCCGCCCACTCCGAGACCAGGCCGACGACGGCACCCATGGTCAGCATGCCGTGCGCGATGACGCCGGGCAGACCCGCGCCCTCGGCGACCTTGTCGTTCCAGTGGATCGGGTTGAAGTCACCGCTGGCGCCCGCGTAGCGGACGAGGTCCGCGCGGTCGAAGGTGACGGTGCGCGTGCCGATCACGTCGCCGACGGCGAGAGCCGCCATGTCGGGGCGGCTCATGCGTCCTCACCTCGGATGGCAAGCGTGGAGATGACGGTGGCAACAGGCTCGCCAGGGCTCTCGGCCTCGGGCGACGGCACCTCGATGCTCTCCGGCATCGCGTAGATCTCGCAGCGCGTGGTGACCATGCTGATGGCTCCGCGGGAGACGATCCGGTCCACGTGCAGCACCGTCGTGAGCTCGTCACCGGCGACGATGGGGCGGTGGTGCGTGAAGCGCTCGTCCGCGTGGACCACGCGCGAGAAGTCGATGTCGGCCGCCGGGTCGCTGATGTACTGCGCCTCGGCGCGCTGCGCCACGATCACGGCGAAGGTCGGCGGAGCGACCAGGTCCAGATAGCCCAGACCCCGCGCTGCCACGAGATCGTGGTGCGCGGGGTGGGTGGCACCGACAGCTGTGGCGAACTCGCGGATCTTCTCGCGGCCTACGGAGTAGGGGGCGTCGGCCGGGTAGACCCGGCCCTCGAAGTCAGCGTTCGCCACGTCGGTGTGAACCAGCTACCGAGACTCAGCGAGTCTCGCGGTGCGACGTGTGCTTACCGCAGCGCGGGCAGAACTTCGCCAGCTCCAGGCGGTCGGGGTCGTTACGGCGGTTCTTCTTGGTGATGTAGTTCCGCTCCTTGCAGTCCACGCATGCGAGCGTGATCTTCGGGCGGACGTCCGCACTCTTGCTTGCCATGGCTCTCACCTCCGCGCCTCGAGAGGGAGGCGCCATGTGTCTTCGCGTCGTCCGGCAAGGGACGCCGAACGGATGTACTTGCTTGGTAGCGAGGGCGGGGCTCGAACCCGCGACCTCACGATTATGAGTCGTGCGCTCTGACCAGCTGAGCTACCCCGCCGCGCGTGACGGAACGCGAGGCCATCCGCCGTTAATCCCCCACCGGCGAACCGGAAAGAAGGACGGACGACCCCGCGTCGATCACAGAGCCCCGAAAGGGAATCGAACCCTTGACCTTCTCCTTACCATGGAGACGCTCTGCCGACTGAGCTATCGGGGCGGCGAGGAAGACTCTACATGCCCTCCGGCCTCGCGTGAAATCGAATCGGGTGTGAAGTAGGCCGCGTCGCTCAGGAGCCCTGGTCGACCGTCCCGTGGAGTCCTTCGGACGGGGGCGCCGAGATCGGTCGGTTGCTTTGCGGACCCAGTGACTTCGGTCCCTTGCTGGGCGGACCTGGTGAGATCGGTCGGTTGCGATGAGATCGGTCCATCGAACGACCGAGCTCATCGCAACCGACCGAAGTCATGGACGAGCCGCAGCAAGGGACCGAAGTCAGCGGAGGGGCACAGCCGACAACGAAGTAGGGCCTGACCCGCGTTTCCGCTGGTCAGGCCCTACTCGTGAGTCACGTGGCTGGTGAGGGATTCGAACCCCCGAAGGCTGAGCCGTCTGATTTACAGTCAGATCCCTTTGGCCGCTCGGGCAACCAGCCGTGAACGAGCCCAACCATAGCGCCCTCCTGGCCCTCGCGAGAAATCGAAAAAAGGCCCGGCCTGGTGACGAGCCCCACAGCACCCGCCGTGATCCGGACCGACGCGCGAGACCTATCGTGACGGCGTGACACAACACCAAGATCGCTGGGGTCTGCCGCTCGGCATCGGGGCCTACCTGCTCTGGGGCGGGATGCCGCTCTTCTTCCCGCTGCTCCAGCCGGCGGGTGCCCTGGAGATCGTGGCCCACCGCATCGTGTGGAGCCTGCTCTTCTGCCTCATCGCGCTCGCCGCTCTGCGCCAGCTGGGGGTCTTCCTGACCGCCCTGCGTTCGCCGCGCATCCTGGGCACGTTCGTCGTCGCCGCGGCGCTGATCGTCGTCAACTGGGTCGTGTACGTGTACGCCGTCCTCAGCGACCGCGTGCTCGACGCCGCCCTGGGCTACTTCATCAACCCGATCGTCACCGTGCTGCTCGGCGTGCTGGTCCTGCGGGAACGGCTGCGACCCGTGCAGTGGATCGCGATCTCCTTCGGCGCCGCATCGGTGGTCGTGCTGTCCACCGGGCTGGGTGGCCTGCCGTGGATCTCGCTGTGCCTCGCTGTTTCCTTCGGCCTCTACGGGCTCGTGAAGAACCGTGTGGGCCGTACCGTCCCGGCTCTGCCCGGCCTCGCTGTCGAGACGGTGGTCGCCGTCCCGTTCGCCCTCGCCTACCTCGTCTGGCTCGGCAGCGCCGGGACCTTCACGGGACACGGGGCCGGACACGTGCTGCTGCTCATGTCAGCAGGCATCGTGACAGCGCTGCCCCTGCTCCTCTTCGGCGCTGCCGCGCGGCGCCTGCCCCTGTCCGTGATCGGCATGCTGCAGTACCTCGCTCCCCTGCTGCAGTTCCTCGTGGGGCTGCTCGTCTTCGGGGAGCACATGCCGGCCGCGCGCTGGGCCGGGTTCGTCCTGGTGTGGGTCGCGCTCGTGCTGATCACGATCGACGGGATCCGCCAGAGCCGGCGAGCTCCCCGGCCGCGTCTGGGGTGAGGCCGGTCGAGCTTGCCGGGACGGAGGTCTCGACAAGCTCGACCAACGGTGACTCGACCAGCGGTGGTTCAGCCGACCACGCCGGCGACCTGGCGGGTCGTCACGTTGAGGCGGTTGTAGACGTTGGTGACCCCGATGTAGAGCACCAGCGCCGCGAGCGCCTGCTCGTCGTAGTGCTCGGTGGCACGGTTCCAGATCGCGTCGGGCACGGGATCCGAGCTGTCCGCGAGCCGCGTGACCGACTCGGCGAGCTCGATCGCCGCGCACTCCGCCTCGGAGAGGTACGGCGACTCACGCCAGGCGGAGACCGAGGCGAGGCGGTCCTCCGACTCGCCTGCCTTGCGGGCCTGGCGCATCCCGTAGTCGATGCACCAGGCGCAACCGTTGATCTGGCTCGTGCGGAGGTGCACCAGCTCTAGCGTGGTGGCCGGTACGCCCTGCCCGTGGACGATCTGTCCCAGCGCGCCCAGGTGCTTCACCGCGCCCGGCACGAGCAGTGCCGGGCTCTGCATGCGGGGCTCCAGCGTCCGCAGGTGCGGGGTGGTGGACGCCTCGGGGGCGAACTCGTGGGTCGTGGTCTCGGTGGTCATCGTGGCCCTCTCGTCATGGCCGGAAGTCCCGGCCGGTCACATCGGCGCCCTGCGCGCCGTCACACACCTGACTCCCCCGAGACCGAGGATGTGACCGATGGATCCCGATGAGCTCGCCACCGCCTTCGAGCAGCACCGCCCCCGCCTGCGTGCGGTCGCCTACCGGATGCTCGGCAACCCCGACGACGCCGACGACGCGCTGCAGGAGACCTGGCTGCGCCTGAACCGCACCGGTGACGCCGAGATCGACAGCCTCGCCGCCTGGCTGACGACGGTCACCGGCCGGATCTGCCTCGACATGCTCCGCTCCCGGTCGACACGTCGCGAGGCGCCGCTGCCGACCGGCCTGCCGGACGACATCGGGCCAGAGCTTCCCCACGACGACGTCCCGGACCCCGCGCAGGAGGCGGAGCTGGCCGACGTCGTCGGGCTGGCGATGCAGTTCGTGCTGCAGAGCCTCGACCCCGCCGAACGGTTGGCCTTCGTGCTGCACGACCTGTTCGCGGTCCCCTACGAGCAGATCGCACCGGTGCTGGGCCGCTCGGTCGCCGCGTCGCGTCAGCTCGCGAGCCGCGGCCGACGCCGGGTGCAGTCGGGGGCGGCCGCGCAGGACGGCGGGGTGTCCGGCGTCGGCTCCCGGACCGCCGCCGAGATCCGGACCGACCGACAGGTGGTGGAGGCGTTCCTCACGGCGTCCCGCACGGGCGACCTCGCGGGCCTGCTGGCCGTGCTCGCGCCGGAGGTGGTGCTGCGCGCCGACCAGTCGGCGGTCGAGACGGCGGCGGCGTCCGCCGACAAGGGCGCTCCCCTGCTGGCGCGCGAGGTGCGTGGCGCCGCGGCCGTCGCGGAGGCGTTCCGGGGCCGGGCGGGAGGTGCCGTGCCCGCGCTGGTCGGCGGCGCCGTCGGGTTCACGTGGGCGCCGGGCGGCACGCCGCGCGCCGTGTTCGCGGTGGTCGTGCACGACGGGCGGATCGCCAGCGTCGACCTGGTCGGCGACCCGGGCGCCATCGCCGTGCTGGGCGTGGAGCTGCTCGGCTGACCGCCCGGGGTGGTGTGGGTGTCGGGTGGCAGGGTGGGCGCATGAACGCTCCTCGCACCGTGGTGGCCGGTCCGGCCACGTGGAACACGATGGTCCGGCTCGACCACCTTCCCGAGCCCCGCCCGCACGCCGTGTTCGCGCGCGGCGCGGTGCGCACGCTGGGCGGTACGAGCGCCGGGAAGGTCCTGCACCTCGCGGATCTCGGGGCGGCCAGCACGCTCGTCACCGATGTCGGGACTGACCGGGAGGGCGACCTGATCCTCGCGGCGCTGGACCGCGCAGAGGGCGTCGAGGTGCTGGCCCGGCGGGCCCCCGGCTCATCGGAGCAGCACCTGAACCTGATGACCGACGCCGGTGAGCGCCTGTCGATCTACCTCGCGACAACCACGGCCTCCCCCGGGCCCGACGCCGTCGCCGTCGCCCGGGTGGCCGACGCCGAGCACGTGGTGCTGGACCTCGGCGCCGCCGGGCTGAGCCTGCTCCCGGCCGCCGTCGCGAGCGGGGCGAGGCTGTGGACCGACCTGCACGACTACGACGGTGTGGCGGAGTTTCACCGTCCGTTCGCCGAGGCGTGCTCGCACGTCTTCCTCAACGACGACGGTACCGACGACGGTACCGACGACCACCGTGCCCTCATGTCCGACCTGCTGGGCCGTGGCGCCGAGACCGTGGTGTGCACGCTCGGCGCCGACGGGGCCGTCGCACGCACCGCGGAGGGCTGGTTCGAGTGCCCGGCGGAGCCCGTGGACGTGGTCGACACCAACGGCGCAGGTGACGCGTTCTTCGCCGGGTTCTTCACAGCACACCTCGCGGGTGCGGGCACCGCGGACTGTCTCCGGGCGGGCGCACGCCAGGCGACCCGGGCCCTGACCACCGTGCACCTGTCCCCGCTCCTCGACGAACACCTTTTGTCGTGAGCGTGAGGGTGATCGTCGCGGCGAGAACGGACACGTCGACGCGACGATCGCTCCCGACACCGCCGGGCGGCTCCCCGCGGGTCAGGAGTCCGCGGCCGCCCTGGCGTCGCTGCCCAGCAGCGCCGCCGCCAGCTCCTCGGCCACACCGTCGGCGTCATGGTGCCCGACGACGGCGTCCGCGCTGGCCAGCACGTCCCGGTGGGCGTTGGCCACCGCGATGCCCCGGCCGGCCCAGGTGAGCATCGGCAGGTCGTTGGGCATGTCACCGAAGGCCCATACGTCGGAGGCGTCCACCCCGAGCCGCGTGCACCAGCGGGCCAGCGCGGCGGCCTTGTCGACGCCGGGCGGCATGAGCTCGGCCAGGCCGACGGCGCCCGAGTACGCCAGCTGGGCGTGCGGCCCGATGGCGCCGCGCACCGCGGCGAAGAACTGTTCCTGCGCGAGCCGGATCTCCTCCGGCGGGTCGACGAGGATGCCCGGCGGCGGGATGTACGCGGGATCGAGCGCAAGGATCTTCGACACCGGCCCGCGAGCGCCGTCCGCGCCGAGGGTGTCCTCGACCGGCACCGACCAGAGCGCGGGGTCCAGCGCCGGTTCCCGGTTCGGGTAGGTCGGGTCGAACACGACGCCGTCGGGCCGCTCGAAGGCGAGCGCAGCGTGCGGCAGCGCGGCACGGATCCCGGACACGACGGCGTGCGCCGCGTCGTCGTCGAACCCGCAGGTGTCGAGCGTCTCGCCGGAGGCGAGGTCGAGCACGCAGGCCCCGCCGATGCAGATGACGCGGCCGTGGCCACCGACGGCGTCCGTGAACCGGGTCAGCCAGCGCGGCGGTCGGGCGGTCACGAAGACGACCTCGACACCTGCCGCGTCGAGGTCGGCAAGGACGTTCCGCGTGCGGTCCGAGACCTGGCCGCGGCTGTCGAGCAGCGTGCCGTCCAGGTCGGTGGCGACGACGCGGGGCAGGCGGGTCACCGCTCGGCCCACGGGTTCGTGAGCGGGACGCTCGTCGGCTGGAGGTGCGCCACGTTCCGCGTCACGTGGGCAACCCACCTGACCGTGCTCACCTCGTGTCTCAGCGCGCGCGACGTGACGACGCCCATCTCGGCCCCCTCCGGTCCAGGTCTGTACGCACACCCTAGACGCGGCGCTCGGCGCGACAAAGAGCCGCCCTGGCATGTTCTACATGATTTACATGTTGTAACGTGTGCCGCAGACAGGGACGGACAAGCGAGCACGGGAGGCATGCGGTGGCCGACGACAAGAGTCCAGCGAAGTACGGGCCTGGAGGCCGCGGCTTCTACGGTTCGGTGACGGTGAGCGAGCGGGGACAGATCGCGATCCCGGCCCAGGCCCGGCGCGACCTGGGGATCGAAGCGGGCGACAAGCTGTTGGTGCTCGCCGACCCCGAGCAGGGCCTCGCCCTGATGACCATCGACACGCTGATGCGCACCCTGCAGGGCTCGTCCACGCTGCTCGAGATGATCCAGCAGCACGCCAAGGACGACACGGACGAGGCGGAGTAGCCACATGACCAACCCGGACACGTCACCGTCGGTCACCGTCGCGAGGACGGCCCGCAGAGCGCTGGCACCGGACCTGGCGCGGGGCGGGATGCTGCTGTTCATCGCATTCGCGCACGCCCCGCTGTTCGTGTCCGCGATCGACCGCGGGCCCGAGGCGGTCAACGAGATCACGAAGGTCTTCCACCTGCTCTTCGTGCACAACCACGCGCGGCCGCTGTTCGCCTTCCTCTTCGGTTATGCCCTCGTCCAGCTGATGAACCGGCAGCAGGCCCGCGGCGCGAGCTGGACCGACGTCCGCACGCTGGTGCGGCGACGAGGGTGGTGGCTCGTCGCCATCGGCTTTGTCCACGTGCTGCTCTTCACGCCGCTCGACATCCTGGCTCCGTACGGGATCGCCGGGCTGCTGCTCGTCGGGCTGCTCCGCGCCAAGGACCGCACCCTGCTCCGGGTGACCGGGCTGACGATGATCCCGGCGACGGCCGCGGCCGCCCTCGGCATGTGGCTCCCGTTGTCGCAGGGCATCTCGAGCTATACCGTCGGCAGCGTGGCCACGGGCGACCGGACCTGGACCGAGGCGCTCGTCGATCGGACGACGAGCTGGCCGTACGGCCTGGTCATCGGCGTCCTGCTGGTCATCCCGGGGGTCGTGCTCGGGATGTGGGTGGCCCGACGCCGAGTCCTGGACGAACCGGGGAACCATCGCGCGCTGCTCTGGCGATTCTCGGTCGCCGCCACGGCGGCGTCGGTCCTCGGCGCGCTCCCTGCCGTACTGATCGAGCTCGGGGCGTGGTCGCACGAGAACCCGGCCATCGTGCTGACCGCTGCAGTCGCTCAGCCGCTCACCGGCTATGCGGGCGGCATCGCCCTGGCGGGGTTCATCGCGCTGGTCGCGCTCGCCGTGGCCGACCGTCCCGGCCGGCTGACGATCGCCGTCCAGGCACTGGGCCAGCGGTCGATGAGCATGTACCTGTTCCAGACGGTGGTGTGGGTCGCGGTCTTCGCACCCTTCGGACTGGGGCTGGAGGACCGGACCGGGCTCGCGGGCGCCACCGTCGTCGCGATCGCCACCTGGGTGGTCTCGGTGATCATCGCCGACCTGATGCGCAGGGCCGGGTATCGCGGGCCGGCGGAGATCCTGCTGCGCCGGCTGTCGTACCCGCGCGCGAGATCCGCTGCCCGGTGAGCCGGAGACGCTCCGGGCAGCTCACGCGCTGAGCTCCGCTACCGACCGGTGCCTCTTGGGCAGCAGCGGTCCAACCAGGATCCGGTCGAGGCCGGGCAGCTTCATGGCACGGAACCCCCACCGGCGCAGCAGGAGCGTGACCATCCGGGTCGGCACGAACCACTCGGTGACCCGGTCCCGCGCAGCCTCCTGCACGCCGGTGGCGACCGGCCGCCAGCGCCGTTCGTAGTCGGCGAGCCCCTCGGGTACCGAGGGCGCCGCCTGGAGCCGTTCGGCCAGCACGTAGGCTCCCGCGATGCCGAGGGACGCGCCCTGGCCGGCCACGAGCGAGACGGCGTAGGCGGCGTCGCCCACGAGTGCCACGTGCCCATCGGTCCAGCGCGGCGTGTCGATCTGGGCCACCTGGTCGTAGTAGATCTCGTCGGACGGCGGACAGTGCGCCAGGGCACGTTCAGCCAGGTCACCCATGCCGGCGAACGTACGGCGGAGCGCAGCGCGCGGGTCCTCGGGCAGCGCCGGGTCCTCGGTGCGGAAGACGGTGAACACGGCTACGCGGCCATCGTCGAGCCCGTAGAAACCCATCTGCCGGTTGAGCGTCTCGGTGAGCACGAACCGGCCGCGGACCTGGTCGAAGACCGTCGGGTCGGTGAACACGAACGCGCCCGTCTGCATGCCGAGGTACCGAACGTCGCCGCGATCGGGGCCGAAGATCTGGGAGCGGATGCCGGAGTGGACGCCGTCGGCTCCCACGACGAGGTCGACATCGAGCGTCGTGGCGTCGGAGAGCTCGACGACGCCGTCGGTGACCCGGTCGACAGTGGTGCCGTAGCGCAGGTCGACCGCCCCCGCCGTCGACTCGCGGAGCAGCTGCTCGAGCGCGGGGCGCATGATGCTGACCATGCCGCCGTCGACCGCCTTGGCGAAGAGCGTGTAGTCGACGCTCACCGTCGTGCGGCCACGATCGTCGATGTAGCTGAACTCCTCGACGGGGCTCGCGAGCTCGCGCAGCCTCGGTTCCAGGCCCATCGCGGTGATCGCCTCGAACCCCGGACCGAAGAAGTCGATCATGTAGCCCTGGGTGCGCGGGCCGGGTGCCCGCTCGACGACGTGCACCTCCCAGCCGTGGTGGTGCAGACGGTTGGCCAGGGCGAGGCCGGCGATCCCGGCTCCGCTGATCAGTGCTCTCATCGTGGTGCTCCGTCCGGTTCGGCGGGTGCGGTCTCGGCGGGTGCGGTGGGCGTCGTGAGCGTCTTCGCGCTCGTGAGCGTGCGCAGCAGGGGCGCGATCTGGTCGCGCGTCAGCGCCGGATCGAGCCCCTTGTGCAGGATGAACCCGTCGAAGACGGCCATGACCGTCCTCGCGGCCCCGTCCGGGGAGGGATGCCCGGCGGCACCGAACGACGTGGTGAGGGCGTCGCGGAAGCCCACCATGAGCTCACCCATCCGGGCGCGCAGCTCGCCGTCGCGGGTGGCGGCGAGATAGCCCTCGACGAAGAGCAGCGATGCAGGGTCGGTGCCGTCGTACCGGTCGAGCTCCGCCAGCATCGCGTCGACGCCGTCGGCCGGGCTCGCCGCCTCGGTGAGCAGGACGGCGGTGCCGTCGAGCATGCCGCTCATCGCTTCGAGCGTCGCCTGGCGCAGCAACGCCTGGAGCGACTCGAAGTGATAGTGCACCAGCCCGTAGCGCACACCGGCACGCTCGGCCAGCACCCGCGTGCTCACGCCGCTCCAGCCCACCTCGGCGATGAGCTCCCTCGCGGCCGCCAGCAGTCGGCTGCGCACCTCGCGGCCGCGTTCCACGTTGGTCTGGCCCGACATCCACACTCCTTGGTCAGTCGTCTTGGACGACTGACCAAACGTAACCCCGACATGCGCCGATGTATAGCCCCGCGTCAACCCAGCAGCAGCGCCCCCACCGACACGAGCGCCGACACGACGAGCAGGCAGAGGACCACACGCTCGTACCGCGAGCTGCCGAACGCGTGAAACGCCCGGGCGCCCACCAGCTGTCCCAGCAGCGCCGCGCCGACGAGCGGCAGCCAGTACTCGTACGTCTGCCATGTCCCCGCGATGACCAGCGACGCGACGCTCAGCGGCAGGCGCACGAGCGAGACGGTGACGAGGGTGTCCCGCATCGCGTGCGGCGCCAGGTCGCGGTGGACCAGGTAGTAGACGCTGGGTGGCCCACCGAGGGAGGTCGAGGTGCTCAGCGCACCCGAGAGGAACCCGGCCGGCACGGCCCACGCGGGCCGGACGACGACGCCACGCTCCCGCGAGCGCAGCCGCAGGACCACCGCACCGATCACCACGCAGGCGACGAAGACCTGGAGGCCGGACGCCGGCAACCAGGCCAGCAGCCAGGCGCCGACCAGCATGCCCGGCACGGACCAGCCGGCGAGCGCCCAGACCTCCCGGCCGACCGGGCGTGGCACGCTGCGCCGCATCGCCAGGATGGCCACGTCGCAGGCGGTGCCGGTGATGATGATCGTCGAGACCGCCTCGGCGCCGCCGATGGTCGCGGCGAGCAGCGGGGCGCTCAGCAGCGCGAACCCGAACCCGGACAGCGACTGCAGGATCGCACTGACGAAGATCAGGGCGAAGAGAGCGCCGAAGAGGGCCCCGCCGTCCAGGTGCACGGCGCTCAGGCGGCGCGCAGCCCGACGGCGGGCAGGATGACCTCGTCGATGTTCGAGAGCAGGAACTCCCGGTCGACCGGCTTGCGCAGCAGGAGCACCCGGTACGCGACCAGCGCCGGGCCGATCATGCAGAGCTTCTCGACGTCGATGTCCGCGCGGATCTCGCCCCGGTCGATCGCGCGCCGGAAGAAGATGCGGTTGACGGCGGCTCGCGGCTCGACCAGCGCCTCGTGCGCGGCAGCGGCCATCTCGGGGTTGCGGGCGATCATCGACACGATCCCGGCCATCACCTTGAGCTTCCGCTCGCTGTCGCGGATGCTCGGCGGCTTGATCATCGCGACCAGGTCCCCGCGCAGCGTTCCCGTGTCGGGCAGGCTGTCGACGTCGAGCTCCCTGCCCTTCATGCAGGCGACGGCGTCGAGCACCAGGTCGGACTTGGAGTGCCACCGGCGGTAGAGGGTCGCCTTGCCCGCCTTGGCGCGCGTCGCGACCATCTCGATGGTCATCCCGTCGTAGCCGGTCTCCGCCAGGACGTCCAGCGCGACCTCCAGGATCTCGGGGTCGCGAGTGTGGTCCCGTTTGCGGCCGAGCCGGGGCTTCACCGCGGCCTGCTCGATCTGCGCCATCGCCGTCGCCCTCCTTTTCTGTCCGACTCGACCTTACCGTCGGGTTAATTATTGAACCAGCCATATCCGGAACTGCTCAGTACCGTATATGGTGCGTGCATGTCCGATACCTCAACACCCGCGACCGACGGCCGGCGCTGGATCACGCTCGTCGTGGTCGGGCTCGCCCAGCTCATGGTCGTGCTCGACGCGACGGTCGTGAACATCGCGCTCCCGTCCGCCCAGGCTGACCTCGGCTTCTCGGACGGTCAGCGCCAGTGGGTCATCACCGCCTACTCCCTCGCCTTCGCCAGCCTGCTCCTGCTCGGCGGGCGCCTCTCCGACCTCATCGGCCGCAAGCGCACCTTCGTCATCGGCCTCATCGGCTTCGCCATCGCATCGGCCCTGGGCGGCGCCGCCGGCTCGTTCGAGCTGCTGGTGGCCGCCCGCGCGCTGCAAGGCGTGTTCGGCGCGCTGCTGGCCCCCACCGCGCTCGCCGTGCTGACCACCACCTTCACCGTCCCGAAGGAGCGCGCCCGCGCCTTCGGTGTCTTCGGCGCGATCGCCGGCGCGGGCGGCGCCGTCGGGCTGCTGCTCGGCGGTGTCCTGACGGAGACTCTCGACTGGCGCTGGAACCTCTACATCAACGTCTTCATCGCCGCGTTCGCCCTCGTCGGCGCCTTCGTCTTCATCCCGCGGATCACCCGGACCGGTCCGCGACCCAGGCTGGACGTCCCGGGCACGCTGCTCGTGTCGGGCGCGTTCTTCGGTCTCGTCTACGGCTTCTCGAACGCCGAGACCGGCGGCTGGGAGGCGCCCCTGACCTGGGGCATGCTCGCGAGCGCCGTCGTGCTGCTCACCGCATTCGTCGCCTGGCAGACGCGAGCGGCCCACCCGCTGCTGCCGCTCTCGATCGTCCTCGACCGCAACCGCGGCGCGGCCTACCTCTCGGTGCTGATCGCGGGTGCGGGAATGTTCGGCATCTTCCTCTTCGTCACCTACTACCTGCAGCTCACGCTCGGGTACTCACCGATCCAGACGGGCCTGTCGTTCCTGCCCATGATCGGGATGCTCGTGCTCGCCGCGCAGCTCGGCACCAACCTGTTCGTGCCCCGGTTCGGCCCCAAGCTCATGGTGCCGATCGGCATGACGCTCGGCGCCACCGGCATGTTCTACCTGACGTTCCTGGACGCCTCGAGCTCCTACGCCGCGCACGTGCTCCCGCCGCTGATGATCGTCGGCTTCGCGATGGGCACGATCATGCCCGCGTCGATGCAGACCGCCACGCTCGGCGTCGACCGGCAGTTCGCGGGCGTCGCGTCGGCGATGGTGAACACGAGCCAGCAGGTCGGCGGCTCAGTCGGGACCGCGCTGCTCAACACCCTGGCGGCTACCGCCGCGGCCGACTACCTCGCGGCCCACACGCCCGTGACCGAGGCGGTCGCCGTCCAGGCAGCGATCGCCAGCTACTCGACCGCGTACTGGTGGGGCGCCGGGTTCTTCGCCCTGGGTGCGGTGCTGGCGGCACTGCTGTTCCGCCGGCGCGGCGACGGTCTGTCGCTGGCGACCACACCCCCGGCACAGGCTCAGGCCGACCGCGCCGCCGATCCTCTGCCGGTCCCTTGATCCCGGTCGCTTCGCAGCAGGACACACACCGCGTACGGCGCGTCGTCCCTCTCCCCCTCGACCCCTTCGATCATGCCGCGGCTCCGGATCTCTCCGACGTATCGCATGCCTATCCGCTCCATCACGGCGCGTGAACGCTGGTTGTGACGGACCGTGCACGAGACCACGGCGTGGACACCGAGGATGTCGAAGGCGAAGGCCAACCCGGCGCGGCCGATCTCAGAGGCGTAGCCATGACCCCAGAAATCGCGCCGCAGCGCCCATCCGAGCTCGAGCCAGTTCGCGTGTGCGACGAACGGGCGTGTCGCCCCGTGCGCGACGCGCACCCACGGCTCCCCCGGAAGAAAGTCGTAGATCTGCCCCCAGTCGTCATCGACCGGCGTCCGGGACAGCCCTCCGCGACCGACGACCTCGCCGCTCGCGCGGTCGTACGCGATCCACTTGTGCACGCCGTGGAGACGCCACGACTCGCGCATGAGGCGGGCCTGCCGCTCCGCCTGCTCGAGGCTCGGCCGCTCACCGCCGTACCAGGGCCACACCTCGTCGTCGTCATGCACGAGGAGCAGGTCACGAACGTTCGCGGGACCGACGGGTTGGAGCCGCAGGCGCGACGTGAGGCGGGACTGGACGGCGTCGGCCGGCGGCGGGTCCTCCATGCGGCGCAGCGTCTCACGGCGGGCGACGGCGCGGCATGCGAAATCTGGGGCGGTGGTGCCTACTTGTCTCCCTACGGCACGTCGAAGAAGGTGTCCGGTCGCCCGAGGAATCTCTTCCACAGGTTGACCGATTCCAGCTCGGACCACGTGCGCTCAGCGATCCCGTCCTCCGTCATCTCCAAGATCTGGGCACCGGGCAGCGCTGCGACCAAGGGTGAGTGCGTCGCGTAGATGACCTGCGCGGCGTGCTCGTTCACCAGGTCCTGCAACCGGTACAGCAGCTGCAGCGTGGACTCGAACGACAGCGGCCCCTCGGCCTCGTCCAGGAGGTAGAGGCCGGGGCCGCTGAACCTGCCGGCGATCGCCTGGAGGTACGACTCGCCATGGCTGACTTCCGACGACAACCGGTCACCGTAGCCGGTGACTCCAGCCTCGGTCATGAACGCCAGCATCCCGAACGCGGTCTCCGCACGCAGGTAGAAGCCCTTCGCGTTCTGTCGGGTCATGCGCGTTCCGGCGAGAGTCCGGTCCAGGAAGAGCGCCTCGCCCAACGGGCTCGTCTCCATGCCGCTGGCATACTTGCGACCACCGTGCCCGCCGCGCACGTCGAGCCCGTACGTCTCGGCGATGGCTTCCAGCACGGTGGACTTGCCGGACCCGTTCGCACCCACCAGGATCACGATGCTGCTGGTCAAGCGCATACCGTGCGCGGTGAGGTCAGCGACGGCCGGAACCGTCCACGGCCAGGCACCCTCTTCGACATGGGCCGGCTTGACGCTCACTCGCTCGATCAGCACCTCGACAGGTTAGCGACACAAGCTCGTCGTCCGGGCGGCACCTGGAGTTGCACCTTCCGTAGCGGCATGTGGTCCTGTGGACTCACGTCCCCCACTGCGGAAGGCCCTGCTCATGGATTCGTCCTTCATCCCGCCGCGCCAGGTCAAGATCGGTGACGCGGCGGCCTTCGTCGGCGTGACACCGCGGACAATCCGTCACTACCACGAGATCGGCCTGCTCCCCGAGCCCGAACGGGGCAGCGACGACCGTCGCCGCTACGGCTACGACGACATGATCCGACTGCTGTGGATCCGCAAGATGGCCGACGCCGGGATCGCCCTGGACGACATCCGTGACGCCTTCGCCGACACGCCTTCTGCCGATGTCGACGCCGACCGCGGCATCGCGGGCATCCTGGAACGGCTGGAGGAGACCCTCGTCGCCCAGGAAGCAGAGCTGCGGCGGCAGCGGGCTGCCGTGCAGCGCATGCGCACCGAAGGCAGCAGGATGGGTCTGCTCTCCGACTTCGTCACCAGCCGCCTCAAGAGCCTGCCCGAAGGCTCCCTGCGCCAGGCGGACCTGGACGACCTGCTGGTCAGCGAGCGGCTTCTCAGCCCGCTCGGCGCGGCCATCCGGGCCGCCCGTTTCATCGCCCTGGCCACCCACCCGGATCTGCGGGCGGAATCCGACCGGGTCGAGGCCGCCGAGGAGGCCCTCGATGACACGGTCGCTGTCGACGACCCCCGCGTGGCGCAGGTAGCCGCCGAACGATACGCCTTCGAAAAGGCGCTGGAAGCCGTCATGGAGGAGTCCGGCCTGGAGGAGAGCGACGATGCCATCATCGACTCCTGGGACGCCTTGCACCCCGCTGACGCTGATGAGGGCGCGGCCTGCAAGAGCCCTGGCAGGGAGCAAGGGTCCATGAGCGTGCTGGAAACCCTCAGACAGATGCCTTTCGACCTTTCCCCGGCCCGCCTACGCTCCATGGAGCTGGTCGCGCATTCGATGTCTGATGCTGCGGAGACCTCCTGACGGACCGGGCGGACGGCCATCGGTGTTCCGGCAGCCACCGGTCAGCGGTAGCTCGTGGATCCGGGCAGTGTTGCTTGACCTCGCCCCAAGGGCAACGCCCATGCTCGGGACACCGATACCCCGACAGCACAGGAGACCCATGGAGAACGAGAAGAACGACCTGACCGCCGGCAGTTTCCAGGAGATGACCGGCCTGACCGCCAAGGCGCTCCGCCTCTATGCCGAGCGCGGCATCCTGACGCCGGCATCGGTCGACCCGGACACCGGATACCGCCGCTACGCACGCTCCCAGCTCCGGCACGGGATGACCACCGACCTCCTGCGACGCGCCCAGGTCCCCTTGTCCGAGCTCGCCTCGGCGACCAGCTTCCCCTTCGACCAGTGGCGCGAGACGGTCCAGATGAGACGCCACCTCGAGGACTTCTATCTTGCCGTCGCCGAGCAGGTCACCGCGTTCGACCCGGCGGACCTCACCGCCCACGCCTCCGAGGCCCCGGCGCTCGACTGGGTCGGCGTCATCCTCGACCTCGACGTCCCCGAGGACATCGAAGGCAGGATCGAGACGTTCACCGGTCTGGCGGTCGAGACGCCCGCCGTCGGCAAGGCGTTCGGCGAGGCGCTCACCGACCTCGGTATCGGGGCCACCGACGTGTGCTGGACGGCGGCTCCCGATACGACCACGAGGAGCGGGGGCGGGCAGCTTCTCCTGGCCCGCCCCGGTCCGGTCCACCTCGGTGAGGCTGATCGCGAGCACATCGCGGAGCGAGTGCGTTCCAGCACCGGACGGAGCGTCGTCCCGGTGACAGGGACGCTCCCGGCACGCGTCGAGGTCACGTTCGCGGCCGCCGCCACCGAGGATCCGACACCGGTCGAGGAGGCCGCCGCGGGTTATCTGCACGTGCTTGCCTTCGAGGACTACGTCCGACGACGCCGGCTCACCCCCGTCCTACCCACCGCGCGGCAGGTGATCCAGGCGGCGACGTGGTTCCCGCTCGACGCCGGCGGTGAACCGGCCAGCGTCTTCGACGTACTCCCACCCGCGCCCGTGGCCTGAGCCTGACCCGACGGCCCGCGGCTGAGGCGCACAAAGGCCTCCTGACAGGCCGGACGGGCGGCCACCGGTGTCCCGGCAACCGCCCGCCAGCCCGCGTCGTCGTCGCTACGAGTGCTTCCTGTTCAGGCCTGGAGCAGCGCGGAGCGGCCGGCGTAGCGTGCCGCGTCGCCCAGCTCCTCCTCGATCCGGATCAGCTGGTTGTACTTCGCCGTGCGGTCGGAGCGGGAGAGGGAGCCGGTCTTGATCTGACCGCAGCCGGTCGCCACCGCCAGGTCCGCGATGGTGGTGTCCTCCGTCTCGCCCGACCGGTGCGAGATGACGACCGTCCAGCCCGCTTGGTGCGCCGTGGCCACCGTGGCCAGCGCCTCGGTCAAGGTCCCGATCTGGTTGACCTTGACCAGGACCGAGTTGCCGACGCCGGTGCGGATGCCTTCGCGCAGCAACGCCTCGTTGGTACAGAACACGTCGTCGCCGGTGAGCTGACAGCGGTCGCCCACGCGGGCGGTCAGCTCGCGCCAGCCGTCCAGGTCGTCCTCCGCCATCGGGTCCTCGATGGAGAGGACCGGGTAGGCGTCGATGAGCCCGGCCAGGTAGTCGGCCTGCTCGGAGGGGGTGCGGCGCACACCCTCGCCCACGTAGTCGTACACCCCGTCGCGGAAGAACTCCGAGGACGCCGGGTCCATGATCAGGCCGATGTCCGCGCCGGGGCGGTATCCGGTGCGCTCGATGGCGGCCATCACGAAGTCGAGCGCCTCCTCGGCGGTACGCAGCGTGGGCGCGAAGCCACCCTCGTCGCCGACACCCGTCGAGTGCCCGGCGGCCAGCAGGTCGCTGCGCAGGGTGTGGAAGACCTCGCTGCCCATGCGGACGGCCTCGGCGAAGGTGTCCGCGCCGACGGGCGCGATCATGAACTCCTGGAAGTCCAGCGGGTTGTCGGCGTGGGCGCCGCCGTTGACGATGTTCATCATCGGCAGCGGCAGGAGGTGGGCGCCCTCGCCGCCCAGGTAGCGGTACAGGGGCTGGTGGTGGGCCGCCGCGGCGGCCTTGGCGGCGGCGAGGGAGACGCCGAGGACGGCGTTGGCGCCGAGCCGTGACTTCGTGGCGGTGCCGTCGAGGGCGACGAGCGCGGCGTCGAGACCGGCCTGGTCGACGGCGTCCAGGCCGCGCACCGACGCCGCGATCTCGCCGTTGACGTGGGCCACCGCGCGGTCGATTCCTTTGCCGTGCCAACGCGCGGCGTCTCCGTCGCGCAGCTCGACGGCCTCCCGGGCGCCGGTGGAGGCGCCGGAGGGGACCGCCGCACGCCCCAGGGACCCGTCCGCCAGGACGATGTCGACCTCGACCGTGGGGTTGCCCCGGCTGTCGATGATCCGGCGGCCGGTGACCTTCTCGATGCTGGCGTTGACGGTTCCGGCTGTACGTGTGGACATGGGAGTCCTTCCCGTTGTCGTGTGCCGTGGCCCGGCTGCGACGACGCTGGCGCTGAGCCCGACATCGCCAGACCATACAGCAAGACTGCACAGTTAAGGTGTGCAGGTTAGGTGCACAGTTGTCCTGGTGATCGGGGAGGTAAACTGACCTGTGCCCACCCCGCAATCTGCCGCGATCGCCGCTGAGCTGCGCACCGCGATGGGCAAGCTCACCCGACGCGTCAAGCACGAGGACCGCATCCCGCTGGGCCAGGTCGCCGTACTCGGTGCGCTCGACCGAGACGGCGCCATGACCACCAGCGACCTCGCCGCCGACCAGCGGGTACGCCCCCAGTCGATGGCCCGGGTGGTGGGGCTGCTCATGGAGCAGGACCTGATCATCCGCCGGGCGCACCCCACCGACGGCCGCAAGGCGCTCGTCGAGCTGACGGACGCGGGCCGCGCCGCGCTCGAAGCGGAACGAGGACGCAGGGCCGGCTGGCTCGCGCAAGCCATCGAGGCCGAGCTCACCGACGAGGAACAGGCACTGCTCGCACGCAGTGCCGCTCTGCTGGACCGGCTCGCCGCCCGCTAACCCGAGCCTTCACGGTGCGGGTCTGCCCACTTCTGGACGACTGGACGGAAAGCTCGTCCAGGGGCGCACAGCCCGTGGCCAAGGCCGCCGAAGTCCTCCTGACAGACCGAACGGGCGGCCACCGGTACCCCGGCGACCACCCGTCAGCCCGTACTCAGCGGCTGCTCACCGGTAGTTCATGGATCGCAGTCCGGACATATGGCATGGGTGGGCGGGGGCGACAACGGCCGGGAGCGTTGGAATTCCAACGCTCCCGGCCGTTGGTCGTGTTGAGGCGGACGGTCTGGTGCGGACTTCTTGCGGACTATCTGCGGACCGACATCGCCGCAATCTGCGAAAGAGCGGGCAACTCCTTCCGGGTCTTCGATTCCCCCTCAAACCCGGGAAGTACAAGCTCGGGTCAGAGGGTAGCCGTGTACCGCAGCACCGACAGCGGGACGTTCAGGAATTGTGATGCCTGAAGCTGCACGAACTCACGGGGAAACTCCATCCTGGGTACCGTTCTGCGGGGAGTTCGGCCAACCCAGGCTTTCGCTGTGCTCCGTCCGCATATGGCCGAGCGCTTCATCGACATGCTGATCGCGACCGCACGCAGGACCGGCATCTCGGCCTACGGTCGGAGAGGGCTCCAACCGCTGCCCGCCGTCCACCGCCTCGATGCCGCCCGCCTGCATGGCCTTGCCCTGGAAGGGTGCCGGCAGGCAGCGCACTGCACGGCGTCGGCGAAACCGCGATCCCGTTCAGGTGCATTGCGGAGAAGATCGGCGACAAACTCGGCGTCCCTGCCCGGTCGGTTGATCCCGCGGACGCCGCAGCACACTTCGACAACCCGTTCATGGTCACCATCGACGGTGCCGAGGCGCCAGCCTCTGGCGAGCACACCCGAGCGCTGCTCGGATGGGCGCCGGGCCATCCGACGCTGCTCGAGGACCTCGACAGCGGCGACCACATCGCCGCGTCGTGACCGTCTCCAGTCCGCCGATGAGCGACCACGATCCGGTTTGGCGACCCAGACTCGGCGGAGCCGTGGGAGGCGAGCGGTCGGACGACGCAACCGGTGAGCCACACGCAGGGTTCATCGGTAGCCGCCAGTTCGTAGGCCGCGACGTCTGATGGGCGAGAAGACGCGCGTGAGAGAATTTGGCAAGCAATTGACTGCGGTGGACATTCACCACCCACTGGTTGCTGGGTAGCGTCGAGGAGTAGTAGTTCACGACTGAGATTTCCAGGAAGGGAATTGGCATGGCTGACAGCGTCACCACTCGGCTCCTCGACACCACAGCGGAATCCACCATCGAGTCGCTGGCCTCGGGCCTCGGGTACGCCTCCCGATCGCCCATCCTGCGGACCCCGATGAATCAGGGCCTTGGCTACGAGGACGTCTCGTACCCGTCATCCGACGGCGTGCCACTCGAGGGATGGTTCATCCCCTCTGAGGGCTCCACCAAGTTGATCGTCTGCATGCACGCGTTCGGATTCAACAGGTATGGCTTCCCGAGCCACATCGAGCCGTGGAAGTCGGCATTCGGCCCGGGGAACGACACCGAGATCGACTTCAATCTGGACTACAAGGTCCTTCACGACGCCGGCTACAACGTGCTTGCCTTCGACTTCCGCAACTGCGGTCTCAGCGGCGACGCGAACGGCAACCGGATGTCGAACAACCGTTTCGAGACACGTGATGTGATCGGCACTCTGAACTACATCCGCTCCCGATCGGATCTGTCTTCCATGACGCTAGGCATCTTTGCCCGCTGCATGGGTGCCAGTGTGACGTTCCGGGCGATCCACTCCGACCCTCGCGTTTTCGACGACGTCGCGTGCCTGGTGGCGCCGCTTCTGCTGTCTCCGCGCGTGTTCGTGGAGGCGACGTTGGAGAGTGCTGGCCTGAGTGAGTACGTCGACGAGGTGGATCGGCGATTCCAGCTGCTGACAAGCAAGCCGCTCGCCGATGGGAACGTCAGCGATTGGGCGCCGTCAGTCACGATGCCAACCATGACGTACGGCGTCTATGACGACGCCATCACCCGCCCCTACGACCTCGAGGAGGCTTACGTGTCCCTCGGTGCGACGGAGAAGGAGATGTTCTGGATCGAGGACGCGACGGCCCGGTGGGATGCTTACAAGTATTTCCAGCGTCACCCGAAGCGAATCCTGGAGTGGTTCGACACCCACATGAAGTGAGTAGGTAGGACGTGCCCGCAGGCTGACATCGACGGCGGGCACGTCCTTCCTCGCGACCGAGCAGGTCAACATGGAACCATGTGATAGCGCCGCCATCGAAGCGGAATTGCGCGAGCGCGTCGTCCTTGCATTCAACCGTCCCGAGGAGCACGCGCTGATAGGCGGCGTGGCGCTACACGTGACTCGCGAACCTGTCGCCCCCGTGCCCACGCTCTTCCACCCAACGCTGTATGTCGTCTTACAGGGTGCAAAACGGCTAATCCTCGGTAGTCGGCAGATCGATTATCACGGCGGGCAGATTGTACTTATGGCCGTCGATCTTCCCGCGCTGGTTGAAATTACTCAAGCCACGGAAGAGACACCATACCTCGCCGTCGAATTGACGATAGACCGGCAAGTTCTCGGCGAACTGATCGCACGGATGCCGGCGCGACCACCGGCGCGGGCAGAGCCAGTAAGCGTCCACCCCCTGCCTCCTTCTGCCCTTTCGGCAACCCTCCGACTGGTGCAGCTCATGGCACTCCCAGCGGACGCCCACATCCTCGCGGAAGGCGTGAAAAGAGAGATCCTGTACCGCGTACTCAACAGCGAGGGCGGAGACGCGCTACTGCAAATGGTGCGTGCCGAAGAGACGCTGACCAGAATCGGCCAGGTGACCGACTGGATGCACAGCCACCTCAATACACCGATCTCCGTGGAGAATCTCGCTTTACGCGCAGGGATGAGCGTGGCGACTTTCTATCGCCTCTTCAAAGATGCAACAGGGACGACCCCAGCGCAATACCACAAAATGCTACGACTTCACGAAGCGCGACGACTTGTGGCCCTGCAGTCTTGCAACATGTTTGCTGTCTCAGAGGCGGTCGGATACGCAAGCCCGGCTCAATTCAGTCGCGACTACAAGCGCGCCTTCGGACTCGCCCCAAGCCAGGACGCGAAGCGCTTTGGATAGATCGACTCCCTTAAGACCTCGTTTCAGAATGACCGGCCTGGGAGTTTGCGCCAGCACATGATGGCGCGAGCCAGGTACATGAGTCCGAGGTGGAGATCGCCGCGGACCTCGTAGCGGGTGCGGAGGCGTTTGAACCGCACGGCGCATAGTGGGGGGCACGTGCGGGCTATCTGCGGACTGCGCAAAGCCAGGACTGGGGTAGTTCCTTCGATGCGGAGGCGAAGTAGTGACCAAGCATCTCGCTGACCCATGAGGGCTGGTGCGTATCACCACGCGGGCCCATCTCCGTGAACCAAGGCTTGATGTCGAGCATGGGTTGTTGCGCGGGCGCCCCACGTACTTGCTCCCCAGGTCGGCCAGCCCGGTTAGCGTATCCATCTCCCATGGCGACAGATGACCAATTTCTCGCGCCGCGCTTCCGCGCTTGGTCGGGTAGAAGCCGATCTCGGCATCCGTCGCGACACCGAGGACGGCACGCAGACCGTCGCGATACTGCTGCCCAGGCCAGCGCGACTGGCCTCGCTCGTAGCGAGCTATCGCATGGGCATCAAGGGTGGTGCGCTCCCCGGTCATCGCCCAGACATGGCGTTCACGGCTTCCGCGAGCTCGGCGCGGGACATGGGTTCGCCGGGGCGCACACGTGAGGCCAGTGCCTCGCGCCGCTCACGGAGTAGATCGTTGCCCACTGCCCGATCCCCTCCGTACTGTCCGCACAGCCCACGACCGAGGCCGCGAAGTCCTCCTGACAGACCGAACGGGCGGCCACCGGTATCCCGGCAACCACCCGTTAGTCCGTGCTCATCGCCCGCTCTTGCGGACTGTGTGCGGACTGGCAGCCCAAAACAGACTGCTGACCTGCATGTTCACCGGTAGTTCGTGAACTGCAGCGCGAAGTCCAGGTCCGAGCCCTTCAGCAGCGCCATGACCTCCTGCAGCTGGTCGCGGGACTTGCTGGTCACGCGGACCTCGTCCCCGGTGATCTGCGTCTTGACGCCCTTGGGGCCTTCTTCGCGGATGATCTTGGTGACCTTCTTCGCGGACTCCCCCGCCAGACCCTCCTTGAGGGTGGCCGCGAGCCGGTACTCCTTGCCGGACGGCTTGGGCTCGCGCTCACCGACGTCGATCGACTTGAGGGAGATGCCGCGCTTGACCAGCTTGGTCTCGAAGACGTCGAGGGCAGCGAGCACCCGCTCCGACGAGTTGGCGGCGATCGCGATGCTCTCGCCGCTCCACTCGATCGAGGCGCCGACGTTCTTGAAGTCGTACCGCTGCGAGATCTCCTTCGCCGCCTGGTTCAGCGCGTTGTCGACCTCCTGGCGGTCGACCTTGCTGACGATGTCGAACGACGAGTCGGCCATGTCGTGCTCCTTCTTCGTAACATCCGGACGCCCCTGCACGTCCAGTGGGATTCGGCACCACCGTATCCGTCACGGGAGGCCAAGGACGAACGGATAGGCTGCTGGACCATGTCGCGACTCGATCTCTGGAGACAACGCACCGAGTGGCCGCTGATCGGGGTGGCCGTCATCTTCCTCGTCGCCTACGGGCTACCCATCGCGGTGCCCGGTCTGCCGCGCTGGGCGGACGTGCTCTGCGGAACACTGATGACGGCGGTCTGGTTCGTGTTCGCCGCCGACTATCTCGTGCGGCTCCTGCTGGCGGACGACACGTGGCAGTTCGTCCGGCGGTACTGGCTCGACCTGGTCGTCGTCGTCCTCCCTTTGCTGCGGCCGCTGCGCCTGCTGCTCCTGGTCAAGGTGCTGCAGCGGTTCAGCAGGACGGGTGTGCAGCGCCTGCGCGGCCGCGTGGTCACCTACGCCACGGGCGGCACAGCCCTGCTGATCCTCACCAGCGCCCTGGCCATCACCGACACCGAGCGCGGCGCGCCGGGTGCCACCATCGAGAGCCTGAGCGACGGCTTCTGGTGGGCCATCACCACGATGACCACCGTGGGTTACGGCGACCAGTTCCCCGTGACCACGGCCGGCCGGTTCATCGCCGCCGGGCTCATGGTCGGCGGCATCGCCCTGCTCGGTGTGGTCACGGCGACCCTCGCGTCCTGGATGGTGCAGACGGTCGAGGAGGCCGCGGAGGACGAGGCCACAGCCACCCGCGCCCAGGTCAACGACCTGGCGGCCGAGGTGCGGGCCCTGCGGGCCGAGCTGGCCCGGGCCCGCGACACCGAGCCGGCCGAGGCCGGCGGCGCGCGGTAGCCGCCCGCCCCGGTACCCCAGCGGTCAGTAGCCCGGCGGTGTGCCCCAGGGCGGTGCGTCCGGACCCGACGTCGGCCCGCCGATCCCGCCCAGGCCGTAGCCGCCCGACGGCCCGCCGGCCATGGCCTCGAGACGGCGGATGCGGTCCGGCATCGGCGGGTGCGTCGCGAACAGACGACCGATCCCGGCGCCGCGGAACGGGTTCGCGATCATCACGTGGGACACGTTGGTGAGCTCCCGGTCCTGCGGCAGCGGCGCGCGCTGCGTGCCCTGCTCCAGCTTGGCCAGCGCGGAGGCCAGCGCCAGCGGGTCGCCGGTGAGCCGAGCGCCGTCCTCGTCGGCGTCGTACTCACGCGTGCGGGAGATCGCCATCTGGATGAGCATCGCCGCGATCGGGGCGAGCAGCGCCATGGCGAGCGCAGCGAGCGGGTTGCCACCCTCCCGGCGGTCACCGCCGCCGAAGAACAGCAGGAACTGCGCCAGTGCCGTGATGAGGCCGGCCAGTGCGGACGCGACCGACGCCGTGAGGATGTCGCGGTTGTAGACGTGCATGAGCTCGTGTCCCAGCACGCCGCGCAGCTCGCGCTCGTTCAGCAGCTGCAGGATTCCCTCCGTGCAGCACACCGCGGCGTTCTTCGGGTTACGTCCCGTGGCGAACGCGTTGGGCGCCTTGGTCGGCGATATGTACAGCCGTGGCATCGGCTGACGCGCCGCCGTGGACAGCTCCCGCACGATGCGGTGCATCTCCGGCGCCTGCAGCTCGGTGACGGGATACGCGCGCATCGCGCGGATCGCCAGCTTGTCGGAGTTCCAGTATCCGTAGGCCGTCGTGCCCAGCCCGATGAGCACGAAGATCCACAGCATGCCGCTGGAGCCGCGCGCGAAGAGCGCCCAGAGCCCGAGGATCACGGCCCACATCCCACCGAACAGCGCGGCGGTCTTCAGCCCGTTGTAGTGCCTGTGCATCGCACTCCTTTCCTCCCAGCCGAACGTGCCGCGCCGGGCGGCGGTTCCCACAATGCCGTCGAAGTAGAACTGGGGCGAGACAGAACTGGGGCGGAGCGAACCACGTGGTTGCTCCGCCCCAGTTCTGTCTCGCCCCAGTTCTACTTCGACAGGGTCCTGCTGATCGAGATCATCTCGTCGCGCGGCACGACCTTCACCCGCTCGCGGCCCTGGGCCTCGCCGAGCGCGCGCTCGTGCGCGTCCAGGAGCTCCCAGCCGGCCCACTCGACGTACTCCACGCCCTTGCCGGCGAGGAACTCGGTGACGGCCTCCGGCTCGCCCTGCGGAGCGGTCCGGCCGCCGTCCAGGTCGCCGGGCGCCTCGCCGTCGGCCACGCCGGTGACGTCCTCGACGAGGTGACGCACCGTCTCCGAGGCGTCGGACTTGGTGTGACCGATGAGGCCCACCGGGCCACGCTTGATCCAGCCCGTCGCGTAGACGCCGGGAACCTGGTTGCCGTCGATGTCGACGACCCGGCCCTCGCGGTTGGTGATGACGCCCTTGACGTCGTCGTACGGGATCTCCGGCAGCGACGAGCCGAAGTAGCCGACGGCGCGGTAGACGGCCTGGACGGGCCAGTCGACGAACTCGCCGGTGCCCTTGACGGTGCCGTCACCCTGCAGCGCGGTGCGCTCGGTACGGAACCCGACGACCTTGCCGTTCTCACCGAGCACCTCGGCGGGGGCGTGCAGGAAGTGCAGGTGCAGACGGCGGGACGCCGTGTTCTGCGCCGGGTCCTTCAGCGTCCAGTCCACGAGGGTCTTCACGACCTGCTTGGTCTGGTTCGACGAGTTGATGGCGGACTCGGAGCCCTCGTCGAAGTCGAAGTCCTCCGGGTACACGACGATGTCGACGTCGGGCACGTGGCCCAGCTCGCGCAGCTCCAGCGGCGAGAACTTGACCTGGGCCGGGCCACGGCGCGCGAACACGTGCACGTCCGTGACCGGGGAGGTCTTCAGGAGCTCGTACACGTTGGCCGGGACCTCGGTGGGGAGCAGGTCGTCCGCGTGCTTGGCGAGGATCCGGGCCACGTCGAGGGCGACGTTGCCGGCGCCGATCACGGCGACCTGCTCCGCCTCCAGCGGCCAGGTGCGCGGCACGTCCGGGTGGCCGTCGTACCAGGAGACGAACTCGGCGGCGCCGTAGGAGCCGTCGAGGTCGATCCCGGGGATGTCCAGCTCGGCGTCCTTGATGGAGCCGGTGGAGAAGATGACGGCGTCGTAGAACTGGCGCAGGTCTTCGAGCTTCACGTCCACGCCGTAGTCCACGTTGGCGAGCAGGCGGATGTCTCCGCGGCTCAGCACCTTGTGGAGCGCGACGATGATCTGCTTGATGCGCGGGTGGTCCGGGGCCACGCCGTACCGCACCAGACCGAACGGCGCGGGAAGGCGCTCGAACAGGTCGATGCTCACGTCGAGGTCGGTCTTGGACAGGATGTCGCTCGCGTAGATGCCGGCAGGGCCGGCGCCGACGACGGCGACGCGCAGGGGTCGGGTGGTGCTCACGGAGGGGCGCCTTCCGGGTCGAGGTCAGGAGGGGAAGCGAAGGCCGGTCCTGATTCTACCGACAGGGTAAGGATCACCTCACCGGGTGTCTCATGTTTCACGCTGTCCGCGTGGGATCGTCACCCGCGCGGGCCGGTCGCGCCGACCTCGGCGACCGCGCGCCGCAGGTCCTCCTGGCTGCTGCCGCCCATGGCGCGCAGCGGGCTGTAGGCGGGCACGACGGTGACGGACGCGGTGCCGTCGGACAGCCGCAGCGCGTCCACCGACCGGCTCCCATAGACCGCCTGCACCACCGCGGCGTCCACGGGCCGGCGCAGGGTCCAGGTGGGAGCGTCGGCTCGGCGACCCACCCAGACCTCGATCTGGGCGCCCGTGACCACGAGGGCCATCGGGCTGCCGCCCATACCCATCAGACCGCGGCCCGAGCCCGCGTACGCGGCGGCCTCGTCGGCGGCCTCCGCCGTCGAGTACACCGGGACGACGCCGACGTCAGGCCGGTTCTGCCGGGCGTTCGCGGCCACCCCGCCGGCCCGGGCGAGCACCACGGCGACCGTGACCCCGCAGATCAGCAGGACGATGACCAGCGCGATCCACAGGGTGCTGTCACCCAGGCCGTCGCGCTGCACGGTGAGGACGAGGCGCACCACCGAGGCGAGGGCGAACAGGACCAGAACGCCGATCCAGAGCTTCTTGCGGGCGTTCGCGTTCATGGTTGCTCCGATGGCGTAGCGGTGGGGGTGGGCTCGAGGCTCTGCTGTTCCTCGAGCCATTGCTGCTGGGACCACTCGTCGTAGCGGTCCTGGGCCGCGTCGCGGTCACGATTCTCCAGCCAGACGGCACCGAGGAAAAGTCCGACGGCGACGAACATGCCGAGCATGATGAGCAGAGTGGGCCGCAACGGATCCCACAGCCTCGTGTAGTTCGACAGGTCCCCGATAAAGAAGCGATAGCCGCCAAGCACCCAGAACACGAAGAAGCAGGCAACGAGCGCCGCAAGGATGCCGGTGACGATCGCCAGCGCACCGGGGTCGTCCGACGGCAGCTGTGGTGCCGCGACGATCATCCGCGAACCACCGGGTGCAGGGACAGGACTATCGCGTCGAAGAGTTCGAGCATCGCGGCGCGGAGAGGCACGAACGGCGTGGTGAATGACACCTGGAGAATCTTGTCGAGACCACGACGCTCTGTCCAGTAGTCGGCCCTGAGCTCGGGCAGCACCGGGTTGCCCTCCGCGTCGGTCCGCGTGATCTCGCTCTGCCGGACGGCCCGCAGCACCCACCCGTCGTCGAGCGTCTGCCGGTCGACGTCGGCTCCCGACAGCGAACTGGTGATGCTCGCCATCAGCTCGTCCCGGGCGCCCTCCGCCACCGTGTAGGGGAACACGGCCATGGTGCCCGTGATCGCGACGTCACCGACCTCCATGCTGAAGACGGCCAGGCTGGTCCCCCCGTCGTCGGCGGCACCGTGCGCGGCCTGAGCGAGGTGTTGCCGCGCCTCGCGCCGTGCCTGGGCGCGGTCGTCCCGGCGGCCCAGCCGGTCGACGACGATCTTGCGCACCGCGCCGTCGATCTGCGCGGGGTCCGTCAGCGGGACGGTCCACCAGCCGCGGGGGTACACGAACGCCCAGGACGTGGCCGCCTCGCGGAAGGCAGCCGCCGCGGCGACCTGGAGGTCGGTCGGTTCGTCGCCGGGCTCGGTCTCCACGCCCGCCTCGGTGTCCCGCATCTCCAGGCTCACTCGAGCCCCAGCTCCTTCGACAGGGCGGACCCGGGCTTGACCCCGTAGTAGGCGTGTGAGATCAGGTCGCTGACCTGGGCCCCGATCTCTTCCGACAGGTGTGCGTACAAGGTCTGGAACTCGAGCCGGACCACCTCGTCCTTGCCGTCGCTGAAGAGCGTGACGAACCAGTAGATCTGTACTTCGCCCGCGTCGTTGACGGTGTCGATTCCCTGCACGACGAGCGGGCCGAAATCCACCTCCCCCTCGTCGACGTCGTAGCCGGTGATCGTCACCCCCGGAACCTGTGGCACACGAGCCGCCTGCTTCCGGAACTTTCGGTATGCCTTCTTCGGGTGGCCCCGGTCAGGGAAAGTCTTGATCAGCACGCCGGCACGGACCTGGTGACCGTGCTCCGCCGGGAGCCAGACACCCGCGCCCCACGCGTTGCCGTCCCCATCCTCGACAGCGTCCTGGTCCATGGCCTGAATAGCGCCGATCACTGCCGGATTGCCCGCTCCCCACTCACGGGTCGCGGCGATCTCCTCGGCTCCTCCGTCGCCCATACCGGTCACCCAGAAGATCCAGTCTTCCCGTTCCGGAAAGGTGAAGACCTGGTCCTCGTCCCACGGACGCCAGGACGTACCCTGCTGTTCCATCGTCGGCTCCCCCATGTCGCTCACCATGTGCGGACGTCCCGGTAGAGCAGCGTCGAGTTCGCCGCGATGTCCGTCGTGTACGGCACGAGCGCCGACCCGAAGCTGCCGACCTTGGCCGGGTTGAGCGAGCCAAGCCGGCCCATGGTGCCGACGTATCCGGTCGCGTTCTTCGCGAACTGAGCCACTCCGTCAGCGTTCCTCAAGGTCTGATAGGCACGTGCCGCCTCGCCATGCCCCATGAAGTTCATGAACCGCGCCTTGCCGGTGAGCCCAGCGAAGGACGCGGCCCCGGACCTGAACCAGCTCACCGGATTCAGCTTGGTGTACGGAACCGACTTGAAGGCCTTCGTCGCGTTGGGCCACGCGTTCCGCACCACTGACCGGGTGAGCGGACTGCCGAACTTCGGGCTGCGAGCAATCATGCGGGTCCCCCGCGCCGCGCCTTGCGCCATCCCCTTGGCTGCCCCGGCCTTGGCGAACGCACCGACGAAGCGCCCGACACCGAACGACGCGACAGCGATCACGCCGAGCAGCACGTTCACCCAGTCGCCCTCGCCGTTCATCACCAGGGCGATGTCGGCGACCAGCGCGGCGACCGTCGCGATGATCGCGATCGCCGTGAGGATCTGCCCGAGGATGGGCACCCAGCCCAGGACCAGCGCGGCGATACCCGCCCACATCGCGATCTTGCCGGCCCACTTGGAGACGAAGCCCGCGACCTTCGAGCCCCACTTCTCCCACCAGCCGTCCTTGAGGTCGTCCTTCGCGGCGGCCTCCTTGATGGTGGTGGCCGCGTTGCCCGCCTTGGTGCGCCACTCGCTGACGATGCCGGGCAGCTGACCGATGATCCCGGACAGCACGGCGCTGGACGACTCGACCGCGGAGCTCGCGTTGCTCAGCGCGGTCCGCGTGTCGGAGTCGAGCTCCTCGCCCGACGTCCGGGAGGTGTTCACGGCGCTGTCGAACTCGGTCCTGGCGGCGTCGGCGGCGCGCTGGTCCGCCTCGACGGTCGCCTGCGCGTCCTGCGCCCTGAGCAGGAGGGCGTGGGCTGCGTCCTGCGCGTCCTGGTGGTCGATCGCGTACTGGGTGAGCGCCGCGGAGGCTGCCGCATAGCGGTCCTTCGCCTTGACGACCTCAGCCTTCACGTCTTCCGCCTTGCCGCGCAGCTGCTCGACGGCGTCGGACTGGAAGCCCTCCATGTTCTCGATGACACCCAGTGCGGTGTACGCGTCGGCCATCGACTCGGCGATCGTGCCGTAGTACGTGCCGGCACTCTGCGACACCGTCGGGTCGCCCGGGATCGGGTTGCTGCTCGCCAGCGGCTCCCAGCTCATGCCTGTGCCCCCTGGTCGAGAGACGCCCCGAGCTGCTTGTCGACGTCCTGGAACTGCGTGCCGACGGCCGTCGTGAGCTCGGCGAGGTTGGCGATCGACTCCTTCATCTTCTCCCGGCGGTTCTTCCACTCGCTGGAGAAGTCGCGGACGGCATCGGCCAGGGTGTCGTCCCCGACGGCGTCGGCCACGCGGTCCGCGTAGGAGTCCGCACCGTCGAACTCGTTCACGATGGCAGTCAGGTCGTTGCCGGTCTCGAGCAGCAGGTCGACGTCGACCACGAGCTGGTCGGTCATGGGTTCACTCCTTGTGTCGCGGGTGGGTCGGCCGAGCCGTCAGGATCCGCAACGGCGGGGCGGCCCCAGGCCTTGGCCCGGGACCGCCCCGTGGTGCGTGGTGCGCTGGTGTCAGCCGCCGATGCCGCTGGCCAGCTGCTGGTCCACGTCCTGCAGCGTCTGAGCAGCCTGCTCCAGGAACGAAGCCA
>NZ_JAJQQP010000031.1 GCF_028994805.1 Promicromonospora iranensis | reverse complement strand
GTGGTGCCGTGGAGACGCACGTCGGGCTTGGTGGGCGGCGGGGCAGGCACGCCGGCCGGCGGCTCGGCCACGTACTCGAACTCTCCCTTGCCGTCCGGCGTCGGACCGCTCGCCCAGCTGCCTTCGCTCGCGGCCTGGCCGTCCGAGAAGTTGATGTACTGGTAGGACACGGCGCGGTCCTCCTTGTTCTGCGGGAACGTGCTGGGCACGGGCAGGTCCTCGATGCCCTCCTCGCGCAGCTCCGCCGCTGCCGCGATCCACTGGTTCTGGTGCATCGTGTCGCGCGCCAGCAGGAACGACAGGAGGTCACGGACGCCCGGGTCGTCGGTCATGTGGTAGAGCCGGGCCACCTGGAGCCGGCCCTGCATCTCGGCGTTCGCGTTCGCCGTGAAGTCCGCGAGCATGTTGCCGCTGGCGGTGACGTACCCGGCGGTCCACGGGTTGCCGTTGGAGTCGACCGGCCGGGCGCCCGCACCGGCCACGATGGCGTGCTGCGGGTCGGTGCCACCGATGATCGCGGCGACCGT
>NZ_JAJQQP010000030.1 GCF_028994805.1 Promicromonospora iranensis | reverse complement strand
TGCTTCACGTCCTGACCTGCGTCGTTGCTGGTCAGGGGCAAATTTCGGCAGGTAGCGCAACGGCCCTTGCGTTCGGTTGGATCCAGGTTGTCTACGCCAGGTTCCGAGCCGATCGAAGGGCCGATGCGCTACAAGAGTACTTGCGGGCTGACGCCTGCCCAGACGACCGAGCTGATCGCCCGCGCATGGCAGGTCCACCAGAACCGGCCACCGGATCAGAGGTACGACTTCGTGCTGCCGTTCGGCACAGCGGTGACGCTGGTGCTCCTCAAAGCGCGGCACAACCTCGCTCAGCAGCTGACCGGAGATCTGTTCGGCGTCTCCCAAGCCACGGTCTCGCGGATCTGGCGGTACCTGCTGCCGCTTCTCGGGCAGGTCACCGCACTGGACCGCGCCCGTCTGGCCGACGCGCTGGCGCGCGGGACGGTGCTGGTCGACGGGACCCCGATCCCGACCGGCAACCGTGCCGGGACCGGGACGACGAACTTCAACGCCAAGCACAAGAAGCAGGCGCTGGGCGTTCAGGTCGCGGCCTTCCGGGACGGAACGCTGGCCGACGTCTCCGTACCGGTACGCGGCTCCCGGCACGACTCGCGGGCCCTGGACGAGGTCGGATGGGCCGACCAGATC
>NZ_JAJQQP010000003.1:33144-456924 GCF_028994805.1 Promicromonospora iranensis | reverse complement strand
CCTTCGCGTTCCGCTTCACACACGCATGCACATCCAACTCACCCGCGAGCTCCTTGATCCGCGCGACCAACCGCCGCGTGCCCATCGAAGCCAGAGCAGCCCGGTTCGCCGGTCCGCAGAGCTCCTCATCGATCCGCGCCCGGTCCTCCACACTCAGGTGCGACGTCTCCCGCACCATCAACGTGGCGCGCCACTGCGACAGCACACCCGTGCGCAGGGCATCGAAGGTCTGCGGCATCTGCATGACCCACACCCGCGCCACCCCCACAAACGAGCCGCCCGCATGCGGGCTCACCTGCAGCGCCGCACCGACCTGGTTCGGCACACCACGACCCCGCCGCCCAGCCCGGATGCCCTGCCTGGCCTCCTCGACCTTCGTCGCCTCATCCAACGCCACCGCCAACCGGCCCTGCACCGCAGCCACCGTGTTCTTCACCGCCTCGAGCTCACCGAGCAGATCCACCCACTCCGCCTGCGCCTGCTTCGACATCAGCCCGCCGGTGTCCGCGCCGGTGCCGGTACCCGCGCCAGTCCTGGTGTCAGTCGCGGTGACCGTGCCAGCGCCGGTGCGGACGGCGGTGGTGCTGCTGGTGTCGGTGGCCCCTGGCAGGATCATCCCGGCCAGGTACTCGCGCAGCGCCCGCACATCAGCCGCGCCGACGACCATGGGCGCCGACGAGTCCAGGGGCAGCACCGACCCAACGAGCTGCTCGCCCGCTCCAGGTGCACCTCCGGCTGATGTCATGTCACCAAGTTATCGCACACCTGTTCGCATCGCTCGCCGAACGAGCCCCCTCCGCCCACAGCAGAACGGACAGGCCCGACACACGGGCACCCCGCGAAGGCCACTGCGAACGCCACCACGAACAACCCCCTGCGAACGACGCCACGACTCCACGACGCCACCGCCCTACGCCCGCAGCGCCCCCTCCGGCACCATGGCCCGCCGAGCGGCCTCCACCACGATCAGGTCGGCGGTCTCCTCGGGCGTCTGCTCCCCGGAGTCCAGCCACCACCCGAGGTCGCCGAGCTCCCGCCGCTGGTTCCGTGCCAAGGGCGCGACGTCGTAGTCGACGCGCGTCTCCGGCGCACGCGTCGCATTGCGCTGCCGCGCCACCTCCAGGGGCGGGCACAGCACGACGAGCATGAGCGGCCGCACCCGCAACAGGCCGGCGATGAACCTCAGCTCTTCCCGCGTCTCGACGACCGTGTCGGCGACCGGCGCGAACCCCCCGTCGGCGAAGTTGTCGGCCACGGAGCACAGGTTCACCATCCGGAGCCGCAGCTGGCGCTGCCCCTCGGGTCCGGGATTCCAGCGGCCTTCCTCGTCGATCATGGTCGCCCGGCCGCTGACGAGCATGCTCCCGAACACGTCTCCGTCGACCCGCGCGGCACGTGGCAGCCGCTCGGCCACGAGCTGCGAGACGGTGGTCTTCCCGGCACCCGGCGTCCCGGTGATCAGCAAGCAGCCAGGCATCGTTTCCTGATCGGCCACGGCGCCAGCCTCGCAGGGCGCGGCAAGCCGTTAACCGGCGAGCCCCGTCGTCACCCGCGGACGGCGGGGTTCGCTCGCTCCAGGTTGCGCATCAGGTCCTCCTGGCCTTGCCACCCTGCACCGACCCACGCGGGCTGCCCTGGAGCGGTGCGCCAGGACTCGCTCGGGAGTCAGCGGCCCGGCGACGACCTCGGTCGGCCGGTCGATCGGCCGCGGGGCGAGAGGGTCGGACGTGTAGCTCATGCCTTTCCGGTTTCTTCCGCGAGCCGCTCGGCCAGCGCAGCGACGTCCGCGGCGCGGGGCACCGCGTCCTGCGCACCGGGCCGGGTGACCGCGAGCGCTCCCGCGGCCCCCGCGAGCCGGGCAGCCTCGGCGAGGCCGGCACCGCGGGCGAGGGCGGCCGCCAGGACGCCGCAGTACGTGTCGCCCGCACCGGTCGTGTCAACCGCCTCGACCGGCGCCGCCGGGACGCGGACGGCAAGGACGTCGCGCTCCGCGACCAGGCTGCCCCGCGCACCGAGCGTGATCACCACGGCGGGCACCCGGGCCAGCAGCGCGGCCGCGAGCGACTCCGGCTCGGCAGACGCGCCCGCCAGGTCCGCGGCCTCGTGCTCGTTGACCACGAGCACGTCGAGCTGGTCCCACACCTCGTCGGGCAGCTCGCGCGAGGGAGCGGCGTTGAGCACGAAGAGCGCCCCGTCGCGACGCGCCCCGGCGGCCGCGACGACCGTGTCCAGGGGGATCTCGAGCTGGGCCAGCACGACGTCGGCGGCCGCGATCCGCTCGGTCTGCGCGGCGCCGATCCGCACGTGCGCGTTGGCGCCGGGCGCGACGACTATCGCGTTCTCCCCGTCGGGCGACACGGTGATCAGGGCGGTCCCCGTCGGGCTGTCGACCCGCTCGACGGCGTCCGTCCGCACGTCGGCTCCCACCAGGGAGCCGAGCAGCAGCTCCGCCGAGTCGTCCCGCCCGAGCGCACCGACGAACGTGGTGTCCGCTCCCCCGGCCCGCGCCGCGGCGACGGCCTGGTTCGCGCCCTTGCCGCCGGGCGTCCGGCGCAGCTCGCCGCCCAGGATGGTCTCGCCGCCCGCGGGATGCCGCGGCACGTCGACGACGAGGTCGACGTTTGCCGACCCCACGACCACCACGCGGCCCGCGCTCATGCGCCGCCCCGCGGCGGCACCGGTGATCCCAGCCCCCGACCAACCCTCTAGCCAGCTCACGGTTGCGCTCCTTCGTCGTTCGGTCACTCTGCCCGTGGTGCAGTCACTGCGCTCGTCCGACGACCAGGCGGATGCGGCGGCGTCAAGCGCGCGGCCTTGAGCCGCTGCCACCCAGCGCGACCAGCGCGACCACCACGCACAGCGCCGCCGTGGTCAGCAGGCCGACGGAGAAGCTCGTCCCGGCGGCGATGAAGCCGACCACCAGCGAGCCCAGGCCGGTGCCGGTGTCGAACCCGATGTTCCAGACGGCGCTGGCCACGCTGCGGTCCCGGTCCGGCACCGCCGCGAACGCCGTGACCAGGGTCAGGTTCTGCAGGCTCCCGTAGGAGATGCCGACCACGGTCATGCCGGCCACCAGCACGGCGGCGCCGGGGCCGCCGTCGGACAGCGACCAGGCGCACAGGGCGAGGCCACCGGCGCAGAGGACGAGCAGCGGCGGGATGAACCGGCTCGGCCCGAACCGGTCGGCAGGCCCGCCGACGAGCCAGCGGGCCAGCGCCGCCGCCGCGGTGAACCCGAGCAGGCCGAGCACCGCGACCGTCGCGCCGTGCCGGAACTGCGGGGCGAACGTCAGCAGCGCCCCGCCGGGGGTCGTGACGGCGAGCAGGACGAGCGAGGGAAGCAGGAGCGCCAGCAGGATCCGGCCCCGCTCGCGCCTCGGCCGGTCGCCGGTGTCGAGCCCGTCGCGGGCGACGTCGTCGAGGCGCCGGCCCAGCGCCGCCGCGAACGGCACCGCGAGCGCCGGGAGCGCACCGATCACGAACACCACCCGGAAGTCGACGGACTCGGCGATCCAGGCGGCGCTCGGCACGAGCACGAGCTGCGGGAAGGCGACCGCGAGCCCATAGACGCCGATCGCACGCCCGCGCCGGGCGGCGTCGACCAGCTCGGCGACGGCGCTCGCGCCGCACACGGTCAGGACCGCGAACCCCGCGCCGCGCACCGCCGAGACGGCGAGGATCCAGGCCAGCTGGTCGGTGAGCATCAGCGCGAAGGAGGGCAGGCCGAGCAGGAGGACCCCGATGACGAGCGTGGTGCGCCAGCCCCAGTGGCGCAGCGCCCACGGCACGGTCGTCTGGACGGCGACGGTGGCGAGCATCAGGACGGCGTTCACGAGGCCGGCGCCGCCCTCGTCCGCGCCGCCGTGGGTGGCCCACAGGGGCGCCGTCGGCAGCAGGAGCGCATAGCCGGCGAAACCGAGCAGCGACACCCCCAGCAGCGCCCGCATCCCGGGGACGCGCATGATGGGCAGGGTCTGGTCGGGCTGCGTGCTCACGTGGATTCACCCTACAGACGCGGCGGCCCGCCTCGCGCCACGCTCAGGCGCTGAGCCTCCGGTAGCGCTGCAGGCGGGCGAAGCCCTGGGCGTCCGGCCGGTCGGACGGCGCCAGCGCCCGGTCGAGCCGGTCCCGCACCTGGCCGACGTCGAGGTGCATGCCGATCGCGACCAGCTCGCCGAGACCGTCGTCGCCGATGCCCCGGCTGGTCACGTGCACCGACCGGCCCACCACGTGGACGACGTAACCGCGCAGGCTCCGGCCGGTGTCGACGACGACCCGGCCCTTGATCCGGTACGCCCCCGGCGGAGGGTCCTCGAGCAGGTCGACGAGTCGCCCGGGGCTGACCGGGCCGGACGCGGGGACCGTGACGGCGTCGGCGTGCTCGTGGTCGTGCTCGCGACCGTCGCGCAGCAGGGCCGCCAGCGGGAGCTGGTCGGGCGGGTCCTCCGCGGACGCGGCGTCGTAGACGAGGGAGGGGTCCACACGCCCGTGCGAGGTACGCACCACCTGGGCCGCCGGGTTGCGCTCGTGCACGCGGGCCTCGATGCGGTCGAGCGTCCGCTCGGCGTCGCCGGCGGGCAGGCGGTCCGTCTTGTTCAGGACGACGAGCGACGTGACCGCGTACCGTGCGGGCGGGTCGCCGCCGGTGTCCACGGTGTCGAAGTGCTCCACGGCGTCGACGACGTCGACCACTCCCCCGGGCCGCACCCGCTCGACACCGCTGAACCGGATCATGCGGGACAAGGTCAGCGGGTCGGCGATGCCGCTGGCCTCGACGATCACGACGTCCAGCCCCAGGCGGGGGTGGGTCAGCCTCTCGAGCGCGGCGTCGAGCCCGCCGGCGTCCGGCAGGCAGCACAGGCAGCCGCCGGAGATGGACGCCGGCTCGTCGATCTGGCCGGTGACCAGCCCTGCGTCGACGTTGACGTCACCGAAGTCGTTGACCACGACGCCGACCCGCGCGCCGGGCTGCTGCAGCAGGTGGTTGAGCACCGTCGTCTTGCCGGCGCCGAGGTGCCCGGTCAATGTCACCACGGGAACCCGTCCGGTCGCGGAAGGCCTGCTCATCGCGCCTCTCTCCATCATTGACGGCCCTTTCCGGCTGCCCGGTTGATGATAACCGTTCTCATGGCAGCCTCGGCGGTCGGAACCCTTGTCGCCCCCGCCCGGACCGTGTAGACCAGGCACACACCGGCCGACGGGAGATCGGGATGCGGGCTGTCGTCTACGACGAGTACGGACCACCGGGTCGACTGCGGGTCGAGGAGATACCGGTGCCGGCTCCGGGGCCGGACCAGGTGCTGGTCGAGGTCATCGCGACGTCGATCAACCTCTCCGACTGGGAGAGCCTGCGCGGGTCACCGTTCTACGCCCGGTTCGGCGGGCTGCGCAGACCCGGCCGACGGGTGCTGGGCTCGGACATCGCCGGCCGCGTCGAGGCCGTCGGGTCCGATGTCACGCGGTTCCGGCCCGGCGACGCGGTGTACGGCGACAACCTCGTCCACAAGGGCGGCTTCGCGCAGTATGCGGTGGCGCCCGAGTCGGCCCTCGCGCACAAGCCGCCGGGGCTGACGTTCGCCGAGGCATCAACGCTGCCGCAGGCGGCCCCCATCGCACTCCAGGGCACCGCGGACGCCGGCCCGGACCGGCGGGTGCTGATCAACGGTGCGGGCGGCGGCTCGGGATCGTTCGCGATCCAGCTCGCCAAGTGCGCCGGCGCCCACGTCACGGCCGTGGACAACGCCGCAAAGCTCGGCCACATGCTGTCGCTGGGCGCCGACCGCGTGATCGACTACCGCAGCGAGGACTTCACCCGGACCGGGCCGTACGACCTGATCCTCGACCTCGTCGCGCACAGGTCCGTGTTCGCCTACCGCCGCGCACTGGGGCGCGGCGGTAGGTACCTCTGCGTGGGCGGACCCGTGCGGAAGCTGCTGGAGATCCTGACGGTCGGCACCGTCGCAGCCCGCGCCACCGGACGCCGGATCGGGGTCCTGCCCGTGCGCCTGGGGCCGAAGTACTTCCAGCCGCTGGCCGAGCAGTGCCTGGCCGGAGAGGTCGACATCCACATCGACCGCACGTACCCGCTCGACGAGGTGCCTCAGGCTCTGGCCTTCCACGGCGAGGGCCACGCCCTCGGCAAGGTGGTGATCGACGTCGACGGGCGGGCACCGCAGGCGTGACCCGGACCCGGTCGGCGCACCGCGGTCTGATCAGCCCGGCCGGCGCGCCACGACCCAGCGGAAGGCGTTCACGAGCCGGTAGGTCCCGTCCGGCCTGCGGTACGGCGCGGCGGCGGCCACGACGACCGGCGCGAGGTCCGCGATCGTCGACTCGCGCTCGCCGAAGAGGATCCCGTGCACGAGGTCGGTGTCGTGCCGCGCGGTCCAGGGGACGGACACGACGCCGCCGTCGAGCAGCTCCCAGCCCGCCCCGCGCAGCACCTCGGCGAGACCGCCCTCGACGCGGAGGGGGCCGTCCTCCGGTGGCTCCTCGTCGTCGGCCGCGGCGAGCGCGCTGTTGATCGCGTCCAGGTCGTTCCGTGCGCGCTCGGCCCAGCCGGCAAGCCCGAGGGTGCCGCCGGGCACCAGCACGCGACCCGCCTCGGCGAGCGCCCGGTCCTGGTCCGCGGCGAACTGGAAAGCGTTCACCGCGAGCAGCGCGTCGAAGGCGCCGTCGTCGAACGGGAGCCGCTCGAACTCGCCGGCCCGTACGTCCGCGCCCACGGCGCGCGCCCGGGCGAGCTCGATCATCCGGGACGCCGGGTCGACGCCGCTGGGCCGGGCGTCGTGCTCCTGGAGGTGTTCGAGCAGCTCGCCGGTGCCGCAGCCGACGTCGAGGACGCGGGTGCCGGAGCCGATGGTCGCGGTGCGCAGCAGCGGCTCCCAGACGGGCCGCGCGAAGTCGCCCCAGTACCGGCCCCAGTCGTCGGCGACGCTGGACCAGGGATCATCCGGGTGGGTCGACTGCATGCTTCGGAGACTAGCCGAGCGGTGGCCCGATCTTTCGCGTGGCGAATATTCACCCCAACAAGAGGTCAACAGGAAGTACCTTCCGGACATGCAGGGGACTCCTCGGGGGCGGACCAGGTGGCGCGAAGCGATGCCTACACTCGGTTTCGGCGCGCTCGCCGTCGCATCGGTGATCGGCGCCGTGGCGGCAGAGTTCGTCTCTGCCGACGCGCCTCCGCTGGTCCTCGTCCTGGCGACCGTAGGCGGCCTGGCCGTCGGCCTGATCGCCGAGCACACGCTCGGGGTATTCCTGGACCTGCGCGCGCGGCGTCAGGCCGCCGCGCAAGCGGTGGAGAACCTACGAGCGCGGGCTCCAGAAGGCTTCGCAGCCCTGTTGTCGCCGCGGCACGACCACCAGATCGTCCCGTTCCTGGGGCGGCAAGGGATCCTCGAAACGCTGCTGGCCTGGTGCACGGAGCACGCGGCGACACCGTTTCGCCTGATCACCGGCCCTGGGGGTGTCGGCAAGACCCGGCTGGCCGACGAGCTGCAACGCCGCCTCCGTACGCTCGGCACCGGGTGGGAGAGGCTGTTCCTGGCTCCGGACCAGGAGAACCAGGCTGCCGCCGTCGCTGCCCTCCGGGAGCACGCACGGGACCGGCCCGTACTGGTCGTGGTGGACTACGCCGAGAACCGGCCGGGCCTGCGCGAGTTCCTCACCGAGGCCTACGACGACTTCGGCGGGGGCGGCACGATCCGCGTCCTGATGCTGGCCCGTACCGCGGGAAACTGGTGGGACGCGCTCACAGCGGTGCCCGGAGACCTCGGCGCCGCGCTGACTCGCGGTTACGGCAACGCCGACCTGCCTCCGCTCGACGCGGATCCGCAGGAGATCGTCGACGCGGCGGCCCTCGCGTTCGCCCGTGACCTGGGTGTCGCCGTCCCAGAGGTGCCGCTCGCAGGCACATCCGTACAGCTGCGGGTGCTGGACCTGACCGCCGCCGCCCTGGTCGCGGTCCTGAGCGCCAAGGGCCGCTCCGGGCGCGCCGACGCCGTCGAGAACGTCACGACCGCGGACGTGTTCGAGGAGCTGCTCCGGCACGAGGCAACGACGTACTGGGAAGCCACCGCCGACGAGATCGGGATCTCCGACCGGCTCACCATGGCGATGCGTCGGTCCCTGGTCGCTGCGGTCGCACTGCTCGGGGCCAAGGACGAGGCGGCAGCCGTGGCGCTGGCGCAGCGGGTGCTGAGCGTGTTCACGGAGGACATCCACCCCGACCCCGGGGCGACGGCGACCTGGCTGCGCAAGACGTACATGCCCGCGGCCGGCTCGGGGCAGTGGATCGGCCCGCTGACCCCCGACCGCGTGGCGGAGCACCTGATCGTCCGAGTCCTGACCACGGAACGGTACGCCGCGCGGCACGTCGACGCGCTCCTGGCGAATCTCACCACCGCCCAGACCATCCGGGCGATGACCGTGCTCTCCCGCGCCGCCACCGACCCTGCCCGCGGTGAAGAGCAGCAGGAAGCGGTGCGTGCCCTGGCCGACCACCTCGCCGAGCACCTGCCTCCTACCCCACAGGCGCATGCCGCCGCGCTCGCCGCGATCCCACACCCGTCCGTGCGGATGGCACCTACCGCCGCGCTCCTTGCTCGCCGGCACGCCGAGCTCCTCGAGGACGACGGCGAGCATCTCGCAGGCTCCCTAGCCACCCTCGGTGCCAGGCTGTCCGCGGTAGGGCACGCCGGCGACGGGCTGCCTCCGACGCAGCGGGCGGTGCGGATCTACGAGCGGCTGGCGGCGTCCGACCCCGACCGGTTCGAGCCCGACCTCGCCAGGACCCTGACGGAGCTCGGCGAGCGGAGCGCGGGTGTGGGGCACCCCGGCGACGCCCTTCGGACCACTCAGCGGGCGGTGCAGATCTACGAGCGCCTGGCGACCACGAACCCCGAGAGGTTCGTACCCGACCTCGCGCGGACCCTGGCCCACCTCGGCAGACGTCACTCGCACCTGGGCCGTCCCGGAGACGCCCTGGATCCCACGCGGCGAGCGGTCGACATCTACGGGCGGCTGGCCGTGTCCGACCCCGACCGGTTCCGGCCCGACCTCGCCGACTCGCTGGCCGATCTCGGCGTCTGGTACGGACAGCTGGAGCGCGCGCACGACGGTATGGCGGCGACCGTGCGAGCACTGAGTATCCGGGAGCAGCTGGCGCAGGCCGACCCCGACCGCCATCTGCCCGGACTGGCGACCACGCTGTCCCACCTCGGTACGTGGGAGTTGCAGCTCGGGCGCCGTGAGGACCTGGCGCCGACGGAGCGGGCGGTCCAGATCTTCGAGCGGCTGGCACAGTCCAACCCCGACCGCTTCGAGCCCGACCTCGCCGCGGCCCTGTCCCGGCTCGGCGCCTGGTACTCGCGGGTGGAGCGGCTCGGTGACGCGCCCCCCGCGACACAGCGGGCGGTCCAGATCCTCGAGCGGCTGGCACAGTCCAACCCCGACCGCTTCGAGCCCGACCTCGCCAGGTCCCTGTCCGACCTCGGGGTGCAGTACTCCGCCGTCGGGAATCCGGACGAGGGTATGGCCCTGGCCGAGCGAGCGGTCCGGATCTTCGAGCGGTTGGCGCAGTCCAACCCTGACCGGGTCGAGCCAGACCTCGGAGACGCCCTGTCCCGGCTCGGAGACACGCTCGCGCAGGTCAACCGCCTGGGTGACGCCTTGTCCGTGCGGGAACGCGCCGCCACGGTCTGGCAGAGCTGCCACAACCGCGGGCTGCCTCAGGTGCGGGACCGGCTGATCACGCTCCTCGACCGCCTGGCGACGGCGCATGCCGCGGTCAACGGCAACGGCACTGCGCAGGGCTACCGGTCACGAGCCGCCGCCCTGCGCCAGGACATCCGCTGACGGCCCCGCGCCCACGGGGGTTCCGCACGAGCCGGGCGAAGGGGCCCAGGTCTCAGCGCAGGCTCTCCGCCAGCTCGCGGAGTACCGCGACCACCACCTCGACGCTCGCGATCCGTTCGGGCCGGGTGACCGCGAACGCCGCGCGGCCGAGCCAGGCAGGATCGTCGACCTGGACCGTCAGGACGTCCTCGGGAAGGGCGACCGCTGCGATCTCGGGCAGGGTGGTGATCCCGAGGCCTGCGGCCACCAGGCCGAGGCGCGCGTGCCAGTCGCGGGCGGCGTACGCGACCTTCGGCGTGAGCAGCGTCGGCCACGCCCCGAACTGCGGCTCGCCGCGCAGCCCCTTGCCGACGATCCACTCCTCCTCGGCCAGCTCCACCACCGGGACCTGCGCCCGGCCGGCGAACCGGTGCCCCCGGGGAACCGCCACGAGGGAGCGTCCGTCCACGAGATGGTCACGGCGCAGGCCGTCCAGGTCGTACGCGGGCAGGTCCGCACCCAGCCCGACGACCGCCACGTCGATGCGTCCCGCCCGCAGCTGACGCAGCTGGGTCGGGGTCGACGCCTCCTGGAGGTCGACCGTCAGCCCGGGATGCCGCTCCCGCACCGTCGCCACCGCCCGGGGTGCGAGCACCCACATCGCCGTCGGGAAAGCACCGAGGACCACCCGGCCGCCGAGCCCGTCGGCCAGCCCGGCCAGGTCCTTGCCGACCGCGTCGAGCTCGCTGAGCACGGTCGCCGCGCGGCGCGCGACCAGAGTGCCCGCGGGGGTGGGCAGGACGCCCCGTGCGCCCCGCACGAACAGCGGGACACCGACGGCGGACTCCGCGGCGGCCACCTGGCGCGAGACCGCCGACTGGGTGTAACCGAGCAGGTCCGCCGTGGCGGTGAAGGATCCGGTGCCGACGACGGCGTGCACCACACGCAGCGCCGTGACGGTGAGCTCAGCCATGCACCCATCATGAGTCATGCGATCGGTGCATGTCTTGAGTGCGAAAGAGTCGCTGGTGGAATGGGTTGCGGCACCACACGATGGAGACATGCACACCACATGGTTCATCACCGGAACATCTACCGGCCTCGGCCGCGAGTGGACCGAGGCGGCGCTCGAACGGGGCGACCACGTGGCCGCCACCGCCCGTGACACCAGCACCCTGGAACCGCTGGTCAGCAAGTACGGCGACGCCGTCCTGCCGATCAGCCTCGACGTCACCGACCGGCCCGCCGTGCTCGACGCCGTCGCGCGTGCCGTCGAGCGGCTCGGCCGCCTCGACGTGGTCGTGAACAACGCCGGGTACGGGCAGCTCGGCATGGTCGAGGAGGTCACCGAGCACGAGCTGCGTGCCCAGATGGAGACCAACTTCTTCGGCACCGTCTGGGTCACCCAGGCGGTGCTGCCGGTCCTGCGCGCGCAGGGCTCGGGCCGGATCCTGCAGGTCACCAGCGAGGGCGGCGTCCGCGCCTACCCCGGGTTCGGCGCCTACCACGCGTCCAAGTGGGCGGTGGAGGGCCTGACCGAGTCGCTCGCGCAGGAAGTGGCCGCGTTCGGCATCCACGTCACGAACGTCGAGCCGGGCCCGTACGCCACCGGCTTCGCCACGGCCGCGCACACCAGCGCCCCGCTCCCCGACTACGCCGACGTGCGCACGGCCACCGCCCCCGACTTCCAGATCGGCGACCCGCACGCGACGCGGGCCGCGCTGCTCCAGATCGCCGACGCCGAGCGGCCCCCGCTGCACGTGTTCCTCGGCAGGTCGCTCGCCGACGTGGAGCAGATCTACGCCGAGCGCCTGCGCACCTGGCGCGAGTGGGAGCCCGTGGCGCTGGAGGCGTTCGGGGCCTGAGTCCCGAACGCCACGCCGCGGATCAGAGGACGCGCTGCGCCTTGGCGAGGTTGGCCCGCAGCTCGTCGGCGTTCTGGCGCGGCCCGTAGGCCGGCCGGTCGCGCTCGGTGCGCCAGGACTCGCTGAGCGGGCCCATGCTGACGGTGTCGAAGCCTGCCGCGTCGTAGAAGCGGGTGACGAGGTCGATCGCTTCCGGGTGGTCGCTCGCCGTCGCCAGGGCCCGGCGGTTCTCCGTACCCGCTGGGCTCCCGTCCGTCGTGATGGTCACCGCGGTGATGTGGTTGAACGCCTTGGCGACCTTCGACGTGGGCAGGTGCTCCTGCAGCAGGCCCGAGACCGTTGCCTCGCCACGGTCGAGCGCCTCGATGTGGCCGTCGCGCTCCCAGTAGTAGTTGTTCGTGTCGAGCACGACCTTGCCCGCCAGCGGCTCGACCGGGAGATCCTGGTAGGCCTTGAGCGGTACGGAGACGAGCGCGACGTCGCCCGCCTCGGCCGCCTCCTTGGCCGTCGCTGCCCGGGCCCGGGGGCCGAGCTCGACGACGAGGTCCGCGAGGGTCTCGGGACCGCGCGAGTTCGCGATCACCACGTCGTAGCCCTGTGCGATCGCCAGGCGTGCCACCTGGCTGCCGATGTTTCCTGCTCCAATGATGCCGAATGTGCTCATGTGCGGGGAAACTCCGGAGAGGTGCGGCGCATTCCGGCCGTCGCCCGCACTGGTGCGGCCCTTCGGACGGCGGTCCTTCGTACGATGGCGTCCATGGCGAACGGCGATGCGGGCTCCCACGGGCGGACGTACCGGAAGGGTCCCGAGCGCCGCGCGCAGATCCTCCTCAGCGCGATGGAGCTGTTTGCCGAGCGCGGCGTCGGCGCGTCGCTGCGTGCGATCGGCGAGGCGATCGGCGTCTCGCACGCAGCCCTGCGCTACTACTTCGCCAACCGTGACGAGCTGCTCGTCGAGGTCTACCGGGCGCACGAGTCCCGGGTCCACGAGGCGCAGGCCCGGGAACGGTCGGCGCCCGAAGCGGCCTCGGCCGTCGCCATGATGGAGAAGAGCGCCGAGCGGAACCGCTCCATCCCGGGCCTGGTCGAGCTGTACGCGACGCTGACCACCGATGCCCTGCAGGGCGAGCAGCACCCGGCGACCCGCGAGTTCGTCCAGGCGCGCTACCAGCGGGTCCGCGGGGACCTCGCCGAGCGGATCCGAGCCGGGCAGCGGTCCGGCGCGATCGCCGCCGACGTCGACCCGGAGGACGCCGCGGCGCTGGTCGTCGCCGCCTCGGACGGCCTGCAGCTGCAGTGGCTGCTCGCCCCCGACGACGTCGACGTGCGCCGCTCGCTGAAGCTGCTGGAACGGCTCCTGCCGGGCGCCGGACCGGCCGAGGACCGACCGATCGAGCCGTGAGGTGCACCCGAACAGCAGGTGCCGGGTCTCGTGAATTGCGTTCGGCTCAGCCCTGCGAAGTTCGCCTGAGCTGAACAGTTCGGCACAGCCCGCAAACTCGGTTCCCAGCTGAACGTTCTTCACGAGACCCGGCACCCGCTCACCGGGTATACCGCCGGACGCTTCTACCCCTGGGTCGCCGTGCTCACCACGGTCGGGTCCCAGCCGTCCGGCAGCGGCGCCACGGGACCGACCGCGGAGTCGATCTCCACGGGCTTGCCGGCGTCCGCCGCGTCCCGGACCGCGAGCAGGATGTCCAGGACGTGCGCGGCCACCGCCCCCGAGGCGCGTTCGGTGCCGCCGTCACGGATCGAGCGCACCAGATCGACCACGCCTGCGCCGCGCCCCAGCTCGGGGCCGACCGCCGGGAGCGCCGTCGGCTCGTCCGACCCGTACCGCCACAGGGACGAGTCCCCGTCGAACCTGTTCGGGTCGGGCAGGACGATCGTTCCCTCGGTGCCGTTGATCTCCACGAACCCCGACCGGTTCAGGGCGTGCTGGAACGAGAACGTCGACTGCGCCGAACGCCCCGGGCCGAACTCGATCAGGGCGGCGTGGTGCGTCGGCACCAGCACGTCGAACACCTCGCCGGCCCGCGGGCCGCTCCCGATGGTGCGGGTCGGGCGCGACATGGACGACACCGCCTGGACCCGGGTGGCGGAGCCGAAGACGTGCACGAGCGTCGTCACGTAGTACGGCCCCATGTCGAACAGCGGCCCGCCCCCGACCGCGAACAGGAAGTCGGGGCTGGGGTGCCATGCCTCCGGCCCCGGCACGTGGAACATCGTGGTCGCGGTCAGCGGCTCGCCGATGTCGCCGCGCGCGATCGCCCGCAACGCGGTCTGGATGCCCGCACCCAGCACCGTGTCCGGGGCGCACGCGACGCGCAGGCCGCGCGCCTCGGCGTCCGCCAGGAGGGTGGCCGCCGCGTCCCGGTCGAGGGCGAGCGGCTTCTCGCTCCAGACGTGCTTCCCGGCGGCCAGCACGCGGTGCCCGACGTCGGCGTGCACCGCAGGCACGGTGAGGTTCACGACCACGTCGATGTCCTCGCGGACCAGCAGCTCGTCCACGGTCCCCGAGCCGGGAACCCCGAACGCCTGAGCCTGCGCGGCGGCACGCTCCTGGTCGAGATCCGCGACGAACCGGACCTCGACGTCGGGGAACCGGGCCAGGTTCTCGAGGTACTGGGTCGAGATGTTGCCGGCACCGATGATGCCGACGCCCGCGGCCTCCGGCCGGCTAGCGCCCCCGCTCATCGGTCGTTCTCCGCCAGCCAGGCGAACGACTGCGCGATGCCGGCGAACACGTCGCCCGCGTACGCGTCGAACTCGATCACCCGGGTGGCCTGCGGGGCCGCGGCGAGGATCGCCGGGACGTCCACCGCGCCGGAGCCCGCCGGCTGCTGGGCCTGGATGTCGCCGTCGAGGGTGCCGTCCTTGACGTGGATGAGGCGCACCCGGTCGCCCAGCGTCCCGAGCAGCGCCGGGGCGTCGGCACCGCCGACCGCCGCCCAGTAGGTGTCCACCTCCAGCACCACCGCCGGATCGAGATGCCCGACGAACACCTCCAGGGCGTGCCGGCCGTCGATGCGGGTGCTCAGCTCCCAGGCGTGGTTGTGGTACCCGAACTCCAGGCCGCGCTCGGCGGCCAGCACCGCAAGCCCGTTGACCCGCTCGGCCAGGTCGGCCACCTGCTCCGTCGTCTGCCAGTGCTCTGCCGGGACGAACGGGTCGATCACCGTGGCCATGCCCAGCGCGGCCGCGGCGTCGAAGATCGCCTCCGGGGTGTCCGACGTGATCACCGGCGCGTGCCCGGACGGCGCCGTCAGCCCCGCCGCCGCGAACGCGCGCCCGTACGCCGCGGTGCGCTCGTGGAAGGCGTACGGCTCCACGTCCTGGAGCCCGATCTCGGCCAGGCGCGCCACGGCGCCGTCGAGGTCCTCGGCGACCGCGTCTCGCACCGAGTAGAGCTGTACTGAGGTGGTCGGCTTCGTCGTCGGCATGGAACTCCTTCGTTCGACACGTGTACAAGGGCGGCACCGGGCTGACCGCTCCGTCGCAGCCTCGCCCGAGGCACCGCCCGATGATCGTACCGAGAAATTCTTACAGTGGAAGGTTTTGTGCGAAGGTCGGACCCTCGCGGGCACCGCTCCGGTCAGGTGGTCGGCATTCTGGACTGCCGGCCACCTGACCTACTGCCGACCATCCGGCGACCGGTTGGTGCGCTTCTACGGTGGTCACATGCTCGCGACTCTCGTCCAGGTTCCCGAAGGACCCATCGCGCAGGCCCACCCTCTACTGGGTAACTCTCCTGACAGCGACGATGTCGCCGACGCGCAACAGCCGGGCCCCTGAAACACTGCACGACTTCGACGCCGAAGAGACCTACCGGGTGACCGAGGTGTCGTCCGCCCTGGAGGTCGGCTACACCGAATAGGTGGCGCGAGGGTCAACCGGCCGGTACGGGAACGCAGGCCGGGGCGTCGTCGAGCAGCTCCACCAGGTGCGGCGCCGGGGAGTCCGGGCGGTCGCCCGAGCCCGTCACCACCGAGACGACCCAGTCCGCGGCGCCGTCCGGCGCGACCGGCACCGCCACGAGGCGAGCCGCCTGCGGCTTGGCGGCGACGTGCCGTGGCACGAGCGCGACGCCGAGGCCACGGTCCACCAGGTCGAGCAGCGTGTGCACGTCGTTGACGGTGAAACGCACCCGGCGGTGCACGCCGCGGGCGTCAAAGGCGTCGTCGTTGAGCTGTCGCACCGCCCAGGACGGGTGGAAGTCGATGAAGTGCTCGCCGCCGAGCTCGTCCCGGTCCACGGCCGGGCGCGCGGCGAGCGGGTGGTCCGGCGGGCACAGCAGCACCACCGGCTCCTGGCCCAGGACCGTGCGCGGCAGCAGGCCGACGTGGTCGGAGGTGGCGACGAACGCGGCGTCGAGGTCACCGTCGCGCACCCCGGCCAGCAGCTCGTGCGAGCCCGCCTGGGTGAACGCGATCTCCACCCGCGGGTAGCGCCGGTGGAAACGTTCGAGCAGGGAGCTGACGTCGACGACGCCGAGGCACTGCTCCGACCCGACCCGCAGCGTCCCCGCGAGCTCGCGGGAGACCTGCACCACCGCGTCGCGCGCCTCCGTCGCAGAGGAGAGCATGGAGCGAGCGAAGGGCAGCAGCGCCAGGCCGGCCTCCGTCGGCTCCACCTTGCGCGTGGTCCTGGTGAACAGCTTGGTGCCCAGCTCGACCTCGAGGTTGCGGATCGCGGCGGACAGCCCGGACTGGGAGACGCCGGTGACCTCGGCGGCGCGGGTGAACTGCCGCTCGTCCGCGAGAGCGACGAGGTATTCCATCTGACGCAGTTCCATTAAGCACTACCAGTTCTAGGAATGATGATGAGGAGTTGTTGGACTTCTAGGTTATCGCTTCCTAGTCTCAGGCTCGAAACCGTTGCGACACGAGGAGCTACCTATGCAGCACCGCACGATCGGCGGCCGTGCCGTCTCCGCTATCGGTCTCGGCGGCATGCCGATGTCCATCGAGGGGCGGCCCGACCGCGGCCGCTCGATCGCCACGATCCACGCCGCCCTCGACGCCGGTGTGACCCTGATCGACACCGCCGACGCCTACCACCAGCACGCCGACGAGGTGGGCCACAACGAGGAGCTCATCGCCGCCGCCCTGCGCTCCTACGGCGGCGACACCTCCGGCGTACTGGTCGCCACCAAGGGCGGGCACCTGCGCCCCGGTGACGGGTCCTGGACCAAGGACGGCCGGCCCGAGTACCTCAAAGAGGCCGCGAAAGCATCCGCCAAGCGGCTCGGCGTCGAGGCCATCGGCCTCTACCAGTTCCACCGGCCCGACCCGAACGTGCCCTACGGCGACTCGGTGGGCGCGATCCGCGACCTGCTCGACGACGGCGTCATCGAGATGGCCGGCATCTCGAACGCGGACCCCGACCAGATCCGGCAGGCGCAGGACATCCTGGGCGGTCGCCTGGTCTCGGTCCAGAACCAGTTCTCGCCCCGGTTCCGTTCGTCGGAGCCCGAGCTCGAGCTGTGCGCCGAGCTCGGCATCGCGTTCCTGCCGTGGAGCCCGCTGGGCGGCATCTCCAACGCCGGTGACCTCGCCACCCGCCACGCCGCCTTCGCCGAGGTCGCCGCCGACCACGGCGTGAGCCCGTACCAGGTCGTGCTCGCCTGGGAGCTCGCCCTCGCCCCCGTCGTCGTGCCGATCCCCGGGGCGTCACGGCCAGCCAGCATCACCGACTCCGCCGCTGCGGCGGAGCTCCAGCTCACCACCGACGAGGTCGCGCGGCTCTCCGCCGCCTGAGGCCGCCCGAGCCGTCCACGCCCGACCACCACAGGAGAAAAATTTCCGTGAAGACCTTCACCCTGCCCGGGACGGAGCTCAGCGTCCCGAACGTCGTCCTGGGCCTCATGCGCATCCAGGAGAAGACGGACGACGAGGTACGCACCCTCGTGCGGGCCGCCCGCGACGCCGGCATCTCGTTCTTCGACCACGCCGACGTCTACGGCTCGGCCCTGCACGGGTGCGAGACCCGGTTCGCCGAGGCGATGCAGCTGACGTCGTCCGAGCGCGAGGAGATCGTGCTCCAGACCAAGGCCGGCATCGTCGGCGAGGGCCCGTACTTCGACTTCTCGTACGAGCACATCATCGAGTCCGTGAACGGCTCGCTCGCCGCGCTCGGCACCGACTACATCGACATCCTGCTCCTGCACCGCCCGGACGCTCTCGTGGAGCCGGACGAGGTGGCGCGCGCGTTCGACGAGCTGTCCGCGGCGGGCAAGGTGCGCTCGTTCGGCGTCTCCAACCACACGCCGGGCCAGATCGAGCTGCTCCGGAAGTCCGTGTCGCAGCCGATCGTCGCGAACCAGCTCCAGCTGTCGGTGACGCACGCCCCGCTGGTGGCGCAGGGGGTGGCCGCCAACATGCAGGCGGTGGACCAGTCGGTCAGCCGCGACTCCGGCACGCTCGACTACTGCCGCCTGAACGACATCACCGTGCAGGCCTGGTCGCCGTTCCAGGCCGGTTTCTTCAGCGGCGTGTTCCTCGGCTCGCCGGAGTACCCCGAGCTGAACGCCGTGATCGACCGGCTCGCCGCGCAGTACGACGTGCCGGCGATCGCCGTCGCCACCGCCTGGATCACGCGCCACCCCGCGCAGATGCAGGTGGTCCTCGGAACGACGAACCCCGAGCGGGTGGCGGGCGCCGCCCTCGGGTCCGACCTGCCGCTCACGCGGGCCGAGTGGTACGAGATGTTCCGCGCCGCGGGCTACACGGTGCCGTGACGCTGTTCACCAGGACGTCGAGCCTCGCTGGTCGAGCCTGTCGGGATCCCCGTCTGCCAAGGTGAGTCCATGACCGCTCCCCCGCCGGGACCGCGCCAAGCACGGTCCCGGCCCAGCCGCACCGGCGTCCTCACCCTGGCCGCCGCCCTCCTGCTGGCGGTGTCGGGGCTGTTCGGCCTCCCCGAGGCCGTCTTCTCCCAGGCGTACTACACCACCAGCTGGATCGTGCTGGCCGCCGTCGCCCCGGTGCTGACAGTGACCACACTCGTCCTCGCGGCCGCCGCCGTGGCTCGCGGTTCGCGAACGTTTTTGCTCGTCGTGGGCGTCGGCACCCTGCTGCACCTCGTAGCACTGATCGCGCTCGGCCTGCCCGCGAGCGGCGGTCTCCCCACCGGCGACGGCGCCGGTCGCCTGTGGTCCGGCCCGGCGCAGCTGCTGCTGGCCCTGGCCTGCCTGGTCCTGGCCTGGTGGATCACCTCGCGCACCGACCGCCGCCCGTGGGCGCCGCTCGTGCTGGTCGCGCTCGCCCCGCTGCTGGGGCGGATCACCGGAACGGGCCCGTACTGGGAGATGGCGTGGTGGCCGGTCCTCGTCGTCGCCCTGGGTATACCCGCCGTGCTCACGATCCTCGCGGCGGGTCTCGTCTGCCTGCCCGACCGTGGGCCGCAGATCACCGGGGCGGTACTCATCGTGCTCGCCGGCCTGGGCCGGTACGGGTCCGAGCTCCTGCTGGGCCGGCAGCCGAACCCGGAGCCGTTTGTCGTGATGGGGCTGGCACTCGCGTGCGCGGTCGCCGGGATCCTCGGAGGACCGCGACGCGTGGCGGACGACGCCGCGGCTCAACCCGGCCAGGAGGGCCCGGACCGGGTCGACGGCGGAGCGCCCGCCGCCCCGGCCGCAGGCACCGGGGCGGAGGTCGTCACGACGTCGGACACCACCGTCGTCGTCGTGCCGTCCCCGCGTCCCGAGGCCGACGAAGAAGCCGGCGGCGACCCGTCCGACCAGCCTGGACGGAGCAGGACGCTCGCCCTGGCCGCGCTGGCGGTGCTGGTGCTGACCGTCGGCCTGGACGCACCGCGGATGTTCGCGCACGGACCTGGTATCCAGCCCAGCGGCGCAGGTGTGCTGTCGCTGGTCGGGCTGCTGGTCGACGCGTCGATGCCCACGGTCTTCGTGCTCGCAGCCGGCACGGCGAGCCTCAGGTCGCGGGGTGCGCTCCTCACGGCGACCGTCTGCTCCGGCCTCCTGGTCATCGCCCTGCTGGTGAGCCGTACGGCAGCAGACAGCACGATCACGCTCCGGGATGCGGTGCCGGTCGTTGCGCTCGGCCTGAGCATCGCGCTCGCCTGGACCGGGTTGCTCCGGCCGGGTGCCCACAGCGCGACGTTGCGCTGGGCGGCGGCGGTCCCCCTGGTCCTCGCTGCCCCGCCGCTGTGGGTGCTCACCGCGCCGGGCGTCACGATGCACGCCTCGAACCCGGCGTTCGTGCCCCAGCTCGTGCTGCCGATCCTGGTCTCCGGTCTCGGGCCCCTGCTGGCGGCGGCCCTTCTCGGCCTCCCGCGCCGCGGCGCCCGGCTCTCCGGGGCGGTGCTGCTGGGCCTGGTCGCGATCTCCGCCGTCATCGGCACCGTGACGGACGCCGCTGTGGGCCTGCGTCTCCTGGCCGCGCTCAACCTCCTGCAGGTGGCCGGCTTCGCCCTGGCCGCCGTCCTCGTCGTGAACGCGACCCTTGCGCCCCAGCAGCGCAGGTAGTCGCAAGGGTCGCGTTCGGCCTCGCTGTCGTTCTACCGCGGCGAGGTGGCCGTCGGAGCGGTGAACACCACGTCCGCGCAGTTGTAGAACGCCTCCGGGCTGTCCGACCGGGTCCAGATCGAGTAGATGATGTGGTAACCGGACTTGTACGGCAGCGTGGCGTCCCAGTAGTACTCGTCACCCTGGGGACCGCCCGGGCGCAGGGGCGGGTTCGTCACCTCGTCGAACGGCACGGGCTCCAGGTCGTCCCAGGCGAGCGGCTGGTTCGGGTCCCAGCCGTCCTTGGTGATGTACTGCGTCCACGTGCCAGGGTGCTTGGCCCAGGCGTTGTACTGGAACGTGATGGTCTGGCCGGGCGCGACCGTCGTCGTCGGCCACTGGGTGCCGGGCTCGCGGAAGGCGGAGAACGCCTCCTGCGGACCGCAGAGGTTGCCGTCCGGCACCACTTCCCGGTGCCGCCCGTCAGCGTTGCTCAGCAGGTTGCCGAACCAGTTGTAGAACGGGTAGTTGCCGTTCTCGGCGTACGCGTTCTGGCACATCGGGTTCTGCGGGTTCAGGCCGCCGCCCTGCCCGTTCTCGATCCCGTCCACGTAGCAGGCGTAGGTACGGGTCTCGGGGTAGGTGAGGCCGCCGTGCGCGTAGGCGGCGGGCGGGTTGGGCTGTACGACGACCATGGCCGCCGCCATGAGCAGGCTCAGGGCGGCGACCAGTGCCGTCGCCCGTGCCCGGCCGAGGGTCTTGTAGAGAGTCACGTCCGGCTCCTTCGTCGGTGCTCCGTGAGATCGGTCGTGCTCGATCCTCGGAGCCCGACGAAGGCCGGACAATGCTCCGAATCGTTTAGGGCGTCACGTTGTGGTTCGACGCGAACAGGTTGCCCGGGTCATATGTCCGCTTCACCTCGCGGAGCCGCGCGAGCGTCGCCTCGGGGTAGGCGTTGCGCACGTCCTGCTCCGTGGCGGTCCCCATGAAGTTCACGTAGCCGCGTCCGCTGAAACCGAGCTCCTCCGCCTTCGCGGTCACCCACTCGCTCGCCGCAGGAAGGGCCTCGACGGCGGGGGCGAACTTGCCGACCGTGACCATGAAGGCGGGGTCGCGGTGGGCGAAGGCCGTGGCCGCCGGGTCGACGCGGCCGATCGCCCCACCCATGGCACGGATGTTCACCGCGGCCGGGCCGCCCGCCCCGGAGATCGCCGCGATCACGTCGGCGGCCCATGCCTCGTCGGGCGCCCAGGCGCCCTGGCCGAGGAACCCGGTCCGCGCGTCCCCGATCCCGCCGGGCGGCGGGCCGCCCGCGCCCTCGAACATCGCCGGGTACGGGAGCTCCTGGACACCGTCGAAGACCGGGCCGAGGGCACGCAGCGGTGCGAGCGCCTCGTCCGCCTGGGCGGTGGTGCCGGAGTGGCAGAGCAGCGCCATGATGATCGGTGTGCCGTGCAGCTCGGCCGGGATCATCGGCACGGGCGGGGCCACCATCACGTTCACCATGCCCGCGAACTCGTCGGGCCCCTCGGCGAAGGTCCGCAGCACGGTGGCGAGCGTGGCCGGCGCGGGCGCCCACATCATCATCCCGCCCGTGACCGTGCCCAGCTCGCGCAGCCGCAGGTCCAGCCGGGTCACGACGCCGAAGTTGCCTCCGCCGCCCCGGAGCGCCCAGTAGAGGTCGGGGTTCTCGCCGGCGTTGGCCTCGACGACGCTGCCGTCCGCGAGGACCACCTCGGCGCCGAGCAGGTTGTCGACGGTGAGGCCGTCGCGCCGGCTGAGGTAGCCGATGCCGCCGCCCAGCGTGATGCCGCCGACGCCGACGGTCGCCGTGTCGCCGAACCCGGTCGCCAGACCGTGGGCGCCGGCCGCCGCGGTGTAGGCGCCGGCGAGGACGCCGCCGCCCGCGTGCCCGACGCCGGCCGCCGGGTCGATGTCGACGCCGTCCATGAGGCGCAGGTCGAGCACCAGGCCGCCGTCGACCAGGCCGTGCCGTGCCTGGTGGTGGCCGCCGCTGCGCACCGCGAGCGGCAGTCCTGTCTCGCGTGCGACGGCGAGCGCCGTGGCGACCTCGTCGGCGGTCCGGACGCGCGCGACGGCGGCGGGAGTGCGTGTCGGGCCGCCCACGAACACGGCCGCCGTGTCGGCGAACCCAGCGGCGGCGGGGGTGAGCAGGCGGTCGCCGAGCGCGGCCGCCAGGGGGGCCAGGGCGCTGTCGAGCGCGTGGGCGGTGAGCTGTGCGGTGGTGCTGGGTTCTTGCGTGGCCATCGTCGAGCCTCCGAGTAGATACCGAACCTGCCGGCGTTAACGTTAGACATCTAAGCATTAGCCGTCAATGCATTTCGGGGGCCGCCGAACTACCCTTCGTCCATGCGACCAAGCGGGCAGCCCGACGGCGAACCAGGCGGCACGAACCACGTGACGAGGCCGAGCCGGCCAGGGCTGCTCCCGGTCGTGCCCACGATGTGGCAGTCCGTGCAGCGGGTGATGCGGGCGTTCGACGCGTTGCTGTCGGAGCACGGCGGCAGCTGGCAGGTCTGGCACATCCTGCTCGCCCTGCACCAGGGCACACCGGCCACCCAGCGCGAGCTCGCGCACGCCGTCGGCATCCGGGAGGCCACCCTGACGCACCATCTGCGTGGCATGGAGGACCGCGGGCTCGTGGTCCGCACCCGCGAGGAATCGAACCGCAGGGTGCAGCGCATCGAGGTCACCGATGCGGGCGAGGCCCTCTATCAACAGCTCAAGTCCGCGGCGATCGCGTTCGACCGCACCCTGCGGCGCGCGATCGGCACGGAGGAGGCCGACGTCAACGCCTTCCTGGACACGATCGGCCGCGTCGCCGAGGCCGTGCCCGACCGCGGGAACGGACCGGTCCCGGAGGGCTGGCCCGGCAACCGCCCCAAGTAGGCGTCTGGACCCGGCGCCGGGAATAGACGCTGCCCCGGGCAACTTTGTATGTGTCGTGCAGCACACACGGAAGCCACCGGCATGAGCGCGCCGTCCACGGGCGCCGCCACGGAGGTACGGCTCGGCCTGCGCGGAGATCGCGGCCCGATCCTCGCGGCGCTGATGCTCTCGACGGCGCTGGTCGCCCTCGACGTCACGATCCTGGCCACGGCGTCGACCACCGTCGCGCGCGAGCTGGGCGCGTTCGAGCAGGTGCCGTGGCTGTTCTCCGCGTACACGCTGGCGCAGGCCGTGACCGTGCCGCTGTACGGGCGGCTGGCCGACGTGTTCGGGCGCAAGCGCGTGATGATGGTCGGGATCGGGTTCTTCCTGATCGGCTCGGTGCTGTGCGCCGTCGCGTGGAGCATGCCCGCCCTCATCTGGTTCCGCGTGCTGCAGGGCCTGGGTGCGGGCGCGATCATGCCGATGTCCATGACGATCGCCGGCGACATCTACACGCTGGCCGAGCGCGCCAAGATCCAGGGCTACCTGGCGAGCGTCTGGGCTGCCTCGTCGGTGCTCGGGCCCACCCTCGGCGGCGTGTTCAGCCAGTTCGTGAGCTGGCGCTGGATCTTCTGGGTCAACGTGCCGATCGCCACCATCGCGGCCGTCGTGCTCTGGCGCCGGTTCCACGAGAAGCAGCGCGAGGGCGAGCGTGAGCCCATCGACTACCTGGGCGCGACCCTGCTGACGGCCGGCAGCACCGCCCTGGTGCTGGGCCTGCTCGAGGGCGGGCACGCGTGGGCCTGGGCCTCGCTCGAGTCGGCGGGGATGTTCGTCGCCTCGGCGGTGCTGCTCGCGGGGTTCGCCGTGGTCTCCCACCGGAGCGCGCACCCGATCTTCGACCTGGGGCTGCTGCGTCGCCGCGTGGTCAGCGCGTCGACGGCGGCCGGGCTCACCATCGGCGTCATCACGCTGGGGCTGACCACCTACGTGCCGATCTACGCGCAGGGTGTGCTCGGCGTCGGGCCGCTCGTGGCCGGGTTCGCGCTGGCCGCGCTCCTGGTCGGCTGGCCGCTGGCGGCCACCCTGTCGGGCCGGGTCTACCTGTCCATCGGCTTCCGCTGGACCGCCGTCATCGGCTCGGCGATCGTGCTGACCGGGTCCCTGCTGACGCTGGGCCTCGGCACGGGCTCGGAGGTGTGGCACATCTCGGCGGCCGTGTTCGTGATCGGGCTGGGGATGGGCCTGGTCGCCGTGCCCACGCTGCTGGCCGCGCAGCACAGCGTGGGCTGGAACGAGCGCGGCGCGGTGACCGCCACCAACATGTTCGCCCGGTCGATCGGCCAGGCCGTGGGCGTGGCGGCGCTCGGCGCCGTCGTGAACGCCGTGACCACCGTCGGCCCGGACGGCGCACCGGAGGGCCCCGGTCTGGCGCACGCGATGCACCTGGTCTTCTGGTGTGTCGTCGCCTGCGCGGCCGTGATGGCCGTGACCGTGCTCCTGCTCCCCCGCGACAACCCGAGGACAACCCCCTCGGGTGGTCGGTAGAAGGTCAGGTAGTCGGTATCCCGGGGTACCGACTACCTGACGTCCTGCCGACCATCGTGCCGGGCGGCAGCTAGGCGTTCGCGCTCTCGCGGAGGGTGCGGCGCTCGGCCTCGATCGCCAGGAGCTCGGCGAACGCCGCCTGGTAGGTCTCCGTGTCGGCGGGGTCCAGCCGCTGCAGCCGGCTCCGCGCGTCGGCGACGCGGCGCGTGAGACCGAGGTCGACGACGCGGCGCACCACCCCTTCGACGAACGCCGCGATGGCCGCCTCCCGGTCCTCCGGCAGCGACGCCACCGAGAGCTGCGTGACGACGCCCGCCACTGTCTCCGGGGCCTGCTCCAGCACCGCCCCCACCCACTGGGCCGCCGACACGTCGCGCCCGGCCGCCGCTCCCCCGGCCGCCCGGATCGCGGAGTGCACGGCCCGCCAGGCGGGCACGGCGAACGCGTCCTCGCCCAGGGTGTCGAACACCTCCGGCACGTGCTGCGGGTACTGCAGCACGGCCACGAGCGCGAGCCGCTCGTCACGCGCCACGGGGTCGCGGGGGTCGGGGGCGGGCAGCTGCGGCACGCCGCCCGCCGCCGGACGTTCGTCGGAGCCGCCCGGCCCGCCGTGCCCGCCGTCGCCCCCCGGAGCCGTCGGCGGCGCCTCGCGCAGCGACGGCGTGCTCGCCGCGCGCTGGATCTCCCGCGCGACCGCCCGCTCGTCGGTGCCGATCCAGCCCGCCAGCAGGCGTGCGTACTCGGGCCGCAGCGCGGTGTCGCGGATGCCGGCGATGATCGGCGCGGCCTCCCGTAGCGCATTGACCCGGCCCTCGGCCGTGTTCAGGTCGAACTCGTCCAGCTTGCTGCGCACCACGAACTGGAACAGCGGCACCCGGCCGTCCACCAGCGCCCGCACGGCCTCCGGGCCGCCCACCATGCGCAGGTCGCACGGATCCATGCCGCTGGGCTCGACGGCCACGAACGTCTGCGCGAAGAACCGCTGGTCCTCGCCGTATGCACGCACCGCCGCCTTCTGGCCTGCCGCGTCGCCGTCGAACGTGAAGATGATCTCGCCGCCCAGCGACGTGCCGGACTTGAGCTGCAGGCCGCCGCCCGCCGTCGTGTCGCCGAGCAGGCGGCGCACCACCTTGGCGTGGTCGGCGCCGAACGCCGTGCCGCACGTGGCCACCGCCGTCGTCACGCCGGACAGGTGCGCGGCCATGACGTCCGTGTACCCCTCGACCACCACCACGCGCTTGCCCTTGGCGATCTCCCGCTTGGCGAGGTCGATCCCGTACAGCACGTGCGACTTCTTGTAGAGGCTGGTCTCGGGGGTGTTGAGGTACTTGGGCCCCTGGTCGTCCTCGAACAGGCGGCGCGCGCCGAAGCCGATCACCGCGCCCGTCACGTCCCGGATGGGCCACACGACCCGGCCGCGGAACCGGTCGTAGATGCCGCGCTGGCCCTGCGACATCAGACCGCTGGCGACCAGCTCGGCCTGCGTGAAGCCCCGGCCCTGCAGGTGCCGCTGCAGCGCGTCCCAGCCCTTGGGCGCGAACCCGACGCCGAAGTGCTCGGCGTCCGACCGGTCGAAGCTGCGCTCGGCCAGGAACGTCCGCGCGGCCGCGGCGTCCGGCCCCATGAGCTGCTCGGCGTAGAACTCGGCGGCCACCCGGTTGGCCTCCAGCAGGCGCTGACGCTTGCCGGGCTCCTCACGCGGACGGGCGGAACCGCCCTCCTCGTAGCGCAGCTGCACACCGGTCTTGCCCGCGAGGTACTCGATCGCCTCGGTGAAGCTCAGCCCGTCCATCTTCATGACGAACTCGATGACGTCGCCGCCCTCACCACAGCCGAAGCAGTGGTAGCGGCCGACACTCGGGCGCACGTTGAAGCTGGGGCTGCGCTCGTCGTGGAAGGGGCACAGACCCACCAGCGCGCCCACCCCGGCGGGCTTCAGGGTCACGTGCGCCGAGACGATCTCGTCGATCCGCGCGCGTTCGCGGACCTGGTCCACATCCTCGCGTCTGATCAGCCCGGCCACGCTCCGAAGTCTATGCTCGCGTGCCGGGGCACGACGCCGCCGTCCACACCGCGAGGAGTCAGACGCGCAGGCCCGCGACGAGCAGCCCGACGAGCCTGCGCGCGTCGTAGCGCGGGTTGCTGCCGACGCCCGCGCAGAGGCCCCCGACCCCACGCATCAGCTCGTAGGGGTCCTGACCGGACCGGATCTCACCCGACGACGCCGCGGAGTCGAGCAGCCGAGCGCACACCGGTTCCAGCCGTTCGACGAAGTGGGTGTGCAGCGGGTCGTAGCAGGGGTCGTCGGACTGCAGCACCGTGGCCAGCCCCTGCTTGGTGGCCACGAAGTCGACAAAGGTGTCGAGCCAGAGCGCCAGCGCCGCATAGGGCGTCGCACTGCTCGCCAGGAGCACCGGCCCCGCCTCGGCGAGCTCCTCGACCTGGTGCCGGTAGACAGCGACGATGAGGTCCGCTCGCGTCGGGAAGTGGCGGTAGATCGTGGCCGTCCCGACGCCGGCCCGGGCCGCGATGTCACGGATCGGAGCCTCCACGCCGGAGGTGACGAAGACCGACGCGGCGGCGTCGAGCAGCGCCTTCTCGTTGCGGCGCGCGTCCGCCCGTCTGGGCTTGCCCGCCCGCCCGTCCTCCTGCTCGATGCCAGCTACCACGATTACCCCTCCAGCACGACGTTGCGAAACGGGACACCGTCCCGTATGTTCAATCGGGACGACGTCCCGTTTATTCAGGATGTCAGATCAACGTCCTCGACCACCAGCCAGACAGACAGCAGGCAGGACCGTCGGCCTCGGACCGCCCGCCGGCCCGTGCAGAGAGGAAGTCCGTTCCATGACCACATACCAGACGGCCCCACCGGAGACGGCGGGCGCGGCGCCGGAGGGCGGCACCGGCGGCCTCGTCGTCTCGGCCCACCCGGTGACGCTGGACGCACCGGGCCGCGGCGCCGACCTCCAGGTCAAGGTCTCGGCCCCGGCGACCGGCCGGGACCTGCCGGTCGTCGTCCTGTCGCACGGGTTCGGCTCGTCACTGCACGGCTACGGCCCACTGGCCGACTTCTGGGCCGCACACGGGTTCGTGGTGGTCCAGCCGACCCACCTCGACTCCAGGACCCTCGGCCTCGCGCCGGACGACCCCCGCCGGCCACGGTTCTGGCGTCATCGGGTCGAGGACGTGAAGCACGCCCTCGACCACCTCGACGTCCTGGTGGCCGCGGTACCGGGCCTGACGGGCCGTATCGACCGGCAACGTATCGCCGCCGCGGGGCACTCCTTCGGTGGCCAGACGGCGGGCATCCTGCTGGGCCTGCGGGTCGGCGACACGGAGGGCGAAGAGGCGGAGGACCTGTCCGACCCGCGCATCAAGGCGGGCGTGCTGTTCGCCACGGCCGGGCGGGGAGGGGCGGACCTGACACCGTTCGCCGCCGAAAACTTCCCATGGCTGCGGAACCCGAGCTTCGCCGACATGACGACACCTGCCCTGGTGGTCGCCGGCGATCACGACGAGCTCCCGCTGAGCGTCCGCGGGCCGGACTGGACGACCGACCCGTACTTCCTCAGCCCTGGGAGCAAGAGCCTGCTCACCCTGTTCCGGGCCGAGCACTCGCTGGGCGGGATCGGCGGCTACGCGATCAGCGAGACCACCGACGAGCACCCCGAGCGGGTGGCCCTGGTCCAGCGGCTCAGCTGGGCCTACCTGCGCGACGCGCTCGACATCGAGTCGGACAGCTGGACGGCTGCCCGCACCGCTCTGGCCCAGAGCGCCAGCCCTCTGGGTCGGATCGAGTCGCGCTAAGACCCTCAAGCCCAACGCGCCGCCGCACAGCTGCGGGCGTACTCACCCGGCGCGACGCCCACGGCGCGCACGAAGTCCCCCGTGAAGTGCGCCTGGTCGTAGTAGCCGACGGCGGCCGCGAGCCCTGCGAGCTCCAGCCCCGGATCGCGGCCCAGCATCTCGGCGGCGAGGTGTACCCGGTGCCGTTGCAGCACCCACTTGGGGCTCACGCCCACCCAGTCCGCGAACAGGCGCTGCAGCGAGCGCGGCGTGGTGCCGAGCCGTGCGGCGAGCGTCGCGACCGTGGTGCCGGGCACGGCGTCGGCGATCACCGCGAAGGCCTCACGGAGGGCGGCGAGAGCGGCTGTGGAGCGCGGCGTCCGGGACCGTTCGGCGGCGGCACGGAGCAGCGGGGTGACGGTCCGGACGGCCTCGTCCGGCCGCCCGGCCGCCGCCTGGGCACGCGCCTCGGCGCCGGCGCCCGCCGCCGTCGGGCCGAGGAAGTCCGCCGGCTCGACGGCGCCCCGCTCGCCCGGGTGCGCGAGGCCGAGCAGCGCCCGGTACCCGCCCGGACGCAGCTTGGTGCCGACCACGGCGCCGGACCGGGAGAGCGTGCGCTCGAAGAGGCCGGCGGGCATGGCGTAGCCGAGGAACCCGGTGTCCTCCGCGACGACGTGCCCGACGGGGTGCGGCATGACGGTCTGCGTGAACGCGGTGCCAGGTGGCAGGTCCCAGGTGATCACCCAGTGCCAGTCGACCAGGTCGGCGAGGTCGGGGTCGGGCTCGACGCGCGCGAGCACGAACCGGTCGCGCGCACGCGCGGGGTTCACGATCCCGAGCGTGGGCCCGGAGTCGAGCGCCTGCGTGACCGCGCGATCGCCGTCGAACACCTGTCGCATATCTCCAAGACTGGCACAGCCGGGCCACGGAAGCATCGGGCACATGAAGAACTCAGCCCTGCACCCCAACATCTCCGTGAGCGACGCCCGCGCGGCCATCGACTTCTACGAGGCGGCGCTCGGCGCCGAGACGCTCGACGTGATCACAGCCGGCGGCGCCGTGATCCACTCGGACCTGATCCTGCGGTCGGCCGCCGGCGAGTCGACGTTCACCGTCGCCGCCGCGTTCCCGCCGGACTCCGTGGCCCCCGAGCCCGGCGAGCCCACCCATGCGAGCTTCACCGTCCCGGTCGAGGACACGGATGCCGCGTACGCCCGCGCGATCGGTGCCGGCGCGAGCAGCGTCGCCGAGCCGGCGGACTGGTTCGAGGGCTTTCGGCAGGCGGCCGTGCGCTGCCCGTTCGGCCACCGCTGGTACTTCGTCACGGTGGCGGAGTCGGTGACGGCGGCGGACGTCCAGCGCGCGAGCGACGCCTGGGTAGCGGACCGCGACTGACCCTCCCGACCTGTTGAGTGCTGGCTATCTGTGCGATCTCGCCCGCGGGACCGACAAATATCCAGCACTCAACGAGGGGCGAAGGCGGTTTGCCGGAGTGGCGAGGTTCGGTACGCTTTGCCCCGACCCGAGGAGGAAAGTCAGGAATCATGGGAATCCGATATCGCAAGAGGCTGTCGCTCGGCCCGCTCAAGTTCAACATCACCCAGAAGGGGTTGTCGTCCATGAGCTTCAAGATCGGTCCCTGGACCTGGAACTCGCGCACCAAGAAGCACTCGATCAACCTGCCCGGCGGCCTGAGCTGGTACAGCAACAACAAGTAGGGCTGCCCCGGCGGAGGCAGGTCCGAGCACCTGCCTCCGCACGCCCTGACCGGCGGCCCGAGCCCGCCCGGCCGACGACGACGAGGCCGGATTCCGGGGATGTCGGTCCGCGTGGCTAGAGTGGTGGCGTGGAGCAACCCGCCGGGAAGAGCATCCCGCCGTCGTACAGCGCGCAGGACGTCGAGCGCTGGGTGACCGAACCCCCCAAGTCGCAGGCCCGGACCCCGTTCGAACGTGACCGCGGGCGGGTGGTCCACTCCTCCGCGCTGCGGCGCCTCGGTGCCAAGACCCAGGTGCTCGGCGCGGGCCACGACGACTTCGTGCGCACGCGCCTGACCCACTCCCTCGAGGTCGCTCAGGTCGGCCGCGGCATGGGCCGGTCGCTGGGCTGCGACCCCGACGTGGTCGACACCGCCTGCCTCACCCACGACCTCGGGCACCCGCCGTTCGGGCACAACGGCGAGACGGCCCTGGCCGAGATCGCGCAGCCGATCGGCGGCTTCGAGGGCAACGCCCAGACCCTGCGCCTCCTGACCCGCCTCGAGCCCAAGGTGCTCGACGACGATGGCACCCCGGCCGGCCTCAACCTGACCCGCGCGAGCCTCGACGCGAGCGTCAAGTACCCCTGGGCATACGGGGCAGGCCCGGCCCGCCCCGACGGCACCGCCAGCCGCAAGTTCGGCGTCTACACCGACGACCTACCGGTCTTCGAGTGGCTCCGCCAGGACGCGCCGGACGGCGTGAAGTGCCTCGAGGCCCAGGTCATGGACCTCGCCGACGACATCAGCTACTCGGTGCACGACGTCGAGGACGGCGTGGTGGCCGGCCGGATCGACCTCGACCTCATGGCGGACGCCGGGGAGCGGCAGCGGGTCGCCGAGTACGTGCGTGCCTGGTACGGCGAGTGGTACACCGAGGACGCCATCGACGCGGCCATCGGGCGGCTGCAGGACTACCTGCGTGGCGAGGGCCACCTGGTGCGCGCCTATGACGGGTCGCGCCGCTCCCTGGCCTCGCTCAAGGACATGACCAGCCAGCTCATCGGCCGGTTCATCGGCGCGGCGATCGTGGCCACGCGGGCCGTGTACGGCGAGGGCCCGCTCACGCGGTACGCCGCCCGGCTCGTGGTCCCGGCCGAGACCGAGCACGAGATCCTCGCGCTCAAGGGCATCGCCGTCACGTACGTCATGGCGCCGCGCGGCCAGGAACCCCGCTACCTGCGCGAGCGGGAGATCCTGGCCGAGCTGGTGCACGTGCTCGCCGACCGCGCCCCCGACGAGCTGGAGACGCCGTTCGCCGCCGACTGGCGGGCGGCGCCCGACGACGCCGCCCGCCTGCGCGTGGTGGTCGACCAGGTCTCGTCCCTGACGGACCTGTCGGCGCTGGCGCTGCACGCCCGGCTGGTCAGCCCTTGACCGACCCCGCCGTCAGGCCGCCCACGATGTACTTCTGCAGGAACAGGAACAGCGCGAGCACCGGCAGCGCCGAGACGACGGCGCCCGCGGTGAACAGGCCCCAGTTGGCCTCCTGCAGCGACGACACCCAGCCGTAGAGCCCGACGGCGATCGTCCAGTTCTCCTCCGACTGCAGCAGCACGCGCGCGATGATGAACTCGCCGAACGTCGCGATGAAGCTCAGCAGCCCCACCACCGCCAGGATCGGCGCGGTCAGGCGCAGCACGATGGTCCAGTAGATCTGCGCGTGCGAGGCGCCGTCGATCTTCGCGGCCTCGTCGATCTCGCGCGGCACGGTGTTGAAGAACCCGTACATGAGGAACGTGTTCACCCCGAGCGCGCCGCCCAGGTACACGCAGATCAGCGACAGCTTGGAGTCGAGCCCCAGCACCGGTACGACGTTGCCGAGCGAGATGCACAGCAGGAAGATCGCCACGAACGCGAGCATCTGCGGGAACATCTGGATCACGAGCAGCGCGGTGAGCCCCACCCGGCGTCCGCTGAACCGGAAGCGCGAGAACGCGTAGGCCGCCGCGGCCCCCATGAGCACGGTCCCGGCGCCGGTGGCGACCGCCACCACGAGGGTGTTGCCCATCCAGGTCCAGAACTTCGTGCCGCCGAGCGCGACGTAGTTGGCGCCGGAGACCGACGCGAAGAGCTCGTTGGAGCCCGTGAGCGTGCCGGCGTCGGCCAGGGAGGCCGAGACGACGTAGACCAGCGGGAAACCCGCGTAGACGATCGCGAGCACGCCGACCAGGTGGCGCCAGCCGAGGTCGGAGAACCACCGGGCGGGCGTCACACGGCGAGGAAGGGCGGTCCGGCGGGGCGGCGCCGCCGGACGGGCCGGGGGAATCGTCGTGCTCATCAGGCGATCTCCTCGAGCGAGCGGGTACGTCGGAACGCCACGGCGGAGATGGTGGCGACCACCAGGAAGATGACGATCGACAGCGCGCTCGCCAGGCCGTAGTCCTTGGCCGCGGTCCCGTCGAGCCCGGAGACCGAGTAGACCATCGAGATCAGGATGTCGGTGTGCCCGAGCGGTACCGAGGCGTCGTCGAACCGGGGTCCGCCGCCGGTGAGCATGTAGATCAGCGTGAAGTTGTTGAAGTTGAACGCGAACGACGAGATGAGCAGCGGCGCCGTCGCGACCAGCAGCAGCGGCAGGGTGATGGACCGCCAGGTACGCCACCGCCCGGCGCCGTCGATCTTCGCGGCCTCCAGCACGTCGCCCGGCAGCGACTGCAGGGCGCCCGTGCAGATCAGGAACATGTAGGGGAAGCCGAGCCACAGGTTCACACCGAGCACGGCCAGCTTGGCCAGCAGCGGGTCGGTGAGCCACGGGATCTCCGCGCCGCCGAACAGCACCTGGTTCACGAACCCGTACGACCGGTTGAGCAGTCCCGACCACAGCAGGGCCGCGAGGAACCCCGGGATCGCGTACGGCAGGATCACCAGCGTGCGGTAGACGCGCCGTCCGCGCAGGCGCGCGTCGTTGAACGCGATGGCCAGGAACAGACCGAGCAGGAACGTGGACGCCACCGAGATCACCGCGAACGCGAACGTCCAGAGCAGGATCTTGCCGAACGGGCCCGCGTACCGCTCGTCGCCGAAGGCGGTCACGAAGTTGTCCAGCCCCACCAGCACGCGCCAGCCCACGGGCAGGGTGCTGCCGTCGGCGGCCTCGAACTGGCCGTCGTCGTTGGGCGTGTAGGTCACCCCGGTCGTGGTGTCCGTCATGGTGTCGGACGCCGCGTCGTAGGTGAGCGTGGACGTGAACACGTACCCGGTGCGGGCGTCCTGGGTGCGGATCGAGCCGTCGTTCGGGTCCTCGGAGACCGGCACGCGCAGGTCGGTGACCTCCTGCTGCCGTTCCAGGACCGCCGCGTACTCCAGCACCTCGTACCCGGGCAGCGCCGTGACCCGGTCCGCCTCCACGGAGGCGCCGTCGACCGCCGCGAGCGGCTCGTCGGCCGTGCCCGCCTCGACCACGCCCTCGGGCGAGACGACCGCGAAGCCGAGCGTGTCGCCCTGGGCGACCACGGTCAGGGGTGACGACGGCGATCCCTCCACCCGGCGCTCGTTCTGCACCAGGAGGGCCTCGATCGCCTGCTCCTTGGTGGAGTTGTGCCCGTCGCCGTAGTTGGTGAACGCGACGTAGCCCGTGTAGGCCACGACGTACACCTGGTAGACGAGCAGGAAGGCGAGGCCCGGGAGGATGTACTTCCACGGCAGGGCCCGCTTGCTGAAGTACGCCCAGTTCGCCGCGAGCAGCAGCGCCACCATGGCGGCCAGGAGGCCCCACGACTCGGCGCTCCACGCGGCCAGGACCGCGTAGACGCCGAGGGCGTCGACCAGCGCGATCAGGGCGAGCTTGACGAGAAACCCGGGGCTCCAGCCGGTCCGACCGGAGCCCCGGGTCGCAGGCAACGACATCAGCCGATCTCGCCCTGGATGTCGTCGACCATCTTGTCCCAGCCCTTGGCCGGGTCGGTCTTGCCGGAGATGATCGCGGCCTCGGTGACGCCCCAGTACGCCCACACGGCGCCCATCTCGGGCAGCGACGGCATCGGCACGGCCTCGGCACCCACCTCACGGAAGCCGGCGGTGATCGGGTCCTCCGACGCCGTGTCGGCGGCCTCGATCAGGGCCGGCGGGCGGTCGCCCGCCTCGTAGAGCGCGAGCTGCGCCTCGGAGGTCGCCATGTGGTTGACCAGGAAGTCGTTGGCCAGCAGCGCGTTCTCGCTCTGTGCGCTCACGTAGAAGCCGGCCACGCCCACGAACGGCTGGGCAGGCTCGCCACCGGCGCTCGGGATCGGGTCGATCGCCAGGTCGAGGTCCCCGAACTGCTCCAGCATCCACGGGCCGCCGACGATGTACGGCGACTCGCCCTTGGCGAAGGCCGCCACCGCGATGTCGTAGGTGACGTCGGTGCTCAGCACGCCGGCCTCGCCCTGCTCGGCCAGCCACTGGGCAAACTTCGTGCCGCCCTCGCCGCCGAGCGCGAGCTCGGGGGCGTAGGTGCCGTCCTCGTTCTGCTCGAAGACCGGGGCGCCGAACGACGTCTGCAGCGGGTAGTACGTGTAGGGGTCACCCTCGGTCGAGGTCTGGATCAGCAGCGGGTACTTGGTACCTGCGTCCTCGCCGGCCGCGATGGCGTCGTCCCACGTGGCAGGGGCCTCAGGGGCGAGCTCGGTGTTGCGGATCAGCGCGATGTTCTCGACCGCGTACGGCAGGCCGTAGACCTGGTCGTCCTGCGTGAACGCCGTGACGGAGACCGGCTCGAAGGCGTCGGCGGTGTCGCCGAGCTCGATCGGGGCCACCACGCCGTTGGACGTGAGCTCGCCCAGCCAGTCGTGCGCGCCGACGGTGATGTCGGGGCCCTTGCCCGTGGGCACCTGGGCCAGGAAGTCGGGGCGGATGTCCTCGAAGTTCTTCAGGACTACGTCCACCTCGGCGCCCGTCGACTCCTCGAAGCCTGCTGCCGCCTCCTCCACGGCGGCCTGGCGGGTCTCGTCGACCCAGACGGTGAGGGTGGCGCCCGTCCCGTCCGGCGGTGCCGACGACTCCTCGCCGGCTGGTTGGTCGGCGCCGCCCGCGCAGGCGGCCAGCGCCAGCGTCGCGGTCAGCGCGGCGGCGGTCAGGATGCTCCGTCGCATCGTCACTCCCGGTGTTCACGGCCCGACGCCGGGCCTGGTTCGATGCCACGAACCGTAAGGCCGGGTCCGGCAAACTTGCAAGCCGTTGCGATAAAGTTTCAGCATCGCTTGCAACACTGCTCCAGCCCCTGGGGCGATCACTCACGACGAAGGAGTCGCATGTCACTTAGGCTGCCAGGCGTGCGCACCCGACTGACCGACCTCGCCGAACAGGCAGGGGTCTCCACCGCGACCGTGTCGCGCGTGCTCAACGGCAAGCCCGGCGTCGCCGGCGAGACGCGTCAGGCGGTGCTCGCCGCCCTCGACGTGCTCGGCTACGAGCGCCCGTCCGCGCTGCGCGCCCGGCCCGCCGGACTCATCGGCCTGGTGGTCCCCGAGCTGTCGAACCCGGTGTTCCCCGCGTTCGCGCAGGCCATCGAGTCGCAGCTCGCCTCGCGCGGTTACACGCCGTTGCTGTGCACCCAGTCGCCGGGCGGCACCACCGAGGACGAGTACGTCGAGACCCTGATCGACCACGCGGTGGACGGCATCGTCTTCGTGTCCGGCAAGCACGCCGACACCCGGGCGTCGACCGAGCGCTACCAGCGGCTGCGCGGCCGCGGCCTGCCGATCGTGCTGATCAACGGCTACGCGGCGGGCATCGACGCGCCGTTCGTCTCCCCTGACGACGCCGCCAGCGTCGAGCTGTCGGTCCGCCACCTGGTGACCCTGGGCCACCGGCGCATCGGCATGGCGATCGGTCCCGACCGGTTCGTGCCGGCCAAGCGCAAGATCGAGGCCTTCGCGGCCCAGCTCGTACGGCACGGCCTCGCCGCCACCGAGGAGGAGGCGCGCGAGCACGTGGCCCTCACCCTCTACACGCTGGAGGGTGGCCAGGCAGCGGCGGGCGACCTGTTCGACGCCGGCCACACCGCCGTCGTCTGCGGGTCCGACCTGATGGCGCTCGGCGCCGTCCGGGCCGCCCACTCGCGCGGCCTGTCCGTGCCGGACGACGTGAGCGTGGTCGGCTACGACGACTCGCCGCTGGTCGCCTTCACCGACCCGCCGCTGACGACGGTGCGCCAGCCCGTCGCCGACATGGCGCACGCCGCAGTCAGCGCCCTGCTCACCGAGATCCACGGCGAGCGAGCGCCCCGCTCGGAGCTGCTGTTCACCCCCGAGCTGGTGGTCCGCGGCTCGACCGGTGCCGCACCCGCGCCTCGCGTCTGACGGGTCACATCCGGCACAGGGGGCGGAATAACTCCCGTACGCTTGCAGCAAGCGTTACATCCGACATACCCCCGACCACGAGGACGCGACACGTGCCACGTACTGCCCCGCTCACCACCGACGACCTCAGCGCCGGAGCACCCGTCCACACCCCCGCCGCCAGCGGTGAGTGGTGGCGCGACGCGGTGATCTACCAGGTCTACCCGCGCTCGTTCGCGGACGGCAACGGCGACGGGATCGGCGACCTGCCGGGCGTCACCGCCAAGCTGGACCATCTGCAGCAGCTGGGGGTCGACGCCGTCTGGCTGAGCCCGTTCTACCGCTCCCCCCAGAAGGACGCGGGCTACGACGTCGCCGACTACCGCGACATCGACCCGCTCTTCGGCACGCTCGAGGACTTCGACGAGATGCTCGCCGGCGCGCACGAGCGCGGCCTGCGGATCATCGTCGACCTCGTGCCGAACCACTCCTCCGACCAGCACGTCTGGTTCCAGGAAGCGCTGGCCGCGGCACCCGGCTCGGACGCCCGCGAGCGCTACATGTTCCGCGAGGGCCGCGGCCCGGCCGGCGACGAGCCGCCGAACAACTGGCAGTCGATCTTCGGCGGCCCGGCCTGGACGCGGCTGGCACCGGCTGAGCACGACGGCCCCCTGGGACCGCAGTGGTACCTGCACCTGTTCGACTCCTCGCAGCCCGACCTGAACTGGGAGAACCCGGAGGTCCGCGCGGAGTTCGAGGCGGTGCTGCGGTTCTGGCTGGACCGGGGCGTCGACGGCTTCCGCGTCGACGTCGCGCACGGCATGGTCAAGGCGCCCGGCCTGCCCGACTGGGAGGGCCACGTCTCCATGGTCGAGGGCACCGTCGACGACGGCCACGAGCAGGTCACCGACCCGAGCGCTCCCGAGGACGGCTCGACGGGCGCCGGCCACGCGGGCCCGATGTTCGACCAGGACGGCGTGCACGAGATCTACCGCGCCTGGCACCGCGTCCTGGCGGAGTACCCGGGTGACCGCTGCCTGGTCGCCGAGGCCTGGGTGGAGCCGCTGAGCCGCCTGGCCCGCTACGTGCGGCCCGACGAGATGCACCAGGCGTTCAACTTCTCGTTCCTCACGGCACCGTGGGACGCGGCGAAGATGCGCGCGGTCGTCGACGTGTCGCTGGACACCATGGACGCGGTCAGCGCCCCGACCACCTGGGTGCTGTCGAACCACGACGTCGTGCGGCACGCCTCGCGCTTCGGCCTGGCCGAGATCGGCGGCCGCCAGCTCAACGGCATCGCCGCGACGGACCCGCAGCCCGATGCCGAGCTCGGCCTGCGCCGCGCCCGGGCCGCGACGCTGCTCATGCTGGCCCTGCCGGGCTCGGCGTACCTGTACCAGGGCGAGGAGCTCGGCCTGCCGGACCACACCGCGCTGCCCGCCGAGGTACGCCAGGACCCGTCCTTCTTCCGGACCGACGGCGCCGAGCCCGGCCGGGACGGCTGCCGCGTGCCGCTGCCCTGGGTCGGTGGGGCGCCGGGCAACGGGTTCGGCCCCACCGGCACGACGTGGCTGCCGCAGCCCGACGTCTACGCCGACCTCGCCGCCGACCGGCAGTACGGCGTCAAGGGCTCGACCTACGAGATGTACCGGACGGCGCTCGAGCTGCGCCGGAGCGAGCGGATCGGCGCGGGCGCCCTCTCCTGGGTCGACGCACTGTCGGACTCCCCCGACGTCGTCGCCTTCCGGGTGGCCGGCGTCGTCGTGATCAGCAACCTCGGTGCCGCGCCGCTCACGCTGCCCGCCGAGGCGGAGGTGCTGGTGGCCTCGGGTGACCTCGACACGTCGTCGGACGCCGTCGCCCTCTCGTCGGACACGACGGTCTGGCTCCACGCCTGACGAACCGTCAGGTGGCTGGGTCGCGGATGATCGGGCACGTCATGCAGTGCCCACCGCCGCGTCCGCGGCCCAGCTCCGCACCGTTGATCTCGATCACCTCGATGCCCGCCTTGCGCAGCAGGTCGTTCGTCGTGGTGTTCCGGTCGTAGGTGAACACGACACCCGGCTCCACCGCGACGGCGTTGTTGCCGCTGTCCCACTGCTGCCGCTCCGACTCGTAGACGTCGCCGCCGGTCTCGATGACGTGCAGCGCACCGAGCCCCGTCTCGCGCGCCACGACCTCCAGGAACGTCGTGCCGCCCTCGTCGGTGACCGACAGGCCGCCGCCGGAGCCCGGGCGCAGCACGAACGGGTGGATGGCGCCGACGATGCGCGGGTAGACGGTCACCGTGTCGACGTCGGCGAACGTCATGACCGTGTCGAGGTGCATGGCCGCGCGCAGCTTGGGCATGCCCGCGACGATCACCTGCTCGGCGGCGCCCCGCTCGAACAGCGCCGTCGCGACCTGCGTGATCGCCTGGCGCGACGTCCGCTCGCTCATGCCCACGAGCACCGTGCCGTTGCCCACGGGCATGACGTCGCCACCCTCGAGCGTCGCCCGCTGGTGGTCGGTCTCCGGATCACCCCACCAGACGGTGGACCCCACGAAGTCCGGGTGGAACTCGTAGACGGCCTTCATCAGCAGCGTCTCGTCGTGCCGCGCCGGCCAGTACAGGGGGTTCAGCGTCACGCCGCCGTAGAGCCAGCAGGTCGTGTCGCGCGTGAACAGCGTGTTGGGCACCGGGGCCATGAGGTACTCCCGGGAGTCCGCCGTGTACTCCGCCAAGGACCGGTACGCCGCCGGCAGGTCGGGCACGTCGTGCGTCGCGAGCCCGCCGATCAGGTACTCGGCGAGCTGCTCGGGGACCAGGCCCTCGAGGAACTCGCGGGTCGCGTCGATGAGCCCGGTCCCGACGATGCCCGGGACGATCTTCCGGTCCAGCAGCCAGTCCCGCGCCCCGGGCACCCGCACCGTCTCGGCGAGGACGTCGTGCAGCTCGACGACCTCGACGCCCCGGGCCCGCAGGTCCGCGACGAACCCGGCATGGTGCTCGATCGCCCGGTCCACCCAGAGCACGTCGTCGAAGAGCAGGTCGTCCGACGTGGTGGGCGTGAGCCGCCGGTGGGCGAGCCCCGGCCGGCAGACGAGCACCTTGCGCAGGCGGCCCACCTCGGAGTGCACTCCGTAGGCCGCCGAGGGGAGTGACATGTCGCTGCTCTGGATGGTCATGGGGTCCCTTCCTCAGATGGAGATCGCGCCCGTGGCGAGGGCGACGACGCCGATCACCGCGCCGATGACCGACACGACGAAGATCACCAGCTCGCCCCTGCTGAACACCCGTCGGCCCTGCTCACGGCGGGTCATCGCGAACAGGACGGTCGCCGGGGCGTAGACGACGAACGACAGGAGCAGGAACGTCAGCCCGGCCGCGAACAGCAGGAACAGCGTGTAGAGCACGGCGAGCACCGCGATGACGAGGTCGCGCGTCGTGGGGCTGCCCGCCGCCGGCCCGCCGCGCCCGAGGGCCAGCTTGAGCGCGTAGCCGGCGGCGAGCAGGAAGGGGACGAGCGAGAGCGCGCTGGTCAGGTCCAGCGCGAAGGTGAACGCGTCCTCGGACAGCAGGGTGACGACCAGGACCACCTGGATGAGCGCCGTCGTCAGCAGGAGCGCCGCCCGCGGCACGTCGTTCGCGTCCGACCGGGCGAGGAACCGCGGCATGTCCCGGTCCTTGGCCGCGACGAACAGGACCTCGGACGACATGAGGGTCCAGGCCAGATAGGCGCCCAGCACCGACACGATCAGGCCGACGCTCACGAACACCGCGCCCCAGCCGCCCACCGCCGCCTCGAGCACGCCCGCCATGGACGGCTGGCGCAGCTCGGCGAGCTCCTCCATCGGGAGGATGCCGTACGACACGATGGTCACCGACGCGAAGATCGCGAGCACCATGAGGAAGCCCAGCACCGTCGCGCGGCCGACGTCCTCGCGGCGGCGCGCGTGCCGCGAGTAGACGCTGGCGCCCTCGACCCCGAGGAAGACGAAGACCGTGGCGAGCATGGTGCCGCGCACCTGGTCGAACAGCGGGCCGGTGCTGCCGTAGCCCTCGAAGTTGTCCCTGAGCACCTGCGGGTCCAGCAGGAAGACCGCGATGAGCACGAACATGACGATCGGCACGACCTTGGCGACCGTGACGATGCGGTTGATGGCCGCGGCCTCCTTCACCCCGCGCCGCACCAGCAGGTAGAACAGCCACACGCACGCCGACGACACGAGGAACGCGACGAGGGTGTCGCCCTCCCCGAGCACGGGCAGGATCGCGCCCACCGTCGACATGATGAGGATCCAGTAGGTGACGTTGCCGACGCACGCGCTGGCCCAGTACCCGAAGGCCGAGAAGAAGCCGAGGTACTCGCCGAAACCGGCCTTCGCGTAGGCGTAGACACCGGAGTCGAGGTCGGGCTTGCGCATCGCGAGCCGCTGGAACACGAAGGCGAGCATGAGCATGCCGCTGCCCGCGATGGCCCACGAGATGAGAGCACCGAGCACGCCGGTCTCGCCCGCGAACCGGCTCGGGAGCGAGAAGACACCGGCCCCCACCATCGAGCCCACCACCATCGCGGTGAGCGTGGCGACGCTGATCTTCGCCGTGCGTTCCTGCGTGCGGTCGTCAGCCTGCATCGTGAGACCCCCAGAGCGGTCGAGCATGGCCCGGCCTCCCGGTCCACACGTCCGGCAGCCTCGCGTCCCTCGATGCCCCGGCGGCTTCCATTACAGACACGCACGGCGGAGGTCGGCAAAAGATAGGGCCGCGCCCGGGTCCGCTCTGACCGGGCAGACGGCGGGCCGGGGCCGCATGCTGTCCTGATGGAAATGCTCGACGCCTGGGTCCTCGACGCCGGTGACATCCTCTGGACCAACGCCGTGCTTCCCGTCGTGGCGGTGCTCGGTCTCTGGTTCACGATCCGCAGCAGGGCGGTGCAGCTCCGGCTGATCCCGGAGATGTTCCGCACGCTGACCGACAAGACACCGAAGGACGCGGACGGCGAACCGCAGTCGCTGTCGGCGTTCCAGGCATTCACGGTCTCGGCGGCGTCGCGGGTCGGCGTCGGCAACATCGCGGGGGTCGGCACCGCGATCGCGCTCGGCGGACCGGGTGCGGTCTTCTGGATGTGGGTCATGGCGTTCGTCGGCGGCGCGTCGTCCTTCGTCGAGTCGACCCTGGGGCAGCTCTACAAGGTGCGCGACGCCGACGGCTTCCGCGGCGGCCCCGCCTACTACATGCAGCACGGTCTGAAGGCCCGGTGGATGGGCATCGTCTTCGCGGTCATCCTCATCGTCTGCTTCCCGTTCGCGTTCTCGTCCCTGCAGGCCAACACGATCGCCACGACGCTCGACGCCGCCGTCGGCACCGGCTCCGGAGACGGCTCGAGCCCGGTCGTCTGGGTGGTCGCCGTGGTCCTGGCCGTGCTGTCCGGTCTCGTCGTGTTCGGCGGCATCCGGCGGATCGCCCACGTGACCCAGGCCGTGGTGCCCACGATGGCGCTGCTCTACCTGGCGGCCGGGATCGTGATCGTGGCCCTGAACGTCCAGCGCGTCCCCGAGGTGTTCGCCGTGATCCTCACCGAGGCCTTCGGCGCCCAGGAGGTCTTCGGCGGTGCTGTCGGCACGGTCATCCTCCAGGGCGTCAAGCGCGGCATGTTCTCCAACGAGGCTGGGCTGGGCTCGGCACCGAACGCGGGAGCCAGCGCCGCGGTGACGCACCCCGTGAAGCAGGGCCTCGTGCAGACCCTCGGCGTCTACTTCGACACCTTCCTCGTGTGCTCGGTCACCGCGTTCATCATCCTGGTCTCCAACCCCGACCTCAGCGGCGCGACCGCCGGCATCGAGCTCACCCAGACGGCGCTCGTCGCGAACCTCGGCGCCTGGTCGAACTGGTTGCTCGCGGTGATCATCTTCCTGCTCGCCTTCAGCTCGATCCTCGGGAACTACTACTACGGCGAGTCGAACGTCGAGTTCATCACCAACTCACCCGCTGTCCTGGCCGGGTACCGCACGCTCGTGGTGGTGGCCGTGTTCGCCGGGTCGGTGCTGGACTCGTCGCTGGTGTGGAACACCGCCGACGGGATCATGGGCGTGATGGCCCTGGTGAACCTCGTGGCCATCGCACTGCTCTCGGGCATCGCGTTCCGGCTGCTGCGCGACTACACGCGACAGCGGCGCGCCGGGCGCGACCCGGTGTTCACCCGCGACCTGCTGCCCGACCTCAGCGGCGTCCAGTGCTGGCAGGACGAGCAGTCGGTGACCGGCCTCACCCGTCAGCCCTGAGCTCAGCGCGACTCCGGCAGCAGCGCTCCCCGGACGAGGGCAAGGACCGCCTCGTCGCTCAGCCCCTGCTCACGCGCCCGGGCCACGAGCGCGCGAGCCTCGCCGACCAGCCCGCTCGGGTCCGACGCCGGCTTCCCGGCCGGGCCCTGCGACACCCCGCCCGGCCGGGCGGCGTCCCCGGAGACCTCGCCCGACCCGGCCGTCGCCGGAGGCTCCGCGATCACGGTGCCCACCCGGCGCCGGCTGGTGACCACGCCGCTCGCCTCCAGCTCCCGGTAGGCCCGCTGCACCGTACCGACGGCGATCCCCAGGTCGCGCGCGAGATCCCGCGAGGCCGGCAGCCGATCCCCCGGACGCAGACCGCCCACGGCGACGAGGGCCGAGACCTGGCTACGGATCTGCTCGTAGACCGGGACGGGCGAGGCCAGGTCGACCTGCAGCGCCGTCATGCCGAGGGCTCTGCCGGGGCGGTGCGCGGCACGCCGTCCGCGGCACCGGCCCGCCGGGATGTCAGTGCAGTGGTCGCGACCACCAGGGACCCGACGAAGGCCACCACGGCCAGGAGGAGGCAGGCGAGGCCGCCGGCCAATTCGTCGACCCTCAGCAGCGCGCCGGCCGCGAACGCCAGGTAGCCGGCTGCTCCCAGCCCCACCCACGCCTGCGCCCCGCCGAGCACACGCGCCGCGGAGGTTCGCCGGATCGCGTCGTCCTGCGCCGGGGACAGCAGCCCGATCGGTGGCCGCCGCGTCACCGCCCGCAGCGCCAGGACCGTCGTGCCCACCACGAGCAGCAGGGCCACGAGCGCGGGGCCGCCGAGCTCCCAGTCGGGGTAGGGGCCGGCCGCGTGCGTCTCCACGACGACGCCGCCGGCACTCGTGACGACACGTTCGACGCTGCGTCCGTCGTCGGCGGCAGTGAGCCCGAACACCACGAGGGCGACGGCGAGCCCCACGGCGGTGCCGACGAACAGCGGCAGTCGCCACCCGCCCTGGTCCCGCACGCTCCGCCGCACGAGGGGCGCGCTGCGGACCTCACCGGTGGGGCGCGGCCAGCGCGTCTCACCGCTGAGACGCGCCAGGCAGAACGTCAGGGCCGCGACGAACGGCGCCAGGCCGAGCAGCACGCCGGGCGGGCCCCAGGTCACCACGGCGGGGTTGCCGAGCGCCAGCGCGGAGCAGACGCTCGCCGCCGCCGCTGCCGCCGAGATGCGGGTCTCGTGGCGGCGGGCCGCGACGACCGTCGCCTCGTGGTCGCGCGGCGGGCCGCCCTGGTTCGTGACCAGCAGCACGATCAGGGTGATGAGCAGGGCCGGCAGGCCGAGAACGATCACGAGTACCACCGCGTGCATGGCCGCTCCATTCATTGGATCAATGTATTGAGTCATTGAACCATAGCAGTCCGCGCGAGGCGGGCTGCGTGAGGGCCACCACACCACGCCTGCGTGCACCGGCACCGATGGAACAATGGGAGCGTGAACTCCGTCCTCGACACCGCCACGCAGGCGCCCGCCGCATCCGGCCGGGCGTCGAGCGCTCCCCTGCTCGCGCCCCTGCAGATCGGCCCCATCACCGTCGCCACGCCCGTGGTGCTCGCGCCCATGGCGGGGGTGACCAACCGCGCGTTCCGCACGCTGTGCCGCGAGGCGGGGCGGTCGACCGGGTTCGACCCGGGCCTGTACGTCGCCGAGATGGTGACCAGCCGGGCGCTCGTGGAGCGCAACGTCGAGGCGCTGCGCATCGTGACGTTCGGCGAGGACGAGACGCCCCGCTCCGCCCAGGTGTACGGCGTCGACCCCGCCACCGTGGGCGCCGCCGTGAAGATCATCGCGGGCGAGGAGCGCGCCGACCACATCGACCTCAACTTCGGCTGCCCGGTGCCCAAGGTGACCCGCAAGGGCGGCGGCGCCGCACTGCCCTGGAAGCGGCAGCTGTTCACGGACATCGTCAAGGCCGCCGTCGACGCCGCCGCGCCGCACGGCGTCCCCGTGACGATCAAGATGCGCAAGGGCATCGACGACGACCACCTGACCTACCTGGAGGCCGGCCGGATCGCGGAGTCGCTCGGCGTCGCCGCCGTCGCGCTGCACGCGCGGACCGCCGCGCAGCACTACTCCGGGCAGGCCGAGTGGGAGGCGATCGCCCGCCTCAAGGAGGCCGTGCGGACGGTCCCCGTGCTCGGCAACGGCGACATCTGGTCCGCGGAGGACGCCGTGCGCATGGTCGAGGAGACCGGCGCCGACGGTGTCGTCGTCGGTCGGGGCTGCCAGGGCCGCCCCTGGCTGTTCGCCGACCTCGCCGCCGCCTTCAACGGTTCCGGCCTGCGGGTCCGGCCGGGCCTGCGCGAGGTCGCCGACACGGTCTACCGGCACGGCACGCTCATGGTCGAGTACTTCGACGGCGACGAGGGCAAGGGCATGCGCGACCTGCGCAAGCACATGGCCTGGTACCTCAAGGGCTACGCCGTCGGCGGCGAGAAGCGGCACGAGCTCGCCCTGATCAACACGCTCGCCGAGCTGCGCGAGCGCCTCGACGCGCTGGACCTGGACGCCCCCTACCCCGGGGACGACGCCGAGGGCCCCCGCGGCCGCGCCGGATCGCCGAAGACGCCGCACCTGCCGTACGGGTGGCTCGACTCACGCGACCTGTCGGAGGAGTTCGAGGCCAAGCTGCGCGAGGCCGAGCTGAGCGTCAGCGGCGGCTGAGGGCCGGGAGCCCGCCTGACGCGCGGCCCGACGAGGGCCGGTCCGCGGAGGTGACGGTGCGATCGCGCTCGGACCGGTTCCGATACGCTCCTTCCGCCGTCCGGTGCGCACGCCGTTCGGCCGGCTTTCCCCGAGTGAGCCCACCCGACCCGAGGGAGTTCCCCCGTGCTGTCCGACGTGGTGCGGCGTGTCCGCGCACCTGAGATCACACCAGCCACCGCCGACGACCCGCCCGAGCTCGGCGGGTACGAGGTCCGCGGCCGGCTCGGCCGGGGCGGCATGGGCATGGTGTACCTGGGAGCCACGCGGAGCGGCCGGCTGCTCGCGATCAAGGTCATCCACCCCGAGCGCACCGACGAGCGCGAGTTCCGGGCTCGCTTCCGCCGCGAGGTCTCGGCCGCGACGAAGGTCCGCAACCGGCACACGGCGGCCGTCGTCGACTTCGACGTCGACGCCCCGCAGCCCTGGCTCGCCACCGAGTACGTGCCCGGGCCCACCCTGGCGCAGGCCATCGCCGAGGTGGGAAGCCTCCCCGAGGCTGCCGTCCGCGAGCTCGTGGCCGGCCTTGCCGAGGCGCTCGACGTGATCCACCGCGAAGGCCTCGTCCACCGCGACGTCAAGCCCGCCAACGTGCTGCTCGGCCCCGACGGGCCGGTGCTGATCGACATGGGCATCGTCTCCGACTCGGACGCCACGTCGCTGACCACCACGGGCATGCAGCCGGGCACGCCGCAGTTCATGTCACCCGAGCAGGCCCGCGGCGAGGCCGTCACCGCCGCCTCGGACATGTGGTCCCTCGGCGCCGTGGCCCACCTCGCGGCGGCCGGGACGCCCCCGTTCGGGACCGGCAGCCTCGCGACGCTCACCTACCGGATCGTGCACGAGCAGCCCGGCCTCGACACCCTGCCGCCCGGCCTGCGCCCCCTGGTCGGCGCCTGCCTGGCCAAGGACCCCGCCGCGCGCCCGACCACGGCGGCGGTGCTGGCGTCGCTCGCCGAACCGCCGCGCGTCGAGCTGATCGGCACCGGCCTCACGGCCACCGGCACGCCCGACGACGACACCATGCTGCGCGACGACGACACGGTGCGGCGCGCGACGGCGTCGGCCGCCGCCCTGAGCGCCCCTGGCCCCCTCGAGGAGCCGAGGCCGTCCGGCCGGACGCGTCGCAGGGTCCTGGCCGGCCTGGTCGCGGCAGCCCTGGTGCTGGCCGGCAGCGGCGGCGCGGCGGCGGTCGCGCATTTCCTGGATCCCGACGACGAGCCCGCCGCGATCACCACGGCCGGGGCCGAGTCGTCCCCGTCGGCCGAGCCGTCCGCCGAACCCAGCCCCAGCCAGACCGCGAAGAAGCGGAAGGTGAAGCCCTCGGCGACGCCCGAGAGCTCGCCCTCCGCCACGCCCGTCGCCGAGCAGGACACCCCGCCCGCCGACGAGCAGGACGCGGCCCCGGCCCGGTTCCGGCCGGGCGCCGTGACGATCCCGGCACAGATCCAGGTAGGCCAGAAGATCACCGCGAGCGCGACCGGCTGGGCACCGCAGCCGACCACCACCGCGTGCCGGTGGAGCATCGGTGGCGAGGAGCGGGACAACCTCGGGTCGTGCACCTACACCGTCGCGCTGGACGACGTCGGCAAGGCCGTCCAGGTCCGGCTGACCGCCGCCCGACCGGGGTACGCCAGGTCCGTGGCGCTCTCCGACCCCACCGACACGGTGCCGCAGCCGTCGGTGCCGCGGCCGTCGTGCTCGATCACCCTGCGCTCGGGCGTGAAGCACGCGGGCTGGCTGGCCCACTGCGGCATCGAGCAGGACCCGAACGTCACCTACACCTGGACCTGGGTCGACATCGACACCGGCGAGACGATCACGCAGGAGGGAGAGGCGGGGTACACGGTCGGTCCGAGCATGTGGGTCCGCGGCAGCCACAAGGGAAACCGCGTGACCGTGACGGTGCAGGCACAGCGATCGGGCTATCGTCCCGCCGAGTTCAGCACCACGTCGACCATGCCGAGCGAGTGGGTCCCGGGCGAATGATCCGCCGGCCGTCGACCCGCTGCCCGGCTTCCTGGCTTCCACGGGTCACGCGGTCGGCCGGACGCCGGTGAGCTCGTCCGGCGGCTGGACCCGCCCCATGACCGACGACGCCATGACGAGCCCCGGCTCGTCGTGGCCCGCCGCCGGTTCCCGAGTGGCGAGCAGCGCCGCGCCGTCGTCCGCCCAGGCGAAGCCCGGCCGGCCCGCCGCCGTCCCGTACAGCCCGTCCAGGTGGTCCGGGTGCCGCTCGGCGAGCAGGGCCAGCACCCACGAGGGGACGTCGGGGTCGGCGAGCACCTGGGCGAGCCGCTGAGGCTTCCACGGCTGCCACGGCGCGGTGTGCACCTCGCGGAGCTGGCCGTACCAGTCGAGCAGGCGCAGGCCCTTGACCGGATGGTGCGCCAGGGCGAACGACGCGTCGTCGGGGTCCGCGGCGTCGTCCGGCAGCCAGCGCTCGTCGCGGAGCGCGGGCAGCAGCGCGAACTCCTCCGCCGGCGCCCCGACCTGGTGCTTGAACCGCAGGTAGCAGTCCATGACGTGCGACGCGGTGCCCTCCACCAGCACGTCCCCGAACAGGTCGCGGAACGCGCGGTGGTGGTCGGCGACCAGCTCCCGGGCGCGGGCCAGCGTGCGCGGGTTGCGGTAGGCCGGGCACGGGGTGGACGACAGCAGCGTGACGACGCCGCGCACGACGTCGACCATGGCGCTCGGCGGGAACACGAAGGGGGTGTCCGCGAAGATCCACGCCGCCCCGACCGGCAGCACGCGCCCGGACAGCGGCAGGCCGGGGGCCAGCGCCGCCGACCGGATCTCGGAGCAGCCGGTGTACACCCGGTAGTCCAGGTCGTCCTCGAGGTTGTGCAGCATGGCGTGCTCGTCCACCAGGTCGGTCACCATGAAGTAGCCCAGCACCCCGCCGTCGCGCCACGGTTCGAGCAGCGCCCGCTCCGCGGCGGTCAGGACCAGGCCGGCCGGGGCGCTGCCGACGGCGTCCGCGGGCGGCTCCGCGCCCAGCAGGCGCTGCACCAGCGAACCGCCCACGCCCCGCGGCCCCGAGTGCACGAGCATGTCGACGGCGCCGTCCAGGACCATCGCGCCGCGCAGCTCGGGGTCGTCGTCGGCGTCCGGGTCGTGGGTGAGCACCTGCGAGCCGACGTACTCGGCCTGGCGCCGGACCGCTTCGGCGTTGGCGGGCCGCAGCACGTGCTCGACCAGCCGAGCCTCCAGCCGGGTCGCGAGGGCCAGGCGTTCGCGCAGCGGCAGCCCGGCGAGCGGGTCGGGGGCGAGGTCCGGGTCAAGGTGGTCGACGGGCGTCGGTGTCCGGGTCATAGCGCTTATGATTCAACACGAAAGGCCGCCGAAGAGCGTCAAGGTGGCTCATCTGTGGATAACTCAGGGGCGCTTTCGCTGCTGCCTCGACCGCTCGGACAGATCCCGCCGCATCGACGAGCGGGGTGATAACTCGAAGAGATTCAGGTCGATCTTCTGCGTAAAGAGCACAAAGGGCCCAAGGTAGTCCAGGATCAGCCTTGCACCACTCGAACCGTCGGGCTCGACCACACCCCGGCGGTCCCCGCCTCACCCACCCGTACCGACGGAAAGGGATACACCCATCATGGCATCGGAGAAACGCCCCCGACGCGTTCCTGCGGTCATCGCCGACATTCGCAGAAACCCAGGCTTCTTCCTGGGGGCCTTCGGCCTCTCGGCCTGGGCCTACATCGGCATGTCACACACCATCGCCGCCTATGAGGGGCCCGAGCTCGGCTACGCGCTGGGCGTCGCCTACGAGGCACTGGTGATCGGCCTGGCCTGGGAGGGACGGCGCCGAGCCGACCGAGCTCTCGAGAGCGGCCGTCCGCCGTCCGGTCACGGACGCTGGCTCGGCGGCGCGATCATCGTCGGCGTCCTGTCCGGCGCGCTCGCCGCCTGGCACGGCTGGCTGCTCGGTGAGGGCATCTTTGCCGCCTCCCGCGCCGTGGCCCCCGTCCTGGCGGCGGTAGCGGTACACCTGTTCTTCCAGTCGGCGTCGAGTGCGCGCAACCTCGACCGGCTGGCCAAGATCGAGACCGACCGCGAGACCGCCGTGCTGGACATGCTCGACGCGGTGCGGCTGGCCCAGATCGCCCCCGAGGACGAGCGTGACGCACGCATCGCGGACGTGAACGCCGCGGTGACCCGGGTCCACCGCCACGTGCCCGCCGGTGTCACCGCGGAGGTCACACGCCCGCACCTGGAGTCGGAGCGCACGATCCGCGACGTCGTCCAGGAGGCCGCGGCGTTGGCCGGCGAGTGGATGCCGGATCAGAGCGAGCTCGAGCGGGCCGCGTCCGACCGCACACTGACCCGCGTGAACCTGCCCGACCTCACGCTTCCCGCCGGCGTCCAGCTCGGCCTGGCCGTGACCGACGGGGGCGAGCACGACAGGTCCGCGCACGACGAGCCTGCTCTGCCCGGCAGCCCCGACCCCGAGCGGGCCCGGTCCGAGCCTGCTCTGACCGGAGAGATCGAGCGCGTGCAGCTGGAACGCAAGTACACGCCCGTGAAGACGGTGGCGGCCGAGCCGGTGAAGAGTGGCGAGCCCGCGAGCCGCCCGGCCACCGTGACGGACTGGGAGGCTCGCTCGGCCGACGTCACGACGCCCGCGGTCACGGACGTCGCGCCGACGCTCAGCACGCACCAGATCAGCGAGATCCGCGTGCTCCGGTGGGAGCAGAACCTCAGCCTCGACGAGGTCGCGGAGCGGGTGGGGGTCTCCGTCAGCGCGGTGAACAAGTACGCCCCCAGCACCGACGTGCCGACCACCGAGACGGGTTCGGTGGCGAAGGTCGGGGCTGGTCGTTCCTGAGAGTGACCGTCGGTCGAGCGGCCGTCGCTGGTCGAGCCCGCCCGCGGGTGGGGCTCGACCAGCGGTGGCTCGTCAGCCGAAGTTGACGCCCTGCGCCAGCGGCAGCTCCGTCGAGTAGTTGACCGTGTTCGTGGCGCGGCGCATGTACTGCTTCCAGGCGTCCGACCCGGACTCGCGCCCGCCGCCGGTCGACTTCTCACCGCCGAACGCACCGCCGATCTCGGCGCCGGAGGTACCGATGTTGACGTTCACGATGCCGCAGTCCGAGCCGACCTCGGACAGGAACGTCTCGGCCTCGCGCACGTCCAGCGTGAAGATCGCCGACGACAGACCCTGGGGCACGTCGTTGTGGACGGCGATCGCCTCGGGGAGCTCCGAGTAGGTCAGCACGTACAGGATCGGGGCGAACGTCTCGCGCTTGACGACGTCGGCCTGCACCGGCATCCGCACGATGGCCGGCTGCACGTACGCCGCGTCCTCGGCGCCGGCCACGGTCACCGCCGTGCCGCCCACCACCAGCTCGCCGCCCGCGGCCACCGCCTCGTCGATCGAGGCCAGCATGCTCCTCCGCGCACCGGCGTCGACCAGCGGGCCCACCAGCGTGCCCTCGGTACGGGGGTCACCGACCGGGAGGCCCGTGTAGACCTTGGCGAGCCGCGCGACGACGTCGTCCACGATCGACTCGTGCACGATCAGGCGCCGCAGCGACGTGCAGCGCTGCCCCGCCGTGCCCGCGGCGGCGAAGACCGCGCCACGCACCGCGAGGTCCAGGTCCGCCGACGGCGCCACGACCGCGGCGTTGTTGCCGCCCAGCTCCAGCAGGTACCGCCCGCCACGCGCCGCGACGACGGGCGCGACCTGCTGGCCCATCCGCTCCGAGCCGGTCGCGGAGACGAGCGCCACGCGCGGGTCGGCCACGAGCGCCTCGCCCGCCTCGCGGTCGCCGAGGAGGAGCTGCGAGACGCCGGCCGGGAACCCGGCCTCGGCGAGCGCCCGGTCGAGCAGCGCGGAGGCGCCGACCGCGGACAGCAGGGTCTTCTCGCTCGGCTTCCACACCACGGTGTCGCCACAGACGAGCGCGACCGCCGTGTTCCAGGACCACACGGCCACCGGGAAGTTGAACGCGCTGATCACGCCGACCACGCCCATCGGGTGCCAGGTCTCCATGAGGCGGTGCCCCGGGCGCTCGGACGGCATGGTCCGGCCGCCCACCTGCCGCGACAGCCCGACGGCGAAGTCGCAGATGTCGATCATCTCCTGGACCTCGCCCAGGGCCTCGCTGGTGATCTTGCCCGCCTCGATGGTGACAAGCTCCGCCAGGTCGGCCTTGTGCTCGGTCAGCAGCTCGCCCAGGCGCTTGATCACCTGGCCGCGCACGGGAGCGGGCACGGAGCGCCACGTGGTGAAGGCCTCCGCGGCCTGCCCGACGGCGGCGGCCGTCTCCGCGGCGCCGTCGCGGCGCAGGCGCAGGAGCGGCTGACCGGACAACGGGGAGACGACGGAGAGGGTCTCCTCGTCCACCGAGGAGGGCTCGACGCCCGGGGCGGGCTCGACCACCGGTGTCGTGGCGCCCAGCCGCTCCAGCGCGGCGAGGGCGGCGTCCCGCAGCTCGGTCGTCAGCGGGGTGTGGGTGGTGGTGCTGGTCATCGCGGTGCTCCCGTGGTGCGGTCGGTCGTGGTGAGGGTTGCCGGGTCGACGCCGAGGGTCTCGGCGGCGCCGGCGAGCGACCTGTCCACCTGGTCGGCGTACAGGTCGAAGGGGTCGTTGAGCTCGCGGCCGAGCGCGCCGGACATCCAGTCCGCGTCGCGGTTGATGCCCTCCTGGCTCGCGTCCTTGGCGCCGTCCGAGGTCAGGTTGGACTGGAAGATGCCGGCCGCCGAGCGCGGGAGGAAGTCCTCGTAGACGACGGGTTCCCGGCGGACCTCGGGGGTGAAGCCGGCCGGGTCGACCTCGTAGGTGAACCAGCCGAGGCCCTGGGCCGCGAGCCCTGTCTCCGTCGCCGGGAAGGTCTTCTGCCAGACGCCGCGAGCGATCTCCTGGCGCCGCGTCTCGGTCAGACCCGGGTCCTCGGCGCGGGCCGCGGCGGCCTTCTCGTCGATCTCGAGCACCGCGGCGTCGTACGCGGCGCGGCCCTCGCGGGTCAGCGCGATGCCGCGCGCCTCCACCTCGCCGAAGCGCACGCGCAGGGCGTCCCGCACGATCTCGCCGTCGGCGGTGCGGAACGTCCGCGGCTCCGCGAGCGCGCGGAACGAGGTCTGGCGCAGCAGCACGTCCGGGCCCTCCCAGCGGGGCGGGCCCTGGATCGCGTCGATCATCGTGATGCCGCGGGCCTCCATGCGGGCGTACAGGTCGTCGATGTCGAGCACGCGGGGCGTGAGGTGGTTGATGTGCGTGGACGCGATGCCGCCGATGTCGGCGGCGACCGCGCTCACGGCCTCCAGCTCGCGGTACCAGGCCTGGTCGACGGGCTCGCTCGACAGCTCGAACGCCTGGGTCGCCAGGCGCAGGAACTGAGCTGCCTGGTCCTCGGGGAGGCCGCCCTCGGCCTCGGCTCGGTCGGCGAGGGCGAGCAGCTCCGGGCCGAACAGCGTGCGCGCGGCGAGGAAGCTCTCCAGCCGCCGCTCCAGGTCCGCGGTGAAGAACCGGCGGTCCGCGGTGACGAGCATGGACGTGAAGACCCGGAACGGGTTGCGGGCCAGCTCCGCGCGCTCGATCGGGCGGAAGGCGGTCGAGATGACGGGGACCGAGCTGGACGACGCGTCGCGCAGGTCGTAGAACCCGACGGGATGCATACCCATCGCGCCGAAGACGCGGGCGACCTGCGCCATCTCGGTGGGCGTGCCCACCCGGATCGCGCCGTGCCGCTCCGCCGTGACGCGCGCGACCGAGCCCAGCCGCTCGGCGTCCGCCCCGTGCTTCGCCACGAAGTCGGCGTTGACCTCGTGCGACACGTCCAGCAGCGTGGTGTAGGCGGGCACCTCCTTGCCGTACATGTCCGAGAGGCTGCGCGCGAACGCGGCCCTCAGCTGCCAGGGCTCGAGGAATGTCGCTGCCGACATAGGTCTCTCCTGTCCGTCAGATGATGTTCGACTCGGGGCCTCGTCGCCCCGGGCCGGTGGTGGTCGTGTCCGCGGTGCCGTCGGCGAACCGGTCGGCACCGAACCCGGACACGTCGGTCGGGGGCGTACGGCCCGCGTACAGGTCGCGCACCGCCTCGCCGACGGCGGGCGCCTGCAGGAACCCGTGGCCCGAGAAGCCGGCGGCGTACAGCACGCGGCCCGGCACACCGGTGGCCTCACCGATGAGCGCGTTGTGGTCCGGCGTCATCTCGTAGAGGCCCGCCCAGCCGCGCGCGACGGGCACGTCGACCAGCTCGGGGGCGCAGGCCCCCAGCGCCCCGCGCAGCAGCGGCAGCCAGGCCGGGTCGTAGGTGCGCTCGAAGGCGATGGGGGTGGCCGGGTCGGCGATGCCGACCAGCAGCCCGTCGGGTGCGGCGTTGTGGAAGTAGAAGGTGGTGCCGTAGTCGATGGTGAACGGGATCCGCCGCGGCGCCGGGTCCAGCGCCGGGGTGAAGCCGATCTGCCGCCGGTACGGGTCGACGGGCAGGTCGAGCCCTGCCTTCGCGGCCACGTCGCGGGTCCACGCCCCCGCGCACAGCACGACGGCGCCCGTCCGCACCCGGCCCTGGCTCGTCCACACCGCGACGACGTCGTCGCCCCTCGTCTCGACGTCGGTGGCGGTGACGTGCGTGCGGACCGTTCCGCCATGGCGCTCGACGCCCGCGGCGTACCCCTCGACGACGGCGCGCGGGTGGGCGAACCCGTCGCGGGCGGCGTACGCGGCGCCCTGGTACCGGTCGACGTCGACATACGGGTTGAGGCGGTGCACAGCGTCGCGGCCGAGCATGCGGCTCGCCACCCCGCGCTCGTTCTGCATGGCCACCGACTCCTCGAACAGCGCGACGTCGTCGGCGTCCGGCAGGAGGAACAGGTACCCCGGTTGCTGCAGCCCGATGTCCGCCCCGGGGCGGTTCGCGAAGTCCTCGTACAGCTCGAGGCTGCGGTTGCCGAGGTCGACGTTCGCCGGGTCGGAGAACTGCGCCCGCACTCCCCCGATGGGCTTGCCCGAGCTGCCGGAGGCAAGCTCGTCGGCTTCCAGGAGCAGCACGTCGACGCCGTCCTCGGCGAGGTGGAACGCCACCGACGCACCGATCGCACCGCCGCCGACCACGACCACCTCGGCCCGCGAGGGGAGCCTGCCCCGCCGGTCCGCGGCGTGCCGTGCTGAGGTCATGCACGCATCCTGCCACGCCGTCCTGCGAATGCGGACACCCGCCGGAACTCTTCCTGCGATAACTCCCCGAGCCGACGGAAAACCCCGCCCCGCCCCCTCTGCCGAGGTAGTCAGGTAGTTACTTCGTCGCTGCGGAGGCGCGGCAGTCCGCGCAGGTGCCCCAGAGCTCGATCGTGTGCTCGATGTCGTCGAAGCCCTGGGCGGCCGCCACCTTCGAGGCCCAGGCCTCCACGGTGGGACCGTCGATCTCGACGGTCCTGCCGCAGTGCCGGCACACCAGGTGGTGGTGGTGCTCACGGCGCGCGCACCGGCGGTAGAGGCTCTCGCCGTCCTCGGCGCGCAGCACGTCGACCTCGCTCGCGTCCGCGAGCGCCTGCAGCGCCCGGTACACGGTCGCGAGGCCCACGGACTCGCCGCGGGCGCGCAGGGTCTCGTGCAGCTGCTGGGCGGAGCGGAAGTCCGCGAGCTCGTCGAGCGCCTCGACGACAGCCGTCCGCTGGCGGGTCATACGTGCGGCCATCAGCGGCACTCCTTCGCGGCGGCCACCGCACGTTCCGTTGCGGCAGCCGGCAGGTCGACGTCGTCGGGCAGATCTGGATGTGGGTCGTGCGCGGGACGCCGCCGGGTCAGGAACGGCGCCACCAGTGAGACCACCGCGTAGACCGCGATGGCAAGGACCACGATAGTCGCGCCCGGCGAGACGTTGTACCAGTAGGTGATGGTCAGGCCGGACACACAGACCACCACGCCGACGACGCACGCGGTGAACATGGTGCGCCCGAAGGCGTGCGTGACCTGCTGCGCGACGGCGACGGGCACGATCATGAGCGCGCTGACGAGGAGCAGGCCGACGACGCGCATGGCGACCGTCACGGTGAGGGCCGACACGACCGCGACGATGATGTTCAGCGCCCAGACGGGCAGCCCGGACGCGATGGCGAACTCCTCGTCGTGGCTCACCGAGAACAGCGCGTGCCGCAGGCCGACGCCGACAGCCAGCACCACGAGGGAGAGCACGACGGTGAGCCAGAGGTCGCCGTCGGTCACCGTGGAGATCGAGCCGAACAGGTACTGCATGAGGTTTCCGGAGGAGCCGCCGGCGACCCCGATGAGAAAGACGCCGCCGGCGATGCCGCCGTAGAACATGATGGCGAGCGCGAGGTCGCCCGAGGTGCGGCCGCGGCGCCGGACCACCTCGATGAGGACGGCGCCGATCACCGCGGCGACCACGGCGCCGGGGATGGCGAGCGCGTCGTTCGGCGTCAGCCCCATGCCCGCGCCGACGAGCCAGCCCAGCGCGACGCCGGTCAGGGCCACGTGCCCGATCCCGTCGCCGAGCAGGGAGAGCTTGCGCTGCACCAGGTAGGTGCCGACGACGGGCGCGGTGATGCCGACGAGGAGCGCGGCGATGAGGGCGCGCTGCATGAACGGGTCGGTCAGCATGAGCATCATGGGCGCACCTCCAGGTCGAGAACCCTGGCTTCGGCGCCGAGGGCGTTGTCGTCGGCGTGCGGGTGCTGGTGCCGGTGTCCGACGCGGTCGTGGTCGTGCCGGGCGGGCGGCGGGGCGCCGTCGTGCACCACCTTGCCGTGCCGCAGCACGACGGCGCGGGTCACCAGCGGCTCGAGCTCGCCGAGCTCGTGCAGCACGACGAGCACGGTGAGGCCGCCGTCGACGAGCCGCTCCATGGTGGCGGCGAACGCCTCTTGGCTGGCGACGTCCACGCCGGCGACTGGCTCGTCCAGGACGAGGAGGTCGGGCTCGCGGACCAGGGCGCGCGCGATGAGGATGCGCTGCTGCTGGCCGCCCGACAGGAGGTGCACGGGGTCGCGTACCCGGTCGGCGAGGCCCACCTGTTCGAGGGCCGCCTCGACCTGGTCGCGCCAGCCGCGCGGCAGCCGCAGCCGGCGGCCGTGCAGCAGACCGGACGCGACGACCTCCTGTGCGGTGGACGGGATGCCGCCGCCGGCGCTCGCTCGCTGCGGCACGTAGCCGATGCGGCTCCAGTCGACGGCGGCGGTGCGGCGGCCGGTGCCGAGAGGCGCGCCGAGCAGGCGCACGGTGCCCGCGGACGGCGTGTTGATGCCGACCAGTGCCCGCACGAGGGTGGACTTGCCCGAGCCGTTCGCGCCCAGCAGCGCGACGACCTCGCCGCGGTCCACCGTCAGGTCGATGCCGCGCAGGATGTGGCTCGCGCCCGCACGAAAGTGCAGGCCGCGGGCCTCGATGACGGGTTCGCTCGTCTCGGTCACCTGCCTAGTGTCCGTCATTCGCAGACCAGGCCCTCCTCCAGCTCGGCCAGGTTGGCCCGCATCACGGAGATGTAGTCGTCACCGGCGGCCGTGGCGTCCTCGGACAGGCCCTCCAGCGGGTCGAGCACCGCGGTCTCGACACCCAGGTCGGAGGCCAGCGTCTCGGTGACCTTCGGGCTCACGAGGGTCTCGGAGTAGAGCGTCTTGACGCCGCGCTCCTCGACGACGTCACCGATCTCGCGGAGGCGGGCCGGGGAGGGCTCGACCTCGGGGTCGAGCTCCGAGATGCCCACCTGCTCCAGGGCGTACCGGTCGGCGAGGTATCCGAACGCCGCGTGGCTCGTCACCAGCGTGGCGCCCTGGCAGGCGGCCAGGCCGTCCGCGAACTCCTGGTCCAGCTCGTCGAGCTGCTGGCCGAGGCGCTGGGCACCGGCGGCGTACTCGTCGGCGTGCTCCGGGTCCACCGCGGCCAGCTCGTCCGCGACGGCCTGGCCGACGGTGGCGAGCTTGCTCGGGTCGAGCCAGAAGTGGGGGTCGGTGGCGCCGTGGTCGTGCTCGTCGGCGTGCTCGTCAGCGTGCTCGGCGTGCTCCTCCTCGGTCTCGCCGGCGTGCTCCGCGTGCTCCTCCTCGGTCTCCTCCGCGTGCTCCACGAGTCCGGCCGCGTCGGCGGCGTCGATCACGTGCTCAGGGGCGCGCGCCTCGACACCCTCGTCGACGGCGTTCTGGAAGCCGGACAGGTAGACCACGAGGTCCGCGGTGCCGATCTCGCGGACCTGCGCCGGGGAGAGCTCGAGGTCGTGCGGCTCCGCGGCCGGGGGCGTGAGGTTGTCGACGGTGACCAGGTCCCCGCCGATCTGCTCCGTGACGTACTGGAGCGGGTAGAACGAGGCGAGCACCCGGACGCCGTCGGACTCGTCGGTGGAGCCGCTCGCCCCCTCGGTCGAGCAGCCCGCGAGAGTCGCCGTGGCGACGAGAGCGAGGCCGGCCAGGGCAGCACCTGAGGCGCGAGTCGAGTTCATGAGAATGATTCTCACGCCTGATGAGAACGGATGTCAAAGATCGGCGGGGAGAGGTCGGTCACTGGCTTGATCGCGCGGGCCCCAACCTGCCCGGACGGTAGGCTGGGCCAACATTGTTTCCACCTGTTCCCCTGGAGAGAGCCCTCGTGTCCGACAAGTCAGTGCGCTCTGCGCAGACCGCCAAGCTCGACGCCGTCGTCTCGCTCGCGAAGCGACGAGGTTTCGTCTTCCCGTCGGGTGAGATCTACGGCGGAACGCGTTCGGCGTGGGACTACGGCCCCCTGGGTGTGGAGCTGAAGGAGAACATCAAGCGCCAGTGGTGGCGCGCGACCGTCACGAGCCGCGACGACATCGTGGGCCTCGACTCCTCGGTCATCCTGCCCCGCCAGGTGTGGGTCGCCTCGGGCCATGTCGGCGTGTTCACCGACCCGCTCACCGAGTGCCTCTCGTGCCACAAGCGCTACCGCGTGGACCAGATGCAGGAGGCGCACGCGGAGAAGAAGGGCATCGACGACCCCGACTCCGTGCCGCTGACCGACCTGGTCTGCGTCAACTGCGGCACCCGCGGCCAGTGGACCGAGCCGCGCGACTTCAACATGATGCTGAAGACGCACCTCGGCCCGGTCGAGGACGAGTCCGGCCTGCACTACCTGCGCCCCGAGACGGCGCAGGGCATCTTCGTGAACTTCGCCAACGTCGCGGCGGCGGCCCGCAAGAAGCCGCCGTTCGGCATCGGCCAGATCGGCAAGTCGTTCCGCAACGAGATCACGCCGGGCAACTTCATCTTCCGCACCCGCGAGTTCGAGCAGATGGAGATGGAGTTCTTCGTCAAGCCCGGCGAGGACGAGGAGTGGCACCAGTACTGGATCGACCAGCGCACCGCCTGGTACACGGACCTCGGCATCTCGGCCGACAACCTGCGCCACTACGAGCACCCCAAGGACAAGCTGTCGCACTACTCGACCCGCACCGTGGACATCGAGTACCGCTTCGGCTTCCAGGGCAGTGAGTGGGGCGAGCTCGAGGGCATCGCGAACCGTACGGACTTCGACCTGAAGACCCACACGGAGAGCTCGGGCAAGGACCTGGCGTACCGCGACCCGGTGACGAACGAGAAGTACTACCCGTACGTCATCGAGCCGGCCGCGGGCCTGACCCGGTCCCTCATGGCCTTCCTCGTCGAGGCGTACGCCGAGGACGAGGCGCCGAACACCAAGGGCGGCGTCGACAAGCGCACGGTGCTGCGTCTCGACCCGCGCCTGGCTCCCGTCAAGGCCGCGGTGCTGCCGCTGTCCAAGACGGCGGACCTGCTCCCGGCGTCGGAGGCCCTGGCCACCGAGCTGCGCAAGTACTGGAACGTCGACTACGACGTGACCCAGGCGATCGGCAAGCGCTACCGCCGTCAGGACGAGATCGGCACGCCGTTCTGCATCACCGTCGACTTCGACACGCTCGACGACCAGGCGGTCACCATCCGGCACCGTGACTCCATGCAGCAGGAGCGCGTGGCGCTGGACAAGGTGGTCGGCTACCTGGCCGGTCACCTCGTCGGGGCCTGAGAGTCTCGACGGGCTCGACCGCCGTCAGTCGCGCGTCCTGTGCCTGCTCCCGCAGCAGGCGCAGGACGCGCGCGGCATGCCGGTCGGTGGTGCGGCCTGCGGCTTCCTCACCCGGGTGAGAAAGGTCCGAACGGGGTCAGATTCCGCCTTCCCAGGGCTCTGTCACTCGTAGCGTGCCGCAACCAGCGCACCCCGAGCCCCAGAGGCCCCATGATCCGCCGAACCGTCATCACCCTCGTGAGCGTTCTCGCGCTCGCCCTCACGGCATCCATGCCCGCGCACGCCGGATCTGCCCCCGCCCCCGGCCCCGCGCCGGCAGTGATCGCCAACCCCACGAACGTCACGGCCAACGCCAAACCCGAACCGGTCGCCAAGGGCAAGACGATCACCGTCACGGGAACCCTGAAGCACAAGAAGAACGGGCAGTGGCGCCCGCTGGGCGCGCAGCTGGTCACGGTCCACTTCGACCCCGCCGGCAGCGACCGGTCCCGCAAGGTGGCCATGGTCCGGACGACGCGCACCGGCAGCTACACCCGCACGTTCACGGCGGCCCGTTCGGGCAAGTGGACCGCGAAGTACGCGGGCAACAGGTTCAACCGGGCCGACAGCGCGGCCGATGCCGTCTGCGTCTACGGCTCCGGCCGCTGGCAGTGCCCCGTCTCGCCCACCAACCCCGACCTCGACTGTGACGACGTCCGCCAGCGCGTCTGGGTGGGAACGAACGACTACCACCGCCTCGACGGGAACGACAACGACGGCTGGGGCTGCGAGTCCTACTCCTGATCGCTCACCGGCCGGACGCCGTACCGACCACTCCAGGCATTGTGGAACACTTAGGCAATGCTTACCTCACCTGCGGCTGCGCCCGCGGGACGCCGTGAGGGTGCGGAAGCCGTAGCTCACCGCGCCCGACGCAGGACGCTCGCGCTGGCAACGGCGCTCGTCGCCCTGCTGCTCGTCGTCCTCGCGAGCCTGGCGCTCGGCGTCCGCGACATCAACCCCGCGGAGGTCTGGCGTGCCCTGACCGCACCGGTCGCCGGGTTCGTGGACCACGACGTGGTGCTGGACCAGCGGCTGCCGCGCACCATCGTGGGCCTGGCGGCCGGGGTCGCGCTCGGTACGGCGGGCACCCTGATCCAGGGGGTCACCCGCAACCCGATCGCCGATCCCGGCCTGCTGGGCCTGAACTCGGGCGCCTCGCTCGCCGTGGTCTGCGCGGTCTGGCTCTTCGGCATCACCTCGCCGATCGGTTACGTCTGGTTCGCCTTCGTCGGCGCCGCGGGCGCGGCGGCGATCGTCTTCTCCGTGGGGCGTGGGCAGCCTGTGCGCCTGGCCCTGGTCGGCGCCGCCGTGACGGCCCTCATCACGCCGCTCATCACGCTCGTCCTGCTGCAGGACCAGCAGGCGTTCAACCTGTACCGGTTCTGGGCGGTCGGCTCCCTGACGGGCCGTGGCCTGGACACCGTCGCCTGGTTGTGGCCGTTCATCGTGGTCGGCATCGTCCTCGCGGCCGTGCTCTCGCACCGGCTCAACATGCTGGCCCTCGGCGAGGACGTCGCGACGGCGCTCGGCCAGCGGGTGGGCACCACCCGCGCCCTCTCGGCGATCGCCATCGTGCTGCTCGCAGGCACGGCGACGTCGCTCGCCGGACCGATCGCGCTGGTCGGGCTCGTGGTGCCGCACGCCGCACGCCGCCTGATCGGCACGGACTACCGCTGGATCATGGGCATCGCCGTGCTGCTGGGCCCCGTGATGCTGCTGGCCGCCGACGTCCTCGGCCGCCTCATCCTGCCCCGGTCGGAGCTCGAGGCCGGCGTGGTCGCCGCGCTCCTCGGCGCGCCGGTGCTGATCGCCGTCGCCCGCAGCAGGAACGTGGTGGGAGCGTGATGACCACCGACGCCGTCGAGACCACCGTCGCCGACCTGCGCGCCGTCCGACGCCGCCGTCGGGTCCTCGTCGTGGCCGGCATGACTCTCGTCGTGCTCGTCGCCGGGACGGGAGCCCTCCTGGTCGGCGCCGCCGGGCTGACGCCGGGCCAGGCCATCGCGGGCGCCGTCGGCCTCGGCGACAAGGGTGACGTCTTCATCATCCAGAAGCTGCGCCTGCCCCGCATCGAGGCGGCCGTCGTGGTCGGTGCCGCGTTCGGCCTGGCCGGCGCCCTGTTCCAGTCGACCCTGCGCAACCCTCTCGCCTCGCCCGACATCCTCGGCATCTCCAGCGGCGCGAGCCTCGGAGCCGTGACCGGCCTGCTCGCCCTGGGCCTGAGCGGCGTGGTGCTGTCCGCCATGGCGTTCGCGGGCGCCGGCCTCGTCGCGCTCGCGATCTGGCTGCTGGCCTGGCGCAAGGGCCTGCACTCGATCCGGTTCGTGCTGGTCGGCGTCGGGTTCGCCTACCTGTGCTCGTCCCTGGTCGCCTGGTCCATGGCCCGGGCGGAGGAGAACGAGGCGGCGGGGGTCCTGATCTGGACGGTCGGCTCCGTGTCCGACATCCGCGGTGACCAGCTCGCGCTCGTCGCCACCGGCACGCTCGTGCTGTCCGTCGCCGTCGCCGCCGTCTCGCGAACGCAGGGGCCGCTCTCGCTCGGGGACGACAACGCGCGCTCCCTGGGCGTGGGCGTGGACGCCGCCCGCATCGGCACGCTGCTGCTCGCCGTGGCGCTCGTCGCGCTCGCGACCAGCGCGGCCGGCCCGATCGCCTTCGTCGCGCTGGTCGCCCCCGCCATCGCCCGCCGCCTGGTGAACGACGGCGGCGCGGCTCTCGTCGCGTCCGCCGCCACCGGCGCCGCCCTGACCCTGGTGGCGGACGTCGCCGGGCAGCACGCGCTGCTCGGCGTCGCCGCCCCCGTGGGCATCGTCACGGGGCTCGTGGGCGCCCCCTACCTGCTGTGGCTGCTCGCCACCACCGAGAAGAGGAGCCGATGACCAACCTGCGCGCCGAAGGCGTCAGCCTGGGCTACGACGGACTGCGTGTCATCGAGGGCCTCGACCTGACGCTGCCCGACGGCAAGATCACCGCCGTCGTCGGGCCGAACGCCTGCGGAAAGTCCACCCTCCTGCGCGGCCTGGCCCGCCTGCACCCGCTGGACGGCGGCCGGATCACGCTCGACGGCACCGACATCACCGCCATGCCCCGCAAGGAGCTGGCCCGCAGGGTCGGCATGCTGCCGCAGTCGTCCATCGCGCCCGACGGCGTCCGGGTCGCCGAGCTCGTCAGCCGCGGCCGGTACCCGCACCAGGGCTGGTTCGGCAGGCACTCGTCCGACGACGACGCGGTGGTCACCACCGCGCTGCGGTCCACCGGCGTCGCGGAGCTCGCGGACCGCCCCGTCGCCGAGCTGTCGGGCGGGCAGCGGCAGCGGGTGTGGATCGCCATGGTCCTGGCGCAGCAGACGGACATCGTGCTGCTCGACGAGCCCACGACGTTCCTCGACGTGCGCCATCAGCTCGACCTGCTGGACCTGCTCACGGAGCTGAACCGGGACCGCGGCACCACCGTCGCGATGGTGCTGCACGAGCTCAACCTCGCCGCGCGCTACGCCGACCACCTGGTCGTGATGTCGGCGGGGCGGATCGTCGCGGAGGGCGCGCCGGCGGACGTGCTGACCCGCGAGGTGGTGAGCGAGGCGTTCGGGCTGCGCGCCCAGGTGGTGCCCGACCCGGTGGCCGGCTCGCCGCTCGTGGTGCCTGTGGGCCGCTTCCACTCCTCCGCGGTCGAGCCGTCCGCGGTCGAGCCGTCCGCGAGCTGAGCCGTCCAGCGGCCGCTCCTCCCTCGATCGACTCCCTCGATCGACCAGGGAGTGGCCCACATCACCCGGGAACTCCTCAATTCCGAAACATTGCCGTGACCAAATGTGGTTAGGCTAACCTCACATCGACCGGCGCCCGCCGGTCGTTCGACTGAACCCAGGAGTAACCGTGCGCCCTCGCCGATCCCTCGCGGCGGCCGTCGGCCTTGTCGCCGCGTCCGCCCTCGCCTTGTCGGGCTGCGCGTCCGAGACCCAGGCCGCGGACGGTGCGACGCCGTCGGCCAACGCCTCCGGCGCGACCGACGAGTTCCCCCTGACCATCGAGCACGGCCTCGGCGAGACGACCATCGAGGAAGCGCCCGAGCGCGTCGCCACGTGGGGCTGGGGCTCGACCGAGGCCGCGATCGCGGCAGGCGTCTACCCCGTGGCCGTCGCCGAGCAGACCTGGACCGTCGGTGAGGGCAACCTCCTGCCGTGGGTCGAGGAGGCCTACGACGAGGCCGGCGTCGACCACCCCACCGTGCTGACCGACGCCGAGGCCGGCGCGTCCGTGCCCTACGAGGAGTTCGCGGCCGCCGAGCCCGACGTCATCGTCGCCACCTACTCGGGCATCACGCAGGAGCAGTACGACCTGCTCAGCGAGATCGCCCCGGTCGTCGCCTACCCGGAGACGCCGTGGCAGACGCCGTGGGACGAGATCATCACCGCGACGGCGAACGGTCTCGGCCGCAGCGCCGCGGGTGAGGCCAAGGTCGAGGAGATCAACCAGTACCTGGCCGACGAGGCCGAGGCGCACCCGGAGTTCGCGGACAAGACGTTCGCCGCGATCGTGGACTCGCCCGACGAGGGCCTGGTCTACGTCTACCGGGCCGACGACCCGCGCGCCGGATTCCTCGAGGGCCTCGGCATGGAGACCGCCCCGGCCGTGGAGGAGCTCGCGCCCGACGACGGCGAGTTCTTCTACACCCTGTCGTACGAGGAGCTCGACAAGCTCGAGTCGGACGTCGTGGTCGCCTACACGTACACCGAGGAGGCGGCGGAGGCGCTGCCGACCAAGAAGGAGCTGCAGGCCCTGCCCGCCGTCAAGGACGGCATGGTGGTGCAGCAGATCGGGACCGTCGCGGTCTCCGCGGTCTCGCCGCCCACCGCGCTCTCGGTCCAGTACCCCGAGGGCATGCCGAAGCTGATCGAGGCCCTGGCGGCGACCATCACCGAGTAGCCCATCCCGCCGAGGTAGTCATCTGGCGAGGTAGTCACCCGGCTCATGCCGGGTGACTACCTCGCGGAGTGACTACTTCGGCGAGGGGGCGTCCAGGGCGCCGCCGTAGCGGCGGTCACGCTGTGCGTACTCCTCGACGGCGCGCCAGAGGTGACGGCGGTCGACGTCCGGCCACGGCTCGTCGAGGAACACCATCTCGGCGTAGGCCGCCTGCCACAGCATGAAGTTGGACGTGCGCTGCTCGCCGGACGAGCGCAGGAACAGGTCCACGTCGGGCAGGTCGGCCAGGTACAGATACTTCTGCACGGTCTTCTCGTTGACCCGCTTCGGGTCGAGCCTGCCGGAGGCGGCGTCGCGCGCCATGGCGGCCGCGGCGTCGGCCAGCTCGGCCCGGCCGCCGTAGTTGACGCACATCGTCAGGGTGCAGAGGTCGTTGTCCTTGGTGCGCTCCTCGGCCTCCTGGAGCACGTTGATCACGGACTTCCACAGCTTGGGACGGCGGCCGGCCCAGCGGATGCGCACGCCCCACGACGCCATGACGTCGCACTGGCGCTGCATCACCTCCTGGGTGAAGTTCATCAGGAAGTGCACCTCCTCGGGCGAGCGCTTCCAGTTCTCGGTGCTGAACGCATACGCGGAGACGTACTCGACGCCGACGTCGACGGCCCCGGCGACGACGTCGAGCAGCGACTTCTCGCCCGCGCGGTGCCCCTCGATGCGAGGCAGGCCTCGGGCGTTGGCCCACCGCCCGTTGCCGTCCATGACGATCGCGACGTGCCGCGGCACGAACTCCCGGGGGATCCGGGGGGCGCGGGCGCCGGAGGGATGCGGGAAGGGCGCCACCAGGTCACGGCTCGCGGTCCGGGCCATCAGCGCTCCACCATCTTCAACGATCGCAACGTTCTCTCCAGGTAGTACTGGCCATAGGCGGCGACGAGGCCGCTCGCCTCCTTGCGGTGCCGAGCGTCGGACGCGTCGGCGGTCACCCAGTCGCCCGCGAGCAGCGAGGACAGCAGGGCGAAGGTCTCGGGGGCCGGCGCGGTGGAGCCCGGCGGCCGGCAGCGCGGGCAGACGGCGCCGCCCTGCGCCACGTTGAACGAGTGGTGCGGCCCGGGCTCGCCGCAGCGCGCGCAGTCCTCGAACGACGGCGCCCAGCCGGCCACCGCGAGCGCCCGCAGCAGGTACGAGTCGAGCACCAGGTTGGCGTCGTGGTGCCGCTCCGACAGCGCCCGCAGCCCGCCGGCGAGGAGCCAGTACTGCTGCACCGACGGCTCGTGCTCCTGCGCGACCAGCCGGTCGGCGGCCTCCAGCATCACGGCGCCTGCCGTGTACAGGTTGTAGTCCTGGCTGATGGCGCGGGCGTATGCCCCGATGGTCTCGACCTGCGTCACGGTGTCGAGCCCCATGCCGGGCCGAGGGCTGCGGCCGGTGTGGAACTGCACGTCGACGGCCATGAACGGCTCCAGCCGCGCGCCGAACTTGGACGACGTGCGCCGTACGCCCTTGCCCACACCGCGCACCTTGCCGTGCTCCCGCGTCAGGAACGTGATGATGCGGTCCGCCTCACCCAGCTTGTGGGTGCGCAGGACAATCGCATCGTCTCGGTACAGGGGCACAGCACCATCATCCCAGGTGCGTCCGACACTCCGCGCCTGCCACAGGCGTGGCCTCAGCGCTCTCCATCTTCTGGTCGCGCTGACGCTGCACTCCGCGTCAGCGCTCGACGAACCGCGTACCGTCTGGCGTCAGCTCCGGCTCCCACACGAACCGGTGGATCACGTGCTTCTCGAGCACGCCCCGGACGATGAGCGCGACGGTGCCCCAGATCGCGAAGAGCAGGACCGTCTGCAGGAAGTTGTTGCTGATCTTCTCGAACCCGGTGAGGGCGAGCGTGGGGATCAGGAACATCAGGCCGAGGAACGCGGGCAGCAGGTGCACGCCGATCCACTGCATCACCGAGAGCAGCTCGATCCGGCGTTCGGCGACGACGCCGTGGTAGTCCATCACGTTGACCACGTGGTCCGCCCGCCACTTGGCGACGTGCCGGGCGACGGTCCACTGCGCGTCGCGGGCGTCGAGGGAGGAACTGCCTGCCGGCAGCCAGATCCCGAGGATCTGGTGGATCTCGGCGGGCGTGAGGTAGCCCTTGTCGAGGATCGTGAGGCTGTGCACGGGCGGCTGGCGCGTGTTGGTCGGCAGCGCGAGCGCAGCGAGGAACAGCAGTACACCGCTGGTCCCGAGCAGCCCCACGAGCGCGTCCGGGAGCCACGGCAGGAGCAGGGTCGCGGTGGCGAACGCCAGCGCGCCGAGCAGCGCGCAGACGATGCGGTTCTTCATGGTCATGGTGAGCAGGACTTTACCGGCATCTCACCCTGGCTGGTGGCGAAGGTCCGGCTGCCGGTCAGAAGAACAGCGTGTCCCGTCGGCCCAGCGGGCGTGCGACGAGCCGCCACGCGAGGACCTGGAGCGCGAGGATCACGGGCAGCACCACCATCGCCACGATCCCGAGCGAGGCCATGGCCTCCGGGGAAATCCCGCCCGCGACCAGGCGGGGCCAGGCGGCGACGGCGGTGCCGACGACGGGGGCCACGATCATCACCGAGGTGACGATCGCCGGCAGCGGCCCCGTACGGCGCAGGCGCCACGCGACGACGGCGTCACCGTGCAGCCGGGTCACCACCACCGCCACGATGCCGAGGGCCAGCGCCGCCAGGCCGCTCCCCCAGGCCGCGCCGAGGAGCGCACCCCAGCTCCCCGCGAGCACGATGCTCGCGACCACGAGCACGACGTCCCACCCGTCCCGCCAGATGCGGCCGGGCCGCCTGCTGCGCAGCCAGATCCCGGCGTCGCGCAGCACCCACGACGCGATCAGCGTGATCGCGACGGGACGGCCCGTGTTCAGCAGCTCCGCCTCGGCGTGCGGGAACACGCCGACCAGCACCCCGATCGCGGCCACGAGCCACACCTCACCGGGCAGGAGCAGCGGCCCGACCGCGCCCAGCACCACGCGCCGCTCCGCCGGCTCGCGCCGCCGGTAGCCGCCGTCGTGGTCGCGTTCCTGCAGCAGGGTCGCCCCCGTACCCTGGACGGCTCCGTCGAGCACCACCCACCCCGCCACCAGGACGGTCAGGAGAACGGCCCAGGCCGCCGCGTTCATCGGGCCACCTCCGGCTCGGGTCGGTCGTCCGGCACTCCGACCAGGCCGCCGCCGTCGTGCCTGCGCGCGGTTGCGGCGCCGAAGCGGAGCAGGACGTCCGGTCCGGCGTCGTCGTCGCGCAGGAGCAGCACGAACAGGAAATGGACAACAGCGAGCAGCGCGAACTGCGGACGAGCGAGCTCCGTGGCCTCCACGCACCCGAGACTACGTAGCCGGACCGGTCACGGCGACACGATTCGGGCGGAACTGGGGAAAGGTCAGGGATGACCCCGAGGGCCCAGTAGGTCAGGCCCTACCTTCTGCCCGACGGCGCCTCCGGACCGGCCCGGTCGACGTCGTCCCCGCCGCCCAGGTCGGTGCAGTCGACGGCGACGGCATCGTGCGCGCGCAGATACGGACCCGCGCCCGTGTCGCCCCGCACCGCGTCGGCCAGCGGCCGCCAGTGCTCGCGCCCCACCAGCACGGGGTGCCCGGGCATGCCGTCGTAGACGGCGCGGCCGAGCAGCCGGCGGACGGCGTCCGGCTGCTGGGACGCACCGCGGTCCTGGGACACACCGAGCACCCGGCGGACGGCGTCGGCCCGCAGGCCGGGCAGGTCCACGAGCGAGACGACGGCGGCGTCGGCCCCCGTCTCCCCGACCGCCGCGAGGCCGGCGCGCAGCGACGCCGCGATCCCGCTCGCCCAGTCGGCCGCGACCACGGCTCTGGCACCAGCGGGGACGAGCCCCCGAGCCTCGTCGGCGCGCGCGCCGAGCACCACGACGACGTCCGCGCAGCCGCCGTCGAGCAGCGCCCGGCAGGCCAGGTCGAGCCACGGGGTGCCGTCGTCGGCCCGGGCCAGCGCCTTGGGCATACCGAACCGGGTCCCGGCCCCACCTGCCAGCACCACCCCGACCGCCCTCACCGTTTCGCCCCGGTGGCGCAGCGGGCGGGACAGAACGGCATCATGTGTGGTTCTCCTGGCTGTGCTGGACGATCAGGTCAGTACGGGGTGCGCTCGGTGTGCGCCTGCCACGCCTCGAACGGCTCCCCCGCCCGCGCGATCCGCTGCTCGACGACGGGGTGGGGCCACGTCGACCGGTCCCGCGCGAGGAGCTCGTAGAACTCGCGGTCGTCGAAGCCGGCCCGCTCCGCGTCGTGCCGGTCCGCGGCGAAGACGACACGGTCCACCCGGGCCCACAGCGCCGCCGACAGGCACAGCGGGCAGGGCTCGCACGACGCGTAGAGCGTAGCGCCGGCCAGCGAGAACGTGCTCAGGGCCTGGCACGCGGTCCGGATCGCCACCACCTCGGCGTGCGCCGTGGGGTCCAGGTCGCGGGTCACCCGGTTCCCGGCTGCCGCCACCTCGACACCGGCGCGCACGACGACGGCCCCGAAGGGGCCACCGCCGTCGGCCACGTTCTGGGTGGCGACCTCGACGGCGCGGACGAGCCACGCCTCGTCGTCGGGGCCGGCAGAGGGCCCGAGCCGGGTGCCGGGCTGCTCGCTGGGGCTGATCACTCCTCGATGCTCGCACCACCGGATTTCAATTGCGTTCCCAGCAGGTCACCCGCACGAAACACTCGTTCCAAAACCCCGAGCGAGCCGGGAGCGCGGTCGGCATTCCGTCAGGTGGTCGGCATTCCGAGCTGCCGACCACCTGACGGAGTGCCGATCATCTGCCCGACGCCGCTGCCAGCAGCTCCCACAGGCGGTCCCGCTGGATCGGCAGGTCGCGAGGACGCACCCCCGTGGCGTCCGCGATCGCGTTCGCCAGCGCCGGGGCCACCGGGTTGTACGGAGCCTCGCTCATCGACTTCGCGCCGCGCGGGCCCAGCCGGTCGACGGTGTCGGCGAACAGCACCTCCGTGACCGGGACGTCGGACAGCTGCGGCACCCGGTAGTGCCGCAGGGTGCGCGTCACGACGACGCCGTCACGCACCACCATCCGCTCGGTCATCGCGGAGCCGAGCGCCTGCGCCACGCCGCCGTCGATCTGCCCACGCAGCTGCTCGGGGTTGATCACGACTCCGGCGTCCGCGGCGTGCACCGACCGCAGGATCCGCACCTCGCCGGTCCCACGATGCACGGCGACCCGAAACCCGTGCACGTTGAACGCGACAGACCGCGGCGACCCGTCATGGCTAGCCTCGGCCCCCACCCCGGCCAGCTGAGTGCTGGGTATTTGCGCGGTCGTATCGGTTCGACCCGACAAATACCCAGCACTCAACGAATCCAGTTCGGTCTTGAGGGCCGACGCCGCTCGGCCGACCGCCAGGCCTGCCACCACCGAGCCCGCCGAGCCGAAGGCGCCCGTGTCGTAGCCGGCGGTGGCCGTGTCCGACGGGCGTACCCGCACCCGGTCGACGGGCACGCCGAGCTCCGTGGCCGCGATCTGCGCGTGGACAGTGGTGGTGCCGTTGCCGAACTCGGCGGTGCCGACGTCGACCACGAAGTCGCCGTCGGCTCCCAGCGTGATCCGGGCGTGCGTGAAGTGCCCGCGCGGCGGGATGGTCGCGATCATCGCGAGCGCTACGCCGCGGCCGACCGACCACTCCCCGCTCAGTCCGGTCTCGGCCGGCGACGGCCCCCGGGCCAACGCCTTCTCGACCAGGTCGAGGCACTGGTCCAGCCCGTAGGACCCGTACTCCAGGTCCCCGTCCACGGGCCGCCCGACGACGAACGGGTCGCCCGGCCGGATGACGTTCCGCCGCCGCATCTCCACGGGGTCGATGCCGAGCCGCGCGGCCAGCTCGTCGATGGCGCCCTCGATGGCGAACTGCACCTGTCCCAGCCCGTACCCGCGGAACGCTCCGGACGGCACGTTGTTGGTGTAGACCGACTCGGCGTCCACGCGCTTGTTCGGGGCGCGGTACACGGCCATGGACTCGTGCACGCCGTGGAACAGCACGCCGGGCGCGTGGTTGCCGTAGGCGCCGGTGTCGGCCAGGACGTCGATGGCGAGCGCCGTCAGGTGTCCGTCGGCGTCGGCGCCCGCGCGGACGCCGATCCGCATCGGGTGCCGGCACGGCACCAGGGTGAACTGCTGCTCACGGCTGAGCTCCCACTGCACCGGCCTACCGGTGCGCAGGGCCGCGAGCGCCACGACGTCCTCGACGAGCAGCTCCTGCTTGCCGCCGAACCCACCGCCGACACGGCCCGCCACCACGCGTACCCGCTCCTCGGGGAGGTCCAGCAGCCGGGCCAGCTCGTCCCGCACGAGGAACGGCACCTGCGTGGAGGTGCGCACGTGCAGGACGGGCTGCCCTGTCCCCGCCGCAGGACCGGGCGTGAGCCAGGCCCGGGCGCCGTGCGTCTCCAGGGCCACGTGGTTCACGCGGTCGGTGGTCCAGGTGCCCTCCACGGTGGCGGCCGACGCGGCGAGGGCCGCTGCGACGCCGTCGTGCCCGGGCTCCGCGTACTCCTCGTGCAGCTGCGCGACGACGTTCCGGCTCGCCTCCGCGACGCGGTGCTCGTCCGGCGTCCTGCCGGGGTGGACCAGGGGCGCACCCGGCTGCCGGGCGGCCTCCGGGTCGAAGACGGCGGGCAGCGTCTCGTACTCGACGTCCACGAGCGCGAGCGCCGCGCGGGCCTGCCGTGGTGTCTCGGCGACGGCGACGGCCACCCGCTGGCCCACGAACCGCAGGACGGGGTCGAGGATGCGGGTGTCGTCGGGGTCGTCGAGTCGGTTCTCGTGCCGGGCGGTCGAGTAGAGGGTGTCGGGGACGTCGTGGTGGGTGAGCACGAGGTGCACGCCGGGCGCGGCGCGGGCCGCCGCCGGGTCGATGCGGGTGATCCGGGCGTGCGGGTGCGGGCTGCCGAGCACCGCGACGTGCAGCAGGCCGGGCGGGGCGGGCTCGTCCAGCGTGTATGCCTCGCGGCCGCTCACCACCCGGGCGGCGGCCGGCGCGACGACGGCACGGCCGAACGCCTGGCCCGGCTCCGCGACCTCGGTGTTCACGCGACCGGCGAGGGCGTCCCGGATCGACCGGTACCCGGTGCACCGGCAGAGGTTGCCCTTGAGGTCGACCAGCGGTGGGGGCGTGCCGGCGACCGTGCAGACCAGGCCCGCCGTGCAGAAACCGCACTGGAACCCCGCGGCCTCGACGAACGCGCGCTGCACCGGGTGCAGGGCTCCCGGTTCGGCATCGGGGTCGCCACCAGGGCCGAACCGGGCCAGGCCCGCAGCCGTGACCACCTCGGCGCCGGCCACGCGGTGCGCCGGGATCAGGCACGACGGCACGGGCGCGCCGTCGAGCAGCACCGTGCACGCGCCGCAGTCGCCCGCGTCGCAGCCCTTCTTCACCGCCGTGGCGCCCTGCTCGCGCAGGTACGTGCGGAGGCACTGGCCGGGGCGCGGCTCCGCCGTGGTCTCGGTGCCGTCGATCCTCATGCGCCGCCCAGCTCGTCGAGCGCCTCGTGCGCGAGCCGTCGTGTCATCGCGGCGCGCCACTCGCGGCTCCCGTGCGGGTCCTCGTACCAGGTACCGTCGCCAAGACCGGTGATCCACCGGAGACGCCGGTCGAGCCCGTCGTGATCGTTCGCCCTGACCAGGAGCACATGCGGCGCCGGCACCGAGGCCGTCAGCACCAGCGCCACGCCGTCACCCCTCCGACGCCCGGTCACCATCGCCGCCGTACGGCCGGTCGGGGTCAGCGACACCCGCCGGAACGCGGTGCGCTGCCCGAGCACGGCGGCGGTCACTCGTGTCTCGCGGATCACCTCCCCCGGCGCCAGCTCGACGACGCCCGCGCGGGTGACCAGGTCGGACACCGCGACCTCCCGCGACCCGCCGTCGGGCGTCCAGATGACCGCCCGGGCAGAGAGCGCCGCGAACAGCCCGATCATCGAGCCGACAGGCAGCCCGAGCGCCAGGTTCCCGCCCACGGTCGCCGTCCGGGCAACCTTCGCCGACAGCGTCAGCGCCGACACGCACTGCCCGACGATGCCGAGCGCGCGATACGGCCCGCTCGCGTCCGCACCCAGCACGCCCGGCCCGGACACGAGCTCCTCCAGCGTGCACGTCCCGGCGACCCGCAGCCCTGAACCGTCCACCGACCACGGCTCCCACCCCATCCCGGTGAGGTCCACCAGGCCGGTCACCCCGGCGGGCACCGGTTCGGAGTACAGGAACGTCCCCCCGCCCAGGAACACCTCGCCGGGCCGCAGCGTGCAGTCGGCCCGGGTCCGCGCCGTCCGGACGGTGTCGATGTCGAGGTCCATGGGGCGCCGGTCACCTCTCGTCGATCTCGCGCAGCAGTGCGTACCGGGCGTCGATCGCCTCGACGCGGTCGGCCGCGCCGTCGAGCACCTCGTGCACCCGGTCGGACAGGATCGCGACCACGCTGACGGGCGCCACCATCGAGTCGAAGGCGCCCTCGGTGGCGATCGGGCACTCGATCCACCAGGTCACGCCGCTGGCGAGGCGCCGCAGGCTGGAGTCGGCGAGCAGGAGCACGCGGACGCCGTCGGCCAGCAGGGACTTGACCATCGCGGCCACCTGGAACGCGTGCCGGCGGATCGAGACCACCACCACGACGTCCTCGGGCCCGAGGCCCACGAGGTCGTCGGCGAGCGACTGGCCGGGGCCGGGCGCGAGGTGCACGCGACCACGCACCTGGATCAGGTTGCGCCGCAGCTGGGTGGCCGGCCCGAGCGAGCCCCGGCGTCCGACGACCACGACGTCGCGCGCCGTGGCGAGCGCCTCGGCGACCTCGTCGAGCAGGGTCTCGTCGAGTGCCGAGTAGACCTTCTCCAGGTTCTTGACCTCCTGCTCCAGCCGCTCGCGCAGGCCGGGCGACGGGTCGACCGCTATCGGCAGCCCGCGCCCGCGCTGGACGCGCAGGTGCTCGCGCAGCCCTTCGAAGTCCTCGTAGCCGAGCTTGCGGAACAGCCGGCTCATCGTCGCCTTCGAGACACCGGCGAGCGCGGCGAGCTCGGTCGCGCGGTACGTGCCGAGGTCGCCGAGGTGGTCCAGCAGGGCGTCGGCGGCCCGCCGCTCCTGCGGTGACAGGTCGCCGTAGCCGGCGGCGATCCGGTCCTCGAGCGGGGTGGCCGCCCTCTTCATCGTGCCTCCTCTGCCCGTGCCAGCACCGCCGCCGTGAACGCGTCGAGCGCGACGGCGACGTCCTCGGGGTCCACGTGCTCGTCGGGGTGGTGGCTGATCCCGTCACGGCAGCGCACGAACAGCATGCCGACGTCGGTCACGGCGGCCATCGCCATGCCGTCGTGCCCGGCGGGGCTCCACAGCCCGAGCACGGATCCCGACGGCGCTCCCGTCGCCTCCGTGATGCCCGTCGCCACCGCGGCCCGCAGCCGCTCGGCGCAGCCGGTCGACGGCGCCCGGTGCGTCTCGACGGCCTCGAACGTCACGCCCCGTTCCCGCGCGATGGCGTGCCCGACCGCCGCGATCTGCTCCCACAGCGCGTCGCGCCCGGTGTCGGTCCGGCCGCGCAGGTCGAGCGTGAGCTCGGCCCGGCCGGGGATCACGTTCACGGCGCCGGGCTCCACCCGGAGGTCGCCGACGGTAGCGAGGCAGTCGGTCGCCCTGGCCAGGTCCTCGATCCGGGTGACGAGGTGCGCGGCGGCGACCAGCGCGTCCCGCCGCCGGCTGAAAGGGGTGCCGCCCGCGTGCCGGGCCTCGCCGGTGATCGTGAGCACGAACCGGCGGGCCCCCGCGATGGTCGTGACGTAGCCGAGCGGCAGGTCCGCCGACTCCAGCACCGGCCCCTGCTCGATGTGCGCCTCCAGGTAGCCGACGAGCTCCTCGGGGCGGCGGGCGGCGTCGCCGACCCGCTCCGGGGCGAGGCCGAACCGGGCGAACGCCTCGCGCAGGGTGATGCCCTCGGCGTCCGTCTGCTCCCACCAGGCCGGGTCCCACTGGCCCGACGCCGCGCAGCTGCCCAGCAGCGCCTTGCCGAACCGGGTGCCCTCCTCGTCGGAGAACCCCACGACCTCCAGGGCGAACGGCAGCGGGACATCCCGCAGCCGGTGCGCGACGGCGATCGCGAGCACCACGCCGAGCATGCCGTCGTACCGCCCGGCGTCGGGCACGGTGTCCAGGTGCGACCCGAGCACGAGCGCCGGCTCGCCCGGTGTGCCGGGCTGCTGCGGGGTGCCGTCGGCCGCGCGGCGGCCCCAGATGTTGCCGGCCGCGTCGGTCTCGGTGTCGAGGCCCGCGTCGAGCATCCAGGCCCGGACCGCGGTATTGGCCGCGGAGTGCTCGGGCGACAGGTAGACGCGCTCGAGCGCGTCGGACCGGGACGAGTGCCGCGTCAGGTCGTCGCACCGCTCCAGCACCCACCCAGCGGTCCCGATCACGGTCACGGTCCGACGTCCCGGTTCGCCTCGTACGAGGCGAGGGCAGCCGACACTCCGCTGCCCGGCTCGGTCGGGTGGCCCGCCCGGCGCAGCTCGTGCTCCAGGGCGGCCAGTGTGGTGAGCACGGCGTCCCGGCGGGCGTTGAAGCCCATGGTCCCGATCCGCCAGACCACGCCGTGCAGCGGCCCGAAGGACGTACCGATCTCGATGCCGAAGTCCTCCAGGAGCGCGCCGCGGACGGCGTCCCCGTCGACACGGTCGGGGATACGTACGGCGACCACGTTGTGCATCTTGTGGCCGACGTCGCCGTAGACCTCCAGGCCGAGTCCACGCACCCCGGCCAGCATGGCGGCGCCGTGGCGGACGTGCCGGGCGACTGCCGTGCCCACGCCCTCGGCTGTCAGCAGCCGAGCGCACTCGCGGGCCGCGTAGAGCATGGACGTGGCCTCGGTGTGGTGGTTGAGACGGCGCGGTCCCCAGTACTCCATGATCTGCGCGAGGTCGAGGTAGTTGGAGACGATCGGCGCGCCCCGCGGCGCGACGTCGTCGGCAGTACGCAAGCCGGCCTCGACCTGCTTGCGGCGGTCGATCGCCGCCACGGCCGCGGGCGAGAGCGTGACGGGCGCGCTGCCCGACGGGCCGCCCAGGCACTTCTGCAGCCCGGCCGTCGCGGCGTCGATGCCCCACTCGTCGGTGTGGAACGCATTGCCGCCGAGCGTGGCGGTGGCGTCGACGTACAGCAGGGCGTCGTGCTCGTGCGCGATCCGGCCCAGCTCGGCGAGCGGCTGGGCCATGGTCGTGGAGGTGTCCCCGTGCACGACGGCGACGACGCGCGGCCGGACGCGGCGCACGGCGTCCTCGACCTGGCCCGGGTCGAAGACCGTGCCCCACTCCGTCTCGATCGTGTGCACCTCGGCGCCGGCGCGGCCGCAGATCTCCGCGAGCAGGTGCCCGAACCTGCCGAACACCGGGACCAGCACCCGGTCCCCCGGCTCCAGCAGGGACACGAGGGCTGCCTCGATGCCGGCGCGTGCGGTGCCGTCCACGAGGAAGGTCTGCTCGTTGGCGGTGTCCCAGACCGTGCGCCACAGGCCCATGGCCTCGGTCATCGTGTCGGTCATGAACGGGTCGAACTGGCCCACCAGGGGTGCGGCCATGGCGCGCAGGACGCGCGGGTCGGCGTCGATCGGGCCGGGGCCCATCAGCAGGCGGGCGGGGGGATGGATCTGGGTCATGCGGGCCTCCTGGCCTGGGCCGCGGCGCTACCGGGGCGGGCGATCAGGCGGCCGTCGCCGCGGATGTGCTCGACGTCGTTGGCGGGCCGCCAGGTGCCGCCGTCGAGCTGGCCGTGCACGACACCCTCGGAGAACGCGTGCAGCACGGCCTGCCCGCCGACCACCGTGAAGGTCACCGCTCCCGTGACGGTCAGGCCGTGATAGGCACTGACCGGATTCCGGTGCGCGAGCTGCGCGGCGTCGATGGTCGCGACGCTGTCGGGCTCGTAGACCACCAGGTCCGCCGCCGCGCCCTCGGCGATGACGCCCTTGGGGCGGTCGCCGCGATCCAGACCTACCAGGGCGGCGGTGTTCGTCGACGTCCAGCGGGACACCTCGGACAACGGCACGCCGCGCCAGCGGGCGGCGTCGGCCAGGGCGACAAAGCCTGTCTGGAGGCCGGAGATACCACCCCAGGCCGCCTGCAGATCGGTCTCGCCGACCTGGCCGCCGAGGACCTTCTCCGCCACCGACGACGGCGAGTGGTCGCTGACCACGCAGTCCAGGATCCCGTCGCGCAGACCGTCCCACAGGGCGTCCTGGTTGCCGCGGTCACGGATCGGCGGGCAGCACTTGTAGGCGGCGTCCCCGTCGGGCACGTCCTCGGCGGCGAGCACCAGGTAGTGGTGGCACGTCTCGGCGGTGACGGGCAGGCCCTCCGCCTTCGCCTCCGCGAGCAGGTCGAGCACCTTCGCCGAGGACACGTGCAGCACGTGCGTGCGCGCACCGGTCTCGCGGACGGCGTCGAGCACGGTGCGCACCGCCGCCGTCTCGGCCTCGTCGGGGCGGGACAGCAGGAAGTCCGCGTACGCGCGCGACGGCCTGCGCGGGGCCGCGGCGAGGACCGCCGGGTCCTCGGCGTGCACCGCGAGCAGCCCGTCGAACCGGACGAGGCGGTCCATCACCACCACCAGCTCCTCCGGGTCGAGCGGCGGGAACTCGGGGACGCCGGAGTCGGCCAGGAAGCACTTGAAGCCGAGCACGCCCGCCTCCCAGAGCGGCTCCAGGTCGTCGGCGTTGCCGGGCACGGCACCACCCCAGAAAGCGACGTCGACCGGCAGGCGGCCCCACTCCCGGTCCGCATCCTCGGGCAGCCGGGCCGACGCCGCCCGCGCCGCCGCCTGCTTGATCCGCAACGCCTCGACGCTGGTGGTGGGCGGGATGGAGTTGAGCGGCATGTCCACGATGGTCGTCACACCGCCGTACGCCGCTGCGCGCGCCGCGGCCGTGAACCCCTCCCAGTGGGTCCGGCCCGGCTCGTTGACGTGCACGTGGGTGTCGACGCCCCCGGGCAGGACGATGCGGTCGCCCAGGTTCCACACCGCCGCCGACCGCGCGGGCGGGGCGCCGAGCATCCCGTCGTCCTGCGCCGTGACCCTGTCGGGGTCGGAGGTGCCCCACCACACCTGGGCGATCCGGTCGCCCTCGGTGCGCACGACCGCCGGGCGCAGCTCCCCCTCGACCAGCACCCGCTCGGACCCGATCAGCCGGTCGGTCATACGAACCCTCCGATGGTCGCCCACACGGGATGCTCCCCGGCGCGCTCGGACCGCTGGACCGCGGCCTCGATCAACCCGTACGGCCGGTCCGCGGCGAAGAACACCTCGCCGGGGTTGTCCAGGCCGAACGGCTCCAGGTCGACGAGGAAGTGGTGGTTGTTCGGGCACGACAGCCGGATCTCGGCGATGTCCGGGTACGCCTCCAGCACCGCCCGGCCCATCGCGAAGACCGTCTGCTGCAGCGCGAGGGAATGGAGCTCGGCGAACGTCTTCAGCAGGATCGAGCGGACGGCCGCGAACCGGGCGTCGTACTCGGCCGGGCCGGCTGCCTCGGTGAACGACGTCTCGTACCGCCACCAGGCGCTGACGTCGGTCGCGAGGACACGGTCGTCGGTCTCGGGCAGCGTCGTGTACCGGTCGCGCACGAACCCGGAGAACTCCGAACCGGTCGACTTCAGCACCGTGACGTCGCGCAGCCCCGCGAGCACGGTCAGGCCGGCGTCGTCCGCATGCACCAGCGCGGTGCGCCGTTCGGCGGCGCCCCGCACGAACGCGTGGTCGTGGCCGACGTCGCCGACCGCTATGCGCTCCCAGCCGTGCTGCTCGGCCAGCCAGCGTCCGCCGGTGACCTGCGGCGCCGCCAGGAAGTGCCGCGCCAGCCGCAGCAGGAACGTCTCCGGCGAGCCGACGCCGTCCCGCGCGAACGCGTGCATCGTGTTCTTCTGGGTGTCCGTGGCGATGACGCCCGTGTTGTCCCCGGACTCGTGCGTGGCCCCGAAGTCTCCGCGGAGCAGCGAGGTGACGCCGAGGTCGGTGATGCGGTGCCGTGCGGTGTCACGGTCGACGCGCACCAGCCGCACCTCCGCCTTGCCGTACTGGTTGGGTCCCAGGACTATCGACATTCAGCTCCCCCGGTAGGTCGTGTAGGCGAACGGGCTCAGCAGCAGGGCGACATGGGTGTGGTCGGGTCCGAGCACGACGTCGAGCACCACCTGGCCGAAGAACGTCTCCCGGTCCTGTTCCCCGAACCAGTCACCGGTGGCGAAGGCCAGGACGTGCCGGCCGGGCGTGACCTCGCCCCAGCTGATGCGGCCGTCGGCATCGGTCACGGCGTGCCGCTCGGGGGCCGAGCCCGTCGAGACCAGGGTGACCGCCAGCCCCGCGGCGGGGAGGCCGCGCGCGGCGTCGAGCACATGGGTCGACGCGGTGCTCATGGCGTCACCTCCGCAGGCGCCGCCGACTCCTCGACGACCGTCTCCAGGCGCAGGAGCGCGATCTGACGCAGCTGCTCGGCGGTCACCAGGGCCTCGGTGGCCGGGGCGTTGGCGAGGCGCTCGCTCAGGTTGGCGAGGATGTCCTCCGCCGTCCGCCCGGCGGCCCGGACCAGGAAGATCCGGCCGAACTCGGCCTCGTAGGCGGCGTTGCCGTCAGCGATCCGGGCAGCGGTCGCCTCGGCCGCCGTCGGCTGCTCGGTGCGGGACAGCCGCGCCTCGGCGCTGTCGCCGGACGCGCGCTCGCCGATGCGGGGATGGTGCGCGAGCGCGGCGTCGACGTCGGCGGACGTCCAGTCGGCGGCGGCCCGCATGGCCCGCAGCAGGAGCGAGTCACGGCACCGGTAGGGACGGCCGGCCACGACGTCGTCGACCCAGGGGCCGATGTCGGCGCACGGGCGGACAGCCGCAGCGGCGTCGGCCGGAGGCAGGGCGTTGAAGGTCGCGAGGTCCACGGGGACAAACTTAGTTTCAAAGTGTCGTCCGCGGTGAGACATGCGTTTCAGACGCGTAAAACCTGGCCCGGTCTTCGTCTCGGACAGGTCTCGGCCGTCAGGCCAGCCGGCCCGTCCGCAGCATGTGGGCGATGTCCGGGCGGCCCAGCCGCTCCGCCGAGGCAGCGGCCGCCTCGTGGTCGTACGGGACGGCGAGGAGCCGGGCCGCCCAGCCGTCCGCCGTGTCCGACACGATCGCGTACCGGGCCTCCGGCGCTCCGACCTCGACCCGGTGCGGGCGCGGGGCGTCGTCGGCGTAGGCGGGCCAGCCCACGCTGCCAGGGTTGACCAGCAGCGACCCGTCCGGGAGCCGCCGGGTCCGGGCCTGGTGCGTGTGCCCGCACAGGTACAGGGCGTGCGCGCCGTAGGCGGCCCCCAGACGCTCGACGAGCTCGTCGGCGGCCGCCTCGCGCACGCCGTCCGGGTGCTCCGCCGTCGGCCCGACGACGGTCTGGGTGAGGTAGGTGGCGTCATGGTCGGGCACCGCGTGGAAGGCCAGCACCCCGGGGACCGGCTCGGCGGTGAGCGGGAGCGAGCCGAGCCACGCGCGGTCAGCCTCGGTCAGGACGCCGGCGGCGATCCGGTCGACGCCGCCCAGCTCGTCGGACGGTCGTGCCAGCACCTGCCGCTCGTGGTTGCCGCGGACGGTGACGATGTCCGGCCGGGTCGCGAGCAGGTCCAGGGTGCCGCGGGGGTCGACGGCGCCGGAGACGATGTCGCCCAGGTTCAGCACGAGGTCGGCCCCCTCGGCGTCGATGGCGGCCAGGACCGCCGCGAGCGCCGGGGTGTTGCCGTGGACGTCGGAGAGGACAGCGATGCGCGTCATCCGGGCAGGCTAGCGGCCGGGCGGGCGTTGGCGCTGGTGCACCGGTGCCCGCCCGGCCAGGTGTCGCGCGCTCACCTCACGTCGCGCGGCAGGGTCTCCGAGGTGCCGGGCTGCTCCACCACGTGCCGACGGTGGGGCCATACCGCGATCAGCAGGCCGACCACGGCGCTGCCGAGGTGGAGCCAGTTGTCGGCCTCGTTGATGTTCAGGTAGTTGATGTCCGGGTTGTCGACGGCGAACAGCCCGTAGACGAAGGCGGCGCCGTAGCCGATCAGCAGGAGCACGCCGAAGGTGCGGGCGCCGCCGGACGTGGGCCAGAGGCAGACACCCAGGATTCCGATCACCAGGTGCACGATGTTGTGCAGCGGGTTGATGGCGAAGCCCAGGAGGGTCTGGGTGTGGTCGTGCTCCATGAAGCCGCTGAAGCCGGTCACCGCGAAACCGACGGCGCCGACCAGCAGGTAGACGACCCCGACGATGAGGGCGAGCCACTGGTGGGGGCCGCGGGCGATCCGAGGTGCTGTGGAGTGGGCCATGATGCTTCTCCCGTCCATGTCATGCCGTGTTCTCCACCGTCACGCCGTTCGGGACCACTCGCACGCTGGTCGTTGCAGCCAGCTCCAGCAGTGCCCGGTCCGAGCCGGCCGGCCCCACGAGGGACGCGCCCGCGGGGAGTCCGGACGCGGTGGTGACCGGCACCGACACCGCCGGCAGCCCGCCGATCCCCGCGAGGCACGTCAGCAGCATGGTCGCCTCGCGCGCCGCCTCGGCCTCCTCGGGTCGGGGTGCGACGGTCGCCGTCGACGGCAGCACGAGCACCCGCTCCCCCAGCCGCTCCCGGATCTGCTCCCTGGCCTGGTCGACGGCGGCCCGCGCCGCCTCCGCGTCCGCCGCACCGACGGCGCGCGCCCGCTCGAACCGCCCGCGTACCGCCGGTCCGAGCGTGTCCATCCGGCCGGTGAGCCACGTCCCGTGCACCGCCCAGGCCTCAGCGGCCTGGAGGGTCTGGAAGGCCGCGAGCCATGTCGGCTCGGGCACCCAGTCGACCGGTTCGGCCCCGGCGTCCCGCCCGAGGCGCCCGACGGCGGAGCGCACCTCGGGCGCGGCCAGGGCGAGCAGGGCGTCGCTCAGCACGAGGGGTGTCGGGTCCGGCAGTGCGGCCGAGTCGGCCGGGAGGAGCACGTCACCCACCCGGACCAGCGTCGCGGCGTCGCGGGTGAGCCAGCCGACCGCGTCGAACGAGGGCGCGAGCGGCAGCAGCCCGCCGGCCGGCACCGCGCCGTACGTCGGGCGGATGCCCCACAGCCCCTGATAGGCGGCGGGCACCCGGATCGAGCCGCCGGTGTCGGTCCCGAGAGCGATGCCGGCCTGGCCGGCGGTCACCGCCGTCGCCGGGCCCGACGTCGAACCGCCGCTGATGCGCCCGGCTGCCCGCGGGTTGGGCGGGGTGCCGTAGTGGGCGTTCGCGCCGGTCAGCGAGTAGGCGAACTCCTCGGTCCGCGCGATCCCGGCGAGCGCGGCCCCGGCGTCCAGCAGCCGCGCGACCGCGACGGCGTGCTCCTCGGCGACGGCCGCCCCCGCGAGCCAGGCCGGGTTTCCCGCGCCGACCCGCTGCCCGGCGACGGCGAACAGGTCCTTGACGGCCACGGTCTCTCCGTCGAGCACGCCGGAGCCGGTCGGCGCCGTCAGCGGGCCGGGCTCGGGTCGGACACGCCAGACGCTGGGGTCGAAGGTCATCCGCACATGCTGCCAGCCCGCCCGGGCAGGGACCGCCGACCGACAGCAAGCGGGCGCCGGTTATCCCGGTGCGGCGAAGTCGGCCTTGCGAATCCTCGCGTGCACGCCCTTGACCACGTCCACCACCTGCGAGATGTCGAAGTCCGTCGCTGCCGACAGGTACGCGTAGGCGTGTGCCGGCGACATCCCGTACCGGACCTCCAGCAGCGCGATCGCGGCCCTCACGCAGTTCTGCACGGCGACGTCGAGGTCGCGGTCGAGGCCGGTCGGGACCAGGAACTCGGCGGTCTCGGCGAGCGGCCCGACCAGCCTCCCGAACGTCGCGACGGCGTCCGACGCCGGGATGACGTCGAACCGCAGCCCCGCCCGCAGCGACGCCTCGAAGGCGGTGAGCGCCACCTCGCCGTCGCCCTGCGCGAAGTGCGGGTCGCCCACGTAGGCGAGCGCACCCGCGACCTGCACCGGGAGGTAGAGCGTGGACCCGGCGCCCAGGAGGTTGATGTCGATGTTGCCGCCGAACGGACCGGGCGGCACCGAGTGCGGTCGCTCGTCCCCCGCCGCGGCGACGCCCATGATGCCGAGGAACGGGTGCAGGTCGAAGCGCACGGTCCGGTCCGACCCCTCGAAGAGCGGCAGGCTGCCGCGGCCTGCGCCGTCGGCCCAGGAGTCCACCTCAGCGAAGACGCTCACGGCGGCCGCGCGACGGGCCGGGTACTCGTCCGGCAGCGCGCCGCGACCGTGCCGGTTGGAGATGACGCCGTAGGGGACGCGGGGCTCGGTGGACAGCACCCGGATCGCGAGGAGGTCGCCGGGCCGGGCGCCGCGGACCTCGATCGGCCCGGTCACGACATGGCCCCCGTGCGCGCCGACCACACCCGGCAGGCCCGGCCTGCGGTCGCCCAGGAGGGAGCGGCGGGCGGTGGCCAGCTCGACGGCGTCGGCCAGCACGGCGTCCCCGGCGACGCCGTGCTGCGCGAAGTACGCGAGCGGGTCCCCGCCCTGGTCCTCGAGGATGCCCTCGTGGGACAGGGTGTCGATCACCACCTCCTGCCCGGGGTCCACCGACAGCACCGCGCGGTCCGCCCCGCAGGGCAGACGGCCCCAGTAGGCGGTCCCGGCGGAGGTCGGCAGGTAGGTGGCCGCGTCAGGGACGTTGCTGCCGGGCTGGAGGATGGTCTGCTGGTGCACGGGGTGACTGTATCCACCGGGTCGCCCACCCGGTCATGCACCGGGCCACCGACGGCGCGGGACAGCGCGGGTGGGTCGCTCAGGCGGACGGCGCGAGCACGGCCCGCGCCGCCGCCCGGGCCGTGGCGAACGCGTCCGGCTGCGCCCGGGTCGTGTGCGCGACGATCGCGCCCTCGTACAGCAGGTGGAGCTGCGCACCCAGCTCCTCCGCGGCAGGGTTCCCGGCGTCGCGCAGCAGGCCGGTGAACACACCGAGCATGTACAGCTTGTCGGCCAGGATCACCGCGTTGCCGGGGTGCCCGCTCCCGCCGATCTCCGCGTGGGCGTTCACGAACGCGCAGCCCCGCTCGTTCTCCGCCGCCCACTCCTCCGCGAGCTCCAGCGCGGCCAGCACCCGGTCGACACCCGGCGCGGCCCCCGCGGCGGCGCGCGCAGCGAGCCGTTCACTGAACCACTCCTCCCAACGCTCGTGCCGGCGCGTCAGGTAGGCGGCGACCAGCGCGTCCTTCGACCCGAACCGGTCGTAGAGCGTCTTCTTCGTGACCCCCGCCTGGTCGGCGATCAGATCGACCCCGACGCCGCGGATCCCTCGCTCGTAGAACAGCTCGCTCGCCGTGGCGAGGACCTTCTCGCCGGCCGGCGTGTGGGGGTTGGGGCTACGTCGCGGCATGGTGGTCCTTCCCGTCCGGCCGAGGTCGCTGGTGCACTGCGAGTATACCGACCTGTGTGGTTGCCTCGCAGTCATGCGAACGAGCCTTCCCCGACACCTCGCCCCCGCGCTGCTCGTGGTGATGTGGAGCTCCGGCTTCGTCGGCGCCACCTTCGCGGCACCGGTCGCCCCAGCCATCACCACGCTCCTGTGGCGCTACGTCGTCGCCGCACCGCTGATGCTCCTGATCGTCCTGGTGCTGCGCCGCCGCTACGGACAGCGCTACCTGCGGCGCGAGGCGGTCCTCGGCATCCTCGGCCAGGCCGGTTACCTCTACGGTGTCTTCCGCGCGGTCGAGGCAGGGCTGCCGGCCGGGACCGCCGCCCTGCTCGCCTCGCTGCAGCCCGCCCTGGTCGCGGTCGTCCTGTCCGGGTTCGGGCAGCGGGGCGGACGCCGCCAAGCAGCAGGCCTCGCCGTCGGGTTCGTGGGGGTGGCGCTCGCCGTCGGACCCGACGCCGTCGCGGGGACGGGCTCCGAGGGAGCGCTCTGGGCGCTGGCGGGCATGCTCTCGCTCTCGGCCGCCGCCGTGCTCGGCGACCTGTGGCCGGCGCCCGACGAGGAGCACGACGTGCTGGACTCCCTGGCGGTGCAGGGTGTCGTCGCGCTGGCGTTCTTCACGGTGGTGGCCTTCGCGGGCGGACAGGCGGCGCCCCCGGCCGACCGGTCGTTCTGGCTGGCAGTCGTGTGGCTGGTAGGGCTGGCGTTCCTGGGCGGCTACGGCATGTACCTGTACGTGCTGCGCACGCGGGGTCCGGTGGCAGTGAGCACCTGGCTGTACCTGACGCCGGCGGTCTCCGCGGCGTGGGCCTGGGCCATGTTCGGCGAGCGCCTCCCCCTGCTCACGGTGGTCGGGTTCGCGGTCAGCCTGGCGGGGGTACTCGTCACCCGTCCGTCCGGCGCCCGCAACGAGCACACGAAGGACCCTGGCAGGTCGCGAGAACCAGCCACAGCGCCTTGACACATTGGTAACCGGCAGGTTACCAATGGTTTCATGGACGTCTTCGCCGCACTGGCCGACCCGGTCCGCCGGGACCTGCTGCTGCGGCTGGCTGCCGGTCCGGCCCGGGTGGTCGACATGGCGTCCGCCCACCCCATCAGCCGTCCCGCCATCAGCAAGCATCTGCGCGCCCTGGGCTCGGCGGGACTCGTGGTGGCTGACGACGTCGGCCGGGAGCGGCACTACCGGCTCGACCGGGCCGGGCTCGCCCCGGTGTCCGCGCTCCTCGCCGAGCTCGCGCCGGCACCGCCCGCCCCTGCGCCGCCGATCGCCGAGCAGGCGTTCGACGGCTTGGAGCTGGAGGTACGACGCGTGGGGCGGGACCGCCGAGCGGCCCCGAGCGCTCAGCACTTCGAGAGCGAGCACAACGACGAGGAGACAGCATGAGCACCCACATCACGGCCACCGGCCGCAAGGAGCGACGCCCGGACGGCACGTACATCGCGCTCACCCGCACGTTCCGCGCCCCGATCGAGGACGTGTGGGCGGCGATCACCGAGCCGGACCGCCTGGCCCGCTGGATCGGTCGCTGGAGCGGAGATCCGGCCACGGGAAAGATCGATGTCGAGATGCTCTACGAGGGCGACGACGTGGAACCCGAGGAATACGCGATCGACGCGTGCGACGCTCCCCGTCGTCTTGAGCTCACCTCGCGCGGGACGTACGGCGAGGACACACCCGCGACCTGGCACCTGAAGCTCGACCTGGCCGAGACGGACGGCGTCACCACGCTCACCTTCGCCCAGTCGATGGACGACCCCGCCATGGCCGAGAACGTCGGGCCCGGATGGGAGTACTACCTGGACCGGCTGGTGGCCGCTGAGACGGGTGGCGATCCCGCGGCGATCGACTTCGGCGGCTACTACCCGGCGCTGGCCGGGTACTACCGCACCCTGTAGGCCCTGGCCGGAAGCGTCACCAGGCGTAGCCCCAGCGGGCCACGTGGTGCCAGACCTTCTTCAGGTCCTGCGGGTCGTGCTCACCGGCGCACACCGCCTCCCCCACCACCCGCGCGTCCAGCCATCCGTCCTCCGTGTGCCCGACGGCGACCGCACGTGCCACCGCCACGATCCCCGGCCCGCGGAACGCCTGCCGTGTCGCCAGCTCGTCCACGTGCAGCCGGAACCCGTGGTGCCACTCGACGGCCACACCGAGCCCGCGGGCGGCGTCTGCCACGGGGGCGCCGCGGTAGCAAGGGTCCAGGACGAGCGCGGCGACGTCGTCCGGCAGGACCACCGTGCCCTGCACCTGCGCCTCGACGTAGTCGTCGAGGAGGTCGTGCACGCCGGCCGCCGCGTCGGCATCGGCCAGGGCAACCAGTGGAGCCGGGTCGACGGCGGCGAAGTGCTCGGGCTCCAGGACGGAGTCGGGGTAGCAGAAGGTGGTGCGCGCCAGCACGTGCGGGCGGAGCCGCAGGTGGGCGGAGCCGAAGCGGACGGCGCCGCCCGCTGCCCGGCGCCGGTGGTTCAGCGCGCCGTAGCGGGGACGGTCGTGCGGCGGGCCGTCGTCGTACCGCCCGTCGAACATGCGCCGCTCCCAGCGCCATCGGTCCCCGCCCGGGTGCGCTGTGAGGCCACCGTTGCTCGTGCCCGTCTCGAACTGGGAACGCCAGACCCGGTCGTGCGCGAGGCGCTCGATCAGGGTCTCGCTCTCGTCGGCGACCAGCCGGTCGGGGTGGAAGTTGATGGTGACCGGCCAGCTCATGACCGGAGGCTAACCCGGCTACGGGCCACCCACGTCAGACGCCCAGGCCGCCGAGGCGACCTGGGCGTCCGGCACGCGGGACGTGCTTCGGGTCAGTCCTGGACCTCGAGCATGCGGCGCCGCGCACGGATCATGGCCGCGCCGGCCGCCGTGAGGGCGAGGCCGGCGGCAGCCGCGCCGACGACCTGACCACCGGTCTGCGCCAGCACGCCCGGCGCCTGCGCCTCACCGGCGGACTGGATCGGTGCCGCGGAGTCGACGCCCGTACCCCAACCGGCAGCCGAACCGCCGCCCGGGTAGCCGACCGGGACCGTGCCACCGTCGCCGGAGCCGTCACCCGAACCGCCGTCACCCCAGCCGCCGTCCGAACCGCCGTCGTCACCCGAGCCACCGTCGCCGGAGCCACCGTCACCCGGGCCACCGTCACCCGGGTCGCCACCGCCGGGGTTGCTGGTGTAGGTCGGGCTCTCCAGCAGGTCGTCCACCACGCCGTCCGGGCCGGCGACCGCGCCGATCGTGCCCGGCACGTCGACGTTGCCGACGTTCTCGCCGATGGAGCCGATGTCCTCGATGATCTCGGAGGGCAGGTTGTCGGTCACGCCCTGCTCGGGTGCGTCGGCGCCCAGGACGTCGTCCACGGCACCGTTCTCGCCGGCCACCGCGTTGACCGCGCCGGACACGCCGTTCAGCACGTCCTCGACGGGACCGCCGGAGTTGGCCGAGGCCGGGGCCGCCTTCGTGGCCACCACCTCGTCGGCCGGTGCCTTGCCGGTCGACGCCGCGGCACCGCCCGTCACGCCCTTCACCACGTCGTCGACCGCACCGTCCTTGCCGGCCACCGAGTCGACGACGCCCGTGACGCCCTGCACGGTGTCGTCGACGGCACCGTCCTCCTTGGTGACCTGGCCGACCGTCTCGGTCACCTGCTTCAGCGTGCTGTCGACCGCGCCGCCCTTGCCGGCGACGGCGTCGACCGTGCCCGTGAGAAGGCCGCCGAGCCCGCCCGTGGACTGCTCGGCGTTCGACGCGCCCGCGTCGGCCGCCGTCGCGGAGGTCGCACCCGCGATGATCAGGCCACCCGCGACGAGCGCGGACGGGAGCGCGCGGCTCACGAACTTCCTCTTCATGTGTCCCCCTGGAACTGGTAAGTCTGGGTCTGATAAGTCTGGGTTTTGGCGCTCTGTGAACAGAGGCGCAATCACCTTACTGATACGTCGGGTGAATTCAAGGACATCGGGTATGTTTCCCCCATGATCGTGCCAGGCTCAGGGGCAGCCCCGCAGATCCACCCGCTCGAGTCGTCCGACCCGCAGGAGCTGGGCGGTTATCAGCTTCTCGGAAGAATCGGCGCGGGCGGCATGGGAGTGGTGTACCTCGCAGAAACACGCACCGGACGGAAGCTTGCTCTCAAGGCCATCCTGAAGGAGTTCGTCCAGGACCCGGAGTTCCGCACCCGGTTCCGCCGAGAGGCCGCGGCAGCGATGAAGGTGCGCGGCAGATGTCTCGCCACCCTGATCGACGCCGACCCGGACGGCGCCCAGCCGTGGCTGGCCGTCGAGTACGTCGAGGGGCCGTCCCTCACCGCCGTCGTGCGGTCCCAGGGCCCGCTGCCGGAGCCCGACGTACGCCGCGTGCTGGCCGGCGTGGCGGAGGCGCTGCGGGCCGTGCACCAGGTCGGCATCGTGCACCGCGACCTCAAGCCGTCCAACATCCTGATCGGCCAGGACGGCCCGTTCGTCATCGACTTCGGCATCGCGCAGGCATCGGACTCGACGTCGCTGACGCGCACCGGGCTCAAGGTCGGCACGCCCTCCTTCATGGCGCCGGAGCAGATCCGCGGCAGCGTCGCGACACCGGCCGCCGACGTCTGGGCGCTGGGCGCCGTGGCGCTCTACGCGGCCACCGGCCAGCGCGCGTTCGGCGAGGGTGACACCACCGTCGTCTACTACCGCGTGGTCCACGAGGAGCCCGACCTCAGCGCGTGCCCCGCCTGGCTGCTCCCGCTCGTCCGGGCGTGCCTCGACAAGGATCCCGAGGCCCGGCCGGACCTGCAGGAGGTGCTCGACTTCCTCAACGAGGTCCCGGCAGGGGTCCGGACCGCGATCACGAAGATCACGCCGGGGCCCGCCGTCGGCGCCCTGGACGACGACCAGACCGCGCTGCGGGACGACGACGCCACGGTGCTCAAGGCGGAGCGCACCGCGTCCCCGGCGGAGCCGGAGGCCGAGCCCGCCGCCGAGCCGGCGCAACGCCGGAGCGCACTGTCCCGGCCGGTGACCTGGCTCGTCGCCGCCGCGAGCGTGCTGGTCATCGGTGCGGTCGCCACCGCGGTCACGCTCGGCATGCCGTCCGGCAGCCCCCAGGCGGGCGCCGACACCTCGGCGTCGCCGTCCGCGGATCCGTCCGCCGAGCCGTCGGCGGCGGCCATCGACGAGTGCCTCGTGGGCGAGTGGCGCCTGGACAGCATGACCACCCAGATGCGCATCAACGCCCTCGACGAGACGGTCGAGGCCACCGGCTTCGACGGCCGCGTGACGGAGTTCCTCGCGGACGGGACCCAGCTGGTCCACTACGACGACGCCCAGCCGGCCCGCGCGGAGACCTCGATCGGGGAGCTCACGGAGACCTGGACCGGGACCGCGAGGTACATCGTCTCGACGGACGACGGCACCCTCACGACGTCGGGATCGGACTTCCGGGACGTCGAGGTGACGATCGCGCTCGCCGGGGAGAGCGCCGACCGGCAGCCCAACGCCCCGACCCAGCAGCTGAAGTACACCTGCGACGGCACGACCTACACGGAACAGGCCGACGGCTTCAAAGCCACCTACACCAAGCTCCGTTGAGTGCTGGATATTCGCCCTTTCCCGACCGGTTCAGGGGCGAATATCCAGCACTCAACAGGGCGGCGGGTCAGGCGGTCGTGCGCTCCGCGCGGTTGACGGCCGAGACGATCGCCTTGAGCGACGAGAGCGTGATCGACGGGTCGATGCCGACACCCCACAGGACGTCGTCACCCACCGCGCACTCCACGTAGGCGGCCGCGCTGGCGTCGCCCCCCTCGGACAGTGCGTGCTCGGTGTAGTCCAGCACGCGTACCTCGACGCCCACCTGCGCGATCGCGTTGACGAACGCGTCGATGGGGCCGTTGCCGGTACCGGTCAGGGTCAGCTCCTGGCCGCGGTCCAGCACGTCCACCTCGAGAGTGTCCTGCTCGCCCTCCGCCGACACGGCACGGGTGCCGCGCAGCGTGAGCCGCCCCCAGTGCTCCAGGCCGGACGGCGCCCCCTCCTCGATGGGCAGGTACTCGTCGGTGAAGATGCGCCAGATATCGGCCCCGGTCACCTCGGTGCCCTGGGCGTCGGTCACCTTCTGCACCGCGTGGGAGAACTCGATCTGCAGGCGGCGCGGCAGGTCCAGGTTGTGCTCGCTCTTGAGCAGGTAGGACACGCCACCCTTGCCGGACTGCGAGTTGACCCGGATCACGGCCTCGTACGAGCGGCCGACGTCGCGCGGGTCGATCGGCAGGTAGGGCACACCCCAGTCGAGGTCGTCGACGGTGACCCCGGCGGCCTGCGCGCGCCCGGCCATGTGCTCGAAGCCCTTCTTGATGGCGTCCTGGTGGGAGCCCGAGAAGGCGGTGAAGACGAGGTCGCCCACGTACGGGTGCCGCTCGTGGACGGGCATCTGGTTGCAGTGCTCCACGGTCCGACGGATCTCGTCGATGTCATGGAAGTCGATCTGCGGGTCGATGCCCTGGGAGAACAGGTTCAGGCCCAGGGTCACCAGGTCGACGTTGCCGGTGCGCTCACCGTTGCCGAACAGGCAGCCCTCGATGCGGTCGGCACCGGCCAGGTAGCCCAGCTCGGCGGCGGCGACAGCGGTACCCCGGTCGTTGTGCGGGTGCAGCGACAGGATGACGTTCTCGCGGTGGTTGAGGTGCCGGCTCATCCACTCGATCGAGTCGGCGTAGATGTTGGGCGTGGCCATCTCGACGGTCGCAGGCAGGTTGATGATGACCTTGCGCTCCGGCGTCGGCTCGAAGACCTCGATGACCTCGTTGCAGATGCGCGCGGCGAACTCGAGCTCGGTGCCGGTGTACGACTCGGGCGAGTACTCGTAGTAGATCCGCGTGTCCGGGATGGTCTCCTCGAGCTTGCGGCACAGCTTGGCACCGTCCAGCGCGATGCCGACGATGCCGTCCTGGTCGGACCGGAACACGACCTCCCGCTGCAGCACGGACGTCGAGTTGTACAGGTGCACGATCGCCTGCTTGGCGCCGGTGATCGCCTCGTAGGTGCGCTCGATCAGGTGCGCCCGCGCCTGGGTCAGGACCTGGATCACGACGTCATCGGGGATCCGGTTCTCGTCGATGAGCTTCCGGACGAAGTCGTAGTCGGTCTGGCTCGCGGAGGGGAACCCGACCTCGATCTCCTTGTAGCCCATCGAGACCAGCAGCTCGAACATGCGGAGCTTGCGCTCCGGGTCCATCGGTTCGATGAGGGCCTGGTTGCCGTCCCGCAGGTCCACCGCGCACCAGCGCGGAGCCTTCTCGATGCGCTGGGCGGGCCAGGTGCGGTCGGGGATGTCCACGGTGATCTGCTCGTGGAACGGGCGGTACTTCTGGATCGGCATGCCGGACGTCTGCTGCGGGTTGTCGTCGATGATCCCGCCTGCTGCGCCGTGCACTGCCACGTCTACGTCGTGAACTCCGCCGGGGGTGGTGGCGGTGATGCTGTTCTCCATCATGTGTCCTTCGCTCGGTGAGGTTGGCCGGCACACCAAGCCTCCGCGACGAGGGACCGACCTGTCTAGGCCTCGTCGCGGCAGGGAAGGAGAAGGATCACCGTCATGCGCACGCTGTCACTGTACCGCGACGGTCGATCTTGTCGAGCCGCGTCTCGACACCCGGCGATCGACACCAAGACCGCTGGTCGAGCGCGTCGAAGGGTCTCGACGGGCTCGGCCAGAGGTCCGGTGCGGCAGGGAGTCCGGTCAGCGGCGGCTGCGCAGCGCCGCGTCGACCTGCGGGTCGCCGAGGGCGCCCAGCCAGTCCAGCAGGGCGGGATAGGTCGACGGGTTGGCGGCGACCTGCGGACGCAGGTGCGGCGCCTCCTGCACGATCTTCGCCAGGTCCGCGAGCGGGGTGGCCGGGTCGAGCGCGACCGCGGGGGTCCACCTGCCGCCCACGGGCGGCATCACGGCCGTGTGGCCGGACTCGGCGCCGTAGCCCGACGTCGCGGCGGCGCCGGCGTCGGCCTGAGCGGCCTGCTGACCGGTCGCCGGCCGGATGCGCGCCGTCTGCTGTCCGGAGGCCACCCGCTGGACGTGCGCCGCCGGCTGGGGCGACACCGGCTGGGGCGAGACCGGCTGGACGGACGCCACCGGCGTCGCACCCGAGCGCACCGGGGGCATCGAGACCGTCTCGCTCGTGGAGCCGGCGGGCGGGCCCGCTGCCGGCATGTCCTCGACGGTACGCATCGAGCTGAGCGGGACCTCGCCCGACGCGGGCTCGGCAGCCTGAGCCTGGACGGGGACCACCCCGCGCTGGGACGCTGCGGCACCCGCGACGGTACGCACCGCACCCGTCGAGCTGACCCGGCGCGGCTCGGCGGGCCGGCGCAGCTCGGGCGTGGAGCGCACGGGCTGCTCGGGGAGCGTGGCCGGCGGGGCCTTGTCACCCTTGGGTCGCGGCGGGGCCCACAGGTAGGCCTGGCTGCGGTCGACGTCGGTGTCGCCACCGATGCCGACGGTCTGGAAGTGCTCGCGCACGGCCTTGGGGACCATCAGCGCGGACGCCGCGACCACCGGCAGGCCCAGGGCCATCAGGAGGTCGCCGAGGTTCACGCCGAGGCTCGCGCCGGACGTCGCGATGACCACGACGATCCCGAGCACGCCCGCGATGCACGCCGCGCCGACCGCCGGCACGTGCCCCGTGCTGGGGTCGCGCTGCAGGGAGCGGCGAGCGAACCAGGCGATGCCGGCGACGACGACGCCGAGCACGAGCCGCACGACCAGCGTCACGCCGGCGCCGGACCCGATGAAGCCGGGGTCGATGAGCTGGACCAGCGCGGCGAGCGCGCTGCACACGGCGAGCAGCACGATGACGTCGAACGCGCGCAGGGCGACACGTACCCACACACCGGCGGCGCGTTCGGTGCTGAGGTCCTCCTCGGCCTGGGGGTCGCGCCGCACGGCGGGCGCACCGGCGATGGCCGCCGCGAGCGGCAGCAGCACCAGGCCGAACCGGCTCGGGTCGGTCACACCGGGGCGCATGGACTCCAGGCCGGTCAGCGAGTCACCGGACGTGAAGATGAAGAGCAGGGCGAGGACGAGGCCCGCGGCGACCAGCACGAGCCGCGAGGGGCGGTCGTGCCGCACGGTCCCGCCGATCAGGAGCCAGACCAGGCCGACGACCAGCGCGAGCCACACGGGCGCCAGCAGGCGGTCGCCCAGCGTCGCGTCGGCGGAGAACTCCGCGAGCGCGGTGGAGGTGACGGCGCCCGCCGCGATCAGCACGCCGACGCCGGCGAGCCCGAGGCGCCAGGCGCGCACGACGGCACCGTCCTCCTCGATGGGCCCGAGCTCGCTGTCGCGCGGGGTGGCCGCGAGCGCCGCACCTGCCAGTGCGAGGCCCAGGCCCGTGCCGACGCCCGCACCGCTACGGACGTCGAAGATGAGGTGCAGCAAGCCGATCACGGCCAGCGGCAGCCCGGCGAGCAGGCGCGCCCGGCGGGTGGAGTGCACGGTCCACGTCGCGGGCAGCACGCCGAAGCGCGCGAGGTAGGGAAGGGTCAGCGAGGCGAGGGAGAGGGCGACGGCCAGGACGACCTCTACGCGGTCCGACCCTCGGTCGGCCAGGTTCCACGGCAGGGCGAGCGACACGAGCAGGGCGAGCGCGGCGATGGCGTCCCGCACGTAGTCGGCGACCGCGATGTTCGCGAAGGGGCTGACGTCATCGGAGCTCTCGGGCGCGTGCCCGGACCCGATCTCGGGCGAGATCGTGGCGACGTACTCGTGGTCGAGACGTTCGGTCGGCGCGCCGTTCGCGTCCTGCGCGCGGTCGGCCGAATCCCTCTCGTCACGCTCGGAAGCGTGCTGGTCCATCATCCGTTCACTCCTCGATAACGCCGCTGGTCGAGACTGGGGAAGTGTGGCTGGCGGCGCGGTGTCCCCGACGTTTGTACCCGCTGGGGAGGGAGCCTGTCAGGCCGAACCACGGCGAGTCCGGTCACACCTGCATTTCTGCGCACGTCCATCACATTCGACGTGGGTAGAACACCACCGTCGGCGGCAGCCGACAGCACGCCGAGGTCACAGGAGAACGCAGTGGACCTGCACGCCGCACCGGCACCCCGCACCTGCGACGTCTGGCTCGTTCCGGTCCGACGCCGGGAAGCCTGGACGCGCCTGCTGACCGTACCGGATCGCGAGCATCTCGTGGGACTCGACCAGGTGGCCACGGAGGTGCACCTGACGTCACGCGCCGCGCAGCGGCTGATCCTGTCGCGCTACCTCGGCGTCGCGCCCGACGAGATCACCGTGGACCGGACGTGCGAGCGCTGCGGCGACCCGCAGCACGGGCGGCCGCAGGTGCCGGGTGCGGCCCTCGACTACTCGGTCTCGCACACGCGGGCCTGGGTGCTGGTCGCCGTGGTCGGCGACGGGCGGGTCGGCGCGGACCTCGACGCGCGCCCGGCGGACGGCGACCTGGACGACCTGGCCGCCGCGGCGCTCACACCCGCGGAGCGGCGTTCCTGGCGCCGCCTGCCGGCCCGCGAACGAGCCGACGCGCTGCTGGCGTACTGGACGCGCAAGGAGGCGACGACCAAGCTGACCGGGCACGGCCTGACGATCCCGTTGCGCGACCTCGACGTCACCGGACCGCGGCCGACCCTCCTGACCCGGGACCCGGCGGTCCGGCTCCCCTACCCCCGGCCCTACCTGACGCACGTGCCGGCCCCGGCGAACCACAGCGCGGCGCTGGCGACGACCACGCACGTGGACCAGGTGCGGCACCTGGTCCTCCCGGACGCGGTGCCCGACGTCGTCGTCCCGCTCCCGACGGCACGCGGTGCACTGGAGCTGTCCGGTCAGATGCCGAGCTGGTAGACGCCCCAGTACGCCAGGGTCACGAGCAGTGCCGTCGCCCCGAGCACCGTCAGCCAGAAGCCCGTGGAGACGACGGCGGTCGCGGCGCGGGCGTTCTCGAGGACGGTGATCCGGGAGGACGCGCCGGTCGCGACGGTGACCACCACGCCGCCTCGCAGGCCCCGGAGCCGGTTGAGCAGGATCGCCGCCGCGACGACCGTGGCGATGCCGAGGAGCCGGACCCCGATCCAGCCGCCCTGCACCACCAGCGCGTCCTTCTCGTAGTCGAGGGCGAGCCGCGCGACGGCCGCGAGGTACGCGACCAGCGCGACCGTCGTGACCGCGGCACCGACGCCCAGCCCGGCCAGCGGCGCACGCAGGCCCAGCCCGAGGCGCGCGCCCGGGCGGCCGGAGCGACGTCCGGCGAGGTGGCCCGCCAGCACCGCACCGCCGATGAGCAGCGGGCCCACGATCAGCAGCGCGCCCGCGGCGATCACGACCCCGACCAACCAGTCGCCGTCGCCGTACCAGTGCGGCTGCGGCACCGGTGCGGTGAGGTAGAGCTGCTCGGGCTGGGCGCCCGCGAGCTGGGGCGGGGCGGAGGCCGTCCCGGGGAGCCCGAGCACCCAGTCGGCGACGTCGGTCGCGAAGTCGGGGTGCAGCACCAGCCCTTCGGGCGTCTCGACGTTGATGCCGTGGTTCGCGTGGTCGTAGAACCGCACGGTGACGTCGTCGGCGTCGTCCAGGAGCTCTCGTGTGCCCTGCTCGAGCGGCATCGACGCGTCGTCGGTGCCGTACACCGCGAGGATCGGGTCCTCCTGCCGCTCGAGCCACGGGCGGACGTCGAAGTCCGCGTACTCGAACCCGCCGCCGGGCAGCTTCATCCCCACGGCGCGCGGGATCGCGCGGAAGACGCCGGTCGGCACGTCGGTGTTCCGCAGGTAGTTGTCGACGGCGTACGCGGCCTGCTGCCGTGGCGGCACCACGGGGGCGGAGACCAGGATCTGGAACGCGAGCCGAGGGTCGTCCACCATCATCACCGGCGACACCCACGCGCCCTCCGACTCGGCGTACAGCCCGACGTCGTCCGGGTCGACGCCCGGGACGTCGCGGAGGAAGCGCACCGACCAGGAGTAGTCCCGCGCCATCTCCTCGTAGTCCCGGTGCCGTGTGGAGTAGTTGTCCAGCCGCTTGTCCGGCACCAGCGTGGTGATCCCCGCGCTCGCCAGCGCCGTGGCGGCCAGCGTGAACGCGTCCGCGGCCTTGCCGGTGCCCGCGCCGTGCACGAACACGATCCCGGGGCGGTCCTCGCCGGCGTCGGCCGGCTCACGGAGCAGCCCGCCCACCTCGATCCCGTCGGCGAGCGGGATCGTCACCTCGGTCTCGCGCACCTCGTGGTCACCGGGTGCTCCGCCGTCCGGCGGGGCACCGCCGATCGCCGTCGACTCGGTGGCGAGGTGCAGGTGCGTGGTCACGGGCTCCGGCTCCCAGACCGGGCCGGCGACGGCGCCGGTCAGGGCCAGGGCGACGAGGATCGCGGCAGACGTGGCGACGGTTCGGAAGAACACCTTCGGATGCTACGCCCGGTGACCTGCAACTGACCGATCTCGCGGTACCACGTGCACGGCGAACCTCAGACGCAGGACACTAGAAGCCCAGCTTGCGCAGCTGCTTCGGGTCGCGCTGCCAGTCCTTGGCCACCTTGACGTGCAGGTCGAGGTAGATCCGCTGGCCGAGCAGCTTCTCGATGCCCTGGCGCGCCTCGGTGCCCACGGCCCGCAGCCGGGAGCCGCCGCGCCCGATGATGATCGCCTTCTGGGAGTCGCGCTCCACGAACAGGTTGACCCGCACGTCCAGGAGCGGCGGCCTGCCCTTCTCGGGATCACCGGTGCCCTCGCGCGGAACCATCTCGTCCACGACCACCGCGAGGGAGTGCGGCAGCTCGTCGCGCACGCCCTCCAGGGCCGCCTCGCGCACGAGCTCGGCCACCATGACGGCCTCCGGCTCGTCGGTCAGCTCGCCGTCCGGGTACAGGTCGGGGCCCTCGGGCAGGTGCGAGATGAGCACCGCCTCGAGCTCCTCCACCTGGTACCCGTCCTTCGCGGAGACGGGGACGATGTCGTCCCACTCCCGGTCCACGGCCCGCGCGAGCTGGTCCACCGAGACGAGGTGCTGCATGAGGGCGTCGCGCGAGACGAGGTCGGCCTTCGTCACGACGGCGACGACGGGCACCTTCCGGCGCCCGCTCATCAGCTCGGCCAGCTGCGCCGCGATGTAGCGGTCGCCGGGCCCCACCTTCTGGTCAGCGGGCAGGCAGAACGCGATGACGTCCACCTCGGACAGCGTGTCCCGCACCAGGTCGTTGAGCCGCTCCCCCAGCAGGGTGCGCGGCCGGTGCAGGCCCGGCGTGTCGACCAGCACGAGCTGGGCGTCCTCGCGGTGCACGATGCCGCGGATCGTGTGCCGCGTGGTCTGCGGCCGTGCCGACATGATCGCGACCTTCTGCCCCACCAGCGCGTTCGTCAGGGTGGACTTGCCGGCATTGGGTCGGCCCACCAGGCAGGCGAAGCCGCTCCGGTGTATGGCGGTCTGTTGCACTGCGGGCTGGTCGCTCACGAGGTCACTTCCTTCTGGTCACGCTTCTGATCACGGTGGTCGTGCTGATCGGGACCACCGTTGCTGTCGTCCGGCTCGGCGGCCGGCTCCGTACGGTGCACGAGTATCGTCGAGATCTGCTTGCGCCGGCCCTCCACCCGCTCCGCCTCGAGGTGGACGCCGCCCACCTCGACGGACGAGCCCGCGAGCGGGACCTTGCCCAGCACCTTGGCGAGCAGGCCGCCGGCGGTGTCCACGTCGTCGTCGTCCAGGCGCAGGTCGAACAGGTCGCCGAGCTCGTCCACCGGGAGGCGGGCCGGGACGCGGAGCACGCCGCCGCCGAGATCCTCCACCTCCTGGACGGGCACGGTGTCGTGCTCGTCGGTGAGCTCACCGACCACCTCCTCGAGGAGGTCCTCGATGGTCACCAGCCCGGCCACGCCACCGTACTCGTCGACGACGAGCGCGATGTGGCTGGCCGACGCCTGCATCTCGCGCAGGAGGTCGTCGATCGGCTTCGACTCGGGCACGAAGACGGCGTCGCGCGCCACGTCCGAGGCCGGGCGCTGCGACGGCTCACGCACACCGCTGTCGCCGTCGCCCACGGGCCAGTGCAACGCGGCCACGACATCCTTGAGGTAGGCGACGCCGACGATGTCGTCCACCGACTCGCCGACCACGGGCACCCGCGAGAAGCCGGAGCGCAGGAACAGACGCAGCACCCGGTCGAGGGAGGTGTCGGCGGTGACGGTCACCATGTCGGTACGGGGCACCATGACCTCACGGGTGATGGTGCCGCCCAGCTCGATCACCGAGCGGATGAGCTCGCGGTCGGACTCCTCGAACGCACTGCTCTCGGAGAGGCTCTCCCCGACCCGGTCGGCGATGTCGCGCAGCTCGGCCTCCGTGGGCGGCGACGGGTCGTACCGCGGCACCGAGAACCTGGTCAGCCACGCGACCGCGCGCGAGACCGCCGTCAGCGGGCCCACCAGGGCGAGCAGTACGGACACCGGCTTGCGGAAACCGAGCGCGCGGGGCGACACCCGCACGAAGAGCACGCCGATGACGACGCCCACGACGAGCGCGACGAGCATCACGGGGAGCTCGTCGGGCACGCCCTCGCCCGGGATCGTCTGCTGCACGAGCAGGGTCCCGGCCGCGATGGCGACGACCTCCGACATGACCCGCACGAGCGCGAAGGAGGCGACGATCGCCGTCGGGTCCACGACGAGCGCCTGGGCCCGCCGGATCCGGGACGCGCGGTCCGGGTCGGGCGACCGCCCGAGCTCGGCCTCCGCGAGCGCCTCCGTGAGGGAGGCGCGGGTGACCCGCAGGAGAGCGGCCTCGCCGGCCGAGAGCATCCCGGCCAGGGAGAGGCCGACGAGCATGACCAGGGTGAGGAGCAGAGCGATCACGCCGGTCACCGAGTCGCGAGGAAGGTCAGGAGAAGCTTGCGCTGGAGCGTGAACATCTCCTTCTCCTCCTCGGGCTCGGCGTGGTCGTACCCGAGCAGGTGCAGGATCCCGTGCGTCGTCAGGAGCAGGAGCTCCTCGGTGGTGGAGTGGCCGGCGGCCTTGGCCTGGGTGACGGCCACCTCCGGGCACAGCACGATGTCGCCGAGCGTCCCGGGCGGGGTGACGTCGCCGTCGCGCCCGGGGCGCAGCTCGTCCATCGGGAAGGACAGGACGTCGGTGGGGCCGGGCTCGTCCATCCACTGGACGTGCAGGTCGGCCATGACGGTGGTGTCGACGAAGATGATCGACAGCTCTGTCTGCGGGTGGACCCGCATGGCGTCCAGGACGAACCGGCCGAGCGCGGCGAACTCCGCCTCGTCGACCTCGAACCCGGACTCGTTGTTGACCTCGGTGCTCACCGGCGCTGCCTCTTGCTCCCCTGGTTGCCGCCCTGACGGAAGTCCTGCGGCTGACGGCCCGGACGACGGTCGTCGGTGAGGACGTCCCACCGTGCGTACGCGTCGATGATGTCGCTCACGAGCCGGTGCCGCACGACGTCGGAGGACGTGAGGCGGCAGAACTCCACGTCGTCCACGCCCAGCAGGATGTCCTCGACCACGCGCAGGCCGGACGTGGTGCCACCCGGCAGGTCGACCTGCGTGGCGTCGCCGGTGATCACCATCTTGGAGCCGAACCCGAGACGGGTCAGGAACATCTTCATCTGCTCGGTCGAGGTGTTCTGCGCCTCGTCCAGGACGATGAAGGAGTCGTTCAGGGAGCGGCCCCGCATATAGGCCAGGGGCGCCACCTCGATGGTGCCCGCCTCGATCAGCTTGGGCACCTGCTCGGGATCGACCATGTCGTGCAGCGCGTCGTACAGCGGCCGCAGGTACGGGTCGATCTTCTCGGACAGCGTGCCGGGCAGGAAGCCGAGCCGCTCCCCCGCCTCGACGGCGGGGCGCGTCAGGATGATCCGGTTGACCTGCTTGGCCTGGAGCGCCTGCACGGCCTTGGCCATGGCGAGGTAGGTCTTGCCGGTGCCGGCCGGGCCGATGCCGAACGTGATCGTGTTGGTGTCGATCGCGTCCACGTAGACCTTCTGCCCGACCGTCTTGGGCCGGATGGTGCGGCCCCGGCTGGACAGGATGTTGAACGTGAGGACCTCGGCCGGACGCGACGCCGACGCGTCGCTCAGCATCGCCACCGAGCGCTTCACGACCTCGGGGGTGAGCTGGGTGCCCGCCTCGACGACCTCGATCAGCTCGTCGAGCAGCTGCGTGACCAGGGCGACGTCGCCCGCCGGTCCGTTCACTGCGATCTCGTTGCCACGGGCATGGACGTCGACGCCGGGGAAGCCCTCTTCGACGGCCCGCAGCACCGAGTCCCGGCTCCCGAGGAGCGCGACCGTCGGGATGTGGGCCGGAACGACGATCTTGTGCTCGATCCGGGTCTGGGACTGTGTGCTGGGCGAAGTTGTCATGAGCCGGCCCGCGGGGCCGATCCGCTCCTTTGTGCGGTAGGGATGACGATGGTCCCCATCCTATCGACCGGCGGGGGCGACGCCACGGCCTTTCCCGCCCTTCCCTCGCGCACGTGTCCGACCCGTCAGGCGAAGCCCGGGAGCTCCCCGCCCGCGAGCAGGTGCGCGTGCACGTGGAAGACCGACTGCCCGGCCTTGGGCCCGGTGTTGAAGATGAGGCGGTACTGGCCGTCGGCGAGCTCGCTCGCGACGCCGTCCGCGAGCCCGATGACGCCCGCCAGGCCCTCGGTGTCCGTCGCGGCGAACGCCGACACGTCCGGGTAGTGCTCCTTCGGCACCACGAGCACGTGCACGGGCGCCTTGGGCGCGATGTCGCGGAACGCGATCGCCGTGTCCGACGACGCCACGACGTCCGCAGGGATGTCCCCCGCCACGATCTTGCAGAAGAGGCAGTCAGGGCTGTCGGTACTCGTCATGCTCTGCAGGCTACCGGCGGGGGCCGGCGGACGACTCCCGGAGGCCGCCGGGACGACCGCACGGGATGCCTCGATGTTTTTCCATACCGTTATACGGCTGGAAATGCCCGGGTGAAAGGGATGTGGGAGAGTTTGCGGCATTCGATGGAGATTGGCGTGCTGCGACACCTTTTGTCGCCGCCCTCCTCGCAGGTCCCGTCGTCACCCTCACACCACACACAGCAGTCGTCACCTGGAGGTTCGCGTGGGTTGGTTCATCGCCCAATCGCTCGCATTCATCATCATCGCGGCCCTGATCGGCCTCGCGATCGGCATCTGGATCGGCTGGCTCGTCTGGGGCCGGCGCGCCACGGACAAGCACTCGGCGGAGACGGCGGAGGCTGCGAGCACAGCTGCGGTCGCTGTTCCGGCGTCGGGCGCCGAGGCCGATTCTGCTGAGGCCGAGGCAGCGGAGGTCGATTCAGCCGAGGCCGTCACCGAGGAGGACGAGGAGGAGAGGGCCGGCGCCGAGCCCGCTCCCACCCTCGCGGTCGCGTCCACCGACGCCGGGGCGAAGGCCGGCGCCGAGACGCCGGACGCCTCGTCCGCCGGCACCGGCGAGGCCGAGGCCACGCCCGACGGCCTCACCGAGGCCGACGTCGTCGCCGAGGCCGAGGCCGTCGCACGCAGGGCCGCCGAGGCGAGCGCGGCGGTCCAGGCCGACGCGGGCGCCACCGAGGCCGAGGCCGGAGAGGGCGCGACCCTGCAGGCCGACGACCTGCAGCGGATCGAGGGCATCGGTCCGAAGATCGCCTCCGCGCTGGTGGCCGCCGGCTACCCGACGTACGCCTCCATCGCCGCCGCGAACGAGGACGAGCTGCGCAAGGCCGTCGCGAGCCAGGGCATCAGGTTCGCGCCGTCGGCCGCCAGCTGGGCCGACCAGGCCCAGTACCTGGTGGACAGCGACCCGAAGGGCCTGGACGAGTACCAGGACTACCTGGTCGGGGGCCAGGAGCGGCGCGCGAAGTTCCACGAGAACGTCGACTACGCCGACGTCGACGAGATCACGGACGCCGACGTCCGGGCCAAGGCCCTCGCGGAGGACGAGCAGGCGGCCGCAGCGGCCGCCGCCGCTGAGCCCGAGCCCGAGCCCGAGCCTCAGGACCTGCGCCGTATCGAGGGCATCGGCCCCAAGATCGAGGCGACGCTCCAGGCAGCCGGGTACACGACGTACGCCAAGATCGCCGGCGCGTCCGAGGCGGAGCTGCGCGCGGCGCTCGCCACCGGCGGCATCAAGTTCGCGCCCGCTGCCGCGAGCTGGGCCGACCAGGCGCGGTACCTCGTGGACGGCGACGAGGACGGCTTCCAGGAGTTCCAGGACTACCTGGTCGGCGGGCAGGACCGTGCGGCGAAGTTCAGGAAGGATGTCGACTACGCCGACGTCGACGAGATCGAGGGCGCCTCCGCCAAGGCCTCGGCCATCGCCGCGGACGAGGCGAAGGTGGCGGCGGCCGACGGCGGGACCGAGCCCACCGCTTCCGAGGCGAAGGCATGAACCTGAGGTCGGCCCTTCCCCCGGTGATCGTCGCGGTCCTCGGGCTGGGCGCGCTGTCGGGCGTCCAGGACACGGGGTTCCGCGAACGGATCGAGGCGGACCTGACGGAGCGCGCGCTGAGCGCGCTCGCCGAGGCGGGCCTCGACGAGGTCGACGTCGAGATCACCGGCCGGGACGCCGACGTGACCGCCCCGACCGACACGGACGCCCTGATCGCGTCCGACGTCGTGAGCGGTGTGACCGGCGTCCGCGTGGCGACGGCGTTCGGGCCGGGCGGCCCGGCGTCGGCGGACGCGGGTGAAGCGGGGGCCGACACCGCCGAGGGCGCTGCCCCCGGCGGGGACGACATCGAGGTGAGCGCCGCGCCCTCACCGTCGCCGTCGTCATCGCCACAGCCCGGAGGTGCAGACGGTCAGGAGACCGAGAACGACGAGCCGGTGCGCAACCCGACGCGCGAGGAGCGGGAGAAGGCCCAGGACGACCTGGTCGAGATCCCGAACATCACGTTCGTCACGGACAGCGCGCGCCTGACCAAGGACGGCCGCCGGGTCGTGCGGGAGGCCGCCGAGGTGCTCGGGGAGCACCCTGAGGTCGAGGTCCGCATCGAGGGGCACACCGACTCGCGCGGGACCCGGGCGGACAACCGGCAGCTCAGCGAGCGCCGGGCTGACGTGGTGCTCGACCGACTGGTGGAGCTCGGCGTCGACGAGGACCGGCTGACGGCGAAGGGCTACGGCGAGTCGGACCCGCTGGTCGTCCCGAAGACCTTCGCGGACCTGGAGAAGAACCGCCGCGTGGAGTTCGTCGTCCGCACCTGACGCCCCACTCCGCCGAGGTAGTCATCTGGCTGCGTGACTACCTCGGCAGGGTGGGTGGTCAGGTGGGCGGGTGGTCAGGTCCAGCGGCCCAGGCGTTCGCTCAGGTGGGCTATCGCCACCGGGCCGGCCGTGGACGTGCGCAGCACGTGCGGCCCGAGCCGGGCGGTGACCGCGCCGGCCTCGGTCAGCAGGGCGACCTCGGCCTCGGAGATCCCGCCCTCCGGTCCGACGACGACGAGCACCTCGCCGGCGTCGGGCAGCGGCACCGTCGCGATGCCTGCCGTCGCCTCCTCGTGGAGCACGGCGACCGTCCCGCCCGCGGCGACCACGTCGCGGGTCCGGGCGGCGAGCTGCTTGGTGCTCAGCGGCACCTCGACGTCGGGCAGGCGGCAGCGGCGGGCCTGCTTGGTCGCGGCCCGCACGGTGCTGACCCAGCGGGCCCGCGACTTCGCCGCCCGGTCCCCGCGCCAGACGACGACGGACCGTTCCGCCTGCCAGGGGATGATCGCGTCCGCGCCGACCTCGGTCGCGGCCTCGATGGCCATCTCGTCGCGGTCGCCCTTGGCGAGGGCCTGGACGAGCGTCACGACGACGGTGGGCTCCGGCTCGACGACCACCTCCTCGACCCGCAGGCGCACCTCGGCGCCGTCCACCGACTCGACGACCGTCCGCAGGCGCACCCCGGCGCCGTCGACCACGTCGAGCCGCTCCCCCGGGCCGCGCCGCTGGACCACGCCGGCGTGCCGGCCCTCCGCGCCGTCGAGCACGTAGACCGAGCCCGTGGCGTACTCCGACAGCGGATGGGCGGTGGACGCCTCCGCGAGAAAAACCGGCGCGCTCATGGGTGGGCGGTCAACGCCCGCTGAGCTTGTCGCGCAGGCGGGAGAACACGCCGCCGTGCACGGAGGCGAGCCGCGACTCGGGCCGCTCCTCGCCACGCAGGACCGCGAGCTGCTGCAGGAGTGCCGTCTGCTCCTCGTCCAGTGCCGTCGGCACGTGGACCTCGATGTGCACGTTGAGGTCGCCGCGACCGGTCGAGTGGAGGTGCCCCACGCCGAGGCCCTTGAGGGTCATGACCTGGCCGGGCTGCGTGCCGGGGCGCAGGTCGATCTCCTGCAGGCCGTCCAGCGTGTCGAGCTCGAGGACGGTGCCGAGGGCGGCCGCCGTCATCGGCACCTGGAGGGTGCAGTGCAGCTCGTCGCCACGCCGCACGAACGTGTCGTGGGCGCGCTCCCGGATCTCGACGTACAGGTCGCCGGCGGGGCCGCCACCGGGGCCCACCTCGCCCTGCCCGGTCAGCTTGATGCGCGTGCCGGTGTCGACACCCGCGGGCACGTTCACCGAGACGGTGCGGCGCGAGCGCACGCGGCCCTCGCCGGAGCAGTCGGTGCAGGGCTCGGGGATCACGGTGCCGAAGCCACCGCAGGCGGAGCACGGCTGGTTCGTCATGACCTGGCCGAGGAACGAGCGGGCCACGCGCTGCACGGAGCCGCGCCCGTGGCAGACGTCGCAGGTGCGCGCGTGGGTACCCGGCCGCGCGCCGTCGCCGCTGCAGGTGGTGCAGACCACCGCCGTGTCGACCTGGATCTCGCGCTTGGCGCCGAAGACCGCCTCGGCGAGCTCGAGGTCGAGCCGCACGAGCGCGTCGTTGCCACGCCGGGCGCGCGGCACCGGACCGGTGGGCTGGCCGCCGCCGAAGAAGGTCTCGAAGATGTCCTGGAAACCGAACCCGGCACCGAACCCGCCGCCCGCGCCGCCACCGGGCGAGGTCGGGTCCACGCCCATGTCGTACTGCTGGCGCTTGTCCGGGTTGGACAGGACCTCGTAGGCGCGCGCGACGTCCTTGAACCGGTCCTCGCCCACGTCGCCGGCCACGTCGGGGTGCAGCTCACGGGCCAGCTTGCGGTATGCCTTCTTGATCTGCTCGGGCGAGGCGTCGCGCGGGACACCGAGGATCTCGTAGTAGTCGGTCACAGGTCTCTCTTCGTGATGAGGTGAGTAGTCAGCTGGGCAGCACTCGCGACAGGTAGCGCGCGACAGCGCGCACCGCGGCGATGGTGCCCGGATAGTCCATACGGGTGGGGCCGATCGAGCTCAGGATCGCGACGGTGTCTCCGTCGGACGAGCCGTAGCCGGACGTCACGACGGAGGTCTCCGAGAGGCCCGCCAGCCGGTTCTCGTGGCCGATGCTCACGGCCACCCCGGCGTCGTCGGTCATGTCGGTGAGGAGACCGAGCAGGACCACCTGCTCCTCGAGCGCCTCGAGCACGGGACGCAGGCCCTGTTCGAACCGCATGCCGGTCCGCGCCAGGTTGGCCTGGCCGGTCAGCACGATGCGTTCCTCGCTCTCCTCGGCGAGCGCCGCCGTCACGACCTCGGCCACCGCCGTGGCCAGCGCCCGGTGCTCGTCCGGCATCGCCTCGGTGACCCGCGCGAAGGCGTGGCCGATCTCGGTGAGCCGGTGGCCCGCGGCTGCGGCGTTGAAGCGGGCGCGCAGCTCGCCCAGCGTCCCGTCGTCCATCCCGACGGGCACGTCGAGGAAGCGCTGCTCCACCCGTCCCGTGTCGGTGATGACGACGACGAGGAGCCGCCCCTCGGCCGTGGGCACGAGCTCCAGGTGCCGCAGCCCGGAACGGCGCAGCGACGGGTACTGCACGACGGCGACCTGGCCCGTCAGCTGGGCGATGAGCCGCCCGGCGCGAGCCACGACGTCGTCCAGGTCGACGGCCTCGGACAGGAAGGTCTCGATGGCGCGCTTCTGGGGCACGGTCAGCGGCCGCACCTCGGCGAGCTGGTCCACGAACAGGCGGTAGCCCTTGTCCGTGGGGATACGGCCGGCCGAGGTGTGCGGCTGGGCGATGAGCCCGGCCTCCTCGAGCGCCGCCATGTCGTTGCGCACCGTCGCCGGGGACACACCGAGCTTGTGGCGCTCGGTGAGTATGCGGGACCCCACGGGCTCCCGTGTCCGGACATAGTCCTCCACGATCGCTCGCAAGACATCGAGCCTGCGTTCTTCGCTCACCGCGCTCACCTCCGTCCCCGGTAGAACGTCCGGGACCTGCACCCGGGTTCCGGTCCGCTCTCCAGCACTCTCGCCAACCGAGTGCCAATCCTACGCGGCACACGCCAGGGGCCAAGTCCCCGACCCGCCGCCGGTCCCCACCGACCTTCCCCGATCGCACCGGACACGCAGGTCACGCGGGTGACGGAGGCGTGCACCACGTTCGCGAGCGGCGGACTACGGCAATGACTTAGGGACCGCCGCGCACCTCAGGAAACCCGGTCCGCAAGATGCGGCGACCGCCCGATCCGCCGGGTGCGCCTCACGGACGAACCTTGAGCCATCGCCGGCGAAGGGCCGGCGACGACCAGGAGGCAACACCATGTTCGGTTTCACCGACCACGCCGAGTACCGCAGGAACGAGCAGGAGATCGACCGCCGCGCGGAGCAGTCCCGAGTAGCACGTGAGCAGAAGGACACCGCGCGTCGACAGGCGGCCGAGCGCCGCAGCACGGAGCGTGCCACCCAGCGCGCCGGCCGGACCACGAGCACCTCCGCGACCCGCCCCCGCGTCGCCTGACGCACGGCGCGAGCCGTGACGGACCGCCATGACCAGCAACGATGAGCAGCGGATCGACGACAGGACCGGCATGGGACGATGTGCCCATGCCGGTTCCCCGCGCCCGCCTGGTGGGTCGAGCCCGCGAGCTCGGTGAGCTCAGGACCGCCCTCGACGCCGTCCGCGCGGGCGGCAACCGCACCCTCGTGATCGCCGGCGAGGCCGGCATCGTCCAGGCCGTCGGCCGCGAGGCCGTCGTCGCCGCGGCCGGGCCGGCCGCCGCACCGGCGTCGTCGGGCAGCGGGCCGGACGCGCTCACCCCACGTGAGCAGCAGGTGCTCGCTCTCGTCGCGGAGGGCCTGACCAACGGGCAGATCGCCGAGCGGCTGTTCATCTCGGCCAAGACCGCGTCGGTGCAAGTCTCCGCGATCCTGCGCAAGCTGGGCGTGGCGAGCCGCACGGAGGCGGCCCTGCGCGCCTCCCGCTGAGCCCTTCGTCCGGTACTGCACGTCGCCCGGGTTGACACTCCGAACGGGCGAAGATCCGGCACTCGGCGCCGTGGCGGATCTACGCTCACGGAGTGTTCGACGAACGGTATGGACCCGACGTGCTGTCCCCCGCGTTTCCTGGCGCGCAGCGAGGGCGGAGCCGGCCGACGTCGCAGCCCGTGCCCGCCGAGCCAGGACTGGTGGTGGAGGAGGTCGAGACCGGCTGGGTCGGTGCCGTCGTGCGGGTCGAGAAGTCGGGTGGCATGCACGTCGTCGTCCTGGAGGACCGCCGCGGTCGCACCCGCACCTTCCCGCTCGGCCCAGGCTTCTGGGTGGAGGGCAAGCCCGTGGTGCTCACCGCACCCGTGCTGCACCGCGCGCCCGCCCAGCCGACGCGCACGGCCTCCGGGTCCGTGGCGGTGCACGGCGCCAAGGCACGCGTGGCGCGGGGCAGCCGCATCTGGGTGGAGGGCAAGCACGACGCCGAGCTCGTCGAGAAGGTCTGGGGCGACGACCTGCGCATCGAGGGTGTGGTGGTCGAGATGCTCGACGGCGTCGACCACCTCGCCGAGCGCCTCGCCGAGTTCGGGCCCGACGCCGAGCGCCGCGTCGGCGTGCTGGTCGACCACCTGGTCCCCGGCTCGAAGGAGCAGCGGCTGACCGACGAGGCGCTGCGCCACGTCCCGAAGGGCACCGTGCTGGTGCTGGGCCACCCTTACGTCGACGTGTGGCAGGCGGTGCGTGCCGAACGGCTCGGGCTGGACCGTTGGCCGGTCGTCGACCGCGGTACCGAGTGGAAGCTCGGCATCCTGCGTTCCCTGGGCTGGCCTGCCGAGACGCAGGCCGACGTCGCCCGTGGCTGGCAGCGGATCCTCGGCACCGTGCGCGATTTCCGGGACCTTGACCCGGCGCTGCTGGGCCGGGTGGAGGAACTTATCGATTTCGTGACCACGTCGTAAGGTCCAGCCTCTACGGTGGGGCTCATGTCCGAGAACCCGCAGCAGCCGCAGTCGCCCCAGCAGCCCGGCCCGCCGCCACAGCAGCCGGAGCAGGCCCCCGCCTATGGCTCGCCCCCGCCCGGCCAGCCGCCCCACCAGGACCAGCCCGGTCAGGCCGGTCAGCCCCAGCCCGGTACGGGGTACGGCCCGCCCTACGGTCCCGGCGCCCCGTACCAGCCCCAGCCGCTGAACCCGTCGGACGAGCGCATGTGGACGGTCTTCGCCCAGATCGGCCCGGTCCTGCTGTCGTTCATCGCACCACTGGTGATCTGGCTGGTGTTCCGGGACCGGAGCCGGTTCGTGGACCAGGAGGGCAAGGAGGCGCTGAACTTCCAGATCACGCTGATCTTCGTGCACATCGCCTGCGCGATCATCTCCGTCGTCACGTTCGGTCTCGGCTCGATCGTGTACGTGGTGTTCATCGCCGCGGTGGTCTTCATGATCCTGGCCGCCGTGGAGAACAGCAAGGGAGCGCCGTACCGCTACCCGCTGAACATCCGCCTCATCAAGTAGACCGACGGAACGGCGACGGTCCAGCACGCACGAAGGGCACCCCGCCTCGGCGGGGTGCCCTTCGTTTCGTTCCGCCGGTCCGTCAGACGGCCGGGGCGGTGCTCACCGGGCCGCCCGTGATCCGGCGGTACGCGAACGCGAGCGTGAGCACCGACAGCGGGATCGTGATGAACAGGCCGAGCCCGCACAGCAGCGCGCCCACGATGTTGATGCCGAAGAGCGCGAGCTCCAGCAGGAACACGGCGCCGAAGTTCTTGCCCACCTGGGAGAACGACGAGGTGAAGGCCGCCCAGGCGTTCAGGCCCTTGTCGACCACGTTGTGGTAGGTGAACACGCCGAAGATCGCCACGGCGATGAGCCCGATCCCGCAGAGCAGCACGCCCACGAAGCTCGCCACCATGAGCAGGAGGGCCGCCAGGATGACCATCCCGAGGTTGTTCACCTTGAACAGGGTGCCCCAGGTGGCCTTCTCCCCGGACACCTCGCGGAGCGCAGCGTTGATCCCGAGTGCCTGCAGCACACCGAGCACCAGCGAGCCGATGAACTGGAGCAGCGAGCTCGCGCCCGACATGCTGCCTGCGAGCTCCTGCATCGCCTCCGGGTCGGAGGACGCATTGATCTGATCCTGGATGTCGCCGACCGAGCCGGAGTTGAAGATCGCGCCGACCACGAACGTCAGCAGCACGAACAGCACCCAGAACAGCCAGTTCCCCTTGAACCGGCCCCACCCGAAGCTCAGCGCCTCACCGACCTGGAACGGCTTCGAGGACTGCGTGCCGTACGGCGCCGCCGGTCCGCCGTAGGCCGGGGGCTGGCTCGCGCCACCGTAGACGGGAGGCTGCGTCGGGCCGCCCGACGGCGGCGGCGTGGCCCCGGCGGGGTTCGGCGGCAGGGCCGCGCCCGACGGTGGCGTCGGCTCGGCCGGGTTCGGCGGCGTCGGGCCGCCCGCCGGCGGGTTCGCCCCACCCTGGTTCGGCTCGTACGGGTCCTGAGGCGTGTTCTCGCTCATGTGCTCCCCTTGTCTGGTCGGTGATCCAGCCCCACCTTCACCTCTTCTCCGCATCTACGCATGTGCAATTGCCGAGTTGTTACCAGATGGTCGGCCCTGGACGGTTTCTCCGGTCCAGCGCTGGACGAGATACGCCCCCACCAGCAGCATCGCGGGTGCCACGACGACCAGGCCGATGCCGCACGTGAAGAGTGACGCGAGCGCCAGCCCGGCGAAGATGCCGAAGACCGCGAGAGCGGTCCCGAGGTGCGAGAGCACGAGCCCGATGCCACCGCCCAACGCCTTGCCGAAGCCCTCTCCCTTGAGGAGCAGGAAGGGCACGGGGAGCAGGAGCAGCGTGAACACCAGCTGCACCAGCCAGCCGAACACGGGCACCACGCTGCCGGCGAAGCCGAGCGCCCCGGTGATCACCGCGTACCCCACGAGCCCGCCGAAGCCGCGGAGCACGAAGAAGTCGCGGAAGCGGACCTTGCGGGTGCGCGTGGCAGCGATCGCGCCGGCGTACAGGAGCGCCTGCAGCAGGAAGCACACCGCTGTGCCGGCGGCGGCCAGACCGCGGGCCTCGAGCGTCTGCCCGGCGGCCTGTGCGGCGTCGACCGCCGCCGGGTCGGTCGCGAACCTGATGCCGTCCACGGTGGCCGGGCTGAACATGAGGACGACGGCGAGCTGCGCCAGACCGAGCAGGAGGCTCATCAGCACCCAGACGCCCCAGCTCGCGCCGAAGGCGCCCCAGCCCCAGCGCCACGCGCCGCCGATCGTCGGGGGGCCGTCCGCGCCCGGGCGGTGCTCCGCACCGGAGACCGGCGAGTACTGCGGGACGCCGGGTGCGGCCTGCGGCTGCGGGGCCTGCGGGCGGGTCTGGAACTGTCCCCACACGCCCGGCTGCCCGTCACGCTGCTCCGGCTGCTGCTGGGGCTGGTAGTCGGGCCGGCCGTACGGGTTGGCGGGCCGCCCGTAGGGGTCGCGCGGGCCGTACGGGTCGAACGGCTGGGGCTGCGGAGGCCAGGCCGGGCCTGGGTCCGGGTCCTGCTCAGGCCGGGACTCGGGGTTCTGCCCACGGTAGGGATCCTGTGGGTTCCAGCCGCCGTAGGTGTTGCTCATGCGCGTACCCCTCGTCAGGCGTGCCTGTGCCGCCTCGCAACGGTGTGAATCGGCACAAGGTATCGACGATTTCGCCCGCCACGCAAACAAACTGGGCGGTTCACCGATACCGCCTACCGGTCGCCGGGACTCAGGCCGTGAGCTCGCGCACGACGGTGTCGGCCAGCAGGCGTCCGCGGCGGGTCAGCACCGCCCGTGGAGCCGCTCCCCCGGCGCCGACCGCCGCCCGCCCGTCGAGCAGCTCGCGGGCCACCAGACCCGCCACCGCCGTGCGGCCCGCGGCCGACAGCACTCCCAGGTCGAGTCCTTCTCGCAGCCGCACCCCGAGCATGACGCGTTCCAGGTGAGCCTCCTCGTGCGTGAGCAGCTCACGCCCCGCGCCAGGGCTCTGCCCGGCTTCGAGCCGGGTGGCATAAGCGCGGGGATGCTTCACGTTCCACCAGCGAACCCCGGCCGGGGCCTCGTCCGCCGTGGCCGACGCCGACACGTAGCTGTGCGCACCCGGGCCGATGCCCCACCAGTCGTCGCCGCGCCAGTACCCGATGTTGTGGCGGCACTCGTGCCCGGCGCGGGCCCAGTTCGACACCTCGTACCAGCGCAGGCCCGCCTCGGTGAGCAGGTCGTCGACCAGCTCGTACTTGGCGGCCTGGTCGTCCTCGTCGGGCAGCCGCACCTCGCCGCGGCGCACCTGGGCTGCCATCTTCGTGCCCGGCTCCACCACCAGCGCGTACGCGGACACGTGGTCGACGCCGGTGGCCAGCGCCGTCTCCACGCTGACGCGCCAGTCGTCCAGCGACTCACCGGGGGTGCCGTAGATGAGGTCGAGGGAGACGTCGAGCCCGGCGTCACGTGCCCACCGGACGACGTCGGGGATGCGCAGCGGGTCGTGGGTCCGCTCCAGCGTCGCGAGCACGTGCGGCACCGCCGACTGCATCCCGAAGGAGACGCGCGTGAACCCGGCGTCGGCCAGGACCCGCAACGACTCGGGCGTCACGGAGTCCGGGTTGGCCTCGGTGGTGACCTCGGCGGCCCGTCCTGAGCCCGTCGAGGGGGCGGCCAGCCCCCACGCGTCCCTGATCCCGCCGAGCACCCGGGCGAGATCCTCCGCCGGGAGCATCGTGGGGGTGCCGCCGCCGAAGAAGACCGTCGAGACCGCGGCGGGCGAGCGCCCGGCGTCGGCCAGCACCTTGGCCGCGAGGTCGACCTCCAGCAGCGCCGTGCCGGCGTACTGTGCCTGGTTGGCGCCGCCGCCCAGCTCCGACGCCGTGTAGGTGTTGAAGTCGCAGTAGCCGCAGCGCACCGTGCAGAACGGGACGTGCACGTAGACGCCGAACGGCCCGGCGAGCGGTCGCTGCCCGGCCGGGCGCACCCAGTCGGGCAGCCCGCCGTCGTCGGGCACGGGGATGCCGGAGGGAAGAGCGGGCACCTACTTCTTCTTGTCCTTCGGCGTGTCGGAGTCGGAGGAGAGCGCGGCGATGAACGCCTCCTTCGGCACCTCGACGGAGCCGATGTTCTTCATGCGCTTCTTGCCCTCCTTCTGCTTCTCCAGCAGCTTGCGCTTCCGGCTGATGTCGCCGCCGTAGCACTTGGCGAGCACGTCCTTGCGCATGGCGCGGATGGTCTCGCGGGCGATCACGCGCGCGCCGATGGCGGCCTGGATCGGCACCTCGAACTGCTGGCGCGGGATGAGCTCCTTGAGCTTGGCAGTCATCATGACGCCGTACGAGTACGCCTTGTCCCGGTGCGCGATCGAGCTGAACGCGTCGACGTGCTCACCCTGGAGCAGGATGTCGACCTTCACGAGGTCGGCCACCTGGTCGCCGGTCGTGTCGTAGTCGAGGGACGCGTAACCCCGGGTCTTGGACTTGAGCTGGTCGAAGAAGTCGAAGACGATCTCGCCGAGCGGCAGGTGGTAACGCAGCTCCACGCGCTCCTCGGACAGGTAGTCCATGCCCTGCAGCTCGCCGCGCTTGGACTGCGCGAGCTCCATGACCGCGCCCACGAACTCGCTCGGGGTGAGGATCGTGGCCTTGACGACCGGCTCGCGGACCTCCTTGATCTTGCCCCCGGGGAACTCCGACGGGTTGGTCACCTCGACCTTCGTGCCGTCCTCCATCGTCACCTCGTAGACGACGTTCGGGGCGGTGGAGATCAGCTCGAGGTTGAACTCCCGCTCGAGGCGCTCGCGCACGATCTCGAGGTGGAGCAGGCCGAGGAAGCCCACGCGGAAGCCGAAGCCGAGGGCCACCGACGTCTCGGGCTCGTAGTTGAGCGCGGCATCGCTGAGCTTGAGCTTGTCCAAGGCGTCGCGCAGCACCGGGTAGTCGGAGCCGTCGATCGGGTACAGGCCCGAGAAGACCATGGGCTTGGGGTCGCTGTAGCCGGCGAGCGCGGTGGCGGCGGGCTTGGCCGCGTTGGTCACGGTGTCACCGACCTTGGACTGGCGCACGTCCTTCACGCCCGTGATCAGGTAGCCCACCTCGCCGACGCCGAGGCCCTTGGTCGCGTGCGGCTCGGGCGAGCTGACCCCGATCTCGAGGAGCTCGTGCGTGGCCTTCGTCGACATCATCGCGATCTTCTCGCGCGGGTTCAGGTCGCCGTCGATCACGCGCACATAGGTCACGACGCCGCGGTAGGTGTCGTAGACGGAGTCGAAGATCATGGCTCGCGCCGGGGCGTTCGGGTCACCGGTCGGGGCCGGGACTCTCTGCACGATGCGGTCGAGCAGCGGCTCCACGCCGACGCCGGTCTTGCCGCTGACCTTCAGCACGTCCTCGGGCTCGCAGCCCACCAGCTTCGCGAGCTCCTCGCCGTACTTCTCCGGCTGCGCCGCCGGCAGGTCGATCTTGTTCAGGACCGGGATGATCTCGAGCTCGTTCTCCATGGCCAGGTACAGGTTGGCCAGGGTCTGCGCCTCGATGCCCTGGGCGGCATCGACCAGCAGCACGGCGCCCTCGCACGCGGCCAGCGAGCGGGAGACCTCGTACGTGAAGTCGACGTGTCCGGGGGTGTCGATCATGTTCAGCGCGTGCGGGGTCAGCACACCCGCCTCGTCGGCGAGCGCCCACGGCATCCGCACGGCCTGCGACTTGATGGTGATGCCGCGCTCGCGCTCGATGTCCATGCGGTCGAGGTACTGGGCGCGCATGTCGCGCGACTGGACCACGCCGGTCAGCTGCAGCATGCGGTCGGCCAGCGTCGACTTGCCGTGGTCGATGTGCGCGATGATGCAGAAGTTGCGGATCAGCTCGGGCGCTGTGGCGTTCGGCTGGATGCGCGCGGTGAGCGCAGGACCGGGGATGGGCAAAGCGTTCTCGCTCCGTCGTCAGGGTGGTTGGGCCAGCTCTCATTGTCCCACGTCCCGTGCGAGCGAGGCACGGTCGTGCCTACTGTCGTGGAGCAGCGAACCCGATCGGAGGAGAGAACCATGCCGCACCTGAAGAGCAAGCAAGTGCTGGCGCTCGTGACGAACTACGGCGTCGAGCAGGACGAGCTCCTCGTGCCCATGCGCCACCTGCGCGACCGCGGGGCCGTCGTCACCCTGGCCGCGGTGTCGCGGGACGACGTGCGCACGCTGGTGGGCGACGAGAAGCCGGGCGAGGCGGTCGCGCCGGACACCACCATCGACGAGGTGGACCCGGCCGGTTTCGACCTGCTGCTCGTGCCCGGCGGGACGATCAACGCCGACACGCTGCGCCTGCAGGACAAGGCGGTCTCGGTGGTCGAGGCGTTCACGTCCTCCGGCCGTCCGGTGGCCGCCATCTGCCACGGCCCGTGGGCCCTCGTCGAGGCGGGCAAGGTCTCGGGCGCGAGGCTCACCAGCTACCCGTCGCTGGCCACGGACGTCCGGAACGCGGGCGGCACCTGGGTGGACGAGCCGGTGGTCCGGGACAGCGGCGCGGGCTTCCCGCTGATCACGTCCCGCAACCCCAAGGACCTCCCGGACTTCCTGCGCGAGATCGACGCCGTCCTGGACGCCGCCTGAGTGCGGGGCCTTCGCCCTCCGAGCCCGTCGGACGGACGAAGGTCCCGCACTCGACCGGGTCAGCCGACCCGGCCCGCCGTGGTGCGCGGCAGGAGCTTCCGCAGCACGTCGGCGAGCGTCACCACGCCGTAGTCGGCGGTGCCGCCCTCCGGCCGGGCCACGATCGCGAGCAGGTTGCCCGACTCCCGCATGCTCGTCAGCGCGCTGTGCAGCGGCACGTCGGGGGCCAGCTCGAAGACCGGCCGCGTGACGTCCGCGACGGACGCGTCGTCGGCCAGCAGGAGCGTGTCCCGCACGTGCACCACGCCGTCCGGCAGGCGTCCGTCCGCCCCCACGAGGATCCGCAGGTGGCCGGACGTCCGGGACGCCTCCTGCACCTCGGCGGCCGTCGCACCGTGGCTGACGGCGGCCGGCGTCGTGCGTGCGGCCAGCAGGTCGTGCACCGTGAGCCGGCGCAGGTCCAGCGCTCCGGAGAGCTGGTCGGAGTAGGCGACGTCGAGCGCACCGACGCTGACGGAGTGCTCGACGAGGTGCCTCAGGTCGTCCGGGCCCTGCCCGGACGCCACCTGGTCCGCCGGCTCGACGCCGACGCGCCGCAGGCACCAGTTCGCCGCGCCGTTCAGCGCCACGAGCAGCGGCCGGGTCACGACCATGAACGCCCGCATCGGGAGCGCCAGCATCGTGGCGCTCGTCTCCGGGTGGGCGATGGCCCACGACTTGGGCGCCATCTCCCCCACCACCAGGTGCAGGAACGTGACGATGATGAGCGCCAGCACGAAGCCCGCGACGTCGGCCGCCCAGAACGGCGCGCCCCACGTCTCGAAGAGCGGCGTCAGCCAGTGGTGCACCGCCGGCTTGGTGATCGCACCGAGGGCCAGGGTGCAGACGGTGATGCCGAGCTGCGATCCCGCCAGGAGCACCGTGAGCTCGCTCGCGCTGCGCAGCGCGGCCCGCGCGGAGCGGCTGGTGGACGCCGCGTCCTCGAGCCGGTGCCGCTTGGCCGCGAGCAGCGCGAACTCCACGGCCACGAAGAACGCGCTCAGCGCGATGATGGCGACGGTGGCCGCGACCACTACCCAGGGGTTGCTCATCGGGCCTCCTCGCGCTCGTTCTCGGTATGTGCCGGTGCGTCGACGACGGTGACCCGGACACGGGACGGCACGTGCCGCTCCACCTCGAGCACCTCGATACGCAGCACCTCGGCCGCGTGCGGCTGCGTGGCGACCAGGTCGGCCGGGTCGGCGGGCAGTGGCACGTCGACCACGTCACCCGCCGCAGGCAGCGAGCCGTGGACGGCGATCGCGAGTCCCGCGATCGTCTCGTGGTCGCCCTCGGGCAGGTCACGTTCGACGGACCGCTCCACCTCGTCGAGGTGGACGTCGCCGGCCATGACCCAGACGCCGTCCGAGGCGGCCGTCACGGGGTCGATCTCGTCGTCGTGCTCGTCGGTGATCTCGCCGACGAGCTCCTCCGCGAGGTCCTCGACGGTGAGCACGCCGGCGAAGCCGCCGTACTCGTCGACGACGCACGCCATCTGGTTCCGCGTCGCCGACAGCTCACGCAGTGCGTCGGGCAGCGCCATCGCGGTGGGCAGCACCAGCGCCGGGCGGAGCAGGTCCGCGACGGTGGTCGCCGCAGGACCGGCGGACAGCAGGTCCGCCAGGTGCACGACGCCGACCACCTCGCCGTCGTCGTCGACCACCGGGTAGCGGGAGTGCCCGCGGGCCATCAGCTCGCGCACCTGGGCGAGGGTGTCCTCGGCGTGCACCACACCGACCCGCGCTCGCGGGATCATGGCGTGCTCCACGTCCTGCCGCGGGAAGTCGAGGATGCGGTCGAGCAGCACCGACAGGTCGCCGGGAAGGTCACCGCTGGCCCGCGAGTCCGCGACGATGTGCTCGAGGTCGCGAACGGTCGCCGAGTGCTCGACGTCGTGCACCGGCTCGATGCGCAGCATCCGCAGGAGCAGGTTGGACGCGGCGTCGAACACCTTGATCAGCCAGCCGAAGGCCGCGAGGTAGACGGTGGTGGAGCGGGCCAGCCACAGCGCCACCGGCTCCGGCCGCGCGATCGCCAGGTTCTTCGGGACGAGCTCGCCGAACAGCATCTGGACCAGCGTCGAGAACAGGAGCGCGAGGACGGTGCCGATCGCGACCCCCGTCCCGACCGGCACGCCGACGCCGCCGAGCGCCTCACCCAGCGACTCACCGACCAGGGGCTCCGCGACGTAACCGACGAGCAGGCCGGTGACCGTGATGCCGAGCTGCGCCCCGGAGAGCATGAAGCTGGTGCGCCGGGTCACGCCGAGCGCGCGCCGCGCGCCTGCGCTTCCGGCCTCCGCACGGGTCGCGAGGCGGGCGCGGTCGACCGCCATGTACGCGAACTCCTGCGCGACGAAGTAGCCCGTCACCGCCGTGATCACCAGGATCACCAGCACCCCCAGGAGGAGGGTGAGCACCCAGCTCAATGCCCCCACCCCCAGCCGGCGCTACGACGACGTGCCTGCGGGCGGGGTCTATGACTGTCTGCGTCCATGATCCTTCGCTGGAGGTGGTGCGGGTCGGAAGCGGCCCGAGGGTCTCTGGCCGCATGTCCGGTCGGGACATCGCGTGGAGAACGACGAACGCGGTTCTACAGTTCCACGACGTGGCGCAGTCGTCATCCGGAGCGGGATCCGACACCGAGCAGCGAAGGCTCAAGATGCACACCCCACGGAACAACTCTAGAGTCTGCGCGTGTCTTCTGATGCTCTGGAGAAGTGGCGTGGTGCGCGTGCGTCCCGCCTCGACAATCTCGCCGCCGCGCACCGAGCCGTCGCCGGTGACGGCGCTGGACGCCGGTGGTTGACGGTCGAGGTCAACCATGCGCTGATCGTGCGCCTCGCTTCGGAGTTTCAGGGTTACTGCCGGGAACTGCATGACCAAGCGATCGACGCCTTTCTCGCCTCCACGTTCGACGCCGGCCACGCCGCTGCCCCCATCGTGCGCCGCTTGCTCACCGGCGGCCGCAAGCTCGACTCCGGCAACGCGAGCTGGGCCAACGTGAACAACGACTTCGCGCGCCTCGGCATGAGCATCAAGACGGAGTTGAGCAGCCGATATCCGAAGAGATCTGGCCCGTGGACCAAGAAGCTCGAGCGGCTCAACGACGCCCGCAACGCCATAGCGCATGACAACGCAGCACAACTTGCGGCCTCCCACGCCGAACAACCGCTGACTCTCGCTACCTTCCGCGCGTGGCGTTCGGGACTGGACCAGATGGCATCTGGCATCGACGAGGTCGTGGCCGCATACTTGAAAGACTTGAACGGGGAAGAACCATGGTGAGGAGGCTGGCGATGTCTGCACGCAAGAAGACTCGGACTGGCCGACGGCCTCGGACCACGGAGACATTTCCGGTGGGTTCTCATCTCACCGTGCCGTTCGGCGTCCGCCGCTACGACGCGACAGTGATCGAGCGATACGGCGACCGAGTCCGCATCCAGATCGACGTCCCCGGCGTCGACGAGCCCATCACGTCGTCATACTCCGTGGCGGACCTGGCGCGTACGGCCTGAGGCGGCGGTAGGCAGGTCCTGCACTGCGGGACCTGCTCTGGTGGTGTCGGTGGTGAGCGGTACCTTTCGGCTCATGACCCTCGACCACCTCTCGTTGCTGGCCCGCTTCCAGGGCGAGTTCCTCGCCGCGGTGCCCGACGCCGACCCCGGCTCACGAGTGCCCGCCTGCGGCGACTGGACCGTCCGTGGGCTGGTGGAGCACCTCGCGGAGGTACATCACTGGGCGGCGGGCAACGTCCGCGGTGCCAAGGGCGAACCGCTCGGCGACGGGCCGTTCGACCTGGCGCCCCACTACGCGGCGCAGGCCGCGGCCCTGCGACAGGCGCTGGCCGAGCTCGATCCCGTCAGCGTGGGCCGGGTGCTCGCCCATCCACAGCCCATGGGCCCCGGCCCCGTGCGGTTCTGGCACCGCCGGCAGACCCACGAGACGCTCGTGCACCTGCACGACCTGCTGGCGGCCACCGCCGGAGCCGGCTCGGTCGGGCTGGCCGGGGCCGCGCCCGACGTGTGGGCGGACACGGTCGACGAGGTCGTGACGGTGCTCCAGCCGCGGCAGGTGGGGCTGGGCCGCATGGCACCGCTGCGCCATCCGGTCGCGCTCGTGGCGACCGACGTCTCCGGCACGCCCGTATGGGTGCTCGGAGCCCCGGGGCAGCGCGCGGACGAGGTGGCGCCCGACGTCGTCGTCTCCGGGCCGGCCGAGGCGCTCGCGCTGACGCTGTGGCGTCGGCTCACGCCCGTCGAGGCAGGGCTGACCGTCGAGGGCGACCGCGCCGACCTCGAGGCGGCGCTGGCAGAGCCGATCGTGCCGTAACGGTCAGTCCGCCAGCACCGCGGCCACCCGTTCCTGGCACGCGAGCGCGAACTCGGGCCAGCGGTCCCAGTAGTACGGCAGTGCGATCACCGCCTGGACGAGCATCCAGCCGCGTCCGCGCGCCCAGGCGTCGTCGGGATCGGTGAGCCCGTCGGTCGCCACGGCGCGGAAGACGTCACGCTGCTCGCCCCGGAACTGGGTCCAGACCGCGATGAGGTCGGCGGCCGGGTCGCCCACGCCGACGGCACCCCAGTCGATGACGGCGGTGAGCCTGCCGCCATCTGCCAGCAGGTTGCCGGGCGCCAGGTCGCCGTGGATCCAGGCGGCCTCGGCTGCTGGACGGGCATCGAGCGCCAGCTCCCAGACCTTCGTCGCGGCGGGGCCGTCCATCCGGTTCCCTGCCTCCGTGATCGCGGTGCGGACGGCGCCATCGAGACGGGCGAGCGGGACGCCGCGGGAGGTGCCGCTGACGACGGGCCCGCCCTCCGTGCTCACCGACCGGAGCGCCACGACGAACTCGCCCAGCTGCCGGGCGGCGCCCGTCCCCAGCTCGCCGACGGCGGGCGAGGCACCCGCGAGCCACGGTGTCACCGACCAGCGGAACGGAAAACCCTGGCCGGGCTCCCCCACGGCCTCGGGCGTCGAGAGCCTGAGCGGTAGCTGCGGCGCGAGCCGCGGCAACCAGCGCGCGTCGCTGACCGCCTGTTCCTGCGCCCAGCTGATCTTCGGCATTCGGACCAGCCGGTCGTCCCCGAGGCGGAACAGGTGGTGGTCGGTGCCGCCCGCAGGCCCCGGCGTCACCGGCAGGTCGGCCCAGCGCGGGAACTGGTCCGCGACCAGGCGCTGAACCAGCTCGGGGGTGGAGACGACCTCGTCGTCATGCAGGCTCATCCGCACACCGTGACACCGTCGCGACCGCCCGGGCGAGCGCTTTTCGCCCGCTGCGCTCGGGGCCCGGTGGGCTCGGGGCGGGCGAACGTAGGGCTGGTCGTTCTGTGGGCACTCATGGAGCGACCAGCCCTACGTTCGCGTTCGAAGAGCGACCAAGCCTACGTTCGGCACCGGGTTGCCGGGATCAGCGATGAGTTGCCGGAGGCTGCGTCGTCAGACCCGTATGACTGAATACGCAACCACCAGCCAGGGCGACCGCGTCGCCTACGACCTGCGCGGCTCCGGACCGGCCGTCGTCTTCGTGACCGGCGCCGGACCGACCCGGGCCGACGACCCGATCACCGCGGAGACCGCCCAGCAGGTCGCCGACGCCGGGCTGACCGCCGTCACGTTCGACCGGCTCGGACGTGGGGAGAGCCCGGCCGAGGGCCGCCTCGACCTCGACCGCGAGCTCGCCGCCGTCGCCGCGATGATCGAGGTAGCGGGCGGTTCCGCGGTGCTGGTCGGGCACTCGTCGGGGTGCTCGGTCAGCCTTCGGGCCGCCGAGGCGGGTCTGCCCGTCACCGGCCTCGCCCTCTGGGAGGCCCCACTGGGCGACGCCGCCGCGACGACGCAGGCGTGGTCCGACGAGATCGAGCGGCTCCTCGACGCCGGCGACCACGAGGACGCGATGCGGCACTACATGAAGGACATGCCGCCCGAGTGGCTCGCCGGGATGGAGTCGTCCCCGGCCTGGCCGATGATCGCCCGGACCGTCGCCACCTACCGCGCCGACGCGCAGTCGCTGGCCTGGGCCCAGCACGCACTGGAGGACGGCACGCTGGACGTGAGGGTCCCCGTGCTCGCCATGTACGGCGTGGAGACCTTCCCGGAGATGCCGGTCGCGGCGGCGAGCATCGTGGCGGCGGTGCCCCAGGGCACGGAGAAGGAGATGCCGGGAGCGATGCACAGCTGGGAACCCGAGCCGATGGCGGCCGAGCTGGCCGAGTTCACGCGGGCGTGCGCCGGTTAAGTCTCTGATGAGCGGTTCACCCGGTCCGGTACGGTTTCGGCCGTGACCTTCGCATCAGACAGCAGCTATCCCGGCGACTTCGAGGGTGAGGTCCACCCGATCTACAACCCCGAGCTGGACGGGGACCCGGACCCGGGCGAGGTCGTCTGGACCTGGGTCCCGTACGAGGAGGACCACAGCCAGGGCAAGGACCGTCCGGTGCTGCTCGTGGGCAAGGACGGCCCCTGGCTGCTCGGCCTGCAGCTCACCAGCCAGGACCACGACCGCGACATGCTCCAGGAGGTACGCGCCGGCCGCATCTGGATGGACGTCGGCACCGGCGCGTGGGACGGAGAGGGCCGCGACTCGGAGGTCCGCATCAACCGCGTCATCCGCATCGACCCCGACGACGTGCGCCGTGAGGGCGACATCCTCGCCGAGGACATCTTCAACGACGTCGTGAAGTACATGGACCGGGCGCTCGACCTCACCTGAGCGGAGGGCGGGACCGACGTCGGGGCACGGTCACCGGCGTCGGCCGCCCTGCTCGTGGGCCGGCACCGGGCTACCCTGCCGTGCGTGAACCAGAACCCGTGGATCAAGCTGCTCGGCGACGTCGTCGAGGCTGTGGCGCGCGCCGCCTTCGGCCAGGGCGACCGCCCGAGCGACCGGCAGACCGGCGGCGGCCGGCCGGCACCGGGGCAGGCGCCCCGGGACCGCCGCCCGGCCTCGAGCCGGAACCTGCCCGACACCGAGGGCTACCCCGGTGACTTCGTCGGGCGGGTCAAGCCCGTCTACCGGCCCGAGATGAACGGCGAGCCCGACCCCGGCGAGGTCGTCTGGTCGTGGGTGCCCTATGAAGAAGATCACAGCCAGGGCAAGGACCGTCCGGTGCTCATCATCGGAAACGACGGCCCCTGGCTGCTCGCGCTGCAGCTCACCAGCCAGGACCACGACCGCGACGCCGAGCAGGAGGCACGCGCCGGCCGCGTCTGGATGGACATCGGCACCGGTGCCTGGGACAGGTCCGGGCGCCCCTCCGAGGTGCGCCTGAACCGCGTGATCCGCATCCACCCGGACGCCGTCCGCCGTGAGGGCGCCATCCTGGACAAGGCGGTCTTCGACGAGGTGGCGGCCGCGCTCTGACACCTCCGGCGAGCTAGGGCTGGATCGACACCACGAGGAACGCGGCGAGCAGCACCAGGTGCACCACGCCCTGCAGCGTCTTCGCCCGGCCGGGCGCGATGCTCAGCATCGCCACCGCCACGGAGACCACGAGGAGCACCATCTGCACCGGCTCGAGGCCGAGGGTGAGCGGCCCGTCCATCCAGATCATCGCGACAGCGATGGTCGGGATGGTCAGGCCGATCGACGCCATCGCGGAGCCGTAGGCCAGGTTGAGGCTGGTCTGGACGCGGTTGCGGAGGGCGTTGCGGACCGCGGCGATCGACTCGGGCGCCAGCACGAGGAGCGCGATCACGACGCCGACCACGCCGTACGGCAGGCCGGCCGCCGCCACCCCGTACTCGATGGTGGGCGAGAGCAGCTTGGCCAGGAACACCACGGAGACGAGCGCGACGACCAGCAGGACGAGGCTGAACCACGCATCCTTCGCGGCCGGCGGGTCGGCGTGGTCGTCGCCGTCCTCGTCCCGGATAACACCGGTGACGCGGCCGTACCTGTCGCTCGTGACCGGCAGGAAGAAGTCGCGGTGCCGCACGGTCTGCGTGAAGACGAACGCCCCGTACAGCACCAGCGACGCCACCGCCGCGAAGGCCAGCTGGAACGGGGTGTAGGCGCCGCCGTCCGCTGACGTCGTGAAGCGGGGCAGGACCAGCGTGACCCCGGCCAGCGCGATCACCGTCGCGAGCGCGGACCCGGTGCCCGACGCATTGAAGCTGACCAGGTGGTGCTTGCTCGCACCCACGAGCAGGGACAGGCCGACGATCCCGTTGAACGTGATCATGACGGCGGCGAACACCGTGTCCCGGGCGTACGTGCTGGCCGCGTCGCCGCCGCTGCTCATCAGCATGAGGATCAGCCCGACCTCGATCACGGTGACCGCCACCGCGAGGATGAGGGAGCCGAACGGCTCGCCGACCTTGTGCGCGACCACCTCGGCGTGGTGCACCGCCGCGAGCACGGCCCCTACCAGCGCGGCGCCGATCGCGGCCAGGGTCACCGGGTGCTCGTGGCTGCTCCATGTCACCACGAGGAGCAGCGCAGCCAGGACTGGAACCACCACGGTCCACTGGAAACGGCCTCTCAGTGTCGCGGTAGTCATGGGTCGGATTCTAAGATGTCGCCCCAGCGGCCCTGGATGGCCGACGGCGGGCGTCGCCGGTGTCACACAGGACGCCTCGCCCGAGGTGGCTGAGCCTCTGGTAGCCTTGGAGGTCGCGTGTCCGCCCAGGTCGGCGGGCACAGTCTCAGTTCCTCTCCACGGGTCCCCACCCCAGTCCCGGAACTGTGACCGCCCTCTACGACCTATCCGCTCGCCATCAGGCGAACACACCAGGAAGTCCCATCGTGGCAAACATCAAGTCCCAGATGAAGCGCATCAAGACGAACGAGAAGGCTCGTCTGCGCAACAAGTCCGTCAAGTCGGAGCTGAAGACCCACGTGCGCAAGGTGCGCGAGGCCGTCGCAGCCGGCGACAAGGAGGCCGCCACGGTCACCCTTGCCACCGCGTCGCGCAAGCTCGACAAGGCTGTCGCCAAGGGCGTCATCCACACGAACCAGGCAGCGAACCGCAAGTCGTCTCTCGCAAAGTCGGTCGCGGCTCTCTGAGCACACTTCGTCAGACGCCGTCCGCCCTTCCGGGTGGACGGCGTCTTTCGTGTGCCCGGGCGCGCCGCACAGTGCGACGCGGAGCGGCTACTTCAGCTGCTGGAGCTGCTGGAGCTGCTGGAGCTGCACCAGGTTGCCGCAGGTGTCATCCAGCACGGCGGTGATGACCGTGTCCATCTCGAGGGGCTCCTTGCCTGTCGAGCGGGAGTGCTCAGCGACGGGAACGCGCGATGGTCATGACCGCGCGCTCCACGGCGAACACCGTGTCCCGGGCCTCGCCCTTGACGTCCGCGTCTGCCTGCGCGACGGCGGAGATCGCCGCCGCCAGGCCCTCCGGCGTCCAGCTCCGCAGGTCCTTGCGGGCGCGGTCCACCTGCCAGGGCGCCATACCGAGGTCGCGCGCGGAGAGCCCGCCGCCGCGCATCGAGGCGACCTTCGCGAGGTTGCGAAGGCGCAGCGCCAGCGCAGCGACGATGGGCACCGGGTCCAGCCCGGTGTCGAGCGCATGCCGCAGGAGCGCGACGGCACCACCGGCGTCACCGGCCACCGCGGCGTCCGCGACGCGGAAGCCCGTGGCCTCGACCCGCCCGCCGTAGTACTTGTCCACGGTGGCCGCCGTGATGGTCCCGGTCGTGTCGGAGATCAGCTGCGAGCAGGCCGACGCAAGCTCGCGCAGGTCGCTCCCCAGCGCGTCCACGAGGGCACGTACCGCCTCGGCGTCGGCCCGGCGCCGGGCCGCCTTGAACTCCCCCATCACGAACGACGCCTTCTCGGCGTCCTTGGTCACTGGTTCGCACACCATGACCGGCGCGCCCGCCTTCGTGAGGGTGTCGAGCATCTTCTTGCCGCGCTGTCCGCCGCCGTGCACCACCACGACGGTCGTCTCCTCGTCCGGCGAGCCGACGTAGGTGATGAGGTCGGCCATCAGCTCCTCGGTACCGGCCTCCGCCGATCGGACCACCACCACCTTGGCCTCACCGAACAGCGACGGGCTCGCGGCGACCAGCAGCTGGCCCGAACCGTACGTGCTGCCCTCCAGCTCCACCTTCTCGACCTCGGGCTCCCGCGCACGCGCCAGCCCGACCACGCCGTCCACCGCACGCTCGGTCAGGAGCGGTTCGGCCCCGCGCACGAGCACGACCGGGGCGAGCGTCGGCTCGTCCCAGTGACGGCCGGCAAGAGGTGTGGCGGTACGGCGCTTGGTCGCTGGAGGCACGGACACAGCCTGCCACGCACCACCGACAATCACTCCCAGAGCAGATCGGCCACCGCGATCCGCCCGCCGTCGGTCCACGCGTTGGCGACCACGCACGCACCGTCCACCGCGCAGTCCACCACCCCTCCGCCGGCCAGCTCGATCTCGCGCTCCACGACCAGCCGGGCGAACACGGCGCCGGAGCGGTCGGCGACCACGCGCTTGCCGTCGTCGTACAGGCAGCTGTCGCCGTCCACGCCGCCGTCCGGCGCGGTGGCGCACTGGGCTATCCGGACGGCCGCACCCGACGCATAACCCTCGCCGGACACCGTGACACGCCCCCTGTCCGGACCGAGCACCTGCTCGGACAGGAGGAGCGTGGGTGCGTCGGGCGGCTCGGCGCCGTCGGGCAGCGGGGCGGCAGCCGCAGCGAGCACCACGTCGGACAGGTCGGCGACGGCCAGCACGCACGGGTCCGCCGCGCAGTCCACCTCGGACACCGAGCCGACGTTGACGAACGCCCTGGCCTGTCGTGTCGCCGAGATACGTCCGCGCTCGTCCGCCACCACCTGCTCGCTGGTCGACATGTCGCAGTCGTCGAGCGCCTTCGCGCCCGCCGTCGTGCCGCCGACGCACTGGACCAGGTACTGGTTGCCGCCCGTGAAACCCGTGCCGCGCACCACCCAGGCGCCGTCGACGGCGCGAACCGTCACGGTCGGCTCGTCGCTCGACGCCTCCGGGCTGCCCGACGCCGTCGGTCCCGGGGTGCTCGTCGAGCCGGTCCCGGCCGCCGGGCCGGACGGACCAGCGCTCGGTGGGGCCGACGTGCAGGCAGCCAGCGCGAGCACGACGGCGATGACCGGGAGGAGCCGTGGCGGCCGCATCACGGGTATCCCAGGAAGACGTCGATGCTGAGGCCGATGCGCCAGCTCCAGGCGCTGCGGTCACGCATCCAGCTCACGCCGCGGTTCCACACGTGGTGCTCCTGCTCGAGATAGCAGGCCACGGCGTTGGTCTGGTTCAGCTCACCCAGGTCGGTGCGGTACCGGCGGGCGTCGTTGGTGCCGGGGCTCACCCCGCCGAGGCGCGTCGTCATGATCTGCGCGCATCTCTGGCCGGCCGAGGACACGTACATCACGTGGGTGCCGTACCGGGCGGGCGAGAAGGTGGTCTCGCACGACCGGTCGATCGCGTTCGAGTGGATGGGCACGTGCACGTCCGCTCCCACACGGTTCGAGTTGGCGATGTTCGACCTGGTCAGGCCGTTACCGCGCACCACCTTGTAGCCCCGCTCCAACAGGTTCAGCTTGTCGGAGCCCTGACCGGTGGCAGCGGATATCGCAACCAGGGCGGAGTTCGCGTTCTCGCTGAATCCGTCACAGCCGACGTTCGTGTGACAGACGGTGTCGCCCCGGTCGTGGCACGCCTGGGACAGGTAGATCACCTTGCCGTTCCAGCTCTCCGGCACATAGGTGACGTCGGCTGCCGCGCTGGGGGCCAGCGCCAGGAACCCGCTCGAGACCAGCGCGAGGGCCGCGAGGCCGGACAGGAGCCGGCGGAGTGTCGTGCGCATCATCGTTCCCCTCAGCCCAGGTCGATCGGAAGATCGGTCGACGCACACATGTCGCCGCCCGTCGCGTACGCGAAGGCGAGGCAGTCCCCGTCGAGCGTGAACTGCACCGAGTCGATGGTGCCGTTGCTGTGGGCCGTGAAGAGGAGGGCCTGCCAGACGTCTCCGGGATAGACCCCGGAGTCGGACAGCGCCTGCTCGAACCCGGCGGCCACGTCGACGGTCGCCTCGCCCTGGTCGATCTGCACCGTGGTGGGCGCCAGCTCCGCACCGGGCAGGTAGGACGCGAGGACCTCGTCGACCGCCGTGCCCAGCGTGGTGGTCGCGGGTCCCTTCGTGACGGACCGCGCGGTGGCCTGGACGCCGCCCTGCGGCTCGCAGCCCAGGTAGGGAGTAGTGGCGCCGTCGGCGGAACGAGGGCCCGCCGGAGTCTCCGGGCACGGCTCTGCGGAGGGCGGCGGGTCGTCCGCCACCGCCTCGGCGTCGAGCTGTGCGCGCTCCTCGCCGGAGGTCGTCTCCATACCCGCCACGACGACGGTCCAGCCGTCCAGGACCTCCGCCGACTCCTCGAGCCAGGCGTCCGCTGCCGCCGGGTCCTTGGCGACATCCACCCGCACGGTCTGCTCCGACTCCGAGACGTCGGTCACCACCGACTCGGCCAGGAGCTCCTGTCGGAGCTGGAGCTGCGCGGCCGCCTGGTCGCGCCCCGTGGCGCTCAGCGCCGCGAGCGGGACGAGCAGGGCCGCCGCCGCGGTCACCGCGATGGTCCGGCGATACCGCCGGACGGTCAGCCTGAGATCAGCCACGAAGCCCCCCTCGTACGTGATGACGGAACTCTCCGACTCCACCCACGTTAGAGCGGCCCACGGGATCCGCAACGTTTCGCGAAGTGTGGCGAGCCTGCGGCCAGGTATCGGTGTGACCTGGTACAAGAGGTTCAACGGGTCGGGCGGCGCCCGCGCGGCGGACCGCCTTCAGCAACCTGCCAGCGCCACCTCCTGACCGCGCAGCACGAGCGCCACCGTGCCGCACTCGTCGGTCCGGACGACGGCGGCTCCGACCCCCGCGTAAAGATCGAGCGCCTCGTCGGTCGGATGGCCGTAGTCGTTGTCCCGGCCGGACGACACGAGCGCCACGGCCGGACGCAGCCGCTCCGCCAGGGCACGCGACTGCACCGCCGAGCCGTGGTGGGCGACCTTGACGACGTCGGTCCGACGTGCCAGCGGCACGAGCTCCGCCTGACCGGCGTCCTCCAGGTCGCCGAGCGTGAGCACGTCCAGCCCACCGGTCCGGGCGGCGAGCACGACGCTCGAGTCGTTCGCCCCCTCGCCCGCTCCCGCCAGCAGCACCTGCCACGTGAGCGTGCCGGCGGTGCCCCGGTCCCCCGCTCGCGCGGCCCGCACCGGCACACCGGCGGCGGCGAGCAGTGCCCCCGTCGCCGCGGCACCGGCTGCGGGCTCGGGCACCGGTGACACGAGCGCCGCGCTCACCTCCCGCCCCGCCAGCACGGGCCCGAGCCCGCCCACGTGGTCCGCGTGGAAGTGGCTGAGCACGAGCAGGTCCACCCGGGCCACGCCGAACTGGTCGAGGCAGCGGGCTGCCGCGGGCCCGTCCGGCCCCACGTCCACCACCACCGCCGACGACGGCCCCGTGCGCAGCACCAGCGCGTCGCCCTGCCCGACGTCGCACGCCGCCACCAGCCAGTCCTGCGGCATCCCGGAGCGTGCAGCAAGGCGCGGCACCGCGAGCGCGACGACCAGTGCCGCCACCGAGGCCGCCGCCAGGATCACCACGCAGCGCGCCCGCGTGAGCCGCCTGCGGCGCCTGGCGAGCGCCTCGCGCAGGCTCGACCGGGTCGCCGTACGCCAGGACTCGGGCCAGCCCGGGCGCGGGGGCGTCCGTAGCACCGCCCACAGGACGGCACCGGTGAGCACCGCCAGCAGGAGCGCGCCCGGCGGTCCGCCCAGCCACGGCAGGACGGCGCCCGGGAGTGCGGCGCACCAGTGCGCGACCGCCGCGATCCACCACGTTGCGCCGCTCGCCGCCCAGGCCACGAACCCGGCGAAAACCGGCAGCCCCGGCGCGAGGACCGTGGCGAGCAGGCCCAGGACCGTCGCCGGAACCAGCGCCGGCGCGGCGAGCAGGTTCGCGAGGACCGACACCGTGGACACCGCCGGATCGAGCAGCACCAGCACCGGACCGCACGCCGCCTGCGCGGCGAGCGGGACCGCCAGGGCGAACGCCAGGGCGTCGCCCGTCCAGGGCGCGATCCGGGCCGCCAGCGGCGCGGCGAGCAGCACCAGGCCTCCGGTCGCCGCGGCGGAGAGCGCGAACCCGAACGAACGGGCCAGCCACGGGTCGACCACCAGCAGCCCCACCACCGACCCCGCGAGCGCCGGGACCGACTGCGACGGTCGTCCGACCGCGACCCCCGTCAGGGCGAATGCCGCCATGACCGCTGCGCGGAGCACCGCCGGCTCCGGGCGGACGAGCGCCACGAAGGCGAACGACGCGAACGCGACGAGGGCCACCCTGGCCGGCCTGGGGAGCCGGGCGAGCGAGCAGAGCAGCGTCAGGACCGCGACGACCACGGCGAAGTGGCCACCAGAGACGGCGGTGATGTGGCTCAGGCCGACGCTTCGCATCTCCTCGGCGAGGTCGTCCGGGAGCCGTGTGGTGTCGCCGATGGCGGCGCCCGGGACCAGCCCGCGTCCCTGCGCGGGCAGCGGCTCCGTCACCTCGAGGAGCGCCGTGCGGTGGGTGTCGAGCACGCGCAGGCCGGACGGTGGGGCACGGATCTCGCTCGCGCCGTCGGCGGTCAGGCGGGCGGTCTCCGCCTCGCCGGGCTCGGCGGGGCGCAGCGCGCCCGCCACGACCACCGTCGCCCCGTAGCGGGGCGCGGTGCTCGACAGCACCTGGACGTGCGCGCGCGCCGCCGAGCCGACACCCCGAGCCTCGACCGCGCGGGCCGCGAGCACCCAGCGATGCTGACCCGCACCCGGAGCGGAGGGCCCCGGTGCGAACGAGAACGGCTCCGGCTGGGAGACCACGACACCGGTGAGCGTCGCGGTCACGCGCTGCTCCGCGAGGTCGGCGAGCGGAGCGCGACCGGCCAGCTGGACGTGCGCGGAGACCGTGACCGTGAGAACGCAGGCCGCGGCGAGGGCCACGTGGGCGACGGTGGCGCCCGCCGTGGCAGGCCAGCTGGGGCGTGGTGTCCGGACCACCGCGCGCACCAGGTGGAGGCAGGCTGCCGCGACCAGCGCTGCGGTCACCCACATCGCCGTGCCGCTCCAGCCGGCCGCCGGTCCGGTCAGCAGCCATGCCCCGACCCAGACCGCCAGGGCCGCCGGCACCATCCGGAGGTCGATCACGGCCCCACCCGCGCGGTGTCGCGGAGCTCGGCCAGCGTGGCCGGGCCGATACCCGGCACGTCCTCCAGCTCGTCCACGTTCGCGAACGGCCCGTTGGCCTCCCGCCACTCGACGATCGCCTGTGCGATCGACGGCCCGACGCCGGGGAGAGCCTCCAGCGCCGCCGCGTCCGCCGTGTTGATGTCGACGGTGGCGCCCGTCGCCGACCCTCCGCTCGGAGCGCCCTGTCCACCCGTACCTGACGCGGCACCGCCGGCGCCGGGTGCCGCGGGTCCGAGCACCGGCTCCCCGGGCCTGGGCACGTACAGCTGCTCGCCGTCGACCACCGTGCGCGCCAGGTTCACGGCGGTCAGGTCGGCCTTGCGGGTCGCGCCGCCGGCCGCCTCCAGGGCGTCGGCCACACGAGCACCGTCAGGCACGGTGACCAGGCCCGGGTCGGCCACCTCGCCGACGACGTGCACGAGCAGCCCACCTCCCGCCGGCGCGTCGGCGGCGCCCGTCTCGCCCGGGGCCGAACCTGCTCCTGCCGCGATGCCGGAGCCCGGTGCGGTCGGCGCCACGCCGGTCGTGGCCGGGATGCTCCCCGGTCCGCCCTCCGGCGTGCCCGCGCCCTCCCCGCGGGCCTCCACCTGCGTCAGCGGCTCGACCCCGTCGCCGCGGAGGGACAGCGCCGCCACGCCCACGCCGAGCAGGAGCACCGCCACGACGGCGACCATCGCGGTCGTCCCCGTCAACGCCCACCTGCGCGCACCTTGCTCCGGCCGAGGGTCGGTCGGGTGACCGTGCGCGGCGGCATAGGCCGCGGCCACCCCGGAGGCCGACCGTCGGGCACGCAGCCGGGCCACGAGCTCGTCGGCGTCCGCCCGGACCTCGTCCCGGATGCTCTGCTCGGCGGGGGCCGCCGTCGCCGTCGCCGCTGAGGCGGAGGACCACGGATCCGTGGCCGGCAGGCTCACTGCCGACGGGCTCGTGACGGGCGCGGACGTCGCCGCGGGTTCAGCCCGACCGCTCGACCCGTGCACAGGGCTGAACGGCCACGGGTCGGGAAGTCGCTGTTGCGCGGTCTCTGGCTGCATGGCTCAGGACGCTAGGCGGGCAGCGCAGCGTTCCGGAGGGGCCGCCGGCCTACCTGTGCACAGCCGAGAGAAAGCGTCCCCTGTGGTCGTGCTCGCACCCGCACCGCGCCGTTGCGGGAGGCTGCGTGCGCGCCCGACATGATCCACCGGCCGGCACCGATGAGTTTTCCACGGCGTCGTCGTCGGACCTGGCAGAGAGCACAAGGACCCCGGCCGGCCGGCGCGGACCGGTCCGTGCGCCACCGAACCAGGAGCAGACACCATGACCGACAAGAAGACCCTCACCCTCGAGGTACCGAGCGGCGTCCTCACCTATGACGTGCGCGAGGCAGGGGCACCGACCGACGAGCCGCCCCTGGTGCTGATCGGTCTCCCCATGGGAGCGGAGGGCTTCACCACCCTGGCGAGCCACTTCACGGACCGGACGGTGGTGACGTATGACCCCCGCGGGGTCGAGCGCAGCACCAGGGACCTGGAGACCGAGACGGAGCTGCCCGGTATCGCAACCCACGCCGAGGACGTGCACCGTGTCATCGAGTCCGTCGGCGGCGGCCCGGTCGACCTCTTCGCGTCCAGCGGCGGGGCCGTGGTCGCACTCGAGCTCGCGGCGACCTACCCGGAGGACGTGCGGACCGTCGTCGCGCACGAGCCGCCCCTGGCCAGCGTGCTCCCTGACCGCGAGGCGATGGCCGCCGCCATGACGGACATGCACGACACCTACCAGGCGAAGGGCTTCGGCGCCGCGATGGCCAAGTTCATCACGGTGCTCATGGCCGAGGGCGAGCTCACCGCGGACCACACGGATCAGCCCGACCCGGACCCGGCGGCGTTCGGCCTGCCGACCGAGGACGACGGCTCGCGCGACGACCTGATGTTCGGCGTGAACATGCTGGTGCTGCCGCCGTACGAGCCCCGGTACGAGGTGCTCAGGTCGGGCACGCCCCGCGTCCTGATCGCCGTCGGAGCGGACACGGGCGAGCAGATGACGGGCCGGGCCGCTCGCGGGGCCGCCGGGCGGCTGGGCACCGAACCAGTCGTCTTCCCGGGCGGCCACGGCGGGTTCAGCGGCGGCGAGTACGGCCAGCCGGCGGACAAGCCCGTCGAGTTCGCGACCACGCTGCGCACGGTCCTGGCCGGCTGACCGCGGTAGGCGTGTTCGGCAGGTTGTCAGATGGTCGGCACTCCGAGGTGCCGACCGTCTGACGACCTGCCGATCAGACCGGGTTCACGACCCTCAGTGCGTGTGGTCGCCCAGGTCCGCGACGACGACCGCCAGCGTGCCCGGGCCGACGTGCACACCGAGCACGGCGCTCAACGGCGTGACCTCGACGTCCACCCGGGTGCGCGTGTGCAGGCGCCCCGCGAGCGCGAGCGCCCGGTCGTGCGCGCCGAAGTGGTGCACCGCCACCACGGGCCGAGTCGCCTCGGCGACAAAACTAGCGGCCTGGTCCAGGAGCCGCTCGGCACCGACCGCGCGGGTCCGCACCCGCTGGGAGAGCTCGACGGCGCCGTCGGACAGCTTCAGGATGGGCTTGACTCCCAGGACCGTCCCGAGCGCTGCCGCCGGACCGGACAGCCGGCCGCCACGGCGGAGGTGCTCCAGGGTGTCGACGACGAACACCGCGTGCGCCGTCCCGGCGACCTCGATGGCCCGGGCGGCGACGTGGGCGGCGTCGGCCCCTGCCGCGGCGCACTCGGCCGCGGCCCGCGCGGCGAAGCCGAGGCCCGCGGCGCCGGTCCGCGAGTCCACCGTGCGTACCTGCAGGGGCGACCGTGCGGCCGCCGTGCCCGCGGAGCCGACGGTGCCGGACAACGCCCCCGAGAGGTGCACGGAGACGATCGACCGGGCGCCCTCCTCGCCGAGCGTGCGGTAGACGGCGGCGAACGCCTCCGGTGGCGGCTGGGACGTCGACATCTGCGCGCCCTCGGCGACCAGCTCGGCCAGCCGCTCGGGGGTGATGTCCTCACCCTCCGCGTAGACCTCGTCGCCCACGAGGACGCGCAGAGGAACCACGACCGGGCCGCCCGGCAGACCGGCGGGCAGGCAGGCGGTCGAGTCGGTGACGACCCGCACCTCCTGGGGTGCCGGGCGGGATGGACGACGTCGGGTGCGCATGACCGCGCCACTCTATCCGCGCGGGGAACCGGACGGCGAAACCGAGCTGACCCGCTCGCTCTTCGGTACCCGCCGCCGCTGCCCCTCCCGCACCACCCACCAATTCCTCGTTGAGTGCTGGGTATTTGTGCGCTCCAGCGGCCCAAAACCACAAATACCCAGCACTCAACGAGGACGTGCGACGTGGGCTGTGGATAGCAAGCAAGGGCTACGGGTGCGTTCGACTATGAAGGCGTGACATCCAACATCTTCACGGTTTCTGAAGCGCCCGCGCGTGGCGTCAGCAGACACGCTCTGCGGCACAGCCGGTTCCTGGCCCCGACGTCCGGCGTGCGGATCTGCGACGCCAACCCGTCACTCATCGATCGTTGCCGGGCGATCGCGCGGGTTGTGCACCCGAATGCGGCATTCGCTCGTACGACGGCGCTACGGCTCCTCGGCGTCGACGTCCCGTGGCAGCTCGAGGACGATCACGCGATTCATATCGTGACACCACGCCGTGGTGAGCGGGCCCAAAGATATGCGGTCACGGCACACTTCTGCGGGCAGAAGCGCCTCGACGTCATCGAGCGGTTCGGCCTGCGGATCACGTCGGCGCCGCAGACCTGGCTCCAGGTGTCGCACAGGCTGACCCGGGACAGCGTCGTCGGGCTCGGGGACGCCATGACACGCCGCAAGAACCCTGCGACCACCTTGGGTGCGCTGCGATTTCTGATGCACGAGACCTTCAAGATGAGAGGGCTCAGCCTGTGCCGGGAAGCGGCCGACCTTGTCCGGCCAGGAACCGACTCATGGATGGAGACGCAGCTCCGGCTGCTGGTGATCGACGCCGGGCTGCCCGAGCCGGTGGTGAATGTTCCGGCGTTCGACGACGCGGGCCGGTTCCTCGCCCTCCCCGATCTGTCGTATCCGCGTCTTCGGATCGCCGTCGAGTACGACGGTGATCATCACCGGACAGACCAGGCGACCTGGCGTCGTGACGTGGAGCGCCGGCAGCTCCTTGAGGACGCCGGATGGCTGATCATCACGGCCACTGCGGACGACGTGATCCGCTACCCCGAACGTCTGATCGCCAGGATCCGCGCCGCCCTCCGCAAGCGTCGCGCCCTACTCGAACGTTGAGTGCTGGGTATTTGTGGGTTCTAGCGGCTAGAACCCACAAATACCCAGCACTCAACGGAGGTGGGTCAGGCCGGGACTATGTTGACCAGCTTGGGGGCGCGGACTATGACCTTGCGGACGCCGCGGCCGTCCAGGAACTTGACCACGTTCGGCTCGCTCAGCGCCGCTGCCTCCAGGTCCTCCGCGGAGACGTCCGGGGCGACCTCGAACCGGGCACGCACCTTGCCCTGGACCTGGACCACACAGGTCACGGTGTCCTGGACCAGGTACGCGGGGTCGGCGGTCGGGAACGGCGCGTGTGCCAGCGACTCCTCGTGCCCGAGCCGGGACCACAGCTCCTCCGCGATGTGCGGCGCGACGGGCGCCGTCATCAGGACGAGCGGCTCCACGGCGGAACGCGGCACGGACGACAGCCCCGTGAGGTGGTTGTTCAGGGTGATGAGCTTCGCGATCGCCGTGTTGGGCCGCATGTTCTCCATCTCGACGCGAACGTCGGCGATGGTGCGGTGCACGGCCCGCAGGGTGTCGGTGTCGGGCTCGTCGTCGGTCACCGTGACCTCGCCGGTCTCCTCGGAGACGACGTTGCGCCACAGCCGCTGCAGGAACCGCTGCGAGCCGACGACGTCGCGCGTGTTCCACGGACGTGACTGGTCGAGCGGGCCCATCGCCATCTCGTAGACACGGAACGTGTCGGCGCCGTACGCCTCGTACATCTCGTCGGGCGACACGACGTTCTTCAGCGACTTGCCGATCTTGCCGTACTCGCGGTTCACGGGCTCGCCGCGCCAGGTGAAGCCGGTCTGCTCGTCGCCCTCGACCTCGGCCGCCGGGACGTACACACCGCGTGCGTCGGTGAACGCGTACGCCTGGATGTACCCCTGGTTGAAGAGCTTGCCGAACGGCTCGAGGCTCGTCACGTAGCCCAGGTCGAACAGGACCTTGTGCCAGAACCGCGCGTACAGCAGGTGCAGCACCGCGTGCTCCACGCCACCGACGTACAGGTCGACGCCACCCGCCGGGCCCGACGTCGGGTTGTGCCGAGGCCCCATCCAGTACTTCTCGAGCTCCGGGTCCACGGCGTGCGCCGTGTCGGTCGGGTCCAGGTACCGGAGGTAGTACCAGCACGAGCCGGCCCAGTTCGGCATGGTGTTCGTGTCGCGGCGGTAGGTCTTGACCCCGTCGCCGAAGTCGAGCTCGACGCTGACCCAGTCCTCGTTGCGGCCGAGCGGCGCCTCCGGCTCGGAGGCCGCGTCGTCGGGCTCGAACGTGCGCGGCGAGAAGTCGGGCACCTCGGGCAGCTCGACGGGCAGCATCGCGTCAGGCAGCGCCATCGGGCGGTCCTGCTCGTCCCACACCACGGGGAAGGGCTCGCCCCAGTAGCGCTGGCGGGAGAACAGCCAGTCGTTCAGGCGGTAGGTGGTGGTGCCCTCGCCGATGCCCTTGGCCTCGAGCCACTCGATGATCCGCGCCTTGGCCTCGGTCACGCCGAGCCCGTCCAGGGAGACCTCGTCGTTCGAGGAGCGGACCGCGACGCCGTCCTCCGTGTAGGCGCCGACGTGCCCCTCGGGCAGGCCGCCCTCCGGCTCCACCGTGTGGATCACCGGCAGGTCGTAGGCCTCGGCGAACGCGAAGTCGCGCTCGTCGCCGCCCGGCACGGCCATGATCGCGCCGGTGCCGTAGCCCATGAGCACGTAGTCGGCGGTGAACACCGGTACGGACGTACCGGTCACGGGGTTCACGGCCAGGTGGCCCGTGAAGACACCGGTCTTCTTTCCCGCGTCTGCCTGCCGCTCCACGGCCGTCTTCGCCGCGGACTCGCGCCGGTAGGCGGCGACCGCCTCGCCCGGCGTCTCGTAACCGCCGGTCCATGCCGGACGCGTGCCCTCCGGCCAGGCGGCCGGCACCTCGTCGAGCAGCGGGTGCTCGGGAGCCACGACCATGAAGGTGGCGCCGAACAGCGTGTCCGGACGCGTCGTGAACACCTCGAGGCTGCCGCCCGCACCCGCCGGGTCGTACTCGGCGGTACCGACGACGTCGAACCGCACGCTGGCGCCCGTGGAGCGGCCGATCCAGTTGCGCTGCATCGACTTGACCTTCTCCGGCCAGTCGATGAGCCCCAGGTCGTCGGTCAGCCGGTCCGCGTACGCGGTGATGCGCATCTTCCACTGGCGCAGGTTCTTGGTGAACACCGGGAAGTTGCCGCGCTCGGACCGGCCGTCGCTGGTGACCTCCTCGTTCGCCAGCACCGTGCCGAGGCCGGGCGCCCAGTTGACCGGCGAGGAGTCCACGTAGGCCAGCCGCTGCGTGTCCAGGACGTCGCGCTGCTGCCCCTCGTCGAGCGCGGCCCACACGGCGCCACCGGTGTTGTCGCCCTCGTGGCCGGGCACGGGCCGTGCGCCCGAGGCCAGCTCGTCGCGCAGCTCGCTGATCCGCCGGGCGCGCCCGCGCCCGCCGTCGGGCCGCTGCGCGTCCTCGTCGTACCAGGAGTCGAAGATCTGCAGGAAGATCCACTGCGTCCAACGGACGTACTCAGGGTCGATCGTGGCGAACGAGCGGCGCGGGTCGTGCGCGAGGCCCGCCCGGCGGAGCTGCCGCTTGTAGGTGACGATGTTGCGCTCGGTCACCAGGCGCGGGTGCTCGCCCGTCTGCACCGCGTACTGCTCGGCCGGCAGGCCGAACGCGTCGAAGCCCATGGTGTGCAGCACGTTGTCGCCGCACATGCGACGGAACCGGCCGACGACGTCGGTGGCGATGAAGCCCAGCGGGTGGCCGACGTGCAGGCCCGCGCCCGAGGGGTACGGGAACATGTCCATGATGAAGTACGGGTTGCCGCTCGCCGGGCTCTCGCCCGGCCCCGTAAGTTGCCCCTGCGGGTTCGCCGCGTGGAAGGTTCCGCGCTCTTCCCAGATGTCCTGCCAGCGCAGCTCGATCTGCTGCGCGAGGGTCGGGGTGTAGCGGAAACGGGGCTCGTCCGTGGACGTGGTGCGCTCGGGTGCGTCGGGCATGGTCACCCGGCCGAGTCTACCGACCGTGCCGGTGCATGGCCCTCGGTCGTCCACAGGGTGAAGGTTCATCCGACATTCGCCCGCGCCTCCCCCGAAGTTCTCTGCCCGGGTGCTCGAATTGCCCGCATGATGCCCTCGTTGCGAAAGCTCCTCGCCGCCAGCATCGCCGCCACCGTCGTGTGGACGGCCTCGACCGCCGCCGCCGCGCCGTTGCCCGCGGACGACGCCGGCTCCCCCTCCGCCACCACCTCCGAGTCCACGTCCGAGACCACGTCCGAGACCACCGGGCACGGCCCCGCGGACCATGTGGTCTTCCTGGCGCTCGACGGGTTCGACGTCGAGTACCTCGACCACGTCCGGAACGGGTCGGCGCCGATGCCGAACCTGCAGCGCCTGCTGCGCCGGGGCAGCGTCACCACCTCGACCGGCACGATGACCTCCATCACCAACCCGTCCTGGTCATCGGTGGCCACGGGCGCCTGGCCGGAGACCCATCGCAACACCGCCTACTGGTTCAACACCGAGACGAACACGGCGCGGGGCCAGCAGCGCGACCTCGCCGTGCCGACCATCGCCCAGTCGGTCCGCGAGCAGGGCGGCTCCGTGTTCTCCGCGCAGTGGTTCATCCTGCAGAACTACGGCGTCACCTTCGGTGACCCCGACGGCCTCTACACCCAGCCGGGTGGCGACTGCGCCCGCCGTACCGACGACGCCGTGGCCGTGCTGCGCGGCGAGCCCGTCAGCTCCGGCGGACAGATGGTGACCACGAACGGCGTCCCCGAGCTCATGACCGTCTACTGCGACACGCTGGACGCGATCGGGCACGAGGGCGGCGACGTCGACCCGCGCATCCCCGGTACCCTGACGGAGATCGACCGGCAGCTCGGGCGCATCGTGCAGGCCACGAAGGACGCCGGCATCTACGGCCGCACGGCGTTCGTCCTCACGGGCGACCACGGCATGACCACGTTCGACAAGGGCTTCGGCGCCGAGGGGCTCGCCGCGATCGAGGCCGCCGGCTTCACCCCGCAGATCCTCACCAGCGGCCGGTCCCCTGCTCCCGGCACGGACGTCGTGATCGTCGTCGGCGGCGTCGCGGACGTGCGGATCATCGGCGACCGGGCGGGCGACCCTGCCGCCGTCCGACAGCTGCGGGCCGCGCTGGAGGCGCTGCCTCAGGTGCGGAACGTCTTCGACAAGGCGGACCAGGCCCGCATGCACATGAGCCCGAACTACGGCGACCTGGTCGTCGAGCCGAGGCCGGGCTGGTCGTTCGGCGCGACGCCGGCGGGACCGGTCGGGCGGCACGGCGCGACCACGGAGCTGCACGTGCCGCTGGTCCTGGCCGGCGCGGGCGTACGACCGGGAGCGCGTCCGCACGCGCCGCGCCACATCGACATCGCGCCGACGATCTCGGCGCTGCTGGGCTACGCCCCGCCGTCGGGCAGCGAGGGCAGGACGCTCCGCGAGGCGCTGCGCCGCTGAACGGCGACCGCGAGGCAGCCGCACGGCACGGCGGCTGCCTCGCCCCGGTCGCCTGGCAGCGCGGCCGTCAGAACGACGCGACCAGGTCGGAACCCACCGCGAGCATCAGCCACGCCACGGCCGCGACGTAGCCGATGACCAGGATGATGACGTGGTTGCCGGCTATGGCGCTCCGCAGGCCGGCACCCACGGGAAGGTCGCCCGACTGCACGCCCCGCACCACCTGGTACCAGAGCAGCGGCCACATGATCGTCCACACGATCATGCAGGCCGGGCACAGCGCGACGATGACGTAGAAGCTGGTCGCCATCAGGAAGAAGATGAGCGCCTGGCCCAGCACGGTCCCGATCAGCAGCGACGTCCAGTACCAGCGGGGCAGCCGCGCGCCGACCAGCACCACGACGCCCGTGGTGATGACCACGGGGAACGCCGCCAGGCCGAGGTAGGGGTTCGGGAACCCGAGCAGCGCGCCCTGCCACGAGTCCATGGCGGCACTGCAGGTGACGAACAGGTTGATGGTGCACGACGCCGTCCGCTCAGGGTCGACGAACGCCAGGTACTTCTCGACCGCCAGCCACATCGAGGCCGCGAACCCGATGCCACCGAGCAGCACCAGGAGCAGCCCCATGGTCCGCCCACTGAGCGGCCTGGGGCCTGGCACGGCGACGTCGTTCTCGTCGTTCATCAAGCTGTCCGACGACGTCGTGGTCGCCCCGGTATCGGTCACCTGACCCACGCTACCGGCGAAGTCTGGGACATTGCTGGAATCTGGGTCACAGAGTTGTCTCCGCGGGCTGGTGCACGACTCGCTGCCGCCCGAACGCCAGGATCATGACCAGCCCCAGCACGGTGACCACGACACCCGCCCAGGCGGGAGCGAGGTAGCCCCAGCCGGCGTCGATGACGACGCCGCCCAGGAACGCCCCGGCACCGTTGGCCACGTTGAGCCCTGCGTGGCACAGCGCGGCCCCGAGCGAGGCCGCGCCGGGCGCCAGATCCATGAGCCGGGTCTGGAACGCGAGGCCGAGCATCTGCGACGTGACGCCGAGCAGGAACAGCGAGGCCAGCGCGGGGACCACCCAGGCGCCGGTCAGGGCGAACAGCACGAGCGAGGCGGCGGTCGCGACGAAGCCGATCACGACCGCGCGCAGCACTCCGCGGTCGGCGAGACGTCCACCGATCTGCGTGCCCACGGTCATGCCGACGCCGAACAGCGCGAGGACCCAGGGGACCGCACCGCCGGGCAGGCCGGTCACTCCCGTCATGGTGGGGGCCACGTAGGTGTAGACCGCGAACATGCCACCGAACCCGATCGCCCCCGCCACGAACGCGAACCACAGGGGCGCGTTCCGCAGGGTCGCCAGCTCGGTCCGCACGGAACGGCCGGGGCCGCCGGCGGCGTCCGGCACGAGCCGCCACAGGCCGAGCAGGGTGACGATCCCGAGCGCCCCGATCAGCACGTACGACGTACGCCACCCGAAGACCTGCCCCACCCAGGTGGACAGGGGAACGCCGATGACGTTCGCGATGGTCAGGCCCGTCATCATCATCGCGACGGCCCGACCGCGCTGGGCCGGTCCCGCCACGGCGGCACCCACCGCCGCGCCGACGCCGAAGAACGCCCCGTGCGGCAGGCCCGCGAAGAACCGGCCGACGACGAGCCACCCGATGTCCGGCGCCGCCGCCGACAGGACGTTCGCGAGCGTGTAGGCGCCCATCAGCAGGAGCAGGAGCCGCTTGCGCGACATCCGCGCGGCGGCGACGGTCAGCAGCGGCGCCCCGACGACTACGCCGAGCGCGTACGCCGTGATGGTGTGCCCCACCTGCGGGTCCGTCGCGCCGAGGTCGGCGCCGACGTCGGGCAGCAGACCCATCGCGGCGAACTCGGTGGTGCCGATGGTGAAGCCGCCGACGGCCAGGGCGACGAGCGCGGGCGCCGCGCGGCGCATCGAGCTCTGGCCGGACACCTCTTCCGGGGCGTGCTGCGGGGAGCTGGTCGCCATGGGGTCTCCAGGAGTGTCGTATCGATTCGGGGGGACCGTCGGCGACACCGGCGACGAGCACGAGGGAACGGGGAGGAGACTACCCCTGCGCCACCCACACGCGGGAGGCCGCCAGCAGACCGAGATCGGCGACCCGCTCGGCCGAGCCGGACCGCTCACCGGTGCCCGAGGTCCCTGCCGCGCCGTCCTGCGGCCTCCCGGGCTCCGGGCAGGTCCAGGACACCGCTACCGTGCCGGCGAACTCGCGCCGCGTCGTCACCTCGACCCGCATGTCCAGGTCCAGGCCGAGCTCGGCGAGATAGCGCAGCGCCTCGGGGTCCGCGTCCGAGATGCGGACCACCGTGCCGACGTCGCCCGCGTGCATGGCCGACAGGGGCACCGCGTCGGGCCGCACCACCGTGCCGTCCGCGGCGGGGATCGGGTCCCCGTGCGGATCACGCGTCGGGTTGCCGAGCCGCTCGGCCATCCGCTCCACGAAGACGTCCGAGACCGCGTGCTCCAGCACCTCCGCCTCGTCGTGCACCTCGTCCCAGCCGTACCCGAGGTGGTCCACGAGGAACGTCTCCAGGAGCCGGTGCCTGCGCACCATCGCCAGCGCCAGACGGCGCCCGTCGTCGGTCAGCCGGATCGCGCCGTACCGCTCGTGCTCCAGCAGTCCCTGGCCCGACAGGCGACGCACCGTCTCCGACACCGTGGAGGCGCCCACACCCAGCCGGTCGGCGAGATGCTTCGTGGTCACCTTTTCGTCCGACCACTCCTGGGCGGACCACACCGCCTTCAGGTAGTCCTGGGCGACGGGCGTCAGCTCGGCCGGGTCGGTTGCGATCTCCACACCCCGAGCCTAGTTGCCCGTCGGTGACGGCGAGGTCGACGGCGTGGACCCGGTGCCGGACGTCACACCGTCGTCGCCCGGTACCTCGTCGGGCAGCGGGACGGGCGGCGGGATCGGCTGCCGCTCGCTCACCGACGCCTCGCCCTCCGGGGTGACCTCGACCAGCTGCCAGTCCACGAACCGACGCCGCTCCGGGTCGAACCGCAGCACCGTCATCTCCGAGGAGTCCCGCAGGGGCCCCACCGACGTGTTGCCCTTCGTCGCCCCGCCGGTGCTCGCGTTCACGTACCGCACGCCGTACCCGACGACGTCCGGCCCGATCCGCTTGTGCATGTGCCCCGAGATCTGGAACGGCACGCAGCCCGACTCCAGCGCGGGGTCGCCGACGGCGGGCTGGTGGATCAGCAGCAGGTCGACCCGGTCCTCCCCGGTGAACCCCCCGAGGCCCGGCTCTCCCGCCGCCTCGCACGCCACGTCCCGCAGCCGCTCGCCCGCCTGTTCCGGTGTCTCCTCGCGGGCCAGCATGGTGCCGCCGCCGATCCGCGTCTCCAGGGGGTCCCGGTCACCGAGGATCCGCACCCCCTCCACCTCGACCACGTCGCCGTCCAGCACGATCTGGCGGTTCGCCAGCTCCGTCGCCGTCGTCAGGCGGGAGTCGTGGTTGCCGTCCGAGACCACGAACGGCACACCGTCGGGAACCGCGGACGCGAACGAGTCCACGCACACCGACTCCACGCTCGTGCCGTTGATCGTCGTGTCCCCCGCGTTGAGCATGACGTCCGGTCCCAGCCGGTCGGCCAGATCACGGATCAGGGGTGTCATGCCCGTGTTGCAGTGCAGGTCCGAGACCAGCAGGAGCGTCACGTAGTCGGTCTCCTCCGGGCTCTCCGACGCCGGAGGCCCTTGCGCCGCCTCCGCCGCCTCCTGCTCCGCGACCCGCGCGTCCCACGCCTCGTTCAGCCGCTCCCGCGCCCCGGCGTAGAACACCTCGTTGGCCTGATAGGTCTCCACCAGCTGGCCGCTGTACGTGTCGATCACGCCCGCCAGCCGGCCGGTGATCCGCGCACCCTCCAGTGCCGTCCCCGCGAACACCGGCGAGGCGGGCAGCGCGGCGCGCTCCTCGGGCCCGGCGCTCGACGTGACGGTTCCGGCCACGAGCACGGTGACGAGCACGGCGCCGGTGATCTGCCACGTACGCGGCACCAGCGTCCGGGAGAGATCCCGCCGTCGGGCGGGCCCGAGCAGGGCCCGCAGCCCGAGGCCGGCCACGACCAGCACCAGCGCCGCGGTACCGGTGCCGCGCACGGCGTCCCAGATCAGCGCCCACGCCACGGTGCGCACGGTCTGCTGCGGGGTGTCGAAGAACTGGAGATACCCGTCGAGGTCGCCGGCGAGGGCGTCGAAGCTGGCGGTGTCCACTGCCGCGAGATCGGCGGGGATCTCGTGGACCGTGATCCGCACACCGAGCGTGAACGGCAGCGGGGAGTCCGTGACCACGGTGCCCAGCGGGCCGAGGTCTGCGATCAGCCGGTCGTTCGCCGTGACGGTATAGGTGGCCTCGTGCGGGCCGAGGCTCAGGTCTGCCTTCGCCGTCGTGATCCCGAACGTCACGCACACCAGAACTGCCGCCACGGCGGCCAGGGTCCACCGCAGCCAGCGGGGCGGGTTGTTGCGACTCATCGGCTCTACCTTGTCATGCGACGTGTCGGACATGCGACGTGTCCGCGCGGTCGCCCTGGCGAACGAGGCGCAACCTGGCCGGCCTGGTCCGGCGCCGAGCCGCAACTCAGAGGGGTCCTCCGGCGCCGAACCGATGCGAACACGTCGCCGCGCACCAACATCGACGCGGATCTTGCGGCTCGGCGGCCAGACCGGCGACCAACTTGCGGTTCGGCGGGACGGCGGCTGTCGGCTCGGCTCCCCGGGCGGCACGATGGCCCGATGTTCACACTTCGATCCGTCTGGCGCCCGGCCGCGCCCGTGGCGCAGGTCTGGTCGGTGCTCGCCGACCCCCGGTTCACCTGGCCCGACTGGTGGCCGGGACTCACCGCGTCACAGACCCGCCCCGTCGTCGGACCGGACGGGCTCGCCGGGCCCGGGGCGTGGGCCCGGCTGCAGGTCCGCAGCCCGCTCGGGTACTCGCTACGGTTTCGGCTCGACCTGAGGCGGACGACGGCGCCGTCCGACGGCGTGCCCGGCCGTGCGCTGCTCGACGTGGTCGGCGATCTGGAGGGCAGCGCCGAGGTGACGGTGTCCGAGGTGCGGGCCGGTGGGGCGGGAGCAGGGGTCTCGACCGAGGTCCAGCTCCTCTGGCAGGTGTCCCCGGTCCCCGCCTGGTTCCGCGCCGCGGCCCGGATCGGTCCCGGCCCGCTCGCCTGGGCGCACGCCCGCGTGATGCGGGCGGGCGAGCGCGGCCTGGCGGAGCGGCTGCGTGGTTGAGCCGGGTCAGCCCGCCTTCTGAGACTTCGACCGGGACTTCGACGGGGACTTCGCCTTCGAGGTCGAGCGCGAACCGGACTTCGACGACGACCCGGACGACGACTTGGACTTCGACTCCGCCACGCTGCGTTTGAGGGCCTCCATGAGGTCGACCACCTCGGCGCCCTCGCCCTCCTCCCCCTCGGGGGCCTCGCCGAACGTCGCGGCCGTGTCGACGGTCTCGCCCGCCTCGAGCTTGGCCTCGACGAGCTTGCGCAGCTGCACCTGGTACTCGTCCTCGTAGTCCTCGGGCGTGAAGTCCGCCTCGAAGCTGCTGACGAGCTGGGCCGACATCGCGAGCTCCTTGTCGGAGACCTTCGCCGGCTCGTCGAGGGACGGGAACGCGGCCTCGCGGACCTCGTCGGCCCACAGGAGGGTCTGCAGCACGAGCACCTCGTCCCGCACCCGCAGTGCGGCCAGCCGGGTGCGCTGCCGGAGCGCGAACTTCACGACGGCGGTGCGTTCGGTCTCCTCCAGCGTGCGGCGCAGCAGCACGTACGCCTTCGTGGACTTGGAGTCGGGCTCGAGGTAGTACGTCCGGTCGAGCATGATCGGGTCGATCTGCTCGGTGGGCACGAACTCCACCACCGAGATCTCGCGGTCCCGTTCGGCCGGGAGATCGGCGAGGTCCTTCTTGGTGAGCACCACCGTGCGCTCACCGTCGTCGTAAGCGCGGTCGATGTGCTCGTACGGCACCACTTCGCCGTCGATCTCGCACACGCGCTTGTACCGGATACGTCCACCGTCGGCGTCGTGTACCTGGTGCAGCTGGACGTCATGGTCCTCGGTCGCGCTGTACAGCTTGACCGGAACGTTGACGAGGCCGAAGGTCACGGCACCCTTCCAGATAGCCCTCATCCTTCTATGGTGCGCCCCAAGCGCACCACATGCCCAGGTTTCGGTCTGGGCCGACGCCGCGGGCGGCGGTGGAAGGCGTCAGAGGCCCGCGCGGTCCAGCTTCGCGCAGAGCTCCGCGTTGGTGGGCTCCACGAGGTGCTCGCCGTCGGGGAACACCAGCACCGGGATGCTCTTTCGCCCGGTCAGGGCCTCGGCCTCGTCCGCGCGGGCGGGCTGGGCGGCGAGGTCCACGTAGACGTAGTCCACCCGCCGGACGTCGAGCACCGCCTTGCTGCGGCGGCAGTCACGGCACCACTCGGCGCCGTAGACGGTGAGCTGCTGGGGTCGGGCGATCGAAGAGGTGTCTCGTGCAGTCGCCCTGGACGCTGCGAACACGTCGATCGCGAGGTCATCCGAAATCACTCGCCGGAGCCTAGCGGAGTTCCCACCACGGTCACGACCCTCCGGCACGTGATCTCGCCGACCCTGGGCGAGACGCACCGACCGGCGGCACGATGGTGGGATGGCGTCCACACAGCAGACGGTCTCGGTCGAGGGGCACCGCCTGCGCCTGAGCAACCTCGACAAGGTCATGTTCCCGGCGTCGGGGACCACCAAGGGCGAGGTGCTGCACTACCTGACGCAGGTGGCGCCCGTGCTGCTGCCGCACGCCGCGAACCGGCCCGCCACCCGCAAGCGGTGGCCCGACGGCACGGGCGGGCAGATGTTCTTCCAGAAGAACCTCGACGCCTCGACCCCCGACTGGGTCAAGCGACGGTCGATCCAGCACAAGTCCTCGGCGAACGACTACGTGCTGGTCAACGACCTCGCGACCCTGACCTGGCTGGGCCAGACGGCGACCCTCGAGCTGCACACGCCGCAGTGGCAGTTCGGCCGCACGGGCGCCCGCCTCGACCCCGACCGCCTGGTGCTCGACCTCGACCCCGGTCCCGGCGCGGGGCTGGCCGAGTGCGCACAGGTCGCCCGCTGGGCCCGCGAGATCCTGCAGGGCATGGGCCTGGAGCCGTACCCGGTGACGTCCGGTTCCAAGGGCATCCACCTCTACGCGGCACTGGGCAAGGCCCAGGACAGCCGCCTCGACTCCGACGCCGTCTCCGCCGTCGCGCACGAGCTAGCCCGCTACCTCGAGTCCGAGCACCCCGACCTCGTCGTCAGCGACATGAGCAAGAGCCTGCGCCAGGGCAAGGTGCTGGTCGACTGGTCGCAGAACAACGGCAGCAAGACCACCATCACCCCCTACTCCCTGCGCGGCCTCGACCGGCCGTGGGTCGCCGCGCCCCGCACGTGGGAGGAGCTCGACGACCCCGACCTCGCCCAGCTCACGCCCGAAGAGGTGGTGGCGCGCGTCGAGGCCGACGGCGACCTGCTCGCCCCGCTCCTGGAGGGCCACCTCTCCGCCCTGGAGCCGACGCCGGAGCGCCTGGCCACCTTCCAGAAGCTGGAGACCTACCGGACCAAGCGCGACCCGGCCAGGACCCCCGAGCCGTTCGGACCGGAGACGCAGGTCTCCACCAGCTCGACCACCGGGGCGGGCTCGACCACCGACGAACCCACCTTCGTCATCCAGGAGCACCATGCCCGCCGTCTGCACTGGGACTTCCGCCTCGAGCACGACGGCGTGCTCGTGAGCTGGGCCCTCCCCCGCGGCGAACCGACCGATCCGGCCAAGAACCACCTGGCCGTGCAGACCGAGGACCACCCGCTGGAGTACGGCTCCTTCGAGGGCACCATCCCGAGCGGCGAGTACGGGGCCGGCGAGGTCACCATCTGGGACTCCGGCACCTACGAGCTCGAGAAGTGGCGTGACGACGAGGTGATCGTCACCCTCCGCTCCGCCGAGCGCGGCTCCCGCCGTCTGGCCCTGATCCGCACGGGCGGCCGTGACGGTGACGCCGAGAACAACTGGCTCATCCACCTCACCAAGGCCCAGCCGGGCTCCCCGAACGCGTCGAGCGCTGAGCCCTCCCCCGCACCGAAGGCCCGGACCGGGACCGGGCAGAAAGCACAGCGGCCCATGCTCGCCACCAACGCCGCGCCCGGCGAGCTGACCGAGCCCGACGACTGGATGTTCGAGATGAAGTGGGACGGGTTCCGCACCCTCGCCCACGTCCAGGACGCCGAGACCGTGCGCCTCGTCAGCCGCTCCGGCCAGGACCTCACGGTCACCTTCCCCGAGCTGGCCGCGCTCGCGGACCAGGTCGACCCGGCCCGGCTCCCGGTCGTGCTCGACGGCGAGATCGTCGCGCTCGACCGCGACGGCCGCCCCGACTTCCGCCGGCTCCAGCTCCGCGCCAACCTCCGCAAGGAGCGTGACGTCGCACGCGCCCGGGCCCGCGTCCAGGTGGACCTCATGCTCTTCGACGTCCTGCAGGCCGACGGCGACGACGTCACGCACCGCCCCTGGACCGAGCGGCGCGAGCTGCTGGAGTCCCTCGTCACGCCCCACGCCCCCGTCCATCTCCCGCCCGTGTTCGACGGTGACCTCGACGCCGCCCTGCGCACCTCGCGCACCCTGCGTCTGGAGGGCGTCGTCGCCAAGCGCCGCACCTCCACCTACGCGCAACGCCGCTCACGCGAGTGGCTCAAGCTCAAGCACAGCGCCATGCAGGAGGTCGTCATCGTGGGCTGGCGGCCGGGCCGGGCGAACTCCTCGGTCATGGGCTCCCTCCTCATGGCGGTGCCCGACGACGGCGCGGACGGCGACGGCCTGCGCTACGTCGGACGGGTCGGCACGGGCTTCACCGAGCGCGAGCGCCGCGAGATCACCGCCCAGCTGCGGAGCATGGAGCGCAAGACACCCGGCGCGTCGGGCGTGCCGACGGACGATGCGTCGGACGCCCGCTGGGTGACGCCCAAGCTGGTGGGCGAGGTGACGTACGCCGACTGGGCGGAGGGCAGCGACGGCGCGTCGGGCGAGCGGCGGATGCGGCACTCCGTGTGGCGCGGCTGGCGCCCGGACAAGTCGCCGCACGACGTGGTGGTCGAGGTGCCCGGGCAGAAGTGACCCGGCAGGCCGCGCATCGGGCCCGGCGTTCTCGGGCGTCGCCCGCTTGGCACACTTTTACGCTGTTTCCCTCCACTTCGGCGGGCTACCGACGTACGGTGTTGCCCGACGGACGGAGGACAGAGATGTTCAGGTACCCCCAGCGTCTGGCCGCCCCTACGGCCATCCTTGCCGCGATCACGCTCGCGGCAGTCCCGGCGACAGCGGTCGCCGCACCCGGGGCCGCCCCCAGCGGCTCCCCCGCGCAGCAGCTCGCCCACGGCCTGCGCGACCCCTTTCCCCAGATCGACCTCCCGGAGCGCATCGACCTGCCCGACGCCTTCCGGCCCGAAGGCATCGCGACGGCAGGCCCGTACGCATGGTTCGGCTCGCTCGCCGACGGCGACATCTACCGCGCCGACCTCGTGACCGGCGAGGGCGAGCTGATCAGCCAGGGTCCCGGCACGCCGTCGGTGGGGCTCGCCGTCGACGCTCGCGGCCGCCTGTTCGTCTCGGGCGGCACCGCCGGCGACGCGCGGGTCGTCGACGGGCGTACGGGCGAGGTCCTCGCGACGTACGACCTCGGCGGCGGCTTCGTGAACGACGTCGTGCTGACCGACGACCACGCCTACTTCACCGACTCCCAGCGCGCCGTCGTCCACCGGCTGCACCTGGGGCCGCGCGGCGAGCCCACCGACACGTCGGACGAGCTGGTCCTGCACGGCGACTGGGAGCAGGTCGACGGGTTCAACGCCAACGGCATCACGACCTCGCCCGACGGGAAGGCGCTCCTCGTCGTGAACTCGACGACCGGTGACCTCTTCCGGGTGGACCCGGACAACGGGCACGCCGACCGGGTGGACCTCGGCGACACGAAGCTCACGGACGGCGACGGGATGCTCCGTACCGGTCGCACGCTCTACGTCGCGCAGAACACCCGGAACCAGGTGTCGACCGTGCGGCTCGACCGGACGGCGTCCTCCGGGCGGGTGGTGCAGACCCGCACCAGCGACGACTTCGACACCCCCACCACCATCGCCCGCTTCGCCGGTGCGCTGTACCTGCCGAACGCCCGGTTCACGACGACGCCCGAGGACGACACCGCGTACTGGGTCACGCGCCTGCGGCTGGACTGAGCGGGCCTGTGCGGCGGCCCGCCCGGCGGTCACGGAATACCCGCGTCCGCCGGGCGGGTTGTCGCTGACATGCGAGCCATCACGTATTCCACGTTCGGCAGCGCCGACGTCCTCGAGCTCTCCGACCAGCCCGACCCGCACATCGGGCCCGACACCCTGCTCGTCCGGGTCAGGGCCGCCTCGGTGAACCCGGTCGACTGGAAGATCCGCCAGGGCTACCTGGAGGGCCTGATCGACACGACGTTCCCCGCGATCCCGGGCTGGGACGTCGCGGGCGTCGTCGAGCAGGTCGGCCTGGACACCCCTGAGTTCCAGGTCGGCGACGAGGTGTACGGCTACGTGCGCAAGGACACGGTGCAGGGCGGCACGTTCGCCGAGCTCGTCGCGGCGCCGGTGCGCACCCTGGCGCGCAAGCCGGCGTCCCTGAGCTTCGAGGAGGCGGCGGCGGTACCGCTCGCGGGCCTCACCGCGTACCAGGCGATCCGGCGTGCCGGGGTCACCGAGGGGCAGACCGTGCTGGTGCACGCGGCGGCCGGCGGCGTCGGCGCGTTCGCCGTGCAGCTCGCCAAGGCACTGGGCGCCCGCGTCATCGGCACCGCGAGCGAGGGCAACCACGAGTTCCTGCGCGCGCTCGGCGCCGAACCGGTCACCTACGGCGACGGTCTCGCGGACCGGGTCCGCTCCGTCGCGCCCGACGGCGTCGACGTCGCCCTCGACTTCGCCGGCGGCGAGGCCGTCGCCACCAGCGCCGAGGTGCTGGCCGACGGCGGCACCATCGCGTCGATCACGGACGCCACAGCCCGCACCGAGCACGGCGGGCACTACCTCTGGGTGCGCCCGTCCACGGCGGACCTCGACGCCCTCACCGCGCTCTTCGACGCCGGCAAGCTGTCGGTGGAGGTCGCGCAGGTGTTCGACCTGGCCGACGCCGCCGAAGCGCACCGGGCCAACGAGACGGGCCACACGCGCGGCAAGGTGGTAGTCCGAGTCTGACCGGTGCGCATGCGGGCGCGGGCGTGCGGCGTGATCGGTAAAACGTCAGGTGGTCGGTAGAAGGTCAGGTGGTCGGCAGTTCGAACTACCGACCACCTGACGTTCTGCCGACCACGCGCGGCTGGCCTCTCAGGGCGCACCTGAGACCAGCGGGTAGGACCAGCATCTCCCGGATCCCGGCCGCTCTCCTCGGGCCGGTCGCCCAGCCGCTCAGGCGTCAGCGGCTTCTGTCGGCGCCGACTGCTCCGCGAGCTGAGCCGGCGAACGCAGGACGCAGAACTCGTTGCCCTCCGGGTCGGCGAGCGTCACCCAGCCGGTGCCCGGCCCGTACTGCCCTCGGCGGTCGGCCACGACCGTGGCGCCGTGCGCGATCAGCCGTTCGATCTCCGTGTCCTGCGGGTCCTCGCGCGGGCGCAGGTCGAGGTGCAGCCGGTTCTTGACCGACTTGCCCTCCGGCACCTCGATGAACAGGACGGTCATGCCCTTGCCCGCAGGGTCGACGAGCATGCACTCGTCGTGGCCGGGCAGGTTCGGGTCGTCGGGCACGTCCTCGTACCCGAGCACCGGCTTCCACCACTCGGAGAGCGAGTAGGCGTCGGAGCAGTCGATGGTCAGGTGCGAGATGAAGGTAGCCACGCTCGGACCCTGACACATCCCACCCGACGGTCCAACACTTTTCACGCCGGGCACTGCCCCGGCTGGTCGGCAGAACGTCAGGTGTTCGGTACCCCGGATTACCGACTACCTGACGTTCTGCCGACCATTCGTGCGGCCTGCCGCGGGCGCCGGGGGCGGGAGCTGGCGGAGCGGGCGGAGGTTTGCGCGGATCTCGTCCGGGACGTGTCCGAGGATCCGGGCCAGGGCGGGGCCCGCGCCGTCCGACGACGTCACGCGCACCACTCCCCAACGCTCCTCCCGGAGCTGGTCCTCGCGGCGCTTCTCGTCGAACAGCGCGCGTCCGGCGTCGTGCCCGGCGCCGAGCGCGCCGGGGACGTACTTGACGCGCCCGTCGAACTCGGCGAGCAGCCGGAACGCCGTCCAGCCCAGGTCCGCCCGGAACTCACCATAGGGAGTGCTGACCCGGAGCTGTGTGACCGGGCGAGGCAGGCCCGCCCGCAGCACCAGGTACCGGAGCCAGGTCTCCCACGCGGACTCCGCACCTCTGTCCGCCAGCTCGAGCACCAGCAGCGCCCGGCGGCGGCCGCGCACGTCACGCATGCTCATCACCGACTCGCGGGCGGCCGGGAGGTCCATCCCGAGCGCGAGCGCATGGTCCGCGACGACGAGCGCGGGCAACGGGTGCAGCGAGACACAGCAGTCCGCGACGGTGCGCTCCAGGCTGGTCACCGCCACGCCGTCGACGGTGGTCCCTCGTGGGCGCCGACCGTCAGGCGATGCCGCGCGATGTCGCGGGCCGACGCCGAGGACGCCCGGTACCGCTGGATGACATGGATGCGCTCCGGCAGCTGCCACAGGCGCAGCCCGTGCAGGAGAGCGGCCGACTCGTGGCTCACCCACGCGCGGCGCAGCTGTGTGCCGACCGCGACGACACGAGCGACAGCGCGGTCCGTCGCGTCGCGATACCGGTCACCGGTGGTGACCGGTCTGTCGCGATAGGCACCCCGGCGAACCTTCTCGACGTTCTTGTCCCGGAGTGCTCTGCGTAGCGCCTCTCGGTCGTGCTCCCGTGCGATGAGGATCTCGGACTGGTCCATACGGAGACCGTGGCGCAGATCCGGCTCGCGTGGGGCTCCTGGCACGCCATCTGTGCACGGGCCTCGAACTGACACGCCTGTGGTCGCACTCACAGCACCACACCCGGGTGTTCGGCGAGAGGTCGGGTGGTCGGCAGAATGTCAGGTGATCGGCAATCCGAGTTGCCGATCACCTGACGTATTGCCGACCACCCGGGTTCGGCCCTGCCCGCACCCAGACAAGCGGTCAGCCCGGGGACGAGCGGCCGTGGCGCCAGTAGCCCACGAAGTCCACGTGCGACTTGGGCACGCCGCGTTCGTTCACCAGGTGCCGGCGCGCGCCCGTGGCCAGCGACGCCTCACCGACGGCGAACGCGTACACCGCGGTGCCGAACCCGGTCAGGTCGAGCTCCTGCAGCTCCGCGAGCGCGGCTCGGCCGGGGACGGCGTGCGCGTCGCCGTCCGACCGCACCACCCAGCGCACCTCGACGCCCGACGGCGCCCGGAACTCCTGCTCGTCCCCGGCCGTGGGGACCTCGACGACGGCGATGCCGCGGGCGTCGTCGGGGAGCGACTCGCAGATGCCGGCGACGGCGGGCAGCCCCGACTCGTCGGCCACCAGGAGCGTCCAGTCGTGCGGGTGCCGCGGGTCGTAGGTGACACCCTGGTCAAGGATGCCGACGCGCATGCCGTGGTCGGCGGCCTGGGCGAAGCCCGCTCCCGGGCCGGACACGTGCCCGGCGCCCTCTGACGTGTCGTGCTCACCGGCGTGCAGCACGAAGTCGACGTCTATCTCGTTCAGGTCGGGCCGCGCGGCACGCACCGTGTAGTTGCGTACCCAGGGACGCCGGGCCTTCGGGGTGGTGAGGTACTCCGCGTACCAGAGCCCCGACGTACGGGTCGGCAGGCGCAGCATGTCCTGCCCCGCCCGGGGCAGGAAGAGGCGGAACCACTGGTCGTAGCCGGCGGGTGTGAGCTGGGCCAGCTCGTCGCCGCCGAGCGTCACGCGCATCATGTTCGGCGTGATCCGCTTGGTGTTGACGACCTCAGCCATCACGACGTGCGGGTCGACCGCTTTGCGCCCCTTGAATGCCATGCACTGAGGTTAGGCACACCTAAGTCCGTTTGACCAGGGTGTCGCTTGGATCTACCCCGCGCGCGTTCCGGATCCCCGCCAGCGACAGCAGACCGCCGGCCACCAGCAGGGCCGCGGTCACCAGGAGGGCGCGGTGGAACGTGTCGACGTCCAGCACGCCGCCGGTGATGACCCCCGCGAAGGCGACGGTCACCAGCCCGGCCACCCGCGCGACGGCATTGTTCACCGCGGAGCCGATGCCGGCGTCCTGCGTGGGGACGGCGCCGAGGATGGCGGCCGTCAGCGGCGCCACCGTGATCGAGAGCCCGAGGCCGAACACGAGCTGGCCGGGCAGCACCTGGGTGGGGTAGAACGCGGTCTCGTCGATCGAGAGCATCAGGAGGAACCCCGCCGCCGCGACGATCGGGCCCAGCGTCATGAACAGCCGCGGCCCGTACCGGCCGGCGAGCGTGCCGAACCACGCCGAGAAGAGGATCATCGCGAGCGTGGTCGGCAGCTGCGCCACGCCGGACCACGTCGCGGAGTACCCGGCGACCTGCTGCAGGAACAGCGTGAGCACGAATCCGCCCAGCGAGAGCGCCCCGTAGATCGCGAAGGTCGCGAGGTTGCCCCATGCGAAGTTGCGCGCCCCGAACAGACGCAGCGGCAGCATCGGGTCCGCGGCCCGCCGTTGGTGGAGCACGAACGCCACCAGCATCGCGGCACCGACGAGGACGGACCCGAGGACGGCCGGTGACGTCCATCCGAGCCGCTCCCCCTCGATGAGCCCGAACACCACGCCCGCGAGGCCGAACGCGGCGAGCGACGCACCCGGGACGTCGATCCGCCGACCCGGCTCGCCCTCTGCCGCGGGCACCCCGCGCAGCAGCCAGAGCGTCACGGCGACGACGGGCACGTTGATCCAGAACACCCAGCGCCAGGACACGAGGTCGACGAGCATGCCGCCGACGAACGGGCCGACGATCATCGCGGCGGTGGTCCACGACGTCCACCGGCCGATCGCGCGGGCCTGCGCCTCGCCGCGGAACGTCGCGACGATCAGGGCCAGCGAGCTCGGCACCAGCAGGGCGCCCGCCACGCCCTGCAGCGCACGGGCGAGGACGAGGACAGGCCCCGTGGGCGCGAGCGCGCACAGCACCGAGGCGACGGCGAACCCCACGAGCCCCACGGCCAGCACCCGGCGTCGCCCGTAGACGTCGGACACCGAACCCGCGACGAGCATCAGCGCCCCGAGGGTCACGAGGTAGGCGTCGACCACCCACTGCTGCAGGGCCAGCGCCTCCACGCCCTCGCCACCGAGCTCCCGCGCGATCGCGGGCAGCGCGACGCTCACGACCGTGCCGTCGAGGAACGACACGAACGAACCGAGGATGGCGACGAGGAGCACCCGTCTCTGGAGCGTGGTCACGGCCACACGGTATGCCGAGCCACCGACACCCGTCGCCCTCGGGTGGGCCTGCCCGAACTACCCCCTCACCCCGCCGTCGTCAAGCCCGCGCTGCGATCATCGCGTCCGGCCCGTTCGCGGCAAGATCCGTTCATGGACAGCATCGTCCGCGTCGCGACACCAGACGACGCCGCAGCCTGCGCCGCGATCTACGCCCCGTTCGTCGCCGACTCGGCGGCGACCTTCGAGACCAGCCCACCGGACTCCCGTGAGATGACGCGCCGCATCGAGCGTTTCTTCGGCCGGGAGACCTGGCTGGTGCTCGAGACGGAGGGCGTCGTGGCCGGCTTCGCCTACGCCAAGCCGTTCGCGGACCGCCCGACGTTCCGCTGGACGCTCGAGACCAACGTGTACGTCGCCGCCGACCACCAGCGGCAGGGCGGCGGCCGCGCCCTCTACGACACGCTCCTGGCGCGGCTCGCGCGCCGGGGGTACCACCGCGCCGTCGCCAGCATCGTGCTGCCGAACGACCCCGCCATCGCGCTGCACGAGGCCGCCGGCTTCCACCGTGCGGGCTCGTTCGAGAAGATCGGCTGGAAGCTGGGCCAGTGGCACGACGCCGCGCTCTTCCAGCGCGACCTCGTACCCGACACCGGCTCTGCCCCCGGGAACCGCACCGCCGACGCGGAGCTGCCGGGCCTGCTCACGCCCGAACCGCTCGAGGTCACGCGCACCCCGCTGCTCCGCCCCCACCCCGCCGAGGAGCTGGTCGCCTACTTCGGCGACTGAGCAAGCCCCGGGCCGGGCCGGGCCCGGACAGCCCGTCCGGCATCAGGTTCCGGCTCCGATTCCGGAGAGCCCTGCCACGTTCTAGGGTCGCCTGCATGAGTCTCACCGTGCGACCCGTCGAGTACGCCGACCAGCCCGACTTCAACCGCCTCGGCGGCGAGGCGTTCGGCACGCCGAGCGGGGGCCGCCCGGTCCCGACGCGCGAGGAGTGGGAGGCCGCCGGTTTCCGCGAGTGGGGCGCGTTCGACGACGACGGCCTGGCCGCCCGCCTGCGGGTGTACGGGTTCACGTCGTGGTTCCACGGCGCGCGGGTGCCGACGGCGGGCGTCGCCGGGGTCGCCGTCGAGCCGGAGCGGCGCGGTTCCGGCCACCTCGGCCGGCTCTTCGGCGCGGCCCTGGAGGAGGCGCGGGAGCACGGCGAGGTGATCTCCACGCTCTTCCCCACGGCACCCGGCATCTACCGCGGGCTCGGCTACGAGGTGGTCGGCTCGTTCGACGACGTCGACGTTCCCCTGCTGAACCTGAACCGTGTGCCGGCGCCCGACGGCGTCGTCACGCGCCGGGCGGCGGTGGCCGACTTCGACGCCGTCGTCGCCGTCCACCACCGGTGGGCCGCCGCGCAGAACGGGCCGGTGTCCCGGGCAGAGAAGCCCTTCTGGACCCCGCCCGAGAAGTTCTTCGCCGACTACACGGGCGTCACCCTCGCGATCGATGCGACGGCGGGCGGCGCGGGCGAGGTGCTCGGCTTCGCGAGCTGGATCCGCGGCGAGGGCTACACGCCCGCGACGGCCGTCATGGAGGTCGACGACCTCATCGCCCTGACGCCCGACGCCGCCCGCGCCCTGTGGCGCACCGTCGGCAGCTTCTCGACGGTGGTCGGCACGGCGCGCGTGTCGACGTCGGGCCTGGATCCGGCGTGGCTGGTGCTCCCCGACCTGACCTCGACGGTCCACGCCGCCCACCCCTACATGCTGCGGATCCTCGACGTGGCGGGAGCGCTGGGCGGGGTGCGGTCGCCGCTCGAGGGCGCACGGGTCCCGTTCGCGGTCCGCGGGGCACGCGACCTCGACGGCGCCTGGACGCTCACGGTGTCCGACGGCGCCACGCATCTCGAGCGTGACCCCGTCGCGATCGAGGACGCGCACCACGAGCGACCCGTGCTCAGCCCGAACGGGCTGGCCCTGCTGTACACGGGGGCGCAGTCGGCGGCCAACCTGCGACTCGCCGGCCACCTGACCGGCGCACCCGACCACGACGCCGTCCTGTCCGCGCTGTTCCCGAACCGCCAGCTCCACGTCCGCGACTACTTCTGAACCCGACCCGGTTGTCGTGAGCGCGACCGTTGCGGCCATCAGCCCGTCTGAGGCGCAACGATCGCGCCCACGACCACGGCCCATACTCGGCGCGTGGATATTCCGGTCGCCTGGTCCGTCGTGCTCCTCGTCACCGCCGCGTGGAACCTGCTCATCTGGCCGCGGTTCTGGCAGCGCATCGCCGCGGACCCCCGGTCCCGCGACGCCGACGGGCGCGCGACGAGGTTCCTCACCGTGCACAGCGTCCTGATCTCTGTCTCGCTCGCGCTGGCCCTCGCGGTCGGTGTGCTCGGCGCGCTCACGCTGTTCTGAGCCCGACGCGCCTGCCTCGGACCGCTCGACCGGCCCGAACTTCCGGCAGTCGCCGCTTGTCCCCATACCTGGAGGTAGGTATGGTGCGGCTATGAGCACGACCACAGCACGCGACCGCCTCGTCGGCGCCGCACAGGATCTCTTCGCCACCCAGGGCGTCGGGGCGACCAGCCCGCGCGCGGTGCTGGCGGCGTCCGGCGTCGGGCAGGGCAGCCTCTACCACCACTTCCCCACCAAGCACGACCTCGCGGTCGCTGCCGTCGGCGCCACCGTGGACGACGCGCTCGCCCAGGCGATGCGCTCGCTGGGCACCGACGCCCCGGCGATCGAGCGCCTGGTCGCCTACCTGGAACGGCCGCGCGACGCCCTGGCCGGCTGCAAGGTCGGCCGGCACACCTCCGACCAGGCGGTGATGGACGACGAGGGCCTGCGCGACGTGCTCGACGCCTACTTCGTGCGCCTGCTCGGCGTGCTCACGGCGATCTTCCGCGAGACCGGCCTGCCCGCCGACGTCGCCCGCGACCGGGCGCACGCCGCCCTCGCGATCATCCAGGGCGGTTACGTCCTGGCCCGCGCCACGCAGGACCCAGGGGCGCTGACCGCGGCGGTGCGCGGCTTCGTCGGCCTGCTGACCACCCAGGAGAAGAACACGTGATCTTCCGCGAGCGCCTGCGCGCCCTGCCCACCTTCGCCCGGCCCGGGCTCCCGGTCCTCGACCCGGACGCCGCGCCGCCCAGCCCGCACGAGCTGTTCGTCGCCTGGATGGACGAGGCGATCGAGGCCGGCCTGCTGGCGGCGCACGCCATGACGCTCTCGACGGCCGAGCCGTCAGGACGGGTGCATGCCCGGACGGTCGCGCTCAAGGACGTGACGGTGGACGGGTGGTGGTTCGCCTCGCAGTCGACGGGGCCCAAGGGCCGCGACCTGGCGGCCAACCCGCACGCGGCGCTGACGTTCTTCTGGCCCGAGCTGGGCCGTCAGGTCAAGGTGACGGGGACGGCGGCGTCAGCCGGCGTGGAGGCGAGCCGCGCGGACTTCCTCGCGCGGCCGGACGCCTCCCGCGCCGCCGGCCTGGTCAACCGCCAGAGCGAGCCGCTGGCGTCCCGGGAGGAGTACGTGCGGGCCTTCGGCGAGGCACTGCGCGCGGTCACCGCCGACCCGGAGCTGGCCGCCCCGGACTGGACGGCCTACGTCCTCACGCCCACGGAGGTCGAGTTCTGGCAGGCGCCCGACGACGGCCCGCACCTCCGCCTGCTGTACCGCGCCGAGGCCGACGGCTGGTCCACCGGGCTGCTCTGGCCCTGATCCTGCCCCCACCCGCCGGCCTACCAGGCGTACAGGCCGCCTGACCGACCTCGACGTCCGACGACCCGATGACCCCACACCCTCTGGAGGGACACCACAGTGACCAGCAGCACCAGCACCACCGACAGCACCGACCTCGTCCTGCACGCCCTGGCCGACTCGGCAGCAGCGCTGGACGCGCTGCTGTCCGCCGTCGGGCAGCTGACCGATGCGGACCTCGCCGGACCGTCGCCCCTGGACGGCTGGACGCGTGGGCACGTCCTGTCCCACGTCGCAGGGATCGGCGGCGCGATGCTCGGCCAGACCCAGGCGGCCGAGCGCGGCGAGGTGGTCCCCGTCTACGCGAGCCAGGAGGCCCGCAACGCCGGGATCGAGGCCGGTTCGGGCCGGACGGTGGCCGAGCACCTCGCAGTCCTGGGTGCCCTCGGCGACGACCTGGCGCAGGCGTGGCCGGAGCCCGGCTCCCCGCTCTGGGACGCCCCGAGCGGCTACCGCGGCGGGCCTCTGTCGGGCTGCCTGCTCGCCTGGTGGCGCGAGGTGCGGATCCACTCGGTCGACGCCCTCGCCGGCACCTCCCCGGCAGTCGGGTACGAGACCTGGGACGACACCCTGTGCGTCCACCTGCGCGCGTTCCTCGCAGTCCGGCTGCCCGACGGCGTGTCCGCGGACGACATCGCCGGCGACCCGCGCGACGTCACGGCGTGGCTGGCCGGACGTGTCCCGGCGGCACCGCTGGGGACCGATCTCCCCGAGCTGGGGCCGTGGCCGTCCGCCCTCCCGGCCCGGTGACGCACGGGGTCGGGCGCGAGGTCGGGCGCGCGGGGTGAGGCCTGCGGGACGAGCGTGAGGGACGTCACGGATCGCATCGCGTGATTCGCGCCACAGCGCTCGTTCCGCTTTTCACAAGCCCGCTATCGTTCTTGACGTGACTTCTTACCTCCAGACAGCCCCGCGTCCCTCCGAAGAGGTCGACGTCGCGCTGATCGGCGGAGGGATCATGAGCGCCACGCTCGGTGCGCTGCTCACGATCCTCGAGCCGACCTGGCGTATCGGAATCTACGAGCGCCTCGACGAGGTCGCGCAAGAGTCGTCGAACCCGTGGAACAACGCGGGTACCGGCCACGCCGCGCTCTGCGAGCTGAACTACACGCCCGAGCGCAAGGACGGCTCCGTCGACATCTCGAAGGCGGTGACGATCAACGAGCAGTTCCACACCTCCCGCGAGTTCTGGAACCACCTCCTGACCGCCGGCCTGATGGAGGGCACCGACTTCATCAACGTCACGCCCCACATGACGTTCGTGCGCGGCGCGGACAACGTGGACTTCCTGCGCCGCCGCTACGAGGCGCTCAGCGTGCACCCGCTGTTCAGCGACATGGAGTTCAGCTCGGACCCCGCCGTGATCGGCCGGTGGGCACCGCTGATGACCCTCGACCGCGACAGCGACGAGCCGATCGCGGCCACGCGTGCCGCCGCCGGCACCGACGTCGACTTCGGCTCGCTCACCAAGAAGCTCGTCGAGTTCGCGGCAGCGCACAACACCGAGCTGCACCTGAACCACGAGGTCCGCGGCCTCAAGAAGCTGCGCGACGGCCGCTGGCGCCTGAACCTGCGCGACCGCTCCTGGAACGCGGGCACCCGCCGCCGCACCGTCACCGCGAAGTTCGTCTTCGTCGGCGCCGGTGGTGGCGCGCTGCCGCTGCTGCAGTCCTCGGGCATCAAGGAGGCGCGCGGGTACGGCGGCTTCCCGATCTCGGGCGAGTTCCTGCGCACGGACAACCCGGAGATCGTGTCCCAGCACCAGGCCAAGGTGTACGGCAAGGCCGACGTCGGCGCCCCGCCGATGTCCGTGCCCCACCTGGACACGCGCATCGTGGACGGCAAGAGCTACCTGATGTTCGGCCCGTACGCCGGGTTCAGCCCCAAGTACCTCAAGAAGGGCAAGTACCTCGGCCTGATCACCTCGCTGCGCGCGCACAACGTGTTCTCGATGCTGGGCGCCGGCGTGAAGAACCTCGACCTCACCGGCTACCTGGTGGGCCAGGTCGCGGCCGCTCCGGAGACCAAGTTCCACGAGCTTCAGCGGTTCATGCCGACCGCGCAGCCCGGCGACTGGGAGCGGATCACCGCCGGCCAGCGCGTCCAGGTCATCAAGTGGGTCAAGGGCAAGGGCGGCGTGCTGGAGTTCGGCACCGAGGTCGTCGCGGCCAAGGACGGCACCATCGCCGGCCTGCTCGGCGCCTCCCCGGGTGCCTCGACCGCGGTCTCCGCCATGACCGGCCTGCTGGAGCGCTGCTTCCCCGACCGGTACGCCGGGTGGAAGCCGCAGCTCACCTCGATGATGCCGAGCCTCGGCGGCGGCGCGGACTACAGCGCCGCGGACCTCGCGTCCCAGGACCGGGTCACCGCCGGCGCCTGACCTCGGCTGGTCCGTCGAATCCAGGAGTGGTCTCTTCATCGAACCCGATGAAGAGACCACTCCTGCGGCTGCCCCGGACCCCTGACCGCCAGGGTCGCCCGAGTCCGGCACAACCGCTCCCCTTCGAGGTCTAAGTTTCTCCGCTTTGAAACGTTTCAGGGCGGAGAAACTTAGACCTCGAAGCGGGGTGCCCGAGGGGCTCTGCGGAGGCGGCGGGTCGGGAGACAGCTCGGCCGGTTATGCGGCCATGTGGACCGGTGGGTGGCCGTTGTGCCGGGCTACCGGGCTGGGTTCCGTGGTCGGGCGGCGGCGGATCGTCACCAGCACGCCGGCCGACGCCGCCGCGAACGCGAACGCCCCGAACCCGGTGGACCAGGCATCAAGCTCGACGGTCAGGGCGAAGGCGACGATCGCCGCCACGGGGACGACCATGCCGACGAGGACCGAGAGCCGGACCAGGCGGAGGGCCCGGGCCGTCCGCGCGACCCCCCACCCGACAACAGCCCAGGTGAGGAGCGTGAGCGTGGCGCCACCGAGCGACGCGAACACCTCGCCGGCGTTGTGGGCCCCGGCAGGGGGCCCGAAGTAGAAGAGCTCGGTGGTCGCGACAAGCACCAGGAACCCCACGATCGCGACCGTGACGGTCACGAGAGAGCGTGTCAACACTCGGCCTCCGCACTGAGGAACTGCACCGGACTCTCCTGGCGCGCCCTTTATACCAAGTCGTTACCGCGCGATGTCAGCGCGTCACTTTCAATTCACCCACACATGACCGCCCGAACGCAAAAAGTACCAGCCCGGCGAACCGGGTCCGTGCCGTCAGAGCGCCTGCACGATCAGCTCCACCTGGTCCTTCGCGTCGCCGAACAACATCGCGGTGTTCTCGCGGAAGAACAACGGGTTCTGTACGCCGGCATAGCCGGTCGCCATGGACCGCTTGAAGACCACCACCTCGCGAGCCTGCCACACCTCGAGCACCGGCATGCCCGCGATGGGCGACGCCGGGTCGTCCTGCGCGGCCGGGTTCACGGTGTCGTTGGCGCCGATCACCAGCACGACGTCGGTGCCGGGCAGGTCGTCGTTGATCTCGTCCATGCCGAGCACCTGGTCGTACGGCACCTTCGCCTCCGCGAGCAGCACGTTCATGTGGCCGGGCAGGCGGCCGGCCACCGGGTGGATGCCGAACCGTACGGTGGTCCCCCGCGCCGTGAGCCGTGCGACCAGGTCGGCCACCGGGTACTGCGCCTTCGCCACCGCCATGCCGTAGCCCGGCACGACGATCACCGAGCGGGCGGCGGTCAGGCGGTCGGCCACCTCGAGCGCCGTCGTCTCGCGGTAGGAGCCCGGTTCGGCGACACCGCCCTGGGCGACCGCGCCCGTCCCGGCGCCGAACCCGCCGAGGATCACGCTGACGAACGACCGGTTCATCGCCCGGCACATCAGGTAGCTGAGGATCGCACCCGACGATCCGACGAGCGCGCCGGTGATGATGAGCAGGTCGTTGCCGAGCATGAACCCGGCAGCGGCGGCCGCCCACCCGGAGTAGGAGTTCAGCATCGAGACGACGACGGGCATGTCGCCTCCACCGATCGCCGCCACCAGGTGCCAGCCCAGCGCCAGGGCCACGACCGTCATGAGCAGCAGCGGGAGCAGGCCCGCGCTGCCCGCGGCGAGGAACCACCACAGCAGCCCGCCGCACGCGACGACGGCGGCCAGGTTGAGCCAGTTGCGGCCCGGGAGCATCAGCGGGGACGACCTCAGCCGCGCCGACAGCTTCCCGAACGCCACCACGGAGCCGGTGAACGTCACGGCGCCGATCAGCACGCCGAGGAACACCTCGACGAGGTGCACGGTGCTCCCGGCGCCCCTCGTGTGGGGCTCGGTCAGGTAGGACCCGAAGCCCACCAGGACCGCCGCAGCGCCCACGAACGAGTGCAGCAGCGCGATGAGCTCCGGCATCTGCGTCATCTCGACGGTCCGCGCCCGCCAGGTACCCACTGCCGCGCCCACCAGGAGCACGAGCAGGATCAGGCCGGCGGTCACGCCGACGGGCCGCTCGGACCGGTCCAGCGCGAGGGCTACGGTCGCCGCGAGGGCGAGGCCCATGCCGGTCATGCCGAGCAGGACACCGCGCCGCGCGGTCTCCTGCTTCGACAGCCCGGCCAGGGACAGCACGAAGAGCACCGCGGCCACGAGGTAGACGGCCTGGACCACCGACTCGACGGTCATCGGTTGCTCCCCTCGGCGGCGTCGCCCCTGCGGAACATCCCGAGCATGCGGTGGGTCACGAGGAACCCACCGAAGATGTTGATGCTCGCGACCGTCGAGGCGAGCACGGCCAGCGTGGTCACCACCGGGTCGGACGAGCCGATCTGCAGCATCCCGCCGACGAGGATGATCCCGGAGATGGCGTTGGTCTGGGACATGAGCGGGGTGTGCAGGGCGTGGCTGACGTGCGAGATCACGTAGAACCCGACGACGACGGCGAGCGCCAGCACGGTGAAGTGCGCCGCCTGCTCGGCGGGTGACGCCGCCACGGCGAGCACGGCGAGCAGCCCGCCGAGCGCCAGCAGCCCGTTCCGGACCATCGGCGAGGCCGGGCGGGCCCCGCCCGCCGCTGGTCGAGCGTGTCGGGAGCCTGGCGCGGTCCGGTCGGGCGCGGCCACCGAGCCGGGCCCGCCCGGCGCCGTCGGCGCGGACACCGCTACCGGCGGTGGTGGCCACAGCACCTCGCCGCCCGCGGCGACGGTCATCCCGCGCACGACGACGTCCTCCGGGTCGAGCACGAGGCGGCCGTCCCGGCCCGGGGTGCCGAGCTGGACCAGGTTGGCGACCGCCGTGCCGAGCAGCTCGGAGGTGTGCCGGGGCATCCGGTCGGGCAGGTCGGTCCAGCCGAGGATCACCACGCCGTTGTCGCTGACGACCCGTCGTCCTGGCACCGTCAGCTCGCAGTTGCCGCCGCCGGGGGCCGCGAGGTCGACGATCACGCTGCCCGGCCGCATGGTGGCGACCATCTCGGCGGTGATGGTGGTGGGTGCGGTACCCCGCACGAGCGCCGTGGTGATCACGATGTCGGCGGCGGCGGCCTCGACGGCGTACGCGCGCAGCGCCGCCGCCTCCTGGTCGGCGGTGAGCGCCGAGGCATAGCCGTCGGCGCTGACCTGCTGCGCGGCGTCGTCCGCCCGGACCACCGTCGCGCCCATGGACTCGATCTGCTCGGCGGCCTCCGGCCGTACGTCGAAGGCGCGCACCTGCGCGCCGAGGCTGCCGGCCGCGCCGATGGCCGCGAGCCCGGCCACGCCGGCGCCGATCACGAAGACGTTCGCGGGGGGTGTGGTGCCCGCCGCGGTGACCTGGCCGGAGAACATGCCGCCGAACTCGGCCGCGGCCTCGACGACCGCCCGGTACCCCGCGACGTTCGACAGCGCGCTGAGCACGTCGAGCGACTGCGCCCGGGAGATGCGCGGCACGGCGTCCAGGGCGAGCGCGGTGACGCCGCGGTTGGCGAGCGCGCGCACCAGGTCGGGGCGGGCGGCGGGGGCGATCTGGGCGATCAGCACCGCGCCGATCCGCAGCCCGTCCGGGCCACGCGCGCCCGGCCGCAACCCTGCGGGGCCGGGCGTGGCGAGCGCGTCCGGTGCCCGGGTGATCGCCACGACGTCGGCGGACCACGCCTCGGCGTCGGGCACGACGGCGGCACCTGCCGCCTGGTACGCGGCGTCGGGAAAACCCGCGCCGGACCCAGCGCCTGCCGCGACCACCACGTCGTAGCCGAGACCGACCAGCCGGGCGGTGGTTGCCGGGGTGGCGGGCACGAGCGGCCCGCCGTCGTCCGGGATACCGATGCGCATGTGACCTCCTCGCTCACGTGCGCAACCTACCGCCCCCACGGGCGGACCGGGCACACCCCGGCGCTACGCCGAGTCCACCGGTGCCGGGAACGTGACCGGGAGGCTCACCGGCTGGCGGATCCACAGCGTCTGGTCCCAGGTGACGTCGGCGGCGGGGATCCGCAGGACGACGTCGAGCCGGCGCAGGAGGGTCTCGACGGCGATCCGTGCGATCACGCGCGCCGTCCGGGGCGCCGGGCACGCGTGCGGGCCGGTGCCGAACGACACGTGGGCGCGGCTGCCGACGTGGTCCCACGGGTCGCCGGTGTCCATCCGCGGGTCGGTGTTCGCGGCGTGGATCGCGAGGACGAGCGGGTCGCCGGCGGCGACGAGCTTGCCGTCCAGCACGATGTCCTGCCGGGCGAACCGGGGCAGGGTGTGCATGGTTGGCGTGGAGCGCCACAGGACCTCGTCCATGGCGCTGTCCAGGTCGATGCGGCCGCCGTGCAGCCGGCCCGAGAACCGCGTGTCGGCGAGGGTCAGCAGCAGCGTCTGCGCGACCCAGGCAGTCAGGGTCAGGTTGCCCGAGTAGGCCACGAGCAGCAGGGTGTGGACCACCTCGACGTCCTCGCCCATGTTCGGGTGCGCGACCAGCGAGCTGGCGAGGTCCCGCCCCGGTGCCGTGCGGCGGGCCGCCACGAGACCACCGAACATCCTGTCGACCTCGGCCACCGCCTGAGCGGCGTCGGTCCCGCCGCCGGAGACCCGGCGCGTCAGGTCGAACAGGCGCTGCCCGTCCTCCGGGTCGAGCCCGATCATGTCGGCGACGACGAGGAACGGGACCACCGACGCGTACTCGAGCATCAGGTCCGCGCGCCCACGGTCCTCGAAGCGGTCGATGAGGAGGTTGCACAGCGAACGGGTCTTCGAGGCGGTGATGCCCTCGGAGAGCTGCGCGAACGCGTCGTCGAGGGGTTCGCGCAGGCGCTGGCGCAGCGCGCCGTCGGTGTGGTTCGCGGCGAACCGCTGGTGCGACGTGAGGACCGGCCGCAGGCCCGACGTCGGGGGCAGGCCCCCGCGTGCGTGCCCGTTCCACGTCCGGGGGTCGGTCGCGAAGACGTGCTCGTTGCGCATGACGTCGTAGACGAGCCGCTGCCCCATGACGAGCCAGGCCGGCACGCCGGGCTCCAGCTCGACCGGCGCCACCTCGCCCCACTCGCTCTCGAGCTCGTCGTAGAACACGCGCGGGTCCGGCATGCCCGACGCGCGGACCAGGGGCTTCGGGTTCGAGACCCCGCTGAGCCGCACCGGCCTGCTGCCGGGCCACGGGCGGTCCTGCGTGCTGCGCATGTCATCGAGCAATGTGGCCGGCCCTCTCGGAGCAGGGATCGTGCCCGAGACGACGGGCCGAGGACCTGAGGGTACTTGCCGGATTTGATCCGGTTCAGGTAAATTCATGGATTCGCCGTATCTGTGCAGTCGTCGTTGATCGCCCAGGGGTGAACCCGCCCGTGTTCCCACCATGCATCGTGACCTCGGCCACGCCCGTGGCTACGATGTCCGCGAGGGCACAGACACTGTCGCACCCTCGATCGACCCTGTCGAGACCCATCCGGGCAGGACCTGCAGTCGAAACGAACGCCGGCATATCGCCGACGAGCAAGGGGGGCACGTGACGCTGGACGCCGACCGGGAACGCCCGGACGACCTGGTGCAGAGTGTGGCCCGCGCCTTCCGCGTCCTGGAGGTCGTGACCCGCTCTCCAGGGCTGCCGGTCAAGGCGATCGCACGCCGCAGCGGGCTCAATCTCTCCACCACGTACCACCTTGTGCGCACGCTCGCGTACAAGGGCTACGTCACCCGTCTCAAGGACGGCACGTACGACATCGGCGGCCAGGTGAGCCGCCGGTTCTACGAGCAGCTCGGCTCGCTCGGCCGCGGCCCGGACACGCGCGAGGTGCTGCGCCACCTCGCGCAGAGCACCGGCTACAGCGCCTACCTCGGCCGCATCAGCGCCGGCCGCGTGGTCGTCGTCGACTACGCCGAGGCCCCGGGCTCCCCGTACCTGGAGGACCTGGAGCGCGGGCTCGACGTCTCCGCCCATGCCACGGCGCTCGGCAAGGCCCTGCTGCTCGGCATCTCCCGCCGGGAGCGCTACGAGCTCGTGGTCGACGCCGGGATGCGCAAGTTCACCGCGCGCACCGCCGCCGACATCTCCGCGCTCGACGCCCAGCTGGCCCGGCTGCAGCCGGACAAGGTCGTCGAGGAGCACGGCGAGTTCCGCGACGACATCACCTGTGCCGCCCACCTGGTCCCCCGCCGCGCGCACGACGACACCACGTGGGCGGTCGGGCTCAGCATCCCCGGCGAGGTCGTGCCTCAGCACGCCCGCCGTGAGCTGAGCATGGTGGCCGGCGACCTCGCGCGGGCCTGACCGACCGCGGCGTCGTCGGGCACTGCCGGGCGCTACGGCCCGGCGACCTCACCGAGCGCGCCGCCGAGCGGGACCTCGCACCGGTCGCTGAAGCCCTGCGCGCTCAGGCCCATCGTCGCGTTGATGCGGCTGCGGAGGTTCTCCACGGCAACGATCGCGACCAGCTCCGTGAAGGCCTCCTCGCCGAGGGCCGCGATCAGGCGCGCGACCAGCTCGTCGTCGGCCGACGGCGGGGTGGCCGTCTCGGCCTCCGCGAGCGCCAGCACGTCCCGTTCCAGGTCGGTGAACCGCTCGCTGGACCGCCAGGCGGGGACGTCGTGCAGCGTGGCGGGATCGATGTGCTCGTGCTCGGCCTCCCAGTAGCCGAAGTCCACGCACCACGTGCAGCCGATGGACACCGAGGCGGCCATGACCGCGAGCGACTTCAGGCCGGGGTCCAGGGCCTTCCAGCCGCCGACGCCGAGCTCGGTGAGCGCGTACGTCCGCGTCACCTTCCCGTGGTGCCCGACGGCGACCAGCGGGTCCAGCACCGCTCCGTACCGCCGACGGGAGAACGCAGCCAGCACACGGTTGGTCAGGGTGTTCGGGAGGTCGCCGCTGATTCGGGTGCTGATGCTGCGGGCCGGCTCGTTCGGCGTGCGGGGCATGGGTCGGTCTCCGTTCGGTGGCTGCTGTCGGACACCCTCCAGACCTCGTGGCCCGCCGAAACCTGACACCGGCCCGCGGTGACGCCCGTCACGCGGGGACGCAGAGGGTCAGCGACTCGCGGTGGGCCTCCACCGTCAGCGGCAGGGGGCCCGCGTGCTCGCCGTCCGCGTAGGCGACCAGGCCGCTCGGGGCCTCCAGCGTGATCGCCGAGGCACGCAGCGTGGTCACGTCCGGCCGCCGGACGTGCGTGCCCGCCTTGATGAGGGAGTCGAACGCGAGCACCTTGAACCGTCCGACGGCGTGCACGAGGGTCACGTCCAGGAGCCCGTCCGCGGGGTCGGCGTCCGGGCAGATCGGGACGCCGCCGCCGTAGTACCTGGTCAGGCCGACCGCGAGCATGTACCCGTCCTGCTCCAGCGGCGACGCGCCCACGGGGTGCAGCCGGTAGCCGAACGTCCGCAGCCGCAGCCACTCGAGGTAGACGGCGACCTGGTAGCGCGCCGGGCCCGTCGGCCACGTCATGCGGTTGGTGCGTTCGTTGGTCAGCGAGTCCAGCCCCGCGCACAGCACCGTGACGAAGTGGCGCACCGTGCCGTCGGCGGCGGTGATGGTGCCCGTGTCGACCCTGCGCCGGGCGCCGTCGAGCGAGAGGTCCGCGGCGGCAGCGGCGTCGGCCAGGGGGATGCCGTGCTCACGGGCGAGGTCGTTACCCGTGCCGGCGGGGATCACGGCCAGGGGGATGCCGGACTCCAGCAGGGGCGGCAGCACCGAGGAGACCGTCCCGTCACCGCCGGCGACCACGAGCACCTCGGGGCCTTCGGCGACGGCTCGGCGGCCGAGCGCCACCGTCTCGTCCCCGCTGCTGCCCTCGTAGACCCGGACGTCGGCACCCCGCGCGCGCAGCCGGTCGACCGCCGCGTGCCCGCAGTCGCGGCCGGCACCGCGCCCCGACACCGGGTTCACGAGCACCGCGACGTGCCCGGTCCTGCTGTCCTGCTCGGTCATGGCCGAAACCTACCGGACCACCGCAAGCCGGTCAGCGGCCACCGGTCGACACTGCCGGTCACCACTGCGCGGTCGTCCGCTGGACAAGAGCACCCGGGTTCATGATCCCGGCGGGGTCGAGCTCCGCCTGCACCGCCCTGATCATCCGGATCCCCGCCGAGCCGATCTCCTGCTCCAGCCACGGCGCGTGGTCCGAGCCGACGCCGTGGTGGTGGCTGATGGTTCCACCGGCCGCCATGATCGCGTCGTTCACCCGGGACTTCACCCGGCCCCACGGCTCGAGCGGCTCGGTGCCGAGGCCTGCGATCACCGTGAAGTACAGCGAGGCGCCCGTGGGGTACACGTGCGAGATGTGGCACAGGACGCGGTTCTTCGCGTGCTCCTCGGCGAACCCGCTCGCGAGCGCCGCCGTGACCGCCGTCTTCAGCGCGTGCAGGTTCGACCAGGTGGTGGCCGTCTCCAGCGTCTCGCAGAACACCCCGTGGGCCAGCAGCGCGTCGCGGAGGTAGGGCGCCTTGAACCGGCCGTGGTCCCAGGAGGCGGCCAGCTTGGCGTCGGCGGGCTCACCGCCCGCCTCCCGCAGCACCCGCCCGGTCGCCTCGCGGCGGGCGGCCGCGAGCCCGGCGGGGCCCTCGTGCAGGACGACGGCGGAGCAGCCCGTGGCGAGCGCCTTGCCGATGTTGCCGACCTGCGCGAGGGACACCGCCGTCTCGTCCTCGTCGGACAGGCGGATCACCGTGGGTCCCGTGCCGAGCTGTGCGACGTTCCGCAGCGCCTCCGCCCCGGCCGCGAAGCTGCCGAAGGTCCAGGCGTCGAACAGGCGGGCCTCGGGGGTCGGATGGACGCGGAGGCGCACCTGGGTGATCACGCCGAACGTGCCCTCGGAGCCGAGGAACCAGCGCACCAGGTCCGGTCCCGCCGCCGAGCCGGGCGCCCGGCCGAGGTCGAGCGTGCCCGTGGGGGTGACGACGCGCAGCCCGGTGACCATGGCGTCGAACCGCCCGTGCCCGGCGGAGTTCTGCCCGGAGGACCGCATCGCGGCGAACCCGCCGAGCGTGGCGAACTCGAAGCTCTGCGGGAAGTGCCCGAGCTCGAAGCCGCGCTCCGCCAGGAACATCTCGGCAACCGGCGCCGTGGTGCCGGCCAGGAAGGTCGCCTCGTGGGCGAGCTCGTCGAACGCCACCAGCCCGGACAGCCTGCGCAGGTCGAGGCTGACCACGCCGCGGTGCGGCCCGGCGTCGGGCTCCAGCCCGCCGGTCACTGCCGTGCCGCCGCCGAACGGCACCACGGCGAGGCCACGCTCGACCGCGACGGCCAGGACCGCCACGACCTCGTCCTCCGAGGCGGGCAGCACGACGGCGCCCGGCGCCGCCTGCTCGGCCTGCCGACGCCGTAGCAGGTCCGGCGTGGACTTGCCGCCGGCGTGCAGCAGGCGCACGTCATGGCCGGCGTCCACCTGCTCCGCGCCCACCGCCTCGGCCAGCGCCGCCAGGTCGTCGGCGGCCAGCGGCGGGCTGCTGATCGTCACCTCGGCGAGGCGCCGCGCGGGCGGCGCCTTCGGCGTCCGCCCGAGCACCGCGGCGAGCAGCAGCTTCACGCCGCCCGGGAGCCCGTGTGCTCGCGTCGGATCACCCCAGCCGTCCCAGCGCATGTAGGTGTGCTCGTGGTCCGGGCGCTCGTTGTCCGGCAGCGTGGTCACGCGTCCTCCGTGCTGGGTCGGCGGTTCGATTCGGCGGGTCCCGCAGGTGTGGCATCCCATCGTGACCCGCGTTACAGTTTGACACAAGATGACAATCCGTAACGCAGCCCCGAAAGCCGGCGCCGCCTCCGCCACCGGCCCCGACGACGGTCCCGACCGCACGGAGGCCCGCCTCCTGGAGGCCGCCACCGAGATCGTCGCCACCCGCGGCACGCGCGGCCTGTCCATCGCCGAGCTCGCCCGGGCCGCCGGCGTCTCCCGGCCCACGGTGTACCGCCGCTGGGAGTCGGCCGACGACGTGCTCCGCGCCCTCATCGCGCACCGCATGCAGCTCGTGATCACCGCGGTGGGCCCGGGTGCCGACGACCGGGCGGCCATCGTCGACCGGGTGGTCCGGTTCGGCGAGCTGTTCCACGCCGACGCCGTGTTCAGCCGGCTGCTGGGCACCGAGCCGGAGGTGTTCACCCGGTACGCCTTCCAGCGGATCGGCCGGTCGCAGCGGGTCATCCTCGAGTGGCTGGCCGCCAACATCACCGCCGCCCAGGAGGGTGGGACGGTCCGGCCCGGTTCCGCGACGGACATGGCCGTCATGGTCCTGCTCCTCACCCAGTCGGCGGTGTTCTCGCACAAGACGGTCACCACGGTGATCTCCGCCGACGCCCTGCGGGCCGAGCTCGCCCACGCCATCGACGGCTACCTCCGCCCCTGACCCGGGCGCCCCCACCGGAAGCAGGACCGATGCAGAGCACCGCCCTCACCGCCCGGCGCCGTGCGCGCGAGCTCGACGAGCTCGCCGCCGAGACCGTCGACCTGCTCGTCGTCGGCGGCGGCGTGACCGGCACCGGGGTGGCGCTGGACGCCGCGGCGCGCGGCCTGTCCGTGGCCCTCGTCGAGGCGCGCGACCTCGCCTGGGGCACCTCGCGGTGGAGCTCGAAGCTGGCGCACGGCGGGCTGCGGTACCTGGCGACCGGCGACGTCGGCGTGGCCCGCGAGAGCGCCCGGGAACGGCACGTGCTCATGACCCGCACCGCGCCGCACCTGGTCCGGGCGTTGCCGCAGGTGCTGCCCCTCACCTCCGGCACGGGGCGGCGGCGTGGCCTCACCGTGGGCATCGGGTTCGGCCTCGGCGACCTGCTGCGCCGCGACGCCGGGACGTCGTCGCTGGTGCTGCCCGGGCCGCGCCTCGCCCGGCCCGGCGAGGCCGCCCGGCTCGTGCCCGCCGTCGCGCACGAGCGTCTGCACGGCGCGTGGATCGCGCACGACGGTCAGCTCGTCGACGACGCCCGGCTGGTCGTCGCGCTCGCCCGTACCGCGGCGGGGCGCGGGGCGAAGATCCTCACGCGGGTCCGGGCCACCACGCTGCGCGCCGACGGCGCCACCCTGGAGGACACGCTCACCGGCGCGACCCTGGCCGTACGGGCCCGCGTCGTGGTGAACGCGACGGGCGTGTGGGCGGGGACCGTCGACCCCTCGGTGCGGCTCCGGCCGAGCCGCGGCACGCACGTCGTCGTCCCCGCGGCACGGCTCGGCAGCCCGACGGGCGCCCTCATGGTGCCCGTGCCGGGTTCCGCCTCCCGGTACGTGTTCGCGCTGCCGACCCAGCTCGGGCGGGTGGTCATCGGCCTCACCGACGAGGAGGCGCCCGGCCCCGTCCCGGACGTGCCGGTGGCCACCCAGCCCGAGATCGACTTCCTGCTGGAGACGGTGTCCACCGTGCTGGCCCGTCCCCTGCTGCCCGACGACGTCGTGGGCACCTTCGCAGGGCTGCGGCCCCTCGTCGACTCCGCCGGGTCGGGTGACGAGGCGTCCGCCGACGTCTCGCGCCGGCACCTCGTGGAGGTGTCGCCGTCAACCGGCGCCGTGAACGTGCTGGGCGGCAAGCTGACGACCTACCGCACGATGGCCGAGGACGCCGTCGACCTCGCGGTCAAGCACGCCGGGCTCACCGCGGGGCCGTGCTGGACGACCGCCCTCCCGCTGGTCGGTGCGCCCTCGCTCGTCCAGCCGCTCGGGACCCCGGTACCGCCGGGCCCGACCACCGGATCACCGGCCGGGCTGCCACCGGCGCTCGTCGCCCGGTACGGCAGCGAGGCCGCCCAGGTGCTGGCCGCCGCTGCGCTGCCGGGCTCGGCGGCCGCGGTCGGGCAGGGCGTCGCCGAGGCCGGGCACCTGGACATCACGCGCGCCGAGCTCGAGTGGGCGGTCACCCACGAGGGCGCCCTGGACGCGGACGACGTGCTGGACCGGCGCACACGCATCGGGCTGGTCCCTGCGGACCGCGCGGCGGTGCGCGACGTCGTCCAGGAGCTGGTCGGGGACGCCCTGGCGCGACTCTGACCGAGCCGCTACGCCGAGCCATTACGAGCCGCTACGAGCCGCTATCCGGCCGCGTGGGCGAAGAGGAGCCCGAGCCAGACCCAGCCGACGATGATCGTCGCGCGCTGCACGAGGCCGGTACGCGGGTGGTCGTCCTCCCAGGCCTGACCGAACACCATGAGGCCCGCGTCGACACCTCCGTCGGCGTCTCGTCGGGCGTCCCGGGCGGGTAGGCCCGCATGGGATCCATGGGAAACACGCCCGAGGCGACCAGCGCGACACCGAACACCGCGACCACCAGCGCGAGCAGCACGCTGTCCAGGGCGCTCGCCAGGCCGACGGCGCCGGCGGTGATCGCGAGACCGCACACGATGAAGTTCGTCGTCTGGAGCCATCCGCGCGAACCGAGGGCCAGCGCGCTGACCGCGTGGCGCACGGGCCGGTAGCCCGGCCGGGTCCAGCCGTCCAGCAGGAACGTCACGATGAACAACCACGAGCCGAGGGCGCCCGACCACAGGAGGAACGTCACGGCCCCGCCCCTAGCTCGCGGGCGCCCGTTCTCGTTCTCGGCGCGGGGCGCGCAGCACCGACAGCGCCACCATGCAGGCGATGAACCCGAGGAGCCAGCCGCCGGGGATGTCGCTGAGCCAGTGATAGTCCAGCCACGACATGAGGGCGCCCGCGACCGCCACGATCACGCCGACCACGGGGATCAGCTTGCGCAGCGTGGTGACGTTCGGCCGCAGCCCGCCGTGCGCGAAGAGCAGGCAGAGGATGAAGAAGCCGGTGAAGAACGTGTTCGCCGCGTGGCCGGACGGGAACGCCTGGCCGCCGGCGTGCAGCACGTCCATGTTGTGGTGGGGGCCGGTGCGGCCCAGGCCGAACTTGGTGCCGTAGCCGATCGACGCGATGGTCGCGAGGCCGGCCAGCACCGCCAGCACGGGGCGCCGGGTGCCGATCTTCCAGAGCGAGCCGGGGCCGCCCTGCTTCCACGCGACGTAGAGCGCGGTACCGCCCACCATCGGGATGGTGAACATGCGCTCGCCGGTGACGCTCGCGACGATGTCGAGGAAGACCTTCTCCCAGCCGATCGGGTGGTGGGCGTCCACGTAGTAGTGGAACTGCCAGTCCCAGGCGATGAACGGGCCGCGCACGACGACCTGCCAGATGAGGAAGGCGAACAGCAGCACCCCGAGGCCTGCCGCGACCATCGAGCTGCGCCAGGTCGGAAGGGTCGACGGGTCGAGCGGAGCCTCGGTTGACGGTGACTCCACGCGCGTACCACCCCTGCCATCTGATTGCGCCATCGAGCCGATCCTACGGGTCTCAGGGTGAATGTTCGGTACCAGATATGTGTCGTGCGGGCGCAGCGGGTAAGGATTCCGGCACGTTCACACCTGCCCGGGGACGACCGTATACCTCGGGGGCGCCGTGCTCTGCCGGACCAGGAGCTCCACCGGGATCACCTCGTGCAGGTCCTCCGTGTCGCCGTCGTCCTCGATCTCCCCGGACCGCACCTGCTGCAGCAGCCGGGCCACGAGCCGCCTGCCGATCTCGTCGAAGTCCTGCGCCACCGTCGTCAGCGGTGGCCAGAGGTATCCCGCCAGCAGGATGTCGTCGAAGCCCACGACCGAGACGTCGCCGGGCACCGCCCGCCCTGCCTCGTGCAGGGCCCGGAGCACACCGGCCGCCATCTCGTCGTTCGCGCAGAAGACCGCCGTGGCCTCGGGATCGGCGGCGAGCCGGCGTCCGGCGTCGTACCCGGAGGCCGACGTCCAGTCCCCCTCCACGACCTCGGGCACGGGACTGCCGGCCGCGTCGAGCGTCGCCCGCCAGGCCTCGGCCCGCAGCTGGGCAGGTATGGAGTCGGACGGCCCCGCGACGTGGTGCACCGTGCGGTGCCCCAGGTCCAGGAGGTGCTGCGTGGCGCGGCGCGCGCCGTCGGCCTGGTCCGCACCGACGGCGGGGTGGTGGCCGACGAACCGCGAGTCCGACACCACCACGGGCATCCGCGGCGGCAGGGCGAGCGTGTCCGGCGAGGCGGTCTCGGCCCGGATGATCACCAGGCCGTCGATGGCCTGGTGCGAGAGCCTGGTCGCCGCGGCGGAGACGACGTCGGACGACGGGCTCTCGACGTCGATCAGCGTCACCGTGTAGCCCTCCTTGCGCGCCGCCTCGACCACCGCCTCGACCGTCCGGGACTCGCCGGTCCGGGCGAGCCGGTGGGCGATCACGCCGATGGTCCGAAAGCTCCCGTACCGCAGCGCTCGTGCCGCCGTGTTGGGCGCGTAACCCAGCTCCGCCATCGCCGCGAGCACCCTGTCCCGCGTCGCCGGCCGCACGTTGTCCAGCCCCATCGACACGCGGGACACCGTCTGGGTCGACACCCCGGCGAGCGCGGCCACGTCGGCCATGGACGGACCTCTGCCCTCCACCGCATCCACCTCCTCGTGATGCACCGTCACACCGGTGCGCGCTTGACACCCCGGTAACTCACGAGCACCCTAGTCGGCGTCACCATGTTTACGTCAACACGACGTCATGCTGGCCCCACTCGTGAAGGAGCGACTTCCCTTGACCACGCTCGCATCGCCTTCGGCCGTGCCCCGGACCACGGGACGGATGCGACGCCGCTCCCGCTGGACCGGATGGGGCTTCGTCGGCCCGTTCATGATCGTGTTCGCCCTCGTCTTCCTGGCGCCGATCGTGTATTCGCTCTACCTGAGCCTGTTCCAGACCCAGCTCGTGGGCGGCACGTCGTTCGTCGGCTTCGCCAACTACGCCCGGGCGTTCAGCGACCCGCAGTTCTGGGACGGCGTCGGCCGCGTCACCCTGTTCCTGCTCGTCCAGGTTCCCGTGATGCTCGGGATCTCGCTGCTCGTCGCCCTGGCGATCGACAGCGGCCGCCTCTACGGGCGCGACTTCTTCCGCCTGACGATCTTCCTGCCCTACGCGGTGCCCGGCGTCGTCGCCGCGCTGATGTGGGGCTTCATGTACGGCGAGCGGTTCGGGCTGGTCGGCAACATCAACGACCTGCTCGGCACCAGCATCCCGGACCCACTGGCGTCCGTCCTGGTGCTCCCCGCGATCGGCAACATCGTGACCTGGGAGTTCGTCGGCTACAACATGCTGATCTTCTACTCGGCGCTGCGGGTCGTGCCGGCCTCCCTCTACGAGGCGGCGGAGATCGACGGCGCGGGCCCGTGGCAGGTGATCTCCGCGATCAAGATCCCCGCGATCCGCGGCGCCCTCGTGATCGCGACCATCTTCTCGATCATCGGCTCGTTCCAGCTCTTCAACGAGCCGAGCATCCTGCAGGCGCTGTCGCCCAACTACATCTCGACGCACTACACCCCCAACCTGTACGCCTACTCGCTGTCCTTCTCCGGCCAGCAGTACAACTACTCGGCCACGGTGGCGATCATCATGGGCGTGCTCACGATGCTCGTGGCCTACGTGGTGCAGCTGCGCGGCATGCGCAAGGAGGCCTGAGCCATGAGCACCCACACCCTGCTGTCCGCGCCCACCGTGAAGGCGCGCCGGCCCCGCCCGCGCATCAGGAACCGCCGCAGCTCGCACGCCCGGCCCACGCGCAGCGTCCTGCTCACCGTCCTCACCGCCCTGGTCGGCATCTATGCGCTGATCCCGCTGGTCTGGCTGCTGATCAACGCGACGAAGACCCAGCCCGACCTGTTCAGCTCGTTCGGCCTGTGGTTCAGCGGCGAGTTCGCCCTCTGGGACAACCTGACCGGTGTCCTGACCTACAACGACGGCGTGTTCGGCCGCTGGTTCCTCAACACCCTGCTGTACGTGGTGCTGGGCGCGGGCGGCGCCACGCTGCTGGCCCTGCTCGGCGGCTACGGCCTCGCGAAGTTCAGCTTCCCGGGCAAGCGCGCCGTGTTCGCCGTCGTCATCGGCGCGGTGGCCGTGCCGGGCACGGCCCTGGCCGTGCCCACGTTCCTCATGTTCGCGAACATGGGGCTGACGAACACTCCCTGGTCGGTGATCATCCCGTCGCTGATCTCGCCGTTCGGGCTGTACCTCATGTGGACGTTCGCCGCCGAGGCGGTGCCGGACGAGATCATGGAGGCCGCCCGGATCGACGGCGCCAGCGAGGCCCGCACCTTCTTCCAGGTCGCCCTGCCCATGCTGGCCCCCGGCATCGTGACGGTGCTGCTGTTCACCGTCGTCGCGACCTGGAACAACTACTTCCTGCCGCTGATCATGCTGCGCGACCCGGACTGGTACCCCCTGACCCTGGGCCTGAACGCGTGGAACCAGCAGGCAACCACCGCCGGCGGCGAGGCGATCTTCAACCTCGTCATCACCGGCGCGCTCCTCACGATCCTGCCGCTCATCGCGGTCTTCCTGCTCCTGCAGCGCTACTGGCAGTCGGGTCTCGCCGCCGGCAGCGTCAAGGAGTGAGCACCCCCTGCACGACCTGCAGAGACTCCGTTCGACTGACAATGAAGTGAGAGGAACCACCATGACTTTCCGCCACCACCGCGCCGTAGGTGCGCTCGCCGCCGCGAGCGCCCTGGCGCTCGCCCTGACCGCGTGCGGGTCCGGGTCCGACGGCGACGACGCCGCGGCGGAGGCAGTGTCCGCCGAGGACATCGCCGCCGCGCTCGAGGAGGGCGGCGACCTGCTGGTCTGGGCGTGGGAGCCCACCCTGGACCAGGTCGTCGAGGACTTCGAGGCCGAGTACCCGAACGTGAACGTCGAGATGGCGAACGTCGGTACGGGCAACGACCACTACGTGGCGCTGCAGAACGCGATCAGCGCGGGCTCGGGCGTGCCCGACGTCACGCAGATGGAGTACTACGCGCTGCCGCAGTTCTCCATCGGCGAGTCCCTGGCCGACCTCGCGCCCCTCGGCGCGAGCGAGCTGGAGAGCACCTACTCCCCCGGCCCGTGGGGCGCGGTGACCGACGGCGACGCCGTGTACGGCCTGCCGATGGACTCGGGCCCCATGGCGCTGTTCTACAACGCGAAGACGTTCGAGGAGGCCGGCGTCGACGTGCCCGCCACCTGGGAGGAGTTCGCCGACGCCGCCCAGCAGATCCACGACCACGACCCGAACACCTACATCACGTCCGACAACGGCGACGCCGGGTTTGCGACGTCGATGATCTGGCAGGCCGGTGGCCACCCGTTCCAGGTCGAGGGCACCGACGTCACCGTGGACCTCGCCGACGAGGGCTCGGCCAAGTGGGCCGAGATGTGGCAGCAGCTGATCGACGACGGCCTCCTCGCCGACGTCCCCGGCTGGTCCGACGAGTGGTTCCAGGGCCTGGGCAACGGCGAGATCGCCGCACTGGTGACGGGCGCCTGGATGCCCGCGAACCTCGAGTCCGGTGCCGCCCCGGCGTCGGGCGACTGGCGCGTCGCGCCCATGCCGCAGTGGACCGCCGGCGCCGGTGAGACCGCCGAGAACGGCGGCTCCGCGCTGTCGATCACGGAGGCGAGCGACAAGAAGGCGCTGGCCTACGGCTTCCTGGAGTACGCGAACGCGGGCGACGGCGTCGCCACGCGCCTCGAGGGCGGCAACTTCCCCGCTACGCTCGCGGACCTCACCGACGAGGCGTTCCTCGCCGAGGAGTCCGAGTACTTCGGCGGCCAGAAGATCAACGAGGTGCTCTCGGAGTCGGCCACGAGCGTCGTGCCCGGCTGGCAGTACCTGCCGTACCAGGTCTACGCGAACAGCGTGTTCCCCGACACGGCCGGCCAGGCGTACACCGGCTCGACGTCCCTGACGGACGGCCTGGCCGCCTGGCAGGAGTCGATCGTCGGCTACGGCAACGAGCAGGGCTTCACCGTCAGCGAGTGAGCCACCCGGCACGCAACCGGTGACGACGGCGGGGGTGTCTCCCCCGCCGTCGTCACCGTTTCCCCCGTCACCACAGCACCCGAGGAACCCACACATGCCCACGTTCGACATCGGACCCGACGACTTCCTGCTCGACGGCGAGCGGATGCAGGTCGTCAGTGGCGCTCTGCACTACTTCCGCGTGCACCCCGACCAGTGGGCCGACCGCATCCGCAAGGCTCGGCTGATGGGCCTGAACACCATCGAGACGTACGTCCCCTGGAACTTCCACGCGCCGGAGCCCGGGGTCTTCGACCTCGACGGGCGGCGCGACCTGGGCCGGTTCCTCGACCTGGTGGCCGCGGAGGGCCTGCACGCGATCGTGCGCCCCGGACCCTACATCTGCGCGGAGTGGGACGGCGGAGGGCTCCCGGCCTGGCTGCTGGCCGACCGCGCCGTGGGCGTACGCCGCCACGAGCCGCGCTTCCTCGACGCGATCGGCACGTACTACGCGAGCCTGCTGCCGCTCGTGGCCGAGCGTCAGGTGACGCGCGGCGGGCCCGTGCTGATGGTGCAGGTCGAGAACGAGTACGGCGCCTACGGCGACGACCTGGTCCCGGAGCGGCAGAAGTACCTGCGCGCGCTCGTGGACCTGGTGCGCGGCCAGGGCATCGAGGTGCCGCTGTTCACCTGCGACCAGGCGAACGACGAGATGCTGGAGCGCGGCGGGCTGCCGGAGCTGCACAAGACGGCGACGTTCGGGTCGCGCACCACGGAGCGGTTCGAGGTGCTGCGCAGGCACCAGCCCACCGGGCCGCTGATGTGCATGGAGTTCTGGAACGGCTGGTTCGACTCCTGGGGCCTGGAGCACCACCTGGCGCCCGCGGAGGCGAACGCCGCCGACCTGGACGACCTGCTCGCGGCCGGCGGCTCCGTCAACCTGTACATGTTCCACGGCGGCACCAACTTCGGGCTCACCAGCGGCGCCAACGACAAGGGCATCTACCGGCCCATCGCCACGTCGTACGACTACGACGCACCGCTCGCCGAGGACGGCACCCCGACCGCCAAGTACTGGGCGATGCGCGACGTGATCGCGCGGCACCTGCCCGTGGCACCGGCCGAGGAGCTGCGCGCGGAGTACGTGGCCGCCAGGTCCGCGCCCGTGCTCGACGTCGAGCTCACCACGCACGTTCCGCTCGCCGACGTCCTGCCGGGGCTGCTCCGGGCGGAGCCGCGCACGTATCCGCACGTGCCGACCACCGACGACCTGGAGCTGTGGTCGGGCTTCGCCGTCTACCGCACCGGCCTCCGGGCCGACGACGCCGTCCTGAGCGTCGCCGAGGTGCGCGACCGCGCGGTGGTGCTCGTCGACGGCGAGCAGGTGGGCGTGCTCGACCGCGGCTCGCACACGTTCGCCGTCGCGCTCCCGGCCCGTGCGGGCGAGCTCACCCTGCTGGTCGAGGACCAGGGGCGGGTCAACTACGGGCCGCGGATCGGCGAGCCGAAGGGGATCATCGGGCCCGTGCGCACCGCCGTGCGGACGCTCGAGGAGTGGCGTGCCGGCGCGCTGCGTGTCGAGGACGCGCCGGCGCTGCTGCGGGCGGCGCCGGACGCTGCGGTGACGGTGGACGGGGGCGGCGCGGCCGTAGCCGGCCTGCACCGCGGCACGTTCGACTCCGTGGCCGGCGCCGACCACTTCCTGCGGCTCGACGGCTGGACCAAGGGCCTGGCGTGGGTCAACGGAGAGCTGCTCGGCCGCTACTGGAGCCTCGGCCCCACGCACACGCTGTACGTGCCGGGACCGCTGGTGCGCGAGACGGGCAACGAGCTCGTGCTGCTGGAGCTGCACGGCGCGGCGAGCAGGCGGGCGTCGTTCGTGGGCGGCCCGGACCTGGGCGTCACGGAGCAGTAGGCCGTGCGGTAAGGGTCTCGGCCACCACGGTCCCGGGGCGAAGCAGTACCGGGGAGCGGGTGCCAGGCGTGCTGAAATTTGTTCACCCTGGCCCCGCTCATCTCGCGTCAGCTGAACTTTTCAGCACAGCCCGCAAACCCGGTGCTGACGCGAACGAAGTCCGGCCCTGCTGGCACCCGCCGATCCAGCACACCCTGCTCCGCCGAGCCGCCGGCTCTTCCGGACAGGCCCCCGGCGCCCGGCAAGGGGGCGTCAGACCCGGGTCCCGTCCTTCCAGACCTCGGACACCAGCGGCACGCCCGGGCGGTAGGCCAGGTAGGTGTGGCTGGGGGCGTCGAGGACGGTGAGGTCGGCGCGGGCCCCGACGCGCAGGTGGCCGACGTCGTCCCGGCGAAGTGCCGCCGCTCCGCCCGCCGTCGCCGACCAGAGGGCCTCCGCGGGGCTCATCCGCATCTCACGCACCGCGAGCGCCACGACGAACGGCATGGACGAGCTGTAGCCCGAGCCCGGGTTGCAGTCGGTGGCCAGCGCGACCGGCGCGCCTGCGGCGAGCAGCCGGCGCGCGTCCGGGTACGGCGACCGGGTGGAGAACTCGACGGCGGGCAGCAGGGTCGCCACGGTGTCCGACCCGGCCAGCGCGTCGACGTCGGCGTCGGTCAGGTGGGTGCAGTGGTCGACGCTCGCCGCGCCGACCTCGACCGCGAGCCGGACTCCCGGGCCCGCCGAGAGCTGGTTGCCGTGCACCCGGGCGAGCAGGCCGGCTCGCAGTCCGGCCCGCAGCACGGCGCGGGACTCGTCCTCGTCGAACGCGGTGGGCGCGGCGGGCTCGCAGAACACGTCGACCCAGCGGGCGTGCGGCGCGCAGGCGGCGAGCATCGGCCCGGTCACGAGGCGGAGGTACCCGGCGCGGTCGTCGGCGTACTCGGCGGGGACGGTGTGGGCCCCGAGGTACGTCGTCTCCGGCGTGAGCTCCCGGGCGATCCGCAGCATGCGGGCCTCGGTGGCGACGTCCTGGCCGTAGCCGCTCTTGATCTCGACGGTGGTGGTGCCCTGTGCGAGCATCTCGCGCACCAGGGCCTGGCCGCGCGCCCGCAGGGTGTCCTCGCTCGCCGTCCGCGTGGCGGCGACGGTGGTGGCGATGCCGCCGCCCGTGTACGGCTCGCCGGTCATGCGTGCGGCGAACTCCGCGGCCCGGTCGCCCGCGAACACCGTGTGGGAGTGCGAGTCCACGAAGCCGGGGATCACGCACCGCCCCCCGAGGTCCACCGCGCTGTCGGCGGCGGGCGCCGACGCGGCGGGCCCCGTCCAGGCGATCCTGCCGGCCTGCACGACGATCGCGGCGTCCGGCACGATGCCGGGCCCGTCGCCGTGCGCCGGGTCGTGGGTGACCAGCTCACCGATGTTGGTCAGCAGCACGCTCATGTCCTGGTCTCCTTCGTCACGTCCTGGCCGGCGGCGGCCCAGACCTCCTCGATCGCGTCCGCGAGCATGCGCGCGACGTTCCCGGCCCGGTGTTCGCCGTGGTGGACGACGAGCTCGCCGCCCGCCACGACGTCGGACACGTCGGCGGCGCCCGCAGCCAGCACCACCTGCGCGGGGTCGATCCCGGCCGTGCGCACCGTGTCCAGGCGGATCGCCACGAGGTCGGCGGGCGCCCCGGCGGCGATCCGGCCGGCGTCCGGCCGGCCGATCGCGGCGTGCCCGGCCGACGTCGCGAGCTCGACCAGCGTCGCGGGCGGGAACGCGCCCCGCCGCCCGGTCGCGAGGCGTTCGTGCTCCTCGACGCCCCGCGCCTCGGCGAGCACGTCGGCGCCGACGTGCTGGTCCGTGCCGACCGACAGCGGGCTGCCCGCCCGCAGCAGCCGAAGACCGGGGGCGATGCCGTCGGCGAGGTCGCGCTCCGTCGTCGGGCAGAGGCAGACCCCCGTGCCGGAGGTGCCGAGCAGCGTCACGTCGTCGTCGGTCAGGTGCACGGCGTGCACGGCGGTGGTGCCGGGCCCGAGCGCTCCGGCGTCGTGCAGCAGCCGCGTCGGGGTGACGCCGAAGGCCGCGAGCGCCGCCTCGTTCTCCCCGGGCTGCTCGGACAGGTGGACGTGCAGCGGCGCTCCGGCCTGCTGCGCCCAGCGGGCCAGCTCCGCGAGCTCCGTTGGTGCGACGGCGCGCACCGAGTGGGCGGCGGCGCCGACGAGCACGCGGTCGTCGTCGGCCCAGGCGGCCCGCAGCGCGTCCACGCGCCGTGCCCACGCCTCGACGGTGCCGTCGCCGAAGCGTGCCTGCTCGGGCGCGAGCGGCTCGTGGCCGCCGGGGCCGAGGCCGCCGTGCAGGTAGCAGGTGTCGAGCAGGGTGAGGTGCACCCCGGCGTCGCGCGCGGCGGAGCGCAGGGCCTCGGCCATGGTGTTCGGCCCACCCTCGGGCGCCGGGTAGGGCGTCCCGTCGGCGCGGTGGTGCACGTAGTGGAACTCGCCGACGGCCGTCGTGCCGCCCAGGGCCAGCTCCGCGAGGACGGCGCGCGCCAGCCGCTCGTACAGCTCCGGGGTCAGGGCCGTGGCCAGGGCGTACATCCCCTCGCGCCAGGTCCAGAACGAGCCGCCGTCCGCGTGCGTCCGGCCGCGCAGGGCGCGGTGGAACGCGTGCGAGTGCGCGTCGGCGAGCCCGGGCAGCACGAGCCCGCCCAGCCGCACGTCGCCGTCCGCCGCCGGGGCGCCGACCTCGACCGCGGCGATCCGGCCTCCGGCCGTCTCGAGCCGCACGGACGCGGCGACCCCGCCCGGCGTCCCGCCGTCCCCGGGCAGCCAGGCCCGCTCGCACCAGAAGCTCATCGGCTCTCCCCGACGGTGAGGAGGTCCGCGAGGACAGCGGTCAGGGCGCGGACCCCGGCGTCGCAGTCGGCCTCCTCCGCGAGCTCCGCCGGTGAGTGGGAGATGCCTGTCGGGTTGCGCACGAACAGCATCGCCGTGGGCACGCCGGCCGCCGCGAGGATCCCGGCGTCGTGCCCGGCGCCCGTCCCGATCACGGGTGCGGGCAGGTCGGAACCCGGCCGCCCGACGACGTCCGCGAGCCGCGCCGCGAGTACCGGGTCGAACACCGTGGCGGGCGTCCAGGACTCCTGGACCAGCTCCCACCCGGCACCGGATCCGTCGGGTGCCGAGCTGGAGGACAGGTGTGTCAGCACACTGCGGACCGTGGACTCCTGATCCGCGCGGGCGTCGATCCACGCGCGGACGCGGGACGGGATCGCGTTGACGCCGTTCGGCTCGACCTGAACCTTGGCCAGCGTGGCGAGCGCTCCCGCATGCTCGGCGGCCGAGCGGACGTCGGTGACGAGCCGGGAGAGGTCCAGCATCGGGTCGTGGCGGTGGGCCAGCGGGGTGGTGCCGGCGTGGTTCGCCTCGCCCACCAGGTCGACACGCCAGCGACCGTGCGGCCAGATCGCGGCGCCGACGGCGACGGGAGCCTCCTCACCGGGCGGAAGGTCGGCGAGGTACCGGCCCTGTTCCACATGGAGCTCGACGAAGACGCCGACGCGCGCCAGGGCCTCTTCGTCGCGCCCGTAGTGCGCGGGCCCGAACCCTGCGGTCGGGTCGCCCGAACCCGCGCGGCCGACCCGGTCCAGCACGTCGGCGAGGCTGTCCCCGGCGCCGTCGCGCAGGGCGAGCAGCCGGTCGGCGGGCACGGTGCCCGTGACGGCCCGCGACCCCAGGCAGGCGAGCCCGAACCGGGCGCCCTCCTCGTCGGAGAAGTTCACGATCCCGAGCGGCCGCGCCGGGCGCACGCCCGCGGCGCGCAGGGCGTCGAGCGCCGCGAACGCGCTCGCCACCCCGAGCGGGCCGTCGAACGCGCCGCCCCCGGGCACCGAGTCGAGGTGGCTGCCGGTCACGACGCCCGGCCCGTCGGCGTCCGGGTCGCCCCACCACGCCCACTGGTTGCCGGCGCGGTCGGTCACCACGGTCAGGCCCCGAGCGTCTGCCTCGGCGGCGAACCACTCGCGCAGCGCAAGGTCGTGCGTGGTCCACGCGAACCGCTCGTAGCCGCCCGACGGCGCCCGCCCGACGTCGGCGATCGCCGCGAGCAGCCGGCCCGCCGACGTCGTGCCGGCCGGGGTCGTGCCGGCCGGGGTCGCCGTCACGGCCTCTCCCGCATCGGGACGCGCAGCCCGCCGCGCTCGGCGGCGGCCACCGCGTCGTCGTACCCGGCGTCGACGTGCCGCAGCACGCCGGTCGCGGGGTCGTTGGCGAGCACGCGGGCCAGCTTCTCGGCGGCGAGCGGCGTGCCGTCGGCCACCGAGACCTGGCCGGCGTGGAGCGACCGGCCCATCCCGACGCCGCCGCCGTGGTGGATGGAGACCCACGTAGCGCCGGAGGCGGTGTTCATGAGGGCGTTCAGGAGCGGCCAGTCGGCGATGGCGTCGGACCCGTCCGCCATGGCCTCGGTCTCCCGGTACGGGGACGCGACCGAGCCCGAGTCGAGGTGGTCACGCCCGATCGCGAGCGGCGCGGAGATCTCCCCCGACGCCACCAGCTCGTTGAACCGGAGCCCCGCGGCGTCACGCTCGCCGTGCCCGAGCCAGCAGATGCGGGCGGGCAGGCCCTGGAAGGCGACCCGTTCCTGCGCCGCGCGGATCCAGCGGCCCAGGTGGTCGTTCTCGGGGAAGAGGTCGAGCACGGCCTTGTCGGTGACGGCGATGTCCTTGGGGTCCCCCGACAGGGCGGCCCAGCGGAACGGGCCCTTGCCCTCCGCGAACAGCGGGCGGATGTACGCGGGCACGAAGCCGGGGAAGTCGAACGCCCGGCCGTACCCGCCCTGGCGGGCCTCGTCGCGGATCGAGTTGCCGTAGTCGAACACCTCTGCGCCCGCGTCCTGGTAGCCGACCATGGCCTCGACGTGCCGCGCCATCGACTCCCGCGCGCGGTCCGTGAACCCCACGGGGTCCTTCTCGGCCTCGGCGGCCCAGTCCTCCAGCGCGACGCCGGACGGCAGGTACGACAGCGGGTCGTGCGCGGAGGTCTGGTCGGTGACGATGTCGAGCTCGACGCCGCGACGCAGCAGCTCCGGCACGACGTCGGCGGAGTTGCCGACCACGCCCACCGACAGCGCGCGCCGCTCCTTCTTCGCCGCGAGCGCCAGCTCGACCCCTTCGTCCAGCGACGAGGCGACGACGTCGAGGTAGCGGGTCTCGACACGGCGGTGCAGGCGGGCGGGGTCGACGTCGACCACGAGGCACACGCCGCCGTTGAGCGTCACCGCGAGCGGCTGGGCGCCGCCCATGCCGCCGCAGCCACCGGTCAGGGTCAGGGTGCCGGCCAGCGTGCCGTCGAACGACTTCGCCGCCACCGCCGCGAACGTCTCGTACGTGCCCTGCAGGATCCCCTGCGTCCCGATGTAGATCCACGACCCGGCGGTCATCTGCCCGTACATCGTCAGGCCGAGCTGCTCGAGCCGGCGGTGCTCGGGCCACGTCGCCCAGTCGCCCACGAGGTTCGAGTTGGCGATGAGCACGCGCGGCGCCCACTCGTGGGTCCGCAGCACGCCGACCGGGCGGCCGGACTGCACCATCAGCGTCTCGTCGTCGCGCAGGTCGGTGAGCGAGCGGACGATCGCGTGGTAGCTCGGCCAGTCCCGCGCGGCGCGGCCGGTGCCGCCGTAGACGACCAGGTCGTCGGGCCGCTCGGCCACCTCGGGGTCGAGGTTGTTCATCAGCATGCGCAGCGGGGCCTCGGTCTGCCAGCTGCGGGCGGTCAGGGTGGTACCCCGTGCCGCCCGGACGGGCACGGGGACCCCCCGGTCAAGCTTCTCCATGAGTGCCTCTCCTTCGTGGTTGTGGGCGTGATCGTTGCGACGTCCTACCCGTTTCAGGCGCACAGCTCGCGCCCACAGCACAGGGGGTCACAGGAGGGAGCCCACCGCGGATGCCGGCGCCTCCGCGATGGCGCCGGTCGCCACGAGGCGGACCACGTGCTCGATCTCCGGCGCGAGATAGCGGTCCGGTCCGGGACCGGGCACGACGGCGCGGACGGCGTCGTGCACCGCGCCCGTGCCCGCCGCGGGCGCCTCCGCACGGAAGTCGAGGGCTCGCGTGGCCGTGAGCACCTCGATGGCGAGCACCCGCGTGAGCCCGTCGACGGACCGGCGGAGCTTGCGGGCGCCCGACCAGCCCATGGAGACGTGGTCCTCCTGCATCGCGGAGCTCGGGATGGAGTCCACGCTGGCGGGCGCGGCCAGGCGCTTCATCTCCGAGACGATCCCTGCCGCCGTGTACTGGGCGATCATGTGCCCCGAGTCGACGCCGGGGTCGTGCGCGAGGAACGCGGGCAGACCCTCGGAGCGCGACACGTCGAGGAACCGGTCGGTGCGCCGCTCGCTCATGCTGGCCAGGTCGGCGGCCGCGATGGCGAGGAAGTCCAGCACGTACGCGACCGGAGCGCCGTGGAAGTTGCCGTTGGACTCCACCCGCCCGTCGACCGTGACCACCGGGTTGTCGATGGCGGACGCCAGCTCCCGGCCCGCCACCGTGGCGGCGTGCTCCAGGGTGTCGCGGGCGGCGCCGTGCACCTGGGGCGCGCAGCGCAGCGAGTAGGCGTCCTGGACGCGGGTGCACGCGGGGTTTCCGGCGTCGTCCAGCTCGCGGTGGCTCGCCATGAGGGGCGAGCCCGCCAGGACCTGCCGCATGTTCGACGCCGACGCTGCCTGGCCGGGGTGCGGGCGCATGCCGATCAGGTCCTCGGCGAACGGGGCGTCCGAGCCGAGCAGGGCCTCGACGCTGAGCGATGCGGCGACGTCGGCGGTGGTCAGGAGGCGCCGCAGGTCGTGGATGGCGAGGCAGAGCATGCCCAGCATGCCGTCCGTGCCGTTGATGAGCGCGAGCCCTTCCTTCTCGGCGAGCACGAGCGGGTCGATCCCGGCTGCGGCGAGCGCCTCCGCGGCCTCGGTGGGCTCGCCCGCGGCTCCGTCGGTCGAGCGTGCCGAGACCCCCGGGCCCAGCACCCGCACCTGCCCTTCCCCCATCGCGGCCAGCGCGACGTGGGCGAGCGGCGCAAGGTCCCCGGAGCATCCGAGCGACCCGTACTCGTGCACCACCGGGGTGATCCCGGCGTTGAGCATCGCGGCGTAGGTCTGCGCGGTGACGGGACGGGCTCCGGTGTGCCCGGTGACCAGCGTCGCGAGGCGCAGCAGCTGCAGCGCGCGCACCACCTCGGTCTCGACCTCGGGGCCGGACCCGGCCGCGTGCGACCGCACGAGGCTGAGCTGGAGCTGGGCCCGCATCTGGGTGGGGATGTGCCGGCGGGCCAGCGCGCCGAAGCCGGTGGAGACGCCGTAGTGGGGAACGGTGTCGTGCGCCAGGTCGTCGATGACGGCGCGGCTGGTCGCCATGCGCGCCAGGGCGTCCTCGTGGATCTCGACAGCGGCGCGGTAGCGGGCAACGGCGACGACCTGCTCGACGGTGAGCGGCGTCCCGTCCAGGACGACGTGCTGGGGCAGGTCCCGGTCGGCCGGGCGGGTGGCCGGCGGCGTGGCCTCGTGGTGCAGGGTGCTCATGCGCTCATAGAACCCCGCTGAACCCCCGCTGGCACGCCCGCCCGGACGGATACAGTCTGGGATACGAGACTCGCAGTGGGTGGTGGGTGGTCGGCATTCCGTCAGGTGATCGGTAGTCCGTCAGGTAGTCGGTAGCTCGGAATGCCGATCACCTGACGAACTGCCGACCACCCGCCACCACCCGACGCAGGAGGGAGCCATGGCAGGCAGCAGCAGCGTTCCCGCCGCCCGCACGACCGCGCGGCTGCTCAGCTTTCTGGCGGCGCAGCCCGGGCCCGTGCCCGCTGGCGCCATCGCGCACGGCATCGGCGTGCCGCGGTCCAGCGTCTACCACCTGCTGTCTGTGCTCGGCGACGAGGGGTTCGTGCGGCATTTTCCCGACGAGCGCCGCTACGGCCTGGGCGTGGCCGCCCTCGGCCTGGGCAGCGCGTACACGCGGCAGGCGCCGCTCACCCGGCTGGCCACCCCCGTGGTCGCCCGGCTGGTGGAGGCCGCCGGGGAGAACGGGCACCTCGCCGTCCTGAACGGCCGGGAGGTGCTGTACCTGGTGGAGCAGCGGGCGGTGGGCCGTCCGCCCTTGGTGACCGACGTCGACGTCCACCTCCCGAGCCACCTCACCGCCAGCGGGCGGGCCGTGCTCGCGCTGCTGCCCCCGGCGCAGGTACGCGCCCTGTACCCGACGCCGGGGTCGTTCACCGGCCTGACCAGCGCCGGGCCGCGCACGCTGCGGGAGCTACGGACGGTGCTGCGGGAGGCGCGCGCCCGGGGGTTCGCGGTGGAGGACGGCGAGGTCACCGCCGGATTCGCGTCCGTCGCCGCGGCGGTGGTCGACCACACGGGACGACCCGTGGCGGGGCTGGCGGTGACCTTCCGCTCGGAGGCCTACGACGACGACGGGCGAGCCGGGCTGGCGGAGCAGGCGACCCGTGCGGCGCGGGAGGTCAGCCGGAGGCTGGGGGCGCGGTGAGGTGCCCTGACCCGCTGGTGAGCGACCACGACAGGTCCGGCCGACCGGTTCTGCTCGTCTCCGCGTGATCGGCCGGCCCGCGGTGTGCGATGCTGCCCGAGCCGTTCGGCAACCGGCACCATCGCCTGGGCATCACGAGGGCGAGGGAGCTCTCGGTGGGGATCGCGGGCGGCCACGACAGAGGGAGCAGTGCGCTGACATGAAGTTCTTCGACCTGACGGCAGTCGCCTGATGCGGATCGCCCGGATCGCCACGACGGACGGGCCCACCTACGCGCGGGCCGACGGCGACACGTACCTGGCGTGCGAGGACCCCTTCGTCGCCTTCGCGGCCGGTCGCGAGCCGCGTCCGACGGGTGCGGCCCCGGTACCGGCCGCACAGGCCGAGGTGCTCGCCCCGTGCGAGCCACGCGTGCTCGTGGGCATCGCCCAGAACGGGCCGGACGCCCCGCTGCCCGTGCAGGCGTGGCTCAAGAGCTCCCGCACGGTCGTGCCGAGCGGCACAGGGGTGCGGCTGCGGCGCGAGGTGGGCCGGGTCATCGCTGAGGGCGAGGTGGCGGTGGTCATCGGCCGGCCGACCGACGGGCTGGACGTGCACAACGCTCACGAGTACGTCCTCGGCGTGACCGCCGTGAACGACGTGACCAACCCCGACCGGAACGCCGTCGACGTGCGGAACTTCGAGGGCAAGGGCGGCGCGGGTTACACCCCGCTCGGGCCGTTCGTCGAGACGGACGTCGATCTCGATCGGGTGGACCTGCACGTCGCCGTCAATCGCGAGGAGCGTGCCGCGACCGGGAGCCACGAGCTGCCGTCGTCGATCGCCGCATGCCTCGCCTACGTCACCTCGTGGGTCGATCTCGGCCCGGGCGACGTCGTCATGACCGGTGCGCCGCACTCCCACTTCACGGTGGCGCCGGGAGACCTCGTGGAGATCACGGTCGCCGGGGCGCGGCTCGTCACGCCCTGCCTGTGAGCGATCAGGCGGCGGCGTTGATGACGCCGCTGATGATGAGGGCGGTGAGCGTGGTCCAGGCGATGATCGCCACGGCTTGCCAGATCAGGATGCGGGCCTTGCCGACGCCCGAGGCCGCGAGCATCGTGGCGGTGAAGTGCGTGGGCAGCAGCAGCGGGCCGAGCAGGCTCACGCCGGGGACGCCGTAGCGCTCGTAGGCGCGCTGGAACTTCGCGCGGCGCGCGGCGCTCCGGCTGTCCGGCCTCTCGCCGGGCGGTACCTCCAGCGTGGACCCGACGTGGACCGGAGCACCGTCCCGGGCCAGGACCTTCTCCCGGTGCCGGGTCACGACGGCGTTGCGCGCACCGGAGCTGAGCAGCACCAGCGCGGCCACGACGAGGAAGTTGCCGGCCATCGCGGCGATCGCGGCGACGAACGGGTTGATCCCACCGATGATCCCGATCGCGACGCCGCCCTCGCCCTCGACGAACGGGATGCCGCCCGCGACGGCGACGATCAGCGGCTGCACGAGCTCGGGCACCTGCCCGACGAGGTCCTGCAGGGTGTCGATGAGGCTCATGATGTGCTCCTGTCGCTAGGGGTCTCGGGGTGGCCCCCGGTACTGACTCCAGTCCACCGCTCGGGAGCGCAGCCCAGAAGTGCCTGGCTGTCACCGCTGTCCGGGCCCTTCCCACGCCCCACCCGTGACATGTGTCATGGCCGTAACCTGGGCGGATGAGCCGCCTGCCCGAGTCCGCCGCCCCCGAGCCTGCGGCGTCGGACGTCCGCAGCACGGCGCTGCGGCTGACGCGGAGCATCAACGTGACCTGGTGGTACGTCGCGGTGAGCGTGGTCTTCTTCGAAGGGACGGTCGTCCTCCTGGCGGTGGCTGCTGTCGCCGAGACCGACGCCGGCACGGTCGCGGCCGGTACGGTCGGGATCAGCGCCCTGCTCTGGTGGCTCGCGACGCTGGTCCCGCTGCTCGACTATCGGCACCGGTCGGTCGACGCACCGCTGATGATCTGGCGGCGCCACCTCACGCCGCTCCTGATCGGGGTGGTCTTCGGGCTCACGGCCGGGCTCGTGACCGAGACCTGGGTGGTGAGCCTCGCGCCGGTGCTCCAGGTCGCCATGCTGCTGAACTGGCCGCCGGGTGTGCGGTTCCGGCTGGTGCTGGTCGTGACCGTTCTGCTCGTCGCGCTCGCGGTGATCGACTTCCGCGCCCATGTCGCGGACGACAGCACCGCCAGCTGGATCCAGCTGGCCGTCTTCGCCGTCATCCTTCCGGTCGTCACCGTCTCCTCGCTGTGGTGGTGGGACGTGCTCGTCGCGCTCGACAAGGCTCGCGCCTCGGAGGCCAAGCTGGCCGCGACCCAGGAGCGGCTGCGCCTGGCCACCGACGTCCACGACCTGCAGGGGCACCACCTCCAGGTCATCGCCCTGCAGCTGGAGCTCGCCGAGCGGCTCATGCCCCGCGACCCGGAGGCGGGCATGGAACAGCTGCGCGCCGCACGCGCCAGCGTGGACGGCGCCCGGCAGGGCACGCGTGACCTGGCCACCCGCTTCCGCTCCGTGCCGCTGCGTGACGAGCTGGCCAACGCGGTGGACCTGCTGCGTGCCGCCGGTACGAAGGCAGAGGCCACGGTCGACCCCGACGCGTCGCTCGCCCCGGCGTCCGCCCTGGGGCCGGTCGTCCGGGAGACGACGACGAACGTGCTGCGCCACGGCGGTGGCCGGTGGGCGCGCCTGTCCCTCACCCGCACCGACGGGGCGTGGCGCTACGAGATCGCCAACGACGTCCCCGACGTACCTGACGTCCCCGACCTGCCAGGCGGCGCGGGCGGTGCAGGCCTGGAGGGGATCGCCCGGCGAGCTGCCGAGGCCGACGGCGACCTCGAGGTGCGGCGCGAGGGCGAGACGTTCACCGTGGTCGTCACGGTCCCCGCCGAAGACAGGCCTGCCCACGAGGCACCTGCGGAAGAAGAGGTTGCTGGATGATCCGTGTGCTGCTCGCCGACGACGAGGGCATGATCCGCTCCGCGCTGGCCGCGCTGCTCCGTCTGGAACCGGACATCGACGTCGTCGCGGAGTGCTCCGACGGCGCCGCGGCCGTGGCCGACGCCGAGCGCCTCACGCCGGACGTGTGCCTGCTGGACCTCGAGATGCCCCGCCTCGACGGCGTGGAGGTCACCGAGAAGCTGAACCGCACGACGGCCACCCGGTGCGTGATCGTCACCCGCCACGCCCGACCCGGCGTCCTGCGGCGTGCGCTGGCCTCCGGGGCTGCCGGGTTCCTGCCCAAGTCCCGCTCCGCCGACGAGGTCGCGGCCGTCATCCGCCGCGTGGCGGCGGGCGGGCGGTACGTCGACCCGGAGATCGCCGCCGACGCGCTGAGCGACGAACGCTCGCCCCTGACCGACCGGGAGCTCGACGTCCTGCGCGCCGGCCGGCGCGGCGAGACGACCGGCCAGATCGCCCGCACCCTGTCGCTCGCCCCCGGCACCGTGCGCAACCACATCTCCGCCGTGCTCGGCAAGCTCGCCGTCGACTCCCGCCAGCAGGCGGTGCTCCTCGCGGAGGAACGCGGCTGGATCTGACGTCGCCGGCCGGGTGGCCCCCGCTCCCCAGCGTGACCTCGCTGCCCCGACGTCGCTGCCCTGAGCAGCGCTGCTGAGAGCAGGGCTGCTCACGGCAGATCCGGCCCCGGGGAACCCCTCCCGGAGTGCACGGTGAGGTCATGACTGATGCACCGAAGGCGCCGATGTTCGGCGAGAACTCACGACGCGAGCTCTACGAGCGCCGCGTCCTGGTCCTGGACGGACCGTTGGACGACGACAACGGGACGCTCCTGATGACACAGCTGATCGCACTGGCCACCGAGGACCCGTCGTCCGACATCGAGCTGTGGATCCACTCCCCCGGCGGATCGGTGCCGGCGATGCTGGCGATCCGCGACATCATGCGAACCATCCCCAACGACGTCTCCACGCTCGTGCTGGGCATCGCCTACAGCGCGGGACAGTTCCTCCTCTCGGCGGGCACCCACGGGAAGCGTCGCGCGCTGCCGAACTCGCGGGTGCTGATGCACCAGGGCTCCGCCGGGATCGCGGGCACCGCCGTCGACATCGAGCTGCAGGCGGACGACCTGCGGCACACCCGCGACACGGTGCTGCGGCTGATCTCGGAGGACACGGGGCAGCCGGTGGAGCGGATCTTCGACGACTCGCTGCACGACCACTGGTACACGGCCGACGAGGCTCTCGACTTCGGCTTCATCGACACGATCGTGCAGGGCTTCGAGGGCATCCGGCCCCGCGACCGCCAGCCCACCGGATTCAGCGCCGTCACCGAGAGGAACGCACGATGAGCAGCTACACCATCCCGAACGTCATCGCGTCGCACCCCCGGGGCGAGCGGATCATGGACGTCTACTCCCAGCTGCTCTCCGAGCGGATCATCTACCTCGGCACCGCCATCGACGCGGGCGTCGCCAACGCCCTGATCGCCCAGCTGCTCCACCTGGAGTCGAGCAACCCGGACAGCGACATCCAGCTCTACGTCAACTGCGAGGGCGGGGACCCGAGCGCCGGGATGGCCATCTACGACACCATGCGCTACATCCGGCCCCAGGTGTCGACCACGTGCGTCGGACAGGCCGTGGCGGTCGGCGCCGTGCTGCTCGCCGCCGGGGCAGAGGGCAAGCGTGCGGCGCTCCCCCACGCACGCGTCATCCTGCACCAGCCCGCTGCGCAGGGCCGCGGCGCGATCCCGGACCTGATCCTGCAGGCCGACGAGGTGGTCCGTATCCGTGCGGACATGGAGACCTCGCTCTCCCAGCACACGGGTCAGAGTGTCGAGACGCTGCGCACGGACACCGACCGGGACCGCATCTTCACGGCCACCGCCGCACGCGAGTACGGCCTCCTGGACCACGTGATCGACCAGCGGTGACGCAGGGCGCGATTCCCGGGTCCGCCGGACCTACCGTCCGGCGGGCCCGGGAGTCACGCCGCCAGCGCGAACGCCGCCTGCACCGTCGGCTGCCGCATGGTGTCGCGCACGGCGACCAGCCGCTCGGCGACGCCGGAGACCAGGTCGACCAGCGGGACGTCCAGCGCACCGGTGACCGCCGCGATCATCTCGCTCGACGGTTCCTTGACGCCACGCTCGATCTCCGAGAGGTACTGCGGCGAGATCCCCGCGCGACGAGCGGTCTGGTCGATGGTCTCGCCGCGCACGTGACGCAGGTGCCTCAGGCGTTCGCCGACCATGTGCCGCCACAGCGGCTCTCGTTTTTCGGCCATACCTGAGCGTAGGACCGACCGTCCGGCCGACGGCGGCGCTTCTGCTGTCAGCAGCGGGGAGATCCGGAGTCCTTGCGCTGGTTGGCGAGGAAGCGCGCCTTCTTCTGGCGGTTCCCGCACGTGTTCATGTCGCACCACCTGCGGGTGCGGCTCTGACTGGTGTCGAAGAAGGCCGCCCGGCAGGTGGGTGAGGCGCACAGGGCCAACCTGCCGTCTCGTTCGCCGGCGACGATGCTGACCGCGTCGGCGGCGATCACGCCGAGAGCGTCCTCCACGCGGGACGGCGAGCTGAGCCGCCACCGCCGCTCGCCCTCGGGTGTCAGGACCGCCGCGGCCCGACCCTGAACGCTGCGGTCGTTGATGACCTGCACAGCGGGTGCGGGAAGCGCGTCCTGCGTAGCGGCCGCCGTCGCGGCGGCGTGAATCGACTCCCTCAGCTCCCGGGCGAGGTCGAGCTGAGCAGGGGTGCAGGAGTCCACGGCGAGGCCGTACTCCGCCAGCCAGTCGATCAGCCGCTGCGGCGTGGGGATGCGCTCCACGGCGTCGCCATGCCGCTCGGACAGAGTCCCCGTGAAGCTGGTCGCCAGCACGCTACCGAGGCGGAAGTCAGGGAACCCAGCGCGCATGGAACCACCTTAGACGGTTGCGACGCGCCCCGAGGAACTGTTAGAACCGGCTTAGCCGGTTCTCTCGATGAACAGCCCGGTTCCACGACGGCCAGGAGGTCTCATGCCCCGCCCGACCAGCGACGTGCAAGCATTCGAAGCCCACGCGCCCGACGCCGACCTCGACGATCTCCGTGCACGACTGGCCGCCGCACGACTGCCGGAGCCCGAGACGGTCCGTCCCGCCGGGCCCGGCAGGCGCCGATGGGAACAGGGCGTTCCCCTGGCCGACCTCGTGGACGTCGTGACCTACTGGCGCACCGGGTACGACTGGCGGCCGTTCGAAGAGCGCCTCAACCAGGTCGGTCAGTTCCGCACGACCATCGACGACCTGGGTATCCACTTCCTGCACCGCCGGTCGGCGCGTGCGGACGCCACGCCCCTGCTCCTGACGCACGGCTGGCCGGACAGCGTCGCCCGGTTCATCGATGTCGTGGACGAGCTGGCCGATCCGAGGGATGCCGACGCCCCGGCGTTCCATGTCGTGGTCCCGTCGCTGCCCGGCTTCGGTTACAGCGACCGGCCGGCCACCACCGGATGGGGCACCGAGAAGGTCGCCGCCGCCTGGGTGGAGCTGATGGGCAGGCTCGGCTACGCCAGGTTCCTGGCTCATGGCGGCGACTGGGGAGGCAACATCACCACGGTTCTCGCCGGCCGGTTCCCGGAGCATGTTCTCGGTATCCACACCACCTTTGCGGAGGCGCCGCCCGGGTTGACGACGGACGGGCTCACGGCGGTCGAGCGTGGGTGGGTCGAGGAGACCCGCGACTTCTGGGGCAGGCGCGCGGCGTACGCGAAGCAGCAGGCGACCCGGCCGCAGACCATCGGCTACTCGCTCGTCGACTCACCGGTCGGCCTCCTCGCCTGGATCCTCGACAAGTTCGCCGAGTGGTCCGACACCGAGGACAGCCCGTTCGAGACGATCTCCAGGGACCGCGTCCTCGACGACGTCACCCTGTACTGGCTCACGCGGACCGGCGCCTCGGCCGCCCGGATCTACTACGAGAGCCACAACTCGCTCGATCCCGAGCTCCGGGTCGACGTCCCGGCAGCACTCACCATGTATCCCCGCGACGTCGAGAAGTGCCCGCGCCCGTGGGCCCAGGAGCGGTACCGCCAGATCGTCCGCTGGAGGACGCCGGAGGCCGGCGGACATTTCCCGTCGCTGGAGGTGCCCGAGTACTTCGTCAGGGATCTGCAGGAAGGACTTTCGGCGGTGCTGGCCGCGAGCCGGTGAGCGCAGCACACACGTGTACCCAGGACCACAACCGCGAAGTTCAGTGCCCCGTGGATCCTCTACAGTTGACCCGCGCCCACCCCCTGCCGTCCTGGGAGATGTCTTCGTGAGTTCACACCCGCGCGAGTTCCGTCTGCTCGTCACCGGTGGAGGGACCGGCGGTCATACCTATCCGGCGCTGACCACGCTCCGCGCCCTGCAGGCCAGGCTCGCAGCGGAAGGCACCGCCGTCAGCGTCCTCTGGGCGGGCACCGCGGACGGCCTGGAGGCCACGGTCACGGCGTCCGAGGGCATCCGGTTCGTGACCGTCGCCACGGGCAAGATCCGCCGGTCGAGCAACCCGCTGGGCATGCTGAGCACGGCGAACATGAAGGACATGGCGCGCGTGCCGCTCGGCGTCGCGCAGGCCAGGTCGATCGTGGCCGAGTTCAAGCCGGACGTGATCCTGTCGACCGGCGGCTATGTCGCCGTCCCGATCGGGCTCGCCGCGGGCCGGCGTCCGCTCGTGGTGCACGAGCAGACCGTGCGGCTCGGGCTGGCCAACCGCCTGCTGGCGAAGCGGGCCACGCGCGTCGCGGTGTCCTCGCCGTCGACCCTCGAGCTGCTGCCGGAGAACGTGCGTGAGCGGGCCGTCGTGACCGGTAACCCGGTCCGCGCCGAAGTACTGCACGGGGAGCCGCTCAAGGCCGTCGACGCGCTGGGGCTCGACTCGTTCGACCCCGATCTCCCCGTCCTGTACGTGACGGGCGGGGCACAGGGATCGGTCCAGATCAACACGGTCGTCGCCGAGGCGCTGCCCTGGCTGCTCCAGCACGCGAACGTCATCCACCAGTGCGGGCCGAACAACCTCCAGGACATGTTCGACCGCACCGCCACCCTGCCTGCCGAGCTGGCCGCCCGCTACCGCGTCCTGGGGTTCGTCGGCGCCGAGCTGCCGGACGTGCTCGCCCTCGCCGACGTCGTCATCTCCCGCAGCGGCGCCGGGACCATCGCGGAGCTCACCGCGCTGGGCAAGCCGTCCGTCCTGGTGCCGCTCGCGTCGGCGGCCGGGGACGAGCAGACGCACAACGCCCGTCGGCTCCAGGACCTGGGAGCGGCCGTCGCGCTCCAGGGCGACGTGCACGAGCGGGACCTCCGGGCAGCGCTCAGGCCACTGCTGTCGGACGCCGGACGGCGTGAGCGGATGGCTCACGCCGCCCGGGAGCACGGGCGCCCCGATGCCGCTGAGCGGTTGGTCGACGTGCTGCTGGAGGCTGCCCGGCCGGCCGGCGAGTAGGTCGGCCGGCGAGCAGCGCGCCGGTGCGCAGGTGGGCGCTACTCCACCTCGTACCGGCCGGTCTCCAGGAAGTACGCCCGGTCTTCCGGTGTGCCCTCCAGCGCCGCGACAGCCGCCTGCCTCAACGCGGCACTCGTCCCCGGATCACCCAGGATGGTCGCGATGGCGACACGGTTGTCCTCGTCCTGAGCGATCCAGCGGCCCGTCTCCAGGAAGGAGGCGAGCGCCTCTGCGCTACCGTCCTCCAGCGCTTCGATCGCAGCGCGGCGTACAGCGACGCCGGACGACGGGTCCGCGAGGACGGTGGCGACCGCGACGTGGTCGTCCTCGTACTGAGCGATCCAGCGGCCCGTCTCCAGGAAGTAGGTCATGGCCTCCACGGTGCCGTCGTCCAGGGCTTTGATCGCCGCCGCGCGCACCGCCTTGCCCGTCCCGGGGTCACCAAGGATGGTGGCGATGGCGACCCGCAGCTCCTCTTCCGGATCCGGGACCGGGTCGTGGGCCACCGAGGCGGACGTCGGAGCCTGCCGAGGCTCTGCGGTAGCAGTGAGAGGAGCAAAGAGCAGCATCGACCCTGCAGTGGCCGTCACCGCCACCAGGGATACTGACCGAACGAGTCTCACGTGAAGTCCTCTCCGCACACGGGCGGGCACGGTGCACCGCCCGTCGTGCAACGTAACTCCTAGCCCTGCTGGTCAGCCACGAAAGCAGGCCTACGGACACCTCACCACGGCACCACCCCGGCGTCGTCGAAGAACTCACCCCGGGGACCGTCGTCCGGCAGGGTCGCGAGCCGGATCGCGACGGCGGCGCCCTGCTCCGGCGTCCGCGACCCGGCAAAGCCGGTGAAGTCGGTCGCCACGTAACCGGGGCAGGCCGCGTTCACGATGACGTTCGTGTCGGCGAGCCCGCGGGCGTACTGCGCGGTCAGGCTGTTGAGCATCGACTTCGACGGCGCGTACGCGGCCATCACCGGACCGGTCTGCAGGGTCAGCGAGCCCATGGTGCTCGACATGTTGACGATGCGCGGCGAGCTCGCGCGGCGCAGCAGCGGGAGCAGCGCGTTCGTCACCCGGACCACCCCGAGCACGTTCGTCTCGAGGACGGTGCGGACGACCTCGAGGTCGAGCGTCGTCGGGTCCTGCGCGCCACCGTCGGTCCGGCCGCCGATGCCCGCGTTGTTGACGAGCACGTCGAGCCGCCCCGCCGTCCGCTCGATCGCCTCCGCCGCCGCGGTGACGCTGTCGTCGGAGGTGACGTCGAGGGCGACGCCGAACGCGTCGACACCTGCCGCCCGCAGGTGCTCGACCGCCTCCTCGCGCCGCACGTCGTCACGGGCTCCCACTGCGACCCTGAATCCGATCGCCCCGAGGCCCTGTGCGATGGCGAAGCCGATTCCCTTGTTCGCGCCGGTGACCAGCGCAGTCTTCGTGGTGTTCACACCAGCCATGCTCGGCGTCCTGTGTGCCCCGCGTCCAAGACCACCTCAGTACGCTGTGATACTTACCAGGTATCAAGGAGTAGCCTGCGTACGTGCGCGATCTCGAGACCCGTGAGCTCCGGTACTTCGTCGCCGTCGCCGAGGAGCTGCACTTCGGCCGGGCCGCCGAGCGGCTGGGAATCGCGCAACCGCCGCTCTCCCGTGCGATCCGGCAGCTCGAACAGCGGATCGGCGTCCGGCTCCTCGACCGGGACCGCCGACGTGTGGCACTGACCGACGCCGGCAGGGTGCTGCTCCGGGAAGCCAAGGAGGCCCTCGACGCCGTAGCGGCGGCCGCGCGCCGGACCCGGCGCGCCGGGAGCCCGGAGCGCCAGCTGGTGCTCGCGACGAAGGCGGGCGCCTCCCACGAGCTGCTGCAACGTCTCCTGGCCAAGGCTGCAAGCGATCCCGGAACCGCCCCGGTCGAGGTCCTCCTGTGCGAGGTCGGCGAGCAGGCGGGACTGCTCAGGAACGGAAGCGCCGACGTCGCGCTCATGCACCGCCCGGTCGACGACCTCGCCGGGTTCGACACCGAGGACCTCTGCACCGAGGGCCAGGTGGCCATCGTTCCCGCGGGACACCCGCTCGCGTCCCGCGGGCAGCTCACCCTGGCCGACGTCGCCGACGTGCCCGGCCTGCCGATCGCCCGCTGGCCCCGGCTCGACGGGACCTACCCGGACGGTCCTGGGCCGGAGGTGCACACCCAGTCGCAGCTGGCTCAGCTCGTGGCGCTCGGCAAGACCCTGCTGGTCATCCCCGCCTCCAGCCGGGCCTGGCAGTGGCCCGAGCACGTCGCGGTGCCCGTGGTCGACGCGCCGGAGATCACCACGGTCCTCGCCTGGCCGGCCAGCAGCCGGTCCCAGGCGGTCGCGGCGCTCGTCCGGTCGGCGGCCAGCCTCTAGGCCTGAGGCCCCGGCGGGCCGGTGACCACGGCGAGGACTGTGGTCACCGGGGCGAACCGGCCCTGCGCCACCAGGTCGTAGACGCCGTACATCATTTTGGCCACGTAGACCCGGTCCAGCCGCACAGCGTGGCGCCCCTCGAAATCGTCGACGAACCGGACCAGCTCAGGCGTCGACTTCGCCTACCCCCCGAAGTGGTAGCCGGTCTCGATCTCCCAGTTGCCGGTCGATTCACCGAGCGCGGCACGCTGGAACGCGGCGACGTCGTCGGACAGGAAGTCCCCGCCCTTGAGCGAGGAGAATCCGAGCGCCCGCTGGTGCGGCGCGAGCCCGGCCGCGAGGCCGGCCAGCGTGCCACCGGTGCCGACGGCGCAGCAGACGACGTCGAAGTCCTCGGTGATCTCGTCGACCAGCTCGGTGCAGCCACGCACGGCCCGGACGTTGCTGCCGCCCTCGGGGAGCAGGTAGAAGTCCCCGAGCTGCTCGCGGAGCCGGTCGACCACGGCGGGCTCGGTCTTGCGCCGGTAGGTCTGGCGGTCGAGGTACGTCAGGCGCATCCCGCGGTCGACGGCGAACTGCAGCGACGGGTTCAGCGGATCGTGGGCCTCGCCCCTGATGACGCCGACGGTCTCGAACCCGAACAGAGCGCCCGCGGCAGCGACGGCCCGGATGTGGTTGGAGTACGCGCCGCCGAACGTCAGCAACGTCGAGGCGCCTGCCGTCCGCGCGGCACCCAGGTTGTACTTGAGCTTGCGCCACTTGTTGCCCGGCAGTTCCGGGTGGATCAGGTCGTCCCGCTTGAGCAGGACCCGCACACCGGCCGCGTCCAGGCGCGCGTCGTCGAGCACCTCGACGGGCGACGGGAGCAGCAGCGCGGGGCCAGGCATGTCGGCAGTCTGGCACGGGGCCAACGCCGCTCGACGGCGTCGGCTGGCTGTCCGCCCGCTTCCCGAGGACGATTCGACCGCACCAACTCTCGACCGAAGGAACGGACCCCGCATGACCCTCCCCCGCAGCAACTGCGCCTGGATCGACGGAGCCGCCGACGACAGCGTCGTCACGCTCGGCGACCCACGGCTCAAGGCGCCCACCACGGCCATCGGCGCGGCCGACGCCGGAGACCTGCTCGCGACGCTGGTCACCCGCCTCCGCGAGCTCAACGGCGCCGGCCTGGCCGCGCCGCAGATCGGTGTCTCGGTCCGGGCGGCGATCGTGGAGGTGCGCAGGACCGACGTCTTCCCCGACCGTCCCGAGACCGGGCTGATCCAGCTGCTCGACCCGGTCGTCGTCGACCGCTCCGACGAGACGACACTCGACTGGGAGGGCTGCTTCAGCGTGCCCGGCTACCTGGGCCAGACGCCGCGGGCGGAGCGCATCACCGTCCGGTACACGACGGAGGCCGGGGAGACGACCACCCGGGAGTTCACGGGCTACACCGCCCGCGTCGTCCAGCACGAGATCGACCACCTCGACGGCCTGGTGTACCTCGACCGCATGCCCGACCTGACCAGTCTCACGACAGCCCCGAACTACCTCGACCACCACCGGCCGGTTACGAATCCAGCCACCTGTCGTACTGCACGATGAACCGCACCGATCCCGCCTCGGCATCCAAGGCCCAGGAGCACACACGCCGCAGGTCGAACAGGCCTTGGAAGACATACGCCTCGCGGTCGGGCATCATCTCCGTCGCCATGTCCTCGCCCGACACCCCCGGCGGAGCGGTGACGGTCAGCTCGAGCCAGCACCCACCGGAGGCGCAACCCTGGCCTTCGGAGGTGACCCGGGCGCCGTCAGGTAGCGCCGGCAAGGACGACACGGGAGGAATGGCCGACTCGCTGAGGGCCAGCGACAACGGAGGCAGCGACAAGCCCACCACGGCGACCGCCGCGAGCGCCACCACTCCCCTGACGACCGAGCGGGTTCGAAGCATCCCCCAGTGTGGCACCGACCTGCCCGTGGGGTTATGGGTGATAACGGCCGATCGTCACGCCTCGAACACTCCCGCGTTCAGGAAGTCGGCCTCGAACGTCCCTGCGACGTCGTCGCGTGTCCGGACGTGAACCTCGCTGCCCGTCCGCGCGACTGCACAGAGGAGAGGAGGCGAGATGAGCGACGAGTTGCTTGTGGTCAGGGCTCAGCTGGGCAACCGGGCGGCGCTGGAGGATCTGGTGACGCGGTGGCAGAGACCGGTGTGGCTCTACGTACGCCGCATGCTTGACGCCGAACGCGCCGACGACGTGGCGCAGGAGGCGTGGATCGCCGTCGTGCGCGCGCTGCCGAGACTGCGTGAACCCGACAGGTTCGCCCCGTGGCTGTTCACCATCGTGCGGCGAGCGACGCTGAACCGGATGCGCCGCCAGTACGCTGACCGGCACGACCTGGTGGGTGACTTCGAGAGCGACGTCGACCGGCCCCACGACGGCATCCGGGATCCGGTCGACGGCCTGATGGACCGGGCCGAGATGGTTGCCCGGCTCGCGGGCATCCCGGTGCTGGAGCGCGAGGTCCTGGTCCTGCACTATCTCGAGGACCTTTCCGTCGAGGACTGCGCGCAGGTCTGCGGTGTCCCGGCCGGAACCGTCAAGTCACGGCTGAATCGTGCCCGCCTCATGCTGCGCGCGCACGTCGAGGAAGAGGGTGAGCGGACATGACGAACGAGGAACCCCGAGCCTCCGCACCGGAGATCGTCGCCGGACTGCACGGAACACTGTCGGCACGAGCCCGCCTGCGCGCCGTCGCGATCCTGGTCGTCGGTCTGGCGGGCGCCGTGTTCCTCGCGGCGCTGTGGTGGACCGAGCCGGGCCCGCTGCCCGTGCTCACCAGGGTGGCCTTCGGGCTGATGATGGTGTTCTGCCTCATCTGGGCGGTGTACGGGATCTGGCTGCTCAGGTCGCGCGTCCCCCTGTTCGCCACTGACCGGGTGGTGGCCGCGTGGATCGGCCTCGCGGCCTCAGCGCTGACCAGCTCCCTGCTCGTGGTGATGACCGTCCAGCGCGGGTCTGGGGCGTGGGCCGTGATCGTCGTTGCGACGGCGCTCGTCGCCGTCGCCGCCGTGCTCGTGGTCCGTGCCCACCGGCACCGGGCCGCCCTGCTGCGCCGCGAGCACGCCCTGACCGGCGGCGATCCGGAGCTCCTGGAGTAGGGACGTCGCTCGCCGGTCGGCCCACGTGAGATCGGTCGGTTGATCTGAGATCGGTCAATCAACCGACCGATCTCAGATCAACGGACCGAAGTCGGTGAGATCGGTCCGATGGCCGAACGAACCGAGCATCGCCCGCCGGATGACCGACCGAGCTCAGCAGTCCGCGACCAGTTTCGAACCCGGTTGAACCGATCCCCCCTCTCACCCGTAGTGAGAAGCAGAGGCCGGCAACGGGTCGGCCTGCGAACGAGAGGGGCGGGACGTGCGCAGAGGGACAAAGGTGGCGGTCGGTGTCGGTGCGGCGATCGTCGTGGTCGGAGGGGCGGCCGCGGTCTTCGGGCCCGGACTCTACGCAGACTGGGCGAACGAGGCGGCGGCGGATGCGCCCGCCCTGCAGTCGTCGGCCGTCCCGCTGCCCGACGCCGAGTCGGTCGCCGGCACGTGGACGGTCGGCGACGGGTCGTTCGCCGGGTACCGCGTCGACGAGGTGCTGCAGGGTGAGGACGTGACGGTCACCGGGCGCACCGAGGACGTCACCGGCGCGGTGACGGTCGCCGACGGCTCCGTCACCGAGGCGAACATCGAGGTCGACATGACGAGCGTGGAGACCGACGAGGCCAACCGCGACGGCTACTTCCGGGACACCGCGCTGGAGGTCGGCAAGTTCCCCACCGCGACGTTCGAGCTCACCGAGCCGGCGCCGATCGAGGAGGGCTCCACCTCCGTCGAGCTCGCGGGCGACGTCACGGTCCACGGCGTCACGCGGCCCGCCACGTTCGAGGCAGAGGTCGCGGGCGACGCGACCAGCGGCGACCCCGTGCAGGTCATCGGCAGCATCCCGATCACGTTCTCGGACTTCGACGTCGAAGCCCCGTCGCTCGGGTTCGTGACGGTGGAGGATGAGGGCAGCATCGAGTTCTCGCTGCAGCTCCAGCCGGGACAGTAACGAGCCCGGACGGTAACGACCAGGACCCGGAGGCGACGGGACGTGACCACGAGTGACCCGCCGGCGGGCGCCGAGGACCAGCTCCTCGCCGCGGTGCACGACACGCACGCCGGTGCGCTCTACCGGTACGTCGTGCGCCGCACCGGTGACGAGGAGGAGGCGCGCGACGTCGTGCAGGAGACCCTGCTGCGTGCGTGGCGGCACCCCGAGGTGCTCGAACGGTCCGAGGAGTCCGTGCGCGCGTGGCTGTTCACCGTCGCGCGCAACCTCACGGTCGACCACCTCCGCAGCGCCCGGCGCACCCGCGAGCGGGCCACCGGTCACGTCCCCGACCGCGAGGAGCGGGACGGCACGCAGGCCGTGCTCGACTCGTGGCTCGTCGCCGACGCGCTGGTGTCGCTCTCGCCGGCGCACCGGGCCGTCGTCGTGGGCGCCTACTACGGCGGCCGCTCGGTGGCCGAGCTCGCCACCGAGCTGGGCGTCGCGCCCGGAACGGTGAAGTCGCGTCTGCACTACGGGCTGCGCGCGCTGCGCCTGGCCCTGCAGGAGAAAGGAGTCACCTCATGATCCCGGCCGAGGGAGGACACGGCGGCGACCAGTACGCCGAGTGGGACGCGGCGTACGTGCTCGGCGCCCTGGGCCCGAGCGACCGGCGCGCCTACGAACGGCACCTGGCCGAGTGCGCCGCGTGCCGCGCTGCCGTCGCCGAGCTCGCCGGCATGCCGGGGCTCCTGAGCACGCTGACGGCGGGACACGCGGAGGCGCTCGTCGCGGAGGGCCCCGGAACCGGCCTGCCCGACGGCGGCGGGGCCGCCCCGTCCGACGTCGGCCCCGAGCCGGCACCGGTGGTGTCCCTCGCACGCCTCGCCGGCGCGGCCCGCAGGTCCCGCGCCCGACGCCGGTCCCTGCTGGCCGTCGCCGCGTCGGCCCTGGTGGTCGCAGGCGCGATCGGCGGATCCGCGCTCGCCGACAACGGCCTGTTCGGGCTGCCGGACGGCGGGGGCACCACCCCGCCGTCGGCCACCGTGGCCGGTGCCCGGACCGTGGAGCTGAGCCCCGTGGGCGACGCCGACATGCGCGCCGAGCTGGTCGTCACCCCGACGACCTGGGGCACGAGCCTCCGCTGGAGCTGCCACTACCCGCCGGCACCGGGGCAGCAGCCCGACGGGAGGTACACGCCGACGGAGCCGATCACGTACGAGCTGGTGCTGGTCGGGCGGGACGGAGCGCGCACCGTCGCGGGCACCTGGACCTGGTCGGGTGGCACGACGACCGGCCTCGACGCGTCGTCGGCGGTACCGCTGACCGAGGTGGACCGGATCGAGATCACCCTCGACGGGCAGGAGGAGGCACTCGCGGCGGCGACTCTCTGACGGACGCTAGGGGACGGACGCTAGGACGGTCGCCGCGGCTCCAGCACGACGACAGCCGTCTCGGTCGACCGGAGCGCGGCGTAGCCGTCAAGGTTCGTCTCGACCTCTCGCCAGAGGGCCCACACCCGCTCGCGCTCGACGCCCTGCGCCGCGTAGGCCTGCACGAACCGGGACCCGTCCACGAGATCAACGGTGGCCTCCGGGTGCGCACGCAGGTTGAGCCACCAGGACGGCTCTCCCTCGGCCCAGCCGTTCATCGCCAGGCAGACGAGGTTCGGGCCGTCCTCGACGTAGGCGAGGATCACGCCGCGCTCGCCCCCCGTGCGGCGTCCGGTGGTCGTCAGGCGCAGCATCCCCCAGGTACGCCCCCGCGGACGGCGGAGGCCCACCCGGCCCGCCGTGATCCGGTAGAGGCCCCGGTGCAGGCTCCACATCGTGCGGACGAACCAGCGCGGTGGGACCCGCGGCTCGGACGTGCTCTCGGCAGTGGTCACAGTCCGGAGTGTAGGGGCGCACGGGAGGAGGTAGTGCCGGGTTCACCCGGCCGACCCCCGTCGCGCCAGAAGGTCCGCTTCCGGAAGCGGCTGGGCGTGGAGAGCGATCGTTCTCCAGCCCGACCGCTTTCCCAAAGCGGACCTTCGCGGCGCCGCGGGCGTTACTTGATCGCGCCCATCGACAGGCCGCGCACCAGCTGCTTCTGCGCGATCCAGCCCGCGAGGATCACGGGCAGCGACGCCAGCAGGGCCGCCGCGCAGAGCCGCGCGAGGAACAGACCCTCGCTGGTCATGGTCGACACGATGAGGATCGGCACGGTCGCCGCCTGGGACGCCGTCAGGTTGAGCGCGAAGAAGAACTCGTTCCACGCGAAGATCACGCAGATGAGCGCCGTCGCCGCGATGCCGGGCGCCACCATCGGCAGCAGCACCGACCGCATGGTGCGCATCAGCCCCGCGCCGTCGATGGACGCGGCCTCGAGCACCTCACCGGGCACCTCGATGAAGAACGACCGCATCATCCAGACCGCGATCGGCAGGTTCATCGCGGTGTACAGGACCACGAGGGTCCAGATGTTGTCGAGCACCTTGAGCTGGCCGGCCACCACGTAGATCGGCACGATGACGGCCACGACCGGCAGCATCTTGGTCGAGATGAAGAAGAACAGCACGTCGCTGACCTTCTTCACGGGCCGGATCGACAGCGCGTACGCCGCCGGGACGCCGAGCAGCAGCACCAGCACGGTGGAGACGCCGGTCGCGATGACCGAGTTGCCCACGTAGACCATGGAGCCGCCCTCGATCACGGCTCGGAACTGGTCGAGCGTCGGCGTGAAGAACCACGTCGGCGGGTCGGAAGCAGCCTGGTTCTCCTGCTTGAAGGCCGTCATGGCCATCCAGGCGACCGGGAAGAAGAACCCGATGGCGAGCAGCCAGGTCACGGTGGTCAGGAAGCCGCTCGAGAAGCGACGGTTCGTCGCGCGCGGGGTGACCACGGGGGTAGCGACAGACATGGTCACTCCTTCACCTCGAAGCTACGGAAGATCAGGCGCAGCGCGGCCGAGGCCACGATGATCGTGGCGATCACGACGACGACGCCCATGGCGGCGGCCTGCCCGACGTCGAACCCGAGGAAGGCGCGCTGATAGATGTAGAACGGCAGGTTGGCGCTGGCCGTACCGGGGCCGCCCGCCGTCATCAGGTAGATCTGGTCGAACGTGTTGACCACGTAGATGATCCCGAGCAGCACACCCAGCTCGATGTACCGGCGCAGGTGCGGCAGCGTGATCAGCCGGAAGGTGAGCCAGGTGCCCGCGCCGTCGACGGAGGCCGCCTCCAGCACGTCCTTGGGCTGCGCCTGCAGGCCGGCGAGCACGAGCAGCATCATGAACGGCGTCCACTGCCACACCAGCGCCATCAGGATCGAGACCACCGGGTAGGTCGACGTCCAGTCGACCGCCTCGAGGCCGAACAGGCCGAGCGTCCAGTTGAAGAGGCCGTACGTCGGGTTCAGCAGCGCGACGGCCCACAGCACCGACGTCGCCACCGGCATCACCAGGAACGGCGTGATGAGCATGGTGCGTGCCACGCTGCGACCGAAGAACGGCCGGTCCAGCAGCAGCGCGAGCACGATGCCGAGGACCATCGCCACCAGCACGCAGCCGAGGGTGATGACCACCGAGTTCCAGGCGGTCTGCCGGAACGTCGAGTCGCGCGCGATGTCGAGGTAGTTCGAAAAACCGACGAACAGGTCGGACTCGGGACGCAGCAGGTTCCGCGAGTGCAGTGAGTACCAGATCGTCAGGAGGAACGGCAGCTGCGTGACGATGATGGTGAAGATCAGCGCCGGCAGCAGCGGACCGCGCCGGCGCCAGCCCTCCGCACGGCTGATCTGCCGCGAGGACGCCTCGGTGCGCGCCGTGCGGCGCGAGCCCTCGAGCCGGTCGATGGTCGGGGTACTCATCGCCCCTCCTCTGCCTGGTAGGTCTCCGCTACGGTCTCGGCGTAGCGCTGAGACTGCGCGATGGCCTCGTCCACGGTGATCTGCCCCGCGACCGCCGCGGACATCTGCTGACCGACGCGCGTACCGAGATCCTGGAACTCGGGGATCCCGACGAACTGGATGCCGGGGTACGGCACCTCGTGGGTCATCGCCGACTCCTGGGTGGCACCGTTCATCGACTCGAGGGTCGCGTCCGCGTAGGCCTCGGAGACCTCCGCGTACTCCGGGAGCTCGTAGGTCGACAGCCGGCTGCCCGGAGGCACGCGCTCCCAGCCGATCTCTTCGCCGACCAGCTTCATGTACTCCTTGTCCGTCATCCAGGACACGAAGTCCCAGGCGGCGTCCTTGTGCTCGCTCGTCGACGGGATCGCGAGCGACCAGCTGTAGAGCCAGCCCGCCGTGTCGGTCTCGGCGACGGGTGCGGGGGCGTAGCCCACCTTGCCCGCCACCGTCGACGACGCCGGGTCCTCGACCGAGGAGACCATCGACGTCGCGTCGTACCACATGGCCGACTGGCCCTGCGCGAAGCGCGTGAGGCAGTCGCCGAAGCCCGACGTCGCGGCGCCCGGCTGACCGAAGGTCCGGAGGGTGTCGATGTAGGTCTCGATGGCCTCCCGGCTCTCCGGGGAGTCGAGGGTCGCGTTCCAGTCCTCGTCGAACCAGCCGCCACCGAACGTGTTGATCGCGGTGCTCATCGGGGCCATCACCTCACCCCAGCCGGCCAGGCCGCGCAGGCAGATGCCGGAGAAGTCCTCCTCCGGGGCGTGCAGCTCGGCGGCCAGCTCGCGCACGTCGTCCCACGTCGGGTTGGCGGGCATCTCGAGCCCTGCCTGCTCGAACAGGTCGGTGCGGTAGGCCAGGAACGACGACTCCCCGTAGAACGGCACGGAGTACATGTCGCCCTCGTGCGAGAGGGCCTCACGGACGCTGGGGACGAAGTCCTCGGCGTCGTACCCCTCGGTCCGCTCGATGTACGGCTGCAGGTTCTCGATCCAGCCGTTCTCGGCCCACATGGGCGTCTCGTAGTTGGAGATCATGACGACGTCGAACTCACCACCGCCGGTGGCGACCGACGCCGTGATCTTGGCGCGGGCCTCGTTCTCGGGCAGCGACACGAACCGCACGTCCACACCGGGGTGGGCCGCGCGGAACTCGTCCTGCAGCGAGATCGCGTCCTGCATCTGCGGGTTGGACACGATCGCGACCACGATGGTCTCGCCGTCGCCACCGCCCACGGCGCCCGCACCGGCACAGCCGGTCAGGGCCAGCGCGACGGCGGCCGTCGCGGCCGTCACCGTCGCTCTCACCGAAGTACCCCTCGGAGGTCGGAACATCCTCGTCCTCTCCTCGGCACGGCATCCGCGCCGCGCTCATTTGAGAATATGACTTGCTCATCTGCATCCGCAGACTAGTTGGGTATGCTCAGGTGAGCAAGGCCCCCGCTCAATAGTCGCTCAACTGTTTCCCGCTGCCGCCTGCGGGAGTGAGGACGCAGGTGACCCATCCCGATTCGAACCTCATCTCGAACCTCCTGGTCGAGGTGAGCACCGACTACTACCTCGACGGCAAGTCCAAGGTGGAGATCGCCCGGCACCGCGGCATCTCCCGCTTCCAGGTGGCGCGCCTGCTCGCGCAGGCCCGTGACCAGGGCGTGGTCCGCATCGAGATCACGCCCCCGCGGGCCGACGGCGAGCGTGGCGCCCGCCTCGCGGCCCGCCTCGGCCTGCGCGAGATCCTCATCGCCGCCAGCGGCGAGGACACCGCGACCACCCGCGAGAACGTCGCCGTCGAGCTCGCCCACGCCGCACACGAGCACATCACCGAGGGTGCGACCGTCGGCGTGTCGTGGTCGCGCACCGTCGAGGCGGCGGTGCGGCACATCGGGCGGCTTCCCCAGTGCGACGTCGTCCAGCTGGTCGGGGCGCTGCCCGTCGAGGGCAGCGGCAACTCGCTGGCGCTCATCAACACGTTCGAGCAGATGCCGGGCGTGCGGACCTGGCCCGTCTGGTCCCCGCTCCTCGTGGCCGACGCCGCCACCGCCGCCGGGATGCGCCGGCAGCCGGAGATCGCCGACGCGCTGGCGCGGGCCGACCACCTGGACGTCGCAGTCGTCGCGATCGGCCACTGGTCCGAGCGCACCTCCACGGTGTATCCGCAGATCAGCCCCGAGGAACAGCACGCAGCCACGGAGGCGGGCGCCATCGCCGAGTGCTCGGGCCGCCTCTTCGACGCCGCGGGCCGCCCCGTCCGGACGAGCCTCGACGAGCGGGTGGTGGGCGTGACGCTCGAACAGCTCGTCGCCACGCCCCAGGTCATCGCCATCGGCTACGGTGCCGCCGTCGCACCGGGCCTGGTGGCCGCGGTGACCGGCGGCGTCGTCGACACGCTGGTGGTCGACGACGCCGCCGCGACGGCCCTGGAGGACCTCCTCCCCCACTGACCCCGCCAAGGGGCCGGCCAGGAGGTCAGGAGCGGGCCACCAGGTTCTCCACCGTGGCGCGGGCGCCCTTCTCGTGCAGCGAGCCCAGCGCCGCCGTGTAGGCGGCCGTGAACCGCTCGTCGTCGACGAGGTCGCCGAACACCTCGCGGTCACGCAGGAACGCCAGCGGGTCGGACTTCTGCGCGAGAGCCGCCTGGTGCAGCCGGTCGGCGAGGCGGTCGACGATGGTGATGGGCTCGCCGGCCTCGTCGACTCCCTCGTCGTAACGGGCCCAGGACGCGACGACGAGCGCCGCGTGCTCGATCGGACCGCCGTGCGCGAGGTGGTACCGGACCACGGGCAGCAGCCACTTCGGGATGCGGTCCGACGACTCGGCGCACAGCCGGGCCAGGGTGTCGGCCACGTGCGGGTTCGCGAAGCGCTCGATCAGCGTGCGCTTGTACAGGTCCAGGTCGATCCCGGGCACCGGCTCGAGTGTGGGCGTGCCCTCGGCATCCATGTAGCCACGGAGGAAGCGGGCGAACACATCCTGGCCCGCGACCTCGTGCGCGTACCGGTGCCCCGACAGGTAGCCGACGTAGCACAGGGCCTGGTGGCTCGCGTTGAGCAGGCGCAGCTTCATCAGCTCGTACGGCTCGACGTCGGCCACGACCTGCACGCCGGCGTCCTCGAACGGGGGCCGACCGGTCGGAAAGCTGTCCTCCAGCGCCCACTGCTCGAACGGCTCGGCCACCACGGGCCAGGCGTCGTCGATGCCGAACCGCTCCGCGACCATCGCACGGTCGGCGTCCGTGGTGACGGGCGTGATCCGGTCGACCATGGAGCTCGGGAACGCGACGTTGCCCTCGATCCAGCCCGCCAGCTCCGCGTCCTTGGCGCGGGCGAAGGTGGTGAACGCGCGCCGCGCGACCTCGCCGTTGCCCTGGATGTTGTCGCAGCTCATCACGGTGAACGGCGGAACGCCCCGGTCCCGCCGACGGCGCAGGGCCTCGGTGACCAGCCCGAACGTCGTCGTCGGGACGGCGCCGTCGGCCAGGTCCGCGCTGACCGCCGGGTCGTCCAGGTCGAACTCGCCCGTGACGTGGTGGATGTTGTACCCGCCCTCGGTGACCGTCAGCGAGACGATGCGGACCTCGGGCGAGGCCATCTTCTCCAGCACCGCCTCCGGGTCGTCGGGAGCCAGCAGGTACTCCTTGATCGACCCGATCACGCGCGCCTCCAGGCGCCCGTCCGGGTGCTTGAGCACCATCGTGTAGAGACCGTCCTGCGCGGTCAGCGCGTCGCGCATCCGGGAGTCGCCCGGGAGCACGCCGACACCACAGACCGCCCAGTCGAGCGCCTTGCCCTCGGCCATGAGCCGGTCCAGGTACATCGCCTGGTGCGCCCGGTGGAAGCCGCCCACCCCGAGATGAACGATGCCCGTCCTCAGCCGGGACCGGTCGTAGGTGGGGACCGTCAGCTGCGCGCCGCTCGGCGCGGACGCCACCAGGCTGCCCACGGTCTCTTCGTCGAGTGCCGTCATCGTGCTCCTCCGCCGCCCTTCAGACTCCGTTGAACGTCCGGCCAGATTAACAGATGAGCGACCTCGTGGTCACAGATGAGCGCAGCGCAGCCTTCTCGTCTGCCGGCACCGACCCGCCGTAGACTCTGACGTTGACGTCAGAGAGACAGGGCGCACGCGAGGCAGGGGTCATGGAGAACACGACGATGCGGATCGGCGAGCTCGCCGCCCAGGCGGGCGTCAGCGTGCGGGCGCTGCGCTACTACGAGGAGCAGGGCCTGCTCACCTCGGAGCGCTCGCCCGCCGGCCAGCGCTACTACGCGGAGGACGCCGCCGACCGGGTCCGGCTGATCCAGCTGCTGTACAGCGCCGGGCTCAACAGCAAGGCGGTCAGCACGATCATGCCGTGCATGGACTCGGGCATGGCCTCGACCGACATGATCGAGCTCCTCGCCGCCGAGCGCGACCGGATCGACGAGCGCCTGCACGAGCTCACCGAGACCCGTGATCGGCTCACGACGGTCATCGAGCTCAGCCGTGCTACGCGCCGACCGCCTGCGCGTAGCGCCGGGACAGTGCCGTCAGGTGGTCCACCAGGCCCTGCGGCTCCCGCACGGTGAAGTCGAGCCCGAGCATCCCGATCCACACGGCCACGGTCTCCAGGCTGTCCCCGCCGGTGACGAGCACGCTCGTCCGGTCGTCGACCGGCTCGACGGTGCCCACGGCGGGGTTGATGCGGGCGAGCACCTCGGAGGCCGGAGCGTGCACCAGGATCCGGGCGTGCACCGCCCAGCCCGTCCGCGCCACCTCGCGCACCACGAAGTCGGTCAGGTCGAACGGCGGGTCGGTCGGCACGAACCGCCGTCCGCCCGGGGTGCGCGGCTCCAGCCAGTCCGCGCGGAACGGCCGCCACTCCCCCGAGCCGACGTCCCGCCCGACGAGGTACCACCGACGCTGCCAGGCGACGAGCCGGGCCGGCTCCACCTCCAGCGGCTCGGACCGGTACCAGCAGCGCAACCCCTGGTGGTCGCGGATCGCGGCCGCCAGCTCGGTGAGCAGCGCAGGGTCGACGGCGGGGTCGTCCACGTTGCTGTCCGTGTTCACGGGGCCGGCGCTCGTGGCGTCGCGCAGCGCGGCCACCTGACGGCGCAGCCGGTCGGGCAGCACGTGCTCCAGCTTGCCGAGGGCGCGGGCGCTGCTCTCCTCGATGCCCGAGACGGCGGTCGCCGCCCGTAGCCCGACCGCGATGGCGACCGCTTCCTCGTCGTCGAGCACCAGCGGGGGCAGCTTGCCGCCCACGCCCAGGCGATAGCGTCCCCCCGGCCCGCGGACGCCGTCGACCGGGTAGCCCAGGTCGCGGAGACGGGCGACGTCGTTGCGCACGGTCCGGTCGGTGACGTCGAGCCGTTCCGCGAGCTCGGCCCCCGACCACTCGGCCCGGGACTGCAGCAGGCCCAGGAGGGCGAGCAGGCGCCCCGCCGTCGTCGTCATGATGGCTCCTCGTGCTGCTCCGGAAACTTCTCGAACACTTCCGAGAATAGAGGAAAGAAACGTTCCTGAACCCTCCATAGAGTCGGAGACATGGAGACCACGAAGAACACCGCAGCCACCGCCACCGACATGATCCGGCCGTTCCGCATCGCGATCCCGCAGGCCGACCTCGACGACCTCGCCGACCGCCTGGCCCGCACCCGGTTCGCCCCGGCCGCACCCGGCGACTCCTGGGAGTACGGCACGCCCGAGTCCTACCTGCGCGCGTCGGTCGACCACTGGCGCACGGGCTTCGACTGGCGCGCGGTCGAGGAGCGGGCCAACACGTTCCCCCAGTTCCTCACGGAGATCGACGGGCAGACCGTGCACTTCCTCCACGTCCGCTCGGCAGAGCCCGACGCGCAGGCGCTGGTGCTGACCCACACCTACCCGGGCTCGTTCCTCGACTTCCTCGACATGATCGGCCCGCTCACCGACCCGGTGGCGCACGGCGGGCGCGCCGAGGACGCCTTCCACGTCGTCGTGCCGTCCATCCCCGGATTCGGGTTCAGCACCCCGCTGAGCGAGCCGGCCGACGGCGGGAGCTGGACCATGGCCCGCGTCGCCCGCACCTGGGACACGCTGATGCGCCGGCTCGGTTACGCGTCCTACGGCACCCACGGCAGCGACGCCGGCACACTGATCGGCCGTGAGCTGGCGGTGCTCGACCCCGAGGGCTTCCTCGGCGCACACCTGCTGCAGCTCTTCTCGTTCCCTTCGGGCGCGGAGGGTGAGATGGACGGGTTCGGCCCGAAGGAGTTCGCCGCCCTGGCGCACATGCAGTGGTTCCAGAGCGTCGGCGGGTACAACGGAATGAACGCCTCGCGCCCCCAGACCATCGCGGCCGGGCTCAGCGACTCGCCGGTGGCGCAGCTCGCCTACAGCGAGCTGTTCGAGAACTTCGGCAACGGGACCAGCCTGGTCTCCCTCGACCAGGTCCTCGCCCAGGTCAGCCTCTACTGGCTCACCAACACCTCGGCCACGGCGGTGCGCTACCACTACACCGAGCAGCGCTCGGGCGCGGAGCCCGTGGTGAGCACGGGCCGGATCGGCGTCGCCGTCTTCGCCGACGACTTCCAGACCATCCGGTCGCTGGCCGAGCGCGACAACGCCCGCATCGAGCACTGGGCCGAGTACCCGAAGGGCGGCCACTTCGCAGCCCTGGAGGTGCCGGAGCTGGTGGTCCAGGACCTGCGGGCGTTCTTCGCGAGGGCCTGAGCCCCGGAGAACAGGAGACCCCGCTGGCCGGGCGTGTCGAGACCCACCTCGGCACGCCCGACCAGCGGGGTCTCCTGTTCTCCGAGCGGCGCCCGGGTCAGTGGCTGTGCGCCTCGTCGCCCGTGACACCGTTCAGCTCGTTCGGCGTGACGTCGAGCTCGGCCGACTTCCACACCTCGCCCGTCTCGACGTCGACCGCGTGGATCGAGTCGGTCGCCGGGTCGGTGACGTACACGGAGCCGTCGAGCGAGAGGATCGCGGGTCGCGGCTCCTGCCACTCCAGAGGCTCCTCCCACTCGTCGATCACCGGGATGGACTTCGTCACCTTCGCCGACTCGGGGTCGATCACGTGGATCTGGCCGTCGGTGCCGAGCACGAGGGCCTCGCCGTCGTCACCCCGCGCGAGCGACCGGAAGGTGTACGAGGACGGCAGCTCGACCAGCTCGAGCTCTCCGTCGCGCGTGTCGATCAGGGAGACCCGCGTGGGGCGCTCCAGCTCGGCGTCCTTGTCCGTCTTGTAGTCGCCCAGCACGACCGGCGACTCCTCGGTGCCGGCCTGGTTGCCGATGCGGCCGTAGCTGTCGGGCGCCTCCACCTTGGTGATCTTGCCGTCGGCGTAGAGCAGCGCACCGTCCTCGCAGCCGATCAGCACCGCCTCGTCGGCGGCGACCGCCTCACCGTGCACACCGGGGCACTCGTCGGACGCGGCGATCTCCTCGTCGTCGCCGTCCAGCACCCGGATTCCCGTCCGCGCGTCCTCGGTGCCCTCGGAGACGACCAGCGTGTCGTCGGTCAGCTCGACGGCCACCCCGTGGTGGGCCTCCGGCGTCGTGTACTCCCGCGCCGCGGCGTCGGCGTCGGCCACGTGCTCCGAGTCGAGCACGCGGATCAGGCCGGTGCCGTCGTCGAACAGCGCGGTGCGCCCCTCGTGGACCACGACGTGGCCGGGCTCGGCGGCGTCGTAGGCGACGTCCGTGAGCGTCGGCTCCGCGGTCCAGTAGTGCGCGTGGTCGCCGTGCGCGTCGGCCCAGGTGCCCAGGTCGAGGGCGCGGAACTCCCCGGCGGTCGAGACGAGCAGGTGGCGCTCGTCGCCGGCCGGGTTGAGGCGGTTGAAGCCCTCCAGCTCGATGTCGCCGACGGGCTCGAGGCTCATCGCGTCCAGCACGAGCACACCGCCGTCGTAGGTCACCGCCACGCGTGGCGTGCTTGCCTGCATCTCGGTGGCGTCCGGCGCCTCCGACCCGGCATCGGCCGACGGGGACCCCGAGGCGGAGCCCGAGGCGCCGTCCTCGGCGGCGCAGGCGCTCAGCAGGAGCAGGGACAGCGCGGCACCCAGGCCTGCGGCTGTGCGAGTGGTGTGGTTTCTCATCGTCTGGTCGGGCGGTCCGGTCGGGGCCACCCGCTCCTTCCTTCTAGAATGACAATCATTCTCGGTACTGAGGGAGAGTGAACCAGAGATGAGAACGATTCTCAAACAGCGTCCATGAGCGACACCCGCCCGGACGTCAGCCGGCGTCGTGCCGCGCCTGGAACTCCACCACCCGGGCCGTGACGAGGTCGGGCAGCTGCCCGCGCACGCCGTGCCCGGTCCCGGGATAGATCTCGACCTCGGCGGTCGGCAGACGCTCGGCGAGGCGGCGCTGCGCGGCGAGCGGCCGTGAGACCACCGACTCCCCGCCAAGGACCGCGAGGAGCGGCGGCGCGAACGACTCCAGCTCGGCATCCTTGAGCGGGCGCGCCCAGCCGCCCGCGATCCGGTAGCCCTGCGCGGCCTTCGCGGTCGCCCGCTCGACGTCGGTCATGGTGACACCGGGCGTGAGCCACTCGCCCATCCTGAGCCAGCCCTCGTCGGTCGTGTCGCCGCCGAACCGGACCATCTTCAGCAGGGCGCGCCAGGGTATCTTCACGAACACCCCGTTCGGCTCGATGAGGGACACGCTCGCCACCCGGTCCGCCGCGTGCAGGCCCGCGAGGGTCGCATGCCAGGCACCGGACGACTCCCCCAGCACGTGCGCACGGTCCAGCCCGAGCCCGTCCAGCACGGCCGCGAACCAGGCCCCGTAGTCGGCGTCCCGCGCCAGCGGCGCGGTCTGGACGCTGCGCCCGGCCGCCCCGAGGGTGTCCAGCGCGTAGACGGCACGATCCTGCGCGAGCCACGCCACGATCTGGTGCCAGTGCAGGCTGCTGCCGAGGAGGCCGGCCAGCAGGACGAGCGGCACCGCGTCCCCGGAGCCGGACCGCCGGACATGCGTGGACCCGAACGGCGTGGGGACGTCCGCGAGCGTCGCCGGGACCGGCCAGAGCCCCGCCATCGCCTCAGAGGTGCACAGGTAAGCGTCTCGCGCCTCGTCGCTCTTGAACCTTCCGATCCTGGCCATGGAGCCCTCCTCATCTTGGTGGTATGAACATATCACTTATGATGGTGTGCGCATACCATGAAGACGGCCGGACCGGCCGTGCGTACTCAAGAGAGCGGGACCGCATGCCGAAGCTGGCCGACCACGATCAACGGCGGGCGCAGATCACGAGCGCCGCACGCCGGGTCATCGCCCGCGACGGCCTGGGGGCGGCCACCTTCCAGTCGGTCGCCGCGGAGGCGGGCATCTCGGTGCGGCTGGTCCAGTACTACTTCGGCACCAAGCAGAAGTTCCTGCTCGCCACCCACCGCGCAGTGGTCGCCGACGCCGGCGCCCGGTTCACCGAACGGCTGAGCGCCCTCGGCGCCGACCCCACCCCGCGCGAGGTCGTCCACGCGATCCTCACCGAGCTGCTGCCGACGGACGCCGCCCGGAGGCGGGACACGATCGTCCTGAACTCGTTCCACGCCGCCGCGCTGACCAGCCCCGACGTCACCGCGGAGGACACGATGGGCGCCCCCCGCTTCCTCGTCCGGACGATCGCCGAGCAGCTGCGCCGGGCCCGCGGGGACGCGGCGGACCAGCGGACGGCCGAGCTCGACGCCGAGCTGATGGTGGCCGGCACGAGCGGGCTGGCGCAGACCCTCCTGGTCGACGACGGCGCCGAGGCACGCGTCGGTGCACTCCTCGACCGGCTCCTCGACCGGATGGTCGAGGCGTAGCCGTACCGACCTAGCCGAGGCTGGAGTAGGCAGTATGGAATGCCGCCGCGAGCGCCACCGCACCGCCGGCCGCCAGGGCGACAGGGAGCGCGCCCCGGAGCCTGCGGATGACCATGACGCCGACGAGAGCCACCCCGGCGACGCCGATGACCGTCCAGTAGACGGGGCTCGTGGTGTCCCCGATGATCGTCAGCCCGTAGGCGGCCTCGCCGATGCCGATGCCCGCGAGCAGCGCGGTGCCGAGGGCCGCGCGGACGCCCGAGGCACGCAGCCAGGAGGCCGCCACGCCGACGAACGGGCCGACCACCACGCCGACGACCGAGAAGAGCATCGGGTCGTACACGAGGCCCCGCACCTGGGACGCCACCATGTACCCGAGCACGAGGAGCACGAAGCTGACCGCGCCCAGCACCGCGGCGGGGACGGTGCGCGCCCGGGACCAGTACACGAGCAGCGCCGTGAGCACCGTCCAGCCGCTGGCGGAGTTGGCGAAGGAGGCGAAGGCATCCGGCAGGAACCCCTGCGCGTACGACGTCAGGCCGCCCAGCAGGAAGCTGAGGGCGACGACGGAGCCGAAGCGTGCCACCTGAGCAAGGATCGCGGGACGGACGGGTGCGTCCTGGGCGGCGGAGGTCATGGCTCGAACCTAGCGAGCGACAGACGCCCCGGACATCAGCCCGAGGGCGGACCCCGGTACGCCCCAGGGTGGACTTCTGGGTGCCCTGGTGCTCGCGTCATGCAAGCGCCGAGGCGTAGCCTGGAACGCCCGCTCACGATGGGAGGCACCATGCTCGGCCGCACCTACGCAGGCCAGGACTGCTCCGCCGCACGCGCGCTCGAGATCGTGGGAGAGCGCTGGAGCCTGTTGATCCTGCGCGACGCGATCTTCGGTCACCTCACGCGATTCACCGAGCTGCAGAGATCCCTCGGCGTCGCGCCGAACATCCTGACGTCCCGGCTCGAGCGCTTCGTGGAGGCCGGTCTGATGACCCAGGACGGGCGCGAGTACCACCTGACCACGATGGGGCGCGAGCTCGCCCCCGCGATCGTCGCGCTCACCCAGTGGGGTGACCGCTGGGTGGAGACGCCGGACGGCCCGCCGATCCGCTACGCGCACGACGGCTGCGGCGGCACGCTGGAGCACACGCTGGTCTGCGACTCCTGCGGCAAGGCGGCGCCGCCCGACGACATCGCCGTCGAGCCGCTGCGGGAACCGCGCGTCGCCTGACCCGCGAGCGCCGCCCACCACCGCACTACCCACCAGCGCCACACCGGCACCGCCCGGATCTTTTCCGGGCGGCCGGCCTCGTTCCCGCCCACCTTGCTTGACTTGCATGATGCAAGCGTGGTCTCCTCATGTTGCTTGCATCACACTAGTAAGTCACACGAGCACGGGAGACGCCGATGTCCGCGCAGAACTACACGACCAGCTTCACCGTCCACGCCTCACCCGACGAGGTGTTCGCGGCGATCACGCGGCCGCAGGCCTGGTGGACCGAGATGATCGAGGGCGGTACCACGGAGTCCGGCGACGAGTTCGGCTTCGACAACCCCGGTCTGCACCGCACGCGGATCCGGCTGACCGAGGTGGTCCCGGGCACGAAGATGGTCTGGCACGTGCTCGAGAACCACTTCGGCTTCGTCCAGGACCAGTCCGAGTGGGTCGGCTCCGACATCGTCTTCGAGCTCGCCGACGGGCCCGAGGGCGACACCGCCGTCCGCGTGACGCACGTGGGCCTCGTACCGGAGCTCGAGTGCTACGACGTCTGCTCGGCGGCCTGGAACCACCACCTCGCCCAGGGTCTGCGCGGCCTCGTCGAGGCCGGTCACGCCGACGTGATCACCGCCGAGAACGCGGCCCGACAGGCGCGCGACGTCGGCATCGACACCTGATCCGCCGTCCGCCACCAGCCAGGGATCACACCGAGCCGCTCACCAGCTGCCGGAGGATCGTGCGCTGCTTCTCGGGCGCGACCCCGCGGGTGTCACTGAGGTAGATCTCGTGGGGCTTGCCGACCCTGCGGAGCCCGTTGCCGGGGATGAACCCATTCGGCGGCGCCCGCTCACGTAGGCTGGACCGGTGGATCCGAGAACACCGATGCCCTCGGACGCCGGCTATGCCCTCGCGGTGGTCAGGACGCTTCTCGCATGACCGCCATCAAGCACTCGCCCGCCCCCAGCCGCGTCGACGGGACCGACGGAGCGCTCGCAGCTCGTGCCGACGGGACGTCGGTGCGGGACACGCTGACCCGCTACTACTCCCTCACGAAGCCGGGCGTGCTCTACGGCAACGTGCTGACGGCGGCCGCCGGCTTCCTGCTCGCGAGCAGGGGGCAGGTGGACCCCTGGCTGTTCGCCGCCCTGATCCTCGGCACGACGCTGGTGATCGCGTCGGCGTGCGTGCTCAACAACGTGCTCGACCGCGACATCGACAGCGCCATGGACCGCACCAGAAAGCGGGCCACGGTCACCGGCAGCATCGGGGCGCGACCCGCCGTCGTCTTCTCCGTCGTCCTCGGCGTCGCCGGCATGGCGATGCTGGTCGCCTGGACGAACTGGCTGGTCGTGGTGGTCGGGCTGGGCGGGTTCGTCGTCTACGTGGTGCTCTACGGGATGCTGTCGAAGCGCCTGTCGATCCACGGCACGCTGGTCGGCAGCGTCTCCGGCGCCGCACCGATCCTTGCCGGGTACGTCGCGGTCTCCGGTGTCGTCGACGCCGGCGCGGTGCTCGTCTTCCTCGCCGTGTTCCTCTGGCAGATGCCCGAGTTCTACTCGATAGCGGTCTACCGGCACGAGGAGTACGCCCGGGCCGGGGTCCCGGTCATCTCGGTCGTCCGGAGCATGCGGAACACGAAGATCCAGATCCTGGCCTACACCGTGGCCTTCGTCGCGGCGACCCTGCTGCTGCCGGTCTTCGGCTACGTCGGGATCGTCTACACGGTGGTGATGGGCGCCGTCGGCGCCTACTGGACCTGGCTCGGCATCATCGGACTCCGGACGGACGACGACGACCGCTGGGCGCGGCGGATGTTCCGCTTCTCGCTCGTGGCCGTCCTGGCGCTCTGCCTGATGGTCTCGATCGGCCCGATACTGCCCTGAGCAAGCTGCCCTGAGAAACGAGAATGCCCCGCCTCACGGCGGGGCATTCTCACGTCCTGGGTGGAGCTGGGGAGACTCGAACTCCCGACCCCCTGCATGCCATGCAGGTGCGCTACCAGCTGCGCCACAGCCCCGAAAGGGTGTTCGCCCAGATGGGCGAGCGCCGTCAGTCTAGACCGATTCGGCCGCTGGGACCAAAGCGGGCGATCGCTGGCCCGACGCCGCCCACCAGGGCGACCCCTCCGCGGTCACGCCGCCGTGATGAGGCTCCCGGTGGCGGCACGCGCCCGGTCGAGCCTGCCGGCGACGTCGGACCAGTTCGCCAGGTTCCAGAACGCCTTGACGTACTCGGCCTTGACGTTGAGGTAGTCCAGGTAGAACGCGTGCTCCCACATGTCGAGCATCAGGAGCGGGGTCACACCCAGCGGCACGTTCGCCTGCTGGTCGAACAGCTGGAACACCAGCAGGCGCCCGCCGATGCTGTCCCAGCCCAGCACCGCCCAGCCGGAGCCCTGGATGCCGGTGGCCACGGCCGCGAAGTGCGCCTTGAACGCCGCGAAGCTGCCGAACTGGTCGGCGATCGCGGCCGCGAGCTCTCCGTCCGGCTCGCCGCCGCCCTCGGGCGAGAGGTTGTGCCAGAACACCGTGTGGTTGGTGTGCCCGCCCAGGTTGAACGCGAGGTTCTTCTCGTGCAGGTTCACCGCGGCGAGGTCACCGCTCTCCCGGGCCGCGGCCAGCGCGTCGAGCGCCGCGTTGGCGCCCGCCACGTACGCGGCGTGGTGCTTGTCGTGGTGCAGCTCCATGATCCGCCCGCTGATGTGCGGCTCGAGCGCCGCGTAGTCGTAGGGCAGGTCGGGCAGGGTGTAGACGGGCATCGATCGTCCTCTCATCGCATGATGTCGATACATCCGACGCTAGAACCTCACCTTCGGTTGAGGTCAACGCTGCCGGCACCGGCGAGCCGGTGACCGTCGACACACTCGTGGACACCGAGCCCGGACTCCCCCGGCAGCACGTCGGGCCGCAGCCGACGGTCTCGCCCGTAGTCGCCGTCGGCCAGCGCACGGTACGGGATCGGGCGCTCGGCCCGCAGGCCGGCGATCCGCTCGCGCAGGCGGTCCGCCTCCTGGCCGAACCCGTCCCAGCCCGGCCGGTCGACGCCGGAGACCAGGTGCGGGCGCAAGGGCGCCATGCCCGTGTACCAGGCGGTCCCGTGCAGGAGCGGGAAGAACAGCTGCTCGAGGTCGCCGTTCTGGCCGCGCGGGCCGAACGACGAGCCGCGGTCCCCCGCGGTGACGACGGTGAGCATGCGCCGGCCGACGAGGCCGCCGTCGCCGTACTTGCGGGGCAGGCCGGCGTCGTCCTGGAGACCGAACGCGAACCCGTTGACGAACACCCTGTCGAACCAGCCCTTGAGCATGGCCGGCATGCCGTGCCACCACATCGGGAAGAGCAGCACCATCAGGTCGGCCCGGCGCACCTTGTCCTGCTCGGTGACGATCTCCGGTGCGAGCGTGCCGACGTCGTAGGCGCGTCTCGACCGCAGCGTGACGGTCTCCGCGCCGTCCTCGGCGTCGCCGTAGTCCTCGAGGCGCACCACCGGGTCCCAGCCCTGGGCGTAGAGGTCGGACCCCTCGACCGACCAGCCCGAGCCCTCCAGCGCGGTGCGCGTCACCCGGGCCAGCTCCGCGGTCAGCGAGCGAGGGCTGGGATGAGCCGTGACGACCAGCGCGTGCATGTGCTTCTCCTTTGACGACGAGCAGTGCGTGTTTCACGCTAGGAACTGCAGTACGTTCTGCACAAGTACGCACATCGATGACACATACTGACAGTTTGGATACTGTGGGTTGATGACCACCGCACCCGAGATGCGCCTCCCCGTCCAGCGAGCCATCGAGGTCTGCCCCGTCGAGGTGTCGATGGCGGTCCTCGGCGGAGCGTGGAAGCTGAGCACCGTCAAGTACCTGCTCGAGCACACGCACCGGTTCGGCGAGCTGCAGCGGCGACTCGGGCTGGTCACCGCCCGGACCCTGACCCGGGTGCTCCGCGACCTCGAGGCCGACGGCATCGTCGTCCGCACCGTCTACGCCGAGGTGCCGCCCCGCGTCGAGTACTCCCTCACCGAGCTCGGCAGGTCCCTGGACCAGGTGGTCGGGTGGCTCGACACCTGGGGAGCCACGTACCCGCGGCCCACGCCGGGAGCCGACGCCGAGCCACCGACCGAGTGACCGGCATCACACCGGGGTGCCGTTGACCCTGTCCCCAGGGCACGGTCTGGAGTGGGTCTCGCACGTGTCGAGGAAGAACGACGAGACGAGGGTGCGCGATGGATCCACGACCAACGATCAGGGCCGCTCTGGCGGCGGCGGTGACGGTGGGGCTCGCCGGGGCGCTGCTGGCCGCACCGGCCGCCGGCGCCGAGGGGCCGGAGAACGGACCCGGGTGGGGAACCTGCCCGGAGGACATGCCGGAAGCGGCGCGCGCGCAGCTGGAGTGCGCGACCGTGCCGGTGCCGCTGGACCACGACCAGCCGGACGGCACGCAGATCGAGATCATGATCTCGCGGTTGGCCAGCACCAAGCCCGCCGAGCGCCAGGGCGCCCTGCTCCTCAACCCGGGCGGTCCCGGTGGCTCAGGGCTGGACCAGCCGGCCGACCTGAGCGGGCGCGGGCTGCCGTCGACGGTCCTGGACGCGTACGACCTGATCGGCATGGACCCCCGGGGCGTCGGCCACTCGTCACCGGTGAGCTGCGGCTTCACCGTCGAGCAGAACTATCCGGGCAACGTCCCGCCGTACGCCGAGGACGCGGCGGCCGTCACCGAGCAGGCCAAGGTCGCGCGGAAGATCGCCGGCCAGTGTGCGGCCAACGATCCCGAGGGCCGCATGCAGCACATGACGACCGCCAACACGGCGCGCGACATGGACCTGATCCGGGAGTCGCTCGGCGAGGAGCGCCTCAGCTTCTACGGCGCGTCGTACGGCACCGCGCTGGGCGCCGCCTACGCCTCGCTGTTCCCGGAGCGGAGCGGCCGGGTGGTGGTGGACAGCAACCTCGGTGCGACCTCGCTCGACCGCGCCGGCCTGCGCCGCTTCGCACTCGGCATGGAGGACCGCTTCCCCGACTTCGCGAGGTGGGCGGCCGAGCGGCACGACAGCTACGGGATCGGGCGGACGCCCGGCCAGGTGCGGGAGAACTTCCTCGCCCAGGCGGAGCGGCTCGATCGCCGGCCGGTCGGCGGCATCGACGGTGCCACCTTCCGGTTCTACACGTTCGCGGGGCTCTACGCCGACAGCAGCTTCGGGGTGACGGCGCAGCTCTGGCAGGCGCTGGCCGACGGCGACGCGGCATCCGCCCTCCGGCACGCCGAGGAGCTGGAACCGCTCGTGACCGGCGGCCCCGCGACGAGCGCCACCCAACAAGCGGACGGGGCGACTCCCTCCCCGTACGACAACGCCTGGTCCGCGTTCTTGGCCGTGACGTGCAACGACACCGACTGGCCCGAGGACGTCGCGACCTACCGGCGCGCCGTCGCCGCCGACCGGCAGCGCTACCCGCTCTTCGGAGCGGCTGCCGCGAACATCACGCCGTGCACCTACTGGCACAACGACCCGGTCGACCCGCCGGTGGAGTTCGACGCGGAAGGGCCGGAGAACGTCCTGGTGCTGCAGAACCTGCGTGACCCGGCGACCCCGCACCTCGGCGGGCAGCTGACCCGCGCGGCGTTCGGCGACCGGGCCCGGCTGGTCAGCGTCGACAGCGGCGGGCACGGCGTCTACGTCTACGACGACAACCCCTGCGCGCTGAACACCACCACGCGCTTCCTCCTCGGCGGCGACCTGCCGGAGACCGACGTCTTCTGCGGTGCGTCGACGACCAGGAAGTCCTGAGGGAAAGCAAGTCCCGGAGAAGACGAAGAAGCCGCCCGATCACATGATCGGGCGGCTTCCCTTCGGTGGAGCTGGGGGGACTCGAACCCCCGACCCCCTGCATGCCATGCAGGTGCGCTACCAGCTGCGCCACAGCCCCGAAATGGTCTCCCCCAGCCATCCGGCCGGGCGAGCGTCGTTAGTCTATGCAGACCGACGCCAGGGACCAAATCAAAACCCAGGTGCGTTCGGTCACCCCGCCCGGCGCCCCACCGGACGGGTGCCCGTCACTGCCGAGCCTCGGGCCCGGACTGCCAGGTGTCGAGCGGGTATCCGGCGCCCACGTTGTGCGCGACGAGCCGCCATCCCGGCACCACGCCCGGCGGGGACGCGCGCAGGTGCGACCAGTGCACGTTGTGCATCCCGTGCAGCCCACGCCACGTCGCGGGGTCGAGGCCCAGCATCCGGGTGATCGCCTGGGTGATCGCCGAGCCATGGGACACCACGACGAGCGTGTCCCCCGCGCCCAGCGCCTCGGCGTGCCGCAGCACCGACTCCTCCATGCGGCGGGCGACGGCGTCCTTGGACTCCACGCCGGCAACCGGGGGCTCGCCGCCGCTCCGCCAGACCGCGTGCTCGTCCGGCCAGCGCTCGGCGATCTCGGCGTCGGTCATGCCCTCCCAGATACCGAACGAGCGCTCGCGCAGCGCCGGGTCGGTCACTACCTCCAGGCCCACCTGCCGCGCGTACGCGGCGGCCGTGTCCCGGGCCCGCTCCAGGTCGCTGGCGACCACGGAGGACGCCTTGTGCGACGCCGCCAGCGCCGTGGCGCCCTGCTCCGCCTGCCACCGCCCGACCTCGTCGAGGGGGATGTCGATCTGGCCCTGCAGCCGCAGTCCCGCGTTGTATGCCGTGCGCGCGTGGCGCAGCAGCACGATCGTCCCTGCCGTCACCGGCGCGGGTCCCCGGCCAGGTGGATCGCGCCGTCGTCCGGGTCGCTGTACTCGCCGGTGTCGCCGCCGCCCTGCGCGTCCTCGGGGAGAGGGATCGCCGGGCAGTCCTTCCACAGCCGCTCGAGCGCGTAGTACGTCCGGTCCTCGGCGTGCTGGACGTGTACGACGATGTCGCCGAAGTCGATCAGGACCCAACGGGCCTCGGACTTGCCCTCCCGGCGGATCGGCTTGACGCCCTCCTTGAAGAGCTGCTCCTCGACGGCGTCGACGATCGCCGAGACCTGCCGCTCGCTGGCGCCGGACGCAATGAGGAACACGTCGGTCAGCACCAGCTGCTCGCTCACGTCGAGCGCGATGATCTCCTGCGCCTTGACACTGCTCGCGGCACGCGCCGCGAGGATCGCGAGGCCTGTAGCACGCTCTGTAGCCGTCATGCCGCACCACCTCCTGTGAAGCCGGGCAACGTGCCCGGCAGTGTGCCGAGCAGGGCGGCTGCCTGGTCGGTATCGAACGAGGCGCTGTCGCCCTCGAGCACGAGCTTCCAGATCAGGAGGCCGAGCACGAACGCCACGACCACCAGGATGATGTAGTGCAGCCAGGTGTACTGCGGACCTTCGTCCTCTTCCTCGTCCCACTCCTCCTCCGCCCCGCGCCGGGAGGAACGGGAGGGTGCGACGGGGCCGGGACCGAACTGGCCACCGGGAGCGCCGGGGTGCTGCTGCGCCGGGCCACCTGTCGGGCCGGTACCCGGGCCCCCGGGGCCACCGGCGCCGGGACGGCCGGGGAACGGGGAACCGGGAGCCGTCGGCGCGCCGCCCGGCGGAAGCGACTGCGGTGCCGCCTGGGCCGGGGACTCCCACGGGAGCGCGGGCGCGGGCGCCGCGCCGGCCATCGGACCGCTGGGCGCGCCACCGCCGGGCTGCCCCGGACCGCCGGGTCGCTGCTGGGCGAGACCGCTGGGCGCGCCGGGACGGGTCCCGAACGGCGACGGCGGGCTCGACGGCGGCTGCGTCGGGGCGGACGGCGGTGCGCTCCACTGCGCCGTCTGCCCGGAGTCGCCGGACCTGCCGGGACCGCCGGGCAGAGCAGGGCCGGGGGCCTGCGGAGCGTTCTGTCCACCGAACCTTCCGGACCGGCCCGGCTGCGGGGCGGGCGGGACGGGCGCGGCGGACGGGCGGGATCCGAACGGGCTCGGCGGCCCGGCCTGCGGGCCCGGACCGCTCTGCTGACCAGGGCCTTGCTGGCCCGGGCCCGCGGGACCGGAGGGCTGCTGGCCGCGACCGGGAGCGCCACGGCCAGGACCGGACGGCGGTGCGCCGTGGCCGGCCGGACCGGAGGGTGCGGCGCCCGGGCGGCCCTGCCCGGGCCCGCCGGCGCCGTACGACGGCGGGTTGGCGCCAGGCTGCTGCACGGGCGTCAGGCGACCGGTCGCGTCCACACCGCGCGAGCCGCCCGTCGCCTGCGGGGGCCGGGCGACCGGCGGGTTCTGCGGCGACCAGCCACCCTCTGGCGCGGGCGCGCCGCGGTGCGGAGGCTGCTGCGGCCCGCCCTGGGGCGGGTAGGAACCGCTGCCGTTACCACCGGCAGCGGCAGCCGCTGCGGCAGCCTCACGCTCGCGGATCTCGCGGCGCGTCATGGGACGACCCTTGTTGTCACTCATCGTGAAGACCTCGATACAGTCCGTGCTTGGCGATGTACTGGACCACGCCGTCAGGCACCAGATACCAGACCGGCAACCCCTCCTCGGCCCGACGACGACAGTCGGTCGAGGAGATAGCTAGCGCGGGAACCTCGAGCGTCGTCACACCGTCCCGAGGAAGCCCGTCCACGGAGAGCATGTGCCCTGGCCGTGTGACAGCGACGAAGTGTGCCATGTCCCACAGCTTCTCGGCATCCTTCCACCGAAGAATCTGCTGGATGGCGTCCGCACCCGAGATGAAATAGAGGTCCGCCTCCGGTCGCTGCTCGCGCAGGTCGCGGAGGGTGTCCACCGTGTAGGTGAGGCCCGCTCGGTCGATGTCGACGCGGCTCACCGTGAAGCGTGGGTTCGACGCCGTAGCGATCACCGTCATCAGATAACGGTGCTCCGCCGGGGTGACCCGTTGCTCCTGCTTGAATCCTGGCCGACCCGTGGGGACGAAGACGACTTCGTCCAGTCCCAGGTGGGCGACCGCCTCGCTGGCGGCCACGAGGTGGCCGTGGTGGATGGGATCGAACGTGCCGCCCATCACCCCGATGCGCGGCCTGGTCCCAGTGGGGGCACTCATACCGTGGGTGCGCTCATCTGGTCGTCAGGCTCCCGTCTGGCGGATCAGTGCCGGTTGCCGACGTTGCGGAACGCGAACGTGACCAGCAGCGCGGCCACGAGCGAGCCGAAGGCGATCAGGCCGAGAACGATCGGTGCGACCGGCTCGTTGGCGTGCTCCGAGGCAGCCTCAGCGGCAAGGACGGCGTTGTGCAGCACGGGGGTTCCTCCCAGTCGGACGTGCTCAGGTGGCCTTTAGTCTCTCACGGACGCATTGCGCCCAGTACATCGCGGCACCAGGTCGCAAGGAGATCCTGCGGAGGTCTCCAGGACGGCAGCGAGCCGTCACGGCTTGACGTGGCCGTCGCCCGTGACCACCCACTTGGTCGTGGTCAGCTCCGCCAGTCCCATGGGACCACGCGCATGCAGCTTTTGCGTGGAGATGCCGATCTCCGCACCCAGGCCGAGCTCGCCCCCGTCGGTGAACCGGGTCGAGGCGTTCACCATCACGGCCGCGGAGTCGACCTCCGCGACGAACCGGTCCGCCGCCGCGATGTCGCGCGTCACGATGGCTTCCGTGTGCCCGGACGACCAGGTGCGGATGTGCTCGATCGCCGCGTCCAGCGACGGCACCACGCGTACCCCCAGCTCCAGGGCCAGGTACTCCGTCGCCCAGTCCTCGTCCGTGGCGGGAACCATGTCGGCCCCGTCCGGGGCGAAGGTCATGGCGGCAGGGTCGCCGTGCAGCACCACGCCGGCGTCGGACAGCGCGGTGAGCGCCGCCGGGAGGAAGGCCGCGGCTGCGTCCTCGTGCACGAGCAGCGTCTCTGCCGCGTTGCACACGCCGACCCGCTGGGTCTTCGCGTTCATCACGATCGACACGGCCATGGCGACGTCGGCCGTCGCGTCCACGTAGACGTGCACGTTGCCGACGCCCGTCTCGATCACCGGCACCAGCGACTCACGTACGACGGTCTGGATGAGGTCGGCGCCACCCCGCGGGATCAGCACGTCCACCAGCCCGCGGGCCCGCATCAGCGCCACCCCACCGGCCCTGCCGTACGGGTCGATGGTCTGGACCAGGTCCGCGGGGAGACCCTGCGCCGCGAGAGCGTCCCGGATCACCGCGACGATCACCGCGTTCGACGCCGCCGCTGCGCTCCCCCCGCGCAGGATCACCGCGTTGCCGGACTTCAGGGCGAGGCCGGCGGCGTCGACGGTGACGTTCGGGCGGGCCTCGTAGATCATGCCGACCACGCCCATCGGTACGCGGACCTGGCGCAGGCGCAGGCCGTTCGGGAGGGTCTGCCCGCGCACCACCTCACCGACCGGGTCGGGCAGGACGGCGACGTCGCGCAGCGCGTCGGCGATCTGACCGATGCGCTCCGGGGTGAGCGCGAGCCGGTCCAGGAGCCCGTCGGACATCCCGTTCGCGCGCCCCCGTTCCAGGTCCTCGGCGTTCGCGGTCACGATCCGCTCCGCGGCCGTGACCAGGGCGTCCGCGATCGCGCCGAGTGCGGCGTCCTTCGTCATGCGGTTCGCCGTGGCGAGGGTGCGCGACGCGACCTTGGCACGACGCGCGACGTCACGCACCACCACGGCGACGTCCGCGGTGCCCGAAGGCGGCGGTGTGGCTGCTCCGGGGGTCTCGCCTCCGGTACGGGCCGCCTCGTCCTGGCTCACTGTCGTCATGCGTCGAGAGTACGTCGGACGCGGCCGATCACCGAGGGCGAATCCGCGGTGCGGACGAGCGACCCGACGAGGGCGTCCGGCGGCACGCGGTGCAAGGGACCGAATTCGGCGAGATCGGTCCCTTGCCTTGAGATCGGTCGTTTGATTGACCGATCTCAAGGCAAGCGACCGAAGTCGACAACAGATCCGTGCAACGGACCGAACTCGAGCCAGCTGGATCAGGCCGTCAGCCGGTCAGCCCGATCAGGCCGACCACGGATCGGGCCGCCGACCGGATCGGCCCCTCGGACAGTTCAACTCGTCGGCCGGTCGAGCACCAGGTCGTCCCGGTGCACGACGACGCGGTCGTATCCCTCCCCCAGCTCCTCGCGGAGCGCGTACGTGGAGCGCCCCAGGAGCGCGGGGAGGTCGCCGGCGTCGAACGCGACGAGCCCGCGCGCGACCACCGTGCCGTCGGGCGCGACGAGCTCCACGGGGTCGCCCGCGTCGAACTGGCCCTCGGCCTTCGTGATCCCGGCAGGCAGCAGCGAGGCGCGGCCGCCGAGAACGGCACGCGCGGCGCCGTCGTCCAGGTGGAGGCGGCCCTCCGTGCGGGCGGCGTGGGCGATCCACAGCCGGCGCGCCGAGGTGCGGCGTCCGGCGGCGGCGAAGAACGTGCCGACGTCGTCGCCGGCCAGCGCGGCGGCCGCGTTGCCGGCGAGCGTCAGGACGGTGGGGACGCCCGCGCCGGTGGCGATCCGCACCGACTCCAGCTTGGTGACCATCCCTCCGGTGCCGACGGCGCTACCGCGAGCGGTCACCTCGACACCGGCGATCTCCGCGAGGTCCTCGACCAGCGGGATGCGGCGGGCGCCGGGGCGCGACGGCGGGGCGTCGTGCAGCCCGTCGACGTCGGTCAGGAGCAGCAGCGCGTCGGCCAGCACGAGGTGCGACACGAGCGCCGCGAGGCGGTCGTTGTCGCCGAACTTCAGCTCGTCGGTGGTCACGGCGTCGTTCTCGTTGATGACCGGGACGACACCCAGCGCGAGGAGCCGGTCCAGCGCCCGCTGCGCGTTGCGGTAGCGGGCGCGACGGACGGTGTCCTCGGCGGTGAGCAGGATCTGTCCGATCTGGATCCCGAACGCCGCGAACTCCTCCTGGTACCGGCCGGCAAGCTGCCCCTGCCCCACCGACGCCGCGGCCTGCATGGTGGCAAGGTCGCGCGGTCGTGTACCGAGCCCGAGCGGGCCGATGCCCGCCGAGATGGCGCCCGAGGTGACCAGCACGATCTGGGTGCCCGCGGCATGTCGCGCCGCGAGGACCTCGACGACCCCGCGCAGCGCTCCGACGTCGAGGTGACCGTCCGGACCCGTCAGGGACGACGAGCCGATCTTCACCACCACCCGCCGGGCACCGGCGATCACGGACCGAGCGCGCGGGGCGTCCTGGGGGCTGGCCGAAGGTTCGATGGAGCTCACGCCCCCATCCTCGCCGGAGTACTGCCCGAGACGCGCGGCCATTTCACGCTCCGGTCACGCCCACCCCGCTGGTTACTCCACGTCCGGGTCGGTCCAGTGGCCGGCCTCGCGCTCGGTCCAGAGCTCGCGCCGGGCCTCGGTCTTGGCGTCCATGCGCTCGTTGAACTCCCGGCGCTTGTCGCCACGCGTCGGCCGGTCGCTCTGGTCGAGCCGCAGGTCGGTGCCCCGGCCGCCGAGCAGCTCGGGGCCGGTCTGCAGCGTGGGCTCCCAGTCGAAGACGACGGCGTTCTTCGGGTCGCCGATGCGCACCTCGTCGCCGGCGACGGCGCCCGCCTTGAACAGCCCGTCCTCGACGCCGATCTTGGCGAGCCGGTCCGCGAGGAAGCCGACCGCCTCGTCGTTGTTGAAGTCGGTCTGCTTCACCCAGCGCTCCGGCTTGGTCCCGCGTACCTCGAACCAGTAGCCGGTCTCCTCGCCACCGAGGCGGCGCACGGTGAATCTGGCCTCGTCGACGGCGCGGGGACGCAGCACGACCGGGGCTGGCGTGGGCGGAGGAGCCGCGGCGCGCGCCTTCTCCACGGTCTCGGCCAGGGCGAACTTCAGCTCGCGCAGGCCCTCGTGGCTGGCGGTCGAGATCTCGAACACGCGCAGCCCGCGCTCCTCGAGGTCCGCCTTCACGAACTCCGCGAGCTCGCGGGCCTCGGGCACGTCGATCTTGTTGAGCACCACCAGGCGGGGACGCTCGTTGAGCGGCATCCGGCCACCCTCGATGCCGATGTCCCCGGCGTAGTTGGCGAGTTCTTCCTCGATCACGTCGAGGTCGCTGATCGGGTCGCGACCGGGCTCCAGGGTGGCGCAGTCGAGCACGTGCACGATCATCGCCGTGCGCTCGATGTGCCGCAGGAACTCCAGGCCGAGGCCCTTGCCCTCGCTCGCGCCCGGGATCAGGCCGGGGACGTCCGCGACGGTGAACCGCGACTGGCCGGCCTGCACCACGCCCAGGTTCGGCACCAGGGTGGTGAACGGGTAGTCGGCGATCTTGGGCCGGGCGGCTGAGATCGCGGCGATCAGGGACGACTTGCCGGCGCTCGGGAAGCCCACGAGCGCGACGTCGGCGATCGTCTTGACCTCGAGCTCGATGTCGGCGGTATCGCCCTCCTCGCCGAGCAGCGCGAAGCCGGGGGCCTTGCGCGTCTGCGAGGACAGCGCCCGGTTGCCCAGGCCGCCCTTGCCGCCCGCGGCGACGACGTACTCGGCGCCCTCACCCACGAGGTCCGCCAGGACGTTGCCGTCCAGGTCCTTGACGACGGTGCCGTCCGGCACCTTCAGGATCAGGTCGCCGCCCTTGCTGCCGTCCTTGTCGCCGCCCATTCCCTGGGTGCCGGACGTCGCCCGCCGGTGCGGCGAGTGGTGGTACTCGAGCAGCGTGGTGGTGCTGGAGTCGACGACCAGCTTCACCGTGCCGCCGTCACCACCGTTGCCGCCGTCGGGCCCCGCGAGGGGCTTGAACTTCTCGCGGCGGATCGAGGCGCAGCCGTTCCCGCCGTTTCCCCCGGCGGCGTGGAGCACCACCCGGTCTACGAAGCTGGCCATGTCTCGATCCTCTCAAAAACTGCTCAGGCGGAGCTGCTCTGTACGAGCCGCTCAAGAAAAAGGCGAAGGGGACGCACCGTCACCGGTGCGCCCCCTTACGCGGAAACCGAGGCTCAGACCTCGGCGGCGACGATGTCGATGACCTTGCGGCCACGACGCGCACCGAACTGCACGGCGCCGGGGGTCAGGGCGAACAGCGTGTCGTCCTTGCCGCGGCCGACGTTGACGCCGGGGTGGAAGTGGGTGCCGCGCTGGCGGACGATGATCTCGCCGGCCTTGACGACCTGGCCACCGAAGCGCTTCACGCCGAGGCGCTGAGCGTTGGAGTCGCGACCGTTGCGCGAGGAGCTCGCGCCCTTCTTGTGTGCCATCTCAGGACCTGTCTTTCGGGACGAAGGAGAAGAAGAAGTATCGGGATCACGCGCGGGCCGTCAGGCCCGCAGCGGAAGTCACTTGATGGTGGTGACCTTGAGCCGGGTCAGCGACTGACGGTGACCCTGACGCTTGCGGTAACCGGTCTTGTTCTTGTACTTGAGGATCGTGATCTTGGGACCCTTCTCGTCCCGCACGACCTCAGCGGTGACCTTGACCTTCGCCAGCTTCTTCGCGTCGGTGGTCACCTTCTCCCCGTCCACGAGCAGGAGGGCCGGGAGCTCGAGGGTCTCACCGGGCTTCGCCTGGACACGGTCCATGACGACGATGCTCCCGACGGACACCTTCTCCTGACGGCCACCAGCCTTGACGATCGCGTACACCACGTTCAACTCATCTCTCTAGTCTTGGCGTGCGCGCACGACGGAGTCCATCGGCTTTGCTGTGACTCGCTCCGCCGCGGCGGTCGAGTGCGATGCGCCATGGGCACGCAGGACGGGTGCGCAGACAGCACACCGAAGTACCAGGTTACGCGACGCCCTCGACGGGTTCAAACCGGAGGGTGCGTGGCCTTGCCCACCTTTGAGCACCGAAGCGCGGGGCGGCCTGGCGCACCACCGTACCCGGAACCACGCCGCACGGCCGGCAGCACGCCGGCTCTCGCCCACCCGGCCCTTCTCGAAGTCACGAGTTGATATGCGCGAAACAAAGCCGGAATGCGCTGTCTGCTAACGTTCACGACTGTTTTTTGACCGAGCATTCTTCGCCGCACCGAGAGGAACCTCCGATGGCGAGCCGCAAGAACAACGGCAAACCCACCGAACATCCCGCCCTGCTGCCGGGCCTGGGCGTCGAGCGCACCTCCAGCAACTTCGGCACCAGCTGGGGTGTGTTCGCGTTCGCCGCCGTCATGGTGGCAGTCGTGATCATCTGGGGAGCCGCAGCGCCCGGGAGCCTCGCGACGGCGTCCAGCGCCGGCCTGGCCTGGGTCTCCGGCTCGTTCGGCTGGCTGTTCGGTCTGCTCACCTGCACGGTGTTCGCCTTCATGATGTGGCTCGGGTTCGGCCGCTACCGCAACATCCGACTGGGCCAGGACGACGAGAAGCCGGAGTTCTCCACCGGCTCGTGGCTCGCGATGCTGTTCTCCGCCGGCATCGGCATCGGCCTGCTCTTCTACGGCCCGTACGAGCCCATGACGCACTTCCTCGACCTGCCGCCGGCGTACGAGAACCTTGATCCGGGCACCAACCCGGCGATGCACTCGGCACTCGTGCAGACCCTGTTCCACTGGGGTCCCATGGCGTGGGCCTACTACGCGCTGGTGGGCGGGGCGGTCGCCTACGCCGCCTACCGCAAGGGGCGCACCCCGCTGATCTCCTCGCTCCTCGAGCCGATCTTCGGCGAGCGCACCAAGGGCCCGCTCGGCGCCGTCGTCGACTCGTTCGCGATCATCGTCACCCTGTTCGGCGTCGCCGTGTCGCTCGGCATCGGCGCACTGCAGATCGGCCGCGGCGTCGAGATCGTCGGCGGTACCGGCCCGCTCGGCAACGGCGCGATCATCGGCATCATCGCCGTGCTCTCGGTCGCGTTCATCGTCTCGGCCGTCTCGGGCGTGAAGCGCGGCATCCGCGCCCTCTCGAACATCAACATGGTGGTCGCGGGACTCCTCGGAGTCTTCGTGTTCGTCGTCGGCCCGACGGCGTTCCTGCTGAACCTGTTCCAGGGCACGCTCATGCAGTTCGTCGGCGACTCGTTCCGGCTCATGGCCCAGACCGCCGCCACCTCGCCCGACGCGCAGGCGTTCATGGACGGCTGGACCACCTACTACTGGGCGTGGTGGGTGTCCTGGACGCCGTTCGTGGGCCTGTTCATCGCGCGCATCAGCCGTGGCCGCACGCTCCGCGAGTTCGTCACCACCGTCATCGTGACACCGAGCGTCGTGTGCCTCGTGTGGTTCACGATCCTGGGTGGCACGTCGATGTGGATGGAGCAGGCCAACGGTGCGCTGAGCTCCGCCGAGTCGCCGCAGGACATGCTGTTCGCGCTGCTGCACCAGCTCCCGGCCGGCACGTTCACGTCGATCATCGCGATGCTCTCGATCATCATCTTCTTCGTGACGAGCGCCGACTCCGGTTCCGTCGTCATGGCGAGCCTGTCCCAGCGCGGCAACCCGAGCCCGAGCCCCTGGGTCACCGTGGTCTGGGGCATCGCACTGGCGACCATCGCCGCCGTCCTGCTCGTGGGCGGCGGTTCCGTCGCGCTGAACGGGCTGCAGAGCCTCGTCATCATCACGGCGCTGCCGTTCGCGCTGGTGGTGATCCTCGTGATGATCGCGTGGGGCAAGGACCTCGCCCGCGACCCGCAGACGCTGCGGCGCCGCTACGCCCGGGAGGCGATCGTCCAGGGTGTCCGCACCGGCATCGAGAAGCACGGCGACGACTTCGTGGTCGGCGTCGTGCGCACCGAGGGCGCCGACAACGGCGCAGGCGCCTGGCTCGACTCCGAGGACCCGGCACTCACCGAGTGGTACCGGCCGGAGGAGACCGAGCTGCCCACCAACGGGTCCGTGGAACCGACGGCGGACGCCGGGGAGCCCGAGCCCGTCGGCTCACGCTGAGCCCGCCCCGGGGTGGGCACGTGGCGACGTCGATCCGCCTGTGCCTACCCTGGGACCGGGTGATCCCGATGGTCTCTGAACCAGCAGCCGAGCACGACGACATCGAACGCGCCATGCGCGCGGTCCCTCGCCGCGAGTTCCTGCCGCGGGCACAGCGGCCGCTCGCACACCAGGACCGGCCGCTGCCGATCGGGCGGGGACAGACGTCGTCCCAGCCCGCCACGGTCGCCGCCATGCTCCGCCTGCTGCGGGTGCCCCTCGGCGCACGCGTGCTCGACGTCGGCGCGGGTTCCGGCTGGACCACGGCGCTGCTCGCCTATCTGGTCGGCCCCCAGGGCTCGGTGCTCGGTGTCGAGCGTGACAGCAGGCTCGCTGCCTGGGGCGGCGCCAACGTCGCGCGCACCGGGATGAGCTGGGCGAGCATCGAGCAGGCCATCCCCGGCACCCTCGGCCGCCCTCGGGAGCACGGCTGGGACCGGATCCTCGTGTCGGCGGCATCCCCCGCGCTGCCTCGTGCACTGGTCGAGCAGGTCGGCTACGGCGGCCGCATGGTCATCCCCGTCCGGACGACGCTGCTGCTCATCGAGCGGCTGCCGGACGGCCGCACCCGCGCGACCGACCACGGTGGATACCGGTTCGTGCCGCTCATCGAGGATCCGGAGACATGACCCCAAACCGGGGCACACGGTACTTTCCGGACCGATCTGGCTGGGAACTCACAAGCATTGGTCAATGCACTGTCTAAAAGCCTTCGCGAGGCGTCCACATCTGCCCCTCGCGACCGTAACCTACGGTCCCGTAGGCTCAGGGTATCTGCACGATGGACGAAACCGTCCGACTCCACGGCTGAGAAGTCGACACCGAGCATGTGAGGACCACATGGCCCAAGCTGCCCCCATCGTCCGCGACGGCTTCCGCCCGACGAAACCCCGCGACCCCAATGCGCAGCCGGTGACCAGCACGTACACGTCGCTGGCACGCACCGTGCGCGACGCCGGACTGCTCAACCGGGCGCACCACTACTACGCCTGGACCCTCGTCGCGCTCACCGTTGCGCTCGGCGGGATCATCACCGGATTCGTCCTGCTGGGCGACTCCTGGTTCCAGCTCCTGATGGCCGGAGCACTCGGCCTGGTGCTGACCCAGTTCGCCTTCCTGGCGCACGAGGCGTCGCACCGCCAGATCTTCGAGTCCGGACGCCGGAACGACCGCGTGGGCCGTCTGCTCGCCAACGCGGTGGTCGGCATCAGCTACTCCTGGTGGATGAACAAGCACACGCGGCACCACGCGAACCCGAACCGGGTCGACAAGGACCCGGACATCGCGAACGACACGATCGCCTTCACGGAGGAAGGCGTGCGCCAGCACCGCGGGCTCAAGCGGTGGATCAACCGCTACCAGGGCTGGCTGTTCTTCCCCCTCCTCACGCTCGAGGGTCTGAACCTGCACATCACCTCCGTCCAGTCCCTCTTCAAGGGATCGCCGGAGACGCTCCGGTCCCGCGTACTCGAGCTGGTCACCATCGCGGTGCGCCTCAGCGTGTACATCGCGGTCCTGTTCCTGGTGCTGCCCGTGGGCATGGCCTTCGCGTTCCTCGGCGTCCAGATGGCGGTGTTCGGCGTCTACATGGGGGCGTCGTTCGCCCCGAACCACAAGGGCATGGCGATCATCCCCGCCGACAGCAAGCTCGACTTCCTCTCGAAGCAGGTGCTGACCTCGCGCAACATCCGCGGTGGACGGTTCATGAACATCCTCATGGGCGGGCTCAACTTCCAGACCGAGCACCACCTGTTCCCGAGCATGCCGCGACCGCACCTCATCAAGGCGGCTGAGATCGTCCGCGAGCACTGCGCGAACGTCGGGGTCACCTACACGGAGACGAGCCTGGGCCAGTCGTACCTGATCGTCGTCGAGTACCTCAACCGGGTGGGTCTCGCCGCACGCGACCCGTTCGACTGCCCGGAATACCACTCGCTCCGCAAGGTCTGACCTCCGGGGCAGCAGCAGACCTTGCCGCGCCGCACGGCGCGAGCGGTCGGTAGGACGTCAGGTGGTCGGCAGCTCAGGCTGCCGACCACCTGACTTTCTGCCGACCACCGGGCGTACTGCCGTTCACCCGCCCAGGTCGGCGTGCCGGCGACAGCGAGCCTCGTACGACTCCTCGCCGCCGACGTGCGCGGCGACCGGTACGAGCGCGTCGCCAGGGTCCGTCGGGCCGGCGCCGGACACGGGTGGCGCCCCCGCCACCCGCACGTGGAACGCGGCGTCCGCGCCGCACACGGAGCACACGGCGGTGAGCTTCTCGACCGACTCGGCGAGCGCCATCAGCTCCGGCAGGGGCGAGAAGGGCTGCCCGTCGAACGTGACCGACAGCCCGGCCACCACCACGACGAGCCCGCGGCGTGCGAGGTCCGCCGCCACAGGGACCAGGCCGGCGCCGAAGAACTGCGCCTCGTCGATCGCGACGAGCTCGATCTCCGCCGCGTCCTCCCGGTCGGCGTCTCGAGCTCCCCCGCCGGGCCCGGTGCCGGGTCCGGAGCCGGGTCCCGCGCCCGGTCCGGTGCGGGCCGCGACCAGCGCGAGGATGTCCGCGGCGTCCGACACCGTGTGCGAGGGCACGCCCAGCCCCGAGTGCGAGCTCACCCTGCCGGGACCGCTGCGGGCGTCCAGCGCATGGCTCACCACCAGCACGCCGCGCCGGGCGATGCGGGCGCGGCGCACCCGGCGCAGCAGCTCCTCGGACTTGCCCGCGAACATCGGACCGGCGATCACTTCGAGGCGCCCAGCGCCCAGGCCGTCTTTCATGGAGGTCAGTCAAGCATTCCGCTACGTTGGCGACATGGCTGGCGACGTCGAGACCGTGCTCTTCCTTCCTGGGCTCGGTGCCGGGGTCGACCCGTGGGATGCCCAGCTGCGCGCACTGCCCTCCGGGTTCACCGGCCTCGCCCCGGACATCCCGGGGCTCGACCAGGCAGCGACGCCGGGCGGGTTCACGCTCGCGGGTGCGGCCCTGGCGCTGCGTGACCTGCTCGACGAGCGGGGGGTCGAGCGGGCACACGTCTGCGGGCTGTCCCTCGGCGCGATGACCGCCACCCAGCTCGCACTCGACTTTCCCGAGCGGATCGCCTCCCTCGTGCTCTCGGGCAGCCAGGTCCGACCGCACCCTGCGCTGATGCTGATCCAGCGCACGATCATCCGGATGCTGCCGGAGCGCACCGCCGAGGGCATGGCCATGACCAAGGCGCAGTGGCTCGGCGCCCTCCGGGTGGTCGCGGACACGGACTTCCGCGGGAAGCTCGCGAGCATCCAGGCGCCGACCCTCGTGCTGTGCGGCAGCCGCGACGTCGCCAACATCCCGGCCGCACGGGAGATCGCCGCTGTCGTGCCGAACGCCGAGCTGCGCATCGTCCCCCGCGCCGGCCACCCGTGGAACCAGCAGTACCCGGAGCTCTTCTCCCGGACGATCGCCGACTTCTACACCCGGTTGTCGGCGGCCGGCTGACTCCGGCCGCCGCTACAGGACCCGGGCGACCCCCGGGATGCGCCGCAGCAGGTGGGCGAAGCCCCAGCACAGCGGGACCGCGAGAGCGAGCAGGATCAGGAACTTCACGCCGGCCGGGGCGACGAGCGGAGCGAACAGCACCGCCACACCGACCAGCACCAGCGGGTGGATGACGTACACCGCGAAGGAGTTCCGTGCCGCCCACCGGGCCCACGCGGGCGTGGCCGAGAACCGCTCCCGGAACAGGACCAGCAGCGCCACGACCATGCTCACCGCGAAGACGTTCTCGGCGAGGGAGGAACCCAGCTGGGCGAGCAGCCCGGCGCCGGGCGCCGTCGCGAGGGCGGCGGTGCCGAGGGCCAGCCCCAGGCTGACGAGCGCCACGACCAGCGCCACGCGCCCCTGCCGCACGGTGAGCGTGGTGAGCCAGCCGCGGCGCGATGCCAGCAGACCGACCACGAAGAGGATCACGTACTGCGGCAGGTATGCCGGGGAGGGCATGCCGGAGAACTCCCAGTAGGTCCCGGACGGCACCACGAGCCGCCAGAAGAACGTCGCCACGGTCAGCAGCACCACCAGACCCGTGATCCCCCGGAAGCGGACCGGCTGAGGCTGGGCCTCGACCACCGTCGACCCGGCGTCGGGCAGACCGGACCGCGCGGCCGAACGGGCGCGCAGCGCGCGGTAGGCGGCGTACGCGAGCGACATCACCAGGAGCACCTCGACGAACCAGAGCGGTCCGACGTCACCCGCGGTGAACCAGAACTGCAGGAACGACTCCCCCTCGGCGCTGCGCGCCGGCCACTCCTGCAGGGACAGGACCGGCCGGGCCACCAGCCAGTACGCCGCCAGCGGGACGCCGAGCCGGAGCAGGCGGTCCCTCGCGAAGGTACCGGCCCCCTTGCGGTCCACCGACCCCGGGACGAACAGGCCGGAGAGCAGGAAGAAGAAGCCCATGAAATAGAGCTGGTTCACGATCACGAACAGCATCAGTGCGACGCCCGACGGGCTCGTGCTCGGCTCGGTCCAGTACCAGAGCGGGAGCGCGCCGTAGGTCAGGGCGCTGTGGTGCGCCAGGACCAGCACGGTCAGCAGCACCCGCAGGTTGTCGACGTACCCCAGCCGGGTCACCGTCGGCCGTACAGCGGTCGTTGTCATCGTGGTCTCCGAGTCGTCATGGTTCGTTGCTCCATCGGTTCATTACTTGACTAATGAACCACAGAACAGGCCTCGGCCGCAAGGGAGAACCGGGATGGGGCGTCCCGCGAGCGGTGCGGGCACAAAAAACGAGGGCCGCCACCTCGCGGTGGCGACCCTCGTGCAGATCAGGTCAGAGGCCGAACAGCCTCGCCCAGAATCCCTTCTTCTGCTCAGGCGACCTCGTCGCCAGCTCCTTTGGGCGGTTCCGGCTGCCCAGTGCCGGAGCCCCCCTCCGGCGCGTCGCTCGTCGACCGCGCGGTGTCCGCCGGCGAGTCCGCTGAGTCGGGTGAGCTCGGCGAGTCTGCCGAGCCGGAGACCGCGGACGTCGACGACGTGACGCCGGCCGAGCTCGCGGTCGGCAGCTGGATCTGGTCGAGGCTGGCGGGGCCGTCCTCCGACGAGTCCTTCGTCTCGTGCGCGTGCTGCGCGGCGGCAGCGATCGTGGCGAGCGTGGCCTTGACGGCCTCGCGGGCCTCGGACCGCTCCTCGGGCAGGCTGGCGATCGGCGCGGTGGGCTCCAGCGCGGGAGCCACCTTGTCCTTGCCCTCCTTGCCACGCTTGCGGCGCGCACGCGCCGAACGCGGACCCTCGTCCGACGCCGCCGGAGCGCCGCCGGAGCTCGTGCCGTTGCCCGACTTCTCGATCGGCTCCTCGTGCACGATGAACCCGCGGCCCTTGCAGTGCTCGCAGGTCTCCGAGAAGGCCTCGACCAGGCCCTGGCCCACACGCTTACGCGTCATCTGGACCAGGCCGAGCGAGGTGACCTCGGCCACCTGGTGCTTGGTGCGGTCCCTGCCGAGGCACTCGACCAGACGGCGCAGCACGAGGTCACGGTTGGACTCGAGCACCATGTCGATGAAGTCGATGACGATGATGCCGCCGATGTCCCGCAGGCGAAGCTGCCGCACGATCTCCTCGGCCGCCTCGAGGTTGTTCCGGGTGACGGTCTCCTCGAGCGTGCCGCCCGCACCGGTGAACTTGCCGGTGTTGACGTCCACGACGGTCATGGCCTCGGTGCGGTCGATGACCAGCGAGCCGCCCGAGGGCAGCCAGACCTTGCGGTCCATGCCCTTGGCGAGCTGCTCGTCCACGCGGTGCACGGAGAACACGTCGGTGTTCTCGACCCACTTGGACACGCGCTCGCGCAGGTCAGGAGCAAGCTCTTCGACGTAGTGCGCGATCTCGTCCCACGCGCCCTCGCCCTGGACGATCAGCGACGAGAAGTCGTCGTTGAAGATGTCGCGGACCACGCGGATCGCCATGTCCGGCTCGCCCTGCAGCAGGGCAGGGGCGTTGGCCTTCTTGGACTTGGCCTGGATGGCGTCCCACTGGCCCTGCAGCCGCTCGACGTCGGCGCGCAGCTCGTCCTCGCTCGCCCCCTCGGCGGCCGTGCGCACGATGACGCCGGCACCCTCGGGGACCACCTCGCGGAGGATCTTCTTGAGGCGAGACCGCTCGGTGTCCGGCAGCTTGCGGCTGATGCCGGTCATGCCGCCACCCGGCACGAACACCAGGTACCGGCCCGCGAGCGTGACCTGGCTGGTGAGCCGGGCGCCCTTGTGGCCGATCGGGTCCTTGGTGACCTGCACCAGGACCGAGTCGCCCGACTTCAGCGCCTGCTCGATCCGGCGCGGCTGGCCCTCGAGACCCGCCGCGTCCCAGTTGACCTCACCCGCGTACAGCACGGCGTTGCGGCCCTTGCCGACGTCGACGAACGCCGCCTCCATGGAGGGCAGCACGTTCTGGACGCGGCCCAGGTAGACGTTGCCGGCCATCGACGCCTGCGACTGCTGCGAGACGTAGTGCTCCACGAGCACACCGTCCTCCAGCACCGCGATCTGCGTGCGGCCGTCCTTCTCGCGCACGATCATCGACCGCTGCACCGACTCCCGGCGGGCCAGGAACTCGGCCTCGGTGATGATCTGGCGACGACGGCCGTGGTCCCGCCCCTCCCGGCGACGCTGACGCTTCGCCTCGAGACGCGTGGACCCCTTGAGCGCGGTGACCTCGTCGGACCGGCCCGTGCGGACGGCGGCCGCCTCGGCGCGCTCGCCCCGCGTACCCCGGCGGCGGCGACGACGGCGGCGGCTGCCGCCCTCACCCTCGCCCTCGGTGTCGCCGGTGTCCTGAGCCGAGTCCTGCTCGTCCTCGTCCTCGGCGGCCGCCTGCGCGTCCTCCTCGGAGTCGTCGTCCTGGTCCTCGTCCGCCGAGTCGTCCCCGTCGTCCGTGCGGTTCGCGCGACCGCCGCGGCGGCCCCGTCCGCCCCGACGCCGACGGCGGCGCGACGGGCGCACCTCTTCGTCGTCGTACTCCTCGAAGTCCGCCGGGGCGAGCTCCTCGATCTCGACGCCCTCGGCGGCCAGCTCCTCCTCGATCGCGCCGACCTCGTCCACGGCGGCGGCGTCGTCCTCGCTCAGCTGGGCCGCGACGAACTCCGGCGTCGCGGGAGCGCTCGCCTCACGGGCAGGGGCCTGCGCAGGTACGTCGACGACGGGCTCCGCCACGGCCTCGGCCGGCGCGGCGTCCTGGGCCTCGGCCCGGGTGGCCGGCTCGGTGCTGGGACCGGTACGACGCACCGCCCGGCGGGAACCGGACCGGCGCGCCCTGGGCTCGGCCGGGGCCTCGGTCTTCGCCTCGGTCTTCGCCTCGGTCTTCGCCTGGGGCTCCGTCCTGGCCTCGGTCGCCTGCTCTGTCCGCTCCTCGGCGGGGCGCTCCACAGCAGGCTCCGCCGCCCGCACGGGCGCCTCGGCAGCCGGCTCGACGGGGCGCGCGACCGGACGGGCGAACTGCGGCGTCAGGTCCTGCGCACGGGGCGGCCCGGCGGGAGCCTGGGCACGCCGCGAACGGCGGCCGGCCGACTCGTCGGGTGCCTGGAAGAGCAGCGCGGTCGTGGCGAGGCGCGGAGCGCGCGTCCCCGACGCCGTCACTGCGGGTGACACCGCAGGCTGCGCGGGCGCCTCGGCGGCCGGCTGCTCAGCGGCGGGAGCCTCGGCGGCGGCGGTCTCGGTCGGCTCCGCAGCCGCACGACTGCTGCGGCGACCGCGGGTCCTCGGGGCCGGCTCGGCGGGGACCTCGTCGGCCGGGGCCGCGGACGCCAGAGCCTCCGTCGGCGCCTCGACCGCCTGGTTCTCCTCGGCCGGAGCTGCGGCGACGGGCGCCTCGGGGGTCTCCTCGACCGGCGCGGCCTCGGCCACGGTCTCGGCCGCAGGCTCGGCGACGACGGGCTTGCGACGCGACCGCGCACGCTTCGGGGCGGCCTCGGCGGCCGGCTCGGCCGGGGTCTCCGCCACCGGCTCCGCCTTCTTGCGGGTACGACGCTTCGGAGCGGTCTTCTCGAGCTCCGCGGCCGGACCGCCGGGCAGGACGATGTCGTCGAGGCTCGCGACCTGGCGTGCCGGGGCGTCGACGGGCGTCGACGCGGGCTCCGGCAGCACGATGTCGACCGGTGCCGCCTCCTCGGCGGGCGCCGCGGCCGGCTCCTCGACGGGAGCCTCGGGCTCGGCCACCTCGACGGTCTCGGGCTCGGCGGCCGGCACGGCCTCGACAGTGACATCCGTCTCAGTCGGGACCGGCTCGTTCACGGCAACGGGCTCCGCGGCGACCGGCTCGGCCGCCGTCGGCTCGGCGGCGGCCGGTGCGGGCGCCGTGGGGGACGAGACGCCCCGTGTGGCACGGCGGCGCGGGCGCTTGGCGGCCGGCTCGACGGTCGCAGAGGTCGCCACGACGGCGGTGCCGCCGGTGGTTACCGGCTGCGACCCGGCAGGGGTCTCGGCGGGCTCGGACGACCCGACGACGATGGGCTCGACGTTCGCCGTCGAGACGACGGACCGGGTGACACGACGACGCGGACGCTTGGCCGGCGTCGTGCCCGCCGGAGCCTCCCCACCAGTGGTGACCTGGGCGTTCGCCTCAGATGCGTCGTGATCATCCTGTGACCCGTTGGTCGAACCGGTGGTGCTGGAAGGCGTCACGTGAGGTACTCCTGTAGCCGGCGCCCGCCCCACACCACGCGGACCGCCAGGCGGTCGGTCGTCCGGCAATGCATCGCGGCGAAGCGACACATCCGGGCGGAAGTCTCGGCTGCGGCCCTGTTCCTGCGATCTTCGCGGACGCCTGCGGCCACGTTCTGTCGTGACTGCGGCACCGCGTGCGGATCGCGGGCAGTGTTGGACTCTGCAGGCCGCGCAGGGATGTGGGCCTACGCGGGTTCGTCAAGTATCGCACAGGAGAACGACCCCGCCCTGCGGGGGTCCAAGTGCGTGTACTCTGCCTTGTGAAGACATTCACAAGCGACGGATTCACCCCGCGGCACCGCGTCGACCTGCTGGATCAGGCCTAGCGTCCACCCGGGCAGAGCCGTTCGGAGACACCACAGGAGCCCGGAGTGGAAGCACTCGACCTGGCACGCTGGCAGTTCGGCATCACCACCGTCTATCACTTCATCTTCGTGCCGCTCACGATCGGCCTCGCCCCGCTCGTGGCCATCATGCAGACCGCCTGGGTCCGCACGGGGAACGAGCGCTGGCTCAAGCTGACGAAGTTCTTCGGCAAGCTCTTCCTGATCAACTTCGCGCTCGGCGTCGTCACCGGCATCGTGCAGGAGTTCCAGTTCGGGATGAACTGGAGCGAGTACTCCCGGTTCGTCGGCGACGTGTTCGGCGCCCCGCTCGCCATGGAGGCCCTCGCGGCGTTCTTCGTCGAGTCGACGTTCCTCGGCCTGTGGATCTTCGGCTGGGACCGGCTGAACAAGCGTGTGCACCTGGCCTGCATCTGGGCCGTGGCGATCGCCGTGAACCTGTCGGCCCTGTTCATCCTCGCGGCCAACTCGTGGATGCAGCACCCGGTGGGCGCCCGGTACAACCCGGAGACCGGGCGCGCCGAGATGGAGTCGATCTGGGCGATCCTCACGAACAACACGCTGTGGGCCGCCTACCCGCACGCGGTGGCCGCGGCGTTCCTCACGGCGGGCACGTTCGTGGCCGGCATCGCCGCCTGGTGGATGGTGCGCCTGGCGCGGACCCAGCAGGAGGACGCCGTCGAGCTGGCCCGGAACGTCTACCGGCCCGCCGTGATCCTCGGCACCGTGGTCATGCTGATCTCGGGCGCCGGTGTCGCACTGACGGGGGACGCCCAGGGCAAGCTGATGTTCGAGCAGCAGCCGGGCAAGATGGCGTCGGCCGAGGCGCTGTGCGAGGGCGAGGAAGGGGCCAACTTCTCGATCCTCACGATCGGCGACCTCTCGAACTCGTGCGAGGGCGTGCGGCACATCCTGGAGGTGCCCGGCCTCGCCAGCTACCTGGGCACCGGCACGTTCTCCGGCGAGGACAGCTACCTGCCCGGCGTCCACGACGTCCAGGAGGAGTACGCCGAGCGCTACGGCGAGACCGACGAGGCGGGCAACCCCATCTCGTACACGCCGAACCTCGCCGTCACCTACTGGAGCTTCCGGCTGATGATCGGGTTCGCGGCCGGGTCCGCGCTGCTGGCCGTGGCCGCCCTCTGGTTCACCCGGCGCGGGCGGATCAGCGACAACCCGTGGCTCGCCCGGATCGGGATCGCCGCGATCCCCACTCCGTTCATCGCCTCGTCGTTCGGGTGGATCTTCACCGAGGTGGGCCGCCAGCCCTGGGTGGTCGCCCCGAACCCCACGGGCATCGACCAGATCCGGCTGCTGACGATGCGCGGCGTCTCGACCGTCGTCAGCCCGGGCATGGTCCTCACCTCGATGATCGTGTTCACCCTGCTCTATGGCGTGCTCGCCGTGGTCTGGTTCCGGCTCATCCACCGGTACGCGGTCGAGGGTGTGCCGTCGGCGGTGCGTGACGAGTCGCCCGAGGCCGCCGAGGACGACACCGACCGGCCCCTCTCGTTCGCCTACTGACCAACCGCATCCGATCGCCCGCCTCCGAGACTGACCAAAGGACGTGACCGTGGACCTCGCACTCGTGTGGTTCTTCCTCATCGCGGCTCTGTGGACCGCGTACCTCGTGCTCGAGGGCTTCGACTTCGGCGTCGGGATGCTGATGTCCCTGCTCCCCCGCGGTGACGCCGCGCACCGGGAGAAGGAGCGGCGGGTGCTGGTCAACAGCATCGGACCGGTCTGGGATGGCAACGAGGTGTGGCTCATCACGGCGGGCGCCGCCACCTTCGCGGTGTTCCCCGAGTGGTACGCCACCCTGTTCTCCGGCTTCTACCTGCCCCTGCTCGCCATCCTGGTCGCGCTCATCGTGCGTGGTGTCGCCTTCGAGTACCGCGGCAAGATCGCCGACGCCGTCTGGGCCCGGCGCTGCGACATCGCCATCCAGGTCGGTTCCTGGGTACCCGCCATCCTGTGGGGTGTGACGTTCGCGAACCTGGTCCGCGGCGTCCGGCTCGACGAAGACTTTCAGTACGTGGGGGGCTTCTGGGCCCTGCTGAACCCGTTCGCGCTGCTCGGCGGCCTGACGACGCTCGTGCTGTTCCTGCTGCACGGCGCGGTGTTCGTCGCGCTCAAGACCGACGGCGAGATCCGCGCCCGAGCCCGTCGGTTCGCCGGGGTGCTGTCGGTCGAGGCCCTCGTGGTGGCCGGCGGGTGGGCCGTCTGGGCGCAGGTCGCGTACTCCCCCGCCTGGACCTGGGCGGTGGTGGCGGTCGCCGCGCTCGCCCTGGTCGGCGTGCTGCTGACGAACCGCGCCGGACGCGAGGGCTACGCCTTCACGCTCTCCGCGGTGACGATCGTCGCCGCGGTGGTGCTGATCTTCGGGTCCATGTTCCCGGACGTCATGCCGGGCCTGGACGGGGGCACCTCGCTCAGCATCACGGATGCGGCGTCGACCCCGTACACCCTCACTGTCGTGACCTGGGTCGCCGTGGTGCTCACGCCGCTGGTGATCCTGTACCAGGCCTGGACGTACTGGGTCTTCCGGCGCCGGCTGACGGTGGACCACATCCCCGCACCCGGCGGGCTCACCTGGAAGAAGATCAAGGAGTCGGCGTTCTGAGCGGGCATCTGAGCGGGCACGGGGGCATCAGGGCATGAGACCCCTCGACCCCCGCCTGCTGCAGCAGGTCAGCGCGGCGCGCTGGTACGTGGCGCTGACGGTCGGGCTGGGCGTGGTCGCGGCCGGGCTGATCGTCGCGCAGGCGCTGCTCATCGCGGCGCTGCTCGCGCCGGTGGTGCTCGGGGATGACCTCCCCCGGTCGGCCGCGACGTGGTACCTCGCCGGGCTGGCGCTCGTGGTCGCCGGGCGGGCCGGTGTCGCGTGGGCGCAGGAGCGTTACGCCCTGCGCGCCGCCGCGCGGACGATCGCCGAGCTCCGCCACGCGGTGGTCGAGTCGTGGGCACTGCGCGGGCCCCGGGCCAGCGCACCCGCCCCGGTCGGCCTCACCGCCGCGGACGGCGGCACGACGGCGGACGTCCGCACGACGGCGGACGGCGGGCTCGGTGCTCCGGCGTCGGGCACCGGACACGGTGCCAGCCCGGAGGCCGAGGTGGCGACCCTCGCGACGCGCGGTCTCGACGCGCTCGAGCCGTACCTCGTGAGGTACGTACCGCAGCTGGTGCTGACGGCGCTGGTCACGCCCGCCCTGGTGGTCGTGGTGCTCGGCCTGGACTGGGTCACGGCGGTGATCCTGGTCGTCACGCTGCCGCTCGTACCCGTGTTCATGGTGCTGGTCGGGCGGCTGACGGCCGGGGCGTCGGAGCGGCGGCTCGCCACCGTGGAGCGGCTCGGCACCCAGGTGCTCGACCTCGTCGCCGGCCTGCCGACCCTCCGTGCCTTCGGGCGGTCGTTCGGCCCCGGGGAACGTGTGCGGGCGCTCGGTGACGCCTCCCGCAAGGCAACCATGGGGACGCTGCGGATCGCGTTCCTCTCCTCGATGGTGCTCGAGCTGCTCACGACGCTGTCGGTGGCGATCGTCGCCGTCGGCGTGGGGCTGCGGCTCGTCGAGGGCGCCATGGAGCTGCAGCCGGCGATCGCCGTGCTCGTGCTGGCCCCCGAGGTGTACCTGCCGCTGCGGCGGGTCGGGGCGGAGTTCCACGCGTCCGTCGACGGGGTCGCGGCTGCGTCCCGGGCTCTCGCGCTCATCGGGCCGGCCGGTGCCGCCCGGTCGGAGGGTGCGGCTGGGCTGGGTACGGCTGGGCTGGGTACGGCTGGGCTGGGTACGGCTGGGCTGGGTACGGCTGGGCTGGGTACGGCCGGCGGGGAGCTCGTGCTGGACGGGATCTCCGTGCGGGCTCCCGGACGAGGGGTCGTCGCTCCCGCCGGGCTGTCGGCGCGGATCCCGCTCGGGTCCGGCGCGGCCGGCGCCGGGCGGGTCGTCGCGCTCCGGGGACCGAGCGGGTCGGGCAAGTCGACGGCCGTGCTGGTGGTTCTCGGGCTGCTGGCGCCGGATGCGGGACGGGTCGGGCTGCTCGCACCCGGCGGTGTGCTCCGTGACCTCGCCGATCTGTCGGCCGACGAGCTGGAGGCCTGGTGGGCGGGCCTCACCTGGGTTCCGCAGCGCCCGTCGCTCGCACCAGGGCGGCTGCGCGACGTCGTGCTGGATGGCGCGTCGCGCGTGCGCGACCCGGAGCTCGCCGAGGCGGCGCGCCTGACCGGGCTCGACGCCGTCGTCGGCGCGCTGCCCGACGGCTGGGACACACGCGTCGGGCTCGGCGGCGTGGGGCTGTCCGTGGGGCAGCGCCAGCGCGTGGCGCTCACGTCCGCCCTCCTCGACGACGCCGCCACCAGGCCGCTGGTGATCCTCGACGAGCCCACGGCCCATCTCGACGCACGCGGCGAGCAGGCGGTGCTCGACACCGTACGTGCGTGGCGCGACGCCGGGCGGACCGTGCTCGTCGTCGCACACCGGGCGTCGCTGCTCGGGCTCGCGGACCAGGTGATCGACGTCCGCTCCGCGGCAGACCCGGAGGCATCATGACCACCCCGACACAGCACCTGACCAGGGACGGCCGCCCCGACCCGCTGCGCCGTGTGCTGCCCCTGCTGGAGGTCCGGCCGGCCAAGGTGGCGGCGGCGATCGGGCTCGGCGTCCTGGCCCTGGGGTGCGCGATCGGGCTCGCGGCGGTCGCCGCCTGGCTCGTCGCCCGGGCCGCGCAGATGCCCCCGGTGCTCACCCTCTCCGTGGCGGTGGTCGCGGTACGGGCCTTCGGGATCGGGCGCGGCGTGCTCCGCTACTGCGAGCGCCTCGCCTCGCACGACGTCGCCCTCCGTGGCATGGCGGCCCTCCGTGCCAACCTGTACGACCGGCTCGCCGCCGACGACCGTCCGGTCACGGTGCGGCGTGGGGAGCTGCTGGCCCGGATCGGGCAGGACGTGGACGACGTCGGCGACGTCGTGGTCCGTTCGATCGTGCCGGCGGGCGTCGCGGTCGTGACCTCGCTCGGCTCGGTGATCCTGGTGGGCGTGCTGCTGCCGGCGGCGGGAGCGGCGCTGGCGCTGTGCCTGGTGCTCGCGGGGGTGGTGACGCCGTGGCTCGCGGCGCGGGCCGCTGCCCGGACCGAGGCGCGGGGCGCCGCCGCTCGCGGGGAGGTGACGGCGTTGTCCCTGGAGATCCTGGAGGAATCGGCGCCGCTGCGCGTCTCCGGTCGGTTCGGCGCGCGGCTGGCCGACCTGGACGCCGCCGATGCGCACCTGTCCGCCGTCGCCGACGACGGCGCTCGCACCTCCGGGCTGGCCGCCGCACTGGGGGCGCTGGCCCAGGGGCTCGCGGTGCTCGCGTCGGTAGCGCTGGGGATCCCGGCGACGCTGTCGGGCTCGCTGTCCGTGGAGGCGCTGTCCGTGATCGTGCTGACGCCGCTCGCCGTGTTCGAGGCGACGGCCGGGCTCCCCGCCGCCGCGGTCCAGCTGCACCGGTCGAGGGCGGCTGCGGACCGGCTGGTGGAGCTGCTCCCTGACGCAGACCCCGTGCCGGGCGCACCGCCCGCCCGCGTGGCTCCGGCATCCGCCGCCTCGGTGGAGAGAGAGGCGGACGGCGCTGCGGAGGGCGAGGCGGACGGCGAGGCGCTGCTGGTACTGGACGACATCGCCGCCGGCTGGTCCGAGGGCGCGGGCCCGCCGCGGACCGTCGTCGAGGGGGTGTCCCTCACGCTGCGCCCGGGCTCGGTCGTCGCGCTGGCGGGCCCGTCGGGCGTCGGCAAGACGACACTCCTGATGACAGCGGCCGCCCTCATCCCACCCCGGGCGGGACAGGTCAGTGGATGGTCGGCAGAACGTCAGGAGGTCGGCATTCCGAGCGACCGATCAGCTGACCTTCTGCCGACCGCTCAGGGTGCGCCGGAGGCGCGGCTGTTCGTCGCCGAGGACGGGCATGTGTTCGACACGTCCGTGGTCGAGAACCTGCGGGTGGCGCGCGGGGACGTCACGGCGGCCGAGGCTCGCGACGCGCTCGACGCCGTGGGGCTGGGCGACTGGCTCGCGGCGCTCCCCGACGGGCTGGACACCGTGGTCGGCACGGACGCGGCGGCGGTCTCGGGCGGCGAGCGCCGTCGGCTCCTGGTCGCTCGTGCGCTCCTGTCGCCCGCCCGGGTCCTGCTCGTGGACGAGCCGGCCGAGCACCTGGACGGCCGCACGGCCGACGCGCTGGTGCGTGCCCTTGCCGACCACGCGCGCGAGACCGGCCGGGCGGTGCTGCTGGCGACGCACCGCCTCACCCCGCTGGCGGCCGCCGACGAGGTCCTGCTCCTGGGGCACGACGCCCTCGCCGCGCCCGACGCCCCGGCCACCGTCACCGCCCGTGGCGCCCACGAGCACCTGCGAGCGCACGACCCGGAGTACACGTGGTCCGCCGCCCAGGAACAGAGCAGCTGACCACGGCGGTTGCCGCCGGGCGACGACCCGTCCTGGCCGGAGCCGCTGTGGTCAACCGGACAGGGCGGCCATCGCCGCCGCGCGACCCGGGATCCCGCTGACGCCGCCGCCTCGGCGTGCGCCGGCGCCGGCCAGCAGCACTCGGGGGTGGTCGGTCGCCACGCCCCAGCGGACGGCCTCGCTGCCCGCTGCAGCTGCGCCGCCTGCGCCGTCGCCGGAACCACCGCCCGAGCCGTCGCCGGACTCGGCGAACGGCCAGGCGAGGTCGCGGTGGAAGATGTGCCCGCCCGGCAGCCCGACGTCGCCCTCCAGGTCGACCGGTGTCCGCACCTCGAGGCACGGGGCGCCGTCGGCGTCGAGTGCGAGCAGGTCCTCGATCGGCTCGGCCAGCACGGAGTCCAGCGACGCGAGCGTGGCCCGGAGCGCCTGGTCGCGGGCGCCGTCCGGGTCGGCGCGGAAGAGCCGGGCGGGCATGTGGAGCCCGAACAGCGTGATGGTCTGCGCGTCGGTCCCGGCGAGCGCCGGCCCGAGGATCGTCCGGTCGGTCAGCGTGTGGCAGTAGATCTCGCTCGGCGGCAGGTCCGGTATGTGCCCGGCGGCCGCCTGCGCGTGCGCGGCTTGGAGCTGGGACAGCGACTCGTGGACGTGCAGGGTTCCGCTGAACGCGGCGACGGGATCGACGTCGTCGCGCAGCCGGGGCAAGCGCGTCAGCAGCATGTTCACCTTGAGCTGGGCGCCCTCCGGGTGGTCGGCCGACGCCGGGGCGTGGCCGCCCAGCAGCCGGTCCAGCTCGGCCGGGGCGCACCCGGCGAGCACGTGCCCGGCGGTGACGCCCCGGGTGCGCCCGTCGCCGTCGGTCCAGGTGACCTCCGCACCGGAGGCGCCGGGTCCGCCGGGATCGACGGCGGTGACGGTCGCCGAGGTGACGATCGTCGCGCCGGCGGCGAGGGCGGCGTCGCGCAGGGCGCCCGAGACGGCGCCCATGCCGCCCACGGGCACGTCCCAGTCGCCGGTCCCGTTGCCGATGACGTGGTAGAGGAAGCAGCGGTTCTGCCGCAGGGACGGCTCGTCGAGGTCGGCGAACGTGCCGATCAGGCCGTCGGTGGCCGCGATGCCGCGGACGACGTCGTCGGCGAAGGTGCGGCGCAGCACCTCGCCCAAGGGCTCCTCGAAGAGCGCCCGCCAGGCTTCCTCTCCCACGCCGTCGACCACGAGGTCCCGGACCGCCGACCGCGGGAGCAGGGGCTCGGTGAGTGTCGGCGCGAGCCGGCGGGCCACCTCCGCGGTCATGGCGTAGAAGCGGGCCCATGCCTCGAAGTCGGCGTCGGAGCCGGTGAGGCGGTGGAAGGAGGCGCGCGTGGCGGCGTCGTCCTGGCTGTCGACGAGGAGGCCACCGTCGCCCACCGGTGTGTACGAGGACCAGCGGCGGCGCTTCAGGGTGATGGGGAGGCCGAGCTCCTCGATCACCTGTCGCGGCAGGAGCGAGACGAGGTAGGAGTAGCGCGACAGCCGTGCGTCCGTCCCGGCGAACGGACGGGCCGAGACGGCGGCGCCGCCCACGTGATCAGCACGTTCGAGGAGGAGGACGGACCGGCCGCCGCGCGCCGCGTAGGCCGCTGCGGTGAGGCCGTTGTGACCACCGCCCACGACGACGACGTCGTACCGGGAACGCATGGAAACGGTCATGAACGCCATAGTGGCATGGGGCACAGATTGCCAGGGAGGTTCCATCACAAGTCGGTATGTGACCTAATCGTGACATTCGCGCGAGAGCCGGGTACGGTCAGTCTCGCCTCTCCAGCAACGGGGAGGTCCAGGTCCGGACGCCGAACCCTGTCACCGGATCTGAGCAGCTAGAACGTGACAGGGACGGGGGAACCAAGTAAGCGGGCACGCGAGTGTCCTAGGGGTGAAGCCTCCTCGTGAGGCCGGGTGATCGCTCTCCCCATCCGAACCCGACAGCTCACTTCGTAGGCGTCCGAGGAGAACACTGGTGACCGTACTCACCGACCGCACCCACGACTGGGCGGACGACCAGGCAAACCGCTCCAGCAACCGGGGCAGGCACCGCGCCGACGGCCCTGCGCTCACCCCCTTCACCGCCCTGACCCAGACCGCTGCCGAGAATGCTGCCCGGACCGGCGCCATCGCGGTCGTCACGTCCGGCATGCTGGCGTCGGTCTTCACCCAGACGGCCCACACGGCGCCCGTCGAGCCGCACACGCAGACCGCGCTCGCCAACGCGACCCCGGTCAGCAACACCGTCGACACGACGTCCCGCGCCAGCATCTCCGAGAACCTGGTGACCAAGGTCAAGGTCACGCAGGACGCCGACTTCTGGGCCGAGCGCGGACGGGTGTCCGTGACTCCGTACGCCGAGACCGAGGCGGGCATCGCCGAGGCCGAGGCCAAGGCCAAGGCGGAGGCCGAGGCTCGCGCCAAGGCAGAGGCCGAGGCGCAGGCCGAGGCCGAGGCAGCCGCCGCTGCTGAGGCTGCTGCCGAAGCCGCGGCCGCCACGGAGACCGAGGCGGCAGCCGTCGTCGAGACCGTCGGGGACGCCTCCGGTCTGGGCCAGCAGGCCGTCAACCTCGCCCTCGAGTACGTCGGCGTGCCCTACGTGTGGGGCGGAGCCTCCCCCAGCGGCTTCGACTGCTCCGGGCTCATCCAGTACGTCTACGGCCAGCTCGGGGTCTCGGTCCCGCACAGCTCGAGCGCGATCTCGACCATCGGGCGCCAGGTCTCCGCCGCCGAGGCGCAGCCGGGCGACATCGTGTGGACGCCTGGCCACGTGGCGCTCTACGCCGGCAACGGCATGGTCGTCGAGGCCCAGCAGCAGGGCACCCCGGTGCAGTACGGCAAGATGTGGCAGAACAACCCGGTGTACATCCGGGTGGCGGGCTGACCCTCCCGTCCCCACGCCGGACCACGAGGTGTGTCGCGCCAGGATCCCTGGCGCGACACACCTCGCGCTCGTCCGGGGGCACGTCAGGTAACGTCCCGGGCGTGAAGATCCTCGTACCGGACGTGCCCTTCGACCTCGACTTCCCGTCCCTGCTGCCCGACGGCGGAGCCTCCTTCGCGCCCGGCGGCACCGACACCGTCGTCGCCTACGCGATGAACGAGCCGGTCCCCGAGGAGCACACCGACGCCGAGGTGCTGGTCACCTGGTCCAGCCCGCCCAAGGTCCTCGCCGACGCCGCCCGCCGCATGCCCCGGCTGCGCTGGGTGCAGACGCTCTCCGCCGGCCCGGACGTGGCGCTGCGGGCCGGGTTCGGCCCCGAGGTCGTGATCTCCTCCGGCCAGTCCCTGCACGACGACACCGTCACCGAGCACGCGCTGGCGCTGATCCTGGCGACCGTTCGCCGCATCGACTTCTCCCTCGCCGCGCAGCGCGAGCACCACTGGGCCAAGGAGATCGCGTTCGCCCAGGCGGACCCGGGAACAGAGCGCGAGTACACGCTCGACGGCGCACGCGTGACCGTCTGGGGCTTCGGCTCGATCGCGCTGCGACTGTCCCCGCTGCTGACGGCGCTGGGTGCGCAGGTCACCGGCGTCGCCTCGCGCGCGGGCGAACGGTCCGGCTACCCCGTGGTGGGCCCCGACGGCCTGGACGCCCTGCTGGCCGAGACCGACCTGCTCGTCTCCCTGCTGCCCGCGGTGCCCGCCACGCGGCACATCCTGGACGCCCGCCTGCTGAGCCTGCTGCCGACGTCGGCGCGATTCGTGAACGTGGGCCGGGGCGCGACGGTGGACGAGGCAGCACTCGTCGACGCGTTGCGTTCCGGGCGGCTCGCCGGCGCTGCGCTCGACGTCATGGAGACGGAGCCCTTGCCGGCGAACTCTCCCCTCTGGGACGTCCCGAACCTGATCCTCACGCCCCACGTGGCGGGTGGACGTCCGCGCGGCGCGGCCCGCTTCCTCGCCGACCAGCTCACGTCCTGGCGGGCGGGCGAGCCTCTCCGCAACGTCACCCCCCGCTGACCAGCCGTTGAGTGCTGGCTATCTGTGGTCTGGCGTGCTCCCGGCCCACAAATAGCCAGCACTCAACGGAGGTGGTTACGGGGTGCGGGGGCGGGGGGCCGGCTGGCAGACCGGGCAGCTGAACGAGGACCGGTTCATGAACGCGTCCCGGCGGACCAGCGCGCCACAGCGCCGGCACGCCTCGTTCTCCTGCCCGTACACCGCGAGCGAGCGGTCGAAGTACCCCGACTCCCCGTTCACGTTGACGTACAGCTCGTCGAAGCTGGTGCCGCCCTGGACCAGCGCCTCGCGCATCACCTCGGCCGCCGAGTCCAGCACGCGGCGCACGTCGGCGGCCCGGAGCTTGTCGGTGGGCCGAGCCCAGTGCACCTTCGCCCGCCAGAGCGCCTCGTCGGCGTAGATGTTGCCCACGCCGGACACGACGGTCTGGTCCAGCAGCGCACGCTTCACCTGGGTCCGACGGCGACGCACCCGCCGGACCAGGCCGTCGAGGTCCAGGTTCGGGTCGAGCAGGTCACGGGCGATGTGCGCGACCGGCTGCGGGAGCAGGGGCAGGTCCGAGCCGTGCCCGGCCGGGATGCTCGACGCCGGTTCGCCGTCGCCGGGCACCAGGTCCTGCACGCTCAGGTGCCCGAACGTGCGCTGGTCCACGAAGTCGAGGTACCGCGCGCCGGAGGGGGCGCCCGTCAGGTGCAGGCGGACGCGCAGGTGAGGGTGCTGCCAGCCGTCGGGTTCCGGATCCGCGGGCAGGACGGCGGTCGCCGCCGGGTCCTGGGCGCCGCTCGCCGCGGCGCCACGGACGAGCAGCTGGCCCGACATGCCGAGGTGTGCCAGGAGCGCAGCGGCGGGGGTCTCCACAGGCTCGGCCCGCGGGGCACCGTCGGGCCGTGCGGGGTCGTCCAGCGGCAGCCAGAGGAACTTGCCGCGGCGGACGGCGGCACCCAGCCGCCGTCCGACGAGCTGATCGCGGAACGAACCCGGACCGCCGTCGTGCCGGCGGACGCTGTACTCGCGGAACACCTCGACGTCGCGCACGGTCGCGCCGACGACCAGCCGGTCGAGGCCGTCCCGGACGGTCTCGACCTCAGGGAGCTCAGGCACCGGCGACCGGCGCCTTGCTCCCGGAGGTGTCCCCGGCGGCGCTCTCGCCGTCGACCCCCGGCTTGGGCAGCGGGAACTTCTCCAGGAGCGCCCGGTAGGTCTCCTCGGCCGCGCCCTGCTCGGCGTGCTTCTTCGCGCTGCCCGAGCCGGTCCCGTAGGTGACGCCGTCGATCACGACGGTCGAGTGGAAGACCCGGGCATGTTCCGGACCCTCGAACGTGGCGATGTAGTCGGGCGCGCCGAGTCCGCGTTCGGCCGAGGCCTCCTGCAGCGACGTCTTCCAGTCCAGCCCTGCGCCCAGGCCCGCGGCGACGTCGAGCGTCGAGTCGACGAGGCGGTGCACCAGCGCGCGCGACGTCTCCAGGCCGTGCGACAGGTAGGTGGCGCCGATCAGGGCCTCCACCGTGTCGGAGAGGATCGAGTCCTTCTCGAAGCCGCGCGTGCGGATCTCACCCTTGCCGAGCAGCACGTACTTGCCCAGGCCGAGCGTCCGCGCCACCGCGGCGAGCGCACGCTGCGAGACCGTCGCCGCGCGCATGCGCGCCAGGTCGCCTTCCGACAGGTCGGGGTGACGGCGGTACAGCGCCTCCGTCACCACGAGCCCCAGCACGGCGTCACCCAGGAACTCCAGGCGCTCGTTCGTGGGGATGCCGCCGGCCTCGTGCGCGAACGACCGGTGGGTCAGTGCCAGCACAAGAAGCTCGGGGTCCAGATGGACCCCGAGCTTCTCGAGCAGCGCGGTAGGTTCCGGCCTCGCCGGCGACGTCCCGCCCTTGGCCACGTCAGCCCGCGTGAACGGTCTTCAGGGCGTCGCGGTACGTGCGGCCCTTGTAGGTGCCGCACGTCGGGCACGCCGTGTGCGGCAGCTTGTTGCCCTGGCACTGCGGGCAGGTGGTGAGGGTCGCTGCGGTGGTCTTCCACTGCGAGCGACGCGCACGGGTGTTGCTGCGCGACATCTTGCGCTTCGGAACAGCCACGGCTAGCTCTCTTTCGTCTCGTCCGACACGCTCGTAGATTCGAGCATGCTCTGAAGCGCCGACCAACGAGGGTCGACTACGTCATGGTGATGACCGGGGTCGTCAGCCAGGCGTGCTCCGCACTCGGAGCACAGGCCCGGGCAGTCCTCCCGGCACAGCGGTTGAAATGGTAGTGCAGTCACTACCGAATCCCGAAGCGCAGGCTCCAGGTCGGCATTGTCGTCGTCGTCCAGGACTGACTCTTCGTCCTCGACGTCGACGTCCCCCGCCTTGACCGACGCCGCAACCCTCTCGGGGTAGGCGAACAGCTCGGTCACATCGACCGTGAGCTCACGAGTGATGTCGTCGAGGCAGCGGCTGCACTCACCCTTTGCCGTGCCGCGGACCGTGCCGGAGACCAGCACGCCTTCCATCACGGACTCGAGTCGAAGATCCAGCTCGAGGTCTGAGCCTTCCGGGATACCGATCACAGCAGTACCGAGATCCGACGGCGCCTGCACGGTCGCGCTGTGCGTACGCATGGATCCGGCACGCCGAGACAGCTCGTGCGTGTCGAGCACGAGCGGTGAGTTCGGTTCGCGGGAAATAACAGACTCCATGAAAGGCAGTGTCCGAGAGGACGGTGAAAGGGGGGTGGACCCGGCGCAAGCCATCACGCCACGGGCCAAAAACCAATCCTACGACATGGAACGGGGCTCACGCGCGCCCGTACGGGGTGACAGCCCTCACGGGCTAGGACGCCGGACGGCCCAGTGCGGACCGGAGCGCCGCGACGACACCCGCCGGCACCAGGTCGTCGACCGGCCCGCCGTGCCGCATGATGTCCTTCACCAGCGACGACGCGACGTGCGCGTACCTCTGGTCGCCCGGCAGGAAGATCGTCTCGACGCCCGACAGGTGCCGGTTCATGAGCGCCATGGGCTGCTCCGCGTCGAAGTCACCGCCCCCGCGCAGGCCCTTCACGACGGCGACCGCCCCGGCCTCGCGGCAGAAGTCCACCAGCAGCCCCGGCACGACGGCGACCCGCACCCGCGACATGGCCGGATCCGTCTGGGCGGCGGAGTGCACCGCTGCTCGCACGAGCTCCGCACGCGTCTCCAGGTCCAGCAGGCCGGACTTGCCGGGGTTCTTCGCGATGCCGACCACCACGTCGTCGAACATCGACGCGGCGCGGCGCACGATGTCGAGGTGGCCGAGGGTGATCGGGTCGAACGACCCGGGGCAGACGACGGTGGTCACGCGCCCACGCTATCCGACGGCTCCGGGTCCGACGGCTCGGTGTCCGACGGCTCGGTGTCCGACGGCTCCGGGTCCGACGGCTCCGCGTAGTAGACCGCCGTCTCCCCGTAGTCCTTGCGCGCGAACGGGGCGAGGCCGTCGGGCCAGGCGGGTTCGGGCGTGCGGATCGACCGCTCGACGACCACCACCGCGCCGTCGGCCAGGACGCCCGACGTCGCGAGGTGCGCCAGCACGGTGGCGAGCGACTCCTCGTCGAGGTCGTAGGGCGGGTCGAGGAAGACGAGGTCCAGGGCCGCCGCCGTGCCGGAGGTCACGCGGGCGGACGCACCGGCGTCGGGGCGCGCTCCCCTGGCCGCCAGCGACGCCGCGAACCGTTCCGCCGTCTCGGTGGCGACCCGCACCCCGGTCAGTCCCAGTCCCGCGACGTTCCTGCGCGCGACCTCCGCCGCGGGGCGCGCGCTGTCCACGAGAGTCACGGCGACGGCGCCCCGGCTCGCGGCCTCGAGCCCGAGCGCTCCCGAGCCGGCATAGAGGTCGAGCACGCGGGCGCCGTCGAGCACGCCGAGATGCTCCAGGCGGGAGAAGATCGCCTCGCGCACGCGGTCGCTCGTGGGGCGGGTGCCCTTGGCCGGCACCGCGATGGTGCGTCCGCCCACTGAGCCCGCGACGATCCTGGTCACGCCGCGAGCCTAACCCGGCGGCCGAGCCGCGCGGCGTGCGCGGCTACGACTCCGGGGTGTCGACGCGCGCGACGACCGGCAGGTGGTCGCTGCCCGTGCTGCCCAGGGCACGCACCTCGGTCACGGTGGCACCCCGCGCGAGGACGTGATCGATCTGGGCGACCGGGAAGGTCTCCGGATAGGTGAACTCGAAGCCGGTCGTCGGGGCGGTGACGAGGTTGGTCAGCGGGGCTATCGCACCGTCCGCCAGCACCGCGTTCAGGTCGCCCGCGACGATCACGGCGTCGTTCTCCTCCGCGTCGACGGCGTCCGCCAGCGCGAGCGCGCTCGCGTCGCGCAGCTCCGTCTCGAAGCCGCCGCGCCCGATCCGGACCGAGGGCAGGTGCGCCGCGAACAGCGCGACCGTGGTTCCCTCCCCCTGGACCACCACCCGTAGGCAGCGGTCCCAGGAGGCGTCGACGCCCTCGGGCCGGATGTCCACGGCGGTGGCGCCCCGGAGCGGGAACCCGGACCAGACGCCGACAGTGCCCTGCGTCTCGTGGTGCGGCAGCGCCTCGCCAAACGCCTGCGTGTACTCCTCGGCGGTCGCCTCCGACACCTCCGTGAGGGTCACGACGTCCGGCTCGGCGGCGAGGAGCACCTCAGCGGTGCCCGCGACGTCGGTGTTGGCGTCGCTGACGTTGTGCTGCACCACCGTCAGGTCGCTGGGCGCCGGCTCTATCGGCCGCACCTGCGGCAGGAAGACCCAGATCCAGGCCGCGAGCGGCAGCAGGACAGCGAGGATCGCGAGCGCCGACCGCCGCAGCAGCGCCGCGAGGATGCCGAGCGGCACCGCCAGCCCGAGCCATGGCAGGAAGGTCTCGACGAGGCTGCCGAGGTTTCCCCAGCGATTCGGCACGTACTCGTGGGCCACGAGCAAAACGGCGATCACCACAGAACCGAGCGCCAGGAGCCTCCCGCGCTGCCACGCAGTCTTTGCCGGCCCGCCGGTATGGATCGCGTGCTTCGCGTCGACCGTCATCGGCGGGGACTCTATCGGTTGTACGTTTCGCGCGTAAGGAGTAGGTCATCCCTTTCACCCGTGTGATTTCACCCTGCTGAACGGGTGGGCGCCGCCGACGGCTGGTCAGGCCCGCTCCAGGAACTCCTCCTGGTCCTCGTCGAGCTGCGCGCGGATCGCCTGGGCGAGCTCCGGGAACTCCGTCAGGTCGGGGGAAGCCTGCACGACGTCGACGGCCGCGGTGCGCGCCTCCTCGATGAGCCCGGCGTCCTTGACCACCCGCAGGAGGCGCAGGGAGCTGGCCCGGCCGGACTGTGCGGCGCCGAGCACGTCGCCCTCGCTGCGCAGCTCCAGGTCCAGGTTGGCGAGCTTGAAACCGTCGGTGGTCTGGGTCATCGCCTCCAGGCGGGCGAAGGCGGGGGTGCCGGGCTCGGCGTCGGACACCAGGAGGCACAGGCCCGGGTCGGTGCCTCGCCCCACCCGTCCGCGCAGCTGGTGCAGCTGGGAGATGCCGAACCGGTCGGCGTCGAAGATGACCATCGCCGTGGCCTCGGGGACGTCGACGCCCACCTCGATCACGGTGGTGGCGACCAGGACCGGAGCCTCGCCGGAGGCGAACCGTGCCATCTCCGCCTCCTTCTGGTCGGCCGGCAGCTGCCCGTGCAGCATCCCGATCTCGACGCCCGCCAGCTCGGGTCGCGAGCGCAGCTCCTCCACCACCTCGAGCACGGCACGCAGGGGCGGCCGGTCGGCGGCGCCCTCGGCACCCGGGCCGGAGGGGTCCAGGAACTCCGGCACGTCGTCGAAGTCCTTGGCGGGCGCCTTCGTCTCCTCGTCCGGGTGGATCCGCGCGCAGACGACGTAGGCGCGGCGGCCGGCGTCGACCTCCTCGCGGACGCGGGCCCAGGTGCGGTCGGTCCAGCGGGTGTTCCGCGCGGGGACGGCGACCGTGGTGATGCCGGCACGCCCCGCGGGCACCTCGGTGAGGGACGACGTCTCGAGGTCGCCGAAGACCGTCATCGCCACGGTCCGCGGGATCGGTGTGGCCGTCATGACCAGCAGGTGCGGGGACACCCGGCCCTTGGCGCGCAGCGCGTCCCGCTGCTCGACGCCGAAGCGGTGCTGCTCGTCCACCACGACGAGACCGAGGTCGGCGAACTGCACCTGCTCCGAGAGGAGCGCGTGCGTCCCCACGACGATGCCGGCCTCACCGCTCGCGGCCTGCAGCAGGGCCTCCTTGCGCGCCTTCGCGCCGAGCGAGCCGGTGAGCAGCGCCACCCGGGTGCTCGCGTCCGTGCGCTCCGCCCCGAAGAGGGTGCCGCCCTCGGCCAGCGGGCCGAGCAGGGCGCGCAGGGTGCGGGCGTGCTGCGCGGCGAGCACCTCGGTGGGCGCGAGGAGTGCGGCCTGACCACCCGCGTCGACCACCTGCAGCATGGCGCGCAACGCGACCACCGTCTTGCCGCTGCCGACCTCGCCCTGCAGCAGCCGGTGCATCGGGCGCGGGCTGGCGAGCTCGACGGCGAGCTCGTCGCCCACCGCACGCTGTCCGTCGGTGAGCACGAAGGGCAGCGAGGCATCGAAGTCCGCGAGCAGGCTCGGCTTGCCCGGGGGCAGCGGCGGGCGCGCGGTGGCGTCCTCGGCGGCGGTGCGGGCCCGGCGCTGAGCGAGCGCCGCCTGCAGCACGAACGCCTCCTCGAACCGCATCCGGTGCTGTGCGCGGTATGCCTCCTTCAAGGTGGCCGGCCGGTGCAGGCTGCGCAGCGCGGCCGTCCGCCCGGGCATCCCCTCGCGTTCCCGCACCTCGTCGGGCACCGGGTCGGGCACGTCGTCGTCGGTCAGGGTGTCGAGCACGACACGGAGCGCGCCCTGGATCTTCCAGCTGGGGATGCCGGCCGCCGCGGGATAGATCGGGATGGGCTTGGTCGCGTGCTCCAGGAGCGCCTCGTCGCTGTCGAGGTCGGACTCCTCTCCCATCAGGGTGAAGTCCGGGTGGGTGAGCTGTCGCGTCCCCCTGTACAGGCCGACGGTCCCCGTGAACAGCCCCTTCGCCCCCGGGACCAGCCGCTTCTCGTGGTTGTAGAGCGAGCCACGGTGCTTGCCGAAGAAGGTGAGGGACAGGCGGCTGTTGCCGTCCGTCACCACCACCTCCATGAGCGCGCCCTTGCGGTTGCGCATGGGGCGGACCGTCGCCTGCTCCACGCGGGCCAGGATGGTCACGTGCTCGCCCACCTCGAGCGCCGCGATGTCCGAGAGGGCGCCCGGGTCGGCGTACCGGCGCGGGTAGTGGCCCAGCAGGTCACCCACGGTCACCAGCCCGAGCTTGCCCAGAGCGGTGGCCGTCCGCTTGTCGAAGGCGCGCTCGAGGCGCTCGTCCACCCGCTCGGTCATGCGTGCTCCTCCTCCGTGCCCAGGCACACCCCGTCGCCCGGGCGGCCCGTCGCCAGGACGACGAGCTCGGCCTCCGGCGTGCGTTCCGCGAGCGTGGCGGCGAGCCGGTCGGGCAGGCCGTCCGGGACGTCCGCGTCGAGCAGCGCGGTCACCACGGTCGTCGCGGGCCCTGCCGCGCCGCGCAGGGCGTCGACCGCGGCGTCGGCGCGCACGGTCGTCACCGTCAGTCCCGCGAGCGCCTCGTCCACGATCGCGCGGGCGTCGGTGCCCGGCGCGTCGCCCGGCTCGTCCAGCAGGCCGACCGGCAGCAACGTGCCGAGCGCGGCCAGGGCGACGACGGCATGGACGTCGGTGGGTGTCGGCACGGTGACCAGCTCGCCGACGTCGGTGTGGGCCTGGACGTCGGCCGGCCCGTCCGGCACCCCGAGGAGCAGGACCTGCCGGGCACCGGTCGACGCGACGACCCGGCCCACGTCATCGGCCGTCAGCTCCTCGACCGTGCTGTCGAGCCCGCCCGTGAGCAGGACGACGGCGCCCGCGTGCGCGAGCTCCGCGGCGAGCACGGGGGCCGACGTCGCGGCGACGACACCCCACTGGTGCTGCGTCACGGCCTCGAGGTGACGCACGTGCACCTGGGAGAGCGAGCCCGCAGCCGACGCGTCCACCGCGATCGCGAGCGCCTGGTCGAGGTGGTCGGTGTGGACGTGCGCCTGCCAGACGCCGGTCCCGGTGCCGGCGTCCCCGCCGACCACGACCACCGAGTCGCCCACCTTGCCGAGCGCGGCCCGCAGCCCGGACGCCACCGTGTCGGACGCTGTGTCGAACGCCGCCTCGACCGGTCTCGTGAGCACGAACATGAGCTCCAGGGCGCCTGCGCCGGCCCCGGCGCCGTGCGGTCCGACGCCGCCGGCCTCGTCGGCCGGTGCACCCGCCCCGGGCACGCCGGACACCGCTGCGGCGCTCACGAGCGGCGCCGAAGCGGGGTCGAGCAGCTGGTCCAGGTTCACGGACTCCATGCTGCCGTCCGCCTCTGACACTCCGGCCGCCGCGACGACGAGCGCGTCCAGCACGAGGACCAGACCCAGTGCCCCGGCGTCGAGCACGCCCGCCGTGCGCAGGTCGTCGAGCTCGTCCCGGCTGGCCCGGGCGGCGGTGCGCGCGGCGGCCGCCGCGGCGGTCACCACGGGCAGCAGCCCGGCGTCGTGCGGCCGGCCGGCGCCCAGGTCCCGCACCGACGCGCTCTCGACCGCGCGCGCGGCGGACGCCGCGGCGTCCGCCGCCGTGAGGATCGTTCCTTCGGCGGGCTGTGCCACAGCCGACCGGGCCGACGTCGCCGCCCGGCCGAGCAGGTCCGCCGCGCCACCGCCGTGCCGCGCGGCGACCGCCAGACCGCGCAGCCACTCGCTCAGGATCACGCCGGAGTTCCCGTACGCGCCCAGCAGGGCCGCACGGGCGAGCGTCGCCAGCAGCTGCGGGCCGGTCGCGTCAGCGGGTGCGCCGACGACCGCCCGGTCCCCCTCACGGAGGGTCAGGTAGAGGTTGGTGCCGGTGTCGGCGTCGGCCACCGGGAACACGTTGACCCGGTCGATCGCCTCGCGCTCCCGCCGCAGAGCCGCCGTCGCGCCGCGGGTCCAGGCGCGCACCAGTCCCGGGTCCTCGAGACGGACGCCGGCCGGGAACGGCTCCGGACCAGAATCGGCTGTCCGGCTGCCGCTGTCGACGTCGGTCACGCTCTGCCCTCCTGCACGTGGCTGAACAACTGACCGGGCGCCCGCCCGGACGGATCCCACCGTACCCAGCGGCAGGGCCGCTCGCGTGCGGCCGTCCACAGGCTCGCCGCACGGCTCGCGCCCGCGAGACCGTGATGTGACCCGTGCTGTGACGCAGCACCCCGTGGCTACGGTTTGAGGGCCGGGCCCGCGATCGGGTACTCTGTCGAAGTTGCCTGGTCCGCTACGAAGCGTTGACTGCTCTGAAGTGTCCAGGCTCCCCCTTTCGACCATCCATCACGTCGTGCTGTCGTTTCTGCACAGGCGTGCACGACATTCAGGAGACACCGTGGCTGCCAACTGCGACGTCTGCGGCAAGGGCCCGGGTTTCGGGCACTCAGTTTCGCACTCTCACATCCGCACCAAGCGCCGCTGGAACCCGAACATCCAGCGCGTCCGTGCGATCGTGGGCGGGACTCCCAAGCGCGTCAACGTGTGCACCTCCTGCCTCAAGGCCGGCAAGGTCACGCGCAAGGTCTCGGCCTGACGCTGCCGCAGCCGGGTCGCTGACGCGACCCGCAATGCTTGACGAAGACGTTCGATGAGAACGATCGACGAAGACGCCCTTCGGGTTCACACCTGGCGGGCGTCTTCGTCGTTCCCGTAACCTTCAGTGGGACCCAAGAAGTGGTTGCGCCAGGCACCACCGGGTGAAAAGGTGAAGCCATGATGGCACCGGAAGATGTGACCATCCGCCCAGCAACGACGGCCGACGCCGAAGCGATCGCCCAGGTCGACATCGCCTCCTGGCGTGGTGCGTACTCGGAGATCCTGTCCGGCTCCTACCTGGAGTCGCTGGACGTCACCGACCGGGCGGGTCAGTGGAAAGCGGCGGTGAACGCCCGCGACATCACCGTGCTCGTCGCGGAGGACGAGAGCGGGACCGTCGGCTTCACCAGCGTCGGCCCGTGCCGCGACGAGGACGCCGAACCGGGTGACCTCGAGATCTACGCCATCTACCTGCATCCGGCCGCGTGGGGCACCGGTGTGGCACGAGACCTGATGCGCACGGTGCTCGACGGGCTCTCCCCCGGCACCGTCGTGTCCCTCTGGATCCTCGAGGGCAACGATCGCGCGCAGCACTTCTACCGGCGCCACGGCTTCCAGCACGACGGGACCGAGCGCATCGACGAGATCGGCGGCCAGCCGCTCACGCAGCTCCGTTTCCGCAAGCGGCGCTAGCCGGCCCGGCGTCACGCCCGGAAGTGGTCCCAGCCCGGACCGACGTCCTGCACCTGGCCAGCGATCGTGACGACCGGCCCCGCCGGCCCGGCCTCGTGCACCTGGCCGACGGCGGTCCAGCCCTCCGGCAGCCGGGTATCGGCCGGGAACGTGGCGAGCAGCCCGTGGTCCTCTCCCCCGGCCCAGACCCACTGATCGACGAGCCCGTCGATGTCCGCGTTCCCGGGCCCCCAGCCGGGATCGCCCAGCCCGGTCGCCGCGGCGACAGCCCGTGCCGCCGAACGCAGCGCGTCCCGGTCCTTCGCGAACGCCCCGGCGTCGAGATCGAGCCGTACGCCGCTCGCGCGGGCGACCCGCCCGGCGTCACGCAGCAGACCGTCGGACAGGTCGAGCATCGAGGTGGCATCCGCCTGAGCTGCCGCGACGCCGGCGGCGAGCGGCGGGTCCGGCCGGAGGTAGGCGGCGACGAGCCGCTCCCACGCGTCCTCGAGCAGCACGCCGTCGGTGACCTCCAGCGGGACGGCGGGCAGCGGCACGCGGACCAGGCCCGCTTCGAGGAGCGCCAGCCCGGCGGCCGACCACCCGCGCACCCCGGCGTGCGCGACGACGTCGCCCGGCCGGGCACCCGACCGCAGCACCGGCGAACGACCCTCCAGGTCGCCGTGCACGGTGATGCTGACCACCAGGCACGGTCCGCCGGACAGGTCGCCGCCCACCGCGCCCGCGCCAACCGGGGCGCAGCCGTCGGCCAGGCCCCTGGCCAGGCCCGTCACCCAGTCCAGCTCGGTGTCGCCGGGCACCACGAGGGACGTGACCAGCCCGGTCGGTCGCGCGCCCATCGCGGCGATGTCGGCGAGGTTCTGCGCGGCGGCACGCCGTCCGACGTCGTACCCGGTGGACCAGCGGGTGCGGAAGTGGCGGTCCTCGACGAGCACGTCGGTCGAGACCACGAACCGGCCGTCGGGCGCTGCGAGCACCGCGGCGTCGTCGCCTGGCCCGAGCAGCGTCGCACTCCCCCGGGGCAGCAGAGGCACGATGCGTTCGAGGATCTGCTCCTCGGAGAGGTCACGGACGCGGGTCACTGGTAGACCCTAAGGGCCAGCGCGGGCAGGTCGCGGCATACCGGCCGGTGCGCGAGCCGCACACCGGTAGCAAACGGGCATCGGGGACGGGCACTATCCGAGACGGGTAACGTATCTTCGTGCTTCCCGCCCGATTCGTGCCCGCAACGACCGCCGCTCTCGCCGTCCTGGTGCTCGGTGGGTGCGCTCGAACGATCGGGGTGGAGGTGGCGCCGGACGCCGCCGACCCGAAGTGCGCGGAGGTCATGCTGGCCGTGCCGGACGAGCTCGGCACCGACCTGCCGAAGCTGAAGACCGACGCCCAGGCCACGGCGGCCTGGGGCGAGCCGGGTGCGGCGGTCACCATGCGCTGCGGCGTCGAGCAGGTCGGGCCGGCAGCAGACTGCCAGCACGTCGACTCGGGGGACGGCACCGCCGTCGACTGGATCGTCACCACCGATGACGCGGGTACCTGGTCGTTCGTCACCTACGGCCGCGACCCCGCGGTCGAGGTGATCGTGCCGCCGGCGGTCACCGAGGACCACTCGACGTCGTTCATCGCCGACCTGGCCGACGCCGTGACGCAGGTACCTGCCACGAAGGAGTGTCAGTGAGCCCAGCCGTATCCGTGCCGCCCGCTGCGGCAGCCACAGAACCCGCCCCGGTGCAGTCGCGCCGCGAACGTCTGCGCGACGAGCTGCGGCGTGAGGTCCTCGCCGCCGCACGGCACCAGCTCGCCGGACAGCACGGCCTGAGCAAGCTCACGATGGCCGCCGTCGCGAAAGAGGTAGGCGTCACGCCGCCCGCGCTGTACCGGCACTTCGAGAACCGGCAGGACGTCATCGCGCAGCTCTGCGTGCTGATCGTCGAGGAGGTGCTGGAGCTGCTCGGCGCCGCGGTGGCCCGGCAGGATCCAGGCGACATCGCGGCCGCCCTGGTCGCCTCGACCCGGACCTCGCTCGACTGGGCGGTCCGCAACCCGGCCGAGTTCGACCTCGTCATCGGGTCCGGCATCCGCGCGGAGCTGCCCGACAGCCACGCCCTCCAGCGCCGCATGGCCGAGATGGTCGGTGGCCACTACGTCCCGCTGTTCCGCGAGCTGGCGGCGGCGGGCATCCCCCGCCCCGCCGACGACGAGCTCGCCCCCGAGCTGGCCGAGCAGGTCCGCCGGTACCGCGACGCGGTGGGCGGGCACGACCTGCCGCTCGGCGTCGCCCACCTCATGGTGACGAGCTGGCGGCAGGTCTACGGGCTGCAGTGCATGGCCGTCTACGGCCACCAGGAGTTCGCGTTCGGCGACCACGTGGCACTGCACGAGGACCTGGTCTCCTCGCTGCTCGCCACGATGGGCCTCGAACCGCACCCGACCGTGCGCTGAGCCTCGTAGGCCGCCGGCTGCGGCGTCACTCCTCCGGTCGCCGTGCTGCCCGGAACGCCGCGGCGAGCCCGACCACGAGGAACACGGCGCCGACGGACACCACGGCGATACCCATCGCCACCCAAGGGGCGAAGGCCGCCGCGACGGCCGTCGCGATCCCGGCAAGGACGAGGGCGATGCCCGCTCCGCGATAGAGCCTGCCCTGCGTGGCCCTGAACCGCTCGAGCCCTCCGGTGTACCGGCCGCCCGGGGCGAACAACGGCGCTGCCACACCGAGGCAGGCGATGAGGAGCCCCGCTGCGGCCGCGACGGCCTTCTCGAACGGGAACCCGTCTCCGGTGTGCAGCGAGAGCAGCCCGAGGTGGAACGTCACCAGGAACACGGACAGGCCCATGAGCGTCCAGCTCAACACCTGCCGAACCCGTTCGGGAGAACGGTCCAGCGCCATGGGGGTTCGCTTGAGCAGCTCATGATCCGCACGCAGCGCTACGGAGAACAGGACCGTGAGCCCGAGCAACATGCTCGGCGCGGCCACGGCTGTGACCCCGCGGTGCACCACGCTCTCGCCGTGCCGTCCGTCGGCCTCGCGGGTGACGACCTCGACCGCCATCTCCGGCCACGCGACGACCGAGGTCACGATCATGATCGTGACGGCGGCCAGCGCCACTGCCGCCCCCGGCCACGGGACCATGACCCACGGAGGCGGCGGGCTGTCGTCCCGGGAAACTTCAATGGAGCCGGTCGCGGTCATGGTGTGCCCTCCTGGTTGACGGTCCTGTGCACAGCGGTGTCGCCACTCTCATCCGTCTCGGAGATCGCGCCGGCCGCAGCCGCCGACGATCGAGGTCGGCGCAGCTCCGCCAGGGCGACGATGGCCTCGTCCAGCAGGCTCATCTGGAGCCGGTACTGGACCTCGGTCGCGCGGCGCCTGGTCTCGACCAGCCCGGCCTGACGCAGGACCTTGAGGTGGCCGGACAGGGTCGACGGGCCGATCCCCAGCGCGGCACCGATGTCACCGGCCCGGACGTAGTCCTTGTCGCGCAGGTAGCGCAGGATCTCCCGCCTCGCCCGATGGGCAAGGGCGGAGAAGAGCCCGTCCCCCGGTTCTTCGGTATTTCGCGACATACCGAAATAGTAGGCGTGGGGCAGGGCACGGCACAAGGGTTTCCCTGGGGCCCGAAGCCTGGTGGCCGACGGTCAGCGCACCATCGAGTCCCTGGTGGCCTCCAGGGTGTGCAGCGAGTCGGCGTTCGTGATCAGCTGGATCGTCCCGTGATAGGAGATCGACGGATCCTTCATCGCCGCGGCCAGCAGGTGCGCGAGCGCTGCGAGGTGCCGGTCGTCGTGCGCGCAGATGCGGTGCACGTGCTGGGTGGCGGTGACCAGCTGGAGGGCGAAGACCGGGTACCTCCACAGCGGCTTCCAGAACCGTGTCTGCTGCCAGGCGCGCGCCGTCGGCCACCCCAGGCCCGCACAGGCCATGGCGAGCGCGCCCTCCCACGGCATGTCCGCGCCCACCATGCGGAGCAGCAGGACGATCACCGCGACGATGCAGAACGGGTAGGCCACCTGGTTCGCCCAGGCGCCGATCGGCTGCGGTCTCGCCACGCCCACCACCTCGACGCGCATGACGTTGCTCAGGGCGAAGGTCGTGAGCCCGATCGTGAGCGTCCCGTTCGCGACCCGCACCTCGCGCGCGGCGTACTTGTAGCGCGGCTCGCCGTACATCGTGCCTCCTCAGACGCCCTTTTCCGGCCACGCCTGTCGTGGTGAGGACCGGTGGTGAGACGCAGAGTACAGGCGATCATCGCAGGCCGGTGGACCGCTCGAGAGCGAGCTGGACGAGCTCGTCGATCAGTTCCGGATAGGTCATGCCGGAGGCCGCCCACATGCGCGGGTACATCGAGAACGGAGTGAAGCCCGGCATGGTGTTGATCTCGTTGACCACCACCTGGTCGTCGGGCGTCACGAACACGTCGACGCGCGCCAGGCCCTCGGCGTCGATCGCCTCGAACGTCCGCACGGCGATCTCCTGGATCTCCTTGATGACGTGGTCCGGCAGGTCGGCGGGGCAGGAGAGCTGCACCGCCGCCTCGTCGAAGTACTTGGCCTCGTAGTCGTAGAAGCCGTTCTTGGTCTCGTCGGTGACCACGATCTCGCCCGGCAGGGACGTCCGCGGGCGTTCCCCGCTGCGGCCGCCGAGCACCGCGCACTCGATCTCGCGGCCGGCGATGCCCGCCTCGACGATCACCTTGGGGTCGTGCCTGCGCGCCTCCTCGACGGCGGCGTCCAGGTCGTCCAGCGAGTCCACCCTGGACACACCGAGGGACGACCCGGCGCGGGCCGGCTTGACGAACAGCGGGAGGCCCAGGGGCTCGATGGTCTGCAGGACGATGTCGCGGCGGCCCGGCCAGTCGCCCGGCCTGATCACGGCGTACGGGCCGATGGGCAGGCCGTGCCCCGCGAACACCATCTTCATGAAGTGCTTGTCCATGCCGACGGCGGACGCGAGCACACCGGAGCCCACGTAGCGGGCGTCGGCGAGCTCGAGCAGGCCCTGGACGGTGCCGTCCTCGCCGTACGGGCCGTGCAGCAGCGGGAACACCACGTCGACGTCGGCGAGCGCCGACGGGACCTGGCCCGGCTCGAGGACCCGCAGCGCGGCGTCACCGACGGTCAGCGGCAGCACCACCTCGGCGGACGACGCCGGCACCTCCGGCGCCACGCCGTCGGTGATGGCCCAGCGCTCCGGCTCGTCGTCGGCGATGACCCACTGCCCGTTCGGGGTGATGCCGATGGGCACCACCTCGTACTTCGAGCGGTCGATGGCGCCCAGCACGCCACCGGCGGTGGCGACGGAGATCCCGTGCTCGCCGGAGCGTCCGCCGAAGAGGATCACGACGCGAGTCTTGCGGGCAGTGTCCGGCGTCGGCACGGGGTTCGTGGAATCCCCGGCGGAGGCTGGTTCAGTGTGGTGCGACATCGCGCCCGACCCTACCGGACCTGCCGGTCCAGGCCCGTCCCGGGCGGCCCTACCGGCCCACCTTCAGATCCTTGCGGAGGATCTTCCCCGACGCCGACTTCGGCACCGCCTCGATGAACTCCACGGCCCGCACCTTCTTGTACGGCGCCACCTGCTCGGCGACGAACGCGATGACCTCGCCCTCGGTCAGCTCCGCGCCCGGGGCGGGCACCACGAACGCCTTCGGGATCTCGCCCGCCTCCTCGTCGGGCAGGCCGATCACCGCGGCGTCCGCGATCCCGGGGTGGGACAGCAGCAGCGCCTCCAGCTCCGCCGGGGGGACCTGGTAGCCCTTGTACTTGATGAGCTCCTTGAGCCGGTCGACCACCTGGAACACGCCGTCGGCGTCGATCGTGACGATGTCCCCCGTGTGCAGGAAACCGTCGGGCTCCAGCGTGTCCGCCGTCGCCTCGGGGTTGCCGAGGTAGCCGACCATGACGTTCGGCCCACGGCACAGCAGCTCGCCGGGGGCCGAGACACCCTCGGTCGGCTGCTCGATCTCCGCGCCCGTCGCCGGGTCGACGATCTTGGCCTCCATGCCCGCGACGAGCAGGCCCACGGACCCGGGCGAGATGTCGGTGCGGGCGAACGGGATGCAGTGCGAGACCGGCGACATCTCGGTCATGCCGTAGCCCTGCAGCACCCGCACGCTCTCGCCGAGCCGCTCCACGACCGCCGTCGCGAGCTTCTCGTCGAGCGGCGCGGCACCCGACAGCACCGCCCGCACGCCGGAGACGTCGTAGGAGTCCACGAGCGGGTGCTTGGCGAGCGCCAGCGCGATGGGCGGCGCCACGAACAGGAAGGTCGCGCGGTGGTCCTGGATCACCCCGAGGTACTGCGCGAGGTCGAACCGGGGCAGCGTCACGAGCTTTGCGCGGGTGCGCAGCGCCAGGTTGAGCAGCACCGTCATGCCGTAGATGTGGAAGAACGGCAGGACGCAGGGCACGACGTCGTCCGGCCCGACGCCGATCGCGAGCGACTGCGCCACGTTCGCCACGAGGTTGGTGTGCGTCAGCATGACGCCCTTGGGTCGGCCGGTCGTGCCGGACGAGTAGGGCAGCACCGCGAGGTGGGTGGCGGGGTCGAACGAGACGTCGGGGGCCGGGTGCGGGTCGGCCAGCAGGTCCGCCAGGGAGGCGTAGCCGACGGCGGAGTCGACGGCGCCGTCGAGCACCACCATCTGCTCGGTGGTGAGGCCCGCCCCCTTCGCCCCGGCCTCGCCCGCCGCGAGCAGCGCGGAGACCGTGATCAGGAGCCGCGCGCCCGAGTCGGCCAGCTGCTTGGTGACCTCCGGGCCCGTGGCCAGGCCGTTCACGGTGGTCACCGTGACCCCGGCCCGCAGCAGGCCGTGGAACACCGTGACGTAGGCGGGGACGTTGGGCGCGTGCAGGGCGACGACGTCACCGACCCCGAGCCCGCGCGCCGCGACGGCGCCCGCGACGGCGTCGATCTGGGCCAGGAGCGAGCGGAACGTCGTCTCCGCCCCGCTCAGGCCGTCGACCACCGCGACGCGGTCCAGCTCCTCCTCGGTGATCTCGCCGAACAGGTACTCGTACACGCTGACGGACGGGATCTCCACGTCGGGCAGCGGGCTCCGGACAACCATCGTCGGTCTCCTTCGTTCGGTCTCACCGTTCGGCCGCCGGGTCGTCGTCGGCCCGGCACCGGCGCCGGTCCCCCGTTGGTCCGGCGCACCAGCATTGTGACGTCAGTCCACCCCGTGCGCACGGAAGTCACGCACGGAAGTCATGCCCGGAACGCCGCGAGCAGCACCGGTATCAGCCGGCCCCACGACGGCACCGCCGCGTAGCGGGTCAGCTGCCGGCCGGTCTCGGTCCCGCTGCGGGAGCCGCTGAACCACGGCGGCTTCGGGAAGAGGGAGAGCTCGCCGTGCAGCACGCTGCGCGGGAACGGGCGGAAGGGTCCGGTCACGACGGTGCGCTCGGGCCCGGACAGCAGGTGCCCGTTGTGGACGACGTCCATCCCGGAGCCGACGTCGGCCACCGTGTGCCCGGGGAACGCGCCCCAGGTGCCGCCCGGCAGGAGGAAGCCCACGCCCGTCCACGCGTTGATCGCGATGTTGCCGTAGCGCAGGTCGGCGATCGCGGCGTCGAACGCGGCGCCCAGGGCCGCGCGGTCCTGCGGCCGCACCACCACGTTGGCACCCAGCGTGCCGTACAGAGAGTCGTTGGCGAGGCCGACGGCGCCCCGCAGGAAGTCCGCGCCCGCGCCGGGCAGCTGCGTCCACGCCAGCACGGGCGCGAAGTACTCGTCGGTGCACGCCGGGTCGCCCGGGGCGACCTCCATCAGGATGCTGCCGCCCACGTGCTCGGCGTCGGGGTGTGCCCGCTCGGCGCGCGCGACCTTCGCGTCGGTGCCGGGGTACCACGGCGTGCGGGCGGGCATCGCGGCCAGCGCGCGGCGCAGCTCGGCGAGGAACGCGTCCTTCTGGTCCCAGTCGGCGGACAGCACGACGAGCTGGCCCGCCACGCAGTTGTGGCCCGCGTTGTGCAGGCGCATGGAGACGAGGTGCTCGGCCTGGAACCGCAGGTCGGCGGCGCTCCACCGGCCCGGGACGACGATCATGGGCGCGACGCCGCCCAGCTCGCTCGTGATCGGCACCGGCAGCTGCGGGTCGTTCGCGGCCCGGCGCCGCCGGGCCTCCTCGCCGGTGCCCCACACGATGGCGTCGTGCGTGACGGCGGAACCGGTGATGTGCACCTTGTCGATACCGCCGTGCCGGGTGAGGTAGGCGCCGACGGCGCCGTCACCGTTGACCACGCGGACGACGCCGGCCTCGATCAGGGGGGCGAGCGCCTTGCGGTACACCTCGATCAGGGCGGCGAACGTGGGGTTGAGCTTCACGAGCGAGGCGCGGTTGTGGGCGACGAGCTCGTAGAAGGCGTCGAGCGGCGCGATCGACGAGATGTTGCCGGCGCCCAGCACCAGCCCGACCCCGCCGTACTCGCCGACCTTCCCGGCGCGCAGGCCTGCCTCGGCGCGCACCTGCCGCTCGGTCACACCCGGCGGCATCCAGACCTCCGCCCTGAAGCCGTTGAACAGCACCCACTCCTTGGCGGTGCGTGGCAGCACGCGCACCGCCACGCGGCCGCCGGGCGCGGTACCCACGGCGAGCCCGTCGAGCGGCGAGCCGCCGGCCGCGAGCGCCTCGTACGACTGTGCGTAGGTGGCGGCGCTCTCGAGCGCGCCGTACGGGCCGGTCATCCACTCCTCGCCCGCGTACGGGGCGGACGGCACGACGTGCTTGGCCTCGGCCGCGAGGGTCGCCCACTCCTCGGCGACGCCGGCGATCGACGCGTGCACCCTGCGGAACAGCGCTCCCCGGTCCGCGACGGGCAGCTGTGCCCACCGTTCCGCGCCGACCTTGAGCTCCTCGACCGCCCGGTCGAGCTCGCTCTCCGTGGTGGCTCGCGTGTCCGTCACGCTCATCAGCTGTCTCCTTCGACCGCATCGCATCCGACCGCACGGGTCCCGCTCTCACTGACCCGCTCTGCAATAGACTAGGGGCCGCCGACGACGAGGGCGAGACTCTCCCGTCTTTGACATGTCGACCTTCGGTGCACAGTCGACCCGCCGCGGTTAGGCTGCCTGGCATGTCGGACATCGCCGTCAGCGGGCGTCATGACCTCCGTGATGCGCTCGACCTGCTGAGCGAGCAGGTGGCGGACGGCATCCTGCACGCGGAGCCCGTCTACCGCGAGACCCGGCTACCGGCCGCCGTCGTCCAGCCCCTGGTCCGGGCCAACCTGGCGGAGATCCTCGCCGCCCTCGCCGGCGAGCCGTCGTCGCTCGCCCCCGCCCGGGAGACCGGCCGGGTCACCGCCGCGGAGGGCATGCCGCTGGACCTGCTGCAGCATGCGTACCGGCTGGCCGGCCTGCGCATCTGGGAGGAGATCGCCCGCCGGCTGCGCTCCCAGACCGACACCGCCGTCCTGCTCCGCGCCTCGTCCCGCATCTGGTTGGCCGTCGACCGCTCGTCCAACGTCGCCGTGCGGACCCACCTGGAGGCCGCCGCCGGGCTGGGCGAGAACATGGCCCGCACCGAGCTCCTGCGCGGCGTCCTGACCGGTGCGGTGCACGACCTCGAGACCGCCCGGCGCGCGCTCGGCCTCCCCACCGACGTGATGCTGGTGGTGGCCGTCACGGCCCCCGGCCTCCCCCCGGTCCCGACACCTGGCACACCAACCGGCGCCGAGCCCGCCCCGGACGGCGTCGGTGTGGAACCGGCAGACGTGACCACCCGCTGGCTCACCCACGAGGGCGCCCGGCTGACGCTGGTGGCCGCACCCACCTCGGAGAACGCCCTCAGCGCCCTGGACGGCCTCGCCGCGCACGCCCGGACGGGCGCGAGCCGGCCGTTCACCCACCTGGCCGACGCACCCTCCGCCCTCGCGCAGGCCCGCACGGCCGTGCGGTCCCTGCCCCTGGGCCAGGTCGGTCTCGCCCGCTACGGCGACCGCCCGCTGGACGCCCTGCTCGTGGCCGACGGCGAACGCGCCGCCGAGCTCGCCGCGGCGGTGCTCGGCGGGCTCCGGGACCGCGACCCCCGGGACGAGGAGCTGCTGCTCGGCACCGTCGAGGCGTGGTTCGAGCACGGCGGGTCCGGCACCAAGGCCGCGGCGGCCTTGCACTGCCACCGCAACACCGTGCTGAACCGGCTGGCGCGCGTCGCCGACCTGACCGGCCGGGACATCAACGACCCGCGTGGCGCCGCGGAGCTGTACGCGGCGGTGCGCGCCCTCCGGCTCCAGGGCGAGCAGACGCAACCCCGACCGGCCACCACCTAGTTTCCAGCGGGTGGTATCGAGCACCCGTTTCACCCCACGACGTCGTCCCGCGGCGTTAGCCTCGGGACGTGACTCCCCTCCTGTCCGACGAGCTGCTCGCCACCCTGCGCCAGCGCGCCGCCGAGTACGACCGAGACAACGCCTACTTCGCGGAGGACCTGGCCGACCTGCAGGCCGCCGGCTACCTCGGAGCGATGGTCCCCACCGCGCTCGGTGGCGGCGGCCGCACGCTCCGCGAGACGGCGCACGAACAGGCCCGGCTGTCCGCACACGCGCCCGCGACCGCGCTCGCCGTGAACATGCACCACGTGTGGGTCGGCGTGGGTCGCTACCTGCACGACCGGGGCGACTCGTCGCTGGACTGGCTGCTGCGGGAGGCCGCGGCGGGCGAGGTGTTCGGCTTCGGCTACTCGGAGCCGGGCAACGACCTGGTGCTGCTCGGCTCCCGTACGGAGGCGCGGCCCGACGGCGCCGGGGGCTACTCGTTCCACGGCCGCAAGATCTTCACGTCCAACTCCCCCGCCTGGACGCGGCTGGGCGTGCTGGGCCTCGACCCGGGCAGCAACGGGCGCCGCGGCAGCGAGCCGCGACTCGTGCACGCCTTCGTCACGCGCGACGGTGGCGGCTTCGAGATCCTCGACGACTGGGACACGATCGGCATGCGCGCCTCCCAGTCGCGCACCACCGTGCTCGACGGCGCCCACGCCCCCGCCGACCGGGTGCTGCGGCTCCTGCCGCCCGGGCCGTCGCTGGACCCGTACGTGCTGGGCATCTTCACGTCGTTCGAGGTGCTGCTCGCGTCGGTCTACGCGGGGATCGCGGACCGGGCGCTGGAGCTCGCCGTCGAGGCGGCGGAACGGCGCACCTCGATGAAGACCGGTAAGACGTACGCGCAGGACCCCGACGTCCGCCGTCGTATCGCCGACATGGCACTGACGCAGGACAGCGTCTGGCTCCAGATCGACGGGATCACCCGCGACCTCGACGCCTCGGCGTCGGACAGCACGCTGGACCGGGGCGCCGGCTGGTTCCGGGCGACCGCCGGCCTGAAGGTGCGCGTCACCGAGGCCGCGCGGGAGGTCGTGGACCAGGCGGTGCGGGTGTCCGGCGGCTCCACCTACTTCAACGGGTCCGAGCTGGGCCGCCTCTACCGCGACGTGCTCGCGGGGATCTTCCACCCGTCCAGCGACGACTCCGCCCACGCCACGGTGGCCCAGTCCCTCCTGGGCCCCCTGGAGTAGGTCGGCAGAACGTCAGGCGGTCGGCAGAACGTCAGGTAGTCGGCAGCTCGGACTACCGATCACCTGACGTTCTGCCGACCACCCAGGGCGACGGGGGTTAGGCGCGGAGGGACTGGTCCAGGTCCGCCCAGAGGTCCTCGATGTCCTCGATGCCCACCGACAGCCGCAGCAGGTCCTCGGGGACGGTCTGCGCCTCGGTGCCCCAGCGGCGGCGGCGCTCCATCATCGACTCCACCCCGCCGAGCGACGTCGCGGGGAGCCAGAGGCGCACGGCGTCCACGACGGCGTCCGCCCGCTCGACCGGACCCACCCCGGCCCGCTCGCGGGGCCGGACGCCGATGATCGCGCCGAAGCCGTTCATCTGCGCCTTCGCCCGCTCGTGGCCGGGGTCGCCGGGCAGCGAGGGGTGCCGCACCTCGGCGACCTCGGGGTGGTCGGCGAGGCGCCGCACCAGCTCGGCGGCGTTCACCTGCGCGCGCTCGAAGCGCAGCGCCAGGGTGCGCAGGCCGCGCAGGGCGAGCCACACCTCGAACGGTCCGGCGATGGCGCCGTGCAGCGTGCGGTGTCCGCGCAGCGTCGTGGCAAGCTCGGCGTCCCGCGTCACGAGCGCACCGAGCACGACGTCGGAGTGCCCCGCCAGGTACTTGGTCACCGAGTGCAGCACGATGTCGGCGCCGTGCAGCAGCGGCTGCTGCCCCAGCGGCGTCGCGAACGTGTTGTCCACCACCGAGCGCACGCCCCGGGCCCGGGCCGCGCCGAGGACGGCGGGCAGGTCCGCGACCTCCAGCATGGGATTCGTGGGCGACTCGACGAGCAGCAGGTCGGCGCCGTCGAGGGCCGCCACGACGGCGTCCGTGTCGGCGATGTCGACGTGGCGCAGGGTCACGCCGTGCCGGGCCGAGACCTCGTGGGCGAGCACCATGCCCGCCTGGTAGGCGTGCTGCGGCAGCACGAGCGTGCCGCCGTCGGGCAGCAGGGAGAAGACGGCGGCGATGGCCGCCATCCCCGAGCCGAAGACGATCGCCTGGCCCGCGGCCTCGCCGTCCGCCGACCCGCCCCGGCACTCGAGGGCGGCGAGCGCCTGCTCGAACGGGTGCCAGGCGTCGGTGTCGCCGCGCGCGTACGACAGCTCGTCCGGGGTGACGACGCCCTGCGACACGAAGGTGCTGCTGAGCGGGATCGGCGGGTTGATGTGCCCGCCCTGGACACGGGCGGGGCGGCCGGCGGCGACGGCGAGGGTGGCCGGTGCGAGGCCGGCGGCGTTCGGGGTGGTGCTCATGAGCGGGAGGATACGCTCCGGCGGTTCCGCCGGATCACCAGCGACATGAGCGCGGCACCGGCGCACAGGGCTCCCGCCCCGTACCAGACGAGGTCGTAGGAGCCTGTGACGTCGCGCACCAGGCCACCCGCGAACGCCACGACGCCGGCGCCGATCTGGTGCGAGGCGAGCACCCAGCCGAACACGATGGGGGTGTCGTCACCGTAGAACTCGCGGCACAGGGCGAGCGTGGGCGGCACGGTCGCCACCCAGTCCAGCCCGTAGAACACGATGAAGAACACCATGGGCAGCTCCACCTGGGGTGCCATCAGCGACGGCAGGAACAGCAGCGCGACACCGCGCAGCGTGTAGTAGACGCCCAGCAGGACGCGCGGGGAGTAGCGGTCGGTCAGCCAGCCGGAGCCGATGGTGCCGATCACGTCGACCACCCCGATGACCGCGAGCAGGGTCGCGGCGACGGTGATGGGCATGCCGTGGTCGTGCGCGCCCGGCACGAAGTGGGTCCGGACCAGCCCGTTCGTCGTCGCGCCGCAGATCGCGAACGCGCCGGCCAGGAGCCAGAACGGGCCGGTGCGGGCGGCGTCGAGCAGCGCGGTGACGGCGCGCTTCGCCGCGCCGCGGGCGGGCGGCGGCTTGGGTGCGTACACGCCGCCGTAGGGCGCCAGGCCCAGGTCGGCGGGGTGGTCGCGCAGCAGGAAGAGGACGAGCGGCACGGCCGCGAGCGCCGCGATGGCCACGGTGACCGACGCCGGGCGCCACCCCTGGTTCTCGACGATCCACGCGAGCAGCGGCAGGAACACGAGCTGGCCCGACGCCGTCGCCGCCGTCAGCACGCCGCTGACCAGGCCGCGCCGGGCGACGAACCAGCGCCCGGTCACGGTGGCGGTGAACGCGAGGGCCATGCTGCCGCTGCCCACGCCGACCAGAAGTCCCCAGCCGAGCACGAACTGCCACGGCTCTGACATCCACACCGTCGAGAGGGCGCCGCCCGTGATGACGACCAGCGCCGTGGTGACCACGGGGCGCATGCCGAACCGGTCCATGAGGGCGGCGGCGAACGGGGCCGTCAGCCCGTACAGCACGGACTGCAGGCCGACGGCGAAGCCGATGGTCGCACGCGACCAGCCGAGCTCCGTGTTCAGCGGGTCCACGAACAGGCCGGGCACCGCCGTGAACGCGGCGGCGGACATGACGGTCACGAAGCTGACCAGGGCCACCCACCACGCCGGGTGGATGCGCGGGGTGGGGCGGATCGGCGGGCTCTGCGGTGTGGTCTGGCCGGCAGGCACCGGGAGGTCTGTCTGGGTCACGACCTCAGCATCGTGCGCGGACGAGGCCGCAACCAGTGGCCGGAGAGACACACAACGCTGGATTCGGGCCATATGATCGAGCCCATGACGTCGTCATCACCCGCGGTCCCGCAGGCCGCGGCCTCGGACCGCGGGTCCCCGCCGCACCGCGTCGCCGTGCTGATCCGGCCCGGCTTCATCCCGTTCGAGCTGGGCATCCCGCACCGGATCTTCGGCACGGCGCGCGACGCCGCGCTCCGGCCCCTGTACGAGGTGGTGACCTGCACGCCCGGCGGCCCGGGGCTGGTGCCGTCGGACTCCGACGTCGCGGTCCACGTCGCGCACGGCCCGGAGGCCGTGGAGGACGCCGACACGGTGGTGGTCCCGGCGTCGCACGAGTACGGCCCCGTGTACGAGGAGGGCAGGCTCACGCCCGAGCTGGCGGAGGCGTTCCGGCGGATCCGGCCGGGGGCACGGATCGTGTCGATCTGCACCGGGGCGTTCGCCCTGGCCGCCGCGGGCCTGCTCGACGGCCGGCCGGCCACCACGCACTGGGCGACGACCGACCACTTCCGGCGGCTCTTCCCGCGGGTCCACCTGCATCCCGAGGTCCTGTTCACCGACGACGGCGACGTGCTCACCTCCGCCGGCGTCGCCTCCGGGATCGACCTGTGCCTGCACCTCGTCCGGCGCGACCACGGCGCGGCGATCGCGCAGGACGTCGCCCGGCGCACGGTGGTACCGCCGCACCGCGAGGGCGGGCAGGCACAGTACGTGGAGCGGTACGTGCCCGAGCGGGACGGGCCGGGCACGGCGGCGACCCGGGCCTGGGCGGCGGAGCGGCTCGCGGAGCCGCTGACGCTGGTCGCGATGGCCCGGCACGCGGCGATGTCGGTGCGGACGTTCACGCGACGGTTCCGCGACGAGACCGGCGAGAGCCCCGGGACGTGGCTCACCCGGCAGCGGGTCGAGCACGCCAGGACCCTGCTGGAGTCCACCGACCTGCCGATGGACCAGATCGCGCAGAAGTGCGGCTTCGGCACCGCGCAGTCCCTGCGGGCCCACGTGCAGTCGGCGCTCGGCGTGACGCCCACCGCGTACCGCAGGACGTTCCACCGCGTGGCGTAGGAATGGACGCCGATCCGTGACCGGCGACTCCGTTGAACAGGCCCTACGCTCGGCGTATGCGACGAGCCAGACATCACACGACCTGGACAGCCGCCACCGTGGCAGCAGCCGTGTCGCTGTTGCTGGCCGGTTGCACCGACGAGCAGACCCCGGACGAGCAGGACCCCACCGGATCGAGCCCCACGTCGACCGCGTCGGAGACCACCGACGCCTCGCCGTCCCCCACCGAGGGGTCGGCCACCGAAGCCCCCGGGACGGACGACGAGACGCCGGCGCCCGTCCCCTCGGCGACGGAGAGCGACGAGGGGCCGCCGTTCCCCACGAACACGAAGCCCGACACCGCGGAGCCGACGGGTGAGGGCGAGACCTTCCTGTCCGTCACGGACGTCCGCGTGGCGGGGCACGACCGCTACGACCGGGTCGTCTTCGACCTCGACGGCAAGGGCAGCGGCCGGCCCGGCTGGCGGGTCGAGTACGTGGACCAGGCCACCGACGACGGCTCCGGGCACGCCGTCGAGGTCGACGGCGACGCGATCCTGCGGGTCTCCCTGTCGGGCACCGCCATCCCGACGGACAGCGGCGTCGAGGGGTACACGGGCGAGCGCACCGAGCCGGAGGGCACGGACGCGGTGGACGAGATCGTGTACCGCTACTGGTTCGAGGGGTACACGACCGCGTTCCTCGGCGTGGACGAGGGCGAGCGCCCGTTCCGGGTGTTCCTCCTGGAGAACCCGACGCGCGTCGTGGTCGACGTCCAGCACTGACCGCCCGGCTGCGCCGAGCGGTCAGTGCGCCGCTCTCAGCCCGCGACCTCGGACTTCTGCGGCCGTGCGAGCAGGGCCGCCGCGAGCTCCGTCAGCGCGACCTTGCCGGCCAGCACGTCGACCACGCCGGCAGTGATCGGCATTTCGACGTCGTGCGCCCGCGCCAGCTCCAGCACCGACTGCGAGGACTTCACGCCCTCGGCCGTGCCGCCCGTCGCCGCGATGGCCTCCTCGAGCGTGAGCCCCTCGCCCACGTGCTTGCCGAGCCGGTGGTTGCGCGAGAGCGGCGACGCGCAGGTCGCCGTCAGGTCGCCCATGCCGGCCAGCCCGGAGAACGTGGCGGCGTCCGCTCCCAGCGCGAGGCCGAGGCGCGTGATCTCCACGAGTCCGCGCGTGATGAGCGTGGCCAGCGTGTTCCAGCCGAACCCGCGGCCCTGGGCCATGCCGGCCGCCAGGGCGATGATGTTCTTCACCGCGCCGCACAGCTCGACACCGACCACGTCGGTGTTCGTGTACGGGCGGAAGTAGCCGGTCGCGCAGGCGGCGGCGACGAGCTGCGCCGTGGCCTCGCTGCGCGAGGCGACCACGGTCGCCGTCGGCTGCCGCTCCGCGATCTCGGGCGCCAGGTTCGGCCCGGAGACGACGGCGACCCGCTCGTCCGGCAGGTCCAGCACCTCGGCCATGACCTGGCTCATGCGCTTGTCCGTGCCGAGCTCGACCCCCTTCATCAGGGAGACGACGACGGCGTCCGGCTCAACCAGGTCCTTCATCGACTCCAAGGTGGCGCGGGCAACCTGGGACGGCACCGACACCACCACGATCGACGCACCCTTGAGCGCGACGGCGGCGTCGGTGGTGCCGTGCATGGCGGGCAGCTGCACACCCGGCAGGTACTTCTCGTTGTGGTGCGTCCGGTCGACCGCGTCGAGCACCGCGGCGTCGCGGCCCCACAGGGTGACGTCGCACCCGGCGTCGGCCAGGACCATCGCGAACGTGGTGCCCATCGATCCGGCGCCGAGCACGGCGACCTTGGTCTGGGCAGGCTGGGCGGGCTGGGCGGGGGTCGGGGCGCTCACGGGCGCTCCACCGGGGGGTAGGTCGTCATCTTTGCCTCGTACTCGGGGTGCTTGCGCAGGTCGAACCGGGGCTGGGGGGCCACCTCGCCGCGGATCTGCTCCAGCTCGACGGTGATGGCGTCCATGATGCGGCTCGTGGCCTCACGCAGCGTGGCGGTGTCCTGGGGGCGGTCGTACAGGTCGCTCAGGTCGACGGGCGGGCCCGTCCGGATGGTCACCGTCTTGCGCGGGAACGGCTTCAGCACGCGACCGTACCGGGGCAGGATCTCGGTGACACCCCACTGCGCCACCGGCAGCACCGGCAGGCGCGTGGTCAGGGCGATGCGGGCGACGCCCGTCTTGCCCGCCATGGGCCAGTAGTCGGGGTCTCGCGTCAGCGTGCCCTCCGGCAGGATCGCCACGCAGGCGCCGTCGCCGAGCTGCCGCGCGGCCGCCTGGAGCGACTCCGTGGCCTTGGCCGACTCGCGCTCGACCGGGATCATGTTGGTGCCCCGCAGGGCCCAGCCGGTCAACGGCGAGGTGAACAGACTGCGCTTGGCCAGGATGCGCGGCTCCCGGCCGTTGTCGAAGAGGTAGTGCGCCAGCGTCAGCGCGTCGAGCTCGGTGACGTGGTTGGCCGCGGCGATGAACCCGCCCTTGACCGGGAAGTTCTCCCCGCCCTTCCACTCGTACTTGCACAGCGCGAACATGAGGTTCCGCACGATGAACGCGATGAAGCGATACATGCGTGACTCAGGGCGTGGGATGGACACGGTCCAGAACAATACTCGCGTCCGCCCCCGACCCCGCCCACCCACCCGCTCGCCGAGGTAGTCGTCCGGCCACGTGACTACCTCGGCGGAGGGGGTGGGTCAGCCGCGGGCTACGTCGGCGCCGAGGGCTTCCAGCTTCTCCTGGAAGTTCTCGTAGCCGCGGTCGATCAGACCGATGCCGCGCACCGTGGACTGGCCCTTGGCGGCCAGGGCCGCGATGAGGTGGCTGAACCCGCCACGCAGGTCGGGCACCTCGATGTCGGCCGCGGTGAGCGGCGTCGGGCCGGAGACGACGGCGGAGTGGTGGAAGTTGCGCTGGCCGAACCGGCAGTCGCGACCGCCCAGGCACTCCTTGTAGACCTGGATGGTGGCGCCCATCTTGCGCAGGGCGTCGGTGAAGCCGAACCGGTTCTCGTACACCGTCTCGTGCACGATCGACAGGCCGGTGGCCTGCGTGAGCGCGACGACGAGCGGCTGCTGCCAGTCGGTCATGAAGCCCGGGTGCACGTCGGTCTCGAGCACGATGGACTTCAGGTCGCCGCCGGCGTGCCAGAAGCGGATGCCGTCGTCCTGCACGTCGAACCGGCCGCCGACCTTCCGGAAGGTGTTGAGGAACGTCATCATCTCGGGCTGCGTCGCGCCCTTGACGGTGATGTCGCCGCCCGTGGCCAGGGCCGCGGAGGCCCAGGACGCGGTCTCGATGCGGTCGTTGAGCGCGGTGTGGCTGTAGCCGTCGAGGCGGTCGACGCCCTCGATCCGGATCACCCGGTCGGTGTCGACCGAGATGATGGCGCCCATCTTCTGCAGCACGGCGATGAGGTCCATGATCTCGGGCTCGATGGCCGCGCCCGACAGCTCGGTGATGCCGTCCGCGCGGACGGCCGTGAGCAGGGTCTGCTCCGTGGCACCGACCGACGGGTAGGGCAGCGAGATCTTGGTGCCCTGCAGGCGACGCGGCGCGCGCAGGTGGATGCCGTTGGGTCGCTTGTCCACGACGGCGCCGAACTGGCGCAGGATGTCGAGGTGGTAGTTGATCGGCCGGTCGCCGATGCGGCAACCGCCCAGGTCGGGGATGAATGCCTCGCCGAGACGGTGCAGCAGCGGCCCGCAGAACAGGATCGGGATACGGCTGGAGCCCGCGTGGGCGTCGATGTCGGCCACGTGCGCCGACTCCACGTTGGACGGGTCGAGGTCCAGGATGCCCGCGTCGGTGTCGTACTTGACGTTCACACCGTGCAGGTCCAGGAGCCCCGAGACGACCTTGACGTCGCGGATCTGCGGTACGTTCCGCAGCACGCTGGGGGTCTCTCCCAACAGGGAAGCCACCATGGACTTCGACACGAAGTTCTTTGCGCCTCGAACGGTGATGGTCCCGTTCAGCGGGGTGCCGCCGTTCACATACAGCAGATCGTTCATATCCTCGTCGTCATCTCGTTGTACCGATGATGGATTTCCGGTGGCGGGGCAGGATCTCGATGGCGAGGGCGCCCGGTCGATCCTGATCCTTCTCCCCCACCGCCGGTCGTGCCAACACGGGCACGGGCGGGAGTATTCACCGTTCACTACACCTTCACTCGCGACGCACGCTGCCGCATGACGACACGCCAGGCGAGCACCAGAACCGCGCAAGACCGGGGTTGGCAGCCTACGTCAACCCCTCATCCATAGTATGAGACCCGCTTTCCGGATCGCGGACACGCTGCCTAACCTCCCGGCCATGAGCACCTCCGCATCACCGACCGCCGGAACAGCCTCCGGCGAGCAGGGCACGCCGTCGGCCGGCAACCCTCGGGGCCGCGTCGTCTTCGCGTCCCTCATCGGTACCTCGATCGAGTTCTACGACTTCTACATCTACGCGACCGCGGCCTCGCTGGTCTTCCCCGCGCTGTTCTTCCCGAACACCGAGGACCCGACCACGCAGCTCCTGTCGTCGTTCGCCGTGTTCGGCGTCGCCTTCGTGGCGCGGCCGGTCGGCTCGGTGGTGTTCGGCCACTTCGGTGACCGCATCGGACGCAAGACGACCCTCGTGGCCTCGCTGCTCACGATGGGTATCGCGACGGTCCTGATCGGCCTGATCCCGGCGGCGTCGACCCCGGGCTGGGCGGTGGCCGCACCAGCCGTGCTCGTGCTGTGCCGGTTCTGCCAGGGCCTCGGCCTCGGCGGGGAGTGGAGCGGCGCCGCGCTGCTCGCCACGGAGAACGCCCCGCAGGGCAAGCGCGCCATCTACGGCACGTTCCCGCAGCTGGGCGCGCCCATCGGCTTCATCCTCGCCAACACGGTGTTCATCGCCCTGTCGAGCGCGCTCACGCCGGAGCAGTTCACCGCCTGGGGCTGGCGCATCCCGTTCCTGGCGTCCGCGATCCTCGTGATCGTCGGCCTGTGGGTGCGGCTCTCGCTGCTGGAGACGCCCGCGTTCCGCAAGGTGCTGGAGGCGGAGGCGGTCACCAAGGTGCCGGTGGCCCGGGTGTTCCGCGCGTCGTGGAAGCAGATCGTGTCCGGCACGTTCATCATGCTGGCCACCTACGTGCTGTTCTACCTGATGACGACGTTCACGCTGAACTACGGCGTCGCACCGGCCGCGCCCACCGACGGCGCCCCCGCCGGCCTCGGCTACGAGAAGATCGACTTCCTCTGGATGCTGATCATCGGCGTCGTCTTCTTCGGCGTCTTCACGCTCGTGTCCGGCCCGATGGCGGAGAGGTTCGGCCGCCGGAAGCACCTCATCTGGGTCACGGTGGCGATCATCCTGTTCGGCGGGTCGTTCGTGCCGCTGTTCGCCGCGGGCGACGTCGGCGTGCAGACCCTGCTGATCATCGGCTTCACGCTCATGGGCCTCACGTTCGGCCCCATGGCCGCCGTCCTGCCGGAGCTGTTCCCCTCCAACGTCCGGTACACGGGCTCGGGCGTCGCGTACAACCTGTCGTCGGTGCTCGGCGCGGCCGTGGCGCCGTTCATCGCGGTGTGGCTGTGGGCCCAGGCCGGCTCCCCCGTGCTAGTGGGCGTCTACCTCTCCGCGATGGCGGTGATCACCCTCGTCGCGCTGCTCATGACGCGCGAGACGCGCGACGTCGAGTACGACGACAACGTCAGCGCCTGACGCTCGGGTCACGCGCAGCGATCACGCCCGACGCCGTCGCGCACCTCCCAGCCGGGAGGCGCACGACGGCGCCGGGCGTTGCGCCCCGGTAACGATACTCATCACGGCTCCGCGCGCGAACTGGGCTAGACCTCTCTAGGCTCGCCGCGTTGGTTCTCCGGAATGCCAAAGGGCCCGCCGGTGAAGACCGACGGACCCAGAGGAAAAGCTCGAACGGAGAGACCTGCCTCCGCCTTCGAGACCTACGTTATCCGGCCCCGGAGGCTTGCACAAGGTGACTGCGACCGCTCCTACCGCTCCACGCCTGACCCGTTGGATCAGCTCTCAACGGTTCGCCCCGTACCTGCTTGCAGCATCCGAAAACGCTCGAGATGGATTACGTCTCTACGACTGGAACCGTGACCTCTCAGGAGCGACCTATGAGCTCTTGCACATGTTCGAGGTCGTCCTCAGAAATGCGATGGACGAGCAATTGTGCGCTTGGAACGCCAAGCAGCCCGACACGAACGGTGGCGGCTTCCACTCACCCGACTGGCTGATGGATCCAGCCCCTCTGCTGATCCGACTCACCAGAAACGGGCAAGACATTCGCAAGGCGCGCGACCATGCAGCCGCGAGCGCGAGGTCCTGGCAACCGAGCCGCGCCGGCGTGGTTCGTGATCGACTCACCGATGTCTTGCATGTGCTTCGGGCCATCGACACGGTGCCTGAGCAGTGGGCGGCCGGACAGCAACGCGTGACGACCGTTCTGAAGGCTCGTCCCCGCTGCGCAGAGCGCACCAGTCGCGCGGGATAGCGTGGCAGCGTGGAGACGACGGCCCTGATCGCTGCCTGCGTGGCCATCGTCCTCGGGGCCGGGCTGCAGCGGGTCGCCGGGATGGGCCTCGGCATGGTGGCCGCCCCGGTGCTCACCGTGTTCCTCGGGGCGTCGGTGGGCGTGCTGGTCAGCAACGTCGCCGCGATCGCCACCGCGCTGATCATCCTGCGGGCGCTGCGCGACCGCGTGGAGTGGCGCCGGGTGGTCATGATCCTGCCGCTGATGCTCGTGGGCTCGGTGCTCGGCGCGCTCACGGTGCGTGAGGCCGACGCCGCGTGGCTGGACGTCATCGTGGGCGGGTCGGTGCTGCTCGCGCTGGCCGCGTCGGCGGTCCTTCGCCGGCGCGTCCGGATCAAGGGCCGGCCCGTCGCCGTCGCGACCGGTCTGGCGGCGGGCTTCATGAACACGACGTCGGGCGTGGCCGCGCCGGCGTGGACGGCGTACGCGCTGGCCACCCGGTGGGACCACCGGTCGTTCGCCGCGACCCTGCAGCCGCTGCTCGTCGTCATGAACACCATGTCGGTGGCCACCAAGCTGGCCTTCGGGGCGATCCCGCCCGGCACCGCTCCGGCCTGGTGGGTCTGGCCGGTGCTCCTGGCGGGGGTACTCGTCGGTGTGGGCCTCGGGACAGCCCTGGCCCGCCGCATCCCCACCCAGGTCGCGTCGGGCATCGCGCTGACCGTCGCCGCCGCGGGCGCGCTGACCGCCCTCACCCGAGGCCTCCTCACTCTCTGACCCCTGAGGCTGTGGGCGCGGTCATTGCGCCTCAGACGGACGCAAGATCGCAACGGTCGCGCCCACAACCCAGGGTTATTCGTCTTCCGTGAAGACCACGTCGCGCTTGCGCCGGATCGCGGGCAGCACGGCCACCACCAGCGCGATGAGCGCCAGCGTGAGCAGCACGCCCGAGATGGGGCGGGTGACGAACACCGAGGGGTCACCCCGCGAGATGAGCAGAGCCCGGCGCAGGTTCTCCTCGAGCAGCGGCCCCAGCACGAACCCGAGCAGCAGCGGCGCCGGCTCGCACCCGGAGCGGACGAGCACGAAGCCCAGCACGCCGAACACCGCCACCGCGAACACGTGCCACGGGTTCTGCCCCAGCGAGTACGTCCCGATGCAGGCGAACACCACGATGACCGGGAACAGCACCGAGTACGGCACCGAGAGCATGCGCACCCACAGCCCGATGAGCGGCAGGTTGAGCAGCACCAGCAGCACGTTGCCGATCCACATCGACGCGATCAGGCCCCAGACCAGCGCCGGCTGCTCGATCATCACCTTGGGACCCGGCGTGATGCCCTGGATGATGAACGCTCCGACCATGAGCGCCATCACCGGGTGGGCGGGCAGGCCGAGCGTGAGCAGCGGGATGAACGACGTCTGCGCCGCCGCGTTGTTCGCCGACTCCGGCCCGGCCACACCCTCGATCGCGCCGTGCCCGAACTCCCCGGGGTTGCGCGAGACCCGTTTCTCCAGCGCGTACGAGGCGTAGGAGGCGAGCACGTGGCCGCCGCCGGGCAGCACGCCCAGCAAGGACCCGAGCCCGGTCGCGCGGATCACCGGTCCGACGATCCGCCGGAGCTCGGCGCGCGTGGGCCACAGGTTCGCCACGCGGCTCACCATGCGGGTCCTGGAGCGCGGGTCGTGCAGGTTGCGCAGGATCTCCGCGATGCCGAACACGCCGACGGCGACCGCCACGAAGCTCAGCCCCTGGTACAGCTCACGGATGCCGAACGTGAACCGGGGAGTGCCGGTGTTCAGGTCCTGGCCCACCGTGCCGAGTAGGATCCCGAGCACGATCATCGCGAGCGCCTTGAGCGTGGAGCCGCTGGCCAGCGCGATGGACGCGATGAGCCCCAGCACCACCAGCGAGAAGTACTCAGCGGCGCCGAACGACAGGGCGGCGCGGGCGAGCGGTGGTGCCGCGACGGCGAGCACGACCGTCGCGACGGTCCCCGCGGCGAACGACCCGAGCGCGGCCACGGCGAGCGCCACGCCCGCCCGCCCGGCGCGGGCCATCTGGTGCCCGTCGATGGCGGTCACCGCCGCCGACGACTCGCCCGGCAGGTTGAGCAGGATCGCCGTCGTGGAGCCGCCGTACTGGGCGCCGTAGTAGATGCCGGCCAGCATGATGAGGGCCGACGTCGGGTCGTCGAACCCGAAGGTGATCGGCAGCAGCAGGGCGATGGTCGCCGTCGGCCCGATGCCGGGCAGCACCCCGACGGCGGTGCCGAGCGCGACGCCGAGCAGGCAGAACATGAGGTTGTGCCACTGGAGCGCCTCGGAGAAGCCGAGCGCGAGGTTGTCGAGCAGATCCATCCCGGCTCCCTACCCGCCCAGCCAGTCGCCGAGCAGCGCCAGGCGCAGCTGCAGCAGGACGACGAAGATGACCCAGCTCGCCAGCGTCAGACCGGCGGCGATGACGAGCGCCCGTACCGGGCCGGTGCCCTGCCGGGCGAGCGCCGCCAGCAGGCCGGTGCCGAACGTCGCGAGCAGCAGGCCGAGGCCGTCGACGGTGACCGCGAAGAACGTCACGGCGGCGAAGATGGCGACGGTCGGGCGCCACTGGATCCCGGCGAGCGGGCGCGGGTCGAGCGCGTCGGCGTCGGACACCGCATGCTCGGCCACCGCGTCCTCGGGCACCGCGTCGTCGACACCCGTGGCGTCCGACACCGCGGCGTCGGCGGGCGCCTCCCCCAGATCCGGGTCCGGGGCGAGGTACGCCTTGGCGACCGTGGCGAGGCCGAGCCCCGCGAGCACCAGGCCCAGGGCGAACGGCACGTACCCCGGCCCCATCTCGAGGAGGGAGCCGAGGTCGTACCCGAGTGCCCCGATCGCGAAGGCCGCGCCGAGCCCGGTGAAGATCAGGCCCGCGACGAGGTCGCTCGTCGAGCGGGGCCGAAGGACGCCGATCTCAGCCGCCCTGACCGGCGCCGATGATGTCGCCCCAGGTCTCGGTCTGTTCCTGGAGCAGCGTCGCGTGCGCCTCGGGAGTGGCCTGGTCGGCGGCGACCGGCGCGGTACCGAGATCGGCCATCTGGTCGACGACCGTCTGGTCGGCGAGGGCCACCTGGAGCGCGTCGGTGAGCTCGGTGACCACCTCGTCGGGTGTCTCGGCCGGGACGTAGAGGCCGTGCCACACGCTGACCTCGATGCCGGGCTGGCCGCCCTCGGCGGTGGTGGGCAGGTCCGGCAGTGCCTCGATGCGCTCCGGCGTCGTCACGGCGTACGCCTTGACCTCGCCCGCCTCGATCTGGCCGGTCGTGTTGGTCGTCTGGTCGCACATGAAGTCGACCTGCCCGCCCACCAGCTCCGCCATCGCGGGGCCGGTGCCGTCGTACGGCACCGCCGTCACCTCGACGCCGAGGGCGTCCATCAGGAGCAGGCCGCAGAGGTTGGACGCCGAACCCTCGCCGGCGTGCGCCATCGTCACGGTGTCGGCGTTCTCCTGGACGTGGGAGACGAACTCCTCGAACGTCGTCGGCTCGAAGTCGGAGCTCCCGACGATCGTCATGGGCACCTCGGTGACCAGGCCCACCGGCTTGAAGTCGGCGATGGGGTCGTAGGCGAGGTCGTCGTAGAGCGCCGGGGCCGTGGACATGCCGATGTGGTGCATGAGGACCGTGTAGCCGTCGGGCTCGGCGGTCGCGGCCTGGCCCGCACCGACGGTGCCGCCGGCGCCGTCGACGTTCTGCACGACGAGCTGCACGCCCAGCTCCTGCGACATGGGCTCGGCGATCATGCGGGTCACGGTGTCGGTGGGGCCGCCCGCGGAGAACGGCACGATGATGTCGATGTCGTCCTCGGGGTACGCGGCGGGGTCAGCGCCCGAGGAGCAGGCGGCCAGGATGAGGCCGAGGCCGGCCAGCGCACCGATGTACGCGGCAGTCTTCCGAGGTCCGGCGGGGGTCATGTCCGTCTCCGATCATCGTTGATCCGGCAGAGGTTGATCCGTGTGGCTGTCCGAAGCGAGCTGTGTGTCGCGGGCTGAATCCGGTCGGGAGCGCGACATTACCTCTGAGCATGTGACGTCCGCCACAAACCGGACGGGGCTTGACCGAACGGTGACCTCACCCGACGCCGTCGGACGCCGTCCGCAGCGAACCGGCGGACCGGGCCGGCCCCGACCGGCGCACCGCGCCGGGCGACGTGCCGTGATGGCGCTTGAAGGCCCGGCCGAACGCCGCCTCGGAGCCGTACCCGACCCGGCGGGCGACCACGGCGACGGGGTCGGTGCTGGTCGTCAGGGCGGTGTACGCCTGCTCCAGGCGCCAGGCCGCCAGGTAGCGCATCGGCGGCTCCCCCAGCAGCGCGGTGAACCGCTCCGCGAACGCCGACCGCGACATGCCGGCCTGCCGCGCGAGCTCCACGAGGCTCCAGTCGTGCTCGGGACGTGCGTGCAGCCGGCCGAGCGCGCGGCCCACGTGCGGGTCCCGCAGCGCGGCGAGCCACCCGGTGCCTGCCTCGTCGGAGGTGCGCAACCACTGGCGCAGGACCTGGATGACCAGGACGTCCGCGAGCCTCGTCATCACCGCCTCGCCGCCGGGCTCCAGGGTCTGCGCCTCGTGGGCCAGCAGCCGCAGCACCGTGCCGAACGCGCCGGGCTCGCCCTCGTCCCAGGCGTCCATCCGGATCAGGTCCGGCAGCTCGGCGACCAGCCGGGCCGTGAGCGGTTCGTCGACGGTCATCGCCGCGTAGGCGATCTGCGTGCGCTCCCCGCCACCGCCGAACCGCATGCGCTCGTAGGTCTCGCCCACCCGCTCGACGGGGATGTCGAAGAGCCCGGTGCTCGGTGCGTCGGGCGAGCTCAGCAGCCGGTGCGGCACGCCCCGCGTGATCAGCGCGGCGCTGCCCGCCTCGAGGGTGTGCAGCTCGCCGCCGATCTCCAGCACGCACCGTCCGGAGAGCACCACCGGCAGCATCATGCACGGCTCGATCGCGGGGAAGGCCACACCCCAGGGCGCCGTGAGGTCGGCCTGGCAGTACAGCGCACCGGTGAAGCGGAGCAGGTGCAGGCCGTCCCCGACCGGGTTGGCCGGGCCAGCGGGGTCGGGACGTGAGATGACCATGCGTCCAGCCTGGCATGCCGATCTACCGGACGTCCGGGGTTCTGGACGCACGGCACAGAAGTACGGACTTCAGGGGATGTTGCGTCCGCACTGCTGGGTCCAGGGTGGACGCATGGCAAACACCACACACCCCACGCACCAGCCGACCTTCGCCGTGATCGGCGCCACCGGCAAGACCGGACGCCGCGTCGCGGACCTCCTCGAGACCCGCGGCCACACCGTCCGCCGGCTCGCCCGCGGCACCAGCCCCCGGTTCGACTGGGAGCAGCCCGACGGATGGGCACCGGCCCTGCACGGCGTCGACCGCCTGTACGTCACCTACGTCCCCGACCTCGCGGCGCCCGGAGCGGACGTCGCGATCACCCGCCTCGTCGACGTCGCCCGGGAGGCCGGCGTGCAGCGCATCGCGCTGCTCTCGGGCCGCGGCGAGGAGGGCGCCCAGCGCTGCGAACAGATCGTGCTCGACTCCGGCATCCCCGCCACGATCGTCAGCGCCGGGTGGTTCACCCAGAACTTCACCGAGGGAGCCCTGAGCGACGCCCTGGAGACCGGGGTGCTCGCGCTCGCCGCCGGGGACGTGCGCGAACCGTTCATCGACGTCGACGACATCGCCGCCGTGGTCGCGGAGGTGCTCACCACCGACGGGCACGCGGGGCGCCGGTACCAGGTGACCGGCCCGGAGTCGCTCACGCTGGCCGAGGTCGCGGGCATCCTCACCGAGATCACCGGGCGCGACGTCCAGTACGTGCCGATGGGCTTCGACGACTTCCACGCGGCCGTCGCCGCCGAGGCCGGCGTGGAGACCGCGACACTGCTCACCGAGCTCTGCCGCGAGGTGTTCGACGGCCGCAACGAGAGCACCACCGACGGCGTCCGCCAGGTGCTGGGGCGCGAGCCGCGCGACGTGCGGACCGTGCTCACCGAGGCGCTCGTGGCCGACCGGCCCGAGTGATGCGTGGGCGACGGGTGTCCATGTCATACCCTTTTGACCGGTTGCACAGCGTGGTGCCCACTACCCCGAAGTACACCTCCTGTGTCTTGCGTGAAAGGACTTCCATGCGCATTCCCCCGGCCGCGTCCGTCGCCACCGCTCCCCTCCTGCTGACCGCGGCCCTGGTGATCGGGGCGCCCTCCGCCGCGGCGGCACCGTCCGACGGCTCGGACGGTCCGGTCCCGTACGCGGTCACCGCGGAGGGCCTCACCCTCCCCGACGGCGCGGACTTCGCCGACGGCGGCCACGTCAACGTCCGGTACACCGTCGCGGGTGCCGAGCGGTCCGCGGGAATCCACTTCGAGACCCGGAACGAGCAGCCGTCCGGCCAGTACGTCGGCGAGTCGTTCCTGCCCTGGGACGAGCTGATCGACGACCCGTCGTACTGCATCACCTGGGTGCAGGTCGCGGAGTACGACGAGCACTTCGGCGAGGGCGGCCAGAAGCCGGTCTGCACCGACGACCGGCCGGCTCCGACGGCGACTCCGACTCCGACGACGACTCCGACGGCGACCCCGACGCCGTCGGCCACGCCGGGCCCGTCGGCCACCACGGAGCCGGCGGCCGAGCCTGCGTCGTCGGACACGGCCACCGAGCCGTCGCCGGTGCCGAGCGCGTCCGCCGGGAGCGTGGCCGCGCCGTCGCCCACCACCACGGCGGCCACCACGCCGGCCACCGACGAGGACGTGCTCGCGGCCACCGGCTCCATGGCCGTCCCGGTCACGATCTTCGCGGGCCTGCTGATCGCCGCCGGTGTGGTGCTGCTCGTGATGGGTCGCCGCGTCAAGCAGGACTGAGCCGCACGGAGCGGAACGGTCGGCCCCGAGCCCGCGCACCACCGATGAGTCCGGAGCCGGCTCGTCGTCGGTAGGTAGGGGCGCCACCGGCGCCCGTCACCGAGACGCTGGAGGACCCCGTGGCCGAGACGCCCGTCACGAACCGCACCACCACCATCCGGCCCGGCCGCCCACCCGTGGTCGACTGGGACAGCTGGCAGGCCACGCGGGACGAGTTCCTCGCCCTGGAGAAGGCCCACACCCGCGCGGGTGACGCGCTCGCCGCTGCCCGACGTCGGCTGCCGATGGTCGAGATCGACGCCACCCTGCAGGTCACGGGTACCGACGGGCCCGTGCCGCTCCTCGACCTCTTCCAGGGCCGCGACGAGCTCGTCGTCTACCAGCACATGTGGCACGACGGCGAGCCGTTCGAGCGCCAGTGCCCCGGCTGCACGATCAACACCTGGCACATCCAGCAGGCCGCCCCGTACCTCGCGGCGCGCGGCGTCTCGTTCGCGATGCTGACCGAGGGTCCGTGGGACGAGGTCGCCCCGTACCTGGAGTTCATGGGCTACACCGAGCCCTGGTACTCGGTGCGCGGGCTGGCGGCACCGGTCGGCGTCGACATGGGCCACATCGTCTGCTTCCTGCGCGACGACGACCGGGTGTTCCTCACCTACCGGACCACCGGCCGCGGCAACGAGCCGGCCTCCGGGATCTTCGGGTTGCTCGACATGACCCCGTACGGTCGGGGCGAGGCCTGGGAGGACATGCCGGCGGGCTGGCCCGAGGGCCGGGACTCCTGCTGGTACTGGGCCACGGACGCCGACGGCAACGCCACCTGGGGGTCGACCCGCCGGGCGACGCCGCAGTGGACGCGACCGGGAGCGACGCCGGTGCCGCCTCGGGGTGGCGGGGAGCACCGGCACTGAGGCGGGACGAAGGTCGCGGAGACGGTCAACTCCATAGTGTTCCGGACGCACCTGTGGCAATGTCTGCCTGTCGAAACTTCCGATCCACGATAGGTGTGGCGTGACCGACGATCAGAGTTCGCCGAAGAGCACCCGGTCTTTTCGAGAGACGCTCGCGTCGAAAGAGGTGATCGCGGCGCTAGTTGTCGGCGTATTCACTCTCGCTGCGGCGATAGCGACCGCCGTGGCGGCGAACTGGATCGAGGTCCGGCAAACGGTCACGGCTCCTTCGAGCCAGGAGCTGACGACGGACGTCGACGGACTCCAGAAGGTTCTGACAGACACCAAGGCCGAAAACATGCGCCTCCGCGACCAGCTGTCGACCTTGGAAGCGCAGAGCTCCGAGCTGCAGGCACAGATCGACAATCAGCCACTGCCGAGCAGCGGTGAGGAGACCCAAGCCAAGCCGACGGACGTCTATCGGCAAACGGACGGAACGCCGTTAGAGATCGCGAGCGGATCCTGCGTGGACCTGGACAGCCAGGAGGCCAACTGGGGCGTAAGCGACCAGTACGGGTATCTCGGCGCCGACGGCAACGGACTGTGCTTCTGGGACGGGACCCTCGAGCTGCGAAACATCGTGGAGATCGCGACCGAACCAACCAAGGCGAACTGCGACGCGCAGACTGTCATCCTGGGAGACTCCCTGGACCAGGTGCGATCTGGTATGCAGGTGTGCGGACACACCGGGGACGGGCGGGTTGCCTACGTACGAGTTGTCGAAGTAAGTGACGACAAGCTTGCGATGGACCTCCGCATCTGGGACTGAGCGAAGCGCGCAGCTCTCGTCGGCCTTACGCGTTCTACGAGCTTGCTGCCTCGGCGAGCAGCGCGTCGCGGTTCGTCCGGACGAACGCCTTCAACGCGGCGGGCACCAGCTCGAGGCGGGCCAGCGCGGCGTCGTCGCGCAGGTCCACGCGCTCGACGTCGTACGTGCCCCGGACCGGCTCCTGGAGCTCCGGCCCGCAGCGCAGCGTCAGGTCCATGGAGGTGACGTGCGCAAGGAAGTAGTGCTGCACCGCGATCCCGGCGTCCTTGGGCTGGGAGGTCAGGAACACCTGCCGGACGATCTGCGCCGTGGCGCCGAGCTCCTCCAGCAGCTCCCGGTGCAGCCCGTCCTCGACCGAGGCGTCCTCGGGTTCGACGCCGCCACCCGGCGTCACCCAGTACGGCGCACGCCCCGGGACGGTCCGCTTGATCAGCACGAGGCGGCCCGCGTCGTCCAGCAGGATCGCCCGCGCCGTCCGCCGCACCACCACGGGCGGCACCGTCGAGGCCGCCGGGACCTCGTCGACGACGGGTGCCTGGCGCAGGTATCCCTCGAACAGCGGGCCGCCCGCTGCGTCCAGCGTGGCGCGGGCGACCGCGACCATCGTCCGGTCGTCGTGCCTGGCGGCCACCCAGCGGGCGGCGTAGCCGGGATCCCAGGCGCGCAGCTCGCGCAGCAGCCACTTCCCGCCGCCGTCCCACCTCCCGGCGGCCGCCAGGGCGAGGTGCCCGACCCGCTCCCACAGCACCGAACGCACCACGTCGGCCTCGCCGCTGTCCCGCGCGTATGCGAGGTCGTCGAGCAGGTCGGTCACGCCGTACCTGGCATCCTCCAGGGCGGTGTCCGACGCCGGCCCCGGGCCCGCGTCCACCAGCGCCTGGCACTCCGCCTTCAGCGCGCCGACGTCGCCCTCCCCCGCCAGCGGCACGCCCATGGCGATCATCCGCGCCAAGGTCGGCTTTCTCCGCGCCGTCTCCTGCGCGATGAACCAGCGGTGGCCCGCCTCGGTGTTCACGAACAGCTCGACCGGCCAGCCCCGCCAGCGGACGGAGTCACGGTGCCCGACGGCGTCGTCGGGCACGCAGACCACGATGTCCAGGTCCGACCCCGCCGTGCGGGAGCCGGGGTCGAGCACGCTGCCGGCCAGCAGCGACCACCGTGCCTCGGGATATCGGTCGGCGACCAGGGCGGCGGCATCAGCTCTCGGATCCACGGCAGTCATCATGTGGCACGCAGGCAAACGGACCTATTCGTCGTCGTGAACTCGCAGGTCACGTGGGGCCTGCCCAACATGGCCTGGCCTCATGGCGCACCTCACCCACGACGCGTTCACCAGTCACCGAGCACCGACGGGGCGAGGTGGGTGAGGAACCCAAACATCGCGACACCACCGACGGCATGCGCCACCCCCACGCCGCGGAGAACGCCCCGTTGCCACCGTCTCTCAGGCGGCGGCCAACCCATCCATTCAGCAAGGTCATCAACTCGCAGGACAGCGAGCAGCCCAGTACAAACAAACACCGCGGGGAAGCACAGAGCCGCAATCACGGCCATCGCGCCAGAAGCCGCGGGGGCCACGGGGTGAAGCACCAAGGCACCGCCGAGCAGCCACACCAAGGAGAGCACCAGTCCTTCGACGGACCGCGCCATTCTTCCGCCAGGCCTTGAAGCTGCCTTCGTTCGGTACTTCTTCCTCTCAAGCCACAGCATGATCAACTGGGCGACCCCCAACACGATGACGACCCAGCCCAGCAGGGGAGGACTTCCAGGTAGGTGCGCCACGGCAGGCCAGGATGCCAAGTGAGCAGCGCCGTGACCAGCACACCGACGAATGCCGGGTGAAACGACCGGCATACCGAGGTCTTGGCTGCATCACGTCACTACGCTCATCGGGTGAGCCAGCCGACTTCGCCCCCACCGCCCGTGTTCGCTCCTGATGCGGTGCTGAGCTTCACGGTCCAGGGCAACATCATGACCTCGAACCTCATCGCGCCCACGCTCACCATCGATGGCTACGTCGCACCGGTGCCGAGCGACGGCACCCGGCAGTTTCCCATCATGTCCGGACGCCATCACCTCCAGGCCCACTCCCAGTGGATGCGCCGGTATGGGCACGCCGCGATCGACATCGACGTCGCCCCTGGGCAGCACCTCGAGGTCTTTTACGCACCGCCCTACCACCAGTTCATCAATGACGGTTCGATGGGGCTGACCACGCAGACCCGCAAGGGACGCGGCCTCATCATCGGCATGTGGGTGGCGTTGCTCTTGGTGGTCTTGCTGCCCGTGGCTGCAGTCGCGGTCCTCGTCACCGGATGACCTCGCTCGCTGAGGCAATCACGGGCGGTCTGACACCCGAACGGTCGGCCAGGTCGACCACCTCCGACGTCATGTATCGCCCGGACTAAGCACCGATCCGGAGCTGCCCTTGCCGTCGGATGCGCGTCACGATGGTCCGGGTCGCGAGCTTGTGGATGCGCGACTCGATCACCAGCAGCCGGTAGAGGGCACCGAGAGCGCCTGGGAAGGTCGCGTCGGTGTGCGCTTCCAGGCGCGTGCCGGCGTCTGTCGGCACCAGGCGGAAGGTGAGCGTGTAGACCGAGAACCGGTGGACGCCGTCGAGCACGAGTCGGGACGGCGGATCCGCCGTCGCGACCCGGAAGCCGGGGACCACCGACCCGGCTGCGAGGGGTCTCGGGCCTGCGGGCTGCGAGTCGCGGCAGCCGATCAGGCGCACGTACCAGGACGGCTGCCCGAGCACCTCGACCTGGTCGAGGACGGCGCGCCACACGACGTCGGGCGGCGCAGTGAGCGTGACTGCGCGGACGTCCTGGTAGCGCCGTGGGCCGGTCATGCCGGGACTCTAGCGGGCCGGTCGGGCCCTCCGGGGCCAGGGCTGCCGAGTCAGTCCTTGAGGGGGTCGTGTCCCCAGTTCATCAGGGAGTAGCGCCACCGCGTGTGCTCCACGTCCCCGTCCGGGCGCTGAGCGAGGTGCCGGTGGACGTACCCGACGACCTTGCGCATGTGCGCCTCGTCGCCCTCCGTCAGGTCGCCTTTCTTCGTGCGCAGGAGCTGCACGATGCGACGGCCGGACTCGTGACCGACCGACTCGCCGCCGTCCGACTGGCCCACCGACTTCGACTCGTCGCTGCGCAGCCACCGCTCCAGCTCGCTCGCCGTCATGTTCACGGCCTCGTCGAACTCGTCGCTCATGCGTCGTCCTCCAGCGCGGAGGGCTTGTGGACGGCGTCCTTGCCGCTCTTGTCGCTGCGTACGCGGTACTGCGGGTCGTCCTTCGAGGCCCGGACCGTCCGACCAGCGGCCTCGGTGTCCTCGGTGATCTCCTCGACAACCTCGCCGTGCACCGTCTGCCCGTGGCTGGACCAGGTGACCTCGTCGCCCTCGCGGAACTCTTTTTCACCCATGCCTTCAGTCTGTGTCGACCGGCGGGACCTCGCACGGGCGGGCGCCTATTCGTGAAGCCAGTCAGCCGGGTAACGATCACGGAACGCGTCGGCGGCCTGGCTGGACCGTGCGCTCATCAGGATCGTCGTGTCGTCGGCCAGCAGGATCACGTCGTCGACGAGAGACCAACGCGCCTCCGTCTGCACGCTCCAATGACCGACGGCGAACGGAGCGACGGCGAGCGGCCTGGCTCGCGCAGCGACCTCGACCAGGTCGGCGGGGCTGTCGAACTCCGTGGCGAGGTCACCGGTACCCGAGCGCATGCACGACTCGTAGACCAGCCACTGGACCACCGCGGCGGAGAAAGTCTCGGTCCAGGGCACCCAGCGCTCCTGGCGCTCGTCCGCGCGGTCGACCAGTACGACGACGGGCGGGTCGGCCTGGTCCAGATGCTCCAGCAGGATGCCCCACCGACAGACGACCTGGTTCTCGTGCCGAACGATCAGTGCGCCTTCGTCGATGTACATCCCTCGCTGGACGACGGAGAGCAGCGTGTCCTGGATGCTGAACAGATCGCGGCGTCGCCCAAAGAGCCCGTAGAACTCACGCAGCGCCGGTGGCAGCCGGATGCCCAGGTCTGCCTCGCACGCGTCGATCTGTTCGGCGGGCACACCGGATGCAGCGTCCAGCGGTTTGCCGAGCCAGTACTCGGCGAACCGTTCCACGAACCGCCACGCCGACGAGCGGTCCGATGCCGCTGCGACGAGCTCGGCTGCGAGGTCGAAGCGATCAGCGGTCACCGATGCTCCGGCCGAACGCTCTTGAACAGACTGACGTCCCAGCTCATGCGTGGCGCTTCCTCTCGGCCTTCGGCAACGGAGCACACGGTAGCGGGAACCACCGACGTGCTCGGCCATCGCCGCAGGACGCCGGCTCAGCTCGTCTTGCGTCGGCGCGGCGCCGCGGAACGCGGGGGTGCCGCGCGCATGTGGTCACGGAGCCTGCCCAGCACGTCGAACAGGGCCTCGACGTCCGCACGCTCCAGGGGCTCGAACAGCAGCTCGTCGAGCACCGCGATGTGGCCGGGGAAGACCTTCGCGAGGACGTCCCTGCCCTGCTCGGTGATCGCTACCGTGGTGCTGCGCTCGTCGTCGGGGGACGGTGCGCGCGTGACGAGCCCGCGCTGCTCGAGCGACTGGGCCTGATAGGTGAGGCCGCTGCGGCTGTAGACGACGCCGTCGGCGAGGTCGGTCATGCGGTAGCTCCCGTCGGGCGAGTTGCCCAGGCGGGCCAGGAGCTGGAACTGCACGTAGCTGAGGTCGCCGGCCTCCCGCAGCTGCTGCTCGACCGTGTGCCGCAAGAGGCTGCTGACCTCGATGAGTGCGAAGTAGGCACCCAGCTCGGTGGGGTCGAAGGAACGAGGGGTATCGGCCATGCCCGCAGTCTACCTTGCTGCGAACTCGAAGTACTTGCTACGAACTTGAAGCAGTGCTACGGTCCTCACAGATGCTTCGAATCCGAAGCAACAAACTGAGAGAAGGCCATCATGAAGACCGTTCGCTTCCACGAGATCGGCTCCCCCGAGGTCCTGCGCTACGAGGACACCGACCGGCCCGCCGCCGGTGCGGGCCAGGTGCTCGTCCGCGTCGCAGGCTCCGCGTTCAACCCGGCCGACAACGGCATCCGCGGCGGCCTCCTGCCGATCCCGGTGACGCTGCCGCACGTGCCCGGCTACGACGTCTCCGGCACCATCGAGACGGTCGGCGACGACGTGAGCGGCTTCCAGGTCGGCGACGCGGTTGTCGGCTTCCTGCCGATGACGGAGGACGGCTCCGCCGCGGAGTACGTGGTCGCCCCCGCCGACGTCCTCGTCAAGGCCCCGACCAGCATCGACCTCGCCGACGCCGCCGCGCTGCCGTCGGTGGCGCTCACCGCCTGGCAGTCGCTCTTCGACGCGGCAGGCCTCAAGAAGGGTCAGCGCGTGCTGATCACCGGCGCCGGCGGATCGGTGGGTGGCTACGCGGTCCAGCTCGCCCAGCGAGCCGGTGCCCACGTCATCGCCACCGCGAGCCCGCGCAGCCGGGACGCGGTCGTTGGTGCCGGGGCTGACGAGGTCATCGACCACACGGCGTCCACCGTCCTCGGGTCGGTGAGCGAGCCCGTCGACGTCCTGCTCAACCTGGCGCCGATCAGCCCTGACGATTTCACGGCTCTGGTCGCACTGGTCCGCGACGGCGGTGTCGTGGCCTCGACGACGGCGTGGATGCCCACGCCCAGCGACGACGAGCGCGGTGTGCGGGCCGCCGGAATCTTCGTCCGCGCCGACGTCGACCAACTGGCCCAGCTTGTTGCCCTGGTCGACAGCGGCGAGCTGCGTGTCGACGTCGCGCGGCGCGTCCCGCTGAGCGAGCTGCCCGCGATCCACGCACAGTCAGCCGCCGGCGAGCTGCGCGGCAAGGTCGTGGCCGTCCCCGACGCCCGCTGATCCTCCTCCACTGCTCCCCAAGAGAAGAAGTGCGACATGACGTTCACTCTCGATCCTGAGGTCGCCGCGGCCCTCGCCCCGATGGGCGAGGCCATGGCGGCAACCACCCCACCCGCGGTCGGCGACATCGCCGGACGCCGCGCGATGTGGGAGCCCATCCTCGCCGCCGCGAGCGCGGCGCTCCCCCTCCCCGCCGACGTGACCACCAGGGACGTCGAGATCCTCACCGACGACGGCGCGACGATCACGGCGCGCTGGTACGTGAAGGACGGCGCCCCGGCAGGGCCGGCCGCGCTGTTCTTCCACGGTGGCGGCTACATCTTCGGGCACATCGACCAGTTCGACGGTCCCGTCTCCCGGTACGTGTCGGCCAGCGGCGTGCCCATGCTGTCGGTCGAGTACCGCCGCGCTCCCGAGCACCCGTACCCGACGCCCGTCGAGGACGCGTACGCGGCGCTGCGCTGGCTCCACGACCACGCCGCGGAGCTCAGCGTCGACCCCGACCGCATCGGGGTGATGGGCGACAGCGCGGGCGGTGGCATGGCGGCGGCGCTCACGATTCTGACGCGCGAGCGGGGCGGTCCGAAGATCGCGCGTCAGATCCTGCTGATGCCCATGCTCGACGACCGCACCACCACGCCCGACCCGCTGATCGAGCCGTTCCTGATCTGGTCGTACGACGACAGTCGGACGGCGTGGCCGGCGCTGCTCGGTGACGCCGCCGGAGGAGACCAGGTTCCTGCCACGGCGGCTCCCGCTCGGTTGTCGGACGCGGCGGGTCTGCCGCCGGCGTACATCGAGGTGGGTCAGCTCGACGTGTTCCGGGACGAGGACCTCGCGTACGCCACAACGCTGAGCCGCGCCGGGGTGGAGGTGGAGTTCCACCTGCGGCCGGGTGTCCCCCACGAGTTTGACTCGATCGCTCCCGAGTCGGGGGTGGCACGGCGTGCGATCGCGGACCGGGTTCGGGCGTTGAAGGCGCTCTGAGTTTGGGCGAACGCGCTCGCACCCGGGGTGCGAGCGCGTTCGCCTCCGGCACCACAGCTTCACCACTCACCGATCACGCTCGTGGGTGCATCACAACCCTGGAAGGGAAATGACATGACCTCTACGCACCAGTCCTCCGTCGCCGTCATCGGCGCAACCGGCCAGCAGGGCCGCAGCGTTGTCGACGCGCTGCACGACGCCGATGTCCCGGTCCGCGCACTCGTTCGCAACCCTGATTCTTCTGCGGCACAGGCGCTGCGTGCGGCCGGCGCCGAAGTAGTACAGGCGGACCAGGAGGACGGCCAGTCGCTTACTGACGGCCTCACCGACGTCGCGGCCCTGTTCTACATGACGACCTTCGAAGGCCCGCAAGGTCCGACAGGCGAGGTGCGACGCGGGCACGCCGTCGCCGACGCCGCAGACCGAGCGAAGGTCCCGCACGTCGTGTATTCCTCGGTCGGCGGCGCCGAGCGCGGAACCGGCATCCCCCACTTCGAGAGCAAGTTCGACGTCGAGAAGCGGCTCCGCGACCTCGTGCCCGCCACGATCCTGCGACCGGTCTTCTTCATGGAGAACCTGACCGCGCAGCTCACGCCCAACGAGGACGGCGAGATCGTCATCCGCATGCCGATGCCGGGCGACGTGCCGGTACAGATGGTCGCCGTGCGGGACATCGGGCGGGCGGCTGCGCGGCTCCTGGTCGAGCCTGGGGCGATCGACGGCGACGCCGTTGAGCTCGCGGGTGACGAGCTTTCTCTCGACCTGGTGGCCGCCCGGGCCGGCGAGGTGTTCGGGGTGCCGGCGCGATTCGAGAGCATCCCGCTCGAGTACCTCGGCGACGACGAGGATCTCAAGGCGATGTTCCGGTGGTTTGCCGAAGGGTCTTCGTATCGGGCCGACCTGGCGCAGTCACGGTCGCTGGTGGCCGAGGTCAGTGACGTTCGGTCGTGGCTGGTTACACAGCGCCGGCAGGAGCTGGTGGAGCAAGGGGCGTAGCGCCGACCAAGAGCGTTGAATCACTGTCCAGCTCGTCGATCCGCTCCAGCCACTCGGCCTGCGTCTTCGTCCCCTCATCGTTGCCAAGGTTGCAAGATCGTCGGCGAAGTCGCCGTAGGTCGGGCCCGGGAAGTGAGCTGCGAAGGCCGGGAGCTTCGGCCTCAGGCCGGGCGACGGCGCTTTCGATGGGTGTCCAGATGCCTCGGAATGCAAGGAGGCCCGGCTCCGCGATTCCTGCGGATCCGGGCCTCTGCCAAAGTAACCGACCTCAGACAGCCCGGGTGATCGATCAGACGTTGGTCATGTGGTTCTGGCGGGGTGGATCGTTGGAATTCTGCGGTTTCTAGGCTAGCCGAGGCGGGGCGTGCCTGCTGCGTGCCACTCCGGACCGTGCGTCGGCTGGCCCTCATGAGGCATGACTGGCACTCGGCACTGGCCTCGGATTCTGACAGTAGCGCGCGGTTCAGACGTTGAACTGTGTATACCGGTCCTGAGCTGGTGTTTTAGTTCCCGCCGCGAGCGGCTGGACTCTACTGGGACTTGGAACCGGAGCGGGTTCTCGAAGTCGCCGACCGAGGACGGTCGACGCAGTGAGGGCCCGAGAGGGCTGCTCGCCGGTGCGCGCGGCAGGCGCCGCGCACGCTCTCAGGATAACGACGACGTCGGGAGCGTGGTCGAGTTGGGCCAACGCCGGGATGGTCAGGCTTTCTGCACGACAGCGACGCCGTGAGCGGGAACACGGATTTCGTACTCGTGTGGTCAGGTAGACGGCCCTATCGACCTTCTGTTGACACGGGTTCGACTACGAAGATGCATGAATCCGAGTCGAACTCATCAACCTCGACGATGAAGCGGAACTTGTCTCCCACACCCACGCGATCGGGCATGTTCGCCCCTATGAGGTTCAGCTCCAACACGTTGACGTCCTCGAACCTGAAGGCTGGCCCAAGACCTGTCTTTGCGCCGTCATCGCCTGCGCCAAGAAGGATGTCGTACCGAGTGTCGTAATCCGCGCGAGTGGCCATGTTCGCGATGGACCCGTCGAAGGCGATCGTCCTGCCCGTGTACCGGTTCGCAAATCGTTCGATCGACTCGTCGCAGTAGTCACCAACAGCCAGCAGTGCCGCGAGCTCCTCGCTGTTTGCGACAGTCAGCTCCATGTTGGCGTCGGGCAGGTCCGACGTAGACGGCGTTGGTCCTGGCGACGTGGGAGGCGGCTCACTTGCCACGGCCGTCGTTTCACCTACGCGCCTGGTGGACGCTGGCACGTCACCGTCATCTCCCCCCTCCACCGCGGTGCCGACGCCAACGGCGATCGCAACCAGCGCGAGGACGCCCCCTGCAGCGGCGACTGAGATCCAGGGGAATTTTGATTTCGGACGACGGAAGCTCAGCGCTGTCCGCAAGGTCCCGGGTTCCTGACTGACGAGTTCCCACCCAGATCTCTGCCACTTCGCGATCGAGCCGGCTTCTACGCCACGGATCACCCGTACGGTCTTGAGCTCATACCGCACATCGTCGTCGGTCATAGACTCCCCTCGTCTTACGAAGCGGGCTCGATGCCCAGGCGCGTCGCGAGCATATTCGCCTCCTGAAGAATGGAGCGACCCGCCACGTGGGTGAAGTGAGTGGCGCGAGAGCTGCTGAATCGGCCGCAGATCTGGGCCGCTTGCACGTTCCGCCCACTGCGACCTCGGCCTGCTCCGATTCGCCTGCTCCGATTCACAGCGTGGACCTGCTGCCCTTGGCAACGGGACAACGAGGTATCGGGTGAAACGTCGCGTCACACGGTCGGAACGATCAGTTCGGCAGGGCTGGTCAGTGGCGTACACACCGTCCGGCTCGCGCCCGCAGAGCTGTGGGCGATCGGGCCCGGTCGACCCAGGTGGCCGGTCCAGCGTGTATCCGCCTCGAGGGGCGGCCGGTCAGGCCTCACCTCCTGCGTCCGAGGGTGGGCAGCCCGCCCGGCACCGAATTCACCGACACCTGACTGGCGTCGGGAGCATCGTCGCGGGCGGCATCAGTCACGTCGCCTGTGTGCACGAGGGCACGCACCTCTGCCTGGTACAGGTCGCTGCGGGCCAACTGGTTGCGGGCACTCCACGGGACGTATGGCGTGGGAGCGGGTTCAGCTGGCAGGTCGGTCACAAGCACGCCCGAGCCTGCGCACCCACGACCGGTGCCTTTGACGTGGTGATCGGCGATCCTCTGCGGGTAGTCGACGACCCCAATTTTGCGGCGACAGTCTGGACACCTCCGACGGGCCCCACTCTGGTGCATAGTCGGCCTCGACTTACGCCGCGCAGTCTGTCCTCGGGGATCTGCGGCCGTCGACGCCCCTGCGATAGGACGTGACCTGAGCACTGCAGGGTTCTCTCGTGGCTCTCCATCCCGGTCCCAGTTCCGCGTGGACACCACCTGTACCGGCGGCTGAAGCGCGAGCGACAGCCCTGGCGCATGCACCCCAAGGGCGGCCAGGCGGCGCTGCTCCGGGGTCAGTACGGACCGCGGCGGGGCCGGCAGGCGTGCTGCCTCCACAGTGAGTTCTTTGGCGACCAGCGCAGTCCGAAAAGGTTCATTTGAGGCGTGCAGCGTGCCCCGGCGCTTGCGACTGTGACGCTCGGCGGCGACTGCCTGGGCTCCGCGGACCCACGTGGGAGCTGAGCCAGGGTCCCGAGCCCAGGCACTCGCGCTCCGCACCGAGAGCGGCTCGCAGATGTCGACACCCTCCATTGCCGCGAGCAGCTCGGTCTTTCGCACCCCCAAAATCCCGCTGATCTGGGCGATGTCGGGCGTCGCGCTGCTGGCACGCTCAGGGCTCATGGTGCAGTCCGCTCTGGGCGATGGATGAGGTCATCGTCCCCGGCGAGGCGCGGCAGGAGGAAGAAGCCGCTGAGGGTTTCCGGGTCGTAGTGCACGACGGCGTTCAGCGAGTGGACCTCGTGGAGCCAGCGCTCGAGCCGCTGAGCGTCGTCTGGGGTGAGAGTTTCGCCGCTGCGGCGCCGTGCCTCGAGATGCAGCAGTGCCTTGAAGTCGTGGTTCTCGTGCCTGGGCACCACTTCCCGCGGAAAGAGGGTTGCCAGGTGCTCGTCGATCGCCAATGTTCTCTCTCGTCGCGCTTCTCGTCGCTGATCGCGACGAGCGGGTCTTCCTCCTGAGGCACCGTGCGCGCAGAGCGCGGTTGCCGGACCAGCACGCGGAGGGCGTATCGCTGGTCACTCTTGACCTGACCCGGGACATTAGCCCGAGTCACAGCGACAAGGCAAGGGCAGTGGCGGATGTCCGCTGCCAAGGCGCCCTTGCATGGTCGAGCACACGTCTCGCCGCTCGGCTCTGCCGCCTCCTGCTTCGCGCGCTTCTCTTAGTCCGCCCTGGGCGCGTACGTGCTTCCAGGCGCAATAGCGCCGCTTACCACCCGAACGCGGCCACGAGACATGAGCACTCCTCCGTGTTCGAATGTCCAGATTATGCCGCTGCGCCCCACCGTCGGCTGCGCGCTCTTGCGTGGGCGACGTTGCAACGAGCAGCACAGTCCAGGACCTCACCCGGTGATCCACCCGGCGGGACGTTCGTGGCGGTGACCTCTACCAATACGATCTGGTTGGCGCTATCCTGATCGGCTCGCCACTGGTGTGGGCCTTGACCATGTCGCTCGCCCAGGAGGCAGGCCCCCATGAACCCCGTCGTCCACCACTCGATCGCCCCTCAAAGGTTCGAGACCGAGTACGAGTGCGTGCTGGCCGGAGCACCGGCCCAATGATCAGTGACCAGACGTTCGGGTATCACCCGGACTTCGAGAGCTTGACTGCCGCGCTCGACCGCGGCAAGTTCCCGCGGGCGTTGGTCGTAGGTCTCGCCGTCGAGCGCATCTTCGAGTCGGTTGGGTCGTGCCGAATCCTGTGGGAACCCGAGGTCGAGCTGCCCGAAGGGCTGTACTGGTTCCAGGGCCTCGACGGCGGCGACCTGCTGATGCAGGTTGGCCATGGTGCGTGGCCAGGTGACGCCGCGATCCGAGCGATCGACGATCTGCCAGACACTGACCCGTTGCTCGCCGCGTGGAACTGGGCTGAGGCGCTGTGGGAAGTAGCCAAAGAGGTTCCCGCCCCGCGATTCCGCCTCCACGATCCCGTGATCACCCAGCCGGGAGGTCACGACACCGTTGTCCGAGCACGGAACTACCCAGGCACTGAATGGTCCTACTCGGTGGTCGTCGACGGGCGTACCGAGAAGGTGCTCGAGTCCCGGCTCGCGCCACAGGAACATGACGACGACCCTCGGTCCTGGGTGCAGGGAGCTCCGACCCCTGCGGGACGTTTCGGAGCCACTCTCACCAGGGCAAAGCTCCGTGGGAAATTTGCCGACACGCTGTTCTCGTTCCGCGCAACGCGGACGACGTTCCGGCCGTACCAGTTCAAGCCCGTCCTGAAGCTGCTGCAGACCGGTAAGGCACGGCTGCTGATTGCGGACGAGGTCGGCCTGGGTAAGACAATCGAGGCCGGCCTCATCTGGACGGAGCTGGAAGCACGGGGCGAGGCCGACCGCGTCCTCATCGTGTGCCCGTCGGGCCTCGTCGAGAAGTGGCGCGACGAGATGGCCGATCGCTTCGAGTTCGAGCTCACCGTCCTGGACAACGCCAACCTCGCGCAGTTCCTCGAACGCCACCAGAGCAACCGACTACCACGCCGTCACGCCTATATCGCGAGCCTGGAGAAGCTAAGGTCCTGGTCAGGCCTGGAAGAGCTCGGAAAGCACCCCCCGTCGTTCGACCTGGCGATCGTGGACGAGGCCCACGCTATGCGGAACTCCGACACCCGCAGTTACGCCCTGGGTAGCGAGCTCGCAGAGTGGGCGGACAACCTCGTCTTCCTGTCGGCGACACCGATTAACCTGCGCCAGACGGACCTGCTCAACCTGCTCGAGCTCATCGCGCCTGAAGACTACGGCGACCCCGCGGATCTTGAGTTCCGACTCGAGCCGAACCGGATCATCAATGCGGTGACGGCGGGTCTCGGCCAAAAGGGCGCCAGCGGGGCCCGGCTGCTCGGAGACTTGGAACGCCTGCGAGAGACCCCGCTCGGGGCGCTGGTGATGAATCGGCCTGACTACCCCTTGCTGGTCGCGCTCCTGTCGAAAGACAATCTGTCGCCGCGCGACGTCGTCGACGCCAAGCGGTACCTGGCCGACTTCAACACCCTCTCCACGGTGATCACCCGAACCAAGAAGGTTGAGGTCGACGACCGCAAGGCCAAACGTTCCGAAGACCGGCAGGACGTCGTGTGGACACCCGAAGAGGTCAACTTCTACGACGAGTACGTCTCCTGGTGCGAAGATCGCGCACGCGAGATGGGCAGCCCGCTCTACTTCGCTATGCAGATGCCGCTCCGGCTCGCGAGCGCATGCCTGCCGATGGCACGCCGCGCGGTCCTCGACCCTGAAGGGTTCGGGGACCTGCGAGACGCGGACAGCGCGGACTCCTCCGCCTTCCGGCTGGCGCCGCACGCTGCGCTGGTCAAGGCGGCACGCGCACTCCCGGACGGTGTGGACACCAAGTTCGATGCACTGGCACGAGTACTCCACCGACTCCACGGTCAAGGGCGGCAGGCACTCCTGTTCACTCACTCTCGACCGACCCTCGCCTACCTCGCAGATCGCCTCGGTCGGGATTTCCGTGTTGCGGTCATGCACGGCGGCGTCCCACGAGAAAAGCGCCGAACGATCATGGCCGAGTTCCGCGCCGGTGCCTTCGACTTCGTGCTGGCCAACCGCGTCGCAAGTGAAGGACTCGACTTCGAGTTCTGCTCGGCGGTCATCAACTACGACCTGCCCTGGAACCCCATGGAAGTCGAGCAACGGATCGGTCGGATCGACCGCATCGGCCAGCGGGAGGAGACCATCCTCGTCGTCAACTTCGTGAACGAGCAGACCATCGACGAACGGATCCTGTCCCGCCTGCTCGAACGCATCGAGATCTTCGAGAGCTCGATCGGTGCGCTGGAGCCCATCATCAGCCAGGCTGCACCCCAGCTGCTCAAGGTTGGGTTCGACTTCACACTGACCGATGGACAGCGCCGACAGAAGGTGCACGAGGCGCTCACTGCGCTCGAGGAGCAGCGTCGCGGTCTCCAAGATGTCAGCGACGCGTCGAGCACGCTGCTGGTCAGCAATGACGTGGATGTCGCCGGCTTGGAGGACGACCTACTGCGTACCGGTCGCTACGTGGGTCAGCGCGAGCTGGCACTCCTTCTCGACGACTGGGCGCTCACCGACGGCGGCACTCCGGTGGCATTTGCCTCCGATGGGATGACCGCCGAGCTGCGAGGCAATCCCGCGATGGCCGCCCGTGTCGACGCCCTCGTTCAGAAGCAGCTACGAACCCGCGCAGAGACCCAGGCCCTCGCCTCCGGCCTGCGCAGCGAGTTACCGGTGTCGCTGGTCCTCGACCAGGAACTAGCTCGCACGAACGGCGGGACTCTCCTGTCCGCAACAAGCCCGCTGGTGATGGCCGCAGTCTCGGTCCCTGGGCACAGGCAGGCGAGGTTCGCATCACTTCGCGTGCCAGGACGATACGGAGAGACCACACGAGGTCTGTTTATCGTCGTCCTAGCGAAAGCGATCACAGGCTCTCGCGGCGGCGACGAGATCTGGGGCGCGGCAGTCGATATCGGTGGACGCCGCAGCGACGACGCACCGGTCAACGCCCTGCTCGCTGCGCTGGCCGAGGGACAGTTCGAGGACATGCCGCTTCCCACGATCGAACGGTTGCCGCAGATGGCCGGGCGCGCCGTGCTCACCTTGGAGCGTCGGCACCAGACCGAGCAGGCGCGGCGCGACCAGGAGTTCGAGGCACTGCGTCAGGCCCGCCTCCTCACGCTTGAGCAGCAGCATCACAGGAAGATCGCCACGCTTGACCGGCGCATCCACACCTTGGTCGCCCGAGGACGCGGGGGCCGGATGGTCGGTCTGTTCGACGCACAGAAGCGTCGAGCACGCGACAACTTCGAGCGGCTCTCCGCAGAGCTGCGGAATGCAGCACCCCAGTCGCTACACCTGGAGCACCTCGCGGTCTGTGTCGTCGAGATCGCCTGAGCACGTTGTCCACCAGATTTTGGAACCACCCCGAGGATGAGATGGATCCCCAGACGAAGACACTCGAGATCGAGAACGAACGCGCAGCCGAGAAGCGCTACGTCCAGATGCTCAGCTCGCGGGCCCGACAACCTGTTTACTTTCAGGGCGCACGGAACACGATATGGACTGGTGATGGTCTCCCCACGCTTCCCGAAGTTCCCCTCGGCTTCTTGGTCGGCCGGGTTTCGCTGGTCGGTCCACGCGAGGAGCTCGGCGGCGCGAGCGACTTCTACATCGGCGAGCGCCATCTGAATCTCGACGGCCAGGAGGTCTTTAGCTGGGCTGCGCCTGTTGCCTGCACCTACTTCCGCGGTTTCGACCATCATGAGTTCTGCGAAGAGGTCGCGGTCGTCCGTAGCTTCGCGCACGGGAGCAAGGGCATCAACGACATCGCAGACGACGTCCTACGAACGGATGTCACCGGCGAGCCTTTCCGACGACGAGGGCTCTCAGTCCCCGCCCCGCCAGCCGCTGGACGCGCGCGGCCAGGTGGTTTGCGTAGGCCCGGAGACGCCCAGAAGGCCGCGCAGCCTCCAGGCACGGCAACTGAAGACGAGGCCATCGCGGCGGCGAGCCACGCAACAGTAACGACCAGCGCTCCCGCTGGTGAACGAGGAAGGCGCCAGGCGCCTGCGCTTCGAGCCGAGTCATTGCTGCGGTCTCGCCTGGCGGCCCCACGCACCAAGAGCCTCGCGCCCGTCCTCTCGACTCTCCAACCAGACCAATACACCCTGGTCACGCTCCCCGCTATGGAGAGCGTCGTGATCGAAGGGCAGCCCGGTACGGGGAAGACGATCGTCGCGTCGCACAGGGCCGCCTACATGATCAACGACGACACCCCGCTGGAGAACTCTCTCGACAAGAACGTGCTCCTTGTCGGGCCTACTGACGCGTACAGCGATCACGTGCGGGGCGTCGTGGACACGCTGTCCGGTGGCTCGGACCGGGTCATCGTGAGATCTCTGCCCTCCCTCATGGCCCGTGTTCTGGAACTCAAGTTGGAGCCAAAGGGCCCGGCGTCCCGGACGTGGCGCGACGTCGACGAAGAACTGGGGAAGATCGCGCTCAAGGTCATCTTCGCCGAGCGCCAGCGCAAGGGCATCACACCGACCACGCAACGCGCGTACGAAGCACTCCGGCTAGGGCTCGTGGCACCAGACGTCGAATGGGCGACATACCTACGGAAGCTTCCGGCGTACGACCTCGCGCTCACGCTGCGCGCGCACATTCCGCTGCTCGCCTTCATCCGCTGGACGGTGGCACCGGCACGGGAGCTGCAGGGCATCGAACATGTCATGGTCGACGAGGCTCAGGACGCCACCGCTCTGGAGTGGATGCTGCTCGCCGCGCTGAACGAAGCAGATGCGTGGACGATCCTCGGCGATCTCAACCAACGCCGATCGGACCATACTCTTGCTTCCTGGAAGCACGTGGCCGCAGTCATCGAGTACCCCGACGTCGATCTCCGGCTCGAGCGGCTCGAGCGGGGCTATCGGTCGACTCTCCCAATCCTGGAGTACGCGAACCGGCTCCTGCGCAAGGAGGAACGCGCACTCCTCGCATTCCAGAAGGACGGACCAGCTCCAGTGATCACTCGTGCTGGGCGGGAGGAGCTTGCCATCACGGTGCGCAGTGAGGTCGACCGGCTGCTGAGCACCTATCCGAAGGGCACGGTCGCCGTGATCGACGTCGATCCCTCCCGTATCCGATCGCTGTTTCGTAATGAAGGCTGGCAGGCGCGGCGGGGTGACCAGCGTTTCTGGGACAGAGCCGACCGACAGGTCGTCGTCCTGCAGCCCGACGAGGCACGTGGACTTGAGTTCGACGGCGTCGTAGTCAGCGAACCGGCCGATTTCCCGGAGAACTTCGGTCGCCGGGGGCCCCTGTACACATCACTGACGCGTCCCAACAGGGAGCTGGCCGTCGTGCATAGCAAGCCGCTCCCGGAGGAGCTGCGTCCGCGGAAACGGTAGCCGCCGATCGAAGCTAGCTCGATCAAGGCTGTCCAGAGTGCTGGCACGGCCTGCTCTCCACATCCCCTCCTGGAATAATTCGTGCGGGTCGTTGTGCCTGCTGACCTTCGGCGATGATGCGGGCCTCCGCGACAACCACCCGCCGTTTCACCCGATTGGCCCCGGTACCCCGCGCCCAGTTCCCATATGATCGATTTGCCGATATTCTGCTCGGCTCGCTTCCGATGCGGGCCTTTGGCCATCAGACCTGCACGGAGGCAGCCTTCCATGACCGATGACGCCGGGCGTCCGATCGACCGCCTGCGCAAGCACCTCACGGGCGCCGCGCGTCTGGACGCACTGTCCGAGTCATTCTCGATCTACGTCTACGACGAGCTGAAGGACGAGCTCGCGGATGACGAACTGCGGTTGATCCTTTGGGAGAACAGCCTCGAGACCCACCGGTTGAACGGCTTGAGCGAGGAGAATCTGTTCCGCTCCCGCCTGGATCAGCACCGTGTTGCGCGCGAATTTGTGACATGGGCCGAGCGGACGATGCAGGTACGGACGCTCAACCGCCGCACGCGTGAGGCGTGGACCGCAGTCGAAGGGCCCTTTCCCTACGCGGTCAAGGGCGCCGGCCTTGAGGCGGAGAGCCTCGGCCTAGTCACCTCACCGGACCTGCACTTCCCGCAGGAGCTCACGGACGTGAACCAAGTGAAGCAGGTGGCGCTCCAGTTCGACCGGCTATGGCACGACGCGACCGCCACGAAGAGCGCACAGGAGGAATTCCTCGGAGCAGCCCGCGCTCTGTTCCGCGACAACGCGCCAGAGTCCGTCTACCTGCGCATTCTCATCTCGCTCTTCAAGGACTTCGTTGAGGAGTCGGGCGAGGAAACCGAGGCGCGCGGCCTGACCGGCTTCTACGACACCGCAGTCTGGAAGAAGCTCTACAAGTTCCAGCGCGACGGCGTCCTCGGCGCGATCGAGAAGCTAGAGCGGCACAACGGATGCATCATCGCCGACAGTGTCGGCCTCGGTAAGACCTTCGAGGCCCTCGCAGTCATCAAGTACTACGAGCTGCGCAACGACCGCGTCCTCGTCCTGGCGCCAAAACGCCTCCGGGAGAACTGGACCCTCTACCGCGCAAACGACTCCCGCAATCCGCTGGTCACGGACCGGTTCAGTTTCGATGTCTTGAACCACACTGATCTGTCGCGCACGCGCGGCAAGTCTGGGGACATCGACCTGGCGAACATCGCGTGGGGCAACTACGACCTGGTAGTGGTCGATGAATCGCACAACTTCCGCAACAACCCTCAGGTTGCCGATCGCACCACTCGCTACGAACGACTCATGGAGGCGGTCATCAAGGCAGGTGTGAAGACCAAGGTCCTCATGCTGAGCGCCACCCCGGTCAACACCCGCCTTGCGGATCTACGCAATCAGGTTCTCTTTGCGACGGAGGGCGACGACAAGGCGCTCGGCTCGGAGGGCATCAAGGACATCGCCGTGACCCTGCGTCAGGCGCAGACACGGTTCAACGCCTGGCAGAAGATGCCCGAGTCACAGCGAACGGCGAAATCCCTCGTGGGCACTCTCGGCATGGACTACATCCGCCTGCTCGACCTGGTAACCATCGCCCGCTCGCGCAAGCACATCGAGAAGTACTACGGCACTGAGGACACGGGCAAGTTCCCCGTACGGAAGGCCCCAAGGAACCTGACCCCAGGGATCGACCTGGCCGACGCGATGATCTCGCTCGAGCAGATCAACCGCGCGATCCTCCGGCTCACACTCGCCGCCTACAAGCCCACGTCCTATGTGCTCCCGGTCCATCATGAGAAGTACGCTTCGCTCTACGACCAGGCCCTCCGCACCGGCGGAAAGCGCAAGTGGGTCCAGACGGACCGTGAGAACAACGTGGTTCACCTGCTCCGCGTCGGTCTGCTCAAGCGCCTCGAGTCGTCCGTGCAGTCCCTCGGCATGACGCTGACCAAGATCCTGACGACGATCGACGCGGCCATCCAGCGGATCGACGAATTCGACACGCGCTCCGCTCCGGGAGCGTCGATCGGCGACGACAGCGCCGCACTCAGCCTCGGTCTGGACGACCCAGAGCTGGAGGATACTGTCGGTGGAAACGTCAAGGTCTTCGTCCAAGATCTCGACCGTCGCCGGTGGCGACAGGACCTCCAAGAGGACCGTGCCACAATCGCCGGGCTGCTCGACGAAGTAAGCCAGGTAGACGCCGACCGCGATGCCAAGCTCGCCAAGCTCAAGGAGTTCCTCCAGGAGAAGGCCGAGAAACCGACGAATGACGGCAACCGCAAGGCTCTCGTCTTCACCGCTTTCTCCGACACCGCCGAGTACCTCTACGACCACATCGCTGACTGGGCGGCCCGCGAGCTGGGCGTGCACACCGCCCTCATCACGGGCAGCAAGACCAGGACCACTGCCCCGGTACGCCACGAGATGCACACGGTGCTCACTGCCTTCTCGCCGCGCTCCAAGGGGGGAGACCTCGACGGGCCTCAGATCGACTTCGTCATCGCGACGGACACGATCTCCGAGGGCCAGAACCTCCAGGACTGCGACACCGTCGTCAACTACGACATCCACTGGAACCCCGTGCGCATCGTCCAGCGGTTCGGCCGCGTGGACCGTCTCGGGACCACGAACGAGTCGGTCCAGCTGGTCAACTTCTGGCCGACGCCCGACCTCGACTCGTACATCAACCTCGAGGGCCGTGTCTCCAGCCGCATGAAGCTTCTCGATGTCTCCGCGACGGGTGAGGAAAACGTCCTGGACGACTCCGAGATGAATGACCTGGACTACCGTCGCAAGCAGCTCCAGCAGCTCCAAACCTCAGCCCCCACGATGGAGGACCTTGCGGGAGGGTTGTCGATTACAGACCTGACCCTCTCGGACTTTCGGATGGATGCCGCCTCGCGGCCACGCGGTGAGCTGGCGCGCCTCAAGCAGTGGCCTCAGGCGCTGTTCGGCGTGACCCGCTTTGATCAGGGGCTCACGAGCGACAACTTGGCGCCAGGCGCCGTCTTCCTCCTGCACGTCCGCGACGACGCCTTCGCGTTCTCCGCGGCGTACCCTCTCGCTCCGTACGTCCTCGCATACGTGTCCGACAACGGCAGCCTCGCTCATCCGGTCGAGGAGCCGAAGCGCGCACTTGACGTGCTCCGTCGCCACTGCCTGGACGGCACCGAACCTGGTGCCGAAGTTATCGCCGATTTCGAGAGGGCGACGCGGCAGGGCCGCAGCATGAAGCACTACCAGGGCCTCCTCGACGCGGCTGTCCGGGCGGCGTCCGGACAGGCGGAGCAGAAGCTCGCAGCGTCGATCTTCGCATCGGGTCCTTCCCTCCTTGGGACGGACGCATCGGTGCCAGGTTTGGAGTCTGTCGACGTTGTCGCCTGGGTGGCGGTAATCCCGTGACCGCTGAACTGATCGACTTGCCTGGCCTTCTGGCTCTGCCTGTCGCCGCGACGCGCCAGACTCATCGTCTGACCAAGAAGGACATCGCTGCGCAGTGGGACGAGTCCCCGGCGGATGCCCGGCTACTCACGAAGGTGATCGCTCAAGCGACAATCGTCGGCGTCCTGAGCCCTCAGACAATCGGGGTCCGGGGCTTCGCGGACGACGACCACCGCGTCGACATGATCCCTGTACTCGAGGTGCAGCTCGTGGAGCGAGCCAAGCAGCCCGATCGCATCCGCGCCGCCGAGCTTCTGCACCGGTCCATGCCGCGTCCGGCGATCATCGGCTTGGTCGTACCAGACGGCGGCACGCACCTCTCCCTGGCGCTCACCCGCCTCAGCAAGACCGAGGAGGGCAGGTCAGTGATCGAGGTTTCGATCACGGTGCCGATCGAGGATCTCGCACCAGAAACGGTGCGTGTCGGGCGGTTGGCACAGACCGACCTCGCCGCACTCCACCGCGACCTAGTCCGGACCGTCGCGGCGAACGGCAAACCAGCCTCCGTCGCGCTGACGGCGGCCGAAGCTGTCGCGCTCCGGCAGCGGCTCGCGGCACTCGACGCCGAGCTTGTGGCCGTCGTGCGCGACGCCGGCCGAGAGAAGAACATGCAACGAAGGATCGACCTCAACACGCGAGCCAAGAGCCTGCGCACCGAGATCGACAGCGTCCGAGGCTCGCTGTACGCGGCGAGCACCCCGAAGCAGGAGGCACAGCAGTGACCACGCACCACGATCTCGAGGACATCGACTACACGCCCATCAAGGAGCTGACCGGCCCAGGTGAGGCACGCAGCAATGTCGCCGTGCTCGCCGAGCTCTTCCCCGACGCGGTCGTGGACGGGCGCGTCAGCCTCGACGTTCTCCGCGACCTCCTGGGTGAGCAGGCCGAGGCGTCCGGGACCGAAACATCGGGCCTGCGGTGGGTCGGGATAGCCGAAGCACGCCGGCTGTCCACCGTGCCTGCCACGAGCACGCTCCTCCCCCGGCCCGACGAGTCCGTGGAGTGGGACAGCACGAAGAACATCGTCATCGAGGGCGACAACCTTGAGGTGCTGCGACTCCTGCGCCGCGGGTACACGAGCAAGGTCGACGTGATCTACATCGACCCGCCGTACAACACCGGCAGTGACTTCGTGTACGAGGACAAGCGGAGTTCGACCGTCGCTGAGCACGAGGCAGATGCCGGCCTACGCGACAACGAGGGCGCCACTCAGACGGGCGAGGGTTCCGACCGCGCAGAGGAACGGCGCCAGTCCGCTAATCTTCACGCCAAGTGGTTGTCAATGATGTACCCACGGCTTCTAGTCGCGCACTCACTCCTCAAGGAGACGGGTGTTCTCATCGCGGCAATCGACGACACAGAGCACGCGCGGCTGAAGCTGCTACTTGACCGGGTATTCGGGGCAGAGAATTTCATCGCGAGCGCCGTCTGGCAGGGGGGGCGAAAAAACGACTCGCGGTACATATCCGTGGGCCACGATTACATGCTTGTGTACGCCAAGAGCGAAGGTGCTCTGCGCCAAGCTGATATCCGCTGGCGCGAGACGAAGCCCGGGGTGCACGAAGTCCTTGACGCTGGCCGAAACGCGTGGATCGAAGCCGATGGCGACGAGGTTCGCGCTCGCAAGATCATGCAGGGGTGGTTCAAGTCTCAGGGAGAAGACTCACCCATTCAGGCCATGGCTCGGTACACCTACTTCTTGCCGGATGGCGGACTGGCCCGCGACGACAACATCACATGGCCCGGTGGAAAGGGCCCGAAGTACGACGTCCTGCACCCAAAGACGGGCTACCCAGTTCCTGTACCTGAGCGGGGCTGGCTGTATGCGACACCAGAGCGCATGCAGGAGGCCATCACCGCGGGTCAGGTAATTTTCCGCGACGACCACACAAAACCAATCTCGCTGAAGAAGCGCCTGGAGGATGTCACGGGGCAGGTTGTGATGTCGGTGTTCGAACGACAGCGGACCCATGCAGGTCGTCGACTCAAGGAGCTTTTCAACGGCGACGCACCATTCGAGTTCCCCAAGGACACCGAAGTCCTAGCTCGCTGGATCGACCTGGTGACCCGATCAAGCAAGGACGCCCTCGTCCTCGACTTCTTCGCTGGCTCCGGCTCTACGGGCCATGCGGTCATGGACCTCAATGCTACTGATGGCGGCAATCGCCGATACGTCCTGGTCCAGCTCGATGAGCCGGTGAACAAGGACGGCTACAAGTCGATCGCGGACATCACACGCGAGCGCCTGCGCCGCGCCAGCAAGAGGATCGCGGAGGGCCTCACCCTGGAGTCAGCGGAGATTGACCTCGGCTTCCGGTCCTACCGGCTCGCGCCGTCGAACATCCGCCCGTGGGACGGCACAGGCGAACTGAGCCTGATCGAGGCAGTCGACAACCTCGTCGAGGGCCGCACCACCGACGACCTGCTGGTTGAGACGATGCTGCGCCTCGGTATCGACCTGACGACGCCCGTCGACACCCGCCCCGTGGCGGGCAGCAATCTGTACTGCCTCGGCCACGGCACGTTGTACGCATTCTTCGGAGAGAACGTCACCACGGAGGAGTCAAATGAGGTCGCCCGCGCGCTCGTGGAGTGGCGGGACGAGAACCCGGTCGAGTCCGACATAACCATCGTCGTCCGCGACACGGGCTTTGCTGACTCGTCAGCGAAACTCAACCTCGACGCCGCCGTCAAGCAAGCCGGCTTCACGACCTTCCGGAGCATCTGAATGAAGTTCTCCTTCGAGGCCAACCTCGACTACCAGCGGCATGCCATCGACGCGGTGACGGGCCTGTTCCGCGGGCAGGACGCCATGACTGGCGCCTTCGACGTGTACGCCCACCCGTCGCTCCACGCGGGCTTCCAGGGGCTGGCCGACGCGGGCATCGCGAACCGGCTCGTGCTGGACCCAGACACGATCCACGAGAACCTCAGGAGGGTGCAGGACGCCACCGGACTGGCACCGGAACCGTCGCTCGACTCGATGAATTTCACGATCGAGATGGAGACGGGCACAGGCAAGACCTACGTCTACCTGCGGACAATCTACGAACTGAACAAGCTCTACGGGTTCACCAAGTTCGTGGTCTTGGTGCCGTCCGTCGCGATCAAGGAGGGCGTACTCGCTTCCCTCGCAATGCTCAAGGAGCACTTCGGCGGCCTCTACGGCAACCAGCCGATGCAGTACTTCCAGTACGACGGCAACAACCCGTCGCGTGTCCGGTCGTTCGCCACGTCATCGGGGATCGAGATCATGGTCGTGACCGTGGCCGCGATCAACAAGGCGTCAAATACGATCCACAAGCCGTCCGAGGACCTTGACGACGAGAAGCCGATCGATCTGATCAGCGCCACCCGGCCCATCGTGATCGTGGACGAGCCACAAAGCGTCTACGGCGACGACGGGAATCCCCGCAAGAAGAAGGGCGCCGGCCGCCTTGCGATCGAAAAGTTCGACCCGCTGGCCGTACTGCGCTACTCGGCGACCCACCCGAAGTTCGACAAGGGCAACCTCATCTACCGGCTCGACGCGATCGCCGCCTACGAGCAGCAGCTGGTCAAGCAGATCGAGGTCGACTCGCTCGTGACGGAGTCGAGCGGTACGCAACCCTATGTCCAGCTGAAGAGTGTGAAGCGCAGCGCGGGACAATTTAGCGCCCGCGTCGAGGTCGACGTGGAGCAGGGCGGGAAGATCGTCCGCAAGGTAGTGACGGTTCGCGACGGGGACAACCTCCAGTACGTCACCGGTCGAGACCTGTACAAGGATCTGACGGTCACCGAACTGAGTGTCGCCCCGGAACGGATCCGGTTCGATACCGTGGCGCAACCTCTACACCCCGGCGACCCGATTGGCTCCGAGGTGAACTCCGGCGAACGTGCCCGGCAGATGATTGTCCAGACCATTCAACAGCACCTGCGCAAGGAGCAGGAGTTCCATCTCAGCGGCTTGCCGATCAAGGTGCTCAGCCTGTTCTTCGTCGACTCGGTGTCGAAGTACCGCGTCTACGACGAGGATGGCATTGCGCAAAGAGGGGAGTACGCGCGGATCTTCGAAGAAGAATACGCGCGCATCGCGAAGCTGCCGGAGTTCACGACGCTCCTCGACGACCGTGCCGCGGACGCCATCGCCGCTGAGGCTCACCAGGGCTATTTCTCGGTAGACCGGAACAAGAAAACCGGCGCGGAGCGGTTCGTCGAAACTTCGGAGCGTTCCGCATCCGGTCGGCAGCAGGCAGAGCTTGCCTACGAGCAGATCATGAAGCGCAAGGCCTGGCTCACCACCCCAGGAACCCCGATCCGGTTCATCTTCAGCCACTCCGCGCTTCAGGAGGGCTGGGACAACCCGAACGTCTTCCAGATCTGCGTGCTGCGGAACATGGGCTCCGAGCGGTGGCGGCGGCAGAGCATCGGCCGCGGCCTGCGGCTCTGCGTCGACGGAAACGGCAACCGCCTGCGCGGATTCGGCGTCAACCGGCTCACGGTGATAGCGAACGAGTCGTACGAAGAGTTTGCCGATCGCCTCCAGCACGAGCTGGCCGACGATCTTGGTATCGAGTTCGGCAAGGTCACGGTCGATGGGTTTTCGCGCCTGACGTTCAAGGACCCGTCCGCGGGAGGTGTCACTGTCCCAGTCGGCAACGCCGCCGCTCAGAGCTTCTTCACCAGCCTTGTCATGGGCGGCTACATCGACCCGGCCGGCGGTGTCCAGGAGGCATTGCGTAAGGCCGTCCAGGAGGACGACGAAGAACTGCGGGCGCTCGTATCCGCCGTCGTGCCGCAGGAGGCAGGTCAGGTTGCGCTGCTCGGCCTGATCAAGCGTCTCGCGAAGCCGATCGATATCAAGAAGGCGGCCGAGCGTGTTCTCATCCCTGTCGCCCAGGACCGGCTGGACAGCCCCGAGTTCCAGGCGCTGTGGGACCGCGTTCGACACCGCACCGAGTACCGCGTCCAAGTGGACGAGGACGAACTGCGCGGCACGCTCGTCCAGCGCCTCAAGACGTCACTCCGCGACAACCCTGTGCCGAAGCGCAAGGGTGAGTGGCAGACGTCCCGTGTCGAGAAGATAGACCAGAGCGGACTGAGCGCCGAACTCGCCAAGGTTCGGCGGGCGGACGTCACCTACGCGGATAGCGAGGACCTGCCCGACATCCTCTCGGTTCTCGCCGACCGGACTCAGCTCACCCGGACGACCATCGCGCACGTCCTGACCGACTCGGGCACGCTCCAGCAATTCCGTGACAATCCGCAGGCCTACGTGGACCGGGTGTCGCGGATGCTCAACGAGACCAAGGAACAGTTCCTCGTCAAGGGGCTCCAGTACGACCTGGTTGCCGATAGCCGGCCCGACCACGAACGCTGGTACCCACAGACGCTGCTGGCTACCGAAGACCTGCACGGATACGTCGGCAACGGGGGGAACGTCATCTCCGATCAGGAAGGGAAGGCGATCGACTTCGGCGCCAAGTCGCCCTACGCGCACGTCGTCGTCGACTCCACCGTGGAGAAGGAGTTCGCACTGAACCTGCTCCGCCGCGAGGATGTCAAGGCCTTCGTCAAGCTCCCGTCTAGGTTCCTCGTACCGACCCCGTTCGGGAGCTACAACCCTGACTGGGCCGTCATGGTCGAGCTGCCTGACGGCAGTCGCTACATCGTCTTCGAGACGAAGGGCACCACGAACACGACGCTTCTCGCCGACTTCCAGGAGCCCAAGACGATCGCTGGCAAGCTGCACTTCACGACTGTCGCCGAGCGCCTTGGCCTACCGGATCTCTCGTACGCGGTGGTTTCGACAATGGACGACGCCGACGGTGTCATGGACCAGGCAGGACGGGCATGAAGGCTGTCGACACGCAGCTACTCACGCTGCTAAAGAAGAGCAACCAGTTCGTCGTCCCGATCTACCAGCGGGCGTATGCGTGGACCCGGAGCGAGGTCGAGCAGCTCTGGTCCGACATCCTGCGAGCGGGGTCGAACGACTCGCTCGGTGCACACTTCACAGGATCGGTCGTTTACGTCGAGAAGGCACAAGGCGCCATCACTGATATCGAGCCGAACCTCATCATCGACGGCCAGCAGCGCGTCACCACGGTAACGCTGATTTTGGCGGCGCTCACAGCGCATCTTGCGGGCCTGCCTGAGGACCAGCGAGAACCCGTGGACGGGTTCTCGCCGAGGAAGATCCGGAACCGGTACCTGCTCAACGACGACGAGGAGGACGACCGCCGATACAAGCTCGTCTTGTCGCAGGGCGACCGCACCGCGCTGTTCGCTGTGATCGACCAGGCTGGCTTGGAGGATCACGCGTCGAGCCGGGTCGTAGAGAACTACGAGCTCATCCGTCGTTTCCTCACCGCGCCTGTTGCCGACCTCGCGGTCATCTGCCGTGGTCTCGCCAAGCTAGTCGTTGTCGACGTTCACCTCGAGCGAGGAGTCGACAACCCACAGCTCGTCTTCGAAGCAATGAACTCGACTGGCAAGAAGCTCTCGCAGGCCGACTTGATCCGCAACTTCGTTCTGATGGATCTGAAGCCCAGCGCGCAGGAGAAGTTGTACACCCGGTACTGGCGACCGATGGAGATCGACTTCGGCGCGGGCGCGTACGAGGTCCAGTTTGACCAATTCGTACGCCACTTCCTGACCGTGACAACCGGTAGTATCCCGCGTGTCGGCGACATCTACGAGGCGTTCAAGGACTACGCCCGGGACGTGGCGATGGCTGGGGAGTCGGTGAGTGACCTCGTCGTGCGGCTTCGGGAGTACTCCCGGCGATACTGTGCCATCGCCCTCGGCCAGGAGGAACGGCCCGTGCTTCGGACCGCGTTCAAGGACCTAGACCAGATCAAGGCTGATGTCGTCTATCCGTTCCTGCTAGAGGCGTACACGGACCACGAGCTCGGTATCCTCTCAGAGGCTGAGCTCCTTGAAATCGTCGAGATGGTCACCGCGTACATCTTCCGGCGTGCTGTGTGCCGAATCCCGACGAACTCGCTGAACACGACGTTTGCCACATTCAGCAAGTCGATTCGTAAGGACCGGTACGTCGACAGCGTCAAGGCGCATTTCCTCGGCATGAAGAGCTACCGAACTCTCCCGAGTGACGCCGAGTTCACCGATGCCCTTCGGACGACCGACCTTTACCATTTCCAGCGCAGGTCATACTTCCTCAGAGTTCTCGAGAACCACGGGCGCAAAGAACACGTCTCGATCGAGGACTACACGATCGAACACATCCTGCCGCAGAACGAGAACCTCTCGGCCGCATGGCGAGCTGCGCTAGGTGAGAACTGGCAGGAGACACAGGCGAAGTACCTGCACACGCTCGGCAACCTCACGCTCACGGGATACAACTCTGAGTACTCGGATCACCCGTTCGAGAAGAAGCGTGACATGGAGGGCGGGTTCAAAGACTCTCCACTCCGGCTCAACAGAGGCCTCGGCCAACTCGAGACGTGGGGACCGGAGCAGATCGAGGCACGTGCAGATCTACTCGCTGACCGTGCCGTCGCCATCTGGGCGAGACCCACGCTCGACGCTGGTCTGGCTGCCTCCTTCGCACCACCGAAGTCAGCCACTGGGTTCACCATCGAAGACCACCCAAACCTGCTACCGCCACAGCGGCGACAGCTCTTCGACCGGTTCACCACCGAGGTATTTGCGCTCGATCCTGGGGTCACTCGGACGTTCCTCAAGCTGTATGTCGCATTCAAGTCGGAGACGAACTTCGTCGATGTCGTGCCTCAGGTTGGCCGGCTCCGACTGAGTCTGAACTTGCCCATCGAGGCGCTCCACGACGACCGGGAGCTCGCCTACGACGTCAGCGGAAAGGGTCACTGGGGAAACGGGCCGACCGAGGTGACGCTCGACGAGGGCTCCGACTTCATGTACATCATGGGACTTGTGCGCCAGGCGTACGAGTTTCAGCTCGGCACCGACTGAATCCAGTCACTCGACGGTCAGGATTCTGCCAGCATTCGAGCCGATTCGAGGTGTGTAGCGACAGCCTTGGTACGCCTCTTGCGTCCGAAGGTACGAAGAGTGTCCACATCGAGCTCGTCGGACGTGATGGCAGGCGACCGCTTCTCGATGAAGCGGGAGGCGTTGGCGATCTCGACTGGGCTGATGTGGAGGAACTCGCGGTTCGTCGTACTGATGTTCGGCCGGAACTCCGTCCAGGAGTCACGGTCGATACTGCTGGGCCAGAGGAACAGGTCAGCGTCGAGATAAAGGTCGAGCTGGCGTACCTGACGGTCGACCTTCTGACGACGCTTTGTCGTCAAGCGGGGAACCTCGAAGGACGCAGCTACCAGAGTGATGAGGCGGTCGATGTGAATCGGCCCCTCGAACTCAGCAATCTCGGTTGCGACAGCACGCACCCGATCCTTGTTTACCTTGCGCGCCACGTTGTCCAGCATGCCGACTTCGCCGACCACTACCGGGACCCACGGCTCAAACATCGAGCGCTCAGTGCCGATCGTCGGGGTGTCATTGCCATCTGCTCGGGTGAGGACGTCCTCCGATGGCGCAACATACTCGTCGTCGACATTCGCGCCGTCGATCGGTTCGGGGAGAACCTCTTCGACCTTCACAGCTCCGAGCGCGTCGTTGTGGGCCACCGGGCTAACAGGGGTCCCTGATTCAGCGACGACCGCTGCGATTGCCTCGTCACGAAAGGAGGCGGCGACCTCAGCACCGGGAACGTCCTCGAAGTGGGTCAGGAGACGAACGCAGGTGTCATGCGCACGCCAAGCGTCCATGGTCGTGAGTTCGTCGTAGTGCTTCTCCGCGTTGCGGACGATGCGCAACTCGTTCGCAAGGGTGCTGACCAGGCGGGCGTGGTTGTCGAACGGATAGCCGAGGTTCCCGAGCCTCTCACTCAGCATCCGCAACTGGCACTGGACGTCCTTCGCGTTGTAGTCGCGCGGCTGCTTGCCTCGCGAACGATCGAGCTCGGTTAGGACGACAGTCCACGGGAGCCCGTTCAGGTCGGCCGCGAGACCTTGGCCGATGATCGGGTCGAGACGGATGGCGAGATGATCGAGACCGAAACGGACGGATTCGCGGGGCACGAACGACAAGTGGACTCCCCCTGGAGGTGCGGCTCTGAGTTGGGTGATCAACTGGCGCAAGGCGAACAATCTGGGCCGATCGTATCGGGCAAACCTGCCTCTGGCGGCTATTACCGCGCCCATTTCGACCGCGGAAGCAGTGGCTACCCCGATGTGGTCACCGCTTCCCGACGACCAGTTCCTCGCGTCCGTCCACGTCCAGCCCTGTGCCGGCCTCGTAAGGTGCATCGAAGGAGCCGGTGCGGCGTTGGCTGGCTCAGGCCGACGTCGACGACGGAACCCGGCCCGGTGTCACCCGTGAGGAGTCCGCCGAGGTCCACGCTTGAAGGCCGAGTTCAAGCAGTTGCGGGAAGACAACGAGATCCTGCGGAAGGCCTCGATTTTCTTCCCGGGGCAGCCCGGCCCCCGAAACCGCTGATCTGCGCGTTCATCGACGAGTTGAGGAGTCAGGGCTACGCAGTCGTGCGTATCCTCCGGGTCCTGCGCCAGCAGGGCAGGGAGGTCGCAGGGAGGACCTACCGGACGTGGAAGCGTCCGGCTCGTATCGCGGACCGGAAGATCACCGACGCCGACGTCGAGGACAAGGTCCGCGATCTGGCGTGGACGTTCAACGAGTTCACCGGGCGCAGGCCAGATGACTCCGGAGGGCCCGTGCGGGCGGCGGAAGCTCCGCCGCCTGCACACGGCCTGGCAGGCACGTCCCGTGGTGCGGTCGAACGGGCGATGCGGGCCCTGAGGGTGTCGTTCGGGCGGAAAAGCGGCGGTTACCCCCACGATCCCGACCACATGGAAGCCACCGCCGCTCACCAGCGAACCTGCCACGTTCTCTCCGGCTCAGATGGCACAACTGGGTGACCGCATCACGCCTACTCGGCCTCCTTCGGCACCTGCTTGGCCGCGAGAGCCACAACTGACGCGACCGCCAGACCGGCCCCGACCTTAAGGGCGATCGGCCGAACCTCCGCAGCGGCGTTCTTCAACTGCTGCGGATCTCGAACGGCGTCGCGCCATCGTGCCAGTTCCCGCAGTTGACGCAGGGACTCGATGCTCAGCGGTCGGTGGAAGGCATCGATGGCTTCCACCGACCGGTTCGTCGAATGGACGACGGCCTGTGAGTGGCCACGATGCAGCACCACGTTCGACTCGGCGATACCAGCAGCGGCGTCCAGGCGCACCAAGAAGCCAGTGGTCGTCTCGGCAATACGTTCCCGGAGGTGCTGGCGATTCGTGCGCAGCACGAGGCGTTGTCCATCGAGCGCTTCTGGCGAGGCCTCCAGGACCCGGTCGAGCCGCAGGACGTCGAGCGCGTCCTGCAGCTCAAGGCACTCAGCGATGACAGTGAGTAGTTCCTGGACTTCGAGTTCTGCCGACTCGGCAGCTTTGGCGAGTTCGCCGACACGGGAGATGTCCTCCAACTTCCCCGCGAGCCTGTCAAGTTCGAGCAGCGCCCAGCCAATGAGGTCCGTGAGAGTGTGGCCCCGGGCTTGCACCGCGGACCATGCGGTCTCGTCGACCTGTCCCGTCACGTCACGGACGCCAAGCTCGCGCTCGATCTCTATCCGCGCTCCGATAAGTTTGCCCGGCTCAGCGTTCTTCTGCGCATGCCGGACGTCGTCGAGCTTTCGGTCGATAGAGGCAAGGTAGGCCTTGAGTTCCCTCATCTCTTGCTGAGCGGCGAACTGAGCCATGATCCCCGCGGCACCAGCAAGAACGGCTGGGTTGGTCACAAGAGATCCCAGACCTGACTCGACCTTGAGCCATCCCGCAATAGATCCTGGATCGCCGAGCATCGCATAGCTGATGCCTGGCACATCAGTCTCCATGAGTCCGATCTCCGCGAGCTCTGCGGCGGACTCTTCGGTCAGTTTGAGCCACCGGCCCGATTCGGCAGCGATCGAGGAGCCGACCCCGGCGGCAACGGATCCCAAGCGAGCGAGTCTGCCGAGTACCTGCGGTCCGAGAGCTTCTGCTGACGACAACAGTCCGTACGCGTGGAGGAAACGCTCAACCGCCATCGGGCTCCCAGTGACGATGATGTTGTCGCCGTCGCTGACCAGCTCGACGTGGCCCGTCATGGGCTCCAAGGCAGAGTCGTTGTCGTCGGCAGTCACGCTGCTCATGGTGCCATTGAGACTCGTTCAACGGGCTGCGATACCTGGGCGAAGTTGTCCAAGTGCGCGAATCTTCGTCGAGCCGTTTTAGCTCGTCGCCTCACATGTCGTCGATCACCGGTGGCTTCGAGCAGATCATCGCGCGCTTGCGAGCCTGCAGGCCTTTGGGCCGAGGCACGCCTCAGTCGTCTTACCCGCACTGATCAGAAACGAGGATTCGAGGACAGCGGCCTGGACCAGCTTGAGTACCGGACGGAGCTGGTACGGCTTGAAGTCGACGTGTCCCGCGCTGCACGTGACACCGACGACGGTCACTTGGCCAGGGTCACTCGCAGTCGTCGCAGATCCCGGTCGCCGGAAGCTGAACGGAATGGATGGGGCACACCAGCGGCTCCGGTGCCTGCGACACCTTCGAGCTCGTTCCCGACGAGGCGTGCCCCGGCATCCACTCGCGCTTGTAGCCGCCGTCCTCCTGATGCACGTCGACGAAGCCCTTATTGAAGTAGGCCGAGGCCGATACTCCAGCTCCGGGTGACACTGCGATGTACGAGCGCGACGCTGGGATCCAGATCCGGACCCGGTGCAGTCCCGAGACGATCTTGCGCATCCTTGGCCGGTGCTCGACCGGCACAGGCAACGCTTCCAAGGCCACATCGAAGGACGAGAACAGCTCGCGACCGCCGGTCGACAATGCGTCCCGGCACGACGAGCAGATCGGGAACTTGGCCACATCGAGCTCCGTGGCTGGCTCCAGCACGGCGAGCGACTTCTCGGTCAGGTGCTGGCATTCCCTTGCGTGCAGCATCTTCCCCTTCGGAACTCGGAAGAGGGAATCGAGGTCGATGTCGTACGGCACGGACTCCGGCAGCGTCATCCCACCATTATTCGGGGTTCGGCCCCGTCTCGACCAGGCTCTGCGACGGCAATCCGTAGTTCACCTCAGTGCGGTGCTACACCTTGAGCGCGTCGGTCAGATCAAAGTTGGTACGCCACGGAACCCACCGGTCCAGGTCCGGCCCGTGGACGCGCGCATCGAGGTGCTCGATCTCGGCTCGCAACGCTCGGACAGACCCCTCAAGATTGGACGCTTCCTTGACCCTCGTCACGGCATCCGCGCCCGACCGTGGTGACACCGGAGCGCGCAGCCAGTTCTGCTGCGCGTCCTTTCTCGCCTCGCTGACAGGGCGTGCTGCCTCCTCCATCTCGCTCAGCATGGAACTCAGCGAGTGGTGGAGCCGCGTCTGCAGGGCGCTGTTACCGGTGAGCCGGACCAGGACATCGAGCTTGGCCAGCTCGTGGAGGAACAGGGCACGCGAGTTCGCCGCGATATGGGTACCAAGGTGAGTAGCGCCAACCCATGCGGCCTTGGCTGCGTGCCCCGAAACGTCAAGCACAAGGATCCCTCCTGCCATGCCGAAGCCTCCCGCGGCGAGGGAGCCTCCACCGAGCAGCGCCAGCCCTGCGCTCGTCGCGGCAGCCCCATGCAGGCCCAGCACCAGCGTTCCTATAGCCTCGCCGACCCCGGGGATCCCCCCGATGAAGAAACTCGCCGCGCTGATACCGACAGTGCCGAACTTGAACGCAATACCGGTGCCCCTGCTGAGCGATTGTCGCCGCAATCGGCCAACGGTCTGCTTGTGCGCCCGCGCGACGATCTGGACCGGTCCGACCGCCATACGTTCGTCGAGCAGCATCAACTGCTCGGCGATCGCCTCCTCTGGACCCACCTCCCATGAGATACCGTTCCTTGGAAAACGAATCGACGTCGCCACCTCCACCAGAACCGCGTTGCGCTGCCCGTCGCTGAACTGGCCTCCGAGGCGGACGAGCGTCTCACGAGCGGTCTCGAAGTAGGCGGTCCGGGTCAGGCTCGGGTCGAGCAGACCGCGGACGTCCAGAGACTGGTCCGTCGCGAACCACTCACGTTGAGCGGCGATCTCTTCACCGATCACCTGCCCCTTCGCGACTCGCTTGGTCTTGGAGGCGACGCGATCCGCCTCCCACGCGAGCAGTGCGACCAGGCGTGCGGCAAGAATGCACTCCGTGCCGAAGTCAGCAGGGGACACCACAGCAACTCCCTCGGTAATGATCAGCTACGTACGCGGAGTCCACCGGTACGCCGTCGGGCTGAGCTCCTTCGACTTCGGCCTCCACTCACGGACGACGAGGTCCCCCGAACCGGGAACCACTCGACCGTCCCTGACCTTGATGTGCGAGACGATCCCGATCCGGCACTGGCCCTTGTGCGCCGCGGCCCAGCGCACCTCACCCGCCGTCACCAGCACCGACGTCCCGTCTGATCGAGTGCCCTTCGCTTCCAGGTACAGGACCTCGTCATCACGCGTGGCGACGGCGTCGTAGGGACGAGCCACCCGAGTGTCCTGGACAGACCAGCCGTCGGCGACGAAATGCGCCGTCAAGAGGTCCTGGGCGTAGTCCTCGATCGCCCGACGAACCGCGCTGTCGGACTCCCAACCCTGACCTGCGGGACGGGTACGTCGCAGCGCCACCGGATGCTCCTCGTCGGCGAGCCGCCGGGCCCAGAGGTCTTCGATCCGGACGACGGCGCCGTCGTCCGCCGTCGAGGTACCCGATCCCTGAATGTTGTTCCAGGGGATTCCAGGGGCCTCGGCGAGAAGGTATTGGACCGAGAGCGGCTCGCGTGGGTCCACGATCATCGCATCCCAGGACACGTCCACACGGTTGGTTGCCTTCTCCTCGCCATCGACCCGCTCGCCGAGGTACGGGACGCTCGTCGTGATGCCGGCGGCGACGATGCCGCGTGGGCCAGAGCCCTGCCGGAGCAGGAACACCCGGCGCCCACGAGGAATGTGGACGTGCCTGCCCACCGACCACCACCACTTGACCGGTTCACCCGCCCGCGTCAGAGCCGCGCTCTGCGTCCACTCCTGCTCCATCAGCGTCGAACGAGCAGGATTCCAGGTCAGGAATGTGGCAGGCACGGTGCCTCCTTGGGGCGTCAGCGAAGCCGCCAGTCTGGCAGCCGGAACCTCGCCTGCCGCAGCCTGGTCGAGGTGAGCCGTGGGTGATCTATCGAGCAGGGCCACGAACGTCAACAGGCCACCGGAACTACGCTCCCCGTCGATGAACTCGGCGCGCGGACCGAGCCGCTCCGCTCATGGCTCACGCTCGACAGCGTCGGGTATCTCAGCCGCCTGGGCAGTCGCCCGAGCCGGAGTAGCACGGCTCGTAGCCAGGACCGTAAGACTGTTCGACGGGTGCCGGGCGTTCAATGAGCGGAAGTCGATCGAGGGCACGGCGAACAGGAGCATTGTGGCGATCGCGACGACGGTGGTGATCGCATGGCCGAGGAAGAGCGAGCGGGCGTGGCGTCGGAACGCTGCAACGACCATCACGATCAGCGCCGCCCCGTCACCGGTGCCCAGATGCGGTACACCGAGATGGTGTCGGGGTGGGGTCCCTCTCTTACGGGGACGATGAACCCAATGGCTTCGACGCGGTTGCCGAAGAGAACGAAGACGCCGAACCAGACCGCGAATCCACAGAGAATTTCAATCGCGAGCAACCACCTCTGAGCCGGCTCGCGACCGCGTTGGTTGTGCATGGCACGCGACCTCCGGTGGAGACCTGTTCCCGGAAGAGTATGGAGCGACCCGAGATGCGTCGAGGAAACGCAGATGGACAACCGCCGTCGAGCCTCACTGAGCAGCGGCGCTGGTGGACGCTTCCTGCCACGTCAGAGTCCACTCGCCCGTGTTCATCGTGAGCCGCCTGCCGAACCCGAGCCACATTCCGTGCATGCTGCGCTCGCTGGGGTCGATGATCAGTTGGAGCACGCCGTGGTAGGTCATCCCCTGGTAATGCCCGTTCGGAGCCGTGGTCTCGCGCCAGGTTCCGCTCGCGATCGGCGGTTCAAGGGCAAGCTCGAGACTTACCCGCGAGCCGGAGACGAGTGGCAGGCTCTGGGCGACCAGCCGCTCACCTTGATGATGAACGACGAGGTAGTGCTCGTCGACCAGATCCGCGGATCGACTGGAGCTGCGGTACTTGTATTGCGAGAGCCAGATGCCTTCGAGGCTAGGTTCAGCCGCACCTACTGCCATTTCCGGCTCCTTCACTGCTGAGTGTCCCGCCTGACGGAGTGCGCGTTCCCCGAACGTACTACCTTCACCGGGAGCTCTCGGTGTCCGTCTGGCCTACATGTTGCCTTCTCTGGTCCTCAGTTGACCTCGGGTTCCGCGGGGCTCTTGCCGTACCGCTGACGTGTCACCTCATCTGTGGCGGTATCCACGAGGTTCAGTGTCCACGGCCCGGAGTCCACGCGGAACTCCTTGTCGAACCCGACCCATCTGCCCGCCATGCTGCGTCCCGTGGGGTCCACGATGACCTGCAACGCGCCGTGATAGACAGCCCCCTGGTAATAGCCGTCAACTGCCGTGTGCTCGGTCCAAGTACCGGTTGCAATTGGCCCGCGCACCGTGAACGACAGCGACACGGGAGAGTCGTTGGAGCCCGGCAGGCTCTCCACGGAGAGCCTGTTGCCATCTTGCCGAATGACCACGTAGTGGTGACGAGTGATCGCTCCTCGCCCGGTGCTCTCGTACGCGTAGCGGCTGTGCCAGATGCCCCCCAGGGCGATTCCGTCTGCCACCGGAGCGTCCGGTGCCGTCAGCTCGTCCTGTGTCAGGCCCACGGCCTTTGCAATGAAGGGAAGCCACTCACGTGGAGTCCGCTTGCCCTTCTCCCACCGGTAGATCTCCTGGCGCCCCAAGGTGCCGATATCGACGCCTGCAGTACGACACGTCTCCGCGGCCAGTCTGCTCTGGCTCCAGCCGAGCTCCGCCCTGCGCATACGAATCTGATCGCCAATCCCCATCCCGTCATTCTGGCCTACACATGGCCTACAGACAGGGCGACACCGGGTATCTAGTCCCCGATTCATCCGGAAGGAACTGTGGTCATGGGCAAGCCAGAACCAGCTTCTCCCGCACTTCCACAAGCCTCCAGGAGACGGATCAGTGGCAACTACTCAGAGCCGGACGACCCCGAGACGGTTCGTCGCCCTGGACATCGACGGAACACTCCTTGGGCGTGACGGAAGAGTGCCGATCGGAACGGTCGCGGCACTGGACCTGGCCCGCGCGGCCGGGCACGAAGTGGTGCTGGCGACGGGTCGGTCTCTCGTAGGGCTGAGTCCGGTCGCCACGCAGCTCGGCCTGATCGACGGGTTTGCGGTGTGTTCGAACGGCGCTCTCACGGTGAGTCTGGACCGAGCTGTCGCCTCTGGCTACGTGATCCAGCATGCTCAGCGGTTCGACCCTGCACCTGTCGTTCGCCGTGCTCTCGACCTTGCGCCCGGGGCCCGGATCGGCGTCGAGGACGTCGGATGGGGGTGGCAGGTGTCCGAACCGTTCGACCCTGAGTTGCTGAACGGCGAGCAGAAGCACGTCCCAGTCGTGGACCTGTGCGCGATGCCGGCAACGCGGATCGCACTGCACGCGCCGGGCATCAGCCGGCACGTCGAGGCCCTGGCCGCTACCGGAGTGACGGTGATCCCTGGCGGACAGGACTGGCTGGACCTGACGGCGCCTGGCACCGGAAAAGCACCCGCCCTGGAGCGCCTCCGCACCCAGCTCGGCATCGGGCCCGCCGCAACGGTTGCGGTCGGCGACGGGCACAACGACTTGGGCATGCTTGCCTGGGCCGGCCGCGGTGTCGCGATGGGTCAGGCCTCCGAAGAGGTGCGACAGGCGGCGGACGAAGTCACCGGCACCATCGACCAGCACGGGGCCATCGCGGTCCTCCGTTCTCTGCTTCCCGACGACATCCGGACAGATGCGCTCTCACCGCTCGCGGGGCAGCTCTCGGTCGCTGCTCACACCGCATCGGGCCCCATGGCTCTGCGGGTCTGGCACGAGGACCGCTCAGAGATCTCGCGTTGCGACACCTGGGTCCTTCGTGACGGCGTCTGGGTACGGCACAGCCCGATCCCGTCTGGCACCGGGGCGACCATGCGCGCGATCGAGCTCGCCGCCGGCGAAGCCGGTCTCGCCTATCCATGCGGCGACGTCGGCCGCCGTCGTGCGCACTGGCGCAGCGTGCACGACGGCCGAGGCCGGACCGGGTTCGAGTTGCCTCTCTACATGCGGCGGGATGCTCCGACTGCAGACTTGGCAAGCCGGTCACGTTTAAGTTCACCGACGAGATCCCCAAGTCGTTCGGGGTATCGGACCGTGTCCTGGCCTCCGACCCGGTCGAGGCATGGTCCGGAGTGATCTACAAGAACCGCACCATCTGGCTCGACCTGCTCACCTACCTCCTGGTCCAGCCTGGCGCCTGTGCGATGGAAGCCGAGGACCCCGCAGACCGCGGCTCGGACATGTCGTTCTACCCGGCTCTCGTCAACGGGGCATCGTTCGCTGCCCTGCACCGCCGCCCCGCCACAGAGACCACACTCGAGGTCGGCGCGATCGGGAAGGGCCCCGACGCGGCCCTACTCACCCGACGGCTCGCGGACACGATCGCCCGCTACGGAGCCCACCACCGCGGCGCTGATCCGCTCTTCAAGTGGTGGCCCGTCGGTACCGAGCCAGACGACGATGTCTCATCGTCAGTGGCGGTCCTGCCACGCTCACACGGCACGCTCACGATCAACTGGCCCGAGGCAGGGCACCAGTGACGCGCCGAGTCGTCCGCGGGCGGATGGCCATCACGCGTGCATTCTCAGCTCGCGATGCTGCGCGGATACTCCTCGAAGACGGCACACGGCGGCAAGGCTCCCCATGATCGATCTCAAACGTCGGCCGGGCCACCCCGCCGATAGGCTCCACCAGCACGAACTCACCACCGACCTCAGGAGCAGCAGACGACCATGACCCGCCTCGCCCAGTCCGTCCAGACCGCCACCACGCTACTGCGCGGAGCGGACCTGGCCGACTATCAGGCGGTCACCGACCTGCTCACCGAGACCACGGCCCGCCGCACGATGGACCTGTCGGACCTCTCGCCGACCGAGCAGGCCGAGTTGATCGCGGTCCGCACCCAGCAGCTCCAGCCGACCACGGCCGCGCTCGCCGAGCGCCTCGCCAAGGCGGCTGCCGAGGACCGGAAGTTCATCGCGAAGTTCGGCATCGACCCGACTGGCTCCGAGGTCCATCTCGGCCACGCCGTGCCGATGATGCTGCTGTCCCGCTTCCAGCGGATGGGGCACCAGGTCGTCTTCATCGTCGGCGACGTCACCGCGAAGATAGGCGACCCCTCAGGGCGATCCGACGAGCGTCCTGCGCTGACCGACGAGGACATCGCCCGGAACCTGACGACCTACAAGGATCAGGTCACCCCGTTCTTCGACTTCTCTCACGCCCAGTTCCGCTACAACGGCGACTGGCTGCGCGACGTGAAGCTTCCACAGATTATCGAGATCCTCGCGAAGATCCCGGTCTCGATGCCGCTGCAGCGCGAGGACTTCCGCAAGCGGCTCGAGGCTGGCCAGGGACTGTCGGTGGCCGAGCTGATCTACTCCGTTGTCATGGCCTTGGACTCGGTCGAGATCGACTGCGACCTGGAGATCGGCGGGATCGACCAGTTCCTCAACATGCAGATGGGCCGCAAGGTCATGGAGATCAGCGGCCAGACCCCCGAGATCGTCGTGGCGACCTCGCTCATCGAAGGCACCGACGGCACGGGTGCGAAGATGTCCAAGTCCCAGGGCAACTACGTGCCGGTCGCAGCCCCTGCCGGCGAGATCTTCGGCAAGCTCATGTCGGTGCCGGACCGGTTGGTCGAGCCCTACTTCCGCGCACTGTCGGAATGGACCGACTCCGAGCTCACGGTCATCACCCAGCGGTTCGAGGCCGGGACACTGCATCCGATGGACCTGAAGAAGATCCTCGCAGGCGAGGTCACCGCTGCGATCCACGGCGTCGACGCCGCGATGAAGGCCCGTGAGGAGTTCGCCGCCCGGTTCTCGAAGCGCTCCTTCAGCGACGTCTCCGATCTCCCGGTCGTGGCTGACCTTGACCTCCCGGTCATCGAGGCCGTGAAGAGTCTCGGTTTCGCGAAGTCGAACGGCGACGTGCGTCGCGTCGCAGAGCAGAACGGTCTGCGGATCGTCGTCGAGGCCGATGACGGGCAGGAGCAGACGACGCTGACGCTGGACGACGCCCGCAAGAGCCTGGCGACGGTGCTCGCGGGGATCGACACGACGGCTGGCGAGGTCTTCCTCAAGGTCGGACGCAAGCTAGCCAAGATCGCCGGCTAGTTCCATGGTCGGCGGTGCCGAAGGGAAGTTCCGGGCCGTCGTCTTCGACCTTTTCGGAACTCTGGTCGCAGCGCCGACCGCCGCCGACCGTTCCTCGGCGGCAGCCGTTCTCGCGGCTGCCGCCGAGCGACCGGGCGCACAATCCGCAATCGCGAGGGTCTCCGCCTGGCTCGGCAGAGACCTGGATCGGGCACGACATCGAGCCGGTTGAGTTAGCCCCCGGAGACGGCGTCGGCCAGCCACCAGCGGGTGCCGCTGGTGGTGTCTTCGATCACGATTCCCTTGCCCGTCAGTGCGTCGCGGATCTGGTCGGCACCAGCGAAGTCACGTGCCTTTCGGAGCTCTGTGCGACGCGCGAGCGCGGCCTCGATCTCGGAGTCGTCGACGGTGCGTGTCGCCAGGTCGAAGGTGTCGAACACGTCGTTGACCCGTTGAAGAAGCCGCTCGGCAGACGGTCCCGGCCGATGGGAACTGCGGTTCTGCTCACGGACGTACTCGAAGAGCGCGGCCAGGGCCGCCGGTGTGTCGAGGTCGCCGTCAAGACGTTCGATCATCGTCGCCCAGGTGGTCTCCGCGACGTCGACCGTCGCGGTCGGCTCATCGATGGAACGGTCGATCTGACGGGCCAGGTTCTCCACCCTGCGGCGTGCGCCGCGTGCCTGCTCCAGGACGGTCGCCGAGAGCTCCATTGACGAGCGGTAGTGCTGGGACAGGAATGCGTACCGCAGCGTCCGGTAGTCCCCCATGGCAAGTGCGTCACGGATCGTGAGGAAGTTGCCCGAGCTCTTGGACATCTTCGCGCCGTCGACCCGAAGCAGGCCTGTGTGTACCCAGTGGCGTACGAGTGGTTCCTTGCCCGAGGCCGCTTCCATCTGAGCGATCTCCGCCTCGTGGTGCGGGAAGATCAGGTCGACCGCACCGCCGTGCAGATCGTACTGAGGACCGAACAAGGCTTCGGTGATCGCGGTGTCTTCGATATGCCAGCCGGGGCGACCTGGGCCAAGCGGCGTGTCCCAGAAGGGCTCGCCTGGCTTGCGCGCCTTCCAGAGCGCGAAGTCCCCACGGTTGCGCTTGGCGTCGTTCTCGTCGATCCGGGCGACGGAGTCTTCCTCGGCGACCTCGGTCCGTCCAGACAGCTTTCCGTAACCGGAGTATGTCGACAGGTCGAAGTACCACCCATCGTCCAGTTGATAGGCGTGCCCGCGCTCGATGAGCGCTTGGACCTGGGCGACGATCTCATCGATGTGATCAAGGGCGCGTGCGTAGACGTCCACGCTCGTGTTCCCGAGCGCGTCCATGTCCTGCCGGTAAGCGTTCTCGAACTCAGCCGCAAGATCACGCGGATCGCGGCCCGACTCGGCGGCCCGTCGGATGATCTTGTCGTCGATGTCGGTGATGTTCTGCGCATACGTCACCTCGAAGCCGCGAGCCCGAAGGTAGCGGGCGAGGAAGTCGAACTGGGTGTACGTCTTCGCATGCCCGACATGCGCGAGGTCGTACACGGTGGGCCCACAGACGAACATCCGCACGACACCCGGCGTCATCGGCTCAAGCGGCTCGACGCGCCTCGTCAGAGTGTTGTACAGAGCGATCGCCATGTGTTGTCTCCAGATCCGCTTACGGGAGCGAATAAAGCGAGTTCGAACCATTATCGACGTCATCTGTCCGAGGCTCGCCACACTCGCTGTCGGCATCCTTTCAGAGCCGCGGCCTGCGGTCTTCATGGCACCGTGAACTGCGGCGTCTGTATCGGCCTCGATGCAGAAGTGCACGAACCTAGCGACCGCTCGGTCCATCTCTATACGTATGCGACCGCGTGTCCGGTTCCGCTGCCGCAGCTATCACCCCGGACCGCCAGCATGAGGTGGCTTCGCTTCACGACCTTTGGTTCTTGACTGGGCCGTCCACGTCACCGTGCTGCTTTGCGTCTACCTCGAAGTCCTCGCCAACAACACCGCTGCCATCCGCGCTGACGAGAATGCTTCGGACTGCGGGTCCGTTGGGATGACCTGGAACTGAGCCGTAGCCCAGAGAAAGCCGTGGCGTCCCACGTAAGACCGTCGATACGGTCGCGCCCATGCTCGAGATCCCACAACGGCAGGTACGTGCCGTGTTCGACGACGGCGCGGTCGTCGTCTACCAGGCCTACCCACCCGCGATCGCTGACGCCGCCCTGGCGGCCGGGATGTTCGTGCCACCGTTCAAGCGCGAGCGGATGACCTGGATCAAACCGTCGTTCCTATGGATGATGTATCGCTCCGGCTGGGCGACCAAACCCGGCCAGGAGCGCGTCTTGGCAGTCCGGATCACCCGCGCCGGGTTCGAGGAAGCGCTGGCGGCCTCATGCCTGTCGCACTTCGACCGGTCGGTGTACCACGACGCCGCGGCCTGGACCGCACGCAAGCGCCAGTCCGAGGTGCGCGTGCAGTGGGACCCCGAGCGGACATCGTCCGGCAGCCCCTTGCCGCACCGGTCACTACAGGTCGGGCTCGGCGGTAGCGCTGTCAGCGCGTACGTCGACGAGTGGATCGTCGGGATCGACGACGTCACCGAGCAGGTGCACCACCTGCACGGCCTGCTGCGCTCCGATCCGGACGCTGTCCCCGCCGTGCTTCCGCCGGAGAGCCCCTACCCCCTTCCCGACGATGTCGCCCAGGTCATCGGCGCAACACCCACGCCGGTTGCGGCCTGATGAAGCTGCCCGGAATTGCCTGGCGCACGCTCACGGCCGACGTCGCCGTGGGCGGGCGGAAGTTCCGTGTGGTGCGCCCGGCTCAGCCGCCGAAGCACGCGCCGCTGTCGACGGGCTACCGGTCCCACCAGATGCTCGTCGACAAGCCGTCGGCCATCGATCTCGCAGCGGCCTGGTGGCTCGCCGCCCGGTCCCCGCGGACGGTCGTGTGGTTGCCGCTACGCCAGACGGCGACGTCGTGCGGCAGCTGCTACGGCCGGCGGCTCGATCTGGTGCTGATGCATCACAGCCTCGGCCTTCCCGTCGCGGCATGGAAACAGGCCCGGGCACAGGTCCGCCAGCCCCGCCCGCACACCGCCGTCCTGCCCGAGCGCCCGTTCCCGGACCTCAGCGAGGCCGACTACGAGGAATCGCGCTGGCGGGAGAAACATGACCACCTGCGGTTCGCGACCGCCGCCGACACGCTCTTCCTGATCGGCAGCCGTACGGCGTTCGAGCTGCAGGCGGACCAACTGCGCGGCCTGGTCGAGGACTGTCCCGCCCACATGGCAGCCAGCCCCGGCACCCATTGCTGCGCCGAGATCGGGATCGGTGCAACGCCCTCTGCCTCGTCGGACAAGAACCGCCGCAACGCCTGGGGCGAGCTCCACGTCGAGTACTGCGCCGACCACCGGTAGACCCACGCGACCGGGCACCCCAGGGTGCCATTGCCGCGTTCCCACTGGTGCGCCATTTCGAGCCCCTGTGCACGGCTGGTGGCCGCGAGCTTGAGACGACAGAGAGCTTGAGACCACAGGTTCCAGGCTGACTGTGTATCCGATCACTTGAAACTGCTGATGACGTCACACGCCGACCTGGTCATCGCCGGCGGCCGGGACCCGCGTCCGGCGCGGACTAGAGAAACGCTGCGACCGCGACCGCGGCTGCCGCGGACGCGAACAGCGCCACGGGTATCCACCTCAGGATCCCCGAGCTCTGCGCTGCTCGATCCGATGACCGGATGCGGAGCATCGTGGCAACGCCCCCGATCAGCAGCAGTATGCCAACCATCAACAGAACGTCCTGCACGTGCACTCCGATTTCAGTAGTTCTCGCAGATCCATCTGGAGCGTTCAGACTCTCAGACGCTGGCACGATTCCATGCACGTTTCGGGAGGGACGCCGAATGGTGACCTCGTCGCGTTCGGGCATGTCGGCGCCTGAAGCAGCGAACGATGCTCACCGACCTGCTTTCAGGCCCCTTCCACGAGAACGACGCGGAAGGTTGCGCCCTTGAAGCGATGCTCGGCCGCGGCTTGGTACGCAGGGCTGTCGTACCACTTTCGCGCGTCGGCTGCGGTCGGGAACTCGATCACCACCACGCCCTCGGGTGCAGCGCCTTCAAGCACCTGCTGTTCGCCATAGGCGGCGAGGATCTTCGCTGGATGCCCCTCAAATGTCTCTCCGACACTCGCCAGATAGGCGTCAACCTCAGCCTGGTCGTGAGTGCTCTCTTTGAAGAACACGACGTATGCACTCATGAAGGGCTCCTTAGAACGATGTCCAGCGAGGGGCACGGGTGACAGCAGTTGGATGACAACCAATTCATCTTTGGCCCTGACGATAGTGCCCGCCACGACCTGCATGTGCTGACGCTCCTCGGCCTGGAGCCCGCTGACTGGCCAGCACCTCAACGCAGTGACTCCCGCGTTGCCTGGCCGCGGCGAGCACACTCGTAGGCATCGCGTCGCAGGCGTTCAGCGTGGAGCCGGCCGACGCCGCAGCTGCCGCACGTCAACGTCAGAGGTGCCGACTACGGTTCAGGCCGTGACCCACACTGACTTCCCAGCACTGCCCGACAGGCTCCCGCCCGGTCAGCTCCTCCGGGCAGCCGATCACGGCCAGAACCGCACCGCGCCTCGCGGCAAAGCGTTGCTGTGGATGTCCGACGCGCCCGTCGATGACGCCGGCGAGGCGTGGACCCGGCTGCGGCAGGAACATGAGCAGTCAGGCCTGTACCCGGTGCTGCTCGAGCACGATGACGACCGTGCCTGGGATGACCGGTGGTCCTTCCCGGAGACCATCGATGTGCTGGACGCCACGGATCCCGAGACGGCCCTGCGCACGCTATGGGACCAGCTTCAGGCCGATCGCGAACCCGAAGAAGATGACGATGAAGAGATACCGGAGGACGAGTGGCCGTCCGGCCCATGGCCGGGGCTCGCATCACCAGGCACGGGCGACGGCAGCCCTCTCGCCATGGCTGACCAGTACGCTGCGCATCTCCAGGACGACGTGGACTTCCACGGTCGACCACGTCGGTGGCGTCTCGGCCTGATCCCCGCTCGAGACGGTGCCAGTGCATTGACACTCGCCGGCTGGGACGGCCCGTGCAACCACACCAACGACACGGAGCTGATCTCCGCCGCACTGACGTCCTGGGGCGACCGCTTCGGGGCACACGTGGTCGGGCTTGGGACCGACAAGCTCTGGCTGTCAGTCGCCCACCCGCCCCAGGATCTGGCGCACGCTCTGGCCGTGTCACTCGAGCACTTCGCCTTCTGTCCGGACAACCTGTGGCAAGGCGGTTACGACACGATCGATCAGTACGCGGCCGCTCTCATCGGGATCAATGCCTGGGTGTTCTGGTGGGACTGAGCACCGCGCGTGGACGGCCGCCGCATGCTCCAGGTCGGTTGGGCGACCGCAACGAGCTCATCCGGACCGGCAACGGGACGCTCTTCTTCCTCCGCGTGGGGCCAGCCTTGGCGAAGCCCACCACCTGCTCGTCGACGACGGCCACCGCGAGGTCCCCCAGGCCGTCGTCGGACAGTCGCTCGTGCCACCGCCGCGCGCGTCGCTCGACGGTGTCGCTCTCCCAGTGCTCGGCCGGGAGCAGGCCGGAGTAGGTCTGCACCCAGGAGGTGTGGTGCACGACGGCGATCGCCTCGGCGTCGTCCAAGACCGCGGGTCGCACCTGGGGCTCGCTCATCGGCTCACGATGCCACCTGAGAAGCTCCGGAAGTGAAGCTTTTCCTGACTCCGCCGATCACATGCTCATCAGCAGTCGCTCCCGCCGCTGATCGAGATCTGCGAGCAGCGCACCGAGCTCGACGATCCGCAAATCGGTGCTCTGGTGCGCCTGTTCGACGGCACCCAGAGCCCCATGCACTCGGTCGAGGGTATCTTCGAGACGATTCATGAAGAGCTCGTTGTTGAAACGGTTGTCGAACAAGAAATCGAACGTCCCGATGAATTCGTGAGCCATCAGCTGCTCGAAGCGCTCGTATCCCAGGCCGTCCATCTGCCGCGAGAGCACGTGGAGAGACGCGCCAGCCTTCCGCATCAGCCCGACAGCCTGGTCCATCTCGTCGGCCTTGCGCCCGTCAGAGAGGATGAACGAGTTGCTGTGGGGCCAGGCCCGTGCCCGACGTTCATCCACGGCCAACGACCCGGAGCGGTCGAGATGGTGCAGCGCGGCGGTCAGTGCCGTGCGTGCGTGGTCGATAGCGCCGGCTACCTCACGAAGCTCCGTCAGCTCCAGACGGAGTGCGTCGGTCTGCTTCGAGAGCTGCCGCAGTTCCCCGGCGCCGTGCGCTCCGACCTGAATCGCCCAGGTTTCCTTGGCCGCGAGCGCGGCGGCGTGCCAGGTGTCGACGTCGCCAAGGCCTTCGAGGCCTGCACGCGCTGCCGAGAGTTCCCTCTCCCAGGTGTCGACCACGGCGCGCGCCGCCGCTACTCGAGCTTTGGCGGCATCCTGCTCAGACCGTCTGGCGGTGAGCTGGTCGGCACGCTTGCCGCGCAGGGCTGCCCAGATCCGGGTGAGGCTCAGGCTCTCGAGCTTCCGGACCTCGGCAGTCTCAGCGACGAGCACTTCCGTTGCCTGCGCGAACTCGTCCCGGGCCTCGGCGAGCGTTGACTGGACCACACCGAGGCGTTCGCTGAGTCGTCGGTGCTCACCAACAGCCTTGTGGGCGGCGCTCAGCTCGGCCTGGAACTGATGCCCGTCGTCCGACATGGGGCTCAGAGTACGGCGTGGCAGGTCACGACCGGCACGAAGTCCCGTCGAGCAGGTGCGGGCGACAGTAACGCCCCCACGCTAGTGGCCTGCTCACGCGGCCAGCGCCCGGGAGGCTCGCAGCTCACGTGTCGTGTCGTCGGCTTCGGACGGGCGCACAGTCTCTATCTCACTGGCTCCGCCGGTAGAGCACGCCCGACTCGGGCCTGAGACGCCGAGCCGGCCACACGAGTACCCCGACGCACGACGCGATACCCACGACGCCGACCGCCGATGGCAAGACGATCGCGCCCGGCTGGGCGAGGTGGTCGAGATCTCCCAGCGGCACTGCCCACTCGGGTTGCTCAGGATCCTGGACAACGACGAAACCGTCCCGGTAAGGCTCTACGTTCGAGTACCAGCCGGGTTCGAGCTGCTCGTCGATGTACCGTTCCGGCACGACGAGCTCGACGTCGTGGTACTCGGCCGTGACGCCGGTGTCCCGGACCTCCGCGAACACCTTGGTGGACACGGTGCGGTCGTCCCGGGTGTCGATGGTGACCAGCGCGTCGAAGGCCTTGGTCTCCACACCAGCGTCCTGCAGGTGATAGGCGATCACGGCCTCTCGTCCGCTGGTCGCCCACATGAGCACGCTCACGGCTACCAGCACGATTCCCACCGCCATCACCAGGTCACGGATCCGCTCGCGGCGCAGCCGAGCCTGGCTGCGGTCGGTGGCCCCGTCGACAGCATCGCGCACCTGCATGCGTAGGACGTCGTCGTCATCGGCTGACCCGTGCAGCAGGTCCAGGTGGGCATCAATGGTGCGTCGCGCGGCCCCGAAACGGTGATGTGCTTCGACGGCCGACCGCACCGTCGGCCGCATCAGCACGAGGCCGAACGTCAACAGGGCTCCGACAACCACCCACGTCACGAGCGGGCCGTCCTGGTAGACCTCGTCCTCGACGTCGTCCACCGTCATGATCGTGCCCGGGTCGGTCGGGTCGTCGGGATCGTAGAGCACCTGGAACGTACCGTCGTACGGGGGCGGCGCCACGACCCATCGGCCCTTCGGCAGACCATCCCTGTCGAAGCTGATCGACGGCAGGTCAGGCAGGGTCCGCGGACCGTCGGGATACTCGACGACCGCCCGGAGCTCCGACTCGCATCCCCTGCACGACCGGTAGTACACCTCCGCGTCGTGCGCCTGAGCCTCCGCACCGCTCTGGTACAGGTCGTGTGCCACGACATAACGGTCCTGGGACCAGGTCGCGAAAGCGATCCCGACGCCACCAAGCACGAGCATGAGCGCGCAAACCAACGTCACGAAGTACCCACGGCCGGTGTAGCCGCCGAGGACGAGCCTCGCAGAGGCAGCACGTGCCCCCGGGCTCCCGATCATCCCCACCTGCCGTCCTCGTCCGAAATCTCCGTCCGCATGATGCGGCACCACGCGTAGCTCGCGCCAGCACGGGAGGCCGATTTCATCCGCACGGCAGTGATGCAAGGCGTCGGGCCTGCAGATGCAGGCTCGGGAGTTCGCCCGGGTGAACAACCGTCTGCACCCGACCGCCTCACGAGGGTTCGGCGAACCGCTCTCGATCGGGACCTGGACCGTGGTCAGCACCGGAGTGCTCACCTTGGTGTCGATCGTGCCCTGGCGCGGGCAGCCGCGCCCTCTTCCTGCGGTTCCTTCGGATCAGCACGACAACGGGAACAGCCACGATCAGGAGAACCACGAAGGCGATCGCTCCGACGACCATCAGTACGTTCCCCACGCCGGCCACGTGGTCTCCGACGCTCTTGTCGTCGAGGCCAACAGGACGCGGCCCGAGCTCGTTTTCCAGCCAGTCGTACTCGACCTCCCGGACCTCACCCTGATACTCGATCGCGAGGATGTCGAACCTCATCGGCAGCTCGTTCCACACCACAGTGGCAGCCGTCTTCCGCGCGACGTCACCCTCCATGGAGTCGTGCAGCAGCACGATCGTCACGACGTCGACCGATTCCTCGGGGTGTTCGAGGTACTCCTTGCGCCCTGCGTGCACCCCCGCGTCGTCGAATCCCGCGGCGACGAGCTTCGACCGAACCGAGGCAAGGCCCTTGAGAAACTCGCTCGAGTCCGCCGTCGACGAACATCCGGTCAGGAGGATGAGCGTCGCAGTAAGCATGGCGAGCGCACGCCCGATAGGGCTGCTTCCGATGGAACTGTGTCCGCTTGCGGGACCATGCACGGCGCCACCCCTCATCCTCGTGAGCGAATGGTCCCATATCGGTCTCGGCGCCAGGACGGCCGTCCCCGGGCCCGCGAGCGCCGGGACACGAGAGTGACTACTGCATGTGTCAGCTCACGCGGCACGCAGGTCGTCCGAACTCGCGATGCAGGGCTCCCCCACGGCCCTGTTTCAGACCGTCCCGCGGCCATCGCGACACTTAGCTCGCTACCGGTCGCTTGAACCGACCTCTTCGCGGCACCCGTTCACCACAGGCCGCCGCCCTTACGGCGCTTGCTGCTGCTCCCCCACAGGCGCTTGGCCAGGTTCTTGCTACGGCCCTTCGTCGTGCTTCCCCACAGGCCGCGTTTCCAACTCTTCGCACGAGACTTCCGACCCCACAGACCAGCCATCAGCGACCCCCCTCGCGTGCAGACAAGCTTCCAGGCTACGCATGCCGCCCGTCCACGTGAATCGCAAGCCACCCGGTTGACGCTCCTGGACGAACCACCTGGTCCAGCGGCCGGCCGGCACACGGACACACCGCGAGAGTTGCTGCCCGTTCCCTGCTGCCGCGCGCCACGGGCTCACGGATGGGTCATGCCATCTTCCTTGCCCCCAACGTCTGCACCCCCGTACGGTTTGCCCGGATTCTCACGGCAGGGAGCTGAGGATGACCACGACACCGCTCGGGCGCGCATCCGCCTCTGCGCCGATCACAAGCTCCCGCCCTGCACCGCGGGAATGGTGGCAGCACCTGGCCGTATGGCGCTCCCGCTGGCTCGGCTCGCACCCGCGTGCCGCCCGGGTGTGGATGGTGGCCCGGACCGTCGTGCTGGCCGGGTCGCTGCTCTGGCTGCTCGGGCTGTGGCTGTTCCTCCCCGAGCTGCGTCTGGGGATGCGCGCCTACCTCGGCTGCCTGTGGGTCGTGGTCGCGTGGTTCGCCCTCGCGCGGACCAAGACGCTGACCTGGTCCGGGTACCTGGGCTTCTTCGCGTTGTGCGTCCCGTGGTCGATCGGCATCGGCCTGGTCACGACGGTCATGGCGGGCGAGGTCGCACAGTTCGACCTGTTCGCCGTCACGGAGACCGGTGCTCAGGTCGCCATCGCCGGCATCGTGGAAGAGGCCGCCAAGCTCGTTCCCGTCGCGGTCCTGGTCCTACTCGCGCCACGGCGGGCCGCCCGGTTCGCAACAGTCGACTGGCTCCTGCTGGGCCTGGCGTCCGGTACGGCGTTCCTCGCCGTGGAGGAATCGGTGCGACGCACCGCTCTGGCGACCGGCAACGCAGGCCTTGGTTCCCTGTTCGGCATGACGCCCGACGCCGTCCTGCCGCCGGGATACGTCCAGTTCGGGCTGACGCCGATCCCGAGCCCGATGAGTGCCGAAGGGGCGCTGCTGGCGCCGACAACGGCCGGAGAGTTCGGCGGGCACGCGATCATGACCGCTCTGGTCACCGGTGTGGTCGGGCTGGCTGTCGCAGCCTGGCAGGCACGACGTCGGCTGACCGCGCTCGCCCTGACCGCACTGTCTCTGGTGGTGCTGTGGTCCACGATCGCCGACCACGCGATGTACAACGCCGGCCTGGAGCTGTTCAGCGCCCTGCCCGGCGACGGCGACACCCCCGCCTGGCTCGACCCGGACTCCACAACCATCCCCTGGTGGCTGCGCGTCCCCTGGTCGTTCCTGGGCCACGGGCACGGACGCATCACGGTGTTCCTGCTCCTGGTCCTGGTGTGTCTCCTGGTCGATGCAGCCCGGCTCGCGGCCCGCCCGGCTGCCAACCTCACCGGGCGTCCCGCACCTACATGGGTCACGCGCCCCGCCCTCGGTGCCCCGGCCATGGTGAACACCGTCGCTGGTGCGATCACCAGCCTGGTCTGGGTCGTCGTACGCGATCTGGCTCAGGCGCTCGCCGGGCACGCACGACGCCCGCCGGACGACGACGAGCCCGTCGAGCCCCGGAGGGTCGCAGCCGCACGTGGTGCGACCCTGATCTCCGGGCAACGGACGCTGCGAGAACTGGCCTACGAGCACGCCTCGGCGCCCATCCACCCATGGGCGCGACGCCTGGCGGCCGTCGCGGTCCTGGCCGGACTCGGCTGGCTGGTCTTCGCCGCCGCGCCGGCCACGGCCCGCGAGATCGGGACCTCCACCAACGACCAGTACCAGCTCCCAGGGCTGAACCCCACCGACGCACCTACTGGACTCCCGACCGGGCCTCCATCCGGGTTACCGACGGATCTGCCCGAACTGCCCACGCAGATGCCCACCGGCCTGCCGACGGTTCCGCCCACCGACATCCCGACCGTCGCGCCGAGCGACCTGCCCACGTTCGCCCCGGACGACTTCCCGTCCCTGGACCCGGACTTCGAGTTCCCGAGCCTGCCGTCCGACACCACCCCGGGCTCCGCGGGCAGCCCCGACCAGTGGCTGGCCGGAGTACTCGATGCGCTCGCCGACTGGTGGCACGACCAACCGCTGCTTGCCCAGCTCGCGATCGGCGCCGGCATCGCCGCGCTGATCGTGCTGTCCGGCGGGTCGCTCGGACTTGCCCTGGGCATCTCCGGCGTCCTGACCTGGGGTCTGGACAAGTCAGCAGGCATCGCGACCTTCGTCCGCGACCCGCGGCAGGCCACCCGCGACTACATCGCCACCGCCACCCCGACCCAGCTTGCCGCCGACACTCTCGGCGTCGCCCTGACGTTCGCACCCGGCAACTTCGCGGGCGCCGCAACGGGCCGCGTCCTGCGCAACACAGCAGACGACCTGGTCGCCGACCCCCGCTTGTGGTGGGCCACACGCCGCGACGCCTTCGACTGGGCTGACGAGACCGGCGCGATCAACCCTGCGCTCCTCCTCAAACGGCATCCACGGAACCCTGCCGACCTGATCAAGAGCCACACCTACGACCTGGACGGAGCGCTCTACCACGTCGACGATCTCGGCCGACCAGCCGGGATCGAGACGAAGCTGACCAAGGACACGATCGGCGGCGCGACCGATCCGAAGGTCACTCCCCTCGGTGCCGCAGACGGACTGCATTCCGGCCACCTCCATGGTGCTCTGCTCGGCGGGCCGAACGATCACGCCGCGAACTTCGTCGCACAGTACGAACGAGCAAACAACCCATGGCAGCGCATGATCGAACGGGAAGTATCGAACGTGGTCAAGGCAGGTGAGGATGTCGCCTACAAGGTGACCCCGAGGTACGACGGCGGCGCTGTCGTCCCCTCTACGATCCGCATTCAGGCCGAAGGTTCGAACGGGTACCGGCTTGACTACACTCTCCCGAACAAGGACCTCCCCCTCTACTCGGCCGAGGTCAAGGCCGGAAATCTGCCTAGGAACGAGCACGGCTTCCGCTTCGGCACAAGGAACCGAGCATGAGCACACAAAGTTTGATCGACGCTGCCCACCTCACGCCCCCCGTACAACCGGTGGACTGGACGTACGTCGAGCAGCAACTCGATATGCAGCTGCCGGCGGACTACCGCCAACTCGTTTCTGCGGGCGGAGCGGGCGTCTGGTTCAACGACCTACGGCTGTATTCGCCCGGTGATCCCCTGCGGAGTCATGACTTACTGGACTCGAACGGCGTCTTCGAAGATCTCTTGCTTTTCTGGGAGGACGCCCCGGAGCTCCGCCCGGCGGACCTACCCGAGGACGCACGGCTGATTGCCTGGGCTACCACCGGTCACGGTGAGACGCTCTTCTGGCGCGTCGATGCCGACAACAAGACGGGTGTGTACCCGATCTATGTTGAGGACGGTGACGGCGCACGATGGGAGAGGTTCGACCTGTCCACCACTGATCTCCTGCTCGGCATCCTGCACGGGACGGTCAGCAGCCAACTGTTCTCGGACCTCTTCATGGATACAGAACAGGTGTTCCGCCCGTACACCCAGCAACCGTGACAGCCAAGCAGACGAACGAAGCCGTGGCCGCCGCCCGACACGACTCGTATGCTTCCACGACTGCGACGGCAAGATGGTTCATGCCCACCCAGACGGCTTCACCTCTCAGTACGGTGCTGTCGGAGACGCCAAACACGTGAGCACGACGAGCAGTTCCTGCGTTCCCGACACGCTCCCGGAGTTCCTTCGCGAGCGCGCGGTGAACGAGATGGACGAGACCTTGCTCAGGATGCAGAGGGCCGGCGATGAAGTGATGAATGGTGACGGCGTCGTCGAACTGACGACCAACAGCATGGAGGCCGCCGAGTTCACCCCGGGCGAGCACAGGTTCGATCCTGACAGGATCGCCACGGCTGCTGTGCGGCAGTGGCCGTTCGCCGCCGAAGATGTCGACATCACCGGTCCTGAACTGGCTGACCTGGCTCGGGTACTGACCAAACAGCTCCAGCTCAATGATGGCCAGCGCGTCCTCCTCGCGAACTTCCACGCCGACAACCAGGGCATCGGAATTGAGGGCGATGTCGAGCTCGCAGCCGAGTTCATCTCTCTCTTGACCCAGCACGCGACATTCCCCGATGGCGGGATCGTCGTCGTGCACTGGGCGGACGACGTCGTCTCCCTCCGACCGAACATGACGCCCGACGAGGTCCACGCACTGCGCGGTTAGCGCAAGCGCGCTCAGGAGTTCTCGTCGACCGGCTCACGGCGCCAGAACGTGGGACGCCACCAGTACAGGGTGGTGCGGTCCCTCGGCCACGGACGCTCGATGACCTCTCTGGGCTCGAATGAGTCGATCGTCAGATCGATCACGCGCCAGTCCGCATCGAGCGGTTCGTCGTCGGTCGGCTCGTGCACCAAACGGGTGAACCGGGGCTCCATCGCGCCGAGCTCCGCGTAAAGCTGCTGCGCTCCGATCAGAGACGGGCCGTTCGCCCCGCCCGTCCAGTCGGGCCAGCGCAGCTGGATGGGGTCGTCCTCCCAGAAGCAGATCCCGCAGATCGCGTACGACCCCGGCGGTTCGTCGAACACCAGGTGCCCACAGCAAGAGCAGGGAAACCGGGCACTCATCGGTACTCCGCGACGACGTCGATAGTTCCGACGATGTTCGCGTTGAGCCCGTCGAGGTCCTCGGCCGGAATCCAGTACTCCAGGATCGTCGACCCGCCGACCTGCTGGACCTCGTACCGGTCCAGGAACTCCTTGCGCACCTCGAACCGCGTCACGAACCCGGCGCCGGAGTGCTTGACATTCCAGTCCCGGGCGATCTGCGTCGCGTAGTCCTCGTTCAGCACCGGGTAGAAGATCGGCTGGTCGCTCAGGCGGGGAGGCCACGCCTGCCGCCCCGAGGCCTCGACCAGGGCCAGCTCCTTCGGGCCCGTCGGCCGCCACAACGTCACCGTCTCCATGTCGCGCATCCTTTCAGGCTTCTGCGGCGGCAGTCATGATCATTGCGACCGCCAGGTGCGAGCCAGTCGGCGGACACGATGAGTTCGGCGTGCGGTGCGTGACCCAACCGGTTCAGGTGCGACACATCGCCGCCGTCAGGCCTGTCTGGTCCCGAAACGGTGCAGGCCGGCCTGCATTGACGGGCCCGGCCTGCACTCTGTTGCCGGGATCAGCCCGTGGCCACCAACTGCGGCTCCCTCTGAGCCGGCGGCTCGTCCTGGGGCGGTGTCGGGACCGGTCGGTCATCCGGCGTCGGTGACCGCAGCCTTCCGCTCCGATCGAACCGCTATGACACCCCTCGCGGAGTCCGCGAATTCTTCGATGTAGGGCGATTCGCCCGTGTGATCCGCACAGAAGGTCACGCTCCCCTCGATGACCGTCTCGTCGTACACCGCCGGCCCGATCGTGATGAAGGCGGTCACCGGAGGGGCCTCCTCTGGTAACGCCTCGAGCGCACTGCGAGCAAAATGCAGTGCTCGTTCTGCGAGGTTCCGTCCGGTGCTTCCAGATGGTGGCAGGTCGTCATCCGGGATCGCGCGACCATTTGCCGCCGCTTCAAGGCCGGTCAGGTCCCGGAACTGTGACTCGACGCCGTGGTACGACTCGTAGAACTTCTTCAGGAACCAGGCCCCATCGTCCTCGATCCACCCAGCGTCGACCGTCGCGCTATAAAGCAGTGGCAGCTCGACATCCAGTGGCGCACTCGGATCGCTGATCCCTGTGATCTCCGTCAAGACCCGGCTGGACTCGTATGTCATTTCGCGCATGCTGGATCAGTCCTCACCTAGATACTTCAAGCCCTTCGCCACGCCTTTTTCATAATCGGTCTTGTCGAGCTCCTTCTGGGTCGACTTGGGAACATCCTTGAACTCACCCTTCTCGAAGTCCCACTGGTACTTCGGCGCCTCGGAGGATTTCTTGCCGGGGATCTTCTCCTGGAGGTGCATCTGCCCGTCCCGGTTGGGCGGGTTCTCGACATCGATCCGGTACTTGTCGCTCTTGGTCTTCCACACGGTGACACTGCCGTCCGTCCTCGTCCCATTTTTGCCGATCAGCTTCGACGCCGCCTTGCCGTGATTGGCGCCGGTGTTGTGGACGAGAACGGGCTGATCGCCAGCCAACACGTAGTAGTTGTGGTGCGACTGGACGTGGAAGTTGTACACCACCACAGGCCCGCCGGCACCGGGTACAGCCTCCGGGTCCAGGTGCTCGACGACGACGTCGTCCAACGCGGCCGTGCCCGTCTCAGTGGCAAGCAGGTAACCCCGCTTCAGATCCTGGGCCTCGATCCAGCCCATCCCGTGGACCATGAACGGGTGCTCCGAGGTCGTGGAGATCCGCTCGCCATCGACCATCAGGTGGTACAGGGCTGCCGTCTCTCGAACGAACGTCTCCTCCACCAGACGCAACTCGTCCAGGCCTGTGGCCAGGTCGCGAGCCCAGACCTTGTCCCCAGCGCGGATGTCTTCGATCGGCTTGTCGCCATCCACGGTGCGAACGAGGGTCCCGGCCACGAAGCAGGCCCCGAACCCGAACTTGCACCACCCGTTCTTCATGCCCTGCTTGACCGCGGTCTTACTAATGCCCTTGGCCAGCCCGGTCGCGGCCTTGGCCGCAGCACCCAGGCCAACGAGGGAGAGCGCGGCACCGGCGATCGCGAGCCCGGCTTCGGCCCAGGACCGTTCACCCGTCGCGGCGAGGGTGATGTTCGCGACCGCGGAAACTATCGCTGCGACGGCGGCGATGACGATGAGCACTCCGGCGAGGGCGGTGCCGACGACCGGGATGAAGGCGACGATGATCGCCAGGATGCCCGCGATGGTGGAGATCATGTCCGCGATGTCCGCGATCGCGGCGACGAGCTTGGACCCCCAGTTGTCCCACCACCCGTCATTCAGGTCGTCGGAGGACGTGATCTCCTCGATGCGGTCGATCGCATGCTCCGCCGCGCGGTTCCGGTCCGAGACCGCGGAGTCGATGGTCGACTTCGCCGAGCTGATCACACCGGCGGCCTGGTCGGCCTCACCATCAGCCTGACGGGCCTTCTGCTCGTACTCCGCCTTCTCCGTCTCGTCCTTCGCACTGTCGGCAAGGTCCTGCCACCGGTCCTTCGACCCCGACGCGGCCTGGACCTGATCCTGCGCATCCCGCGCCTGGTCCAACGCGGTCAACGTCTCCGACTGGACACGCTCCAACGAGGAGGCGTACCCGACCAGGGCCTCACCCGCCGCGACGTACCGGCCGTGGGCCTTGCGGATCTCGCCGATGGTGTCTTCCTTGCGCTCCATCAACGCATCCACCGCCTGCGAGACGGTGCCCTCGACATCCAGGCGACCCATCGCACTCGCGGCGTTGTCGATCGACGACGCGACCTCCAAGTACTCCTGCCCACCCGAGAGCACCAGCACCGGGTCACCCGGCGTCGGATCCGAGTCCAACCCCACCGGCGACCAATCAGACGGCCTCATCAAGGACCCCTCCCCATGTGCCCGACATGCAAAATTTCTCCGCGACATGGCGAACGGTAGGCAATGAAGCGTCGGCCGGCAATGAAAGTTCCGCGACCTGGTCGCTCGAACTGCAACGGGCTCATCGCGCCATCCGTATGAGAACGACGTTGCTTACCGGTGAACGCGCACCGTCCGGCGCGAAGCTGTCTGTCTCGTATTCGTCGTCGCGCCCCGTGCCATAAGTGGCGGCGATCCCGGACCGTTCACGCCCATAGGTGTCCACGACACCCCAGGACGCGGAGAGGCCCGAACCCGCGGAATTCCGCGGATCCGGGCCTCTGACCAGGCCGACCACCCAAAGGCGGCCGAGCGACCAACTAGAAGTTGATCATGTGCCCAGCAATACCGTGCACCGTCTCCTGCACCGACTCCGACAGCGTCGGGTGGGTGTGCACGTTGCGCGCCACCTCGTCGGCCGTCAGGTCCCACTTCTGCGCGAGCGTCAGCTCGGGCAGCAGCTCGGAGACGTCCGGGCCGATCATGTGGGCGCCCAGGATCTCGTTGTACTTGGCGTCGGCGACGAGCTTGACGAAGCCCGTGGTGTCGCCGAGGCCGTGCGCCTTGCCGTTGGCCATCGTCGGGAAGGACGACACCTTGACGTCGTAGCCCTCGTCGCGAGCCTGCTGCTCGGTGAGGCCGAAGGACGCGACCTGCGGGGAGCAGAACGTGGCGCGCGGCATCATCCGGTAGTCGCCGAGCGGCTGCGTCTCGGCACCCGCGATGGTCTCGGACGCGACGACGCCCTGCGCCTCCGCGACGTGCGCCAGCATGAGCTTGGCGGTGACGTCACCGATGGCGTAGATGTGCGGCACGTTCGTGCGCATGTGCTCGTCGATGGCGATGGCACCGCGGTCGGTGAGCTCCACGCCCGTGTTCTCGAGGCCGAACCCGCTGACGTTGGGCGCGAAGCCGACGGCCATGAGGACCTTGTCGACCACGAGCTCGCCCGGCTTCTCGTCCTTGACGCCCTTGTAGGAGACGGTGACCGACGAGCCGTCGTCCTTGACGGTCTGGACGGCGGTCGAGGTCAGGAGCTTGATGCCGAGCTTCTTGTACTGCTTGGCGATCTCCTTGGAGACGTCGGCGTCCTCGTTCGGCAGCGCACGGTCGAGGAACTCGATGATCGTGACGTCCACGCCGTAGTTCTTCAGGACGTAGCCGAACTCCATGCCGATGGCGCCGGCGCCGACGATGGCGATCGACTTGGGCAGCTCACGCGTGAGGATCTGCTCCTCGTAGGTCACGACGTTCGAGGACAGCTCGACGCCGGGCAGCAGACGCACCTCGGAGCCGGTCGCGATGATGACGTTGTCGAAGGTCACGGTCTCGCTGCCGCCCTTGTTCAGGGCCACCTCGATGGTGTTCGCGTCGCGGAACGTACCGCGGCCGTCGAGCTCCGTGATCTTGTTCTTCTTCATCAGGAAGTGGACGCCCTTGACGCGGCCGCCGGCCACGTCGCGCGAGCGGTCGAACGCCTTGCCGAAGTCGAACGTGACGTCTCCGGTCATGCCGAAGAGGTCCTTCTGGTGGTTGAAGATGTGGGCCAGCTCAGCGTTGCGGAGCAGAGCCTTGGAAGGGATGCAGCCCACGTTGAGGCAGACACCACCCCAATACTTCTCCTCGATGATCGCAACGGACTTACCGAGCTGGGCAGCGCGGATCGCGGCGACGTAGCCGCCGGGGCCCGCACCGAGGAGTACGACGTCGTAGTGGGAAGCCATGGGACAAGGGTATTAGTGTGCGCGAATCGTGGTGACGTGACATCGGTCTCGTTACCGCCACAACTCCCGCAAGGAGGTCGGGCCGGGCCGAAACAGGCCCGTACGGCGCCCTCAGCGCACGCTGTCGACGCCCAGGTTCGCCAGGGCGTCCGCCCGCTCGTTGCCCGGGTCGCCTGCGTGGCCCTTCACCCAGACCCAGCTGACCTGGTGCTGGGCCACCTCGGCGTCGAGCTCCTGCCACAGGTCCACGTTCTTGACCGGCTGCTTGCTCGCGGTCTTCCAGCCGTTGCGCTTCCAGCCCTTGATCCAGGTCTTCATACCGTTCATCACGTACGACGAGTCGACGTGGATGATGACCGTGCTGGGACGCTTGAGCGCCCGTAGCGCCTCGACCACGGCCTTGAGCTCCATGCGGTTGTTCGTGGTGACCTTCTCACCGCCGAACAGCTCCTTCTCGTGCTCGCCGAAGCGCAGCAGCGCGCCCCATCCGCCCAGGCCTGGGTTCCCCTTGCAGGCGCCGTCGGTCCACATCTCCACAGTGCTCTGCAGGGCTGCGTCACTCTCGGTGCTGGTGGTCTCCACGGTGCTGGTGCTCTCGGTCGTGGTGCTCTCGACGGCGCTGGTCACCGCCTCACCCTAATGGTGTCAGTGGCTCGGCGTAGCGTGGTCAGCGATGTCGGACGAGCACCCTGCGCCACTCGGAGGAACGGTATGAAGTTCGGATTCATCAGCAGCTTCGGCACGATCGACCAGCACGTCGCTCTCGCCCGCGAGACCGAGGAGCACGGCTGGGACGGCTTCTTCACGTGGGACGCGATCAACCTGGACGGCGAGTGGGCCATGCCGGTCTACGACCCGTTCTCGGTTCTCGCCGCCGCTGCCGCCGTCACCGAGCGCATCACGCTCGGCGCGATGGTGTTCGCGATCCCTCGGCACCGCCCGTGGGAGCTCGCGCAGCGCGCGCTCACCGTGGATCGCCTGTCCGGCGGGCGCCTGGTGCTGCCCGTGGGCGTCGGCGTGACCGACGACCGTGGCTTCACCTCGGTCCCCGGCCAGGCCACGGGCCTGAAGGAGCGGGCAGCTCAGCTGGACGAGACCCTGGCCTGGCTCGAGCAGTCCTGGTCCGGGGAAGACTTCGAGTTCCACGGGGAACACATCAGCACCGGCCCGTTCCGCTTTCCCGAGCAGCCGGTGAACGGCCGGATCCCGGTGTGGCCGGTCGGTGTCTGGGACGCGGAGCGACCGCCCGCCAAGAACCTGCGCCGCACGCTGCGCTGGGACGGGATCGTCCCGCAGCTGCGTGGTACGGCGGACGACCTGACGACGGAGCAGATCACCGGGCTGGTCGACTGGCTCACGGCGCACCGGTCCGACGAGACCGGGACGAACGCCACGGACACAAGGGGCGACCGGCCGTTCGAGATCATCCTGCAGGGCAAGCTCTCGACGGACCCCGCCAAGGCCGCCGAGCAGGCACGCGCCATGGCTGACGCCGGCGTCACCTGGTGGATCGAGTCCTGGTGGGATCCCGCCAAGGACACCGCAGAATCCCTGCTGGAAAAGGTGCGCCAGGGGCCGCCGAGCCTGTAGCCGGTAGCATCTCCGTCCGCACCGCTTTCGCTTTCCGCTTCGGCCTCGCGCGTCACCCGTGATTCAGGTCGTGAACCAGACGGCGAGGCATCTGGCGCCGACGGAGAGACAACGTGACGGACGACCGCAAGACCGCCCTGCGGGCTGATATCCAGGCGTTGCGGGCGGTGGCCGTGCTGGCGGTCGTGCTGTTCCACCTGTGGCCGAACCGGTTGACCGGTGGGTATGTCGGTGTGGACGTGTTCTTCGTGATCTCGGGGTTCCTGATCACGTCGCACATCGTGCGGGACGTGGAGGCGGGCCGGTTCTCGGTGACCACTTTCTGGGCGCGGCGGATGCTGCGGTTGCTGCCGGCCTCGCTGCTGGTACTGGCGGTGACCGCGGTGGGTGTGTGGGTCCTTGCCCCCCTGCAGCACTGGGAGCAATGGTTCCGGGAGATCGCGGCGTCGGGGCTGTATGCGCAGAACTGGATCCTGGCCGGTGACGCGGTGGACTACCTGGCTGCGGAGAACGTGGCCTCTCCGGTCCAGCACTACTGGTCGCTGTCGGCCGAGGAGCAGTTCTACCTGGTCTGGCCGCTCCTGATCGGGCTGTCCCTCCTGGTCGGGCGGCTCGGCTCGGCGCCATGGACCCGTCTCAAGGCCGACGGCCGGCACATCGCGCCCGGCCGGGTCAGGGCAGGTCGGGCAGGCCGCCAGGCGTCGTGGCGACCCGTGGCGGCAGGAGTGCTCGCCCTGGTCGTCGTCGCGTCGCTGGTCACGTCCGTGGTCTGGACGGAGACCGATCAGGCGTATGCATACTTCATCACCCCCACGAGGGCGTGGGAGTTCGGGGCAGGGGCCCTCCTCTCCTTCGCACCGGCGCTGGGCCGGCGACCCACCGCACGCACACCCGCGGAGACGTCGCTCGACCTGTCGGCCGGGATGGTCGCCTGGGCCGGTCTCGCACTGATCGCGGTCTCCGCGATCGTGTTCACCAGCGCCACACCGTTCCCCGGTGCCTTCGCGGCCATACCCGTCCTCGGCACCGTCCTGGTGATCTGGGCCCAGGCCCCCGACCGGTTCACCACCCGCCTGGCAGGCCTGGCACCGGTCCAGTTCCTCGGCGACGTGTCCTACGCCGTCTACCTGTGGCACTGGCCCCTGATCGTCCTGGTCCCCTACGCCACCGGACACGACCTGCGCACGCTCGACAAGCTCGCGATCCTCGCCGCCACGATCCTGCTCGCCTGGGCTACCCGCCACTGGATCGAGCAACCCGTCCTGCGCCACCGGCACCGGTTCAAGCCCTGGGCCACCTTCACCGGCGCCGCGGTGGTCGGCGCCCTCGTCGTCGGCGCGGCGCTCATCGGCGTGCAGACCGCCAGGGAGCACGCGCAGACCGAGCTCGCGGCCGCCGCCGAGGCGACGGGCTCGGAGTGTTTCGGTGCCGCCGCCCGCCCGCCGCACGGCGCCGGCTGCACCAACCCGGACCTGGTGGGCACGGCCGTGCCCGCGCCAGAGGCGGCGGGCGACGACATGCCCGCGCCGTACTCGACGGGCGAGGACAAGTGCGCCGGGATCGCCCGTGAGGCCACCGAACCGCTGGCGTGCGAACGAGGCGATCGCGACAGCGACGTCCGGATTGCTCTGGTCGGGGACTCGCACGCCGCCCACTACTCGAGCGGTTTCGTCGAGGCCGCCGAGGCCAACGGCTGGGCGGTGGACATCTACATCAAGGCGGGCTGTCCCTTCTCCGACGTCATGCGGGTCCAGGACCAGATGCTCACCACGGCGTGCACCGGGTGGGTCGACCGGGCCGAGGAGCTGCTCCTCGACGGGGACTACGACCTCGCGGTCACCTCACAGGTGCGCGGCGTCGACTGGACGCCCCCGGACGGCGTGGCAGAGGGCACGACGCCGGAGGCCTACGCCGAGGACGGCCTGGTCTCGCTGTGGGCACGGCTCGCCGACAACGGCCTCCCGGTCGCCGCGATCGCCGACGTCCCCGAGCCGGACCCGGCGGTGATCGAGTGCCTGACCGCGCCCGACGTGGACCTCGCGGCAGACTGCCGAACGCCCCGGACCGATGCGACACGCACCTTTGACCCGCAGCTGAAGGCAGTCGAGCGCCTGAACCGGCAGGATGTCGCGCTGATCGACCTCACCGACGTCTACTGCGACGAGCGCGAGTGCTTCCCGGTGATCGGCGGCGTCACGGTCTACCGCGACGACGACCACCTGACCGACACCTTTGCCGGCACCCTTGCGCCCTACCTGGCGGACGCGATGGCTCGCCACATACGACAGGACGGCGCCACGAGGTAGACCGGCCCCTTCGCGGGAACGCTGAGCCCGTATCTGGCGAAAGCCATCGCACCTCTCCTGCGGCAGGCCGGAGCCTGAAAGCCCGTGGCGGTCGAGCCCGTCGAGAACGGCTCTCGACCGTCTCGACCGTCTCGACCGCCACGGGCCAGGGAGCAGTGCGTCAGACCGGGCGGGCCGCCTCGATCTCCACGGACGGCAGGTGCCGCGCCGGGAGGGTCTTCGGGCGCCACGACGCCCGGGTCTCCTCGAACGCGGTGATCTTCTCCTCCTGCTGCAGGGTGAGCCCGATGTCGTCGAGCCCCTCCATGAGGCGCCAGCGCGTGTAGTCGTCGATCTGGAACGGCACGGTGACGTCGTCGGCGGTCGCCGTCTTCGCCTCCAGGTCCACCGTGACCTCGGTACCGGGCTTGGTCTCGAGGATCTTCCAGAGGATCTCGATGTCCTCGGGCGAGACGATGCCGGTGACGAGGCCCTGCTTGCCCGAGTTGCCGCGGAAGATGTCCGCGAACCGGGAGGACAGCACCACCCGGAAGCCGTAGTCCTTGAGCGCCCAGACGGCGTGCTCTCGCGAGGAGCCGGTGCCGAAGTCCGGCCCGGCCACGAGCACGGACCCGGTGGAGTACGCCTCCTGGTTCAGCACGAACGACGGGTCGCCCCGCCAGGCGGCGAACAGCGCGTCCTCGAACCCGGTGCGCGTGACCCGCTTGAGGTACACGGCGGGGATGATCTGGTCGGTGTCCACGTTGCTGCGCCGCAGCGGGACGCCGACACCGGTGTGGGTGTGGATCTTCTCCATGGTCTGTGCTCCTCTCAGCGCAGCGCGGGCTGGCCGGCGGACCCGCCCGGGGCGGACCCGATCGCGACGGGAATGGGCAGGTCGACGACGGACTCGCCCAGCGGGGACGCGCCCACACCGTCGAGCGGCGTGCCGTCGAACGTGGTGATGTCGATCTCGTGCGGCAGGTCGAGGTCGGCGACGCTCGACAGGGTGCCCCGGATCGCCGTCGCGGCGGCGACCAGCGGCGAGACCAGGTGGGTCCGGCCGCCCTTGCCCTGCCGGCCCTCGAAGTTGCGGTTCGACGTCGACGCCGACCGCTCCCCCGGGGCGAGCTGGTCCGGGTTCATGCCCAGGCACATGGAGCACCCGGCGTTGCGCCACTCGGCGCCGAACTCCTTGAAGATCACGTCGAGGCCCTCGGCCTCGGCCTGCAGCCGCACCCGGGCCGAGGACGGCACCACCAGGACGCGCACGGAGCCGGCCTTCTTGCGGCCCTTGATCACCTTGGCGACGGACCGCAGATCCTCGATGCGCCCGTTGGTGCAGGAGCCGATGAACACCGTGTCCACGGGGATGTCGCGCAGCGGCGTGCCGGGCACCAGGCCCATGTACTCCAGGGCCTTCGCCGCGGTCTCGCGGTCGCCCTCGTCGGCGATGTCCGCCGGGACGGGCACGGACGCCGACAGCGGCAGACCCTGGCCCGGGTTGGTGCCCCAGGTGACGAAGGGCTCCAGGTCGGCGGCCTCGAGGACCACCTCGGCGTCGAACTCGGCGTCGTCGTCGGTGCGCAGGGTCTTCCAGTACTCGATCGCGGCGTCCCAGTCCTCGCCCTCCGGCGCGTGGGGACGGCCCTTGAGGTACTCGAAGGTGGTCTCGTCCGGCGCGATCATGCCCGCGCGGGCGCCCGCCTCGATCGACATGTTGCAGATGGTCATGCGGGCTTCCATGGACAGCGCCCGGATGGCCTCGCCGCGGTACTCGAGCACGTAGCCCTGCCCGCCGCCGGTGCCGATCTTGGCGATGATCGCCAGGATGATGTCCTTGGAGGTCGTGCCGGCAGGCAGCGTCCCGTTCACCGTGATCGCCATCGTCTTGAACGGCGCCAGCGGGAGCGTCTGGGTGGCGAGCACGTGCTCCACCTCGGACGTGCCGATACCGAACGCGAGAGCGCCGAACGCACCGTGCGTCGAGGTGTGCGAGTCGCCGCACACCACGGTGAGGCCGGGCATGGTCAGCCCCAGCTGCGGGCCGACCTGGTGCACGATGCCCTGGTCCGCGTCGCCGAGGCTGTGCAGCCGGACGCCGAACTCCCTGGCGTTGGCGCGCAGCGTCTCTATCTGTGTACGGCTCGTCACGTCGGCGATGGGCCGGTCGATGTCGAGCGTCGGGGTGTTGTGGTCCTCGGTAGCGATGGTGAGGTCAGGGCGCCGCACCTGCCGTCCGGCGAGGCGCAGGCCCTCGAACGCCTGCGGGCTCGTGACCTCGTGCACCAGGTGCAGGTCGATGTAGAGAAGATCAGGCGAGCCGCCTTCGCCTCGACGCACGAGGTGTGCTTCCCAGACCTTCTCCGCCAGCGTGCCGGCCATTGCGGTTCGCCTCCCTGTAACTACCTCTGTCAGAAACTACTTTGGTCCTCGACTTGCAATCTCACGTTCCGAGACGGCAATATCGCGGTATGGACGATACTAGCGGAGTCGGCGTCTTGGACAAGGCGGCATCCGTCCTCGGGGCACTCGAGGCCGGACCGGCCACCCTGGCGCAGCTCGTCTCCTCGACCGGTCTGGCTCGCCCGACGGCGCACCGCCTGGCCGTTGCACTCGAGCACCACCGCCTCGTGGCCCGGGACATGCAGGGCCGTTTTGTGCTGGGTCCGCGCCTCAACGAGCTGGCCACGGCCGCCGGTGAGGACCGCCTCCTGGCGGCTGCGAACCCCGTGCTCATCGCGTTGCGCGACCACACGGGCGAAAGCGCCCAACTTTACCGTAGGCAGGGCGATCACCGCGTGTGCGTCGCCGCCGCCGAGCGCCCGGTCGGCCTGCGCGACTCCATCCCCGTGGGGGCCACGCTCAGCATGAGCGCCGGCTCCGCGGCGCACGTCCTGCTCGCGTGGGAGGAGCCGGACCGGCTGCACCGCGGCCTGCGCGACGCGACCTTCACGGCCACGATCCTCTCCGGCGTCCGACGCCGGGGCTGGGCCCAGTCGGTCTCGGAACGCGAGCTCGGTGTGGCGTCGGTGTCGGCGCCGGTGCGCGGACCGTCGGGCCGCGTCGTGGCCGCCGTCAGCGTGTCCGGACCCGTGGAGCGCCTCTCCCGGCAGCCCGGCCGGCTGCACTCGGCGGCCGTGGTCGCCGCCGCGAACAAGCTCACCGAGGTGCTGCACCGGTCCGGCGAGTAGCCGGACCGGCTCCGTACCGAGCCCGGGCCGGGCGGGTGGCGAGCCCCGCCAGGCCCGGGCCGGACGGCGCGCGGGGTGCGCACGAGGTGTGCGCCCGGTGAGCGCTCCGTGAGTGTTGGCTCGCCACGCCGAGCCAGGTGATTCCCCAGGTCCCGGTCATATCAGTAGGCTCTTGCGAGACGTGTGCACACCAGGGGCGCACGCGCCAACGTCGTGAGGATTCAGATGCCGCCGAAGGTGAAGCTCGTCATCATCTGGCTGGTCGTGATCTTCCTGCTCTACTCGGTGATCAACGACCCCGAGCGCTCCGCCGACATCGTGCTGGCCCTCTGGGACGTCATCTGGGGCGCCATCGCGGCCATCGGCACGTTCTTCGAGGAGCTCTTCACCGGGTCCATCGGCCGCTGACCACGTAGGGTCGGCGGCGAGACTCGACCACCGGACCGGGCCGCCGGATCGAACCTGTCGGATCGATCCGCGGAACCCCCGGCCCGAGCCTCCGCACCACAACCGACCGCACCCCGGGGAGACCCGCATGAGCGCACCAGCGGACTTCATCGTCCCTCACCGCGCCCTGCAGCGGTACATCCTGGCGGACGAGAAGATCATCGTCGCCACGCACCGGCACTGGGGACTGCTCTGGGAGCCGATCCTCACCACGGCCGGTGCGTTCGTGCTGGCCCTGGCCCTGAATGTCGCCGTGGACCCGAACGTCCGGGACGACATGGGCTGGGTCTGGCTGCCGTTCCTCGTCCTGGGCGCGCGCCTGTTCTACAAGTGGCTGGAATGGCGGGCCCGCTGGTTCGTCATGACCGACCGCCGGCTGCTGCTGCTCGACGGCTTCCTCGTCCACCGGGTGGCGATGATGCCGTCGGAGAAGGTGACCGACCTCGGGTACGAGCGCACCCCCCTGGGCCAGCTGCTCGGCTACGGCACCTTCGTCTTCGAGACCGCGGGCCAGGACCAGGCCCTCGACCGGGTCACCTGGATACCTCGGCCCGATGCCCGGTACCGGCTCATCATCGCGTCGCTCTTCCACCCCGACGCTGCCGACGCCGAGGCCGCCGCCCAGGCTCACCCGGACATGCGGCCGCAGGCGATGCCGCCGGCGGACTCGTCCTCCGGTCCGCCGCCGCCCGCGCTCATGCCCCGGATCGGGCGCCGCAGCAACCCGCCGACGCAGCGCATCGAGCTCCCGGCCGGCCGTGGGGGCGGCGCGCCGGGCGGCACCGCCGACGAGAGCGACGCCGGGGAGGGCGGGGAGCCCACCGGACCCACCTGGTCGTCGACGGGTAGCGGGACGGCGCCCGCGACGTCGGGCAGCGCCGCCTCCCCCGGACGGACGAGCGACGGCCACCACCACGGCGAGCACGTGCCCGGCGGGGCCACCGCCATCCCGGGCCCGTCCGAGGTGCTGCCCGAGCCGTTCATCGAGGGCGGCAAGGACCCGAAGATCCGCTGAACCTGAGCCTCAGGCGGGCCTGAGGCGGGCCCGGAGCCGGCCGGAACCTGGCACAGAGCCTGCCCCAGCAGCCTGCCCCAGCAACGGCGAAAGGCCCGGTCCGCGTGGACCGGGCCTTCCTGCTGTACCCCCAGTGGGATTTGAACCCGCGCTACCGCCGTGAGAGGGCGGCGTCCTAGGCCGCTAGACGATGGGGGCCAGAACGGATCCGTCGGCCGAAGCCGATGGATCTGCGTACCCCCAGCGGGATTTGAACCCGCGTTACCGCCGTGAGAGGGCGGCGTCCTAGGCCGCTAGACGATGGGGGCCTGAACTACCGGTTTGAGGACCGGTTGCCGGTGAGAACCGTAGCGCACGATGTGACCGATTCGCATCGGCCACGTGTGCGCTGCGCTCTGCGCTGGGGTACCAGGACTCGAACCTAGACTAAGTGAACCAGAATCACTCGTGCTGCCAATTACACCATACCCCATGGGGGTAACAGCCTCCCGGATACACCTGTTTCCTCCAGGCTTTCCGTGGGGGCCCTACCGCTGGAGAACACTACCTGACCTCGGACGGTGGGCAAAACGCAATGAGCGTGCTGTGGGTCACGCCCGGCAATCCAGGCCTGTGAGGGGGCCGAAAAACCCGCCGGATCCGCTGGGACAGCAGGCTCGTCACCCCGTCTGGCTCCCGCCGTAGCCGAGGGCCGCAGGGAGCTCCGCCAGGGTCGTGATCACCAGCACGCCGGCCGCGCGCAGGGTGTCCGGGTCCTGCACGTCACGCAGGCCGCCGTCGGGCGCAGGAGAGCCCGCGTAGCCCGGACCCCGCCGGTGCCCCACCCGGTCCAGCCAGACGCCCGTCAGACGCGCCTGGTGGGCCGCCAGGGCGTCCACCGTGGGCTCGTCGCCCACGTACGCCGTGCGGGTCGGGTCGGTGCCCAGCAGGCGGGCGCCCTCGAGGAACACCCGGGGGTCGGGCTTGCCGAAGCCGAGCGTGTCGACACCGACCAGCACCGGCAGGTCGGCCAGCCCGGCGACCCGCAGCTTGTGCTCCTGCAGCCGGGTGGCCGCGTTCGTCACCACGCCCACCCGGAGGCCCGCCGCGACGACGGCGTCGACGGCGGCCCGGGCGTCGTCGTGCGCCGTCCACGACTTCTCGAAGGTGCCCCAGAACAGCGCGTCCCAGGCGACGAAGGACGACTCCGTGACGGGCGCGCCGCCGTACGTCTCGTGCAGCAGCGCCGCCCGGAGCCGGCGCTGCGTCACGTGGTCCATCTCGCCGCGCGTGTAGCGGCTGTAGTAGCCGCCGGGGTCCGTGCGCCAGTGCGACAGGATCTCCGGCTCGTGCTCGCGCGGGACGTGCGGCAGGTACTCGGCCCGCACGGCCGCGAGCGCCGCCGCGAAGGCGCCCTTGGTGTCGACGAGGGTGTCGTCGACGTCGAAAAGGATGCCGTCCGTCGTCATGTGGTCTCTCCGTTCGCCGGGCCGTCTTCCGCCGCCCCGGGTGCACTCTGACGGGGTGCTACAGGGCTGGGCGTAACCGGACCGGGCGCCACAGGGCCGGGCGCCGCGTAGGCAGGCGCCATGGCGGCGGGGGCTACGGGCCCGGACCGCATCGGCTCGGGCAGCACGGGGTCGGTCACCACCAGGTCCGGATCGTGCCGCCGGGCCCACCACAGCAGCACCGCTCCGGTGAGGATCGTGATGGCGATGCTCACCGCTCCGTCGAGGGGTGGCACCTCGGTGATCAGGAGCGATTCCGCCAGCTCGTCGTAGGCGATGGCGAGGCCGAACGCCAGCAGGTTGTTCGCCGCGTGCATCGCGACGGCGATCTCCAGCCCGCCGGTACGCCAGACGAGCAGGCTGGCGAGCAGGCCGAACACCAGCCGGTCGGCGAACAGCCACGGGCTCTGCGCGCCGTGCGCCAGCGCGAACAGGAGTCCCGTCACGACGGCGGGGACGGCGACGGCGAGCCACCGCCACCGCAACCAGCTGCCGATCCACTGCGACAGCCAGCCGCGGAAGAAGTACTCCTCGCCCGCGGCCTGCAGCGGCGTGGTCAACAGGATCACGATCGAGAGCGCGATCCAGCCGGATGCCGGGGTGAGCGGCCACAGACCGGTCTCGTCGGCGCTGGAACCGGCGCTGGAACCGGTGCCCGCGTCCTCGCCGCCGGCTGGGAAGCCGAGCTGCGTCAGGAGGATGTCCGTGCCCACGCTGAGCGTCACCAGGAGCAGCAGCGCGACGCCCAGACCGCCGAGCAGAAGGCGCCAGCGCACGCGCCCCAGCACCGACGACACCAGGCCCGCGCGGCCGGCCTGCGCCCAGGTCGCCAGCAGCGCGAGCGGGATGCCGAGAGCGAGCCCGAGGTTGGTGATGAGCATGCCCGCCGGCGAGACGAGGAAGGCGTCCGACGCCGGGTCCGGCAGCTCCGCGCCCATCGACTCCGCGATGACGAAGGCGAGCACGGACAGCAGCAGCGCCCCGGTCACCACGGCGAGGCCGGCGACGGTCACCCCCAGTCCCACCAGGGGGCGCCACCACCGGTGCTTCGGACCGCGCAGGGCCTGCGGGTACTCACGCGGGGCGGGAGTCGTCCCCGTCGAGGTCAGCCCTGGTGGGGCCGTCCCTGTCGGGGTCGGCGCTGTCGAGGTCGGTACGGCGGCAGGCGGCATGGCGTCGGTCACGCCCGCCACCGTACAGAACCCGGGCCGGCAGCTGGCCCCGCGGGGGCCCGCCCGTTACTCCGTCGCGGCGCTCGCCCGCTCGGCCAGCCGGGCCAGCGCGGCGTCGACCCGGGCGAGCGTCCGCTCGCGGCCGAGCACCTCGAGCGACTCGAACAGCGGGAGGCCGATCCGGCGCCCGGTCACGGCCACGCGGACCGGGGCCTGCGCCTTGCCCAGCTTCATGCCGTGCGTCTCCCCCACCGTCGTGACGGTGTCCTTGAGCGCCTCGGCCTCCCAGGCCGCGTCGGCGAGGGCGGCGCGGACGTCGGCGAGCAGCTCGGCGGCGCCGGCCTTCATCGCCTTGTTCCACGAGTCCTCGTCGATGATCGGGGCGTCGAGGAACAGGAAGTCGACGTTGCTCGTGATCTCGGACAGCAGGGCCACCCGGGAGTGGGCGAGCGGCGCGACGGCGTCGAACACCTTGCTGTCGAACTGCTCCTCGCTCCACGGGGCGCGGGGCGCGCGCAGCCAGGGGCCGCACGCCTCGGTGAACTCGGGCACGCTCAGGGCGCGGATGTACTCGCCGTTGAACGCGGTGAGCTTCTTGACGTCGAAGAACGCCGACGAGGAGTTGATGTCCTCGACCCGGAAGCGGCGCACCAGCTCGTCGAACGGGAGGATCTCCTCGTCGTTGCCGGGGGCCCAGCCGAGCAGCATCAGGTAGTTGACCATGGCCTCGGGCAGCACGCCCTCGGCGAGGTAGTCCTCCAGCGCCACCTTGTCGCGGCGCTTGGAGAGCTTCTGGCGCTTCTCGTTGACGATGACGGGCATGTGCGCCCACTGCGGCGGGGTGTGGCCGAGGGCCTCCCACAGCAGCTGCTGCTTGGGCGTGTTGGGCAGGTGCTCCTCGGCGCGCATGACGAGGGTGATGTTCTCGTCGATGTCGTCCACGACGTTGGCCAGGAGGAAGACCGGCGAGCCGTTGCCGCGCGCGATGACGAAGTCCTCGAGGTTCGTGTTCGGGAACGTGGGGTTGCCGCGGATCAGGTCGACCACCCGCGTCTCGCCGTCGTCGGGCGTGCGGAAGCGCAGCGCGCGACCCTCGGCGTACTCCAGGCCGCGGTCGCGGCAGAAGCCGTCGTAGCCGGTCTGCTGGTTGCCGGTGCGCGCCATGACCGCGTCGCGGGTGCAGTCGCAGTAGTACGCCTTGCCCTCGGCGAAGAGGCGCTGGGCGGCGTCCTTCTGGATGCCCGCGTTCTCGGACTGGAAGTACGGCCCCTCGAACGCCGGGTCGTCCTTGCGGATGCCGAGGGCCTCCATGGCCGACAGGATCCCGTCCACCCACTCGGGCTGGTTCCGGGAGGCGTCCGTGTCCTCGATGCGCAGCACGAACGTGCCGCCCTGCTGCTTCGCCACGGCCCAGTTGAACAGCGCGGAGCGGGCGCCACCCACGTGGAACATGCCGGTCGGGGACGGCGCGAAGCGGACGCGGACGGGCGCGTTCGCCGCCGGGTCGGTCGAGGTGTCGGTTGCTGAAGTCACGGACCCAGCCTAGGCGGTGGGACTGACGGCGCCGTCCCGCGCGGCCCGGTTCCGCCGGTCACCGATCAGCAGGCCGACGGCGAACGTCAGCCACGTGGGGACCTGCACCCCGGCGGCCGTCATGAGCAGGGACATGTTGAGCCCCGGGTCACCCGGCTGCATGGACGCGGCGATGCCCGCGTAGATGATGCCCAGGACGACGACGACCAGGGCGAAGGCCAGGCCGAGGGCGGCCCAGGCGCTCCGGACACCCGCCAGGCGCAGCGCGCCGACGGTGACGAGGACCACCGCGAGGACGGCGGCCGACGCCACGAGCGCCACCACGAGGGCGATGCCGGTCTCCAGCAGCCCGAAGCCGCCGCTGCCGGCCAGGACGTAGGAGGCCAGGAACGCCGCCGCGCCGACGACGAGCGCCACCGGGGTCAGGACGAGGAACCGCCGCATGGTCACCATGACTCATGGTGACCGGCACGCGCCGGAAATGCCACGAATACCGCTGCTCAGCGCCCTGGAAGCTCGTCGTGCCGCACCCGGAGCGGCCCGACCAGGTAGCGATCCTCGTCCTCGAGCACCACGGGCTCGGTGCGCCAGCCCGGCCCGGCGTAGGCCGCGAGCGCCGCCTCGTCCCGCCATCGGCTCACGTAGGTCAGGGTGTCCGGTCCGACGACGATCTCGTCTCCCAGGAACCCGTCGAGCGTCCGGAACTCCTTGGTCCCGCTCTCGATGAAGGCGCGGAACTCGTCGAGCATGCCTGGCCGTACCGACGCGGTGGAGGATCGGATGATCATGCGCCGATCATGCTGCACCGCACCGTGGCCTGCACAGCCCTTCCCGGACGGCTACGGGGCACCCGGCCCGGCGGGCTCAGGCGGGTTCGGTGCTCGCCGGTTCCGCCAGTCGCTGAGCGCGAGCCCGGCGGCGTAGGCGAGCCAGCTGGGGATCGTGGCGATCGCCGTCACCACCAGGAAGAGCAGGTTCCACTGTTCGCCCGACTGCCCCCTGACCGTGTCGAGGACGTAGTAGAGCAGGCAGCCGGCGGCGACCACGACGAACGCCAGACCGAGGGCCGCCCACAGGCTCCGGACACCGAACAGGCGGAGCAGGCCGACGGCGAGGAGGACCACCACGAGCACGGCGAGCACCACCCCGAGCGGGAACAGGAGGACGGCGCCGAGCTCCCAGCTGTCGATGCCTCCGTCGAACGCCCCCACGTACACGAGGGTGAGCACGACGGTGACGGCGAACGCCACGAGGGTCGGGGCGAGCAGGCGCCGCAGGGTCTCCATGGGCACATCGTGACCGGTGCGTGCGGCAATGACCAGCACATTCCCTGGTCAGATGGCCCTGGTCCGTGCTCGGCGCCCCGGGCCGGACGCCAGGGCGAGGCCTACCGGCTCGGTCAGCTCGGGGTTCGGCAGCGCGTCGACGTCCCACCAGCGCAGGTCCAGGGACTCCGCCGAGACCACGGTCTCGGCGCCCGGGGCCGCGACGGCGACGAACCGCACGTCCAGGTGGTGCACCGGGCATGCGGCGTCCCCGGTGCCCGGCCGGCAGAACGGCACCACGTGCTCGTTCAGGTGCACCGGCACCGGGTCGAGCACGAGCCTCGCGATCCCCGACTCCTCACGCGCCTCCCGCTCGGCGGCGCCGGCCAGCGTGGCGTCTCCCACCTCCAGGTGCCCGCCGAGCTGGAACCACCGCTTCGCCTTGGCGTGCAGGGTGAGCAGCACCCGCGCGCCGTCGTGCGACAGCACGAGGGTCGACGCCGTGAGGTGGTCGGGGACGCAGCCGCGGAGCACGCCGTCGTCGTGCTCCGCGAGGTGCCGCACGTACCGCGCCCTGAGCCGCTCCTGCTCCGGCGTCGGCCCGGTCCACGAGCGCAGCACCCGGGACGCGTCGTCGTGCAGCGACGCGACGTGGTCCGACGTCACCTCAGCGGCGCCGCATGACCGGGTTGGCCAGGACGCCCAGACCCTCGACCTCGCACTCGACGCGGTCGCCGTGGTCGATCCGGCCGACGCCCGCGGGCGTCCCGGTGAGGATGACGTCGCCCGGCAGCAGGGTCATGGCCTCCGAGATGTACGAGACGAGGAACGGCACGTCGAACACCATGTCCCGGGTGCGGCCGTCCTGGCGCAGCTCGCCGTTGACGCGCGAGCGCACGCCGACGTCCTCCGGGTTCAGGTCGGTGTCGATCCAGGGACCCAGCGGGCACGAGGTGTCGAAGCCCTTGGCGCGGGCCCACTGCCCGTCGACGCGCTGGGCGTCACGTGCCGTCACGTCGTTCGCGACCGTGTAGCCGAGGATGTACGACCGGGCGTTCTCCGGCGTGACGTCCTTGCACACCTTCGAGATCACGACGGCGAGCTCGGCCTCGTAGCTGACCTCCTGCGTGAAGTCCGGCAGCACCACCGGGTCGTCCGGACCGACCACCGAGGTGTTCGGCTTGAAGAACAGCAGCGGGCTGGACGGGACCTCGCCGCCCATCTCCTTGGCGTGGTCGACGTAGTTCTTGCCCACGGCCACCACCTTGGAGCGCGGGATCACGGGGGCGAGCAGCCGGACGCCGTCACCCAGCTCGACGCGCTCGCCGGTCGGCATCGCCGGCATGTACAGGGGGTCTCCGCCCAGGACGGCGAGGAAGGTCTTGTCACCCTCCTGCTGCACGAGGGCGAAGCGGGGGTCGTCTCCGGTGGTGAATCTCGCTATACGCACGAGCCCAATCTACGTCCCCGGCGTCGTGGTGGGGTCAGGCGCGGGCCAGGACCTCGCCGTTGAGGACCGCGAACCAGCCGTCGGGGGCCGCCGCCCACTCGCGCCAGCCCTGGGCGAGCTGCTCGAGGGCCACGTCGTCCGCGAGCGCCGAGTCCTTGGCCTGGACCGCGAAGTTGGACTGGGTGCACCGCTCCGCCCACAGGCCGCCCCACCAGGTGCGGTCGTCGGGGGTCGCGTAGCACCAGACACTCGCGCCGGGCTCGATGGTGGCGGGGTCGAACCCGGCATCGCGCACCCAGGAGGCGAGCCGACGGCCGGCGTCGGGCTCGAAGCCGTAGGTGTGCGTGACCTCGTGGTAGAGCATGTTCCACTCGGTGAGCTCGGCGGACTCCGGGTACCAGGTCATGGCCTCGTAGTCGGCGTCGCGGACGGCGACGAGCCCGCCGGGCTTGGCGACGCGCTTCATCTCGCGCAGCGCGGCCACCGGGTCGGACAGGTGCTGCAGGAGCTGGTGCGCGAAGACGACGTCGAACGAGTCGTCCTCGAACGGCAGCTCGTAGGCGTTGGCGTGCTCGAAGCTGATGTTCTCGGTGCCGTGCGCGTCCGCGAGCCCGCGGGCGGACTCCAGCACGTCGTCGGACGCGTCCACGCCGACGACGCTGCCCTGCGTGAGCCGCTCGGCCAGGTCGACGGTGACGGTGCCGGGGCCGCAGCCGACGTCGAGCAGCGTCATGTCGGAGAGCAGGTGCGGCAGCAGGAAGGCGGCGGAGTTGGCCGCCGTTCGTCGCCGGTGCGAGCGCAGCACGGACTCGTGGTGCCCGTGCGTGTACGACTCGGACTCCTTGGACAGGTCCTTCACGGCACCCGGGTTGTTCAGGCCCGACAGGCTGCTCGGGGCGTCGACCGCGTCGATGGGGTCGGTTCCTGCGGGCTGGGCCTGGTCCCGCGCCGTGCCCCTGGGTGTCTCCCGGGACAGGTCGGTGGGCGTGGTGCTGCGGGCCGTGTCGTGCTCGTTGGCGCTGCCGGTCATGGGCGCACTGTATGTGCGCCGTGCGGGGCGGCACATCTGCGTTCTCATCCCTCGGGACACTTGTCCAGCGCTTCAGCCGGGGAACCGGCCGACGGCGTGGCCCGCGCGCGTCGGCGTCGGCAACGCGGAAGGATGCCCGCATGCCGACGCTCGCCCAGCCGTCCGACCAACCTGTCGCGCTCTCCGGCGTCACCGATGGCGGCCCCGTCCGCGGAGTGCTCGGCCGGGTCGGCCGCAACCTGACGGGCGGTCCGGGCCGCGTCGTCGGGGCCGACATCGCCCGGGGGATCGCCGTGCTCGGGATGTTCACCGCGCACGTGGGCGTCACCTCGGCGGACGTCGGCACGTTCGAGGGCTGGCTGGGCCTGGCGAACGGACGCTCGTCGATCCTGTTCGCGACGGTCGCCGGGCTCTCGCTCGCGCTGGTCACCGGCGGGACCGTGCCGTTCACCGGGGCGGCGATGCGCACCGCGCGGTCCCGGATCCTGGTCCGAGCGGTCCTGCTGATGGCGCTGGTCGCGGTCCTCGACCTGTTCGGGACACGGGTGCTGCTCATCCTCGGCTTCTACGCCGCGTACTTCGTGCTCGCGCTGCCGTTCCTGCGGCTGCCGCCCGCCCGGCTCGCCGCGACGGCGCTGGTCATCGCGGTGATCGGGCCGGTCCTGGTGTACTACGGGCCGGAGGCCCTGGTCCGGGCCGGGCTCCGCGCGCCGCACGACGGTTCCGGCGCCGCCACCGACTTCCTGCTCACCGGCCACTACCCGGCCCTGGTCTGGATGGCGTACGTGCTCGCGGGTCTCGCGGTGGGGCGCTGCGACCTGCGGTCGCCGGTGCTCCACCTCGGCCTGGTCGCGGGCGGGTTCACGCTGGCCACCGTCAGCTCGATCGGCTCGGCGATCCTGGTGGCCGACGCCGGTGGGACGACCGCCATCGAGGGGCAGGTCGCGGTGACGACCGCCGAGAACATCGTGCCGCCGCCCACCTGGTCGGACCCCTGGCCGTCGCCGGCGGGGCTGTACCTGGAGGGGCCGCACGACGACACGATGTTCGAGGCCCTGGGGTCGGGCGGGTTCGCGCTCGGGGTGCTCGGGCTGTGCCTGCTCGTCGGGTCCGTCGTCACCGACGGGTCGACTGCCCGCGGCGGGGCCGGCCGGCTCCTGCGGGCCGTGCGGTGGGTGCTGCTGGTGGCCGTCACGCCGCTGGCCGCGGTGGGCGCACTGGCGCTCACCGTCTACTCGGTGCAGATCGTCACGATCTGGTGGTGGACCCGCACCCACTGGGACCTGCTCGACCCCGCGACCAACGAGCCCCTCGGCTGGATGGTGCTCATCACCCTGGCCGCGGCGACGCTCTGGCGTGCGCTGCTCGGCCGGGGCCCGCTGGAGCGGCTCTTCGCGCTGGTGGCACGGAAGGCGTTCCCCGGACGCCCCGACCAGCCGGCGCCTGAGACGGTCGCCTCCTAGAGGGTCACCGCGCCGACGACGGTCGTGCGGGTGTCGCCGCCGACCCACACCTCGCCGTCGGGCATCTTCTCGACGTGCACCCGGCCCGTGCGGCCCAGGACGGTGCCCTGGGACGCGACGTACGACGACGGCAGCACGTCCCCGGCGAGCCACTGCCCGAGGCCGGCGTTCAGGCTGCCGGTCACCGGGTCCTCCCCCACACCGATGGACGGCACGAACGCCCGCACCTCGACCGCCGGCACGTCGGCGCCCGGTCCTGCTGCTCCGGCACCGGCGGGCCCGTGCTCGCCGACGACGCCGAGCTTCAGGTCACCGATCGCCACCAGGTCCGGGTCCAGCGCGAGCACGGCGTCGGCGTCGCGCAGCTGGACGGCCACCCAGCCGGGGCCGTTGTCGATCCAGGCCGAACGGACGACGTCGGACGCCTCGAGGCGCAGCGCCCGCACGATCTGCGCGAGGTCGGCGTCGTCGACCGAGCCCGAGCGCCGCAGCGGCGGGGCGGCGAACGCCAGGCGGTGGCCCTCGCCGACGGCGTCGCGCCGCAGCCGCACCAGGCCCACGCCGCACTCCTGGACCACGCCCGGCCCAGCCGGCTCGCCGCCCGCCTCCAGCCAGGCGTGGGCGGTGCCGAGCGTCGGGTGGCCGGCGAACGGCAGCTCGCCGCCCGGCGTCCAGATCCGCACGCGGTAGTCGGCGCCGCCGGCGCGCCCCGCCTCGGTCGGCGCGAGGAGGAACGTGGTCTCCGAGAGGTTGGTCCACCGCGCGAAGGCCGCCATCTGGTCGTCGGTGAGGCCGTCGGCGTCGTGCACGACGGCGACGGGGTTACCGCCCGTCGGGACCTCGGAGAAGACGTCGACCTGGCGGAACGGAAGGCTCATGCGGCCTACGCTACCGAGCCGACAGGTGCCGACGGCTGCAGACAGGTGACGACAGGTGCCGGCGCGTCAGGCCGGGAAGATCTCGTCCAGCTCGGCGAGGTCCTCCGCCGTCGGCGTCCAGGACCACGCCTGGGCGTTGGCGCGCACCTGCTCGGGCCGCGTGGCTCCCGCGATCACCGAGGACACCTCGGGGCGGGACAGCAGCCACGAGAACGCCACGACGGTCTCGGTGACGTCGCGCTCCCGGCAGAACGCGCCGAACCGGTCCAGGGCCTCCCACGGAGCCGTCTCCAGCAGGTGCTGCTTGGCGACCACGAGCCGGGAGCCGTCGGGCCGCGCACCACCGGAGTACTTGCCCGTGAGCAGACCGTTCGCCAGCGGGAAGTACGGCAGCACACCGACGCCGTACGCCTTCGCAGCGGGCAGCACCTCCCGCTCGACGCCGCGGGACAGCAGCGAGTACTCGTTCTGCGCGGAGACGAACCGGGTGCCGGAGCCCAGCGACCGCGCGACGTGCTCGGCGTCGGCCACCTGCCAGCCCTGGAGGTTCGAGTGGCCCACGTAGCGGACCTTGCCGGAGCGGACGAGGTCGTCGAGCGCGGCGAGCGTCTCGTCGATCGGGGTCGCGGGATCCGGCGTGTGCAGCTGGTAGAGGTCGATCCAGTCGGTGCCGAGCCGGCGCAGCGACGCCTCGGCGGCGCGCACGATGTAGCGGCGCGAACCGCGTGCCCCGAAGTCGGTGCCGTTCGCACCGCCCATGTCGAGGCCGAACTTCGTGGCGACGAGGACGTCGTCCCGGCGGCCCTTCAACGCGGCGCCGAGCAGCTCCTCGGAGAGGCCCGGACGGGCGCCGTACCGGTCGGCGGTGTCGAAGAACGTCACGCCGGCGTCGATCGCCGCGTCGACCAGGGCGGTCGCGCCCTCCCCGGTCTCGGTGACGGTGCCGGTCCGGCCGAGGTTGTTGCACCCCAGACCGATGACGGGGACGGACAGGCCGGAGCGCCCGAGGCGGCGCAGAGGAAGATCGGACATGCTGGCACCCTACGACGGTCTGCGGAGCGAACGCGCCGGCCCCTTACGCGGTCGTCGAAACCACCCGTGGCGTCTGCCAAGCGCTCGTTTCGGGATCCCACGTCCGGTTCTCGGAACTGCCGTCAAGTGCTGGGCCTGTGAAGGCGACGATCTCGTCCAGCAACTCCTGGAATCGTTCCGGTGTGCTGGCTTCGAGACGTTGCTTGCGCCGCCATTGGGCCCATCGGGTCTGGGCGACGGCGGCCATGCCGTCAAGCACGACGTTCAAGGGCTGCAGTACGACGCCGCGGTACACGGCCACGTGTTCGATCGCAGGAGCCAGGTCGGACTGGCGAATGTGTCGGGTCCGCGCGAGGGCGGCGATGTCGACGAAGTCTCGCCAGCGAGTGTTCGCAGTGCCCCGTTCGACGGCGGTGACGATCTTCTCAGCGAGAACCATGTGGTCCGGGTAGCCCATCAATTCCACGACGCCTCCGAGCAGGCGGGGCACTTCGGTGCGAGCGGGTGCGGGCCAGATCGGGTCCCCGAAGTTCACGTCCACGTGCAGCGCGATGCGGGCCGTAGCGAGCCGTGCTGTGACTTTCGCGCGCACACCTGTGTAGTCGGCCTCGTCGCGGATCTCCTCGCCGAAGACCGACGCCAGGTCGAATTCCAGCCCGTCGTCGAGATCGACAGCGACGATCTGGCGCACGTGCTCGGCGACGTCGTCGATGTCGTTCGGGAGGCCTGACGCGGCGAGATCTACGTCACGCGTGGGCCGGCGGGCGGCGAAGGCCGCCATCAGGACACCACCCTTGAGAACGAAGTCTTCGGCGTGCTTCGACGCGGCCAGGCGGGCCAGGAAACCTTCGAGGCCATAGAGCGTCAGGTATTCGGCAACGTCACGGCCGTCGCGGCGGGCCAGGTTCCGCAGGTCGTTGTAGGCGCGACCTGCCGATGTGCCACGGGTAGGTCGAGTCACAGCAGAATCTCCAGGGCTTGTCGAATGCGAGGCAAGGACTGCGGGAACGCGCCAGCCGTCGTGAGAAGGGCAGCAGGTGAGTTCCCCCGCTGGCGTACCCAGCGGCGTAGCGCTGTACGGGCAGCATCAAGGCCTTCGCGATGCGCCAGGCGGAAGCTGTCGACTATGGTGCGCTCGGCGGAGTAGACCCACAACTCCAGATCGTCCGTATCAGCCAGTCTGATGCGCCCGATGTCGAACGTCGCGGGATCGAAGCTGTGCCAGGTCACGTGATCGAATCCCGCCGGCCGACGAACTCCTCGCGGCAGGGCAACGTCCGGACCGAACGGAATCGCATCGCTCAGCCCATGGTGGACCAACGCGCTGGTCAGACACATCGTCGCTCGAGGTCGGAGCGCCGTAGCCGCCGCGAGAGGAACCAATGTCGGATCGATCCGGTCTGGACGGATGAACACACCCCTCGCAACCCGCTCCAGCTCACCGCTCTCAACCATGCGATACACCTGGTCCTTGCGCAGCCCGGCAGCACGCGCGTCGTCAAGAGTCAGCACGACCGAAGAGGACACCATGACCTGGACTCCTAACTGCTTACACCTCAAGGGTACCTGTATACAGGTAGGAGCACATCATGGGTAGCAGAGCGTTGGCACCACACACCGGGGTTCGAGCCTTCGTGGCGACCAGGACGGCGGCGTGTGGCGCTTCAGCCGCCCTCGAAGAGTGCTGGACCGGACTTACCCTGGACCGGTGAGCACAGCCCTTGGCGAGCCGGTCGCGCCCGGTGCGCCCGACGCCGTCGGGCACGAACCTGTCGTGCGCGAGGCCGGTGCGAGTCCGGCCCGGGTGCTGCGCCCCGAGGAGTGGCAGCCCCTCGCGGACGCGCACGCCGAGCGGGCGGACGCCCTCACCGCCGTCTGGCGCGAGGCCCGCGACGCCGGCCGCAAGCACGCGATCGAGGACTTCCTCTTCACGTACTACCCGACCCGGCTCACGCACCTGCGCCGCTGGCACCCGGGCGCCGGCGTCACGCTCCTGCTGCCCGACGGCGAGGGCGCCACCGCCGCGGACGACGCACCCGGCCCGGAGGACCGCCGCTCGTGGCGGTGGCACACGGCCACCCGGAGCGCGGCCGGCGACGCCCGCACCCGCGACACGGTCACGCTCGACACGGTCACGCTCGACGTCGCCGCCTTCCTCGCCGACCGCGGTGACACCGTGCGCTACGTGCGCGACCTGCTGTCGGCGACGGCGTCGCGCCCGGGGACGTTCGGCTGCTTCGGTCTCCACGAGTGGGCGATGGTCTACCGCGACCGCGAGGCGGGACGCGACCAGCGGCACCCGCTGCCGCTGCGGCTCGGGCACGCGGGCACCGACTCCGTGGTCGAGGCGAACCCGGTGCGCTGCTCGCACTTCGACGCGTTCCGGTTCTTCACGCCGGAGGCCACGGGGCGCAACCAGCTGCAGCCCACCCGCGCCGCGCAGGTCGGCATGGAGCAGCCGGGCTGCCTGCACGCCAACATGGATCTGTACAAGTGGTGCCTCAAGCTCGGCCCGGCCGTTCCCGGCGACCTGCTGCTGGACGCGTTCGAGCTGGCCCGCGACATCCGCTGGACCGACATGGCCGCCTCGCCGTACGACGTGTCCGCGTACGGGGTCGACGCCGTCGAGATCGAGACACCACAGGGCAAGGCCGAGTACGTGCGGCGGCAGCGCGACTTCGCCCGGCGGTCCGACGACCTCCGCTACCGGCTGGTCGCGGTCTGCGACACGGTGCTCGGCACGGCCGCCGACCCCCGGTCCCAGACGACCAGCGCCGCGACGAGCAGCGCCACCCAGCTGGCCACGGTCACGGTCCAGAACGGCACCGGGCCCTGAACCGACGGGTCCGCCAGCAGCTGCAGTGACGAGAGCGGCACCGCGTGGGCAAGCACGGCGGGCCAGATGGTGCCGCGCCGCTCGACCAGGGCGGCGAGGAGCGGAGCCCAGGCCGCGATGCCGAGGGTGGACGCGACGACCTGCTCGCCCGTCAGCGCCCCCACCGACAGGTAGGTGAGGTGCAGCGGCAGGTGCCAGACCATCCAGATCACGCCGACGAGCAACGACGAGCGCCAGAAGCCCAGGTGACGAAGCGCCGTCTGGAGCTGGCCCCGCCACAGGACCTCCTCGCCGAAGGTCGAGAGCGCGAACAGGACGGTGCCCAGCACGATCATCGGCACCGCGGCCAGCAGCACACCGGCGGGCTTGAGCTCGGCGCCGACCGCCAGGCCCGCCAGCGCCGGGGCGACGAGCGCCGGGACCATCACCGCGAGCGCCAGCCCGTAGGAGGCGAACAGCTCGCGCGGCGACGCCGGCCGCAGCCGCCAGAGCCGGACCAGGTGCCCGCGCCCGAGCACCGCCAGGATCGCGACCAGGCTCGCGAGGGCCGGGACGTACCGGCCGGCCAGGACGACGGCGGTCGGCACGTCGTGGTCGGTGAGGAGGAACGGGACGCACAGCGCGGTCATCAGGACGAAAGCGGTGACCACCGCCACCACGGCGGCGCGGGACTCGGAGCTGGAGGGCATGGTGGCCAGTCTTCTGCCGGCCGGACGCCTGCCGCATCGGGGACTCCCCTGTGCTGCCCCTGATCCCGCCTGCGCGGTCCCTGATCTCCGGACCTGATCTCCGGAGCGGCCGGCCTGTCCTGCGTAGTCGGCTGCTCTGCGTAGGTAGTTGCCCCACTTGTCGTGGGGCCGCCCGCTTCCTAGCGTCGATGACGTCGCACCCCAGCACACAGGAGCAGTCCAGGAAACATCCAACTCCACACACCGAGGTGAGCCCCATGAGAGTCACCGCACTGCGTACGCCCGTCACCCGAGTCCTGCTCGGCGTTCTCGCCGTCGTAGCCCTGACCCTGACGGCGCTGGTCGCCGCCCCGAGGTCCATGACGCCGAGCGCCGAGGCCCACGGCTGGGTCGTGTCGCCGCCCAGCCGGCAGGACCACTGCGCCAAGCGGACCGTGAGCTGGTCCTGCAACGGCGTCGAGTGGGAGCCGCAGAGCGTCGAGGCCCCGAAGGGGTCGATGCTCTGCTCCGGCGGCAGCCGCTTCACCACTCTCGACAACAGCTCGCTCGCCTGGCCGCGCACGAGCATCGGCAGCACGCACACGTTCCAGTGGACGCTGACCGCCTTCCACCGCACGGCCAGCTGGGAGTACTTCGTGGACGGCCGGCTCTTCAAGACGGTGAACGACAACGGCGCCACACCGCCTCCGACGGTCACCCACACGCTGTCGGGCCTGCCGAGCGGCAACCACACGATCCTCGCCCGGTGGAACGTGTACGACACCGCCATGGCGTTCTACGCCTGCATGGACGTGAACGTCCGCAGCGGCAGCGCGGTCGCGGGCACGACCGCGGTCGACACCGAGCCGCGGAGCGTCGGCGGGCGCCAGCTGGCGATGCACCTCTGACGCGTCCGCGGAAGAGCCGCTGAGCACGCAGCACGGAGCAGCACGAACGGCTGGTGTCCGACGTCGGGCACCAGCCGTTCGTGCTGCCGGCCGTGGGTGACGACGCCCCGTGGTGGTCGGCCGTCGGGAGAAATACGGGGATCCGCGTACGAATTCACCCTCATTGTCAGCAACGCGAACATTTCCTAGGTTCAGGGCACAGCAATTTCACCCGGTACGGCGAGGTCGCTCCTTCGGGGCCTCGCTCACACCGTCAGCCGTATCCGCAGACGGAAGGCATCACCGTGAACCGTGCACGCTCAGCCACCTCCCGCACCCGACCCCTGCTCACCGCCCTCGCGGCCGTGGCACTCGCCGGCGGGTTCCTCGTCGCCTCCCCGGGCGCCCTCCTGCCGCAGGCGCAGGCCCACGGCTGGATCACCAGCCCGCCCAGCCGTGCGGACCACTGCGCCACGGGCACGGTGAGCTTCGACTGCGGCGGCCTCCAGTACGAGCCGCAGAGCGTCGAGGCGCCCAAGGGCTCGACGCAGTGCTCGGGCGGCGGCGGCTTCACCGTCGTCGACGACGACTCGCTGCCCTGGCCGCGCACGACCGTCGGCAGCGACACGACGTTCCGCTGGCAGATCACGGCCCGCCACTCCACGGCCACCTGGGAGTACTTCGTGGACGGCCAGCTCGTCAAGACCGTGGACGGCGGCGGCGCGCAGCCCGGGGCAACCGTCGAGCACACCCTGACCGGCCTCCCCGCCGGTGACCACACCATCCTGGCCCGCTGGAACATCGCCGACACCGTGAACGCCTTCTACCAGTGCGTCGACATCACGGTGACGGGCGCGGCGGCCGCGGCACCGTCGGGGGCCGCTGCCGGTTCCGGCCTGCCGGGCGCCGTGCGTGTCGGGGGCGGGCTGAGCGCCGTCTGACCCGAGGACCTGGACCGCCCGGAGGCCGGGTGCCCGACGCCGACCTGCGCGCGGGCACCCGGCCTCGCGATGTTGCCCAGTGCCCCGGGACAGCGCGAACCAGGAGCACTTTTTCACCCGCTCTATGGGACGATGGAGTCGTGTCGAACGCGCTCGTCGGCATCAGACCGACGCCCGTCGAAGTGCCGTCCGTCGTCCATGCCGTGGCCCGCAGGCTGCGGTCCGGAGCGACGGTCGTGCCGGTGTGGCGCAACGAGTACGGCGGCCTCACCGTCCGGCTCGAGGAGACGTGCACCCGCCGGAGCTCGTACCTCAAGTGGGTGCCCCACGGCGCCGCGTGCCCCGACCCGCTCGCCGAGGCCGACCGCCTGGTCTGGGCAGCCTCGTTCGCGCCGGTCCCCCGGGTGCTGGACGTCGGGCGGGACGCCCGGGGCTCGTGGCTGCTCACGGCGGCGGTCGAGATCGGCGGCGCGGTGGCGGCGTCGGCCATCGAGCCCCGCTGGCGCCGCCTGGCCCAGCGCGCCGCGGTGGCGATCGGCATCGGCCTGCGCCGCTTCCACGACGCGCTGCCCACGGACACCTGCCCGTTCGTCCGCACCGCCGAGACTCGCGTGGCGGCCCTGACGGCGGCGCCGACGGCCCCGCTCGGCACCGCGCAGCGCGCGACGACCCCGCTCGCCCTCGAGTCCCCGCCGCCCGTCGACCGGGCGGTCGTGTGCCACGGTGACGCCACGGTGCCGAACACCCTCCTCGACCATGTCGGCCGGTTCGCGGCCCACGTCGACATCGGGGACATGGGGGTCGCCGACCGCTGGTCCGACATCGCGGTGACCACACGCAGCGTCACGCGCCGCTACGGCCCCGGGCTGGAACCGCTGGTGCTCGCGGCCTACGGCGTGGCGCCCGACCACGAACGCACCACGTACTACCGGGCGCTGTGGGACGCCGAGGAGACGCGTCGCGCGTCGTAGACGCGGTGCATCAGCAGCTCGATGGGCCCGCGCGGCCACCGCCGCAGCCAGAGCGGCGCCAGGACCATCAGGGCCAGCGAGATGCCCGCCCAGATCGCCACGGCCTGCCAGGGTCCGCCACCGGCGAGCCCCAGCCCCCAGTCGTAGCAGAGCGCCGAGGCCAGCACGTTCTGCAGCACGTAGCACGAGAGCGCCGTCCGCCCGACGCCCTCGACACCGCGGCGGAGCAGGGCACCCGGCCCACGGCCCACAGCCTGCGCCGCCCCCTGCGGGCGGGTCTCGGCCCGCGCCTGGGCCCTGCTGACGAGGGTGGTGCCCAGCGCCAGGATGCCGAGCGCCACCAGCGGCGGGACCAGGTACCGGTCCACGAGGAACCAGTCCGGCCCGGCCCACGTCGTCAGCGCGTTGAGCGGGACGCCCGCGCCCAGGCCCACCCACGCGAGCCGGCGGCGCAGCCGTGCTCCGCCCTCGGTCGTCGTGAACAGGCCCGCGCGCACCAGCCGGGAACCCACGAGGAACAGCACCGTGGCCGACGGCACGATCAGGATCAGCTCGATCCGGAACACCTCCATGTGCGCGAGCCGCAGCAGCACCTGGTCGAGCCAGCTGGCCGTCGACAGGGTCGCGGCGTCGGCCTGGGCGCCGCCGGCCGGCGCGGTGCCGTCAGCCCCGCCCGACCCACCAGTGGCCACGAGCAGCGCCGTGACGCCGACGATCCCGGCCACGAAGACCCCGGCCAGCGCCCCGCCCCAGGCGCGCACCACCCGGTCGCTCCGCCCGATCAGGTAGGCGGCCAGCACGGACGCGATCGCGTAGCCCATCAGGACGTCGAACTCGAAGACGAGGACGTAGTGCACCAGGCCCTCGACGAACAGGATCCCGGCGCGCAGCACGTACCGGCCCGGCCAGGGCATGCCGCGACGGACCATCGACCGGTACTGGAGCTCGAGGCCGACCCCGAACAGCAGGGTGAGCAGCCCGAGGAACTTCCCGTTGGCCAGCGCCTGCAGCACCCGCTGCACCGGGTCCGCGGTGGCGAAGCCGTCGGAGATCCACTCCGCCGGGCCGCCGGGCACGGTGAAGATCCAGATGTTGCTGGCGAGCGTGCCGATGATCGCCACCCCGCGCAGCACGTCGAGCGCGGCGATCCGGCCTCCCGTGCTCGTGGGCGTGGTCGCCGGTTCCGGCGTCCGCTCGGATGACGCGCTCGGTGGTGTGGTGGCAGGCATGTCCTGACCCTGGCGCGGCCGGGCCGCCGCGTCGTCGGCCGGACGGGCGATCTCCCACCACGGCGTGTACATCGTTCGGAGGACCTGGACGCCCCCGCACCCTGCGCCTCCCCCTGCCCGGCCCCCGGAGATCACGTCGCGGCCCCGCCGCCGGGTCTGGCACGCTGACGGCATGACGATCCCGACCGACGCGATCACCGTGCCCGACGTCGTGCGGGAGCTCGCCGGCGACGGGCTCGTCACGCCGGTCTGGAGCAACGAGCTGGGCGGCCTCACGTTCCGCGTCGACCCCGGCCCGACGCAGCCGAACGCCTGCTTCGTGAAGTGGGCGCCGCGCACCGACCGGGCCACCATCGAGGGTGTCGACCTCGCCGACGAGGCGGCCCGGATGCGGTGGGCGGCGCCGTACACGCCGGTGCCGCACGTGCTCGAGGTCGGCGCCGACGACCAGGCGCAGTGGCTGGCGACGGAAGCGATCGAGGCGCGCTCCGCCGTCGACCCCCGCTGGCTGGCCGAGCCCGAGACCGCCGCCCGAGCCATCGGAGCCGGGCTGCGCGCGTTCCACGACGCCCTCCCCGTCGACGAGTGCCCCTGGTCCTGGAGCATCGAGGACCGGCTGGCCGTCGCCGAGGCCCGGGCAGCGGGCGGTCATCCGTCCGACGGCTGGTCGGTCGAGGGACGCGCCCGCCTCGAGGACGCGCCGGACCACGACCGGCTCGTCGTCTGCCACGGCGACGCCTGCGCGCCCAACACCCTGCTGTCCGACGACGGCCGCTGGGCGGGGCACGTCGACCTGGGCGCGCTCGGGGTCGCCGACCGCTGGGCCGACCTGGCCATCGCGACCTACAGCCTGGGCTGGAACTACGGCCCCGGCCACGACCACCTGGTCTACGAGGCGTACGGGATCGACGAGGACCGGGACCGGGTCGCCTACTACCGGCTCCTGTGGGACCTGGGCTGAGCGGGCGGCCCCGCTACGCCGTCGACGGCTGATCCGCGCGGCGCGCCCGATGGGCGGCCTGGGCGTTGCGGTTGCTGCACGTCGTCGAGCAGTAGCGGCGTGAGCGGTTGCGGGAGAGGTCGAGGACCAGCCCCGCGCAGCCGTCGTCCGCGCAGACGGCGAGGCGGGACAGCTCGTCCTCCCGGATGACGTCGATCATCGCCATGGCGGTCTCCACCAGGATGCGGGTGGCGAGCGGGGCCTCGGCCGGTACCGCGTGGATGTGCCAGTCGACGGGCGGGTGCCGCACGAGCTGGGGCACCGCGCCCGCCTCGGCCAGCATGTCGTTCACCAGGAGCGCGGCCGTGTCGCGGTCGGCGGTCAGCAGCTCGCGCAGGCGGGGCCGGAGCGCCAGCACCTCGCCGAGCTCGGCCTGCGTGCCGTCGTGTCGCCCGGTGTAGACGTGCTTGACGAAGAACGCGCCGAGGTCCGCGACCGTCGCGATCGTGACCGGTGGCTCGCCGCTGTTCACCAGCTCGACGGCGGACTGGAGGGCACCCGCGGTGTCATGAGTAAAAACCACGTTGACACATTACCCCCACCACCCTACTGTCAGGACCCATGAGCGCCGTGACACCTGACACTGCCGGAGCGAACCTCCGTAGCCCTCGCCCCGCACCCGGTCGCCGTCTGACCACGGGGCTGGTCCTCGCGGGGGTCTCGGCCGCGGCGTTCAGCCTGTCGGGGGTGTTCGCCAGCGGGCTGCTCGACACCGGCTGGAGCCCCGGCGCGATGGTCCTCGTGCGGGTCGCGATCGCGGCGCTCGTCGTCCTTCCGCTCGGGATCGTGTCGCTGCGCGGGGACTGGCGGCCGGTGCGCCGAAACCTCCGGCTCATCACGGTCTACGGGGTGGTGTCCGTCGCGGGCTGTCAGTTCGCGTACTTCTCCGCCGTGCAGTACATGCCGGTCGGCCCGGCCCTGCTCATCGAGTACACGGCCCCGGCGGCCGTGGTGCTCTGGTTCTGGCTGCGGCACGGCCAGCGTCCGACGCGCGCCACCATCGCCGGCACGCTGCTCGCCGCCGTCGGGCTCGTCCTCGTGCTGGACCTGGTGAGCGGCACGCAGGGCGCCGTCGACCCCGTCGGCATCGCGTGGGCGCTGGTCGCGATGCTGGGCGTGTCCACCTACTTCGTCATCAACGCCGACGCCGACACGGGCCTCCCGCCCTTCGCGCTGGCAGCGGGCGGGCTGACCACGGCCTCCCTGGCGCTGGGCCTGCTCGGCGCGACCGGGATCATGCCCCTGACCTACAGCACCGCGTCGCCGGTCTACGCCGGCACGGAGGTGGCGTGGTGGCTGCCCCTGCTCGGCCTCGGTGTCGTGACGGCGGCGCTGGCCTACGTGGCCGGGATCGCCGCCGGGCGCCGGCTCGGCCCGCGGCTGTCCTCGTTCGTCGGGCTGTTCGAGGTGGTCGCCGCCATCGGCTTCGCCTGGCTGCTGCTCGACGAGCTCCCCCGTGCGATCCAGCTCGTGGGTGGCGTCCTGATCCTCGCCGGCGTCATAGCGGTCCAGGCGGGCGAGAAGCGGACCACGACGGCACCCGCACGCCCGACACCGACGGAGAATGCCACCTGAGCGAACGGCACGCTTCACCCGCCTGCAAGAATGGGCAGCACCATGACGGCGCCCTCCTCGACAACCTCGACCTCCGCGACAGCCTTCTCCGCCACCAGCGAGCCCAGACCGGCGTCGGCCACCCCGAAGCCCGCCGGGACCCTGATCCCGTACCTGCCCGCACCCACGGGCAAGGACCCTGATCCGGACGTCCTGTTCGAGAGCTTCAGCGAGTGGGCCTCCGCGGGCGGACGTGCGCTCTACCCGCACCAGGAGGAAGCCCTCCTGGAGGTCATGACGGGCTCCCACGTCGTCCTCGCGACGCCGACCGGTTCCGGCAAGTCGATGGTCGCGATGGGTGCGCAGTTCGCCGCCCTGGCCGCCCACCGCTCCGGGCGCGGCGGCCGGACGTACTACACGGCCCCGCTGAAGGCGCTGGTCAGCGAGAAGTTCTTCGACCTGGTGGCGGCGTTCGGCTCGAAGAACGTCGGCATGATGACCGGCGACTCCGCGGTGAACCCGGACGCCCCGATCATCTGCTGCACCGCCGAGATCCTCGCGAACCTCGCGCTGCGCCGCGGCGACAGCGGCACCACCGGCGACGGGACCGCCGACGACGACGAGGCCATCTCGCAGGTCGTCATGGACGAGTTCCACTACTACGGCGACCCGCAGCGCGGCTGGGCCTGGCAGGTGCCGCTGCTGGAGCTCACGGACACCCAGTTCATCCTCATGAGCGCCACGCTCGGCGACACGTCCCGCCTCCGCGAGGACATCGAGGAGCGCACCGGCCGGCCCGTCGCCGAGGTCGCCGGTGCCGAACGGCCCGTGCCGCTGACCTTCTCGTACGTGGTCGAGCCGCTCACGGACGTCATCCAGGAGCTCGTGCAGACCCACCGCGCGCCGGTCTACGTCGTGCACTTCACGCAGAAGGACGCCGTCGACCGGGCGCAGTCCATGCTGTCGATGAACGTCTCCTCGAAGGCGGAGAAGGAAGCGATCATCGCGGAGATGGGCGCCTTCCGGTTCGGCACCGGGTTCGGCAAGACGCTCAGCAAGTTCCTGCGGCACGGCGTCGGCGTGCACCACGCCGGCATGCTGCCGAAGTACCGCCGCCTCGTGGAGCGCCTCACGCAGAAGGGCCTGCTCAAGGTCGTCTGCGGCACGGACACCCTGGGCGTCGGTATCAACGTGCCGATCCGCACGGTGCTCCTGACCAGCCTCGTGAAGTTCGACGGCGAACGCATGCGGCACCTGAGCGCGCGCGAGTTCCACCAGATCGCCGGCCGCGCGGGCCGGGCCGGGTACGACACCGTGGGCGAGGTGCTCGTCATGGCGCCCGAGCACGTCATCGAGAACCGCAAGATCCTGGCCAAGGCGGGCGACGACCCGAAGAAGCTCAAGAAGATCGTCCGCAAGAAGGCGCCGTCCGGCTCCGTGAACTGGACGGACGCCACCTTCGAGCGCCTGCGCGACGCCGACCCCGAGCAGCTCGTGTCCCAGTTCCGCGTGAACCACGCGATGGTGCTGAACGTCCTGGCCCGGGCCTCGGCCCGCTCCGGCGGCCACGGCCCCGCGGGCGCGGCCAGCGGGATCGACCCGGTGGACGCCATGCGCCACCTCCTGACGGCCAACCACGACACGGAGACGCAGCAGGCCGAGCACGTGCGGCAGGCGTTCCGGATCTACCGCTCCCTGCGGATCGCCGGCGTGGTGGAGAAGGTCCGGGTGCCCGACGCGGACGGCCGGCTCCGGCCGTCCGCCCGCCTCATGGTGGACCTCCCCCGCGACTTCGCGCTGAACCAGCCGCTCTCGCCGTTCGCCCTGGCCGCCATGGACCTGCTCGACGTCGAGAGCGCGACGCATGCGCTCGACGTCGTCTCCGTCATCGAGGCCACGCTCGACGACCCCCGCCAGGTGCTCATGGGCCAGCAGAACCGGGCCCGCGGCGAGGCGGTCGCCGCGATGAAGGCCGAGGGTCTCGAGTACGAGGAGCGCATGGAGCTGCTCGAGGAGGTCACGTGGCCGAAGCCGCTGGCCGATCTCCTGGAGCCTGCGTTCCAGACCTACCGCCGCACCAACCCGTGGGTGGCGGACGCGGAGCTGTCCCCCAAGTCGGTGGTGCGCGACATGGTCGAGAAGGCCATGACGTTCGCCGAGATCGTGAGCGTGTACGGGCTGGAGCGCACCGAGGGTGTGGTCCTGCGCTACCTCGCCGACGCCTTCCGTGCGGTGCGCCAGGTGGTCCCCGACGAGCACCGCACCGAAGAGGTGCAGGAGATCATCGAGTGGCTCGGCGAGCTCGTGCGCGGCGTCGACTCGTCGTTGCTCGACGAGTGGGAGCGCTTGGCCAACCCGGTGGACGACGATGCCGACCTCGTGACGGACGGCGAGCTGGCCGAGGCCGGGGCCGAGGCTCCCGTGCGACCCGTCACCGGCAACCCCCGGGCGTTCCGCCGGCTGGTCCGCAACGCGATGTTCCGCCGCGTCGAGCTGGTCGCCCGCGAGTCCTACGGCGCGCTGGCCGCGCTCGGCGGCGGTTGGGACGCGGACGCCTGGGCCGACGCCCTCGACCCGCTGTTCGAGGAGCAGGGCGACGACGCCGTCGGCTTCGGCCCCGAGGCGCGGTCGGCCGCCCTGCTGACGATCCTCGAGCCGGGCGCCGAGCTGCCGGGCAGCGCCGGCGGAGACTCCGTCCGCGTCGAGCCCGGCACCTGGTGGGTCCGCCAGGTGCTCGACGACGCCGACAGCAACCGCGACTGGGCCATCACCGCGCAGATCGACCTGGCGGCGAGCGACGAGGCGGGCGAGGTCGTGCTCACGGTGCTGAGCGTCGGCCAGATCTAACCCGCCGACCGACACTCGCCGCCCGACGCCCGCCCGGCTGACCCAGCGGGCGATCGGGCGATTTACCGACTATTTACGTTATCTCGGCCTTACCCTAAACTCCTGCTATTAGAGTTCCGGTCAGCAGCGCCACCAGCGCAGCCTGGACACAGGAGTGCCAATGAAGACGCACCTGCGAAGCCCCGACCGCCACCTCCGCCACCTCACCTCGCTCGGCGCCGCCTGCCTCGGCGTATTCAGCCTGCTCGTCGGCCTCGTGATCACCGCGACCCCGGCATCAGCTGCCCCGTCGGCGCCAGCCACGCCCGCGGCCCCAGCCACGCCCTCGGCGGCCGCCGTGCCGTCAGCGGCCGACGGTCCCGGCGTCGGGACACCGTGGGTCGTCACGCTCGGCGACTCCTACATCTCCGGGGAGGCCGGCCGCTGGGCCGGCAGCTCCAACGCCGACTACCGCCGCGCCGACGCTCTCGGCCCGCACGCGTACCACGACAACCCCAGCGGCACGGGCGAGGTCATCGCCCGCTGCCACCGCGCGTCCTCCGCCGAGGCCCACATCGGCGGCGGCGTGAACGGCCTGAACCTCGCCTGCAGCGGGGCGACGACCGCCACCTCGACCGGCAAGTACTTCAAGCCCGGCATCGACTTCTACGACGGCTCGGCGGGCCAGGGCCAGGCCCTCATGCTCCAGGAGGCCGCCGCCAGCAGGAACGTCCGCATGGTCGTGGTCTCGATCGGCGGGAACGACTTCGAGTTCGCGAGCGTCGTCCAGTCCTGCGTGGTCAACTTCCTCACCTCGCCGTCCTGGTGGAAGAACTACTGTCACGACGACAGCTCGGTCGCGGAGAACTTCAGCGCGGCGAACGTCGCCGCCGTCCGTTCCAAGGTGACGGAAGCACTCGGGAACGTCGCGACCGCCATGAGCAACGCCGGGTACGGCACCGACCAGTGGACGCTCGTGGTCCAGACCTACCCGTCGCCCGTGCCGGACGGCTCGGGCTTCCGGTACCGCGAGTCCGGGTACACGCGGCAGTCGGTCGGCGGGTGCGGCATCTGGAACCGGGACGCCGACTGGGCCAACGCCACGGCGCTCCCCACGATCAACGGTGCGCTGCTCGACGCCGCGTCCGACGTCGGGCTGCCGAACGTGCGCACCCTCGACATGACGCACGCGTTCGACGGCAGGCGGCTGTGCGAGAACGGCGTCGGGCTGTACGAGGAGGTGGGCCTGCCCGGCTGGCAGTCGCCCGGCGCCGTCGACCGGACCGAGTGGATCAACCAGATCCGCACCGTCTCCACGATCGGCGGCTCGCCGTACTCCGTCCAGGAGTCCCTGCACCCGAGCTACTGGGGACAGCTCGCGATGCGCAACTGCCTGCGCCAGGTCTGGAACGCCGGTGACCCGCGCAGCGGGAGCTGCACCGTCGGCAACCTCGGGACGGCCAGGCTCACGTCGTCGGGCGAGCCGTCGATGGTCCTGGGCCCGCTCGACCTGGGCTGACCGTGCCGGTGCCCTGATCCGCAGAGTGCCGGCCAGTCAGCCGGCCAGGTCGAGGACACCGCGGCCCAGGGTCGCGAAACCACCCACGTAGGCGAGCGTCACGAGCACCTTGCGCGTGGCGCTCGCCGAGATCCGCCCGGCGAGCAGCTCGCCCAGCCCGACGGAGGCCAGGAGGGCGACAAAAACGGTCACCCACTCCCAGACGGCCAGATCCGGGAACGTGGCGTCGGCGACCAGGAGCTTCGCCGTCATCGCCGCCAGGGCGTTCGTCAGGAAGATCGGCTGGACGGTCGCCGCGAACGTGCGCGGGTCCCAGCGGTCCAGCACCGAGTAGACGGCGATGGGCGGGCCCCCGATCCCCGCGGCCACGCTGCCGAACCCGGCCGCCGCGCCGGTCACCAGGAGCGGCAGGCGCGCCTCGGGCGCGAACGGCCGCTCGGCACCGCGCAGCCGTGAGGCGAACAGGGCGAGCGTCATCGCGAGCACGACGACGCCGCCCACGCTGATCTCGAGCACGGATGCGCTGGCGTCCCGGATGAGCAGCGCCGCGGGCACGCTGACCGCTATCGACGCCGAGACGAGCCAGCCGTACCGGCGCCAGTCCACGCCGCGGACCGTGCGCCCGAGCACGAGCAGCGCCATCATCGCGCCCGCGAGGTTGACGAAGAGCACGCCCTCGACAGGGCCGAGGAGGAGCACGATGAACGGGCCGGCGACGAGCCCGAAGCCCATTCCTGTGACCCGCTGCAACGAGCCCCCGACGAGGATGGCGAGGACCAGGAGGGCTAACACGTTGCTCAAACTAACTGATTGCTTCCCTACCGAGCCGGCCGGAAATCCGTACGCGGGCGAGCGCCGGAGGAGGCAGAATCGCGTCGTGGTCAAGAAGACAGCACGCGCCAGCCACGGGACCCCCGCCGTCGTGGCGCTCGAGAAGGCGGGCGTCCCGCACACGCTGCACCCCTACGAGCACGACCCGTCGAGCGACCTGAGCTTCGGCCTGGAGGCGGCGGAGGCCATCGGCGTCGACGCCCCGCAGGTCTTCAAGACGCTGCTGGCCGACGTCGACGGGCAGCTCGTCGTGGGCATCGTCCCCGTGGACCGCAAGCTCGACCTCAAGGCCCTGGCCCGGGCGGCGGGCGGCAAGAAGGCCGCGATGGCCGAGCCCGCGGCGGCCGAGCGCGCCACCGGGTACGTCGTGGGCGGCATCTCGCCGCTGGGCCAGAAGGTGAGGCACCGCACGGTGCTGGACGAGTCCGCGGAGGCGTACGACGTCGTGTACGTCTCCGGCGGCCGGCGCGGGCTCGACGTCGGCCTCGCGCCGGCCGACCTGCTGCAGCTGACGGGCGGCACGACGGCGCCGATCGCCCGCGACTGAGCCGGCCCCGGCCCGGTCAAGTCAGGTCCCGAGCGGGCCGGGCCCGATCCGGGTCAGGCCTCGACGGCCTTGCGGTAGGTCGGCAGCAGGGCGTCGCTGGACACGATCTGCTTGCCGAGCGGCATGAGCGAGACCGGGATGAGCTTGAGGTTCGCCCAGGCCATCGGGATGCCGATGATCGAGATCACCAGCGGGATCGCCGTGACGATGTGCCCGAGGGCGAGCCACCAGCCGGCGACGATCACCCAGATCACGTTTCCGACCAGGGCGAACGCTCCCGAGCGCGGGCTCTCGACGACCTCACGGCCGAACGGCCACAGCGCGTACCCCGCGATGCGGAAGGAAGCGATGCCGAACGGGATGGTGACGATGAGCAGGCAGCAGATGATCCCCGCGAGCATGTACCCGAGCCACAGCCCGAATCCCGCGAAGATGACCCAGATGATGTTCAGCAGCGTCTTCATAGGACCCATCCTTCCGTAGGGGAGCAGGTCCTCGGAACCGGGAGACCCCCTGATCCCACCCTGAGCCGCTCCCGGGCCGACGTGCAACCGCACGGCTCCGCCGAAATAGACTCGCTGCGTGTCCGACCAGCCCCAGCCCTCCGTGCCAGAGCCCTCCACCGACGGGTCGGTGGCCACCCGGCTGGCCGTCGTCCGCGGCCGGATCACGGCGGCCGCCGTCGCCGCCGGCCGCGATCCCCGCGAGGTGCGCCTGCTCGTCGCGACCAAGACGCAGACGCCGGAGGCCGTGCTCGAGGCGCTGGCGGCCGGTGTCGACCTGATCGGCGAGAACCGGGTCCAGGAGCTCGTCGCGAAGGCACCGGCCGTCGCCGACCGGGTGGCGGAGGGCGCGCTGCAGGTCCACATGATCGGCCACCTGCAGCGCAACAAGATCAACCAGGTGCTGGCCACGGCCACGGGCCTGGAGACGCTCGACTCGCTGGACCTCGCCCGGGCGATCTCGGAGCGCTGCGTGCGCGACGGCCGCACCGGCGACCGCGCCCTGGAGGTGATGGTCCAGGTCAACGTCACGGGCGAGGAGAGCAAGTCCGGCGTCGCGCCCGACCACGCCGTCGAGCTCGCCGGCGCGGTGGCCACCCTGCCGGGCCTGCGGCTGACCGGGTTCATGACCATCGGCGCACGCCTGGACGACACGGACGAGGACACGGTCCGCGCCGGGTTCGCCCGCCTGCGCGCGATCCGCGACGCGGTGCTGGCCTCCGGGGCCCCGGGGACGAGCACGGCGACCGAGCTCTCGATGGGCATGACCGGCGACCTGGAGCCGGCGATCGCCGAGGGCGCGACGATCGTGCGGGTGGGCACAGCGGTGTTCGGTCCCCGAGTGACCGCCGCCACTCTTTGACCCAGGTCACAGACCTGCGGGGGCGAACCGGATAAAGTCGTCGGTCCCCCCACCAACTCCCTGGAGTGATCGCGCCATGCCTACGGCCACCCTGCTGCGCCCCGCCACTGACGCCGACGTCTCTCGCCTGGTCACGCTGAACAACGCCTCGATCCCCGCCGTCCCGGAGACCCCTGCCGACGACATGGTCGAGCTGCTCGACGCCTCGTCGCTGGCCCTGGTCGCGGTCGACCCGGGGACCCCGGCGGACGCTCTCGGCTTCGTCGTCGCGCTCGACGGCGGCGAGGACTGGTCCGGCGAGAACTACGCCTGGTTCGAGGAGCGCGGCCTGGACCACCTGTACGTGGACCGCATCGTGGTGGGCGAGCAGGCACGCGGCCGCGGCATCGGCCGCCTCTTCTACGACGCGGTGTTCGACGCCGCCCGTACCGCCGGGCACGACGTCGTCACCTGCGAGGTCAACCTGAACCCGCCGAACCCCGGGTCGCTGCGTTTCCACGGCCGCCTCGGGTTCGAGGAGCGCGGGCAGCAGCTCACCAAGGGCGGCGACATCCTGGTGGCGAAGCTGGCCGCCGACGTGAGCAACGCGCACGCCCCGGCCAGCCCCGCCCAGCTGGCGGTCCCCGCCTGACCTGCCGCTAGGCCGGCTCGATGCCCAGCGTCGCGAGCGCCTCGCGTACGGACGGCCCGCCGACCCGGCCGGGCTCGACGGCCAGGGCCCGCGTGGCCGCGGCCCGGTCCACACCCGCCACGAGCATCACGAGGGCGGCCCGGAGGTCGCCGTCGGTCGCGGCCAGGGCGTTCTCGCACACGTCCGGCTCCAGGTCCGTGGCCTGCGTCAGCAGGCGGACCAGCCGCCGGCGCAGCTTGTGGTTGGTCGCGAGCACCTCGACCATGAGGTTCGAGTAGGTCTTTCCGAGCCGCACCATGACCGCCGTCGAGAAGGTGTTGAGCACCATCTTCTGGGCGGTGCCCGCCTTCATGCGGGTGGAGCCCGTGATGGCCTCGGGACCGGTGTTCACCAGGATCGGCACGTCCGCCCTCGGCGCCAGCGCGGCGAAGGGGTTCGACGCGAGCAGCACGGTCCGCGCCCCGCGGGCACGGCCCATGTCGAGCGCTCCCCCGACGTACGGGGTGCCACCGCTGGCGGCGATCCCGAACACGATGTCGGCCGGCCCGACGTCGGCGACGAGCGCGCCGCCCGCCTCGACGTCGTCCTCCGCGCCCTCTGCCGCCTTCTTGAACGCGTTCAGGCCGCCCGCGAGGTGGGGTACGAACATCTCCTCCCCCACGCCGTAGGTGGGCAGCAGCTCCGCGGCATCGAGCAGGCCCATGCGGCCCGAGGTGCCCGAGCCCACGTAGTGCACCCGCCCCCCGGCACGGATCCCGTCCACCGCGAGGTCGATCGCCTCGACGATGCGCGGGTGCGCCGCACGGACCGCGGCGATGACGGCGGCGTCCTCGTCGGTGATCATGCGCACCATCTCCGCCGTGGAGACCACGTCGATGTCACGTGTGCGCGGGTTGCGCTCCTCGGTGGGTGAGACCGGGCGCGGCGTCGCCTGTGCGTGCCGTTCGAATCCCGCCTCCGCGATCATCGGCGAGCCCCTTTCGTTCTCCGTGCTCTGTACTCCTGGACCCTGTGCTGCTGGTGAAACGTGTGCTGCTCACTGCTCATCGCTGCTCATCACTGCTCGCTGCTGTGCTGCTCTTCGCCGTCCTGGCTGCTCGCGGGGCCGCGGAGGCGTTCGACGGCGGCCACCGCGTTCGCTCGTCCCGTCCCGCACGCCACCACGACAGCCGGGCCACCACCACTCAACGCCCCGAACCAGTCGTCGACCGGACCGGGAAGGCCCGTGTGGACCACGACGAGATCCGGCCGGACCGCCCAGAGCCGTTCCAGCCTGGTGCGTTCCGCCGAACCCGGGACGGGTTCACGGGTGATCACGACGAGCGGTCGGGAGCGGGACGCGACCCGGGGACCGACCCCAGGAAATTCTGCGCCACGTTTCGTGCCAACTCTGTCGAGATCCGCCGATACACCGTACCGGGAGAATCGGGCAATAAGCACCGCAAGTCCATGTTCGTCCGGACCGAGTTCGCCCGCCACGGCATCGCCGCCTCCGTCACCAGGCATCTCGCCGCCCTCGTCCGGGGTCATCCTGGCCCCTGGCCACGCCGCGCCGACGGCGGCCTGCACGTGCCGGGCAATCCGTCCGGCGGCGTGGTCCAGCCGGGTCCGGAGGTCGACCACGTCGGGCTCGGCCTCGGGCGGGAGCGGCACCAGACGGGCGCCCCGCACGTGCACGACGGCGTCCGCGATGCACGCACCGACCTCGGACAGGTCCGCGAGCGCCTCCTTCGCGGCGTCGACGCCGGTCGCCGTCCCGGCCGCCGACCGCCGGTCCCGGAGTGCCGTCACGAGCGCCTGTGTGCGTGTCGCGGACTCCTCGAGCCGTTCGACGGTCAGGCGGCCGGCGGCGACCGCCCGGCTCAGCGCGTCGTACGACTCGGTGTACAGGGCCGGGTCGAGCCCGAGGCAGAGCAGGTCGGCGCCCGCCTCGACGGCGCGGACGGCGGCCTCCCCCACGGAGCCGGTGAGCTGGCGCAGGGCGCCCATGTCGAGGGCGTCGGTGATGATCGGGCCCGCGTGGCCGAGCTCGCGCAGGAGCCGGGTGGCGGCGGGCTCGATGGAGGCGGGGGCCGGGCCGAGCGCGGGGAAGAGCACGTGGGCGGTCATGACGGCGTCGAGGACGGACTGGCCGGCGTCCCGCCCCTCGGGCCGCAGGGCGCGCGCGAACGGGAGCAGGTCGCGCGCCCGGACGGCGTCGAGCGGCTCGTCCACGACGGGTAGTCCTACGTGGGAGTCCACGGTGGTGGCACCGTGGCCGGGGAAGTGCTTGCCGCAGACGCCGACCCCGGCGCTGCGCACGCCGCGGGCGAACGCCGTGCCGTGCCGGGTGACGTCGTCGGGCGTGGTGCCGAAGGCGCGCACGCCGATCACCGGGTTGTCCGGCTCGGAGACGACGTCGAGCACCGGGCCGAGGAGGAGGTCGATGCCGGTGGCGGCGAGCAGGCGGCCCAGTGCCCGGCCGGCGTCCAGCGAGACGGCCGCTCCGCCGGGGTGGGCGCCGAGTGCTGCGGCGCCGGGCAGGGACGACCCGCTGACCGCTTCGAGCCGGGACACGTCGCCGCCTTCCTCGTCGACGGCGATCAGCAGGTCGGGCGAGGCCGAGTGCAGGGCGGCGGACAGCGCGGCGGTGGTGGCGACGTCCGGCGTGTTCCGCGCGAAGTAGACGACGCCGGCCAGGCCGGCGCGGGCGGCGTCGGCCAGCCGGTCCGGGACGCGCGTGCCCTCGAAGCCGGGCAGGAGCACGCCGTTGACGGCGCGCTGCGTGCGGTCCGGCCCGGCGGGCTCCGTGGTCATGCCTTCACGGCCCCCGCGGTGAGACCCGACGCGAGGCGGCGCTGGACCAGGATGAAGAAGATCATCACGGGCACGGTGATGATCGTGGACGCCGCCATGATGGCGCCCCAGTCGTTGGAGTGGATGCCGAAGAACGACCGGAGGCCGATCGCCACCGTGTAGTTCTCCGTCGCCCCGCCGAGCATGGTCATGGCGAAGATGAACTCGTTCCACGCGGTGATGAAGCCGAAGATGCTGGTGGCGACCAGGCCGGGCGCGACGAGGGGCAGCAGGACCGACCAGAACATCCGGCCCCAGCTGGCACCGTCGAGGTAGGCGGCCTCCTCCAGCTCGACCGGCACCGCCGCGACGAAACCGCGCAGCATCCAGATCCCGAACGGCAGGGCGAGCGCCACGTACACCACGACGAGGCCGATCAGGGTCCCGAGCAGCTGCAGGTCACGCACCTGCACGAACAGCGGGATGACGAGCGCCTCGAGCGGCACCATCTGCACGATCAGCACCAGCATGAGGATCTGGGTGCGCATCCGGAACCGGAAGCGGGCCACCGCCACGGAGGCCAGCAGGGCGAGCGCGGACGAGACGAGGACCGTGCCGAGCGCCACGAGCAGCGAGTTGCGCAGGAACGTGCCGAACCCGCCCTCGGTGAGCACGAACGCGTAGTGGTCGAGCGTCGGCTCTGCGGGCCAGAAGCTGCTGGTGTGGCCGGCCTGCGCGTCCAGCGAGCTGTTCAGCATCCAGTAGACGGGGAACAGCGTGAAGGCCAGCAGGAGGGCGACGAGCACCCCCTTGCCGAGCTGGCGCAGCGGCGAGCGGCGCGCGGTGCGGCGCAGCGGGCGCAGGGTGGGGGCCGTGCGGGTGGTGCTCATCGTTCCTCCTCCGCCAGCACGGTGCGGACGTAGACCGCGGTGATCACGAGCAGCAGCGCGGTCAGCAGCACGGCGATCGCCGACCCGAAGCCGTACCGGTTCTGCCCGAACGACTCGACGTACGACCACACGCCGAGGTTCAGCACCGACCGGTTCGATCCCGCGCCACCGGGCATGAGGTACACCTGGGCGAACACCTTGAAGTCCCAGATGGTCGACAGGATGATCACGACGGCGAACACCTGCCGCAGCTGCGGGACGATGATCGAGAAGAACCGGCGGAACGCTCCGGCGCCGTCCATCTCCGCGGCCTCCAGCATCTCCTTCGGCACGCCGAGGAGGCCGGCGAGCACCGTGACCGCGACGAACGGGAAGCCGTGGTGGATCACGTTGAGCAGCACGATGGCGTAGAACGTCCAGCGGTTGGTGAACCAGTTGGTGGGGTCGTCCAGCAGACCGAGACCCATCAGGACGTCGTTGAAGACGCCGCGGTCGGCGTCGAAGATCCAGACCCACACGTAGGTGCCGGTGACCGCAGGCATGGCCCAGGCCGCCATGATCGCGCTGGAGGTGACGGTGCGCCAGAAGGTCCCGAGCGAGGCGAGCAGCACCGCCACACCCGTGCCGAACGCGACGGTGCCCGCGACGGCCAGGACGGCGAACCCGATGGTGTTGGGCAGCACGACCGTCCACAGCTCGGGCGTGGACAGGATCCCGGCGTAGTTGTCGGCGCCGATCCAGTTCGGCTCACCGGTGGTGATCTCCCGCAGGCCGTAGTCCTGCAGGGAGAAGAGGAACACCCGCACCAGCGGCCACAGCAGCAGCACCGCCAGGACCAGCAGCGCGGGGGCGAGCAGCAGCCAGGGCCGCACGATGGCGGCCCTGGCCCGACCGATCCGCGGCGGCGCCGCGGTCAGCTGCTGAGTCACTCAGACCCGTTCAGGATGTTCGTCATCTCCTCGGCGGCGGCCTCGCTCGCCGTCGCGACGTCCGCGTCGCCCGAGAGGATCGACTGCATCATGGTGCTCGTGGTGGCCTTGGCCTGCACCGCGCCGTAGGTGGGCGCGGCCGGCACGGATGCGCCGCCGTCGACGAACTGCTCGGCGAACGGCGCCACGAGCGGGTCGGTGCTCTCGAGGGTCTCGTCCAGCAGCGAGACCTGGCCCGGGAAGTACCCGGACTCCTGGCCCCACTGCTGTGCGAACTCGCCGGTGGTCATCATCTCGATGAACGCGAAGGCCAGGTCCTTGTCCTCGGCCGTCTCGAACATGCTCAGGTGCGAGCCGCCCAGCACGGACGGGGAGATGCCGCCGTCCTTGCCGGGAATCGGCACGGCCGCGAACTTGCCTTCCATGTCGGCGTTGGCGTCGACGATCGCGCCCGGTGTCCACGAGCCCATGACGGCCATGCCGACGTCGCCCGCCGCGAACGAGTCGAGCACGTCGGTCTCGCGCCACGTGGTCGCACCGGCGGACGAGTAGCCGCCCTCGGTGGCCAGGCCCGTCCAGAACTCGATGCCCTCCTGCGACTCGGGGCTGTCGAGGTGCGAGGTCCAGGTCTCGCCCTCGAGCGTGGCGACCTCGCCGCCCGCGCCCCACACCCACGGGTAGACGGTGAACTCGGCGTCACCGGGGACGGCCACGGCGATCTTGTCCGGGAACTCCTTCTTCAGCGCGGCGGCCGCGTCCTCCAGCTCGGCCCACGTGGTGGGCGGCTCGACGCCGGCCTGCTCGAACATCTCGGTGTTGTAGACCAGCGAGCGCACCCCGGCGTACCAGGGCATGCCGTAGAGCTGCCCGTCGTACGTCCCGGCCTCGACGAGCCCTTCGACCAGGTCGTCCGTGACACCGGCGCCGTCCACGTGCTCGTCGAGCGGTGCGAGCGCGCCGGCGTCGGCGAACTCGGGGGTCCAGGTGGTGCCGGTCTCGGCGACGTCCGGCGTCGTGCCGCCGGCGATGGAGGTGACGAACCGGTCGTGGGCGTCGCCCCACTCGACGAACTCCACCTCGAGGGTCGCTCCGGTCTCCTCCTCGAACGCGGTCGAGACCTCGGCGAAGAAGTCGTCGGCGTCCGGGTTCGTACCCTGCATGATCCAGACGTCCAGGGTGTCGTCACCCTCGTCCGCGTCGTTGCCGCTGCCGCCGCCGCAGGCGGCCGTCGTGGCCGCGACAAGCAGTGCACCGATGGCTGCCGCTATGGGCCGCCGCATCGCTCGAGTCATCGTTCGGCTTCCTTCCGCTCGGTGCCGCGAGAGTAGCCAGTGGAATACCTGAGAAATGAACTTCCCAATACGCGGCATTGCGTGGAGATTACTGACGCAGTCAGGTATCTGCTAGGGGTGTTACCAAACCGTGATTGCTCATCATGGCACGGGGCCTAGGGAACGCGCGCGGTCCATTCCGGCGTACCGAACTTCGACTCGACCAGGCCGTCCGCCAGCGCCCACTCCGCGGGGGTGATCTCGCCGGTCACCGTGCGGTACCGCGCACGGAACGACGCCTCGAGCGCGTCGATCACGGCGGTGCGGCCGAGCCCGGTCTGGGAACGCAGGGGGTCGACCCGCTTGTTCGCGCTGCGGGTGCCCTTGTCGCTGAGCTTCTCGCGCCCGATCCGCAGCACGTCGGTCATCTTGTCGGCGTCCATGTCGTAGGCCATCGTCGCGTGGTGCAGGACGGCGCCCCCGGCCAGCCGCTTCTGGGCCGCCCCGGCGATCTTGCCCGCGGGCGAGGCGATGTCGTTGAGCGGCACGTACGCGGCGTCGATGCCGAGCCCGTGCAGCGCACCGATCACCCAGTCGTCCAGGAACGCGTAGGACCGCTCGAAGCTCAGCCCGTCCACGAGCGAGCCGGGCGCGTACAGGGAGTACGAGATGGTGTTGCCGGGCTCCATGAACATGGCGCCGCCCCCGGAGATCCGCCGGATCACGCGGGCCCCGTGCCGCGTGGCACCCTCGACGTCCACCTCGTTGCTCAGCGACTGGAACGATCCGATGATCACCGCGGACTCGTCCCACTCCCAGAACCGCAGGGTCGGCCCACGCCGTCCGCCGCCGAGCTCCTCGGTCAGGACCTGGTCGAGCGCGACGTTGAGCAGGGGTGACACCGCGGGAGTACGGATCACCTGGAACTCGTGGTCCTCCCAGGCGGTCGCGTGGCCCAGCGCGCGCCGGGTGGCCACCGCCACGGCGTCGGCGTCGAACCCGACGGCGGTCGCACCCTCCAGCGCTCCCCGCACGGCCTCGGCGAGCTGCGCCTTCGAGGAGTCGGCGGGCAGCCCGTCGAGGGCCTCCCCCATCGCCTCGAGGGCCTCGTCGGGTTCGAGGAAGAAGTCCCCGCTCACCCGCGTGCCCGTCAGCCGGCCGGGCGACCCCTCCGTCTCGACCACCTCGGTCTCGACACGAACCAGTTTTCCGTGTGGAACCTTGAACTCTCCTCGCACGTGTTCACAGTAGGCGACGGTGCCTGCGGTGCCCGACGCCGGAGCCCGACCTTTGGTACGGAAGGTACGACTCCGGCGTCGGGCACATCCGAAATTTGGCCAGAAGGCGTCGTAGAACAGACCAGAATTTCCTCCTCTCTTTAGACAACCTTGCCCTGGTTTCATGTCAGAATGGCCGGGTGTCCGAACTCGCACAGGGTATTGATGAGATGGCGGTCGACGCCTGGGTCGTCGCTCTCGACGTAGGCGGCAGCGGCTCGCGCCTCGTCGCTGAATTCGGCAACTCCACACACCCCGAGCGCATCAGCCTGAGCGGACGCGCCGTCAAGGTGAGCCACCACGGCAGCGACGCTCCGGCGGTCGTCGCCTCGCTGTGCCAGTCTTTCAACGCGTGGGCCGCCCGCATGGGCCACGACGGGATGAGCGACGGCAGCACCGCCCCCGTCGCCTCCGCCGCTGTCGGCATCACCGGGCTGACCTCGCTGGTCGAGAAGCCGACCGACGTGCACGACATCCTGGCGCGCGAGCTGCGGACCAACCGCACCGCCGTCGCCGGTGACGCGCTCACCGCCCACCTCGGCGCCCTGGCCGGCCGCGCCGGAGCCGTGCTCTCCGTCGGCACGGGCGCCGTGGCGTTCGGCTTCGACGGCGTGAGCCGCTGGCGCCGCGCCGATGGCTGGGGCCACCTGCTCGGTGACCTGGGGGCCGGCGTCTGGGTCGGTGGCGAGGCGCTGCGCGCCGCAGGCCGCTACCACGACGGCGCGTCCCGTGGCGCCTCGAAGCGCCTGCTGGAAGCAGCGGTCGCCAAGTTCGGCCTCATCGAGAGCTGGCCCAACCAGTTCTACAAGAACGCGGAGCGTGCCCGGCAGCTCGCCTCGATGGCCCCCGAGGTCATGATCGCGGCGGCCGAGGGCGACCCCACGTCGATCCGCATCCTCGAGGAGGCCGGGCGGCACCTCGCCGACACGCTGTCGAGTGCGCTCGGCCGCGGCATCCCGCCGCTCGCGTCGACGACCGGCCGCCTGGTGCAGGAGGAGTCGCCGCTCACGGTGTCGCTCACCAAGCACCTCTCGGAGGACCGGCCCGACGTCTCGCTGGTACCGAGTGCCGGTTCGCCGCTCGACGGCGCGCTCAAGCTGGCCCAGCGCCTGCGCGAGACGCCGCAGTCGGTCGCCGGCTTCCGGCCGTGGCTCACCGTCCGGGTGGACGGCCACCACACGCTCCACGAGGCCGCCGAGGACATGGGGGCCGCGGAAACCCTCACTGCTGAGCTCTCGGCGACCGAGCTGCCCGGTGACGAGCTTCAGTGACCGACGGTCGTTCACTGACGCCTCCCTTCACTACCCCGTCGTGCCCGAATCCCCGGTACGGGTGTAAGTTCTCGACCCCTAGACCCCCCACCCCATCCCGGGAGATGCGACATGACAGGTGACGTCCTCGTCCGACTCAGGCGCGCACTACCGACGCTGCGACCAGCAGAAGCCAGAGTGGCGCAGACGGTCCTCGACGACCCGAACACCGTCGTCCAGTCGACCATCACGGAGCTCGCCGGTCACGCGGACACGTCACAGGCCACGGTGGTGCGGTTCTGCCGTGCCGTGGGCTACGCCGGCTACCCCGAGTTCCGGATCGACCTGGCGCAGGCGACCAGCCGGCGCGAGGTGGAGATGGAGCGCTCCGGCATCGCCGAGGGTGAGATCAACCAGACCGACGACATCGAAGCCGTCGTCTCGAAGATCGCCTTCCACGAGGCCCGCACCATCGAAGAGACCGCCCGGATGATCGACACCGACGCGATCGAGCGGGTCGCCACGGCCATCTCCGAGGCCAAGCGGGTCGACGTCTACGGCGTGGGTTCGTCCAACCTCGCCGCTGCCGACCTCGCGATGAAGCTGCAGCGCATCGGCGTGTTCGTCTTCACCTCCCCCGACCCGCACCAGCAGCTCGCCTCGTCGGCGCTGCTCGAGCCGGGCCACGTGGCGATCGCCGTCTCGCACTCGGGACAGACGCGGGAGACCAACCAGGCGCTGGAGATCGCGCGCAAGCGCGGCGCGCTCACCGCGGCGATCACGAACTTCCCGGACGCGCCGATCGGCCTCGTGTCCGACGTCGTCCTGGCCACCACGGCCCGCGAGACCCAGTTCCGGGTCGGCGCCATGTCGAGCCGCATCGCCCAGCTCACGGTCGTGGACTACCTGTTCGTCCGCGTCGCGCAGCGCACGTACGACCGCTCGTCCATCGCCATCAAGGCGACGTACGAGGCAGTGCGCGACCAGCGCCTGGACCAGGGCAACAGCAAGCCGGACCGTCCGGCGACCCCGGCCACCCCGGTCGCCTGACCCTTCCCCACCGCCGAGGTAGTCGTCTGGCGAGGGCCTCGCCAGACGACTACCTCGGCGCTCCGGGGGTCAGGGGTGGGGGGCTACGCCCGACTTCAGCAGGCCGTACACGTAGGCCTCGGTGACCGCCTCCCAGGCGGCCTCGACCACGTTGGGACCCACCCCGACGGTGGACCAGGAGTGCTCGCCGTCGGTCGTCTCGATCAGGACCCGGGTGATCGCGTCGGTGCCCAGCTCCGTGTCGAGGATGCGCACCTTGAAGTCGATGAGCTCGAACCGGCTGAGCTCCGGGTAGACCTGGGACAACGCGGTCCGCAGCGCCTGGTCCAGCGCGTTGACCGGCCCGTTGCCCTCGCCCGTCGTCACGATCCGCTCACCGCCGGCCCGGATCTTGACGGTCGCCTCGGCCACGGCGACGGCATCGGGCGCGTGGACCGCCGGCGGCGCCGCGCCCGCGGGAACGGTCTCGATGATGGTCCGCCACGACTCGACCGTGTAGAACTCCGGACGGCGGCCCAGCTCGGACCGCAGCAGGAGCTCGAACGACGCGTCGGCCGCCTCGTAGGTGTAGCCGGCGGCCTCGTCCGCCTTCACGCGGTTGGTGACCCGGGACAGCAGCTCACCCTGGCCGGCGAGGTCGAAGCCCAGCTCCCGGCCCTTGAGCTCGATCGAGGCACGACCGGCCATGTCCGAGACGAGCATGCGCATGTCGTTGCCGACCAGCGTCGGGTCGGTGTGCTGGTACATGTCCGGGTCCACGCGGATGGCGCTGGCGTGCAGCCCGCCCTTGTGCGCGAACGCGCTCGCCCCGACGTAGGGCTGCCGCGCGAACGGTGAGATGTTCGTGATCTCGCTGATGGCGTGGGAGATCCGGGCGGCCTCCCGCAGGCCGTCGTCGGCCAGGAGGGACATGCCGCCCTTCAGCTCAAGGTTGGCGACGACGGTGACGAGGTCGGCGTTGCCGGTGCGCTCGCCGTACCCGTTGACGGTGCCCTGCACGTGCGTGGCGCCCGCCTCGACGGCGGCGAGCGAGTTCGCGACGGCGCAGCCGCTGTCGTTGTGCGCGTGCACGCCGAGCAGCTGCCCGGTGCCGGGCGTGATCGCGCTCTTCAGCTCCCCCACGATCTCGCCGACCCAGGTCGGCAGCATGCCGCCGTTGGTGTCGCAGAGCGTGACGACCTCGGCGCCGGCCTCGAACGCGGCGGTGACGGCGCTCGTCGCGTACTCGGCGTCGTGCCGGTAGCCGTCGAAGAAGTGCTCGGCGTCGAGGACGACACGGCGGCCCTCCGCGACGAGGAACGCGACGGTGTCGGCGATCATCGCGAGGTTCTCGGCGCGCGTCGTCTTCAGGGCACGCTCCACGTGCCGCACGTCCGACTTGGCCACGAGCGTCACCACCGGCGTCGCGGCATCGAGCAGGGCTCGCACCTGCTGGTCGTCGCCCGCCCGGACGCCCGCCCGCCGGGTCGCCCCGAAGGCGGCGAGCACCGCGTTCTTCAGGGTGAGCTCGGTCGCGGCACGCGCGAAGAAGTCGGTGTCCTTGGGGACCGCGCCCGGCCAGCCGCCCTCGATGAAGCCGACGCCCAGCTCGTCGAGAAGCACCGCGATGGCGAGCTTGTCGGAGACGGAGAGGTTCATCCCCTCCTGCTGCGCGCCGTCGCGCAACGTCGTGTCGTACACCTGGAACGAGGCGGCGGTCAACGAGGAGGTGGTCATCGATGCTCCCAACGATGTGGCTGACGAGAGGGCTGACGATCCCGCGGGAGCAGAACCGCCAGACCAACAAAAAAAGACCCTCCGGGTGTGGAAGGTCTGCGCGTCCGGTGGGGTGTCTCCGGACGCGCTACGAAATGATGATCGCCTGTCGCAGGGTGAAGCGCGGGGTCATGCGGGTCATCGTGCCACAGCCGCGCGGACGACGGAAGTGGTGACCAGCAGGCGGACCGACCGCACCCGGCCCGCCCTTCACCCGTTCCCCCGGCGGCTCTTCCGTTGACAACGGATGCTTACTCGGTAACTATCGATCCGAGAGGTAGTTACCCAGTAAGCAACCGACAGGGAAGTGAGCCGCCTCGTGTCCATCCGCCAGGGGTTCCTCGCGCTCCTCAGCGAGCAGCCCATGCACGGCTACCAGCTGCGCCAGGAGTTCGAGCGCCGCACGGGCGGTGCCTGGCCGCTCAACATCGGGCAGGCGTACACGACGCTCGCACGTCTGCAGCGCGACGGTCTCGTGGAACCCGTCGCGGACGGCACGGAGGGATCGCCCGAGCAGTTCCGCCTCACCGGTACGGGCGCCGTCCAGGCCGAGGCCTGGTGGGTCACCTCCGTCGGACGCGAGAAGCCGGGCCGCGACGAGCTGGCCATCAAGCTCGCCCTCGCGGTGACGGTCCCCGGGGTGGACGTCACCGCCGTCGTGCGGCGGCAGCGGGACGAGACGCTGCGCGCGCTGAGAGCGCTGACGAAGCAGAAGCGCGGCCTCGACCCTGCCGCCGACCTCGCCCACTCCCTCGTGCTGGAGTCCCAGGTCTTCGCCGCGGAGGCCGAGGCGCGCTGGCTGGACCACGTCGAGGCCTCGGTCGCGGCGTACGGGCCGGCACGGGCGGGCACAGCGGGTAGCGACACCACGACGAACCAGCCCACCGGGGCACTGACCAAGGAGATGACGCGATGAACGTCCCGCTGGAGATGAAAGGCGTCACCCAGGTCCACGGCCGCGGCGCGAACGAGGTGCACGCCCTGCGCGGCATCGACCTGACGGTCCGCGAGGGCGAGCTCGTGGCGGTCATGGGTCCGTCCGGGTCCGGCAAGTCCAGCCTGCTGAACGTCGCGGGCGGCCTGGACACCCCGACGTCGGGCAGCGTGCACGTGGCCGGCACGGACATCGCACGCCGGGGAGCGCGCGAGCGCGCCGCCGTCCGGCGCCGTGACGTCGGCTTCGTGTTCCAGGACCTCAACCTCGTGCCCGCGCTCACCGCGCTGGAGAACGTGGCGCTCCCCCTGGAGCTGGACGGCATGCGGCCGGGTGCCGCGCGGGGCGACGCCGAGGCGGCGCTGGCCGAGGTCGGGCTGCTGGAGGCGGCGGACCGGTTCCCGGAGGACCTGTCCGGCGGTCAGCAGCAGCGCGTGGCGATCGCCCGCGCCCTGGTGGGGCCCCGGCGGCTGGTGCTCGCCGACGAGCCGACCGGCGCCCTCGACTCCGTGACCGGCGACGCGGTGATCCGCCTCCTGCGCGCACGGGTCGACGCCGGCGCGGCGGGACTGCTCGTCACGCACGACGCGCGGTACGCGGCGTGGGCGGACCGGACCGTGCACCTGCGCGACGGCCTCGTGGAAGGCGGCGGGCCCGGCTCCGACGGCGCAGGCCTGGACGAGAGCGGCGAGCTGCAGGGAGCTGACGCGTGAACGCCAGGATCCCGGGCACCGACCGGCCGACGGCGGGTCTCCGGTACCGGCAGGTGGTCGGCCGCTGGCGGCTCGCGCTCCGGCTCGCCCGGCGCGACCTGCGCCGGCACGCGGGTCGCGCCGTGCTCATCGCGGTCATGGTGGCGCTGCCCGTGGCCGCGGGGTCGTTCGTGATGACCACGCTCGAGTCCAACGAGCCGTACGCGCCCGCGGACACCGAGGCCGAGCTCGGACCGGGGCTCCAGGCGAAGATCGAGGGCATCGGAGGGCCGATCGAGCAGTTCTGGCAGGGGAACGGCTCACTATGGTTCTGGGACGCCGTGGGCTGGACGAAGTACGACTCGGTGACAGCGGTCTCGATGCCGTACCAGGAGCTCGAGCAGAGCATCGAGCGCCAGCTGCCCGACGACGACCAGCTGGTCCGGGCGCTCAAGGGCACGGTCCGTCTCGACGACGGCGAGGGCGCGGCCATGTCGGTCGCCGTGCAGACCGACTTCGCCGAGCCCGACGTCGCGGCCCGGTTCCCGGTGCTGCAGGGGCACCTGCCCGGCGACGGTGAGATCGCCGTGACCCAACGGCACCGGGACCTGGGACTCGACCTCGGCGACACCGTCGAGGTCGAGCTGGCCGACGGCACGACCACCACCGCGACCGTCAGCGGCATCGTCCCCCGCACCATCGACATGATCTCGCCGGTGCTGCTGCCGGAGTCGGGCCCGCTCACACCGCCCCAGGAGGTCGTCTCCCGCGGCTTCGACTACCCGCTGTGGTACGTGGTCGGCGACGCCCCCGTCACCTGGTCCGACGTCCAGGACATCAACGCCGCCGGCGCGTTCGTGACCAGCAGGGACGTGCTCCTCGACCCACCGGCGCCCGTGAACGCCGGGAGCACGTGGTCCGGCTACGTCGACTGGGCGTCCCTCTCCGTGATCGCCGCGCTGGTGCTGGTCGGGCTGCTGGAGGCGGTCTGGCTCATCGGGCCCGCCTTCGCGGTCGGGGCACGGCGGGAGACCCGGTCGCTCGCGCTGCTGGCCGTCAACGGGGCACCTGCACCCACCCTGCGCGCCGTGATGCTCGCCCGCGGGCTGCTCACCGGGGCGGCAGGATCGCTGGCCGGCGTCGGTCTCGGGATCGCGGCGACCGCGGTCCTCGCCCAGATGATCCCCGACCGGCTCCCCGCGCTGCGCCTGCCGGTGGGCCCGCTCACCGCGATCCTCCTGGTCGGGGTGCTGCTCGCCGTCGTCTCCGCCTGGCCACCGGCCCGGCGCGCGGCACGCGCCGACGTCGTCACCGTGCTGGCCGGGCGGCGGCCCGAGGTCTCGACCCCCCGCTGGCCCACCATCATCGGCGCGAGCGCCGCGGTGGGCGGCGTCGTCCTCGCCGTGGTGGCCGGCGCCCAGCACTGGGCCGTCGGGCTGTCCGCGGGCATCGTGGTCGCGGACCTCGGCCTCATCCTCGCCTGCGGCGGCATCGTCGCCCTGCTCGGCCGGGTCGCCCACCGGCTGCCCTGGACATGGCGCTTCGCCCTGCGCGACGCCGCACGCTACCGGGCTCGCACCGTGCCCGCCGTCGCGGCCGTGCTGGTCGCCATGGCCGGGGCCACCGCCGGGTTGACCTACTTCGACGCCGAGAAGGTCGTGGTGGAGGGGACCCCGTACTGGCCGTGGGCCTCGACCGGGACGGTCGCCGTGACGCAGGGGTACGGGCACGTCTTCGCGGAGGACGAGTCCGAACGCCTGCAGGCCCTCGTCGACGAGGCGCTCCCCGACGCCGGCCCGCTCCTGCCCCTCCCGGTCGCGGTGATCCCCGCGTCCGCCGACAACAGCCCGGCTCCTCGCCGGGAGCTGCTCGACCTGACCGTCCTGCCGGTCGATCCGGCCGGCCCCGATGTCAACCTGTCTCCCGACTTCAACCGGTGGCCCGGCCCCGTCGTCACCGACGGGTCTGACCGACAGCTGCTGCACGCGCTCGGCATCCCCGAGGAACACCTCGACGACGTCGCCGCGGCGCTCGCCGACGGACGCCTGCCCCTGCCGTCCTCGCACGTCGACGCCGACGGGAACGCGACCGTGACGGTCCGGGCGTACTTCGACGACCCGCCCGTGGAGGACAGGGTGCTCCCTGCCGCCGTCGTGGGCGTGCCCGGAGAGCGGATCCGGAACCTCCCGATCCTGCCGGAGGCGCTCCTCGACGAGCTCGGCGCGGAACCGGCGCTCGGGGGGTACCTGGTCGAGAACCCGACCGTTCCGACCTCCGAGCAGAAGTCGCTGCTGCAGACCCGGGTCAACGCAGAGCTCGTCGGGTTCGCCTCCGACAGAGCACTCGACGTCAGGGTCGAGACGGGCAGGCAACCTGGCCAGGGCTCCGACAGCCTGCTGGGGTCGCTCTCCACTCCGTGGACCAACGATGCTCGGCCCATCATCGGCCTGGCCATCGCGCTCGCGGCGGTGTTCCTCGCGCTGGCCGGGACATGGTCGGCGGTCGCCCTGTCCGCGGTCGACGCCCGGCCCGACCTGGCGACGCTCGCCGCGGTGGGCGCGGCGCCGTCGGCCCGACGGCGGGTGGTCGCCGCGCAGGCCGCGACGATCTCGGTGATCGGGTCGGCGCTCGGCCTCGTGGCGGGCATCGCGATCGGCATCGGATGGACGCTGCTGTCGAGGTATCCGGTCGAGGTCCCCTGGCTCCAGGTCACCGCCCTCGCCGTCGCCGTCCCGGTCCTGGCCACCGTCGCGGCCTGGACGGTGACGCGCTCCCGCGTCACCCTGACCCGCCGCCGTTCCTGAACCGAGGAGGACCGATGAGGATCGCGCGCCGCGTCACCTATGGCACGCTCAGCATGCTGCTCGCCGCCGGCGTGGCGCAGGTCGACTTCTGGCCGCTGTCCGCGTACAAGCTGTTCAGCGGCGTGCGCACCGACACGGTCACGTCCACCCGGCTGGTCGCCACCCTTGACGACGGGCGGGAGGCCGCGGTCGGCCGGGGCGCGGACCCCGTGCTGGGACCCACCCAGAACTTCCTCCCGGAGCTCCACGACGCCGGCCCCGCCACCCGCCAGGTCATGCTCACGACCTGGCTGGAGCAGGCCGGCCTGGACCCGGCGGAGGTCCGGCACCTGCGCACCGAGCGGGTGCGCCGGGTGGTGGACCCCGCGACGCTCGCCTGGTCGGAGACGGTCCTGGACGTCCGCTGGACGGACGCTCTCGCCGTGGAGGGCGAGCTGTGACCGCCGTGCTCCGGGCGGCGCTCACGCTGCTCCGGCGCCTGGACGCCGCGCTCGTCGCACCCGGGCCAGGGGGCCGCGTCCACAACCTGCGGACGCTGCTGGCGCTCCTGTTCGGTCTGCGGCTCGCGACGCGGGACTGGACGCTGATCGCGCAGCGACCGCCCGAGCTCACCGAGCATCTCTGGGTCCTCGGCTGGCTGCCGGGGCCCGTCCCGGCGCCGATGCTGACCGCGCTGCAGGTCGCCGGGCTCGCGGGCGTCGCGCTCGTGCTGACCCGTCGGGCGCCGCGCGCGGGATTCGCCCTCGCCTGGGGTGCCCTGTTCGTGCTGGCGGGGCTCTGGGGTGCGTCCGGCAAGTTCACGCACAACGACCTCCTGGGCCTCACGGTCGCGTTCCCGCTCCTGTTCGCCCGGGCGCCGGACCTTCCGCCCGACGCACGCGAGCCGCACGGGCCGCACGGGCCCTCGCCGGAGGCCGAGGACCCGGCCTGGGGCTGGCCGCCCCGGGCGGCGCTCGGTGTGCTGGGCTGCGTCTACTTCCTGACCGGTGCGCAGAAGGTGGCGCACGGCGGCGCCGACTGGGTGCTCGGCGACTCGATGGCGTGGATCCTGCGTCAGGGCAGCTCGCCCTTCGGGGACGGGCTGATCCACCTCGTCGCGGACACCCCCGTCCTGCCGAACCTGCTGGCCGGCGGTGCCCTCGCCCTCGAGCTGTCGGCGCCGCTGTGGCTCGCCTGGCAGCCGGCCCGGCTCCCGTTCGCCGTCGCGGTGACCCTGATGCACGGCAGCATCTGGGCGTTCCTCGGCATCGACTACGCCGCGTGGGCGCTGACGGTCTGGGCGGTGGTCCTGGCCACGGGCGTCCCGGCGCGCTGGTCCACGGCTCGGGCGACGGCCGGCACCGGCGGGCGCACCGCTCCCGGACCCCGGCGGCCGGCTCCGGCCGTGGTCTTCGGGGCCGCACGGGTCGCCGGAGCCCCGGGGACCGCCGGCAGGGAGCAGGCGACGTGACGGACGCCGTCGTCGTCGGCGCGGGACCGAACGGCCTGGCCGCCGCCGTCGTGCTCGCCCGCGCCGGCCTGGCCGTGACGGTGCTGGAGGAGCAGGACACACCGGGTGGCGGCGCCCGCACGCTCGACCTCGGCCTCGCACCCGGGATCGTGCACGACATCTGCTCGGCGGCACACCCGATGGCCTGGGCGTCACCGTTCCTGGGGAGGCTGGGCATCGAGCTGCTGACGCCGGAGGTGTCCTACGCACAGCCGCTCCCGGGCGCGCGGGCCGGGATCGCCTACCGCTCGCTCGACCGGACGGTCGAGGGCCTCGGCGCGGACGGGCGCGCGTGGGAGCGGATGGTGGGGCGGCTGTCCAGGGACGCCGGCCGGCTCGCCGGGCTGGCCCTCGGCGACCTGTCCCGGCTGCCCGGCACCGTGCTGCGGGGAACGACGAGCGTGCAGGACCTGGCCCTGCTCGCCGACCTGGGCGCCCGGGTCGGTGCGGCAGGGACGATGCTCCGGCCCGGGAGCGAGCGTGCCCTGGGCTTCCGGGGCGACGTCGCGCCCGCACTGCTCGCCGGGGTCGCCACCCACGGGATCACGCCGCTGCCCTCGGTGCCCGCGGCCGCCGTGGCGCTGCTGCTCGCGGCGCTGGCGCACGACGGCGCCGGATGGCCGGTCCCGCGCGGCGGCTCGCGGACGATCGTCGACGCGCTCGTCACCGCGCTGGAGGCGGCAGGAGGGGAGATCGTCACGGGCCACCGGGTGGCGTCCCGCGCGGACCTGCCGCCCGCCCGGGCCTACCTCTTCGACACGGCGCCCGAGGTCGTGGCGGCCGTGTTCGGCGACCGGATGCCGGCGACGGTCCGGCGCCGGCTCGCGGCGCCCGCCCGGCGCAGCGCGGCGGCCAAGGTCGACCTCGTCCTCTCGGGCCCGGTCCCGTGGGAGGCTGCCGACGTCGGCAGGGCCGGGACCGTCCACGTGTCAGGAACCCTTACGGACATCGCCCGGGCGGAGGCCGACGTCGCGGCAGGACGGCACGCCGAGCGGCCGGTGTGCCTGGTGTCGGACCCCTCGGTGGTGGACCCGGGCCGCGCGTCCGGCGGGCTGCGACCGCTCTGGGCCTACGCGCACGTGCCGCTCGGCTCCGACCGGGACGTGACGCAGGACGTCGTCCGGCAGATCGAGCGGTTCGCACCGGGTTTCCGCGACGTGGTCGTCGCCTCCCGGTGCGTGCCCGCGGCACGCATGGCGCACCACAACGCCGCGCTCGTCGGCGGCGACATCCTCGGCGGGGCGCTCACGCTCCCCCGGCTGGCGCTGGGACCGGCCCGGCGGCCGGACCCGTACGCGACCGGCGCGGACGGGGTGTGGCTCTGCTCGTCCTCCACCCCGCCCGGCCCCGGCGTGCACGGCCTGTCCGGCGTGCACGCGGCACGGCGGGTGCTGGAGCGGCTCGGCTGATCCACCGTCCCGGGAAGGCCTGGTGGCGTGCCCGCGCTTCTTCGCTGCCGCCCCTCGGACGGCGGAGAATTTCCGGTCGATGTCGGTCATCTCGCTTCTTGCGGGGATCTTTGAACTTTTGTTTGCTAATCGCCATAAGTCCGGGATAGGTTGCTCAGGACGACGATGTCGATCCGGGGAGCGATGATGCACGACGCCTCTGCACGCCACAACGCAGCAGAACGCACAGGAATCTGGTTCGTCGGAGCCCGTGGCTCCGTGGCCAGCACCGCAGCCGTAGGGCTCGCGGCCATCGCCGAGGGGCAGGCACCACCGACGGGCTGCGTCACCGCGCGGGAGCCGTTCGCGTCCGCCGGGCTGCCCGGGTTCGCCGACCTGGTCGTCGGTGGGCACGACATCTCCTCCGTCACCATGACGAAGCGGGCGGAGTGCCTCGTCGAGACCGGGATGATCCCACCGCGCCTGCTGGCCGCCACCCACGACGCGCTCGAGCGGGCGGACGCCGAGGTACGTCCCGGGTACGACCCGCGCGGCGGCACGGACGACACCTCTCAGCAGGCCGTCGCCGAACGGCTCGCCGCCGACATCACCTCCTTCCGCGACCGGCACGAGCTGGCACGCGTCGTCGTGGTCGACCTGTCCTCCACCGAGGCGCCGGTCGCCCCGGCACCCGAGCACGACGACCTCGACGCCCTGCTCACCGCCCTGGCCGACCCGGCCCGCGCCGTGCTCCCGGCGTCGTCCGTCTCCGCGTACGCGGCGATCCTTGCCGGAGCCGCGTACGCCGCCTTCACACCGTCGGCCGGCATGGGGATCCCCGCCCTGGCCCGGCTCGCGGACGAACGCGGCATCCCCGTCGCGGGGCAGGACGGCAAGACGGGCCAGACCTGGCTCCGCACGGTGCTGGCACCCGCGTTCGCGGCTCGTGGGCTGAAGGTCCTGTCGTGGGCGGGCACCAACCTGCTCGGCGGCGGCGACGGCGCCACCCTCGCCGACCCCGACGCCGTCCGCAGCAAGCTCGCGACCAAGTCCCGGGGGCTGACAGCACTGACGGGGAGCGAGACGACACCCCTGCACATCGACAACGTGCCCGACCTGGGCGACATCAAGGTCGCCTGGGACCACGTGCACGTCGAGGGTTTCCTCGGCTCGCGGCTCACGCTCCAGACCACCTGGAGCGCCCACGACTCGATGCTCGCCGCGCCGCTCGTCCTCGACCTGGCCCGCCTGCTCGCGCTCGCCCATGCGGCGGGGATCAGCGGGACGGTCCAGGAGCTGGGCTTCTTCTTCAAGGACCCCTGGGACTCCGACGTGCACGACGCCGCCGAGCAGGCCCGCGTCCTCGAGGAATGGGTCCGCCGCACCTCGGCGCAGGTCGGGTCATGAAGCCGGTGCCGGAACCCCGGTTCAGGCCCCACTTCGACCCCCCGCTGCGCGACGACTCGCCCCGCCCGACCTCGGGTGGGCCGGCGCACCGGCCCAGCCTCGGCGACCTCGCCGAGCTGGTCCGCGCGCCCGCTGCCCTGAGCGTGGTCGGCGACTCCCTGGCCGGGCTCGCCGCCGCCCGCGCGGGCACGCCGACGGCGCTCCGCGGACGACATGTCCTGCTGCCGGTCGCCTCGGCGTGCCTCTACCTGGGCGGCATGGCCCTCAACGACTATGCCGACCGGCACCTCGACGCCACCGAGCGCCCCGAACGGCCCATCCCCTCGGGACGGGTCACGCCACGCGGCGCGCTCCTGGTCGGTACGGCGCTCACGGCGGGCGGCATCGCGGCGGCCGGAGTCGCCGGCGGCCGCCGGGCGCTCGCGGTCGCCGTCCCGCTCGCCGCGTGCGTCTGGACCTACGACCTGGTCGCCAAGGAGCATCGGACCGGGCCGTTCGTCATGGCCGCGTGCCGCGGGCTGGACGTGCTGCTCGGCGCGACGCCCGGGCACCTGCGGTCCGCGCTCCCGGCCGCCGCGGGGCTGGCCGCCCACACGCTCGGCGTCACCGTGCTCTCCCGCGGCGAGGTGCACGGCACCACGACGCGGCTCGCGGGCGGTGTCGCCGCCGGGACCCTCGCGGGTGCGGCAGCGGCGGCGGCCACCTCACCGGCCGCCGGCTCGGTGACCGCCGGCCGCCGCTCCGCCGTCCGCTGGACCACCGTCGCGGCGGCCGGCGCCTACGCGGCAGCCTGCCTGCCCGCGCAGGTCCGGGCGGCGGCCACGCCGACGGCGGCCAACGCCCGCACCGCCACCCGGTCCGGGATCCAGGCGATGGTGCCGCTGCAGGCCACGTGGGCGGCCCGCTCCGGAGGCCTCGGCACGACGGCCCTCCTGGCCGGCGTCGCCGGCCTCGGGTACGGGCTGCGGCTGCTGGGCCGCGCCCGCGGCAGGGCGGGAGTGAGCATCACATGAGGCCGCCGTTCCTGCTGGGCTACGGCACCAACGGCTTCGGCGACCACCCGCTGCACACGGCGCTGGACGTGCTCGACGACGTCGGGTACGACGCCGTCGCGCTCACCCTCGGCTTTCCGCACCTGGACCCGTTCGCGCCGCTCGCCGGCGACGACGTCACCGCGGTCCGCGCCCACCTCGGGCGGATGCGCGGCGGCTCGGGAGCGGCGGTGGTCGTGGAGACCGGCACCCGGTACCTGCTCGACCCGCTGCACAAGCACCGGCCCACGCTCGTCGACCGGGACTCCGCCCTGCGCATGCGCTATCTCGAACGGGCCATCGAGATCGCAGCGGACCTCGACGCCCGCTGCGTCTCGTTCTTCTCGGGGATCCTCCCAGCCGACGCCGCTCCCGCCGACGGCTGGGCCAGGCTCCGCGACCGCATCCCCGCCCTGGTCGAGTACGCCGGGGAGCGCGGTGTGCGGCTCGCGCTCGAGCCCGAGCCGGGCATGCTCGTCGAGACGGTCGACGACGCCCTGCGGCTCCTGGCCGACGTCGGCATGCCGCCCGAGCTCGGGATCACCGTCGACGTCGGACACTGCCTCGTCGTGGAGCCCGGGGGTGTGGAGGGGGCGCTCCGTGCCGCCGCGCCCTATCTGAGCAACGTGCAGCTCGACGACATGCCGCGCACGCACCACGAGCACCGGCCCTTCGGAGAGGGCGGCATCGACCTGCCGATGGTGCTCGCCACCCTCGCCGACGTGGGGTACACGGGCGTCGCCGCCGTCGAGCTGCCCCGGCACTCGCACGACGCGCCCCGCCTGGCCCTCGACAGCCGCGCCGCCCTCATGCGGGCGTGGGGCACCGTCATCGGCACCCCGACCGGAGAGAGGACCGGACCATGAACGCTGACCGCCCTGCTGCTGCGAGCGCCCTGCCGAGCGGTCCGCCGACCGACCTGGCGGGCTCCGACTGGCTGACCGACGCCCGGGCCGAGGTGGTCCGCGACCCGGACAGCATCACCCGCGCCTTCGCGTTCGCCGCCCGGCGGGTGGGTCGCGCTCCGCGGCGCCCCGACACCGACCCGGCCGGCGTCGTGCACGGCACGGTCGACGACGCCGCCCGGGCGTCCCTCGTCGTCTCGCTGGCCGACACCGTGGGCACCGGTCCGGACTGCGCGGCACGCCTGGTCGCCCTCTACCGGCAGGGTGACGCCGCCGAGCGGCGCGGTGTGCTGCGGGGCCTCGACGCGCTGGCGGAACGCGACGGCCTCGGCAGCGCCGATACCGCTGCCGGCTGCGACGCCCCCGCGCTCGTGGCCGCCGGTCTGGAGCTCGCCGCCGACGCGCTGCGCACCAACGACCCGAGCCTCGTCGCGGCCGCCGTCGGCCCGTTCGGTGCCCGGTACCTGGACCAGCACGCGTGGCGGCACGCGATCCTCAAGCTCGTCTTCCAGGAGGTGAGCCTGGAGGCCGCGAGCGGTCTCGCGGACCGTGCCGACGACGAGCTCGAGCGCATGGCCCGCGACTTCGCGGCCGAGCGCCAGGCGGCCGGCCGGCCCGTGCCCACCGATCTCGGCCTGCTCACGAACATCCGGCTCGGCACCACGCCCGGCACCACGAAGGAGTGACGTTGCGCATCCTCGACCCGCACATCCACATGACGAGCCGCACCACCGACGACTACGAGGCCATGTACGCCTCGGGCGTGCGCGCGGTCGTCGAGCCCGCGTTCTGGCTGGGGCAGCCGCGCACCAGCGTGGGCTCGTTCACCGACTACTTCGACTCGCTGCTCGGCTGGGAGAGGTTCCGCGCCGCGCAGTTCGGCATCCGCCACCACGCGACGATCGCGCTCAACCCCAAGGAGGCGAACGACCCGCGCTGCCGCGAGGTGCTCGCCGAGGTGCCCCGCTACCTGCTCAAGGACGGCGTGGTCGCCGTGGGCGAGGTGGGCTACGACTCGATGACCCCCGAGGAGGACGAGGTGTTCGCCGCCCAGCTCCAGATGGCCCGCGACGCCGAGCTCCCCGTCCTGGTGCACACCCCGCACCGCGACAAGCTCGTCGGCACGCGCCGCACCCTCGACGTCGTGCACGAGTCCGGCCTGGCGCCCGAACGGGTGCTCGTGGACCACCTCAACGAGACCAACGTCGCCCTCGTGCGCGACGCCGGCGCGTGGGCCGGGTTCTCCATCTACCCCGACACCAAGATGGACGAGGACCGCATGGTCGCCCTGCTCCAGGAGTACGGCACCGAGCGCATGATCGTGAACTCCGCCGCCGACTGGGGCCGCTCCGACCCGCTCAAGACGGTGAAGACCGGCCGGGCGATGCTCGCCGCCGGGTTCTCCGAGGACGACGTCGACCAGGTGCTGTGGCGCAACCCCGTCGCGTTCTACGGGCAGTCCGGCAACCTCGTGCTCGACCCCGTGCCGGGGTTCACGGAAGGCGCGCCGCCCGCCCCCGGCGTCGAGTTCGAGGGCTCTTCGGTCCTCCGCGGCGCACGAGCCTGAGGGGATCCGAGATGCTGCTCTCCTACTGCACCAACGTCCACCCGTCCGAGGACCTCGACGGGGTCATCGACCAGCTCGCCCGGTACTCCGGACCGGTGCGCGAGGCCGCGGGCCTCGACACCCTCGGCGTCGGGCTGTGGCTGCCCGCCGAGCTCGCCCACCGCCTGGACGCCTCCGCCGAGGACCGTGCCCGGCTGCGCGCGGCGCTCGCCGAGCACCGGCTCCAGGTGCACACCCTGAACGCCTTCCCGTACGGCGGCTTCCACCGCGAGGTGGTCAAGCTCGCGGTCTACTCCCCCACCTGGGCCGAACGCGCCCGCCTGGACTACGTCCTCGCCTGCGCGCGGGTGCTGGCCGACCTGCTGCCCGACGGTGCCTCCGGGTCCATCTCCACCCTGCCCCTGGCCTGGCGCGCCCCCTGGACCCGCGCCGACGACGACGAGGCGACCAAGGCGTTCGCCACGCTGTCCGCGGAGCTGCGCGAGCTGGCCGCACGCACCGGCCGGACCGTGCGCATCGCGGTCGAGCCCGAACCGGGCTGCGTGCTGGACACCGTGGACGACGTCGTCGCGTGGCTGTCGGCGCGTACCGGCCCCGAGTGGCCGGAGGACCGGCGGATCGATCCCGAGTACATCGGCGTCTGCCTGGACACGTGCCACCTGGCCGTCTCGTTCGCCGACCCCGCGGGCGCCGTCCGCCGGATCACGGACTCGGGCCTGCGCGTGGTCAAGGTGCAGGCCTCCGCGGCCCTGGAGGTCGCGGACCTGTCGGCGCCGGGCGCGCGGGACGCCGTGGGACGGTTCGTGGAGAAGCGCTACCTGCACCAGGTGCGCGAGCTCACGGCGTCGGGTGACGTGCTGGCCTCGGACGACCTGCCCGTGGCGCTCGGGGACACCGACCGGCGACCCGGCCTGCCGGGCGAGGGTCCGTGGCGGGTCCACTTCCACGTGCCGCTGCACCACGACCCCGCCCCGCCGCTGGCCGCGACGACCCAGGTGCTGCGTGACGCCGTCTCCGCCGTCCGGGCGGCGCCGCACGGCGCCGAGGCGCACCTCGACGTCGAGACCTACACGTGGTCGGTGCTGCCGCCCGACGTCTTGCCCGACGGCGCCGACGAGCTCGTCTCCGGGATCGCGGCGGAGCTCCGCTGGGCCCGGGAGAACCTGCTGACCACGGAAGGAGTCACCGCATGAGTCACGGTATGAGTCAGGGCATGAAGCCGGTCCTGCTGCTCGACATCGTCGGTCTCACCGCCCGGGCGCTGGCCCACATGCCGCGGCTGCGGCGGCTGGCCGCGGCCGGCTGGCAGTCCGAGCTCGCCACCGTGCTGCCCGCCGTGACGTGCAGCGTCCAGTCGACGATGCTCACCGGCCTGATGCCGGCCGAGCACGGGATCGTCGGCAACGGCTGGTACTTCCGCGAGCTGGGCGACGTGTACCTCTGGCGCCAGCACAACAAGCTGGTCGCGGGCGAGAAGGTGTGGGAGACGGCCCGCCGGCACGACCCCGCCTACACCGCCGACAACGTCTGCTGGTGGTATGCGATGGGCATGACCACCGACATCACCGTCACGCCCCGCCCGGTCTACCACGCCGACGGCCGCAAGTCGCCCGACGCGTACGTCCGGCCCGCGGCCCTGCACGACGACCTGGTGGGCCGGTTCGGCGACTTCCCCCTGTTCACCTACTGGGGCCCGACGGCGTCCATCGCCTCGTCGCAGTGGATCGTCGACGTCACCAGGCACCTGCTGCGGACCAGGACGTCCCAGCTGACGACGGCGTACGTGCCCCACCTCGACTACGACCTGCAGCGCTTCGGGCCGGAGTCGCCCGAGGCGGACCGGGCGGCCGCCGAGCTCGACGTCGTGCTGAGGCCGCTCCTCGACGACGCCGAGGCGGCGGGTGTCACCGTGGTCGCCGTCTCGGAGTACGGCATCGGGCCCGCGAACCAGCCGGTGGACATCAACCGGGTGCTGCGGCGCGAGGGCTTCCTCGAGGTCTACACGCAGGACGGCCGGGAACAGCTCGACCCGTGGACGTCACGCGCCTTCGCCGTCGCCGACCACCAGGTGGCGCACGTGTACGTCGACGACCCGTCGGACGTGACCAGGGTGGCCGACCTGCTGCGTGGTGTGCCCGGCGTCGACGAGGTGCTCGACCGCGAGGCGCAGGCCAGGTACGGGCTGGACCACGAGCGGGCCGGCGAGCTCGTCGTCGTGGCCGAGCCGCGGGCCTGGTTCACGTACTACTACTGGCTCGATGACGACCGGGCGCCCGAGTTCGCCCGCGGCGTCGACATCCACCGCAAGCCGGGCTACGACCCCGCCGAGCTTTTCTTCAACCCCGCCGACCCGCTGGCCAAGGCGAAGGCGGGCCTGAACCTGGTGCGCAAGAAGCTCGGGCTGCGGTACGCGATGAGCACCACCCCGCTCGACGCGTCGTACGTGCGCGGCACCCACGGCCGCCTGCCCGACTCGGCGGCGGACACGCCGCTCGTGCTCTGCTCGGACGCCCAGGTGCCCGAGTCCGTCGCGCGCTGGGTCGAGGACGATGCCGGCCAGGTGCCGGCAACCGCGGTCAAGGGACTGGTCCTGGACCTCCAGGGCGCTCGCTGATCCTCACCCGATCTCGGTGGTGGGGCCCGCTGTGCCGTGCGGCCTGTGCAGATGTGTGGTGGAGTGGACATAGGGCTCACAACCGGGAGGTACCGCGATGAGTGACCCGAACCGACCCTACGACGCCGACTACGGGGAGCAGCCGCCACCGGTCTACCCGCCGCCGGCGCAGACTCCTGGAACTCCGACGCAACCCGTGGGCCAGACTGCCGACGGTGCAGCCGTCCAACCCGTCACGTCCGGCACCGAGAACCCTCGGCTCGGCCTCGAGGTAGGCCGCTTCTGGGCCGGAGCGCTCGCGACGACGCTCGTGGCCGCCCTGATCGGGCTGGCGGCGAACTTCATCCTCGGGGAAGTGCTGAACCTTGAGGTCCGGGCACAGGCCGACCTGTTCGGCACCGGATCCGACACGCTGGCCTGGGTGGTCGCGGGGGCGCTGTTCGCGCTCGCGGCGGCGGCGGTGCTCTATCTGCTCGTGATGAGCACGCCCCGGCCCCGGTCGTTCTTCGGCTGGGTGGTCGCCCTCGCGACGGTGATCCTCGCCGCGGTTCCCTTCGCGGGCCAGTTCGAGCTGGTGCCCGCCATCCTCGCCGCGATCATCTGGATCATCATCGGCTCCGCGGTCTACTCCCTGCTGACGGGGACGCTGAGCCGCACGGTGGTACGTCGCATGCCGACGGCCTGACCGTCCGTCGTCGGGTGCGTGGTTCTTGCCGGGTCGGCGCGTGCCGACCCGGCAAGAACTGTGCGCCCGGGCAGGTCAGGGGGCGCCCGTGACCGTGGTCCCGCTCTTGGTCAGCGTGTAGCGCACCGTGTCACCGCTCCAGAAGTGGAACGTCAGGTGGACCGTCCCGTCGTTCACCTCGGCGAAGAACTCCGGAGTGAGGGTGATCGTGCCGGCCGCGTCGTCGGGCCGGAACGTCACGTCGAACTCCTTGTACGACGTCCAGTTCTGCGGCCCCGCGTTGGACCCGTCCGCGTAGGTCGCCTCCATCGTCGCGAGCAGGTCGCCGGTGAACGACGTCGGGATCTCGAACGACGCCGTGGTCCCCGAGGCGGCCCGCAGCACCGGGGTCTCCTGGTTGATGATCCGCACCGTCCAGGGCACGCCGCCCGAGAACCGGACCACCAGCTCGTCGGCCGGACCGGGCGTACGGTCGCCCGCGAGGCGCTCCAGCAGGCCGGCCGACAGCGTCAGCTGGTCGCCCGACAGCGTGTAGTCGGTCCCGGCGGCCAGCTCCGCGCCGTCGTGCAGGAGGGCCTCGAAGGTGGTGCCGTTCGGGGTGAGCGTCAGGCTCTGGGCCGCGACGTCCCCGTAGGCGGGGACGAACACCAGGTCCGACGACGCCGTCCCGGAACGCTCGGTCCAGCTCGACGAGATCTGCTCGAACAGCGCCGGGTCCTGCCACGTGTGCGCCGTGCGGTCGAAGTGCTGCCCGTTGTCCCAGAGCATCGTCGTGATGCCGCGCTCGCGCGCCGCGTACCCGAGGTACTCGAAGAACTTCAGCTTCTCGCCCTGCTCCACCGTCCCGGTGTGCCGGTCGAACCCGAGCAGCCCGTACTCCCCCAGGATCACCGGCACACCGCGGGCCACGAACGCGGAGTGCACCCGGTCGAAGGTGTCGGTGATGTCCCGCTGCACCTCGGCGTCGAACCGGGTGTACCCGGCGATGTTCACACTGAACGGCCAGAAGCCGTAGTAGTGCACCGTCGCGATGAGGTTCGGGTCGTCCAGCGCCGTGATCTCCGTGGCCAGCGCCTGCAGCAGGGCCGGCTCGGACCCGGTGTGGAGAGTCGGCAGCACGAGCGGCCGTGTCGCGTTCCCGCCGCCGGAACCGCGCACGATCTCGTGGAACACCCGGTTGAGCTCGGCCAGCAGCTCGAGCTCCTGCGCCTCGCCCGAGCTGCCGGCGAACTGCGGCTCGTTCACGCTCTCGAACAGCAGCCGCCGGCTGTCGGCGTCCTGGAACCGGTCCGCCAGCTGGGTCCAGACGTCGGTGTAGCGGTCGAGCACGGCGTCATGGTCCGTCGGCATGGCGTTCACCCACTGCCACGAGTCGTGGTGGATGTTGATCATCACGTAGAAGCCGTCGTCGAGCGCCCAGCCCACCACCTCCTCGACGCGGTCGAGGTACACGGGGTCGATGGTGTGGTCCGGCGGCCCGCCCAGCTGCTGGGTCCAGGTGACCGGGATCCGGATGCTGTTGAAGCCTTGGGCGCGGACCTGGTCCAGGAGCTCCTCGGTGATGCGAGGGTTGCCCCACGCCGTCTCGTCCTCGCCGACCGCGTCGAGGCTGTTGCCCAGGTTCCATCCCGGCTGCATGTCGGCGGCGATGTCCGCCACCGAGGCCTTGCTCCGGTGCTTGACCTTGTCCTTGACCTTGCTCTCGGACCGGTTCGGCTCCTGCTGTGCCGCCCGCCCGGCGACGCTACCGGGTTCGGGTCCGCCGGCCGGTCCAGCACCGGCCGCCGGAGCGATCGGAACGAGTATCAGTGCCACGCCGGCGACGATGCCGGCCAGGGTGGTGCGCGCAGTTCTCTGCATGACGAGGCCCTTCTCGTGTGCACCTGTGGGAACGCTCCCATGCTCGGGGTGGGTGCGGGTGAAGTCAAGGGTGCCGAGCAACCGCTTTCCGTCAGACGAGCCCGGCGTCGCGGGCCGCGATCGCCGCCTGGACCCGGGACGTGACCCCCAGCTTGGCGAGCACGCGTGACACATGGGTCTTGGCCGTGGCCTCGCTGATCATCAGCTCTGCGGCGAGCTCCGCGTTCGACAGGCCGCTCCCCAGACCTGCGAGGACGTCCAGCTCTCGCGGCGTCAGGTCCGCGGGCAGGGGCCGTGCGGAGCCGCCCCGGTTGCCCGCACCCTTCCGGACGCCCGGTTGCGCCAGCTCCGCGATGAGCCGCCGGGTCACCTCGGGTGCGACCACGCCGTCACCGGCCGCGACGTGCCGCACGGCGTCCACCAGCGCTGTCGCCTCGGCGGTCTTCAGAAGAAAACCCGCCGCCCCCGCCCGCAGCGCGCCGAACACGTACTCGTCCAGGTCGAACGTCGTCAGCACCAGAACCTCGGACAAGCCCTCCTCGACGATCTGGCGGGTCGCGGTCACGCCGTCGGTCCCCGGCATCCGGACGTCCATGAGCACGACGTCGGGACGCAGCGCCCGCGTGTTCGCGACCGCCACCGCACCGTCGCCGGCCTCACCGATCACCTCGATGTCGCCGGCCGTCGCGAGCAGCATGCGCAGGCCGGCGCGGATCGCCGCGTGGTCGTCGGCGAGCAGCACGCGGATCATGCGCGGAGCTCCGGGGCGATCTGGTCCGTCGGCGCCGGCTCAGCCTGTTCCTGACCCGACGACTCCTGCCCCGACGGCTCCTGGACCGCCCCCTCCGGCATGGGCAGGACCGCCCGGACCCGCCATCCGGTACCGGCCGGCCGGCCATGGGGCTCGGCCCCGCCCGGCCCGGCACCCGCGGGTCCTGCGGGTCCAGCGGGTCCCGCGGCGAAGGAGCCACCGAGCGACTCGACACGCTCGCGCATCGACAGCAGCCCGAGCCCGGTCCCGCCGCCGACATCGGCGGGGTCGGGGGGTGCACCGCCGGGACGGACGCCGTCGTCGTGCACCTCGAGCTCCAGCGCCTCACCGACGGCGACCCGTACCCCCGCCCGGGCGCCGCCGTGCTTGAGCACGTTCGTCAGCGACTCCCGCACGACGCGGTACACCGCATGGTCCACCGCCGCGGGCAGGATCGTGTCGCCGTCCAGCACACCACCGGGATCGGTGACCTCGAGGTCCAGGCCCGCGAGCCGCACCTGCTCCAGCACGGGCGCCAGCTGGGCGACGCGCGGCGCGGCCAGCAGGTCGGAGCCGCCCCCGCCGGACGCGCCGGGACGGGCCGATCCGGACCGCGCCCCGCCGACCGGTCCCGTGCCGTCCGGTCCTCGGTCGTCCGCTCCTGCGCCGTCCGGTCCCGCGCCGGGCTGCCCCGTCTGCGCGGAGAGCACCCGGATCATGGCCTGCATGTCCTGCAGCGAGGCGAGGCTCTCCGCCCGGATGCTGCGCAGCGCCGCGCGGTCGCGCTCGGGCTCGGCCGCACCGGCGAGCGCGGCGCCGGAGGTGATGGTGATCGCGGAGAGGTGCGAGGCGACGACGTCGTGCAGGTCGCGAGCGACGGCGGTGCGTTCGGCGCGGACGGCGTCGTGCCGGGCCGCCTCGGAGAGGCGGAGGAGCGCGGTGCTGCGCTCCCGCTCGAGCCGCGTCCGCTCGTGTGCGGCGGCGGTGAGCTCGCGGCCCTGGCGGACGTTCCCACCCCACCACATCGGCATGACCAGGAGGGTGACCGCCTGGAGCCCGGCAAGGATCGCGGGCCTGACCTCACCCGTGACCTCGCCGACCACGATCATCGCGGCCAGGGAGATGATGCCGACGCCGATCGCTGTGACCCGGCGCGCCACCGGACGGCCGTGCAGGTGCACGCAGTACAGCGCCTCCCACAGCACCACCAGCATGCCCACGCTGCCACCGAGCGCCGTGTCCGCGCCGAACGCGACCACCACGACGCCGAGCGATCCGAGCGGATGGAACCGGCGCCAGACGAGCGCGGCGCAGCCGACGGCGGCGGGCACGACGAACCACCAGGACGGCGTGTCCGGCAAGCCGCTCCAGGACGTCCTGATCAGGCCCAGCGCGTCGAGCGCGAACGCGATGACCAGGAGGCCGACCGCCGTGATGACGTCGCCGCGCCGGTCCTCGGCCATGACCGCCCTCGTGACCGCCCGGGCGACGGGCATGGTGAGGTCGGCGAGGCGGGACATGCCACCATCTCAGCACGAGGAGGAGCGGTGCGGGTCATCCAAAGGATGTACCGGGTTCTCGGCGCTTCGGACGATGCGCGCGCACATGGCCTGCGCCAGGCTGGGCCGCATGGACCTCCTCTCCAGCGAGCTGACGGGCGCGGCACTGATCGGCGCCCTGGCCGTGCTCGCGCTCATCGACTCGACGAGCTTCGGCACCCTGCTCATCCCCGTGTGGCTGCTCATGTCGCCGGGACGCGTACGGGTGGGGCGGATGCTCGTGTACCTCGGTTCGATCGCCGGGTTCTACGCACTGGTCGGGCTGGCGATCCTGCTGGGTGCCGGCGCGGTGAGCGACACCCTCGGCACGCTCTCCAGCAACCGGCCGTTCCTGATCGCTCAGCTCGTGCTCGGCGTGGGGCTCGTCGCGTGGAGCTTCAAGCTGGACCCGATCGGCGGCAAGAAGCCGGCGGAGCCGGCGGCCGGTACCGACGTGCCGGGCCGGCCGGGGCGGCTGAGCCGCTGGCGCGAGCGGGTACTGGGCAGCGAGTCCGGCAGCGGAGGGGCGCTCGCGACGCTCGCCGTCGGTGCCGGCCTGGTCGAGGTCGCGTCGATGCTCCCGTACCTCGCGGCGCTGGGCCTGATCGGGACGCAGGGTCCGGGCTGGCCGATGTCGGGGGTGTGGGTGCTGGGGTACTGCCTGGTGATGATCGTGCCGGCCCTCGTGCTGATGGCGGCGCGGCTGGTCGCGGCACGGCTCGTGGAGCGACCCCTCGGACGGCTGGACCGCTGGCTCACCAAGAACGCGGCGAGCACCACCGCGTGGGTGGTGGGCATCGTGGGGTTCCTCGTGGCACGGGACGCGATCAGCCGGCTCTGGAGCTGACCGCCACCCCGCAACCAGCAAGTCTCACCGAGGTAGTCACCTGGCTTCTACCAGGTGACTACCTCGGCGGGAGAGGTCAGGCCAGGCGGCGCATCCAGCCGTGGCGGTCCTCTGCGCGGCCGTACTGGATGTCGGTGAGCTCCTGGCGGATCGCCATGGTGAGCTCGCCCGGCTCTCCGCCGTTGACCTCGTGGTCGAACGAGCTGCCGGCGAGGCGCCCCACCGGCGTGACGACGGCGGCGGTGCCGCACGCGAAGAACTCCTTGACCTTGCCGGACACGAGGCCCGACACGACCTCGGTCAGCGGGATCCGCCGCTCCACGACCTCGTACCCGCGGTCGGACGCGAGCTGGAGGACCGACGCGCGCGTGATTCCCTCCAGGATCGAGCCGAGCTCCGGTGTGTGCAGCGTCCCGTCGTCCATCACGAGGAACACGTTCATGCCGCCGAGCTCCTCGAGGTACGTGCTCTCCCCGGCGTCGAGGAAGCACACCTGGTCGAAGCCGTGCTCCTGCGCCTCGCGCTGCGGCAGCAGGCTCGCCGCGTAGTTGCCACCGAACTTCGCGTCACCGGTGCCGCCGGGCGGCCCGGCCCGGTGGTACTGCTCGGACACGTAGATCGACACGGGCTTGACGCCGCCCGCGAAGTACGGCCCGACCGGTGAGGCGATCACCAGGTACTCGGCCTCGAGCGACGGCCGCACGCCGAGGAACGCCTCCGACGCGAACATGAAGGGCCGCAGGTAGAGCGAGGAGTCCTCGCCGTCGGGCACCCAGGCGATGTCCGTGCGGACCAGCGCCGCCAGGGACCCGATGAAGTCGTCCACGCTGAGCGCGGGCAGGGCCAGGCGGTGCGCCGACCGGGCGAACCGCGCGGCGTTGTGGTCGGGCCGGAACGTCCAGACCGACCCGTCGGCATGCTTGTAGGCCTTGAGGCCCTCGAAGATCTCCTGCGCGTAGTGCAGCACGGCCGTCGCCGGGTCGAGCTGGAGCGGACCGTACTTCTCGATCCGCCGGTCCCGCCAGCCGTCGGTGCTGGTCCAGGAGATCCGCGCCATGTGGTCCGTGAACACCGTCCCGAACTTCGGCGCGCTGAGCGCCTCGGCGCGCTCGGCGTCCGGCGTCGGCACGTCGGTGGGCCGCACGTCGAAGAGCGCGACCAGGTCTTCGAGCCGCGCCGGGAGGATGGGATCCGTCGTTGTTGTCAT
>NZ_JAJQQP010000003.1:0-33134 GCF_028994805.1 Promicromonospora iranensis | reverse complement strand
CGCGCCGGGAGGATGGGATCCGTCGTTGTTGTCATGTCGATGCCTTTCACCGGAATGCTGTGGTCAGTCTTCCACGCCCGGCAAGGCAGGAGGAGCATTCCGAGCCGGGCGCCTGCCCGGACGGCCGTCGACGTACGACGGCGGCGCCCGGGTTCGGTCTGCGTGACCCGGGCGCCGCCGTCGTACAGCGTGCTTACTCGGTCACGCGGGCCGCGATGTCGCGGCCTACCTGGTCGGTGGTGCGTACAGCGTCGCCGCGTGTCGCCAGGTCCGCGGCGACGGCGTCGTGGACCTTCGCGGACTCCGCCGCGAAGCCCAGGTGCTCCAGCAGGAGGGCGACCGAGAGGATGGTCGCCGTCGGGTCGGCCTTGCCCTGGCCCGCGATGTCGGGGGCGGAGCCGTGCACCGGCTCGAACATCGACGGGGACGTGCGGTCCGGGTTGATGTTGGCCGACGCCGCCAGGCCGATGCCGCCGCTGATCGCGGCAGCCTGGTCGGTGAGGATGTCACCGAAGAGGTTGTCCGTCACGATCACGTCGAACCGGCTCGGGTTGGTCGTGAGGTAGATGGTCGCCGCGTCCACGTGCGCGTAGTCGGTGGTCACGTCGGGGAACTCCGCGTTCACGGCCTCGACCGTGCGGCGCCACAGGTGGCCCGCGTGCACCAGCACGTTGTGCTTGTGCACCAGCGTGAGGTGCTTGCGCGGCCGCGCGGCGGCGCGGGCGAACGCGTCACGGACCACGCGCTCGACGCCGAACGCGGTGTTGACGCTGACCTCGGTCGCGATCTCGTGCGGCGTGCCCACGCGCAGCGCTCCGCCGTTGCCGACGTACGGCCCCTCGGTGCCCTCGCGGACCACGACGAAGTCGATCTCGCCCGGGTCGGCCAGCGGGCTGGAGACCCCCTGGAAGAGCTTGGTCGGGCGCAGGTTCACGTAGTGGTCCAGCGCGAAGCGCAGCTTGAGCAGCAGACCGCGCTCGAGCACACCGCTCGGGACCGACGGGTCGCCGATGGCGCCCAGCAGGATCGCGTCCTGACCCTTGATCTTCTCGAGGTCCTCGTCGGTGAGGGTCTCGCCGGTCGCGTGCCAGCGGCGCGCACCCAGGTCGAACTCGGTGGTGGAGAGCTTGGTGCCCGACGGCGCCAGCGCCGCCTCGAGCACCGCGAGGCCCTGTTCCACGACCTCGGTACCGATGCCGTCACCTGCGACCACTGCGAGGTCGATACCCTCTGTCCTGCCCACCTGTGCCATGTCCGGAGCCTACGCGCGCGACCGGGTGAATGAGACGCGGGTCTCACGGAATGGACGTGAGTGCGACCCTGCCGAAACGGCCGCGGCCGGACCCGGCGCGTGCCTGCCGCTACTGGTCCCTGGCCGAGAGCACGCAGAACTCGTTGCCGTCCGGGTCCGCCAGGACGGTCCAGGTCGCCTCGTCGGGCTGTCCGACGTCGATCACCGTCGCACCCAGCTCCACCAGCCGGGCGATCTCCGCGTCCCGGTCGTCGCTCGTGTGCGGCGCGAAGTCCCAGTGCAGGCGGTTCTTGCCGGTCTTCTCGTGCCCCACCGGGACGAACACCATGCCCGGCGGCACCCGGTGGAAGTCCAGCTGCTCCGAGAGCTCGCCCGCCCACGACGGCACCAGCACGGACTCCTCGTCCGTCTCGAACCGGACGTCCCAGCCCAGGGCCTCGGCCCACCAGCGGGCCAGCGTCTTGTGGTCGGTCGACTCGACCACCGTCGAGTACCAGCGCAGTGCCATCGTCATCACCTCGGGTCGGTTCCGGCGGCCCGCAGGTCCGGGCCGATGCCGACACGGTAGGACGAGACACTGACACTCGCGATGAGTTCCCGGCTCGCCACCGGTCCACCCGGCATGGAGACCAGTGCAACGGAACCCCGGGACATCGCGCGCCGCGTCATCGACGACAACCACTTCATGGTCCTCGGCACCACTGCGGCCCAGGTCCCGGACGCGGAGCTGGCCCCAGCGGTCGACGCCGCGTTCTCCTCCGTCCGGCCGGGAGCGCGGGCGTACGGCGTGGAAGAGCTCAGCGGCGCCACCGGCCACACCGCGTGAGTCAGAGGCGCGGGTAGAGCAGCTCGAACCGCTCGCACACGACGGGCATGTCCGCGGAGAACTCCCGGCCCTCCGGGAGGTTCCGGCGGAAGTACGCCTCGTGCCCCGTGCGCCACGACTCCAGCGTGCGGTCGTCCTCCCCCTCCGCAGCCGCGAAGTCCTCGTCGACCTCGTCGAACGTCACGGTCTCGACGCTCGTGGTGCGGATCAGGGCGCGCGGGTGGTTCTCGCCGTCCAGCAGGATCGACAGCTCGCCGACGACCGGCAGCGGCGCGCCCTCGGCGTCGTAGTCCCACAGAGCCGACGACGTCGCCGTCTTGTCCCCCGCGAGCACCGCGTCCAGCAGCCTCTCGGCCAGCTCCGGCTCGTCGCCGAACGACCAGGCCTGCGGCGGCACGGTCTCGCTCACGGTCTGGCCCACCACGATGCTCGCCTTCGCCATGCCGGCGTACTGCCGGGTGGCCGCCCAGAAGTCGAGGACCTCGGCCGCGAGCTCCGAGTCCTCGGCGGAGACCGTCTCCGGGTCGAACGTCGCGGGATCGAACGTCGCGGGATCGAAGGACTCCGCCCCCGACGCGGCGTCGGTCGGCTCGTTGTCGTCCGCTGCCTGCGGGTTCACGTCGTGAGTCACGGGGACATCCTGCCCTAACCGACGACCCGGGACGAGGCTTCAGCGAACATGACGACCGCTGAACGATCCGGTAACGAACACTTACTCAGTTTGCATGTGCGAGTCCGACCATGATCTGGTAAACGGCGGTCCACGTCCCAGCGGCGTGCTTAACGATTGTTCCCCAGCCCACAATTTCCGCCAAGAAGAGGGGGCTCCGTGCCAGCTATCGAGGCACACCGCCTGTACAAGGTGTTCGGCCGCAAAGGCCGCGAGGGCGTCAAGCGTCTCGAAGCCGGTGCCGACACCGCCGAGCTGAAGAAGGCAGGGCTGACCCCCGCCGTCATCGACGCGTCGTTCACGGTCGAAGAGGGCGAGATCTTTGTCGTCATGGGTCTCTCCGGGTCCGGCAAGTCGACGCTGATCCGCATGATCAACGGGCTCCACCCCCCGACCGCCGGCCACGTGAAGCTCTACGGCGAGAACATCACCGCCGCCACCGGCAAGGATCTGCGCCGGCTCCGCCGCGAGCGGATCAGCATGGTGTTCCAGCACTTCGCGCTGTTCCCGCACCGCTCGGTCATCGACAACGCCGCATACGGCCTCGAGACCCAGGGCGTCGCCAAGGAAGAGCGCCGCAGGCGCGCCCACGAGGCGCTCGAGCTGTGCGGGCTGACCGGCTGGGACGAGCACCTGCCCAGCGAGCTGTCCGGCGGTATGCAGCAGCGCGTCGGCCTGGCCCGCGCACTCGCCGCCGACACCGACATCCTGCTCATGGATGAGGCGTTCAGCGCGCTGGACCCGCTGATCCGGCGCGACATGCAGGACCAGCTCATCGAGCTGCAGCAGAAGCTCGGCAAGACGATCCTGTTCATCACCCACGACCTCAACGAGGCCATGCGTATCGGCGACCGCATCGCCATGATGCGCAACGGGCGGATCGTCCAGGTCGGGACCGCCGAGGAGATCCTCACCGACCCCGCCAACGACTACGTCGCCCAGTTCGTCGCCGACGTCGACCGCACCCGCGTGCTGACCGCGTCGTCCGTCATGGAACCGCCGGTCGCCGTCCTCGGGGCCGAGCAGGGACCGCGCACCGCGCACAAGCTGATGCGCGAGCACCAGATCTCGGCGCTGTTCGTCACCGGACGTGACCGCTCCCTGAAGGGGTACGTCACCGAGGACGAGGTGGGCAAGCACCTGGAGCAGAAGGACATCACCAGCCTCCTGAAGCCGGTGCCCGACGTCGCCCGCGTCACCCCCGACACCTCGCTCGCCGACCTGTTCGGCCCCGCCGCCGAGACCCCGGCCATCGCCGTGGTCGACGACGCCGGCCGGCTCAGCGGCGTCATCCCGCGCATCACGCTGCTCTCGGCGCTCGCCGCGTTCTCCGAGCCGGAGGCTGTGCCGGAACCCGAGGCTGTGCCGGAACCCACCGACCAGACGAAGGAGGCAGTCCGTGGTTGAGCGCGCCGCTCCCCTGACGATCGTGCCGTCCCTGCCGATCGGCGACCTGCTGGAGACCGGCTTCACGTGGTTCAAGGACACGTTCGACGCGTTCTTCGACGTGGTCGGTGACATCATCACCGGCGCCATCGACGGGCTCGCCGGGGTGCTGCTGGCCCCGGAGCCGCTGGTCCTCACCGTGATCTTCGCCCTGCTCGCCTGGCTCGTCCGCGACTGGAAGCTCGGGATCGGCACCCTGGTCGGCATGGTCCTGATCATCGGGATGGGCATGTGGGACCCGGCCATGGACACCCTGGCCCTGGTAGTGGTCGCCACCCTGGTCGCACTGATCATCGGCGTCCCACTGGGGATCCTCGCGGCACGCTCTGCGGTCGTCAGCCGCATCCTCAGGCCCGTCATGGACTTCTTGCAGACCATGCCCGGATTCGTCTGGCTGGTCCCCGTGGTCAAGCTGTTCAGCATCGGCGTGGCCGGAGCGATGGTCGCCACGGTGATCTTCGCGGTGGCCCCGGCCGTCCGGCTCACCGAGCTGGGCATCCGTCAGGTCGACAGCGAGGTGGTCGAGGCCGGGCAGGCCTTCGGCGCCGGACCGCGGCAGATCCTGAAGGACATCCAGCTTCCGCTGGCCCTGCCGACCGTGATGGCCGGCGTCAACCAGGTGATCATGCTGTCGCTCTCGATGGCCGTGATCGGCGGCCTCGTGGGTGCTGGAGGCCTGGGAAACGAGGTGGTCAGCGGCATCTCGACGCTCAACCTCGCCCTCGGCTTCGACGCCGGCATCTCCGTGGTGATCCTGGCGATCTTCCTGGACCGGCTCACCGCCTCGATCGGCTCGCGCAGGCCGGGCCACGGCAGGATGCGCGAGCTCCGCGAGCGCTTCACCCGGACCCCGGCCGGCAGCGCGGCCTGACCAGTCTCTTCCCGCGAACCAAGAACTTTCCTACCTCACGACTCACGGACACGACGATGCATATACGAAACGGAAGGACACCGATGATCGGCACGACCGGCAAGCGGATCGGAGCCGCTGCGGCGGCTCTCACCCTCACCCTCAGCGTCACGGCATGCGCCTCGGCTGACGAGAGCAACCCCAACCCCGGTGAGGGCGACAAGACCATCACGCTGGGCATCATCCCCTCGTGGACAGACGGTCTGAGCACCGCCTACCTGTGGAAGAACATCCTCGAGAAGGACGGCTACACGGTCGAGATCGAGGAGATCAACGACGCCGCGCCGCTGTACACGGGGCTCGCCGAGGGCGACATCGACGTGTACCCGTCCGCATGGCCCGAGGTCACGCACAAGTCCTACATGGACGAGTACGGCGACGACATCGAGGACCTCGGCGCCTACTACGACGACGCCAAGCTGACCATGGCCGTCCCGGAGGACTCGGACCTGCAGTCGATCGAGGACCTCGTCGGCAAGTCGGCCGACTACGACGGCAAGATCGTCGGCATCGAGGCGGGCGCCGGCCTCACCAAGGCCGTCCAGGAGCAGGTCATCCCGCAGTACGGCCTGGACGAGGACGGCTGGGAGCTCCAGACCTCCTCGACGCCGGCCATGCTGAACGCCCTCGAGGAGGCGGTCGACGCCAAGGAGGACATCGTCGTCACGCTGTGGCGTCCCTTCTGGGCGAACAACGAGTTCCCCGTCCGCGACCTCGAGGACCCGAAGGGCGCCCTCGGCGAGGCGGAGGGCCTGCACGAGCTCGCGACCGTCGGGTTCAGCGAGGAGTTCCCCGAGGTCGCCGAGATGATGTCGAAGGCCAAGCTGGACGACGAGCAGTACGGCACCCTGGAGGACCAGGTCGTCAACGAGAACCCGGACGACCCGGCCGCCGGCGTCGAGGCCTGGATCGCGGACAACCAGGACTGGGTCGACTCCCTCACGTCCTGATCTTCGCCGTCGCACCGGACACGGCGCCCCGCTCTCCGACCGGAGGGCGGGGCGCCGCTCTGTGACCAGACAGACAGCCCGGCACTGCTGCCCCGGGCAAGCAAGGTTCCTAGACTCGACACGTGCCCCACGACGTCTCGCTCGACGACCCCGCTCCGGCTGCCGGCCCCGCCCTCGCTGCCGGCCCCGCTCGTGTCGGCGACACCGGCCGGCCGGCCGCTCGCCCCGGCAACCGCGCAGCCGCCGGCGTCGCCCTCGCCGTGGTCGGCGGAGCCGGGATCGCCGTGCAGAGTCGCGTCAACGGCTCCCTGGCGGAGCATGTCGGCAGCGGCTATCTCGCGGCGGTCGTGTCGTTCGGGTCCGGGCTGCTCCTGCTGACGCTGGCGCTGCTGGTCTCCCGGCGCAGCCGGGCCGGTATGCGCCGGGTTCTCGCCGCCCTGCGCGACGGCGGCCTGCGTCCCTGGCAGGTCCTCGGGGGCGCCGCCGGCGGATTCTTCGTCGCGACCCAGGGCCTCACCGTCGGGGTGCTGGGCGTCGCGACCTTCATCGTCGCCTTCGTCACCGGCCAGTCCGTCGGTTCGGTCGTCATCGACCGGCTCGGCCTCGGGCCGGGCGGGGTACGGCTGGTGACGCTCCCCCGCGCCGTCGGCCCGGTGCTGACCGTGGCCGCCGTCGCCATCGCGATGTCCGGGGACCTCGGGTCGCCGTCTGCCCTGCTGCTGGCCGTGCTCCCGCTGCTGGCAGGCATCGGGTCGGCCTGGCAGCAGGCGGTCAACGGGCACGTGCGCGCCGCGGCCGGCGACGTCCTCGCCGCTACCCTCGTGAACTTCGTGGTCGGCACCGTGGTGCTGGCGGCTGCCCTCGGGGTGTCGCTGCTGGTCGAAGGGCTGCCCGACGGTGCCTTCCCGACGGACCCGCTGCTGTACACCGGCGGGATCATCGGCATCGCGTTCATCGCGCTGTCCGCGGCAGTCGTGCACCGGATCGGGGTGCTGCTGCTCAGCCTGGGCATGATCGCCGGACAGATCGTCACGGCACTGGTGCTCGACGTGGTCACGCCGGGCGCCACGCCGCCAGGGGTCGCTACCTCCGTGGGCGCCGCCCTGACGCTGGTCGGCGTGGCGGTGCCGCTCCTCGCGGAGCGGCGCCGCCACGCCTGACGCGGCGCTACCTCGTCAGCGCGCCGCTACGCCTCAACGAGCGGCAGAGCCCTCGACGTAGTCCGAGTCGGCCGGCTTGATCCACGAGAACATCTTGCGCAGCTCGCGGCCCGTCGTCTCGATCGGGTGCTGCTCGCCCTTGGCGCGCAGCTCCTTGAACTCGGGGGCGCCGGCGTCCTGGTCGGCGATGAACCGCTCCGCGAAGGCACCGTTCTGGATGTCGGCCAGCACGGCCTTCATGTTCTCCTTCACGCTCGGGTCGATGACCCGCGGGCCGGAGACGTAGTCGCCGTACTCGGCGGTGTCCGACACCGACCAGCGCTGCTTGGCGATGCCGCCCTCGACCATGAGGTCGACGATCAGCTTGAGCTCGTGCAGCACCTCGAAGTACGCGACCTCCGGCTGGTAGCCGGCCTCGGTCAGCGTCTCGAACCCGTACTGGACCAGCTGCGAGGCACCGCCGCAGAGCACCGCCTGCTCACCGAACAGGTCGGTCTCGGTCTCCTCGGTGAACGTCGTCTTGATACCGCCGGCGCGCAGGCCGCCGATGCCCTTGGCGTACGAGAGGGCGAGGTCCCAGGCGGAGCCGGAAGCGTCCTGCTCCACCGCGACGATCACGGGCACGCCGCGGCCGTCGGCGAACTCGCGGCGCACGATGTGGCCCGGGCCCTTGGGGGCGACCATGAGCACGTCGTGGCCGGCCTCGGGCTTGATGTAGCCGTAGCGGATGTTGAAGCCGTGCCCGAAGACGAGCGCGGCGCCCTCCTTGAGGTTCGGCGCGATGTCCTCCGCGTACACGTGCCGCTGCACCTGGTCGGGGGCCAGGATGACGACGACGTCGGCATCCCGGACGGCGTCGGGCACGGTGGCGACCGCGAGGCCCTCGTTCGCGGCCTTCTCGCGGGACGCGGAGCCCTCGCGGAGGCCGACGGTCACCTGGGTGCCGGAGTCGCGCAGGTTCAGGGCGTGCGCGTGGCCCTGGCTGCCGTAGCCGATCACAGCAACCTTCTTCTGCTGGATGATCGACAGGTCGGCGTCATCGTCGTAGAACAGCTCAGCCACGGTTCTTGCTCCTCAATTGATCTTCTCGGGTGAAAGTAAGTCAGTAGGTCAGGCGGTCACGCGGACCGGACGGCGCGCTCGAAGGCGCGGTCGGTGATGGACCGGGCACCCCGGCCGATGGCCAGGGTCCCGGACTTGACGATCTCACGGACGCCGTACGGTTCCAGCGCCGCGAGCAGCGAGTCGAGCTTCGCGGCGGGTCCCGTGGCCTCGATGACCACGGACTCCGGCACGACGTCGACGACGCGCGCCCGGAACATCTCGACGACTTCCAGCACCCCGGTGCGGGTGGCGGCGTCGGCCCGCACCTTGACGAGCAGGAGCTCGCGGTGCACTGACGACTCGGGTTCGAGCTCGACGATCTTGATCACGTGGATGAGCTTGTTGAGCTGCTTGGTGACCTGTTCCAGGGGGTGCTCCTCGACGTCGACCACCACGGTGATGCGCGAGATCTCCTCGTGCTCCGTGGGGCCCACCGCCAGGGAGTGGATGTTGAACGCGCGCCGGGCGAACAGCCCGGCGACGCGCGTGAGCACGCCGGGCTTGTTCTCCACGAGCACGGACAGGGTGTGCCTCGACATGGGATTCAGTCCTCGCTCAGTCTTCTCGGTCCCACGCCGGCGAGATGCCGCGTGCGTACTGGATGTCATCGTTGCTCACGCCGGCGGCGACCATGGGCCACACCATCGCGTCCCGCGAGACGGTGAAGTCCACGACGACGGGCCGGTCGTCGATCTCGTTGGCGCGCTTGATCGCGGCGTCGACCTCGGAGGCGTGCTCCACGCGGATGCCCTCGCAGCCGTACGCGTCGGCGAGCTTCACGAAGTCGGGGATGCGCCGGGTGCCGTGACCGGTGTGCAGGTCGGTGTTGGAGTAGCGCGACTCGTAGAAGAGCGTCTGCCACTGCCGCACCATGCCCAGCGAGCTGTTGTTGATCACGGCCACCTTGATGGGGATGTCGTTGATCGCACAGGTGGCGAGCTCCTGGTTGGTCATCTGGAAGCAGCCGTCGCCGTCGATCGCCCAGACGGTCCGGTCCGGCTGGCCGACCTTCGCGCCCATCGCGGCAGGGACGGAGTAGCCCATGGTGCCGAGGCCGCCGGAGTTGATCCAGGTGTTCGGCCGCTCATAGCTGATGAACTGCGCCGCCCACATCTGGTGCTGCCCCACGCCCGCGACGTAGATCCCGTCGGGCCCGGTCATCTCGCCGAGACGCTGGATCACGTGCTGCGGCGAGAGGTGTCCGTCCTCCGGCTGCGTGTAGCCGCGGGGGTAGGTGCGGCGCCACTCGTCCAGCTGGTGCCACCAGCCCTCGACGTCCGGCTTGCCGTGCGTCTCGTGCTCCCTGGCCAGCTCGGGCAGCAGGTCGCCGATGACCTCGCGCAGGTCACCCACGATCGGCACGTCGGCCTCGCGGTTCTTGCCGATCTCCGCCGGGTCGATGTCCGCGTGGATGATCGCGGCCAGCGGGGCGAAGCTCGAGAGCTTGCCCGTCACGCGGTCGTCGAACCGGGCACCGAGCGCGAAGACCAGGTCCGCCTTCTGCAGCGCTGCCACGGCGGGCACGGTGCCGTGCATGCCGGGCATCCCCAGGTGCTGCGGGTGGCTGTCCGGCACCGCGCCGCGGGCCATCAGGGTCGTCACGACGGGCGCCCCGGACAGGTCGACGAGCTGGCGCAGCAGGTTCGCCGCCCCGGACCGGATGACGCCGCCGCCCACGTACAGCACCGGGCGCTTCGCCGTGGCCAGCAGCCTCGCGGCCTCCCGGATCTGCTTCGAGTGCGGCTTGGTCACCGGGTGGTATCCGGGCAGCTGCAGCTCCTGCGGCCACGAGAACGTGGTGCGCGACTGCATGGCCGACTTGGAGATGTCCACCAGCACCGGTCCCGGCCGCCCCGTCGAGGCGATGTGGAACGCCTCCGCGATGGTGCGGGGGATGTCGGCCGGGTCGGTGACCAGGAAGTTGTGCTTGGTGATCGGCAGCGTGATGCCGACGATGTCGGCCTCCTGGAACGCGTCGGTCCCGATCGACGCGGACGCCACCTGACCGGTGATCGCGACGAGCGGGATGGAGTCCATGTGCGCGTCGGCGATGGGCGTCACCAGGTTCGTCGCGCCGGGACCCGACGTCGCCATGGTCACCCCGACCCTGCCGGTCGCGTGGGCGTAGCCCGACGCCGCGTGGCCGCCACCCTGCTCGTGCCGCACGAGGATGTGCCGGAGCTTCGCGGAGTCCATCAGCGGGTCGTACAGGGGAAGGATCGCGCCGCCCGGGATGCCGAAGACGGTGTCGACACCGATCTCCTCGAGCGAGCGGACGATCGACTGCGCCCCCGTGACCTCCTCCGGCCCGACGCGAGGCGTGGCTGCCTCGGTCTCGGCCTTGCCGCTTACCACGCGGGACCGAAGCTCGGTGCGCACCTGGTCACGCGCCTCGGCGCGCGCGGCGATCTGTGCGGGTGTCGGTGTGCCGGTCATACGGATCTCCTGCCGTCGCGCCCCGTCCTGGGGCGAAAGCGAGCGTTCGTGACAACAAAAAAACCCCGGGTCCTTGGTGAGCAAGGACTGCCAGGGTGAGCGCGCGGACGATGCCTGTGCTGGGCTTAGGCCGCGCGCTCAGGAAGTACTACAAGAATGATCGTCTGCACGTGACGCACGTTACGCCGAATCTGCGGCGATGTCACCCAGCGGGCCGATGGTCCCACGATCCGAGACACTGACGGCCGCCAGCCGCCAGATCCCGGGCCTACCGGGCAGCCCGGCAAGCGGTCAGGGTACGTCCCGCCGCCGGAATACGACCCAGCCGAGGACGGTCAGCACCACCGCCGCGCCGAGCAGCAGGAGCGCGCTGTGCACGAGCGGGACCGCCAGGAGCCCGTCGCCGGGCACGACGGTCCGTGTGCCGCGGACCCAGGTGTCGGCGTTGGTGAACAAGAACCACTGCTGACCAGCAGAGGCCGTGCTCAGCGCCGTCTCCTCGACGAGGAACCACACCACGACGAGCGGGACGGCGACCCACCAGCGCCGCACCAGGACACCGAGCGCTGCCCCACCGGCCGCCGCACAGGCCGCGAGCGCAAGCACCCGCACGCCGCTCCACGTCAGCTCGGTGGCCAGGTCCGACGCCGGACCACCCAGCATCCCCGCGCGTGCGTGCACCCCGTACATCCCCAGGGCCAGCAGCGTGTACGCCGCCGCCACTCCGGGCAGGACTGCCAGGGCGGCGGCGGCCACCTTGCTCCAGTACACGCGGCTACGGCGTGGCTCGACGGTCAGCAGCGCCCGCGTGCCGCCCGACGCCGCGTCGCCCGTCACCAGCAGCACGCCCGCCACATAGGCCAGGAACACCGACGTCAGCGCGTAGAACGAGATCGCCCCCTGCTCCAGCATCCGGGCGAGCGTCGACGAGCCGACCTCGAACACCGTCAGCGCGACCGCCAGGGCGACGTGCCCCAGCATGCCCGCGGCGATCCAGCGGATCGCGGGCCGCGCGCCGAACCGCCGCAGCTCCGCCCACAGCAGGCCCGTCATCGTGTCCCCTCGGTGCGCTGCGGCTTCGGAGTGCCTGTCTTGGCGGCACCTGTCTTGGCGGCACCTGTCTTGGCGGCACCTGTCTTGGCGGCACCTGTCTTGGCGGCACCTGTCTTCGCGGCGCCTGTCTTCGCGGCGCCTGTCTTCGCGGCGCCTGTCTTCGCGGCGCCTGTCTTCGCGGTGTCCGTCGTCGCGGTGTCCGTCGTCGAGCCGCTCGCCTGCTTGGCGCCCTTCTCGTCCGCAGCCGCCTGCTTGGCTGCCGCCTTCTCGTCGGCAGCCGCCTGCTTCTCCGCCGCCCGCTCGGCGCGCTCCGCGTCGGCAGCCGCCTGCTTGGCGGCGGCCTCCTTCGCGGTCTTGCGCTGGTCGGCCGCCTTCCTGCGCTCGGCGGCCTGCCGCTCGGTCGCCTTACGAGCAGCGCGCTCCTCCGCGCGGGTCGGGACCTTCGGGGTCGGCGGCGTGACCGGCCGCAGCCTGCCCACGACAGCGGCCAGATCCTCGCGCTGCGGCACCAGCTCGCTGACGAACAGCTTCTGCTTCGCGAGCGCCCGGGAGACGTCCGACGGTTCGGCGACGCCGTCGACGTACAGCGCGTCGCCGTCGGCCCGGACCTTGAACCCCGCGGCGCGCAGCGCCGTGGCCGCCTTCCCCGGCTCGTCGAGCCGCACCCGGACGCTGACCTCCGCATCACCGAGGAGGTCGGCGACGACGCCCTGGGCGAGGACGCGGCCACCGTCGAGCACGGTCACCGTGTCCGCGATCTGCTGGGCCTCCGTCAGGACGCCGGTGGCCAGGAGGACGGTCTTCCCCTGGTCGGCGAGGCGCCGCAGGGCCTCCCGGATCTCGCGCGTGCCGACGGCGTCGAGCCCCGCGCTCGGCTCGTCGACGACGAGCAGGTCGGGATCGCACAGGAGCGCGGCGGCGAGCGCGAGCCGGCGCCCCTCGTCGGCCGAGTAGGTGCGGTAGGCCGTCGTGGCGCGGTCGGTGAGGAGCACGCGGGCCAGCACCTCGTCGACCCTGGTGCGCGGCACTCCTGCCGCGCTCGCGAGGAGCGTCAGGTTCCGGCGGCCGCTCAGGCCGGCCTGGAACCCGGGTTCGCCGACGACGGCGCCGATGCGGCCGGCGAGGTCGGGCAGGCCGTCGGGTACGGGGGTGCCGAAGATCTTGATGGCGCCCCCGTCGGCGTGCGCCAGGCCGGTGAGGAGACGGAGCGTGGTGGTCCTGCCGGAACCGGGGAGGCCGAGCAGCGCGTGGATCCCGCCGACCGGTACACGGAGGTCGAGCCCTTCGATGCCCACGACGCGCCCGCGCACCGACCGGTACGCCTTGCGCAGCCCGAGCGTCTCGACCGCGGTGTCGCTCCCTGGCATCACCCGCACAGGGTAGGGCATTCCAGGCAAGCCGCCGCTTCGGTCGTGGTTACCAGCTCATCGCGCCGTGCAGCGACGTCGGCGCCGGGTCGACGCCGAGCCGCTCGCGCAGCACCGTGAGGTCGTAGGTGCGCTCCATCGCGAGGTGGCTGATGGTGTACCGGGACAGGCGCGGCTCGCGACCGGTCCAGCGGGACATCTTCTCGCCCGCCCAGGCCAGGACGTTCGCGAGCCGGATGGGGATGCCGACCACCTGCACCGGCCGGAACCTGGCGAACATGAGCATCTCGAGCGTCTCGTCCAGGTCGACGGGCCGGGCGTCGGCCACGTTGGCCACGAGCGGCCGGCCGGCGGCCGTCTCGGGCTCGACGTCGGCGTCCAGCGCCGCGCGCACCGCCTGGACGAGGGTGTCGACATGCGTGAGGTGCTGACGCACCTTCCCGCCACCGGGGATCGGCAGCCAGGCGCCGACCGCCGCCGCCTCCAGGCGCGGCAGCAGCGTCGTGTCGCCGGGGCCGTAGACCGCGTGCGGCCGCAGGACGATGACGGGACCCCGGTCCTCGCGCGCGGCGTCGGCCGTCAGGTACCGCTCGGCGGCCGCCTTGGTGGAGCCGTAGGCGTTGACGTAGCCGTGCGCGGGCGCCTCCGACTCGGTCACCGCCACGCTCGGGGTACGAGGGTCGTAGACGCTGCCCGAGGACACGTGCACGAACCGGGCCTCGGGGAACGTCTCGCGGACCGCGCGGGTGCCCTCGACGTTGACCACCCACGCGCGGGCGTGGCTACCGCCGTCGGCCACCGCTGCGCCGCAGTGCACGACGGCGTCGACGTCCTCCGGGCGGTCCTCCTTGGCCAGCGGCCCGTCCCGGAGGTCCCAGAACTGGTGGGCGACCTGATGGAGGACGTCGCCGGGCAGGCGTGGGACCCGACGCGAGAACGCGATCACCTCGTGCCCGCGCGCCGCCAGGTCGCGGACCACAGCACCACCAACAAAACCAGACGAACCGGTCACCGCCACCTTCATGCGCGCACTGTACCGGTCACGGGTGAAACCAAGCTGACCAGCGCACGACGATCAGGTTTCCGGGAACGGCCCGCGAGCGGCAGGTGGGACGCCTCGACCACCAGGTCGGGCAGCGCGCCGTGGTCCACGACCCGGCCCACCTGGTCCGCCACCGACCGGGTCAGCTCCGTGGTGGCCCGGATCTCCGGGGTCCCGGTGGTCCGGGTGCCGCCCTCGGCGGTCACCACGAGCACCACCCGCTCGTCTCCGTCGGGCACCGGGACACCGACCATGACGGCGTCCGCCACGCCCGGCAGGTCCCGCAGCCGTGGCTCGAACAGACCGGGGTAGATGTTCACGGTCCCGCGGATGATCATGTCCCGGTTGCGGCCGACCAGCACGATCCGCCCCTCGACGTCCCGGTACGCGAGGTCGCCGGTGCGGTGCTCGACCGCCCGTGGCCCGCCGGCGTCGAGGTCGGACAGGTAGCCGGCCATCAGGGACGGCCCGGTCAGCACGAGCTCGCCGACCACTCGTTCGCCGTCGCCGCCCGCCGGCTCCCCGGCGCCGTCCGCACCGTCCGCACCTGCGGCGGCCTCCGGGTCCGAAGCAGCCTCCGGATCGATCCGGACGCCTGTCCCGTCGAGCGGGTGCCCGACGAGGTCGCCCTCCGCGGCGGCCGCGATCTTCTCGTCCGCGTCCGTCACCGCCGCCGGCAGGATCTCGGTGGCGCCGTAGACCGCGAGCCAGCGGGTGCCCGGCAGGACGCGGCGGCCACGCTCGAGCAGTGCCACGGTGACGGGCGCGGCGCCGACCGCGAGCACCGCCGGGCCCTCCGCCGGCGTGGTCCCGCCCGCTCGGCTCCGTGTCTCCAGGACGTCGAGCAGCGCGGTCACGTCGGCAGGCACCAGGAACGAGGAGTCGGCCCCCGCGACGCCCCGTGCGAACGCCTCCGGGGCGTCCTTCGGCGCCTTCGCGGGAATCTCCCACGTGCCCCCCGCCATGATCGCCGGCAGCCCCAGGAACATCTGGTCCGTGTGCGCCCGCTGCGCCGGCTTCAGGTCACCGACCCGGGCGAACAGGCCCAGCATCCCGCCGAGCGTCCGAGCGGTGTGCACCACCGCCTTCGGGTCCGACGTCGTGCCGGACGTGAAGACGACCAGCGCCTCCCGGTCCGCCTCCCCCGTCACTCCGGGAGCGCCCGCACCGGTCGCCGACGCCCGACCCGACCCCGGCGCCACCCGGCCCAGGCTCGTCACCCGGCGAGCACCCCGCGGCACACCCGGGAGCCACGCACCGGTGTACAGGTGCCGCACGGGCAGCCGCCCGTAGTCGGGCAGCAGCAGGCCGCGCGACCGGGCGACCCCCCGCAGCGGCCCCGACGACGCCGCGTACAGCAGCGCCTCCGTCGCGGCCCAGCGCGGCTTCGCCGCCGCGATCCGCGCGGCGAACAGCTCCGGCGTCGAGCCAGGGTCCACGAACACGACGGCGCCACCCGCACGCAGGACCGCCAGGCACAGGACCACCCCCTCCGGCCGGGGCCGGATGCTGAAGAGCACACGGTCGCCGGGCTCCATGCCCTGCGCTCGCAGCCCGGACGCCGTCCGCTCCACCCGCTCGGCCAGGCTGCCGAACGTGACCTCCTCGCGCACGCGCCCTCCGTCGCGGCCGCCGAACCAGCGGAGCGCGACGAGGTCGGGTGCGCTCCGTGCGACGGCGAGCAGATCATCCACGAAGTGCGTCACGACGCCACCCGCGCAGCGGACCGGACAGGAGCACGGCCTGGGTCCCCCAGGCGAAGCTCGAGCGAGCGGTACGCGGGGACCAGCACGCCACGAGCGGCCCGGCGCCCGCCCACGACCGGGACACGCCCGTCGGACGCCGCTGCCGCGAGCGCGTCGAGCACCGCGTCCACCTGCGCCATCGCGAGCGGCATGCCGAGGCAGAAGTGCGGGCCCGCGCCGAACCAGAGGTGCCGCACGGCGGGGTCGACCGACCGGTCGGGGTCGAAGCCGCCGCCCGCCCGGCAGCAGTTCACGGTGGCGATCACCACCCGGTCCCCCGCGGCGACCGGCACCCCGCCGACCGACGTACCGGCGCGCACCGAGCGCAGCATCGCGGGGGTCGGCACGGTGACGCGCAGCCCTTCCTCGACGGCACGACGCCGCAGCGGGGCGTCGTCCGCCAGCAGGCGCGCCGTCCATCCGGCGTCGTGCGCGATGGCCACGAGGCGGGGCACGAACGACTGGATGGTCTCCGTCCCGGTGAGCACGAACGCCCCGACGGCGCCCATCGCCTCACGCTCGGACAGTCCCAGGTCGCGCATCCGTCCGGGGACCGTCGCCGGGTCTCCGGCACGGTACGCGATGCGCGCGGGCGCGGTCAGCCGTTCCAGCACGGTCCGTGCCCGGACCACCTGGGACCGGGTGAGGCCGTGCCGGTGCAGGCGCACCATCCCGGTGATCGTCTGGGCGGCGGCCATGGACGAGCGCACCGCCTCGTCGGTCGGCGGCAGTCCGACCATCCCGCAGATCACGGCGCCGGCCTGGGCGCCGACCACCGCCGCCAGGTCGACGGCCTCCCCCGCAGCGAGCCGTCGCGTGAGGTCCGGCAGCACGCCCGCGTCGCCGTCGTCGGCCGCCACGAGCTCGCGGACCGCGCGGGGCGAGAACAGCGGCCCGAGCGCCCGCCGCAGTGCGGCGTGCTCGGCGCCCTCCATGTTGAGCAGCACCGACGGCCCGAGCACCGGCGTCCACAGGTCTGACGGCGCCCCCGGGCCCACCTTCGAGAAGTGGTCGAGGTCGAGCAGCACCTCGCGGGCGAGGGCGGCATCGCTCACCACCACGCCGATGCGCGGCACCCGGACCACCGGCCGGTTCCGCGCGGACCGCAGTGCCGGGTACGCGAGGGGGTGTGCCGCGCGCTGGACCCGCTCCTCCCAGGCCGCCTCGGGCGCCGCCCCGCCGAGGTCGTGCGCACGCGCCACCGCCGGGTGGGCTCTCATCGGATGTCCACGACCTCGGGCCGGTACCGGTGGTCGGCGTACCAGCCGAGCGTCCGCACGAGCCCCCAGGCGTGCACCCGGCGCGTCGAGGCGCGCACCCACACGTCACGGTGCTCGCCGTACCGCGTCGTCAGCCGCCGCACCGCGTTGACCAGCGCACGGTCCTCGTGCAGGTCCTCGATCCGGGTGCGCGGAAACCCGCCGGCCCGCTCGTACAGGGAGGCGGTGATCGCCATGTTGCAGCCGGGCGTCATGACGTACGGCCCGAGGTACCCCTCGTCCTGGTTCCCGGGCCGGACCTTGCCGAACGTGCTCGACGCCCACAGCGCGAACGACAGCACGCCCTGCTGGAACCGCGACACCGGCAGGTCGTCGTCGCGCGGGACGAGCCGCCCCGCGACGAGCTCGTCGCCCGACGCGAAGGCCGCCCGGACAGCACTGGTCCACGTCGGTGGGGGCAGGCAGTCGGCGTCCGTGCGAGCCAGCAGCTCGGCCCCGAGGCCGATGGCGGCGCGCATCCCGGTGTCCGCGGCGGCGCCGGTCCCCTTCTGGTCCTCGGTGACGAGGTGCCAGCGCAGCCGTCCCCAGTTCGCTATCGCCTTGCGCACGACGTCGGGCGTGCCGTCCGTGGACCCGTTGTCCACGACCACCAGGTCGAAGTCGTCGTCCTCCTGATCGCGCAGCGCCTCGAGCGTGCGGAGGATCCCGTGCTCGTGCGCCTCGTTCAGCGCGGGCACGACGACGGCGAGGCGGGGGCGACCCGCCTGCGGGCCGAGCTGTCCGCCGCTCACCACCGGACCACCATCGCACCCATGCTGACCCCGCCCGCGAGACCGAGCAGCAGCACGACGTCGCCCCGCCCCAGGCGGCCGGACTCCAGCGCCGTGGCGAGCTGCAGCGGAAGCGTCGCCGAGGCGATGTTGCCGTGGTCGGCCACGGTGACGATCGTGCGGTCGGCCGGCACGCCGAGCGTCCGGTGCACGTCCGCGAGGTACGCGACCGCCACCTGGTGCACCGCGACGAGCGCGACGTCGTCCATGGTCACGCCCGCCGCGGCCAGGGCCTGCTCCACGGGCGCCGACCCGAAGGCGTCGAACGCCGTACGCAGCCGCGACCCGTCGATCTCGAAGTAGCTCCGCTCCGGGTCGCGCGGGCTCACCGTGCCGCCGCCCGGCAGCATGCCGACGTCCCAGTGCTGCGACTCCGCGGCGAACACCGAGGAGAGGATGCCCGACGGCCGGCCGGCCGGCTCGACCAGCTCCGCCAGCTCCGCGACGAGGTCGTCCTCGAAGCCGTCGGAGGGTCCGGAGACGCCCGCCGGCCCGAAGCCGGGCGTGCTCGCGGCGCCGGTCGCCTCGACGAGCACCGCCGCACCGGCGTCGGACATCGTGTAGCCCGCCGCGGACATCGCGTACGTGCGGCGGTCCGGGACGTCCCACCGCACGCCGCGGGTGGGCATCTCCCCGCACGCGACGAGCACACGGCGGTACCGACCGGTGCCGATGAGCGCCTCGGCGACCTCTATGCCGTTGAGCACGGAGTTGCAGGCGTTCTTGACGTCCATCACCGGCGCGCGGACGCCGAGCTTGGCGGCCGTGATGTGGCTGGTCGCGGGCTCGATCATGTCCTGGGTGGCCGATGCGAAGATCAGGAGGTCGACGTCCTGCGGACCGAGGCCCGCACGGTCGAGGACCGTGCGGGAGGCGGCGACGGCGAGGTCGGAGGCCTGCTGGTCGTCGTCCGCCACGTGGACGCGGCGCACGCCCGTCAGGCGCGACACCAGCGGCAGGCGCGGCGCGACGTCCGGGTTCCTGCGGTGCAGCTCGCGCTCGGCCTCGGCCACGTCCCGGGTGCGCTCGGGCAGGTGCACGGCGACGCCCGCGATGCGGGCGACGGGGCGCGGACGCTGCCGCGGCGCCGGCTGGGGCGCAGCGGAGGGTTCGACAGGTCGGGCGGGTGCCGGGTTCAGCACGGCGGCCGGTTCGGGGAGCACCCGGCAAAGGTTATGGCACGCCCATAACGCGCAGGTGACGGCTAGACCTATTAACGTCTAGGTATGCGATCGACAGCGGCGGCGGCGAGTCATGACACGACAGGTGCCCGTTGCTACCGTGGTGCCATGGCCGAGCTCCCCGACTGGATGCGCCCTCCGCGCCCGGAGGGCTGGCTCGCCGAGGACCTGGACAATCTGCCGGACGCTCCCCGCCACACCGAGCTGATCGACGGAGCCCTCGTCTTCATGATGTCCCCTCAACGCCGCTGGCACAGCAGCGTCATCTTCGCCCTGCGGACCCACCTGACGCGCCAGGCACAGGAAGGGATCGTCGTCGACAGCGAGATGACAGTCCGCCTGGACCAGCACAACCGCCCCGAGCCCGACCTGCTCGCCTCGACGGCGTCGATCGACGGGGACGCCACCTGGTACGAGGCCAAGGACATCGTCCTCGCGGTCGAGGTGGTCTCCCCCGAGTCCGAGCACCGCGACCGGGCGGTGAAGCCGCACAAGTATGCGGAGGCCGGCATCCGCCACTTCTGGCGGGTCGAGGACGTCGAATCGATCACGACGATCTACGTCTACGAGCTCGATGACATGACCAGGACGTACGTCCCGACCGGCATCTTCCGCGACACGCTGAAGGTCGACCTGCCGTTCCCGATCGAGCTGGACGTCCAGAGCCTGTACGGCTGAGCGGCCCACCCGGTACCGCGCGCGGCACGCCCGCCCATAGGGTGACGGCCGTGATCCCCACCCTCCCGACCACCCGGCACGAGCTGGGCCTCCTCTACCGCGCCCGGCCCGCGATGGCCGGCCTGCTCCTCGCAGGCACGGCCGCCCAGCGCTGGCCCGGTACGGGTTCGCCCGTGCGCCGGGTGCCGGGCATCGGGTGGGTCACGGCGGACCCCGTGGTGGCCCGCACGGTGCTCCGCGACCACCGCTCGTTCACGATCCTCGGCGAGGGCGGCGTGGGAAACCTGTGGGCCCAGATCCTCGGTGACTGGGTGCTCGACCTGTTCGACGGCGCCGGCCACCACGACCTGCGCTCCCGCACACGCGAGCTGTTCACGGAGACCGTCTCGCGCGACCTGGTGAGCGCCGCGTGGGACGACCGCGTCGCCGCCGCGGCCGATGAGCTCCGCTCGGGCGGGACGCTCGACGTCGCACACCTCTCCCGGGTCCTGGTGGGCCGCATGGTCATCAGCCTGCTCGGGATCCCCCGCCCCGCCGGGCACGGCGGCTCCTGGCCCGACGACGAGGGAGCGCTGCGGATCTTCGAGACCGGCGAGCGCCTCGCCTCCGTCGCGCTCGGCACCGCGGGGTCGACCATCCTGACGCCGGCCCAGGTGGCGACCGCGCAGGGCATCGTCGCCGAGCTGAACGCGGGGATCCCCGACGGCTGGCGGAACGCACCGCCGGACACCCTCCTCGGCCGCTGCCGGGAGCTCGGCCTCGGGCTCACCGAGACGTCCGGCCTGGCCTCGCTGCTGATGGTCGCGGGCACCGAGACCGCCGCGAGCGCCATGGGGCGGATCACCGCCCTGCTGATCGACACCGGTGAGCAGCATCGGATGCTCGCGGCGCTGCGGGCGCGTGCCGGGGCGGCCGTGCCGGTCCCGGCGGCCGGTCCTGCGGGAGGCGACGAGCGGGCGGCACGGTTGCTGAACCCCGGGGAGGGGGACCCGGTCGAGAACGTGGTGCGTGAAGGGCTGCGGGTGACGAGTCCCGCGTCCGTGATCGGCAGAGGGGTGGCGGCCGACGTCGAGGTGGGCGGAGCGCGGTTGCGCGGCGGTGAGCGGATCATGCTGCTCGTCTGGTCGGCGAACGCCGCCGCCGGTCCGTTCCGCGCCGATCGTCCGTACCTGCGGGAGTCCCGCCAGCTGTGGTTCGGTGCGGGCCGGCACCTGTGCCTGGGTGCCGCCCTGGCCCGGGCCGAGATCGGCGCGCTGCTGCGGATGCTGTGGGAGGAGGACCGGCCCCTGCACGTCGTCCGACGTCGGGCGGCCCGTGGCGTGCTGATCCCCGCCTGGTCGGAGCTGATCGTCTCGCGAACCTGAGCAGGCTTCTGGTCGTGCGCACCCAACCAGGGCAGGTCAGCGGCGGGTGGCGCGGTAGATCTCGCGCACCACGTCCTCGATGTCGGGCTCGGTGATCGACAGGTCCAGCACCTCCGCCCGCTCGGACACCGCGGCGAGCACGCGCGCCGCCGTCGTGCGCTGCGGGTCGAACGCGAGGCGCTGCCGCAGGCCGTCCGACTCGCTGCGGACGTGCTCCGCGCCGTCCAGGTCCACCAGGTCGCCGGTCGCCGTCGCGAGATCCACCACGAGCTCGCGCCGCGCGCCCACCGTGCGGGCCAGCCCGTCGAGTGTGCCGTCGAACGCGAGCCTGCCGTGGTCCACCACGAGGATCCGGTCGCAGAGCCGCTCGACGTCGCCCATGTCGTGCGTGGTGAGCAGCAGCGTGGTGCCGTGCTCGCGCCGCTGGGTCACGAGGAACTCGCGCAGGCGCTGCTTGGACAGCACGTCGAGGCCGATCGTCGGCTCGTCGAGGATCAGCAGCTCCGGCCGGTGCAGCAGCGCGGCGGTCACCTCGGCCCGCATGCGCTGCCCCAGCGAGAGCTGGCGCACCGGTGTCGCCAGGAACTCGCCCATCTCGAGCATGTCGACGAGCTCGGCGGTCCTGGTCCGCTCGTCGGCGGCGGACAGGCCGTGGATGGCGGACAGGATCGAGAACGACTCCCGCACCGGCAGGTCCCACCAGAGCTGCGAGCGCTGCCCGAAGACCACGCCGATCCGCCGTGCCAGCGCCCGCCGCTGCTTGAGCGGGTGCAGGCCGACGGTGGTCACCGCACCGCTCGTCGGCACCAGGATGCCGACGAGCATCTTGATCGTCGTCGACTTCCCGGCACCGTTGGCCCCGATGTAGCCCACGGACTCGCCGGCCTCGACGCTCAGGTCGAGGTGGTCGACGGCGACGTGCCGGCTGCGCCGCAGCCTGTTCTTCCGGTCCGGCCGCCCGGTGAACACCCGGGTCAGGCCCTCGGCCTTGATGACGTTCATCCGCCTGCTCCTCGGTAGTGACGAAGGCCCCAGCGCCAGCAGAGCCCCGCGACGGTGACCGCCCAGAGGGCGGCGACGGGCGCGCACCAGCCCAGCCAGGTCGGCAACCCGAGCGGGCCCGGCATGTCCAGCAGCGTGGATACCGGCAGGTACGCCGCGAAGGCCACCGGGAAGATGACGCCGAAGACGACCAGCAGGGCGCGCGGCCAGACGACTGCGGGCTGCGTGGCCGCGTACCGGCCGCCGTAGACGAAGGCGTTGGTCATCTCGGAGCCGTTGATCAGGAAGAACTGCAGGCCGGCGGCGGTGACGAACTGCGCGGTGAAGATGACGAACCCGCAGACCAGGGCCAGCAGCAGCAGGCCGACCGTGCCGACGCTCCAGTCGATGTCGTTGAGCACCAGGCCCACCGTGAGCGACGTCGCGCCCACGAGGCACCGCCCGATCCGGCGCAGACTGAGGTCGCTCGTCATCAGCTGCGCGAGCAGCGGCTGCGGTCGCAGGAAGAACACGTCGAGCGTGCCGGCCCGCACGTACACCGGCAGGTTGTCGCAGTGTCCCGCCACCAGGTCCGCCAGGGAGAACGCGAGGTCGGACAGGCCGAAGACGAGCATGATCTGGGCGAGCGTGAACCCGCCGATCTGGTCCGTCGCCGAGTACAGCACCCAGATCTCGGTGAACTCGATCAGCCCGACGAGCACCGCCCCGACCAGGTCCATGCGGAAGCTGGCCCGGTGGCTCGCCTGGGAGCGCGCGCGGCTCGCGAGGACCGCCCGGTAGGCGCGGAGTACCCGCACCCTGCGCTGCTCCTCCGGCTCAGCCACCCTGCACCTCCAGCCTCCGGCGTCCGGCCCGCGTGGTCAGGTGCCCGACGGCGAGCACCACCGCGAGCCACACCAGCTGCACCCCGAGGTGCTGCGCCGCCCCCGCACCGGTGACCTGCCCGGAGATAACGTCGATGGGGAACTGCATCATCGACGGGAAGGGCGTGAGCAGCGCGAGGGTCAGCAGCCAGTCCGGGAACAGGTAGATCGGTGTGAACAGGCCGGCGAAGAACCCGGAGACCGCCATGTAGAGGACGCTGATGCCCCGGGTCTCCACCAGCCAGAACCCCGAGGTGGCCACCGCGTACACGGTGGCGTGCGAGACCGTGATGCCGATCAGGAGGCTGAGCAGCCCGAGCCCATACGCGGCGGCGTCGGGCGGCAGCGCCATGCTGGACACGAGCACGCCGATGACGACGCTCGGCAGACCACGCGGCAGCAGGGCGAACAGCCCCTTGCCGACGTCCGTCAGGACGTTGGCTGCCTGCACGCTCACGGGACGCAGGAAGTCGACGGCGACGTCGCCGGACTTGATCCGGGTCTGGAGGTCGCTGCCGCCCCAGAAGTTCACCGACCCCAGCATGCCTTGGCCGAGCCAGACGAACGCCGCCATGGTCGCCGCGGAGTAGCCGGCGAGCTCACCGCCCGAGCTCTCGACCGCCGCGCCCATGATGCCGCCCTTGAGCAGGCCGAAGGTCGCGTTCGCCACCAGCCCCGCGAGCGTGGCCAGCGGGTAGGCCGACTGCCCGCGAAATCCCGCTACCAGGAACCGCCAGTACGGGTTCCGGGAGGGGGACGGGAGCTGGCGCACAAGCGCGAGACTCTACTCGGCTCGCAGCCAGATCTCACCCTGTTTTACGAGCAGCGCCCCGGTCTCACGAGCAGCTCCGAGCGCCGCCGCACCCCGTACCGCCCGCGGGGAGCGTCCCCCGCAGCGGTCAGAACTCGCCCTGCCACGTGCAGACGCATGCCTCGTTGCCCTCGACGTCGGCCAGCACCCACCAGGACGGGGCGAACTCGTCGGTGACCAGCCGGCCGCCCGCCGCGAGCGCCGCCGCCACACGCTGCTCGGCCTGGTCGAACGGCACCCACACGTCCACGTGGATACGGTTGCGCTGCTCGCGCCGTTCGTCGGACTGCTGGAACCAGATCGCGGGCAACCGCCCGTCCGGGTCGGTCAGCCGCCCGGCGGCGTCGTTGCCCGAGTACTCCGCCTGTGCGTCGTATCCCAGCAGCGCCTGCCAGAACGCCTGCACCTGGGGACCGCTCGTCGCGTCGATGCACAGCACGACGTCGCTCACCCCTGCCGGGTCCGCGGCGACGTCCAGCTCGCGGGCGGCCATGGAGATCTCCCGGGCGAGCGCGACGTCCCGCGCGGACAGACCGTCGACGTCGTGCGACCAGGTCCGCACCGTCACGGTGCCGTAGCGCAGGTCGACGTCCGGATGGTGGTTCGCGGCCTCCGCGAGCGCCCCGATTCGGCTGACCAGCCGCACACCGCGGGTGAACGAGCCGGTGGTGAAGCGCGCGAGAGCGGAGTTCCGCAGGACACGCCAGTCACCCGTCCCCTGCTCCGCGGTGAACTCGGCGGCGGTGATCGCGTCGGTCATGAGTCACTCCCTGTGTGTCGTCCGGGTGACACCACCATGGCACGAGACACCGACACTCGAACGTCCTCGCCCGCCGGGGGGGGCGGGTGCGGGGCGCGGCACCACCGCCGGGTGCCGCGCCCGTGCCGGGTCAGCGTCGCTGGAGGCGTGCCACGTCCCGCACGGCGCCCCGGTCGGCCGACGTCGCCAGTGCCGCGTAGGCCTGCAGCGCCGGCGACACGTACCGGTCGCGGTCCACGGGCTGCCACGGCCGCTCGGAGGACTCCATCTTGGCGCGGCGCTCGGCGAGCACCTCGTCCGGCACGTTGACCCGGATCAGGCGGGTGTCGACGTCGATCTCGATCTCGTCGCCGTCCTCGATCAGGCCGATGGTGCCGCCCGCCGCGGCCTCCGGGGAGACGTGGCCCACCGAGATGCCGCTGGACCCGCCGGAGAACCGGCCGTCGGTGATCAGGGCGACCACCTTCCCCAGACCGCGTCCCTTGATGTACGAGGTCGGGTAGAGCATCTCCTGCATGCCGGGCCCGCCGGCAGGGCCCTCGTAACGCACGACCACCACATGGCCCGGCTCGACCTGCTTGGTCAGGATCTTCTCGACCGCCTCGTCCTGGGACTCGCAGACGAGCGCCTTGCCGACGAAGTGGAACACGTCGGGGTCGACGCCTGCCGTCTTGAAGACGGCGCCGTCCTCGGCGATGTTGCCCCGCAGCACGGCGAGCCCGCCCTCGACGGTGTACGCGTGCTCGACGTCGCGGATGCAGCCGCCGGCGGCGTCGGTGTCGAGCGACTCCCACTGGTTGTTCGTGGAGAACGCCTGGGTGGTGCGCACACCGCCGGGCGCCGCGTGGAACAGGCCGAGCGCCCGCTCGGTGGTCTTGCCACTGCGGATGTCCCAGTCGTCCAGCCACGCGCGCAGCGTGGGCGTGTGCACCGAGGTGACGTCGTGGTCCAGCAGGCCGCCCCGGTCGAGCTCGCCCAGCAGCGCGGGGATGCCACCAGCCCGGTGGACGTCCTCCATGTGGTAGTCGGGGTGGTTCGGCGCGACCTTCGACAAGCACGGCACCCGGCGGCTGATGTCCTCGATGTCGGCGAGCGTGAAGTCGACCTCCGCCTCCTGGGCCGCCGCGAGGATGTGCAGCACCGTGTTCGTGGAGCCGCCCATGGCGACGTCGAGCGTCATCGCGTTGGCGAAGGCGGACTTGGTCGCGATGCCACGCGGCGCGGCGCCGTCGTCCTCGTCCTCGTAGTACCGGCGGGCCAGGTCGACGATGGTGCGGCCGGCCTCGAGGAACAGCTCCTTGCGGGCGGCGTGCGTCGCGAGCGTCGAGCCGTTGCCCGGCAGCGACAGCCCCAGCGCCTCGGTGAGGCAGTTCATCGAGTTCGCGGTGAACATGCCGGAGCACGAGCCGCACGTGGGGCAGGCGTTCTCCTCGACCAGGCCGAGCGCGGCGTCGTCCACGTTCTCGTCCGCCGAGTAGTTGATCGCGTTGATCAGGTTCAGCGGAGTCTTCGCGACGCCGTCGGCCACCACCGCCTTGCCGGCCTCCATGGGCCCACCCGACACGAAGATCACCGGGATGTTCAGCCGCAGCGCGGCGTTGAGCATGCCCGGCGTGATCTTGTCGCAGTTCGAGATGCAGACGAGCGCGTCGGCGGTGTGCGCCTGCACCATGTACTCCACGGAGTCCGCGATCAGGTCCCGGCTCGGCAGGGAGTAGAGCATGCCCGCGTGTCCCATCGCGATGCCGTCGTCGACCGCGATCGTGTTGAACTCCTTGGCGACGCCCCCGGCCTCGCGGATCGCCGACGCCACGAGGTCGCCCATGTCCTTGAGGTGTACGTGCCCCGGCACGAACTGCGTGTACGAGTTCGCGATCGCGATGATCGGCTTCCCGAAGTCCTCGGAACCCATGCCCGTGGCGCGCCACAGCGCGCGAGCTCCGGCCATGTTGCGGCCGTGGGTGGACGTCCGGGAGCGCAGGGGACGACTCATGACTGTTCAGCTCCTTCGATGCTGGATGGCCGCGCGCCATACGAGGGTGAGCGGCTTCTGCACGCTACCTCCGGTCCGCGGCGTCGGACACCGGGCGTCCACAAGGTGACCCGCGCTGTGGTACCGCGCGCGTTCACGACACCGTGGCGCCCCACCCGGCCTCTGCCGCTCCGGGGCAGAAAGAGCCGTGGCCGGACCCTTGACCCGGCCATCCGCCGTGTGCACACTTGTCTACCGGCAGGCGCCTGACGTCGAAACATATCGGGACCTGCCTGCGAGGACGCCGGTCACCTGGACGCCGCTGTTCGGGACCCGAACGTCACGCGTGGAGTCACGCACGTATCCGCTCACTGCTACGTACAACGAGGTGCGACATGGCGAAAACGTTTACTACGAAATCGTTTGCTACGCGATCCGACCCTCCCGTCCGAGGCCGCCTGCTCCGCATGCTGTCCGGGATCGGTGCCACGGTGGCGCTGCTCGCGGCCGGGATGGTGGCCACCTCCGTCCCCGCGGCGGCGGTCGACCGCAACGAGACCGGCAACCACGGCGGGTACTTCTACTCGTTCTGGACCGACGCCCCCGGAACCGTCTCGATGAACCTCGGGTCGAACGGCAACTACTCCACCCAGTGGCGCAACACCGGCAACTTCGTGGCCGGCAAGGGCTGGGCCACGGGCGCCCGTCGGAACGTGACCTACTCGGGCACGTTCAACCCGTCCGGCAACTCCTACCTCACGCTCTACGGATGGACCAGGAGCCCGCTGGTCGAGTACTACGTGGTCGACAACTGGGGCACCTACCGACCCACCGGTGAGTTCCAGGGCACCGTCACGACGGACGGCGGCACCTACGACATCTACAAGACGATGCGCTACAACAAGCCGTCGATCGAGGGCGACAACTCGACGTTCCCGCAGTACTGGAGCGTGCGGCAGCAGAAGCGCACCGGCGGCACCATCTCCGCCGGCAACCACTTCGACGCCTGGGCGTCGCGGGGCATGAACCTCGGCAACCACGACTACCAGATCATGGCCACGGAGGGCTACCAGAGCAGCGGTAGCTCGAACATCACGGTCGGCTCGTCCGGTGGTGGAGGAGGAGGCGGCGGTGGCGGCACCTCCTGCACCGTCAACGTCACGAGGGGGCAGGAGTGGGGCGACCGGTTCAACGTGAACCTCTCGGTCAGCGGCACCAGCAGCTGGACCACCAGGATCAATCTCTCTGGTGGACAGTCCTTGCAGAACAGCTGGAACGCCAACGTCACGGGCAGCACCGGCACGCTCACCGCCACGCCGAACGGCTCGGGCAACAGCTTCGGGATCACCGTCTACAAGAACGGCAGCAACACACTGCCGACGGCCACGTGCTGACGAAGCACGGGCCCCGATAGCCGGGACGGGATGCGTCAGCGGCGGCGCATCCCGTCCCTTCGGCCCGGCCCGACGGCGGCCGGACTGCCCCTACCTGAACCTCACCCGGTGCCGTACCGTCGTAGCAGGAGCCCGCAATGACGCGGTCTCCGGCGCGCAGCGACGGGGGTGCTCGAATGCGAGTGACAGAAGCATTGCGACGCAAGGGCAGCACAGTGGTCACCATCGCCAGGGACCGGAGCGTGCGCGACCTGCTCGCCCTTCTGGCCCAGCACGGTATCGGCGCGGTGGTCGTGTCCGACGACGGTGTGCGTGTCGACGGGATCGTCAGCGAGCGCGACGTCGTCCGCCGGCTGCACTCGGACGGCGACGGTGTCCTGGACGGCCCGGTGGCGGCGATCATGACCGCCGCCGTGCACACCTGTGGGCCCGAGGCCACCCTCGACGAACTGATGCCCGTCATGACGGAGCACCGCGTGCGGCACGTCCCCGTGCTCGTGGACGCCCGGCTCACCGGGATCGTGAGCATCGGCGACGTGGTCAAGCACCGGATCGCCGAGGTCCAGGCCGAGCGGGACCAGCTGACCGCCTACATCACGGGCGGCCCGTAGCCTCAGCCGGTAGCTCGACCGGGCGGACCTCGACGCCAGTGCCGTCCTACGTCCGCGACATCGCCCGGTACTCGTCCTCGAGAATGCTCATCACCACGGCGTCGGCCCAGGTGTCGCCGTCGCGGTAGATGTCCCGCAGGCGCCCCTCCTCACGGAAGCCGAGCGACTCGTACAGAGCCTGCGCGCGCGGGTTGATGCTGAGCACGTCCAGGCTCACCCGGTGCAGGCCGGGCCCCGGTTCGCCGTCGACACCGTCGAAGGCGAACCGGAGCACCTCGAGGATGGCCTCCCGGCCGTACCCGCGGCCCCGGTAGTTCGGCAGCAGCTGGAGCCGGAGGTTCGCCGAGCGGACGTCCTCGTCGAGGTCGTTGAGCACGATCTCGCCGATCATCTCGTCGCTGACCGGCTTGCCGTCCCGCTCCGCGGCGGGGCAGATCGCCCAGTCGTACCGGCCGGGCCGGTCGCTCACCGTGCTCGCCCACTCCGCGATCTGCTCGCGCGTGAACGTGGCGGTGGTGCCGGTCAACCGGGTTCCCTCCGGATCCTGCACCGCCTCCCACAGGCGTTCCGCATCGCGCGCCTCGATGGGGCGCAACCGCATCATCTCGCCGTGCAGGAGGGGCCCGCGGGTCACTTCTCCGACCTCGAACCTTGTCTCACGAGCCGATCCGATCCAGCACCAGCTCGCGCACCCGCTTCGCGTCGGCCTGGCCCTTCGTCGCCTTCATGACGGCGCCGATGATCGCGCCGATCGGCCCCTGGTTGCCACCGCGGACCTTCTCGACGATGTCGGGCTGGGCGGCCAGCGCCTCGTCGATGGCGGCCAGCAGCGGGCCGTCGTCGGACACGATCTCCAGGCCGCGGGCCGCCACGACCGCCTCCGGGTCGCCCTCGCCGGCGAGCACGCCGTCGAGCACCTGGCGGGCAAGCTTGTCGTTGAGCCGGCCCGAGTCCACGAGTCCCTGGAGCTGTGCGATCTGCTCCGGGGTCACCGCCAGCGCCTCGAGCGCTACCTCGTCCTGGTTGGCACGGCGAGCCAGCTCGCCCATCCACCACTTGCGCGCGCCCGCGGCGCTCGTGCCCGCGGCAACGGTCGCCTCGATGAGGTCCATGGCACCCGCGTTGACGACGTCGCGCATCTCGGCGTCGGCGTAACCCCACTCCGTCTGGAGCCGACGGCGGCGCGCCACCGGCATCTCCGGGAGCGTCGCCCGGATCTCCTCGACCCACTCGCGGCTCGGCGCCACGGGCACCAGGTCGGGCTCGGGGAAGTAGCGGTAGTCCTCGGCGTCCGACTTCACGCGGCCCGACGACGTCGTGCCGTCCTCCTCGTGGAAGTGGCGCGTCTCCTGGATGACCGTCAGCCCGGCGTCGAGCACGCCCGCCTGGCGGGACACCTCGTAGCGCACGGCGCGCTCGATCGAGCGGAAGGAGTTGACGTTCTTGGTCTCGGTACGCGTGCCGAGAGGCGACTCCGGCGTCGGCCGGAGGGACAGGTTCACGTCCGCACGGACGTTCCCGCGTTCCATCTTGGCCTCGGAGACGTCGAGCGTGCGGAAGATGTCACGCAACGTCTGCACGTAGGCGCGCGCCACCTCGGGAGCACGCTCGCCGGCGCCCTCGATGGGCCGGGTCACGATCTCGACGAGCGGGATGCCCGCGCGGTTGTAGTCGACGAGCGAGTACTCGGCGCCCTGGATGCGGCCGGTCGCGCCACCCACGTGGGTGTTCTTGCCGGCGTCCTCCTCCATGTGCGCGCGCTCGATCTCGACGCGGAACACCTCGCCGTCGTCCAGCTCGATGTCGATCCAGCCGTCGAAGGCGATGGGCTCGTCGTACTGCGACGTCTGGAAGTTCTTCGGGACGTCCGGGTAGAAGTAGTTCTTCCGGGCGAAGCGGCAGCTCTCCGCGATGGAGCAGTTCAGCGCGAGACCGATCCGGATCGCGTACTCGACCGCCTTGCCGTTGACCACCGGCAGGGCGCCCGGCAGCCCGAGGCTCACCGGGGTGACCTGGGTGTTGGGCTCGCCGCCGTACGCGACCTCGGCCGCGCAGAACATCTTGGTGAGCGTGCCGAGCTCCACGTGGACCTCGATGCCCAGCACCGGGTCGTAGCGGCGGACGGCGTCCTCGTAGGCGACCAGTCCGGTCGTCGTTGCGGCGGTCATCGGGCGAGCTCCGTGGTCTTGAGTTCGGGTGCCTGGTTCAGGAGGGGGCCGCCCCAGCGCGACTCGAGGGCCGCCTCGAGGGCAGCGCCCACGCGGTACAGCCGGTCGTCGGCCTTGGCGGGCGCCAGGATCTGGAACCCGACGGGCAGGCCGTCGTCGGACAGGCCGTTCGGCAGGGACATGCCCGGCACGCCCGCGAGGTTCGCGGGGATGGTCGCGATGTCGTTGAGGTACATCGCGAGCGGGTCGTCGAGCTTCTCGCCGAACTTGAACGCGGTGGTCGGCGCCGTGGGCGAGACCAGCACGTCGGCCTGCTCGAACGCCGCGGCGAAGTCGCGCTGGATCAGCGTGCGGACCTTCTGCGCGCTGCCGTAGTAGGCGTCGTAGTAGCCGGCGGAGAGCGCGTACGTGCCGAGGATGACGCGGCGCTTGACCTCGTCGCCGAAGCCCGCCCCGCGCGTGGCGCCCATGACGCGCTCCGCGGTGACCGGGCCTTCGGCGGGCTCGACCCGCAGGCCGAACCGCATGCCGTCGAACTTGGCCAGGTTGCTGGAGGCCTCGGCGGGCATGATCAGGTAATAGGCGTCCAGCGCGTAGCCGAAGCTGGGGCACGAGACCTCGACGATCTCGGCGCCCAGGGCACGCAGCTGGTCGAGCGACTCGTCGAACCGCGCGGACACGCCGGCCTGGTAGCCCTCACCGGACAGCTCCTTGACGACACCGACGCGCACACCCTTCAGGTCGCCCTGGGCACCCTGCTGAGCAGCCGCGACGACGCCGGGAACCGGCTCGTCGATCGACGTCGAGTCGTGCGGGTCGTGCCCGCCGATCAGCTCGTGCAGCAGCGCCGCGTCGAGCACCGAACGGGTCACCGGGCCTGCCTGGTCGAGCGAGGACGCCATGGCGATCAGGCCGTACCGGGAGACACCACCGTAGGTGGGCTTCACGCCGACGGTGCCGGTGACGGCACCCGGCTGGCGGATCGAGCCACCCGTGTCGGTGCCGATCGCGAGCGGTGCCTCGAAGCCGGCGACCGCGGCCGCGGAGCCGCCCCCGGACCCACCGGGGATACGGTCGAGGTCCCACGGGTTCTTGGTGTTGCCGTACGCCGAGTGCTCGGTCGAGGAGCCCATGGCGAACTCGTCCATGTTGGTCTTGCCGAGGATCGGCAGGCCGGCGGCCTTGATGCGCTCGACGAGCGTCGCGTCGTACGGCGGGATCCAACCCTCGAGGATCTTCGACCCGGCGGTCGTGGGCAGCCCCTTGGTGACCACGACGTCCTTGACCGCGATGGGCACACCGGCGAGCAGGTGCAGCTCCGCGCCGGCGGCGCGCTGCGCGTCGACCTCGGCGGCGGTCGCCAGCGCCTCCTCGGAGGAGACGTGCAGGAACGCGTGCAGGTCCCCGTCGACGGCGGCGATACGGTCCAGGTGGGCCTGCGTGGCCTCGACGCTGGTGACGTCCTTGTTCCTCAGCGCGGACGCGAGGTCGGACGCGCTGAGTCGGGTGATGTCCTGTGTCATGTCGTTGGTTCCCATCACTCTTCGCCGAGGATCTGCGGGACGGCGAACCGCCCGTTCTCCTGCTGCGGGGCGCCGGCCAGTACGTCCTGGATCGGCAGGGCGGGCTCCGGTACGTCGTCTCGGAACACGTTCGTCAGCGGGAGGGGGTGGCTGGTTGCCGGCACGTCTGCGGTAGCGACCTCGCTCACACGAGCGACGGACTCGACGATCACGTCGAGCTCGCCGGCCAGGCGCGCGACCTCGTCGGGTCGCAGGTCGATCCGTGCCAGCGCAGCCACGCGCGCAACCTCGTCACGGGAGATGGTGGACATGGCCGCCAGTCTAGTCTCCGGACGGCGTTCGATCGCCCGGATTCCCGCCCGTCGGCTGTGAAATCTCTGCAACGCGCAGACCATTCCCCGCTCCTGAACGGACGCCGCTGTGCTGTCCGTGTAGGCCGGTGCATCTGGGCCCGCGCGCGGTGGGGCTGCCCCTGGGGAATGCAGTCAGGGGGTGGAACCAGCACCACCCGTGTGGGTTGTGCTGGTTCCACCCCCTGCTGGGAATGGTTGTCCGGCGGCGTCCTACTCTCCCACCCCGTCTCCAGGGCAGTACCATCGGCGCTGTAGGGCTGAGCTTCCGGGTTCGGAATGGGACCGGGCGTTTCCCCCACGCTATGACCACCGTAACGCTATCGAGAAGGCAACACCCGACCAAACCCCTGCCCGGTCTGTCAGAATCCCGTGGAACGGGGCCCGACAGTGGGTGGGTGGTGGGTGTGGTGCCCGTGACTCGGGAACCGCATAGTGGACGCGTA
>NZ_JAJQQP010000029.1 GCF_028994805.1 Promicromonospora iranensis | reverse complement strand
GGGACTGCTGCACGGATAGGTGACAGGGTTTCTCAGGCGGCGAGTGCGACCTGAGTGGTCATGGTGGCTTCGTACTCGATCGGGGTCAAACGTCCCAGACGGGCCTGGCGTCGGCGGCGGTGGTAGGTCCGCTCGATCCAGGTCACGATCGCGATCCGCAGCTCCTCGCGGGTAGTCCACCGTCTGCGGTCCAGGACGTTCTTCTGCAGCAGCGCGAAGAAGGACTCCATCGCGGCGTTGTCCCCGGCCGAGGCGACCTGACCCATCGATCCGACCAGGTCATGACGGCGCAGCTCAGCCAGGAACTTCCGGGACCGGAACTGCGATCCGCGGTCGGAATGGACCACACAACCAGCCACGTCGGCGCCGCTGATGCCACGCCTGGCAACCGCAGAGTTGAGCGCGGTCACAGCCAGGGACGACTTCATCCGGTCACCGATGGAGTAGCCCACGATCCGGCCCGAGAACACGTCCTTGATCGCGCACAGGTAGACCTTGCCCTCACCCGTGGGATGTTCGGTGATGTCCGTGAGCCACAACCGGTTCGGTGCGGTGGCGGTGAAGTCCCGCTGGACCAAGTCGTCGTGCGCGGCCGGACCGGGCTGCTTGCCGTTCTTCCCACGCTTCTTGCCGAACACCGACCACCAGCGCCCGTCACGACAGCGCCGCCACATCGTGCGGTCACACGCCACCAGGCCGGCCTGGCGGGCCTCGTCACCCAGGAGCCGGTACCCGAACTCCGGATCATCACGATGCGCGTCGAACAACGCGTTGGCCAGGTAGGCCTGCTCGAGCTCTCGGCGTGTGACGGGCGCGGCGAGCCATCGGTAGTAGGGCTGTCTGGCGAGCTTCAGGACCCGGCACGTCACCGTGACGGGGATCCCCGCGTCGGCGAGCTCTTTCACGAGCGGGTACATCATTTTCCCGGCAGCTGCGCTTGAGAGAGGTAGGCCGCGGCGCGGCGCAGCACCTCGTTCTCCTGCTCCAGCAGGCGGATCTTACGGCGGGCCTCACGCAGCTCGGCCGACTCTGCCGAGGTCACACCAGGCCGGGCGCCGTCCTCGACTTCGGCAGCACGTAGCCAGTTACGCAGGCACGACTCGCTGATCCCGAAGTCTTTCGCGATCTGGCTGATCGGAGCCTGGCCACGCCGAGCGACGGCCACGACGTCCTCGCGGAACTCTTTGGGGTGGGGTGCGGGCACGGTGAACATCCTTCCAGCGATGCCTGTCGGCACCACAAGTCAGTTGTCACCTATCCGTGCAGCAGTCCC
>NZ_JAJQQP010000028.1 GCF_028994805.1 Promicromonospora iranensis | reverse complement strand
GGCGTGCCATTGGCGGTGCCACCACCAGCACGGTCGACGCACTTGCCCGACTTGGTGTTGACCACCTGACCACCCGTCGGCGTCGGCGTCGGCGTCGGCGTGGGCGTGGGCGTCGGAGTCGGGGTGGGCGTGGGGTCGCCGCCCCCACCGAAGGTCACGTCGCTGCACAGGAAGTACTTCTGGTCCATGTGCGACGCCTTCCAGACGGTCACGACGACGTGGCGTCCGCTGTATCCGGACGTGGTGACGTCGGTGACGTAGTGCGCCTGGTAGCCGTAGCGGCCAGTCTTCTTGACCAGCTCGAGGTCGTCCCAGCCGATCTCCTCGTACAGCGGGTCGAACCCTTGCCTCGTGACGTAGACCTCGAGCCAGTCGGCGCCGTGCTGCGCTTCGTCGTAGACGTCGACGGTGAAGTTGGAGCCGAGGCTCGTGGTCACCCACGGGCCGGGACGGTCGAGCGGTGCGTAGTTGGTCTCGCCCTGGCGGCCGGCGCTGCAGATCTGGCCGTTCGGGATGACCTGCTTGTAGTTGTCTCCGGTGTTGTTGGCGTAGACGGCCTTCCACGCGGTGATGGCGTTCGGGTTCTCGTGGAAGGTCCGGTAGCACATGGGGTCCTGGGCCTGGTTCGGCTCGCTGCTTCCCCAGCGCTGCAGGCAGCCGTAGTTGCGGGTCTCGGGGGCGATGACCGTGCCGTGCGCGGACGCCTGCGGTGCCTGCTGGACGACGCTCAGCGCGGTGCCCAGCAGGATGGCCATGAGGACTGCGATGCCCATTGCGATGGCGCGAGAAGCGGGTGTGGCTAAGTGCTTCATGAGTTTGTTCCTCTCTGTGTTGGCTGTCAGCGGCTCTGCTGACAGGTCGTGCGTGCGGTAGACGAGCGTGTGAGTGCGCCTAGCCATGGCCGCGGCCACTCACCGTGACGCGTCCAGCGGACTTGAGCTGCGTCGCAGGGCGAACAACTCGGTAAGAGCCCATCGACCCGGGCCCAGGGCAGCGACGAGCAGGAATGTCCAGCAGAACAGCGCGGCCAGTTCGCCCCCGTTCTGCAGGGGAAACAGTCCGTCGGGCTGGTGATGGACGAAATAGGCGTAGGCCATGGAGCCTGAGCAGAGGACCGCGGCCGGACGTGTGCCCACGCCGAGCATGACGAGTGCGCCGCCGGCCAGCTGGATCAGTGCCGCCCACCATCCGGGCCACTGACCGATGGTGGGACTGGGGCCGTGGCCCCCGCCCAGGACGCCGAACAGTGTCGCAGCGCCGTGGCACGCGAACAGCAGTCCCACGACGATGCGGAAAAGGCCCAGGATCGCGCCTTGCAATTTCGGGTGTGCCTCCACAGTGGACGTTCCTCTCTGAGAACGGATGAATATGGTCTGTGGATGTCGGTGGCTGCCCGCGGCGAGGAGTGCCGCAGCCACCCGGCGTAGGTCAGGTGGTGGTGGTCCACTTCTGGCTGTCCCAGGTGCCGCAGTCCCACAGGTGCAGGCGTGCCCCGTTGGCCGTGCTGCCCGCCTCGACATCGAGGCAGC
>NZ_JAJQQP010000027.1 GCF_028994805.1 Promicromonospora iranensis | reverse complement strand
GGATCATTGAAGACCGACGTCACCGTGTCGAACATGGTCCCGGTCCGGACCGCGACCGTCTGCCCCGCGAACGTGTAATACCGCTTCGCCGACACCGCGCCATTATCCGGATTGTTGTTCGAATACGTATTCCACGGCGTCAGCCAGACTGTACCCATGTGGACGGGTCCGGAAGAATGATTAGCAAAAGAAATGCCAGGATGGCCGAGGCAGCAAGTCCCGAGAGCGATGCCCCGATCAACACGCGAGGATTGTTCTCTATGTCAACTTCCCAAGCAACTCCAACCGACTCGTGCCCATCACTACGGTCTTTGATTCTCGCCAGCCGGTGTCTCACGACGAAATACGCGATCAACGTGACCGTGCACGGCGCAGCCACCGCCAGGTAGCCGAGGAACTCCAGGATGGTTGGGAATCCGAGCGCCCTCGCGGATACCCCAAATACCAACCCGCCTCCCACCCCGAGAACGCTCATACCAAAGTAGGAGAGCCCCATCATGTTCTCATAGGCCTCGCGCCGATCCTGGGCGGAAAGCGCCCAGGGGAAAGGGTGTTTGGGGTCCGGAGATGCATTTCTCCACGAACGGACAAACAGGCGTGCGAGAATCCTGATCAGCCATAGCCCGATCAGGACCTCGGCGCGAAATACGTTGAGCAGTGCGACCATCGGGTGACCTAACTCTGGTTAATATTATAGACAGTCACCGTGCCAGATGCTGTCGCGTGAGCGGCAGAGAACGGAGAGTAGGAGTGGAAGGCATTTTCGGCTTGATATGATGCTCGCCGCATAACGACGGATGCCCGCTCCCAATTTCGGTAGGAAGCCGTAGCTTCCCGGATACCCGAATGAGGCATATTGGCGGCTCGTGCGGTGTTTCGTGCGGCCCAAACACCTTTCCCCGCCGTCATTGCCATGCTAGAACCACGCATGAGCGCACCTCCGGCACCGAACGTCACGGCCGATACTCCATTGAGAACCGCCCCCGCCGTGTCACCCGTATAGACGTCATAGAGGAACATCCCTACCGAGATCGCTGCGCCAACAGCCCCGCATATGGGACAAATTGGTGTCAGCAAGGCCAGTCCAGTCGCTGCTGCACTCAATGTTGTTTCCGCACTTGCAGCCCATTGTGCACGGCGCTTAGCTTCGGCCTCGGCGGCCGCACGTTCCGCTGCCCGCTTCTCGGCTTCCGCGCGAGCGCGCGCCTCAGCTTGCGCCTTCGCCTTCGCCTTCGCAGCCGCGGCAGCCTGCGCACGTGCCTCGTCCGCAGCCGGATCGCGTCGGTTCGTCACCGGCGGCGTATACGTCGTACCCGGTCGCGACCACTTCCCCGCCCCACCATTGTTCCAACTACCCGTATAACCCGTGTTGTTCGGCCCGACCTGCCAACCACCCGAACCTGGCTTCCCCCTCGTCGGAGCCGTATACGCACCATCGATCAACGGCCCCAACAACAGCCCTGTCGGATCCGACCACGTCATCGGATTGTTGTTCGCATACACATACGCGTTCCACTGCTGCGGATCAGCCAGATCCAGCACCGGATCCACACTGATGAACGCACCCAGCACCGCGTCATACAACCGCGCCCCGACCGCCGTGAGCCCACTCGAATCCTCCGGCTTGTCCAGGA
>NZ_JAJQQP010000026.1 GCF_028994805.1 Promicromonospora iranensis | reverse complement strand
ACACTCAACCACCCACTCGCTCACAACACTCATGAGGAGCAGGCCGGCCGGTTGCCTCAGGACCCAACAGTGTGCTTGGCGAACCCCCACCACCCGACTGACCACGTTCCAACCCGTGCCACCCTCCCGAAGAAGGACGCACCAGGCGTACTAGCAGCCACCCCGAACAGGGAGACTCTTCGTCAATGTTCCACCCATGAGCAACCACCCCAGACACGTACGGCCTGGGCATGGCCTCTGCCACCAGCACCAACCCGAAGGTCGGCAACCCCCAGTATGTGGGGCCTGGTGGAGATGAGCTCCTTAGAAAGGAGGTGATCCAGCCGCACCTTCCGGTACGGCTACCTTGTTACGACTTAGTCCCAATCGCCAGTCCCACCTTCGACCACTCCCTCCCACAAGGGGTTGGGCCGTGAGCTTCGGGTGTTACCAACTTTCGTGACTTGACGGGCGGTGTGTACAAGGCCCGGGAACGTATTCACCGCAGCGTTGCTGATCTGCGATTACTAGCGACTCCGACTTCACGGGGTCGAGTTGCAGACCCCGATCCGAACTGAGACCGGCTTTTTGGGATTCGCTCCACCTCACGGTATCGCAGCCCTCTGTACCGGCCATTGTAGCATGCGTGAAGCCCAAGACATAAGGGGCATGATGATTTGACGTCATCCCCACCTTCCTCCGAGTTGACCCCGGCAGTCTCCCATGAGTCCCCGGCATAACCCGCTGGCAACATAGGATAAGGGTTGCGCTCGTTGCGGGACTTAACCCAACATCTCACGACACGAGCTGACGACAACCATGCACCACCTGTGTACGAGTGTCCAAAGAGAACCCCATCTCTGGGGCTTTCTCGTACATGTCAAGCCTTGGTAAGGTTCTTCGCGTTGCATCGAATTAATCCGCATGCTCCGCCGCTTGTGCGGGCCCCCGTCAATTCCTTTGAGTTTTAGCCTTGCGGCCGTACTCCCCAGGCGGGGCACTTAATGCGTTAGCTGCGGCACAGAACGAGTGGAACCCGCCCCACACCTAGTGCCCAACGTTTACGGCATGGACTACCAGGGTATCTAATCCTGTTCGCTCCCCATGCTTTCGCTCCTCAGCGTCAGTAACTGCCCAGAGACCTGCCTTCGCCATCGGTGTTCCTCCTGATATCTGCGCATTCCACCGCTACACCAGGAATTCCAGTCTCCCCTACAGCACTCTAGTCTGCCCGTACCCGATGCAAGCCCACAGTTGAGCCATGGGATTTCACACCAGACGCGACAGACCGCCTACGAGCTCTTTACGCCCAATAATTCCGGACAACGCTTGCGCCCTACGTATTACCGCGGCTGCTGGCACGTAGTTAGCCGGCGCTTCTTCTGCAGGTACCGTCACTTTCGCTTCTTCCCTGCTGAAAGAGGTTTACAACCCGAAGGCCGTCATCCCTCACGTGGCGTCGCTGCATCAGGCTTTCGCCCATTGTGCAATATTCCCCACTGCTGCCTCCCGTAGGAGTCTGGGCCGTGTCTCAGTCCCAGTGTGGCCGGTCGCCCTCTCAGGCCGGCTACCCGTCGACGCCTTGGTAGGCCATTACCCCACCAACAAGCTGATAGGCCGCGAGCCCATCCCCTACCGAAAAACTTTCCAACACCCGCCATGCGACAAGTGTTCATATCCGGTATTAGACCTCGTTTCCAAGGCTTATCCCGAAGTAGGGGGCAGGTTGCTCACGTGTTACTCACCCGTTCGCCACTGATCCACCCAGCAAGCTGGGCTTCACCGTTCGACTTGCATGTGTTAAGCACGCCACCAGCGTTCGTCCTGAGCCAGGATCAAACTCTCCGTAAAAGAGAAACATCCACACCCACCCAAAGGCGAGCGTGAACAATGATACCGGCCAGATACAAATCTGATGATTTGTGTCCGTCCAAACAACCCCTTGCGACAATGCAACCCCACCAACCGGACGGTCAGCGAAGCCACACCCGACAAGGGTTAAAACTTTGGCATTGACTATCAAGCACACTGTTGAGTTCTCAAACAACCGACGCACACCGTCA
>NZ_JAJQQP010000025.1 GCF_028994805.1 Promicromonospora iranensis | reverse complement strand
TCCTGGACAAGCCGGAGGATTCGAGTGGGCTCACGGCGGTCGGGGCGCGGTTGTATGACGCGGTGCTGGGTGCGTTCATCAGTGTGGATCCGGTGATGGATCTGGCTGATCCGCAGCAGTGGAACGCGTATGTGTATGCGAACAACAATCCGATGACGTTCTCGGATCCGACGGGGTTGTTGTTGGGGCCGTTGATCGATGGTGCGTATACGGCTCCGACGAGGGGGAAGCCGGGTTCGGGTGGTTGGCAGGTCGGGCCGAACAACACGGGTTATACGGGTAGTTGGAACAATGGTGGGGCGGGGAAGTGGGCGCGGCCGGGTACGACGTATACGCCGCCGGTGACGATCCGGCGCGATCCGGCTGCGGACGAGGCACGTGCGCAGGCTGCCGCGGCTGCGAAGGCGAAGGCGCAAGCTGAGGCGCGCGCTCGTGCGGCAGCCGAGCAGCGCGCGCGTGAGCACGCGGCTGCCGAGGCTGCGCATAAGAAGCAGGCCGGAATCGGCCAGCAAGTCGGCGGATGGCTCAGTGGCTTTGGCGACGCAGTGGGCAACGTGGCCGAGGCGGCATGGGACTGGTCTGGTCAGGCGGCAGAACAGTTGACTGAAAGTAAGATCGGAAAGTCGATCGAATTTGCTTGTGGCTTCGCATTTGGCGCGGTGGCAACGTTGTGTGGTGCCGTTTACACAGCCGCTTACGCCAGGCAAGGAAAATGGGACAAAGCGGCGGTCTCGGCGGTCGGCATGATCGGCGGTGGTGCTGCGGGAAATGCCGTGGCGAAGAACGTTGTAAAGCGCTTTGCCAATGACCTGCCCGGCACGCCCGCATTGAGTGATGCGCGGTCAATATCTGCGGTCGGCGACACTCTCGGAGTCTCGGATGCGAGACGACTTTATGGCATGAGTTACGCGACATCGAACGTGGCCGGCACGGCAACGACGCTGGCGCTCAGCAGCGCTGGAAACGGCATAATCGGACAGGATTAAGGCATGTACGTTTTGCGAACCAAGCGCTCAGAACTATGGCGGCCAATCTACGTGTCAGCGATAATGTCTGGGGTCGTGATACTCGCGATTCCCTTGGTCAGCACGTTTGACAGTTCGGCTCGCAATTACCTTCCTTTCGTCGCGATTGTCGCCATGATTGTGGGCCTCATAAGGGTTCTCAACTGGTGGTTCACCGCAGGGCGGACAATGATTAGCGTGAGCGAGGAGGTGGTGCTTCGTAGTAGGTTCCATACGCTTCGGTTCCGGCCAGCAGATATCGAGTCTGCAGTAATTCTGCCCGGTGAGTGGCGCCCGGAATGGTCGCGCTGGGCGGTCCATTCGAAAATAATCCTTGAACTGCAAGATGGTCGACGCTTCTCACGTCCAATACTCCTTGACTCAAAGGGAGTATTGCGCGAAGGTCCCAGGCTGCACGCGGCTCTCGCGCGGGCCGTGGAGAGACGCGACGAAGGTATGGAATGACGGCTCGGGTGAAGGCGGTGCTACCAATTCTGCCTCGGTAACTTTCCTGAGCAATGTGCGCAACGACCAAAAGTGCAAATGAGAGCGTGATTGAGCGTGTGTGGCTCGGGAGAGGTCTCGCAGCGGCTTGACCAGCATCGTTGATGGGCAGGGCAAGGCTTGACAGGTAGCGCAAACGGCCCTCGCCTCCGGTTTGATCGGGTTGTCGAGACCACCTGTCGAGCCGAACGAAGGGCCGATGCGCCACCACTCGTGCGCCGTGAGGCGCTTGTTGATTGAGCAGGGGTGGGAGAATTCCGTCGCTGACAATGTCGCAGCAGGGCGGTAGGAACTGGGGGCAGACCGAATCGGGGAGTGCTGGGGAGGGTGGGAGCAGCCCTGACAACGCCATGACGTGCTGGCACTGCCAGACGGTGCGCGTGTGGCAAGCGAGACGGAAAGGCATACGCGAGGACCCGGCGTTCAACGAACCGCGGTATTCAAGGGCACTGGCGATATAACGGATGGAGTGACTAATATGGATCCCACGCTCTTGTTCATCTGGACGCTCGTTCGTGTTGTCCCTCGGAATTGCCGGTGGTGTCGCGGCAGCGGCGGGCGTCGCGAGCATCGTTGGAATTTTTTTGCGGAAAGACGGTCCTCGCGGGTGCCAAGGACATTGATGAGTTCATCCGCTGGCACTGGAACGACCCGGATCAGGCGGGGGCTGTACTGCGAACTAGGGCACAACTCTTTTCTGTCATATCTGTATCCGGCCTAGTGGAGCTTTCGTTTGGAATATTCGGGCGGCGGTTTGAGGTCATCTCACTCTTCGCATGGTGCGTATCGCTTTTCGTGATCGCCGCGTGGTCGTGGATTGAGCGCGAGTTTGCCTGGCAGGGATGGTTTGCTCCGCGCGAAGCCCGAGGGGCACGAGGTTTGTTCATGGTGCGGCGCGATGCTCATCGTCGGGCTGGTCTGGGCAACGAGAGCGAGGACCTCGACGGCAGGTGACCCGGGTTCCGGCGGGGTGGGGAAGTGGTCGAAGCCAGGTGCGGTGTACATGCGGCTGGTCACGATCTGGCGCGATCCGGCGGCGAACCGGGCACGTGCGCAGCTTCTGCGGCCGAGAAGGCTAGGGCGGAGGAGGGGCGTACTCGTGCGGCATCCGAGCAGCGCGCGTGGGAGCACGCGGCTGCCGAAGCTGAGCATAAGAGCCCTATTCAGCGGCTGAGTCGGTAGAACTCCAGGTTGGTGATCATATGGATGATGCTTGGTAGTTCGGCCAGCCGGCCGCGGTAGCCGGCTGAGAGGATCTTCCACTGTTTGAGCAGGGCGATCGCGCGTTCGACCGGTGCTCGGAGGCTGGCGATGTGCCGGTTCCATGCCTTGTCCTGGGTGCTGCGCGGGATGCCGGTGGTCTTCTTGCGCGGCGTCAGGCGGGTGTGCTTGACGTAGGCGGTGTCGGCCAGCACCGCGACCACGCGCTGGGCCCGGGCGGTGGCGATCTGGTCGGCCCATCCGACCTCGTCCAGGGCCCGCGAGTCGTGCCGGGAGCCGCGTACCGGTACGGAGACGTCGGCCAGCGTTCCGTCCCGGA
>NZ_JAJQQP010000024.1:3798-5481 GCF_028994805.1 Promicromonospora iranensis | reverse complement strand
TGACGGTGTGCGTCGGTTGTTTGAGAACTCAACAGTGTGCTTGATAGTCAATGCCAAAGTTTTAACCCTTGTCGGGTGTGGCTTCGCTGACCGTCCGGTTGGTGGGGTTGCATTGTCGCAAGGGGTTGTTTGGACGGACACAAATCATCAGATTTGTATCTGGCCGGTATCATTGTTCACGCTCGCCTTTGGGTGGGTGTGGATGTTTCTCTTTTACGGAGAGTTTGATCCTGGCTCAGGACGAACGCTGGTGGCGTGCTTAACACATGCAAGTCGAACGGTGAAGCCCAGCTTGCTGGGTGGATCAGTGGCGAACGGGTGAGTAACACGTGAGCAACCTGCCCCCTACTTCGGGATAAGCCTTGGAAACGAGGTCTAATACCGGATATGAACACTTGTCGCATGGCGGGTGTTGGAAAGTTTTTCGGTAGGGGATGGGCTCGCGGCCTATCAGCTTGTTGGTGGGGTAATGGCCTACCAAGGCGTCGACGGGTAGCCGGCCTGAGAGGGCGACCGGCCACACTGGGACTGAGACACGGCCCAGACTCCTACGGGAGGCAGCAGTGGGGAATATTGCACAATGGGCGAAAGCCTGATGCAGCGACGCCACGTGAGGGATGACGGCCTTCGGGTTGTAAACCTCTTTCAGCAGGGAAGAAGCGAAAGTGACGGTACCTGCAGAAGAAGCGCCGGCTAACTACGTGCCAGCAGCCGCGGTAATACGTAGGGCGCAAGCGTTGTCCGGAATTATTGGGCGTAAAGAGCTCGTAGGCGGTCTGTCGCGTCTGGTGTGAAATCCCATGGCTCAACTGTGGGCTTGCATCGGGTACGGGCAGACTAGAGTGCTGTAGGGGAGACTGGAATTCCTGGTGTAGCGGTGGAATGCGCAGATATCAGGAGGAACACCGATGGCGAAGGCAGGTCTCTGGGCAGTTACTGACGCTGAGGAGCGAAAGCATGGGGAGCGAACAGGATTAGATACCCTGGTAGTCCATGCCGTAAACGTTGGGCACTAGGTGTGGGGCGGGTTCCACTCGTTCTGTGCCGCAGCTAACGCATTAAGTGCCCCGCCTGGGGAGTACGGCCGCAAGGCTAAAACTCAAAGGAATTGACGGGGGCCCGCACAAGCGGCGGAGCATGCGGATTAATTCGATGCAACGCGAAGAACCTTACCAAGGCTTGACATGTACGAGAAAGCCCCAGAGATGGGGTTCTCTTTGGACACTCGTACACAGGTGGTGCATGGTTGTCGTCAGCTCGTGTCGTGAGATGTTGGGTTAAGTCCCGCAACGAGCGCAACCCTTATCCTATGTTGCCAGCGGGTTATGCCGGGGACTCATGGGAGACTGCCGGGGTCAACTCGGAGGAAGGTGGGGATGACGTCAAATCATCATGCCCCTTATGTCTTGGGCTTCACGCATGCTACAATGGCCGGTACAGAGGGCTGCGATACCGTGAGGTGGAGCGAATCCCAAAAAGCCGGTCTCAGTTCGGATCGGGGTCTGCAACTCGACCCCGTGAAGTCGGAGTCGCTAGTAATCGCAGATCAGCAACGCTGCGGTGAATACGTTCCCGGGCCTTGTACACACCGCCCGTCAAGTCACGAAAGTTGGTAACACCCGAAGCTCACGGCCCAACCCCTTGTGGGAGGGAGTGGTCGAAGGTGGGACTGGCGATTGGGAC
>NZ_JAJQQP010000024.1:0-3788 GCF_028994805.1 Promicromonospora iranensis | reverse complement strand
GACTGGCGATTGGGACTAAGTCGTAACAAGGTAGCCGTACCGGAAGGTGCGGCTGGATCACCTCCTTTCTAAGGAGCTCATCTCCACCAGGCCCCACATACTGGGGGTTGCTGACCTTCGGGTTGGTGCTGGTGGCAGAGGCCATGCCCAGGCCGTACGTGTCTGGGGTGGTTGCTCATGGGTGGAACATTGACGAAGAGTCTCCCTGTTCGGGGTGGCTGCTAGTACGCCTGGTGCGTCCTTCTTCGGGAGGGTGGCACGGGTTGGAACGTGGCCAGTCGGGGTGGTGGGGGTTCGCCAAGCACACTGTTGGGTCCTGAGGCAACCGGCCGGCCTGCTCCTCATGAGTGTTGTGAGCGAGTGGGTGGTTGAGTGTTTCTGGTTCGAGTACGGGTCACGAGGTTCGTGTCATACCCGCCAGCTTGCTGGTAGTGGTGTCGCGAGGTTGCCTGGTGGGTTCGTCCGTTGCTTGAGAACTGCATAGTGGACGCGAGCATCTTTGAAATTTTCCAAGATTGCGATCGTGAAACTGTTGGGCCATGAGCCTTCGGGTTTGTGGTTCCTTGTTTTGTGGTCATCTTGGTTTCTGTGATTGTAGTGTTGCTGAAGTTTTTTAGGGCACATTGGTGGATGCCTTGGCACTAGGAGCCGAAGAAGGACGTTGTAGCCTGCGATAATCCTCGGGGAGTTGGCAGACGAGCTGTGATCCGAGGGTCTCCGAATGGGGGAACCCAGCCGAAGTCATGTTCGGTTACCCGCGCCTGAATGTATAGGGCGTGTGGAGGGAACGTCGGGAAGTGAAACATCTCAGTACCGACAGGAAGAGATATTCCGTGAGTAGTGGCGAGCGAAAGCGGATGAGGCCAAACCGTATGCGTGTCAAGCTGTCAGGCGTTGCGTGTGCGGGGTTGTGGGACCTTCTGGAAGAATCTGACAGTTCTTCAGCCAGTAAGAAAGCCGTGTCATAGTCGAACCGGGTTGAATACCGGACCGTAGTGGGTGGGAGTCCCGTAGACGAAATGGTGCGGCCTGGTTGAGGGGATCCCAAGTAGCACGGGGCCCGTGAAATCTCGTGTGAATCTGGCAAGACCACTTGCTAAGCCTAAATACTACCTAGTGACCGATAGCGGACAAGTACCGTGAGGGAAAGGTGAAAAGTACCCCGGGAGGGGAGTGAAATAGTACCTGAAACCGTGTGCCTACAATCCGTCGGAGCCTCCCTAGTAGGGGTGACGGCGTGCCTTTTGAAGAATGAGCCTGCGAGTTAGTGCTCGGTGGCGAGGTTAACCCGTGTGGGGTATCCGTAGCGAAAGCGAGTCCGAATAGGGCGAATGAGTCGCCGGGTCTAGACCCGAAGCGAAGTGATCTAGCCATGGGCAGGTTGAAGCGCCGGTAAGACGGCGTGGAGGACCGAACCCACCAGGGTTGAAAACCTGGGGGATGACCTGTGGTTAGGGGTGAAAGGCCAATCAAACTTCGTGATAGCTGGTTCTCCCCGAAATGCATTTAGGTGCAGCGTCGCGTGTTTCTTACCGGAGGTAGAGCTACTGGATGGCTAATGGGCCTCACCAGGTTACTGACGTCAGCCAAACTCCGAATGCCGGTAAGTGCAAGCGCGGCAGTGAGACTGCGGGGGATAAGCTCCGTGGTCGAGAGGGAAACAGCCCAGATCACCGGCTAAGGCCCCTAAGCGTGTGCTCAGTGGGAAAGGATGTGGAGTTGCCCAGACAACCAGGAGGTTGGCTTAGAAGCAGCCACCCTTGAAAGAGTGCGTAATAGCTCACTGGTCAAGTGATTCCGCGCCGACAATGTAGCGGGGCTCAAGCACACCGCCGAAGCCGTGGCACTCATACGTTAGCCCAGCACCAGACTTGTTCTGTGTGTTCAGGTGTGTGGGTGGGTAGGGGAGCGTCGTGTGGGCAGTGAAGTCGCGGAGTGATCCAGCGGTGGAGCCTACACGAGTGAGAATGCAGGCATGAGTAGCGAATGACGGGTGTGAATCCCGTCCGCCGAATGACCAAGGGTTCCAGGGCCAGGTTCATCCGCCCTGGGTAAGTCGGGACCTAAGGCGAGGCCGACAGGCGTAGTCGATGGACAAGGAGTTGATATTCTCCTACCGGCGAAGTACCGCCCATACCGAGCCCGGTGATACTAACCACCCCGAGCTCACACCGTTGCCTTCGGGTGACATCGTGAGTAAGGCGTGGGACCTGATCCGGTAGTAGGTAAGCGTATTAACAGGGGTGACGCAGGAAGGTAGCCAGGCGTGGCGATGGTTGTCCACGTCCAAGGTTGTAGCCCGTCCCATAGGCAAATCCGTGGGGCACAAGGGTGAGAGCTGATAGTGACCGCGTATGCGGGAATCTGGTGATCCTATGCTGCCTAGAAAAGCCTCGACGCGAGGGACTAGCCGCCCGTACCCTAAACCGACTCAGGTGGTCAGGTAGAGAATACTAAGGCGATCGAGAGAATCGTGGTTAAGGAACTCGGCAAAATGCCCCCGTAACTTCGGGAGAAGGGGGGCCTGAACCGTTAACCCACTTGCTGGGGGACGCGGGGAGGGCCGCAGAGACCAGGGAGAAGCGACTGTTTACTAAAAACACAGGTCCGTGCGAAGTCGCAAGACGATGTATACGGACTGACGCCTGCCCGGTGCTGGAAGGTTAAGAGGACGGGTCAGCCTTCGGGCGAAGCCCAGAATTTAAGCCCCAGTAAACGGCGGTGGTAACTATAACCATCCTAAGGTAGCGAAATTCCTTGTCGGGTAAGTTCCGACCTGCACGAATGGCGTAACGACTTCTCCGCTGTCTCAACCGCGAACTCGGCGAAATTGCACTACGAGTAAAGATGCTCGTTACGCGCAGCAGGACGGAAAGACCCCGGGACCTTTACTATAGCTTGGTATTGGTGTTCGGTGCGGTTTGTGTAGGATAGGTGGGAGACTGTGAAGCCAGGGCGCCAGCTCGGGTGGAGTCACTGTTGAAATACCACTCTGATCGCTTCGGATGTCTAACCTCGGTCCGTGATCCGGATCAGGGACAGTGCCTGGTGGGTAGTTTAACTGGGGCGGTTGCCTCCTAAAATGTAACGGAGGCGCTCAAAGGTTCCCTCAGCCTGGTTGGCAATCAGGTATCGAGTGCAAGTGCACAAGGGAGCTTGACTGTGAGACCGACAGGTCGAGCAGGGACGAAAGTCGGAACTAGTGATCCGGCGGTGGCTTGTGGAAGCGCCGTCGCTCAACGGATAAAAGGTACCCCGGGGATAACAGGCTGATCTTGCCCAAGAGTCCATATCGACGGCATGGTTTGGCACCTCGATGTCGGCTCGTCGCATCCTGGGGCTGGAGTAGGTCCCAAGGGTTGGGCTGTTCGCCCATTAAAGCGGTACGCGAGCTGGGTTTAGAACGTCGTGAGACAGTTCGGTCCCTATCCGCTGCGCGCGCAGGAAACTTGAGAAGGGCTGTCCCTAGTACGAGAGGACCGGGACGGACGAACCTCTGGTGTGCCAGTTGTTCCGCCAGGAGCACGGCTGGTTGGCTACGTTCGGAAGGGATAACCGCTGAAAGCATCTAAGCGGGAAGCCTGCTTCGAGATGAGGTTTCCATACACCCTTGTGGTGTGAGAGGCACCCAGCAGACCACTGGGTTGATAGGCCGGATGTGGAAGACAGGACTAACGACTGTCGGAGCTGACCGGTACTAACTGCCGATAACTTCACAACATAACAACACATCTAATAAGTTCTCTTTGATTGTTACGCGTCCACTATGCGGTTCCCGAGTCACGGGC
>NZ_JAJQQP010000023.1 GCF_028994805.1 Promicromonospora iranensis | reverse complement strand
GTAGACAACCTGGATCCAACCGAACGCAAGGGCCGTTGCGCTACCTGCCGAAATTTGCCCCTGACCAGCAACGACGCAGGTCAGGACGTGAAGCACTCATGAGACCCTCGGCGCCACTGAATAGGGCTCTAACTACTACTCTTACAACGACGACGCGTACGAGACGGTCACTGGTACCCAGGTGCCGTTGGTCAACCGATCGGTGAGTTCCACCAAGCGGGTTGACCTTGTTCGGATGGCCCGTGAGCGCAGGGCCGCTAAAGAAGCCAGGGCTGCGAGGGAAGCTGCGTATCAGAAAGCAACTGATATCGCTGACAATGTCGGAAGTTGGCTCACCGGTGTCGGCGATACGGTGAGTGGTTGGGCCAAGTCGGTCGACTGGAAGGTGGTAGGCAACTGGACCATGGTCGGCCTTGGCGCGGCAGGATTTGCGGCATGCATCGTCGTCTCAGCGGGCACCTGTGCAGTGATCGGCGCCGGGGTCGTGGCCGCTGGATTTATGAATGACATGGGTCTGCAGGGGAAGACTCCAGGGGACGCAGGGAAGTCGGCGGCCGTGAATCTCTTGTTCGTCAGGTGGGGCGGTGCCGTGGGTGGTGGTTTAAAGTCTGCGGCTAATGCTGCGAATACTTCTCGTCTGGCCGCAAGCACTGGACCTGCTTTTACCCGGACGCAAGGACGCATCGCCAATGGCGCGATGGGCCTGCCAGGGCTCGGGATGACGGCGGCTCCGGCACGTGATCGACAGACACACTGGGGGTGATCGCGATTTGTTCGAGAAATTGAGCGCTCCTGGCGGCTCCGTGAATCGAGATAGAACTGTCTACCGCATGTCCATGGGCACGGTCGTGGGGAGTGGTTTGGTTCGGTTCGTCACTGCACTAACTGCGTTCCTGGTGCCGCTAATGGTGGCATCGAATGATGCGGTAGCTTCGGACGAGATCTGGACCATTATCGCATTCCCTGCGCTGTTGTTCTTTGCGATAATTCTGAATTCGGGAGGGCGGATCTCGGTTTCGAGCTCTGGCCTGCTCTCGCGCAACATCGTGACAGAGCGGTGGTACCCGTGGGCGTCGGTTGCAGGGATTGCTGCTACTGATCGAGTGGAGGTGATTCACGCGGATGGTGGCCGGTCTCGGTGCTGGGCGGTGCAGCAGGCGAATATCTCGGCGATGTTGAGCCGTGTCTCGCGGGTAAACCACGTCGTCGCCGAGCTGGAAGAGCACCGGCAGCGGGCGAGGGCTGAACCAGATGCTGACGTGGCGCCATTGACACGGATGGTGCGGTTCACATGGTGGGAGCTGGTTCAGCTCCTGGTGCTGTTCCCTGGTGCGGTCGCACTCGGAGTGTGGTTGTTCGGATGACACGGGCGTCGTGAGTCATACGGGCGCGCCTCAGCAACGGCGAAGACCAAGGCGCAAGCTGAAGGTGGCTGAGCGGCGAGCAGCGGAACGTGCGGTCGCCGAGGCTGAGGACAAGAAGCAGCTTGGCATCGCCAAAAAGTCGGCAACTGGCTTAATGATGCTCCAAAGTGACCGCGCTCGCCCTCGAGCATTGTTTTGGTTCATCTGCTGGAAGCGACATTTCAAGAGAGCGGAAGCGGACTGGTGAGCGGGGGAGCAAGAATGGAGCCCGGGACTGGATGAGCGTAAACGGCTTCTGCGTGGGTCCTCCACCAAGACCATGCTCCAGGAGCTCGAATGGGGATCGAATATCGGTCTTGTCTTCCTGGCTATTCTCGTGGTGGGCATGCTGATTCGTGGTTCCGGTTATGGCGGGTCTCCCACACTCACCATCGTGATGGCACTTATCTTGCTGGACGTATTCTACTTGGGCACTGTCGTGCTGAGAATTAACCGAAAGAAGCGTGAGGTTAGTTCTGGGTACACCACGGTCACGAATGAGTTCCCACACGTGGACCAGATCGATCCGAAGACGGGCCGGATTGTGCGCCTCGCAGGGGAAGAAACTCTGAACCGCGACGAGTATCTGAGGCGGACGGATTTGATTCGTGAAGTTATTGACACCAATCGACCTGGCTCAGCGGGTGGTAGTGCCGAGGGTTGATTTAGGCAGCCGCGACTACGGCGGTCGGAGCGCGGTTGTATGACGGGGTGTTGGGCGGCGTTCGTCAGTGTTAATCCGGTGACGCGGTCGGACTCGACGGGGCTGTTGCTCGGGCCGTTGATCGATGGTGCGTATACGGCTCCGACTAGAGGCAAGCCGGGTTCGGATGGTTGGCAGGTCGGGGTGAACGGCACGGGGTGCATGGGTAGCTGGAATAGTGGTGGGCGGGGAAGTGGTCGCGGCAGGGTACGACGTATACGGCGCAGGTGACGATCCGGCGCGATCCGGCGGCGGGCGAGGCACGGGCGCAGGCTTGTGCGGCGGGTATCGTCAGTGCAGCCATCGACTGTACTTCTGCTAGCGATGCAAGTCGCGGAGTCAGTATTGCCAGCACACTTCACCGCAGCACGCTTCACCGCAAACTCAAAATATGGCGGATGCTGAAAGATATTTGGTTGCAGGTTGCGGCCGACGTCTAAAAGACTGATCGGATCGTGTGGCCCGCGGGAGAGGAGACACTGAACCGCTTGGACCAGCGGTTCACCCTGAGAACGCGAATCAGGCAGGCAACCTTGCATCGGAGCATACGAGATTCGCGTGGATGGGAATCTCTGGCCTCTATCTGCTATAGGAGCGTGGTGACGATCTCGGTTGAGTGGAAGCCAGGCATACGTGGACCGATGAGGAGAGGTGCATCGGCTTTCGGGATCGCTCGCTGGCAGATCGGTCTGAACTTGTCGATCTTTGTCTTGACGGTCGTGTTGTTTGTCGGAATGTTCGTTAGCGGATCAGGTTACGCTGAATCGTCGGTTCTAGCTTCCATATTCGGGATGATCAGCCTTGTGATTGTAGTCGATCTCAGTCTCACGTTTGCATTTCGGCGAGCGGATCGAAAGGAGTGGGTGCAGGGGTATACCACAATGCGTGGTGATCATAAGGACAGGAATGAAGTAGATTCGGGTACCGGTTACGTGATCAGATCGTCCGGGGAGGATTTCCTGTTACCTGAGGAGCGTCGGCGCCGCCGAGCGGCGATTGAGCGAGAGATGAGTCGGTACTCGGCTCGGCGCGGACCCGACGTGACAGCGTAAGAATCGGTTTGCTTGCGGATGCATTAACGGACGGAATTACGGAGTGGGGAAACATGACCTCCTGGTCTGGGAGTGCTGGAATTATTGTGGGCGACGTCGAGATCGCAGGAACTGGTGGCCTTAGGATCGCGGGCCTCTCGAGCGTCTCGCGTCTGGGTCCACACCGGCCCAGACAGTCGATAATGTCGCAAACGTTGGCTTCAATCTGGATTTTCATTCGCTCAACGTGGCAGGTGGCGGTAGAGCGCTGAGCGCCGGGTCCCGGGCATATGGGTACGACCGGTGAGCGGCGACCGGGTGTGGAGCCTGCGAGAAGTGCGCACGTTGGTGCGTGGGCCTTCAGCCTTCGCGCTGTTGGGATGGGTTCTCTGGGGTGTGGGCATTGGTCTGGTGCTCCTGATCGTGTTGGTGGTCGGGATGCTTGTTCGGGGAACTGGATACGGTGGTTCGCCGTTCTCGACGGTTGTGATGATCGCAATTCTGCTCGATGCTGCCTTCTTGAACTGGGTTGTGATCTGGGTCCAGGCTAAAAAGCGTAGGGAAGCCCGCGCGGGATATGCCACGGTGATGAACGAGAAGTCGGGGTTGGAGCAGGTCGATTCACGAACGGGCCGGGTGATACGCCTTGCGGGGGAACCATTCCTGACGCGTCAGGAACACCTGCGCCGGATCGGCTTGATTCGGGAGTCTGTTAAGGGTGAGCAACTCGGTTCAGCGGGCGATGGCACTGAGCCACTGCGCGGCGAGTGACGGCCCCAGCGGTCCGTGGGCTTGCGATCGTTGTAGAGCGGCTGGCGAGGGGACGGTAAATCCCCTCAAGATGACATGGTCTACTTGCGCTCCTTGTGGCAATGTCGTCCAGGCGTTCCTTGTGGCGCAGGTTAGTTCGGGCTCTCGGGGTGCGCTCGCATCGCTGCTGAGGGGCTGATCGCGCGGGAACTCAGGGGAGACCGTTCGGGGGGCGGAGTCTGTCGACGGTGCTCCTGAAGCGAAACTGTGGACTGCGATGGCGTCAGCCGCTCAGGCCAACCGCCGCTCCAGCACCCCCAGGTGTGCCAGCGCCCGCGCCGCCTGCGGCCCGCCCGGCGGAGCCAGCTGAGCCAGTCGCGCCCAGGCGGCGTGATCGTCCGCACCTTCGCTCCGCGCGGTCCACTGCTCGACGGCGGCCGCGTCGCGGCAGGTGTGCACCGCCTCGCGGACCTCTGCCTCGAGCTCTTCGCGCAGCCGCTCGACCCCCGGCGCGACCGATCGGCGCAGCAACGCCTCCGGGTATGCCGCGAGCGCGCCCCGCACGTCACCGTGCCGGAGCCGGGTCCGCACCGTGTCGACATCGGACCGCAGTGGCCGGGCGAGCCGGTACGGACGGGAGCCGGCCAGCAGCGGGCCGCCGAGGGCGGCGTCGGCGACCCGGCGCAGGCGGGAGATCTCCGCGCGGACGGCGACGAGCGAGAGCTGGCCCGGGTGCAGCAGCACGGCGAGCTCCTCCGCGCCGAGGCCACGGGGGTGCTCGGCGAGCAGGTGCAGGATCTCGGCGTGCCGCAGCGAGATCCGTCGGCCGCGCAGGGTGGGTGCGCCGAGCAGCCGCAGGTCCGGCGGCTGCTCGGTCGAGCCGGCGCCGAGGGGGCCCCGTGCCCTGGCGGCGGCGCGGGCGGCGAGCTCGCGCTCGACCATGGCGACGGTGGCCCGGACCAGCGCGAGGGCGACGTGGGAACCGGCGGCGCTGCCGCCGGTGAGGTCCAGGACCCCGATGATCCCGCCGGCCGGGTCGTGCACGGGCGCCGCGGTGCAGCTCAGTCGCTGGACGGGGCGTACGAAGTGCTCGGCGCCGAGCACCTGGACCGGGCGCCGTGTGGCCAGTGCGGTGCCGGGCGCGTTGGTGCCGACGGACTCCTCCCGCCACACGGCACCCTCGACGAACCCGACGTGCTCCACCGCGGAACGCACCGGACCGCGTCCCTCCACCCAGAGGAGCCGGCCGACGTCGTCCGACACCGCCATCACCAGGTCGTCGCCCGTCGCGCCCCCCACCAGGTCACGGACGAGGGGCATCGCGACCGCGAGGGGATGGTCGCGGCGGTAGTCCTCGAGGTCCGCCGACGTCGCGACGGCGACCGCGCCCGGGTGGTCGGGATCGACACCGTTGCGCAGGCTCCGCCGCCACGAGGCCGCGACGACGGGATCGATCCCGGCGGGCTCCTGCGAGCCGGCCGAACCGACGAAGCTCTCGTAGGCCGCGCGCACCCACTGCGCGTCCCGGTGTGGCACCTGCGTCATGCTGCCCCTGAGGTTGTCCGGACGCCGTCGTCGAACCACGCCAGTCTAAGCGCCGGACCAAGTTCATCAACAGGTTGTGCACCGCGACTCCCAAGTTATCCACCGTTCCGGGACGCTTTTCCACAGATCGCGGGTGTATTACGGTCTCGCCGCGCGGGGCGCGAGAAGTCGTCCTAGCGTCATTCGCATCGGTAGTTAAAGGGCTCCGAGCCCGACACCTTGTTTTCATGGGATCTCTCTTTGGGGGAAGAGTTGAACACCATCGCTTTATCCAAGCCGGAACCTGCGAGACCCGGGACGAACGACCAGGCCGACGACGACCAGCCGGGCGACACTCGGACCCGGCCGGCCGCGCTCGACGACGCTCAGCTGCCTCCGCTCGACTCGCCGGAGCCGCCGCTCGCCGAGGTGGCCGGCGCTCGTGGCCGCCGACCCTGGGTGTTCGGCGCTGCGATCGTGACGGGTGTCGCCGTCGCGTTCGCTCTCTGGGCGGGTTCGGTGCGTGCCGACGAGACCAGCCGCCTCCTGACCCTCACCTCTCAGATCGACAGCCAGGTCACCACCACCTCGGCCCGGTCGCACGACCTGGCAGCCGTGATGGACATGGCCGAGCGGGTCTACGAGCACTCGGACGGCCGGGTCGCGGACCCCGCCACACGTGATGTCCTGGCCGAGGCCATCGCCGACGCCAGGTCGGCCGTGGCGCAGCGCGTGACGGACGCTCCGCCGTCCTCTGTGACGCAGGCTCGCACCCTGCTCGCGCAGGCGACCCACATCGAGAGCTCCCTGGACTGGGCTGCCGAGGACCTGCGTGTCGCCGTCGACATGGTCCAGCGGTCACAGGGTGCGCAGCGGACCCTGGACTCCCGGGACCCGGTGGCCGACCGAACGATACTCACGTCCCACGACGGATCCTGACGCCTCTTCGTCGATAGGTGTCGAGGGCCTAAAGTTCCGGCGTTCTTCAGGTGGCGAAATCTCCTTCCGTAGATTGTCGGCTCTGGTGCGGTCCGGCCCTCGTGGTCGAACTCTCTGATCAGACCAATGCATTAAAAGGCTGCATCCAGTCGCGCATTTCATGCGAAGTAAAGATCACGCCAATCTGCGGTAGGCGTCGACCAGGTCGACGAACTCCGCCCGCAGGCCGTACGGGTCGTCGCCCAGGGCGCGCGAGGCGCGCTCCCTGACGGCGTCGAGGCTCGCATCGGCCCGGTACTCGGAACCGGTGGCGATCAGCCCGAGCTCGGCCACGGCGGAGGCGAAGGCGAAGTCCGCCGTCGGTGCCGACGTGAGGGCGTCCGCGCCGACGGGGAACTCGGCCTCGGTGCTCACAGCGGGCTCGGCGCCGCCGGGGGTCTTGTACCGGACGTGCACGGTCATGAAGTCGGTGCTGTCGCCGGCACCGGAGCCGGCGTCGGCGTCGGCTGGAACCAGCTCGTAGAACGCGGTCACCGAGTGCCCGGCGCCGACGTCGCCCGCGTCCTTGGCGTCGTCGGCGAAGTCCTCGTCCGCGAGACGCCGGTTGTCGTAGCCGATCAGCCGGTACGAGCCGACGACGGCAGGGTTGAGCTCCACCTGCAGCTTCAGGTCCTTGGCCACCACGAACATGGTGGAGCCGAACTCGTCCACCAGTACCTTGCGCGCCTCGGCCAGGGTGTCGATGTACGCGTAGTTGCCGTTCCCGTGGTCGGCGATGGCCTCCATCGTGCTGTCCTTCAGGTTGCCCATGCCGAAGCCCAGCACCGAGACGTAGACACCGGACTCCCGCTCGGCCTCGATCAGCTCGGTGAGGTCCTCGGGCGTGGACGGCCCGACGTTGAAGTCGCCGTCGGTCGCCAGGACGACCCGGTTGTTGCCCCCCTCCACGAAGTTCTTCTCGGCCAGCTCGTACGCCGTCCGCAGCCCGTCCGCGCCGCCCGTGGAGCCGCCGGCCCGCAGGGACCGCAGCTGGTCCACCAGCACACCGTGCTCGGAGCCGGGCACCGAGTCGGCGACCACCTGGTTGTCACCCGCGTACGTCACGATCGACACCCGGTCGTCCTCGTCGAGCTGTTCCACCAGCAGCGCGAACGACTCGGCGAGCAGCGGCAGCTTGTTCGGCTCGTCCATGGACCCTGACACGTCGAGCAGGAAGACGATGTTGTTGCCCTCCGACGTCGGGATCGCCTCCGTCGCCTGGACCCCCACCATCGCGAGCTGGTGCTCCGGGTTCCACGGCGCGGGCGCAACCTGGGCAGACACCGAGAACGGGTGCTCCGCGCCGGCGGCCGGCGCCGGGTAGTCGTAGTCGAAGTAGTTGACCAGCTCCTCGATGCGCACCCCCTCGGGGGTGATGCCCTGGTTCACCTGGCGGCGCAGGTTCGAGTAGGACGCCGTGTCGACGTCGGCCGAGAACGTGGAGAGCGGGCTGGTCGCGACGTCCTGGAACGGTGCCTCGGGGGAGTCGTCGTAGTCCTCGCCCGAGCCGTCCGGTGCCTCGACGGGAGGCAGCGGCGCGACGTCCGTGCCGATCAGCGGCTCAGGAGCCGGGACCGAGAGCTCCGTCGTGTCGACGGCAGTCTCCGCGGAGCCGCCCGCGGCCGTGCAGCCCGCGAGCGCCAGCGTCGCCCCGAGCAGGGCCGCGAGCGCCGTCGCCGGTCGGCCTGTGGGGCGTGCGCGGGGTCGGGTCCGGTGGGGTGTGGGTGCCGGTACGGATGTCATGGGGCGGCCTCTCGTCGTGGTCGGCTTGCCGGCTGGGTCCGGCGTCCTGTCCTCTGCCGTTCATGTGTGCTGCCGCAGGCGGGGCTTGCCCGGGCGAGGTCACGGTCCGGTTGCAACGTCGGTGCAACGCCTGGCCGCCTAACCTCGCCCCACTCGGGTGCGCCGCTGCACCCGGGTGTGGCTCCGCCGTCGGGCAGCCGACGGCGGGCACGAGAACCTGCGAGGAGGCAGACCATGACCGTGTACGCAGCCCCAGGTACCGAAGGTGCCGTCGTGACCTTCCGGCCCCGGTACGACCACTGGATCGGGGGCGAGTACGTACCGCCCGCCAACGGCCAGTACTTCGAGAACCCCAGCCCGGTGAACGGGCGGACCTTCACCGAGGTGGCGCGCGGGGACGCCGACGACATCGACCGGGCCCTCGACGCCGCGCACGGCGCCGCCCCCGCGTGGGGTCGTACGTCGGTCACGGAGCGGGCGATCATCCTGAACAAGATCGCCGACCGCATGGAGGAGCACCTCGAGGAGCTGGCCGTCGCGGAGACGTGGGAGAACGGGAAGCCCGTCCGCGAGACCCTGAACGCCGACATGCCGCTGGCGATCGACCACTTCCGCTACTTCGCGGGGGCGATCCGGGCGCAGGAGGGGTCGATCAGCGAGATCGACGGCGACACCATCGCTTACCACTTCCACGAGCCGCTGGGCGTGGTCGGGCAGATCATCCCGTGGAACTTCCCGATCCTCATGGCCGTGTGGAAGCTGGCGCCGGCGCTCGCGGCGGGCAACGCGGTGGTGCTCAAGCCGGCCGAGCAGACGCCGACGTCGATCCTGTACCTGATGGAGCTCATCGCGGACCTGCTGCCGCCGGGCGTCGTGAACGTCGTCAACGGGTTCGGCGCGGAGGCGGGCAAGCCGCTGGCGAGCTCGCATCGGATCCGCAAGATCGCGTTCACGGGCGAGACCACCACGGGCCGCCTGATCATGCAGTACGCGTCGCAGAACATCATCCCGGTGACGCTGGAGCTCGGCGGCAAGTCGCCGAACATCTTCTTCAGCGACGTCGCGGCGGCGAAGGACGAGTTCTACGACAAGGCGCTCGAGGGCTTCACGATGTTCGCCCTCAACCAGGGGGAGGTGTGCACCTGCCCGTCGCGGGCGCTCATCCAGGCGGACATCTACGAGTCGTTCCTGGCCGACGCCGTCGTGCGCACCGAGGCGGTCAAGCAGGGCAACCCGCTGGACACCGACACGATGATCGGGGCGCAGGCGAGCAACGACCAGCTCGAGAAGATTCTCAGCTACTTCGACATCGGCAAGGCGGAGGGCGCCAAGGTGCTCACCGGCGGGTACCGGGCCGAGATGGAGGGCGACCTCGCGGGCGGGTACTACGTGACGCCCACGATCTTCGAGGGCAAGAACTCCATGCGGATCTTTCAGGAGGAGATCTTCGGGCCGGTCGTCGCGGTCACGGAGTTCGGCGACTTCGACGACGCCATCAAGGTCGCCAACGACACCCTGTACGGGCTGGGCGCCGGCGTGTGGACCCGCTCCGGTGCGGACGCCTACCGGGCGGGCCGGGCGATCGAGGCCGGGCGGGTATGGACCAACTGCTACCACGCCTACCCGGCGGCCGCCGCGTTCGGCGGCTACAAGGGGTCGGGCGTCGGCCGCGAGAACCACAAGATGATGCTCGACCACTACCAGCAGACGAAGAACCTGCTGGTGAGCTACGCGCAGGGTGCGCAGGGCTTCTTCTAGGAGCCCGCCACCCCGGGGCCCACCGCCCCGGGGCGTCAGGCGTACAGGCCGTTCGGGGGCCTGTACGCCTGACCCCGCGACCGACACGAGGAGGCCTTCATGTCCGACGACGTCCGCTCGCCCCAGGTGGCCGACGCACGGCCCGCACGGGTCGCCGTGACCGACGCCGCCGCGGAGCTGCTCGTGCGGCTGCGCGACAAGCACGGCGAGCTCATGTTCCACCAGTCCGGCGGCTGCTGCGACGGCTCGTCACCCATGTGCTACCCGGACGGCGACTTCATCACCGGCGACGCCGACGTGCACCTCGGCGACCTCACGATCGGGTCCGACGGCGCCGCGTTCACCGTCCCGGTCTGGATGAGCCGCAACCAGTTCGAGTACTGGAAGCACACCCACCTCACCATCGACGTGGTCCCCGGCCGGGGTGCCGGGTTCAGCGTGGAGGCGCCCGAGGGCGTGCGCTTCCTCATCCGGTCCAGGCTGTTCACCGACGACGAGGCGGAGCTGCTCCGGGACTGATCCCGGTACCGCGACCGGGCGCCGGGCCGACCGTCGTTCGGGCCGACCGTCAGTCGGGCGTGAGGGGACGGACCCCGTGCGCCGTCGCGAGAAAGAACGCGGCGAGCGTGATGCCGTGCTCCGCCGCGGCCGACCGGAGCGCCGCGCGCCACGCGAGGTCGTCGAAGGAGGCGACCGCCGGGCCGGGCCGTTCCAGCATCAGCACCACCGAGGAGCCCGGCTCGTCCCGCAGGATCTCGTGCCACGCCAGCGCCAGGTTGCTCACCGTGAGCACGTCGGGCTCGTCCGGGACGTGGTCGATCGGCACGATCACCGGCAGCGGGCGGCGCTCGCGGTCCAGCAGCACGAACCACAACGTGCGACGGCGCGGGACGGCGCAGTCGTGCAGGAACGTCGCGAACGCGAGCAGCGCCGCGTCGTCAGCCAGCGGTTGATCCGGAATGATATCGCTTGATGTCGTCATGGGTTCAGTATTGCCGCGGTTCCCGGGGACGATCCGAGTTATCCACAGGCGTCCTCGACTGCCCCGGCAAACGTCTTCGCATCAGGGCTTGAAGTTGACGCGACGTCAACCTCTACCGTGAGAGACATGCACTGGTCCATCCAAGAGATCGCGCGGCTGACCGGCGTCACCAGCCGGACGCTGCGGCACTACGACGCGGTAGGGCTTCTGCCCGCCGTCCGGACGACGGCGAGCGGTCCGCGCCGCTACGACCGCACCTCCCTGGTGCGGCTGCAGCGGATCCTGCTGCTGCGCGATCTCGGGCTCGGCCTCAGCGACATCGCCGAGGTGCTCGACAGCGACCGGGACGAGGCGCAGGCGTTGCGTCGTCACCTCGTCTCGCTGCGGGCGGAGCAGGACCGGCTGGCGCGGCAGATCGCGTCGGTCGAACGGACGGTCGCTGCACTCGACAAGGACCCCGAAGCGAAGGAGAACATCATGGCGCAGGACATGCTCGACGGATTCGACCACACCCGGTACGAGCAGGAGGTGACCGAGCGTTGGGGCCGCGACGCGTACGTGAAGAGCGACGCGTGGTGGCGCGGCCTCGGCCAGGAGGGGCAGGACCAGTTCAAGGCGCAGATGCACGCGTTGGGCACGGCCTGGACCGAGGCCGCGGAGGCGGGGCTGGACCCCGCGTCGGACGAGGCGCAGGCGATCGCCGCCCGGCACGCCGCGTGGCTGGTCTCCATCCCCGGCACTCCGGGCCACGAGCAGGGCCGGCCCGCCCGTGGCTATCTGCTCGGCCTGGGCGACATGTACGTGGCGGACGACCGGTTCGCCGCGAACTACGGCGGCACCGAGGGGGCCACGTTCGTCCGTGACACGCTGCGCGTCTACGCCGAGCGGGCCTACGCTGAGGGGGATGACTGAGCCCGGTACCGAGCCCGGTAGAGATCACGCAGCAGGCAGATCTCGGCGCCGTGCGCCATGGCCTCGCGGCTGAGGTGCGTCACGAGGGCCGCGATCGGGAACTCCGCGTACTCCAGGCCCTTCGGGCCGATTGGGCGCTGCAGGGACTCGTCGTCCAGTGCGGCGATCCCGGCCCGCCACGACCGGTAGCCCTCGTCGAGCATGGCGAGGCCGCCCGCGGCGGTGATCGGAGTCTCGGGCCAGTGCCGCGGGTCGAACATGTCGGCGTCGGCCGGCGCGTCCGTCGGTCCGAAGAGGGCTCGGGCGCGTCGGCCGAACACGTCCCGGCCCAGGTGCACCATCCGCCACGCGATGGTGGTGACCGGCGGAGTCTCCGGCTCGGGTACCTCGTGCTCGAGCCGGGGCATGCCGTCGGGCCCACGGCGTACGCTCCAGGCCGGCGAGGCCGGTTCCCAGAGGTACTCGTCATCGGGGAGCCCGTCCAGGCGCGGCCAGAGATGAAAGTCCCAGTAGAAGCCCAGCTGGTCCAGCAGGAGGTCACGCCACGTCGTGGAGGGTGCGGTGGAGGACGTCGTAGGCCCGGCAGTAGTCATGACGTGGACGGTAGCCTCGGTCACTGACACGCAGTTTCACGGGTAGCCTCTGCACATGCCAGAAGCACCAGCCGAAGCTAGCCAAAAACTGCCCGTGACCTGCTGGTTTGCTGGTCTGACGACGCTCGATGTGATCCACCGCAGCGCCGTCCGGCCCGGTCCCAACCAGAAGATCACCGCCGTTCGACAGGACGTTTCCGCGGGCGGCCCCGCGGCCAATGCCGCGGTCACCGCCGCGACGCTCGGAGCGCGGGCTCTTCTGATCAGTGCGCTGGGGACCGGCTCGGTGGGCTCCGCGGCGCGCGGCGACCTGGAGCGGCACGGCGTCGAGATCCACGACACCGCCGAAGGTCGTGAGATCCCGCTGGCCGTCTCGGCGGTGCTGGTCGACGACGCCACCGGCGACCGTTCGGTCGTATCGCCCGACGCCACGCTCACCGACGGCCTCGACGTGAGCTCCGCGGATCTCGACGCCCTCCCCCGGCCGGACGTCGTACTGCTCGACGGCCATCACCCCGACCTCGCGCGGAGCGTGCTCGCGTACGCGAACGCCCTGGAGCCCCGCCCCCTGATCGTCCTCGACGCCGGCCGGTGGCGGCCCGTCTTCGCCGATCTCATGGGAGCGGCCGACGTCACCGCGCGGTCCGCGGACTTCCGTGCGCCGGCCGACGTCGCGCGCTCCCCGGCCACGGTCGCGACGCACGGCGCGGCACCCGTGACGTGGTGCGACGACGACGGCAGGCGCGGTGCCACCGACGTGCCGACCGTCGACGTGCGCGACACGCTCGGCGCCGGAGACGCGTTCCATGGTGCACTGGTCGTGGCGCTCGCCCAGGGTGCCGACCTGGAAGCCGCCGTCGCGGAAGCGGTACGGGTGGCATCCCTCCGGGTGCAGTACGTCGGCCCGCGCTCCTGGCTGGAGAACCTCTCGTGCGCCTGACCACCGCAGAGCTCGTCGAACGGGCAGCCCGACTGGCGGCCGAGGCCACCCGCGCCGGCCGGACGCAGGTCCTCGGCATCACCGGAGCGCCCGGCGCGGGCAAGTCCACGCTCGCTGCCGCCCTGGTCGCGGGCCTGGCACCCGGCACCGCCGTGGTGGTGGGCATGGACGGGTTCCACCTGTCCGACGTCGTCCTGGAGGCCCGCGGCAGCCGGCATCGCAAGGGCGCCATCGACACGTTCGACGATGCCGGGTACGCCGCCCTGATCGACCGGATCGCGGACCGGGCCCCCGGTGGTCCGCCCGTCTACGCTCCGGAGTTCCGCCGTGAGATCGAGGAGCCGATAGCCGCCGGCACCGCCGTCACCGACGAGCCTTTGGTGATCACCGAGGGCAACTACCTTCTCGCGCCGGGCGGTGCCTGGCCGTCGGCCCGCGCGCGCATGGCGGAGGTCTGGTACGTCGACCTGCCGGACACCGAGCGGCTACGGCGGCTCGTCGCCCGGCACCAGGTCTACGGCAAGTCATTGCCCGACGCCGAGGCCTGGGCCGGCGGCACGGACCAGCGCAACGCGGACCTCATAGCGGCGACCCGGGACGAGGCGGACCTGATCGTCGAGTGGATGTAACCGTCGGGCAGGTCCGGCCGGGGCGCGAACCTGGCCGCGGACCGGGTCAGCCGATCTCGAGGACCGCGACGCGCCAGACCCCGCGCCGTGCCTCCAGCCGGACCGCCGCCGCCCGCACACGGCCCTCGTCGTGCAGGATCACCGTCGCCTCGGCGGAGGACGCGCCCAGCCGCACCATCCGCACCCGGCGGACCGTCGCCGGGTGCGCCTTCGGCCGCGGCGCCCGGCTCTGCTGCGCCTCCCGCATGAGCCTGCCTCGTTCCAGGAGCGCGTCGTAGACCTGGGGTGTGACCCAGCGCGCGAGCTGGGCAGCGGGCCGCTCGCCGCGGAGCACCTCCACCGCGGCGCGGACCACGCGGCACACCTGCGCGGTCGGATCGGGCAGGGTGGGGTCCGGCTCGGGGGTCGGCCGGCCCGCCACCGCCTCCAGGGCGGCCGCAGCGTTCTGCAGCTCCGGGTAGGGCGTGCCGCCGATCCGCATGCGCCGGAGCCGCCGACCGATGCCGGGCCCCGTGACCGGCCCGACCCGAGGCGCGGCCGGCCGGCGGGTCGGTGCGGGCGCAGCGGGTGTCTTCCGGGGCGCCGCGCTGCGCCCCGGCGCCTGCTGGGCGGGTGTGCGCGGGGTGGGTGCGCGCTGAGCGGACGCACTCTGGTCGGGCGGGTCCGGGACGGTCGCGGGCGCGTCGTCGGGTGGGGCGTCGAGCGTGGTCATCCGGGTCTCCTGAGGCAGCAGCGGGGAAGGGGTGGCGTGGAAGGGCGGCGTGGGTCAGGGCTGCCGCAGCACCGTGCCGGGCCGGATCAGGTCGGGGTTCGTGCCCAGCACGTGGCGGTTGGCCTGGTGCCATCGGGTGACCGCGGAAGCGATCTCGGCGTCGGACGAGCCCGAGCCGCCGCTCCCGGAGGCGAGCCGGTCCGCGGCGATCGCCCAGAGGGTGTCGCCGGGCTCGACGACGACCAGTGGCTCGCGTGCGGTTCCGGTGCGCTGGCTGCGGTTGACGAGCGACAACCGTTCGGGTCTCGGCCGCGGGCTCGACGCGGCCGACCCGTCCGCCGCCCGGCTGCCCGTCCGGTCGTGGTCCGTCGACTGGCGCGCCGTCGGCTGCCAGCCGAGGTCGAGCACGACGGCCGTACCGCCGTCCGCGGACGGGCCGGTTCCGGTAGCGCGGTCCGGCACGGCCATCGCCGTCGGCACCGTGAGGGCGAGGCCCAGCCCGGCACCTGCGGCCGCCCGGGCGAGGCGGCGGACGAGCACCGGTGCGTGCAGCGCGAGGGCCCGTTCGCCCGCCACCCAGCGCCTGCCTCGCCGGCTCGCGGCGACGCAGGCCAGAGCCAGCAGCGCATGCAGGCCGACCCGGCCGGCCACCACCGTTCCCACGGCTACCGCCGCGAGCTCGACGATGTCCTCGACGGGGAACAGGGCCGTGCCGAGGTCCGATCCGACCTGCCAGGCGCGGGCGCCGAGCGCGGCGGCAGCGGCGACGAACGCGAGGCCCAGCACCAGCAGACCGGTCGCGCCCCGACGGATGCTCGCCGCGCGCGCCGGTGTCTCCGCGGCAGGCGTCCGGTGCCCTGTCGGCCGGGTCCCTGCGGCCTCCGCCTGCTGACGATTCGTGGCGCCGTAGGCCGACGGCGCATGACTGAGGGCGTTGCTCGGCATGGTTCCCCCTGCAATGGTCGAGTTCCGGACAGGATGGGCCAACCAGAGACGGTTGATGGTCTTTGGTGCTGTCCGATGATCGATATTCAACCTCGGTGCCGTCGGGGTGTCTACCGGAGGGCGCGATGGCTGTGGATAGCGCAGGGTGTTCTCATGGCATCCACGTCCGCGGCTGGTCCCACTCGCTGGGAGGCCCTCTTCGGGGACCTCGAGGCGCAGGCCCGTGCGCAGTCAGCGGCCGAGGCCGACGCGCTGGTCTCCGAGATGACGCGTGCCGAGCACGCGACGATGACGCTCGCGGACCGGTTCCGCGCGGTCGTCGGGGCGGTGGTCACGCTGGAGCTGCTGGGCGGCGCCCCGCTGCGCGGTGTCGTGCGAGAGGCGGCGGACGAGTGGGCACTCGTCCAGGGGGTCCGGCCGGAACCGGTGTGCCAGCATCTCGTCCCGCTGGCCGCGCTGGCCGCCGTCCACGGGCTGGCCCGGCAGGCGTCGCCGGCGGCGTCGCGGAGAGATGCGCTGGGGCTGGGCCCGGTGCTCCGGGCGCTGCAGCGGGACCGTGCGCGGGTCACGGTGCGCACGCTGAGCGGGACCGTGGGTGGCCGGATCGCACGGGTCGGCCGGGATCATCTGGACGTCGATGTACTCGATGATCGGGGAACTGTGCTGGTCCCGTTCTCTGCCTTGCTGGTCGTGAGCGAGGCGCCGTGAATCGGCGGTGAATTCAGCAAACTGAGAGCGGGACCGGTGTCACTCCACGTGAGTGCGCCGGTCCCGTCGGTATGCAGCTGAGGGCTTTCAGGCGTCCGTGGTCGCAGAGCCCTTGAGCCGCTCACGGCTCTTTGCGTACATGCGCTCGATGTATGCCTCGAGCTCGGCGGCCTCGACGCGCCAGACCTTCTTGGGGCCCACCTGGATGGCAGGAAGGTCGCCGGTCCGAACCAGTGCGTAGCCCTGGGCCATCGAGATGTTCAGGGTCTCGACCACATCGGCCAGAGAGAGAAAGCGCTTTTCCATGGGAACAGTGTGGCACGAGACACCGACATGAGGGGGTTATCCACAAGAAGTGTTTATCTGATGCCGGATCGGCGACGTTCGATCACTATGGTTCCGGCGCTCTGCCTACGCTGCGCACCATTCTGTCCGGATCGACGCGTCAACTTCTACGCGAAGGTCTACCCAAAGTCCACCAAAGTACGCGGAAGGACCGAGATGACGTATGCCCCGGCCGCCCCGGCGCCACCCGGCCTGGGTCAGGGTCTCCCCGAGCCGGTGGCCACGCGGCTGCGCCGTCCTCGCTGGCGTGACCCGCGGCTGCTGACCGGTGTCGTCATCGTCGCCCTGTCGGTGGCGCTCGGTTCCTGGGCGGTCGCGTCGGCGAGCCGCACCGTCCCGGTGTTCGTCGCGGACGGCGCCCTGACACCCGGGGAGCCCCTCACGGCCGACGCGCTCCGCCCCGTCGACGTCCGGCTCGGCGCCGGTACGGGGCGCTATCTTCCCGCGGACGAGCCGCTGCCCGAGGGGGTCGTGGTGCTCCGCGTCGTGGACGACGGCGAGCTGGTCCCGTTCACCGCACTCGGTACCGACGCAGGCGTCCGGTCGGTCGCGGTACCCGTCGCGTCCGGCCTGTCGGACCGGATCCGGGCCGGCGCCGTGGTGGACCTGTGGTTCGTGCCCGACGCCCCGGTCGCGCCCGGCGCGGACGCCGACCGTCCGGAGCCGAGCACGCTCGCGCAGGAGGTCGTCGTCGAGCAGGTCGACGCCGAGGAGGGCGCGATCGTCGTGGACGGCACGGTGACTCTGCACGTCCTGGTCCCGGCCGACGCGCTCCCGACCGTGCTGGCCGCGCTGTCCGACGCCGGCACGGTCGCCGTGGTGCCGGTGGCAGGTGGCCTCCGATGAGCGAGGAGCGGATGGTCACCGTGCTGGTGGCGGTGCACGCGCCGGAGGTGGAGGCGGCCGCTGTCACCGTGCTCGGCGCGCAGCCGCAGGTGACCGTGGCGCGCCGGTGCGCGGAGCTGGCAGAGCTCCTGGCGGCGGCCGAGGCCGGGGCGGGGACGGCCGCCGTCGTCTCGGGGGACCTGCCCGGCCTGGACCGCGAGGCGGTGGCCCGGCTGCGCGGTGCCGGTCTGCGGGTCGTCGCGCTCGAGGACCCGGCGACACCTGCCGAGCGCCTCGCCGGGCTGGGCTCCGACGTGGTCGTGGCCGAGGGCGACATGGAGAACCTCGTCGCCGCGGTCCGGGGCGCCGCACCGGAGGTCGCTCCGCCTGCTGCCACCGTGCCCGACCTCGGCGGCAGGCCCGGCACGCTCATCGCCGTGTGGGGACCGTCCGGCTCGCCGGGGCGGACCACCACCGCCATCGAGCTCGCGGCGGCTCTCGCCGGAGTGGGCGCCGCGACGCCGCGCCGGTCCGGCCTGCTGCGCCGGTCGCGCCCCGTGCCACCGCCGAACGGGGCGCGCACGGTCCTGCTCGCTGACGCCGACACCTACGCGTCGTCCGTGACCTCCCGCCTCGGGCTGCTCGACGACGCACCGGGGCTCGCCGCGGCCGCCCGCGCCGCCGGGCAGGGCGTGCTCGACGTCGTGACGCTGGCCGGGCACAGCCCGGTGGTGCTGCCGGGCGTACGGGTGCTGACCGGCATCACCCGCGCGTCCCGCTGGCCGGAGCTGCCCGCCGCCTCGCTGGACATGGTGTTCCAGCGGTGCCGCGAGCTCGCGGCCTGGACGGTCGTCGACTGCGGACCGGTCCTCGAGACCGACGAGCTCCTGACGTACGACACGCGTGCGCCGCAGCGCAACGGCGCGACCCTGAGCGCTCTGCAGGCGGCGGACGTCGTGGTGGTCGTCGGTGGCGCGGATCCCGTCGGCCTGCAGCGTCTGGTGCGGGGCCTGGAGGACCTGCGCGACACTGCGGTGCCGGTGCCCGCGGCCCGCCTCGTGGTGGTGAACCGGGTGCGGGACTCCGCCGTCGGCCGACGGGCCGAGTCCCAGGTCCGCGACGCGCTCGCGCGGTACGCGGGGGTCGACGACGTGCACCTCGTGCCCGACGACCCCGGCGGCCTCGACGCCGCCCTGCTGGCGGGGCGGGTCCTCGCCGAGTGCGCGCCGGGCTCCCCGGCGCGGGCCGCGTTCGTGGGGCTCGCGGAGCGGGTCCGAGAGCTGGTGCCCGCGCCGGTCTGACGGTCGCGCCGGGGAGCCTCCCGGGTAACGATCCGCCGTACCGGCGCGGCTGGGCGGCGGAAAGGCCGCATCCGACGCTAGGTTGTGCCCGTGGCTGCCATGACGAAGGACAACTACGCCGACGACCTCCGTCTGGCGCACGTGATCGCCGACCAGGTCGACTCCATCACCATGTCACGGTTCAAGGCACTGGACCTCAAGGTCGAGACCAAGCCTGACCTGACCCCGGTGACCGACGCCGACCGCGCGGCCGAGGACTTCATCCGAGGACAGCTCGCGCGGGCGCGCACCCGCGACGCGATCGTCGGCGAGGAGTACGGCGCCGCCGGGAACGGCGCGCGCCGCTGGATCGTCGACCCGATCGACGGCACCAAGAACTTCGTGCGCGGCGTCCCCGTGTGGGCCACGCTGATCGCGCTGGCCGACGGTGACGAGGTGGTCGTGGGCCTGGTCAGCGCTCCGGCACTGGGCCGGCGCTGGTGGGCGGCCAAGGGCTCCGGGGCGTGGACCGGCAAGTCGCTCGCGGCCGCGAACCGCATGTCCGTCTCCGGGGTGTCCCGGGTCGCCGACGCCTCGTTCAGCTACGCGTCCCTCGGCGGCTGGGAGGAGCGCGGCTCGCTCGACGGCTTCCTCGACCTGACGCGTGCGTGCGCGCGCACCCGTGGGTACGGCGACTTCTGGTCGTACATGCTCGTCGCGGACGGCGCCGTCGACATCGCCGCCGAGCCCGAGCTCGAGGTGTACGACATGGCCGCACTGGTGCCGATCGTCACCGAGGCGGGTGGCACGTTCACCTCGCTCGACGGGAAGCCCGGGCCGTGGGGCGGCAACGCCGTCGCCACGAACGGCAAGCTGCACAAGGAAGCGCTCGACTACCTGGCCTGACCGGCGCGCGACCCCGGGCCGAACCGCTGGTCGAGCGGGTCGTCACCGCTCATCCCCGCGGGATGTCCTTGATCTCGCTCCAGTCGTACCAGAGCAGGTCCCGGTCGGTGACCCGCTGCAGCGCCGCGTCCAGTGCGGTCTCCGACTCCGCACCGACGTCCGCCGTCGTCTCGGCGTCGCTCTCCTCGTCCGCAGCCGCGAGGACGTCGGCGATGTCGGCCGCGGCCTCCAGCTCGTCGACGTGCACGCAGACGATCCGCACGTTCTCGACGGTGCTGGTCACCTCGATCTCGGAGGCGGCCACCTCGTCGTCGTCCGCGCCGTCGGACGCCCCGCCGCCGGCGACCGGGCCGACCGTCGCGTCCGGCACCTCCACCGTGATGACGACGCGCTGGTGCGGGGCGTCCGAGCGGCCGGCGATCAGCGCGAGGGAGTCGTCGGCGGCGTTCAGCGCCGCGACGTACTCGAGGCCCTCGGCGTCCTCGTCGGGCAGGGTGGTCTCGAGGTCCTTCGTGACGGCGTGCGCCCGGCGCGGGGCGACGGTCCAGCGCGCGGCGTCGGAGGAACGGGTGACGGCGTCGAGCTCGTCGAGCGTGGCGGGCACGTAGATGCGCATGTGCCCAGTCTGCCGCTGATCAGGCGGTCGTGTGGCACGGTGGTGACCTGTCCGCCCGGCACGGCGGCCGCCTGGGGACCGCGACCGCCGAAGTTCGTCCGCTGCTCGGGATGCGCCTGGGTAGGGTCTGGCTAGCCTTGCGGCGAGCGACGATGGGGGATCTGTGGGAGCGAAGACGGCCATGCTGGTGTACACGGACGGCGATGTGGCGGAAGGACTGACCGAGGCGGCGGAGTTCGCCGACGAGGCGGGCGCGGCCGAGCTGCTCGGCCTGCTGTGGCCGCCCGCGCGGATCCAGCCGGACGGCGAGGAACCGTGGGAGCTCGGCGACGCGGTGTTTCCGCCGCAGGGGCGTGCGTGCGCGCTGTCGACGCCCGCGGTGGACGTCCTGTGCGACCAGGCGCTCATGCTCGACCGGCCCTCGCAGCTGCCGGCGCACCTGGTCGACGCGAGCCTGGGCCGCACCCTGTACCTCCACGCGATGCACAGCGCGGTGGACTGGTTCGCCTTCGCGGTGTGGCAGGACGGCGCTCTGGTGCGCTCGCTGAGTCTGTCGCCCGACGACGGGGTCCTCGAGGACACCGGTGCGCGGCTCGCCTTCGAGGAGCCGTTCTGGGCGGGCGAGCACCCCGCGCCGGCCGGTACCGGGTATCCGTTCCCGTTCCACCCGCTGGTCCTCGGGGACCGCGCACTGCAGGAGTTCTTCGGGTTCAGCGGTGACGGCGCCGAGGACGGCGGCCCGTCGGCCGGCCGCCTGGACCCGTGGGCCGTCGAGCTGTTCGGATTCCAGGTCGTGTAGGCCGGTCCTCGCTCGACAGATCTTCGAAATACTCGTACATTTGTTCGAGATCGAGGAGGTCTGTCATGCCCGAACCCACAGCCGTTCCCGAACCCGCGGTCATTCCCATGCTGTCCTACCAGGACGGTGTCACCGCCATGGACTGGCTCATCGAAACCTTCGGCTTCACCGAGGCAGAACGCTGGCTGGACGACGACGGCCACCTCTCCCACGGCGAGCTCCATGCCGGGGGCGGCCGCGTGATGCTGTCCGAGCTCGCGTCCTACGAGGGCCCGGCGGCCCACCGCAAGCACTGCACCGCGGCGGACGCGTGGCTGTCGACGCCCTGGGTGATCGACGGTGTGCTGGTCCGTGTGGCCGACGTCGACGCCCACTTCGCCCGCGCCCGGGCGGCCGGTGCCGGCCTGCTCTCCGGGATCGAGGAGGCCCCGTACGGCCGCCTGTACCGGGCGGAGGACGTGGAGGGCCATCGCTGGATGTTCCTCCAGCCGTGAGCCCGGTCCGTCGCGTGGCTAGCTGTTCCGAACCGGAACGGCCCCCCGCGCCAGCCGGTCCACGCGGCGCAGCGCGTCGGGGAACCGTGCGTCACCGGCCATGCCGTGCACCAGGGTCGCTGCGGCGTCGACCGCCATGCCGGATGCCGTGACGTACAGCGGCCGTGCCGACCGTCCCCGCAGCACCTCGGCGGCCTGTGTCGCGGTCCGGAACCGGGTCTTGGCGACACCGAGGACGACGGGAGCGAGCCCGGCGTCCGCGACGTGGGCGCCGAGCCCGGGGCTCCCTGCCGGGTCGAGGTCCACGTACCCGTCGACGATCAGCAGGCCCACGGGCGCGACGCCGGCCAGGACCCGTTCCAGCGCCGGCAGCTCGCGCTCGTAGAACCGGCCGGGTCGATACGCCGCCACCTGCTCGACGAGCACCGTGCGCTCCTCGACCAGGGTGGTGAACGCGGCGTCGTCGGCGACGATCAGCGCGGCCCGCGCCCCGCCGTCGTCCAGGTACTGCACGTCCACCGCGCCGTAGCGCGAGCTGCTGGTCACGGTCAGGCGTCCGAGCCCGTCCGGGACGCGAGCAGGCGGCGGAACGAGGTGAGCCGGGCCGCGCGGGCCGGCCGCTCGTCCTCCGGCGAGGCCTCGATCCAGTCGTCGAGGGCGCAGTCCGGGGCGTCGGCGAGGTGGGTGCAGCCTCGCGGGCACTCCTGGGCCACCTCGTCGAGGTCGTCGAACGCCCGCAGCAGGTGGGACACCTCGACGTGGGCGAGGCCGAAGGAGCGGACACCCGGGGTGTCGATCACCCAGCCGTCGAAGGTGTCGGTGGGCGAGCCCTCCGTGACCGCGACGGGCAGCGCCAGCGCCACCGCGGAGGTCGATGTGTGCCGGCCCCGGCCCGTCACGTCGTTCACCACGCCGGTGGCGCGCTTGGCAGCCGGCACCAGGGCGTTGATCAGCGTCGACTTGCCGACCCCCGAGTGCCCCACCAGCACGGAGACCAGGCCGCGCAGCCGCTCGCGGACCTCCTCGACGGACTCGGGCACCAGGATCATGCCGCCGGCCGTCTGGCCGGCGCTGTTCGCGCCGTCGGTCTCGTCGTCCGACGGCGCGCGCTGCGTCACGACGACCTCGACGCCGAGCGGCTCGTAGAGCGCCCGCAGCTCGTCGGGGGAGGCCAGGTCGGCCTTCGTCAGGCAGAGGAGCACCGACATGCCGGCGTCGTAGGCGGCGACGACGCAGCGGTCGATCATGCCGGTCCGCGGCTCGGGCTGGGCCAGGGCCGTGACGATGACCAGCTGGTCCGCGTTGGCGACGACGATCCGCTCGTACGGGTCGGTGTCGTCGGCGGTGCGGCGCAGCGTCGAGGTGCGCTCCTGGATGCGCACGATGCGTGCGAGAGAGCCCTCGCCACCCGACACGTCGCCCACGACGTCCACCCGGTCACCCACGACCACGCGGGTGCGCGTCAGCTCCCGAGCCTTCATGGCGGTCACGATCTTCTCGCCGGACGCACCGTCGCCGCCGCCGTCGTCGGGATCCTTGACCAGGAGCGTGTAGCGCCCCCGGTCCACGCCCGTGACCAGGCCGGTCACGGCGTCCGAGTGCTCGGGGCGCTGCTTGGTCCGGGGGCGCGAGCCGCGCTTGGTCGGGCGGGAGTGGAAGTCCGACTCGTCGATGTCGCGGCGGCCCATCAGCAGAGGCCCATCAGGCAGCCGCGCCGAGCATGCCGAGCCACATGCCCGTGAAGTCGGGCAGGGTCTTCGCCGTCGTGCCGACGTTCTCCACCAGCACACCCGGCACGCGCAGCCCGAGCAGCGCCGCGGACGTCGCCATGCGGTGGTCGGCGTACGTGCGCACGACGTCGCCGTGCAACGGCCGGGGCGTGATCACCAGGCCGTCGCGGGTCTCCTCGGCCCGCCCGCCGAGCCGCGTGATCTCGCGGGCGAGCGCCGCCAGCCGGTCGGTCTCGTGGCCGCGCAGGTGCGCGATCCCGCGCAGCCTGGAGGGGGAGTCTGCCAGTGCGGCCAGTGCGGCGAACGTGGGCGCGAGCTCGCCCGCTGCGCGCAGGTCGACGTCGATCCCGTGCACCTGGCCCGTCCCCGTCACGGAGAGGACCCCGTCGGCCAGGGTGTAGGTGCCGCCCATCCGTTCCAGCAGCTCGGGGACCAGGGCGCCGGGCTGTGTGGTCAGGGTCGGCCAGCCCGGGACGCGGACGGTGCCGCCCGCTGCCAGCGCGGAGGCGAGGAACGGCGCCGCGTTGGACAGGTCGGGCTCGACGCGGACGTCGCGGGCGGCGATCGGGCCGGGGGAGACGTCCCACATGCCGTCGCGGGAGTCGTCGACCACCACGCCGACGTCGCGCAGCGTGGCGACCGTCATCTCGATGTGGGGCAGGCTCGGCAGCGTGGCGCCGATGTGCCGCAGGCTGAGGCCACGCTCGAAGCGGGCCGCGGCGAGCAGGAGCCCGGAGACGAACTGTGAGGACTCCGAGGCATCGACGTCGACGGCGCCTCCCGGCACGCTGCCCCGGCCCTCCACGGTGAACGGGAGGTGGCTCGGCAGCGCGGCGGGGTCCGAACCGGCCGAGGGGTCGTGCACCGTGATCCCGAGGGTGCGCAGCGCAGCGAGCACGGGGAGCATCGGGCGGACGCGGGCCTCGGCGTCGCCGTCGAACCGGACCGGCCCGTCGGCGAGCGCCGCGAACGGGGGCAGGAATCGCATCACGGTGCCGGCCAGGCCCGTGTCCACCTCGGTGTCGCCGGTGACAGGGCCGGGTGTCACGTGGAGCGTGCTGGGCTGGTCGCCCTCCTCGACGCGCGCACCCAGGGCACGCAGGGCGCGGATCATGAGGTCGGCGTCCCGGCTGCGCAGGGCGCCGCGGAGCGTGCCGGGGCCGTCCGCGAGCGCGGCGAGCACCAGGAGCCGGTTGGTGAGCGACTTGCTGCCGGGTATCTCGACCGTCGCGTCCAGCGGGGCGCCTGCGAGAGGCGCCTCCCATGTCGGTGCGGGCGCGGTGGTGGAGGAAGTCATGTGCCGAGATTATCGCGGACCGCGCCGCGGGCGTCGCGGCCGGCTCAGGCCTCGGCGCGGGCGGCCTTCGCGTCCGCGCGTGCGGCGCGTGCCTGCTGGACGCGCCACGACAGGCCAGGCCGGCCTTCGAGGTCGGCGCCAGCGATGAGGGCCGCGCCCACGGAGGCGAGGGTGTGCAGGAACCGCTCCGTTCGCTGGGGCCGCTCGTCCTTGGGGGCGGTGAAGGGCTGGTTCACCGCAGCGAGCGGCAGCGTGAGCAGGGCCAGCGCCAGGGCGGACGCCCGCGGCGCCTTGCCGAGCGCGAGCAGCGTGCCCGCGGTGGCGGTGGCGATGCCGTGCGCCCGGACCAGCGTGGTCACCTGCTTCTCGCTGAGCGGCTCGGCGCCCAGAGCCTGGGTGGCGAGGGCGGACCCGGTCTTGGCCGCGGCCACGTGCTCGCTCGGGTTCCGGGCAGCCTGCACGCCGTCGTAGATGAACGATGAGGCCAGGAGGGGTCGCGCGATGTGTCGAAGCAGCATGTCTCCACCTTGGCAGATGCGGGCGGTGAACGCAGCAGGATGCTGGCACGGGATTGCTCACGGGATGTCGTGCGGTGCGCCGCAGGGCGAGCAGCGGGGAATGGTTCGGGACACACCGGGAATTCGACGTCGGGAGCGCGGGTTGAACCCGTCGTGGAGCGATGCCTCGAGAAGGATCCGGTGAAGAACAGGGTGATCGACACGGTGACAGATACAGCGACCAGCGGGGTGACCAGCGGGGCCGCCGGCGCGGCGCCGGGTGCGACCGCAGGCCCGACGTCGGGTGCGCAGCCCGCGCCCGTGATGTTCGGGGCGGTCCCGGCGCACCTGCTCGACCCCGGTGTGGACGCGGTCCTGGCGACCGCGAAGTCCACGGCGGATGCTCTGTCGGCGGCCCTGGCGAACACCGGGTGGCCGACGAGGCTAGGCTCAAGTGCGATGACTGACACTTCCCGCGAGCAGAACACGGGTGCCGACGAGGTCGGCACCGACGCCGGGGCGCGCCCCGACACGAACGCGAGCGAGGGTGTTGTCGGTACCACGGAAGCGACCGCGGCCGAGAGCACCACTGAGCCCAGCACTGTGACCAGGCCCGGAGCCACCAGCGAGGACAGCGCCGACGAGGGTACCGAGCGCTCCCCGCAGGAGGAGGACGCGACGGCTCGCGCCGCGCGGTTCGAGCGGGACGCGCTCCAGTACCTCGACCAGCTGTACTCCGCGGCGCTGCGCATGACGCGCAACCCTGCGGACGCCGAGGACCTGGTGCAGGAGACGTTCGCCAAGGCGTTCGCGGCGTTCCACCAGTACCGGCCGGGTACCAACCTGAAGGCCTGGCTGTACCGCATCCTCACGAACACGTTCATCAACAGCTACCGCAAGAAGCAGCGGGAGCCGCAGCAGTCCCAGGCGGAGGACGTCGAGGACTGGCAGATCGCGCGCGCGGCGTCGCACACCTCGCGGGGCCTGCGCTCGGCCGAGGCCGAGGCGCTGGACCGGCTGCCGGACAGTGATGTGAAGCGGGCGCTCGCCGAGCTCCCGGAGGACCGTCGGATGGTCGTGTACTACGCCGACGTCGAGGGCTTCCCCTACAAGGAGATCGCGGAGATCATGGGAACTCCGATCGGGACCGTGATGTCCCGGCTCCACCGCGGACGACGGCAGCTGCGTGAGCTCCTGGCCGACTACGCCGCTCAGCGAGGACTCGTCAGCCAGGCGCCCGGAGGTGCGCAGTGAACAACATCGAACCGATCCCGCACGACACGGCGGGTGAGTCGGAGTGCCAGCACGCGCTGAAGCACCTGTACGAGTACCTGGACTCCGAGATGACGCCGGAGGACGAGCAGCGCATGCGCGCGCACGTCGCCCACTGCTCGCCGTGCCTGGCGGAGCTGAGCGTCGAGGACCTCGTGAAGCAGCTGGTGCGCCGCTCCTGCAGCGAGCGCGCGCCGGACACGCTGCGCGTGCGTATCCACGAGCAGCTGACGGTCATGACCGTCGCCGAGTGACGACGGGCTGACGTGCCGGTCTGAGACAGGCGGGCATGACGAAGGGCCGGGACCCCATGGGTTCCGGCCCTTTCGTGTGCCCCGCTGGGCGGCTCACGGTCCTGACGGACGCTTGAGCCTGCTCAGGCGTTGGGACGCTTGCCGTGGTTGGCAGCCGAGCCCTTGCGGCTACGGCGCTTGCGACCGCGCTTGCTCATGGGTGTCTCCTGACAGGTGACGGAATGAATGCCTCCATGATCCCACAGATCGCGGGGTTGTCCGTTCGTCGGCGGGCGTCCGCTCGGCGTCAGGGGGTTGCCGGGTCGAAGAACGCGATATATCGTGTCTGAGGTCAACGCGATATATCGCGTTACGCAGCGAGGGCCCGAGCCAGCCACGAGCACCGGAGGAAGCCATGAGCGCAGACAGCTGGACCGTCACCGGTCCGCAGACCATCGAGCTCGACGGCGTGACCACCGTCGACGCGCACGTCGTCGACGGCCGGCTCGACATCGTGGCGCACGACGAACCGGTGGTCCGGGTGGAGGTGCACTCCGTCGAGGGCAGGTCCCTCGAGGTGCGTCTCGTGGACGGGCGCCTGGTGATCGAGCACGAGAGCGGCCTGTCCGGCTGGGGCTCGTTCGTCAAGAGGTTCGCGGACTTCGGCGGCAAGGCCCGCGCGGACATCCATGTCGCGGTCCCGGCCGGCACCACCGTGCGGCTCGGCACCGTCCGCGGTGAGGGCCTCCTCGCCGGTACGACGGCGGGCGCGTCGGCGTCCACCGTCTCCGGCTCCCTGCTGGTCTCCCGCACGGCCGGCGACCTCAAGCTCAACACCGTCTCCGGCGAGGTGACGGTGCGCGACCACGTCGGTGACGTCACGAGCAACACCGTCTCCGCCGATGTCGTGGTGAGCGCCTCCGCCGACTCCGTCGTGTCGTCCTCGGTCTCCGGCGACGTGACGTTCGACCTGGCGACCCAGCCCCGCTCCGTCCGGGTCAACACGGTCTCCGGGAACATGCTCCTGCGCGTGCCGGACGAGCGGGCCGTCGAGGTGTCGGTGCAGAGCGTCAGCGGGCGCGTGACGCTGGGCGGCCTGCAGTTCACCGGCGGTGGTGGCTCGAAGGTTGCGGGCGGCGACCGGGCGACCGGCCCGGGCGTCATGCAGCTGCGGGTGACCGGGGTCTCCGGTGACGTCACGGTGATCGGCGGGCCGCAGGACGCCGCCGTCGCCGACGCTCCCGCCGGAGCGGCGACCGCGGACCAGTCGCCAGTGGAGCTGTAGTGCCTCCGGTGTTCGCCCACGGGGAGCTGCGCCTGTACCTCCTGGTGCTGCTCCTGGACGGGCCCCGGCACGGGTACGAGCTCATCACCGAGCTCACCCGGCGCTTCGGCGGTACCTACCGCCCCAGCGCAGGCACCATCTACCCACGCCTGGCCCGGCTCGAGGAGGAGGGCCTGGTGCGCCGTTCGGTGCCGGGCGAGCCCGGTTCGCCGGGCGTCGGCCGCAAGGCCACCTACGAGCTCACCCCGGCCGGCCACGCGGAGATCGAGGCTCGCTTCGACGACGTCAAGCGTCTCGAGCGCAGCGTGGCCGAGACGGTGCGCAGCCTGGCGGACGAGGTGCGGGCGGACGTCCGCGACACGATGCGCGGGCTGCGCGCGGAGCTCGCCGCCGCCGCGCAGGAGGTCCGCACGCGACCGCGGCCCGGCACGGCACCGGACCCGCGCCGCACGCAGTCCAACTCGCTGCGGCACGATGCCGAGGCGGTCCTGCAGCGGTTCCGCAACGACGTCCTGGCCGACCTGCGTGAGGCCGACGTCGCCGGTACGGTGTCGGCGCTGACCGTGGAGACGCTCCGCACCGTCCTCGACTCGGCACGGTCCGCGATCCGTGGGACGCTGCCGCACAGCACGACCTCTCCGCCGGGTCGTGCAGATCGCACCGAACCAGAGTGAGGCCCGCTCCCGTGCGGGCACCCACGAGAGCCATCCCTGAACCACCCAGCAACGTCCCCAACGAACGGAGCACAGCGATGACCACCGAGTCCTGGAGCGTGGCCGCCCCGCAGACCATCGAGGTAGGCGGCGCCTCGACCCTGATCGTCCGCCTGACCAACGGTCGAGCGGAGATCGTGGCAGACCCGAACCGCACGTCCGGCGCCCTCGTCGAAGTCCTGGAGGTCTCGGCGCGCCCGCTGCAGATCCTCGCCGAGCACGGCAACCTCCGGGTCGCCTACGACTTCCCGGGGCTCGAGGGCTTCGTGGACCGGTTCCGTGGCCTCAAGGACCAGGACGCCGCGGTGGTGCGGGTGACCGTGCCCGCCGCGTCGGTGATCGACGTCGCGACCGTCGGGGCCGAGGTGGTGGTGACCGGCTCGCGGTCCGGGGTCAACGTGAGGACCGCCGGCGGTGCGATCACCGTGACCGGCGCCTCCGGGTCCGTGACCACGAAGTCGGGCACGGGAGCGGTGATCGTTGCCGAGCACACGGGTGACGCATCGGTCTCGACGGTCTCGGGCGCGGTGTCCGTGGTGGGCGCCCTGGGCCGGGTATCGGCCCAGACGGTGTCCGGCGCGGTGGACGTCACCGCCATCGGCACCACGCCGCTCGTCAACGCCAAGACGGTCTCCGGCCCGGCCGCGGTGCAGCTCGACGCCGGTTCCCCGGTGAACCTCCGGGCGCGCAGCGTCACGGGCAAGGTGATGATCGACGGCGTGCAGGCGACGTCCAGCGCGCAGCGCACCGTCGTCGTCGACCACGCGGAGCCGGGGGCGGGGGCGTACATCTCGACCAACACGGTCTCGGGTACGGCCACGATCACCCGCGGCTGACCCCACCCCGCCGAGGTTGTCACCCAGCGCGAAGAACTGGGTGACAACCTCGCCAGGTGACTACTTCGGCAGAGGGGGCGGTGCGGGTCAGGCGACCTCGTCCTGGGGGAGGCCCAGCCAGGCGTGCCAGCCGGTGTGCAGCACGAGCCACGCCATCAGTCCGTAACCGGCCTGGCCGGGGTAGACGCCCCCGCTCTGCGCCAGGTCGGCGAGCCACTGCTCGTGCTGGGCCAGCGGCGTGTACGTGTCGACGTACGGCACCCGCCGCCGGCTGGCGACGTCGGCGAACGCGTCGGACAGCTCGGCGATCCGGTCACCCTCGGCGGGCATCCCGGGCGGTGGCCCGACGACGAACGCCGCCGTCCGGTTCGCGTCCGCGACGTCGAGGATGTTCGCCAGGTTCAGGCGCGAGCGCGCGACGGTGAGCCCGGAGGCGACGTCGTGCCGCCCCAGAGCCACCACCAGGCGGTTCTCGATCTCGGAGTCCGAGCCGAACCGCGCGGCGGTCTCCGCCTCCCAGCGGGCGCCGAGCTGCGTGCTGGTCTCGCCGGGCACGGCGAGGGTGAAGAGCATGGCGGGCCGGGAGAAATGGGTGCGCGCGACGACGCGACCGGTCCAGCCCAGCGCACGAGCGTCTCCGACACCCGTGGCCAGCTCGTCACCGACGACGCAGATGCGCACCTCGCGATCCTGCAACGGACTCTCCTTGCCTCTTCCCGGCAGCCTGGCGGACGGCCGGTTCCCCATTGTGGTGCACGGACCGTGGCCGATCGGTGACAACGCGCCGACGCCTGTGCGCCCACGTCAGAACCAGAGACCTCTGAGCAGTGCCGTCAGAGCAGGGTCATCCCCCAGCGGACGCCGTGGCGCTCGCCGGGGGCGAGGTGCACGAGCCGTTCGCGGGTGCGGAACGCGTCGGCCGCGCAGGTCATGGGCTCGGCGGCAAGGCCCATCCGCCGCCGGTCCGGTGCGATGTGGTCGCCCGTGCAGATCTGCCAGACGTCCTGCGTCCCGTCCATCCAGACGGCGGACGTGCGGCCGTCGGGGGCGGTCAGGTGGGCCCAGGAGAGCCCGTCGCCGTCGCGGACGACGTCGACGTACGCGTCGTCCAGGTCCAGGCCGGCCGCGCTGCGCGGCTCCCGCAGGTCGTAGGTGCCCGACGCCGGCTCGGTGCCGGTCGGCAGCAGCCGCTCGTCGGTCGTGACGCGGGTCGCGGCGTCGAGCCGGACCGTGCACTCGTCGAGGTTCGCGCCGCCCGTGGACAGCCACGGGTGGAAGCCGCAGCCGTACGGCGCGGTGCTCGCGCCGATGTTGGTGACGTCGAGGGTGACCTCGAGACCGGCGTCGGACAAGGCGTAGCGGATCTGCGCGAGCAGCTGGAACGGGTAGCCCGGGCGGGCCACGAGCTCGAGCTCGAGCGTCACGGCGGAGCCGGTGTGCTCGAGCACCGACCAGCGGTCCCATGCCGCGAGACCGTGCAGCGCGGTGTTGCGCGCGGGCTCGGTCACGGGCAGCTGGTGCGTCTCCCCGCCGTACTCGTAGGAGCCGTCGCGGAGCCGGTTCGGCCAGGGGATCAGGACGGCGCAGTTGAACACCGGGCTGATCTCGTCGGCGCCGAACGGGACGACCACGTCGCGTCCGTCCACCGAGTACTCTCTCAGCGCCGCACCCACCTGGGTGACCGTCGCACGGTGGCCTTCGTGGCTGATCCGGAACTGGTCCCCGGAAGGATGGGGCCTGGCCGCAGCAACGGGAGGAATTTCTGTCGTCACACTCACACCGTAACCGTAGGGCAATTTCTGCCTGCGCCACGTAGCGTGAGACAGCAGACTAGGGGGTCGAGTTTGTGTCATCCACATACGACCCCGCTACGAACAGGACCTGAGGACGGGTCCGCGCGGGCACGTCTGCCCGCCCCAGCAGTAGGAGGAACGATGGAACAGCAGGTACTCGGACGGACCGGTCGGCTCGTGTCGGCTGTGGGCCTGGGCACCTGGCAGCTCGGTGCTGACTGGGGTGAGGTCAGCGAGAGCGACGCCCGTGCCGTCCTGGAGGCCTCGCTCGAGGCCGGTGTGACCTTCTTCGACACCGCGGACGTCTATGGCGACGGTCGTAGCGAGCAGGCGATCGGATCCTTCCTGAAGGACCACCCGGACGCCGGGATCACCGTCGCCACGAAGATGGGGCGCCGGGCGGACCAGGTGCCGGAGAACTACGTGCTGGAGCACTTCCGCGAGTGGACCGACCGGTCCCGGCGAAACCTCGGTGTGGAGCGGCTGGACCTGGTGCAGCTCCACTGCCCGCCCACGCCCGTCTACTCGTCGGACGCGGTCTTCGACGCGCTCGACCAGCTGGTGTCCGACGGCGCGATCGCCGCGTACGGCGTGAGCGTCGAGAAGACCACGGAGGCGCTCGAGGCCATCGCGCGGCCCAACGTGGCGACCGTCCAGATCATCCTCAACGCGTTCCGCCTCAAGCCGCTCGACGAGGTGCTGCCCGCCGCCTCGGCGGCAGGCGTCGGCATCATCGCGCGCGTGCCGCTCGCGTCCGGCCTGCTCTCCGGGCGGTACACGAAGGACACGGTGTTCGCCGAGAACGACCACCGTACGTTCAACCGGGACGGTGCGGCCTTCGACGTCGGCGAGACGTTCTCCGGCGTGCCCTACGAGGTGGGCCTGGAGGCGGCCGCCCGCTTCACCGAGCTGGCCAGGGACCGGGTCGGCGACAGCCTGACCCCGGCCCAGGCCGCGATCGCCTGGGCGTGGCAGCGGCCGGGCGTCTCGTCGGTGATCCCCGGGGCGCGCAACGTCGATCAGGCCCGTGCCAACGCAGCGGCGGGCGACGCGGAGACGCTGGGCCCGCTGTTCATGTCCGGCGTCCGCGAGATCTACGACGAGATGATCAAGGAGCACGTCCACGACAAGTGGTGAGCTCTACTCCGGCAGGGGCTGCTCCGGGCGGAAGACGCAGAACTCGTTGCCCTCGGGGTCGGCGAGCACGTCCCAGAACACCCCGGGGTCCGGGGAGTCCTGGCGTGCGGCGAGGAGCGTGGCGCCGGCGTCGAGAAGACGCCCGGTCTCGCCCCACACGTCCCAGTGGATGCGGTTCTTCACCGTCTTGGGTTCGGGGACGGGGATGAAGAGCATCAGCCAGGGCAGCCCGTCGCCGGGTTCCAGCCGGTACCACGGCCGGTCGGAGTACCGCTTCGCCTCCAGGCCGAACCGCTCCGCCCACCAGGCGCTCACCGCCGCCGGGTCCGCGGCGTCCACGACCAGCGCGTAGAGACGGTAGCGCCCCGCGGTCGCCGCCTGGCGCGGGAACGCGCAGAGCTCTCCGCCCTCGGGGTCACGCATGACGGTCCAGCTCTCCTGCTGGGCGTCGGCCGTGGCACCGAGGGCACGGAGCTCGTCGACGGTCGCGTGCAGGTCCAGGTGCACACGCTGCTTCACGGTGCGGGGCTCAGGGACCTGGTTGATCCAGACCGTGCGCTCCGGGACGTCGTCCTCGAGCACGAAGTCGGCGGCGGAGTCGCCGGCCGGCCTCGACCGGAGGCCCAGGGCCGCCGACCAGAAGGCGGCGAGCGTCGCGCCGTCGGTGGCGTCGATGACCAGGTCCTTTATGACTGCGTCTGTCATCGCGCCAGCGTACGGCGCGGCGAGCGGTCCTCGCCCGGGAAAGCACGAGAGGCGGGCATCCCCCGAAGGGATGCCCGCCTCTCATCGTGCGGTCATGCGGTCAGCCTCGCGTGAAGGCCTGCTCCAGGAGCGTCTTCTGCTGCGTCTGGTGCAGCTTGGCGGTACCGGCCGCCGTCGATGCCGACGCCGGGCGGGAGACCACCTTGACGTACGGCACGTCCGTCGGCAGTGCCAGGTGGATGAAGCCCCACGCGCCCTGGTTCTGCGGCTCGTCCTGGACCCAGACCATCTCAGCGTCGCCGTACTTGGCGATCTCCTCGCGGAGCTGAGCCTCCGGGAACGGGTAGAGCTGCTCGAGCCGGACGATGGCCACACCCTCGTCGCCGCGCTTGGCGCGCTCGGCGAGCAGGTCGTAGTAGACCCGGCCGGTGCACAGCAGCACGCGGTCGACCTTTGCCGGGTCCGCCGTCGGGTCGGTGATGACCTCCTGGAAGGTGCCCGAGGTGAAGTCCTCGACCGAGGAAGCGGCCGCCTTGAGGCGGAGCAGCTGCTTCGGCGTGAACACGACCAGCGGACGGCGCGGGCGGGCGTAGGCCTGACGGCGCAGCAGGTGGAAGTACGACGCGGGCGTGGACGGCTGGGCGATCGTGAGGTTGTTCTCGGCACCGAGCTGCAGGAACCGCTCGATGCGAGCGGACGAGTGGTCCGGCCCCTGGCCCTCGTAGCCGTGCGGCAGCAGCATGACCACCGACGACGACTGGCCCCACTTCTGCTCGGCGGACGAGATGAACTCGTCGATCACCGTCTGGGCGCCGTTGACGAAGTCGCCGAACTGCGCCTCCCAGAGCACCAGGGCGTCCGGCCGCTCCACCGAGTAGCCGTACTCGAAACCGAGCGCGGCGTACTCCGACAGCGAGGAGTCGTAGACCCAGAACTTGGCCTGGTCGCCCGACAGGTACAGCAGCGGGGTCCACTCGGCGCCGGTCTCCCGGTCGTGCAGCACCGCGTGGCGCTGCACGAACGTGCCGCGGCGCGAGTCCTGGCCGGCGAGGCGCACCGGGGTGCCCTCCACGAGCAGCGAGCCGAAGGCCACGAGCTCGCCGAAGCCCCAGTCGATGCCGCCTTCCTTCGCCATGAGCTGGCGCTTCTCGAGCATCTGCGCGAGCTTCGGGTGGATCGTGAAGCCCTCCGGCGGCGTGGTGTGCACGTCGCCGACCCGCTGCAGCATCTCGTGCGAGATCGCCGTCTGCCAGCCCACCATCGTCCCGGCGTCCTCACGCTGGGACTCGGGGCGCTCCAGGCCTGCGATCTGCTCGGTCTGCGGCGCGGGGATGAAGCCGGACTTGGTCTCGGTGAAGACCCGCTCGAGCTGCGCCTGGTAGTCCTGCAGCGCGCCCTCGGCCTCTTCCACGGTGATGTCGCCGCGGGCGACCAGGTTCTCGGTGTAGAGCTTGCGCACCGAGCGCTTGGTCTCGATGAGGTTGTACATGAGCGGCTGCGTCATCGACGGGTCGTCGCCCTCGTTGTGACCGCGGCGGCGGTAGCAGATGAGGTCGATGATGACGTCCTGGCCGAACTGCTCGCGGAACGCGAAGGCGAGCTCGGCGGTCCGCACGACGGCCTCGGGGTCGTCGCCGTTCACGTGGAACACCGGGACCTGGTAGCCCTTGGCGACGTCGGTCGCGTACGTGGTCGAGCGGGACGCCGTCGGGCCGGTGGTGAAGCCCACCTGGTTGTTCACGACCACGTGGATGGTGCCGCCGGTGCGGTACCCGCGCAGCTGCGACAGGTTCAGGACCTCGGGCACCACGCCCTGGCCGGCGAAGGCCGCGTCGCCGTGCACCAGGATCGGCAGCACGGAGAACCCGTCGCCGCCGAGGTCGATGCGGTCCTGCTTGGCGCGGACGATGCCCTCGAGGACCGGGTCGACGGCCTCCAGGTGCGACGGGTTGGCCGCGAGGTAGACGCGCGTGGTGGCGCCGGACTCCGACGTGAACGTGCCCTCGGTGCCCAGGTGGTACTTCACGTCACCCGAGCCCTGGACGCTCTTCGGGTCGAGCTGGCCCTCGAACTCCTTGAAGATCTGGCCGTAGCTCTTGCCCGCGATGTTCGCCAGCACGTTCAGGCGGCCACGGTGGGCCATGCCGATGCCGACCTCGTCGAGACCGCCCTCGGCGGAGCGCGACAGGATCGCGTCGAGCAGCGGGATCAGGGACTCGCCGCCCTCGAGCGAGAAGCGCTTCTGCCCGACGAACTTGGTCTGCAGGAACGTCTCGAACGCCTCGGCGGAGTTCAGCCGGCGCAGGATGCGCAGCTGGTCCTCCCGCGGCGTCTTGGCGTAGCCCGCCTCCAGGCGCTCCTGGAGCCACCTGCGCTGTGCCGGGTCGGCGATGTGCATGTACTCGATGCCGATGGTGCGGCAGTACGAGTCGCGCAGCAGGCCGAGGACGTCGCGCAGCGTCGCCTTGGCCTTGGGGCCGAAGCCGGCCGTCGGGAAGGTCCGGTCGAGGTCCCACAGCGTCAGGCCGTGGTTCTGGATGTCCAGGTCCGGGTGCTTGCGCTGGCGGTACGCGAGCGGGTCGGTGTCCGCCATGAGGTGACCGCGCGAGCGGTACGACTGGATGACCTCGGCGATCTTGGCCGGCTTGGCGGCCTCGACGTCGGCGTCGACCGTGTTGTCGCGGACCCAGCGGACGGGCTCGTACGGGATGCGCAGCGCCGCGAAGACGCGGTCGTAGAAGCCGTCCAGGCCGAGCAGCTTCTCCGAGATGATCTTGAGGAACTCGCCGGACTGCGCGCCCTGGATGATGCGGTGGTCGTAGGTCGACGTGATCGTCATGACCTTCGAGATACCCATCCGGGCGAGCTGCTCCTCGGACGCGCCGGCGAACTCCGCCGGGTAGTCCATGGCGCCGACGCCGACGATGGTGCCCTGGCCCTGCATGAGGCGCGGGACCGAGTGCACGGTGCCGATGCCGCCCGGGTTGGTCAGCGAGATCGTCGTGCCCTGGAAGTCGGGAACGCCGAGCTTGCCGCCGCGGGCCTTGCGGACCAGCTCCTCGTAGGCCGCCCAGAACTCGGCGAAGTCGAGCTCCTCGGCCTTCTTGATGCTCGGCACCAGGAGTTGGCGCGAGCCGTCCGGCTTGGCCAGGTCGATCGCGAGGCCGAAGCCGACGTGCGCGGGCTGGTTCACGCCCGGCTTGCCGTCCACCGGCTCGTAGTGCGCGTTCATGACGGGCATGTCGGCCAGCGCCTCCACCAGCGCGAAGCCGATGAGGTGCGTGAACGAGATCTTGCCGCCGCGACCACGCTTGAGGTGGTTGTTGATGACGATGCGGTTGTCGACCATCAGCTTGGCGGGCACGGCGCGTACCGACGTGGCGGTGGGGACCTCGAGCGAGGCCTCCATGTTCGTGACCACCCGAGCAGCGGGGCCGCGCAGCTTCTGGACGTCGTCGACGGCGTCCGGGTGTGCCACGGGGCGCTCGAACGTGTCCGCGTAGTGCGTGGTGGGCGGCGTGGCGATCGGGTTGGCCGGGTTCACCTTCGGGTCGGCCGGCAGGCGCTTCTTGCGCACCTTCTGCGCCGCCTCCGAGGCTGCGGTGCCGCCCGTCACGGGGGTGGCCGTCTGCCGGGTCGGAGCCGGGGCGGGAGCCGCCGGGGCGGACGCCGGGGCGGCCTGGGTCGCGCCTGTGTCGGACGGACCTGCGTCGGCAGGGGCCGCGTCGGCCGGAGCCTTCGGAGCTGCTGCCGGGGCGCCGTCCTTGGTGGAACCGTTCTCGCCGGGGGTGTAGTCGGCGAAGAAGTCCCACCACGCGGGGTCTACCGCGTTCTTGTCCTTGAGGTACTGCTGGTAGAGCTCGTCGACAAGCCATTCGTTGGCTCCGAATGACGAGCTCGCCACGCTGATCGACTCTGAACCAGCCTTAGGGGACACGCGCGGATCGCCCACCTTCACCACAGTTGCGTTCGTCGCGCGCCACGTCGCGGCGCGCACAGCCCGAATGTTTTCGGACCTTCCAAGAGTAGGCCCTTCTCGCCCGTCGGTGGGCTTGACCGCGGGGCGCCTGCGGGGCGCCGTGGCGCCAAAGAAGTTGGTTCGTCATGTTTCTCGCACCCAGTGCAAAACGCGGGCAACGTTGGGCCTGGAAGTCCCCAACTCGGCGTTACGGTGCTTCGTTGTGGGACGGACAATCTTTGGCGCGTGTGACAGAAATCACGGGACTCCGTCTCACGCTCTGACCGCCCGCGGCCCTAGGCTTCTGCGTTTCTCAGTCCGTGTGCGTGGTCGAGACGCCGGGTGCCGGGTGCGCCCGGGCGGGGAGGGTGACGCGCATCGTCGCCCCCTGGTCGGAGTCGACCACCTGGACGTGCCCGCCGTGCAGCTCGACCGCCCAGCGGACGATGGCCAGGCCGATCCCGGTCCCGCCGCTCGACCCGACGGTCCCGCCGGCCGTGCTGCCCACCGTGCTGCCGGCGGTGTCGCCGAACGAGTCGCCGGAGGAGCCGTTCCGCCCGCGGCCGTCGGACCGGTCCGCCGTCGACCCGGTGCCGCGCACGAACCGCTGGAAGATCCGTTCGCGGTCCGCCGCGGCGATACCGGGTCCCTCGTCGCTGACCTCGAGCACGACGTCGGCCCCCTCCGTACCGTCCACGGGATACGCGTCCAGCCGGACGACGCCGCCCTGCGGCGAGTGCCGGATCGCGTTCTGCAGCAGGTTGATGACCACCTGGTGGAGGCGTTCGGCGTCGCCCTCGATGGAGAGGTCCTCCGGCGTCACGTCGACGACGTAGCGGAGGTCCTTCGCGGCGTCGACCATCGAGAGGTCCTCCGCGCAGTCCTCGAGGAAGTCGCCCACGGCGATCTTGCCGACGTTCAGCGCCGAGGCGCCGGCCTCGATCCGCGAGAGGTCCAGCAGGTAGGTGACGAGCCGGGCCAGCCGCTCCGTCTGGGCGTGCGCCTGCTCCAGCGCGGACGGAGTGGGCTGCACGACGCCGTCGACCATGTTCTCCAGCTGGGCCTTGAGCGCGGCGACCGGGGTACGCAGCTCGTGCGACACGTTGGCGATCAGGTCGCGGCGCGTCTGCTCCACCGAGGCCAGGTCCTCGGCCATCCGGTTGAACGCGTGCGCGAGCTGCCCGACCTCGTCGCTGCTCGTCGCGCGCACCCGCCGCGTGTAGTCGCCGTCGGCCATGGCCTGGACGGCCTCGGTGATCTCCCGCAGGGGCGACGTCATGCCGCGCGCCAGGACCTGGGTGACGAGCAGCGACAGGATGATCGCCAGCGGGAAGGTGCGGCTCGGCCCGAGGGACGCCTGCAGGCCGAGCCACGTGATGAGCACCGCGGCGGTCACGGTGGCCGCGACCAGCACGCCGAGCTTGATCTTCAGCGACCGCAACGGGTCCAGCGGCCGCACGTCGGGGACACGGGGCACGTGCGGTCTCATCGGAGCACCCGGGTCACTGGTTGGCGGGCGGCTCGAACGCGTACCCGACGCCGTGCACGGTGCGGATCAGGTCCGGACCGAGCTTGCGGCGCAGCGCCTTGATGTGGGAGTCCACCGTGCGCGTGCCGCTGGCGTCCGCCCAGTCCCAGACCTCGGCGAGCAGGCGCTCACGGGTGAGCACGGTCTTGGGGGACCCGGCGAGCATGACGAGCAGCTCGAACTCGGTGGGGGTCAGGTGGACCTCCTCGCCGCCGCGGTAGACGCGACGCTGGGCACGGTCCACCGTCACATCGCCCATCATCATGGGCGGGTCGGCGGGGGTCGTGGCAGCGGCCTGCGCCGCCCGGTCCACACGGCGCAGGAGCGCCTTGATCCGGGCCACGAGCTCGCGCATCGAGAACGGCTTGGTCATGTAGTCGTCCGCGCCGACGCCGAGGCCGACCAGCATGTCGGTCTCGTCGTCCCGCGCGGTGAGCATGAGGATCGGCGTGGGGTGCTCGGCCTGGATGCGCCGCGTGACCTCGAGCCCGTCGATGCCGGGCAGCATCACGTCGAGCACCACGAGGTCGGGCCGTAGCCGCGAGGCGGCGTCGACGCCGGACAGGCCGTCGCGCGCGACCTCGACCCGCCAGCCCTCGGCGGACAAGCGCTGGGCGATGGCCGTCGCGATCGTCGGCTCGTCCTCCACTACGAGCACGGTCGCGCTCTGCTGACCGGTCGAGGCTGCGGCCGAGGCCGGACCGGGCTGCTGCGGGGTCCCAGACGGCTGGGGGATACCAGATGACATAGGTCAATCATGCCCGTACCTGCCTGATAAGACCCTGATAGCGGCCTGACTGCGTGTCCGCGGGCCGGGCGGCCCGTGGACGCAGCCGCCCGGGAGCGTTCCCGCTAACATCTAACGCACGATGACCGAGCGATACCCCCACCGAAAATCCTGGAAGACTCCAGACCCCCCGAATGCCTTCCGGAGCGCGAGATGACCGGCGACTGGATCATGGTCGCCGTCGGCGTCCTCCTCACAGCGGGTACCGCTGTCTTCGTGGCCGGGGAGTTCTCCCTCGTCACCATCGACCCCGCCGTGATCGGCGACTCCGACGACTCGGAGGGGGACAGACCCGGGCGGACCCGGCCTGACCCTCAGTCGTCCCACTCCCGTCCCGCCCACACTGCCCGGCCGGTGCTCGGCCGGGGCGTGCGGGACCGCAGCGTGCGCACCGCACTGCGCCATCTCTCCACCGAGCTGAGCTCCGCCCAGGTCGGCATCACGCTGACCACCATCCTGCTGGGCTACACCGCCCAGCCGGCGCTGAACTCCCTGCTGTCGACCGCGTTCGGCGCGGCGTCCGTGCCGACCGCCGTCTCCGCGGGTGCCGCGGGCGTCCTGGCGATCGTGCTGGTGAACGTGTTCTCCATGGTGTGCGGCGAGCTGATCCCCAAGAACTTCGCGCTCTCGACGCCCCTGGCCACCGCACGCCTCGTCGTGCCGGTGCAGCGGGTGTTCACCATCACCTTCAATCCGCTCATCGGCGTGCTGAACGGCTCCGCCAACGCCCTGCTGCGTCGCATGGGCGTGGAGCCGCGCGAGGAGCTGTCCGGAGCCCGGTCCGCGTCCGAGCTGGCCTCCCTCGTGCGCCGCTCGGCGGAGGAGGGCACGCTCGAGGAGTCCGTCGCGACCCTGCTGACCAACTCGATCGAGCTGGACACGCTCAGCGCGCGCGACGTCATGACCGACCGCCTGCGCATGTCGGTGCTGGACCGGGCAGCGACGGCGGCCGACGTCGTGTCGCTCGCCCGCCGCACCGGGCACTCGCGGTTCCCGGTGATCGGGGAGGACCGGGACGACGTCGTCGGCCTCGTGCACCTGCGGCGCGCCGTGGGCGTGCCGCACGACCGCCGGGACGAGGTGCCGGCGGCCGCCCTCATGGTGGACGCGCCGCGCGTCCCCGAGACGGTGCGGCTGGGCCCGCTCCTCGTGGAGCTGCGCGGTTTCGGCCTGCAGATGGCCGTGGTCGTCGACGAGTACGGCGGCACCTCCGGCGTCGTCACGCTGGAGGACGTCGTCGAGGAGCTGGTGGGCGACGTCGCGGACGAGCACGACCCCCGGCGGGCGGGCGCGGCCCGGGCCGCCGACGGGTCGTGGATCGTGCCGGGCGTGCTGCGCCCGGACGAGCTCGACGAGTACACCGGGATCGAGGTCCCCGAGGGAGCCGCGTACGAGACTCTCGGCGGCCTGATGATGGCCGAGCTCGGTCGCATGCCCGCCGTCGGCGACGAGATCACCGTGCGGAACGCGGGAGCCCGCGTGACCCTGCGTGTGGAGGCCATGGACGGGCGCCGCGTCGAGCGGGTCCGGGTGCGCCCGCAGCCCGACGACGGCCCGCCCGGCGACGACCGGCTCCGGACCGACCGTGCCCGGGCCGACCGTCCGCGCAGCGAGAAGGGTGCGAGCCGATGAGCACCACCACCGCACTCGTCATCGGTCTCGTGCTGCTCGCGGGCAACGCGTTCTTCGTCGGCGCCGAGTTCGCCGTCATCTCCGCACGCCGCAGCGCGATCGAGCCGCTCGCCGCGGCGGGGGACCGGCGAGCCGTCACGGTCCTGTGGGCGATGGAGCACGTGTCGCTCATGCTGGCCTGCGCCCAGCTGGGCGTGACCGTCTGCTCCACCGGCCTGGGCATCGTGGCGGAGCCCGCGCTCGCGCACCTCCTCGAGGGGCCGCTGCACAGCATCGGCGTGAGCGACGAGCTCACCCACCCGATCGCGCTGGTCATCGCGTTGTCCCTGGTCGTGTACCTGCACGTGGTGCTCGGCGAGATGGTGCCGAAGAACCTCGCGGTGTCCGGCCCGGACAAGGCGGTCCTGTGGTTCGGGCCGCCGCTGGTGGTCCTCGGCCGGGTGCTCCGCCCGCTCATCGGCGCCCTGAACTGGATAGCGAACCACGCCGTGCGGCTCGCGGGCGTCGAGCCCAAGGACGAGGTCGCCTCGGCGTTCACCGCCGAGGAGGTGCAGTCGATCGTGGAGCACTCGCAGGCCGAGGGTGTGCTGCGTGACGAGCAGGGTCTCCTGACGGGAGCCATCGAGTTCTCCAACCGCACCGCGAGCGACGTCATGGTGCCGGTCGACGGTCTGGTCGCCGTCGACGAGACCAGCACGCCCGACGACGTCGAGCGGCTGGTGTCGAAGCACGGCTTCAGCCGGTTCCCCGTGGTGACCCACGGCGAGGAGGGCGACGAGCTGGTCGGGTACCTGCACCTCAAGGACGTCCTGTACGCGACCGGTCCGGCCCGGTTCGAGCCGGTGGCCGTCTGGCGGGTCCGAGCGCTCGCCGCCGTCGCGCCGGAGGACGAGGTCGAGGACGCGCTGCGGGTCATGCAGCGTTCCGGGTCGCACCTCGCACGGGTGGAGGGGGCGGAGGGCCAGGTCCTCGGTGTCGTCTTCCTCGAGGACATCCTGGAGGAGCTCGTCGGCGAGGTCCGGGACGCCATGCAGCGCCGTTGAGTCCCGTCGATGCTGTTGAGGCCGATGCAGTTGAGGAGGCATGAACAGGTAGTGATCACGTCATGCGCAGGTCGTGCGGTCCACCGGCAGGGGTTGGCAGGCGGGCTGGGCCCGGTTAGTGTCTCGTGCGACATACACACCGCGAGGGGCCGCGGACACTCGACGACGGAGGACCAGTGGAGTCCACGGTTGTGACGAGCCTGCAGCCTGCGCCCATGACGCGCCGTGCCCGGCGCGAGGCGGAGCAGCAGGCCCAGGCTCTTCGTGCGCACGGAGTGCGAGCTCAGGGAGCACGGGCCCAGGGAACGCGTCCGCAGGGCCCGCGGACCCAGCCGGCGCCGGCCCAGGCGACCCGCCCCGCGGCGACGCGGAGCTCCACGTCGTTCGAGCAGGTGGTCACCGGGGCCGTCACCCGGCCCGCGAGGGCGACGTCCTCCGTCCCGGCCGGGCAGCGTTTCATCTCCCGGGCGACGGTGATCGGCACGCTGGCCGCCGCCACCATCGCGGCGCCGTTCGTGCAGGGCACCGCACAGTCCGGTGAGTCCCCGTTCGACGTCGAGGCGCCGCACACGGGCCCGAACGTGCTCGACCTCGTGACGCAGCCCGTGGAACGCCCGGAGACCTCCGGCGCCGTGGTGCGCGCCGAGGCGATCACCCGCCCGGTCTCCGCGGCCAGCCGCTCGCTCGACCGGAGCCCGCTGCCGAACTGTGACGTCAACGCACCCGTCGAGGGCACCAACGGTGCGCTCGCCGACCACTCGCTCTGCGAGCTGTGGCAGGCGGGGGAGTACCTGCGGCCCGACGCCGCGATGTCGCTCAGCGCGCTCAACGAGGCGTTCCGCGCGTCGTTCGGGCGTGAGATGTGCCTCGTGGCGAGCTACCGCGACCTGGGCACGCAGTACGAGCTCAAGGCCTCCCGCGGGTACTTCGCCGCGTCGCCCGGCACGTCGATGCACGGGTGGGGCCTCGCGATCGACCTCTGCTCCCAGGAGACGGGGGACAGCGAGGTCTTCTCGTGGCTCTGGGCCAACGCGCCGTCCTACGGCTGGCAGAACCCCTCCTGGGCGCAGCTCGGGGGCAGCAAGTACGAGCCGTGGCACTGGGAGTTCGTGTCCGGCGTCGTCGAGAAGGGCGAGTGGCGGGGCTAGCACCCCGTGCGTGCCCCGCGGCGCGGGCCCGCGTACGTCAGAAGCGCAGGTGGGTGTTCGGGCCGAAGTCCTGGCGGAACACGGGCCCGTCGCTCGCGAGCTCCGCGGCGAACGACGGCGCCCACGCGCTGTAGGGCTCCATCGCGAGCGACTCGTTGGAGAACCGGCGGTCGTCGGTGATCTCGGTGACGCAGAAGTCCGGGATCTGCAGGCTCGTGACCGGGCCGGAGCGTTCGCACTCGGCCACCACGAGCGGATGGTTGGCACCGCCGAAGACGTCGATCGACCAGCCGTCCGCCCCCAGCCACACGGCGTACCGGACCTTGACGATCGGCGCTCCGCCGCGGCGGACCAGCTCGACACCGACGCTCGGGTCCAGCTCCCGCTCCGCCTCGTAGCGGGTGCCGCCGACCGCCGGTCCCTTCACGGTGACCGCGGCGAAGTCGATGTCCGCGGTGTGTGCCCGGAGAACCTCCGCCGGGTCGGTGGCGGCCGCCAGGTCGACGTCGACGTCACCGGCCTGGACGCGGACCCGGAGGGCGTAGCCGTCGTCGGCCAGGAAGTACGACTGGACGATGAGGGCCGGCGCGTCCCGGAGCTCGGCCGGGAGGTCGCGCACGAAGAACCGGCGCTCGAACTCGAAGTCGGCGTAGCCGCGGTCGGCGTCAGCCGGGGCATGCTCGTCGAAGCGATCGTCACTCATGTGAGGTCCCTCGCCATGCTCGGCAGCTGATGCTTGTGCTTCTTGTACGTACTGCTCCGCAGATGCTTGTCCGCGGATGATTCAAGAAGTCTACGCAACCGGCTCGGCATGCGGGGCGCGGCCGGCCACGAACTCGCCCAGCGCCGCCGTGATCTCCTCGGGGCGGCCGGCGATGCTGCCGGGCTTCAGCACCACTGGCGTGCCGACCAGCGCGATGTGGGCCGAGGCGGCGATGCGCCGGACGAACGTCCGCTGACGGGCGACCACCGCCCGCGGGTCGGTGACGTCCACGGCGAGCACCTGGCGGAAGGCCAGGCGGGCCGTGCGGACACCCGTGACCTCCGACCAGAGCACCTGCTCGACACCGAGGTTCGGCAGCCAGTCGGTGAGGCCGTCGCCGTCGAGCGTGAGCACCGGCCAGGTGGGCAGCAGCAGGCGTCGCACCACGAGGAGCCCCAGGCCGGTGAAGACCAGGACGCCGATGGCGCTCATCGAGACGACGACGAGAGCGGCCGGTGAGCCACTGGTCTGCGCGACGTCGAAGCCGAGGCGGGCGGCGACCGCGCACAGCACCACCAGCGCGAGCGTCGTCAGGATGAGCGTGAGGACGTGCGCACGGGACGGATAGAAGTCCACGGACTCGTCGGGCATACCGGGACACTAGCGGCAGGAGGTAACGAATCGGTAGCAGGTGCTGACGGCGGCGGCGGGGTCGACGTCCCGTTCCACCGTTTCGATTCGCTACACCCACGTATCGTTTCGGGGTGAGGACCGAACAGCGCCGGCCACCGGGAAGGCCGCGCGACGTGGAAGCGGACAGCGCCGTGCTGACGGCCGCACTCGACCTGATCGCCGAGTCGGGCGTCGAGGGTGTGAGCATCGAGCAGGCGGCGAAGCGCGCGGGAGTGGCGCGCACCACCGTCTACCGCCGGTACGCGACCCGCGACGAGCTCGCGGTCGCCGCTCTCGTGGCGAACGAGGCGGCAGTGCTCGTCTCGTTCCAGGTACCCGACAGGCCGAGTCCTGCCGACCTGGTCGCCACCTGGTCGGCCGGGCTGAGCGAGCCCCGGGCCCGCACGTTGCTGCGCCGCATGATGTCGGTGCCGCGCGAGCACCCGAAGCTGTGGGCGGCCTTCCGCGCGGCGAGCGACGGTTCGCGTGACGAGAGCGTCCACGACCTGGTGGTCCGGGCGCGGGAGAGCGGCCAGCTGCCCGCGGATGCCGACGTCGAGATGGTCCAGGCGATGCTCACGGGTGCGGTGGCTGTCCACCTCACGAACTACCCCGACGACGTGACGGTCGAGGAGGTCACCGAGTACTTCTGGCGGGTGTTGCGGACGCTGGGGTTTCGGGTGCCGGCGCCATCCAGCTGATCGTGAGGTAGCCACGCTTGTCCAGCCGCGCAAGGGCCGTGCTGGACGGCCGTCGAAGCCGCTGACACTCCCCCCGGCGGGCGGGCGGTAGGGTCCCAGGCGATGAAAGACGACGAATGGGCTGAAATCATCCGATCGGCGAAGCAGGATGACGAGGATGGCGTGTGGATCTGGACGTGCCCGGAGTGCGACGAATACTCCGTCGAGATGGGCGAGCGGTTCGAGCACGGCGAAGTAGTCGAGTACACACTGATGTGCCTCTCCTGCGGGGCAAAGGTTGTCGCACCGGCCTGACCGGCCAGGCCGACCCGCCCCGGCACGCGTGACCCGGATCGTCGCCGCGAACGTGACACGTGGATTGTCCAGCGCGCCAACCATCGCGTGACGGTTGCTCCGCTGCGACGGGCCGCACACAGGCCGGAACGAAACAGGCCGTGACCAGCGAAAGCGCTGTTCACGGCCTGTTTTTGTCTGTGCGCCTGAAAGGATTCGAACCCCCGGACCTGCTGCTCCGGAGCATCCTGGATCGGTCCGGATTGGCGGGATCTAGCGGCTGCCGTGGCAGGGTTCACCCGGAAAACTCTGCTCACGCGGCTCGTCTCAACGCTCCGGTGGGGAGATGAGTGGGGGATTCCATGAGCGGTGCGTCAACTAGCGAAGCTCCTGCGCCATCTCGGCCGGCTCAGCGTCGAGCTCAGCCGCGGCGGCGTCCAGCTCGGCGATCCACGACCAGAACCGAGGTCCGGCACCGGCGAGCAACCAGCCGGGCAGAAGCGACAGGGACATGCTCGACCAGTCCGTGAGGAACGCGCTGCCCAATGTGCTCAGGAGTGCGGCTGTGCCGAAGAGGAGAGCCGCCGAGACCAACGAGACGACCAGCAGCTTTCCCGCCGTTCGCTGCACACGTCGCGCGCAGACCTCACCGAGCAATGCGGTCGCGACGATGAGCAGAGTCAACGGCCCGGCGAACAGAACGGGACTGCTGCACGGATAGGTGACAGGGTTTCTCAGGCGGCGAGTGCGACCTGAGTGGTCATGGTGGCTTCGTACTCGATCGGGGTCAAACGTC
>NZ_JAJQQP010000022.1 GCF_028994805.1 Promicromonospora iranensis | reverse complement strand
GTAGACAACCTGGATCCAACCGAACGCAAGGGCCGTTGCGCTACCTGCCGAAATTTGCCCCTGACCAGCAACGACGCAGGTCAGGACGTGAAGCAGTCATGAGACCCTCGGCGCCGCTGAATAGGGCTCTAAGAGAACGAGTAGACAAAGGCACCGCGACGCGCACCATCACGGCCCGTATTTCTTGCCACTCCGAGCCAGCCGTAGACACGGTAGCCAGAGCGGCACAACGGCACGAAACCGCCATACTCCGCTGCGACGGGAGGGGCTATCCTCGCCGCCGTACGAAATTTGCACAGGTGCACGCGCGAGTGCTCTACCCTCCGGCGCCTTGGCTATGTCCTCAGCCTGCTGATTACCAAATCTCTACCGGAGGCAAGTCAGGACGGACACCCGCACTGACAAGATTTCCAGTGCCTGCCGCCGGTCCCGGGCAAGCCGACTTAGCGCGTCCATTCCTCGGTGAATGGGCTCTGAACGGCTCATCATGGTGGCGGTCTTCGGCGGATTCATCTTCTGGGAGGCCGCCCTGGTCCGTTCCATCGGCTTCGGTCCCGCCTTCGGCGTGCTCCTTGACGCCTTCGTCGTCAGGCTGCTGCTCATGCCCGCGCTCATGCATCTGCTCGGCAAGAGCGTCTGGCGGCTCCCGCGATGGCTCGATCGCATCCTTCCCCACGTCGACATCGAGGGGAGCCGGCTGAACAACCGTCCGCGCGGACGGAGCGCCGTTGACGATACGGCGATGACGGCGCGGGAATCCACCCGGATCCCACCTCGGAGATGAGGTTGCCCCTCGGCCGTGCTCCTTCGAGATTGTCGGCATGCTGATCGGACAGCAGCGCCCCTCCGAGGTCCAGGCGGGGCATGAGGCCGCTGCCGAGCACTTGTTCAGCGTGGCCTCGGCCACGGTGCGGAGCGCCACCGTGGAGTACACGATGATCGGCGCTATCTAGGACTCGTGCGGTCCGCTCGATCCCACCGTCGTCGCGGCCGCGGTTCAGTCACTCGGTCGGTTCTCGGTGCGGTCAGCGCCGCGGCCCAGACCCCTGACCAGGCCGGAGATCGCGCCGGCGGACTTGGACGAGCTGGGTGAGGGGGTCGGAGCGTCCAGGGCCGGACGCGGTGCGCTCTGTGACGGTGACGGTGACGGTGACGGTGACGGTGACGGTGACGGGGTGGCCGAGGGCTGCTGGCTCGGCTGGGAAGGGGGCGGGCTGGGTGCCGGTGGAACCGACGGCTCCGGGCTCGGCTGCGTCGGTGACGGCTTCGGGGTGGGTGTCGGCTTGGGTGCCGGAACGCTGGGTGACGGCTTCGGGCTGGGCTTCGGGGTCGGTTTGGTGGAGGGCTTGTCCGCAGGCTTGGACGGTTTGGTCGGCTTGCTGGTCTCGCCGCCCGACGGCCGACCCTTCGACGGGGCTTCCACCTCGCGTCCGGGACCTGCGGCCTTGTTGCCGCCCTTCTTGCCCTCGCCCTTCGCGCCGTCCTTCGTGCGGTACTGCTTGCCGTCGCTCCTGGTGTCCTTGTTGTTGTCGCTCCTCTCGCTGTCGACCTGCTCGATCGTGCCGGTCGAGGTGGGGTACCAGGTGTCGACGTCAGACGGGTCGATCGCCCGGTCGGGTACCGGGCCGGCGGCGAAGAACTCGAAGTGCCACGGCTCAGGCTTGCTCCCACCCGGACGCGCCCAGGACGGGTTGTCCCACCCGTAACCGGGCCCGTGCACCCGCAACCACACGTACTCGCGTGAGGCGCCACCGGAGATCGGGTCGCTCAGGTCCACCGCCAGGCCCCACCCATGGTTTGATGTGCCCGGCATGGCCGCCAGGTGCGGCTTCGCCGCCGCGACCGCCACCTGCCCCCCGTAGGACCGATAGGAGTCGGTGATCGGGATCGGGTACCCGAACTCGTTCTCGAACGCGGCACTGAGCGCGGTCAGCTGCCGAGCGGCATCACAGCGCAGCAGGTGCCCGGGTGCGAAGTCCAGCGGGCAGAGCACCCCGGTCGGGATCCGCCCGTTGGCATACCCCGCCGTCGAAGCGCCGAACGTGGTCACGACGTCCCGCAGGCTCTGCCGCAACGACGACCCCTGCCCCTGTTCCACGCCGGGCAGTGTCAGGATCTGGCGCGTGGAGGGGTCCTCATGCTGATCGGCGCGCAGCACCTCGACCTCGGTCACCAGTGCGGCGTCGTCGAGCAGCTTCACCAGCCGCACCGCCGCGACCACCACTTCCTCGTACGTAACCCAACCGGTGTGCTCATGCGCCCTGTCATGCTCGGATGCGTCGTGCTCAGACGCGCTGGGCTCCGCGGTGTTCGCTGCCTCGGATCCAGCCGTCGAGGTGGGCTCGTACGAGGCCGACACGACGGACGCGACCCCCTCGGACGGCTCCCCGGACGGCTCCTGATCCGACGGTGCGGGCCGCTCGCCGTCGTCCTGCTCGGTGTGGCGCGCGACCGGAGCGTGCTGGATCCGCAGACCCTGGTCCCGCTCCCGCGCCGCCTGCTGCTGCGCGGTGTAGGTCGTGTACAACATGCCCAGCTCCGCAGCGGCCTGCGCCACCACCGGACTGAAGCCCGCACCCTGTACCCGCGCCTCGCGCTGCGCACGCTCCAGCACCGCAACGATCTGCGCCCGGCTCACCTGCTCCGGGACCGTCTCGACCCGCTCGGTCCGCTCGACCGGCCCATCGGTCTCGACCTGGACCTCGGCCCGGGCCAGGACCGGAAGCTCACGGCCACCCCCCGGAGCACCCGGGACAGGGACGCCCGGCATCGCGGCGAACAACAGGCCTCCCGCCGTCACTGTGGCCAGCACGCCCGGCCACGCCGTACGCAACACTCTGCGCAGGTCCAGGCCGGAGATGGACGTTGCGGGGTTCTGTGCCTGGTCCTTCACGCGTCGCTCCCTCTATCGGTGCGTTGCTTCGGTGGTGCGTAGTACAGGTGGTGCGGGGGTGGAAGCCCTGCCCACGGGCAGGGTGCCCGTGGGCAGGGCTTCCGGTGTCATGGCGTCAGCCGATGGTGCGGCGGTGACGCGAGATGACCATCGCGGCAGCACCGAGCAGGATCAGCAGTGCTGCTCCCCCGGCGATCCACCCGACGTTGGCACCCGTCGTCGCGAGGGGCGGCGGGTCGCTCGGCGTGCCCGGGTTCACCGGGTCGGCCGGGTTCACCGGGTTACCGGGCTCGTCCGGCGTGCCGGGGTCACCGGGCTTGCCGGGCTCCTTCGGGGTGGCGCACACGTCCGCGCTGTCGGTCAGGTCGTTGTGACCGATGCCGGCAGTGTTCGCGAACCCGCCCGGCTTACCAGAACCGGACTCGGGGCACGTGAACGTGGACTCGTTGGCGGCGTCACCGTCAACGGTGGCCTGAACCTTGACCCGGTACGTGTGGGTGGCTCCCGCACGCAGGTTCACGCCGGTGGCGATCACGTTCGCGTCGTCATCCTCGATCCCCTGACCGGTCCACGACTCCGCAGCCGTCACGCCCTTGGGCGTCGCCGTCACGTCCGCGGACGTGACCTCGATGCCCGCACCGAACCGCAGGCGGTCGGTGAGCGTGTACTTACCGTCGGCGGCACCGCTGTTGGTGGCCTTGATCTCGTAGGTGATCGTCCACTCGCCGTCCTTGCCGGCGACGGGGTCGCCGACGACGGACTTGGTGATGTCGATCGACGGGATCGGTGCGCACGCCTGATCGTCCTCGACCTGGCCGGCCGGGTCGGTCATGGCGGACGTGTTGTTGAACGCCGTGTCGGAGTCGTCACCGTCGGGGCCGCACATGGTCGGGTCGTCCGCCGTGCCGGCGCCTGGCACCTGCAGCGGGACGTCGGCGATCACGGTCAGCTCGTACCGGTGCGGCTCGTAGTCGCCGTGGTCGTTACCGAGGAGCGGCACCGCGGAGGCGACGGTGAGGTTCTTCTGGCCGTCCCAGGCCGGTTCGGCCAGCGTCACGCCGTCCGGCGAGGACGTCACCTCGGCCGAGACGATGGTTGCCGCCTCGGCGAAGTGCAGCTCGTCGTCCAGCGTGTACGACGTCGGCGCCGCGGCCGTCGTGTTGGTCACCTCGATGCCGTACACGACCTCCCACTGACCGTCGCCGATCGGCTTGGCCGAGATCAACGTCTTCTCGTGCGCCGGGTCGCCGACGCGAATCAAGATTGACGGGTCGCAGTTGATCGTCGGCGCCACCTCGGAGTCCTCCGGCTGGGCGGCCTCCGCACACGCGGTGTTGACGACGCCCTCGCCGACCGAGGCGCCAGCGGTGATCTCGAACTCGTGGCTCTCGGTAGCACCGGGCTCCAGCGAGTCGATGGTGAAGGAGCCGAGCTCGGGTTGCTTGTCGTCGGAGACGACGACGTCGGTCAGCGTGCCCTGGCCGGTGTTCTCCACCACGATCCGGTATCGGATCGTGTCACCGTCCCGGAAGACCGGGGCGTCCGCGACGTCGTTCGCGTCACGCCACTGCCCGTCGAGGTCCTGCACGTACTTCTTGAGCGACGCGGAGTACATCGTGCCCATGGTCAGCGGCTCCGACGTCCGCATGACCAGCCGGGTGTGCTCCGCACGCGCCTGCGAACGGTTCACCCAGGTGTCACCCGGGTCCGCACCCTCGGTCTCGATGTCGATGCGGAACGCGAGGGTGGCCCCCGGCAGGAGCTCCCCACCGATCACGCGGATGGCCGTCGGGTTCTCCGGCTGGGTGGTGGTCCACCCCACCGTGTTGCCGTCAGGGTCGCCCGCGGCGCCGTTCGACTCGTCCGCCGGGTCGTCCGAGAGCGTCGCCGGGTCAGCTTCGGTGTAGTACACCGTCGCGCCCTCCGGTACCTCCACGTCCGTCACCCGGTAGGTGCCCTCGAAGTCCGTCCCGCGGCCGTCGCCGTTGTACGGGAGGATGTCGATGGTGTCCGTGTAGGCCTGTGGAAGCGGGTCCTGCGACTTGAGCGTCACTGTCCAGGATCCCTCGCCGTCGCCCGAGCCGTCCGGGTTGGCGATGAACCACTGGTCGGTGGTCTTGGCGATCAGCGTGCTACCACTGGTGCTGACCGTGACCTGAGCGGTAGCGGGCCGCGACGACTCACCTGCCAGGGAACTGGTGGCCGTGTTGGTGAGCACCTGCCCCGGCACCACCGAGTTGCCGGCCACCGCCTGGTAGGTGAGCTCCTGCGGCTCGTTCGTCGGCACGCCGTCGATGGACCAGGTCAGGACCTGCTGCCCCTCGCCGTTCGTGGTCACCGTCGGCTCCGGGTCGGCGGACCCGCCGACGTAGGACATGCCCACCGGCAAGGTGTCCACGACCGAGTAGTCGTCGACCGTGTCGGGCAGCGCGCCCGAACCGTTCGCCGAGTACGTCAGCGTGAACGTCGCCGGCTCACCGGGCCGTACCGTCGACCGGTCCGCGCTCTTCTGGATGGCAGGGGTCGCGTAGATGATCCGCAGGATGTCGCGGCGCCCGTTCGTGCCGGGATAGCGCGCGTCAGGAGTAGGCGTGGTCAGCCCTGGCACCTGGCTGGGGCTCTCCCAGACACCGGTGACCGGGTTGTAGACCTGGCCGAACATCCAGACGTCCTGGCCGGTCGCCACGTCGTCCTCGATCGTGGGATACGCCTTGAGCTGCATCGAGTTCCAGCCCTCGTCCGCGGGCAGCGAGCCCGGGTAGAGGATCCGCACGGCACCGACCGTGGTCAGGTCCGCCGGCTCCGTGGTCGTCCAGCTTCCCGGGTCGCTACCACAGCTGAACGTGTTCGGGTCACCGACGTCGCCCACGTAGTACTCGACTGGGGGCGGGTTCTCAAACTCACCGGATCCGCCGGCGTGGTTGAAGCCGATGACCATCGCGGTCTGCCCCTCCGGCACCGGGGCGTAGTCGACATAGGCGGTGTCGAACACCAGGCACTGACCGTGCTGCGCCGAAGGCTCCGTGTTCTGGCGGCTGTAGATGTTGTTGACGTACTGCATGACCGTCGCCCCGGCGAACGTCCGGTAGGTGTCGTCCCACGGGGTACCACCCGCACCCGTGTAGGGCCTGCTCCATGCCGCGTGCCAGCGACCGGGCAGCACGTACGACTTGCCCGTGGAGTTGTTGGCGGCGAGGTCCGTGGTCGTCAGTCCGGTCGTCGACGTGTACGTCGGCGCGTTCGACTGCAGCGCGAGCGATCCGGCCTGGTTCGTCTCGATGTGGAACCACAGGCTGCCGCTGGCGATGTAGTTCCAGTCCGCCGGCAAGGGGTCGCGGCCGATCGTCGAGTCAAACTCCGGCACGTTGGCCAGGTCGTAGTTGATACCGCTCAGCGTCAGGTCGAAGACGCCGGGCTGACCGGCGACCGGCGTCAGCGCGCAGCTGTCCACGAACGACGTCTGCTGGTCGGCGGGATAGCCCGGCAGCTCCGACCACGGAACCCCGCTGGCACGGTTGTTGTTGAACGGCGAGCAGCCAGGAAGATCGCCCGGCGTGCTGGATCCGACGGTAACGGGGGCACCGTTGCTGTCGGTGAGCTGCAGCCGGTAGGTCACGCTGTCGGGACCGGGATCCGAACCCTTGCCCAGCCGCAGTGCCCACTGCAGGTCCAGGTCGAGCGCGGTGTAGTCGTCGTTCCAGTAGTAGTTGCCGGTGTTGCCGCCGAACTGCATGTCCAGCTCGAAGTCGTTCACGATCTCGATCGGGTCCAGGGGCAGCTCCTGGCCGTTGATCTCACCGACCGCGGTGAGCTGCTCACCGGTCGCGCCATCAACCACCACGGGCGTCTGCACCACGACGGCCGTGCCCTGCACGACCGTGCCCAGGTTGCAGGTCAGCGTCCTGCCGTCCTCGGAGATCGCCGAGACCGGGTCGACGTCCGCGGTGAGACAGACGTCGGGGATCTCGTTGAACCGTCCCTTGTCCAGAGTGGCGGTGAAGGTCACGTTCTCCACCGGCTCGTTCGCCGGCGCCTCCTCGTCGTCATTGACGTTGACCCGCCACACGGCGTTGACCACGTCACCGCGGCCCACCGTGGCCGGCGTGCCCTCCTCCCACTCACCCGCGATCTCGTACACGGTCTCGGCGAACGCCGGCGGTGCCGCCGCGACGACGAGCCCGCTGCACGCTGTCGCGGCGGCCATCGCCCCGCCGAGCAAGCGCTTGAACAGACTGCGCCTGGCATGACGAGCCCCCGGCGACCCTTCAGAAGACCGGCCGCTTGCGCGACCGGTGCGACGATCTTGTGACGCACTGCGCATGGCTTTCCTTTCCTGTTCGCACGCGCCGCTCGCGTGCTCATTGCCATCCCATTAGGGCGCCGAGATGCAAGTCGGAAGCAGCCGATCCAGTGAAAATCATCAGTCGCATCATCAGTTCCAGGCCGGAAATCACCCGCTGCCGCGCGAGGTGATCGATGTAAAGGCAAGATCCGAAGCGTGGCCACATCACCTGAACCGGACTCCCTGAGCGACAGCGAAGTCCGCGCCTGCCTGGCGTCCGGGGATCTGGATCGGATCGAGGAGCTGTTCGACACGCTCTGGTACGACCTGGCGGCGAGATTTGCCCCCGAGGTGCTGCGAGCGGTCGAGAAAATCCCGACCGGGGCGTTCGACGCCCGCCCTCGGCTGCTGCACGCGGTGCTGCTGTCTTACCGTTGCTTGACCTACCGGGGTCTGAGCCATCACCGGCTACGCCGGACGCTCCAGTTCTACGTGGCCATGGGGCAGCGCTACGGGAGACGGATGAGCTCGTTCACCCGGTCGGGTGACCTGGTCTCGGCCGGCGCGGCCGCCGTCATCTCCGAGCGGATGCGCGGGGAGTTCGGCGAGGCCGAGCGCATCGGTGCCTGGACCGATGCGCAGGTCACCTTGAAGCGGGAGCCCCCGGCGCCACCGTGGACAGCGGTCCGCCCGGCGGTCCTACCCGGGTGGCTGTCGGCCGAACGCGGGTTCACGGCGATGCTCGCAGGCTCCCCGGACCAGGCGACCCGGCTGTTCAGCCGTGCGTTCGCCGAATCAGGCGAGCCGCCGCACGCACACTACGCAGGGGCGAACGCCGCGGCGAACCTGGCGCTCCTCGCAGCGTATCGAGGCCACCTCGACCTTGCCCGCACCTGGCTCGAGGCACTCGAACATCTGGGACCGCTCCCTGACTGGATCGAGCACCAGACCGCTCTCGGCGCGGAGATCGCCCGGATACTCATCGCCATCGACGAGAGCGACCCCTCGACTGCGGCACTACTCCTGGACAGGATCGGGCCGGCGACGCAATTGACGGAGCTGTGGCCCTTCGTGGCACTTGCCGGTGCCTACTACGAGGCGCACTTCGGCGACCCACACAAAGGGCTCCGCGTGCTCGACACCGCACGCCAGCAGCATGGCGCACTCAGCCCGGACACGACAACCACGACGGGAGAGCTCGTACTGCGCGCCGAGGCGAAGCTCCTCTTGCGCACCGGCGCAGGGACGCGCGTGCTGCACCTCGCCGAACGGCACGCCGAGGTCGAGTCGCTCACGCTGTTCGCCGCCTGGGCACACCTCATGGCCGGCGAGGACAACGACGCGGTGCGGCTGTCCACGGAGATGCTCCAGTACGGGGACCTGCCGGTCAACGACCGAATGGGCCACCACCTTGTCCAAGCCGCCGCGCACCTGCGGGCGCAGCACCGAAATCGCGCACGCGCGTCGTTCCTGGCGGCGACGCGGCTGCGCTCCACCCCGAGACACGTCTCGCCGTTCCTGTCGTTGCGCGACGGCGAGCTCGACGAGCTCGCGAGCTTGGCTCAGGTGCCGAATCCGCTGCACAGCGCCGCAGCCGCGACGCGGCGCAACACTCCGCCGTCGGCCCCCATCGTGCACCTCACCCCGCGCGAGCGCGAGGTGCTCCACGCGCTCAGCGCCAGGCAGACCGCCGAGCAGGCGGCGATGCAGTTCGGTGTCTCGGTGACGACCGTGCGCACCCAGATCCGCAAGATCTACGCCAAGCTGAACGTCTCGCACCGCACCGAGGCGATCGCCAGAGCCCAGGAGCTGGGACTGATCCGCGTGTCACAGGCATCCCCGCACAACCGCGCGGGATGATCGTGCGCTGGCAGGGGAGGCCGCTCTTGAACGGGATCGCCTGGGCCCAGGGCACCGTGACGAACTCTGCGTAGCCGCCGTCGAACTCGCGGCCCATTCCACCCATCATCGTCGCGACCTGGGTGCCGACGGCGAGCCGCCCGCTCGGGTCCTGGTCGACCACGCCTACCGCCTCGATACCGGGGATCCGGGGGAACGAGCCACTGTACGCCAGGCCCTGTCGGAAGTGCAGCTCTGAACGGTTCAGGCCGAACGCCGCGACCTTGATGCGCACCCAGTCCGGCGCGGACAGCGGGACGGGAACACGTCGCACCCGCAGCACCTCGGAGCCTCCCGCGTGGTCGACGACGACCGCTCGCATGGTCGCGCTCATACCGTCACCTCCGGATCCTTCTGCGCGGCGAGCCGCGCACGCAGGATCGCGAGACCGTGCGTCAGTGCCGTGACGTCGACGCCGGAGCCCTCCAGGTGGTCGGCGAGTGCACGGCCGGCGACCTCCTCCGCGAGTCCGAGCGCGGCGGCACCGGCCGGAGTCAGGACCACCAGTGCGGAGCGGCGATCCAGCGGGTTCGGTTCCCGCCTCACGAGGCCTGCGCGCTCTGTGCGGTCCACGAGCTTGCTCGCTGCGCCCACCGTGATCGACAGATCGGCCGATACCTCGTGGACCCGACAGGCACCAGCGTGCCGGTCCACCACCCGGAGCGCTTCGAGCGTCGCCAAGGACACCGCTCCCCCGGCTGCGAGGCGATCATCGACCATCGCCCAGAGGTCGGTCTCGTAGCGAACCAGCACGTCGAAGAAGTTCTGCATACCGGCCACGACAACCTTCCCAGGAACAATATTCCCGGGAATGCACGTGGCTGCGGGTGGCAACCGCGCGACGATCACCAGGGGAGGTCCACACCTTCCCAGGTCGTGAAGGTGCCGGAAGGCTCGTCGGGGCCGAGGCGGGCGACGCGCACTACCTCGCGGGAGGCGGCCTCGATCGATTCCGTTCCCTCGAAGTTGACGAGAGCGGTGTTCGCAAATCCTGGCGAGACGAGGTTGACCTTGACGCTGCTGCCCTCCAGCTCGATCATCATCGACAGCGTCACGGCGTTGAGCGCCGTCTTCGACGCGGCGTAGACCGGTTCGAAGGCGGACCGGTAGGCGAAGGCGGGATCGGCCGTGGTCGTCAGGGAGCCGAGTGCACTCGTGACATTGACGATGCGCGCACCCGATGACCTGCGCAGCAGCGGCAACATGGCCTGATACATCGCCAGGGCACCGAAGACGTTCACCTCCCACACGCCCCGTACCTCATCGAGAGAAACGGTGCTGGCCTTCGACGCCGCACGGAGCTCGGCCAGATCATGGACGTCCGAGCGGGCGGTGGAGATGCCGGCGTTGTTGACGAGGAGATCGAGGCGGCCGAACTCTTCACGGACTCGTTCGGTGGCCGAGGCAATCGAATCCGCGTCGGTCACGTCGAGCTGGAGCGGGATGGCACCCGCGCCGATCTCCGCGGCTGCCGTCCGCCCACGGGCGAGATCGCGCGACCCGACGAACACGGTGACACCATCGGCGACCAGCTCTTTCGCGACCTGGTTGCCCATGCCCTGGTTGGCTCCGGTGACGAGAGCGATGCGATTCGTGGGCACGAGGCCCTCCCTTGTCTGTCGTGACGTGTTGTCTGTCGTGACGCCGTGGACGAGCCACGTGCCGGTCGGCAACGCGCTCTCTCGCAACTGTGCGGGACCTCCAGCCAGCGAAGAAGACCTCCTCGACCCTAGGAGTGGCAGGACCAGCCAATGCATCCCAGGGGGACCTACCATGGACGACGATGGCGGACGAGACCGGCGAAGCCCGCGAGAACAGGCTCGGCGACTACCTGCGCGCTCGGCGGAAGCTGGTGTCCCCGAGGGCTGTGGGAATGCCCGAGGACCGGCGCCGTCGCGTACCAGGGCTACGCCGCGAAGAGCTGGCCACGCTCGCGGGCATCAGCTCGGACTACTACCTGCGCCTGGAGCAGGGGCGCAACCGAAACCCGTCAGTGCAGGTGCTCGAAGCCATCGCACGGGTGCTGCAGCTCGACGAGTCGTCCACCGAGTACGTCCTCGAGCTGAGCTCCGCAAAGCCACGGGGCTCCCGGCGGCGTGAGACGGTCGCGCCCCGGGTCACGGAGCTCGTCCACTCGATCAACCTGCCTGCGTTCGTCACCGGGCGATACCTGGAGGTGCTCGCGAGCAACCCGCTCGCCCGCGCCCTCTCCCCCGCGCTCCGGCCGGGGCAGAATCTGCTCCGATCGCTGTTTCTCGACGCGGACCAGCGCATGCACCTCGACCACCACGAGATGGTCGCGATGTTCCGCAAGCACGTAGGGACCGATCTCGATGACCCACGGGTCGTGCAGCTGGTCGGTGAGCTGTCACTGGCCAGCGAAGCGTTCCGGGAGGTATGGGCCCGGCACGAAGTGCGTCCGGCCCGTGGCGGCCCCGTCCTCATCGATCACCCGCAGGTCGGCCCGATGGAGCTGAACCTCTCCAAGCTCGCCGTGGACGACTCCGGCGACCAGCTGCTCGTCGTCTACCACCCCACCGACAGCCATCCGGAGGGCAGGGACCGACTCATCCGGCTCACGTCCTTGGGCGAGGACTGAGTCCCCGGTACGAGCACCCATCCGCCGTCGGGCACCTGCGGGCCAGCCACGGATCGACGTCATCGCGGCTTGGCGAGTTGACGAGCGACTGCTGGCCCGCGTGCTGCGTCGACGACTATCGGTTCCGGGCTCGACCGGCAATCCTCGCGGGCACCATGGTCGCCGCCGACGTGATGAGTACGACCGCCCCGGACAGCGCCCCGTACACCGGCCATTCGATGGCCGGAGAGAAGCCGCCGAGCATGCCGTACGCAACGCCCACGAGCGCCGGAATCACCGACAGCGTGCCGATCGCCCAGGCCATGACCATGACGAACACCGATTCGACCGAGATCATCGACGCGAGCTGACGGCGGGTGGTACCGATGCGGCGCAGGAGGACGAACTCCGGCCTACGCGCGCTGGTGAGCATGACCAGGGTGTTCGCGGCGGCAACCGCGAGAAAGAAGATGAGTACGAACAGCAGGATCGCCCCTAGTTCCTGCTGGGATGCCGCACCGGCCACCGTCTCGTCGACGTAGTCGTCCACGGAAACCGTCTGCAGCCCGATGGGGGCCAGATCTGCCGACCCCTGCGCGAACAAGACGTCGGCAGCCGCCTCCCGATCGGAGCTGGGCAGCGACGACTCGCCGATGATGTAGCCGCCGAAGCCGAGGCCCCGGTCGTAGACGGCCACGATGGTCGACGATACCTCGGCGCCGCCGTCGAACCGCAGTTCCACGGTGTCACCGACACCCTTGCCGGTGGCGAAAAGGCTCTCGCTGCTGACGGCGATCGTGGAGGGGCCGGTGAGGTCGTCCATGGAGCCGGCGGTCACACCCACGTCGACGAGACCGGACATGCCGCCGGATACGACACGCAGGCCGGTCTGCTCCCAGGAGAGGCCGCCAAGGTCCTCGTCGGAGTCGACCTTGACCTCTGCGGGAACGGTCGAGCTGGCCACGACCGCGTCGATACCTGGAGTGGATGCGACGGCGGCTGCCTGCTCGGTCGTCACACCGTCCGCGGAGGTGATGACGACAGCTGAGCCCAGGCCTGCGCGCAGCTGCATGCCTGCCGCGTCCACCATGCTGCCGTTGACGCCTGTCTGTACGGTCCCGAGGGCAAGGAAGAGGGCGAGCGGGATGATCGCCGTCGTCAGCCGGCGCGAGAAGCCACGGCTGTTGACGAGTGCGAGCATGACGGCCGCGTTGCTCGAGGAGCGTGTGGCGTGCGCTGCCCGCCGGGCGATCATGCCGACGACTGCCGGCCCGGCCAGCGCCGCGGCGCTGATGAGGAGGAAAGCGGAGGTTGCGCCGGCAGCGCTGCCCAGCGTGCCGGGCACGATGAACGGTGTACCGGCCACGAGGAGGCCAGATACGAGCAGTGCGACGGCGGTGGTACGCCGCGCTCCGGACAGGCTGGACGGCTCGACGGAGGCACCCCGAACGGCCGCGGTCGGGCTGGCTTTCGTCACCTCGCGGGCCGCGAGCCGGGCGGCGAGCAGCGCGGTCGGGAACAGCAGGAACAGCGACCCGACCACCGGAAGCGGTGAGATGGCCAGTTCGAACCCGCCGGGCACGATGCCACCGGACTCGAGCACCGGCGTGAGCAGCCTCGCGGCGAACAGCCCGGGGACGGCGCCGAGCGGCGCCGCGAGCGCGAAGACGATGGCGACCTCGGCCGTCACCATCGCGCGCACCTGCGTGGGGGTGGCTCCGACGGCGCGCAGCAGGGCGAACTGCGCGTTCCGCTGTCGCAGCGCCGAGGCGAAGGTGGAGGCGACGACGAGCACGACGACGAGGATCGCCGTACCGGCGAACGAGGCAGCCACGGTAGTGAGCAACGGCGCGTCACCGCGCAGGCCGCTCTCCATGAGTACACCGTTGGCTGAGAGGAGGGCGGCGGCTGACATGACGATGAGAAAGCTGCCGATGAAGCTGGAGCGGTAGGCCCGTACCGCTGAGCGGGCGAACGACCACATGGCGCTACCGTCCCAGCTCGACGAGGCGGGCGGCGATCTGGCTCGTGGTCGGCGCTACGAGCTCGCCGGCCAGTCGTCCGTCCGCCAGGAACTGCACGTCGTCCGCGGTGGCGGCGACCTGCGGGTCGTGGGTGACGAGCACCAGCGTCTGCGTGAAGCGCTTGGCGGTACCGCGCAGCACGTCGAGCACCTGTTCGCCCGTGCGGCGGTCAAGGGCACCGGTGGGCTCGTCGGCGAACACGACGGTGGGCCTCGTGATGAGTGCGCGGGCGATGGCGACGCGCTGCGCCTGACCCCCCGACAGCTCACTCGGCAGACGCTCGGTCATGCCCGTCAGCCCGACCGAGTCGATCAGCGCCTGCTGCCACTGCTCGTCGGGGCGCCGACCGTCGAGCAGCATCGGCAGCTGGATGTTCTCGCTGACGGTCAGGTGGCCGATGAGGTTGTACGACTGGAACACGAAGCCGATCTGACGCCGGCGAAGGCGGGTGACGGCATCCGAGGAGAGCTCGGTGATGTCGGTGTCACCGATGATCACCTGACCGCTGGTGGGCGTGTCAAGGCCTGCGGCGAGGTTCAGGAAGGTCGACTTGCCCGCGCCCGAGGGGCCCATGATCGCGGTGAACGCGCCGGGCTGGATGGCGAGCGATACGCCCTGAAGCGCAGCGACCTGCTCCGGGCCGTTCGGGTAGGTCTTGGTGAGGTGGACGAGGCGCACGGCGGAGTCGAGTCGCGCCGGGCCCGCCATCGTGGACGAGATCATGAGGCGACCTTTCTGTGAGGGAGGGAAGTCCTTCCTCTGTCGAAGGTAGGCACCGGCCTCGATCCGCTCTACGGGCCTTCGGGCCAACTCCTGGCCTTGCGTCTTTCGATGCAGATCTGCGCCTTGCGATGACAGTCACAAAGCTCGATCCTTCGGCTCTCGTTGCGCGCCACGCCAGCTTCTAGCGTCGAGGAGTGGCGGATCCGCGCCACGACCGACTGACGAGAGAAGACATCGTGACCACGACAGACGCTGTGCCGGCCATCGAACGGAGGGGCATCGCGGGGGTCATCAGCCGACACCCGCTCGTCAGCTTCTTCGTGCTCGCGAACGCACTGAGCTGGCTCGCCTGGATCCCGTACGTGCTCTCCGACAACGGACTGGGCGTATGGGACTTCACGTTCCCGAGCGTGCTGGGAACGAGCCAGATCTCCGGGATGCTGCCCGGCGCCTACCTCGGGCCCATCACGTCCGCGCTCCTCGTCACCGCGATCACGGGCGGACTCGCCGGGCTGCGCCAGTGGGGCGCACGTCTGTGGCGCTGGCGCGTGCCCGGGCGCTGGTACGCCATCGCGCTGCTCGGCGTGCCGCTGGCGCTCGTGCTCACCGGGGCCGTGGTCTCCGGTGGTGAGGTGCACGCACCGTCACTGACGGCCCTCATGCTCTACGTGCCCCTGCTGTTTCTCCAGATGATCACGACCGGCCTCGCCGAGGAGCCGGGATGGCGTGACTTCGCTCTGCCCCGACTGCAGGCCAGGCTCGGACCGATGCGCTCGGCCTTCGTCCTCGGACCGCTCTGGGCTCTGTGGCACTTTCCGCTGTTCCTCACCGAGTGGGGCGGCTACCCCGATGCCGACTGGACTCGGCCGGTCTTCTTCACCATCTTCTGCGTCGGCTTCAACGTCGTCATGGCATGGGTCTTCAACAGCACCGGACAGAGCCTGCCCCTGGCGATGCTGGCGCACGTGAGCGTCAACAACTTCGTCTCGGTCATCTGGGGCGAGATGTTCCCGTCCGTCAGCGAGAGCGCCGTGTCGCAGGCACTCGCCGTGAGCGGCGTCATCGCGGCCGTGCTCGTCATCGTGCTCACGCGCGGTCGGCTCGGGTACCGCGGACGAGAGCTAGGTAGCGGCGGGAAGCTCGACGAACCGGTTCTGGTAGGCCCAGACCACCGCTTGCAGCCGTGACTGCACGCCGAGCTTCGGCAGCATGCGGGCGAGGTGTGACTTCACCGTCGACGTCTCGACCACGAGCTCCCGGGCGATCGCCTCGTTGGACATTCCCTGGGCGAGCAGCAACAAGATCTCCTGCTCGCGGCCGGTGAGCACGTCGCTGTCGCGCGATCTGCTCACCGGTTGCAGGGTGCGCCGCCGCACGAACTCACTCATGATGCGGCGGGTCAGCGTCTGGTCGATCGTGCCGTTCCCGGCCGCCACCTGCCGGATCGCCGCCGTGATCGCATCAGGCTCCGCGTCCTTGAGCAGAAAGCCCGAGACGCCTGCCTCCAGCGCACCGAAGACGTAGTCGTCGAGGTCGAACGTGGTGAGCACGAGCACGGGGATCGGGTCTTCGACGTCGGGACCGCAGAGCGCACGCGCGACGGTGATGCCGTCCTGCCCGGGCATGCGGATGTCGAGGCAGGCCACATCCGGACGCAGCTCCCGTGCCATCGCGAGGGCTTGGATACCGTCTGTGGCCTCGCCGACCACCTCGAGGTCGTCCTCCAGGCTCACCAGTGCCGTCAGGCCGGCACGCACCAGAGGCTGGTCGTCGGCAATGAGTACGCGGATCATGTGGGCTCCTCGGCCAGGTCTTCGATCGTCGTGTCCCTCGCGAGCATGAGGTGCACTTCCCAGCCACCGTCCTGGGTGGGTCCATGGTGCAGCTCGGCGGCGACGAGCTCGGCACGCTCGCGCATGCCGATCAGCCCGAAGCCTCCACCAGGCCCCAGGTCGGGCGCATGTGCTCCGTCGTTCTGCACGAGCACGCTCAGGTGTGCCGGGTCACGGTCGTCGATCTCGACGACGCAGTTCGCACCCGGTGCGTGCGCGGCGGCATTCGCCAGGGACTCCTGCACCATGCGGTACGCCACCAGCTGCCCGAGCGGCCCGACACCCGCTCCGAGCTCGTGCTCCGCGGTGAACAACACCAGCTCCACCTCGGTGCCGGCGCTGCGGCGCAGCTCGACGAGCTCGTGTACCGCGGCCAGCGTCTCGACAGACCGACTGCTCTCCGACTCGTCGCGCAGGAGCCCGATCACACGGCGCAGGTCGTCCAGCACTGTCGTGCTCTGCGCACGAACCTGCTGAGCTGCGAGCTTGGCGGCCTCCGGATCGGCATCGACCTGACGGTAGATGGCAGAAGCCAGGAGCGCGATCCCCGACATGTGGTGCGCGGCGATGTCATGCAGCTCCCGCGACATGGCCATGCGCTCCCTGGAGACCGCAGCCTGGATCAGCGCGTCGCCCTCGCGTTTCAGGGCCAGGAGCTCTTTGCCGCGGGCGACCCGCGCGTCCTTCCGAGCGGCGAGGACGAGGCCGATGGCCAGTGGGATGCCCACGACCGCGAGCGCCTGCAGCGACGCGGCAGTGATGGTCGCGATGTCGAGCGCGGCCCCGCTGCGAACGTCGTTGATGGTTTGGGAGCCGGCGACGAGCAGGACGACCACGGGCAGCACAACCCTGAGCCTTCTCAGTGGTTCACGCAGGACGGCCCAGCAGACGCCGAACGAGACAGCGATCGTCGTCAGACTGAAGGTGGCCCCTGGCACTGCGATGGCGTGCACCAGCGGGACCAGCGCGACCGCCACCAGCACCTTCCCGGAGGCGCGCCTGGCCCACAACAGCGCGACCGCCTCGACGAGGATGAGCGCGGCCACGATCCACCAGGCGGCATCGGCGGGCGAGACCGCGACGATGCCCTCGTCGGGTTCGGCTGCGGCGAGGAGCGGCAGAGCGAGCAGTGAGCCGATCGCCAGTGCCCCGCACACGCCCGCGGCGACTATCTCGGCGGTACTCGCAGTCCTGGTGGGCGAAAGCGGCCATGCGCTCATTCGACGAATTGTATGTCGTGCAGGAAGGACGCTCTCGGCGTTGGTCCCCAGGCTCCCCGCCCACTTCCATGAAGTCCAGGAAGCGCTGCCGGGTGTCCGGGGCGCGGTAGGTCACGCCCTTCCGCATCGGCCACGGCGGGACACCGCCGTACGGCAATCTCCGTATCCGGGGCCTGCATCTGCACGACGACCCGGACGCAGGACATCGAGAGGCTGGGGCATCATCCGAATCGAGAAGGTGGAGTGGTCTCCCATGGCAGGCATGCTGAGTCGTCTTGGACGTTTTTCTTATCGCCGCAGGTGGCTGGTCGTGGTGGCGTGGCTGCTGGCGCTCGGCGGGGCGGTGACGTTCGCCGTCACCTCGGAGGGCCCGGTCAACACCCGGGCGACGATCCCCGGGATCGAGTCGCAGCAGGCGTTCGACCTCATCGAGGAGCGCTTCCCCGACGCCGCGACCGACGGCGCGTCGGCGACGATCGTGTTCGTCGCACCCGCCGGTGAGGACCTCGCGTCCGCGGAGAACGCGCAGGTCGTGGACGAGACGCTGGCTTCGTTGGCCGACAACCCGCAGGTCGTGCGGGTGACCCCTCCCTCCGCAGGCGGAAGCATCAGCGCCGACGGCACGACAGGATTCGCATCGGTGTCGTACGAGGTTCCGTCGTCCGAGGTGACGGAGGCATCGCGCACGGCACTGGCCGACGCGGTCGAGGAGGCACGCGACGCCGGGTTCACGGCGGAGATGTCAGGATCGGCGCTCAAGACGGGCACCCAGATGAGCGTCATGGAGCTCGCCGGCGTCGGGATCGCCGCCGTCGTGCTCGTGATGACCTTCGGCTCACTGCTGGCAGCGGGCCTTCCCCTGCTCACGGCGCTCATCGGCGTCGCCATCTCCTTCCTCGGCGTCTGGGCCGTGGCCGGCCCCCTGGGGATGACCATCACGACCGGCATGCTCGCACTCATGCTCGGGCTGGCGGTCGGAATCGACTACGCGATGTTCGTCGTGTCGCGATTCCGGGAGGAACGCCATGGACCTGACGACGGCTTCGAGGCGGCGGGCCGCGCGGTGGGAACGGCGGGCTCGGCCGTGGCCTTCGCCGGGGCGACCGTGGTGATCGCACTGGCCGGACTCACGGTGGTGGGCATCCCGTCGCTGATGAAGATGGGCCTGGCCGCCGCGGGTGCGGTGGTGATCGCGGTCCTGGTGGCGCTGACACTTGTTCCCGCGCTGCTGGCGTTCGCGCCGAACCGGGTACTGTCACGTGCCCAGCGTCGCGGCGACTTCAACCTGCCGTCTCGCCGTCCGGTGGCGCGGTCGTGGATGCGGACCGTGCTGCGTCGCCCGCTGCTGATCACCCTGGCGGGTGTGAGCCTCCTCGCCGCGGTCGCCGTCCCGGCGCTGTCGCTCCAGCTCGGCACCCCCGGAGACGCGTCGTTGCCGGTCACGGAAACCCAGCGCCGCGCGTACGACCTCCGGGCCGAGGCGTTCGGTCCCGGGTTCAACGGACCGCTGACCGTCGTCGTCGACGCGCGGGACGCAGCCGATCCGGAGGCCGCGGTGGCCCAGGTCGCCAGCAGCATCAGCTCGACGGGCGGCATCGTGTCGGTCTCGCAGGCCAGCTTCAACGAACAGGGCGACACGGCGATCCTCAGCGCGGTGCCCTCGACGAGCCCGACCGACGAGCGCACCGAGGATCTCGTCGATGAGCTGCGCGCCGCCCGGCCGGATCTCGAGGCCGCCGAACACGTGACCTATGAGATCACCGGTACCACCGCGCTGGACATCGACATGGCTCAGAAGACGCAGTCCGCGCTCGTGCCCTATGTGGGGATCGTGATCGGCCTCGCCGTGCTGCTCCTGATGATCGTGTTCCGTTCCGTCTGGATTCCCGTCACGGCGGCGCTCGGCTTCCTGCTCTCCCTCTTCGCCTCGCTGGGCGTGATCGTCGCGGTGTTCCAGTGGGGCTGGGCGGCCGACCTCCTCGGCATCGAGCAGACCGGGCCGGTCATGAGCCTGATGCCGATCCTTCTCGTGGGCATCGTGTTCGGGCTGGCGATGGACTACCAGGTGTTCCTGGTCTCGCGGATGCGCGAGGCGCACGTGCACGGCCGGCCCGCGCGGGAGGCGATCGAGACCGGGTTCGAGCGGAGCTCGAAGGTGGTCGTCGCCGCAGCGGTGATCATGATCGCGGTGTTCGGCGGATTCGCCACCGCCCACGAGCCGTTGATCAAGATGGTGGGACTCGGGCTGGCGTGCGCGGTGTTCTTCGACGCCTTCGTCGTACGCCTCACGCTGGTGCCCGCCATCCTGCAGCTGCTCGGCGAGCGGGCCTGGTGGCTGCCCCGATGGCTCGATCGCGTGCTGCCGCGGGTCGACGTCGAGGGCGAGTCGCTGCAGGAGGAGCCGCACGAGCAGCGGGAACTCACCGATGCGGCAGCCACACGGTGACCATCCGGGTAGTGTCCGCGGCATGAACGTGTTGGCGGCGCTGGTGGCGTTCGTCTTCGCTGCCCTCGGTGCGAGCGTGAGCACCGAGGGCATCTTCCGGCCGGACGCCCTGCTCCCTGGGGCGTTGCTGAGCCTGGTGGCGAGCGCGGCTCTGCTCGTGTCCGAACGCTGTCCGAGGGCGGCGGCCGTCGTTGCGATCCTCAGCGGGGCCGCCGCCTGCGCGCTCGGGTACCTCCCGACGCCGTTGCTGCTGGCGCCGCTGATCGGATGCCTGTATCGCCTCACGGTCCATCGCGGCGCCACTGCCGCCGGCTGGTGGACGGGAGTCGCGGTGGTGGCCGTGTCCCTGGCCGCGGTCGTGGCCGACGTGCAGCCGACGGCAGCGGAGATCCTCCTGCGCACGGTCGGCGTAGCCCTGTGGCTGCTGCCGGCGGTCTTCGCCGGCCGGCTCGCCCACGCGCAGCGGGCGTACCTGCAGGTCGTCCAGGCGCGTGCCGAGGACGCCGAACGCAGCCGGGACCAGGAGGTGGGACGCCGGTTGGACGAGGAGCGCCTGCGCATCGCTCGTGACCTCCATGATGTCGTCGCACATCATCTCGCCGTGGCCAACGCACAGGCCGGGACGGCCGCCCACCTGCTGGGGAAGAAGCAGCCCGAGCAGGTGTCCGAGCTCCTGGCAGGGCTCGGCGAGTCCACGTCGGCCGCTCTCCGGGAGCTCAAGGCGACCGTCGGGCTGCTGCGCCGTCCTGGTGACGACTCCTCCGAGGCGGCGCTGCCGGCACCCGGGCTCGACCAGCTGCCCGATCTCATCGAGGCGTGCCGGGTGGCAGGGATGGAGGTCCGCGTCGTCGGGGTCGGGACGCCGCGGCCTCTGCCGGCGCTGGTGGAGCTCACCGCATTCCGTGTCATCCAGGAAGCCCTGACCAACGCGACGAAGCACGGCGACCGTCCCGCGGTCACGGTCACCCTGACCTATGACGACGACACTTTCTCGGCGCACGTGGTCAACCCGTCCACCGGTTCGGCTCGAGCCGAACCGGGCGGGTACGGCCTGATCGGCATGCGTGAACGCGCGCTCGCCGTAGGCGGCTCCGTCGCTGCCGGTCCCCATGACGAGGACCAGTACGCGGTCACGCTCTCGATCCCGCTGACCCGCTGGCAGGAAGGCCCGGTGCCCTGATGATCCGCATTCTCCTCGCCGACGACCAGGCTCTGCTGCGTTCGACCTTCCGCATGCTCATCGACTCCTGCGACGACATGACCGTCGTGGCTGAGGCCGCCAACGGCGAGGAAGCAGCCGAGCTCACCCAGGCGCACCGACCCGACCTGGTCCTGATGGACATCCGGATGCCGGTGGTGGACGGGCTGGTGGCGACGCGGCGCATCTGCGCGACGCCCGAGCTCCCCCACACGCGGGTCCTGATCCTCACGACGTTCGAGACGGACGAGTACGTGGCCCACGCCCTGGAAGCGGGGGCGAGCGGGTTCCTCGGCAAGGACGTCACGGCGGATGCGCTCCTCGCCGGAATCCGCACCGTGGTCGGCGGCGAGGCCCTCCTGTCGCCGGCGGCCACACGCGCGCTGATCGGCCGGTACCTTTCCGGTACCGGCACCACGGGCGCCTCCCCCACCGGATCGCTCGCGAGCCTGACCGACCGGGAACGCGAGCTGACCGCGCTCGCCGCTCACGGGCTGTCGAACCAGGAGATCGCCGAGCGGCTGTTCGTGAGTCCTCTGACGGTTCGAACGCACATCCACCGGGCCATGATGAAGATCGGCGCGCGCGACCGTGCCCAGCTGATCGTCGCCGCCTATCAGCAAGGGCTGGTCCGTGTGCGGTGAGCGGTCCGGTGATCACCGCCCCGTCGCGACGAGCTTCGTGATCGCCAGCAGCTCTCGCACGTGGTCCACGGGGACCTCGAACCACGGTGTGTCCGCGTGCGTGTGGGTGCTGCGGATCCCTGCCTTCTCGGCGATCCTCGCCGCCCGGAGCACGTGGTAGTCGCTCGTGACGAAGGCCGTCGTGTGGTCCGTGCCGAAGCGCGCCTCCAGCAGTCCCTTGGCGTAGGCGAAGTTCTCGGAGGTGCTGGTCGACCTGTCTTCCCGGAGGATCCGGTCCTCCGCGACCCCGTGCGCGACGAGGTACCTCTGCATCACGCGGGCCTCGGTGACGGTCTCCCCGGGCGCCAGACCGCCGGCGACCACGATGACGGCGTCCGGGTTCGCCACGGAGTAGTCGACCGCCACGTCGAGCCGGGAGCGGAGCGCCGGCGTCGCCTCTCCGTCCTTGACAGCGGCCCCGAGGACGACGACGGCGTCCTCTCGCTGCGTGGCGGTGTCCGTCCGGCCGAAGGCCACGAGGGCGGCGGAGAAGAGGAGCATCAGTGCCGTGAGGATCGGGACGAGGAGCCGCGCCCACCGAGGCGGCCGCGGGTAGAGGCCGTGGAGCAGGTAGAGGACACCGAGCACGAACGTCGCGATGACGCCGGTATGGATCCTGACCACGCTCAGCACGAGCAGGGCGTCGAGGACCAGCACCGCTCCGACGACGGTCCAGAGGTGTGCGGCCGTACGGGTGCCGCCGTCCAGGCGGCGAGGATCCGGGACGCGCGCCATGCGCGCCACCGTACTGCCCCGGGTACCGGATGACATGACGCCACTCGCGATCCTGCTGATCAGCGGGGCTGCGGCTGTATCAGCAGCTACCTGGGGCGGCCGTCGCTCTGGGAGATCGCTCGGATCCCCAGCTGGGCCACCCAGTGCGACACGTCGTAGCCGAGGTCCGAGTCCTCCAGCGACCAGAACTCCGGGTGCTCAACCTGGTAGGTCACAAGGTCGGCGTAGTTGTCTCTGTAGCGGGTGTTCCGGGTCGCCTCCCACAGGTGCGCCGGCGACCGGCCCGGCCGTCTCACCGGCGTCGCCATCCTTTGTGACGGCGGGACCAAGGCCGGGTTCGACCTGAAGGGCGCCTCCGCCTCGCTGCCCGCGGGTGGGTCGTGGCCGGGCGACGGCGGCGGATGAAAGCGGCGATGACCAGGGCGAGCAGCGCCGCCGACGCGCCGATCAGCAGGATGATGGTGAACGCGGTCCGGTCTGGGACGACATGCCCGCTGACCGTCGTGGTCATGGTGGCGAGGAGCAGCCCGGTGACCGCGCTGGCGGTGGTGGTGCCCAACGACCGGCAGAGGTTGTTCAGGCTGTTGGCCGCTGCGGTCTGGCTGACGGGGACCGCGCTCATGATGAGCGACGGCATCGCGCCGTAGGCGAGCCCGATGCCGCATCCGACGAGGGCGGAGCAGACGAGCAGCTGCCAGAGTTCGCTGTGCCACAGAGCCGCGAAGACGTAGCTGCACACGACGACCGAGGCACCGACCATGAGCGCCGTCCGCGGTCCGGAGCGCACGGAGATCATGGCCGACACCGGCGACATGGCGATCATGCACGCTCCGCCTGGGGCCTGCAGGAGGCCGGCAACCAGCATCGACTCGCCGAACCCGTACCCCGTCGCCGTGGGCATCTGCAGGAGCTGGGTGAACACCAGCGAGCTGGTCAGCATGGAGAAGCCGAAGACCAGTGAGGCGGTGTTGGTGAGCAGCACCTGCGGCCGACGGCTCACCCGTAGGTCGATCAGCGGCTGCACGGTGCGCAGCTCCCACACGCAGAACAGCACCAGCAGCGTGGCCGCGCCCGCGAACGATCCGAGGGTGGCGACGCCGGTCCACCCCCAGGTTCCGCCCTGGGAGATGGCGAGGAACAGACCGACCAGCGCACCGGATAGCAGTAGCGCCCCCAGCGGGTCGAACCGCCCGCCCGGAGGGCGCGACGTGCGGGGCACGACGAGAAGGACAAGAAGACCTGCGACGGCGGCCAGCCCGCCTGCGGTCCAGAACAGGACCCGCCAGTCGGCGTACTGCGCGAGCAACGCCGACAACGGGATTCCCAGCGAGGCCCCGATGCCGAGCGACGTACTCATCACCGATGTGGCGGAGGCCAGCCGGTGCGAGGGCAGGTGGTCGCGAAGCAGGCTGACGCCCAGCGTCACCACGCCGGCGGCAGTTCCCTGCAGCGCGCGACCGGCGACGAACCAGCCGAGCGAGGCGCTGAGCGCCGTGACCGCGGAACCCACGACCAGCAACGCGAGACAGGACAGCAGGATGCGTCGCTTGCCCCACATGTCGGCGAGCCGACCCGCGATCGGGATCGACACCGCCCCCGCGACCAACGTGGCCGTCAAGGCCCACGAGGCGTTGCCGGGGGTCGTGTGCAGCAGCGTCGGCAGATGGGGCAGCAACGGGATGACGAAGGTCTGTTGCAACGACACCGTGATCCCTGCGAGGGCGAGCACAGCGATGAGTGTCCTCGGCCGCGATGTCACGGGTTCCGGCTGGTTCACGGATTACTCCGCCGGCCTGTGACTGGTGTTCCCGATGGCTTCACCGGTGTCCGCCTTTTTCGGGCCGAGCTGCTTGCTGCTGCGCCGGAAGGCCCACACGATGACCAGCGCCACGAGTGCCGACAGCGGCGTTCCCATCGCGATACGGGCGACACCGAGTGCGCTGGTGTTGTCGGCGACGTACAGCGACAGCTGGACGGCGAACCGGGCGCCGAGCACGCCGGCGGCGGCGAGGGTGGCGATGGCATGGGCACGAAGGACCCTGCGATCGGTCCACCACCTGTACTTGCGGCCATGCACGAAGTTCCAGATGATCCCGGTGGCTGGCCGGCGGACCAGCACTGAGCCAAGGGTGATCACGAAGCCCGCCAGGTAGGCACCGATCCCCACCGCGAAGTAGTTCTTCGCCGACCCGGTCAGTGCCACGATCCCTGCGGCGATCACGACGCCGACCAGGCTGCCGACAGCCGAGGTCCACCGCTCACCGCGCACGAGTCGGAACACCGTCAGCACTGCCCCCGCCAGCAGTGCGACGGTGATCGTCATCGCCAACGAGAGGAAGAGGTTCGCGGTGACGAACACGACGACGGGGACGGCGGAGTAGACGAAGCCCTTTCGCCCGCCCATGTGGCCGACCATCGCATCGGCCCGGGCCGGACCCGTGTCAGCGGGTGACGCCGGGACAGTCATGTGGTCGTCGCCCGTCGGGTCCTGTTGCTGCAGGTTGGTCATGTTCGATCCGTCCTTTCCGGCGGTGTGCCGGCGTTGACAGGGCAGGAGGTCAGCGGGTGGCGGAGCGCGTGGGCGCCACCGTCCGGGCGAACGCGATGGCTTCGTCGAAGCGGGCGTGCTGGGCGATGAGCCGGCGGTACTTCATGACGTGGCGCTGCCCGTTCAGAGTGAGTACCCCGGTCAGCCGGTCACCCTCGCGATACAGGGCGACGAACTCGTCTCCGGCCGGGTCGCCCGAGACGATCTCGTAGCCGTCGTTGGTCGCGATACCGGCGAACTGGATGCGTGAGCCGTACCAGTCCGACCAGAAGTACGGCACCGTCACGTAGGACCGGGCCTCTGCCGGAGATACCGCGTTGCGGGCGGCCCGCGCTCCCTGCTCGGCGGCGGCGGACCAGTGCTCCGCCCGCATCGAGCGGTCGAACAGGAGGTTGTGCCAGCGGGCGACGTCCCCCGCGGCATAGACACCGGGGGCGCCGGCACGGAGGAACTCGTCGCAGACCACGCCGTCGTCGACAGGCAGTTCGCTGCCGGCGAGCCAGTCGGTACGGGGCACCGCCCCCACCCCGACCACGACCAGGTCGGCGTCGATCACGGTGCCGTCGGTGAGGCGGATGCCCTCGACCCGGCCAGTACCCTCGACCGCGACCACGGCCTGTCCGCAGCGCAGTGCGGTGCCGTTACGGGTGTGCAGCAACGCCAGCGCGGTACCGAGGTCGGGCCCGACGGATCGGGCCAGAGGGGTCGGTAGCGCCTCCACGACCGTGGCCGGCAAGCCACGCTCGCGCGCGGCGGAGGCGACCTCGGACCCGATGAACCCGGCGCCCACAACGACGGTGCGAGCGCCTTCGTCCAGGGCGCGGCGAACCGCGCGCGCATCGTCGAGCGTGCGCAGGACGTGCACACCCGCCAAGCCCTCGGTGCCCGGCAGGCCGCGGGCCGCGGCGCCGGTGGCGACGACCAGCGCGTCGTAGGCCACATCTTCACCGCCGACGTGCACGACCCGGGCATCCGGATCGAGTCCGGTGGCCGGGGTGCCGAGCAGGAGCTGCACTCCTAGGTTGTCAACGAGCTCGGCGTGGCTGCGGAAGGTCACCGGGTCGGTCGGCGCTCCAGGGGCCAGCAGATCCTTGGACAGCGGCGGCCGGTCGTAGGGTAGGTGGGGCTCGTCGCCGATCAGGGTGATACGGCCTGAGAATCCGGCCTTGCGGGCGGCTTCGACCGCCCGCAGGCCGGCGAGCGAGGCGCCGACGACGACGAGCGACCTGGGTTCGGTGCGGACCGTCGCTGCGCTCACGACTGCAGCCTCAGGGCCATGGTGGGGCAGCCCTCGACAGCCTCGGTCACTTCGTTCTGGGCTTCTTCGGGTACCTCGGTGGACAGCACGACCAGCTCACCGTTGTCGTCCACCTCGAACACGGTGGGCGCGAGGGCCTCGCAGATTCCGATACCCGTGCACTTGGCCCGGTCCAGGACGATCCTCATCGGACGGCGGCCCCCTCGTTCGCGGAACCCAGGCGGACGTGCATGGTCCGGACGCCCGGCACCATGGTCGAGCGCATCCGCAGCACCTCGCCGGTGAGCTCGATGCGGTCGAAGCGGGCGAGGAGTTCCTCGAAGAACACCCGGGCCTCGAGCCGCGCCAGCGACAGACCCAGGCAGGCGTGCTCGCCGGTACCGAAGGCCAGGTGCGGGTTGGGCCGGCGGGTGATGTCGAACCGCTCGGCGGTGTCGCCGAAGACGTCCTCGTCACGGTTGGCGGCGCCGTAGAGCAGCACGACCGCTTGCCCCTTCTTGATGGTCTCGCCGCGCAGCTCGACGTCCTCGGTGGCCCAGCGGGTCATGTGTGTGACCGGGGAGACGTAGCGCAGCATCTCCTCGACCGCGGCGGGGATCAGGCTCGGGTCGTGAACGAGCATCCGCAGCTGCTCGGGGTGGTTGATCAAGGCAATGGTGCCCAGCGCGATCAGGTTGCGTGTGGTCTCGTTACCGGCGACGAGCAGCAGGTGCAGGAACGACATGAGTTCGTCGTGGGACAGGCTCTCGCCGTCGACCTCGGCGTCCATCAGGATCGAGATGAGGTCGTTGGTGCGGTCCTGCTCGCGCAGGTCGATCAGCTGACGGAAGTAGGTCGTCAGGGCCCCGAACGCCTCCTGCGAGGACAGCTTGACGTCGGGGTCGGCCGAGCCGACGGAGGCGTCGGACCAGGCGCGGAACTGTTCCCAGTCCTCGGCCGGCGCCCCGAGCAGGTCGGCGATGATTCGGACCGGGACCTTGGCGACGTACCCCTCGGCGTACTCCAGCTCGATGCCCGCGGGTGCGGCGTCCAGCACGTCACGCACGATCGCGCGGACGTCGGGCTCCATCGCGTTGATGTGCTTCGGAGTGAAGCCCTTCGAGATCAGCTGGCGCATTGCCTTGTGCCGCGGTGGATCGGTCGTGATCAGCATCGGGCGTGAGTCGACCGTCCGAGGCTTGCCGTCGGGCATCAGCACCCCGTTTGCCGAAGAGAACAGATGCGGCCGAGCGCCGATGAACTTGATGTCCTCGTAGCGCGTGATGCCCCAGAATCCGCCGTTGGCGCTGGTCCAGTGCACCGGGGAGCTATGGCGTAGGTCCCGGTAGGCCGGTGCGGGGTCGCCGATGTAGAAGTCCGGCAGGTGTAACGGGTAGTTCGGCTCCATGTGTGCGCTCCCTGTCGTGGTGGTGTGGGTGGCGATGTGCCCTGGCGCGGCCGTCAAGGGTGCTGCCCACTGACGCAATATGAGGCACGCTACACATAACTTATGATGCCGTCTACACGTATATTCGCTGTGGCGCCGTGCTCGGCTCGAGTCGGAGGAGCGGCGGCACACAGGGCTCCCGTACGCTGCTTAGGAGGCGGTGCACACGTAAATTCGCATCAGAACGGCGGAGCGTGGACCGCATGGCCCTCACTCATCAGCTCGACGATTGGACGTGGTGACGCCACATGGCGCGACAGACATTCGAGAACCGGGTCTTCGACGCGATGTCGTCGCTCACGCGGACGACGGAAGACTTCTTCGAGCGAGTCGCCAGCGACATCTCCCCCGGACTACGCCGCGGCACGGCCGCGGCGCTGTTCGTGCTGCACCGGACCGGACCACTGCGGGTGTCACAGCTCGCCGGTGAGCTCGGCCTGGACCGGACGACGGTGACGCGTCATCTCGACGACCTGGAGTCCCGCGGCCTGGTGGCCCGGCAGCCCGACGAGCAAGACCGGCGCGCCATGGTGGCGACCCTGACCCCCGTCGCCCAGGAATTCCTCGACGACATGCGAGTGCGCAACCGCGCGTTGATCCGACGCGTCTGCGCCGACTGGACACGCGAAGAGCGGGCGATGTTCGGGCTGCTGCTGCCGCGCTTCGCCACCGAGGGAGAGAAGGTGTTCGGCAGCGCGCCGGCGCCGAGAACCCGAGGGGCCTCGTGACCGTTCGCGTGGGACCGGCCGAGCCCGGTTGAATGGAGTGCGACCGGCGGCACCGACCCGGGGAGAGCGAAGCACGCGAAGGTCGTCCTCAACCTCACGTTGGGACCGGCGCACCGGTACGAGGCGATCGAGAAGTTGAGCAAGGCCTTCGGTTCGAGGGCGGTATCTGGACGACCCTGCCCCGAGCTGGAGGCCCCTCGTCATCTCGTGGCAGCCCTCGCCCATGTCCTTGTAGGGCTGGGTTCCTTATAGGGCTGGGGCGCCTGTACGGGGGGTGGCGAGGTCGAAGCGATCAAGCTGCGGATCATGCGGTCCGACGAGCTTGAGGCGGCCGGCGAGCTCGCGGACCTCGGACTCCGGGAGGTTGGCCATGACCTGAACCCGGGCGCCCGTATCCGTGGTCCAGGTGGCGTACCGGAACCCGCCGTTGTCGCCGCTACGCATCGCAGTCCTCGACGGCGTGGGAACCGTCAAGCCGTCAGCAGGGATCGGGTTGATGCTCGCCTGAGCAGCCCAGGGTGCCCCCCTCAGCTCGACATGGATCTGGACCCAGGGCTCGCCATCCTTCTCCGTCGGGTCGTTGTTGCCGTACTTCGCAGACCACGTCGCGTCGCGATCGGACGACGGCAGCGGTGAGAGTGCCTGAAGACCAGGAGGAGCAAGGACTGTCGCTCGTGCAGACGTCTCACCTTCGTACGAGCCCGCGACCGACGTGACCGTGTCACGATCCAGGCCGGCAGAGGTGACCAGGTAGCTGCCAGCATCGGTACGCCACTCGACCCAGACGCCCCAGCCCAGATCGACGAGCCAGGCGTCCTCTGCCCCTGATCCGAGCGCGACGCGCTCCGCGCCCTCGAAGTTCTCAAGAGGGCCCAGCGGGGTCTGCGCATCACCACTCCATATGGTCAGCACCGCATCCTCAGGAGATCCATCTGCCCGGAAGAAGGCGGCGACCGGTGTGGCACGAGGACACTCGTCAACGGTCATCCACACGTCACTCAGCGCAGCAGGCGTCGGCGGCTGAAGGAGATAGGTTGCGCCCTCCAGAGCACCCGGATCCGTCGTTTCAGCGGGCGAGCACTCCGCGGCAGACACCGGCATGCTCCCTGCCGCCGCAGCGAGCGGGACCAGGCTCTGCTGATTGCGCAGGACGTTCGTACCGATCGCCACGCCGACTCCCAGCACCGTCACGGCTGCCATCGCTCCGGCGATCTGCGTCGTGCGGCGGCGTGATGAACGCTCCGTCCCGGTGCTGATCCCCTCGAGGACCGCGGTTCTGATCCGTTGGCGGCGGTCTGCGGACAGAGGCTCGACGACAGGGGCAGAATCAAACCGATCATTCATCATGGCTCCTTCGCGATTCCCTCGTCGAACGAGTTCTGCAGTCGGGCGCGAGCACGCGAGAGGCGACTCTTCACCGTGCCCACGGGCACTCCGAGAGACAGCGCCGCAGACGCGTGATCAAGACCTTGCCAGAGGCACAGCTCGATCACGTCCTGATCGATCTTGCGCAGTCGCCGGAACGCCGCCAGCACACGTCGCGCGTCCACTTCACGGTCAAGGGCCTCGGCGACACTGTTGGCGTGATCCGCCTGGGGAGGCTCGGCTGTGAGTCTCGCGAGGGCGCGACGTGCACGCACAGCGGTCCGCGCATTGCGCCGCAGAGTCATTCTCGCTATGCCGAACAACCAGGGCAGCGGAGAGCCGTTCTCGAGACTCGCTCGAGCGCGGCATCGCCACGCCTCCAGGAAGACGGTCGACATGAGGTCTTCGGTCAGTTCACGGCTGTCAAGACGTCGCGCCAGGTAACGGTAGATGGAGTCGCAGTGGCGGTCGTAGATTGCGCCGAACGCCGCAGCGTCGTCCTGCGTTACTACAGCTCGCCACAGGGCTCCATCCGCGGGCTCCACGTGCAGAACCTCATGGGTGCCGGCGGCAGCATCGGGCGGTCGAGATCGCACGCCGATTGAGTCTACGGAGTGGATCGGCTGCGAAGACGCAGCCGCGGCAGCCGGAGCACTGGTCACACTGAGTAGGTGCCCGCAGCGGGCCTCGGGTTCCATCTGACACTGAGCTGCTGAGTTCGGGCACATCGTCGAGGGCGCAGTCCAGGCACTCGACGGCAGTAGTTCATCAGGGCGTGTCCGGGTTCGCGGTGTACCTCAGGTGGACGGTGGCCCGTTGGCATGCGTCTTGGTTGACGGGCTTGTCGGCGAAGCCGATCGAGGCTCCGCTGAACGCCGCCGACCCGCCGTCCGGGCCGAGCGTCCTGCCGACGGCCATCGTGTCGCCCAGGAGGCGGTAGTCCGAGGCGTCACAGGCCGAGGCCGGCGTACCCGGTGCGGTGGCGACAGAGATGATCTCGACGGTGACCACGTCGATGTAGGTACTGTCCGTCCCGTTGTTCACGACGCGTCCGGTGATGGGCACCGGTGGGACACCGGGCGCCAGGTCGTCCATGGTGGAGGTCTGGGTGACGGTCAGCGAGTTGTCGGCGGCCACGCAGTCCACGGCCGCGGCAGGCCGGGCAGTTCCGGGACCGAGCAGGGCCACGGCGCCGACGAGGAGCACCGCCGCCAGCGTGACCGGCGCTCGTCGGCGCCGGCGTGCCGCGACGGCGAGCACTGACCCGACGACGAGGCAGGCGAGCGCGATGATCAGGAGCAGGCCGAGGTCGTCGGGGCCGGTCCTCGGCAGGGGGTCGCAGTTCATGGTGTCACCGTCGCGTCGTCGTGGATCGCTTCGTCTACCGGGTCGCGTGCTACCGGGTCCTGCTCGGCCGGCTCGTCCTGCTCTGGCGGCGGCGTGGCTTCTTCCGTCGTCGTGGCTTCGTCCGAGGGCACCGTCTCGTCAGGAGCCTCCGAGACCTCGGGTGACGCCGACGGCTCGGTCTGCTCCAGGACGTCGGGCTCCTCGGTGGGCACGAGCGAGGCTTCCGGGTCGGCCGACTCCACCTGGGGCTCCTCGGACTGCGCGACGCCGGCCGACGGCGCCGGCGTGACACCGGTGAGCGTGCCGCCGGCCACGGTCACCGTGCCGCGGGACAGCGCCCGTCCGGTCAGTGCCGTGCCCTCGCCGAGGGTGATAGCACCCCGGGCGAGAAGCGAACCGGACATCGACGAGTTCGCGCCGGTTCCTATGGCGCCGGCGACCACCCAGAACACGTTCGCGGGTTGTGCCCCGTTGACGAGCGACACGTTGCTGGCCGCCGCGGTGTCCAGTGCTGCATCGCCCAGGAAGATGAACACGGCGCCAGGATCGCCCTCACCGTCCAGGGTCACGGTCCCGGTGACGGCCAGCGCGGCAGTCTGGTGGTGAACACCCGCGTGGAAGACCTGTCCGCCCAGGTCACCGACGATCTCGGTGTGCGGCGCACGCGAGGACGCCTCGTCCAGCGCCGCGAGCAGGTCCGCCTGAGCGGTCGCCGCGGTGGGGTCTCCGGCATGCAGCTGCCCGGCATAGGTACCCGGCGGAAAACCGGTCACCACGGCCGAGGGGCTGACGCCGAGGTCACCGCTCATCGTCGTGGCTCCGGTGCTGACCACACCGGTTCCCGCGAGGACAGAGAACGAGACGGCGGACCCGAGGTCCACCGGCGGAGGGTTCACCTCGACGGTCAGGTCCTGGACGGCAGCGGCGCCGTCGCCGTTGGCGGCGCGCACCCGGGCGACCACCTCGTACCGGCCCGCGGAGAGCTCCGCCGCACTGACGCTCCAGGTGCCAGCGGCGGTGACGGTGGTGGAGAGGCTCTGGCCGTCGACGGTGACACTGACCGCGCTGCCCGGCGCGGCGCTGCTCACGCCGGTGATGTCCGGCGTGGTGTCCTTGGTGATCGCAGCGAGCCCGCCGTCGACAGCGACGGTGGGCGGCTGAGCGTCGGTGAACCTGATGGTGTTGAACGCGAGCGTCACCGCGTCCAGCGAGAGCGCCCTGCCGATGAGCTCGGTGCCCGCGCCGAGCGTGATGGCCCCCTGCGCGACGATCGAGCCGGACAGGAAGGAGTTCGCCCCGGTCCCTGCCGCGCCGGCGACCACCCAGTACACGTTCGACGCCTGCGCGCCGCCGACCAGGGTGACGACGCTGGCGGCGGCGGTGTTGAACGCCGCGGACGTCTGGAGGACGAAGACCGCGTCGGGGTCACCCTGCGCGTCGAGCACGAGGGTCCCGGTCAGGGCCATCGCGGCAGTGCTGTGGTAAGTGCCCGGTGTCAGGGTGCGGCCGGCGAGGTCGCCGACCAGCTCGGTGTCCGGCGGTCTCGTGGACAGGTCCGCGTAGGCACCGGCCAGATCGGCCTGCGCGGCGGCGGCGTGCTCGTCGCCCGCATGGATGTCACCCCCGACGTCCGTCGAGTCGATCCCGCTCACGGTGGTGCCCGGGCTCACGCCGAGGTCACCACTGACCGTGGTGGTACCGGTGCTGACCACCGCGGTGGCGGCGAGCACGGAGTAGCTCCGCGCGTCACCCAGCAGGGCGGGGGCCGTGACGCTGACCGTCGCGCTGGGCGCGCTCCGGGCCGTCCACGTGGCGAAGACAGCGGTCACGACATACGTATATCCGCCGACCGGGACGGCCTCGTCGATGCAGTCGTTCCCGCCGAGCAACGATGTGGGGCTGCTCCCGCAGGCCGGGGCGGTCGTGTCACCGTCGTGCCGCACCACGTAGTAGCCGTCGGGCCGCACGCCGCTCTCACCCGGGGTCCAACTGACAGGGACATCCGCGGTGACGGACTCCGGCACGGTGACACCGACGGGTGCGGAGAGGGTCGCCGTCGCCGCTGTCGCGGCCGCCGAACCAGCGGAGCTCCAATAGGCAGCCGCCGGTGCGGTCCCGACCACCAGGGCCCCGACCACCAGGGCCCCGACGAGGGCGACCAGGGCGACCATCCCACCGCGCGTGCGCGTGACGCCGCTGTCACGGTGGGTTCGGAGCCGGCTCGCGGATGTGCTCATGATCGACGGCAACGTTCTGTTCATCATGCACGGCAGCAGCGGACGGCGTCCGTCGCCACATCAGGACGATGACGCCCGACGTGTGCGCAAGGGGATGACACGCGCACCCGCCGGACCTCGGTCATGGGTCAGGAAGCGGTGAAGTACAACGGGACATCCTGGCCTTGGCAGTCGTCCTGGTTCTCGGTGGTGTTGGCGAGCGTCACCGTGACGGTGCCGCTCACCGAACCACCGGGGGCGATCTCCCCTGCGGTCGGTGCGGTGGTGACCTCGGCCGTGTAGTCAGCGGCCAGGCAGCTGCCCGTCGGCACCCAGGCCGTCCCGTCGGCGGTCGCCAGAGCGACGGTGACCGCGGTCAGGTACTGGGTTCCTTCACCGGTGTTGGCGACGGTGAAGTCGACGGTCTGCCCGGCGCTACCCGGAGCGAGCGTGCCGACAGCGGGATCGCTGGTGATCGTGAACGCGACGCTCTCACCGGTCGTCGCGGTACCGGAGCCGGTGCCGGTCGCGGTCCAGTAGGCGAAGGCTATGCCGGCCCCCGTGAGAGTGAGCGCCACCGCAAGAATGATGGCAGTGCGTTTCTTTCCACGGTTCAGGGTCTTTTCCATGACGGGCTCCTTCAAGCTCGGCGGCCCGTTGCAATGGGGCCTTGACGCGATGGGATGCGAACCCCGCCCTCAGAGCAGGAGCCACGTTCGCAACGTATCAGCCGCAATTTCACCCGCTTCCATGGTGATGGACCAAATAGCCCGCAATGTCGGACACCCGCCGCAGGGCGGGCTCTCCCCCGAGCCGCCCGATTTCGAATGGTGAATACGGATAAACGTGTGTACATGCAGGTCAGCGAAGGTAGCGAAATCTCCGTCCCGCCTGAACAGGTAGTACATCCAGGTGCGACACAGCCCCTCCGGACCCTGGATACCCCATCGGGAGGAATAGGAGTACACCGCCCAAAACGTGCAAGACGAACTGAGCCGGAGGAATATTCCGAGAGCGGAATCACCCACCAATGCGTAGTGTCCACCAACACATCCACAATGCGCGATTGAGCCTCCGGGACTCGGAGGATTAGAAGGGGTTTTCATGAGTATTCATGAAGTCGAGTATGCAGAGACGGCCCCACGGCCGCGTTCGCTCCGACGTGCAGCCATGGGCACGGCCCTTGCACTGGGCGGCTCGCTCGCACTCGTTCTCGCGACGCAGCAGGCCTGGGCGATCGGCACCCCGGTCGACCTCGGCACCGCCGGCACATACTCGGTGCTCGGCGGCCAGACCGTCACCAACACCGGGCCTTCGGTCCTCTCCCACAACGTCGGCGTGAGCCCGGGTACGGCGATCACGGGGTTCCCGCCGGGCCTCGCCCTGGGCGACACGCACGCCGCGGACGCCCACGCGCTGCAGGCGCAGAGCGACCTCGTCACCGCGTACAACGACGCCGCGGGCCAGGCGCCCGACGAGAGCATCTCCGGCGACCTGGGCGGGCTCACCCTCGAGCCGGGGGTCTACAACGCCTCCAGCTCGATCGGGCTCACCGGGACGCTGACCCTCGACGCCCAGGGCGACCCGGACGCGGTGTTCATCTTCCAGGTCGGATCCGCCCTGACGACCGCGAGCGCCAGCAGCGTCGAGCTGCTGAACGACGCGCAGGCCTGCAACGTGTTCTGGCAGATCGGCAGCTCAGCCACACTGGGCACGGACACCACGTTCGTGGGCACGATCATGGCGCTGACCTCGATCAGTGTCACGACCGGCACCACCGTGGACGGACGTGCCCTCGCTCGCAACGGGTCGGTCACCCTGGACTCCAACGTCTTCACCCGGAGCGCCTGCGAGAGCGCTCCGCCGACCTCACCGCCGCCGACGGGCAGCCCTTCGCCCAGCGACAACCCGACGGGGCCTCCGACAGACGGTCCCACCACGCCGCCGACCGGCGGTCCCACCCCGCCACCGACCCCGCCCGGTGACGGTGGTCCAGGCGATGGCAACGGGGCTCCCGGCGGTCCGGACGACGGGAACGGCAGCGGGAGCGGCGACGGCAGCGGCAGCGGCAGCGGCAGCGGCGACGGCAGCGGAGCTGGCGGACCTGGCGGAGCCGGCGGAGCTGCCGGAGCTGGCGGAGGCGACCGGGGCTCGGACACGCTCGCCGCGACCGGGCCGTCCGTCAACGCGCCCCTGCTCACCGCGTCGATCGCTGCGATCCTCGCCGGCGTCGGCCTCATCGCAACCAGCCTTCGGATGCACCGCCGCAGGCCCTGACACGCGCGCGGCCGTGGTGGCCCTGACCGGGCCACCACGACCGTTCGACCGACGGAACCCCGCGCGTTGCAGAGTCATCCGGCCGAGACCTGCGACAAGCGGTCTTGTATCAGCCGGTCCCGGGAGCCCGCACCCTCATGCTCCGCACCCTTGCCGTCTTCTCCTGACCGGCAGCCACGGGCACCATGGGTCGTCGGTGGCGGGCACTACGCTCGCCGGTGTGACGGCTGAGGAGCTCCGAGAGATGCTGGCTGCCTTTCGTACGCGGGCAGTGGACGAGGGATACCCGTGGGAGGACATCGACCCGTTGCCGGCCGAGGAGGTGGACCGGTGGATCGGGCACGTCCGGCCTTGCGCGGTCCTCACCGGTGGCGGAGACGGGCCGGTCGCCGGCCGGTTCGGCGGACCACTGCTGCTGCCTGTCGAGGCCCCGGACCCTGAGTACCCGTACCTCGCGTCCGTCGACCTCGCCGCGCTGCCGAAGGACGCGACGGACCTGCCGCTGCCGTCCGACGGACGCCTGCTGCTCTTCGCGTCGCTCGACGAGACGGACGGCGACGGCAACTGCGGCCAGGCCGTCTATGTCCCGGCCGGCACACCGGTGGAGGAACGTGACAAGAACACCTGGAGCGGCTACCCCGGCGACGACTACGACCAGAAGGTCGTCGAGTCCTACCCGCAGGGCGAGCTGAGAGTCAGCACCGAACCGGACCTGCCGTACCACCCCCTTCCCGGGTTTCCACACGCTGACGAGCTGATCACCGTCTGGTGCGACGCAGCTGACAGGAGCGGGCATCTGCAGGTCGGCGGGTACGCGGACCAGGAGGACTCCGACCCGGACCCGCTGGAACGCGTCGCGACCCGCGCGGTCCGCGCAGCGGAGCGCGGGCGTTGGGGTGGTGATGAACCAGTGTCGGGCGCCGTCGAGGACTGGGTCCTGCTGGCCCACTGGAACCCGGCCATCACTTATCGGGAAGGCGCAGACGTCCAGTGGGGAATCCAGCGCGCGGACCTGGAGGCCCGTCGCTTCGACCGCACCTTCAGCACCGTCTACCGGAATCCCTGACCGCGCCGGGAGCGGTCAACCGTCTGCAAGACATGACGTGGCGGCCTCAGCACTGGGGACTACGCGCCCCCGGGTCGCTTGCTGTCGATGCGGCCGAGTGCCGCACCGGTCTCGCCCAGTGCTGCGATGGCCTTCGCCCATCCGGCATCGGCCGGGTCCAGCGCGCTGCGGAGGTAGGCGGTGGCCAGTCGCTGCAGGACCGCGACGCGCTCCGGGTTCTCGTCGGTGGTCTCGGCGGCTTCCCAGCTCGGGATGCCGCCCAGGGAGTGCTCGGCGCCGTACAGGGTCAGCAGGTCGGTGGCGCCCGGGCTGTGGGTGTAGACGTCCGTGAACCAGTCCGGGCCGCGGCTGGACATCTTCGACTGGTCGCGGTCGCCGGCCACCACGAGCGTGGGCGTGGTCAGCTCGGTGAACGACGGGTTCATGAACGGGAAGTGTTCCTGGGCGAAGGGGTGCAGCTCTTCGCCCCCGATCCCGGTGGCGGCCAGCAGCATGCCGGCCTGCACACGCCGGTCCGCATAGTCCTCGCCGGCCCAGCCCGTGCTGTCGAGAACGCGGGCACCGAGCAGCATCTGCACGGTCTGGGCGCCCCAGGAGTGTCCGGCCGCGACGACCTGCTCCCGATCGACCCGCCCGGCAAGGCCTGGCACCGCACGTTCGATCGACTCGAGCTGGTCCATGATCCGCACGAGGTCGGCGTGCCGCTCGGTCCAGACCTGGCCGAACCCGGGGTCGTCGAACCCGATGCCATCACGACGGGAGTCAAGGTGCGTCGGCTGGACGACGACGAACCCGCGAGACGCCCAGAAGGCCGTCAGGGGTGCATACCCGTCGAGCGACCACCCGTTGCCGTGCGAGAACAGCAGCACCGGCAGGTGCTGCCCGGTCGCGGGGGCAGAGACGCGCACGTCGAGCGGGAGCGCTCGGCCTGGCGCGTCAAGACGCACCGGAGCGACCGATACGACTGGATCGCCGGTGCCGACGACGGCGTCGAGGGCATGGACGATTGGGGTGTCGGTCGTTGCAGGAGTACCGCTCATGGGAGATCACTCGTCCTTTGTGTTCGAGGCCTCCGTCGGTGACAATAGAAGCGGAGCGCCGCTCCGGAACAATACGGAGCATTGCTCCGCTTGGCAAGCATCGACGAAGGTTTCCATGACGACACCCGGTCCCGCCGGCTCGACACCACGCGCGAAGCGCGTCGATGCCAGGCGCAACGAACAGACCCTGCTGGAGGCCGCCGCCGCCGTCTTCGTGACGGATGGCGTGGATGCCCCCGTACGACTGATCGCCGAACGCGCGGGGGTGGGCATGGGCACGATCTACCGGCACTTCCCCACACGTCCCGCCTTGGTGGCCGCGGTGTATCAGCACCAGGTGGAAGCGCTGGCCGAAGCCGGCCCTGCACTCCTGCGCGAGGCCGGCGACCCCGCAGTCGCCCTGCAGCGATGGGCGGCCGGCTTCGTCGACTTTCTCGTCACCAAGCACGGTCTCGCAGGGGCGCTCGGGTCCGACACGGAGGGCGTGAACACCTTGCATCAGTACTTCGTCGACCGACTCGTCCCGGTCTGCGACGCCCTGCTCGACGCCGCGCTCGGACCGAAGACCTCCGGTCGGGTGTCCGGATACATGCTCATGCGCGGCATCGGCAACCTCTGCATCGGCGGCGCCAACGACCCCCACTACGACGCCGCCCGCCTGGCCAACCTTCTGGTGACGGGGGCGCTCACCGGGGAACAGCACGACCTCGACTCGGACGCCGTCGTGGCTCCGCTGAGATGACCGGACGACGCGCCGTCACGGAAGCTGACCGCACGGACCGCACTACCGGTTCACGATCCGCAGGAACCTCTCGACGGCGCGCCGGCTCACTCGCCCGGCCGTGTAGCCCTCGATCTTCGCAAAGGGCATGTTGACCAGGAACATCACGTTGTTGGCCGCCAGCGGTCGGCCGGCAGCCAGGAACGCCCAGCGCGCCAGCGTGAGCAGGCGCAGCACCGCGCGTCCGAGCAGGTTCGCGTGCCGCAGCCGAGCGACGACGTCGTCGAGGCCGAGCGGCGCCGCTCGGTCCCATGACGAGGGCGGTACCGGCCGGCCGAGGAGCTCGGCGAAAGCGCCGTCGTCGACCCGGTGCGCGTCGCCGGTCGCGTACGCGCCGAGGGCCGCCAGCCGGCGGGCCGCGGTTCCCGCGTCGGGCAGGAGCTCGGCGACTCCGAGCCCGGGCTCGACGTCCACCGTCGCTGACAGGCGCGTGTCCTCGACCGATGCGCCCACCTCCACCAGGTAGACACCACCGGGGCACAGCCAGCGCGCGGCCTCCGGGTCGTAGTACTCGACCGCACGAGCGTCCAGCGGGAGCTGTACGCGCCGCCGTTCACCGGGCTCGAGCGTGACCGAGGCGAACCCGGCGAGCTGGGTGCGCGGATGAACGACCGCCGCGTCCTGCGGACCGACGTACACCTGCACCACCTCACGACCGGCCCGGTGGCCGGTGTTGCGCAGCGTGACGGAGACGGTGCCGCAGTCGTGCCCGAGGTCGGCCTGCAGGTCCGTGTACGCGAACGTCGTGTAGCCGAGACCGTGCCCGAACGGGTACCGCACGGGCACGTCCCGCGTCGCGTAGTAGCGGTAGCCGACGAACAGCCCGTCGCGGTGCTCGGACGTCACCTCCCGTCCGGGGAAGACGGCCGCCGGGCTCACCGAGCGCGCCGAGGGAACGTCCGCGTAGCGCACCGGAAAGGTCACCGCAAGGCGGCCGGACGGCTCTGCCACGCCGGTGAGCACGTCGGCGACGGCGGTACCGCCGCCCTGTCCCGCGAGCGAGGTGTGCAGGATCGCCGGGACGTCGTCGGCGAACGGCAGCTCGACGGGCGCCCCGCCGGCGAGCACCACGACGACGTGCTCGTGCTCGCGCGTCAGCCGCTCCACGAGGGCGAGCTGGTTGGAAGGTAGGCGAAGATGCTCGCGGTCGACCCCCTCCGCCTCGCTGGACTCGTCCAGGCCGAGGAAGACGAGGACCGTCTCGGCGCGAGCCGCGAGCTCGAGCGCCTCGTCCGCGAGCCTGTGGTCCCGCTCGCCGAACCGACGGAACCCGCGTGCATACCCGACCACCTCGACGTCCGACACCCGGAGCGCATTCAGCGCGTCGTCGACGCGGGTGGGGTTCACCAGGGACGATCCTGCGCCCTGGTAGCGCGGCGCGGCGGCGAAGTCCCCCACGACGGCCACCCGGGTCCCCGGTCCGAGCGGCAGCAGCCGCACGGCGCCGCCCGCCGGGTCGACCCGCACGGGGTCGTTCTTGAGCAGGACCAGGCAGCGCCGGGCAGCCTCGACGGCCGCCCGGTGCTGGACGTCGAGATCGACCGCCGGTGAGCCGGCGAGCGCAGCTGTGGCCTGGTGCGCGAGGGCGACAAGATCGTCGACGGCGCGGTCCAGGATCGCCTCGTCGAGGTCCCCGGACCGGACCGCGGCCACGATCTCGGAATCCGTGACGCCGCCGGAGGACGGCATCTCGAGCTGGTTGCCGGCCCGGAGCCCGGCCACCCGGTCGTGGTTTCCGCCCCAGTCGGTGACCACGACGCCGTCGAATCCCCACTCGGTCCGCAGGATGTCGCGCAGCAGGTGGGTGTTCTCGTTGGCGTAGACACCGTTGACCTTGTTGTACGCGGTCATCAGGACCTGAGGGCTCGACTGCTCGACGACCCGGCGGAATCCCTCGAGGTAGATCTCGCGCAGGCTCCGCTCGTCGACCACCTCGTCGACCGACATCCGCAGGTGCTCCTGACTGTTGACGGCGAAGTGCTTGGGGCAGGCCGCGACGCCGGTGGACTGGACTCCGCGGACCATCGCGGCGGCCAGCTCCCCGGACAGGCGGGGGTCCTCCGAGAAGTACTCGAAGGACCGCCCGCCCAGCGGGTTGCGCACGATGTTGAGCCCTGGCCCGAGCAGCACCGCGACGCCCGCCGCGGCAGCCTCCGCGCCGAGCTGCCCGCCGACGCGCTCGAGCAGCTCCGGATCCCACGACTGGGCGAGCGCGGCCGCGGTCGGGAAGCACGTCGCCGGCAAGGATGCGTTGAGACCGAGGTGGTCAGCCTTGCCACCTTGCTTGCGCACACCGTGCGGGCCGTCGGTCAGCATGATCGCCGGCACGCCGGGCAGCGCCTCGGTGTTCCAGAAGTTGGCCCCGGAGGTCAGGGACGCCTTCTGCTCGAGCGTCAGGCTGCGCACGGTCTCCGGGTGCCGGAGCGGATGGGTCAGGGGCTGGGTCACGTCAGATCCGGTTCGTCAGGGTCACGTAGTACAAGATGTGGTGGGCGGCGTCCCGCAGGGCCGTGAGCGTCCCCGCGCGGTCCTCCTCGAGGTACGCCTCGAGCTCCTGCTCGTAGGTGTTGCCGCCCGGCATGTCGAGGAGCTCCCCGAGAATCAGGTCGTTGCCCGACCCGGCAGCCTGGAGCGCATCGAAGTGGTCGCCCTGCCCGACGATGCCGGCGTCGGTGATGACGAAGCCCTCGAAAGCCCACTCACCGCGCAGGATGTCGGTCAGCAGTGCGCTCGACCCGCCGGCCCAGGTGGTGCCGATGCGGTTGAAGGCCGTCATCGCGCCGTGCGCGCCGCCGTCCTTGACCGCGGCCTCGAACGGCCTGAGGTGGAGCTCGCGCCAGGTCTGCTCCGTGGTCCACACGTAGAGGCCCATCGCGGCGCGGTTGGTCTCCTGCACGTTCCCGGCGAAGTGCTTCATCACCGCGACGGTGCCCTGCGACTGCATGCCCGCGACGTACTCGGCGCCGATGTGCGCCGTGAGGAGCGGGTCCTCCGAGAAGTACTCGAAGTTGCGCCCGCCGAGCGGCGAACGGTGCAGGTCGAGGGAGGGCGCGTACACGGCGTCGACCTGGTGGGCCTGTGCCTCGGCGCCCATCGCGCTGCCGACCTCGCGAGCCAGCGCGTCGTTCCACGTCGAGGCCAGAACCACCGGTGTCGGGAAGGCGACGGTCGCCCAGTGCCCCACGAAGTTGCGGATGCTGGCCGGGCCGTCGTACATCGCGGTGCGCGGCACGCCCAGCCGGTCGATGGCCACCGACCAGTAGCCCCCGTTGGCGGAGAGCCGGACCAGCTCGTCCTCGGTGAGCTGGTCGAGGAAGTCGTCCCAGAGCGGGTCGTCGATCGGCCTGCCCTCCAGGTCCGCCAGGGCCAGGCCGTTGTCAGCGCCTGTGGTGGGCACGGTCGTGGACGGGTCCGGCACGTGCTCGTAGTCCGCCTCGAGCAGGCCGTCGGGCAGCTCGAGGGCGTCGCCGTCGGGCGCCGTGGGCATGGTCCCGGCCGGGTCCTGCCGGGACAGGTAGGTGAGGTCGCCGCGGGCGTCGTCGAACCGGTTGGTGACCTCGGCCCCGGTCTTCGGGTCGGTCTTCCGGACGACTGTCTCGGGCTGGGCGTAGGTGACGGAGCGCACCGTGTCGTGGACGTGGCGCGCCACACGGATCTCGTAGCTTCCGCTGTCGAGGACCCAGGCGCGGTGCTCCCGGTCGTCGTAGGAGGCCATCGACGCGGTGTCGAAGGTGACGGTGACCGTCTGCGACTCGCCCGGCGCGAGCTCGCCCGTCTTGGCATACCCGCCGAGGACGGTGCCGGACTTCTCGATGCCGCCCGGGGTGTACGGCGGGTCGTAGTAGACCTGGACGACATCCTTGCCGGGGGTCTCCCCCGTGTTGGTCACGGTCACCTGCGCCGACACGGTGCGCGGGCCGGCGTCGATCGTGCCGACCTTCCACTCGAAGCCGGTGTACGACAGGCCGTACCCGAACGGGTACTGCACGACGTCGTCGTACTCGTCGTCGTCGACGAACGTCTCGAAGTACCGGTAGCCGACGTAGATGCCCTCGAGGTGGTTGGTGAAGTAACGGCCCGCCGGCACGCCCGCGGCGTCCTCGTACTGGAAGTCGCCGGTGTTCACGACGGCGGGATGTGACGTCACGTCGTACGCGTAGGTATCCGTCAGACGGCCCGACGGGTTGACCTCACCCGCGAGCGCCCCGGCGACCGCGTCCATCCCGGTCTCGCCCGGCCCGCCGATCCACAGGACCGCGTCGACGTTCCTCAGCTCCTCCACGATGCCCAGCTCCATCGCGTTCGTGCTGTTGACCAGCACCACCACGTGGTCGAAGGTCGAGTCGAGCAGCTCGAGGGTCGCCCTCTCGTCCCGGGAGGGACGCAGCTCCTCGGGGAGGAAGTCGCTGCCTTCCATCCCGGCGCGCGACAGCACGTAGACCGCGACCGCCGAACGCTCCCGTGCTCGTTCCAGGGCGTCTGGTGGCAGGTCGGCGGGCGGCATCTCCTCCGGCGACGCCACCAGGAACCCTTTCGCCGACGGGAGCAGGGTGTCGACCACACCGGGCTCCGGGTCTTGGTAGGGCTCGGTCGAGACCTCACCGGACGCGGCGAAGTTTCCGTAGATGTCGCGCACCCCGTCGTCGTAGTCGATGCCGGCGTCGTCCAGCGCGGTGTACAGGGACCGAGCGCCCACCGAGGAGATGCCGCCGGCGCCCCCACCGCCGTAGACCGGTGTGACGGCGCCGACCCCGAAGACGCTGACGACGGGCTCCTGGAGCGGGAGGGTGCCCTCGTCGTTCTCCAACAGCACCATCCCCTCGTCCATGACCTGGTCAGCGACCTGGAGCGAGTGTGCGCGCGTCTCGGCCTGGGACGCGGTGGCTGGTCGCGTCGCCGCGACGTACCAGATGCCGAACGGACCCACCACGAGCGCGACCGCCGTACCCGCGGCGGTCAGTCTCAACCACCGGTACTGACGCCTGCGGAAGGCCTTGTACCCCTTCTTCCGGGCGCGGCGCTCACGGCGTGGCGCGGCCTCGCGGACCTCTGCCCTCCAGGCCTTGATCTCCCGCGCGTCGGCCCGGCGCGCGGCGGCCCGTCCAGGCCGTCCGAGGGTCGCCCGGCGTTCCCTCCGGGTCGCCTTCAGGTCGGCGTGACGCTGCCTCGCGTCCGCCCTGTACTGCTTCACGAGCCGTCGGTACTCGCTGCGTTCCATGTCAAGCCGTCCTTGCCTTGGCGTGCGGCCACGGGGCCGGGTGGTGCCACCGGCGGTCCGTCATCGACACCGCCGGACGCCGCGGAGGAGCGGCGCAACGAATACCGTACGCCATTCGGTTTCTAATCCCCAAGACCGCTCGGTCTACGATCGGCCCATGGCTGGACGAGGCGGGTACGCCAAGGGGATCGCGAAGCGCGAGGAGATTCTGCTCACAGCTCTGGACGTCATCGCGCGGCACGGCTACCGGGGCGCCTCCGTCAAGGAGATCGCGGATGCCGTCGGCCTGAGCCAGGCCGGGCTGCTGCACCACTTCGACTCCAAGGAGCACCTGTTCGTCGAGGTCCTGCGCCGGCGCGACGAGCTCGACACCGCCACCGCCCTGGCGGCGTTCGCCGAACGCGGGGTGGGTGGCGCTCTCGACGCGTTCGTCGACGTCATGCGGTCGAACGCCGAGGTCCCCGGACTGGTGCTGCTCTACTCGGCGCTCGCCGTGGAGGCCGCCGACCCGGCACACGCGGCCCATGCCTACTTCCGCGAGCGCCGCGGCATGTTCCGCGCCGCCCTCAGCGGCGGGATCCGGCAGATGCAGGCCGACGGCGACGTCGACGCGGCTCTGGACCCCGACACCCTCGCCACCGCGATCCACGCCCTCGCCGACGGCCTCCAGGTCCACTCGCTCATCGAGCGCGACCTCGACATGGCCCGCGTCATCGAGCACGTGGTGGGAGCGATGTCCCCGCGCGACGCGTCGGAGGAACCGTCCACGCCCTGACGGATCAGGCCCGTCGGGCGCCCGTTCCTCGACCGCAGCACGAACGTCGGCGGCTTCAGTCGTGGCTACGGCGGGTGAGGGCGATGCCCCCGCAGCCGAGGGCCACTGCGGCCGCGAAGGCGAACGGCAGGCCGACGACGTCAGCGGCGAAGCCGATCACGGGCGGCCCGCCGAGGTAGGCGATGTACCCGACGGCACTGACCTGTGCCGTCCTCGCCGCGGCTCGTCCGGGTGCGGATCGACTGGCACGGGAGACCGCCACCGGGAAGACCGGGCCCAGGACCAGCCCAACCAGGCCCACGGCCGCGGCCATGGCCAGGGGATCGGCGGCGACCGAGCCGAGCAGCACGACGCAGGCCACGGCCGCGGCAACGGCCGTGAGGACCGTGCGCTCCGTGCAGCGGTCCAGCACGGCGTCACCGGCTGAGCGGGAGATGAACATCGCCAGGCTGAACACGGCCAGCGTGCTGGCCCCCAGGGAGGCAGGGGCTCCCAGGTCGCGGGTGATCAGCAGAGCCGACCAGTCGGTGACCAGGCCCTCGATCAGCAGTCCGGAGACGGCGAGCACGGCGATCGTCGCCGGCAGGCCGGAGCGCCTGTTCCATACCGTGACCGGCGCATCTGCGCTCTCCCGGGAGCCGGTGCTCCGGGGTGGGGACCACATCAGCGGGGCACACGCCAGGGTCAGAGCGACCAGGAGCACGGCTGCTGCGAGGAAGTGCTCGCTCACCGTGGCACCACCGTGCGTGGCGGCTACGCCGCCGAGGGCGCCGGCGAGCACGCCCAGGCTGTACCCGCCGTGCAGCCGGGACAGGACCCGGTGACCGGTGTGCTGCTGGTAGGCGATGCCGGCGGTGTTCATCGCGATGTCCAGGACGCCGCTGGCGGCCCCGAGCACCATGAGCACGCCGGTCAGCTGCCACACACCATCGACGACGCCGATCAGGGGCAGCGACGCGCTGAAGAGCAGCGCCGCGACCACACAGACCGGTTCCGAGCGCACACGGTCGAGGGCCCGAGCGGTCAGCAGCAGCGCCGGGACCGATCCGGCGGCGACGCCGAACAAGGCGATACCGAGTTCGCTGTCGCTGAGACCGAGGAGGTGCTTGACCTCTGGAATACGGGGGGCCCAGCTGGAAAGAACGGCCCCGTTGACGAAGAACACGACCCAGAGGCGGGCGGCGAAAGAACGGTTGCGTGTGAAAGACAAGGCGACCCTCGGGCCGCCCTGACGACTGTGTCTCGCCTTTCCCCCGGACGGTCAGGAGAGGCGATCCATGACCTTGAAACGCTCTCACGGGACCGGCGCAGCATCAACCCCGCCACGTCCCGGGTCAGTACGACGAGCCGGGGGTGCCGCCGCGTCGGCTCCGCTCGGAGAGCCGCTGGACCTGCTCGGCGGAGATGTCGCTGGTCCACTCCCAGCCGGGCTTGGCCGTTTCCCCGACCCGCAGGTCACCGGGGACGCGGCCCTCGCGCAGGGCGAGCACGTACGCCCGGTCCGCCTCGATCCGTGCCCGCAGCTCATCGGCGTCGCCGACGGACCCGTGGCCCGGGACGACGACATCGACCTCGTCGGCCAGGTCCTCGAGCCGCCGCAGTCCGACGAGGTACTCCTCGATCGGGTCGTTGGTGTCGTCCAGGACGTCGAGGTTCGGGACCAGGACGTCGGAGAGCATGTCGCCGGCCACCAGCACCCGACGCTCCTCGATGAACAGCGCCGCATGGCCCGGAGCATGCGCGGGAAGCTCGACGACCTGGACCCGCGGCCCCTCCCAGGGAATCTCCGCGGTTCCGGCCGGCAGCGCGGTGATCAGGCCGAACAGGTCCAGGGGCGTCTCCTCGGCGATCTCCGGAGGCAGCCCCTCGACAGCCCGTGCCTTCCAGTCCGGGTCCGACCGGAACGCTTGCATGACCGCCGCGCAGCGCGCCGTCCCGTACCGGGGCGCATCACCGAGCCCGGGGTGCCACAGCACGTGGTCCCAGTCCGGATGCGTCGCGAAGCCCACGACGGCGTCCTGGCCCAGCTCGCGAAGATCGTCTGCGAGGCAGGTCATCTCCGACTCGGTCAGGCCTGGGTCGACGAGCAGTACGCCACGCCGGCCCTGCACGACGACGGCGTTGTTCTCCAGCAGCTCGCTCCGGTGCGTCAGCACGCCCTCTGCTACCTGGCTCAGCATGGAACCGCTCCTCCGTATGGATGACAACGCCGTGGGATTCCGCACCACCTACCGCCAGGTCCGACCGTACCCGTGCCTCGGCGTCAGCGGTCATGGTTTCGACCTGCAGTACGTCGTGCTCGCTGACAGCAAGGGGTCGCATCCTCACCGACCTAGTCGTGCAGCAGCTCACGGAGAGCGGCGTCCGAGGCTTCCTGGGCATCACGGTCGAAGGTGGAGGTGAACGCCAGGATCTCCGCCGCCCCCGTGGCTTCCACCAGCCGGCCGAGACAGCTCCGCACCGTGGCAGGAGAACCGACGGCGCCCTGTGCGACGTGCGCCTCGACGCGGTCTCGTAGCTGATTGCTCCAGCGCTGGGCACGGATCGTCGCGACCGGCTCCAGCGGGCCGAACTCACCCGTCTGCCGGGAGCGGGCCATCGCCCACGCCTCCGGCAGGGCCAGGTCGCGCGCCTCGGCGTCCGTGTCCGCCACAAGGACGTCGAGCGAGACGGTCACCGTCGGTTCCGGTGCGCGGAGCGAGGGTCGAAAGTCCTTTCGGTACGCCGCGAGCGCGTCCGACAGCGACGGGCTGCCGAGCACGGGCCCGCCGATGACCACTGGCAGCCCCAGCCTGGCCGCGACCACGAGGCCCCGCCCGGTGGCCAGCACGAAGATCGGGATCGTGCGTGCGGCGACAGGCCTGGCGGTGACCGCCGCGGCGCCGTCGAGATGTTCGCGCAGCTCCTCGATGTCCTCCGGGAAGGTGTCCGGGGCGTCGAGGCCATGCCTGAGCGCCCGGCGTACGGGTGCCGTGAAGCCGAGGGTGCGTCCCACGCCGAGGTCCACCCGGTCCGGATAGAGGGCATCCAGCATCAGGAACTGCTCGGCGACGACCAGCGGTTGGTGATGAGGCAGCATCACGCCACCCGACCCGATCCTGAGGGTGGTGGTGTGGGCACCGAGAGCGCCGAGGAGGACCGGTGGTGACGCCGAGGCGATCCCCGGCACGGCGTGGTGCTCGGCCACCCAGAAGCGGTGGTAGCCGAGTCGCTCCGCCGATACCGCACGCTCGATCGTGTCGGTCAGCGCGGCGCCCTCGGGGTACCCCACCCGGGTGCGAGAACGGTCTAGCAGGGAGAGCCTCACACGAAGCCTCAACCGCCAGAACGCCCGGGCGCTTCCCGACGTTCGCCGGCGCGACGGGCTCCGACCAGCAGCATGCCGGCCGCGATCAGAAGAATCGGCAAGGGTGATGGGCCGGAGGCCACGAACGTCACGATGGTCCACGCCGTGATGGCCCATGCGATGAACGACGGCGGGGTCAGGCCCCGACGATCCATCCACAGCACCATCACGCCGACCAGCAGAAGGGGCGGCCCGAAGCTGAACACCGAGTACCAGAACGCGACGGCCGCGTCGCTCAGACCCGCGTACCCCGTCTCGCTCCACAAGGACCCGTTGAACCATGTGACGACGTGCTCCGGGACCGTCTCCACCAGGCTGCCAAGAGTGTGCCCGAGACCAGCCAGCACAATGATCCAACCGGCCCACTTGATCATCTGATCTCTCCGTCCGAGTCGAGGACCCGGCGGCAGAGCTGTCGCGGATCCACCTCACGCTCACGGAAGAAACATACATACATGCATGATTGTAGGCAGGTACGCAGGACGAAGCCGGCACTCCGCGAATCGCGCCCGACCGCCCGCACGGCGCCACGTACATGCACAGACGTACATATGCTGTCCCGGACTGCCCGCGAACGCTGAGAGGACCCGCATGAGTGGGACGGACACTCGCCGCACACAAGCCGACCGGCGCGCCACGACCCGAGCAGCGCTGCTGGCCGCAGCAGCACGCGGCTTGTCGACCTACGGGTACGCCAGCCTCGTCCTGGAGCAGGTAGCAAGGGACGCGGGCTACACCCGCGGCGCTCTGTACCACCTGTTCGCCAACAAGGAGGACCTCGCACTCGCCGTGGTGGAGTGGGTGGGCGAGACCTGGGACGCCGAGGTGCGCCAGGCGGCCCTCGCCCAGAAGGACCCCCTGACCTCGCTGCTCACGATGGCCAAGGGGCATGCCCTCTACTGCCGACGCCACGACGGCGCCAAGGTGATGATGACCCTGCGGGTCGAGTTCACGGGGCAGGACCACCCGGTCGGGCGCGCGATGGGCGAGACCTACGACCGTCTCGAGAACGACTGCGCGGAGCTGGTCACCGCCGGCCGTCGTGACGGTTCCATCCCCGCGGGGCCGCCCCCGCGCCTCACCGCGGCCGCATTCCTCGCCATCCTGGAATCGGTCGGGATCGAGCTCGCCGGCAACGCGCCCCACGACGTCGAGCTCACGGAACGAGCAGCGCGGGGCATCCTCGGCGTCGCAGCACGAGACTGAGCCCTGCCCGTCCCGGGCCTGGTCGGACACAGCGGACAGGTGAAATTCACCCGCACGTCGGGCCGTCGTCGGGTCCGCGTCGACCAGGCGGACGAGGATTCTCCCGGTATTCCCAACCGAGAGGGAGATCAGCGTGTCCGAAAAGGTGTCCGAGAAGAACAGCGTCGTGTCCGGCCTCGTCCGAATGCTCGTCGTCCTGTCCACCATGGCGGGCCTCGTCGCCGGTGGCGTGTCCGTCGCGCCTGCGGCCGAGGCGAACGTCTACAGCTCCTGCACGCACAGCGGCTGTGCGGAGGCGTACTCCTCGAACTCGATCTGGAGGTCCAAGGGCTACCCGAGCACCCGTGGCTGGGTCAGCTGGCCCAACGGCCAGTGCAACTTCGCGGGCGGCGTGCACCGCAATGCCGAGGGCCAGCTGCCCGCCGGCCACTCCTACCTCGAGTTCGACGTCACGCCGCGGGCCTGCGGTGCCGCACGGCAGTCCTACCGCCTCGTCCTGGACCGCACCACCGGCGTGGTCTACTTCTCGCCCAACCACTACGGCGACTTCTACCGGATGTGACCCGGTCCCGTGCGCTGCGCCCGGCCTCGTCGGCGGCCGGACGCAGCGCACGGCCCCGGTCCTGAGCAGGACGGACAGACTCGGACCATGACGCGCGACCTCCCTGTGCTCGTCGTCGACGGAACGCGGTTCAGCGACCTCGACGGCTTCGCCCGCGAGTTCTCCCGACTGCTGAACGGTTACACCTGGCGAGGGAACCTCGACGCCCTCGACGACATCCTCCGCGGCGGCTACGGGACCCCCGAGGGCGGCTGGGTACTGAGGTGGCTCGGCTCGGAGCAGTCCCGGGCGGCACTCGGCCACCCGGAGACAGCGCGACGGCTGGAGCGACTCCTGACCTCCGTCGACCCGTCCAACCGCGCGTCCTTCGAGACGAGGCTCGCCGCGGCGCGCCGCGGTGAGGGCCCGACACTGTTCGACGAGATCGTCGCCATCATCCGTGAGCACGGACCGGGCGGCCGGGATGCGGTGGACGGGATCCTGCTCGAGCTGGTCTGAGATGTTCTGAGCTGGTCCGAGATGTTCTGAGCTTCACCGGGCAGATGCCCGACCGCATGCCTACGTCGCCCGGCCGCCCGCTCCCCCGGCCGCGCCGCGAAGGAACTGGCCCACCGCGATGTCGGTGAGCTCGTCGAGCCGCCCGGCGGGCACCATGTTCGTGTTGACCAGCGTGGTGATGCCGTTGATGGTCGCGTACAGGATGAGCCCGAGCTCCTCCGGTTCGCCGGCTTCAAGGATGTTCCGGGCCTGACCCTCGCGGATCAGCTCGAAGATCGGCTCGAACGCCACCTCTGCGGTACGCGTGACACTCGGCGCGCCCTGATGCTTGGTCGAGTTCATCAGCTCCAGCAGCGCTGGGTTCTCGGTCGCGAAATGGGCGAACGCGGACGCCGCACCGCGTGTTCGCGCCGCGAAGTCGTCGTCGGCGGCGGCCAGGGCGCGACGGATGCTCTCCCCCAGCCGGGTGAACCCTTCCTCGGCCAACGCGTCGAGCAGCTGCTGCCGATCCGCGAAGTGCCTGCGCGGCGCCGCGTGACTGACTCCGACCGCCCGGGCCAGGTCTCGCAACGACAGCTGCGCCGCGCCCTGGGCGCGCACACTTCGCTCCGCCGCATCGAGCAGAGCGGTCCGAAGATCTCCGTGGTGATATCGGCGCTGCTCAGGCTGGTCGTTCATAGCCGACATGGTACGCGGGCTGATGTAGTCATTGACAACACTGTTGCCAGTGCCTACATTCCTGACATGGCTTCCTTCACCCTCGCCGACGTTCCACCGATGAACGGGCGCACCGTCGTCATCACCGGCGCGAACAGCGGTATCGGCCGCGTCACCGCCTCCGTACTGGCGAAGCGGGGCGCGCGAGTCGTCCTGGCCGTGCGCAACCAGGACAAGGGACACGCTGCGGCCGCCGAGATGCGGGGGCACACCGAGGTGCAGAGGCTCGACCTGGCGGACCTGTCGTCGGTCCGGGATTTCGCGCGGCGGTTCACCGAGCCCTTCGACCTGCTCATCAACAATGCGGGCCTCTCGCTGCCACCGCTGCAGCGCACCGCCGATGGCTTCGAGCTGCAGTTCGGAACCAACCACCTCGGACACTTCGCCCTGACCAACCTGCTCCTGCCGCAGGTGCGCGACCGGGTCGTGACCGTCAGCTCGCTCGCGCACCTCCTGGGCTCGATCGACTTGACGGACCTGAACTGGCGGCGGCGCCGCTATCGCGCGCACCCGGCCTACGGACAGTCCAAGCTCGCGAACCTGCTGTTCGCCCACGAGCTGCAGCGGCGGCTGACCGCTGCCGGCTCCTCGGTGATCTCGACCGCAGCCCATCCGGGCATCGCCACCACGAACCTGGTGCACGTCGACGCGGGGCAGCTGTTCCGCCTGGAGAAGGCCCTGATCGGCAAGGTCTCCCACAGCGCAGAGGCCGGAGCCCTGCCGACGCTCCAGGCCGCGACCGCTGACCTCCCCGGGGACGCCTACCTCGGCCCGCGCGGGCCGCTGGGCCTCCGCGGCGCGCCCGGCCCCGCCAGGCGCGCGGCGAAGGCGCGCGACGCCGATACGGCGCGCCGCTTGTGGGACGCCTCGGAGCAGCTGACCGGCACCGCATTTCCCACCGCGATCCACCAGGGGACACCCGCCTCATGACGCTGGAATCCGACCGCACCGAGATCATCGAGCTCTTCGGCCGCTACGCCGACATCGCGGACACGAAGGACTTCGACACGCTACCCGGCCTCGTCCACGCCGACCCGTTCACCGTCGACTTCGAGACTGTCGCAGGTATCCCGCCGACGGAGACCCGCCTCGACGACTACGTCCAGATTCTCCGCGGGTTCTTCGGTCCGTTCGTCGCGACCCACCATGCCATCACCGGCCATGTCATCGACATCGACGGTGACCGCGCAAGAGCCCACGCACACGTGCGCGCGGAGCACTGGGTGCCGGACGAGGTCGCCGACGGCGGGTCCAACCGCTGGCTCGTCGTCGGCTTCTACGACAACGACGTGGTGCGTACCGACCACGGCTGGCGATTCAGCAGGGTCAAGCTCACTGCTGCCTACCAGGAGAACCAGCACCTGCTCGCACAGGCCTCCTGAGGTGCACCACGAGACGTGGGGCGGCCATGAACCGCCATGGCCGCCCCACGTCTCGTGCCGTCACTCCACGCCGAGCGCCGCCACGGGTGAGGTGCGGGCCGCGGCCCGCGCCGGCAGGACCGACGCCAGAAGGCCCGCGACGAGGGCGATCGCCAGGACCATCCCGAGCTCCGCCCACGGGACGGCGTACCGCACGTCGCCCATGGCGGACAGGACGGTGGCCGCCCCCGCCCAGCCGAACACGAGCCCGAGCACGATGCCGAGGATCGCGCCGACACCGGCGATCAGCACACCCTCCACGGCGAGCATGCCCCGGAGCTGCTCTTTGCTCAGGCCGATGGCCCGCAGGGTCGCGGACTCCCGGGTCCGCTCGATGACCGAGAGGGACAGCGTGTTGGTGACCCCGATCAGGGCGATCACCACGGCGACGGCGAGCAGGCCCACCACGATGCCGAGGATGACGTCGACCACCTGGCGGAACTGCGCCGCCTGGGCGGCCGGCCCCATGACGTACGCGGAGCCGTCGACCTGTGCGACGGCGTCCTGGACGTCCGCGAGCACGGTGGTCGCCTCGGCACCCGAGATGTGTGCCCAGATGTCGGCGAACGTGTCGTCGGTGGGGACACCGGCGCGGGCGAGGTCAGCAGTGGTGATCATGCGGTTGAGCGCGTCGGTGGTGGTGATGACGACGGCCAGGTCGACGGAGCCGTCAGCGCCCGACACCGTGACCGGGTCGCCCGCACCCAGGGACATCTCGTCGGCGGTGGCCTGGGTGAGCAGGATCGAGCCCTCGGTGAGCCGACCCGCTTGCTCGGGCACGTTCACCACGTTTACGAGCTCGGCGGGCTCGGCGGCGATGACGCTCGAGTCCTCCACGTCGCCGAGCGTGACCGTCGCGTTGGTCACGAGGGTCGTGGACGCGATGCCGGAGGTGTCGGCCACGGCGGAACGCAGGTCCTCGACGTACTCGGGGGACGACGCCGACACGGCCACGTCGTACGGGTACTGCTCGTCGAGCAGGCTGTCCGCGGACATCCGGGCGCTGGCCGCACCCGTGGACATCATGGTGACGAGCGTGACGCCGATGAAGAGCGCCGTGGAGGTCGCCGCCGTCCGGCGCGGGTTGCGCAGCGTGTTGGCGACCGCCAGGCGAGCCGCGGGACCGGTCCGGGCCACGAGACCGCCCAGAACCGCCGCGACGCGCGGCAGCCACAGGACCGCGCTCAGCACGACGCCGAAGAACGCGAGCGAGCCACCGCCGACCGCGGCGGTGAGGCCGACCTCGGTGCTGCCGTTCATCCCGAGGTACACGCCGCCACCGAGCGCCGCGAAGCCGCCGATCAGGCAGATGAGCGAGATCACGAGGCGGGTGCGGCCGGAACGGGCGCGCAGCGACGGGGCGTCGGACGGCCGCAGCGCGGCGAGCGGCGCCACCCGGGTGGCCGAGCGGGCGGGGGCCAGCGCGGCCAGGACCGTCACGCCCGTGCCGACGGCGAGCGGGAGAACCACCGACTGCCAGGTCGGCGTGATCGTCGTCGGCAGCGGCACACCCAGGTCGAAGCTGGGTGCCACGGTCAGCGCCACCTGGGCGAGCACGCCGCCCACCAGGATGCCTGCCACCGAGGCGAGCACACCGAGGACGGCCGCCTCGAGCAGCACGCTGCGGTACAGCTGGCCGGTCCCGGCGCCGATGCAGCGCAGGAGCGCGAGCGTCCGGGTCCGCTGGGCGATGAGCACCTGGAACGTGTTGGTGATGACCATGGCCGCGATCAGCAGCGCGATGGCAGCGAACGTCATGACGAACACCAGGAACATGAGGTCCTGGCCGCCGGTCTGCTCGGCGGTCTTCGCCGCCGCCACGTTCTCGGTGGTGTCGACGGTCACGCCGCCGTCGGCCCCGCCTGCGGCGGAGCTGAGGGACTCGGCGAGCGGAGCGGGGATGCTGCCGCCGTCGAGGGGCGAATCGAGCGCGAGCAGCAGATCGCTCACCGTGTTCGGGTAGGGATCCGCCGCGTTCCAGGCGCTGAGCGTGTCGGCCGGGACCACGGCGGCCCCGCCGTAGACGGCGTACGCGCCGTAGGGGTCGGCGGCGAGGCCGGCCACGGTCAGGGTCTCGGTGATCTCCTCCGGGTCACCGAGCTCGGCCGCCGGGTCCTCCGCCTGGCTGTCGGCCCAGCCCTCGGGGTACAGGGTGCGCTTGACCGTCACCGTGTCCCCCAGGCCCACCTCGAGCCGCTCGGCCAGGTCCGCCGTCAGCGCCACCTCGTCGTCCGTCGCCGGCCAGGCGCCGTCGGTCAGCTCGAGCGGCGACAGGCGCGGGTCCTCCGGGGCAGGCGCGAACGTCTGGTAGCCGCCCTTGCCACCGTTGCGCAGGTCGCCGAACCAGCCGGTGAGCGGCTGGACGGTCGCGACGCCGTCGACCGCCGCGATGGCGTCGATCTGGTCGGCCGTGAAGGCGTTCTCGTCGGCGATGGACACGACGACGTCGGCCTCTGCGTACTCCGCAGCGACCATGTCGTGCGTGGTGCCCTGGATGACGCCGCCGGCGAGCAGCGTCACGGTGACGAACGCCGTGCTGATCAGGATCGCCACGCCTGCGGCGGTGAGGCGGCCGGCGCTGCGGCGCATCTGCCCGACGGTGAGGCGGGCGGTGGGGAACGAGGTGGCCATCACGCACCCGTCCTGAGCGTGCCGGTCCCGGACGGACGGGTGGCGACGTCGGGCTCGAGGGTGCGCAGGGCGTCCAGCCCAGCCATCGCGGACTCCGGCGTCGGGTCACTGATGTCACCCGCGATCCGGCCATCAGCGATCAGCACCACACGATCCGCATACGCCGCAGCAGACGGGTCGTGCGTGACCATGATGATCGTGCGACCCAGCTCCCGCACCGAACGACGCAGGAACGACAACACCTCCGCACCCGAACGCGAGTCCAGGTTCCCCGTCGGCTCGTCCGCAAACACCAC
>NZ_JAJQQP010000021.1 GCF_028994805.1 Promicromonospora iranensis | reverse complement strand
AACTCTTTGGGGTGGGGTGCGGGCACGGTGAACATCCTTCCAGCGATGCCTGTCGGCACCACAAGTCAGTTGTCACCTATCCGTGCAGCAGTCCCGTCAGGAAGCCTGCGAGGTGGTAGCCGCCGAAGGTTTTGGCTAGGTCGAGGAACTCGCCCAGGGCTGCTTTGTCGTCGTCGGTGTCGTCGGTGTCGGGGTCGGTGATCGTCGCGAACCGGCGTGCCACGATCCGGAACTGGTCCGCGTTCAACGAACCCGCCTCGCGCAGGACCAGACCCTCACCCGTGACCAGGGTGCCCTCGGTGACGGCGTCCTCCAACACCTGGGTGATGAGTTGACGGGTGTGCTCCCCGTCGGGGTCCTGGGCCGGGTCGGGGAAGTCGACCGGCACGGTCTGCACGAACGCCTCCGGGGTCGTCCGCTCACCCGTGCGGGTGTCGATCAACCACGCCAACGCATCCTGACGGGTCTCGCTGGTGGGGGCGACCTTGGTCATCACAACACGGGCATGGTCGATGCCGAGGGTGCCGTCGACCAGGCCTTCCCGGGTCCCAGGCAGCGCCGTGGCCAGGCGGCGGGCCATCGTCATGTCCCTGCCCGCCGTCACCGAGGAGATGCCTTCTCGGATCCGCAGCCAGGTGGTGAACGCGCGGGCCATCCCGCCTGAGCGCCAGGACCCGTCCGCCTCGATCCTCGACAGCAACGTGTACCGGACTCCGTCGAGGCGGCCGGTCAAGCGGCGGATCCGGGTGTGTGCCTCCATCAGACGGCCCACGGTCGGGGTGTCCCACCCGTCCAGCACCTCCGGGTCGGTCAGGACCGCGAGCTCGTCCATCACGTTCTCGAACCGGGCCAGCGTCTCCTCGATCGACTCAGCAGCAGGCAGGCCAGGGCCGGGAACACCATCCGTCGACGTCGACTGCTCCACCGGACCCCACCCCCTCGTCGCCTCTAGTTCTCACATCCTCAGTGCATCTATTATCTCGAACGCTCGTACGTATCGCACGGCCAAAATGAAATCTGTGGATAACCCTTCGAGCGCCGATGGACTCCCCGGGACCTGGTCCAGGAGGCTCATCGGTCGGCAAAGTGTTCATGCATCGAGCTCGGGAGGGCGGCTGGTCGTAGCGGTGACCGTGCCTCGGGTTAGCGGAGTGCGTCGAGGGCGTCCAGCGCCTCCCGCGTGAGTGCGTTCGACTCCTCCTGCAGCAGTCGAACGCTGGGGGCGTCCCCGGCCGCGGGGTTCGTCGATGTCGCTTCGAGGTGATGGGTGAGAAGGTCGACGATGTAGCCGATGTCGTCCTTGGAAAGCGTGATGTCGAACTGGGCCTCGCTGGGTGGCCAGCCCACCGGACCGAGCCCGCGCTCGGGGTGCTCTCGGTTCACTGCCCAGCCGCGTTCCCGCAGCCCTCGCGCTCGCGCAACCTCTGGGGCGTCCAGGTCGGCGCCGCTCCGCACGAGGTTCGAGACCTCGTTGTCGAGCGTGGCGTCGATGGTCAGCCACGCTCCGACTGCCAGCCTCCGCGACGGGGCGCCGTCGTTCATCGCCATCTCCGGTCCATCGCATCCTCCAGGTGAGTTCCGTCGGGGCGGGTCGAGGGTAAGCGCGGGGGTCACGTGTCGTACAGCGTGGCTGCTGGCTCGTGGAAGCCGAGCATGTCTGGGGAGGGATCGGCCCAGTTGTCATCATGCTCGTCCTCGTCGCGCTGCTCGATGGTCAACCCGAAGAAGGCGCCGCCCATGGGGATGACGCGGGCACCGGCATGGCGGATGCGATGGCAGCGCGTGCCTGGGGCTGGGCTCGGGCCTGTCCGGTCCGAGCTTGGCGGTGGCCCACGGTGAACCATTCGGGGGATTCCGGCATTTCACCCCTGCGCGCTATCGTTCCAGCCGTGAGGGAGAACCCGAGGCCGACACGGCACATCGAGCAGGTCGATCCAGGACGCCTCGGCGGTCCCGTGCCGGGTTCGGTGAGCGGTCCGGCGTGGGACCTGGTGGAGCAAGGGGGTCGGTCCGAGCAGCCCGACCGGCCTGTCCTGCCGGGTCAGCACCTCGGTGGTGAGCCGGAGACGCCGTCCGGCGACGCCGCTGAGCCCGGGCCCGCACCGGCGGACGCGCCCGCATCGCCCGCTCCGACCGAGTCAGTCGATCCGACCGAGTCAGTCGATCCGAGCGCGTCAGTCGATCCCACCGAGTCAGCCGATCCGAGCGCGTCAGCCGATCCGACGGCGTCACCCGGCGTGGTCTCGCGGAAGCGGGTCGCGATGGCGGTCGGCGGGGCCGTGGTCGCGGTGTTCGTGCTGGGCATCGGCGGGCTGGCCATGCTGTGGGGCGACCGCCCCGACGCCGACACCACCGGGCCGATCGAGTGGGTGGCCTTTGACCTGCCTTTCATGATCACCGACGACGACGGCCCGGCCGGCCCGGACCGTGATCCGGAGGACCGGCCCCGTAGCACTGACGAGCCCGAGGACGGCGAACCCGGCCCGGGCAGTGCGGTCGAGGGCGGGGGAGCGACGACGCCGTCGGGTGCCCTGCCGGACCCGGACGGCGTGAGCGAAGGCGGTTCGGGAGCTGCCGCACCAGGCTCGGACGGGACCTCGGGCGGGACCCCGGACGGGACGGCGGGCGGGTCCGGTGCGGGTGGCGCCGGCGGCGGCTCCGGCGGTGGAGGCGACAGCGGGGACGGCGGCGGCCCGGGCGGCGGGGGCGGGACAGGGCCGACGGCCGGCACGCCGTCCCCGACATCGGACCCGACTGACGGACCCACCTCGAGGCCGACCCCCGACCCGACCGCGACGGCGACGGGCGGGCCGACCCCGGGGCCGACGGTGAGCCCCAGCGCGTCGCCCACGCCGACCGGCACGCCGAAGCCCTCGGCCACCGGCGGCTGATCGGCGCGCGGCGCGTCCCGCCCGAACGTACCCTCGGAGGCAGTGCCGGCTCCGACGACGAGGGGTGCCGAGCGTCGCACACGGTGGCGTGGCCGTAGCGGCCGGAAGGGAGGCACCCGTGGTCGACGCGCTCGCCCGCTTCTTCTCGACGGACGACCTCGACGGCTGGGACGTGCTCTTCGCCGCGCTGACCCTGCTCGGCACCTGGCTTGCCGCGCGGTACGCCCGGCGGGCGGTGCTCGCCGCGACGGCTCGGATCAAGGGCCTCACGCCCCAGGTCCAGGACCTGGTGCTGGGCACCGTCAACTATCTCGTCCTGCTCGCGGGGATCGGTCTCGCGCTCACGTTCCTCGGGGCGCAGACTCAGCCGATCCTCACCGTCGTCGTCGTGGTCGGCATCGTGGTCGTCCTGACCATGCGCGGTCTGGCCGACAACTTCGGCGCCGGCATCCTGCTGCAGACCAGGATGCCGGTCAAGGTCGGCGAGGAGCTGGTGTTCGGCGACTGGACCGGCGTCGTCACCGCCCTGAACAGCCGTGCGGTGGTCCTCGAGACCTACGACGGCGTCCGCGTGCACGTGCCCAACTCGGCGGTCATCTCCGAGCCGCTCGTGAACGGTACGGGTATCGGGGCACGTCGCAGCGTCGTCGAGGTCCGGCTCGCGCACCTGCGCGACGACGAGATCGACGGCGTCCTGCTGCCCGCCGTCTCGGCCGCACCCGGCGTCCATGCAGCGCCCGCACCCGACGCGCTGCACGTCGCCGCGGACTCCGCGCGCACCACGCTCCTCGTGCGCTACTGGCACGGCTCGCTCGACGGGTCGGGGGTGACGTCGGCCGTCGTCGCCGCCCTGGGCACCGCGCTCCGCTCGCGCACCGCGGCGTGGGCCGTCGACGCGCCGCCGTCACGTGCCGCCGAGCGGCGGGTCCCGTCGCCGCCCGTCTGATCACCTGCTCGAACGCCTCCTGAGCGCCTGTCCGAGCGCCTCCCCGAGCTGCCCGTCCGCCTCGACGCGCGGAGCGCGAGGCGGGGTGCCACCATCGAGTGAGCACGCTCGAACGCCCCGGGAGGACGAGACCACGATGACCATGTTCACCGTCTGGAAGTTCGACAGCCCCGAGGGTGCGGCAGAGGCCGCCTCGATCCTCAAGAGCGCCGCGTCGGACGGGCTGATCACCGTGGTCGACCACGCCGTGGTGTCGTGGCCCGTCGGTCAGGCCAGACCGACCACGAAGCACGCGCACGACGACGAGCTCCGCGGGAGCGGATGGGGTGCCTTCTGGGGTCTGCTGCTGGGCGGGCTGTTCCTCCTGCCGGTCGTCGGCGCGGCGGCCGGCGCGGCGGTCGGGGCCCTCGCCAAGCACACCGAGGCCGTCGGCATCAGCCGCACCCAGCTCGAGACGATCCGCGAACAGGTCACGTCCGGGACGTCCGCCCTGTTCGCCGTGACCCAGGACGGCGACACGGACCGCGTCGGCGAGCGCTTCAACGGCCTGCACGGCACGCTCATCGCCACCAACCTCACCGACGCCGAGCGCTCCACCCTGCTGGAGACGTTCGGCTCCTGAGCCGGGGCGGGCACTCCCCGCTCAGTCGATGATCTCCGGCGCCGGGCGGTGCTCGCGCAGCCACACCTCGCTCTGCGCGACGTGCGCGGCTGCCGCGACCGAGGCCGCGACCGGGTCGTGCGACGTCACGGCCTGCAGGATCGACCGGTGACCGGCGTCCGAGATCCGCTTGGTCTCGGGGCCGAGGGGGACCGGGTAGGCACGCGACCGGGACCGGAGCACCGCCACCATCGCCCCGAGCGACTCGTTGCCGCCGAGCTGCGCGATCGTCATGTGGAACTCGTGGTCGAGCGCTGACTGCTCGTCGACGTCGTCGGTCGTCTCCAGCCGGTCGAGGATCTCGTTCAGCCCGGCCACCGAGGCGTCGTCGCAGCGTGCGGCAGCGAGCGAGGCGGCGTGCGCCTCCAGGACCCGGCGCAGCTCGAAGAGCTCGAGGATCGACTCCAGCGGGAGCAGACCGACCGTGAGGGCGAGGGTGCGGATCATGTCGGCGGCGCGCAGCTCGCCGACGAAGGTCCCCGCCCCGCGCCGGGTCTCGACGACACCGAGGGCCGAGAGGGTGCGGATCGCCTCCCGGATGGAGCCGCGCGAGACGCCGAGCCGCTCGCTCAGCACGCCCTCGCTGGGCAGCCGGTCGCCGGGCTGGAGCGAACCGTCCGCGATCAGGGTGCGCAACCCGTGGAGGGCCGTGTCGACTGCGCTCACGTCGTGCATGCCCTCAGGATGTCAGGTTCCCGCGGACGCTGCGGATATTTCGCGTCCGTCGAACCTGTCCTACAGATCGTCCCTAATTTCCGCCGCGGTCTAGCGTTTTCGGTGAGTGGCTGCCATGGTTGTCCGACAACAGCCAAAGGGGGCATCGATGGACTCGGTACGGACCGCTCCAGCACCTGCGCCGGTACGCCTCGCGTCCGGCGGACCTGCGCGCGACGCCTGGCCGCTGGACGGGGCGATCGCCCACCTCAACCACGGGTCGTACGGAGCCGTGCCCACCGAGGTGGTGCGTCACCAGCAGGAGCTGCGCCGGCAGGGGGACCTGAGCCCTGTCGCGTGGTTCCCCCGGCTCCCCGAGCTCATCGCCGCGGCGCGCCGTGAGGTCGCACCGTTCGTCGGCGCACGAGCGGAGGACACCGTCTTCGTGCCGAACGCGTCGGCTGCCGCGACCATCGTCTTCAACGCCCTGCACCTGGATCCCGGCGACGAGATCCTCGTCAGCGACCACGGCTACGGCGCGGTCACGATGGGGGCCCGCCGCCTGGCCCGGCGCTTCGGCGCCCGGGTGCGGGCGGTCACCGTGCCGCTGGCCGCCGACGCCGACGAGGTCGTCGAACGGTTCCGGGCGGAGCTGACCGACGCCGTGCGCCTGGTCGTCGTCGACCAGATCACCTCGCCGACCGCACGCCTGCTCCCGACGGCGCGGATCACCGAGCTGGCCCACGAGCGCGGGGCTCGTGTCCTCGTGGACGGCGCACACGCGCCCGGTCTCGTGGAGCACGCAGCCACCGGCGCCGGCGGGGACTGGTGGTTCGGCAACCTGCACAAGTGGCCCTGCGCCCCACGCGGCGCCGCCCTGCTCGTCACCGAGGCCGCCGACCGGGACGAGCTGTGGCCGCTCATCGACTCGTGGGGCGCCGAGGAGAGCTATCCCGAGCGGTTCGACACCCAGGGGACGATCGACGCGACGAGCTACCTCGCCTCGCCCCTGGCCATCGACTTCGTCGAGCGGGAGTACGGCTGGGCACGGACGCGCGAGACCATGACGGCGCTCGCGGACCACGGCGCCGCCGTCATCGGCGCGGCCCTCCAGCCCTTCGTGGACGCACCGGTGGCCACCGACGTCGGCATGCCCGTGGTGTCGATGCGGCTGCTGCGCCTGCCCGACGGGCTGGGACGGGACCGCCGGGACGCCGACGAGCTGCGGCTGCGGCTGCTCGACCTCGCCGGCATCGAGTCGGCATTCACGAGCATCGGCGGCGTCGGCTACCTGCGCCTGTCCGTGCACCTGTACACCGAGCAGCGCGACTTCGACGCGTTCGTCGACCGCGCGGTTCCCCAGATCCTGGCGTTCGCCGAGGAACGCCGCGGCGGGTGACCAGCGCCGCCCCGGCGCCTCACCCGCCATCACCCGAACGAGAAGAAGGAGAGGTGTGGACATGAACCGCACCCGCACTGGCCTCACCGCGAGCCTGGCCACCGTCGGCCTGCTCGCGCTCACCGCGTGCACCCCGGGAGGGGCCGCCGCCGACGGCACGGTCCGCCTGCAGATGGTCGAGAGCCTGACCAACCCGGCCCGGACGGAGGTCGTCCGTGAGCTGCTGGACGAGTTCGAGGCGCAGAACCCCGGCGTCACGGTCGACCTCGTCTCGCCCCCGACCGACCAGGCCGACCAGAAGCTCCAGCAGATGCTGCAGTCGGGTCGCGGCGTCGACGTCCTGGAGGTGCGGGACAGCACGGTCGGCGCGTTCAGCAACAACGGCTGGCTGTACGACCTGTCCGACGACGTGACCGGCTGGGCCGGCTGGGAAGACCTCACCGACAACGCCCAGGCGGTCACCGAGGCGGACGGCTCCCGCTACTTCGTGCCGTACGGCTTCTACGGTCTGTCGCTGTTCTACCGCACCGACCTCGTCGAGGAGGCCGGGTTCGACGGGCCACCGAAGTCGTGGGAGGACCTGCTCGAGCAGGCCACAGCGATCCAGGACCCGGCACAGAACACCTATGGCTACGCGTTCCGCGGCGGCCAGAACGGCTTCGCCAACGTCGTGGCCGCCATCGAGGCATACACGATCGACGACCTCGACGTGGAGGACGCCTACCGGCTCGAGGACGGGTCGACGATCTTCGCGGCGCCCGAGGCGCAGGACGCCGTCGACACGTACTTCTCCCTGTTCGAGCAGGCGTCACCGCCGTCGGCCGTCTCGTGGGGCTACCCCGAGATGGTGGAGGGCTTCACCAACGGGTCGACGGCGTTCCTGCTGCAGGACCCGGAGGTCATCGCCACCGTGGCGCAGTCGACGACCATCGACGAGAGCCAGTGGTCCACGGCACCGCTGCTGACCGGCCCCACGGGCAGGGCGGCACAGCCGCTCGCGACCGCCGGATGGGGAGTCGCGGAGGCGAGCGAGAACAAGGAGGCGGCGGTCGATCTCGTCGAGTTCCTCTCGGGCGCGGAGCCGGCCACCCGGTTCGCCCAGGAGAACAGCCTGGTGCCGATCATCGACGGCGCGGGCGAGGACCCCTTCTACAAGGAGGGGCCGTGGTCGAGCTACGTCGCCATGACCGAGGACCCGGAGACGTACGTCAACGTGGTGCAGCCGCGCGGCGTGAGCTGGTGGACCCAGTGGGAGCAGAAGGCCGACCAGGACCTGCAGGCGGTGCTGCTGGGCAGCATGACGACGACCGAGCTGCTCGCGGAGTGGGACACCTTCTGGACCGAGAAGTACGCGGCGGAGCAGTGACGTGACGGCTACCGCCATCCGTCCGGCGCGGCGGCAGGAGCAGCGCCCGCCGGTCCGCCGCACGCGCTTCGGGCGCAGGCACGCGCTGACGATCCTGGCGTTCTTGTCACCCGCCATCGTCTTCGTCTGCTGGTTCACGTACTACCCGATGCTGCAGGGCGTCCACATGGCTTTCCGCGACTGGAACCTGTGGGACCTCACGTCGACACCCTGGGTGGGATGGGCGAACTTCGCCACGATCCTGAACGACCCGGTCTTCCCCGTGGTCGCCCGCAACACGGTGGTGTGGGTGGTCGGCTCGATCGTCCCGCAGCTCGTCATCGGGTTCCTCGTCGCGCTGGGGCTGTGGCGCCGGTTCCGCTTCCGTGGGGTCTATCAGGCGCTCGTGTTCTATCCCTGGGCGGTCTCGGGCTTCCTCGTCGGGATGCTGTTCCGCTGGATGTTCAACGCCGAGTTCGGCGTGGCCAACGACCTGCTGCTGAAAGCGGGTGTCATCGAGGCGCCCCTGCCCTGGCTCGCCGACCCGGCGCTCGCGATGACCGCGGTGATCATCGCCAACGTCTGGTACGGGGTGACGTTCTTCGCGATCATGATCCTCGCTGCCCTCCAGTCGGTGCCGGACGAGGTGCTGGAGGCCGCCGCCATCGACGGGGCGGGCACGGTGCGGCGGCTCTTCTCGATCGTCATCCCGTACATCTCGACGACGCTGGCACTGACCGTGCTGCTCCGCGCGATCTGGACGTTCAACTCGCCCGAGATCATCTATGCGATGACGGCCGGCGGACCCGCCGGCCGGACGCACATCATCACCACCTGGATGATCGAGTACACCCAGCAGGGCAGCTACGGCCTGGCCAGCGCGATCGGACTGTCCGTGATGGTGGTCCTGCTCGTGTTCTGCGCCTTCTACCTGATGGCGATGAGGCGGGTGAACCAGCGATGACGACGCTCGCACCGATCACGAGCACGGCCCCACCACAGACAGCACCTGCGGCGGCACGTCCCGGCGCACGGCGGGTGACGCCCGGCGGCGTGGCCAGGGGCGTGGGGCTCGCCCTGTGGCTGGTCGCCACGCTGTTCCCGCTCTACTGGATCGTGGTGACGTCGTTCAAGTCGCCAGGGTCGATCAACCGGTGGCCGTTGGAGTACTGGCCCTCCGAACCCTCCACCGCCAACTACACGGACCTGTTCGCCACGTCGAGCTTCGGCACGTTCATCGGCAACTCGCTGGTGGTGGCGCTCGTCGCGGGCGGCACGGCGACCCTGATCGCGCTGCTCAGCGCCTATGTGCTGGCCCGGTTCGAGTTCCGGGGCAAGGGCGCGGTGTTCGGGGCGTTCCTGCTGACGCAGATGATCCCGGCGTTCATCGCGCTCGGTCCCCTGTACGCGATGCTCGCCGATCTGGGGCTGGTCGACACGAGGCCGGGGCTCGCCCTCGTCTATGTCGCGATGTGCATCCCGTTCTCCACGGTGATGCTGCGGGGGTTCTTCGAGAACATGCCCGACGCGCTGGAGGAGGCGGCGATGATCGACGGGTGCTCGCGCCTCGGCGCGCTGTTCCGGGTGCTCGTGCCGGTGATGGCGCCGGGCATCGTCGCTGCGTTCATCTTCAACTTCGTGAACTGCTGGAACGAGCTGTTCCTGTCCGTCGTGCTGATCAACTCGGAAGCCAACAGGACGGTCCCGGCCGCCCTCAACGGCTTCATCTCCACGTTCAACATCGCCTGGGGTCCGATGTCGGCTGCCGCGGTACTCACGATCCTGCCGACCATGGTGCTGTTCGCCCTGGCCAGCCGCTGGATCGTCGAGGGCCTCACGGCAGGCTCGGTCAAGGAGTAGCCGGAGGCGCAACCGGAGGAGAAGGCCGACGGCCCGCGCCCGGTACCGGTCGGTACCGGGCGCGGGCCGGCCGCGCCTCGCCCGGCGCTCAGTGCGCGCGCACCCAGGCCGTCGTCGAGCCGGGGAGCAGACCCCCGGGGAGCGGTTCGCTCGCGAGCAGCACCTCGCCGTCGGGCAGCGACACCGCGTCGGGGCCGAAGTTGGTCACGACGTGCCAGCCGTTCGGGCGCGCGAAGTGCACGACGTCGGCCGGTGCGGGGATCCACTCCAGCGTCTCGTCGGTCTGCAGCTCGCGCCGCAGCGCGAGCGCCGCACGGTACAGCTCCAGCGTCGACCCGGGTGTGCCGTCCTGGGCCTCCACCGACAGCTCGCCGAAGCTCGCGGGCTGGGGCAGGTGCGCGCCGTTGTCGCCGAAGCCGAAGGACGTGCCCTCGCGGGTCCAGGGCAGCGGCACGCGGCAGCCGTCCCGCCCGACGTCGACTCCCGGGTTGCGGAAGAACGCCGGGTCCTGGCGTTCGGCCGCGGGGATGTCGGAGACCTCCGGGAGCCCCAGCTCCTCGCCCTGGTAGAGGTAGGCGCTGCCCGGAAGGCCGAGCATGAGCAGCGTCGCCGCGCGGGCGCGGCGCAGGCCCACGGCGGCGTCGGCGGCCGGCTCCGTACCACCCGAGAGCAGCCACTCGCGCCCCTGCTTCACGGTGCTCCCGTTGCGGGGCGGCAGCGCGTAGCGGGTCGCGTGGCGCACGACGTCGTGGTTCGAGAACACCCACGTCGTCGACGAGCCGGACGCCGCGGAGAGCGCCAGGTTGTCCGTGATGATCGTCCGGAACTGCTCGGCGTCGAAGTCGGCCTCCAGCAGGTCGAAGTTGAACGCCTGGCCGAGTCCTTCGGCGCTCGCGTACCGGGGGCGCCGGGGGGTCGAGACCCAGGCCTCCGCCACCGCGATGCGCGGCGGGCTGTACTCGTCGAAGACCTTGCGCCAGTCGGCGTAGATCTCGTGGACCTCGTCGCGGTCCCAGAGCGGGTGTGCGCCGGGCTCGGTAAGGGCGTCCATCTCGGCCTGCGTCGGCAGGGACTCGCCGAGCTCCTTGGTGAGGGCGTGCGCGACGTCGATACGGAACCCGTCGACGCCCCGGTCCGACCAGAAGCGCAGGGTCTTCCGGAAGTCCTCCCGGACCTCCTCGTTGTCCCAGTTGAAGTCCGGCTGCTCCTTGGCGAAGAGGTGCAGGTACCACTGGCCGTCGGGCACCCGCGTCCAGGCGGGTCCGCCGAACACGCTCTTCCAGTCGGCCGGCGGCTCGGCGCCGTCCGGCCCGAGCCCGTCCCGGAAGATGTAGCGCGCCCGCTCCGGGCTGCCGGGCCCCGCGGCCAGCGCCTCCTGGAACCAGACGTACTCGTCCGACGAGTGGTTCGGCACGATGTCGACGATGACGCGGATGCCCGCGGCGTGCAGGGCCTCGACCATCTCGTCGAACTCGTCGAGCGTGCCGATCCTCGGGTCGACGTCGCGGTAGTCGGCGACGTCGTACCCGCCGTCGGCCAGCGCCGAGGGGTAGAAAGGGCTGAGCCACACCGCGTCGACGCCGAGCCCCTGGAGGTACGGGACCCGGGAGATGATGCCGCGCAGGTCACCGAGGCCGTCACCGTTCGCGTCCGCGAAGCTGCGCGGGTAGATCTGGTAGACGGTCGCCTGCCGCCACCAGGTGGCGTCGTCCGTGAGGGGCTGGTGAGCGTGGGGATTGCTGGTCACGGGTGCTGGTTTCCTTTGCGGTCGGGGACTGGTGGCCGGTTACTCAGCGCAGGAATGCCGTGCACCACAGCGTATGGGCGCACGCTCGGCGGGGCAGCCGGACATCCGGTCAGGCGGTCAGGCGGTCAGGCGGTCAGCGCGTCGATCGCCGCGGGGGACAGCACGTGGTCGACGGCCATGGCGCTCGCGCCCAGCACGCCGGCGCCGTCGCGCGCGCGGGAGGTGACGATGCGCAGGTGCTGGGTGGCCAGCGGCAGGGACCTGCGGTAGACGGCCTCGCGGATGCCCGCGATCAGGTGCTCGCCGGCATCGGCGACCACCCCGCCGATCACGATGACCGACGGGTTGAGCATGCTCACGCACGAGGCCAGGACGCCGCCGATGTCGCGGCCGGCCTGGCGGACCGCCTGGCTCGCCGCGGAGCCCCGGGCTCGGACCAGTGCGACGACGCCGGCGCCGTCGGTGGCGTCGAGCCCCTGGGCCGTGAGGGCCGCCGCGACGGCCTGGCCGCTCGCGACCGCCTCCAGGCAGCCGGTGTTGCCGCAGCGGCAGGGCACGTGGTCGGCGCCCGGGACGGACATGTGCCCGACGTCGCCCGCCGCGCCCTGCGCGCCACGGCGGAGGGCCCCGTCGGCGATGATGCCGGCCCCGATGCCGGTGGAGATCTTGACGAGCAGCAGGTCGGAGACGTCAGGCCAGGCGGTCCGGTGCTCGCCGAGCGCCATGATGTTGACGTCGTTGTCGACGAGCACGGCGACCCCGAACTCGGCGCCGAGGACGCCCGGGACGTCGGCGTCGTCCCAGCCGGGCATGATCGGCGGGTTGATCGGCCGCCCGGTCGAGTGCTCGACGGGCCCCGGCAGCCCGATGCCGATGCCGGCCAGGTCGCCGGCGTCCCGGCCCGCGGCGGCGAGCAGGTCCCGGCCGGCCCGGGCCACCCAGGGCAGGACGACGTCCGGGCCGGCGGCGATCGAGAAGGGCTCGTCGCTCGCCGCGAGCACGGTGGAAGCGAGGTCGGTGACGGCCAGGCGGGCGTGCGTGGCGCCGAGGTCGACCGCGAGGACCACCCTGGCGCCCGGCTGGAAGGCGAAGGTCGCCGGCCGCCTGCCGCCGGTGGAGCCCGCCATGCCGGCGGGACCGATGAGCCCCGTGCTCATGAGTGCGTCGATCCGTGTCGCGATGGTCGACCTGGCCTGGCCGGTGATGGCCACCAGGTCGGCGCGCGTGCGCGGTTCGCGGTCGCGCAGCAGCTGGAAGAACTCGCCTGTGCCCAGGGACAGGGGCACCCCTCGCGGGGGGTCCTCGATGAGCATGGGCAACCGCCTCCCGGGTGAACTTATGGCTGCGTATCGGCAAAAGATAGCCCATATGAGCCAGGAGCCGCAGAAGCCGCGTAAACGACAAGCATCTTTTGCTTGACTTCAACCAAAAGATCCCTACATTGGTGGACATGCGAGCCGATGACGACGCGCACACTCCCGTACCTGACCCGGTCCTGCGCCTTCGTGGCGTCGGCAAGGAGTTCTTCGGCACCTCGGTGCTGCGAGAGATCGACCTGACCCTTTTTCCCGGCCAGGTCCACGCCCTGGTGGGCGAGAACGGGGCCGGCAAGTCGACGCTGATGAAGGTCGTCGCCGGGGTGCACCGTCCGGACACCGGCACCATCGAGCTCGACGGAGCTCCGGTCTCCTTCGCTACCCCGCTCGACGCCCAGCGCGCCGGCGTCGCCACGGTCTTCCAGGAGTTCAACCTGCTACCGGACCGGTCGGTCGCCGAGAACGTGTACCTCGGCCGCGAACCGCTCCGGCGCGGCATGGTCGACCGCCGCCGGCTGCACGCCGACACGAGCCGCCTCCTCGACGACCTGGGACTGACGAGCATCACGCCCTGGACGCGGGTGGGGTCGCTGTCCGTGGCGCAGCAGCAGGTGGTCGAGATCGTCAAGGCCGTCTCGTACGACGCCCGGATCATCTCGATGGACGAGCCGACCGCAGCGCTCGCCGAGCAGGAGGTGGCGCTGCTCTACGAGCTGGTCGGGCGGCTGCGGGACCGCGGCGTCGCGATCCTGTACGTCTCGCACCGGCTCCAGGAGATCTACGACCTGGCCGACACGATCACCGTGCTCAAGGACGGCAACCACATGCTCACGGCGCCGGCGGCCGAGGTGAGCCCGGACCGGCTGGTGCGGACCATGGTGGGCCGCGACTTCGCCGGCTTCTTCCCGGACAAGCCCGCCGACACGGTGTCTGGTGAGTTGTCTGGCGAGTTGTCTGGCGAGTTGTCTGGTGAGGTGGCCGGGGAGGTGCCCGGCGAGGTGCGGCTGGCGCTGGAGGGTGCCGGCAACTCGATGGTGGACGGCATCGACCTGGAGGTGCGGGCCGGGGAGATCGTCGCGCTCGCCGGCCTGCAGGGTTCGGGCCGTACCGAGATCGCGCACGGCGTGTTCGGCATCGCGCCGTTCACACGCGGCCGGATGACCGTCGACGGACAGCCGGTCCGCGTGCGGACGCCCCGGCAGGGCGTACGCCACCGCCTCGCGCTCGTCACCGAGGACCGGAAGTCCGAGGGCCTCGCCCTGGGGCAGTCGGTGCTGGCGAACGCGCGGCTCGTGCTCGACGCCGTCCTGCCGCGCGCGTCGGACCGCCGGGCGCGGGGCGTCCCGGGCGTGCTCCGCTCCCTCGCCGTACCCGCGAGCACGGTGGCGTCCGCGCGGGACGTGGAGGTGCAGTACCTGTCCGGCGGCAACCAGCAGAAGGTGGTCCTCGCGAAGTGGCTCGTGACCGAGCCACGGGTCATCGTCCTCGACGAGCCGACGCGCGGCATCGACGTCGGCGCCAAGCGCGCCGTCTACGACCTCATGCGCACGCTGACCGCCGAGGGGACGGCGGTGCTGCTCATCTCGTCGGAGCTGCCGGAGGTGGTGGCGATGGCCGACCGCGTCCTCGTGCTGCGCGACGGCCGGGTCGCCGGCGAGCTGCCGGGCGGCAGCGACGAGGAGACCATCATGGCCCTGGCCACGGGTGCGGCATGACGGCCGGCACCGGAGCACGCCGCTATCACCTCGGCTCGACCGAGATCGTCTACCTGGCGCTCGTCGGCATCCTGGTCGTCGCGGGCGTCCTCGTGGCGGTCCGCGGCGGCAACCTCTTCGCGCAGGGCAACGTCAGCTACATGCTCACGCAGACCAGCCTGCTCGGGTTCGTCGCCGTCGGGCAGACGCTGGTGGTCCTGTGTCGTTCGCTCGACCTGTCCGTCGGGTACGTCGTCGCGCTGTGCTCGCTGATCGGAGCCACGACGATGGCGGGCGACCCGTCACGCGTGTGGCTCGGGGTGGTGGCCGCGCTGGCGGTCGCGGCCGGCGTCGGCCTCGTGAACGGCCTGATCATCTCGGCGCTGCGGGTCAACGCCTTCATCGCCACGCTCGGCATGGGCCTGATCGTCAAGGGCTTCCTCGACACGCGCTTCAAGGGGCCCGAGGGTGAGGTGCCCTTCGCCTTCCAGACCTTCGGCTACACGCGCATCGGCCCGGTGCCGGTCTCCACGATCGTCATGCTGCTCGTCGCGGCCGCGGCGTTCGTGCTGCTCACCAGGACGCGCGCGGGCTATCACATGTTCGCGGTGGGCGGGAACCTGGACGTCGCCCGGCTCTCCGGCGTGCGCACCGGCCGGACCCTCGTCCTGGCGCACGTGCTGTGCTCCCTGTGCGCCGGCGTGGCAGGGCTCCTCATCGCCGCCCGGTTCGGCACCGGGAACGCGCTGGTCTACTCCTACGGCCTCGACCTGGACTCGATAGCAGCGGTGGTGCTGGGCGGCACGCTCCTGTTCGGCGGCCGAGGCTCGGTAATCGGCACCGTCGGCGGGGTGGCGATCCTCGCGGTGCTCGACACCGCGTTCAACGTGCTCGACGTCAACCCGTTCTTCAAGGACGTGCTGCGCGGCGTGATCATCATCGCCGCCGTGGCGCTGTACGCGCGGCGGCAGATCGACCCGGCGAGCCGGCGCGTCCGGTTCGGCGCCAAGGGCTCGGCTTCACGAGGAGGTGACGTCGCATGACCACCGGCCTGTCCCAGGAGACGGCACAGGGAACCGCACGAGGCACCGCGCGGCAGTGGCGGGAGCGGCTGCTGTCCGGCGGCAGCTGGACGGTGCTCGCGCTGCTCGTGGTGGTCCTCGTCGTGATCGTCGTGATCAACCCGTCGTTCGCGGAGCCGGTGTCGCTCATGGCGTTCGCGAAGAAGGCGGCACCGCTGGTGGTGCTCGCCGTGGGGCAGTACTTCGTGATCGTCTCGGGCGAGTTCGACCTGTCGGTGGGCTCGCTCGTCGGCGCCCAGGTGGTCATCGCGGCCCGGCTGATGGACGGCGACGAGGCACTGACCTGGCCCGTGCTGGCGCTGATGCTCGTGTTCGGGCTCCTGGTCGGGCTCGTCAACGGACTGGTGACGACGCTGCTGCGTGTCCCGTCCTTCATCACCACGCTCGGCATGATGCTCGTGCTCTTCGGCGCGATCCGACTGTGGACCGGCGGGGCCCCCACCGGCGCGCTGAGCGAGAGCTTCCGGGTGCTGGGCCGCAAGGGCTTCCCGGACGTGCCCGGCCAGTTCCAGGTCCCGTACGCGCTGCTGGTGGCGCTCGTCGTCGTCGGGTTCGCCGTGCTGCTGATGCGTCGTCCGTTCGGCAGGTCGCTGGTCGCCGCCGGCGACAACGCGGTGGCCACCGCGTACAGCGGCGCCCCCGTGTGGTGGCTGCGCACGCGGGCCTTCCTCCTGTCCTCGCTCCTCGCCACCGTCGCCGCGGTGCTCATCGGCGGGTTCGCCGGGGTCACCGCCCAGGTGGGCCAAGGGCTGGAGTTCATGGCGATCACCGCCGTCGTGCTGGGTGGCGTCGCCCTCGGGGGCGGGCGCGGGACCGTGGTCGCCGCGATGGTCGGGGCGCTCGCGCTCGAGGCCCTCTTCACGCTGTTCAACCAGCTTGCCCTGCCGTCGACCATCCGGCCGGCCGTGCAGGGCGTGATCATCATCGTCGCCGTCGCCTACGCGGCACGTCGGCGTCGCACCTAGCTCACGACACCGCTCGAACCCAACCGTTGGACCCGCACTCATCAAAGGGGATGGACATGCGACCGATCCGAGCACTGCTGGCGGGCACGGCTACGGCAGGACTGCTCCTGCTCACGGCCTGCACCACCGACGCCCCTACCGAGCAGCCGCCGGCCGCCGAGACGAGCGCGACCGAGGAGGAGCCGGCCGAGTCCGGCGCCGAGAGCGAGTGGTTCGTCCAGGAGGACTACGACCGGGAGCTGGCCCAGCGTGACGTCGAGCCGGAGGGCCCGGCGGACCAGCCGTGGCTCCAAGCCATCGAGCCGGAGTACGTGGACACCGCGGACCTGGCGAGCGAGGGGGGCGACAAGACGCTCTGCTTCTCCAACGCCTCCGTCTCCAACCCGTGGCGGGTGACCGGCTGGATCACCATGCAGCAGCAGGTGGAGGTGCTCAAGGAGGAGGGCGTGATCGGCGAGTTCCGGGTGTCGGACGCGGCCGACGACGACAACAAGCAGATCTCCGACATCCAGGCGTTCGTCGAGGCGGGCGACTGCGACGCGATCATCGTCTCGCCGTCCACCACCGCGACGCTCACCCCGGCCGTGGAGGCGGCCTGCGAGAGCGGCAAGCCGGTCATCGTGTTCGACCGCGGCGTGAACACCGACTGCATGGTCACGTTCATCCACCCGATCGGCGGCTACGCCTACGGCGCCGTGGGCGCCGAGTTCCTGGTCGAGAACCTCGACCCGGGCTCGACGGTCCTCGCGCTGCGCATCCTGCCCGGCGTGGACGTGCTGGAGCACCGGTGGGCCGCGGCCGACAAGGTCTTCTCCGAGTCCGACATCGACGTGGTCGGCGTCGAGTTCACCGGCGGCGACGGCGCCAAGATCAAGGACCTCGTCACCCAGCACCTCCAGCGCGGCGAGATCGACGGCATCTGGATGGACGCCGGTGACGGCGCCGTCGCGGCGGTCGAGGCGTTCGAGGACGCCGGCCAGCCGTACCCGGTCTTCGTCGGCGAGGACGAGATGAGCTTCCTGCGCAAGTGGGACGAGACGGGGATGACGGCGATCGGCAACGTCTACTCGAACTTCCAGTGGCGCACCCCGATCCTCGCCGCGCAGAAGATCTGGGCCGGCGAGGAGGTGCCGTCCGAGTGGGTGCTGCCCCAGGAGCCGGTGGTGCAGGACGACCTCGCGGAGTTCCTCGAGGCCAACGCCGACATGCCGTCCCTGCACTACGCGAAGTTCGGCGGCGAGGACCTGCCCGGGTACCCCGAAGCCTGGACGGACCGCTAGATGGGCGTGCCGTCGAGAGCCGTGCCGTCGAGGACCGTGCCGTCGAGGACCGTGCCGGCAGGGACCGCGACCACCTGGCCGGTCGGCGTCAACACCTGGGTGTGGACGTCGCCGCTCACCGACCGCTCGCTCGCCGAGATCGCACCGCGCGTCGCGGGCTGGGGGTTCGACGTCCTGGAGCTCCCCGTGGAGCGCCTGGGCGACTGGGACCCGCAGCGCGCGGCGCGGCTGCTCGCCGACCACGGCCTGGCTGCGAGCGTGTCCCTCGTCATGGGCGAGGGCCGCGAGCTGGTCGCCACGGACGGGGGCACCGTGCGGGCGACGCAGGACTACCTGCGCGCGGTCGTCGACGCCGCGCACACGGTGGGCGCGCGGGTGATCGGCGGCCCGGCGTACGCGTCGGTGGGACGCACCTGGCGGACGACGGCGCAGGAGCGGGCCGACGCCTGCGCCGAGCTCGTCGAGAACCTCGCGCCCGTCGTCGAGCACGCGATCGCAGCGGGCGTCGTCGTCGGTCTCGAACCGCTGAACCGCTACGAGACGAGCCTGGTCAACACGGTGGACCAGGCGCTCGCGATCGTCACCCCTCTGCCCGCCGAGGGGATCGGGCTGATGCTCGACGTCTACCACATGAACATCGAGGAGCGGGACCTGCCCGCCGCGGTCGAGCGCGCCGGGGCGCGCATCGCCGCGGTGCAGGTCTGCGGGAACGACCGCGGAGCGCCCGGCGGCGACGGCATCGGCTGGCCGGCGCTGCTCGCGGCGCTGGAGCAGGCCGGGTACGACGGCCCGCTCGTCATCGAGTCGTTCACGGGCGAGAACGCCACCATCGCGACCGCTGCCTCGATCTGGCGGCCGCTCGCCGCCAGCCAGGACGCCCTCGCCCTCGAGGGCCTCGCCCACCTGAGAGGACTGATGCCCTGACACAGGTCCGACCCGCACACGCCGAAGTCTGAACTTGCCACGTGTGCTCGGCGCCGGCACGCCGGGCTGGTCAACGAAACACGCTCCGCCGGGGGCACCCCCGACGGGTCCGCACGTCGATCTGCCCAGGAGGCAACCCGATGACCGCACCACGACGTCCCCGCTGGGGGAGATCCACGGCGGCTCTCGCCGCCGGAGCACTGGCGCTCACGCTCGCCTCCGTCCCGGCCACGGCCGCCGACGGACCGCACGCCGCTGCCGAGGCCCAGCAGGAGGGCCGGGTCCTCATCTTCACCGCCACCACGCAGTACCGGCACGCCGAGGCGATCACCCAGGGCACCCCGGTGCTCGAGGCGGCGTTCGCCGAGGCGGGCATCGAGTCCGACCACACGGAGGACCCGACCGTCTTCAACGATTCCGACCTGGCGCAGTACGACGCCCTGGTCATGTTCCAGGCGTCCGGCGACCCGTGGAACGCGGAGCAGAAGGCCGCGATGGAGCGGTACCAGCAGGCGGGTGGTGGCATCGTCGCCATCCACAACGCCACCGACATGCGCGGCAGCTATGCCTGGTGGGACGAGATGATCGGCTCGCTGATGCCGGGTCATGCCGCCACCGGATCGAGTCCCGGCCTGCCGGGCACGGTCCGTGTCGAGGACCGCACGCACCCCTCCACGAAGCACCTGCCGCAGCGCTGGGACCGCGCGGACGAGTGGTACAACTTCTCGACGAACGTGCGGGGCGACGCCCACGTGCTGGCCACCATGGACGAGTCGACGTACGACCCGGGCAGCAACGCGATGGGCTACGACCACCCGATCTCGTGGTGCAAGTACTACGACGGCGGTCGCGCGTGGATGACCGGCATGGGCCACTTCGGCGCGCACTACACGGACGAGCCCGACCTGGTGCAGCACATCGTCGGCGGCGTGCAGTGGGCCGCGGGGCTGGCCGAGGGCGACTGCGGCGGGACCGACTGGGGGCAGTTCGAGAAGGTCGCGCTGGACACCAACACGAGCGCGCCGTTCGGGATCGACGTCGCGCCGGACGGCAGGGTCTTCTTCACCGAGCTGGTGCGCGGGCAGATCCGGGTGTTCGACCCGGAGACGCAGACCACGTCCACCGCCGTGACGCTCCCGGTGTACTCGGGCGGCGAGGACGGGCTGCTCGGCATCGCCCTCGACGAGGACTTCGCCGAGAACGGCTACCTGTACCAGTACTGGTCGCCCGCGACCGAGGACGACACCGATCCGGAGAGCTTCTTCAACCGGCTCTCCCGGTTCACCGTCACCACCGGCGCCGCCGGGTCGACGGTGATCGACCCGGAGTCCGAGAAGGTGCTGCTGGAGGTACCGGCCCGACGGCTGCCCGACGAGCCCGGGCACACGGGCGGCGGGCTGATCATCGACCACCGGACCGGTGACCTGTACCTCGGCGTCGGCGACGACGTGAACCCCCACTCGGAGCCGTCGGGCGGGTACGCGCCGATCTCCGAGCGGGACGGCACGTTCCACGACGCGCGGGCGACGTCCGCCAACACCAACGACCTGCGGGGCAAGGTCCTGCGGATCCACCCCGAGGACGACGGCACGTACACGGTCCCGGAGGGCAACCTGTTCCCGGAGTCCGAGGACACCGCCGACCAGACGCTGCCCGAGATCTACGCGATGGGCTTCCGCAACCCGTTCCGGTTCGCCATCGACCCGGCCACGGGCAACCTCGGCGTGGCCGACTACTCGCCCGACAGCAACACCGACAACCTGGCCCAGCGCGGCCCGGCCGGCATCGCCGAGTGGAACCTCATCAAGGAGCCAGGCTTCTTCGGCTGGCCCCTGTGCATGGGGAACAACGAGCCCTTCCGGGACGTCGACTACCGCACCAGCCCGGTCACGGTCGGCGAGTTCTTCGACTGCGACGCGCCGGTCAACGACTCGGTCCGGAACACGGGTCTGACCGAGCTGCCCCCGGCCCAGCCGGCGGACCTGTGGTATGGGTACCAGCGGTCCTCGGTGCCCGGCGGGATCAACCAGGGCGGGGGCCTGGCGCCGATGGGCGGCCCGTTCTACGACTACGACCCCGAGCTCGAGTCGGACACCAAGTTCCCCGCGTACTACGAGGGCAAGGCGTTCTTCTACGAGTGGTCGCGCAACCAGGTGTTCACGGTCGAACCGACCGATCCTGAGGCGGCGCCGGGCGCCACCGACGTCGAGAAGGTCAACCGGTTCCTGCCGGACGAGGACTTCCTCGCGCCGATCGACGCGAAGTTCGGGCCCGACGGCGCGATGTACGTGCTCGACTGGGGCGGCGGCTTCGGCCGGGACAACCCGAGCTCCGGGCTGCACCGGGTCGACTACGTCTCGGGCTCCCGCTCGCCCGAGTCGGTACCTCGGGCGACGCCGGACTCCGGGACCGCGCCGCTGGAGGTGACGTTCGACGGGACGGACAGCACCGACCCCGAGGGCGAGGACCTCATCTACGCGTGGGACTTCGACGGGGACGGCACCACCGACTCGACCGAGCCGACGGCGTCGCACACCTACACGGAGGACGGTGTCTACGACGCCCGGCTCACCGTCACCGACCCGGCGGGCAAGGACGGGACGGCGACGGTGCCGATCACCGTGGGCAACACGCGGCCGGAGGTCGAGTTCGGGCTGCCGCCGACGGGCTCGTTCTTCGAGTTCGGCGACACGATCCCCTGGGACGTCTCGGTGACCGACGCCGAGGACTCGTCCGACGGGTCGGCGATCGACGACCAGCGCGTGGTCATCCAGCCCGCCCTGGGGCACGACGCGCACTCGCACCCCTCCGAGCCGCTCCACGGCCGCACGGGTTCGGTCACGACGTCGCTCGGCGGCGGGCACGGCGCGGACACCAACCTCTTCTACGTGCTCGACGCACGCTACGAGGACGACGGCGGCGCCGGGGACGTCCCGTCGCTCACCGGCTCGGACACGACCCTCGTGTTCCCGAAGCAGCGCCAGGCCGAGTTCCACACGGACTCGGAGGGCACGACCACGGCACCCAGCCGGGACGTCGAGGGTGGCGGGTCGGTCGTCGTCGGCGCCGACGGGGCGTGGGCGTCCTACGACCCCGTGAACCTGCGGGGTGTGGACGCCCTCACGTTGCGGGTGGCCTCGGCCGCGGCCGGCACGGTCGAGCTGCGGCAGGGCGCGCCGGACGGCGAGCTGCTCGGTACCGCCGAGGTGGCGGGCACCAGCGTCCGCGACTTCACCGACGTCCGCGTGGACGTCGACGACCCCGGGGAGAGCTTCACGCTCTACGTGGTCTTCCCCGGGCCGGGCGAGCGGCGGCTCAACTTCGTGGAGGCCGTCGGGAAGGGCGCCGCCGAGACGACCCGGCCCGAGGTGGCGATCACGTCGCCGGAGGGTGGTGTGGAGCTCGAGCCCGGCCAGGTGGAGGTCGCCGCCGAGGCGACCGACGCGGAGAACGCCGTCAGCCAGGTGGAGTTCTTCGCCGACGGGACGTCGATCGGTGTCGACGAGACAGCGCCGTACACGGCGTCGTGGGACGTCGCCGCCGACGGCCGGTACGAGCTGACGGCCGTGGCCACCAACGATCGCGGCCTGACCACCACCTCACGGATCGTCGTCGCGCAGGTCGGGGACGTGTTCGGCGGGATGCGCACCTTCAGCAACGCGGACGGCGAGTTCGAGCAGCTCGCCGCGGGGCGGTACGTCATCGACTCCGGCGGCGCCAACATGTGGCAGGGCACCGACGAGTACTCGACGATCTTCCGCGAGGGCTCCGACCGGCACTGGACGGCGACCGTGCGGATCAACAGCCAGGGCAACTCCCACGGGTCCGCCAAGGCGGGGATCATCGTGCGCAACGACGTCACGCAGCCAGGCTCGTCGCCGGGCTACGCGGCGCTCGGTCTCCGGCCGAGCGGCGGGTTCGAGTGGTTGCGCGGCAACGCCGCCGGTCAGCTCGTCACGTCGTCGGGCGGCGGCTCGACGGCGTACCCGGCCTGGGTGCGGCTCGTGCGTGACGGCGACCGGTACACGGCGTACCGGAGTTCCGACGGCGAGACGTTCACGCAGATCGGCGAGCCGGAGGCCCTGCCGGGCGCTGCCGACCTGCAGGACGTCGGGCTGTTCGTCACCGCGCACAGCGCGTCGAACCGGAGTGCCGTGGAGTTCCAGGACTTCACGTTCGACGACCAGCCCGACCCGCCACGGGTCGAGGTCACGGCGGCGCCCCGGTGCACCGGCCCGCAGGCACGGGTGGCGGTGAGCGCGACCAACACCGGCGCCGACCCGGCGCGGCTCGTGCTCAGCACCCCGCACGGGAGCAAGACGTTCCGTGAGGTGCTGCCCGGGGAGACCGTCTCCCGCCAGTTCGCGACGCGAGCTCGGGCCGTCGCCGCCGGGACCGCCACGGTCACCGCGACGAACGGTCCGCACGAGGTGGTGGTCGAGGAGCCCTACGACGCCGTGCGCTGCCGCTAGCGGCAGCGGCTCGGAAGGGGCGATCCGACACCTGACAGCGACACCTGACAGCGACACCTGACAGCGACACCTGACAGCGACACCTGACAGAGAGGAGCAAGGACGTGCCGAAGACGAGGAGCAGGCCGCGGAACGCACCGCGGCGCGGGCCGAGCGCTGCGGCACGTCCGTCGAGCCGGGGCGGTGCCGGCCGCCCCGGAACCCGGTCGCCGGTGCCCGTGGGGCGCCGGCGGCCGGGGCGGGGGGCCGTGGTGGCAGCCGCGCTGGCGGTTGCCACCGTGGCCCTGGTACTGACGGTGGTACTGCTGGTGGTGCGCCCGTGGGAGGGGGAGGCGCCGTCGTCGAGCGGCTTCGACGTCGACCCCGCGCGGGTGGCGGAGCTGGAGGCCGCGGAGGCGGAGCGGGCGGTCGAGAACCTGACGGCGGCGGGCGAGCTCGCCGTGTCGGCGCAGGAGCGCCTGCTGCCCGTGATGGACGGGCTGTACGAGGCGCTGCCGCCGGAGGGCGAGGTGGCGAAGGGTGAACCGACGTCGGCGGAGCTGGGGGAGTGGCGCGACGTCGTCGACGACGTCGCTGCGGACGTGGAGGCGCTGCCCACCGGTTCGTCCGAGCACAACATCGTCCGCAACGGGCTCATGCTCTCCACCGGGCTGCTGGGTGACACGCTCGACGTGCTCGAGCTGGCAGCAGGTACGGACGGCGGGGAAGACGCGGGGGAGGACCCGGCGCGGCTCCACGACGTCGCGGGCGGCCTGCGCACGCGGGCCGTGGACGCCTGGGCGGTGGCCGCGGTCCAGCTCGACCTGCAGTACGTCGAGGCGGACCGCGGTCACCTGCACGCGTTCCTGCCGCTGCACTCGGGCATGAGCGCCGAGGGCGAGGCCGAGCTGCCGCACGGCGACCACTGAGCGGTCAGTCGAACAGCCGCCGGAACACGTTCGTGTCGGCCAGGTCGACGAGCTCGTCGCCTCGCCCGGACAAGATCGTGCGGATCGCGTAGAGCGTGAAGCCCTTGACCTGCTCAGCGGTGATCGCCGGCGGGATGGACAGCTCCTGCTGGGCGGTGACGACGTCGACCAGCGCCGGGCCGTCGTGGTCGAACGCCGCACGCAGGGCGCCCTCCAGGTCGTCGGGCTGCTCGACCCGCTGGCCGTGGATGCCCATGGCGTTCGCGACGTCGGCGAAGCTCGGGTTGTCGAGCTGCGTGCCGTAGTTCACGAACCCGGCGGCCTTCATCTCCACCTCGACGAAGTTCAGCGACGAGTTGTTGAACACCACGACCTTCACGGGCAGCTTGCTCTGCCGGACCGTCAGGAGCTCGCCGAGCAGCATGCTGAGCCCGCCGTCCCCGGACAGGGCGATCACCTGCCGCGCGGGGAACGCCGACTGCGCGCCGATGGCGTGCGGCACGGCGTTCGCCATCGTCCCGTGGCTGAACGACCCGATCAGCCGGCGCCTGCCGTTCATCTCCAGGTAGCGGGACGCCCAGACGACGGGGGAGCCGACGTCGGGGATGAACACGGCGTCGTCGCTGGCCAGCTCGCTCACCAGCCGCGCGACGTACTGGGGGTGGATCGGCTCGCGGTTGCGGTCGTTGTCGGCGAGGTCGTCGAGGTCCTTCCGCGCCTTGGTGTAGTGCTTGAGCGAGGTGTCGAGGTGCTTGCGGTCGGTGTGGTCGTCGAGCAGGGGCAGCAGGGCGTCGATCGTGTCACCGACGTCGCCCACGAGCCCGAGGTCGATCGGCGTCCGCCGCCCGAGCTGCTCGCCCCGGAGGTCGACCTGCACGATCTTCGCCTTCGACGGGTAGAACTGCGGGTACGGGAAGTCGGTGCCGAGCATGAGCAGCGCGTCGCAGCTCTCCATGGCGCGGTAGCCCGACGAGAAGCCCAGCAGCCCGGTCATGCCGACGTCGTACGGGTTGTCGTACTCGAGGAACTCCTTGCCGCGCAGCGCGTGCACGACCGGCGCCTTGAGCCGCCCGGCGATCGCGAGCACACGCTCGTGGGCACCCTCGGTGCCCGCGCCGCCCAGGATGGTCACCTTCTTCGCCGAGTTGAGGATCTCGGCCGCCTGCCTGAGCTCGTCGTCACCGGGGCGGACCACGCTCCGCGTCGCCCGGATCGGCGCCGACTTCTTGCGGCCCGCGGTCTCGGCCAGGAAGATCTCGCCCGGGACGACGACGACGGCGACGCCCCGCTTCTCGACCGCGGTACGCATCGCGATCTCGAGCACGCGCGGCAGCTGCTCGGGCATGCTCACCAGCTCGGTGTAGACGCTGCACTCCCGGAACAGGTCCTGGGGGTGCGTCTCCTGGAAGTAGTTGCTGCCGATCTCCGGTCCGGGGATCTGTGCGGCGATCGCGAGCACGGGCACCCGGCTGCGCTGGGCGTCGAAGAGGCCGTTGATCAGGTGCAGGTTGCCCGGTCCGCAGCTGCCCGCGCAGACGGTGAGCTCGCCGGTCAGCGCGGACTCGGCGGCCGCGGCGAACGCGGCCGCCTCCTCGTGCCGCACGAGCTGCCAGGTGACGCCGTCGCTGGTGCGGATGGCGTCGGTGAACCCGTTCAGCGAGTCACCGGGCAGGCCGTAGACCCGCTCGACGCCGGCGTCCTTGATGATCTCGACCATCGTCTCGGCGACATTTGTCATGTGGTGCGCCTCCTGGCCTGCCTCGGTCGGTTGGTCCGCGGACCGGCGTGCGTGCCGGTCCGCGACGCGTTCCTCAGCCGCTCGTCCGCTCGCCGCGTCGTGCGCTGCCCGAGCGACGTTACCGGCGATGACGTGCTTCCTCATGTCGGGCCCTCGTGCCCAGCCCTCGCAAGAAAAGTGTGCCAAGCGCGACGGATCACCGACGAGGCCGCCTGGTCCGCCCGCAGCCGGGCGCCGACGCGCGGCGCGGCTACCCGACGCCGGCGAGCGCCTCGCCCAGCGGCGTGCGGGTGTGGAGCACACGGACGCCGTTGCGGCGGCTGTCGATCAGCCCGGCGTCGCGCAGCACCGTCAGGTGGTGGGACGCGGTGGAGACCGCGAGGTCGGTCAGGGCGGCGCACTCGGAGGTCGAGAGCGGCTGCTGGAGCTCGAGGACGAGTCGGGCGCGGGTCGCCCCCAGCAGGGCCGTGAGTGCGGCGAGCGCGTCGGCGCCGTCGCGGTGCCAGGTCTCGGACACGCCGTGGGCGGGGTAGAAGATCGTCGGCTGTGCGGGGCGCTCGGTGAGCACGGCGCAGCCGCGGGTGGCCATCATGACCGAGGGGACGAGCACGAGGCCGGTGCCGCCGCAGTCGACCACCTCCTCGTGGCGGCGCATCTCGACGCGCACGATCTCGTCTGCCCAGGTCACCGTGGAGTGCAGGGTGGAGGCCATCTCCGCCAGCCCGGTGTCGCTGCTGCGGCGTGCGCGGACGGAGATGTCGGCCCGCAGCAGGCGGAGCATCTGGGGCCAGACGGGCGCGAGCAGCGCGTCCCAGACCTCCTGCCAGGCCTCGACGATCACCTTCCGGGCGTGCTCCGGAGCGGCGATCAGGTCGCGGATCTCCTGCTGCCGGGCGCCGGTGGAGCGGAGCACCATCTTCTGCAGGTCGAACTGGAGCCGTTCGTCGGGGACCTCGCGCAGCCGTCCGGCCTCCTCCTGGGGGGTCATGTCGCCCGACGGGGTGGCGGTGAGGAAGTCGGGCATGTAGCCCTCCGCGCCGCTGATGACGGCCATCAGGCGGAAGGCCTCCGACGGCCTCGCCGGAAGGCTGCGGAACCATCCCCAGTGCAGGGGTGCGCTCTGCGGGCGCAGGATGGTGCGCACGGCGTGCACCAGCTCGTGGCCGGGGGAGATGCCGAACCGCACGGCGGAGATGTCGCTGGAGCCGAGCCGGAACTCGACGAACTTTCGATCCACGTCGAAAGCGTAGTCAGCGCGGGTGCGGGCGGCGGAGAGTAGCGCTCATCAGCACGCAGCCTCCTTCGAAAGGAAAACCCACCATGTCTGTCTCCGCCGCAACCAGCTCCGCCGCCGCCCCCGCGGCGATCCCCGCCGACAGCATCCGCATCGGCGACAGCCGCACCCTCCGGTTCGAGGGCGCCTCGTACGGGTCGAACGTGTCGTTCTTCCTCGTCACCTCCGACCCTGGCCAGGGCCCGGGCCTGCACCGACACCCCTACGACGAGACGTGGTCGGTGCTGGAGGGCGAGGCGACGATCGTCGTCGGCGACAAGGCGTTCGTGGCCCGTGCCGGCGACACCGCCGTGGCCCCCGCCGACACCTGGCACCGCTTCACCAACACCGGTTCCGGGACGCTCCGGATCGTGTGCATCCACGCCTCTCCGGTGATGATCCAGGAGTTCGCCCCCGAGGCCTGACGAGCTTCCTTGCCTCGTCTCGTCCGCATCACCACGAGTCAGCTCGACCGAACAGGACGGAGCAGTTCCATGACCCAGTACTTCCTGACCATCCCGCACGACACGGCCGACGAACCGACGATGGAGTCGATGCAGGAGATGGATCCTGCCGAGCTGGAGGCGATGATCGCCGCCGTCGACGGGTTCAACACGGCCCTGAACGAGTCCGGAGCGTTCGTCACCGCGGGCGGGCTCATGCCGCCGTCGACGGCGACGACCGTCGACGCCACCGATGGTGAGCCGAAGCGCATCCCGGGGCCGTTCGTGGACGCGCCCGCCTACGTGGGCGGGTTCTGGATCATCGACGTCGCCGACGAGGAGACCGCGCTCGGGTGGGCGGAGCACTGCTCGAAGGCCCTCCAGTCGCGCATCGAGGTGCGCGCGCTGCAGGAGGAGCCCCAGTAGGCGACGCTCCCCGACCCGGCGGTCTACGACGGCGACGGGCCGGACGCGAACCCTGGTGCTCCGGTCCTGGTGCTCCGGTCCTGGGGCGTCGTCATCGGGGGCCGCTGGGGCGCGCACCCTTCGCTGCCAGCGCGACGACGAACGCGACGGTCCCCACCGTGAAGGTCACCACGGGAGGGCCGGGTACCCACACGACGGCCAGGCCGAGCGCCAGGACGGTGCTGATCAGTGCCACTGCCCCGAACGGACGCGCCCGGTGCGGTTCGGTCCGGAAAGCACGAGCGATCATCCACAACAGGAGCCCGACGACGACCATCGCCAGGCCCATGGAGACGCTCACACCACGGATCAACAGGAACGCGTTGAGCGAGATCGGCCCCACCTCCAGGGACGAGGCACGGAGCGCCGTGGCCAGGTCCGGGTCGCCGGGCAGGGCGAACTCCAGGACTGTGTGTGCGACGCCGGTGAGCATCCACGCCGCCGCACCGACTCGAAACGCCGTCAGCTGCATCAGGTCCTCGATTCCGTTTCGGTCAGTTGCCGTGAGCGGAACCTACATACATGCAGCAATGTATGTCAATGCTCGGGGAGGCAGGGCCTGGCGGGGATCGGCTCCTCGAACACCAGCAGCGTGTGCGTGTTCAGGATCCCCTTCATGCCCTGGATCTGGTCCAGGATCAGGTGCCGCAGGTCGGCGTTGTCCCGCGCGCGGACGAGCAGGACGAGGTCGAACTCCCCGCCGACCAGTCCGATGTGGTCGATGCCCCGCAGGGTGCGCAGCTCCTCGCGGACCGAACGCCACTCCGACTGCTCCAGGTTGACCGTGACGTACGCCGACGTGCCGAGCCCGGCGAGCACCGGGTCGATGTCCGCGCTGTAGCCGCGGATGACTCCGCTGGACTCGAGCCGCTGCACGCGCGCGTAGGCGTTCGCCCGCGAGATGTGCAGCTTCTCGGCCAGCGATCGCATGGACATGCGGCCGTCGCGACGCAGCTCGTCGACGATGCGCTGGTCGACGTCGTCGAGGCCTGGTGCCACTTGTCTCGCGGCCATGCCCTCAGCCCCTTCGCTGCTGGACATTTGGATCGCATTACCCACGTATTGCTGGACGGCTTCTCGGATCCTCGCCGTTGATGGATTCCGAATAGAACCTTGACGAGTATATCTCTATGACAAGTGACGTAGATCGCATGTTGCCGTCGAGGACGCCGGTCATGCTTCTCGCTCCGGACGGCCGTCCGACAGCCGCCGGCACGGCGCACCTGCCCCCGGGCGAAGAGCTGCTCCGGGGTCTCGCGGGCATGGTCGCGGCCCGTCGCTTCAACGACCAGGCGGGCGCGCTGGTCCGGCAGGGACGCCTGGCGGTCTATCCGTCGTCCCATGGCCAGGAGGCGTGCCAGGTCGCCGCGGCACAGGTGCTCGACGGTGGAGACTGGCTCTTCCCGACCTACCGCGACACCGCGGCCGCCGTCGCGCGCGGCGTCGACCCCGTCGAGGTGCTCGGCCTGCTCAAGGGCGACTGGCACTCGGGGTACGACCCCTACGAGCGTCGTGTGGCGCCCCTGACGACGCCCCTCGCGACGCAGCTGCCGCACGCCGTCGGGGTGGCGCACGCGGCGCGGCTGCGTGGGGAGAGCACGGTGGTGCTCGCCCTGTGCGGCGACGGCGCCACGAGCGAGGGCGACTTCCACGAGGCCCTGAACTTCGCCGCCGTCTTCCGGGCGCCTGTCGTCTTCTTCGTCCAGAACAACCAGTACGCGATCTCGGTGCCGCTGGCCCGGCAGACGGTCGCCCCCTCGCTGGCGCACAAGGGTGTGGGCTACGGCATCCCGGGGGAGCAGGTCGACGGCAACGACCTCGCGGCCCTCCTCGACGTCCTGTCCGGGGCGGTCGCGCGTGCCCGCGCCGGCGAGGGACCGCAGCTCGTCGAGGGGCGCACCTACCGGATACAGGCCCACACCAACGCTGACGACGCGACCCGCTACCGCCCCGACGACGAGGTCGCCGCCTGGGTGGCCAAGGACCCGCTGGTGCGGCTGGAGGCCTACCTTCGCGCGGAGGGCATCCTGGACGATGCCCGCGCCGCCGCCTTCGCCGACGCCGCCGAGCAGGTCGCGCGCCGCACGCGCGACGGCATCAACCACGACGTCGTGCCGGACCCGGACGACCTGTTCCGCTACGTCTACGCCGAGCCGACCCCGCAACTCGTCGAACAGCTGGCGCTGGTGCACGACGAGCTGGGCCGGGACGAGTCCAGCCAGGACGAGCCGAGCCGAGCGGAGGCCCACCGATGACCACGACCGCCGTGGCGCACGAGACGCTCAGCACCGCGCAGGCGATCAACCGCGCCCTGCACGACGCCATGGCCGAGGACCCGGCAGTACTGGTGCTGGGTGAGGACGTCGGCCCGCTCGGCGGCGTCTTCCGCGTGACCGACGGCCTCACCGCGACGTTCGGCGAGGACCGCTGCGTCGACACCCCGCTCGCGGAGGCAGGCATCGCGGGCTTCGCCGTCGGCCTCGCCATGAACGGCATGCGCCCGGTGATCGAGATGCAGTTCGACGCCTTCGCCTACCCCGCCTTCGAGCAGGTGGTCAGTCACATCGCCAAGATGCGGAACCGCACCCGTGGCCGCGTCGGGCTGCCGCTGGTCATCCGGGTCCCGTACGCCGGCGGCGTCGGCGGGGTCGAGCACCACTGCGACTCGTCGGAGTCCTACTACGCCCACACGCCGGGCCTGCACGTCGTCGCGCCGTCGAACCCGTCGGACGCCTACTCGCTGCTGCGTTCCGCCATCGCCTCGCCGGACCCGGTGGTCTTCCTCGAGCCGAAGAAGCTCTACTGGGCGAAGGGTGAGGTCGCCCTGGGCGAGCGCCGGGAGCCGGGGATCGGCACGGCTGTCGTGCGGCGCCAGGGCACGGACGCCACGCTCATCGCCTACGGCCCCTCCGTGCCTGCCGCGATGGAGGCCGCCGAGGAGGCCGCGCGCGAGGGCCGCAGCCTGCAGGTCGTCGACCTGCGCTCGATCGTCCCGTTCGACGACGCGACGGTCTGCGCCGCGGTCGAGTCGACGGGCCGCGCCGTCGTCATCGCGGAGGCGGCAGGCTTCGCGAGCGTCGCGTCCGAGATCGCGGCGCGGGTGAGCGAGCGCTGCTTCCACTCCCTGTCGGCGCCGGTGCGACGTGTCACCGGCTTCGACATCCCGTACCCGCCGCCGAAGCTCGAGCACGTGCAGCTGCCGTCGGTCGCCCGGATCCTCGACGCCGTCGACGACCTCCAGTGGGAGGACGCATGACCGCGACGGCGACGGAGCAGACCTTTCTCCTGCCCGACCTGGGCGAGGGCCTCACCGAGGCTGAGGTGGTGCGCTGGCTGGTCGCCGAGGGCGACGCCGTCGCCGTCGACCAGCCGGTGGTGGAGGTCGAGACGGCGAAGTCGGTGGTCGAGGTGCCCAGCCCGTACGCGGGCCGGGTCGCCGCCCTGCACGCCGCCGAGGGGGACCTTCTCGAGGTGGGCAAGCCGCTGATCACCGTGAGTGCTGGGGGTGTCGGGCCCGAGTCCGACCCTGAGTCTGACCCTCCACTTGAACTTGAAGGTAAGGGTGGGTCGGGTGACAAGCAGGCCGCCGAGGCGTATCGCGAGGAGGAGCGGGCCGGTTCCGGCAACGTGCTCATCGGGTACGGGACCTCCGAGCACGCCGGCTCGGGTCGCCGGCGTCGGCCGCGCGGCTCCCGGCCGACGTCGCCCGTCGTCGCCGCGACCGCGGGCGACCGCCCGGTGAAGGTGATCTCGCCGATCGTCCGGCGGCTCGCCCGGGAGGCGGGGCTGGACCTGCGCGCGATCGCGGCCTCCGGGGCCGGCGGGGTCGTCACCAGGTCCGACGTGCGGTCGGCGATCGAGCACGCGGCTCCCGCGTCGCATCGGGGTGCCGTTGCGCGGGGTGCCGTTGCGCGGGGTGCCGCTGCGCCGTCCGCCTCGCCGGGCGCGGTCGCGTCCAGCGTTCCCGACGTTCCCGGCGAGCGGCGCATCCCGCTCAGCGGTTTCCAGCGGACGGCGGCCAAGGTGCTGTCGCGGAGCCGCTCGGAGATCCCGGAGGCGACCGTCTGGGTCGACGTCGACGCGACGGCGCTCTGGGACCTGCGCGAGGCGAGCCGTACGCCCGCCGACACGGGGCCGGGGCTGCTCGCCCATCTCGCGCGATTCGTCGTCGCGAGCCTCAAGGAGTACCCGGTGCTGAACGCGCGGCTCGACGTGGAGCGTGACGAGATCGTCGAGTTCGACCGCATCAACCTCGGGATCGCCGTCCAGGGTGAGCAGGGCCTGGTCGTCCCGGCGGTGCTCGGGGCCGATGAGATGACCACCGTCGAGCTCGATGCGGCCCTCCGTGACCTGGTCGCGCGCGCCCGCGTCGGCAAGGCGACGTCGGAGGAGCTCACGGCGGGGACCTTCACGCTGAACAGCTACGGCGGCTTCCGGGTCGACGGCAGCGCGGCGATCATCAACCATCCGCAGGTCGCGATCCTGGGCTTCGGTCGCATCATCGACCGGCCGTGGGTCGTCGACGGGGAGATCGTGCCCCGCAAGATCACGCAGATGTCCTTCGTCTTCGACCACCGGGTCTGCGACGGCGGGACGGCGGCCGGCTTCATGCGTTCCGTCGCCGACGCGATCGAGAACCCGCTGGCGGCGATCGTGCGGCTCTGACGGTGGGGCGCGGATCTGCGTGCTCAGGGGCGCTCTCCGCGCGGGGTTGTTGGCCTGTGGGCTGGGGGGCTCCGTGGGGATCGCGAGCGACCGTCCTGACGCCAGGTTGCACCAGTTCGCGGTGCTCGCCCAAACATGGGGGTGGGGGTGCGGCCTGATCACCTGCGGTTCCTGCGGGACGGGCGGTCTACGGGCCTGCCGCGAAGAGTTATCCACAGATTTGATTCTGGCCGTGCGATACGTACGAACGTTCGAGACGATAGATGCAGCGAGGACGCGAGTACTAGAGCGGCATGGGGGTGGGGTCCGGTGGAGCAGTCGACGAACGGCGTGCCAGCCGGTGGCCTGCCCAGTGCCGAGTCGATCGAGGAGACACTGGCCCGGTTCGAGAACGTGATGGACGAACTCGCCGTCCTGACCGATCCGGAGGTGTTGGACGGGTGGGATCCGCCGACCGTGGGCCGGTTGATGGAGGCGCACACCCGGATCCGCCGGATGACCGGCCGCCTCGACGGTGTGCGGTACACCCTGCTGTCGAGGATCGAGGCGGACGGGTCCTGGCGCTCAGGTGGGATGGCGCGGGCGTTCACCACCTGGCTACGGCTCCGGGAAGGTATCTCTGCGGTGACGGCGGGTAAGGACATGACGATGGCCCGCCGCCTGGCCACGGCGCTGCCTGGGACCCGGGAAGGCCTGGTCGCGGGCACCCTCGGTGCGGACCATGCTCGTGTGATGACCAAGGTCGCCCCGACCAGCGAGACCCGCACCGACGCGTTGGCCTGGTTGATCGATACCCGTACGGGTGAGCGGACGACCCCGGAGGCGTTCGTGCAGACCGTGCCGGTCGACTTCCCCGACCCGGCCGAGGACCCCGACGGGGAGCACACCCGTCAGCTCATCACCCAGGTGTTGGAGGACGCGGTCACGGACGGGACGCTGGTCACGGGTGAGGGTCTGGTCCTGCGGGAGGCGGGTTCGTTGAACGCGGACCAGTTCCGGATCGTGGCACGCCGGTTCGCGACGATCACCGACCCCGACACGGATGACGTGGATGACGACAAGGCCGCTCTGGGCGAGTTCCTCGACCTGGCCAAAACCTTCGGCGGCTACCACCTCGCAGGGTTCCTGACCGACGAACACGGCCTCCTGGTCACCGCAGCGATCAACGCGATCCTCGGCGCCCCCTCAGCGGAAGACACCCGCACGTCGACGCAGCGCCGGGCACAGGGTCTGGCGGACGTCGCCCGGGTGGTTCTGGACACGAACCAGGCGTCTCCTGGTGCGGCGATCCCGCCCCACCTGAATGTCACGGTGTCCTGGACCGAGCTGGTCGCTCAGGCCACCCGCACCCGCGAAGGCTTGTGCCTGACCTGCGGACAAACCACACCAGGCCGCACACCCGGCCGCACACCCGGCCGCGCGCCCGGCGCAGAAGCACCCGGCTCAAGCGCAGGCACAAGCACAGGTGCAGGTGCAGGTGCACCGGGCGCGAGCACGGGTATGGCTCCGACGAACGCAGACCCGCCAGCCGCCGGCCCAGCAACTAGAGGCCCAGCAACTGGAGGCGCCGTGACGGTGTCCCGCCTGCTGTCCGGTGGTGGCCCCGTGTTCACCGAGACCGGTGACCGCGCCCCACGAGCACTGCTGCGCCGTTTGGCGTGTGACAGTGCGGTCACTCGGATCGTGTTCGGACCCGACGGCACGGTCCTGGACGTCGGCCGCGCACAACGCACCGTCACCGGGCAGATGCGGCGAGCGGTGATCGCCAGAGACCAGCACTGCGTCTTCCCGGGGTGTGATCAGCCGCCATCGAGGTGCGAGGTGCACCACGCGGTCACTCACTGGGCTCACGGTGGAGACACCTCCGTGTCCAACAGTGCGTTGTTGTGCTGGTACCACCACCAGCTCGTCGACACCCGAGGCATCACCATGCACTGGACCGGCAAAACCACCACCACGTCGAGCGCCACCGCGCCCGGCGCCCTGATCGAGACCGGGTGGGCCTTCACCGACGCCCGCGGACACCGCATCACCCTGCCCGACGCCCTCGAAGCCCCGCCTCAATCAGAAGCCGAAGCCGCCTAACCCGGCCGACAGCAGGCCCGGCTACGGGTCACCGACCGCAGGGTCACCGACCACGAGGTCGTCGTCCCCGAAGTCGCTTGACCGGCAGCCCTGATCGACGCCAGTCAGGCCGGCCGGCTGGCGCTCGATATCCGACTGCTCGCTCAGGCCGGGCTGAGGCCCAGGAGGGGCACGCCCAGGTCGGGGCGCGACACTCGCGGTCGGTGCGGGCTCAGGTCTTTCGCCGACGGGACGCGAACCGCGTCAGCGCGGCTCGATCAGCTGGTTGGTGATGCGCGCCGTACAGATGCGCCGGTCCTGTGCGTCCGTCACGACGATCTCGTGCGACGTGATGGTGCGGCCGAGGTGGACGGGGGTCGCCGTGCCGGTCAGGATCCCGTCGGTCGCTCCCCGGTGATGCGTGATGTTCAGGTCCACGCCCGCGCACACCTTGCCCAGCGTGCTCGCGTGGATCAGTGCGCACCAGGAGCCGAGCGCCTCGGCGAACGCAGCGGTCGCGCCACCGTGCAGGCGACCCAGCGACTGGGTGTTTCCCGCCACCGGCATGGTGGCCATGACCCGCTGCGCCGACTGCTCCAGGACCTGGATGCCCAGCTTCTCGTCGAGGGCGCCCAGGGTGATCGTCCACGGCTCCTGCATGCGATCACCGGCCGTCCGGTCACTGGTCCGGTCACTGGTTCGGTCAGTGGTCATGCGATCACCGTACGACGCCGTCCGGCACGGGCCGCAGACCCTCGAAGAGCACGCTGGAGATCGTGGCGGCCAGTGCGTCCGCATCCATCGGCCCGCCAGGTCGGTACCAGTCCGTGAGGGAGTTGACCATGCCGAAGATGAGCCGGCTGATGACGTCCGGGTCGACGTCGCCGCGCAGGTCACCCTCCGCGGCGGCCTGCCGGACGAGCACGGCGAGGCGCTCGTCGATGTGTCTGCGCCGTTCCATCGCGGACCGTTCCAGAACGCTGTTCCCTCGGACGCGCAGCAGGAGCGTGACGGCGGGGAGGTTGTCGGCGAGGATGCGCACCGCCGCCTCGACGGTGGTCCGCAGACGCACGGAGCTGGGCTCGCCGTCCGTCGCCACGGACGCCGCCTCGACCGCCGAGCTCAGGCCCTCCAGCGCCTCGTCCAGGGCAGCGGCCAGCAGCGCCTCCTTGCTGACGAAGTGGTGGTAGACCGCCGACTTGGTGACACCCAGCTCCGCGGCCAGGTCGCTGATCGACGTGGCGTCGTACCCGCGCCGGTTGAAGAGGTCGATCGCCGTCCGCAGCACCGCCTCGCGGTCGTGGCCCGGCCTTCCGCGGGGGCGGCGGGCAGGTGGCGCGCCCGTCGACGTCGCGTCTGTGGTCATGGCCTCATCGTCCCAGACGGGCGCGATCGTCCCAGACGGGCGCGGCCGGACCGCCGCCGGACCGCCATCCGACCGCCATGGGGCCTCCTGCGCACTCAGTTCTCCCCGGCAGTGTCCCCAGCGGTCTTGGCGACGAGGGTGAGCACGTCGTACGTCGCCACCGGCTCGTCGTCCTGGTTGCTGACCGTCGCGTCCCAGCGGACCTCGCCGTAGTCGGCGGTGGTGCGCGGGGTGATCTGCTTGACGGTCAGGCTCACCCGGATGGTGTCGTCCACCTTCACCGGGGTGCGGAACCGGAGGTTGTCGACGCCGAAGTTGGCCAGCACCGGACCTGGTGCCGGGTCCACGAACAGGCCGGCGGCCAGGGACACCACCAGGTAGCCGTGCGCGACGAGGCCGCCGAAGAACGGGTTCGCCGCGGCGGCCTCCGGGTCCGTGTGCGCGTAGAACGTGTCCCCGGTGAACTCCGCGAAGTGGTTGATGTCGTCGAGCGTGACCGTTCGCGTCGCCGTCTCGATGGTGTCGCCGATGTGCAGCTCAGCCAGGGACTTGCGGAACGGGTGCACGCCGTCGACCGCGCGCCGCGCGCCAGGGGTCCAGCGGCCGGTGACCGAGGTGAGCATGTCGGGGGATCCCTGGATCGCCGTGCGCTGCATGTGGTGCAGCACGGCGCGGACGCCGCCCAGCTCCTCGCCGCCACCGGCACGGCCCGGGCCGCCGTGCACGAGCATCGGCAGGGGGCTGCCGTGCCCCGTCGACTCGGCGGCGTCGTCGCGATCGAGGATCAGCAGCCGGCCGTGCCAGGGGGCGAGCCCGCGGGCCACGTCGCGGGCGACCTGTGGGTCGTGGGTGACGAGTGACGCCACCAGGCTGCCTCTTCCCCGGGCGGCGAGGTCGACCGCCTCCTCGAGCGACCCGTAGGTGAGCACGGTGGCGACCGGCCCGAACGGTTCCACCTCGTGGGGCTCGGCGGCGCCGGGGCGGGCCCGCAGGAGGACCGGGGAGAGGAACGCCCCGCGCTCGGCGTCGGCACCCACGACGTCGACGTGGGCAGGGTCGCCGTACACGATGTCGGCGGAGGTGCGCAGCGCCTCGATGGCCTTGCGCACCTCCTCGCGCTGGCCGAGGCTTGCGAGCGCGCCCATCCGGACGCTCTCGTCGGCGGGGTCGCCGACGGTGATCCGGGCCAGGCGGGCGCTGATCGCCTCGACCACGGCGTCCGCGAGCGGCTCGGGCACGATGACGCGCCGGATCGCCGTGCACTTCTGGCCGGCCTTGACGGTCATCTCGGTGACGACGCCCTTGACGAACAGGTCGAGCTCGTCGTCCTGCGCCGTCACGTCGGGCCCGAGGATCGAGCAGTTCAGGGAATCGGCCTCGACTCCCAGACGGACGCCGCGGTGCAGCACGGCCGGATGCTCGCGCAGGATCGCGGCGGTGTGCGCGGAGCCGGTGAAGGCCACGGCGTCCTGCTCGCCGAGCTCGTCCAGCAGCGTGCCGGCGCTGCCGCAGACCAGCTGCAGGCTGCCCTCGGGCAGGATCCCGGAGGCGATGATCTGCCGGACCACCGCCTCGGTGACGTACGCCGTCTGGCTGCCCGGCTTGACGATGCTGGGCAGACCGGCGAGGAAGGCGGGCGCCAGCTTCTCGAGCATGCCCCAGACGGGGAAGTTGAAGGCGTTGATCTGCACGGCGACGCCGGGGCGCGAGGTGTACAGGTGCTGGCCCACGAAGGTGCCGCCCTTGCCGAGCGGTTCGAGCGCGCCGTCGAGCACCACGGTGTCGTTCGGGAGCTCACGCTTGCCCTTGCTCGCGTAGCTGAACATCGTGCCGATGCCGCCGTCGATGTCGACCATCGAGTCGCGCCGGGTGGCGCCCGTGCGCAGGGAGAGCGCGTAGAAGTCGTCCTTGTGCCGGCCCAGGTGCAGGGCCAGCTCCTTGAGCAGGCCCGCCCGCTCGTGGAAGGTCAGCCGCCGGACCGCCGGTCCGCCCACCTCGCGCGCGTGGGTGACCAGCGCCGCGAAGTCGAGGCCGTGGCTCGAGACACGGGTGACCTCCTGCCCGGTCACGGCGTCCAGGACCGGCTCGCCGCCGTCCGTCCCGCGGAACCAGCGGCCCGCGACGTAGCTCTCCAGCTGTGTGCTCACTGTCTGTGTGCTCACTGCGCGCATCCCCTCGCATCGATCGGCGTTGATCGTCGTGATCGGCATCGGTCAGCCCCGGGCCGTTGTGCAACCCGCTCCGGCTGTGTCAATCTAGTACAGAACGATCGGTCAGTAAATAGTCACAGCCGCGCCCTGGAGGTGCCCATGCCGGTAGTCGCCGAGCCCGAGCAGGAGAGCGAGGCCCAGCTCGAGGCGCGCTTCGAAGCCGTGATCAACCGCAAGGACCGCGTCGAACCGCGCGACTGGATGCCCGACGCCTACCGCAGGACGCTGGTGCGGCAGGTCGCCCAGCACGCCCACTCCGAGATCATCGGCATGCAGCCGGAGGGCGCCTGGATCGGCCGCGCGCCGTCGCTGCGGCGCAAGGCGATCCTGCTGGCGAAGGTCCAGGACGAGGCGGGGCACGGCCTCTACCTGTACTCGGCGGCGGAGACGCTGGGCGTCTCGCGCCAGGAGCTCACCGAGATGCTGATCAGCGGGCGGCAGAAGTACTCCTCGATCTTCAACTACCCGACGCTCTCGTACGCGGACGTGGGCACCATCGGCTGGCTGGTCGACGGCGCCGCCATCTGCAACCAGGTGCCCCTGTGCCGTACGTCGTTCGGCCCGTACGGCCGGGCGATGATCCGCATCTGCAAGGAGGAGTCCTTCCACCAGCGGCAGGGCTACGAGCTGCTGATGACGATGATGCGCGGGACCGACGAGCAGCGGGCCATGGTCCAGGAGTCCGTCGACCGGTTCTGGTGGCCGTCGCTGATGATGTTCGGCCCGCCGGACGACGAGTCGCCCAACACCGCCCGGTCCATGGCGTGGGGCGTCAAGACGCATACGAACGACGAGCTGCGCCAGCGCTTCGTCGACATGACGGTTCCGCAGGCGAAGGCGCTCGGCGTGACCCTTCCCGACCCCGAGCTGGTCTGGAACGAGGAGCGCGGCGCGCACGACTTCGGTCAGCCGGACTGGGACGAGTTCTGGGACGTCGTGAAGGGGAACGGCCCGTGCAACGCGCAGCGGGTCGCGCACCGCAAGAAGGCCTGGGACGACGGCGCGTGGGTCCGCGAGGCGGCGCTCGCGTTCGCGGCCGGCGACGGCAGTGACACGAGCAGTGACACGAGCAGCGACACGAGCGACGGGCCGAGGACGGCATGACCAGTGAGATCCGCGGCGAGTGGCCGCTCTACGAGGTGTTCGTCCGCGGCAAGCGCGGCCTCAACCACGTCCACGTCGGGTCGCTGCACGCGCCGGACGACCAGCTGGCGCTGCGTCACGCCCGTGACGTCTACACCCGCCGCAACGAGGGCGTGAGCATCTGGGTGGTCCGCTCGTCCGCCATCACCGCATCCAGCCCGGACGAGAAGGACCCCCTCTTCGCACCCAGCGGGGACAAGGTCTACCGGCACCCCACGTTCTACGACATCCCCGCCGACGTCCCGCACATGTAGATGTCCCGCACATGTAGACGGCCAGTACATCGAGGGAGCGCACCACATGCCTGACGTCCGGACGCACGAGCCCGACGACCACGACAACGCCTACGCCGGACTGCTCGTCAACGACGCCCACTGGGCCTTCGGCACCGACTTCGAGGACCCGCTCGCCGGCGTGGACACCACGGTGCCCGACGGCGTGGACCCGGCGACGCTCGCGACCTACTGCCTGATGCTCGGCGACGACGCCCTCGTGCTGTCCCAGCGGCTCGCCGAGTGGTGCAGCAACGCGCCCGACCTCGAGGAGGACATTGCGCTGTCCAACATCGCGCTCGACCTGCTCGGGCAGGCGCGCCTGCTGCTCGCCCGCGCGGCGGCCGCGGACGGCTCGCAGGTGCCCACGCTGCCCGACAGCTCACCGGTCCCGGACGAGGACCGGCTGGCGTTCTTCCGCGACGCCCCGCAGTTCCGCAACGTGCGGCTCGCGGAGGTGCCGGGCGGCGACTTCGCGCAGACCGTCGTCCGGATCCTGCTCTTCTCGTCGTGGCGCCTGGCGCTCCTCGACCGGCTGAACCAGAGCCGGGACGCCGTCCTCGCCGCGGTGGCCGCCAAGGCCGTCAAGGAGCTCACCTACCACCGCGACTTCGCCGGCCGCTGGTTCCTGACGCTGGCCCGCGGCACCGACGAGTCCCGGCGGCGGCTGGTGGCCGGGCTCGACGCCCTGTGGCCGTTCTGGACCGAGCTCTTCGAGACGCACGACGTCGAGCGGGCGGCCGCGCGGTCGGGCGTCGGCGTCGACCCGGCGGATGTCGCCGCCGACGTCGAGGCGGTCCTCGACCAGGTGCTGGCGGCGAGCGGTGTCGAGCGGCCTGCCCAGCCCCCGCACGCGGCGGACCACGGGCGCGATGGCCGCACGGGGCGCGACGGCGAGCACACCGAGGCGCTCACTGCGCTGCTCGCGGAGATGCAGGTCGTGGCGCGCGCCCACCCCGGGGGGCAGTGGTGAGCGCCCTGCTCGACCGGGACCGGATGCTCGCCCGAGCGCGGGAGGCCGCCTCCGCCGTCGTCGACCCCGAGCTCCCGATGCTCACGCTCGCCGACCTCGGCGTGCTGCGCGACGTCACCGTCGACGACGACGGGGCCGTCGTCGCCGCGATCACGCCCACCTACTCCGGGTGCCCCGCGATGGCGGCCATGCGCGACGACCTCGTGCGCGAGCTGCGCGCCGCAGGGTTCGCCGACGCGCGGGTGCGCGTCGTCCTCGAGCCCGCCTGGACCACCGACTGGATCACTCCCGCGGGACGGGCGGCGCTCGCCGCCGCGGGGATCTCCCCGCCGGGTCCGGCCCCGCAACGCTCCGGCCCGGTGCTGCTGCGGCTCACGCCCGCGCGGCGCGCCGTGCGCTGCCCGCTGTGCGGGTCCGACGACGTGACGGTCGGCTCGGAGTTCGGCTCCACCGCCTGCAAGGCGCTGTACCGCTGCCGGGCCTGCCTGGAGCCGTTCGAGCACGTGAAGGAGATCTGACGTGACCGCCACGTTCCACACGCTCACCGTGACCGACGTCGAGCAGCTCACCGACGACGCGGCCGCCGTCACCTTCGACCTGCCCGCCGAGCTGCGGGACGTGTTCGACTTCGCCGCCGGCCAGTCGCTGACGCTGCGCCGCGTCGTCGACGGCGTCGAGCAGCGACGCACCTACTCCATCTGCGCGCCGGCGGGCAGCGCGCCACGGATCGGCGTCCGCGAGATCCCCGACGGCCTGTTCTCGTCCTGGCTGGTGCGCGAGGTCAGGCCCGGGGACCGCGTGGAGGTGCTGCCCCCGAGCGGCAGCTTCCGGGCCGACCCGGCGCAGGGCGGGCGACACCTGTGCATCGCGGCGGGCTCGGGCATCACGCCGATGCTCTCGATCATGTCCACGGTGCTCGGCAACCCGGACGCGCGGGCCACCCTGCTCTACGGCAACCGCACGACCAGCTCCGTGATGTTCGCCGAGGAGCTCGCGGACCTCAAGGATGCCCACCACGACCAGCTCGACCTGGTCCACGTCCTGTCCCGGGAGCCACGTGACGTGGAGCTGTTCTCGGGCCGGCTCGACGGCGACCGGCTGCGTGACCTGCTGACCCTCGTCGTCCCCGTCGCCGACATGGACCACGTCTGGCTCTGCGGGCCCTTCGGCATGCTGACCGAGGCCCGGGCGGTGCTGGCGGAGCTCGGGGTCCCGGCCGAGCGGGTGCACGTCGAGCTCTTCTGGGTCGACGAGCCCCCGCCGGAGCTGCGGCATCCGGACCGGGTGGTGGACGGCGCGACGAGCGAGGTGACGGTGATCCTCGACGGCCGCTCGACCACCAGCGCGATGCCGCAGGACAAACGGCTCCTCGACGCCGCGCAGGAGGTCCGCGCCGACCTGCCCTTCGCGTGCAAGGGCGGGGTGTGCGGCACCTGCCGGGCCCGGGTGCGCGACGGCGCGGTCGACATGGTGCGCAATTACGCCCTCGAGCCGGAGGAGGTCGCCGCCGGCTTCGTCCTCACCTGCCAGACGTTCCCGGTCGGCGACGCGGTGACCGTGGACTTCGACGCATGAGCGCGCCGCTGCTGGTCGAGGAGCACGACGACCGGGTGGTCCTGCGGCTGAACCGGCCAGAGGTCCGCAACGCCATCGACAGCGCGACGGTCGAGGCCCTGCACGACGCGTGCGCCGCGTTGGAGGCAGCACCACGCGTGGCGCTGCTCATCGGCACCGGCGGCACCTTCGCGGCGGGGGCGGACATCGCCCAGCTCCGCGAACGGCGCCGGGACGACGCGCTCGCCGGCATCAACTCGGGCATCTTCGACCGGGTCCACCGGCTGCCGATGCCCGTCGTCGCACTCGTCGACGGGTACGCCCTCGGAGGCGGCGCGGAGCTCGCCTACGCGTGCGACTTCCGGATCGGCACCCCCGCGACCAGGATCGGCAACCCGGAGCCGGGCCTGGGCATCCTCGCCGCGGCCGGCGCCGCCTGGCGGCTGAAGGAGCTCGTCGGCGAGCCGCTGGCCAAGGAGATCCTGCTGGCGGGGCGCGTGCTCGACGCCGACGAGGCGCTCGCGGTCCGCCTGCTCCACGAGGTGGTCGCCGCCGACGACCTCGAGCCGGCCGGGCACCGCCTCGCCGACCGCATCACCGCCCAGGCGCCGCTGGCCGTGCGGCTCACCAAGTCCGTCCTGGACGCGCCACGCGACGCGCACCCGCTCGTCGACAACATCGCGCAGGCGGTGCTGTTCGAGACCCAGGACAAGACCGACCGGATGACGGCGTTCCTCGACCGCCGCAAGGGGCGGCCATGACAGAGCACACCACCGGGCGCACCGTCCCGGAGAACGTGGGGGTGTACGGCGGCGGGCGCATGGGCGCCGGCATCGCGCACGCCTTCGTGATCGCGGGCGCCGCCGTCACCGTCGTCGAGAGCGACGCGGCGTCGGCGGGGGAGGCGCGCGAGCGGATCGCCGCGAGCCTCGCCAAGGCGGCGGCCAAGGAGGCGGCCAAGGAGGCGGCCAGGGCAGTGGACAGGGCAGCGGACAGAGGCGTGCGGGCGACCGGCACGTTCGAGGTGGTGACCGACGCCGCCGCGCTGGCGGGCTGCGCGCTGGTGGTCGAGGCGGTCCCCGAGCTGGCGGACCTCAAGCGCGACGTGCTGCGGCGGATCGCCGCCGTGGCCCCCGGTGCGGCCGTCGGCAGCAACACGAGCTCCCTGTCGATCGACGTCCTGGCCGACGCGCTGCCCGACCCGTCGCGCCTGGTCGGGCTGCACTTCTTCAATCCCGTCCCGGTCAGCGACCTGATCGAGGTGGTGGTCGGACGGCGGACCGCGCCCGGCCTGGTCGGGGAAGCCCAGCGCTGGGTCGCCGGGCTGGGCAGGACGGCGATCACCGTCCGGGACTCGCCGGGCTTCGCGAGCAGCCGGCTCGGTGTGGCCATCGCGCTGGAGGCCATGCGCATGCTGGAGGAGGGCGTGGCCGACGCCGCTGACATCGACGCGGCGATGACCCTGGGCTACCGGCACCCGGTGGGTCCGTTGCGCACCACCGATATCGTCGGGCTCGACGTGCGGCTGGACATCGCCGAGCACCTCGAGCGCGAGCTGGGGCCACGGTTCGCGCCGCCGCAGGTGCTCCGGGACAAGGTCGCGGCGGGCGAGCTGGGACGCAAGACCGGGCAGGGCTTCTACCTGTGGTGACCTGTGTGGTGACGTGTGTGGTGACGTGTACTGACGGTAGCGACGATCGGCGACGAGGCCGACCGTGGACTCTGGAGGAGCTGAGATGACCGACACCCCCGTCGTCGTCGAGCGCAGGGATGCGCTCGCGACGATCACGCTGGACGACCCCGAGCACCGCAACGCACTGACGGCCGCGTCCAAGGCGGCGCTGCGCGACGCCGTCGCGGACGTCGCCGCCGACGAGCAGGTGCGCGCGGTGGTGCTCACCGGGTCGGCCAGGGCGTTCTGCCTGGGCCAGGACCTGGGCGAGCACTCAGCGGCCCTGGGGGACGGCGCGGAGTCGGCGTTCGCGACGGTCCGCGAGCACTACACGCCGATCGTGCGGAACCTGCTGACCATGCCCAAGCCGGTGATCGCCGCCGTGGGCGGGCCCTGTGCCGGTGCGGGGCTCGGGCTCGCGCTGGCCTGCGACCACCGGGTCTTCGCGGCCGGCATCAAGCTGGCGACCGCGTTCACCGGCATCGGCCTGACCTTCGACACCGGCCTGTCCGTCACGCTGCCGCGCGCCGTCGGGGACGCCCGGGCGAAGGAGCTGATCCTGTTCGGGCGGACCTTCACCCCGGAGGAGGCCATCGCCTGGGGCATCTCCGGGGAGACATCCGACGCCGAGGACGTGCTGCCCCGGGCGATCGACCTCGCCCGGCAGCTCGCCGCGGGACCGACCGCCGCGTTCGCGCAGAGCAAGCGCCTGATCGGGCGGGCGCCCGGCCTGAGCCTCGACGAGGCGCTGGAGGCAGAGGCGCTCGGCCAGGTCACGTGCGGCGCGACCAGCGATCACGCCGCCGCCGTCGCCTCGTTCCTGAACCGGGAGGCGCCGGTCTTCACCGGCCGGTGAGCGGGGGTCCGCCAGGCCGCGCGTCCGCTGCGCGACTTCGGTCCGTTGCTGTGAGATCGGTCAATCAACCGACCGAAGTCAGAGCAACGGACCGAAGTCACGAGCCACGCTGTGCAACGGACCGAATTCGCCAGCTCGGCGACACGGCGACGGGGGATATCCGCGGCCCGTGCTCAGTTCGCGACGGCTGTCCGCCGTCGGGCCGCGGGGAGCTTGCCGAGCAGACCGTGGCGCGGGCTGAACAGGTAGGCGAGCAGGAACGCGGCGCCCTGCACGAGGACGACGAGCCCGCCCGAGGCGGCGTCGAGCCAGTAACTGAGGTAGATGCCCACCACGGAGCAGGTCGCCGACAGCACCGGGGCGATCACGAGCATGCGACCGAACCGGTCGGTGAGCAGGTGCGCGGTGGCGCCGGGGATGATCAGCATCGCCACGACCAGGATCACGCCGACCACCTGGAGGGCGACGACGGCGGTCAGGGCGAGGAGACCGAGCAGCAGCGCCCCGAGGAACCGCGGCGAGAGCCCGATGGCGTGGGCGTGCAGGGGGTCGAACGCGTACAGGGTCAGGTCGCGGCGCTTGAGGACCAGGATCACGAAGGCGATGGCGGCCAGGACCGCGATCTGGACCAGGTCCGGGTCGGAGACGCCGAGGATGTTGCCGAAGATGATGTGGTTCAGGTCCGTGTGGCTCGGCGTGACGGAGATGAGGACGAGCCCGAGAGCGAAGAGCGTGGTGAACACGATCCCGATCGCGGCATCCTCCTTGATCCGGCTCGTGCCGCGGATCGCGCCGATGAGGGCCACGGCGAGGAACCCGAACACGAGGGCCCCGAGCGCGAACGGCGCGCCGAGCACGTAGGCGATCACGACGCCGGGCAGGACGGCGTGCGAGACGGCGTCGCCCATCAGCGACCAGCCGACCAGGACGAGCCAGCACGACAGGAGCGCGCACACGATCGCGGCGATGACGGTCGTCGCGAGCGCGCGGACCATGAAGTCGAACTGCAGCGGCTCCAGGAGCAGGTCGAGGACGGTCATGCGGGTCCCTCCCGGTTCAGGTCCTGGTCCTGGTCCCGGTCCAGGTCCAGGTCCAGCACGTCGAGGCCGAAGGCCCGGGCGAGGTGGTCCGGCCGTAGCGCCTCCGACACGTCGCCGTGGAACAGGACCCGGTGCAGCAGGAGCACCGCCTCGTCCGCGAGCCGCGGGAGGGCGTGCAGGTCGTGGGTGGACACCAGGACGGTGCGGCCGTCGTCCGCCAGCTCTCTGAGCAGCCGCACGATGGTGGCCTCCGAGCGCTTGTCGACGCCGGCGAAGGGTTCGTCCAGCAGCAGGATCCGGGCGTCCTGGGCGATGCCGCGGGCGACGAACGCGCGCTTGCGCTGTCCGCCGGAGAGCTGCCCGATCTGCCGCTCGGCGTAGCCGGTGAGCTCCACGCGGTCGAGGGCGTCGGCGACGGCGACGTGGTCGGCGGGCCGGGCGCGCCGGGTGAGGCCCTGCCGGCCGTAGCGGCCCATCATGACCACGTCCCGGACGGAGACGGGAAAGGCCCAGTCGACGTCCTCGCTCTGCGGCACGTAGCCGACAAGGCCCCGCCGGCGCGCCGCGACGGGGGCGGCGCCGTCGATCAGGACGTGCCCGCGGTCGGGGCGGACCATGCCCATGATGGCCTTGAACAGCGTCGACTTGCCCGATCCGTTCATCCCGACCAGCCCGGTCACCCGTCCCGGCGCGATGCTCAGGGACACGCCGTCCAGGGCCAGGACCTCGCCGTAGCGGACGGCGACGTCGGCCACCTCGATCGCCGGGGGCGCCGTCACGAGGCGCTCCCGGTGAGCGCGCCGACGATGGTCTCGGTGTCGTACCGGATCAGGTCGAGGTAGGTCGGCACCGGCCCGTCGGGCTCGGAGAGGGAGTCGACGTAGAGCGTGCCGCCGAACGCCGCACCGGTCGCGTCGACGACCTGCCGCATCGGCTTGTCCGAGACCGTGGACTCGCAGAAGACGGCGGGGACGTCGTTGGCCCGGACGAACTCGATCGCGGACGTGATCTGCTGCGGCGTGGCCTGCTGCTCGGCGTTCACGGGCCAGATGTACCGCTCGGTCAGGCCGGCGTCGCGTGCGAGGTAGGAGAACGCGCCCTCGCAGGTCACGAGCGCCCGCTGGTGCTCGGGTAGCGCCGACAGCCCGTCGACCAGCTCGTCCTGCACCTCCTGCAGCTCCGCCTGGTACGCCGCGCCGTTGGCCTCGAACTCGTCGGCGTGCGCCGGGTCGAGGTCACCGAACGCCTCGACCATGTTGTCGACGTAGACCTGCACGTTGACCGGGCTCATCCACGCGTGCGGGTTCGGCTTGCCCGTGGAGGCGTCCTCGGTGATGTCCTCGGTGATGTCCAGCGGCTCGACGCCGTCCGACACCACCACGTGCGGCACGTCCACCGACTCCACGAACTGCCCGAACCACGACTCGAGGTTCAGCCCGTTGTCCAGGATGAGGTCCGCCTCCGATGCCTTGGCGATGTCGCGCGGCGTCGGCTCGTACCCGTGGATCTCCGCGCCGGCCTTGGTGATCGACTCGACCCGGAGATGGTCACCGGCCACGTTCTGCGCGACGTCCGCCAGCACCGTGAACGTCGTCAGGACGACCGGCCGGTCGTCCGCCCCCTGCCCCTGAGCCGAGGCCGTGCAGCCGGACAGCGTGCTCGCGGCCAGGGCGAGGGACAGGACGGCGGGCAGAGCGAGGCGGACGACGACGGGGGAGCGACGCGTGCTGGGCATGTCGTGAGACTAGAAGTTCGGACGTCCGAAAACAAGGACTCCCCTACCCGAACTTCAGTCGGGCGGCGCTCGGCGGCGACTCGGCGCTGCTACTGGCGCACCCTTCGCGGACTACCCGCGGACCCTGAGGAAGATCGGGTTCGTGTAGAACCAGAGGTCGTCCCAGGGGTTGACCCCGCCGAGGACGTCCTGCGCCGGCCCCGCCGGGTCGACGTCCGCGCCCAGGTAACCGGGCTGGCTGCGCTTGCCGTCGGTGCCGCGGAGCCGGACGTAGCCGTCGTGCTCGGCCACGAAGGAGTGGGTGAGCGTCACCGACCCGGAGCGCCCGGAAGTGTCCCACGAGTGCGCCACCCTGGTGCCCGGCGCGTAGAGCGCGTCGGGGTCGGCGCTCGGGCCGGTCACCCTGCCACGGATCAGGTCGACGCGGGCCAGCTCGGGCAGGAGCCCGGCGTGGTTGACGCCGTCCGCCAGGTCGACGGTGACGGTCAGCTCGACCTCCGTCCCTGTCGCGACCACCAGCTCCCCGCCGAGGGTCGCGCGACGGCGGTGGCCACCCCGGCCCTTGACCCCGAGCTGGACGTCCAGCCCGGCGACGAGATCGCCGAAGCAGACCCACATCCGGCCCGCCCGCATCGCGTCCATCACCGCACGGTGGCTGAAGTTCTCGGCCCCGACCCAGGTCTTGTTGTACGCACCGGGCGGGAAGGAGCTGTACTCGGCGACGGGTCGGCCGGCACCGACCGGCGGCGGGTAGACGCCGGTGGTCTGGAACGTGTCGCCGTCCTCGTTGTACGGAATCTTGTCGTAGCCCGTCTGGTCGAGCGGGTCGACGGGGTTCTTGACCCAGTCGCCGCAACCCTGGTGGCCGTCCGACGTGGTGGTGATCCACCACCGGCGGCCCTCGGACAGCAAGGAGTCCCACACGCCCCCGACCGTGGCGGTCATCCAGTCGAAGCCGCCCCACGTGCGGTAGCTCTCCGCGGGGTACCCCGGGAAGGAGTACTGTCCCGGGCCGCCGTCGTAGAGGCCGCGGCCGCGCGCCATGCCTGGCGCGGGCAGGCCCGCCGCCTGGTGGCCGGGCGCACCCTCGAAGCCGATGACGACGTCCGGCGCCGCGTCCTGCCAGGCGCGCAGCTCGGCGGGGGAGTCGATGCCCTTGCGGGCCGGGTGGTTGGGCAGCACCAGCGCGTCCGCGAGCCGGCCGGATCGCACGGTGGCGGCGATGTGCTTGAGTGCGGCGAGCGCCAGCGCCTCGTTCTCGGGAGTGCCGTCACGCGCGTCGACCACCAGCGCGTCGTACCTGTCCACCAGCTCCTGGAGGGCACGGGGCTCGCCTGCTCCCGGCGCCATCATGAACGTGGTGTGCTCGGCGCCCGGGATGTTCCACTCCAGGCCGTTGAAGAGGAGCAGGTCCTCGCCGTGCCGCTCCCTGGCCGCGAGGATGTCCTCGCGCTGCGGCGCGATGCTGTGGGCCGCGAACGCCGCGTTGCCGTGGTCCGTGATGACGATCCAGTCCAGCCCGCCGTCGATCGCACGGACCGCCTGGTCGTCGATCCGGTACATCGCGTCGTTGCTGTACCGGCTGTGCAGGTGGTGGTCCCCGGCGAGCCAGACATAGCCGCCCTGGCGGGCGCGAGAGCGAGCGGGTGTGCGGTCCGGTGCGGCGCTCGCGGTGGTGGCCCCCGACCCTGCGGCCACGAGTCCGGCCCCGACGGCCCCGGCTCCGAGGAGGAAGCCGCGCCGGGAGGCGCGCAGCGGGCCGGGGGTGGTCGGGGTGGTGGTGGCGGCAGCGGCGGGGGTGGGCTCGGTGGTGGGCTCGGGCACGGCGGGGCTCCTCGGGTTCGGGGGTGTGCTCCCGATCCGGGCGGAAGCGCGGCCCACCCTGACAACCACCGGTGTCGGCGCCCTGAACCGCGTGTTGCCCGGCGATGAACGCTCCGGCGCCGCGGTCCGTGCCGTTCAGCCCGGGACGATGTCCGTGGTCGTGGCGAGCTGACGGCCGGCCGCGAACTCGTCGGCGAGGGACTGGAGACGGGCATCCGCCAGGGACACGGAGTCCGAGCCGAGCAGCTGGTGCAACGGCGCGTCGCCGGTGGTCGCGACCGTGATGATCGCCGCGGCAGCCTTTGCGGGGTCGCCGAGCTGGGTCCCGGGCATGCCCAGGTGCTGCTCGACCATCTCGCGGACGGCCGGGTAGGCGTCGCTGGTCGACGAGGGCAGGCCGAGCGAGACCGGGCGCAGGAAGTCGGTGCGCAGGTAGCCGGGCTCGACGGTGTTCACCCTGATGCCGTGGTCCGCCACCTCGGCGGCCAGGGACTCCGAGATCGCCTCCAGGGCGGACTTGCCGGCCGCGTACAGGCCCCAGCCCGGGAAGGGCACCAGTCCCACGATGGAGGACACGTTGATGACGTGGCCGGAGCGGCGCTCGCGGAAGCCCGGCAGCACGGCGCGCAGCACGTTCCACGCCCCGAAGACCTGGACGTCGAACATCGTGCGGGCGTCCGTGTCGGAGACCTCCTCGACGGCGGCGAGGTAGCCGTAGCCGGCGTTGTTCACGACGACATCCAGGCGGCCGAAGTGTTCGGTGGTGTCGGCGACGGCCCGCGCGACCTGGGTCTCGTCGGTGAGGTCGACCGCCAGGGGGAGCAGCCGGGACGTGTCGGTGTTCTCGAGGGCGCCGGCCAGACGCTCGGCGGAGCGGGTCGTCGCCGCGACGTTGTCGCCGCGCCGGAGCAGCTGCTGGACGAGCTCGAGTCCGAGGCCGCGCGAGGCGCCGGTGACGAACCAGGTGGCGGGACGGTCGGTGGGGTAGGCCATGGTGGGTCTCCTTCTGAGGGGGCCGAGTCGGCTGAGTGGTGTGGCACGGCGTGCCGACACGTCAAGACTCCCGCCGCGACGTCGGCCCGGGGGCTCCGTAGAAGGCCTCGTGCGTCCTGGACCTGCCGTGCCGAGGACTGAGCGGTCCACCCTGATGGGTGCGCCGGCCCGGTCGGCTGGCCAGAATGGAGGTATGCCGGAGAAGAACACCGAGCTGGCGGACTTCCTGCGCCGGGCACGCAGCCAGTGCGACGCGTCCCGGGCCGGTCTGCCGGCGGACGGCCGGGTGCGCCGGGTGCCGGGCCTGCGCCGGGAAGAGGTCGCGTTCCTGGCCGGCGTCTCCACGGACTACTACGCACGGCTCGAGCAGGGCCGCCGCATCGTGCCGTCCCCGTCGGTGGTCGACGCCGTCGGACGGGCGCTGGGCCTGGACGACGCGGGGCGCGCCCACCTTGCGGACCTGATCGGCCTCGGCACCCGAGCTCCGCTGGCACGGACGCGTCCGGTCCAGCGGGTCCGCCCGGGGCTGTACCAGCTGCTCGACGCCCTCGGCGAGGTGCCCGTGCTGGTGCTCGGGCGCCGTGCGGACGTGCTCGCGCAGAACCGGATGGGCAAGGCGCTCTTCACCGACTTCGAGCGGTTCCCCGCCCCGCAGCGCAACTACGCGCGCTGGCTGCTCCTCGACGAGGGCGCGCGATCGCTGTTCGTCGACTGGGAGGAGCAGGCCCGGGTCGCCGTCGAGAACTTGCGGCTGGAGGCCGGGAACGATCCGGCGGACCGCGCGACGGCGGAGCTGATCACGGAGCTGCGCGCGTCCAGCGCCGAGTTCGGCAGGTGGTGGGACGAGCACCGGGTCAACCAGCGCACGCACGGGTCCAAGCGGCTGCGCCATCCGGTGGTCGGAGACCTCACGGTCGAGTACGAGACCCTGCTGCTCCCGGGTGACCCGGACACGACCCTGTACGTCTACTCGACCGAGGCGGGCTCTCCGTCGCAGCGTGCGCTGAGCCTCCTGGCGAGCTGGTCGCTGTCCGGTGCGGGTGCCGTGCGCTCGGTCTGACGGTTGCCGCCCGGCAGACGGTTGCCCCCCCAGGCCGACGGTTGCACCCGGCGACCCGGCCCGGGCCGATGGCCGACACGACAGCACCACGGTCCTCGACACCCCGTCCGTCGCGCGCGGCGGCGCTGCTCTCGGGCGCCGGAGCGCTCCTTGTCGGCGGCGCGGTGGGCTTCGTCGTCGGACGGCGGAGCCGGCCCGCCGCGGCCACGCTCACCGGCGAGGGCGACCGCCCGCCCGCCGCCTGAGCCAGCTCACCGCGACGTCAGGCCGCGGGGTGGGTCACGGGGACGCGCTGCAGCACGAGAAAGTCGGTGACTCCGAAGAGGCGCACGAACGGCAGCTGTCCCGAGGGCACGTAGGGCAGCGCCTCGTCCCGACCGATGACCTGTCCGGCTGCCACCCGGTACGTCTGCCCGTCGGACACCAGCTCCGCCGAGCCGGCCGCGCGGATGTTGCGCAGCCAGTCCGTGTCGGACCCGTACGAGAGGATGGCGAGGAAGTCGTCCTCCAGGGGGAAGACGCCGATGGGCGTCGCGTACGACGTCCCGGAGCGCCGTCCCACGTGCCTGACCACGGCCAGCTTGGACCCGGCCCTGCCCGCGGCCCGCAGCATCCGAGGGTTGTTGAACCGCCGGTTGAAACCCCGGATGACGGCGAGTGCCCGGGGGTGCTTGGTGCGCATGGCGAGCACGAGTGCCAGGAGCACGCCGAGCGCCAGCACCGCCAGGCCGGCGACCACCCAGAGGGCCGCGGTCCCTACGCTGCTCCACGTAGCGTCTCCGCCTGCGGCGGCGCCGTGCACGAGCACATCCATCATGGTCTCTCCCTGGTTCGGTCCAGCGTGGTTCGGTCCAGCGGTGCGTGCGGTGCGTCCTGCGTGTCAACGCACCGCAGCGCCGGTAGGTTTCGCGACCGGCCCTCGCTGCACGACCGGACGCTCTCTGCGCAGTAGCATCGAGCGGCCATGCAACATGCCCGCCGCGGCGGGAGGAGGATCGTGATGGTGTCTCGGCTCGCCCGTGCCTGGGTGGCCGGCTGGGCGGTCTCGCGCGGGACCGAACCGCCGGTCGAGCTGCTGGAGGGCTTCCGGGTCGACGTCGGCCTGCCGCACCACGTGGCGCGGTACGTGCTGCTCGACGCCGACGAGGCGACCGTCCGCCGGGTCGCCGGGTCGGTCACCGTGCCGAGCACCTGGCTCAAGGCGTTCGTCGAGCCGGAGGTCGTCGCCTCCTGGTTGCCTCCGGGCTGGACGGAAGGGCCCCTGACCTTCCTCATGGCGACGGATCTGCGCTCCTCGGCCACCCGCACCCCGGACGGTTATGCGGTGCGCACCGAGACCGAGGGCGCTGTGACGTTCCTCCGGGTGCTTGCCGACGACGGCGTGCTCGCCGCCCGCGGTCAGGTCGTGGTGACCGGCGAGTGCGCCGTCGTCGACCAGGTGGAGACCGAGCCGGCGCACCGGCGCCGCGGTCTGGGCAGCCTGGTGATGCGCCGCCTCGCGAACATCGCCGCCGAGCGCGGCGCGGCGACGGCAGTGCTCGGCGCGAGCGTCGAGGGCAGGGCCCTGTACGAGTCGTTGGGCTGGCGGGTGCAGGCTCCGCTCGCCGGGTTCGTGTACCGGCGCGAGTCCTCGGCCGGTGGCTGACCCGGTTCCGGGAGGTCCGGCGAGCCGGGCTCAGTAGCGGGACGCGAGCTGCGGGCTCTGGCCGCCGAACGCGGCGAGGTTCGCGGCGAACACGGCGTCGAGCAGACCGGCATCCTCGACGCCCGGCGCGGTGGCGACCTCACCGAGCTCCAGGCCGCGCAGGCTCGCTGTGACGACGTCCTGCGCCGACATCCGCGGCACTCCGCTGAGGTCCAGGCCCTGACGGGTATGGAACTCGGTGGCGACCACGCCGGGCAGCAGCGCCTGGACGCGCACTCCCGTGCCCTCCAGCTCGGCGCTCAGGGTCTGGGAGAAGGCGAGCAGTTCGGCGAGCGCGCCGGCGTAGACGGCTCGGCGCGGCATGACCGACGACGGCGCGGGACCGCTGAACGCGATCATCCCGGCGACATTGACGATCACGCCGCTGCCGCGCTCCAGCATGCCGCCGAGCACGGCGCGGGCGAGCAGCGTCGGGGCCAGCACCTTGACGTGGACGAGCTCAGCGGCCTTGTCGGCGGGCAGCTCCGCGAGCGGCATGTAGTGCGCCACGCCCGCGTTGTTGACCAGGATGTCGACGGGTTCGGCCGCGGCGACGTCCGCCACCGACTCGATGCCCTGTGCCGTCGACAGGTCGGCGACCACCGTCCGGATCCTGGCCTCGGGGTGATCGGCGACCAGGGCCTCGAGCCGCGCGGCGTCGCGGCCGACCGCGAGCACGTCGTGTCCCTGCGCCGCGAACCGGTCGGCGAACGCGTGGCCGATCCCCGACGTGGCACCGGTGACGAGTGCGAGCTTGGTCATCTCTGCTGCCTTTCTGTCGGCCCGGCGGACCCGGGCTCCTGGTCCCAGGCTGCGCCGCGGGCCCGGATGGAGACAGGACCCCACGCATCCTGGGGTTGACAGGACCAGGCACCGGCGGCGCGGCCGTCCTACCGTGGAGGGGATGACCGACGAGCCGAACCTGTTGGGGGAGTACCTCCGTGCCCGGCGTGAACGTGTCGGGCCGGAGCGCGTTGGCTTGCCCCGCAGCGGCGTGCGCCGCGTGCCGGGCCTGCGCCGCGAGGAGGTGGCGCTCCTGGCGGGCATCAGCGCCGACTACTACCTGCGGCTCGAGCAGGGGCGCGACCGCAACCCGTCGGTCCAGGTCCTGGAGTCCCTCGCCCGGGTGCTCCAGCTGGACGACGCCGGCACCGCCTACCTGCTGGGTCTGGCCGGTGACCGCCCGCGCCGACGACGGCGGCCGGCCCGCCGGGAGACCGTGCCGGCCGGGACCCTCAAGCTGCTCGGCGCGATCGGGCTGCCAGCCTTCGTCGAGGGCCGGTACCTCGACGTGCTCGCGGCCAACCCCCTGGCCACGGCGGTGTCACCGCGGCTGGTGGCCGGTCGCAACCGGCTGCGCGACGTCTTCCTCGATCCTGCCGAGCAGGCGCTCTATGCGGGCTACGACCCGGCGGCGGTCGCGGCGGAGATGGTCGCGGGCTTTCGTCAGCTGGTGGGCGCCGAGACGGACGACCCCCGGCTGGTCGAGCTGGTGGGGGAGCTGTCCCTCGCCAGTCCGACCTTCCGCGAGGCCTGGGCCCGGCACGACGTCATGGCGCGGGAGGGCACTGCCGTCACGCTGGACCACCCGGAGGTCGGCGCGCTCACCCTGAACCGCGAGAAGCTCGCCGTCGGCGGCGCGCCTGGCCTGACGCTCGTCGTCTATCACGCGGACGCGGGCACCGCCGCGGCCGACAAGCTCCAGATGCTGGCTTCGTACTCCGCGCCTGCTCGCCCGGAGGATCTCGTCACCTGAGCAGCCTCAGGCGCCTGAGCCATCTGATGCCTCCCGCCCGTCACCGGACGGCCGCAGCCGGCGGCGTGCTCGTGGACGTGTCCGCCGGCCAGCCGCGGACGAGCAGCAGCACGCCCAGGGCGACCTCGAAGAGGCCGCCGGGGACCGCCAGCGCGACACCCGCGCCGGGGACGGCGGGCTCCAGCACCACGCCGAGCGCGAGCAGGGCGTATCCGGCCATACCCCACACGCCGAACCAGCGGGGTGTCCCGTTCTGCCTGGTGAGGGCCAGGCAGAACGGCAGGCTGCCGACGCCCAGCACGACCATCGCCACCACGTACACGGCGTTGTTCGCCGAGGTGTTCCCTCCGGCCAGGAACACGACACCGACGGCGAGCAGCACGGCCTCGGTGAGCCGCGTGAGTACGTAGAGCAGCGCCGTCCGGGGCGCCGCCGGGCGCAGCAGCCGGAACAGGATCACCCCGATCGCCGCGACGCCGGCCGAGTTGAGGAGCATGAGGGTGATCCCGGCCGGCTGGAGCTCGAGCGCACTGCCCATTCCGTAGAGGAGGAAGACGCCCAGGAAGAGGGCGCCGGCGAATCTGCCGGCCTGACGGTGAGACATGCGGTTGCTCCAACCGTACTAAGTAAGGGTACTTTGTACGGTAGAGGTGCCGAGAGGGCACCGTCAAGGAACCAGGGGGATGAGCTGTGCCGGACGACGCCGCCGAGGAGATCCCGCACCGCACCGGTCCGCTCAGCCGCGACCGAGTGCTCGACGCCGCCGTCGCACTCGCCGACGCGGACGGGCTGCCGGGCGTCACCATCCGGTCGCTCGCGAAGGCGCTCGGCCTCAAGCCGATGTCGCTCTATCACTACGTGCGCGGCAAGGAGGACGTGCTCGACGGCATGGTGGACCGCGTCTTCGCCGAGATCGACCTGCCCGACCCGGCGTCGCCGTGGCGGGCCGCGCTCCGCGCGCGGGCCGTCTCCGCACGCGCCGTCCTCGCCCGACACCCCTGGGCGCTCGCCGTCCTGGACTCCCGGTCGACGCCGGGACCCTCGACGCTCCGTCACCACGACGTGGTGCTGGGTGTGCTGCTCGGTGCCGGGCTGTCGCTGCCGATGACCGCGCGCGCCTACACGCTCGTGGACTCGTACGTCTACGGGTTCGTGCTCCAGGAGGCGGCAGTGCCGTCCAGCGGGGATGGCAGCAGCGGCGCCGGCGGCCCGGAGGAGGCCATGGTGGCGGTTCCGGACGGCGGCCGGTATCCCCACCTGGCGGCGTTCGCGGCAGGGCACGTCCTGCAGCCGGGCTACTCGTTCGGCGCCGAGTTCGAGCCGGGCCTCGATCTTGTCCTCGACGTGGTCGAGACGCTCGTGGAACACGGCTGACGGGGCAGGCCCGCTGCGCCGTCGGCACCGGCCGACTGCGGACGCAACCACGACGAGAACGTTTTCACAGTGCCCGGTTCCGGGATAGCGTGACCGTCGCACGTGAGGAAGGCGACCCCCAGGGCTCAAAGGAGAGCACCATGAGACGAGCACTTTCCGTTGCTGTGGCCACCGCGGCCGCCACCTGCCTCGTGGGAGCGGCGCTGGCACCGGCCGCCGCCGGGCAGGTCGCGGCCGAGCGGCGAGACCCGGGCACCGCGATCGACCTCCAGCCGAGGGACCGACACCAGACCGTCGAGGGCTTCGGTTTCTCGAGCGCGTTCCAGCGGGCCGCGCTGCTGCACCAGATCTCGGAGCCGCAGCGCTCGGAGGCCCTGGACCTCCTGCTGGGCCGGGACGGAGCCGCGCCGGACATCCTGCGGATCGGGATCGGGGGACAGAGCCACGACACCTACGACGTCATGCTGTCGATCCAGCCCGAGGACCCGGGCGGTCCCGACGCCGAGCCGCAGTACCAGTGGGACGGCTGGGACAACGGCTCCGTCTGGTTCGCACAGGAGGCCAGGGCTCGCGGCGTCGACCGGTTCTACGGCAACGCCTGGACCGCCCCGGCCTACATGAAGACCAACGGCTCGGCCGTCCGCGGCGGCGCACTGTGCGGTCTGTCGGATGCGAGCTGTGCGAGCGGCGACTGGACCGAGGCGTACGCGAACTACCTCGTGGCGTGGGCCGACTTCTATGCCGAGGAGGGCATCGACATCGAGAGCATCGCCTTCACGAACGAGCCGGACTGGAACACGAGCTACGAGTCGATGCTGTTCACCCCGGAGCAGGCCGCGGAGTTCACCGGCATCCTCGGACCCGTCGCGAAGAAGTCCGGCTACGGCGTGGTGTGCTGCGACTCGTTCGGCTGGGAGCAGGGCAAGCCGTACCTCGATGCGCTCAAGGCCGACAAGAAGGCGTGGCGCCACCTCGACGTGTTCAGCTCGCACTCCTACGCCAGCCGGTCGGCGACGCCTGCCGGCACCGACAAGCCGGTCTGGATGTCCGAGTGGGCGGCGTCGAACACGGCGGCCGGGTGGAACGAGAACTGGGACGGCGGCCAGGGCGTCTCGACCGACGGCATCGTCATGGCCGAGCACATGCACGACTCGCTGGCGGAGGCGGGGGTGACCGCCTACCTGTGGTGGCTCGGCGTGAGCCAGGGCGCTTCCGCGTCGCTGATCCAGGCCGACGTGGCCGGGGACACGTACCGGGTCTCCTCGAGGTACTACGTCTTCTCGGCGTTCAGCCGGTTCATCGACCCGGGCGCGGTCCGGTTCGACGCCGAGCACGAGACGGACGGCCTCAAGGTCTCCGCCTACCGCAACCCGGACGGCTCGCGCGTGGTGCAGCTGCTCAACCTCAACGAGGCTCCGGTGCGCACGGACATCGACCTGCCCCGCCGCGTGAAGACCTATCTGACCGACAACGAGCACGACCTGGAGCGGGTCGACACGATCGCCACCTCGGTGCGTGGGAGCACGGAGCTGGACCTGCCGGCCCGGTCGCTCGTCACGCTGGTGTCCGGGCGGGGGTGAGCCGGGGCGGCTGGGTGACCGGGGACAGCCCGTACGACCAGGGTATGACCACGCCGCGGCAGAACCAGCCCGGGGCCTGACGCCGTGCGGTGGCTTCTCTCCGTAGCGTCTCCTCCATGGACACCACCGTGTATACCCCCGCGGACTCACCCGCCGTACGTGCTCGCTCACTGACCAAGACCTATGGCAAGGGCGAGGCGATCGTGCGCGCTCTGGATGGCGTGGACGTCGACTTCGAGCAGGGTCGGTTCACGGCCATCATGGGGCCGTCGGGGTCGGGTAAGTCGACGTTGATGCATCTGTTGGCTGGTCTGGACTCGGCGTCCGGGGGGGCAGGCGTTCCTTGGTGGCACGGAGATCACTGGTCTGAACGACAAGGCGTTGACGCGGTTGCGTCGGGACCGGGTCGGGTTCGTGTTCCA
>NZ_JAJQQP010000020.1:67865-72995 GCF_028994805.1 Promicromonospora iranensis | reverse complement strand
GGTGTCCTGGATGCTGCGCGACCTCGGCCAGCACCTCATCGCCGGCGGCTGGGCCACCGCAGCGGTCGGCACCGCCGCGATCGGTACCGGAACCGCCGGCGCCACCGGCACCCGCCCGCGCTCGTCCGGCACGAAGCAGACCGCCGTCGCCGCCGGAGTCCTCGCCGTCCTGGCCGTCGGTGCAGGCGCCGCCGCCCTGATCGCCCACCAGAACGACCAGCCACCGGTCCAGGCCATCGAAGAAGCCGGTTCGCCCGAGCCGCCCGGCCCGCCCGGCCCGGCGGAGCCACCCGCGCAGGAGCGGCCGCCGTCGGCCCCGCCCGCTGACCCGAAGCCGCGCCCTGCCATCACACCCGAGGACGCTCCAGCGCCGGTGCTGGAGCCGGTGGCCGAGCAGCGGGTGGCTGACGCCGCACCGGCACCCGAGCCGGAACCGGAGCCTGCGGACACCCCGCCGCCGTCCGACCGCGAGCGGGAGCCGGCCGCAGACCGCCCGGCGCCGCGGGCACCCGCCGACACCCCGGCCGCGCCGGCTCCGGCCCCGGCTCCGAGACCCGAGCCGAAACCCAGACCGGAGCCGGAGCCGGAGCCACCGCCAAAGCCCGAGCCACCGCCGAAGGCCACCCCGCCGCCCACCGCCGACTCCGGCGGACCGCCCGGCAACCCGGACAACCCCCACGGACGCGGCCCGACGAAGGACAACGACCAAGGCCCCGGCAACGGGAACGGGAAGGGCAGCAACAACGGGAAGGGCAACGGAAAGGCGAAAGGACGCAGCCCGGATCACAGCCCGCAGTCCACGAGCGCGCTCGCCACGGCCGGCCTCGCCGGCGTGCCCGGTGCCCTGCTGAGCAGCGCCGCGCTGAAGCGGCCCCCGCGTCGTCGGGGCCCCGGCACTCCTGGAGCACCTCGGACGTGAGCGACGGCGTCCAGTGCGCGAGCGTCTCCTGGACGCCGTCGCTCCCCCCAGCGGCCCTGGCCGGGCGGCTCAGACCTGGTTCTCGCCGCCGTCGACGTACAGGTTGGCACCGAGCACGAAGCTGCTCTGCTCGGAGGCGAGGAATGCCACCGCAGCGGCGACCTCCTCCGGGCGCCCGATCCGGCCGAGCGGGGTGCCCGCCACGAACTGCGCCTTGTCCCCGTCCACCGAGGCCACCACGCCGTCGAGTCCGGGGGTGTCGATGACGCCCGGCGAGACCGCGTTGACCCTGATGTTCCGTCCCATGAGCTCGTTGGCCCAGGTCCGCGTGTAGGACCGGATCGCTGCCTTGGTGGCCGCGTAGGTGCCGAACGCCTCCTGGCCGTCGTCGGCCCGCACCGACGAGTTCAGGATCACCGAGGCGCCGTCGTTGAGCAGGGGCAGCGCCTTCTGCACGGTGAACACCGTGCCCCGCACGTTGACCCCGAAGATCTGGTCGACATGCTCTTCGGTGGTCTGCTCGAGGGTCGCGAACGCTGCCGTCCCGGCGTTGGCGAACAGCACGTCGAGTCCCCGTCCGCGAGCGCGGACGGCGTCATACAGACGGTCGAGGTCGGCCAGGTCGGAGATGTCGGCCGCCACGGGCGTGGCCCGTGCCGCGCCGATGGTCTCCACTGCCGCGTCCAGCTGCGCCTTGCGCCGCCCGGTGACGAACACGTGCGCGCCCTCGTCCGCCAGGCGGACGGCGGTCGCCAGGCCGATCCCCGATCCGCCGCCCGTGACGAGGGCTGTCTTGCCGTCGAGCTGTCCCATGCGTGCCTCCTCTTAGTTCAGTACCGATCGGTACGGAACGTGACGCTAGCACATCCATACCGATCAGTACTGAAGAGGGATAGGGTGCTGCCATGACCGCTCCACACCCCGCCCCGACCGGACGCCCACGAGGTTTCGACGCCGACGCGGCGCTCGAGCGCGCCATGCAGGTCTTCTGGGCGCAGGGCTACGAGGGCGCCAGCCTCACCGACCTGACCGGAGCCATGGGCATCACCCGCACCAGCATGTACGCGGCCTTCGGCAACAAGGAGGAGCTGTTCCGCAAGGCGCTGGAGCGCTACGCCGAGGGGCCCGCCTCCTACGTGGGCCGGGCACTGCGGGAGCCGACCGCCGCACGGGTGGCCACCGCGTTCCTGCACGGCTCGGTCCGGGCCACCTCCACGCCCGGCTGCCCTGCCGGCTGCCTCGGCGTCCAGGGCTCTCTCGCCGCCGGCGTCGCCGGGCGGGAGGCGAGGGACACCCTGGCCACCTGGCGGGAGGAGGGCGTCCGCCGGCTGCGCGAGCGGTTTCAGCGAGCCGTCGACGAGGGCGACCTGCCCTCCGGCGCCGATGCCGGAGCACTCGCCCGCTACCTCATGGCCGTGTCGAACGGAATCGCCGTCCAAGCGGCCGGCGGCGCCACCCGGGACGACGTGCAGCGGGTGGCCGACATGGCCCTGCTCGCCTGGCCGCAGGACTGATCACGGCACCTCGGTGCCGCCAACGTTCGTACGATCGCCGGAATCTCGGCGGATCCGAGCGAACGAGGAGCGGCGCCAAGCCGGCCTCGGCAGCGTGCGCCCCGAAGGGAAATGCCCTTCGGGGCGCACGGCAGGGAGTGCCGGTTCAGGCGTTGTAACCGCCGTGGGCGTCCAGCACCGCGCCCGTGACGTACGAGGCAGCAGGGCTTGCCAGGAAGGCGATCGCGGCGGCGATCTCCCGCGGGTGGCCCTTGCGCTGCAGCGACAGGTTGCTGAGCAGCGCCTTGAGCGTCTCGGGGTCGGACTCCATCCCGCCCTCCATCATTCCTGCTTCCACCACGTTGGCCGTGATGCCCCGGTGCCCGAGGTCGCGAGCGACGCCCATGGTGTATCTCTCGACCCCGGCCTTGGTCGCCGCGTAGTCGGCGATACCGGGGACGCCAACCCGGGTACCCAGCCCCGAGCTCACCGTGACGATGCGGCCGTCGGGACGCAGCACCCGGGAGGCGGCCCGGATGACCGCGATCACGCCGAGGTAGTTGGTGGCGTGCATGCGGTCCAGCGCGGCGGTGGTGTCGGCGTCGAGGTCGTCCACCGTACGGCCCGACACACCGATCGCCGCGTTGTTGACGAGGATGTCGAGTCCGCCGAAGGACGCGACCACCTCGTCGATCAGGGCCGGCGCCCCGCTCGTGTCCGCCTGGTCGGACCGGAAGGCCTCGACCTTCGCACCCGTGCCGCGCACCTCCTCCACGACGGCCACCGCCTGCTTCTCGGAGCTGACGTACGTGAAGGCGACGTCGGCGCCCTGCTCGGCCAGCAGCCGTACGGTCGCGGCCCCCAGCCCGCGCGACCCCCCGGTGACCAGGGCGACCTTGCCCGTAAGTGGCTTGCTCATGCTTCTCCCTCGTTGGTCGAACCTTCCTGGCAGTCGCAACGTTAGTTGTTACGACTGATCGAATGCAACCTTCTCTGTTACGACTGCCTGTCGTAACATGGAGCGTTGCGACCAGGAGGAGGAGCCCATGAGCGCCAACAGCAGGCTGACCATCGCCGCCCACGCGCTGGCCTGGATCGGCCACTACCAGCGCCTGGGCCACGAGGTCGCCACCTCCGAGCAGATCGCGTCCAGCGCGAACACCAACCCCGTGGTGATCAGACGGCTGCTCGGCGACCTGCGCAGGGCCGGACTCGTCGAGTCCCGGCGAGGCGCGGGCGCGGGCTGGTCGCTGGCCCGCGAGCTCGAGTCGATGACCCTGCTCGACGTGTACGAGGCGGTGGAGACCGGTCCCCTGTTCGCGATGCACCGCGCCGCGCCGGACCAGGGCTGCGTGGTGGGTCACGGCATCCAGCCGGCGATGCAGGGCATCTACGACGGCATCGAGGACATACTGCGACGCGAGCTGGCCGACGTCACGCTCGAGAACGTGCTCCGGGACGTGCTCGCAGTATCTCGCTAGCCTCCCCTGCGCCCTCGATTCGTACCCGCGAGGTCGAGACACCAGCCCTGCGGACCGTGCTTGACGTTCTCTTCTGAAACGTACAGACAGCGGATTCGTCCCGCCTTTGACAGGATGGCCGCATGACCGCGCTGGAGGGCCTCCTCGACGACTACACGTTCAGGTCCGTGTCCGACACGGACCGGGACAAGAAGTTCGAGGAGCTGATGAAGACATTCCTGCGCACGGACGAGGAATGGGCGGCCACGTTCGACGCGGTGTGGTCCTGGGACGAGTGGCCCGGCCGCCAGGGTCCCGCTCACGAGATCGACCTCGTGGCCCGGGAACGCGCCACCGCGAACCTGGTGGCGGTCCGGTGCGCGTTCTATGACCCGAGCCGGCCCCTGTCGAAACCGGACATCGCACCTTTCCTGTCCGCTTCGAACAGGCCGCCGTTCACGGCGCGGCTCGTGGTCGCCACGACCGACGCCTGGGACGCGGACATCGACGACGCGATCCAGCACGAGGAGAAGCCCGTCCGACGCGTCGGACTGACGCGGATGCTGGGCTCGTCGGTCGACTGGACCCAGTTCGGGTCGAGGACCGTGGCCGTCGCCCGGCGCGCCCGCTCGTAGTCACCAGCCGCAAGACCACAAGGCCGACCGCCACCGGCACCCACCCGACGGCGACAGCCTGACCGAGAAGCACCACCAGTTCTGCCCCGGCGAAGCACCCCCCTCTATCGCTCCGCACACAGGGTGAATGACGACCAGAATTCCATGTCTTTGCATGGACATTCTCCTTGAATGCCCGCGAAATGACCGGGTAAGACTATGTGAAGGATCGATATGTCGCTCAGCACCGCCATGTTCGTTCTCGACGAGATCGAGACGTCGATCTGCCGGCACTACGGCGAGCACACGGAGCACACCTGGTACACCCGGAGGTCCGGGACCGACGGAGAGTACGTGGCCGTCGTCGACCACCCGGCGCTGCCGGGAGCGCTGGAGACCACGATGTTCCGCGTCTGCCGCGGGGCCGCCGTCGACCTCGCCGACACCTGGGCGTTCTTCGACGACCTCGCCCCCGCCGCCGCCTTCGCACGCGCCGGCCGGATGTCGAACATGATGCCCTCGTGGGATCTGTTCGAGGCCGCCGAGGTCCGCGCCTTCTGCTCCGAGCACCACCGCGACGAGGTAGCACTCCTGCTGGGTCGCCAGGTCTACGAACGATCCGAGATCCACGCCCACGCCGCACG
>NZ_JAJQQP010000020.1:0-67855 GCF_028994805.1 Promicromonospora iranensis | reverse complement strand
GTCTACGAACGATCCGAGATCCACGCCCACGCCGCACGGTTCGCCGGCGGGGCCGCAGCCCGAGCGCACGCGCCCGGCCGGCCGGAGAACTGACGCGACGACCCGGAACCTGGTAGCGCGGCGCGCGTCGGCCCGGCACGAAGATCTCGTGCCGGGCCGACGCTCACCGCCGGCCGATCAGCGACCGTTCACGGGACTGCGACTACTGCTCGTCAGGCAGCCTCCCCATGGCCGTGGCTGCCGCCATGGCCAGCTCGCGCCGACGTCGGATCAGCACCGCACCGGCCCCGAGCAGGAGCATCGTGACGGTCACCAGTGTGGCGACGTCCGCGCCGGTCGTTGCGAGACCGCCGGAGCCGGAACCGGAACCCGAGCCCGAACCGTTGCCGCTGCTGTTGCCGTTGCCGTTGCCGTCACCGGTGCCGCCGCCCGTGGGCGCCAGCACCACCTTGAACGAGGCAGCCGCAGAGTCCCCGAGCGTCACGCTCGTGGCGGTACCGATGTACGACCCCGCCGACAGCGCGGGCGGGACGGTGAAGGTCCAGTGGACCGCACCCGTCTCGTCCGCGGCGACGGCCGGCAGCCTGACCGACGTCGAGCGGATCATGCCGACCACCATCTCGCCCGGCTCGAAGCCGGAGGCGTGGAGGGTCTGGCTCGCACCCGGGCTCACCGAGCCCTTCGCGAACCATGCGGTCAGCGTCCTGGCGTCAGGACCGGTCACCGTGATCGGCACCTCGGCACCGGCACTGCCGTCCTGCGGCTCGGCGACGATGATGTGCACGCCGGGGTCCGCGTCGTCCGGGATCTGGATGGTGACCGTGACCCCGCACGACTCGTCCGGGGTCACGGTGGCCGCCTCGCCGACAGGATCGCCCGACGCGTCGGTCAGCGTGATGCTGACGTCGACACCTGCCGGGAAGCCCGTGCCGGTGACAGTCACCTCGCCGCCCGGCTCGACGGTCGTCGGGTCGGCGACCAGGGTCGGGTCCGTGCACTGCTCACCGGGACCGGAGACCGAGACGACGCCCAGCGGGGCATCGGCGGACTCGTCGGTCGTGTCGTCGGTGCCCACCACCGTGTAGTCGCCCGGCTCGGCGTCCTCCGGCACCACCAGATCGGTGGTGAACGAACCGGTCTCGTCGGTGTCGACGACGACCGGGTCGCCGACGGGGTTGCCATCGGGGTCCGTGAGCTGCACGGTCACGGTGGCATCGGGCGTGTAGCCCTCACCCGTCACCGTGGTGGTGCCACCCGGCGCGACCTGCGCCGGGTCGACCGTGAGCGACGGCGTGATGTCCGCGGGCTCGACCGTGAGCGGCGCGGTAGCGCCCTCACTCCCGTCCTCGGGCTCCGCGACGACCTCGTAGTCACCGGGCTCGGTCCCCTCGGGGATCGTGTACTCGGTGGTGAAGCCACAGGCCTCGTCCGGGGTCACCGTCACCGGCTCGCCCACCGGATCGCCCTCGGCGTCGGTGAGCTGGAGCACCACGTCCACACCGGCAGGGAAGCCGGTGCCCACCACGGTGACGTCCGTGCCCGCCTGTGCGGAGCTGGGCGTCACGGTGAGCGCAGGTGCCGATTCGCACTGCTCGGCAGCCGTGATCACGGTCAGCGGCGCCTCGGCAGGCGTGCCCGTCGTGTCGTCCGTCCCGACGACGGTGAAGTCACCCGGCTCGGCGTCCTCCGGCACCACGAGCGGCGTCGTGAACGCGCCTGTCTCGTCCGTGTCGACAGTGATCGGGTCACCGACGGGGTTGCCGTCCGCGTCCGTGAGCTGCACCGTCACCGTCGAGTCGGGCGTGTAGCCCTCACCCGTCACCGTGGTGGTCCCACCCGGCACCACCTGCGCCGGGTCGACCGTGAGCGACGGCGTGATGTCCGCGGGCTCGACCGTGAGCGGCGCGGTAGCGCCCTCACTCCCGTCCTCGGGCTCCGCGACGACCTCGTAGTCACCGGGCGCCGTACCGTCGGGGACGACGTAGTCCGTCGAGAACCCGCAGGCCTCGTCGGGCGTCACCGTGACCGGGTCACCGACGGGGTTGCCGTCGGCGTCGAACAGCTGGACCACGACGTCGACGCCGGCCGGGAATCCGGTACCCACGACGGTCACCGATTCGCCGGCCTGAACAGAGCCGGGTGTCACGGTGAGCTCCGGTGCCGACTCGCACTGCTCGACGGCCGCGATCACCGTCAGCGGCGCCTCCGCCGGCGTTCCGGTCGTGTCGTCCGTACCGATGACCGTGTAGTCACCGAGCTCGGCGTCCTCCGGCACCACCAGCGGTGTCGTGAACTCACCGTTCTCGTCCGTGTCCACCACGATCGGGTCACCGACGGGGTTGCCGTCCGCATCCGTGAGCTGGACCGTCACCGTGGAGTCGGGCGTATAGCCCTCGCCCGTCACCGTCGTCGTGCCACCGGGGGCGACCTCGGACGGGTCGACCGTCAGTGTCGGGGCGATGACTGCGGGCCCGGTCACGACGAGCGGCGCCTCAGCAGGCGTGCCCGTCGTGTCGTCGGTGCCGACCACCGTGAAGTCACCCGGCTCCGCGTCGTCCGGCACACACAGGTCCACAGAGAACGCGCCCGTGTCGTCGGTGTCGGCCGTGATCGGGTCACCCACCGGGTTGCCGTCCGCGTCCGTGAGCTGGACGGTCACGGTGCTGTTGGGCGTGTAGCCCGTACCCGAGACCACCGTGCACTCACCCGGCTCGACCTCCGCCGGATCCACGCTCAGCTCCGGCGTGATGGCCGCCAGGCCGCAGGCGTCGATCCGCACGCCGGCGTTGCCGAGCCCGATCCGGCCGGCATCGGCCGACTGGACCAGTCCCAGGCTGAGCGCGGACACCTCGAGCTGGCCGAGCAGCTCCGTGCCGTCCGCTGTGGTGCAGGTAGCGGTCTCCTGGTGGTTGATCTGCAGCGAGACGAACTGCACCACCACGTCGAACACCGGCGAGAGCGCCGCCCCGATCGTCGAGGTGATACCCGTCTTGAGGTCGTTGATCAGCAGCTCGAAGATCTGGTCGCCGGCGTCGCTGATGATGAGGTCGTAGACGGGCGCGAAGATCGGTGCGGCGGCATTGCCCAGGCCGTTGATCGTCGTCGCCAGGAGCGCGCCGGTCACCGCCTGGGTGCCCGTGCTGTTGTCGACGACCTGCGGGAAGTTGCCGTTCACGGCGTCAGCCAGGGGCACCGACCACGACACGTCGAGCGTGCCGAGCGCCGACTCGTCGTAGAACGCGATGTTGATCGTCACGGCGTTCAGCGAGTCCTCGATCGCACCGATCATGATGCGCGTGGCCTCCTGCATGATCTCGTGGACGCCCTCGGCGATCTGCGGGTACGTCTGGTCGTCCAGCACCTCGTAGTTGGGGGCGAGACCGTTCATGCCCACGTCGTCGCCACCGCCCCAGGGGTCGTTGCCCTCGACCAGGTGCTCCAGGTGGACCTGCAGCTCACCGGTGGAGAAGTCGATGGTCACGAGCTGGTTCGCCGAGGTGATCGGCTCGCCGACGACGGACTGGAACAGCGTCTCCTGGAGGTCCGAGTCCACGGTGACCGTCGGCTCCGGGATGCCCGGCACGGCGGACAGCAGCGCCGTCAGCTGCGAGATGTCGAGCGTCTCGTTGACCAGCGTCTCGATCTGCGTGTCGACCGCGCCTCCGATGTCGAAGATCGACTCGGCCGCGCCCTCGACGACCGGCGAGTGCAGCCGCAGCGTGCCGTCTCCGAGGCGGTACTGGCCCGGTCCGGTCACGCCGCCGTCCGGGTCGAGGATCACACCGTCCTCGGCGATGACCTCCGCGCCGAGGGCGCCCAGCTCGATCGTCAGCTCGTCGACCACCGCGTCGGTGATGCCCTCCACGCCGACGAGCTCCGCCAGCGACAGCACGTCGATCGAAGCAGTGCCGAAGGCGTCCTCCGCGCCGTCCAGCGTGACGCCTCCGTCAGCGCCCAGCAGGCCGGACACCGCGTGCGCGTCAGCCGGGCCTGATGCCTCGCTCGTGCTGGCGAGTGCACCGATCTGCCCGAAGTCCAGGAACTGGTCGACCGGGAGCTGGATGTCACCGAGCTCCAGGACCTGCGAACCGAGGACGTCGACGTCCAGGTTCTCCGTGTTCGGGCCGGGATTGCTGACCGACCCGGCATCAGAGGTGGCGGCGCCCAGCAGCGCCTGCTGCATGAGCTCGGCTGCCAGCACGCCGGCGGCCGCTTCCGACGGCTCGTCGGGGTAGTTGTCCACAGCGGCGGCGGGCAGCCCGGCTGCGGTGACCAGCAATGCTGAGGCGGCCACTGCGGCAAGGCCACGTCGCCAGACCGCGCCACCTCGTACTCGCCCTCGGGAAACTCGCCTTCGAATGAACGGCACATGCGTCGGGATCAAGAAGATCACTCCTCACGTTCGCGCGCCTTCTGCAACGGCGTCGGAATTGCTGGGAGCCGCACCAGAGATGGCACGCGCCCGCCCTCAGAAGACACAGGTTCGGAATGGTCTGCACGCGTGAACGGCAATCATGCACGGGGGCACGCTCACGCAGGACAAGGTGCGTCAATGCAACCGAGGACAACTCGGAACACACAGGACGAGGAATTTCGGACACGAATGCATGAAGCCACGAAAGCGCAGAAAAAGGAGCGGGTGAAAAACACCTCAGCCCTGACCGGTCAGCCATCCAGGCGGGTCCACCGTGGCCAGTTCCGTCAGCTCTTTGCGGTCCCGGACCCGCAGCAGCGCGTAGATCTGGCGCAGGCGGTTGGCGACCGTCCGTTCGGAGACGTAGGCCGCCCCCGCGATCTGCGCATTGGTGGCGCCCCGAAGCGCGAGGCGGACGAACTCGCGATCATTCCCGCTCAGCCGTGCCCAGCCGGGACCGTCCGAGGTGCCTAATCCGGCGAGGCACGCGTCGATCGCCGTCCGCCAGCCAGGCGTCCCGGCCAGCCGGGCGAGAGCACGGCCTTCCGTCAGGGCCGGTTCGGAGGCTGCCCGGTCCCCGTGCGCGAGGCAGTAGCGCCCGTAGGCGACCAGCGTCCGCAGCCGCTGCCACGGCGAGGTCGGCGGGACCGAGGCAGGCAGCCAGTCCTCGACAGCCTCTGTCCGCGCCCCGGCCGCCGCCAGGATTGCCTGCAGTCGCGTGTGGGCCGCGCGGGTGTCGGCGTCGCGCCACTCCTCGGGTTCGATCGGCGGCTCGGCCAGGGTCGTTCGGGGAATCTCTCCCCGGATCCCCCTCGACGCCAGGACCGCCTCCGCCAGGTCGGCCCTGGCCTGGACGCGGCCTCGGTAGGGCCACTGACAGCGCTCGAGCCCGAGTCCCAGGAGCTCGGCGGCCCGCTCGGCCTGCCCGACGGCGAGGTGCGCCGCGCCGAGATCGACGGCGAACTCGCCCAGCGCCCTGGTCGACCACGCCTCGGTCCCCAGCGGCAACAAGGCGGTCGGCGCCTTGCCGTCGAGCATCGCGGCCGCGGCCGCTTGCAGCCCTTGCACCGGCAGCCAGTCCGTCGCGCTCGGGCGGAGGTCCACCACACGGGCGAGACATTCCCGGACGTCGGCCGCACGCCCGTCGAACATCGCGACCCGGGCGGCGGCGACGTGCCGTGCCACGATCTCGGCCACGGTCCTGCCCGAGGAGGTGCCCGACTGGTCCTCCAGGAGCCGCCGCGCCCCGGTGCCGTCGCCCAGCAGCAGGCGCGCCCGCACCTGGAGGCACACCCCCACCCAGTCCAGGTGCCGACTGGCCCCGATCACCTCGAGATCAGCACGGAGACCGGCAGGATCGGCCAGGCGGCCGGTGCGTTCCAGCACGACCAGCGCCGCGGCCGCACGCTCGCCGGCGGCGCTCCGCGCCTCGTCGACGGCGGCCGGAGGGCGCCACCACAGGTGGTCGGTCCACTCCGAGCCGATCGTGGCGGGCGTCCACCGATGGGCACCGTCCTGCGCCCATGTCGCCCCGCTCAGGAGCGCCACGCCGACCGCGCGTGCCGCCGCGCGGGGTGCACGCTCGCCCGCGGAGAGCCCAGCCACCGCGTCCAGGTGCAGCCCGTCCAGGATCACCTCGGCGGCCGTCGCGGCGACCGGAGACACGGGCCGCTCGCCGCCGTCGGGCCCCATGCCGTCGGGGGTCCGGCCGCTGGACGCGCCGTCGTCGAACGCACCGCCGGCCTGCTCCCGGCACAGCAGCGCGAGCAGCGGATACCGCACACCCAGCCGGTCGACGACACCGCCGCTGTGCCCCGGCGGAGCCGAGATCGTGCCGAGCCCGACGCTGCGCACCGCCGAGCTGTCGACCGTCCGGTCCAGGACGCTGCCCGTCGCCAGCACCCGGTGCTGCGCGAGACGAGACGTCGCAGCGAGATCCAGCCCACCCAGCAGAACGTGAAAGCTCCGTCGAGCCACGGGTCCGACGACGTCCGGCCCGGCCCAGTGGGCACCGCCGCGCCGCTGCCCGGGGTCCAGACTGTCGGCGAGCTCGAGGGCGACCCGTGGGTTGCCCGAGCTCCACCAGTGCAGCCGTTCCGCGACGTCGGCGGCCAGCGGGGTCCGTAGCTCGCCGTCCAGGAACCGGCGCAGCGACCATGTGTCGAGCGGCCCGAGGTCGAGCACCTCGACATCGTCGGGCAGCGGCCCCTCCGGCACGTACCGGGCGGCGGCGAGAATGCGCCAGCCGCGCTCGTACGCCAGGTCACCGAGCTGCTGGAGCCATGCGGCCCGGCCTGCCGAGAGCACGTCCAGGTCGTCGACGAACAGCACCCCGGGCCCAGCGCTTCCCGGCCCGACGCCGGAGCCCAGAGCCTCCAGGAGGCCGGCGGCGTCGAGCTCGTACCCCGGTCCCGTGCCGATCGGCGCCGTCTGCCCGGACAGATCCAGGCGTAGCCGCCCGGAGAGCGCCTGGGCGTACGGGCGCGACGAGCCCGACCGCACCAGCCGCACCGCCGACGCCTGCGCGCCGATCCGGTGCAACGCAGCCAGCACCGTGACGCTCTTGCCGATACCGCTGAGGCCGCTCACGACCAGGGTCGTGGGGTCCAGGCCGGTCACGAACGCTCCGATGCATCGCAGCTCCCTGTCCCGGCCATGAACCACGCGGCCCCAACCCTCGCCGCCCTGGTCCGCCGGCCAGCCTGACGATCCCGCCGGCCGGCTGCTCGTCCAGGGCCCGCCATCTGGACCCACGCTTGCTTTCCTTTCAGCGAACTCCCATGCGCTTCCATGGTCAATTCCAGAGGAAGCCTACGGCTCGCGCTCGTTCCCGCGACCGGAGGCATCGGTTCACCAGGCTTCGCCGCGTGCGTCTACCGAACTCGTGATACTCCTTTGATCGACCCCGAAGGGATCCTTTAACCGCCGCGGAACAGATTCAAGCGATACGCACCACGAAGACATGCACCAACCGAGGGAGCGACGTGTGAAGGACGAGGCGAAGAAGTTCGCTGTGCCCGTATCCGGACCGGTTTCTCGCAGATTGTTCCGCACAGGATGGGCGGGCATTGTCGCTACCGTGGCGGCGGGCGGACTGTTGTTCAGCGTCTCGGCGAATCCCCCTTCCCGAGATGTGCCCGACGGCGACGGTGAGCTCTCCGCCGAGCGCTACGTCCCGGTCACGGCCGAGCCGGTCGCTCGGGCCCGGACCGTCCCCGCGGACGTGAGCCTCGACCAGATCGCGGCGGTCCTGGTGCGTGCCGAGAAGCTGGCACGGAAACAGGGCCCGGACTTCAGCCCGACGGTGGCGCAGGCCGCTGCCGAGCTCGGGATGCTCTACGCCACCTATCAGGGCCAGCGGCAGTCGTCGGGCGAGCGGGACGACGACGGCGGCGGCGAGCAGCCCACGCGGCAGGAGGTCGTGTCGGCCAGGCCCGTGTCCTTCGTGCGCGCCGCGGCGGACCGGCCGGACGTGGCGGGACGGCCGGACGCGGCGGGACGGCCGGACGCGGCGGACGCGGAGGCGGGCCACGTCACCTACGACCAGGTCGTGGTCGCGGCGGTGCGGCTGGCGAACCTGCTGGACCAGTCGGTGCCCGGCTCGTCCGTCGAGGTGCAGCGCACGGACGAGTCCCCGGGCTCCTCGCTGATCACCGGGTCGCGCGGCCCTCGGCAGGGGGCGGGCTCCTCGCTGCGCTCGAACCTGCTCGACGTGGTCACGGTGTTCGGCGGGTCGACCCAGGGCTACGCCAACGGCCGGATCCCGGCAGCGGTGCTCTGCCCGCTGGAGTTCGCGTCGGGGCACATGCTGCGCTGTGACGCCGCGGAACGGCTGACGGCGCTGAGCGCCAGGTTCGAGCGGGAGTTCGGGTACCCGATCCCGATCACCGACTCCTACCGGTCCTACGTGGAGCAGATCGCCGTGGCCCGGGCGAAGCCCCACCTGGCCGCGGTACCGGGCACGTCCAACCACGGCTGGGGTCTGGCGGTGGATCTCAGCGACCCGATCTCCGGCGGCACGTCCCCGGAGTACAGGTGGCTCCGCGTGCACGGCCCGGACCACGGCTGGGACAACCCCTCGTGGGCGCGGCCGGGCGGGTCGAAGCCCGAGCCGTGGCACTTCGAGTTCTTCGCGGCGGGTGCGGTCCCCGACCGGGCGCTCGACCCGTCCGACGTCGGCACCTGGCGCTCGGACCTCCCGTCCGGCTCCTCCGAGGCCTCGGGTGCACGTTCCATACCGGCGCTTGACCCCGAGGCGGGAGACGACTCGACGGCCAGCCGGCCACGCACGCCGGCCGCGGCGAAGGACGAACCGAGCACCAGGCCGCCGTCGCAGAAGCCGGCCAAGCCCGGTGCGAAGCCGAAGCCGACCCCCAGCGACCCGAAGCCCAAGCCCAAGCCCACCCCGAAGCCCACCCCAGAGCCCACCCCGAGCGAGCCGGCGCCGGAGCCGACGACTCCCCCGACCTCACCGTCACCCTCGCCGACGCCGTCACCCTCGGAGCCCGGCCAGGAGCCCCCGACCTCCCCCTCACCCACGCCGGTGCCTTCTCCGCCGGAGCCCAGCCAGGAGCCGTCGGCCCCGCCGGCCCCGCCGCCCGCGCCGCCGGCGGAGACCTCACCCAGCCCGGCCCCCACCCCGACGCCCGCCGGTGAGAGCCAGTCGGCGCCCGCGCCGACGTCGGCCCCCAGCCCCTCGGCACCTTCCACCCCGCCAGACCCGACCGAGGACACGGACGACTGACGCTTCGAGCACGCGGTCCGGCATGGTCCCCGGCGTGGGGTCGTGCCGGACCGCATGCGCGAAGCGGAACAGGCGCCGGTCAGCGGGCCGGGGAAGGCTCCGCCGGGACACCCAGGACGTGCCGGGTGACGCCGTCCAGGACGGTGAGCCCGTCGGCCGAGAGGACCGATTCCAGGTGGCCCTGGACCGAGGCCACACCAGGACCCCGCAGGGCCGTGAGCACGCCGTCCGTGTCGACGGACGGCTCCAGGGCGAGCCGGGCCACCGGATTGTCCGCGGCGGCGGCCACGGTGGTGGTGAGGCGCGCGCCGAAGGTGTTGTAGTAGCCGATGGCGGCGGTGGTGCCGAACACGTCGGCGTCGAGCCGCACGCCCTGGCGCGGCGCGGGCAGCGCGCGGACCGGGAAGCCGGCGAGGTCCGCGAGCACCTGGTGGCTGAGGCAGACCGCCAGCAGCGGCCTGCCTGCGGTGACCCGCTCGCCGATCCGCCGCACGATCGAGGCGATCCGCGGGTCCTCGTGGTCGCGCGGGTCGCCCGGCCCGGGCCCGAGCACGAGGAGATCGTCCGCGAGCACGTCGTCGACGGCGTCCCACCGCACCGTGCGGGTGTTCAGCCCGAGGTGGCGCAGCTGATGGGCGAGCATCGTCGTGAACTGGTCCTCGTGGTCGACGATCAGGACGTCCCGGCCGCTCAGCGCCGTGGTCGTCACGGCGGGGACGGCGTCCTGGGGGCGCACCCAGAACTCCGCGAGCTGGCGGTTGCGGGCGGTCAGCGCCTCGGCGACGCCGGGCTGCGCGTTCAGGTCGACGGCGACGTCCGGCCCGGCACCGCGCGGCACCAGCCCGAGCGAGGCGAGCACGCCGGACGCCTTCGCGCGGGTCTCCGCGACCTCGTGCTCCGGCACGGAGTGGCGCACGAGGGTCGCACCGGCCGGGACGGACACCCGGCCGCCGTCGTGCAGGTAGGCCGTGCGGATGAGGATCGGGGCGTCGAGCGAGTAGCCCGCGGCCTCTGATGCGGCGGGTGCGTTGCCGTCGGTCACCTCGGGCTCGAACAGGGCGAGAAACCCCGAGTAGTAGCCGCGCGGGCGGGTCTCGTGGCGGGTGATGACGGTGCAGGCGTTCTCCATCGGGGACCCGGTCACGGTGGGCGCGAACATCGTCAGGCGCAGCGCCTCGCGCGGGTCGAGGGTGGTCCGGCCCTCCAGCAGGTACTCGGTGTGGCTGAGGCGGGCCATCTGCTTGAGGTACGGGCCCACGATGCGGCCACCCTCCGGGCAGAGCGCGCTCATCATCTTCATCTCCTCGTCGACCACCATGAAGAGCTCCTCGTTCTCCTTGGTGTCGCGCAGGAACTCGAGGACGCCGTCGCGCGTGGGGCCTGTCGCAGGATGGCGGTAGGTGCCGCTGATCGGGTTCATCCGGGCGACGCCGTCGTGCAGGGTCAGGTGCCGCTCGGGCGTGGCGCCCGCCAGGGACAGCGTCTCGGTGCCGGACGCCGGCGCGTGCACCGCGAACGTCCAGTACGCGCCGACCTCGTGCGTGAGGAGCGCGCGGAACCACGACGCCAGCGTGAGCACGGGTGCGGCGGAGGTGCGTGCCTCGAAGCGGCGCGCCACGACGAAGTTCGCGCCCGCGCCCTGGCCGATCTCGTCGTCGATCACGCGGCGCACGATGCCCGCGTACTCGTCGTCGGGGATGTCGACGCCGAGCGGTTCGGCGGCGACCGCCTCGGCCGGGAGCGCGGCGACGGCGTCGGCCACGGAGACCCGTTCCGACGCCCGGACGACCAGGCAGCGCAGCGGGGCGCCGTCGTCGTGCACGGTGAAGCCGCGCTCGCGCGCCTGGCGGAACGGGACGATCGCGAGCACCGGCGCGCCGTCGAGCGGGACGTCGCCCAGGAGCTCGACGTCGACCACGTCGCCGACCAGCACCTCGACCTCGGTGCTGCCCTCGCGGCGCAGGAGGGCGAACGGGAGGGTGCCGTCGGAGGCCAGCACCCGCTCGAGCAGGGGACGGCTGACGGCGGAGGAACCACCGGAGGTGCTGGAGGAGGGGGTGGAGCCAGGGATGCGGGACATGCGTGGCCTCTCGGTTCGGGGTGCCCGCCCGGACCGACCGCCTCGTGGGAACACGAAACGACCGCCTCGGGGCGAGGCGGTCGTGGACGTGTCAGTGGATGCGTCGCGAGCCCGCCTAGTCGGCGGGCCACCAGTCCTGGGAGATCAGGTGCGACGTCATGGCCGGAACGGTAGCCGGGCGAGGTGCGGGCTGTCCACAGGTAGCCACGCGGACGACATAGCGCGGGTACGTCACCGGCCGTCTCGACCGGCGTCTCGACCACGCGCGGCGCGAAGTATTGATCCCTCCTGCTCCGACGAGGCGGACGCAAGATGAACGCCAGGTGAACACTCGGCAAACAGTGTCCTGACCGAGGCCTGGATCACAGCACAGGACCTGGTTTCTCTCCGATCATCAACGCCGTGACCGAAACGCTCCTGCTCGCGCTCGTCGTCGTGACCGCGCTTGCCTTCGACTTCACGAACGGCTTCCACGACACGGGAAACGCGATGGCCACCTCCATCGCCACGCGGGCCCTCAAGCCCCGGACCGCCGTCGCGCTGTCCGCCGTCCTCAACCTGGTGGGTGCCTTCCTCTCGCTCGCCGTCGCCGCGACGATCGCCAAGGGCATCGTCGACGCCGGGGTCGTCACGCTTCCCGTGGTGCTCGCCGGGCTCGTCGGCGGCATCGTCTGGAATCTGCTCACCTGGCTCCTCGGCATCCCCTCCAGCTCGTCGCACGCCCTGGTCGGCGGGATGGTCGGCGCCGTGCTGGCTGCCGTCGGCACGTCGGGCGTGCTGTGGGCCGGCGTCGTGTCGAAGGTCCTGGTCCCGGCTCTCCTCGCCCCGCTCATCGCGATCGCCGTCGCCGGCCTGGGCACGTGGTGCGTCGCGAAGCTGACCCGCGGGGTGTCCCAGGAGGTGACCAGCCGGGGCTTCCGCTGGGGCCAGATCGGGTCCGCGTCGCTCGTCTCCCTCGCGCACGGCACGAACGACGCGCAGAAGTCGATGGGCATCATCCTGCTCGCGCTCATCGCGGGCGGAGCCGTCCCGGCCGACGCGGGTGTTCCTCTCTGGGTGATCCTCAGCTGTGCGATCGCCATGGCGATCGGCACCTACCTGGGCGGCTGGCGGGTCATCCGCACGCTCGGCAAGGGGCTCGTGGAGATCGACACCCGCCAGGGCATGGCCGCCGAGACCTCCTCGGCCGCCGTCATCCTGCTGTCCAGCCACTTCGGCTTCTCGCTCTCGACGACCCACGTCGCCACCGGCTCCGTGCTCGGCTCGGGCGTCGGCATGCCGGGGGCGAAGGTGCGCTGGAGCGTCGCGGGACGCATGTTCGTCGCCTGGGGCCTGACCCTGCCGGCCGCCGGCCTCGTCGGCGCGCTGTGCCACTGGCTCGAGTCCGCCATCGGCGGCACCGCCGGCACGCTCGCCGTCGTCGCGGTGCTCGTGGCCTCCTCCGCGGCCATCTGGATCGCGTCCCGGCGCAAGCCGGTCGACCACACCAACGTCAACGAGAAGTGGGACGAGGACAAGGGCGCCGACGTCGAGCCCGTCGCCGCCACGACCGGTGAGGCCGGCGGCGAGCGCGTCGCCCCGGTGCCCGCCGTCGCGACGGCGTCCTCGGTCGGCCCCGCCATCGAGTCCGTGCGGACGGTCGGCACCCCGGATACCGACACCTCGGCGAACGGAGGCATGCGATGAGCGACCTCATCGAGTGGAGCGCACTGGGCCAGGTCCTCGTGGCCGGCATGCTGGTCGGCGCCGGCATCCCCGCACTGTTCGCGCTCGGGCTGCGCCTGTGGGCAGGCACCACCCCGGACGGCGAGGACACCGCCGCCTCGGCGGAACCGGCCCCGCACGACGCCGCCGGACGCGCCCCGGGCGCGGCGACGATCGCGCGGCCCACGCCCGTGCGGCTCGTCGGCGCGATCCTCTGCATGACGGTCGTCGTCGGGGCGATCGTCACGGGCCTGGTCTTCCTGGTCTCGGGCGGGCACTGACCAGGCAGTCCCGCTCACGACGCCGAGCCGCCGCGGACCGGGTCCCGCTGCGCCTCAGCGCCTCGGGTCGAGGGTGGTGGCCCACAGCGAGCGACCGGCCTGGTCGCGCAGGTCGACACGCAGCTGTCCCGTCGTGCCGTCGACATTGACCTCGCCGAAGTGCTGGAAGCCCTCCAGCGGCGAGGTGTTGGCGCGCGGCGGCGAGCTGACGAACGCCTGGCGCGGCCCGAACGTCGGGTCGAGCGCGTTCGGGCCGAAGGCGCCGGCGTTCAGCGGACCGGCGACGAACTCCCAGAACGGGTCGAAGCCCTCGAACGCGGCTCGCTCCGGCGCGTAGTGGATGGCGGCGGAGTAGTGCACGTCCGCGGTGAGCCAGACGGTGTTGCGCACCCGCCGGCGGCTGATCTGCTGCAGCACCCATGCCAGCTCCGCCTCGCGCCCGTTGGGCACGCCGGGCAGGCCGTTGGCGACGCCCTCGATCTTGTCGCCGTCGGGCACCGTGATGCCGATCGGCATGTCCGAGGCGATGATCTTCCAGGTCGCGCGGGAAGCCGCGAGGGCGTTCACCAGCCAGCGCGCCTGGCGAGCGCCGAGGATCCGTTCCGGCGTGGTGCCGGTCGAGTTCGGGTCGCGGTAGCTGCGCATGTCGATGACGAAGACGTCGAGCAGCGGACCGTGGGACACCTTGCGGTACACGCGGCCGTCCACGGCGTCCTGCCTGCGCACCGGCTGCCACTCGTGAAAGGCCTGGAACGCGCGCGACGCGAGCACGTCGACACGCTGCTCGGTGTAGCGCTCGTCGTTCAGGATCTCGCCCGGGTACCAGTTGTTCGTCACCTCGTGGTCGTCCCACTGCACGATCTGCGGCACCTGGGCGGCGAAGCGGCGGACGTTCTCGTCGAGCAGGTTGTAGGCGAACTGCCCGCGGTACTCGGCCAGCGTCTCCGCCACCTTCGACTTCTCCGGGGTGACGACGTTGCGCCACACCCGCCCGTCGGGCAGGGTCACCGACTCCTGGAGGGGTCCGTCGGCGTACACGGTGTCGCCGCTGTGCAGGAAGAAGTCCGGGTTGCGGGCGGCCATGGCGTCGTAGATCGTCATGCCGCCGATGTCGGGGTTGATGCCCCAGCCCTGGCCGACGACGTCACCCGACCACACGAGCCGGACGTCCCGCCGGTCCCGCGGCACCGTCCGGAACTGCCCGACCAGTGCCTGGCTGTCGGCACGGCCGTCCAGGTCCTGCGCCGTGACCCGGTAGTGCACCTCCTGTCCGGCCGGGAGCCCGGTGAGGCGCACCTCCCCGGTGCCGTCGGACCGCGGGGTCAGCAGCGGGCCGCGGATCCGTGTCGAGCGCCGGAAGTCGGGATCGCGGGAGATCTCGACGACCATGCGCGACGGCCGGTCGGCCCTGGTCCACACCACGGCTCCGTCCGGCCGCGGATCCCCGAGCTGGACGCCGTGGGTCAGCGCGGGGCGGCCGGACCGGGCGAAGGCCGGCGCGGCCGGCGCGGTCGGCAGGAGAAGTCCGGCGGCGGCAAGACCGGTGGCGCCGAGCAGCGTCCGCCGGTTGAGTTCGGGACCAGGATTCATGAGACCCGTTCTAACCAGGCCGGAAGACGTCCGGGTGGCCGGCGCCCGACGACCGGGTGAATCGGCGGTGGCGAGCGCCTCAGCCGTGGACCGCCTGCCGGACGAGCTCGCCCAGGCGCTCCCAGGCAGGTTCGGACAGGTCCGCCAGCGCGTACGCCGTCGGCCAGAGGCCGTCCGCCGAGTCGAGCTCGGCCTGGACGCTGAACCCGAAGGTCGAGTAGCGCTCCTTGTCCAGCTGCCCGCTGCGGAAGAAGCAGACCACCTTGCCCCTGCGGGCGTAGCCGGGCTGCCCGTAGTACAGCTTCGGCGCGAGCTCCGGTGCCACCGTCGTCACGATCGTGTGGACCCGCTCGGCCATCTCCCGGTCCCCGTCGGGCATCTCGGCGATCTTCGCCAGCACGTCCGCCTCGTCCGCCGCCGCCTTCTCGGCTCCTCGGGCGCGCTTGGCCTCGGTCTTCAGCTCGGCCGCACGCGACTTCATCGCCGCGCGCTCCTCGGCGGAGAATCCGTCCTTCTTCTGCGTGGCAGAGGTGTCGGTCATCGGCTCTTCTCCTCGGTGGGTTCGTTCGCTGGGGGTGCGCGCCTCGCGATCCACACTAGGTTTCCGTCCGCTGAGCGGCTTCTCGATTCCTGACCGGCTCGCCGCCCCGGCCGGTCCGTGTCCGAGGGCCGGTCGCGCTCCCGGTCGTGCGGTTGTTCCTGAGACCGGCGACCGCCACGGCGCACACCGACGTCAGGACCAGCGCCACGGCGGGCGCGAGCGTGGTCCACGGGGCGCGTTCCACGTAGTCGATGCCCTCGCCCAGCAACAGGCCCCACTCGGGGAGCGGCGGCTGCGCGCCCAGACCGAGGAAGCCGAGCGCCGCGAGCGCGAGCGCCACCCCGGGCAGGCGGAGCATGCCGTGGCGCAGCAGCGGTCCGACCGTGGCGGGCAGCACGTGTCGTGCCCAGATCTCGAGGCGGGAGATCCCGGCGACCGGGAGCCATCTGACGTGGGGCATCGCGTTCGCCTCGTCGATGAGGGCCGCGGCGTGGGCGGTGAGCGGTGGCCAGGTCACCCAGAGCACGGCGAGGGCCGCGCCGCCGACCGAGGGGCCGAGGAGCGCGGCGATGATGACGCCGGCGAGGATCGGGGGCGTCGCGTTGGCGATCTCGGCCGGCCCGCGGGCGATCTCGCCGAGCACGGCCAGGAGCAGGGCGACGACGATGGCGAGCAGGACGATCCCCACCGAGGGCAGGAGGGTACCCAGGGTCCCGTGCGCGACCCGGGCCAGGAGGTCCCGGCCGCTGGCGTCCGCGCCGAACGGCAGCGCGAGGCTGGGCGGCGCGAGCCGTTCGTGGGTGATCGCGTACGGGTCCCGCGGCAGTCCGAGGGCGAGGATGAGGAGCAGCAGGCCCAGTGCGACCGCGACGGTCCGGCGGGCGGCCCGGTCGTCGCCGCGCCGCTCCGCCGGCGGCGGGAGGGTCCCGGGCGGGAGCGGTCCGCCGCGCAGGGCGCGGCGAGCGAGCCCCGCGAGCGCTCCGACGAGCACGGCCGCGAGCGCCATGAGCAGCACCCCGGCCTGGAGGGCCGGCAGGTCCTGGGCGTTGGCGGCGCCCAGGAGATAGCGGCCGAGGCCAGGGATCGCGAAGACCTGCTCGACGGCGACGGCGCCGCCGAGCACGCCGATGAGCACGAGCCCGAGCTGGTCGACGACGGCGGCCGCGGCGCGGCGGAGGACACCCGTGAGGATCACCGCGCGCGGCGCACCCGCGAGCAGCCACACGGTGACCCAGCGTTCCTCGGTGACACCGGCGACCGCGTCCGCGAGGAGGCGGCCGAGGAGCCCGCCGGCCGGGATGCCGAGGGCGAGCGCCGGCAGGATCGCGGTGTGCAGGCCGCTCCACCCGTAGGGCGGCAGCCACTGCAGCTGCACGGCGACCACGACGAGCAGGGCGCTCGCGAGGAGGAACTCGGGCAGCGCGGTGAGTGCGACCCCGACGGGTCCGGAGCCGCGCTGCGGACGGTCGCGGAGCACCCGGAACGCGGCCGGCGTGACGATGGCCGCGGCGATGGCGAGCGCGACGGCCGCGGCGAAGAGGGTGAGCGTCATGGAGACGCCGAGCGCGTTCCAGACCCCTGGCCCGATGTCGCCGCCGCTCACCCAGGAGGTGCCGAGGTCACCGCGGAGCACGCCGGACCACCAGCGGATACTGGTGACGACCGGTCCGCCGTCGAGCCCGAGCTCGGTGCGGATCGCGGCGAGCGCCTCGGGGGTGGGCTCGAGCTCCGCGTAGCGGGCGCGCAGGACCGAGGCGGCGGGGTCACGCTGCGAGAGCCAGGGCAGCGCCCCGGCGACGAGCAGCAGCGCGACCCCGCTGACCAGGCGGGAGACGATCCCGAGAACGTTACTGTGCCGCATCGAGGTGGGTGTCGGCGGTGATGAGGATGCGCTCGCGGGGGTCCCGTACGGCGTCCACCACGCGTGCCGACTCACCCTGGATGACGCGCTCGTGCAGGAGCGGGATCGCGGCGTCGGCGGCGAGCACCCGCGCCTCGGCGGCCATGCTCGCCCGCTGGCGGTCCTCGCCCGGCTCGGTCTGTGCGGCGCGGCTGATCTCGGCGTCGACGTCGGGGCTGCACAGCTGGGCGATGGTGAACCCGCCCTCGCAGGTGAAGTCGGAGGCGAGGTAGGCGACCGGGTCCCCGGAGTCGAGCACCGTGGCGCGGGAGAGGATGAACGCGTCGAACGCGCCGTCCAGCGCGTCGGCCTCGATGAACTGGTACTCGCGGACGTCCTGCTGCACGTCGAAGCCGGCCGCCTCCAGCTGCTGCTCGAGGATGACGGCGACCTCGGGCAGCTCGGCCCGGTCGGTGAAGGTACCGAGCGTGATCGGCACGCCGTCGACGTCCGCCGGTGCGGACCGCCCGTCGAGCAGCTCCCGGTAGGCAGCCTCCTCACGGAAGTCCGCCGCCCAGGGCAGTGCGGGCCCGAGCAGCCCCTCGGCGACGTCGGCGCGCCCCTCGTACACCGACTCGACGATCGCGGCGCGGTCGATGGCCTCCCGCGCGGCGGCACGTACGGCGGGGTCGGCGAAGGGGCCGGTCTCCGTGTTCAGGTACAGGGTGTTCGTGCGCGGCATCGGCACCTCGGTGATGAGGTCGGCGTCGATCGACGCCGCCTGCCCGGCCGGGATCGCCTCGACGACGTCCGCCTCGCCCGTGCGCAGCGCGGCGGCACGGGCGGTGCCGTCGGGGACGTACCGCACGTCGATGCCTGCCGCACTCGCCGGCTCGCCCCAGTAGTCGTCGAAGCGCTCGAGCGTCGCCCCCACGACGCCGTCGACCGCCGTGAGCTCGAACGGTCCGGTGCCCGTCCCTGCGGGGTCGACCCCGCTGTCCGTGTACGCCTCGGCGGCGAGGACCGCGAGCTGCGGGCTGGAGAGGCGGTGCGGCAGGAGCGGGTCGGGTTCGGCGGTGGTGAGGACCACCTCGTCGCGATCGGCCTCGACGGTCAGCTCGACACCGTCGAGGATGCGCGGGACCGGGGACGCGTCGATCGCGTGCTGGAGCGAGTTCACCACCGAGCCGGTCGTGAGCTCGTTGCCGTTGTGGAACCGCACGTCCTGCCGCACGGCGAAGCGCCAGGTGGTGTCGTCGACCTGCCCCCACCCGGTGGCGAGCCCGGGGAGCGCCTCCCCCGCCTCGTCGAGGACGACGAGGGTCTCGGCCGTGGCCCAGCGCGAGAGCTTGAAGGCGTCGTCGCTCAGCGGGCTGAGGCCGGAGCGTGGCGGCTGGAGCATCGCGAGGGAGAGGCGTTCGTCGGACCCGGTCCCGCCGGCGGGACCGGACTCGGAGAAGCACGCGGTGAGGAGGGAGAGGGAGAGGGAGATCGTCACGAGCGCGAGCAGCCGGCGAGGGGCGCGGCGCTTTCGAGTGGTCATCAGAGGGGTTCCGTTCATCAGTCGGCGCTCTCAGGGCGCGGTGATCGTGAGGGTGCGGGTGCAGTGCTCGGCGACCGTCGGGTCGTGCGTCACCAGCAGGAGGGCGATGCCCAGCTCCTGCGTGATGGACAGCAGCGCCGCCGAGACGGCGCGGGCGGTGTCGGCGTCGAGCGCGCTCGTCGGCTCGTCCGCGACGAGGACGACCGGGCCCGGCGCGACCGCGCGGACGATGGCCGCGCGCTGCGCCTGTCCGCCGGAGACCTCCGACGGCCGGCGATCGAGCAGTTGGAGGTCGAGCCGGGCGAGCTCGGCGGCCCGGCGGACCCGTGATCCGACGTCACGCTCCCCGGTGAGCCTGCGGACCGCCTGGTCGATCGACCGCCCCAGGGTCCAGCGGGGCACAAAGGCGGCCGACGGGTCCTGGGGGACGCCCTGGACGAGGCGGCGCTCTCCCCGGGGCGGACCCGCTGAGGGAGTGCACCACTCCGTGCCGCCGACCAGCACGCGCCCTTCGGACGGGGTCCGCAGGCCGAGGGTGATGTCCGCGAGCGTCGACTTGCCGGCGCCGGACCGGCCGACCACGGCGACGGACTCGCCGGGCCGGACGTCGAGGCTCGTCGGGGCAAGGACCGCACGAGCGCGTGCACCACGGCCGTGGACGGCAGTCACGCCCGTGATGGTGAGGATCGGAGCAGAGAGCCGTGCGGTCATATCCGGCTGCTTCCCTGCTCGGCGCGCGGGGAGAGCTCGGTCACGACACCGTCGGACACGGCGAGGTGACGAGCTCCGAGTGCCCGGACGACCGCCGCGTCGTGCGTGGCGACGACGAGCGCCTGGGTGGCGCCGACGATCTCGTCCAGCAGTCGCAGCGTCTGGTCGCGGGACTCGTGGTCGAGCGCGCTGGTCGGTTCGTCGGCAAGCACGAGCGGGGCGTTCGTCAGCGCCGCGAGCGCCACGCTCGCGCGCTGCGCCTGACCGCCCGAGAGCTCGGTCGGACGCCGCCGGTGGAGCGCGGGATCGTCGAGCCCCACCGCCTCGAGGACCCTGACGACGCTGCTCCGGTCGGCGCCGGTCACCCTGCGCAGCTGACGGGCGAGCGGGACGAGCGGGTGCAGCGCGTCGAGCCCGCGCTGGGGGACGAAGCCGATGCGGTCGAGCTCCGTCGTGCGCCGCCCGGCGAACCGGAGGCCCGCGGGCCACCGCCCGGCGAGGGTGCTGAGCAGCAGCGACTTGCCGCTCCCGGACGGCCCCGTGACGACGATGCGCTCCCCGGCGCGGACGTCGAGAGCGTCGACGACGAGCAGCGTCGCGCCCTCCGCGGTGCGCACCTCGGCGTCACGCAGGGACAGGACGGACCGGGGATCCATCGGCACGTACGACATGCCCTCGAGGGTGCTCGGGTAGGTCATGGGGTGAGGGCACGGGTCAGCACGCCGTGCCGCGGCGCGAACAACCAGGCCAGCAGGAACACCGCGGTGGCGACGAGCACGATGGTGCCGCCGACCGGCAGGTCCAGGCTCCACGACAGGTACAGGCCCACGAGGGCCGATCCCCCGCCGATGGTCGGGCCGAGCAGCATCATCGGGCCGAGCCGATCGGTCAGGAGCCGGGCGGCAGCCGCGGGCGTCACCAGCAGCGCCAGGACCAGCACGTTGCCGATGGTCTGCACGGAGATCACGATCGCGGACGCGACCACCACGTAGAGCAGCAGGTCGAGCCGCAGGACCGGCAGGCCGAGAGCACGCGCCGTCTCCCGGTCCAGGCTGACCGCGACCAGCTCCTTGTGGAACGCGAACAGCACGGCCATCAGGACCAGCCCGACGACGACGGCGGTCAGCACGTTCTCGTCGGGGATGCCGACGATGGACCCGAACAGGAAGTCCTGCAGCGAGCCCGCGTAACCCGGAGCGGTCGAGATGATGACGATGCCGAGCGCGAACGCGGCGACGAAGAAGACGCCGATCACGGAGTCCTCGCGCAGCCGGCGGTTCTGGGCGAACAGCGCGACCAGGAGCGCCGTGGTGATGCCCGCGATCGCGCCGCCGAGCACGAGCGAGCCCTGCAGCACGAAGGCGATCGCGAGCCCGGGAAAGACGGCGTGCGCCACGGCGTCGCCGATGAAGGCCATGCCGCGCAGCACCACGTGCGTGCCGACCACCCCGCACACCACGCTGGACAGCACCGCCATGAGCAGCGCCTTGGGCAGGAACGCGAGGTCGGGGTTGAGCAGGTCCTGGACGAAGTCGACGGGCGAGATCATGAGCGCACGCCCCTGTCCGTGGTGTCGGCCGACCGCCCCAGGGCGACCTGGCTGATCGCCGTGAGCAGCGGTGACCCCGCCGAGACCCCGAACGCCCTCATCCACGGCTCCGGACCGGCCAGCTCCGCCGGTGTGCCGGACGCGACGACCGTCCGGTTCAGGAGGCAGAGTCGGTCGCACGCGTGCACCGCGCCGACCAGGTCGTGGTTGGTCATGACCACTGCTCGTTCCTCGTCCGCGAGCTCCCGGAACAGCTCGGTCAGGTGTTCCTGGGTGGGCACGTCGAGGCCGGTGAACGGCTCGTCGAGCAGCAGGATCCGGGGGTTCAGGGCCAGGGCGCGGGCCACCAGGACCCGTTGCCGCTGACCGCCCGAGAGCTCCCCCACGGGCCGCCGGCGCAGGTGGGTCATCTCGACCCGGTCGAGCGCGCGGCGTACCGCCCGGTAGTCCTCCGTCCGGGCACCGCGCAGCCAGCCGATCCGCGTGACCCGCCCGGTCAGCACCGCCTCCTCCACGGTGACGGGGAAGTCCCAGGCGAACTCGTGCCGCTGGGGCACGTAGCCGATCGAACGGGTCACCGGTGCGGACCGGGAACGGCCCCGGCCCGGACGGACGTCCTGGCCTGCGACGGCGATCCGGCCGGACGACGGCACGAGCCCCAGCACGGCCCGCAGCAGCGTCGTCTTGCCCGCGCCGTTCGGGCCGACCAGGCCCACCAGCTCTCCCTCGGCGACCTGGAGCCGGACGTCGTCCAGCACCGGCCGGCCGCCGAGCACGACCGCCAGGTCGCGCACCTCCAGCACGGCGGTGGCACCCGGTCGGGCGGTGGTGCTCGCCTCGCCCGCGACGGTGGCCGTCATGACTTGTCCCCGGCTTCGTGCTCGGCCGCGGCGCGCGCCCGGCGGGCACTCACGAGACGCGCGACCAGGACCAGGAGCAGCACCAGACCCGCCAGTGCCGCTCCCCAGACCAGCACGCCGGAAGCACCGCCGTCCGACGACGACGCGCTCGCCGCGGGCGCGGCCGTCACGTCCGGCTCCGCCGCGTCGCCGGTCGCCGCTGCGGACGGCGTGGGGTCGGCCGCGGCGGAGTCGTCGGCCACGGCGGTGAACGCCTCGGCCGGGTCGGTGTCCTGGCCGACGGCGAACACGAGCGTGCTGCCGTCCTCGGCCTGGGTCCCGTCGGCCAGGTCCGCCAGCATCGTCACGTCGAGCCGGTAGATGCCCGGCTCGGTGAACACCCAGTTGGCGTGGACGTGGGTGTTGACCTCCATCCACAGCTCCTGCGGCAAGGTCTCGCCCGAGTCCCACAGCACGTTCGGCGGCCCGGACACGCCCTCCTGCAGGAACACGAACAGCTCTCCGGGCCCGTCCAGGGCGTCGAGCCGGAGCGTCGCGCCCTGCCCAATGGCGTCGACCACCTGCGGGTCCTGCGTGTTCCAGCCCAGCCAGACGACGTCGGGCGCCTGCGTCTGCGGCACCACGTGCAGCGGGGCGCCGGCCTCGACACCGAGGAACTCGTAGTCCGGACCGTCCGGCGCGGGCAGCACCGCCGCGTCGCCGAGGTGCAGGACCGTACGCTCGGGATCACGCCAGACGGACGGCACCTCACGGTCGTCGCGCGCGAGCATCGTCCAGTCGCCGTCGAGGAACCGCGGTCCGACGTCGACGTGCCCGTCGACCACCACCTCGTCCTCGACCACGACCTCCTCGTCGGCCTCGACCGTCTGCCGCAGCCCGGTGTCGTCCGGGGCGTCGGCCAGGGCGGCCGGTGCGGCGCTCGTGGCCAGGGCCGCACCGAGCAGCAGGGCCGTGCACGTGGTCGCTGTGCGGCTCCGCGTGGTTCGGGATGTCATGGGTGCTCCTTCTCTACTTCAGGCATCGCCGGAGACTGTCCGCGTTGGCGCGCATCAGGTCGACGTAGGTGGTGACGCGGTCGTCGAACGCGTCGGAGTAGATCTCGCAGACCTGCAGGTCGTTCTCGTGCGCCACCTCGGTGAGCACCGTGGACCGCGCCGCGAGGTTGGGCTCCAGGAACACCGACGGCACGTCCAGCGCCTGGACCGTCCGGGTGAGCTTGATCCGGTCGGCGACGCTGGGCTCCGCCGCGGGGTTCGGCGTCACGAAGCCGGCGATGTCGACGTCGTACGCCTTGCCGAGGTAGGCGAACGCGTCGTGCGTGGTCACCAGGTGCCTGCGGGAGGGCGGGATCTGCGCGATGGTCCGCTCGACGTACGCGTCGGTCTCGCGCAGCTGGGCCAGGTAGTCCTCGGCGTTGGCCTTGAACTCCGCGGCCTGCTCGGGAGCCGCCGCGGCCAGGGTGTCCCGGATGACCTCCACGTAGGCCTGCGCGTTGCGCACGTCCTGCCACAGGTGCGGGTCGATCTCGCCGTGCACATGCTTGCCCAGCACCGCCTGCGGCAGCAGGTAGACCTGATCACCCGGGCGACCCAGGAACCCGAAGCCGGGCTGGGCGGGCACGGGCGCGAGCGCCTTGTTCGGCACCGACACCACCGTCTGCGCCGGGCCCAGCGTCTCCGCGTGCTGGTGCCCGGCATCGTCGTGGTCGCTCGCCGGTGCGTCGGCCTGCAGCACGATCGCGCCGTCGTCCAGGTCCACCGTGACGTCCGCGTGCCCGCCGTCGAGCACCTGGGCGTCCGTCATGCCGGGCACGGTGGAGGGGTCGACGCCGACCGCGAAGGTCACCGACGTCGTTCCCAGCGGCCGCGGCTCCGCGCCGGGCTCGACCACCAGGTCGGACTCCATCGCGACCTGGTAGACACCCGGTTCGGTGAACGCCCAGCTCATGTGCGTGTGCGCATCCGTGGGGAGGGTGGCGGTGTCCTCGGCGTACCCGTCGGTCGCGTCGAACCCGTCGCCGGAGTCGAAGTAGACCCGCGGCTGGCCGAACGTCTCGGTCAGGTAGCCCGCCAGCCGCCCCGGCCCGTCCATGCCCGTCACCCGGAGCCGGACCTCCGACGCCCGGGTCGCGCCGAGCTCCGCACCGGTTCCGGCGACGCGCAGGCCGAGCCAGACGGTGTCCAGGTTGACGTTCTCGACCAGTGGGATCACCTCGGCGGCGTACTTCGTCGCGGACTCCGCCAGGGAGATGTTCGGGGCCCCTTCGGGCAGGTTCGCGTCCAGGGTGGTGACCACCGAGTGGTCCTCGAGCAGCAGGTAGTTGCTGAAGGCCACGTCGGCGTAGACGACGTCGCGCACGTCCCGCAGGGTCGGGTCGTAGGAGTGGGGGTCACCGGTGGGCGGCACGATCGAGGTGACCTCCACGCCGTCGCCGGCCACGTTCCGTACCAGGTCGGCAAGGATCCCGGTGGTGGTCACCACGTGCAGCCTGCCGTCGTCCGAGGCGGCGGTCCCGCCCGCGCACCCGGCCAGCAGCAGCGCGCCCGCCACGGTCCCGCCGACGGCGGCTCGCCGTCGGCGGGATGGGGCGCCCTGCGTCATGCCGAGACCTGACGCCGGCGCGCGACGACGACGAGCGCCCCGCCCAGCAGCACGAGCAGGCCGGCGAGCAGGAGCGGCTGGAGCACGCTCGCGCCGGTACTGGCGAGCGCCGCGCGCTGAGCCGCGCTGAGGTCACACTCCGCGCCGGACGCCGTACGCCCCACGTAGCTGGTCTTCGTGCTGGTCCCCGACGTGTCGCCCACGGAGAACTTGAGCGTCGCCGAGTCCGATGCGGTACCACCGCTCTTCAGGGGGACCGACTGCGTCAGGGTCACCGAGTAGACGCCGGCCTCCGTGAACGCCCAGTTGGCGTGCACGTGCTGGTTGAGCGGCACAGACATGGACTTCGGGAACCCGGAGAGGGTGCCGAAGCTCTTGGCCCCCACTCCCCCGAACGTGCCGGTCGCGTACACGCCGAGCTGCCCCGGCCCGTCGACGCCGTCGAGGGTGAACGTGACGGGACCGTCCGCCGCCTCGATCAGACTCGGGTGCTGCGTGTTCCAGCCGATCCACGGGACGCCGTCCTCCTGGACCTGCCCGACCGACCAGATCGTCGAACCGGCAGTGCCGAGGAACGCGAACTCGCTGCCCGAGGGCACCTCGTCCTCGGCTGCCTTGCCCAGCTTGAAGGTGAGCGTCGCCGGGTCGACCCAGGATGACGGCTGCTTGCGGTCGTCCTTGACCTGCGCGACGAGCTTGCCGTCCCGCACCATCGAGCCGAAGTCGAAGTGGCCCGAGCTGATGCCGCCGACGGCGGGCGTGGTCACCTCGCGGGTGACCGGCTGCGCCTCGCACTGCTCGGGCTGGGCGCCCGGGCCGTTGCCGCCGGCACCCGGGGTGTCGCCCGGATCGGTGCCCGGAGCATCGCCGGGACCCTCGCCGGGGTCGTTGCCGGGGGCGCCGCTCGGCGGCCGGCCCGGGTCGTTGCCCGGACCGTCGCCGGGGCCGTCTCCGCCTGGACCGTCCGTCCGCTCAGCTCCCGCACGGAAGTGGTAGTCGGCGGCCGGCCCCGTGATGGTGCGGCCGTCAGCCGTGCGCAGCCGCGGGGTCACCTCCAGGTGGTAGTCACCGGCGGCGGTGAAGACCCAGTTGGTGTGCACGTGCGCGTTCGCCGCGACCGGGATGGTCCCGCCGGCGGACGACGTCGTGTCGATGTAGCGGTTGACCGGCTGCCCGAACGAGTCGTTCTGGAACGTGAACACGTCACCCGGTCCGTCGACCTTCACCACGAGGGACACCGGGTTGCCGGCGGCGGGCGTGATCCCCGTCCCGGCCAGCGAGGGCAGCAGCCGTTCGGTGCTCCAGCCGGCCCACGGCAGGTAGTCCTGGTCGCTGCCGGTCTGCGACCCGAGCCAGGCGGTCCGGCCGCCGTGCTCACCCAGGAACGACCAGGCGCCGGTCGCCTCGGGCAGCTCGACCCGGCCCCGGGGGTCCGCGTAGGCCAGCGTCACGTCCTCCGGCGAGCGGTAGACGCTGCGGTCGGCGTGGATGCGGGTGTCGTCCTTGACCGACAGGGTCAGGCGACCGGAGTCGTCGTCATAGGTCGTCTCGAAGGCATCGGCATGCCCGTGGTCGAGCACGTACTCACGGTCCTGACCCGGCTCGGGGCCCGTCCCGGGGTCGGTCGGCGTCGGGGACGGTGTCGGGGTCGGGTCCGGAGTGGGCGTGGGCGTCGGGGTCGGCGTCGGGTCCGGAGTGGGCGTGGGCGTCGGGGACGGCGTCGGGTCCGGCACGTCCACGACCGAGAGGGCCACGTGCTCGGAGGTCCCGGCGACGCGGTCGCCATCGAGCAGGACCGCGCGGACGCGCGCCCCGTCATCCCCGCGGACCAGCTCACGCCGGTAGACGGCGGACTCCTGGCCCTCGACCGTGGTGGACTCGCCCGATCCCGTGGGGGCGACCTCCCAGCGGTAGTCCGTCAGGTCGGTGGCCGGTTCCTGGGCCGCGGTCAGGACGGCCGTGTCGCCCGCCGTGTACTCGGCGCGGTCGGCCGAGACGGTGACCGCCGTGGTGACGGGTCGTTCGCCCACCCGCACGTGGTAGGTCGCCGCATCGCCGGTCACCGTGGTCCCGCCCGCCGTAGCGAGCGACGGCGTCACCGTGAGCGTGTAGTCGCCCTCCGCGGTGAAGATCCAGTTGGTGTGCACGTGCGCGTTCGCGGCCACGGGAATGGTCCCGCCGTCGGACATCGTCGTGTCGAGGTACCGGTTGATCGGCTGACCGAACGAGTTGTTCTGGAAGGTGAACACGTCACCCGGCCCGTCGACGGCGACGTCGAGCGACACGGGCTGGCCGGACGCGGGCGTGATGCCGGTCCCGGCCAGGGAGTCCAGGAGCCGCTCGGTGCTCCAGCCGACCCAGGGGGCGTGTTCCTGGTCGCTCCCCGTCTGCGAGCCGAGCCACACCGTGTCCCCGCCGTACTCACCGAGGAAGGCCCAGCCGCCCTCGGCCGGGGGCAGCTCGACCTGGCTCTGCGGGTCCTCGTAGGCGAGGGTCGTCGACTCGGGCGTCCGGAAGACGGGTTCGCCGTCGTAGATCCGGGTGTCGTCCCGGACCGCCAGCACGAGCTTGCCGGTGTCGGCGTCGTAGGTGGTCTCGAAGCCGTCGACGTGCCCGTGCGTGAGCACGTACTCGCGGTCGGGCACGGCGGCGGACGTCGGCCCCGCAGCGAGCGCCGGGGCGCTCAGCGCGGGGACGACGAGCGCACCCAGCAGCGCACCGACGGCCGCCAGGGCGGTCATTTTGTGAGAACGATTCTCAGTCACGGTTCGAAGTGAACCAGGACTGAGAATCGTTATCAAGAACGAATGTCTCATTTCACCCGCTCGTCGGACGCCGTCGCATCCCTGCTCGACGTCCGAACACGATCAGGGCGATGCCCGCGCCGAGGAGGACCACGGCGAGCAGGACTACGGCGCCGGTCTCGAACCCGGTCGCCGCGAGCGGCCCTCCGGGGGGAGTCCCGCCGGTCCCCGGCGGCGTCGCCGGCGGTCCCGGCGGCGTCGGGGTCGGGTCGCCCGCACCCGGGTCGTCGGGGTAAGCACCCGGGTCCTCCGTGCTCGGAGTCGGGCTCGGGTCCGGTGTCGGGCTCTGGCTCGGGTCCGGCGTCGGACTCGGGTCCGGCGTCGCACTCGGGTCCGGTGTCGGTGTCGGTGTCGGTGTCGGTGTCGGTGTCGGTATCGGAGTCGGAGTCGGCGTCGGGCTAGGAGTCGGCGTCGGGCTCGGGCTCGGGTCCGGACCCGGGTCCTGCGGCCCCGCCGCGAACTCCTCGGCCGTGAGCCCGCAGTGCTCCTCGGTCACGCGACGCGCGTCTACCCCGACGGCGAAGAGCAGGGTCGCGCCGTCGGTCGCGGCGGTCGGGGCGCCGCCGTCGAGCGCCGTCTGCGACACGTCCACGCAGTACACCCCTGCAGCGGTGAACGCCCAGGACCCGTGCGCGTGCTGCGCGTAGTCGAGCTGGTCCGCACCGTCGCCGAGCAGCACCCGCGGCGCACCCCAGTCGTCGCCGCCGGAGTCGAAGAGCACGAACTCGCCCGGGCCATCCACGTCGAGCAGTGCCCAGCGGACCGCGTCCCCGGCGGCATCGTCCAGGAGCTCCAGGCTCCAGCCCGGCCAGACGAGGTCCGGGGTCGGGCTCTCGGGAAGCATCCACACCGGGTCGCCGGCCTCGCCGAGGAAGGCGTACTGGTCATCGGCAGGCACGACGTCACGGGCGTCGTCCGGCACCGCGAACGCCACGTCGGCCGGTTCGTGCTCCACGGACGGGACCTCGGCGTCGTCGCGCACCACGGTGGTCAGGGCGTCGGACCCGATGCGGGCCAGGAGATCGACGTGACCGCTGCGCAGGACCGTGCGGTCGGTGACGGGCCACCCGGCAGGATCGCCAGGACCGGGGCCGGGACCGGGGTCAGGATCCGGGTCGGGGTCGGGTCCGGGGTCCGGGTCACCATCGGGCGAGCACGGCTCCACCTCCGCCGGGTCGACGCCGGCCGCGACGGTCAGCGTGGTCGTCGCCGACGTCGCGGTCCCGTCGGCCGCGGTGCCCGCGAGCGTGGTCGTCACGCAGTACCGGCCGGCTGTCGTGAAGAGCCACAGCAACACGTTCGCCCCGCCCGGACGGACCTCCGCCCCGGACGCCTCATAGCCCGGAACGGTGCTGAGCAGCGCGCCCTCGTGCCCGCGCACGAACGCCTGCCGGTCGTCGACCACGAGGAACTCGCCCGGCCCGGTCACGTCGTCGAGCGACCAGGTCAGATCGCCCGTCCAGTCGGCGGGGTCCAGGCGGGCCACATCGAGGTCCACGGCGTTGTGCTCGCCCGAGCGCGGCCTGAGCTCGTATCCGTCGATGTACTCCTGCTCGGCGTCGCGCCAGTCCTCGCGCAGGCGATCGACGTGCAGGCGGCGCGGGGTCGTTCCCGTCGCCAGCACCACGTCCGCCGGGTCGTGGCGGACGCCGTGCGCCCGCAGGTCCCCCGTCACCAGGCCGACGCTCAGCTCGCCGTCGGCCAGGCGCGGGGTCAGAGCGGCGAAGGACGCCCGACCCTGCTCCTCCGGGGTCGGGACGCGCGTCACCTCGCCGGGGACGGCATCCTCCGGGGCGTAGTCGTGGGTGCGCGCCCGGTCGGCCTCGCGCTGCATGCAGGTGGACGCCGGCGTCGGATCGTAGCCGGAACCGCCGACGACGAACGTGAGCACCATGTCGTCGTCGCGCGCGGCGCCGTCTGTCGTCGTGGCCGCGGAGGTGAACCGCGCGCAGTACGTGCCCGGCGCGGTGAAGTCCCAGCTCAGGTGCTTGTGGGCGAGCTTGGGCGGGAGCACCGGCTGGGCCTGGGGCAAGCCCTGGCGGGTGGAGAACCACGGGGCGGCCCCGGAGCGGACGTGAGCCTCGTCGGCGCCGAGGAAGAACTCGCCCGGCGGCGGACCGCCGTCCGCCCCGGTCACGCTCTCCAGCCGCAACATCGGAAGGCGGTCGTAGTCCTCCGCGGTGAACGTCTCCGAGGAGACACCGAACCACGACAGGCCGGCCTTCGGCACCTTGGGCAGCCGATAGATCACGCTGCCCGCTGGGGCGAGGAACGTCGAGTCCGCCGTCGGGGTCGGCTCCGGCACCGTGACCTGCGCGGCGTCGGGCACGTGGACCACGAGCGTCTCCGGTTCGTACCACTTCAGGAAGTTCGTGTGAGACTCGCGGACCATGAGGCGCAGCTCGTCCTCACCGGGCCGCAGGGACAGGTCCGAGTGGGTGGCGGGCAGCAGCACGTTGTTCCGCGGATCGGTCAGGTCGGCGGGGTCGGGTGCGTCCGGATCAGGATCGGGGTCACCGGGCTCGTCGGGCGGGAGTACCGGGAGATCGGGGTCGACCGGAGCTCCGCACTCGGCGTTCGCCACGTCGGGCACGTTTCCGACGGCCACGCGGACCGTCACCACGGGTGAGGTCCGCACCTGGCCGTCGGTGCCGGTGACCGAGACCCGCAGGTCCAGGCAGTGCAGACCCAGGTCCGAGAAGAGCCAGCCCTGGTTCTGCGGCGGCGAGATGCTCGTCCAGGTCGGTGCGTAGGTGACGTCGGTGTGCAGCCCGTGGCCGGCGTACCAGACCCGGTTCATGGTCACGCCGGGCATCGGGACCGGGCCACCGATCGCCACCAGGCCACCACCACGCGCGTCGGTGAGCTCCCACGCGACTCCGTTGCGCGCGACCTGGTCGCGCGGCAGGCCGTAGTTGTTCAGGCGCGGGACGACGTCGGTCCCCGTGAAGTCGAGCGTCGGGAAGTCCTGGCTCGTGCCCCACAGCTCCGTCCCGGGCGGGCCGAGCGGTGCCAGGCCTGGGTCGTCCGACGTCGCGACCTCAAGGGGACGCGGCACCGAGATGACCACGTCGTCCGGGGCATACCGGTCCGCGATCGTGGCGGGACCAGGCTCGGCGGACCAGCCGACGTCGACCACCGGCTCACCGTCCACGAGCAGCGCGTTGACAAAGGCGTTGCCCTCGTCAAGCACGGCGCGCGGGGACGGGCCCGCCTCGGTGGCGGCCACCGCGAGCTGAGCCGTCGCCGAAGCGCCGGCGGGCACGCCGGCCGCGACGAGCCCGAGGGCGAGGGCGGCGGCCGCCGTGCGACGACTCGGTTCGGACTTTCTGACCACGGACGGGCCTTCCTTCTCAGTGCGAGCTTTCGGCATGGGTCAGGAGAGGTTCTTGAGCGGCAGCGCCTCGGAGACCACCGGCAGGTCACCGTTGACGCTCACCTCGAACGCCAGCAGGTAGGTGCCCACGCTGGTGAAGGACCAGTCGAGGGCCTCGCGCCCGTCGCCGTCCAGGATCAAGGAGCCGGAGGCGCCGACCTTGCTGGACGAGAAGGAGCGCGTCGCTCCTGTCGCCGTGACCGTCCCACCCGTGCTTGACGGGTCCAGCGTCATCGGCATGAACTCCACGTCAAGAGGCCCGCAGGACGTACCGGGCTCCACCGCGACATCCATCGAGGGCCCGCTCGTGGCGGTGAAGGTCAGCCAGTCGCCCTCGGGCAGCTCCCCGTCCTCACCGTCGCCATGCGAGTGCACGCGCACCTCGACGTCAGTCACCTGGCCGAAGACATCGCACTCCACCTCAGCGACCAGGTCGAAGCGACCCGCGGTGCGGTCGGCCGCTGCAGCGGGCGCCGCGAGCGCCCCCGCCATACCGACGGTGGCGCCCATCGCCACCAGCGCCGTCGCGATCCGATGTCCGGTCTTTCGCTCGATCGTCATCTGGCTCTCCTCCACCTCGGCGCGTGCCCGAACCTGGACAAATGAGAACGATTCTCACGCACGCGAGGAGTGAAGCAGTAGTGAGAACCATTATCAAGAGGGGATCGGTCAAGTTCACCCACACCCTGGACGCGAGCCCGGGCCCGAGGAAGGCGCCCTGTACGACAGCGGGAGGGCGAGCAGCACGACGCCTACAAGATGCACGCGACACGCCGAGGATTGCGTGCAGTGTGCAGGGGTCGAACCGCTCGCCCTCCCGTATGGTCAGACGCGCTTGAGCGGGACGTCCTCGGACGACACCGTGACGCTGCCGTTGACGGTCACGTCGAACGTCAGCAGGTACGTGCCGGTACGGCTGAAGGACCAGGTCAGGTCCTCGTGGCCGCTACCGTCCAGCACGACGCTGCCGGAGGCGCTGGTCTTGCTGGCCGAGATGCTGCCCGCCGCGCCGATGCCCGAGACCGTGCCGCCGGTGCTGGTCGAATCGAGCAGCGCCGGCTCGAACTCGACGTCAAGAACGCCACAGGACTCGGACGGCTCCACCGCGAAGCCGACCTCGGGTCCGCTCGTGCTCGTGAAGGTCAGCCAGTCACCCGCGGGCAGCTCGACCTCGCTACCACCGACGTGCTCGTGCACGTGCACCGCGACGTCGGTCACCTCGCCGAATGCATCACACTCGACCTCCGCGGCGATATCGAAGTGACCCGAGGTGCGGTCGGCCGCCGCTGCGGGGGCCGCGAAGGCGCCCGCCATTCCGACCGTCGCACCCATCGTGACCAGCGCCGCCGCGATCCGACGCGTGGTCTTTCGCTCGTTGCTCATGTGGTCTCCTCCATCTCGGTGCGCGCCCGGACCCGGACAAATGAGAACGATTCTCACGCACGCGAGGAGTGAAGCAGGAGTGAGAATCATTATCAAGAGGTCTCCGCGCAAGTTCACCCGCTCGAGATGCCCGGCGACCGGCAGCTCGACGACGTGCCGGTCGAGTCGGTCCGACTCCCCAGGCATGGGCCGGCGACCCGGCCTTACTGATAATGATTCTCACTTCTGATATGGTCTGCGCCGCGGCCACGGCCGCTCCATGCCCCGTTCTTGCACGTTCAGCGAGGGTGACGACCCGCCACATCTCCCAGGAGCCGCATGCCCCCCGCTCACCGCCGCGCCCGACCGTTGTCCACCACGACAGCCGCGCTGCTGCTCCTCACGGCGACCACCGCGTGCTCGCCTGCCGCACCGGACGACACGGTCGACGTCCTCACGTCCTTCTACCCGCTGCAGTACGTCACCGAGCGGGTCGGCGGCGAGCACGCGAACGTCACGAACCTCACGCCCGCCGCAGCCGACCCGCACGGCATCGAGCTCTCGCCGGCGCGGGTGCGCGAGATCGGCGAGGCCGACCTCGTCGTGTACCTCTCGGGCATGCAGCCGTCGACGGACGAGGCCCTGGCGGCCAACCCGCCCGAGCGCCTGCTCGACACCGCCGAGGCGGCCGGGCTGGAGGCAGGGCCCGACGGCGCCGACGCGGCGCCGTCGGACAGCTCCGCGCTCGACCCCCACTTCTGGCAGGACCCTGCTCGGCTGGCGGACGTCGCGCGGGGCGTCGCCGCCGAGCTCTCCGACGCCGACCCCGCTCACGCGGCCGACTACGCCGCCAACGCCGACGCCCTGGTCGCCGAGCTCGACACCCTGGACCAGGACTACCGTGACGGGCTCGCGCAGTGCGCGGGGGCGACGCTCGTCGTGTCGCACGAGGCCTTCGGCTACCTGGCCCAGCGGTACGACCTCGTCCAGGTCGGCATCTCGGGCATCGACCCCGAGGCGGAACCCTCCCCCGCCCGGCTACGCGCCGTGCGCTCCGTGGTCCGGGCCGACGACGTGCGGACGATCTTCTTCGAGGTGATCACGAGCCCGGAGGTCGCGCAGGCACTCGCGGAGGACATCGGCATCCGCTCCGCCAAGCTGGACCCCATCGAGGGTCAGTCCGATCCGGATGCCGACTACCTGGACATCATGCGCGAGAACCTGGCAGCGCTCCAGGACGGGCTCGTGTGCGAAAGGTGACCTGACCGCCCCGGTTCCACCCCTCGAAAGGTAGGCACGATGCGACTGCTGCTCCACGCTCCAGGAGGTACCCATGGATCCCGCTGAGTTCTGGGCGACCGGCGACTACGCCGTCGTCGGCGACCTGTGGGCGCAGCCCGGCCGCGACCTCGCGACGTCGCTGGAGCTCCAGGGACGCGACGTGGTCGACCTGGCGACGGGCACCGGGGTGACCGCGATCGCCGCCACCGCGCGCGGGGCGCGGTCCGTGGTCGGCGTGGACGTGACCCCCGCCCTGCTGCGGGAGGCCGCGCGTCGCGCCGACCGGGCAGGCGTGGAGGTCACCTGGGTGACCGCCGACGTCCTGGAGGTGCCGCTGCCGAGCCGGTGTGCGGACGTGGTGACCTCGACCTTCGGCATCGTCTTCGCCGCCGACCCTGCCGCAGCCCTGGCAGAGGCGCGCCGCCTGGCCCGGCCCGGCGGCCAGATCGTCTTCACGAGCTGGTCCGCGACAGGCCTGTTCGGCCAGGTCCGACAGACGCTGGCGCCCTTCTTCCCCGCGGCGCCCGAACCGTGGCACGAGACCGCCGACGGCATCCACGCCGTGGCGGGGCCTGGCGCCCGGGTGAGCGAGGAGTCGTTCGTCATGGTCGTCGAGTCACCCGAACGGTTCGTGAGCCTGCTCGAACAGCACAGCGCGCCCATCATCCTCGGCGCCGAGAGCCTCGGCGCCGCATGGCCGGAAGCGCGTGAACAGCTGGTCACCACGGTGCACGAGGCGGGCGAGGACACCGACGGCGCCTTCCGGGTGCCGGTCGGCTACCTGCGCACCACGCTCGGCGAACGTACGGCACGGGCGCGGCGATCGTGAGCGTCGAGCAGCCGGTGTGACGTCGAGCCGGCGTCTCGGAGGCGGCGCGCTCAGCCCGTGACGAGCTTCGCGAAGACGATCACGTTGTCCAGGTGACGGCCAGCTTCCTTGTCGAAGGTGCCGCCGCAGGTGATGACCCGCAGCTCGGGCCCGTCGGTCGCGCCGTAGACGTCGACGCGGGGGAACTCGTCCTTGGGGCTGCTCTTGACCTCCGTGACCTTGAACGTCGCGGTACTGCCGTCGGCCCGGTCCACCTCGATGAGGTCACCTCGACGCGTCGCCCCGAGCTCGAAGAAGACCGAGGGGGCGTATCCCGCTCCGGTCACGTGCCCCTCCAGGACGGCGGGACCGGCCTCGCCCGGGCTGGGCGACCCGTCGTACCACGCGACCTGGTCGTAGAGCTCTCCCGAGGGGACCTGGAGCCGGCCCTCCTCGTCGAGGCCGAGCCCGTGGACGGGCGATTCGACGCCGATGCTCGGGATACGAACTGCTGTGGGCTCCGAGGCGCGCAGGGGCTTCACGCTGGACCTGGTCGGTGCGGGCTCGGCGGCCGGCGATGCCGACGCCGACGGCCGGGTGGACGCGTCCGGGTCGCTGCTCGACGCAGGAACCTCTTGCTCGGCGCTCGTTGCCGCGGGCGGCGTCGGCGGAGGGCCCACCTGCTGGGCTGCCGCCCAGGCCACTGCGCCACCACCGACGACGAGCAGCACAGCGCACGCCACCACCACCGGTGTGCTGGGGCGACGGCGTGCGCTGCGCTGCTCGGACGTCATGTGCGTCAGATGGTCGCGCGACGGCGGGCGGCGACCAGGCCGAAGGCGCCGAGCGCCAGGGCCAGGGTGCCGAAGCCGATGGCGGCCGGGTACTCGACGCCGGACGTGGAGGAACCACCGGTCTCGACGCCACCGTGCGGCATGGCCATCTGAGCCGGGTTCAGCTCACCACAAGCGGCCGGGTCGGTCGCCTCGGACGGCAGCTCCGGATCGAGGTCCGACTTCGTGTCGCCGTCGTACTCGCCGGAACCGTCATGGTCGACACCGTGGACGACGATCACGCCGTCACCGTTGGCGACCTGCTGCGCCACCTCCTGGGAAACCTCGATGGTCCGCGAGTAGGAGTAGCTGGCCTCGGCCGGGAAGTCCGCGACGTCGAGACCGTGCTCGGCGCCCGTCATACCGGGCTCCTTGGTCAGCGTCACCGCGATGGGACCGTACTCGTCAGCCCCGTCACTGGTCTGCAGAGCGCCCTCGAAACCGTTGCCCTCCTTGTCGTTCGCCGGGCACGTGTTCTGCCCGCCGATGTGGATGTGCTGAGCGTGCGGGGCACCGTCGAGCAGCCCCTGGGTCTCCAGGCTGATCTCGACGTTCGTGCCGTCGACCGTGGCCCACGCGGTACCCGAGGCACCGGAGTCGTTCAGCTGGGTGAGCTCGGCAGTGAGCTCATCACCATCGGCCGCACCGGCCGGCGCGGCGGCCAGGGGCAGGCCGACCAGGGCCGCAGTCGCGGCGAAGAGAGCGAGTCGTGACGTACGCATAACCGATCCTCCTTGGTACTAGCGGCATGCTGCCGCCTGAGTAGGACATCGGAGGTTCGGAGCGGCGGACGATCCGGATGGGTCGCGCGTCAGGCGTGTTTCCGGCGGGAGCGTGGAGGGCGGGGTTCGGTCTGGCAGTAACCGGGTGTCACGAGGCGAGCGTCATACCTGTGGGCGCCACGCCGGCCGATAGTCCGGGTGGTCGGCGTACACCCCGGCGTGCGCCTGGACCGCGATCATCAGCCCGGCGAACATGTCCCGCGCACCGGTCGCCACGTCCCCGTCCCCGTTGTCCGACTGCGTCAGGAACTTCCCGAGCTCCTCGAACGCCTCCACGATCGTCCGCTTGGCCGTGCACTCGGCAAGCACCCGCGCTCGCCAGAGGCTGGAGTCCGGGGCGTCGTCCAGCGCTGCCTGCGCCGCCGCCTCGTCCTCGGCGACACGGGCGAGCAGGAACTCGGTGATGATCATGCTGCGGATCCTTCCACGCGCATCCCACGCCCGGCGCTGTACGACGACGGCGAGCGCGTCTCATGGCCGCGTGGTGCGATGCGGCGTCACGATCCGGAGCGCCGCTCGATGATGTCCTTCATCTGGTCGATCTCCTGCTGCTGGCTCCGGATGATCGAGTCGCAGAGCTCGATGATCTCCGGGTCCGTGAGCGAAGCCTCCTCGCAGACCAGGATCGCCCGCGGGTGGTGCGGGATCATCGAGGACAGGAACGCGTCGTCACCCACGAACGTCTCGGTCCGGGCCAACCCGAACGCCCCGACGAGCACCACATCCTCGAGCTCCACGAAGGCCCGGGCGAGAGGCTCGAAGGGCTCATCCGGCGCGGGCAGCAAGAGGGCGTGTTCCGCACGGACCTGCCGATCGAGTGGCTGGTCAACGTCGTGCACTACGTCCTGCACGGCGCTGCCGAGGAGAACGGTGCCGGACGTATCGACACCACGGACGTCGCGGGGATCGTCACCACGACGGTGCGGTCGATCCTGGGCCTGCCCACGACGTAGGGAACGGTCAGCCGAGCGCCCCGACGAGCCCCAGTACCCCGGCTGCGATGCCGGCAACAACGAAGACCCAGCCCAGAGCACGCGTGAACGGGTACACCCACTGAGACTTCCGTGCCTCGGGTTCGCTGCCCTGTTGCTCGAGCGCCGCTCGCGCCATTGCCTCGCTGTTCAAGGCCACGCGCAAGCCCATGGCGATCGCGCCCACCCCCCAGACGAGGGCGAACACCCGGCCGAATGTCATGGGGCGACGGTAGCGGTTGACGTCGTGGAACCGGACCGGCCCGGAGCCTGATCTACTCAGCCTCCGGGCCTTTTGCTGGTGCACCCGGCCCAGCGGGTGGGTTGCGGCGATCTGCGCGCAGGCGCGGAGCTAAGGAGACCCGCCTTGAGCCAGTGAAGAACGTTCTCACGGCCACTGCTGGTTGACCTTACGGCCGTGATGAGTTCAGGACGTGTGGCAGGCCGTCGCGCAGTGAGCGCAGCCGTTTACGTCACCGTAGTACTGCTTGGCTGCAGCGACCGCACCACTGCACGACGCGAACGAACCAAGGTTGGTTCTGTTCGCCGGTGCGGGCAGGTACCTGCACTGGGAGTCGACGTTGTGGATTTCGTGATCGCGCGTCGCAGGTTGCGCGTTCTTGTTCACGCAGAAATTCGGCATGGAAAACTCCATCATTGGATGACACATCTTCGTGTGGTCTAGATGCTATTTCTACTTCGTCGAATTCAGCCCGATAAGTACGGGTGAACGGAGGGTGAGCATTTTCACCAACAGGAATACCGACATATCGCCTTTTATCGCGTCCGCGCCGGCTCACAAACTTCGCGCCTGGCACACGTGCACTGTCGGCGGGTTCAGTGTCAGGGTCCCGGTTGAGCCGTTGGATGCCGGAGGGACAGGGGCCACACGAGCGTTTCACTGCCGCTCTGGTGTTCGGCTGCCGCCCGCAGCAGGCATCAGGTGCGAAGTGACCAGCGGCGCCCGAGTCAGGTGTGGGGCCTCGTCCAGTTCACAGCGTCCCGCGCCCTACCAGCCGACCAGATGGAACCTGGAACGTCATGGCCTAGCCCCTGAACAGAGGCGATGACCTCAGACCTCGGGAACCAGTATCGAGAGTGCAGTTCTGTGTCTCGATCGGCGATCAGCTCGACCAAGGCGCCCTTGGCCAGAGCCCCCTCCAGAACCTCGGCGAAGGCCACGACAGGTTCGATGGGTCCGTATGTCGCGTCGACCTCCGGAGGCACAAGCAGTGAACGTTCGCCGCACAGGCGATGCACGTGGACGCTCGCGTTGATGCAGTTCCAGTCCGTGTCCCACTTCTCGAACGAGACTTCGACAAGCCCGTAGTCGCGCCGCATTCGACGCCCTCGCACATCGATGAGTGGCCAATCGGGGCCACCCAACGCCTGGTCCCAGACGTCAGGATTGGAATCCAGGCCAGCACCGAGCAGTCGGCCGGACGTGATGAAGTCGATGCACAGGGTTGTTGCGCTCACTCAGCGTCTCCACGTCGGCCCGACACAACAGCAGATCATACGACGGCCCAGACGAGGTGAACTAGGTTCCGGGTCATCGCGCGTTCGGTGTCCGGTCCGCTGGGCGGGGTGCAATGGGGTGCGCGGCGGCGCGAAGCGCCGCAGCGCAGGGCTCCGCCCGGACGGGAGTGGACGCGCCGCGAAGCGGCGCCTTAAGCCAGTAAAGAAGGTCCTCACAGGCCCGGGCGGCCGGGGCAGCAGCTAGTACTACAGCCGTAGATCTGGCTGCTGGCCGGGTCGACGTGTAATCGGTTGCGGCGTCGGCGACCTTTCTGCTGACATGCACGCTTGCGTATAACCTCAGAAACTCTCGCTGACGGCGTCCGCGAGCAGCTCTTCTCTGTCGGGGACATACCCGGAGTGCTGTGGACGCCCATTGCTAGCACCGGCCCCCGGCCGCTGGTCTTGATCGGGCACGGCGGTGGCCAGCACAAGAAGGAATGGGGCGTTCTCTCCCGAGCAATCCCCTACGTCGCTTCCTGCGGTTTCGCGGTCGCCGCGATCGACGCGCCGGGAACCGGCGACAGACCGGAGCACGCCGAGATCCAGCGGCTGGTCGCGATCCTCCAGGAACGAGAGGCCGCCGGCGAGCCCGCCGGCCCAGCGTGGCCTGCTCTCTGCGAAACCGTGGCGTCACAGCTTGTGCCCGACTGGCAGACCACCCTGGACGCACTCCAGAAACTGGACTCCGTCGGCGACAATCAGCCCGTTGGGTACTACGGCCTGTCCCAGGGCGGTGAGATGGGCATCCGCCTCGTCGCGGCCGAACCGCGTATCACGGCCGCGGTCCTCGGCCTCATCGGAAGCGAGTGGCTCACCGATGACGCAGCGCGGATCACGATCCCGGTCGAGTTCGTGCTGCAGTGGGACGACGAAGGCAGTCCGCGGGACTCCGTCATGAAGCTGTTCGACGCACTCGGCTCCACCGAGAAGACCCTGCACGCCAACCCAGGCAGCCACTATCGAGTCCCGTCCTTCGAAATCGACAGCTCCGTCCGGTTCTTCGCCCGGCACCTCGGCACCGCGGGCAGCTCCTGACGTCACTCTCTAGTACTAAATCCGTAGATTGGGCCGGTGGGCTGCGGTGATGCTGCCTTCGCGTCGTTGATAGTGGGCCCTACGGGCGCCGCGCTGGTGCCGTAGGCGCCACCGGGACCAGGACAGGATGTGCTGGAGCGTGGTCGTAGCTCGGGTCAGGAGTCTGGTGAACAGCCGCCGGGCCTCGCCGAGGGTGATCGCGACCATGCCTGAACCGCCGTCGGCGACGCGTTCGGCATCGTTCACCACCACCGGGAGGACGGTGAGGAAGGCGTGGGCGACCATCGCCAGGGTGGTCCACCGGTGCCAGGAGTCCCAACGGCGGACCTGGCGGCTCTGACGGCCTACCAGGTGCGAGCATGAACGGCGTCCTGGTGGGGAACACGGTGGGGAGCGAACTACTCCCCCACCGTGTTTTCCCTGGTCGGGCTGACTGGATTCGAACCAGCGACCCTCTGCTCCCAAAGCAGATGCGCTACCAAGCTGCGCCACAGCCCGTCGTCCACGGACACCGTACGCCCCGCGCGACCCGCACGAACACTCCGTACGCACGTAGGAGAGATCGTAACGGATTCGCACGGACAGTTCCGGCTCATTCCGCCCACGCAACAGCTCTGCTCGCGCCACCCTCCGGCGCCGCACGCAGCGCCGTGACCACCACGCGTCAGAGGTCGCCCGGCGGGATGGGGTCCGCGAGGAACTCCTCGATCGCTTCCTTGGTCGGAACCACGGTGACGTCCGAGCCGGAGAACAGGTGCACCAGCGAGTAGCCGAGGTCGCGGACGGCGAGGTTTGACCGGTTGGACGCCTCACGCAGCACGTTCATCGCCGATTCCTCCTCGATGCCGTAGATCACCATGAGCACGCCCTTGGCCTGCTCGATGCCCGACCACTGCTCCGCCGACGCCTTGATCGACGCCGTCGCCTCGCGGGCCGCAGCCTTCCGCTGCGCCTCCGTGACGTCGATGAAGTACCCGAACAGCTCGTTCACGCGGCCGGTCGCGAAGGTACGCCGCCCCTGACCGGTCACGGCCAGCGTGCGGGTCCTGCCCTTGGCATCCACGATGCGGTGCACCGAGCTGAACGGCTCGCCGGTCTCGGCCGCACGCCGTAGGACGCCGTCGACCCGCTCACGGTCATCGGGGTGCTTGTGCGACAGGATCAGCGGCGTCGTCGGCACCACCTCGCCCGGCTCGAAGCCGTGCATCTCGTAGACCTCGTCGGACCACTCCCACGTGCCGGTCGCCAGGTCGAGCTCGTACCGCCCGACCGGCGGCTTGGCGCCTGTCGCGAGAGCTTGCTCGAGTTCGTTCTCCAGCGGCGATCGGCCGGCTGACGGTGCAGTGGTCACGGAGGTCCTCTGGGGCTAGGTCGTGCGGCCGATGCCCCTCGCAGGGGACACAGGACCTGGTGGAGGTCAGAATATCGCGCCGCCGGGCACATGCGGCAAAGCCGTCGGACACATGTGGCAAAAGCCGGGCCGTGCCAGTTCGGCACGGCCCGGCATCGTGACGGGCGGTGATCAGCGCTGAGGCGCCCCGGGCGCCGTCGCACCCAGGATCTCGGCCACGTCCGCCGCGGAGCTGCCATTCGCCGTGAGCTCGACGATGCGCCGCGCGACGTCGCGGACGGCGACGTTCGTGTGGTTGGAGGTTCTGCGCAGCCGCTCGAACGCCTCGTCGACGTCGACGTCCAGCGCGAACGCGACGATGCCCTTCGCCTGCTCGATGGGAGCGCGAGTGGCGGCCGAGGCGCGGATGGACACCGACGCCGCCTTGCCGGCCCGTTCCTGGACCGCAGTGGTGACGTCGACGAAGTAGCCCACCAGCTCGGACACGTGGCGCGTGTCGGGATCGAGCCGACCCTGCCCGACCACCGTCAGCGTCCGCTCGCGGCCGCGAGCGTCCATGATGCGGTGGACGCTGCTGAACGGCGCGCCCGTCACCGCGGCGCCCTCGAACATCCGCGACACCCGGGGGCGGTCCTCCGGGTGCTTGTGCGCCAGGACGAGCGTCATGGTCGGCACCACGTCACCGGGCTCGAAGCCGTGGATGCGGAACGTCTCGTCCGACCACCACCACTGTTGCGTGGCCAGGTCGTACCTGTAACGCCCCGTGAGGTGGTTCGCACCGGGCGTGAGGGCACGCCCGGTATTGGTCGATTCTGCGGTCATGCAGCAGCCTTCCTCGTCGCTACCTGCGCCGATGAGCCGCTGCCTGACTCACCCTGACCGTATCCTCGAAAGCGTCTCTGCGGAAAGTCCTGAGGTGAAATTCCTCTACGTGCCATCGAGCCGGGCCGGTGCGACTACCCGTTCCCCAGCGTCGAGGCCCGCACTACCAACCGCGGTGCCAGCCGCTCGACGCCGTGCGCCGGATCCCCCTCTATCGCCGCGATCAACAGCTCAGCGGCCCGCTGCCCGGGCCGTTCCATCTGCATGTCCACGGTGGTCAGCGGGGGTCGGCTCGCGAGCCACATGACCTCCCAGTCGTCGTAGCCGGTCACGGCGACGTCGTCGGGCACCCGCAGGCCGTGCTCCCGGAGGCGGTCGCAGCCGCCCCGCGCCAGCTGGTCGGAGGCGAACACGATCGCGTCCACCTCGCCCGCTCCCCCGGTGGGGCCGCCGGCGGAGGCCCCGGCGGGCCCCAGCACCAGGTCGACGGCGCGCCGCCCCCACTGCTCCGACCAGTCGCCGTACAGCGGCGGGCCGACGAGCTCCAGGCCGCGCGACCGCAGCTCCGCGACCAGGGTGTCGTGCCGCACCACGGACGCCGCCTCCTCGGCGCGTCCGCCCACGTAGGCGACCCGACGGCGGCCGCGCTCGACCAGGTGCTCGACCAGCAGCCGCATGCCGGCGGCGTCGTCGGGCACCACCGAGGCGTCGTCGGGGTCGGCGGACGGCGGCTACTGCTGCCTTGTACCCGTTCCTCGCGTCGTGGACGAAGTTCCTCGGGGCGCTGACGTTCCTGACCGACTCCAGCCTGTACACGCTGCCGGTGCCGCTGGTGAACCTGCAACCGGGGCGTACGGACAGGTGAACTTCGGGCTGCTCGCGGCGGGGTCCGTCATCGCGATGATCCCCTGCGTGATCCTGTACGTGGCGCTGCAGCGGTACTACGTCGCAGGGCTGGCGTCGGGGTCGGTGAAGGGGTGATCCGACTGCCCAGGTGATCAACGGCGGCGCGTGTCATGCTCTCTCGTGCCGCTCGGGGGGCGCGAGGTTTGCTAAGGTATCGACCGCACCGTGCTGCGAGGCATGGTCGTGCGGGCGTAGCTCAATGGTAGAGCCTTAGTCTTCCAAACTAATTACGCGGGTTCGATTCCCGTCGCCCGCTCAGAGTGCGGAAGCCCAGGTCAGGATAAGTTTCTGACCTGGGCTTCGTGCATTCTGGAGGGCTGGAGGCGGCGCCGGCTGGCCCTAAATGGCCCTAAGTCGCTTGCGGCAGGGCCAGGAGCCGGAGCCACAATGTCCGCTTCACCTGATCCGCAGGACGCTCCCTCTGGGAGCGCGCGCACACCTCGAAGCATGACCAAGCGTCCCCGCCGCAGCATCCGTCGCGCCTACGGCAACATCCGGCAGCGCGGCCCGAACCGCTGGCAGGCCAGGTACACCGGGCCCGACGGCGTGCGTCGTCCGATCGGCACGTTCGAGTCCGAGAAGGCGGCCAACGCTGCCCTGGCTCGCGTGCTCAGCGACGTCTATCAAGGCACGTACCGCGAGCCTGAGACGGGCGACGTGCCGCTGCGGGAGTACGCGCAGCGGTGGCTCGCCACACGCGACCTCAAGCCCTCCACCCTCGACGGCTACGAGCGGCTCTTGCGGCGCTGGATCCTGACGCCGCTGCCGAGCCCGGGCGGTGCGCGGCAGCTAGACCTCGGCTCGCTCCCCCTGCGGTCGCTGTCGCACACCATGGTGAGCGAGTGGTACGCAGCACTGTTGGTGGCGACGGCGGCGTCTGCTGCGGAGTGGCTGGCACGTGGTGGTGGGCCGAGCGAGGCGGCGCACGTGCGGGCGTGGGCGCGTTCCACTGGCCTGCCGGTAGGCGACTCCGGGCGGATGCCGGCGGCGGTGTGGCAGGCGTGGCGATCTGCCGGTTCGCCCGCCGCCGCGTTGGTCGAGTCCCGGCATGCCGGGACGGTGACCGGCCGCACCCAGGCGGCGCACGCCTACGCGCTGCTTCGGACGATCTGCGGCGACGCGGTGCGGGACCGACTCATCGAGGCGAACCCGTGCAGCATCCGGGGCGCGGGCCAGACCCGACCGGCGGAGCGTGTGGTCCCCGGTGACACCGTCGTGGATGCGATCGCGGCGGCCTTCGACGGACCGTCCGAGCGGTACCGCGCGGCCGTGATCGTCGCTGCGCATTCTGGCCTGCGGGCGGGCGAGCTGTTCGCGCTCGAACGTCAGCACGTCGAGCGGACGCCGCAGGGCGGTGTGCGGCTCAACGTGCGCCAGACGCTCGTGGACGTGCCGGGCGAGCCGGTCGCGTTCGGCCCGCCCAAGTCCGACGCTGGACGCCGCAAGGTGCACCTGCCTCCGGAAGCCGCCCGGGTCCTCCTAGCCCACCTCGACCGCTACACCGGGCCAGGTCCGCGGGCCCTGGTGTTCGCGACCGCCGCCGGGCGTCCGGTACGTGGTGGGAACCGCTCGTCGATGTTCTCTCGGGCCAAGAGGCGCGCTGGGGCGCCTCTTGAGCTCCGCTGGCATGACCTGCGGCACCTGGCGGCGACCCGCGCCGCCGAGGCGGGGGCGACGCTGGCCGAACTGCAGCGGCGCATCGGGCACTCGACGGTCGCCGCCGCCATGGTCTACCAGCACGCCACGGACGACGGCGACGAGCGGCTGGCGGCGCGGATGGCCGAGATCCAGGCAGCGAGGCGGGCGTCGAATGTCGTGGAGTTCCCTGGGCTGAGCGGGTGAGGGTGCCGGCCGCTGCCCGGCGCTCCCCGTGGAGCCGGACAGCGGCCGGTGCTTGGGAGTTCGTGCACACCTACCTATCGATGACCGCGATCGGACAGGAGTCAGCGATGGATACCCAGGGTGTACTGCCGTTTGCTGTTGACGATCCCCTGCTCACGTCGGCCGAGGCCGCCGAGGTACTGGGAGTGTCTCGCTGGTGGTTCGGCGAACTGGTGCGGCGCGGACGCGTGGGGCCATGCGCGCGGATCAGTGGCCGGCTGCGGGTACGGCGGTCGGTGCTGGACCGGTACCTGGCCGAGCAAGCGGGCGACCCAGAGGATCCGTACCTGACGTACGAGGACATCGGTGCGTATCTCGGTGTCTCGTCGTGGACGGCTGGGGAGCTGGTGCGGCGCGGGCTGCTAACCGGAACTCGGATCGGCCGACGGGTCGTGGTGCGACGGTCTGCGGTGGAGGTCTACATCGAGACCTGCACGGGGTAGGCCCAGCACTGCGCGCCGGGGCGTTCGCCCAGGTCGTACGGTCCCGTTAAACTGGCGGAACCATAATTATCCGTTTTGTTCTCCAGAGCCGGATCGGGCTGTACCGCGCGTGTCGTTCAGGTAGAAGCCCAGGTCACGCGGTGGTGCCAAATTGGCACCACCGTACGTGTCCAGATTTTCCCTGGTGGCCGACGACAGCCCGGCTCTGGCCGCGCGGCATGCCGGAGCAAACCCGCAGGTCGCGCGGTGGTGGCAATTTGCCACCACCGCGCACGTCCGAGTTATCCCGCATACATCTGCACCTGCCTGTCCCATGCTCGCGATTGTGCACGCCACCTGTACCTGTCGAGGTACTACTTGGCGTCCCCCAACGCAGCTTTTCTCGGCGCGTCCCGGGTGGGGGACATGGCTGTGAACTGGGCGACCGCATGTCCCCCAACTCGTGGGCATTGCTGACAGCCGAAACGTGGATCTCAACGCGTGTTCGTGCCTGGGCATGGCCCAACAGCTGGGCTAGCGGGCTCCATCCGGTGGCCTTCACCTGGCGGACTGCGTGCGAGTACATATCCATGCGTCGAGGGTGACGGACGAGCGCACGCTCTGCGCACACCAAATTGGCCGCACACCAGGGTGTGCGGCCGTATCCGTGCAGGTCAAATGCACACACCACTTCGACGCCCAACGGTCCCCTCGGCGCAGACATTCGTCTTCGAGGGCGAGTCCGGGGCATCCCTCGGTGATCGGACCCGTGACGGCTCTGTTGTCGGTTTGCCCGAGCACTGGCAGGTGCGGCGCGGATCAGCGTCAGCCAAGCCCTGTACTCTCCGGCTCACCGCCTGTGCTCGGACCGAGGGAGGGTACAGATGATCATCGACGCCGACGGCCCCTGGACGGCAGTCGCGCGGCTCGTCGTCGATCGCGAGCAGCGTGGTGAGGAGCACGGCGTCACCGATGACGGCGCCACGTTCTGCGGGTTGTCGCCGGATCTGGTCGAGGTCTACCGGCATCCGTTCAGCGGTCGTGGGCGCTCCGACTGCCGAACATGTGCTCGTCGGCTGTACGAAGTCGCCGGCCTCCCAGGTAAGGAGCCGACGCCGGCGGCTTGGGCGCGCCCGTTGCTCCGCTGGACGGCCTGGGTCACGAACGGCGCCGACGCCGCCATGGTCACAGACGCTCTGCGACAGGTGCTGACAGGTAGAGCCGTCACGGCGGTGCGCTACGCGGACCTGGACTATGAGAGCGAGCACCCGTACTGGCACGAGGGTGACCGAGACACCGTCGGGCACGGCCTGGAGCTCGACCTCGACGACGGCTCGACCTGGTCGGTGATCTGGGAACAGCAGGGACACAGCACTGGCCTCGGGATCTCGGCCGAGCCGCTCATACCCAACCACCTGCACCAGGCCCGGATCTGGAACGTCACTCGCCACTGGCGCCGGCGCGGTCCGCGCACAATCTCTCAGATCGAGACCTTCTGGTGGCCCGAACGACCGCCGGGAGACAGTGGCCCGTCCAGCGCGCTGAGCCTGGGAGGACTGGTGCTACACGACTTCGACCGCGACCGACAAGCCAGCGTGGTGATCGACGAACACTTCGACGTCCGCATCTACTTCTCGCCCAGCCGCGCACGACGCGACGGGTACTTCACCGACAACTACGTCAGCCTGTAGCAGCTCTCACATCGACATTATCCGCAGAGTTCGGTCTCCACACGCCGGAGGATAGTGCTCGGCCAAAGTCGCCGTGGGAGACGGCGGGAGGACGCCAGTACGCTCGTCGTATGGCGAGCAACCCGGTCGACGTCGAGTTCGTGCAGGTGGCCACAACGTTTGATGCCGTCGAGGAGGCCGAGGCTCTCGCCTCGTCGGCTGTCGATGCACAGCTCGCGGCATGCGCGCAGGCCGAGGGCCCGGTCACGAGCGTGTACCGGTGGGACGGCGCGGTTCAGAAGGACAAGGAATGGCGCGTCACGTTCAAGACCACTGCCGCCCTCGCTGACCGGCTCACCGAGTACATCGTGCGTGAGCACTCCTACGATGCCCCGGAGGTTCTGGTGACGCCCGTGATCGGCGGACACCAGAAGTACCTCGAGTGGGTGCAGAACGAGACACAGCAGGAGTGATCATGCGCGCGTTCGACCCGAGAGGGTAACGACCGAGCGCACGCTCTGCGCACACCAAGTTGGCCGCACACCAGGGTGTGCGGCCGTATCGGTGCAGGTCAGAGTGCGCACATTATCTCGTCGCCTGTCGCCTTCATCCTCGGCTCCCATGACGAACGCCGAGCGCCCGGCTACAAGGCGGAACACAGTAGCCTCAGAACCATGAGCCTGGGTGTGCTGTACGTCGTGGTGGCCGCTGCTGGAGCGACCCGGCAGGTACCGTCGCGGCTTCTGCCGTTGGCTACCGAGCGAGGCTGGGACGTGCATGTTCTGGCCACTGAGCAGGCGGTGAGCAGCTTCCCCGAAGCGATGGAGCAGATCGCGGAGTACTTGGGGCGTCCGGTGCGGACGGACTTCCACACCACGGTCGGGTACTCGCTACCTGACCCGGATGCCGTGATCGTGGCCCCGGCGACCTACAACACGCTCACGAAGTGGGCGCTCGGCATCGCTGACACCTATGTGCTGACCCGGTTGGCGGAACAGATCGGCCGTGACATCCCGATCACCGCCGGGCCGTATATCAACGTGAAGTTCGCTGACCACCCGACCTACCAGGGCAGCCTGGCGACCCTCAAGGAGTGGGGCGTGAACGTCGTGATCGGCCCGAGCGAGCCACACGAGTCGGGCGTGGGCGCCGCGGATGACTTTCCTTGGGAAGAGATCCTGGACACGCTCACGCCCGCGGACACGTAAAGCGCACCTTCGGACCGCGAGCCGTCAGGTGCTCGCGCCAATCCAGGCGTTGAACCGAGCCAACGGCTTGTTCACATACCGGTGGGCACGGATGAGCATGCGCAGCACTTCACGGGTGGTCGGGTGGTGGCGCGTCTGCTGCGGAGCAAGTTCCCGAGCCCGCTGAAGGCTCGCCAGCGACTGGTCATGGCGGCCCTGCCAGAGATAGGCCCGGGCGATGTCCATGAAGTGATGCCCGGTCCGAGTCGGCGGGAACCCGTCGGGGATACGGAGATCGCGAGCGATGGTAAGCGCCCGAGGCCCGTCACCGAGCTCGATGGCCGTTGCCACGTCATGGAACCCGGTGTTCGTGGGACCGAACGCGAGATTGCGCCAGAGGTGGTCCGTCTCGACCCGCAGGTGTTCGGCGATGTCCCGTGCCTCGGCGATGTGTGCGCTCGCACCTGCGGCGCTACCGGCACGCGCGGACAGGTCCGCAGACCGTAGGTGCAGGGACCCGATCATCCGCAGCGTTGCCACCTCTCGCGTGGGTTCGGCGTCGAGCACGGATCTGGCGCTGTCGATCAGCCGCAGCCCGACGTCGTATGTCCCGTGGCGAAGCATCGATGAAGTGCGGGTATGAGCGGCGAGGCCGACCGCGAGAGGCCTGCCCCACTGGGCTGCCGTCCAGGCGATACGGTCGGCCACGATCGTGGCCAGGTCGTCGTACCCAGTGGCGTGCAGAATCGACATGGTCGGGTGCAGCACCGTCGCAACGGCATCGAACAGTTGCTCCTTCTCCGGTGCCGCTGTCGTCGCGTGGATGGCGGCAGTCATCTCCATGAGCAAAGCGGGTACCCGCGCGAGTGCCTGCACGTTGCGGTCCGCCTGGCGCAGATGGGCCACGGCGCGTGCGTCCGCAAGGATCTCGGCTCTGGGACGAGGTGGTGTCTCCAAGTCAGGGGGTACATCCCAGTAGTTGAGTACGCGCCGGACCGGCGGGATCAGTCCGTGGATCGCGTCACGGTGCGGCCCGTCGAGGTCGTAGGGCTGCCCGGTCAGTGTCGTCACGTCGACCGCAAGAGGCTTCGCCACAGCGGCGATTAGGACGGAGGTCGCCTCTCGCGACTCCTGCTCCACCTTGCGCAGCAGCGACAGGCTGATCGATGCCTGCTGGGCCAGCGCAACCTGCGTCATCCCTCGCGCCTTGCGGAAGTGCGCGATGCGCCGGCCGATCGCCTCGTCTTCGTTCATCGTTTGATCCCTGCTCCGGGAGCGTGACCTTCGTGAGCCTAGACCGCGCGAACGGCCCAGCCGAGCGCTAGCGCCAGGTGACACGCGAGTGTGTCACTCCCGGGTCTTCCGGGACACCGAGAGTAGGCCCTGGGCGGCCCGTGATCGTCGGGCACATGACCAGCACAGCTGACTGCGGGTGCGTAGGGGGAGCAACGATGGGCCTTCAACTTCACCGTCAGGACGACACGTCGACCGCCGTGGATTCGCTCATGTTGGCTATGGGCATAGCGGCCGAAAGTCTTCGGTTGGTCGGGCCAGCTCTCGTTGAGATCGTGACGTTGAGGCGCGGTCGGATCTGTCTGCAGCCCACCGACCTCAACCGGGGTGAGCAGCTCGTGCAGATCCTGGGATGTGAGTCCCCTTTGGACCACCGGATGTTTGTTCCCGGGCACACGCTGTGGACTGGTGAGCGCGGTGGCCTGGAGGTCCAGGTGCGATCGGCGCTGCGGAAGGTAGTGGCCCGATGAGCGCTGTGACTGCCACCACCGCTCGCGTCCTTGTTGCTCTCGATATCGACGGCACGCTGATCGACAGCGATCGGCACGTTCCGTCTGGCACCGTCGAGGCTCTGGACCTGGTCCGTGCGGCAGGCCATGAGGTCGTGCTCGCCACAGGCAGATCGCTGGCCGGGCTGCTGCCGATCGCTACCAGGCTGGGACTCACGCAGGGGTGGGCTGTGTGCTCCAACGGTGCCTTGACGGTTCATCTGGACGGGGCCGCGCCGTCGGGCTACGACGGCATCGAGGCGCGCACCTTTGACCCCGCACCCGTCATCAGCCGAGCCCTGAACGTCGCACCGGGCGTGCGTGTCGCGGTTGAGGAGGTCGGATGGGGGTGGCGCACCAGCAGCCCGTTCGAGCCGGATGAACTCAATGGGCAGCAGAAAACTGTCCCTCTGGCCGACCTGATGGCCGAACCCGCGACTCGGATCGCGCTCAGTGCCGCTGATCTCCGCCGCTATACCGACGCTCTATGCGCCACCGGGGTCACCGTGGCCGCGCAACGGGCGGACTGGCTCGACATAACGGCACCCGGCGTCAACAAGGCTGTCGCCCTCGACGTCATCCGCAACCACCTCGGCATCCCTACCGACCGCACTGTGGCGGTCGGCGACGGCGTCAACGACCTCGACATGCTGGCCTGGGCAGAACGCTCGGTCGCAATGGGACACGCCCCAGCGATCGTGCGCAGCGCCGCCGACGAAACCACGGGCTCCATCCACCAAGCTGGCGCCCTGCCTATCCTGGCCTCCCTCGTTCCTCCTGTGGACGGTTCACGCTCGCCTCTTGCGGCGCAGATCGTCACCGCCGAGCGGACGGCGCCCGGGCCGGTCGTGCTGCGGGTATGGCACGGCGCCGGATCGGACCTGTGCCGGTGTGAGGCGTGGACCCTCCAGGACGGCCGCTGGGTGAGACACGCACCGATTCCGTCCGGCGTGGGCATCACGATGCGTGCGATCGAGACCGCAACGCTCGAGGCCGGCCTGCCCTACCCGCGTGGCGACGAGGGCCGCCGTCGCGCGCAATGGCGCAGCGTCACCGGTGACGGCCCGGCCGGGTTCGAACTTCCCCTGAGCCGCCCATAGCCGCTCCCCATTGATCTTGCGGCTGGGTGGCGCCCCAGACCCCTTCATCACTGCCCAGCCGCAAGCCCGCTTCTGGCGGGCCTGTCCAGCACCACCCCTTACAACGAGGAGGAAGCAACATGACCACCACCGCACGCGAGCTGCGAGAGGGACGGTCGCTCGTCGAGCCGGACCTGTTCCACCGGCTCGTTCAGCGGGTCGCTGAGGAGAACGACCACGACCTGACCATGGCGGCCCGAGTCATGGACCAGGCCCTCGCGTTCCTGGGCACCGCCGTCACCCATCAGGGCCGACCGCTCTCGCCGTCGGAGGAGGTTGACCCGGGGTGGCACGAGTTCATCCTGCACACGGTTGACTACGCTGCGTTCTGCGAACGGATCGCTGGCCGGTTCCTGCACCACGTGCCCACCGACCCCCAGGACCCGTCCACCCAGGGCGAGTCCGCTCACGAGGCGATCCAGTACACCGTGGACGCCATCGCCGAGGCCGGGTTCTACGTCGACACCGACCTGTGGCCGACGGCGCACTCGGTCGTCTGCTCGCAGTGCCACCAGGGCTGCACCAGCTCCACCGCACCGTGACCAACCACTGAGGAGAGCACGATGCACCGCCGCTCATGGGAGGAACTGCCCACCGCCCTGCGCCACGCCGTCGAGGCGGAGTGCGGACCGGTGCTGCGTGCTGAGGGGCCGTCGGCAGGACGCAACTCGACCTTCGCCGCGTTCCTGCACACGGCCGACGGGACGGTGTTCGTCAAGGGCGTTCCCGACTACGAGCGGCTGGTCACCGTGCACGAGCACGAGATCCAGATCAACTCCCGACTGCGGGACGCGGTGCACGAGGCGCCGCGGCTGCTGTGGGTCGTGCGCACCGAGGGATGGCTGCTCGCCGGGTACGAGACCGTGCCCGGCGAGCACGCCGACTTCACACCCGGATCACCGGACGTCCCAGCCGTGGCCGAGGCCTTATCGCGCCTCGCGCAACAACTCAGCCCGAGCCCTGCTCCTGGTGTGTCGCCGCTCCGAAAGAGGTACGCGCGCTTGGCCGGTTGGCGGTGGCTCGCGGACAACCACGCGGACGGGCTCGACGCGTGGGAGAAGCAGCACCTAGACCTGCTGATCCATTTCGATGACGAGGTGCAAAGCATCTTGGCTGGGGACTCCCTGGTCCACGGCGACATCCACCAGCTCAACCTGCTCGTGCACGGCGACCAGGTCCGTCTGATCGACTGGGCCTGGTCCCGGACCGGACCACCCTGGGTCGACGCCGCACTACTCATTCCCCGGCTGATCGGCGAGGGGCACCAACCAGCCGAGGCCGAGCACCTCGTGTCCCGTACCTGGGGCATGCAGCACGCCAGCGCAACAGGGGACGCCATCACGGCGTTCGCCGCAACCATCTACGGCCAGTGGCACCGTCTTGCCGTCGAGTACCCAAGCCCGCATCGAGAGGCGGCTGTTCGCGGCGCACGGCTCTGGATTCAGCACCGGTTGTCTTCGAGCTAGCTGCTTTGCCGTGCTCGGACGCATCTGACCCAGGAACCATCGGAGATCGCTCGAATTGAGTTCTGACGCTCCCGAAAGTCCAGTTCCGGCTCAGACGTTGAAGCGTGTCATGTGGCCCTGACCTCCTGGTTCTCCGTTCGGCTTGGCGCCTTGGGGGAACTGTGGGGGAAGCGGGCCGGGTGTGCCGCCACCACGAAGGCAGTGGCTGGGAACTGCGACGGATCTGTCGTGATTCTCGACAAGCAGGACTCGTGTCTGCTCCACGCTGAGGCTACCCGTTCGCCTCGTTGCCCACTCGGCACTCACAGGCAGTCGCAGGTTAGTCGTCCGACGCGACGACCAGGCGCATGGACTCATGCTCACGGTCAATCGCGACGAACTCATGGAAGGTCGTCGCGATCACACCGCTGCAGGACAACAGGTCCCGCCCTCTCGGTCGCGGTGGCGGGGCCCGCCGGGGGGCACCCCACTCTGCCATGATCGCCGGATGGAGCTCCTGTGCCGTCGGTGCCACCGACGCGTGGCCGTCAGCGCTGCCGAGTACGACATTTTCGAGCAGATGCATTACGTGTGTTTCCACTACGAGTTTGAGCACGGCGAGTTCGACGTCGACGAGGAGTGTGACGCTGGCGGATGCCCCTCGGCCCCTTTCGGTTCCGGCAAGCGGGCCGTGGTCGAGACCGCCCGAGCCCTGGCGATCGAATCGGCGTCGGGTACACCGTGGTCCAACCCGACACTGCACGAGTACCTCGAAGCACTCGCCGGGTGGATCGAGGACTCCGAGGGGCACTATCCCCGTCATCCGCCACAGAACGGCTGGGAAGTCGTCAATGACGCCCTCCGGGCCGCGACGGTCTACGAGTGACCCTCGGCAAGGCGTCGACACGCGGTAGTGCACGTAATGGAGAAGCCAGCCATCGCGGACCACGAGCCGGTATCTGCGCGACCTCGGCACCGGACTCACAAGTCGGACCTGAATCACTCAACGAAGGGGGCCCTCTGACGACGCGCGGGCCGCTGGGAGGCCACAATCTAGGGCAGACATCTTACAGGCGAGGAAGAAGGTCCGCCCGACCGGAGCGCCCTGACCAAGCCGGGATTTCATCTCCGGAGCTTGGATTCGAACCACTGGCCTCTTCTGGGGGTGCCGAGTCCACGCTCTACAACCGGACCGTCTGGTTCTTGTTCTTGTGGCGAGTCCGCGACCAGCAGGATCGTTGAAATCTCGCGGGTCTGCGGGCTCGCCGTCGAGGCTGGCACCGATGCTCGCTGGTGCGCAACCGCGCCCGCCCAGGCACATTCGAAGCGTGGCACGCACGTGGCACGGGGCTCATGCGTGGCACATCCGTGGCACGAACTCGTCCGCAATTCAGGGCATGAGATCGATGGTGAGATCTGTGACGTGGCCGTCGACAGTGGCAACGGTGCCGCTGCTGTCGCGCTTACCTTCCCCGACGATCAAGACGACGTGATGGAAGCCGTTGGCGTCGATGTGGCGGGACGCCAACCCCTGAACTGTGTCGGCGATATTCCGTCGGCAAGAGCACGGTCTTGGGGCTGCTCAAGGACGCGGGCGTGACGATGCGCAAGCAAGAATTACCAGAAAGCCGAGTCGCCGAAGCGGTCGCCCGCTACGAGCAAGGCTGGACCGCCCCACAGATCGCGGATTACTACGGTGTCTCGGCCAGCAACATCCGTGCCCGGCTAAAGGAAGCTGGCGTGACGCTGCGCGATAGTCATCGGCGTCGGCGGTTGGATGGGTTCGATCCAAGCCTGTAGCGAAACTTCCCCCGTGCCTATAGCCGATATCCGTCGTCCTCACTCGGGTCGAAAGCACTGCCCGTCCGCATGCGGCTCCGCTCGTCATCGACCGGGAGCTCGTCCAGGAACTCCGTGAGTTCCTTGCGGAATCGGCGGTAGACCGTCAGCACGTCGTCACGCATCTGCTCGCAGGTTTGCAGCGTTATGGGCTCGTCGGTGGGCTCAGTGCGCGATAGGCCGAAGTGTGCCACCTGCTGACTAGCCAAATCCCACCAGCGCCTTAGCCGCACGCCGAGTTCGCCGGGCTCACATTCCCAGGTTGGCAAGATGTCTGCGATCCAGATGTCCTTGCTCTTGTTGCCCCGCTTCTGTAGGAACTCGGTCAGGGAGCGCACGTTAATGAAGAACGACTCGAGGCACGCGTTGTACAGCACGCCGTCCAGGTCTGGGTTAGCCAGATGAGGTACGAGGTTTCGCAGCGCCCTCGCGGCGTAATCGACTTGACCAAGCTGTCTCTGCCGCACCGTCCATGGTGACCTGCGCTGAGCGTCGCCCACGTCAGATCAGCATCCGCGTCTGTGCCTTGACGGAGAGCTTGCTCGGATCCTTCTGATCCACGTATCGCAGGAACTGGTCCAGACCGTCCATCTGGTCGTTGCCGTAACTGTCGACGGTCGGCAGGTCGAGCAACCGATCGATGTCGTCGGCGGTGAGTTCGTCGACCACAAGCTCAAACCGCATAAACTGCACGGTGCTGTGAGCCCAACTCACCGTGAAGTCAGCTTCCTGAAGCCACTTGTCCTTGAGCGCGCGACGAACCGATACCGATTTCAGCGCGGTGGGAAAGCTCACCTCGTTGAGCCACTTTGCGTCCTCATAGACCCGCAGGAAAGCTGACACCGTTCCGTAGCTGTCACGCTTGTCGTAGACGAGTTGCTCGATCTCCTTGATCGACTCCTGGCTTACGTACCGCGTTATGAGGTCGTAAGCGAGGCTCGCAAGCGAGATATAGTGGATGGCGAGGTTCGGCTCAACCGCGGTGGCGAGCGTATGCGCCTTCTCATTGCGCAGGAACTGGATAGCCATGTTGAGGTATTTGACGCCGTCGAAGAAGTCACTCTCGGCATCGTTTGCCGGTTGGTGCCCAAAGAGCTTCTCAAAATTCGCTTGCCTTACCGCGTCAGTTGCCTTCTCGGAACCGGTAATCTCCCGAAGCTTCTCGCGCACAACTTTGTACGATTCTTCGACCGCATGGAAGTAGTCCTCGGTGTCGAGGTAACGCTTGATGTGGCCGTAGATGTCCTCGTGAATCTCGATCTCGATCTTGTTCTTCGTTACCGTCGCTTCGGTAGTGATGGCGACTGGCGTCGGTGGCGGTGCGAGTGGAACAGCCAGAGCCGCTGCCGCGGCGGTCTGAGACCCAGCCGGCACCACGCCAGTGAGGCCGCTGGCAATCTTGCGCATACGGGCAAGCTTCTCGTCGGTGATGTCATCCAGCCAGGATCCCCAGTCGTCGGCCGTCTCCTTTTTGGCTGCGATGTAGTCCGCGAGGGCATGGAGTGACACCGAAACCTCGGCGTTACTTCCGCTCTTCCACAGGGCGCGAAGCCGGTTCGCCTTGGAGTCGCCGAACCCCGGGTACTTCTCATCGTCGTAGATGTCGACTTTCAGTTCACCAAAGAAGTTGGCAAAAGTCGCGTTCGTGAAGTCGAGAACGTATCCGCCGCTCATGTTGAGCACAGCTTCAAGTACGGTTTTGTCGGTTATGGAGAGTGTGCTCATTGGGTCGGCTCGGTCTCCTGGCTCACGTGTACACGGTTGATGGGGGCGTCGAGAAGTGCGGCTTGCTCGTCCAACACCGCCTGGACGAGCAATAGTGCAATGACGCCATCTATCAACTTGCCAAGCCTCCGGACGTTGCCGGTCTTCGCGGCCCGCTGATGGAGCAGCGACTTGATGGCGTCCGGGTCCAGCCGTTCCTGCTCGTCAGGAGCAAGCTTGGTGAAGCGATCATCAACGATCCGGTTGATCACTTCTACCATCTCTTCTTTTGACAATGGCTGGAAGCGGACCATGCCGTCGAACCTGGAGTGGAGCGCGTCACCTAGGGCCTGGCGAACCGCATCCTCCGAGCCATAGTTTGACGTGCAGATAACCAGCGACGGCCCAAGCTCGACAGTATAGTTCTTGTCCTCGAATACCCCGCTGTCGAAGACCTGATAAAACGCACTATGGAAGACAGCGTTAGCCTTATCGAACTCGTCAATCAGGATCACGCCCGAGTCGCGGTCTAACAGGTCGTGCGCAAAAGAGGCCTCCGAGTGGGTCCCACCAAACAGGTAGGATGCGAACTTATCGCTATGAAACATCGAGAACTGCTTGCGTAGTAGCGTGCCCTCAAGCAGGCCATTCACGAACTGGGCTGTCTCGGTCTTCCCAACCCCGGATGGGCCGTAGAACATTAGAACGACAGGCTTCGTGCGTCTCCCAGTAGTGAGCGGGTAGAGCGCTGCAAGCAGCGACTCCCTCACCCCCTCCTGGCCGACGAGGTGCTCCTTGAAGCCGTCGCGGAATCGGATGAGCGTGTCTCGCGTGACGACGGGGTACTCATACTTCTTGACGGCGGTGTTCGCAAACGTTCGTGCCAACTGCGCGTGGACGTGGGCGGGAGGGTTGTGCAGATGCAATTGCTTCGGGTCAATCGAACGGATCAGCCCGGCGAAGTTCGTAATAACGTGCTCTTGCAGGCTTGCATAGTCACTTGATTCGGCCGCTACACAGTTCGGCCCCGGAACAGGTTCCTCGGTGGCAGGCTCATCCTGGCCGGCGATCCCGTGAGTGATGTGCCGGCTGGCTTCGTCACGCTCGTAGACAATCTCAAGAAGACTGTCCCAACTCTTTTTCCCCAACTGCTCTTTGAACCATGACAGTGGTCCATAGTAGATGGTGACCCGCGTGGTCGTGTTACTCGGCATGCTCGACTCCCGCGAGAATCACATCGTAGACGTCCAAAGGTTCCGCCTCATTCGAGGCCGTGTCGTTGACAATGTCCACGGCAGTGATTGATTCGTCATCCGAATCGCCCGATAGCTCAGCATCGATGCTGAAACTTTGGCTCGTAGTGTTCCCCACACGGATGCCGTGGAATACCAGTTGCATTCGACCGAGGTCAGCTAGCCCGTAGTTGTTCCGGAACGCCTTGATATTGAAGCGGAGCACACGCTTCAAGCCGTCGGAATTTTCGCCTAGCAGTTCGTAGTACCCCTTCGCACCTGCAAGAGCGTCGTCGAGTCGCGCAAGGTCAACCACGTCGTCTTCCATCTTGGCGGCGACCATGTATGGAGTGAACATCTTCATGTAGGCCATCGAGTCCTTGGGAGCAGTGACTCGCAGTTCGCGTAACTGCACGATCCGAGTGTCCTCAGCAGCCATCGAGATGTAGTCAGTGAGGATCGTGTTCGACAGAGTCTTACTAAGGATGCTGCTCCCAGTCGCGGACACTCCAGCACCCGCGTTGGCATCGCCTGATGCGCCGAGGAAAGGCAGCCAACTCAGCTTTGCGATTACGCTGGCTTCCACCTTGGCGTGCGTCTCTTTCGAGCGCTCTCTGATCTTTTCGCTCGTGGATTCCTCCTTTCCACCAGCAGAAATATCCAGGTAGTCTGAAGCGGACTCCTCGTCGAAGTAAACTATCTTGATCATCGACCCTTGAGATTCTTTCTTACTCACACCCCTCCCCCTTTCGAATCGGCGTACTTTGATGCTGCGGTGAATGACGGATATCCTGAGGTCCGGTCGACGAGGACAAGGTTCATGTCACCTTTGGTGAAGCGGTCGGTGAAGTAGGTGCCTTCGACCTCTTCAGGCCTGAGCGAGGTCGGCGTCAAATTGCACGCGCCTGAACTGCGCATACTGCGGTGCGACTCAGAAACCTTGGGTTTGTTGTCGTAGGTAAAGGTCAGATAGTCGACGGAGCTCTCGTAAGATGGTAGCCATGACGTAGCAGTGCTTCTACTCCCGCTCTGCTCCGAGTACAGCCGAAGATGGATGGACCAAAAGCTCTGCTTAATCTCTAAGAATGCGGGGATCGGTCCCCGATTGCCGCCCTTCGGAATATCAGAGTCGGCATGAGGTGTCATAGATACACGCCACAGCCCTCGAAGGTCTGGACGACGAACGAGCTGTTGGACTACCGGCCATCGCCAGATCCAGAGGTCCCATGCAACCAAGCCCGCTACCACGAGTGCTGGCAAGAACGAGACAAATGGTCGCCACCAACCGGGAAGTTCGACGCCAAGAACAAACAGCACGACCGAATAAACGGTAGAGATTGCCAACGCAACCACGCGTGCCAGTGCTGTTGGCCGCCCCATCGCTACACTTTCCCCAGACCGAGGTAGTTCCAGCCGGCGTACGCAAAGTCGCGAGCGTCCTTCCGCGTCCACTTCTTGCCGTCAGCGAATAGGTATTTCGCCTCGCTGACTTCAAGCCAACGCTTACCCTGGTTAATCGGCTCCGCTTCGCTTGCCAGCGAAACGTAGATATGCCCCAGGACCCCCTTGACGACAGAGGTCCATGAAGAGCGCCCAAAGTGATCGTCGGGACAATTGTAAACGAGGCACTCGACCAGGAACGACGGCACTTCACGGTGATACCCGCCCTCGACCATAACGTTTTCCAGTCGCTTGAGGATCCGAACCGTCTTCTTGAATGCCCCATTGGTGTTGTTGTTCTTGGCTCGACCCTTCGCTAGTTGCAGCGCAGAATAGTTGATCACCTCTGTTCCGTCGGTCCGGAACACCTTCGCTCCTTCGCGATAGTTCGTCGCAGAGAGGTAGTGCTTATATCTAAAACATGGGACCACATCAGCCTCAACCCGGGCAGCGCTTGAGTGCACCTGGATCGCCGTCGTGCTGCTCGTGTCAACGTCGTCTCCGAGCTTGGCCTTGAGCGCAGCAACGAGTTCACGGCGAAGTTTCGTGGGTGTCCATTCGCCGGTGTACTTTCCAAGCGGGGGATGTGCTCCGGGCGTCTGCTCTCCCCAATATGTCGCTTCCGTGCACTCAACGGCTATGTCAACATCGCTGTCAGCTCTGACATTGGTATTGTTGGCATACGAGCCCTTGGCGTAGACAAGCGACGACATACCCTGGAACGGTCCGTGCGCTTTGATCGCGTCGCGGATCATCTGCTCGGTTCGGGTCTGCTTTTGCTGTTCAGTCGTACTCGATGGGCCAGTCCAACCCGCGAGTCTGTCATCCAATGCTGTCATTGCAGCGGCCTCATTTCCTGTGCCTGAGTATGACGTGAATGACCGAAACGTCAAGCGTGAACAAGCGGTTACGCGGGTGTCCAGGTCCACTGCCGTGGGCCATCCGACGACGGCAGGTTGAAACCAGCGTCTTCCACGAGGGACCCGTCGCTCACCAAGACCGTCCAGTGCTACGGCGCAGTGGTGTCTACCGGTCTACCACAGAGGAGTGGGCCACAGGCGTGCAGATACACAGTCCGCGAGCGCGACTAGAGACAGTGTGGGCAGGTCTTCGCGCCATGAGAAATAGTTACCCCACGCGTCACCCGCGCTGCGCGGCATCCGACGCTAGCGCTCGGTTCATCGAGGTATGACGGTTGACACGGAGACTCGACGTCTTGGAAGACTCTTCAGTTGTCCAGTCGCACCCGGTAGCCATCGCCGCTACGGACAGCACAGCGTCGAGTTCATCAGTGGTCGTGTAGCCCTCGTTGCGCCAGTCGCTCATGAGGTCAGCGAGCCGGGCAGCCATGGGCGAGCTAGACAGCCAAACTCGTGATACCCGCACGTCGACCCCACCACGCGAACCAAACCCGTGCCTACTCACTACCGGTGCCGATCGAGCAGCCAGCCCTTTCAACCGATTTGTGGCGTAGCGGGGTAACGAGAAGTGGCTGCCCGCCACCGGGCCTGTGCGGTCCGGGAGCGGCTCGCTCGACGCAGCGCAGCAGCAGCACGTGCGGCGTCGATGGCCTGAACGTCACTGCTGACTGGCTCGCTTCCGAGCGGTGCGCCGCCCGTGATGCCGTAACGGTCCCGGTAGGCGGCGAGCATGCGTGCAGCGCTGTTCCATGTGTGTCGGGCTCCGGTCTCGCCTGGTTCAGGACCGAGCGTGGCGAGCCAGGGCTCATGGTCGTTGATGGCGCGTTGGACGAGGTCGGTGACACGTTGTTCGATCAGCGCTGCCCGCTCCTGGAGGGCCTGCCGGTACTCGCTCGTCACGGGTCCACCGGCCTCTGGGATGAGGCCCGCGATTCGTCGGGGTGGGCGTCGTTGGATGGTCAGTCCGTCCTGGCGGACGGGTCGCGCGGTGGCGGTCGTGAGGCGGTGGTGCAGGACCGCTGCCGGGTCGTCGGCGTCGTCCAGACCGCGCTGGGCCACGAGCTGGGGCAGCACGCTCTCGATGTCGTGGCCGTCTGCTTCGGCGCGGCGCAGCTCGGCGGTGAGGGCTCCGAACGCGGGTGCGGTGATGACCTGGTCCGCGTCCCGGGGTGGGAGGCCGCACTGGTGGAGCAGTCGGGTCCAGCGGTCGCGTTGTGCGGCTGCGGCCAGGGTCTCGTACTCGGCGGCGAGCTGCGCGACCGAACCCCACCGCTCCGCCTCGTCCTTGCCGACCTGGGTCGCGGACTTCTCGGCTCCGACCGTGCGGACGATCCCGGCCAGGATGCTTCGGGGTGTGGGGTCCTCGTGGTCGTCCGGCGTGATCTCCACAGGAGTGTCGGTGATGACATAGACCGTGTTGCTCTCCCGGCCTCGGGTCAGGCCGACGTACAGGCTCTCCCGGGTCATCCCAGGCCCAGTGATGAGGTGGCTGGTGTCGACCGTGAGCCCTTGCGCGCGGTGGGTGGTCACCGCGTAGCCGAGGTCTAGGTGCTCGGCCGCGTACGTCGCTGGGAGCACGACCGTGTTGCCGTACTCGGCTTCGGGTCGGCGTACGACGACCGACCCGTCACTGCGGACCTTCACGAGGGTCCACTGGTCGCCGTTACGCACCCACGAGCCGTTCCTAGTTCGCAGGCGGCGGTCGTTGCGCCGGGTGATGACCACGTCCCCTGCCGAGGCGTCGAGCCCGTCGGCGAGCCGCACGGCCCGGCCGGGATCGGTGGCGCCGGTCTGGAGGCGTTCGGTGCGGGCGCGTTCGTTGACCGCCCGGACGGTCTCGCTGTCCGAGGCTAGGAGCACGGAGGTCTTGCCGTCTGCGAGGTCGTCCTGCCACGCGGTGTACGCGGTCTCGACCATGTCCTGGGCGTCGCCGTCGCGGACCCGTCCGTGGTCCATGTAGGCGTCGATCGCTTCATCGTGTCCGTGGCGTAGCGCGAGGGAGGCATGCTTCTCCCACGTGTGAGTGAAGCGGTGAACCTCGGTCAGCTCCGGCACCCTGTCCTCGGCCTCCCGGGTGGCGGCGAGGAGTGCGAATGCTCCGCCGGCCTCGACGGCCTGGAGCTGGGCCGGGTCACCGACCAGCAGCACCTTCGCCCCCACCTTCGTGGCGTGTGCGGTGATGCGGTCCATGCTCAGGGTCCCGGCGAGCGTGGCCTCATCGACGATGACCAGCTGCCCCGACTGGAACACGCCGGCCTGGTGGACGTGGTCGTAGAGCCACTTGGCCGTGTTCTCGCACGCGACGCCCAGGTCTTCGGCTAGGACCGCTGCGGCAGCCGCCGACGGCGCGAGCCCGACGACGGACTCTGACCCATGCTCGTACTCCCATGCGGCACGCAGGGCGCGCATGGTGGTCGTCTTCCCGGTTCCTGCCGGGCCGACCAGCAGTTCCACCTGCCGAGCCGAGACGGCAACACGGGCAATGGCTTCAGCCTGCTCGCCCGAGACCACCCACGTCCGCTCACCGGGACCGCCCGCGGTGGTGGCGTGCTCGACCGCATCCAGGCTGATGGTCGGACCCGTGCGGGTGCCAGCCCGGTCCAGGAGCCGTGCTTCGGCGTCCAACAGGGCCTGCGAGGAGTAGAGGGCTGAGTCCTTCGGTCGCAGGATGCTACTTCCGTCCGGGCGGCGGAACTCCTCGGGGGTGACGGCCAGGTCGTGCGGCGTCAACCTCACCGAACCGCCCTCGGCCCGGTCCGTGATCGCCGCGAGCACGGCCATCCGGTCATCCGCGGAGGCGAACCGCAGGGCCTTGGTCTGCCGGGCCGCTTCGGCGTACAGGTTCCAGCGCCGCCACGTCGGCCGCTTCTCCGAAACCACGATCACCACCATCCGGGCAAGGTCATCGATCACGTCCAGCGGGACGTCATCGGCCCGCAGCACTCGAGGCGGCGCCTTGGACACAAGGTCGCCGGCCCACGTACCGGGGTCGCGGCCCAGAACCTGGGCAGTATGCAGCCGCCACGCTCTGGCCAGATCGGCCAGGGAGTGGTGCGTCTTGTCCGGGCGGGTCTCCCGGCTGGCCCGCTGCCGGTACTTGTTGATCGTGGGCCTGCTGGGGCGGCGCCCGTACTTCGTGACGTGCTCCGCGATCAGCTCGTCAGCGCGAGTGTTGACCTGTGCCGACCGGCGCGAGAACGCCGCCATCAGATCATCCGGGACGCCCTTGATCGACCAGCCCGGGTTGCGGCCCTGCCCAGCCCTGTGCCGCAGCTCCCACCCAACACCCAAGGTGCGGGTCAGGTCGTCCATCACGATCGCTTCGTGCAGCTCCGACATCGCGACCGTCGCAGCGTGCAGCCCCCGCCCGTCCAGGGACCGCCACTTCCCGTCCAGGACGGTCTTGACCTTGTTGGAGACCACGACGTGGGTGTGCAGGTGCGGGTCATTGGTCCGTGAGTCCCAGTGATCGAACGCCATGCCAATCAGGCCAGTGACACCGACCTGCGCCACCGCGCCACCCTCCCCTGCCGCGCTTGTCGCGTTCCCGGCGACAGACGCTCCGGTCCGGGTCGCGGCCAGCTCGCGTTCCATGAACGCGAACACCTCGGCCACCGCCGCGTGGTGGATCGCCACGATCTGTTCCTGGACCCCGGCATCGGCCACACCCCACAAGATCGAAGCCGACTTCGGCAGCGCGAACGAGAAGTCATACCCCGCCACCGCACGCCGAGACTTACCGCCCGCGCTGGGCCCGTACACCGGGTAAGCGCGGCCGAGCCGTTCCCCAGTAATCGGGTCCAGGGCCTTGCCCGCCAACCGGGCCATCTGCTCCTCGGTCACCATGTCCCCTACCAGCAGGCGCCCCAGCTCGTTCGAACCAAGGCTCGCGACACCGGAACCCATCCACCGGCCGGGCGGCGTGCCCGTCTCGGCGTAGTACCGCGTCAACGGAGTACTCATCGACCGGTCGCCATCTCCGGCCGCGACCGACCTCATGAAATACGAGTACCCGTCCCCGCCCGACATCACGGCAATCGTCACAGCCATACGCCGCACACCTCCCAGCAGGAGGTGTGCAGCCCGCACCCAAGGCGGGCTGAATTGCTCTAGGCGCCTCGATCTGCAAGAGGCGTGACCCGATGTCGGGCGGTTCCGCGGGACCGCCGCCTGTCCGCTCGCCTGCCCTAGCTACCTAGCCACGCAGTCGCGTCCGTCGCGCCGTTGTGTCCATCGCACGCTTACGTCGTCGCGTGCGTGCCCGTCGTTACGTGCCCGTCGACCGTGTGCTGCCAGGTACCCGGAGGCGAGGAATCGGGATCCCTCCGGGTTTGCGGGCAACCTCCCCCGGGGCATGCGAAACGCCGCCCTCCCCGGGGGATGACGGCATCATCGCTCTGGCGCTATGCGCTGATCTCGGGCGGCATGCTCTGGAACGTCCAACGCGGTGGCCCCGTTCATGGCCGGGCTCTCCCCTGCGGTCCACTCCCGCTTACAGCGGACTGGGATTCTGAGGTAGCTTTCCAGGCTGCTTTGCCCCGAGTGACTCGCGCGCCAGGAGGAACTCCACCACGAACGCAACGGGTGCCATGGCCGCGGCAGGCCACGGACCCAGGGTCCTGATCAGGAAAACCTGCACAGCGAGGACCGCAACGAAGACACCCGCCAACGCCGCCATCCACAAGTTGCGCCGAACGCCAAGCCGCGCGCGCTGTCGGATCCATGGGACATCGCTCATCAGGTACCGGGAGGTCTTGAAACCAGAAGTGATCGACACGGCGGTAAGGAGCACCACCACTCCGGCACCCGGACCATCAAGAGCAGCGAAGACCGGAATGAAAACGCACACCATGCCGAAGGTCGCCATCCAGCTGGCCCGGCGAGTCCGGTACATCTGCGCATCGAGGCTACCGGGTCCAAACCCGCCGTACCGGTTGATCATCATCCACTCACTTCAAGCAGGTTGATTCGCTCCCGGCGGACAGCGGAGCGCCTCCACGACAGGTCAGAACCCGGAGACCGTAGCCAAGCGCGCACTTCAAGAGCAACGTCTCAGGCAGGTCTTCACCCGCGGGGAGCCACTCGCCGGTGGCGCACGCGAGCTCCTCCTCAGTCGTACGGCACTCCGCGTCTGCCCCACGATCACCAGAACTCGAAGCCGCCTGCCCCGCCGACGAGGTCAGACCAGAACGCGCTTCGGCGGTGGTGGGTGCGGCCCGTCGTCTCACCGATAAGCTCGTGGGCGCAGTAGTCGGCGAGATCAGTTCCGTAGTAGATGACGTCGGTCTGGTAGGCGGAGAACACCAGCGCGCCACTGGGCTCCGGTGCTGCTGGGATGTAGCGGGGCCGTAGACCGGCACGAGTTGCGGAGCCGTGGTCAGGTGGTGCCGGGCGGCCTCGATCTCAGCGGCCTTGGTCGCCGGCCGTTCGCCCCAGGCTGGCATCCAGAAGGCGCTCTCGACGTCGTACAGGACGCCTTCGATCGGCCATGCAAGGCTGTCGCGGATGGTCTGCTCGTCGCTGGTCCAGTCGATCCAGCCCTCGGGGGTAACGTGCCGCCTCGAAGTCCTGGCCAACAACAACGCCGCCATCCGCGCCTGGCCGGCTTCCGCACCGTCGGCACCCGACGCCGCACAAGCTCCTGGCTCGGCCAACCTGCCGACGAAGTCATCATGGAAGCCATCCTGGAGGAGTACACCGGACCACACCTGGTCGTAGCCCCAGTCATCAGCGCCCAGCGACCCAACGTTGACGGGTCTTCGCCCGCAGGCACGAGCGCCATGCGATGCGAACTGGTAGTCGGCTGGCCGCGCCACGGAGCAAACGCTCCTAAACCACCGCGCTAACTGGGAGGGACGGTAGTCGCCGCATCACCATGACGTGCGACCGCGCGAGCGTCCCGCGCTAGCGTGTGCGCATGCCACGGAGACCCGCCGATCTGATAAGCAGTTGGCTGCGAGGAGTCACAACTTGGCTGGGTCGCGAACCCGGAGTCTGGCTCGTTATCGCCGGCGCATTTGGCTCTGCACTGGTTGCAGGCACACTGCCGGAACTACTCAAGCTCGTTCCAGGCGGAAATATCACCCTCGCCGTGATCGCGATTCTAGGACTCCTTATTCTCGCGATAGCCTGGACTGCTTTAAATGTTCGCACTCGTTTCGGCGTCGTCATCTTCCTTAGCGCAACACCGGACGACCTCGCACAGAACCTGAGGATGCAGGGGTTCGTCGACCGACATAGGGACAAGCACCTCAAATTGTTCTATGTCAACGGCAACTACCTCGCACCTAAAGCCGATCGCAACGCGCGCATAACAGTCGCGCAGCGAGTCATGCAAGAGCGACTCTCCGAGGAATCTGCTTGGCAAGTCGGTTCCATTGATTTCTACCTGAGGTGCGATTTCCCTAGCGCGTATCAATTAGCGCGGGTCACGCTTGGCCGGGGAGACGATAACGCGATGCCCTTCGGCGGCTTGGGCCGCATTCGAATCCACCAGTTCGACCACGGCTCTACGACGCTCGAGGACGACGTAATCGAGTTGACCCATCACCGCTGGGTACTCCAGCCCGCGACTTCCCCAGCACCCCAAGGGGTCAGAGTGACGGGACACCAGTCCATAAGACAGCCCGAGCCAGAACTTCAGAACCGATGTGCGATCGTGGTGAACCTCTTCGGTGATCCAGCTTCTATCGCCAAGGCCAGACGTGCCGCCAACGCCGGAGACCCCTCGACGGGCTACGCAGTCGAGGACCGCGATCGCTGTGGCGGCGAGATCCTGATCGAAGCATCATTGCACACCGACTCTACCGTTTCTCATCAAGCGATAGTCGCCGCTGTGGTGAACGAATGGAAGAAGTTTGTTGAGTCTCGAGACGACGCCAGTCGTGCACAAGGTCGGCTCTTTATCCATGGGCCAGTGGCCATTGTATTTGCCCTCGGCGCACTCTTACCCAACTCCGTAGAACTGGTACCTTATGACCCACGATGATCAGCAGCAGGTGTTCATTCTTGTCGACGGAGACAACATCGGAGCGCGGCTGGAGCATGCCATCTGGCTCGACGACCCGGCGGAATATGTCCGAAGGTCAAACGAACTGACTTCGTTCTTCGAGCGCATGGGAACTGAGCTAACTAACGCTGGGATATCAGTCCTCGCGATCGGGGGAGACTCCGTACTGGCCGAGTGCTCCACCTCAGACATCCCCAGTGTTCTTGAGGTGCTCGACAAGGTGCGCGCGCGACATGATGTCGACTTCTCGGGAGGATTAGGCGGAACTCTTTCGCAGGCGCAAACCGCTCTCCGAATTGCGAAAACATCTGGCAAGGCAAGAATCCATATCGATCCGTACCTAATTTGAGGTACAGAACGCTCGCCCGCGCTCCGGGCACGCAAGTAGTCGATCAAGCGTCCTTACGACGGCCGTCCACATGTCTGCCATTCGCCTTCGACCCGGCAGTCGATGTCGCCATCCGACGCGAGGCCACGCCGCCTCGCCGACAAGGAGGCCTGCCGGTCGTGATGCGAACCGCCGGATGGGCCCTTATTGGCCCTAACTTCCGCCAAACTGGCCCTAGTTAGGGCCAATTAGGGCCAGTCCCGACCCCACACGAACGCACTCCAGCATTACAGTAAGACCAGGTCAGCGGCTTTTTTCGGCCGATTGACCAGCATCATCCAATCGCCATCCGGCAAGGCTTCCAAACTAATTACGCGGGTTCGATTCCCGTCGCCCGCTCAGAGTTCGGAAGCCCAGGTCAGAGAGTGTTTCTGACCTGGGCTTCGTGCATTCTGGAGGGCTGGAAGCGGCGCCGAGTAGCCCTTATTGACCCTCAGCCTCTCGCGACAGGGCCAGGACCTGGAGCCAAGATGTCCGCTTCACCCGATCCGCAGGGGCGCGCCCGTGGAGCCTCGCGCGCACCTCGAAGCATGTCCCCGCGGAACCGTCGTTCCATGAGCGTCGAGTGAACGAAGGTCAGCTCGCGCGTGGCGTACGTCTCCCACCGCGCCGCGATCGATGACATCACCACGCTCACCACGCTGGCCCTCGCCTGCCGTGACGCCGACGCCGTGGTGTTCTCCTACCGACCCCGCAGCGGCGAGGAGTCTCGGCGGACGGCACAGCCGCACTGGATAGTGAATGCGGAGAACCGGCTCTACCTCGTTGCCTGGGACCTGAACCGTGCCGACTGGCGCACGTTCCGGGTCGACCGCGTCGCCGAGCCGCGCCGCACCGGGAACCGGTTCGCACCACGCCCCCTGCCCGACGACGACGCCGCGGCCTTCGTCCAGGCTCGGATCGGCGACCTGCCGTCGCGCTACCGCGTGCACGCGACGGTACGTGCGCCCGTCGAGCGGATCAGGGCCGAGATCGTGCACTACGGCACGGTCCAGCCGATCGACGAGAGCTCGTGCGAGGTCCACATCGCAGCCGAGTCGCTGGACTGGGCAGCTTTCTGCCTCGTGGCGATCGGCGCGCCGTTCGTCGTGCACGGGCCGGATCAGGCCATCGACCACATGAGGGCTTGGCGACACACGCTCACACAGGCAGCTACACCAGCACCCACCAGCCGATGAGCCAATGCACCGGAATTGCATCATTGCCGACCCGTCTCAATGACGGTGGCGTTGTCCTCCCGACCAGCCCAACACCGCACCGACCGCAATGGAAAAAAGCACCCCTCGCAGCCTGGATAGGCATCACACGGAGGCACCCAGGTCGAACTACGACGCGACGAGAGGCACCACCGACAACGGTGGTGCCCCCCGGACGTCGTCGTTGAATCAGATCAGGTGGTGGTCCACTTCTGGCTGTCCCAGGTGCCGCAGTCCCACAGGTGCAGGCGTGCCCCGTTGGCCGTGCTGCCCGCCTCGACATCGAGGCAGC
>NZ_JAJQQP010000002.1 GCF_028994805.1 Promicromonospora iranensis | reverse complement strand
GGGTCACCGCCGGCGCACGCCGTGAGGAGCGCGTCGACGGAATCGCGCGAGGAAGTCCGGACTGGTGGTGATGCCACCGGCCCAGTCTGCCCCACAAAGGTCCAGGTCTTCGCGGGCAGCGCGATCGACACCGCAGGGGGTGCCCACTGAGTGATCGTCATCTGTTCGCACCGTCCTTCCGGGGCTCCGCGCCTGGTCCCGCACTGTCGTGGTGTCGGTCCGGCACGCAAGGTTCGTCACCGAGGCGGCTTCGGATGGGGTGACGCCCGTTACGAGTCATGAGTCCGTGTCCCGGAAGCAATCGATCGACAGGATCAGGCCTGCATGGCGCATAGTGCTCAGAGCCTGGATGGTGCAGTCGTCGTTGTGCCCTGCGCACGGAAGTCAGAACTTCTTCGTCGCGCGACCCATCCGGATCGTCCGCCGCTCCGAACCTCCGATGTCCTACTCAGGCGGCAGCATGCCGCTAGTACCAAGGAGGATCGGTTATGCGTACGTCACGACTCGCTCTCTTCGCCGCGACTGCGGCCCTGGTCGGCCTGCCCCTGGCCGCCGCGCCGGCCGGTGCGGCCGATGGTGATGAGCTCACTGCCGAGCTCACCCAGCTGAACGACTCCGGTGCCTCGGGCACCGCGTGGGCCACGGTCGACGGCACGAACGTCGAGATCAGCCTGGAGACCCAGGGGCTGCTCGACGGTGCCCCGCACGCTCAGCACATCCACATCGGCGGGCAGAACACCTGCCCGGCGAACGACAAGGAGGGCAACGGTTTCGAGGGCGCTCTGCAGACCAGTGACGGGGCTGACGAGTACGGTCCCATCGCGGTGACGCTGACCAAGGAGCCCGGTATGACGGGCGCCGAGCACGGCCTCGACGTCGCGGACTTCCCGGCAGAGGCCAGCTACTCCTACTCGCGGACCATCGAGGTCTCCCAGGAGGTGGCGCAGCAGGTCGCCAACGGTGACGGCGTGATCGTCGTCCACGGTGTCGACCATGACGGTTCCGGCGAGTACGACGGTGACACGAAGTCGGACCTGGATCCGGAGCTGCCGTCCGAGGCGACCGACCCGGCCGCTTGTGGTGAGCTGAACCCGGCTCAGATGACCATGCCGCACGGTGGCGTCGAGACCGGTGGTTCCTCCACCTCGGGCGTCGAGTACCCGGCCGCCATCGGCTTCGGCACCCTGGCCCTGGCGCTCGGCGCCTTCGGCCTCGTCGCCGCCCGCCGTCGCGCGACCATCTGACGCACATGGCATCCGAGCAGCGGGCCGACCGATCCCCGCACAACACCTGGTGGGCCGCCCTGGCCGGTGTCCTCGCGGGCGCCGCGGGGCTGGCCGTCGCGGAGCTTGTCGCCGCTCTCGTCGCACCTGCGGCGAGCACCCTGTTCGTGGGCGGCGCCGCCGTCGTCGACGCCGTGCCGCCCTGGCTCAAGGACTTCGCCGTGCAGGCGTTCGGCACCAACGACAAGGCGGTGCTGCTCGGGTCGATGGGAGTGGTGCTGGCCCTCGGCGCGGCGCTCGCCGGACTGCTGGAGCTGCGTCGCCCGCCGTCGGGTGCGCTGCTGATCGCGGCCGTCGGTGTGGTCGGGGCGATCCTCGCGATGCTGCGCCCGGGCGCGACGCCGCTGTGGGCGCTGCCCAGCATCGTCGGGATCGGTGGCGCGATGATCCTGCTGCGGCAAGCCATGGCACGGCTGCGGCCGGTCGCTGACCCGCGCGCCGCGTCCGGCAGCACTGTCGACCGGCGCGGTTTCCTGATCGTCACCGGGATCGCCGCGGGCGTGACGGTGCTGGCCCTGGCGGGCTCGCGCCTCGTGTCGGCGGGCACAGCGGCCGTGAACGTCGTGCGCGAGAAGATCCGCCTGCCCGCCGCGCGCAGGACCGCGCCGGCTGTGCCTGCCGGCGCCGACCTGGAGGTCGACGGCCTGGTTCCCTACATCACCCCGAACCAGGAGTTCTACCGCATCGACACGGCCCTGCGGGTACCGCAGCTGGACCCGGCGGAGTGGTCGCTGGAGGTGCACGGCATGGTGGACGAGCCGTTCACGATCACCTGGGACGAACTGCTCGCGCTGCCGCTCGAGGAGTACCACGTGACCCTCTCGTGCGTCAGCAACGCCGTGGGCGGTGACCTCGTCGGCAACGCCCTGTGGCTGGGCTACCCGATCCGGGCGCTGCTGGAGCGGGCCAAGCCGCAGGCGGGTGCGGACATGGTGCTGTCCCGCAGCGACGACGGGTTCACCGCCGGGACGCCGCTCGACGTCCTACAGGACCCGGACCGGGCCAACCTGCTCGCGATCGGCATGAACGGGGAGCCGCTCCCGGTGGACCACGGCTTCCCCGCGCGGCTCGTGGTGCCGGGCCTGTACGGGTACGTGTCGGCCACCAAGTGGGTCACCTCGCTCAAGGTCACCACCTTCGACGCCGACCAGGGCTACTGGACCCCGCGCGGCTGGTCGGCCCTCGGCCCGGTCAAGGTCCAGTCCCGGATCGACGTGCCGCGCGGGTTCGGGTCGGTGGCACCCGGCGCGGTGACGGTGGCAGGCGTCGCGTGGGCGCCCCACACCGGCATCGGCAAGGTGGAGGTCCGGGCCGACGACGGCGAATGGGTCCCCGCAGAGCTTGCCGAGACCGTCGGCGCGGACACGTGGCGCCAGTGGCGGGCGTCCCTCGACCTCGATTCGGGCGACCACATGCTCACGGTCCGCGCCACGGACGCCGACGGCCTGGTCCAGACCGACGCCGAGGCGCCCCCGGCCCCCGACGGTGCGACGGGGTGGCACACGGTGAACTTCTCGGTGAGCTGACCCTCAGGCTCGCGTCGCCGTGAGGAGCAGGTAGTCCCAGCCCATGGCGCCGTCGGCGTCCTGGAACCGGGCGGCCAGGTCCCAGGAGGCATGTCCGTGACGCCGTCGCCGAGCAGGGCGCGCACGTGCGCCTCGTCGCCCCACCGGGGCGGCGGCTCGGCGCCGGGCGGAGGGGTCGGCGCGTACTCGCCGGATCCCGAAGTCGGGCCGGCGTCGGATCCGGATGACGAAGGCAGCGAAGAGTGCCGCCAGCGCCATTGCTCCGGACCCGCCGACGGCTACCGGAGCTCGCCAGCTCCAACGCCGTCGGCGGCGTCGCCGCACAAACGTTTGCGATCGCCATCGCTGACCTCGGTCGTGGTGGGACATGTTCAGTGGCATCTGAGGGCACCTACCCGGCCGGGCAGACGCCGAGCAGGTCGCGCGGGTCGAAGTGCGGCTCGCTCATGCCCGGCCGGCGAGGATCAGGTCGATGATCGCCGTGTAACCGTGGTCAGCGAGGCCGTGCTGAAGTGCACGGTTGCCGAGATTCTTGAACGCGTTCGAGTCCCACCCACACCACTCATGCGGACGCCGACACAGAAGCCCCCGACCCTCCAGGTCGTGGGCCTTCTGTGCCTCTGCCGTGCCCGAACCACCGGGCGAGCCGGTCGAGCAGTTCCACCTGGTTCTCGCCGACCCACAGGACGTGGCCGTCCGGCCGCAGCAGTACAGCCGGTACGTCCAGAGCGGCACCCCGGTCGACGACGTGCACCACCCGGTCCGCCCATCCGTCCAGGGAGAGGCGGCCCGTCCGATCGAGCAGCAGCCCCCGGCCGTCGTGCATCCGCTCGTACAGGCGCCCCCGCTCCAGGCCGACGTCGGGAAGCCGCCGACCGAGCAGTGCGTGCCCCTCGCCGAGGTCGTAGCGAACATCTGTCGCGATGACCTTCTCGACGAGGTGCCGGGCCACCTCCTCGAAATCCATCAGCTCGGACAGCAGCCGGCGTACGGCCTGCGCTCCGGGTTCCAAGGACAGCAGCTCGGCCTGCGCGCGGGTGTTGTCCAGCACGCCGGCCGCCACGGGGTGCCGTTCGGCGTGGTAGCTGTCCAACAGTCCTTCCGGCGCCCAGCCGTTGACCTCTGCCGCCAGTTTCCAACCCAGGTTGAATGCGTCCTGGAGGCCGAGGTTGAGGCCCTGGCCGCCGTACGGCGGGTGGACGTGCGCGGCGTCGCCGGCGAGCAGCACGCGATCCACCCGGTACCGCTCGGCCAGCCGGGTCGCGTCGCCGAATCGGGACAGCCAGCGCGGCGAGTGGGCGCCGAAGTCGGTCCCGGCCAGCTTGCGTACCTGCCGCTTCAGGTCGTCCAGGGTCGGCGGGGTGTTGTCGGTGGCCACCCCGTCCGCGGGCGCGCCGATGCGGAACAGCCCGTCCCCGAGCGACATGGCGCCGAACTCCCGCTGCGTCTTGCGCACCTCGGTGACCACGGCGTCCACCTCTTCCGGCGGGGCGGTGAGCTCCACCTCGCCCAGGAGTGTCTCGCGCCGGGCCGGCTCGCCCGGGAAGCCGACGCCGAGGAGCTTGCGTACCGTGCTGCCGCCACCGTCGCAGCCGACGAGGTATCGGGAGCGCACCCGCGTGCCGTCCGCCAGCTCGGCGGTCACCCCGTCGTCGTCCTGGCTCAGCCCGACCAGCTCGCAGTTCCGCCGGACCTCGATGCCCAGCTCAGCGGCGTGCTCGAGCAGCAGACGCTCCGTGGTGGGCTGCGGGATGCCGAGCACGTAGGGATGCGTAGTGTCGAGGCCGCTGGGTGTCGGCTTGGTGATACCAGCGAACAACCCACCGACCGGGTACTGCTTGCCGAGCGGGAGGAACCGCTCCAGGAGTCCGCGCTGGTCCAGCACCTCCATGCTGCGCGCGTGCAGGCCGAGCCCGCGGACCACCTTGGTCGGCGCGGCCTCCTTGTCCAGCACGAGCACGTCCACCCCCTGCAGGCGCAGCTCGCTCGCCAGCATCACGCCGGTCGGCCCGGCGCCCACCACTGTCACGTCGATCATCAAGGTCCCCCTCAGCCTCAGCATCTGCTCCAGGCCCTGGCCTGGGCCGACGATTCTGCGGCACGACGGGGGCCTTGCCGCAAGCCCCCCGGTGCGCTATAGGTTGAGAGCGGCGGGAGAGCTCCGACCGGACGCGGACCGGTTTCGTCGCCGACGATCGACCGGCGTCGGCGAGCGTCCGTCCCAGGACCGAGTGCGGCATCCGGCGCGTCGGGCGCCAACGCCTGCCACGCAGTCGGTGACAGCGCAGCGACCTCCCTCCGGTCGAGGAGCGCGGGACAGAGCCCCTCGCCGACGCCATGTCAGGTCCTCCGCTCAGCTATAGTCTGGCCACCACAGGTCCTGTGCTCCCCTCCGGGCGGGCATCGGCCGCACCACTCAGCCCCGGAAGAGGACCTTCGTGAACACCACACCCAGGCCCGACGAACTACCGCTCGACAGCGACATCGAGAAGGCACTCGCAGGTGGCGCCAGGCCTCCGGTGGGGCGCTACCGGCTCGATCTGGCAACGGGGGAGTGGGCGTGGTCGGAGGAGGTGTACCGGATGCACGGCTTCGAGCCGGGCGACGTCGTGCCGACGACGTCCTTGATGTTGTCGCACAAGCACCCCGACGACCGTGCGAGGGTGGACGGCCTCCTGCGCAGCGCGTCCGAGACCGGACAGGCGTTCAGCTCTGTGCACCGCATCGTGGATGCCACGGGAGCGACGCGCACGCTGGCCGTGACCGGTCAGGGTCGGCGCGACCCGGACACCGGCCGTGTGACCGAGCTGTTCGGGTACTTCATCGACGTCACCAAGGCGCAGCGCGAGGCGGCGGCACGCGAGGCGTCGGCCTCGATCCAGGCGTCCTCGGAGCGGCGGTCGGTCATCGAGCAGGCCAAGGGGGTGCTCATGGTCATCCATGGCGTCGAGGAAGAGGCGGCGTTCGAACAGCTGCGCGAGGCGTCCAACCAGTCGAACGTCCCGGTCCGGGACATCGCGTACTCGTTGGTGCACATCTTCTCCGGGCCGGATGTCACCGAGTTCCCGACACCGGACGCGATCGACCAGTTCCTGGCGGACCCGGTCCGGCCGGACGACCTCTGACGTCCTGGCTGTCCCCGACGCTCGGATGAGCGGTAGTTCCTGTTGAGGTCGAGCGCCGGCATCGTGGCTTGCTCCTGCGCAGTTGCGGCAACCGTTGTGATCTCTGCTCGAAGCCCGGACTCCGGATGGGGCTCCGACGAAGCAGGTCATATGCGACTGGAAAAGCGCGGTGCAAGACTCTTCGGACGAGGAGAGGGGGCGGACAATGTTCTCGTCGGAGCTTCTGAGTCTGCTTGTACGATCCCTCGCCAAGGGGGACGACGACCGTCCGTGGCTGATGCGGCTGTGCGAGGCATGCGTCGAGTCCCTGGGGGCACAAGGCGGAGCGTTCACCGTCTCTGCCGGACCGGGAGAGTGGATTGCCGTCAGCACACCTGGGGGGTTCGAGGTACTCGAGCCGCTTCAGGAAGTGCTGGGGGAGGGCCCGATGCATCAGGCGATGACCGAGGACCGGCTGGTGGTGACCAGCCTCGACAGCGTCGTGGATGACTATCCCGTCTTTTCTCAGCTGGCGGCATCAGCCGGAGGTGAGACGACGCTGTACGCCGCGCCGATGCGGGCGGGCGGTCATGTGGTTGGTGCGTTCAGCCTCTATGTGACGGACGGTGCGCCACCCTGTGGTCCTGAGGAGCTCCAGATGCTGGCCGACGCCACCGGAGCGACCTTGCTGGCGAGTGCCGACTCCCTCGACTGGTCCGAGAGCAACCTGTTCCAGAGGGCCATCGGGATGGTCGTTGCCCAGCTCGGTGTCGGCCCCGACGATGCCTCCGCGGTGATGCGGGCGCGTGCCTTCTCCCGGTCGACGAGTCTGCACTCGGTCGCGGTGGACGTGCTCGAACGCCGGCTGACGTTCGGGTTCGATGAGTAGTCACCACGAGACTGTCGACGCGGCGTCTGCCGGGAGCGTATCTCCTGGTGTGGGGGCATGCCCGCTCGGCACGCTGTGTCCATGATGATCGCCGACCACGCTGAAAGCCTCCGTCAAGCCGAGAGGCGCCTGCAGGCCGCCCAGCTCGCGTCCGACGTCGACGCCCTGGACCGCCTGATCGACGACACGGCTCTGTTCACCGGGCCGGACGGGAGCGTCCTGTCCAAGCGGGACGACCTGCGGGCGCACGCATCCGGCTACCAGGTGATGAGTCGCGTCGAGGAAGAGGACCTCAAAGTACTGGTGACTGCCCGCACCGGGGTCACCTTGTTCCTCGGCACTCTTGAGGGCACCTTCGGCGGCGAGCGCCTGGCTGCCCGCATGCGCTACACCCGGACCTGGACACACGACGACCAAGCAGGGTGGAGGGTTCTCACAGCGCATGCCGCGTTCGTCGCCGACCGCGACGCGCTGGCCGAGGAGTAGTCACCACCCGGCCGGGCCTCGCAGAGTGGCGGCCAGGATCGAGTGACCTCGTGGCCGCCACCGAACCGGTAGGTGTCAGTGAAGGACGTCGGAGATCGGCATGGTCTCCCAGACGTCGCTGAATGCTTGAGTCGTGACCTCGTCGCTGCAGGACCTAGCCGATACTGCGAGGCCGGCCGGGCGTTCGCCACCGGAGCGCGCGCCTCCCTGTCATACCGGACATAACCGACCCTGGGGGTCTTGGCCGGGCCGCGGCCTGGAACGTTCCTTTCCGTCGGAGCTTCAGCAGATCGCTTGGAACGTCTCTCGCTTTCAGGTCCCACTCGACGAAACAGGACGGGCCGCCACGCTTCGAGGAGACACCCGTGAGATCACCCACCGTTCGGCTCGCGATCGCGTCGCTGGTGACCGCTGCGGCCCTGACCGGCTGTGCTTCGGGCGAGGCCAACTCCGACTCGAGTTGCTCTCGCGGACCGCAAGTGGGTGCGGATGTGGTCAAGCTCGACGTCACCGAGGACCTGGTTCCGGTCCTCAACGGCACTGACGCAGAGATCTCCGCGGCCCATCAGGCGGATGACGGCACGATCCATATCGGCCTGCACCCACCCGTCACGGAGGCCGACCTCTGCGCGGTCGCGGACCACGTCAGCGACCAGCTCGATCTGCCTGTCGTCGTGGAAGTGAAGGCGGTCGAATCTGTGACCAGTTGATCCGGGTGCGCAGCTTCGGGCGGTCATCTCCATGTTCCGACGGCGTTGACGGCGGCCTCGACGACGTCGGGGTCGATCGCGCCGTGCTCGATGGTGCTGCGGTAGTGAAGGGGACCGATGGCGAGCACGACCAGTGACCGCTACTCCTTCCCGACCATCTGCGGTGAACCAGGAACCACAGGGATGGACGTTCCGTCCGTGTCCTGGAGGAATCGCTCGCCGAAGTCGCAGGCCGCGCACTGTCCCGGTCAGCGGGTGAGTGCGGTCGCGAGGAAGTCGCGGATCTGGGCGGCGACCTCGTCGAGGTGGGACTCGAGGAGGAAGTGCCCGCCGGGAAGCAGGGCGATCCGAGCGTCGGGCAGGTCCCTGGCGAATGCTCGGGCGCCGGCCGGTCCGAAGATCTCGTCGTGCTCGCCCCAGACGGCCAGCAGCGGCACCTGTGAAGAGCGGAAGTACTCGTGCACCGCGGGATACAGCGGCGGGTTGGTGGCGTAGTCACGGAACAGCTGGAGCTGCACCAGGTCGTTGCCCGCGCGGGAGACGAGGGCGAGGTCGTGCTCCCACGTCCCGGGGTCCACGACGGTGGGATCGGGGACCCCGTGGAGGTACTGCCACCGGATCGCCTCGCGGGTCAGCGCGAAGCGGATGGCGGTCTCGGTGTGCTCGTTCTGGTCTGTGGCGTAGGACCAGACGTCCTTCCAGAAGCCCTCGACGAAGCCTTCCTCATACGCGTTGCCGCTCTGGCTGATGATCGCCGTGATCGCGGACGGGTTCTCCAGCGCCAGTCGCCAGCCGATGGGTGCGCCGTAGTCCTGGACGTAGATGGCGTACCGCGTCAGACCAAGCTGTGCCAGCAACGCGGACGTGATGCGGGTGAGCGCGTCGAAGCTGTAGTCGAACTCGTCCACGCCGGGTGCGTCGGACAGCCCGAACCCCAGGTGGTCAGGCGCCACGACGTGGTACTCCTCGGCGAGCCGCGGGATCAGCGTGCGGAACATGTGCGAGCTGGTCGGGTAGCCGTGCAGCAGCACGACCGTCGGTGCGTCGGTGAGGCCGGCCTCGCGGTAGAAGATCCTGCGGCCCTCGACCTCGGCGAACCTGTGGTGGATGGCGACCATGATGCTAACCCTCTCGGAAGGTGCTGTGTGGTTATCTGAGCACCGCCGCTGCTAACCTGTCAACACCAACTGAGGAGGTTAGAAGTGGATGTTGTGACGCGGGAGGACGAGGACCTGCTGCTGGACCTGCTGAACACGACCCCGGTGGTCGACGGCGAGCGGACCGACGAGCTCGCCGACCCCGACATGGCCCAGGAGTGGGCGGCAGGCCACGGCGGAGCCGGTGGAGCCGGCGAGATCGCGGCTCTGCGCCGCGTGCGCGCCGCGATCCAGGATGTCGTCCGTGGGGCCGCCGACCCGCAGACGCTCGAGGCGCACCTCGAACGGATCGAGCTGCGGCCCCGGCTGCACGACGGCACCCTCGGCTGGGAGCTGCAGGCACCCACCGACGAGGCACTCGCAGCCCGGGTGCTCCTGGCCTGGGCAGTTCTCGGCGAGCGCGAGCCCGGGCGCCTGCGGCCGTGCGCGAATCCCGAGTGCTGCCGTTTTCTGCACGACCGCAGCAACGCGAATACCGCCCGCTGGTGCTCGATGGCCCTCTGCGGCAACAGGTTCAAGGCTCGGCGCCATTACCGGCGCACGCGGAAGCCAGGCGCCTGAGCGAGCTCCCCATTGCTCGTCGTGGTTGGGGCCCCTGGCCGGGGCGCGTCGTTGACCGGTGAGGTCGGATCCCATAACCTGGCCGCCAGTTGTTCAGGACGCTTGGGACCGATCCGAGTCGAAGGAGACTTCGCGGGGCTGCGTCTGGCCATCACACGACCCACGGCCGAGCATCTGGCGGGCGAGATCGCCGGGCTCGTTGGCCGCAGGGGGCGCCGAAAGGGAAATCGAGGACGATGCCGAGACATCCGCTGGCAGGAATGACAGCGCTGACATGCGCCGCCTTCGGCCCGGTGTCCCGACCGTTCCGAGCGGCGCCCGAGCGTGCTGGCGACGGCGTGCCGCTCGACCTGACCCCGGTCCAGGTCCCCGGTCCGAACACCACCGATCGACCGAGCACCACCGAACGAAGGAGCGAACGATGAGGTTCACCAGAGTTGCCGCTACGGTCGTCGCGCTGTCGTGCGCGCTGGGGGCGGCGCCCTCAGCGGGTGCGCAGGGCGGCGGGGCACCCGCGGCGTCGCAGCGCACGCAGGTGCAGCGGGCCATCGCATCGTACGACGCGATGCAGGAGTACATGGCGGCGGACGACGGCTCCGGCCTCTACCGCGAGCGGTACCCGAGCGGGGCCGACGACCGCGCCTACTCGTTCGAGTGGCCGCACTCCCAGGCGCACGTCGCGACGCTCGACCTGACCGGGCTGCCCGGTGCCCTGGGCCGGTCGTTCGAGGACGACCTCGCGGACGACGCCCGAGGTCAGGAGCACTTCTGGAATGCCGACGGCGGCACCACCGGGCTGCCCGGCTACGACTCGTACCCGCGCGCCCCGTACGGCGGTGGCGGGGACATCTTCTACGACGACAACGAGTGGGTCGCGCTCGCCAAGGTGCAGCAGCATCTGGCGACCGGCGACGAGGCGGCGCTGAGGCGTGCCGAGGAGATCTTCGAGCTCGTGGTCTCCGGGTGGGACACCGACCCGTCGCACCCGGCGCCCGGCGGTGTGTTCTGGACCCAGGCCGACTGGAGCAGCGACCGCAACACCGTCTCCACGATGCCTGGCGCGCAGCTCGCCACCCGCCTGTTCATGATCACCGGGGAGCAGCACTACCTCGACTGGGCGTTGCGGATGGTGGAGTGGACCGACGAGCACCTGCTCGCACCGAACGGCCTCTACTGGGACAACATCAAGCTCGACGGGTCCATCGACCGCACGCAGTGGTCGTACAACCAGGGTGTCCCCGTGGGCACCTACACCCTGCTGTACGAGGCAACCGGCGACGAGCGCTACCTGGAGAAGGCGAAGGCGATCGCAGCGGCGTCCTACCGCTACTACGTCACCGAGGGGCGGTTGGCCGGCCAGCCGATGTTCTTCAACTCCATCTGGTTCAAGAACCTTCTCCTGCTGGAGTCGGTGACCGGCGGTACGACGTACCGGCACGCCATGGCGGACTATGCCGACCGCCAGTGGCGCACCGAGCGCGAGCCCGCGAGCGGGCTGTTCAACGCCGGGGACGAGCACACCGAGCTGCTGGAGCAGGCGGCCATGGTCCAGATCTACGCCACCCTCGCGTGGCCGCGCGAGCAGGCGTCCATCCTGTACTGAGACCTGGCTGCACGCGGCCTCGCCGTCGAACCGTCACGAGATGACGCCGGACGGGTGGCGCCCTCGCCACCCGTCCGGCGTGCCGTGACGGTCGTGCGGCCACGGCCAAGTGATCGATCGAGCGTCACCACTAATCGATTGATTATCGAGCGATCCGCATCGATAATCGCTGTATGAACCGCATCGTCTTCAACATGCTCACGCTGCTGATCTTCAGCGGCATCGCCTTCAGCCTGTTCGCTCAGATCATGATCCTGCCCGGGATCGCGGCCGACGAGGTCCGGCACTTCCCGGCGTACGAGCCCTACCGTGTCCCGTTCCTGGCCGCCGGGATCGCTTTCATCGCCTGCGCGCAGGTATCGCTCGCGGCCCTCTGGGTGCTCGTCTTCCGTGCCCAGACGGGCATCTTCTTCCGGCCGGGCACGCAGCCCTGGGTGATCACGATCGGTGCGGCGATCGGCGCCGCGACGCTGCTCACCAGCGGCTTCTTCGTGTACCTGACGTTCGTGGGGATCCCGACGCCCGACGACGACGGCATGGGGGAGCTGGGGCTGTGGATGGCGAGCGGCCTGGGATGTCTGGTCGGCATCGCCCTGCTCGGTGTCGTGTTCGTGGCCCATCGACTCGTCGAACGGGCGACGGAAGCGCAGATCGAGCTGGACGGCGTGCTCTGATGGCGATCGTCGTCGAGATCGATGTTCTCCTGGCGAAGCGCAAGATGTCGGTCGGCGACTTCGCCGATGCGATCGGCCTGAGCCCGGCCAACGTGTCGGTGCTGAAGAACGGCCGCGCGAAGGCGGTTCGGTTCTCGACGCTCGACGCGATCTGTGCGGCTCTCGAATGCCAGCCGGGAGACGTGCTGCGGTGGGTCCCCGACGACGGCGACGAATCCGGGGCCGCGCCTGCCGGAACACGATGACCGACACGGCTGACGACTGCCACACACGACCGCTGACATGCACGACGGCTCACAGGGCGCGTTCACCGGGCTGGCGGTCCACCCAGACGTGCCCGCCGGCGTGCGACAGCTGGCGGAGCTGGGCATCCGGCTGGTCGCCCTGAGCAGCGGGTCGGCGTCGATCGCGCAGCGGCTGTTGTCCGATGCAGGGCTGGGCGATGCCTTCGAGGGATTCCTGTCCTCTGGCCAGCAGGCCGGACGCCGGGACTCTCATGGGCGGTCCCGCGCCCGTGAACCAATGTTCTAGGGGCCGTGAACGACAGGCAATGTCAGGGGGCTCCCTTGCGACGTCCGGCCAGCCCTTCTGCCACGCCGATCAGCAGGACGGCTGCAACGACCGCAACGATGAAGCCCAGGACGTTCAGCTCGAAGATGTCTCCGGTGCCGAGCAGGTTGGCGATGACGCCCCCGATCACCGATCCGGCAAGCCCGAGCAGGAGCGTGGCGAGCAGCCCCAGGTTCTGCTTGCCCGGCTTCACGAGCCGCGCCAGGGCGCCGATGACTAGACCTGCGACGATGAACCCGATCATGAGTATTCGCCCCTCTATTCGTCAACTGTGCTGACAGGGCCAGGGTTTCAGAACCCGTCGCCGTTCACATCCGGGGACGGCCCGGCGTCAGGCGCGGGCTCCGGCACGCTGCCGAACTGCTGGAGGTCTTCAGGGCGGCCCGCAAGATCTGTCCCCCTTGCGCACCTCACGTTTCTCAGAGAACCGCTCGGCGGGCATATTGCATGAATGGCCGGCACCGGGCATAGCGGAAGCCCCCATGTCAGTAACCTTTGTCGACGCGGCCGGTCACGTCGCCTGGTGAGCTGCCGAGCCAGGAAGCATCCGCGCTGAAACGACCGAGCCGACCTACGGGGGCTGGGGCGAGGGCTCGTCGCGCTCCGCCCCGACCCCGTGGGCTCGGTGCCGTCCTGGCGGCTGCTGGACCAGGGCACGTCGCCAGAGCCATGCTGATCCGCCGGTGCCCGTGCCCCGAGGAGGGCTGGACAACGCTTACCGATTCGTGTTTTATCGATTCAGTCGGCGGGCGCCGGACTGCCGGGATGCCGCGCACCAACGAGGGTGCGCCAACCATCTCGCTCGCCCGGCCGTCTCGGTGTGGCCCGGCCGGGCGACGCCTCGCGAACGACCGCACGTGCGATGGCGCATGGAGGGAACGAGCGAATGAGAACGAACAGAGCGACAACCTGCGCGGTGGCTGCCGTGATGGCAGGGCTGCTGGCCGCCACGGGCTCGACGGCGACCGCCGTCGAGCCGAAGAGCGCCCCGGTACCCGCTGGGGCGCAGCTGGAAGATCTGGGCCGCGGGCTCGTGGCCGCACGCACCAGCGAGGGCGTGTTCCTGTCCTGGCGTCTGCTCGGCGGTGAGGTCACCGGACACACGGATACCGGGATGGCCGGCCCGGACTTCGCCGTCCACCGGAACGGGAAGCGGATCGCCACCGTCACGGGCTCGACGAACTACCTGGACACCGACGCGGGGGCCGACGTCGCAGACGCCCGCTACACCGTCGCGCCCGTGACCGGCGGCCGAGCCGGCCGGCCCAGCGCGCCCGTCACCGCGTGGGCGGACGGGCACCTCGACATCCCGCTGAACAAGCCGGCCGACGGCGTCACGCCGACGGGGGAGAACTACACCTACTCCGCGAACGACGCCTCGGTCGCGGACCTGGACGGCGACGGCGAGCTCGAGATCGTGCTCAAGTGGGATCCGTCGAACTCCAAGGACGTGTCGCAGAAGGGCTACACCGGCAACACCTACCTGGACGCCTACGAGCTCGACGGCACCCAGCTGTGGCGCATCGACATGGGCGTCAACGTGCGCTCGGGGGCGCACTACACCCAGTTCCCCGTGTACGACTTCGACGGCGACGACCAGGCCGAGCTCATGGTGAAGACCGCTCCCGGCACCAAGGTGACGACGTACCGGAACGGGAGGCCGGCCGCCGAGCGGTACGTCCCGATCTCGAAGCACGACCGCAGGGCCGGCGTCACGAACGACGACGACTACCGCTGGAGCGCGGCCGACTACGCCGACCACCTGGTGGGGCTGTTCCAGGGCTGGAGCGACGAACCCGAGGTCCGCAGCGGCCAGTGGCCGGCCACGCTCGAGGAGGCGTTCGGCATCGAGCCGCGGTACGACTACCCGCTGGCCGAGGACGACGCCCGTGCGCTGGCGGACTACTACATCGACGAGTGGGTCCCCGCCCGGTCGAGCCGCAACGACCTGCGCACGTTCGAAGGGTTCGTCCTCACGGGCCCCGAGTACCTCACCGTCTTCGACGGCCGCTCCGGCCGTCCTCTGGACACGGTGGACTACGAGCCGGGCCGGACGGACGACGGCCTCCGGTGGGGCGACTACGAGTGGTCGCGGATCGAGCCCGGCAACCGGGTGGACCGGTTCCTGTCGGGGGTCGCCTACCTGGACGGCGAGCACCCGTCGGCGATCTTCGCCCGCGGTTACTACACACGCGCCGCGATCGTCGCCCACGAGTGGGACGGCCGGCGGATCACGACCCGGTGGACGGCGGACTCCGGGTTCAAGCCGATGAACAACCCGTTCGACGACAGCGCCAACAAGGGCGTGCTGCCCGATCCTGACAACGAGCTCACGCAGCTGTGGGGCCAGGGCTTCCACTCGTTGTCCGCGGCGGACGTCGACGCCGACGGCAGGCAGGAGATCGTCTACGGCTCGGCCACGCTCGACGACGACGGCACGCTGATGTACTCGTCGTCCGACACGTTGCCCGAGGGCTCCTCCGCTCCCGGCGCGACTGCGCACCTGGGTCACGGGGACGCCATGCACGTCACCAACATCGACCCAGCGCGCCCGGGGCTGGAGATCTGGACGTGCCACGAGGGGGGAGCCGTAGCGCCCTACGGGGCGGCCCTGCGGGACGCCGCCACGGGCGAGGTGCTGTTCGGCGACTACACCGGCGTCGACACCGGTCGTTCGATGGTCGGTGACGTGCGCCCCGACGTGCCCGGTCTCGAGGTCTGGTACAGCGGCCAGGCGGGCGACGACCGTCCGCAGGCGGCCGGCTTGCTCAGCGCGACCGGCAGGTCGCTCGACGAGTCCGGCCCGGGCCTCAACCAGAGCATCCGCTGGGCCGGCGACGGCACCACGCAGGTCGTGAGCGGCGACCGGGAGGAGACGCCGACCATCGAGGACTGGTCGCGCGGCACCGTGCTGACCGCCGAGGGCACGCGCACCAACAACTACTGGAAGGGCAACCCCTCGCTGGTGGCGGACGTGCTCGGCGACTGGCGCGAGGAGATGCTGGTGCGGACCGAGGACTCGTCGGCCCTCCGGCTGTACCTCTCCACCGAGGTGAGCGACATCACGATGTACACCCTGCTGCACGACCCGCAGTACCGGGTCGAGGTGGCCCGCCAGCAGACGACCTACAACCAGCCCTCGCACCCGGGCTTCTACCTGGCCTCCGACACCGACTGGTCGCAGGTCCCGCTCCCCGGGAGGTAGGCGCGGAGAGGGAGGCGCGAGGGAGCAGGCGCTGGACGCGCTCGCCGTCCCACGTGCGCACGCGCCCGCCGACGAACACGCCGCGGACGTCGCGCGGGTCGGCGTCGGCGGGCCGCCGCGCACCCAGGAACCGCGCGGCGACGTGTCACGGTCTGGTTAAGATCGTGCCCGCAGCCATGAACCACCCTTGCGACAGCCTTGCCGCGGAGGTCGACCGGACGCCGCGGTGGTCGCACTGCCGACGGGAGCGATTGTGAGCGAGCTGGGCGATTTTCTCCGGGCCAAGCGGGCTGCGGCCTCGGTCGAGTCCCTGCCTTTCCCCTCCTCGGGACGACGACGCGTTCCCGGGCTCCGCAGGGACGAGGTCGCGATGCTCGCGGGCGTGAGCGTGGACTATTACACCCGCCTGGAGCAGGGCCGTGAGCAGAGCCCTTCGGAGCAGGTGCTCGACGCCCTCGCCCACGCCCTGGACCTCGACGCCCACGAGCGGCGCTACGCCTACGGGCTCGCGCAGATCGCGTGGGTCCCTGAGCTCGCCGAGACGGCGCAGCCGGTCGACTCGACCCTCGTGCGCCTCATGGACGGCTGGCCCGATGCCGCCTGCTTCGTCCTCGACCCCCTGCTCGACATCGTGGCGGCCAACCAGCTCGCGACCGCCCTGTTCCGGCCGTTCACCGCCACGCGGAACCTCGTCGAGATGGTGTTCCTCGACCCCGAGGGCCGCCGGTTCTACGTCGACTGGGAGCGCGCGTCCGCAGGGTGCGTGGCCAACCTGCGGGCCACCTCCGGGCTCTACGCCGGCACCGCCCGCCGACAGGAGCTCCTGGAGCGGCTCACCTCCGGCAGCACGGAGTTCGCCGACCTCTGGGCGGCGCACGAGGTGGAGCAGAAGACGCACGACGAGAAGGCGCTGCGGCATCCCGACGTCGGCGAGCTCACCATCACGTTCGACGCCTTCGAGGTCGCCGCCATGCCCGGGTACCAGCTCGTCGTGTACCGGGCCGAGCCGGCGAGCGCCGGGGAGCGGGCCTTCCGCACGCTCGCGCGGCAGGGGTCGGCGCCGGTGACGGAGCCGGTGCCCGTGGCGGAGTCGGTGCGCGTGGCCCGGACGACCTGATCGCCGCCTGAGCCGCCGCGCTCCTCGCAGGAACCGCGCCGCGCGCTCCTGGGAGGAACAGGGCCAGGCTCGCCGCGCACGGCGGGACTAGCGTGCGAGCGTGCCTGTCCCGACCGTCCTGCCGCTGCTCGTGCTCCCCGAGCACGAGCCCGCCGTCGTGCTGGACGGCGGGCTGGTCGTGGTCGACGCGAACCGGCGGTGGCGAACCCTGCACCTGCCCTTCGCCGACCGCGGCGACGTCGGCAGGATGGTGTTCTGCGACCCCGCTGCCGCCTCGTTCTTCGTCGACCGCCGGCACGAGGAGCACGACGTGGTGGCCGCCCTGCTGGACAGGGCCGACGAGGAGCACACCACGCAGGCGGCACAGGCCGCCGTCCGCCGCCTCCGCCAGGAGAGTCCTCGCTTCGAGAGCCTGTGGGGCGGGCGTCGTCTGCGCCTCAAGCTCCTCGACACCTACGCGGTACGCCATCCCGACCTCGGTGAGCTGACCTTCGACCGCCGGACCTTCCGGCGCGACGGCCTGCTGCTCCGCGTCGCCACGCCGCGGCCCGCGACGTCGCGGCTGCTGCCCCTGCTCGACCACCTGCCGGCCTGAGCACTTCGACTCTGTGCCCTACGGCTCCGAGCGCCGCGACCGACAGAAGCCGTACTCGTCCCGGCCCGATACCTGGTTGTGCCACGGCTAGGAAACCGACGGCCTGGTTCACCCGCTCGCCGCACGTGACTCTGGTTGTGCCCCCGGACGAGGGGCACAACCACCCCGGAGAAGGAGTCACGACCATGACCGGAATCATCACCCCTGGTGCCCTCGACGGACGCGTCGCCGTCGTCACGGGAGCGTCGAGCGGGATCGGCGAGGCGACCGCGGAGATGTTCGCAGCCCTCGGCGCCAAGGTGGCCCTGCTCGCACGGCGCGCCGATCGCCTCGACGCCGTCGTGGCACGCATCCGCGAGAACGGTGGCACGGCGCTCGCGGTCCCGACGGACGTCACGGACCGCGCGCAGGTGCTGGCCGCCGCCGACCGCGTCGCGGAGGAGCTCGGCGAGGTGGACCTGGTGTTCGCGAACGCGGGCGTCCAGCTCATCGCCTCGATCAGCGACCTGAAGGTGGAGGACTGGGACGCCCAGATCGACCTCAACGTCAAGGGCGTGATGAACACGATCCAGGGGTTCCTGCCCGCCCTGGAGGCCGCCGCTGCCGCGGGCCGGTCGGCGGACCTGGTCACCACCTCGTCGATCGCCGCCACGCGGGTCCTGGAGAAGTTCCAGGTCTACTCGGGCACCAAGGCCTACCTCAGCCACCTGACCCGCCTGCTGCGCACCGAGCTCGGCCGCAAGAACGTCCGCGTCTCGACCGTCGAGCCGGGCATGGTCGACACCGAGCTGCCCGACCACGTGACCGACTCGGACGCGAGCAAGCTCATGGCCGACCTGATCGAGCAGATCGACGTGCTCCAGTCCCGCGACGTCGCCGAGACGGTCTCGTTCGTCGCCGGCCTGCCGAAGCACGTGAACCTCACCGAGATCACGATCCTGCCGACGCAGCAGATCATCTGAGGCCGTCATGACCGACCGATCCACCGACCGGTTCGCGCAGTACCCGCTGGACAAGGCGCACCGGCTCTTCGAGCCGGGACCCGTCGTGCTCGTCTCCACCGCCGACGGGCAGCGCGTGAACCTGATGACCAACGGGTTCAACATGCCGGTGCGGCACTCGGCGACGCTCGCTCTGGTCGTCGGGCCCTGGGACCACTCGTTCACGGCGCTGCGCGACACCGGCGAGTGCGTCATCGGCATCCCGGGCCGTGAGCTCCTCGAGACGGTCGTCGACATCGGCAACGTGTCGGGCGCCGACGTCGACAAGTGGGAGCGCTACGGCCTGACCCCGGCGCCCGCGGCGACGGTGCGGGCCCCGCTCGTGGCGGAGTGCTTCGCCAACGTCGAGTGCACCGTCGCGGACGACCGCCTCGTGGACGACTACAGCCTGTGGTTGCTGCGGATCGAGCGGGCCTGGATCGATCCGGCCGCGCCCGCGGGCGCGGAGGTCCACCACCGCGGTGACGGCACGTTCTCCGCGAACGGCGAGCTGATCGACCTGCGGGCCCGCATGACGAAGTGGGAAGCGCTCACCCGAGACTGACGACCGAGGCGGCGCGATGCGAGCCGGGACACCGAGGCAACCTCTGGTCGACACTCTCCGTAGTGGATGGCGTGAGGCAGGAGAGCCGAGGGACCATGAGCGACGTGCGTGTCGAGGTGCCGCGGATGCCTCCTACCTGTACCGCGCGACGGCGTCGGCCTCCGGATACGACGGCCCTGACCTTGCCCGCTTCCCGGGTGGTTCGGTGACGGCGAGCCTGGCCGGCGACCGCACCGCGTGGCTCGAGAGAGCCGGGGCGCGCCATTGGCTCGTCGAGGGCGCGGTCGTCCCCGTCCTGGAGCGCGGCTGACTCAGCGCAGCGTCGGCCCTTCCACCGCCACCGGGCCGGGTGCCCCGCGATGCTCGATCTGCAGGTTGACGGTGCTGCGTGACGTCGGGATCACGGCGAGCTGGGCCTCGCTGCCGCCGGTGTCGATGGCGCGCACGTGCAGGTGCCCGTCCTTGAGACGGATCGCGAACTGGTCGGTCCCGGCGATGAAGCGCACTTCACTGTCGTCGGTGATCACCGTGGGGCCCGAGGGCAAGGTCTTCGGCATGGGTACAGCATGCCGGACTTCGCCGGCGGGACGCCGCGTCAGCGGACCGCCACGACGTGGCCGTCCTACGTGATCGCGCCGGCGCAGCCCATCGCCGGATCGGACGGGGCAGCTCCGTCGGTGCGCCGCAGGTGCGCCTCGCCCCACACCCGCACTCCTTCGACGACGGGCAGGACGGTGGCCCCGTACGGGGTGAGCCGGTAGATGACGGGTGCGGGGACAGGTCCGGTCACCACCCGTTCGACGAGCCCGTCGGCCTCGAGCTCGCGGAGCTGTTCGGCCAGCACCTTGGCCGTGATGGGCGCACCTCTGCGACGCAGGCCGGCGAAGTGGGACTCGCCGTGGGCGAGCCAGTAGAGCAGCGTCAGCTTCCACTTCCCGCCGATCTTCGACTGGGAGATCGGCACCTGGCGCACCACCGTGCGGGTCCTTGCCGACCCGCTCTCGGAGTCCCCGGACGAGTGGCTCCGGTTCTCCGGCACCAGCACCGTGCGGCCGCTCGCGGACCGGCGGGCCAACGTCGTCGAGCTTGACGTGTCGGGGCCGGACGGCCGTATCGAAGCGCTCAACCTGAGGCTGTACGAGCCGCAGGCGCAGCGGTGGAGCCTGACCTTCGTCAACCTGCGCGACGGGCTGCTCACGCCGGCCGTGTACGGCGGTTTCCGCGATGGAGTCGGTGAGTTCTACGGCGACGACGAGCTCGGTGACCGTCCGATCAAGGTGCGGTTCCTCGTCGACCAGGTGAGCAAGGACGAGGCGCGGTTCGAGCAGGCGTTCTCGGCCGACGGCGGGACGACATGGGAGACGAACTGGGTCGCCGTGGACCGCCGGATCCGGCGCTGAGCATCGCTCGCTCGACGCCCTCCCACTGCTGCTCAGCATCCCCGATGCGCGGACGCGGGGTAGAGTCCGACCACACACCGGTTGCCGTGCCCACCAGCTCGGGAACCGGACAAAACCGGAACGACACCCGGAACGACTCGGCCCGCCAGGGCTACGCACCCGCAGGCCGCCTGCGGGGACCGCCATCGCGGGGCCGAATCTCGCCCGTGTTCACGGAAGCGCCCGACGGCGTGTCACCATCGGCGTCTGCGCAGGGCCGTGGGCGGTACCGGCAGGGACCCTGCGCGGTGAACCGGCGGCCGGTCGGAGCACCCCGGCCCGGGCTGCTCCGTCGTCGTCCGACGGGTCGGCCGGTGGACCGGTCGCCGACGGCCGAACGGTCGGGGCGCGGGGGTGTGGAACGGCGCGTAGCGCCGCCGGCGCGTACGGATCGCGTACGGATGCAGCGAAGGAGTAGATGTGGCCCGAGCAGGACAACGCCGGTCCGGTCGCGCACGGACGGGGTCCGGCGGCCAGCGCCGTCGCGCCGCCCCGCGGCCCGCCGAGCAAGGGATCATCCCCGTGCTCGCGGAGGTCGCGCGCGAGGTCGACGGCGCCGTGCGCCGACCGCCGACGCGCCCGGCGGTGCGCACGAAGTTCCAGGTCGTGGCGCTCCTCATGCGGGAGGAGCGGAACCGGGTGCGGGCCGACGGCGAGCTGTCCGAGCCCCAGCGGGCTCAGCAGCTCAAGCGTCTCGACGGGGTGGGGACGCTGCTGGCGAGGATCGCCGCCCGGGACACCTCGCTGCTCGAGCTGCTCGCCGAGGACGCCCGGGTCTCCGACGCGGCGCGCGCCTTCAAGGCGACCCTGCTGCGCACCGCCGGGATGGAGCCGCCCGAAGAGCCTCCGCCGGCCCCGCCGGCCGCCCCGGCCCCCGGCGCCGAGAAGCGGGTGGTGCCCCGCTCGGTGATCTCGCGCCAGCTGGCGAACCCGTTCCTCGCCCCGGACTTCCAGGCCGCCGCCGAGCGGCAGGCTCCGCGCGTCCGCCGACTGGCCGGCTGGGAGCTGCTCGAGCCGCTCTTCCGGTCCTTCGAGCATGCCGGTCCCGGCGCGCCCGCGTGCATGCCGCTGCCTGCTGCCCGGTCGGTGTCGGCTCCCCGCGGCCGGAAGCTGATGCCCCACCAGGCCGAGGTCGTCGAGGCCACGGCCCGCGGGCATCGCACGTTCCTGCTCGCCGACGAGCCAGGGCTCGGCAAGACCGCCCAGGCCCTGCTCGCCGCGCAGGCGGCGGACGCCTACCCTCTGCTGGTCGTCGCGCCCAACGTGGTCAAGACGAACTGGGCGCAGGAGGTCGGGATGTGGACGCCGAACCGGCGGCCGACGGTGGTCCACGGTGACGGCGAGCGGGTCGACGGGTTCGCGGACGTCGTGATCGTCAACTACGAGGTCCTGGACCGGCACGTCGGCTGGCTCGGCGATCTCGGCTTCCGCGGCATGATCGTCGACGAGGCGCACTTCATCAAGAACAAGGGCTCCCAGCGCTCCCAGCACGTGCTCGCCGTCTCCGAGCGGATCCGGGCCAGGACCGCCCGGCCGCTCCTGATGGCGCTCACCGGAACCCCGTTGATCAACGACATCGAGGACTTCCGGGCGATCTGGCAGTTCCTCGGCTGGATCGACGACGAGAAGCCGCTCGGCCCGCTGCTGGCCGCCCTCGAGGACACCGGGCTCACCCCGGCCGACCCCGGGTTCTACCCTGCCGCGAGGACGAGCGTGATCGACATGGGCATCGTCCGCCGTCGCAAGGCCGACGTGGTCGCCGACATCCCGGCCCGCCGGGTGGCGGACCTGCCGGTCGAGCTCGACGGTGCCGCGGGCCGCTCGATCCGCGCTGCCGAGGCAGCGCTCGCGCGCCGTCTGGTGGACCGCTATCGGTCCGCCGTGCAGGCGCGTGCCGAGAGCTCCGTCGTGGACGACGTCGTCACGGACGGTGTGGACCTCGACCTCGCGCGCCGGGTGGCGGCGGCCGAGCTGAAGGACTCGAGCTCGAAGGCCAAGGGCGAGAACGTGTTCACCATGGTCCGCCGGATCGGCCAGGCCAAGGCGGGGCTGGCCGCCGACTACGCCGCACAGCTGGCCCGGAACGTCGGCAAGGTCGTGTTCTTCGCCAAGCACGTCGACGTGATGGACCAGGCCGAGCAGACCTTCGCCGACCGCGGCATCGGCTACACCTCGATCCGCGGCGACCAGACGCCCAAGGCGCGCGAGAAGAGCATCGCCGCGTTCACGGACGACCCCGACGTGTCGATCGTGGTGTGCTCGCTGACGGCCGCCGGAGTCGGACTGAACCTCCAGGTGGCCTCCAACCTGGTCCTGGCCGAGCTGTCCTGGACCCACGCCGAGCAGACCCAGGCCATCGACCGGATCCACCGGATCGGCCAGGCCGAGCCCGTCACCGCCTGGCGTGTCATCGCGGCGCAGACCATCGACTCGAAGATCGCCGAGCTGATCGACAGCAAGTCCGGTCTGGCCGCGAGGGCGCTGGACGGGGCAGGCGACGATGACACCGCGTCGTCCACGGACGTCCAGCTCGAGGCTCTCGTCGCGCTGCTCACCGACGCGCTCGCCGCCGAGGGCACCGCCTGAGCCGACCGGACCGACCCACCTGGGTTCCCACCGGACGGTCGCCGGTGGCATGCCTCGTTGCGAGGGGGTGAAGCTCGTGGTTGCCTCAACAATATGAGCAAATCCGACAGTACGACTCGCAACGTCTTCGTGCTCGGCATGACCGGCCTGCAGCGGGAGGAGCTGGAGAGCATGCGGCACGCCGCGCGCTACCAGTTCCACTCGCTGCTCGACTACGAGACGCTCGTCCGTGACACGAACTACGACTTCGACGCACTGCTGGACAAGGCGCGCGCCGAGCTCGCCGGCTTCTCAGGTCCCATCGACGCCATCGTGTGCCACTGGGACTTCCCGAGCTCGCTGCTGGCGCCCATCCTGTCCCACGAGCACGGCATCCCCGCCCCGTCCGTGACGAGCATGCTCAAGTGCGAGCACAAGTACTGGAGCCGGCTGGAGCAGCAGCAGTCGGTCCCCGAGGTGGTCCCGGGGTTCACCGCGTTCGACCCGTTCGCCGACGACGCCCTGGACCAGGTACGGCTGCCCTACCCGTTCTGGGTGAAGCCGGTCAAGGCGCACTCGTCGAACCTGGGCTTCGAGATCCACGACAAGGAGGAGTTCGAGGCGGCCCTGGAGGAGATCCGGGCGGAGATCACCGACGTCGGCGACGCCTTCAACCAGGTGCTGAGCCGGGTGGACCTCCCGGAGAGCGTCCGCGGGGCGGACGGGAACACCTGCCTCGCCGAGGAGATCATCACGGGGACCCAGGCCGCCCCCGAGGGCGTGGTCGCGCAGGGCAGGTTCAGCGTGCACGGCATCGTCGACATGCACAAGGACCCGTCCGGGCACAGCATCGACCACCTGGACTATCCCGCGGTGACGGTCCCGGCGGAGGTGCAGGAGCGGATGGTCGACACCGCGGAGCGGTTCCTGCGGCACATCGGGTACGACGACGGGGCCTTCAACGTCGAGTACATGTGGGACCCGGAGACGGACCGCCTGCGGCTCATCGAGGTGAACACGCGCATCTCGCAGTCCCACACCGAGCTCTTCCTCAAGGTCGACGGCACGTCCAACCACGAGGTGGCCATCGACGTCGCGCTGGGCGAGGTGCCTCATATGCCGCGCGGGGAGGGCTCGTTCGCGGTCGCCGGCCAGTGGCACATCTTCCACGACGCCGATGCGGTCGTGCGCGGCGTCCCCGGGGAGAACGAGCTTGCCGCCCTCGAGCGGGTGCTGCCGGGCACGAAGGTCACCCTGCAGGTGTCACCCGGCGACCGGCTCTCCGACCTGCCGCACCAGGACAGCTACCGCTTCAAGCTGGGCAGCGTCTACCTGGGAGCCGACGACCACGACCAGCTCGCCGCCCGGTTCCGCCAGGCGGTGGACATGCTGCCCTTCGAGCTCGAACCCGTCACCGAGGAGGCCCCTGGATGAGGACAGCCACCGACCTGCCGCACGAGGTCGAGACCGTCGAGAACCTGTTCATCCCGTTGCGCGACGGCCAGCACGTGGCCGCGCGGATGTGGGCACCGGTCGACGCCGCGACGCACCCCGTCCCCGCCGTCGTGGAGTACATCCCTTACCGCAAACGGGACGCCACGCGCGGCCGGGACGCGCACAACCACCCGTACATCGCCGGGCACGGGTACGTCTGCGTGCGGGTCGACCTGCGCGGCAGCGGCGACTCCGACGGCGTGCTGGTGGACGAGTACCGCGAGCAGGAGCTCCACGACGCCGAGGACGTGATCGCCTGGCTGGCGGAGCAGCCGTGGTGCGACGGCAACGTGGGAATGATGGGCATCTCGTGGGGCGGCTTCAACAGCCTCCAGGTGGCCGCCGGAGCGCCGCCCGCGCTCAAGGCGGTCGTCAGCGCGTCGGCCACCGACGACCTGTACGTCGACAACATGCACTACATGGGCGGCTGCCTGCTCGCGGACAACCTGTCGGAGGCGACGGTGATGTTCGCGTTCAACAGCCTGCCGCCCGACCCCGCCGTCGTCGGCGACCGCTGGCGCGAGATGTGGCACGAACGGCTCGAGGGCAGCGGGCTGTGGTTGGACACCTGGTTGCAGCACCAGCGCCGCGACGACTACTGGAAGCCGGCGTCGGTCTGCGAGGACTACTCCCGGGTGCGGTGCCCGGTGATGGCCGTCGGCGGCTGGGCGGACGGCTACACCAACGCCATCTTCCGGCTCCTGGAGAACCTCGACGTCCCCCGCAAGGGGCTGATCGGCCCGTGGGGTCACCGCTACCCCCACCTCGGCGTGCCGGGACCGCCCATCGGCTTTCTCCAGGAGGTGGTGCGCTGGTGGGACCACTGGCTCAAGGGGGTCGACACCGGCCTCGAGGACGAGCCGATGCTGCGCGCGTGGATGCAGGACAGCGTCCCGCCCAGCGCCTCCTACGAGGACCGGCCCGGCCGCTGGGTGGCCGAACCGAGCTGGCCGGCGCCCGGGGTCGAGGACCGGGAGTACCGGTTCACACCCCACCACCTGTCGCCGGTGGGCGGCGGTCACGTGGCACTGGAGCAGGACGAGGCCGGCGAGCAGCAGGTGAGCCTGCGCTCGCCCCTCAGCGTCGGGATGTTCGCCGGCAAGTGGGCCTCCTACTCGGCGGTGCCCGACCTGCCGTACGACCAGCGGGAGGAGGACGGCGGCGCCCTCGTGTTCGAGACGGAGCCGCTCGCCGAGCCCCTGGAGCTCCTGGGGCTGCCCTGCGTCGCGCTCGAGGTCTCGTCGGACCGTCCGGTGGCACAGCTCGCCGTCCGGCTGTCCGACGTCGCCCCGGACGGGGAGGCCACCCGCGTGACCTACGGGGTGCTGAACCTGACGCACCGCGACGGCAGCGAGCACCCGCAGCCGCTCGAGCCCGACCGCACCTACCCGGTGACGGTCCAGCTCAACGGCATCGCCCAGTCCCTGCCCGCCGGGCACCGGCTGCGGGTCTCGGTCTCGACGTCGTACTGGCCGCTGGTCTGGCCAGCCCCCGAGCCGGCGACCGTGACGATCACCACCGGCAGCAGCGCCCTGCACCTGCCGGTCCGCCGCCCCCGCCCCGAGGACGAGGACCTGCGCCCCTTCGGGGAGCCGGAGGCGGCCGAGGAGGACGAGACGACGGTGCTCGCCACCGGTGAGCACTCGTGGCGGGTCACGCGAGATCTCGCGACGGATGTCTCGACGCTGGCGATCGTCAACGACCAGGGCGTCTTCCGGATCGAGGACACCGGCACGGTGATCCACCGCGACACCCGCGAGTGGTACAGCTTCCGGTGGAACGACGTGACCTCCGTACGCGGCGAGACCCGTACGGTCCGCCGGCTGGAGAACGGCGACGACTGGCGCGTGGAGGTGGTCACGCGCACCGTCCTGACGTGCACGGCGACCGACTTCCTGATCAACGCGCAGCTCGATGCGTACGAGCTGGACGAGGCACAGGGGGACCCGCGCGTCTACTCGCAGAACTGGCAACGGCGGATCGCCCGGGACCTGGTCTGACGCGGCTGGTCCCTGGGCGGGGTCCTCACCGGTTGCGGACCAGGGCGCGCGTGACCGCGGCGACGATCGTGGCGCCCACCAGCGTGCCGACCAGCACGAGGATCGCCCCGACCGCCCACAGCCCGGAGTCGTCGTTCGACGCGGCGTGGAGGGTCCAGGCCGCCGTGAAGGGCAGGCTGACCGCGAGCACCGCGAGCCATGCCGGGAGCACCACGGAACCGACCACCACCAGTCCGACGAGCACGACGACGCACGCGATCACCTGAGGCGCCTCGTAGGGCCCGGAGACGTTCCCGGTCGCGGCGTCGACCTCACGGGTCGTGTCCCGGCCGAGGGTCCACCAGGTGGCCGTCGTCAGGGCGGCGATGACGAACGTGGCGAGAGCGGTCATGTGCTTGTTCTGCGGCATGGCCACCATTGTGGCGATACCTTGGCGCCATGGCTGTCGTCCTCCATCGTGCGTCGCGCACGGACCTGCTCGTCCAGGGGTTGGGGGACCTGCTGGCGGCGCCGCTGGAGGACCCGTTCGCCACCGAGGTCGTCGTCGTGCCGGCCCGCGGCGTCGAACGCTGGCTCGCGCAGCGGCTCAGCCACCGGCTCGGCGCCGCCCCCGGGCGCGACGACGGGGTGTGCGCCGGCGTCGACCTGCGCTCGCCGGCGTCGTTGTTCGCCGACGTCACGGGCACCCGGGACGACGACCCGTGGGCGCCGGAGGCCCTGACCTGGCCCCTGCTGACGGCGATCGACGAGAGCCTCGACGCGCCGTGGGCGGCGCTGCTCGCCCAGCACCTGGGCCACGGCATGCCGGGGGAGGAGGGCGACCTGCGCCGCGGCCGACGGTTCGCCGTCGCGCGCCGCCTGGCCCGGCTCTTCGCCGGCTACGCCACCCAGCGGCCGGCTCTCGTCGCCGACTGGGTCGCGGGCCGGGACACCGACGGGTGCGGGCGCCCGGTCCCCGCGGACCTCGCGTGGCAGCCGCCCTTGTGGCGGGCGACGGCCGAGCGGGTCGACGCCGAACCGCCGCACCTGCGGCACGCGGCCGTCGTCGAGCGGCTGCGCACCGAGCCGGATGCGTTCGACCTGCCGGGGCGCCTGTCCCTGTTCGGCCACACGCGCCTGGCCGCGAGCGAGGTCGAGCTGGTCGGCGCGCTCGGCCGGCACCGCGACGTGCACCTGTGGCTGCCGCACCCCTCGGCCCGGCTCTGGTCGGCGCTCGCGGATCTCGGCGGGCCCGTCGACCGGGCGGCCGACCGCTCCCACGAACGCGTCGGGCACCGGCTCCTGGCCACGCTCGGCCGCGACACCCGTGAGCTCCAGCGCACTCTGTCCGCCGTCGATCTGCGGGATGCCTCGGTCGCCGACGACGTCGGCACGCAGCCCTCCACCCTCCTGGGGATGCTCCAGCACGACCTGCGGGCCGACGCCGTCGGCGATGCGCACGCCCGCCTGCTGGACCCCGCCGACCGTTCGGTCCAGGTGCACGCCTGCCACGGCCCGGCACGCCAGGTCGAGGTGCTGCGCGACGTGCTGGTCGGTCTGCTGGCCGACGACCCGTCGCTGGAGCCGCGCGACGTCCTCGTCATGTGCCCCGACATCGAGACCTACGCGCCCCTGGTCGCCGCGGCCTTCGGCCTGGCCGACGTCGTCGGGCCGCACGGGCACCCTGCGCACGGCCTGCGCGTGCGGCTCGCGGACCGGGCGCTGGACCGGACCAACCCGCTGCTCGCGGTCGTCGCGCGCCTCCTGGATCTCGCCGGCGGGCGGGCGGGGGTGCGCGACGTCGTGGACCTGGCCCACGCGGAACCCGTGCGCCGCCGCTTCGGGTTCCGCGACGACGACCTGGACCAGCTCGCCCGGTGGGCGCGCGAGACCGGCGTGCGGTGGGGCTTCGACGCCGAGCACCGCGCCGGCTTCGGCCTGGCCGACTACGGGTCGGGCACCTGGCAGGCGGGCGTGGACCGCCTGCTGGCGGGGGTCGCGATGTCGGACGACACGGGCACCTGGCTGGACCGCACCCTGCCGCTCGACGACGTCGGCAGCGGGCAGGCCGAGCTCGTCGGCCGGCTGACCGAGCTCGTGGAGCGGCTGCGCGACGTCACCGACGCGCTCGTCGGCGAGCATCCGCTCGGTCACTGGCTCACCGTGCTCGAGGACGGCGTCGCGGCCCTCACCGCCGTACCGACCACCGACGCGTGGCAGCTCGCCCAGGTGCGGCGCGAGCTCGCCCGGGTGCGCGGCGACGCGGCCGACCCGGCGGTGGTCCTGCGGCTGCCGGACGTGCGGGCGCTGCTCGCCGACCGGGTGGCGGGCCGCCCGACCCGGGCGAACTTCCGCACCGGCACGCTGACGGTCGCCACGCTCGTGCCGATGCGGTCCGTGCCGCACCGCGTCGTCGCCCTGCTGGGTCTCGACGACGGCGTGTTCCCGCGCGTCGGCGCCACCGACGGCGACGACGTCCTGGCGCGCGACCCGCGGACGGGCGAGCGCGACCCCCGGAGCGAGGACCGGCAGCTGTTCCTCGACGCGATCCTCGCCGCCACCGAGACCCTCGTGGTCACCTACAGCGGCGCCGACGAGTACTCGGGCCAGGAGCGGCCCCCCGCCGTTCCGCTCGGCGAGCTGGTCGACGCGCTCGACGAGACGGCGCGCACGCCCGACGGGCGCCCGGTGTCCGGTGCCGTGACCGTCCGGCACCCCCTGCAGCCGTTCGACCGGCGCAACGTCGAGCCGGGAGCCCTCGTGCCCGGGTCCGCCTTCACGTTCGACCGCGCGGCCCTGACCGGTGCCCGCGCAGCGGCCGGCACACGTGCTCCGGCGGCACCGTTCCTGGCCTCGCCGCTCCCGGAGCCCGCGCCCACGGACGACGGCGTCGTCCCGCTCGACGACCTGCTCGCGTTCTACCGCTCTCCGGCACGCGGGTTCCTCACCCAGCGCCTCGACGTCGGCAGGGCCTGGGCGGAGGAACCCCTCGACGACGGCCTGCCCGTCGAGCTCGACGGGCTGGGTCGCTGGGCCGTGGGGGAGCGGGTCCTGCACGATGTCCTGTCCGGCGCCCCGCTCACCGACGCCGTCCAGAAGGAGTGGCGGCGCGGGCAGCTGCCGCCGGGGCGCCTGGGCTGGCGCCTCCTGCGCGGCATCGCCGACGAGGTGGGACCGCTCGCCGAGGCCGCAGGAGGGCTGCGCGCGAGCCCTGCGCGAGCCGTGGACGTCGACGTCGACCTGGGCGACGGGCGCAGCCTGCGCGGCACCGTGCCAGGCGTGCACGGCGACCGCCCGATCGCGGTGTCGTACAGCAGGCTCGGCGGCAGGCACCGCCTGCAGTCCTGGATCCGGCTGCTGGCGCTCGCGGCGTCCGACGACGACCGCCCCTGGGTCGCCTACACGCTCGGCCGGCCCGCGAACCCCCGGTCGCGGGGGACGTGGCAGGGGTCGCGGCTGGGGCCGCTCGACCATACGGCGGTCGACCTGCTGCGCGACCTGGTCGCGCTGCGCGACCGCGGGCTGACCGAGCCCCTGCCGCTGCCGGTGAAGGCGTCGCTGGCCTACGCCGAGGCGCGCCGGACCGGTGGCGACCCCGGCGAGGCGCGGTTCCGGGCGGGGCAGCAGTGGCAGAAATGGGTCGGCGGGCGCCTGGAGGGCGAGTCCGCCGATCCCGAGCACGTGCGCGTCCACGGGTCCGGCGCTCCGCTGCCCGCGACCGGGCAGGAGCCCCGGCCGGGCGAGGAGCACCCCGGGGAGACGACCCGCCTCGGCGCCCTGGCGATGCGCGTGTGGAGCCCGCTCCTGCAGAACGAGAGGTTCAGCGACTGATGGACGTCTTCGACCTGACCGGACCGCTGCCGCGGGGGACCGCCCTGCTGGAGGCGAGCGCGGGCACCGGCAAGACCTTCGCGATCGGCGCGCTCGTGACCAGGTACGTCGCCGAGGGCGTCGTACCGCTCGACGAGATGCTCGTCGTGACCTTCGGCCGGGCCGCGACCCAGGAGCTGCGCGACCGGGTGCGTGGCGCCCTGCTGCGGGCCGAGCGCACGTTCGCCGCCGCACTCGCGGGCCGCGAGACCGGCCCGGTGGACGCCGTCCTCGCGGCGCTGCTCGACGTCGACGACGCCGAGCGGGTCGCCCGGCACCGCCGGCTGGCCGACGCCCTGGCCACGTTCGACCACGCCACCATCGCGACGATCCACCAGTTCTGCCAGCTGGTGCTGCGCTCGCTGGGTGTCGCGGGGGACACCGAGCCCGGAGCCGAGCTGGTCGACTCCCTGGCGGAGCTCACCGTCGAGGTCGTCGACGACCTGTACCTGCGCTGGTACGGGAACGCCGAGCAGCCGCCCCCGTTCGACCGGGCCCGCGCCCTCGAGGTCGCCCGGGACGCCGTCGAGGACCCGCGTGCCGCGCTCGCCGACGCCGACCCGGACGACGCCGTCGGCTCGGCGCGCGTCGCCTTCGCGCGGGAGGTGCGGGCCGAGATGGAGCGCCGCAAGCGGCGACTCGGGATCCTGTCCTACGACGACCTGCTCGGCCGCCTCGCCGACACGCTCGACCCGGCGTCGGCCGACGGCGGCACCGCCGTCGGTGCGCGGATGCGGGACCGCTGGAAGGTCGTGCTGGTCGACGAGTTCCAGGACACCGACCCCGTGCAGTGGCAGGTGCTGGAGCGGGCCTTCGGCGCGGACCGGGCGCAGGCCCTGGTGCTGGTCGGTGACCCCAAGCAGGCGATCTACGCGTTCCGTGGCGGCGACGTCGTGGCCTACCTCGACGCCGCCCGGGGCGCCACCACGCGTGCGACGCTCGGCACCAACTGGCGTTCGGACGCCCCGCTGGTCGACACGCTCGGCGTGGTCCTGCGGAACGCGGCGCTCGGTCACGAGGAGATCGTGGTGCACCCGGTGACCGCCGAGCGGGCGGGCAGCCGGCTGTCCGGTGCGCCGCACCCCGCGCCGGTGCGCCTGCGGCAGGTGCTCCGCGACGGGCTGCCCCAGTACAAGGGCCTCGTCAAGGCCGCCCCGGCGCGCGAGCACGTGGCGGCCGACCTCGCGGCCGACGTCGCCGGCCTGCTCGCCTCCGGCGCGACGTGGGACGGACGCCCCCTGGCGGCCGGCGACGTCGCCGTCCTCGTGTCGATCCGGGCCCACGGCCGCCTGGTGCAGGACGCGCTCGCCGAGCGCGGCGTCGCGGCGGTCATGGCGGGCGGGGACGTGTTCGCCACGCCGGCCGCCGACGAGTGGCTGACCCTGCTGGAGGCGCTGGAGTCACCCCACCGGTCCGGCCTGGTGCGCGCCGCGGCGCTGACGTGCTTCCTCGGACGCACCCCCGCCGACCTCGACGCCGGTGGCGAGGACGTGACCGCGCGCGACGCCGACATCCTGCACGGCTGGGCGCTCCTGGCGCGCCACCGGGGCATCGCCGCGCTCCTGGAGGTCGCGGAGGAGCAGGGCCTCAGCGGCCGCCTGCTCGCCCGGGCGGAGGGCGAACGCCTGCTGACCGACGTGCGCCACCTGGGCCAGCTGCTGCACGAGCTGAGCGTCACCGAGTCGCTCGGGCTGACCGCCCTGGTCGCCTGGTTCCGCGACGAGCGGCGGCGCAGCGGCGCCACCGAGCGGCCCCGCCGCCTCGACTCCGACGCCGCGGCCGTGCAGATCGTCACCGTGCACGGCAGCAAGGGTCTGCAGTACCCCGTGGTGTACCTGCCGTTCGCCTACGACAACTACGCGCGCCCGGTCGACACGGCGCTGTACCACGACGAGCACGGCGCACGGACCATCGACGTGTCCGGCTCCGGCGCGCACTGGGACGCCCACTGCGCCGCGCACCGCGCGGAGGCGGACGGCGAGGAGCTGCGCAAGCTCTACGTCGCGCTGACCCGCGCGCAGTCGCAGGTCGTGGCCTGGTGGGTGCCGACGTCGAGCACCCCGACCAGTGGCCTGCACCGCCTGGTGTTCGGCCGCGTGCCCGGTACGCGGGAGGTGCCGGGCACGCAGCCGGTCAAGGACGACGACTACGTCACCGGCGTGCTGCGCGCGCTCCAGGCGCTCGGCGGACCCACGGCCGAGCTCGCGGTCCCGGCAGCGGCGTCCGCACCGGCGCCGGCGGACCCGCACCCGCCGTTCGGGGTCCGCGAGCTCCACCGCGCGGTCGACACCACGTGGCGGCGCACGTCCTACAGCGGCCTCGTCCAGACCGCCGCCGACGTCCCCTCCGTGGGCAGCGAGCCCGAGACCGGCGGCACCGACGACGAGCCCGCGACGCCCGGGCCCGACGTCGAGGAACCCGTCGCGTCCGTCGCGGCGTCACCCCTGGCCGACCTGCCCCGGGGCGCCGCCTTCGGGTCGCTCGTGCACGCGGTGCTGGAGCACGCCGACCCGCACGCGCCCGACCTCCGCGCCGAGCTGCTCGAGCACGTCATGGACCAGCTGCGCTGGTGGCCCGTGCCGGCGGACCCCGTGGCGCTCGCGGACGCGCTCGTCCCGCTGCACCACACACCGCTCGGACCGCTGGCCGACGGCCGCACGCTCGGCGAGATCGGCCTGCCGGACCGGCTGCGCGAGCTGACCTTCGAGCTGCCGCTGAGCGGGGGAGACCTGCGAGGCCCCGGCCCGCGCGAGGCGCGGTTGGGTGACCTGGCCCCGCTGGTGCGTGCGCACCTGCCCGCCGACGATCCGCTCGCCGCCTACGCGGAACTCCTCGAGCAGCCGGCCCTCGGGGACCAGCCGCTGCGGGGGTATCTCACCGGCTCGATCGACGCGGTCCTGCGGCTGCCGACCGGGCGCTTCCTCGTCGTCGACTACAAGACGAACTTCCTCGGCCCCGCCGTGGCCGACTACTCGCGGACCCGCATGGCCGAGGCCATGCTGCACTCGCACTACCCGCTCCAGGCGCTGCTGTACGGCGCCGTGCTGCACCGCTACCTGCGCTGGCGGCTCCCCGGCTACGACCCCGACACCCACCTGGGCGGGGCGCTCTACCTGTTCGTGCGCGGCATGGCGGGGCCGGACACCCCCGACGCGGACGGCAGCCCCGCGGGCGTGTTCTCGTGGCGGACGCCGACGTCGCTCGTGCTCGCGCTGTCGGACCTGCTCGACGGCGCCGCGGGCGCCGCCGGGGCAGACACCGCGCCGGGCCGGGAGGTCGCATGACGACCGCGATCGAGCGCTGGACCGGTGACGACCCGTACGACGCCCGCCTCGCCCTCGGCGCGACCGGGCTGCTGCGCACCTTCAACGAGGCCGGCGTGCTCACGGCCGCCGACGTCCATGTCGCATGCCGCACCGCCGACATCGTCGGCGAGGACGACGAGACCGTGCGCCTCGCGGTCGCGCTCGCGGTACGCGCCGTGCGGCAGGGGTCGGTCTGCGTGGACCTGGACGCGTTCGGCACCGGCTCGTCCGGCGCTGCCGCTGCCCCCGCCGTCGTCCCCGCCGTCCAGGGCGGGACCGGCACCGAGCCTGACCTACTGCCCTGGCCGGCGGCCGAGGGCTGGCTGGACCGTGTCGCGGCCAGCCCGCTCGCGGTCCGTTCGGTGGTGCGGGCCGACCTCGGCCTGCTCTACCTCGACCGGTACTGGCGCGAGGAGCAGCAGGTACGGGACGACGTGGTCGCGCGCCTCGCGGTCCCGGCGCCCGACGTCGACGAGCCGCTGCTGGAGCAGAGCGCCGCTCGGCTGTTCCCCGGCGACGCGTACGCCGAGCAGCGCGCCGCGGCGTTGTCCATCTCCCGCCGCCGCACCACGGTGCTCACCGGTGGGCCCGGACGCGGCAAGACGACGACCGTGACCGGTGTGCTCGCGCTGCTGGCGGAACAGGCCGAGCGCACCGCCGGACGGCGCGTGCGCATCGCGCTCGCGGCGCCCACCGGGAAGGCGGCCGCGCGCCTGCAGCAGGCGGTGGCCGACGCGCTCGGCGCCCCGCCGGAGGTCGGCGGCCCCGAGCTGACCGCGGACGACCGGCGCCGGCTCGCCGGGCTGCGGGCGGGCACCCTGCACCGGCTGCTCGGCCGGCGTCCCGGGTCGAGCACCCGGTTCCGGCACGACCGCTCCAACCGTCTGCCGTACGACGTCGTCGTCGTCGACGAGACGTCGATGGTCTCGCTCACGCTCATGGCCCGGCTCCTGGAGGCCGTGCGCCCGGACGCGCGGCTCGTGCTCGTGGGCGACCCCGACCAGCTCGCGTCCGTCGAGGCCGGTGCCGTCCTCGCGGACCTCGTCACCGGGCTCGGGGAGCGCGACGCCGACGCGGTGGCCGCCCTGGTCACGGACCACCGTTCGGAGAGCACCGCGATCACGCGGCTCGCCGCGGCGATCCAGGGTGGGGACCCGGAAGCGGTGCTCGCGGTCCTGACGGAGGGCGAGGGTGCCGTGGAGCTCGTGCACCCCGACGACGCGGCCGGGCTCGCCCACCTCCAGGACGAGCTCACGCGGCACGCCCTCGACGTGCGCGGCCTGGCGCTGGCCGGGGACGCGGCCGGGGCGCTGGCCGCTGCCGAGCGGCACCGGCTGCTGTGCGCCCACCGCGAGGGCCCGTGGGGGGTCGAGCACTGGAACCAGCAGGTCGAACGCTGGCTGGGCGAAGCCTCGGGTGCCTACCTCGGCGCCGCGGTCGGTGCCCGGTGGTACCCGGGGCGGCCCGTGCTGATCACCGCCAACGACTACGGTCTGGGGCTGTTCAACGGTGACACCGGCGTGGTGGTCGCCGAGGGCGAGAACCTGCGCGCCCACCTCGACGGCGGCGCGTCGTTCGCGGTCTCCCGGCTCGGCGACGTCGAGACGCTGCACGCCATGACGGTGCACAAGAGCCAGGGCAGCCAGGCCGAGGCCGTGACGGTGCTGCTGCCGGACGTCACGTCACCGCTGCTGACGCGCGAGCTGTTCTACACGGCGGTCACGCGGGCGCGGCGCCGGGTGCGGGTCGTCGGCACACCGGACGCGGTGCGTGCGGCCGTCGACCGGCGGGCGCGGCGGGCGACGGGGCTGGCGGCGCGGTTGCGGGGCTGAGCCGGGCTGGCCGGCGGGTTTCCCGCTCGGGTATACCGGCTGTGCCCCGCGCATGGCAGGTGTTCGCCTGTCATCACGCGGCCAGATCCATGATGACGTGCGCCGTCTCGGCCGGGTTGGTGATCATCGGCCAGTGGCCGGCGTCGAGCGTGCGGTAGCGCCAGCCGAGCTGTTCCGCCGACACGTCAGCGGCCGGAGGGCTGGTCCGGAGGCAGCGCACGTAGGCCACGGACGCGTCTGTCGCGTTCAGGGGCTTGTTGATCGCAGGTTGTGTGTAGGTGCCGATCGGCTGCGCGGTCAGGTGCTGCTGCATCCACGCGAAGTCGGCGTCGCTGATGCTGTTGTCCGGGTAGAGCTGGTCGAGCTGCTCTCGGGAGAACCACGGGACCGACCCTTCGTGGGCCAGGCTCGTCATGAACGCGGTGACGCCGGAACCCATGACGTCGAACCACGACTTGCCTGGCTGCGGCAGGACGGCATCGATGAGAACGAGCTGGCGGATGCTGTGCGGTCGCCTCTCGAGCACCGCTGCCGCGACGTAGCCGGCGAACGAGTGGGCGACGAGCGTGGCATCCGGATGGCCGGTGAGGGCTCCGCTGACGTCTTCTACCCAGTCGTCCAGCCCGACGGCGGCCGCAGGCGTCGCGTCGTCTCCCGTGGTGCGCAGCTGTGGCGTCATCGTGCGGAGTCCGTGGTCGTTCAGGATCGGTGCGACGCGTTCCCAGGCCCAAGGGCCCAGTCCGGCACCTCCGATGAGGACGATGGGTCTGTTCGCGGTCATGTGTCTGCTCCTACGCGGTTGATGAAGTCGGTCAGGTCGGCCATCACGTCTTCCTGAGACGGCTTCGGGGCGACTCGAACCCCGCCTCGGCAGACCCGAGCGGACCCACGAGGAGTTGGTAGCATGCTGTCACATCGCCACTGTAGAAGCATGACAGTTTGCTGTCAAAGGAGGTTTTCGTGAACGCCGATGCCGACGGAACTCTGCATGCCATCTTCGAGGTGAACCGTCTCCTGCGTGACGCCGGGGAGCGAGTGTCCGCAGCGGCGGGTCAGACGCATTCCCGGCGCATGATCCTCCAGGTCGCCGGTGATCGCGCCACCGTTCCGGACATCGCCCGCCGGCTCGGGCTCCAGCGACAGAGCGTCCAGCGTGTCGCCGACGATCTGGTCGAGGCTGGCCTGGCGCGCTACGAGGACAACCCGCGTCATCGGCGGTCCCGGTTCCTCGTCACGACAGCAGCCGGAAAGAGTGCGCTAGCGGCGATCCAGCGCGCCCACCGCGATTGGGTCGCGGACCTGGAGGCCACGGTAGGCGACCTCGATTGGGCCCGCCTTGGAGCTGATCTGGACCGCATCGCGCGGGCCGTAGGGAATCGCCCGCGGTCTGCTGGATAGATGGCGGTTCGCGCGCTCATCATCTGAGGCGACGGTGACAGACACCCAGTGTCGGCTCTCGCCGATAAGGACCGAACACATGACCACGATGGTCCTCGGTCGGGGTCGGTCGCTCATGTCCAGGGGCCGAAACCGTACAACTCGGGCGGCGAGCGGCGACTATGGCGGTGCATCACGCCCTGCGGGTCTGACCGCGTCGGTGACATCGAGGCCCTCACGGGGCCGCCCATGCCTCGCGGATGGCCTCGGTCGTTCAGGTGCCGGCGTGCGACGTGGGCTCGGCCGCTCGGCGCAGCCGGCCGCGGTCTCCTGAGCCGGACACAGTAGGTTGGCCGCGTGCCTCTCGTCCCTCCGCCCTGGGTCCGTCGTCTGCTCGCTGTGCTCGCTGTCTCACTGCTGGTCGCGGCCTGGTCCGTGCCGGCTCGGGCGAGCGCTGACGAGGTCTCCGCGCTCGACGAGGAGGCGGCCGCCTACGTCAGCGACTACGTCCAGCGTCACGGACTGCCCGGGGCCGCCTACGCGGTGGTCCAGGACAGCGAGGTGGTGACGGTCGGCGGCGCGGGCGGTGTCTCGGCCGACACCCCGATGCCCGTGGCCTCGGTGTCCAAGTCCATCACCGCGTTCGCCGTCCTCCAGCTCGTGGACCGCGGGCTGGTGGACCTGGACGGGCCCGTCACGGACTACCTGCCGTCGTTCTCCGTGGGCGGGACCGACCCTGCTGACATCACCGTGCGGATGCTGCTCGACCACACGTCCGGCCTGCCGAACCCGATGATCGTGCCCGCCACCGGTGACCTCGCCGCCGACGTCGGGCACATCGCGCAGCTGACCGTTGCATCGGACCCGGGGGACGCGTACCGGTACAGCAACCTGAACTACTGGACCCTGGCGTACCTGGTCGAGGTCGTGTCGGGGGAGGCGTTCGACGTCTATCTGCGCGACGAGGTCTTCGCCCCGCTCGGCATGCACGACACCCGCTCGTTCTTCACCGCCGGCGGCTCGGAGGTGTTCGACGAGGGTCATGTGACGGCCTACGGGACGAGCCTGCGGATCCCCGAGATGGCGGGCAATGTCGTCGGCTCCGGGGGAGTGGTCAGCACCGCGCGCGACATGACCAGCTGGCTGGCGATGCAGCAACGGGGCGGGACCACGGCGGACGGCGAACGGCTGCTCTCGGCGGATCTCGTGGAGGAGTCCCACACCGTGCAGACGAACGCCGGGACGTACGGGCTCGGGTGGCAGCACACGTCCACCGCCGATCCGGCGCGGGTGGGGCACGACGGTTCCCTGACCCGGTGGAGCGCACGCGTCGACCTCGTACCGTCGAGCGGGTACGGGGTGGTGGTCCTGCTCGACAGCTACACGCCGACCTTCCAGCACCCGTTCGAGATCAGCACGGGTCTCATCGAGCTCACCGAGGGGCGGTCGGCCGATCCGGGGGTGCCGACCGCGACGATTATCGACCTGACGCTCGCCGGGCTCACCGTGCTCGTGATCGTGCTCGGGGTCCGTGGCGTCCTGCGCAGCCGGCGGTGGGCCGACGCGCGGGTGGGCTTCCCGGGGTGGCGGTTCGTGCTGCGTCAGCTCCCGCAGGCCGTCATGCCGGTCCTGGCGGGGATCCTCTTTCTCGGTCTGACGGCGGGCCGCGACAACCCGGCCACGCCCGTGGACGCGTTCGGGTTGTGGCCGGCCGCGACGACGCTCGTGCTCGTCGCCGGGGTGATCGGCGTCGTGCTCATCGCGGTGCGCACCGTCCGATGGCGGCATACGGGGCCTTCGGACCGCTCCGTGGCCCCGCACCGTCGCGGGTGAAAACACAGGGGTAAGGTGCTGGGCGCCCTCGGCTCACCCGGGGCCACGTCACGACCAGGAGCCACCGTTGACAGCACCCACACCTCCCTCCGACGTCCAGAACACACCCCCGCAGCGCTTCGTCCAGGGCGACCCGTACACCCTGGATGCCGCGGCGGTGAAGGAACCGCCCGTCGGCTGGCGGGCCTCCTCGAAGTTCTTCGGGCCCGGGCTGATCGTCTCCGCGTCCGTCGTCGGTGCGGGCGAGCTCATCACCGCGACCTCGCTCGGCGCCCAGGCGGGCTTCGTGCTGCTCTGGCTGGTGTTCGTCTCGACCGTCGTCAAGGTGGCCGTCCAGGTGGAGATGGCGCGCTATGCCATCGTCACCGGCGAGGGCGGCATGGAGGGCTACAACCGCGTCCCACCCCGGATGGGGCGGGTCAGCTGGGTCCTGCTGATGTGGGCGCTGATGGCGGTCAGCAAGCTGATCCAGACCGGGGGCCTGATCGGCGGCATGGCCGCGGCCCTGTCGATCCTGATGCCCCTCGGTCTCGGGCCGCTCTCGGCGGGCGCCATGGCGATCTGGGCGGTCGTCGTGACGGCCGTCGCGATCGCCACCCTGATCGCGAACCGTTACGGGCTGATCGAGAACGTCGCCACCTTCCTGACCATGGCGTTCGTCGCCGTCACGGTCCTCGTGGTGGTCGCGCTGCCGTTCAGCGACTTCTCGTACTCGGTTGCCGACCTGGGCTCCGGGCTCAGCTTCCAGCTGCCCGTCGGGGCGCTCGGGATCGCCCTGACGATGTTCGGCCTGACCGGCGTCGCGTCCGAGGAGATCACCGCCTACACCTACTGGTGCCTCGAGAAGGGCTACGCCCGGTGGTCCGGGCCGAACGACGGCTCCGAGGCGTACCGGCGGCGTGCACGCGGCTGGATTGCGGTCATGCAGAAGGACGCGATCGTCTCCTGGGTGGTCTACACGATCTCGACCGCGGCGTTCTACGTCCTCGGGGCCGCGGTCCTGCACCCGCAGGGCCTGGTGCCCGAGGGCAACGAGATAATCCGCACGCTGTCCGAGACCTTCGCCGGCGTCTTCGGCGAGACCGGCCGCGTCGTCTTCCTGATCGGCGCGCTGGCGGCCCTCGGGTCGACGATCTGGGCGGCGATCCCGTCGTGGTCGCGCTCCTGGGCCAACGCTTTATCCATCGTCGGCGTCTTCGACTGGGCCGACAGCCGGGCACGCAACCGGTGGATGCGGGTCTTCATCGTCGTCCTGCCGATCGTGTGGCTGCTGACCTTCCTCTGGATCAGCTCGCCGCTGGTGATGATCATGGTCGGCGGCATCGCGGGAGGCATCTTCCTGGCCGCCGTGGCGGTCGCCGCGCTCTACCTGCGCAGCCTCGTCGAACCGGATCTGCGCGGAGGGGGCTTCATCCGCGTCGCCCTGATCGTCAGCGCCGTCGCGATCATGGGTCTCGGGATCTACTCCGTCGTCACCACGGTGACGGGCTGAGCGACGGGCTGGCCGTAGCGGGTTGAGAGAGCGGACTGAGAGAGCGGACTGAGGCGGTCGGGCGGGCCCGGAGTGACCCTTGCCACGTTTCGGGTCACAGTCATGGCTTGACGCGGCTTCCCGAGCGATTAAGTTAGGTCAGGCAAACCTAAGTAACGCTCTCCGCCGTCGCGTGCGGACGGCGTTCCTCGCCCTTCCCGCACCCCTCCTCAGAGGAGCCTTTCGCATGCCCTCACGCCTGCCCGCAGTGACGCAGCCAGTGACCACGGCACCCTCCCCGGGTGCCGGCCACGACACGACAGCGCTGTTGCGCGGAGCCACCGCGCGCGTCTATGCGGACACGGTCCGCGAGGTCGCCGACGACGTCGCCGCCCGCCTCGTGGCCGTCACCCAGCCGTTCTCCGGCGCCAGCCGGTCCGAGCTGCGCTCGCTGGTGGACGCCGTGGACCTCGACGGCCCGCCGTCGGGCACCCGGGAGGCGCTGCGCGAGGCGGGCGACCTGTACGCGAAGCACGCCATCTGGTTCCACGAGCCCACCTACACGGCGCACCTGAACTGCCCGGTCGCCCTGCCTGCCGTGGGTGCCGAGACGATGCTCGCCGCGATCAACACCTCCGTCGACACGTACGACCAGTCCACCGTCGCGACCTTCATGGAGCGTCGCCTGGTCGAGTGGACGGCGGGCCGCATCGGCTTCGCGGTCGCAGAGGGTGACGTCGCCGGCGCCGACGGCATCTTCACCTCCGGTGGCACCCAGTCCAACTTCCAGGCGCTGTTCCTGGCGCGCGAGAAGGCGCGCCGGGCCGGCACCGGTCTGGAGTCCATGCGGATCCTGGCCACGGCGGTGAGCCACTTCAGCATCGCCAAGTCCGCGCTGCTGCTGGGCCTGCCGGACGGCGCCGTGGTCACCGTGGGCACCGACGCGGACGGCCGCATGAGCCCGGACGCCCTGGCCCAGGCCCTCGTCGACATCGAGCGCACCGGTGACACGGTGATCGCCGTCGTCGCGACCGCCGGGACCACCGACCGCGGCTGCATCGACCCGCTCGGCCCGATCGCCGACCTGTGCGACGCCGTCGGCACGTGGCTGCACGTCGACGCCGCGTACGGCTGCGGGCTGCTGGTCAGCCCCCGGCGGCGGCACCTGCTGGACGGTATCGAGCGGGCCCGGAGCGTCACCGTGGACTTCCACAAGTCGTTCTTCCAGCCCGTGTCGTCCAGCGCGCTGGTCGTCCGGGAGCGGTCGGACCTCGCGCCCGTCGCCTGGCACGCCGACTACCTCAACCCCGAGGAGAACGCCGAGCCCAACCAGGTCGACAAGTCCCTGCAGACCACGCGGCGGTTCGACGCGCTCAAGCTCTGGGTCACGCTGCGTGCGCTCGGCGCGGACGGCGTCGGCGCGATGGTGGACGCCGTCTGTGACCTGGCCGCCGCGGTGCACCAGGACCTCGCCACGGACCGTGACTTCCGGCTGGTGGGGACCACGGACCTGTCCACGGTCCTGTTCCGCTACCAGCCCGAGGGGCTCGACGCCGCCCGCGCGGACGCCCTGGTCCCGCAGGTACGCCGGGTGCTGTTCGACTCGGGCCGCGCCCTGGTCGCCAAGACCGTGATCGACGGCCGCCCCTGCCTCAAGCTCACCCTGCTCAACCCCGATGCCACGCTCGCCGACATCCGGGGCGTGCTGGAGCTCGTCCGCTCCGCCGCGCACGGCCTGCTCGCGGGGGAGGCGCTGCTGGACATCGACGAGCCGCCGTGCCGTGACGTGCACCCGCGGCTGGCCCGCGCCGATCAGACTGCCGATCAGACTGCCGATCAGACTGCCGATCAGACTGCCGATCAGACTGCCGACCCGGACGCCGACGGAGAGACCCGATGACCGCCGCCCCGCCCCCCGTCCACGACCTGCTCGGTATCGGGATCGGCCCGTTCGACCTCGGCCTCGCGGCGCTCGCGGAGCCCCTGGACGACGTCACCGCGGTGTTCCTCGACCAGCGCGAGGGCTTCTCCTGGCACGCCGGGATGCTCATCGAGGGCACCACGCTGCAGGTCCCGTTCCTGGCCGACCTGGTGACGATGGCCGACCCGACGTCGCGCTACTCGTTCCTGGCGTGGCTCAAGGCGACGGGACGGCTGTACCAGTTCTACATCCGTGAGTCGTTCTACCCGCTGCGCGCCGAGTACGACCAGTACTGCCGGTGGGTGGCCGACCAGCTGCCGACGCTGCGCTGGGGGCGGCGCGTGACGAGCGTCGTGCGGGTCGCCGACCCCACGGCGGACGGCGCCCCCGGCGACTACGTGTTCGAGGTGACCGCGGAGACCGCCCACGGCGTCGAGAAATACTGTGCCAAGCACCTCGTGCTCGGCACGGGGACCCAGCCGCGCCTGCCCGCGCAGCTCCAAGGCCTGGAGGGCGCGGGCCCCGTCGTGCACACCAGCGACTACCTGCCGCGCCGGGCGGCGCTCGTGGCGTCCGGCTCGGTGACCGTCGTCGGCAGCGGGCAGTCTGCCGCCGAGGTCTACCGCGACCTGCTGGACGGCTGCGGCACGGCCCCGGGGGAGCACCGGCTGGACTGGGTGACCCGCTCGCCGCGGTTCTTCCCGATGGAGTACACGAAGCTGACGCTCGAGATGACGTCGCCCGAGTACACCGACCACTACGTGTCCCTGCCCGCCGAGCTGCGCGACGTGCTCGGGCGCGAGCAGCGCAACCTCTACAAGGGCATCAGCGGCGACCTCGTCGACGACATCTACGACACCCTCTACCGCAAGTCCGCGCTGGGTGCCGAGGTGCCGACCACGCTGCTGTCCGACACCGAGGTGACCGCCGCCCGGTTCGACGCCGACGGCGCGGACGGGGCGGGCGAGTACGTCCTGACCCTGCGCCACGCCCAGCTCGGCACGACGGCGGAGCACCGCACCCGCGCGCTGGTCGCCGCCACGGGCTACGCCGCCACGGTGCCCGGCTTCCTGGCGCCCGGGCTGGTCAACCTCGACCACCGCGGCCGGTACGCCGTCACCCGTGACTACACGGTCGACGACGACCGGCGCATCCACGTGGTGGGCGGCGAGGAGCACACCCACGGCGTCACCGCGCCGGACCTCGGCTTCGGGGCCTGGCGCAACTCCGTGATCCTCGCCGACGTCACGGGCCGCGAGCCGTACCCGACGGAGCGGCGGATCGCGTTCCAGCAGTTCGGCCTGCCGGCCTCGAGGGTCGAGCCCGTCGAGACGACGGACAGCCAGCCCGACGACGAGATGGAGGCCGCCCGGTGAGCGCCCCGACAACCGTGCACACGTTCACGACCACCACTCGCCTCGGTGAGATCACCATCGAGCCGGTGGTCCCGGCGCGGGACGCCGAGCTGGTCCAGGGCTGGCTCTCCCACCCCGCTGCCTCGTACTGGCAGATGGGTCACCTGCGCGTCGACGAGGTGCGCGAGTACCTCGCCGCCGTCCAGGCCGGCCTGCACGAGGCCGCCTGGCTCGGCCGCCTCGACGGCGAGCCCGTCTTCCTGACCGAGACCTATGACCCCGCCCACGTGGTGCTGACCGACGTCCACGACGCCCTGCCCGGCGACCTCGGCATGCACCTGCTCGTCGCCCCGCCGGTGACACCGCGGCACGGCCTGACGGACGCCGTCATGACGGCGGTCATGCGGTTCTGCCTCTCCGGCGACCAGGCCGACGGCGACTCGCCGGGCAGCTCCGGCGCGGGCCGGGGCGCGACCCGCGTCGTCGTCGAGCCCGACGTCGGCAACCGGAAGATCGCCGCCAAGAACGCCGCCGCGGGGTTCCGCGTGCTGCGCGAGGTGGACCTCGGCCGCGGCGCGCACGCCAAGCGGGCCGCCCTGAGCGTCGCCACCCGTGCCGACTTCGCGGCCTCCGCCCTCGGTGACGGCGCTCTGCCCTGTCCCGACCTGTCCGGCCTCGACATGGTCGCCACCCACCTGACCGCCGACCACATGGAGCACGCCCACCGGCACCTCGTGGCCAAGGCGCTCGCGGAGCTCGCCCACGAGCGCCTGTTCCAGCCGGAGCCCGACGACACGCCCGGCGCCCCGACGGACGGCTACCGCCTCGCCCTGGACGGCGTCACCTACCGGTTCACCGCCCGCCGGTACGCCCTGGAGCACTGGGTGGTCGACCCGGCGTCCGTGCGCCGCACGGCCACCGCGGGGATGCGCGGCGAGGTCGTGCTCCCCGTGGACGCGCTCGAGCTGGTCGCCGAGCTGCAGCCCCTGCTCCAGGTGCCCGACGCCCTGCTCGCCACCTACCTCGAAGAGCTGTCCTCCACCCTGGCCAGCGCCGCCGCGAAGCGCGAGCGCGAGCTCGACGGGTACACGCCGTCGGTGAGCGGGCTGCTCGAGGCGATGCGGACCGCGTCCGGCCCTCACGCCGCCGCCGAGACCTTCCAGCAGGTCGAGGCGGCCATGTCCGAGGGCCACCCCGGCTTCCTCGCGAACAACGGCCGCATCGGCTTCTCCCTGAGCGACTACCGCGCCTACGCACCCGAGCGCGGCGCGCGCCTGCGTATGCTCTGGCTCGCGACCCGCCGGGAGCACACGCACCTCGCGCTCGCCGCGGACCAGACCGAGGCCGGCCACTACGGCGCGCCCGGCCTGCCCGGCGAGCTGTCCGACGCCGAACGGGCGGCGTTCGCGGACCGGCTCGCCGCCCGCGGCCACGACAGCGCCGACTACCTGTACCTGCCCGTGCACCCCTGGCAGTGGGAGCACCGCGTCGCGATCACCTTCGCCGCCGACGTCGCCCGCGGCGACCTCGTGCCGCTCGGCCCCGGGTCGGACGAGTACCAGCCCCAGCAGTCGATCCGCACCATGTTCAACCGCACCCGCCCCGAACGGCACTACGTCAAGGTGGCGCTCGCCATCCAGAACATGGGCTTCCTGCGCGGCCTGTCACCCGCGTACATGCGTGCCACCCCGCAGATCAACGACTGGGTGGCGGACCTGGTCGCGAACGACACGACCCTGCAGGCCACCGGGTTCAGCGTGCTGCGCGAGGTCGCCGCGGTCGGCTACACGGGCGACGTCTATCACCGCACGCCCCAGCCCAACGCGCACCGCAAGATGCTCGCCGCGCTGTGGCGCGAGTCGCCGGTTCCTGGCCTCGCCGCCGGCGAGCGCCTCGTGACCATGGCGAGCCTGCTGCACCGCGACGCCGGCGGCACGTCGTTCGCGACCGCCCTCGTGCGCGAGTCCGGCATCGCGCCCGAGCAGTGGCTCCGCGCCTACCTCGACGCCTACCTGTACCCGCTGGTCCACTGCCTGCTCACGTACGAGCTCGCGTTCATGCCGCACGGCGAGAACCTCATCCTCATCCTGCGCGACGGCGTCGTCCGCCGCGCCGTCATGAAGGACATCGGCGAGGAGGTCGCGGTGCTCGGCGAGCAGCCCCTGCCCGACCGGATCGAGCGCATCCGTTCCGTCGTCGACGACGACGAGAAGGCGCTCGCGATCTTCACCGACGTGTTCGACGGCGTGCTGCGGCACCTGTCCGGCATCCTCGCCGAGGACGGTGTGCTGGGGGAGGAGCGCTTCTGGGCGCTCGTCGCGGAGACCATCGACCGGCACGCCGCGGAGCACCCGGACACGGCCGCCCGCGGTGGCCGGCCCGGCATCGACCTGCGGGCGGCGCGCTTCGCGCACTCGTGCCTCAACCGCCTGCAGCTGCGCAACACCCTGCAGATGGTCGACCTGACCAACCAGTCGGAGTCGCTGATCTACGCGGGCACGCTCGCCAACCCGGCCGGCCGGAGAACTCACGGATGAGCAAGGGATGATGGAGAACGTGGACTTTGACCTGTTCCGTGACGACCTCGGTATCCCGCACGTGCGGGCCGCCTCCGAGACCGCGCTGGCCTACGGCCAGGGCTGGGTGACCGCACAGGACCGTGGCCTGCAGATCGAGGCCGACCGGATGCGGGCCGAGGAGCGCTACGCGGAGGTCGCCGGCCCGGCGGGCGCGGCCTGGGACCGGTTCGCCGCCCGCGAGCGGCTCGCCGCCACGGCCCGGCGCATCCATGACGCGCTGGACCGGCCGGAGCAGGAATGGCTCGCCGCGTACGCCGACGGCGTCAGCGACGGCCTGCTCGCGGGCGGGCGGGACGTGCCCGAGCTGGCCGGGGTACCGCACCGGCCGTGGCGGCCGTGGACGCCCATCGGTGTGTTCCTCGCGGCCCACGTGCTGTTCAACGGGTTCCCGAGCATCCTGTGGCGCGCGCACGTGGCCAGGCACCTGCACGTGCCCGGGGTGCCGCTCGAGCAGGTCCTGGGCCTGTTCGCCGCCGACGCCGGACCGAGCTCCGGCTCGAACGCATGGGCGGTGCACGGATCGTTCACGGAGTCGGGCAGCCCGCTGGTCGCGGGGGACCCGCACCGCACGCTCGAGCTGCCCGGCCCCTACCAGCAGGTCCGGCTCGTGTGCACCGACCCGGACGCCTCCTACGACGTGCTCGGCCTCGCCTTCCCCGGGGTGCCCGGCATCCCGCACTTCGGGCACGCGGGCTCCGTCGCCTGGGGCATCACCAACGCGGCCGCGCACCACGTCGAGGTCGTCGCCGACGGCGCGGACGGCGCCGGCCCCGGCGGCTGGCACCTGCACTGGCCGGCCCGGGAGCTGTCCGACGTCGGCGTCGCGTCCTGGCGGGCCCTGCTGCACGCCCGCACCGCGGGCGACGTCGCCGACGCGTTCAGCCGGTGGGTGGACCCGGTCAACCGGGTCCTGACCGCCGACAGCACCGGCGAGGTGCTCAGCCTGACCGCGGGCAAGGTCCCCGCGGCGGCCGACCGTGCCCTGCCCGCCGCCAAGCCCGCGGACGGCTACGTGGACCTCCCCGTGCCCGTCCCGGTGACCCAGGTCGCCGTCGACGCGAACGAGCGGCCGAGGACCCAGGCGCGCGCCGAGCTGGACGGCCGCCCCGGCCTCGGCCCGCGCGACACCCGGCCCGGCCGCGAGGCCCACGACCTGGGCTGGTCCTACGCGCCGCACCGTGCGGAGCGGATCCGACAGCTGCTCGCCGCGGGGACCGTGCCCGAGTCGCCGGAGACGCAGGGGCGCATCCACGGCGACACCCGCGACCTGGGCGCGCCCGGCCTGGTCGAGCACCTCGCGGCCGACACCTCGGCCGCCGCCGCGCGCCTGCGCGCCTGGGTGGCGGACGGCGCCCACGTCGACGCCACCTCGACCGACGCCGCCCTGTACATGCGGTGGCGGGACGCCCTGACGCACCGCCTCGCCGGGCACCCCGTGCTCGCCGCCCTGCACGAGCCGCACGGGCAGGACCCGGCCTTCGCCGCGGTGCTCGGCGGCGTGCTCGACGTGCCGACGGCGGTCGGGGCCGGTCTCGCCCGGATCCTCGCCGCCGACTGGCTGGGCATCGACCCGGCCGCCGAGGCGAGCGCGGCGCTGGCCGAGGTGGCGGGCACCGCCGACCGGCAGAGCGCCGGAGGCGCCGACCGGCCCAGCGCCGGAGGCGCCGACCGGCAGAGCGAGCCCACCTGGGGCGAGCTGCACCTCCCCGACCCGCTTCCGCCGGTACCGAGCCCTGGCGACCCGACGGCCGACGTGGCCCTCGCCCCCGTCTCCGGCAACAACGAGTCCGTGCGCTGCACCGGCGGTTCACCCGGCGTCGCGCCCACCGCCTACCGCGGCTCCGTCGCCCGCTACGTCTGGGACCTCGCCGACCGCGCCAACAGCCGCTGGGGCGTCCCCTTCGGCGCCGCAGGCCGGCCCGGCAGCGTCCACTTCGACGACCAGCACGCCACCTGGGCCGACGCCGCCACCACCCCCGTCGTCACCGACTGGGACCGCCTGCACCCCGCGGACACCACCCTCCGACTGCTGAACGGCGCTCGCGGCGAGGAGGTGTGGCGCCGTGACTTCGGTGCGGACGGCCTCGTCACCGTGCACATGCTCGACCCAGAGGCCGACGCCGACGTCCTGCACGGCTGGTTCGCCCAGCCCCGCGCAGCGTTCTGGGGGATGGGCGGCCACACGCGTGACGAGGTGCGCGACACCTACGCGTTCGTCGAGTCCTTGCCCACCCACCACGCGTATCTGGTGCGGTGGGACGGCGAGCCCGTGGTGCTGCTCCAGGCGTACCACCCCGAGCACGACCCGGTCGCCACCGCCTACGAGGTGCGGCCGGGTGACCTCGGCATGCACTTCTTCCTCGGCAGCCGGGGCCCTGTCGCCCGGCACGGCTCGCCCGACAACCCGTGGACCGTGCTGGGGCCTGCGACGCGCGAGTTCCTCTTCGCCGGGCCGGGTACCCGGCGCCTGGTCGGCGAGCCCGACGCGAACAACGAGAAGGCCCTGCACCGGATGGCCGTGATGGGGTTCACCGCCGGCGAGCGGGTGTCGTACGAGTCGCCGCAGGGTCCGAAGGTGGCCCGGATGGCGTACCTGACGCGCGAGCGGGCAGCCGTCGGCGGGGTGGTCCGCTAAGCCGTGTTTCGGACCGCGTGAGATTTGGGAGTAAGTCGGTGGGTTGGAGAGTTTTAGACGGATCGAACTGACGTCCGGGTCAATCGGTGGTTGAAGCGCTGTTCAAGGGTCTTTGTCAGTGGCTGGTGGCAGCATGGTCGACATGCCCAGGCACACGTCATTCCGTCTCTGTCTCGACCCGTCGGTCGAGCAGGTACGCGTGCTGTCCCAGCATGTCGGAGCGGCGAGGTTCGCCTTCAACCAGGCCCTGCGACTACACAAGGACGCCCGAGCTGCCGCCGAGTGTGGGCGGGGCCGGGACTCCACGCCTGAGGTCGCGGCCGGGCTCGTGTCTGACGGCGACGTGCCTGGTGGTAACGCGCCGGGTGCTGTTCGGGTGCCGTGGACGGGGTTCGACCTGATCAAGGCGTTCAATGCGTGGAAGCGGTCGGGAGCAGCTGGCTGCCGGTTCGTCGTTGACCCTGACTGGACGACGCGGGCGGAGGTGACGGGTCTGGCTTGGCGCGACCAGGTCTCGGCGCAGGTGTTCGAGGAAGCCTGTGTCGACCTGGGCCGTGCCCTGAAGGCGTGGGCAGACTCGCGCACCGGTGCCCGGAAGGGACCGAAGGTCGGCTTCCCGCAGTTCAAGAAGAAGAGTACAACGGGAGGGTCGTTCCGGATCCGGAACAAGACCACCGGGTACCGGCCGGATATCCGCATCGGTGACGGGGATCGCCTCCGGTCGGTGAGCCTGCCGAAGATCGGCGTCCTGCGGGTGCGGGAATGCACCCGGCGCCTGCGCAGAATGATCGCCACGGGCCGTGCCCGGATCCTGCACGTGACCGTGTCCCGCAGGGCTAGCAGGTGGTGGATCTCCATCACCGTCGAGGCCGCCGACCTGCACCCCGCAGCACGCCACGCCTCCCAGCCGGTAGAGGCCGGTACGGGTAGTCCTCGGCCCGCCGGGAAAGGTTGGGTGGGTGTGGATCGTGGCCTGCATGCTCTGGTTGTCGCCGGCTCCTCCGACGGCACCGAGGTGCTACGGGTCGACAGCCTTCGCGCCTTCCGGAGTGGCCTGCCGCGGCTGCGCCGCCTGTCCAAAGCCGTGTCGCGCAAGAAGAAGGGATCGAAGAACCGAAAGAAGGCTGTTGTGCATCTGTCGCGGCAGCATGCCCGGATCCGCGATCGTCGTCGTCATGTGCTGCATCAGGTGTCCAACCAGCTGGTCAAGAACCACGCCCGGCTGGTCCTGGAAGACCTGAACATCACTGGCATGACCACCAACCGCAAGCTCTCCCGCGCCATCAGTGACGCGGCGTGGGGTGAGCTCGCCCGGCAGATCACGTACAAGCAGGCCTGGCGCGACGGACAAGTCGTGCTGGCCGATAGGTGGTTCCCGTCGTCCAAGACCTGCTCATCCTGCGGCGCAGTGCGTAAGGACCTGACGCTCAAGGACCGCATCTTCGAGTGCCGCGAGTGCGGGCTTGTCATGGATCGTGATCTGAATGCCGCAGTGAATCTCGCCGCCTGGGCCGAGAACCACACCCCCACCGTCACCGATGGTGTGGGGCGTGGTGTTGCCCGGGTCGGGGACCGTCAAGCAGTCGGCCCCGTCAAGAAAGCCCACCGACAGGACACCCCCACCCATCCCGGCCCTAGCGGTCGTGGCGGCAAGGGACTGGATGACGTGGGAACCAACCTCAGGCCGCACCCGCGGTCTGAACCTTGGACGCCCGAGAAGGGCGGTGTTCCGCAAGTTTCACGACTTCCGAAACACGCAGTAACGTCGCGGGATGGCCACTGAACAGACCGCTGCCGGGCGCCCGCGCCCCACCCTGCTCGTCCGCCCGCCGTCGGTGCGCCTGGCCGACGGCGAGCTCACCCACCTGGAGCGCGTGCCGGTCGACGCCGACCTGGCCGCTGAGCAGTGGCAGCGGTACGTGGAGGTGTTCCGCGGGTACGGCTGGGACGTGCGCACGGTGCCGGCTGCCGAGGCGTACCCCGACGGGGTGTTCGTCGAGGACGCGGTGGTCGTCTTCGACGGGCTGGCCGTCCTGACCCGGCCGGGCGCGCTGTCCCGGCGCGGCGAGGTCGAGTCGGTACGGCCGGTCGTCGAGGGCGCGGTGCGCGAGCTCGCGGAGATCATGGAACCGGGCACGCTGGAGGGCGGCGACGTCCTCAAGGTGGGCCGCACCGTCTACGTCGGGCGCACGACGCGTACCAACGCCGACGGCGTCGCCCAGCTCCGGGCGCTGCTCGAGCCGCGCGGGTGGCGTGTGGTCGAGGTGCCCACGACCCGTGCGCTGCACCTGAAGTCGGCGGTGACCGCCCTGCCGGACGGCACGGTCATCGGGTACGAACCCCTCGTGGACGACGCCGGCCTGTTCGACGCGTTCCTGCCCGTCCCCGAGGCGGAGGGCAGCGCCGTCGTCGTGCTCGACCCGACGACAGTGCTGCTGTCGGCGGCCGCACCCGGCACCGCTGACCTGCTGCGGGACCGCGGCCTGACGGTGCTGACCACGCCCGTCACCGAGTTCGAGAAGCTCGAGGGCTGCGTGACGTGCCTGTCGGTACGGGTGCGCTGAGGGAGCCGGGAGGTGGCCCAGGACGTGGCCCAGGACGGGTGGCGCGGTATGGCGCACGTCACACGAGAAGAAGGTGCTTACCCAAACTAACAACTTGCGGCCAGCGGGATAATGGCCTCGATGCCTCCAACAGCCGACAGTTCGAATCGATCTGATCCTTCGTCCGAGCGCAGCACTCTCGCCTCGATCCGTCGCCTCCACCCCTACGTCCGCACCGCCCTGCCCCGCCTGGTCGGCGGGCTGGTCGCGTCGCTCGGCGCCAGCCTCATGGCGCTCTCCATCCCTGCCGTGCTGCGGTGGGTCACCGACGGCCCGCTCACCGAGGGCGTCCGCGAGCACGACTGGTCGGGCCTGATCTGGTCCGTCGTGCTCGTCGCCGTGCTCGGTGCCGGGGAGGCAGGGCTCATCCTGCTGCGCCGCACCCTCGTGATGTTCCCCGGTACGCGGGTCGAGGCCGGCATGCGCATGGCCCTGTTCCGGCACCTCCAGGACCTGCCCGTGGCCTTCCACGACCGCTGGCCCGGCGGGCAGCTGCTGAGCCGCATCATGGGCGACCTCGGCCTGCTGCGCCGCTGGCTCGTGTTCGGTGTCCTGCAGCTCGTGGTCAGCTTCGTGACCATCGTCGTGGGCGTCGGCCTGCTCGTCGCCACGGGCGGCTGGCTCGGCATCATCTTCCTGTGCGGGTCGATCCCGGTGACGATCCTGGCGTTCCGGTTCTCCAGCAAGTACCGCAGGATCTCGCGGCTGTCCCAGGACCAGTCGGGCGACCTCGCCACCACGGTCGAGGAGTCGGTGCACGGTATCCGCGTGCTCAAGGCGTTCGGCCGCGGCCCGGCCGCGCTGGACCAGTTCACCGACCAGGCCGAAGGGCTGCGCGAGACCGAGATCCGCAAGGCCACCACCGACGCCGGCCTGACCACCGCCCTGCGTGTCATCCCCGAGGTGACCCAGGGGATCGCGCTGGTCGTGGGGACCTACCTGGTCGCGTCCGGCGACATGACGCTCGGCACCCTCGTCGCGTTCTTCGCCACCGCCCAGGTCATCAACGGCCCGGTCGTCGACCTGGGCATGACGCTCTCGATGACCCTGAACGCGCGCACCGCCGTCGACCGGTTCTTCGAGGTCATGGACACCGTCAACCCGTTGACCGACCCGGCGGCACCCGCCGACGTCCCGGCGGTCACCCTGGGGCAGGCCGCGCATGCCGGAGGGCACGTCGCCTTCCGCGACGTCACCTTCCGGTACGACGACGCCGCCCGCCCCGTGCTCGACCACGTCGACCTGGAGCTGCCGCCCGGCACCACCACCGCGCTGGTGGGCCTGACCGGCTCCGGCAAGTCGACGCTCGCCATGCTCCCGCCCCGGCTCTTCGACGTGACCGACGGCGTGGTCGAGGTCGACGGCGTCGACGTCCGTGACATGACACGCGCCCAGGTGCGCGAGCGTGTCGCCGTCGCCTTCGAGGACCCGACGCTGTTCTCCGCCTCCGTGCGCGACAACGTGCTGCTCGGTGTCTCGGACACCCTCCCGGCGGCCGAGCGCGAGGCGCTCCTGACCCAGGCCCTGGAGGTCGCGCAGGCGCAGTTCGTCGCCGACCTGCCCGACGGCGCCGACACCCGCATCGGCGAGGAGGGGATGTCGCTGTCCGGCGGGCAGCGGCAGCGCCTCGCGCTGGCCCGTGCCATCGCCGCCCGGCCCCGGGTCCTCGTGCTCGACGACCCGCTCTCCGCGCTCGACGTCACCACGGAGGAGGCGGTCACGGCCCGCCTGCGGGACGTGCTCGTGGCCACGACGACCCTCGTCATCGCGCACCGGCCGTCCACGGTCGCCCTCGCCGACCGGGTGGCCGTGCTCCAGGGCGGCCGGATCACCGCCGTCGGGACCCACCACGACCTGCTCGCGAGCGACCCGCACTACCGATACATCATCTCGAGCCTCGAGGACGACTACGAGGCGCACGAGCACGACCACGGTCCGGACCAGCGCGACGACCAGAACGAGGGGGCGCTCTCATGACGGCAACCACCCGGCCCACCACCGGGCCCGCCGGCCGCCGTCGGCCCACCGACGCCGCGGCGGACGACGAGACGAGCCTCGGCAAGGAGGCCTCGCGCAGCGTCCGCCGCCGGTCGATGCGCCTGCTGGGCGACCTGCTGCGCCCGCACAAGAAGGCCCTGGCGTGGGCCGCCGTGCTGGTGGTCGCGTCCACCCTCGGACAGGTCGCCGGGCCGTGGCTCGTGTCCGTCGCCATCGACCGGGCGGTGCCGGCCCTGCAGGACGGGTCGGTCACGCCCCTGGTCCTGAGCGGCGCCGGGTACCTCGCGGCCGCCGTGCTCGGCGGGGTCGCCGCCGGTGCCTACGTGCGGGCCGCCGCCCGCATCGCCCAGGCGGTGCTGCTGGACCTGCGCCGCCGCGTGTTCCGCCAGACCCAGCGGCTGTCGCTGGAGTTCCACGAGTCCTACACCTCGGGCCGGATCATCTCCCGGCAGACCTCCGACCTGGAGGCGCTGCGCGAGCTGCTCGACGGCGGCCTGACCGGCGTCGTCTCGTCCCTGCTGCTCATGGTGTTCACGTTCGTGAGCCTGCTGCTCATCGACTGGCGGTCCGGCCTGGTGCTCGCCGTCGCGTTCATCCCGGCGTGGCTGCTCACGCGCTGGTTCCAGCGCATGTCGCAGGTGTTCTACCGGGAGCAGCGGACGGCGTCGGCCCGGCTCATCGTGAAGTTCGTCGAGACCATGACCGGCATGCGCGCCGTGCAGGCGTTCCGCCGTGAGCCGACCACCGAGGCCGACTACCGCAAGCTCGGCGAGGACTACCGCGACGCCAACCTGCAGATCTTCGGCGTCAACGGCCGGTTCCAGCCGGGACTCATCCTCATCGGCAACATGACCGTGGTCGCCGCGCTGGCGGTCGGCGGCTGGCGCGTCCTGGACGGCACGATGGCCGTGGGTGTCCTCGCCGCCGTGCTGCTCTACTGCAAGCGGTTCTTCCAGCCGGTGCAGCAGCTCGGCATGTTCTACAACTCCTTCCAGTCGGCCACCGCGGCCCTGGAGAAGGTGTCGGGCCTGCTCTCCGAGGAGCCGACGGTCACGGAGCCCGCCCGCCCGACGTCCCTGCCCCTGGGCGACGGCGGCCGGGCCCGGGGCGAGCTGCGGCTCGACCACGTGCGGTTCCGGTACGGGGACGGACCCGTGGTGCTCCCCGACCTGGACCTCACCATCCCCGCCGGGCAGACCGTGGCCGTCGTCGGCACCACGGGCGCCGGCAAGTCGACGGTGGCCAAGCTGGTGACCCGGTTCTACGACGCGTCGGAGGGCGCGGTACGCCTGGACGGCGTCGACGTGCGCGACCTGGCGTCGACCGACCTGCGCCGTGCCGTCGTCATGGTGACCCAGGAGGCGTACCTGTTCAGCGGGTCCGTGCGCGAGAACATCGCGCTCGGCCGGCCGGACGCCACCCAGGAGGAGATCGAGGCGGCGGCCCGCGCGGTCGGGGCGCACGAGTTCGTGCTCGACATGCCCGACGGGTACGACACCGACGTCAACAAGCGCGGCGGACGCGTGTCGGCCGGGCAGCGACAGCTGCTCTCGTTCGCGCGGGCGTTCCTGGCCGACCCGGCGGTGCTCGTCCTCGACGAGGCGACGTCCTCCCTCGACATGCCCGGTGAGCGGCTCGTGCAGCGCGGGCTGCAGACGCTGCTCGCGGACCGGACGGCGATCATCATCGCCCACCGCCTGTCCACGGTGGCGATCGCCGACCGGGTGCTGGTGATGGAGCACGGGCGGATCGTCGAGGACGGCACGCCTGCCGAGCTCATCGCCGGGGACGGGCAGTACGCGCGCCTGCACGAGGCCTGGCAGGACTCGCTGGTCTGACCGCTCCGGCCGGTGCGGCTGAGCTCGCTCTCGGCGTCGGCCCTCTCCTTCGAGGCCTAAGTTTCTCCGTTCTGAGACGTTTCAGCGCGGAGAAACTTAGACCTCGAAGGGGAGGCCGCGGGGCGGGCTACTCGCCCGACGGCGGTGTCATCACCTGGCCGCTCGGCACCGGGGTGCCGAAGCGCGGTGTGCCGTCGCTGTTCCAGGTGATGCGCTGCACGCGGGTCTGGCGCGTGTTGCCGCAGCCCTGGCTCGCGGTCGTGTTGCCGTGGTAGACGAGCCAGTCCTCGGTACCGTCCGGTGACGTGAAGAACCCGTTGTGGCCCGGCCCGTACACACCGTTGCCCCGCTGGAGCACGGGCTGGGAGCTCTTGGTCCACGAGGCGGCCCGCAGCGGGTCGCTGCCGGTCAGCGTGAGGAGCCCCAGCTTGTAGTCGGGCGTGTTGCAGCTGGAGGCCGAGTAGGTCATGAACGTGCGGCCATTTCGCTGCAGCACGGCCGGCGCCTCGTTGACCCGGCTGCCGATGGTCTCCCAGGCGTGGCTCGGCTGGGCGATCGTGTAGCCGTTCGTGGCGACCGTCCAGGGGTTCGACATGCGCGCGATCCGGACCGTCTGGTTCGGCCCGTTCCACTCCGACCAGACGAGGTACAGGCGCCCGTCGTGCTCGAGGTAGGTGCCGTCGATGTTCCACTGGTTCGGCAGCGGCGTGCCCATGAACTCGTACGGGCCCATCGGGGTGGGGCCGGTGGAGCGCAGGACGCGCAGCTTCTGTCCGTCCAGGTTGGTCTGGCTGTTGCCCGACGTGTACATGAGGTACCAGGTGCCGCCGATGCGGTGGAACTCGGGCGCCCAGTGGGAGCAGCACCGGTTGGCGACCCCGGCGTCGTTCCAGACCACCGTGTCCGGGGCGGTCTTCAGGCCGGCGAGCGTGGTGGCACGACGCATGATCACCGTGGAGTCCCACGTGGTGGTGGACAGGTAGTAGTACCCGTCCCAGTACTCGAGCCACGGGTCGGCGCCGTTGGACCGGATCGGGTTCGTGAGGTCCGCTGCCTGAGCCTGGTCCTGGACCGCCGTGGTGGTGGCCCGCCCGATCTCGGACTGGTCGGCCACCTGCTGTGCCGTCTCGGGCGGTGCGGCCTCGTGCCGCGCGCTCTCGGGCAGAGCCGTGACCGGCAGGGCCGGCACGGCCTGTGCGGACAGACCGGTCGCTGCGGTGACCAGGACGAGCGCACTCGCGAAGAGCGCGCCGCCCCGCGCCCGCCGCGCTGCGCGTGGTCGGTGGGGTGCTCGGGGCTCGGTGGCTCCTGGCCCAGCGGGTGGGGTGTGCTCGTGACGGCGTGGCGTGCGCATGGCGGGCTCCTTGGCGTCGTTGCGGCAGGGGCGGGCGGCTCTGCCCGGCACCGTGATGTTAGCGCTCACATGGCCGGGTGAAAAGAGGTCAGAGCAACCGGTTTCCGACACGCCGGACACGTTGCCGTACACGCGGCGCCCGGTGTGCGGGCCGGGGGAACCGCCGCCGGGCTCGTCGGATCAGCCCTCGGCCAGGCCGCCGACGATCGCATCGAGCGCGCGGGCGAGCTCGGCGTCGGTTACCCCGCCGAAGCCCACGACGAGGCCGGTCCGGTCCGCTCTGCGGCAGTAGTCGGCAAGGAGCGGCACGTCGAAGCCGGCGGCGTGCCCGGCGGCGCGTGCCCGTTCGGCCGGCGCGGGGTCGGTGAGCCACGTCGAGTACATCCCGGCGAGCGGCCCTGCCGGCTGGGCGTGCGGCGCCAGGGCTGCCGCCACCCGTGGTGCGCGGTCCGCGTAGACGCGCCGGGCGGTGCGCACCACCTTGTCGACCCAGCCGTCACGCAGCAGGGTCAGCAGGGCGTGCTGGCCGGGCCACGACGGCGTGTCGTGCATGACCGTGCGGCGTCGGACGATGTGCTCGTGGAGCGCCGGAGGCGCGACCAGCCAGCCCAGCCGCAGGCTCGGGCACACCGACTTCGAGGCGGTGCCCAGGTAGGCGACCCGCGACCGGTCGAGCGCCGCGAGGGCGGGCACGGGAGCGACGTCGTACCGGAACTCGGAGTCGTAGTCGTCCTCGACCACGACGGCGTCCGCGTCCCGGGCCGCCGCCAGCAGCGAGAGCCGGTCGGCCGCGGGCATGACCCGGCCCAGCGGGTGCTGGTGGGCGGGCGTGACGTACGCGGCGGCGCAGCCTGCCAGGTCCGTGACGGGCAGGAGCGCGGGATGGTCGACGACGGTGCGTCCCGCCGCCCGGACAGTCTCGACGGCCGCGCGGTAGCCGGGGTCCTCGACGAGGACGTCCCCGGGGCCCAGCGCACCCAGGAGCTGTCGCAGGCCGTCCGTCGTGCCGGCGGTGACCAGGATCTCGTCGGGCCCCACGGTCAGGCCGCGGGTGCGGGCGAGCCGTTCGGCGAGGGCCTCGCGCAGGTCGGGGAGCCCGCGTGGGTCGGGGTAGCCGCGCGGCGGGACCGCGATCGAGACCTCGCGCCAGGCCCGCCGCCACCCGGCGAGGTGGCGCGGGTCGATCCACGGGGTGCCCGCGTCGAGGCGGACGTACCCCGGCTCGCGCGTCGCGGGCCGGGGTGGGGGAGCGGTCGTGGGAAGGGTCTCGCCGGACGCCACGAAGGTGCCCGCACCCCGGCGCGTCTCGACCCAGGCCTCGGCCAGGAGCTGGTCGTACGCCTGCTCGACGACGGCGCGCGCCACACCCAGGTCGGCCGCCAGGGCGCGGCTCGAGGGCAGGCGGTCGCCCGTCGTGAGCGTGCCGTCGGTCACGAGCCCGCGGACGGCGGCCGCGAGCTGTGCGGGAAGCGGTGTGGGGCGGGCACGGTCGAGACGTACGGGGAGCATGAGCCTCTCTCGGGTGGGGTGATCGCCGAGGCGAGCAAGTGGCCTGTTTGAATCGGGGTGAACTGGCCCGTGTCCACCGGCCACTTCCGCGCCAGGCTAGCGGCATGACGACGCAGGATCTCTCACCGACCCCCCGCACCACCCCGACCCGCGGCCGGAACCGGCAGGTCGAGGACCGGCGTCGGCTCATGGCGCTGCTCTCCGACGCGCTCGTGGCGCACCTGGGTGTGGTCGCGGGAGCGCACCCGGTGGTGCTGCCCACCGCCTTCGCCGTGGACGAGTCCGGGCCCGACGCCGGCGGCACGCTGTACCTGCACGGTTCGGTCGCCGCGGGCTGGCTCGCGCCGGCGCTGGAGCAGGACGTCTGTGTCACCGTGACGGAGCTGGACGGCCTGGTCCTGGCGCGGACCGGCTTCCACCACTCGATGAACTACCGGTCGGCGGTGGTGATCGGGCGGCCGCGCCGGGTCACGGACCTGGACGAGCGGCGGCGGGCGCTCGACCTCGTCGTCGACCACATGACGCCCGGGCGGGCCGCGACCCTGCCTCCCGCGACGCGCAAGGAGCTCGCGGCGACCGCCGTGATCGCGCTGCCGCTGGCCGAGGCCTCGATGAAGCAGCGCGCGGGCGGCGCCTCGCTGGAGCCGGGCGACCTGGAGCTCACCGGCTGGGCCGGGCACGTGCCCGTACGTCGGGTCGCGTCGGCACCCGTGACGGAGGACTACGTGTCCGACCCGGTGCCGGAGCACGTGCTCCGCCGCGTGACGACGCTCGGCGAGGGCTGACGCGGCGCCCGCCGTCCCCGCCCTGTCGGCCGCCGCCTCTTCGAGGTCTAAGTTTCTCCGCTCTGAACCGATTCAGAGCGGAGAAACGTAGACCTCGAAGAGGGCTGCCGAGCGAGTACCGCTCGCCGCCCCGAGGGGCGCTGCTAGCATCCCGAGCGTGACTCCCCTTCGTTCCGTCCTGCCGCCCCCGGTCGTCTGACCGGAGCGGCACCACGACCGGCCTCCGCGGGCCGGCGCCGGGGCGTGCTCCACGACGATTCCCCGTCCCTCGGAACGGGCCGGAGCCTTCGGGACCGGCCGGGAGCACACATGTCATCCACTCGTCTCGGGCTGCTCTTCGTCAGCCTCGCCGGAATCCTCTGGGGCACCGGCGGCCTCGCCCTCGAGATCCTCCGCGACCACTCGTCGATGTCCGTCCTCACGGTCAGCGCCTACCGCATGCTCGTCGCGGCGGTCGTGCTGGTCGCAGCCTCGTTCGTCCTGCGCAGGGGCCCTCGGCTCGTGGCGCTCGTGCAGGCCCATCCGGTCCGCGCCGCGGTCGTCGGCCTGGGGACCGGCGCCTACCAGGCGCTGTACTTCGGCTCCGTGGCCACCGCCGGCGTCACGGTCGCCACGGTGGTCAGCCTGGGTCTGGCGCCGGTCCTGCTCGCCGTCGTCGACCTCGTCCGCGCGCGACGCCGGACGGCGGCCCGGAGCACCGTCCGCCTGACGCTGGTCGTCGGCGCCGCGCTGTCCGGCCTCGTGCTGGTGAGCGCGGCGTCGGGCGCGAGCGCCGTCGGCCCGCGACCCGTGCTGGGTCTGCTGCTCGCGATCGCCTCGGGGTCGGTCTACGCGGCGACGACGGCGCTCGGCGGCACGCTGCTCGCGTCGGACGGCGTGGACCCGCTCGCCCTGACGACGGTGGCGACGACGGCGGGCGCCGTCGGCCTGGTCCCCGTGGCGCTGGCGGGCGGCGGACCGTTCGTCACGAGCGACCCGACGACGCTCGGCACCCTCGCCTATCTCGGGGTCTTCACGATGGCGCTGGCGTACGGGCTGTTCTACGCGGGCCTGCGCACCACGCGCAGCGGCGCCGCGGTCGTCGCGACCCTGCTGGAGCCGGTGACGGCGGCGGTCGCGGCCGCTGTCGTGCTGGGGGAGCGGCTCGGCCCGGCCGGGATCGTCGGGTCCGTGCTGATCCTGGCCGCCGTGGTGGGCCTGGAGGAATAGCCCGGGCTGTGCGGCGTCAGGCGTACGACCAGCGTCCGCCCTGCTGCAGCCGCGGCTGCGCCGGGGCGGACGCGCCGTGGTCGACGGCGGCGATCTGACCGGTGTTGTACTGGTCGGCGATGTACTGGCTGAACTGGCCGGAGTCAGCGGTGTGCGCGGTGTCGACGTAGTCGTAGCCGCCGGCCGCGACCGGTGCCGCGTGGGCTCCTGTCGCATGGGCTCCCGCGGCGGCGGGCGCGGCGTACACCGCCGGCGCCGGGGCGTAGCCGCCCGTGTCGTAGGCCGAGGTCTGACCGGGCGCGTAGTCCAGCTCCGAGCCCGCCGCGTACTGGGGCTCGTAGCCCGCCTGCTGCGCGGCAGGCTGCCACCGGTCGGTCCGGGGGTTCGGCGCGTCGAACGTGGGCGCCGCGGCGACCCGCTGCGGCGTCGCGACGGGTGGGGCCGGCACCCGTGCGGCCGCTTCCTGCGCTGCCGCCCGTCGGGCCGCCGCCTGCCTGGCCACGGCCTGCTGCGCCGCGGTCTGCTGGGCTGCTGCCTGTCGTGCCGTCGCTTCCTGTGCGGCGGCCTGCTGGGCCGCGTACCGCTGGGCGGCGAAGAGGGCGGACGCGCCGGCGTCGGGCTGTACGCCGTTCAGCTCGCCGTGGATACGGCCGGCGAGGTTCGCCGCGATGGCGAAGCGCAGCGGCGCGAGGGAGCTGACGGACATGGTGCCCGTGACCGCCGGGGGCGGAAGGAAGGCGAAGACCTCGTCCTCGTCCAGGTGCAGGCCCTGTCCGAGCGCGGCGTTCAGGGTCTCCTCGAGGAGGTACTCGGCGCGCCCGTCGGCGCCCTCGAGGTCGGCGAACATCTCCTCCATGGAGTCCCAGCAGCGATCGAGCGTGCCCTCCACGCTGTCGAGGAACCACCAGCCGTCGGGGGACTCGAGGAACATGTCGCCGAAGCAGGATGCGAAGCGTGGGGTCTTGTCACCGGTCCCGATCCACGACCAGGACGACAGCGCGAACTCGTAGGCGTCAGGTGCGAACTCTCGGATCAGGTGCACCTTGCGCATGTTGCCATGCTCACACTCCGAGCAAAAGAGGCTTACCGGACACGTAACGATTCGGCGCGGGTGAATTGCTGAAGTGTTTTCCTCCCGGAAACATGTGGCGGGGTTTCCTGGGCGTCGCTACGGTCCGGCCATGGAGAGCGACGGGCAGGTCAGCGGCGGGGCCGGGCGGTACGCCACCGAGCAGAGCACCGTCGACGCGCGGGTCCAGGAGTACTACGCCGGGCGGACGGGCTGGGACGAGCACGCGCGACTGACGGTCGGCTCGGCGCAGGGTCGGGTGGAGCACGTCCGGACCCAGGAGCTGGTCCGGCAGCGGCTCGCCCCCGGCGCACGGGTGCTCGACGTCGGTGGCGCCACCGACGGGTACGAGATGTTCGATCCGGCCGCCTGGCAGGCGGTCCTGGAGCACGGCCTGGCTCCGGCGGGCATCCGGTTTCCCGCCGCGCACTTCCACGACGCCGCGGAGCTCGCCGCGGAGGCGACCGAGTCCGGCCTGTCCGGCGTCGTCGTGCACGGTATCGAGGGGCCTGCCGGCGGCGCGCTCGAACGGGTGCCGCTCGACGCGCCCGAGGCGCCGGAGCTGATCGACGCCGCGCTCACGCTCGCCCGCGCGCTGTCGACGACGCCCGGGGTCACCGACATGAGCCAGCACGTCCTGGCGATCGGTACGGTCAGCGCATGAGCTCTCAGCCCAGCAACCAGCCCAGCCCGCCGCCCAGCCCGCAGCCCGGCGTGCCCGACGCCGACGGCAGCGCCGTCCCCCGGACCGACCCGCCCCTCGCCGCCGACGAGGTGACGATGCTGCGGTCGTTCATCGACTTCTACCGTGCCACGATCCGGCGCCAGTGCGAGGGCCTGACGGTGGAGCAGCTGCGCACGCCGCTCCCGCCGTCGACGATGACGCTGGCCGGGATGCTCAAGCACCTGGCCTACGTCGAGGACGTGTGGTTCAACATCCGGCTGGCCGGCAACGAGCCGGCCCGCCCGTGGGACACCGTGGACTGGGCGGCCGACGCCGACTGGGACTGGCACAGCGCCCTCGAGGAGACTCCCGAGCAGCTCACCGCCCTGTTCGACGGCGCCGTCGCGGCCTCCGAGCGGATCCTCGACGAGGTGCTCGCCGAGACGCCCCCGGACGGCGCGGACGCTCTGGACCGGACCACCGTGCGGCCGGGTCGCAGCGGCTACATCTCCCTGCGCTGGATCCTCGTGCACATGGTGGAGGAGTATGCCCGGCACGCGGGGCACGCCGACCTGCTGCGCGAGGCGCTGGACGGTGCCACCGACCTCTGAGCGCCACCGAAGCCCGAGGAGTCTGAGGAATCTGAGGAGACGACCCTCAGAGCAGGAGCCACGCGTAGTCGGCGGCCTCGAGCACGATCCAGAACCGGAAGAACCGGCCGACGAGGCCGGTGCCGATGAACAGCCACAGCCGCACCCGCAGCACGCCCGCGACGACCGACATCACCATGAACGGCGGCAGCCCGGCGAACGCCGAGGCGAGCAGCACGACACCCATGTAGACCGGGCGGCCGTCGGTACGGTCCCGCCAGCGGGTCAGCGCGGCGGCGGCCTTGGGCGACTCCAGCTTGCGACGCAGCCACGGCAGGCGGGTGGTCCCGGCACCGGCCCAGTACCAGAGCAGCTTGCCGGTGACCTGGCCGGCAGCAGCCACGGCGGCCAGCACCACGGTCGGGTAGGTGTTGTCGACGGCGGCGACCGCCAGGTACGCCTCGAGCGCGAGGAACGCCGCCACGGCGGCGCCCGCGGAGTAGAAGAAGGTGGACAGCAGGAGCATCGGGCCTCCGGCCGCCCTCAGCCGGCCGGGCGCGGGTAGGTGGCCTGGATCACAGGGGGACGTTAGCGCCTGCGGCGACGAGCTGCCGAATCAGGGCCGCCGCCGGGGGAGCGGGCGGCCCCACGGTGAGGGCCATGACCCTGCGGACGGCGCCCGGCAGCGGGGCGAAGGCGATCCCGGGGTTCCGATGGGCGCGGAGCGTGAGCCCGGGCAGCAGGCTCACGCCCGCACCGGCCGCCACCAGGGCCTGGACCGCCACGTAGTCGTCGGTCTCGAACGCGATCCGCGGGGCGAAGCCCACGGCGGCGCAGCGGGCGACCATGTCCGCCCGGCACCGCTCGCAGCCGGCGATCCACTCCGCGTCGTCGAGCAGCTTCAGGTCAGGCACGAAGCCGGGTACGGGAGCCGCGTCGAGATCGATCGCCGTCACGAGGTTGACCGGGTCGTCGAGGATCGTCGTGGCCTCGTAGCGCGACAGGTCCTCCATGGAGCGGGCGTGCCGCACGTCGGTGTGCTCGAACACCAGTGCGACATCGACGGCGCCCGACTGCAGGGCGTCGACGGCGTCCGGCGGCTCGTGCTCCACCAGGCCGACCGAGAGGCCGGGGTGCTCCTGCTGGAGCCGCGCGACGGCGTCGGGCACGACCGTGGCCAGGGCGGAGGGGAACGCGGCGAGGCGGGCGCGGCCCGCCCGCAGGCCGGCCAGGGCGTCGAGCTCACGGCGGGCGCCCTCGACTCGGCCGAGGATCTCCTCGGCCCGGGTCGCGAGCAGGCGGCCGGCCTCCGTGAGGCGGACACCGCGGCCGTGCCGCTGCAGCAGCGGGATCCCGGCGTCGGCCTCCAGGCGGGACAGGTGGTGGCTCACCGAGGGCTGCGCGTAGTGCAGCTCCTTCGCTGCCGCCGTGACGGAACCGGTACGGGCCACCGCCGCGAGGACGCGCAGCCGGGTGAGGTCGAGCTCTGCGGTCATGCCTCCAGGCTAGCGCAGAAAGATAGGTGTTATCGATCGAAAGTCTTCGTAACAGGTATTAGACCTATGGGTCATGTGCGGGTCACGCTGGATCCATGACGCTCGCGACCCTCCCGCCCCTCCTCTCGCCAGCGGCCCTGCCCACCATCGCCGACGTGCTCGCGGCCCAGGCCCGCCTGGAGGGCCCCGTGGTCCGTACCCCCGTCGGCCGGTACGCGGAGCTCGACCGGGCCACCGACGCCGCGATCGTCGTCAAGCACGAGAACCAGCAGCGCACCGGAGCCTTCAAGGCCCGCGGCGCCAGCAACCTCCTCCTCGCCATGGCTCAGGCCGAGCGCGCCCGCGGCGTCGTCGCCTACTCCACCGGCAACCACGCCCAAGGGGTCGCCTACGCCGCCCGCCTGACCGGCACCACCTGCACCATCGTCATGCCCGACGACCCCAACCCCGTCAAGCTGCGCGCCGTCCGCGACCAGGGCGCCGACGTGCTCCTGCACGGCGCCACCTTCGACGACGCCCGGACCAGGGCCACCGCGCTCGCCCAGGACTCCGGCGCCCGCCTCGTCGGCGCCGCCAACGAACCCGACATCATCGCCGGCGTCGGCACCCTCTACCTCGAGCTCTTCCAGCAGGCACCCGGCCTCGACATCCTCGTCGTACCCGTCGGTGGCGGGTCCGGCGCCGCCGCGGCCGGCCTCGTGGCAGCCGCCGTCGCCCCCGGCACCGCCGTGATCGGCGTCCAGTCCGCCGCCTCACCCGCGGCCCACGACTCCTGGCACACCGGAGCACTCGTCCAGCGCGCCAACACGACCCGCGCCGAAGGCCTCGCCGTCGGCTGCGGGTTCGAGGTCACCCAGGCGCTCATGCGCGACCACCTCACCGACTTCGTCCTCGTCACCGACGACCAGATCGCCGCCGCCCAGCACCTCTACCTCACCGGCGCGCACACCGTCGCCGAGGGCGCCGGAGCGGCGGCGCTCGCGGCCGTCCTGGCCGATCCGGACCGCTTCGCGGGCCGCCGGGTCGGCGTGGTGTGCACCGGCGGGAACGCCAGCGGGGACGAGCTGCGGCGCGCCCTGTCGGCGGCCTGAGCAGGTCGCCGGAACAGGTCGCCGGAGCGCTGCGCAGCGCCCTGCGCGCGACTAGGCTCGGTGGCATGGCCCGCTACTTCGACGTCCACCCCGTCGACCCCCAGCCGCGCAGCATCGCGCAGGTCGTCGCCATGCTGCGCGACGACGCCCTGGTCGCCTACCCGACCGACTCCTCCTACGCGCTGGGCTGCCGCATGGACTACCACGCCGGCGCGGACCGCATCCGCAGCATCCGCAGGCTCGACGACAAGCACCACTTCACGCTGGTGTGCTCGGACTTCGCGCAGCTGGGGCAGCTCGTGAAGCTCGACAACTCGGCGTTCCGGGCCATCAAGTCCGCCACACCGGGGGCGTACACGTTCATCCTCCCGGCCACCGCCGAGGTGCCCCGCAGGCTCGCCCACCCGAAGAAGAAGACGGTGGGCGTGCGCATCCCGGACTCCGCCGTCACGCAGGCGCTGCTGCGCGAGCTGGGGGAGCCGCTGCTGTCCTCCACGCTGATCCTGCCGGACCAGGCCGAACCGCTGACCGACGGCTGGACCATCAAGGAAGAGCTCGACCACGTGCTCGACGCCGTCGTCGACGGCGGGGACGCCGGGACCGAGCCGACCACCGTCGTCGACTGGTCCGACGGGTTCCCCGACGTCGTCCGCGTCGGTGCCGGCGACCCGTCGCGCTTCGAATAGCCTGTGGCCCATGACGGACCCCACCGGGCTCGAGCAGGCCCGTACCAAGATGACCGAAGCCGGCGTGGCACCCGCCGCCATCGAGACGTTCACGCGGTTCTACCACCTGCTGCAGTCGGGTGAGAGCGGCCTGGTCCGGGAGGACGACGTCGACCCGCTCGTCGACATCCCGAACCGCGCGGAGCTGGCGATCAGCGACGACGACGCGGCGGACGCCCTCGCCAGGACCGCGATGCTCAAGCTCAACGGCGGCCTCGGCACGTCCATGGGCATGGACCAGGCGAAGTCGCTGCTGCCGGTCCGGGTGGCGCCGGGCTCGTCCGACGGCGCCGGCGGCTCGGCCGGCGCCGAGCCCGAGATGCTCACGTTCCTCGACATCATCGTCGGCCAGGTCCGGGCGGCCCGGGAGGCCACGGGAGCCCGCCTCCCGCTGCTGTTCATGAACTCCTTCCGCACCCGCGACGACTCCCTCGCGGCGCTGGAGCGCTACCCGGACATCGCGGTCGACGGGCTGCCCGTCGACTTCCTGCAGAACCGCGAGCCCAAGCTCCTTGCCGACGACCTGACGCCCGTCACCTGGGAGAAGGACCCCGACCTCGAGTGGTGCCCGCCCGGGCACGGCGACCTCTACCCGGCGCTGCACGCGTCGGGCGTCGTGGTCGCGCTGCTGAAGGCCGGCTTCCGGTACATGTGCGTGTCCAACTCCGACAACCTCGGCGCGACGCCGGACGCCACGATCGCCGGCTGGTTCGCCGCGTCGGGCGCCCCGTACGCCGCCGAGCTCTGCCGCAAGACGCCGGCCGACGTCAAGGGCGGCCAGCTCGTGGTCCGCAAGAGCGACGGCCGCATCGTCCAGCGTGAGACGGCGCAGACCCACCCCGACGACGTGGCCGTCTCCCTCGACGCGACGCGCCACCCGTTCTTCCACACGAACAACCTCTGGTTCGACCTCGAAGCGCTGGCCGCGGAGCTGGAGCGGACGTCGGGCGTGCTGGAGCTGCCGCTGATCCGCAACGACAAGACCGTCGACCCCGCCGACCCGTCGTCGCCCAAGGTGGTGCAGATCGAGTCCGCGATGGGCGCGGCGGTCGCCGTCTTCGAGGGCGCGACGGCGATCGAGGTGGAACGGTCGCGGTTCCTGCCGGTGAAGACGACCAACGACCTGCTCGTGCTGCGCTCGGACGTCTACGACCTGACGCCGGACTACCGGCTCGAGGCGCAGGCTCTCGCGCCGCTCGTGGACCTCGACAAGGACTACTACAAGCTCATCGACGGCTTCACCCAGCGGTTCGCCGCGGGCGCGCCGTCGCTGCGCGACGCCGACTCCCTGACCGTCCGCGGTGACTGGACCTTCGGGTCCGGTGTGCGGGCCGAGGGCAAGGCACAGCTCGCCGGCGACGGCGGCACGGTGCCCGACGGCGCGACGATCGGCCCGGACGGCATCTGACCGAGAGCTGGGCCGCGCTGGGCCGGCGTCCGTGTGGTCGGTAGAAGGTCAGGTGGTCGGCATTCCGAGGTGCCGACGACCTGACCTTCTGCCGACCATCTCACCTTCTGCCGACCACGCCCAGCCGCGTCTGATCATCCGGGGTCGGGTCGCCTCGCCCCGCGCCAGCGCTCCTCCAGCGCGACGATGTGCGCGCGCAGGGCCGTCGGGTCGGCGTCCGGCGGGACCGGTCCCCGCGCCGCGGCGTCGGCCAGCCAGTCCGCCCAGGCCTGCCAGCGCGGCAGGTAGAGGTCCCGGACCAGGCCCTGCCAGTGCCTGCCCGAGTAGTCGTGCAGGCCGTTGTGCTGCCCGCCCCAGACGCTGACGAGGCTCCGCGCCTCGCGTTCCATGGCGTCCCGCTCCGCGGCGGTGTCGCCCCAGGCGCGGGCGGCGTCGATCCAGGTGGTGACCCGGGTCTCGGGGCGGGCGCCGGCCAGGTCGTCGAGCTCCAGCAGGTCCGCGCGCAGTCGGTCCCTGTGGGCGCGGACGCCGTCCGGGTCGCCCGCGCGCGCCGCCGCGAGGATGCCGCGCACGTGCACCCGCGTGCCCTGCGCGAGGACATGACCGGTGAGCTCGGCGATGTCGGCGCCCAGCACCTCCCGGGCCGGATCGGGTACGGGACCCGGCGTCGCACCCGGCAGGTTGTCGTGGACCTCGGTGAGCTCCCGCACCGCCTCGGCCAGCCGGGGGAGCGCGGCCGCGGCCGCCGGATCGTTCTCGGCGTCCACGTCGGACGACGGTGTGGGCGGCCCGGAGTCCTCGGCCGCGCCGCTGCCCGCCGTCGTCCCGCCGGTGATCGCCTCGCCCGCGCTGCGCTGGGCGGGGAACGGGAGCCCCGCGGTCCAGGGGCGGGCGATGACGGGTGTCGGGACGGAGCGGGTGCGTCCGTCCGCGTAGAGCGTCGAATAAATAGTGTGCCAAGCGTGCAGCGCCAACCGAGCCAGGTCCGCGCGTCGCTCGCCGTCCGGCCCAGAAACACCGCCAGGAGCGGAGCCACGGTCCGACAGGTCATACCGGTCCAGGACGAACCGTTCGAGCCAGCCGTCGAGCTCGGCGGGGGAGCGCGGCGCGTCGTCCCAGGCGAGGTCGGTCGCGAGCTCGTAGAAGACCTCGTTGTTCTCGATGGCCTCGGGGGCGAGGCCGGTCCCACGCAGGTGCGGTACGCCGTCGGGCAGGGCCCGCACGTCCCGGACCAGGCCGCGCAGGTCGCCGAACAGCGCCGGCCGGCCGCCGAAGTCGTGCAGCGCGCACCAGACCCAGGGGCGTCCGGCGAGCGGCGCGCGGTCCGCCAGGAGCGCGGTGTGCAGGGGCGCGTGCTCGCCCCAGAGGTCGAGGACGAGCGTGCGGTCGGCGGGGACGTCGTGCAGGTAGGCGGCCACGCGGTCGGGAGTCCAGAACGTGCCCTTGTAGTGGAAGGGCCAGCCTTGGAGCACCCAGACGGCGTCGGGGTCCGCGCCGGCCAGCGCTCGGTAGGTGCCGCGGCCGGCGGCGCGCAGGTAGCCGACGTCGCCCGAGGGCGGCACCGACTCGATGTACGGGTCGACGGCGTAGTACCCGGACCCCGGGCCGATCAGCTCCCGCTGGACCTGCGCGAACGTCGCGAACAGCTCCTGGTGTCGCGGCGACTCCGGGTGCAGGAGGGGGACGTGCCAGCCCTGCCACTCGATCTCGCCGGCGGCGTGCTCGGGGGCGGGGTGCGCGTCGTCCGGGCCGGGCCCCGCGAGGGCCGGTGGGACGTGCCCGCCGAACGCAGGGAGCACCGGGGTCATGCCGAGCTCGCGCATGCGCGCCAGGACCCGGCGGGCCAGGTCGACACGCCGCTCGGCCCACCGGGCAGGGAGCGGACCGCCGAACGAGTGCATGCCGCCCATGAACGTCCACGGGAAGTGCGCGGCGCCACCGAGCCACTCGGCGGCCTCGGCGGCGGGCAGCCCGGCCCGGCGGAACGTCTCGGCCAGCACCGCCTCGTGCGCCACCAGCATGAGCGGGTGCGTGATGCCGTGCAGCGCCATCCAGTCGATCTCGCGCTCCCAGCGGTCCCAGCCCCAGAACGGCGTCGAGTAGCCGAAGGTCACGACGTTCAGGTAGTACCGCACCTCGTGCGGCGACGAGACGGTGGCGCGCGGCGCGTCGGGCAGCGGGCTCGGGCTCCCGGTCACGCGCGGCCGCTGCCAGGACAGCCGCGTCCCGAACGCCTCGCGGACGTACCGGGCCAGCGCGACCGACGCGGCGACCGGGCCGGTGGCCCGGATCGTCAGCCGGCCGGCCTCGGCCCGGTAGTCCGCTGTGTCATGGGGCGCGACGGGCTGTGCGGCGTGCGGTGCGACGAGCGGTAAGGGCTCGACGGTGATCTGCCGCGGGTCCAGGCCGACCCGCTCGGCGACGCCGCGGACGGCGTCGGCCCACGCGCTCACAGCGAGTCCCGGCGGAGGCCGACCCGGCCGGTGGTCCGGCCCAGGAAGCTCAGCGCCGCGCCGGACCACGGCCCGAGGTCCACCACACCCGCACCCGCCCGCGACTCCTCCGCGGCGAACGCCATGAGGTGGCTGTCCAGCGCCGTGACGAACGACAGCTCGCCCGAGCCGACGGCGCCGTCGACCACTGCCCGGCAGAACGCGTCCATGAGGCCGTCGTCGCCGCCGGCATGGCCCCCACGACCGCTCGGACCGCCGTCGGCAGGCTGGGCCACGAGCGTGTGGGTGGCATGGCCGAGCGGCCCGTCCGTGCCGGACGCGACCAGCTCCGCACCGGGCAGCGCCTCCGGCAGCCGTCCGGACGGCGAGTACAGGTCGACGCGGATCTCGCCCGACTCCATGTGCCCGTGCAGCTGCCCGCGGGTCCCGGTGATCGCCAGGTGCCGCGTGTTCTCGGCGGTGAACGCGCTGGCCGTCAGCGTGGCGGTGAGGCCGGAGGGGAACCGCAGGAGCGTCTGCTGGTGGTCGGCCACGTCGTTGTCGCAGTGATAGACGCAGCGCCCGTACGGGCCCCGCCGCAGGGCGGCGAGGCGGCCGGCGGGGGACAGGTCTTCCCCGAGCATCGTGACCGGATGGCCCGTGCGGTCGCGCAGGGCGTCCAGGTAGTAGCGCGGCGCGTAGAACGGGCAGTCCGCGGCGGCGGGACAGCCGTCGGTGCAGCGGGCCGGAGCGCCGTCGGGGGCGTTCTCCGGGCGGAAGTGCAACAGCGAGCCCTCGCTCGCCACCGTCTCGGGAGCCGCCCCGGCGAGCCAGCGGATCAGGTCGAGGTCGTGGCAGGTCTTGGCGAGCACCATCGGGCTCGACTCGGCGGCGTTGCGCCAGTTGCCCCGCACGAACGAGTGCGCGAAGTGCCAGAAGCCGATGTTCTCGCGCACCTCGATCGTCGCGAGGTCGCCGAGGGCGCCGGCCTCGACGACGGCTCGCACGGCCCGCCAGAACGGCGCGAACCGCAGCACGTGCCCGACGGCGATGCGGGCGTCCGTCCGGCGCACCACGCGGGCCAGCTCGGCGAGGGCGGTCAGCGACGGCGCGGCGGGCTTCTCCAGCAGCATCGGCAGCCCGGCGTCGGCCACGGCGGTGGCCGCGGCGACGTGGAGGGCGTCGGGGAGCGCGACGATCACGGCGTCGGGCCGCAGCCTGCCGAGGTCCGCGACCAGGTCGCTCCAGCCGGGGTAGCGGGCTGCGGTCGTGCCCGCCAGGGCCTCCAGCCGGGCACGGTCGGGGTCGGCGACGGCCACGATCCGGGCACGGTCGGGATGCGCCCGGACCCAGCGGCCGTAGGCGTCGGCGCCGCGACCGCCGGCGCCGAGGACGGCCAGGCGGACGGGAGGTGTCGTCGTCGCGCCGGTCATCGTTCCGCCCCCTGTACCAGGCCCGACACGATGTACCGCTGCGCGAGGAAGAAGACGATCACCACGGGCACCGTCACCGCTATCGAGCCGGCCAGGAGCACCGTGACCGGCACCTGGAAGTCGCCGAGCTGCGCGATGCCGAGCGGCGCCGTCCAGAGGTCGCGGTGCTGCACCAGGAACAGCAGCGCGTAGAAGTACTCGTTCCAGGCGATCATGAACACGTAGATGGCGGTGGCCACCACCCCGGGGATCGCTATCGGCAGCACCACGCGGACCAGGAGCTGGCCGAGCGAGCAGCCGTCCATGATCGCCGCCTCCTCGACGCTCTGCGGCAGCGCCAGGAAGAAGTTCCGCATCATGTACAGGGCCACGGGGACCGTGGCCGCCACGTAGACGATCAGCAGTCCCACCAGGGTGCTCGTCAGGCCGAGCCGGGACAGGATGACGAACTTCGGGACCGCGAGGACGATCCCGGGGAACAGGTAGACCGCCAGGATGATCCCGTTCGTGACGGCGCGGCCGCGGTACCGTACGCGGGCGGCGGCGTACGCGCCGAGCACGCAGACCAGGATGCTCAGCACCACGGTCCCCGCGGCGACGCCCAGCGAGTTGAGCACGAACCGGCCGAGGCCGAAGCCGCCGTCGGACTCGTCCCGCATGGCCGTGGAGAAGGCCGACAGGTCCAGCTCGGTGGGCAGCCCGAGCGGGTCGCGTGTCACCTCCGCGTAGGGCCGTACGGACAGCACCACGCCGTACGCCACCGGCCCCAGCGACCACAGGAGCGCGACGGCGACCACCACGGCGCGACCGACGCGCGACGCTCGTGTGGCCCGGACGCCGCCCATGGCTCCCCGCTCGTGGCCGCTCCTCCGCCGCGTCATGACTCTTCCCTCATGATTCCCTCGTTGTTCCCTCATGACTCGTCGGTCCGCCGGGACAGCAGCACGTAGCCCGCCAGGAGCACGCACAGGATGAGGCTCATGAGCAGCCCGAACGCGGCGGCGCTGCCGATGTCGGCCTTGGTGACGAGCTCCGTGTACACCTGGATGGCCATGACCTGCGTGCTCCCTGCGCCCTCGGTGAGCAGGTAGACGTCGTCGAAGGTCTGGAACGACCAGATGAAGCGCAGGAGCAGGAGCAGCAGGGCCACCGCGCGCAGCTGCGGGAGCAGCATGAACCGCAGGACCTGCCGGCGGTTCGCGCCGTCGAGCGCCGCGGCCTCCTCGATCTCACCGGGTACCGACTGGAGCCGCGCGGTGAGGAACAGGAACGCGAGCGGCGCCGACTTCCAGATGTCGAACAGCACGACCACGAGCAGCGCGACCGGCACGGGGACGCCCCAGACCTCCGCCGAGGTGGTGCTGAGGAAGCCCACCGGGGTGTCCCAGCCGAGGTACGCGCGGCCGAACGCGTTGACCACGCCGTACTGCGGGTTGAGCGCCGTCTTCCAGATCGTGGCGGCAGCGACCACCGGCAGCACGTACGGCACGAGCAGCAGGGCGCGCACCAGGCCGCGCCCCGCGAAGCGCCGCCGCAGCGCCAGCGCGAGCACGAGGCCCACGGCCAGCGACCCCACCGCCGTCAGGCCCGCGTACAGGACAGTGGTCCAGAGAGCACCCCAGAACGCCTGCGACGCCGCGGCCTGGCGGAAGTTGTCCAGCGTCCACTCCACCGGCTCCGTCCCGAGGAACGGGATGTCGACGAGCCGGATCTCCGAGAACCCGAACACCACGACCAGGACGAACGGCAGCAGCACGACCAGCGCGACCACGGCCAGCGACGGCGAGACGAGCAGCCACCCCGAGCGGTTCGCGCGCTGGGCCGCCGTCGTCGGACGGGTGGTCGCCGCAGGGCGGGCCCTTCCGGGAGGGGCCTGCACCGGGCCGGCTGTCACTGGTCCTGCTGCAGCGCCGTCACGTCGGCGGCCATCTGCTGGGTCACCTCCGCCGGATCGGTGCCCCGGTACAGGGGTTCGAGCTGCTGGGCGAGAGTGCCCTGGGTGGAGACGAGGCCCGCGAGGGTGGCATCGGGCGTCCCCTGGCCCCAGCGGGAGACGGCCGCCATGCCCTCGCCCATCGCGGTGACCAGGTCGTCGCCGTACACCTCGGCGACGGAGGACTCGACCTTCGGGCCGAAGCCCAGGCCGCCCCACGCGTCGAGGTACTCCGTCGGGCTCCCAGCGGTCCCGGTGCGCAGGGGGAGACGGCCCTCGGTGGCGACGGCGAGCGTGTCGGCGTAGCCCTCGCCCATGACGTACTCGATGTACTGGCGCGCCTCGTCGGTGTCCGCGCGTGCCGGGACCGCGTAGGCGAGGGTGGCGCCGAACTGCGCGGGCTCCTGCGCCGAGCCGGCGGGCGGCTCCAGCACGGTGATGAAGCCCGAGCTCTCCGCGAGGAACGCCGGGTCGTCGGCACACTCCTGGCACGACGGCGGCACCGCCTCGTCGAGGTTCGCCAGCTCGTCGAGGATGTGCGTGGAGAAGAGCAGCATCGCGGCGTCTCCCGCCATGTACGCGGCCCGCGCGGACTCGACGTCGTAGTCGCCGGCGACGGAGGAGTCGCGCAGCTCCTTGAAGTACCCGGCCGCCTCCGTGCACTCGGGCGAGTCGATGGTGACCTCGCCGTTGTTGACGAGCTCGCAGCCCGCCGACTGGAAGATCGACTCGATGCCCTCCGTGCCCGAGGCGGTGCCCGACTGGGTGCCGAGCGCGATGCCCGTGATGCCGAGCTCGTCCTTGACGGTGGTCGCGGTCTCGGCGAGCTCGGCGACGGTGGTCGGCACCTCGGCACCGGCCTCCTCGAGCAGGTCGGTGCGGTAGGCGATGAGATGCACCCAGCCGTCGCTCGGGACCGCGGCCACCGTCTCGGTGCCGTCCTCCAGGACGGTGACCGCGCTGAGCGCGTTCTCGTTGAAGGTGGCGGGGTCCAGCGTGTCCATCGCTTCCTGCACGACGTCGGTGTCGAGCAGTCCCTGGGACTGCCAGGACGTGACCTGCGAGGCGCCGGCGAGGATGACGTCGGGCACCTCGCCCGACGCGGCACCCGTGACCAGCGCCTGGTCCTGGTCGGCCGCTGCCAGCGGGACGACGTCGACCTCGATGCCGGTCTCCTCGGTGAACCGCTCGGCGACGGCTTCCTGCGCGGCCACGCGCTCCGGTGTGGACTGTGGCGTCCAGAAGGTGATGGCCTCGGCCTGCCCCTCCTGCTCGGCGCTCGGGCCGCAGGCCGCGAGGAGGGTGGCGGCGGCGGTGGTCAGTGCGACGACGACGGCGGACGAGCGGATGCGACGGTGCATGGTCCCTCCTCGGTGCTGGTGCCGGTGCGGGTGCGGGTGCCCCGAGACTTCACCCGCGTGCCGAGTCAGTCAAGGCCGACGCGCGGGGCGACCCCGGGCTCGCTAGCGACGGGTGGGCGGCACCGGCACGTCGACCACCCGGGCTTCGCCGACGGCGGGGGAGAGGGCACCCGCCGATGCGGCGGCGACGTCGGCGGTCAGGGCGTCCAGCTGTTGCTTCGGCACGAGCAGCCGCAGGTGCGCGACGGCGTCGTAGGCGGGCGGCTCCATCACGGAGCCGTGGGACGACGCCCAGTCGCGCAGCACGTTGTCGATCCGCCCGGCGTCGCCGTGGGGTACGGGCACCTCGACCTCGTACAGCAGCTCCCGGCGGAGCATCGCGCCGGAGGCGGACGCGACGTCGAGGGCGGTGGCCACCGCGCCCGAGTACGCGCGGACGAGTCCGCCGGCCCCGAGCTTCACGCCGCCGAAGTACCGCGTGACGACGGCGACCAGGTCCGTGACACCGCGGTGCCGCAGCACCTCCAGCATGGGGACGCCGGCCGTGCCGCTCGGCTCGCCGTCGTCGGAGGAGCGGGCTGTGGGGCTCGCACCGCCGGCGTGGGTGCCGAGCACCATGGCCACGCAGTGGTGGCGGGCGTCCCACAGCTCCTTGCGCAGGCGCGCGACGACGGCGTCGGCCTCCGCGACGCTGCCGGCGGGGGAGAGGTGCGCCAGGAACCGGGACTTCTTGATGACCAGCTCGTGGTCGATCGACCTGGCGATGGTGCTGGGGAGGTCCACCGGACGAGGGTACGTGGCGATGGACCGGGTGGACCGGGGGTGCGCCGGGTCGATCGGGCTCGACCCTGCTCCACGACACACCATGTTCTTCTCTTAATTAATAGTGTGCCAAGCGTACACTGGCACGATGACCAGTGCCGATGCCACGTCACCACCAGCACGGAGCAGGGAGCTCGCCCGCTACCCGCGGCCACCCGTGAGCCTCGAGGAGGCCGAGTGGGTCTGGCGCGAGCTCTCCACCGAGGCGATGCGTCCGGGCGCCAAGCCTGAGGCGGTGCGCCTGGCGGTGATCACCGGGCTGGTGCGCGCGACGGGCGCACGGTACGGAGACCTGCTGCGGGTGCGTGTCGAGGACATCGACCTCGGGCCCGCGCGAGCTCGCGCGACGGAGGGCAGCGTGCTGGTGCGGCACGGCAAGCACCGCACGCCGCGCCGCCATCTGCTGCCGGCCGACCTGGTGGTGCTCCTGAAGCACTGGATGGTGGTGCGCGAGGAGCTGGCGGCCGAGCTCGAGGGTTCGGTGCCGAGGGCGCTGCTGCTCACGGTGCACCACACGCACGACAACGGCACCACGGTCGCGTCCGGTCTGCCGATCACGCGGCAGGGGCTGGTGCTGTCGTGGCGTCGGTTCGTGCACCGGACCAATGCGCGCTACGGCGCGCTGCGTCCGCCGTTGCCCACCCGGTTCGAGCAGGTGCGGCGGGCGTGGGTCGAGGCGTCGACGGAGGACTGACGGTGTGTCAGGTGGCGGTCGCGATGCCGACCAGCGGCGCCTGCGGGGTGGACGACGGCAGCTCGGTGAACCCGTACCGGTCGTAGAACAGTCGGGCGGCGGTGTTCTCGGCCGCGTAGCCCAGGTGCACGCCCGGCACGCCGCGCTCGGCGAGGGCGGCGCGGAGCGTGTCGATGAGGCGTGAGCCGAGGCCGCGCCGCTGGAGCACCGGCAGCAGGTCGATGTGCAGGTGGGCCGGGTGGGTGGTGAGCTCGCCGTGGCGAAGCCCTCGGACCATGCGCTCCGGGTCGGCGCCGTCGTGCAGCAGCTGAGCCTCGCTGTAGGCGGGGTTGCGGCCGGTCGCGGGCCCGGGTGCGGGGTGGCGGGCGACGAAGCCCGGCGTCCACTCCCGTGCCCACCAGTCGACGAAGGACCGGGTGTCGGCGACTCCGATGATGTACCCGGCCGCACGGCCCTCGTGCTCGACCACCCACGCGAGGTCGGGGGAGTGCTCCACGTAGGGCAGCGCGTAGACGTCGGGCATGAGCAGGTCGGACGAGTAGACGCCGCGTGCGTCGCCGCCCGCCGCGGCGGTGCGGACGCAGATGTCGGCGACGTCGGCCCGGTCGGCGGCGCGGTAGGGACGGATGAATGGCTCGGTCACACCGGCACACTAGCCTGCCGTCCCAGAATGTGACCGTGCTGTGACATGGCGGCCGGCAGCTCCCCCTCGGACCCCGCCTCAGCCGCGTGCTGGTGCTGGTCAGCGGCAGATCCGGCGCCTCTGGCGTTACTGCGCATTTGCCCCCCGAACACCCCAGTAACGGGATCGTCACAGGATCGCAATGTGCAATCTTCGCGCAAGTTCGTTACGGTCGTTTTGTCATGCAGAACCTCGAAGAGGAACTCAAGCACATCCATCCGACCGAAACCACGGTGGTGTTGAGGGAGCCCACCGTCGCAGACGGAGCAGCGATGTGGCGCCTCGCGCGCGACTCCAAGACGCTGGACCTGAACTCGTCCTACGCGTATCTCCTCTGGGCACGAGACTTCGCCCGGACCTCGGTGATCGTGAGCGTCGACGACGAACCCGGTGGGTTCGTCACGGGCTACATCCGGCCCGACGAGCCGACCACGCTGATGGTCTGGCAGGTGGCCGTGGACCACGCCTACCGTGGACAGCGGCTGGCCTCCCGGATGCTCGCGCACCTCGCTGAGCGGCACCCCGAGTGCACCCACGTGGAGACGACCATCACCTCGGACAACACGGCGTCGATCGCCTTGTTCATGTCCTTCGCGTCGGCCCAGGGCGCGCCCGTCGACGTGCGGACCGTCTTCCCCACGGAAGCGTTCCCGGACGGCCACGACGCGGAGCTGGTGTTCCGCATCGGCCCGCTCTCCTGACCGCGTCCAGGTCGATCCAGAAGTCAAACCCCAGATAACTGCAGAAGAACCGATCTACCACAGCCGAGTCCGGTCCACAGGACCGGACCGTGGAAGGAGCCATGCGCCCGAATACCGCTATGCCTACAGGCATGTCCTCGACCAGCATCTTCGACGAGCTCGAGTCCCAGGTCCGCAGCTACTGCCGGAACTGGCCCGCGACGTTCACGACCGCCGCGGGCAGCACGCTGCACGCTGAGGACGGCCGAAGTTACCTCGACTTCTTCGCAGGGGCGGGTGCGCTCAACTACGGGCACAACCACCCGGTGCTGCTCGAGGCCCTGATCGAGTACCTGCGCAGCGGCGGGATCGTGCACTCGCTCGACATGCACACCGTGGCCAAGCGCGAGTTCCTGACGACGTTCAGGGACCGGATCCTGGCGCCGCGCGACCTGGACTACAAGGTCATGTTCCCCGGCCCGACCGGGACGAACTCCGTGGAGAGCGCGCTCAAGCTCGCCCGCAAGGTGACCGGCCGCCAGCACATCCTCTCGTTCACCAACGCGTTCCACGGCATGACGCTGGGCGCGCTGTCGGTGACCGGGAACTCGATGAAGCGCAACGGCGCCGGCCTGCCGCTCACGAACAGCTCGAAGATCCCGTACGACGACTACTTCTCCGGCGCCACGGAGGACTTCCTGTGGCTCGAGCGGGTGCTCAGCGACAGCGGGTCGGGTGTCGACAAGCCCGCCGCGATCATCGTGGAGTCCGTCCAGGGTGAGGGCGGCCTCAGCGCCGCGCGGCCCGAGTGGCTGCGCGCCCTGTCCGAGCTCTGCCGCGCCCATGAGATCCTGCTGATCCTCGACGACGTGCAGGCCGGCTGCGGCCGCACCGGGGAATTCTTCAGCTTCGAGGAGGCCGGGATCGTCCCGGACATCGTCTGCCTCTCCAAGTCGATCTCCGGCTTCGGGCTGTCGATGGCGCTCACGCTGATCCGGCCCGAGCTGGACCAGTGGGAGCCGGGCGAGCACAACGGCACGTTCCGCGGGCAGAACCCGTCGTTCGTCACGGGTACCGCTGCGCTGAACGAGTTCTGGTCCGACGGCACGTTCGCGCAGACCGTCAAGGAGCGCGGCAACGAGCTGCACGACGGCCTGGCGCGGATCGCCGGCGGGTACGAGGGCGCCGTGGTCAAGGGCCGCGGCTTCCTCACGGGCATCAAGTTCCCGGACACCTCCGCCGCCTCGAGGATCGCCGCGGCATCGTACGAGCGCGGCCTGCTGGTCGAGACGTCCGGACCCGAGGACGAGGTGCTCAAGACCATGCCGGCTCTGACGATCACCTCCGACGAGCTGCGGTCCGGCATCGACATCATCGCGGCGGCGGCGGACGAGGTCCTCGGTGCGCCCGTCGCGCATCTCGCCGCAGCGAAGTAGCACTGCCGCAAGGGCTCTGCGCCGCAGTCTTCTCTGCGGCGCAGAGCCCTGCGCCGCGGGGCCCTGCAACGTGGCCCTGGGCTGAAGGACCGAACGCGGGCCAGGCCTGCAGGGCGAGAACCGCCCCCCGAGGAAAGGAACACAAAATGATAGTCACTCGACTGGCCGATCTCGACGGCACCGACCGGGACGTCAAGGCGGAGACCTGGCGCAGCCGGCGGTTCGTGCTGGCGAAGGAGGGCGTGGGCTTCTCGTTCCACGACACCGTCCTGTACGCCGGCACGGAGACCGACATGTGGTACGCGAACCATTTCGAGGCGGTCTACTGCGTGGGCGGCACCGGAGAGCTGGTCAACCGCGAGACCGGCGAGGTCCACGAGCTGTCCGACGGGACGCTCTACCTGCTGGACGGCAACGAGAAGCACACGGTGCGTGCATTTACCGACCTGCGGATGGCGTGCGCCTTCAACCCGCCCGTGACCGGGCGGGAGGTGCATGACGCCGATGGCGTGTATCCGCTGATCAAGGAAGAGGAGGCCGCCGTATGACGACGGACGCAATCAGCAAGACCGAGCACCATCCCACCGAGCAGCCTGCCGACCTGTACCCCACGCGGGTGGAGGGACCGGCATCCGAGATAACGCGCCAGGACAAGGTGGTCTGGGGCAACGCGGCCGACGGCCCGATGGAGCAGGAGCACCTGGACGGGTTCGACCGCAACGGGTACCTCGTGTTCGAGGACCTCGTCACACCGGCGGAGGTCGAGGAGTTCCGGGCGGAGCTCCGACGGATGTCCACCGACCCCGTGGTGCGCGCCGACGAGCGCACGATCGTCGAGGGAACGTCGCAGCAGGTGCGCACGATCTTCGAGGTGCACAAGTCCAGCGACGTCTTCGCCCGCATCGCGAACGACCCGCGGGTCGTGGGCCGGGCCCGCCAGATCCTCGGCTCGGACGTCTACATCCACCAGAGCCGGGTCAACCTGAAGCCCGGGTTCGGCGGCGGTGACTTCGCGTGGCACTCGGACTTCGAGACCTGGCACGCCGAGGACGGCCTCCCGCGCATGCGGACCGTCAGCATCTCGATCTCGCTGACCGACAACTACTCGTTCAACGGTCCGCTGATGATCATGCCGGGGACGCACAAGACGTACGTCTCCTGCACGGGCAAGACGCCGAACGACAACTACAAGTCGTCCCTGGTGATGCAGAACGCCGGTACCCCCGACGAGGACATCCTCACGCGGATGGCCGACGAGCACGGCATCGACGTGCTCGCGGGCAAGGCAGGCAGCGCGATCATGTTCGACTGCAACTGCATGCACGGCTCGAACGGCAACATCTCGCCGTACCCGAGGTCGAACATCTTCCTCGTCTACAACAGCGTGGAGAACACGGCGGTCGAGCCGTTCGCGGCGGACGCGGCGCGCCCGACCTTCCTCGGTACCCGGGACTTCACCCCGGTCGGCTGACGCCGGACGCGCCGGGGCTCGCCCCCGCGGGATGCCGGAAGCCCCAGGTCACCCGGGTGGCCTGGGGCTTCCGTCGTGCGGGTCGCCGTCGGGATGACGGTGCGGGTCAGGTCCCGGGGATCGCCCCGGATGCCGACTCCAGGTGCGCACGGACGAACCAGTGGAACTGCTCGAGGTCGTGCAGGTGGCCGATGAGCAGGTCGTTCGTCACGTCGTCGAGGTCGGCGGTGTCGTCGGCGGCCTTGCGGTGGAACGTGATCACGGAGTCGTAGACGTCGTCGAGCGCTGCCAGGTGCTCGATCGCGGGGGCCCGGCCCAGCTCGTAGTCCTCCCAGCTGCGGGCGGCGACGAGGGCGCCGGGCGTACCCACCGGCACGCTGCCGAGGGTGGCGATGCGCTCGGCGATCTGGTCGACCATCGCCCGCACGGCGTCGACCTGCGGGTCGAGCATCTCGTGGACGCCGATGAAGTGCGGCCCCACCACGTTCCAGTGCACGTGCTTGAGGGTGAGGTGCAGGTCGTTCAGCGCGTGCAGCCGCTCCTGGAGAATCTCCGCGACCTTGGCCCCCTCCTCCGGGCTGAGGGACGGGACGGTGTAGCGGGGCAGCTTCGGGGACATGTGGGGTCCTCCTCTTCCGGCGATGCTCGGGCCGCTCGTGCGGCCACTCCTCGGACGAGCTGGGTCGTCAGCTCCGTCCATCGTCACGCGAGGAGCCGTCGGTCGCCAGTGCGACGAGCACGAGGCCGACCACGGCGAGCGCCGCGAGCAGGACGGCGCCCTGGACGGTGGTTCCGGAGGCGAGCATGGCGAGGGCGCCGAGGAGGGCGGTGGCGGCGAGGACGGTGAGGTCGCGCCGCCAGCTGGTGAGGAGTGCTGCGATCTCGGCGTGTCCTTGGGGTGGGACGTGGGCGGCCCACCAGGTGGTGCGGGCGAGGAGGTGGGCGAGGAGGGCGACGGCGAGGGCCCAGGGGTCGAAGGGTTCGCTGGTGAAGCCCCAGAAGAGCACTGCGGCGACGGCGATGACGCCGCCGGCTGTGGTGGGGGTGGGGTGGACGACGACGAGGCCGGTGGCGAGGGCGGCGATGGTGAGGGTGACGCTGTGGGGGATCCCGGGTGTGCGTGCTGCGGCGGTGAAGAGCAGGAGCGGGACGAGGGCGAGGAGGGCGGCGCGGAAGGTCCAGCCGCGGAGGGTGGGCCGGGTGTGGACGGTGATCGTGGGCAGGGGTCGGCGTGCGGGGTCGGCGAGGTGGAGCGTGATGCGCCGGACGAGGGGGGTGAGGGGGCTGGGGATCATGGGATGCGTCCGGGTACGTGGCGTTGGGTCGCGCGGGCGAGGGCTTCGAAGCGGACGGTGGCCTGGTCGCGCCGGGATCCGGCCCAGCTGATGACGGGGGCGCCTTCGCCGTCGAGGGCGGTGATGCGGTCCTCGCGTTCGAGGCGGGCGATGCGCCATGCGATCGCGAGGTGGTGCTCGAGGACGTGGCGGACGTCGGGGAGGGTGTCGATGACGACGACGGGGTGGCCCATGGTGTGCCAGGTGCGGACGAGGTGCAGGGGTTCGTCGTCGAGCAGGGTGGTGAAGAGGTAGACGATGGCGTCGGCCGGGAGCTGTGGTGGGCGGACGCGGTGCAGTGAGGCGGGGTCTTTCGGGTGGGCCAGCGCGAGTCCGTGCACGAGGCGGCGGAGGTGGCGGCGTCCGGCTGCGGGTGGCAGGGGGCGGCGTCGGCGGGCGAGGTCTTCGAGGCCGACGCGGTCGCCGGCGTCGACGAGGGCGGTGGCGACGGAGGCTGCGGCGTGGCGGGCGAGGTCGAGTGACGTGGGCTCGTCGACGCGGAGGGTTCCGTAGCCGCGCCAGGTGCGGATGTCGGGTCCTACCTCGTCGCGGGAGTCGACGACGAGTACCGCTGTGGCTTCGGCGGTGGAGTAGGTGCGGCGGACGTAGAGGGTGTCGAGCTCGGGGGAGCGGCGGGCGGTGGTGCGCCAGTCGATCCGGCGGAGTCGGTCGCCCGGGGTGAAGGGGTGGATGTCGCGGAGCTCTGTGCCGTCGCCGAGGCGGCGGGAGGAGTGTGGTCCGGTGAGGCCGCGGAGCCGTCGGGGCAGGGGGAGTCGGCCGAGCGGGGCGGCGCCGGGGAGGACGAGGCGGGTGGCGCCGCGGACCTGGGTGGGTTCTTCCTCCCAGGTGCGGTGCCGGGATCCGCGCAGGTCGACGGTGAAGGTCTCCTGGGGGCCGGTGCGTACGGACGAGAGGCGGAGCGGCACCTGGCGTCCGGTGGTGCTACCGGCGGGATCCTCGGTGGCTCGTGCGGTGAGTGCCAGGTGGGTGTCGCGGTGTCCGGTGGCGGTGATGCGGAGGTGGATGACGTCGGCGGTGGGGCCGGTGTCGGGGGTGGTGGTGAGGTGGAGCGTGGCGGCGAGCTCGCCGGGTGTGGTGGTGCCGGGTGGTTCGTGGAGGGTGGCGCGCAGGGGTGTGGTGGGGCGGGTGGTGTGGGCCCAGGTGGCGGCGAGGAGGCCGGGTATGCCGATGAGGGCGATGTCGGCGCGCCCGGCGAGGAGGCTGGTGGTGAGCAGGAGGACGCCGGTGGCGATGGCGGCGGTGTACGCGGAGGTGGGTCGCCAGCCGTGGTGGCCGTCTGCTGGTGTGCCCTGGGAGGTTCGTCCGCGGGCGACGATGAGGCCGCCGACGGTCATCGGGTGGGGACCGTGGCGGGGGTGGGGACGGTGTGCAGGAGGTCGGCGACGATGGTCTCGGGCCGGGTGGCCGACGCCCAGGCGGTGGGGGTCAGGGTGATCCGGTGGGCGAGGACGGGGACGGCGATGCGCTTGACGTCCTCGGGCAGGACGTAGTCGCGTCCGTCGAGGACGGCGATGGCACGGGCGAGGAGGACGAGGTTCTGTGAGCCGCGGGGTGAGGCGCCGACCTCGAGGGCCTGGTGGCCGCGCGTGGCGGCGGTGAGGTCGACGCAGTAGCGGACGACGTCGGGGTCGACGGCGACCTGTTCGGTCCCTGCCTGCATGGCGCGGACGGTGGCGGGGTCGACGACCTGGGCGACGGTGGTGGCCTCCTGCTTGCGGGCGAGGCGCCGGGTGAGGACCTCGGTCTCCTGGGTGCGGTCGGGGTAGCCGACCGCGAGGCGGACCATAAAGCGGTCGAGCTGGGCCTCGGGCAGGGGGTAGGTGCCTTCGTACTCGACGGGGTTGGAGGTGGCCAGCACGTGGAAGGGGTTGGGCAGGGCGCGGCTGGTGCCTTCGATGGAGACCTGTCGTTCGGCCATCGCCTCGAGGAGCGCGGACTGGGTCTTCGGGGCGGTGCGGTTGATCTCGTCGGCGAGGAAGAGGCCGGTGAAGACGGGTCCGGGGCGGAACTCGAAGGTGCGGGTGGCGGGGTCGAAGACGGAGGAGCCGGTGATGTCGGCGGGCAGCAGGTCGGGGGTGCACTGGAGGCGGGCGAAGTCGAGGCCGAGAGCGGTGGCCAGCGAGCGCGCGGCGAGGGTCTTGCCGAGGCCGGGTACGTCCTCGAAGAGGACGTGGCCTCCGGCGAGGATGGTCGCGAGGGCTGTCTGGAGCGCGTCGCGCATACCGACGACGGCGGTGCCGACCTCGGCGAGGACTCGTTCGCCGAGCGCTGCGACGTCGGCGACAGGCAGGGGCGCCGGGCCGGCCTGCGGGGTGGTCGGCGGGGTGGTGCGGTCAGGCACGGTTCTCCTCGGTGGTCGGTGCGGCACCGAGGCGTTCTATCGCATCGAGCCAGGTCTGTACGGTGCGCGCCGTGGGCGGTTGGCGGGACTTGAGCTGGCGCACGACGCGAGCGCCGAGGAGGCGTTCGGCGTCGGGCTCGGAGTCGGGGTCGGACGGGTCGACGCCGTGGGCGCGGAGCCGGTCGGCGGCGAGGGCGCGGATGCGGCGCACCACGCGGTCGGTGACGTGGCCGTCGCGGCCGAACACGGACCAGCCGAGGTCGGACACGTCGTGGCGTCCGCCGGCGCGGGCCACGACGAAGAGCTGGGGCCATTCGGGGTCGTCGGTGGTGGCGTCGGTGGCCGACCACAGGATGCTCAGCGCGGCGGCGAGTGCTGTCGCGGCGTAGGCGTGCGCCGGGTCGATGACGCTCCAGAAGACGAGGCCGGCGGCGGCCAGGGCTGTCACGACGGTGATGGTGGCGATGCGCCGCCAGTTCCAGTTCCTCACGCCTGACCTCACGCCGGGCCCCGTCCGGTACCGGCCTCGGGACCCTGGGGGAGATCGCTCTCGGCGTCCGGCGAGGGCTTGTCGATGTCGAGGCTGCGCGCGATGTCCGCGAGCGCCTCGCGGGCCTGGGCGACGGCGGGGCGGTCGATGGGCCGGTCGGTGAAGCGGGCGCGTTGGTAGAGGGTGCGCAGGCGGGTGACGGCGGCGGGTGGTGCGGGGGTGGCGGCGAGGACGGTGCCGGCGAACTCGGTGGGGGTCTGGGCTGGGTCGCGGTGGGCGCCTGCGCGTTCGGCGGCTTCTTCGAGGGCTACCCAGGCGGCGACGACGGCGTCGCGGGGGCGGGCGTGCCCGTCGAGGTGGGCGAGGGCGCGGCTGACGGCGTCCTGGAGCTCGGGCAGGTCGACGGCGTCGCCGAGGCTGCCGGTGGCGGTGCCGGCGGTGAGGTTGTCGGGTGTGGTGTCGATGCGTTGCCGGCGCAGGGCGAGGAGCTTGCGGGCCACGGCGGTGACGAGGGCGATGACCAGGAGTGCGAGGAGGACGGCGATGACGAGGCCGATCCAGGGGTTCTCTGTGCCGGTGTCGAGGGGCTGGTCCATGGGGCGTCGGCTGGTGTCGGGGCTCGGTGGTGACTGGTCGGGCAGGGAGAGCTCCGGGGTGGGCAGGTGGGGCGGGCTGAAGCGCCAGGGGGTGGCGGTGGCGGCGCCGAGCACGACGACGGTGACCAGGAGGGCGGTGACGGTCAGGCGGATGGCGGGCCTCATGCGGGCAGGCTGCCGGGCTGGTTGTCGGGCTGGTTGTCGGGCTGGGCGAGCCGGTGGGCGTGGATGCCTGCGGCGGCTGCCGCGACGAAGGACGCGGGGTCGGCGTCGAGGTCGCGGCCCATGGTGCGCAGCCCGCCGGGTGCGGTGCGCAGGGTGTCGAGGAGGGTGGTGTCGGCGGGGACGTCGACCAGGGTGTGCGGGGTGTGCGGGGTGTGCGGGGTGTGGCGGCCGGTCCCGTCGGGGGCGGCGAGCGTCTGTGCCTGTTCGCGGATGCGGTGGGTGAGCGGGATGCCCCAGGTGGGCAGGCTCTCCAGCTCGGCGGTGGGCACGGGGACGGGGACGTCGGCGGGGGCGAGGGCGACCCTGGTGTACGCGGTCAGGGAGTGGTGGGAGATGCCGAGGTGGCGGTCGCGGGGGTCGGCGCCGGACACGCGCAGGGACGCGACGGGGCGGCCGTGCAGGGTGGCGGCGGCGTTGACGGCCTCCCCGGCGGCGACGCCGGAGTAGCCCCACCGGGTCCCGGTGCCGAGGTTGCCGGGTCCCTGGGTGACGACGGCGATGTCGCACCCGGCGACGTGGCGGGCGGCGAGGAGGCCGGTGTGCACGGTGACGGCCTCCAGGTCGCCGCCGAAGGTCTGGCCGACGGTGACGCAGGTTTCCAGCCAGCCGGCGTCGCGCAGGGCGGCGACGGTGCGGGAGAACGCCGCGGGCAGCGCACCGCCGTCGGTCATGACGTAGGCGACCTTCAGGCCGGCGGGGTCGGTACCCGTGCGGGCCGCGGCGTGCCGCAGACCTGCGACGACGGCGGGCAGCGCGGAGTGCAGGTCCGCGACGACGACGGGCATGCCGTCGAGGCTGTCGGCGCCGGCCAGGGTCGTGTGGTGCGGCGACTCCTGCTCGTCGACGCCGAGCACCATGGTCTGCAGGGGCGTGTAGCGGGCCTTGACGAGGTGTCCGGGACCGGGGGCGGGGTCGGGTGGGAGGTGGGTGCCGGCCGCGGCGGGCCCGACCACCAGGGCGTACCCGCCGGTGCCGAGGCCGCGGGCGAGCGCGGACACGTTGAGCAGCACGGCCTCGCCCGGCCCGGGCGCACCGACGAGGTCGGTGTACGCGAGCGCACGCACGGTGCCACCGGCCTCACCGGCCTGGGCGTCCCGGCCCGGCAGGGGCCGGTCCAGCGTCACCTCGAGCTCGCACGCCCCCCGCCACGACCTGCCTGTGGAAATCACGGTCCCGATCCGCCACGTCATCACAGGGTGGAGGCTACCGAACGCTACGGTTGTCCTGATGCCCATCGATCCGCCTCCCAGCGCGCAGTCCGCCACGTCACCCGGCCTGAACCCCGCCGAGCGGCTCCTGAACCTCGTCATCGCCCTCGTGAACACGAATGCGGCGATGACGAAGCAACAGGTCCGCACCGCCGTGGCCGGGTACGCCGACGCGCCCAGCGACGAGGCGTTCGAGCGGATGTTCGAGCGGGACAAGGACATGCTCCGCGCCCTCGGCATCCCCGTCGTGACGGTCGGGACCGGCGGGCACACCGACGAGCTCGGGTACCGGATCGACCAGGACGCCTACGCGCTGCCGTCGATCGACCTCACCCCCGCCGAGCTCGGTGTGCTGTCGCTCGCCGCCCAGTTCTGGCAGGACAAGACCCTGCAGACCGACATCAACCGCGCCATGGTCAAGCTCCGCGCGGCCGGCGCCGGAGACCCGTCCGCGGACGCCCTGGCCGGCCTCGCGCCGTCCGTGCGCGCCGTCGGCGACGCCTACGGGCCCCTCATGGAGGCGATCGAGGCCCGCCGCGCGGTCACGTTCAGCTACCGCGCCGCGTACAACGGGACGGTCCTGACCCGGCACGTCGAGCCCTGGCGCATCGCGGCGCGCGACGGTGGCTGGTACCTCATGTGCTTCGACCGGGACCGGCAGGCGCCCCGCGTGTTCCGCATGTCCCGCATCGAGTCCCGCGTCCGTGTCACCGGCCCCGCCGGCGCCTACGACATCCCCGACTTCGAGACCGACGTCGTGCTCGGCAAGGCGCACGGCGAGATCCGGCAGGCGGTGGTCGCCGTCCGCCCCGAACGCGCCGGAGCGCTGCGCGCCCGCGCCAAGCCCGTGCCCGACGGCGAGCGCCAGGCCTACAGCGAGCGCCTGCCCGTCCCGGCCGGCGCGCCGGCGGGTGGCCGTGCGGGGGACCAGGCCGGGTGGGACATCCTCGAGGTGCCCTACCGGTCCCTGTCGGGCATGGCGTCCGAGGCCGCCGGGTACGGGGCCGCGCTGGTCGTGCTCGAGCCCGAGGCGGTGCGGGCCGAGACGCTGCGCCGGCTCACCGCCGCAGCGGCGCTGGGCTCCGGGACGGGCGCGCAGGCGGGGGCGTCCCGTGGCTGAGCGCGCGGACGACAGGCTCCTGCGCCTGCTGGGCATCGTCGCCTACCTCGACGGCGCCGGACCGGTGTCCGTGGCCGACCTGGCCCGAAGGTTCGGGACCACGCCCGCGCAGATCCAGAAGGACGTCGACGCGCTCTGGGTCTCGGGCACTCCCGGGTACTGGCCCGACGACCTCATCGACTTCGACGCCGCGTCCATCGACCGCGGCGTGGTGCACCTGACCGAGGCGCGCGGCATGACCAGACCCCTGCGGCTCGGCACCCGGGAGGCGGTGGCGCTGGTCGCCGCGCTGCGGGCCATGAAGGCCACCGGCGCGGTCCAGGCCGACCCGGCACGGTCCGCCGTCGTCGAGTCCGCGCTGCGCAAGCTCACCGACGCCACCGGTGAGGCCGCCAGTGCCGTGGACGTGCGGCTCGCACCGGGCGGTGACCGGCAGGTCGTCTCGGCGATCTCCTCGGCCCTGACCGCGCGCCACCGGCTGCAGATCAGGTATGTGACCTCTTCGGACGTCGTCAGCGAGCGGGAGGTGGACCCCGTGCGGCTGCACACGCAGGACGAGTACGCCTACCTCGCCGCCTGGTGCTACCGCGCCGCCGCGCCACGCACCTTCCGTGTCGACCGCATCCTGGAGGCCACCGAGACCGACGTGCCCGTGCAGGAACACCCCGGGGTCGGGGAGCAGGCGGCCGAGATCGACTTCGCCGCCCTGTTCGCCGGCAGGTCCTCACCGCTGGCGACCATCCGGTTCGCGCCCCGGGCACGCTGGTTCGCCGAAGAGGTCCCCGTCGAGTCCGTACGCAACCTGCCCGACGGCGACTTCGAGGTCACGCTGCGCGTCACCAACCCCGGCTGGCTGCGCAGCACCCTGATCCAGCTCGCCCCGTACGTGCGCTCCGTCGCCCCTGCGGCCCTGGCCGACGACGTCGCCGGGGCCGCCGCCGAGGCGCTGGCCCTCTACGACTCAGGGCGCGAGACCGGGCCCACGTTCGGGCACGGGACAGATCCGCGGACCCGAGACGCAGCCACATCGCCCGATCGGCACTAGGCTTGGCGACCATGTGGTTCTGGGTGTGGACCCTGCTGATCGTGGGAAGCCTCGTCGGGGCGTTCTTTCTGGCCCGCTCTCTCTGGCGGTCGGCAAAGGGCCTGATGGAAGAGCTGGGGCGAGCGTCGCGCCGCATCAGCGAGTCGAGCGACCGGTTGCAGGAGCTGTCCGACCGGGCACGGGAGGCGGCGAGCACGCAGCACGCCGGCCCGAGCCTGTTCGACGACGTGACCATCCACTACCAGCGTGTCAACGCGCAGCGCACGGCCCGGGCCGGGCGCAAGGACGCACGCCGGGCGCGGCACGTGGTGACGTGGCAGAAGTGGAAACACTTCAACGACTGAGACCGGCCGAGCGGAGCACGCTGAGGCGCGGATCTGCGCGGTTCTTGCGCGTCTCGGCGCCCGGCGCCACCTTCCGTCCACCGGAGGGCTACCTTTGTGCCCCCTGTGTCCGCGTAGGATCGGTCATATCCGCATCACCGCGTATCAGCACCGCACTGTAAGGAGTCACCATGACAGGCGCCATGCAGCCCTGGCACTGGATCGTTCTGCTCGTCGTCGTCCTGCTGCTCTTCGGATCCACCCGCCTGCCGGGGCTGGCCAAGAGCGTCGGACAGTCGATGAAGATCTTCAAGAAGGAGATCAAGGACCTGCGCGACGACAGCCCCGACGACGCTGACGGCCGGAACAGCAACGCCGCCGACAACCGGCCCGGCGGCGCGACGACGTCGACCACGGGCTCGACCGCCGGACCGGCGAGCTCAGGCACGGACGACGTACCGGGCCTGATCAACAACAGGGACCGCGACATCCCCAAGGCCTGAACCGGTGGCACGTACGAGGCGGCCGTCCGACGGCCGTATGCCCCTGCTCGAGCACCTGCTCGAGCTCCGCAAACGTTTTGTCCTCATCGGGGCGGGACTCCTGCTCGGCGCGATCGCCGGCTGGATCCTGTACGAGCCGCTGCTGGTCGCGCTCCAGCAACCACTGGAGCGCGCGTCCGAGCTCACGGGCAACGACGTGACCCTGAACTTCACCGGACCGGCATCGGCGCTGGACCTGAAGGTCAAGGCCGCGCTGTTCCTCGCCGTGTTCGTGTCGTGCCCGTGGTGGCTCTACCAGGTGTGGGCCTTCATCACGCCGGGGCTCAACAAGCGGGAGAAGTACTACGCGTACGGGTTCGTGGGCGCATCGGTACCGCTGTTCCTCGGTGGTGCCTACATGGCCTGGGTCGTGATCCCGCACGCCGTGCAGATCCTGACGGGGTTCCTGCCGGACAACGCCACGAACTTCACCGACGCCCAGATGTACCTGAGCCTGGTGATGCGGCTCCTGCTCGCGTTCGGACTCGCGTTCGTGTCCCCGGTGCTGCTGGTCGGCCTCAACTTCGCGGGCCTGATGTCCGCCAAGGCGCTGCTCGCCGGCTGGCGGTGGGCCATCCTCGTCGCGTTCACGTTCGCCGCGGTCATGACGCCGACCCCGGACGCGCTCACGATGATCCTCGTCGCCCTGCCGATCTGCCTCCTGTACTTCGCCGCCGCCGGCGTCGCGGTGCTGCACGACAAGCGCGTCGAGAGGCGCCTCGCGGCCGCCGAGATCTGACCCGACCGCGCCGGACCACGCGCCCGGCCCCCGCCCTGCACAGGGCGCGGGCCGGGCGTCGTCGTGAACGGGCACGGGGACCTGTCGCACCGGGCCTGTCGCACCCGGCCTGTCGGAGAGTGACCGTAGGCTGTGCCCATGAGCGACCTGAGCCCCGCCGAGCGGTACACGGCCTTCCGGTCACAGAGCCGTTCAGCGGCCGAGCACCCCGAGCTGACCCAGTTCCGGGAGGTCATCGGGTTCGAGCTCGACGACTTCCAGGTACAGGCCTGCGAGGCCCTCGAACAAGGCCGCGCCGTGCTCGTGGCAGCCCCCACCGGCGCCGGCAAGACCGTCGTGGGCGAGTTCGCCGTCCACCTCGCACTGGCCTCGGGCCGCAAGGCGTTCTACACGACCCCCATCAAGGCGCTCTCCAACCAGAAGTACGCCGACCTCGTGCGCCGCCACGGGCTCGACAACGTCGGCCTGCTCACCGGTGACACCACCATCAACGGCGACGCACCCGTGGTCGTCATGACCACCGAGGTGCTGCGCAACATGCTGTACGCGGGCTCCTCGACCCTGGACGGCCTGGCCTACGTCGTCATGGACGAGGTCCACTACCTCGCCGACCGCTTCCGCGGCCCCGTCTGGGAAGAGGTCATCATCCACCTCTCCGACGACGTGCAGCTCGTCTCCCTCAGCGCCACCGTGTCCAACGCGGAGGAGTTCGGCGACTGGCTCGAGATGGTGCGCGGCGACACCGCCGTCGTCGTCTCCGAACGCCGGCCCGTACCGCTGTGGCAGCACGTCCTGATGTCCTCACCCGAGCCGCGCGGCAAGCCACGCCTCCTGGACCTGTACGCCGGGCACGTCGACCCGACCGACCCCGGCACCAGTCCGCCCATCAACCCCGACCTGTCCGCGGCGTTCCGGTCCGGGCGCGGCGGCAACCGCCCCGGCGACCACGGCGGACGGCGCGGCCGCGGCGCCGGCCGGCGTGGCGACCGCGGGTACCGCGGCGCGGGCGGACGCCGCGCCGACGACAGCGCCGGGGGCATCGGACCGAGCCGGCGCACCCCGCCGCGGTTCATCGTCATCGACGCCCTGAACGCCGACGCGCTGCTGCCCGCGATATACTTCGTCTTCTCCCGCGCGGGCTGCGAGGCCGCCGTCGACCAGTGCCTCAAGGCCGGGCTACGGCTGACCACCCCCCAGGAGGAAGCGACCATCCGGTCCGTCGTGGAGGAGCGCACCGCCGCCATCCCGCCCGAGGACCTCGACGTGCTCGGCTACTGGTCCTGGTCGCAGGCCCTGGCCCGCGGCGTCGCCGCCCACCACGCCGGCATGCTGCCCGTGTTCAAGGAGACCGTCGAGGACCTGTTCTCCCGCGGCCTCGTCAAGGTCGTGTTCGCCACCGAGACCCTCGCGCTCGGCATCAACATGCCCGCCCGGTCCGTCGTCCTGGACAAGCTCGTCAAGTGGGACGGCACCAGCCACGTGCCCGTCACCCCCGGCGAGTTCACCCAGCTCACCGGCCGCGCCGGCCGCCGTGGCATCGACGTCGAGGGCCACGCCGTCGTCGTCGACCACCCCGCCCTGGACCCCGTGGCCCTCGCCGGACTCGCGTCCAAGCGCCTGTACCCGCTCAAGTCCAGCTTCCGGCCCACCTACAACATGGCCGTCAACCTCGTCGCCCAGGTCGGCCGTGACCGCGCCCGCGAGGTCCTGGAGACCTCCTTCGCCCAGTTCCAGGCCGACCGCGGCGTCGTCGGCCTCGCCAAGCAGGCCCAGGCGCACGCCGAGGCCCTCGACGGGTACGCCAAGGCCATGTCCTGCACCGAAGGCGACTTCGGTGAGTACATGGGCCTGCGCCGCGCCATCAAGGACCGCGAGAAGGAGCTCTCCCGCGCGGCCTCCGGCGCCGAGCGGGCCGAGATCGTCGCCTCCCTGGAACGGCTGCGCCGCGGCGACGTCGTCGAGGTACCCACCGGGCGACGACGCGGGTACGTGCTGGTGCTCGACCCCGGCGAGCCCGGCGGCTTCGACGGTCCCCGCCCCACCGTGCTCACCCAGGAGCGCCAGGTCAAGAAGCTCACCCTGGCCGACGCGCCCGACGGCCTGGAGACCGTCACCACCGTCAAGATCCCCAAGGCGTTCAACGCCCGCAAGCCCGACGCCCGCCGCGACCTCGTCTCGTCCATGCGCAACGCGCTCGGCGCCCTGGCCGACGACGTGCCCTCCGCGCACTCCACCAGCACCCCCGCGGGCCGGCGCCCGGGGAGCGCCGCCCGCGGCGGCAAGTCCCTGGCCGGACGCCGCTCCGACGCCTCGACCGACGCCGAGCTCGCGCGGCTGCGCAAGGCACTCAAGGCCCACCCGTGCCACGCCTGCCCCGAGCGCGACGACCACGCCCGCTGGGCCGAGCGCTGGAACAAGCTCAAGCGCGAGCACGACCAGCTCGTGCGCCGCGTCGAAGGCCGCACCGGGTCCATCGCCCGCACCTTCGACCGCACCCTCGACGTGCTGCTCACCCTCGGCTACCTGCAGCGCACCGGGACCGGGCAGGACAGCGCGACACCGGACGCAGGAGTGCCCGACGGCACCGTGCAAGGACCCGGCAGGATCCGCGTGACCGACGACGGCCGCTGGCTGCGCCGCCTGTACGCGGAGAACGACCTGCTCCTGGCCGAGTGCCTGCGCCGGGGCGTGTGGGACGGGCTCGACGCAGCGGGCCTGGCCGCCGTCGTCTCCACGGTGGTCTACCAGAGCCGCCGCGACGACGCCCCCGACCCCTACATCCCCGGCGGCCCGACCGGGCGCCTCGCGGGCGTCCTGGACGACACACAGCGCGTGTGGTCCGAGGTCGACGACCTCGAGGAGGCGCACGGCATCGACGCCACCGGACCGCTCGACCTCGGCCTGGTCGGCGCGATGTACCGGTGGGCGTCCGGCAAGGGGCTGGACAGCGTCCTGCGCGGCTCCGACCTCGCCGCCGGCGACTTCGTGCGCTGGTGCAAGCAGGTCATCGACGTGCTGGACCAGCTCGGCGGCGCCGCGCCGTCCGACAAGCTGCGCACCACCGCACGCAAGGCCCAGGACGCGGTGCTGCGGGGAGTGGTCGCGTACTCGAGTCTCTGACCGGCTGACACCAGCGCCCTGGCAGCGGCGCCGGAGGGGATCGCATACAGTTCCCCCGTGAGCCAGCCCGTCCGATCCATCCTGTACCGCAACGGCGTCATCCACTCCTCGGCGGACCCCTTCGCCGAGGCGATCCTCGTCGACGACGGCGTGGTGGCGTGGCTCGGCGCCGACGACACCGCAGCCGGCCTCGCCGCGCGCGCCGACCGGGTCATCGACCTCGACGGCGCCCTGGTGACGCCCGGCTTCGTCGACGCGCACGCCCACGTGCTGGAGACGGGCCTGTCGAGCGACGCGGTGGACCTCACGCCCGCGGGGGGAGTGCACTCCCTCGCCGACGCGCTGGCCGCGCTCCACGACGGCGCCCAGCGGCTGGCGGCCGCCGACCCGTCCGGCGACCAGGTGCTGCTCGCCTTCGGCTGGGACGAGCAGGCCTGGCCGGAACAGCGCACGTTCACCCGGCAGGAGCTCGACGACACCTGCGGCGGACGCCCCGTCTACGCCGCACGCGTCGACGTGCACTCCGCGGTCGTCTCCACCACGATGGCCGCCCGCGCCGGCATCGAGCGCGACCCCGCCTGGACCGGCACGGGCCTGTCCGGCTCCGGCTGGTCCGACGCCCCCGCCGACACCGGCCTGGTCACCGCCGACCTGCACCACACGGTGCGCGACGTCGCCCACGCGCTGTCACCCGAACGCCGCACCCGCCTTTACCGCGAGACCCTCGCCGCGTGGGCCACCCGCGGCATCGTGTCCGTGCACGAGATGAGCGGTGCGCACCTCGACACCCGGGCCGGCCTCGCCGAGCTGTACGCCATGACGACCGACTCGGTGACCGCGGAGGCCGTGGCCGACCCGGCCGTGCCCGCACTGCCCCACCTCGCCGCCTACCGCGGCGAGCTGTGCGCGACCACCGACGAGGCCCGCGCGCTGCTCGCCGAGCTGCCCTTCCTCACCGGCATCGGCGGCGACCTCAACGTCGACGGCTCCATCGGCTCCCGCACCGCCGCCCTGCGCAGCCCGTACTCCGACCTGCCGCTGGACCCGTCGTCCGGGGCCTTCTCCGGCGCCCTGACCAACGCCGACGGCACCCCGTGGACCGGCAACCTGTACCTGTCCGCCGAGCAGATCGCCCACCACCTCGCCGCCGTCCAGGGCGCGGGCGTCCAGGGTGCGTTCCACGTCATCGGGGACCGCGCCATGGACACGATGGTCCTCGGCCTCCAGATCGCCGCCCAGCTCACCGGCGACAGCACCGTCCGCGCCGGGCACCACCGCATCGAGCACGGGCTCTTCGTGGACGCGACCACGCTCGCCGCGCTCCTCGTCCAAGGCGTCGGGCTGTCGGTCCAGCCGGCGTTCGACTCGGCCTTCGGGGGCAGCAAGGGCGTCTACGCCTCCCGCCTCGGCGCCCTGCGCGCCGGCTCGCTCATGCCGTTCGCCGACCTCGCCCAGGCCGGAGTACCGCTCGCGTTCGGGTCCGACACCCCGGTCACCCCCGTGGACCCCTGGCAGGGCGTGCGCGCGGCGACCAGCCACGAGGACCCCGACCAGCGCATCTCCGCCGGCGCCGCGTTCCGTGCCCACACCCGCGGCGGCTGGCGCCTGGCCGGGCTGGACCACACGGGCGCCGGGCAGCTGCGGGTCGGCGCGCCCGCGCACCTCGCCGTCTGGCGCGCCGAACAGCTCGGGGTGCAGGCGGCGCCCGGCCGCCTCAGCTCCTGGAGCGAGGAAGCCCGCGCGGGCACACCCCTGCTGCCCGACCTCTCCCCGGACGCCGTCGAGCCGGAATGCCTGCACACGCTGCGCGACGGCGTCATCCTGCACGACACGTTCTGACACCCCCTCGTGCGTTGTGAGCGCGACCGTTGCGACAACCCGCCCGTGAGAGGCGCAAGGATCGCGCCCACAGCCCAGGGCGGGTGGCGCGGGAGGTCCGGCTCGCGCCGGTAGGCTGCGATCGTGCGCCTGCCTGAGCCGTCCCGGCTGCTGTCCCTGTTCCTCGCGGTGGCCGGTGGCCTCCTCCTCTGGACCGCGTTCCCCGACGCCGGAGTGTGGCCCGCCGCCTTCGTCGCCGTCGCCGTCCTGTACTGGTCGCTCGGCCGCGACGGCGCCTGGTGGAACTTCTTCGTCGGGTTCCTGTTCGGCCTCACCTTCTTCCTGCCCCACCTGTGGTGGGCGCACGAGTCGACGGAGGCCGCGCCATGGATCGCCATGTCGGCGGTCGAGGCCCTGTTCCTCGCCGGGTTCGGCGCGGGGTGGACCTGGGTACGCCGGGCACGGTTCCTGCGCCGCCGCGGCTGGCGGCTCGCCGCCGCGTTCGCCGTCCTGTTCGTCGCAGTGGAGCAGTGGCGCGCCGAGGTCCCGTTCGGCGGGTTCCCCTGGGGCCGTCTCGCCTGGGCCATGGTCGACGCCCCGACCGGGCGCGCCGCCTGGCTCGGCGGCACCGTCGCCGTGAGCCTGCTGGTCGCGTTCGCCGGCGTGCTGCTCGCCCTCGCTGCCGCGAGCCTCGTCCGCGCGGTCCGGCTCCGTCTCCCCGGATCCGACGGCGACACCCCCTCAGCCCGCGGCGGCGTCACGTCGACGGGCGGCCCGCGGCACTCCACACCCGGACGCGAGGCACGCCGGGCCGTCGGCGCCCTCGCGCTGGGCGCCGCTGTCGCCGTCGTGCCGCTGGTGCTGCCCCTGGCCACCTCCGCCAGCGCCGGTCCCGTCGAGACACCGGAGGGGAACGAGGTCTACGACGCGGGCAGTGATCTGGCCGAGGACGGCACGCTGTGGGCCGGTGCGGTCCAGGGCAACGTGGGGGAGCCGGGTCTCGGCGCGTTCGCGAACCGGGCCGAGGTGCTGAACAACCACCTGGAGGGTACCTACACGCTGGCCGAGGACTATGCGGGCGAGCTGGACGTGGTGCTGTGGCCGGAGAACGGCAGCGACCTGGACCCGCAGACGACGCCGGATGTCGCACGAGGGCTGGACGAGGCCGCGGCGGCCGTGGGGGCGCCGATCCTGGTGGGGGCGCAGGAGTTCCCGGAGACGGGAGGCCGGTACAACGTGTCGCTGCTGTGGCAGGCGGGCAACGGCGTGATCGGGCGGTACGCGAAGCAGCATCCGGCGCCGTTCGGTGAGTACATCCCGATGCGGCCCTTCCTGCGGCTGCTGTCGGACCAGGTGGACCGGGTGACGACCGACATGATTCCCGGGGTGAACCCGCCGTACGTGGACGTGCCGAGTCGGCTGGGTCAGGGCGACTACCGGATGGGCACGATCATCTGTTTCGAGGTGGCGTACGACGAGATCATCCGCGACGCGGTCCTGCGGGGTGCGCAGGTGCTCGTGATCCCGACGAACAACGCGTCGTTCGGGTTCACGGCGGAGTCGACGCAGCAGCTGGCGATGTCGCGGATGCAGGCGATGACGACGGGCCGGGCGGCGGTACAGATCTCGACGGTGGGGGTGTCGGGTGTGATCACGCCGGACGGCACGGTGGTGCGCCGGACAGGCCTGTTCACGGACGACGAGTTCGTGGCCAACCTGCCCTTGCGGTCGTCGATCACGCCTGCTGTGGCCGCAGGCTACTGGCCGGGCTGGGTGGTCGGCGGCCTCGCGGTAGCCCTGTTGGTGACGGGTGTCGGCGGCGGGGTGGGCGCGCGCAGGCGGATGCGGGCGCAGACCGTGCCGGTGGTGGACGGTGCCGTGAGCCTGAGTCGGTAGGCGCACGCCGGTCGATACGACCAGCAGGTACAGAAACGACCGTCGGGTCCGGCCACATGGCCTGGACCCGACGGTCGTTTCCGCTGCTGTCAGTCGCTGCTGACGGTCACGGGGACCGTCGGTGCGAGGCTGTCAGGCGGAGCGGCGGAGCTTGCCGGCGCGCAGCAGCTCGAGGCGCTCGTCGAGCAGGTCTTCGAGCTCCTTGACGGTGCGGCGCTCCAGCAGCATGTCCCAGTGGGTGCGCTGGGGCTTGGTCGCCTTGGGCTCCGGCTTCTCGGCGTCGCGCAGCAGTGCCTCCTCGCCGCAGCGGCACTCCCAGATCGGGGGTACGTCCGCGTCGGTGGCGAAGGGCAGGATGATGGTGTGGCCGTTGGGGCAGTCGTAGTAGGCCTGGAACCGAGGGGCGAAGTCCACGCCCTCGTCGGACTCCATGCTCTTACTACCGATGCTCATACCGCGCAGGGACCGGTCGGGCACGATGTCCTCCAGAGGGTTGTCGGGATAGGTGGCGGAAAAAGGTCCGTAGTGCCAACGCGGGGACCCTCTGTGATGTTCCAGCCGTTCCAGCCGTCTATGTTCCAGCCGTCTGATCAGGCTACGCGTCCGATGTGCGCTCGCAAGCGCACTCCGGGCAAACTGGGCGCGGATGTGCGCGATCTCACGTGGGTAGCGGCTGGTGGGAGCAGGCCTGGTGGGAACAATCGAGACTAGCAGCAGGTTGTGGGCAGTATTCATGCATCTGCATGAATAGCTCGGCACGCAGGACAGTCCAGCACGCAGGGCTTCAGCAGGAACACGATCATGGGAGCGCGAGATCATGCAGTTCGGGATCTTCAGTGTCAGCGACGTGACGACGGACCCGACGACGGGGCACACCCCGGACGACACCGAACGTGTCCGGGCGATGCTCACGATCGCGAAGCACGCGGACGAGGCCGGTCTGGACGTGTTCGCCACGGGTGAGCATCACAACCCGCCGTTCGTGGCATCCAGCCCGACGACGATGCTCGGCTATCTCGCCGGCGTCACGAAGAACATCACCCTGTCCACGGCGACCACCCTGATCACGACGAACGACCCGGTACGCATCGCGGAGGAGTACGCGATGCTGCAGGTCATCTCCGACGGCCGGATGGACCTGATGATGGGCCGCGGCAACACCGGTCCGGTGTACCCCTGGTTCGGGCAGGACATCCGCCAGGGCATCCCGCTCGCGATCGAGAACTACGCGCTGGTACGCCGGCTGTGGACCGAGGACGTCGTGGACTGGGAGGGCAAGTTCCGCACCCCGCTGCAGGGCTTCACCGCCACCCCACGCCCCCTGGACGGTGTCCCGCCGTTCGTGTGGCACGGCTCGATCCGCAGCCCCGAGATCGCCGAGCAGGCCGCGTACTACGGCGACGGGTTCCTGCACAACAACATCTTTTGGCCGATCAGCCACACCAGGCAGATGATCGCGTTCTACCGGCAACGGTTCGAGCACTACGGCCACGGCCGCGCCGACCAGGCGATCGTCGGCCTCGGTGGCCAGGCGTTCATCCGGAGGAACAGCCAGGCTGCCTGGGACGAGTTCCGGCCCTACTTCGACAACGCGCCCGTCTACGGCCACGGTCCGAGCATGGAGGACTTCACGCGGGACACACCGCTGACCGTCGGCTCGCCGCAGCAGGTCATCGACCGGTACGGGTCCTTCATCGACGACGTCGGCTACTACCAGCGTCAGCTGTTCCTGATCGACCACGCCGGCCTGCCGCTGAAGACCGTCCTGGACCAGATCGACCTGCTGGCCTCCGACGTCGTGCCCGAGCTGCGCAAGATCGCGGACGCCAAGCGCCCCGCCGACGTGCCGGCGAACCCGCCCACGCACGCGGAGCGGGTCACCGCCGCCAAGGCAACGGGCCAGGCCGGCGCGACGCACGTCGGCGACGGCGCGGACGAGTACACCGGCAAGCGGGCAGAGGAGGTCCTGTCATGACCGACGCCACCGAGCGCACCACCACCGAGCGCACGATCGCCGTCGTGCACGCCGGCCTGGGGCAACCCTCCTCGACCCGGCTGCTGGCCGACAGGCTCGCGGAGGCCACGGTGCGCGAGCTCGAGGCCCTGGGCCACGACGTGACCGTGGAGGTGGTCGAGCTGCGCGACCACGGGCACGCGATCATCGACGCGATGCTCACCGGGTTCCCCACCGGTGACCTCGCCGATGCCATCGAGACCGTCACCCGGGCGGACGCCGTCATCGCCGTGACCCCGCTGTTCACCACCACCTACTCCGGGCTGTTCAAGTCGTTCGTCGACATCCTCGACAAGGAAGCCCTCACGGGCATGCCCGTGCTGCTCGGCGCGACCGGCGGCACACCACGCCACTCCCTCGCCCTGGAGTACTCCCTGCGGCCGCTGTTCACCTACCTGCGGGCCGACGTCGTCACCACCTCGGTGTTCGCGGCCACCGACGACTGGGCCCGAGCCGCGAGCGCCAACCACCACGACGACGGAGGCAGCTCCCTGCCCCAACGCATCGAACGCGCCGGCCGCTCCCTGGCGGCCCTCGTGTTCGCCCGCGGCGAGCATGCCAAGCCCGCCGACCCGTTCTCGAGCACCCCGAGCTTCCTGGACATGCTCGGCGGAGACTGAGCCGGGCTGATTCGGGGCCAAAGCCCTGGTCACCGGCCCAGGTCGTCCTGCCGCGCCCGGGGCTTGCACGCCCTGGGCGCGGCAGGGAACATATGGGACAGCGGTCGGCGCTGGTCGTGGCCGGACGACGGCGGGACGACGGGTGAGGGAGCAGTCATGGCGGACGGTACGGAGAGTCAGGCCTCGGACGGTACGAGCGCTGACGGCCCACAGGGTTCGCCCGCGCACTACCTGGACGCCGACACGGGACGCGTCGCCCGCATCGTGGCGGCGCTACGGAAGGCGCACGCAGAGCAGAAGGTGCACGCAGAGCAGGTAGCGGCCACCGTTTCGGCGGCTGCTCCGGTTCCCCCGCCCCCACCCGCCGCTGCCGCCGCTGGTTCTGCCCCTGCTGACGAGCCCGCCGCTGCAGGCGCGTCGACGGGTTCGGTCACGGACACCGCCGAGCTGCCTGACGCCCCCGCGCCGCGCCGGGAGTCCACCGGTGTGCGGCCGGCCGAGCCCGCCGTGCCCACCCTGCGCTGGAACCCGGGCGCCCGCTACCGGGCGTCACGGCTCGCGAGCTATCTGGCGCCGCAGCAGCCCGCGACTCCCGTGCCGGGTGCTCACCGGCCCACTGCCCCGGCGCCGACGGCGGTACCGTCCGTCCACGCCCCGGTGCCGCCGCCCCCTGCGCCGCCCCAGGGCCCGGTGCCTCCGGCGCCTCCCGGTTCGGGACCGGTCCCCGCGCCCCCGCCACTCGCCGGGCGTCTGTACCGTGGGCCGGCGAAGCGGACGGCCGTGTTCGAACGCGAGATCTGGCACCCCGTGGCACGGTCCTCGCGCGTACCGCGCGATGTCAGCGAGGCGCTCGTCGCCGCGGTGGAGCGCTATCGCATGGGCTCGATCTCCACGTCGGGCCTCGTGCGGGCGATCGGCAGCGCGCACGCCGCCTGACCCGGTCCTGTTTCGCATCGCGCCAAACTGGCCGTCCCGCTCAGCCCAGGTTCGCCCTCGCCTGCCCTTGTCCTGTCGTCAGGGAACCGAGGAACATTCGTTGCACGAACGAGCACGCGGCATGGTGCTCGTGCGGCGAACGCACCAGACGTCCTGCCGTCTCTCGGGGAGGCGCCGAACGGGGCGGTCTGGCGACCGGGGTGACGGAGGACGGAGCGGCGATGCGACCGCAGGCGCGGGTGGCCCTCGGCATGATCGGCATGATGGGCGTGATCGGGCTCCTCAGCGGCTGCATGACCGACGCGAGGGCTGCCGACTTCATGGCGCCGGAGGACTACGGGACCGTCGAGCAGCTGGTCGCCGACGCCGACGTCGTCGCCCTGGTGCAGGCCGGTGACGCGGCGGTCGACGTGGTCGACCGCGTGCCCTACACCCGCACCGAGGTCCAGCTGCGCAAGGTGCTGCTGGGTGCCGTGGCGAAGAACGCGAACCTTGCGGTGACCCAGGTCGGGTCCACGTCGTCCCCGCCCGGGGCCGGGATGCCCGCCGTCCTGCAGACCGGCCAGGAGTACGTGGTCGTCCTGCACCGCACGGGGGCGGGCGAGTTCGAGGTGGTCGGCCCGGGCGTCTGGCGGGCCGACACGCTGGGGACCAGCCTGTCCCTCCACACCGCGATGCTGCCCTGCGTCCCCGCGGCGATCCCGCACGTGACCACGCCGTGGGACCTCGAGGTACAGCTCGGCAAGGCCGCGGAGTCCCTCGGTACGAGCGTGATCGGCAGCTACTGACCGGCTGCTGACCGGCTGCCGGCTGGGTCAGACTGGGTGCATGACGCGCAGTCTCGTTCTCACCGCTGACGACGCCGGCACCCACCCCGACGCGGACCGCGAGATCGCCGCCCTGCTGGCCGGCTCGCCTCTGACGGCCGTCGGCGTCATCACCGCACACGTCGACGGCGAGCAGAACCCCGGCGCCCTCCGTGCCGTCGAGCTGGTCGCCCGCGCGGCGCCCGACGTCGCGCCCGGTGTGCACGTGGTGCTCCCGGAACCGGCGCCGGACGGCGGCTTCGACGACGTCGTCGACCGGGTCACCGATCAGATCGACGCCCTGGCACGAGCCACGGCCGTCGTCGGCTCGCCCGCGCCGGATCGCCTGGACTCCCACCAGGGCACGCTCTACGGGCTGTCGGGGCGTTCCTACCTCGCCGAGGCGATCTCGGTGTGCGCGCGCCGTGGTCTGGCGTTCCGCCTGCCTCGCGGGCTGGAGCTGTACGGGGACGGTGACCCGCTGCTCACCACACCCGCCGTGCGGGAGCGGCACGCGAGCGCGGTGGCGGCAGCGGACGCCGCGGGGGTGCGCCTGCCGCGCGTCATCGCCACCCACCGGGGCGGCGACGCCGAGGCACGGGACTACGTGTCCCTGCGGGACCACTACCTGCGCCTGCTGGATCGGCTGCCCGAGGGGACCAGCGAGATCTTCTTGCACCCGGCCCCGGACACCGCGCGCCTGCGGGAGCTGTCGGCGGGGTGGTGGCGCAAGCGGACCTGGGAGCTGCGGCTGCTGGGCGATCCGGTTCTCGTCCGGGAGATCGACCGGCAGGGCATCGACCTGGTCGGCAGGTGGTGAGTAGGCTCACCGACGTGGACGCCGAGCATGCGGCATCGGGTGCGCCGGCGAGCGAGCCCCCGGCAACGTCAGCGCGCGCAGGCACGCCGGCGCACCCGAGCACCTCACCGATGCGCTACGGCGTCGGCATGTTCGGCACCTCGCTGCCGATCAACCTCGTCAAGGGCTCGATGCTCTACGTGTACGTCGAGCTGCTCGGCCTGGACGCCGTCGTCTACGCGACCGTCTACGCGGTGTACGGGGTGCTCGACGCGCTGGACAACCCCGTCTTCGGGCACCTGTCGGACCGCACGCGCTCACGCTGGGGGCGGCGTCGGCCGTACCTGGTGACCGGCGCGCTGGTGCTGGCCTGCACGACCATCGCCCTGTTCTCCGTGCCGGGGCCGGTGGCCGACTCCGCGGTGGGGCTCGCCGTGTGGTTCGCGGTGTTCGCGATCACCACCGAGATGGCCGACTCACTGATCAACGCCAGCTACGGCGCGCTGCTGCCCGAGCTGTTCACGCACGAGCGGCGCCGCGCGACGGCGAACGCCGTGCGGCAGGGCGCCCAGCTCATCGCGCTGGTGATCGCCCTGGCGCTGACGCCGGTGCTGGCGCGGAACGTGCTGGGCACCGAGGGGTCGACCGTCGGGTACGGGCGCCTCGCGGTGATCTTCGCGGTGGTGGCGGCGACGGTGATCCTGTGGACGGCGTTCGGGGTCCGCGAGGACCCGGCGCTCGACGCGGAACCCAAGCCGCTGTTCTTCCGGTCGATCGGACAGATCCTGTCGACGTCGCACTTCTGGACCGTCGGCGTCGTCAACGCCTGCTACGGGTCCGCGATGGCGCTGGTCCTGGGCGGCCTCCAGCTCTACGTGCACCACACGCTGGGCGGCTCGGCCCTGGACGCGAGCATCCTGCAGCTGGTCGTGATCGTGGTGGCGATCGGGATGCTGAGCGTGTGGGCCGCCGTCGTGCGACGCAAGGGCGCCGCATGGACGTGGCGGCTCGCGCTGCCGGTGGCGGCCGTCGGGTTCGTGCCGATGTACTTCGCGACGGACCTGACCACCGGGATCCTCGCGGGGCTGGCCGTCGCCGTCGGCTACTCCGGCGTGCTCGCGACGAACGACCTGGTGATCGCCCGCGTGCTCGACGCCGACGCCGCCCGCTACGGCACCCACCGCAGCGGGCTCTTCCTGGCGGCGTTCGGTGTGCTGGGCCGGCTCAACGGCCTGGTGACGGCCGCGGCGCTGGCGTCGCTCGCGCTCTGGTTCGGCTACCGCTCGGGTGCCGACCCCGGCCCCGACCCGGGACAGGCGTTCCGCGTCTACCTGTCCCTGTACCCGTTCGCGCTGCTCGTGGTCGGCACGACCGTCTCGCGGTTCATCCGGCTTCCGGCGGCGCCGCAGGAGACGGGCTCGCCGGACGGTCCGGATGCCGGTCCGGGTACAGATCCGGATCCCGGGCCGACCGCTGGGTCCGGCGCCGAACCCGTCACGCGCTGATCGCGAGCAGCGTCCGGTCGGCCGCCTCCAGCCGGTACGGCCCGCCCTCGGGCGGCGCGGCGAACGTCACGCGGTCCCCGCGCACGTGCCGCCTGCGGTCCGTACCGCCCGACGGGACGCCCTCGACCAGGACGGTGCCGTCCGCGTCGACGGCGACCAGGTCGACGCCCACGCGCACCAGAGCCGGCTCGCCCGGCCCGGGGAAGCGGCTGATGGCGGTCCTCCCGTGGCGGACGGCATCCAGGATCGCCTCGGGTGAGCGGTCCTCGGCGGCGACCCACGTGGTGGGCGTGCCCGGCGGAAAGCCCTGGTCAGGCGTGTGGAAGTCGCTGCCGCCCAGGAGCACGGGACGGCCTGCCGAGGCGCTCTCCGCGCCACCCGCACCTGACCCGTCGAAGCCGCGCAGGTAGGCCCACGGTCCGGTGGCCGTCAGGTCGAGGAACCACGAGATGTGCCACAGCTCGAGGAACCCGGTCCGCACCGGGTACACCCACCCGCAGTCGTCCTGGATCGGGTGGTTCACGGACAGGATCCCGCCGCGCTCCTCGACGTCGGACAGCCACTGCGCCGCCGGGCGCCGGAAGTCCACCCAGCCGATGTCGCCGAACGCGTTGGCGTGGCCCGCGTGCGTCGTCACCTCTTGCCCGGGCAGGAGACACGTGTCGTACGCGGCACCCACACCCGGCAGGTGCGCGTGGTGCGAGACGGTGTTGTGGTCGGTCACGGCGAGGAAGTCCAGGCCCCGGCCCGCGGCGGCGGCCGTGAGCTGGGCGATGCTCAGCGTCCCGTCCGAGTGCGTGGTGTGGGCGTGCAGGTCGCCCGCGTACCAGGTCAGACCCTCCGGCGCGGGCAGGCCCCGGCCCAGCCGGGTGCGGCCCGGTCCGCTCCCGCTGCCCGACGGCGGAGGCTGCGCGGGCGGCTCGTCCTCGACCCCGCCGGCGTCCACCCCCGTGGTGATCGTGACGGTGACGTCGACGGCGTCGGCAGGCATCCCGTGCAGGCCGAGAACCACGGCCCACCGGCCCGGGACCAGCTCACCGGGCTCGTACCCGGGGGTCGCGGCGTCCGGCGTGATCACGAAGCGCGACCGGGCACCGCCCGACCATCCTCGCCAGCGTTTCGGGTCGCGGCAGCCCAGATCGATCACCGCGGCGTCCTTGGCGTACGCGAGGGTGACCTCCAGCGCGCGGGGAGCGCGTCCGGCGGGTATCTCGAACGGCACCTCGTGGTACCGGTTCTCGATCTGGTCGTCGATCGACAGCCGCAGGCGCCGTTCCTCGCGGGTCACTCGTCGCCTCCCGCGTTCCCGGTGCTACCCGGGGTCCCGGTGCTGCCCAAGACCTCGGTGCCGCCCAAGACCTCGGCGAGGAACTCGATCGCCGCCGGGTAGGCGTCCTTGCGGTTCGCGCGCTGGGCGAGCCCGTGGCCCTCGTCGACGTACACCCGCAGCTCGTGCCGGACGCCGCGGTCCGCGAGCGCCGCGGCGATCTGTTCGGCCTCGGACAGCGGGACCCGGGGGTCGTTGGCGCCGTGGATGACGAACAGCGGTGCGCGGAGCTGGTCGAGGTAGGTGATCGGGGAGGCGGTGAGGAGGAAGTCGCGGTCGTGCTCGAGGCTGCCGTACTCGCGTTCGCGGGCGGCGCGGCGGTACTCGGAGGTGTTCTCGAGGAAGGTGACGAGCGAGGACATGCCGACGATGTCGACGCCGGCGGCCCACAGGTCGGGTTGCATCGTGGTGCCGGCCAGGACCATGTAGCCGCCGTAGGAGCCACCCCACAGGGCGCTGCGTTCGGGGTCGAGGCCGAGCTCGGGGAGCCAGGCGTGCAGGGCGGCGAGGTCGGCGACGGAGTCGAGGCGCTGGTGGACGTCGTCGAGGCTGACCCAGCGTTTGCCGTAGCCGGCGGAGCCGCGGACGTTGGGGACGAGCACGGTGAAGCCCGTGGCGGCGAGCGCCTGGATGACGGGGGAGAAGAGGCGGGTGGCTTCGCCCTCGGGGCCGCCGTGGATGAGGAGGACGGAGGCGCCGGTGAGGGCGGGTCCGGTGCTCGTGGATGTGGTGGCGGGCACGGGGCGGTAGACGAAGCAGGGCACCTGTTCGCCGTCCGGGGTGGGGACGCGGTGCACGGTGGGCAGGGCGACGGGCAGGCCGGCGGGGACCTGGTCGCGTCCGTCGACCACTGTGGTGGCGGTGCCGGTGGCGGCGTCGACGAGGTGGATGGATCCGGGGTCGCCGGGGGTGGTGAGGTGCACGGCGAAGCGGGAGGAGTCCGGTGCCCAGACGACGGTGGGCACTCCGGCGTCGGGCAGGGTGACGTCGCAGCGGTGGGTGCCGTCGGGCTCGTGCACGGCCAGGGTGGTGACGCCGTCCTGGTGGTGGCCGACGATCATCGCCGTGCCGTCGGGGGAGAGGGCCACCTCGAGGTCGTGGTCGTCTGCTTCGACGAGGGTCTGCCAGACGGTGTTCTCGGGGCTGTTCGCTTCGCCCGGGCGCACGCGGACGACGGCGGCGAACTCGCGGTCGTGGTCCGACGCCATGACGAGCGCGTCGTCGTCGGCGGTCCAGGCGACCTGTGCGTGATGGGCGTGCTCGTCCGGGGCCGTGAGCGCGGCGGCACTGTCTCCGCCGTCGCCCGCGACGAGGATCTGCGTGGACCGCGGCTGGCTGCTGAGCACCGTGATCGCCACCGAGCGGCGGTCGTGGGAGGCGGCGGCGGCCGAGAGGTACCCGCCGCCGTCGTACAGGGTGGTCTCGGTGCCGGTCGCCAGGTCGTGGACGACCAGGTCGAAGTCGACACCGTCGCGCCGGTTGGTGAGGAAGACCACGGAGTCGGCCGAGACGTCGGCGAGGTCGTGCTTGTGCTCAGGGTCGTGCACCAGGGGTGCGAGTGTCTCCAGCGTCGCGGGCAGGCGTGCGGGCAGCGAGCTGGCCGCGGGTCTGACGTCGGGCAGGGCCGGCCCGGTGGGCAGGGAGGCGACCGTTGCGTCCGAGGGTGCCAGGTCGAGCAGGCTGAGCTGGGTCTTCTCGTCGCCGCCGTTGTCGTGCTGGACCACCACGCGGCGCGTGCCCGGGACGTAGCGGCCGGAGCAGCGCGACGGCAGCGCGGTGAGCTGCGTCCGGGTGCCGTCCGGCGCGATCTCGACGAGCTGCATGCTGCCTGGCTCGTCGTTCCCGGCGAGGATGCGGCCCTCCGGGTCGACGTCGAGGACGGCCCAGGCGGTCAGGTCGAGCAGGGCGTTGACGATCTCTGGCACGGAGGTCGAGGGTGCAGAAGTCACGCAGGCAACCTAGCGGGAGTGCGGAGTGGCTGTCCCGGGTGTGGTGCGTTCGCCGGTGGTCGGGTGCTGCTCCACGTAGTGCGGGTTGTACATGACCCCGAGGACGTTCCCGAACGGGTCCACCACGGACGCCGTGACGAACCCCGCCTCACGGGGCGTGACGGGCTGGTACTCGGTGGCGCCCAGCTCGTGGAGCCGGGCCATCGTGCCCTCCAGGTCGTCGACGTGCCAGTACATGACCGCGCCGCCCGGCTCTGCGGGCAAGCCGGGCGGCGCGTAGGCGCGGCTCACGATGCCGAGCTCGGCCTGCTTGTCACCGATCCGGAACTCTGCGTAGGCGAGCACACCGTCCGGTCCGGACCGCTCGAAGTACGGCGCGACGCCGAGCAGCTGCGTGTACCAGGCGGCGGCCGCCGTGACGTCGTCGGCCCAGTAGCTGATGGTGGCAAATCCGCGAAGGTTCATCAGGCCATCACAGCACCTGCCACTGACATCGTGCCGCCCGGCGGCAACCGGCCGGCACGAGGTCAGGCGCTCAACGGTTCGGCACCTCTGCCTGCTCTGCGGCTGCCGAGGCGCCCGCACGCGCACCGGCCACCGCCGACTCCAACGCCTCCCGCAACCCGGCGGCCGTGCCCTCGGCCTGCGACTGGGCGGCGATGGCCGCCACGCGGGCCTGCTCGGCCTCCGCGGCCTGCCCGCGCGCCGACTCCAGCGCCTCCCGGGAGGCCGAGAGCTCGCCCTCGAGCCGGGCGACCGACGCTTCCGCGGCGGAGCGGGCAGCCTCTGCTGCCCCACGGTCACGGTGAGCCTGAGCGGCGTCGGACCGGGCAGCCTCGAGCGCCGCGCGAACATCGGCCAGCGACTCCCGCAGCCCGACGGCGGCGCCCTGCGCCTGCGCGCGGGCGGCCTCGGCGTCGGCCCGTGCGCGCTCGGCAGCCGCCGTCGCGGACCGTTCCCGGACGAGCTCGTCCCGCGCGGCGTCGAGCGCCTGACGCACGGTGGCCAGGTCGCCCTCCAGCCGGGCCGACGCTGCCACGGCGTCCGCCCGCTCCTTCTCCGCGGTGGCACGTTCCTCCTCCGCGGACCGGGCGTACTCGCGAGCCGACTCGAGGACCGCACGGAACTGGGCGAGCTCTGCGTCGGCCTCGTCCACGCGGGCGGCCAGAGCGTCCGCCTCGCCGACGACGGCGGTCAGGGCCTCGTCCTGCGCGGCGGCCGCTGCCTCGTGCTCGGCGCGCGCCACCTCGACCGCAGCGCCCCACAGGGCGTCGAGGCCACGGTCCACGAGCGCCGTGACCGCCGGGGGCAGGTCGGGGAGCGCCTGACGAGCCTCGTCCTGCGCGGCCTTCGTGTCCCGCCACTCGCGCAGGTACTTCGTCGCCGCGGCGTTGGAGCAGCCGGCACGCTCGCGCACGTTCGTCACCGTGACCGCCACCCCCTCGGCCGTCAGCGCCTCGGCAGCCTGGAAGACCCGTTCCTTGTCCCGCACGTCGTTCCCCGATCGATTCGTCCGTCATTCCAGCTCGTAGTAGTACGAGTAGTTCCACAATACTACTCCTACTAGTCGTTCGCACAGTACGCACCCGCTTTCCTGAAGCGGGTGCGCAAAACACCCCTCATGCAGATCTATCCGCTAGATCTAGCAATTCTCGTGGTGTCTCGCTGGCGCTACTCAGCGCACTGGTGAGCAGATAGTGAGCGCTGACGACGCCCGTCATCCACGTCGCCCGACCGGCCCGACGCGTGACCCTGGCGACCTGACCAGCCAGGCTGACCCGCCTTGCGACGTTCCTCGACCCCCGGCTACGGCCGCTCCGCCTCCTTGACGAAGACGATGCCGTCGGTGCGTGGGAGGTGCGCCGGGTCGAACGGGGCATACCCGAACCAGGGGGACACGCGCGCCTTCGCCCTGGCGTCCCCGAGAACGGACGCCAGGCGGCCGGCGTCGACGAGGTAATGGTCTCCGGTCAGGGCGTACAGCATCCCTTCGACGGTGTCCGACGGCGGCGTGTCCACTCCCTGGTGCCGGATGGTGCCGAGGGCGGTGGGCAGGAACGCGTATCCCGCACCGAGCTCGGCGTCGACCAGCGCCCCGGCGCTCCACCACTCCAACCTCGGGTGGTCCCACATGCTCATGGTGCTCAGATCGCGCTGCAGGTGGCTGTTGTGCGCGCTCACCAGCACGGGGCCGCGCTCGGCGGCGGCGAGCAGGTTGGCCGCCATCATCGCGTCCCGCACCCCCAGCAGCCAGGTCATGCGGCTCGTGCCCGGGTCTGCCATCCAGAAGTGGTACCGGAGCAGGCCCGTCGCCGTGCGCCCGTACAACCGTGCCCGCTCCCGGTCCGTGGCTGACGACTCCGCGAGCAGCTGAGGCGCCCGTGCGCCGAGCAGGGCCACGAGGTCGTCCGCGAGCAGTCGCAGCTCCCTGGCCTCGGCGGTCCGGCCGACGGACCGGGCCGGGTCCATCATCGCGGCAGGCTCCGTCCATCGATCGTCGGGACCGATCAGGCGGTCGAGGGCGTCCCGGGTACAGGGGGCCAGCTCGGCGTCCACATGTGCCGCCAGGTGGTCGTGCAGCCCGAGGAGAGCCTGCCGAGGACTCGCGGCTCCCGTGATCTCCAGCGGACCGTCGATACCGGCGAACCGGAGCCGGTCGGACGCCGGACGGTCCTCGTTGTAGCCGCGCATCCAGCGCACCAGGTCCCGGTTGCCCGGGAACGCACCCCACCCGTGACTGAAGCCGCGTCTCATGACCTCGTCGAGGTCACCCTCGCCGGTGGTGACGTAGTCGTCCACGAGCAGGCCTGCCAGACAGTCGCTCTCGAGGGCGATCGTCCGGTAGCCCTCCTGCTCGACCAGCTGCCGGAACAGCTCGTTGCGCACGGCGAGCAGGCTCTGCTCGCCGTGCGCGGGCTCGCCCAGCGCGAGAACCCGTGGGCGGGCGGGCAGCAGCCGCATGACCGCGGTGGAATCGACGGGACCGGTGGTCTCCTGGATGTCTGTCGTCATTCCTTGAAAGGTATCGTCGAAGTCTCGGTTGAGACTTTGCGTCGTGGGGGAAGGGAAGATGCGGTCAGACCTTCGAACCGGTGTGCGGCTCCGGCCGGTCGATCTGGCCCGTGAGCACGGCCTGTCCACCCAGGCGGTCCGGAACTACGAGGACACGGGCATCCTCCCCGCCGCCGAACGGACACCGAACGGCTACCGCGTCTACGGCACGTCGCACGCGCGCGCCCTGCGCGCGTTCCTCGCCCTGGTCCCCGGCCACGGCCACCCGACGGCGACGGCGATCATGCGGGCCGTCAACGAACCCGCGGCCGGCGACGAGGATCCGTACGGGGAGGCCTTCCGCCTCATCGACGAGAGTCACGCCCAGCTCCTGGAGGACCGCCGGACGCTCCACGCGGTGGAGGCAGCGCTCCGCGACCTCGGGCCTGCGGCTCGGTCCTCGCCGAACGAGCGTGAACCCGCGTCCGGGTCGGGCGCCACCGCCCGACCCGCCGCGACGTTCATCGGGCCGCTCGCAGCGAAGCTCGGCATCCGGCCCGCGACACTGCGGACCTGGGAGCGGGCCGGGATCGTGCGTCCGCGCCGCGACGCACAGACGGGGTACCGCGTCTACGACGAGGCGGCTGTACGGGACGCGAAGCTCGCCCACCAGCTCCGGCGAGGCGGCTACCTGCTGGAGCAGATCGCCCCGCTGATCGCTCAGGTGCGTGCCGCCGGGGGAGTGGGACCGCTGGAGGCCACGCTGCGCGACTGGCAACGCCGGTTGTCCGCCCGCGGGCGGGCGATGCTGGCCGGCGCCGCCACGCTGGAGGCCTACCTCCGGGACCGCGACCAGCCCTGAGGAGACCCAGCGGCCGCTTGGGGTTGCACCGCTGCGTGAACGGGCTCACGCTCCAAGGAAGGGCGAGTCGGGGGGTCATGATCTCGGTGTCAGCCGGGGCGCTCGTCATCCAGACGGGAGAGTCATGAAGAGGTACATCTACGCCATCGCCAGCACGGTGCTCCTGGCCGCCGTCGGCCTGGTCGCGGCGCCATCAGCCACAGCCACAGCGACTCCGACGGTGGTGAACTGCGTCGGCGACTCGGTCGGCACGTACGACCCCGGAGTCACGAACGTCGCCCAGACCCTGGAGGTCGAGGGGCACGATGAAGCGTCCTGTGTGAGCCTGACCCACCCGACGCTCACGTCGTTCACCGCGGACTACAGCGGGGAGGTCACGAAGTCGTGCGCCACGCTGTTCGGCGGGGGGAGCGGAACTCAGACCATCTTCTGGAACGGAAGCTCGACCATGACGAGCGCCTGGTCGTGGTCCTCGACCTCGACGACGGTCAACGGCACCTACGTGCTGACCGTCACCGGGCCGATCACCAGCGGGGTTCTTGCCGGATCGACGCTCACGCAGGTGGTCACGTTCGTGACGCTCGACCTGGGGGCGTGCAGCCGGCCGGGTGGGCTCACGGGATACGACGCGCCGTCCACCTGGATCTTCAGCGGCCTCTAGAGCGCGCCTCGACGACGAGCCGTGCCACCTGCTTGATGAGGTGGGTGCGCTCCGGCAGGCTCGTGGCCCGGTCCGCCGCGGTCCTGTAGTGCTCGATCGCCAGGGCGACGTCGCCGGCGCGCTCGTACAGGTGGGCCGCCACGGCGTCCCAGCGTGCGAGTCCGGGGTCGATCCCGGCCAGGACGGCCAGACCTGCACGCGGGCCGTCGACCTGGCCGACGGCGACAGCCCGGTTGAGCGCGACGACCGGACTGTCCGTGAGCCGGACCAGCTCGTCGTACCACTCGAGGATCTGCGGCCAGTCGGTCTCCTCGGCGCTGGGCGCGTCGTCGTGGAGCGCGGCGATCGCGGCCTGCGCCTGGTACTGCCCGAGCAGGTCTCGACCCAGCGCCCCCTGCAGGACGGCGACGCCCTCGCCGATCATCGACGTGTCCCACAGCGACCGGTCCTGCTGGTCCAGGGGCACCAGCTCGTTCGACGCGGTGTACCGCGCCTCCCGCCGGGCGTGGTGCAGCAGCATCAGGGCGAGCAGGCCGGCGATCTCCGGGTCCGTCGCACTCGCCGCGGTGAGCTGGCGCGTCAGCCGGATCGCCTCGTCGGCGAGGGAGATCTCGCCCGTGAACCCCTCGTTGAAGATCAGGTACAGCACGTGCAGCACCGCTCGGACGTCACCCGGGGTGTCGAACCGTTCACCGGTGATCGTGCGCTTGGCGCGGGAGATGCGTTGCGCCATGGTGGCCTCGGGCACCAGGAAGGCGCGCGCGATCTGCGCCGTGGTGAGCCCACCGACGGCGCGCAGCGTCAGCGCGATGGCGGACGCCGGGCTGAGCGACGGATGGCAGCACCGGCTCAGCAGGAGCAGCGTGTCGTCCGACTGCTCGGTGGGCCCGGGCGGGGGCTCGTCGTGGACACGCTCCTCCCGCCGGCGTCGGGCCGCCTCGGCGCGCTGCGCGTCGATCAGCTTGCGGCCGGCGACCTTCAGGAGCCACGCCTTCGGCTCGTCCGGAGGACTGTCGGGCCAGTGGTGCGCTGCCTCGATCAGCGCCTCCTGCACGGCGTCCTCGGCCGTCGCGAAGTCTGCTCCGCGGCGGACGAGGACGCCCAGGACCTGCGGCGCCAGCGTACGCATCAGCTCGTTCACCTGGTCCTCGTGCATGCTGCCGTCCTGACCTGTCCTGTCGCGTCGGTCGTGCCTACTCGGTCGTGCCCTGCAGCTCGGCGAAGAACGGCCGCACCTCGAGCCACTCGTAGATCGGGCGCCCGCCCTGGCCCGGCGCCGCGGAGAGCTCGGCGGCCGCCTCGTACGCCCGCTCCTGGGACTCGACGTCGATGATCATGAAGCCCGCGATCAGGTCCTTGGTCTCCGCGAACGGCCCGTCCGTCACCGGCGGCCGCCCCTCGCCGTCATAGCGGACGAACGTGCCCTCCGGCGAGAGCGCGCCCTCGCTGACGAACTCGCCACGCTCCGCCAGCTTCTCGGCGAACCGGCCCATGTAGTCGATGTGCGCCGTGATCTCCTCGGGCGTCCACTGGTCCATCATCGCCTCGGTGCCCGGAACGGGCTTGGGGCCGTTGTGCCGGTAGTGCTTGAGCAGCAGGTACTTCGCCATGGTTCTCTCCCTGGTCGAGGGCCCCTCGCAGGACCCGCACGGTCGGGGACGCGGTGGGCGCCCTCGACCCTGGGACGGAGCCGTCCGCGTGTTCTCGACATCAGCATCCCGGATCGGCGAGAACACGTCACGAGAACACGTCACGAGAACACGGTGCGTCGCGTCTCGGACAGGCCCGGTCAGCCGACGGCCCAGGCCCGGGCGGTCCCGATCGAGGTGACGTTCGGCGTCGCAGCGCCCGCGTGCGCGCCGGGCACGACGGCGGTCGCCTGGAACGCCGCGCTCATCGTGTCGCCCAGTGCGTCGAGGTCGTCCTCGAACAGGCCGGCGTACGTCGAGAGGGTGAGTACCGGCGACTCGTGCCCGAGCATGCGCTGCACCGCCTTGACCGTGGCCCCGCCGGAGATGGCCAGCGACGCGGCGGTGTGGCGCAGGTCGTGCAGCGTGAGCGTGTCGAAGTCCTCCGCACCGGGCCCGAGCGTCGTGCTCGACAGGGCGGTCAGCAGCCGGGTGCGGCTCACCTTCTCGCCACGGGTCGTCGCGGCCGTGCGCCCGTCCCGGCGTGCCCGGTCGGCAGCGCCCACGAGGGTCCATGTCGCCGGGTCGCAGACGCCGGTGGGCTCGAGCCCGCCGTCGGACTGGGCACGGCGGACCACGGCCGCCACACCGTCGTCGTACAGACCGGAGACCGGCAGGTCCAGGGCTTCACGCAGCGTGCGCACGGCACGCCCGGCCGCCAGGACCGCGGGCCGGAACGCCGACCGGTCGAAGCTCTCCCGGCGCAGAGGGCCGCCGCGCGTCCCGGTGAACAGCAGGTCGGTGGGCGCCCGGCCGGCGGCCTGCGCGGCGACGGCCTCGACGAGGGTCGCGGGCAGGGGGACCTCGCGCCGGGCGTGGGTCTTGGTGTCGCCGAGCAGGAGGGTGCCGTCGTCGAGGCGGGTGTACGCCTTGGTGACGTGCACGCGGCGGCGCAGCGGGTCGACGTCGGCCACCGTGAGGGCGCTGACCTCACCCCAGCGCAGCCCGGTCAGGGCGGTCAGCAGGACGAGGGTGCGGGTCTGGGGCGTGCGGGCGGCGTCCGCGACCCGGCGCAGCTGCTCGTGGGAGAGGTACCGGTGCGGCTTGGTCTTCGGTGCGCGCGGCAGGGCGGGCACCTTGCCCGACGGCGTCCGTGCGGGGTTGGTGCGCAGGCGACGGGCGTCGACGGCGGCGTCGAGCAGGGCCACCAGCAGGCGTGCCGCGTCCCTGCGCCGGGCCGGGGAGGCGGTCTCCCCGGTGGTGGGGGAGGTCATGGTGGCGGCCCAGCGCGCGACGTCCTCGTGGGTGACCTGCCGCAACGGCCGGTCACCGAACGCGGGGGCGACCAGGGAGCGGAAGCGCTCGCGCTCCGCCTCGAGGGTGCGCGGCGCGCGGTCGACGCGGGACTCCTGCCAGATCGTGAACCACTCGGCGACCGTGACCCGGCCGGCGGCCGGGTCCACCCACTCCGCGTGCTTGCCGGCCTCCTCCTGGCGCCGCGCCTCCGCGAGCGCCTCCCGCTTGACGGTGAAGCGGCGGGTGCTGCGCAGGCGACCGTCGACCCGGAAACGTCCGACGTAGCCGGTGCGGCCCGCGGAGTCGGTGCGTTGCTCGGTGTACGCCACGAGGTGAGGGTATCCGCCCTGATCACGTGGCCGGGGGAGCGTGGCGGTGGTGTCGCGCTCAGAGGGGACGGGCCTGCCCGGCGAGGGCGTTCCAGCCGATGCGGCCGCCGAGTGCGAGCAGCACGACGCCGGTCACCCGGTCGGTGACGCGGGCGATCGCCCGGCCGGACAGCCAACGTCTGGCCAGGTTCGCGGCGTTGATCAGGAGGGCCAGCCAGGCGAGCCCGAGGACGTCGTGCTCGATCGCGAGCAGCAGGCCCATGAGGAGATGGGGCACGTCGTCGGGCAGGAACTGGGGGATGGTCGCCAGGTAGAAGACGCCGACCTTCGGGTTCAGGAGGTTCGTCGTGGCGCCGAGGGCGAAGGAGCGCCAGGCGGACCGTGGTGCGTCCGGGGTCCCTCGGGTGTCGTGGGGCAGTGCGGCGGCGGGCAGCGCGTCGTAGCGGCCCGGGCGGAAGCTCGACCACAGCATGCGCCCGCCGAGCCACAGGAGGTAGGCGGCACCGGCCAGCGTGAGCGCACGGTAGGCGGTCGCCGAGGCGGCCAGCACCGCTGTCGCGCCGACGGCGGCGGCCACGCCCCAGGCGAGGACGCCCGCGTTGATGCCGAGGGCGGTCGCGTAGGCGTGCCGGTTGCCGTGGACGACGGCGGTGCGCAGCACGAGCGCGCTGTCCAGGCCGGGCATGATCGTCAGGGGGATCGCGACGAGGGCGAACAGGAGCATGGCCTCGGGCACCGTCATGCGCGGGAGGCTACCGCTGCCGACCGGAACGGTGACGGCGGGGGTGGTCTGCGGGCAGCGGCCACCCGGTAGTTTGAGACCATGCGCGTTCTCGTCTCGGGTGGAGCCGGCTACATCGGCTCGCACACCGTCCTCGCCCTGGTAGCCGCTGGTCACGACGTCCTGGTGGTCGACGACTTCTCCAACTCGAAGCCCACCATCATTGCCCGGATGGAGGCGCTGTCAGGCAAGTCGATTCCGATACACGGCTTCAACTTGACGGACGTCGACAAGACCGAGCGGCTCTTCGCTACCGAGCAGATCGACGCCGTCATCCACTTCGCAGGATTTAAGGCGGTGGGCGAGTCGGTGGCCAAACCGCTGGAGTACTACCGGAACAACCTCGACTCCACGTTCTCGCTTGCGAATGCAATGGCGAACCATGGTGTTGCCAAGCTTGTGTTCTCATCGTCGGCGACGGTGTACGGGGAAAAGGCTCCGGTGCCGTATCAGGAGACGTACGAATACCTGTCGGCGGCTTCCCCATACGGACAGACCAAGGTGATGGTCGAACGTGTGCTCTCGGATGTTGCGAAGGCCCACGCCGGCTGGAAAGTAGCTCTGCTGCGCTACTTCAATCCCGTTGGCGCTCATCCCAGCGGTGAGATCGGCGAAGACCCGCAGGGTATCCCGAACAACCTGATGCCGTTCATCGCGCAGATCGCTGTCGGACGTCGCGACAAACTGGTGGTGTTCGGCGACGACTATCCAACCGCGGACGGAACCTGCGAGCGCGACTACATCCACGTCATGGACCTCGCAGCGGGGCACGTTGCCGCCTTGGAGCACTTGGGGTCGATGGACGAACCAGTACGAGCTTTCAACCTCGGGACCGGCGTCGGTACCTCTGTGCTCGAGTTGTTGCACGCCTTCGAAAGGGCGTCTGATCGCAAGCTGCCTTATGTGGTCGGGGATAGGCGTCCCGGTGATCTCGCAGCCTATTGGGCGGACCCTTCCCGCGCGAACCAAGAACTCAACTGGCGTGCGACCCGCACGATCGACGAGATCTGTGCGGACACCTGGCGCTGGCAGTCCAAGAATCCTCAGGGCTTCCCGGACAGCTGAGGTCGATCGCGGCCCTTGGACCTGGTTGGCTTGAGGTGCCGACCTCTTGCACCTCACCACATCATTCGATCGGGAGTTTCGTGCGAGCTGTGATCCGCAGTGCGATCGACCGTGTCCGCTTCCTGATGAAAGCCGAGTGGGTCTACGTCACGGGACTTGCTGGATTCGCTCTCGGGCTGGTGCCTTCGCTGCTCAAGATTCCGAGTTGGCTCAACGGTGGCCTCCTGGTCCTCGCGACAGTCACGGCGCTGGCGCTGATCGTTCGCGATAGTGCTCTGCTCAGGATGCGGTGGTCGCAGTGGGTGATGGCTCCTCGATCGCTTCCGCTCAGCTTCGAAGGCTCTCCTGCTGTGCCAGGGCTTCCCTCTGTGCTGCTCTCTGCGGAAGGTCGGATGGCATTCGATCCTGAGCTGGACCTGAAACTTGCGCACGCTCTCGTGCCGGTCCAGATGGCCCCGTCCATGTACACATTGCCGACAGGACTGGCCGACGTCGCGCCGTATGTCATGTCGAACAGCGCGCGTGGGCATTGGCCGTTCAACGGCCCGAACGTTCGACTGTGCACCGATATCGACCAAGACTTCCTGGAACAGGATCGCCCTGCTGTCGTACAGCGGAGTAACTTCTTCTCCCTCTTGTGCTCCAACGAGTTGACCCGATGGGACATCGAAGCGCCTGAAGGGCCGTTTCGATTCCGCGAGAACTACCTGTTCGACGACTCAGGCGACTTTCGCCGCTTCGATTCCAGCAAGCTGGACAACAGCATCGGGGTATCCACCCTTGCGATAACTACGGACGATCATCTGGTGGTGACTCTCCAGACAACACGGTCGCAGGCCAGCTCCGGTCGGTTGGCCCCCTCAGGCTCGGGAGCGCTCGAGCCGAGGGACTATTCGGACTCGTCCTTTCTGCACGAACTTATCTGCCGTGGCGCGGAGCGGGAGCTGCGTGAAGAGACGACCATCTCCCGGACCGCGATCGGGCGGTCGGCCGTAGTCGGGTACGGGCGGTGGCTGGATCGAGGCGCGAAGCCTGAGTTCTTCTGCGTCACAGCCTTGACCGTTTCGTCCCAAGAGCTCCGGCGCAAGGGCCTGATCCATGGCGTGCTGACTGATGAGCGGCTCTGGACTCAGACGATCAGAGTGACACCGCTGAACCTGTCCGCGATCCAGAACCTGCCTGCGGACACGGAACTGTCCGCCGAACAAGCACCTTGCTGGCACGCCGCTGGCTTGCTGGATCTCTCGCGGCAGATCGGTGAGCCGTCCGTCCCGCTGGACTCGGCGCTGGACGCGCTCGTTCGCGTGCTGCGGGCCGACCCGAGCTTCCTGGTCGAACTGCGCGACGAGGGCGCTGCACGCGCCAAGCCGGCAGGTGCATAGCTGACCAACGCTCGGGCGCGCGGCGGCCGCACGCATGCCCGGCATGTCACCGGCTCCACATCACGCGACCCCCAGACCACCGGGTTACCGATGGGCGGGGTCTCCAGCCGGTCGAACTCGAACTGGGTCATCCGCCAACACGGAGCTGGGCTGGCGGGCGACGAAGACGATCGACGACATGTGCGCCGACACCTGGCGCTGGCAGTCCAAGAACCCCCAGGGGTTCCCGGACGCCTGACCCCGGGGGTGCCCGCGCGGGCACGACGGCGATGAGCCGCCGTCGTGCCGTATGAATATCTCTCCGCCGTAGAAGGCGATCGACAGCTCTATCTGCGGAACCTCAAGATCCTCAAGACTCTCAAGATCCCGAAGTGGGACCTTGAGCATTCCTTGAGGATCTTCTGCTGGGCGCTGAGGTCTGGACCACACGCTGGAAGTGGTCATTCAGACACTCACGAGAGGCAGCGCCATGGCGGAGAGACGACGCTCCGAGCAGCTTTCCGGCGAATACGGTGCCGCGCTGGAATCGGCCGTGATCGCGGATGCCTCGGTGAGTATTTCTACCCGCCATCGCGTCGTGGTGCTGATTCCGGCACACAATGAGTCGGAAGCAATTGCCGAGACGGTCACGGCGCTGAGCCGCCAGTCTCGACTGCCCGACGAGGTCATCGTCGTCTCTGACAACTCGAGCGACGACACGGTCGACCTCGCCGAACGCGCCGGCGCCTACGTCACGGAAACCGTCGGGAACAAGTACAAGAAGGCGGGAGCGCTCAACCAGGTCCTGTCGGTGGTACTTCCTCGGCTTCAGGAAGACGACTTCGTGCTGATCCAGGACGCAGACAGCGTGCTGGACCCCGAGTTCATCGAGAGTGCGCTCTCCCACCTCGCCGCCGACAGCCGGCTCGGGGCCGTCGGCGGCGTGTTTCGCGGACAGGACGGCGGAGGGTTCGTCGGTCACCTGCAGCGCAACGAGTACGCGCGATACGCGCGGGACGTACGGCGCCTCAAGGGAAGATGCCTGGTCGTGACCGGCACCGCGGCAGTGTTTCGTGCCTCGACACTGCAGCATGTGCGGTCAGCGAGGTTGTCGCGGGAGATCCCGGTCGGCGACGGGCACGGCGGCGTGTATGACACCACGGTGCTGACGGAGGACAACGAGATCTCGTTCGCCCTGATGCACCTCGGCTACAAGATCTTGTCGCCCAAGGGTTGCACGCTGACGACCGAGGTGATGCCGACCTGGCGGGAGCTCTGGGCCCAACGCCTGCGGTGGAAGCGCGGTGCGATCGAGAACTGCGTCCAGTACGGCCTCACCCGTGTCACCGCGCCCTACTGGGCCCGTCAGCTGGTGACCATGCTCGGAATTCTGGTGACCACGGCGTACCTGGCGACGATCGTCTGGTCGCTCGTGGCATTGGGGTCGCTGAGCATCCAACCGTTCTGGCTGGCGCTGACCGGAGTTTTCGTGATGGAGCGCGTCATCACTCTGCGGGACCGAGGAAAGGTCAGGCAGATGATTGCAGCCACCCTCTACGAGCTGCCGTTCGACATATTTCTTCAGGTATGCCATGGAAAGGCATACCTGGACTCTGCAATGAACCGAGAAAGGAGATGGTGAGATGTATAACGGAGCAGCACTCAGCACACTGGGAGGCGGCGGCGCCGCAGCCCTGGCAGCCACGGGCCCCGAGAACATGCTGTGGCTCGCGCTGGCGTCGTTCGCGCTGATCGCGGCCGGAGCAGCCATACGACGGGTCGTACCGCGCAGGGAAGCATGACTCACGGACACCGTCGCGACCGCCGCCCTGGGGCGGCGGCGCGGCGGTGTCGTTGTTACGTTCGACAGATGGAGGAGCCCTGGGGCCGAGGCATCGTGGTGGTCGTCGAGGACGACGAGGACGTCCGCGCACTCATCGAGGTCACGCTGCAGCAGGCCGGGTTCACCGTTCATACCGCGACGACCGGTGCGCAGGGTGTGGCGCTGGTCAGGATCCACGAGCCCGTCGTGACGACCGTCGACGTCTCCCTGCCCGACATCGACGGGTTCGAGGTCGTGCGGCGGCTACGGACCTTCTCCGACACCGTCGTCGTCATGCTCACCGGCCGGGCCGACGAGCCCGACACGCTCATGGGTCTTGAGGCAGGCGCCGACGAGTACGTCACCAAGCCGTTCCGGCCGCGTGAGCTCCGAGCACGCGTCGAGGCCCTCCTGCGTCATGCCGGCCGCTACGCGGCTCCGTTTCCAGCTCCGGCTCCGGCTCCGGCTCCAGCTCCGGAACAGCCTGCCGAGTCCGCGCCCGGCGCGACGGCAGGGTGCCTCGAGGTCGACATCGCACGCCGCACGGTCCGCCTGGGCGGCGAGCTCGTCCAGCTCACCCGCACAGAGTTCGACCTCCTCGCCGTCCTCCACGGCGCACACGGCCGGACCGTGGCCAAGGGTGACCTCGCGGCCATGCTGTGGCCCGACCAACATCGTTACGGAGGTCGGGTCACGGAGGCGGACCACCGCACGGTCGAGGTGCACGTGGCCAACGTCCGGCGCAAACTCGGCGACAGCCCCAGGAGCCCGCGCTTCATCCACACGGTCCGAGGGCTGGGGTACCGGTTCGCGGCCGCATGAGTGGCGGCACGAGTCCAGGACCTGATCAGACCACCGGGTTGCCGATGGGCGGGGTCTCCAGCCGGTCGAACTCGAGCTGGGGTACCCCACCGTCGGGGTCGTCCTGCCCGAGGTCCCTGCGGCGAGCAGGGCGGGGGTTGGGACGCAGGATCGGCCGCGGGGTCGCCCCGGGTGCCGGGCGCGGAGCGGGACGGGGACCAGGGTCCAGGCCTGCCCGCGGCTCCTCGTGCTCCGAGCCCCCGGCCGGTGCATGGTCGTGCGCCGTCGTCGGGCGCGGGGTGCGGTCGACGGGTTGCCCGTGCGCCTCCTCGAAGGCCCGCACGATCGACCACGGCAGCCGGATGTAGCCCTCGACGTCGAACCCGTTGGCGATGGCCCAGGCCCGCATCTGGGCCGGCGTCGCCACGCGGCGGCCGTCGGTGGGCTTCTTGGCGCCGGTGTCGTCGTCCAGCTTGGGGAACTCGACGGGCGTCGCCTCGACGATCGGCTCGATCACGGCGTCCCGGGGGCAGCCGAGCGTGTCCGCGACCCGCCACAGCTCCTGCCGAACCTCCAGGTGGTACCGGTCGGCGGCGATCGCCTGGCGCACCAGGGCGTCGAAGAACTTGCGGCGGATGTCGGTGGCGGCCTCGGGTGTCAGCCGGTAGAGCGGTTCGGCGTCCGCGAGCCCGCCGGACGACTCCGGGGTGAGCCGGCCGTCATGGAGCGTCTCGGCGATGAGCGCCAGGTAGCCGTGCGTGTGGACGTCGGCAACGTCGGCGATGGCGTCGGCGAGCGGTTGTCCGGCCAGTGTCGTGAGGACGCCCGGTCCCCGTCGGCCCGGCCAGGGGCGGGGCGGCTCGGCCACTCGGCTCGGCCCGTCGGGCCAGGGGTAGACCCAGGCCCGCAGCGTGACCTGCAGCAGCTCCGGAAGGTCGGGCGCTCCGTTCCCGCTCTGCAGGAACCGGCTCAGCAGTCCGGCGGTCGCGCGGGCCTCGTTGACCGGGTGGGTGTTCGGCGGGACGCCGCCGCCCTCGAACGGGACCCCTGCGGCGGTGCAGCAGTCCGACAGGCGGCGGTGCACCAGGCCTGGCAGGTAGTGATAGCTCGCGTCGATGGTCGTCAGCTGGGCGAACGCGGGCAGCTGCCACCCCAGGTGAGCCAGCTCCGCCCGCAGCACCTCGATGCCGAGCCTGCCGTTGTGGGTCACGATCGCCATCTGCGACAGGCGCTCGCGCAGGGTCGAGGCGACGTCGGCGAGCGCGATCCACGCGCCGTCCGGGTGCAGTACCGCCGACCACTCGTCGACCACGGCGCCTCGCTCGTCGATCCGTACGACGGCGATCTCACGCAAGCGCGCGCCAGCCACTCGGATCCCGGTGATCCGTGTCGAGACCGCTGCGTACGCGGGCTTTCCTACGCGTTCGTCCCTCGCCATGCGCGTCCTTTCTCGACAGCCGTGCCGCCGGTGGCGCTACGCCGCGCCCCAGGGTGTCACCAGCGCGAGAGTCCTGAAAGTGGAGATCGTACGAATATGTCGGATTTTGTGAAAATCACTACCAAAGATAGCGGACCGCCCCCTGATTATTAACACTTGTGGAGGGTGTTTGGCCACTGTCTGGGGTAGGTCAAAAAGGGGAGGTCATGGTGCTGTCGAAGCTCTCGGTGATGGACTGGCGCGCGATCGCTGCGCTGGGATTCGCTCTTCCGTACGTCGCTCTGGTGCTTCTCGGGGATCGGTTCGGATGGCTCGAGCTGCCTGCCTCTGACGCTCTGACCAGCCCGATCACCATTGTGACACTGGGTTGCCTCCTCGCGGGAGCCGCCCTGGCGCTGGCCCCGGTCCTGCAGGACGGAAACTACCCGGTCCTCAACATCCTTGTCGGCGGAGCCATGCTCGTCGCCTTCGGCTGGGCCGTCCTCGTACTGGCTCAGGCGAAGTATGGCTGTGACCCGCTGAACCTGCTTCCCGGGTGCGGGTGATCTTTTGAAAACGAGATGTCAGCGCCTCCCGGTGCTGTGCTCGCCGCTGTTTTCCCGTGCCGGTTCCCGGGTGTTCGGGACACAATGCGAACGTGTTCCAGCGCCCCGCCAACCACCGCCTCTCCAGCCGCGAGCTCGTCACCCTCGGTACCGCGAGCCAGGTGCCCACCAGGACCCGCAACCACAACGGGTACGCGCTGTTCTGGGACGACGAGGTCTTCCTGTTCGACCCCGGTGAGGGCACCCAGCGCCAGATGCTGCACGCCGGCATCTCCGCGACCGCGCTGACCCGGATCGCGATCACGCACCTGCACGGCGACCACAGTCTCGGGCTGGCCGGCGTCGTGCAGCGCATCAGCCTCGACGGCGTGCCGCAGACGGTGCCGATCACGTTCCCGGCGTCCGGCAGGCGGTGGATCGAGGCGCTCTGCGACTCGACGGCCTACCACCACCGCGAGCGCCTCGCGCTGCAAGGGCTGTCGCACGACGGCGTCGTACCCCGCGTGCCCGGCGAGCTGCACGGTCCCACCGTGCTCCGCGCGGCCCGGCTGGACCACTCCCTGGAGGCGTACGGGTACCGGCTCGACGAGCCGGACGGCCGCCGCATGGACCCCGACCGCCTCGCCGCCGCCGGCATCACCGGGCCCGACGTCGGCCGGCTGGCCCAGGACGGCACGCTGCGCACCCCGCGCGGCACGGTGCGGGTCGAGGACGTCAGCGACCCGCGCCCCGGCCAGTCGTTCGCGTTCGTGATGGACACCCGGATGTGCGACGCGGTGTGGGACCTCGCCGACGGCGTCGACCTGCTCGTCATCGAGTCGACGTTCCTGGACCGCGACCGCGGTCTCGCACGCGAGCACGGGCACCTGACCGCCCTCGAGGCCGCGACGGTGGCCGCCCGCAGCGGTGTGCGCAGCCTCGTCCTCACCCACTTCTCGCAGCGGTACACCGACCCTGCCGAGTTCGAGCAGGAGGCGCGCACGGTGTTCGACGGCGAGCTCACCGTCGCGGCCGACCTCGACCGCATCGCGGTGCCCCGGCGGCGGTGAAGTCCGTCGACGGGCTGACTCGACCCCCAACCTTTCGACCGACCCCCACGCCCCCGTCCAGCCCGTCCAGGGGCAGTTCTCCCCGTTGACCACGTCCGGAACCCGGAACCACCATGCGACCCATGAGCAACCCGGCGAACCCCCGGACCTGGGACGGTGCCCTGAACCTCCGTGACCTCGGCGGCCTCCCGCTCGACGACGGCGAGAGCACCACCCCCGGACGGATCTGGCGCTCCGGCGCACCCGAGACGATCACCCCCACCGGCTGGGCGGACGCGCTCGCGGCAGGGCTGACGACGGTCGTGGACCTGCGCAACCCGGCGGAGATCGTCCAGGCGCTCGACCTTCTGCCCGGCGCCGTCCGACCGGCCGGGATCGTCACGTGCAGCACGCCGACCGAGGACCCGGGCGACCCCCACTTCCTGGAGGCCTGTGGGCCGTGGCTGGACCACCCGCGCTCGTACGCGCCCAGCACGGCGATGTACCCGCACCTGGTCGGGGCGGCCTTCCGGGCGGTCGCCGACGCCCCGGGGGCGGTGCTGGTGCACTGCTCCGCGGGGCGCGACCGCACCGGGATGATCACCGCGATCCTGCTGGCCCTGGTCGGCGTGGAGCACGAGGCCATCGCCGAGGACTACGAGCAGGCGTTCCGGGGCGCCGTGCCCCGGGCGGGCATCGCCTACGACGTCGAGCAGGGGGCCTGGGTGCAGCACCCGGGCGAGAGCTGGACCGCCCGGCAGATGGACCAGCGCGTCGGCGAGCGCCGCGCGGCCCTCCTGGAGTGGCTCGCCGACCTGGACCCGGCCGCCTACCTTCGGTACGCCGGGCTGGACGAGGCGCGGGTCAGGAAGCTGCGGGACCGGCTGCGGCCGCACGGTGCCCGGTCCCGGCCTGCTGGGCGGGCCGGTGCGCCGGGAGCTCCAGCGTCATGAAGACGCTGTGCGGGTCGTGCGTGTAGTCCCCGAAAGGGCCGCACTCGGCGAACCCGTGGCGGGCGTACAGGCGGCGGGCAGCGGCGAAGTAGTCCTGTGACCCGGTCTCGAGGCTCACGCGCGTGTACCGGCGCCGTCGTGCCTCGGTGAGCACCGTCTCCAGCAGCGCCGAGGCCACGCCCTTGCCACGGGCCTGCAGGGCGGTGCGCATCGACTTGATCTCGCCGTGGCCCTGCTCGTGGCCCTGCTCGGTGCCCGGTTCCAGCTCGTTCAGCGCACCGCACCCGAGCAGGGTGCCGTCGTCGCCGCGTGCGGTCCAGAAGGTGATCGCCGGGGCGAGGAGGGCCGAGTGGTCCAGGGCGTGCACGCTCTCGGCAGGGGAGGTGGCGAACATGTCGGTGAGGTGCTCGTCCAGGAGCCGGCGGACGTCGTCGCGGGCGGGGCTGTCGATGGCGATGTTCACGGCACCATCTTCGGGCGGACGGCGGGCCGGATGGTCCGCATGGCGGGCCCGTGTGGCGCACGTCACCCTGTGGCGGTAGGAATCTCCTCGTGCGGACTACCGCGCCCGGGAGAACCGGATCACCGAGGAGAACAACGATGTCGTTGCCCAGCCCGAGCTACACGATCACCCTGCGCGTGGAGGTGGCCGCGTCGCAGCGTGCCACGAGCACGGTGGTAGCGGCGGTAGCGGACGCCGGGGGAGCGGTGATGGGCGTCGACATCGCGCACTCGACGTCGCACGGCCTGGTCGTGGACGTCACGTGCGACACGATCGACGCGGAGCACGGTGAGCGGGTGGTCGCGGCGGTGAACGCCATCGAGGGCGCCGAGGTGCTCAAGTCGAGCGACTCGACGTTCCTGATGCACCTGGGCGGCAAGATCGAGGTCACGAACAAGGTGCCGCTCAAGACGCGTCGCGACCTGTCGCGCGCGTACACGCCGGGGGTGGCGCGGGTGTGCCTGGCCATCGCACAGAACCCCGAGGACGCACGTCGGCTGACGATCAAGCGGAACACCGTCGCGGTGGTCACGGACGGCACCGCGGTGCTCGGCCTGGGTGACATCGGCCCGGCCGCCGCACTGCCGGTGATGGAGGGCAAGGCGGCGCTGTTCAAGGAGTTCGGCGGGGTAGACGCGTGGCCCGTGTGCCTCGACACGACCGACACCGACGAGATCGTGCGGATCGTCAAGGCGCTGGCGCCCGTCTACGGGGGCGTGAACCTGGAGGACATCGCGGCGCCGCGCTGCTTCGAGATCGAGGCGCGGCTGCGTGCAGAGCTCGACATCCCCGTGTTCCACGACGACCAGCACGGCACGGCGATCGTGGTGCTGGCCGCCATGATCAACGCGCTCAGGGTGGTCGACAAGAAGCTCGAGGACGTGCGGATCGTGGTGTCGGGCGTGGGCGCTGCGGGCAACGCCATCATCCGGCTCCTCAAGGCGCAGGGGGCGCGGCACATCGTGGCGTTCGGACGCGACGGCGCTCTGCACCCGGGCGTGGTGACCGACGACCCGCACCGGCGCTGGATCGTGGACAACACGAACGTGGACGGGTTCTCCGGCACGCTGCAGGAAGGTCTGAAGGGCGCCGACGTGTTCATCGGCGTCTCGGCCGCCGGCATCCTGACGGGCGCGGACGTCGCGCAGATGGCCGACGGCGCGGTGGTGTTCGCCCTGGCGAACCCGACGCCGGAGGTGGACCCGCTCGAGGCCTCCGAGACGGCGGCGGTGGTGGCCACCGGGCGCAGCGACTACCCGAACCAGATCAACAACGTGCTCGCCTTCCCGGGCCTGTTCCGCGGCCTGCTGGACACGGGGGCCAAGGACATCACCACGGAGCTCCTGCGGGTGGCGGCGGTGGCGATCGCGGAGGTCGTCGCACCGGACGAGCTGAACAGCGCCTACATCATCCCGGGCGTGTTCGACCACCGGGTGGCCGAGGCCGTGGCGGAAGCGGTCCGCAGGCAGGCCTGAGTCGGCTCCCGGATCACCGGACACGCCGGGTCCGCCATGGCTGGGCGGGGTCTTGACCGGTACAGAAGCCTCTGCTTACTGTACCGGTCAAGAACCCTTTCTGGAGGTGGCCACGATGCACGAGTACGCCGGTGGGAACCTGGCACTGCGGCGCGCCGTCGCCGAGATGAACAGCGCCCGGCCGCACGCCCCCGTCAGGAGCGACTCCTCGGCCCGCCGCCGACGGACGGCCCGCCGCCGACGGCGAGACCTGGCGGCGCTGCGCCGGGCGCTCGCGACGGCGCTGCGGGCCACGGCGGCCCGGCTGGATCCGCCGTGCGTCACCCCGCAGTCGGTGGCACGTGTCGGTGGGGGAGCCGGGTGAGCGATACTGGCCTCGTTATGGCCAAGGTGACGTTGCAGTCCGTCGCGGACGAGGTCGGTGTGAGCCGGATGACGGTCTCGAACGCCTTCTCGCGCCCCGACCAGCTGTCCAAGGAGCTGCGGGAGCGGATTCTCGCGACCGCCGAGACGCTCGGGTACAGCGGCCCCGATCCGGCGGCCCGGGCGCTGGCGCGAGGCCGTACGGGGGCCGTGGGGCTCCTGCTGAACGGGCCGCTCAGCGAGGCGTTCGAGGACGACGTGTCGGCGGAGTTCGTGGCCGCCGTCGCCGACGAGCTGACCCGTCGAGGGCTTGCGCTGACCGTCCTGACCCCGCCGCAGGGCGACAGGTTCCTGCCTGCCCGTGACGTCGCGGTGGACGGCGCCCTGGTCTACACCTGCGACCCCACCTCGGCCGGTGTGGCGTGGCTCAGCAGGCGCAAGCTGCCCGTCGTCGCCGTCGACCAGGACCTGGGCCGGGAGGTGACCACGATCGGCGTGGACGACCTCAGCGGCGCTCGTGCGGGCGCGCGCCATCTGCTCGAGCTGGGCCATCGCCGGATCGGGGTGCTCGCGCTGACCGAGCAGTTCGCCCACGACCCGCCGAACCGGGACCGCCTGCTCGGGTGGCGAAGGGCCCTGGGGGAGCACGGGCTGGAACCGGTGGTCGCGCGGACGACGCTCCTGCCGCGGTCGGCTGCGTTCGCCGCGGCCACCGACCTGCTGGAGTCGTCCGACGTGACGGCCGTGCTGTGCTTCGACGACGTGTTCGCCCGTGCGGTGATCGCCGCGGCCACCGCGCTCGGGCGGTCGGTCCCGGGCGACCTGTCCGTCGTCGGCTACGACGACAGCCGTGCGGCCACGGTGGGTGTTCCCGCACTGACCACCGTGCGGCAGGACGTCACCGCCAAGGGGCACCTGGCGGCCGGTGCCATCGCGGACCTGCTCGACGGCCGCGCGGCACGCTCGCACGTGCTGCCGACCGAGCTGGTCGTCCGGGACAGCACCGGACCGGTGCCGGCGCCCTGACCGCCGGGCGTCCCAGTGGCACCAGAGAGCATGGTCACCAGTGGGAACGCCCGGGGATCAGCCGATGCTGCTGATGGTGGAGTTCACCAGGCTGCTGACCACCGCGGCGGTGCCGAGGACGAGGACGAGCAGCGCGCCGGTGGAGGCCACGAGGGGGACCCACCATCGGACGGAGTCCGCCTGAGTGTCTCGCTGGGCGAAACGGGCGGGACGGTTGCGGTCGAGGAAGGCGTCGTTGTTGTTCACACTGTTGCTCACACTGGTAGAGACGCCTGGCGAGCCGGAAACGATGCCCAGGTACGGGTAACAGTTCGGGAACGGTCCTACGGTCCCGGGACGGGACGGGTGCTACGAGGGAGTTGAGGTCAGCGTGAAGAACATCGGGTTCCTGTCCTTCGGTCACTGGACGCCGCATCCGCAGTCGGGCACCCGCTCGGCCTCGGACGCGCTGCTGCAGTCGATCGACCTCGCCGTGGCGGCCGAGGAGCTGGGCGCCGACGGCGCGTACTTCCGCGTGCACCACTTCGCGCGCCAGCTCGCCTCGCCGTTCCCGCTGCTCGCCGCGGTCGGCGCGCGCACGAGCCGCATCGAGATCGGCACGGGCGTGATCGACATGCGGTACGAGAACCCCCTGTACATGGCAGAGGACGCCGGGGCGGCGGACCTCATCTCCGGCGGGCGGCTGCAGCTCGGCATCAGCCGGGGGTCACCCGAGCAGGTCATCGAGGGGTACCGGCACTTCGGGTACGAGCCCGCGCCGAAGGACGCCGGCGGCGCCGACCTGGCACGAGAGCACACGGCCCGGTTCCTGGAGGTGCTCGACGGCGAGGGGTTCGCCGAGCCCAGCCCGCGGCCCATGTTCCCCAACCCGCCCGGGCTGCTGCGGATCGAGCCGCACTCCGAGGGCCTGCGCCGCCGCATCTGGTGGGGTGCGGGTTCGCGGGCCACCGCGGAGTGGACGGCGGCCCAGGGCATGAACCTGATGTCGTCCACGCTGCTGACGGAGGACACCGGCGTGCCGTTCCACCGGCTGCAGGCCGAGCAGATCCAGCGCTTCCGGGACGCCTGGGCCGAGGCCGGGCACGACGTCGAGCCGCGGGTCTCGGTCAGCCGCAGCATCTTCCCCATCACCGACCAGCGCGACCGGCAGTACTTCGGCATGGAGGTCTTCAGCGAAGACCAGGTCGGCCGCCTCGACACCGGCCCAGCCCGGTTCGGCAAGACGTACGCGGGCGAGCCCGACGAGCTGGTCGAGGACCTGCAAGGCGACGAGGCCGTCCAGGCCGCGGACACGCTCCTGCTGACCGTGCCCAACCAGCTGGGCGTGGACTACAACGCGCACATCATCGAGAACGTCCTGCGCCACGTGGCACCGGCCCTCGGCTGGCGGTGACCTGCCGGTCTACGACGCTACGCGGCGCACGGACGGCCGAAGGGCTCCGCCCTGGCCCGGGTGCCGCCGGCCTCGGCCCGGTCGGCCGCCAGCACCAGCGAGCGCAGCCTGGCCAGCTCACGCACGCGCCGGTACGCGTCACACCGCGCCATCAGGTGCACGCTCGACCACGGGCCACGCGGACCGCCGTCGACCGCCGCGAGCGCCGAGCGCTGCGCCGTCCAGCGCCCCCAGTGCCGCACGAACTCCTCCGGCTGCACCACCCGGCCACGGTCCAGCTGCCCGTCGAGCGCCTCGGCCAGGGAGACGTCCACGGTCACCAGCACGGGGTCCCAGCCGCGCAGCCGTGCGATCAGGCCGAGAGCTTCTCGCCGCCGCACCCGCGTGGCGGTGTCGTGCACCAGCAGCGGGGCGGTCGAGCGTGGTCCCCGCACCAGCCGGGCGAGGGTCTCGACGGCGTGCAGGGTGTGCACGGCCCACCGGTAGGTGGGGTACGGCACCCAGGACGGCAGCCGCGCGGCGATGCGGCGCCGGTAACGGTCGGGGTCGAGCACGACGGTGCGGGGCACGTCGTCGGCGACCCGCGCCAGGAGGGTGCTCTTGCCGGCACCCGGGACACCTCCCACGACGATCATCAGCGGGCCGGGGGCCCCGCCGCGGGCGTCGGGCACCGGGCGCGGGCGGGGCAGTACAGCGGGTGTCGTCACATGGTCCTCCATACGTAGGGGGCCGGGTGAGCAGCATCGCGCGAGCCGATCCGGAAACGCCGGGAACACCCTGAGAGGGCGCTGGACGGGTGCACGGACCGGAGCGAGCCGCGACGTCGAGCGCGGGGCAGGCAACCCCGGCACCACGACGTCGGTCAGATACTCATTCCGTCCGTAGAACGGACGGAACAGTCACGTTTGTTCCCGGATGAGACCGGAATCTTCGCTGGTCAGAGCACTGGCAACCGCCATCGTCGAAGCTGCCGTACGGCTGCCCCCACGGCCGCCGGCCCCACTAGGGTTCAGCCGCATGAGACGCTTCCTGCTCGGTTCCCTGTCGGGGGCCGGGATCGCCCTGCTCGCCGTCGGCGCGTGGTCCGCGGTCGCCGACCATCTCCGGCCCGGCCTCGTCCACGAGGTCTGCGACCCGGGCACGGGCACCGGCGCGGACCCGGCACCGCTGTGCGTCCAGCTGCGCGACGACGGGTCACCGGGCGGCGTGCTGTGGGTCGCGCACAAGGACCCGGTCCTCGGCCCACGGATCAGCTACGTCGCCAGCCCGTTCACCGACCTCGCGCACCACACCGCCGAGGCGATCGACGTGACGTTCGAGAACGACCGCATCGTCGTGCACGGGCACCAGGGCTCCGAGCTGATCCTCACCGAGGAGTTCCTCACCCACGACTGATCTCACCCCCGGGCAGCCACCGCCCTCCATGACACGACCCGCCCGCCATGACACGATCTGACGGGTGAGCAGCAACGCCCTCGACGCAGGCAGCACCCCCGGCAACGACGCCGACGCACAGCACCTCCGCGACCTCGCGCTCCTGCGCCGCGTCCGCGACCGCATGGACCGTGAGTACACCCAGCCCCTCGACGTCGCGGCGCTCGCGGCGGGGGTGCACATGTCGGCAGGACACCTGTCACGCCAGTTCAAGGCCGCGTACGGCGAGTCCCCGTACAGCTACCTGATGACGCGCCGGATCGAGCGCGCCATGATGCTGCTGCGGCGCGGCGACCTGAGCGTGACCGAGGTCTGCTTCGCGGTCGGCTGCTCGTCGCTGGGTACGTTCAGCACCCGGTTCACCGAGCTCGTGGGCGTGCCGCCGAGCGTGTACCGCAACGACCCGCTGGCGGCCGCCGAGGCGATCGACGCCGCCGGGCTGCCGGGCTGCATCGCGAAACAGGTGACCCGGCCGGTGCGGGCCACCCCCAGCCGGTCAGGAACCAGCCGGTCAGGAATCGAGAAGCGCACACCCACGGCTGGGACCTAGCGTGGCTGCCATGAGCACTCACGAGAGCACGGACCTCACGATCCACCAGACCTTCCTCCCGCACTCCGACCCCGAGGCGTCCCTCGCGTTCTACCGCGACGCCCTCGGGTTCGAGGTCCAGCTCGACGTCGGCGAGGGCACCATGCGCTGGATCACCGTCGGACCGGCCGGACAGCCCGGGACGTCCATCGTCCTGACGCCGCCGGCCGCCGACCCGGGCGTGACCGACACCGAGCGGCAGACCGTCGCCGAGATGATGGCCAAGGGCACCTACGCCGCCGTCATCCTCGGCGCCAAGGACCTGGACGCGACGTTCGAGCGGATCCAGGCCAGCGGCGCCGAGGTGATGCAGGAGCCGGTCGACCAGCCCTACGGCTTCCGCGACTGCGCGTTCCGCGACCCCGCCGGCAACACCGTTCGCATCAAGCAGCTCTGAGCGTCACCATGTGTATCCCAGGGCTGACGCCGGATGCCCGCTCGACCGCACGGGGCGCGGCCCGGCCCGCACCCCGCACCGCGGCACCCACCGACCGTCCGGTGGGTGCCGTCGCACCGCAGGAGCCGGCGGCCGACGTCAGACAAGCCCGGTCCGCGTCCCGCGTGACCGTCACGGAGGGCCGAGCATGAACATGGCGCACACGACCACCCCGCACCCGGCGGACAGCCACGACGTCATCCGTGTCCAGGGCGCTCGCGAGAACAACCTCAAGGACATCAGCCTCGACATCCCGAAGCGGCGGCTGACGGTGTTCACGGGCGTCTCCGGGTCGGGCAAGAGCTCGCTGGTGTTCGCGACGATCGCCGCTGAGTCGCAGCGGATGATCAACGAGACGTACAGCGCGTTCGTACAGGGGTTCATGCCGTCGCTGGACCGCCCGGAGGTGGACCAGCTCGAAGGGCTGACCACGGCGATCGTCGTCGACCAGGAGCGGCTGGGGTCCAACCCGCGTTCCACCCTCGGCACCGTCACGGACACGAACGCGCTGCTGCGCATCCTGTTCAGCAGGCTGGGGCAGCCGCAGATCGGGCCGCCCATCGCGTTCTCGTTCAACGTCCCGGCGCGCAGGGCGAGCGGGGTGATGACGTCGTCGACGGGCGAGAAGACGATAGTGCGGGAGCAGGTCTACCACGGGGGCATGTGCCCGCGGTGCGAGGGCCGGGGGCGGGTCTCCGACCTGGACCTGACGCAGTTCTACGACGACTCGAGGTCGTTGAACGAGGGCGCGATCAAGATCCCCGGGTACACCGCCGATGGCTGGATGGTCGCCACGTACAGCGAGTCGGGGTTCCTGGACCCGGACAAGGCGATCCGCGACTACACCGAGACCGAGCTCGCAGACTTCCTCTACAAGGAGCCGACGAAGATCAAGGCCAAGGGCCTGAACCTCACGTACGAGGGCCTGGTCCCGAAGATCCGCAAGTCGATGCTCAGCAAGGACACCGAGTCCCTCCAGCCGCACATCCGGGCCTGGGTGGAGCAGGCGGTCACGTTCGTGAGCTGCCCGGAGTGCGACGGGACCCGGCTGGCCGAGGCGGCGCGGTCGTCCACGATCGACGGCATCAGCATCGCCGACGCGTGCGCCCTGCAGATCAGCGACCTGGCCGCCTGGGTGCGCAAGCTCGCCACGACCGACGACGGCGTGGCCGCCGCTCCGCTCCTGACGGGCCTGCAGCTCCAGCTCGACAAGTTCACGGAGATCGGCCTGGGCTACCTGTCGCTCGACCGTCCCTCGGGCACCCTGTCCGGGGGAGAGGCGCAGCGCACCAAGCTGATCCGCCACCTCGGGTCGGCGCTGACCGATGTCACGTACGTCTTCGACGAGCCCACCATCGGGCTGCACCCGCACGACATCCAGCGGATGAACCGACTGCTGGTCGAGCTGCGGGACAAGGGCAACACGGTGCTCGTCGTCGAGCACAAGCCGGAGGCCATCGCGATCGCCGACCACGTGGTCGACCTCGGTCCGGGCGCCGGGTCCGCGGGCGGGACCATCCAGTTCGAGGGCACCATCGACGAGCTGCGGGACAGCGGCACGCTGACCGGCCGCCATCTCGAGTACCGCTCGCGGCTCAAGGACTCCGTGCGCCCGCCGTCGGGGAAGCTGGAGATCCGCGGGGCGCGCACGCACAACCTTCGTGACGTCGACGTCGACGTGCCGCTGGGTGTGCTGACCGTCGTCACGGGTGTCGCCGGGTCCGGGAAGAGCTCGCTGATCCACGGGTCGCTCCCGGACGGCGCGGGCGTCGTGACCGTCGACCAGGGCGCGATCAAGGGGTCGCGCCGGTCCAACCCCGCGACGTACACGGGCCTGCTCGAGCCGATCCGCAAGGCGTTCGCGAAGGCCAACGGCGTCAAGCCCGCGCTGTTCAGCGCCAACTCCGAGGGTGCCTGCCCCACCTGCAAGGGCGCCGGCGTGATCTACACGGAGCTCGGGTTCATGGACACCGTGGCCACGACGTGCGAGGACTGCGGCGGCAAGAGGTTCGACGCGTCGGCGCTGGTGTACACGCTGGGTGGCGACGCGAACGGCGGTGGCGAGGACGCGAAGGACATCAGCGAGGTGCTCGCGATGCCGGTGGCCGAGGCCGCCGCGTTCTTCGCCAGGGGTGGCCCCGCTCCGGTCCCGGCGGCGCACAAGATCCTGGAGCGCCTGTCCGACGTCGGGCTCGGCTACCTCGGGATCGGTCAGCCACTGACCACGCTGTCCGGGGGAGAGCGGCAGCGGCTCAAGCTGGCCGTCGAGATGGCCCGCGACGGCGGGGTGTACGTGCTCGACGAGCCCACCACGGGACTGCACCTGGCTGACGTCGAGAATCTGCTCGCGCTCCTCGACCGACTCGTCGAGTCAGGCAAGTCGGTCATCGTGATCGAGCACCACCAGGCGGTCATGGCGCACGCGGACTGGATCATCGACCTCGGTCCGGGCGCGGGGCACGACGGCGGCCGCATCGTCTTCGAGGGCACGCCGGCCGACCTCGTGGCTCAGGCCCGGGCGGGGGAGCCAACCCTGACGGGGGAGCACCTGGCCCGGTACGTGGGGGAGCCGGTCGCCACCCGCTGAGCCGTCAGCGGCCCGCGCGGACCAGCCCGGACTCGTAGGCGCAGACCACCATCTGCGTCCGGTCGCGCAGGTCGAGCTTGTTCAGGATGCGGGAGACGTGGGTCTTGACGGTCTGCTCGGCCAGGTACAGGTCGGTCGCGATCTCCGCGTTCGACTGACCAGCGGCGACCAGCTTCATGACGTCGAGCTCGCGGTCGGTCAGAGCGGCCAGCCTGGCGTCCGTCGAGGCTGGCCGCTCTGGGCGCGCCGCGTAGTCGGCGATGAGCGCCCGCGTGACCTTCGGGGACAGGAGTGCCTCGCCCGCGGCGACCACGTGGACCGCCTGGGTCAGCTCCTCGGGCGGGGAGTCCTTCAGCAGGAAGCCACTGGCTCCCGCGCGCAGGGCCGCGAACACGTAGTCGTCGGCGTCGAAGGTCGTCAGCATGATCACCTTCGGCGGGGTGCCCGGCATGGCCATGATGGTGCGGGTCGCGTCCAGCCCGTTGACCTTCGGCATGCGGATGTCCATGAGCACGACGTCGGGCTGCGTACGGCGCACGACGTCGGAGATCCCCGCGCCGTCCTCGGCGGTGCCGACGACCGTGATCCCTTCGTGCGCGTCCAGGAGGGCGGCGAACCCGGCCCGGATCATCGACTGGTCGTCGACGATCAGCACCCGGATCGCACTATCGGCAACGTCGGGAGCTGGCGGCATAGGACCAAAGTAATGGACGCCCGACAGTAAACCCGAAAGTATGACGCCGGATCCCTCTCACGGGTGACGCGCCGCACACGTCTGCCGCATAATCTGCAGAGAATGGACCACCCACATGCTCCTCCACAGGTGGCGGGCGCCGTCGCCGCGGCCAGCCTTGGCGCCCGGTACCGGCGGCTGCGTTCACTGACCCGGCTGGACCTCAGCACGTTCTCGATCGCCCGGCGCGAGGTGGTCTGGATGTGGACCGTGGTCTCCATCGCCGCGGTGGCGCTCGTCGCCGTCGGCTGGCCGGTGACCGCGTCCGGGTACGACACCCATCCGGCAGCCGCCATGGCCCTGACCATCGTGCACTGCGCCGCCGCGATCATGGCGGTGCGCTGGGCATGGGCCGGGCTCGGCGCATCCATCCCGGCCGCGCTCGGGCTGATGATCGTGACCGCCAACGCGGCGCCCGAGTGGCCATGGCCGTGGCCGGTCACCGTGCTGCTCACGCACTGCCTGACGGTGTTCGTGCTCGCCCTGCGCCACTCCTGGTACTGGGCGGCGTCCCTCTGGCTCGCGGGAGCCATGATGACGGTCCTCGCCCCCGCGCTGATCATCGGCGACGCCAGCGCGTCCGCCGGCGCCAACGGTGTGGTGCTGGTCTCCCTCAGCGGCGGGATCGCCCTGGTCGGCGTCCTCGTGCGCCTGTGGATCCTCAGCGTCGTCCGCATGGAACAGGCCGAACGGCAGAGCGCCGCCGAGGCGGGCAGACGCCGGGAGCTCGAGGAACGCAACAGGATCGCCAGGGAGCTGCACGACGTCGTCGCGCACAGCATGTCGGTCATCACCGTCCAGGCCTCGACCGCGCGCTACCGGCAGCCCGGCCTCGACGACGCGATCCAGCAGGAGTTCGAGGAGATCGCCGCCTCCTCCCGACGCGCCCTGGGCGAGATGCGCGGACTGCTCGGCCTCCTGCGCGGCCAAGACACCGCACCCACCGCACCGATGCCAGGCCTGTCCGACATCGCCGAGCTCGTCCGAGCCACCCGCGCCTCCGGCGCCGAGATCACCTACGTGGGAACGGAAGCAGTGGTTCCCGACGCAGTAGGACTCAGCGCGTTCCGCGTCGTCCAGGAGGCCCTGAGCAACGCCCTGCGGCACGCCCCCGGCTCCGCGATCACCGTCACCATCACCGACGACGAGCACGACCTGCGGGTCCGCGTGACCAACACCGCCCCAGCACGCGACGACGAACCCACACCAGGCGCCCGGCTAGGCCTGGCGGGCACCCGCGAACGCGCCGCCGCCCTCGGCGGTACCGTCACCGCGGGCCCCACCCCCGACGGCGGCTTCGAGCTCACCGTCACCCTGCCCGTCGGCGAGGACGAGCACCCGCTGCTCACGTAGTCGCGAGCACCTGCTACTCACGTAGGGGGTGAGGTTGGCTCCCACGGGGGACGCGCGACCGGCAGCCCGGTTCTTAGGTTGACGCTATGACGATCACGACCGACGCGCCGCCTCGCTCGGCCCGCCAGACCCGCGCACCGCGCACCGCCCGCAACAAGCAGACCAACGACTACTTCGACCTCGCCGAGCGTGCCAAGGCAGCCGGCCTGATGGAGCGTCGCGTCGGCTGGTACGCAGCCCGCACCGCCGCCCTCGCGGCCGGCCTGGCCCTCGCGTTCACCCTGCTGCTGACGCTGGGCGACACGTGGTGGCAGCTCGCGGTGGCCGTCCTGTTCGGTGTCGTCTTCACGCAGGGCGCCTTCCTCGGCCACGACGCCGGCCACCTGCAGATCTTCCGCTCCGGCCGCCGCAACGAGTGGTTCGCGCGGATCATCGCCAACCTCGTCGTCGGCCTCAGCCACGGCTGGTGGGCCCGCAAGCACAACAAGCACCACGCGAACCCCAACGTGATCGGCAAGGACGGCGACATCGAGACCGGCGCCCTCGTCTTCGTGCCGGGCGAAGAGGTCGGCCGCACCGGCTTCATGGGCTGGGTCACCCGGCACCAGGGCTGGCTGTTCTTCCCGATGCTCGCCCTGTTCGGCCCCGTGCTGCACGCCAACGCCGTCCAGACCCTCGCCACCACGCCCGCGATCAAGCACCGCGCCGCCGAGGCATGGCTCCTGGGCCTGCGGCTCATCGGGTTCCCCACCCTCGTCCTCCTCACCCTCGGCCCCGTGCTCGGTGCCGCGTTCATGGCCGTACAGCTCGCGACGTTCGGCCTGTACATGGGCGCCACCTTCGCCCCGAACCACAAGGGCATGCCCCTGATCCCCAAGGACCTCAAGGTCGACTTCCTGCGCCGCCAGGTCCTCACCTCCCGCAACATCCGCGGCGGCTGGTTCGTCGACCTGGCCATGGGCGGCCTGAACTACCAGATCGAGCACCACGTCTTCCCGCGCATGGCCAGCGTCAACCTGAAGAAGGCACGCCCCATCGTCCAGGCGTTCTGCGCCGAGCGCGACATCCCCTACACCGAGACCGGCCTGTTCGAGTCGTACGGGATCATCACCGCGTACCTCAACCGCGTGGGCCTCGGCTACGCCGACCCGATGGACTGCCCGATCGCCGCGCAGTACCGGTAACCACACCGGCACACCCGGTGGCAACGGTCAGGCGGCCCGACCCACCACGTCAGCGACGGACAGCGGCACCCGGCCCGTGAGCCGGAACACCTCACCCGACACCGCGGCCCAGCGACCCTCGCGGACGGACGCGAACATCGACGAGTACGCGTACGTCCACCACGGGTCCTCCCCGGACCCGGCCAGCTCCTCGACCTGGACCCGTGCCGGAACGTCCGTGTAGCTCACCGGGATCCCCGCGATCCCGGTGAGCACACCCGCGAGACCCTCGGCCGCCAGCGCCTCAGGACCCGTCAGATCGTGGTGCCGCCCGCTCGGCGGCACGAGCGCGAGCGCCGCCAGGCACCGCCCGACATCGGCCCGGGAGACCAGGGCAACCCGCCCACCACCGGCAGGCACCCGCAGCTCACCCGACCTGAGCGCCGGCCGCAGGAACGCCTCGAAGAACTCCGTGAACAGCGACGCCCGGGCGAACGAGAACCCGCACCCGCTCTCCACGAGCAACCGCTCCGTGAACCCGTTGGTGAACGCGTAGCAGAACGGCGACGCCAGATCCGCGTCCACACCACTCAGGTACACCACGTGCCCCACCCCGCAGGCGCTCGCCGCCCGCACCACGTTCTCGTGCTGGACCAGCATCCGAGCGGCCTCGCCGTCGCTGGACACGAACACCAGGACGTCCACCCCGCCCAGGGCCGCCCGCAGCGAACCAGGATCGTCGTAGTCGGCATGCACCGGCACGACCACACCGGAGGCGCTCGCTGCGGGGCCCAGCGCGGCCGGCACCGCCTGGGGCCGGCGCGCGAGCGCCAGGACCTCCTGCGGGCCTCCGACGGTGGTGGCCAGCAGGTCCACGACCTGGCTCCCGAGCGTGCCGGTCGAGCCGGTGACGGCGATTCTCACGGCGGTCAGGCTACCGGTCGGCCACGGCGGCCGTTCCCGGGGGCGTGTCGTCGCCGGTCTCGTCGGCGATCCCGTCCAGCAGCGTGAGCTCGTCGCCGGTCAGGCGCAGGCCGCCCGCGGCGACGTTCTCCTCCAGGTGCGCCACGCTGCTGGTACCCGGGATGGCCAGGACGTGCGGGCCCCGGTGCAGGGTCCAGGCGAGCCGGACCTGCGCCGGTGTCGCCTCGTGCGCGGCGGCGACGGCCGCGACCTGCGCCTGACCGGTCACGTCGGCACCGCCGTGCGGTGCGGCACCTGGCACAGCGGCCCCGACGGAGAAGAACGGCACGAACGCGATGCCGTGCTCACCGCAGAGGGTGACCAGGTCGTCGTCCTCCCGGCTGGTCAGGCCGTACTGGTTCTGCACGCATACCACCGGTGCGACGGCCATCGCCTCGAGCAGCTGCTCCGGCAGGATGTTGGAGATGCCGAGGTGCCGGACCAGACCCGCCTCGCGCAGCTCCGCGAGCGCACCGAAGTGTTCGGCCACCGACTCGGGCGCACGCCCCTCGCCGGCCATGCGTGTGCCCCAGCGCAGGTTGACGACGTCGAGATGGTCGCGGCCGAGCTGGCGGATGTTCTCCTCAACCTGGCCGCGGAGCTGGTCGGGGCGTGCCATCTGCTCGGAACCGCCGTCGCGAGAACGGGACGGCCCGACCTTCGTGGTGATCGTCAGGTCGTCCCCGTAGGGCTGGAGGGCGGTGCTGATCAGCTCGTTGGCCGAGCGCAGCGGCATGAAGTAGAAGGCCGCGGTGTCGATGTGGTTCACGCCGAGCTCGACGGCGCGCCGCAGGACCGCGAGCGACCCGTCCCGCCCGCGCGGTGTCTCGTCCCAGGGCATGCCCACCAGCCGCATCGCGCCGAGCCCGACCCGGTTGACCGTGCGATCACCGAGCTGCCAGGTCCCGGCGGCAGCCGCGTCCGGGACGGCCGGTCCCGGGCCGGTGGCGGCGGGGCTCGTGGTGTCGGGGCCGGCTGCTGTCGTGTTCAGGTCTGTCGTCATGCAGCCAGCATCACGCCGCCCGGGCCGGGCCCGCCGACGATGGCAGCTTGTTGCCGGGCCTGGCCCCCGCGAGCGACGCCAGGCAGGATTTAGACCATGCAGACCGGCGAAACCGTCACCATCGTGCGCGGCGAGCAGGAGCTCATGGAACGCACCGCGCACCTGTTCGCCTCCGCGACCGACGTCGCGTGCGCCGCCAACGACCTCTTCACCTGGGCGAGGGCACAGACCGCCGACCTCACCGAGAGGTATCGCACCCGGCCACTGGCCGACACCCGGATCCGCAAGGTCTACCGGTCCGGCATTCTGCTCGACCCCGTCGCCTCCCGCACCCTGGCCGCGGCCCGCGACCGGCACGGTGCCCAGATCCGCATCACCAGCGACGAGATCAACGAGACGATCGTCCTCGACCGCCGCCTGGCGATCCTGGCCGGCGACCTCTCCGCCGGCGTACGCAGCTACAGCGTCATCACCCAGCGCGAGGCCGTGCAGGGCGTCACCTCCCTGTTCGACGCCGCCTGGCGCTCAGCCACCGACCTCGACGTCTACGACACCCAGATCGCCGAGATCCGACAGCTCGCGCCCCGGGTGCTGGACCTCCTCAGCCAGGGCGTCAAGGACGAGGCCGCCGCCCGGGCCCTCGGCCTCGGCGTCCGCACCTACCGGCGCCGCGTCGCCGAGCTCATGGATGCCCTGGGCGCCGAGTCACGCTTCCAGGCCGGCGTGCGCGCACGGGAGCTCGGCCTCGTCTGAGGCGGTGTCAGTGACAGGTGCAAGACTCCTGCCGTGACCGAGAGAGCCCCCGTCCCGACCGACACCGTCCAGCGCCTCACCGCCATCCTGGAGCACCTTCCGGAGTGCAACGAGCACGACGCCTGGACCGGCCTCGCCTGGAAGGTCCGGGACGCGACCGTAGGCCACGTGTTCGGAGGAGAGGACGGCCTCGTCCGCATCACCTTCCGCGCTGAGCCGGACGAGGTCGAAGCGTTCCAGCACCTCGGCCCTCAGTACTTCAAGGCCAGCTGGGGCACCAACGTCGTCGGCATGATCCTCGACCAGGACACCGACTGGGACGAGCTCGCCGAGCTCCTCACCGACTCCTACTGCATCCAGGCGCCCCAGAACCTCGCCGCACAGGTCGACCGACCAGAACCACAGCCCGCACCACAGCGGCTGGCTCAGCTCGAGACATGACCGGCTCAGCGTGAGTCAGTAGCCGCGGTCCAGCGCGACCGCCGACGTCGGACGGACGCCGGCACGGACCTGGGAGAGCGCGGCGTCGAGGCCGGCCACGACGTCGGACGGCAGCGTCAGGCCCGAGACGTGGGGCGTGATGGTGACCTCGGGGCGGCGCCACAGGGGAGAGGAGGGGCCGAGCGGTTCTTCCTCGGTGACGTCGAGCGTGGCGTGGCGCACGTGGCCGGTGGCGATCGCGTCCAGCAGCGTGTCCGTGCGGACCGCCGACCCGCGGCCGATATTGACCAGGTGCACGCCGTCGAACGCCCGCAGGAACTCCGGTGTGATCAGTCCGGTGGTCTGCGGGGTGTGGGGGAGCGCGAGTACCAGGACGTCGACCCCTGGGCCGTCCAGTCCGTCCAGAGCGGACGGGTCGGGCGTCCCGCCGAGGGGGAGTACGGCGTCGAAGGGGGCATCGGGGCGCCCGCTCCTGCTGAGGCCTGTGACGTGGTGCCCGAGGGTGGCCAGGGTCCGGGCGATCGCCGTGCCCATGGCGCCCGTGCCGACGACGACGGTCCCGTTGCGTCCCGGTGGCGCCGGCGGGTCCGACGGGTCCCAGGTGGCTGACGCCGAGTCGGCGACGTAGCGCGCCGTCTGCCAGCGTTCGGCAAGGACCCAGGCGAGCACGTACTCGGCGATGCGCTGCGGCATGGTCCCGGTCGTGCGGGTCAGGAGCACGTGGCCGGGCAGCGCCGGCGCCAGGTGCTCGACACCAGCGTAGGGGGAGTGCACCCAGGCCGCTCCTGCCGCGTTGCCGGGCGTGGTCGTGATCGCGAGCGTCGCGGCGCGCCCGGTGACCTCGGGGCCCGTGATCTCCAGATCCCGTGAGCGGGCCCAGGCAGCGATCGCGTCCCGCCAGCCGGGCTCGACGTCGTCCCCGAGCCGGACCGTCGGACTGATGCGGAGCGCCTCGGCCAGGTCTGCGGTCGTGTGCTCGGCGCTCATCGTGGGACGTCCAGGCGAAGCGCGTCGCAGAGCTCCTCGAGGTCGTGTTCCCGGACGAACGGGGCCAGGAGTGACACGAGTGCTTCGACGGCGTCGACGATCGGCTGCCGGCCGGGGGAGCCGACCAGGGTGGCGGCGAGCTCATCAGGTACGGGCCGGCCCGCGTTCTCCAGGCTGACGGCCCCGAACTGCGGAAAGACGACCTGCTCCCGTGCGGCAATCAGCTGCAGGTACAGGTCGCGAGCCTCGGTCAGGCTGCGCAGCGCTCTCCAGTACGCGCCCCTACGAGCATGCTTGAGCGCGTCACCTGCGGCGATGCACGCGAGAAAGGCCCATTCGCGGCGTCGTGCGGCATCCGGGTCCCACGTCGCCCGGTCCAGCGCGGTCGCCAACCTGCCCGATTTGTCCACCAGGGCGGTCGCTTCGGGGGCGAGGCCGGTGCGCGTGGTGCACGGCATGACGACGAGCGAGAGCTGTCGGCCGTCCTGGTAGATGCTGACGAGGTGGGTGGTGTCCGGCCCGAAGGGCTGGCGCAGCACCGCGGCGGTGGGCGCGAACCCGGTCACGGCACGTTCGACCGCGTCGGGGTCACCGCCGTCCAGCAGGCCGACGCCGGCGTCGATGTCGGAGAGCTCGTCGCCGGCGCCTCGTCCCAGGGAGCCGGCGAGCTCGAGCCACTCGACCCACGGGGTCTCGCACGCCCAACGCGTCAGGTGCTCGACGAGCTCGGCCGGTCCCGATGGCGCTCGGTCGGGCGATAAGTCAGAGGACGACGGCTCAGGCGACGGCTCAGGTGGCTGAGCGGCGGCGGGCGCTTCGGGCGAGGCGTCGGGCGTTGGTTCAGGCACTCGTTCAGGCGCTGCTCGGGGCGCCGGTTCGTAGGGAGAGGACGTGTGCGACGTGTGCTGAGCCACGGCCGCAGTCTGGCACGCCACGGCGCCACGTTCGCTTCAGGACGGGCCCGTAGAGCCAGATCAACCGGCAGCTGGTCGACAACCGATAATGTACATTATGTCATTACGGCGAGAAGGAAGCCTTGATCTACTGCCCCGCTCGTGGGCTTGTGGCTGCATCGTGGCTGCATCCTGTGCTCGTCGTAGTGCGCTCACGTCGAGCCCGAGGCGGGATCACCCTCGGCGAAGCTCTCTGACTTCGGTCGCTTGCGGGGCGCCATCCTTGACTTCGGTCGGTTGCTCTGACATCGGTCGGTTGATTGACCGAAGTCAGAGCAACCGACCGAAGTGACGTGCCGCCCCGTGCAACGGACCGATCTCAAGGATGCAACGGACCGATCTCACGGACCGCCGTTCCGCCCCCGAGCACTGCACCGCTTGAGCAGCCCGGCAGGTGCTCGATCGGCTGTGCTCGATCGGTTCCCCGAGCAGCACTGCGCCGGCCTGGGACAGCAGCGAGAATCGCTGCCAGAACGGGCCTCGTGATCGGCGGCGCTCCACCCCGCTCCCCACGCGGCCTGAGGTCCTCACGAGACCCTGAGCTCACCCCTGCTCGGCAAGAACTCTAAAGCATTGTGTATAGCGCAACACAACGGTCTAACGACAGCAACGAAGATCAACACAGTAGCACCGGCGGAAATGCTGCGGCTCCTCCCCGGGTGAAGACATACGATCCGGAGACCATGAACCTCGCAGGAGTCCTCGCCGCCTCCACGAGCACCGCGGTGCTCGTGGAGGGTGAGAGTGATCGTGCGGCGGTGGAGACGCTCGCCGCACGGCTGGGCCTCCCCCTCGCCGACCTCGGGGTGCAGGTTCTCGCGATGGGCGGTATCACCAACATCGGGCACCATCTCGTCGCGCTCGGCGGGCAGGACCTGCGCCTGGGCGGCCTGTACGACGCCGCGGAGGAACGCTTCGTCATCAAAGGGCTCGACCGCGTGGGCCTGCGCCCGTTCGCGGCGACCACTCCCCTGACCGATCTCGGTTTCTTCCGTTGCGACCGGGACCTGGAGGACGAGCTCATCCGGGCGGTCGGCGTCGAGGGGTTCCTCGCCCTGATCGATGCGGAGGGCGAGCTGCGCAGCTTCGAGCGGCTGCAGGGACAGCCGGCTCAGCGCGAGCGCACCACCACTCAGCAGCTGCACCGCTTCATCGGGTCCAAGGGAGGGCGCAAGGAGCGCTACGGGCGTCGCCTGGCGGAGGCACTGCCGCTGGACCGGGTACCGGCCCCGCTGGACGCGGTGCTGCGCTGGGCCACCTGAGCAGCACCACCTGACCGCACCACCTCGATCGCGGCAGGCCGGGGTGTCGTGGCAGGTCAGGCCCGGCGCGGGTCCAGCACGACCATGCCGGCGCGCGGCGTCGTGTCCATGGTCGGCAGGAGCGCTGCCGCCTCCGCCAGGCCGACCACGCGGTCGAGCAGGTCCTGGGGTCGCAGCGCGCCGGACACGACCAGCTCCAGCATCTCGGGATAGTCGGCAGCCGCCATGCCGTGGCTGCCGAGCACATCGAGCTCCCAGGCGATCACCCGGCCCATCGGCACGCGCGGGCCGCCGTCGGCGGGCGCGAACAGGCCCACCTGGACGTGGCGCCCCTGACGGCGCAGGCTGCCGATCGCGTCGGCGCACGTCTGCTCGCTCCCGACGGCGTCCACGGCGACGTGCGCGCCGCCGTCGGTCACCTGCTGGACGACGGAGGGTACGTCGAGGCCGTCGGCCAGCACGGTGCGCTCGGCCCCGGCACGACGGGCCGCGTCCAGGGCGGCCGCCGACCGGTCGACCGCGACGACGCGTGCTCCGCGGGCGACGGCGACCATGATCGCGCTGAGCCCGACGCCGCCCGCGCCGACCACCGCCACCCACTCCCCTGCCCTGACCTGCGCCCGGCCGGCCACCGCGCGGTAGGCGGTGGCGAAACGGCAGCCGAGGCTCGCCGCCGTCTCGAAGGAGACGTCGTCGGGGACGGCGACCAGGTTGGCGTCGGCCGAGTGCAGCGTGACCAGCTCGGCGTAGGAGCCCCAGTGCGTGAAGCCGGGCTGGGTCTGGTCGGGGCAGACCTGCGCCTGCCCACCGAGGCACCACTCGCAGGTGCCGCAGCCGCTGACGAACGGAACGGTCACCCGGTCCCCCACCTGCCATCTCGTGACGCCGGCGCCGACCGCGGCGACGGTGCCGGCGAGCTCGTGACCGGGGACGTGCGGCAGGGTGGTGATGTCGTCGTCGTGCCCGGCCCAGGCGTGCCAGTCGCTCAGGCAGAGGCCGGTGGCGTGCACCCGCACGACCACGCCCCCGTCGGGAGCCCGCGGATCGGGCACCTCGCGGACGTCGGCGGGGCCCTGGAACTGGTCGAAGACGATGGCACGCACCAGCGGATTGAATCACGGCCCTGGTGGGTGGCCGCGAGCGCCGTCGGCCGGACCGTGGTGGTGCTCGTCGTGGTGCGGTGTCTCGGCCAGGCCCGCGCCGTCCTGCCGGGTGCGGGTGTACCTGTCGAGAGGTGTGGGTTGCGCCGCAGGTCAGGAGGATATTCCGGCATATCGGGAGTGTCAGTGGTCCCGCCTAGGGTGACGGTCATGGTCGCTCCCCCGCGCCTCGAGCGCATCACCGTCGCCGAAGCCACCCGTCGTTACCTCGCGGCGGTCGAGGTCGAGACGATCCGTGGCGTCCTGTCGCCCGCCACGGCACGCAGCTACACGCGCGACGTCACCGAGTTCGGTCGGCTGACGGGCCGCGAGCGCATCCTGGACGACGTCACGGGGTCCGACGTCGACACGGTGCTGGTGCGGTACCAGTCGGCGCCGGACGCCCGGTACACGGACCCGGACCGCAAGCCAGGTCCCGGGCGCAGCACCGCGACGGTCAACCGGTTCCGACAGTCGGTGACCCGGTTCTTCGCGTATGCCGCCCGTGAGTGCTGGGTGCAGGCGGACCCGATGCAGTGGGCCGCTCCGCCGGCGAAGGTGCGTGGCACGCTGCGCACCGCCCGCACGGCGCTGTCGGCGGGTGCGGCACGCAGCCTGCTGACGACGCCGCCGTCGGACACGCCGGCGCGCACCGACCAGGACCTCGCCCTGCGTGACCGGCTGGTGGTGGCGCTCCTGCTGGTCCTCGGCCCGCGGGTCTCGGAGCTCGCGCGTACCGACGTCGACGACGTCTCCCGTGAGCCCGAGCGGACCACCTGGCGTATCCGCGGCAAGGGGGGCAGCACGCGCACGGTGACGCTCTCCCCACCCTTGGCGCGGGCCATGGACGACTACCTCACCGACCTGCGCCCCGTCCTGGCCGCCAAGCGCCCCCAGGACGCCGACGCGCAACGTGCTCTCCTGCTGTCCTGGCGCGGGCGCCGTATCGACACCCAGGCGATCCGGGCGCTGCTGTCCCGCGCCGTGCGCCGGATGCCCGCTCCGTACCAGCGTGAGGCCACCCCGCACGCGCTGCGGCACACCACGGCGACCCTGCTCGTGGCGGACGGGTGGGACGTCAAGGTCGTCGCCGAGCTGCTCGGGCACGCCTCGATCGCCACCACCGGTGTCTACCTCGACCGCATCGAGGGTGAGCTCGCCGCGGCCATCCGGTCCCATCCGCTGGCGGCCGCCATCGAGTGACACGTGCCTGACGACCTCCAGGCGCTCGCAGCTCATCGCCGGACTCCTGGAACGCACCGCCGCGGTCAACGCCACGCCGTACGCCCTGGTGACCCGGGACCGCTGGAGCGCGCTCAGTGAGGTGTGGACCCGTCCCTCGTCGCCGAACACTTCGCCAGGATCACCGTGACCGTGGTTCCGGCACCGCTCGGGCTGTCAGCACGCAGTGTGCCCCCGTGTGCGTCCGTGATGGCCCGCGCGACGGGTAGCCCGACGCCGATCCCGAGCGCCCCACCGGTTCCGTCCTCCACGCCGCCCTCCACGCCGCGCGACCGGTAGAGCCGTACGCCGAGCCTGTCGAGCTCCTCGGGCCCGAGCCCTGCCCCGGTGTCGGCGACCTCGATCACCACCTCCGGTGTCGTCTCCGGTGTGGCAGCCCGCGTCGTCACCCGTACCGTCACCGCGCCGCCGCGCTGGGTGCGCTTGAGCGCGCCGTCCAGCAGGCTCGTGACCAGCTGCGCCAGGAGCTCGCGGTCTCCCGACACGTGGGCCGGACCGGGGGCCGTCACCGTGAGCGACACCCCGGCGCCCCGGGCCGCCGGACCGAGCTCGTCGCCGCAGGTGCGCACCACGCCGGCCAGGTCCACGTCGCGCCGGGCGACACTGAACTCTCCGGCCGAGAGCTGCGCGCTGACCAGCACCTCGTCAATCAGGCGCAGCAGGCGGCGGCCGTTGCGCTCGATGACGGCCACGTAGTGCCGCTGCTCCTCGGTCAGGGTGTCCGCGCCCAGGAGCTGGGCGTAGCCGAGCACCGAGGTCAGGGGCGACCGCAGCTCGTGCCCGACGACATCGGCCAGGTCATCGGGCGAGCGCGGGGTCATTCCGGCCCGGCCGGTCGGTGGTTCTGGTGCCGGTCGCGGTCGCTGTGCGTGGAGATCAGCGCGGACCAGGTGGCGGACGGAAGAGTCGCTTCAGCGTCTGTCATCGGTCCCCCTCGTGCTCACGGGACGGCCTCGCCCCTGGTCGCCCCGCTACGTCGACCGTATGCCTCGACGCCGTATGCCTCGACCGTATGCACGAATGCCCTGCACCGCCTGTCGTCGGGCCGTGACGATCCCGGGCGTGGCACCATGAACGGAGGCGGCAGCCCTCGTCCCGGCGGCACCCGGTGCCACGCGGCGCGGAGGGCTCGGCCCGACGGCGAGGAGGTGGGTCGGCGCATGCTGGTGCTGCTCGGCACGGAGCTGCTCAAGACGGAGCTGCTCGACACGGCCAGACCGGGAACGGCCCGATGAGCCGCCGCCTGCTCGTGGTGGACGACGAAGAGGCGATCCGGGACGTCATCCGCATCGGCCTGGAAGCGGTCACCGAGTGGACCGTGGACGTCGCCACCGACGGCGCCCAGGCGATCGCACTGTGCCGCGCGGACCCGCCGGACGCCGTCCTCCTGGACGTGATGATGCCCGCGATGGACGGACCGACCACGTTCACGAGGCTCCAGGACGACCCGCGCACCCGCAGCATCCCCGTGATCCTGCTGACCGCCAAGGTGCAGCCGGCGGAACGGCGCCGGTACGAGGACCTGCCCGTCGCCGGCGTGCTCGCCAAGCCGTTCGACCCGCTCGCGCTGCCCGACGAGATCGCCGGCCTTCTCGGCTGGCGCCGCTGACCCCCGGCCCGACCCGCCCGACCCGCCCGAACGGCCCCACCTGCCCGAACGGCGAGGCCAACGACGGTGCCATACCTTGAGGGACATGGGGTCGCAGAGCGCTGCCGAGCGGTCGAGGAACAGCTTCCTGCGCTGGTCCTGGGTAGCCGGCGTCGCCGTCGCCACCCTCGCCCTGGTCCTGGCTGGCCCGTTCGACCAGACCACCCGCGAGACGATCTCGATGACCGCGATCGCCGCGGCAGGCGTCGTCGCGGCGATCAGCTGCGGGTGGCGCGCCGCCCGATCGGCGGGCCGCCGCAGACGGGCGTGGGGAATCCTCTGCCTCGGTGGGGTCGTCGGGCTGGCCGGCAATATCTACGCAGGGCTCGTCCGCGACCCCGAGACAGGCGACGCCGCCTACATCGCCGCCCTCCTGCTCGGCGTCGTCGGCCTCTCGCTCTTCCCGGCCGTCCGCCCACGCGGCCAGGAGCTGGTCCGCATGCTGCTCGACAGCCTCGTGGTCGGCGGGTCCGTCCTGTACATCGCGCTCTTCGCCCTCGCCCTGGAGGAAGGGTCGCACCCGCAGCTCGACCCCACCGCCTACGCCCTCCCACTGGTCGACGCCCTGCTCGCCACCCTTGCGGTGCTCGTCATGACCCGCTCGAACGCCGCCGAGCGCACACCGCTCGTGCTCGTCGGTGGCGGCTTCGTCCTGTACGCCGTCTCCGACGTGGCCTTCGCGCTCCTGGCCGCGTCGGACGGCTTCACCTTCGGCAGCCCCCTCGACGCCGGCTGGGTCGGCGGCTACGTCGCCATCGCGCTCGCCGCCCGTCACCCCGCGGCATCCGGCGGACCGGCCACCGCCCGGTCCGGAGCCGGCACACCCGTGCTCCGCACGGTCGTGACGTTCTGCCTGTTCCTGGCCGCCGCCCTGGTACGCGTCGCCCAGTCCGACCAGGGGCTGCCCTGGGTGGCGAACGCCCTGTGGGTCGCCGTGCTCGTCGCGGTCGTCTGCCGCCAGATCCTCGTCGTCCTGGACAACGAGTCGCTGCGCTACGGGCTCGAGCAGCGCGTGCTGGAGCGCACCGCCCAGCTGCGCTCCCTGGCGAGTGAACGCGAACGGACCCTGGAGTCCGTGGCCGACGGGATCTACGGGGTCGACGCCCAGGGCCGGGTGACCTTCATCAACGCGGCCGCCGCCCACACGCTCCGCGCCTCCGCGACCGACCTCGTCGGACACGAGGCGCACGCCACGTTCCACGCCCCGGCCGAGGACGGCACCCCGCACCCGGTGGAGAACTGCTACGTCACCGAGGCCCTCCGGGACGGGACCACGGCCACGGCCGAGCAGGACGTCTACCGGTGCCTCGACGGCACCGACGTACCCGTCGAGGTCACCGCCAGCCCGCTGCGTGACGACGGCGGGATCCGCGGTGCGGTCGTCGCGTTCCGCGACGTCACCGAGCGGCGCGAGATGGAGCGCATCAAGGACGAGTTCGTGTCCGTGGTGAGCCACGAGCTGCGCACACCCCTGACGGCCATCCGCGGCGCACTCGGCCTCCTGGAGAGCAAAGCCCTCGACAGCCGCCCCGAGCAGGCGGCCCACATGGTCCACATCGCACTGACCAGCAGCGAACGGCTCGGCCGGCTCGTCGACGACATCCTCGACACCGAGCGCCTGAACGCCAGCACCACCCACTTCGACCTTGAAGAGCACCGCGTCGACGACCTGGTGGCCGCCGCCGTCGAACAGGTCTCCGTCCAGGCGAACAAGGCCGGGGTCCGCCTCCGGCCCGACACCACCCCCGAGATCGTCCGGGCGGACGGCGAACGCATCGTGCAGACGCTGACGAACCTCCTGGGCAACGCCGTGCGGTTCTCACCGCACGGCAGCTCCGTCCGCGTGTCGGCGCTGCCCGCCGGCGACCTGGTCGAGCTGCGCGTCGACGACGAGGGCCGCGGCATCCCACCCGACAAGCTCGACGCCGTGTTCCACCGCTTCGTGCAGGTCGACGCCTCCGACACCCGCGAACGCGGTGGCACCGGTCTCGGCCTGGCCATCGCACGCAGCATCGTCGAACGGCACGGTGGCCGCCTGTGGGCCATCAGCGAGGGCGAGGACCAGGGATCGAGCTTTCGCTTCACGCTCCCCCGTGTCCCTCCGCGCCCCAGCGGACAGCTCCGACCAGTGAGGACCCCATGACCGATCCCCTGACGATCCGGGTGAGTGCCGGCACCGGAACCGGTCGGACCACGCTCGCCGCGTTCGACGCCGCGCTGGCCGCCGCAGGCGTCAGCGACTTCAACCTCGTCCGCCTGAGCTCGATCGTCCCGCCCGGCAGCCGGGTGCTCGAGGTCGACGGCCGGGAGCAGCTCCGTGGCGAGCACGGTGACGTCCTGTACTGCGTCTATGCCCGGGAGCACGCGGTGCTGCCGGGGCACGAGGCCTGGGCCGGCGTCGCCTGGTCGCTCCGGGACGACCACAGCGGCGCCGGCCTCTTCGTCGAGCACGAGGGCCCCTCGCGCGAGCAGGTCTCCACGGACCTCACGCACAGCCTGGAGGACCTGTCGGCGACGCGTGGCGGGACGTACCAGCCGGCGGGCCGGCTGGTCACGGGCATCACCTGCACCACGCTGCCCGTCTGCGCGGTGGTCGTGGCGACCTTCCGCCGTGCGGGATGGCACGCGGGCCGGGAGGAGGCCGGCGGTGGCCGCTGACATCACCTTCGAGTCGACCGTGGACGGCGACGTGGCCGAGCACTTCTGGGAGCTCTACCTCGAGGCCTTCGCACCGCTGCGCACCCGCGCGGCCGCCCGGCACGTGCTGCTCCGTGAGGAGTTCGACGCGGAGATGGCCGACGACCGCGTGACCAAGATCCTCGCTCGTGACGAGCGGGGTGCGGCGGTCGGGCTGACCACGCTCGCGACGGACCTCGCCGCGGTGCCGTGGGTCAGCCCGGAGTTCTTCGCCGCGCGGTATCCCGAGCAGGCTGCGCGGGGAGCGGTCTGGTACATCGGGTTCACGCTCGCGCACCCCGGCCGCCGCTCCACGCGGACCTTCATGGACATGCTCGACGCCCTGGTCGCCCACCTCGCCGAGCACCGGGTGGTGTGCGCCTACGACGTCTCCCGGTTCAACGACGACTCCCTGCGGTTCGCCGACAACCTGCGCCGCCATCTCGAGCGGACCCGGGACGTGACGGTCGAGAGCGTGGACCAGCAGACCTACTACGCGACGACGTTCCACTGACACGGCCGGTCGCGGCCGGGTTCCGCGAACCTGGGCGTGAGACCGGGTACCGTGAGCGCGTGGCGTCTCGCAAGGTCCCTCGCAACCTTCCCAAGCTCACGCTGGACATCCCCTCCGGCTTCATGCAACGTGCCCGCACGCTCACGACCCGGGCCGCGATCATCGCCGCCGCCGTGCCCGTCGGGGCAGCGATCGCACTCACCGTCACGGACAAGATCCGACGGCGCCTGCACCCGCTCACGTCGGACTTCCCCACGGAGAAGCCGCTCACCGAGCACATCGACCAGACCGCCACCACCGTCTACACCTACGGTGCCGACCTGTTCGAGGCGATGCTCGAGGCCATCGCGGGCGCCCGCAAGACCGTGATGCTGGAGTCGTACATCTGGAAGAACGACGCGATGGGGCAGCGGTTCAAGCAGGCGCTGATCGACGCCGCCGCACGCGGCGTGGACGTCTACGTCATCGTCGACGGCTTCGCCAACCTCGTCGTCCCGTACTCGTTCTTCCGCTTCCCGCCCGCCGTGCACGTGCTGCGCTTCCCGGTGCTGCGCCCCGGGTGGGCGTACCTCAACGTGCGCACGTCGGGCCGTGACCACCGCAAGATCCTCGTGGTCGACGACGAGACCGGGTTCGTCGGCGGTTACAACATCGGCTCGCTCTACGCCACCCACTGGCGCGACACCCACGTGCGCCTCCAAGGGCCCTCCGCGTGGGAGCTGCGCAACGCCTTCGTCGACTTCTGGAACCGGCACCGCAAGCAGCGCCACCCCATCCTGGCCGACGCCGGCTCCGGTACCTGGCTGCCCCACCTCAAGGCCGCCCGCAACGCGCCGTCCGAGCTCGTGTTCCCCATCCGCGGGATCTACCTCGACGCCATCGACCGGGCCATCAGCCACGTCTACATCACACAGGCCTACTTCATCCCCGACCACGACATCCACGCCGGGCTGCTGGCCGCCGCCTCCCGCGGCGTCGACGTCCGCGTCCTGGTACCGCACCGCTCCAACCACGTGGTCGCCGACTGGCTCGCCCGCGGCCAGTACGCGTCCCTGCTGCGCGGCGGCGTGCGGATCTTCCTGTACCAGGGCGCCATGGTGCACGCCAAGACCGCCACCATCGACCGCCGCTGGACCACCATCGGCACCGCCAACATCGACCGGCTCAGCCTCACCGGCAACTACGAGATCAACCTCGAGATCGTCGACCCCGGGCTGGCCGGCCGCATGGAGGACATCTTCGCCATGGACCTGTCCAACGCGCAGGAGCTCACCCTCGCCCAGTGGGAGGAACGCGGCACCCTCGCCAAGATCGCCGAGTCCCTCATCATCCCGCTCCGGCCCCTGCTCTAGCCGCCGCGGCGTCGGCAGAGCCCCGCACCAACGCACCGCTCGCGCCGTCCTCCCACCGTGTCCGAGGCAGGGCGTCCGGCGCCTCCCGCTGCAACCAGGTCACCAGCCCTTCACGCACCAGGCACCGCAGGTCCCACAGCGCCGAGCTGTCCGCGCCACTGACCAGCGCCCGGGCCCGCACCACCCCCGACACCGCCGAGGTGACCTGCAGGTTCACCACGCGCCCGTCCCACAACGGGGACTCGGTCACGAGCCGCCGCAGCTCCGCCCGCATGGCGTCCAGCGGCACCCGGAAGTCGACGTCGATCTCGATGGTGCCCAGCACCTCCGAGGACTGCCGCGTCCAGTTCTCGTACGGCGTCGACGTGAAGTACGTGCACGGCAGGATCAGCTTGCGCTCGTCCCAGATCCCCACCACCACGTAGGCCAGGGTGATGTCCTCGATCGTGCCCCACTCGCCCTCGACGACCACCACGTCACCGACCCGCACCGCGTCGCTGAACGCGATCTGCAGCCCCGCGAACACGTTCCCCAGCGCCGACTGCGCCGCCAGCGCCGCCACCACGGAGAGCACCCCCGCCGAGGCCAGCAGGCTGGCGCTCGCTGCCCGCGCCTCGGGGAACGTGAACAGGACGGCAGCGCAGGCCACGACGGACACCAGGCCGATGGTCAGGCGGCGCACGACCATGATCTGCGTACGCAGCCGGCGAGCGTGCCGCCCCGAGAGGCGGCTGCCCACCCGGTGCAGGGCCCGGTCCTCGATCACGAGCGCGATCGTGGCGACCATCCAGGCCGAGCTGAGGATCACGGACACGAGCACCACGTGCTGCAGCACGGGCAGCCAGTGGTCCCCCCGGTTCGCGGTCGACCACACGGCGATCCACATCCCGAGGACCATGAACGTGGCGTGCGCCGGATTGCGCAACCGGAGCGCGATCTCCCGGACGGTGTCGTGGCTCCGAGCGGCGTACCGCACGAGCTTCGAGACCAGAGTCACCGCGAAGTACGCCACCGTGACCGCAAGGACCACCCACCCCAGCGTGACGGCGAGATTGGTTGCCTGTTCGATCTCTTCCTCTGCCACGGGCACAGCGTCGCCCACCTCCACCACATGCCGCAAACTCCGCATCCCGGACAGGACGGGTTCCGGGTGAGATTCACCCGTGACGGCGGGGCGGACGAGCGTGCGTCACACCGCCAGCGACTCCCCCGGCGACAGCCGCGCGTAGGTGTACTCCCCGCCGAGCCGCGCCGTGTCCAGCCACCGCCCGGTCAGCGTGTGCCCGACCTCCGACAGGAGCGCATCGTGGATCGGTACGACGGCGCTCGCGGGCACCGACCGGGCGAAGTCGATCGCCTCGGCCAGCTTCATCCACGGCCCGGACACCGGGACCAGGAGCACGTCCAGGCCGCCCTCGGGCAGTGCGGCCGGCGCCACGTACGAGTCGCCGGGGTGGTAGGCGCTCGCCCCGCCGATTTCCACCAGGTACGTGGCGTTCACCGCTCGCGGCACCTCCGGGTGGATCAGCGCGTGGGCGCCACCACCGACCGTGACCCGCGCGCCGGCCACGTCCAGCACCTGGCCGGACTCCACCTCGTGCACCTGCCCGGCGGGCGCGCCGCCCTCGCGCAGTGCGTCCGCCGCGGGACCGGTGGCCCACACGTGGACGTCGGGGGCTGTGTCGAGGTGCTCCACGAGGGTGGGGACGTCCACGTGGTCGACGTGGTCGTGCGTGAGCAGCACGGCCGCGGCCCTCGTGAGGGCCGCGGCGGTGTCGCTGAAGGTGCCTGGGTCGATCACGAGGGTGCCGCCGCCGTCGGGCAGCGGGAGGGAGACGCATGCGTGACCGTGGAAGGTGAGCTGCATGCTGGCAGGTTACGCTTGCCTCCCGGATACGGCAGACCGCCTGGTCGGGGTGCGGAGCAGCCCCGTTCCAGACGGCTGAGTGAAGCGTGGTGGTGGTCCGGTCAGCCGGCTGACCGGGCCGCCCGGCGTTGGGCGAGCTCGTCGCCCTCGACGACGGGGACGTCGCCGGTCTCGCCCTGGTCGAGGGTCTCGGTGGGCATCTGGGCCAGGGTGCCTTCGATCTCGCGCCAGACCCGCCCGACGGCGATGCCGAACACGCCCTGCCCGCCGGCGACGAGGTCGACGACCTCGTCGGGTGAGGTGCACTCGTACACGCTCGCGCCGTCGGACATGAGGGTGATCTGTGCCAGGTCGTCGACGCCGCGCTCGCGCAGTGCGGTCACGGCGGTGCGGATCTGCTGCAGGGAGACGCCTGTGTCGAGGAGTCGCTTGACCACCTTGAGCACGAGGATGTCGCGGAAGCTGTACAACCGGTGCGTCCCGGATCCTGTGGCCGGCTTGATGCTCGGCTCCACGAGGCCGGTACGGGCCCAGTAGTCGAGCTGACGGTACGTGATGCCGGCAATGTGGCAGGCCGTGGTGCCGCGGTAGCCCGTCGTGGCGTCCTGCTCCGTCAGGTCCTCACCGAAGAGGAGACCCTGCGCGCCGTGCGGGACCGTAGCGCGTGTGGCTCTCTCACCGCTGGTGTTCACTGTGCCTCCTGGGGTGTCGTGGCCACGCTATGGCGCGTCGAAGGTGATTTCAAAGATGCGCGCCGTGAAACCCTCGGCGTGTCGCGAGTTCGTCCACTTTCAGCCGGTTCGGCCACCACCCTGGTTGCCGCTGCCGGGGGGCCCGAGGAAGTCTTCGGGTGTGACGTGGTCCAGGAAGTCGCGGAACCGCTCGACCTCGGCCTGCTGGTCGACGTCGACGATCTCGACACCGGCCAGGGCGACGATCTCGGCGGAGCACAGGACGGGGCTGCCGGTGCGCACGGCCAGCGCTATCGCGTCGGAGGCCCGGGAGTCGAGGTGCACGCCGTTGCTCAGGATGAGCTCGGCGAAGTAGATCCCGCCTTCCAGGGCGACGATGTCGACCCGTTCGAGGGTGACGCCGACGGCGCCGAGCACGTCGCGCAGCAGGTCGTGCGTCATGGGGCGGGGTGTGGCCAGGCCCGCCTGTGCCATCGCGATGGCGCTGGCCTCACGTGCTCCGATGACGATCGGGATGGCCAGGTCGGCGGCGCTGTCGAGCAGCAGCACCACGATCTCCTGATCGCGCTGCTGCTGTCGAACGCCGAGGATCTCCACGGGGACCATCGGCACGTCGTCCGGCCTCACGCTTTCACCGTACGGCGTCGGGTGGTCACTCGTCGCGCGCTCGGGACAAGTTCCTGGTCACGAACTGGTCGCCGGGCGGCAAAGGCGGGTGATTTTTTGGGCGTGCGGAGGCGCGGACGGGTGGCGCGGGCGCCGCGCGGGGAGGGCGTCCGGTGTGGTGGGGCGGTGTTCAGCCGAGGTCGTCGATGCCCTGGCGGACCCAGGCGGCGTGCAGGCGGGTGAACAGCTCGCCCATGTCGCTCGCCATGCTCGCGGCGCGGCCGCGAGCGGCGGTGGCCTGCTGGCTGCGCAGGGGTGCGACGACCTGGTCCACGAGTGCGACCTGCCGGTCGGCGGCGGTGCGGAAGGAACGCAGGTGGCGGGGTTCGATGCCGAACTCTGCCAGGGCGCCCGCGATGCGGGCGACCTCGACGGCTCCCGAGCCGAACGAGCCGCCCGACGCGGGCAGGAGGCCTGCCTGGGCGAGGTCCTGGACGAACTCCTCGGTGACGCCGGCGGCGTCGGCCACGGACTGCGCGGTCCAGCGGCGGCGGGCGGGTGAGCCGGTGCCGGCCAGGCGGGGTGCGGGGTGCTCGGCCGAGTCCGGGTCGGCGTCCATCGCGGCGAGGCGTTCCTTGATCACCTTCAGCGGCATGTAGCTGTCGCGCTGCTCGGTGAGGACGAATCGCAGGCGTTCGACGTCGGCCTGGCTGTACTGGCGGTAGCCCGACGGCGTGCGCACCGGCTCGATCAGGCCCTGCTCCTCGAGGAAGCGGAGCTTGGAGTGCGAGACGGACGGGAACTCCTGGCCCAGGGCGCGCAGGACGTCGCTGATGCGCATGGTGGGCTGGCGGGAGATCCCGCGGGGCCAGGGCGCGTCGAAGCCGTCGTCCGGCTGGCCGTGCTCGCCGTCGTGGGCGTGCTCGTGGGCGCGGTCGTGGCGTGGGTCGGTGCCGCCGTGGACCCCACGATGGTCGCGTGCGGCGCCGGCGGTCACGGGGCGGGCGTCCCCGCGCCCCACTGCGCCGGCGACTGCGGGCTGGCGTGGAAGGTGAGACGGAACTTGCCGATCTGCACCTCGTCGCCGGTGACCAGCGTGGCGGCGTCGATGCGGCCACGGTTGACGTAGGTGCCGTTCAGGGAGCCGATGTCGCGGACGACGAACGAGTCGCCCTCGCGCACGAACTCGGCGTGCTTGCGGGACACGGTGACATCGTCGAGGAAGATGTCGGCCTGCTCGCTGCGGCCGGCGACGCTGCGGCCGGTGTCCAGGAGGAAGCGTGCGCCGAACCCTGGCCCGCGCTGCACGATGAGCAGCGCGGAGTGTCGCGGCAGTGCGGCGACGGCGGCGGCTTCCTCCGGGCTGAGCGCCGTGCGGGGCGCCTGCTCGTCGGAGGTCGGGAACGCGATGCGACCCAGGTTGGCCGTGGTATCGGGCCCGACCGGATGGGCGCTGGGGTCCGTCATCAGGTCTCCTCGGGTGCGATGGTGATGTTCGGGGGACTGCGGTGGTGAACTGCGGTGACGATGAGGCGGGTGCTACGTGGGGACAACGGCTGGGACCGCGTCCGGGTTCCACTCAACCTACCTCGATCGAGATGGACGCGGGAACCAAAGACGGGAACCAACCCGGATAAAACTACCCACGTCGTGCCGGTTCCGCATGCCGGTTTCCACAGCCCTGTCCGAAGCTCTGTCCGGAGCCCGGTCCGATGGGCCCGTGATCGGGCCGCGCGCACGGCCGAACGTGGCAGGGGTCACTCGTCCTCGGCCGGTTCGGCATGCTCCGGTTCGCCCGGGATGCGCACCGCGTCGACACTGACCTGGTCGGAGACCGTCGTGGTCGCCTCGCCGCCCTCTTCCCGGATCCGGGGCAGCGCACCGCCGGGGATCTCGAGCGCGCGGTCGATCGTCTCGGGGTTGCCGATGGCCGTCCACTCGTACGGGGACGTGATGGCCGCGCCGTCGAGCACGACGCCGCCGCCCGAGTCGATGAAGTAGCTGGTGGTGACCAGCCGCACCCCGTTGACCTGGATCGCCTCGGCTCCCGCGTTGCGCAGCTCCTCGAGGAGGTTGAACAGGACCTGCGCCTCCAGCGGCCGGTCGCCGTCGGCCACGTGGATCTGCACGCCCGGGCCGTGGGCGGGGAGCCTGCCGGAGAGGATGCCCTCCTGCTCGGCACGCTGCCGTGCGAGGTCCCGCGCCGCCTGGTCGCGCCCGTCCTCGGAGCGCAGGTCGTCCCGGATCTCCTCCAGGTTCGCGACCTCCGCGTCGAGCTGTTCCGCGCGCTGCGTCACCTCGTCCAGGAGCCGCACCAGCTCGTCCTGGCGCAGGCTGCTGAGCTGGTCGCCCGTCGACTGCCCCACCTGGACCGCCAGGGCGAACCCCAGCGCCAGGCACAGCAGGCCGGTGAGCAGCTCCGAACGGGTGCCACGGGGCCGCAGGAGCTGTGCCACGCGCTTCCAGCCCGACGCCGGTTCCGGCTCCCGGGGTTCAGACTCGGTCTGGTCCTGGATCTGGTCCTGGATCCGGTTCTCGGTACGGTCCTCGGTCTGGTCCTCGGTGCCGTCGCGCTCGTCGCCCATGCTCACGCCTTGAAGATGTGCCGGCGGATCGAGGCGGCGTTCGAGAAGATCCGGATCCCGAGCACGACCACCACCGCCGTCGACAGCTGCCCGCCGACGCCGAGCTGGTCACCCAGGAACACGATGAACGCCGCCACCACCACGTTCGACAGGAACGACACCAGGAAGACCTTGTCGTCGAACACACCGTCGAGCATCGCCCGCAGCCCGCCGAACAGGGCATCCAGCGCCGCCACCACCGCGATCGGCAGGTACGGCTGCAGCATCAGCGGGACGGTCGGCTGCAGCACCAGGCCGGCGACCACCCCGATCACGAGCCCGACGATCGCGATCATCCGTTGTCCTCCTCGGGACGGTCCTCTGTGGTTGGTGGTGTGGCTGGTGCGTCCGTGGTGGGCTCGTCCCGGTGCGCGTCCCCGGAGCGCGGAGCGTGCGCGTACCGCAGCGTCGGGGAACCCGTACCCGGCAGGTACATCCCCTCGCTCGTGGTCACCTCGTTCTCGATGCCGTACTCCGCGCTCAGCAGCTGCAGGAACCCCAGCCCCGCCGACCGCGCGAAATCGACCTGCATGTCCTCCGGGTCCCCCACCGCCTCGATCGTGTACGTCGGCCCGTTCAACGGCTGCAGGTCCACCAGGATCGCGTCACCCGCGTTCCGGATCGCCGACAACGACGTCAACCGCTCGTCGTTCACCGCCACCGCCTCCGCACCCGCCGCCCACAGCTCGTTGACCACGAACTGCACGTCCGCGTCCCGCACCCGCGACTCCGCCGGCGCGTCACCCGGCTCCACCAGCCCACCACCCGCGCCGTCCGTCAGCTTCACCACCATGCCAGGACCCCGCACCGGCACCGCACCGTTGACCCACCGGTCCAGCTCGTTGATCTCGAGCAGCGCGGACGGCAGCAACCCCCCGGTCCGCAGACCGTCCACCTCCGCGCTCAGCACCGCGGAACGCTGCGACAACGCCTCCACCTCTCCACTGCGCTCCTGGATCTGCTCCATCAGCACCGTCCGCCCCTTCGCCACCACCGGCTGCGGCGCTCGCAGGTCGATCACCGCGACGGTCGTCGCCGCGCCGAGCAGGAGCGCGACCAGCAGCAGGCCCACCACGCTCACCCCGCTGCGGCGCGATGTCGTCTCCCCCGCCGCGCGCCGCTGCGCCATCTGCGCGTACCCGGGGTCCAGGGGGCGCTCGGTGACCTCGCGCAGCAGCGTCATCGACTCGTCCGGGCGACGACGCGCCCCACCCCCTGCCGTGCCCGCCGTCCGGTCCACCGCGGTGCCCGGAGCGGTCATGCCCTGGCCGCCAGGCGCCGCACCTGGGCGACGTACTGGAGCCCCGCGAGCCAGTACAGTCCGACACCCCACCAGGTGAAGGCCCAGCCCACCACGTGCGCGCTGGCCCCGACCCAGCCGGGTACCTCCGCGAGCAGCAGCAGCGGGAACGCGTACAGCAGGGCGAACGTCGCGACCTTGCCGACCAGCGTCACGTTCAGCGTGCCGTACCCCAGCCGAGCCAGGACCGGCACCGTCAGCGCGAGCAGCACGTCACGCGCGATGATCGCGATGACCAGCCACGGCGGCACCACCTCGCGCCACGCCAGACCGATCAGGGTCACGAAGATGAAGAGCCGGTCGGCGAAGGGGTCCAGGATCTGCCCCAGCCGGGTGACCTGGTTCAGGCGACGGGCCAGCACACCGTCGAGCCAGTCCGTGGCGCCCGAGACCGCAAGGACCAGCAGGGCCCAGCCGTCCTCGCCCACGACGATCAGCACGGCGAAGACTGGCACGAGCGCCAGCCGCACCAGGCTGATGATGTTGGGCACGGTCAGGACCCGGGAGCTCATCTCCGCCCCAGTGGACACGCACACCGCCCTTGCTCACGCCGGTTTCGTCTCGCCGCAATACTACGGGGCGGGCGTTGCATATCCGCACTGGCGCGCCGTCCGACCGCTCCGCAACGCCCTCACCACCGACAACATCACCCGCGTGCTGCACGTCACGCCGCCCACATCTGTGCCGAACGCCCCCACAGCCGATAGGGTGGTGACACATCCCCTTGGAGTTCGTCGTCATCCCGTGTGTGCACACAACGTGCGAGACAGGCCCGCAGCCTCGGTTGCGGGGAAGGTGTTTCGGGAGCAAGCGACGCGAGGGTCCTCACCTCGGCCCTGACTCCCCTTCCGACGACGAACGGTGCATCACTGCATGTCTATCGACACCCATGACCTGATCGTGCCCGCTGAGCTGGCAACCGAGCAGGCCATCGCCGACACCGGCGACCAGACGACCCCCGAGGCCGTCACCCACTCCGAGGACACCACCTCGACGAGCAGCACCCCCGAGGACCCGACCACCGAGGCGCCCGCCCCGGCAGTCACCGAGGACACCACCCCGGAGCGCGCCGCCGAGCCCGCCGCCGCGGCCACGCCCGAGCCGGCCGCCGCACCCGCCGAGCCCGAGCCCACCGGACCGACGTTCGCCAGCCTCAACCTGCCCGCGCCCCTCATGGCCGCGGTCAACAAGCTCGGCTTCGTCACCCCCTCGGCCATCCAGGCCCGCGCCATCCCCGAGCTGCTCTCCGGCCGCGACATCACCGGCGTCGCCCAGACCGGCACCGGCAAGACCGCCGCGTTCGGCCTCCCGCTCCTCGCCGCCGTCGACCCCAAGCTCCGCAAGGTGCAGGCTCTCGTGCTCGCACCCACCCGCGAGCTCGCCATGCAGGTCGCCGACGCCATCGAGTCCTTCGCGACCGAGCTCGACGACGTCCGCGTCCTGCCCGTCTACGGCGGCGCCCCCTACATCCCCCAGCAGCGCGCCCTGCGCGACGGCGTCCACGTCGTCGTCGGCACCCCCGGCCGCATCAAGGACCACCTCGACCGCGGCGCCCTCAAGCTCGACGACATCCGCTTCCTCGTCCTCGACGAGGCCGACGAGATGCTCCGCATGGGCTTCGCCGAGGACGTCGAGGAGATCTTCGGCCAGGCACCCGCCAAGCGCCAGGTCGCCCTCTTCTCCGCGACCATGCCCCCGGCCATCCGCAAGGTCGCCGACCACCACATGACCGACCCCGTGCAGATCGCCGTCACCCGGCAGGCCTCCACCGTCACCGCGGTGCGCCAGACCTACGCCGTCGTGCCCTTCCGCCACAAGGTCGGCTCCCTCGCCCGCGTCCTCGCCACCTCCGACGCCGACGCAGCCATCGTCTTCACCCGCACCCGCGGCGCCGCAGAAGACGTCGGCTCCGCCCTCATCGAGAAGGGCATCTCCGCCGCCACCATCTCCGGCGACGTCGCCCAGAAGGAACGCGAGAAGATCGTCGAGCGCCTCCGCTCCGGCGCCCTCGACGTCCTCGTCGCCACCGACGTCGCCGCCCGCGGCCTCGACGTCGACCGCATCGGACTCGTCGTCAACTTCGACGTCCCCGGCGAGCCCGAGGCCTACGTCCACCGCATCGGCCGCACCGGCCGCGCCGGACGCACCGGCGAAGCACTCACCTTCGTCACCCCCCACGAGCGCGGCAAGCTCCGCAGCATCGAGCGCACCATCCGCGCCTCGCTCGAAGAGGTGGAGATCCCCTCCCCCCGCGACGTCTCGGCCCACCAGGTCAAGCGCGCACTCGGCAAGGTCGCGGCACGCCGCGAAGCCGGACGCCTCGACATGTACACCGAGATGATCCGCACCTACGCCGAGGAGAGCGGCACCGACCCCGTCGAGATCGCAGCCGCCATGGCGGCGCTCGCGGTCGGGGACGACGGCCCCCGTGCCCGTGCGGAGCAGGAGGAGTACGAGCGCGAGCGGACCGAGGCCAAGTCGGCAGCGGCCCGGCGCACCTCCCGTGACGGCGACCGCCACGAGCGTTCGGGTGACCGTTCGCCGCGTGGCCGGTCCGAGGGCGACCGCGGCATCCGCCGTCCGGCCCGGGGCACGCGCTACCGCATCGCCGTCGGCCACACGCACGGCGTGCAGCCGGGCGGGATCGTCGGCGCGCTGACCGGCGAGGGTGGCATCACCGGTGCCGACGTCGGCAAGATCGACATCTTCGGCAGCTTCTCGCTGGTCGACATCATCGCGCCGCTGGACAACGAGGCGCTCGACCGCCTGGCCCGCGCCCGCGTGGCCGGCAAGCCGCTGCGCATCACGCTCGACCGCGGCCCCGCGGCGCGTGCCGGTGGCGACCGCGCACCCCGGAGCGGTGGCGACCACCGCCGCCCGGACGGCGAGCGTGGCCCCCGTGCCCGCACCACGCCCCACTGGGACGCGCGCACCAGCCGCTGAAGTCCCTCGAAGTAGAACCAGGGCGAGATAGAACCCTGGCGAAGCAGAACTCTGGCGAGATGGAACCGCACACGCTGCGGTCCTGTCTCGCCAGAGTTCTACTTCGGCTGAGTTCTACTTCGGCTGAGTTCTACTTCGGCTGAGGGCGGCCGGGCTCGTCAACCTCGCCCAGCTCGGCGATCAGCGCCACCAGGCGGCGGGCCTCGGTCATGCCGTGCTCGCCGTCCGCACGCTGGATGCCCATGACCGCCAGTACGTCGCCGTCGGCCAGGTCCAGATGGACCCACGGGTCGTTGGGCCCGAACCGCACGGCCACGATCTCGGCCCACGCCAGACGGCGCCTCTTGACGTAGTTGATGACGGTGAGCCCGGCCGGGTCGGGCACGGCGCGCACCGCACCGAAGCGCCAGGCGATCACCGCTCCCAGCAGCCCGAAGATGATCATCGCGACCCGGTTCGCTACGTCGGCGGTGTCCGACGCCAGTGCGACGAACGTGCAGCCGCCGGCAGCCAGGGCCGCCACGCCGTAAGCCGTCGCCGTGCCGAAGCGACCGCGGAAGGTACGGAAGCGGTCATCGCCCCGGCCGTTGCCCAAGGCGCCGCCGCCCCCGTCGGTACCCGTCCCCGCACCCATGAGGCCTACAGTCGCGAGGCGTGGATCGACGTCACGATGATGGCGCGCGCACCGACGTCGTACAGCGCGTCCATGATCCGGTTGGTCTCCCGGCGCGGAACCATGACGCGCACGGCGCGGGCGTCGCTGTGGTGCTGCGCCGAGACGGTCGGGGACTCCTTGCCCGGCGTGATCGCCACCGCCTGCTCCAGTCGTGACTCCGGGACCACGTAGTCCATGAGCACGTACTCGCGGGCCGTGATCACGCCCTCCAGGCGACGGGTCAGGATCTTCAGGCCGGCCGGCGGCTCAGCGTCCGACTGCCGGATCAGCACCGCCTCGGAGCGCAGGATCGGGTCGCCGAACACCTCGAGGCCCGCGGCCCGCAGGGTGGTGCCGGTCTCCACGACGTCGGCGATGACGTCCGCGACGCCGAGCCGCACGCTCGACTCCACGGCGCCGTCCAGGTGCACGATCGCGGCGGGCTCGATGCCCTGCTTCGCCAGGTGCTGGGCCACGAGCGTGGTGTACGACGACGCCACGCGCCGCCCCGCGATCTGGCTCACCTCGGTCACCGGGTCGGTCGCGCCGGGGCCGGCGGGCGCCGCGTACCGGAACGTGGACCGGGCGAACCCGAGGCCGAGGTGCTCGACGGCGTCCGCACCCGAGTCGAGCATCAGGTCGCGGCCGGTGATCCCGACGTCGACGGTGCCGGTACCCACGTAGACCGCGACGTCGCGCGGCCGCAGGAAGAAGAACTCGACGTCGTTCTCGGGGTCGGCGAGCACGAGCTCACGGGTGTCGCGGCGCTGGCGGTAGCCCGCCTCGCGCAGCATCTCGGAGGCGGGACCCGACAGGGCACCCTTGTTGGGGACGGCGATACGCAGCATGTGGTTCTTTCCTCTCTGGGTGTACGACGGAGCTGAATGCGGGGTCCGGGTCTCGGCCCGGAGACCCCGCTACAGATGCGTGTACACGTCCTCGAGGGTCAGTCCTTTGGCAACCATCAGGACCTGCAGGTGGTACAGGAGCTGGGAGATCTCCTCCGCGGTCTCGCTGTCCGACTGGTACTCGGCGGCCATCCACACCTCGGCGGCCTCCTCCACGACCTTCTTGCCGATCGCATGGACGCCGGCATCCAGCTGGGCCACGGTGCCGGAACCCTCTGGACGGGTCTCGGCCTTCTCGGTCAGCTCGGCGAACAGGGTCTCGAAGGTCTTCACGGGCTCAGCCTAGTCGGGCATCAGGGGCACTACCCGCCGCCGTCCCACGTTCTGGCCAAGTTCCGGTTATGGCGCTGGCCACTCCGGCGGCAGGGCGCCGTCAGCCGTGGGCGTGAGGACACCCTGGTAGGGCGTGATCAGCGAGGGTTCCTCGATCTCGCCCTCGCCGCCCCATGCGCCGGAGAGAATGACGATGACGGTGCCGTCCTCGGCCCCGCGACCGGTGGCCGGGTCGAGCGGGTCACCGTCCGGGTAGGCGCCACCGGCGGTACAGGTCTCGGGCGTCGAGACCACAGGGATCCGGTCCCCCGCCGAGACCGGCAGCTCTGGCGGCTGCTCCGCCCCGGTCCGCAGTGGTTCCGGTCGTTCGAGCACCCGCTCGACATCGAACGTCCAGCGGTTCGCGTCGACGCCGTAGAGCTCTACGGTGCCCGCCTGCTCCACGGCGGTCCCCAGGAGCACGGCGCCGGCGGCGGACGCCGCCTCCCGAGGGCTCTCGAAGCTGATCCAGTCGAGACACGTGGTCCCGGGCGGATCGGTCGGCAACGGCTCCGGCGCATCCTCCGACACCGCCGCACCCGGCGGGCCTTCCCCTCCCGTGGGTCCGGCGGTGGCGCACGCGGCGAGCACGGTCGCCACGGCCACAGCCACGGCGACCGTCAGTACTGCGGTTGGTCGCGACCCCCCGGCAGTGTGCGCGGCCGACCGTCGAGCAGACGAGGTTCTCATGCCCAGTGAATGTGCCGAGGCCCCCGGTTCTTTCGGGCTTGTCGTGAGGTGTTCTGACCGAGGTGGGTTGTTGTGGAGACGCCTGGCACACTATTAATAGAGGTGAACCCAGTCGTGGTCCGAGCCATGGTCGGCGGCGTGTCGACAGCCTCAGGTCATGCGGAACAGGTCACGCAGCGTCACCGCCGTCGCGACAGCAGCCTCCGCCGCCTCCGCGCCCTTGTCCTCGCTCGATCCCTCAAGGCCTGCCCGGTCCAGCGCCTGCGCCTCGTCGTCGCAGGTCAGGACCCCGAAGCCGACCGGGACACCGGTACGGACGCTGACGTCCGTCAGGCCGGTCGTCGCGGCCGAGCACACGTACTCGAAGTGCGGCGTCCCGCCCCGGATCACCACTCCGAGTGCCACGACGGCGTCCGCTCCCCCGGCGGCCGCTCTCGCCGCGGCGACCGGCAGCTCGAACGAACCAGGCACCCGGACCTCCGTCCAGTCCGCGCCCGACTCCCCCAGTGCCCGGCGAGCGCCGGCGAGCAGCCCTTCCATCACCTGGTCGTGCCAGCTGGCCGCGACCACCACGACCCGCAGCCCCCTGCCGTCCACTGTCACCTTCGGTGCTCCGGCGCCGCTCATGCGCATGCTCCTTCGTCCTCGTTGCTGCTTCGTTCCATGTCCAGGGTGTCGAGGCGGTGCCCCATCACCCTCCGCTTGGTCTCCAGGTACCGGCGGTTGTGCACGCCGCGCCCCACCACGAGCGCCCGGCGCCCGACGACGTCGGTACCCGCCGCACGCAGACCCGACACCTTCTCCGGGTTGTTCGTCAGCAGCGTCACGCCGTCGAGCCCGAGGTCCGCCAGGATCGCCGACGCCGCGCCGTACTCCCGCGCGTCCACCGGCAGCCCGAGGTCGACGTTCGCCTCCACGGTGTCGCGGCCGCCGTCCTGCAGCGCGTACGCCTGGATCTTCGCCGCCAGGCCGATGCCCCGGCCCTCGTGGCCTCGCAGGTACACCACGGCGCCGCCCTCTGCGGCGACCGCCGCCAGCGAAGCCTCCAGCTGAGGGCCGCAGTCGCACCTCAGCGAGCCCAGCGCGTCACCGGTGAGGCACTCCGAGTGCACCCGGACCAGCGAGCCGCGTGCGGAATCCTCCCGCCCCGACCCGCGTGTCGCATCGCGGCCCGCACCCTCCTGCCACGGACCGGTCAGCACCGCCGGCGTCAGCGCCAGGTGCTCCGCACCGGACCGGAGGTCCCGGTAGGCCACCACCCGGAAGTCCCCGTGCTGCGTCGGCAGCGACGCCTCCGCCACCCGGTGCACCCGGTCGGCCGGGACCGCTTTCCCGGCCTCGGTGCCGGACGCCGGCGCAGGGTCGTGCGCCCGACGCCATGCCACCAGGTCCGCGACCGTCAGTACCACGAGCCCCTTGTCCAGGGCCAGCGCACGCGCCTCGGTGAGCCGCATGACGGCGCCGTCGTCCCGGACGAGCTCGGCGATCGCGCCCACCTCACCCAGATCCTGGCCGGCCCTGCCCGCGAGCCGCACCAGGTCCACCGCCGCCTCCGTGTGGCCCGCGCGCTCCAGCACGCCGCCGGCCCGTGCCCGCAGGGGCAGCACGTGCCCGGGCCGGATCAGGTCCCGTGGACCCGCGGCCGGATCGCCCAGCACACGCAGCGTCCGCGCCCGGTCCGCCCCGGATATCCCCGTCGTCACACCCACGGCGGCATCCACCGACACCGTGTAGGCCGTCCCCCGCGGGTCCTCGCTCCGCTCGACCATGAGCGGCAGCTCGAGCGCGTCCGCACGGTGCGCAGGCATCGGCGCGCACAGGTACCCCGACGAGTGCCGCACCGTCCAACCCACCCACTCGGCGGTCGCGACGCTGGCCGCGAGCACGACGTCCACCTCGTTCTCGCGACCCGCGTCGTCCGCCACCAGGACGGGGCGGCCGGCCGCCAGCTCGGCCAGCGCCCGTTCGACCAGGCCAGCCTCCGTCGGACCTCCCGCGGAGCTCGCACCCCCGGAAGGGGCGTGCATCGTGTGCACCGTGCTGCCCGCGCTCATCGCGCGGCCCCGGCCAGGTCGCCGACGAGGGCCGCACCTGGTGCGCCCGGCACCGACGCGCCCGCCACCATGAGGCGTTCGACGTACTTCGCGAGCACGTCCACCTCGACGTTGACCGCATCGCCCGGGACCAGCCGGCCGAGCGTCGTCGCGGCGAGGGTGGTCGGGATGAGCGACACGCCGAAGCCCTCGTCCGACACCCAGGTGACGGTGAGCGAGACCCCGGACAGGGCCACCGACCCCTTCTCTGCCACGTACCGGGTCAGGGCGGCGGGGGCGGTGAGCTCGAGGTCGTCCCAGCGCGGCCCCGGTGTGCGGCGCACCAGCGTCGCCACGCCGTCGACGTGCCCCTGGACCACGTGCCCGCCCAGCCGGCCGTTCGCGGGCAGGGCACGCTCCAGGTTGACCACGGAGCCCGGGACGAGGCCGCCGAGCGAGCTGCGGCGCAGCGACTCGGGCATCACCTCGGCGACGAACACGCCGTCCAGCACCGAGGTGACCGTCAGGCACACTCCGTCGACGGCGATCGAGTCGCCGGGGCGCGCGTCCGACGTCACGAGCGGGCCCGCGACCGTCAGGACGGCGTCGCCTGCGGTGTCGGCCGCAGCATCGCCGCCCGGGTGGTCGAGCGCGACGACAGAGCCGAGCTCCTCGATGATTCCGGTGAACATCAGATCTCCTCCTTGGTGTGCCGGCTGAGCCGACCTGACTGGACCGACTGAACCGACTGAGCCGGCTGAACTGACTGGGCGGGCTCTGCGCGGCGCGCGACCATGAGCACGTCGTCGCCCAGCCGGGTGATGTCCTGGGTAGTGAAGCGCGCGGCCTCGCCGATGGTGGTGACGCCGAGGTCGCCGACGGCGGTCGCGCCCGCGCCGAGCAGCACCGGCGCCACGTACGCGTGGAGCTCGTCGACCGCGTCGGCGGCGAGGAGCGCGGTCGCCAGGGTGGGGCCGCCCTCCACGAGGACGTGGCGCACCTCGCGCTCGGCGAGGCGCTGGAGCACGACCTCAGGGTCGTGCTCCGGCAGGTGGATCAGCTCGCCCCCAGGCCCGCGCAGGCGGGCGTCGTCGGGCACCGGGCGGCGGCCGACCACGACCCGCAGCGGCTGGTGCTCGAACAGGCTGCCGTCGATGGTCCTCGCCGTGAGGGTCGGGTCGTCCGCCAGTGCCGTCCCCGAGCCCACCGCTATCGCGTCGACCTGCGCGCGGACCGTGTGGGCGTGAGCACGCGCCCGCGAGCCGGTGATCCAGCGGCTCGTCCCGTCCGGGGCGGCGACGCGGCCGTCGAGGCTGGTGGCGAGCTTGAGCGTCACGTAGGGGCGACCGGTCCGGACCGCATGCAGCCACGTCCGGAGCAGGTTCTCCCCCGCGTCGGCGAGGATGCCGGTCGTCACCTCGATCCCGACGGCACGGAGCCGGTCGGCACCGCCCGTCGCGACCGGGTTCGGGTCGGCGACCGCGACGTGCACCGCGGCGACACCGGCCTCGATCAGGGCGTCGGCGCACGGCCCGGTGCGGCCGTGGTGGGCGCACGGCTCGAGCGTCACGACCGCCGTCGTGCCGCGCGGGTCGATGCCGCGCGAGCGGGCGTCCGCCAGTGCGGCCGCCTCCGCGTGCGGCGTACCCGCGCCGCGGTGGAAGCCCTCGGCGACCGTTCGACCGCCCGGGTCCAGGAGCACGCAGCCGACGCGCGGGTTCGGGCCGTACGACGGGCCCTGTGCGGCCAGTGCGAGAGCGCGGCGCATGGCGGTCTCGACGCGCGCTCCCACGGGTGTGGTCGCGTGTGCCGCGGCGCGGTCCTGTGGTGCATGGGTCATGCGGTCCTCCCCGAGCTTCGGCGCTCCGGGGTGGACGACGGGAACGCGGACGAGGCCGACCGGCCCCTGCCCGCGCGCACGACGTCACGACGTCGCACGCCCCAGGGGACGGCGCCGCCGCACGTGCTTCCTCCCATCCGGACTTTCACCGTCGGTCCTGGAGTTTCACCAGATCAACCGGCCCTCCTTGCGAAGGACGCGGGTCGCGGACTGTCACCGCCGGCTCGGAATTACACCGACCCCGGAGCACGTGTGTGCGTACTGCTGCTTGCCAGCATGCCACAACTCCCGACGCCGTCGGCATGGCTTGCGTCACACCGGGCCTGCCACCCTGCCCGCCGCCCGACCCGTCGTCCGTCTCGCCACCCGGCGCCGACGGATCACCCACTCGGCGAATGCCGCGTTGATGACCCACGCGGCGGTCATGAGCACCGTGTTGGTCACCGGGCCCGGGATGCCCGCGACCACGATGAACGGGCCGAGGAGCAGCGCCTGCGTGCCGGCGCCCATGGCCAGCGCGTACGCCCGCACCATCCACGCCCGGTGGGTCACGAAGTCACGCCGCAGCGCCGCACGCACCCCCAGGACCAGTGCCACCACCATCACGACGCCGACCACGTAGCGGACCCCGTTGACCACCGCGGTGTCCTTGGCGGGCATGTCGTAGAACGCGGTCATCCAGAGCCCCGTCAGCGCGGTACCGAGGCCCGCGGGGAACAGGACGCGGCCCGCCAGGCGGTGCCAGCTGCGCCGCCGCAGGCTCGGGACGAACTGGAACGCACCGAGCAGGCTGTAGACCGTGACACAGACGATGTGCACCAGCACCGGGATCGGCTGGGTCACGAAGCGGGCGTTCTCCGTCGTGAGCGCCGGGTCGGCGGCCAGCTCGGAGACGCGCACGGCGCCGCCGAGCGCCGGGACGAGCGCCAGCAGAAGGAGCCCTGCGGGCACCAGCCACTCGCGGCGGCTGGTGGACCTGGTCATCACCTGGGGTGTTGTCATGGTGCGAGCCTGCTTTGCCAGCCCCCTGCAGGTCATCGGCCCGCGGACCGGTCTCGACCTGGCCGAAAGTACGAGGTGTCAGGACCGCCGGGCGGACCGTCCCGGGCGGACGCGCCCCGTGTCGTACGCCCAGAGCGCCACCTCGACGCGGTTGCGCGCGCCCAGCTTGGTCATCAGGTTCGCGACGTGCGACTTCACCGTGCTGAGCGTGACGAACAGCTCGCGCGCGATCTCGGTGTTCGTGCGTCCGCCGGCCACCGCCAGCAGGACCTCCTCCTCGCGTGCGGTGAGCGGGTCCAGCGGCTGGGCGGGGACGTCGAGCGGACCGGCGTCGGCGAACGTGCGCAGGAGCCGCGTGGTGACGCTCGGCGCGATCAGGGCGTCCCCGGACGCGGCGGCCCGGACGGCCTGGGCCAGGAGCGCCGGCCCGGCGTCCTTGAGCAGGAAGCCACGAGCACCGGCCCGCAGGGCGGCGTACACGTACTCGTCCAGGTCGAACGTGGTGATCACCACGACGGCGAGCGGGTCGGCGACGTCGGGCCCGGCGAGCAGTCGCGTGGCCGCTATGCCGTCGACGTCCGGCATCCGGATGTCGAGCAGGCTGACGTCGGGGCGCAGCCGCCGCGCGAGCTCGACGGCGGCCCGGCCGTCGGCGGCCTGCCCGACGACCTCGATGCCCTCCTGGGCGTTCAGGATCATGGAGAGGCCCGTGCGGACGATCTCCTGGTCGTCGGCCACGAGGACCCTGATGCTCCGGGCCTCCATGACCTCGCGGCCCGTCATGCCGCCCGCCGGCCCGGGGACGCCCGCCGCGGCGCCGGCCCGGTCGACAGCGGAAGCACCGCCTCCACCGTCCAACCGAGGGCGCCGGGCCCGGCCTCGAGCGTGCCACCCAGGAGCGCGGCACGCTCACGCATACCGGCCAGCCCGTACCCGTCGCGGCTCGCAGGGGCCGGCGCACCGCCGTCGTCGGACACCCGGAGCCGGACGGACGTCTCGCCCACCGTGACGTGGACCGCGATCCGGGTGGCGCCCCGGGCGTGTCGACGCGCGTTCGTGACCGACTCCTGCGCGATGCGCTGCACCGCGCCGCCCACGGCCGCCGACACCTGGGCGGGGTCGCCCTCCAGGTCCACCTCGACGCGCGGCGCTGCAGGGTCGGCGAGACGTCCGACGTCGGCCAGGACAGGGCCGGGAGCGAGCTCGTCGGCACGTCCCTCGCTCTCCTCGGGGCGGAGCTCGTCCGACCGCAGGACGCGGACCAGCGTGCGCATCTCGGCCAGTGCACGGGAGGCCTGCTCCTCGATCACGCGCAGGGCGTCGGCCGCGGCACCGGGATCGGTCTGCGACACGGCAAGCCCTGCCTGTGCCCGCACCGCGACGGCCGAGATGTGGTGCCCGACGACGTCGTGCAGGTCCCGGGCCAGTCGCTCCCGCTCGAGCAGCACCACCCGCTCGCGTTCGCGCCGGCGCGACCCGGACCGGTACCGGAGCGCCAGGCCGAGCGCGAACGTCGAGCCGAGGATCAGGCAGCCGACGCCCACGTCGGCGAGCGTGAGGAAGCCGAGCGCCGCGTTCATCCCCATCTTCGCGAGGACCACCGCCGCGCCGAGCACCATCGACCGCCCGCTCCCCCACCGGAACAGCGCGTACGCCAGGACCAGCATGAACACGTTCGAGGCGAAGGCCAGGTCTCGGCCGAGAACGAGCGCCGGTGCCGCCGACGCCACGAACGCGACGGCGACCATCGCCAGCGGATGCGTCCGGCGCCACAGCAGCGTCGGTGCGAGCACGGCGACGGTGGCGAGCTCCAGCCACCGTCCCTGGACGTCCGCGCGCGTGATCCCTTCGATCACCGCGCCGCCCACGACGACGGCGACGAGCACCCAGTCCCGCCACACCCGGATAGGTGCATCGACGGGCCGCGGTTCGTCCCAGACCGAGCGGATGGCGGACACGGGCTCATGCTACGAGGGCCCGAGGCACCGCCGGATCAGGCAAAAGTACGAGCAGGGCTCGCCGGTCGGTGGTCGCGCCTCCTGGCTGGTGGTGAGGTCCCTCCTGGGCGGAGGTGGTGCGACAGGCGCTTGGCACACTTTTTCTGGAGGAGGAGGGATGACGGGAGCAGCCCGACGGGCCGCCCGTCCCGCGCACAGCTCAGCTCAGTGGGAGTGCTTGCTCGCCAGCTCGCGCAGCGTTGCGATCTCGGCCGGGACGTCCTCGGCCCCGTACACCGCCGAGCCCGCCACGAAGACGTTCGCGCCGGCGTCGGCCGCCCGCTCGATGGTCTCGCGGGACACTCCCCCGTCGACCTGGATCCAGACGTCGAGCCCGGACTCGCTCACGGCCTCCCGGGCGCGCCGGATCTTCGGCAGCGTGCCCTCGATGAAGGACTGCCCGCCGAACCCCGGCTCGACGGTCATGACGAGGATCATGTCGATCTCGGCGAGCAGGTCGAGGTAGGGCTCCACGGGCGTCGCCGGACGGAGCGCGACACCCGCCCGCGACCCGAGCTTCCGCAGCTCCCGCGCCAGGCGCACCGGGGCCTGCGCCGCCTCCGCGTGGAAGGTGACGGACGCCGCCCCGGCCTCGGCGAACGCGGGTGCCCACCGGTCCGGGTTCTCGATCATGAGGTGCGCGTCGAGCGGGATCGGCGACACTTTCGCGAGCCGCTCGAAGATCGGCAGGCCCAGCGTCAGGTTCGGCACGAAGTGGTTGTCCATGACGTCGACGTGCGCGTAGTCGGCGTCGGCGATCCGGCCGAGGTCGCGCTCCAGGTTCGCGAAGTCGGCGGACAGGATGCTCGGGGCGATGAGGGCTGCCATGATGCCAGCCTAGAGCGCGATTCCCTCGGGTTCCGAGCCGAAGGGCCCAACCCCGCACCGCTGCGCGGTTCCAACAGACCGGGAGCAAAGATGATCCCCGAAGTGAACTACTGGGCAGTGATCGTCGCCACGCTGTCGACGGTGGTCGTGGGCGCCGTCTGGTACACGCCCAAGGTGCTCGGCAACCGCTGGACGGAGCTGACGAGGGTCGGCCCGAAGTCTCCGAACCAGCCGACCGTCTGGCCGTTCGTCGTGGTGATCGTGGGTGGCTTCGTGACCGTCTGGGTGCTCGCCGGCGCCACCTACATCTCGTGGGAGTTCTACGAGGGCAGCTTCCTGACGGCCGCGATCGTGACCGCCGTCCTCCTCTGGGTCGGGTTCACCGTCGCCCGCGTCGCCATACACGATGCCTTCGAGGGCCGTCCGGCTGCCCTCACCACCATCAACCTGGGGCACGAGCTGGTCACCATCCTGGTCGTCGCCGTCATCATCGGGGTGTGGCCGCCGGCGGGTGTCTGACGGCAAGCGTTCTCTGGCGCGGCACCCCCTCGTGCCCACCGACGCTTTCGCCCCGCCGTGCTGCCGTGCGTGACAATCGCCCGCGTGGAAGAACTCCTGGGAATCACGCCGCTCGAGGCAGCGGCCGTCGCCGTCGCCACCGCTGGGATGTACGGGGCGCTCGTCGTGCTGGTCCGGCTGCTGGGCCAGCGCATGCTCGCAGGCCTGTCGACGTTCGACCTCGCAGCCATCATCGGCATCGGTTCGATCTTGGGCCGCGCGGCGCTCGGTGAGGCACCCCGGCTGGTCGGCGGACTTGTCGCGCTGGCCACCCTGGCCGCCTGCCAGGCGGCCGTTGGGCTGGTGCGTACCCGCGGCTGGGGCGCGCGTGCCGTCACCACGCGCCCGATGCTCCTCATGGCCGGCGAGACCGTCCTGGAGCGCAATCTCCGGCGTTGCCACGTCGTGCCGAGCGAGCTCGCCGCGAAACTACGCCAGGCCGGCATCCGCCATCCCCGGGAGGTGGCGATCGCGGTGCTGGAACCCTCGGGAACCATCAGCGTGCTGCGCACCGGCGAGCCCATCGATCCGTTGCTCCTGACGGGTGTCGACGGCGCCCACCTGGTCCCGCAGGAGCTGATCGCGCCTGCGCCTACGTCTACGACCTGAAGAAGTCGATGAGCGCACGAGCGATCCGGTCGGGTGCGTTCTCCATGGGGATGTGCCCCGCGTCCGGGATGCGCAGGAGCGTGGTCCGCGGCATCTCGGCGGCGAACCGCTCGGCGTACTCCACCCTCTGGAAGGCGTCGTCCTCGCCCCAGACCAGCAGCTTGGGCGTCGCGGACCGCCGCAGCGTGGGAAGCAGTTCCAGGGTGTAGCGGCTGTCGGCCGCGCCCGCCATGGCCATCCAGGAGCGGCGGACCCGGGCCTTCGTCCACGGCTCCAGATAGTCGGCGATCCGCTGCTCGATGGCGGCACCGGCGAGCGCCGCTGTCACGGTCTTCCGGCGGGCTGCGAGGATCTCGTCCCCGGTGGTCGCGGCGACGACGTCCGGATCCCGGAACCGGGCCACGCTGGGCACCGGCCAGGAGTCGTAGGTGACCGAGTTGGCCAGCGCGAACCGGGATACCTCCAGTCGGTCGTGGGCCAGGAGGTGCTGGGCGATGCCGCCACCGATGTCGTGACCAGCCAGGGCGATCGGCCCGGAGATCCGCAGCGCGGAGACGAACCTCGTCACCCATTCGGCGAGGGTCGGGACCGTGGCCGTCTCCAGGGTGAGCTCGCCTCCTGACCGGCCCAGCCCTGGGAGGTCGACGGCGATGGGCCGCAGCCCTGCCTCGGCGAGGTGGTCCAGCACCGGCAGCCAGACCCGGCTCCAGTAGGTGCCGTGCAGCAGCAGCACGGGCGGGCCGTCGTGCTCGACGGTCAGGTAGCTGGCGGCCTCGCCGTCGACCTGGACGGTTCTCCGCAGGACTCTTGTTGGGGTGATCTCGCTCATGGGACCACTGTGGCCGGGGCCGGCCGCTCGGCCGAGAGTCAAGAAAGACACCCATGGGTATATTTCTGCCATGGAACTGCACCGCGTCGTCGCCCTGCTCAACGAGCCGCAGTCGCCCTTCGAGCTCTCCTGTGCCGCCGAGGTCTTCGGCACCGCCCTGCCAGGGACGCCTGGCCGCTACAGCTTCCGGATCTGCGCCGAGCGTCCCGGCGCGCTGCGGACCACGATCGGCTATTCGCTGCTCGTCGACTCAGGGCTGGCGGCGCTGGAGGAGGCGGACACCGTCGTCCTCCCGGGCTGGCAGCCGCCGGGGGCGCGGGTGTCGCCGGCCGTCCTCGAGGCACTGCGGGCGGCCCACCGTCGCGGGACACGGGTCGTGGCCATCTGTACCGGTGCATTCGTCCTCGCGCAGGCCGGACTGCTCGACGGCCGACGGGCCACTACCCACTGGCGCAACGCCGCCCGGCTCGCTGCCGGCTTTCCGGACGTCGAGGTGGACGAGGACGTGCTCTACGTGGACCACGGCGACGTAGCGACCAGTGCGGGATCCGGTGCGGGCATCGACCTGTGTCTGCATCTCGTCCGTACCGACCACGGTGCGGCCTACGCTGCCCAGGTCGCCCGGAACATGGTCCTGCCGCCGCACCGGGAGGGCAGCCAGCTCCAGTACGCCACGCAGCCCGCACCGGCCAGGACCGACGAGTCCCTCGCGCCGCTGCTGGAGTGGGCAACCACCCGGCTCCACAGCCCGCTGACCCTCGACCGGCTCGCCGAGCGTGCGGGGCTGTCCAGCCGGACCCTCGCCCGGCGGTTCACCGAACAGCTCGGCACCAGCCCGGGACAGTGGCTGCTCGGCCGGCGGCTCGATGCGGCACGGGCGCTGCTGGAACAGACCGACCTACCGGTCGAGGCCATCGCGACCCGGGTCGGTCTCACCTCGGCGGTCAACCTACGACGCCGGTTCCGGGCGCACCTCGGCACCACACCCGGCGCCTACCGACGGACCTTCAGCGAGGTCTGAGGTCCCGGGCCACGGTTTCACCTGGCGATCCACTCGTTCCGGATGATCTTCTGCCGCTACGCTCTCGCGGTGGACAGTGGCGACAGCCTCGGAGATCTCGGCCGGCATGATCTCGGCGGGCACCTCAGGCACCGGCGGGCGAGGTGACTCGCCGCCAGAAGGAAGCCCGCAGGGCGATGGAGCGCCGCATCGCGGCTCAGGCGAACCAGTCGGCCCCGGGGAGAACTCTTGTGGAAAAGTTCCGCAACGGCGCCGCCAACATGCGAACCCATCTCTCCAAGACTTCGACGACGGAACTGTGGACCGGCACCATCGGGCTCCTCGTCTTCTGGATCCCCCTCGCCTGGTTCACCGCTGACCATCTCACCAAGCCCGTGATCCTCGACGCTCGCGGCGTCACCGTCGAGGCGGTCGTCGACTTCCGAGGCAGCGGCAGAACACCCCATCTCGACGTGCGCACGATCGAGGGTCCGCAGTTCTCGGTCCTGCTCCATCGCTTTCCTCCCCACCTCGAGGTCGGCGACCGGTTCGAGCTGACCTACGACCCGCAGCATCCGAACCGAGCGATCGCCGCGAGTACACCGTGGATCGACGGGGGGATCATCCTGTTCGCCGTTCTGGACCTGATCGTGCTGCCTCTCGGCCTTCTGGTCCTCCCGTTCTCCGCGGAGCTCTTCCGCCGCGCCCGGAAGCGCCCGGCGCCGGAGCACGGATCAGGCTCCCGAGGCATCGGGCCCACCTACACCGCGACGGTGCAGGACCTGCGCGACGACGCCGACACCCAGCCGCCCTTCCTGGCCTTCACCCTGTTCCTGCTCATCCCGGGTCTGCTCGTCCTGACCAGCGGGACCTTCGCCGTGGTCCAGGCCACACAGGCTGCCGCGCTCTACCAGCGCGGGGTGTCCGGTACCGCGGTCGTCGACCGTACGAACATGGTCTCCGGATGGGGCGAGTACGCCGACGTCAGCTTCGTCGCGCGTGCCGAGCCGCCTACCGCGACCGTCCATACGACGACCACGCACCTGACAGAGCCGCACTTCGAGGAAGAACGCATCAAGATCGTCTTCGACCCAGAGCATCCGGAGAACGTCATCGAAGCGGGAGCCGTCCCGTGGGGCTGGGCCGAGTGGAGCGCGCTCGCCGTCCTCGTCTCGTCCGGCGCGTTCGCTGCGGCGAGCATCCCAGCCGTCGTCCCGCGTCTCGTCCGCACCATCCGCCGCGACCGGCCGGCGAGCCGCCGGCCGGTCGAGCGTGACGACGTTGCTGGCCCCCGGTAGGGGCCAGGTCTTCGGAAGAGCGGCGCTACGCCTTGCGCCGCAGCAGCGTCAGGTGCATCGCGTCGGTGCCGTGCACGTGCGGCCAGAGCTGCACGTCGTCACGGTCCCCGAGCGGCATCTCGTCGGCGGCCTCGGCGCGCACCACCGACCGCAGCACGTCCGGCGTGTCGAGCCGCTCGACGTCGGAGCGCTTCTTCAGCACGTCCGACACGACGAGCTGCGTCTCGGCGAGGTGCGGCGAGCACGTCACGTAGGCCACCACTCCCCCGGGCCGGACGGCGTCCAGCGCGGAGGCGAGCAGCTCACGCTGCAACCCGGTGAGCGTGCCGAGGTCCGACGGCGTCCGCCGCCACCGACTCTCGGGCCGACGGCGCAGCGCGCCGAGCCCCGTGCACGGCGCGTCGACGAGCACGCGGTCATAGGCGCCCGGCTCGTCCGCGCCGACCTCACGTCCGTCACCGGTCCGCACCTCCTCGACCACGCCGTCGGGCAGCGCGGCCACCGCCTTCTCGACCAGGCGAGCGCGGTGCGGCGCCACCTCGTTGGCGACGAGCGTCGCCCCACGCCGCGCGGCCAGGGCGCCGAGCAGCGCCGACTTGCCGCCGGGTCCTGCACACAGGTCGAGCCAGCGCTCGTCCCGGCCCTCCAGGGACGCACCGGCCAGCGCGAGCGTGACGAGCTGCGAACCCTCGTCCTGCACACCGGCGAGGCCTTCCCTGACCGCGGGGATGCCGGACGGGTCCGAGGCCTCGAGCCGCAGCGCTGTGGGCGCCCAGCGGCCGGCGACCAGGTCGACGTCGCCCCAGGCGACCTCGTCCGAGGCGTCGACCAGGCCCGGCCGCGCGACCAGGGTCACCCGCGGTGAGACGTTGTCAGCGGCCAGCAGGTCGCCGATCTCGTCGGCGTCGCGCCCGTTGCCCGCCAGCGCCTCACGCAGGGCCCGGGCGATCCAGAGCGGGTGCGACTCGGTGGCCGCGAGGCCCGTCAGCGCGTCGGGCGCGTCCTTCGTGAGCACCGACAGCCACTCGTCGAGCGGACGCTCGGAGACCCGGCGCAGCACAGCGTTCACCATCTGGGCGGGGCCTGCGCCGACCCGGTTGCGCGCGAGCCCCACGGTCTCGGAGACCGCGGCGTGCACGGGCACCCGCATCCCGAGCACCTGGTGCGCGCCGAGGCGCAGGACGTCGAGCAGCGCAGGGTCCAGCCCGGGCAGCGGCCGGTCCACCAGGGTCGCGAGGATCGCGTCGTACCGGCCACGCAGACGCAGCGTGCCGTAGGTGAGCTCGGTCGCGAAGCCGGCGTCGCGACCGCGGATGTGCCGCTCGCGCAGGAGCGGGGGCAGCACGAGGTTCGCGTAGGCGTCCGACTCGTCGACCTCGCGCAGCACGTCGAACGCGGCCGTCCGGGCCGGGTCGGTGCGCTTACGGCGCTCCGACGGCGCCTGCGACGTACGTGACCGCTCGTCGCCCCGGGAGCGCGAGGCGGAGCGCTGGCGCCCGGAGGGATTGCGCCGTTCGTCGTCGATGCTCCGGCCGTCCCGCGAACCGCCTGCACCCTCGTAGCCACTCATGCCGACACCTCCGTGGAGTCGCTCGAGGCGCCCGTCGTAGACGGACCGGTCGCCGACGCACCGAGCACGAGGCCCGCCTCGACGAGCGAACGTCCGCCGCCGCGCGCCCAGTCGGGCGCAGCCATCGCCTTCTTGCCGACGGGCCGCACCTCACCCAGCGCCACGGCGTGCGTTGCCGTTCCGACCAGGACCTCGTGCTTCAGGGCACGCACCTCGCCGGGCCGCAGGTCGGTGACCTCCGGCCGCGGTGCGACCGGCCCGAGCCCCAGACGAGAGCCGTCCGGCAGCACGGTCCACGCGCCCGGTGCCGGCGTACAGCCCCGCACCAGACGGTCGACCGCGAGCGCCGGGTCCGTCCAGGTCACGCGTGCGTCGTCGGTGGTGAGCTTGGGGGCGACGGAGACGCCGTCGGCGGGCTGGGGCTGGGGCTGGAGGGCGCCGTCCTCGAGCGCGTCGAGGGTGGCGACGAGCAGCTCGGCGCCGGAGGTCGCGAGCCGGCCGAGGAGGTCGCCGGACGTGTCGGTGGGGCGGATGGTCTCGGTGGCCGTGCCGAGCACGGGGCCGGTGTCCATGCCCTCGTCGAGCAGGAACGTGGTGGCGCCCGTGACCTCGTCGCCGGCGATCACGGCACGCTGGACCGGCGCGGCGCCGCGCCAGGCGGGCAGCACCGAGAAGTGCAGGTTGATCCAGCCGAGGCGGGGTACCGCCAGGACGGCCGGGCGCAGGATGTGCCCGTAGGCGACGACCGGGGCCGCGTCGATCTCCAGGCCGCGCAGCCGCTCGACGAACTCGTCGCCGCGCGGGACGTCCGTGATGACGGGGATCCCGGCTTCCTCGGCGCGGGACCGCACCGGGCTCGGCGTGAGCTTGCGGCCGCGGCCCGACGGCGCGTCGGCGCGGGTCAGGACGGCCACCACGTCGTGGCGCGAGCCGATGAGGGCCTCGAGGGAGGCGACGGCGGGTTCAGGGGTTCCTGCGAAGAGAAGACGCACCTGGTCAGTTTAGGTGTGCGTCCTCTGCGGGGCCGCCTCGACCCCCTGGCTGCCCGACGTCGGATGGGTCACCCACCCTGCGGCGACTCTCGCTACTCGGCGACCGGGAGCCCCAGCCCACGCAGTTCCTTGCGGAGCGCCTCCGTGGTCGTGAACACCACGCCGTGGAACCCGACGTTGCGGGCGGCGTCCACGTTCACGTCCTTGTCGTCCACGAAGACCGTGCGGGACGGGTCGACGCCGAACCGTTCGACGACCAGCTCGAAGATGCGCCGGTCGGGCTTGGCCATGCCCTCGCGGCCGGACACGATGACGTCCTCCATCAGCCCGATCGCCGGCGCGGCGGGCTCGGCGCTGTGGAACGTCTCGGCCTGCCAGTTCGTCAGCCCGTACAGCCGTAGCCCGAGGCCCTTCAGCTCGGCCACCAGCTCCGCGGAACCCTCGATCGGTCCCGTGAGCGACAGCTCGTAGTGCTCGACGTACCGGCGCAGGTCCTCGACGAGGTCCGGACGGGTGCGACCCACACGTTCGATCAGCACGGAGTACGGCGTGCCGGCGTCGGCCGCGTGGTTGATCGTGTTGAAGTCCACCGCCTCGAAGAACGCCTCGATCTCGGCCCGGGGGCGGCCCACGTACGGGCCGTAGGGGTCCCAGCCGACCAGGACGTTCCCGAAGTCGTAGACGACCGTGTCGATGCCGGACGCTCTGCCGGCTTCCGGACGGGTCGTAGGGTCAGCACTGCTCACAGCATCTCCTTCGGGTCGAGCTGGACACGGACCGTCCCGCCCTCGCGGCGCGCGGAGCGGACGGCAAGGCTGGCCTTGAGCCTACGGGCGAGCTCGTCGCCCTGGGCGAGCGGGACACGCAGCACGGTCCGCACGGGCAGGTCCAGTGCCTGCACCCCGCCCGCTCCGCCCCGGCCACCCGACGGCGCTCCCGCGCCCCTGCCTGCAGGCCCGCGCCCGGTGGCGTCCGGGTCGACCTCGACCGGCCCCAGCACGCCCGAACCCGTCCCGGGATCCTCGCGCAGACCGACCCGCGCGACGACGGCGTCGACCGCCGTCCGGTCCCCGGTCACCGCGGCGACCCGTACCGCCGGTGGGAGGTGCAGCTCGGCCCGCTCGTCGAGCTCACGCTCCGCGAAACCGGCGGGGTCCCAGCGCACCAGGCCCTGCGTCGGACCGGGAGCACCGTCCCCGACGAGCAGCACCTGCCCGTCCGGCCGGACCAGCGACCCGGCCGCGAGCCAGCGGTGCAGCGCCTCGGTGCCCGCCGCGAGTCCGGTACCGCCTGTCATCACGGCGGCGTCGAGCAGCAGGGCCGTCCGGTACCCGGACTCGGCCACCGGCTCGGCGCCGGGCGTCGCGACGACGAGCGCGGGCGTGGCGGGGACGGCGTCGATCACTCCGCCCGGAGCCGAGGCCGACGACAGCCGCACCGGCACACCCGTGAACGCGCGCCCCAGCTCCTCGGCCGTGCGTGCCGAACCGACGCGGACCGACCGCAGCCCTGTCCAGCCGCACTCCTCGCAGCGCCACCCACCTGCCAGCCGGCCGCACCACGTGCACTGCGGTGCGCCGTCGGCGTGCGGCAGACCGAGCGGGCCGTGACAGTGACCGCAACGGGCCGCCACCCGGCAGCGCGAGCACGCCACGACCGGCAGGTATCCCGAGCGCGGGACCTGCACCAGCACGGGACCGTGCTCCAGGGCCTCCCGGGCGGCCCGCCACGCCGCGGACGGCAGCCGGGCGGCGGCAGCGGCACCGTCCCGCGCCAGCTCCACGGACGTCAGCGCCCGTACCCGCGGTGCGCGGGACCGCACCACGTCCCGGGCGGCCGCCAGCTCACGCGCCCAGCCGGAGGCCAGCAGTGCCTGCGCCTGCACCGTGCGCCCCGGCGAGCCCAGCAGGAACGCCGTGCCCTCCCGCTCCGCCCGCAGCGCCAGCACGTCGCGGGCATGCGGGTACGGGGAGTGCGGCTCGGCCAGGGTCTCCTCGCCGTCGCCCCAGAGGATTACCAGGCCGAGGTCCGCGACCGGCGCGAACATCGCCGCCCGGGTACCGACCACCACGTGCGCGGCACCCCGCAGGGCACGCAGGAACGCCCGGTAGCGGGGTGCCGGGCCGTCGTCCGCGAGGAGCCGCACGACATCGTCCGACCCCAGCCCTGCGACCTCCAGCGCCGTGGTCACCCGTGCCGCGTCCCGGGCGTCCGGCACGACCACGAGCGCCCCCCGACCGCCCGCGACGCACGCTCGCACGGCCTGCGCGACGGCAGCCGCCCAGTGCGGCGTGCCTGCGCCGGCTCCGCTCCCGGTGTCGGTGTCGGTGTCGGCGTCGGTCTCCGTGTCCGTGTCCGTGCCCACGCCCGGCAGGGCGGACCATACGGCGCGCGGCGCCTCGCCGGCCAGGATCCGGCGCAGGTAGGCCTCTCCCCCGCGGTAGGGGGCCCAGGCAGAGGTCTGCGGCGGCAGGGACGTGGCTCCGGAGGCCTCGACCGGCTCGACCAGCGGCTGGTCCGGCACATCGGCCGGCGCGGGCTCCTTCTCCACGCGTGCGTGCCGCGGCGGCAGCGCCAGGCGCAGCACGTCGGCGAGCGTGCCCGCGTAGCGGTGCGCGACGGCCTGGCACAGGTCCAGCACCTGCGGCGTGAGCACGCGCTCGCCGGACACCACCTTGCGCAGCGGGACGAGGCGGCCGTCGTGGTCGGAGGTCTCCTGACGGGCCACGACGTACCCGGCGACGTCCTGCCGCCCGAACCGCGCCTTGACGCGGACGCCGGGCTGGGCGTCGTCGGCCATGGTGACCGGGACGAGGTAGTCGTACGCCTGGTCGAGGTGCGCGGGCTGCAGGTCGAGCACGACGTGCGCCACCGGCAGCGTCTCGGTGATGGGGATGCCGTTGGTCTCGGCCTTGTCGAGCGGGTTCCGCGATCCGGACCGGCCACCCTTGCCACGCCCGCGAGCGGGCGCCGCGCCCACCTCGTCCAGCCCCAGCAGCGCGCCGTCCGGCAGCGTGTCCTGCTCCGTGTCCCCGTTCACGTCCCTATCCCACCACGCGTCACCGACATCCCGGAGCGCACGCCGGGATCGGCCGACCCACCCCGGACCAGGGTGGGTCGGCCGCCGTCAGAACAGGCTCAGGAGGTCGTCGACGCGGTCGGTGCGCTCCCACGTGAAGTTCGGCAGGTCGCGCCCGAAGTGACCGTAGGTCGACGTCGCGCGGTAGATGGGTCGCAGCAGGTCGAGGTCGCGCACGATGGCGGCCGGACGCAGGTCGAACACCTCGCGGATGGCGGCGGTGATCCGTTCGACGGGCACCGTCTCGGTACCGAAGGTCTCGACGTAGAGGCCGACGGGGTGCGCCTTGCCGATCGCGTAGGCGACCTGGGCCTCGCAGCGCCGCGCGAGCCCGGCCGCGACGACGTTCTTGGCCACCCAGCGCATGGCGTACGCGGCGGACCGGTCCACCTTCGAGGGGTCCTTGCCCGAGAACGCACCGCCACCGTGCCGTGCCATGCCACCGTAGGTGTCGACGATGATCTTGCGCCCCGTCAGGCCGGCGTCGCCCTGCGGCCCGCCGATGACGAACTTGCCGGTCGGGTTCACGAACTGCTTGGCGCCCGACCACTCGAGGCCGGCGGTCGCCAGCACGGGGGCGATCACGTGCTCGGCCACCTCGACGTGCAGCTTCTCCTGCTGGACGTCGGCGTCGTGCTGCGTGGAGAGCACCACCGTGTCGACGGCCACGGGGCGGTCGCCGTCGTACCCGACGGTGACCTGGGTCTTGCCGTCCGGGCGCAGGCCCAGCACCTCGCCCGACTTGCGGACGGCGGCCAGCCGCTCCGAGAGGCGGTGCGCCAGCCAGCCGGCCACGGGCATCAGGGAGGGCGTCTCGTCCGACGCGTAGCCGAACATGAGCCCCTGGTCCCCCGCGCCCTGGGCGTCCATGGGGTCGAGGTCGCTCGTGTCGTCCCGCATCTCGAGGGCCTTGTCGACGCCCTGCGCGATGTCGGGCGACTGCTGCCCGATCGACACGGAGACGCCGCACGAGTCGGCGTCGAACCCGATGGTGGAGGACGTGTAGCCGATCCCGCGCACCACGTCCCGCACGATCTGCGGGATCTCGACGTAGGCCTCGGTGGTGACCTCGCCCGCGACGTGCACCAGGCCGGTGGTGACCATGGTCTCCACCGCCACGCGCGACGCCGGGTCCTGTTCGAGGAGGGCGTCGAGGATCGCATCACTGATCTGGTCGCAGACCTTGTCCGGGTGACCCTCGGTCACGGACTCGGACGTGAACAGACGCAGCTCGCTCATGTGCCACAGCCTACGGTCTCGCACAGCGAACAGTCGATCCTGAAAGATGAGACGGCGATCACGACTGAGGATCGATCAGCACGGCGAGCCGGAGAACGGCTCACGGCAGCAGCTTGACGACGGCGTCCCAGACGGCGTCGGCGACCTCGCGCTTCGTCCCCGACGCGTGCCCGACGACGTCACCGGCACCGTCCAGGAGGGTGACCTCGTTGCTGTCGGTGCCGAACCCCCGCCCGGAGCCGACGGCGTTGACCGCGATCAGGTCCGCGCCCTTGCGGCGCGCCTTGGTGCGGCCGTGGTCCAGCACGCTGCCGGACGCGTCGCCGGTCTCGGCCGCGAAGCCCACCACCACCTGGTCGGAGCGGAGGCGTTCGTGCGCCAGCTCCGCCAGGATGTCCGGGTTCTCCACCAGCTCGATCGGCGCGGGCCCGTGGCCGGGCACCTTCTTGATCTTGGCGTCCGGCGTGGCGGCCGGCCGGAAGTCGGCGACCGCGGCGGCCATCACCACGACGTCCGCCTCGGTGCCCGCGGCGCGTACCGCGGAGCGCAGCTCGGCGGTGGACTCCACCGATACGACGGAGCAGGCGAGCCGGCCTGCCGCTCCACGCGCGGCGTCGACCTGGTCGGTCACGTCCTGGGCGAGGTTCGCCGCCACCAGCGTCACGTCGGCGCCGCGCGCGGCGGCCGCCTGCGCCAGGGCGACACCCTGCCGCCCACTGGACCGGTTGCCGATGAACCGGACGGGGTCGATGGGTTCCCGCGTGCCCCCCGCGGAGACGACGACGCGGCGTCCGGCCAGGTCCTGCGGGACAGCGCCGACCGACGAAGGATCAACCAGCGAGAGCGCCTCGCGCGCGATGTCCTCGGGCTCGGGCAGCCGCCCGGGACCGGTGTCCACACCGGTGAGCCGGCCCGACGCGGGCTCGATCACGTGCACGCCGCGCTCGCGCAGCGTCGCCACGTTCGACCGCGTCGCGGCGTGGTCCCACATCTCGGTGTGCATCGCGGGAGCGAGCACGACGGGGCAGCGGGCCGCCAGCAGCGTCGTGGTCAGCAGGTCGTCGGCGAGGCCGGCGACGGCCCGCGCCATGAAGTCGGCGGTCGCCGGGGCGACGATCACGAGGTCGGCGCCCTTGCCCAGCGCCACGTGCTGCACGCCGGGCACGTCGTCGAACACCTCGGTGCTGACGGGCTCGCCCGACAGCGCCTCGAAGGTCGGCGCGCCCACGAACTCGAGCGCGGAACGGGTCGGGATCACCCGTACGGCGTGCCCCTGCTCGCGCAACAGACGCAGCAGGAGCACCGCCTTGTACGCGGCGATCCCCCCGGTCACGCCGAGGAGGATCCTCATCGGTTCTCGCCCCTCGGCACGCTCGACGACACGCTCATCAGAAAGCCATCAGGAAGGTCCGTGACCGCGCGTCGAGGCCGGTCAGGCCGGGAACTCGGGCAGCGGCTGCTCGGCCTTGGCTGCCGCGGCGGCGTCGGCCTGCGCCTGGACCTCCGCCGGGTCGACCTCCTCGATCGTGAGGAGGCCCTGGGTGATCTCGCGCATCGCGATGGAGAGCGGCTTCTCCTGGTTGCGGGTCTCGACGAGCGGACCCACGTTCTCCAGCAGGCCCTCGTTGAGCTGCGAGTAGTAGGCGTTGATCTGACGGGCGCGCATGGACGCGTACAGCACGAGGCCGTACTTCGAGTCGATACGCTCGAGCAGCTCGTCGATCGGCGGGTCGGTGATGCCCTCGGGGGCGGCGACGGTTCCGGCCATGGTGAAGCTCCAGAAGTCTGAGGTACAGGGGGAAAGTCCGAGGGATGAGTCTACCTGGTCCATCGCTCGGAGGGGGGCAGCGCGAAACGCCCGTCGTCGGACGGGCGTGCGCACCGCGCGTTAGCCGGCGACCGGTGTGGTGGAACCCACACCCATGACGGAGACGAGCTCGTCCGTCGCGCGGTGCACGTCGTCGTTCACGATGGTGACGTCGAACTCCTTCTCCGCGGCGAGCTCGACCCGCGCGGTGGCGAGCCGGCGCTCACGCTCCTCGGAGTCCTCGGTACCGCGTCCGACGAGCCGGCGGACCAGCTCGTCGAAGCTCGGCGGAGCGAGGAAGACGAACCGGGCCTGCAGGCCCGACGCCGTCACCGCGTCGCGCACCTGGCGCGCGCCCTGGAGGTCGATCTCCAGGAGGACGGGCACCCCGGCGGCGAGCTTCTGCTCGACCGGCCGCCGTGGTGTCCCGTAACGGTTGCGACCGTGCACCACTGCCCATTCGAGCATCTCGTCGGCGGCGACCATACGGTCGAACTCCTCCGCTGACACGAACAGGTAGTGCACTCCGTCCACCTCGCCCGGGCGCGGCGACCGGGTGGTCGCCGACACGGAGAGCCAGACCTGCGGATAACGATCCCGCACATCGGCGGAGACCGTGCCCTTACCCACCGCGGTGGGGCCTGCGAGCACGGTCAGCCGTGCGGGTTGTGTCGTACTGATCTCAGCCAAACCTTTCGATGAGCGCCGCCGTCTGGTGCGGTCCGAGGCCTCGGACGCGGCGGGTCTCGGCGATCCCGATCTCTTCCATGATCGCCCTGGCCTTAACCTTACCGACCCCGGGCAGCGACTCGAGCAACTGGACGACCTTGAGCTTGCCGACGACGTCGTCCTGCTGGCCCTGCTCGATGACCTCCTTGAGGGAGCCCTGCGAGTACTTCAGCTTGTTCTTGATCTCTGCCCGAGCGCGTCGCGCCTCGGCAGCCTTCTCGAGTGCTGCCGAACGCTGCTCGGGTGTGAGGGGAGGTAGTGCCACGCAAGTCACCTACTCGTGTCTCGACCGGCCTCCTGGCTCGGACGTCCGGTCCTCGCTCGGGCTCGTGGCCCAAGTCCGTGACCTGGCCCGCGACCGGTCTGGTGTGAACTGCTGCATCGAAAGTAGCCACCGCCCCAGCGGTCGGCAATCGCAGAACGCCACTTCGTGAAAACTCATGCACATGCGCTTTTACGCATTTGGTACGTTCCACAACAAAACGCCCCCGATCCATAGGGATCGAGGGCGCTTTGTCCGAGGCGCGAGTTTCAGCCCCGCAGCGCGGTCTTCGCCTCCCGCGCGGCCGTTCGTGCGGCGCTCACCAGCCCGTCCGGGTCCGGTCCGGCAGCGAGCACCGCCCGGGACGACGACGCCAGGACGTTCCGCCGGGCGTCACCGAAGGTCGTGGCGAGCTCCCGCTCCCCCGCGCCCTGGGCGCCCACACCGGGCGCCAGCAGGGGGCCGTTCACGGCCACCAGGTCGGTCCCTGTGGCAGCGACGGCGTCACCGATCGTCGCGCCCACCACGAGGCCCACGGAGCCCATGGGCTCCGCACCCGCGTTGAGCACCGCGGCGCGCGCGGCCATGAGCGCCGCCACCGTGCCGCCCAGGGCGCCCTCCGGCCCTCCGGTGCGGGCGTGCTGCACCTCGAAGCCCTCCTTGTTGGAGGTGAGGCACAGCACGAACAGCCCGCGGCCCGTGGCCGCGGCCAGCTCCACGGCCGGCGCCAGGGAACCGAACCCGAGGTACGGCGACACCGTGAGGGCGTCCCCGGCCAGCGGCGAGCCCTCCGCGAGGAACGCCTCCGCGTAGGCACCCATCGTCGAGCCGATGTCGCCCCGCTTGGCGTCCACGATCGTCAGCGTGCCCGTGCTGCCCGTGCTTCCGGAACTGCCGGAGCCCGCCGCACGAGCCGCGGCGATGACCTCCTCCAGGACCGCCAGCCCGCGCGAGCCGTGCCGCTCGAAGAACGCCGCCTGCGGCTTGAACGCCGCGACCTTGCCGCCGAGCGCGTCCACGACGCGCAGCGAGAACTCGCGCAGCCCGTCGACGTCGTCCCGCAGGCCCCAGGCCTGAAGGAGCGACGCGTGCGGGTCGATGCCCACGCACAACGGGCCGTGCTCGTCCATCGCGGCCGCGAGCCGGGCGCCGAACGGCACGACGTCGCTCACGCGCTCGCCCCCGCCAGCTTGGCCGCCGCCAGGCGGGCCACCGTCGCGGCCTGGTGCTCCTGGAGGCTCGCCACCTCGAACGGGCCGGCGAGCACCGCCTCGATGCCCTGCACGGCGGCCGCGAGCTGGTCCACGGTCGTCGCGATCGGCTTGTCGGCCGCCGTCGTGGCGGCGCGGATCTCGTAGCCGTCAGCGCGGGCGCCCTGGCCGGAGGGCGAGTTCACGACGAGGTCGATCATGCCCTCGGTGATGAGGCCGACGACCGTGAGCTCGCCGTCCGGGCCGCGACCCTCGGTGTGCTTGCGCACCACCGTCGCCTCGATCCCGTTGCGGCGCAGCACGGTGGCGGTGCCCTCGGTCGCCAGGACCTTGAACCCGAGCTCCACCAGGCGCTTCACCGGGAAGACGACGTGCCGCTTGTCGCTGTCCGCCACCGACACGAACACGGTGCCCGACGTCGGCAGCCCGCCGAACGCCGCGGCCTGCGACTTCGCGAACGCGTGCGGGAAGTCCTTGTCGAAGCCCATGACCTCGCCGGTGGAGCGCATCTCCGGGCCGAGCACCGAGTCGACGACCAGGCCCTCCCGGGTACGGAACCGCTTGAACGGCAGCACCGCCTCCTTGACCGCCAGCGGGGCGCCCAGGTCGAGCGTCGCGCCGTCGTGCTCCGGGAGCATCCCCTCGGCCCGCAGGTCGGCGATCGAGTCCCCGACCATCACCCGAGCGGCCGCCTTGGCGAGCGGGGTGCCCGTCGCCTTGGAGACGAACGGCACGGTCCGCGACGCGCGCGGGTTGGCCTCCAGGACGTAGAGGACGTCGCTCACGAGCGCGTACTGGACGTTGAGCAGGCCCCGCACCCCGACACCCCGGGCGATGGCCTCGGTGGAGCGGCGGATGCGCGCGATCTCGGTCTCGCTCAGCGACACGGGGGGCAGCACGCAGGCCGAGTCGCCCGAGTGGATGCCGGCCTCCTCGATGTGCTCCATGACGCCGCCGAGGAACATCTCCTCGCCGTCGAACAGGGCGTCGACGTCGATCTCCATCGCGTCGTCGAGGAAGCGGTCGATGAGCAGCGGCGCGGCCAGCGTGCCGTGCGCCCCGGAGTCGGCGTGCGAGACGGCGGCCGCCTCCAGCGCGCGCTCCACGTACCCGGTCAGCTGGTCCTCGCTGTAGACGATCTCCATGCCGCGGCCGCCCAGCACGTACGACGGGCGCACCAGCACGGGGTAGCCGATGCGGTCCGCGATCTCGCGGGCCTGCGGGAGCGACCGTGCCGTGCCGAAGGCCGGGGCCGGGAGGCCCGCGTCGAGCAGGACCTGCCCGAAGATGCCGCGGTCCTCCGCGGCGTCGATGGCCTCGGGGCTGGTGCCCAGGATGGGCAGCCCGGCCTCGGCCAGGCGCCGGGCGAGGCCCAGCGGGGTCTGGCCGCCGAGCTGCACGATGATGCCCTTGACCGGCCCGGCCGCGAGCTCGGCCTGGTAGACCTCCAGCACGTCCTCGAAGGTCAGCGGCTCGAAGTAGAGGCGGTCGGACGTGTCGTAGTCCGTGGAGACCGTCTCCGGGTTGCAGTTGACCATGACGGTCTCGTACCGGTCCTTGAGCGCCAGGGTGGCGTGCACGCAGGAGTAGTCGAACTCGATGCCCTGCCCGATGCGGTTGGGCCCGGAGCCGAGGATGATCACCGCCTCGCGCTCGCGGGGTGCCACCTCGGTCTCGGAGTCGTAGCTCGAGTAGTGGTAGGGCGTCTTGGCGGCGAACTCGGCGGCGCACGTGTCCACGGTCTTGTAGACCGGGCGGACGCCCAGCGCGTACCGGATCTCGCGGACCGTGACCTCGCCCGAGGAGCTCATGCCGCGCAGGCGCGCGATCTGGGCGTCGGACAGCCCGTGCCGCTTGGCGTGGCGCAGCACGTCCTCGGTGAGCGTGGGCGACGCCGCGACCTCGGCGGCCACCTCGTTGACGAGCTGGATCTGGTCGAGGAACCAGGGGTCGATCTTGGTGGCGTCGAAGACCTGCTCGAGGGTGGTCCCACCGGTGGCGACCGCGCGCAGCGCCTGCTGGACACCGACCATGCGGCCCTCGGTGGGGCGCTGGATCTCCTGGAGGAGGGTGGCGAGCTCCTCGCCCGACGGGGCGTCGCCGTCCCAGTGGAACTGCACGCCGCCCTTGTCGATGGAGCGCAGGGCCTTGCCGAGCGCCTCGGTGAAGTTGCGGCCCAGCGCCATGGCCTCGCCCACGGACTTCATGGTCGTGGTGAGGGTGTCGTCGGCGGCGGGGAACTTCTCGAAGGCGAACCGCGGGACCTTGACCACCACGTAGTCGAGCGTGGGCTCGAAGCTCGCGGGGGTCACCTTCGTGATGTCGTTCGGGATCTCGTCGAGCGTGTAGCCGACGGCGAGCTTGGCGGCGATCTTCGCGATCGGGAAGCCCGTCGCCTTGGAGGCCAGCGCCGAGGAGCGGGACACGCGGGGGTTCATCTCGATGACGATGATGCGGCCGTCGGCGGGGTCGATGGCGAACTGGATGTTGCAGCCACCGGTGTCGACGCCGACCTCACGGATCACGGCGATGCCGATGTCGCGCAGCCTCTGGTACTCGCGGTCGGTCAGGGTCATCGCGGGGGCCACGGTCACGGAGTCGCCCGTGTGCACGCCCACCGGGTCGACGTTCTCGATCGAGCAGACCACCACGACGTTGTCGTCGCGGTCGCGCATGAGCTCCAGCTCGTACTCCTTCCACCCCAGGATGGACTCCTCCAGGAGCACCTCCGTGGTGGGCGAGTAGTGCAGGCCCTGCCCGACGATGCGGTGCAGGTCCGCCTCGTCGTAGGCCAGGCCGGAGCCGAGGCCGCCCATGGTGAAGGAGGGGCGCACGACCATCGGGTAGCCGAGGACCTCGGCCGCCTTGAGCGCCTCCTCGATGGAGTGCACGATCTCGGAGCGGGCCGACTCGCCGCCGCACTTCTCGACGACGTCCTTGAACTGCTGGCGGTCCTCGCCCTTCTGGATGGCGGGGATGTTGGCGCCGATGAGCTCGACGCCGTACTTCTCGAGCACTCCGGCCTCGTCGAGCGCGATGGCGGCGTTGAGCGCCGTCTGGCCACCGAGGGTGGGCAGCAGGGCGTCGGGGCGCTCCTTGGCGATGATCGTGGTCAGGACCTCGGTGGTGATGGGCTCCACGTACGTGGCGTCCGCGAACTCGGGGTCGGTCATGATCGTGGCCGGGTTCGAGTTGACCAGGATGACGCGCAGGCCCTCCTCGCGGAGCACCCGGCATGCCTGGGTGCCGGAGTAGTCGAACTCGCAGGCCTGGCCGATGACGATCGGGCCGGACCCGATGACGAGGACCGAGGAGATGTCGGAACGGCGAGGCATCAGTGGTTCTCCTTCAGAACAGGCGGCCAGGCCGCCGGGTTCGTCATGAGGCTGACGAACCGGTCGAACAGGTAGGCGGCGTCGTGCGGGCCGGCGGCCGCCTCGGGGTGGTACTGCACCGAGAAGGCGGGCAGGTCCAGGCACGTCAGGCCTTCGACCACCTGGTCGTTCAGGCCGACGTGGGAGACGACGACGCGGCCGTAGCGACCACCGTCGTGCGGCGCGCTCGAGCCTGCCTCGTCGAGCGGGGCGTCGACCGCGAAGCCGTGGTTGTGCGCGGTGACCTCCACCTTGCCGGTGGTGCGGTCCAGCACCGGCTGGTTGATGCCGCGGTGCCCGTAGCCGAGCTTGTAGGTGCCGTAACCGAGGGCCCGGCCCAGGAGCTGGTTGCCGAAGCAGATGCCGAAGAACGGGATCTTGCGGTCCAGGACGGCGCGCAGCAGCTCGACCTCGTGGCTGGACGCGCTCGGGTCGCCGGGGCCGTTGGAGAAGAACACACCGTGGGGCGTGCCGTCGCCGGGCAGGGCGGCCTCGATGTCCGCGATGGTGGACGACTGCGGCACGACGACGACGCGCACGCCGCGCTCGGCGAGGCGCACCGGCGTCATGGTCTTGATGCCGAGGTCGACGGCGACGACCGTGGCGACCGGGGTCTCGCCCTCGAACTCGCCCCTCGGCTCGACGGTGTACGCCTCGGTGGTGGAGACCTCGCGGGCCAGGTCGGCACCCGCCATCTGCGGGGAGGCCTGCACCTGCGCCACGAGCTCCTCGACGGGGCGCGGGTAGCCGTCGCGGACCAGGTCCTGGCCGGAGAAGATCCCGGCGCGCATCACGCCTTCCTCGCGCAGCCTGCGGGTCAGTGCGCGGGTGTCGACGTCGGAGATGCCGACGATGCCCTGGTCGGCGAGCTCCTCGCCGAGCGAGTGCTGGGCGCGCCAGCTCGACACGCGGCGCGCGGGGTCACGGACCACGTAGCCGGAGACCCAGATCTGGCCGGACTCCGGGTCCTCGTCGTTGACCCCGGTGTTGCCGATGTGGGGTGCCGTCATGACGACGATCTGCCGGTGGTAGGACGGGTCCGTCAGCGTCTCCTGGTACCCGGTCATCCCCGTGGAGAAGACGATCTCGCCGAACGTGGTCCCCGTCGCGCCGTACGCACGGCCGCGGTAGGTGGTGCCGTCCTCGAGGACCAGTGCTGCTGACGCGGCTGGGGCCGCGGCTGGGGACGTAGCGGGGTGTGTCATCGGGGTGGTCACCGGGCCTCCTGCTGGTGCGGGTCGTGCTGGGGGTCGTGCTGAGCGTGCTGGGCTTGCTGCCCGGGGTGCTGGGGCTGCTGAGCGGCCAGCAGGTACCGGACGGCGTCGACGAGCGCGCCGCGGTCCTCGGCGCGCCGGGTGCGCAGCCCGGTGTCGACCAGGGCTGCCGCGACGTCGTCGGCCTCGGGGACAGCCCAGGTCAGGACGACGAGACCGTCGGCGCCGACGTACTTGCCGGCCATGCCCGGGGCGAGACCCGCGCTGCGGATCGCGTTCACGGGTACCCAGAGGTCCTCGGCGCCCTCGCGCTCGACCAGGACGCCGCCGTCGTGCACGGACACGAGACAGTTCGACCGGTCGCCCAGCCCGTGCGCGCCGACGCGGGCGAGCCAGTCGCCGTGGAGCGTGGTGGAGACGTAGACGGCCTCCAGCGGGCCGAACCGCACGGGACCCACGTGGTCGGGGCCGGGTACCGCGGGTGGACGTGGCACGAGGGTGGTGGTGCGCTGCGCGAGGCGGCGCCGGCCGATGAGCGTCACGTACAGCACGAGGAAGATCGCGCACGCGACCAGCAGTGCGACTGCCAGGATTCTCATCGGGTGACTCCTTCGAGGGTCTTTCCGTCGGCTGCTGGTCCGTCGACGGCGGTGCGGTCGACGACCTCGCCGCCGAGCACCGTCGCCCGGCCGCGCAGGAACGTCGCGACCACGCGGCCCGGCAGCTCCATCCCGGCGAACGGCGTGTTGTCGCTCGCGGTGACCTGGCTGCGGCCGTCGATCGTCCGGGTGGCGGACGGGTCGACCAGGGTCAGGTTGGCCGGCTCGCCGACGGCGATCGGGCGGCCCTGCCCCGCTGTACGGCTCCCGCCATGGTTGCCGTCGATCCGTCCGATGCGCGCCGGGTTCTCCGACAGCACGCGGGCGACGTCGGCCCAGGTCATGCGACCGGTGTCGACCATGGTCTGCTGCACCACGGACAGGGCCGTCTCGAGGCCGGTCATGCCGAACGCGGCGGACGACCACTCGCAGTCCTTGTCCTCGACCGGGTGCGGCGCGTGGTCGGTGGCGACGATGTCGATGGTGCCGTCGGCGAGGCCCGCGCGGACCGCCTCGACGTCCTTGGCGGTACGCAGCGGCGGGTTCACCTTGAACACCGGGTCGTAGTCGCGGGCGAGGTCGTCGGTGAGGACCAGGTGGTGCGGCGTCACCTCGGCGGTGACGTCGATGCCGCGGCCCTTGGCCCAGCGGATGATCTCCACCGAGCCGGCGGTGGACAGGTGGCACACGTGCAGCCGCGAGCCGACATGCTCGGCCAGCAGCACGTCGCGGGCGATGATCGACTCCTCGGCGACCGCGGGCCAGCCCGTCAGGCCGATCTGCGCGGAGACGACGCCCTCGTTCATCTGGGCGCCCTCGGTCAGGCGCGGCTCCTGCGCGTGCTGGGCCACGACACCGTCGAACGCCTTGACGTACTCCAGCGCACGGCGCATGAGGACCGGGTCGTGCACGCACTTGCCGTCGTCCGAGAAGACGCGGACGTGGGCCGCGGAGTCGGCCATGGCGCCCAGCTCGGCGAGCCTCTCGCCGCCCAGACCCACGGTCACGGCGCCGACGGGGTGCACGTCCACCCAGCCGGCCTCCTGGCCCAGGCGGTACACCTGCTCGACGACGCCCGCGGTGTCCTGCGTCGGCGTCGTGTTCGCCATGGCGTGCACGGCGGTGAAGCCGCCGGCCGCCGCCGCACGGGTACCGGAGAACACCGTCTCCGCGTCCTCCCGGCCGGGCTCGCGCAGGTGGGTGTGCAGGTCGACCAGACCCGGCAGCAGCACGTGCCCCTCGGCCCGGACCTCTGCCGCGCCATCGGGGAGCTCCACGGTCCCGGACGCGCCGATCGCGGCGACCACGCCGTCGGCCAGCACGACGTCGGCCGGGTCCGTGCCGTAGGGACGCACCCCACGCAGGACGTAGGTCGTTGTTGCAGGGGCGCTCACAGGGTGTTCCTCTCGTCGGTGCTGGTCTCGTCCGTCCCCGAGAGCAGCAGGTACAGGGCGGCCATCCGGACGGCCACGCCGTTCGCCACCTGCTCCACGATCACGGAGCGGGGGTGGTCGGCGGCGGCCGCCGAGATCTCCAGGCCGCGGTTCATCGGACCGGGGTGCATCACTATCGAATGGTCGGGCAGCACCGCGAGGCGGCGGGCGTCGAACCCGAACTTGCGGCTGTACTCCATGGGGCTCGGGAAGAACGAGCCCGAGCCGCCCGACATCCGCTCGCGCTGCACCCGCAGCATCATGACCGCATCCGGCTGCCACTGCTCGAGCGTCTCGTCCAGGTGGTACGACACCCGGCACGGCCACGTCTCCACACCGACCGGGACCAGGGTCGGGGGCGCGACCAGCGTCACCTCGGCGCCGAGGGTGCGCAGCAGGTACACGTTCGAGCGGGCGACGCGCGAGTGCAGGACGTCCCCCACGATCGCGACGCGCAGGCCGGACAGGTCCGCGCCCGCGGAGGTGTCGGTCCCGCGACCGTCCTCGCCGACGTTGCCCACCAGGTGGCGGCGGATCGTGAACGCGTCCAGCAGCGCCTGCGTGGGGTGCTGGTGCATGCCGTCGCCCGCGTTCAGCACGCCGGCGTCGAGCCAGCCGGCGTGCGCCAGCTGGTGCGCGGCGCCCGAGGCCGAGTGGCGCACGACCACGGCGTCGGCCCCCATGGCGTGCAGCGTGAGCGCCGTGTCCTTCAGGGACTCGCCCTTGGACACGCTCGACCCCTTGGCCGAGAAGTTGATGACGTCGGCGGACAGCCGCTTGGCCGCGGTCTCGAACGAGATCCGGGTGCGCGTGGAGTCCTCGTAGAACAGGTTCACCACGGTGCGCCCGCGCAGCGTCGGCAGCTTCTTGTTCTCCCGCGACTGGGTGGTGGCCATCTGCGCGGAGGTGTCCAGCAGCAGAATCGCGTCGTCCTTCGACAGGCCCTGGGTGGTCAGCAGGTGCTTCACCGCGCACCCCCGTTCTCGCCGGCCGAGGGCTGTGTCATCGAGGGCTGTGTCGTCGAGGCTTGCGTGGTCGAGGCAGCGCTGATCACCACGGCGTCGACGCCGCCGTCGACGTCGGCGAGCCGGACCCGCACACGCTCGCTGCGCGACGTGGGCAGGTTCTTGCCCACGTAGTCCGCCCGGATCGGGAGCTCGCGGTGCCCGCGGTCCACCAGGGCCGCGAGCTGCACCACGCGAGGGCGGCCCAGGTCGTTCAGCGCGTCGAGCGCCGCGCGGATGGTGCGGCCCGAGAAGAGGACGTCGTCGACCAGCACCACCACCTTGTCGTCGATGGTCCCGTCGAGGCTGCCCGGCAGGACCGTCTGCCCGACGGCGCGCGTGGGCTGCCTGCGGAGGTCGTCGCGGTACATGGTGACGTCGAGGGTGCCGTACTCACCGTCGAAGGCGGGCTCGATCTGCGTCAGGCGCTCCGCCAGCCGGCGGGCGAGCTGCACACCGCGTGTCGGGATGCCGAGCAGGAGAAGATCGGCGGCCCCCTTGTTCCGCTCCACGATCTCGTGGGCGATGCGGGTCAGGGCCCGAGCGATGTCGGCCTCGCCGAGCACCGTCCGCGCTGCGGCGATGCTGGGGTCCGTACTGGGGTCCGTGCTCAGTGGGGCGCTGGATTCGGGCATGCGGCTGCCAGGATTCATCTGGCGACCTCCTTCTCCGCCTCACGGGACGGGATTAAAGGGAGTCTGACAGCCACCACCTTAACTCGCCGGACATGTGCCGGATGCCGGGGCAGCCGCCCGCCGGAGCGGCGTTGCTCACACCCCGCGCCCTGTGTCCGACGCTGTGTCCGACGCTGTGTCCGACGCTGTGTCCGACGCGATGCCCTCGGCGATGCGCGCGATGCGACCCAGCCGTGTCTCCCACGCGTCCCCGATGCGCTCCAGCCGCCGCCCCAGCGCCGTCAGCTCGGCACCGAGGGCGCGGTACCGGCGCTCGCGGCCGACCGTCTCCGACTCGACGAGCCCGGCACCCTCCAGCACCACCAGGTGCTTGGCGATCGCCTGCCGGGTGACCGGCAGGCGATCAGCCAGGACCGACGCCGTCAGACCCGCCGCGCCGTCGTCACCCGCCAGGGCCTCCAGCACAGCCCAGCGGGTCTCGTCGGCGAGGGCGGCGAACGCCGTGACCGGCGACCCGGAGGCCGCCGCTCCCGGACCGGTCACCACGTGCGCGACTCGACGTACTCGACGAGCTCGTCCAGCTCGCCGTCCCAGCCCTGCCGGTTGCCGTCCAGGGCGGCGCGCAGCGCATCGTCGGTGTCACCGCTGAAGCCGGTCTCGTGGACCGTGAGAAAGGTGCCGTCCCCGTCCTCCCGCAGCGTGAACTCGGCCTCGGTCATGCGCTCGGGCTCCTCCACCGACTGGCCCCACCGGTACGCGAGCAGCCGGCCCGGCTCCACCCGGGTCACCTCGAGAGCGAACCAGCCGTAGCCCTCGAAGTGCAGGCGACCGCGCGTGCCCGGGCCGAGCGGACCGCCGTCGTCGGTCTCGCAGCCGTCCCCGAACCAGCCGGCGACATGCTCGGGCTCCGAGATCGCCCGCCAGACGGCGCCGGGCGCGGCGGCGACCCGCACGGTACGGGTGATGGATCGCGTGTCGAGGTCGACGGTCGCGCGGGGCTGAGTGGTGGTCATGAGTTCCTCCGACGTCGTTCGAGCAAGGTTCCGGGCGGGGAGGTGCCCCGCCGCCACGGTGCAACCATCCGGTTGCACACTCAGGATGCACCATGGCGCGGGGATGAGCAACCTTCAGGTTGCACAGACGGGTCGCGCGAATGGCGGGGTCGCTCCGGTCCGGGCAGGACGGGCCGCTCCGGGCCTGACGGGCTGCGGGTCGTAGAGCTGCGCGAACGCAGCGGTCCCGGCGCCGAACAGGGCGAGGAGCAGACGTCGCTCGTCGAACCGTTCAGCACCGGGACCGGTGCTCACACGTGCTGCCGGCTCAGGCCGGCGACCCTGCCTGGCTTCACGCCAGCAGCGTCGGCTTCAGATCCTTGACCCGGCCGAGCAGACCGTTCACGAAGGCCGGGGAGTCGTCGGTGGACAGGTCGCCCGCGAGGTCGACCGCCTCGTCCAGCGCGACGGCGTCGGGCACCTCGTCGTTGAAGAGGACCTCCCAGGAGCCGATCCGCAGCAGCGCGCGGTCGACCGCCGGCATGCGCTGGAGCGTCCAGCCCTGCGAGTACGTCTCCAGCACCTCGTCGATGCGGTCGCGGTGCGCGACCACACCCTCGACGATGTCGACCGTGTACTGCGGCACGGCCGCCTCGGTGTGCGGCACGGCCACGCGGTCGGCGAGGAGCTTCAGCGGGTCGATGCCCCGCTGCTCCGCCTCGAAGAGGATGTCGGCGGCGCGCTTGCGCGCCTTGGTGCGTGCGCCCATGGTCTCTCTCTGCTACGGAAGGTCACTACTGAAGCTGTGCTACGAAACCTGCTGGTGGGCTGTTGCGCCTCAGCGGCGCGTCACTCCGTGACGCGACCGAGGTAGTCACCCGTGCGCGTGTCGACCTTCACCTTGACGCCCTGCTCGAGGAACAGGGGGACCTGGATCTCGGCACCCGTCTCGAGGGTCGCCGGCTTGGTGCCGCCGGTGGACCGGTCACCCTGCAGGCCCGGCTCGGTGTAGGTGATCTCCAGGACCACGGACGTCGGCAGCTCGATGTACAGCGGCGTGCCGTCGTTCGAGGCGAGCATGACGTTCATGCCCTCGAGCATGTAGTCCTTCGCGTCGCCGACGGTCGCCGCGGGCACGTTCACCTGGTCGTACGTGTCGGTGTCCATGAAGACGAAGTCCTCGCCGTCCATGTACAGGTACTGGAAGTCGCGGCGGTCCACGTTGGCCGTCTCGACCTTGATGCCGGCGTTGAACGTCTTGTCGACGACCTTGCCCGACAGCACGTTCTTCATCTTCGTTCGGACGAACGCTCCACCCTTGCCCGGCTTGACATGCTGGAACTCGATGACGGACCAGAGGTTCCCGTCGATACGGAGCACGGTGCCGTTCTTGATGTCGTTGGAGGTAGCCACGTTCGTCTTCCTGTGTCGGTGAAGGTGTATACCCAGGGCGCGCCGACAGGAGGCCGGCGGCTGGGGTGATCAAGGTGAGTGATCAAGCAGGTGTCAAGCAGCAGCGGTCAAGTCTAACGGACCGTGGGATCTGAGGAGACAGTTCGACGAGCCGTCAGATCACCAGCGCGTTCATCGCGGCGAGGCCCAGGAGACCCGTCGCGACCGACCAGATCAGCGAGGCGAGCGTACCCACGACGAACCGCTCCGACGCCACCGGCTGGTCACGCAGCTCCGCGTAGCGACCGAGCCCCTTGATCGCGACCACTATCGCGATGCCGTAGGGGTAGCCGGCCAGGAGGGCGCCGGTGATCGCCAGACGCTCCAGCACACCGAGCCACGCGCCGCCCCGCAGGATGTCCATGGCCTCCGGGTTCATGGTGCCGGTCGGCGGTTCGTCGCCGTCACCGGACTGCCCGCTCCTCGAGGTGCCGCGCGGCTCCTCCTCACCCGGGTCGAGCGCCTGCGGCAGGACGGGCGGCTCGTAGGGCTCGTAGCGCGCCCAGGGCAGGTCTCCCCCGCTGGCCTTGCGCAGCACCCAGGGCACCACCCACGAACCCACCATGACGCTCAAGAACAGCGTGACGAGCCAGATCGCCACCACCGCCAACCACTGCCACCCGTCGATGGTCTCCAGCATGTCCCAGGTCACGGTGCCACGTCCCCCTCAGCTCTTCGCGCGCTCGGTCTCAGCACGCTCGGTCTCAGCGTGCTTGCCGCTCGCACGCGTCGTCTTGGCCCTACGGTTGCCCGCCTCGGCGGCGGGCCTGCTCACGGCGTCCGGCTGTTCGCGCGTCGAGCCGCTCAGCTCGGCGAGCAACCGCACCGCCACCGGACGCACCGCTACTTCTTCCTGCCAGAGGGCCGCACGGACCCGCTGGCTCACCGCCTGCTCGCTGACCTCCAGGGACTGGGCGACGATCCGCTGACGTCCCGGTTTGTCCTCGAGCGTGGCGAGCGTATCGGCGACCTCCCACCCTTGGGGAGTCCTGCGGGCGCGAATCGCCGCAAGAAGACGGAGCAGGGCCTCGACCTCGGCCGCCAGGTCCGGCTCCGCCGGGCCCGGCGCCGGCCCCTCGACGGCGATCGAGGTGCCCCTACCCCGGGTCTTCGCCCGCTCGACGGCGTCCCGGGCTCGGTAGAACGCGAAACCGCGCGCCTCACGCGACACCGTGGGCAAGGGCCCCTCGACCGGTCCGACGCCGATACCGACGCTCCAGCCCTGGTCCCGCAAGAGGTGCAGCGCGATGTCGACCGCCAGCTCGGCACCGGCCGGCCCGACCGCCAGGATGCCCTGCACCTCGTCGCCCACCGTGCGCTCGAACGGCACCACCACCCCCTCGTGCCCGCGTGTCAGCTCCGCGAGCTCTGCGAGCACCTCGGGAACCCGGTCGGCGGCGTAGGTCGAACCCCGCTGGTCGACGGTGAGAACGATCATGCGCTCAAGCCTAGACCCTTCAATAGGAGACCTCAAGTCCAGAGGCTTAAGCAAAAGTCATCAAGTCCAACAGCTTACGCTCCGTCCTTGTCGGCCAGCCGTGCCGCGATCGCCGACAGGGCCAGCCGGTAGGAGTCGAAGCCGAACCCCGCGACGGTGCCGGTCGCGATCCCGGCCACCACCGAGTAGTGCCGGAACGACTCGCGCGTGGCCGGGTTGGAGAGGTGCACCTCGACGAGCAACAGGTCCGCGGTGGTGACCTGGGCGGCGGCGTCACGCAGCGCGTACGAGTAGTGCGTGAACGCCGCCGGGTTCAGCACCACGTGGGCGCCGGCGTCGACCGCCTCGTGGAGCCAGCCGACGATCTCCGACTCACCATCGGTCTGCCGGACCTCGACGTCCAGCCCGAGCTCCTCGCCCCACTTCGCGGCGGCGATCGTGAGGTCTGCCATGGAGGCATGGCCGTAGATCTCGGGCTCGCGAACGCCGAGCCGGCCGAGGTTGGGACCGTTGAGCACCAGGACGCGGGGCAGTGCAGAAGCCATGGCCGCGAGCCTAGTGGGCACAGCGGCCAGTGAGCACAGCGGCGGCACGGCGTCAGGCCTTGCGGCTGGGCGTCAGACCTTGCCGCTACCGCTCGCGAGCCGGTGCCCACCCGTCGCGTCGGCGACCCAGCGCGGAACATCGGGACGAAGCTCGCCCCAGCCCCAGAAGACGAAGGCCAGGCAGACGAGCGCCGCACGCCCGGCACTCCAGGTTCTGTCTCGGCGCCCGCTCTCCTCAGTCGACTCGCTGCCCTCGGCCGGTGCAGCCGTCACGCCCCGTCCGGCTCCAGCCCATCCACCAGGAGCGTCCGCGGCCCCGGACCGGCCTCGGCGAGCTCGTCGTGCGGGTTGGTCAACGCGCAGCGGCGCAGCGAGAGACACCCGCAGCCGATGCAGTCGGTGAGGTGGTCCCGCAGCCGGGAGAGCTGCTCGATCCGCGCGTCGAGGTCGTCGTGCCAGGCCTGCGAGATCCGCCGCCAGTCCTTCGCGGTCGGCGTGCGGTCGCCAGGAAGGGTGTCCAGCGCCGCGCCGATGTCCGCGAGCGGGATGCCGACGCGCTGCGACACCCGGACGAACGCCACGCGCCGCAGCGTCTCGCGCCGGTAGCGCCGCTGGTTGCCCGACGTCCGCCGGCTCGCGATCAGCCCCTTGCGCTCGTAGAAGTGCAACGCGGACACGGAGACGCCGCTCCGCGCGGCGAGGTCGCCGACGGTGAGCTCGTCACGGTCCCACGGGACGGCAGGGTTGGGTGCTTCCACAAGCGGCCTCCTACGGCTCTCGAACGCTCCGACGGCACGGCCGGGCACAGCGGCACCCGGCCGGCACAGGTCACAATTGACCTCAACTTTGGTTCAGGTTAAAGGATGACGGCATGGACGCCATCAGACACCACTCCTTCGGGCCGCCCGAGGTCCTCACGCTCGAGCAGGTCCCCGATCCCGTACCGGGCCCCGGGGAGGTACTCGTCGACGCCATGGCACACGGGGTGCACCTCCTCGATACCAGCATCCGCCGTGGCGAGGAAGGCCCGCCGCTCGCCCTGCCGAGCCTCCCGACCGTCCCGGGCCGGGAGATCGCGGGCACGGTCGCCGGCGTCGGCCCCGGGGTCGACGCCGCGTGGATCGGACAGCACGTGGCAGCACACCTCGGCCGCGTGACCGACGGCGGCGGGTACGCCCGGCGCGTCGTCGTCGGCGCCGACAAGCTGCACCTGATTACCGACGGGCCGGACGGCGCCCCCCTCGATCCAGCCGACGCGACAGCGATGATCGGGACCGGCCGGATGGCGGTCTACACCCTCGACATCGCGGCCGTGACCGCAGCCGACGTCGTCGTGGTGACGGGTGCTGCAGGCGGGCTTGGCACACTTTTTGTGCAGGAGGCGCTGAACACCGGCGCCCGCGTCGTCGCCCTGGCGAGCAGCCCGTCCAGGCTCAAGGTCCTGGAGGATCTGGTGGCCGTGGAAGCTGTGGTGGACCCGGAAGACGTGAAGGACGTGGTGGACGACAGCCCGTTCGGTCGCCTTGCCCTCGTCGACTACTCCGCCCCCCACTGGACGGAGACCGCCCGGGCCGCACTCGGAGGCGCCTCCGCGACACTCGTGCTCGACGGCGTCGGCGGAGAGCTCGGCACCGCCGCGACGGCGCTGCTGTACCGCGGCGCCGGCGCCACGGGTCGCACCGGCAGCGGGAGTGCCACGCCGCCCGCACGGCTCGTGGCGTACGGCTGGGCATCCGGTGCGCCCAACCGCTACACGTCCTGGGCGGACGCCGACCAGATCAGGTCGCCGATCGAGGTGCGCTACGCCGTCGGGCCCGACGCTCCCCCGATGCCTGACCAGCGGCCCTACCAGGAGCGCGCCCTGGCCCGTGCGGCGTCGGGCCGGTGGCGGGTCGCGACGCACCGCGTGCCCTTCGCCGAGGCCGCCCGAGCGCACCGCGAGCTCGAGGAGCGCCGCACCACCGGCAAGGTGGTGCTGGTGTGACCGCCGTCGTCCCGCCGTCCTCGCCCCCGTCCTCGGTCTCGTCGTCGGCCCCGGCACCACCCGCCCCGTCGGGCGTGCTGGGCCGGGGCGCGCAGCGCCTCGTCCTCGCCGGGATGGTCGCGCTCTGCTCGCTCGGGGCGTTCGAGTCCCTCGCCGTGTCGACGGCGATGCCGACGGTCGCCGTCGAGCTGGACGGCCTGCGGCACTACACGCTCGCGTTCGCGGTGGTGTTCGCCACCAGCGTCGTCGGGATGCTCGCGGCCGGCCGCTGGTGCGATCGCAGCGGCCCGACACCGGCGATGTGGACCGGCGTGGCGCTCTTCGTCGTCGGGCTCGTCATGGCAGGCACCGCGACCGACATGGGCGCCGTCGTCGCGGGACGTGCGGTGCAGGGCGTCGGCAACGGGCTCTTCGGTGTCGCGCTGTACGTCCTGGTCGCCCGGGTGTTCGCCACCGAGCGGCACGCGGCCGTGTTCTCGGCGTTCGCCGCGGCATGGGTGGTCCCCGCGATCGTCGGGCCGGGGCTGGCCGGGCTCGTCGTGGACCACGTGGGCTGGCGCTGGGTGTTCCTCGGCGCCGCCGTGCTGACCGTCCCGGCGGCACTCCTGATGCGGCCCGGCCTCACGGCCGCCCGCGGAGACCGGCCCGTACCCGCGACGCGTCCCGCGACTCAGCCCGACGGAGCGACTCAGCCCAGCGCGGTCGTCGACCCGCCGACGACTCCCCCGCTGCACGCGCTACGCCTTGCCCTGGCCGCCCTGCGGGCCGGACGAGGGCTGCCGGCCGTCGTGTCGGTGCGGGCACTGGTGTCGGCGGCGTTCGTGGGTGCCGAGGTGCTGCTGCCGCTGCTGCTGGTGCACGAGCGGCACCTGAGCCCCGGCGGCGCAGGCCTCGTCCTGACGGTGGGAGCGCTCGGCTGGTCCGGAGCGTCCTGGGTGCGTGGCCGCGACCTGCTGCACCTGAGCCACGTCGGCTACGTGCGACTCGGCGGAAGCCTGCTCGCGCTCGGGATGGTCGGAGCGACAGCCCTCGCGCTCCCGGACGTACCGGCCGGGGTCGGGATGGCGTTATGGGTGCTGTCCGGCGGTGGGATGGGCCTGGTCTACCCCACTCTGTCGGTCCTCACGCTCGAGCTGGCGCCGCCGCACGAACAGGGCTCGGCCTCGTCGGCACTTCAGGTGGCAGACGCCGTCGCCGCCGCCGTCGCATCCACCGCGACCGGTGCGCTCCTCTGGGCCCTGCACGACGCCGTAGGCCTGCCCGCGTACGCAGCGGTGCTCGCCCTCACCGGGCTGCTGGCACTGGGGACCGTGCTGCTGGCAAGTCGGACCCGGCCTGTCGAGGAGTGACCGGGTGCCGGGGGGGGCGGCCTGCTCCCTGACGAGTCGGGCCGCCCCGGCTGCGAGGTCAGGCGCTTTCGGCGGTCGGTGTCCCGGCCGTTCATGGCTTCGTGGGCGGGAGCCTCGTGGTCGAGGGCTCCGTGGTCGGGAGCTCCGTGGTCGGTCGAGGTTGGCGCACCCCCGGCGAGGTTAGGCGGCTTCGGCTTCCGATGGCGGTGGGGCTTCGAGGGCGTCGGGCAGGGTGATGCGGTGTCCGCGGGCGTCGGTGAAGGCCCACCCGGCCTCGATCAGGGCGACGGGCACGGTGGCGCTCGACGTGGTGCCGGTGGTGCTGTCGGCTGTGGTGGTGCCCGTGGTGGTGGGTTTGCCGGTCCAGTGCATGGTGATGCCTCGGGTGTCGACGAGCTGGTGGTGGTACCAGCACAACAACGCACTGTTGGACACAGACGTGTTTCCGCCGTGAGCCCAGTGAGTGACCGCGTGGTGCACCTCGCACCTCGATGGCGGCTGATCACACCCGGGGAAGACGCAGTGCCGGTCACGGGCGATCACCGCTCGTCGCATCTGTCCGGTGACGGTGCGTTGTGCGCGGCCGACGTCCAGGACCGTGCCGTCGGGTCCGAACACGACCCGGGTGACCGCACTGTCGCAGGCCAGACGGCGCAGCAGTGCTCGTGGGGCGCGGCCGCCGGTCTCGGTGAACACCGGGCCACCACCGGAGAGGAGCCCGGACATCGTCGGGGCGCCCGCTGGGTTTCCAGGTGCTGGGCCTGCGCCGACGCCCGCGTCCGGTGCACCTGCACCTGCGCCCGTGCCTGTGTCCGGTGCTTCTGCGCCGGTCGCGCGGCCGGGTGCGCGGCCTGGTGTGGTGCGGCCCGGTCGTGCCTGTCCGCAGGTCAGGCACAAGCCGTCACGGGTACGGGTGGCCTGAGCGACCAGCTCGGTCCAGGACACCGTGACATTCAGGTGCGGCGGGATCGCCGCACCCGGGGAGGCCTGGTTCGTGTCGAGCACCACCCGGGCGACGTCCGCCAGACCCTGTGCCCGGCGCTGCGTCGAGGTACGCGTGTCCTCCGCTGACGGGGCGCCGAGGATCGCGTTGATCGCCGCGGTGACCAGGAGGCCGTGTTCGTCGGTCAGGAAGCCTGCGAGGTGGTAGCCGCCGAAGGTTTTGGCCAGGTCGAGGAACTCGCCCAGGGCTGCTTTGTCGTCATCCACGTCATCGGTGTCGGGGTCGGTGATCGTCGCGAACCGGCGTGCCACGATCCGGAACTGGTCCGCGTTCAACGAACCCGCCTCGCGCAGGACCAGGCCCTCACCCGTGACCAGGGTGCCCTCGGTGACGGCGTCCTCCAACACCTGGGTGATGAGCTGGCGGGTGTGGTCACCGTCGGGGTCCTGGGCCGGGTCGGGGAAGTCGACTGGCACGGTCTGCACGAACGCCTCCGGGGTGGTCCGCTCACCCGTGCGGGCGTCGATCAGCCACGCCAACGCATCCTGACGGGTCTCGCTGGTCGGGGCGACCTTGGTCATCACACGGGCATGGTCGATCCCGAGGGTGCCGGCGACCAGGCCTTCCCGGGTGGCGGGCAGCGCGGTCGCGAGGCGGCGGGCCATCGTCATGTCCTTACCCGCCGTCACCGCAGAGATACCTTCCCGGAGCCGTAGCCAGGTGGTGAACGCCCGCGCCATCCCACCTGAGCGCCAGGACCCGTCCGCCTCGATCCTCGACAGCAGGGTGTATCGCACTCCGTCGAGGCGGCCGGTCAAGCGGCGGATCCGGGTGTGTGCCTCCATCAGCCGGCCCACGGTCGGCGCGTCCCACCCGTCCAGCACCTCGGGGTCGGTCAGGACCGCGAGCTCGTCCATCACGTTCTCGAACCGGGCCAGCGTCTCCTCGATCGACTCGGCATTGGGCAGGCCCCCGGCTGGCACGCCGTTCGTCGACTGCTCCACCGGTCCCCACCCCCTCGCCGCCTCTAGTTTTCACGTCCTCGCTGCATCTATTATCTCGAACGTCCGTACGCATCGCACGCCCAAAATGAAATCTGTGGATAACCCTTCAACCGTCCTGGCCCGGCCGGCCGGACGGGCTCCCCACCTGCCCCGCGGAGCACGCTCCTTGCTGTCCGTGCACAGCGCCGCCCCTCCGGCGAGGCCGTACCCCTGGGCGGGTCCAGCGTGTACACCCCACGCTCGTACGACCGCGAGCGCCGTCCCCTCCGCCGTACCTCCATAGGGCGCCGAGCCTCCGCACGGGCCGACAGCACCCGCAGTCAGGTACGGGGGTGCTGTCACGTTTGCTGCGTGGTCCTCGTCATGGAGGTATGACGCGAGAGCATGTCCTCATGACGGACCCCGAGGTCTCCCACGACGGCAGCGTCCAGGACGGCGATGCGCAGCTGGGCGGTGCGCGGCTCGACGGCGCGGCCCTGGACCGGCTGCGCCCCCTGGCCTTCACCGTGGCCTACCGGATGCTCGGCAGCGTGGCCGAGGCGGAGGACGTGGTGCAGGAGGCGCTGATGCGTCTCTCGCAGGCCGACGGGGTGCGTAACCCTGATGCGTTCGTGACCACGGTGACGACGCGGATCGCCATCGATGTGCTGCGCTCCGCCCGGGTGCGGCGCGAGTCCTACGTGGGTGAGTGGCTCCCGGAGCCGCTGGTCGGTCCGGTGCCGTCGAACCTTCCGGTCGCGATGGCGGCACAGCCGCCGGACGCCGCGGCGCACGCCGTGCTGGCCGACGACCTCTCGACGGCGTTCCTGGTGCTGCTGGAGACGCTCACCGCGACGGAGCGTGCGGCGTTCCTGTTGCATGACGTGCTCGGGTTCCCGCACAGTGACGCGGCCGAGGTCATCGGTACGAGCGAGGTAGCGGCGCGTCAGCTGGCGTCGCGCGCCCGGCGGCGGATCGCACGGCAGCGCGGCGACGTCGTCCAGGACGGCGGCGACGTCGGTCCCGTGGCGCCCGCCCGACGGACCGCGAGCACGGCCGACACCGAGGCTCCGGACGGCGCTGCCGCGAGCGCCGCGCCCGGTCGGGCGAGGCGGGCGCGTGCGGACGAGCTCGTGACCCGGTTCCTCGCCGCGTGCGAGGAGGGTGCCGTGGACTCGTTCCTGGAGCTGCTCGCCGAGGATGTCGTGCTCACGGGTGACAGCGGGGGGAACGTGCCGCGGGGCATGTCGATCGCCAGGCCGGTCACGGGGCGGGATGCGATCGCGCGTCTGCTGGCGGGCTTCATGCGCCGTGGGGCGCCCGTCCACTTCGAGCGTGCTCTGGTGGGCGGGGAGCCGGGGCTGCTCATCATGGCGGACGACGTCGTGGGTGGCGGCCTGATCGGCACGTGGTCGTTCGAGATGTCGTTCGACGTGCCGGACGGACGCCTCGCGGGGGTCCGCGGCGTGATCAACCCGGAGAAGCTGCGACACCTGGGGCCGCTGGCCGATCTCGACAGGCTTCAGGCGTGGCTGCGGAACGCCAGGCCGCGGAGAGGCGCCCGCTAGGCGCCCCTCCGGCGAGACAACCGGTCAGACGCCGGTCACACCGCTGCCCGGGTCTCGGCGACCGGGCCGTCCGGCGCGTCGGACGCGTCCGGCACGAACCACATGAGCACGAGGCCCAGCAGCACGACGGCGACGATCCCGAGGGTGCCCCAGATCGTCGCGCCGGTGACAGCGATCGTGATGGTCCACAGGGCGCTGGACATCCAGGAGGAGGCGCGGCCGGTGGTGGCGTAGAGACCGAAGATCTCCGACTCCTTGCCAGCCGGCGTCACCCGGGCGAGGTAGGACCGCGAAGCGGCCTGTGCCGGGCCGACGCAGGCCGACAGGACGAGGCCGCCCACCCAGTAGACGATCGGGCCGAGGTCGCGCAGGAAGACGACGGCGAGGCCGGCCACGACGATCACGCTGAGCGTGCTGAGGATGACGGACCGGGGACCGAAGCGGTCGTCGGCGAACCCCACGAGGACGGTGCTGATCCCTGCGACGAGGTTGGCGGCGATGCCGAAGACGATGACCTGGTCGGCGGAGAACCCGAAGCTGACGCCGCCGATGATCGCGCCGAAGGCGAAGACACCGCTCAAGCCGTCACGGAACACCGCGCTGGCGAGCAGGAACCAGAAGGTGCGACGCGAGGTGCGCCACAGGCCCCGCACGTCGCGGAACAGCACGACATAGCTCGCGAAGAACCCGACCTTGGCCCGGCCCTTGGTGGGCGGCAGCTCCGGCACGAACACCAGGATCGGCCAGGCGAACGCGAGCGCCCAAAGGGCGCAGCCCACGGCAATCACGCGGAAGGCAAGACCGTTGTCGGTGGGCATGCCCCACCAGTCCGCCCCGTTGGCAATGACCACGAACAGGAGCGCGAGGATGCCGCCCACGTATCCCAGGCCCCAGCCGAGGCCGGAGACCTTGCCGACGGTCTTCGGCGTCGCGACCGACACCATCATGGCGTTGTAGTTCACGCCCGCGATCTCGTTGAGCACGCTGCCCAGCCCGATGAGGGCGGCGCCGAGCACGAAGTAGGCCGGGTCGGCCTCGACGAACCACAGCGCGAGCATGCACAGGACCATGCCGACCGTGCCGCCGGCCAGCCAGGCCTTGCGCCGGCCGGTCACGTCGGCGCGCTGCCCCAGCACGGGGGCGAGCACGAGGATGAGGAGACCCGCGAGGGTATTCCACAGACCGACGCCGCTGGTCAGGTCGGCGAGGCCACGCTCGTAGGCGGGATCGTTCTCGCCGAGGGCCACGACGGCCGGGTCCAGGAAGGACTCGGTGGTCAGGTACAGCGCCGTGAACACGAACGTCAGGATCACCGTGTTGAACGGCTGGGTACCCCAGTCCCACAGCGCCCAGGAGAAGACCTGGCGGCGTGGGATCCGTACGCCCTCCTGCAGCTCCAGGCCCATCGTGGGGGGCACCACCGGGACTGCAGGCGAATCGGGTCGGGGTGTGGCGTCGGTCATGGCCGCAGTCTGCCCGCGTCGAGTGAATCGTGGGTGCTGAGCCGGTCACGATCTCATACCGACACGCAGGTCAGGGCACGGCCAGAGTGCCAGGTCAGAGCGAGGCCAGAGCCAGCTCAGAGCGCCAGGTTGTGGCGCCCGATCTGGCTGGTCCCGGACACGCCCGCGAGCGCCATCGTGAGGTCCAGCTCGGCCAGGACGTGCTCGGTGACCGCGCGGACGCCGTCGGCTCCCGCGAGGGCCAGCCCGTAGACCCAGGGTCGGCCCAGGAGGGCGGCGTCGGCGCCCAGGGCGAGCGCGGTGAAGACGTCGGCGCCGGTGCGGATGCCCGAGTCGAACAGGACGGGGACCCGTGTCCCGGTGCCCGCGTGCGCACGGACGGCGTCGACCACGGGAGCCAGGGTGTCGAGGGAGGCGACGGCGTTGTCGATCTGCCGTCCGCCGTGGTTGGAGACGATGATGCCGTCGGCTCCGTGGTCGAGGGCGGCGCGGGCGTCGTCGGGGTGCTGGATGCCCTTGACGAGGACGGGGAGGGTGGTGCGCTCGCGGAGCCAGGCGAGGTCGGACCAGGTCAGGGTCGAGCGGGAGAACACCTCCAGGAAGGTCTCGACGGCGGCACGGGCGTAGGGCTGGGTGAGGTTGCGCCAGGTGGGTCCGGGGTGGTGGCGCGCTATGGACAGCAGGGAGCGGACGGCGGCGACGGTGGGCCGGGGCGACGCGTCCGCGGCTGTGCCGGTCGTGCGCGACGACCTGACCGTCGACGCCGCGCGGACCCTGGTCTCGACCAGCTGCTGGAAGACGGGGTCGCTCAGGTACTGGGCGATGCCCTCGGCGCGCGCGAACGGGAGGTAGCCGAGGTCGAGGTCGCGGGTGCGCCAGCCGAGCACGTGGGTGTCGAGGGTGACGACGATCGCCTCGCAGCCGCTGGCCTCGGCGCGGCGGACGAACGACTCGACCAGGGCGTCGTCGGACGACCAGTAGAGCTGGAACCAGCGCGGGCTGTCCCCGAGGGTCGCGGCGGTGTCCTCCATGGGCGTCGAGGCCTGCGTGGAGATGGCGACGGGCAGGCCGAGGTCGCGGGCGGCGCGGGCGAGCGCGGGCTCGGCGTTACGGGGGGCGGCTCGTCTGCCTCCCCGGCCGAGCTGGTGCTGCACGGCGAGCTCCAGCGCCCCGACCGGTGCGAACAGCACGGGTGCGGGCAGGTCGCGCCCGAGCAGGGTGGTGGCCAGCGACCGCTCGCCGACGTCGACCATCTGGCGGGGCACGATCCGGTACCTGCCGAACGCCTCCCGGTTCGCGTCGACGGTGCGCTGCGCGCCGGCTCCCCCGGTGACGTAGGACCAGCCGGTACGGGTCATCCGGCGCCGAGCGCTCTCGGCGAGCGCGTCCGGGTCGGTGGGGACGACCGGCCGGCGGCCGAACACCCCGTTGCGGTAGATCGACGACTGCACCGTCCGGCCGATATTGCGCATGCCGGACATCCTGTCACGCGCCGCCTGACGCCTCCCGCCCACCCCGGCTGAACCACCCGACGGACTACTTGCCGAACCCCGCCGTGAGGCCCGACACGAGCTGACGCCGCCCGATCACGTAGGCGGCCAGGATCGGCAGTACGGACAGCACCACCGCGGCGAGCACCGCGGGCACGTTCACGGAGAACTCGCCCTGGAACGCCCACAGGGACAGCGGCAGCACCCGGGTCTCGGCGCTCTGGGTGAGCACGAGCGGGAAGAGGAAGCCGTTCCAGACCTGCAGCGCGTTGTAGACCGCTACCGTGACGACGGCCGGGCGGGTCAGCGGCAGCGCGAGGCTCCACAGGGTGCGCCACTCGCCCGCACCGTCGACCCGCATCGACTCGAACAGCTCGACCGGCACGTCCCGGAGGAAGTTGGTCAGGATCAGCACGGACAGCGGTATCGCGAACGCTATGGAGGGCAGGATCAGCGCCCACAGCGTGTCGTACAGGCCGAGCTGGATGATGAGGTAGTAGACGGGCACGATCGTGGCCTGGATCGGGATCGCGATGCCCAGCAGGAAGACCTGGAACATCCGTGCGGCGGAGCGGCGCCTGGAGCGCACGACGACGTAGGACGCCATCAGCGAGACCGCGAGGATCACCACGACGGAGACGACGGTGACGAACACGGAGTTGCCGAAGTAGAGCAGGAAGTCGTTCGCGATCACCTCGCCGTAGGCGTCCAGCGTGGGGCGGGACGGCCACGACAACGAGCTCTCGGAGTAGTAGTCGGCCTCGGGCCGCAGGCTCGTGACGATGATGTAATAGATCGGCACGATGATGACGAGCAGCCAGATCCAGCCGGCCAGGCCACCGATGACGTTGGGCGTGGTGCGCGGCGTGCGCACGACCCGTGCAGCGCGTGCGGACATCAAACACCCTCCATCTGGGACTCCATGCGGCTCGCGCCCGAGAACCGGTTCAGCGCCAGCGACACACCCAGCCCGACGACGACGAGTATCACCGCGATGACGCTCGCCCGGCCCATGTCGTAGCTGCGGAAGCCCGCCAGGTACATGTCCAGCGGAAGGATGCGGGTCGCGTTCCCAGGCCCGCCGCCGGTCAGCACGAAGATCAGGTCGAAGTAGGTCAGGGAGCCGACGATCATGAGCGTCGAGGACGTGATGATCGTGTACTTCAGCTGCGGCAGGGTGATGTGGAAGAACTGCTGCACCCGGCCGGCGCCGTCCAGCAGCGCGGCCTCGTAGAGCGACGCGGGGATCTGCCGCACGCCGCCCTGGTAGAGCAAGGAGTGGAACGGGACGAAGCACCAGCCGATGACGAACAGCACCACCCACAGCGCCAGGTCGGGGTTCCCGATCCAGTCCTGGGCCAGCAGCGGTATGCCCAGCGCCGCGCCGAGGCCGAAGTTCGGGTCCAGCAGCGCACGGTAGGCGATTGCCGCGGCCGCCGCCGAGAAGAGCAGCGGCAGGAAGTACAGCACCGACAGCACGGCTCGATAGCGCTGCCTGCCCGCCATGAAGACACCCAGCAGCAGAGACACCGGCGCCTGGAACAGCCATGAGGCGACCGTGACGATGGCGGTCAGCCGCATCGCGTTCAGCGTCACCGGGTCCGACAGGGTTCGTCCCCAGTTGTCTGCGCCCGTCCACACCGGGTCCCCCAGGCCATCCCAGCTCATGAAGGACAGCACGAGCACACCCAGGAGCGGCACCACGGCGAAGACCCCGAACAGCGCGAGCGCCGGGGCGGCCATCCACACCGGCGGCCCCTGGGTCCTGCCCGTTCCCGGCCGGCGAGCCGGGCGGGAACGGGCAGGGCTCAAGGAGGGGGCCGCCACGGTCACGGCGTCGCGTCCATCGCGTCGGAGAACTGCTGCGGGTCGATCTGCCCGAGGAACAGCTGGCTCAGGTTGTCCAGCAACGCCTGGGACCGGGCGGGCGGTAGCGCCTGGTCCCACGAGAGCTGGAAGTGCGGGGCATCGCTGACCAGGCCGTAGACGAACGACAGGTAGTCGGCGTCGTCCTGCTCGGCGATCTTGTCCTCGATCCCGGTGATCGGCGGCACGGTGCCGATGGCGAGAAGGTCGTCGACGGCGGCGTCGTTCAGCACCTCGGTCGAGATGAACTCCTTCGCCGTGGCCTGTGCCTCCTCGGAGGCGTCCGCGGAGACCGACCAGAAGTTCGACGGGTTGCCGACGATGTTGGCCGGGTCACCGGCGCCGCCCTCGACGACCGGGAACGCCGCGTAGCCGAGTCCGCCGGACTCCACGAGCTCGGGGTTGCCCGCGACGAAGTCCGGGTAGACCCAGCTACCCTGCAGGAGGAACGCCGCCTTCCCGGTCTGTACGAGCGCGGTGTCGCCGTTCTGGTCGGCGTTGACGGACCCGAAGGTGTCACCGAAGGCGCCCGCGTCGACCAGCTCACGGATCTTGGTCGTGGCCTCGACGATCGCCGGGTCCGACCATGCGCCCTCCTCGCCGTCGAGCACCGCCTGGAAGACCTCCGGGCCGCCGATCCGGTCGGTCAGGTACTGGATCCACATCAGCTCGGGCCACACGCTCTGGCCCGCCAGCGCGATCGGGATCACGTCCTCGTCCTTGAGCGTGCCCGCCGCGGCGAGCAGCTCCCCGTAGGTGGTCGGGACCTCGACCCCCGCCGCGTCCAGCACCTCCTGGTTGTAGTAGAGGACGACCGGCTGGCTGTGCGTGGTCGGCACGGCGTACGCCGTGCCGTCGACCTTGCCGTTGTCGGCGACCGAGGGGATCAGCTTCTCCTCCAGCCGCGCCGTGCTGTCGCCCAGGTCGACGACGTTCCCGTTCGCCACATAGTCCTCGAGCGTGCCGCCCGCCCACGAGTAGATGAGTGTCGGCGCGTTCCCCGCGCCGACGGCGGTGCGGATCTTCTCCTTGTAGGCGTCGTTCGCGAAGTACTCGACGGCGAACTCCTCCTCCGGGTGGGCCTCGTTCCACGCGTCGAACTGCGCACCGAGCACGTCGCCGCTCTCCCCGGTCAGAGCCCACGCGTTCGCGCCGCCCGCGGGGGCCTGTCCGGGCTGTCTGCCGCCCCCGCAGGCCGCCAGCACAGCCGCCACGGTCACCGCAGCCACCACCGCACCCGCGCGTCGTCCGATCCCGAGCCTCATTGTCCGAGTCCTCTCCTGCCGACGACGGCGTCGACCGTTCAGAAATAGTTTCGCGGAGTTTCCTAATGGTCTCCGACCGTAGAGACGGCATTCGAGAGCTGTCAAGGGACCGCGGGCGCTCTACGCGTGCCAATATTACGAAACTGTTTCCCTGGCGTAGGCTGGGACCTGTCGTCTCGAGCGGGTCGAGACGAGCAGGCCGAGGAGGTCGCAGTGATCAGGACGCAGGCATCGCGCCCCACGCTGGAGCAGGTCGCCCGGGCTGCCGGGGTCTCCAAAGCCACTGCCTCCAAGGTGCTCAACCGCCGGCCGAACATCTCCTCGCAGACCCGCCGGCGGGTGGAGCAGGCGATCGACGAGCTCGGCTACGTGCCGACCACCGGACCGCGCGAGCGCGACCGCCTGCAGAAGGTGAACGTCGTCTTCAACACGCTTGTGAACCTCTACTCGATGCACGTGCTGGAAGGGATCGTCGCTGCGGCGCACGCGCAGCGGGTCGAGGTGCTCGTCGACATGGCCGACCCGGACCTCGGGGAGGACGGACCGCTCTCCGCGCCCTGGATCCGCCGGCTGGCGGCGCACGGCCGCACGGGCGTGATAGTCGTGACCTCCGAGCTCACCGCCGGCCAGCGAGACCTGATGGGTGCCCTCGGGCTCAGCGTCGTCCTGATCGATCCGCTCAACCCCCTCGACGACGAGGTGGTCTCGGTGGGCGCCACGAACTTCACCGGGGGCCTGCAGGCGACCCAGCACCTCGTGGACCTGGGGCATCGCCGCATCGCATTCGCCGGCGGGCCTCCGGGCTCGATAGCCTCGCGCGAGCGCCTGCAGGGCTATCTCAGCGCCATGGGCTCCGCCGGCGCGGCGATCGACCCGGAGCTGATCCTGGAGCGCGAGTTCAGCGTCCCCGCGGGCCTCGAGATGGCCAGCAGGTTCCTCAGCGAGCCGCAGCCGCCCACGGCGATCTTCGCCGGCTGCGACGCCTCGGCGCTCGGGGTGCTCGAGGCGGCACGCCAGTACGGCCTGCGCGTGCCCCAGGACCTGTCGGTCGTCGGTTTCGACGACACCTCCATGGCCGTGTCCACCGCACCTCCGCTCACCACGGTGCGACAACCCATCAGCGACATGGGCCGGGTCGCGCTGCGCACCCTGCTCCAGCAGTCGCGCGGGGAACGGGCCGACTCCCACCACGTCCAGCTGTCCACACAGCTGGTGATCCGGGGATCGACCGCCGCGCCGGCGACCGCTGTCCCCGGGCCGCACCCCCGGCACTGACGACCGTGAGCACGACGAGGGCACCGAGAGCAGCGCGCGACGACGTGGAGGCACCATTGGACGAGCAGTACGTTGCGGACCGGGCAGACGGCTACCCGACAGGCGCCCCGGACCCAGGTGCGGCGCCCCTCAGCCTCGACTGGCGGACCGACCACCTGCTCGGCGAACCGTTCCAGGAGGCCCCGCTCGGGCCCGCCACGCTGGTGCGCTACCCGCACCCGGACGACGCTCCCCCGCCCCACGCGGCCGTCATCCACGTGCACGGCTACAACGACTACTTCTTCCAGGAGCACCTGGCCCGCACCTTCGCCGCGGCCGGCTACGCGTTCTACGCCGTCGACCTGCGGGCGGCCGGGCGGTCCCTGCAGCTGGACCAGATCCCGCACTTCGTGATGGACCTGCGCGAGCAGGCCACCGACATCTCGGCCGCCGCCCGGACCGTCCGCGCGCTGGAGCCGGGGCTGCCGCTCGTGCTGCACGCCCACTCCACCGGCGGGCTCACCGGGGCGCTGTGGGCGCATGCGCACCGCAACGCCGCGGGGGCAGACGCCGGCCCCGACGTGCTGGTGCTCGACTCCCCCTTCCTTGACCTGTGGGCGCCCGACTGGCAGCGGGGCGTCGGCACACGGGTGCTGGACACCGTCGGGCGCCTGGCCGCCACGGCCATCGTCAAGGACGGCCCGTCCCGGTACGCCGAGCACCTGCTCGCGGCCAACGGCGGGCGGTGGGAGTTCGACACGACGCTCAAGCGCCCCGATGGGCTGCCCAGCCGGGTCGGATGGTTCGTCGCGGTGCGACGCGGCCAGGCGCGGGTCGCCGTGGGGCTAGAGATCGCGTGCCCCGTGCTGCTGGCGCGGTCCGACTCGTCCGGCCCGGACACGCTCGACAACCCGCGCCTCGGCGCGCAGGACACCGTGCTCGACGTCGAGCAGATGGCGGCGCTCGCGCCGTACCTGGGGCACGACGTCACGGAGCTCGTCGTCCCCGGCGCGGTCCACGACCTGACACTGTCGGCCGACGAGCCGCGGCAGGCCTACCTCGCCGGCATGTTGGAATGGACGAACAGCCGGGTGGACCACGTGGCCGGCGGCCGGGACGCGACGTAGGACCTACGCCGCACGGGCAGCACGACGAGCAGCACGCAGGACCACGACGCAGGACCACGACGCAGGACCACGACGCAGGACCACGATGCAGGACCACGATGCAGGACCGACACACGAGGGACAGCCAGTGACCTACTTCGAGGGGCCGTTCCAAGCCCTCGCCCACCGCGGGTTCGCACACTCTTCGGCCGGTACCGAGGGCCTGGAGAACTCGCTGGCGGCGTTCGGCGCCGCCGTCGACCTCGGCTACCGCTACGTCGAGACGGACGCGCACGGCACCGCCGACGGCGTGGCCGTCGCACTGCACGACGAGTCGCTCGACCGCACCACCGACGGCACCGGCCTCGTCGCCGAGCTGCCGTGGTCGGACGTCAGCGAGGCCCGCATCGGCGGCGTCGAGCCCGTGCCGCTGCTCGAGGACGTGCTCGGCGGCTGGCCGAGCCTGCGCGTGAACGTGGACGTCAAGCACGACTCCGGCGTCGGGCCGGTCGCGCGGGCCATCGAGAAGACCTCGGCGTGGGACCGCGTGTGCGTCACGTCCTTCGACGCGGGGCGGCGCAGGGCCACGCTCGCCAAGCTGTCCCACCCGGTGGCGGTCTCGGCCGGGCGCAGCGAGATCAGGGCCTTCCTCACCGGGGTACGCCTGCACACGCGCCCTCTGGTCCGCCGGTCGCTGCGGGACGTCGACGCGCTGCAGGTCCCGGTGCGCGAGAAGTCGGTCACGGTCGTCGACGCCGCGACGATCCAGGCGGCGCACTCGCTCGACAAGAAGGTGCACGTCTGGACCATCAACGACCGCGCCGAGATGGTGCGGCTGATCGACCTGGGCGTCGACGGCCTCGTCACCGACCGCGCCGACGTGCTGAAGGACCTCCTCGTCGAACGAGGGCTCTGGGACTGACCTACTCGCAGCCGACGCCGTCACCGTCCCGGTCCAGGTGCGAGCCGTAACCGGGGTCGCCGCTGTAGACCGGGGCTGCGCCGTCCGCCCGGGCGGCGTCGCAGTTGTCGTAGTACGCCGCGCCGCCCGTGTCCTCGGGTTCCTCGGCCGCGGGCTCCTCCGCCGCGGGGGCTTCCTCCGCTGCGCGACCCGCGGCTTCCGCGGTCTCGACCGCCGCCTCACGGTCCGCGACGTCGGACTCTCTCGCGTCCAGGTCGGTCTCCGCGGACCTGACCGCCTTCTCCCGGGACTGGACCTTGTCCGCCTTCTGCGTCACGCCGGCCCTCAGCGTGGCGAGGCTCTTCTGGTCGGAGGCCAGCTGCGCCACGTCCGCCTCGAGCGACTCCTGTGCGCCGGCGAGCGCCTCGGCGTCGGTCCGCGCCTCCGCGAGCTCGGCGGCCGCGGCCGAGGACACGGCGGAAGCAGAGGCCTCGGCCTCTGCGGCTACGGACGCACCCGACGAGCCGCCCGCGCCGACGCCGAAGAGGAAGACGACCACCGTGGCCACCACCCCACCCAGGATCATCAGCGGCTTGCGCCGGGACTTCTTGCGCGCCTCCTCGTCCGGTACCTCGACGAAGACGGCGCCCTCCCCGATCAGCGCCGTGTCGGGTACATCGACCCATAGCTGCCAGCCATCCGGCTTCGACCACTGGGAATCGGGCTCCCACTGCAGGTCCGGCGTCCACTCCGGGGTGGGAGCGGGCCAGCCTGGCGGCACGTTGTAGACCTTACGCACGATGGTGCCTTCCGGTCGGCGTACGACCGGAGCCGCACGCGGGCTGCCCCCTGTCCGTCGGACGGTAGGCCTGTTTGCCTCGCATTGCGCAGTGAGCGGGCAAGTTCACCCCAGGTCACCCCCGATGGCGCCCGCCACCCGGGTCGCCGCACCTCGCCGCACCGTGGCGGGGTCAGCCCAGCGTCAGCGTGACCGGCGTGCCGGGGCCCTTGGCCGGGGGCTCCTTCGAGACCTCCGCGTAGGCGGCGGCCAGGAGGGTCGGGTCGGGGCCCTCCAGGCGGACCGGCTTGGCGACGTCGTCGAGCACGACGAACCGCAGCAGGTCGCCGCGGGTCTTCTTGTCGCGCCGCATCGCGGCCAGCAGCTGGTCCCAGCGGTCGCCCCGGTAGTGCACCGGCAGCCCGAGCGACGACAGGATGGCGCGGTGCCGGTCGGCGACGTCGTCGGACAGCTTGCCCGCCACGCGTGCGAGCTCCGCCGCGAAGACCATGCCGACGCTCACCGCGGCGCCGTGGCGCCACTGGTACCGCTCGGCCAGCTCGATCGCGTGGCCCAGCGTGTGCCCGTAGTTCAGGATCTCGCGCAGGCCGGCCTCCTTGAGGTCCTCGCCCACCACCTGGGCCTTGACCCGGACCGACCGCTCGACGAGCTCGGCCACGACCGCCCAGGTCTCGTCGGTGGCTTCCGCGCCCGCCCAGTTCCGCAGCTCCTCGACGTGGGTCTCGACCAGGTCCAGGATCACGGGGTCGGCGATGAAGCCGGTCTTGACGACCTCCGCCAGGCCCGCGACCAGGTCCCACTTGTCGAGCGAGCCGAGCGCCGCCAGGTCGCAGAGCACACCGGCCGGCGGGTGGAACGCGCCCACGAGGTTCTTGCCCTCGGTCGTGTTGATGCCGGTCTTGCCACCCACGGCGGCGTCGACCATCGCGAGCAGCGTGGTCGGCACGTGCACCACGCGGATCCCGCGCAGCCAGGTCGCGGCCACGAAGCCCGCCAGGTCCGTGGTGGCGCCCCCGCCGACGCCGATGATCGCGTCCGACCGTGTGAAGTCCAGCTGGCCCAGCAGGCCCCAGAGGAACGCCGCCACCTGGGGCGTCTTGGCCGACTCCGCGTCGGGCACCTCGGCCACGAACGCCTCGTAGCCTTCACGCTTGAGGTCTTCGGCGATCGTGTCGGCGGTCGCGGACAGCGCGGCCGGGTGGACCACCATGACCTTCCGGGCCGCGCCCACCAGCGACGGCAGCTCACCGAGCAGGTGACGGCCGATGACGACGTCGTAGGGGGCGTCTCCCCGCACGGTGACCCGTGTGGGAGCACTCTCGGTGCTCACGTGGTGCTCTCCTCGTTCTTCTTCGGGTCCACCAGGTCGGGGACCTCCTCGGCCAGGGCCAGCGCCTCGATGATCTCCGCGGCCACCCGCTCGCCGGGCCGCTCGCTCGACACGATCGTCAGGGTCGCGAGCCGCTCGTACGTGGGGCGCCGCTCGGTCATCAATCTCTGCCACTGCGCACGCGGGTTGCCCAGCAGCAGCGGCCGGGCCTGGTTCATGCCGACCCGCTGGGCGGCGATGGACAGCGGCACGTCCAGGAAGACGACGTGGCCGCCGCCCGCCGTGTACTTCTCGAGCGCCTCCTGCGTGGCAGGACTCATCACGGCGCCGCCGCCGAGGGACAGGACGCCGTCGTGCTCCGCGAGGGCGGCGAGCACCGCCTCACGTTCGAGCTCCCGGAACCGCGGCTCGCCGTCGTCCACGAAGATCTCGCTCACGGGCTTGCCCGCGCTCTCCTCGATGTCCGCGTCGGTGTCACGGACGGTGACACCCAGGCCCGCGGCGAGGATGCGCCCGACCTTCGACTTGCCGGAGCCGGGCGGCCCGATCATCACCGCGACCGGCCCGCTGCGTGCGGCGCCGCTCACTGCAGGAGCTCCGGGATGGCGGCGACGTAGGACTCCATGTTGCGGCGAACCTCGGCCACGGAGTCACCGCCGAACTTCTCGCACGCGGCCTCCGCCAGGGTGAGCGCGACCATCGCCTCCGCGACGACGGCGGCGGGCGGCACCGCGCACACGTCGGACCGCTGATGGTGCGCCGTGACGGGCTCACCGGTGGCGGTGTCCACGGTCGGCAGCGCGCGCGGCACGGTCGAGATGGGCTTCATCGCGGCCCGCACGCGCACGACCTCACCGTTCGACATACCGCCCTCGATGCCGCCCGCCCGGTTGGTCGTGCGCCGGATCCGGCCGGGCGCGCCGGCGCCCTTCGGTCCGGACCCCGCCTCGCGCACGATCTCGTCGTGAGCGGCCGTGCCGCGTCGACGCGCGGTGCGGAAGCCGTCGCCGACCTCGACCCCCTTGATCGCCTGGATGCCCATGAGGGCGGCGGCGAGGCGTGCGTCGAGCCGGCGGTCGCCCTGCACGTAGGTGCCCAGGCCGGACGGCACGCCGTAGGCGAGCACCTCGACGACGCCGCCGAGCGTGTCGCCGTCCTTCTTGGCCAGGTCGATCTCCTCGACCATGAGCTTCGAGGAGGCCGCGTCGAGGCAGCGCACCGGGTCGGCGTCGAGCGCCGCGAGGTCGTCGGGGGCCGGCAGCGCTGCGTCGTCGGGCACGCTCGCCTCGCCGATGGCTACCACGTGCGACACCAGGCGGACGCCGAGCGCCTGCTCCAGGAACTTCGCGGCCGCGACGCCGAGCGCCACACGGGCGGCGGTCTCGCGGGCCGAGGCACGCTCCAGCACCGGCCGGGCGTCCTCGAAGCCGTACTTGCGCATGCCGATCAGGTCGGCGTGCCCGGGGCGCGGGCGCGTCAGCGGGCGGTTGCGGGCCACCTCGCGCTCGTCGCCGGTGCCGGCGTCGACCAGGAGCGCCTCCGGCGGCACCGGGTCGGCCGACATGACGTCGGTCCACTTCGGCCACTCGGTGTTGGCGATCTCGATGGCGAGCGGCCCGCCCTGCGTGATGCCGTGCCGGAGACCGCCGAGCACCCGCACCTCGTCCTGCTCGAACTTCATGCGCGCACCCCGGCCATAACCGAGGCGGCGGCGCGCGAGCGCACCTTGAATGTCCGACGTGGTCAGCTCCACCCCGGCGGGCAGACCCTCCATCACGCCCACGAGGGCAGGACCGTGCGACTCACCCGATGTCAACCAACGCAGCATGCCGCGATTGTTTCACGCGTGTCACGCAGGCGACGCCTCCGTCCGCTGGACGGGCTCATCGCTCCGGGTCGGTGAGCGCCGCGCGCAGCGCGTCGTCCATGGCGCCCAGTGGTGCCGTGCGACCGGTCATCAGACGGACCTGCTCCGCGGCCTGGTGCAGGAGCATGCGCTCACCGCCCACGGTGTCGGCGCCGAGCGCGGACCAGGCGGACTGCAGGGCCGTGGGGCGCGGGTCGTAGACGACGTCCAGGAGCACACCGCGGGGCTTCTCCCCCGCGGCGGTCAGCAGCTCGGTCAGCAGCGGGGCCCACTGGTCGGCGGCGTGCTTCGGCGTCGTCGAGACGACGGCGTCCGCGGCCGCCAGGGCGGACGTCGTCACGCGCTCGTCGAACACCTCGAACGACGGGCTCACGCCCATCCGCGCCACGGCCTCGCGCAGCGGTCCGATCCGGTCCAGGGAGCGCACGAACACCCGCGGCGAGACGCAGCCGAGCTCCGCGACCGCAGCGAGGGCCGACGCCGCGGTCGCACCCCCGCCCAGGATCACCGCGTCGGTCACGCCGCGGGCGCCGAGGCCCTCACGCAGTGCGGCGACGATGCCATGCACGTCGGTGTTCGTGCCGGTCGTGCTCACCGCGCCGCGGCCTGTGCCCCGGCCGGTGCCGCCGGCCGCGGAGAACAGCACGGTGTTCACGGCGCCCACCGCCTCGGCGAGGGGCTCCACGTGGTCCAGCAGCGGGATCACGGCCTGCTTGAGCGGCATGGTCAGGCTCAGGCCTGCCCAGCCGGCGTCGACGTCCCGCAGGAAACTCTCCAGGGCGTCCTCCGTCACGTCGTGCACGCCGTACTCCCAGCCGTCCAGGCCCAAGGCTCGGTAGGCCGCGGTGTGCAGCACCGGGGACAGGGAGTGCGCGACAGGGTGGCCGAGCACGGCGGCGCGACGCTGGTGAACAGGCATACGGAGATCATGCCGCAGAACCGCACGTGCTCACGCTCTCCGCCGAGCCGTGTTCCCCGTCCACCCGGCCCAGGTCCACCCCTGCCCAGGTCTACCCGGCCCAGTCCGGGTTCTCCTCCATCCACGCGTGCAGCTCGGCCACGTTCTGGTCGTGCTCGGCCTGGGTGTTCGCGAACTTCGTCTCGCCGGTCTCGAGGTTCACGGTGCACCAGTAGAAGACGTCGGAGTCGTCAGCGGGGTTCATCACCGCCTCGATCGACTCGCGGCTCGGCGCCGCGATCGGGGTCGGGGGCAGGCCCTTGTTGCCCCGCACGCTCAGGTTGTACGGGTTGGATCCGTCCGCCAGCTCGGCGCTGGTGAGGCCGCCGCTCGTCCGGCCCAGGCCGTAGAGCAACGACGCGTCGATGCCGAGCCACTCGTCCGCGGCCAGGCGGTTCTCGATGGCGGCCGCCATGATGGGCCGGTCCTTGTCCAGCCGTGCCTCACGCTCGATCAGGGATGCCTTGATCAGCACCGTCTGACGCTGCTCGGCGGGAACCCCGAGCGTCTTCAGGATGCTGGTCGTCTCGTTGATCATCTGCGTGACGACGTCGGCCACCGGCGTCTGGTCCGGCTTGACCTCGTAGCTGCTGGGGAACAGCCAGCCCTCGGGCTCTCCGCCGGCCTCTGGCGGCAGCAGCGAGGCGATGTCCGCGAACGTCGCCTCCACGTCCGCCTGCGGCCACCCCTGGTCGATCAGGCTCTGCTTGATCTGGCTGATCGCATACCCCTCCGGCACGGTGAAACCCGCGCGGTCGATCTTGTTCTCCGCGAGCAGCTCCACGGCCGACGCCGCGCTCATCCGCAGCTTCAGCGTGTGCGTGCCCGGCTGGATCGCGGCGGCGTCGGGGTTGGCCCCGTAGGCGTGGACGAACGCACCGACGCTCGCCACCACGTCCTTCTCCGCGAGCTCGGCACCGATCGTCGCTCCGTTGGCACCCTGGGGCACCTCGACCGTGACCGGCTCGCCCCCCGTGCCCTCGTAGTCGGGGGCAGCCAGCGGGGTACGGATCCCGAACAGGTAGCCGTCGTTCAGCGCTGTCCACGCGCCCAGACCGCCGAGGACCAGCAGGACGGCGACCACGGCGACGATCAGCGGCCCCCTGGACCGCTTGGACCGCTTGGCACCCTTGGACCGCCTGTCCCGCCGCGTGGGATACGCGTCCCGTTCTCCTCGCCGGCCGCGAGAACCGCTGGCGTGCCGCGGTGGCCCCGAATAATTCACTCCGGGAAGGGCCTCGGTCACGCTCGCTCCATCCTCTGCGCTGCCTGGATCTCTGCTGATCCACGCCTGATCACCACGCGGGCGCGCGACACCGCCATCGCATGTCACGATCGCATCACAGCCCGGGTGCCGCGAACGCTACCCCGATCGGTACATTCCCGGCCAACTCCCAGGATTCACCGCACGGAGCCGTCAGGAGCGCCCGCGACCTGCGAATTCACCCGTTCGCGGCCTGCCACTCGCGCAGCTCCTCCACATTGCGCTGGTGCTCCTCGAAGTTCTCGGCGAACTTCGTCTCGCCCGTCTCGAGGTTGACCGTCACCCAGAACTTCCAGTCGCCCGGTGCCGGGTTCAGGACCGCGTCGATCGACACCTCGCCCGGGTTGGCGATGGGACCCGGCGGCAGACCGGTGTGCTCGTAGGTGTTGTAGCGGTTCTTCGGGTCGTCGAGGTCGGCCCGGGTGAGCTCGGTGCCCGGCTTGCCGGCTCCGTACGCGACCGACGCGTCGATCTCGAGGACCGTCTTGTCGTCCAGCCGGTTCTCGATCGCTCGCGCGATCTTGGGCTTGTCCTCGGCGTGCCGGCCTTCGCGCTCCACGAGCGACGCCTTGATCAGCACGGACTCCCACTGTTCGGCGGGGACGTTCTTGCGCTGGAGCAGACTCCTGGTGCGGTCGACCATCCGCGTGAGCAGCTCCGCGGCCGTGTCGTCCGGCTTCACCATGTACGTGTCCGGGTAGAGCCAGCCCTCGACCTTGTCCCCGGCCTGCTTCGGCACCCCGAGCTCGGCCGGGTCCTTCAGCGCCGCCCGGAAGTCCTTGGCGGGCAGGCCGGTGACCTGCACGGCACGCTCCACGATCTGGTCGGCCGTGTAGCCCTCCGGGATGGTGAGCTGCAGGTCGACGGTGTCGTTCTTGACGAGCAGCGCCACCGCGTCGCGCGCGGGCATCTCCTCGAGCATGGTGTGGGTACCCGGCCGGATCAGCACCGAGTCCGGGTTCTCCTCGAACGCCTTGGTGAACGCCGAGACGCTCGCGACGACGCCGGCGTCGTAGAGTGCCTCGCCCATGGCGGTACCGGTGGCACCCTCCGGGATCTCGACGTCGATCTGGTCTCCGCCGGGACCCGGGTAGTCCTTGGACTCGAGGGGGTTCGTCAGGCCCGTCAGGGACTCGAGGTTGGACCACACCGCGTAGCCCGCGCCACCGACCAGGACGAGGGCGACCAGGAGCACCACGAGCGAGCGTCCGCGCTTGCGTCGGCGACGCCGCTGGGATCGCCTGCTCGATCTCGGTTCGGGGAACGCAGGATCTGCCGGGCTGCGCGGGGGCGCCGTGAAGAGGTCCGTCACCGGAGACTCACTGTCCTTCGTTGGGGGGCCACTGGGTCATTCGTGCGTGTCGTGCACGGTCCGCACCTCGACGAGCTCGCCGGCGCGCTCCCCCTTCGCCCGCTCCGCGTCGAGTGCAGATTGCAGAATGATAACGGCTGCGGCCTGATCGATCACGGATCTGTGCCGCTTGGTCTTGCGACCGGCTGCGTGGAGCGCCTGGTGCGCCGAGACGGTGGTCATCCGCTCGTCGACCAGACGGACCTCCGCGGCCTCCCCTGCCGCGGCGAGCGCGGCGACCAGGCGGGCCGCGAAGGCCCGGGCGTCGGCCGTGGCCGCGCCCTCCTTGCCGGACAGGTGCCGGGGCAGTCCCACGTAGACGACGGCGGCGAAGCGATCCACCGCCTCGGCGACGATCCGTGCGACGTCGGCAGTAGTGCCCTCGGCACTCCGGACGGGCCGCTTGCCCGACTGCTTGCCGGTACCCGCCAGCACCCGCGGCACCGTCTCCACCGGGGTGGCGACGAGGCCGTCGGGGTCGCTGGCGGCCAGCCCGATCCGGGCCATGCCGACGTCGATCCCGAGCCGGGCTCCGCGCGGGAGGCCCGGCTCGGTGGTCTCGACGGGCTCGACGGGCCCGCCCAAGCCAGGCACCGTCAGGCGCCGACGGCGGCCAGGCGCACGCTCTCGGCGATGCCCGCCAGCGCCTCGCCGAGCTTGGCCGGGTCGGTGCCGCCGCCCTGGGCCATGTCCGGCTTGCCGCCGCCACCGCCGCCGAGCGTCTGGGCCGCCGTGCGGACCAGGTCCCCGGCCTTGTAACCGGCCTCGCGCGCGGCGGCGTTCGTCACGACCACCACGACGGGCCGACCGCCCGAGACGCCACCGGCAGCGGCCACGACGGGCTCGGCCTCACCGAGGCGCGAGCGCACGTCGAGCACGAGGGCGCGCAGGTCGTCGGCCTGGACCTCCCCGGCGTCGTGCGCGACCACGCGGACGTCGCCCACCCGCGGGGCCTCGGCGGCGAGCTTGCCCGCCGTGGCCAGCAGCTGGCCCTGGCGCATCGCGGCCAGCTCCTTCTCGGCCTCCTTGAGGCGGGAGACGAGCGAGCCGACGCGGTCGGGCAGCTCCTCGGCGCGGGTGTTGAGCAGTCCGGTGAGCTGGCCGACGAGAGCGTGCTCCTTGGCCTGGAAACCGTACGCACCGTCGCCCACGAGGGCGTCGACCCGGCGCACGCCCGAGCCGATCGACGACTCGCCCAGCAGCATCACGCGGCCGAGCTGGCCCGTCTGCTTGACGTGCGTGCCCGCGCACAGCTCGCGCGACCAGTCGTCACCGATGGACACCACGCGCACGACGTCGCCGTACTTCTCGCCGAACAGCGCCATGGCCCCGGCCTCGCGGGCCTCCGCGATCGGCATCAGCTGGTCGGTCACCTCGAGGTTGTCGGCGAGCCGCACGTTGACGCGCTCCTCGATCTCCTGCAGGGCCGACGACGGAACGGCCGACGGCGAGCGGAAGTCGAACCGGATGCGGCTCGGGGCGTTCTCCGACCCGGCCTGCGTACGGTCCGGGCCCACCAGCTCGTGCAGGGCCTTGTGGATCATGTGCGTGGCCGAGTGGGCGCGGCTGATGGCCTTGCGGCGCTCGGTGTCGATCTGCGCGGTACCCGGGTCGCCCAGCGCCACGGTGCCCTCGATGAGGCGGCCGCGGTGCACGCTCAGGCCCTTGATGGGGCGCTGGACGTCGTCGACCTCGATGGTGGCACCGGCGTCGAGCACGATCGTGCCGTGGTCGGCGAGCTGACCGCCGGCCTCGGCGTAGAACGGGGTGCGGTCCAGGATCACCTCGACCTCGGCCGGGGCGGTGACGGCCGGGGCGGGCACGCCGCCGGACAGCAGGCCCGTCACGCGCACGGAGGCGTCCGTCTGCGTGTAGCCGAGGAACTCGACGGGGGCCGACAGCTCCTTCTCCAGAGCCTCGTACGCGGCGACGTCGGCCCCGCCGGTGCGCTTGGCAAGGGCGTCGGCACGGGCGCGCGAACGCTGCTCCTGCATGAGCGAGCGGAAGGCCTGCTCGTCCACCTGGACGCCCTGCTCGGCGGCCATCTCGAGGGTGAGGTCGATCGGGAAGCCGTACGTGTCGTGCAGCTGGAAGGCGGCCTCGCCCGGCAGGACGAGACCCTTGCCGTCCTCGCCGCCGGTGCTCTTCTTGAGGTTCTCCACGGCCGTGTCCAGGATCGTGGTACCCGAGACCAGCGTGCGCCGGAAGGCGTCCTCCTCGGCGTAGGCCACGGCGGAGATCTGCTCGAAGTTCGCAGCGAGCTCCGGGTAGGACGGTGCCATGGCGTCCTTGGCGACCGGCAGCAGCGAGGTCAGGGCCAGGCCGTCGACGCCGAGCAGGCGCATGGCGCGCACGGAGCGGCGCAGCAGACGGCGCAGCACGTAGCCGCGGCCCTCGTTGGAGGGGCGCACGCCGTCTCCGATGATCATCAGGGCAGAGCGGACGTGGTCGGCGACGACGCGCATGCGGACGTCGTCCTCGTGGTTCTCGCCGTACTTCTTGCCGCTGAGCTTCTCGGCGGCCTCGATGACGGGGAAGACCTCGTCGATCTCGTACATGTTGTCCTTGCCCTGCAGCAGGAAGGCAACACGCTCGAGACCCATACCGGTGTCGATGTTCTTGTTCTCGAGCTCCCCGACGATGCGGAACTCCTCCTTGGACCTCACCTCGTCGATCTCGTACTGCATGAACACGAGGTTCCAGATCTCGACGAAGCGGTCACCACCCTCGTCGACCAGCGGGCCGCCGTCGGGCCCATACTGGGCGCCCCGGTCGTAGAAGATCTCCGAGCACGGACCGGCCGGGCCGGGCTGGCCGGTGGACCAGTAGTTGTCCTTCTTGCCGAGCCCCTGGATGCGCTCGTCGGGCAGGCCGACGATGTCCTTCCAGAGCTGCCGGGCCTCGTCGTCCTCGTGGTAGACGGTGACCCACAGCTTGTCGGGGTCGATGCCCAGCTTGCCGCCGTCCAGCGAGCCCGTCAGGAAGTCCCAGGCCATGCGGATGGCGTCGGCCTTGAAGTAGTCACCGAACGAGAAGTTGCCGTTCATCTGGAAGAACGTGCCGTGGCGCGTCGTCTTGCCGACGTCCTCGATGTCGAGCGTGCGCACGCACTTCTGCACGCTCGTGGCGCGCTTCCACGGCGGCGTCTGCTGCGCCGTCATGTACGGGATGAACGGCACCATGCCCGCGATGGTGAACAGCGTCGACGGGTCCGGGGAGATCAGCGACGCAGACGGCACCACCGCGTGACCCTGAGCTTCGAAGTAGTCGAGCCAACGCTTGCGGATCTCGGCGGTGCGCATGAGGTCAGTGATCCTTCTTCTCGGTCGTGCGGAAACGTGTCGTGCTGAAACGTGTCGTGCGGAAAGGTGGTGGGACGCGCAGGGGACGCGCACGTCGCGTCCGGAACCGGACGCGACTCTATTCTGCCGCTGGTAGCGCCGCGGACGGAAACTGAATGATGCCCTGCGCGGTGGCGGAGCGGACCGGCTAGCGCCGGTGGCCCGGCAGCTCGCCCCGGAGGGACGCCATCAGCTCGGCCTCGCGCTCGGCACGCGCCGTGGTGAAGTCCGACCGGAAGGAGTGCGCCATCCGGTTCAGCCGGACGCCGGCCTCGTCCACGGCAGCCGCCGCGCGCTCGCTCACGGCCTCGGGGGTGTAGCGCGCGACGACCTGGCGGCCCTTGCGGATGACGACGACCGTGACGGTCACGCCGACGCCCACCCAGAACAGCCGGCGGATCATGCCCCGACCCCGGTGGCGCCCGCGTCCGGGCCGGCGTGCTTGCCGGACCGGCCCTTGGCCTGGCCGAAGGCCTGGCGCACGCCGTAGGAGAAGGCCGCGACCTTCACGAGCGGCTTGCCCAGGGTCGCCGCGTACAGGCCCGTCAGCGCGGAGACGTTCTCGCTGACCGACGCCGCCGACGTGGTGATCGTGTCGACCTTGACGAGCTGCGTGTTCGCCGACGCGACGGTGCTCGCGGCCTCGTCGAGGATCGGCACGGAGTGCTCGGTGACGTCACGGACGCTCGATCGCGCCTCGTCGAGGAGCTTGCCCAGCTTCCACAGGGGGACGGCGAGAAAGCCCACCAGCAGCACGAACGCGATCGCCGCGATCAGTCCCGCCACGTCTCCGAGGTCGCCCAGGGTCATGCGCAAGCTCCTGCCTGAAGGTCCGCCCGTGGTCCGCTGATGGCCCACTGCTGGTCAGCTGGTGTCCGGCCTGATGTGTCTGCACGGAACGTTGGTCACCCTATCCCGGACGCCGCCGCCGGCGCCGCCCGACGCCAGCGTGCCGCGAATCTCGTGGGTCGCGTCGGCCCGGGTCGGCACAAGTCGGTACAGCAGAACGCCCCGCTCGCGCCGAAGCGCGGACGAGGCGTCCTTGAGGTGCTGAGCAGAAGTGCTGAGCAGACCGGATCAGCGAGCGTAGAACTCGACGACCATCTGCACGTCGCAGGTCACGGGGACCTCGGCGCGCTTCGGCTTGCGGGTCATCGTGGCCGACAGCTTCTCGAGCTGCACGTCCAGGTAGCCCGGCAGGGTCGGCAGCACGTCGCGGTGCGCACCGGCGGCGGCGACCTGGAACGGCACGGTGGCCTGGCTCTTCGGCTTGACCTGGATGGTCTGGCCCGGCTTCACGCGGAACGACGGGCGGTCCACGATCTTGCCGTCGACGAGGATGTGGCGGTGCGTCACGTGCTGACGCGCCTGCAGGATCGTGCGGCCGAAGCCGGCACGCAGCACCACGGCGTCCAGACGGGTCTCGAGGTCCTCGACCATGACCTCACCGGTCAGACCGGCCTGCTTGCGGGCGTTCTCGTACACCTTGAGGAGCTGCTTCTCGCGGAGCATGTACTGCGCGCGCAGACGCTGCTTCTCGCGCAGACGCACCGCGTAGTCCGACTCGGTGCGGCGACGGGCACGGCCGTGCTCACCGGGCGGGTAGGGACGCTTCTCGAAGTGCTTGACGGCCTTGGGCGTGAGCGCGAGGCCCAGCTTGCGGCTCAGGCGCACCTGACGGCGCGCACGGGTCACAGAAGTCACTGTGAATTCCTGTCCTGTAGTGAATGAAGGTCACACCCGCGCACAGCTCGCCCATGAAGGGAAACCGCACCGGGTGCGGGACCAGCCGATGGAACGGGCGGGCGGATCAGTGATCCGACCATCACGCTCACGGGGCCGAGGTCCCAGGGAGTCGCCATAGGCAACCGGTACATCTTAGCGCACGTCAGGACTTCGGCCTGCCGTGGGGCCCGTCACTCCTGGCTGCCGAGGATCCCCCGGATGCGTTCCAGCCGTTCCGACACCTGCCGCTCGTAGCCGCGGTCGCTCGGGTCGTAGTAGCGCGAGCCCGCCAGCACGTCCGGCAGGTACTGCTGCGGCGCGACGCCGTGCGGCCAGTCGTGCGCGTAGCGGTAGCCGTCACCGTGCCCCATCTCCTTCGCGCCCGCGTAGTGCGCGTCACGCAGGTGCGGCGGCACCGTGCCCACCCGGCCCGCGCGCACGTCCGCGAGCGCCGCGTCCACCCCGAGGTAGGCGGCGTTGGACTTGGGTGCCGTGGCCAGGTGCACGACGGCCTCGGCGAGCACGATGCGTCCCTCGGGCATGCCGATGAGCTGTACCGCCTGCGCGGCGGCGACGGCGGTCTGCAGGGCCGAGGGGTCGGCCATGCCGACGTCCTCGGCGGCGGAGATGACCAGGCGCCGGGCGATGAAGCGGGGATCCTCGCCGGCGGCCACCATGCGGGCGAGGTAGTGCAGGGCGGCGTCGACGTCGGACCCGCGGATGGACTTGATGAACGCGGAGATGACGTCGTAGTGCTGGTCGCCGTCGCGGTCGTAGCGGACGGCGGCGACGTCGACGGCGCGCTCGACGTCGGCCAGGCCGATGCGCGGCACGGTCTCCTCGCCAGCGGCCGTCGTCGGGGCCTCGTCCGACAGCACCGCGCCCGCGGCGGCCTCGAGGATGGTGAGCGCCTTGCGGGCGTCGCCGCCGGAGAGCCGCAGGAGGTGCTCGGTGGCCTCGTCGTCGAGCTCGACGGCGCCACCGAGGCCCCGCTCGTCGGTGACGGCGCGCAGGACGAGCTCGCGGACGTGCTCGGTCTCCAGCGGCCGGAGGGTGAGCAGCAGCGAGCGGGACAGGAGGGGCGAGTTCACGGAGAAGCTGGGGTTCTCGGTGGTCGCGGCGACGAGCGTGACCCAGCGGTTCTCGACGCTGGGCAGCAGGGCGTCCTGCTGGGACTTGGAGAACCGGTGGACCTCGTCCACGAACAGCACCGTCTCGTCACCGCCGGTGGCGAGACGGCGGCGGGCGTCCTCGACCACCTGGCGCACGTCCTTGACGCCGGCGGTGACGGCGCTCAGCTCCACGAAGCGGCGCCCGGACACCGTGGCGACGAGGTAGGCGAGCGTGGTCTTGCCGGTGCCGGGCGGTCCCCAGAGGATGACCGACGACGGGGCGGCGCGCCCGCCGGCCCCCGGCTCGATGAGCCGTCGCAGGGGGGACCCGGGCACCAGCAGGTGCTGCTGTCCGGCGATCTCGTCGACGGTGGCCGGGCGCATGCGCACGGCGAGGGGTGACGACGCCCGTGCGGCCGGTGTGCCTGCCGTGTCGGTCGTCGCGGCATCGAAGAGATCCACCATGCCCCCAGCCTACGGAGCCTCACCGACATGCCCGTCCGGCGCGGGCTCCGGCGCAGGTCAGGACGCCTCTTCGCGATGATCGCCCGCTCGGCGCGCGGGAGGATCCGTGCGGTGAGATGGTCGCTCGGTGCTCACATCGCTGTTCGACGCGCTGGGCCGCGCCGTCGCGCGCCGCCCGCTGACGACAGTCGCCGTCTGGTTCGTCCTGGCCTCCGCCGGGCTCCTCGCGGCCACGACCGGGGTCGGCGGGCCGGACCTCCTGGACCGGGCGGGTGTCGCCGCGCCGTCGGCCCCGGGCTCGGACAGCGCCGCGGCGGACGCCGTCCTCGACGCCGCCGCACCGCACGACAGCTCGGTCTCCCTCGTGGTGCGCGGCGTCGACCCCGCCGACCCGGCGGTCGCGACGGCGATGAGCGCGCTGAGCGCCGGGATCGCCGACCTCGACGGCGTCGCGACCGTCGTCAACCCGTACGTGCTCGACGGCGGACCGGCCAACCCGGCCGCGCGCGACCTCGTGTCCGCGGACGACGACGGGTTCGTCACCTACGTCCTGTTGAAGGAGGACCAGCACGACGGAGCAGCAGACGGCGCCGGAGCAGCGGACGACACGGTGCTCCACGACGCCGTCGTGCAGCGTCTCGAGGCCGTGCCGGCCGCTCTGCGCCGGGACGCCGGCGCGGGTGCCGCGGCGGCGTCCGGTCTCGTGACCAGCTCCGGCCTCGTGGGCGACGCCGTCCGCGCGCAGGCACGGGACGACCTGTGGACCGGCGTGCTCGTCGCGCTCCCGGCGGCGTTCGTCGTGGCGGCGCTCGCACTGGGCGGGCTGCTGGCAGCGGCCGTGCCGTTCGCGGCAGCCCTGGCAGCGCTGGGCACGGGGCTCGGGGCGCTGTACCTGTTGTCGTACCTTCCGTCGCAGGCCGTGGGCGTCGACGTGTCCGTGCCCGCGGTCGTCGCGATGCTGACGACCGCGGTCACGCTGGGCAACGGGCTGTTCCTGACCGCGCGGTTCCGGGAAGAGCTCGTCGCGCTGTCGGGCCTGGCCGCCGAGGCGCCGCTGCTGCGCCGGCGGCGGCGCGACGGCGTGGTCGTCGAGGCGGTGGCCCGCGCGACGGCGACGGCCGGGCGGGCGGTCACGCTCTCGGCGCTGGCGCTGGTCGCGGCCACCGCCGGCCTGCTCGTGCTCTCCCCCGGCGTCGTGCTGGGCGCCGGAACCGGGACCCTGGTGGCGGCGGTGCTCGCGCTGCTCGCCACGGTCACCCTCCTGCCGGCGCTGCTGGCGCTCACCGGGCGTCGTCTCGCCCGCCGGGGAACTCTCGGGCAGGTCACGACGAGCGTGCTCGGGCAGCGGTACCGGGCGGCGCGCGCACGCGCCGCGCACCCCCGGCGCGTGGTGGCCCGCTTCGTCCGCCGACGCCGGTGGATCGTCGCGGCGGGCTGCCTGGTGGTGCTGCTCGGGCTCGCAGCCCTGGCCCTCGCGCTGCAGGTCCGGGCCACGAGCGCCCTCGAGCTGCTGCCCGACGACGCCGAGCAGCGCCGCTTCGTCGAGGTCCTCGCCGTCTCCTACCCGGCCAGCGAGGGCGCCGAGCTGACGGTCCTCGCCCGGGCGGCCCCCGCCGACGTCGGGCCGCTGGCCGCGGAGATCGCCGGCCTGGACGGCGTGTCCCGCACCGACGAGCCCCGCGCCCTCGGTCCCGCCGGCGGCAGCGGTACGCCGACCGCCTACTCCGTGGCCGGTGTGCACACCGGTTCCGCCGATGCCACGAGCCGGCAGGCGCAGGACGTCGTGCACGCCGTCCGCGGGCTGGAGGCGCCCTACGAGGTGCTCGTCACGGGCCGTGCGGCGACGCAGGCCGACCTCGCCGGGACGCTCGCGCGTGGGTGGCCGGCCGCCGTGGCCGTGGCGGCGGTGACGGCGCTCCTCGTCCTGCTCGCGACCGGGTCGGCGACGGTGGCGGCCGCCGCCGTCGTGTCGGGCGGCCTCACGCTCGGTGCCGCCCTCGGCGCGCTGGTCGTCGCCTTCCAGTGGGGCGCGCTGACGCTGCCGCTGCGGGTCACGTCGGTCGGCGGCATCGAGGCGAACGTGCTCGCCACCGTCACCGCCCTGGCCTTCGGGCTCGGGTGCGGTCACACCCTGCTGGTGACCTCCCGGGTGGCCGAGCTGCGCGCGGCGGGCACGCCCGACGCCGAGGCGGTCCGCCGTGGCCTGCACCGTTCCGGACGGTCGGTGCTCGCCGCCGTCCTGATGGTCGTGGTGGTCTGTGCGGCGTTCCTGGCCGGCGGCGGGCTGGCCATCAAGGAGACGGGGTTCGCCGTCGCCGTCGCCGCGCTGGCCGACCTCCTGGTGCTCGCCCTGCTCTGGCCCACCGCCCTCGCCGTGCTCGGCCGCCGGGCCTGGTGGCGACCCCGAGCCCAGCGCCCCGCCCGGCTCAGCTGACGCCGGGCAGGATCCGTGCGCCGACCCGTGAGCCGACCTGCGCGCGGGGCGCGTCGGCGGGCCACGGCTCGTTGGGCTCCCGCGGGTCGCCCGCCACGATGCTGCCGACCCAGGCGTCCCGCAGGATGCCGCGCTGCAGGGCGTGCTTGCGCAGCGTGCCCTCCACCCGGAGCCCGAGGCGCCACGCCACCCGGCGTGACGCCCAGTTGCCGACGTACGCGACCCAGGTCACGACCGACAGCCCGAGGCCGTCCGGGTCGAGCGCCCAGTCGACGACGAGCCGGGTCGCGTCGGTGCACAGGCCGCTGCCGCGGGCGTCCGGCGCCATCCAGTAGCCGAGCTCACCGGTACGCTCCTCCCCCGGGCTGCCCTCGCACGTCAGGCCGACCATGCCGATCAGGGGCCCGTCGGCCTCGCCGGGGGCGCGTACCGCCCACGTGCAGACGGAGCCCTTCGCCCAGCCGTCCGCCACGTGGTAGCGCACGAACCCCTCGGCGTGCCGACGCTCGTAGGGAACGGGGACCACCGTCCAGTCGGCGACCGCGGGGTCCTGGCACGCCTCGGTGATCGCGTCGACGTCGGCGTACGTGGGGACGGACAGGCGGACGTGGTCAGAGGCCAGCACGAACGGTTCCATCGCTCGATGGTGCCACAGAAACAGGGTCCGACCTGCGGCTTTACCGCTATGAGGAATTCCGCCCCGGCGACGGGTCGGCGTCGAACGAGCCGTCGTCGGCATCGGCGTCGGCATCGGACGGGCCGTCGCCAGGCACCGCTTCGTCAGGCACCGCTTCGTCAGGCACGGTGCCGTCGGGCTGCTTGCGCAGCGTGCTGTACACGGACCAGGCCACCGCGATCAGCGGGACGGCGATGATCGCGCCGAGGATGCCGCCCACCACCGTGCCGCAGGTGACGCCGAGAGCCACCACCACCGGGTGCAGCGAGACCTGCTTGCCCATGATGAGCGGCTGCAGCACGTGGCCCTCGAGCTGGCCGATGCCGGCGATCCCGAGCGTGACGGCGAGCGCCGTCAGGAGCCCGTCCGCCGCGAGCGCGACCACGGCCGCGATGATCATGGCGAGGGGCGCGCCGATCAGGGGGATGAAGGTACCGATGAAGACGAGCACGGCGAGCGGCGCCGCCAGCGGCACGCCGAGAATCGACAGGAAGATGCCCGCCAGGATGCCGTTCGTGATGGCGACGAGGACGATGCCGCGGGTGTAGCCGGAGAAGGTGTACCAGCCGGCACCTGCGACGGCGTGCCACTTCTGCCGGGTGCGGGCGGGCACCTGGGTCATGAACCAGCGCCACATCCCGGTGCCCGACGCGAGGAAGAAGACCGTGCAGAAGATCGCCAGCACCAGCACGGCGACGCCCTCGACGATCGATCCGGCGCTCTCGGCCGCCCGGCTGACGAGCGTCTGGGAGTTCTCCTGGATCCAGTCGGCGGCGTCGTCGATCCACTGGTCGCGCGTGTCCAGATCGACGTCGACCGGCAGCGAGCTGTTCTCGATCAGGTCGACGATCTGGTCGATGCCGGTGTTGAACTCGCCCGCGAGACGTTCCCACTGCCCGGCGACCGACACCACGACATAGGTCAGCAGACCGCCGATGACGAGCACGCCGGACAGGATGGCCGCGGCCGTGGCCAGGGCTCGGGGCATCACCCGGTGGTACAGGTCGGTCAGCGGGTTGAGGACCGCGGTGATCACCAGGGCCAGGAACACGGCGACGAAGACGATCAGGACCTGGGTGACCGCCCAGAAGACCAGGGCGATACCGGCCACGAGCACGATGAGGCGCCACGACCAGCCGGCGGCGGTGCGCAGCCAGGGTGGCGGAGCGCTGTCGTGGGGCACCGGGCCGCTGGGCATGGCGTTCGTGGATGGTGCAGGGTCAGGCACCGAGTCAGTCTGCCTCATGGGCGGGCTCGGTGCCCTGCGCTGCGGCCGGTGTCGCGCCCTGCGTCCGCTTGCGCAGCGTGCTGATGACCGCCCACGTCACCGCGGTGAGCGGCACCGCGACGACGGCGCCGAGCAGGCCGCCGAGCACCGAGCCCGCCGCGACGACGAGCGCCATCACCACCGGGTGCAGCGAGACCTGCTTGCCGGTGATCAGCGGCTGGAGCACGTTCGCGTCGATCTGGGCCACCACGACCATGCCGATGAGCACGACCAGCGCCAGCACCGGGCCCTTGGCGGCCAGCGCGACGAGCACGCTCACCACGATGGCGGCGACCGGGCCGATCATCGGGACGAACGCCCCCAGGAAGACCACCACGGACAGCGGGAGCGCGAGCGGCACGCCCACGACGGTCAGGAAGACGCCGGCCAGCGCGCCGTCGGCCAGCGCCACGAAGAACATGCCGCGCGTGAACCCGGAGAACGCCGTCCAGCCGGCGCTCGCGGCAGTCTGCCAGCGGTCGTGCCGGTCGGCCGGGACCAGGGACAGCACCCACTGCCACATCCGGCCGCCCTGGGTCAGGAAGAAGACCGTGCAGAAGATCGCGAGCACGACGGCGGTCGCACCCTCCGCGATGGACCCGGCACTCTCGGCCGCCGTGCCGACGTAGTCGCCGGCGTTCGCCTGGAGCCAGGCGCCGCCGTCGGCGAGCCACTCGCTCGGCGTGCCGAGACCGGCCAGGAGCGGGTTCCCCGTGAGGAGCTCGGCGAGGTCGGTCAGACCGGTCCCGAACTCGGTGGCCAGCTCCTCCCACCGGCTCACCACGGAGGACACCACGTACGTCACGAGCCCGCCGACGGCGAGCACCGCGGTCAGCAGGGACGCGGCCATCGCCAGGCCCCGGGGCATCACCCGGTCGTACAGGTCCCCGAGCGGGAGCAGCACGGTGGTGAAGACGAGGGCCAGGAACAGCGCGACGAACACGAGCTGCACCAGGCTCACGACGTAGAACACGAGGGCCACGGCCAGACCGATGCCGACCAGCTTCCATGCCAGGTCGCCCGTGGACCGGATCCACGGCGCCCCGAAGGCCGCCCGCGCGGGGAGCTCCTGGTCCACCGGCCGCTGTGCGCTCTCCGGCACGTCCTGCTGCGGGATGGTCGGCGACTCCGCCGCTGTCGTCGGCGCTACCGTCGGCGCGTCAACCGTCATCGCCATGCTCCCACTATTGTTTTGGGCGGATTGTCCCAGCGGACGTTAGCGGCAGGTCGTAGCGCACGACAACTGGCACCACAGTCCACGGGACAGCCGGCAGGACGCCTGGCACGGCACAGGCCCGCGAGCGCATCCTCTGGCCGCGCGCCGGGCTACGGTTCCGCCGTGTCACCGACCGGCGGACACGTGCTCGCTCGCCAGGACGGCGTAGTTCAGCTCGGTGGCCCATGCGCCGTCGTCGGGCCGGATGTCGCTCTCCACCAGACGCGCCTCCAGCCGCATGCCGAGGCGCTCGCACACCCGGGACGAGCGCGTGTTCTCCTCGTCGATGCGCGCGAAGACCCGGTGGAAGCCGTAGACGTCGAACGCGAGACCGAGTGCCGCGCGGACCGCCTCGGTGGCATAGCCGGAACCTGCCACCTCGGGGCGGAAGCCGTAGCCCACCTCCGCCTGCCCGGTGCCGTGGGCCCACTTCAGGAGCACCTCGCCGATGACGGACCGGCCCGCACGCTCGACCACGGCCAGGACCAGCACGTCCCCCGGCAGGGAGAACGGGGCTCCCGACCAGTCGATCAGCTTCCGCGTGGCGAGCTCGGGCGTCCACGGGGGCTGGAACATGTAGCGCGCCACCTCCGGCCGCGAGCGCCACGCGAGGAACGCGTCGGCGTCCGCCGGGGTGACCGGGCGCAGCTCCAGCCGCTCGGTGGTCAGAGGCCAGTGCGGGGTAGTCACGTCTGACGAGTCTGCCAGCCGGTCGTGGGTGGTCGCACGTACGGTAGCGCTGCCGGAGGCGTTCGCCGGCGTCGACCGGATGTACCTGGCGCCGGTGCTGGAGACGGTGACGGAGGTGGTGCGGCTGGCCCGGGAGGCGGGAGTGCGGCACATCGTCGACCTGTCGGGTGACGAGACCACCGACTGGCAGCCGATCGCCCGGGCGGTCGAGGGGTCAGGTCTTGCGTGGACGCACCTGTACGCCGGGGAGTTCGTCGAGAACACGATGGTCTGGGCCGACCAGGTCCGGACCGTCGGCGAGGTGTGCGAGCCGTACCCGGACGCGGCGAACGCCCCGGTGGCCATGGTCGACGACCCGCAGGTCGCGACGACCACCGTCGAGGACGTGACCGGGGAGCCGGCCACGACGTTCGAGCAGTGGGCGGCGGCGAACGCCGACGCGTTCCGCTGACCCGGGCGACCCAGGTCACACGCTTTTCGATTCGGAACCGACCCGACCTGCGTGCTATGTTTTTCCACGCACCGGGACGGCGGAAACGCCGGGATCGGTCCACCTGTCCGGGTGGCGGAATGGCAGACGCGCTAGCTTGAGGTGCTAGTGCCCTTTATCGGGCGTGGGGGTTCAAGTCCCCCTCCGGACACTCGTTGAGACAGCGACGAAGAAGGCCCCTGACCCGCGGAGACGCAGGGTCAGGGGCCTTCTTTGTCGGCCAGGCCGCCCATGCCTCCCCTACCGGATCATCCGCTTCGGGTGACGCAGGTGAAGGGCGCTGCCGAGAGTGTTGATCCGGGTTCGCCGCAGCGGCGAGCAGAACCGGAGAACCGAGATGAGCCGGCCGTCACCGATCGCCCGCATCCTTCGTGACCCCGTCGCGAGCACCGAGTCGCGTGAGTCATCAGCGCTTCTCACCGGCGCCGGCACCTTCGTGCTGGGCACGCTCGTGGGCCTCGTCGTGTTCTGGGGTCACGGTGTGCCGATCTCGGGCCGCGGCTCGATCGGGAACTTCGTCGCCATCGGCGGAGCGCTCGCCGCGATCGCCGCGTTCCTCCTCGGATGCGTCCTGCGACGTGCCCAGCAACGAAGCGACCCGTCCGGGGGCGCGAGCCTGCCGCGGCCGCACTGGTTCGACGTCGCGGCCCTGACGCTGGCGCACGCGGCCATCGCGATGCTGGGATGGATCGGGCTTGCCTCCGTGGTGAGCAAGAGCTTCGTCGGCGCGACCGTGTACTCGACGTCCGCCGCGCTGCTCGCCGGCGTCGCGCTGGCCGTGACCGCCTATCTGGCGTTCCTCTCCGCCGTGAACCTCACCCCGATGCTGCTCTCGCTCGTCCTGGCGCTGTTCCTCACCGTCGGCGCACTGACCAGCATGCTCAGCGCCTCCGACCCGTCCTGGTGGAAGGAGAACCTCAGCGCGCTCGGGATCAGCGACGACCTCTCCGCGATGGCGTTCAACCTGACGCTCGTCATCGCCGGCGTCATGGTCACGACGATCGCGCACTACGCGACCTTGTCCCTCCCGTGCTCGACCCGCCCGGAAGCGCGGAGCAAGCGCCTCGTCCGACTGGCGCTCGTGCTCATCGGCGTGCTCCTCGGCTGTGTCGGGGCCTTCCCTGCCGACGAGTTCCTGGGGGTGCACAACACCTCCGCCACCGGGATGGTGATCGTCTACATCGCGCTGGTCGTGAGCCTGCGCCGGCTGCTTCCGTCGGCGCCGAGGATCTTCGTCCTGCTCGGCTACGTGTACGTCGGCGTCATCGTGCTCCTGGCGGTCTTCCTCGTCACCGGGTACTACAACCTCACGGCTGTCGAGCTGGTCGCGGCGGTGCTCATCTTCAGCTGGATCATCGTGTTCCTGCGCAACACCGAGGCGGTGACGACATCCCGCCCGGAGTCAGCGCCGCCTCGGCGTCCTGGCCCGCCGACGAGGACACGACCAACCGCCACCTCGTGACCGTCGGTCGCGGGAGGCGAGGCCGGCAACCGTGTCGCGGTCCTCGGGCAGTCCGACGCGCATCACCCTGTTCGGGTGATGACGTCCGCGTCCGCGGCGAGGAGACTTTTCCTGGTACTGCACGATTCCTCCCTGGGCCGGCTGAGCCGGACCTGGGCCGGAGCTGGACACGACGGCCGGACGGAGCCAGGCACCGATGCGAACCCCACTTCATGCAGCCCTACGCCGCGTCGTACGGGACCTGAACGCCGAGGCGCCCGGGCGCCGCCCGACGGCGGGCGGGCTCACGCGGCGCCAGTTCATCGGGGGGTCGCTGGCGGTGGGCGCCGGCCTCGCCGGGACGGCACCTGCGGGCGCGGCGGAGGCCGTGCGCGGTCGGCGGCGGCCGCGGATCGTCGTCGTCGGGGCGGGCCTGGCCGGCCTGACCGCGGCGTACCGACTGACACAGGCCGGGTACCGCCCGATCGTGTACGAGGCTGCCGACCGGATCGGGGGGCGCTGCTGGTCGAACCGGCGCTGGCGCGGCGGCCAGGTCTCCGAGCACGGCGGGGAGCTCATCGACACGGGGCACACCGAGATCCTCGACCTGGTCGAGGAGCTCGGCCTGGACGTCGAGAACCGCGTCGAGGCGACCCCGCCAGGAACCGAGCCGTTCTACTTCTTCGACGGCTCGCCGTACCTGGTCGACGACGTCCGCGACGACCTGCGGGAGATCTTGCCCCAGGCCCGGCGCGACGCCGAGGCGGCCGGCTTCCCGATCACCTACGACAGCCACACCCCGCGGGCACGTGAGCTGGACCTGATGTCGATCCGGCAATGGATCGAGGCCTACGTGCCCGGTGGACCGTCCTCCAGGCTCGGTCGGCTGCTCGACGTCGCGTACACGATCGAGTACGGCGCCGAGATCGAGCGCCAGTCCGCGCTCAACCTGATCAATCTCTTCGGCTACTCCACGGCCGAGGACCCGCAGCTGTTCGGTGAGTCCGACGAGGTCTTCCACGTGGCGGGCGGGAACGACCGGATCGTCGCTCGTCTCGCCGACGCCCTGACCGACCGGATCGTGACCGGCACCGCCCTCACCGCCGTCACCGCGCTGAGCCGGGGAGACCGCGGCCGGTACGCGGTGAGCCTGACCAGCCGGGGGCGGACCACGACGGAGGTCGCCGACCTGCTGCTGCTCGCCCTGCCGTTCTCGCTGCTGCGCCGGGTCGACCTGCGCGACGCGGGGTTCCCGGCACTGAAGCGCACCGCCATCGAGGACCTGCCGATGGGAGCGAACACCAAGCTGGCCCTCCAGTTCGACCGACGTGCCTGGCAGGAGGCCGGCTGCGACGGTGACACGTTCGCCGACACGGGCTACCAGGCCACCTGGGACACCACGCTGGGCCAGCCTGGCGAGACGGGCATCCTGACGAACTTCACCGGCGGTCGCGTGGCGCTCGACTTCGCGGGCGACCCACCCGCCCGGTACGCCCGCAGGTTCCTCGCTCAGCTCTCCCCCGTGCTGCCCGGGGTCCCACCCCGGTGGACCGGTGCCGTCGCGCTGGACTACTGGCCCTGCTACCGGTGGACCCGCGGCTCCTACTCCTACTACGGCGTCGGGCAGTACACGGCCTTCGCCGGCGTCGAGGGCGAACCGGTCGGCACCTGCTACTTCGCCGGGGAGCACACCTCGATCGAGAGCCAGGGCTACCTCAACGGCGCCGTCGAGTCCGGCGAACGGGCCGCACGGGAGATGCTCGATGCGCTCGGCGGACCTGGACGAGCTCCCGCGGGTCCGGGATCGGCCTGACCGTCACAGACCGTGCTCGGCGAGCTCGCGGAACTCGTCGGGCACCGCGCCGCCGTCGCGGAGCACGACCGGGAGGTAGCCGACCGTGTCCCCGCCGAACCTCGTCCGGATCGCGTCCATCGACGCGTCGAGGTCGGCGTGCAGGACGGTGGCGCCTGACGCGGGCATGACAGGATTGAAATCGAACACAGGTTCGACCATCTAGCCTGGCATCCGACCGGCATCCCGGGAGCACGCGGCGCACCAGGCGGCCCGTGTCAGCCTCCCCTGGCACACTGGCCGCCATGACTCTTCCGGACGTCGCCGCACACCCGACCGCCACCGCGCTCGACGTACTGCGCGACGTCTTCGGCTACGACGCCTTCCGCGGCGAGCAGCAGCAGATCATCGAGACCATCGCCGACGGCGGCGATGCCCTCGTGCTCATGCCGACGGGTGGCGGCAAGTCGCTGTGCTACCAGATCCCGGCGCTCGTCCGGCGCGGTACGGGCGTGGTGATCTCGCCGCTGATCGCCCTCATGCAGGACCAGGTCGACGCGCTCGACGCGCTGGGCGTGCGGGCCGGGTTCCTCAACTCCACGCAGGACCCGGACCAGCGACGCGCGGTGGAGCAGGCCTACCGCTCGGGCGAGCTCGACCTGCTGTACCTGGCCCCGGAACGGCTCGGTGTCGAGTCCACGGCGCGGCTGCTCGACCAGGGCACCATCGCCCTGTTCGCCATCGACGAGGCGCACTGCGTGTCCCAGTGGGGCCACGACTTCCGGCCCGACTACCTGCGGCTGAGCGAGCTGGCCGAACGCTGGCCCGGTGTGCCACGGATCGCCCTGACCGCCACCGCCACCCATCAGACGCGCGCGGAGATCGCCACCCGCCTCGGGCTGACCGAGGCCCGGCACTTCGTCGCGAGCTTCGACCGCCCCAACATCACCTACCGGGTCGTGCCCAAGGACAACCCGGGCCGGCAGCTGCTGGACCTGCTGCGCACCGAGCACCCCGGTGACGCCGGCATCGTCTACTGCCTGTCCCGCGCGTCGGTGGAGAAGACCGCCCAGCAGCTGACCGACCAGGGCATCCGTGCCCTGCCCTACCACGCAGGCCTGCCCGCGCACGTACGGTCGGCGAACCAGTCGACGTTCCTGCGCGAGGACGGCGTGATCATGGTCGCGACCATCGCGTTCGGCATGGGCATCGACAAGCCCGACGTCCGGTTCGTCGCCCACCTCGACCTCCCCAAGTCGGTGGAGGGCTACTACCAGGAGACCGGGCGCGCGGGCCGCGACGGCCTGCCGTCGACGGCGTGGCTCACCTACGGCCTGGCCGACGTCGTCCAGCAGCGCAAGATGATCGCCGAGTCCGACGGTGACCTGGCCCACCGCCGCAAGCTCTCGGCGCACCTCGACGCCATGCTCGCGCTGTGCGAGACGGTCGAGTGCCGCCGCGCCCAGCTGCTGCGCTACTTCGGCCAGGACCATGCGGGCAGCTGCGGCGCCTGCGACACGTGCCAGAACCCGCCGGAGGCCTGGGACGGCACCGTCCCGGCGCAGAAGCTGCTGTCCGCGGTGTTCCGCCTGGACCGGGAGCGCAACCAGCGCTTCGGTGTGGGGCACGTGGTCGACATCCTGCGGGGGAAGTCCACGCCGAAGATCACGCAGTGGGGGCACGACAGCCTGACGGTGTTCGGCGTCGGCGAGGACCTGTCGGAGGGCGAGTGGCGGTCGGTGGCACGCCAGCTCCTGGCCCTGGGGCTGCTGGAGGTGGACTCGAACCACGGCACGCTGGTGCTCACCGAGGCGAGCGCGGAGGTGCTGGGCAGGCGGCGTGACGTCCGGCTGCGGCGCGATCCCCGCCCGGCGTCGGGCAGCACGCGCAGGCCCGCGCGCTCCGGCGGCGCCCGGCCGGAAGCGGCACCGCTGTCGGACGCGGACCAGCCGGTCTTCGAGCGCCTGCGGGCCTGGCGTGCCGCGACGGCCAAGGAGCAGGGCGTGCCCGCGTACGTGGTGTTCCACGACGCGACGCTGCGGGCCGTGGCCACCGAGCAGCCGGCGGACCTCGATGCGCTGAGCGGGATCAGCGGCGTCGGCCAGGCCAAGCTCGAGCGGTACGGCGAGGGGATCCTGGCGGCGCTGCACGCGGCGGGGTGAGCCCGTGTCGCCGAGGGCCGAGGCGTCCGAGGCGTCCGAGGTCATGGGCCGACCACATAGCCATAGCGGCCGTACGGACCTACGCTGGACGTGTCCCCAGCACTGCGACGACGACGTGGCGGTGACCCGTCATGACCTGGAGCTTCCTGACGCGACCGGCGCGGGCCCGGACCCCGGACCCGCTGGTCACGCTGCGCCTCCAGGTCCGGCTCGGGGAGCTCGCGGCCGAGCTGCGCCGTGTGGAGGAGGACCCGGCTGTGTACGCCCGGGCCCACCACTGGTTCGCGGTGCAGGGCGCGTACGACGCGCTGCTGCGCGAGGCGTGCCAGCTCGCGGGCCTCCCCACGGCGACGGCGCCGCTGCGTGCGGACGAGCGCGCCGCGGCGGGCGAACGGCTGCGGGAGGAGCTGGAGCTCAGCTCGCGCGGCTGGTCCTGGTGAGAGCGCCTAGGGTCAGGGCATGTTTCCCTGGCTCGAGATCGCCGGGTGGGTCGGTTCCGTCCTCGTCGTCCTGTCCCTGACGCAGGCACGCGTGCTCCGCTTCCGCTGGCTCAACCTCATCGGCTCCCTCGTCGCGACCACCTACAACGCGATCCTGGAGATCTGGCCCTTCGTCGCCATGAACGCCGCGATCAGCCTGATCAACATCTACTGGCTGTCGCGGCTGAACCGGGAGCGCCACGACGCCGCGGTGTACGAGGTGGTCGAGGTCGCACCCGACGACGCGTACCTGCTGCACGTCCTGCGCACCCATGCCGCCGACATCGCGAGCGTCGCGCCGGGATTCGTGGCCGTGCCGGAGCCCGGCGAGGAACGTTCGGCGTTCCTGGTGCAGCGTGGCGACGAGACGGTGGGTGTGGTCGAGGTGCGCGACGCCGGCGACGGGGTCGGCGTCGTCGAGCTCGACTGGGTGACGAAGCGGTTCCGCGACTTCACGCCCGGCGAGTTCGTGTACCGGCGCAGCGGGATCTTCGCGGACAAGGGGTTCGACCGCGTCGTCGTACCGCAGGCCGGACCCGGGGAGCTCGCGTACCTGCGGAGCGTCGGCTTCCGTCCCGAGGGCTCCGCCTGGGTGCGGGACGTCGTGGTGGGCAGCGGGTCCTGAGCCTCCCGGCGCTGCGTTCCCGGCGCTGTCAGCCGGCCTCGGGATCGGCTCCCTGGGCTGCGCGCCCGCCGTCGACGGGCAGTACCGCACCGTTGACGAAGGCCGCCTGGTCGGAGAGCAGGAACGCGACGGCATCGGCGACCTCCTGGCCGGTGCCGACCCGGCCGAGGGGGTGCAGGGCCGCCATCTGCCGGTCCGCATCAGGATGTGCACGCCGGTACTCCTGGTAGCGCGCCGTCTCGATCGACCCGAGCGCGACGGCGTTCGTGCGGACTCCGTCGGGCCCGTGGTCGACGGCGACGGACCTGGTCAACGCTTCGATCGCTCCCTTGGCGGTGGCGTACGGCAGAGCGCCGCGGACGGGGCGCTGCGCCTGGTGGGACGAGACGTTCACGATCGCCCCTGCTCGCCGGTGCCGCAGGAAGTGTCCGACGGCGGTGTGGCAGCCCGTGACCGCGAGCGCCAGGTTCGCCGTGACGGCCGCGAGCACGTCGGACGGCGGTGCGGTGATGGGAGCGTCCCGGAAGACGGCGGCGTTGTTGACCCAGCCGGCCAGCGGCGCCACGGCCTCCGCCTCCTCGGCGGCCCGGCGCGCGATGCCCACGTCGCCCGCGTCGCCACCGACGAAGGTGACCGCCGGGTGCGCCCACGTGGGGGCGCCGGCGAGATCGAGGACCACGACGTGGCCGTCCGCCGCCAACCGTTCCACGACGGCGCGCCCGACACCCTGGCTGCCGCCGGTCACCACGAACGAGCGCAACATCCTTCACCCCGTCTCGACGCATACCTCGGGTGGTCCCCTCGCCGAACCTACCCGCGCGGTCGACGCAGTAGGGTGCGGCTGGCCCGCGCGAACGACGTCGGGCCCGAAAGGAAACGTCAGGATGTACGACCACGTCACGCCGCGCCGCCGCCTGTCCCCCGGGATGCTCGTCGGGGCGCTCGCCGTGCTGCTGGCGCTCGCGGCGGTGATCGGCACGGTGTGGGTGCTGACGCGGGACGCCTCCGACCCACAGGGGGCGGCCGGCTCGTCGGTGGCCCCGTCGGCGTCCGCGAGCTCACCGGCGACGGGGCCGGCCTCGGCGAGCCCGGACCCGTCGCCCACGCCGAGCGCGACCCCGCCCGCCCCGGCGGTGGTGACGCTCCAGGGCGTGGCGTCCGGCCGGTGCCTCGACGTCCCCGGTGGCGCAGCCACGGACGGCGCCGCGCTCCAGGTCTACGACTGCAACGACACGGCGAGCCAGCAGTGGACGGCGTCCCCCTCCGGAGAGCTGCGCACCCTGGGCTCCATGTGCCTGGACGACCCGAGCGGCGGGGCGGCCGGGACCGCGGTGACCATCTGGACCTGCCACGGCGGCGCGAACCAGCAGTGGGCACCGCAGACCGACGGCACGGTGCGCAACGCGGCCACGGGGCTGTGCCTGGACGTCTCCGGCGCGGCCACCGACAACGAGACGCCGGTGATCATGTACGACTGCCATGCCGGGGACAACCAGCGGTGGTCCGTCTCGGGGTGAGCCGAGTCGGACCACCGCGGGTCGGTGGTCGCCAGGTGTCACACCTGGGACTCCACCAGCTCGCGCAGCGCCTCCACCACGAGAGCGTGGTCGTCCTGCTGCGCCAGGCCCGACACGGTGACGACTCCGACGATGCCGACGCCCTTGACGTGCACCGGGAAGGCTCCCCCGTGCGCGGCGTACTCCTGGAACAGCAGGCCCTGGTCGGCGTTGAAGTCGGTCCCCTTGGCCCTGGCCCGCAGCCCCATCAGGTATGACGACGCCCCGAACCGGTAGACCACCCGCACCTTGCGCTTGATCCACGAGTCGTTGTCCGGGGTGGTGCCGGGCCGAGCCGCGTGGAACACCTGCTGCGTGCCCTTGCGGATGTCCACGACGACGGGCAGGTCGCGCTCGGTCGCCAGCTCGACGAGCCGGACGCCCAGGCGCCAGGCCTCCTCGTGCGTGAACGTCGTCAGGACCAGCTCGGCCTCCTGGGCCTCGACCTCGGCGACGGCGGAGGCGAGATCTGCTTTGACATCTGATGAGCTCATGCCCCCATACTGCCGAATGCTGCCGAATGCTGCCGAACGATGAGGGCCTGTCCGAATCGTCCGAAGCGTTCTACACTGAAGACTTCGGGAGTCATGAAGCGGCTCCAGGTCCGCAGGGGATCTGGGAGGTTCACATGCCATCCGTCAACCAGCCTCATGGCACCTTCGTCGACGACGTCGGGGGTGGTTTCGGCTTCGACAGCGACCGTCTCGACCGGGTGGACGAGCCCGTGTCCCCCGCACTCGTGGGTGAGGCGATGATCGAACGGGCCAAGAGCGTGGTCGTGGTGGCGCGTCGTTGCGACGAGGACCAGGCCGCCCAGATCCTGCTCGACGCCGCGGACAAGGCCCGCATCCCGGTGCGTGTGGCGGCCGACCAGGTCATGACCGCCCTGCAGGACGACGTCGCGCACGACGGCATCACGCAGGACACGCTCACGCACGCGCTGGGCTGCGTCCGGCCGGTGGAGCACCTTCAGGATCTCGAGGAGCACGCGCACCGGGCCGGTGAGCAGAACGCTGACCAGGCGGCCTGACGGCCGGACAGACCGCTCAGCCTGCCTGGCGGAGGAACCCACCGATGAGGTCGCTGAGCGCCCGGGGCCGCTCGGCGAGCATGCCGTGGCTCGCCTCCAGCTCCCTGACCTGGACGTGGGCCGGCAACCCCGCGAGGTCGCGGCGGATGCCCCGCCGGAAAGCCTCCATCAGCTCCCCGCCCGGCGTCCCGGGCGGGTCATGGGTCGGGATCACCACGAGAGCCGGGCAGACGACCCGACGCAGCAGGCGAACCGTGTCCCGGAACTCGGGCGTGTACCGGACCTCTTCCAGGAGCCGCGCGGCGGGACGGCCGTACGTCCGCCCGTCCCGCTCGACCAGCGCCCGCTGCGGGAACAGGGCCCGCATCTCGGGCGGCAGCGGCTGGTCCATCGCCATGGCCTGGGCGTCGAAGGAGGCCTTCAGGCTCGCCAGCTCCTGGTCCCGCGTGGCGGGATCCATCCCGGGGTAGTTCTGCGGGTCACTCTCCGCGGACCTCAGCCCGTCCAGGTCCACGACGGCCGGGCACTCCGGATGACGCAGGGCCCACTGCACGGCGAGCATCCCGCCGAGCGAGTGCCCCACCACCGCGGGGTTGCCCAGACCGAGGCTCCGCACCACGGCCTCGACGTCATCCAGGCCCCGGTCCCACTCCCAGGGGCCGTCACCGGAGAGGCCGTGGCCGCGCAGGTCCATGGCCACGGTCCGGCACCCGCCGAGGTCCAGCTGCGCCCACGCGTCGAGCGTGCCGCCGAGACCGTGGAGCAGGAGGACGGGCTGCCCGTCCGTGCCCGAGTCCCGTACCGCGATCGGGATCTCGTGGTCAGTGACCGTCACGTGCGACATGGGACCCCTTCGGCTGGTTGAGTCGCGCCTGGACCGACGCCGTCGTCACTCCGCCGTCGGGGTGGCGGGCAAGCTTGGCGCGCTTGACGAGGTCGTGGACGCCCTGCCGGGTGATGCCGAGCATCGCCCCCGCCACGGCGAACGACACCGCCGTCCGGCCCGGGTGCCCGACCCGCTGGGCGACCACCCGGCCGAAGGCCGTGCCCCACCACTCGTCGGGCGGGTCGAACGGGCCGTCGGCGGGAAAGAGCGAGGCAACCAGCCGCGCCGCGGTGCGTCCCGCGAGCCGCTCGTCCCTGCCCAACAGCTGTGCGGCCCACACCTCGGCCTCGATGCGCGCTCGTTCCCTGACCGGTCCGACGACGTCGTACGCCTGGGGCTCCCCACCGTCCGAGCCGTCCGGACCGAACAGGATCTCCAACGGGTCGATGATCCGGCGCTCGACCAGGCCCAGCAGCTCGCCTGCCAGTGCTATGTGCTCCTCTGTGCTCACTTGACAGACGGTAGCAAGTACTTGCCACCGTCTGTCAAGTATCCGACGTCGTGGATCTCGGCCGTTCGGCCGCTCCGGTCAGAGCGTCCCGAACTGCGCCGACACGTGATAGACCCCGCCGCCCCAGCCGTCCTCGGGAAAGGCGTCGGTCACCCGGAGGTAGACGGCCTTGTCCGGACCGAGGTACGGCGTCAGGTCAAGGGTGTGGTCGGCCTTGTTGGAGCCGTCCCTGATCGGCTCGTCCTCGGCCAGCACGGTGGTCCAGCTCTCGCCGTCAGGACCCACCTCGACCACGTACTGGTTGTCGATGGTCAGGGTCGCCTCGGCCGAGGTGGCCTCGGCGGGGAACGGGAACTTGTAGACGAAATGGCTGGTGCCGTCGGCGAACCGGCTCCCGACGTGGCTCAGGCCGGAGCCGCCCGCGTCCCAGAGCCACGCGAGCTCCTCCGTCGACCCGGCGTCGAAGTCGATGGTGCTCGCCACCTGGACCGTGACCCTGGTGGTGTAGCCGAGCCCAGGCCTCGCGGTGACCGTCACGGTCAGCGGGTAGCTACCGTCGCGGGCGTCCGCGGGCACCGTGACGTCGAGCGGGACGCTCGCCCGGGCAGGACTACCGTCGCCCGACGGAGCCAGCCGGACCCGGCTGCGGGCCGGGTCCACCGTCCAGCCGTCCGGACCGCTGACGCGCACGTCGGCTCGTACGGGTCGCCCGTCCGACGTCGCCGCCACCTCGACCGCGGTCCGCACCGACGACGTCGTGCCGGGGCTGGGCATCACGACCAGCTGGGTCGGCGCCATCGTCGCGGACAGCGACCGGCTCGGCGCGTCCTGAGGGACGTCGGCGATCAGCGCGCTGAGGGCACTGGCCTGGGTGCGCCAGTCGAAGACGTTCGGTGACGCCTCGGTGCTCGCACCGGCCCAGCGCAGGCCGAGCCGCTCCGCCGAGTCGCGGTCGTTCGCCCAGATCGACTCGGCCTGACGGTCCACGAACTCGTCATAGCGTGGGTCGGTCGTGGTGTCGGCCAGCTCCGTGAAGTACCGCAGGAAGATGCCCTTGAACTGCTTCTGGTTGTCGTCGCACGTCCGTCCCAGCGGATCGCACGACTCCGTGAGCACCCCGTCCGTGACCAGCGCGTCAGATGCGAGCGCCGCGTCGGCCAGATCCCGTGCGGTGCTGAGCAGCTCGGCGTCGCCCGTCGCCCGGTGCAGCTCGAGGGCCGCCCCGATGCCGAGGCCCTGGTTGTAGCTCCACACGGTGTCGCGGTTGTTGGCGCAGTCGTCGGTCAGCCCGTCGTTGACCAGGCCCTCGGAGTTGACCATGCCGCTGGCGGCGTACCAGTCCCAGGCTTCCTGGGCCCGCTCCAGCCACGCCGTGTCCCCCGGGATGCGGTTGTGCAGCTCGGCCGTCAGCCGGATCCACTGTCCGTTGGTGACGGCATTCTTGTAGGTCCGCTCCTCGTTCCACCAGATCCCACCGCCGCAGGTGCTCGGGTCCCAGAAGCCGTGCATGAAGTCGGCGATGGTGCCCGCCATGTCGAGGTACTTCTGGTCGCCGGTCAGGTCGTAGGCGGTGACCCAGTTCAGCGCCCACCAGCCGGCGTCGTCGATCGCACGGCTCGTGAAGTTGCCGTAGATCTCGTCGGTGGACCGCTCGCCGGCCGGGAACGGGCCCTTGTTGGTCTCGAAGCTGTGGTCCAGCTCGTCGACGTAGCTCCGGTCTCCGGTGCGCAGCATGTAGTCGCCCATGGTCTGCAGCGCGACGGCGGAGTTCCACCAGCTCGACGGGAACCACGCCTTCTGCTCGTCGTAGGAGTCCAGCAGCACCTCGGTGGCGACACGGGCACGGGCGACCGCGATCGAGCCGGAGGGCGCCCCACCACCCGGCGGCGTGGCGGCGTGCACCGCGACGACCGGCTGCAGACCGACGACCACGGCAAGGCTGATCAGGACAAGGCGAATGCGACGCAGCATCGTCATCGATGAGCTCCTCCCCCGGGGGCACCGTTGCGTCCCGGATTCGTCTCAAAACTTATAGGAGGAAAGGGTTAAATGCACCTGTCCGCCGAGACTGCCCGAGCACCGTCGTCCCCGGCAGCACCGGGCCTCAGCGCGTCGAGCTGCCCTGCACCAGCTCGGTCGGCAGCGTGACCTTCCTGACCTGCCCGGCGCCGCGGATCTGGGCGAGGACCAGGTCGACCGCCTCGTGCCCCATGCGTGACTCGTCCTGCCGGATGTGGGTGAACCGGTAGCGAGCCTTGTCGTAGAACGCGTCCGGATGGTCGAAACAGACGATGCCGAGGTCACCGGGGACGGTCCGCCCCGCCCGCTGCGCGGCCTCGCGGAGCAGGACGGCGATGTTGTACTCCGTGGCGACCAGGCCCGTCAGGCCGGGGTTGGTGGCGAGGAACTTCTCGAGCTCGGCGATGTCGTCGTCGGGCGAGACGCCACTGCCAGGGACCGTGGAGCGCACCTGGCGGAACTGGTGCGCCGGGTCGAACGGGACGTGCCGGGTCGCGTGGGCGGCGACGACGCCGTCCAGCCGGTCCTGCACGGTCGAGACGTTGCTGGCGGCCGACACCAGCCCGACGTGGTCGTAGCCCGAGGCGAACAGGACGTCGGCGGCCTGGCGCCCCGCCGAGACGTTGTCGGAGCAGACCGACGACACCGGGACGCCGTCGAACACCCGGTCGAGGATGGTTACCGGGAACGACTGGGTGATCAGCTCCAGGACCGCCGGTGCCACGTACTGCGACGAGCTCGGCTCGAGGACCAGCCCCTGGACGCCGTCGGCCACGAGGGCACGCACCATGTCGTCCTCCGCCTCGCGGTTGCCCAGGCTGCGCTTGACCACGAGGTTCGCGACGGTGCTCGACGCGTCGAGCAGACCGGCCAGCACCCGCGTGCCGAAGGTGTCGTCGAAGTCCGTCAGGACGCACCCGACGAGCGGGGTGGGCCCGCTCCCGGTGCTGACGGCGTTCGTGGCGGTCTCGCTGACGACGACGGTGCCGAGCCGCGGCCGCCGGGTGATGTAGCCGTCGGCGCGCAGCAGGTCCATCGCGCGCTTGAGCGTGATGGCGCTGACCCCGAGCTGCTTGGTCAGCTCGGCCTCGGCGGGCATCCGGTCGCCGACACCGTAGGTGCCTGCATGGATCGCCTCGCGGAGCTTCTCGTACACCTCGAGGTAGAGCGGCTGGCTCACACGTGCCCCTTCACCGATCGGACGTGGCAGATGAATCTACCGTGGCCCACCGGGTGCGGCGGGTCACCGGCGCGCCTCCAGCGAGGCGCGCAGCTCGAGCGCCATGACGGCACTGAGCTGGCTCGAGTAGAAGACCGGCAGCTCGGCGGGACGACGCCAGTCACCACCCGCCAGCAGGTACCCGTCGCGCCGGCTCGTCTCCCACAGCCGGTCGGTGCTCGTGCGGACGAAGTCCACCAGCGGCGCGGCGTCGGGCGACGTCAGGCCGATCCGGTCCAGGAGCGTGCCCAGGTACCGGTAGAGGACTCCCTTGAAGAGGCCCTCGTCGCCCCCGCCGCCCTCGCTGCCGACGACGCCGTCGGGCGCCAGCTCGGCGATCGCCGTCGTGGCGGTGCGCAGCGCCCGGCCGACCAGCTCCGGCTCGTGCAGCACGCCGTCGAGGGCGACAGCGGCCCCGATGTACAGGCCCTGGTTGTAGGTGAAGCGCCACTGGGTGTCGATGCGGCCGTCGCCCTCGCGGTTGATGCCGTCCTCGACGAACCCGTCGGGCCCCACCAGCGTGGCGGTGATCCAGTCGAACGCCACCGTGCCGTGGTCCAGGTACTTCGGGTCGGGCTCGTGCCCGTGCAGGCGCGCGGACAGGATGGCGAACGGGCCGTTGGCCGGCGTGTTCTTGTAGTAGAGCTGCTGCTTGCGCCAGGCCACGCTCGCGCCGTGGGTGTCGTTCCACCCGTGCTCGACGACGTGCTCCCAGATGGCGCGGGCGTCGTCCAGCGGCTCGGTCCGCCCCGTGGCGCGCGCCAGCCGTTCCAGGGCCAGCGCGTACCAGAGCATGTCGTCGAAGTAGTCGTTGAACAGCGACCCCTCGTTCCGGGCCCGCAGGTTGGCGGTCGTCGCCTCGGCGGCCGTCAGCCACTCCTGGTCTCCGGTCCGGTCGAACGCGTCGAGCCGCGCGTCGATGACGTGGGCCAGCCACCAGTAGTTGAACGTCGAATTGTCCCCGACGGGGTAGGTGTTGTCGAGCAGCTGCGGCTCGGCCGTGCCGAAGAAGTGGTCCAGGCTGCGCTGGGCCAGGTCGGCACGGTCGGACCACGGGTTCGGGCGGCCGCCCGGGGCGGCAGGGCTCGGGGCGGCGGAGTTCGGGTTGTCCATGACGGTGTGAGGCGTCCTTTGCTGCGCGCGGCGCGCGCTGGTGGTGGCGCGTGCCACGCGCCCGGTCGGGACGCGTGGCACGCGGTGGTCACTGCGGGTCGGTCACCCCTCCGGGTGGGTCACTGCGCGTTGTCCGCGAGGAGCCGGTCGCCGAGCTCCTGCGCCTCGTCCAGCGCCTCCTGGGCATCGATCTCGCCGCCCAGGAACCGCTCCAGCGCGGGGATGAGCGCCTTGCCCTCGACGTCGGAGGCGCCCGGGATGTTCGAACGCACCTCGGCGTACTCCATGGTCTCGATGAACGCCTGGTACCGGTCGTCCTTGGTGAAGTACGGGTCGTTGGCGGCCTCGATGTTCGCGGGGATCCAGCCGGAGATCTTCGCGAAGTCCACGCCGTTGGCGGGCTCGGTGGTCCACCACTTCATGAACTCCCACGCACCGTCCGGGTTCTCGGCGCCCTGCGGGATGACCAGGCCGAACCCGCCCATGCCGGCACCCTGGTCGCCGTCGGGCCCGACGGGCGGCTGGACGATGCCGTAGTTCACCTCGGCCTCGTCCAGCGCCGTCAGCGCCCACGGCCCGTCGTACTTGAGCGCCAGCTTGCCCTCCGCGAACGAGTCGACACCCTCGCCGAAGCCCGGCTCGTACACGCCGGCGTCGAGCAGGCTCTGCCAGAACTCGAGCACCTCCAGCCCCTCCGGGCTGTTGAACGCCGTGGACGTGCCGTCGTCACTGAACATCTGGCCGCCCGCCTGCTTGAGCCAGATGTTGAACAGGCCCGGGTCGTCGAGCGCGAAGCCCGCGACGCCCAGCTTGCCGCCGTCGCGCTCGGTGGTTGCCTCGGCGGCCGACCTGAGCGCGTCCCAGTCGGTCGGCGGCTCGACGCCGGCCTCCTTCAGCAGGTCCTCGTTGTAGAAGAGGGAGCGGTTGTCGACGAGCAGCGGCAGGCCGTAGGTCTCGCCCTCGACGACGAGCTCGCCCATCGCCTGCTCGTAGAACTGCGTCGTGTCGACGCCGTCGGCCTCCAGGTACTCGTCGAGCGGCGCCAGGGCGTTCTTGGGCACGTACAGCGGAGTGTTGTACCGGTCCCACAGCACGACGTCGGGCACGCTGCCCGAGGCCAGCGAGGTGAGCAGCTTCTCCTCGACGAGCTCCTGGCCCACGTACTTGACCTCGTACTCGTCCTGCGCTGCGTTGAAGGCCTCGGCCTGCTTCTGGAGCTGCTTGGCCTGGTCACCGGACCAGGAGCCCCAGAAGGTGACCTGCTCGGGACCTCCGCCCGAGCCGCCGTCGGACCCGCTGCCGCAGGCGCTCAGGGTCCCGGCCAGGACCGCCGCCGCGGCGAGCGCCCCGGCGATTCGTGTAGCACGCTTCATGAATCTGCTCCTTTGCAGTCTTGGTTCGTCGCTCACTTCGTTCCCGAGTGGGCGAAGTTCTCGATGATGTAGCGCTGGGCGAAGATGAAGACGATCAGTACCGGCAGGCTCGCCAGGATGGTGCCGGCCAGGAGTGGCCCGTACTCCGTCTGGTACTCGTTGACGTATCCGGCCAGACCCACCTGCACCGTGAGCATCTCCGGGTCGTTCAGGGCGATGAGCGGCCACAGGAAGCTGTTCCAGCCGGCCTGGAACGTGAGCACGCCCAGCACCGCCAGGCCCGCCCGGGCCAGCGGCAGGTAGATGTTCCAGAAGATGCGGAACTCGCTCGCGCCGTCGATGCGCGCGGCGTCACCCAGCTCGTCCGGCAGGGCCTGGAAGAACTGCCGCATGAAGAACACGGCGAACGGCCCGGCGGCGAACGGGATGAGCACGGCGCCGTAGCTGTTGATGAAGCCCGCGCCGCCCTCGCCGAAGAGGTCGTTCCCGCCGACCAGCGGGAACCGGCGCAGCACCAGGAAGGTGGGGACCATCGTGATGATGCCCGGCACCATCATGGAGCCGAGGAACAGCGAGAAGACCACGCCGCGGCCCCGGAAGCTGAGCTTGGCCAGGGCGTACCCGGCCAGCCCGCCGAAGAACAGGTTGGTGGCCACGCCACCGAGCGCGATGATCGCCGAGTTGGCGAGGTAGCGCCCGAAGGGCCCGTCGGTGAACAGCGTCACGTAGTTGGCCAGGGTCGGGTTCTCCGGCACGAACTGCAGGTAGGACGAGAGGATCTCGCCCTCCGGCTTGAGCGACGTCGACAGGGTCCAGATCAGCGGCATCACCGTGGTGACGCTGATCAGCACGACGGCGAGCGTCCAGACCGTCTTGCCGAGCACCGCACGGGCGGTCGGCGGCCGCGTCTCCGTGCGCACGGTGGTGGCGGTCGGCGCCGGCGTGCCGGCCGGGGCGGTCGTGAGGGTGCTCATCGGTCGTTCTCCCGTCCGGTGACGCGCGCGTTGATGACCGAGAACACGAGGATCGCGAGGAACAGCACGAACGACAGCGCCGAGGCGTAACCCATCTCCAGGCGTCCGAACCCGCGGTCGTAGATGTAGTAGACGAGGGTCAGCGTCGAGTTGCCGGGCCCGCCCTTGGTGAGCACGTACGCCTGGTCGAACACCTGGAAGGCGGCGATCAGGAGCAGTGTGAGGATGAGGAAGGTGGCGCGGGAGATGGCCGGCAGGGTCACGTGCCAGAAGACGCGGAACGCTCCGGCGCCGTCGACCCGGGCGGCGTCCACCAGCTCGCCCGGCACGCCCTGGAGCGCGCCGAGGTAGATGATCATGTTGGCGCCGAAGCCGGCCCAGACGCTCATCATGACGATGGCGATCATCGCCCAGCGCGACTCGTACAGCCAGGCCGGCCCGTTGATGCCGAACCAGCCGAGCACCGCGTTGAGCAGGCCGTACTGCGGATTGAGCAGCCAGAACCAGATCGCCGCGGTGGCGACCGTCGAGGAGACGACCGGGATGTAGAAGAGGGTGCGGAAGACCCGCGAGACCCGGCTGCTGCGGTTGAGCAGCAGGGCGGTACCCAGCGCCACGACGACCCCGGCGGGCACGTACAGCACGGTGTAGAGCGCGGTGTTGCGCACGGCCACCCAGAAGATGGGGTCGTCGACGATGCGCGCGTAGTTGTCCACGCCCACCCACTCGAAGTCGCCGATGACGGCATAGTCGGTCAGGCTCAGCCCGATCGCCATGAGCACCGGCAGCAGCAGGAAGACTGCGAACAGCGCCACGGGCACGGCGAGGAAGATCCACGCGCTGATGGTCTGCTGACGCCGGGTGGCGCTCACGGCGGCGCTCATCGCGCGGCCTCGCCCTCGGTGGCGGCCTCGGTCGCCGGACGCCGGTAGCTCCGCAGCCCGGCGGTCTCGAGGGCGAGCTCGCAGAACATCGCGTTCGCCCAGGAGAACCACTCGCGCGTGTACGTGCCCGGGTCGTCCACGTGGAAGGACTCATGGACGGCGCCCGTGCCCGCGTCGGTGGTCAGGATCAGGTCCAGCAGCCGACGGCGCTCGGCCGGGTCGGTGCTGGTCAGCCCCTGGATCGCGAGCGCGATCGGCCAGACGTGCCGCTCGGGCGTGTGCGGGCTGCCGATCCCCGACGCCGTCGTGCCGCTGTAGTGGTACGGGTTGGCTTCGCTCAGGATCAGGTCCCGGGTGGCGGTGTAGAGCGGGTCGTCGGCGCGGCACCAGCCCAGGAACGGCAGGGACAGCAGGCTGGGCGAGTTGGCGTCGTCGGCCAGGAGCACTCCCCCACGGCCGTCCACCTCGTACGCGTACACCTGCTCGCCCTGCGGACCCACGACGACCCCGTGCTCCCGGATGCCGCGCTCGAGCTCCGAGCGCAGCGCGGCGGCGTCGTCGGCCAGCTGGTCGTCGTGCAGCACCTCGGAGGCGAGGCGGACCAGGTATCCGAGCGCCACGACGGCGAACGCGTTGCCGGGCACGTTGTAGCCGTACCGGCAGGCGTCGTCGCTCGGCCGGAAGCCCGCCCAGGTCATGCCCGTGAACGTGGTCCCGGGGCCGCGACCGTCACGCACCAGGGTGTCGGACGGCGGGCAGTCGGTGCGCTCGAACGTGTAGGGCGACGCCTCGTCGTGCCGCTGCTCGGTGCGCCACAGGTCGATGATCGTCCGTGCCACCTGCCCGAGCTGCCCGAGGTGGTCGGTCCGGCCGGTGATCTGCCACAGGTCGTAGGCGAGCTGGACCGGGTAGGCGAGGGAGTCGATCTCGTACTTGCGCTCCCACACCCACGGCGACTGGCCGGTGACCGGGTCGCCGGTCCGGTCCCGGTGCCCACCGCCGGTGGGGCCGTCGTTGAACGCGTTGGCGTACGGGTCGTGCAGGATCGAGGCCTGCTGCCGCCGCGAGACGGCGGCGATCGTGTCCGCGAGCCGGGCGTCCGTGCCCGCGAGGTGCAGGAACGGCGCGAGCTGCGTGGTCGAGTCCCGCAGCCACATCGCCGGGATGTCGCCCGTGATCACGAAGGCGGTGCCGTCCGGGTGCCGCGTGATGGTCCGCGCGAGCGTGTCCGACATGCAGCGCCCGACGGCGTCCGCCACCGCCTCGCCGAGCCGGTCTCGCACCGCGTCGACCAGGCCCGCGAGGGCCTCCGGGTCGTGCAGGGCGCTGTCGTGCGGGCCGTCGTCGTTGATTCTGCTGAGCTTCATTGCCCGAACCTCATTGTCCGTTTCCTCCTCGGTCTGCCGGCGTTGGCCTGACCTGTCGAGCAGCGTACGAACGGATTACCATCATGTCAACGTATCGGAATAGGGGTAATAGGAGTAGGGATATCGGGCAGGATGGCCGCATGGCCATGACACGTGAACTCGACGGACGGACAGCCGTCGTCACCGGTGCCGCACGGGGCATCGGCGCCGCCACCGCCCGGCGGCTCGCCGAGGAGGGCGCGCGGATCTTCCTCGTCGACGTCTCGCCGGCGGTGCTCGACCTCCGGGACGAGCTGCGCCATGCCGGGCACCACGCCGCGGCGTCGGTCACGGACGTCGCCGACGAGGCGGCCTGGGCCGAGGCCGCCAGCGCCTGCCGGGACGAGCTGGGCCCACCGCACATCCTGGTGAACAACGCGTACGCCACCACCGTCGCGTCCCTCGAGGACACCCCGCTGACGAGCTGGGAGCACCAGATCCGGGTCTCCCTGACCGGCGCCTACCTCGGTACCCGCGCGCTGCTCGCTGACCTGTCGGCGTCGGGCCGGGGTGCGGTCGTCATGGTCTCGTCGGTGCACGCGCGCTTCGGGCTCCCGGGCCGGGCGGCCTATGCCTCGGCGAAGGCGGGGATGACCGGGCTGGCCCGGCAGCTCGCGGCTGAGTACGCCCCGGCGATACGGGTCAACAGCGTGCTGCCCGGCCCGGTCCTCACGCCGCACTGGGACGGTGTCGGCGAGGCCGAGCGGGCGAGCGCCGCCGGGGCGACCGCCCTCGGCCGCCTGGGCCAGGCGTCCGAGGTGGCCGATGCCATCACCTACCTCTGCTCCGACCGCGCCTCGTTCGTCACCGGCGTCGAGCTGCCGGTCGACGGCGGGTGGAGCATCACCAAGGACTCGGTCTAGAGCTGCACCATCCGGCGACAAGTGGCGCCGTCCCGAGGGTCCCCGGCCAGCGCCGCCCGACGGAATGCGTCCGGTCGAGCGGTAGTTGGTGATGGACGTGAACCTCACGTCCGGAGACCTCGCATGACCATCGCCAGCACGGACGCCGACCGGCCCGCTCCCGACAACCCTGTGCCCGGCGACCCCGTGCTGGATGACCCCGTGCTCGACAATCCCGCGTGGTCGGCGCTGGTGGGCGCGCACGCGCACCTGGCGGAGGGCGGCGACCTCGCCCGCCGGTACCCGGCCGACGTCTCGCCCTTCGCTGCCGTGCGCAGCTGGGCCGACCCCGGCGTCTGGGACGCGGTGATCGACCTGGTCGGGCACGGCGCCGAGTTCCCCGGCCCGACGGAGTCGGTGGCGCTGCCGCCCGGCTGGGAGCGGGGAGAGCCCTTCGAGGGCGTCCAGCTCATCGAGACCGAACGCCTGCACGGCCGGCCGGACGACGAGGCGGTGGTGCTCGGCGCCGCCGACGTCCCCGAGATGCTGGACCTGGTGGCACGTGCCCAGCCCGGCCCGTTCCTGCCCCGCACCTACGAGCTGGGCCGGTACGTCGGGATCCGCCGCGACGGACATCTCGCGGCCATGGCCGGCGAGCGCCTGCAGCCCGCCGGCTGGACCGAGATCAGCGCCGTCGCCACCGACGAGCGGTACCGCGGGCAGGGCCTGGCCACGCGCCTCGTGCTGGACGTGGTCCACCACGTGCACCGGCGCGGCGCTCGCGCCATGCTGCACGCCTCGGCGGGCAACACGGGCGCGATCCGGCTCTACGAGAGCCTGGGCTTCACGCTGCGCCGGCGCGTGGCGTTCGGCTCGGTGCGCACTCCGGTCAGTGGCTGACCGGCTCCGCCTTCTTCCGCGAGGGCAGGAGGCGCAGCGCCGCCACGACGACGGCGCCGACGATCAGGCCGACGATCGCCGAGCACAGCGTGTTGAAGAGCCAGCCGAGGGTGCCGCCGAGCGCCCCGGCACCGTCGTGGATCGCCACCTCGAGGTGGTGCACCCACTCGTACGGGGCCGGTATCCAGCCGGTGCCGTCCGCGCCCAGGTTGACGAGCAGGATGTGCCCACCCACCCAGAGCATGGCGACCGTGCCGACCACCGAGATCACGGCGAGCACCCTCGGCATGGCCTTGACCAGGCCCCGGCCGAACGTCTTGGCGAACCCGGAGTCGTACTGGGCCATCCGCAGGCCGACGTCGTCCATCTTCACGATCGCCGCGACGATGCCGTAGACGATGATGGTGATGACGAACGCCACCACCACCAGGATCATGAGCCGTGACCAGAACGCCTCGTCGGCCACCTCGGCGAGCGCGATCACCATGATCTCGGCCGACAGGATGAGGTCGGTGCGCACGGCGCCCGCGATCATCTTCTTCTCGGCCTCGGGGCTGACCTCCGTGGCCGGCAGCTCCGCGTCGTGGTGGCCGGAGACCTTGTGCCAGATCTTCTCGGCACCCTCGTAGGCCAGGTAGGTGCCGCCGATCATCAGGATGATCGGCAGCAGCCACGGCAGGAACTGGCTGAGCAGCAGCGCGGCCGGGAGGATGAAGAGCAGCTTGTTGCGGATCGAGCCCTTGGCGATCTTCCAGACGATCGGCAGCTCGCGCTTGGCCGCCACGCTGCGCAGGTACTGCGGCGTCACGGCGGTGTCGTCGACGACGACACCCGCCGCCTTCGCCGTCGCGCGGCCGGCCGCGGCCCCGACGTCGTCGATCGATGCCGCTGCCAGCTTGGCCAGCGCGGCGATGTCGTCCAGCAATCCCATCAGGCCGCCCACGGCGCCGCCCCCGTCTCCGAACGATGTGTCGTCATGGCCTGAAGCCTATGCAACTCCGGCCGATGACCTGGCACCTGACGGGCACCTGTCTGGCACCACGGTCATCGGGACTCGGGTCAGCGCCGCACCGGGTCCAGCTGGACGTAGTCCAGGTTCCAGTTCTGGTAGGCGTCCTCGGGCAGGCTGATCCGGAGCGTGTGCGCCCCGCGGCTGAGCCGCTGGGTCACGCCGCTCGGCTGGAGCTCCTGCTTCGCGTGGCTCGTCGTGTTCCGGACGGCGACCGGAGGGCTCGGCGTGCCGTCGTCGAACGACACCGTGTAGGCGCCGGCCGGCGAGTACGGCGACGAGGCCCGGACCGAGACCTCGTACACGCCGTCCCGCGGGACCATCACCTCGTACGTGAGCCATTCGCCGCCGCGCATCCAGCCGAGGCTGACCGCCCCGTCCAGGTCCTGGATGTCCACGCCCTCACCAGGCCGCATCTGCAGGTTGCTGCGGTTCGCGGCATCCAGGTCGTGATACCCCACCCCTTCGCCGGGCAGGAAGTCCTCCGCCTGGACGCGCACACCACCGCGCGGCAGCGGGTCGCCGACGCCGGTGTCGAGCCAGCGTTCGAGCTTCACCACGTCGTCGGTCTGGAAGATGGTGGTGCGGTAGCCGCGGACCAGCGCCTCCCAACCGCGCAACGGGTCGATCAGTGACGCCTCGTCCGTCATCCGCTCCGACAGCCCGTTCCACATCGTGTTGCTCCACACGCGACTCTTCCCGGCGACCCGGTCCAGGAACGGCCGACGCGCGACGGCGTCCGCGGTGCTGTCGAAGTTGACCTCGTAGGCGACCGGCTGGTCGTCGCCGAACTGCTCGACGGCCGCCATGTTCGCGTCCGTCACCATGTGCATGTACACGGCACCGCGGTGCGCCGACCGGAACTCCTGGACCTGCTCGACCGGCGCGTCCGACTTGTAGATGCCGTTGCGGACGGTACCGGTCTCGACGAGCACGTCCCAGATCTCCTCGCGGAACGGCCAGCCCTTGTCCAGGTTGACCAGGCCCCGGTGCTTCGCGAGCCGCATGGCGTCCTCGAGCGTGGGGACGCGCTCGTCGGTGAGCGCCGCCTGGCTCCCGCCGAGCCCTTCCCGCAGCCGGAGCCGCTCGACCTGCGCGAGCGTGAGGCTGTCGACGCGGCCGGTCCCGTCGGTGGTGCGGTCCACGGTGGTGTCGTGCATCAGGACGGGGACGCCGTCGGCGGTGACCTGGACGTCCAGCTCGACGATCTCCGCACCGTCCTCGAACGCCGCCACGATCGCGGGGACGCTGTTCTCGGGGGCGGCACGCCACTGCGCGCGATGTGCGGCGGTGAGGATCTTGGCCTTCGGCCCGTGGTCGAGCAGGTCGCGGTAGGCGCGTTCGGCGGGCGTGGTGCCACGGTGACCCGGCCCGCCGTGAACCGGCCCACCGTGACCCTGCCCGCCCTGGTCCGCCGCCTGCACGGGGCCCGTCCGGGCAGGGCCCGCCTCCGCCGCGACGACGGAGACCACTGCGCTGGAGAGGACGAGCGCGGCCGCCGAGACGACAGCTCCGGCGCGGATGCGTAGGTTCATGCACCGACTCTCGCCCCGGCGACAGCCTCGGGGACGAAGCGGACGCGGCGGTCCGTTGAACACTTGTTGAACGCTCCGGACCTGCACACTCCGGGCCGGTCAGCCCTCCCCGCACACGACGCGGGCGTCCGCCCAGTCGGCGTGGTCGAAGTTCTTGCCTTCGGTGGCCTCGTCGGCCACGAGTCGCAGGCGGCGCACACCGGTGACGTCGACGTCGAGCGGCACGCCGCCGTCGTCGTTGGACAGCACGGGTGTCTCGGTCAGCAGCACGCCGTCGCCGTACACGCGGAACCGCACGGAACCGACGCCGGTGTCGCCCGGCTTGTTCAGCACCTCGTCGTCGATGCCGACGACCGCCCGGAACGCCGTGCACGTGCCGCCGAGCCACGTGGTCAGCGAGCCGGTGGCGTGCATGCCCACACCCTTGGCGTAGGTGACACCTGCGATGGTGATCGGCCGCCCGTCGTCGCCCGCCGCCTCGCCGTTGGACCGGTCGCGCTCGATCGGGCCGTAGCCGTTGGACTCCTCCAGCCACTCGAGGTCGGAGACATAGTGGTCGCCGGTCAGTGCGGGCGGCGTGACCCAGAGCGTGGCCTGGCTCGCCGCGACGTAGCGACCGCCGACGGCGCGGTAGCTCACGTCGACCGGCAGCTCGAAGGTGCCGGTGTCACCGTCGGCGGGCACCTGGACCTGCCAGGTGACCTCGGCGCTCTGGCCGGCGGCGAGCCGCGCGACGGTCCGGGTGCCCTGGTCGGCGGTCCAGCCCGCGGGCAGGTCCGGCGTCAGCCGCACGCTCGTGACGTCGCGGTCCGCGACGGTGAACGTGGCGCTCACCTCGACGGTGCTGCCCGGCTCGACGTCGGCCTCCGCCGGGTCCACCTCCAGCGTGGCGTCCGGCCGTGCCACCACCGGTTCCAGGCAGGAGGTGCGGCCGCGGGTGGCCTCGCACACGACCGCGGCGAAGCCGCCGTTGTTCGCGGTCGGGATCTCGAGGGTGTCGCCGGTCGTGGCCCGGACGGTGGTGTGCACGGTCGCGGAGCCGTTCGAGCCGTCGTCGGTCAGCAGGTCGACCAGGACCCGCTTGCCGCGGGCCAGGCCCTCCAGCGGCAGCTGCAACGGGGCGCCGGAGCCGGCGCGCATCCCGCCCACGAACCATCGGTCCCCCGACCGGCGCGCCAGCACGGCGTCCTGGCCGGGCGTGCCGCTCAGCAGCCGCACCTCGTCCCACGTCGTGGGAAGGTTCTGCAGGAACGGCATGGCGTTCGGCTCGGCCGCGTAGCCCTCGGGCTTGTCCGAGATGTGCTGCCAGGCCGACTCGTACGCGACGCTCATCGCCACCTGCTGTGCCTTGGACGTCTTGTCGTTGTCGCGGGAGAACACGACCGGGGTGAAGTCCATGGACCCCACCACGCCTCGCGTGAACGGCACGATGAGGCTGCGCTCCGGGCTGATGCCGTTCTCCATGCCTCGCACGGACTCGTAGCTCATGATGTGCGGCCACGTGCGCTGCATGCCCGTGGGCAGCGCGGAACCGTGGAAGTTGATCATCAGCTCGTACCGGGCGGTGTCCCGGGCGACGTCGTCGTACCAGCGGTGGATCTCCTGCGAGTCGGAGTCCATGAAGTCGACCTTGATGCCGCTGACGCCCCACGACTTCAGGCGCGGCAGCCACTCGTCACGCTGCTCCTGCGTACGCAGGTCGCGGCTGTGGAACCAGGCGATGACGTCAACACCCTGGGTGTGGGCGTAGCGGACGGTGCGCGGCACCCAGCTCGCGTTCCAGCCCTCGTCCAGGAGCACGTACTCCCAGCCGTTGCGCGCGGCCAGGTCGACGAAGTCGCGCTGGCGGGCCTCGTCGCGCGGGCTGTCCCAGTCGGTGAGCCAGCTCCAGCTCGATCTGCCGGGCTTGATCCAGTCCGTACCCGGGTCCAGGGCGCTCGGGGTGGCGAGGTCGTCGACCAGGTTCGAGCCGACGACCGCGGGCAGGTCGCCGACGATCGCCACCCGCCATGGCGTCGACAGGGCACCCGTGGAGGTGACGGGCCGGCCCTCGAACAGGTCGACGTCGTAGCGCAGCGACCCCGCCGTGTGCGTCAGGTGCGCGCCGGAGTAGTCGCCGTGCAGGTCGGCCTCGGTGACGAGCGCGTACCGGTCGCCCTGCTGGAACAGCACCGGGAAGCCGATGCTGCCGCCGCCGTTCCCTGCCGCGGCCGTCGTGGTCGTCCACTCGGCCTCGTAGTTGACGGCGTACGACCTCTGCATCCACGCCGGCCCGTCCGACGCCGGCTCCCATGCGCCCGACTCGTCGTCCACCCGGTGCTCACCGGCGCCGTCGAGCAGGTAGCGGTAGGCGACCCCGTCGCGAGAGACGCGCACGGCGATGCCGATGCGCGCGCCGGCGGCGTCCGCGAACGTGAAGACCGACTCCGTGTGCACGTAGGACCGGCGCACGCTCTTGCCGCTCGTCATGGTGTACGAGTCGGAGATCCTGCGGTCGCTCCGCTCCACGAACGTCAGGCCGGTGGTGAGGTCCCCGTCGCTGCCGCGCAGCCCCAGGCGCGTCGCCGAGAGCACCGTGTCACCGTCGGCGACGACGTCCAGCGCCACCTCCCCCTCGCCGTCGAGCCGCAGCACACCGTCCAGGTCCGAGCCGCGCGGGCCGCTCAGTCGCCAGCTCGACACCGTGGCGGGGGTCGGGTCGGTGGTGTCAGCGGTGCCGGCGCCGCGGGCCGGCGCGGCGCTCGCCGCGCCGCCACCGAGCACCAGCCCGCTCGCGACCAGCGCGACCGCTGATACCGCTGTCACCAGTAGTACGGCAGGACGGGACGCAGCGAACAGCTTCACGAGGTCTCCCTTGACGTCGACGGGCGCCCGGTGCGCCGTCCGCCAGATTAGGGAACACCTCCCGGCCGGTCAATACCCTTATAGGGAATATAGACAATGTCGGGATCCGGACTACTTCCCCGGCCGCAGGTCCAGCCGGCGCAGGAGCTGCGCGTTCAGCGCCACCACGACCGTGGAGAGCGACATCAGGACCGCCCCCACCGACATCGGCAGCACGAACCCGACCGGCGCCAGGACCCCCGCCGCGAGCGGCACCGAGATCAGGTTGTACCCGGCCGCCCACCAGAGGTTCTGCTTCATCTTGCGGTAGCTGGCCCGCGACAGCTCGATCACCGACAGCACCGATCGGGGGTCGTCGCTGGCGAGGATGACCCCGGCGGACGCGATGGCGACGTCGGTGCCCGCCCCGATGGCGATGCCGACGTCGGCCTGCGCCAGCGCGGGGGCGTCGTTGACGCCGTCGCCGACCATCGCCACCTTGCGCCCCTCACCCTGGAGCCGCTGGACCGTGGCCGCCTTGTCCTCCGGCCGGACGCCGGCGAAGTAGCGGTCGACGCCGAGCTCGTCGGCGACCGACCGGGCCACCGCCTCGGCGTCACCGGTGATCATGACCACCTGGACGTCCAGCGCGTGGAGGCGCCGGACGGCGTCGGCGGACTCCGCACGCACCTCGTCCGCGAGCTTGATCCCGCCGATGACGGACCCGTCCCGCAGGACGTGCAGGATGATCGCCCCGTCGCGGCGCCAGGCGTCGGCCACCGGCAGCTCGTCCTGCCCGCTCTCCTCGAGCAGACGCGGCCCACCGACCCGGATCTCGTGGCCGTCGACCGTCGCCGTCACGCCCACCGCGGGCGACGAGGAGAAGCCCGAGGCCCGCGGGACCGTGAGGCCCTGGTCGCGCGCCGCGCGCACCATGGCCCTGGCCAGGGGGTGCTCGCTGTCCGACTCGGTGGCCGCCGCGAGCGCCAGCAGGGTGTCGCGGTCGACGCCACCGACCGGCTCGGCGTCCACGACGGTGGGCTCGCCCTTGGTCAGGGTGCCGGTCTTGTCGAACAGCACGGTGTCGACGGTGCGCATGCTCTCCAGGGCGAGCCGGTCCTTGACCAGGACGCCGCCGCGGGCGGCCCGCTCGGTGGCGATCGAGACGACGAGCGGGATGGCCAGCCCGAGGGCGTGGGGGCAGGCGATCACGAGCACGGTGACGGTCCGGACGACCGCGTCGTCCGGCAGACCCACGAGCGACCAGACCACTGCCGTGACCGCCGCGGCGGCCAGCGCGAACCAGAAGAGCCAGCCTGCCGCGACGTCCGCGAGGCGCTGCGCGCGCGAGGACGAGCTCTGCGCCTCCGTCACCAGCCGTTGGATCCCGGCCAGGGCCGTGTCGTCACCGGTGGCGGTCACCTGGATCCGCAGACCGGAGTCGGTGGCGACGGTGCCTGCGGTCACGTCGTCGCCCGTGCCACGCGAGACGGTGCGCGACTCGCCCGTCACCATGGACTCGTCCATCTCGGCCCGCCCGTCGACCACCCGGCCGTCGGCGGGGATGCTCCCACCCGGCCGGATGACGACGACGTCGCCCACGTGGAGGTCGTCCGGCGCGACCAGGACCGTCCGGTCGCCGTCGACCCGCTCGGCCTCGTCCGGGAGCAGCGCGGCGAGCGAGTCCAGGGCGGACGTCGTCTGCGCGAGCGAGCGCATCTCGATCCAGTGGCCGAGCAGCATGATCACGATCAGCAGCGCGAGCTCCCACCAGAACTCGAGCTGGTGGTCCAGCAGGCCGAGGCTCGCGCCGAGCGAGGCGACGAAGGCGACCGTGATCGCGAGCCCGATCAGGAGCATCATGCCCGGCTTGCGCGAGCGGAGCTCGCTCACGGCGCCCGTGAGGAAGGGCCAGCCACCCCACACGTACATGACCGTGCCGAGCACTGGCGATACGGCGTTCGCCAGCAGCGTGTCGGGCAGCGGGTAGCCGAGGAGCATCGCGAACATGTCGGAGAACCCGACCACCGGCACTGCCAGGACCAGCATGATCCAGAACAGGCGCCGGAACTGGCCGACGTGATCGCCGTGACCTCCGTGACCGCCATGCTCGCTGTGGCCGCTGTGGTGGCCGCTGTGGCCGGCGGGCGCGGCATGCCCCTCGTGGCCTTCGTGGCCGGCGTGACCCGCGTGACCCGCGTGGTTGCGTGTTGCGCTCATACCTTCTGTATACCCCTCGGGGGTACCCTGGTCAAGGGCCGCCGCCGACCTGGCCAAACGGGTGACGCATTTAAATCCTCATGCATCTATTCAACAAATCGCCCTTCTCGAATAGCGCAGACAACACCTTCGCGATTCAATGCTGTGAGTTAGTCGACGAGTTAGTCGCCAGGCATTTCATCATCTGAAATCGGAGCACTGTGGGCCGCATTCCGCAGGCCTTCTGTCGGTCGCTCCGGAGCCGCTCACTCCGAGGAGCCGTCATCATCAGCACCAGGGACCGCCACAACCACAGGTCACCCAAGAACCGCCTGCCTGCACTGGTCGTGGCGCTCTCGCTGCTCGTCGGCTCCGGCGCCACAGGCCTGGGCACCTCGCCGGCAGCGGCCGCGGAGCCGCCCACGGAAAAGGTCGCCGACCCGCCCACTTATCACGAGTATCCCGGCGTGGAAAACAGCGCCGAGTACTTCCACACCAGTGCCAATCCGGGACGCATCTGGACCGACAAGACGGTTTTCGACGAGAACGTCCCGGTGGAGCCCACACATCAGCAGCCGGGTGTCGGCGACCTGGTGCTCGGGCCCGACGAGCTGGCGGTGTCACTGTCGGCGCTCGGTTCCACCCGGCACGTGTCGAGCGAGGTGGCGGCCCCGGTCGACCTGGTGCTCGTGCTCGACAACTCGGGGTCGATGAGGCGTTGCGTCGAGTCCGACAGCACGTGCACCGCGGCGTCGGGCGCCACAGGCTGGCAGAACTCGCGTGCCTGGGCGATGGCGGAGGCCGTGGACGCGGCGCTGCGCATCATCGGCGAGGACAATCCCGCCAACCGGGTGGGCCTCGTCCAGTTCGGCACGGGCTCGGGAACGCTCGAGGTGCTGGGCACGCCGCAGCTGATCCCCGGCACCGACCGCTACGCGCAGCTGACGCGCGACGACAACGGCCTGATGACGTTCCGCACGGCGAACGGATCGATGACCATCGGCTACGTCGCCGGCGCCTCCCAGGGCACGAACCTCCACCTCGGTGTCGCCACCGGTCTGCGCCAGCTCGCCGCACAGCCCACGGCGGAGGTCACGGGCGAGAACCAGCGGGTCCCCAACCTGCTGCTGTTCACCGACGGCGAGCCCACGTACTCGGCGACCAGCGCCGGCTGGTGGAACCCGGGCACGGGGATCGAGGGGCCTGGCAGCGGAACGCCGTACGACGGGAACGGCTTCAAGGCCGCCCTCACGGCGTCCTACCTCAAGAGCGCCGTCGACGACACGTACGGCCTCGGTGAGTTCGCCCCGGAGGACCCGCCCGTCGACGTCGTCACGAAGATCTACACGGTTGGCCTGGGCATCGCCGGCCTGCCCCAGGCGTCCCGCGACCTGGCGCTGGCCACGCTCGATCCCTCTGACACGCGCGTCGGACTGCCACGGAGCGACACCGACGCGAGGTTCGCCGACTACTTCGGGACCTACGCATCGGGGCAGTCCGTGACCGTGCCCGTCAACTTCGGCACCGGACGGAACAGCACCTACACCGTCGCTCATCCCACCGGCAGCGCAGCGACGTACGACCCGGCGACCCTGACGTACAACGACCGGTTCTACGCCCCGATCACCACGGACGACATGATCGAGGTGTTCGAGGACATCGCGAGCCAGATCATCGACGCCGCGCCCAACTACCCCGTCGACATCTCCAGCGGCAACGCCACCACCGACGGGTACGTGACGTTCACCGACGAGCTCGGCGCCTTCATGGGTGTGTCCGAGATGAGCCGCCTCACGTTCTGCTCCACCGTCGAGGGCACCGACCCCGAGGACTGCGAGCAGGCCACGTTCCAGGACCCCGCCGTCACGGTCGACGGCAACGTCACGCGGTACACGTTCGAGGGCACCTACACGGCCAACGACGTGTTCGGGCCCGCTGACATCGAGGACCTGATCATCGAGGTGACGCAGAACCCGAGCCTCGCAACCGGCGACGTCGTCACGGTGCGCATCCCGGCCTCGCTGCTGCCGATGCGTGACACGCGTGTCACCGAGGACGAGAACGGTGATCCCGTCGACATCAGCTGGTGGATCTCGCACCCGGTGCACCTGTACTACAAGGTCGCACCCAAGGAGGGCGTGATCGACGCCCTCGCGGACCCGCTCGCGCTCAACGGCTCCGGTTCGCAGGACGGCACCGCCCTGGCACAGCACATCGCCGCCCACACGGTCGACGGCCAGGTCCGGTTCTACTCCGACCACTACGCGATCACGGACGCCCCCGACGCGAGCCGCCACGTCGCCCGCACCCGGGCGACCTTCGTGCCGGCCGAGCAGAACAACTTCTACCGGTTCGCCACCGACACCACGCTCTACACGACGGACGCACTCGCCACTCCGGTCACGCCGGAGCAGTGGGACACGATGGAGCCGGACGACACGGTGTACTACCCGAGCGTCGTGTACCGCGAGCTCGCCGACGGCGGGTACGTGAAGGAGGACGCGGCCTTCCCGATCACGAAGCAGGAGCTCCTGGACGGTCAGGACGCCTCGCACCAGCTCTTCGTGCGCGACGGCGCCATGACCATCCCGACGGGCATGTCCGACGTCGCGGAGCGCACCCGCAACCTCGACCACCTCAAGTGCTCGGAGCTCGACTGGTCGGACAACACGCCGGCCTGCCCCGACCCCGTCGTCGACGGCGAGACGGCGGCCAACCTCACCGGCACGGACCCCTGGGCACGACAGACGTCGGTGATCCCCGAGCGGGTGACCTCGCGGCTCGGCAACAACGGGTTCCTGACCTACGCCGTGCCCGGTGACCTCACGATCGCCAAGACCGTCCAGGCCTCGACCGGGCTCAACCCGGTCCCCGACCAGGCGTTCACGTTCGACGTCGCACTGTCGGACGCCGGCGGCGCACCGCTCGCAGGCCCGTACCCGTACAACGTCTACGACACGGTGGACACCACCAACCCCGTGGACGGCGGCACCGTCGGCGACGGCGACACCCTGACCATGGCCGCGAACCAGACGATCCGGATCATCGGCCTGCCCGACGGCTCCACCTGGTCGATCGCCGAGACCGGCCTGCCCCCCGGCTACACCCAGACCGTCCCGGCCGACGGCGACCCCGCGACCGGCCAGATCGACGTCGGCGCCGCGACGCCGGCGAGGGCGGAGTTCACGAACACCTACTCCCCCGCGTCGGTCGACCTCGGCGGGCCGACGGCGGCCAAGGTCCTGGACGGACGTGACTGGGCCGCGTCGGACGAGTTCGTCGCTCAGCTCTGCGGCCCCGCGGAGACGGGCGGCGGCTGTTCCGACGTGACGCTGACCGAGCAGGCCCAGGAGGCGCCCTTCGCCCCGGTCACGTACGACACCCCCGGCACCTTCACCTTCACGATCACCGAGCGTGACGACAGCGCGGCCCATCCCGCCCTGTCGTTCTCGGCGGCCGCCTACCGCTGGGCGGTCACCGTGACGGACGACGGGTCCGGCACGCTCAGCGCCGCGGGCGAGCTCACCCAGCTGCGCGACGACCACGGGCTCGACACCGGCGCGGGCGCGGCGACCGCCGGCTTCACCAACACCTACGACCCCGCCGAGGTCAGCGGCTCGCTGGAGTCCGCGAAGCTGGTGCAGGACCTGACGCTGCCCGGTGACCCCGCCGACCAGACCCGCCCACCGGCACTGTCCCACAGCTTCCGCTACTGGCTGCTGGGCTCGGGCGAGGAGCCCGCTCCGCCCGCTCCGACCTTCGTGGACGGCGCCACCGAGGCCGTGGTGTCGAACTCCCCCGGATCGTCCAGCGTCACCTCACCACGGCTGACGTTCACGGGCGAGCACGTCGGCCAGACCTACTACTACGCGGTCACCGAGGCGCCCGATCCACCGCTGTCCTTCGTCGACTACGACGACGCGGCGTTCGTGTACCGGCTCGAGGTGGTCGGAGGCGCCGAAGGGATCGAGGTGACGTCCACCCGGTGCGAGACGACGGCACCCGCGATGACGACCGATGACCCCTACGGCACCTGCACACCGGCCGAGGGGACCTACTCGGCCGAGACCGAGCCCCTGTTCCTGAACGTGTACGACGCCGACCCCGGCACGCTGAACCTCGAGGCGTCGAAGGTCCTGGACGGTCGGCCCTGGACGGCACAGGACGAGTTCACCTTCGACCTCGCGCCGAACGACGACGCCACGGCGGACGCCGTCGAGGCAGGCACCGTGGTGCTCCCGGCCACCGAGGTCACCGTCACGGCGGACGACGTCGTCGACGGCGCCGCCCCCGTGCGGTTCGGCGAGATCTCGTTCGCCCAGCAGGGTCGGTACCAGTTCCGCGTCACCGAACGCGTGCCGCAGACCGGTCCAGGAGGCCTGACCTACGACACGCGCGTGGTGGTCTACGACGTCTCGGTCACCGACGCCGACGTCGACGGTGCGCTCGAGGTGACCAGCGACGTCGTCGACCCGCCGACCTTCACCAACCGCTACCGCGCCACCGCGCTCGTCGAGGGCGCGGACATCGTCAAGACGCTGTCGGGCCGCGCGCCGCGGCTGGGCGAGTTCGGCTTCCGGGTCGAGGCCGCCGACGAGGCCTCGGCAGGGAAGCTCGGTGGCGACGTCGTGACGCTGACCAACGGTGCTGGGTCCGGCGACCCGACGCTCACGACGCTGCCCACCCTGGCGTTCACCCAGGACGACCTCGGTCAGGTGTTCGGCTACACGCTCACCGAGGTCGCGGGCGACCTGCCGGGCGTGACGTACGACGACACGGTCTGGTCGGCGACCGTGGAGCCGCGCTACGACGAGGCGACGGGCGCGCTCTGGACGCTCACGACCCTGACCGACGGCACCAGGGATCTGGTGTCCGACTCACGCGAGGGCACCGTGCCGCAGGTCCCCTTCGCGAACGAGTACGTACCGGCGCCCGTGACCGTCGAGCCCAGCTTCGCCAAGGTGCTGACGGGCCGCGACTGGCAGGCGCGCGACGAGTTCACGTTCACCGTCGAGGCGCTGGGTGACAGCCCGCAGGACGTGCCGATGCCGGAGCGGACCGAGGTGACCGTGACGGACGAGGCGGCCGCCGACCCGTTCGGCTTCGGCGAGATCACGTACACGGCGCCCGGCCGGTACGAGTACCTGGTGCGCGAGGTGCCGCCGGCGCAGGGCCTCCCCGGCCTGGTCTACGACGAGATCGCCGCGCACGTGGTGGTCACGGTGACCGACGCCGACGGCGCGCTGCAGGCCGACGTCGCCCTCGACGGCAACCAGACGTTCCACAACGCCTACTCCTCGGCCTACGGCTGGCGCATCGACGTCACCAAGACGATGACCGGCCGCGACCTCGCACCGGAGGAGTTCGCGTTCCGTGTGGTGCCGGGTGACGAGGAGTCGGCCCGGTTCGCCGGGCTGCCCACGGACGGCGCGACGTTCACCAACACCGACGGCGCGCCGGAGGGCGAGCCGTCGCACATGACGCGCCTCGAGGGCATCCTGCTCACCCAGGCCGACGCCGGGAACACGTACTGCTACGAGTACTCCGAGATCGTGCCGGAGAGGCCCGAGGAGGGCGTCGCCTACGACGACACGACCTACGAGCTGTGCGCGGAGGTGGCGGACGACGGCGCCGGGACGATCACCGCGCGGACGACGGTGGCGGGCAGCGACGGGTCGCTGGACACCTTCACCAACTCGTCCGACGACGCCGACCCGAGGCCGTGGCCGCGGGTGCCGTTCGAGAACGCGTACGACGAGACGCCGGAGCCCACACCGACCCCGACGCCGACACCGACTCCCACTCCGGTCCCGCCGGGTCCGGGTCCGGGCCCAGGTCCGGATCCCTCGCCTCCGCCTGGCGGCGACAACGATGGCGGAGACGACCAGGACGGGCCAGGTGGCGGCCTCGCCTTCACCGGAATCGACCTGAACGCGCTTCTCCTGATCCTTGGCTGCGCGGTGCTGCTCCTGGCCGCAGGCGCAGCGCTGGTGACGATCTCGCGCCGTCGCCGTCAGGTCTGATCCGGGGCAGGGCTCCAGGTCACATGCCGGGGTGCGCGGTGGCAATGTGGACGGGTTGTCCGCTGCGGTCGGTGAAGTGCCAGCCGTCGTCGTAGTGCATGGTGATGCCCTGGGTGTCGACGAGGTGCGCGGCCTGGCGTCGCGACACCGCTCGTGGCGGGCCTGTCGGGGCAGGCCCGCCACGGCGGCGCTGGTGATCTACGAACGCACGAGCCGCGCTATCGCGTCGGACGCTTCCTTGACCTTCTCGTCGGCCTCGGGCCCGCCCATCCGCGCGGCGTCGACCACGCAGTGCTTCAGGTGGTCGTCCAGCAGGCCGAGCGCGACACTCTCGAGCGCCTTCGTCAGGGCGGACACCTGGGTGAGGATGTCGATGCAGTACTGCTCCTCGTCGACCATCCGATGGATCCCGCGCGCCTGCCCCTCGATGCGCTTGAGCCGGGCGAGATAGTTGGCCTTGTCGGTGATGTAGCCGTGGGTGGCCTGCTCGTCACCCTCCCCGTGCACGTCGAGGTCGGGGGATCCTGGTTCGGTCATGGTTCCCATGGTGTCACCTCAGGTCAGACCGCCGCGGCGTACTTCGCGGGGTCGGCGTCGAACGGGGCCTCGCAGCCCGCGCAGCAGAACCAGTACCGCTGGCCCTCGTAGTCGCGGAACAGGCCCTTCGCCTCGGCGTCGGCCTTGACGACGGTGCTCCCGCGCATCACCGGGCACTCCGCGAGCTCCTCGGCCGACGGGCCGAGCAGGTTGCTGCCGTGGTGGCTCGTCGTGGCCGAGTGCGCGTGGCCGCCGCAGTGGCCGTCGTCAGCCTGCTCGCCGTGCTGGTGCTCGCCGTGTGCGTGATCGTGTCCCATGGGTGGGTCCTCTCCTCGGTGGTGAACTGTGGTCGGTCGGTGGGTCGGTGGATCTGTCAGCGGCTCGCGAACGAGCGCAGGCGAAGGCTGTTGCCGACGACGAAGACGCTGGAGAACGCCATCGCCGCGCCGGCGAGCATGGGGTTGAGGAGCCCGAACGCGGCCAGCGGGATCGCCGCGACGTTGTAGCCGAAGGCCCAGAACAGGTTCGCCTTGATGGTGCCGAGCGTCCGGCGCGAGAGCCTGATGGCGTCGGCCGCCGAGGTGAGGTCGCCACGGACCAGGGTGATGTCCGCCGCCTCGATCGCCGCGTCCGTGCCGGTGCCCATCGCGAGGCCCAGGTCGGCCTGCGCGAGGGCGGGGGCATCGTTCACGCCGTCGCCGACCATCGCGACGACCTTGCCCTCGGCCTGCAGCCGGGCGACGACGTCGGCCTTGTCCTGCGGCATCACCTCGGCGATGACCTCCGTGATGCCCACCGCCGCCGCCACCTGCTCGGCCACCGCACGGTTGTCGCCCGTGAGGAGCACCGGCGTGAGCCCCAGCGCGACGAGCTGCGCGACGGCGACCGCGCTGGTCGGCTTGACCTGGTCGGCGACGACGAGGATGCCGCGGGCCCGGCCGTCCCAGCCGACGGCGACGACGGTCTTACCCTCACCCTCAGCTTGAACCTTAATCTCGGCCAGGTCCCGCGGCAGGTACTGCGACCAGTCCGCGAGCAGAGCCTCCCGGCCGACGACGACAGCGTGCCCGTCGACGACCCCCTGCACACCCAGCCCCTGGACGCTCTCGAACGACTCCGGAGCGGGCAGCTCGCCGACCTCCTGGGTGGCGCCCTTCGCGATGGCCTGCGCCACCGGGTGCTCGGAGGCGTCCTCCAGAGCACCGGCCAGGCGCAGCAGCTCCGCACGGTCGGTACCGGCGTCCGGGACGACGTCGAGGAGCGCCATCCGACCGGTCGTCACGGTGCCCGTCTTGTCGAGCACCACGGTGTCGACCCTGCGGGTGGACTCCAGGACCTCCGGCCCCTTGATCAGGATGCCGAGCTGGGCACCTCGTCCCGTGCCGACCAGGAGGGCGGTGGGCGTCGCCAGCCCGAGCGCGCAGGGGCACGCGATGATCAGCACCGCGACGGCGGCGGTCAGCGCGGCAGTCACGGGGAACCCGCCGCCGAGCCAGACGCCGAGGGTGGCGACGGCTATCGCGATGACCACCGGGACGAAGATCCCCGAGACCCGGTCGGCGAGGCGCTGGACCTCTGCCTTGCCGGACTGCGCGTCCTCGACGAGCTGGGCGATGCGGGCGAGCTGCGTGCCGGAGCCCACCTGCGTGGCACGGACCACGAGCCGTCCGCCCGCGTTCACGGTGGCTCCCGCGACGGTGTCGCCGGACCCCACCTCGACCGGCACCGACTCCCCCGTCAGCATCGAGGCGTCGACCGCCGAGGAACCGGCGACGACGACGCCGTCGGTGGCGATCTTCTCCCCCGGCCGCACGACGAACTCGTCGCCGACGGCCAGGTCCCCGACCGGGATACGGGTCTCGGTGCCGCCACGCAGCACCGCGACGTCCTTCGCGCCCAGCTCGAGCAGCGCCCGCAGCGCCGCGCCGGCCTGGCGCTTGGACCGCTTCTCGAAGTACCGCCCGGCGAGCACGAACATCGTGACGCCCGCGGCGACCTCGAGGTAGATGTTGGCCGCGCCGTCGGACGGCGCGATGGTCAGCTCGAACCCGTGCGTCATCCCCGGTTCCCCGGCCGTGCCGAGGAACAGGGCGTACAGGGACCAGAGGAACGCGGACAGGACGCCGAGCGAGACGAGGGTGTCCATGGTCGCGGCCCCGTGCCGCAGGTTGGTCCACGCGGCCTGGTGGAACGGCCACGCCGCCCACAGGATCACCGGCGCCGCGAGCGTCAGCGACGCCCACTGCCAGGAGGTGAACTGCCACGCCGGGACCATCGCCAGCGCGATCACCGGGACCGCGAGCACCACGGAGGCGACCAGGCGGTTCCGCAGCGACAGCAGCTCCAGGTCCCGCGCGTCGACGGCCGGGCCGCCGCTCCTCGGGTCCTCCTTCGGCGCGGGCAGGGCGGCCGTGTAGCCGGTCTTCTCGACCTCCGCGACGACGGCGCCGAGGTCGTACCCGGGCGGGGTCGTGACCTTGGCCTTCTCCGTGGCGTAGTTGACGGTGGCGCTCACGCCGTCGAGGCGGTTGAGCTTCTTCTCGATCCGCATCGCGCAGGACGCGCAGGTCATGCCACCGATGTCGAGGTCGACGGTGGTTCCCGGCTCGTCCGGCCGGACCGTGGTGCCGGACGTGGTGCCGGATGTCGTGTCGGACATGATGCTCCTTGTCAGTGACCGTTTGTCAGTGGCCGTTCGTCAGTGGCCGTGGCCGGGGTCCTCGTCGCCGTGCTCGTCGGCGGGCTCGCCGGCAGCCGGGGCCTCGCCTGTGTCCAGGACGAACTGCGCCGTGCGCACCTTCCCGTCGACCTTGAAGTCGAGGTAGAGCAGGTACCGGCCGGGTGTGGGCGCCTCGGTCATGAACTCGACGTCGGGGCCCGATGTCGACCCGGGCGCCGGCTCGTCGCCCTCGGGATGCACGTGCAGGTAGGCGAGGTCGCCGTCCCGCAGTGCGACCAGGTGCCCGGAGGCGCCAAGGTACGGCTCCAGCGTCGTGACCGGCTCGCCGTCCTTCGTGACGGTCGCGGTGAGCATCGACTCGCCGCTCACGCTCAGCTCTCCCGTGAGCGTGGCGGTGTACCCGTCGACCGTGTCGCCGCCGGCGACCGCCGTGGCGGGCGCGGGCGAGACATGCCCGGCGACGTCGACCGTGCGGCTGAGGACCAGGTTCTCCCCCGTCGCCCCGGGCACGAAGTCGGTGAAGACGCGATAGCTGCCCGCCTCGTCCCAGGTCCACGGGACGGACCAGACGCCGTCCGCCGACATCGTCGGGTGGACGTGCCGGAACTGCGACCCGTCCGAGCGCACCACTATCAGGTGCAGCTTCTTGTCGTGCTCGGTCTCGAACTCGGTCACGGCCGCGCCGTCCGCCGTCGTGATCGAGAACGACAGGGTGCCCGCCTCGTCGACCTCGCCGGGGGCACTCACCGGGCCGAGGAGCAGGCCGTCCTGCTCGAGGGCGAGCCCGCGGACCGACGTCGCGGCGGGCGTCGGCTGGTCGCGCGTCGGCTGGTCGTGCGCCGCCTGGTCGTGCGCCGGCTGATCCCGCGCCGTCGACGACCACGCCGCGACGACGCTCGGCGGGACCACCACGCCCGCCACGACGAAGGCCGCGACGAACAGCGCCACCAGGCCCGCCCCGTAGGCGCCCAGGCGCTGGGGGGCGTTCATGAGACGCGCTCCGCCGCGTACCCGGCCTCGTCCACGGCAGCCAGTACCGCTGCGTCGTCCAGCGCGTCGGCGCTCCGCACGACGAGCCTGCCGGTCGCGGAGCTGACGTCGATCTGCTCGACACCGGGAAGCCGGCTCACCTCGCCGCGGACGGCGACCTCGCAGTGCCCGCAGGTCATCCCCGTCACCTGGTACTCGCTCGTCGTCATGATCGCTTCCTTCCGCTCGGGTGGAGACTACCCCTAGGGGGTAGGTGTATGCGTGACCATATACCCCTGAGGGGTACCTTGGTCAAGTGTGCCGTCGAGCATCGAGACGGCCGGCGCCAGGCTCGAACACATGGCTCAGGGCAAGCCCGGGACGGAGCAGAAGGCCCTGCTGCAGACCTGGTCCCTGCGTGGCGCGCCGCACCGGTTCCCGAAGAGGCGCGACGTCACCTGGTCCCGGGCGTCGAGCAGGCGCTGGACACGCTCGGGCGGAGCCTGTCCGAGGCGGTCGGGCTGACCCGCGACGAGATCCGCGGTGTCCTGGCGCATCCTCGCCCTGGAGGGGGTGATCTGCTTCGCGCCGAGCTGCTGCACCGGTACCTGCGGTGCTACGGGTCGAGCACCCGCAAGGACTTCGCCGCATGGCTGGGCGTCTCGGCCGGCGACGTGGACCCGTGGTGGCGCCTGGTCGAGGATGCGCGGGGCGTCGTCGGCCACCGTCGAGCTCGCGAACCGCTGAGTCACGAACCGCCGAGTCACGGACCGCTACGGTTCCTCCATGTCCTCAGCCGTCTTCCTGGTGCAGCTCGTCCCCGTCGCCGTCGTTGTCGCGCTCCTGCTGCTCCTCATCGCCATGGCGGGCACCGTGCGCTCCACGGGCCGCGCCGCCGAGCGTGTCGAGCGCAAGCTGGACCTGGTGCTGAAGCACCTCGGCATCGAGGTCGCCGCCGCCGCGGGGATCCCGCCGGAGACCCTGGCCGAGATCGACAGGTGCCTCTGGTCCGACCGGCGCAGCGAGGCCATCCGCCTGTACCGGGAAGCGACCGGGCACACCGCCGCCCAGGCGAAGGAGTGGATCGAGCAGCGCGCGGCGTCGTACTGATCCGGCCGAGCGGCCCATCTTTCCCGTCTTCCTCGGCGGCGGGCCGCGTCTCTTCGACGACGGCCTGCCCGCCGGGAAGTGGGATCTCGTCAGCCAGTCCGCCGGCGAGCACGGCACGCCGGCGCTCGTCGACGACCGCGTCCGCTGACGACCCGCGGCGCCTACCGTCCGCCCGCCGCAAGCTCCTGCGCGACCCTCGCCGCGTGCGCGGCCTTCGCCTGTGCCTTCTCCGCCTTGCGGGCCGCCCGAGCGGCCCGCTTCGGGGTGCGGTCCTCCGTGCGCCGCTCGAACAGCGTGTAGATCACGGGCACCACGTACAGCGTGAGCAGGGTCGAGGACACGAGCCCGCCGATCACCACCAGCGCCAGCGGCTGCGAGATGAACGCCCCGCCACCGGTCAGGCCGAACGCCATCGGCGTCAGGGCCAGGATCGTCGCGGCGGCCGTCATCACGATGGGCCGCAGGCGCTGGCGCGCCCCCTCCTTGACCGCCTCGTCGAGCGGCCGGCCGTCGGCCCGGTACTGGTTGATGAGGTCGATCAGCACGATCGCGTTCGACACCACGATGCCCACCAGCATCAGCAGCCCGATCAGGGCGGCGACGTCGAGCGGCGTGCCGGTGAGCAGCAGCGCGCCCAGCGCACCCGTCGCGGCGAACGGCACGGACACGAGCAGGATCAGCGGCTGCCCGATGCTGCGGAACGTCGCCACCATCACCAGGTAGACGATGAGGATGGCGGCCAGCAGCGCCAGTCCCAGGTCCTCGAACGCTTCGGCCTGGTCGGACGCCACACCGCCCATGGTCACCTCGGCACCGCTCGGCAGGTCGATGGTGTCGATCTCCTCGGTCAGGGCCACGGTCAGCGAACCCAGGTCCTGCCCGGCGGGGGTCACCTCCACGGTGGCACTGCGCTCGCCGTCCACCCGCGTCACCGACGCCGGGGCCGACACCTCCTCGACCGTCACGAGGTCGCTCAGCGGGATCACGCCGGCCGCCGTCGGCACGTCGATCTTCTTGATCCCGGCGGTCGTCTCCGGCATGTCGCCGGCCACGACGACGTCGAGCGACGTGCCGTCCAGGTCCACCGTGCCGATGCTCGACTCGTTCATCGCACCGGCCAGGAGGCCGGAGACCGTCGCCTCGGTGAGGCCGACCTCGGCCGCCGCGTCCCGGTCCACGGTCACCTGCACGGCTGTCTGCTCGGCGGCGAGGTTGTTCGTCACGTCGTCGACGCCGTCCACGGCCGTCACCGCTTCCTCGACCGCGCCGGCGGCGTCGGCCAGGCCCTCGGCGTCAGGCGCCGTGACGACCAGGTCCACGGTGGTGCTGGCGAAGCCGGCGTCGCCGGCGGCCACGGTGATCTCGCCGTCCGGGGCCGCTTCGTCGAGCGCGTCGTTCACCTCGTCCTGCACCGCCTGGCCGTCGGCGTCCTCGGCCAGCGTCATCGCGAACGAGGCGCTGCTGCCACCGGCACCACCGCCGAAGGCGGCGGCCATCCCGTCCGCGGAGCCGACGGTGGTCTGCACGGTCTCGACGCCGTCGATGTCCGCGAGGACGTCCTCGACCGCCTTGGCCGCCTCGTCCTGCGCGGCCAACGACGTGCCGGGCGCGAACTCCTGCGTCACCGAGAGCGTGTCCTGCCCGGCCTCCCCGATGAAGTTGGTCTCCATGCGCGGCACCAGCGCGACGGTGCCGGCCAGCAGCGCCACCGCGACGACGAGCGTGCCGACCGGGCGGCGCAGCGCGGCGGCGAGCGAGGGAACGTAGGCGCGCTGCCAGGCGCCGCGGCGCTCCTTGAGCTCGGCGGCCTCGCGCATGGCGGCGCCGCCGTCGGTGGAGGCCGGGACCTTGATGAACCAGTACGCCAGCACGGGCACGACGACCAGGGCGACGACCAGGGACGCGCCCATGGCGATCGCCACGGTGACGGCGAACGGCTGGAACAGCTCGCCGGCCATGCCGCCCACGAGAGCGATCGGGGCGAAGACCGCCACCGTGCAGATCGTCGACGAGGTGATGGCGGTGCCCACCTCGCGGACGGCGGTGACGATCGCGTGCACCCGGTCCTCGCCGTAGGACAGGTGCCGCTTGATGTTCTCGATCACGACGATCGAGTCGTCGACGATGCGCCCGATCGAGATCGTCATAGCGGCGAGCGTGAGGATGTTCAGCGTGTAGCCGGTCAGGTTCATGGCCGCGAACGTCACCGCCAGCGACAGCGGGATCGAGATCGCCGCGACCAGCGTGGCCCGCAGCGAGGCCAGGAACACCAGGATCACCAGGACGGCGAAGAGCAGGCCGAGACCGCCCTCCGTCGTCAGGCCCTCGATCGACTCCTCGATGAACGGCGCCTGGTCGAACGTGACGGCGGTGCTCACGCCGGCGTCGTCCAGCTCGTCGTCGACGTCGGCCAGCACGTCGTGCACCGCGTGCGACACGTCCACGGTGTTGCCGTCCGGCGTCTTCGTCAGGGCGATCGCGAGCGACGGCTCGCCGTCCAGGCGCGAGTAGGAGGTGGGCGGCACGTCCTGCACGCTCACCTCCGCCACGTCCCCCAGGTGGACGACCTCGGCGGGGCTCGCCCCGGCGTCCGGGGCCTGCGGTGCCTCGGCTCCTGGCGCAGACGCTCCGGCGGCGGGGACGATCGGCAGGTTCTCGAGCTCCTTCACGGAGTCGACGGACGTGCCCACCTGGACGCTGTTCGTCTGACCGTCCTGCGTGACGGCGCCCACCGGCGTCACCGTGCCGTTCTCCTGCAGCAGCGACGAGAGCTGCGCGGTGGTGAGGCCGGCCGCGGCGAGCTCCTTGTCGTCGGGCTCGATCACCACCTGCTGCTCGGTGGCGCCGGTGACCGTGACGTCCCGGACCTCCGCGATGCCCGACAGCTCCGGCACGAGCACGGAGTCGATGGCGTCCGTCAGCTCCTGCTCGCTGCCGTCGCCCGAGACGGCGAGCTGGATCACGGGCAGGTCGTCGAACGAGCCCGCCATGACCTGCGGCTCGATGTCTTCCGGCAGGTCCTGGAGACCGTTGACCGCCGAGCTGATCTCCTGCTCGACCGCGTCGACGTCCGTGCCGTACTCCAGCTCGACGGTCGTCATCGAGACGCCGGTGGAGACCGTCGACGTCACGCCCGTGACCCCGTCGATGCTCTGGACCGCCGACTCGATCGGGTCGGTGACCCGTTCCGCGACGATCTCCGGCGAGGTGCCCGGGTCGGCGGCCGTGACCGCCACCACCGGCACGTTCATCGACGGGATGAGTTCCTGCCGGAGCTGCCCCATACTGAAGACGCCGACGACGAAGACGGCAATCGTCGCGAGTGCGACGAGCGCACGGTTCGCGAGCGACATGCGGGCAAGACGAAACACACTGCCTCCAGATCTGGGGATACGCCGGGCCCACGACTCCTTCGGCGCAGTATTTTGCCTAACGCAAAGGATCCTGCTGGGGTTCCCACCCCGCAACTCCGGTTCGGAGCGGGTGAAGTGCCGACTACAGTCAGCGCGTGACCGACCAGACCCGCGACCAGCTCGTCGCCGAGCTCGCCAACCTGCACCGCCGGCTCGGCGAGGAGTTCTTGACCTCGCGGCTGCGCCCCCTGCTGGAGACCGGCCTGACGGTGCAGCAGCTGCGCGCTCTGGCGCTCGTCCAGGTGGACCGCGAGTCGACACCGCAACGGCTCGCCGAGGCGCTCGGCGTCTCCGCCGCCACGGTCTCCGGGATCCTGGACCGGCTGACCGCAGCCGGCATGACCGTCCGCACGCAGGACCCGGCCGATGGCCGCGTCCGCCGTGTGACCAGCACGGAGAAGGGAAGCGAGGCGATCCGGCGCCTCGTCGCGCACGACGAGGAGCTGCCCCCGGACCTCCTGGCGCTGCTCTCCGTCGACGACCTGCGCGCGCTCATCCAGGGCACCGGCGCCCTGCTGAAGGCGGCCCAGAAGCTGGCTCCCTGACGTACCGAGCTGGTGGCCCGGTACAAAGGTGCTCGACGAGCCCTGGCCAGCGGGGCCGCACGGTGACCCGCACGGTGACCGGCGCGCACGCCGTCGGCGAGACGCTCCGCTCGCACCCCCTGGACCTCGTAAGGTGAGGTCCGTGTCGGACACCCCTGCTGCCCCCGAGCCGTTCGTCTCGCGGACTGCCCCCGAGGCGGTCGAAGACCTCCGCGCGCGGCTGCGGACGACCCGCTGGCCGGACGCGCCCGAGGACGCGGGGTGGTCCCTCGGCACCGACCTCGGCTACCTCCGCGAGCTGGTCACGTACTGGGCGGACGGGTTCGACTGGGCGGCGCAGGAGGCGGTACTGGCCCGGCTCCCCCGCTTCCGCACGCAGGTCGGCGGCCTGGGGATCCACTTCGTGCACGCCCGCGCCGTCGCGCCGGTCGGCCCGGTGCTGCCCCTGGTCCTCAGTCACGGCTGGCCGGACTCGTTCTGGCGGTACTCCAAGGTCGTGCCGCTCCTGACCGATCCCGGCGCGCACGGCGCCGACCCCGCGGACGCGTTCGACGTCGTCGTCCCGGACATGCCCGGCTTCGGGTACTCGGACCGGCCGACCGGACAGCCGCTGAGCTCGGTCGCCGTCGCCGGGCTGTGGGCCGAGCTCATGCGAGGGCTCGGCTACGAGCGGTTCGGCGCGGCGGGCGGGGACATGGGCAGCCACGTGAGCCGGTACCTCGCACTCGACCACCCGGACCGGGTCGCCGCCGTCCACCGCACCGACGGCGGGCTGCCCGTCTTCGCCGGTGACCCCGCGACCCTCGCACCCGCGGAACGGGCCTGGTTCGCCGAGGCCGCGACCTGGACCGCTACCGAGGGTGCCTACGGCGCGATGCACCGCACCAAGCCCCAGACCGTCGCTGCCGCGCTCAACGACTCCCCCGCCGGACTGGCCGCCTGGATCGTCGAGAAGCTCCACGGCTGGAGCGACGGCGGCGTCGGGCGTGGCTACACCATGGACGAGATCCTCACCAACATCACCATCTACTGGCTCACGGGCACCATCGGGTCGTCCATGCGGATGTACCACGCGAACTCGAAGATCCCCGCGGAGCAGCTCACGCGCCGGGTGGAGGTGCCGTCCGGATTCTCGCTGTTCCGCGGTGACGTGGTGCGGCCGCCACGCGCGTGGCTCGAACGCACCACGAACGCGGTGCGCGTGACCGAGCCCGAGCGCGGCGGACACTTCGCCGCGTTCGAGGAGCCGGAGCTCTACGCGCAGGAGCTGCGCGACTTCTTCCGCCCGTACCGCGACGGGGGCAGTGCCGCCTGACGGCCGCGACTCGGGCGCGGGCTGCGAGGCCCTGTCGACGGGTCGAGGCGTCCGACGGCGTCGCACCGGTGACTGGCTTTCGCACCGGTGACCGGCCTCGCTGAAAGGTCCGCCGACGGGCACTGGTGACCGGGCTGGTGACCGGCTCGCACGGGCAACCGGCCTGACTGGTCAACCTCGACAACCGCCCCCGTCAGGCGAATGCGTCAGCTGCTCGATCCCGATGACGGGCCTTGTCCAACAACTGGTGCGGCGGGACGACCGACTCAGGTGACCGCTTGTCATGCGGCCGGCCGGCTGGGTCGGCCGGCTTCCCGGCGCTGCGCTGCCCGCGCCCTAGAAAGGTGGTTCATCGGGGAAGCGTCGTAGCCGCTGCTCAGTAGTTGGCCGTTCGACCTCGGCCTCTTCGGTGGGCGGCCTGCTGGCGGGCGACCTGTCGAAGGGCGACCCATCGGTAGAGGGGGTCGTGGTGCGTGTCTCGTCGATGGGTGGTTGTCCGAGGCGCGCTCGGGTGTCGTCAGTCAGGCTGGTGATGTCGTTGCTCACCTGGCCGACTCGCCCGTTCGGGCCGGCCTGGCCCTCCGGGTTCGCCGGCCCGCTCTGGGTGGCGAGCCGGATGTAGCTGTGCCCGGTGGGTGCGGTCCAGGTCGTGATTCCGGTGGCCGGGTCGCGTACCGGGGTCCAGCCGTGGTGGGTCTTGGCGAGGTGGTGCGCGCGGCACAGGGGTTGCAGGTTGGTCGCACGGGTCTGTCCGGGAGCGCCCGGGGGCTGACCGGCTGGGTCGAGGTGGTGATCGAAGGGAGCTATGTGGTCCAGGTCGGCCCATCGGGCTGGTCGGTCGCACTGCGGGAACGTGCAGGTCCCGTCCCGGGCGATGACAGCCTGGCGGAGGAGCTTGCCGGGCTGGTAGGTGGTGGTGGAGTAGTCGGTCAGGATCCCGGTCACGGGGTCAGCCAGGAGTCGCTGCCAGGTCGCGTCGGTGGCGATCTGCGCGGCGATGTCGGCGGGGATGGGGCCGTACGTATCCAGGTGTCCGGGATTGTCGTCCAGGCCCAGGAGTGTGGTGGCAGCAATCGTGATCCGGATCTGCGGCTTGACCGGGATGACTCGAATCGTCGCGCCACCGCAGGTGCAGCCCCCGCAGGTACAGCCAGTGGACGGGACGGTCGTCCGGGGCAGGACCTCCTCGAGCGAGGGCCCCACCGGCGCAGCGGCCTCCGTCGGCACGACGCCCCTCGTCGCCACGACACACTCTGGTGTCTTTGCGGTTCCTGTCTTTGCGGTTCCCGGCTTTGCCGGCTTTGACGTTGCGGTTGGCGTTGCCGTCGCCGTCGCCGTTGCCGTCAGTGCCGGTGCCGGTGTCAGTGCCGGTGCCGGCGTCGGTGTCGGTGTCGGTGTCGCAACATTGGTCGTCGCGACGTTGCCGGCCGCGGTGGCGATGCTGGTGGAGCCGCACTCGGGATGGGGCGGGACGATGAGGCGGCCGGTGGTGATCGCGACGAGTGCGTCAGCACGGGCCTGCGCCAGGGTCCGGGTCGTTCCCGGTGCGCGGCGCAGGGCGTGGGCGGCCTGCTCGATCGCGTCCCAGACGGCAGCGGCGTCGGTGGCGGGCAGGTTCGCACTGATCCAAGCCATGGTGTTGTCGGCCGGGTCGAGATAGACGGCACGGCGAGCTCTCGCATGCTTGGCGGTCGCCAAGGCGCCCCTGAGCTGGGTGGCGAACGCGTTCATCTTGTTGCGCAGCCATTCGCGGGTGCGATCGGGCGCCTGGGGCAGGTACCGGGTGATCGCTTCCTCACGCTGCTCGAGCGTGAGGGGGTTGCCACTGCGCAGGAGGATGTCGGCCTTGGCGGTGTCGATCAGGCCGTCGTACAGGGCGTTCATGACCTGGGGGTGCTCGGCCAGGCCCGCGCCACGGGCGAGATGCTTGTTGGCCTCGCGCTGCGGTAACCGCAGGCGGGCGCTGATCTCCGCGGCCGCGGCGGTGTGCTCCTCGGTCCACGACCTGCGCCGGGCGATCTCGCCCAGCGCGCGTGACTGCATCGCGGTGGCCCAGGAGATGACGTCCTGCCACCGTGCCGCGATGTCGAGCAGCACACCGTCCGCGAGATCAGCGACCTCGGCATCCGCCAGCACACCCACCAGGCCGGCACCTACCGGCATCTCATCGAGCCCTGCCTGAGCACCTCCAGCCACATCGCCGGCAGCTGTGCCAGCCGTAGCACCATCTGAAGCGATGGCTGGAGCGGCGACATCTGCGACAGTGGCGGTGGCGGCGATGGCGGCGATGGCGGTGGCGGTCGAGGTAGCGCCGGAGCGGCCGTGACCGGTCCAGGTCACGGTGGCCGACGGCAGGACACCTTCTCGGTCACGTGCTACCGCACCCCAGCTCAGGACAGGTCCCGAGATCGCCGCACGCGCCTCGGAGGACGACGCGGCTGCCGATGCTGCGACCAGTCGGCGCAGGGACCGTTCCGCAGCTGTCTCCAGGCTGGTGCTCCCACCCGTCTTCCAGCTCTTCGCCTGCCCCATGCATGCCCTCCTTCCAATTCCTAAGCATCTGGTCCATCAGCATCACATCGAATCTATGTTCGATCTCATCGGACCGCATCTTCAGATCCGAAGTTGTGGACAACCCGCACAGCAGTTTCGAGCACGGTCCGATCGCGCCGCACCACCGACCGTACGCAGCCTCACCGACACGAGACCGGCACGACACCGGCACGAGACCGCAGCGAGCGACCGAGCGTGTCAGTGAGGCCTGCCAGACTGCAGCTGCCGACCGTGAAGCGGTACCGGGCGACGCCGTTCCACCCACGACCGAGGAGTCACGCATGGAGACACGAACACTGGGATCCGGGACGAGCAGCCTCGAGGTCTCCGCCATCGGGCTGGGCTGCATGGGCATGAGCCAGGGCTACGGCCCCAACCCGGGAACCCGGCAGGAGATGATCGCGGTCCTGCGCGGTGCCGTCGACCGCGGGATCACCCTCTTCGACACCGCCGAGGTCTACGGTCCGTTCGTCAACGAGGAGCTGGTGGGCGAGGCGCTCGCCCCGGTGCGCGACCAGGTGGTCATCGCCACGAAGTTCGGCTTCAAGATCGACGAGGAGGGCCGCAGCATCGGCACGGACAGCCGCCCCGAGCACATCCGGCAGGTGGCCGACGCGGCGCTACGCCGGCTCGGCACGGACGTCATCGATCTCTTCTACCAGCACCGCGTCGACCCGGAAGTGCCCATCGAGGACGTCGCAGGCACCGTCGCCGAGCTGATCGAGGCCGGCAAGGTGCGCCGCTTCGGGCTCTCGGAGGCGGGAGCCGACACCATCCGCCGAGCGCACGCGGTCCAGCCCGTCACGGCGCTGCAGAGCGAGTACTCGCTGTGGACCCGCGATCCCGAGCCCGAGATCCTCCCGACGCTCAAGGAGCTCGGCATCGGGTTCGTGCCCTTCAGCCCGCTCGGCAGAGGCTTCCTGACGGGCGCCCTCGAGACCACGCTGGCCGACGACGACATGCGCGCCGGCATGCCGCGCTTCAGCGAGGAGAACCGTCAGGCCAACCTGGCCTTCGTCGAGCTGCTCGGCGAGGTCGCCACCCGCAAGGGCTGCACGACGGCGCAGGTAGCGCTCGCCTGGCTGCTCGCCCAGCAGCCGTGGATCGTCCCGATCCCCGGCACGCGCCGCCTCGGCCGGCTCGAGGAGAACATCGCGGCGGCCGCCGTCGACCTCACCGCCGAGGACCTCGCCGAGATCGCGGCCGGTGCCGAACGGATCCAGGTCAGCGGCGAGCGCTACGGCGAGGCGATGCTCCGCATGACGGGGCTGTAGCTCGATCGGTGGTCATATCGGTATCGCGGTATCGGCGCCCGGTCGCCGCTCTCGGGCGGGAACGACCGGGGCGCTCGAACCGGCCTGCGGTCACCAGCCCAGCGACTCACCACGCGCGGCCACCGTCCGGGGCACGCCCCAGGGGTTGTCGTCGCGCAAGGGCGGAGGCAGCAGCTCCTGTGGGGCGTCCTGGAAGGCGACTCCGCGCAGGAACCGGCCGATCGCCGCGGTGCCGACCGACGTCCCGTCCGTGGTCGTCGCCGGCCACGGCCCACCGTGCTGCATCGCCGGCGTGACCGCCACACCGGTGGGCCAGCCGCCGAGCAGGACCCTTCCCGCGTGCCGGCCCAGGCGCGCCACGAGGGCGGCCTGCTCCTCGGAGGACTCGCGCTCCCCCAGGTGCATGGTCAGGGTCAGGTTGCCGGGGAACAGCTCGGCGACGACGGCGGCCAGGTCCGTGCCGTCGGGATACTCCACGATCACGGAGAACGGCCCGAACACCTCGTCGAGCAGCGCTTCCCCCGCGCGGCGAAGCAGGTCGAGCGGGACGGCGACGAACGTCGGGGTCACCCAGGCCTGGCCCGCACCGTCGGCAGGGCTGCCCGGGTCACCGGCGTCGCCGCGCCGGACGCCGCCGGCGTGCACGACGCGCACTCCGTCCACCCCCAGCACCTGCGCGACCCGCCGCTCGTACCCGTCGGCGATCGACGGGTTGAGCAGCCGGTGCTCAGGCACCTGCACGGCGGCGTGGGCCACCGCGTCGTCGTGGTCGGTGCCCTCGGGGACGAGGAGGAAGCCCGGCTTGGTGCAGAGCTGGCCGGCCGAGCCGGACACGCTCGCCACGTAGCCGCCGAGCAGCTCGTCGGCGCGCTCGTGCAGGGCCTGCGCCGAGACGAGCACGGGGTTGACGCTGCCCAGCTCGCCGAAGAGCGGGATCGGGTCGGGCCGTGCGGCGGCCCGGGCGGCGAGCAGCTGCCCCACCCGCTGCGACCCGGTGAACGCCGCCGCCCGGACCGCCGGGTGCTCGACCAGCGCGACCCCCGCGTCCTGGGATGCGACCAGCTGCAGCGTGCCCTCCGGCAGGCCCGCCTCGGTCAGCGCGGCGGCGACGATCTCGGCCGTGCGCTCCGACAGCCGCGGGTGCCCGGGGTGCGCCTTGACGATCACGGGACAGCCCGCCGCGAGCGCCGCCGCCGTGTCCCCGCCGGCGACGGAGAAGGCGAACGGGAAGTTGCTCGCGGCGAAGTTCAGCACGGGTCCGACCGGCCAGAGGCTGCGGCGCAGGTCGGGGCGGGGACCGAGGACGAAGTCGGGGTCGGCCTCGTCGAGGCGGACGTCGAGGTAGGCGCCGTCGGACACCACGTGGGCGAACAGGCGCAGCTGGACCTGCGTGCGCTTGAGCTCACCGCGGAGCCGGGCCTCCGCGAGGCCGGTCTCCTCCTGGGCGAGGGCGACGAGCTCGTCCGCGTGGTCGGCGAGGGCGGTGGCCGCGCCGCGCAGAGCGGCGGCGCGCACCCCGGGGACTGTGCGACTCAGGCTGTCGAACACCTCCTGGGCGCGGCGGGCGACGTCGTCGACGGTGCGGTCATGGTGTTCGGGGGCCGCGGTGGCGGTCATGGGTTCGGCTCCTCAGCAGATGGCAGGTACGGCGGGCGGGCTCAGAACACGAAGCCCGTGGGGAACGGGTCGCTGGGGTCGAGCAGGTAGTTGGCGGTGCCGGTCACCCAGGCGCGCCCGGTGATGGTCGGCACGACGGCGGGCACGCCCGCGACGGTGGTCTCGGCGACCAGGCGGCCGACGAACCGGCTGCCGATGAAGGACTCGTTGACGAAGTCGGTGTCGAGCGCGAGCTCGCCGCGGGCCCAGAGCTCGGCCATGCGGGCGGACGTCCCGGTGCCGCACGGTGACCTGTCGAACCAGCCCGGCCAGATCGCCATCGCGTGGCGGGAGTGCCGCGCGTCCGAGCCGGGGGCGATCAGCTCGACGTGATGGCAGGCCGCCACGCCGTCGAGCGCCGGGTGCTTCGGCAGAGCGGTCTCGTTGATCGTGTCCATGATCGCGAGCCCGGCCGCCAGCAGGTCCTGCTGCCGGGCCCGGTCGAAGGGCAGCCCGAGGTCGTCCAGGTCGACGAGTGCGTAGAAGTTGCCACCGAACGCCATCGAGTACGGGACGGTGCCGTAGCCGGGCACCTCGACCTTCTGGTCGAGGGCGGTCACGAAGCTCGGCACGTTCTCGATGGTCACGGCGTCCGCATGGCCGTCGCTGACCGCCACCTTCGCGACGACGAGCCCGGCCGGTGTGTCGAGCCGGATCTCGGTGACCGGTTCGACGACGTCGACCATCCCCGTCTCGACCAGGACCGTGGCCACGCCGATGGTGCCGTGCCCGCACATGGGCAGGCAGCCGGACACCTCGATGTAGACGACGCCCCAGTCGCAGTCGGGTCGCGACGGCGGCTGCAGGATGGCGCCGCTCATCGCGGCGTGCCCGCGCGGCTCGTTCATGAGGAACTGCCGCAGCTCGTCCATGTGCTCCATGAAGTACAGCCGCCGGTCGTTCATCGTGTCGCCCGGTATCGGCCCGACGCCGCCCGTGATCACGCGCGTGGGCATACCCTCGGTGTGCGAGTCGACGGCGGTGATGGTCCTGCTCGTGCGCATGGTCCCTCCCTGTGTCCGGTCGCCTGTGTCCGGCCGGTCAGCGCGACGCGATGTAGCTGAGCGCCGCCTCGGTGTCCTTGCGCACCTGCGCCGCGTGCTCCGCGCTGAGCGGGCCGCGGGGCGGGCGGGTCGGCCCACCGTAGCTCTGCCCGGCCATGTCGATCGAGAGCTTGATCGCCTGCACGAACTCGGTCCGGGAGTCCCAGCGGAACGCGGGAACGAGGTGCTTGTACAGCTCGCGGGCCTCGACGATCTTGCCCTCGCTGACCAGCGTGTAGATCTCGACGGCCTCGCGCGGGAACGCGTTCGGGTAGCCGGCGAACCAGCCGGTGGCGCCCGCCACCAGCGACTCGAAGAGCAGGTCGTCGGCGCCGGCGATGACGTCGAGGTCGGGGGCCAGCTCCTTGATCTCCAGCACACGCCGTACGTCGCCGGAGAACTCCTTCACGGCCACGACGTTCTCGAGCTGGGCGAGCTCGGCGAGGAGGTCCGGCGTGAGGTCCACCTTCGTGTCGAAGGGGTTGTTGTAGATCATGATCGGGATGCCCACCTCGTTGACGCGCGTGTAGTGCTCGATCACCTCGGACCGGTTCGCGCGGTAGATGGTGGGCGGCAGCAGCAGGACGGCGTCCGCACCGTCCTCCTGGGCGATCTCGGCCCAGTGCTTGGCCTGGTGCGACCCGACGCCGTGCACACCGGCGACGACCAGACCGCGGTCGCCGACCGTCGCGACGGCGGTCTGCACGACCTTGCGCCGCTCGTCGTCGGTGAGCGACGAGTACTCGCCGAGCGAGCCGTTCGGCCCGACGCCGCGGCAGCCGTTGTCGATCAGGAACTCGCAGTGCGCGGCGAAGCGCTCGTAGTCGACGGCGAGCCCGGCCGGTGCGGAGTCGTCGGGCTTGAAGGCAAGGGTGGTGGCGACAATCACGCCGCCGAGGTCGAAACGCTGGTTCATGTCCGGTCTCCTCCGGGTTGGGATGCACTGGGGAATGACGCTGTCGGTAGAGCAGAAGCTGTGCGGGACGTGGCTGTTCGGGAAGTCGAGGTCGCCGGCAGAGCCGCCAGCTCGCCGAGCCGGACCGGGACGACGAACGGACGGCGGTCCACGGTCGGCGCCGGACCACCCTCGACGCCTCCTGCCGCGCGACCACGGGCACCCGGACCGTCCAGGAGCTCCTGGAGCGTCCGTCCGCACATCCGCGCCTGGCACGGGCCGAGGCCTGCCCGGCTGGTCAGCTTCACGGAGCGCGCCTCGTGCGAACCGGTCAGCTCGACCACCTCGCGCACGCGCCCGTAGGTGGTCTCCTCGCAGCGGCAGACGACCGTGTCGTCGCGCAGCCAGCCGGTCCACCCGGGGCGGATACCGTGCGCCGCCTCGATGCGCGCTGCGAAACCCCGCGCCCGGGACCGGGCCCGGAGCGCGGCGCGGGCCGTTCCGGTGCCGGCGTTCCCACCGGCCGCTGCCGTGCCGGCCACCGTGCCCTCGGCCAGCGCCGCGTCGGCGCCGCCGATGCCCGTGATCTCGCCGGCGGCCCACACTCCGCGCACGGAGGTGGCCTGGGTGTCGTCGACCAGCACGAACCGGCTCGACGAGAGGTCGCACCCGGCGGCGATCGCCAGCTCCAGCCGCGGTGTGAAGCCGTGGCTGACGCACACGGCGTCCGCCTCGACCCGCCGCTCCGTGCCCGCGACCGGTGCCCAGCGCTCGTCCAGGCGGGCCACGGTCACGGCGTCGACCTGTCCGTCGCCGTGCGCGGCGACCACCGCCTCGCCGGGTCGCCACCGCACCCGGTGGCGCAACAGGTCGCCGACGTACCCGGCCAGCTCGCCCGCCTTGCCGGCAGCCCCGGCGAGCTCCCAGGGCCGGTTCAGCCAGCCGCGCGCGAGGGAGCCGATCCGGCCCGCCTCGTGCACGCCGACGACGGTGGCGCCGGTCTGCAGCAGCGACGACGCGACGGGCAGCAGGAACGGCCCGGCCCCGGCGACGACGACGCGGCGCCCGACCGCGACCCGCTCCCCCTTCGCCAGCGCCTGTGCCGCACCGGCGGAGTAGACGCCGGGCAGCTGCCAGCCGGGGAACGGCAGGGTGCGGTCGTGGGCGCCGGTGGCGAGCACCAGGGCGTCCGGCTCGAGCACCAGGGCCTGCCGCCCCGCGCCGTCGGGCTCTCCGACCAGGATATTGAGGCGGATACCGCCGTCGTGCCGTTCGAGCGACCACACCTGGGCCGACGGGAGCACCGTGACCGCCGGGTGCTCCCGCAGCACGTCGCTGAGCTCGCCGAACGTGGCCCACTTGTGGTGCAGCAGGCCCTCGCGACCGGCCGGCCGCTCGGCCGGCAGGTGACGCCAGTACTGGCCACCGAGCCCGTCAGCGGCGTCGAGCAGGGTGACCAGGGCTCCCGCCGACGCGGCCGCCCGCGCGGCGGCCAGCCCGGCGGGACCGGCCCCGACCACCACCACGTCCCTCATCGGGTACCGCCCTGACGGGTCACGACGTCGCCGTCCTGGGCGCGCCGCAGGCAGGCGCGCACGTCCCGCAGGCCGTTGACCTCGACGAGGCAGTCGAAGCACACACCGATCCCGCAGAACACGCCGCGCGGCGCGCCGCCCGCCGCGGTGGTACGCCACTCGCGCCGTCCGGCTCCCAGCAGCACGCCGGCGATCGTCTGCCCGGCGGTCCCGGCCACGGGTTCGCCGTCCACCACGATCGTGAGCGGGCGGTCGGCGGCCGGCCGGGCCGGGTCGCTCGCGGCCGGTACGCGGTACGAGGTCATGACTGGGTCTCCAGGAGCGTCGGCCGGTCGACGGCGTACGGGCGGGGGTCGAGCGCGGGATCGAGGCCGAGCAGCTGCGCGGCGAGCAGGTCACCGGTCGCCGGAGCCAGCCCGACACCCGCGCCCTCGTGGCCGGTGGCGAACCACAGCCCAGCACGGACGGGGTCGGGGCCGATCACCGGCAGGTGGTCCGGCATGTACGGGCGAAAGCCCACGTAGGACCGCATCACGTTGGTCTGCGCGAGAAACGGGAACACCGCCACCGCGCGCCGCGCCATCTCGGCGGGCACCGCGGCGCGGAAGCGCTCGTCGAACCCGACCTGCTCGCGGCTCGAGCCGATCAGCACCGTCCCGCCCTGCGTCGACTCGATGACGGCGGACGTCTGCAGCTCCGCGCCCGCCGACTGCGTCGCGGCGAAGTAGTCGCCGTCGTAGACCTTGCGCCGGATGCGCTGCGGCATGGGGGTGGTCACCAGCACCATGCCACGGCGGGGCCGCACGGGGATCGAGGAGCCCAGCCGCTCGGCGACCTCCGCCGACCAGGGACCCGCGGCCACGACGACGGCGTCGGCCGCCACCTCGCCCCGCGACGTGACGACGCCCGCGAGCCGGCCGCCGGCGCCGAGCAGCGGGCCGGTCACCTCCACACCGGTGCGAACCTCGGCGCCCGCGCGGCGCGCGGAAGCGAGCAGCGCCTCGGTGGCAGCCACCGGCTGCACCTGGGCGTCGTGCGGGTAGTGGACGGCGCCCACGACGCCGGGCGCCAGGTCGGGCTCGAGCTCGCGTGCCTGCTCGGCGCCCATCTCGACCGCTTCGACGCCGGACGCGCGCTGCGCGTCGGCGAACCGGCGCAGCCCGGACAGGCCCTCGGTGGAGGTGACGACCACGAGGCCCCCCTTGGCCTCGTGCTCGACGGACGGGAACCGCGGACCCAGCTCGTCCGCCAGCTCCTCCGCGAGCGCGGCCCACCGGCGGAGCGACACCGTGGCGAGCTCCAGCTCCGGACCGGGCCCCTTGTCGGAGACCAGCAGGTTGCCCTCACCGTGGGCGCTGGTGCCGGCGGCGGCCGCCCCACGGTCGAGCACCGTCACGCGGGCACCCGCCCGGGCGAGGGCTCGCGCGCACGCCGCACCGACGATCCCGGCGCCGACGATCACGACGTCCGCCGCCACATCCACCCCCTCGGTCGCTGCTGCACGTTCTCCGGCCTCACTGGTCGGCACCACCAGCCGGCCTGCTCGTCGGGCTCAGTCCTCCGGCTTGCCCGCCCACGTACCGAGCGAGTGCCCGATGTGCCGCTCCATGAGCGCCTTGGCGCCCGGACCGTCGCCGGCGGCCAGCAGGTCGAGCAGCTCGTGGTGCTCCTGGGCCGAGCTCGCGAGCGTGCCGCTCGCGACCATGGTCGACAGCCCGAGCAGACGTGCCCGGTCCCGCAGGTCGGACACGATCTCGCTGGCCACCGGGTTACCCAGGAGCCCCATCAGCCGCAGGTGGAACGACTGGTCCGCCTGCAGGTACGCGATCAGGTCGCCGGTCCGCGCACCCTCGACGATCTCGTCGGCCAGCGCGCGAAACTCCGCGAGCTGCCCGACCGGGAACGACCTGGCCAGCCGCTCCATCCAGATCGGCTCGATCACCAGGCGGACGGCGGCGACGTGCCGCAGCGTCTGGTCGCTCACGCGCGTCACGCGGAAGCCCTTGTTGCGCACCGCCTCCAGGAACCCCCGGCGCTCCAGGTCCAGCACCGCCTCGCGCACCGGCGTCGCGGACACGTCGAACCGGGCGGCGAGCGTCGGCACGGAGACGAGCTCGCCAGGCTCCAGCTCGCCGGCGACGATCGCCGCCACGAGGGCGCGGTGCACCTGCTCGCGCAGGCTCGCGACCGGTGGGAGACGACGGACCGACGGGGTCGGGGATGCTGCGCTCATGATGGCTCCTGGATGGTCAGGCAACGCTAGTAGTATATTACACGAGACGGGAATCCCATCGTCAATGCACCCGAGGGTACCTGGGCATGCCTGGCCAGACGGCCCCTACAGGGCCCGGAGCGGCTTGAATGCAAGGAAACACGCCGTCTACATTCACCCCGTCGATACCGCCGTCATCCTACGTAAAATATCACGCATCACATAGCACGGAGCGCTGCTCCGGAACATGCAACCCGTCTCGGGCTGGTACCACCAGCCGGCCGAGCTCACCCTCACGGCACGGGCCGACGCCGGCGAGCCCACCGTCGAGGTCCGCGTCGGCGACGGACCCTGGGTCGCGGCCGGGCCGGAGCCGCTACGGCTCGGCGACGGCGTGCACACGGTCACCGTGCGGGCCGTGGACCGCGAGCGCCACGTCGTCAGCCAGATCAGGGTCGAGGTCAACCTTGCCGCCCCGGACGACGTCTCCGGCGTGGACAGCATCCGGTGGAAGGGACCGGACACGTTCTGGGCGACGAGTCCCAGGTCATCGAGTTCACCGCCACCGACCGGGCGGGCAACGAGGAGCCGGTCCGGACCCTCGAGCTGCCGCCCGCCGACCCACCACACGAGGCCCCCTGATGGGTTGTGTCGGCGATGACGCCAGCCCTTCCGGCGAGAGCCGCGACTGCGGCCGACCTGCCGGCGGGTTTCACCCGTCCAGCCTCTGGCCAGGGCGTTCGCCGGCCACGACGATGTGAGGCATGACCGACGCGACACAGCCGGCGAAGCCCTGGCCGACGACGGCCCACCGGTCCGCCGGTCCGATCACTCTCGGTCTGGGCGGGCTGATCCTGGGGGCTCTGCTCGCCCTGTGGGGCCCCGCCGTCTCAGCGCTGGCCGTGATCATCGGGGTGGTGCTCTTCCTGGTCGGCCTCGTCATCTTCCTCGACGGGGTGCACAAGCTCGTGAAGAACGTCGACGCCGCGACCCAGGCGCTCCTCGAGCGGGCCGCACCACCGACCCCGTAGGCCACGGGCCTCCCGGGCGGCAGGACCGCCCGGCCGATGTCAGTGGCTCGACATAGCGTCGTCCTCATGAGCGAGCCGCTGACCGCACCACGCCCCTTCACGGTCCACGTCCCCGACCAGGTCCTCACCGATCTGCGTGAGCGCCTCGCCCGGAGCCGGATCCCGGACGACTCGCCCCGGCGCCCGGCGTCGGGCATGACCGCGGGGTACCTGCGCGAGCTCGTCGACCACTGGATCAGCTGGGACTGGCGCGCGAGAGAGGCCTGGCTGAACGAGCACCCGCAGTTCGTCGCCGAGGTCGGCGACGTCGACCTGCACTTCGCCCATCTGCGCTCGGACCGGCCGGATGCCCCGGCGCTCCTGGTGCTGCACGGCTGGCCGCACACGTTCGCGCTGCAGCTCGACTTCGCCGACCTGCTGCCCGACCTCGACGTGGTGGTCGCGAGCCTGCCCGGGTTCGGCTTCTCCTCGCCGTACGCCGCCGGGCCGATGTCGGAGAAGCGGCTGGCCGCCACCATGCACGCGCTGATGACGGACGTGCTGGGCTACGACCGGTACTTCACGTACGGCGAGGACGTCACCGCGAACGTCAGCGACCTCATCGCCGCCCGCTACCCCGAGCAGGTGGCAGGGATCGTGGCCACGCACGCCCACTTCCCCACCAGCGAGGAGCGCGCCGCCCTCGACGACCCCGAGGTCACGGAGTTCTTCGACGGCATCGCCGCGAAGCACCAGACCGAAGGCGCCTACGGCCACGTGCAGGCCACCCGGCCCGACACCCTCGCGACGGCACTCAACGACTCGCCCGCGGGCCTGCTGAGGTGGCTCGCTGAGAAGCTGGTCGAGTGGAGCGACACGCCGCCGGGCGATCCGCGGGCGGTAGAACGCCGCATCTCCCGCGACCGCATCCTCACGGAGGCGACGATCTACTGGGCCACCCAGACGATCGGATCGTCGTTCCGGCCGTACTACGAGGGCGCCGACCAGCCGGACCCGATCCCGCCCACGACCGTGCCCGCCGCCGTGCTGATCCAGCGGCACGAGGCGGCCTACCCCGAGGTGCTCGCACGCCGCCACTATCTCGACCTGCGCGTGTTCGACCGTCTCGAGGAGGGCGGTCACTTCACGGTCGCCGAGGTGCCGGCCGAGATGGCGGCGCGCGTGCGGGAGTTCGTCCGCTCGGTCGGCTGAGGCGAGGGCCGACCGGGAGATCAGGCCTGGGGCTCGAGCCGGATGACCGGGAACGGGCGGTCCGTCTTCTTCTCGTACTCCTTGGCGTCCGGCCAGTACTCGGCCCAGATGCCGTAGAGGCGCTCCCAGTCGGGCTGCCCGGGCCGCACCACGGTGGTGGCCACGCGAAGCGTCGTGTCGCCAACCTCGATGGTGGTCTCGCCGGGACCGTCCTCGATGTTCGCCACCCACGCGGGGTCCTTGGGCGCGCCGCCCAAGGACCCGACGACGAGGTACGCGTCGCCGTCGGTCGCGGCCACGAGCGGGGTCACGCGCTCCGTGCCGCTGACCCGGCCCACGTGGTGCAGCAGCACCAGGCGCTTGCCGGTGAAGTGCCCGCCCGCGATGTCGTCACCCAGCACGCCCGCGTTGGCGCGGAACGCGTCGATGACCTCGCTGTTCATGTCTGCCATCTCATCCTCCACAGTCTCGGTCGGCCATGCCGGTCGACATAAGCGGACTTTACCCCGCTTACGCGATTCCCGATAGCATCCGGGAATGAGTTCACCGCTGTCCTGGGGTCCCCCGCACCCCGAGCGCGCCGACGCGGCGCGCAACCGTCAGCGGCTGCTCACCACCGCCCGCGAGCTCCTGTCCGAGGCGGGACCGGACAGCCTCACGATGGACCGGCTCGCCGAGCGCTCCGGGCTGGGCAAGGGCACGGTGTTCCGGCGGTTCGGGACCAGGGCGGGCATCTTCCAGGCGCTCCTGGACGACAACGAGCGTGCGCTGCAGCACGAGATCCTCTCGGGCCCGCCGCCGCTCGGCCCCGGAGCTGCGCCGGTCGACCGCCTCACCGCCTACGGGTCCGCCCGCATCCGCTTCCTCACGGAGAACGAGGACATCGCCCGCGCCGCGACCGAGGGCCGCCGGCCGGGCGGCCGGCGCCCGCCGATGTCCCAGATCCACATCCGGGTGCTGCTGCGCGAGCTCGACCTGCCGGGCGCCGACGTCGACGTGCTCACCGGCCAGCTCGCGTCCGCGCTGGAGGCGCCGCTCCTGCTCCAGCTCCTCGACGCCCCCGAGCAGGACCGGTCCGCGCTCACCGCCCGCTTCGAGGTGGGCTGGCGCTACCTGGTCGAGCGCGTCTGCGGTTCGACGGGCACGACGGCGGGCTGACCGGCGTCGCGACGCGGCCCAGGTCGGTGCCGGTCCGACGTCGTCCCGCCCCGCGTCACGCGTGCGTCGGCGCCTCGTGCCGCGCGTGCTCGGCCGGCTCGAGCTGGAAGGTCGAGTGCTCCACGGACACGTCGAACTCGGTGGCGACGCACCGCTGCAGGGCGTCCAGGACCGGGGGCGCGTGCCCGTCGCGGAAGCAGGCGTCCCGCACCACGACGTGCGCGCTGATGGTCGGCACGCCGGTGGCGACGAGGGAGGCGTGCAGGTCGTGCACCGCCTCGACGTTCTCCACCTCGAGCAGCCGGGCCCGGACCTGTTCCAGGTCGATCCCCGCGGGCGTGGACTCCAGCAGCACGTTCGCCGAGTCGACCAGCAGCTTGGCGGCCCGGGGCAGGATCAGGACGGCGATGGCCAGCCCGGCGACGGCGTCGGCCCGCTGCCAGCCGGTGGTCGCGATCACGACGGCGGCCACGATCACGGCCACCGACCCGAGCGCGTCGTTCACCACCTCCAGGAACGCGGCGCGCAGGTTCAGCGACGCCGACCTGCCGCCCGCCAGCACCAGCAGCGCCACGACGTTCCCGACCAGGCCCACGACGCCGAACACCAGGAGGCCAGGGCCGGGCGCCTGCGTCGGACCGACCAGGCGGCCCACCCCCTCAACCAGTGCGTAGACACCGACGGCGAGCAGCACGGCGGCCTGGGCCAGCGCGGCCAGGACCTCGGCCCGCAGGAACCCCCACGTCCGGCGCGGCGACGGCGGCCGTAGCGCGAGCGACGCGGCGAACAGCGCGATGGCCAGGCCCGCGACGTCGGTCAGCATGTGCGCGGTGTCGACGAGGAGCGCGAGGCTGCCCGTGAGCACGGCCCCGACGGCCTGCGCCACGAAGACGGTCGCCGTGATCCCGAACGCGACCGCCAGACGCCGCCGGCTGCTCTCGTCCCCCGCCCCGCCGTGGGCGCCGTGGTGGTGCTGGTGGTCAGTCATCGACGGCAGTCTTTCCGTGGTCGGTGTCGTGGTCATGATCGGTGTGCTGGTGATGGCCCTGGCTGTGATCATGCTCCAGCTCGCCCTCCCACGCCTCGCGACCCTCGTGGATGGCGAACGCCGCGATCACGAACCCGGCCACTGCGTCCACCCAGCCGGCCCCGGTCAGCGCGAAGACGAAGAGGCCCGCCAGCGTGGACACGGAGAGCAGCACGCAGATCCGGGTCTCGGCGGCGTCGGCCAGGATCAGCGGGTCGGCGAGGGCCACTCCGACACGGCGCTTGGCCTCGGCCAGGAGCGGCATGACGACGAGCGACGCGACCAGCAGCCCGACGGCGACCGGCGAGCCCTCCGGGGTCTCGCCGACCACGAGGCTGCGGACGCCCTCGACGGTGACGTAGCCCGCGAGCAGGAAGAACGTGATCGCGACGAGCCGCAGCGCGATCCGCTCCTTGCGCTCGTCCGCCGCGCCGTGCCGCAGCCGCGCGGACAGGCGCAGGCCCACCAGCACCGCAGAGATCGACTCGATGCCGGAGTCGATGCCGAACCCGATCACCGAGACCAGCCCGGCCAGGACGCCCGCGGTGATCGCGACGACACCCTCGACGACGTTGTAGGCGACGGTGAACTGGGCCAGCCGCAGACCACGCCGCGTCAGCCGCTCCGTCGCCTGCGGGTCGGGCTGCACGTGCGGCCGCATCTCGGGAGCCGGCTGCGGCTGCGAGCTCACGACACCGCACCTTCGGGCACGGGCGCGTGCGCCGCGGAGCCGTCGACCCCGTAGACCGGGCACAGCGCCACGGCGTCGCCGGTCAGCCCGAGGAGCCGCTCGGCGGACTCGAGGACTGCGAGCGTCGCCTCCGGGTGGGTCAGCGAGAACACGGATGCCCGGCCCTGCGGCCGGGACTCGACCAGCCCGCAGTCCCGCAGGCAGGCCAGGTGCTTGGACACCGTGGACTGCGCAAGGCCCAGGTGCCCGGTCAGGTCGACCACGCGATGCTCACCGAGAGCGAGGTGCCGCAGGATCGCCAGCCGCGACGGGTCCGAGAACCCGTGGAACAGGCAGGCCGCCACCGCCATCGCCGCGGGACCATCCGGGGCATGATCGCCATATGTCTCTGTCATCGCCATACGGCGATGCTAACAGCCGGGTCAGGGCTTCGCGCGGGCGCGCCAGGCGGGCGCCGTGGTGTCCAGCACGGACCGCCACGGCGTCGGGCGGACGCCGAGCACGCTGCTCGTCTCCGCGGCGTCCGCGACGAACGGCCTGTCGAACTGATAGAGCACCCCCAGCGCCTCCCGCACCAGCGGCATCGCGAGGCCGCCGGCCCGCAGCGCGACGCGCGGCACCTGCCGCAGCCGGGGTTCCCCCGTGCCGGCCCGCGACCCGAGCTCGCGCAGCACCTCACGGACGGATGCCGGCGGGTTCGACGGCACGAGCCACGGCGAGCCCCAGGCCCGGTCGTCGGCGCCGAGCGCGATCAGCGTGGAGACCACGTCGTCGACGGCGGTCCAGGTGTGCGGCTGGTCGGGGTCCGCCACGACCGCCGCCGTCTTCCCGGCCAGCGTCGACGCCGCATACCTGGGCAGCAGCCCGTGCGAGGCGGGCACCGTCGGCCCGATGTAGTCCGAGGCGCGCGCCTCCGTGACACGCACGCGTCCGGCCTGGTGCGCCGCGAGCGCGTCCTGCCAGACCTGCGCCCTGACCTCGCCCAGGATGCCCGACGGCGCGAGCGGCCGGTGGCGCGTCATCGGCCCGTCGACCGGCCCGTAGCCGTAGAGGTTCCCGAGGCTGACGAGCACCGCGCCGGAGGCCTCGGCCGCCTGGAGCACGGACTTCGCCAGCGGCGGCCAGCCGCGCTCCCACTCCGGGTACGGCCCGGGGTTCGCGCAGTTGTACACGACACCGACGCCGCGGGCGGCCGCGGCGAGCGCCGGGGCGTCGGTCGCGTCCAGCGCGAGCCGCTGGACACGGGGAAGGTCGGGCCCGCTGCCGGAGCGGGTCACCACCCGGACGGTGCGCCCGGCCTGGGACAGCCGGTGCGCGAGGGCGGCGCCGACGGGCCCTGCGCCGACGACGAGATGCGTGGTCATGGGCTCAGGGTGCCATCCCTGTTCGTCGTGCAGGTACCTGGTGCTCGCCGGCCAGGTGGGAAGCGGCGTCAGCCGAGGGCTTCGACGGCGACCGCTGTGACCTCCGCCAGGAGGGCGTCGTCGGGCTCCGCCTCGCGGTCCTCGCTCTCGGTGAGGACCGCCAGCACCACCGGCTCGCCGTCGGGCGGCCAGAGCAGGCCGATGTCGTTGCGGCCGCCGTTCCCCGAGGTACCGGTCTTGCTGCCCACCACCCAGCCGTCCGGCACGCCGGCGCGGATGGCCTCGTCGCCGGTGACGCTACCGCGCAGCGTCTCCACGAAGGTTGCCCTTGCGTCGTCGTCGAGCACGTCCCCCAGGCCGTAGGCGCGCAGGTCGTGGGCAAGGGCCCGGGCCGTACTGGTGTCCCGCTCGTCCCCGGGAGCCACGTCGTTGAGCTCGGGCTCGTAGCGCGCGGGCATCGTGGTCTCGTCCCCGATCGCGCGCAGCGCGGCTTCCAGACCGGCCGGGCCGTCCAGCGCGTCGAGCAGCAGGTTGCCCGCCGTGTTGTCGCTCTGCTGCACGGCGGCGTCGATGACCTGGTACATCGTCATGCCCTCGTCGACGTGCTGCTCGGCCACCGGCGAGTACTCCTGAAGGTCGCCGGCGTCGTAGGTGACGACCCGCTCCAGCTCCTCCGGGCTGCTGCGTTCCAGGACGGCCCCCGCCGCCAGCGCCTTGAACGTGGAGGCGTACGCGAACCGGCGGTCCGCGCGGTGGGTCGCCTCCGTCCCGGTGCCGGTGTCCACCGCGTACAGCCCGACCACGGCGTCGTACTTCTCCTCGAGGCGGGTGATCCCCGCGGTGACGTCGACCGCCGGGGCTGGTGGGTCCGAGGCCGTCGGTCCGGAGGACGCCGGGGTCGTCGAGCTCGGCGCGGGGTCGGCGGCGCCGGGTGTGCAGGCGGTCAGGACGAGGGCGGCAGAGGCGACCAGCGGCGCCAGCCGTCGCAGGATCGGATGCATGTTGTCCAGTCTGCCGCCCGGGCGCGGCGGCCGCCGTCGGGCACGGGAAGGACGGCGGTCCAGGCACCCCCAGAGTGCCTGGACCGCCGCCGGTAGGTCCGCGGTCCTCAGACCGCGGCCGGCTCGACCACCTTCTCCCGGGAGCCGGTGTTCTGCCCGTCGGCGCGGCGGCCGGCGGGATCCTCGGCGGCGGGAGCGCCGTGCGGGTCGTCCATCGCGCTCTCGTCGAACGGGAGGCCGCCTGAGAGGACCGCGCTCACCCGGTCGCGGTCGATCTCCTTGGTCCACGTGCCGATGACCACCGTGGCGACGGCGTTGCCGGTGAAGTTGGTCAGGGCGCGCGCCTCGGACATGAAGCGGTCGATGCCCACGATGATCCCGACGCCGTCGACCAGGTCGGGGCGGTAGGTCTGCAGGCCGCCGGCGAGGGTCGCCAGACCGGCGCCGGTGACGCCGGCAGCGCCCTTCGAGGCGATGATCATGAAGACGAGCATGCCGATCTGCTCGGGCACGGACAGCGGGGTCCCCAGGGCGGACGCGATGAACAGGGACGCCATGGTGAGGTAGATGGCCGTGCCGTCCAGGTTGAACGAGTACCCGGTCGGCACCGTGATGCCGACCACCGGCTTGGACACGCCCAGGTGCTCCATCTTCGAGATCAGGCGCGGCAGGGCGGCCTCGGACGAGGACGTGCTGACGATCAGCAGGTACTCCCGCGCCAGGTACTTCATGAGCAGGAAGATGTTCACGCCGGACACGAGCTTCAGGACGGTGCCGAGCACGAGCACGATGAACAGGACGCACGTCACGTAGAACCCGAGCATCAGCGTGCCCAGCTGGACGACGGCGCCCCAGCCGGTCTCGCCGACGACCGCCGCGATGGCGCCGAACGCGCCGACCGGTGCCACCCACAGGATCATCGTCAGGACGCGGAAGACGATCGCCTGGATCAGCCGCACCGCCTCCAGGGCCGGCCGGCCGCGAGCGCCGAGCTGCTGGATGGCGAAGCCGACCAGCAGCGCCACGAACAGGGTCTGCAGCACGGACTCACCGGTGAGCGGCGAGACGAGAGTGGTGGGGATGATCCCGAGCACGAAGTCCACCAGGGACGATGCCTCGCCCTCGGCCTCGTAGGTGGTGCCGGTGACGGACAGGCCCTCGCCGGGATGCAGCAGGTTGCCGACGACCAGGCCGATCACGAGGGCGAACGTGGACATGACGAGGAAGTAGAGCAGCGCGAGGCCGCCCACCCGGCCGACCGTCGCCGCCTTCGCGATGGACCCGATGCCCAGCACGATGGTGCAGAAGATCACCGGCGAGATCATCATCTTGATCAGGTCGACGAACCCTTCACCGAGCGGCTTCAGCGCCACTCCGGTGCCGGGGGACGCCAGGCCGACGATGACGCCGGCGACGACGGCGACGATCACCGCGATGTACAGGTAGTGACTCTTGTCGAGCCGGCGGCGCGGGGTGGTCCCGGCGCCGGCGGGCTTCGTTACCGCCATGGTTCTTCCTCTCACAACGCTGTGTGGTCAGCTGCAAGAGTGCTGGCGGTCCCGGTCGAACCCACCATTGCGTACATAGTGTTCTCGGCTCTGTTCTCGAGCCGTTCGTCCGGGCGGACGGCGGGCGCGCGGGCACGCGCCACAATGGGTCGGTGACGCAGCGACGAGGGGCGAGCATCGCGAGGTGGTTCCTCGCGGTGCACACCGCGCTGCTGTTCGCCGGTGCCGTCGTCGTGTTCGGGCTGCTGGCGCTCGACGCCCGGGCCTCGGCCGAGACGCACGCCGCCGAGGAGAGCACCGACCTGGCGGCCACCGTCGCGGCGGAGGCGCTGGTGATCGACACGGTGGCCCGGGCGCACGACGCCGCGGCGACGGACCGTGCGGGCTCGGTCGCCGACGCGTCGGGCGAGCTGCAGCCGTACGCCGAGCGGGTGATGGCGGCGACCGGCATCGACTACCTGACCGTCCTGGACACGGACCGGACGCGCTACACGCACCGCAACGACTGGCAGATCGGCCGCCCGTTCGTCGGCACCACCGCCCCCGCGCTGCGGGGCGAGACGTTCACGGAGGTCTACGAGGGCACGCTCGGCCCGTCCGTGCGCGCCGTGGTCCCCGTGGTGGCCGACGACGGCGAGGTGGTCGGCCTGGTGTCCGCCGGGGTGACCCTCGACCGGCTGTGGGACAGCATCGTGCCCCGCCTGGTCATCGTCGGGATCGGCACGCTGCTGGCGTTCGGGACGGGCGCGGTCGCCGCGACGCTGCTCGCGCGGCGGCTGGACCGGATCACCGAGAGCAAGGGGCCGGACGAGCTCGCGCACCTGTTCACCGCGCACGAGGCGGTGCTGCACTCGGTCGAGGAGGGCATGCTGCTGGTCGAGGACGGCACGGTGGTGCTGGCCAACGACGAGGCGCTGCGCCTGCTCGACGTCCCGGACCTGGCGGCGCCGTTCGCGGTGGCCGACCTCCGCCTGTCCCCCGCCGTCCGCGACGTGCTCGGCGGCGCGACGCCCGAGGGGCCGGTGCGGGTGGGCGACCGGGTGCTGCTCGTGGGCCGCGACACCGCCGCGGCGGCCGGCCGGAACGTGGGCGAGATCGTCTCCCTGCGGGACCGGACCGAGCTGCAGCGGGTCACCGGCGAGCTGTCGTCGGTGCGCACCATCTCCGAGGCGCTGCGGGCCCAGACCCACGACTTCAGTAACCGGCTGCACACCATCGCCACCCTCATCGAGCTGGGCCGCAGCGACGAGGCGCTGCGCTTCGTCGCGAGCGAGCGGGACCTGGGGCAGCGGCTCACGGACCGCGTGGTGCAGGCGATCGAGGAGCCCGTCATCGCGGCCCTCGTGCTCGGCAAGGCGGCGCAGGCGCGCGAGCGCGCCGTGGAGATGCACTTCGAGACGCACCTCGCGCCCGGCACGCACTGGCTGGAGCCCGTGGATGTCGTGACGGTCCTGGGCAACCTGATCGACAACGCGATCGACGCCGCGGCGGCGCGCGCCCTGGAGGGCGCGCCGGACGAGGCGTGGGTGGAGGTCTACCTCGCCAACGGCGACGACGGCTCGCTGGTGTTCCAGGTCTCCGACAGCGGGTCCGGCATCGCCGACGCCGACCGCGAGCGCATCTTCGACCACGGCTGGAGCACCAAGGACGCGGCGGCCGGCGGGCGCGGCTACGGGCTGGCGCTCGTGCGCCAGGTGGTGGAGAGCCTCGGCGGCGGCCTCGAGGTCTCCGACGGCGCCGGGGCGGTCTTCACCGTCACGCTGCCGCGCTCGCCCGCCGTCGCCGGGCGGGTGCGCCCGTGATCCGGGTCCTGGTGGTGGAGGACGACCACCGCACGGCGGAGGCGCACGGCGAGTACGTGCGGCGGGTGGCGGGCTTCGAGGTGGCCGGGGTGGTGCACACGGCGAGCGAGACCGTGCGCGCGCTGCGTGACGCCCAGGCCGCGGGCGCGGAGGTGCACCTGCTCCTGCTGGACATGAACCTGCCCGACCGGCACGGCCTGGTGCTGTGCCGGCAGCTGCGCGCGGCCGGCCTGGTGGTGGACGTCATCGCGGTGACAGCGGCCCGCGAGCTCGAGACGGTGCGCGAGGCGGTCGCCATCGGCGTCGTGCAGTACCTGATCAAGCCCTTCGTGTTCGGGCTGTTCGCCGAGAAGCTCGGCGCGTACCGCAAGTACTTCGAGCAGATGCGGACGCCGGTCTCCACGCTCAGCCAGCGTGAGGTGGACACGGCGTTCGCGGCGCTGCGGACGTCCAACGCCGCGGGGCTCCCGAAGGGCCTCTCCCAGGACACCCTCGATGCCGTCTCCGACCTGCTGGCCCGGCAGGCCGGCGCGCTGTCGGCGAGCGAGGTGGCGGACGAGCTCCACCTCGCACGCATCACCGCACGCCGCTACCTGGAGTTCCTCGCGGACCACGGCGTCGCCTCGCGGGCGCCGCGCTACGGGGCACGCGGCAGGCCGGAGCTCGAGTACGCCCGGGCACGGCAGGCCTGAGCGCGTGACCGTGACCGGTCCGTGATGTGGCTATCCTGGTGGGCGTCATGCGCCTGATGATCCTGTTCCGCTCGCTGCTCGCCGCTCGCCGGCGCGGCCCTGCGCGCGTCCTGGTGATCATGATGCTGGCGGTCGGCGTCATGTTCGTGCACGCCACGAGCGGTGGGTCGGACGTGCACAGCACGCCCGTGGTCGCCGTGGCCGACCACCATCTGACGGCCGACCCGAGCAGCACGCACACCCACGTCGGCGCGGCCCCGCACGACCACCCGCGCGAGGCCGGGTGCTCGGACGGCGGCTGCGGTGACCACCACGACGCCGCGGCGCTGTGCCTCCTGGCGCTGGTCGTGCTGCTGGCCCTGACCACCCCGAACCGGTCGGTGGCCATGCGCCTGGTACCGGTCTGGGCGCTGGTCGCCCGCTGGGCGCTCCCCACGACGACGGCGGGCACCGCCCCGTCGTTGCACGCGCTCGGGATCTCTCGGACGTAGAACACCGCACGCAGTCGGCGCCCCTGGCGTCGACCGTTCGCGCGCGCCCACCCAGGGGCCCGCGTGTGTGGTTCTACCCCGAGCAGAAAGGTCAGTCCCCTCCATGGAGCGCAACACCGTTCCCGCGCCGTCCCGCACGGCGTACCCCACGACCGTCCAGACGGTCGCTCCGGCGGTCTCCTCCGTCGTCCCCTCCCCGGGCCGTGGCCGGCACCGAGCCGCCCGCCGGGCGACCTTGGCACCCCTCGCCCTGACCGCCACCGCTCAGCTGGCGGTCGTCGTGCGGCGCGGCGCCGTGGCTGCAGCGGGCTCCGGCCTGCTGATGTCCCTCGTCAGCACCCCGGCGCAGGCCGCGCCGAGCACCGACGTCGTCTCGGCGAAGCTCGACGTCGCTCACCTCGACGCCCTGACCGCGCAGGCCAGGGAGGCGGTCGCTGCCGCACCGATGGTCACCGTCGCCGCGGACGCGGAGCTGAGGACCGAGTCGGCGGCAGTGTCCGTCGTCTCCGCGGCCGAGAACGAGGAGTACCAGGCCGAGCTCGCCGCCGAGGCCGCGGCCGCGGCGGCAGCGGAGGCCGAGGCAGCGGCAGCGGCAGCGGCAGCCGCGGCGATCCCGGAGTCCGCAGCGGGCTCCGCCGTGGTGTCCATCGCGATGCGGTACCTCGGCGTGCCGTACCTGTGGGCGGGCAGCACACCCTCGGGCTTCGACTGCTCCGGGTTCACGTCCTACGTGTTCGCCCAGGTCGGCATCGACCTGCCGCGCACGTCCTCGGAGCAGCGGTACGCCGGGACGGTCGTCTCGTGGTCCGAGGCGCAGCCGGGCGACCTGATCTGGAGCCCCGGGCACATCGCCATCTACGCGGGCGACGGCATGCAGGTCGAGGCCCCCGTGCCGGGGCAGAGTGTCCGGTACTCGAGCATCTGGCAGTCCAACCCGACGTTCATCCGCGTCGGCTGACCGCCACGTCCGACCCGCGTCCGGGGCAGGGCCACCAGCCCCCTGCCCCGGGCGCGTCACCGCCGGCTCAGCGGTGGCTCAGCCGCGGATCGCCGCCGTGAGCCGGTCGAGGTAGGCCTGCTCGCCCTCGCTGACCGCCACCCGCTTGCTGAAGAAGCCGCCCTCCTTGGAGCTGGTGGCCCTGGCGACCTCCGTCGCGATCCGGAGCAGCCACTCCCCGTACGCGTCCAGGTCCTTCGGGTCCGCCCGCTCGCGCAGCACGGCGATCGCGGCTGCGGTCAGCTCGACGGCCTTCGCCGTGTCGCGCTCCGGGTCCGGGCGCGGATCCTCCGGCACGGCCACCCCGGCCGGCGTGCCGACCTTCGCGGCCGGGGACAGCTCGGCCGCTTCCTGGTCCTTGATCCTGTCCCGCAACGCGACCGCCACCGACCGGATGAAGTCGTTCTCGTGCTCCTGTGCCTCCCGGAACACCTTGGCGCCACTCGCGGTCTCCCGGATGAACCGGATCGCCCCGGGCCTGCCGTCGGCGAGCGTGGCACCCTTCAGCACTGATCCGGGGGCGTCCAGGATCTGGGTGAGCTCGTCCTCGCTGAAGTCGGACAGGTTCGTCATGCGCACGCTCTCTGTTGGGCCGGCTGTGGCTGTGGTGCCGTGATGTCTGTGGTGTCTGTGGTGTCTGTTCTGTCTGCTGTGTCTCCGGGGAGACGCGCACAACCTACTGCGTGGGGATGACGTCCGGTGCCGCCGCCCCGTACCGGGTGGCCAGCACGCGGACCGCCTCGACCAGCTCGGGCGGCCCCTCGACCTCGAACGGCACGTCGAAGGCCCCGAACCGCCCGGCCAGGCCGCCCCACGACCACGAGCCGAGCACCACCCGGCACCGGGGCTCGCCGTCGACGTCGGGCAGCGGCTCGCACAGGCCCTGGGCGCCGACCCAGGGCGCGACGTGCTCGGCCTGCGCGTGGAGCACGACCTCACCCCGCACGGGCGACGGCGACCCGCTGATCCGGGAGCCGACGAAGCCGGCCACGTCGCCACCGGGCACCTCCCGGAAGGTGAACCGCGGCCCGGTCCCGGTCCGGAGCCTCATCCGGTCCACCCGGAAGAGGCGCCAGTCGTCGCGGTCGAGGTCGAAGGCGACGAGGTACCACCGCCCGTCCGACGTCACGAGGTGGTGCGGCTCGACCCGCCGGGGCGGCCGGAACGCGTTCTCGCCCTCGCCGATGGCGGCCATCGTGCCGCCCTCGTAGTCGAACCGCACGACCTCGCGAGCCTGGCACGCGGAACCGAGCGCGAGGAGCACGTCAGGGTCCACGACCGGCTCGGCGGTGCCCGTCGTCCCGGTCCGACGTCGCACGGTGGTCACCTCGAGCGCATCGAGCCGTGCCCGGAGCCGGGCCGGCATGACCTGCCGGATGGTGGCCAGCGCCCGCAGCGCTCCTTCCTCGGCCCCGGGGATGGTCCCGGTGCGCAACGCGACGGCGACGGCGACCGCCTGCTCGTCGTCGAAGAGCAGCGGCGGCAGCTCGGCGCCGGCGTCGAGGCGGTAGCCGCCGTCGGGCCCCTTGGTGGCGTTGACGGGATAGCCGAGCTCCCGCAGGCGGTCGACGTCGCGCCGCACCGTGCGAGGGCTCACGCCCAGCCGGTCGGCAAGGAGCGCGCCCGGCCAGTCCCGGCGCGCCTGGAGGAGGGACAGGAGCGCGAGGAGTCGTCCGGAAGTTTCGAGCATGAAGGCAGCATCGCACGCAGTAGAGGCCAGGAACTGACCGCTACTGCCGCAAGAGTGGGACACGTAACCAGGCAGGAACCCGTCGGACGAGCCAGTCGGACGAACCAGACCGCAAGAAGGAGACACCGTGATCCGCACCCGAGCGCTCACCAAGGACTTCGTGGTGAGCCGCACCCGCACAGTGCATGCCGTGCGCGGCATCTCGCTCGACGTCGAGCCCGGCGAGCTGGTGGCCGTGCTCGGCCCCAACGGCGCCGGCAAGACCACGACGCTGCGCATGCTGACCACGCTCATCCCGCCGACGTCGGGCACGGCGGAGGTCGCCGGGTACGACGTCGTCACCCACCCCGACCGGGTCCGCGCGGCCATCGGCTACGTGGGCCAGGGCGGCGCCGGCGGCGCCTCCCAGCTGGTCCGCGACGAGCTCGTCACCCAGGGCGAGATCTACGGCCTCGACCGGCGCACGGCCCGGAGCCGCGCCGCGGAGCTGATCGAGGCCCTGGACCTGACCGAGCAGGCCGACCGCAAGGTCGAAAGCCTGTCGGGCGGCCAGAAGCGTCGCCTCGACGTGGCCGTCGGGCTGGTCCACGAGCCGTCGCTGCTGTTCCTCGACGAGCCGTCGACGGGCCTGGACCCGCACAACCGCGCCAACCTGTGGGAGCACATCCTCCGGATGCGGACCGCGGCGGCCGAGCCCATGACGATCGTGCTCACCACGCACTACCTGGACGAGGCGGACACCTTCGCCGAGCGCGTGATCGTGGTGGACCACGGGCAGGTCATCGCGGACGACACCGCCGACGCCCTGAAGGCCGAGCTGGCGGGCGACCTCGTGACGCTCCGGGTCGCGCCCGAGCACGCGGCGACGCTGGCCGGCATCGCGGAGCGCGCGTCCGGCACGCGGTCGGTCCACGTCCTGCCTGGTGCGGGCTCTGCGGGTGCCGGCTCTACGGATGTCGGCTCTGCGGGCGGAGCAAGCACCGTGGAGATCCGCACCGCCGACGGTCCCGGCGCCACGCCAGGGCTGCTCCGCGCGGCGGACGACGCAGGCGTGGCCGTGAGTCGCGTGGACGTCACACGACCCACGCTGGACGACGTGTTCCTGGGCCTCACCGGCCGCAGCCTGCGGGAGACGGCGGTCGTCGACGCGACCGAAGGCGGCTCGGCCAAGGACAGCTCGGCCAAGGACAGCTCGACCCACGACAGCTCGATCACGAAGGAGGTCCTGGCATGAGCGCCGCGACCCTGACCCCCGGCACCGCCCGGCCCCTCCCCCGCCGCAGCTTTCTGCGCGACACCCGGATCGTCCTGGTCCGCGAGCTCCAGCCGGTGGTGCGCGACCCGTTCTCCCTCGTCTTCGGCCTGGTGCAGCCGCTCGTGTTCCTCGGACTGTTCGGCCCGCTCCTGGCCGGCTCCGCGGGAGATGCGCTCGGCGGCGACGTCTGGCTGTGGTTCGTGCCCGCCGTGCTGGCGATGACCACGCTGTTCGGCACGTCGGTCACTGGCTCCAACCTGCAGCTCGACCTCTCCTCGGGCGTGCACGAGCGGATGCTCGTCACCCCGCTGTCCCGGCCCGCGCAGCTCGTGGGCCGGGCGCTGAAGGAGATGGTGCCGATCGTCGTCCAGTCGGCGATCGTGGTCCTGGTCATGCTGCCGTTCGGCCTGCGCCCGGACCCCATCGGGACGGTGCTCACGCTGCTGCAGCTCGCAGTCCTCGGCATCGGCGTCGGCTCGCTGTCGTACGCGCTGGCGCTGGCGGTGCGCAAGCAGGAGTGGATGTTCTGGGTCGTGCAGCAGACCTTTCTGTTCCCGGTCATGATGCTGTCCGGGATGCTGCTGCCCCTGGAGAACGGTCCGGCGTGGATGCAGGCGGCATCGTCCGTGAACCCGCTGCGCTACGTCGTCGACTCGGGCCGGGCGGCCTTCGCCGGTGACCTGCTGTCCTCGGCGGTGGCCTGGGGCTGGGTGGCCGCGGTGGCCACCGCGGCGCTGGGACTCGTGGTGGGAGTCCGGGCGATGGTCCGCTCGGCGGACTGACCGAGCCGGACGGGTGGGCACGCGGACAGCCAGGGACGCGGAGAATGGCAGCCGTGAACAGCGCTCAGGATCCTCGTGCGGGCCGGCTGCGGCGGACCGTGGCGGTCGTCGCGGCCCTCAACTTCGCCTACTTCTTCGTCGAGCTCTCCGTGGCGCTCGCCGCCGGGTCGGTCTCGCTGCTCGCCGACAGCGTCGACTTCCTCGAGGACACCGCGATCAATGTGCTGATCCTCGTCGCCCTCGGCTGGCCGCTGGCCCGGCGGGCCCTGATGGGCAAGGCCATGGCGCTGATCATCCTGGGCCCGGCCGCGGTAGCGGCCTGGCAGGCGGTGCAGCGGTTCGCCGGCCCGACGGCGCCCGACGTCGTCCCGCTCGTGCTGGCGTCCCTCGGGGCCATCGCCGTCAACGGGACCAGCGCCTGGCTGCTGGCCCGGGTCCACCACGGCGGTGGCGCCCTCGGCCGCGCGGCATTCCTGTCGGCCCGCAACGACGTGCTGGTGAACGTCACGATCATCGCCATGGGGATGGTCACGGTCTGGACCGGCTCCGGGTGGCCCGACCTGGTCCTCGGCTGCGCGATCATCCTGCTGGCGCTGCACGCGGCGCACGAGGTGTGGGAGGTCAGCGAGGAGGAACGCCTGGCGGCCAAGGCCCTGAACGGCGAACCGGTCGGCTGACCGGCACCTTCCACTGCCTGAGAGCCGTCGGCTTCACGCCGATGCCGCCAGAGCCGGACACTAGGTACGGGTTCGCTGCCGGCTGTTGATGCCTGCGGGTCTCTCCTCGGCCTCGTCGTGCTTGCCGTGCGGGTGTGCTGCCTGGACCTCCGCCGGGGTGACGGGGGCGACGCGGTCCTCGTAGAAGAACCGGGAGAGCCTCTGCCACCGCTTGTCCGACTGATGGTCCGTGCGCCGCACACCGCCTGCATCGACGGCAGCCTCGGTATCGAGCGGCTGCGGGGAGTCGTACGCGGTGCGCAACCAGACTTCCTCGGGGGACGGCGGAACGTGGATCTCCACGTACTCGCCCGTGACGTGCTCGACGATGCGGCCCGACTCGTGGCCGTGCAGCACGATCTCGCGGTCCTTGCGCTGCAGCCCGAGGCAGATGCGCTTGGTGATGTAGTACGCGAACACCGGCCCCACGAAGAACAGGATGCGGAAGAACCACGTGATCGCATTGATCGACAGCCTGAACTGCAGGGCGATGAGGTCGTTCGACCCGGCCAGCGCCAGGATGATGAACGCCGTCAGGAACGCCACACCCAGGCCCGTGCGCACCGGCCTGTTGCGCGGCCGGTCCAGCACGTGGTGCTCACGCTCGTCCCGCGTGACACGGGCCTCGACGAACGGATACACGAACAAGAACGTGAACAGGATGCCCGGGACGACCACGGCCGGGACCAGCACGTTCCACGACAGTGTGTACCCCGCGATGACCCACTCGGTGCCCTCGCCGGGCATCAGCCGCAGCGCACCCTCCAGGAACAGCATGTACCAGTCCGGCTGGGCACCGGCGGAGACCACCCCCGGATCGTAGGGGCCGTAGTTCCATACGTTGTTGATCGACATCGTGGCGCCCATCAGGGCCAGCACGCCCGCCACGATGAAGAAGTTACCCGTCATCTTGGCCACGTACACCGGCATGGCCGGGTAGCCCACGACGTTCTTGTCGGTACGGCCGCCGCCCGGGTACTGGGTGTGCTTCTGCAGCACCATGAGGAACAGGTGCAGCGCGATCAGTGCGATCAGCAGGCCGGGGATCACGAAGATGTGCAGCGTGAACAGGCGCGGGATGATGTGCTCACCCGGGAATTCGCCGCCGAAGATCATGTATGACAGCTCCGCGCCGATGACCGGGATGGCCTTGACCACGCCGTCGGTGATGCGCAGGCCGTTGCCGGACAGGACGTCGTCGGGCAGCGAGTAGCCGGTGAAGCCGGCGGCCAGGCCCAGGATCATCAGGATGAGACCGACGATCCAGTTGATCTCGCGCGGCTTGCGGAACGCGCCGGTGAAGAACACCCGCATCATGTGCACCACGATCGAGGCCATGAAGATCAGGGCCGACCAGTGGTGGATCTGCCGCATGAGCAGACCGCCACGGACCTCGAACGACATCTCCACGGTCGAGGCGAAGGCGACCGACATGAGCTGGCCCTCCATCGACGGCGGGTACTCGCCCTCGTAGTGCACCAGCGCCATGGACGGCTCGAAGAACATCGTCAGGAAGAAGCCCGACGCGATCAGCACGACGAACGAGAACAGCGCGATCTCGCCCAGCATGAACGACCAGTGGTCCGGGAAGACCTTGCGCGCGAACTCCTTGACGGCAAGGCCGACGGAGGTGCGCTGGTCGAGGTAGTCCGCCGCTTTGCCGACCGCGTTCGGTCGGCGCTGCCGCTGTACCACGCAATCACCCCGCGCTAGGAGATGGAAAGGACCCTTTCCAGTAGACACGGAGACCGGTCACGGTTCCACCGCGCGCCCTCGCGTCGGCCGGCGTGCACGAGCGCAGCGGTTACCCCGATAAAGCACCCGTGGAGAGCACTTCTAGACCAAATTTGAAGAGAATCACGATCGGATCACGATCAAACCGTGACTCTCGTTTGGGTTAGCGAGTGACTGGAGGCGGTCACACGGTGGAAGGGTCCGAACGACCGAGAGACCTTCGGGTCTCGACGACGGAAGGAACACCACCATGAAGTCTCTGCGCAAGCGCGCTCTCGCGGCCCCGATCGCCTTGGTGGCCGCCCTGACCCTCACCGCGTGCAACGACAGTGCCGGACCCGAGCAGGGCACGTCCGTGGATGACGTCGAAGATGCCGATCCGGACCAGAACGACATGGTCGGTCCCGACGTTGTTGGCCGGACGGTCACTGTGAGTGGCGAGATCGACGCCGTGGCGGCCGACAGTGCGTTCTGGCTCGGCGGAAACGACTGGTTCGACGAGGGTGCACCGGTGGTCAGCGCCACCGGTGACTTCACCGAGTTCGACATCCAGGACCCTGAAGGCCTGGCCGAGGACGACACCGTCGTGCAGGTGACCGGCCCGGTCGAAGAGTTCGTCCTGACCGATTTCGAGGAAGAGCACGGTATCGACCTGGACGACGACGCCCTGGAGCAGCTCGAGGGTGAGGCGGTCATCGTGGCGGAGGACGTCTCGACGCTGGCCGGGGAGAACATCACGATCTCGGGCGAGGTGTCCGACGTGTTGAGCACTGTCGCGTTCCGTCTGGCCGGCACCGGGTGGGACGTCATCGTGCTGGACGCCGAGCAGGCCGCGGTGGAAGCCGGGAACACCGTCCAGGTAACCGGCACCGTCCGCCAGATGAACGTCGCGGAGTTCGAGGAGGATTACAGCCTCGACCTCGACGACGGGCGCTACGAGGACTACGAGGGCCGCCTGGTCCTTGTCGCCGAGACCGTTGAGCCCATCGAACCGGTCGAGTGATCAGCAGCACCGCGCCCGCCCCGGCCTCCGCCGGTCGGAGCGGTGCCGGGGTCGGTCGCCGGTTACGGGGCGCCGCCTGCTTGTGGCACGGTCCTCGGGTCGTGCCAGCGGCACCGTAGTGGGCCAGTCGAGGCGGCGACAGAGAGGGACGGTCACCGACGAGCCGCTCCCTGACTCTTCTCAACGGTAACGAGGAGGTCCTGCGACCGGAACGTGGCGTGAGGCCCAGTGGTGTTCCTCTTCCGCCTCACGCCGCCGGGTGGCGACCAGACACGACCCCGGAGACGGTGGAACGGCACCCGTCCAGGAGTACCCGAGAGGGAGGCGAACCGCGTGTCGCACGAGAGCGATGGTCGCGCCGGCGAGGCGCCCCCGCCGGGCGCCGGCCGGTTCACCGAGCTGGCGACGCTCGGCCTGGTCGCCCTCGTCCTGGGTGCCGTGCCGTTCCTCGGCCTGCTGGCTCTTCTCAAGAGCGAATGGGCACCGCTCGCCCGCCTCGACCAAGGAATCGCCGACACGCTCAACTCCGCCGTCGCCACGCGGCCACTAGCGGTACGGATACTCGAGATCCTGTCGGAAGCGGGCGGCGGGGCGACCGCCGGCTACATCGTCGGGCTCACCGCGGTCGCGCTGCTCGTCCGCGGACGTCGCCGACTGGCCACATACGCGGCCGTCACCGGTGCCGGTCTGCTGGTGCTCGTGCCCGTCAGCAAGGCGCTCGTGGGCCGGACACGCCCAGAGGTCGCCCTCCCCGTCGTGGAGCTGCCGACCAATGCGAGCTTCCCCAGCGGACACGCCATGACGTCCTTCGCGACGTGGGGCCTGCTCGCGCTCATCGCGCTCCCCCACACGCGCGGAGCGATCCGGTGGGCCGTGGTCGGGAGCGCCGCGGCGATCATCATCCTGGTGGGTTTCACGCGCCTCGCGCTGGGCGTGCACTTCCTCAGCGACGTGCTCGCCGGCTGGGCACTGGCCGGCGCATGGCTCGCCGTCACCACGGCCGGGTTCCGGACGTGGCAGTGGCCAGGTGAGAGGCCACCCGACGCACCCGGAGCGACACCGCACCGCGAGCCGGGCAGCAGACGTGCCGGGCTCAGTGCCGCGCTGGCTCCCTCAGGCCAACCGGTCTGGCCGCGCGGACGCCGGTCCGTCGGGCTGCTGACGCGGGACTTCGTGGTTGTCCTGATCATCATCGCCAGCCTGGGTCTTCTCGTCACCGGTCCCCTCGCAGCCACGGCGCTGGGTTCCTGGGACCAGTACGTGGCCGACCGGCTCGTGGACACCCGGACACCGCCACTCACCGAGGTCGCCCTGCGGGTGAACGTCCTGGCGGGCCTGTGGGGCATCGTCGTCGTCATCACCGCGCAGGCCGCCCTGGCACTCGCCTGGACGGGCTCGTGGCGCCCGGTCGTGTTCGCGCTCCTGGCCATCGTCGGAGAGCTGGCCCTCTACCTCGGGTCGGCAGCGATCGTCGCGCGCGCCCGGCCGGACGTGCCGGACCTGACCCACAGTCTCCCGACGGGTGCCAGCTGGCCCTCCGGGCACCTGGCGGCCGCCGTGGTGACCTACGGCGGCGCGGCCCTGCTGCTCCTGATGGTCACCCGGCGATGGTGGAGATGGGTCGGTGTCGCCGTCATGGTCGCCGTCGTGGTCGGCACCGCGTGGGCGCGCCTGTACACCGCCGCCCATTATCCGACGGACGTGGCCGTCGGCATCCTCCTGGGCGTCCTCTGGCTCACAGCGCTGCACCGTCACCTGCTCGACGGCGCGTGGGTCATCCCGCGCCGACGCGACGTCGACGACAGCCCCTTGGCCACGCCACACAGGCGACGGGACAACGGCGACGAGCGCAGCCGGCCGCGAAAGGCAGCCCCATGAGACGAGCACTGCAGAAGATCGCCCTCACCCTCACCGTCCTCCTCGCCGCGCTCACCATCTACGGCGTAGCGATCGAGCCGCGCCTCATCCTCGCGACACCGCGTCACGACGTCACGATCCCCGGGCTGGACGAGTCGTGGGATGGCGCGACCGTCGCCGCGTTGTCCGACATGCAGACCGGGATGTGGTGGGCGAACACGCACATGGTGGACCGTGCGGTACGGACGGTCGTGGAGGAGGACCCGGACCTCGTGCTGCTTCCAGGCGACTTCCTCTACAGCGAGGACCCCTCGATCGAACACCAGGTGCAGACGGTCGTCGACCAGCTGCGACCGCTCGTCGACGCCCAGATCCCCACCGTCGCTGTCCTGGGCAACCACGACCACGCCACCGGCGGCGCAGACGAGATCGCACGAGCGCTGGAGGAGCTCGGCATCCCGGTCCTGGAGAATGACGCGCTCGAGGTGACGCGACGCGGTGGTGCGCACTTGCACGTCGTCGGCCTCGCCGCTACCCGTCCCGGGCTCACCGACGTCGACGCCGCTCTGTCCGGTGTGCCTCCGGACGCCCCGCGGCTGGTCATGATGCACAACCCGACGGTGTTCCAGCGCCTGCCGGAAGGGTCAGCACCGCTCGCGGTCGCCGGCCACACCCACTGCGGCCAGGTCGCACTGCCAGGTCCCTCGCACTGGTCGTACCTGGCGCTCACGGACAAGGAGCAGGTCGTCGCCGACCACTGGGCCCCGCCCACGTACGGCGCCGACGGCAACAGGCTCTTCGTGACCTGCGGCATCGGATTCAGCCTCGCCCCGGTGCGCATCAACGCACCACCCGAGGTCGCCTTCTTCACGCTCCACACACCGTCGCCGTCGCCGTCGCCTCGAGCTGGTGGCCGAACTGGCCGGGAAGCAGCATGAACGCCGACACCAGCCGGCTGGTCAAGGGCCTCGGCCGAGCGTTCGGCGGGGCACTGCTGTTCGCACTGCCCCTGTTCATGACGATGGAGATCTGGCGCCTCGCCGCTGGCATGGACCGGTGGCGACTGCTGCTCCTGTACCTGCTGACCATCGTCCTCGCCTTCACGATGGAACGGCATCTCGGGCTCCGTCAGGGTGAGCCGGACAGCCCTCTCGCCTCCGTGGTGGACACCGCGATCGCGCTCACCGCCGGTATCGCGGCGGCGGCGGTGGTGCTGAGCATCTTCGCGGTGCTGGAGCCCGTCGCGGCGTGGGGGGAGGCGGTTGCTGTGGTCGCCCTCGCGGCGCTGCCGGCCACCATCGGAGCATCGTTCGCCCGGTCGCAGCTGGGCCTGGACAGCACCGGCCGAGCCTCCGAGGGCTACCGTCAGGAGCTGTTCCTCATGACGGCCGGTGCGACTGTCTTCGCCGCGAACGTGGCACCCACCGAGGAAGTGGTCCTGCTGGCCGGGGCTATGGAGCCGGGACACGCCCTCGGGCTCATCGCACTCGAGCTCGTCGTCATGCATGCGTTCGTGTACGCGGTGGAGTTCAAGGGCGGCGCCACGAGCCACGACTTCGCTCGCGTGCTGCTGCCGTACACGGTGGTCGGGTACGTGATCGCCTGTGCTGTCAGCGCGTACTTGCTGTGGTCCTTCGGCAGGTTCGACGGCACCGCTCTGGGGCCCGCCCTGATCGAGACACTCGTGCTAGCCCTGCCCGCGACCATCGGCGCAGCAGCGGCACGCCTCATCGTCTGACCGAAGGAGCCCCATGAGCGACAACGACCACCACTCCCCCTCCTCGTCACCAGGCGAACGCGCCGTTGGGGTGCTCGGGGCGCTCGTGGTGTGCGCCATGCTGACCGTCCTGGTGCACCAGGCCGTGACCTGGCACGGCCCACCACGACTCACCACGCAGATCACGCAGGTGCAGCGCACCGACGCCGGATACGCCGCTTCGGTCGTCGTCGAGAACACCGGCGGCCGGACGGCGGAAGGCGTGCACGTCACAGGCGAGATCACGCGGGAAAACACAGTGGTCGACACGGCCAGTACGACCATCGGATACGTGCCACCCGACAGCCACCGTGAAGTCGCCCTCGTCTTCACCACGGACCCAGAACGACCGAACGTGGACCTGCGTGTGGGGATCGCCGGGTTCACACCCATGTAACAAGGCCAGGGCAGGCGGTCTCGGTGGCGCAGCGAAAGAGCCCGTTCAGCGATGCCCAGGGTCTTGCTCGATCCCGGCGACCGGCAGCGCACGCGCACAGCACCAACATCTAAGATCGGACCCTCGGTCAGGCGCAGACGCTGCTCACGGGTTCAGCCCGGCACGTCGCACGAGCGTCGCCGCAGGGCAGAGCTCACGACATCACGATCGGGAGATGCAGATGTCTGGTCCGCTACTACCGCTGTCGTCCGACGAGCTGGCGCTGCTCGAGTGCGCGCCCGAGTCGGTGCTCACGTCCGATCTGGCACGCAGGCTGCCGGCGACAGCGCCCGTTGCCCCTTGGCACTGTACGTTCAACGGGTTGGTCTGGGTCCAACGATGCGGCCCGGCCGTCAGACCGGTGCTCCCCGCACGGCTACGGCGGGGCACGTCGGTCCGCTGGCTCGTCGGTGCCTTCGTGCACTACACCGACTCCCCCGTCGGGCCCTACTCGGAACTGTTCGCGGCAGCCCTGGTGCGCAAGGGGCCCCGGCTCGTCCTGCACACGCCCTTCATGGCCGTGGACTCCCTGCCAAGCCTCCGCGCGGGACGAGCCAACTGGGCACTGCCGAAGACCTTGGCCGCCTTCGAGGGCGGCCGCGGCCCGTCCGATCCCTGGGGAGCCGCCGCCGACGGGTGGTCTGTGAACGCACGGGCACGCCCGTACGGGCCTCGGCTACCGATCAGAGCAGCGATGCACGGTGTGCAGGTACGACCGGACCAGACCCTCGGCCGCTATCGAGCGACGATCTCGGGGTTCCCGCGCCTCTCGCGCATCGAGGTCGACGTGGCCGCACGGCAATCACTGGCCCGCTGGATGCCGTCAGGACGACACCTAGGACTGTGGTGGTCGAACGCTTCCCTCGCCATGTCCGCCCCGTTCAAGGCCACATCTGCGCTCGGTCGGCCCACCTGCGTCGAAGATCGCGGGCGCTGACCCGAACCTGAACCGGGCGGGCGCCGTGGCTCACGCCACCGCACCCACACCGCATCGGTCAACGGCTCCTGGACGGCCGCATGCCACCGCGAATCCGGGCGACCTGAACGCCATGAGCCCGCGGGTCGCGACCGGCAGGACGATGTGGCAAGACTGGAAGCAGCAGGATCTTCGGATGCCCCCGATGCCGAGGAAATGAGACGCCATGTCGATGACAAGAAACCGACGGCTCCTTGCGGCAGTGCTGCTCGTGACCCTTGTGTGGCCACTTACGGCGTGCGGCGACGAGACGCCCGCGCCCGGCGAGGATGTGACCCTGGAGGACGTCGCCGAAGCAGAGATACCGGAGGGCGATGAAGGTGAGGAGAACGAGACAGGGCTCGCCGAGCGCGTCGTCACGATCCAGGGCGAGGTACGTCAGGTGCTCGACCCCGGCGCCTTCCTCATCGGCGACCCTGGCGTGCTGGAGCCGGAGGTCCTCGTGCTGAGCCCGTCGACCGACTTCGTCGACCTCGGCCTCGACGTGACCGATGTGCTCGTCGAGGAGGAGACCGTCGTCGAAGTCACCGGAACTGTCCGACGACTCTCCCTCGGCGAGTTCCAGGAGGACTACGCCATTCCTTACGACCCGAACATCTTCGACGAGTACGCCGGCGAGTCCATCATCGTCGCCGAGCGCCTCGAGATCACCGAAGGTAGGGGTTGACCGGCACGCCGGACACCGCCCGGTAGCCTCCTGGTGGGTGCGCACGCTTGCGGGCGACATGATGTGCACCATGTTCACCAGCACAGAAGCCGGGCTCGACCTCCGGGTCGCCGCCTACGCCGTGATCACCGACGACCAGGGCCGCATGCTCCTGCCCCACTGGAGCGAGCACAGGCACAGCGGCTGGACCATGCCGGGCGGCGGGGTGGACCCGGGCGAGCACCCCGCCGACGCCGCCGTCCGGGAGGTCTTCGAGGAGACCGGCTATCACGTCGAGCTGGACGGCGTGCTGGGTGTCGACAGCTCCGTGATCCCCGGCCCGGAGCGCGTGCACCCGTCGGGCCGGCCGATGCAGGCCCTGCGGATCGTGTACCGCGCGCACGTGACCGGCGGCGAGCTGCGCGTGGAGGAGGACGGCACCACGGACGACGTCGCCTGGCACACGCCGGCGGAGATCGACACTCTCGACCGGGTGCCGCTCGTCGACCTGTCCCGCCGCTGGGCAGGTCTCATCAGGTAGCGGATAGCTCGCCTCGGGCAGCGAGCCGACGGCGCACCTACTACGCGCCGCGCTGGACACCGAGGGTCGAGATCAGGTCCTCGTGCAGCTCGATCCACACGGCGTGGCACGAGTCGATGCCGGTCCCGGCGACCCACTCGCCACGCCCGGACCGGGCGTGGCCGAGCGCGGCGGAGAAGCGCTCGTCGTACCCGTCGAACCGCGCGAGCTGCGCGGCCAGCTCGCGCGTCAGGGGGGCCAGCTCGTCGTCCAGCGCCTCGAGCTCCGCGAGCACCCCCGCGTCCCAGTCCGGGTCCGTGTGCGTGTTCGGGGCCAGGCGGTCGCCGTCCTCCGGGCGCAGCTGCCAGTCGGTGCACGCCTGCAGCAGCCGGGCGTTCAGCGGCCCGAACGCCTCGTGGACCTGCTCGACGACGGGCCGGGCGCCCGCGTCGGCCAGCTCCTCGGCCAGGCGCCGGTCGTCCTCGGCGCGGCCACGGTCCGTCATGGACCAGCCCGCCGTACGTCCGAACGCCGCCTGCCTGATCCAGCCGTAGGCCTCGTCGTCGAGCAGGAGCTCGCGAGCTTCCGCCTCGTCGAGACCGAAACGCACGGCGACGGCGTCGTCGTCCGCCATGCCCTGGATCCGGACCGAGTGGAGCACGAGCAGCTCGGGCTGAGAGGATCGGCCGAGCACCGGGTTGCGCGTCATATTTTGCACCGTGCATCCTCCCGGTGGCTGGTGTCAACGCAGGTGGGTACGCCTAGGGAGGAAGCCATGTCGGACCACGCAGCAACTACGAGCATCGCGGGGACACCAGGGAGCGCAGGGCGTGCGTCCGGGCCGGCACGCGTGGTGCGCAGCCCGGACGACTTCGGACGGGTCCAGCCCGGCGACGTGCTCGTGTGCCGGTTCACCGAGCCGGCGTGGACCGCCCTGTTCGGCGTCGTCGCCGCCGTCGTCACGGAGACCGGTGGTGTGCTCTCGCACGCGGCGATCGTGGCCCGCGAGCACGGCGTCCCCGCGGTGCTCGCGGTACCCGGCGCGATGACCACGCTGCGCGACGGCGAGACCGTCACGGTGGACGGCTCCGCCGGGCTGGTCACGGCGTGAGCTGCAGCCTCCGCCGGAGGAGCGCCGAGACGGGCCGGTAGGAGGCCGGCAGAGGGTCGACAGCATCCGGACCCGTCGTTGTCCAGGGGCAGCACTACCCATGGGCACCGCATACCGGCCGTGTCAGCCTTCCCGCGTCAGGCCAAGAGTCGGACCACCTGGATGGAGAGCACCAATGTCAGTCATCTCCCCGATCCGCAGAAGAACCACCACGTACTGGGCGCTCGCGGCCATGGCCGCCCTCACCCTCGTCGCGGCGCCGTCCGCATCGGCGGCGCCGTCCGCCTCCGCCCCGGTCAACACGTCGGTCACGGCGGCGGACGACGTCGGCGTGCTGGCGACCGCACACAGGTCGCCGTTCAACTGCAGCAAGACCTTCTACGCGAACAACTGGAGCGGCGGCCACAGCCCGAACGGCTCCATCGACTGGCAGAGCTACGGCGGCGACGCCATCAACGGCGAGACCGTCCGGGCCACCGCGGCGGGCACCGCCACCTTCGACAACGAGGGGAGCACCAGCTACGGCCAGTGGGTGCAGATCGTGCACAGCGACGGGACCCGCACCCGCTACGCCCACCTCGCCACCATGGTGCGGGCTCCCGGTCAGACCATGTCGGTCAGCCGGGGCACGGTCATCGGGACCGTCGGCTCCACCGGCGGCTCGACGGCTCCGCACCTGCACTACGAGCAGCGCAGCTCGTCCGGAGTCGTCGACACCACTCCCACCGTCGAGGGTGTGACGGTGTCGGTCGGTCAGAAGAAGGCGGTCACGAGCACCAACGGGTGCGGCGGTTCGGGCAACCCGTACACCCCGACGGAGGTCTGCGGCAGCGGCTTCTCGGTGATCGACCAGGCGGCGCTCGGCACCGTCGGCCGTAGCTACCTGCTGTACAACTCAGGGACCGGCGTGAACTGCGTCGTCACCCTGAAGTCCACCAGCATCGGCACGCCGAGCGCGGTATCGGCCTTCCTGGAGCCGCAGGGCTCCTCCCGCACGACCGACTCCGGCAGCTACTCGTACTACGCCGGCCCGGTCAAGCGGTCCGCACCCGGCACGTGCGTCAAGTGGGGTGGCTCGGTGGGCAGCACCACCTACACCAGCCCGTTCGAGCACTGCGGCTGACCGGACCCCGCACCGCGGTCTGCCGCGAACAAGCGGTCGCGCATGCTCTCCGACGCGAGAGCATGCGCGACCGCTTGCTCCGAGCCGTCAGGCGTCCGCCGGCGGCTCGATCAGGTCCCACGGCATGCCGTACAGGTCCTCGAAGACCGCCACCGTCCCGTACACCTCGTGCCGGGGCTCCTCGCGGAACCGCACGCCGGCCGCCGTCATCCGCGCGTGCTGCGCGGCGAAGTCGTCGGTCTCCAGGAAGAACGCGACATCCCCGCCGGCCTGCCGCCCGACGGCGCCCGCGGTGCCTGCACCGCTGGACAGTGCGAGCACGAGACCGGTCCCGCCCTCACCGGGGCCGACCACCACCCGGCGCCAGCCGGACTCGTCGGTCTCGTCCTGACGGACGACGAACCCGAGGGCCTCGACGAAGAACGCGATCGCCTCGTCGTGGTCGAGGACGAGGTAGGTGACATCGGAGAGTCGCAGCATCTCGCGATCGTAGGTCGTGGCCGTGGCCGTGGCCGGTCGCCGTAGGCAACAATGACAGCATCTGTCCATACCGGAAGGCATCGCCATGAGCTTCACCCACCCGACCGGTACGCGCGGCGCCAAGCAGCCGGGCCGCATGTTCCGCTGGATGAACCGCCTGATCATGGGGCGGGCGCGCCGCGCGGACGGGACGACCATGGGGATGAACCTCCTGGTCCTGACCACCGTCGGCCGCAAGAGCGGGCAGCCCCGCCAGACGCCGCTGGCATGGTTCCCGGGCCCGGACGACAGCTGGCTGGTCGTCGCCTCCGCCGGCGGCGCCCCGGCCAACCCGGCCTGGTACCTCAACCTGGCGGCCCACCCCGACCAGGTCACCGCCGAGCACGGCGGCCGCACGGTCGCCGTGACGGCCGAGGAGCTGCACGGCGCCGAGCGTGAGCGCGCCTGGCAGCAGATCGTCACCACGACCGCACAGTTCCGCAAGTACCAGGAGACGACCGACCGCAAGATCCCCGTCATCAAGCTGACACCCACCACCTGAACGGTGTCCGGCCCGACCGTGGTTGACTCGCCCGCGTGACATCACAGGATGCGGTTCGGCCTGCAGAGCTGCCGTGCGAGCTCTTCCGCTTCGAGGACGATTGGAACACGGTGGTGCTCCGCCTCGACTCGCTGGACCACCGGTCCGACGGCACCGCCGTCCAGGCACGGGGCACGATCGAGATCGACTGCGGCAACCTGTCCGCCGGTCGAGGCGTCCGGGGCATCATGCCGACCTTCGTCGGCAGCGAGGACGTGGACGCCTGGCAACAGGTCCTCGACTCGCTGGACATGGGATACGACATCGCCTGGCGCGAGAACCTGAGAGCGACCGAGGTGCATGTCCGCTGGGAGGAGGACGACCTCCTCGTCGTCACCGTCCGTGACCGGATGGGCCTGCTCACCGACGTGACGACCGCCGTGCCGGTGTCCGACGAGTGGTTCGACGACGCCTATCACCGCCTCGGGCGGGTCCACGAGCTGTTCGAGCGCCGGTCACCACCGCGGTCGGTAGTGTCGGACGCATGACGCACGCCACCACCACCGCCCCGGTCACCACAGCCCTGCAGACCGCTGACTGGCGGCGGCGCGTCTTCGCGCTCTATGCGGGCGTCCGGGTCCGTGCGGCCGAGGACCCGGCCGCCGCGCACGCCTACTGGACCACGATGCGCGACGAGCTCTTCGCGACCCATCCGGCGTCGCCCGTCCTGCCGGAGGACAAGGCCGGCTTCACCGGCCTCTCGGTCGCTCCGTACGACCCCGCCTGGCGCCTGACCGCCCCGGTGGTGCCCGCCGAGCCCGGGCCCGACGGCGCCCCGCGCCGCCTCGAGGTGCCCACCGGGACCGACGGGGTGGTGCCGTTCGAGCTGCTCGGCACGGTGCTCCTGCCCGGACTGGGCACGCTCGACGTCTGGCGTCTCGCCTCCTACGGCGGCGGCCTGTTCGTGCCGGTCAAGGATGCGCTCGCGGGTGCCCCCGGCGGCACCTACGGCGGCGGCCGGTACCTCCTCGACACCATCAAGGGCGCCTGGCTGGGCCATGAGGGCGGCACGGACGGCCACACGCCCGGCTACGACGCAGGCGTCGGCGACCTGGTGCTCGACCTCAACTTCGCGTACAACCCGTCCTGCGCCTACGACCCGGCATGGACGTGCCCGCTCGCGCAGCCCGGCAACACGCTCGACGTCGAGGTCCCGGTGGGCGAGCGCACCCCGGCCAAGAACGCGTAGCCCATGCCCGCCGAACCGTCCGAGCGGAACGTCTCCCGCGCCGGTGGCCCCGTCGCGGGGCACGCCGACGAACCGCACACCGAGGGACTCGCCGAGCGAATGAACTGGCTGCGCGCCGGCGTGCTGGGCGCGAACGACGGGATCGTCTCGGTCGCGGCGGTCACCGTCGGCGTCGCGGCAGCGACGGCGCAGACCGCCCCCATCCTCACCGCCGGGCTCGCCGCCCTCGTCGGCGGCGCCATCTCGATGGCACTGGGCGAGTACGTGTCGGTCTCCAGCCAGTCCGACACCCAGAAGGCGCTCATCGCCAAGGAGAAGAAGGAGCTCGCGGAGATGCCCGAGGAGGAGCTCGCCGAGCTGGCCGAGCTCTACGAGGCCAAGGGCCTCTCCCCCGCCACCGCCCGCCAGGTAGCCGTCGAGCTCACCGAGCACGACGCCCTCTCGGCGCACCTCGAGGCAGAGCTCAGCATCGACGAGGACGAGGTGGTCAGCCCGTGGAACGCCGCGCTCGCCTCGGCCGTCGCCTTCACGCTCGGTGCCGTGCTGCCGCTCGCCGCGGTGCTCCTGATCCCTGAGCCCTGGCGGGTCGGCGTGACCTTTGCCGTGGTGCTGGCGGCGCTCGCCGGGACCGGCTGGGTCGCTGCGTGGATCGGCGCCGCACCGCGGGTGCGCGCCACGGCGCGCGTGGTCGTCGGCGGGGCGCTCGCCCTGGGCGCGACCTTCGCGGTCGGCTCCCTGCTCGGCACGACGGCGGCCGGTTGAGTACCGTTAGCGCCCGATGAACACCATCGACATCACACCGCCCCCCGCCGACGCACCCTCGTCGGCCTATGGCGTCCATTCCGAGGTCGGCCGCCTGCGCAAGGTCCTGGTCTGCGCCCCGGGCCTGGCACATCAGCGCCTCACCCCGTCCAACTCGGCCGACCTGCTGTTCGACGACGTCCTGTGGGTGGAACGCGCGCAGCAGGACCACGCCGACTTCGTGGCCGAGCTACGCAGCCGCGACGTCGACGTCGTGGAGCTGCACGCCCTGCTGGCGGAGACGCTCCGCGTGCCCGGAGCGCGTGACTGGCTGCTGGACCGCAAGATCGTGCCGGAGATCGTCGGCAACGGCCTGGTCGAGGCGACCCGCGAGTACCTGGAGTCACTGCCCGAGCACGAGCTGGCCCGGTACCTGATCGGCGGCCTCGCGGTCGCCGACGTACCGGAGCTGCCGCCGGGCTTTCGCGCCCTGGCGGACATGAGCCCGGACGCCCGCGAGTACCTCATGCCGCCGCTGCCCAACACGCTCTTCACACGGGACACCACCTGCTGGATCTACGGCGGCCTCACACTGAACCCGCTGTACTGGCAGGCGCGCCGCGACGAGACCCTGCTCATGAAGGCGGTCTACGCGTTCCATCCCGACTTCGTGGGCAGCCGCGTGTGGTGGGGCGACCCGGAGGCGAGCCACGGTGAGGCGACCTTCGAGGGCGGCGACATCATGCCGATCGGCAACGGCACCGTCCTGATGGGTATGAGCGAGCGCACGTCGCGCCAGGCGATCACGCAGGTGGCGGCGTCCCTGTTCGAGCAGGGCGCGGCCGAGCAGATCGTGGTCGCCGGCATGCCGCGGCTGCGGGCGGCCATGCACCTGGACACCATCATGACGTTCGTCGACGTCGACACCGTCACCGTGTACCCGCGGATCGTGGACCGCGTGCACCCGTTCGTGCTGCGCCCGGACTCCGGCCCGCTCGGCGTCTCGGTGACGGACGCCGGCGGCTCCTCCTTCCTCGACGTCGTGGGGCGGACCTCCGGGCTGGGCGAGCTGCGGGTCATCGAGACCGGCGGCGACGTCTACGAGTCCGAGCGCCAGCAGTGGGACAGCGGCAACAACTCGGTGGCGGTCGAGCCCGGCGTGGTGTTCACCTACGACCGCAACACCACCACCAACGACCTGCTGCGCAAGGCCGGTGTCGAGGTGATCGAGATCGCGGGCGGCGAGCTGGGCCGCGGCCGAGGCGGCGGGCACTGCATGACCTGCCCGATCATCAGGGACCCCGTCAGCTGGTAGAGGACGGAACGGCCGCTACCCTGCATCCCGGACAAAACCCCTGAAAGGAGTCCGGATGTCGGTCGGTGGCGGGACGGTGCGCGAACGCTTGCGCAGGCTGGTCGAGCACCGCTGGTTCCAGCGGACGGTGCTCGGCGTGATCATCGCCAACGCCGTCGTCCTGGGGCTGGAGACCGCTTTTGTCGCCGGACCCGCCGACCAGGTGCTCCAGGTCATCGACGACGCCATGCTGTGGTTCTTCGTCGCCGAGATCCTGCTGCGCCTGGTCGCCCACGGCCTGCGGTTCTTCCGTGACCCCTGGAACGTCTTCGACCTGGTCGTGGTCGGGATCGCCCTGATCCCCGCCACCGGTCCGATGTCCGTGCTGCGCGCCCTGCGGATCCTGCGCGTGCTGCGGCTGGCGGACTCCGTGCCGTCGATGAAGCGGGTCGTCAACGGCCTGGTCGCCGCGGTGCCGGGCATGGGATCCGTCGGGGCGCTCCTCGTGCTGGCGATGTACGTGTCGGTGGTGATCGCGACCAACCTGTACGGCGCCATCGCGCCCGAGCACTTCGGTGACCTCGGGACCAGCGCGTTCACGCTCTTCCAGGTCATGACGGGCGAGGCCTGGCCCGAGATCGCGGACGACGTCATGCGGCAGGAGCCGACGGCGTGGCTCTTCTTCGTCGTCTTCATCCTGGTGGTCTCGTTCGCCGTGCTGAACCTCTTCATCGCGGTGGTCGTGAGCGGCATGGAGAGCATCGACGAGCTCGCCGAGCACGAGGAGCAGTCTGACGCCGAGGTCATGGACGAGCTGCGCGCCATCCGGGCGCAGCTCGTGACCCTCCAGGCCGAGCTCGCCGCCTCACGGACGGAACGCCCGGAGCCCGAGGCCTCGCCGGTCGCGGTAGCGCCATGAGCAACCTCGGTCAGGCGAGATCTGGCCGGCGAGATCTACAGGCGCCGCGACACGCCGCCGAGTCACGCCACGCCGAGCACTTGATGCATCCTTGGGTTGCAGTTCCGGAAAAGCCATAGACGAGGCCAAGCCCTCGTTGTACCTTTCTTCACACACGGACTCGTGTCGTGGCGGCAGGTTGTGTGTCTGTGGTCCTGCCGGAGCACCACTACGAGACACATTCATACAGTCAGATCAGAACGAGACGGAAGGACGAGAACCACGATGGTCCGCACCAGCGTTGCGCTCCAGGCGTCAGACCTGTGCAAGGTCAGTGCTGCCACCGCGTCGTCCTACCCGACCACTGCCATGCACCTGCGGGACGGCCGTGAGGCCATACGAGGCGCCATACGCCGCTGATCCGGTTCTGCCGGACCAGTGAACGTGAGCCGCCTCGGGATGCCTTTCCCGGGCGGCTCTTGTCGTCCCGGGAGCAGTTCGGACAGCACAGCGACACCGAGAGATCACGAGAAGAACGAGAACGACAAGCTCACCGGAAGGAGCAGGCCCGTGGCCGACGTCCTAGTCCTCAATGCCGGCTACGAGCCGCTGCACCGGGTATCGGTCCGGCACGCCATCCACATGCTCGTGCGCGAGGTCGCGGTCGTGGAGGAGGCGGTCGACGGCCGCTCCTTCGGACCGTTCCCCTTACCGCGCGTGCTGCGGCTGGTCCGGTACGTCACGATGCGGTGGCTCTACAAGTCGGGCGGGGCGCCCGCGTGCACCAAGCAGGGCGTGAAGCGGCGCGACGGCTTGTGCGCGTACTGCGGCGGCCCCGCCGAGACCGTGGACCACATCCTGCCGCGTTCCCGCGGGGGCCCCTCCACGTGGATGAACCTCGTGGCCGCCTGCTACGAGTGCAACTCGCTCAAGGCGAACCGCACTCCGGCCGAGGCCGGCATGGTGCTCCACGTGACGCCGCACGTTCCGCGAGCGGAGTACGCGCGCGCCATCCGGCACCGGGCGGCTCGAGCGGCGTAGCCCGGGCACGGTGAGGTCGGCAAAGGGTCAGGTGATCGGCAACTCGAGTGCCGGTCACCTGACCCTTTCCAGCTGCCGGTGCCCGGCAGGTCGCACGGGTTAGCCGTTGAGCTCAGCCGCTCAGCTCAGCCGCCAGGAGCTCCAGGGTCTGCGCCCGGCCGGGTGTCGCGTCCAAGGGCTCGTCGGCACGCGAACCGGCGACCGGTACGAGCATGACCTCCTCGACGCCGTGCCGGTCGGCCAGGCCCCGTACCTCGGCGGCCACGTGCTCGGCGTCGCCGATCAGCCAGCGTGTCCGCATGCCCTCGATCGACTGGACGAGCAGGCCGTCGGCCGGCTCGTCGGCGGTCGCGCGCACCGCGTCCTCGACGGTCTCCAGCGGGCCGAGCTTCTGACCCGACCGCAGCCTGGCCATCTGGCGCAGCTGCGGCAGGGCGCGCTCGTGCGCCTCGTCCGACGTCGGCGCGACCACCGCGTTGGCCGTGAGGAAGGTGCGCGGCTCCGGGTGCTCCTCCGACGGGCGGTAGCCGTCCCGGTACAGCGCGAGGATCTGGTCCATGCCCTGGCCGGAGAAGTGGTTGGCGAACACGTACGGCAGGCCGAGCTCCGCGGCGAGGCGCGCGGAGTAGTCGCTGGAGCCGAGCAGCCACACGGTGGGGACGCTCGCGGCGGCGGGCGTGGCCCGCACGTCGTAGATGTCGCCGGAGACGAGCCGCAGGCGGGCGCCGTCGGGCCCCATGAGGCTCAGGATGTCGGTGACGTGCTGCGGGAACCGGTCCACGTCCGCCGTCGGACCGGTGGCCCGAAGGAGGGACGTGACCACGGGGTCGCTGCCGGGCGCACGGCCGATGCCGAGGTCGATCCGGCCGGGCGCGACGGCCTCCAGCGCCGCGAACTGCTCCGCGACCACGAGCGGAGCGTGGTTCGGCAGCATCACGCCGCCGGAACCGACCCGGATGCGCGACGTGCGCGCGGCCGCGGCGGCGATCATGACGGGCGGCGACGACGCCGCGACGGCGGCCATGTTGTGGTGCTCGGCGAACCAGTAGCGCTCGAAGCCGAGGCGGTCGGCGAGCGCCACCAGCTCGAGCGAGGCCGACAGGGCCTGGGCGCTGGTCTGGCCCGAACGGACGGGCACGAGGTCAAGGACGGACAAGCGAGGCTGGGTGTTCATCGCCTCTGTCAACCGTTCTCGGGCCTGGCGTGTTCCGAGGTCGGCTCGCGCGTCGCACGCGCTTACCACCCGCGGGACGGTGGCGTTATCGCCGAAGGTCATGGCGCCGACCCCCTCGGGCCTGACATGATCGTGAGGTGTCTGTTGATGTGCGCCCCGCGACCGACGACGACGTCGACGCCGTGGTCGACCTATTCCGTCAGTACCTCAGGTTCTACGACCAGGAGGTGCCCGACGCCGAAGCGCGCGCCTATCTGACCGCCCGCCGCGACGCGGGCGACAGCGTGCTGCTGGTCGCAGCGCTCCGGCCGGGGGGCGACGGACCCCAGGGTTCGGTCGCCGGCCAGGAGGTGGTCGGCTTCGCCCAGAGCTACCCCACGTGGTCGTCCGTGAGCCTGAGCCGGTCGTGGGTCCTCAACGACCTGTTCGTCGCCCCCGCCGCGCGCGGGACGGGCGCGGCGCGCGCTCTGGTCCAGGACACGTGCCGTCGGGCCAAGGACGCCGGGGCCATCCGGGTGTCGCTGGCCACCGCGTGGGACAACGTCGCGGCGCAGGGCCTGTACGAGTCGGAGGGCTTCGTGCGCGACCAGCACTTCCACCACTACGCGTACGTGACGGGCGCCTGACCGCTCCCCTCGTCGACCGGTGAGAGCCGGCGGGGCAGGCCCTCAGGACACTCCGGTGGCCCGGGGGTCTGCCCCTGGGCGCGAGGAGTACGTCCGGCCTGCTCAGGGACCTTTTGCAGGAGTGCCCGGCCGGTGCGTGGACCGTGCCCGGACGACTGGGCGCGCCGTCGCCGCGGGTGTCGGTCCCCCGCGCTAGGGTTTCCTCCGGCCGGGGACAAACCCGGTCAGACAGGCACGCCCATCGCAGCTCCGGCAGGACGTCGGAGCGCCGTCGGCCGGGCCGCCGAACCACGTCGGGGAGACCCGGGAACTGGAGCGCACACCACCATGATGGGAGGCCACCACGCCGCGTCGGGAGCCGCGGCCTGGGTCGCAGTCACGGCATCGACGCCGATCGCCTTCGGCTGGTACCCGGTGTCGGACGCGAGCGTGTTCACCGGGGCCCTGGTCTGTGCGGGCGCGGCGCTGCTGCCCGACGCCGACCACCACTCGGGCACCATCGCGAACTCGCTGAAGCCGGTCTCGAACGTGGTGGTGAAGGGCATCGAGGCGATCTCGGGCGGGCACCGCAAGGGCACGCACTCGATCCTCGGCATCGCGGTGTTCACGGCCATCGCCTGGGCGCTCAGCTTCCTGAGCATCGACACCGGCACCGAGGAGTTCGGCGCGATCCTGATCGGCCCGGGCATCATGTGCGTGCTGCTCGTCGCGTTCGCCCTCAAGGCGCTCAAGATCACCCGGGACACGAAGATCTTCCCGTGGACCATGTCCGTCACGCTGGCGGTCCTCATCGCGATCTTCGCGCCCGAGGAGTGGTACTGGATGCCGTTCAGCGTGGCGCTCGGCTGCATCGTGCACGTCCTCGGCGACCTGATCACGACCGCCGGGGTGCCGCTGCTGTGGCCGCTGAAGTTCCGGTCCCCCTACTGGATGCGCAACAAGCGCGGCATCGAGCTCGACTGGATGTGGCGGACCGGTGGCAACCTCTCGGTCCCGATCATCGGCGACGCCGGGTCCGTGCGCGAGTGGATCCTGCTCGTCCCGATCTCGCTCTACGCGATCGTCGGCATCGTGTGGGCGCTGCTGAACCAGATGGGCTACGACACCATGGCGGTCTGGTACCAGGTCGTGGCACTCTTCCCCGGCTAGCTACAGCAGCCGGCCGCCCGTCACCCCGATGCGGTCGCCGGTGATGTAGCTCGACTCCTGGGAGGCGAAGAAGACGTACGCCGGGGCCAGCTCGGCGGGCTGGCCGGCGCGACCCAACGGCGTGTCGCCGCCGAACTGCTCCACCTTGCCGTCCGGCATCGTCGCGGGGATCAGGGGTGTCCAGATGGGTCCCGGCGCCACCGCGTTCACGCGGATGCCCTCGGGCGCCAGCTGCTGCGCCAGCCCCTTCGTGAAGTTGAGGATCGCCGCCTTCGTCGTGGCGTAGTCGAGCAGCTGAGGACTGGGCTCGAACGCCTGGATCGACGTCGTGTTGATGATCGACCCGCCCTCCGGCAGGTGGTCCAGCGCCGCCTTGGTGATCCAGAACAGCGCGTAGACGTTGGTCTTCAGCACCCGGTCGAGCTGGTCCGTCGTGATGTCGCGCAGCCCGTCGTCCTGGGCCATCTGGTAGGCGGCGTTGTTCACGAGGATGTCCAGCCCCCCGAGGCCGCCTACCGCGTCGGCGACGAGCCGGCCGCAGAACTCCTCGTCCCGGATGTCGCCGGGCAGCAGCACCGCCTTGCGGCCCGCATCCTCGACCCAGCGCGCCGTCGTCCGCGCGTCCGGTTCCTCCTCCGGCAGGTAGGAGATCGCGACGTCGGCGCCCTCCCGTGCGAAGGCGATCGCGACGGCACGCCCGATGCCGGAGTCGCCGCCCGTGATCAGCGCCCGCTTGCCGTCCAGCCGGCCGGCCCCCTCATAGGTGGATTCTCCGTGGTCCGGCTCCTGCGACATGTCGCCCGTGCGACCCGGCGGCTGCAGGTCGTCGGCAGGCTGCTCCGGTCGCGGCTCCTGGGTGGCGGGGTCCTGTGGCGTGGTCTGGTCCGACATGTGCAACTCCCTGTCGACGTCGATCGGAACGCCCAGCATGCGACGAGCGGCGTCCACTCGCACGGGAACCGCGACGGCGACGCGTCACAGACCGCCGGCCACCGCGGCCCCCGCCTTGAGCCAGGCCCTCCGGGTGTCCGTGCGCAGCGCGCCGTACCGCAGGTGACCGTCGACCATCGCCGGGTCGAACGGGATGGTGACCACCTCCCGGGCCAGCGACCGGTACCCGTCGGCGACCTTCTCCAGCTCGCTCGCGGGCTCCTTCTGGTCGGCCTGGCTCACCACCACGACCGCCTGCTGCGCCAGGTAGGCCGACCGGCCGTCCCGGGTCGAGAGCGCCTCCAGGAGCAGCGCGCCGGCCTCCGCGTGGTCGTCGCGCGTCGTGGTGGCCACCACGAGCTGATCGGTCAGGTCGATCATCCGCTGCCACATGGGATCGGACTCGTCGTTGCCGGAGTCGATCAGGATCATCCGGTAGTACTTCGACAGCACGGAGTGGATGGCGTCCACGTCCCGCGGCTCGATCCGCTGCTCGTTCGCCATGGCGATCGGCTTGGACCGCAGCACGTCGAACCGGTCGCGGGTCTGGTGGTGCACGTACCGTGCCAGGTCGGCGGCCTGCGCCGACGGGCCGAGGAGGCGGTCCGCCTGCGGCAGCAGGTCCAGCAGCGTGGCCTCGTGCGGCCCCTGCTCGGTACGCCAGCCCAGCGTGCCGCGCGTCTGGTTGTTGTCCCACGTCACGACGCCCGCACCGCCGAACTGCGCGAAGACCGCCGCGAGCAGCACCGTGGACGGCGTCTTCCCCGCACCGCCCTTGCCGTTCACTATCGAGATGGTGCGCGGACCGGGCCAGTGCTGGCTGACGGCGCGCTCGTCGGCGCGCTCGGCCCGTTCCGACTCGCTCGGTCCCACCCGGATGCCGACCTTGGTGAGCATCCCGCGGAACCCACGCGTGGCCGGGTCCTCGTCCTGCTGGTGCGTCAGGAACGACTGACGCGCCTCGCGCCGGGAGCGCGGCGCGTCGCCGTCCGTCACGGGCGTCGGGTCCGACGGCGGCGCCGACAGCCCACCGCTGGTGTATCCCGCGGTCGGCACCGCGTCGACCGGTCCGGACACCGGGGTCGCCAGGCCGCCCGGCTGGCCTCCCGCAGGTCTGATCCGGGTGTCGTCCGACGCGTGCTCGCGTACCCAGTCGGCGACCGGGGAACCGCCGTCCGCCTCGGGCGGCGCGCCGTTCGCCGGATAGGCGGACGCGGCTCCGGAGGAGACATACCCGAGTGTCGCGGATCCGGGCGGCGCGAATCCGGGCGTCGCCGGACCGGCGGTCGCGGAGTCGCGAGGCGCGGAGTCCGGTGTTGCGGAGTCCGGTGTTGCGAAGCCCGGTCCCCCGGCATCCGGCGCCACGGGCGTTCTCGGCACGCGCCGCACCGTGTCCTCCGGGTCGATCTCGACCCCGGAGGCGAGCGGGTCGGAGCCCGTACCACCGGTGCTGCCGGACGCTCCGGTCGTACCGGCCGCGTGCGTCGTGTCGAGCGGGTCCGCTGCGCCGAGCAGGTCGTCCTGCTCGCCCCGGGGAGGCAGGTCCACGACCGGCGTGCCTTCGAACACCGGTCCCGGTGCCGCCGTCGGGCCGGGGTCCACCTCAGGCGTGCCTCCGGGCATCCCACCATGCGTCGGGGCCGACGCGGTGCCGGGCACCGGGTCCGGCACCTGCGGCGTCGGGGTCGACGGCGGCACGAGTTCGTCCTCCTCCGGGACCACGGTCCCGTCCGGGTGCACGATCAGGTTCCACAGTCCTTCCGGTCCGGTCGCGGACGCGCGCACGGGCCGACCGACCTTCGCGGCGTTCTCCGTCACCCGGCGCAGCACCTCCACCCGCGCCTCTTCCAGGCTGCCCGTGGTGATGGGATGGAACGTCCCGTCGATCGTCACCTCGCCGGAACCGTCTTCCCGGACGATCGCGTCGATCCGAGGCCAGCGGGGCACGGTGTCAGAGCTCATGCGTTTCCTCCGAAGTTCCTGGGTAGGCGGCATCGCGTGGTTCGCCCCCGAAGCAAGGGTCGGACATGTTCGCCCGCCTGGCCAGCCCAACGGGGCAATCACCCCACCTGGTAGGTTCTCGCGCAAACAGCTGTCGAAACCGGGACCACAACCGAGGAGCCTCCGCGTGTCCGACGAGCCCACCCGCCGAATCCCTCCGGCGGACGACCCTACGCAGATCCAGCGGCCGCCCGCTCGCCCGGATCGCCCGGGTACGCAGCCGGGCGCGCAGTCATCGTATGCCTCCACGCAGCGGATGGACGCGGTCCAGGGTGGCGCGGGCTACGGCGACCGGACGCAGATGATGCCCCCGGTCGGCACGCCCCAGGGGAACGCGGGGTACGGCGACCAGACGCAGGTGCTGCCGCCGTCGGGAATGCCCCAGCAGGGCGGCGACCCGGGCCGCGACTTCCGGGCCACCACCCCGCCCCCGGCCCGGCCGTACCGCCCGTACGAGACCGGGCAGCCCACGCAGGCGCAACCGCCGGGCGCGTTTCCGGGCGAGCCGGGCTACGGACAGGGGCAGGCCGCCTACGGCCAGCCGACGCAGGCCCACGGCCAGCAGCCGGGCTACGGGCAGCCGGGCCAGCACCAGCCGGGTCAGCTGCCGGGTAGCCAGCCGCCCTATGACCAGGGCTACAGCCCTCAGGCACCCCAGCCGACGCCGCCGGCACCGCGCCGGGAGCGGGACGCCGACTCCCCCGGTGGCGGCTCTGCGGCGGGCGCGGTCCTGGCGTGGATCCCCCGGATCCTGCTCGCGTTGAGCGTCTACCAGCTCGTCCGGCTGATCCCGGGCTTCGACGTCATGCCCGACGTCTCGCAGTTCCCGCTGTTCCGCGGCATCGGCGACGGTGTGCTCGGCATGCTCAACCTCAATCCCGAGTGGTCCGACCAGGCCGCCAACCTGACGATCCCGGCGCTCGGCATAGCGCTCGCCGGGCTCCTCAACACGATCCGTTCGCTGAACACGTCGCTCGCGGTCTGGCCCTACGGGCTCGTGATCATCGCCTGGATCGTGGTGTTCGCCGTCGGCGGCATCGTCGGCTATGCCCAGGACGCCACCGAGAACATCCAGCAGGACGTCCAGAACTCGGTGGACGAGAGCGTCGAGGACGCGAAGCAGGACGCCCGGGAGTCGGTCGAGCAGGAGGTCGAGCAGGGCATGGAAGATGCCAGGCAGAACGCGACCGAGCAGCTCGAGGACGCCCTGCCCGGCGGGAACGGCTGACAGGTCACAGCTCGGGCTCCTTGCGGACCGGCGCGGCGGGTCGCTGATAGATTTCCTCTGGTCCAGCCGGAAGTTCCGGTGCCCTCCTGAGGAGTCCTTGCTTGTCCGACGAGACCACCCGCACGACGGCCCTACCCCCCGCCGGCCCACCGGCCCGGGGTGGCGGACAGGCCGCCGCCGTCCCTCCGCCGCCGTCGCCCACGCGGGTGGTGACGCCGGCCGGGCCGACCGCGATGGCCCCACCGCCGACGGCGCCGACGCAGGCCGTGCAGCCCTCCGGTGCCGGCCACCCGGTCGGGTCGCACACGGCGGGGTCGCGCGCCGTCGGAGCGCCCTCGGTCCGGCAGGGCGATCCCGGTCCCCGCACGGGACAGGGAACCGCCCAGCGCATCCCGGCCACCGGCGAGGTGCTCGGCCCGTACCAGCTGGTCGGCTCGCTCGGCCACGGCGGGTTCGCGCACGTCTACCGGGCCACGGGGCCCGGCGGCGAGGTAGCACTCAAGGTGCTCACCAACTCCGAGTCCGGCTCGCTGGACCGGTTCGTCGGCGAGGCCGCGCTGCTGGAGCGGCTGGGTGGGCGCGGGTTCCCGCGGCTCGTCACGGCCGACCTGCAGTCGCCGACACCGTGGTTCGCCATGGAGCTCGTGCCGGGCCCCACCCTGTCCCAGCGAGTGGCCGCGGACGGGCCGCTGCCGCTGCGGGACGTGCTGCGCGTGGCGGACGACGTGCTCGACGCCCTCGCGGTGCTCCAGGAGGAGCACTTCCTGCACCGGGACGTGAAGCCGGCGAACATCATCGCCGCGCCCGACCGGTACGTGCTCATCGACCTCGGCATCGCCAAGGGGCACGGCACCACCACCTCGACGCACGCCGCCGGCACCATCTCGTACATGGCGCCCGAGCTGTTCGTGCGCAAGCCGCACGCCCGCTCCGACGTGTACAGCCTGGGCCTGCTGCTGATCTTCCTCGCCACCGGCGTGCTGCCCAACGACCTCAACTTCGCAGGGCGCGACCTGACGGCGGCCGACATCGGACCGGTGGACCCCCGGCTGCTCCCGCTCGTCCTCGCAATGACCCGGCACCGGCCCGAGGACCGCCCACCGCTGCACAACCTGTCCCGCACCGTGGCCCAGCTCGCGAACGACAGCGCGGCGCTGGACCCGGCGCTGCTCGCCGCCGCGGGCGTCACGACCATCGAGCGCGGCCTCGTCACCGAGGTCCTCACCGGCAGCGGGGCCGCCGCGGCCACCGTCACGGCGGCCAGCGTGCTCGTGAGCAACCCGGTACGGCAGGGCGAGCCCATCACCAACCTGGTCTACGACCAGCAGCTCATGGGCCGCCTGCACCAGGTGCACGGCGACGGGTTCGACGGCGCCGCCGAGGAGGTCATCTCCACGTACCTGGCCGCCGTCGGGCCGCAGAGAGCCGGTGGGCGGGCGCCCGCCGAGATCAAGGACTACCTGTGGGCGGCGATGCGCTGGGCCCCCGCCTTCACGCCCGAGGGGTACCAGGACACGTTCGACGGCTGGATCGCCTACCGCCGGCGCCACGGCCTGCCGCTCCCTGGCAGCCCGACGGCGACGCCCCCGCCCCGCAGGCAGTCGAGCCACCCGGCCCAGCGCATGGCACCCCTGACGAACCAGCAGGCCACGCAGGTGGCGCCCGCGTTCCGCCCGGGTCCGGCGCCCGGCGCACGCACCGCACCGGTGCCCACACCGACACCCGCCCCGGCGCAGCGCCCGATGTCTTCCACGGGCACGCAGCCGGGCACCCCGCCGCAGTCGCCCGTCCAGCCCCCGGCTCAGCCGGCCGGGGCCCCAGGGCCGACCGCGCGACGCGACGACGGTGCCGGCCCGAACGACACCGGCCGGGATGCGGACCGGCGCGGCTCCGGAGGTGGCCTGGGCGTCCTGGCGACCATCATCGGCTGGGTCCCGCGCGTGCTGCTCGCTCTCGCGCTCTACCAGCTGGTGCGCCTCGTCCCGGGTTTCGACGCCATGCCCAGTGCGGCCGGCCTGCCGCTGTTCGCGGCGCTCGGCGGCCTCGCGGTGTCCACGCTCAGCCTCGACCCGGTCTGGCTGCCCCGCATGGCCGAGCTGTCGATCCCGCTGCTCGGCATCGTGACCTCTGCCTTCGTGGGCCTCTTCCGGGCGGTGCGGAGGCGCCGCGGTGGGCGTACGTGGCCGTTCTGGCTCGTCGTCGTGGTGTGGGTGATCGTGATCGCCGTGCAGGGTGCGGTCGGCTACGCCCAGCAGGTGACGCAGGACGCGCGCGACTCGTTCGAGCAGCAGCGGGAGCAGATCCAGGACGACCTCGAGCAGGGCGTCCAGGACACCACCGAGGACGTGCGCGACTCGGTCTGGGAGTCGATCGAGAACGCTCTGCCCTGGAACTGACCGCAGCCCCAGGAAAAACAGGTGCGGTCCGCGACGCGGTCGTGCCATGCTCGTCGCACGGTCACCGAGCCTGCTCTTCGAGGCGCTTGATGACCGGCCAACGCAGGTAGCAGGATCCCCGGCCGATGCGGTCGGGGCCAGGCACTCCGGGAGTGCGGACAGGAAGGAGGCAGTCATGGACGACGTCGTTCGCGCAGCTGCCTCCGTGGCAGCAGACGCCACTGTCACCAGGAGCACCCGGAACTGACCCGGTCGTGCTCCAGCATCAAGGAGCACCGTCTTGCCCCATTTTCCCGAAACACCGAAGTCCCTCCTGGTCCAGGCCGCGAAGAGGACCACCAAGCAGTACAGCGCCCGGCCGACCCCTGACGAGCTGGCCGCGAACCGACGCGCCCGGGTCGGCCGTGAGGACCTGGAGGGTCCGCACCCGAGCGCGCTCGGGGTGGACGCCGTCGACTCCGGTGCCGCTCACGCCGACCCGAGGCAGGCCGACCCGAGCGAGCCCGGGCCGGGGCAGCGCTGGTCCACCTGGCGTTCCGTCGCCAAGGGTCAGCGCGGGCCCGATCCCGTGCCCGGGTGGGTGGTCACCCGGGACGCCGCGCTCGACACCGAGCTCGGCATCCTCAAGACGGGCAAGGAGGCGGACGCCTTCCTGCTGGAACGTGCGGTACCGCCGGGCGGGGTCACGCCGTCCGACCGCGGACCGGACGGCGGCCTACCCGCCGGCGACGCGCCGTCGGACCAGGCCGAGCGCTGTCTCCTCGTGGCCAAGCGGTACCGCAGCCTCGAGCACGGGCAGTTCCACCGCGGCACCGAGTACACCGAGGGGCGCCGGACGCGCCGCACACGTGACCAGCGCGCCATGGAGGACCGCAAGTCCGCGTGGGGCCGTGCGGTCTCGGCCACCCAGTGGGCCGACGCCGAGTTCGTCGCCCTGCGCGATCTCTGGTCGGCCGGTGCTCCGGTGCCCTACCCGGTACAGATCGACGGCACCGAGGTGCTCATGGAGTTCATCGGGACCGAGGTGTCCGACGAGGCGGGCCGCGTCCAGGCCGTCGCCGCGCCGCGGCTGACCCGGGAGCGCCCGTCGGACGATCTGCTCGAGTCGTACTGGGAGCAGCTGACGGGCGGGATGGGTGTGCTGGCCCGGCTCGGTTTCGCGCACGGCGACCTGTCGCCGTACAACATCCTGGCCGACGGCGAGCGGCTGGTCATCATCGACCTGCCGCAGGTCGTGGACCTCGCGTCCAACCCCTTCGCGAGCGAGGTGCTGCTGCGGGACTGCCGCACCGTGTGCGCCTGGTTCACGGCCCGCGGCCTGGACGTCGACGCGGACGCGCTGTTCGCCGACCTGCTGGCCCAGGCCTTCTGACGCCGACTCCCGACCCCCGCCCGCGCCTGCCCCGGCCCCCGCTGCCCCCCGCTGCTGCCGCTCCTCTTTGAGGTCTAAGTTTCTCCGTTCTGAAGCGATTCAGAGCGGAGAAACTTAGACCTCGAAGGGCGATACCGGCCGCCCTCGACCGACCGCCCTCGATCGTTCCGTCGGTCCGGTCACTCCGCCGGGGTGACCGGACCGCAGGTCCAGGAGGAGAACACGAGATCGGTCTGCACGCGGCCCACCTCACCGCGGGCCGTGAGATCGAGGACCAGGCGCTGCAGCTCGTCGGTGTCGACGCAGGCCACATGGATCAGGAAGTCGTCGGGACCGGAGACGTGGTGCACGGCTCGCGTCTGCGGGAGCTGCCGGACCCACTCGACGAAGGGGCCCAGCAGGGGCCGGGAGTGGGTGGTGAGCCGCACCATCAGCATGGCCTGCAGCCCGCGGCCGACGGCGGCCGGGTCGATCTCGGCACGGTAGCCGCGGATCACCCCGGCGTTCTGCAGCCGCTGCGTACGGGCCAGACACGTCGACGGCGCGACGCCCACCCGCTGCGCGAGCGCCTTGTTGGAGAGGCGGCCGTCCTTCTGCAGCTCGTCCAGCAGCGCACGATCTACCGAATCCAGGATCACGTTCTGGCCCATAGGCCGAATTTCTAGCATGCCTGACCGGTATGAGCCCTCTCGGATGCCGATAGTCCTCCATGACCATGCCTTCAGGGAGCACGCACTCCCGGACCACGACACACTCCTGGAACACGCGCGCCGTCCACGCCGGCAAGGACGACCTGGCCGCCCTGGGCCTGCACGCCCCGCCCATCGACCTGTCCACCACCTACCCGTCGTACGACGTGGTCGGCGAGGCCGAGCGCCTGGACGAGTTCGCGGCGGGGCACGACGACGGCGGCCCGCCCGTCTACGGCCGCGTCGCGAACCCGACGGTGCGCCGTTTCGAGACCGCGCTCGCCGAGCTCGAGGGCGCGGAGTCCGCCGTCGCGTTCGCGAGCGGCATGGCCGCCCTGTCGGCCTGCCTGCTGGCCCAGGTCACGGCGGGCAAGCCGGAGGTGGTCGGTGTGCGGCCGCTGTACGGCACCACGGACCACCTGCTCGAGTCCGGCCTGCTCGGCAACTCGGTGACGTGGGCGACACCCGACGAGGTGGCATCGGCCATCACGGACCGGACCGGGCTGGTCGTCGTCGAGAGCCCTGCCAACCCCACCCTCACCGAGGTCGACCTGCGCGCCCTGGCCGACGCCTGCGGCCCGGTACCCCTCCTGGTGGACAACACGTTCGCCACGCCGGTGCTGCAGCGTCCGCTGACGCTCGGGGCGAGCCTCGTGCTGCACAGCGCCACCAAGTACCTGGGCGGGCACGGCGACGTGATGGGCGGCGTCATCGCCTGCGCGGAGGACTTCGCCCGGCGGCTGCGGCAGGTCCGGTTCGTCACCGGCGGCATGCTGCACCCGATGGCGGGCTACGAGCTCCTGCGCGGGCTGGCGACGCTCCCGGTGCGCGTGCGCGCGGCGTCGGCCACGGCAGCGGAGCTGGCCCGCCGGCTGGCCGCCCACCACCGGGTGACGCGGGTGCACTACCCCAGCCTGGGCGGTGCGATGGTGTCGTTCGAGACGTCCGTCGACCCCGTGGCCCTGGTCGCCGCCGTCCGCCTGATCACCCCCGCGGTGAGCCTGGGCAGCGTGGACAGCCTGATCCAGCACCCGGCTTCCCTGACGCACCGGATCATGGAGGAGGTCGCCCGCAAGGACGCGGGCATCTCCCCCGACCTGGTTCGCCTGTCGGTCGGCCTGGAGGACGTCGAGGACCTCTGGACCGACCTGTCCGAGGCGCTCGACCAACCCACGCGTTGAGACTCGGCGAGGCGGCGTGGTGCGAGACGCGGCGTGGTGCGGAGCCTGGTGTCCGCCTACGGTGAAGGCATGCCCAGTACTCCGTACGACCAGGACGACCTGGTCACGTTCTTCGTCGACTACGGTGTCGCGCTCGGGTCGGGCGACCTGGAGACCGTGACCGAGAGCCTCGCCTACCCGTCGGTGGTGGTCGAGGCGGAACGGTCCCTCGTCGTGCCCGACGCCGAGGCAGCGCGCGAGGCGCTCGGCGGCATGCTCGCCGCCTACCGGGAGCAAGGGCTGGTCGCCGCCGTGCCGGACGTGCGCGCCGTCGAGCAGGTCGGCGACACCTTGCTGTGGGTCGACGTGCGCTGGAGCTACAAGGACGAGAACGCGGCGGAGGAGACCGCGGAGCGCGTGCGGTACCTGCTCCGCCGTGGCCGGGAGACGTTCGAGCTGTGCGTGGTCGTTCCGGTCGAGGAGTAGCACCCGCCGCGCAGGCGGTGATCAGCCCGGCGTGAGCTCGCGCCGCATGTGCCAGCGGGTCAGCCGGCCGCTCGTCGCGTCCGTGGGCGCCAGCCGGTCGAACCCCGCCCGCTCGAACATGCCGACGGTGCCGACGAAGGCTGCGCTCACCGGCACCCGGCGGCCGGGCTCGGGCTCGACCGGGAACGCGTCGAGCGCCGTCGCCCCGTGACCGGCGGCGTAGTCGACCCCGGCGTCGAGCAGTGCCTGGGCGACCCCCTGCCGACGGAAGCCCGCGCGGACCGTCACGCACAGGAAGACCCAGGTGGTGGACCAGGTCTCCGGATCGCCCACGGGCAGCACACGGGACCGCTGCAACGGTCTGGCGTCCGACCGCCGCGAGAACCCGAGCCAGCCGGCCACGTCCGCGTCGGATCCCGCGGCGACGAGGTACGCGAGCATTCCTGGGGCCGGCTCCTGCTCGGTGAGCTCGCGCAGCCGGGCCCCGCGCGTCGTGATGTCCTCCCTGGCGGGCGCCCGCCAGTGCATGCACCAGCACGCCTGCTCACGCCCGGTCGGGTTGATGACGCGGGCGATGTCGTCGAACCAGTCGGCAGTGGCGGGAACCACGGCGATCTGGGCCATGTCCAGAACCTACTCCGCCCCACCGACACTCCTGCCTCCTCGTGCTTGGCACACTTTTTATCGGACGTTGCGGCGGCACGTGCTCCGTGGGTTAACATAAGTGGCCACTTATAGAAGGAGAGAACATGCCCACCGTGATCGACCCCGCCGCCATCGCCGGCCTCGTCACCCGAGAGGTCCGCGACAGCACCCGGGACGGCGTCCCGACCAAGGTCGCCGTCGCCCGCCGCACCTATGCCGCCGAACGTGCCGACCTCTGGGACGCCCTCACCTCCGCCGACCGCCTCCCCCGCTGGTTCCTCCCGGTGACCGGCGATCTCACGGTCGGCGGCCGCTATCAGCTCGAGGGCAACGCGGGCGGTGTCGTCGAGCGCTGCGCCGCACCCGAGGAGTTCGCCGTCACCTGGGAGTTCGGGGACACCGTCTCCTGGCTCACCGTCCACCTCACTCCCGCCGGCGACGGCACCACGCTCGAGCTGGTCCACGAGGCACCCGTCGACCCCGACTTCTGGACGCAGTACGGCCCGGGTGCCGCCGGTGTCGGCTGGGATCTCAGCCTCATGGGGCTGGGGCTGCACCTCGCGAACGGCGCCAGCCTGGACCCCGCGGAGGTCGAGGCGTGGTCGACCTCGGCGGAGGGTGTCGAGTTCGTGCGGCTCGCCAGCACCAGCTGGGCCGACGCCGCCATCGCCGCCGGGGAGGACGCCGACCAGGCCCGCGCCGCGGGCGAACGGACCCTGGCCTTCTACACGACGACACCGGAGTCCTGAGTGCCAGGTGCGTCAGGCGCGGACGCCGTGGACTCCGCACGGGCAGGGGTGTTCGAGGCGCTCGGTGATCCCGTGCGACGTCGCCTGCTCGAGCTGCTGGTCCCGGGCGAGCAGCCGGCGGGCGCCCTGGTCACCGCACTGCAGGCACGCGTACGCATCACCCAGCCGGCCGTCTCGCAGCACCTCAGGGTGCTGCGAGAGGCCGGCCTGGTCCAGGTGCGCGCCGAGGGCACCCGCCGCCTCTACGCCGTGGACGACGCCGGGACGGCTGCGGCGCGGGCGTGGCTCGCGCGCTTCGAGGACGCGTTCGCCCAGCCGCTGGACGCCCTGGCGACCGAGCTGGTCCGCGGCCGCCGGGAGCGCCGTCGGACAGCGCCTGGGGACGAGACCGCGCCGGAGCAGACCAGGGCAGGCGGAGCCGCGGGCTGAGAACGGCAGGTCTCAGGACCGGTCCGCGCCCACCAACGGGACCAGCCCTGCCTCGAAGTACGGTTCGAGCGTGCGCGCGAAGGTGTTGGTGAGGTGGTTGGAGTCGCGGTAGACCGTGGCACCACCGATGACCGGCAAGCACTCGCGGTCGTCGCAGTAGACGTCCGTGAGGTCGAGCAGGGTGACGTCCGGCCGGTTCAGACGTTCGACGGCACCGGGCTGCGGGTCGTAGAGCAGCCCGTCAGCCCTGGAGACGCGGCAGTCCGTCGTCACGTCGCGCTCCGGCTCCTGCAGGCAGTCGAGAACGCCCCGCATCGGGCGAGGCACGTCGGCGACCGCGACCACTCGCACTCCCCGGTCGGCCAGCCCGGACCAGAGCGAGGCCAGGCCGCCCTCCGCGAACTCCTCGGTGGAGGTGCCCTGCGGCGGTTCCCAGTCCACGCCGCTCACCTGGGAGGTCACCACGAGGTCGTAGTCCCCCTCCACGAGCATCACCTTGGCCCGCTCGATCCAGGTGGTGCACGCCGCGTGCAGCACGTCGTCCTGCGCCCGCCGCACGTCCGAGAACGGGCAGGCGCCCTTCGAGTAGGTGTCCAGCTCCCAGCCGTTGCGCTCCGCGATGCTCGCGAGCATCGCGGAGTACTGGACCGCGTGCGAGTCGCCGATCAGTGCGACCCGCACGGACCCGTCCGGGGCGCCCACGCTGCAGGGCTTCGGCTGGGAGTCCGTCTTGCTCGTACCGGCACAACGGCCGCGGAAGAGCTCCGGCACGTCCGAGTGCGCGGCATCCGGAGCGGGAACGGCGACACCGTCCAGGTCGGGGTTGACGCAGGACGGCCCGGACAACGGGCGGGAAGCGGCGCCGAAGCACTCGGAGCTGGTGAGCGCGGCGACCGCGGCCAGCTCGGCACGTACGTGCTCGCGTGCTGCGTGCACCCCCGCCAGCGCCACACCCAGGACCAGTGCGGTGGCGACGGCCGCGCTGATGAAGGTGGGAGCGGGCCGGAACCGGTGCCGCTGGCGCAGGACGGGCTTCTCGATCCAGGTCCGGGTGGCCCAAGCCAGCAGGACCGTGGCAGCCAGGATCGCGAGCTTGTCGCCCGTGCGCAGGTCGTGCCCGGTGGCGTACGGGAGCAGCACGATCAGTGGCCAGTGCCACAGGTAGACCGCGTAGGACACGTCACCCAGGAACTGGACCGGCGCGAGACCGGCCAGGCCGGTCGTGAAACGGTCCGTGGCTCGGGCCCAGATCACCAGGACGGTACCCAGGACGGGGACGGCCGCCCAGGCTCCCGGGAACGGCGTGGTGCTGGTGAACCCGATCGCGGAGATCACGATCAGGGCCAGGCCGACCCATGCCACCACGCCTGCCGGACCGCCGCGCCCTGCAGCGGTACGGGACCGGCCCCAGGCAGGCACGAAGGCCAGCAGCGCTCCGGCACCGAACTCCCACGCCCGGGTGGGAGTGATGAAGTACGCGAACGCCTGGTCAGCCTCGGTCCAGACCACCGACGTCACCAGCGATACCACGACGACCAGTGTCAGGAGCCCTGCCGCCACGGGTCGCCACGACTCCCGCCGCCCGGCCTGGCCCGCGCTCGAAGAGCGTCGAAGGAATCGGCCGACCAGCAAGGACAGCCCGATCAGCAGCGGCCAGACCAGGTAGAACTGTTCCTCGGCCGACAGCGACCAGTAGTGCTGGACCGGGGAGGTCACGTTCTCCGCGGCCAGGTAGTCCACGGCGTCCGCGGCCAGGATCCAGTTCTGCGCGTACAGCCCGGAGGCTGCGATCTCCCGGAACCACTGCTCCCAGTGCTGGATCGGGGCCAGCGCCCACACGCCTCCCGCGGTCACGGCGAGCACGAGCAGCGATGCAGGCAGCAGCCGCAGCATCCGCCGCGCCCAGAACGTGGTCACCGAGAACCGCCCGGCGTCGACGTCCCGCGCGATGTGCGAGGTAATGAGGAAGCCCGAGATCACGAAGAACACGTCCACACCCACGTACCCACCGGTCAGCCGGTTCGGCCACAGGTGGAACAGCACGACCGCCAGCACGGCCACCGCCCGCAACGCCTGGATATCAGCCCGCAGAGCGGTCTTGCCGTCGTTCGCCACGTCGTCTCTCCGTCATCATCGGTGCCGCGCGCGCGGCACCGGAAGATCTTAGGTGGGAGCGTCACCCGGTCCGGCCTGGTCTTGCGGTCAGGCCGGGTGATGTACGACACGCGATGCGCGATACGGGGTTGAGATCTCGCCGGTGCTGTTCTATCAGTACCGCGGCACGGGCGCGACGTAGCGCTTCGGGAGCTTCAGGTGCCGCTCCGCCATGATCGTGCGCAGCAGGTCGGGCCGGTCGGTGATGATGCCGTCCACGTCGATGTCCATCAGCGACTCCATCGTGGCGCGGTCGTTGATCGTCCACGGGATCACCGCCATGCCGGCGTCGTGCGCTGCGCTGACCAGCTCAGGCGTGGTGAAGGGGACGTAGCCCGGGTTCGTCACGCTGCCGCCCTGCGGGTCGCCGTGCACCGGCGAGACGGCGTCGGCCCCGAACGAGGCGCTGGCCGCGACGAACTTCTCCTGGATCGAGCCCGGGAAGTCGTCGATGTCGATCCCGCCGAGCCACGGCGACGTGCCGGGCGCGCCGACCTGGAGGAACTGCTGGCCGTTGGTCAGCGCCACCAGCGGGAACCGGGGCTCGACCTCGCTCATGCGCATGAGCGAGCCCCAGTCGAAGCTCTGGATCGTGACCTGGTCGACGAGGCGGGCCTTGCGGACCTCGCGGGCGACGACCTGCACGAACTCCTCGCGAGGCGCTGTCTGCTCGGGGGCGCCAGCCTCGACCTTGGTCTCGATGTTGAGCGTGACCTGGCGCGCCCGGTGGCGGTTCACGAGGTCGAGCACCTCGGACAGCAGCGGCATGCGCTCGCCCGGGTGCAGCTCCTGCCCGGGGAACTGGGGCTGCCGCAGCGAGCCGCAGTCGATGGTGCGGACCTGCGCGAGCGTGAGGTCCTTGATGTAGGTCCTGTCGGGGACGTAGGGGAACTCGGGGTCTCCCGGGAACGCCGGCTCCGTGTCGACGCACTTGGCCGGGTGAGGGTCGCGGTCATGGGTCACGACGGCGTACCCGTCCTGCGTGATCTGCACGTCGAGCTCGAGCGTGCTGACCCCGAGCTCCAGGGCGTTGTCGAAGGCCGGGAGCGTGTTCTCGACGGTGAGCGCGACACCGCCCCGGTGCGCCTGGAGGTCGAAGGCGCGGGGGTGGCCCGCGGGCGCGGCGGACGCAGGCGCGGCTCCCAGGGCCAGCGCGCCCGCGATGGTCACGGCGAGTGCTGCAGTGGTGCGACGTGGGGTGGTCCTCATGCATCCGAGCCTGGCCACGTCCCGTAGCCGCGGCATGGCGCCACGCCGTCGGCCGGTCGACGCCCACGTGAACGGGCGGCGATCGGTCCCCGGCACAGAGCATGACGAATCGCCATACGGGAGTACGGTTCTCGGGTGGCTCATCTGGACTGGGAGATCAAGGCAAGCCTGCTGATGTACGTGATGGGGGCGCCCGGCGGCCGCATCGTGCAGGACGACGCCGTCGGCGGCACCGGCGCCTCGTTCCACTTTCCGCTCGATCCAGGACGCAGCCCGGACCCGACGCCGGACGCCGGGCTGTTCGCGTTCACGGGGTCCGTGGTCTTCATCGGGCACTTCGGCTCGTTCGTCGGCGAGGTCGCCGACATCGAGGTCACCGCGCCCGCCGACGACGGCCCCGACTGGAGCATGTCCATCCGTGACCGCGAGTCGGACGTGCGCACGGTCGCCTTCCGGCTGGCCGGGGCACCCGAGCGGTCCGACGACACCTCCCGGCTCACCTGGCAGCAGGTCGAGCTGACCGACGACGGCGCGAAGCTCTGGGGCGGCAACTACCCTGCCGGCACGCCGTTCGAACCGGTGACGATCGACCTGTCCTGACCCTCGCGCTACGGTTCGGGGGTGCTGCCTCTCGGTCTGTCCATGCTGTGGGAACCGGTCGAGCCGGAGGTAGCGCTCAAGGAACGGTTCGGGTTCGACGGTCTCGCCGCTGCCTGCCGCTGGGTCTCGGAGGTTCTCGACGCCACGTGGGGCATCACCGTCGCCACGTGCCCGCGCCTGGTGATCAGCGGCCACAACGCGATCTTCTGGGCCCGGAGCGACCGAGGCGACCTGGTGGTGAAGTGGTCCCGGGACCGGGAGCTCTTCGCCAGCCTCGACGCCTCGACCGGGCTGCTCCGGTCACTCGCCGACCGGGGTATCCCTGTCGCTGTCCCGCTCCCGACGACGAACGGTCTCGACCGGGTGCGCCTGGACGGACCGTCGGGCGAGCTGTCGGTCACGGTGCAGCCGGTGCTCTCCGGAGACTGGCTCGACGTGACGGACCACGTGGCGGTGCGCGCGGCCGGAGCCTGCCTCGCTCAGCTGCACCAGGCCCTGCAGGCAGAGCCGGCGGCAGCGCGGGCCGCCGGGCTCGGCCGTCGGATCAGCGACTGGCTCGTGGACGGCGACAAGGGGCTCGCCCCGGAGGCTTCCGGGCGGCTCCGGGGCCTGCTGTCCGAGGCCCCGGAGCTCGACGGCGAACCCCAGCTGGTGCACAACGACTTCCGCGCCGCCAACGTCCTGATCCGGGACTCGAAGGTCGTCGGTGTGCTCGACTTCGACGACGTCGTGGTCGAGCACCCGGTGCACGATCTGGCCAGGGCCTGCGTCTATCTCGGCACGCGGTTCACCCGATGGCGGCCGACGCCGCACGCGGTGCGAGAGTCGCTGCGCGCGGGGTACGAGTCGGTACGGCCCCTCAACCGCGCCGAGGCACGATGGTTCGAGATCCTCGTGCTGTGGCAGGGCATCCGTGCGATCCCGGGCGAGCAGGACCCGGCCGGATGGGCGTCAGCCGTGTAGTTCCACGGCCCCTCGAACCCGTACTCAGGCCGACGGCGGGGTGACGTCCACCCCGTTCATCCGTTCCAGGAGCTCGGCCGGGAGCTCCAGCTCCATGGCGTCGACGGCGGCGTCGAGCTGGTGCACCTTGCTGCCGCCGAGCATCGGCCGGATCCCGCGTGCTGCGAGCCAGGCGAGCACCACCTGGCCGCGGCTCGCGCCGACCTGGGCCGCGACGTCGTCGAGCACCGCGAGGCGCCGGCTGCTGCCCGGGTGGTCGAAGACCTCTGGGATCTGCTTGGTCGGGTTGTCGTACGCGCCGGACAGGAGCGGGGTATAGGCCCAGATGTCCAGGCCTTCGACGGCGGCCAGGTCCACCAGCTCGTCGCTCAGCCTGCCGAACCGGTGGTTCCCCATGAGCGTGCCCGGCCGGGGCTGGAGGTAGCTGTAGGCATGCTGGACCATGCTGAACGGCTCCTTGTCCTGCCCGACAGCGTGCTGCCGCGCCCGCTCGACCCGCCATGCCGGGTGGTTGGAGAGTCCGATACGAGCCGTGACGCCGTCGGACACGAGAGCCGCGCAGGCGTCGGCGGTCTCCTCGATCGGGACCGAGCGGTCCTCCATGTGACCCCAGGCCAGGTCCACGTGGTCGGTGCCGAGGCGGCGCAGGCTTCCGGTGATCTGGCTGGTGATGGCCGCGGCGGACAGGCCGGTGCGGGAGGCGGGCCAGTTCGCGGCGTCGCGCGGCTCGGCCCCGAACTTGGTGGCGAGCAGGATGCGGTCGCGGACGCCGGGGCGCGCGGCGAACCAGCGGCCGAGCAGCTCCTCGCTCTGGCCGCCGTAGCCGGACTCGCTCGCCCAGAAGGCGTAGCAGTCGGCGGTGTCGATCCATCGGCCGCCGGCGTCGACGAACCGGTCGAGGACGGCGAACGACGTCGCCTCGTCGATCGCGGTGCCGAACATCATGGCGCCGAGCACGAGGCGCTCGGCGGGCGGAGTGTCGTGAGTGATCTCGCGCTGGGTGGTGGTCTGCGATGTGGTCATGGCATCAGCGAAATCCCTGGAGCGCGCTCCAGGTCAAGGGCAGGATCGGAACATGGCCACCTATTCGCCCGCGCAGGCCGCCGAGGTCTCGGGCTTCAGCATCGACACGCTGCGCTACTACGAGCGCGAGGGCATCCTGCGACCGATCGCGCGAACCTCGAGCGGGCACCGTGCCTACACCGAGGACGACCTGGGCTGGCTCGACCTGGTGCACTGTCTGCGCGACACCGGCATGCCGATCGCCGACCTCAAGCTGTACGCGGAGCTGTCGCTCGACGAGGCGACGCTGGCCGCACGGGTCGCGCTGCTCGAGGAGCACGACCGGCGGGTGCAGGAGTCGATCGACGCCTTGCGCAGCCAGCAGGAGAAGCTGCGGGAGAAGATCGCTTGGTACCGGGAGCAGGGGGCGTGAAGGCCACTTTCGGCCACACCACTTCAGTTCCACGACAGAGCCGTCAGTCAGACAGACCCGGTGGGTGCACGGCAGCGTGTGCCGCGTCTGCGATCAACCACCCTGACCATGCTGCCCGCGCCACCAGGATTCCTCCCGACCCGCGGACTCGTAGGACGCAATTTCCGTTAGAACATGCGATACGAACCTGTCCGGGAGTCGCACAGCGTGGTCCGTCACGTAATGGACCAGACCGTCGGGCCACACGAACGTCCCATCACTGAGTTCAAGATCTCCGTTGTTGCGACCGCAGAGTCGACATGGCGAGTAACCCATATAGGCCCGCACCACAAACCCTCGCTGCAAGTAGTCCGCCACCAGGTCCCGCGTATCAGAGTCCCACGACTCATCAACAAAATCACCTGGCGATGGCCAATTCGCGGCCCGCTCGCCGGCCCAGTAGCCGATCAGAATCAGTTCGGGTCGAACCATGCCCACTCACCGTCGTCATAGAAATCGAATGTCTTGCCGGATCCGCTCGCGCCAATATCGATCGTCGGTGCTTGGACCCGTACACCGAGTTCGTCCGCGAGAACCAGTGCAAGGTCCCCGGAGACAGCCTGTCTGGCAAGAAATCAGTCGTACGTTGCGCCACCCAAGCGGGTCGCGACTGGCAGCCACAATGGCTCGACGTACTACACCGCCACCACGCCGTGGTCGAAGACCGCGTCCGCACCGCGAAAGACCACCGGCCTCGGGATCCTGCCAGGTAGTCACAACTGGAACAGTCGAACTGGGCTTTACCTCGGCTACTCGGAGATCGTCCAACACCCTGACTCAGCTGGTGGGGCCGCACGCCGTGCCCACGCCGATCGATCGGCTCCCCCCACCAGTCCGGAATCGGCTGCTCGAACAACATTACGGTCGCCCAATAGAAACCCGTTTCATGCAGGGCAATATCTGTCGGACTTGCCAGATCGAGGTCACCCCAATGTGCATCTATTCGAGCCACTGCCTCCGTCAGAGGAAATCCGTTTCTTCCAGTCAGTTCGTCCAGAATTTCGACAACCGACTCTGCGACCTCACGCGACATCGAGAACGTGAACCACTCCGATCGAAGCTCCCTCACATTAGCCCTCCGTTCAATAGTTCTTCGGCCCTCGGCACGGCGCACGGCTCACCTGGCAGGACAAGCTGACCGACGACGGCGCGAAGCTCTGGGCGACCACTGCCCAGTGGGCGCACCGTTCAATCCGATGGCGATCGACCTCTTCTGAGGTCGAGGTGCCCACGGACTGTCTCCGCACATCGACTAGCGCTTCACGTGATGTAGGGCCCGGCAGAACTCAGCCCATGGTTGATGCGTGCGCGGAGGGCGGGGTGGATCGAGTAGTCGTCAAGGTCGGCGGGATCGACCCACCGGACCTCCGACGCCTCGGACGGCTGCGGCGTGATCTGACCGCCGACCAGGCGGGCGCGCAGGCAGATGTTGATGGGTTGGCGCACCTCGTCAACCTCGTCGCCGTGCAGATAGACGATCACGTGGTCCGGCGTGGAGAACACTCCGACCAGGCCCGTCACCTCCACCTCCAGCCCGGTCTCCTCACGGCACTCGCGGACACCTGCCTGGCCGACCGTCTCGCCCTTCTTGACCCCGCCGGTAGGGATGGTCCACAGATCGTTGTCGACCCGCTTGAGCAGTAGCAGACGGCCCTGGTCGTCGAGCACGAACGCCGACGCCGACGTCTTGCGGCTCGTCGGCTTCGGTGCCTGAGGGTCCTGCCAGTAGTCGACCCGGCGGGTGCCTTTGCTCATCAGGTCTCCGTCAGTGATTCGGCGGGTCGTGCCGAGGCCCAGACTCGTTCGTAGGACTCGACGTAGGTGTTGAAGTACGCGCCGTCGATACGGCGCAGGTGCAGGGTCGGCGTGTAGGCGGCCAGCACGCCGTACACGTGGGTATTGACCATCATCTCGTCGTCGAACCGGTAGATGGAGTTGTACAGCGGGGTGTCATGGAACCGGATCTCGACGGTGTCGGGCATCTGCTCTTCGTAATAGGCCCGCACAGCAGCGACCCTGCCGGCGACCCCGCCGCCGATGCGGTACTCGGCGTCTCGGGCGGCCAACTGCACGCCGGCGGGGTCTCCCAGGAGTATCCGCACTCGTGCTCCCTGCTCCGCCTTCGCAGCCAGGGTGGGTATCCAGTCGGGGTGTTCCTCGGTCAGGAACAGCCCGGCGAACGCAAGCAGGCCGATGTCTCGCTCCGAGTTTCGAAGTAGCTCGGTCCACAGATGACTGGGCACGTCACTGCGACGGGGGTAGGTCGCGACCACCTCCGCACCCGCCAGCGAAGCCCCGTTGACGGCGTCGGGCCACAGGTAGCTCTCGTCCTCCTGGAGGACAGCAGCGACGCGGTAGCGGGTGCGCGGGTAGGGCACGGAGCCGCTGAGCCACCGCTCGACCGACTTCATGGACACGTCCGCCGCGGCGGCGAGTGACTGGATGTCGAGCCCTCTCCGGTGCATCGCGCGACGAAATCGTTCATTGACCATGCCGACAGCCTAGACACCCCTCGAGGTCTGCGGACAAGCCGATGTCGCAAAGGTGTCGGTAGATGTCTTGCGGTGTCGATGTGCTGTCCGTGCTCGCGCAGAAGCATTGCAGGGGTGGGACGGCGACCGCCGTCAGGCCGGCACATGACGAGAAGGCGTCGATATGCACGACGCGCCTTCTCGTTCGCCGGTTCCAGCAGAGGGAGCTGTGATGGGGACTGGGTTTCAGCAGAGCGACACGCTGTCGGGAGTTGCTGCAGCGTCGACGACAGCCCGACGGCTGGTCGCCTTGGACATTGACGGCACGCTTCTCGATCGCGACGGGAAGGTCCCTGCCGGGACCGTCGAGGCGCTGGACCTGGTGCGGGCGGCAGGGCATGAGGTCGTGCTAGCCACAGGCCGATCCTTGGTCGGGCTGCTGCCGGTAGCCGCCAAGCTCGGGCTGACCCATGGGCTCGCAGTGTGCTCGAACGGGGGCATGACCGCGCACCTGGACCCGACACTGCCGTCGGGATACGTGATCGATGCTGCACGCCGCTTCGACCCCGACCCCGTGATCGGCCGGGCCCTGACGCTGACGCCGGGGGTGCGTATCGGAGTCGAGGAGATCGGCTGGGGCTGGACCGTCAACACCGTGTTCGCCGACGGGCTGCTCAACGGCAGGCAGAAGCAAGTCCGGGTCGCAGACCTGGGCGACGCGCCGGCGACGCGAGTCGCTGTGCACGGTTCCGGGATCGTGCTGCATCTGGAAGCTCTGGCCGCCACTGGAGTCACGGTGACTCCAGCTGGTGCTGATTGGGCCGACATCACGGCGCCGGGAACGAGCAAGGCGACCGCTCTGGAACGGCTCCGCGCACGCATGGGCGTCCCGCCAGAGGCCACGGTGGCAGTCGGGGACGGGATGAATGATCTCGACATGCTGCGGTGGGCCGGACGTTCGTACGCCATGGGACACGCCCCGACCGTCGTGCAAGCGGTGGCGGACGAGGTCACCGGCACCATCCAGGAGCACGGCGCGGTCGCGGTCCTGCGCTCCCTGCTCCCCGTCGACATCGGCACGGCGCCGATGTCACACCTTGCAGCCCAGCTCGCGATAGCGACCCACACCGCACCCGGCCACGCCGTCGTTGTCCGGGTCCGACACGGTAGCCGGGCCGACCTCACCCACTGTGAGGTCTGGACCCTTCAGGGTGACACCTGGGAGAGGCATGCCCCGGTCCCCGCCGGGACCGGGGCAACCATGCGCAATGTCGAGGCCGCGGCCCGCGAGGCCAACCTGGTCTATCCCCGGGGCGACGAAGGACGCCGCCGGGCTCACTGGCGAACCAGCGTCCCCAACATCGGACCTGCCGCGTTCGAACTACCTCTGAGCCGCTGACACCTTGGGTCGAAGGCGTCCTTCAGGCTCAGCACGTTCCCGGCCGGGTCGTACGCATAAGTCAGGGCAGTGACGCACTCCTCGGAAGGAGCATCCAGAGAGATCTGCCGGTCGCTGGTGCGGTGGTCACGACGGACCATCTCGACGATCCACTCAGTCTCAGGTTCAGGTTGAAGGTGAGGTTCAAGCACCTGTTGAGGGTTGGCCGATGGGCCGAAACCCTCCGCAGAACACGGGACCAGCACGCACGCGCCCAGCTCCCGAACCGCCTGGGACTTTTCTGGGACGGGCACGAACGCGCTGGTAGGTTGCCCGGTATGACGTCACCAGCGACAGGCGTCGGCGAGGTCGCGCCAGCGGCCGTCGGCCCCGGTCCGGTCCCGTTGCCCGATGCTGAGCCCGCAGCCGCCGCCGCACCAGCCTCGGTCCTGGACCCTGAACCGGCCGACCCACCCTCAGCTGCGGAGCCCTCTCCCGCTCCGGCGTCCGACCCGGCTCCGGCGTCCAGCACGCCGGAACCAACCGACGACGGCCCGGCGCTGCCGTCCGACCAGTCCCCGCCGACCCCGCTGTCTGTCGACACCCCGACACCGGTGCCCGCACCGCCGTCCGACCCGGTCCCGGCGCCCGTGCCGGCACCGCCGTCCGACCCGGTCCCGGCGCCCAGCGAGGCCCGGTCGTCCGACCAGGCCCCTCCCCCGGAACCCGCGCCGGAACCGGAACCAGCACCCGCTGCGCCTGCCCCGCTCGCCGCGGCGCTCCCCGTCCGTCCCGTCCGGCGCATCCCCGCCAGCGGGGAACGCCTGGGCCGGTTCACCCTCGCCGAGGCGCTCGGCCACGGCGGCTTCGCGCACGTGTACCGCGCGGTGGCCGACGACGACACCGAGGTGGCCCTCAAGGTCCTGACCGGGCTGCACGACGACGCCAGAGATCGGTTCGCCCAGGAGGCGCACCTCCTGGAGCGCCTGGACGGCCGGGGCTTCCCGCGCTTCGTGGAGGCCGGTCTGGACGCGGACCAGCCCTGGTTCGCGATGGAGCTCGTTCCCGGTACGACGCTGCGGGACCGGGTGCGCGAGGAAGGACCGCTGTCCGGGCACGAGGCGCTGGGCCTCGCCAAGCAGCTGGTCGACGCGCTGCTCGTGCTGCAGGAGGAGCGTGCCCTGCACCGGGACCTCAAGCCGGCCAACATCATGGTCGACGGCGACCGCGCGGTGCTCATCGACCTGGGCATCGCCAAGGTCTTCGACGCCGCGACGTCGACGCAGCCGGCCGGAACCGTCTCCTACATGGCCCCGGAGCTGTTCGGGCGCCGGGTGCACCCGCGCTCCGACGTGTACAGCCTCGGGCTGCTGCTCCTGTACGCGAACACGGGCACGCTGCCGCTCGACCTGAATTTCCTGGGCCGCGACCTGGTGCCCACCGATCTGGTCGACGAGGAGCCGCTCCACGTCGTCCCGGACGACGACCCCTTGCCCGAGCCGCCTGCCGTCGACCGGCACCTGCAGTCGCTGATCCTGGCCATGACGCGGTACCAGCCGAACCACCGCCCGCCGCTGGAGAACATCGCGAGCGTCGTGCGCGCCCGCCTCGCGAGCACGACGCCCGATCCCACGCTGATGCTCACCTCGCAGCTTCTCAGCGACGGCGTGACAGCCGCCGAGGTGGCCGCCCTCCCGGCGACGGACGTGCTGCCCGGGCGTGGCCACACCAAGCTGTTCCAGCGGGACCCGGACCGGTCGGACACCCCCACGCCCTCGCGGGTCACGGAGCCCTGGCACGCCCTGGTGTACGACCGCGCGCTCATGAGCGTCCTGGCCGAGGTGCACGCGGACGGGTTCGACGGAGCGGCGGAACAGGTGGTCGCGGACCACGTCGCGGAGATCGGCGCGCACGTCGCCGACGGTCGTACCCCCGCCGAGATCAAGGACTGGATCTGGCAGGCGATGCGCTGGCAGGTCGCCTCTCCTCCCGACGGTCACGCGGACACCCTCCGCGGCTGGCGTGCCTTCCGCAGCCCCGAGCCCGTCCCGGCGAGCGAGCAGGTGCCCGCCCGGAGCAGGCCGGAGCCCGTGCCCCCGGCGGTCGTGCCCGGGTCCGCCGCGCCGGCGCCGGCCGCGGCGACCCAGGTGGTCCGCAGACTGGTCCCGCCGCCGCAGTCGTTCGAGCCGCGCAAGAGCCCGGTCAAGCACCTCGGCCCGGCCCCGAAGCAGGCCGGACCGAAGCAGTCGGCGCACGCCACCCGCCCGATGCCGGTGACGCCGCCAGCCGTGCAGCAGCAGCCTGCGAGCCGCCCCCCGAGCGTGCAGCCCGGCATCGGGCAGGGCATCGGGCAGAGCACCCAGCAGAACGCCCGGCAAAGGTTCCGGCAGGGCATCCAGCGGGGCGTCCGACCTGCGGCGCAGCCGGCTGCCCAGCCCGTCGCACAACCGCGGGTACGGCCGGCGCCGCAACCGGTCGTCGCGGCGAGGCCGACCGCTCCGGCTGCGGCGGCGCCCCGCCGGAGGCCGTGGCCGCTGCGCCTGCTGGGAGCCCTGCTGCGCTGGGTTCCCCGACTGCTGCTGCTGGGCGCCGTGTATCTGCTGGTCACCCAGGATGCCCAGGCGGGCGATCCGTACCTCGCCGCACCGGCGCTTGCCGTCGCCGCGCTCGGGCTGGCGGCGCTCCTGCGCATCGGCGGGCACGCCATGCGGATCTGGTTCTACGTGGTCTCCACGCTGCTCGTCGGCGTGGGCTCGGCGGCGCTGTGGGCGACCAGCTCCACCACGCTGCAGCTGGGCTACTGAGAACCTGGGCCGACGGAGCCGGCCCAGGTTCTCAGCAGCCAGCAGCCGGCAGCCGGCAGTCAGCGTCAGCGCCGGACGCGCGCCCGGGACCGTGCGACGCCGGCGAGCGTGGCCCGCACGGGCGTCCCGAGATAGATCCCCAGCGACGCCCCCGCGGCCAGCCCGACGCCGATGGATGCCGCGAGGACGAGGGAGCTGGCCCCGCCTCCGGCTCCCAGCGCCGATACCGGGTCGGCGTGCACCATGCCGAGCAGCCCGTAGAACACGGCACCGCCGGGGACGAGCGGCACGATGGCCGCCGTCGTCACCGCCACGGACGGAACGTGCAGGTTGTGGGCGACCAGCACGCCGACAAAGCTGGCGAGCAGCGCCGCGATGCCGCTGGCGGCCGCCTCGTGCAGGGCCGACGCCTGCCCGACGGCGTGGACCAGCGCCGCGACCGCCCCCAGCACGGCGCTGACGGCGAGGATGCGTGCGCCGGCACCGTTGAACAGCGCCACCGCTACGGCGACGATGATCGCTCCGCTGACCTGGTTCGGCAGCGGGCCGAGCGGCGGCGGCCCCTCCGGCAGCGTCATCCGGAACCCGAGCACGCTGCCGAGCTCCAGACCGGCGAGGATTCCCACCACGAGGCCGAGCGTCTGCAGCGTGAGGTCGAGGATGCGCCCCGCCGCCGTCAGTGCGAACCCGTCGATCGCGTCCTGCGCCGCGCCCACCACGGTGAGGCCGGAGAGCATGAGGATGATCCCGGCCGCCACGATGATGGAGGGCCGGACCCCGGTGAACGGCTCGACCCCGGCGGTCCCGAGGGCCGACACGGCCACCGCGACGATCGTCGTGACGAAGGCCCCCGCGATCTGGCTGAAGAACGACGGTACGCGCAGCCGGGCGAGCCCGGACTGGGTCGTCGCGGCGCCCAGCGCCGCGATGAAGGTGAGCGTCACCACCAACGCGCTTCCTCCGGCGAGGATGCCCGCGCCGACCGCGAGCAGCGCCCGAGCCATGACCACCACCGGCTGCCGGTACCGGAACGGCACCCGGCGGATCGCACGGAACCTGGTCCGCGCCTCGTCGAGGTCCAGCCCGTCGTCGATGTCGACCAGCAGCGCCTGCAGCCGCTGCAGCTTCATGTGGTCGGGCGCCGCGACGCGCACCACCCGGAGCAGCGTGTGCGGCCAGCCCTCGCCGCTGCGCTGGTACGACAGGGCGATCGACGTGTAGGTCACGTCCACGTGCACGCCCTGGAGCTGGTACGCGCCCGCCACGCGCGTGACCGCCAGGGTGACCTCGTGAGCGGACGCCCCGACGGCGAACATCGACTCGCCGATACGCATCGCCAGGTCCAGTGCCCTGATCACCCTGGCGTCGTCGACGGCGGGAACGACCTCGGTCTCCGGACCCTCCGACGGATCGGTGCGCAGGACCTTGCGCACCGTCGAGTACAGGCTTCGACGATCTGGTTGTGGCATGCCCCCATTGTGCGGAGCGACGGAGCCGTTCGCAGACACGTCCTTCCGCGGTCCACTCCCCCTACTGGAAGTCCCGCGACCGCGCCGGGACGGTCAGGGTGAGCGTCGACAGGTGCTCCGCCACGAGATTCACGGCGCCGTCGGCCGCCTCGATCCGGCCCCGCACCACCATGGCCTGCGCCGACCGCGCGACCTTCCGGAACCGCTGCCACAGCCCGACGCTGCAGATCACGTTGAGCAGTCCCGTCTCGTCCTCCAGGGAGAGGAAGGTCACTCCCCCGGCGGTGCCCGGCCGCTGCCGGTGCGTCACCACCCCGCCGACGGCGATCCGCCGCCCCGGCTCGGTGACGACCGCCTGCGCCACGGTGAGCACCCCTGCCGCCTCCAGCCCGGGCCGGACGTGCTGCGTCGGGTACGAGTCGGGCGTGACGCCGGTGGCCCATGCGTCGGCCTGCGACAGCTCGATCTCGGTCATCCCCGGCAGCATCGGGGCCTCGACGCCGACGCTGACACCGGGCAGCGTCGTCGGCCCTTCCTGGCCCAGCGCACCCGCCGCCCACAGGCCTTCCCGGCGATCGATCCCGAGCGGCTCCAGCGCCCCGGCCGTGGCGAGCGCCTCGAGCTGCGCCGTCGACAGCTCGACCCGTCGGACGAGGTCCCGCAGGTCCCGGAAACCAGCGGTCGAGCCTGTCGAGACCCGCGCCGCGACGATCTCCTCCGCCTTGTCCTTCCCGATGCCGCGCACGGACTCCAGGCCCATGCGGACCGCGAGCGCCGGGTCGGCGCGGACGAGGCGTGCCACGGACGGGGCGGAGCCGCCGTCCTGCGGGGTCTCGACAGGCTCGGCCGACGGGGGCGCAGGCTCGCTCCCCGGTGCCGGCAGCCGCTCGACCGACGAGAGCACCCGCGACCGCGTCACCGAGGGCCGCAGCACGCGGACGCCGTGCCGGCGGGCGTCGGCGGCCAGGGACTGCGGTGAGTAGAACCCCATGGGCTGCGCCGCGAGCAGCCCGGCGTAGAACGCTGCGGGGTGGTGCACCTTGAGCCACGAGCTCGCGTACACGAGGTACGCGAAGGAGTAGGCGTGCGACTCGGGGAAGCCGAAGTCGGCGAAGGCTCTGAGTTTCTCGAAGATCTCCGCCTGCGCCGTGGGTGGGATCTTGTTCCTGGTCATCCCCGCGTAGAGCCGTTCGCGCAGCGCCTCCATGCGCTCCTGGGACCGCTTGGACCCCATGGCGCGCCGCAGCTCGTCGGACTCCTTGGGTGTGAACCCTGCGACGTCGATCGCCATCTGCATGAGCTGTTCCTGGAACAGCGGCACGCCCTTGGTGCGGCTCAGGGAGTTCTCGAGCAGCGGGTGCAGGTATTCCACCTTCTCCCGCCCGCGGGCCCGCTCGATGTACGGGTGCACGGACCCGCCCTGGATGGGGCCGGGCCGGATGAGCGCGACCTCCACGACGATGTCGTAGAACCTGCGCGGCCGCAGGCGCGGGAGCGTCGCCATCTGGGCACGGGACTCCACCTGGAACACGCCGACGGTGTCGGCGGCGCACAGCAGGTCGTACACGAGCGGGTCCTCCTGCGGCAGGCTGCGCAGCTCGAACCGTTCCCCGGTGTGCTCCTCGATGAACTCGAACGCGTACCGGATGGCGGTCAGCATGCCCAGCCCCAGCAGGTCGAACTTCACCAGCCCGGCGTCCGCGCAGTCCTCCTTGTCCCACTGCAGCACCGTGCGGCCTTCCATGCGGGCCCACTCCACGGGGCAGACCTCGATCACCGGGCGGTCGCACATCACCATGCCGCCCGAGTGGATGCCCAGGTGGCGGGGCAGGCGGAGCATCCGGTCGGCGAGGTCGAGCACGTCCTCGGGGATCTCCCCCTCCTCCGCGGCCGACGGCGGTGTGCGGAACGGCACGACGTCGTGGGCGTCGTCGGCGCGGGTCGGGTCCGGCCGGGGTTCACCCGGCGCCCGTGCCTCCTCGACGAGCACGTCGACGAAGGCGCCGGGGCGCGCAGCCGGGCCGGCGCGGTCGACGTGCGGCCTCGCTTCGGGCGGTCCCCACAGCGCCGCGACCTGGGCGTCCTTGGCCGCGGTCTTGTTCTGTGGCACGTCCGGTGGCACGTCCGGCGGCACGTCCCGCGGCGCCAGGGCCGCCTTCGGCTTGAGCGTCCCCCAGCGCTCGATGGACCTGGACCACGCGTCCTGCTGCCCGATGTCGTAGCCGAGCGCGCGTGCGGCGTCACGCACCGCGGAGCGTGGCCGGTAGGAGATGACGTTCGCGACCTGTGCCGCGTGCGTGCGCCCGAACTTCTCGTAGACGTGCTGGATCACCTCCTCGCGGCGCACCGACTCGATGTCGACGTCGATGTCCGGTGGCCCGTCCCGCTCGGGCGCGAGGAACCGCTCGAACAGCAGCCCGTGCTTGACGGCGTCCACGGCCGTGATCCCCAGGGCGAAGCAGACCGCGGAGTTGGCGGCGCTGCCGCGCCCCTGCGCGAGGATCCCGTTGCGTCGGCAGAAGTCCACCAGGTCGTAGACCACCAGGAAGTACCCGGGAAAGTTCAGATCGGTGATGACCTTCAGCTCGTGGTCGATCTGCCGCCAGGCCTTCCTGTTGCTCTCCCGGGGTCCGTAGCACCGCTCCGCGCCCTGGTAGGCGAGCTCACGCAGCCAGGACGCCTCGTCGTGCCCGTCCGGGACGTCGTAGGGCGGCAGCTCAGGAGCGATGAGGTCCAGGTCGAACGCGCACTCCTCCCCCAGCGCGGCCGCCGTCGGCACGGCCTGCGGATGCCTGTGGTGCAGGCGCGCCATCTCCGCGCCGCTGCGCAGGTGGGCGGTGGGGGCGCCGGGCAGCCAGCCGTCCAGGTCGTCCAGGCTCGACCGCGCCCGGACGGCGGCCAGGGCGCCCGCCAGGTCGGCGTCCCGGGGGCGGGCGTAGTGCGCCGCGGTGGTGGCGACCAGCGGCAGTCGCGCGTCGGCGGCCAGCAGGGCGAGCGCGTCGTGCAGGTCGGCGTCGCGCGGGTCGCCGGTTGCGGTGATCTCGACGGCGACGTTCCCCCGCCCAAAGACATCAACAAGCCGCGCAATCTCCCGCCGTGCGCCCCCCAACCGATCCGTCCGGTTCCCGTTCCCCCCGCCGCCCCGTTGAGTGCTGGGTATGTGTGCTGTCGAAACGTTTTGAGGGCGCACATACCCAGCACTCAACGAGGGTTGGAGGGCCTGGCGGACGGCGCCCTTACGGCAGCCCGTCAGGACCAGCCACTCGCCGTTCGACGCCTCGCCCAGTGCCTCCAGCGTGTAGCTCGCGGCGCCCTTGACCCCGGCGTCGAGGTGCGCGACGCCGACAGCCCTCGACAGGTTGCGGTAGCCGTGCTCGCCGCGGGCGAGCACGAGCAGGTGCGTGGCGCGCGGGTCGGGGGTCCCGGTGGGCGGGTCGAGCACGGGCGCACCGCTCCCGCCGGTCGAGCCTGTCGAGGCCACCGGCAGGTGCAGCTCCGCCCCGAACGACGTCTTCAGGCCGACCTTCTTCGCCGCCTCGGAGAACCGCACCACCCCGTACAGCCCGTCGTGGTCGGTGATCGCGAGCGACGTCAGCCCGAGACGCGCGCCCTCGGCCGCGAGCTCCTCGGGGTGCGAGGCCCCGTCCAGGAAGCTGAACGCGGAGTGTGCGTGCAGCTCGGCGTACGGCACGCCGCCGTCAGTCATAGAGCGCCTCCAGCGACCATTCCCCCGCCGACGCCGACAGCAGCAGGCCCAGCACGGGGGCCGACACGCCGTCCGCCACCACCTGCAGGAACACGCGGCGCCTGCCCTGGGGCGTCCACCACCGCTCGGCGACCGGCCACGGTCCCGCCCAGTCGACGACGGCGGCGTCGATCCCGCCCCACGCCCCCTCCTCGGGCACGACGACGCGCGCCGGGTCACCGCTCACCCCCAGCCGGACGTCGACGACCACGGGGCGGCCTCCGTCGTCGAGCACGTGCGCGGGGACGGGCTCGGGCAGCACGACCGACGGTGCCGGAGGCGGCAGGGCGCCCGGCCAGGGCCGGTCGGGGTCACGCTCCGGCGGGACCTGCTCGCCGAAGGGAACGAGCTGGACACGGTCCCGGGGGTCACGGCCGCCCTGGAGCCGGACGGTGAGCACGGCGTCGCCGCCGGCCAGCGCCTGCACCCGCTCGACGGCACGGCGGGCACGCAGGTCCTCGCCCGCGCCCGGCCCCCACAGGCGCGGCTGCAGCGCCCCGGCGGGCGCCACCTCCTCCGCGGCCAGGGTCAGGCCCGCGATCGGGGCGGGCGCGACGCCCTCCCCGAGGGACGACGCCGTGAGCCAGCCCTCGAGCTGCCAGCGCACCCGGTCGGTGATCCGGGCGGCTGACAGCCCGCCGAGCGTGTCGTCGGTGCGCCACAGGCGCTCCAGCGTGCGGGCCTCGCCGGTCACCGGGTCGACGGCGCGCGCGGTGATCCGCAGCCGTCCGCAGGCCAGGCCGCGCCGGCTCAGGTCGTCGTGCAGCCGTTCGGCCAGACGGCGGGCCGCGAAGGTCGCGACGTCGACCCGGTGTGCCGGCGGGTCCAGCTCCTCGGCGACGGTCAGGTCCTCCTCGAGCCGGCGCCGGGCGGGCGGCCGTACGTCCTGCCCCCTGGCGAGGCGCTGCGCCCAGACGCCGAGGTCGCCGAAGCGGGCGGCGACGGCGGCGTCGGGCAGGGCGGCGAGCTCGGCCAGCGTGCGCACGCCGAGGCGACGCCACAGGTCGACCAGCTCGGTCAGGGCGCGGTCCCCGGGCCGGGCGTGCACGAGCACGGCCGGCGGGCGGGACGCGAGGTAGTCCCGCGAGGCGCCCGGCGGCACGACGGCGTCCTCACGGGCGGCGAGCACCGCGGCCAGGAACCCGTCGGCGACCCCGACCTGGCACTCGTGCCCGGTACGGACGGCGACCTGCTCGGTCAGCTCGCGGGCCAGGTCACGCTCGGAGCCGTGGTACCGCGCCGCACCGCCCGACGGCAGCAGGAGCAGGCCGGGGCGGGCGATCTCCAGCCCGGAGACCACGGTCTCGGCGGCCATCGCGACCGGCTCGAACTCGCGGGCGTCGCGGGCGTCGTCGGCGGGCCAGAGCTGCAGGTCGGGGCAGCGCCCCTGCGCCTCGCGACGGCGCATGCCGCGGCGCACCCCGGCGCTGCGGGCGGGGGCCGACACCGCGATGATCCGGCCCCCGGGCCCGCCCGTCACGGCCGCGGGCGTCTCCGACCCCAGACCGGCGACGACGAGGGCCGCGACGACCGGCCAGTCGGGCACCCAGAGGCAGGCGGTGCGGGTGGCCGCTCCCGCCGCCGCTGGGCCAGAACGGTCGGTCATCCGACCAGCTCCAGCGGCGGACGGCTCTCGACGCCCTCGTCCGGCGTCCTCGCCCCCGAGATCTGGCCCGAGTCCTGGCCCCGGTCCGCTTCTCCGCCGACCCGGCACACCGGCACCTCGACGTTCAGGTGCAGGGGTCGCGCCGCGCTCCCCCGCCCGGTACGCCGCACCCACAGGGTCCGACGCCGCAGCCAGCCCGCCCCGTGGTCGGTCCCCGACCAGGCCCCCTCGGTCACCTCGAGCACCACGTGCGCCCCGGCCCAGCCGACATCTCCCGCTTCGCGTCGAGCACCCGACGCACCCGACGCGGTGGGCTGAGCCGCTACCAGCACGGTTCCCCGGTCACGGGCGCGAGTGGTCAGACGCCGGCGGTCCTGCTCCAGCAGCGCGACCTCCGGTCCGGTCACCACCACGTCCATGCCGTCGATCAGCGCAGCGAGCACAGCGGGTGCGTCCACGCCCGACCCTGCCGGCAGCGGCACCACCAGGGTGCGCGCCAGGTCGCACCCGGCGTCGGCAGCCGCGGCCATCCCGGCAGCCGGGTATCCGACCAGCACCGTCCAGGCCCCGTCACGGGAAGCCTCGGCGAGCAGGGTGAGCAGGAGCGACGTCGAGCCCCGGACCACCACGGTGGTGCCGGTGCGCAGGCCGCCGTCGGGCAGGAGGGCCGCGAGGTGCGGGGCCACGGGCAGGACGCGAGGGCCCTCACCCGGACCGCCGGCCGTGGAGCCGCCAAGCGGAGAGGCGGTCGCGGACCCCGCCGTGGGTTGGGCCACGGAGCCGGTCGCGAGCCCGCCCCGTAGCGCCCGGACCTGCAGCCGAGGCTCGCCCTGGGCGGACCCCGCGAAAGGCTCGCTGGAGGGCTCAACAGATGACCCGGCAGACGACCCGGCAGACGATCCGATGGTCGATCCGGTGGTCGATCTGACAGACGATTCGGTGGTCGATCCGGTGGTCGATCCGGTGGCCTGTCTGCGCACACCGGTGCGCATCTCTGCGGACCGTAGTGCCGCGAGCGCCCGCGCGTGCCGGGTGTCTGCGGTGTCGGCGTCAGCGCCGGTGTCGGTCTTCGAAGAGACAGTTACGACGGTCATGACCCTCCAGCGATGGTGTCTGCCGGTGGTGACCGGATGGTCGAGCACCTCATCGAACGCCTGTTCGATAGAACACCAGTACACCTCTCACGAGGCGCGCCTGTCAAACCATCGATCGCGCAACACTGCGACCTGCCCCGACATGCCGCCCCCACCGCAGGGGGCTACCGCCCCAACTTCTTCGAGGTCTAAGTTTCTCCGCTCTGAATCGGTTCAGAGCGGAGAAACTTAGACCTCGAAAGACAGCTGGGATAGCTCTCCGCGACCGCGCTCAGCCCTCCGGGACGTAGAGCGACAGCGTGTGCGCGACCAGCGCCGGCTTCCCGGCGCCCTCGATCTCCACGGTGACCTTCGAGGCCAGCCGCACGCCGTTCGACGTCGGCTCGGCGGAGAGGATCTCGGTGACGGCCCGCACGCGCGAGCCGGCCGGCACCGGGGACAGGAACCGCAGCCGGTCCAGCCCGTAGTTCATCACCATCGCGGTGCCGCCGACCGCGACGAGCGAGGCCGCGAGGTGGGGCAGCAGCGACAGGGTGAGGTAACCGTGCGCCACGGTGGAGCCGAACGGTCCGGCGGCCGCCTTCTCGGCGTCGAGGTGGATCCACTGGTGGTCCTCGGTGGCGTCGGCGAACGCGGCGATCCGCTCCTGGGTGACCTCGAACCACTCGCCGGTGGCCGTCCGGCCCACGGCGTCCGCGAGGGCTGCCGGCGACTCGACGGTGATGACGTCGCCCTCGGCGCCGCTCATGCCTTCGGCCCGCCTGCCACGTACAGCACCTGGCCCGAGACGAACCCGGACTGCTCCGCGCAGAAGAACGACACGGCGCCCGCGATGTCCTCGGGCTGGCCCACGCGCCCCACGGGCACGTCCTTGGCGGCCAGGCCGAGGTAGTCGGCCAGCGGCATGCCGATGCGCTCGGCAGTCTCGCGGATCATGTCGGTCTCGATCACCCCGGGGGCGACGGCGTTGGCGGTGACGCCGAACTTGCCGAGCTCGATCGCCAGGGTCTTGGTGAAGCCCTGCATGCCCGCCTTGGCGGCCGAGTAGTTGGCCTGGCCCCGGTTGCCGAGCGCGGAGGTCGAGGACAGGTTCACGATGCGGCCGAACTTGGCCTCCACCATGTGCGCCTGCACGGCCCGTGTCATGAGGAACGCGCCCCGCAGGTGCACGCCCAGCACGGCGTCCCAGTCGCTGACGGACATCTTGAACAGCAGGTTGTCGCGCAGGATGCCGGCGTTGTTCACCAGCACGGTGGGCGCGCCCAGCTCCGCGGTGACGCGCGCGACGGCGTCGGCGACCGACTGCTCGTCGGCGACGTCGACGCCCACGGCGAGCGCGCGGCCGCCGTCGGCCACTATGGCCTCCGCCGTGGCCTTGGCCTGGTCCTCCAGGAGGTCCAGGACGGCGACGGCGTAGCCGTCCTGCGCGAGCCGGCGGGCGGTGGCGGCGCCGATGCCGCGGGCAGCTCCGGTGACGATGGCAGTGCGAGTCATGAGGTTTTTCCTCTCGTTGCGAATGAGAACGACACGTCAGAAGGTCACGAGCTGCCGCAGTGCCGCACCGGAGGCGAGGCGGTCGAGCGCGGCGGGCAGGTCGTCCAGGGTGATGCGGTCGGAGACGAGCCGGTCCAGGGGCAGCCGCCCGGCCCGCCACAGCTCCACGTAGCGCGGGATGTCGCGGCTCGGCACGGCCGAACCGAGGTAGGAGCCCACCACCGTGCGTGCCTCCGCGGTGAGGCTGAGCGGCGAGATGCTCGCCCGCGCGTCGGGGTGCGGCAGCCCCACGGTGACGGTGGTGCCGCCCGGGGCGGTGATCGCGTACGCCGTCTCGAAGGCGCGGGCCGAGCCCGCCGCCTCGACCACGACGGGCGCGCGCAGCCCCTGCTCTGCGGCCTCCTGCGGGCCGACGGCGGTCGCCGCGCCCAGCTCCCGAGCCAGCTCCAGCTTGGCGGGCACCGCGTCGACGCCGATCACCTCGTGCCCGAGCGCGACGGCCACCAGGAGCGCCGCCATACCGACGCCGCCCAGCCCCACGACGGCCACCCGGTCGCCCGGGGCGGGCCGCCCCGCGTTGACGACGGCGCCGCCGCCGGTCAGGACGGCACAGCCGAGCAGGGCGGCGATGTCGGGCGGGACGTCGTGGTCCACGGGCACCACCGAGGTCTCGGACACCACGGCGTGGCTCGCGAACGCGCTCACCCCGAGGTGGTGGTGCACGTCCTGGACCCCACCGGACGGAACAGCACCGGACGGAACAGCACGCGACAGCCGCCGTCCGCCGCCCACGAGCGTGCCGGCACCGTTGGCCGCCGACCCCACCGAACAGGGCAGGCGGCCGTCGGTGGCACACTCGGCGCACTGCCCGCAGCGCGGCAGGAACGTCATCACCACGCGCTGCCCGACGGCGAGCCGGGCACCCGGGCCGGTGGCCTCGACGATGCCCGCCGCCTCGTGGCCGAGCAGCATCGGCACCGGCCGCACCCGGTTGCCGTCCACCACCGACAGGTCGGAGTGGCACAGCCCCGCCGCCTCGATCCGGACCAGGACCTCGCCCGCCTCCGGTGGCCCGAGCTCCAGCGTCCCGACCGTGACCGGCCGGGACTCCACGTAGGGCACGGGCGCGCCGCAGCGCTCCAGCACCGCACCGGTGATCCGCACGACTGCTCCTCTCAGGTCTCGCGAGCCTGCGCCCGCACGGGTCAGAGCTTCTCCAGCACCATGGCCATGCCCTGGCCGCCGCCCACGCACATCGTCTCCAGACCGTACTGGCCCCCGGTGTCCGCGAGCCCGTTGATCAGGGTGGAGGTGATGCGCGCCCCGGTCATCCCGAACGGGTGCCCGACGGCGATCGCACCACCGTTGACGTTCAGCCTCTCCTCGTCGATGCCGAGCTCGCGCGCCGAGGGGATCACCTGGGCCGCGAAGGCCTCGTTGATCTCCACGAGGTCCATGTCGTCGACCGTCAGCCCGGCACGGCGCAGCGCCTGCCGGCTGGCGTCGACCGGGCCGAGGCCCATGACCTCGGGCGACAGGCCGCTGACGCCCGTGGACACGATGCGGGCGAGCGGCTGCAGGCCGAGCTCGTCCACCACCCGGCCGGAGACGATCACGAGCGCGGCGGCGCCGTCGTTCAGAGGGCAGGCGTTGCCCGCCGTGACCGTGCCGTCGGGGCGGAACACCGGCTCGAGCGTGGCGAGCGTCTCCACGGTGGTGCCGGCGCGCGGGCCGTCGTCGGCGGAGACGACGGTGCCGTCCGCGAGGGTGACCGGCGTGATGTCCTTGGACCAGAAGCCCGCCGCGATGGCGGCCTCCGCGCGCTGCTGGCTGCGCGCGGCGAACTCGTCCTGGTCCGCCCGGGTGATGTTGCGCAGGGCTGCCACGTTCTCCGCCGTCTGCCCCATGCTGATGTACGGGTCGGGCAGCACGCCCTCCAGGCGCGGGTCGGTCCACAGCCCTGCCCCGGCTCCGGCCCGCTTCTCGGTGCGCGCCAGGGCGTCGGCGAAGACCGGGTTGTTCAGGTCGACGCCCGGGATGTAGTCGCTCGAGCCGGTGGCCATCGAGCTCACCGACTCCACGCCCGCGGACACGAAGACGTCGCCCTCGCCCGCCTTGATGGCGTGGAACGCCATGCGGGTGGTCTGCAGGCTGGAGCTGCAGTAACGCGTGACGGTGGCGCCGGGAACGGTGTCCCAGCCGCAGAGCACGGCCACGATGCGCGCCATGTTCATGCCCTGCTTGCCGCCGGGCAGCCCGCAGCCCAGCAGCAGGTCGTCGATCCGGGCCGGGTCCAGGCCCGGCACCTGCCGGGCGGCCGCGGCGACCATCATGGCGGCGAGGTCGTCGGGACGGACGTCCTTCAGCGACCCCTTGTGGGCGCGCCCGATGGGCGATCGTGCGGTCGCGACGATGTAGGCCTCGGTCATGTGCTCCTCCTCGAGCTGTGCTGCGACGGTGCTGTGCTGCGATGCGGTGGTACGACGGTAGAGCGGTCCGGCTCAGACGAACGCGGCGTGGCCGGTGATCGCACGACCGACGATGAGCTGGTTCATGTCCTTGGTGCCCTCGAACGTGTACACGGCCTCGGCGTCGGCGAAGAACCGGGCCACGCCGTGGTCGAGCGTGATGCCGTTGCCGCCGCACGCCTCGCGGCACAGTGCGACGGTCTCCCGCATGCGCGTGGTGACGAACGCCTTGGCCATCGCGGCGTGGGCGTCGGTCTGGATGCCCTTGTCCTGGAGCTGGGCCACGCGCACGCACATCGCGAAGCCGGCGGTCACGTTCGCGTACGCGGTGGCGAGCTTGTCCTGGATGAGCTGGTAGCTGGCGATGGGGTTGCCGAACTGCTCGCGCTGCTTGGTGTACGCCACGGCGGCCTCGTACGCGCCGACCATGGTGCCCAGCGCCTGCCAGGAGACGCCGTCGCGGGTGATCCGCAGCACCTTGGCCAGGTCGCGGAAGCTGTTGATGTGCTGGAGCCGGTCGTCCTCGTGCACCTCGACGTCCTGCAGCACGATGTCCGCGTTCTGCACGATGCGCAGGGACTGCTTGCGCTCGATCTTGGTGGCGGTGAAGCCCGGCGTGCCCTTGCGCACCAGGAAGCCCTTGACCTGGTCGTCGGCCGTGTCCTTGGCCCAGACCACCACGACGTCGGCGAACGTGGCGTTGCCGATCCAACGCTTCGCGCCGTTGAGCACCCAGGTGTCACCCGTGCGGGTGGCGGTGGTGCGCAGGCCCTTGGCGGTGTCGGAGCCGGCCAGCGGCTCGGTGAGGGCGAACGCGCCGATGAGGTCGCCGCTCGCCATGGGCGGGAGCCACTTCGCGCGCTGCTCGGCCGTGCCGCCGACGCCGATCGACGTCATCGCCAGGCCGCCCGAGACACCGATGAAGGTACAGAAGGACGAGTCGACGCGCGCCGTCTCCATGCCGATCCAGCCGCGGAACACGGCGGAGGTCTCCTCGGCCTGCGTCTCGGCCCAGCCCGACCCGATGGTGCCGAGCTGCGCGTAGGGCTTGAACAGGTGCACCGGGCACTCGGCGCGTTCCCAGTAGTCGTCGGCGATGGGGCGCACCTCGCGCTCCATGAACTCGCGGACGGCCAGTGCCTTCTTCTGCTCGGCCGGGGTGAGCAGGTCCTGGAACGAGTAGAAGTCTGCCTCCAGCATGTCCGTCCGGGGCGTCTCGGGTGCGAGCGTCATCGGTCCTCCGATCATCGTCGATCTGGTTGGTCGGTACTTCTCGGTCCGGTACTTGTCGATCCGGTGCTGGCGGTCAGCACCGACCGACCAGTCGGTGTCCAGTATGCATCATTCTCAGATATGTTGCACCCCTCCCCCTGTGCGGGGCTACGCTGCGGTCCAGCGACCCCCGATCTCGAAGGAGAGACCTCTCGATGGGCTATCGACACCCCTTCCCGCTGCGCTGGAACGACAACGACCAGTACGGGCACATGAACAACACCGTCTACTACGAGGCCATGGACACCGCGGTGAACATCTGGCTCATCCGGCACACCGGCATGGACCCCGCGGGCGACGTGATCGGGCTCGCCCGGGCCTCCTCGTGCGAGTTCCTCGCCCCGGTGTCGTTCCCGGACGAGATCGAGGTGGACGTCGCCGTCGGGCGCCTCGGGCGGACGTCACTCACCTGGGACCTGGCGATCCTGCGTGCGGGCGCACCCGGCCGCGACGAGCCGTACGCCACGGGCAGCTTCACGCACGTGTTCGTGGACCAGGCCGCCCGCCGCCCGGTACCGGTCCCGGACCAGGTCCGGAAGGCCGTCGAGGAGCACCTGGGCCTGCCCGGGACCTGAACCGGGCAGGCCGGCTGATCGCGGCCCGGCACTCGGCCTCCGCTACACCGTCGACGCCGAGTGCCGGGCCGTCAGCTCGCGCTTGAGCACCTTGCCGCTCGGGCCGAGCGGCAGGTCCGCCGACACGTGCACCACGCGGGGGTACTTGTAGGCCGCCACGTGCTCCTTCATGTAGGCGACCACCGCGTCCGGGTCGATCTCGGTCCCGTAGGACGGCACGACCGCGGCGTGCACCTCCTGCCCACGCTTCTCGTCGGGCACCCCGAACACCGCTGCCATCGCGACACCGGGGTACCGGGCCAGCACCGCCTCGACCTCCGTGGGATACACGTTGTAGCCGTTGCGGATGATCATGTCCTTCTTGCGGTCCACGATCGTCACGATGCCGTCGGCGTCCACGGTCCCGAGGTCGCCGGTGCGGAACCAGCCGTCCACGACGGCCGCCGCCGAGGCGTCCGGCCTACCCAGGTACCCCTTCATGAGGTTGTGCCCGCGCACGACGATCTCGCCGAGCCCGCTCGACAGCAGCTCCACGCGGTCCTCCACGTCGGCGACGGCCACCGCGACGTCGACGCCCCACATGGAACGCCCGACGGTCCCCGGCCGGATGGGCTCGGACGTGACGTTGAACGTGCACGACGGCGACGTCTCGGTCAGGCCGTACCCCTCGTGCACCTGCGCGCCGTACGCCTCCTCGAACGCCTCGAGCAGCGCGACCGGCAGGGCCGCCCCGCCGGACACCGCGTACCGCAGCGGCGGTCGGGCCGACGAGCGCCGCGCGGCCTCGACCATCTCGGCGAAGTTGGTCGGCACGGCCGTGAACACCGTGGCGCCGTGGGCCACCAGGAGCTCGAGGGCCTCGTCGGGGTCGAACTTGGGCAGCAGGATGATGGACGCGCCACGGCGGAAGGCGATGTTCAGCACCGCCATCTGGCCGAACGAGTGGAAGAACGGCAGGCCGCCGTAGACCACGTCGTCGGGCCGCAGGTCGAACGAGTCGATCAGGGAGCAGTGCACCTGCTCGACCATCGCCAGGTGGGACCCCACCGCCCCCTTCGGGGTGCCGGTGGTGCCGCTCGTGTACAGGATCGTGGCGGCGGCCAGCGGGTTGACGCCCGCGTGCCGCTCGATCGGGGACGCGGCGGCCGCCTCCTCCTCCAGCCGCACCACCTCGGTCCCCTGCGCGGCGAGCTGCTGCTTGACGGCGTCCGGCACCAGCACCGTGACCATCGGCACGCCCGCCTTGGCGGCCGCGGGCGCGGCCTCCGCCAGCATCGGCGCGGCGACCACCACGAGGTCGGCACCGGCGTCCTTCAGGACGAACTCGATCTCGTCGCTGCGGAACAGCAGGTGCACGGGGATCACGACGGCGCCGAGCGCGAGCGTCGCGTAGTAGACGCGCGCGAAGTCGGGCACGTTCGGCACGATCATCGCCACGCGCGAGCCGGGCCCGATCCCGCGGGCCGCGAGCGCCCCTGCGTACGCACGGGTCTGGTCCCAGAGGTCGCCGTAGGTGGTGCTCTGCCCCATGAACCAGAGGGCGGTGCGCTCGGGGAACCGGCGGGCCGTCTCGGCGAGGATGCTCGCGATCGAGAGGGTGCCGTAGCCGGGCCCGTCGACGGCCGGGTCGGGCGTATGTGTCATGTCGGGTCTCCTTCCAGAGGGATGGATGGTGCGAGGCGCGCGGGGCCGGGCGGGTCCAGGAACGGCGCCCGGCGGTGCAGCTCGGCCCGGCCGAGGGAGGCCAGGTGCACCTCGTCGGGGCCGTCGGCCAGGCGCAGGGTGCGGATGCCCGCGAAGAGCTCGGCCAGGGGGTGGTCGCCGGACACTCCCGCCCCGCCGAAGACCTGGATCGCACGGTCCAGGATCTGCCCGACGGCGCGGGGTACGGCGATCTTGATGGCCTGGATCTCGGTCATGGCGGCCTTGTTGCCCACGGTGTCCATGAGCCATGCGGTCTTGAGCACGAGCAGGCGCAGGGACTCGATCTCGATGCGTGCGCCTGCGAGCCACTCGCGGACGACACCCTGGTCGGCGAGCGGCTTGCCGAACGCGACGCGCTCACCGGCGCGTTCGCGCACGAGGTCCATGGCGCGCTCCGCCGTGCCGAGCGCGCGCATGCAGTGGTGGATGCGGCCGGGCCCGAGGCGGGCCTGGGCCATGGCGAAGCCCTCACCCTCGCCGCCGAGCAGGTTGGCGGCCGGGACGCGGACGTCGTCGAAGACGATCTCGGCGTGACCGCCGTGGTCGCGGTCGTCGTACCCGAACACGCTCAGCCCACGCACGACGGTGACGCCGGGGGTGTCGCGGGGCACGAGCACCATGGACTGCTGTCGGTGCCGGGGCGCGGCGGGGTCGGTCTTGCCCATGACGATCAGCAGCCCGCAGTCGGGGTTCATCGCCCCGGTGGCGAACCACTTGCGGCCGGTGATCACGTACTGGTCGCCGTCGCGCACCAGCCGGGTGGCGATGTTGGTGGCGTCCGACGACGCGACGGCGGGCTCGGTCATGCAGAACGCCGACCGCAGCGAGCCGTCCAGCAGCGGGTCGAGCCACCGTGCCCGCTGCTCGGGGGTGGCGAAGTGCGCGAGCAGCTCCATGTTGCCGGTGTCGGGGGCGGCGCAGTTCATGGCGACGGGCGCGAGCTGAGGGCTGTACCCGGTGAGCTCGGCGACCGGGGCGTACTGCAGGTTGGTCAGGCCGCCGCCGAGGGCGCCGACCGGCCCGTCCGGCGGCAGGAACAGGTTCCACAGGCCGCGCTCGCGCGCCGTGGCCTGCAGGTGGCGGACCACCGGCCGGAAGGACCAGACGTCGGGCGTGGCGGCGAGCTGTTCGGCGAGCACCGGCTCGGCGGGCAGCACCTCGCTCTGCACGAAGTCCCGGACCTGGTCGGTGATCCGCCGCGTGGTCGCGTCGGGTGCGAAGTCCATCAGGCTCCTCCTGCTGTCTCTGGTCCGGCTGCTGTCTCTGGTCGGGATGCTGTCCCTGGTCGGGACGGTGAACCGGCGAACCCGGCCAGCCCCTCGGCCGCGAGCGGCTCCACGAGCGCGCCGATCGTGTCGAACCCCTCGCCGACGGTCTGGCCTCCGGTGTACCGGTAGTGGATGCCCTCGAGGATGACCGCGAGCTTGTAGCAGGCGAACGCGCGGTACCAGGAGAGGTCGGGCACGGCGATGCCGGCGCGGGCGGCGTAGGCGTCGACGACCTGGTCGAAGTCCGGGTAGCCGGCGCCGGGCACGATCGCCCCGGCGACGACGTCGACGCCCGCGTCGGTGGACAGGCCGCTGATGTGCCAGTACATGCCGAGCATGCCGAGGTCCACGAGCGGGTCGCCGAGCGTGGCCATCTCCCAGTCCAGGACCGCCGCGACGTGCGGGGCGTCGGGTGGGCCGGCCACGAGCACGTTGTCGAGCCGGTAGTCGCCGTGCACTATCCCGGTGCGGACGCCGTCGTCGGGCACCGCCGCCTCCAGCCGCTCCTGGAGCGAGTCCAGGAGCGGCTGGGGCCGTGACCGGGAGGCGTCGTACTGGCGCCGCCAGGTCTTGACCTGGCGGGCCAGGTACCCGGCGGGGCGGCCGAAGTCGGCGAGCCCCACCGCCGCGGGGTCGGTGGCGTGGAGGTCCGCGAGGACCTCGGCCAGCTCGAAGCCGAGCCGGCCCAGCCCCTCGCGGGTCCAGGCCGCGTTGTGCTCGGGGCGGGCCAGGATCTGGCCCGCCACGTGCTCCATGACGAAGAACACGGTGCCCGTCACCTCGGCGGCGCTCGTGTCGTCCACCACCGCGACGGTGCGCGGTACCGGGATCGTCCCCGCCAGTGCGGTGATGACCCGGTGCTCGCGCCGCATGTCGTGCGCGCTGGACAGCACGTGCCCCAGCGGCGGGCGCCGCACCACCAGCGGCCGGACGGCGCCGTCGACCCGGTAGGTGAGGTTGCTGCGCCCGCCCGTGATGAGGCTCGCCGTCAGGTCCGGGCTCACGGACGGACCCGCGTCGGACCGGACGGGCCCGGCCAGCTCCGGGTGCTCCCGGGCCAGCCACCTGGCCAGGCCTGCGACCTCCAGGCCGGGCAGTTCGTGCGTCATGGTTCCCCCTTCGTGCTGTGTCTCAGGTCGGGCCAGGTCACTCGGTGGCCGGGATGCCCTCGTTCTCGAGCGGGGCCTGCTCCGGCTCCACGGGGGTGGCGCCGCTCTCGGACACCTCGTAGGCGTCGTCCGTGAAGTCCTGCACACCGTCGGCCACGACGGCGATCCGGACGGTGCGGTGGGCGAAGTGGTCGTCCGCGGAGAAGGTCAGCGGCGCGATGCCGTTGCCCCGGAGCTCACCGGACTCCACCGCCGCCACGATCGACTCCCTCGTCGGGTTCTCGCCCGCCGCGGCCAGCGCCTCGGCGAACTGGTAACCCACACTCATGCCGTACGTGGTGTTGCCCGTGTAGGGCGCGCCGTCGTTGTACTCCTCGTTGATCTCCGAGAAGAGCTCGTACCACTCCGACGACGGGCTGTTGGGCAGGTAGTTCACCGAGACCAGGCCCTCCAGCGCCGGGGTGCCCTCCTCGCCGAGGTACTCCACGAGCGTCGGGTAGTCCGCACCCGAGGACGAGACGAGCCACTTCGGGAACCACTCCATCTGCGCGGCGGTGCCCACGGCCAGCGCCGTGAAGCCGTTGATGGTGCCGAGCACGTTGTGCGTGCAGCCGGCCTCCTTCATCGCGCCGAGCTGCGCGGTGACGTCCTGGTCCGCGGTGGAGTAGGACTGGTTGGTCGCCACCTCGCCGTCACCCACCACCAGCTCGACGCCCTGCAGGATGCCCTCGCCGAAGTCGTCGTCCTGGCCCAGCACGCAGACGACGGCGTCCGGGTCGGTGTCGACCGCGTGCTGCGCCAGGGCTGCGCCCTCGGTCACGTAGTCGGCGTTGAAGCCGAACGTGTTCGGGTACGTGTCCGGCTGGTTCCACGTCAGGGAGCCGGAGGCGACGAACAGGTCGGGCACGCCGTTCTGGTCCAGGTAGTCGAGCACGCTGGAGTGCGTGGGTGTGCCCAGGCCGTTGACGATGGCGAAGACCTCTTCTTCCTGGACCAGCTCGCGCACCACCGTCTGGGTGTTGGCCGGGTTGTAGCCGTCGTCCTTGATGACGTACTCGATCTCGCGGCCGTGGATGCCGCCTTGTGCGTTGACGTACTCGAAGTAGGCGGCGGTCGCCGCCGAGATCGACGCGAAGCCGGCCGCGGCCGGGCCGGTGAGCGGCTGGTGGGTGCCGATGACCACCTTGTCGTCGGTGACGCCCGGCACCTCGGCGGCCGCCGGGGTGGAGCAGGCCGACAGCGCAGTGGCCGCGGCCAGGCCGAGGACGGCCGCCGTGCTCGTGGACCGAGCCGTGGACCAGCTCGTGGATCGTGTGGTGCGCATTCCGATCACCTCTCTGTGTTCTGGAAGAGCTTCGTGTTCTGGAAAAAGGTCGTGGTCTTGAGAAGTCGGGAGAGCCCGCCCGGCCAGAGCACGGTGACGACGATGACGACCACGCCGAACAGGACGATCTCGAGGTTTCCCTGCAGGCGGTGGCCGAGGTCGGCGGGCAGTCCCGCGGTGGCCTGGTCGACCACCCAGGGCAGCACCGTGACGAGCACCGCGCCGATGGCGGCGCCGCCGAGCGAGCCGAGCCCGCCCACCACGGCCGCCACGACGAGCAGGAGCGAGAACCCGAGGCCGTACGCCCCGGGACTGACCTGCTGCGTGACGATCGCGAGCACCACGCCGCCCAGGCCCGCGGCGAGCGAGCTGATCACGAACGCCCCGGTCTTGACCCGGCCGGGGTCGACACCGGCGAGCCGGGACGCCGTCTCGTCGTCGTGCACCGCGCGCATGCGCAGGCCCGCGCGCCCTGAGCGCAGGGCGACCAGGGGCGTCACCGCACAGGCGGTGACGAGGATGGCGAGCCACGCGTGCCACTGCTCCACCGCGATGAGGGCGGCCAGCGCGTCGGGGACGGGCACGAACGGGGCGCTGATGCCCTGCGCCCCGGACAGCGCGGGGATCGTGCTCGCCGCCGACGGCAGGGCGATCACCAGGGCGAGCGTCAGGCCCGCCAGGTACGGGCCGCGCAGCCGGGCGGCCGCGAGCCCGAGGAGCAGGCCGAGCACCCCGGCGGCCACCAGCGCCCCCACCACCCCGGCGAGCAGGGGCAGCAGCCAGCCGACGACGCCGTCGGCCACCTCTCCGTCGGCGCCCGCCAGGGCGCCCGCCACCCAGGTGGCGGTCAGGGCGTAGCCGTAGCCGCCGGCGGCCATCAGCACCGCGTGCCCGAGGGAGAGCTGGCCGGTGAGCCCGACCAGGAGGGTGAGGCCGGCGACGGCGGCGAACACGCCGGCGGAGGTCGCGAGCTGGTAGTTGCGGTACGGGTCGAGCAGGAACGTGGCACCCAGGGCCAGCAGGGTGAGCAGGCCGGCGCGCAGCAGGAGGCGTGTGAGGTGGGTGCTCATGCGGTCCGCGCCTCCCTCGCCGCGAAGAGTCCGTGCGGTCGCACGAGCAGCACGACCGTCAGCAGGGCGAGCACGGCCAGCGGCGCCGTGGCGGCCGACGCGTACCCCGTCACGAGGCTCGCGAGCACGCCCACCACCAGGCCCGCGACCAGCGCCCCGACGGGCGAGTCGAGCCCGCCGATGACGGCGGCGGCGAAGGCGTTGACGAAGAGCACGTCGGCGGCGTGCGGGTCCAGGCCGAGGCCCGTGGGGACCAGCAGCAGGGCCGCGAGCGCCGCCGTGGCGATGGAGAGCATCCAGCCGAGGGTGACCATGCGCGGCACGCGGACGCCCAGCAGCCGGGAGGTCTCGGGGGCGAAGGCGGCGGCGCGCAGCTGGAGGCCGACGGAGGTGCGGTTGAACAGGATCGCGAGAGAGCCCATGACGACGGCGGCCACGACGAGCACGAACAGGTCGTACGGGCTGAGCACGCCCACACCGGCGATCTCGAAGGGGCGCTGCGAGAAGGGTGCGTGCACGGGCCGGTGGTCGGGCCCGAAGGCGATGGCGAGCCCGGCCTGGAGCACCATGACCAGGCCGATGGCCACGATGATGCCGGGCAGCGGGTTGTCCTGGGGCACCAGGCGCAGGAGCCACCGTTCGACGACGGCGCCCAGCAGCGCCCCGACGACCAGCGCGGATGCCAGCCCGAGCCAGTACGAACCGCTGGCGGAGGTGACCGCGAAGGCGACGTACACGGGCACGATGGCCATGGCGGCCTGGGCGAAGTTCACCGCCCGTGCGGCCCGGTAGACGATCACGAGCGACAGGGCGAAGAGCGCCAGCACGGCGCCGCGAGCCAGCCCGGTCGACAGGAGGAACACGAGTCTTTCCATGGCGGGACCTATCTCAGAAGCCATCTCAGAAACCTAGGTAGGCGTGGCGGAGGGCGGGGTCGGCGGCCAGCTCGGCGGCCGGGCGGTCGGCGACGACCTCCCCGAGGGACAGGACGACGCCGCGGTCGGCGACCGACAGCGCGCCGGTGACGTTCTGCTCGGCCAGGAGCACGGTGAGGCCGGTGGCCGCCGCCTGGTCGCGCAGCACGCCGAGCAGCTGGGCGACCACGAGGGGCGCCAGCCCGAGGGAGGGCTCGTCGAGCAGGAGCACGTCGGGCTCACCGACCAGGGCCCGGGCCAGGGCGAGCATCTGCCGCTCGCCGCCCGACAGCGTGTGGCCGGCGGCGTCGCGGCGCCTGGCCAGCGGTTCGAACAGCTCGTACATCTGCCCGACGGCGGCTTCGCGCGCCGGCCCCTTGTTCTTGCGCCCCTTCTTCCAGCAGGTGCCGAGCCGCAGGTTCTCCGCGACGGTCAGCTCGACCACGACGCTGCGGCCCTCCGGCACCAGGGCCAGGCCGCGCCGCACCCGGTCCTCGGTGCTCAGGGCCGTCAGGTCGGTGCCGTCGAGCAGCACGCGCCCGTCCCGGACGGGCGCCAGGCCCATCAGGGAGCGCAGCAGGGTCGTCTTGCCCGCGCCGTTGGCCCCGAGCAGGGCGACGACGGCGCCGTCGGGCACCTCGAGCTCCAGGCCGTCCAGGACGGGGGCGCCGTCGCCGTAGCCGACGGTGAGCTTCTCGATCGTCAGGGTGCTCACGCGCTCTCCTCCCGCCCGGGCGCCCCGGTGGCCGAGCTCGTCGAGATCCCCGACCCGCTGGTCGAGACCGGCACCCCCAGGTACGCCTCCTCGACGGCCGGGTCCCGGCGGACCTCGTCCGGCGTCCCGCACGCGATGACGTGCCCGAAGTCGAGCACCACCACGCGGTCGGCCACGTCCATCACGAAGTCGACGTGGTGCTCCACGAGCAGCACGGCGCACCCGCCGCCGGACACGGTGCGCACGGTCTGCGCGAGCTGGTCGATGTCGGTGGCCCCGAGCCCGCCCGCCGGCTCGTCCAGCAGCAGGAGCCGCGGCCGGGTGACCAGGGCACGGGCCAGCGCCACGCGCTTGCGCTCGGGGTACGGCAGCGTCCCGGCGGGGACGGCCGCCAGGTCGCTCAGGCCGAGGGTGCCGAGCACCTCCTGGGCGGCGTCGGTGCTCGTGCCCGTGCTCGTGCCGACGCTGGTGAGCGGCACCAGCACGTTCTCCAGCACGGTCAGGTGCTCGAACAGCCCCAGGCCCTGCAGGGTCCGGGACACGCCGGCCCCCAGCAGCCCCGTGGTCGACGACGGCGCGGGTACGCCACCCACCCGGATCTCGCCGCGCCGGGTGCGGACCAGACCGCACACGGCGTTGAAGACGGTGGTCTTGCCGGCGCCGTTGGGGCCGATGAGCGCGACGGTCTCGCCGTCGGCCACGGTGAAGGACACGTCGTCCAGCGCGGTGAGGCCGCCGAACGTCACGGTCAGCCCCGAGACCTCCAGCCGGGGCGGGCTGTCTGCTGTCTTGCTGGACGCTGTCTCGCTGGACGTCGTTGGCATCGGCACCTCTTCGTGTCGGACGGTTGCGGCACTGCAACGTGCCAGAACTCTATCTGAAAAACCGACCGGCCGGTATGTTCGATGCCCGAGGCACCGGCCTGCCGATCTGCCTACCTACCTACCCACCTGCCGCCCACTACCCCACCGTCTACCCACGGCCTGCCCGCCCCGCTGGTCACCCACCGCTCACCCGCGGTGCGGGATCCCGCTCGTCATGCCGCCGTCCACCACGATCTCCTGGCCGGAGATCCAGGCCGACGCCTCGCTCGCGAGGAATAGGATGGTCCCGGTGAGGTCGTCGGGCACGCCCGGCCGGCCGAGCGGGATCACCAGCGCGTCGGGGTCGATCTTCACGCTCATCTCGGTGAGGACCAGGCCGGGGTGCACCGAGTTCACGCGGATCCCGTCCTTGCCCAGCTCGACGGCGAGCGACTTGGTCAGGCCCCGGACGGCGAACTTGGAGGCGGTGTACCCGTGCAGGCTCCAGCTGCCCCGCAGCCCCTCGACCGAGGAGATGTTGATGATCGAGCCGCGCCCGGCGGCCTTCATCGTGGGCACCACTGCCCGGCACCCCAGGAACACGCCGGTCGCGTTGACCGCCATCACGGCGTTCCACTTGGCGAGCGTGAAGTGCTCGATCGGGGCGGCGTTCGCGATGCCGGCGTTGTTGACCAGCACGTCCACGCGGCCGAGGTCGTCGACCACCCGGCCGACCACCCGGTCCCACGCCTCCTCGTCGGTCACGTCCAGGTGCGCGAACCGGGCCCGCTCCCCCAGCGCGTCGGCGAGCGCCTGACCCTCCGCGTCCAGGACGTCGGTGATCACCACGTTCGCCCCGGCGTCGTGCAGGATGCGCACGTACGCCTCGCCGATGCCGCGGGAGCCGCCCGTCACCAGCGCGACCTGGCCGGTCAGGTCGTGCATCGCGGTAGTGCTCGGCCCGGTCATGCCGCCACCTCCCCGACCACCGCGTCGTCAGCCACCCGGACCACGAGCCGGCCCGTCGTCGCGCCGCCGGCCAGGCGTGCCACCGCAGCGGGCGCCTGGTCGAACCCGACCACGTCGCTCAGCACCGGGCGCACCGCGCCGGACGCGGCCAGCTTGTCCAGCTCGGCGTGCGCGGCGTCCACGAGGTCGGGCCGCCGCTTCTGGTACAGCGCCCAGTGCAGGCCCAGCACGCCGTAGTTCTTCACCAGCGCGAGGTCGGCCCGCACCTTCGGCGTCTGCCCGCTCGCGAACCCGACCACCACGATCCGGCCCTCGAACGCGATGCACCGGGTCGAGCGCTCGAACGAGTCACCACCCACCGGGTCGAACACCACGTCGACGCCGGGCTTGCGCAGCTCGGCGACCCAGTCGTCGTCGCGCAGGAACACCTGGTCGGCGCCCGCGGCGCGGGCCGCCGCCACCTTCGCCTCGCTGCCCACCACCCCGACCACCCGGGCTCCGGCCGCCCGGCCGAGCTGGCACGCGGCGGTACCCACGCCGCCCGCGGCGGCATGCACCAGCAGCGTCTGGCCGGCCTGCAGCCCGCCCCGCTGGTGCAGCCCGAACCAGGCGGTCTGGTAGGCGATGGTCAGAGCCGCGGCCTGCGCGTCGTCCAGCGTGGACGGCGCCGGGTGCACCGCCTCGACCGGCACCGTCGCGTACCGCGCCAGCACCCCGATCTTCGAGCCGACGACGCGGTCGCCGACCCGCACCCGCTCACCCTCCTCCACACCGGGACCCAGCGCGACGACGTCGCCGCACAGCTCGATTCCCGGCACGAAGGGCAGCTCGGGCCGCTCCTGGTACTCGCCGCGGGCCAGCAGGACGTCAGGAAAGTTCACCGCCACCGCCCGCACCCGCAGCAGCACCTCGCCCGGACCGGGCTCGGGCACCGGCACCTCGTGCAGCTCCATCACCTGCTCGGGCTCCCCGTGGGAGACCACCCGCCACGCCTTCATCGCCGTGGGTACGCTCACGTGTCGTTCCTCTCTGTCGCTGGTCGTGTCGCTGGTCATGTCGCCGCGCGGATGCCGCGCAGGAACAGCTCGGTGATCTGCTCCGCCACCTGGGTCGCCGACGCGGGCCCGGTGGGCGAGTACCACTGGGACAGGTAGTGCACGTCCGAGAAGAAGTGCGCGATGAGCATCGCCGTGGGCACGTCCTCGCGGAACAGGCCCTCCTGGATGCCGCGGCGGAGCAGCGCCTCGAACTCCTCGTGGTACTCACGCCGGCGCCGCTTGACCTCCTTCTGGCGCTCGGGGGTGAGCATGTGCTGGCTGCGCGTGAAGACGGTGCCCTCGGGCAGGAACTCGATCGACGTCGAGATCACGTCCTCGCAGACCGCCCGCAGCACCTCCTCGACGCCGTCGCCCCGCTCGGCGCCCGCGGCGACGATCTCTTCGAGGCGCGCCTTCTGCAGGGACAGCAGCCGGTCGTAGATCGCGAACAGCAGGTCGTCCTTGGAGGCGAAGTAGTGGTACATCGCCCCCTTGGTGACGCCGGCGGCCGCGACGATCTCCTGGACGCTCGTGGTCGCATACCCCTGCGTGGAGAAGAGGTCGAGAGCGGCTCGGAGGACCTGGTCCTGGACGTTCGTGGTGCGCATGGGCACATCCTTCACCGTCGCCCCCGCATTCACCGGACGGCTCACCACGCGGCACGCACGCTGGCGCCGCCGTCGACCCGCAGCGTCTGGCCGGTCACCCAGGCGGCGTCGTCGGACAGGAGGAAGGCGGCGGGGCCCGCGACGTCGTCCGGGACCCCGAGCCGGCGCAGCGGGTAGGCGGCGGACGCCTCCTCCTCGCGCCCCTCGTAGAGGGCACGCGCCAGCCGCGTCTTGATCACCGCGGGCGCGAGCGCGTTGACGCGCGTGGCCGGGGCGAGCTCGTCCGCGAGCTGGAGGGTCAGGTTGATCAGGGCCGCCTTGGAGACGCCGTAGAAGGCGATGTTCGGGCCGGACGCCGTACCCGCTATCGACGCCATGTTCACGATCGAGCGGAGACCGTGCCCGGTGGCCGCTGAGCTGTCCGCGGCCGCCGCCCCTGCCGCCGCAGCGACCGACTCCCGGGTCCACTCCAGCGCCGCGAGCACGTTCACCTCGAGGATCTTGCGGGCCACGCCGGTCTCGAGCTCCGCGAGCGGCCCGTAGGCGGGATTGATCCCGGCGTTGTTCACGAGGTGGTCCAGACGCCCGAAACGGTCGACCGCCTGCCCGATGGCGTCCGCGCGGTGCTCGGCGTCGTCCGCCTTGCCCGCGATACCCAGGGCACGGTCCGGGCCGAGCTCAGCCACCGCCTCCTTCAGGGTGTCGGCGGAGCGCCCGGTTATCACCACGCGGCCGCCCTCCGCCACGAGGCGGTGGGCGATCGCAAGGCCTATCCCCCGGCTCGCACCCGTGATCAGCGCGACCCTGCCCTCGAACCTGCGCCCGGGCCCGTTCTCGGCCTCTCCGGCGACGACGTTGTCAGCCACACATCCTCCGTACCGTCTGGTCGGTTTGTGTGGAGCACCGTAGCACGCCGCCGTTTCCACGGGATAGAGTGCGCATCTTCCACCGGTGTCCCGTATGCATCGTTTCGCATATTGTTGCACCGGAGCCCGGGTGGCGGTTGGATAGCCGCCATGACAACGACGTCGATCGCGACCGTCGGACTGGAAGCCGCGCCGAGCCGCCTCTCCGCTCGATTGGCCACCCGCCCCGAAGCACAGCGTGTGCTGGACCTCGCGCGCGACACCTTCATCGAGGGCTACCGCATCGACATGGGCCCGCTGGCCGCGCAGCTCGGCGTGGACCGCACGTCGGTGTTCCGCTGGGTCGGCAACCGGGACGCCCTGCTCAGCGAGGTGCTGTGGTCGCTCGCCGTGCCGACGCTGATCCAGGCCGAACGCGCGAACGAACACCTGACCGGCGCCGAACGACTGGCGGGACTGCTGACCACCTTCGCGCACGACCTCATCGTCGCCGACTACTTCCGCGCTTTCCTGCGCAGGGAGCCCGCCCGCTCCCTGCGGCTGCTCACCACCGCTGACAGCCCCATCCAGCAACGGTTCGTCGCCACCGTCGAGTGGCTGGTGGTGCGCGACCTCGGCGAGAAACCGTTCGGCGGCACCATCACCCCGGAGGAGCTCGCCTACCTGCTGGTGCGGGTGTCCGAGTCGCTCACCTACGCGGACCTCATCACCGGCGACGAGCCCAGCCCGGAGCGGGCGCGGACGGCGTTCCGCCACCTGCTGCGGGTGGACTGAGGCGGTCGCCCCGCCCAGTCAACGCTCCTGCGGTCGGGCGTGACGGTTGGCGCGTCCTGACCCAGACGGTTGTGGGCGGTCACGGCCCGGTGAGATCGGTCCGTTGCACGGGCCGCTCGCCGAGATCGGTCAATTGCTCTGAGATCGGTCGGTTGATTGACCGATCTCAGAGCAACCGACCGAAGTCAGTGAGTTCGGTCAATTGCTTGGCCGGCCCTCCGTCCGCAGGCTGCGCGTGGGCCACGGCCACGGCCGTGCTCGGCACCCCGGCTCGGCCAGGTCGAGGTCAGGACCGCAATCGCTGGCACCCGGACCAGCGATTCGGCAGAGTGGGGTCATGGACTTCACTCGCCCCTACCCGCCGGACCCGTACACGCTGCTGCCCGCTCCCGCGTCCTTCTCGCTGACGAGCAGCAACCTGACCGACGGCGAGCGCATGCCGGACGCGCACGCCGCGCACGACCAGAACATCTCCCCCGCGCTGGAGTGGAGCGGCTTCCCCGAGGGCACCAAGTCGTTCGTCGTGACCTGCTACGACCCCGACGCGCCGACGCCGATGGGCTATCAGCACTGGACCGTCGTGGACCTCCCGGCCGACGTGACGTCGCTCGACACGGGTGCGGGCGCTCCCGACGGCTCGGGCCTGCCCGCCGGGGCGTTCCACACGCACAGCGACGGGGACACCCCGGGCTTCGAGGGCGCCGGCCCGCCACCCGGTGACCACCCGCACCGGTACATCTTCGCCGTGCACGCTCTCGACGTGGAGCCGGGCGAGCTGGGGCTGGGCCCGGACAACTCCAACGCGCAGGTGGCGTTCAACGTGTACTTCCACCTCCTGGGGCGCGCCACGCTGACGGCGACGTACAGCCGATGACCGAGAGCGCCACCCTGCCCACGCTGGGCAACCTCGCCTGGGCACCGGCGCTCGAGCACCCGGAGCTCCTGGCGGAGCCGGTGCTCGCGGCCCTCACCGCCTGGGCCGAGACCGACCCGCGGGTCGCGCGCCAGGTCGCCGTCACCGAGATCGACCCCGAGCACGCCGAGACCGCCACGCTCAACGAGCTGCACGGCCTGCCCCCGGAGGCGTCGGCCAACTGCGTGCTCGTGGCCGGCAAGCGGGGGGAGGATGAGCGCATCGCCGCGTGCGTCGTCCCGGCCAGCACGTTCGCCGACGTCAACAAGCGGGTACGCAAGCTGCTCGACGTGCGCAAGGCGTCGTTCCTGCCGATGGACCGCGCCGTGGCCGAGTCGGGCATGGAGTACGGCGGCATCACACCCGTCGGCCTCCCGCCGGAGTACCGCGTGCTCGTCGACTCCCGGTTCACCGCGGAGGGCACGACGGCGCTCATGGGCTCCGGCATCCGGCGGTCGAAGCTCCTCATGCCGGGACCGTTGCTGTGCTCGATGCCGGGTGTCGAGGTGATCGAGGACCTCGGCGTCGAGCGCTGAGGAACCGCCCGGCCACCGGCACCGCAGGCCCCGGGGCTACCCGAGCGCCGGCGCCAGGCGGTCGATCGTGTCGCTCCAGCCCGCACGGATCCCGAGGTCGAACCACTTCGCGACGTCGGCGTCCGGCATCGTGTCGACGAAGCCGAAGCTCGTGGTCATGACCGTGCCGGCCGTGCCGTCGGCCAGCTCGATCGTGACCACGGGCACCTCGTCGACCCGGGAGGGGTCGAGCTCGGGCCAGCCGCCCACGGCACCCCACGCGAACACGAGGCGCTCGTGCGGCACGATCTCCTGGTAGATGCCGCCGGTGAAGTAGTCCATCCCGTCGGGCTGGTACAGGTGCACGCGCCATGCGCCGCCGACCCGCAGGTCGACGCTCGGCTCGAAGTCCACGCCCGGCTCGACGCCGGCGAACCAGCGCAGCTGGTCGGGCTCGGTCCACGCGGCCCAGACGGCGTCGCGCGGCGCGGACAGCACACGGGTCATCGTGAACCCGCGGTCGGTCGTGGGCTCGGTGGTCATGATTCCTCCGTGTGCTCCGTGTCGTGGTCTGTGTCGCGTTCGGCGAGCTGGGCCGCCAGCCGGTCGTACCGGTCCTCGAAGTAGGCCCGGTACCCCTTCACCCACTCGTCCACCTCGCGCAGGGGCGCCGCGTCGAGCCGGCACGGGCGCCACTGCGCGTCCCGTCCCTTGCTCACGAGTCCGGCCCGCTCCAGCACCTTCAGGTGTCGCGACACCGCGGGCAGGCTCATGTCGAACGGTTCGGCGAGCTGCGTCACCGTCGCCTCGCCCTGCCGCAGCCGGGCCAGCACGGCACGGCGGGTGGGATCCGCGAGCGCCGCGAAGGTGACGCTGAGCGTGTCGACGTCCGGCACGTAGTTAGCCTTTCAGTTAATTGCGCAATTCGTTAAGTACAGCACGACGCCGGAGGACCGTCAACGCGGGGGCTGCCCACACGGGACGGCAGGTCAGCCGGGCGCGACCTTGCCGTCCATCGCCGCCTCCATGCGCTCGGCGAGCTCGGCACCGTCGAACCGCACCGCGTCACCCGCCCCACCACGGGTCAGCGCGGCCCGGACGTACCGGCGCAGCTCCTCGCTGAGCTCGACGTAGTGCTGCAGCCGCGGGCGGGGCGACGCCCCCTCCAGCGCCTGGCGCAGCGCGTCGTTGGCCTTGCGCAGCGGGTCGTTGGTGCCCTCGACGCCTTTCCCGGTCGCGTAGTCGACCAGCGACGCGGCCAGGCCGTCGGTGTCCGCCTCCCGCGCCCAGGGCGCTGCCGGGTCGCGATACGGCGCCTGGCGGCTGGCGGCGAAGCCGCCGCGCTCGAAGATCACCTGGTGGCTGCGCTCGTCCGTGAGGAACTCGACCAGGCGCCGGGCCGCGACCGGGTACCGCGAGGCGGACGCCACCGCGAGGCTCTGCCCGCCCAGCAGGCCGCCGCCGGGCACGGGCATGAACCCGACCCGGAAGGGCGCCGCGTCCTCGCCGCGCAGCAGGCGCAGCGCCCGCGGCCAGTGCCGCAGGAAGACGGCGCGCCCCGCGGCGAAGGCCGCCAGCGAGCCCTGCTCGTCGAAGCCGAGGGACCGCGCCGTACCGCTCGGGCCGTCCGACGACACGCGCAGCCGCTCCGCCAGGCCCTCCACCGTCGCCGTGATCCGATCGACATCCTCGAAGACCGGGCGCCCCGCGGCGTCCACCGAGACAGCTCCCGCCCCCAGCAGGACCTCCCAGAGGTTCACGGTGAACCCCTCGTAGTCGGCGAGCTGCAGCGCGATCGCCGTGTCGACGGGCGGGCGGCCCAGGCCGGGACGCTCGCCACCCACCGCGGCGAAGACCTCGTGCGCGAACGCGTCCAGGCCGGCCCAGCCCTCGCCGACGGGGATCGGATCGGTGGCGGGCACCTGGCCCTCGTAGTACTCCGTGATCAGGTCCAGGTTGCAGTACAGCAGGCCGACGTCGGAGTTGAACGGCAGCGCGTACGGCGCACCCTCCCACGTGCCCGCCGCCCACGGCTCGCTCAGGAACCCGTCGCCCGTCGCGCCGTCGAGCACCCGGAGGTAGCCGCTCTGCGCGAACTGGGGCACCCACGGGATGTCCAGGTTGTAGACGTCGTAGCCCGGCTCGCGGGCCTGTGCGGCCGACAGCATGGTGCTGTAGGCACGGTCCGCGTTGCTCGACACCTCGACGATCCGCGCGGGGTGCGCCTCGTGGACCCGGTTCCACAGGTCCACGAGCAGACGGCGCTGCCCCCCGTCGGTCTCGTCGCGGCTGCTGAGGATCGTGAGCTGGTCCTGCGTGGCGAACGTCTCCAGGTCGGCGTCGCCGCCAAAGAGCCACTCCAGGCCGAGCGGAGCTCCCGCGCCCGCCAGCAGCCCCACGGCCCCGCCCACGAAGAACCCGCGCCGGGTGATCCCGCCGTGCGCACCGCCGCCTGCCGCCTCGCCGCTCGCGCCACCACCCGAGGTACCACCCGTCACGTCACCGACCCCCCAGCTGTCCGAACATGCTGCCCAGCGTGCTCTCCAGCTCGCCGAAGGAGCTGTCCCAGCACTCGCCGTCCCACTCCGCCGCGATCTTCTGCAGGTCGCTCCCCTGGCACGACGCCTCTCCGACCGCCACGACGTAGACCCGGACGCCGGAGGCCTCCTGCGCACGGGCGGACGCGACCAGGTCGGCCGCCGTCAGCTCCGCGCCGGCGCCGCCACCGGGGAGGTTCTCGCCGTCGGTCAGCACGACCAGCGCGGTCAGGTGCCTGCGGGAGGCTCCCCCGGGGTCCAGGCCGACGAGGTACGACGTGCCGGCGTCGACCGCGTCGTACAGGGGCGTGCGGCCGCCCGGACGCAACGCGCCCAGGTGCTCCGGAGCCTCGTGCCGCGCGACCTCGCTCGAGGTCAGATCCAGCACCCGGCGCGGGCTCGACCCCGCCGTACCGGAGAACGACCAGATGCCCACCTTGTCGGAGCCGCTCAGGTGCCCGAGCGCCCCGAGGACGCCCCGCTCTGCGACGTCGATGCGCTGCCGGTCGCCGTCCGCGGGCCTGCCCATGGAGGCCGACGCGTCGACCAGCACCAGGACCTGCGCGGGGCGCCGGGCCGTGCGGTACCGCTCCTCGGCCGACACGATCCGGGTGTGCGCCACGAGGTTGGCGCCCGGCTCGATCACCGGCGCGTCCTCCAGCCCTGGCAGGGGGCCGTCCGCGTCCGACGGCGGACGCCCGTCGAGACCTCGCGCGCCCACCTCCTGCTTGAGCGCCGCCTGCCCCTCGGCCGTCCGGAGCCACTCCGCGAACGCCGACGCCGCCTCGGCCCGGCGTCCGGCCGGCTCGGCGTCGGCCCAGGTCAGGCGGACCGCCGTGTAGTCGAGGCCGGGGGCGGAGCCGGCGTGGAAGGGGACCAGGTCGCTCCTGCCGCCGTCGGCGTCCGGCGCCGGACAGGCAGTGCCCCGGCCTGCCGTCGCCCGCTCGGTGGTCAGGACGGCCACGCGCGGCGGCTCGGTCCGGGACAGCTCGTCCAGGCGGCACAGCAGCGCGCCGTCGGTACCGATCGGCAGCCCCACCTCCTCCAGCGCGTGCCCGAGGTCGAGCTCCAGCGCCTCGGCGTCGGACTCCACGTAGAGGTCCACAGTGTGCAGGGCGGCGGCGAACGACACGTCCGGGTTGGCCCGCACCACGTCGATGTCCGCCGCCGCCGCGGCCGCCATCAGCTGGTCGATCGAGTCGCCCGGGCCTGTCGTCGCGCGCAGGGCCTCCGCGTGCGGCTCGGGCACCGCCAGCACCAGCGGCGAGCCGGCCACGAGCGTCCGGCCGGAGAGCGTGAAGCGCTGGCCGGCCCCCTCGGCGGCCACGATGTCGACCTGGGCGCCGGACTCCGCCAGCCACACGTCCGGCCGCGGCCCGAGCTCCAGGGAGGCCGCGCCGGCCTCACCGGGGGCGTGCCCCCAGCCGGAGGCGAACGCCGCGCGCAGGGCGGGCCAGCCGACGCCGAACGTCGTCAGGTGGTACCGGGGGCAGGAGAACGCCGTGGTCGAGGCGCGCTCGAAGGCGTCGGCGGCGGCCGAGAACCCCGGGGCGCCGTCCTCCGGGACCATGACCGCCACCTCGGTGGGGTCCTCGCAGGACTGGGCGGACCGCAGCGCGACCGCGGCGCCCGTCGAGCCCGCCACCAGCGCCACGGCGCCGAGCAGGGCGACCGTGCGGTGGCCGCGCGTCCACCGCCGGACCGATGCGAACAGGCGTGCGTAGGTACGCATCCGGACCAGGCCGGCCAGGCTGGCGAGCACGAGGACGATGGTGACGACCACCAGGACCACCTGGGTGGGCTGGTCCACGACCTCTATCACGGCGGTGCAGATGACCACGCCCGCACCCAGCACCGCCGACGCGATGGGTCCCCGGTCCTCCCACCACGGCCGGGACCCCGTGTCCCGGCGTTCGGTCCGCTCTGCAGGCTGCTCCGTCGCACCCATACGTCCTCCCGAACGTCAGGGTCCGATATTTACCACATTGGCCGCGGCATGTGTCGGTCAACGCGATATCGGGGACGGCTTTCCGGGAGAACCGGTCAGTTCTCGGCGCGACCCTTGCGCCAGTAGCCCATGAAGGCAACGGACTTGCGGTCCACCTGGCACTCGCTCACGAGGTAGCGGCGCAGCGTCTTGATGACGCCCGCCTCGCCCGCCAGCCACGCGTACAGCACGGTGTCCTGGGCCAGAGGGCGGCCCGCCTGGTCGACCGGCACCTCCCAGAGGATCCCGGTGTCGATGTCGACGTCGTCCACCTCGCCCGACAGGTCCACGCCGGCCGCGGTGAGGGCGGGCGCCGTGTCCGACGACGGCCGCACACCCATGGCGAGCAGCCGGTCCGCGGCGTCCTGCACGGCGGGGATCAGCACGTCGCCGTGCTCGCGCCCGTCGCGGGCCAGCCAGTGCACGCGGACGCCCTCGGGAGCGCCGAGCGTCCAGCCGTCCTCGGGGTGAGGCACCTCGAGGAAGACCTCGCCCACGGCGTCGGCGGGCAGCGACTCGCAGATCGCAGCGATGGCGGGCACGGCGGTCTCGTCACCGGCCAGCAGCAGCGCGTGGCTGGACGACGGCGGGGCGAACTCGACGCCACCGTGGATGCCCTCGTACTCGGCGTTGGGGCCCATGATGACCAGCGGGTCGCCCGCGGCCGCGTTGAGCGCCCAGCGCGACGCCGGCCCGGTGTCGCCGTGCATGACGACGTCGACGTCGACCTCCCGCATGTCCTGACGCACCGTGCGGACCGTGTAGGTGCGCATCGGGTTGCGCTGCTCGTCCGGGAGCGAGCGCCACGCGGCGTACCAGTCGGGGTCGTCGCGGCGCAGACCGTCCCAGCCGCCACGAGGTGACGGGAGGAGCAGCTTGATGCGCTGGTCACGGCCGTTGTCCGCGAACTTGTCCAGGTCCGGCCCGCGGAACGTGAAGCGGACGAAGGACGGGCAGAGGCGCGTCACACGCGCTACCTCGACGTCGAACATTCGCGAGGGCTTGGCTTCGAGCCCCTCGGTCTTGGTGGTCACGACGGTGAGCCTAACCTAACTTTGCCCGCCCTGTGCCACCCCTTCCGTGCGTCGGACATCACGTTGACAGGCCGCCGCAGCCCCGATAGCACGAACCGGCAACACGCGGGAAACAGGACCTGGGGGTTCTGGAAAGATCACCCCAGCTCTCACGAAATTAACCCTGTACAAAGGGTGCATCTCACCCCTCTGACCTCTTTACTTGGTAGCGATCGGTCTGGGCAACAGTCTGGCCACGCGCCGTCGCCGTCCACCGCCCACGGCAGGCCGCACGCTTCCCTCGTACTCGCTGGAGAGCCTCACCATGATCGACCACTTCGCGCTGGGCTGGGTCACGCCCATCCTCTCGTTCCTGCTCTCGTGCGCCGGGTGCGCCGTCGGCCTGACCTGCACCGCCCGGGCGCGCGTCTCCCACGGCCTCGCGAGCACCGGCTGGCTCGCTCTCGGCGCCGTCTCCATCGGGGGCACCGGCATCTGGGTGATGCACTTCGTCGCCATGCTCGGGTTCCACATCCGGGGCACCGAGACCCGCTTCGACGTCCCCCTGACGGTCGCCAGCGGCCTGCTCGCCATCGCGGTGGTGGGGCTCGGCCTCTTCATCATCCGCACGGCGGGCGTCGGGCCGTTCGCGCTCGTCGCCGGCGGCACCGTGACCGGCCTGGGCATCGCGGCGATGCACTACCTCGGCATGCGCGCCCTGCACGTGGGCGTCGAGGTCACCTACCACCTGCCCACGGTGGTCATGTCGGTGCTCATCGGTATCGTCGCCGCCATCGCGGGGCTCTGGCTCTCGGCGAAGGTGCACAACTTCGTGGCCGGGACCGGCGCCACCCTCATCATGGGCATCGCCGTCTCCGGCATGCACTACACGGGCATGGCCGCCATGCGGGCCGAGGTGGTCAGCGGCACCGTCATCGTCCCGGACGGCGGGGTGTCGGTCGCTGCGCTGCTCGGCCCGCTGATCATCGGGGTCACCATCAGCACGATCCTGCTGCTCCTGGTGGTCGGCCTGGCGCCGAGCGCCGCCGAGCTCGAGGCGCAGGAGAAGTTCAAGGGCTGGCACGAGCGCCAGGAGGAGATCAAGCGCGAGGCCACGGAGCCCCGTCGTCGGTCCCAGCTGCTCTGACCCCACCGGGTCAGGCGACGTCGGTGCAGACGACCTTCGTGTGCGGCAGCCGGCCGGTGGTCAGGAACCTCACCGTCGCCTCGTCCACGCACGTGGAGCCCTGGCCATAGACGTAGTGCCCGCCGTTGTCCGCACCCACGAAGGCCGCTCGCCGCCCGAGGACCTCGTACAGCCCGAGGCCGTCCTCCCACGGGGTGGCGTTGTCCCTGCGGTTCTGCAGGATCAGCGTGTTGCGCGGCCCCTTGTCGGTCACGCGGACGGGTTCTTCGATCGGCTCCGGCCAGAACGCGCACGCCCAGATGTTGGCGGGCATCCCCGCGGTGAGCGGCCAGGCCGCGCGGTTCTCGGCGGTGCGGCGGGCGTACTCGCCGACGTCGCCGGACCACGACGCGTCGCCACACGTCAGCGCCAGGAACATGGTGGCCTGGTTGTCGGCCGGTACGCCCGGGGTCGGCGGCGGTGCGGTGAACACCTGCTGCAGCACCTGGCCGTCCGCCTCGGTGAGCGTGCCGTCGGCCAGCCCGACGGAGGCCTTCCAGAACTGCGCGAGCACCGGGAGGGTCTCGTTGTCCAGCAGGAGGCTGTAGGTGACGGTGCGCAGCATCGAACCCGTCAGGGCCTGCGACGTGCCTGGGAGGGGTGCGGGAGTGCGGTCGAGACGGTCGGCGAGTGCGAGGTACCTCTGGGTCACCTCGTCGACGGTGTCGCCCAGTCCGAGCGTGGCGTGCTGCGCCGCTGCGACCCGTGCCGCGTCGGGGAAACGTTCCGACATGGCCTTGCCCCAGTTGCCCTTCGCGTCGGCCCAGACCTTCGTGGGGTCGACGTTCCCCTCGAGGACCACCCGGTCGGCGCGCTTCGGGAACAGTGACTCGTAGACGACGCCGAGGTAAGTGCCGTAGGACTGACCCCAGTAGGAGATCTTCTTCTCACCGAGCGCCGCGCGGATGCGGTCCATGTCGCGGGCCGTGTTGGCGGTGGTGAAGTGCCGGAGCCTCTCCCCGGCGTTCGTCGCACACAGCTCCGCGTCGGCGCGGGCGTCGTCGACGTTCGCGGTGATCGAACCGTCCGCGGCCGGGTACGGGAAGAGGCCCGCGAGAGACGGGTCGTCGAAGCCGCAGCTCTGCGGGGTGCTGTGCCCGACCCCACGGGGGTCGAAACCGATCAGGTCATAGGCCGCAAGGACCGACGGCGGCAGGGTCAGTGCCACGTCACCCGGTGTGGCCAGGCCGGGCGACGCCGGGCCGCCCGGGTTCAGCAGCAGCACACCGCGGCGGTCGCGGGACTTCGCTGCCGGCAGCCTCGACACGGCCACCTCGATCTGCTCGCCACCGGGGTCGCGGTAGTCGAGCGGAACCTGCACCGTTCCGCAGGTGAGCCGGGGGTCGGCACCCTCGGGCAACGCCGGGCACGTGCCCCAGGCGATGCGCGGCGTTGCGGCCGCGTCGGCGACGACGAGTGGCGCCTCCGCAACCGCCGCACCTGGGCCCGGGGCGGTGCCACAGGCCGCCAGCGCGGCGACGGTGAGCGCCCCCGCGATCATCATTGTGGTGAGTCTCCGGGGGATACCGGCTCCCGCTGACCGTCGCATCGTCTTCAACGTCGTGCCTTCCAGTTCGGCGTGCCACGACGCACTCGCGCCGTTGCCAGAAACCTATGGAAGACCGCCGCGCCGCGGGTCCCCGTGGTGGGGACACTTCTCCGTAGTCCGCACGGGGGACAACCGCCTGCGGGCAGCGACCGTCTACGCCGGGGCCACCAACATCACCAGATCATCAGGAGCACGGCCACGATCGTGAGGTCCGCGAGGACATGTGCCACCCACGGAAGCAGCAGCCCGTGCGAGACATGACGCAACGCACTCAGGACCAGCCCGTACCCGGCCGCGAGGAACACCCCCCACCAGCCGCTCGGGAACCCGTACCAGTGGGACGCCCCGAACATCACGGCGGCGAGGACGACGGCGACCGCGCCACGCATGTCGCGACCGAACGCCCGCTGTGCGACCCCGTTGTACGCGCACTCCTCGGCAGCGGCATTGACGAACGAGAACGCGAGCGCCCCCAGCACGACGACGGCGGGACCCTGGTCGGCGAGGAGCTGGCGGTAGGAGTCGTGCCCGCTGCCGTCCTCACCCACCGCCCAGGACCACACCACCAGAGCCAGCGCCGAGACCGGCACGATCGCGGCGGTCAACCACAGCCCCACCCTGCTCATCGTTCCCCGGCGGAACCAGTCGTCCACGAGCCCCAGTGCTCGTACCCGGCTCGCCAGCACGTACAGCCCGACAGCAGCGACGAGCGGGACCGGCCACAGTGCCACCGAGGTAGCACCCGCCACCCCCACGGCCTCGAGCGCAGCCCCGACGCCCCGCAGCGTCCATATCGCCGCCACGAGGCACACTGCGAGTGCTGCGACGCTCGGAGCACCGGACGGCGCGCGACGAGGCGGCCCGAAGTGCCCGGCATGCTGCACGACGATCAGAACGAGAGAAGCTCCGGCGACGATCGGGCCGGCGACAGGATGCCCGCCGACCACTGCTGCGACCAGGCACCCAGCTGCGATCAGTCCGGGCAGCCAGGCCCGCTGCGCAACCGGCGACCGCGGTGCCGGACCGCCCTCGCTGCCCCCGTGGTCCATCTCCAGCCGGCTCAGCTTTCCCCGGCCGGCACCCGCGTGGCCCAGGCAGCGACCGCCACCGCCGACGCGACGTTCAGGGAGTCGACTCCCCCGGTCATCGGGATGCGGACCGTCATGTCGCACTCGGCGATCGTCCGCGCCTTGAGCCCGTCGCCCTCCGTGCCGAGAACCAGCGCGAGCTTGTCGGGCGGATCGGTCACCAGGTCGTCCAACGAGATCGAGTCATCCTCCAGCGCGAGCGCCGCCACCTCGAAGCCGTGCTCGTGCAAGGCCTGGATGCCGGCGGGCCAGGGGTCGATCCGCGTCCAGGGAACCTGGAACACGGTCCCCATGGAGACCCGCACAGCCCGCCGGTACAACGGGTCCGCGCAGCTCGGGGTGAACAGCACGACGTCGACACCGAGCGCCGCGCACGCACGCATGCCGGCGCCCACGTTCGTGTGGTCGACGATGTCCTCGAGGATCACGACGCGGCGCGCCCCTGCTCCCCCGCGAGCGCCCGCGAGCAGCTCGTGCACGCCGGGCAGCGGCGGCCGGTGCATCGCCGCGAGAGCACCGCGGTGCAGGTGGAAGCCCGTGATCTCCTTCAGCAGCGGCTCCTCGGCGACGTAGACGGGCGCGCCGGTCTCCGCGATCAGATCGCTCATCGAGTCCAGCCACTTCGGCGCCATGAGGAACGACCGCGGCCGGTGCCCGGCGGCCAGCGCCCGCCGGATCACGGTCGAGCTCTCGGCGATGTAGAGACCCTTGGCCGGCTCGTGCTTGGAGCGCAGCACCACGTCGGTGAGGCTGTTGTAGTCGGCGAGGCGCTCGTCGGCGGGGTCGTCCACGCGGACGACGTCGAGGGTGGTCACCGGCCCATTCTCCATCCCTCGACGCTTGCCCACGTCACCGGCCGGCCCCGGCGGCACGAGGCTCCGTCAGACCACAGGGTCAGGCCACGGGCCGGGCGCGGAGGAACATAGCCACGGCCAGGGCGCCGGCGACACAGATGGCGCCGTTGACCCAGATGGCCGCGGTCACGCCCGCCAGCACCGCCGAGGGCCCCTGGACCGCGCTCCCGAGCACGACCGCGGTGAGCACGGCGCTCATGATCGGGGTACCCATCGTGATGCCGACCTGCTGGCTCATCGTCGTCAGGCCGGTCGCGAGTCCCTGCTCGGAGGCGGGCACGCCGGACGTCGCGGTGACCATGAACCCGACGATGACCACCAGGTTGGCCACGCCGCCGACGAAGGTCGCGACCAGGACCAGCCAGATCGACTCGGGAGCGTCGGAGACGATCACCAGCGAGAGGGTGGCGACGGCCTGGACGAGGAACCCTCCCACGATGGCTGCCTTGTTGCCGAACCTTCCGATGATCCTCGGTCCGACGAGACCGCCGAGCACGGTGCCGACGCCGAGCAACGCGAACGAGAGGCCTGCGGCGAGCGGCGTGTAGCCGAGCACGTCCTGCAGGTACAGCGTCAGGAGGAAGACCAGCGAGGTCTCGGTCACGAAAGCGAGCGCCCCCGCGATGTTGCCCCAGGCCACGTTCGACCGCACGAGCATCCCGAGCGGTACGAGCGGGAACTCGGCCTGCCGTTCGACGAGCACGAACACCGTGAGGAGCACCGCCGCGGCCGCGAGCGCGCCCAGCGTGACCGGGTCCGTCCAGGCGGTCTCCGCCGCGTTGGTGAGCCCGTACAAGAGCGCGAGGAGGCCGAGGGTGACGAGCACCGCGCCCGGGACGTCGAGCCGGGTGCGCTCCCTCGTCCTCGAGTCCTCGAGCACGATCGGCGCGACGATCAGGACCGCGATCGCTATCGGCACGTTGATGAAGAAGGCCCACCGCCAGGACAGGAGGTCCGTCAGGAGCGCGCCGAGGACCGCGCCGGTGGTGAAGCCCGCGGCCATCAGGGACCCGTTGAGGCCGAGCGCCCGGTCGCGCGCCCGCCCTTCGGCGAACGCTCCGACCAGGAGTGCGAGGGCGGCCGGCACCACGATCGCCGTGGCGACGCCCTGGGCGACCCGGGCGATGAGCAGCACGGCGGGCGTGGTGGCGAGTCCGCCGACGGCCGATCCGACGCCGAGCAGCACCATCCCGATCAGGAACATGCGGCGGCGGCCGGCGATGTCGGCGACGCGTCCCATGAGCAGGGTCAGGCCCGCGGAGCAGAGTGCGAACGCGGTGGCGATCCACTGCAGGTTCGCGATCGCGAACCCGACGTCGGCCCCGATGCTCGGCAGGGCCACGTTGAGGATGGAGAAGTCGACAGCGAGCGTGAAGCTCGCGGTGAGCAGGACGATGAGCGCGACCCGCTGCTTGCCCGTCATCACGCCGTCGGGGGCAGGTTCGGCGAGCCCGGCTGTCTCGCGGTCTGCTGTCTGGTCCGTGGTCACGGAGCACCTCTCTTCGAGCACGGGCGGAGCTGGAGCCCGTGGCTGGTTGGCGGACCGGATCAACGATCCGGCCTGGCACCACCCACAGCCACACCCCGCCGTGCCTGTCACTGACAGTGACAGGCACGGCGGGGTGTGCGGCACGGAGAATGGTGGGATGAGTGGAGCGAACGAGCTGGGGAGATTTCTTCGTGTCCGTCGCGCCGCGCTGCAGCCGGAGGACGTGGGGCTGCGGGGATTCGGTGTACGCAGGGTGCCGGGGCTACGTCGCGAGGAGCTCGCGATGCTCGCCGGCGTCAGCCCGACCTATTACTCACGACTCGAGCAAGGCCTCAGCACGAACGCGTCGGACGCGGTCATCGCCTCGATCGCGAGGGCGCTGAACCTCACGCCGGACGAGCAGGCGCACCTGTTCAACGTGGCGCGGCCGACACAGGCCCCCGAACGGAAGGCCGTGATGCGGCCGGACCACGCGCGGACCGGCACGCTCCGGCTGATCAACTCCTTGGGCGGCACGCCGGCGGTCATCATCGGCAGGCGCAGCGAGGTGCTGGGCTGGAACGCGCTCGGGCACCGGCTGGTGGCCGGGCATCTCGACATCGACAGCCCCGGGCGCGTGCCGGACCGGCCGAACCTGACGCGGATGCTCTTCCTCGACGAGCACACCAAGGAGCTGTACACCCGGTGGGAGGAGGAGGCGGTGCGTGCGGTGGCCTCGCTGCGCGTCCTCGGTGGCAGGAGTCCGGAGGACCCCGGCCTGACCGCCCTGGTGGGCGAGCTGACCGTCAAGAGCCAGGAGTTCTGCACGCTGTGGGCGCAGCATCCGGTGGAGCGGTGCGTCTCCGGCGTGAAGGAGTTCCGGCACCCCGACGTCGGCAACTTCGAGCTGAACTTCGAGGTGCTCACCTCCCCGGACGACTCGGGCCACCGGGTCCTGATGTACACCCCTGGCCCGGGACCCGGGGCAGAGGCGCTCGAGCTCTTGGGCCGCGTCGTCGAGACACCGATCAGACCTGGTGCGTGCCGACATCCGCGGCCCGTGCCGCACCAGCACGCCGTTATCCCCCCGTTATCTCTCACAGCGAAATCCTCCCCGCTTCCCCCAGGCCCCAAGACTCCATATGCTCCGGGCAAGGAAAGTTCGTCCCGCTCGTGAGGAGAGTTGCGATGAGAACTACCCGAAATTCCCGGTCGTCCCGCGCGCGCCGCAGCAAGGAACACAGTCCGCACCCCGCGTTGCCCCCGTCCTACGCTGCGATGATCGAGCGCACGCCGTCCCTGGACGACGCACAGCTCGAGTCCCTCCTCGAGCGAGCGATCGCCGGAGCGGACGCCGCACGCACCCTCCACTCCACCGCAGTCTCCCCCAGCTTCCGCCTGCAGCTCGAAGTGCGGGTCAAGGACGGGCAATACGCAAAGGAGCGTCTTGTCCTCGCCCACCTCCGTCTCGTACCGGCCGTCGCGAGCACCTACTCCGGCCGCCTGCCGTTCATGGACCTCGTGCAGGAGGGCAACGTCGGCCTCGTGCGCGCCGCGGACTCGTACGACCCCGCGCACGGCACGTTCGCCGCCTACGCCACCCGCTGGGTACGCCGCTCCATCGTGCGCGCGGTCGCCGCCGCCGAGCACGCCGAGGCAGCGAACCAGAACGGCCCCACGCCCGAGCAGACGATGCTGCGCCGCCGTGTCCGGCAGGCCCTGCGGCACCTCGACGCCGTGGAGGCCCGGGTCCTGGAGATGCGCTTCGGCCTCCTGGACGGCACCGCGCGAACCCTCGACGAGATCGGCCGCCGCCTGGGCGTGACCAAGGAGCGCGTGGCTCAGATCCTCGAGACGGCGCTGGCCAGGCTGCGCGACGTCGTCAGCCCGGCTCCCCTCGCTGCGTGACCGCCGGCTGGGCACCCGACGGCCCAGCCGGCGTCAGCCGAGAAACCACCTCGTCCAGCGCCACGTGGTACGCCCACGACGTCTGGTATCCCGAGTGGGCCGCCACGGCGAAGAGATAGGCCGACCGGTCCATCTCCTCCGCTCCGCGATCCACGTCGTTCAGCCCGTAACCCACCACCGGGAAGCCCATGAAGTCGGTGCGCCGCCACAGGTTCACCCACGCGGGCTTCGCACCGCAGGTCAGCAGTGACATCAGCGTGACCTGTACCCCCGAGCCGGGCTCGGGGCGCTCCGGCGTCAACGGCGCCGCCGGGGCCGCCCCGGGTCCGGAACCACCAGCGGCCTGCCCGCCCCACGGGTCCGCCGACCAGGCCGGTCCGGCGCACGGCGGCGTGCCGGTCGTCGCCGGGCCCATGAGGTCCGGGAAGAACCGGCCGAAGAACGGGCGGAGCTGCGTGCCGTAGGTCAGCAGGCCGAGGCGTCCCTCGACCGTGTCGGGCACCGGGTTGCCCGCGCGGATCAGGACCACCGCCGCGGCCAGCGCGGCACCGATCGAGTGCGCCGACAGCACGACCCGCCGGTTCGGGGCCACCCGCTCGCGCTCGGCGTCGTCGGCGATGTCGGCGCCGGTCAGCCACGCGTCGACCCGTGAGCGCACCTCGGGCACCGCACGCTCGGCGTAGCTCGGCGGACCGAACGGATGGGCGCTGCGCGGCAGGAAGCACAACAGGTCCCACACCAGACCCCACGGGCGCGACGGGCCGCCGCCGGTGGTGCCCGCCAGGGCGCTCGCCACCAGGGTCGCCGCGAGCACGCCGAGGGCCGGCACCGCCAGGCCGGAGAGCCACGACGGCACCTGGAAGTCGCCGGTGTCGCTGTGCTGGGCGATCAGCGGGACGTGCGCGACCAGGGCGGCGACGTAGGCCGCCGCCGCGAGCGCACCCCCGGCGAGCTCGGCCCGGTGCGACATCGCGGCGACCTGTCGGCCACGCAGGACCCGCTCCAGCACGGGGTTGGGGCCGCCGTCGAGGTCCGGGGCGTCGGCGACCGCACGCCAGGCCGGCACCGCCGGACCGTAGGGTGGTCCGACCGTGCGGGGCGCCTTGGGGATCCACAGCCCGCGCGAGCGGACGGCGTCCATGACGTACGGGCCGGCCATCGCCACCACCAGCAGCACCACGAACACCAGCGCGATCACGACGGACGCGGTGCCGAACTCGGTGTAGACGGGTGGGACCCGCACGAGGTCCGGGTCGGGCACACCACGCCTGATACCGACCATGCCGCCGCCGAGCTGCCGGGGCTCCCCGCCCTTCCCGTGGCGCAGGAACCACTGGACGCCCAGCACGAGCAGGCTCGAGTAGACCGCCGCGGACGCTGCGGACACCAGCAGGAACACGCCTGGTCCCGCGCCGTTCCAGCCCTCGTGCTCGCGGCGGCGCAGCAGCGTCGCCGCCACCACCACCGCGAGCGGGCTCAGGACGGCGAGCACCGCCACCCCGACGAGCAGGTGGCGCAGCGGGGCGTCCGGCTCGGCCACCAGCACCACCGCCACGCAGGCGGTGGCGATCACGGGTACCGCGCTCCAGGCGGCGACGCCCCGTGTGCGGCGCGTGGTGCGCCAGGCCAGGCCGGTCGCCGCGATCCCCGTGAGCCCGACGCCGAGCAGGGCGGGCACGAGGTCGATGCCGATGAGGGCCGGCATGGTCTTCGGCTGAGGTCCGGCGAGGCACGCCCAGCACGCCAGCAGCCACACGAGCAGCCCGGCCGCGAACACCACGAGCGCTGCTCGGCCCTTCTCGCGGGGCGCGACGGCCTGGACGCCGTCGTCGTCGGTGCGCAGGGCGACGAAGACGCACGCGCCGAGGATCACCACCAGACCGGCCACGGGCAGACCGGGCATCGGGAGCCCGGCGTCGGCGTACCGCGTCCAGGTGAGGAACTGCCCCGTCAGGGCGAGGGCCGCGCCCAGGTGCGCCCACAGCAGGCCCGAGCCCGCGCGCTGGGACCAGAAGCCGGCCCGGTGCAGCGGCGGGCCCGACGGCGGCACCGTGCGCCCGGCGCGCATCACCGAGAACTTCGACTCGAACCGCACCTGACCGCTGTGCGCCACCACGACCAGGATCGTGACCAGCAGCACCGGCACGAGCGACAGGAGGGCCAGGCGGTCGCCGACGTCCAGCCGCGCCAGCCCGTGGAGGATGCTGGGGACGCGCGCGCAGACGGGGGTCACGCCGTCGGGCTTCAGCGGCGCCAGGCCCATGCAGCGCGTGCCGATCACGGACAACGCGACGGTCGCCACGGCCGAGACGAACAGGAGCGTCAGCCCGAGCGCGAAGACCCGGGTCAGGGCGGCGGTCGCCTCGGGCCGCAGGCTGCCGGACGTCGGACGCCGGGTGCCCTGCCCGTGCTGCCCGTGCTCACGCTGACCGTGCCCGTGCGCACCGGGTTCCGGAGCCGGGATGCGGCGCGCCCAGTACGCGGCGTTCGCCAGGCCGAACGGGATCATCGCCGCCCACAGGAGGCGCACCGCCACCATGCCCAGAACGCCCAGCAGGCCACCGAACGGGAGGCCGCCGAGCCGCGCCATCGCGCTCCAGGAATAGGCCTCACGGCGCACGTCGGGCCGGATGGCGTGGACGTGGCCCGGCGGGAGCGCCTTGTCCCGCGCCTCGACATCCGGCCTCGGGATCCAGAAGCTGCCCAGCCCGTCGCCGTCCGACTGGACCACCTCGTCGCGGGGCAGGTCGAGCGCTCCGTACGGCAGCGCGTTCGCGATGCCGTGGATCCGTAGCTCGAGGATGTGGGGCTGCGGGCTGGTCGGGGTGCCGGGCGGCGCGCTCTCCATAGCGCTCAAAAATAGAGGGAGCCGGCGACGGCGCGCGTGCCGCCACGCGCTGCCCCCGCACATCGTGCGCTCGTCGCCGCGATCGAGCACGAGCAGCGCAAAGAGACCTTTCGCCGGAATTGCACCGATGTTAGCGTTAATATCGCTCTGCGCACCTCGTCCGCAGCTCCAGCCCTGCTACGTGCAACGACGCACGAGATAGGTCGACGCCATGAACGCACGCCACCGTCACGGCACCACTCCGCCCGCCCGGCAGCCCGTCCACCGGATACTGGTCAGCCTGCTGGCCGCCCTGGTCCTGCTGCCGATCACCGCTGTGTCCACCGCAGCACCCGCCACCGCCGCCACCAGCCAGTTCCGCGGCATGAACTGGGCGGTGCTGGGCGACAACTTCAGCACCGGACCGCTCGTCCTCGACGGCCTCAGCAGCTCCGACAGCTACGCGACCGTCCAGGCCAAGGCCAACGCCGTGTACGACGACATGGCGGGGACGCTCGGCGTCAACACCGTCCGCCTCCCGGTCAACACGCACACGGTCGGCACCGCCTGGTGGAACAACTACCGCGCCACCATCGACGCCGCGACCGCCCGCGGGTTCAAGGTCATCCTGGCCTACTGGGAGGACGGCGCCGCGTCCGGCGGGCGCATCACCAACCTCGCCGCGTGGAACACCATGTGGTCGACGGTCACCTCGCAGTACGGGTCGAACAGCCTCGTGTACTTCGAGCCGATGAACGAGCCGCACGGCTACAGCTCCACGGAGTGGCGCAACGTCGCGGCCACCTGGCTCACCACCCACACCTCCGCACCGCGCGCCCGCACCCTGATCGGCGGTGTCGGCTACAGCGCCGACCTCCGCGACGTCTGCAGCGACAGCCGGTTCGACGGCACGCTGCTGTCGTACCACCACTACGCGTTCTTCTACGGGGAGAACACCTACGGGGGCTGGCGCAACCACATCATCACGCGCCTCGGCAGCTGCGCCTCGCGCGCGGTGATGACGGAGTTCGGCGGGGCCATGAACAGCGGACTCAACTACGGGGACCCGAACAGCTCCGCGAACTTCGTCCGCCACATCCGCGCGGCCACCGACGTCATGCGCGAGAACCAGATGGGCGGCACGTACTGGCCGGCCATCGGCGGCAAGCCGGGCAACATCGGGTACGACGGCTACTCGATGTACATCAAGAGCGGTAGCGGCACGAACCTCTCGCTCGCGATCCGCAACGCGTCGGGCGCCAACCGGCTCCGCTGGGCGTGGGGTGACGACGTCGACCCGAACGCGGGCAACGGCAGCGGCGGTGCCACGGTCACCGACATCGTCAACCAGGCCTCGGGCAAGTGCGTCGACGTGGTGAGCGCCTCGACCGCCAACGCCGCGGAGATCGTCCAGTACACCTGCGGCGGAGCGGCCAACCAGCAGTGGGAGCTGCGCAACCTGGGCAACGGCTACCACAACCTGGTCGCACAGCACTCCGGAAAGTGCCTCGACGTCAACAACGCCGCGACCGCCGACGGCGCAGCGATCATCCAGTACACGTGCGGCAGCAGCACCAACCAGCAGTGGCAGCTGCGCAGCGTGAGCGGCGGCCACGTCGAGATCGTGGCACGGCACTCGGGCAAGTGCCTCGACGTGCCCGCCTCGTCGACGGCGAACGGCACCCGGCTGAAGCAGTACCCGTGCAACGGCGGCGCCAACCAGCGCTGGACGCTGTGACCGTCCTCCGCTGAGCGACGCCCCGCCGCCCGGCGTCGCGCACCGTTCACGACGCCGGGACGTCCGGGGAGACTCATGCAGCGCGGGCTGTGTCGCTGGGAGCAGATCCTGTCTGCTCCCAGCGACACAGCCCGGTCTCCCGCAGGTCAGGACCCGATCGTCGAGGCGAGCACCGCCGCGGCCAGCAGCAGGTCGTAGACGATGCAGGTCTCCGCGTACCAGCGCCACACCACCGCGTTCGCCCGGTGGTGGAACACGTCCCAGACGCCGTGCCCCACGAGCCCGGCCGCGAGCACGTACGCCCCGGTCTCCTGCCCGACGAAGGCGCCGGCCAGCAGGCTGATGCCCGCGAACACCGCGAGCCCTGTCGCCTGCAGCAGCACCATGGAACGGCCCCGGATCCGGTTCCGCAGGACGCCCACCACCGGGTACACCAGGGCTATCGCCAGGATCAGCCACGCCGGCAGGTCGCCCGTACCACCGGTGATCGTGCCGGCGAGCAGCGCCAGCCCGATCAGCACCGGCCACCGGCGGCGCAGCCAGACCAGGTCGAACCCGTGGACGTGCTCCGTGTACTCCGCCGGCCGCAGCAGCATCGCGCCCGCCATCGCCGGGACCATCAGCACGTGGCCCCAGAGCATCATGTCGCCAGCACCGGCGGCGCCGGCCCAGAACAGGACCAGCAGCACTGCGAACGGCGCCGCCATCGCCGCGTTCATCTCCCCGATCGCGGACCAGCCGTGCCGCCGCACCCGCATCCACACGGTCATCGCGGCCACCATGTCCAGGACCATCACCACCGCGGCGACGTCGGGCCGGGCCAGCACGGCCTCGATCCCGATCGCCGACCCCGCCCAGTCCCACGCCGGTGCCAGGAGCATCATGCCGAGCACCATCACGACGACCATCTCGGCCAGGTGCGCGAGGAACCGCAGCACCTTCCGCCACGGTGTCGCCGGTGCGACCGGGTGGGTCGCGGGGTGGGTCGCGGGGTGGGTCACCGTCGCCGGGTGGGCCGCCATCGCCGGCTGGGTCGTCGTCGTCGTTGCCGCCGTCGTTGCCGTCGTCTCCGTCATTGCTCCGTCTCCCTCGGTCCGAGCGGCGTTCCTCGCCGCGCTGGTCCCCACGCTGTCCGACGGCGACCGCGGCCAGTAGTGCCGTACCGCACCTGCGCGCGAGCGGATGTCACCAGCTCGTATGACAGATGTCATCAGGGCCCGGCTGGCCGCCCTGCCGCGGCGTCGGCGCTGGCAGGATGGCGGCATGAGCACCGCGGGGACCGTCGTGGACGACGGCGGAGGCGGCCTCGCGAACTTCCGCCGCAACGTCTGGTGGGGTCTCGCGGGGACGGTGGCATGCGTGCTGGGCTTCGCCGTCGGCGACTGGGTGCTGGACCCGGACGTGCCCGCCGGGCTCCGTGCGGTCACGGGCCTGTCGACGGCGGCGACGATCGTCGCGTGCGGCGTCCTGCTGGGCCGGCGGATCCGGAACGAGGCGCCGTCGGCCGGCTGGCTCGTGACGGCCTGCTGCGTGACGGGGATCGCCGCGGCGGTGCCGCTCGCGCTCGGTAACTTCGGGATCTGGTCGATCGCGCCCGCCGCCATGCTCTCGGTGCTGGTCATGTTCCTGCCCGCCCGGCGGGCGTGGGCGGCGCTCGGCGCGGCCCTGGTCGTCCTGCCGGTGATCGGGCTGGTCACCGCTCTGTCCACCGGTGAACCCGACGTGGGGCACGCGGTCTGGATGCCCGCCCTGATGGTGCTGGCGTTCGGCCCGGCCATGCTCGGCATGCTCCGCGGCTGGCAGGTGGCAGCCCGCCTCGACGACGCCCGGCAGCTCGCCGGACAGCTCGCCGTGGCCGACGAGCGCCTCCGGTTCGCCGCCGACCTGCACGACATCCAGGGCCACCACCTGCAGGTGATCGCCCTCAAGAGCGAGCTCGCGGCGCGGCTCGCGGAGGCCGACCCGGCGCGGGCGGCCGAGCAGATGCGCGAGGTGCAGCAGCTCGCCGGGGACGCCCTGCGCGAGACCCGCGCCCTGGTGCAGGGCTACCGGCGCACCACGCTGGACGCCGAGATCGCCAACGCGTCCAAGGTCCTGGCGGCCGCGGGCGTGGAGGTCCGGGCCGACGTCGACGCCGACCTGGCCGCGGCCCTCCCCGAGGCGCCGCGCAGCCTCCTCGGCCTGGTGGTGCGCGAGGCCACGACCAACCTGCTGCGGCACAGCAGCGCCACCCGCGCGGCGATCGTCCTGGTGCCCGACGGCGCAAGGGCCCGCCTCGTCATCGACAACGACGGCGTGCGTCCGGCCGAGCCGGACGGGTCGGCCGAGGCCGGCGACGGCACGGGGCTCGTCTCCCTCGCGGAGCGGCTCGACGCGGTCGGCGGCCACCTGTCCTGGTCCGGCGACGGTGACCGGTTCGTGGTCACGGCTACGGTGGCCGGATGATCCGCCTGCTGCTGGCCGACGACGAGGAGCTGCTGCGCGGGGCGCTCTGCTCCCTCCTCGACCTCGAGAACGACCTGCAGGTCGTGGCCCAGGCAGCCACCACCACCGACACCGTGCGGCTCGCCGCGCAGCACCGGCCCGACGTCGCCGTGCTCGACCTGGAGATGCCGCCCACCGACGGGCTGCACGCGGCCGCGCAGATCCTGGCCGGGGCCGACGGTACGCCGCCGCGCATCATCATCGTGACCCGGCATGCCCGGCCCGCCGTCCTGCGCCGGGCCCTCGCCGCCGGGGTGAGCGGGTTCGTCCCGAAGTCGACACCGGCGGCGCGGCTGGCGCAGATCGTGCGCGACGTCGCCGTCGGGCACCGGTACGTGGACCCGGAGATCGCCGCGTCCGCGCTCACGGAGAACGAGTGCCCGCTGTCGGACCGCGAGCTGGAGGTCCTGCGGGCAGCACGCACCGGGGCCCAGGTCTCGGAGATCGCGGCCGCGGTGCACCTCGCGCCGGGCACCGTGCGCAACTACCTGTCGTCGGCGATGGCCAAGCTCGGGGTCGCCACCCGCCACGCGGCGGCGCACCGGGCCTGGGAAGAGGGCTGGATCTGATCCGTCGGCGCTAGCGGGCCTCGCGGGCACCGTCCACGTAGTACCAGCGGCCGTCCTCGCGGACGAAGCGGCTGGTCTCGTGCAGGCTGCCGCGCTCGCCGGTGGCCGGATAGCGGTAGAAGGCGGTGAACTCCACGACACCGGTGGTGTCGAACGGGCCGCCGCGCTCCGTGCGGTGGACGTCCAGGCGGCGCCACTGCTCGTCGCCGGTCTCGACGGCGTCCGGCCGGGTCTGTGGGGCCCAGGTCGCCAGCAGGTACACGTCGTTCCCGGTCGCGAAAGCGGAGTACCGCGAGCGCATCAGGGCCTCGGCGGTCGGAGCGGTGGCGGCGCCGGAGTGGTAGCGGCCGCAGCAGGCGCCGTAGGTGTCACCGGACAGGCAGGGGCAGCGTTCGTCATCGTGCACGCGACGATCCTCCCACCGCGGCCCAGCAGCCCGCCCTCGGGCGCGGTACCGGCGACGGCTACGCGAACGTCTCGTGCCCCAGCACCGCGAGCAGGCGGATCTTCTCCTCTGCCTCGCTGCCCGGCTCGGGCGTGAGCACCACGAGCGCCTGCGACTGGTCCTCGGTGAAGAGCGCCTGGCAGGCCACGTCGATGCGGCCGAGCTCGGGGTGCACGAGCGTCTTGTGGTCCTCGAAGCGCCGCGACACCTCGTGCAGCTCCCACAGGCGGACGAACTCCGGGCTCTCCCGGAGCAGGACGCGCAGGATCTCGTCGGCAGGCGAGCCCGGGCCCGCGGCGGCGTGGGCGGCCCGCAGGGAGGAGACCTGGCTGCGGCCGTGCCGCTCGTGGTCCTCGGGCGGGTAGACGTTCCTGGCGCCGGGTTTCATGAACCAGCGGTAGACAGAGCTGCGGGCCAGGCCCGTGGCCGGCGGGGTGCCGAAGATCGCCTCGGCGAGCCGGTTCTGCACCAGCGGCTCCCCCAGCCCTGACAGGATCAGCGCCGGGGTGTCCTCCAGCCGGTCGAGCACCCGCAGCAGGGCGGGCGCCACGTGCGACTCGAGCGGCACACGCCGGGGCACCCCGTGCCCGGCGAGGCGGAACATGTAGTCCCGCTCCTCGACGGTCAGGCGCAGCGCGCGGGCGAGCGCGGCGAGCATCTGCTCCGACGGCTGCGGCCCGCGCTGCTGCTCGAGGCGCGCGTAGTAGTCCACGGACATCCCGGTCAGGGCCGCGACCTCCTCACGGCGCAGTCCTGGTGCCCGACGGCGCGGCCCCGGCACCAGCCCGACGTCGGACGGGCGCAGGGCTTCCCGGCGTCGGCGGAGGAAGTCGGCGAGGGCGGCACGGTTCATTTGCCTATCGTGCGCCCCGCCCCGGACGGGTGCCAGGGACCGCCGGTCCCTGGTTCACCAGGTCTCTCCCGCCGTGGGGTCCGGGGAAGCACGGTGGAGGCATGAACATCACCGGCAACACCATCTTCCTTCCCGGCGGGACCCGCGGTATCGGCCTCGCCCTCGCACTGCGCCTCCAGGCCAGGGGCAACACCGTGGTCGTCGGCGGGCGCAGCACCGCGGCGCTGGAGGCCCTGGCCGCCGACCACGGCCTCGCCGGCGTCCGTGTCGACACGAGCGATGCCGCCTCGATCCGGACGGCCTCCGCCGAGGTCATCGATCGGTTCCCCGACGTCAACGTGCTGGTGCCGATGGCCGGGATCATGCGCGTCGAGGACTGGCGCACCCCGGACTTCCTCGCGGACGCCGAGGCCGTCGTCACCACCAACGTGCTGGGCCCGATCCGGCTGATCGCCGCGTTCACGGAACACCTGCAGTCCCGGCCGGACGCGACGATCCTCACCGTGTCCTCGGGGCTGGCCCACGCCCCGCTGCGCCCGACGCCGACGTACAACGCGACCAAGGCGGCGATCCACATGCTGTCGGAGTCGATCCGCCTGCAGTTCACGGGGACCAGCGTGTCCGTCACGGAGCTGGTGCCGCCATCCGTGCAGACCACGATCGTGCCGGGCCACGACGAGGACCCGAGCGCGATGCCGCTGGACGAGTACGCCGACGAGACCATGAGCCTCCTGGAGGCCGAGCCCGACGCACACGAGATCCAGGTCGAGCGGGTCAAGTTCCTCCGCTACGGCGAGGTCCGGGGCGACTACGCCCAGGTGGTCGACGCCCTGAACGCGGCGGAACCGATCGCGGCGGCCGGCGCGAGCTGACCGGGTCTCGACCACACCCCGTTGGTCGAGCTTGTCGAGACCTCTGTACCGGCACGACGGATCTCGACAAGCTCGACCAACGGGGTGGGTTCTACCGCCCCGGGACCACGATGCTCACATCCACACTTCCCGAGATGTCCAGCGTCACGTCGGCGGCGCCGTAGGCCGCCTCGATGCGATAGTCCCCGAGGAACCCGCCGAACCGCACCCGGCCCTCGGCGTCGGTGCGCAGCGTCGTGGGCGGCAGCCACCACTCGCCCTTGACCAGCTCCCGCAGCCGGTCGAACGCGGGCTTGCGCGAACCGTCCTCCCGCAGCAGCCCGCCGGGGGCGTTCAGCCACATCCCGCGGTCGGACAGGCCCCAGTAGGTCATCGCCTCCACGCTCGGGTGCGACAGCAGCGTGCGGTAGTGGCGCTCCACCTCGTCGGCCTGGCGCTCCTCCCCCTCCGGCGTCGACGGCCACGACTCGACCTGCCAGTCGTTGAGGTCCTCGATGTACGCGGGCATCACGTCGCCCGACATCAGCGTGGTCTCCGTGAAGTGGATCGGGATGTTGTACCGGGAGAACCGGTCCAGGATCGCGAGGGTCTTCTCCTCGCCCCAATAGCCCTGGTGCATGTGGCTCTGCAGACCGAGCCGGTCGATCCGGATGCCGGCCTCCAGCACCGCCTCGATGAGGCACTCGTACGCCGTCGACATGTCGAAATCGTTCAACAGGAGCGTCGCGCCCGGGTTCTCGCCGCGCGCCTCCTCGAACGCCATCCGGATCATCTCGACGCGGCCCTTGCGGCGCGCGAGGGGCGTGATCGCGTTCTCCTCCGCGGTGAACACGGGCATGATCACCACCTCGTTGATGGCGTCCCACGTGTCGATCACGCCGCGGAACGCGCCGACGTCGCGCCGGATGCGCTCCCGCTGCAGACGCTCCACCTCGGCGTCGGGCAGGCCGCGGAGCCAGTCCGGCTGGACCGTGTGCCACACCAGCGGGTGTCCCTTGACCACGACGCCACGCTCCGCGAACCAGCGTGCCGCACCGAGCAGGCGCTCCGTCTGCGGTGCCCCGCGCTCAGGCTCGAACGTGCCCCAGTAGAAGGGGAGCGTCGTCTGGTTGAAGACGTCGAACCAGGCGTCGGCGAGCCGGCCGTCGTACTCCGGGTCCTGCGAGGTCCCGTGGGCGAGGTCCACCAGGTCGAACCCGATGCAGCCGAACAGGAACGCGTGCCGCGTCTGCCGGACGACGACGTCGTGGCCGGCCAGCGGCGCGCCGTCCGGACCGCGCAGGGTCACCGTGGCGTCGGCGCGCCGGTGCGCCAGGGTCGGGTCGGGCGTGCGTCCTTCGTCGGGCGCGGTGAAGAGAGAGGTCACGTGCCGACCCTAGTGGCTGCGCTCACGGCCGCGGAGTGACCACGAGCAGGTCGCCCACCTGGCACTGGAGCACGTCGCAGATCGCCGTCAGCGTGGAGAACCGGATGGCCCGCGCGCGGTCGTTCTTGAGCACCGACAGGTTCACCACCGTGACCCCGACCAGCTCGGCCAGCTTGGCCAGCGTCATGCCGCGTTCCTCGAGCAGCTCGTCGAGGCGGCAGTGCACGCGGCCGTCGTCGTCCGTTGGCATCAGACGAGGCCCTCGGTGTCCCGCTGCAGGCGGGCGCCACGCTGGAAGGCGTAGCCGACGACTCCCAACGCGAATCCCGCGACGAACATGACGACGTCGACGCTGATCGGCTGGCCGAACGAGATGTCGACGGTCGCCAGGGCGCTGTTCGCTGCCATCACCTCCAGCAGGGGGATCACCGAGGCGCCCAGCATGAGCGTGAAGGCCGCGGTGGTGATCGCTACGAGGCAACCTGCGGTGAAGAAGTCACCCTTCAAGAACGACCGGCCGAGCTGTGCGAAGCACACGGCGACCACCATGAGGGTGAGGGTCGGCATCAGGGCTGCCGCCAGCACGATCGCATGTGGGAACGGTCCGAGGCCGGACACCTGGATCACCGCCTCGGTCACTTCCGCAGAGGCAGTCCCGTCCAGCAGCAGGTCGTGGGGCACGTCCGTGAGATCGACCGGCACGGGGACATCCCGGTTCGGCAGGATCCGGACCAGGTCACGGATGATGAAGCCCAGTCCGGCGAGAACCGCCAGGCCACCTGCAAGCATCATCACCTCGAAGTTCCCTCGCGGATCACCGAGCCACTTGGCCATCGTCGCCACCCCATCCGTTCGCCATATCGTTTGTCGATACTATCGAAACACGATATGCCGGACCGGTCAACGAAACGCCCCCACACTGTTGAGTGCGGGCTATCTGTTGCCGGAGACGTCCTCGGCCAACACATAGCCCGCACTCAACGGGTGCTACGGCGCCGCTGGCTCCTCGACGATCGGAGCCGCGAACTGGCTCGCGTACAGCCGTGCGTACGCGCCGTCGGCCGCGAGCAGGTCGTCGTGCGAGCCCTGCTCCACGATGTCGCCGTGCTCCATCACGAGGATCACGTCGGCGTCGCGGATGGTGGACAGGCGGTGCGCGATGACGAACGACGTCCGGTCCCTGCGCAGCCGGTTCATCGCCTCCTGCACCAGCACCTCGGTGCGGGTGTCCACCGACGAGGTCGCCTCGTCGAGCACCAGGATCGCCGGGTTCGCGAGGAAGGCCCGCGCGAGCGTGAGCAGCTGCTTCTCGCCGGCCGAGACCGACGAGCCCTCCTCGTCCACGACGGTGTCGTAGCCGTCGGGCAGGGTCCGCACGAACGGGTCCACGTGGGTGGCCCGGGTGGCGGCGAGGAACTCCTCCTCACCGACCGTCACGCCGTCGGGCACGCCGTAGCGCAGGTTCTCCTCGATGGTGCCCTTGAAGAGCCAGGTGTCCTGCAGCACCATCCCGACCGACGAGCGCAGGTCGTCGCGCGACATGTCGCGCGCGTCCACGCCGTCCAGCGTGATGCGCCCGCCGTCCACCTCGTAGAACCGCATGAGGAGGTTGACCAGTGTCGTCTTGCCGGCGCCCGTCGGGCCGACGATGGCGATGGTCTGTCCCGGCTCCGCGACCAGGTTCAGCCCGGTGATGAGCTGCTGGTCGGGCGTGTACGAGAACGTGACGTCCTCGAACGCCACGCGCCCGCGCACCGGCTCCACCTTCTGCGACTCCTCCGGGTCGGCCGACTGCTCGGGCGCGTCCAGGAGGTCGAACACCCGCTCCGCGGAGGCCACGCCGGACTGCAGCAGGTTCATCATCGAGGCGACCTGCGTGAGCGGCTGCGTGAACTGGCGCGAGTACTGGATGAACGCCTGCACGTCACCCAGCGACAGCGTGCCCGACGCCACGCGGAGCCCGCCGATCACCGCGACGATCACGTAGTTCAGGTTCGCGAGGAACCCCATGGCGGGCTGGATCGTGCCCGAGATGAACTGCGCCTTGAAGCTCGCCCCGTACAGCGCCGCGTTCTCCGTGGCGAACGCCTCGGCGGTGGACTCCTGGTGCCCGTAGACCTTGACGAGCGCGTGGCCGGTGAACGACTCCTCGATGTGCGCGTTGAGCCGCCCGGTGGCCGCCCACTGCTCGATGAACTGCGGCTGGCTGCGCTTGGCGATCTGCATGGTCATGATCACGGACAGCGGCACCGTGACCAGCGCCACGAGCGCGAGGACCGGCGAGATCCAGAACATCATGCCCAGCACGCCGACCACGGTGAGCGCGGCCGTGACCAGCTGCGCGAGGGTCTGTGTGGTCGTCTGGGCGACGTTGTCGATGTCGTTGGTGACACGCGACAGGATCTCGCCGCGCTGCTTGGCGTCCACGTAGGACAGGGGGATGCGGTGCAGCTTCGCCTCGACCTGGTCGCGCAGGTTGCGCATGGTCCGCTGCACGACGCCGGTGGTGATGCGCGCCTGCAGCCAGCCGAACAGGAACGCCCCGAGATACACCGCCACGACCCAGCCCAGGGTCTGCATCAGCAGCGTGAAGTCGATGCCCTGGCCGGGCACCACGCCAGGGACGCCGGAGAGCAGGTCGGCTTGTCGATCTTGTCCCTGGGCCCGGAGCCCGTCGATCGCCTGCTCGGTGGTCACTCCTGACTCCAGCTGTGCCCCGACGAAGCCCGCGAAGATCACGTTCGTCGCATCGCCGAGCAGCTTGGGACCCATCACCGTGAGGGCCACCGAGCCGATGCCCAGCACCATGAGGACGACGACTCTGAGCCGCTCGGGCCGCAGCGACCCGGCGAACCGGCGCAGCGAGCCCTTGAAGTCCATCGGCTTCTCCACGGGCATGCCCATGCCACCCATCGGCCCCGGACCACGGCCGGGACCGCCGGCCGGACCCCGGGGCGGCGCCGCCGGCGCGGTGGCCGGTCCGGCCGTCCCCGCCGGCGCCGCGCCGCCCGGGGCACCCGTCGTCGCGCCCTGGGGCTTGTCCTGCGCGCTCACGCTGCCTCCTCCAGGCTCATCTGGGACGTCACGATCTCCTGGTACGTCGGGTTGTCAGCCAAGAGCTCCGCGTGCGTGCCGCGGCCGACGATGCGGCCGTGGTCGAGCACCAGGATCTGCTCGGCGTCGCGGATGGTCGCCACCCGCTGCGCGACGACGATCACCGTCGCGTCGCGGGTCTGTGGCCGCAGGGCCGCTCGCAGCCGCGCGTCGGTGGCGTAGTCGAGCGCGGAGAAGCTGTCGTCGAACAGGTAGACCCGCGGCTTGCGGATCACCGCCCGCGCGATGGCCAGCCGCTGCCGCTGCCCGCCGGAGAACGTGGCACCACCCTGCGCGACCACCGCCTCCAGCCCTTCGGGAAGCGCCTCGACGAAGTCCTTGGCCTGCGCCACCTCGAGCGCCGCCCACATCTCCTCCTCGGAGGCGTCGGGCTTGCCGTACCGGAGGTTGTCCGCGACCGTCCCGCTGAACAGGAACGCCTTCTGCGGAACGAGCCCCATGAGCGAGCCCAGGTCGCGCTGCGTCACGTCCCGCACGTCGGTCCCGTCGATACGGACCGTGCCGCCCGTCGCGTCGAACAGGCGCGGCACCAGGTTGAGCAGGGTCGACTTGCCGGACCCCGTCGAGCCGATGATGGCGGTGATCTGGCCCGGCTCGGCGGCGAACGTCAGGTCGTGCAGCACCGGCGCCTCCGCGCCCGGGTAGCCGAACTCGACGTCCTCGAAGGTGACGCGACCGCGCGGGGACTCCTCCAGGGCCACCGGAGCCTCCGGGTCGACGACGGACGGCTCGGTCTCCAGGACCTCCCCGATCCGCTCCGCAGCGACGGCGGCGCGCGGGATCATCATGAAGATCATCGTCGACATCATCACGGCCATGAGGATGTACATGAGGTAGCTGAGGAACGCCGTCAGGGAGCCGATCTGCATGCCCCCGGCCTCGATCTCGCGCGCGCCGAACCACAGCACGGCCACCGACGACATGTTCATGATGAGCATGACCACGGGGAACGCGAGCGCCATCAGGCGGCCGGCGCGCAGCGAGGTGTCGAACAGCTCCTCGTTGACGACGCCGAAGCGTTCCTTCTCGCGGTGCTCACGCACGAACGCGCGCACCACCCGCAGGCCGGTGATCTGCTCGCGGAGCACGCTGTTGATGGCGTCGATGCGCTTCTGCATGCGCCGGAAGTGCGGCACCATGCGCCACACGATGATGCCCGCCGAGGCGGCCAGCACCGGCACGACGACCAGCAGGAGGCCGGACATCGAGACGTCCTCGGACAGCGCGAGGATCACACCGCCCACCAGCATGATCGGTGCCATCACCATGATGGTGAACGTCATGAGCACGGTCATCTGGACCTGCTGCACGTCGTTGGTGCCGCGTGTGATCAGGGTCGGCGCGCCGAACTGTGCCATCTCCCGTGCGGAGTACGTCTGCACGGTGTGGAACAGGTCGCGACGGATGTCCCGGCCGAAGGCCGTGGCGACCTGCGCGCCGAAGTAGACGGCGATCACGGAGGCGGCGACCTGGCCCAGCGACACGACGAGCATCCAGCCGCCGGTGCGCCAGATGTGGCCGATGTCCCCGACCACCACGCCGTCGTCGATGATGTCCGCGTTCAGGCTGGGCAGGTAGAGCGCCGCGAGCGTCTGCACCAGCTGCAGGACGAGCACCGCCACCACCGCCCAGCGGTACGGGCCCAAGTACTTTCGGGCAAGAGTGACAAGCATCAAAGAGGGTTCCCTTCGGGGCTGGGGGCTGGAGAACCAGCGGGTGGTGCGCTCGGTGCCGCAGAACCCGAGGCTGCTGCGTCCGGACGGTCAGGGCCACGCTTTTTCCCGGGACCGGCAAGACCGTTGACGAGCGCGTCGGCCAGCACGTCGGCGGGGACCGCCGGGAGCAGGTTGTCGAGCCGGGAGTGCGTACCTGCTATCGCGGACTCCACGAGCGAGATCGCGACCTCGACGGGAACCCGCAGGCGGTGCAGGTCGGGGGCCAGGACCGCGGTGATGCCCTCGACGGTGGCCTCGTGCTGGCTCGCACGCTGGGCCATGAGCTTTTCGCGGAACGTGTTCATGCGCTGACACGTCGCGTCGTCGTCCACCGGGGGCAGGGCGACCCGCAGGTGCCGCAGCACCGACATCCACCGCATGACCTCTGCCATCCGGTCGCGCCCCGTCTCGATCACCAGGGCCAGCCGCCGCTCCAGCGGGAGGGCCGGGTCGATCGCCGTGAGCTCGGCCAGCGTCTGCTCCGGCCCGGCCGCACGGTGCAGCCCTTCGACCGCGACGGCCCCGACCAGCGCCGTCTTGTCACCGAACGCCCGGAACAGCGTGCCCTCCGCGACTCCGGCGGCCTGGGCCAGCTCCCGCGAGGTGACGTCGTTCCCCCGCTCGCCGACCAGAGGGAGCACCGAGTCGATGATTGCCGCCTTGCGCTCGTCCGGCGCCATCGGCGCGGCCCGCCGTCGTGCGTTGTCCATCCCCGGACAGTAAATGAGTGAGCACTCACTCCGCAACTCGTTCTTCCGAGAGCAGACCCCACCCCGAGGGAGAACCAGGGCGCGCTAGAACCAGGGCGCAACAGAACGAGGGCCGGAGCACTGATCAGTGCTCCGGCCCTCGTTCTGTCTCGCTGTAGTTCTACTTCACCCTGGTCCTACCTCGGCGGGCGACCAGCTCAGCCGGCCGGAGGCGCCGGGGGCACCGCCGGGGGCGGCGTCGAACCGCCGCCGGGCCGCTGCCCGCGCTCGGTCCGCGGGTCGAACGGCTCGCCCGACCGGGTGCCCGCGCTCGTCGCGTCGGCCACGGCGGCCTCGGCCTGGCGCTGCGCCTCGGCGAGTGCCTCGCCCGGGTCCTGCAGCAGCGGCTTGTCGAGCACCGAGGTGCGCGGCCCGCCGCTCGACGGGTCGTCGTCGCGCGGGCTGTCCGGGATGCCCGGCGTGCCCGGCGTGCCGCCGAAGCCCTTGGCGATGCTGCCCAGCGCAGCGGTGAACTCCGTGGGGATGACCCACGTCGTGTTCGAGTCGCCCTTCGCGATCTGCGGGAGCATCTGCAGGTACTGGTAAGCGAGCAGCTTCGGGTCCGGGTCACCGCGGTGGATGGCCTCGAAGACCTGGATGATCGCGCGCGACTCACCCTCGGCCCGGAGGATCTGCGACTGCGCGTCACCCTCGGCCGTCAGGATCGCCGACTGCTTCTCACCCTCGGCGGTGAGGATCGCGGACTGCTTGATGCCCTCCGCGGTCAGGATCGCGGCACGCCGGTCACGCTCGGCGCGCATCTGCTGCTCCATCGCGCCCTGGATCGAGGGCGGCGGCTCGATCGACTTGAGCTCGACCCGGTTGACGCGGATGCCCCAGCGCCCGGTCGCCTCGTCCAGCACACCACGGAGCTGGCCGTTGATCTGGTCACGGCTGGTGAGCGTCTGCTCCAGGTCCATCGAACCGATGACGTTACGCAGGGTCGTGACGGTCAGCTGCTCGATCGCCGTGATGTAGTTGGCGATCTCGTAGACGGCGGACTTGGCGTCCGTGACCTGGAAGTAGATGACGGTGTCGATCTCGACGACCAGGTTGTCGCTGGTGATCACCGGCTGCGGAGGGAACGACACGACCTGCTCACGCAGGTCCACGCCGGCCCGGACCCGGTCGACGAACGGCACCAGCACGTGCAGGCCGGGGTCGAGCGTCTTCGAGTACCGACCGAGGCGCTCGACGACGAGCGCCACCGACTGCGGGACGATCCGCACCGCGCGGATCACCGCGACGACGCCGACGATCACGACCAGGGCAATGATCAGATAGAGCAGGACTTGCCCGAATGACTCCACAACGTCTCCTTACGCGGGCACCTTGGCCCGCACGGACTGTTTCACGCTTCTGACTGGGACTGCTTCACGCCGGGACTGCTAGCAAGAGTCACGCCCAGGCGCCAGGCTGTTATGCCGGTTCGACGACGGCGGTCGCGCCGTCGATCTGGACCACACGAACGCTAGTGCCGGCGGGCAGCAGAGGCGAGCCGGGTACGGCCCGTGCGCTCCACACCTCTCCGCTCAGCTTGACCAGCCCCGACGCGGTGCTGACCTCCTGGACCACCGACGCCGTGCGCCCCACGTTGGCCTCGGCGTTGGTAGGCGCCTTCGGCGTGTTGTTCCGCAGATGGCGGATCAGCGTGGGCCGCAGCGTCACCAGCAGCACCACGGATGCCACCACGAAGACGACCGCCTGCACCCACAACGGGGCACCGGCTGCGTTCGCCGCACCTGCGGCCAGCGCACCGCCCGCGAACATGATGAAGACGAAATCCAGTGACAGCAGTTCGATCAACGCGAATATCAGCGCCGCGCCTACCCACCACAACCAGGCCATGGGTGCTCCCTCCGAGCATGCACTCCGGCTGGCGACCGGTCGCCCACGGAACCTCTCCGTCGGCGGGTCCTCGCGGTGAATCTACCGCTACCTCGGACCTTTGCCCGGACTTTACCAAGGTCCACTGACACTGCGGTAGCAAAATCGGTGTTTCAACTTGGTCTCTTTAATGCGCCGTGTATTTCATGCTCGGCAGTGTGCGCGTCTCCGCCTCGACGGCGCGCACACACCGGTCACGGCGTGCCGACCGACGGCGGTCAGCGGGCCGCGCGAGCGAGCCAGCGCCCGCCGCCGTGCGCCACGATGAGCGGGATCCCGAACGCCGCCGAGAGATTGTCCGCGGTGAGGACCTCCTCGATCGGGCCGGCGGCCTGGATGCCCGCCTGCTTCATCAGCAGCAGGTGCGTGAAGCCCGGCGGGATCTCCTCGACGTGGTGCGTCACGTGCACCAGGACCGGTGAGGCGGGGTCGTTCGCGAGCTCGGACAGCGCCCCGACCAGCTCCTCGCGGCCGCCCAGGTCGAGACCGGCACCGGGCTCGTCGAGCAGCAGCAGCTCCGGGTCGGTCATGAGGGCGCGGGCGATCTGCACGCGTTTGCGCTCACCCTCGGACAGGGTGCCGTAGGTGCGGTCGGCGAGGTGGTCGACGTCGAAGGCCGCCAGCAGGTCCTTGGCACGCTGCTCGTCGAGCTCGTCGTACGTCTCGCGCCAGCGGCCGGTCACCCCGTAGGCAGCGGTCAGCACGACGTCGCGCACCGTCTCCGCCGTCGGCAGGCGCTCGGCGAGCGCCGCGCTCGAGAGGCCGATCCGGGGACGCAGCTCGAACACGTCGACCGTGCCGAGGGTCGAGTCCAGGATGGTCGCCGTGCCCGACGTCGGGTGGAGGCGTGCTGCGACAATCTGGAGGAGAGTTGTCTTGCCGGCGCCGTTGGGGCCGAGCACGATCCACCGTTCTCCCTCGTTCACCTGCCAGTCCACGGAATCAAGGATGGTCGAGGTGCCGCGTCGGACGGTGACGCCCGCAAGGTGGAGAACGGTACTCATGGGTCACGACCCTACCTGACAGCACGCCTCTGAACTGTGGTGTTCAGCTGCGCCGCCCTTCTCGGGCGCCCTCCAGTTCCGGTCGCGTCAGCGGCTGGAACTGGGGTTCCTGCGTCGTCCTCACTGGGCTTGATCACCACTGGTGTGGTCCTCGGCCCAGGCGGCGAGGTCGGCGGCGGCGTTCAGGTCCCGGTCCAGCACCAGGCCACAGTGGTCGCATGTAGTAGGTGCGGTCGGCCAGGGTCAGATCGGCTCTGACCTGACCGCAGCCCGAGCAGGTCGTCGAGGAAGCAAGTCGCGTCACATCGATCGCGGCCACGCCGTCACTGGCAACGAGGAACTGTCGCCCCGCAGCCTCTGATCGCTTCCACCGGTCGAACGCGTTGATCAGATCGAACCGCGACCACGGTGTCTCTGCTTCGGCCCGCTCAGGGTCTCCGGCGCCACTATCGTGCACTTCAGGCGCGTGGTGTCGGCCACGGGCATCCAGGTGTAACCGCAGGCACTGGTTGTACGCGAAGTGCACATTCGAAGTTCACGGTCAGACCCGAGGAGGAGTCATTTACAGTGCTGCGGTGGACACCGATCAGGACCTCCCACGGAGCGTGCTGCTCGCCCTGTGGCTGCAGGGCGTAGGCGACACCTCGGACGCTGTGAAGTCCGTGGTGGGCGACGACGAGCCGCACACTGTGGAGGGGTTGCCCGGCTTTGCCGACGGAACCGACCTCGACACCCTCTTCACGGCCTGGACGACGGGGCCGCGCGAGGTGTGCGCGCTGCTGCCCGCACCGGGCGATCCGGCGGGGGTGCCGGCGGCCGCGAACCTCGAGGCCACGGAGGCCGGCGAGTGCGTGGTGGTCACGACGCCCGCGGGGAGCTGGGCTGCGGTCCCCCGGGTCCAGGCCTTCGGCAGCCATATCGAGCCCGGGCACATGGTGTCGTGGCGGGTGCTGGAGGTGCCCGCGTGGACGACGCTGGTGCTCGGCGCCATCGGCTCGGTCGCCGACGCCGAGCGCGAGCTCCGCACGAGCCTGATGACGGCCACCGACGCCCTGGACCAGCTCGACGTCGCCCGCTGGCGCGACGACGCCGCCGACGCCATCGAGCGCATCCGGTCCGCCAGCACGTCGTCGTGGCCGGTGCCGCACCTGGACGGCCGGCGCGCCCGCGTGCTGGACCTGGCCAACCGCCTGCGGGCGATCGTCGCGCTCGGCACGGTGGACGACGGCGGCGCGGTGAACGTCTTCCAGGTCGACCAGCGGTCGACGGCGCTGCGCGAGGTGGACCGTACGGCCCGCCACGCGATGAGCGCGGCGACCTACGGCGAGCTGCGCTGACCCTGTTGGTTGTGGGTTGGTTGTGGGCGCGATCACCGAGCTCGATGCGCTCCACTTCTCAGCCCTGGGCGAGCACCCGCTGGTAGACCTCCATCGTGCGGTCACCGATCGCCGCCCAGGTGAAGTGCTCCTCGGCCCGACGGCGGCCCGCGGCACCCATCGCGGCTGCCCCCTCGGGGTCGGTCGCGACGCGGGTCAGCGCGGCCGCCAGGTCGGCGACGAACCGGTCGGGGTCCAGGGGCGTGCCCGTCCCGTCGTCGGCCTGGTCGATGGGGACCAGCACGCCGGTCACGCCGTCGTCCACCACCTCGGGGATGCCGCCCGTGGCCGTGCCGACCACGGGCAGGCCCACGGCCATGGCCTCCAGGTTCACGATGCCGAGGGGCTCGTAGACGCTCGGGCAGACGAACACCGTGCAGGCCGCGAGGACCGCGACAAGTTCGGGCCGCGGGAGCATCTCCTCGATCCAGACGACGCCGGTCCGGGACTCGCGCAGGCGCTCGGTGAGGGCCACCACCTCGGCCATGATCTCCGGCGTGTCCGGCACGCCGGCGCACAGCACCAGCTGCACCTCCGGCGGCAGCTCGGCGGCGGCCCGCAGCAGGTACGGCAGGCCCTTCTGCCGCGTGATCCGGCCGACGAACACGACGGCCGGCCGGTCCGGGTCGATCCCGTACCGGCGCACGGTCGTGGCGGCCGCGGCCTGCGCCGCCGCGTCGTCGGGGGCGGGGCGCCGCCAGCCCGCCAGGTCGATGCCGTTGTGCACCACGTGCACGCGGTCCGGGTCGAGCTCCGGGTAGACGCGCAGGATGTCGGCCCGCATGCCCGCCGACACCGCGATCACGCCGGCCGCGCCCAGGTAGGCGGTGCGCTCGGCCCACGACGAGAGTGCGTACCCGCCGCCGAGCTGCTCCGCCTTCCAGGGCCGCAGGGGCTCCAGGGAGTGCGCGGTGACGACGTGCGGCACCCCGTGCAGCAGACCGCCCAGGTGGCCCGCCATGTTGGCGTACCAGGTGTGCGAGTGGACCAGGTCGGCGCCCGCGACGTCGTCGGCCATGACGAGGTCCGTGCCCAGGGTGGCCAGCGCGGCGTTCGCGCCCGAGAGCGCCTTCGGGGTCACGTAGCCGGTGACTCCCGACGCTTCGGTCGGGGCGTCGCGGGGGCCGTCGAAGCAGCGCACCCGCACGTCCGCGTGCTGCGCAAGGACCGTGGCCAGCTCGGCCACGTGGACGCCCGCACCGCCGTAGACATGGGGCGGGAACTCGCGGGTCAGCAGGTCGACCCGGAGGCCGCCGTCGGGCTGCCCTCCGGTGCGGGGCGCGGGACCGGGGGCGGGAAGGGAACGGGGGGCAAAGCCTGGGGCTGCGGCGACGTCGGGCACCCTGCCAACCTAGCGTGCGTGAACTCACCGCGCGCCACCTGACGGACCAGGCCAAAAGGGCTTAATGTCACCCGTATGGCTTCCGCCCCCCGCGTCCTTGCGATCGTCCTCGCCGGCGGCGAGGGAAAGCGGCTGATGCCGCTGACCGCCGCCCGCGCCAAGCCCGCAGTGCCTTTCGGCGGCATCTACCGCCTGGTGGACTTCGCCCTGTCCAACATCGTCAACTCGCGGTACCTGCACGTCGTCGTGCTGACGCAGTACAAGTCCCACTCCCTGGACCGTCACATCTCCAAGACGTGGCGCATGTCGCCCCTGCTGGGCAACTTCGTGGCGCCCGTGCCCGCGCAGCAGCGCGTGGGCAAGCACTGGTATCTCGGCAGCGCTGACGCGATCTACCAGTGCCTCAACATCATCGACGACGAGCGGCCCGACATCGTCGTCGTGGTCGGCGCCGACCACGTCTACCGCATGGACTTCTCCCAGATGGTGGACGCGCACATCGAGTCGGGAGCGCGGGCGTCGGTCGCCGCGATCCGGCAGCCGATCGGGATGGCCGACCAGTTCGGCGTCATCGACGTCGACCCTGCCGACCCGACCAAGATCCGGGAGTTCCTGGAGAAGCCGACCGACCCCACCGGCCTGCCCGACTCCCCCGGCGAGATCCTCGCCTCGATGGGCAACTACGTGTTCGACGCCGACGCGCTGGTCGAGGCCGTCACCAAGGACGCGGCCAACCCCGACTCCCGGCACGACATGGGCGGCGACATCATCCCCGCGTTCGTCGCGCAGGGCGAGGCCGGCGTCTACGACTTCATCCGCAACGACGTGCCCGGCTCCACCGACCGCGACCGCGGCTACTGGCGCGACGTGGGGACCATCGACTCGTACTACGACGCGCACACCGACCTCATCGCCGTGCACCCCATCTTCAACCTCTACAACTACGACTGGCCGCTGTACACGGGCTACACGGGGCTGCCCCCGGCGAAGTTCGTGCACGCGGGCCCCGGGCGCATGGGGCACGCGGCGGAGTCGATCGTGTCGCCGGGCGTGCTCATCTCGGGCGCGCAGGCCGCTGGGTCGGTGCTCTCCCCCGGTGTGCACCTGCACTCGTGGTCGAACGTGTCCAACTCCGTGCTCATGGACGACGTCCAGGTGCACCGGTACGCGCACGTGCACCGGGCGATCGTCGACAAGAACGTGATCATCAACGAACGGGCTCGCATCGGCGTGGACCCGGACGAGGACCGGGCGCGCGGCTTCACGGTCACGGAGTCGGGACTGACGGTGGTCCCGAAGGGCACGATCGTCGACTGACGTCCCGCCCGGGGCGTCGAACGGAGGGGTGGTCGCACTCTGAGCGCTCAGAGTGCGACCACCCCTCCGTCCGGCCATCTCGACGAGCGCGGTGCCGGCCGTGCGCAGCACGTGGACAGCACGGTCGAACAGCGCGCCGCTCCGGCACACTGGTCCCCGTGAAGCGACTCATCGTGACCGACGTGGACTCGACCTTCTTCCGCCAGGAGGTCATCGAGCTCATCGCCGAACATGCCGGCACCCGGGACGAGGTCGCGGCGGTGACCGAGCGGGCGATGCGGGGCGAGCTCGACTTCGCCGCGTCCCTGCGCGAACGCGTGGCGACGCTGGCCGGTGTCCCCGTCGCCGCGCTCGACAAGGTCCGTGCCGCCGTCGAGCTGACGCCGGGCGCCCGCGAGCTGGTCGCCGCGTGCCAGGCCCGCGGCTGGGCGTTCGGGCTGGTCTCGGGAGGCTTCGCCGAGATCGTCGAGCCGATCGCCCAGGAGCTCGGGATCGAGCTGCTCCGCGCCAACCGCCTCGAGGTCGCGGACGGCGTGCTGACCGGCCGCACCGTCGGCCCCGTCATCGACCGCGCTGCCAAGGCCACGACGCTGCGTGAGTGGGCCGCCGCCCTGGACATCCCGCTGGAGCACACCGTCGCCGTGGGCGACGGCGCGAACGACCTCGGCATGATCGAGATCGCCGGCGTAGGCGTGGCCTTCAACGCCAAGCCGGTCGTCCGGGAACAGGCCCCCCACTCGATCGAGGGCCGCCTGGACGGAGTCCTGGACCTCCTCTGACACGTTGAGTGCGGGCTATCTGCGGTCCAGAGACGTCTCCGGCCACGAATAGCCCGCACTCAACGGGGCATGCTCGACGAGGTTCGGGTCAGGCGGGGCGGGTTACCTCCGTGAGGCGGGCCAGCTTGCGGTCCCAGTCCGACCAGGGCGCGTCAGCCTCCAGCACCGAGTACGTCGCCGTCGGTACGCCGACGCGCACCTGGGCGAGCGCGCCGTCCTCCGACCCCGGGCCGGCCAGCAGCTCGGCGGTACCCGCCATGGCGGGCTCATGACCGATCACCAGCACGGTCCGGGTGGCGGGGTCCAGCTCGCGCACCAGCGCGAGGACACCCCGTGGCATCGCCCCCAGCAGATCGTCGGTGAACGCCACCGGCGGCTCTCCCAGATGCTTGCGCGCGAGGTCCCACGTCTGCCGGGTGCGCACCGCCCCGGAGACGAGGACGGCGTCGGGCACGAGGCCGGACGCGACCAGTGCCGCACCGACCTTCACCGCCTGGTCCCGGCCACGCAACGCGAGCGGACGCTGCTCGTCGGGAAGTTCCGACGGCGGCTCCGCCTTCGCGTGCCGGAGCAGCACCAGTCGCCGTACCGGCGACGTGGTGGGCTCCGTGCCCGACGCTCTGCCCATCAGTGCCTCCTGCCCATCTATTGACCCATGGCGTGCACGCCGCCGTCGACGTGCACGATCTCGCCGGTCGTCGCCGGGAACCAGTCCGACAGGAGCGCGCACACGGCACGTGCCGCCGGCTCCGCGGTGGTCTGGTCCCAGCCGAGCGGAGCTCGGGTCGGCCAGGCGTCCTCCATCGTCGCGAAGCCCGGGATGGACTTGGCGGCGGTGGTCCGGATCGGTCCTGCCGAGACGAGGTTGCAGCGGATTCCTTCAGGGCCCAGGTCGCGCGCCAGGTAGCGGTTCGCGGACTCCAGGCCGGCCTTGGCCACGCCCATCCAGTCGTACACGGGCCAGGCGAACTGCGCGTCGAACGTCAGCCCGACGACGGCACCGCCGTCGGTCATCAGGGGCTGGGCCGCCACGGCGATCGACTTGTACGAGAACGTGGAGACGTGCAGCGCGGTGGCGACGTCCTCCCAGGTGCCCGTGAGGAAGTTGCCGCCCATGACGGACTGCGGGGCGAACCCGATCGAGTGCACCACACCGTCGAGCCGGTCGAAGCCCTCCGCGCGGATCGCGTCGGCCAGACCGTCGAGGTTCTCCTGGCTGGTCGCGTCCAGCTCGACCACCGGCGCCTCGACCGGCAGCCGCTTCGCGAAGGCCTGCGTGAGCTTCATCTGCCGCCCGAAGGACGAGAGAACCACCTCGGCGCCCTCGTCCTGAGCGAGCCGGGCGGCGTGGAATGCGATCGACGAGTCCGTCAGCACGCCCGTGACGAGCAGCTTCTTACCTTCGAGGAGACCCATGTTGTCCTTCCGATCGGGCGCAGGCGTGCCGAAGCAACCCCTGCGCTGGGTGCGAGCGTAATGCGAACCGCGGCGTGGAACGAAACTCCGCGCCGTGCTTCATGTCCAGAATGTTGGATATATTCGGGCAAAACCGCAGGTAGCGGCGCCAGAGTACGGCTCAGTGCCCCATCCCGAGACCACCGTCGACGGGGATGACCGCACCCGTGACGTAGCCCGCGGCGTCGGACGCGACGAACGACACCACCGACGCGACCTCGTCCGGCGAGGCGAAGCGGCCGGCCGGGATGTTCTTGAGGTAGAACTTGCGCACGTCGTCGGACAGCGCGGACGTCATGTCGGTCTCGACGTAACCGGGCGCGACGACGTTCGCGGTGATGCCGCGCGAGCCGAGCTCACGGCTGATCGAGCGGGCCATGCCCACCAGGGCGGCCTTCGACGAGGCGTAGTTGACCTGGCCGGCACCGCCGAACAGGCCCACGATCGAGCCGATCAGCACGATGCGGCCCTTCCGCGCCCGGATCATGCCCTTGGACGCCCGACGCACGCACCGGAACGTCCCGGTGAGGTTCACGTCGACGACCGACTCGAACTCCTCGTCGCTCATGCGCATGAGGAGCTGGTCCTTGGTCACGCCGGCGCTGGCGACGAGCACCTCGACGGGGCCCATGTCCTTCTCGATCGCGGTGAACGCGGCGTCGACGGCGGCGGTGTCAGTGATGTCCGCCACATAGGCCTCGACGCCCTTGGGCAGGTCGCCCCCGCGGTAGATCGTGGCGACGCGGTCGCCGTCTGCCACGAAACGCTCGGCGATCGCGCGGCCGATGCCGCGGGCGGCGCCTGTCACGACGACTACCCTGCCGGTCGGGCCTGCGGCGATGCTCTCAGTGGCGGGCATGGTGGTCACCTGAACTCCTCGATGCTGTGATGGTGCTGTTCGCATGGAGGCCGCGCGAGGCTGGGGGCAGCGGCCGGTACCGGGCTCGATCCGGGTCCGCTGCGACGCTACCCCGCGCGTCGAGCGGGCGCCGCGCGCGGCGGGCCACAGGGATCCAGCGGTCCTTGTCGGTTTCCTACAACAACCTGTGAGGTATACCGCCCGTGCGGACGCCGGAACACGTCCCGGCGAGCACGTGGCGGACGTAGACTGATGAGATGAGCGAGCCGGTTCCGTCCATCACCTCGGCCCACGTGCCGCTGGCAGTGGACCAGGCGCGCCGCACACGCAGCTACCTGATCCAGATGGCCATCCGCGTGGTGTGCATCATCGGCGCTGTGCTGGTGGACGGCTGGGTCCGCTGGGCGCTCGTCGCCGCCGCCGTGGTGCTGCCGTACTCGGCCGTGCTCATCGCGAACTCCGGGCGGGACCAGGTCACGCACGACACCTCGCCCGTGACGCCCGCGGCGGTACCCGCGCTCACCGAGCTGCCCGATGTCGATGCCTCCCCCGAGCGCCCGGGCCCTGCGGCACCGGGCGCCGGGCGCGTCATCGACCACGTGGACGACTGAGGGAACTTTCGATGGACCTCCTCGGCCTCTCCGGCCCCGCACCCGACCCCGTGCCCGACGGCGAGCTGATCTGCAGCGCCAAGGGCTGCCGCGAGCAGGCGGCGTGGGGTCTGCTGTGGAACAACCCGAAGCTGCACACGCCCGAGCGGCGCAAGGTCTGGCTCGCGTGCGACCAGCACCGTGAGCACCTCGAGCAGTTCCTCGCGTCGCGCTCGTTCTGGAAGCAGACGGTGGCGGTGGCCGAGCTGGACCGGGTGCCGTGAGCGACGGCGCCACGGCCGGCCGGCCCGGCGTCATGAGCGACGGCGCGGCGAGCCCCGGGGCCGACGAGTCCCGCGGCCCGCGCACGACCCGTCAGTGGGTGATCCTGGCGGTCGCGGCCGTGGTCCTCGCGGCCCTGTGCCTGGTGGCGGGCCGCTGGCAGTGGGAGCGGGCCGAGTCCCGCAACGCCGAGATCGACCTCGTCAACGCCAACTGGTCGGCGCCGGTCGTACCGGTGGGCGAGATCCTGGCCGGGCCGGGCGCCACCGTGCCGGACGACCAGGTCTGGCAGCCTGTCGAGCTCGAGGGCGAGTACGTCGCGGACGCGACGGTGCTGCTGCGCAACCGGCCGGTCGCCGGGCGCAACGGCTATCACGTGCTGGTGCCGTTCGAGACCCGGGTCGGCGGGCAGGACATCGTGATCGTCATCAACCGTGGCACCGTCCCGCTCGGCCGCGACGCGGCCGGACCGGACGCGGTACCCGCGCCGCCGCTGGGCGACGTGCGGGTCGTGGCGTCCCTGCGGGCGGACGAGCCGCCGTCGGACCGCGGCGCGCTCCCCGGTCAGGTGCAGGCGATCTCGACCGAGCAGGTGCTCGCTGCGGGGCCGGACGGCGGCGAGTGGGCCGAGGGCCGCACCGTCGGCGCGTACGGCGCGCTGCGGGCCGAGGACCCGGCACCCGAGACCGCGCTCAGCCCTCTGCCCAAGCCGGACACCGACCCGGGGTCGCACCTGTCGTACGCGTTCCAGTGGTGCATCTTCGCGGTCGGCGCGATCGCGGGCTACATCATGCTGTGGCGCCGGGAGCGCGGGGCGCTGCACGGCGAGACCGTGTCGGCGGGCGACCTGCTCCTCGCCTCCGACGACCAGGCCGACGCCGACGGAGTGCGGGCGCGTCGGCAGGCCGGCGACCGCCGGCAGACCGCCGAGGACGAGGAAGACGCGCTGATCGAGGCCCAGCTCCGCTAAGGCCCTGCTCGAAGGCTCTGGCGAAGGCTCTCGTTGTGGGCGTGACCGATGCGACGACGTGCCCGTCCTGGGCGCAATGATCACGCCCGCACCACAGGGGGCGGTGGGCCACGACGTCAGGCCAGCGTGACCAGCTCCGCGTACTCGTCGCTCCAGAGGTCCTCGTCGCCGTCGGGCAGCAGCAGCACGCGCTCGGGCTCCAGGGCCTCCACGGCGCCGTCGTCGTGCGTCACCATCACGACCGCGCCCTCGTACGTCTTGAGCGCGCCGAGGATCTCGGCGCGCGACGCGGGGTCGAGGTTGTTGGTGGGCTCGTCGAGCAGCAGCACGTTCGCGCCGGACACGACGATCGTCGCCAGCGCGAGCCGCGTCTTCTCGCCGCCGGACAGCACGTTGGTCGGCTTGTAGGCGTCGTCGCCGCTGAACAGGAACGAGCCCAGCACGGACCGCACCTGCGTGTCCGTGAGGTCGGGCGCGGCGTGCCGCAGGTTCTCCACGACCGTCACGTTCATGTCGAGCGTGTCGTGCTCCTGGGCGTAGTAGCCGAGCTTGAGCCCGTGTCCGGGTACGACCTCGCCGGTGTCGGCCGCCTCGACGCCCGCGAGGATCCGCAGCAGCGTCGTCTTGCCCGCACCGTTGAACCCGAGGATGACGACGCGGGACCCGCGGTCGATCGCCAGGTCCACCCCGGCGAACACCTCCTGGGACCCGTACGCCTTCGACAGGCCGTTGGCGGTGAGCGGCGTGCGCCCGCAGGGCGCCGGCGTCGGGAAGCGCAGGTTCGCCACGCGGTCGGAGACGCGCTCGGCCTCCAGGCCGGACATCATCTTCTCGGCGCGCTTGATCATGTTCTGCGCGGCGGTCGCCTTGGTCGCCTTGGCGCGCATCTTCTCGGCCTGGGCGAGCAGCGTGCCCGCCTTCTTCTCGGCGTTCGCCCGCTCGCGCCGACGACGCCGCTCGTCCGTCTCGCGCTGCTCGAGGTAGGCGTCCCAGCCGAGGTTGTACTGGTCGAGCTCGCCCCGGTTCGCGTCCAGGTGGAACACCTTGTTCACGGTGGCGCGCAGCAGGTCGGTGTTGTGGCTGATCACGATGAACCCGCCGCTGTACGCCCGCAGGTAGTCGCGCAGCCAGACGATGGAGTCCGCGTCGAGGTGGTTGGTCGGCTCGTCCAGGAGCAGCGTCTCGACGCCGCTGAACAGGATGCGCGCCAGCTCGATCCGGCGGCGCTGGCCACCGGAGAGCGTGCCGAGCGGCTGCGCCAGGACCTTCTCGTCCAGGCCCAGGTTCGCGGTGATGATCTGCGCCTCGGACTCGGCGGAGTAGCCGCCGGCCGCCAGGAAGCGCACCTCGAGCTTGGGGTAGCGCTCCATCGCGGCGTTCTGCGTCGCCTCGTCGAGGGACGCCATCTCGCCCTCGGCCTGGCGCATCTTGGCGATGACCTTGTCCAGGCCGCGCGCGGACAGCACACGGTCCATCGCGAGGACCTCGAGGTCGCCGGTGCGCGGGTCCTGCGGCAGGTAGCCGATGTCGGTACCGCGCACGATCTGCCCGCCCGTCGGCTGGGTCTCCCCCGCGAGGGTCTTCGTCAGCGTGGTCTTGCCGGCACCGTTACGACCCACCAGGCCGATCCGGTCGCCCGAGGCGACCCGGAAGTTCGCCTCGCTCAGCAGCACGCGCGCGCCGACGCGCAGCTCGACGCCATGGGCAGTGATCACGCAGATGGTCCTCACAGTTGGGGGGTGGTTGGTCGTTCGGCCCACAGCGGCGGGGGCCCTTCCAGTCTAGTGCCCATGGTCCAGGGATTACGGTGCGTTGCCTCACGTCCGCCTCACGGACGCCTCACGAACGCCCTGGACGGGACCGGTCGGCCGACGGTACCTTCACGCGTGGTACTACGTTGTATCACTCCGTCGCATGCAAGAGATCCGTCGCAAGGAAGCCACGGCCGCGTCACCGACGACGCGGCGCGACCTCCCGAAGGGATGAGACCCATGGAGATACGGTTCGTCGCCGTGCTCGCCTCGCTCGCACTGGCCCTGGGGGCCACGACCCTGCCCGACAGCGGCGGTACCGCTCCGGCGGCGGCCGCGCCACCGCCGTCGGACAGCGCGCGGGCGCCCGCCACCACGTTCACCAACCCGATCACCGAGCCGTTCGCCGACACCTACGCCGACCCCGCGATCATCCGGGGCAAGGACGGCTGGTGGTACCTGTACGCGACGAGCGACCCGCTGGTCTCGGGCGGTCACTTCGGGAACATGCACGTCGCGAGGTCGCGGGACCTGGAGTCGTGGGAGTACGTGGGCACGATCTTCGACGAGGAGAACCGGCCGTCCTGGGCCGCGAGCGCCTCGTACTTCTGGGCCCCGGACATCCGGTACGTGGACGGCCGGTACGTCATGTACTACACGGTGACCGACACGGCAGCGAACCCCGACCCGTGGGACTACACGATCGGCGTGGCGACGGCGCCGACGCCGACCGGGCCGTGGACGGACTCGGGCGGGCCGGTGCTGGACCCGCGTCCCGCGGCGGGCGACGGCTACCTCAACACGATCGACCCGGCGCTGTTCGCGGACGACGACGGGTCGCGCTACCTCTACTTCGGCGGCTTCAACGGCGGCATCTGGGTCACGGAGCTGGACGAGACCGGGATGCGCGCGGTGGGTGAGCCCACGCAGGTGACCGTGGCGGACCGGTACGAGGGCGCGTTCGTGGTGAAGCGGGACGGCTGGTACTACCTGATGGGGTCATCGGCCAACTGCTGCGCCGGCCCGGTGACGGGGTACAGCGTCTACACGGGACGGTCGCGTTCGCCGCTGGGCCCGTTCACCGATCACGAGGGCGTGGGCCTGGACGAGTCCCGCGTGGGCGGCACGCAGGTGGTGGCGCAGAACGGGAACCGGTGGATCGGCGTCGGGCACCATGCCGTGCTGACCGACGTGTCGGGGCAGGACTGGATGCTCTATCACGCGATCGACAAGGACGACGCGTGGCTCGAGGAGCCGGGTGGCGTGAACCGGCGGCCCACGCTGATCGACCGGATGGACTGGATCGACGGGTGGCCGGTGGTCAACGCGGGTGCGGGGCCGAGCGAGGGGCCGCAGCCGGGGCCGGTGGCGGCGAGCGGGCTCGGCATCGTGAGCGACGACCCTGCGGCCGGGTCGGGGCTCCGGCGGGTGGCGGGCTCGATCGCCCGGGGTTCCGACGGCTCGGGCGACGCCGGTGCGATCGCGCGCCTGGTGCCGACCCGGCGGGATGCCGTCGTACGGACGGCCCCGGCCCCGCGGGATGTCCGGGTCGAGGCAGACGTGCGGCTGCCGGACGCCGACGGCTCGTTCACGGCGACGCTCGGCGGGCGGGGTCCGGCCGCGGTGTCCGTGCGGCTGGACGCGGGGGCGCGTGAGCTCGTCGTCGGGCAGGGGCGGCGGCAGCTGCGGGCCGCGGTGCCCGCGAACGTGGACCTGCGCGACTGGCACGTCCTGAGCGTCGAGGCGCGCGACGGCGCGGTCGCCGCGCGGCTGTCGTCGAGCGGTCTGGGCGACGTGGACGCCGAGGTGCGGTTCGAGCCGCGCGGCTCGCTCCCCCGTCGCGCTCCGGTGAGCCTCGCGGCCGACGGCGGCGAGACGCAGCTCGACAACCTGACGGTGGTGGCCGCGCACGAGCCGGTGACCCGGCGGGTGGCCGAGCCGCGGGCCGGCGAGGTCACGTTCGCCGATGAGTTCGACGGCGAGCTCGACCCGGGCTGGCGCTGGCTGCACGAGCCGGCCGGTGTCGACGTCGCGGACGGCGCGCTGTCCTGGCCGCTGACCGGCCACGACCTGGTCGGGTCGGCCAACGACGCGCCCGCGCTGCTGCGCGACGCCCCGGACGGCGACTACGTGCTGGAGACCACCGTCACCCTGCCCCTGGGGGAGGACAGCGTGCGCAACTACCAGCAGGCGGGCCTGCTCGTGCACGCGGGCGACGACGACTTCCTGCGGCTGGCGCCGGTGTCGATCTGGCAGACGCGGCAGGTCGAGTTCGGCAAGGAGCTCACCGCCGACGGCCGTACCTGGTTCGGCGGCCACGTCTCCGGGCCGGTCGCGGACACCATGCACCTGCGCCTGTTCCACACCACCGACGCGGCCACCGGCGAGCACGAGTACCGGGCGGCCAGCTCACGCGACGGCCGGAGCTGGCGGTTCGGCGCCACGTGGACGCTCCCGGCCGGCACGGACCCGGCGGTCGGCATCTACGCCGGCGGCGGCGCCACCCCCTCGACGACGGCGCACTTCGACACGGTCCGTCTCCGCGAGCTGGGCTGACCCACAGTCCGTTGAGTGCTGGATATTTGCGCCGTCGGAACGTTTCGACAGCACAAATACCCAGCACTCAACGGGGCCGGGAGGGTGTCAGGATGGGGAGCATGTTTGCATCTGGACGGACAGGCGTGAACTGGCAGCCACAGGGGGTTCGGGAGGCCGGGGGCGGGCTGCTCGCCCTGGCACTCGCGACGTTCGTCGCCATCACCACGGAGCTGGTCCCGGTGGGCCTGCTCCCCCTGATCAGCGACGACCTCGAGGTCTCCGAGGGCGCCGCGGGGCTGCTGGTCACCGCCTACGCGTTCATGGTCGCGGTGCTAGCCGTGCCCCTGACGACGGCGACCCGCAAGCTGCCGCGCAAGACCCTGCTGCTCACCGCCCTCGGCGTGTACGTCCTGAGCAACGTGATCGTCGCGGTCGCGCCCACGTTCGCGCTCGTCGCCGTGGCCCGGGCCCTGGGCGGCGCGTCCCACGCGGTCTTCTTCTCGGTGAGCATCGGGTACGCGTCCCGCCTGGTGCGGCCGCACCTCGCGGGGCGCGCGCTGGCGCTGGTCACGCTGGGCGCGTCGGCGGGGTTCGTGCTCGGTGTGCCGCTGACGACGTCGCTCGGCACCGCCCTCGGCTGGCGCACCGCGTTCCTGGTGCTGGCCGGGGCGTGCACGATCGCCGGTGTGCTCACCGCACTGCTGCTGCCGTCCGTCCCCGGGGGCGGCGCTCCCCCGGCCGACGCCGCTCGTGGCGCCCGCCGCACCGCCCTGGCCCAGGTCACGACGGCGAACGCGCTCGCGTACCTCGGCCACTACACCGTCTACACCTACGTCTCCGTGCTGCTGCTGGCGACCGGCCTCGCGACGGCGGCGCTCGGCCCGGCCCTCCTGCTGATCGGCGCGCTCGGGCTCATCGGTGCGGCGTACGCCGCCGCGCGGCTCGACGCCCGGCTCCGGCAGACCACCGTCGTCACCCTCGTGGTCGTCGCGGGCGGCATCCTGGCGCTCGGGCTCGCGTTCCCCGGCACGGTCGGCACGCTCGCCGCCGCGGCGGTGTGGAGCATCGGCTTCGGCGCGGTCGCCGCCGTCTTCCAGACGGCGGCCATCCGCACCCGCGGCGCCTCACCCGACGTCGTCGGCGCCCTGGTCAACTCGACCGCCAACATCGGGATCGGCGGCGGTGCGGCGCTCGGGGCGCTCGTGCTCGACGGCGTCGGGTCCACCGCCGTGCCCTACACGGGAGCGGCCCTGGTCGTGGCGGCGCTGGCGGTGGTGCTGCTGACCCGCCGCGCGTTCCCGCCGGGCCCCGCGGATGCCCCGGGGCCTGACCATGGTGGTCGGTAATTCGCGTGGTGGTCGGCAGTTCGTCAGGTAGTCGGCATTCCGAGCTACCGATCATGTGACGGACTGCCGACCGCGCACCATCCGGCCAGCCCGGCGCGCGACGGGCGGGGCAGCGGGTGATCCGAGCCACGTTTTACCGCCAGAACGCGCGGCTCCGGGCTGTCGGACGTACGGTCCGATCATGGGCACAGACTCCCCGAGCGTTCCCGTCACCATCGCCGACGCACTACCCAACCTCCGCACCGGCCGTCTGGCCCGCGGGGATGACCTGAGCAACAACCGGCCGGCCAAGCACCTCATCGACGAACGTCGCGCCTACTCCCGGGAGCACGCCTCGGCGATCATGCGGGGCCGGCTCAGCGGGCAGCCCGACGAGCGGCACCGCGCCCTGAGCCGCCGGATCTCCGGCGCGCGGGCCGTCGCCCAGGAGCTCTGGGAGCTCGTGGCCCACCGGCCCGTCTGGCGCGTCCTCCACTCGATCCGGATGGAGCCCTTGGCCGACTCGGGGCTGCGCCCTCCGACGGACTCGCTGCAGCGCCCGACGACGGGCTCGCTGCAACGACCTTCGCCGGCCTGGACGCAGCGCACGGACGCCGTCGAGCTCGACCAGCTCGTGATCGGTCCCTCCGGCGTCTACACCATCCAGAGCGTGTACCGCCCGGCCCACGACATCACCGCCGACACCGCCCTGTATGCCGCTGCCCGCACCCAGCAGATCCTGGACCGCGCGACACGCGTACCGGTCACCGTGCAGCCGCTGATCGTGTTCGTCCGGACGGACCAACCCCGTGTGGAAGGTCCGCGCGACGGCGTCGAGGTGCTCACAGCCGACGAGCTGGTGCCGTGGCTCGAGAGCCGTCAGCCGATGCTCACGGAGCGCGAGCTGGAGATCGTCCACCTGGCGGCTCGAGACCACCGCACCTGGGCCGCCTGAGCCTGGCCCACCGCAGGTCGAGCCCGTCGAGACCACCCGCTCACCACACGACGCGCGCCGAACGCCGCCGAGCCGCCTCCGCAAGCCTGTCCCCCAGCGCGGAGAGCGGTACGGAGACCTTCTCGCCCGACGCCGGATCGGTCACCGCCAGCACCCCCGCCTCGATCTCGCGCGGCCCGAGCACGCCCAGCAGCGCGTCCCGGCGGTTCCGGGCAAGACGGATCCGGCTGCCGAGCGACCCCTCCCGCTCCACACGCACGCGTAGACCCCGGGCGCGCAGGTCGGCGGCCAGCTCGTCGACCCTGTCTGCGGCCGAGCTGTCTGCGGCCGAGCTGCCGGCGGCGGCGCTTCCGGCACCCGGGTCGTCGGCCTGCCCCGAGTCCCCCGACCGGTCGGCCACCGGCAGCAGACAGACCTGCACGGGCGCGAGCCAGAACGGCAGCCGTCCGCCGTGCCGTTCGAGGAGGAACGCGACCATGCGCTCCATCGCGCCGACGGTGCCGCGGTGGATCATCACCACGCGCTCCCGCTCGCCGGAGGCCGCGACGTAGGTCAGGTCGAACCGCTCGGGCTGGTTGAAGTCGAGCTGGACGGTCGCGAGGGTCTCCTCGTGCCCGCGGGCGTCGAGCACCTGGACGTCGATCTTGGGCCCGTAGAACGCCGCCTCGCCCGCCTCGGCGTGCCAGTCCAGCCCGGCGGGCGCCGCCAGCTCGGCCAGCACCGCGCCGAGTGCCTCCTCCGCGGCGGCCCACTGCTCGGGCGCGCCGAGCCACCTGCCGGAGTCGTCCCGGCCAGACAGGCGCAGGTACGACACCTCGATACCCAGGGTCTCGAGCACCTCCAGGACGGCGGACAGCGCGACGCGCACCTCGTCGGCCACCTGGTCGGGACGGCAGAACACGTGCGCGTCGTCGAGGTTGATCTGCCGCACCCGGCTCAGCCCGGACAGCACGCCGGACCGTTCCGCGCGGAACATCGGGGCCAGCTCCGAGTACCGCACGGGCAGGTCCCGGTACGAGCGCGGCTCGGCCGCGTAGATCTGCGCGTGGTGCGGGCAGTTGGCGGGCCGCAGCACGAGCGGGTCGACGCCGGCGTCGGCGCCGGAGCCGGAGCCGTCGACGACCATGGGCGGGAACATGTCGTCGGCGAACTTGGCCCAGTGGCCCGACCGCTCGAACAGCGACCGCTTGCCGAGCACCGGCGAGTACACGGGCTCGCAGCCGGTACGCAGCGCCACCTCGCGGGCGTACTGCTCCAGCTCGTACCGCACCGCCGCGCCGGCGGGCAGCCACAGCGGCAGGCCGGGACCGACGAGCGGGCTCGAGTCGAAGATCCGCATGTCGCGGCCGAGCTCGCGGTGATCACGGGTGACGGGGTCGTTCATGGATGCTCCTTCGATGGAGGAACCGCCCCGGCGCCAGGCAAGACAAAAGCCCCGGAGCGAGCTCCGGGGCCTGGGTTGCTGAGTGCAGGGTCAGCGCGCGCCGGAGGGGTCCGGCGTCGTCGTGCGTGCGCTGAGGTGCATGGCGCCCACCGTAATGTCAGAGGGACGAGGCGTCCAGCGCGTTGCAGTCCTGGATGGTGCCGCCGTCGTAGCCGATGCTGAACCACGTGACGCGCTGCTCGCTGGAGCCGTGCGAGAACGCCTCGGGGTTCACGTCGCCACCCGAGCGCCGCTGGATGTTGTCGTCACCGACAGCGGCCGCCGCCGAGAGCGCCTGTTCGAGCTGTGCTCGGCTGATCGGTTCGAGGAACGGGACGCCGGTGTCCGGGTCATTCGTGGTGGCGGCGGTGCCCGCCCACATGCCCGCGAGGCAGTCGGCCATCAGCTCGATGCGCACGGAGTCGGACTCGGGGCCGGTGCCCGAGCGGTCGGCCCGCTCGAACAGCCCGAGCTGGTTCTCGATGTGGTGGCCGAACTCGTGCGCCGTCACGTACATCTCGGCGAGCGGGCCACCCTCGGCGCCGAACTGGCTGGACAGCTGGTCGTAGAAGGCCAGGTCCTCGTACACGGTGGTGTCGGCCGGGCAGTAGAACGGCCCGGTGGCCGACGTCGCCGAGCCGCAGCCCGTGTCGACGGCGCCGGTGAAGCTCACGACCTCGGGCATCTGGTACTCCACCCCGCCCTGCTCCGGAAGAGTGGTCTCCCAGTAGGCGTCGAGCGACTGCACGGCGGCGTTCAGGCGGCACTCCGGGTCGGTGTTGGCCTCCTCGGCCGTGCACTCCCCGATGTAGCCCGTCTCTCCGGTTCCCTGGCCGCCCGACGTCGTGCCGCCGAGGATGTCCGCCGGGCTGTTGCCCGTCACCAGCATGTACACCAGCGCGATGACGATCGCGACGCCGCCTCCGCCACCCACGGCGACGGCGCCCCGGCGTCCGCCACCCTTGCGGACCCGGCCACCCTCGAACTGACCGCCCTTGTTGAAAGTCACCTGATCACGCTACCGCGACCACTGCACGGTCCGTCGGTCGGTCCTTCGGTCAGCTGCCCCCGCCGGCGTCGGCCGGGAGCGCCGTGCCGACGGTCGGCCGGTCAGCGGAACCGCCAGCGGGTGGCCGTCAGCCCGTCGGAGCCGTAGCCGAAGGCGCGGGTGGGTGTCACCCGGTAGAAGCCGTACTCCGGCGAGCCGGGAAGGCTGCCGTCGTACACGTTGCCGTTGCGGACCGTGAACTCCCAGCCGTACTTGGCCATGAAGGTCGCCGCCACACGGCGCAGCTCGGACTCCGCCCGCACTTGCGTGACCTCACCTTCGACCACGAGGTCCAGGGTGTCGTCGGAGACCGTGATGACGCAGTGGTGGTTGCGGGCGAGGTTCTTCGCCTTGCGGGACGTCGGGCGCGTGGCGAAGACCGGCGCGTCGTCCACCCAGACCGGCATCAGCGGCATGGCGTGGGCACGTCCGTCCGGCCGCACCGTCGAGAGCCACGCCTTGGGGGCCGACTCCAGGCATGCGCGTGCCTCGTGCCACGGTTTCACCGTCGCCTCGTCCGTGCTCATCGGTGTCGCGTCCCGCTCGTCGAACAGCAGCTCGGCCGTGGGGCTCCCGCCGGTCACCGCGACCCTCCTCGTGCTGGTGCGGTCTCGTACTCGTCGTGCAGGCGCCACCACGCGTACGGCGCGGTCTGGGGCCGATCCTCCGGCGAGTCCTCCCAGTCCTCCTGTCTGCCCAAGGGAGTCAGGTCCAGGAAGCTCCAGCTGCTGCCGAGCTGTTCGACGCCCCTGCCGGTGGTGACGTAGGTGCGGTACACGGTGCCGCCGTCGCGCAGGAAGACGTTCAGCGCGAACCCGCCACCAGCATCCATGTCGTCGTTGAAGTCGCTGCCGAGCGACGAGACCCACGGGATGGTCCAGCCCATCCGTTCCTTGAACGGGAGGATCTCGCTCAGCGGGCCGCGGGAGACCAGCGCCAACGAGGTGTCGCGTGCATGCAGGTGTGCCAGGTGCCCGATGTTGTCGGTGAACATCGAGCATCCCGAGCAGACGTCGTCGGGGTCGTGCCACATGAAGCAGTAGGTGATGAGCTGGCTCCGTCCTTCGAAGAGGTCCACCAGGCTCACCTGGCCGTCCGGCCCTTCGAAGCGGTACTCCTTGTCGATCCTGACCATCGGCATCCGGCGCCGCTGGGCGGCCAGCGCGTCCGCCGCCCTGGTGTGCGTCTTCTCCCGTGCCCGCAGTGCGTCGAGCGCGGTCCTCCACTCCGACGGCGAGACGGTCCGGGGTTGGTTCATGGCTCTCTCCCTCACACATGGTCTCCTGAAGGAACTAACCGGTTCAGGCTAGGCCGAGTGAGTTCCTTGAGGCAACTCAATTGCGTAGGCTGGTGCCATGCAGCGAACCCGTTTCGGCGACATGGCCTGCTCGATCGCCCGGACGTTGGATGTCATCGGGGAGCCCTGGTCGCCACTGATCTTGCGGGACGTCTACGTCGGCATCACCCGGTTCGACGCGCTCCAGCAAGACTTGGGCATCTCCCGCAAGGTGCTGGCCGAACGGCTGAAGTGGCTGGTCGAGAAGGGCGTGCTGGCACGGCAGCAGTACTCGAGCCGACCACCGCGCCACGAGTACACGCTCACCACGAAGGGCGAGGAACTGTGTGACCTGCTGCTGGTGATGGTGCGCTGGGGCGACCGGTGGACCGCCGGCGAGGCAGGCCCGCCCGCACTCCACCGGCACCACGCCTGCGGCGAGTTCAGTCACGTCGAGCTGCACTGCTCCGTGTGCGGGCAGCCGATGCACGCCACCGACATCGATGTCGTGCCCGGCCCCGGCGCGGCGGCCGGATAACTGCGCGCCTGCTCCGGGAGCCGGTTCTCCCCGCGGACCGATCGACGAACGCGCCCCTGATGCGCCTACCGGTCGAGCACGCGCGCGCGGAACTCCTCGACCGGCCACGCCGTCATCGCGCCGAGCCGGACGGCGACGATCGCGCCGTCGGCGTCCCGCTCGACCTGGACCGGCTCCCCGACCGTGCCGAAGCCGGCCACGGACTCCTGCGCGAGGCGTCCGTCCGCCAGGAGGAACCGCTGCGCGACCTCGACCGGCTGCGGGGAGCGCGGGTTGATCGTGTGCACGATCCCGCCGAGGTCCACGACGTCGACCACGCCCCACAGGTTGGCGAAGCGCCCGAAGGGCGCGTCCGCCGGGACGGGCGGCACCGGGGTTCCGCCCGTGCCCGCCAGGCCGGACGCCGCGACCTCGTCCGCGGCCGCGAGCGCCAGGTTGATGATCTGGATGACGCCGCCCGCGATCTGCGTGGCGATGCCGTCGACGGCGTTGGTCAGCGCGGAGACCACGAGCCCGTCGACGGGGTCGATCCAGGTGCGCGTGATGTGGCCGGGGTAGCCGCCGGAGTGGCCCACGAGCTCCCGGTCGCCGACCTTGCCGAGCTCGATGCCGACGCCGTACCGGCCCAGCTCGCGGCCCCGGACCGTCAGGGTGGACTCCTCGCGCTGCACCAGCCGCTTGCTCTGGTCGGTGAGCAGCGTGGTGTCGCCGAGCACGTGCGTGGCGCCGTAGCGGACCATGTCGAGCGCGGTGGAGTACCAGCCGGTGGCGGCGGCCATCGCCCGGGTGTCGACGTGCGGGATGACGCGGCGCGCGTCGCCGTGCGCGATCCGGCCGGTGTGGCCGGCCGCGTACTCGGCGGCACGGGCCGGGTCGAGCTCGGTGCCGGTCCGGGTCAGGCGCAGCGGCTCGATCACGGCGGCGCGCGCCACCTCGTCGTACGTCGTGCCGGTGACCTGCTCGATGATGATGCCGAGCAGGCTGTAGCCGATGTTCGTGTACTTGAAGTGCTCGTTCGGCTCGAACACGATGCCCTCGGTGCGCACGCACTCCAGCACCTGCTCGCGGTCGAGGAAGGGCCGCTGGTGCTGCCAGAAGTCGCCGTCGGACGAGTCGCGGATGAGGCCGCCCTGGTGGCCGAGCAGCTCGCGGACGGTGATCGCGGCGGCGGCCGAGCCCGCCAGCTCGGGGACGAGCGCACCGACGGTGTCGTCCAGGCGCAGCTCCCCGCGCTCGACGAGCTGCATCACGAGGACGGTGGTGAACGTCTTGGAGTGGGACGCGACGCGGAACAGGTGGTCGCTGGTCAGCTCCTCCCCCGTCTCCAGGTCGGCCTTGCCCCAGGCCAGGTCGACGAAGACCTCGCCACGGCGGCCCACGGCCAGCTGCAGGCCGGGCATGCCGTGGTAGTCGGCCTGGAACGCGGCCCAGTCGGCCAGGTAGGGGGCTATCGAGCGGAGGGTCTGTGCGGTGCGGTCGTCGGTCACGGGGACGACTCTGTCAGGTCGGCGGACAGGACGTCACCGTGTTACCCGGCCTGTGCACCCGCCTGCCGGAGCGTGCGCTACCCGAAGTAGATCGAGGAGTGGAGGGCACAGCGCGGGTTGAACGCGGCGGCGCAGGCCGGGCACCGCCCGGAACCCCGGTACTCCGCGACGGTCAGCTCCGTCCAGCACACGCCGCACAGCACCGCCCGCTCGTCGTCCGCCCCGGCCGGCCAGGGCAGCGACGGATGGTCGGCGGTCTGCTCATGGCACAGATGACACGGGTAGTACCGGCCGCAGCAGGCGAACCGGATAGCGATGACGTCCAGCGGCGTCCGGTAGTGGACGCACCTGGTCTGCTCGTCGACCGTGGGGCCGAGCACCACCGGCCTCATCGCACGCCGCGTGCGGCGAGGGCCTCGCCGAGCTGGTCCGCGTGCTTGAGCGCCATGACCAGGAACGGCATGGCGAAGTGGCGCAGGCTTCGTCCCCCTCCGCGGGCACGCTGCGCCTCGCGCACGTCACGGGCCAGGCCCGCGAGCACCGGCAGCGTGCTCAGCGTCACGGACAGCGTCAGGGCCGCACGCTGCGGGTCGATCCGCAACCACGCGAGCGGCTGCATCGCCCGCTCGATCGTCTCCAGCAGCGCGGTCGCCGGGGTCGTCAGCGCGAGCAGCGCGGCGAGCGCACAGGCGACGGCGACGCGCGTGGTGTTCGCCGCGGCGCTCTCCGGGCCGAGGAAGACCAGCTGGCCGACAAGGGTCAGGCCGACGATCCAGCGGACCGTCACGAGCTGGCGGCCGAGCTCACGCATCCCCGCGCCCCGGATCGCGTAGCACGCGAGGCAGACGCCGGCCATGACCGCGGCCGCCCACCAGGTCGCCGGGAGCAGGCACACGCCGAGCACGATCAGCAGGAGGAGGGCCGTCTTCGGCCCGGCCCGCAGCCGGTGCCACGGACCGTCCCCTGGCCGGTACAGGGTCACCATCGGGTCACCATCGGATTCCCGCCTCGTACATGGCGATCACCTGCGCGGGGTCCCCGACCTCGGTCACCGTCCCGTCCTGCACGAGCACCGCCGTCTCGCAGCGCTGTGCGAGCCCCAGGTCGTGCGTGACCAGCACGAGCCGGTGCGACGCGTCCGCGAGCAGGTGGTCGGCGACCCGGCGGGCGTTGCGCGCGTCCAGGTACGCGGTCGGTTCGTCCGCGACCACCAGGTCCGGGCGCCGGACGAACGCGCCGCACAGCGCGAGCAGCTGCTTCTGGCCACCGGACAGGTCGTGCGACGACCGGTCGGCGAGCTCGGCCAGGCCGAACTGGTCGAGCGCGGCAGCGACCCGTTCTGCTTTCTCGGCGCGCGGCAGCTTCTCGGTGCGCAGGGAGAACGCGACGTCCTCCGCGACGGTCGGCATGACGATCTGCGCGTCCGGGTTGCTGAAGATCACCGCGACGCGGCGGCGCAGCTCCGCGGCCTGACGCACCGGGTCCAGACCCAGCACGCGCACGGTGCCGTCGTCCGCGACGACCAGGCCGCTGAGCAGGCGCGCGAGCGTCGACTTGCCCGACCCGTTCTCCCCGACGACCGCGATCGTCCGCGCGTCCAGCGCGAGCGTGACGTCGCGCAGCACGTCCGTGTCACCCAGGCGCACGTGGACACCCTGGAGCGCGATGCCGGGTGCGGTACCGGGTGCGGTACCGGGTGCGACGCCGCTCATCGGACCACCTCCAAGACCGCCGCGACGCCCAGCCCGCCGCCCACGGACGCCGCCGCGACACCGAGCGTCCCGGCCGGGGCGCCCGCGCGGACGAGCCGCCCGAACAGCCGCACCACGCTGACCGCGCCGCTCGCGCCCCAGGGGTGACCCAGCGCCAGGGCTCCGCCGTCGGCGCACACGCGCGCGTCGTCGTCGTCGATACCGAGGCGGCCGAGCACAGCCAGCGACTGGGCCGCGAACGCCTCGACGATCTCGAACGCCGCGACGTCGCGAAGGTGGACCCTGGCGGAGTCGAGGGCGGCCCGCACGGCCGGCGCGGCCCCGACCCCGGGCAGCGCGGGGTCGCAGCCGACCACCGCATGCCCCCGGAGCGCGAGTCCTGGTGCGTGGCCCGCGAGCCCGCGGGGCACGACGGCGACCGCTGCCGCCCCGTCGCTGATCCGCGTGGCCGTCCCAGCGGTCAGTGTGCCGCCCTCGAACAGGGCGGGCAGCCGGGACAGCAACCGTTCGGCGACCCCGACGGAGTCGTCCGCGGTCAGTCCTGCCACCGGGACGAGCTCGGCCGCGAACCGTCCGGCGTCGCGGGCGGCGCGCGCCCGGCGGTGGCTGCGCGCGGCGTGCGCGTCCTGCCGTTCCCTGCTGATGCCGTCGGCCGTGGCCAGGTCCTCCGCGGCGCGGACCATGTCCGGGTCTGGCCACCCCTGCGGGGTGAACGGGGCACGGTCGTAGCGCACGCCGTCCACGGACCGGACCGGAGCCGTCGACGCGCTCTCGACGCCGCCGGCGAGCCGCGGGCGGTCGTCCCCCGCGCGGATCGCCGCCGCGGCGTCGAGCACCGCGGCGAGGCCGCTGCCGCACTGCCGGTCCACGGTCGCGCCGGGGACCTCGACTCCCAGCCCGGCGGCCAGGGCGGCGACCCGGGCGGGGTTGCCGCCCGGGCCCATGCAGTTGCCGAGCACGACGTCGGCGATCGCGAGCCGGCGCCCGGCCGCGGCCTCCGCGTCGGCGCGCACGGCGCTCAGGACGGGCGCGGTGAGCTGCCCGACGTCCAAGGAAGCGAGGGCGCGCCCGCGGGTGCCGATCGGCGTCCGGCGGGCCGCGATGACTACCGCTTCATCCGGCAACCCGGGTCACCTCCCCGGCGAGCGCCCGACGGACGATCTCGGCACGAGCCGGCTTCCCCGACGTGGTGCGGGGCAGCTCACCGGTGAACCAGATCCGGGGCCGGTGCGCCGGGCCCAGCCGGGCCGCCGTGCTGCCGCGCAGCGAGCTCGCGGTGATCGTGGGGGAACCAGGAGCCGGTTCGACCATCGCGGCGACGAGCGCTCCGACCCCACGTGCGGGGACGCCGAAGACGACGGCGTCCGCGATCGCGGGGACCTGCCGGAGCTCGGCCTCGACCTCCTCGGGGATCACGGTCGCCGAAGCGGTGATGATCGCGCCGTCCGCACGGCCGCGCAGCCGGAGGGTCCCGGTCCCGGAGTCGGCGTCGGCGTCGGCGTCGGCGTCGGCGTCGGCGTCGGCGTCGGCGTCGGCGTCGAGCTCGGCGAGGTCGCCGACCGTCGCCCAGGCCCCGTCGGTTCGGAGAGGACCGCCGGTGCCGAGGTAGCCGAGGGCCACGAAGGGGGACCGCACCCACAGCTCGCCGTCGCGCACGTCGACGTCCACGCCGGGGAACGGTCGTAGGCCGGTGCCGTCGTCGACGGCCACGAACGAGAGCTCCGCCGCGCCGTAGTAGGAGATCACCCGGATGCCCCGGGACTCGGCGTCCGCACGCAGACCCTGGTCCAGGTGCGAGCCGCCGACGAGCGCGGTCCGCAGCCGCGGAAGCTTTCCGCCGTCGAGCAGCGCGCGCAGCGCCTGGGGAGTTCCGTGGAACGCGGTGGCCTCCGCGAACTCTTGGTCCGGCCCCGGGCCCCGCCCGGGGAACACGGGTCGCGGGCCGCCGCCCAGCGCGTGCGCCAGGGAGAACAGGGTGAGCGAGGACGACGGCGGCGCGGGCAGGGCGACCACCAGTTCGGCCTCCGGCACGGCGGGGTCGTGCAGGAGCGCGGAGACGGCGGGAAACGACTCCGCCCAGGACGCGGCGGTGCGCACGACGATGCGTGGCGCGCCGCTGCTGCCGGAGGTGAGCGCCGCCCAGGCCGCGCCAGATGGCGGCCGCACGTCCCGCACCAGAGCGTGCACGGCCTCCCGGTGCGCCTCCGGCAGACGTGCGTCAGTGACCAGCGGGACGTCACCCGCGGCCCGCACCGCCCGCAGACGGTCGACCAGCGCGTCCGTGGCACCGTCCAGCACGACGATGCGCGGTGTCACGGAGCCTGTCACGGCGCCTGTCACGGGGCCGGCGGGATCGTGCCGGCGGCTTCCTCGCGATCCTTCGAGCGCCAGTTCCGCCGGAACGCGCGGGGGTAGGCGCGCAGGAGCGTGGAGACGGTGACCGTCGCCAGCACGGCCTTCACCAGGTCGCCGGGGATGAACACGAGGCTGGCCAGCGCCGTCTGGGCGAGCGACAGCCGGGTGACCAGGCTCTGGACGGGGATGCCGAAGGCGTAGACCACGAGGATGCCGCCGACGAGCATGGCGAGCGCGGTCCGCCACGCCGTCGGCTTGCGGGCGGCCGAGTGCACGATCAGGCCCACGACGAACGCCCCGGCGATCCAGCCGAACAGGTAGCCGGTGGACGGTCCGACGAAGACGCCGAGGCCGCCGCGCCCGCCGGCCAGCAGAGGGAGGCCGGCCGCGGTGAGCGCGAGGAGCGCGAGGACGGAGAGCGCCCCGAGCCGCGGTCCGAGGATCGCCCCGGCGAGCATGACGCCGAAGGTCTGCGCCGTGATCGGCACACCACCGAAGACGCTGAAGCTGCCCGGCAGGCCGAGGGCCGCGATGAGGGCGGCGAAGACGGCGACGCGGGCGAGATCGCTCGCATCGAGCACGCTTCGCAGTGGTCCCTGGTCGTCTCGCATGTGGCCCTCGCTTCTTCCTGAACGGTGTTCACCTGAACGGCGTTCTGCACCATACTGTGCTGATGAGCGGATCACCAAGACACAGCCGCGACGACGTGTCCGAGATGGCCCTCCGCCTCCTGGACGAGTACGGGCTGCCCGACCTGACGATGCGGCACATCGCCGCGGCTCTCGAGGTACGGGCCAGTGCGCTGTACTGGCACTTCCCGAACAAGCAGGCGTTGCTCGCCTCGGTCAGCGCGCGGATCCTCCGCCCGATGGAGGACGTGCGGGTCGAGGACATGACCGTGTCCGAGACCGTCCGCCGGCTGGGCGCACGACTGCGCGAGTGCCTTCTCGCCTATCGCGACGCCGCCGAGCTGGTGTCGAGCTCGCTGGCGCTGGGCCTCGTCGACTCCCCGGTCCAGCCGCAGCTGATGGCGGTCACCCGGCGCGACGGCGTGCCGGACTCGCTGTCCCGGGTCGCCGCGGAGGCCGTCATGCACTTCGTCGTCGGGTACACGTTCCACGAGCAGCAGCGTCTGAGCGCGGACTCGTTCGGGCTGCTCCCCGAGACCACGTCGTCGCTGAACCCCGAGCACGCGAACGCGCGGCCGGCGGACGGCGGGGACTTCGAGGAGGCCCTGAAGATGATCGCCGACGGCCTCGAGGTGTCGGCGCGTCAGCACACGGAGACGTCGGCGGGCTGACCCGGTTGGTCAGCGCTCTCGCACGTGCCGGGGCGTGTCCTGGTCGCGGCGGCCGCGCAGCACCTTCACGAGCCACCAGACGACCAGCAGCACGACCACCACGATGACGACCCTCTGGAACACGCCGACGCTCTGTTCGACGACGTGCCACTGGTCCCCCAGCAGGTAGCCGGCGCCGACGAGCAGGGTGTTCCAGAAACCGGAGCCGAGCGTCGTGAAGGCGAGGAAGCGCCCGAGCGGCATGCGCTCCACACCCGCAGGGATGGAGATCAGGCTGCGGACGATGGGGATGAGCCGGCCGATGAGCACCGCCCAGTCGCCGTGCCGGTTGAACCAGGCCTCGGCCTTGTCGACGTCCTCCAGCGGCACGAGCGGCATGCGGTCGACGATCGCGCGCAGGCGGTCGCGACCGAGCCACGCCCCCAGCGCGTAGAGGAGGACGGCGCCGACCACGGAGCCCGCCGTCGTCCAGATCAGGACGTGCCACAGGACGAGGGAACCCTGCGAGGCCGTGAAGCCGGCCAGCGGCAGGATCACCTCGCTCGGCAGCGGCGGGAACAGGTTCTCCAGGGCGATCGCCACGCCGGCGCCGGGTGCGCCGAGCGTCTCCATCAGCCCGATGGCCCAGTCGGCGACCGTCGAGGCGAAGCTGTGTGTCGTCATGTCCCTACGCTATGCGGCGGCAACCGGCGACGGACTGCGGTCCTCCCCCTGGCCAGGTGGGTGCACCCCAGCACGGGGTGTGGTTTTCCGCAGTCCGCGCGGCCGGCGTCGTCCCTATCCTGGCGAGGTGGACCCCGCCCCCGCCGTCTGGCGCAGCACCCCTGCCCGCATGCTGTGGGGCGCCGCGCTCGGTGCGGTGACCTGGCCGCTCGACCTCGTGCTGGCGGTGGTCGCGCTGGTTCGCCGCCCGACGCCGCCCGGCCCGGTGGGCACCCTGGTCGCCTGGCACCGCCGTCGCACCGTGCGTTTTCTCGGCTGGTCCGATCCCGGGGCCCCCGCACAGCTCCGCAGCGAAGCAAGGACTGTGTGGGGCAAGGGCCGCGGCGCCGTTCTCACCTCTCCCCGGGCCGCCCGGTATCTCGCGGCGCGGGTGGGCGTGGGCCTGGTCGGCACGTTCGTGCTGGGGCTGCTGGCGTACGGGCTGTTCGCAGTGGTCGCGGCGCTGGCGTCGTGGCTGTTCGACATGCGGCTCACCGTCGACGAGGCCTTCCAGGGCGACGGGCTGTCGACGGCCGACCTGCTCGGGATGCTGCCGGTCGGCGCGATCCTGCTGTACCTGGACCTGATGGGGCTGATCGGCGTGGCCCTGCTGGACCGTTCGGCCGCCGCGCGGTGGCTCGCGCCGAGCCGGAGCGAGCAGCTGGAGGCGGAGGTCGAGTCGCTGACGGTGAGCCGGGCCGATCTGCTGGCGGCCCTGGATGCGGAGCGCGGGCGGATCGAGCGGGACCTGCACGACGGCGTGCAGCAGCGGGCCGTGGCACTGGGGCTGCTGGTGAACCGGGCGCGGCGGGCCGTTGGCGCTTCGTCTTCTGGTTCGTTGTTGCTGGAGCGGGCCGCGCGAGAGGCGGAGCTGCTGGTGACGGACCTGCGGGACGTCGCGTGGCGGGTGCGACCGACGACGCTGGACACACACGGGCTGGCGCCGGTGCTGGCGGAGCTGGTGTCGCGGGCCGAGCCGCCCACGGTGCTGGAGTGGGAGTCGCCCGAGCGGCTGCCGTCGGCGGTGGAGACGACGATCTACTACGTGGTGGCGGAGGCGCTGACGAACGTGGCGAAGCACTCGGGAGCTGGTGAGGCGCGGGTGCGGGTCTCCGTGGGTCGAGCTCGTCGAGACCTCCCGGCCCCGGAGGTCCACGTCACCATCACCGACAACGGCGTCGGCGGTGCCGTGCTCTCGCCCGGCCACGGGCTGGCCGGCCTGGCCGGGCGGGTGGCCGCCGCGGGCGGCACGCTGGCCGTGGACAGCCCGGCCGGCGGGCCGACCCGGATCGAGGTGAACCTCCCGTGCGCGTGATGCTCGCCGAGGACTCCGCGCTGCTCCGCGAGGGCATCCGCAGCCTCCTGACCGACGAGGGCCACGACGTCGTCGCCGCGTACGGCTCCGCGGAGGGACTGCTCTCGCGGCTCGAGGTCGAGCGGCCCGACGTCGTCGTGCTGGACGTGCGCATGCCGCCCACCCACACCGACGAGGGCGTGCGGGCGGCGGTGCAGATCCGGGAGCGGTGGCCGGACGTCGGCATCCTCGTCCTGTCGCAGTACGTGGAGCGCGAGTTCACGCAGGTGCTGCTGGGCGACGACGCGCGCGCCGTCGGCTACCTGCTCAAGGACCGGGTGATGGGCGTGGACGACTTCCTCGACGCGCTGGAGCGGGTGCGCGCCGGAGGGTTGGTGCTGGATCCGGACGTGGTGCGGCAGCTGTTCCGGGACACGTCCCACCCGCTCGGGATGTTGACCGAGCGGGAGCGGGAGGTGCTGGGGCTCATGGCGGAGGGGCGGACCAATGCGGGGATCGCCTCGGTGCTGTTCGTGTCGACGTCGGCGGTGGAGAAGCACTCGAACGCGATCTTCGACAAGCTCGGGCTGCTGGCCGAGGACGGGTACAACCGGCGGGTGCAGGCGATTCTGCGGTATCTGGAGTCGTAGATCTGGGCCGGGCCTACCTTGCACCTCAAAGGAAGTGCTATCGCGCGGATCACGTCAGGCAGTATGCCGCTCCGGTGGCGGCCGCGAAGGGGACGAAGCCGTCGCCCTTACCGGGGCGAGAAACATGACGCCGTGATCCGCTACGACGTTATCCACGTCCGTTCCCAACGGGCGACGTCGTAAAGCTGCTCGACCTCCCACGGCCGCATCGACTCCCTCAACGCGTTCAGCCAATCGGGAATCTCGGCGACGGGGAGCACCACGACATCTCCAGGTACCTTCTCGCCGCGGGAGAAGTTGCTGGCCCCCGCGATGACGACGACTGGCGTGACCGGATGCGGCGTCGGACAGGCTGCATGGAGGATCTTCCTGACCGCCTTGGCTTCCGCTCGGGCCTTGACCACGTGTTTGGTCGGCGTCCGGCCAACTCCCACGACGTGCTCGCCGACCCAGACGTCCTTGCCCTGATGGAACTTCGCGTTGATCGAGAAGATCCCACCGGGGCCGATCAGCAGGTGGTCGACGTCGGTGCCGCGCACGTTCCGCGTGATGCCGTGCAAGAGAAACCAGCCCTTCCTGCCGGCGATGGCCTTGTCCAGCACCCGCCCCACCTCGCGCTCGCCTCGCATGCCCTGACGCCAAGACCAGTCGCCTCCGGTCGAACGTCCGGTCAGTCGCTTGAAGAGGTTCGCCAACGGCGCCTCGCGGAACTTTGTGCGGGCTGTCTGGCGGACGCCGGCACCCGCCTTGTTCGAAGAGAGATCGCGGCCGCGGTCGACTGGTGACAGTGCTGGCGCAGGATCCGGCGAGGCAGGTCTCCACAACGGATTCGGTGCGAGAGTCTCAGGCACGATCGGCGTCATGGCTGGGGCTGACACTGGCGCTTGCAGCGATCGCATCGGCTCCGCTGCTGCCGCTTCATTGCGGACCGCGGCCCGCGCCTTCTTCGCCCGCCGCTTCTCCTGACGGACCTGCCACGCCAGCGCCGTGGATTCGATGGTCGCGAGATACTCGGCAGCCTGCTGGTGTTGGGGATCATCGAGAACCGCCGCCTTGGCTTCGATGTCCCAGTGGCCGATCTGTTCACCATCGACCTTCACGTGCAAGATCGGCGGTCTCTTACCGTAGGCATTCGAGAACCTGGTGGTGATGGTCGGTTCGGCGTGGATCCCCTGGTCATCGGCCATGACCGGAAACTAGCGAGGCAGCGCCCGGCGGTCTATCACTGTGGTGGAGCGACAAGCAGCCGCGCCGCCTGCCCTCGGCTGCGTCCTCGAACCACTGTCCGTAGGAACCCCCGAGTCTCCTCGTCCGTCGAGTAGATCAGCGTGCCGACCATCCCGCGGGTGAGCAGCACCTTGTAAGTGTTCCGGATGAGCCGGTCGAACTGCGCGTCCGTGACGCTTTTCTTCGTCACCTCACTGTCGCGGCTCTCTGCACGCCGCACGAGCCACGCCCCTCGACCGCCGTCGACCGCCTGCCGCCAGACAAGATCAGGACCAAGGATCACGCCGTTCCAGTCGTACTCAAATCCCTGCGCTGTATAGACACAGCCCACCTGGCCGAACCCTGCCGGATCGGTGGCCCACAGGGCAGAGGGCGGCGCTCCGCCCACCGAACGCTCGCTGTCCAGGTTCCACGGACGCTGCCAGGATCCGATCGTGACGTCGAGGACCAGAGAGCCGTCGTCACGCGGTTTGGACCAGGGCCAGCAGAAGCCAGCCGTCATCCGGGTGCTCTTGCCCGTGTCGCGGTACGCCTGCAACCGAGACTCGAGCTCCTCGGGCGAGTCCACGACGTCGACCGCGAAGTTCTCGTCAATGCCCTCCCACGGCTGAGGGCCAGTCTCGATATCGCGCAGACCGAGGAGCCTCTCCACCCACTCGATGTACGCGAGGCTGCCGCCGGAGCGAAACTGGTCGGCCAGATCGATCTGACGTACGTCAAGGCCCTTGGCTTCGGCTGCGGCACGAATGTCGTCAGGCGTTCCCATCTCACCGGGGCGGACCACCTGGTTCTGGTCCAGCAGGAAGACGGGCACGCGCGCGGCGTCGAGCAGCTCGTCAACCTGAGCGCGGGCCTTCTCCCGAAGCGCCTTCGGCGTGTAGCGTTGCACGGACTTCTCGCGGATGCGGTGCGCCTCGTCCAGGATCAGCACCTCAAGGCCGTTGCGCTCGGCCTCCATGAAGTTGTTGAAGTACTTGAACAGCCCTTTTGTCCGCGTGGATCCCTTGCCCGCGATCTTTCGGAGAGTTTGCGTGAAGCTGCGCGATCCCGTCGCGTGAATAGCCGACCGGCCCTCTCGCGCAAGCTCGCCCATGAGCGACAGTGCGATCACCGACTTGCCCGAGCCTGGGCCGCCGGTTACCAGGATGACCGACTTCGAGTCAGCGGACGCTGCCTTCTTCACCTGATGCAGCACCAGGTCGCGTACGGTCTTCTGCTCGTCGAGGAGCACGAACTGCTCCTGATCTCGAATCTCCTTGGCCGCGACCGTCATGAGTTGCTTCGAGGGTGCGGTCTTGGAACGCACGAGCCGGTCCGCGGCACCTGCCCCCGAGGTGTCCTTGGCGAGGAGCGACTGCAGGTGCTCGATGAACTGGCCGCGGCTCTCTCCCGTGAAGAGAGAGCCTGCGCGAGTTCCCTGCTCGCCAACAGGTCACTGACGCCGAAGTCGGTAGCGTTGTGCAGGTAGGCGACACCCTGGAGCTCGTCGGGCGTGTACTCGAACGCGCGGGCAAAGTCGCGCAGATACTGGACGTACCCCGCGACCTGGGTGCTCGGGTGCGACGACAGGTAACGGGCACCGTCGACCTCGACGAGCGCGTCATTGTCCTCCCATAGGTTCGCCTGGCTCCACTGCTTGAGCTCCACGACGACATAAGAGTGCTTCCCTGTCCGTGGATGCACGCCGGCGAGGATCGCGTCGGTCCGCTTCGAGGTCAGCGGGAGCCGATGCTCCAAGAGCACCTCTACCTGTTCAAGACCGGCGTCGCTGAGGTCGCGGGCCAGGGCGGGAAGCGAGTTGCGCCACGAACGACGCTCCCCCGCTCCGACATGAACGCCCTGGCGCGCAAGTTGCTCAGCGAGGTGTGTCTCCACAGCGGAAGAATCTGAATTGAGCGACGACGACAACGAGGCCGCCGAGTAGCGGATGACCGACAAGAACGTCCCCTGAGCAGCACGAATGAACGTGCGGCGGGGACATATCCGCTTGTCGGAACGGAAGTCCGTCGATGCCGCGTGGGCAGGGCGAGTCTATGCAGGTCAGGTGCTGAGGACCGAGCGGCACATGGGTGATTCGCGCAGTCAGAACACCGATTGCGACGGAGGGAACCGATCGTCGTTCCTCGTGATCTTCGCGTGTGCCGCCTGAATCAGATCCACACCGCAGACGTCGGCAAGTTGGATCAGGTAGAGGAAGACATCGGCGAACTCTTCCTCGACCTCGTTCCGGGTGTCGGCGTCGGCCAGCTTCTCGTGCACCTGTTCGTCCGTGAGCCACTGCATCTCGGCAAGAAGCTCGCCAACCTCTCCCGCGAGCGCCATCGCGAGGTTCTTGGGCTTGTGGAACTGGCCCCAGTCCCGCGCGACAGCAAAGTCTCGGAGCCGGTCGCGTAGGGACTCGATCGTGGCGTCGTCGTTCATGGGGTCGATTGTGCCCGGGCTACGCATGGTTGCGTGCTGAACTACGAAGAGCCCCGCGGATCACACGTCGCCACTCGTCGGGATGCACGTCGTGAACGAGACGGACCAGTGGGCTCTGCTCTTTCAGGTCGACTCCTACGACGGCGTCCTGTGGGGCGACGTCGGCGCCTTGCACTGGCTTGCCCGCGCATCCCACCCCACCCCGCCCCGCCCTAGGCTCAACCCGATGCCCAGCCCACCAACCACCCCCGAGCGACCACCCCGGAAAGCCCTCCGGACCCGCCTGGTCGACTCCTCCCTGATCGCCATAGCCGTCGCCCTCGCCCTGACCGCGCTCCAGATCCAGAGCAACGAACCCGACCAGCTCCCCACCTGGCTCCTCACCGCGGACCGCCTCACGGGCCTCCTCGGCTGTGTCGCACTCTGGTGGCGCCGCACGTTCCCGGTACAGATCGCTATCGCCCTCGCCGCCGCAAGCTCGTACTCAGAGACGGTCGGCGGAGCCGCGATCATCGCCCTGTTCACCGTCGCGATTCACCGCTCCACCCGCGCCACGATCGGGGTGTGCGCCATCAGCCTCGCGGCCCTCAGCACCTACCAGCTGCTCTGGCCCGACCAGGTCGCCCCGCCGGTCACCATCTTCACCATCATCGCGCTGGGACACGCCGCCACCGTGGCGTGGGGCCTGTCCGTGCGGAACCGCCGGGCGCTTGTCACGTCGCTGCGTGAACGCGCGGCAGCAGCCGAGGTCGAGGCGCAGCTGCGGGCCGAGCACTCCGAGCGTGAGGCACGTCAGTCCCTCGCGCGGGAGATGCACGACGTGCTGGGTCACCGCCTGTCTCTGCTCAGCGTCCATGCCGGCGCACTGGCCTACGCGCGCACCGCACCGCCCGACGACGTCGCTCAGGCCGCGGAGGTGGTCCGCGCGAACGCGCACCGCGCCCTGCAAGACCTGCGCGAGGTGATCGGGGTGCTCCGGGCTCCGGTAGGAGAGCTGCCGCTGCCGGACGTCGAGGACGTGCTGGGGCTGATCGACGAGGCACGCGAGGCTGGCACGCCGGTCGAGCTGCGCGACGACGCCGGGGTGACGAGCGGCGGACAGGCACTCCCGGACGTGCAGGGCCGCACGCTCTACCGCATGGTCCAGGAGTCCCTGACCAACGCGCGCAAGTACGCCCCGGGCGCGCCGGTCGTCGTCCGGATCACGGGTCGGCCGGGTGACCACGTCGTCGTCGAGGTGGTCAACAGGCCTCCAGCGACAGGAGCACCAGCACCACCGACCAGTTCCGGGACGGGACTGCGGGGTCTGCAGGAGCGTGCCCGGCTCGTGTCCGGGCGGCTCGACCACGGACCGACGGACTCGGGCGGCTGGCAGGTCCGGCTCCGCCTACCCTGGCCGACGTGACTTCCCCCGCCCCGGGCGACGAACCGGCCATCGACGAACCGGCCATCGACGTGCTCATCGCCGACGACGACCCGGTGGTCCGCTTCGGGCTCCGGATGATGCTGAGCGGAGCGCCCGACCTGCGCGTGGTGGCCGAGGCGGGCGACGGCGCGGAAGCCGTGGAGCTGGCCCGGCGCCACCACCCCGACGTCGTGCTGATGGACATCCGGATGCCGGGCACGGACGGGCTCACCGCGACCGAGACGCTGCGCGGCGACTCGCGGGCCCCGCAGGTCATGGTCCTGACCACCTTCGACGCCGACGCCCACGTGCTGCGCGCGCTGCGTGCCGGAGCGGCGGGGTTCCTCCTCAAGGACACCCCGCCCGACGAGCTCGTCGTCGCGATCCGGCACGCGGCACAAGGGCGACCGGTGCTCTCACCCGAGGTGACCCGCCGGCTCATCGCCAAGGTCGCGGAGTCGGACGAGGATGCCCGCCGCGCGACAGCCCGCGAGCGCCTCGGCGTGCTCGGGGAGCGGGAGCGCGAGGTCGCCGTCGAGATCGGGGCCGGTCGGTCCAACGCCGAGATCGCGGCGCGCTACTTCCTGGGCCTGACGACGGTGAAGACTCATGTGTCGTCGATCCTCACCAAGCTCGGCCTGAACAACCGGGTCCAGGTGGCCCTGCTGGTGCAGGAGGCCGGGCTCGGCTCCACCGACCGACCGGAGTGACGAGCCCGGGTCTGGATGCTCCGACTTCGGTTGGTCGGTCCGGACCCTTCGGCCGATGTGCGGGCCTGGTGGTCTTCCTAGGGTCGATCGCATGACTCCAACCCCTCGACCAACCCGCTCACCGCACACCGTTCTCCGGATCGCCGCCGTGCTCGCCGTCGTCGCCCTGGCCGTGACCGGGTGTGCCGGCGGGGCCGGTGCGGCGCTGACGGCGTCGGCGCACGGCACCTCACCGACGACCTCGCCGACGACGAGCCCGGCCGCCGACGCACCAACCCCGGACCCGATCGACTGGAGCGAGTGCGGGCCAGGCCTGGACTGCGCCACCGTCGAGGTCCCGCTGGAGTACACGAATCCCGAGGGTGAACAGATCTCGCTCGCGGTGATGCGTCATCGGGCGACCGATCCCGAACAGCGCATCGGGAGCCTGTTCATCAACGCCGGTGGTCCGGGCGTGCCCGCGTCCGACCTGATCAAGTACATCGACCCAGGCAGCGAGACCAGCACGTTCTCGCCCGACGTCGTGGCGCGCTTCGACGTCGTCGGCATGGACCCACGCGGTGTCGGTGAGTCGGACGCCGTCCGGTGCCTCACCGACGAGCAGCGTGCCGAGCAGGCGGCCGAGGACCGGGACCCGTCGATCCCCGGCGGCAAGCCATTGGGGCGTCTGCTCCAGGATGCCCGGACGTTCACCCAGGGTTGCGTGACGCACCAGGACCGCGCGTTCCTGGCGAGCCTGTCCACCGACAACGTCGCCCGCGACCTCGACCAGGTGCGCGCGGCGATCGGCGAGGAGCAGATCACCTTCTACGGCGCCTCCTACGGCACGGTGGTCGGCCCCATGTACGCCACGCTCTTCCCCGACCGCGTGCGCCAGATGGTGATCGACGCCCCCGTCGACACCGACCTGTGGCAGAACGACCCGCTGCGGCTGCTCGACGAGGTCGCCCGCTCCAACGAGGAGACCCTCGATCTCTGGTTCGAGACCTGCCGCACGGAGGGCGTGGAGGCATGTCCCTTCGGGGACGGCGACCCCGAGGCCGCGTTCGACACCCTGATCGCCGACCTGGAGGCCGAGCCGCTCCAGGTCCCGCCGGCCGAAGGACTCACCCCCGGCGGTGTACTCGACGGAGCCATGGCACTGGAGGCGGTACGTGCCGCGGCCGGTGCCCGCGCGCTCTGGCCCTCCCTCACCACGGGCCTGCTCGACGCCCAGCAGGGCGACGGGACCTTCCTCCACTTCCTGCTCACGCACGTCACGGTCGCGCCGTTCGGTGGTCCGTTCGCCACCCTCCAGGAGCCGCACACCGCCGTCCGCTGCGTCGACTGGCCCGCACTGAGGAACCTGGGCGAGCACCACGCGGCCGCACGCGAGATCACCGCACGCGGCGAGCGTCTGGGCAGCCGGGCCGCGTACAGCGCACTCAACTGCGCGCGCTGGCCGGCCGAGAACAAGGACCGGTTCACCGACGAGCTCACCGGCGCCGGTGCCCCCCCGATCCTGGTGGTCGGCGGGCGGGTGGACAACGTGTCCCCGTACCACTGGGCCGAGGCCATGACCGAGCGGCTGGAGAACGCCGTCCTGCTCACCCGGGAGGGCGTCGGCCACACCTCCTACCGCACCAGTGGGCCCTGCATCGACGACGCGGTCGACGCCGCACTGATCGACGGAGTGCTGCCCGCCGAGGGCACGGTCTGCGACGCCGTGCCGGCGGGGACGACCAGGCAGCCGGCGGCACCAGGGGGCAAGTAGCAGAGCGGCGGGCCGACGTCGAGCGATGGGTCGAGCATTCCCACGCCGGCGTCAGCACCGTCTACGACTGGGGAGAAACCCGCCGCCTTCGGAAAAGAGACCGATCGCGAGGCCTCCACGACGATCCAGCCGGATAGCGTCGGCCGGGACATGAGCAGTCCGGCGGAGGGGATCCGATGAAGGCCGACCACTACGACGAGTTCGGAGCCAGCTACGACGCCGAGAACGCCGGGAGCCTGCTCAACGCCTGGTACGAACGGCCGGCCATGCTCCGCCTCGCGGGCGACGTCCGGGGCCGCAAGATCCTCGACGCGGGCTGCGGCTCCGGACCGCTGTCCGCCGAGCTGCGCGACCGCGGCGCCGACCTGACCGGGTTCGACGGCAGCCCCGCGATGATCGAGCTCGCCCGCCGCAGGCTCGGCGACGACGTCCCGCTGACCGTCGCCGACCTCGCGCAGCCGCTGCCCTACGCGGACGGCACCTTCGACGACGTCGTCTCCTCCCTCGTGCTGCACTACCTCGAGGACTGGCACCCGCCGCTGACGGAGCTGCACCGCGTCCTCAAGCCCGGTGGCCGCCTCATCCTCTCGGTCAACCACCCGCTCGTGCGCCCCTTGCTCTTCCCGGACGAGGGCTACTTCGGTGTGCGGCAGTTCTCGGACGAGTTCGAGTTCGCGGGCCGGCCCGGGACGCTGACGTTCTGGCACCGTCCCCTGCATGCCATGACCGACGCCTTCACCGCCGCGGGCTTCCGCATCACGTCGATCGCCGAACCCCCGCCGTCCCCGGACACTCCGGTCGAGCTCCTCCCGCCACGCATCGCGAGCGGGGAGCGGACCGCCTTCGTGTGCTTCCTCTTCTTCGTCCTCGAGGCCCGGTGAGACCCCGGACACGCAGCGGTGACGACCCGTCGCCATGATGGCTCCGCCGGTACCGTGATCCACGGCGCACCCCGAGCCACCACCGAGCGACGGAGGCACATGCATTCCCATCTCCCCGGACCCGCCCGCCGCACCCCGATCAGCACGTACCGCCTCCAGCTCGGCCCCGACCTGACGTTCGCGGACGCCGAGAAGGTCCTCCCCTATCTCGACACCCTGGGGATCACCGACCTCTACCTCTCGCCCGTGCTGCAGGCCGCGCCCGGTTCCACGCACGGGTACGACGTCGTCGACCACACCCGCATCAGCGACACGATCGGCGGCCGAGAAGGCCTCGAACGGCTCGCCGCGGCGACGCACGCGCGCGGGATGGGCATCGTCGTCGACGTCGTCCCGAACCACATGGCCGTCCCGACCCCGGCCTGGCACAACCGCGCCCTGTGGTCCGTGCTCAAGCACGGGCCGGAGTCCCCGTACGCGAGGTGGTTCGACGTCGAGCTCACCGAGGGCGAGGGCCTGCTCATGCCGGTGCTGGGCGCGCGGATCGGCACGGTGCTCGCCGCGGGTGAGCTCGTCCTGGACCACGTCGTCGTGCCCGGCGACGGCGGGGCCGACACCGAACAGCCCGTCCTGCGCTACTACGACCACCTCTTCCCCGTCCGTCCCGAGACCGAGGACCTGCCGCTGGCCGAGCTGGTGCGCCGCCAGCACTACCGGCTCGCGTACTGGCGTGTCGCGGACGAGGAGCTCAACTACCGCCGCTTCTTCGACGTCGGCACGCTCGCGGGCATCCGCGTGGAGGACGCGGAGGTCTTCGACGCCACGCACGCGCTGCTGCTCGACCTCTTCCACGCCGGCGTGGTCGACGGCTTCCGCATCGATCACCCCGACGGGCTGGCGGACCCCCGGGGCTACCTGCGCCGTCTCCATGAGGCGACCGGCGGGGCGTGGGTGGCGGCCGAGAAGATCCTCGAGGTGGACGAGGCGCTGCCCGACGACTGGCCCGTCGCGGGGACCACGGGCTACGACACGGCATGGCGGCTGCACGCCCTGCAGGTCGACGACGACGGCGCCGCCCCGCTCGCCGGCCTCATGCACGAGGTGACCGGTGAGCAGACCACCCTCGACGAGGTGGTCGAGGAGGCCAAGCGGCAGATCGTCGAGACGTCGCTGCACGCGGAGATCCACCTCCTGACCACGATGCTCGCCGACATCTGCCGCGAGGACGTGCGGCTGCGCGACCACACCTTCCGGTCCCTCCAGGACTGCGTCGTCGAGCTCGTCGTCGCGTTCGGCCGGTACCGCGCCTACGTCGTGCCCGGGGAGGCGGCGCCGCCCGAGGCCGAACGTGTCGTGCACGAGGCGGCCGACGTCGCCCGCTCGCGCCTCGACCCGGACCGGCACGACACGCTGGACCTCGTCGTCGACCTGGTGCTCGGGCGGGAGGCCGGCTCCGCGGGCCGCCAGGGCGAGGATCGGCGGGCGGAGCTCGTCGTCCGGTTCCCGCAGGTGTGCGGCGCCGTCATGGCCAAGGGCGTCGAGGACACCGCGTACTACCGCTGGACCCACCTGGTGAGCCTGTGCGAGGTGGGCGGGGCGCCGGACCGCTTCGGCGTCGGGCCCGACGAGTTCCACGAGCACGCGCGACGCACCGCCGAGTCGTGGCCCGCGACCATGACGGCCGGCTCGACGCACGACACCAAGCGCGGCGAGGACGTGCGCTCCCGCATCGGGACCATCGCCGCGCACCCCGAGGAATGGGCCACGCTCGTGCGCCACCTGCGCGAGGCCACGGCCGGCCTGCGCCCCGCCGACCTCGACGGCCGTACCGAGAACCTCCTGTGGCAGACGCTCGCCGGCACCTGGACCGAGGCCGGGCCCATCGAGCCCGAGCGTCTGACCGCCTACCTGGTCAAGGCGTCGCGCGAGCAGAAGGCGTGGACCACCTGGACCGCGCCCGACGAGGCCCGCGAGGAAGGCCTGGTGCGCTACGCGACCGCCCTGCTCGAACACCCCGAGGTCGTCGCCGGGTTCGGCGACTGGGTCGAGCAGGTGGCGCCCACCGTCCGGCGCTCGGTGCTCGCGACCAAGCTGCTCCAGCTCACCGTGCCCGGCGTCGCCGACGTCTACCAGGGCACCGAGGTCACGGGAATCTCGCTGGTCGATCCCGACAACCGGCGACCCGTCGACCTGGATTCGCTCGCCACGACGCTCGCCGTGCTGGACGCCGGCCAGGCGCCGTCGGGTCTCGCCGAGGAGAAGCTGGCCGTGACGGCCACGGCGCTCCGCGTTCGCCGGCAGCACCCCGGCGCGTTCGTCGGCGAGGACGCGGGCTACGAGCCGTTGCCCGTGACCACGGGCCGCGCCGTGGGCTTCGTCCGGCGAGACGCCGCGGGGCCGCGTGTCGCCGTCGTCGCGACGCGGCTCGGTGACGGGCCGGGCCTCCCGGACGCGTCCGTCGTCCTGCCCGAACCCCTGCCGGGCGAGGCGTGGCGGTCGGTGCTCACGGGCTCTCCCGCCGAGGCCGATGCCGGCGTGACGCGCCTCAGCGACCTCCTGGGCTCCTGGCCCGTCGCCCTGCTCGTGGCGGAGCCTGCCCGGCCGGCCAAAACCGCCGCGCCCACCGGGCCGACGGACGAGGCGACCGCATGACCGCGCCCCTCCGCGTCTGGGCGCCGCGCGCGTCCCGCGTCGACCTCGTGCTCCCGGCGACCGGCTCCACAGAGCCCCTGACCGTCGACGACGACGGCTGGTGGCGCACCGAACACCCTCTCCCGCCCGGCACCGACTACGCGTTCTCGCTCGACGGCGGCCCGCCGCGCCCCGACCCGCGCAGCCCCTGGCAGCCCGCCGGCGTGCACGGCCCGTCGCGCACGTTCGACGCCGCCGCGCACGCGTGGACCGACGCCGCCTGGCCCGGCCAGGAGGTGCTCGGCGCCGTCACCTACGAGCTCCACGTCGGCACGTTCACGCCGGCCGGCACGCTCGACGCCGCCGTCGAGCGCCTCGACCACCTCGTCGACCTGGGCGTCGACGTCGTCGAGCTCATGCCGCTGGCCGGGTTCGGCGGGCACCACGGCTGGGGCTACGACGGCGTCGCCCTCTGGGCGGTGCACGAGCCGTACGGCGGCCCGGCCGCGCTGCAGCGCTTCGTCGACGCCGCGCACGCTCGCGGGCTCGCGGTCTGTCTCGACGTCGTCGACAACCACCTGGGCCCGTCGGGCAACTACCTCGCCGAGTTCGGCCCCTACTTCACCGACCGGCACCACACACCCTGGGGCGCGGCCGTGAACCTCGACGCCGACGGCGCCGCCGAGGTACGCGCCTTCATCATCGACAAGGCGCTGCGCTGGTTCCGCGACTTCCACATCGACGCGCTGCGCCTCGACGCCGTCCACGCGCTCGCCGACGACTCGCCCCGGCACCTGCTCGCCGAGCTGTCCGACGCCGTCGCGGCGCTCGCCGCAGAGGTCGGGCGGCCGCTCTCGCTGGTGGCCGAGTCCGACGCCAACGACCCCCGCACCGTCACACCGACCGGTGAGGTCTTTCAGGACCGTGCCGGGTACGGCATAACCGCTCAGTGGGCCGACGACGTCCACCACGCCCTGCACGCCCTCCTCACCGGAGAACGGCACGGCTACTACGTCGACTTCGGCGCGCCCGAGACGCTCGCCAAGGCCCTCACCGAGATCTTCGTGCACGACGGCGGCTGGTCCACCTTCCGCGACAAGCCCTGGGGCGCCCCGGTGCCGCCCGACCTGGACGGACGCCGCTTCGTCGTCTGCTCGCAGAACCACGACCAGGTGGGCAACCGGGCGCTCGGCGACCGGCCGTCCCGCGTGCTGACGCCGGGCGGGCTCGCGGTCAGCGCCGCCGTCGTGCTGCTCGGGCCGTTCACTCCCCTGCTGTTCATGGGCGAGGAGTGGGGCGCGACCACGCCGTTCCTGTACTTCTCGGACCACGAGGAACCGGAGCTCGGGGAGGCGGTCTCGCGCGGCCGGGCGGCGGAGTTCGGCGGCCATGGCTGGGCCGAGCTGTACGGGACCGACGTCGAGGTGCCCGACCCGCAGGCACGCTCGACCTTTGAGAGCTCTCGGCTGGACTGGGCGGAGGCCTCTTCCGACGGCGGACGCCGGATGCTCGACCTCTACCGGGCACTGATCCGGCTCCGGCGCACCGAGCCGGCGATCGCGTCCGGGGACCGACGGGCCACGACGGTGCGGGTCGAGGACGGGGCCGTTGTGCTGACACGCGGCGCCGTCGACGGCGGTGACCGCATCGACGTCGTGCTGGCGCTGGACGAGGGGCCGGTATCAGTCGTGGTCTCGCACGACGATGAGACGCCGACGCTCGTGCTCGACTCCGGCGTGGTGCTCGGGGGCGTCCCGGCAGGGGTGGAGAGCGGGCCAGGCTCGACGACCGTGACCGTGGAAGGACCGGGCGTCGTAGTGCTGGCGGCGGGTCAGAAACGCTCGCAGCTCAATAGCGCGCCTCACACCCAGCCATGAAGTGGGCTCTCTTCAGCGCCCCATGTCCCGTACCCACGCAGCGATCACGGCCAGGTCCGCGGCAGTGACCCCGACTGCCGAGTCCACCTTGTGCAGCAGCGCTGCCCCCGGGTGCTCGGCCTCGACCCACGCCCGGTCCGCCTGCCCGATCACGTCGTCGATCCACACGAACGGCCGCCCGTCAGCGATGCGAACGAGGGTTTTCGTCTTCCACTGCAGGTCGTCGTCCCCGATGTCGCCGGCGTACACGGGCAGGTCAGCCACCGGCAGCCGTGGCAGACCGAGCAGCGGCCCGATCACCTCGTTGGCGTCGTCCATCCATGCCGTCGCCCACACCAGGTGGCAGTCCAGCCCAGCCAGCAGCGGGCCGAGCGTCCTGTCGACCCACCCCAGATAGGGGTTCGTCGACGCCGTCCACACGTCCGGCGAGCCCGGGACCGCCGGCATGCCGGAACCACCGAACGGCAGGAGCGTTCCGTCGACGTCGAGGAACAGGATCGGGCGCGATGCTCCTGTCATCCCGGCACGATAGCGGGGGTACGCATTGCCGTCACGACCTTTCCCCGTGGAGTCTGTTGCGCAGCGATTCGGTCCGGCCGAAGAACTTTTGTGGTCGTATTCGTAGCGGGTGAGTACTCTCGCAGCGTCGTTGTCGTTGCTGCTCAGGGGTGGGGTAAGGATGAGGCCGTCTGATTGGTCGCCGGTGGGGTTGGATGCTGATCCGACGCCGGGTGATCCGGTGCTGGTGCTCTCGGGTGGGCAGGAGTATCTGGAGGTCGCGTCCTCGATCGACAACGCCGCGTCGTCGATGTCGCGGTTGGATGTGGACGGCACGGTCTCGCAGGCGGTGGACGCGTTGATGGCGACGAAGGAAGACACCGTCGGCGAGATCCGTAAGGCGCACGGCCGGTACGTCGCCGCCGGCGAGGCCCTGGTCGGGTACGCCTCCTCCCTGGAACGGGTGCAGTCCGAGACGCTGACCGCGTTGGACCAGGCCCGTGATGCGCAGGACCAGGTCCAGGCGGCATCCGGGTCCAAGGACCGGTGGCAGGACCTGGCCGACAGCGCGAAGGACGAGACGGAGAAGCGCGAGTACGAGCAGAAGGCCGACCAGGCCGGTGGTGAAGCCGACCAGGCGGCGGGGGTCATCTCGTCCGCGAAGTCGACGATCGAGTCCGCGGTCTCCGACCGGAACCGGGCGGCCGAGCATGCGATCGACCGGATCGAGGAGATCACGTCCTCGGATGATCTCAATGATGGGTGGTGGGACAACTGGGGGTCCAAGCTTGTCGCCGCGATCGCGGACATCGCCGACATGATCTCCACCATCGCGGGGATCCTCGCGATCATCGTCGCGTTCATCCCCGTCGTCGGTACCGCCCTGGCCGGGGTGTTGATCGTGATAGCGGCGGTGGCGGCGATCGTCAATGCGGTCGCGAACATCACGCTCGCGGCCACGGGTGAGCGGTCGTGGGCGGAGGCGGGGCTCGCGATCGCGGGTGCTGCACTGTCGCTGATCGGTCTGGGTGCGGCGGCGAAGGCTGCGACCGGGGTGGCCAAGGGGATCAGCAAGGGCGCGGTCAAGCAGGGCCTGAAGTCCGGTAAGTCGTGCAAGTTCGGGTTCGGTAAGTGCTTCGTCGCGGGCACGCTGATCCATACCCCGGACGGTCCGCGGCCGATCGAGGAGATCCGGATCGGGGACAAGGTCTGGGCCCACGACCTGGCCACCGGCCGCGACGAGCTGCAGCTGGTCACCGAGACATTCGTGCGCACCACCGACGAGCTGTTCCACCTGACCATCAACGGGTCCGTGGTCTCCACCACGGCCGAGCACCCGTTCATGGTCCAGGGCCGCGGCTGGCTGGACGCCGCGTTCCTGAATGTCGGTGACCTGCTGGTCACCCCGGACGGCACCACCGTCCCGGTCCAGGCCATCGAGACCGCACAGCGCACCGAGGCCGATGCGGAGACGGTCTACAACTTCCACGTCGAGACCCACTCCAACTACTACATCTACGCCGGCAACACACCGATCCTCGTCCACAACTCCGGGCACGAGGCCGAGGCACTCGGCCTCTCACGCGAGGAACGGGTCGCCAGGATTGTCGGCGGCAAGCTCGCGAAGAACGCGAAAGGCCAGGACATCAAGGTGTCTGTCGATGGTGTCGGGTCGACAGGTCTCGACGTCCTCGGCCCGAACGGTGAGTACATCTTCGTCGGCGGACCCGCGAAAGCGAAGAACCCGGCAGCGTTCGGCCAGAAGTTGCAGATCAGCAAGGCGGCCGCTGACCGTGACGGTGTCGATGCGTTGTACTACCTGGAAGACGGAACGCCCTCGAGCGCTATCGACCAGGCCAAGAAGTGGTTCGGCGACGGCTACGTGCACAGCTTTCCCAAGGAGTGACAATGTCTGACGGATTCATGATCTGGTTCCTTCGTGGAGAACCCACCGAACGCGTCGTCGACCACCTGGCGGCCACTGGCGCGACCCTGGCCTATCCGATCGGCGAAGGCCAGGTCAGCGTTATTGATCTCGAGGGAACTCGGGAGATCATTTCCAGCGAGTGCTTCGTACCGCTGCTGGAAGACAACGACTCTCCGTCATTGACCTTCCAGATGTGGTACTCGAAGTCGGAGGACATGGTCGTCACGGTCCGTCGCAACCTCACTGAGACCTCGTCGGGCACCGCGTTCTATTCTGTGACCTGTTATCTGGACGGTCTTGAGTTCCACCAGGTCGAGTCTGCGATATCCGGTGCTGATCAGCTCGCGAGTGCTTCATCGGACGAGGTCATTGGAATAGTGATCGACAAGCGCGGCAGCACAGAGGACTTCGATTGGGATGCGTTCATCGCCGATCCCAGCACCACTCCGCCTGCTCCCGAGCGCCTGGTCGTCCGACGGGACGCCATCGAACATCACGCCGCGGATCACGCCGCATGGTCGTTGGGCAACCCCACCGCGGAACTGGCCACACATATCGACGTCCAGACAGGGCTAGGCAGATGAGCGCATATGGCAGCCATCACGAAAATCGACGGATCGGAACTGGCAGCCCTGCTCCACTGGTCTGACGAGGTTTCCAGGCGATTACCACCTGCGTCGTGGCCCCCGGCCGATGCCGAGGACGAGCCATCACTGGTCGCCACACTTGGCTTTGCGTGGGAGTCCTACCAGTGGTGCGGATTGGGAACGTGGTTTGCACCGAGCGCCGCACCACAGCCGCCGGCTGGTCTTTCCGACCGCTATGGAGACCTTCAGCGCGACCTCATCGCCGAAGGGATCTGACGAATCCTCGAGGACTCAAGGTACGCAGTGAATGGAACACGCTGAATCCGCGCTCGGCTAGGTTGCACGAGTTCCTCACGGCAACACGGGAGGCCCGTGGTGCCGGCTCGTGCCTCGGGCTCGTGGCGCCAGATGCCTCGCCCCGGGCCTGGTATGCAGCATCAACGGCCATGATGCAGCGTGGCCTGTTCGCTTTCGAAGAACTCGGCGGCGTTGATCGCGAAGAGGCAGATCGGTCAGCAGCGCTCACCTATCTGGCCGCTGGTCCTGCCGGTGGCTACGCCAGCCTGATTCCGTTGGACCACCATCCGTGGGGCGGATACGTCGTTGTCGGCGACCAAACGCTCCTTTCCAATCTGGCTGGGTTGTTGCCCGACTCCCTGCCGAGCCTGGCCGAAGTCACGTGGGAGGACACCGTCAACCAAGCGGGCAGACTGGCACTGTGACTCCAGGGCCTTACCGCGGTACAACGGAATGATTGAGGGCGCCTACCCGATCCTGGAGAAACCCTGATGGCCTTTCGCGTCGCGTACGAGTCCAGCGGCCTCGGGAACAGTGGCCACTCGTTCGACCTGACCTATGACTACGAATGCCTTGTCATCGAGCTCTCTGCCAGGTCCTCGCAGAGGCTGAAGGCGCACGGTTTACCCTGAGCGGTTTCGGCCGTGAACCCTGGCCGATGAGCGTCGACTACGACATGTCGGTGTTCCTGGAGCAACTGTCGGACCTGCTCGATAACCTTGAGTCAGGTGACCTCTCTAGGCTCGACATGTACTCGCAGGGCACCGAAGCCAAGCTCGAGTTCTCGCCCGACAGTGACGAACTGACGATCACGTGCTCATCCCGAACCGCGTGGGTACCCGATCCGGCGACCGAGCGCATTGGCCATGGTCCCTGCTCCAGATGCTCAGAAAGCCCGCAGCAGACTTCGCGCTCGGAGCGCGAACAGTCGACCCGGCCCTCGCTGGCATCGAGCCGTTCGAGCAGTGGCTCACCTGGGCAGACACCGGAGCGGAGCGAAAGCACTGAGCCCTCGACCCGCGCACCCGACGCCCTTCCCCAGGGCCGTTCATCGAGATGCTCCTCACCTGACCGCCGGACAGGTAGCGCGAGCCGACGGCACCGCCGCCACCGGGACAGGTCAAATTCACCCGGCAATCAACAGAAAGCCGGGTCCGGTTCACGCGTGATCGCCAGAGTGGCGACCTGCCGGCCATACAGGTCGGCGACGCTACAGCGAGGAGATCCCTGTGAATCCGGTGTCTGGATCACGCACCCGACGTTCGGCGCGGTGGGGCGTCGGCGCACTCGTCGTCACTCTCTCCGGCGCTCTGCTGGCACCGGTGGCCAGCAGCGCCGCACCCGCAGACGGCACGTCTCACGGAGCGACGTCGGCCGCCGCCGACCGGAACGAGACCGACTGGAACGAGACCGCCTACCGTGGCGGCGTCGATGTCGTCGAGGGATCCAGCGCGGACCGAGCGACCGTCACGGGCACCGTCTTCGTGGACCGGAACCGTAGCTCGACGCGGGACCGGAACGAGCGCGGGCTGGCCGGCGTCTCGGTGTCCAACGGCCGCGTGGTGACCACCACCGACAGCAAGGGCCGCTACGAGCTGCCGGTCGAGGCCAACATGACAGTCTTCGTCACGCAGCCCCGCGGCTACCAGGTGCCGGTCGACGACGACAACGTCGCCCAGTTCCACTACCACCACCTGCCCGCCGGTTCCCCCGAGCTGCGCTACGGCGGCCTGGAGCCCACCGGCCCGGTGCCGGACGAGCTGAACTTTCCGCTCACCGCGAGCACGGAGACGCGCTCGCCCGAGCAGCACTGCGCGATCGGCGCCGACGTGCAGACCTACAACACGAAGGAGGCCGAGTACGCCAGGGCGGGCGCGTTCGCGGACCTGGCCGAGCGGAGCGACTACACCGGCTGCGGCGTCCTGTTCCTCGGCGACGTGGTGGGCGACGACCTGTCGCTGTTCGACGAGACGAGGGACCTGACGCAGACCCTCAACGGTCCGGCCCGGTTCCTGCCCGGCAACCATGACCTCGACTTCGACTCCCCCGCGCGGGACCACAACTTCGACACGTTCCGCGCCCAGCTCGGCCCGGAGTACTTCTCCTACGACGTCGGCAAGGCCCACGTCGTGGCGCTGAGCACCATCGAGTACCCCGGCACCACGAGCCGGTACACCTACGGCCTCGGCGAGCGCCAGCTGGAGTGGCTACGCAACGACATCGCGGCCGTGCCCGAGGACCGCGCCATCGTGCTGGCCGGGCACAGCCCGCTGCTGGAGTTCTGGTACAGCGACTCGCACCGCACCAAGCAGCTGCAGGAGATCTACGACATCCTCGAGGGCCGGGAGGTCATCTCCCTCGGCGGGCACACCCACATGTCGGAGAACCTGCGCGAAGGTGACCTGATGGCGGGGTGGAAGGACCTGGTGGGCGAGGACGGGCTCCCGTTCACCCATCTGACCGTCGGGGCGGTCTCGGGTCACTGGTATGCGGGGCGGCAGCTCGATGCCGGCTACCCCACCGCCGTCCAGCGGGACGGGACGCCTCCCGGGGTGCTGACGCTGGACATCAAGAACACGAGGATCACCGAGCGGTACACCGTCCGCGGCGACGACGGCTCCCAGCAGCTGGCGCTCGGGCTCAACACCCCCCGGTACCGGGACTGGTTCGCCGCGAACAGGAGCAACGTCGGGTCCGCGCCGGAGCTGGCCGAGCCGCTCTCCGTGTCCAGGGACGAGCTTGCCGGTACCTGGCTCACCACCAACTTCTGGATGGGTTCCACCGGGTCGACGGTGCAGGTGCGGGTCGACGGCGGCGGGCCCGTGGAGGCCACGCGTACCCAGCAGCTGCAGGGCGAGGGCGTGCGGATCGGCGCCGAGTGGTCCGACCCGGCGGCCAACCTGGAGACGCTGCCCCACGGCGGCGGGCTCGTGGAGCGGACGTCGCACCTGTGGCGCCTGGAGCTGCCTGCCGACCTCGCCGTCGGTGAGCACACCGCCGAGGTGACCGCCACGGACGTGCACGGCCGGCAGTTCACCGAGTCGTTGACCTTCGAGGTCACCGAGTGACGGTCGCTCGCCGGTCCTAGCGGTTGCAGTGCCGACGCCCCCTGGCCATCCCGGCCAGGGGGCGTCGTCGTTCGTGTGGCTCATGATGCCCCGGCCGCGCGGCCAGGGATGCCCCTTGACAGGCCAACGACGATCCAGGCATCATCACCATATGGTTATGAAACTAGGTGGTTATGAGCACCGCGACCGCTGAGCGCCTCGACGCCACCTTCGCCGCCCTCGCCGACCCGACGCGCCGCGCCATCGTCGCCCGGCTCGCCGCGGGTGACGCGACGGTCACCGAGCTGGCCGCGCCGTTCGCCATCAGCCAGCCCGCCATCTCGAAGCACCTGAAGGTGCTCGAGCGAGCAGGCCTGGTCACCCGGACCCGGGAGGCACAGCGCCGACCGTGCCGCCTCGAGGCAGCGCCCCTGCGCGACGCCACCGCGTGGCTCGCGAACTACCGCGACTACTGGGGTGAGAGCTATGCGCAGCTCGACGCCCTGCTCGCCGACCTCACGGCCGACGACAAGGCCACCCCTCCCCCACCGGACGGCGCCTCATGAGCACCGACCAGCGCCTGCACGTCACCGCACCGGGCGACCGGGAGATCGTGATGTCGCGGACCTTCGACGCTCCCGCCCATCTCGTCTTCGACGCGCTGACCACACCGGACCTGCTGGCCCGCTGGTACGGCGCCCGGGGTTGGCGCCTCGTCGCCTGCTCGGTCGACCTGCGCGTCGGCGGGCGTTGGCGGTTCGTCTCCCACGGCCCGGACGACGCCGAGATGGCCCAGTCCGGGACGTACCGCGAGGTCGAGCGGCCGTCCCGGCTCGTCTACACCGAGGCCTTCGACGACCAGTCGTACCCCGGCGAGACCCTGATCGCGCACGACCTCACCGAGCTGGCTGCCACCACGACGCTGACCAGCACCTTGCGATACGCCACTCCGGAAGCGCGCGAGATCGTGCTCCGCTACCCCATGACCCGAGGAGTCGGTCAGGCGTACGACCGGCTCGACGCAGTCCTTGCCGGACTCGCCCACCCCCAGAAGGAGCACCCATGAAGTGGACACTCGAAGTCGTCATCGTGCCCGTCTCCGATGTCGACCGCGCCAAGGCCTTCTACAGCGACAAGGTCGGCTTCGACGTCGACCACGACACGAAGATCGGCGAGGGCCAACGCATCGTGCAGCTGACCCCGCCTGGATCGGGATGCTCGGTCGTCATCGGCGAAGGAGTGGTATCCCCGATGCCCCCCGGATCGCTCAAGGGCCTGCAGCTCGTGGTCAACGACGTCGCGAAGGCTCAGGCCGAGCTGGCCGAACGGGGAGTGGACGTGACTGACGTCCAGGTTCTCGGCGAGAACCCCACGCCCACGCCGGAGCCGCTCGACAACGTGGGGTTCTGCTTCTTCAACGACCCTGACGGCAACTCCTGGGCGGTCCAGCAGATCTCCTCCCGCTCCTGACGAGAGGCCGGCCCTGCTCCGTCGTGCAGGCGGAGCAGAGCCGGTTCCAGCCCTCTCGGGCTCAGACCCCCGCTCCCCCACCGCTCCACCCGGCGCGATCTCCGCGATCCGTGCCAGGTCCTCGTCGGTCAGGGTGATGCCGGCCGCCGCGACGTTCTGCGCCACACGCTCGGGGTTGCGCGACCCCGGGATCGGCACGACATAGTCCTTCCGCGCCAGCAGCCAGGCCAGGGCCAGCTGCGACAGCGTGACGCCCTTGCTCGCGGCGAGCTCCCGGAGCCGGCTCGCGATCTCGATGTTGGCGTCGAAGTTCTCGGGCGCCCACCAGCCGATCATCTGGCGCACGTCGTCGGCGTCGTACTGGTCGCGTGGCTGGACCGCGCCGCTCAGGAACCCGCGTGCAAGCGGGGAGTGAGCCTTGAGATCACGTGGACAGGCAAGCTGGTGTACCAACACTCGGTTCCCCTTCCGTGCCGACGCTTGGTGAGTGTGCCGCTACCACGACTTGTCGGCACGCGCCGGTGGAACACCGTGCCGCGAGTCGATCCTGCTGACAGATGATTCAGGCTGCCGGAGCGCACTTTTCATGGTCCGGGTGGCGCCCGATGGGTACTCTCATCAGCGTCGTTGTCGTTGCTGCTCAGGGGTGGGGTACGCATGAGGCCGTCTGATTGGTCGCCGGTGGGGTTGGATGCTGATCCGACTCCTGGGGATCCGGTGCTGGTGCTCTCGGGTGGGCAGGAGTACTTGGAGGTCGCGTCGTCGATCGATAACGCTGCGAGTGCGATGTCCCGGTTGGATGTTGAGGGCACTGTGTCGCAGGCGGTGGATGCGTTGATGGAGCGCAAGGAAGACACCATCGGCGAGATCCGCAAGGCCCACGGCCGGTACATCGCCGCGGGTGAGGCCCTGGTCGGGTACGCCTCCTCCTTGGAGCGTGTCCAGTCGGAGACGCTGACCGCGCTGGACCAGGCCCGCGATGCGCAGGACCAGGTCCAGGCGGCATCCGGGTCCAAGGACCGGTGGCAGGACCTTGCCGACAGCGCGAAGGACGAGACGGAGAAGGCGGAGTACGAGCAGAAGGCCCGTCAGGCCGATGGTGAGGCCGACCAGGCCGCCGGTGTGATCAGCTCGGCGAAGTCGACCATCGACTCCGCGGTCTCGGACCGGAACCGCGCGGCAGAGCATGCGATCGACCGCATCGAAGAGATCACTTCCTCCGACGACCTGAACGATGGGTGGTGGGACAACTGGGGGTCCAAGCTCGTCGCCGCGATCGCGGACATCGCGGACATGATCTCCACCATCGCGGGGATCCTCGCGATCATCGTCGCGTTCATCCCCGTCGTCGGCACCGCCCTGGCTGGGGTACTGATCGTCATCGCGGCGGTGGCAGCGATAGTCAGTGCGGTCGCGAACATCACGCTCGCCGCGACCGGTGAACGGTCCTGGGCCGAAGCCGGGCTCGCGATCGCCGGTGCCGCGCTCTCGCTCATCGGTCTGGGTGCCGCGGCGAAGGCTGCGACCGGGATCGCGAAGGGGATCAGCAAGACCGCAGTCAAGCAGGGCCTGCAGTCGGGCAAGAACTGCCGGCTCGGGTTCAGCACCTGCTTCGTGGCCGGCACCCTGGTCAGCACCGCGGGCGGCACCAAGCCGATCGAGGACATCGCCGTCGGGGACAAGGTCTGGACCCGCAACCTCGTCACCGGGCTGGACGAGTTGCAGCTGGTCGCCGAGACCTTCGTGCACCAGACCGTCGCTCTATATCACCTGACCATCAACGGGTCCGTGGTCTCCACGACGGCGGAGCACCCGTTCATGGTCCAGGACATGGGCTGGCAGATGGCCGGCAACCTACGCCCCGGCGACGTCCTGATCACCCCGGACGGCACCACGATCCTGGAAGCCGTCGAGGTCGAGGAACGCGACCTCACCGACATCGTCACGGTCTACAACTTCCACGTCGAGAACAACCTCAACTACTACGTCCACGCCAGCAACACCCCCGTCCTCGTCCACAACAACCACGCACCCAAGAAGCCGCCCAAGCAGATCGACAACCGGACGTTCACATCGAGGGATGAGGCCTATCAGGCGGCTCGCGAGCGAGCAGGTATACCGCAAGACGCTGTGCCGGACGAGGTGTGGGACGTCGGAGACGACGTCATGCGGAGGGGACAGAAGGGGTACAAGTACGCAGAGAAGGACCCCGGAGGACACGGTAGGTACGAACAGTTCGAGACCGAGGACGGTTCGCGCGTCATCGCCAACCACACGAACGACCCTGCCCGCGGACCGCACTTCCACGCCGGCCAGCCTAAGGGCGATCCCAGCAGGTCGGCTGTCAACTTCGGTTGGGACAATGTCACCGAAGCCGAGCGCTACGGTCAGGTGGGCGGAAAGCACCACTACGACTACCCAGGGGGAAACTGACCGATGTCCAGCACCATCGAGAACATTGACCGGTCGGGGCTCATCCGGTTGGGGCAGTCCGGCACACCGGACGACGTCCAATCAGCATGGAAGGCCTTCTCCTCCGTACACGCCGAGCCCGTGGTGCGGATCTCCGACGCCCTGGAGGAGGCCTCGCTCGTCGCGCTGGAACAGACCTGGACCACGGTGGCCGCATCGCTAGGCGTGGTCTCGGACCGCAGGGAGTTTCTCTTGACGGTCAGTGGCGAAGGGACGTTCGACCTGCCCTGGTTCCATGTCCGCGCCAACAAGCAGTTCTCCATCCGCGACCTGGGGATGGAGTCCGACGAGCCGGACTTCATCGCGTCCAGCCTGGACCGCTCGGTCAGCATCGCCGTCAGCACCGAAGAGTCGGAATTCTGGATCCTGGTCGCACGGAACGACTCGGCAGCATGAGAACGGGAGGGAGTGATCGTCGCGGCCGCACGAATCCACAGCCGCAACGATCACGCCCTCACCCAGCGAGCAGCCCGAGGGCTCAGACGCCCCGCTCCCCCACCGCCCCACCCGGCGCGATCTCCGCGATCCGTGCCAGGTCCCCGTCGGTCAGGGTGATGCCGGCCGCCGCGACGTTCTGCGCCACACGCTCGGGGTTGCGCGACCCCGGGATCGGCACGACATAGTCCTTCCGCGCCAGCAGCCAGGCCAGGGCCAGCTGCGACAGCGTGACGCCCTTGCTCGCGGCGAGCTCCCGAAGCCGGCTCGCGATCTCGACGTTGGCGTCGAAGTTCTCGGGCGCCCACCAGCCGATCATCTGGCGCACGTCGTCGGCGTCGTACTGGTCGCGCGGCTGGACCGCGCCGCTCAGGAACCCGCGTGCCAGCGGGGAGTACGCGACGAGCCCGATGCCGAGCTCCTCGAGCACGGGCAGCAGCACCTCGCTCTCGCGAGCGAAGATCGAGTACTCCTCCTGGACCATCGAGATCGGGTGCACCGCGTGGGCGCGCCGGACCGTGTCCTCGTCCGCGTTGGAGAGGCCGAGGTACTTGACCTTGCCGGCGTCCACGTACTCCTTCATCACGCCCACGACGTCCTCGATCGGGACGTTCGGGTCCGGGACGTGCTGGTACAGGACGTCGATGACGTCGACGCCCAGGTTCCGCAGGCTGTTGTCGACCACCTCACGGATGTGCTCGGGCCGCGAGTCCGACCCGTAGGTCCTGGTGAAACCGAACTTGGTGGCGATCACCACCTCGTCGCGGATCGGCGCGAGCGCGTGGCCGAGCAGCTCCTCCCCCACACCCCAGCCGTACAGCTCGGCGGTGTCGAAGAAGGTCACGCCCCCGTCGTGCGCGCGGCGGATGGCGGCGATCGACTCGGTGTCGTCGGTGGCGCCGTAGAACGCCGCGGTCCCCATCGCGCCGTACCCGAGTGCCGAAACGGTCAGGCCCTGCTGGCCCAGTGTGCGCGTCTCCATGGTGAGACTCCTTAGCTGTGAGGCGATACGTGTCAGCGTACGCCATATCTGTCAGGCCCTGACACATGCGGCACCGGCGGTAGTCTGGGGACCATGCCGAGCACCACGAGCAGCGGGCCGAGCCTGCGCGAGATCAGCCGTGATGCCGTGCGCGCCCGCATCACCGAGGTCGCGCTCGACCTGTTCGCCGAGCGCGGGTTCGACCAGGTCACCGTCGACCAGATCGCCGCCGCCGCGGGCATGTCGGGGCGCACGTTCCACCGCTACTTCCCCGCCAAGGAGGACGTCGTCGTCGGCGAGCCGGAGCGCTGGGGCGAGTTCGTACGCGACGCCTTCGCGGCCCGCCCCGCCGACGAGCCGGTGTGGGATTCGCTCCTGGCCTCGTTCGAGGCCTTCATCGGCCTGCTGGCGCAGGACGGCCGCGTCCAGCGCGGCAAGGTGGGTATGCGGATACTCGTCAGCACCGCGTCGCTGCGCGCCCGCAACCTCGAGAAGCACCAGCTGTGGGGGCGCATGCTCCTCCCCCTCGTCGCGGCCCGGCTGCCCGACGACGGGGACACCGCACTACGCGCCGAGATCATCGTCCAGGCGTCGCTCGCGTGCCTCGACGTCGCGTTCACCACCTGGGCAGACGTCGACGACGACACCACGATCTCCGAGCTGCTCGAACGCAGCTTCGCGATGCTCCGGCCGACGGCCTGAGAGCCGACGGCGGAGCCGTTCGAGCACGTCGGCGCTGGTCAGGACCGGCCGGTCAGGACTCCGGGTCGAACATGATCTCCCGGACCTCCTGCGCACACCGGCACGCGACGGCCATCCTGGCAGCCCAGGCCTTGGCCTCGTCGAGAGAGGGCACCTCGATGATCGAGAACCCGCCGAGCCGTGCGGTGCTCTGCGGGGGCACACCGTCGGTCACCACACCGTCCGTGGCCACCACGCTCACCTCGTGGACGTTCAGCCCGGCGCCGAAGATCCACACCCCGGCGTCCTTGGCCTGCTGGACCACCTCGTGCGAGGCCCGCGAGACTTCGGGCAGGTCCTCCTCCGGGAAGGTCATCGCGCCGTCCTCGAACGAGATCAGGTATCGCCGCATCCCCTGACTCCCCTGTCCTGAAGCACCCTTCGGCCAGGTCCCACCCTACGACGAGCACCTTCGCCGATCAGCCCTCCGCCACGAGCCGGAACCGCACGAAATCGACCGTGTCGTCGTCGACGATCTCGGGGTAGTAGTGGGTCCGCAGGGCGGTGCGCAGCTCGTCGGCGGTACAGCCCTCCAGGGCCGCCTGGGCATCGGTGATGTCGGCGAACCGGACGTGCTCGACGGACTCGACCACCCCGGGCAGAGTCCGGTACCTGTCATCGAACTCGAACAGGAATGTGGCCGGTCCGGGAGCAGCCGGGTCGTTGAAGCGGGTGGTGGCCGTCTTGACGCCGTCGACCACGTTGTCCCAGTGCTGCGGGCTGAACCGCAGCAGGCGCGGCGGGTTCGCGTCAGGGTGCTGGGACGGGTACGGAAGCAGCTCGCGAGCCGGGACCGAGCTCGCACCGTCGCCGTCGGGAACGATGACGCGGCAGTCCGGCTGCTGGTCCAGCAGCACCTGGCGGCATCGTCCGCACGGGGGCATGACACCGCGGCCCTCGTCACCCGCCGCGACGATCAACGCGATCGGGCCGGCCCCTGCGGCCGCCGCCACCCCGAGCGTGACGAGCTCCGCGCACGGGCCGCCCGTGAAGTGGCCGACGTTCACGCCGGTGTAGATGTCACCGTGCACATCCATCACGGCGGACGCGACGGTGTTCAGGTACGAGCCGTCGGCCGGAAGGCGGGAGGCGGTGTCGAGCGCCGCGTCGAGAAGGCGCTGCTCGGCGGCAATCAGCATGCGTCGATCCTGGCACGTGCGGCCACCTCGCACCGAGGCCTTTTCAGAACCTCAGGGCTCGTCGGGCACCCGCTCGCCGTCCGACCGCCCCTGCGCATGATCAGCTCGTAAGGCAGTGTGGGCCTCAATGCGCACCGCCACCGACGACGGAAGCGGGTACGGCGTCTCGTGGGGCAGCGTCGGCGAACCTCCGTCGACCAGCTCCGAGCGCCACGCTCGGACCCGCTCCGTGATGTCCTCCAGGCCGATCACCCATTCGTCCACGTAGGCATCCACGGCCGCTCCACCTATTCCGACCTGCAGCGACCGGTGCTCCAGTGCAGCGCCGGAGGGTGTGCGTTCGGGATCCCATTGGACTCGTACGGGACTGGCCGCTTTCTGGGCGGCCCAAGCCGCGGCGTCGTCGTGCAGCCTCCGGTCGAAGTGGCTCAGGGCAGCGATGCCGAGCGGGTAGGCCTGGTACACGGTGATCGCCTCGGTGTCGTAGACAGCACGAACCTGACGCTTCGGGATGTTCATCGGCTCTGACCGTACGCACCGGGCTCGCGTCGGCCAAGCGAATTGAGACCACTAGCGTCGGACGATGGACCTCCTTCCCTTCGACCAGTACGTCGCCTCACTCCCCCTCAAGCGCATGTCCGCAGGCGTCCTCCTGTACGACGACGCAGGCCGCGTCGTGCTCGTCGAGCCCTCGTACAAACCGACGTGGGACATCCCGGGCGGTGTGGTCGACGCCGGTGAGTCCCCCTGGCACGCCGCCGCACGCGAGCTCTCCGAGGAGCTCGGGATCGTGCGTCGGCACATGCGGCTGCTCGTCGTCGACCACGTGCCCGGGAGCGGACGAGCGACCGGCTCGCCCGCCGTCTCGCCGTCGCCCTCGCCGCCACGCGGAACGACGCCGGACCGGTCCTGTGCGACAACGGCGCCCCGTACACCGCCTGACCGAAAAGTGCCCTTGACAGACATATATCACCCGACGAGACTCTTTTGTATGCCGCGCGTCAAAAGTCTCTCGCGGTGACTACCGACAACGACGTCAGGAGCACGATGCGGAACGCACTCCCCCGCTCACGACACCGCCGACAGCTGCACGCCGCCGCGCTCGCCGCGGCCATGGCCCTCGGAACCCTCGCGGCAGCTCCGGCCGCGACGGCAGCATCACCGGACCAGGGAGCGGCGGGCTGCGGCTCCGGCCGCGGCATCCCCGACTCGCAGATCTCCATCCAGCTCTTCACGCACGTCAGCGAGCTCGGGTTCGAGCAGCCCACCACCGAGCAGCTGGACCGGGTGTTCGGTGAGGTGGCCAAGGCCGGGTTCCGCAACGTCGAGCTGTACAACCAGCCGTACGACATGCCGGTCGAGGACCTCGAGGCGCTGCTCGACGAGCACGGGCTGCACGCGGCGTCGAGCCACGGCAGCACGGACTGGGACACCTGGCCGGAGACGGTCGCGTACGCGGCGGAGCTCGGCCAGCGCTACATCGGAGCCGGCGGCATCCCGGGAAGCACGGCCACGTACGAGGACACGGTCGAGACGGCGGCCTACCTCGACCAGCTCGGCGAGTACGCCCACCACCATGGCGTAAAGAAGGTGCTGCTGCACAACCACTCCGACGTCTTCGAGAAGACGTTCACGCACCCCGGGACAGGCGAGACCGTCACCGCCTGGGAGGTCCTGGTGGAGAACACCGACCGGCGGTACGTCACGTTCGAGCTGGACCTCGGCTGGGCCGCCGACGCCGGGATGGACGTCGCCGGCCTCGTCGAGGAGCACGGCGACCGCATGGAGCTCCTGCACGTGAAGGACGCCGTGAACATCGGCGCCCCGGAGGGACTCACCCAGGTCGGGCTCGGCGACGGCGAGATGGACTTCGCACCGATCTTCCGGGCCGCCAAGGGCGACGTGAAGTACTACACGTACGAGTGGGACTTCGCGCCGTCGTTCGAGTCGTCGGCGAAGTCGTACAAATTCCTGGACTGCTTCACCTTCTGACCCAGCACGCGTCTGACCGGTGCCGGCAGTCGGCCAACCAGGCCGCGCTGCCGGCACCGAGATGTCTGCCCCGATCTGCGCCGCTATCGTCGACCGATGACGGTGCTCCACTCCCGCTCCTCCGGCGAGCCCTACCTGGTCGAGCGCAACGCCGGCTATTTCGAGTACCAGCTGCCGGTCTCGCTCAAGGCAGTCATCAGCTGGAACGGCCGACTACCGCTCCTCCGCAACGAGCGCGACGAGTGGGAGCTCCCGGGCGGCAAGCTCGACCCGGGCGAGGAGCCCGCCGTGGGCCTCGCTCGGGAGATCCGGGAGGAGCTCGCCTGGGACGCCACCGTCGGCGAGCCCTTCCACACGTGGGTGTACCGGGTGTTTCCGCACCGCCACGTCCTCGTCGTGACGTTCCTCGCGACGTACGACGGCGACGTGGTGCCCGTCTACAGCCACGAGCACAAGGAGCTGGTGCTCGTCACGCCCGACGAGGCCGGCGCGCTGGACATGCCAGAGGGGTACAAGGCGGCGATCCGGCTGGCCGTGGAGCGAGGGCACTTCCGGCAGGACTGAATGCCGGCCCTCGCAGCAGGGAGCTCCAGGCCGTGTTCGTTCCGCTCTGTCACATACTCAGCCCTTCCACCACTGCACCGTCGGATCAACCCTGCCGGCGACTGTCGCGAACGCCTGGTCGTCCATCTCAAGGTAGCCGCTGGCGTCCACGAAGAAGACTCCACCTTCGAAACACGTAGCGATCGCCGCGAGGAAGGTGGTGATCGAACTGAATTCCACCGGGTGTTCGGTCTCATCAATGCGGAAGTGGCGAACCGGGCCGTCTCCCGCTGAGGCACTGTCGAGAACATAGAAGTCGCCGCCGCCGTTGGCGAAGAGAGGCAGCCAGCCACGCTGCCACCGGGGATCTTCCACGAAGGCGCGGTAGTTCGCCAGGGCGTCATCAAGAGTGAGCAGATAGAAACCCGGGAACATGTGGATGTCGTCCAAGATTGCATCACTCGTGTCGGTTCCGTCGTGCCACCCGAAGAGCTTTTCCAGCGACTCCGAGGAACTGAGCCCGACCGCGTCGAGGTTGCGCCGAATATCGTCCGTCGAGCGTCCGGCCCGAAGACGACCCAACAGTTTTTCCCGCCCTAGCTCCGCGAGCGCGTTCTCGACACGGTTCAAGGAGTCAGTCATCTCAAAGGTCATGGCACGAACTCCACATCGAACTGGTCGCCTGGTTGAATATTGTGCTTTTGATAGAAGGCGCTCAAGACTCCGCCCTGGTAGTTCTGTTCTGCGCGTGGCACTGCCATCACGTGGGAGCCCGCACCCCCCTCAGCCGAACTCGCGAACGGATACTCATCGAGCGATTGACCGGCCGGTGCTGGCGGTTGCCCCCGCAGTGCCGCTCGACGATTGGCGTCTCGTGCCGCGGCACTGACCTTAGTCAATCGAGTGGGTTCACCGGCTGCAACCGCGTTGTCGAAGTTCTTGCCGAGCCCGGGCCCCTTGGTACGACTGAACGTCACCTTCGGAACGTGGCCGGCGTTGTGCACCAGGACCAGCAGGTCGCCCGCGTGGACGTAGTAGTTGTGGTGGGTCTCGACGTGGAAGTTGTAGACCGTCTCCGCATCGGCCTCGGTGCGCTGCTCGGTCTCGATGGCCTCGACCGGGACCGTGGTGCCGTCCGGGGTGACCAGCAGGTCACCGACCTTGAGGAACGCGGCGTCCAACCAGCCCCGGCCCTGGACCATGAAGGGGTGCTCGGCCGTGGTGGAGATGACGGTGCCGTTGACCGTGAGGTGGAACAGCTCGGTGGTGTGCCGCACGAACGTCTCGACCACCAGCTGGAGCTCATCAGCGCCTGTGGCCAGGTTGTGGGCCCAGACCTTGTCGCCAACGGCGATCTCTTCGATCGGCCGCGGACCGTCCGGTGTGTGGATCAGGGTCCCGGCCACGAAGCACTTACCGAACCCGAACTTGCACGACTTACCGGACTTCAGGCCCTGCTTGACCGCGCCCTTGCTGATCCCCTTGGCCACCCCGGTCGTGGCCTTCGCCGCAGCACCCAGACCAATCAGCGACAGTGCCGCACCCGCGATCGCGAGGCCGGCCTCGGCCCACGACCGCTCACCCGTGGCCGCGAGCGTGATGTTCGCGACCGCGCTCACTATGGCGGCGACCGCCGCGATGACCAGGAGCACCCCGGCCAGGGCGGTGCCCACGACGGGGATGAACGCGACGATGATCGCGAGGATCCCGGCGATGGTGGAGATCATGTCGGCGATGTCCGCGATCGCGGCGACGAGCTTGGACCCCCAGTTGTCCCACCACCCATCATTGAGATCATCCGAGGACGTGATCTCCTCGATCCGGTCGATCGCATGCTCGGCCGCCCGGTTCCGGTCGGAGACCGCGGACTCGATCGTCGACTTCGCGGACGAGATCACACCCGCGGCCTGGTCGGCCTCACCACCGGCCTGGTCGGCCTTCTGCTCGTACTCGCGCTTCTCCGTCTCGTCCTTCGCCGAGTCGGCCAGGTCCTGCCACCGGTCCTTGGACCCCGACGCGGCCTGGACCTGGTCCTGCGCATCGCGGGCCTGGTCCAGCGCGGTCAGCGTCTCCGACTGGACACGTTCCAGGGAGGATGCGTACCCGACCAGGGCCTCACCGGCGGCGACGTACCGGCCGTGGGCCTTACGGATCTGACCGACGGTGTCTTCCTTGGTCGCCATCAACGCGTCCACGGCCTGCGACACGGTGCCGTCCACATCCAACCGGGACATCGAGGAGGCGGCGTTGTCGATCGAGGACGCGACCTCCAGATACTCCTGCCCACCCGAGAGCACCAGCACCGGATCACCCGGAGTCGGATCAGCATCCAACCCCACCGGCGACCAATCAGACGGCCTCATACACACCTCTCCTACCCGACATCAACGGCATTCCCGAAGAGTCAGGTTAAGGGAAAACGCACAGGTCAGGCAGCACAATTGGCACGGACCTGGAGACATCCGTCCGATCCCGAACGGCCCTGGGTCGGCACCTCCGACGTCGGATACCTTGAGCCCCGTGCCCGACCTCATGATCGCCCCGCGCCACGCCGCCCACCTCGACCGGGTGGTAGAGGCGCTGCGGCTGGTCCATGAGCGCGACGGCTACCCGATGGTCTGGCCGGAGGATCCGACCGCCTGGCTGACACCTCCCGGCACGATCGACGGGTGGGTGGCCCTGGCCGACGGCGAGATCGTCGGCCACGTCATGCTCATCGACGGCGGCAAGGTCGAGTTCGCCGCGGAGCTCGCGGAGGCCGCCGGCGTCCCCGTGACGGGGCTCGCGGGCGTGAGCCGGCTGTTCGTCACGCCCGCGGCACGCGGCACGCGGGTGGCCGCCGCCCTCCTGGAGCGGGCCGAGGACATGCCGGCCCGGCGTGGTCGGCGCCTCGTGCTCGACGTCGTGGACGACGGTGGCCCTGCGATCCGCCTGTACGAACGGCTCGGCTGGGTGCGCGTGACGGCGGGCCCGGCGAGCTGGACCGACCCGGCCGGCGTCCGCCCGCGGGCTGCGGCCTACCTCTGCCCCCGCTGACCCGTTGAGTGCTGGGTATTTGTGCCTCCGGCGCGGTCTGAGGCGCAAATACCCAGCACTCAACGGGGGATCAGACGGTGCGCGCGCCCAGCCACGGCGCCAGGTGGTCCTCGCGCCACAGCCATTCGACGCCGGCGGCCACCTCCTCGGGCGTGCACAGCGCCGCGTGGAACGCCTCACGCAGCCGCTGCTGATCGTCGGCCACACCGACCACCACGATCCGCGTGTGCGGTGCGGTCCCGGTGCACACCTCCGACCACGGCCCCAGATCCGCGAAGGCCAGCTGCCCGCCCGCGCCGTCCCACAGGCAGGCGAGCCCGGGCCGGTCGGCAACATGGAACACGCCACGGGCGCGCAGGCCACCCGCGCTCAGCTCCTCGATCTGGTCCATCAGCCGCTCGGGGTGGAACGGTAGCGACGAGCGCAGCTCGAGCGTCCAGCTCTGATCACCGGGCACGCCGCCCGGGCCGGTCACCACCACCGCACCCAGGGGGTGCGCCCGGCGCTCGGCGCGGGCCGGGGAGTGCCGGGCGGCGGCGAGGTCCGCCGCCGACAGCGCGTGCAGCCCGTCGACGCGCCGCGTCCCCGCGCCGCGCAGGCGGTCGAGCAGCCCCGACGACGTCGGCGACGGCAACGACGAGCTCGTCACGACGAGGTCCGCCTGCTCGATCTGCGCGGCGAGCGCTTCCCCGACCGAGCGTTCGTCGTCGGCGGTGAGCTCGAGGCCGCGTTCGACGAGGGTGTCCTCGCCGAAGAGGTCCTGCTGGAGCGTGTCGATGTCGACGACGGCGAAGGAGGTGGCGATCCGGGTGTGGTCGAGGGCGCCGCCGGGTCGGGTCTCGTTCGCGAGGGCGCGGGCCGCGGGGAGGGGTTCGGCGCTGACGGGCAGGGCGAGCAGGACGTGGGCCCAGCGGCCGTCACGGGCGAGGCGGGCGATGGTCGGGACGGCGTCCTCGCGGACGGCGCACGAGAGGCAGGCGTGCTCGAGCGGCACGATCACGTCCTCGAGGACGCCTGTGGCGTCCAGGACGACGCGCCGGAGGTGGTCGGTGTGGATGTCGTGCCGCACCGCGACGACGGCGGGTGCGTCCATGAGGAGGCCGAACAGCGCGGAGTCGCGCAGCACCTGATCGGTGGTGGCCAGGACGCTCACCGGGATGTTTCCGCGGTTCTTGCCGGTTCCGTACATGCTGCCTCCTCGCCCGGCCCAGCCGGGAATTATTGATAACCGTTCTCAGTTCTGGTTCACTGTAGCGCGTTATGAGAACCGTTCTCACATGCAGCGGCCGCGCCGCCGCCGCAACAGCAGGAGGTCATGTGTCAGCCAGATGTCAGGTGCTGGGCACCGTGCCGGGATTCGGCCACGCGGTCTCGCACTCCCACGTGCGTACCAAGCGCCGGTTCAACCCGAACATCCAGAAGAAGCGCTACTGGGTTCCGTCGCTCGGCCGCAACGTCACGCTGCGCGTGAGTGCCAAGGGCATCAAGACCATCGATCGCAAGGGCATCGACGTGGTCGTGGCCCAGATCCTCGCCCGAGGGGAGAAGGTCTGATGGCCAAGAAGTCCAAGATCGCCGCCGACGCCCGACGCCGCGAGGTGGTCGCCCGGTACGCCGAGCGACGTACCGAGCTGCGCGGCATCATCCGGAACCTGGAGCTGGACCCCGTGGTGCGGGCCGCCGCCGTCAGCGAGCTGGCCAAGCAGCCGCGCGACGCCAGCCCGACCAGGCTGCGCAACCGCGACGTCGTGGACGGCCGGCCCCGCGCGTACTCGCGCAAGTTCGGCCTGTCCCGCATCCGGCTGCGCGACATGGCGCACCGGGGCGAGCTGCCCGGGGTGACGAAGTCCAGCTGGTGACCGCCGGCTTGCGAGCCGGCCCGGCGTCAGGTTCACATCGAAGGAGTGACACATGAAGGTTCGCGCGTCCCTGCGTTCCCTGAAGAACAAGCCCGGCGCGAAGGTCGTACGCCGGCACGGCAAGACGTTCGTGATCAACAAGCTCAACCCGCGCTGGAAGGCGCGCCAGGGCTGAGCGAGAGGAGCCAGTCATGAAGAACATCCACCCCACCTACGGCCCCGTGGTGTTCCGGGACGCGAGCGCAGGATTCACGTTCCTCACGCGCTCCACGCTCGCCGCCGACACGGACTCCGGCCCCGGCCGCCCGACGGCCACCATCGAGTGGACCGACGGCAACACCTACCCGGTGGTCGACGTCGAGATCAGCAGCGCGAGCCACCCGTTCTGGACCGGCTCGGCCCGCGTGGTCGACACCGCCGGACGCGTCGAGAAGTTCCGGCAGCGCTACGCCAAGCACGGCAACACCACCAGCAACAGCAGCACCGACGACAGCAAGGGCGGTCACTGATGGCCTCGCGCGTTGACCTCCGACCAGTCATCAAGCTGCGCTCGACGGCGGGCACCGGCTTCACCTACGTGACCCGCAAGAACCGGCGCAACGACCCCGACCGGCTCATCCTGCGCAAGTTCGACCCCGTGGTCCGCAAGCACGTGGACTTCCGCGAGGAGCGCTGACGCCGAGCCCGGCGGGCGACTAGAGAAAGGAGGCCGCCATGGCGGTCCCCAAGAGAAAGATGTCCCGGTCGAACACGCGAGCCCGGCGCTCGCAGTGGAAGGCCCAGGTGCCCGAGCTGGTGCCGGCGACCACCGTGGACGGGCGCCAGGTCATGGTCCCGGCCCGGCTGGTTCCCGCCGTCCGGCGCGGCCTGGTCGTCCCGGACTGACACCACCCGCACGACGCCCCGGCGCTCCGCGCCGGGGCGTTTGCTGTGGGTGCAACAAAGCAGGTGGTCAGGGGGTGGGAACTCTCACGGCTATCCGGATATCGAGGGCGGCCACGATCTCGTCGGCCCAGGCCTTCGCCTCGTGGCCCCGCGGATCCGCGACGAGGACATGCCCGATCCGCTCGTTGTTGTCCCCCGGCCGCACCTCGCGGCCCGCCGACGGCGTCTCGTGGCTGAGCACGCGGTCGTCGTCGGCGAGGTGCTCCGCGCCCCGCACCTCACGCACCACACCGTCCGACGGCGGCAGCAGGAACGTGACCGCCGCGCTCGCCGCAGCCACGGGACCGGGCACCGCCTCACGACCGAGCGCCAGGTCCACCAGCACCTGCAGCGGGTTGTAGCCGGTCACCAGGCGCACCAGCTCGAAGATGTAGCCGCCACCCTGGCGCGGGTTCAGCTCGATCAGCCGCGGGCCGGCGGCGGTGACCCGCACCTCCGTGTGACTGATCCCGTGCGTGAGCCCGACGGCGTCCAGCACCGCCACGACGTGCCGCTCGATCGCCTCGCGCTCCTCCGGAGCGAGCGGGGCCGGGAACAGGTGTCCCGACTCGACGAACCCGGAACCCGCCTCGGCACCCGGCTCCGCCACCGACTTCGCGGTGATGCCCAGCACCCGCGTGACACCGTCCCGGGTCACCGACTCCACGCTGTACTCGGGCCCCTCCACCACGCGCTCGAGCAGCGCGAGCCGCTCCAGCGGCTGGTCGCGGGTGTTGCGCTCCGGGGTGGTCGCCTCGGCGAAGGCGACGGCGAGGCCCTCCTCGTCGGTCACCTTGCGCACCCCGGTGCCGGAGTTCATGTCGACGGGCTTGACCACCAGCGGGTAGCCGAGGTCGGCAGCGGCCTTGTGCGCCTGCGCCCACGTGGCGGCTACCGCGAACGGCACGTCCAGCACTCCCCCGGCCGCCAGCACCTGGCGCACCCGATGCTTGCGCGTCGCGGTGCGCAGCACCTCGGCCGGCGCGCCGGGCAGGCCCAGCTCCTCGGCGACCAGCGCGACGGCCGGCAAGTAGTAGTCGCACGTCGTCAGCACACCGTCGATCTGGCGCCGGGCCGCCAGCTCGCGTGCAGTCGCCACGAGGGCGTCGTCGTCATTCGTCTCCGCGACGACCACCTCGGCGGCGAGCGCCAGGACCGGGTGGAGCGCGCCGCCGGGCAGGCGGTACAGGTCAGGGTCGCGGGTGACGAGGACGTACCGGTGGCCGCCGTCGTGCAGGAGAGGCGGAAGCATGAGGCCGCTGGACTGCAGCCAGCTCTCGATCATCAGCAGGTCGGCCACGTCAGCACGCTCCGTCGATACGGGCGCGAACGAGAGTCGTTCTCAACATGGCGCACAGCCTGCCACGGATCCTTGAGGGCTTCTCACCCACGCCGAGATCTGTGGACAGAACACGGCCCCGACGCACGGTCGACCGGCAGCTGGAGAAAGAGGACAGGAGTTGTCCGGTTCTCTGTCTACGGTCGGTAGCACGGATGGACACCGCTTCGAGAGGACGCAGAGATGCCCCAACTGACAAACGCCACACCTACCGGCTACACGACCGTCGCCCCGTGGGTGGTCACCGACGACACCGGGGCGTTCCTCGACTTCGTCGCCGAGGTGTTCGAGGGTGAGGAGCTGGCACGGGTGGTGGTCGAGGACGGCACCGTCGGACATGGCGAGATCCGAGTCGGCGACACCGTCGTGCTGGCGTTCGACCGCCGCCCGGACTGGCCGGCCATGCCGAGCCTGCTGCGCGTCTTCGTACCGGACGCCGACGCGGCACTCGCCCGCGCCGTCGCCGCGGACGCCACGGTGGTGACGCCGATCAGCGACAGCGCCTTCGGCCAGCGTGGATGCCGCGTCCGCGACCCGTTCGGGAACATCTGGTGGGTGACCAGCCACGTCGAGGGCGTGCTGGAGGACGTGATGTGGCAGCGGATGCAGGAGCCCGCGTACGTCGAGGCGATGCGCGTCGCGCAGGAGACGCTCGACACGGAGCTGAGCGGCCGTCAGGAGGGGTGGAGCAGCGCGCCGGTCCGGCCGCCCGTGGCGTAGCACCACAGGCGCAACGCTTCATATGTGCATAGTCTTATATGTGTGCTGTAGGGTATGCGCATGGCACTCGACGCCCTGATCCTCGGTCTCCTCGACCTGCGCCCCATGACCGGCTACGACCTCAAGAAGACCTTCGACGGCACCGTCGCTCACTTCTGGTCCGCCGACCAGTCCCAGATCTATCGCACGCTTGCCCGGCTGGAGCAGGACGGTCTGGTCGACGTCCGCGTCGTGGCCCAGGCCGGCAAGCCCGACCGCCGCGAGCACCGGCTCACCGACGACGGCCGCGCCCGGCTCACCGAATGGCTGCGGTCCCCCCTGCCTGACGAGAAGCCCCGCGAGCCGTTCCTCGGCAGGCTCTTCTTCGTCGGGCGGGAGGACGACCCCGAACTGGTCCGGGCGCTCCTCGCGGAGCGCCGGGACGCGGCGCGTCGTCTGCTCGCCACGCTGGAGAGCCTTCCGACCGTGGACAGCGACCTGGCCGCCCGTCTCCGGTCGGCGACACTGCGCAAGGGGATCCTCGAGGTCCAGGCTGAGCTCACGTGGCTCGACGAGCTGGAGGCCGCACTGTGAGCCCTGCGACGAACCGCCCCGCGAGCATCTCTCTTGCCGAGCAGCGCCCCGACGCCGGCGAGTCGGTCCTGTTCCTGCACGGCGGCAACGTCGCCGGCTGGTCGTGGACCGAGCAGGCCGGGGCACTCCCCGACCACCACGCCCTCATCCCGGACCTGCCCGGGTTCGGCGCCTCGGCACAGCACCCGTGGACCGACCTCTCGACCACTGTCGACGAGCTGGCAGACCTCGTCCGCGAGCGGGCCCACGGCGGGCGAGCCCACGTGGTCGGGCTGTCGCTCGGCGGCGTCGTGGGCGTGGCCCTCGCGGCGCGCCACCCGGACGTGATCAGGAGCGTCTTCGTGACCGGGGCGATCCTGCGCGGCGTGCGCGGGTTCACCCGCTGGGCCGGGCTCGCACAGATCCGCTTCTTCGGCAGCCCCTGGTACTGGAGGACGACCGCCCGGATGTATCGGCTGCCACCGGACGCGGTCGACCTGTTCGTCACCACCGGGCTCGGGATCGATCGCGACTCGGTCCGTCGGATGGTCCCGCAGCTCTACGACGGTGTGCCGGCCCGCGACCTCGACGGACTCCGCCGGCTGACCGCCCCGATCCTCGCGATCGTCGGCGAGAAGGAGTCCCGGACCTTCCGCGGCGCGCTGGACGAGGTGACCTCCCGCGTACCCCATGCCGTGGCGCGGCTCGCGCCGGGGATGCACCACATCTGGGACGTCGAGGATCCCGACCTGTTCCATGACGTCCTGGCCCACTGGCTGGCGACGGGCGAACCATCCCCCACCCTGCTCCCGGTCGGGCCGCACGAGGAGGGCACGCCCGCAGCGAGGTGAGGACCCCGGCCGTTCGCGGGCTGGTCGGCTGGGTACGGTGTGCCGTCGCGGCGAGCGCCAGGTCTGCTGAATTTCGTTCACCTGAGCCCTGGTCTTGCGGGCTGAGCTGAACAATTCAGCCAGCGTGAATCAGGCGTGGCCGCGCACCGCAGCCGTCGAGGCCCGCACCATCAGCCTCTGCTCCGCCGTCCGGCGCCGGGGGCGCGCGGCCCGCGGCAGCAGCGCGAGCTCGAGCGCCTGCCGCCCCATCTCCTTCATCGGCAGGCGCACCGTCGTCAGGGCGGGCGACAGGTGCCCCGCCACGGTGACGTCGTCGAATCCCGTCACCGACACGTCGCCCGGAACCGCGATGCCCCGCTCCCCCAGCACCGACAGCACCCCGACCGCCATGTCGTCGTTCAGCGCGAGTATCGCCGTTACGCCCGGGTGCTCGTCGAGGAGCCGCCGGGCGGCCTCCTTGCCGCCGTCGAGAGTGAACTCCGCCTCGACCACGGGCAGGTCGCCCAGCGCCAGCCCGAACGCACCAAGAGCCTGCTCGACGCCGGCGAGGCGGTCGGCCATGGTGGCGAGCCGCCGCGACCCGGCCACGATGCCGATGCGCCGATGGCCCAGCTCCAGCAGGTGCTCCGCGATCGCCCGGCCGCCCTGGACGTTGGCCGGCACGACGGCGTCGACCCCCAGGTGCGGGTGCCTGCCGATGACCGCGACCCGTCCGCCGGCCGACTCGAAGCCCTGCACCTCGGCCTTCATCTGCGACTGCACGTCGCGGTCGAGGTGCCCCGACCCCGCGACGACGATGATCCCGACACGGGCGTTGACCAGGGCCCGCAGCTGCGCCACCTCGGTGAACGGGTCCCGGCCCGTGTGGCAGATCTGCACCATGCGCCCGTTCGCGCCAGCGACCTCCAGCACGCCGCTGGCGATCTCGGCGAAGTACGGGTCGCCGATCTCGTGCACCACCAGCCCCACCCCCGGGCTGGCCCCGCTGGCGAGCGAGCGGGCGTGCACGTTCGCGACGTAGCCCAGGTCGGCCGCGACCGCGCGCACCCGCTCGGCCATCGCCTCGGACACCCCCGGCGCACCGGACAGCGCACGCGAGGCCGTGGCGATGGACACGCCGGCGTGCTCGGCGACGTCGACCAGACGTAGCCCGGCGGTGTGCTTCCGCATCAGATCTCCTCGCCCCAGCAATCCACGGGTAGCGCCCCGCCGTCGGTCATGGATGGTGCCTAGACCCTTGTCACCCAGCGTCTCAGTTCCTAGAGTGCCGTAAGCGGTTACGGAAGCGCTTGCCACAAAGGAGTGGACCATGAGAGCAACCCGACGGCTGACGGTAGCGGCTATCGCCGCGACCACGGCTCTGACCCTGTCCGCCTGCTTGGCGAGCCCTGAGGGCAACGACCAGGGCGGCGGGTCCGCCGGCCCGGACGACCCGATAGTCATCGGCGTATCGCTCCCCCTGACCGGCGACTTCGCCGAGCCCGGCAAGGGCGTCCAGCGCGGCTACGAGGCCTGGGCGGCGTATGTCAACGAGAACGGTGGGCTCCTGGGCCGCCAGGTCGAGCTGATCATCGTCGACGACCAGTCGAACGCCGACCGGGTCGCCTCGGACTACGAGCGGCTGATCAACCAGGACGGCGTCGACCTCGTCTTCGGACCGTTCTCGACCCGGCTCGTCGTCCCCGCCGCGCAGGTCGCGCAGGACTACGGCTTCCTCTTCGTCGAGCCCGCCGGCGCCGCCGCCGAGGTGTTCGAGCAGGGGTTCGACAACCTCTTCTACGCGGCGCCGGCCATTGCCGACGACCACTACGACCACCTCGCCGACCACATCCTCGCCCTGCCCGAGGACGAGCGGCCGAAGACGATGGCCGTCGCCTCCATGGACGACCCGTTCGCCCAGGGCACCGCGTACGGCCTGCGCGACACGCTCGCCGACGCAGGGGTCGAGGTGGTGGAGGACGAGGTCTACCCGCCCAACACCACGGACTTCAGCGGGATCGCGGCGAAGATCACGGACTCCGACGCCGACCTGCTGATCGTCGGTTCGCAGTACCAGGACGGCGTCAACCTCGTCGTCGCGCTGCAGCAGCAGGGCTACCAGCCCGACATGGCGGCGATCTCCGGAGCGCCCACGAACGCCGAGTTCCCGGCCGCGATCGGCGACAAGACCGAGGGCATCCTCGCGCCGACGGGCTACACGCCCACCGCGACGTACCCGTCCAACGAGGAGTTCGTCGAGGCCTACACGGCCGAGCACGGCACCCCGCCGGCCGAGGACGAGGCGAACGCCTGGACCACCGGCCAGGTCGTCGCCGCGGCGGTCGAGGCCGTCGGCTGCGCCGACCCGTCGCCCGAGTGCCAGCAGCAGCTCGTCGACTGGCTCCACGAGAACGAGGTCGAGACGGTGGTCGGCACGCTCAGCTGGGACGCCCAGGGCCGCCCGCAGAGCGCCCACCTGATCCAGCAGTACGTCGACGGCGAGATCAAGATCGTGCTGCCGGAGGACGTCAAGGAAGCCGACCTCATCCACCCGAAGCCCGAGTGGTGATCGCATGACCGGTGCCCTGTTCGCGCAGAGCCTGGTGCTGGGCATCCTGCTGGGCGGGCTCTACGCCCTCCTGGCGGCGGGCCTGACGCTGTACTTCGGCGTCATGCGGGTGGTCATGATCGCCCACTCCGCGTTCCTGATCCTCGCGGCCTACCTCGCCTGGTTCTTCCACGAGCGCTCCGGGCTCGACCCGCTCCTCTCGCTGGTCATCACGGTGCCGCTGTTCTTCGTGGTCGGGTACGGGATGCAGCGGTTCCTCGTGTCCCGGCTGCGGCCCATCAGCCTCACCACCATGTCGGTGCTGCTGACGTTCGCGGTGGCCCTGACGATCGAGGGCCTGCTCGGGTTCGTGTGGACCGGGACGCAGCGGCGCGTCCAGCTCGAGTACTCCGGCACCAGCATCGAGGTGTTCGGCGTCAGCATCGCCGTGGTCAAGCTGATCGCGTTCGCGCTCGCCGCGGTCTCGCTCGGGGCGCTGTACGTGATCCTGCGCAAGACCTCCTTCGGCAGGGCGCTGCGCGCCACGACCCAGCACCCGGAGGCCGCGCGGCTCGTCGGCATCGACACCGACCGCGTGGCCGGGCTCGGCTTCGGGCTGGGGCTCGCGACGGCCGCGATCGGCGGTACGGCGCTCTCGCTGGACTACACGATCTACCCGTCGCTGCACTGGCACTGGATCGGGCCGCTGATGGCGATCATCGTCGTCGGCGGGCTGGGCAGCATCCCCGGCGCCGCGATCGCGGCCATGCTGCTCGGCGTCGCCGCGAGCCTGCTGCAGGTACCGCTCGGAACCACCTGGGCGCAGACCGTGTTCTACCTGGCCCTGTTCGTGACCCTCATGATCCGCCCCCAGGGATTCTTCGGAGGTCGCCTTGCCCAACGCTTCTAGCCCCACCCGGGCTCCGCGACCGACGGCGGCCAGGCCGACGACAGCCAGGCCGACGGCGGTCCGGGTGGCCCGGGTCGCCGGCCTGCTTGCCCTCGTGGCGGTGGTGCTCCTCTTCCCGTCCCTCGCCGCCGACCCGTTCATCCTGTCCGTCGGCGTGGTGATCCTGAGCTACGCCGTGCTCGCGACGTCCTGGAACCTGGTGGGCGGGTTCACCGGGTACATCTCGCTGGGCCACGCCGCCTACTCGGGGCTCGGCGGGTACGCCACCGCCCTGCTCATCCTCCGCACCGGCATGGACCCGTGGCTCGCGCTGATCGCCGGCGGACTGATCGTCGCCGCCATCGCGATCCCCGTGGGCATCGCGTCGCTGCGCGTGCGGGGCGCGTCGTTCGTGATCACGTCGATCGCGCTCGTGCTGATCCTGCAGCTCACGTTCCAGAGCTGGCACACGTTCACCGGCGGCTCGAACGGACTGCGGGTGCCGCGGCCGTTCGGCACCGAGGTGCTGCGTCCCGAGCAGCACGAACGGTTCTTCTACCTGCACGCCGTGCTGCTCGCGCTCGCGCTGCTGACCTGGTGGCTCATCGAGCGGTCCCGGCTCGGCGCCGGGCTCAAGGCCATCCGCGAGGACGAGGACAAGGCGCAGGCGCTGGGTGTGCCGACCTTCGCCTACAAGCTCACGGCCCTGGTGATCAGCGCGTTCTTCACCGCGCTCGGCGGCGGCCTGTACGCGCTGTGGTTCGGGTACCTCGACCCGATCTTCCAGTTCTCGATCCTGGTGGGCACCTACATGGTGCTCATGGCGCTGCTCGGCGGGGTGCGCAGCCTCTTCGGCCCGCTGCTCGGCGCCGTCGTCGTCGGCTACGCGGTCGAGGTGTTCAAGTCCCAGTACGGCGACACGCAGCTCCACCTGGTCGCCACCGGCGTCCTGCTCGGCCTGGTCGTCCTGTTCATGCCCGACGGCGTCATCCCGGCCCTGTCCTCGCTCCTGAACCGGCGACGCGGGGCGGCGTCGATCCGTGAGGTCAGCGCCGAGGAGCTGGCGAAGCAACGCGAGGAGGCGGCCCGATGACCACCCCGGCACACTCTCCGACACACTCACTGACCACCGAGGGCCTGACCAAGTCGTTCGGTGGCGTCCGCGCGATCGACGGCGCCTCCGTCGCGTTCCACGAGGGCGAGATCAACGCCCTGATCGGACCCAACGGCTCCGGCAAGACGACGTTCTTCAACTGCGTCACCGGCATGATCCGGCCCGACGCCGGCACCGTCAGCTACCAGGACCGGGACGTGACAGGGCTGCCACCGCACCGGATCGCCCGGTCCGGGATCGGCCGGAGCTTCCAGCTGTGCCGCGTCTTCCCGCGGCTCACCGTGCTGGAGAACGTGCTGGTCGCCGTGCAGCCGCACGGGCTGCTGCAGCGGCTGCGCGGCTCGCGCAACCCCGCCGACGTCGGGCGGGCGCGCGAGCTGCTGGCGCGCGTCGGCATCGACCACCTGGAGCACGCCGAGGCACGCGACATCTCCTACGGCCAGCAGAAGCTGCTCGAGCTCGCCGGGGTGCTCATGGGCGACCCGCACACCATCATGCTCGACGAGCCCGCCGGCGGGGTGAACCCGGCGCTGGTGGACCGGATCGCCGACCTCGTGCGGGAGCTGAACGCCGAGGGCCGCACCTTCATCATCGTGGAGCACAACATGGAGCTCGTCATGGGCCTGAGCGACCACGTCGTCGTGTTCGACAGGGGCCGGCCCATCGCGCAGGGCACACCCGCCGTCGTGCAGGACGACCCCCTGGTCCTGGAGGCATACCTTGGCGTCTGAACCGGAACCCGTGCCGGCGGCCGCGCCGGCGTCGTCCCCCGCGGCCGAGCCCTTGCTCCGCCTGACCGATGTCCAGGCCGGCTACGGCCGGGCCGCGCTCGTGCTGCGCGGCCTGTCGGTGACCGTCGCGCCGTCGAGCGTGGTCTGCCTCGTGGGGCCGAACGGCGCCGGCAAGTCGACGGTGCTGAAGGTCGCGAGCGGCATGCTGAAGCCGCGCTCCGGGCAGGTGGTGGTCGACGGTGTGGACGTCACCGGGCGGACCCCGCAGCAGCTCCTGGCCTCGGGGCTGTCCCACGTGCCGCAGGGACACAGCGTCTTCCCCGAGATGACCGTGGCCGAGAACGTGCTGCTCGGCGCCTACAGCGTGCGTGACAGGTCGCTGGTCGCCGAGCGCACCGAGTTCGTCACCAGCCTGTTCCCGCTGGTCGGCGAGCGCTGGGGCGCGCTGGCCGGTGCGCTGTCGGGCGGCCAGCAGAAGCAGGTCGAGTTCGCCCGGTCGCTCATGGTGCGGCCCAAGGTGGTGCTGCTCGACGAGCCGTCCATGGGGCTCGACCCCAAGGCGACGGCGATCGTGTTCGAGCAGGTGCAGCGCATGCGTGACGCCGGCACGGCGGTGCTCCTCGTGGAGCAGAACGCGCGGCGTGCGCTGGAGGCAGCCGACGTCGGCTGTGTGCTGGACCTGGGCCGCGTGCACATCACCGGCCCGGCCCCGGACCTTCTCGCTGATCCCCGCCTGGCCCAGCTCTACCTGGGCGGCCGCCCCAAGGAGGTGCCCTGATCCACCCCTTCTTCCGTTGAGTGCTGGCTATTTGTTGGATCGGCCCCCGATTTCCCGCAAATAGCCAGCACTCAACGGAGCAAGGGCTGACAGATGGCTGTTCAAAGGAGAACGTCATGTTGCTCAGGAACACGTTCGGGAACACGATCGGCGGTGCGGGGCAGGTCGTGCTCGGCCTCGCTATCCTGGCCGCGCTGCTGGCCGGCCTGCACCTCGCGGCGCCCGCTCCGACAGCGCTGACACCGGCGGGCACGTCGCCGCACCAGAACACCTCCCAGGACAAGCTCGCCGACTACGGCGTCTGCCGGGGCACCGACCCGGCCTGCTACAACGACTGGGACCTGCCGCGGGCCGACGACGGCGTCGTGCGCGTGCTGGTCTTCACCGCGACGGGCAGCTCCCGGCACGCGCACCTCGGTCCGCTGCTGCCCGCGGGCAAGAACCCGCCGCTCACCTCCGCGCACGTGGCGCAGAACGCGGTGGTCCGCTGGGGACAGGAGCACGGCTTCGAGGTGGACTGGACCGAGGACGTGCGCCAGCTCGACGCGCCGTCGCGCCTCGCGCCCTACGACGCCGTCGTCTTCCTCAGCACCTCCCGCACCATGCTCGACGACGCCTCCCAGACGGCGCTGCTGCAGTACGTCCGGTCGGGCGGCGGCTTCGTGGCGGTCCACAACACCCTCGGCGCGATGTACCACTGGCCGTGGTTCCAGGGCCTGCTCGGCGGGGCCCACTTCTACGACCACGGGCCGCACCGCGACGGGCAGGTCGTGACGGTCGACCGGCGTGACGCCTCGACCCGGGACCTGCCGCGGCGGTGGGACTTCCGCGACGAGTGGTACCACCTGGAACCGTTCCCCACGGGCGTGCGGTTCCTCGCCGAGGTGGACACCGCGACGATCGGTGACCACGCCGGCTTCAACGGGCACCCCGGGCACGCGGGCGACCACCCCGTCTCGTGGTGCCAGCACTACGACGGCGGCCGCGCGTGGGTCACCACGCTCGGCCACGACCCGGCCGCCTGGACGGAGGACTCGACGCTCGCCGGCGCCGGGTCGTTCGAGACCCACGTGGTGGGCGGGATCCTCAGCGCGGCCGGGGCGCGGCCGTTCTGCCGGTAGGTCGACCCGCGCAAGCGCACAGCACTCCCGCAATGACGACGACGACATTCAGGAGGCACCATGAGCAAGCGACGATGGCGTTCGGCGGTCGCCGCGGTGGCGATCACGGCCGCCGCACTGGTCCCGTTGACCACGGCGACGATGACCACCGCGACGGCCGGACCGGGTCCGATCACCGATCCCGCCCCGGAAGAGATCCAGTCCACGCTGGGGCTCGTCCTGGAGGAGTACGCCCAGTTCCCCAGGACAGAGCCGATCCCGGCGCCCACCGACCGCCGGCTGATGCGGCACGCCCGCATCAACGGCCTCGGCGAGCTGCCCGACGGCTCAGGACGCAGGTACGTGCCGGACCTCAACGGTCCGCTCTACCTCGTCGAGGACGGCGAGCCGCGGGTCTACCTGGACGTGGCCGCCGAGTTCGCCCCGGAGTTCTTCTCGGGGCGTGGTCTGGGCAGCGGGTTCGGGTTCGCGACGTTCCACCCGGACTTCGAGGACAACGGCACGTTCTACACGGTGCACACCGAGCGGCCGGGCAACGCGGGCCCGCCGCCCGACCCCACGACGTACCCGCCCCAGACACCGACGTTCCTGCACTCGGTGGTGACCGAGTGGGTGGCCGACGACCCCGCCGCCGACCTCTTCTCCGGGACGAGCCGCGAGGTGCTGCGCCTCGGCTTCGCCGGGCAGATCCACGCCATCCAGCAGATCGACTTCAACCCGACGGCCCGCCCCGGCGACGAGGACCACGGCCTGCTCTACCTCGCCGTGGGCGACGGTGGCCGCGGCGTGGGCACCGGCATCCCGCAGGACATGGGCACCCCCGCGGGCAAGATCCTGCGCATCGACCCGGCGGGCACCGACGGACCGGGCGGGGCGTACGGGATCCCGCCGTCGAACCCCTTCGTGGGGACGGCCGGCGCGCTGGGCGAGATCTACGCCGTCGGCCTGCGCGACCCGCACCGCTTCAGCTGGGACGAGCAGGGCCGGAAGAGTCAGCCGCGCATGTTCCTCGGTCACATCGGCGAACACGCGATCGAGGCCGTCTACGACGTGCGGGCGGGCGACAACTTCGGCTGGGGTGACCGGGAGGGCAGGTACGTCTTCGACGCGGCCGACCGCTGCAACCTGTACCCGCTCCCGGAGAACGACGCCGACCTCGGCTTCACCTATCCCGTCGCGGCGTACGACCACGACCCGCCGCCCGGCTGGTCGTGCACCTCGGACAGCGGGTACGCGATCAGCGGTGGATTCGTCTACCGTGGGCGCGACCTCCCGGCCCTCGACGGCACGTACCTGTTCACCGATCTGGTGCAGGGGCGGGTCCTCTTCACCAAGGAGTCGCAGATGCGGCGCGGCGGGCCGGAGGCGCAGGTCTACGAGGCCGCGCTCTACGACACCGACGGCACCCGCAAGCGGATGTACGACTTCACCGGCGACGAGCGGGCCGACCTGCGGATGGGCCGTGACCGCTCGGGCGATCTCTACCTCATCGCCAAGGCGAACGGGAAGATCTGGAAGGTCGTCGACACCGTGCGCGCGCCGGTGCCGCAGGAGGTTCCCCGCTCGCTGCGGGACAACGTCGTGAGCTTCTACGACTTCGAGCACCCGTTCCAGCAGGACGGGGCGGTGGAGATCGACCGCGGCGCGTCCCGCACCTACCTGAACCTGGTCAACGGCGGCGAGGACATGCGCGCCGCCGACGGCGCCTACCCGGGCAGCAACAACTCCATCCAGCTCCGGCAGGTGAACCCGCTGACGGCGGGCGACGACGACTGGAAGGCGGGCGTGTTCGACGCCGACGGGGTGGACACCCTGTCCGCCCTCGACGGTGTCGACGGGATGACGGTGATGGGCTGGGTCAAGATGACCGGCCAGAACCCGAGCCCCGACACCACCACCGCCAACCCGGACGACTACTACAACGCCGTCGGCCTGGCGGGTGTGCTCAGCGGCGACTCGGACGGGCACGGCGTCCGCGCGCTGCTCGAGATCATCCAGGTGGACGGCGAGCTGCGGCTCGTCGCGCTGGGCCGGCGGATCGACGGCGGCGCGTCGCAGACCTTCGCCGCGCACGAGGACTGGCGCACCCTCCTGCCGCAGGACGAGTGGGTGCACCTGGCCGCCACCTTCGACTACACCACCGGCCGGATGGCGCTGTACCGCAACGGTGAGCGCGTGCCCGGCTTCTACGTGGTGGACGGCGACCCGTGGCAGGTGGACGGATCGGGTGCCTCGGCGACGACGCCGCGCGGGATCAAGATCGGCGGCAGCTTCCCGCAGGACACGCAGGAGCGGAACCCCTGCAACTGCAGCATGGACACCATCCAGCTGCTCGACCGCGCGGCCACGGCGAAGGAGGTGGCGCAGCAGTACCGCCTGATGACGCGCTGACGCTCGCTGGTCGAGCTCCCGCCGGCCCGGCGGGAGCTCGACCTGCGGTGGTGGCCGGCCTGAACGGCGGGCAGGTCAGCTCCCGAGCTCGCGGACGTCCCTCCCCTGCTCGGCGAACGCCTTGAAGTCCTGCATGTGCTGTTGCGACTGCTTGCGGAATACGCCGGGCAGGAGACGCCCCATCAGCCGCATCAGCGGGCTGCTGAACCGGAACTCGCTCTCGCTCTCCCAGAGCGTCGTCGTCGGCGTGGCCTCGGTCAGCCGATCACGGACGGCGTTCCACATGCCCTCGCCGACGATCTCCCGGTCGAAGTGGACGACGACCTCGCGGGGGATCTCGCGCAAGTCTGCCGGCTCCCGCCTCGTGATCGTCTCGATGCACTCGATCTGCCGCTTCCCCGACTCCATGACGACCCGCGACCTGGTACCGACCTGCCCGTGCATCCCGCTGAGCGGCTCGTGCAGCACCACGCCCCGGACCCACTTCTGCACGTGGGCCGGGTCGGCCAGCAGCTGCGCCACTCTCTCCCGCGGCAGGGCGATCTCTATCGAGCTGGTGTACCTCATGGCGCGCGGTCTCCCTCCGGCTGCCGGGTCACCGTGTCGAGCGTGACATCGGCCGTCTCCACCCTCGCATCCTGGCACAGAGTGGCCTCGCCCCGTCCTCCACTCCGGCCGGTACCGGCATAGCATGTGCGGCATGGCTGCTGAGAAAGCGCTTACCTCCCACGTCCGGATCGACAGCTCCCGGCCCGCCCGGTCGGTCCTGCGCCTGCTCGCCCGGCGCCCCGGGCGCATGTCGGTCGCGATCGGGGCGTTCACGCTCAAAGAGATCCCGATGTGGTTCCTGCCGGTCGTGACGGCGTCCGTCATCGACATCGTGGCGACGGGCGGACCGGTGCGCGACGTGCTCGTCTGGTTCGCGATCGCCGCAGCCCTGCTGCTGCAGAACTTCCCGAACCACCTCGTCTACACGCGCAACTTCATGACGGTCGTGCGCGACACCGGCGCCGACCTGCGCAACGCGCTCGCCGCCCGTCTGCAGAGCCTCTCCATCGGGTACCACTCCCGGGCCAGCTCGTCGGTGGTGCAGACCAAGGTGGTGCGCGACGTCGAGAACATCGAGGTCATGCTCCAGCAGGTCACGCACCCGCTCCTCTCGTCGCTCATGGTGCTGGGCGGAGCCCTCACGATGACGGCCGTCAAGGTCCCCCAGTTCCTGCCCGTGTACCTCCTGGCCGTGCCGCTCGCGCTCGGCATGCGCTGGTCGACGGCCCGCCGGTCCCGCGACCGCAACGAGCACTTCCGCCGCGAGGTCGAGGGCTTCGCCTCCCGCGTGGGCGAGATGGCCTCGCTCATCCCGATCACGCGCGCGCACGGCCTGGAGCAGACGGCGGTGACCCGCCTCGCCGCGGGGGCCGACGGCGTCCGCCGCGCCGGTCTGCACCTCGACATGCTCAACGGGCGTGTCGCGTCGCTGTCCTGGGTGACCATGCAGCTGCTCGGCGTCACCTGCCTGGCGCTCGCCGCGATCTTCTCGCTCACGGGCTTCCTGCCCGTCACGCCGGGCGAGGTGGTGCTGCTGTCGAGCTATTTCACGCTGCTCACCCAGGGCCTCACGCAGCTGCTCATGCTGATCCCGGTGACGGCGCGTGGCATGGAGTCCGTCCGCTCGATCGCCGAGGTCCTCGAGGAACCGGACCTGGAGGAGAACGCGGGCCGCCGCACCGTCGACGCCGTGGCGGGCGAGCTGGCGCTGGACCACGTGTCGCACCGCTACCCCGGCTCGGACGACGACGCCCTGCACGACGTCACCCTGACGATCCCGGCGGGCGAGACCGTCGCGTTCGTCGGCTCGTCCGGGTCCGGCAAGTCGACGCTGCTCAACCTGGTGCTCGGCTTCGTCCGCCCGACGTCGGGCCGGGTGCTCGTCGACGGCACCGACGCGCAGGAGCTGGACCTGCGCACCGTGCGCCGCCACGTCTCGGTGGTGCCGCAGGAGTCCGTGCTGTTCGAGGGCACCATCCGTGACAACGTCACCTACGGCCTGCCGGACGCGCCCGACGACGTCGTCCGCGCCGCCCTGCGGGACGCCAACGCGCTCGACTTCGTGGACGCGCAGCCCCAGGGGTGGCACACCGTCGTCGGCGAGCGCGGAGCACGGCTGTCCGGCGGTCAGCGGCAGCGCATCGCGATCGCCCGCGCCCTGGTGCGTGACCCGCGCATCCTGCTGCTCGACGAGGCGACCAGCGCCCTGGACACCGAGTCGGAGACCCTTGTGAAGGAGGCGCTCGGCCGTCTGATGCGCGGGCGGACGACCCTGGTGGTCGCGCACCGGCTGTCGACGATCCGGCAGGCCGACCGCATCGTCGTGCTGGAGCACGGCCGGATCGTCGAGCAGGGTACGCACGACGCCCTGCTCGCACGCGGCGGCCGCTACGCGCGCCTGCACGCCTCCCAGGCGAGCTGACCCGGCACGCCGGCCGCGCACCAGACCCCACGGCAGCCCACCACATCCGGCATATCGTCCGTGTCTCAAGAAGCAGATACGCCACCGCAACAGCTCATGGTCTGCACTGGGCACATGAGCCGTGTCCCGCCGCAGGTCCCGCCGCCGGACCCGCGCTCACGACCTAGGCTGCCGGTATGCGCGTGCTGATCGTGGAGGACGAGCCCTACCTGGCCGAAGCGGTCCGTGACGGCCTGCGGCTGGAGGCCATCGCCGCCGACATCGCCGGCGACGGCGACTCCGCCCTGGAGCTGCTCAGCATCAACTCCTACGACCTCGCGGTCCTCGACCGCGACATCCCCGGCCCGTCCGGCGACGAGGTCGCCCGGCGCATCGTCGCCTCCGGGAGCGGCATCCCGATCCTCATGCTGACCGCCGCCGACCGGATCGACGACAAGGCCTCCGGGTTCGAGCTCGGCGCCGACGACTACCTCACCAAGCCGTTCGAGCTCCGCGAGCTCGTCCTGCGCCTGCGGGCGCTCGACCGCAGGCGCGTGGTGGCCCGGCCCCCGGTCAGCGAGATCGCGGGCGTCCGGCTCGACCCCTTCCGCCGCGAGGTCTACCGGGACGGTCGCTACGTCGCGCTGACCAGGAAGCAGTTCGCCGTGCTCGAGGTCCTCGTCGCCGCCGGGGGTGGCGTCGTCAGCGCCGAGGAGCTGCTCGAGCGGGCCTGGGACGAGAACGCCGACCCGTTCACCAACGCCGTGCGGATCACGGTCTCGGCACTGCGCAAACGGCTCGGCGAACCCTGGATCATCGCCACCGTGCCCGGCGTCGGCTACCGCATCGACACCGGGCAGGAGGGCGCCGACCGTGGATAGGCCGCCCGGGATGAGCGTCCGGCTCAAGCTCACCCTCAGCTACGCCGGGTTCCTCATGATCGCCAGCGTCCTGCTGCTCGCGGTGGTGTGGGTGTTCCTGCTGCGGTACGTGCCCGAGGACATCTACACCCCCGGCGGGCCGGTGCCCGGTGACCGCCTCGGTTCGGTGTTCATCCCCGACCAGGAGGACCTGACGCGCGCCTTCTTCCCGCGGGCGATGGCCGCACTGGCGTTCCTGCTGGTGTTCGGGCTGCTCGGCGGGTGGATCCTCGCCGGACGTATGCTCAGCCCGCTGCGGCGCATCACCCGTGCCGCGCGCCTGGCCACGGACGGATCACTGTCCCACCGGATCCAGCTGGAGGGCCGCCAGGACGAGTTCCGCGAGCTGGCCGACACGTTCGACGGCATGCTGGCACAGCTCGAGGCCCACATCGCCGAGCAGCAGAGATTCGCCGCCAACGCCTCCCACGAGCTGCGCACCCCGCTGGCGATCACCCAGACCCTGCTCGAGGTCGCACGCGACGACCCGGCGCGCGACACCGGCGAGCTGGTCGAGCGCCTCCGGTACGTCAACACCCGGGCGATCGACCTCACCGAGGCGCTGCTCGTGCTCAGCCGCGCCGACCGGCGATCCTTCACCACGGAGCACGTCGACCTGTCCCTGATCGCGGAAGAGGCCTCCGAGACGCTCCTCCCGCTGGCCGAGAAACGGGGCCTCACCATCGAGACCTCCGGCGACGTCGCCCCCGCCACCGGTTCGTACGCGCTCCTGCTGCAGATGACGACCAACCTCGTCCACAACGCGATAGTCCACAACCGCCCCGAGCACGGCAGCGTGTGGGTCACGACCGGCGTCCGCCCCGGGACCGTGGCGCTCACCGTCGAGAACACCGGCGAGATGCTCACCCCGCGCCTCGTCTCGACCCTCACCGAGCCGTTCCAGCGCGGGACCGGACGGGTGCATGGCGACCACGCGGGTGTCGGCCTCGGCCTGGCGATCGTCAGGAGCATCGTCACCGCCCACGACGGCACGCTCACCCTCACCCCGCGGCCCGACGGCGGACTCCGCGTCACGGTGCTGCTGCCGACGGCGCACGCCTGACGAACGCGCGCCACCGACGAACGCGCACGCCGGCATATCGCGGCCGTATCAAAAAACGCAGACACCGTGACAACGCCGCCCCCGGTGGGCTGTGGGCATGGTTCGACAGCAGCTCACCCAGCCCCCGGCCCACGTCAGCACCCAGCGCGCACCCCGGACGGACCGGCGCCCGATGGCGGCCGCCGTCGTCGGCGTGACCGTCCTCGCCGCCGTCTTCGGCATCTACCCCCTGCTCGACCGCGCCGACTCGCCGGTCGTCCGGGCCGTCGACGACGCGCTGGACCGCGGCCCGGCGGCGTCCGGCGCGACCGGCGTGGAAGGCGGCGAGATACCCGACGGTGTGGCGACGCTCGACGACGACCTCCCCGCGATCACGGGCCTCGACCCGGCGCTCGCCGACGCCGTCCGCCAGGCCGTCACCGACGCGGCGGCCGACGACATCGACTTCTGGATCACCAGCGGCTGGCGCAGCGCCGCCTACCAGCAGCAGCTGCTCGACGCGGCCGTCCGGAAGCACGGCAGCCTGGAGGCCGCCCGCCGCGTCGTCGCCTCGCCCGAGACCTCCCGGCACATCGGCGGCAACGCCGTCGACATCGGGCCGACCGAGGCCGACTACTGGCTGATCCAGCACGGCGCCGACTACGGGCTGTGCCAGGTGTACGCGAACGAGATCTGGCACTTCGAGCTCCTGACCGAGCCCGGCAGCACCTGCCCGCCGATGCTGGAGGACAGCGCGGGGTGACGCGCCGGCCCGTCGTCAGGCCGGCTCTGCCGGGATCTCGATGCCTGCCACCGCCTTCGTCCGGGACCGGCCCGAGGTGTCCTTGAGCACGATGTACTTCATGTCGACGTGCGGCTCCAGGGCGCTGTACTTGTCGTTCGGCGCCCCGATGACGAGCTGGAAGCCCAGGCCGCGCCACGCGCCGACGGCCCGGCCGGTGAACCTCGCGTCGGCCTTGATGAGGGCCTCGTCCAGGAACACCGGCGCGTAGCGGGGCCGCTCGGCCCCGGCGTCGCCCAGCTGGTACCGCAGGGCCGCGCCGACGATGAAGGCGACCAGCTCCTGGGACTCACCACCCGACTTCTCGCCGATGCCGTCGTAGTGCGCCACGTGGTTACCGTCGAGGTCCACCTTCTCGGCGCTGAGCCGCACGTGCCGGCGCACGTCCACGAGGTCGGCGAAGTCCGGTGCGGTCCGGCGGATGCGGTCGATCACCCGGGCCATCCGCAGGTAGCGGCGCTCGCGCTCCGCGTCGGTGGCTTCCTGCGACAGAGAGTCGCGCAGCGTGCGCAGCTCCTTGCGGAACGCCCCGACGACGGAGGACTGGTTGTCCCGCGCGTCGATGCGGAGCCGGTGCCGGTCGTCGGCGAACGGTAGGTCCGCCAGGATCTCGTTGACCGGGCCGATCCGCTCCTTGATCTCGCGGACGGAGCCCGCCAGGGCACTGTGCAGGTCGGCGAGGTCGTTCCCGGACAGCCGCAGGAGGCTGTTGCGCCAGTCGGCCTCGAGCTCGTGGAGGCCGTTCGTCTCCAGGTCCGTCAGGATCCGGTCGTAGTCGCCGAACGATGCCTCCGGGTCGGTCCCCAGGTTGGGGTCCTGCCAGCGCTCCTTGAAGTTCTCGAACGTCCTGCGCAACGCCTCCCGCGCGGTGCCGAGCGCGACCTGTGCGGCTTCCCGGTCGGCCTTGAGCCGTTCGGTGGCCTGCCGCAGCGCACCGTCGAAGGCGGCGAGCGCCGCGGCCGCGCCGCCGTCCGTGGTGTCGGCGTCGGCGGCGCGGAACAGGCCGTCGAGGTAGGCGTGCTGGTCCGGCCCGACGGCGACGCCCGCCTCCTCGGCGTCGTCGAGGGCCTGCTGGGCGGTGTCGACCTCGTCGGTGACCTCTGCCCAGCGGTCCGTGAGCGTCCCGGCCTGGGCGTTGGTCTTGCCGAGCTCCTGGTTGAGGCCGTCGATCAGCGTCTCGAGCGTGCCGGCCTGCTCGCGCAGGCGGGAGATCTCGGGGTTGCCGGCGGTGACCTCCTCGATGGCCTTGGCCCAGCGCGCCTGCTCGGCCTCGACCGCGACGACGTCCACCTGGTCCCAGGTCAGCCCGATGACCGTCCGGTAGGCGTCGAGCTCGTCGTCGTGCCGGTTGAGCTGCGCGTCGGCGTCGGCCACGCGCTGCTCGACGTCCGCGAGGTGCTGTCGGGCCCGGCCGATCTGCTCGTCGAGGTCGGCCAGCAGCCGGCCGTTGGTGAAGCCGAGGACGTTCCCGCGCAGGTTGCCGCCGTGCGCACCGCGGTGGCCTTCGGACTGCTGGCCGGAGCGGGTGAGCGCCATCTTGTGCTGGGCGAGCTGCCCGGGCGTGTCCACGCAGACGTAGGCGAAGCGCTGCGCCAGCTCGTGCTTGAGCCAGCCCGCGAAGGGTCCGCTCCGCACGTCGAGGCGGCCCGGGAGAGTCCGGGAGTCGAGCCGGACGTCGTCGCGCACCCCGGTAGGCACGCCCTCGAACCGGACCCGGGTGGACGTCGGGACGCTGTCGATGGCCTTGCGGAACGCCTGGATGCGGGCGGTGTCGATGAGCATCTTGGTCGCGAAGCCGCCGAGCGCCAGGTTGAAGGCGCCGCGCCAGGGCTCGAACTCGGTCCGGACCTCCAGGAGCTCGCCGACGAAGGGCAGGTCCTCGGGGGTGAGCCCGGCGGCGTCAGCCAGCGCGGCGCGGGCGCGGTGGAGGTGGTCGGGGATGTTGCCCCGCCGCTCGGCGGCGGCCGTCCGCTCCGCCTCGAGCTCGGTCAGGCGGGTGCGGGCGGCGTTGCGCGCCGACATCGCCTCGCCGAACGCGTCGCGTGCCGCCTTCTTCGCGCCGGCGTCGTCCAGGGCGGCCCTGGCGCGGGCGGACACCGCGGAGAACTCGGCCTCCGTGGAGACGGACGTGTCCAGCACGCCCAGGGCGCGGTCCAGCCTGCCGCGGGCGCGCACGACGTCGGTGAGCCGCGCGTCGACGCCCTTCAGCTCGCGCTGCGCGGTGGCGAGGCGGTCGCCGCCGGATGCGCGGAGTGTCTCCTGCACCCCGTCCAGCTCCGACTTGGCCGCGGTGATCCGGGCGCCGGTCTCCTCCGCGCGCGCCAGTGCCTCGCGCTGCCCGGTCTGGAGGTCGTGCTCGACGGCGCGCAGCAGGCCGAGGCGCCGCTCGTGCCGCCAGAGCGCGGCGGGTGACGCGGCGTCGGCGAAGGAGCCGATCTCGTCGATGACGCGGAGCCGCTCGCTCGCGCCGCCGATGGCCGCGTGGTGCTCGCGGATGGACGAGAGTGCGCCCACCTGCTGGCGGGCGGTGATCATCTGCTCGCGGGTGCCGGCGAGCTCGTCGAAGTGCTCGACGACCTCGTCAGCCTTGGCCAGGGTGTCGGGCTCCTCCAGGACCATCGCCTTGTACAGGGCGTCGACGGTGGTGATCTGCTGGCCGGCCTGGATGCGGCCGAGCAGCGCGACGGCCTTGTTGCCGTCGCCCGAGGCGCCGATACCGAGCGTCGAGTGCAGGCGGGCGGTGAACTCCCGGTCGGTGTCGAAGGAGGCCAGCCCGGCGTGGGTGACGGCGGTCCGTGCGAGCCGCTGCGCCGCCGCCGCTTCGAGGTCGCGCAGGTCGAAGTCCCCCTCGCAGGTGGCCCGCAGCGCGGTGACCTCCTCGAGCGTGCGGGCGGCGGCGGGGATGTACCAGGCGCGGACGGCGGTGAAGCGGGTGCCGGACTGGTCCGCCCAGGTCATCGCTATCGCGGACCAGGTGTCGCGCCCGTCGCCGCGCAGCACGCGGTGGCGGGTGCCGTCGTCGGTCCGCGACTCGTCGATCTTGCCGCGCGCGTACGACAGGATGTTGCGCTGGTCCTTGCCGCGCGGGCGGCCGACGACGCTGCCGTTCGAGGCGCCGTTGAAGGGCGTGGTGTGCGGCATGAGGAGTGCGATGTAGGCGTCCATCAGCGTCGACTTGCCCGAGCCCGAGCTGCCGGAGAGCAGGGTCGCCGTCGGGGCGAGGCGCACCCGGTGGTGGCCGTCGTACCCGCCCCAGTTGACCAGCTGGAGGTCGCGTGCCACCCACTGCTGCCCGGTCGAGGTGGCGGGGATCATCCCGAACAGGGTGTCGATCATGGTCATCGCTGGTCCTCCTCGTTCTGGCGGCGCAGCCACTCGCGCAGCTCGACGAGACGTTCGTTGCTGAGCACGATCTCGACCAGCGGGGTGACGCGGTACCGGCCCTCGGACTCCTCCTCGATGAGCCCTTCCTTCTCCAGCCGCCGCACGGCGTTGCGGATCTCCGTCTGGCGGGCGGCCAGGTTCTTGTCGTCGGGGTCGAAGAAGGTCAGCACCGTCTGCTCGACCTCCTCGACGTCCACCCGGACCGACGCCTCCCCGGCGCCCCGCTCCCGCTGGAAGACGGTGCGCAGGTGGACGAGGACCAGCGTCTCGGCCCGGCTGTACGGGTCGTCCTTCAGCAGGATCGGGACGTCGAGCTCGGCCGACCGCACCTGCTTCTTGTACGCGATGCCCCGGTCGTGGTCGACGACGAGGTGCACGAACAGGTCGTGCAGCCGCGACTCGATCACCTGCTGGTTCTCCAGGAGCGTGCGCCACTGCGACCTGTTCCGGGCGGCGACCAGGAACCGGCGCTGCAGCAACCGGACCAGCACCCGCCGCACCGCCGCGTCGAGGGTCCCGGAGTCGCCCGCGAACAGCTGGGCGGGGTCCTCCTCCATCGGCACCGGGTCGATGAACCCGCCGCCGGTCGCCTCTGCGGGTGGGTGCTGCTCGACGGTGGTCTCAGTCATCTGTGTCTTCCCTGGTGTCTTGCTCGGTGTCTTCCGTGCTGTCTTCCGTGGCCCGTACTGTCACGCCGCCGAACGCGAACCTCCGGCGCGACCCGTCGGGCCGGACGGCCTCGACGAGGGCTACGTGGTCGGTCTCGGTCATGCCGTCGTGGTGCGCGATCTCCAGCAGCCCGAGCAGGTCGACGGGCCGGCGGATGTGCTGGGGTGCCGCGGTGAACACCGCTGCGAGGTCCACGCCGTCGTTGCCGTCGTGGCCGTGATGGGCGTCGGCGAAGGACGCGAGGTGGTCGCGCAGCTCCGCGTAGTGCGGGCCGCCCCACTCGCGGGCGCCGTCCTCCAGGCCGGTGTCGCCGTCGTCGTCCAGCACCTGCAGCGGGACGGGCGGCTGGGGCGGGCTCAGGTCGCTCGTGGACTGACGCAGGTGCGTGACGTCGGCGACCGGAAGGCGCCGCACCGGGTCCACGTCCTGGCTCCGGCGGGTCGACGGCATCCACGCCTGGAAGCCGATCATGACCTCGCGCAGCAGCTCGTCGACCTGCCGGTCGCGCAGCGGGTCGTGGTTGCGGACCTGGGTCGTGATGACGTGGGACGCCTGGCGCTGGGCCTTGATGACCTCCGCGACTCCCTGCTCGATGCGGCGCGCGACGTCCCGCAGCTCGGCACGCTGGTGCCCGGGCAGGCTTCCCGTGAAGCGGTGCCGCAGGACCGTGTCGAGCTGTACCGACAGCTCGTCGATGCGTTCCGGGTCGCCGATCAGCCGCAGCGCGCCCGCGAACGCCCGGCCCTCCGGCGTCGCGTTCATCACCTGCTCGCCCCGCTCCAGGTACTCGCGCAGGACGTCGCCCGACGGCCGCTCGTCCTGCCGCAGCGCCGTCACCACGTCCCGCTGCATCGCCCTGATCGACTCCGCGACGCGCGCGAAGTCCGCGGGCAGCTCGCGGACCAGGTGCAGGACGTTCTCCGCCTCCTCCAGCAGGATCTCGTCCTCCACCTCGGCGACCTCGCCCGTGCGCTGGATCCGGTCCAGCTCCTCCTGGAGCCGCCTGATCTGCGTGTCCAGGCGGGACATCCGGACCAGCACGTCCGGGTCGGCGTCCTGCGCCAGCCGCTCGACGGCGTCCAGGAGCGTCCGTACCCGCGACTCCGAGACGCGGGCCCGCGTGCCGCCGGCCCGCCCCGCGACCTCCAGCGCCCCGACGGCGTGCGCCGAGAGCTGGTAGACCTCGACGTCCCCGTCGATGATCTGGCGCTTCAGCCAGCCGACGTCGGACCACTGCCGGCACAGCTCCCGGGCACTGCCGAGCGGGATGGCGCGGGTGCCGTCGGCGCCCCGCTCGTACCCCTGCGCCCGCAGCTGGTCGAGCGCGTCGCCGATCTCGGTGTGCGCCTCCGCCACCGGGACCGTCGGGCGCTCGGGTGTGAACACCAGGGACAGCAGCGACACGACGAGCGGGGCATACCTCCGGTGAAGCAGGTCCAGCATCGGCTCCTGGAAAGCCCGGAGCGCGCCCAGGTACGCACCCTCTGCACGAGTAATCATCGCCGGTCAGGGTACGTCGGACCGGCGACATTCACCGCGCCGTCATCCACAGGTCGTCAGCTGCAGGTCGTCAGCCGGGCGCGCACGCCGGGGTCGGTGAGCGTGCCGACGTCGTCGACCCACTGCTCGACTCCCCCGCGGTGCGACAGCGCCCGCACCTCCGGGTCCGTGATCGCCGCGCGCAGCACCTCCGGCACCCCACGCAGCCCGGTGAAGGGCCGGTCGAAGAACGGCTCGCAGGCCGCCCCCTCCAGCACCGGCAGCCCGACGGCGCGCTGCCGGTCGTGCAGCGCCTCGCACGCCGCGCGCAGGGCCGCGTCCCGCGCCTGCCAGGTCGGTGCGGCGAGCGCGTCCGCCAGGTGCCCACCGGCAGACGGCGCCACGGGCAGCCGCTCGAACAGGGTCCCCGCCCACTTGGGGTACGGCGGCCAGCGCCGCTCCAGCAGGAACCCGAGCCGGACCAGCGCCGTGCTCAGCCGTGCGGCGAGCAGCCGGGAGCCGAGGTCGTCACCGCGCTGCCCCGTGCGGCCCACGAACGGCAGCTCCTGCTCGATCCGGTTCCAGTCGGCCGCCAGGACGTGCAGCCACACGTCGTGCGGGTACCAGGCGAACAGGTCGCGCAGGGCGGTGATCTCGCCGGACGTGTCCTCGAACACCGGGCCGGCCGTGATCTCCAGCACGGACTGCCCGGTGAGGGACAGCCAGTCGGTGACGCTCAGGGCGGCGGTACCGGGAGCAGTGCCGGGAGCGATGACGAGCCCGGTGACGAGCCCGGTGCGCGACCGCACCAGCTCCGCCGGCGTCGCCACCTCGACCCGGTGCCGGACGGTCGGGTCCCAGGTCAGCGGGAACGCCGTCGGCCGTCCTCGATAGGCCGAGGGGAGCGACGTGGTCAGGACCTCGTCGACCTCCGCGACCCGGTCAGCGGGGACCAGCACCGTCAGGCGCAGCCCCCAGTCGTGATCGCGGGACGTGGCGTCGTCGAGGCCCAGCACGTCCGAGCCGGTACCGAGGCGCCCGGCCGCCCTCGGCACGTCGGGCACCTTCCGGTCCAGGATCGGACGGACGACGTCGGCCCAGTAGGCGCGGGCGAGCTCGATACCGGACATCCCGCCAACCTAGGAGCCGACCCGGGAGCGGTCCAGATGAATCTGTCCCCGCCCGTCCCGCGCAGGTGGCCGCCGGCAGGTGGTCTACCTCACCTGCCGGCGACCCGATCGGCCGTCGGCCGCACGTTCGCGGTGACGGCCCGCGCCGTCAGACAGGTCCAGCCGCCGACGTAGATGCGGTCGCCGTCGGCCAGCCAGCGCCGCTCCCCCGACCGCAACGGCTCCGCCGGGACCGCCTCGCCGCGCGGCGCGACGTAGGTCCCGTTGGCCGACCCGAGGTCGATGACGCTCCAGCCGCCCTCCACCCAGGCGAGCTCACAGTGCCGACGGGAGACGCCGGTGTCCTCACAGACGATGTCGGGCACGACACCGCGGCTGCGCGATGCGCGACCGACCACCAGGCGGGCGCCGGTTAGGGGCACGACGGCGGCGGTGGGCGCCGTCGGTCCGTCCATGTCCTCCAACAGCTGGTCGGCCGACCACTCGAAGTCCGACCGGACCTCGACGGCCCACGCCGTGGGCTCGGCCTCCGCCCGCATCGGCCGGACGACCGGGAGGGCCACGCGCGGCATGGTGATGGAGTCGTCCAGCCAGTCCGCCGCACCGATCCGGACCGCCAGCAGGGGAACGTGCTCCCGGACGACCGCCGGGTGGGCGGCCAGCATCCTGGCCAGGCTCAGCGCGCCGTCGAGCGGCAGTCCGGCACTGGGCCGCACCCGCACGTCGTCGCGCTTCTCCAGGAGGTGCTGGAGCACCATCGACCGGAACGACGGCGCGTGCATCAGGAGCTTCCCCGTGGTCACCGCGATCGGCTCGACACCGGGATGGCTCAGCACGGCGCACAGCCCGTCCGCCAGCGACCGGGCGGCCTCGTCGAGGATCTCGCGGCACGCGACGTCACCGCGGCTCGCCGCGCTGATGACCTCGGGCGCGAACCCGGCGAACAGGGACACGTCGGTGACGTCCGTCCACCGCTCCCGCCGTCCGAAGTGCTGCTCGGCGGCGTGGACGAGGGTCGGCGACGCACCCATGCGCCGGCCGTCCATCGACCGAGCCGCGGCGTCGAGCCCGCGGCGGCCGATCCACGCCCCACCACCGTTGTCGCCGACGTGCGGACCCATCCCGTCCGCGAGGTGCCACCTGCCGACGTCGTCGCACGCCACGGCCACGGCACCGGTCCCGACCGCGAGGGTGGCCCCCGGCCCCGGGCCGAGGGCGCCCAGGTGCGCCGTGACGGCGTCGCTCGACACGGCGGTCGCGGTGGTGCGCAGCTCCTCCGCGAGGATGTCGTGCACGCGGTTCGGGTCGAGGCTCCCGGCCTGCGTCTGGGAGCGGAACCCGCGCATCCCGACGGCCGCGGCCGCGACCCGGGGGCGTCCGCCGAACTCGCTGGCGAAGCCGCGGCACAGGTTGCGCACGACGTCCGGCACCGTCGAACGCCCGGCGACGACGCCGGCGGGCGGACCCATGAGCTCGAAGACCCCGCCGGGCCGGCCGGTGTCGACCCGCAGGCGTGACCCCGTCCCTCCGATGTCGACACCAGCTACCCCGGCGTCCGCTCCGGGGATCTCCGCTTTGTGTTGTTGACCAGTGACCATCGGCACCGGGTCATACTCCCTCGATATCACCCGGTCCGCTATGCGTGGAGTGTCATATGCACTCCCTCGGTTGCCCGGCCTCTCGGCTCGCGTAGCGAGCGGACCGCGGTCGCGACAGGCTGGAGACGCGACAGGCTGAGGAGCAGGAAGCCGAGGAGGTGTCCCGTGCCACGAGCCGAAACGGCCGGAACCAAGCCCGCTCGTCCGGGCGCCCAGGAGTGGGTGCCCGCGAGCGCCGACGTCGGGGCGCTCGCCCGGGCGGTGCACGACTGCCGGGGCTGCGAGCTGTGGGGCCCGGCGACCCAGGCGGTCTTCTCGTCCGGCCCGGACGACGCCGCCCTGGCCCTGGTCGGCGAGCAGCCGGGCGACCGCGAGGACCAGGAGGGCGAGCCGTTCGTCGGTCCGGCCGGGCGGGTGCTGGCCGACGCGCTGCACGCCGCGGGCATGGACCCCGACGAGGTGTACGTGACCAACGCCGTCAAGCACTTCCGGTTCACCGAGCGGGGCAAGCGACGGCTGCACAAGAAGCCCGACGTCGCGCACATCCGGGCGTGCGTCCCGTGGCTGGAGGCGGAGCTGTCGGCGGTGCGGCCGCGGGTGGTGGTCGCGCTGGGTGCGACGGCGGCGCGGGCGGTGCTGGGGCGCCAGGTGCGGATCGGCGCCGAGCGCGGGCAGGTGCTCGACGGCGAGTCGCACGACGTGCTGATCACCACGCACCCGTCCGCGCTGCTGCGGCTGCGCGACCGGGCGGATTTCGGCGAGACGTTCGACGCGTTCGTCGCGGACCTGCGGACCGCGGCGGAGGCGGCCGCCTGAGGGTCGCGCTCGGGCAGGCCCTGCTCAGGCAGCCGGGTCGAGCACCACCTTCACGCAGCCGTCCTCCTTGCGCTGGAACATGGCGTACGCCTCCGGCGCGCGTTCGAGCGGCCAGCGGTGGGTCTCGAGGTCGAGCACACCGAGCGGGTCGGCCGGGTCGGCCACGAGCCGGAGCAGGTCATCGGTCCAGCGCCGCACGTTGGCCTGCCCCTGCCGGATCGTCACCTGCTTGTCGAACAGCCGCAGCATCGGCAGCGGGTCCCGCACGCCGCCGTACACCCCGGAGAGGGAGATGACGCCGCCGCGGCGCACCAGCTCGATCGCCGAGTAGAGCGCGGCGAGACGGTCCGTGCCCGCCTTCTTCATCAGCGGCCGGCCGACGGCGTCGGGCAGGAGCCCCGCGGCCTTCTGCATGGCCTCGGCGAGCGGGGAACCGTGCGCCTCCATGCCGACGGCGTCGATCACCGCGTCGGCGCCACGCCCCCCGGTGAGGTCTCGGACGGCGCCGAGGATGTCCTCCCGCTGGGAGTTGAGCACGGTGGCACCGTGCTTCGCCGCCATCGCGAGGCGCGTGGGCACCAGGTCCACGCCGATCACGAGCCCGGCTCCGCGGTGGGCGGCCACCCGGGCCGCCATCTGGCCGATCGGGCCGAGACCGAGCACGACCACCGACCCGCCGTCGGGCACCTGCGCGTACTCGACCGCCTGCCACGCCGTGGGCAGCACGTCCGAGAGGTACAGGTAGCGTTCGTCGGGCTCGCCGTCGTCGGGCACGACGACGGGGCCGTACTGCGCCTGCGGCACCCGGAGGTACTCCGCCTGGCCGCCGGGCACCTGCCCGTAGAGCTTGGTGTAGCCGAACAGCGCCGCGCCGCTGTCCTCGGCGGTGACCTGGGTGGTCTCGCACTGGGACTGCAGGCCGTGCCGGCACATCCAGCAGTGCCCGCAGGCGATCCCGAACGGCACCACGACGCGGTCTCCGACACGGAGGTCGCCGGCCTCCGGGCCGACCTCCTCGACCACGCCCATCGCCTCGTGCCCGAGCACGTCACCGCTGTCGAGGAACGCCCCCAGCACGCTGTACAGGTGCAGGTCGGACCCGCAGATCGCCGTCGAGGTCACGCGGACGATCGCGTCGTTCGGCTCCACGATCCGCGGATCGGGGACCGTCTCGACGCTGACGTGCTCCCTGCCCTGCCACGTGAGTGCTCTCATCGTCGGGTCCTCCTGCCGTGCCGTAGGGATGTGTCGTAGGGATGTGTCGTAGGGATGTGCGCTGTAGGAACGTTCGGCGACACGTCCACGCTGGCACCGGGCCCACCCACCCGCATCTCTGCCAGGTCGCCGCTGGACGGCCGCTAGATCGCCGACAGCATCAGGGAGACCGCGAAGCCGACCGCCACCAGCGAGCCCGTGGCCACCCCCTCCTCCCGGTACGACTCGGGCAGCAGGGTGTTCGACACCATCGCGAGCAGCGCCCCTGCGGCGAACCCCTGGGCGAGCGCCCCGGTGCGGCCGCCGGCCGGGTCGAGCAGGAGGTAGCCGAGGGCGGCGCTCACCGCCGCCACGAGGATGACCACCGACCACATCCACAGCACGCGCGACCGCGTCCAGCCCGCCGCCCGCAGGCCGCTCGACGAGGACAGCCCTTCGGGGAAGTTGCTGAGGATGACACCCGCGAGCAGCGCGACGCTGACGTTGCCCTCGAGCACCGTCAGCCCCAGGACGAACGACTCCGGTATGCCGTCGAGCACCGACCCGAAGACGATCGCGAGCGGAGCCCCGGCAGCCTGGGCCCCGCTCGCGTCCTTGCGCTCACCGCCGCCACGGCGGGACAGCCACCAGTCACCGACGGTGAAGGTCGCCGCCCCCAGCAGCGTCAGGAGTCCCACAAGACCTACCGAAGCGGTCTTGACCGCCTCGTCGACCAGCTCGAAGGCGACCGACCCGATGAGCAGCCCGGCACCGAGCGCCATGACCACGGCGATGAACCGGCGGCTCGGCGCTCCCGCATAGGCGACGAGGGCACCGACCAGCAGTGCCGCCGCGCCGACCGCCCCCCACAGGAACGCTGCGAGCATGAGCCGGGCCCCTCAGGCGAGCGCCTTGGCCTTGAGCGTCTCGTACTCCCCCGGCGTGATGGTGCCGGTGTCCAGGAGGGCCTTGGCGCTCGCGATCTGGTCGGCGGGCGCCGTGGTGGCCACCTCGCGGATGTAGTTCTCGGTCTCGGAACGCGCCTGGACGACCAGCTCGCTCTGCCGCCGCGCCATGCCCCTGCCGCGCGCGATCAGGTAGACGAACGCGGTGATGACGGGCAGGAAGACGAGGAAGACCATCCACAGTGCCTTCCACCACCCCGAGAGCTCCTTGTCGCGAAAGAGGTCGGCGACGACCTGGAAGAGCACCATGAGATAGGCCAGGAAGAAGAAGCTGCAGACCATCAGCCAGAAGAAGTCCCAGAAGTCCATGATCAGTCCTACTCTCGACGTCCTCCATGAGGCTCGACCCCCGATGTGCCGACCGGCACGGACCGAGAGCCCGACGGTAAGCGCGCGCCAGGCTCCCGACCTCGTAGGAAACGGGTGAGCCGCCCGCCGACGGGTCAGCCGCCCAGGTCACGAGGGGGACCTGGGCGGCTGCCGCCCTCACTCGTACCGCAGCGACGAGATCGGGTCCTGGCGGGCGGCCCGCAGCGCGGGCAGCGTGCCGGCGAGGAGCGCGATGGCCATGACGCCGAGCACCACCGTGGCGATGCTCACCGGGTCGAAGGCGATGAGGGTCAGCCCTGGGAGGTCTGCCAGGAGGTCCCCGGAGACGCTGTTCACGAGCTGCCCTGCGCCGACGGCGCCGAGCACGCCCAGCGCGCTGCCGACCAGTCCGATCACCACCGCCTCGATGCTGAACAAGGAGAAGACGCGGCCGCTCGAGAGGCCCATGGCCTTCATGAGCCCGACCTCGCGGGTCCGTTCCTGGACCGCCATGAAGAGCGTGTTGACGATGCCGATGCCGGCCGCGACCAGCGCGATCACCGCGAACCCGTTCAGCACGAGCACGATGCCGTCGATGACGGCCGTGATCGTGCCGAGCTGGTCCTCCAGCGTGCTGCCGGTGAAACCGGCGTCGGCCAGGCGATCCTGGAGGGCCTCGGTCTGCGCCGCGCCGCCGGTCGTGTCGAACGAGACCGAGGCCTCCGCGTACCGGGTGGTCTCCGCCTCGGGCGCCCCCGTGGTCTGCAGGTCGTAGAGCTCCTCCGCGAGGACGTCGTTCGGAACCGCACCGCCCATGGTGATCACGCCGGGTTCGGCGACGCCGACGACGGTCGCCTCGGTCGTCACCTGCTCGCCGGTGGCGTCGGTGACGGCGAGCGCGACGGTCTGCCCGACGGCGTCGGCCGCGGAACCCAGGTCCAGCGGCTCGACGTAGCTCTCGGGCAGCACCAGCTCGGGATCGGTGGCGTCGAGGTCCACCTGCTCGCCGGCTACCAGCTCCATCCGCATCCCGGGCACGAGCTCCGCGACGGACAGCTGGTACCTGGTCCCGTCGTCGTGCCGGACGTAGTCGACCAGGACGCTCTTGCTCGGCTCGACGCTCTCCACGCCGTCGATGTCGGCGATGGTGTCGATGTCGTCGTCGGTCAGAGCGGTGGCCGTCGCACCGGGCGCTCCGTCCGTGGCGATCTGGTTCGGGTCGTACTCGGCAGGGCCCTCGGTGGGCTCCTCCTCGCTCGCCTTGGTGACGGTCATGACGTCGTCGACCCCGACAGAGGCGACCGTGTCGTCGATGTACTGGTTGATGCCGGTGCCCAGCCCGTTGGTCAGGGACAGGGTGAACGCGCCGATGAAGATCGCCAGGACCGTCAGGCTGGTGCGCAGCCTGGACCGGAAGGCGTTCCGGAAAGCGGTGGCGAGAACGTCGACGCCCTTCATGCCGCCACCGCCTCGCGCGCGGCGATCAGACCGTCGCGGATGTAGATCCTCCGGTCGCAGCGGGAGGCCAGCTCCTCGTCGTGCGTGACGACCACCAGGTTGATCCCCCGACGGCGGTTGAGGTCGAAGAGGATGTCCTCGACGACGGTGCCCGTGGCCGTGTCCAGGTTCCCGGTGGGCTCGTCGGCGAAGATCACGCGCGGCTGGTTGATCAGCGCCCGGGCGATGACCACGCGTTGCTTCTGGCCGCCGGACAGGTCGTTGGCCCGGTTGCCGGCCTTGTCGTCGAGCTCGAGCTGGGCCAGGGCGGCGATCCCCTGGGCGGTGCGCTCGCGGCGGCCGACCCCGGCGATCTTCAGCGGGAGCGTCACGTTGTCGAGCACGCTGGCCTGGGCGTTGAGGAAGAACTGCTGGAAGACGAACCCGAAGGCGCTGTTACGGGTCTGGTTGAGCTGCTTGGCCGAGAGCCTGGACGTGTCGGTCCCGTCCAGCACGATGCTCCCGAACGTCGGCCGGTCGAGCAGCGCGAGCAGGTGCATCAGGGTCGACTTGCCGGAGCCGCTCTTGCCGATGATCGCGATGGACTCGCCCTCGGCGATGTCCAGGTCCAGGCCCTTGAGCGCCTCGAAGGCGCTGGGGCCGGAGCCGTAGGTCTTGTGCAGGTTGCTGACGGAGAGCAGTGGGGAAACCACGTCGGCCGCCTCCTTCGGGTTGCCGGAGATGCTGACGTGACCAACTCTCGGCGGCCACGTCGCCACGCGAATCGGCCCAGCGATGACTCTCGTGTACCGCCGTGGTGGTACTCCGGGATACCTCCGGAGCGGGACGCGCGGGGACAGGGCGTGCGGGATGCTGGGCACGGCGCGGTCGGACACGAACGAGCACCGCCGGACAGGGGACGTGATGTCGCGAGGCAACCAGGTGCCGTACGGCCCCACGCACCGGATACCCGCGTGGGTCGGCCATGTGGTCGCGGCGGTCGCCGTCGTCTGTGCGAGCGCGCTGCCCGTCCGGGAGGACATGTCCCCGGACTGGCAGGGCGACCGTGCCGTCATCGCGCTCCTCGCCGCCGCGCTGCTCCTCCTGCGCCGGCGGCTGCCCGTCACGACGGTGGCCACGACCGTGGGAGTCGTCTGGCTCGCCGTGCCGTTCGGGCTGTTCAACCCCGGGGTCGTGCTGGCGGCGGCGATCGCCGCGTTCAGCGCAAGCCGCGCGCTGACCCGCCGGCAGGCCCTGTGGCTGGCCCTCCCCACCGCCGCCCTCGTCGCGATCGCGGGCGCGGTGGCCGTCGGCCGCGGAGCCATGCAGTACCTGCTCCTCGTCCTCCTGTTCGCCGCGCTGGGCGACCTGGTCCGGGTGCAGCGCGAGCAGTTCCTGGCGATCACGGAGCGTGCCGAGCGTGCGGAGGCGACCCGGGAGGCGCTGGCCAACCAGCGCGTGGCGGAGGACCGGCTCGCGATCGCCCGCGACCTGCACGACGCCGTCGCGCACCAGATCGCCGTCATCAACCTGCACGCCGGTGTCGCCGGCTCTGCGCTCCGCGACCGGCCGGACGACGCCGAGCACTCGCTGGCCGTCATCCGCCAGGCGTCGCGGACCGTGCTCACGCAGATCGGCGACCTGCTCGCCACGCTGCGCGACCCCGGCTCGCCGAGCACCGGACCCGTCGGCCTGGCACAGCTCGACGACATCCTGCGGCAGTTCCGCGGCCACGGCCTCGACATCACGGTCCGCCGGCTGGGCGAGGCACGCGAGCTGCCCGCCGCGGTCGACGTCGTCGCGCTGCGGGTCATCCAGGAGGCGCTCACCAACGCCCACAAGCACGGCGTCGACCACCGTGCGCATGTCGTACTCGAGTACCTCACCGACCGGCTGCACGTCACGGTGACCAATCCGGTCCCCGGCGTGGCCACCGGGTCGGCGCTCGCGGCCGGACACGGCCTGGTCGGGGCGCGCGAGCGGGTGGAGTCGGTGCGCGGCACGCTCACCCACGGCCGACGCGGCGTCAGCTCCTGGGAGCTGGACGCGGACCTGCCCACGCCCACCGCCACGCCTGGGAGCCGCCCGTGATCTCCGTCCTCATCGCCGACGACCAGGCACTGATCCGCTCGGCGATCGCCGACCTCATCACCCACAGCGACGGGCTGGCCATCGCCGGCGAGGCGGCCGACGGCCACCAGGCGCTGGCGCTCGCCCGCGAGCGACGTCCGGACCTCGTGCTGATGGACATCCGGATGCCGGGCCTGGACGGCATCGCCGCGACGCGCGAGATCTGCGCGGACCCGGACCTCGCGGCGGTCCGGGTGCTCGTGCTGACCACGTTCGAGGAGGACGAGTACATCGTCGGCGCCCTGCGCGCCGGGGCGAGCGGCTTCATCGGCAAGGGAGCGGAGCGGGACGACATCGCCGCCGCGATCCGGGCGGTCCACCGGGGTGACGCCCTGCTGTCCCCCGTCGCCACCCGGACGCTGATCGACCGGTACGTACGGTCCGCGCGCCTGCGCACGAGCGAGCCGTCGCGCGCGCTGCACGGCCTGACGGGGCGCGAGTCGGAGGTCCTGGCACTGGTCGGTACAGGTCGATCCAACACCGACATCGCCGAGCTGCTGGCCATCTCCCCGCACACCGCCAAGACGCACGTGAACCGCATCATGACGAAGCTGAGCGCCCACGACCGCGCGCAGCTCGTCATCGCCGCGTACGAGAACGGGCTCATCGAGCCGGGCGGTCACTGAGTGCCAGGCTGCTGGCCTGCGGTGATGCGAGGGCGACACCACTCGGCGTCGCAGTGGTGTCATCCTTGACGCCTTGGGTCTTGCACTGACACCACAAGTGGTGTCATAGTGGGGTCATGGACCTGACGAGATATGTCGACGAGCTGCAGCGCCAACTCTCCACCGCGGCCGCCGCCGGCGGGGACGAGGCGCGCGAGATCGCCGGCCGCCTGACCGCCCCGCTCGACGCCGCCGCCCGGCTCGTCCTGCTCGAGGCCCTCTCCGCCGCGGCGGGCGAGATCTCCGCGGAGCTCGCACCCGGATCGGTCGACGTGCGGCTGCGCGGCGGGGAGCCCGAGTTCGTGGTCGCCGCACCGGCCGCCGTCGTCGCACCCGCTGCTCCCGCGGCGACCTCTGCACCGGCGCTGCCGCCCGCCGGACCGGCGGGCGGCGACGCGGACGCGGGCGCCACCACGCGTACCACCCTGCGCCTGCCCGACCACCTCAAGGCCCAGGCCGAGGCCGCCGCCGCTCGCGAGGGCGTCTCGGTCAACACCTGGCTCGTCCGGGCGGTCGCCGCGGCGCTCGACCAGCCCACCGGCCGGCCCGAGCCGCAGACCGGCCCGGGGCTGCCGAGCGGGAACCGCCTCACCGGCTGGGTGCGCTGACCGCCCGCCGCGACACCACGTAGACACCACTCCGCACCGCCACTCCGCACCGCCCATCGCCCTCACCTGGAGTCGTCATGCCCACTTTCCCCATCTCCTCCCCCGTCCCGGTCGTCGTGGACGTGCCCTTCGGCAACCTGCGCGTCATCGCCGGTGAGCGCGACGACGTGGTCGTCACGGTCCTGCCCGCCGACCCGTCGAAGTCGGGGTCCGTGCGGGCCGCCGAGGAGACCCGCGTCCAGCGTGACGGCGACGCCGTCACGATCATCTACCCGTCCTCCTGGAAGCAGTACGTCCTGCCCTTCGCGGCCGGCGGCGCGCTGGTCAACATCGAGCTGCCGGCCGGATCGCACCTCAGCGGCAAGGCCGGCTCGCTCTACGCCGAGGGCAGGCTCGGCACCGTCGACCTCACGCTCAACGGCGGCGACGCCAGGGTCGACGAGGCCGCCCGCCTCGATCTCAAGGTCTCGGCCGGGTCCGTCGTCGTCGGCCGGGCCACGGGCCCCACGACCGTGAGGGCGAGCTCCGGCGCCGTGCGGATCGACGAGTTCTCCGGCGAGGGCTCCGTCCGGGCCAGCAACGGGACCACGACGGTCGGGGCGGTGACGGGAACGCTGGACGTCGTCGGCGCGCACGCCGAGATCACGGTGGGCCGCGTGCGCGGCACCCTGAGCGTGAAGTCGGCCCACGCCGGCATCCGGGTCGACCGCGTCGAGTCCGGCAGCGTCACACTCACCACGTCCTACGGCTCGATCGAGGCCAACGTGCCCGAGGGCACCGCCGCCTGGCTCGATGTCGCCTCGGAGCACGGCACCGTCCGCAACCAGCTGACCCCCACGGAGGGCCCCGTCGAGAACGAGGCCACGGCCGAGATCCACGCCAGCACGGGCTGGGGCGACATCATCGTCCGCCGCCCCTGAGCATCCCGGAGCGCCTCTGCCCACCGGCCGGGCGTGCGACCCGCCGGGCCTGAGCCCGTGGACCTGACCCTGGCTTGAGGCCTTGATGCGGCGCCGGCCCCTGAGGCCTGTCCGGCGTGAGCCCGGGCCGCCGCCGTCGGCCCGAGAAACACCTGAACCACCTTCCTGGCTATCCCCTACCCAAAAACCCATTCAGAACCATCCCAGTTCCAGAACCATCCCAGAGAGGGAAAGCACATGAGCACGCACACCGAGCGGAGCCGCGAGCCCGCGATCCGAGTGCAGAACATCGAGAAGTCCTACAAGGAGCTGCACGTCCTGAAGGGCGTGGAGTTCGAGGTGGCGCGGGGCAGCATCTTCGCGCTGCTGGGCTCCAACGGGGCCGGCAAGACGACCGTGGTGAAGATCCTGTCCACGCTGCTCAAGGCCGATGCCGGCAGCGCAAGCGTGAACGGCTTCGACGTCGCGACCCAGGCCGGTGACGTGCGGGAGTCGATCAGCCTGACGGGGCAGTTCGCGGCCGTCGACGAGGTCCTGACCGGGCGGGAGAACCTCGTCCTGGTCGCCAGGCTGCGCCACCTGAACAACCCCGGCCGCATCGCGGACGACCTCCTGGCCCGGTTCTCCCTGACGGAGGCCGGCGGGCGCAAGGCCGCCACGTACTCCGGTGGGATGCGGCGTCGTCTGGACATCGCGATGAGCCTGATCGGCAACCCGCCGGTGATCTTCCTGGACGAGCCGACCACCGGCCTGGACCCGGAGGCCCGGATCGAGGTGTGGGACGCGGTCAAGGAGCTCGCCCAGGGCGGCACGACGGTGCTGCTGACCACGCAGTATTTGGACGAGGCGGAGCAGCTCGCCGACCGGATCGCGATCCTGCACCAGGGCCGCATCATCGTCAACGACACCCTGGCCGAGCTCAGGAAGCTGCTCCCGCCCGCCGAGATCGAGTACGTCGAGAAGCAGCCGTCGCTGGAGGACGTGTTCTTCGCGGTCGTCGGTAGCGACGGCGCGGTCGGCACCTCCCGCACCGCCAACGGCGTCGGACCGAGCAACACCACCAGCAACGACGCCGCCGGCGCGGACAAGTGAGGAACGAGACCATGAGCAAGCACTTCTTCGGTGACACCGCCGTCCTGACGGGACGGTCCCTGAGCCACATCATGCGCAGCCCGGACACCATCATCACGACGGCGGTCACGCCGATCGCACTGATGCTGATGTTCGTCTACGTCTTCGGCGGCGCGATCGAGACAGGCACCAGCAGCTACGTCAACTACCTGCTGCCCGGGATCCTGCTGATCACCATCGCCTCGGGTATCGCCTACACCGCGTACCGGCTGTTCCTCGACATGCAGGGCGGCATCTTCGAGCGGTTCCAGTCCATGCCGATCGCCCGCTCGGCCGTCCTCTGGGGGCACGTGCTGACGTCGCTGGTCGCCAACCTGGTCTCGATAGTGATCGTCGTGCTCGTCGCGCTCCTGATGGGCTTCCGCTCCGGAGCGGGAGTACTGGCCTGGCTCGCCGTCGCAGGCCTCCTCGTCATGTTCACCCTGGCCCTGACCTGGCTCGCCGTCATCGCCGGACTGTCCGCCAAGACGGTCGACGGCGCGAGCGCGTTCTCCTACCCGCTGATCTTCCTGCCCTTCGTCAGCTCGGCCTTCGTACCCACCGAGACCATGCCCGGCCCGGTGCGCTGGTTCGCCGAGAACCAGCCTGTCACCTCCATCGTGGATGCCATCCGCGACCTGCTCGCCCAGCAGCCCGTCGGTTCTGACGTCTGGGTCGCGCTGGCCTGGTGCGTCGGCATCCTCGCCATCGCCTTCGGCGTGGCGATGTCCACGTACCGCCGCAAGATTTCCTGACAGCACCCCGACACGACGCTCGACCGTGGTCCCCGGTCGCACACCGCTGGGTGTGCGACCGGGGACGGTGGCATGTCGGCGCGGGCGACCGCTCGCCCAGGGCCCGATCAGCGGCCCGCGTCCGTCGGATTCCTGGTCCCTTTCAGCAGAGGCATGGCGGCCGGGGCGTCGCGACGAGGTCGTGAAGGGTTATCCACAGATTTGGTCTTCGACGTGCAGTGCGTACGGGCGTTCGAGATAATAGACGCAGTGAGGACGTGAGTACTAGAGGCGGCGAGGGGGGGTGGGGTCCGGTGGAGCAGTCGACGTCGACGGATGGTGTTCCCGGCCCTGGCCTGCCTGCTGAGTCGATCGAGGGTGCGCTGGCCCGGTTCGAGAATGTGATGGACGAGCTCGCGGTCCTGACCGATCCGGAGGTGTTGGACGGGTGGGACGCGCCGACTGTGGGCCGGCTGATGGAGGCGCACACCCGGATCCGCCGCTTGACCGGCCGCCTCGACGGAGTCCGGTACACGTTGCTGTCGAGGATCGAGGCGGACGGGTCCTGGCGCTCGGGCGGGATGGCGCGGGCGTTCACCACCTGGCTGCGGATCCGGGAAGGTATCTCTGCGGTGACGGCGGGTAAGGACATGACGATGGCCCGCCGCCTGGCCACGGCGCTTCCTGGGACGCGGGAAGGCCTGGTCGCGGGCGCCCTCGGTGCGGACCATGCCCGTGTGATGACCAAGGTCGCACCGACCAGCGAGACCCGCACCGATGCGTTGGCGTGGCTGATCGACACCCGCACGGGTGAGCGGACCACCCCGGAGGCGTTCGTGCAGACCGTGCCGGTCGACTTCCCCGACCCGGCCCAGGACCCCGACGGGGAGCACACCCGTCAGCTCATCACGCGAGTGTTGGAGGACGCGGTCACGGACGGGACGCTGGTCACGGGTGAGGGTCTGGTCCTGCGGGAGGCGGGTTCGTTGAACGCGGACCAGTTCCGGATCGTGGCACGCCGGTTCGCGACGATCACCGACCCCGACACCGACGACGTGGATGACGACAAAGCAGCTCTGGGCGAGTTCCTCGACCTGGCCAAAACCTTCGGCGGCTACCACCTCGCAGGCTTCCTGACCGACGAACACGGCCTCCTGGTCACCGCAGCGATCAACGCGATCCTCGGCGCCCCGTCAGCGGAGGACACGCGTACCTCGACGCAACGCCGGGCACAGGGCCTGGCGGACGTCGCCCGGGTGGTGCTCGACACGAACCAGGCCTCCCCGGGTGCGGCGATCCCACCGCACCTGAATGTCACGGTGTCCTGGACCGAGCTGGTCGCCCAGGCCACCCGTACCCGCGAAGGCTTGTGCCTGACCTGCGGACAAGCACGACCAGGCCGCACAACACCAAGCCGCACACCCGGCCGAGCGACCGGCGCAGAAGCACCCCGCTCAAGCGCAGGCACAAGCGCAGGCACAAGCACAGGTGCAGGTGCAGGTGCACCGGGCGCGAGTACGGGTCTGGCTCCGACGAACGCAGACCCGCCAGCCGCAGGCCCAGCAACTAGAGGCCCAGCGGGCGCCCTGACGGTGTCCGGGCTCCTGTCCGGTGGTGGCCCGGTGTTCACCGAGACCGGTGACCGCGCACCCCGGGCACTCCTGCGCCGTCTGGCCTGCGACAGTGCGGTCACTCGGATCGTGTTCGGCCCCGACGGCGCCGTCCTGGACGTCGGCCGCGCACAACGCACCGTCACCGGACAGATGCGACGAGCCGTGATCGCCAGAGACCAGCACTGCGTCTTCCCCGGATGCGACCAACCACCATCACGGTGCGAGGTCCACCACGCGATCACCCACTGGGCCCACGGCGGAAACACCTCCGTGTCCAACAGTGCGTTGCTGTGCTGGTACCACCACCAGCTCGTCGACACCCAAGGCATCACCATGCACTGGACCGGCAAACCCACCGACACGGGCACCACCACCGACAGCCCCACCACCACCACCGGCACCACCACGGGCGGCACCGTCCCGGGTGCCCTGATCGAGACCGGGTGGGCCTTCACCGACGCCCGCGGACACCGCATCACCCTGCCCGACGCCCTCGAAGCCCCACCCCCGCTCGAAGCCGAAGCCGCCTAACCTCGCCGGGGGCACCCGACCGACCGCAGAACTGCGAGGCACTAACCCGACCACGAAGCCGCCAGCCACGGACCCGCCGACCGCTCGGGCCATCAACCACCGAAGCCCGCCTGACCGGCACACCACGCCACCCCGACACTGCGACATCACGACACTGCGACATCACGGCCGACACACCGCAGCCGGCATGCCCGCCAGTCCGCCACCCGTCGACCTGGCAAGCCCACCCGGTCGGCCAGGTGCTCAACACGATCCTGGGCACGTGGAGCCCGATGTCCGCGCCAACAGCCCTCGCCGGGCGCGGCCAGCTACTCCCAGACGGCGATGCTGCGCCGCACCGGGACGGACCCGTCGTCCGTGGCGAAGAGCTCCGGAGAGCGCTGTCGAGTCTTCTCGATGTCGTCGAACACGGCGCGAAGGTGGGCCCGCAGGCTGTCGCGGGCGCTGGAGGTGTCGCCCGCGACCACCGCGTCGAGAATGGAGTGGTGCTCGTCGACGAAGCGGCCCATGCCGTTCGTCTCGTGCAGGCCGAGTCGGCGAGCGCGGTCCAGGTGCCCCTTGGCAGCGACGACCGTCGACCAGGCTCTGCCGTGCCCGCTGAGGCGTAGGAGGCCGTGGTGGAACGCCTCGTCGAGCTCGAAGAACTTCTCGAGGTCGAGCCGCGCCTCCCGCTGGTGCTCCAGGTTGGCGCGCAGCTCGGCGACCAGCTCCGGGTCGAGCGTCTCCGGGATGTCGTCGAACGCCGCGAGCTCGACCGCCTCGCGGAGGAACTGCGCGTCCGCCACCCGCTCGGCGTCGACGCGCGACACGAACGACCCGACCTTGGGGAACACCCTGACCAGCCCTTCCTCGCCGAGGAGGATCAGGCTCTCGCGCACCGGCGTCCGACTGACGCCGAGCGACGCGGCCAGCTCGTTCTCCGACAGGGACGCGCCGGGCGGCAGCTCGAGGGTGAGCACCTTGCGGCGCAGCGTCTCGTAGACGACGCGCCTGTTGGATCGGTTCGAGGCTTCCCTCATGGCTGGAGTCTAGGCAGAAGCGGCGCTCTTCCACGCCACGGACAGTTGACACCCCTTGTCGACGCTGCTTACATACAAGACCTGCCACACATCAGTTGACGGGCATTCCCGACAGCGACGTCAGCCAAGCGGTCAGTCAAGCAAGGAGCACTCTTCCAATGGCGGAAACAGCAATGACCCCACCAGCGACACCCTCGGGTAACGCGGTCACCCGGTCCACCAAGGACCTCACCAAGGCAGCCGTGTCGGGCTGGCTCGGTACCGCCATGGAGTTCATGGACTTCCAGCTGTACTCGCTGGCGGCGGCGATCGTGTTCAACCAGATCTTCTTCCCCGACGTCAGCCCGGCCATCGCCCTGATCGCGGCGATGGCCACCTACGGCGTCGGCTACGTGGCGCGCCTGGCGGGCGCCATCTACTTCGGCCGCATGGGAGACCGGCTCGGTCGTCGCAAGGTCCTGTTCATCACCGTCGCGCTCATGGGTGTGTCCACGACCCTGATCGGCGTGCTGCCGACGTACCAGATGGTCGGCATCACCGCGCCGATCCTGCTCGTCGTGCTGCGCCTGGTCCAGGGCTTCGGCGCGGGTGCGGAGATCGCCGGTGCGACGGTGCTGCTCGCGGAGTACGCGCCGGTCCGACGTCGCGGCCTCGTCGCCTCGCTGGTGTCGCTCGGCACCAACTCCGGCACGCTGGCGGCGTCGGCCCTGTGGGCGCTGCTGCTGGCCGTGCTCAGCGAGGAGCAGCTCCTCAGCTGGGGCTGGCGGCTGCCGTTCCTGCTCAGCTTCGTGCTGATGATCTTCGCGGTCTGGATCCGCACCAACGTCAAGGAGAGCCCGGTCTTCGAGGCCCGTGCCGACGTCGTGGACGGCGTCGCCCTCTCCCGCGAGCAGCTCACCCAGGACGAGGCCAGGACCGGCGCCGAAGAGGCCGGGGAGCCCGTGCTCCAGGCTGCCCTCAAGCAGCGCAAGGGCAAGGCCTTCTTCCTGGCGCTGGCCCTGCGGTTCGGCCAGGCCGGCAACTCCGGGCTGGTGCAGACCTTCCTGGTCGGCTACGTCGCCACGACTCTCGCGATGGACCGCGCGCTGGCCACCGAGGCCATCATGTGGGGCTCCATCATCGGCTTCGCCACCGTGCCCGTGATCGGCATGCTCGGTGACCGGTTCGGCCGGCGCTCGATGTACACGGCGCTGTCCCTGATCACCATCGCCTTCGCCTTCCCGATGATGCTGCTGATCACCAGCGGAACCACCACCGGCCTCATGCTCGGCATGATCGCCGGCCTGAACCTCGGCGTCCTGGGCCTGTTCGCCCTGGAGAGCGTCACCATGGCCGAGCTCTTCGGGGCCCGGACGCGGTTCACCCAGCTCGCCCTCTCCAAGGAGGTCGGCGGCATCCTCGCCACCGCCATCGGCCCGGTCGTCGCTGCCTCGCTCACCGCCGCCACCGGCAACTGGTGGCCGATCGCCGCGATGCTCATCGTCTACTCCCTCATCACCCTGATCGCCGCACGGCTCGCTCCCGAGACCCGGGGTCGCGACCTCGTGCAGCTGCAGGACGCCGCATGAGGGCGGTCGTCGTGCACGGCGCCGGCGACCTGCGGGTCGAGGAGCGCCCCGACCCCGTCGCCCGGGACGGCGAGGTGGTGGTGGCCATGGAGTGGGGCGGCGTGTGCGGGTCGGACCTGTCCTACTGGAAGAACGGCGCCTCCGGCACCGCCGTCCTGCGCGACCCGCTCGTGCTCGGCCACGAGGTGGCCGGCCGGGTGGTCGCGAGCGGCCCGGGGGTCACCGGCTGGGAGCCGGGGACGCCCGTCACCGTGCACCCGGCGCAGGCCGCCGACGGGTCGGTCCTGCCGGCACGGCTGGCGGGCCGGACCAACCTGCACTCGCAGGTGCGGTACTTCGGCTCGGCGGCCTTCCACCCGCACACCGACGGCGGGTTCAGCGAGCTGCGAGCCGTCCCGGCCCACCAGCTCCGGCGGCTGCCGGACGGCGTGAGCACCGAGCAGGGCGCCCTCGCGGAGCCGCTCGCCGTCGCCCTGCACGCCGTGCACCGCGCGGGCGACGTCCGCGGGCGAGACGTGCTGGTCAACGGCGCCGGCCCCATCGGGTGCCTCGTCGTGGCCGCCGCGAAGCACGCGGGCGCCGCGTCGGTCGTCGCTGCGGACCTCTCCGCCTCCTCGCTGGCCGTGGCCAAGGAGCTGGGCGCCGACCGGGTCCTCGACATCGGCTCGGGCGACCAGCTGCCCGAGGACTGCGAGCTCGTGTTCGAGGCCTCCGGCGCACCTGCGGCCCTCGGCGGCGTGCTACGCGCCACGGCACGGGGCGGCACGCTCGTCCAGGTCGGCAACCTGCCGGGCACAGCGGCACCCGCCGCCCTCGGTGACCTCGTCACGCGCGAGATCACGTGGGTCGGGGCCTACCGGTTCGTCGAGGAGATCAGTGACGCCCTTGTCGCCCTGCGCGACGGGCTGGACGTGTCCGCGGTGGTCACGCACCGCTTCGACATCGAGCAGGCGGCCGAGGCGCTCGCCGCGGCCGCGGGCCCGGACAGCAGCAAGGTGCTGATCAACCTGTCCGGCGGCTGAGCCCGCGGCGGTCGCGGGGCGGCCTCCGCCGTCTTTCGCCGTCGTTCACGTGGGTGTGAGGACCCGGCCATCTCGGCTACCTACGGTGGCACGCGTCCCGGCCGCTCAGCGGCCCGCATCCAGGGTTGGAGCCTTCCGTGAACGCCGACACGCCCCGTCCGCCGTCGATCTCCGAGCTCGCCGAGCTCCGTCTGTCCCGCCGGACCGCGATGGCCGGCGGCCTGGCCACCGCCGCGGCGGCGTTCTTCGGGGTCCAGGCGCCGTCCGCCGCGGCCGGTGTCGTAGAGGGTGCCATGGAAGGTGTCGCGGAGAGCTCGGGCCGCGGCGGAGGGCGGCCGCTGCTCGGCTTCCCCGCCGTCGCGCCCAGCACTGCCGACGCGGTCGTGCTGCCGCCCGGCTACCGCTACCAGGTGCTCTACCCCTGGGGCCACCCGATCGTCCCCTCCGGGCCGGCCTTCGCCGAGGACGCGAGCAACACCGCGGCCGACCAGGCGCAGCAGGCCGGGGACCACCACGACGGCATGTGGTTCTTCCCGCTCCGGGACCGCCGCTCGGGCCTGCTCTGCGTCAACCACGAGGCCACCACCGAGAACCTGCTGCACACGGACGGCCGGGCCTCCTGGTCCCCGGAGAAGACCGCCAAGTCGATGGCCGCCCACGGCGTCTCGGTCATCCAGGTGGAGCAGGACCGCGACGGCGGGTGGCAGGTCGCGGAGTCGAGGTTCGCCCGCCGGGTGACCATGACCACGCCGATCGAGATCACCGGCCCTGCCGCGGGTCACCCGCTGATGCGCACCGGCGCGGACCCCGAGGGCGTACGGGTGCTGGGCACGCTGAACAACTGCGCCAGCGGCCCCACCCCGTGGGACACGTACCTGACGTGCGAGGAGACGATCAACAAGTACTTCTACTACGGCGAACAGCCGCCGCCGGCCGGATCGGTCGAGGAGCGCTACGGCATCGGCTCCGAGAGCCCGTACCCCTGGTACACCACCGAGAGCCGCTTCGACATGCGGACCGAGCCGAACGAGTTCAACCGCTTCGGCTGGGTGGTGGAGGTCGATCCCTTCGACCCGCGGTCGACGCCGAAGAAGCGGACCGCGCTGGGCCGGATGGAGCACGAGAACGCCGTCGTCGTCCGGGGGCGGCGCGGCGAGGCCGTCGTGTACATGGGCGACGACACGCAGTTCGACTACTTCTACAAGTTCGTGGGCGCGGAGCCGATCGCGAAGGCCCGCCGGGCCGGGCGGAGCCCGCTCGATGAGGGCACGCTGTACGTCGCCCGGTTCGACGAGGACGGTCGCGGCCGGTGGCTGCCGCTGGTCCATGGGGAGCCGGGCCTGACCGCGGCCGACGGCTTCGCGGACCAGGCCGAGGTGCTAGTCCACACGCGCCTCGCCGCCGACGCGGTGGGCGCGACGCCGATGGACCGGCCGGAGTGGTGCACCGTCCAGCCGCGCACGGGCGCCGTCTACTTCACCTGCACCAACAACACGGCCCGCACCGAGTCCGTGGACGCGGCGAACCCGCGGCTGAACAACCGGTTCGGTCACATCATGAAGATCGACGAGAACAGCGACCCGAGCGCGGTGCGGTTCGACTGGGACATCTTCCTGCTCGCCGGCGACGAGGCCAGCGGTGCCACGGTCCCGCCGGACCAGGCGTTCGGCTCACCGGACGGGCTGTGGTTCGACGCCGTGGGGCGGCTCTGGATCCTGACCGACGGCGCCCAGCCGCAGGTCGATGGCGTCGACCAGAACAACCAGATGCTCGTGGCCGACACCGAGCGGGGCGACATCCGCCGGTTCCTGGTCGGTCCCCCGCGCTGCGAGATCACCGGCATCACGGCCGCCCCGGACGGCCGGTCCCTGTTCGTCAACATCCAGCACCCCGGAGACTCGGGCACCCCCGAGAACCCGCGGGCCAGCTCGAGCTGGCCCGACTACAGCCTGACCGGACGCCCGCGGTCCGCCACGATCGTCATCACCCGGGAGGACGGCGGCGTGGTCGGCGCCTAGCCCTTCGCGGGCGAGCCCGGTGGCGCCGTGGCATCGTGGCGAGGACGCCGAGGCACAGGAGGGAATCGCTATGCGCGGTACGGATCTGCTCACGGACGCGTTCGGCCGGATCAAGGAGGCGGTGCACAGCTCGGTCCTCGGGCTGTCGGGTGACGAGCTCGCGTTCCGTGTCGACGAGGACGCGAACTCCGTCGCATGGCTGGTCTGGCACCTGACTCGGGTCCAGGACGACCACGTCGCCGATGCCGCGGGCACCAGCCAGGTCTGGTCGGACGACGGCTGGGACCGCAGGTTCGGGCTGCCGTTCCCGGCCGAGGAGACCGGCTACGGGCACGACGCCGACGAGGTCTCCGCCGTCCGCGTGCCCTCGGGTGACCTCCTCACGGGCTACCACGACGCGGTGCACGAGCGCACGGCCCGGTACCTGAGCACCCTGTCCGACGACGATCTCGACCGGGTGGTCGACGGGTCGTGGGACCCGCCGGTCACCCTCGGCGTCCGGCTGGTCAGCGTCGTCAACGACGACATGCAGCACGCCGGCCAGGCTGCGTTCCTCCGCGGTGTGGTGCTGCGCCGACGCGTGCGCTGACTGACGCTCCCCCGGGCCCCGGACCTCGGCCGGGGCTCCGCGGGGAACGCAGAAAGCACCGTTTACCGACCAATCCGTGCGTTGACGCACATCGTGCGATTCGTCGTGCGTCCTCCCGATCGCGGTGGAATTATCGCGGATCGGGAGGGGGCACCCGGATGACGGCGGCGCGCGCACTGCGGATTGACGACTGGGTCGTGCATCGTCCCAACGTCGTGCGTTCGGTCGCGGCCCGCGTGCCCGGGATCGATGCCGAGGAAGCCACCAGCCGCGCGCTGGAGAAGATGGTCCG
>NZ_JAJQQP010000019.1 GCF_028994805.1 Promicromonospora iranensis | reverse complement strand
TGAGCGCTCACATATCGAGCCGAACCATCGTCGCTCCGGCTTCTACAAGGTTGTAGAACAGTGTGGGGCGGGTGAATTGGCACGTCAAGAGGCAGCCGAGACGAGTGTCGGCGAACGAACCGGCACTCCGGCCGAACCGGGTGCGGATATCGCTGTCACAGGATGCGGGTTGCGAGGTAGCCTTCCGACACCGCCGAGGGAGGACACCGATGCCCGCGCCCACGCTCTTCGACTACTCGGACCACAGTCCGTACTCGAACCCCGGAAACCACGCAGGATTCTTCACCGAGCTGAGCACAGAGCCGGCTGACCTGCACCAGTTCGTCTGTTCCGCCGTCGTGCACTACCGGGCCGGGGGCCCGCAGCTGACCGAGGCGCAGAAGGCCGACCCCGACCGCCGCTGGCTCACCTCGATACTGGACGCCGCCGAGGCGCGTGCGCCGCTCGACGGACCGCGGACGGCAGCGCAGCAGGTCGCCGGCTGCTGCCGTGACCACACCCTGCTCTCGCTCGGTGTGCTGCGCACGCACGACATTCCCGCGCGCTCCCGGATCGGGTTCGCCAGGTACTTCACGCCCGGCTGGCACGCCGACCATGTGGTGGGCGAGCGCTGGGACGGCAGCCGCTGGGTGCGGTTCGACCCGGAGCTCGACCAGGACGACTTCGACTTCGACGTGCACGACATGCCCACCGGGCCCGAGTCACCGTTCCCGACGGCGGCCGAGTCGTGGCTCGCGATCCGCGCGGGCAAGGCCGACCCGTCGACGTTCGGCGTCGACCCCGAGCTGCCGCGGCTGAGCGGCCAGAACTTCGTGCGCGACTACGTGCTCCTCGAGGTGGCGCACCGCCATCGCGACGAGCTGCTGCTGTGGGACCTGTGGGGTTCGCGGCTCAGCAGCCCGTTGGTCCGCGAGGTGTCGCCGGCGTCGGCCTGGGTCCGGGAGGCCGGCTTCCCGGGGGCGGAGACGTCCGACGCCGAGCTGGACGCCATGGCCGACGAGCTCGCGTACCTGCTCGTCGCGGCCGACGCCGGGGACGCCGAGGCCGCCGACCAGCTCGCCGAGCTCTACCGCGAGGACGTGCGCCTGCACCCGGGTGAGCGTGTGCTCACGCTCTCCCCCACGGGCCACGGCGGCATCACGGACCTGGCCTCCGCCCACTGAGGCCGGTTGTGGGCGTGATCCCTGCGGCTACCCGCCCCTTGTCGCCGCAACGGTCACGCCCACAACACACGGGTCAGAGGCGGCGGTCGAGCTCTTCGAGGACGTCGCTCGTGCCCGCCTCGATCTTCACCGTCGCGTACTTGTCGCCACGGGTGATGCCGCGGTTCACGATCACCACGGGCTTGCCCTCCGTGGCCGCGTGGCGCACGAAGCGCAGCCCGCTCATCACGGTCAGCGACGAGCCGGCGACGAGCAGCGCGTCGGCGGAGTCCACCAGGGCGAACGCGCGCTCCACCCGCTCGCGCGGCACGTTCTCCCCGAAGTAGACGATCTCCGGCTTGAGCACGCCGCCGCAGAACTCGCAGGGCGCCGGCCGGAAGTGGGCGGTCGACTCGATGACGGCGTCGGCGTCGGGGGCGATCTCGATGTCCGCGACGTCGCCGACGGACTCGAGGAAGCCGGGGTTGAGGGCGTCGAGCCGCTCGGCCAGGTGCGTGCGCGAGATGACCCGGCCGCAGGACAAGCAGATCACGCGGTCGTAGCGTCCGTGCAGGTCGATGACGTTGCGCGAGCCCGCGTCCTCGTGCAGCAGGTCCACGTTCTGCGTGATGATCCCGGCGAGGACGTCACGCTCCTCGAGCCGGACGAGAGCCTTGTGCCCGGCGTTCGGCAGCGACCGGTTCACATGCTTCCAGCCCACGTGGTTGCGCGCCCAGTAGTGCCGGCGGAACTCCTCGTCCCCCACGAACTGCTGGTAGGTCATCGGGCTGCGCGGCGGGGAGTCGGGCCCCCGGTAGTCGGGAATGCCGGAGTCGGTCGAGATGCCGGCGCCGGTGAGCGCGGTGATCCGCAGTCCGGCAAGCACCTCGACGGCGTCGTCCACCGTGGTGCGAGCGACCTCGACGGGCTCCGGCTGCCAGGTGGTGGGGCGAACTTGAGGGAACACCCTACGAGGGTATGCCGAACGCCGACCGTCGGCGCCGTCGTGTGTTCCATTTCGCACCCGGCCGCATGCCGCTAGCCTGGGATTTCTTTGCATCGGAGCACAAGGGGACCGCGTGGGCGACTCAGCGATATCAAGGATCGACAGCACCCTGGCCGGCGACGACTTCGCGTGGTCCGTCACCCTTGTCGGTGAGGACCAGTCGGACAAGCTGGCCACCCTCGCGCAGTACCTCGACGACGGCTACTCGAGCACCGGTGACGGCAAGCGGGTCCCGTCCGGCTACGCCTACTGGGGTATCGGTCCCACCATCGCCTGGTTCAACGCGTCGAACGACCCGACCTACATGGTGATCAAGGTCGGCACCGAGATGTTCCGCAGGCAGTGGCGCAGGATCTCGCCGCTCGTCACCGACGAGTGCGTGCACCTGGTCAGCCTGGGCGTCGGCACCGGCGCCAAGGACGGGATGTTCCTGGAGACGATGCGGCGCGCCAACCCGTCGATGCTCTACATCCCGGTGGACATGAGCGCCGAGATGCTCCGGACCGGCTCCCGCACGGCCGTCCGGGACGCGCACTTTCCGCTGGACCGTTCCCTCGGCCTGCAGATCGACCTCTCCTTGGACGGCAACCTCGAAGAGCTCAAGCAGTTCCTGGACCGCCTCGTCGACGACGAGCCGATCCTCTACTCGCTGGTCGGCAACACCGTCGCCAACTTCGACGGCGACGACGAGTTCCTGAACGGCATCGCCAAGGTGCTCCGCCCCCAGGACCGGATGCTCGTCGAGTTCGCCACCACGGAGAGCCTGTCCGACGACGCCGTGCACGACGCCGAGGCCGAGTACCGCCAGACCCGCGGGTTCGTGGAGTTCGTGGCGAGCGCCGTCCGTTACAACACGGACCTCAAGATCGACCTCGAGCAGATCCGGTTCGCCGGGTCGGTCGAGGACGAGAGCATCCTGCTGAAGGTGTTCTGGCAGAACGCCGGCTCCGAGGTGATCCGGATGCTGATCCCGGGCAGCCGCCCGATCCGCCTGAAGCCCCAGGACACCATCCGGCTGTACACGACCCGCAAGTACACGACCGAACGGATCGACCAGCTGGTCGACGGTGCCGGTCTACGCACCACCCACGTGCAGCGCGAACGCTTCCGGCACACGCAGCGGCACAACCCGTTCGGTCTGGAGCTGCGCATCCTGGCCCACGACGAGCATGCGCCGGTCGAGCTGCCGACGTTCGACGTGTGGAAGTGATGCGGGCGCAGCTGCGCCTGCTGCGGCGACAGGTCCGGGTGGCGTGGTCGAGCCGTCGTTGGGCCCGCCGACGGCGCGTCGTCGTCGCGGTGATCACGTACGCCCTGCTGGGCGTCGCGTTCGTGCTCGGGATCCTGTGGATCCTCGGCATCGGTCCCGAGTGGGAGCCGTGGGTCAACTCCTTGACCCTCCTGGCCGGGGTCACCGGCCTCGTCGTGGAGCGACAGAACGCGGAGACGGAACGGCGCTCGGAGGTGGTCGCGTCCGTCGTCTTCGAGCTGCAGCAGAACCGCGCGATCGTCGAGCGGCGCCTCGCCGGGCTCCGGACCGGCGGGGAGCGCGCCCTCTCGGTGAGCCCCCGGCTGGCGCTGTCCGCCGTCGACGCCGCGCTCGCCTCCGGCGTGCTCAGCCGTACGCCCGACAGCTCGCTGGTGGGCAAGCTGCACCGCTGGCGGGAGCAGGTGCAGGGCTACAACTGGCGCCGGGACCTCACGGAGTTCGAACTCATGCTCATCAAGTACCAGGACGACGCGGACGCCGGGTCGAACCTGTCCAGCCTGGCGAACGAGCGGCTGTACCTGCTCCGCCTGCGCACGCTGCTCGACCAGCTCCACCTGGCGCTGCCCCAGGTCTGAGGGCGAGACCGAGGGCTCAGCCGCGCCGGGCCTCGAAGAACTCGCGGAGCAGCGCGCCGCACTCCCCCTCGCGCACACCGCCCAGCACCTCCACCTCGTGCAGCGCGCGCTGGTCACGCACCAGGTCCCAGACGGAACCGGTGGCGCCCGCCTTCGGGTCCCACGCACCGAGGACCAGGCGCCGCACGCGGGCCTGCAGCAGCGCTCCCGCGCACATCGGGCACGGTTCGAGCGTCACCACGAGCGTGCAGCCGGTCAGGCGCCACTCGCCGCGCACCGCGGCGGCGGCGCGCATCGCGAGCACCTCGGCGTGGGCGGTCGGGTCCCCGGTCGCCTCCCGCTCGTTGTGCCCGACGCCGATGACCCGCCCCGCCTCGTCGAGCACCAGGGCGCCGACCGGCACGTCGCCGGTGCCGAGGGCGCGGCGTGCCTCGTCGAGGGCGGCGCCCATCCAGCTCTCCCAGTGCGCACGGCGCTCCGCGACGGTCATCGCGCTCAGGTCCTCCGACGTGTCAGACACGAAGGTCACCCTAGTGAACAGTCTGTCTGACGACCCGGCGTGGGTGGCCTCCCGGTGTGGGCCTGGCAACGTTCGACGGCTCCACGCGGTCCTGGCGCACCACCGCCCGGTAGCGTTGGCCCCATGCGCCTCCACGTCGTCGATCACCCCCTGGTCGCCCACAAGCTGACCGTCCTCCGGGACGAGACCACCGCCTCGCCCACCTTCCGCCTGCTCGTCGACGAGCTCGTGACGCTCCTGGCCTACGAGGCCACCCGGGACATCGCCACCGAGCCGCACGAGGTGAAGACGCCGGTCACGACCATGACGGGCACCCGCCTCGCGTCGCCGCCGCCGCTCGTGGTGCCGATCCTGCGCGCCGGCCTGGGCATGCTCGACGGCATGAGCCGCCTGCTCCCGACGGCGGAGGTCGGGTTCCTCGGGCTCGTGCGCGACGAGGAGACGTTCAAGGCCGTCACGTACGCCAACCGCCTGCCTGACGACCTGACGGGGCGGCACGTCTTCCTCATCGACCCGATGCTCGCCACGGGCGGCACCCTGGTCGCCGCCATCGACTACGTGCTGGAGCGGGGAGCTCGTGAGGTCACGGCGGTCTGCCTGCTGGCCGCGCCCGAGGGCATCCAGCTGCTCGAGGAGCACGTGGGCGACCGCGCGAACCTGTCCGTCGTCGTCGCGGCGGTGGACGAGCGGCTCAACGAGAAGGCGTACATCGTGCCCGGCCTGGGCGACGCGGGCGACCGCCTCTACGGCATCGTCTGAGCCAGGAGGACCTTACGCCCGGCTGGCGGTCACGTCGTTGCAGGTGCCGTACTCCCACCAGCGCCGCATCCACTCGCCGCCCAGGGTGGTCGGCGCCGTGTCCTGCGCCGGCTGGCACTCGGCCCCCAGGCAGTTCCTGCCCTCGACCTTGAACGACCACTCCACGGTGTGGCCCCTGCCTTCCAGCTCTCGGGCGAGCCGCACGGTGACGGTGCCCTCGCTGCTGACGGGGGTCTGCCGGGTGAGCATGAGCGTCGTCGTCTGGCCGGCAGGGACCGTCTGCGCGGGCCCGATGTCGTCGCTGCTCTCGCGGACCAGCACGCCCATCCACTCTTGACCGGTCCGGTTGTGCACCGTCGCGGTGAGCTGCACCAGGCGGTCGTCGGAGCACTGCGCCGCGGTCTCGACCGATACGGCCTCGCCGGGCCAGGCGAGCTGTGCGCACGACTCGAACGAGACGTTCATCCTGTCCAGCGTCTTGCCCGCGGCCGTCAGCTCGGCGGTCTCGGTGCCCCAGTCGACGGGGTACTGGATCTCCATGGTCTCCCCGGCGGGGACGGTCCTGGTCACGCTTCCCACGTGAAAGCGCACGGGCAGCGTCGACTTCGTGTTGTCGGCCGTGACGGCGAACATCTGCACCGAACGGTCCCGTGCGGCGTCGAACTCACAGGTGCCCCCGGTCACGGGCGCGGCGCCCAGCGCCGGCGAGATCAACGCTGCGTCGTAGTGGGCCTTCGGGTGGTTCTTGGGCTCGATCCGCTGGGCCGGCGGGTCACCGTCCTCGTCGACACCATCCCGTGAGAGACGGAAGACCGCATGGCCCTCGGGGACGTGCAGGCTGCCCGTGTTCACCGAGAAGTTCACCGTGTTACCAGGCGTGGCGATGCGGACCACGGACTCCAGCTCGCCGCCGTCCACCCGGACGACCATGACGGCGTTCAGCGTCTCGTTCGACGTGTTGGTCAGCGTGCCCTCGACGGTCACGGTGCCGCCCGGGTTGGTGGTGCGGGCGCTCGTCTCGGTGGTCCACTGCGGCGTGTAGCAGTCCGCCGCCTGGTGATCGCCCGCCGGCACCGGCGTCTTGTAGGTCTGGCCGTCCACATCCGTGGCCAGGACAAAGGCCGCCTGGCCCGCCGGGACACGCAGGCCGTCGTGCACCGTCAGCGCGGTGGAGTCGCCCGGGGCGAGGGTCTTGCCCGAGGAATCGCTGCTGCCGGCCGCCTGGAGGGCTACCCGTACCAGGCGCTGGGTCGTGTTGGTGTAGGTGCCGGTCACCACCGCCTTGGCGGTGCCGACTCCTCCCACGGCGAGGCAGGAGGCCCCGACCTTGCCCACCCCGTCCGCGGCTTTCACCCAGGCCGATGTCGCGGTCAGCGTCGACGTGGTGGCGTACGCGTTGCCCTGCGGGACGACGGGGCTGATGTTGGCGGCACCGAGCACGGCAGCCGCCGCCGACTGCATGTCAACCGCGGTCGTGATGTTCAGCGAGAGATTGCGGGTCTCGCCGACCTCCAGCGCGGCACTCGCAGCCGTGCCCGCAGACGGCGCGCAGAGCCACGTGTTCGGCAGGTCGGCGGACACGCAGGGCAGCTCGGGCTGCGTGGATGTGGGCCGGACGTCCTGGGGCAGGGACACCTTGACGGACCAGCCGGCGGCCACGGCGCGGTCACCTGTGCTGCTCACGCGGACCGGCAGCGCGGCCGTCCCCGGGCTGCCGAGCGAGACGTCGTCGGTCGCGGCGGAGAGCTCCGGGCCGAACGGCGCCACCGTACGGCTCGGGAGCTCGATGGTCTGGTGGGCGAGGCCGTCGGCCCAGACCTCGGCGTCGATCGGGTAGTCGCCGCCCGCCTTGGCCCGGACGGGCACCTGGACGTCGTGCTGCTGTCCCGGCTCGAGCTCGCCGAGCGAGCAGTGCAGCACGTTCGGCTGCTCCGTCGGCGTGCAGGCGGCCGGGGCGCCGTTCCCGATCGGCCCCACCGTGGCAGGCTCGCTGGGGGACGCACTCGGGTGAGCCTGCATCTCGCCGTCGGACGGGGCCGCGGACCCTGCGTCGGAGCCGCTCGCGCTGCTCTCGCCGGAGCCGGTCTCGGCGTCCGTGCCCGTGCCCGTGCCCGTGCCCGAAGACCCTGCGGTCCGGGTGTCGTCGGTGCCTGCTGACGGCTCCACGGAGCCCACCGGCCGACCGCCGACACCGGTGCCGAACGGCCCGTCGTCCGGGGTCATGGTGACCCCCTGCGGAAGCGTGATCTGCAGCTGTGTGCCCGTCGCCGCGACCTCACCCGCGTTCGAGACGCTGAACGTCAGGTGCTGCTGCTTGCGCGGCGCCAGAGGTTCCGAGGCATCGGTGTAGGCGACGCGGAGAACCGCGTGCGTGCTCGGGTCGGGCTCGATGGTGGTGTCGGTGGGCAGCACGGGCTTGCCGTTGATCTCCTCGGCGCCCGGCAGCTCACGACCGTCGTCCGTGACGATCACCGTGTCGGCGGCCACCGGCTCGGCGTCGGCGGGCCCCGCGATCTGCAGAGCGGCGACCATGCTGACGGCCGCGACCGCGATCGCTCCCGCCGCCACGCTGCCGCCGGTCGCGGCTGCCGCCGCTGACGCGAACGCACCGGCGGTGGCGGAGACCGCAGACGACACGGCGCCCGAGAACGTGCCGGCCGAGGTCACACCGACCGTTGCGGTCGCTGCCGGCGCGCCGCCGACCGCCGCGCCCGCACCGGCCTTGGCCGCGACCATGATCCCGCCGATCGGCGCACCCGCGCCGACGAGAGCCAGGCCACCCGCGCCGAGCACCAGCGGCGCGATGACCGTCTTCATGCCGTGCGCGACGTCGTGCAGCTCGAGCACGAGGGCGTTGCAGGTGCCGCAGGTGGCCAGGTGGTCGGCGATCTTCGTGGTCTCCCGCTTGGACAGGCTGTCGCGCACGTAGCCGCCGAGCAGTGGGTTCACCGACCGGCACGTGTCCGACGGGGCGTGCGTCAGGTGCTGCTGCAGGTAGCCCGCACGCAACGCTTCCTTGGCCCGGTAGAGCAGGGCGGAGACACCGTTGGGGCTGAGCCCCAGCACCGGCGCCACCTGTGCGGGCTTCAGGTCGTCGACCAGCACGTACCAGAGCACCTCGCGCCAGCGCTCGGGCAGGTCGAAGTAGGCCTTGGAGACCACGCTGCGCTCGAACCCGGCGAGCGCGGGGTCCTCGTCGGACGCGACCCTGCCGAGGACGGACTCGATCTCGTCGTCGGTGCTGGGGCGGGTCCGCGCGGCGCCGCGGGACACGTCGAACGACCGGTGGCGCACCACCGTGTACAGGTAGGGACGGAATCCGGCGTCGGGGCCCGCGCCGCGACGAAGCATCTCGAACAGTTTGCTGAAGGCGTCGGAGACGACGTCTTCCGCATCCGCGGGCGAGACGTACTGGCGCGCGAGCGCTCGCGCGGCGGCCGCGTGGCGCTCGTAGAGCACGCCAAAAGCATCGCGGTCACCTGACCTGACCTGCAGGATCAGTTCCGCGTCACTCGGAGTCTCCCCCGTGCTGCTCTCGGCTTGCTTCACGTCCACCCAGACTCTCTGCCGTGTCCTGCCCAAGACTATAGAGCCACGCCGGGCTTCTAGGGGGTGGAAAAAACATTTCCCGCATGAACTCAGGGTGAAGTGCGATACACCACCCCCGAAGGTGCGTCATGATGTATCCCCGTGAGGGTCCCTTCATCATGAGTGAGTCACAGCAGGAGGCGCGGGTGCGTGTGCACGACCTGCGTGAGCGGTGGCGCGCTACGAGTCTGGCGTCGGTCTGGATCCGGCCGAACGACTGGGAGCACCCGGCCGCCGAGGCGCTGGCCGAGGCGCTGGCCGAGGGCCGCGGGGTGATCGCCCCCGCGGAACGTCTTGGCGCCGCGCGAGCCGCCGTCGGGGCCGGGATCACCGAGGCGCTGGACGACGTCGCCTGCCTCTACGCCGCGTTCGGTCGTCCTACCGACGTGGGCGCGGTCCGCGCCGCGGCGATCGGCTGGGTCGGAGAGCGCGAGCGCGTGCCCTATCAGGTGGCCACCCACGATCCGTCGACAGGCCTGCCGACCGGCGAGTACCTGGGTGAGCGCCTGCGCGAGACCTACGGCACGGCACAGCGTGCCGGCTCCACTGCCGGAACCTCACACTGCCTGCTCGTGCTCGACGTCGGCCTCGACAGCCTGGACATGTGGCAGAGGCTCGCACGCTCCGCCGCTATCGGCCGCACGCTGCACCAGGTCTTCGGCGAGGGCCATCCGATGGCCGCGGTGAGCGACGGCACCTTCGTGGTGCTGTGCGAGCGCGGCCCCGCCACGGCCGAGCTGGGCCAGGCGCTGCGTCGTGTCGTCGAGCGCAATGCCGAGGTGCTCGGCCTCACGACCGAGGTGCGCCGGCCGACCCGGGTCTGGGTCGAACGCCTGCCCGGTACGCACGACGACGCGTTGCTGCTGCTGGACCACCTGGCTCGCTGAGCCTCAGAACTGCGCCACAGAGCGTCTGCTCGACGTCGAGCAGGCGCTCTGCTGTGTTCTGCGTCGGTCAGCGCACCTGGAAGGTGAGGCAGTCGGCGTGCCCCGGCTCCTCGGGCCCGGCGCCCACGCGGATCGACGACGCGCCGCACTCCAGGTTGTCGTTGTGCACGCACTCGCCGCGCTGGCAGGCGCCGACGTGTGCGATGACCTTCTCGAGGCCGCCCTTGGTGCTCAGCGGGATGAACGTCGCGCACGAGGCGTCACCCTCGTGTCCTGCGATGGTGACGGCGCCTGCGTGGCAGCCGTGGTCGTGGTTGTAGCCGCAGCCGTCGATCGAGCACTCGGCGACCTCGGGCATCTCCATCAGCGTGCTCATGACTTCACTCCTCGCGTGGTGAACTGGCACATCCGGAATAACTAGATCCTATTCCGGAAATGCAGATCGCGTAGAGCAAGGAATGCCTTACCTATCCTCCCGGCGCATTCCGAAAAAGGAAAGAATTGCCTTGCCGAAATGGGCCGACGGCGGCCGGGAGCGCTCAGCTGTCGCGCCGGGGCGACGGTCGCCAGAGCACCACTGCTCCACCGCCGACGCCGCGATGCTCGAGATCGACCCGCATGGCCGCGCTGCGGACCCGCTGGCCGCGCTGCACCACGACGACGTCTCCGGCGGCCGGGCCCGCGGCGAACACACGACCCTCCTCATGGACACGCATGATCAGGTCACCGAGGCGTTCCTCCAGGACCGAGACGTGCGCCTCCAGGTCGAGGATGCGCTTGATCCCGGCCAGGTTGATGCCCTCGACCTGGGCGAGCCGCTGCACCTGCAACAGGCGTGCCACGTCCCGACGGGAGTACCGGCGGCCCCGGCCACGAGTACGCCGGGGTACCACCAGGCCGAGCCGGTCGTACTGCCGCAGCGTCTGCGGGTGCATGCCCGCGAGCTCGGCAGCCTTGGAGACGGTGAGCACGGGTGCGTCGTCGTCGACCATGCGGCCCTCCCTGTCTCGTTCGGTCCTGTCACGTTCGCTCGGGATTGCGTGCGGGCAGGTTAACCGACTGCGGCGCGGTGGGACATATGCCCCACCGCGCCGAGGGTTATTCCGCCGCCCGTTCGGCCAGCCCGGCGCGTATGTCCTCGCCGTCGCTCTCCGCCGCGAACGTCTCGAGCGCCTGCTTGGCCTTCTTGCTGAGCTTCTGCGGCACGACCACCTGCACGCTGACGAGCAGGTCGCCGTTCGCGGTCGCCGTCCGCACGCCACGTCCCTTGACGCGGAGCGACCGGCCCGACGGCGTCCCCGGCGGCACCTTCAGCCGCACGGTCGTGCCGTCCAGGGTCGGCACCTCCAGCGTCGTGCCGAGGGCCGCCTCGGCGAACGTGACGGGCACGGTCATGCGCAGATCAAGACCGTCCAGCGTCCAGACGGGATGCGGCGCCACGTGCACGGTGACCACCAGGTCACCCGCGGGAGCACCGCCGACACCCGGCTTGCCCTTGCCGCGCAGACGGATCTTCTTGCCGTCGTTGATGCCCGCCGGGATCCGGGCCGTGATGGTGCGACCGTTGACCTCGAGATCAGCGGTGGTGCCCTCGACCGCCGCACGGAACGGCAGGGTCACCTGCGCGACGGTGTCGGCCCCGGGGGTCGGCGCGGTGAATCCGGTAGGACCCGCCGAACCGTAGGTGGACGGGCCCCCGGCACCGAACATGGAACCGAGGATGTCCTCGAAGCCCGGGCCTGCGCTGCCGCCCTGCGAATAGCGGACGCGCGGCCCACCGCGGCCGGCCGGGCCCCCGCCGCCGCCGAACATGGCGCCCATGATGTCCTCGAAGCCACCAGCACCGGCGCCGCCCGGCCCCGCGGAGAAGCGTGCGCCGCCCGCCATGGCGCGCACGGCATCGTACTGACGGCGCTGCTCCGGATCGGACAGCACCGCGTAGGCCTCGCCGATCTCCTTGAACCGAGACTCTGCGGACGCGTTGCTCTGGTTCTGGTCCGGGTGGTACTGGCGCGCCAGCTTGCGGTAGGCCTTCTTGATGGCCGCGTCGTCGGCGTCCTTGGGCACGCCCAGCACGGCGTAGAAGTCCTTCTCCATCCAGTCCTGACCGGTCATGGCACCTCCTTCCGCGTTGCTGCCGGTGGTCGGGCCCGCCGGGACTCAGGTCCCGGCAGGCCCGACCACCGAGCGATCACTCCGGCCCGACGACGCCTACGCGTGCCGCCCGGACCACCTTGTCGCCGATCTTGTACCCGGGCTCCACCACGAGGTTCACCGTGGCGGCCGTCGCGTCCGCGTCGGTCGAGTGCATGAGCGCCTCGTGCACGGTGGGGTCGAACTCCTCCCCCACCTTGCCGAACCGCTCGACGCCGAACTTCTGCAGGTTCTGGTCGAGCTTCTCCGCGATCGCCGCCATGGCTCCGCTCAGCTCGCCGTGCTGCTTCGCGCGCTCGACGTCGTCGAGCACCGGAAGCAGCGCCGTCAGCACGTCCTGCACGCCCCGGTTCCGTGCGGCCTCCTGGTCGCGCAGTGCCCGGTTGCGGTAGTTCGTGAAGCTGGCGCGCTCCCGCTGCAGAGCGTCCAGGTGCTCCGCCGCCTCGGCCTTCGCCTTGAGGACCTCGGCGGCTTCGGCCGCGTCACCGGAGAGCTCGAAGTCGAGCCCGTCCAGCGGGTCGCCGGCGGCGCCCTGCTGGTCGGCCTGCTCCGCGTCGCCCGGCTCGCCCGGCGCACCGGCCTCGGACTCGCTCGGCTGCTCGGCGGATACCTCGGGCTCGGCCGGTCGGCTCTCGTCCCCGGAGTTGTCCACCTTGCGCTTGTCTCTGAACTGGAAGGGGTGCTCTCCCGAGCCCTGGGGCTCAGGGGGACCCTGCGGGTTCTCTTCGGTCACTTGCGCTCGTCCTCGTCGTCCACGATCTCGGCATCGACGACGTCCTCCTCAGGGGCGGACTGGGCGTTCGCCGTCTGCGGGCCACCCTCGGCACCCTGCGCCGCGGGCTGCTCGGCGGAGTACAGCGCCTCGCCGATCTTCTGCGAGGACACGCCGAGCTTCTCGTACGAGGTCTTCACCGCCTCGGCGTCGTCGCCCTCGAGGGCCGACTTCACCGCGGCGATGTCCGCCTCGACCTCGGTGACGACCTCGGCGGGAAGCTTGTCGCGGTTGTCCGCGATCTGCTTCTCCATGGAGTACGCGAAGGTCTCGGCCTGGTTGCGGGTGTCCGCTTCCTCGCGACGCTTCTTGTCCTCCTCGGCGTGCGCCTCGGCGTCCTTGACCATGCGGTCGATGTCCTCCTTGGGGAGGGCCGAGCCGCCGGTGATCTTCATCGACTGCTCCATGCCCGTGCCACGGTCCTTGGCGGACACGTGCACGATGCCGTTCGCGTCGATGTCGAACGTCACCTCGATCTGCGGCACGCCACGCGGGGCGGGTGCGATGCCGGTGAGCTCGAACACGCCGAGCGGCTTGTTGTCGCGCGTGAACTCGCGCTCGCCCTGGAACACCTGGATCGCCACGGACGGCTGGTTGTCGTCAGCCGTGGAGAAGACCTCGCTGCGCTTGGTCGGGATGGCCGTGTTGCGCTCGATGAGCTTGGTCATCACGCCACCCTTGGTCTCGATACCGAGGGACAGCGGGGTGACGTCGATCAGCAGGACGTCCTTGCGGTCACCGGAGATGACACCGGCCTGCAGCACGGCGCCGACGGCAACGACCTCGTCCGGGTTCACGCCCTTGTTGGGCTCGCGACCACCGGTGAGCTCCTTGACGACCTCGGTCACGGCCGGCATGCGGGTGGAGCCACCCACGAGCACGACGTGGTCGATGTCGGAGACCGAGATGCCGGCGTCGCGGATGACCGCGTGGAACGGCGCCTTGGTGCGGTCGATGAGGTCCTGCGTCATCTGCTGGAACTGAGCGCGCGTGAGCTTCTCGTCCAGGTGGATCGGGCCGTTCTCGCTCATCGAGAGGTACTGCATCGAGATGTTGGTGCTCGTCGCGGACGAGAGCTCCTTCTTGGCCTGCTCGGAAGCCTCGCGGAGCCGCTGGAGCGCGATCTTGTCCTTCGACAGGTCGACGCCCGACGAGTTCTTCACCTGCTTGATGAGGTACTCGACGACGCGCTGGTCCCAGTCGTCACCACCGAGGCGGTTGTCACCCGAGGTGGCGCGCACCTGGATGGTCGAGAAGTCGTCCTCGTCCTTGCCCACCTCGAGCAGGGACACGTCGAACGTGCCGCCACCGAGGTCGAAGACCAGGATGAGCTCGTCCTCCTTGCCCTTGTCCAGGCCGTAGGCGAGGGCGGCCGCGGTGGGCTCGTTGACGATGCGCTTCACGTCGAGGCCGGCGATCTGGCCGGCGTCCTTCGTCGCCTGACGCTCGGCGTCGTTGAAGTACGCCGGAACGGTGATCACGGCCTCCGTGACCGGCTCGCCCAGGTACTCCTCCGCGTCGCGCTTGAGCTTGCCCAGGATGCGGGCGGAGATCTCCTGCGGGGTGTACTTCTTGTCGTCGATGTCCACCGACCAGTCGGTGCCCATGTGGCGCTTGACCGAGGAGATGGTGCGGTCCACGTTGGTGACCGCCTGACGCTTGGCGACCTCACCCACCAGGACCTCGCCTGTCTTGGAGAACGCGACCACCGAGGGGGTGGTCCGCGAGCCCTCCGCGTTGGCGATGACGGTGGGCTCTCCACCCTCGAGAACCGCCACCACCGAGTTCGTGGTGCCGAGGTCGATACCTACTGCGCGTGCCATGTGACTGCCTTCCTCCGACAGATTGAGTCTTCTGCACTCAACTTAAGACGCAGCTCGCGTGGAAGCAAGCCCGCACCCGTAAAGTTGAGTCCACTTCACTCAACCTCGTTCGGGCCGGAAAGGTTCCCCGCAGCGCACTACTCGACCCTGAACCGCGCTGACCAGCACGGACGCAGTGCCCGATGGCGCAGGATTATGGTGGCGCCATGCCCTTCGAGATCGCCCTGACCGACGACGTCACACTCCGTGAGCTGACCAAGGACGACGCGGTGGCGCTCGCCCACTCCTACCGCCGCAACCGCGAGCACCTCGCCCCGTGGGACCCTGCGCGGCCCGAGGCCTTCTACACGGAGGAGTGGCACAAGGAGCGTCTCTGGGCACAGGTGCTGGAGAACTCCACGGGCCGGGCGCTGTACACCGTGCTCGAGGCGGACGGCGAGGTGGTGGGCCGCCTGAACCTGACCGACATCGTGCGGGGCTCCTTCGAGAACGGGCACGTCGGCTACTGGCTGGATACCCGGTTCACCGGTCGAGGCCTGATGACCCGTGCGATCGAGGCGCTGGCGGCGCACGCCCGGGACGCGCTGGGCCTGCACCGGCTGCAGGCCGCGACGCTGCCGCACAACGAGGCGTCCCAGGCGGTGCTCGCCCGGGTCGGCTTCGAGCGGATCGGCTTCGCGCCCGGCTACCTGAAGATCGCCGGGCAGTGGCAGGACCACGTCCTGTTCCAACGGCTCCTGCACGGTTGACGCCCCACGGCGCCGACGCGGTGCGACACGCCGACGTCGGGCCCGTTCAGCGCCTGTCAACAGGCGCGACGCCCTGACCTGCGGTACACAAGGGTGCACGACCGAAGCCACAGGGGGTGGGGCATCGGACGCGTACCCCGCGGGCCTGCCCGCGGGTGCCTGATGCCCGGGACACCGGGCCCCGACGGGGGGAGACCACCATGGCAAGCATCCACGGAAGCTCGTTGTCGATAGCGCTCCTGACAGCCTTGCTCGATCCCGAGGAGGACGGCCTCAGATCACCTCACGTCCAGGAGCTGTTGCAGGAGGCGCTCGAGACCCGCGAGGACGCGCGCGACGTGATCGTCGCGCTGCTCGCATCCTCCGGCTCGATGCTGCGGCAGATCAGCTACCACAACGAGCAGGAGCCGCTCGAGTCCCTGCAGAAGGTGGCCCTGGGCTTCCAGCGCAAGGTCGTCCAGCTGCCCACCTGAGTCAGCGTGCGGCCCCTGCCGCTACCGACTCGGCGTCACGGAGCACACGCAGCGTGTTTCCGCTGGTCAGCTTTCCGAGGTCGGCGTCGGACCAGCCGTTGTCCGCGAGCGCTGCAAGCAGACGCGGGTAGCCCGTCACGTCCTCCAGCCCTTCGGGGAGGGTGGGGGTCCCGTCGTAGTCGCCACCGAGTCCCACGTGGTCGACGCCGGCGACCTCGCGGACGTGCTCGACGTGCGCCACGACGTCGGACAGCGTGGTGCGAGGCTGCGGGTGCTGAGCCCGCCACCGGGCCATGAACGGCTCGAACGTTCCGAGGTCGGCGTTCCTGATGCCCTGGGCCGCGGCCACCTCGGCGCCGGTCGCTCGCCACTCCGCGACGGCGGGTGACACGAACTGCGGCACGAACGTCACCATGCAGACACCGCCGTTGGTCGCGAGGGTCGTGAGGACGTCGTCCGGCACGTTGCGGGGGACGTCGCAGACGGCGCGCGCGCTCGAGTGGCTGAAGATGACCGGCGCCGAGGTGGTGCGCAGGGCGTGGCGCATGGTGCCGGCGGAGGTGTGCGAGAGGTCGACGAGCATGCCGAGGCGGTTCATCTCGCGCACCACGTCCTCGCCGAACAGGGAGAGCCCTCCGAGCACCTCGTCGTCGGTGCCGGAGTCGGCCCAGGGCACGTTGTCGTTGTGCGTGAGGGTCATGTATCGGACGCCGAGCGCGTACAGCATGCGCAGCACGGCGAGGGACTCGTCGATGGAGTGGCCACCCTCCGCGCCCATGAGGGAGGCGATCCGGCCGGCGGCCCACGCCTGCTCGACGTCGGCGGCGGTCAGGGCGAGCTGCAGCGTGTCCGGGTACTTCCGCACCATGCGGTGCACGCAGTCGATCTGTTCGAGGGTCGCGGCGACGGCCGCCCCGCCGGCGAGCTTCGACGGCACGTACACCGACCAGAACTGGGCGCCGACGCCGCCGTCGCGCAGCCGGGGCAGGTCCGTGTGGGTGCTGGTGAGCCGCTGGGCGATGTCGACGGCGTCGAGGTCGTAGAACGACTGCTCGCGCAGCTCCCACGGAAGGTCGTTGTGACCGTCCCAGACGGGGTGCTTCTGCAGGAGCGCGGTGAGGCGATCGGCTGTCGTCATGCCGGCGAGGCTACCTCTCGCTCACCAGGGACCGGTCGGACGCGCAGGTCACGGGGTGCCCTGCGCGTCCGAGGGTGGTCAGCTCACGCGGCGCCAGGTGCAGTTCAGGGTCTCGAAGCCCTTCGCACCGGACGGCAGCGTGATCGTCCTGGGGTCGGCCGCCTCCCCGTACGACGCGAGGTTGGCGCGGCTCTCCAGGCCGGTGAACTCGTTGATGACGGCGTAGTAGCAGACGCCGGCCGCCGGGTCCGCGGGTCCGGTGGTCACGTAGACCCCGCGCTGGAGCTGGTCGCCGAGCACGTAGACGCCGTTGGCGGCCGTGCTCGTCCTCGGCTTCGTCATGCCCGAGTAGTACTTGGCCCAGGGGCCGCAGCTGTCGGACCAGAAGCCGTAGTCGGTGGACTTCACCGTGGCGATCCGCTGACCGGAGCCGAAGTCGGCACCGAGGACCGCCGACCGCGACTCACGCGTCCAGGCGCAGGACCGCGAGCCGGCCGCGGCCACGTAGGTGCCGGCCGCCACGCTGCCGCTGCCCACCAGGTAGCCACCGTTCGCGGGGATCGCGGTGAGCGGCTTGCCGACGGCGGCCGTGGGGCTGGTGGTGCGCGAGGTCGTGGCGTAACCGGACTTGCGTGCGGTCACGGTCGCGACGATCTCCTTGCCGTAGTCGCTGCCCTTGAGCCGGTACGTCTTGCCGGTGACTCCAGCGATCGGCTCGCCGGAGGCGAACCACCGGTAGGACAGACCGGCCGACGGGCTCCACGTACCGGGGTTCAGCGTGAGCACCGACCCGACGCGCGCGGTACCACTGAGCTTCGGGAAGGGTGCCCTCGTGTACGGCTTGCCCACCTTGTAGCCGATCGACTCCAGCGACTTGGTCGTGAACCCGGCGCGCTGCCCCTTCACCGTCACGGTGAGCACCCGTCCGGTCGCGTAGCTCGACGGGACCCGGAAGCTGGAACCGGTCGCCCCGCTGATCGCCCTGCCGTCGATCTTCCAGGTGTAGCTCGTCGTGCTCCGTGCGGGCACCCACTGGGGCGTGGACGCCTTCACGGTCGCGCCGCGGGCGACGTTCCCGATGATGCGGGGGTACCGCGCGGAGAACGTCCCGTAGCCCACCGTGACGGCAGGGCTGGTGCGGGTCTCGGACACGTAGCCCGGGCGCTTGCCCGTGATCGTGACCGTGAGCTGCTTGCCGCGGTGGCTGCTCGTGGGGACGAACGTGAAGGACCTCGCACCGGAGACGGGCGTCCCGTTCGCCAGCCACTGGTAGGTGAAGGTGGTGCCGGAGGTCCAGGCGCCCGACTTCGCGTAGAGCGTGGTGCCCACCTTCGCCGCCGGGCTGATGGTGGGCCTGGTCGCGGTCATGACCCCGGGCGCGACCACGGCGGTCTCCGCACTGGTCCGAGCCGTGGGCGTGCGGCCGGTGGCCGACCCGAGCACCGTCACGGAGAGCCGGGAGCCGGCGTCGGCTCCACGCGGCGTGTAGGTGTTCTTCGTCGCCCCGAGGATCTTCGCCCCGTCCCGGCGCCACTGGTACGTGAAGGAGGCGGCCGGCGACCAGGCGGGCACCGTGGCGGTGAGCTGCACGCCGACCTTGGTCTGCGCGCCGGAGACGACCGGCTCGGGGGAGGCGGCGAACGCCTGCGCCTGCGCCAGCTCGTACGCCGCGAGGACGTCGAGCTTGCCCTCGCCCCACACGTTGTTGTCGTCGGTGGTGCCGCCACAGCTCGTGTCGCGCACGTCGGCTGCGGACCCGTCGAGGATCGCCCGGGTGCGCGTCACGTCACCCACGAGCTCGGGCACGGCGTCCCACAACAGCGCGACGGCGCCCGCGACGTGCGGGGCGGCCATGGACGTCCCGGACCACTGCTCGTAGCGTCCGCCGGGCACGGCCGAGCGCACCTTCTCGCCGGGGGCCGCGATGTCGGGCTTCACGGTTCCGCTCTGCCCCGGACCACGGGACGAGAAGGACGCGATCGCACCCGTCGGCGTGAACGCGCCGACCGAGTAGGACAGCGTGCGCGACCCGGGGCTGCCCGACGACTCGCAGCCGTACTCGCCCTCGTTGCCGTTGGCCCACGTGCTGAAGATGCCTGCGGCCTCCCAGGCGGAGATCACGTCCTCCATGAACGGGTCGGTGGAGAAGGACAGACCCCACGAGTTGTTCACGACGTGCGGCCGCTGGGCCGCGTCGGGCGCGCTGCCGTCCAGCCGCGTCGGCGCGAGGATCCACTGGCCCGACGCGATCAGCGCGGCGTCCGCGCAGTCGTCGGCGCAGCCGTTCGTCGCGATCCACTGCGCGCCGGGCGCCACGCCGATGTTCATCGCGCCGTCGTCCGTGCCCACCATGGTGCCCATGGTGTGGGTGCCGTGCCCGTGGTCGTCCCGCGGGGCGCTGGCGCCGACACGGGCGGCGTCGAACCAGTTGTAGTTGTTGCCCGACGTCGCACCGCGATACTGCGCGGCGAGGGCCGGGTGCGTACGGCTCACGCCGCTGTCGAGGCCCGCGACGACGATGCCGTCGCCGGTGGCCCCGCGGCGCCACACGTCGTCGGCGTTGATCGCCTTGATGCCGTACGTCGAGTTCGCCGCCGCGTTCGGTACGGCGCCGTCCGTCGTCTCCGGCTCGTCGATCACGTGCCGGGTCGTGGGCCGGACCTCCAGGACCTGGGTGTCCGCCGCGAGGTCGACCGCCTGGTCGAGCGAGCCGTCCTCGACCAGGATCGCGTTCGTGGCCCAGAACGAGGTGTACTCGGTCCCCGACTTCTCCAGGGCGGCGATCGCCTGCTCCTGGGACGCCTCCGCCGCGGCGACGAGCGTGTCGTGCACGTACTCGCCGCGCTCGGACCAGCTCGTGATCCCGCCAGCCGCCGAGAGATCGGGCTCTTCGGCGAACCGTAGCCAGAAGTCCGTCTCGCCCTCCGCCCGGAAGGCCCGGGCAGCCGCCGGGGTGATCTTGTCCGCCGGGTCGACCGCGGCACGCGGAGCCTGAAGACCTGGCTCGCCCCGGCCGGCGGTGGCGCTGGGCCGGACCCCGGACCGGTCACCCGGGGCGGGGTCCGGCGCGGCGACCGCTGCCGCGGGGGACGCGAGGAACGCGACGGCGGCTGCCGACGCGACAGCCCGGGTCACGAACGTACGACGATGCATGTGGGCACTCCGGAGAGTTGGACGGGGGTGCCCAGTCACGGGCCGGGGGCCCTGCCCGACCGGACAGGGAAGACAGCCGCACACTAGCGGCCGCAACGGCCCGATATCCCGCAATTTCAGAGAAATCACCCACCCCGCCCGGACGACCGCGGACGCCCGGGCCCGGAGGGTTCAGTGCCGTCCGCGCAGCTTGTCGATCTCGCGCCGCTCACGCTTGGTGGGACGCCCGGCGCCGCGGTCGCGCAGCCCGACCGCCTCCCGTTCGACCCGCGTCGGCAGCGGCGGGCTGTGGTCCAGGTACGCCTTGGCGGCGAGGGGCGCACCGACCCGCTTGGGCACCAGCTCCACAACCTCCACGACCCGGTCCCGGAGAGGGTCTCGCCACGTCACGCGGTCGCCGACGGCGACGGAAGCCGACGCCTTCGCCACCTTGCCGTTGATCCGAACCCTGCCGCTGCGGCACAGGTCGGCGGCGACCGACCGGCTCTTGGTCAGCCGCACCGCCCACAGCCAGACGTCGATGCGCATCGGCCTATCCTCCCACCACCTGGCCCGTCAGCAGGCTGCCACCACCGCGACCCATCGGGGGTCGGCGGTGGTCACCTCGTGCACGTCGCCCGTGATCGCGACGACCTTGCGGGCCGCCGGCGCGGCGACCACCGCACCGTCGCCCGGCACGTCGTTGGGCTCGTCGAGGTCGGCGATACCCTCGGCCACCACCCTGACAACGCTGTCGGCCGCATGCGCACCTACCCACACCTCGACGTCCCCCGGCTCGACGACCCGCACCATGTTCCGGTCGGTGAACGCGAACCTGGTGGTCGGCACGTCGAACGCGATCGTGGTGGACTCCCCCGGCTCCAGCGTGACCCGGTGGTAGCCGAGCAGCTGCGCGGTGGGCCGGGCGAGGGAGCCCAGCACGTCGTGCCCGTACAGCTGCACGACGTCGGCCCCGGCCACTGCACCGGTATTCGTCACCGTCACGACGGCGCGGAACGTGCCACCAGCGGCGACCACCGGGTCCACGGAGACCAGCTCGCGCGCGAACGTCGTGTACGACAGGCCGAACCCGAAGGCGCGCGGCGGCGTCGAGTCGGTCGACGTCACCTCGGACGCACCACCGAGGATCGGGTGCAGGTACGAGTACGGCTGCGAGCCCGTGGACCGCGGGAGCGACACGGGCAGGCGGCCCGAGGGGTTCACCCGGCCGGAGATGACGCCGGCGAGCGCACTGCCGCCCTCCTCGCCCGGGAAGAACGCCTGGAGCACCGCGCCGGGCTTCCTCGCGCCGACCTCGCCCGAGTCCTCCGGGGCATCGAGCGCCCAGCCCACCGCGTACGGACGGCCGGTGATGAGCACCATGACGACCGGCTTGCCGGCGGCGAGCACCGCCTCGACCAGCTCGCGCTGGACGCCGGGCAGCTCCAGCGACTCGCTGTCGTTGCCCTCGCCCACGGTGCCGCGGCCGAACAGTCCCGCCTGGTCGCCCACGACGACGATCGCGACGTCGGCGGCCTCCGCCGCGGCGACGGCCTCGGGGAACCCGGAGGTGTCCGCACCCTCGACGTCACAGCCCCGCGCGAACGTCAGCTCGGGCGCGGGCAGGCCCGCGCGGTCGAACTCCACGGCCAGCGCCTCGGCCACCGACGGGATCTCGAAGCCCGCCGGCACGCCGGGGAAGTGCGCGAGCACGTGGTTCGCGAACGAGTAGCAGCCCATCAGTGCCTCGGGCCGGGCGGCGTTCGGCCCGATCACCGCCACGCGGGCCGGCTTGTCGTGCCACGAGCCGAGCGGCAGCACGCCGTCGTTCGAGAGCAGCACCACCGATTCCTCGGCGAGGCGCCTGGCCACGTCGCGGTGCGCCGGCGAGTCCAGGTCGACGACGGCGGGCGGCGCGTCCTCATACACGTCCGGCTCGAGGAGACCCAGCTCCTCCTTCTGCTTGAGCGCGCGCAGCACCGCCCGGTCCACGATCTCGACGGGTACGGTGCCGTCCGTCACGAGCGCGGCGAGCGGCTCGAGATACGCGTCGCCCGACGGCAGCTCGATGTCGACGCCGGCTTCGAGCGCCGCCGCGGCGGCCGCGCCCCGGTCCGCCGCGATCGCGTGCATGACGTTCAGGAACGCCACCCCGAAGTAGTCGGCGACCACGACGCCATCGAACCCCCACCGCTCGCGGAGCACGCCGGTGAGGTACTCGCCCGACGAGTGCATCGGCACGCCGTCGACGTCGTTGTACGAGGCCATGACGCCGCGCACCCCGCCGTCGAGCACCGCCATCTCGAAGGGCGGCAGGAAGATGTCGGCGATCTCGCGCGGACCGGCGCTCACCGGGGCGTGGTTGCGCCCCGCCTTGGAACCGGAGTAGGCGACGAAGTGCTTGAGCGTGGCGTGCACGCCCGCCCCCTGGAGCCCGCGCACGTAGGAGGTGCCGAGGGTGCCGACGAGGTACGGGTCCTCGCCGATGCACTCGTCGACGCGCCCCCAGCGAGGGTCCCGGACGACGTCGAGCACGGGCGCCAGCCCCTGGTGGATGCCGAGCTCATGCATGGACTGCCCGATGACCCGGCCCATCTCGGCCACCAGGTCCGGGTCGAAGGAGGCGCCCCAGGCGAGCGGCGTCGGGAAGGTCGCTGCCTGCCAGGCCGCCAGGCCGGTGAGGCACTCCTCGTGGACCAGCGCCGGGATCCCGAGGCGCGTCTCGCGCTTCAGCCTCCGTTGCTCGTCCCAGAGCCACGCCGCCCGCTCGACGGGATCGACCGGGCGCGTGCCGTACACACGGGTGTAGTGGCCGAGGCCGTTCTTCGTGATCTCGGGGAGTGTCGCGGAGCCCTGGGCCCCGGCCATCTCGCCCTGCATCGGTGCCACGACGTTGCCGCCCTGGTCCAGCCAGTACCCGACCAGCTGGGCCAGCTTCTCCTCGAGAGTCATCTGGGCGTGCAGCTCGCGCACGCGCTCCGACACCTCGGGCATCGCCCGAAGCGCCACGGGCAGCTCCGTCATAAAAATCCCTTTCTCGACCTGCTTGTCCAGGCCTGCTTCGAAACGTGCCGGCCCGGGTCACGTGACCCGGGCACGGCGGCCACGCCCTGCTCAGCCCTTGACGGCTCCGCTGAGACCACCGACGATGCGCCGCTGCATGGCCAGGAAGAACACCAGGGCAGGGATCATGGCGAGGGTCGTGAAGGCGAACACGCCTGCCGTGTCCGCCGCGTGCTCCGACGAGAAGTCGGCGACGCCGAGCGGCAGCGTCTTCATGTCGGACTGCAGCAGGAGCAACGGCAGCAGGTACGCGTTCCACGAACCGACGAACGCCAGCACGCCGACCGTCACCATGCCCGGACCCGACAGCGGCAGCAGGATGCGCCAGAAGAAACCGATCCGTGAGGTGCCGTCGAGCTGCGCGGCCTCCTCGAGCTCCTTCGGGATCGCGGCGAGGAACGGCCGCAGGATCACGACGGTCACCGGCAGCGCGAACGCCGCCTGCGGCAGCGCCACGCCCATCCAGGTGTTCCCCAGCTGCAGGTTCTGCGTGATGAGGATGAACAGCGGGACGATCGCCACGGTGGCGGGGAAGAGCAGGCCCACCACGAAGACCATGAACAGCGTCTCGCGGCCCTTGAACTGGTACCGGGCCAGCGGGTAGGCGGCCATGACGCCGAACACCACGGTGATCGCGGTGGTCAGCACGGCGATCACCGTCGAGTTGAGCGCGTACTGCCAGAAGCTGGGACCGGTCAGGACGCCCACGTAGTTGTCGAGCACCCACGGGCTCGGCAGGCCCGACGGGTCCTGGGCGATCTGCGCGTTGGTGCGGAAGCCGCCCAGCACGCCGTAGAGGACCGGCCCGAGGGTGAGCGCGACCACCACGAGAGCGATCGCGTAGACGACGGGGTTGCCGCCCCCGAAGGAACCGCGCCTGCGGGTCCGGCCCGGCTTGGCGGGTTCGCGCGTGGTCGGGGCGTGCATCAGGACAGCCGCGTTCGACGTACTCACCGGATCACCTTCTTCGTCTTCTTCCTTCTCGCCGTCACCACGTCGGACCGCGTGTCCCGGCTGAGGATCAGCTGCTGGTACAGGACGGCCATGATGAGCGCGATGACGAAGAGGATCACCGAGGCGGCTCCGGCGATACCGAAGTTCTGGCTCCGGGTGCCCTGGTTGATCAGGTAGGTGGCCATGGTGGTCGTGGAGTTGGCGGGGCCACCGCCGGTCAGGATCCACACCATGTCGAACAGCTGGAGCGCGCCGATCATCGACAGGAACGCCCAGGTACGCATCGTCGGGCCGAGCAGCGGGACGGTGATCTTGCGCTGCACCTGCCACCACGAGGCGCCGTCGAGCTGGGCGGCCTCGTAGAGCTCGTCCGGCACACCCTGCAGCCCCGCGAGGAACAGGATCACGGCGAGACCGAGGTACTTCCACGTGAGCACGACGAGCACCGTCCACAGCGCGAGGTCGGGGTCACCGAGCCAGCCCTGCTCCGGCGCCCGCAGGCCGACGGCGCCGAGCAGACCGTCGATCACGCCGTACTCCGGCTGCAGGAGCTGGAACCAGACCACGCCCGCGATGACCTCGGCGAGCACGTACGGCACGAAGATGATCGTGCGCAGCAGGCCCTGGCCCCACATCTTGCGGTTGAGCAGGAGGGCGATGGCCAGGCCCAGCGGGAGCTGGATCGCTATGGAGCCGCCGACGATGATCAGGTTGTGGACGATCGAGTTGACGAAGACGTCGTCGGCCAGCACGGTCACGTAGTTGCGCAGGCCGACGAAGTCGACCAGCGGGCCGAAGCCCTTCCAGCGGTACACCGAGAGCTGGACCGCCGTGATGATCGGCCACACCACGAAGAGGCCGAAGAGTGCCAGGGCGGGCGTGACGAAGAAAAGGATCTCTAGGCGCTTGCGCCACGCAGAGGTCACCCTGCCGCGCCCGCCCATGGCTGGTGCAGTCACTGGCTCACTGCTCCGCTTCTGCCGCGGACTGGATGGCGTCGACGACGTCCTGCGGGCCGGACTCGCCGGCGAACATGAGGGCGATCTCGTCGTTCATGGCGCCGCCGACCGACTGGCCGAGGCGCGTGTCGAGGTAGAGCTGGGTCACGCCGCCGCCGTCGCGCACCGGGATGAGCTGCGCGAGGGTCTCGTTCGTGAGCGAGTCCGTCGCGGCGGGGTTGGTCGGCAGGCCCATGTCGAGCTCGGCGAAGCCCTGCTGGACCTCGTCCGAGAGCAGGTAGTTGGCGAAGTCGACCGCCGCGTCGGGTGCTGCGGCCGAGACCGACCATGCGTCGCCGCCGCCCATCTGGTCGGCAGGGTCGCCGCCCTGGCCGTCGAACGTCGGGAAGGCGAACCAGCCGAGGAAGTCCGGCACCTCGCCGCTCTCGGTGAGGCCACCGGCCACGCCGGGCTCCCAGTGACCCGCGAGCTCCATCGCGACCTTCTCGGTCGCGAGCAGGCCGGAGGCCGACGTCGGGCCCGTCTGGGCCGGGGTGGTCAGGAAGCCCCGGTTGAACGGCTCCTGCGCGATGATGTCCTCGACGTGCTCGCCCGCCTTGAGGAAGCACGGGTCGGAGTAGTCGGTGCTCTCGATGGCGGCCTCGACCACGTCGTACGGGCACTCGCGGACCACGCCGTAGTACCAGTAGTGCGCGGCCGGCCACTTGTCACCGGCACCCACGGAGATCGGGGTGGTGCCGGCCTCCTCGAGCTTCTCGAGGTAGCCGTCGAACTCCTCGATCGTCGGGCTCTGCGACACGTCGGTGATGCCCGCCGCCTCGAAGAGGTCCGTGTTGTACCAGAAGCCGACCAGGCCCATGGAGTACGGCAGGGCGTAGACCTTGTCGTCCACCGAGTACTGATCGGTGAAGTTGGAGATCGTGCTGATCGTGTCGGCGGAGTCCTCGGTGAGGTCACGCACCAGGCCGGCCTCGACCTCGGCGGCGAGCTCACCGCCACCACGGCTCATGTAGACGTCGGGGATCTGCGCGTCGTCACCGGACTGGAAGGCCGCCTGCAGCTTGGTCAGCATGTCCTCGTGCTGCATGGCCTGGACGTCGACCTTGACCCCCGTCTCGGCCTCGAAGTCGGCGGCGACCTGGTCGTAGTACGCCTTGCCCTCGCCGGTGTTGGAGTTGTGCCACCAGGTGAACTCCTGGGCGTCGGCGTTCTCGTTGGTCTCGCTCTCGCTGGGGCCGGAACCGGCTCCGACACAGCCGGCCGCCAGCAGGGCGACGGTGCTGCCGAGCGCGATCAGTGCCGCGCCGCGCATCTTCCTCTTCATTGTGGAACCCCTTGTAGTCGTCATCGACGGTCGGCAGGAGTCTGCCGGTGACGGACGACAGGTCCGTCAGTCAGGAGCGTGGCAGCCGGGCGACCGTTTCGTCAAACGGTTTCGATATCGATTTCGAAACGGATCGGTCTGCCAGACATACCGCGTTGCCCGGGGTACCCTCACTTCCGTGCACAGTGGGACAGGCTCACCCGGGTCCACTGCCGGACCGGGTGACAGCGTGGCGAAGGTTCCGGGGACCCCGGAACCGTTCGCCACCCAGGAACGTGCGACCGGCCGCGCCACCATCACCGACGTCGCGCGCGTCGCCGGCGTATCGGTCGCCACCGTGTCCAAGGTGGTCAACGGTCGCTACGGCGTGGCGGCCGCGACCGCGGAGCGGGTGCTCGGTGTCGTCGCCGACCTCGGGTACGAGTCGTCCCTCGTCGCGCGCAGCCTGCGCCGCCGTCAGACCAACGTGATCGGCGTGCTCGTCGCCGAGTTCGAGCCGTTCAGCACGGAGCTGCTCAAGGGCATCTCCGCCGCGGTCGACGGCACGGGCTACGAGCTCCTCGCCTACTGCGGTGACGCCGGGCACTCGGACCACGTGGGCTGGGAGCGACGCTCCCTGTCCCGCCTGGCCGGCACCCTGATCGACGGCGTGGTGATCGTCACGCCCACCCTCGCCCTGCCCGAGCACGACGGCGTCCCGATCGTCGCCATCGACCCGCACACCGGCCCCACCGGACCGGCCACCGTGGACTCCGACAACCTGGGCGGTGCCCGCGCCGCGACCGAGCACCTCATCGGCCTCGGCCACACGCGCATCGGCTACCTGGGCGGACGTTCCGACCTGGAGTCGGCCCGCCTGCGCGAGCTCGGCTTCTTCGAGGCGATGGCGGCAGCGGGTCTCACCCCGGACCCCAGCCTGGTGCTCGAGGGCGGCTACCGTCCGGACCGGTCCGACCGGCCCACGCACGACCTGCTCGAACGCACCGACCGGCCGACCGCCGTCTTCGCCGCGAACGACCTGTCGGCCATCCACGTCATCCAGGTGGCCCAGGAGCTGGGGCTGCGTGTCCCCGAGGACCTGTCGGTCATCGGGTTCGACAACATCCCCGAGGCCGCGGCGTCGACCCCGCCCCTGACCACGATCGCGCAGTCCCTGCACGAGATGGGCGCCGAGGCGCTCCGCATGGTCATCGCGATGCTCGAGTCGGGTACGACGGCCGGCAAGCACACCCGTCTGCCCACGCGGCTGGTCGAGCGCGCGAGCACGGCTCCCCCGCCTGCCGCCTGACCCGGACGTCCTGCTCCGCCGAAATAACCTCGCCGCCGACGGTGGACCGGGGCACTCTGGTGGCATGAGCTCCCTCACCGGTCCGACAGCGGCACCGAAGCCGTGGCACGTCCTCGAGGTGGCGGCCGTACCGTCCGCCGACCATCCGGACGCCTGGGCGTACCACGGGATGGCCGCCGTCGAGCGGGCCACGGAGATCGCCGACCGCGGGTACGACGACCTCGCCCGCCCGGCGCTGCAGACCATCAGCGGCATGCTGCACCAGGAGTACGCGCGCAAGCAGCGGTTCGTCGCGGTCCTGGACCGGCCCGACGGCGGGGCGCCCACTGCCGACGACGTGGTCGGCTTCGGGTTCCTGGCGATGACGCTCCAGGACAACACGCATGCCGCGGACGTCTACGTGGGCGTCCATCCGGACCACCGTCGGCGGGGCATCGGCACGGCCCTCGCGGCACGCGTCGAGGAGGCGGCCGCCGATGCCGGGCGGACGACGTTCTTCGTCTGGGCGGCGTCGCCGCGCGAGGCCACCGCCGACGAGGAAGCGGTGGTGCCGACCACCGGCGTCGGGCGGATCCCCGCCGATGCCCCCGCCGTGCGGTTCGCGCTCGGGCGGGGATACACCGTCGAGCAGGTGGAACGCATGTCGCGGCTCGACCTGCCGGCGGATCCTGACAGGCTGGCGGCGTTCGAGGCGGAGGCGCGGGCCACGGCCGGCGCCGACTACCGGACGCACACGTGGGAGGGCATCCCCGAGGAGTGGCACGAGGGATACGCCCAGCTCATGACCCGGATGACGACGGACGTGCCCCAGGGCGACCTGGACTTCGGCGAGGAGACATGGGACGCCGAGCGGGTGCGCGTCTACCTCGAGGAGCGCGCCGCGAGCGGCCAGCGCCTGCTGACCACCCTGGTGGAGCACGTCCCGTCGGGCGAGGTCGCGGGCGGCACGTCGTTCCTGCTGCAGGACGGCAAGCCGGCGTTCGTGTTCCAGGAGGAGACGATCGTGCTGAAGTCGCACCGCGGGCACCGGCTCGGCATGCTGGTCAAGGCGGTCAACCTGCGCGAGCTCGCCGCCCGGTACCCGCAGACCGAGCGCGTGCACACGTTCAACGCCGAGGAGAACGCGCACATGCTCGACATCAACGTGGCCCTGGGCTTCCGCCCCTCAGGCGCGGAGGCGGCCCTCCAAAAACGCCTCTGACCCCTCGTTGAGTGCTGGGTATCTGCGGCTTCGCGGGCCCGAGACCCGCAGATAGCCAGCACTCAACGGTGCTTGCGGAAGCGGCCGGCCAGGGTGAGGAGGCGGCCGGTCGCCCGGGTGACCACGCCGCCCGTGCCGTTCGCGACGTCCAGCAGCTGACGTACCTGCTTGTGCGTGACGTCCGAACCTGGCTGATAGGGCAGGCGGTCCAGGGGCATCGCGCTGGTCATGATCATGACGTCGTCGGACAGGCCCGCGCCCTGCAGCATGCCCATGACCGTCGGGCCGATGACGGGGTGGGCCATCGCCTCGCCCAGCGAGGAAGCGGCGGTGAGCGGCGCGACGACGCCGTCCGACGGCACCTCGGAGTCCGTCGTGGCGCGGACATCGCGGCTCGAGGCGCCCACCTCCACCCGATAGGTACCGCCCTCGACGCGCCAGCGGTCGGCCAGGACGTCCCAGTACGCGAGGTCGTCCCGGGCCACCGAGAGCTCCACCTCGCGGGACTCCCCCGGCGCGAGATCGACCACGGCGAACGCGGCGAGCGAACGCGGGGCACGCGGGATCTTCGATCCGGGCAGGGATACGTAGCACTGCACCACCTCGCGTCCGGCGACGTCGCCGGTGTTGGTGACGGTCACGCGCACGGTGAGTCCGACGTCGCCGGACACACCCTTCCCGTTGGTCGAGCCTGTCGAGACCCCCAGCCCCGAGTACGCGAACGTCGTGTACGAGAGCCCGTGCCCGAACGGGAACTGCACGTCCAGGGCGCGCGCGTCGTACCAGCGGTAGCCGACGTAGATGCCCTCGCCGTAGGTGACGCGCAGGCCCGTGCCGGGAAAGCTCGTCCAGGCAGGGGTGTCCTCGATGCGCAGCGGGACGGTCTCTGCGAGCCGGCCCGACGGGTTGACGCGTCCGTACACCACGTCGGCGAGCGCCCCGCCGCCCGCCTGCCCCAGCAGCCAGCCCTCCACGATCGCGGGCACCCGGCCCGCGAACCCGGACAACCGGACCACCGAACCGTTGGACAGCACCACCACCACACGCGGATTGACCTGCAGCACCCGGTCGAGCAGCTCGAGCTGGACGGCGGGCAGCTCGATGTCCACGCGGTCGCGGCCCTCCGCCTCGGCCGACTGCGGCAGGCCCGCGAAGAACAGCACCACACCGGCGTCGCGGGCCGCGGCCACCGCGTCGGCGGCCAGCGCCTCGACGGCGTCGGCCGCAGCGGCCGACCTCTTCCACGACCTTCCGAGCGCACCCCCACGGGCCGCGCCCCCGTTGCCGGCTCTTCCGCCGGTCGAGCTCGTCGAGGCCCCTCCCGGGCCGAGCCCGTAACCAGGCGCGAAGACGACGTCGGGCGCTGAGTCCTGGATCGCCGCGAGTGCGTCGTCGAGCTGGGTCGGGACGATCTGCGACGATCCCGACCCCTGGTAGCGCGGCGTGCGGGCGAGCTCGCCGATCACCGCGACGCGCGTGCTCGGCGCGAGCGGCAGCAGGCCGTCGTCGTTCTTGAGCAGCACCACCGCACGGCTCGCCGCCTCCCGGGCCAGGGCGTGGTGTGCGGCGTCGTGCCAGGCCTCGGGGTCGTGGCCGCGCTCGGCGAGCGGTGGTGCGCCAGCGTCCGCCGCCTCCTCGCGCGCGGCCCGCGCCGCGAGCGCCAGCGCGACGACCCGGGTGGCCGAGCGGTCGACGTCGACGACGTCGAGGGTGCCGGACCTCACCGCCGTGACGAGCTCCTTGACGCGGGTCTCCCCGGCGGCGGGCATCTCCAGGTCAAGACCTGCGCCGACTCCGGCGACCCGGTCGTGGACCGCACCCCAGTCGGACATGACGAGGCCCTCGAAGCCCCATTCGCCACGGAGGATGTCGGTGGTGAGGCGGCGGTCCTCACCGGTGTGCGTGCCGTTGACACGGTTGTAGGACGACATGAGGGTCGCCGGCTGCGCCGTGGTGACGACCCGCTGGAAGCCGCGCAGGTAGATCTCGCGGAGGGTGCGCTCGTCGATGTCGGCGGAGACGCGCATGCGTTCCGTCTCCTGGTTGTTGGCGGCGAAGTGCTTGAGGCTCGTGGCGACGCCGTTGCCCTGGATGCCGGTGACGAGGGCCGCACCGATCTCGCCGGCGAGCAGCGGGTCCTCGGACACGTACTCGAAGTTGCGCCCGCACAGCGGGCTGCGCTTGATGTTGATGCCGGGCCCGAGCACCACGTCGACGCCGCGCCGCTTGGCCTCGTCCGCCACCGCCTCGCCCACACGCCGGACCAGGTCGACGTCGAACGTGCTGCCGAGTGCGACCGCCGGCGGGAAGCAGGTGGCGGGAACCGCGCCCTCGATGTCGCCGACGTCGGGGGCGAGCCGCCGCACCCCGTGCGGGCCGTCCGCGAGAAACACCGAGGGGACGCCGGGCACCTCGGCGGTGGTCCAGAACGAGGCGCCGGACAGGAGCCGCGCCTTCTGCTCGAGGGTGAGCTTCCTGACGATCGCCCCAGGCCCCGCTGCGGTGGCGACTGCGGTGCGGGCCTGCGGCTTCTTCGTCATGTGGTCACGCTACCCGGCGCAAAAAGCCGTGCGTTCCGGCACGTCCGGGAGCACTCTGGGCACATGACCTCACCCTCAGCAGTACCCGCCCCGGCGACGTCGGCGTGGCGGTTGATGGCCCCTCCGCACCCGTCCTCGCTCGAGGACGCCGACGCCTGGGCGTACCGGGGTATAGCGAACCTGCACGCGGCCGCGCAGCGCGCCGACCTCGGCAATCCGGACGGCGCCCCGGCGCCGCTCGGGATCCTGGTCGGGATGAACAACCAGAGCTACATGCGCAAGCTGCGTCAGGTCGCCGTCGTGGCGACGCCGGGCGGCCCGCAGGTTGTCGGCGAGGCCACGGTGTTCCTGCACGTCCGGTCGAACCCGGAGCTGGCCCACACCGGCGTGGTGGTGCATCCGGACCACCGGGGACAGGGCATCGGCACCGCCCTGGCCGAGTGGGCGACGAGCACGGCCCGGGCGGAGGGCCGGACGTCGCTCAGGGCCTACGTCGACTTCGGACCGGACGGCGCAGACGGCGAGACGCTGGTCCCGGCGTCGGGCAACGGAAAGGTCTCCGCGGACCTGCCGGGGGTGCGGATGGCGCAGAAGCTGGGCCTCACCCTGCAGATCGTCGAGCGGCGGTCCCGCCTCGATCTGCCGGTCGCGCCGGAGACGGTCGCCCGCCTCGAGGCCGAGGCGCGGGCCGCCGCGGGTGATGCGTATCGGCTCCACACCTGGCTCGCCCCCACGCCCGAGCAGTGGGTGGCGCCGTATGCCGCGCTGGAGCAGGCGCTGGCCGACGACGAGCCGCGTGGCGGTCTCGACATCGAGTCCGACGTCTGGGACGCCGACCGGATCCGGGCGCAGGAGGCCGTGATCGCCGCGCGGGGTGACCGGTACGTGGTGACCGCCGCGGAGCACGTGGCCACGGGCGAGCTCGCCGGGATCACCATGCTGCTCTGGAACGACGAGAAGCCGGACCACACCGATCAGGAGTCCACGGTGGTGCTGCGTGCGCACCGGGGGCACCGGCTCGGGATGCTCCTCAAGGCGGCGAACCTGCGCGAGCACGCTCGGCTGCGGCCCGGCGCGCAGCGCATCTACACCTGGAACAACGAGGAGAACCCGCACATGCTCGGGATCAACATCGCGCTGGGCTTCGTCCCGGCGGGCGGCTGCGCGAACTTCCAGGGCCCGCTCTAGCGGTGTGTTGTGAGCGTCAGAGGAGGTGCGGGGTCAGGTTCGGAGACTCGCCGAATGCCTCGTCCGGGTCGAACGGGTGCACCGGGCCGCCCAGGTTCGTGTGCCGCAGGCGGAGCAGGTCCTGGTCCACGGCGCCCGGGCTGAGCATGAGCATCCAGTCGTCGGCCATGTCGTAGAGCTCGGTCTCGAGGTTCCCGATCTTCACCACCACGACGTCAGTGCCGCGCGGGTCGAGCCCGAGCGCCGTGAAGTCCGACTCCAGGTGATAGGGCCTGCGGCGTTCGGTGAGGATCACCTTGAGCCCGCCGGCCGCCACGACGCAGACGGTGCCGCCCACCGGGTCGTCCTCCCGGACGTGCTCCACCACGCCGCGCAGCGTGACCGGCCCGTGCGGGCCGGCGTCGACCCGGGCACCGGCCGTCACCTCGACGACGTGGCCCACGCCGGCGTCGGCCACGGTACGGACGGCGTCGGGGTCGGGCAGGGACGCGTAGATGGCGCTGCGGCCGCCTGCCTCGGGCAGGTTGGCGAAGGCGGGCTCCGCCAGGAGCCGCGCGAGGGTCCAGGTGACGTCACCCGCACCGCCTGCCATGGGGTTGTCGCCGGAGTCCGAGAGGACGAACGGCTGCGCGTCGCTCGCGAGCACCGCCTTCAGGCACTCCTCGTAGGTTCCCGCCGGCGCGACGAACTCGAACTGGTCGCGGGCGTCCCAGTACCGGCGCGCGAGCCGCTCGGCCTCGCGAGCGATGAGCGCGTCGTCGTCCCCCATGACCACGACGGCGGCCCGGCAGCGCGGCTCGTCCGCCCACGCGTACCCGACCCATACCGAGGCGTCCAGGACGCCGTCCAGCGCTCCGACCCGAGCCACGTCCTCGTAGATGCCCCGCGCCGGCTCGAGCCGGGTGCTCGTCTTCTCCCCCGGCAGCAGCACCGGGACCTGCACCCAGGCCTTGCGTGGCCGGCCCGACCCGTCGATCCGGCGCAGCAGGTTCGTGGCCGCGCGGTCCCGCGCCTCGTCATCGTCCTCGTGCGGGGTCATGCGGTGGCAGGTGACCAGGTCGGCGGTCTCGGCGAGCTCCCGAGACACGTTGCCGTGCAGGTCCATCGAGGCGGAGATCAGGCAGTCCGGCCCGACGGCGGCACGCACCGCCCGCGCGAGGTCCGCCTCCGCGTCCGTGTACCCGAGCACCGTCATGGCGCCGTGGACGTCGAGCAGCACGCCGTCGAACGGGCCCTGCGCCTCCAGCGCCAGACCGATCTCGGTCCGGACCGTCTCGTAGACGTCGGTGAGGACCGCCCCGCCCGGGAGCGCCCCGGCCCGCAGCACCCCCACCCATTCGGCCTCCCGGCGCAGCGGCGCGCCGTCCCGCAGGAACGGGTACCGGCGGACGAGCTCGTTGCCGCGCAGAAGGGTGAACGCCTCCCAGCCCGAGCGGTGCGGAGAGAACGTGCTGGACTCGATGGCCATGCCGCAGATCGCGATCCGCGGCCGTCGGAGGGTACGGGTCACGCGCGCAGTGTAGGCGGGACGGGTTACGACTTAGCGCTTATTCCACGGTAAAAGACCAGGTGTCGGGCATCGGGCCGCCGGACGTCAGTCGTCGCCCCGGTCGTCCGCGTCGTCGTCCGCGTCGTCGTCCGCGTCGTTCGGGGTGTTGTCGTCCTCGTCATCGACGTAGTTCGCGTCGCCCGGCGAGTCCGCCGACTGCGCGGAGCCCGGGGTGTCGTGCGCCGACTCGTTCGGCGAGTCCGCCGACTCCGGCGAGGGGTCGTAGTTCGCGTCGCCCGGCGAGTCCGCCGACTGGGCGGAGCCCGGGGTGTCGCGGGCCGACTCGTTCGGCGAGTCCGCCGACTCCGGCGAGGGGTCGGCGGTCGCAGGGGCCGCACCGCCGTCGGGCTGCGTGGGGCCGTCCAGGGCGACGGCCGCGGAGGACACCGCCCGCGGGGCCGGGTCGTTCAGCGCCGCGGCAGTCGTCGCGCCGGCGACTCCGAGCACGGCAGCCGCCCCGACGATGGCCCAGCGCTTCTTCATGGTCGAGGGGTTCATCTCTGTGACCTCCGGTCTCGCGGCACCCCCTGCCGGGTGCCTCCTGGTAGAGAGTCTGCGCCGCCAGGATGAGGCGATGAGGAGACCCGCATGAGACACCTCTCATCTCGAGCCGGACGGCAGGAGCCCCTGCGGCGAGTCAGCCCCGGAACCGGTAGCCCGCCCCGCGCACCGTCTCGATCCGGTCCGCCCCGAGCTTCTTGCGCAGGTATCGCACGTACACGTCGACCACGTTGGAGCCGGGATCGAAGTCGTACCCCCAGACCCGCGACAGCAGCTGCTCGCGCGACATCACCTGGCCCGGGTGCTGGAGGAACACCTCGGCGAGCGCGAACTCGCGCGCCGACAGCTCCACCGCACGCCCCGACACGGTGGCGGTGCGGGTCCGCAGATCCAGTCCGACGTCGCCGTGCTCCAGCCGGTCCGACGACGCGGCCTCTCCCGTGGCACGGCGCAGGCGCAGCCGGATGCGGGCGAGCAGCTCGTCGAAGCCGAAGGGCTTGGACATGTAGTCGTCCGCACCGCCCTCCAGGCCCGCCACCCGGTCGGACAGCGAGTCCCGGGCGGTCAGGATCACCACCGGCAGCGTCGAGCCGACGTCGCGCAGGCGCTGCAGCACCGTGAACCCGTCCAGCACGGGAAGCCCGATGTCCAGGACCATCAGGTCGTAGCCGCCGGACATGGCATGGGCCAGCGCGGACGCGCCGTCGGACACCACGGTGGGCTGGAACCCGTGCGCCTTCAGCCCTTTGCGCACGAACTGCGCGATGCGTTCCTCGTCCTCCGCGATCAGGATCTGGTTCACCCTGTCTCCTCCGTCGCCGAACTCCTCGAACCGGGCTGGCTGCTCGCCGGCGCGGCGCCGTCGGCCGGCCAGGTCATCACGAAGCGTGCACCGCCACCATCGGACCGCTCGACCACCACGTCACCGCCGTGCCCCTGCGCGATGGCCCGCACGATGGCGAGGCCCAGGCCGGAGCCGGGCGCGCCACCCGTCGTGCTGCCCCGCGCGAACCGGTCGAAGATGCGCTCCGCCTCCCCGGGCGGCACGCCGGGGCCGGTGTCCCGGACCCAGAGCCGCACCTGGCGGCCGGCGGGCCCGTCGAACACCTGCGTGCCGATACCCACCTCGTCGTCGGGTCCCGTGAACTTCACCGCGTTGTCCGCGAGCTGCAGCACCGCCTGGGTGAGCCGGTGCGCGTCGGCGACCACCTCGGCGTCGGCCCGGGCGTCCACCACCCAGCGGCGCGCGCCCAGCGCGCGGGCCTTGTCGTGCACGTCGTCGGTGAGACGGCCGAGGTCCACGGGCGCGGTGGTCACGAAGTCGGACCGTTCGGCCTTGGCGAGCAGCACCAGCTCCTCGACGATCTGGCCCATCCGGGACGTCTCGTCGAGCAGGAGGTCCCGGGTCTCGCGCACGTCCGCCGGGTCGTCCGGGTCGAGCACCTCCAGGTGGCCCCGCAGGACGGTCAGCGGCGTCCGGAGCTCGTGCCCGGCGTCGTCCAGGAACTGGCGCTGCGTCTCGATGGCGGTGGACAGCCGGTCGAGCATCGTGTTGAACGCTCCCGCGAGCTCGCCGAGGTCGTCGTCGGTGGCCACGGGGACCCGCTGGGACAGGTCGGTCTCGGTCACCCGGGTGGCGGTCGAGCTCAGCTGCCGCAGCGGGCGCAGCAGGCGGCTCACGACCAGCCACGCGAACAGCCCCAGGAGCACCAGCGCCACGCAGCAGACGATCGCGTAGGTGCGCATCACGTCGGTCTCCGCCCGGAGCGCGTCGTCCAGCGCGGAGGCCATGACGAAGGCGCCCACCTCCTGACGGTCGGGCACCGTCACGGGCACGATGACGAACCACACACGGCCCATCTCCGGGGTGTCGATCTCACGCTGGACCGTCCGCGCCGACTCCGGCGTCAGGTCCTGGACCGCGGCCTGGACCACCGGGTGCTCCGCCACCACCCGACCCCTCGTGGGCGGGTTGGTCTGCTGGTGCTCGCCGTCCAGGTAGCTCACGAACATCTCGTTGGTGCCTGGCACGTTCCGCTCCATGGCGATGCTCATGAGCCGGCCGGCGCCGTGGAACTCCTCGCCCGTCTCCGGGTCCACGCCGGTCTCGGCGAGCTGCTGCAGCTCCCCGATCTCCTGGTCGAAGTCCTCGGAGATGTCGTCCATGATCTGCTGGGACTGGATGGCGTGGGTGAGCAGACCCGTCGCGAGCAGCCCGATGGCGGTCACCGACACGACCACCGTCACCACCTTGGCCCGTACCGACGGCCGACGCAGACTCATGCGCGGCCCACGCCGGACTCCGCGAGCCTCGACCCGTCGAGCCAGCCGGCCACGACGTCCAGACGGCGTGATGTCGCCGCCTGCCACCCCTGCTCCTGCACCCGGTGCGGCCCGGTGGCCAAGGACAGCAGCACCCCGGCGACCCGTGCGGCCAGGTCGCTCCGGTCGGCGCCCCGACCGCCCGGAGCCGCCACGAACCCCGCGGCGTAGTCGGCGGCGAGCTTGCGCATCCGGGCCGCGTACGTCGTCTGCGCGGCGTCCGGACTCTGCACCAGGGACAGCACGTCCAGGTGGGCGACGAGGCAGGCGAGGTCGTCGGCCCGGTGACCGGGACCGGCGGAGTCGACGTCGAGCAGCCCGGTGATCCGGCCGTCGGTGAGCATGATCTGTGCCTCGTAGAGGTCGCCGTGCGTGGGGTCGGCGCCGGTCCCACGTTCCGCGAGCCGCGCCTGCACGTCGCCGGCCAGATCGGCGGCCCGGCCTGCCTCTGCGGGCAGCGCCGCCCCGATGACGCCGGCGTAGTGCGCTGCCGACTCGCTCCAGGCGGGGCGCCGCGGCAGGTCCCGCACCTCGGCGGGCAGGCGGTCGAGCAGCTCCAGCACCTCCAGCGGGGTCGGGATGCGCCCACCGTCCCGGACGGCGGTGCGCATCTCGGTGCCGTGCAGCGGGGACAGGACGAGCAGACCGTCCTCCGACCAGCCGAGCGGCCGCGGGACGGGCAGGCCGGCCCTCGACAGGAGCTCGTGCCGCCGGTGCAGGTCGGCGACCTTGCGGGGGCGCAGCACCTTGAGGAACACGCGCGCTGCCCGGGCCCTGGCCTCGATCACCGCGCGCCGGGTCGGGCGGTAGGCCCGGACCTTGAGCTCGGGGTGTGCGCGCGCCTCGGGGCCGACGCCGAGGCCTGCGAGGAGCTCCTCCACCGCGTCAGGGCTGAAGGCGCGGGGCAGCGCGGGCAGTGCCGGGTCGCCGGGGAACCGCCACACGGCGACCGTCGCGTCGCCGTCGGACAGCGTGACCACACCCGGCTTGCGGCCGTCGCGGGAGCGGCCGACGCTCGCGCCGAGCGTCTCGGACCGCTCCACGCCGTCCCAGCGCACCGTCGCCCGGTAGGCGACGGTGGTGGTCGAGCCCGGTCGATGGTCCACCTGACGCACCCGCCAGTCCACGAGCTCGCCACCGGCCGTGGCCACGGCGGCATCGAGCAGCCCCGCGGCGGCGTCACCGGTCAGCAGGTCGAGGTGCGTGTTCACCCGGCAATCCTCGCAGCCGCCACCCACGGAAGCCCCTTGGTGCGGATGAGAAACCTCTCATCCACCCAGTCCCTTGGTTGTGGGTCAGGCGCGCAGCTCGCGGTACTTCGCGATCAGGGCTGCCGTCGACGGGTCCTGCGCCGCCAGGGCCGCCTCGTCACCGGCGACCGCCGGGGCGATCTCGAGGGCGAGCTTCTTGCCGAGCTCGACACCCCACTGGTCGAACGAGTCGATGCCCCAGACGACGCCCTGCACGAACGTGATGTGCTCGTACAGCGCGACCAGCTGCCCGAGCACCGACGGGGTCAGTGCGGGGGCGAGGATCGACGTCGTCGGCCGGTTGCCGCTGAACACCTTCGCCGAGACCAGGTCCTCCGCGACGCCCTCGGCCCGCACCTCGTCCGCCGTCTTGCCGAACGCGAGCGCCTTGGTCTGCGCGAAGAAGTTCGCGAGGAACAGGCCGTGCACGTCGGCGCCCGCCTCGACCGCGCCACCGTCGCCCACGGCGTCGGTCAGCGGGTAGGCCGGGTTCGCGACGGCGATGAAGTCGGCCGGGATGGTGCGTGTGCCCTGGTGGATGAGCTGGTAGAACGCGTGCTGACCGTTGGTGCCCGGCTCGCCCCAGAAGACCTCGCCCGTGTCCGACGTGACGGGCGTGCCGTCCCAGCGCACGGACTTGCCGTTGGACTCCATGGTGAGCTGCTGCAGGTACGCCGGGAACCGGTGCAGCTGCTGCGCGTACGGCAGGACGGCGTGCGTGTGCGCGTCGCGGAAGTTCACGTACCAGACGTTGAGGAGCCCCATCAGGACCGGCACGTTGCGCTCGAGCGGCTCGGTGCGGAAGTGCTCGTCCATCGCGTGGAATCCGCCCAGGAACTCGGCGAACGCGTCCGGCCCGATCGCCACGGCGAGCGAGGTGCCGATCGCCGAGTCCACGGAGTAGCGGCCACCCACCCAGTCCCAGAACCCGAACGCGTTCTCGGGGTCGATCCCGAACGCCTCGACCTTGTCGAGGGCGGTGGACACTGCCACGAAGTGCTTCGCGACGGCGTCGGCGCGGCCCTCCTCGGAGTCCTCGACGGCCCCGGCGGCCACCAGCGAGCGCCACAGCCAGTCGCGGGCGAGCCGCGCGTTGGTGAGGGTCTCGAGGGTCCCGAACGTCTTGGACGCGACGATGAACAGGGTCGTGGTGGGGTCGAGGTCGGCGGTCTTCTGCGCGACGTCGGTGGGGTCGATGTTGGAGACGAACCGGACCTCCAGCCCGTCCTGGACGTACGGCTCGAGGGCCTCGTACGCCATGACGGGGCCGAGGTCGGAGCCCCCGATGCCGATGTTCACGATGGTCCGGACCGGTTCGCCGGTGACGCCCGTCCACTCTCCGGAGCGGACCTTCTCCGCGAACGCGTACACCTTGGCGAGCTCGTCCTGCACGTCCGCGGTGATGTCCTGGCCGTCGACGGTCAGGGGCTCCTCGGCCGGGCGGCGCAGCGCCGTGTGCAGCACCGCGCGGTCCTCGGTGACGTTGATGTGCTCGCCGGCGAACATCGCGTCGCGGCGCTCGGTGAGCTTCACCTCGTCGGCCAGGGCCAGGAGCGCGGCGAGGACGTCGTCCGTGACCAGGTTCTTCGACAGGTCCACGTGCAGGTCGGCGGCCTGGTGGCTCAGACGCTCGGCCCGGGCCGGGTCCGCGGCGAACCAACCGCGCAGGTCGGGCCGGAGGTTCTTGGAGAGCTCGGTGAGCGAGCCCCAGGCGTTGGTGGTGGTGGCATCGACAGGCAGACGGGCTGGCACTGAGGTCATGGGACAACCGTAGTCCGGAGCGCCTCCGCCGCAGCCCTGGCCAGTGTCGGGTCGGTCACCTCGTAGCCGGCCTCGTCCCCGCCGCCGGGTCCGCCGGCGTCGACCACCGAACGCTTCGCCGAGAGATGGACGGCATCGACACCGGTGCCGAGCAGGGCCGGGATGTCCGCCGCCGTCACGCCGCCGCCCGCCATGACCTCGATGCCCAGCTCCGCGCTGCGCTCGACGAGGGCGGCCAGCCGGCTCAGGCCGGCACCCGCGCGGGCCGCGCCGCCGGAGGTGAGCACACGCGCCACACCCAGCTCGGCGAGCGTGTCGAGGGCGGCCAGCGGGTCGGCGATCACGTCGAGGGCGCGGTGGAACGTCACCTCGGCGTCCTCTGCGGCGGCGATCAGGTCGCGCATGCGCGCGACGTCCACGGTGCCGGACGACGTCAGGGCGCCCAGCACGACACCGTCGGCGCCCTGGTCGGTCGCCAGGGTCACGTCGCGGAGCATCAGGTCGATCTCGGCGGACGAGTACACGAAACCGCCCGGCCGGGGCCGCACCAGCACGTGCACCTCGAGGAGAGGGGCGTTGTCGGACGACGGGACCACCGCCGCGGCGTCGACCACGGCCTCGATGAGTGCGGCGCTCGGTGTGAGGCCACCGGTGGCGCCGAGCGCGGAGCAGAGCTCGACGCGCCGGGCGCCGACGTCGGCTGCGATCACCGCCCCGGCCGGGTCCTGGACAGCGAGCTCGAGAGCGACACGTTGGGGCACGGGCGCCAGCGTAGCCGTGCGTGGGGGCGGTCTGTCGCCCGCCGTCCCAGGCGTCGAGTCGGTAGTGTCCCTGGCATGGCCATCGATCCCAGTGCGATCCTCACGGGTCGTGCCCCCGGGCGTGCCCCGATCGGAGTGATCCTGGGGATCGTCTTCGCGTCGCTCTGCCTGCTCCTCATCCTCGCGTTCGACGCGATCACGGGCGGCGCGTCGTTCGTCGTCGGGCTGCTGCTCGCGGTGCTGCCGGTCGCCGTCTGGCTGCCGCTGGTGCTCGCGCTGGACCGGCTGGAGCCGGAGCCGCCGAACGCCCTGATCTTCGCGTTCCTGTGGGGCGCCGGGGTCGCCGCGCTGTTCGCGAGCATCCTCAACACGCTGGGCCTGTCGCTCCTGACCGAGACCGAGCTCACCGGCGAGGAGGAGGGCTGGTACATCGTCGCGACGTTCGGCGCGCCGGTGGTCGAGGAGCTGCTCAAGGGCGCGGTCCTGTTCGGCATGCTCTGGTGGCGCAGGGAGGAGCTGAACGGACCGACCGACGGCGTCATCTACGCCGCGATGGTGGGTCTCGGCTTCGCCGCGACGGAGAACATCCAGTACTTCATCGACGCGCTCGAGGTGAACCAGCTGGGGTACGTGTTCGTGCTGCGGGCCATCGTCTCGCCGCTGCTGCACCCGCTGTGCACGGCGATGACCGGTATCGGCGTGGCGGTGGCTGCCCTGGCCGGGCCCGGGAAGCTGCGCCGCCGGGCGCCGCTCTACGGTCTGCTCGGCGCCATCGCCCTCCACAGCCTGTGGAACGGCTCCACGAAGTTCGGGCTCCCCGGCCTCGCCGGCGCGTACCTCGTCGGGTTCATGGTGCTGATCGGGCTGATCGTGATCCTGGCCCGCGACCGGCGTCGGATCGTCCAGCTCATCGGCCACTACCTGCCGCTGTACGGCCCGGTCGGCATCGTCACGCCCGACGACCTGCGGATGCTGTCGACCCTGCCCGGCCGCCGGGCGGCGCGGCGCTGGGCCCGGGCCGCGGGCGGCCGCCCCGCCGAGCGCGCCATGACCGACTACCAGCAGGCTGCCACGGAGCTCGCCCTGCTGCACCAGCGCGCGGGCGCGCAGAGGGACCTCGACCCGCACGGGCTGGAGCAGCAGCGGCAGTACCTGGTGTGGGTCATGCAGCAGGCACGGGCCACCTTCCTCGCGAGGCAGCCGCGCCCGCCGGCCAGCCCCTGGGGCGCCACGGGCTTCGGCCCCCCGGGCCACCACTGACCCTGGCTGTGCGGTGGGTCAGGGCAGCGGTATCCACTCGGTCGTGGTGGTCACCTCGTCGAGTATCTCGGGCAGCGGCGTCACGCCCAGGCCGGGGCCGGTCGGCACGGCGATGTGGCCGTCGTCGAGCACGAACGGCTCCGTGATGTCGGTGGCATAAAAACGGCCTGATGCCGAGATGTCACCGGGCAGCGTGAACCCCGGCAGCGCGGCGAGCGCCGCGTTCGCCGCCCGCCCGATCCCGGTCTCCAGCATTCCGCCGCACCAGACGGCGACACCGTGCGCGACGGCGAGATCGTGGATGCGCCGGGCCTCGAGGTAGCCGCCCACGCGCCCGGGCTTGATGTTGATGATCGAGCAGGCGCCGAGCGTGATCGCGGCGGCCGCGGTCTGCGCGGAGACGATGGACTCGTCGAGGCAGACCGGCATCTCGATCCGGCGCGCGAGCTCCGCGTGCCCCAGCACGTCCTCCTCCTCCAGCGGCTGCTCGATCAGCAGCAGGTCGAACGGGTCGAGGCGTGCGAGGTGGCGCGCGTCCCGCAGCGTGTAGGCGGTGTTCGCGTCGACCTGCAGCAGCACGTCGTCGCCGAAGCGCTCCCGTACCGCCCGGACGGGCTCCAGGTCCCAGCCCGGCTCGATCTTCAGCTTGATCCGCACGTACCCCTCGGCGAGGTAGCCGCCGACGGCGTCGAGCAGCCGCGGTATCGAATCCTGGATACCCACGGAGACGCCGCTCGGCACCCGGTCGACGACGGAGCCCAGCTCCCGGGACAGCGGCCGCCCCTGGGCGCGCAGCTCGGCGTCGAGCACCGCCATCTCCAGGGCCGCCTTGGCCATGCGGTGCCCCTTGACCGGAGCGAGCGCCTGCCCGACGTCGATCGCCGACGTGATCCCGGCGCCCTCGCGGTACGCGCTCAGCGCGGGGACGAGGAACCGGCGCAGCACGTCGGCGGAGGCGTCGACGTACTCCGAGGAGTACAGCGGGTCCTCCCCCGCGACGCACTCGCCCCAGCCCTCGCCGTCATCGGTCTCGACACGCAGCAGGAGCACGTCGCGCTCGGTCTGCGTGCTGAACGACGTGCGGAACGGCGACACGAGCGGAAGCTCGACGCGGCGCAGCTCGATGCCCCGGATGTTCATGCCTGTGCTGGTCATGCGGTCTCCTCGGTGGTCGGGTCGCTCGTCGGTCCGCTCGTCGGCTCACCGGGCGGCGCGGTGGGCGCCGCCGTACGCACCAGGTAGCCGTCACGGCCGAACCCGACGACGGCCCCGCCACCGGACAGCACCGGCAGCAGGCCGTCGCGGACCGCCGCGCGCCAGCGCCGGGCCGCGGCCGGGTCGGTCGTGCGCAGGGCTTCGATGTCGGCGGGTACGGCCACCGTGCGGAGGCCGCCCTCCTCCGCTGGTCGAGCCGATCGAGATCCCATGCACGCCGCCGCGACGTCCGGGTCGCGCAGGTCCCAGCGCACGAGGACCCGGTCGGACTCGTCGCCCCGGTTGATCGCATCGGGCATCGCGCCGTAGAAGTTCGGCAGGTACTCGACCGGCCGCGCGTGCAGCTTGGTGAGGTTGAAGTGGGCGTTCCGGGCGATCAGCGGGTCGTAGGTCCAGGTGATGGCGTCGAGGCCCCGTTCGAGCGCCCAGACCCGCTGGTGCAGCTTGAGCGCGAACCCGACCCCGCGGCCCGCCGCCTCGGCGGACACCCCGGCGACGTGGCTGTGCAGGGCCCGCTCGGCCGGGGCGTGGAAGAACCCGGCGCACGCGCCGACCATCCGGCCGCCCGCGTAGGCGGCCGCGACGTAGTTGTGCGCCTTGGCCAGCGCCCGCAACAGCTCGGCGGACATCGCGGACCCGCCCCAGACCGCCGTCCACAGCCGGTCGACGGCGGTGTGGCCGGCCATGTCGTCGACCTCACGGATCTCGATGCCGGCCGAGCGGGCTGCGGCGTCGGCGGCGCGGACGGCGTCGGCGAGCGGCTCGTCGGCGGCGGCGACGTCGCCCACCGCGTCGCCATCCGGGGCGGTCACCGGGCACCTGCCGGGCTCGTGCCGTCCCGGTCGCCGGCCGGGTTCGCGATCAGGTCGACCACCAGCGCGCGCAGCAGCGCCGTCCGGTCGGCGATCCGGTCGACGAGGACGTGCTCGTCGTCGGCGTGCGCGCCGCCGCCCACTGCCCCGAGACCGTCCAGCGTGGGCGTGCCGACGCCGGCGGCGAAGTTGCCGTCGGACGCCCCGCCCACCGCCACTCCGGTGAGCGTCGGGAAGCCGGCCGCCGCCGCGAGCCGCGACGCACGCGCGAAGAGTGCGGCGGACAACGCTCCCTCCAGCGGCGGCCGGTTGATCCCGCCCTCGATCTCGAGCACCGCGCCGGGCAGCACGGGGACCAGCGCACGCAGAGCGGTGTCGACCCGGTGCTGCTCCGCGGCGGTCCGCGCCCGGACGTCGACGGCGAACGACGCGTCGGCCGGGACCGTGTTCCGGGTGGTGCCGGAGACGGCGTCGGTCGGCGTGACGGTGGTCCCGAGCGCCGGATCGCCCAGCGCGGCGACCGCGAGCACCTGGTGCGCCAGCTCGACCGAGGCGTTCACGCCCTTCTCCGGCTCCAGGCCCGCGTGCGCGGCCCTGCCCTTCACCAGCACCCGGTAGATCGAGGTGCCCTTGCGCTCCAGCTTGAGCGCACCGCCGTCGGCCGAGGCCTCCAGCACCAGCGCGGCGTCCGCCCCGCGCGCCTCGTCCTCGATGAGCGCCTGGGACGACGGCGAGCCGAGCTCCTCGTCGCCGGTCACCAGCAGGGTGACGCCGGTCCGGTCGTCGAGGGACCCCAGCACGTGCAGCACCATGGCCAGGCCGGTCTTCATGTCGAAGCTGCCAGGACCGCGCAGCACCCCGTCGGAGATGCCGAACGGGTGCGTCCGGAGGGTGCCGACCGGCCACACCGTGTCGTGGTGCGCCAGCAGGAGCACACGCGTCGGGCCGCCGAGCCGCCACCGCAGGTGGATGCCGAGCCGCTCGGGCTCGGCACCGAGGTGCGCGGTGCCGAGCCGGGCCACCAGGTCCGCCGACCGGGCCAGCGCGCCCGGGTCCGACGACGGTGACTCGCACTCGACCAGCGTCCGCAGGTCCTCGATCAGTGCGTCGACGTCGGGTCCGGCGGGAGTCTCGTGGAAGGCCATGCAGGCACGGTATCGGCCGCCCCGCCTCGGGGTGGACCTCCTCGCTGTGCTCCGCCCCTCCCGCGCGGGGGCAGCACGTGGTGGACGTGATCGTTGCGCCAACGACGGACACGTCGTCGCAACGGTCACGCCCACCACAAGGCAGGGGTCAGGGGTTCAGGACGAAGCTGCCCTTCCCCACGTCGGCGAACGTGGTCGTGTACCAGGAGAGGTAGCGCTCCAGGTAGGGCGCCGGCGCGCCCTCGGTCGCGGTGTCGCCGGACGGGTCCTGCAGGTCGAGCGAGAGCCGGGCGCCGGTCACGAGCACCCGCTTGCCGGACGGCTCGGCCAGCCAGCCGTCCGACTCGATGGTCCCGATCTGCACGCCGAGCTGGTGCCCCTCGGCGAGGGTCCAGTCGGCCGACTTCAGGTCGAACGCCGTGCGCCCGCGCCGCTCGATGCGGGCCACGTTCTCGTCGAACATGGTCGCCGTGCCGTCCGGCGCGACGTCCCACAGCCGCACCATCACGTCCCCGGAACCTCCCGCGCGGAGCGAGACCGAGGGTGTGCCCGTGATCCGCACGGCCGATGCCACCGGCCTCGAGAAGGTCAGGTACGACGACGACGCCGCGCCCGCCCTGGCAGCTGACCGGCCCCGCTCGGGGAGCGCCGGCGCGTTCTCCATGTCCCAGCCGTCGACCCGCGCCGCCGTCCGCCCCGTCGCCGCACGCGACGACGGCCCGCCGTCGTCCACGTAGGCGCCGTGCCGCAGCCTGGCCACGGTCGAGCGGTCGACCTCGGGCCACGTGTCCTGTGCACGCCAGGCGCCGGTGCTGTCCTGGATCGCGTACGCCGGGTCCTCGGCGCTCGGCTCCACGCCCTTGAGGTGCTCGTCGTAGAACCGCATCACCTCGTCGAAGAAGCCTTCCCGCCCCATCGCGAGGCGCCCGTCGGAGACGGTGTCGTTGCCCCGCACGTGGTCCCACGGGCCGAGCCAGCCGCGCTCGACGCCCGTGTGGTTGTCGAGGTAGACCTGCATGTCCTCGGGCTTGGTGTTCGGCTCGATGAAGCCCTGGGTCACGAACAGCGGGGTGTCCGTGCCTGCGGCGTCGTCCGCCAGGTTGCGGGCGTCCCAGTACTCCGACTCCGGGTCGGGGTGGTTGGGGTCGGACAGGTTGTCCGCCAGGCACTCGGGGTGCTGGTCCTCGTAGCGGGCGTTCGCGGCGTACCGCTCGCTGTCGCCCGCCATGGGCCCGATCGTGGCGATGTGGTTGTACGCCTGGGGCGTGCCCGTCACGTTGGGCCGGGCCACCTCGTTGCTCCACAGGTAGTTGTACATGTTCCACACCGGCTCCTGGGCCACTACCGCCTTGAGCGGGTCCAGGCCCAGGTTGTTGCCGACGAGCCCGGTGACGGCGTCGTACGACTTGCCGTACATGCCGACGTCGCCGGTGGACCACGGCTGGCTCGCGGACCACTCGATCGCCGCGCCGACGTCGGCCTGCTCGCCCGGACCCACCCAGTCGATGCAGCCGGTGCTGCCGCCGTAACCACGGAGATCGACCATGACGAACGTGTACTCGTTCGCCATCAGCTCGGCGCCGTCGACGAAGTCCTGGAACCGCACGGACGGGCCCACGACGTCCCAGCCCTCCGGCCCGGTCTGGCCGGCGTGCGCGAAGTAGGGCCCGACGGACAGGATCACCGGCGTCCGCGCGTCCGGTGCCAGGTGGGCGGGCCGCAGGATGTCGGCGTGCAGCTCCACGCCACCCGCCGACGGGAAGTACGCCTCGGTCCACGCCGCGCCCTCGGGAACGCGCTCGTTCTCGTCATGGGTGACCGGGTCGTCGACCGTCGTCGACGTGCCGCTGGAGCCGCCCTCCGCCGGGTCGGCGACCGCGGCGGGCACGGCGCCCGTGGTCAGCACGAGCGTTGCTGCGGCCGCGACCGCGGGCGCCATCCTGCTCCATCTCGTTCGGATTCTCATTCGAGCGTCCTCCCTGGGGGAAATTCAGGACTTATCAACCTGGTTCACCCGAGAGGTTAGAGAACTTTTACCCGCAATGCCCTGAAATTACGCAGGTGTTGACGCGGCCGTGACACGCTGCCCAGACCGGCACAGGCCCAGCGCCACGACGAAGCCCACCACCACGTGCTCGGCCATCAGGACTGCTACCGCGCCGGGCGTGGTGCCCGAGGCCGCACCCAGCAGCGATCCGAGCAGGAGGACGCCGCACAGCACGAGCCACGCCACCTCGCCGCCGCCCTTCGTGAGCCGCGCGATCAGAGCCCGCACGCCCCAGCCGGCCAGGCCGACGACAAGCGCGGCGACCAGCACCGCCACCACCGTGACCGACCGGGTGATCGCACCTGTACGCGCCTCGAGCTCGACTCCGAGCGCCGCTCCGACGAGCCACACAGCCACGGCAGCGGCTCCCGCGACGAGCGGCACCGTCCAGGCGGGCCACCGGCGCTGGGCTGCTGTGTTCTCGGTCATGGGATTCCTCCTTCTCGGTACGTCCCTCGCACCTGGTGACAGCCTCGCGAGAGCCTGCGCCGGCCGGCATCAGCCTGCAGTACCGACTTGACCGGTCCTTTGACCGGGGGCCCCCTACTTCGGTCGGTTCCACGCCCTGCTGGCCGTGCGTAGGGTCGCCGGCATGACAGCTGCTGACCCGCTGGACTGCCCACCCGACGACGGCACCACATCTGCCCGACCCGGCCGCCATCCCTGGTCGTCGTGGCACGTCGCAGCGCCGGCCATGATGGTGCTGACCGCGCTCATGGTCTGGGCGGTCCTGTCGCAGCGCGCCGCCGTCCCCGGGGTGCTCGGTGCGCACCAGCTCCTGGTGCTGGACTCCGCCGTCGCCCTGGCAGCGCTCGCCCTCGTGCCCCTCCTGTGGTCGCGCCGCCCGGTGGCGGTCGTGCTGATGTTGACGGTCCTCGCCGCGATCTCGCCCGTCGCCACCCCCGCGGCGACGGCCGGGACCCTGCAGATCGCCCGCTGGTTCCCGCTCCGGACAGCGGTCCTGGTCACGTCCGCGGGCGTCTGCGCGCATGCCGTGCAAGCTCTCTGGCGGCCTCCGGCGCTGCCGCTGGGCTGGTGGCTGCTGTGCGACGTCGCCGTGCACGCAGCCCTCCTGGGCTGGGGCGCGTTCGGGCAGGCGCGGGCGCAGGTCCTGCGCGACCTGCGGGAACGTGCCCGGCGGGCGGAGACCGAGCGCGGTCGTGCGCTGACGGAGGCCCGCGCCGCCGAGCGCAACCGGATCGCCGCCGAGATGCACGACGCGCTCGGCCACCGCCTGTCCCTCCTGGCCGCTACGGCGGGCGCGGTCGAGTTCCGGCCGGACGCCCCGCCGGAGCAGCTCGCGGCCGCCGCCGGGCGGGTCCGGTCCGGGGCGGCCGAGGCCTTGGAGGACCTGCGGCAGCTGGTGCGCCTCCTGCGCGACGGCTCGGACCGGCTGGCTCCGCCGCCCGTCCTCACCGACGTCCGCGGGCTCGTCGACGCCGCCCGGTCCGTCGGGACCACCGTGACCCTCGACCTGCCGGACGTCCCTACCGGCGAGGGGCCACCACCCGCGGTCGCCACTGCCGCCTACCGTGTGGTCCAGGAGGGCCTCACCAACGTCCGGCGGCACGCACCCGGCGCGACCGTCCGGGTCACCGTGGCCGCTCGTGCGGGCGAGGTCCGGATCACCGTGGCCGACGACGGCCCGCCTCGCCCGGAGAGCAGAGCGCCCGGCACCGGCCTGGTCGGACTGCGGGAGCGGGTGGAGCTGCTGGGCGGCACGCTCGACGCAGATCGCTCCACCGCCGGTTTCACCCTGGACGTGCGGATACCGTGGCGTTGATGGAGACCCGGATCGTGATAGCCGACGACGACGCGCTGGTCCGCGCGGGACTGCGCCTCATGCTCGACGGCGCCGACGGGATCAGTGTGGTTGGCGAAGCCGCGGACGGCGGTGACGTGTCTGGGGTCCTCGACGCCCATCCGGCCGACGTCGTGCTCATGGACCTGCGGATGCCGGGCGTCGACGGGATCGAGGCCACGCGCCGCGTGCGGGCCCGGCCGTCCCCGCCCGCCGTCGTGGTGCTCACGACGTTCGACACCGACGCCGAGGTGGCGGGCGCTCTGCGCGCCGGGGCCGCCGGATACCTGCTCAAGGACATGCCTCCGGCGCGGATCGCCGCGGCGGTCCGGACGGCAGCCGCCGGCGAGCCCGTGCTCGCGCCCGACATCGCACGCCGCCTCATGGACACGGTCGCCGCGGGCGGCGACGGGACACGGCAGGCGCGGGCAGCGCTGGACCGGCTCACCGGCCGCGAGCGCGACGTCGCACTCGAGATCGGCCGCGGGTCGTCCAACGCCGAGATCGCGCAGCGGCTCTACCTCAGCGTGCCCACGGTCAAGGCGCACGTGTCGAGCGTGCTGGTGAAGCTCGGCGTGGAGAACCGGACCCAGGTGGCGCTGCTGGTCCGCGAGGCCGTCGCGGAGTGAGGTGCGCCGCACCGCCTGGACACTTCTCTCAGACGCCGGACTGGCTGCCGCGCAGCCCCAGGAACTCCGTCACCCGGTCGGACGCCGGGGCGGTCCGCAGCTCGTCCGGCGCAGCCACCTGCAGCAGCCGGCCCCTGTCCATCACGCCGACCCGGTCGGCCACCGCGGACGCCTCCGTGTGGTCGTGCGTGACGAACATCGCCGTCGTCCCGGTCTCGACGAGCGCGGCACGCACCTCGCCCGCCAGCCGTTCGCGGAGCTGGCGGTCGAGCGCGGACAACGGCTCGTCGAGCAGGAGCAGGCGCGGACGCGGGGCCAGGGCGCGCGCCAGGGCCACCCGCTGCTGCTCCCCGCCGGACAGGGTGAGCACCGACCGCCGCTCGTAACCGGCGAGCCCGACCAGGTCGAGCAGCGCCGATACCCGGGTGTCCCGCTCGGCCCGGGAGAGCTCCTGCGTCTCCAGCCCGTAGCCCACGTTCCGTCGCACGTCCCGGTGCGGAAAGAGCTGACCCTCCTGGAACATGAGCCCGAACCGCCGCTTGTGCACGGGCACCCCGGCGAGCTCCTCGCCGTCGTACCCGATGCTGCCGCCCGCCAGCGGCTCCAGCCCGGCCACCGCGCGCAGCAACGACGACTTGCCGCATCCGCTGGGGCCGAGCAGCGCGACCACCTCGCCGGGCGCGACCGTCAGCGACACCCGGTCCACCGCGGTGACACCGGCCGAGCGCCCCGAGCGGGCCGAGCCCGTCGGGACCCCGTACCGCACGGTGGCGTCCCGGATCTCCAGCCCCGCCATCAGAACTCCCCTCCGGCGCGCTCGTCGCGCAACCGCTCCGCCACCATCATCACCGTCGCGGTGAGCACGGCGAGCACCACCGATGCCGCGAGCGCCATCCCGTAGTTCTCCGCCCCGGGCCGCCCGATGAGGCGGTAGATCACGACAGGCAGGGTGGCGCCGTCGGGCCGAGCGAGGAACGACGTCGCGCCGAACTCGCCGAGCGACACCGCGAAGGCGAACCCGGTGGCCAGCCCGACCGAGCGCAGGGCGATCGGCAGGTCCACGGTTCGCAGCACGCGGCCCGGGCCGGAGCCGAGCACCGCGGCGACCTCGCGCAGCCGCGGGTCGATGGCCCGGAGCACGGGCAGCACCGTGCGCACCACGAGGGGTATCGCGACGACCGCCTGGGCCACGGGCACGAGCAGGCCGGAGGTCCGCAGGTCCACCCCGAGCACGGGCTGGTCCATGGTGATGAGGAACCCGAAGCCGACGGTCACCGCGGACACGCCGAGCGGGAGCATGAACAGCCCGTCCAGGGTGCTGACGGCGCGACGCGCGCCGGCGGACCGCGGGCGCCGGGACACCACGAGCGCGACGAGGCCTCCGACGACCAGCGAGATCACCGTCGCGGCCAGCGCGATCCGCAGCGAGGTCGCTGCGGCCTCCCACACGGTCACCACCAGCGCGTTCCGTTCGCCGGTGGTCCCGAGCGCGGCGTAGTTCCCCAGACCCCAGGAGCCGTCCGGCTCGCGCAGGGACCGGGTCACGAGCCCGGCCATCGGGAGCACCATGAGCCCGACGACGATCGCCGCGCCCACCAGCGCCACCGTCACGTCCTGCGGCGACCGCCAGGACAGCCGCCGGGCCGATCCCCGCGCGGACACGAGGTGCAGCGCGGCCTCGCGGCGCCGGCGCGCCCGCGCGGAGACGGCCAGGGCGCCCGAGATGACCACGAGCTGCATGATCGAGAGCACGGAGGCCGACCGCAGGTCCAGGAACTGGGTGGTGCGGGTCCAGATCTCGGTCTCGATGGTCCCGTACCGCACACCACCGAGCACCAGCACCACCCCGAACGCGGTGGCACAGAACAGGAACACCACGGCGGCCGCCGAGGCCACGGCGGGTGCCAGCGAGGGCAGCGTCACCGTCCGGAACACCCGTGCGGGTCCCGCGCCGAGGGACGCGGCCGCCTGCTCCGTCCGGGGATCGAGCCGCTCCCACAGCCCGCCGACGGTCCGCACGACCACGGACACGTTGAAGAAGACGAGGGCGACGACGATCCCGGCCAGCGACTCCTCCAGACCGAGGAAGCCGAGCGTGCCGCCGGGCGCGAACAGGGTGCGGAACGCCACCCCGACCACGACGGCGGGCAGCACGAACGGCACGGTCACGAGCCCGCGCACCAGGCCGCGGCCCGGGAACGAGCGGCGGTACAGCAGGTACGCGAGCGGCAGGCCGAGCAGCACGGAGAAGGCGGTGCCGAGCACCGCCTGGGTCAGCGTGAGCCCGACGAGCCGCCACGTGCGCGGGCTGGACAGCACGTCGGTGAAGCCGGTGAGGTCGAGTGCGCCGTCGGGCACGAAGCCGCGTACGACGAGCGCGGCCACCGGCCACGCGAAGAAGACGCCGAGGAAGCCGAGGGGGACGGCGACCGCCGTCCCCCAGAGCAGCGGTGCGGGCCGCAGGCTCGCCCGACTCAGCCGACGACGGTCTCGGTCCACCGCTCGATCCACTCGTCCCGGTGCTCGCTCACCTCGGCGGGCTCGACCTCGAACGGCGCCTCGGCCTGGGGGGCGAACTTCTGCCAGTCCTTCGGGAGCTCCACCGAGGAGTCGGCCGGGTACATGTACATCGACTCGGGCAGCGCGGCCTGGACGTCCGCGCTGAGCAGGAAGTCGACGAGCGCCTGCGCGCCCTCCGGGTTGTCCGACCCGGCCAGCACGCCCGCGTACTCGACCTGCCGGAAGCATGTCTCCAGCAGGGCGCTGGTGGTGGTCCCGGTGCCGTCCTCGGTCACGGTGAACGCGGGCGACGTCGCGTACGACAGCACGAGCGGCCGCTCGCCGCCCTCGCCCGCACCCGAGAAGTCCACGTAGTAGGCGTCCTCCCACGAGTCGGCGACCTTGACGCCGTTGTCGGCCAGGGAGGCCCAGTAGTCCTCGAACCCGTTCTCGCCGAACGCCCCGACGGTCGCCAGCAGGAAGGCGAGCCCCGGGGACGACGTCGCCGGGTTGCTCACCACGAGCAGGTCCTGGTACTCGGGGTCGGCCAGGTCCTCCAGCGTCCTCGGCACGTCGAGGTCCGACTTCTCGAACCAGGCCTCGTCCGCGTTGACGCAGACGTCACCCTGGTCGATCGGGGTGAGGGCGCCGCCGAGCTGCTCGGCGCCCTCGGGCAGGTCCGCCGGGGTGTACTCCTCGACCACCCCCGCCTCCAGCGCGCGGGAGGCGAACGTGTTGTCGATGCCGAACACCGCGTCGCCGAGCGGAGAGTCCTTGGTGAGCACCAGCTGGTTCACCAGCGTCCCGGCGTCACCCGCCGCGCTGACCTCGACGGTCAGGCCGGACTCCTCCTCGAACCCCTCGACGAGCTTCTCGTCGAGAGCCCAGGAGTCGTGGGTCACGAGGGTCACGGTGCCCGACGCCGCCGGATCGCTCCCGTCGGACCCGGAGTCGCCGGACCCGGAGCCACCGCCACAACCGGCGAGCAGGAGCGCGACAGCGGCAGCTCCAGCGACCGTCCCTGCCTGGATGGTGCCCGCGTGGGCACCGGAAAGACGCAACATCGTGCCTCGACTTCCTCCGCCGGTCTGAGCCGGATCAGGTTCAAGGGTCTGCGGTTCTCCGCACTCTCAGCGCTGTGGGGCGCTCCCCTGTCGTGTCCGGCCAGCCTACTGGCCCGGAGAGGGCTACGGTGTAGACGTGGCCCAGATTGAGACGGAACAGACACTCGCTGAGAAGGTCGGCACTCTTGCCCTGATGCTCGCGGCCGGCTGGGTCGCGCAAAAGGCGGTCAGCATGATCTGGAAAGGCGTGACCGGCAACGACGCACCGAACAAGGCGGACGACCCGGAGCTGGACCTGGTGCAGGCCACCGTGTTCGCTGCGGTCGCCGCCGGCACGGCGGTGTTCGCCAAGCGCATGGCGGCGAAGGGCGCGTCGAAGGCCGCCCTGCGGCTCGCCGCCCGCCGCACGGCGCACTAGAAGACCCCGCGCCGGCGGGGTGCCCGGCCGGACGTCCGGCCAGGCACCCCGCCGAACGCTCAGCCGGACGTGTCGCGCGCGGGCGCCTTGCGCGGCCGCCGGGTGAGCAGCGGGTCGTGCCCACGGGGCCGGCCCACCGGCTCGACACCTTCGAGCGCGCGCGTGAGCGCTGCCTGCGTGACGCCCTTCTGCTCGGTGTCCGCCCGCAGCCGGGCCATCACCTGGTCGGCTGCCAGCCGCAGCGGGATGCCCGCCCGGCCCGCGGCGTCGAGCAGCAGCTGACCGGCTGTCTCCTCGTCCACGCCGCGTACCGCGATGATGATGCCCTTGGCCTGCTCGATCACGGCCTGGCTGACGAAGGCCCGGGTCACGACACCGGTGGACCGTCGCGTCAGCGCCTCCCGCTGGACCGGCGTGACGTCCACGACGTACCCGACCAGCTCCGGCGACCGGTCAGGGCCACCGCGCCAGCCCTGGCCGATGACGACCACCGAACGGGTGCGGCCCTTCCGGTCCACGATCCGGTGCGCGCAGGCGAACGGTCGGCCGAGCCGCAGGGCTTCGGCGGCGGCCCGCACCACGCGGACCCGGTCGTCGGGATGCTTGCGGGAACGGAGCGCCTCGAGGCTCGGCTCGACCTCGTGCCGCTTCCACCCGTGCATCGTGTAGAGCTCGTCGGACCACCACCAGGTGCCCGTCATCAGATCGACCCGGTAGCGACCGACAAGAAGGTTGGTCCCCAGACCGAGAGCATGCGCCAGGTCACCCGCCGAGAAGCTCGGTGACTCCGTAGCCGTGTCGCCGCCGGCGCCGTCCACGACGCTGAGCCTGGGCTGCTTGAAAGGGGGCATTTTGTACCTCCCGGATCCACAGCGGACCAGGAGCCGCTTCATGACTCCGCAGCCTTGATTGTAAAGCGGTTCGCTCACTTCGACAGCCCCCGCTGCCCTACTTTTTCCGCACGCTTTCCCTGGGCCTTGCGCAGCAGGCGTTCCCGCGCCCTTCCCCGCGGCGCACCGCCCGGCACGAGCGGGACGCTGCGAGTACCGGACCTCCGTGCCAGCCTGGGACGAGCCGGCCCGCAAGGGCCCGACCGGCACGGACCGACCACCGGAGGTGCACCGTGAGCGAGACACCCTTTGCCGCGACGGACCCGGGAGACACCGGCGCGGGTACACCAGAGATCATGGCCCCCGGCCCGCTACGCACCGACGTGGCCGTGGTGGGCGCAGGGCTCACCGGTGTCGTGACGGCTCAGCTGCTCGCCGACGGCGGCGCCCACGTCGTGGTGCTCGACGCCGACGGCGCACGCGCCACCACCACCGCCCGTTCGACGGGCAAGCTCTCGGTGCTGCAGGGCACCCGGCTCGCGCGCATCGCGCGGTACGGCGACGAGGTGGTGCAGGACTACCTCGCGGCCAACTTCGCGGGCCTCGGGTGGCTGCGCCGCACTCTCGACGACCTGAACGTGCCGGTCGAGAACCGCGACGACCTGACCGTCGCGTCCACCCCCGAGGAGGTGGCCGACGTCGACGCCGTGCTCGCGACCTGCGCGCGCCAGGGACTCGCTGCCCAGTGGGAGGAGGACCCGCCGTATCCCGTGCGGTCCTACGGCGCGGTGCGCCTGCCGGGACAGGCCCAGGTCGACCCGTTGCGCATGCTCTCCGCGTTGCGCGCCCGCCTCCGGTCCCGGGGCGTGCCGGTGTACGACGGCGTCCGGGTCCGGCAGGTGCGTCGGGCCCGCTCCGGCGTCGCGCTGCGCACCACCCACGGCACCGTGCTCGCCGATCGGGTGGTGCTGGCCACCGGCACCCCGCCCGGCCGCCTGGGTGGCCTGTTCCTTCGGCTGGAGGCCGGCCGGAGCCTGCTCACCACGTGGGAGGTCACCGACCCGACGGCGCTGCCGCCGGGCTTCACCGAGACCATGTCGATCACCGCCGGATCCCCGGTCCGCTCGCTCCGGATGGCCGACGGGCTGCTCATGGTGGGCGGCGAGGGCTATACCGTCGGACGGGAGCGGGACCCTGCCCGGCGGCTGGCCGTGCTCGACGAGTGGACCCGTGTCCACTTCCCGGTCGACCTTCCCCGGCACGCGTGGGCGGCCCAGGACTACACCAGCGACACCGACCTACCGCTCGTCGGGCCGGCCGTGCCGGGTGACGACCGCGTGCTGGTGGCCACCGGCTACGCCAAGTGGGGCCTCACGAACGGTGCGGCGGCCGGCCTCGCGCTCGCCGGCCGCATCCTCGGGGATCCCGTCGAGTGGGGCCCCACGTTCGAACCGTGGGCCCGCCGACCAGCGCCGAGAACGAGCACCGCCGCCACGTTCGGCGTGCAGACCAGGGACTGGGCCTGCGCGGCCACCCGTCCCTCCGGAGAGCGGCCAGGCGCCCCGCGTGTCTCCCGGATCTGCCCGCACCTCGGCGGCGTCGTGCGGTGGAACGACCAGGAGCAGTCCTGGGACTGCCCCGTGCACGGCTCGCGGTTCGGGCCGGACGGGACGCTGCTCGAAGGCCCCGCCACCGAGGACCTCGCACGTCACTGAGCAGTGCGAATATCCACCGGCCCGCCGAGAAGCGGTTCGAGATGCGAGTGCTCCGGCACCCGGAGAACGTAGAACCACCGGAAGAAGCCCGGTGACGACCATCCGTGGAGGTCACTGTGCGAGTTCTTGGCGTGAATGCTCTCTTCCATGACCCGTCGGCCGCCCTCGTCGTGGACGGCCACGTGCTTGCCGCAGCCGAGGAAGAGCGGTTCACCCGGCGCAAGCACGGCAAGCGTCCCGTCCCGTTCGCGGCCTGGGAGCTACCGGAGCAGGCGATGCGGTGGTGTCTCGACGTCGGCGGGCTCGCGCCGGAGGACCTGGACGCCGTCGCGTACTCGTTCGACCCGGCCCTCGCCAAGCCGTCCGACGAGATGAGCCTGCCCGACCCGTGGGACTGGCTGCGGCAGCTGTACGCCGAGCGGGTACCGCAGTTCATCGCCACCGCGCTGCCCGGGCTGAGCCCGGCCGCCGTCCGCTTCGTGCCGCACGAGGTGGCGCACGCCGCGTCGGCGGCGCTCGCCTCCCCGTTCTCCACGTGCAGCGTCATGTCCCTCGACGGCCGCGGCGAGCGGTCCTCCTACCTGGCGGGCCGGTACGACGGCGGGCAGCTCGAGGTGCTGGCGAGCCAGGAGCTGCCGCACTCCCTCGGCCTCGTGTACGAGTCCCTGACCGAGCACCTCGGCTTCCTGCGGTCCAGCGACGAGTACAAGGTGATGGCGCTCGCGTCGTACGGCCGGCCGCGGTTCCTGCCCGAGCTGCGGGAGCTGCTCCGGACCACGCCGGAGGGCGGGTTCGTGGCCGAGGCCCCCGACTGGTCGCGATGGGCGGCTCCGGCGGAGCCCGGCACCATCCAGGAACCCAGCGGCGCAGGCGGCCTGCCTCCCGACCAGGCGGACCTCGCGGCGTCAGTCCAGGCGCGGCTGGAGGAGCTGCTCGTCGAGCTCGCCACGGCGCTGCACGAGCGGACCGGCGACACCGCGCTGACCCTGGCCGGCGGCACTGCGCTGAACTGCGTGGCCAACTCCCGGATCTGGCGGGAGACCCCGTTCGAGCACGTCTGGGTCCAGCCCGCCGCGGGTGACTCGGGCACGGCTCTCGGCGCGGCCCTGCAGCTCACGGCGGAGGCGGGCGTGCCCACCGTGCCCATGGCTTCGGCGGCACTGGGCCGCGAGTGGTCCGACGACGAGCTGGCGGACGCGCTGCGCACGGCGCGTGTGCCGTTCACGACCCCCGCCGACCTCCCGGACCAGGTGGCCGGCGTGCTGGCCGACGACGGGATCGTCGCCTGGTTCGACGGCCGCTCCGAGTTCGGGCCGCGGGCCCTCGGCCAGCGCTCGCTGCTCGCGCACCCCGGTACGCGGGCCAACACGGAGCGCCTGAACGTGGTCAAGGGCCGTGAGCAGTTCCGCCCGGTCGCGCCGATGGTGCTCCTGGAGGACGCCCCCGAGATCTTCTCGGGCGGTCCCGTCCCCAGCCCCTACATGCTGTTCGTCCACGACGTCGCCCCCGCATGGCGCGACCGGATCCCCGCGACCGTCCACGTGGACGGCACCGCCCGCATCCAGACGGTGGACGACGCGCAGCCGCGCCTCCAGTCGATGCTCAGGGCGTTCCGGGCGCGCACCGGGCTGCCGGTGGTGGTGAACACCAGCCTCAACACCGCGGGCCGCCCCATGGTGGACACCCCCCGCGACGCGCTCGAGCTCTTCGGCTCCGCGCCCGTCGACCTCCTGGTCCTGGGTCCCCACCTCGTCCGGCGCGCGGACCTCTTCCTGTCCGAGCGGCAGTCCGGAGGTGCCGCGTGACTCCGTCGTACTCGATAGTCGTCCCGACGATCGGCCGTCCGCAGCTGCGCGCGCTGCTGGACTCGGTGCGCGTCGCCTGTGCGCGCGGCCCTCGGCCGCTCGACGTCGTGGTGGTCGACGACCGGGCGTTCCCGGACGACGGCGGGAACGCTCCCCTCGACCTCGGACCCGATCCGGTCCCTGGCGTGCGGGTGGTCCGCACCGGCGGGCGCGGCCCCGCCGCCGCCCGCAACGCCGGGTGGCGCACCGTCCGGACGGAGTGGGTGGCCTTCCTGGACGACGACGTGGTGGTGCCGGAGCGCTGGGCCGCCGCCCTGGAGCAGGACCTGACGGCGGCCGGCCCCGACGTCGCCGGTGTACAGGGCCGGATCGTGGTGCCGCTGCCGAACCACCGGCCCCCGACCGACCTCGAACGCAACACCGCCGGACTGGAGACGGCGGCCTGGGCGACCGCCGACATGGTCTACCGCCGGGCCGCGCTGGAGGCGGTGAGCGGCTTCGACGAACGCTTCCCCCGCGCGTACCGGGAGGACGCCGACCTCGCGCTGCGCGTCCGCGACGCCGGCTGGGACCTCGAGCACGGCGTCCGGTTCGTGGAACATCCCGTCCGGCCGGCCGGGAACCTGGCAAGCGTCCGGGCCCAGGCCGGCAACGCGGACGACGCGCTGCTGCGCACTCTGCACGGCCGCGACTGGCGCCGGCTCACCGGAGCCGGCCGGGGCCGGCTGCCCTGGCACGTGGCGACGGTCGCGGCCGGTCTGACGGCGCTCGGTGGTGGTGTGGCCGCCGCCGTGCCCGGTACGCGGGCGCCTCGCGCGGCCGGCACGATCGCCGCCCTCGCCGGGACCGCGTGGGCGGGCCTCACCGCGGCGTTCGCCGCGCAGCGGATCGGCCCCGGACCACGGCCCGGCGACGAGGGCTACGGCCCCGAGCTGCGCCGCATGCTCGTGACGAGCACGCTGATCCCGTTCTTTGCGGTCGCCCACCGCGCGCGCGGTGCGTGGACGTGGCGAGGAGGGCTCGGCGGGCGGGTGCCTGCCTGGCCGCCGCCCGTTCGCGCCGTGCTGTTCGACCGGGACGGCACGCTCGTCCGCGACGTCCCCTACAACGGCGACCCCGACGCGGTCGTGCCGATGCCCGGCGCCCGGCGGGTGCTGGACGGGCTACGGGCCGGCGGCGTACGGGTCGGCGTGGTCTCGAACCAGTCGGCCATCGGGCGCGGGCTGCTCACGAGCGCCCAGGTGGACGCCGTGGACGAGCGGGTCCGCCGGCTGCTGGGCCCGTTCGACACCTGGCAGCGCTGCCCGCACCGGCCCGAGGACGAGTGCACGTGCCGCAAGCCGGATCCGGGCCTCGTGCTCCGGGCGGCGGCGGTGCTCGGCGTGCTCCCGGCGGAGTGCGCGGTGGTCGGAGACATCGGCTCGGACGTGGGCGCCGCCGTGGCGTCCGGTGCACGCGGCGTCCTCGTGCCGACCGAGGTGACCAGACGGGAGGAGCTGTCCGCCGCTCCCGTCGTGGCCGCCACTCTCGATGAGGTGGTGATGCTGCTATGACCTCCGCGGAACGCTCTGTCCGCGTGCTGGCGATCCGGCTCGACAGCGACGGGGACCTGCTCCTGACCGGCCCCGCCGTGCGCGCGCTGGCCGCTACCTACGACCAGGTGGACCTCCTGGTCTCCAGCTCCGGCCTGCAGGCGGCCGAGCTGTTGCCCGGTGTGACCGAGATCCTCCGGTTCGACGCGCCGTGGTCCGGCACCGAGCCGCCTCCGGTCTCGGCCGAAGCAGTGCTCGACCTCGTTGCGGGCCTGGTCGCACGCCGCTACCAGCTCGCGGTGATCTTCACGTCGTTCCACCAGTCACCGCTCCCGATGGCACTGCTCGCCCGCCTCGGTGGCGTGCGCAGGATCGTCGCGGTGAGCGAGGACTACCCCGGCTCGCTGCTCGACGTCCGGCACAAGCGCCCGCCGGGACTGCACGAGGTAGAGGCAGCCCTCGACCTCGCCGAGCGGGCCGGGGCCCGGCTGCCGGTGGAGGACGACGGGCTGCTCGCCGTCCGCCGTCCGCTGCCTGCCGTGCCGGAGCCGGCCGAGCACACCCTCGGCGTCGGGGGCACCTGGCGGCAGCGTTCGGTGGTGCTCCACCCGGGGGCATCGGTACCCGCCCGGGCGCCGCTGCCCGAGCACGCCCGGGCCATCGCGGCGCGCCTCGCACGTGATGGTTGGGACGTTCTCGTGACCGGGTCCCCCTCGGAACGCGACCTCACCGCCTACGTGGCCGGCGGCCACGCCACCGACCTGGGCGGGCTGACCGACCTGGCCCAGCTGGGCGCCGTCCTCGAGTCGGCCGCCTGCGCGGTCGTCGGGAACACCGGTCCCGCCCACCTGGCCGCCGCGGTCGGCACGCCGGTGGTCAGCCTGTTCGCTCCTGTCGTCCCCGCGGACCGGTGGGCCCCCTACGGGGTGCCCCGGCTCGTGCTCGGCGACCAGGGCGCGGTGTGCCGCGGCACGCGGGCCCGCACCTGCCCGGTGCCGGGCCACCCCTGCCTCGCATCGGTCACGCCGGAACAGGTGTCCGACGCCGTCACGCGGCTCACGCGCCAACCGCCCCGCGCGCCGGCCCCGACCGGCGGGAGCCACGCCGAGGGGTGGTCCTCATGAGAGTCCTCCTGTGGCACGTGCACGGTTCGTGGACCACGGCCTTCGTCCAGGGCGAGCACGAGTACCTGGTGCCGGTGCTCCCCGACCGGCCCGCCGACGGGCGCGGACGGGCGCAGACCTGGGACTGGCCGGCGTCGGTGCGGGAGCTGGGACCCGCGGAGCTCCGCCGGGCGTTCGACGACGAGGGGGTGGACGCCGTCGTGCTCCAGCGGCCGCACGAGGCCCGGCTCCTGCGGGAGTGGACCGGACGCCGCGCGGGGCGGGACGTGCCGACCGTGTATCTGGAGCACGACGCCCCGGGCGGGCCCGCCGCCGCCACACGGCATCCCCTGGCCGACGTCGACGTCGCGGCCGAGGGGCACGTCCCCATCGTGCACGTGACCCAGTTCAACGCCCTCATGTGGGACACCGGCCCGGCGCGCACCGCGGTGATCGAGCACGGCATCCCCGACCCGGGCCACCGCTACACGGGAGAGCGCGAGCGCGTCGCGGCGGTCGTGAACGAACCGGTGCGCCGGTGGCGAGCCGCGGGCACGGACGTGCTGCTGCAGGTCGCCCGCCAGGCGCCGGCCGAGGTGTACGGGATGGGGACCGCGCTGCTGGCCGAGCACCTCTCCCCCCTGGGCCCGACGGCGGCGGGAGCCGCCGACCGCCTCTACGACCTGCCGCAGGCGGAGCTGCACGACCGCCTGGCGGGAGCCCGCGTCTACCTGCACCCCTACCGGTGGACGAGTCTGGGGCTCGCGCTCCTGGAGGCCATGGCCCTCGGCCTGCCCGTCCTGGCCCTGCCGGTCACCGCCGCCTATGCGGCGGTCCCGCCCGAGGCCGGCGTGCTCAGCGCCGACCCGGACGAGCTCGCGGCGGTAGCCCGCCGCTGGCTCGCCGACCCGTCGGAGGCCGCCGCCCACGGCAAGGTCGCCCGCGAGCACGTCCTCACCCACTACCCCCTCGACCGGTTCCTCGACCGCTGGACCACGCTGCTGACACAGGAGGTGTCGCCATGAAGATCGGCATGATCTCGGAGCACGCCAGCCCGCTCGCCGTACTCGGCGAAGCGGACGCCGGTGGACAGAACGTCCACGTCGCGGCGCTGGCCCAGCGGCTCGCCGCGGACGGTCACACCGTCGACGTCTACACGCGGCGGGACGACCCGGCGGTCCCGGAGCGGGTACCGCTCACGGAAGGCGTCGACGTCGTGCACGTCGACGCGGGCCCGCCCGAACGGCTGCCGAAGGACGAGCTGCTGCGCTGGATGAACCAGTTCGGCGACGACCTCGCGGCCCGCTTCACCGACCCCGGGGTGCGGCCGGACGTGCTGCACGCCCACTTCTGGATGTCGGGCCTGGCCGCGCTGCGAGCCACCCGCCGATCGGACGACGGGCACCTGCCCGCCGTGCCGGTGGTCCAGACGTTCCACGCGCTGGGCTCGGTCAAACGCCGGTACCAGGGCGCCGCCGACACCAGCCCCACCGCGCGGATCTCCCTGGAGAAGTCCCTGTGCGCGGATGTGGACCTGGTGATCGCCACATGTCAGGACGAGGTGCGCGAGCTGCGGGAGCTGGGCGCGTCGGACGACCGGGTCCGCGTGGTGCCCTGCGGCGTCGACCTCGGTGTGTTCACGCCGGGCGCGGCCCGGGCGCAGCACGCGGACGACGGCCGGCCCTTGCGCCTGCTCTCCCTGGGCAGGCTCGTGGAGCGCAAGGGCGTCGCGACCGTCGTCGAGGCGCTCGCCCGGCTCGGTAGGCACGGTCCCCCGGTGGAGCTGCTGGTCGCGGGCGGACCGCCCCTCGGCGAGCTCGACCGCGACCCCGAGGTGCGCCGCCTGCGTGCCCAGGCCGAGCGGCTGGGCGTCGCGGACCGGGTGCGGTTCCTCGGCGCTGTGTCGCACGAGGAGGTCCCGGAGCTGCTCCGCAGCGCCGACGTGGTGGCGTGCACGCCCTGGTACGAGCCGTTCGGGATAGTCCCGCTGGAGGCCGCGGCGTGCGGTCTGCCGGTCATCGCGTCGGCGGTCGGGGGCATGCTCGACACGGTGGCGCACGAGCGCACCGGACTGCTCGTGCCGCCGCGTGACCCCGCCGCCGTCGCCGACGCGTTGCTGCGGCTGGCGGACCGCCGGTTCCGGCTCCGCCTCGGTGCCGCCGCCCGCGTCCGCGCGGAGCGCCAGTACGGCTGGGTCTCCGTGGCCCGGCAGACGGCCGAGGCCTACGCCGAGGTCGTCAGTTCCTCGTCCGCACGCACGCCGCTGCCGCAGTGGTCCGCGACGGACGCTCCGCTGGTTTCTGCAGGAGGTAACCGATGAGTTCGCAGCCCGTCCGTCCGACCGCCCTCCAGCCCTCCTCCAGCGGCCGGACCTGGCTCCGCCAGCACCGTGCCGACCTGTTGACCGGCCTCGACCACCTGAGCGCCAGCTTCGGCCGCATCGAGGCGTGGGGACAGGACCTCGCCGAACGGCTGGTCTCCGGCCAGCGCCTGCTCGTCGCAGGCAACGGCGGCAGCGCCGCGGAGGCCCAGCACCTGACCGCGGAACTTGTCGGCCGCTTCGAGGGCGAACGTGTCCCGCTCGCGGCGATCGCCCTGCACGCCGAGACCTCCAGCCTCAGCGCGATCGTCAACGACTACGGCCAGGACGAGATGTTCGCCCGGCAGGTCGCGGCGCACGGCAGGCCTGGCGACGTGCTGCTCTGTCTGTCGACGTCCGGGGCGAGCGCCAACGTGCTCGTCGCCGCCCGGCGGGCCCGCGAGCTGGGGCTCACCACCTGGGCGCTCACCGGCCGCGCACCCAACCCGCTCGCGGCACTGTGCGACGACGCGCTCACCGTCCCGTCGGTCTCCACGTCCGCGGTGCAGGAGATCCACCTCGTCGTCGCACACACCCTGTGCGCGGTGCTCGACGCCCACATCGCCGCCGGCGGCACAGAGGTCCGCCGGACCAGGTCGCGCACGGCAGGGGCGAGCGCATGACCGGGAACGGCACCCCCGTCGGCGATCTCTCGCGCAAGCAGGCCGAACCCCCCGGGGACGGCGGCCGGCCGCGGGTCGCCGTCGTCGGCGACATCCTGCTCGACCGCGACGTCGACGGGTCGGTCACCCGGCTGGCCCCCGACGCCCCCGTACCCGTCGTCGACGTGTCGGAGGTCCGCCAGAGCCCAGGAGGTGCGGGGCTCGCCGCCCTGCTGTGCGCACAGCGAGCCGACGTCGTCCTCGTCGCACCGATCGCCGACGACGCGGACGGCCAGGAGCTGCGCCGACAGCTCTCCGACGTCACCGTCGTCCCGCTCCGCCACGACGGTCCGACCCGCCGCAAGACGCGCGTGCGCAGCTCCGGACAGGGGCTGGTCCGCCTCGACGACGGCGGACCGGGCACCCCGCTCGGCGTGAACCAGGCGACCGCCGAACGCGTGCGCGACGCCCTCACGGGCTGCGACGCCGTCCTCGTCGCCGACTACGGCGGCGGTGTCACCCAGGAGCCGCTGCTGCGGGAGGTCCTCGCCGAGTCGGCGGCGCGCGTACCGCTCGTCTGGGACCCGCACCCGCGGGGTGGTGAGCCCGTCCCCGGGGCGGCACTCGTCACGCCGAACGCCGCGGAGGCCGAACGGGCGGCGCGGCAGCTTCCGCTGCCGCCCGCGGAAGCCGACACCGGGGTCCCGGGGGTGGCCGACGTGCTGCGCAGGGCCTGGGACGTGCGAGCGGTCAGCGTCACCGCCGGTGACCGCGGCGCCTTCGTCGCCACCCGGCCGGCCGACGACGACGGCAGCACCGACGACGCCCCTGGTGTCATCCGGCACCTGCCCACCGAACCCGCCCACGGTCCCGACCCCTGCGGCGCCGGCGACCGGTTCGCCGCGACGGTGACGGACCGGCTGGCCCGCGGGGACGAGGCCACCACCGCCGTCCGGGAAGGTGTGGTCGCCGCGAGCGCCTGGGTCGCGTCCGGGGGCGCCGACGGCTTCCGCCGCGCCCGAACGGCCGCTCGACAGCCCGTCGAGCAGAGCAGCCCGGCGTCCCTGGAGGAGCTCGGCGCGCGGATGCGTGCGGCGGGCGGTGTGCTGGTCGCGACGAGCGGGTGCTTCGACCTGCTGCACGCCGGCCACGTCACGATGCTCGACGCCGCGCGGCAGCTGGGCGAGCACCTGGTGGTGCTGGTCAACTCCGACCGGTCGGTGCGGCACCTCAAGGGGCCCGAGCGACCGGTGGTGCCCCTGGCCGACCGGCTCCGCGTCCTGGAGAGCCTCGCGAGCGTCGACGCCGCCGTCGTGATGGACGACGACGAGCCGTCCGCCGCCGTGTCCGCGCTCCGCCCCGACATCTGGGCCAAGGGCGGCGACTACACGTGGTCCGACCTGCCCGAGGCCTCGGTCGTCCGCTCCTACGGAGGGCGCGTGGTCACCCTGCCCTATCTCCCGGGCCGCTCCACGACCGGGCTCTTCAGCCAGGTCCGGGCGGCCGAACCCCTGTCGTCCTCGATCCCGTCGACCCTGAGGAGGTCATCATGACCGCAACCACCACAGACACCACCCAGTCATCCACCGCACCCGCTCCCGCATCGTCCCCGCTCGCGCCGCGGTCGGTCGGCACGGTGTTCGTCACCGGCGGCTCGTCCGGGCTCGGCGCGGCACTCGTCGACGTCCTGGCCGCCGCCGGCGGCACCCCGGCGGTCCTCGACGTGGCCGAGCCGTCCGCCGACGTGCCGTTCGCGGCCGCCGACCTCGGCGAGCCGGGCGCGGCACAGGCCGCCGTCGACTCGCTGGTGGAGCAGGTGGGACCACCCGACGCGGTGGTGACCGCCGCCGGGATCGACGCGTGCGGCCCGCTGCTCGACATCGCCGCGGAGGACTGGGAGCGCGTGATCCGCGTCAACCTGCTCGGCACCGTGGCAGTGGTCCGGGCCGTGCTTCCCTACCTCGAGGAGCGGCGCGGCACGGTGGTGACCGTCGCCTCCACGCTCGCCCTGCGCGGCGCCGGCGACGCGACGGCGTACTGCGCGTCGAAGTGGGGCATCCGCGGGTTCACCCAGGCCCTCGCCGCGGAGTACGCGGGCCGGGTAGGCGTGACGTGCCTGATCCCCGGTGGCATGCGGACGCCGTTCTTCGACGGCCGCACCGAGCAGTACAAGCCGGGCCCGGATGCCGACCTGAACGACCCGGCCGCCACGGCCGCCGCCGTGGTGACGGCGCTGACGCAGCCGCCGGGCAGCGAGATCCGCGAGATGCTCGTCATGGCGTCGGGCGAGGCGTCATGGCCGTGACCGGGCGGGCCACCGGGAGCCCGTCATGACCGTCCTCGTCCTGCGGGCGCTCGGGCTCGGCGACGCGCTGACCGGCGTGGCCGCGCTCCGTGGGGTGCGGCGAGCATGGCCCGGACACCGGGTGGTGCTCGCCGCACCCCGACCCCTCGGCCAGTGGCTGGCCGACCACGGGATAGTGGACGCGGTCCTGCCGGCCCAGGGGCTGACCCGGCTCCCCTGGCCCTGGGCGGGCCCGGGCGGTGCCCAGGACGCCCCCGGGTGCCTCGCGGTGAACCTGCACGGGCGTGGGCCGGAGAGCCACCGCGTGCTGCAGGCGACCCGGCCGGACGCGCTGCTCGCCTTCGACAACACCGACGCCGGCCACATCGGGCCCGACTGGGACGAGAACGAGCACGAGGTGCTGCGCTGGTGCCGGCTCGTGCGGAGCGTGGGCGGGCACTGCGAGCCGGAGGACCTCCGCCTCGGCCCGCTGGACCCGCCGGGCGGACGAGGGCAGGAGAGCACCGGGGCGCAGCAGGGTGGCCGGGGTGCGGTGCTCGTCCACCCGGGCGCCGCCGCCGAGGCCCGCCGCTGGCCCGCCGCCCGCTGGGCGCGGGTCGTGCACGCGCTCGCGGCGCAGGGTCACGACGTCGTCCTGACCGGGTCGGAGGCCGAGCGCGGCCTCTGCGCCCGGGTGCGGCTCGAGGCGGACGCGGGCGACGCGGTGCGCGACGCCTCGGGCCGGCTCGGCCTGCCCGCGCTGGCCGACCTGGTGTCCACGGCCCGGCTGCTCGTGAGCGGGGACACGGGCGTGGCGCACCTCGCGACCGCGTACGGCACGCCGTCGGTCACCCTGTTCGGGCCGACGCCGCCCGCGCTGTGGGGGCCGATGATCGACCTGCCCCGGCACCTCGTCATCTGGCACGGCGACCCGGACGCTCCACCGCGGGACCCGAACGCGGGCCGGCTGGACCCGGCGCTCGCTCAGGTGCCGGTGGACGAGGTGGTCGCGGCGTGCGAGTCCGCGCTCACGCAGCCCCCTGCGACCGGGAACGGAACCACGACACCGTCCGGGTCAGACCGTCCGTCCAGCCGACACGCGGCTCCCAGCCCAGCTCCGTCCGCGCCAGGGTGATGTCCGGGCAGCGCATCCCCGGGTCGTCGACAGGCCGCTCGACGTACTCGATCCGTGACCGCGAGCCCGTCGCCCGGATCACGTCCTCGGCGATCTGAAGGACCGTGAGCTCGTGCGGGTTACCGAGGTTCATCGGGCCGGGGTGCCCGCTGCGCGCGAACGCCAGCAGGCCCTCCACCAGGTCGTCGACGTAGCAGAGCGACCGCGTCTGGCTGCCGTCACCCGCGACGGTGAGCGGCTCGTCCGCGAGCGCCTGCCGGATGAAGGTAGGTACCACGCGTCCGTCGTGCTCCCGCATGCGGGGGCCGTACGTGTTGAAGATCCGGACGATGCCCGTGTCGGTCCCGAGGGCGCGCCGGTACCCGGCGGTCAGTGCCTCACCGAACCGCTTGGACTCGTCATAGACGCTCCGGGGGCCGACGCTGCTCACGTTTCCCCAGTACTCCTCGGTCTGTGGATGAACCTGTGGATCGCCGTACACCTCCGAGGTCGAGGCGAGGACGAGGCGCGCGCCGTGCTCGCCCGCCAGGTCGAGCGCGGCGCGTGTGCCACGGGAGCCGGCGTCGAGCGTCTCTATCGGGTGCTCCAGGTAGTCGACGGGCGACGCCGGGGAGGCGAGGTGCAGCACCAGGTCGACACCGGGCCGCAGCGCGGCCCGGACCGCACGCGAGTCGAAGCCCTCGGTGACGTCGCACTGCTCGAAGCGGAACGCCGGGTGCCCGCGCAGGGCGCCGACGTTGTCCGGGGCGCCCGTCAGGAGGTTGTCGAGACACACCACCTCGGCGCCGGTACCCAGGAGTACCTCGCACACCCTGCTGCCCACGAACCCGGCACCACCTGTGACGACGACCCTCATCGTGGGGCCTCGCCGGGGCACGGTGTCCAGCTGTCGCTGCGCATGGGATCGTCCTCTCGCCAAGCTCCCGCAGCCTGGTCTCGACCGCACCGTTCTACGGTGCACCGGGGCCGGTTCACTCGCAGCCGAGCACGGAGGGGCGCTCCGACAGCGCTCGGGACATGACACCCTGGTCCCGTGAGCTTCACGCACCTTGACGACCGCGGCCAGGCCCGCATGGTCGACGTCACCGCCAAGCAGCCGACGATCCGCTCCGCCACGGCATCGGGCACCGTCCGGTGCGGCCCCGACGTCGTGCGGGCGCTGCGCGACGGCGCGGTGCCCAAGGGCGACGTGCTGGCGGTCGCCCGCATAGCCGGTATCGCCGCCGCCAAGAGGACGCCGGAGCTGCTGCCGCTGGCGCACGTGATCGGCGTGCACGGCGCGGCAGTGGACCTCGCGGTGACCGACGACGGCGTCGCCATCACCGCGACCGTACGCACCGCGGACCGTACGGGGGTCGAGATGGAGGCGCTCACCGCAGTCGCCGTGGCCGGCCTCGCCGTGGTCGACATGGTCAAGGGCCTCGACAAGTCGGTCTCGCTCGCGGACGTACGTCTGGAGCGCAAGACGGGCGGCAAGTCGGGCGACTGGACGCGTCCCGAATGATCACCGTCCGCTACTTCGCCGGCGCCCGCGAGGCGGCCGGGGTCGCCACCGAACGCCTCGACCGCCCGACGACGGTCGCCGCCCTCCGCGACCGCCTGACCGCCGCGCACCCGGGCCTGGCCGCAGTGCTGCCGAAGTGCGCGCTGCTGGTCGCGGGCGCCCGGGCGACATCGGACGAGGCAGAGATCCCGGACGACGTCACGATAGACGTGCTCCCCCCCTTCGCAGGCGGCTGACGCGCTTGGCTGTCAGTGGTCGCCGCCCACCAGCTGGGAACGGACGTGCGGCCAGAGCGTGAGCACCACCTGGAGCCCGTCGCGCACCCCGCCGGACGAGCCGGGGAGGTTCACCACGAGGGCGCGGCCGCCGTCCGCGGCGGTGGCGAGCCCCGCCAGCCCGCGGGAGAGCGCGGCGGTGGCCACCCCCGCCGCGATGCCTTGCTGGCGGACCGCCTCGGCGATCCCGGGGATCTCGTAGTCGAGCACCTCGCGCGTGCCCTCGGGCGTGAGGTCGCGCGGGGCGATCCCCGTACCGCCGGTGGTGATCACCAGCCGGGCACCCTCGTCGAGTGCGGTGCGCAGCACGTCCCGGACCGTCTCGACGCCGTCGGGCACCAGGTGGCTGCGCACGTCGGTGAGCCCCGCCTGCTCCAGGAGCGACACCGCCGTCGGTCCGGACCGGTCCTCGGACTCGCCGCGTGCACAACGGTCGGAGACGGTGATCACCGCGACCTGGTCGGACGTCATACCGACACGCTATCGGTCTCCGGCTCCCGAGGCGTGGCCTCGGCCTCCTGGGGTGCGGCTGCCTCCGCCGCCCTGTCCCGGCGGTAGGCGCGCACGGACCAGGCGACGGCGCTGGCCCAGCCGAGGCAGACCACCACGTACACGGCGATCTTCACGCCGTCACCCGCGGCGATCCAGTCGCTGTTGAGCAGGGTGCGGGAGTTCGTCAGGATGATGACGCCGCCCACGAGCGAGCCGAGGACGCGCGGTGGCACCAGGCGGACCAGCCAGGCGGCGATCGGGGCCGCGATCAGGCCGCCGATGAGCAGGGCGAGCACCCAGGTGTAGTCGATGCCCTCGCCGCTGAGGCCGACGAAGAACCCGACGCTCGCCGCGACAGCGACGAAGAACTCGCTGGTGTCGATCGAGCCGATCACCTTGCGGGGCTCCATGCGGCCGCTCGCCAGGATCGCGGGTGTGCCCACGGGGCCCCAGCCGCCGCCACCGGTGGCGTCCATGAACCCGGCCACCAGGCCGAGCGGGGTGAGGAACCGGCGGCGCAGCGGCTTGTCCGAGCGCGCCGGCAGGCCCTGCACGGTGAACCGGAGCAGCACGTAGAGGCCGAGCGTCAGCAGGATCAGCGACATCACCGGCGCGGCGATCGCGGTGGAGAGCGACGACAGGAACGTGGCTCCCGCGAACGCGCCGATCGCACCCGGGATACCGATACGGGCCACGACCTTCCAGTCCACGTTGCCGAACCGCCAGTGCGAGGCACCGGAGGCGAGCGTGGTGCCGATCTCGGCGAGGTGCACCGTGGCCGACGCCGCAGCGGGGTTGGTGCCGATGGCCAGCAACAGCGTGGTGGAGGTCACGCCGTAGGCCATGCCCAGACTGCCGTCCACGAGCTGCGCACCGAGGCCGACGAGCGCCAGCAGGATGAGGGTCTTCATGGTGGTGACCTTCCAGGTCCGAGGATGCGGCACAGGCCGCACGAGGACGGCCCGGACAGAGTATCCGCCCAATCCGGTCGGAAACAAGCAGTATCTTAAAGGTCGGATAAGTGGCCATGCTCAAAGGGCCCGGAGGTCCTGCGGTTCGTCAGGAGTTGGCCCAGGCCGACTCGCCCTGCGTCAGGGCACGAACGTCGTCCGGCAGCGTGCCGGACACCAGGTCAGCGAGCGAGACCGCCTCCAGCACGGCGCGCACGTTGGCACGGAGCGCCACCCACACGTGGAGCAGGGGGGCGGCTGGACCCTGGAACTCCAGGTCGGACGGCCGGTTGCCACGGACGAAGACCAGCGGCCCGTCGACGGCCCGCACCACGTCGGCGATGGTGATCGCGTCGGCAGCGCGCGCCAGCCGGTAGCCCCCGCCCGCGCCACGGTGGCTCGTGACGAGACCGTCGCGGCGCAGATCGCTCAGGATCCCCTCGAGGAAGCGGTGCGGGATGTCCTGTGCGCGGGCCAGAGCCTCGGCGCGGACGGGCCCGTCGTGGTCGGTCGCCGCCAGCTCGGCGGCTGCCCGGACGGCGTAGTCGGCTCGTGCGGAGATCCTCATGGACCCATTCTCTCCTGTACGTCGTGCGGGGTGTGCCGGGATAACCTCGGCACCGTGTCGAGACTCGTGAGGTTGCCCGTCGGCGTCCGCCGCCAGGTGTTCGCACCGCGCGCCGCCGCCGCTCTGGGCTCCTGCCTGGGGGCCGGCCTGGTCCTGGCCGGGTGCGCCCCGGCGCCCGGCGGCGAGACGCTGACCGTGCTGGCAGCCGCCTCGCTGCGCGAGCCCTTCGCCGCCCTCGAGACCACCTTCGAGAGCGCACACCCCGGCGTGGACGTGAAGCTGTCGTTCGGCGGGTCGTCCGACCTCGCCGACCAGATCGAGGCGGGCGCCCCCGCCGACGTCGTCGCCACCGCGGACGAGCCCACCATGGCCCGCCTGACCGATGCCGGCCTCGTCGCCTCGCCCGCCGTCTTCGCCACCAACGTGCTCACGATCGTGGTGCCCACCGGCAATCCCGCGCGCGTCGAGAGCCTTGCCGACCTGGGACGACGCGATGTCGACGTGGTGCTCTGCGCGCCGGAGGTGCCGTGCGGACGTGCCGCCGCCGCGGTGACCGACGCCGCCGACGTCACCCCGCACACGGTGAGCGAGGAGCCGAGCGTGACGGACGTGCTGGCCAAGGTGTCCCTCGGCGAGGCGGACGCCGGCCTCGTCTACGCCACCGACGCCGCCACGGAGCCGGAGGACGTCGAGACGGTCCCCACCCCGGAGGCCGCCGACGTCGTCAACCGGTACCCCGTCGCAACGCTCTCCGACCCGCCCGCCCCCGACCTGGCCGACGAGTGGGTAGCCCTCCTCACGGGTACAGAGGGTCGGTCGGCGCTGTCGGAGGCGGGGTTCGGCACGCCGTGAACGGCCTGCCGCGGTGGGCGGTCCTCCCGGCGGCGCTCGGCGCGCTGCTGGTGGTCCTGCCTGTCGCATCGCTGCTCACGCGCGTCGACGTCGGCTCGCTCTGGCCGCTGCTGACGTCTCCCGGTGCGCGCGACGCGCTCTGGCTGTCCCTCCGCACCGCGGTCGTCGCGACGATCCTGTGCGTCGTGCTCGGTGTGCCGCTGGCGCTGGTGCTGGCCCGGGCGTCGTTCCCGGGGCGTCGGGTGGTGCGCGCGCTGCTCCTGCTCCCCCTGGTGCTGCCGCCCGTGGTGGGCGGTCTCGCGCTGCTCACCCTGCTGGGGCGCAGCGGGCTGCTGGGCGGTGTGCTCGAGGTCATCGGGGTCCGCGTCCCGTTCACGACGGCGGCAGTGGTGCTCGCGCAGGCGTTCGTGGCCCTGCCGTTCCTGGTCCTGACGCTGGACGGGGCGCTCCGGTCCCATGACACGGCGTACGAGGACGTCGCCGCGACGCTCGGCGCGCGACCCACCCGTGTGCTGCTGCGGGTGACGCTGCCCGCGCTCGCGCCGGCGCTCGTCTCGGGAACGGTCCTGGCCTTCGCCAGGGCGCTCGGTGAGTTCGGGGCGACGATCACGTTCGCCGGTGCCCTCCAGGGCGTGACCCAGACCCTGCCGCTCGAGATCTACCTGCAGCGTTCGTCCGATCCCGACGCCGCCGTCGCGCTCTCCCTGGTGCTCGTGGTGGTGGCACTCGCGATCATCGTCGCGGCGTACGGTCCATGGTTCCCCCAGGTCCCGGAGCTCCCCGGGGCCCAGCGGCCCGACGGACCGCCGTCCGGCCCCGTGCCTGGCGGGACCGGTACCGACGCAACCGTGCCCGGGGTGACTGCGTCAGGGACGACTGCGTCCGGAGCGGGCGGCCGGCCGCCGGTCCCGCTGGTCGTGCGTGTCCGCGTGCCCGGACGGGGTGTCGACATCTCTCTCGACGTCCCCGCGGGCGAGGTGGTCGCCGTCCTGGGCCCGAACGGGGCGGGCAAGTCGACGTTGCTCCAGGCCGTCGCCGGACTCGGCGACCGCAGCGGGGACGTCGCGGTGACCATCGGAGACCGTGTGCTCGCGGGCCCCCGCGTGTCCACCACGCCACCACGCGACCGCCGCGTCGGCTGGCTCGGGCAGCGCGCGCTGCTGCTGCGGCACCTGTCCGTCACCGACAACGTGGCCTTCGGCCCGGTCTCCCGTGGCACTCCCCGGGCCGCGGCACGCCCGTTCGCGCGCGCCCTCCTGTCCGACGTCGGCGCCGCGCACCTCGCCGGACGGCGCCCGCACGAGCTCTCCGGCGGTCAGGCGCAGCGCGTGGCGATCGCCCGGGCGCTGGCCACCGACCCGGACGTGCTGCTGATCGACGAGCCGTTCTCCGCGCTCGACGTGGGGGCCGCCCAGCATGCCCGTCTGCTCCTGCAGGCGGCGCAGCGGGCAGCACCTCGCACGACGCTGCTCGTCACGCACGACCTGCTGGACGTCGCCCAGCTCGCCGACCGTGTCGTCGTCCTCGAGGACGGCCGCGTCGTCGAGGACGGGCCGACAGCGGAGGTGCTCGCACGGCCGCGTTCAGCGTTCGGTGGACGTTTCGCCGGGGTGAACCTGCTGGTGGGCCGGGTTGTTGCGGTGCGGGACACGACGGCGAGCAGGGCGGCGGTGGGGGACGCAGCGGCCGGGGTCGAGAGCGGACCCGAGGGTGGCGCTGCCGAGGTGTGGGCCGCCGTGCTGACCACCGCGTTCGGCGACGTGCACGGAACGACGGAGGACACGCTCGAAGCAGACGCCGAAGCCGTCGCCCTCTTCGAACCACGCTCGGTCTCGGTGTACAGGGACCCGCCGGGCGGCAGTCCACGCAATGCCTTTGCGGTGGTGCTGACCGGGATCGAGCCGCACGGCCCGCTCCTGCGGGTCTGGGCCGTCGCCGACCTCCCCGGCGCGGGCCCGGAGCAGATAGCGGCAGACCTGACTCCCGCCGCCGTCGCCGAGCTCGGCGCCGTGCCCGCGGAGCGCCTCTGGTTCGTGGTGAAGGCCGCCGAGGTGACCGTCCTGCACCGCTAGCAGTCGTCGGTCGCGGCGTCAGCCCAGGATGTGGCCCGCCCGCTGTGCCGAGGCAGCGAACGACCCGGTCAGTGGCAGCTCCGGCAGGATGACGGCCTGGGCAGCGTGGTAGACGTCCGGCTTGCCGACCCACGTGCGACCCGACGGACGGTTCTCCGTGTCGAGCTCGTGGTGCCAGGAGCCGTGCTCGGTGTCGATGAGATGTGCTCGGATCCAGGCCCACCATTCGGCCTCGAGCTCGGCGTAGCGCGCCTCGCCGGTGACGCGCGCCAGCACCTGTGCGGTGGCGACCGCCTCCGCCGCCACCCAGTGGAAGCGACGCGCCTCGACAGGCGTGCCTGACCAGTCAGTGGTGTAGACGAAGCCGCCGCCCTCGCCGTCCCAGCCGTCGGCGACCGCACGGTCGAACAGCGCGACCGCAGCCCCGGTCCGGCGACCCGGAGTTCCGGACTCGGCGTCGATCTGCAGCAGCAGCCGCGACCACTCGAGCCCGTGCCCGGGAGTCGCGCCGTACGGCTTGAACGGGTCGTGCGGCCGGTCCGCGTTGTACTCGAGGAGCGGATTCCACGCTGTGTCGAAATGCTCGGGGATCCGCCACCCGTTCGACTTCGCCCAGCTCACCACTCGATCGCCGATGGATGCAGCCCGCCCGAGCCAGAGCCCGTCCCCGGTCGCGGCGTGCGCCGCCAGAAGTGCCTCGACGGAGTGCATGTTCGCGTTCACTCCGCGGTAGTCCGACGTCGACGACCAGTCTCGTGACCGCTCGTCCACGTGCAGCTCCTGCTCCGGGTCCCAGAATCGCGCGTCCAGCACGGCAAGCGCCTTGGTGAGCAGCTCGGATGCACCGGTGATGCCAGCGACCTTGCCGGTCGAGGCGGCAAGTACCACGAAGGCATGCGCATACGCCTCCTTGGTACCGACCAGCTCGTCGCCCTCACCACGGGCCGCCAGCCAACCGCCGAACTCCGGGTCGGCGAGCACGTTCTGCAGACCACTGATGGCGCGCGCCGCGTACTCACCCGCTCCGCTCACTCCCAACAGGTGCCCCACCGCGAAGGTGTGCGCCATACGGGAGGTGATCCACGTCTCCACGGGATGCGAGCTGTCGGGCCGTCCGTGGTCATCGAGCCAACAAGCTGCCCCGTCCTCACGGACAGACCCTTCAGCGAAACGCAGCAGCGAGACGAAGTGGTCCCTGCGCCATGCGGAGTCAGCGGTGCTTGCGGGCTGGGAGCTGGTCGAGCCCGCGCCGGTGCGGGTTGCGTCTGCGTTCACACGGCCACGATAACCGCGGGCGCTGTGTCCACGGCAAGTTGCCCAGAGTACGGCCGGCCATGGTGGGGGAATGCAGTCAGGGGGTGGAACCAGCACCACCCGTGTGGGTTGTGCTGGTTCCACCCCCTGCTGGGAATGGTTGTCCGGCGGCGTCCTACTCTCCCACCCCGTCTCCAGGGCAGTACCATCGGCGCTGTAGGGCTGAGCTTCCGGGTTCGGAATGGGACCGGGCGTTTCCCCCACGCTATGACCACCGTAACGCTATCGAGAAGGCAACACCCGACCAGACCCTGCCCGGCCTGTCAGAACCCCGTGGAACGGGGCCCGACAGTGGGTGGGTGGTGGGTGTGGCGCCCGTGACTCGGGAACCGCATAGTGGACGCGTAACAATCAAAGAGAACTTATTAGATGTGTTGTTATGTTGTGAAGTTATCGGCAGTTAGTACC
>NZ_JAJQQP010000018.1 GCF_028994805.1 Promicromonospora iranensis | reverse complement strand
AGCTCCTCGTAGGTCACATTCATGTTCGCCATGAGAATTCCCCTTCTTCAGATCCCGGCCGGCCCCCACGGCCGATCCGACTACCCCAGACAGTAACCAACGCCCTACCGACCGTCGATGGGGAGGGCTACCCATGACGACCCGACCACCAGCGCAGGCTCTGTCACGGGCTCCGCTGCTGGTGTCGACACAGCCTCGGCCGGGGTCAGGCCGGGAAGAAGCGCCCTCGGAACGCCCGGACTCCCAGGACCAGGGACACGAGCGTGAGCACGACCGCGACGACGAGGCACACCGCCCGCAGCGTCGGGTCGAAGCCCGGTACCACGACGGGGACCAGGAACGACCACGCGGCCCCGACCGGCAGCATCGCCTTGAACATCGGCCCGTCGAGGCTCCAGCCGGCGATGTAGAAACGCATCACCGCGTTGGTGAACCGTGTCGACCGGACCGGCTGCAGCGAGAGCGCCAGGTCGCCGACGGTCGGCGGGCCGATCGACTCGCCCCTCGCCTGGTACGTGGTGAACGACAGCTTCTCGCCCGCGTAGGAAGGCCGAAGCGCGCGCACCGTGTACGTCAGGCACAGGACGGCCAGCGGCCAGCACATGAACGGCAGGTGGAAGATCGCGCCCGGGCCCATGATGAGCGCGAGCAGGGGCACGAGGAAGACGACCATCGCGACCGCCTCGACGGGGTTCGCGAACCGCTGGCTCAGGTTGCCCACCACCGCCTCCGGGTCGTCGACCGCCAGATAGACGAGCGCGCCTGCCGGGATCGCGAGCGCGATCAGCCAGATCGACGTCCAGACGACAGTCATGCCCAGGTAACCGAGCGGCCGCAGGACCAGGGCAGCCGGTCCTGGCCCCTCGACCGTTCTCGTCGACCGACCGGCATCTCCCGCGACGACCTCGGACACTCGCTTCCCCCTCCAGTCCGTGCGACAGGGCTTCGGCCCTGTTTCGCCCAGCAACCGTAGCGAGCGCCGGGCACCCGGACCACACCGGGACAACCCAGGTCGGCTCAGGTGTGCCCGCTGCTACTGTCAGCCAGTCCGAAAGTTCGCCCGTGACGGGCCTGCACGGCAGGGGAGAAAGAAATTGGCACAGCTCGACTGGCTGCACACCGGGCCGCGCTCGGGGAAGCCCATCATGACCGCGCCTGGCAGCTCCGACACCGCCGACGCCGTCGCCCGGGTGGACGCGGCCCTCGACGGATGGTCAGGAAAGGTCCCCGCCTGGTACTCGGCTGTCGGCCGGATCGGCTACTGGTGGATCGCGATCTGCCTGGTCGGCGGCCTGGCCATCGGGCTCGTCGCCAACCCGTCGGAGATCGAGTGGCGCATCGCGTCCGGCCTCATGATCGGCATCGTCGCCATCCCGGTCGGCGGAACCCTGCTCCGGCTCATCGCGAGGTCCCAGAGCCGCGCGACCGGAGCCGCCGGCCCGGAGCGAGCCCTCGCTGACGCCGCCCGCACCGCCCGGCCCGTAGCCGCTGACGTCAAGAGGGCGATCGACGCGGTGCTGGCCAGGGATGCCCGGCAGGAGCCCACGGTCCACCGGCTCGCGTGGCGGAGCAACGAGGACGACGCTGCCCTCAAGGCGCTCGACGGGCTCTGGCGGCAGGCCGACCCCGAGTCCGTCGCCGCGCGGGACGCCGAGACGGCCGCCCTCGAGGCGCGCGTCGCCGTCGTCCGGGAGCAGGCTCAGGAGAGGGCACGCGCGAAAGGCAAGAAGTAGGTCCGCAGGCGTCTCCCCCGTGCACCGCTCAGCTGACGTTCGGCACCGTCGCAGGCTCCGCCAGGACCGCCGCAGGCTCCGCCTCGTCCGGCTCCGGGAACGAGATCGAGTCGATGATCTCGTTGAAGAGCAGACCGAACGGCTCCGCCCTCGGGATGTTCGGCACATTGGCACGCGCTACGAGCACCTTGGTGCCGTCCGGATAGGGCACGAAGTACTCCAGCCGGAGCGTCAGCATCTCCTCCTCGCCCAGCGTCTGGGTCAGGACCTCCCACCTCCGACCGAACGGGCCGTTCCGGGAGTCGCCCATCTCGACCGCCCCGAACGTCGCGGTCAGCGCGGCCTCGACATCGCCGTCGGCCAGCGCGCTGCGCGCCGCCTCGGTCCAGTCCTGGTCGAGAAAGAGCAGCGCCGCGGGGAACGGCACGCGCGGCAGGATCTCCAGCGACATCAGATACGTGTGCACACCGATCCGGGTAGCGTCGCGGGCCGATGCCACGAGGTCCTGGACCGTCTCGCGCCGCACCTTGGCAAGCCGGTCGGCCTTGCCTGTCTGCCGCTTCACGAACCGCTTGACGAACGCCACGGTCTGTTCCGGGTCGTCGAGGGGGATCTTCGTCCACGATCCCGGGAGGACGATGGTCATCCCGTCGACCGTCATGCCCAGCTGCTTCGTCACGCCGCCACCCCTCTCGTGACCTCGAGGTCCTCCAGCAGGCCGACGACGACCGCCGGGAGGTCCTCGAAGATGCCGATGCCCGCCGCGATGGCGGTCACGTCGATCATGTCCGGGCACTCGTGCGGGAACACACCCAGGTGGACGCGCTCCTCGAGATGGACTCCTGCCGGGTCCTCCTGGGCCGGGAGATGCCCGATCAGGAAGTGGGCGCCCCGGACGTCACCGGCCGGGACGGTCGCCTCGATCGCCTGCTTGCCCATCACCTGGGCCGTGTCCACGTTCTCGACGACGTGCTCGAGCTGCTCCTCGTAGGCCTCGAGACCGAGCTGCCGCCCGAGCACCATCGTCATCATGGCCTGGATGGTCGGCGCCTCGGGATGCTCGACGAGAACGGCCGAGTGCGCGCCACGCACGCGCGTCGCGTCGACCGACGCCTTGACCTCCAGCAGCTGGCGAGCGAGGGCGTCGACCGTCCCCTCAGGAACCGCCGCCCCCGCGACGACGGCGGCGGCCGTCACCTCGGCCCACTCGGGTGGCACCTCGCCCGAAGGGACGGGGTGCCACCCGAGTGGCAGCCCGATGGAAAAGCCGCTGATCGGTCCGGTCACCGGTGTAGCTCCGCTCTCAGAAGATTCCGTCGATGGTCTTGCCCCAGCTGACGGCCTTGCCCGGGAGCTGGGCGATGTTGGAGTAGACGCCCTCGACCACGGGACCGGTCGTCCCGATGACAGAGTTTGCCTGCGCCCACCCGTCATTGCCACCGAAGGCGGCATCGATGCCGATCGCGGACTTGACGCCGCTCGACGCCAGGTTCGCCAGCTCCATGCTCGCCGTCGCTCCGACCAGCCCGCCCGCGTTGTGGAACAGAGCCGGGTCCCTCAGGATCGCGGCGCTCCCACCGAACGGGTTCTTCAGAGGGAAGACGAAGGCTTCCTTGGCCGCCTTGCCCACGCCCTCCATGAAGCCCAGATTGCCGGCCTTCCGCAGCTCGAAGAGGTCGGCTGCGCTGTCGGACCGCGTGAACGGCGACTTGAGGACCGACTTGAAGCTCAGCAGGTTGTCGGCGTTGGCCATGGTCTCACCCGCCTCGTCGATGAGCTTCATGCCGTCGGCGATCTTCTCGGCCTGGTTCGCACCGGTCCCCAGTCGTGCCGCGAGCCGGGACGTCGAGTTGGTCGTCGCCACGGCGTTCGTGACGGCCCGCGCCTTCGCGACCTTCCCGAGGCTCGTGGCCAGCTTGCCGCCGAACAGGCCGACCAGGCCCAGCCCGACACCGAGGAGGAGCCCACCCCAGCCGATCTCACCCTTCGCGAACTTCACCACCGACTCGAGGATCGTCAGGATCGCACCGATCGCGGCGAGCACCAGGAGCACCTGGCCGAGGATCGGCACCCAGGACAGGAAGATGGCGAGGATGCCTGCGATGTCGCAGATGATCTTGAAGACCTTGTACACCCCGGACACGAAGTCGACGACCTTGTCCCAGCCGCTGTCGTGGAGGTCGTTCTTCTCGTCCCGCTCGAACTGCTCGTCGATCGCGTTGCGAGCCGTCCTCGCCGCCGTGTCCTTGGCGTCCTTGGCGTCCTGCCACCGACCCTGCCAGTAGATCAGGTCCGACTCCAGCGTCTCGACCTTGCTGCTCGCCGCGGTCGCCGCGCTGTTCGCCTCGGACTTGTCGGCCGGGGTCGCGTCGTCCCGGAGGTCGTCCACGCCGTTCTCCGCGTTGAACTTCGCGAGCCGCGCGTCGTACAGGTCGCTCTGGATCTCGGCGATCCTGGTCGCCGCGGTCTCCGAGGTTTCGATCGAGCTCGCGAGCGTCGGCGCGTACTTGTCCAGCGCGTCACCGGTGACCCGGTACCGGCCGGTCGCCTTCTTGATGTCGTCCCGCACGTCGCCGGCGAGCTCGCGCGTCTTCGCCATGGACTGCGCAGTGGTGCCGTTGTCGTCGACGATCGCGTCGAGCGCCGTCAGAGCGTTCTCGATGGATTCGGCGATCGCCTGGTACGACCGACCCTTCGAGAGGACGAGGTCCGCGTTCCCGTCCAGCTTCTGGTACTGGGCGTCAGACACTGGTGTACCCCTTGTAGTCCGTGGCCTGCTCGGCCTTCTGTTCCAGGGCTTTGGCGAGGTCGTCGTCGACCTGGGTAAACGTGTCCACCACCTGCTGGATGATGCCCTGCAGCTTGGTGACGTTGCCGCCCATCTCGTCGCGCTTGACGCGCCACTTGTCGGCGAAGTCCTGCACCTTGTCGCGCAGCTCGTCGTCGCCGGTCGCGTCCGCCGCGTCCTCCGAGTTGTTGTCCGCGTTCTTGAACTCGTCGGCGATCGCCTTCAGGTCTGAGGCCAGGCCCCGGAGCTGGCCCATGTTGATCTTCAGATCGCTCACTGCATTCCGCCCCCTGCCCACCAGTCGGTTGCCGCCCGCAGGAGCGGCTCAGTTGAAGTCCTGCCCGAAAGATATGCGCCCGCCGCACGGCGCGCCATGGGCAGGACTCCCCATCCGCACGGGCGGCACAGAAGGGCGGGCGGGCGCAGTTCCGCGCCCGCCCGCCCTCCCGGACCGCGTCAGCCCTCCGTGCCCAGCACCAGCGGCACCTGCACGCGGACGCTCTTGCCGCGCGCGATCCAGGCGCCGCGCCCCACGGGGAACTCGCCCTTCGCGGCGCGCGGGAGCGACGTCTTGAGGATGGTGTCGCCGTCGAGGTTCTCCGGCTGCAGCAGCAGGCCGCGGCGGCCGTTCTTGACCTCCGAGAGCAGCGGCCACGTGGCGCCCCACGAGCCGGTCTCGGCCTCGGCGACGAGCAGGTGGTCGCTCTTGCGGATCGCCTTGGTGAGGTCCTGGATTGGCTTGTCCGCGGGCGTCTGCAGGTACTCGTTGATGCCCTCGATCAGGACGACGATCCCCGGCTCGGTGTCCTCGTCCTGAACCGCGATGAGCAGCTCCTTGGCCATCTCGGCGACCTTGTCCACGCCCATCGCGACGTCGGCCCACGTCATCTCGCCCGCGATCGCGGAGCGCGACTGCGCGAACAGGTAGAGCCGTGCGTTCGGGTTGGCCCGCTGGACCGCCCGCGCAATGTGCACCAGGGCGTTCGATCGGCCCGCACCGGGCGGACCGGCCACCACCAGCGTGCCCGTCGGGTCGAACGGCAGCGGGGCCATCCCGATGTTCTCGATGCCGAGGACCGGGTGCCCGTTGACCGACGGCGGCAGCTCCTGCGCGGAGTACTCCGTGGGCAGCACCCTGACCGAGGGAGCCGGCCGCACGCCGGCCCGGCGCATCGACTCGGCCAGCCGGTCGGTGGCGACCGCCTGCTCCTGGACCGACGTCGTGCCGCCGACCACTGCCACCTGGACCTCGAGGCCCTCCAGGACGGCGCGCCCGCTGGGCGACGTCGCCGTGACGATGTCCCGCGGCGCGTTGAACGCGAGGAACCCGTCGTCGGACATCCGCAGCAGGATGTTGCGCTGCACCATCGACCGCACGTACGTCGGCACGGCGCCCGACCGGTCGGCGGTGAACATGACGTGCATGCCCAGACCTCGGCCGTCGTTCAGGATGTCGCGGAACACCTCGAACCACTCGGCGCGGCCTGCGCCCACCTCGTACTCGTCCCGGAAGTTCGCGAACCCGTCCACGAGCAGGAGGATGCGTGGCACGTCCTGCCGGCCGGTCACCTGCCGGTACTCCGTGACGCTCGCGGCGTTCACCGCGGCGAACGCCTCACCGCGGCGCTGCAGCTCGTCGCGCAGCATCCGCATCAGTCCGACGATGCGCTCGTTGTCGTCGCCCTTGGCGATGGTGCCCACGTGCGGCAGCGCCTCCAGCATGCGCAGCGCCCCGGCGGCGAAGTCGAGACCGTACACGTGCACGGGGCCGCCGCGCGGCGTGATGCCCGCGACCGCCGCGAGCGTGCGCAGGGTGGTCGACTTGCCGGACCCGCCCGTGCCGTAGATGCCGAGGTGGCCGTCCTGGTCCGGGTGGAAGTACTGGGGCGCCTGCGCCTGGTGCTCCGGGATGTCGGCCACACCGATGAGCAGCTCGGTGTCCGTGCGCTGGTACAGCCGCGTCAGGTCGTAGACGTCTGCGAGCGAGTCCAGCCATGGGCGGCGCGGGACCGGCAGGCGTCCCCGCTCGAAGGCCTCCTGGATCCGGGAGACCAGCCGCTGCTGGTCGTTGGGCCCGAGGTCCTTCTCGTCGAGGGAGACGTCCGAGTCGACGACGGGCTCCTCCCACTTCTCCTCACGGCCGAAGTGCAGGCGTGCCACCTCGACCTTCGCGCGCTCGGGCGCCCGGGTGCTCCAGGCCCCGGCGTAGCCGGACTGGAAGGCCTGCACGCGGCCGGGGCCGGTCTTGACGAGCCCGCGACCGGGGATCGACGGGTCGATGAACGCGGCGTCCTTCACGTCGACGACGTCGGAGGAGTCCGACTCGTCGGCCATCCGGAGGGCGACACGCATGTTCGTGTTCGCGCGCAGGTTGTCCTTGATGACGCCGGCCGGGCGCTGCGTGGCCATGATCAGGTGGATGCCGAGCGAACGGCCGCGCTGGGCGACGTCGACGACGCCGTCCACGAACTCGGGGACGTCACCCACGAGGGCGGCGAACTCGTCGATCACGATGACCAGGGCCGGCGGGGTCTCCGGGTCGCCGCGCTTCTCCAGCTCGAGCAGGTCCTTCGCCTTCTTGCGGTTGAACAGGTGCTCCCGGTGGTGCAGCTCGGCCCGGAGGCTCGTGATGGCCCGCAGCACCAGGTGCGGCGACAGGTCGGTGACCAGGCCGACACAGTGCGGCAGGTTCACGCAGTCGGCGAACGCCGAACCACCCTTGTAGTCCACGAACAGGAACGTCACACGGTCCGGGCTGTACTCGGCGGCCATCGCGAGCACCCACGCCTGCAGGAACTCCGACTTACCGGCACCCGTGGTACCGCCCACCAGGGCGTGCGGGCCCTGGCTGCGCAGGTCGAGGTGCTGGGCGTCCACACCGGCCGAGCCGACGATCGCACGCAGGGATCCGGGCCGCTTGCGCCGCGCGCCCTGACCCGTGCGGTCGTAGACCGACAGGTTCTGGCGCCAGCGCTCCATGACGGCGTCGGGGTTCTCGAACAGGTCGTGGCCCAGCAGGGCCGGCATCGTGATCGAGCGCGGCAGGTCGGACGCGTCCTCGACGATGGCGCCCGCGTCGAACACCGGCGCCAGCCGGCGTCCGTACTCCAGAGCCGCCTTGCCGTCGACCTCCTCGAGGACGACGTCGTCGACCCAGCGGCCCAGGCGCACCATGCCGACGCGGGGGCCGTCCGGGCCCACCTCGACGAACGTGCGGCACGCGGCCGGCAGGCCGGCCGTCTCGGCGGAGATCCACAGCGGGTACACGCCCGCGTCCGCGCCCATCTCGGCGAGCTGGATGAGCCGCGCGCGGTCCACGTCGATGTCGTCGGAGATGACGACGACCACCGCGGGGACGGGCGACTTGGTGCCCGCGTCCGGCCCGCGGTCGCCGACGTCGCCGCCCCGCTCCAGTGCCGCGGCGTCCTCGCCGACGGCGCCACGTCGGCCCGCTCCGCGCACCGCCTTCAGGCGGTTCGAGATCAGCTCCTCGAGCTGCGCCAGCAGGCGCTGCGCACCCGAGGCGGAGTCCGCGAGGTGGTGCCCGTCGATCGGGCTGTGGGCCGAGGACGTGTGCGGGATCCAGGTGAGCCACTGCAGGTGCTGGGTCCACACGGGGCTCACGATGCTGGTGACGACCAGCTCCGACGGCGAGTGCAGGCCGGTGAGCTGCAGCAGGGTCGCGTTCAGCGAGCCGATGACCCGGGGCGGCGGGCCCGCGAAGCCGAGCGCGCCCGCGTCGTAGAGGTTCTCCACCACGGGGACGCCGTCCACGTCCTCGTACTGCTCCACGAGGTTGTCCAGGATGTCCTGGTACTCCTTCATGAGAGCGCCCTTGCCGCCCGTCTTCACGCTGTTGCGCGACGGCATGGTGCCCAGACCGAACCGGACGTTGAGGAAGCTCCAGTGCTCCGGGCGGCGCGTCCACAGCAGCGGGCCGTGCCGCATCGCCTCGACGTAGACGTGCTGGGTGGCCGGTGCCTCGCGGAGGCGGACGGAACGCTCCGTCTCCTTCTCCTCCTTGAGGACCTCGCGCAGGGTGGACAGCCGCTCCTCGAACCGCTCGACGTCGCGCTCCAGGCGCTTGCGCTTCTGCCGCTTCTGCGTCATGTGGTTGCCGATCATCATGACGGGCGCCATCAGCACGAACAGCAGTGCCGTGGGGCGCTGCATGATGAAGAACATGCCGAAGCCCATGAGGATCGGCGCGAGCAGCGCCAGGAATGGGAACTCGGTCGGGTCGGCCTCCTTGGGCGGCTCCGGGGACTCGAACTCCTCCCCCTTGTAGCGCGCCTCGACCCGCGGCGACCGCGTGAACGCGACGGGGCCGGCCTTGGGCGTCACACCCGTGATGGTGCTCGGCCGGCGGCTCTCGATGGTGACCGCCGTGTCACCCAGCACCACACGCTGCGAGCCCTCGATGCGGAGGCGCTGCACGTGGGCGCCGTCGACCAGGATGCCGTTGGCGGACCCGAGGTCGACCACCTCGACGTCGTCGGACACGTCCAGGCGCAGGTGGTTCTTCGACACCATAGGGTCGTCGACCACGACGTCGCACTCCTGCGAGCGACCGAGGACCCACGAGCCCTCCGTGAGCTCCACGGTGCCGCCGCCCTCGATACGGACCGCCGCGCGGACGGCGTCGGACCCCGGGTAGTCGAAGCCGGGCATGGCCTGCTCCACCGAGGCGACGAACGCGCCCGAGCCGATCCACGCCTCACCGAGCGCGGCGTCGGCGGGGAGGCGGACCGGCCGGTCCTGGCCCGGCAGCTGCGCCTCGAGCGTGCGGGACCGACCCGGGGCGCCGGGCGCCGACGGGTCCACCCGGGCGATCGTGTCGGCGATCTCGCCGATCCGAGCACCGGCGTCGGCGGTCACCACGACATCGTCGTGGCTACCGTCCGAGCGTACGAGCGTCACCTTGACGCGCATGAATCCTCCCCGTCACTTCTTCTTGTCCCGGGAGCCGCCGACGACGGCGCCCACCACCCCGCCGACCACGGCACCACCCGCCGAGATCAGCCACGTCGACCCCATGGTGAGAACGCGCCCGAGGGCGCGGTAGGGGTCCAGGAAATCACCGGTGCCGGCGCCCGTGAGCAGCACCGACCCGAAGACCACGATCACCCAGACGATCAGCCCGCCGCCGATGGCGCCGGCCACCACGAGCTCGGGTGTGCTGCGCACGATCCTGCTCATGCCGTGGCTCCCTTCTCGTCGTCCGACTCGTCGAGGAGCGGCAGGTCCGACGGCGTCACCAGGCGGGAGGCCACCGCGTACTCGACCAGCCGCGCGCGCCGGTTGGTCGCGAGCGCGCCAGGACCGCCGCGCAGCCCCTTCACGCCGATCCGGTCGAGCTTCTCGCAGACGTTGTCGAGCTTGCGGTTGAACCGCGTGCTCGCCCAGCCGAGCCGCCGGGCGGCCGACGCCGACGACGGGATCTCGCTCAGGCCGGTGCCCTCGCGCCGCAGCATCGGCTCGGCGAGCGCCACGATGAGCTGCTTCTGGCTCTTCGTGAAGCTGATCGCGCCGATGGTGGTCGCGCCGGAGTCGTCATCGTCCTCGGACCGGATCTCGTGGTACGGCGCGTTGTCGAGCTGGGCGGTGATCTCGTACGTCGTGGGTCCGGCGGTGAACACGATCGACGTCGTGGGGAACACCATGGGCAGGCGGTTGCCCGGCGGGAGCCAGGACTGCACGCCGCCCCCGGCGTCGCACACGGTCGCGGAGATGAGGGAGCCGACGTTGGACAGCCACCAGATGCCGTCCTCGTGCGTGATGCGCAGGAACCGGCGGTGCAGGTAGGGGTTGTCGTCGATCGCGAGGTCGCCCTCGCGGCCGATGTCGAACGGCGCCCCCTCCTCGGACGGTCGAAACCACTCACCGGCGAACTCGATCGCAAGGCCGTTCATCCACTCACCTCCTTGATGTCCCCCTCCGGACAGGTCCCGCCCGGAGCTCTCTGCCGACACGTCGGCCCTACGGCGTCACGCAGGCGTTCTCCCCGCTCGACGCCTTGCTGGAACGCACCACGACGACCTCGACGCAGAGCTCCTGCTGGCCCTTGAGCGGCACCTTCACGGAGGTGCCGTTGCCCGGCACCGGCTGGGGCACGGGATCGCCCGTCAGCTCCAGCACGCTGTACGCGTAGGTGTCACCCTCCTCCAGCGACCGGGGCGCCGTCCATGAAAACACCGCCTCCTTGCCCTGCACCTTGCCCGTGAGCTCGACCACCGGCGGCACGTACCCGCCGGCGGGAGGGGGCGGCACGAAGGTGGCCGTCGCGGCCGTCTCCTCGCCCTCGGGGTCCTGGCCACCGGTCCCGTTCAGCGCCCACACGGACACCCCGACCACCGCGACGACGACCACCCCCACCACGAGCGCCCAGATGCCGCGCCGCGGCTGCTCCTCCGCCTCGGGTGCCGGGGCCCGCTCGGCCGGTGCGAGCGGCCCGACGGTGCCGGCCGTCGCCTGCGTCGACGGGTCGGTGGAGCCGCGGTAGACCGTGTCCTCCGACGGCGACGGGGCCGGTGCGGGCAGGGCGGGTGCGTAGGCGCTGCCGACCGCGGTCTGCTGGGCGCTGCCCGCGCCGCCGGGACCGAAGTTGCTCCGGCCCGGCCCGAACGCGCTCGGGCCGGCCGCACCGGCGCCCGCGGGGTCGATGGTGACGACCTGGCGCAGCCGGGTGCCGTCGGCCTCGGCCTCGTCCTCCTGCATGGCGCCGGACTCGTCCAGCAGGTCGATGGGGGTGACGTCCCGGGAGAGCTCGACCTGGACCTTCTGCAGCTCGCGCGCGAAGGCCAGCACCGTCGGGTACCGCGAGGAGGGGTGCTTCGACATCGCGATGCGCAGCACCCGCTCCAGCGACGGCGTGACGTCGCTGCGGCTCACCGCCGGCAGCTCGTCCTGCTCGATGCGCCGCACGAGGTCCGCCGAGGTGTTGGACCCGCCCGGCGTCTCGAACGGGGTGCGCCCGGCCAGCAGCGTGTAGCAGGTGGCGGCCAGCGCCCAGACGTCGGTGGCGATCCCGGACATCGGCGGGTCACCGAACGACTCCGGCGGCGACCAGGGGATCGACATGCCCTCGGCCGCCGCGGCCTCGTCCACCGTCGACGAGATGCCGAAGTCGGTCAGCGCCGGGTGCCCGAACTGCGTCACCAGGATGTTCGAGGGCTTCAGGTCACGGTGCAGGATGCCCAGCCGGTGCGCGGTCTCCACCGCGCCCGCGATCTGGATGGTGATGCGCAGGGCCTCGGCCACCGAGAACCGCTCGGAGCGGTAGCGGGCGCCGAGGTTCGGGCGCGAGCAGTACTCCATGGCCAGGTACGGGCGGCCGTCGTTCGCGACGCCCGCCTCGTACATGGTGACGATCGACGGGTGGTTGCCCAGCGTCGCCATCAGGTCCGCCTCGGCGTCGAACGCCGCGCGCTGCGTCTCGCTCGACCACTCCTTGAGCAGCACCTTGACCGCGATCTGTCGACGTGGTCGTTGCTGCTCGTACAGGAACACGTCCGAGAAACCACCCGAACCGATGAGCTTCCGGTACTCGAAGCCCTCGATCTCGGGTGGCGGGGACGGCTTCCTCTTGCTGCTCACACTGCTCCTTCGTCGGCGGTCGAGCTTGTCGGGAACCTCACCAGATGCCCTCGAACGTCAGGGTCACACCGTCACCCAGGTCGACGACGTCGCCGTCGGACACGAGCTCCTTCTCGTTCGGGTGCAGGCGGCGCGGAGGCTGGCCCGGCCGCAGCAGCGTGGTCCCGTTCGTGGTGGCCAGATCTGTCACGAGCACGTGCCAGTCCTCGAGCGAGATCTCGGTGTGGGACCGCGAGATGTCCTGCTGCGGGCTGGACACCGTGACGAGGCGCGGCATCTGGTCGGCCGACGTGTTGTTGGTGCGGGGCCGACGGCCCACGATCACCGGACGGTCCAGCTCGACCACCTGGCCACCGCGGACCCCCGTCGCACCGCCCGTGGCGGCCCCGGAGGTCACGACCATGCGGCCCAGCGGCGGGCGCGGAGCGAGCTCGGCCTCCGCCGACAGCGCGCTGCCGCACTCCCGGCAGTTCTCGCGGGCGGTGGGGTTGGGGTGGCCGTTCTCGCACGTCACCGCGAGGATCTTCGGCGCGTTCGGGTTGGCGGGCACGGAGAACTTCGGTGCCGACGGCGACGACGCGGCGGCCTTCAGGTCGGCGATCGCCGACGACATCACGGTGTGGCCGTCGTGGTCGTCGTCGGCCGCGTCCGCCTCCGCCGCGGCGTCCGCGGCCACGGCGGCCGCACGGTGCGCGGCGGCGGGCGTGGCACCGGACCAGCCGGGCACCCCGGAGATCGGGACACCGGAGATCATGCCGTCCGCGCCGGTATCGACCGGGTCGGACGCCGCGGGAGCGGGTGCCGGTGCGGGCGGGGCCGGCGACGGCGGAGGCGGCGGCGCGACGCTCGGCGCCGGGGCCTCGTCCTCGCCCTCCTCCGCACTCTCCGGCCGCACCGCGGCGGCCTCGACACCGTGGGCGACGGTGGCCCCCCACAGGTGCATGTAGTCGTCCTCGTCCGGGCCCTCGTCCTCGGCAGGCTCCGCCGCGGATGCCGGCGTCGGCGTCTCACCGCCGTTGTCCTCGGCCGGCGTGATGGTCTCCTCGGACGCCGGGACCATCGTCACGGTGCCCATCGGCGCGATGGTCTCGGACCCGGCCTCGACGGTGGTCCCGGCGGTCGAGCCCTCGACCTCCACGGGCGGGGCGGAGACCGAGGAACCGCCGGTCGGGACGGAGGGCTCGGCGGCCTCGACCGGCTCGACCAGCGACGGCGCCGGTTCGACCGGAGAGGGCACCGCGTCGACCAGCGAGGACGTCGGCGCGTCCAGCGAAGGCACGTGCTCGACCGGGGAGGACGCGGGCTCGACCACCTGGTGGCGCACCACGCCCGCCAGGACCACACCGGACTCGAGGGGGAGGCCGTCCGCGAAGCTGCCGAAGCCGGACACCCCTGTCGCCACCTCGACGGCGGTCACACCCTCGACGACCCGCTCGGTCCACGAGATCACGCCGGCGCCGGACACGGTCTGGGAGTCGTCGCCGGTCTCGATGGTGACCGTCAGCCCGTCACCGCGCGCCACGACGTGCGCGCTCGCGGGCTCGCCGGTACCCGCTCCCGTCAGCACCACCACCGCGAACGGCGGGACACCCTTGAGGCCACCCACCGCGGACGTCGTCAGGGTACCCAGGACCTCCGCGACCCCGGCGCCGGGCACCGCGAGGTCTGCCCAGAGCCCCGCCGCCGGATCGGCCCCGTCCGCCGCGGTCCCCTCACCGGGGAGCACGACGACGGCGTCGCCACGCACGATGACGCGTGCCTTCCCCGTCGTGTACCGGATCCCGGTGCGCTGTCCAGCGTCCGAGGTGCTCATGGTCGCCTCCTGTGTGTTGCTCTGCTCGTGTCCCGCCCCTGCCACAACCCCGCGTCAGACTCTATTGACCGCGCCCGGTTCCCGCGGCGCCGTTCCAGACCCGACCCGGTCAGTCACGCGGCAACGTGTCCTCGTCCGCGAACCCGCCGCGCGGCGAGGTGCTCGTCCCCGCCGTCTCGTGCGCCACGCCCGTCGCGTCCACGACGATGACCGTGATGTTGTCCCGGCCGCCCGCGGCGATCGCTGCCTCGACCAGCCGGCCCGCCGCCACCTGCGGGTCGGGGTGGCCCAGCATGATCTCGGTGATCTGCGCGTCGGTCAGCTCGCCCGTCAGCCCGTCCGAGCAGATCAGGATCCGGTCGTGCGCGCCGATCGGGATGTACCGGAAGTCAGCCCGCGCCTCGTCCCGCCCGCCCAGTGCCCGCGTGATCACGTGTCGGCGCGGATGGTTCCGTGCCTCCTCGGCGGTCAGCGTACCGGCGTCGACCATCTCCTGGACCTCCGAGTGGTCCACGCTCACCTGGTCCAGCACCCCGCTGGAGAGCAGGTACGTGCGCGAGTCCCCCACGTTCACGAAGAGCCAGTACGGGGCGTCGTCGAGGTACGCGACCACGGCGCCGGTGAGCGTGGTGCCCGCACCCCGGCCCAGGCCGGAGGTGTCGATGGCCCGGACCTGTTCCTGCGCGGTCTCCAGCAGCGCCTCCACGTGGTGCGGCTCCACGCGCTCGATGTCCGACAACGGACGCAGCGCGTCCAGCGCGGTGGCGCTGGCCACCTCCCCTGCCGCGTGCCCACCCATGCCGTCAGCCACGAAGAACGCGCCGCCCCCGGCGAAGTAGCCGTCCTCGTTGAGCTGGCGGCGCAGCCCACGGTCGGAGGCGGCCCCCCACGCGAGCGTCAGTGCCTCGTCGCTCATGCGGACGCCTGCGGGTGCACGATGACGCGGCGGTCACCCACGTGGATCGTCGAACCCACCGGCACGCGGACCCGGGCGCCCGGCTCCGCGACGCGCGGCGGCAGGCCCGGTGCCGAGACCACCGTGCCGTTGGTGGAACCGCGGTCGGTCAGCCACAGGCCCGCGGTGTCCACGCCGAGCTCGGCGTGCGTCTTCGACACCGAGCGGGTGGGGTCCTCCACCTTGATGAGGATCCATCCGGACGTGTCCGGTGCCTGCGGGTTGCGGCCGACGAGCGCCTTGGTGTCGACGACGTGGCGCTCGCCGTTCTCGACCTCCAGGACCACCGTCGCCACCGGGGCCGGCGACATCGGGCGGCTCATGTGCGTGCGCGTCATGTCGATGGGCGCCGAGTCCCGCTGCTCCGGCTCTGGCTGCGGCGCCTGCTGCACCGGCTGGGGCTGCGGCGCGGCCGGCATCGGGGCACGCTGCGTGAGGTCCGGCTGGACCGGCTGCTGCACCGGCGCCGCGGGGGCCACCGGCTGCGCCTGCTGGACCGGCTGCTGCGAGGCCTGGGCCGGGTGCGGCGTGCCACCGGACCCCGGGTGCGGCCGGCGAACCGTCGCCGGCTCCTCCTGCGGGGGCAGCGCCGCCGTGGAGGTGCTCGGGGCCTGGCCCGGGATCCCCGTGATCACAGCGCCGCCGGTCGGCGCGGAGGAGTCGGGGAAGTCCCACGGGTCCCGCGCCGGGGCCGCCGCGGTGGGCTGGGCCTGCTGCGCCGGGGCCTGGGCAGGGGCCTGGGCGCCGTTGCCGGCGGCGGTCCACACCTGCGACGTGCCGGCGGGGGCCTTCGCGGCGGTGCCGGCTGCGGGGCTCGCCGGCGCACCCGCCACGTCGGACGCCATGAGCACCACGGCGCGGCCGACCTTGTCGTGCCAGCCCTGCCGCTTGCCACCGCCGTCGAACGCCGGGGACACGAGCACGAGGATCTGGCCGACCAGGCACACCAGCGACCCGAGACCCACGATGAGCCAGCGCACGAACGCCCGGCCGAACCCGATCGGGTCGTGCGCGACGACGTCGACCGTGCGGATCTTGCAGACGAGGTTGCCCACCGTCTTGCCGGTCCTGCCCTCCCACGCGGAGACGCCCAGCCAGTAGCCCAGCACGAGCACGCTGCTGATCAGCTGCGGCACCAGCATCCTCGACACGATGACGTCCGGGGACATCAGCAGGGTGCCGGTGCCCCCGGCGGTGGCGAGCCCGATCATCAGGACGATCCAGGCCACCACCCCGATGACCGCGCCGTCCACGAGCGCCGCCAGGAACCGGCGCCCGGTGCCCGCGTACACCACGGGGACCGGCTGCACCGCCGAGACTCCCACCCGGGTGTGCGAGAGCGACTCCGGCACCGTGGTGCCTACGTCACCTGCCTGGGTACGTGGGAACGGGCGTCCGCACACGCCGCAGTACGGCACGCTGCCATCCTGTGCGGACCCGCATCCAGCGCAGACCACGTCCGTCATCGACTCTCCTTCGTCCGACGGGACCCGAGTCCCCCGAGTGCCGCGAGGATCCCGCGGCGACCACCGATTCGTGCCCAGACGGAGCGGAGCGACAACGCTGCCCGCACCCTCCGTCGGGTGCTCACGGTGGAGCGTAGCCCGCCCACGAGCTCGTCCACCTCGACCCAGAACGCCTCGACGTCGGCCGGGGTGGGTTCTTCCCGCCCGAAGACCGTCGCGTCGGCACGGTGCGCGAGCATGAGGGTCGACGGAACCTGGTGCGCCCCGGCGATCACCCCGGCGCTCTCGCGCCTCGTCGCCCCGCGCGGCACCATCGTCCCCAGGTCGGTCACGACGTCGACGACCTCGTGCCAGCCGCCGCTGACCCGGTCGGCGAGCTGGTCAGCGCTGCGGCGCGCCGCCCTGCGCCGGGCCTTGTACGCCAGGATCGCCAGGATCGGGCCGGCGATCAGCAGGAGCGGGATACCGACCGCCAGCAGGATCACGCCGAGCAGGCCCCAGTCGAAGAGGTCGTTCTCCGCCTCTTCCTTCTCGTCGTCCTCGACGCTGCCGGCCTTCGCCTTGTCCGGCTCCTCCGGCGGCTCCGGTTCCTGCAGCACCGGCGGCTTCGGCTCCGTCTTGCTCTTGGGCTCGGGCTGGATCTGCGGCTTCTCCTCCGGGACGGCGTCGACCGGCACCCAGCCGTACTCCTCGAACGGCACCTCGATCCAGGCGTGCACGTCGCTGCCGAGCACCGTCCAGGGCTCGCCCTCCTCGTACGTGCTCGTCTTGTCCGGGTAGAAGCCCATGACGACGCGGGCCGGGATACCGGCCTGCCGGGCCATGAGGGCGAGCGCGACAGCGAACTGCTCGTCGTCGCCGACCATCTTCTCCTCGGCGACGAGCGTGTCGATGCGCTCCGCGGAGTGGCCCGGGCGGGACGGCACCTCGCCGTCGAGCCCGCTGGACAGCACACCCGACTGCTGCAGGAGGTCCCGGATCTGGAACAGCTTGGTCGCGGGGTCGGTCTCCTCACCCACGAACTGTGCCGCCTTGGACGGCAGACCGGGCGGGAGCGAGCTCTGATCGGTCTCGGGCAGGTCCGCGTCGAGGTCGATCTCGCTCTTCTTCAGGGTCGCCTCGTCGGGCTCCTCCTCCACCAGCGTGTTCAGCGTGTACGTGTCCCCCGGCTGGACACCGGCCGTGGTGATCGCCGTGCTGGTGGTCGAGTTGTAGTAGGTGCCGTCCGTCTGGGCCTCGCTGTTCGGGCCGGACCAGCGCACACCGGTCAGGTCCCCGATCTCGGGCACCCAGACGCCCGAGTAGGCCGCGACGGTGACCTCGATCGGCGTCGGCGTGCCGTCGTCGGACGTCGCGATCTCCTCGCCGACGCGCGTGTAGAACCCGGTGTCACCGCCGTCGCCCGACGCGTCGTAGACCACGCCGTCGTACCGGTCGAGCGTCGCGAGCCGGATGCGGCTGCCCTCGGGCAGCTCGCTGACGGTGAACAGCTCTTCCTCGCGCGCGTCCTTCGCGTAGTGCCGGAACGCCACGAGCGGGCTCGTGAAATGGTGGATGTCCAGCGGCGGCACGATCGTCTCGCGCAGGACCGTGCGCGGCTGCTCCGGCATGATGATCGGCGCCGTGAAACCGGCGGCCAGCGCGGCGACACCGAGGATGGTGGCGCCCGTGCGGATGCGGTACCAGCGCAGCCGGCGGGTGGCCTCGCGGCTGGACTCCGTGCTGATCGAGTGCGTGCCGACGCGCGCCTCCATGACGCGGACCGCGCCCCAGAGCAGAGCGACGATGGCGATCACGAGGCCCTGGACCACCGGGAACGCGGCGTCGACCGTGCCCAGCAGGATCACGCCGACCAGGCCGGCGATGACCGGCAGGACGGCCCAGACCGCGTGCTTCGCACGCCACGAGATGGTGCCCGCGACCAGCGCCACGAGCAGCATGAGCAGGTAGGGCACGACGGCGAGGTCGGGGAACGACCGCATGGGCGGCACGGTGGTGACGAACTGCTTCCAGCCCTCCACCGAGCCGAGCAGCAGCTCGCGCAACGTGTCGAGGGTGGGTACGACGCCGGCGATGGTGGTGTGCGGCAGCGCGAGCGCGCCACCGAACACGAGGTAGCCCAGCACCGCGAGAGCCGTCACCGTCACGGCGGGGAAGCGCCGCCAGGCGCCGACCCAGGCCACCAGCAGGCCGACGACGGCGCCACCGACCGTGGGCAGCAGGTACCCCAGCGAGCCCCAGACGGGCCCGAAGCCGATCGCGACGGCGCCGAGCATCACGCCCAGCGCGGCGACGTCGACCAGGGCGAACCAGGTCAGCGCCCGGGGGCGCTCGGCGTCCTTGCGGCGCGTGGTGCCCCGGCCCGTACCGGTGCCGTACCCGGTGCGGGTGCCGCGGGTGCGGGACGACGGTCGGCCCGGGCCGGAGCCCGCGCCGACCGGTACGTTCCCGCGGGTGTTCTCGTCGCTCATCCGTCGCTCATCTTCTTCAGGGCAAGGGGCAGGTCGGCCAGGCGGCCCAGCGTGAGCACGCCGAGCTCCGCGATCGCGTGCCGGCCGAGCGATGCGCCCGGCACGCACTGGATGGCCATGACCTGCACCCCCGCGGGGACGCGGGCCGACGCCGAGCGCAGTTCCGTGGGCGTGACCCGGCTGCCGATGACGAACGCGATCACCGAGAAGTCGGCGGCGGCCATGGCGGCCGAACGGGCCAGGTCCACCAGCTTGGACCTGCGGGACTCGAGCTCGATCCGGGACAGGTCGTCCATCAGGCGGGTGCGGTGGTCGCCGCGCAGCGTGGCCTCGTTGACGAGCACCGTGACGCCCCGGTCCTCCTTGATGGCCTGCAGGCCGAGGGAGCCGCACACGCTCACGGCGAGCTCGAACTCCTCGTCGTTCGCGTAGTCCTCGGCGCGCGTGGACAGCAGCACCGCGAGGTGCGAACGCCGGGTCTCCTCGAACTGGCGCACCATCAGCTGGCCGGTGCGGGCGGTCGTCTTCCAGTGGATGTGCCGCCGGTCGTCGCCGGGCACGTAGTCGCGCAGGGCGTGGAAGTTCACGTCCGAGCTCGTGATGTCGTTGGTGACGCGCCCCTCGAGGTCCTTGAGGAAGCCCGTCGACGAGCCGGTGAGGTTCTTGACGCGCGGGTGCACGAAGACCTCCTGCTCTCCTGTCCACGTCATCTCGCGGCGCAGGAGCCCCAGCGGGTCGGCGCGCACGGACTTGACCGGGCCCACGGTGATCACGCTGCGGCGCCGGGTCGGGATGGTGAAGATCTCCTCGTGGGCGTCGCCGCCGCGCAGGCGCGGCACCGGGAACGCGGCGGTGCCGCTACCCACCGGGAGCTCCATCACCGACGGGAGCAGCGGGCGGCTCGACGCGTTGCGCACGTCGAGGCGCCCGACGGCGCGGTCGCCGACCGTCACCCGCGCCTGGGCCAGGTCGAGCACCACGTCGTACTTGAACCGGCCGAGCACGAACACGATGGCGCACACGAGCGTGACGGTGAGGACGATCGCCGCGACCAGCACCTCGAGCCAGCCGAGCACGAGCCCTGCCGCCCAGGCGCCGGCAGCCGTCAGCGTCACCGCTATGCCGAACGTGCTGAACGTGCGGCGCACCGGATCCAGCACGCGACCGACCGCCGCCGTCCGGGAACGGACGGCGGCGGTCAGGGTCACCAGGCCGCGGCGGCCACGCTGCACCTGCGTGCGCCCCGCGGCGACGACTCCGCCGAGACCGCGGGGCTTCTCCTGCCGCTTCCCGTACGCGATGCCCGACGCGGTCATGCCGAGGCCCGCTCCTGCGGAGCCGCGACGTCGGCCATGATCCGGGCCAGGATGACGTCGGGGCGGGAGCCGGCGAACTCGGCCTCCGGGTCCAGCACGAAGCGGTGGCCCCAGACGGGCTGGGCCAGCTCCTTGATGTCGTCGGGGAGCACGTAGTTGCGGCCGTGCGCCGCCGCCCACACCTTGGAGCAGCGGACCAGGGCCAGCGCACCACGGACCGAGACGCCGACCCGCACCTCGGCGGCGTTGCGGGTCTCCTCGCTGAGCTTGCTGACGTACTCCAGCACCGCGGTGTCGGTGTGCACGGTCATGGCCAGGTCGGCCATCTCCGTGACGGCCTTGGTGGTGATGATCGGCTGCAGCGCCAGGCTGCGGTCCTTGACCGAGGCACCCGAGAGGATCTCGACCGTCGACGCGTGGTCCGGGTAGCCCACGGACGTCTTCATGAGGAAACGGTCGAGCTGCGCCTCGGGCAGGCGGTAGGTACCGGCCTGCTCGATCGGGTTCTGGGTGGCGAGCACCATGAACGGGCGGCCGGTCCCGTGCGCGACACCGTCGACGGTGACCCGCCCCTCCTCCATGACCTCCAGGAGGGCGGACTGCGTCTTCGGCGAGGCGCGGTTGATCTCGTCCGCGAGCACGATCGAGTTGAAGATCGGACCGGGGTGGAAGTCGAACTTGCCGGTGTTCTGGTCGTAGATCGTCACACCGGTGACGTCGGACGGCAGCAGGTCGGGCGTGAACTGGATGCGGTTGTGCGTGCCCTGGACCGACGCCGCGATCGAGCGCGCGAGCATGGTCTTACCGGTACCGGGCGCGTCCTCCAGCAGCAGGTGGCCCTCGGCGAGCATGCAGGTGAGCGCCAGGCGTATCACCGGCGCCTTGCCCAGGACCGCCTGGCCGACGTTACCGACGAGCCGGTCGAAGGTCTGGGCGAACCAGGCCGCCTGCTCGGGGGTCATCGTGGTCATCTCGTGTTTCCCTACTGCTCGTTACTGCTCGTTCGTCGGGTGAAGTCGTGTTGATGATGGCGTGACCGGCCGCCGATGGCGCGGCGACCCGGTCACGACCGCACTACCAGTTCCGTGCTTCGTACAGCTTGCCGTCGATCCGGACGGCCACGTCGGTGTTCGCGTATCCGTAGTAGCAGGTCAGCTGCATTCGGCCGCTCGATGACCCGAAGTTACGGGTGGTGCCGCGGCCGTTCCCGACGATGTTGTGCCAGCCCGACTCAGCCGGGTTGGTACCGGACCAGCACTCCACGAAGTGGTCTCCCGTGCTGAAGTCGGACCAGTTGACCACGAAGTAGGCGCACGCCGGAGTGTTGCAGTCACCGGTGTTGACGCTCGAGCCACGGGTGACGAACGCCTTCGGGTCGGGACGCACGTCCGACCTCGCGCTGTCGCAGCTGGAGTTCTTCTGCCCCTCGGTGTCGGTGACCTCGACACATGCCTCCTTGAGGTCGCTGTAGCCGGCCGACGCGCTCTCCGTACCGCTCGCGGCGGAGCTGCTGATCGCCCCGGTGACCCGGACCGACGCGATGGGCCGTCCGTTGGTCGCCCGGCCGTTCCAGGTGAAAGTCACCTTCTGGTCACCACCGACGGCGCTGATGGTCGGCTTCGGCACCGGGCCGTAGGGCGTCACGGGGTTCGACGAGGCGGACCAGTTGGAGCAGACGTACTGGTTGCAGGCGCGCACCTGGAAGGTGTACGACGTCCCGTTGCTGAGGTTGGGGAACGCGTACGACGTGGTGTCGCCGACCGGCCTGCCGTTCGCGCCGTTGGCCTGCACCTCGTACCGGTGCCCTGGGCCGCGGAAGTCCGAGCTCGAGATGGCGTTCCAGCGCACGTCGGCCGCGCGGTCCCTCGGGTTGCTGGCCTGCACGCCGCTCGGGACGAGCGGTACGCCGTACGCCGGCTCGGCGGCGGACTGCGCGCTGACCGGGGACTTGCCCGCCTTGTTCTCGGCCTGCACCGTGAACGTGTAGGAGGACTCCGGGTTCAGCTGCTGCACCCGCTGCGACGTGCCGCCGGCCACGGTGAGCGACTTGGTCTTGCTGCCGTCCTGGTAGACGTCGAGGTAGTACGTCTTGACCGGGTCGCCGTTGTTGGCCGGGGCGGTCCACGACACGTCGATCTGGCCACCGGCCCCGGTGTCCACGCGCTTCGCGGCCGGCGCCGCCGGCTGCGCCGGCGGCGCGGCCGGCGTCTCGGGCGCCGACGGGTCGGACCAGTCCGACGGGTCGGGGGCGGCGTTCTTGGCCTGGACGCTCACCGTGTAGGCGGTGCCGTTCTGCAGCCCGGACCAGACGGTCGAGCTACCGCTGACACACGTCTTCTGGGTCACGCCGTTGGTCGGGGGCGGGCTGATCTCCAGGTTCACGCACTCGATCGGCGACCGGTCCGTGTAGGCCTGGTTCTTCCAGCTGACGGTGAGCTCGCTGTCGCCGAACTCGAGCGTCGGTGCCGCCGGCTTGTCCGGCTTCTCGTCCGGGCGCGCCTCGCGCGACGCCGGCGACGGGTCCGAGTCACCCACCTCGTTCGTCGCGACCACCGTGAACGTGTACTTCACGTTGTTCTTGAGCCCGCCGAACGTGCAGGTGGTCGTGGCGCACGCCTGCTCCTGCCCGGTGCTCGTCCGCAGGGTGTAGCCCGTGATGTCGGCGCCGTTGTTGTTCGGCTGGTCCCAGCTCAGCACCACCGTCTCGGAGCGGACCTCCTCGACGCGCGGAGCTCGTGGCGCCTCCGGGGCACCCAGCACCGTCAGCTTCACGATGCCGTCGACCTGCCGGTCCCGGTCCTCCGTGGCGTCCTGGACCGTGTAGCGCACGGTCATGACGCCGTGGAACTCGGCGTCCGGGGTGATCACCACCTCGCTGTCGCTGAAGGACACCTCGCCCCGGCCGGTCTCACCGGCGGCACCGACCACCTCGAGCGGGTCCTCCGGGAACGGGTTGGTGTCGTTGGCGAGCACCGGGACCGAGACCGCCCTGCCCTGGTGGGCGTCCGGCACCTCGTCCGGTGTGGTCTGGGCCAGCGGCCTGGTCGACTTGACGACCTGCACCGTGAGGGTCCCGCTCACCGGCGGGTTGTTGCCGTCGGAGACCGTGAGCGGCAGCTCCTGGGCCGTGCCCTTGGGGACCGACGGTTCCACGTCCGCGGACACCGTGGCGCCGGAGACCGAGGGAACGATGCCCGCAGCGCCCTTGACGTCGAACGTCAGGTCGTCCTTGTCCGGGTCCTTGACATAGCGGCTGAGGTCGACGGAGCTCGCGTCGCCGGCCGCCACCTCGAGCACCGGGGTGCCCGTGATCTCCGGCGGCAGGTTCTTCGAGGGGGTCACGTCGATCGGCAGGGTCAGCACCGCGGTCAGGCCCTCGGCGTCGTCCGGCCCGGAGCCGTCGGTCACCTCGAAGCTGACCGATGCCGCGCCGGCGAAGTCCTCGGCCGACGTGTACTCGAGGGTGTGGGCATCGACGATCCGGGCCTGGCCCTCCAGGGCCTTGACCGTACCGTCCTCGGTGATACGCGGCTCACGGCCCTCGCGGACCACCACGTACTTGTCGAGCTCGATGGTCAGCGGCTCGCCGCTCACGGCCTGCAGCGGGCCCAGGCCCGGCTTCACGTGCGGCCGCGACTGGTCGCCCGGTACACGGACGAAGGCCTTGGCCTCCAGCCCGTCCATGTCGGTGACCGTGTACGTGATGACGCGCGCGCTCTCGGTGAGCTGCACCTCGACCGCGCCCGACTCGGTGACCGTGACACCTTCCAGGCCCTCGTCCACCGAGACCTCGAGGTCGGCCGCGACGCCGTCCGGGTCGACGTCGTTCTCCAGGACGTTCACCGTCACGCTGGCAGAGCCTTCGACGTTGTCGGCCGTCACCACGTCGTCGTGCGCGATGGGGCGCAGCAGCGGCGCGTCCTTGTCCGAGTTGACGGTGATGGCGCCGGAGGCCTTGGCCTTGTAGCTGTCCTGGATGCCGTAGAAGAAGGAGTACGCCCCCTCGTCGTTCGGTGCCGTGACCACGACGTCGTCCTCCACGGCCCGGGGCTTCATGTCCTCTGTGCCCTCGAAGCTCTTGGCCACCAGGCCGATCTCGTCGCCGTCGGGGTCGGAGTCGTTGTCCAGGGCCGCGACGGCCACCGTACGGCCCGGCCGGACCGTCGTCTCGTCGTCGGCGGCCTGCGGTGCCTGGTTGCTCGCCGGCTTCGTCGCGATACCCACGCGGACGACGCCCTCGGCGGGTGCGCCACGCGTGTCGATCGCCTGGTAGGTGAACTGGTCGAGACCCGTCTCGTCCTCGGCGGCCTGGTAGTCGATGAAACCGTCCACGATGGTGGCGGTGCCCTTGGCCGGCGCCTCCGAGATCGAGCTCAGCGTCACGTAGTCCCCGTCGGGGTCGGTACCGTCCAGCGGGAGGGGGATGCGGACGATGCCGTCGCTGAGGACGCGCGCCTCGATGTCGGGCAGGGCGGGCGCCCCGTTCTCCTTGCCGTCCACCACGTTGATGGTGACCTGCGCGGAGTCCTTCTGCCCGTTGCCGTCCACCACCTCGTAGATGGCGTGCACCGTGCCCGCCTCGCTGCCCGCGCGGAAGCGCACGTCGTCCTCCGAGACGAACGCCTCGCCCGCCGACGCCGGCGGCGCCTCCTGGAGCTCGTCGTTGAGCGTGAGCTCCAGCCCGTCCGGGTGGGAGTCGTTCTTGAGCACCGGGATCGTCACGATGTCGCCGGTGTGCACGGTGGCCATGTCGGGCCCGGCCTCCGGGGGCCGCAGCTGCGCCGACGCCGGGATCGGCACCACGCGTACCTGTCCGTTGACCGCGCCCGTGCCGTTCGCGACCTTGTAGTCGATGAGCACCGGCTCGTCGAGGCGCTTGACCTCCGAGATCTTGAGGATCTGGTGGTTGAGCACGGCGACCTTCACCGGCGCGTCCGACGGGACGGTCACGCCCTGCACCACCAGCACGCCGCCCGCCGGGTCGGTGTCGTTCGCCAGGACGTCGACCAGCGCGGTGCCACCCGTCGGCAGGAGCACCTGGTCGGACACCGCCACCGGGGCGCCCGCGCCTTCCGGCGGGTCGACGACGTCCACGCGCACCAGACCCGTCACCGGGTTGGGGCCGTCGCTGACCTGGTAGGTGGCGTCGTACGAGCCCGGCTCATCACTCTGGAACTTGAACGTGCCCGCCGTCTGGTTCGGGGAGATCGTGACGGACTCCGGCCCGTCCACCCGCGTCAGGCGCAGCTCGTCGCCGTTCGGGTCGTGGTCGTTCTTCAACGGGCTGATGGTGATCGGCTCTCCGGTGAGCACCGTGGCGTGGTCCTGCACGGCGACCGGCGGCGCGTTGCTCGCCACCACGTTGACGATGAGCTTGCCCTCCACCGGCAGACCCTCGGAGTCCGACACCGTGACGTCCACGTTCTTGCGGCCGATGGCCGTGCCGCCGTCCCGGAACTCGATGGTGCCGTCCGGCCGGAACCGCACCTCGTCGAGGGGGTCGGCGGTGCTCGCGTTGGAGAGGAACAGGTCGTCGCCGTCAGGATCCTTGAAGTACGGCAGCACCTTGATGCTCGCCAGGCCCTCCTGGCCTACCTGCAGCACCGGCTCACCCGACTGCTCCGGCGGGTTGTTCTCCTCCATCGGTACCACCTTGACCGTGACGGACTCGGCCGCGGTGCCGTTCTCGCGGCCGTCGTCGACCTCGTAGTCGAAGGTGGTGGTGCCCGTGGCGTCGGCCGGCACGTTCGCCTGCAGCGCCGCGCCGTCCAGCACACGGTCCACGCTGATGGCGCCCTCCGGGTCGGACAGGGCCCGCACCGTCATGACGTCGCCGTCCGGGTCCATGTCGTTGCCCAGCACGTTCAGCACCGTGGTCCGGCCCGGGCGCACGCCGAACGTGTCCGCCTTCGGCTCCGGCGGACGGTTCGCCTTGGTCCGGTCGGCCACGAACTGGTCGACCTGCTCGGGGGTCGCTTCCTCGGACTCGGTCTTCTCGCCCTTGGCGTCCTCGGGCATCTTCAGGTCCCAGTCATCGACCTTCTCGAACTCGTCGGCGGCCATCCACAGGGAGCCGTCCGCGACGTCGTTCAGCACGATGACATTCCGGTTCACCCGGTAGACCAGCCTGGCGGAGGAGTCCACACCCTCCAGGACCTGGTCGACGTCGTTGTCAGGGCCCGGGCAGTCACGCACGACCTGGCCCGAGACCGACCAGGCCCCGTAGGCACAGCCGCCCAGCTGCACGGGGGCCGACGGCTCACCGGTGGCGGCACCGGCCGCGGTGCGCGTCGTCGCGTCACCACCACCGAGCGGCTGGGTGACCAGGCCCTTCTTCGTCGCCAGCACCACGTTGTCGGCCGCGTCGGACGGCTGCTGCAGCGCGCCCTGCGCGCCATCCTCCACCGTGGCCGTGTCACCGCCCGGCAGAACCAGGTTGCCGGTCGACTCGTCCAGCACCACCGGTTCGTCGCCCACCGCGGAGACCTGGACCTCGGCGTCCGCCTCCACCGGCAGGTCGGACTTCTCGGGCTCCTCGGCGACGCCCTGCGTGCTGGTCGGGACCGTGTACAGCGTGCCGTCGGACGGCACCGCGAGGAACACCGTGCCCTCGTTGCTCACCGTGAGCTCGCCGTTCGTGCCGGCCTTCAGCTGCGGCTTGAGCTTCTCCTCGTCGAAGCCGGTCGCGCCGTCGAAGGGCAGCACCCAGAGCCGGCCCGTCTCGCCGTCGTACACACCGGTGGCGGAGCCGCCGGCGGCGACCTGCGCTCCCGCCGGGAACTTCATCGTGCCGGACAACGCGAGCAGCGCGGGGTTGACCGGGCTGGCGGCGGAGCCGCCGATGTCGTCCAGGAGCACCCGCTGCGCGTCCTGCTCGACGTCGAAGTTGGCGGAGTTGGCCAGCAGAGTGCCGTCCAGGGCCTTGGCCTCGTAGTTGAACCGTCCGAGCTGCCCCGACGCCGTCTGGGTCACCCAGACCCCGGAGTCGTTCAGCTCGACGTCCGCCGTCGCCTCACCCTCGTAGAGGAATGCGAAGGCGACCAGGCCCGCACCGAAGAGAGCCACCGCTCCGGCCGATGCCGCTGACCGGCGATTCTCGTACACGCGTGAGACAAAGCTCATGCGTCCTCCTCATCATTACTCCACCGAAGTCTGCTCACCCGGACAGCACACACAGGCGCAACGGGAGCACCTTACCGGGGCGAAGGGTGAATGGTCGTGGACTTTCGGTGGGCAGGACTACCCATGGCGAACGCCCAAATTGTAGGAGTCTGTCTGGTAGGCGTCACGGAAAGTCAGCGTGCTGCGACGCCGCCCGTCAGGTCCGAGCGCCACGTCACCACGTCACCCGGGTCGCGTTGCCCCACGAGCCGGTCTGGACCCAGACCTGCGAACCCGACCGGCCCCAGGTGCAGGGCATGTCCACGTCGAGGTTGCCGTCGCCGTCCAGCCGCAGGCGGTTGCCGTGCCGGTCGTCGGCGATCCAGTGCCGCTTGCCGTCGTCGCCGAACGTCGTGGGGTAGAACGGCTCACCGTCGGCATAGCACTGGGCCCAGAACGAGATGTCGGGCTCGCCGCCACGCACCACGAACCTGAGGTAGTTCTTGCCGCCGCCGGCGCTGCTGCCCTTGAGCGTGCGCAGCGTGCGGTTGGTGACGCTGCTGCCGGTGCTGCCCGAATCCTGGGCCCAGGCCCCGCACCCGGCCACGTTGCAGCTCCGGGCCTTGACCGTGTAGCTCTTGTTCGGCTCGGTCGGGACGCCCAGGCGCCGCTGCACGTTGGTCGTCTCCCCGCTCGACGTGCGGTCGCCGCTCATCACCCACTCGGTCCTCGTGATGTCCCGGCCCCCGTTGTAGCTCGCCCGGCGCAGTGCGAAGTAGCCGTCGTCCGTGCGGTCCCGGAACCACTCGACGGTGGGCCGGCCGGGGACGGTGTACGGGTTCACGGCGTTCGAGCGAGCGGTCCAGCCGGAGCAGGCGAAGCTGTTGCAGGCGCGCACCTCGAAGGTGTGGTCACGGCCGTTGGCCAGGTTGGTGAAGTCGAACGGCGAGCCGGACGCGCGCTTCGCCGCCGAACCGTCCGCCCGCACCTGGTAGTACGGGCCGTTGCCCCGGAAGTCGTTGATCTCTCGCCAGGAGACACGTGCCTTGCCGTTGGTGTCCCCCTTGATCAGCGCGGCCTTCGGGGTGCCCGGCACCACCGGCGTGCCGTACGGCTCCAGGGCGGCGGAGCGGCCGCTCACCGGCGACCGTCCCGCCTTGTTCTCGGCGACCACGGCGAACCGGTAGGCGGACCGCTGGTCGAGGTCCTGCAGCTTCTGCGAGGTCCCGGCCACCGTCATCGTCCGCTCCTTGGTCCCGTTGCGGTACACGCTCAGGTAGTACCGGTCGATGGGAGCGCCGTTGGTGGCCGGCGCCGCCCAGCTGACGGTGATCTGCCCACCCACGGCCGTGTTCACGCGCGTCGCCGTCGGTGCCGACGGCTTCGCGGGCGGCGCCGCGGGCGTCTCCGGGGCCGACGGGTCGGACCACGCCGACGGGTCGGGGGCCGCGTTGCGCGCCTGGACCCGCACCGTGTACGCGGTACCGTTCCGCAGCCCCTGCCAGACGGTCCGCGTGCCGTCGAGGCAGGTCTTCTGGATGCGGCCCGACGGCGGCGCAGGGCTGATCTCGAGGTTGACGCACTCGATCGGCGAGCGGTCGGTGTACGCCCGGTTCTTCCAGGTCACCGTGAGCTGCTCGGCGCCGAAACGCAGGGTCGGCGGCGCCGGCGGGTCCGGCTTCTCGTCGGGTCGTGCCTCCTCGGAGGAGCCCGACTCGTCCGAGGTGCCCACCTCGTTCTCCGCGGTCACCGTGAACGTGTAGACCTGGTTGTTCGTCAGGCCTGTGATGGAGCAGGTCGTGGTGGGGCACGGCGTGACTCCGCCCCTGCTGGACCGCACGCGGTACCCGGTGATCTCGGCGCCGTTGTCGGACGGCGGGTCCCAGCTCAGCACCACGGTCTCGGACCGCACCTCCTCGACCACCGGCGGGCGCGGTGTCCGTGGCGCGCCGAGCACGGTCACGCGGGCGGTGCCCTCGGCCTCCCGGGTGACGTCGCCCGTGGCATCGGCGATCCGGTAACGCACCACGGTCACACCGTGGAAGTCGGCGGGCGGGGTGACGACGACGCCGTCCCCGGCCATCTCGACGGTTCCACGGCCGGACTCGAGCTGCGCCGAGACGAGCTCCAGCGGCTCCTGGGGGAACGGGTTGACGTCGTTCTCCAGGACGTCCACGGTGACCGGCTCGCCCTGGTGGGCGTCCGGCACCTCGTCCGTGGTGGCGCGTGCGAGCGGGCGTGTCGAGGCCACCGCGGTGATCGTGAGCTGCCCGGCGACGGGCGGGTGCCCACCGTCGGACACCGTGAAGCCGACGGTGCTGCTGGCGCCTCTCGGTATGTCCGGCGCCGCCGTGACCAGCACGGTCGTGCCCTCGGTGGCGATGCTCAGCCCGTCCGCGCCGCCCTCGACGGTCACCGTCAGCGGGTCGTCCTCCGGGTCGGTGACGAAGCGGGCCAGGTCGAGCGCCGTCTCCTCGCCGGCCGCGGCCTCCAGCGCAGGTGTGCCGCTGATCTCAGGCGGCTGGTTCTCGCCGGGCAGCACGGTGAGCGGCAGGCTCAGGACGGCGGTGCGCCCCTCCGGGTCGTCGGCGCCCGCGCCGTCGGTGATCTCGAAGCTCAGCGCCGCCGGGCCGGAGTGGTCCTCGTACGCGGTGTAGGTGACGGCAGCCGGCCCGGTGACCTCGTGGGCACCCTCGGTGGCGGAGACCTTCGCCTCGTCCGTGAGCCGCGGTGTGCGACCCTCGGCCACCACGACGTACTCGGTGAGGTCCAGCGGGGTGGCCTCGCCCGCGGTCACCTCGACCGGCTCCAGGTCCTCGCGCAGCCGGGGCAGCGTGCCGTCCCGGGGCACCCGCAGGAACGCCCGGCCCGTGAGTCCATCAGGGTCGGTGACCTCGTACGTGATGACCTGCGGCACGCCCGTGAGCGGCACGGCCACGTCGCCGTCGTCGGTCACGGTGGCACCGTCGGGTCCCTGGCCCGGCACGGTGACCTCCAGGTCGGCGGCGAGCCCGTCCGGGTCGAGGTCGTTGCCCGTCACGTCCACGGTCACCGTGGACGACGTGACGTCCTCCGGGGCGACGGCGTCGTCCCGGGCGACCGGGCGCAGCAGCGGGGCGTCCCGGGCGACGTCGACGGTGATCGCTCCGGTGGCCCGCGCCGCGAACGAGTCCTCGATGCCGTAGTAGAAGGTGTGCGCGCCCTCGTCGCCGGGCGCCGTGACGACCACGAGGTCGTCCGCGACCGCCGGCTCCAGCTCCGGCGCACCGTCGAACGACTTCGGGACCAGGCCCACCTGGTCGCCGTTCAGGTCGGAGTCGTTCGCCAGGGCGTCGATGCCGACGGTGCGGTCCGGGCGCACCGACACCTCGTCGTCCACCGCGAGCGGGGGCTGGTTGACCTCCGGCGGGGTCGCGACCCCTACCCGGACCGTCCCGGTGGCGGTGGCGCCGCGCGTGTCGGTGACCGAGTAGCTGAGCCGGTCCTCCCCCGCGGCGTTCGCCGACGCCGTGTACTCCAGGTGCCCGTCCACGATGTCGACCGTGCCCCGTACCGGCGGGGAGGTGATCGCCTCGAGCCGCACGTGGTCGCCGTCGGGATCGCTGCCCTCCAGCGGCAGGCTGACCCGGGTGCTCGCCCCGGCCAGCACCCGCGCCGTGACGTCGGGCGGCTGCGGGGCGGCGTTCTCGCCGTCGTCCACGACCGTCACCGTGACCTGGGCGGAGTCCTTCTGGCCGTTGGGGTCGGTGACCTCGTAGACCAGGTGGACGGTGCCGCTCTGGTCCGGGCCGGCCTTGAAGCGCACCGTGTCCTCGGAGACGAACGCCTCCCCTGCCTCGGGCTGCTCCACCAGGTCCTCGGCGAGCGCGAGCTCCAGCCCGTCCGGGTGGGAGTCGTTCCGCAGCACCGGCACGGAGACCACGTCGCCCGCGTGCACGGTCGCCTCGTCCGCCGCCGCTTCCGGCGGCCGTAGCTCCGTCGCGGCCGGCACAGGCACCACCCGTACCTGTCCGACGGCGGTGCCCGTGCCGTTCGCCGCCGTGTACTCGATGGTGACCGGCCCCTCGGGACGCTTGGTCTCGGTGATCCGCAGCACGTGGTGGTCCAGCACGGCCGCGGTGACGGGGGCACCGTCGGGCACGGTCACGGACTGTACGACGAGCACGCCGCCGGCCGGGTCCGTGTCGTTCGCCAGGGCGTCCACCAGCACGGTGCCGCCGGCCGGCAGCAGCACCGTGTCCGTCACCGTCACGGGCGTGCCGTCCTGCTGCGGTGGAGGCAGCACGTCCACCCGGACCAGGCCCAGCGTGGCGTTCGGGCCGTCGCTGACCTGGTAGGTGATGTCGTAGCTGCCCGGGTCCTGGCTCACGAAACGGAACGAGCCGGCGGGGAAGTTCGGCGTGATCGTCGCCGGGGCCTGCTCGGTGACGTCGACCAGGCGGAGCTGGTCACCGTTCGGGTCCGTGTCGTTCGTCAGGGGACGCACCGTCACCGGCTGCCCGGCGGGGACCGCGATGTGGTCGCCGACGGCGACCGGCGGCTGGTCCGAAGCAACCACGTCGACCAGGAGCCGGCCCTCGCCCACCAGCCCGCCGCTGTCACTGACGGTGAGGTCGACGAGCTTGCGACCCGTCGTGCTGCCACCGTCGCGGAACTCGACGGTGCCGTCCGGACGGAACCGGATCTCGTCCGCGGCGTCGCTGGTGACCGCGCTCGACAGCACGAGGTCGTCGCCGTCGGGGTCCCGCCAGTACGGCAGCACCTTGATCGTCGATGCGCCGCCCTGCGCCACCCGGAGCACCGGCTCGCCCGCGGGCGCCGGCACCTCGTTCGAGTCCGCCGGCACCACGCGGACCCGCACCTTCGCCGTGGCGGTGCCACCGCGCCCGTCGTCGACCGTGTAGGCGAGGGTGACCGAGCCCGATGCCTCCGCGGGCACGTCCGCCTGGAGCGCCAGTCCGTCGAGCACCCGGTGGACGGTGATCTCGTCGCTCTCTGCGGGCGGCGCCACCGATGCCGTCAGCACGTCGCCGTCGGGGTCGGTGTCGTTGCCCAGCACGTTCAGCACGGTGGTGCGGCCGGCGCGCACACCGATGTCGTCGTTCGCCGGCGTGGGCGGCCGGTTGGGCCTGTCCCGCTCGGCCACGAACTGGTCCACGAGCTCGGGCGTATCGGTCTCGATCTCGGTCTTCTCGCCCTCGGAGTTCTCGGGCATCGTGAGGTCCCAGTCGTCGACCTTCTCGAACTCCTCCGCCGCCATCCACAGGGTGCCCGCCGAGACATCGTTCAGCACCACGACGTCGCGGTTCACCCGGTAGGCGAGCTCGCCTTCCGCACCCTCCAGGTGCTCGTCCACGTCGCGGTCCGCACCGGGGCAGTCCCGCACCACCTGGCCGGTGCCCGACCAGGCGCCGAACGTGCAGACGCCCACCTGGACCGGGGCCGCGGGCACGCCCTCGGCGACGCGCGTCGTCGCCTCACCACCGCCCAGCGGCTGCGTGACCAGACCCTTCGGTGTACCGACGACGACCGAACGCCTCGCGTCGGACGGCTGCTGCAGCCGGGCCTCGGCACCGCCGGGCAGGTCGATGACGTCGCCATCGGGCAGGACCAGCGTGGACGCGGTCCGGTCCAGGACGACCGGGTCGTCGCCCACGGCGGTGAGCTCCAGCTCCGCATCGTCGGTGACCGGGAGATCGCTCTCGGTGACCTCGCCGGGCGCGCCCTGCGTGCCCGTCTCGACCCGGTACAGCGTCCGGTGCGACGGGACCGCGGCGAACACGGTCCCGTCCGTCGCGACGGTGAGCCGTCCGCCCGCGCCGAGCTCCGCCGTCGGATCGAGCTCTTCCTCGTCGAAGGCGGTCACACCGTCGAACGGCAGCACCCACAGGCGGCCGTCCTCCGGGTCCAGGATCGCCGTCGTCGGGCCGCCCGACGCGACCAGGGCGCCGCGGGGAGCCTGGACGGGTCCCGACAGTGCCAGCTGGGCGGGGTCGACCGGGCTCGCCGAGGACGCACCCTCGTCGGTCAGGAGCACGCGGTACTCGTCCTGCTGCACGTCGAACGTCGACGATCCGGCGAGGAGCGTGCTGTCCAGTGCCTGGGCCTCGTCGTTGAAGCGGCCCAGCTTGCCCGACGCGGTCTGCGTGACCCAGACGCCGGAGTCGTTGAGATCGAGGTCCGCCGTGGCCTCGCCGTCCTGCAGGACGGCGAGGGCCACCAGCGCGCCGACGAACAGGGTCACCAGGAACCAGGACACCAGCAGGCCAGGTGTTGCCCCGCGCCTGCCCTCGGCCGCTACGTCATCCGCCACCACACCGCTCCCTCGTCAGGCTGCATCGTAGCCAACCGTCCGCTGGCCGGGGTGGCCGAGATGCACACGAGGTCCCGCGATACTCGCGGTCGTCTGAGAGGTGGGACCCCGGACGGATGAGAGGCGGCGCGAGCGGGTTTCAGGTACGGACGCCCACGAGACCTTGTGTCAGGGCGTCGATGAGTTGCTGCCGCCGCGACAACCCACCTGGCCATTGCTGGCCACTGCCCAGCTTGAACGAGCGCACCAGCAGTTCGGCGTCTCCCGGCCAGCGTTCGATCAGCTCATCTGATCGCTGCGAACCGATCATCTGCATGACGTCAGCACCAAGGAGGCGGGCGGCGGTGCGTTCTACGTCGAGTTCCTCGGCCAACAGAATCTCCATCCCGGCGTCAGTCTCGTAGAGGCGATCTTGGACATGACTGGATTCCGCGTACCAGTAAGCGACAAGCGCCAGGTCGGCGGCATCTTTGGTTTCGCCCCATTCCGACCGGTCAAGCCATGCGCCTAGTTTCGCCGCCGCATATCCCGCGACCCCTGGGATCCGGATCCGTAGGGTCGTCGACAGTTCGAGCGCAGATGAAGCAGCGAAGATCTCCTCGAATGCCCACACGCTGATCGACTCCGGCCGCGTCGGCGGCACTACAACACCATCCGGATCCTCCACGTCCCCGAAGGGAAGGAGATCGACTGGCCATCCTGCGATCTTGTATCGAATGCCGGTGTTGCCCGCTCGAGGAAAGTGACCAGCAAGCTCCTCGAAGACATCCCAGCTCGACAGAGCAAGGCCGAGATCGATGTCGCGGGTCGCCACGGTGAGGAACGAGTGCCCTAGTCCGGCGTGCAAGACATCTCGGCACGCGGCGCCGACCACCATGATGTCCGACGGGTCCAGTTCCGGAGTTCTCCTACGAACTTCTGACACCACATCACGAACCACTTCGAGCAGCGAATCAGGGACGCCAGAGAGATTGAGCATGACGATCCTTCCATTCTCTGGCAGCGGCTCGCACCCGCGGGTCGGTGGAGGCTAGAAGGTCCGCATACACAAGCGGCCACGGAGCAGGAACCGGCCCGCCGCCCCCAGGCCCTCGCGTATCAGGCGGTTCCCGCCAGAAGCTCCGGCGGACGACGATGTTTGGAGTGCCGTCGGTGCGCCACCGGTTGACAAGGGCCAAACGGGGTTTGAGTTCCGCGACATAGACGTCGAGCGTTGCCGGTCTGAGCAGACTGTCGGCCGCGACCTCGCCCGAGATGTACAGCCGATCGGTTCTGTCGATCGGCCGCACCTGCTCGGCGGAGCCATGGAATGTGCCAAGGAGCAAGCTCCGCCCCAGACCTGCCGGATAGGCAGCTGCCCACAGTTCTAGGAGATCTTCGTCCGGACGCCGCATCGCGTCCGGCCCGAAGCCCCCTCCTTCGAGGGTCGCCAGCGCATCATGCGCCTTGCCCAATGACACCCCCGCGACATGGGCGACTTCCCGACGCGTTGCTCGCCACAGCACCGGCCATGCTAATAGCGCGAAGACCACCTGCGCGCTTCCCGGGCTGAACAGATTGCCACGTGGCATCGACCGCACTGTCGAACCGATGCGTCGACGTCCACGAACGTCGACCAGCACGGAACTGAAGCTGATCCATGCGTTGCCGGCCTCATCCAGGTACTGAACACCAGCACGTCGGAACGCCGCTCCCGTGGTGTCAGGCACGTAGTCGGTAAACACGAACCGCGGCAGATCGCCTCGTGGCACGCCCGCCAGGTCGGAGACCCGCAGCCCTCGACCCCAGAGCATGTCGAAGCGCTGCGCGGCGGCCGCGCGCGAAACCGTGACCTCGGCTCGCCCAGTCGCAGCCGTCGCGCCTGCTTGAGCCCGTGCTTCAAGTCCCAGCTCGGCCAGGCCCGCGAGCAACGCGGCAGGGACCTGAAGCTCATCGTTCACTTTCGCCATCTGTTCAGTTTAAGTGAACAGTGCAAAAATCTGAACACGACGGGGATTTGCGGTTCTCATGTCGGCACGGGGCGCCCTGGTCAATGCACCACCGTCGGCGATCTGTCGAGAGGGTTGCCCGCCGGGACGTCCTCGACCAAGGTGCTTGCCACCCCCGTCAGACGGCGCGGTCCGCCAGCACCTGGGCGAACTGCTCCAGGGACTCCTTGACCGGGCCCTCCGGCAGCGGCGCCAGCTCGGCCGAGGCCGCACGCGCCCACTGCACGGCGAGGTCCCGCGTCTCCGCCAGGACGGCGTGCGCGCGCAGGCGTTCCACCGCGGCGTCGAGGGCCTCGTCGGAGGACAGGTCGCCGTCGAGGGTGGCGAGCAGGTCCCGGTCCTCGTCGGTGGCCGCGTCCGACGCGACATGCTGGCGCAGCAGCAGCACCGGCATGGTCGGCACGTGCTCGCGCAGGTCGGTGCCCGGCGTCTTGCCGGAGGTCTCGCCGGACGAAGCGACGTCGAGCACGTCGTCGGCGAGCTGGAAGGCGACGCCCACCTTCTCTCCGTAGGCGCCCACCGCCTCGATCTGCTCCTGCGGCGCCGCCGCGAGCATCGCGCCCAGGCGGGCCGAGGCCGAGAGCAGCGACGCCGTCTTGTCCGACAGCACCTGGAGATAGTGCGCTACCGCGTCCTCGCCGTCGTCGGGGCCCATGGTCTCGTGCAGCTGGCCCAGGCACATCCGCTCGAACGTCCTGGACTGCAGGATCACCGCCTCCGGCCCCAGCTCCGCGACGCGCGCGGACGCCCGCGCGAACAGCATGTCGCCCACGAGGATCGCCACCGAGTTGCCCCACACCATGTGGGCGGCGGGCGCTCCGCGCCGCATCGGCGCGGAGTCCATGACGTCGTCGTGGTACAGCGAGGCGACCTGCGTCAGCTCGACCACCACCGCGGCGTCGACGACGCCGGGCGCGGCGCCGTCGCCCAGCTCACCCGTCAGCAGGGTGAGCAGGGGACGGAACCGCTTGCCACCGGCGTCGATGAGGTGCCGCGAGGCGCCGTCGGCCAGCTTGTCCGCGCTGGCGACGGCCGCCAGGAGCGCCTCGTCGACCACCGTCAGCCGTTCCGCGAGCCGGGCAGCCAGCTCCGGGTCGGAGATCGGCAGGCCGAGCGCGGTCGGATCGGGCAGGTTCGACGGAGCGGCCGGAGGAGCCGACGCGGACGTACCCGTCGTCGTCTGGGGCGGCAGCGGTGCGGAGGTCACGGCACGAACTTACTTGCCTGTTCCACCAGAGCGAGAACCGGAGACGGGAAAACGCCGAGAATCACTGTCGCGAGCGCGCAGACGGCGATGGCCACGGCGGCCGGCCCACGGGACCGGACCACTGTCACCTCGATCCGCTGCGCGGTCGTGACCTGCACCGTGGTCAGCGTGGCGGTCGCGCCGGCGCCGGTGGTCGCGCCGGTCGAGACCGCACCGCTGGTCGAGACCTCCGCCTCGCCGGGCGCGGCACCCGGCGTCGCCTCGGCGAGCTTGACCTGCGGCTCCGCCGGGTCGTCCTGCGCCCGCTGGAACACCATGACCACGAGCAGCCGCAGGTAGAACGCGACGGCGACCACCGACGCGAGCACACCGAGGACCGCGAGCCACCAGAGGCCGCCCGTGGTCGCGCCGGTGAACGCGCCGAACTTGGCGATGAACCCGGCGGTGAGCGGGATGCCCGCCATCGACAGCAGGAACAGCGCGAACGCGGCGGTGAGCCACGGGGCCTTGCGGCCCAGCCCGGCCCACTGCGCGATCTCCGTCGCCTCGCCGAGCACCACGCCGTCGTCACCCACCGGGCCGTTGTGCTCGCCCGCGCCGGGCGTGACCCGGCGCTCCCGGACCAGCGTGACCACGCCGAAGGCGCCGATCGTGGCGATGCCGTAGGCGATCAGGTAGAAGAGCGTGGACGACTGGACCTGCGCGTTGAAGCCCGCGACGCCCACCAGCAGGAAGCCGGCGTGCGCGATCGACGAGTAGGCCAGGAGGCGCTTCACGTCGGTCTGGACGGAACCGACGACCGTGCCGACGGCCATCGTCAGGACGGCGACCACGACGATGACCATCTGCAGCTGCCGCATGATCTCCGGGTCCACCGCCTGCACGCCGATCGACACCCGGTACAGCACCTGGACCAGCGCGGCGACGGCCGCCACCTTGGTGCACGCGGCCATGAAGCCCGTGATCGGCGTGGGCGCGCCGGTGTAGACGTCGGGCGTCCAGGCGTGGAACGGCACCGCCCCGACCTTGAACAGCAGGCCGACGACGACCAGCAGCACGCCGGCGACGAGGAGCACGCTCATGCCCTCGAGCGGCAGACCCTGCTGCAGCCGCTGGGCGATCTCCAGGAGCCGCACCGTTCCGGCGAACCCGTAGATCAGCGCGACGCCGAAGATGAACAACGCCGAGGCGAACGCGCCCAGCAGGAAGTACTTGGCAGCCGCCTCCTGCGACAGGAGCCGACGCCGGCGCGCCGTTGCGCACAGGACGTACAGCGGGAGCGAGAGCACCTCCAGCGCGATGAACATGACGATGAGGTCGTCGGTCGAGGCGAACAGCATCATGCCGCCCGCCGCGAACAGCAGCAGCGGGTAGATCTCCGTCTGCTCCAGGCCGGACCGGCGGGCCAGGTCCTCGTACGAGGTGCCCGGCACCGCCGAGGCGGTGGGCGCGAACGCGTCCTGCCCCGTGGCCGTGCGGTCGGCCACCACGAGCACACCGAGGAAGGCGAGCACGGCGATGATGCCCTGCGCACCGAGCGCGAAGGGCGTGAGGGTCAGGCTGCCGCCCAGCACCTGCACGGGCTGGGCCACGATCTGCGGCCAGAGCACGGCGACGAAGGCGAACCCGCCGGCCAGTGCGGCCAGGGTCAGCACGATCTGGGTCGCACGGCGGGCCTTCGCGGGCACGAACGCCTCGATGAGCACACCCACCACGCCCGCACCCAGCACCACGATGAGCGGCGCCAGGGCGAGCCAGTCGATCTCGGGTGGCACGAACTCGGACTCGATCACTGGTCGCTCCCCATCTGCGTGGCGTCATCCGCCGGTTCGTCGACCGTCGTGAGCGCCACCGACTGCTCGGCCGGCGCGTCGACGTAGGTCAGGGCCAGGCCCGGCACGAGGCCGAGCACCAGGAGTCCGACGACGAGCGGCGCCGCGACGACGCGCTCACGCAGCCTGAGGTCGGGCAGGGCCTCGAGCCCGGCCGCCGGCGCTCCCGTGAAGATCTTCTGGTAGGTCAGCAGCACGTAGACCGCTGCGAGCACCACACCCGGCACCGCGGCGATCGCCCAGCCGGCGGAGCCGGCGGGCGACCCGCCGAACGCGCCGACGAGCACCATGATCTCGCTGACGAACGTGGCCAGGCCGGGCAGCGACAGCGTCGCGAGACCCGCGACGAGGAACGTCCCGGCGAGCACCGGCGTGACCGACCGCAGACCGCTGTAGTCGGCGATCTTCTGCGACTTCTCCGGGTGCCGGGACACGAGGAACCCGGCGACCAGGAACAGCGCACCGGTGGCCAGGCCGTGGTTGAGCATCATGAAGCTCGACCCGGCCGTGCCCAGCGGCGTGAACGTGAAGATGCCCAGGATGATGAACCCGAAGTGGCTCACCGATGTCCAGCCGACCAGGCGCAGCAGGTCGGTCTGCATGATCGCCATGATCGCGCCGTAGAGCACCGAGATCACGGCGAGCGCGATCACCAGCGGCGCGGCCCAGCGGGACGCCTCCGGGAACAGCGGCAGGCACAGCGTCAGCATGCCGAACGTGCCGACCTTGTCCAGCACGCAGATCAGCAGGGTGGACGTGCCCGGGGTGGCGTTCCCCGCGACGTCGGGCAACCAGCTGTGCACCGGCACCATCGGCGCCTTGATCGCGAAGGCGATGAAGAACCCGACGAACATCAGGCGCTCGGCGGTGGTGCCCAGGTCGACGGCGACGAGCTCGTCCACGAGGAACGCCCGGCTCGGGTCCACCCCGGCGCTGACGCCCAGGAAGTACAGCGCGATCACCGCGGCGAGCATGATCAGCCCGCCACCCAGGCTGAACATCAGGAACTTGACGGCCGCCTTGCGCCGTCCGGCGCCCTGCCCGAACCCGCCGATGAGGAAGTAGGCGGGGATCAGCATGGCCTCGAACAGCACGTAGAACAGGAACACGTCACGGGCGCAGAACACCGCGACCATGAACGCCTCGAGCAGCAGCACGAGGCCGACGAACCTGCGCAGCCGCACCTCGTCCCGCCCCTGCTCCTTCCAGGCGGCCAGCAGCACCAGTGGCACGAGCACCACGGCCAGCGCCACGAGCAGCAGGCCGACACCGTCGACGGCCACCGCGTACGAGACGCCGATCTGCGGGATCCACGCGTAGGTGGCGCCGAGCTGGTGCTCGGCGGCGGCGCCCGTGTCGAAGGCGGCGAACGCACCGACGAGCAGGGCCACCTCGACCAGCGAGAACAGGAGCGCCAGGGGGCGGGCGAGGCCCACCCCCGCGCTCGCCGGACCGGTCCGGGACCGGCCGAGCGCGCTCAGACCTACCAGGGCCGCGCCGACCAGCGGCCACGCGATGAGCGCGGTCAGCCAGGGAAACATCTCTCCTCCGATCACTGGGCACCACCGAGGCCGGCCACGAGCCAGACGACGACGGCGATCACGAGGACGCCACCCGCCATGCCTGCCGCGTACGAGCGGACGTAGCCGCTCTGCGCCTTCCGGAACGCCGCACCGAACCACGACACGGCCTGGGGCAGGGCGCCCCAGCCGCGGTCGACGACGTCACGGTCGCCGACCTGGACCAGGCGGGCCACGCCGTGCGCGGGCTTGAGCACCAGCGTCTCGTTGGCGGCGTCCTGGTACAGGTCCCTGCGGGCCGCCCGGGTCAGGACGGAGCCGCGCGGCGCCTCCTCCGGCACGAGGGAGACCGCGTACATCCGGAACGCCAGGAGCGCCCCGAGCACCACGACCACGAGCGTGGCGGTGATGATCACGGGCACCGGCAGCACCGGTTCGTGGTGCTCGGCGTGCCCGACCACCGGCTCCAGCCAGGTGACGAACGTGCCGCCGATGCCGAGCACGGCACCCAGCGCGGCGGAACCGACGCCGAGGAACACCAAGGGCCACCACATCAGCGGCGAGCTCTCGTGCGGGTGCTGGTTCTCCGCCCAGCGCGGACGGCGTCCGCCGAACGTCATGAAGAACAGGCGGGTCATGTAGAACGCGGTGATCGCGGCGCCGAGCACCGCCACCGTGCCGAACACCCAGGCCCGCCAGGGCTGGCCCTCCACGGGCATGAAGGCCGCCTCGATGATCCCGTCCTTCGACCAGAAGCCGGAGAACGGCGGGATCCCGAGGATCGCCAGCCAGCCGAGCCCCATGGTGATCCACGTGATCGGCAGGAACCGCGACAGGCCGCCGAAGCGGCGCATGTCGGTCTGGTCGTCCATCGCGTGCATCACGGAGCCGGCGCCGAGGAACAGCCCCGCCTTGAAGAAGCCGTGCGTGAGCAGGTGGAAGATCGCGAACGCGTACCCGGCCGGGCCGAGACCCGCCGCGAGCATCATGTAGCCGATCTGGGACATCGTGGAGGCGGCCAGCGCCTTCTTGATGTCGTCCTTCGCGGTACCGACCACCGCACCGAACAGCAGGGTCACGGCACCCACGATCACCACGACGAGCTGCGCGGTGGGCGCGGCCTCGAGGATCGGGCCGGAGCGCACCATGAGGTAGACACCGGCGGTGACCATCGTGGCGGCGTGGATCAGCGCGGACACCGGCGTGGGGCCGGCCATCGCGTCACCCAGCCAGGCCTGCAGCGGGAACTGCGCCGACTTGCCGCAGGCGGCGAGCAGCAGGCAGAGGCCGATGGCTGTGGCGGTGGGTTCGGACAGCGAGCCGACGGCGTCGTCGGACAGGGTGGTACCGAAGTCCAGGGCGCCCGTCCCCGCGAACAGCAGCGCCATCGCCGCGATGAGGCCCATGTCCCCGATGCGGTTCATGACGAAGGCCTTCTTCGCCGCCACCGCGTTCTCCCGGGCGGAGGGCCGCCCCGTGTCCCAGAACCCGATGAGCAGGTAGGACGCGAGACCCACACCCTCCCAGCCCACGAAGAGCAGGAGGTAGGAGTCGGCGAGGACCAGCGTCAGCATGGCCGCGACGAACAGGTTGAGGTAGCCGAAGAACCGACGCCGGTGCGGGTCGTGGTCCATGTAGGCCACCGAGTACACGTGGATGAGCGTGCCCACGAAGGTCACGAGCATCACGAACGTCAGGGACAGCGGGTCCAGCCGGATACCGAGATCCACGTCCAGGCCGCCCGCGGACAGCCAGGTCCACAGGTGGTGGTCGATGGACCGCTCCTCGGCGGGCGTGCCGATCATGCGGAACATCAGGATGAAGCCGATGACCGCGGAGGCGGCCGAGGCCGCCACCCCGAGCCAGTGGCCCCAGCGGTCGGTGGCCTTGCCACCCAGCAGCAGGATCGCTGCGCCGATCAGCGGAAGGCCGACCAGCCAGGGGGCGAGCCCGATCACGTCGTTCACTGTCTCCCCCTCAGAGGTTCTTCATGGTGGGTGAGTCTCCGGTTCCGCTGCGGGCGAGTGCCTCGTTCCTCGGCCCGCACCCTGCGCTGCACCTCCGCCTCACCCACGGAGCAGGTTGACGTCGTCGACCGAGGCCGAGCGGCGGGTACGGAAGATCGTCACGATGATGGCGAGGCCGACGACGACCTCGGCGGCGGCGACGACCATGACGAAGAAGGCGAGCACCTGGCCCGTCAGGTCGCCGTGCATCCTGGCGAAGGTGACGAAGGCGAGGTTGGTCGCGTTGAGCATGAGCTCCACGCCCATGAACACGACGATCGCGTTGCGGCGCAGCAGCACGGTCGTCGCCCCGATGGCGAAGAGCACGGCGGCCAGGACCACGTAGTTGGTGATGTCCATCAGGCGTCCTTCTCCGACTCGGGGGCCGAGCCTGTCGTCCCGCGGGTCGAGCTTGTCGAGACCACCGCCGGGCCGGGCGGCGCAGGCCGCTCCTGCCCGCGGATGCGCAGGACACGCGACACGGACTGCGGTACCTGCTCGCCGTCCGGGCCGAGCGCCGGCGTGTCCATCGCGTTGGACCGGGCGTAGACGCCGGGCGACGGCAGCGGGGTGAGGATGACGCCGTCGGGCAGCGCCTTGATGCGCGCCTCGGCGACCGACTCCTGCGTCTGCTTCGGTGCGAGCCGGCGCCGGTGCGTCAGCACCAGCGCGCCGACCGCCGCGGTCACGAGCAGCACGCCGACGGCCTCCATGGCCAGCACGTAGTCGCCGAACAGCACGCGTGCCAGGGCCTGCGGGTTGGCGACGCCACCGGGGTCGCCTCCCTCCAGGCCACGGGCCGGCGGGAACGCGGCGTTCGCCACCACACCGCCGAGGATCGCCGCAAGGCCGATGCCGATGAGCAGACCGATCCAGCGCTGCCCCCGGATGGTCTCGGTGAGCGAGTCGGACGCGTCGACACCGACGAGCATCAGCACGAACAGGAACAGCATCATCACGGCGCCCGTGTACACCACCACCTGGACGACGCCGAGGAACGGCGCCTCCTGCGCGATGTACAGGATCGCCATGCTGACCATCACGAAGACGAGGCACATCGCCGCGTGCACTGCCCGCTTCACGAACAGCAGGCCCAGCGCGGCGAGGACCATGAGGGGGGCGATCACCCAGAACAGGACGGTCTCGCCGCCCGAGATCTCGAAGCCGGTGGGGGTCATGCGCGCGCCTCCCTGCCGGCGGCCGGACCGGTCGAGGCCCCGGCGGTGAGGTCCGCCGCGGACGTCGAGCCCGGCTCGCTGGTCTCGCGCGCACCGGTCTCGGCGACGTTCACCTGCGAACCGTCGGCCAGCACCCGTACCGAGCCGACCGAAGCGGCACCCGCCGACTTCTCGGCCGCACCGGGACCCTCCTCCGGGCGCAGCTCGTGCTGCTGCTGCGTGGGCGCCGGAGCCTTGCCCGACACCACCGCCTCTGCCGCGTCCAGCGTCGGGTCGTCCGGCCGCTGCTCGCGGACCCACTCGACCTGCGCCGCCGTCGGGCCGAGGACGTCACCGCCGTAGTAGTCGGTGTCCGTGGTTCCCTCGACCATCGGGTGGGGCGCGGCCAGCATGCCCTCGGAGAGCGGGGCCAGGAGGTCCTGCTTCTCGTAGATCATGCCGGCGCGCGTCTTGCCGGCCAGCTCGAAGTCGTTGGTCATGGTCAGCGCGCGCGTCGGGCAGGCCTCGATGCACAGCCCGCAGAAGATGCAGCGCAGATAGTTGATCTGGTAGACGGAGCCGTACCGCTCGCCGGGGCTCATGTGGGCCCCGTGGGAGTCGTCCGCGTTCACGTCCAGGCCGGCGTTCTGCGGCAGGGCCGCGTTCGACGCGCCCTCGACGTAGATCGCGTCCGCCGGGCACGCCCAGGCGCACAGCTCGCAGCCGATGCACTTCTCCAGCCCGTCGGCGTACCGGTTGAGCTGGTGGCGCCCGTGGAACCGGCGCTGGGTAGGCACCTTCTCGCGGGGGTACTGCTCCGTGACCGTGGGCTTGAACATCGACGACAGCGTCACGCCGAAGCCCGCGACGGGGGCGAACATCTCCCCGATGGGCCCCGGCTGGGGCCGCAGGGGCTGGTACTCACTCGCCTGACGCTCACTCACCGTGGACCTCCTTTCCGAACCGCTTGGACGGGGGCAGCTTCTCGCCGGGCAGCGGCGGTACCGGGAACCCGCCGGCGAAGGCGTCGACGGGCTCCTTCTCCTGGTCGGCGCCCGGTGGAGCTTCCTTCTTCTCGGGCCAGAACCACATGACCGCGATGAAGACGACGGCGGCGCCGACGATCACCGGGATGAACTGCTGGTAGGTGACGCCCTGCACGCGCTGCAGCCACTGCACGACGGCGAGCACGACGACCCAGCCGAGCGCGACCGGGATGAGGACCTTCCAGCCGAAGATCATGAACTGGTCGTAGCGCAGGCGCAGCAGCGTGCCGCGCACCCACACGAAGAAGAACATGACGCCCCAGAGCTTCACGAGGAACCAGAGGATGGGCAGCCAGCCCTCGTTCAGGGCACCGCCCAGGAACCCGTCGGGCACCGGCGCCCGCCAGCCGCCCAGGAAGAGCGTGACGGCGACGGCGGAGACGTTGAGCATGTTGATGTACTCCGCCAGGAAGAACCAGGCGAACTTCATCGACGAGTACTCGGTCATGTAGCCGGAGACGAGCTCGCCCTCGGCCTCGGGCAGGTCGAACGGCAGCCGGTTGGTCTCGCCGACCATCGAGATCACGTAGATCACGAACGCGGGAGCGAGCGGGATGAACCACCAGATCTGCGTCTGGCTGTCCACGATCTGCGACGTCGACATCGACCCCGCCATGATGAACACGCTCACCAGCGACAGGCCCATCGCGAGCTCGTAGCTGATCACCTGCGCCGTCGAGCGCACGGCGCCGAGCAGCGGGTAGGTGGAGCCGGAGGCCCAGCCGCCCAGCACGATGCCGTAGACACCGAGCGCCGCGGCGGCCAGCACGTACAGCACCGCGACGGGGAAGTCGGTGAGCTGCGCCGGGGTGGTCCAGTCGGTCCAGAAGAACGACACGCTGGGCCCGAACGGGATGACGGCGAACACCAGGAGCGAGCAGAACACCGAGATCATCGGTGCCAGCAGGTACACGAACCGGTCGGCCCGGGTGACCGTCAGGTCCTCCTTGAGCAGGAGCTTCATGGCGTCCGCGAGCGACTGCAGCAGGCCGAACGGCCCGTGCCAGTTCGGGCCGGGGCGCACCTGCATGCGCGCGACGACCTTGCGCTCGAACCAGATCGCGAAGAGCACGCTGGTCAGGAGGAACACCACGATCAGCACGGCCTTCACGATGGAGGCCCAGATGGTCTCCTGCGAGAAGTCGGCGGTCACGCCGGGTGCGGCCGCGGCCAGGATCACCGGGTTCATCGAGCGGTTCCTTCCGAGCGATCTGCGACGGCGACGGCGACCGTGACGGTGACGAGGTCGCCGGCCGCCGCGCCGAGCGTGTCGTGCACGCGGCAGCCGGCGCTGTTGAGCGGCAGCCACACGACACCGTCGACCATGCCGTCGGTGACCACGGCGGGCGCCTCGATGGCACCGCGCTGCGTGCTGACGGTGACCCGGTCGCCGTCGGCCGCACCGAAGCCGGCCGCCGTGGCGGCGGACATGCGGGCCACGGGCCGCTTGGCCGTGCCGGCGAGGAACTGCTCGCCGTCCTGGCCGCGCCCCGCGTCGAGCTGGAGCCGCCAGGTGGCGAGCACCGCCTGACCCGGACCGATGGTGGGCGGCTCGGCCGGCGCGCCGGCCTCGACCGCCAGACGGTCACCCGCCCAGGCGCTGCGCTGCGTCACGGCGATGGACAGGTGGGCGTCGGTCGGCGACGCCGCCTGCAGGTCGACGTCGAAGTGCTGGGCCAGCACGTGCAGCACGCGGTGGTCGGGCAGTGCGCTCGACTCGAGCGCGGCGCCGAAGGACCGCACGCGGCCCTCCCAGTTCCAGTACGAGCCGGCACGCTCCACGGGCGGCGCGACGGGCAGCACGATGTCGGCCCGCTCGGTCACCTCGGAGGCACGTACCTCGAGGCTCACCACGAAGCCGGCTGCGTCGAGCGCCGCACGTGCGGCGGCCGGGTCGGGCAGGTCGGCCAGCTCGACGCCGCCGACGACCGCACCGCCCAGCGTGCCGTCCGCCAGCGCCGCGAGGATGCCGGCGGTGTCCCGGCCCGGGGTCTCCGGGACCTCGGTACCCCAGGCCTGGGCGACCTCGGCGCGTGCGGCGGCGTCCGCCACCGGGCGACCGCCCGGCAGCAGGCCGGGCAGCAGGCCCGCCTCGACGCCGCCCCGCTCACCCGCACGGCGCGGGATCCACGCGAGCCGCGCGCCCGTCGCCTCAGCGAGGCCGAGAGCCGCGGCGTACGCACCGGGCGACCCCGCGAGGCGCTCGCCCACGAGGATCACGGCGCCCGGCTGGGCCAGGGCGCTGGTGTCGATGTCCGACGTCGGTGCGTCGGCCGGGGACAGACCGCCACCGAGCGTGGTGGTCAGGCTGGTCAGCCACTCGGCCTCGGTGCCGGGCGCGGCCGGCAGCAGCGTGCCGTTCATGCGGGTCAGACCACGCGTCGCGTAGGGGGCCACCGCGAAGACCTTCGTCCCGGCCTTCCCCGTGGCTCCCTTGCGCAGCCGCAGGAACGTGATGCCCGCCTCCTCCTCGGCCTCCAGGCCGACGAGCAGCACCGCGGGCGCCTGCTCGAGGTCGCCGAACGTGACACCGACGCCCGAGCCGGCCACCACGTGGGCCAGGAACGCGGCCTCCTCGGCGGAGTGCACGCGCGAGCGCTGGTCGACGTCGTTGGTACCCAGCGCCGTGCGCGCGAAGCGCGACCAGGCGAAGGCGTCCTCGACGGTGAGCCGGCCGCCGGGCAGCACTCCGACGCCGCCGTCCTGCCGGGCCTGCGTCAGGCCTGCCGCCGCGATCTCCAGGGCCTCGACCCAGGAGGCCGGCCGGAGCTCGCCGTTCTCCCGGACCAGCGGCGTGGTGATGCGGTCCGCGGAGGACTGCCAGGTGAAGGCGAAGCGGTCCTTGTCGGTGATCCACTCCTCGTTGACGACCGGGTCCTCGCCCGACAACCGGCGCAGCACCTGGCCGCGGCGGTGGTCGATGCGGATCGCGGAGCCGCAGGAGTCGTGCTCCGCGATGCTCTCGGTGCTGACCAGGTCGAAGGGGCGCCCTCGGAAGCGGTAGCCCGCGCCCGTGAGCGCACCCACCGGGCAGATCTGCACGGTGTTGCCGGAGTAGTAGGACGAGAACGGCCGGCCCGAGGTGTCGTTGGTGGCCTCACCGACCGGGCGGTCGACGGGACCGACGGGCTCGCCCGCGAACCCGAGCACCCCCTCGTCGAACCGGCCGATCTGCTGGTGCGCGCCGCGGTCCTGCAGCGCGATGAACGCGTCTCCGGCGATCTCCTCGCTGAACCGCGTGCAGCGCTGGCACAGCACGCAGCGCTCGCGGTCGAGCAGGATCTGCGTGGAGAGCGCGATCGGCTTGGGGAACGTCCGCTTGACGTCGGTGAACCGCGAGTCCGGACGGCCGTTCGACATCGCCTGGTTCTGCAGGGGGCACTCGCCGCCCTTGTCGCACACCGGGCAGTCCAGCGGGTGGTTCATGAGCAGCAGCTCCATGACGCCCTGCTGCGCCTTGTCGGCGACCGCGGAGGTGTGCTGCGTCTTGACGATCATGCCGGGCGCGACCGTCATGGTGCAGGACGCCTGCGGCTTCGGCATGGGCCGGACGTTGCCCTCCCGGTCCGGCATGGACACCTCGACGAGGCACTGCCGGCAGGCGCCGGCGGGCGCCAGGAGCGGGTGGTCGCAGAACCGGGGGATCTGGATCCCTGCCTGCTCGGCGGCCCGGATGATCAGCGTGCCCTTGGGGACGCTGATCTCCGTGCCGTCGATGGTGAAGGTGACCAGCTCGACCGGTGCGGCCTCGGTGCTGGGGTTGTTCGTGGTGACGGTCATCAGTGACCTCCCGCGCCGGCGCCCGCGAGGGCACCCGGAGTGCGTGTCTTGGGGGTGTACGCGAAGAGTGCCGACGCGCTCGGGTCGAACGGGCAGCCGTGGCCGTCGATGTGCGCCTGGTACTCCTCGCGGAACAGCTGGACGCTGGAGGTGATCGGCGAGGTGGCGCCGTCACCCAGGGCGCAGAACGCCCGGCCGAGGATGTTGTCGCACAGGTCGAGCAGCAGGTCGAGATCGCTGTCCTGCCCCTCGCCGGCCTCGATGCGGTGCAGCACCTGCTTGAGCCAGTAGGTGCCCTCGCGGCACGGCGTGCACTTGCCGCACGACTCGTGCGCGTAGAAGTCGGTCCAGCGCGACACCGCGCGGACGACGCACACCGTCTCGTCGAAGATCTGCAGCGCGCGCGTGCCGAGCATCGACCCCGCGGCGCCCACGGACTCGTAGTCGAGCGGGACGTCGAGGTGCTCGGCCGTGAAGATCGGCGTGGAGGAGCCACCCGGGGTCCAGAACTTCAGCTCGTGCCCCTGGCGCACGCCGCCCGCCAGGTCGAGCAGCTCGCGCAGCGTGATGCCGAGCGGTGCCTCGTACTGGCCGGGCTTCGTGACGTGCCCCGACAGGGAGAACAGTCCGTGGCCCTGCGACTTCTCGGTGCCCATCGAGGAGAACCAGTCGGCACCCTTCGCGACGATCGCGGGGACCGAGGCGATGGACTCCACGTTGTTCACCACCGTGGGCCGCGCATACAGACCGGCGACCGCGGGGAACGGCGGCTTGAGCCGCGGCTGGCCGCGCAGACCCTCGAGCGAGTCGAGCAGCGCCGTCTCCTCGCCGCAGATGTAGGCGCCGGCCCCGGCGTGCACCGTGACGTCGAGGTCGTAGCCCGAGCCCAGGATGTTCTTGCCCAGGTAGCCCGCCCTGTATGCCTCCTCGACGGCGTTCAGCAGCCGGCGGTAGACGTGCAGCACCTCGCCGCGCACGTAGATGAACGCGTGGTCGCAGCCGATCGCGTAGCTCGTGATCGCCACGCCCTCGATCAGGTGCTGCGGGCTGGCGAGCATGAGCGGGATGTCCTTGCAGGTGCCCGGCTCGGACTCGTCGGCGTTGACGACGAGGTAGCGCGGACCGCCGTCGGGCGGGGGGAGGAAGCCCCACTTCATGCCCGTGGGGAAGCCGGCGCCGCCGCGGCCGCGGAGGCCGGAGTCCTTCACGGCCTGCACCAGGTCGGCGGGCTCCGTCTTCAGGGCCTTCTTGAGGCCGGCGTAGCCGCCGGCGCGCTCATAGGTCGCCAGGCGCCACGAGCGGTCCTTGTCCCACGTGTCGGTCAGTACCGGTGTGAGGGTCACTTCGCGTCCTCTCCGGGCTTCTTGTCCTTGCCGACCTGGGTGTCCGACGGCGTCGTGGGCGGGCGTTCCGCGCTCGACCCGGGCTCGCCCGTGATGGTCTCGCCCCGCTTGTCGGGCTCGGAGTCCGGGCCCTCGGGCGCCGTCCAGCCGCGTTCGCGGGCGATCCGCAGGCCGGCGAGCGTCGGCTCACCCGTGCCGGCGTCCTCGTCGGCGCGGCCGTCGTTGAACCCGGCCAGGACCCGGCTCATCTGCTTGAACGAGCACACCGACGCCGCGCCCCGGGTCGGGGCGACGTCCTCGCCGAGGCGCAGCCGGTCCGCGAGCGCCGTCGCCGTCTCGGGCGTCTGGTTGTCGAAGAACTCCCAGTTGACCATCACGACGGGGGCGTAGTCGCAGGCGGCGTTGCACTCGACGCGCTCGAGGGTGATCGCGCCGTCGTCCGTCGTCTCGTCGTGCCCGACGCCGAGGTGCTCGCTCAGCTCGTCGAAGATCGCGTCGCCGCCCATCACCGCGCACAGCGTGTTCGTGCACACGCCGACGGTGTAGGTGCCGTTGGGGTGGCGCTTGTACTGGGTGTAGAAGGTGGCGACCGCCGAGACCTCGGCGGCGGTGATGCCGAGCATCTCGGCACAGAACAGGATGCCGTCCCGGCTCACGTAGCCGTCGACCGACTGCACGAGGTGCAGCATCGGCAGCAGGCCGGAGCGAGGGTTCGGGTAGCGCTCCATGATCGCCGTGGCGTCGGCGGTCAGCGCGGCCAGGGTGTCCGCGTCGTAGCGGGTCCTCGTCGCGGTCTCGACCGGTTCTGCGGTCATCGGTCCACACCTCCCAGCACGGGGTCCAGCGACGCGACGGCGACGACGACGTCGGCCACCTGGCCGCCCTCGCACATCACGGACACGCCCTGGAGGTTGTTGAACGAGGGGTCGCGGAAGTGCGCGCGGTAGGGGCGGGTGCCGCCGTCGGACACGACGTGCACGCCCAGCTCCCCCCGCGGGTGCTCCACGGTCTGCCACGCCTGGCCGACGGGGACGCGGAAGCCCTCGGTGACCAGCTTGAAGTGGTGGATCAGGGCCTCCATGGAGGTGCCCATGATCTTCTTGATGTGCTCCAGCGAGTTGCCCTGGCCGTCGCCGCCGACCGCGAGCTGGGCCGGCCAGGCGATCTTCTTGTCGGCCACCATGACCGGCTCGCCCTCGGTGCGGTCGAGCCGCTCCAGGGCCTGCTCGACGATCTTGAGGGACTGGTAGCACTCCTCGACGCGGAGCACCACGCGGTCGTAGCAGTCGGCACCCTTCGAGGTGGGGACGTCGAAGTCGTACGTCTCGTAGCCGCAGTACGGGTTGTCCTTGCGGACGTCGTACGGCAGGCCGGTGGAGCGCAGCACCGGGCCGGTCATCGCGAGCGCCATGCACCCGGAGAGGTTGAGCACGCCGACGCCGGTCAGGCGCGCCTTGAAGATCGGGTTGGCGAGCATGAGGTCGCTCAGCTGCTTGAGGTAGCCGCGCACGTTCGTGAGCGCCGCGCGGGCCTGCGTGGTGAACCCCTCGGGCACGTCGACGGCGACACCGCCGGGCCGGATGTACGCGTGGTTCATGCGCAGGCCGGTCACGGCCTCGAAGAGACGCAGGATCTCCTCGCGGGCGGTGAACCCGATGGTCATCACGGTGGTGGCGCCCATCTCGTTGCCGCCGGTGCCGAGGCAGACGAGGTGGGAGGCGATGCGGTTGAGCTCCATCATCAGGACGCGGATCACGGAGGCGCGCTCGGGCACGTCGTCGGTGATGCCGAGGAGCTTCTCCACCGCGAGGCAGTAGGCGGCCTCCTGGAACAGGGGCGCCACGTAGTCCATGCGGGTGCAGAACGTGGTGCCCTGCGTCCACGTCCGGAACTCCATGTTCTTCTCGATGCCCGTGTGCAGGTAGCCGATGCCGGCGCGGGCCTCGGTGACGGTCTCGCCGTCGATCTCCAGCATCAGGCGCAGCACGCCGTGCGTGGACGGGTGCTGCGGACCCATGTTGACGACGATCCGCTCCTCGCCGATCGCCTCGCGCGCGATGTCGTCCCAGTCGCCGTCGCCGTACGCCTCGAAGGCGCGCACCGTGGACGCCATGTCCTCGTTCCCGGCGGGCCTGGTCGCATGCGGCGCGTGCGGCCGGTGGTCTGTCGGAGCGCTCATGAGTAGCTCCTCCTCGTGTCCGGCGGGGGCACCGTGGCCCCCTTGTACTCGACGGGGATGCCGCCGAGCGGGTAGTCCTTGCGCTGCGGGTGGCCGACCCAGTCGTCCGGCATCTCGATGCGGGTCAGGGCGGGGTGGCCGTCGAAGACGATCCCGAAGAAGTCGAACGTCTCGCGCTCGTGCCAGTCGTTCGACGGGTACACGGACGTGGTCGACGGGATGTGCGGGTCGTCGTCGGGCGCCGCGACCTCGAGCCGCAGCCGGCGCGAGTGCGTGATCGAGGCCAGGTGGTAGACCGCGTGCAGCTCCCGGCCGGTGTCGTGCGGGAAGTGCACGCCGCTCACCCCGAGCGACAGCTCGAACCGCAGGTCCTGGTCGTCACGGAGGGCCTGGCAGACGGCGACGAGGTGCTCGCGGGCGACGTCGATCGTCAGCTCCGCCTGCTGCGCCTCCGCGCTGTCGGCGCCGTGCAGGTCGACGACCACCTTCTCGATCGCTGCCTCCGGCGGCACGCCCGCCTCGGTCAGCACCTCGGTCAGCACGTCGACCACCTGGTCGAACCAGCTCCCGTACGGGCGGGGCGACGCGGCGGGCATCGCCACCGGGGTGACCAGGCCGCCGTAGCCGGACGTGTCGCCCGGCCCGTCGGCGCCGAACATGCCGCGCTTCACCTCGACGATCTCGAGCGTGGACGCGCCCTCGGGCGGCTGAACCGTCTCGGCCACCGCTTTCTGGTCGCCGCCCGGCGTGACGTCGCTCATCGCAGCAGCCCCTTCATCTCGAAGGTGGGCGTGGCCTCCATGGCTGCCGCCTCCGCGGCACGCGCGGCCTCGACCCGGTTCACGCCGAGCGGCGCGTTCTGGATCTGGTCGTGCAGCCCGAGGATCGCGTTGATCAGCATCTCCGGCCGCGGCGGACAGCCGGGCAGGTAGATGTCGACCGGGATCACGTGGTCGACACCCTGCACGATCGCGTAGTTGTTGAACATCCCGCCGGACGACGCGCAGACACCCATCGAGAGCACCCACTTGGGCTCGCTCATCTGGTCGTACACCTGGCGCACCACCGGGGCCATCTTCTGGCTCACCCGGCCCGCGACGATCATCAGGTCGGCCTGGCGCGGCGACGCACGGAACACCTCCATGCCGAACCGCGACAGGTCGAACCGCGACGCACCCGCCGCCATCATCTCGATGGCACAGCAGGCCAGGCCGAACGTGACCGGCCACACCGAAGCCTTGCGCAGGTACCCGGCGAGATCCTCGATCGTCGTCAGCAGGAAACCTGACGGCGCTTCCTCGACACCCATGTCCCCTCCTTGCTGCCGGGACCCGCCCGGCGTCGCTGCCCGGCGCCGTCAGGCGCCGCGCGTGAAGTCGCTTGCTTGCTCAGACCCAGTCGAAACCGCCGCGGCGCCACTCGTAGACGAACGGCACGGTGATCAGCGCCAGGAACGCCAGCATCGCCACCAGCCCGAACGTCGCGAGCGTCGTGAAGTCCACGGCCCACGGGTAGAGGAAGACGACCTCGATGTCGAAGACGATGAATGTCATCGCCACCAGGTAGTACTTGATCGGCAGCCGCCCGCCGCCCACCGCGTGCGGGGTCGGCTCGATGCCGCACTCGTACGAGTCGAGCTTGGCGCGGTTGTACCGCTTGGGGCCGATGACGGCGCTCGCGGCGACGCCACCGAGCGCCAGGACGGCCCCGATCGCCATGAGGATCAGGATCGGTACGTAGGGGTTCATGCTGTGCCCTTCGTGGACGACGTGCCCTTCGGATGCGTGATGCGCTGCGTGCGACTGCTCATGAGCTCGGGACCACCCTGGTCAGACCCGCGATGACGCGATCGATCCAGTCGCCGCCCTGCGGCTCGTAGCAGTCGGACAGGAGCTTGAGCGTGAACTGCATGACCACCTTGCGGGGCAGTCCGTACCGGACGCAGAGCCGCATGATCTCGGGGTGCTCGATGAGCCGCACGAACCAGCGGCCCAGCGTGTAGTAGCCGCCGAGGTCCGCGCGCATGCGGTCGGCGTAGGTACCGAGCGTGGCCTCGCGGGCCGAGTCGGTGCTCTGGTGGCGGGCCTGGCTGATCGCCTCGGCGGCGACCCGGCCGGCCTGCAGCCCGTAGGCGATGCCCTCGCCGTTGAACGGGCTCACCATGCCGGCGGAGTCGCCGGCCAGGAGCACGCCGTCCGCGTACAGCGGGCCGCGGTTGTAGCCCATCGGCAGAGCCGCACCGCGGATCGGGCCGCGCTCCGGCTCGTGCACCAGGTCCCAGCCCTCCGGCGCGCTCTTGGCCAGCCAGGTCTCCATGAGGCGCCGGTAGTCGATGCCCGCCGCCGACTGCCTGGCGGGGGTGGAGTGGACGCTGCCGAGGCCCACGTTCACCGTGCCGTCACCGAGCGGGAAGATCCAGCCGTAGCCCGGGAGCAGGTCGCTCTTGCCGGGCTCGCCGTCCCACAGCTCGAGGTGGGACTCCATGAACGGGTCCTCGTGCCGCGGTGTGCGGTAGTACGCGCGGACGGCGGTGCCCATCGGGCGGTCGTCGCGGCGCTCGCGCCCGATCGCGAGCGAGAAGCGGGAGCTGACGCCGTCGGCAGCCACCACCACGGGGGCGCGCAGCTCGGTGACCGGGCCGTCGGCGCGGCCGCGCGGGTCGAGCGGCTGGGCGGTGACACCGACCACCCGCCCGTCGTCGTCGCGGAGCGGTCCGGTGACCTTGGTGCGCTCGAGCAGCTTGGCGCCGCTGGCCTGCGCGTGCTGGGCCAGGGTGTGGTCCAGCGTCATCCGGGCGCGGGCCATGCCGTAGCCCGGGTAGGTCGTGAGGGTCGGCCAGTCCAGCTCGTAGGAGCGACCTCCGCCGTGGACGCGCAGGCCGCGGTTGCGGATCCAGCCGTCCTCCTCGCGGGTGGGGACGCCCATGCGGACCAGCTCGGCCACGGCGCGCGGCGTCAGGCCGTCGCCGCAGATCTTGTCCCGCGGGAACTCGCCCTTCTCCAGCAGGAGCACGTCGAGGCCCGCGGCGGCGCACCAGTGCGCGGTGGACGACCCGGCCGGGCCGGCGCCCACCACGATGACGTCCGCGTCGTCGCGTCTTGCAGTTCGCACGTTCACCCCCGTTGGGAACCCGCAGCCGGTCGGTGCTGACCATGCTGTGCGGGATTCGACAGGGCTTCACGACAAGCCCTTGTGAACCCTGTCACAACACCGACACCCTAGCCACACTTAGGGGGGATTGTGTAGGAAGGTTCCCCTTACTTTGCGGTCGACGCCGCGCGCCAGGGCTCACGTCCTCGGAGGAGGTCACGGGCCAGTGCGCGCCAGGGGATGATGAAGACGAACGGGACCGCGAAGGAGAAGGCGAACAGGGTCTCGGAGGCCTCCGTGGTCAGGCCGCCGCTCCACAGCATCGGCACCGCGACCACGAGCACCCAGATCGCCTTCCACAGCACCTCGAACACGAGCATGGCGGCCATCCGCACCGGAGCGAACAACCCGACGACCGAGAGCAGCTGCAGAGCGCACAGCACGGCGTCGAAGGTGCCTTCGATCAGTGGCCGGTCGAACCCGGACGTGAGCAGCCGTGGCCAGGCGACGAGGGCGAGCCCCACCACCATGAGCAGATAGCAGGCACGCATCAGGTTGCGCCGCAGGGGTGTGATCGTGTCGATCGTCGCCGACCTGGTCGAGGTATCCATGCGGCCAGTCTTGTCCCGGTGTCCCGGCACCGGAATGATCCGCTGTGTCAGGGTCCCTGATCCTGCGGGTCAGGAGTCTCCGGGACCCCGATCCGAGGAGGAGCACACGGTGCGACGAGCGACGATAGCGGCCGGTCTGGTCGCCGGGCTGCTCACCTACGCCGAGGCGCACGGCGCCGACGCCGACGCCCTCGCCGCGGCCTCCGGCCTGTCGCGTGCGCGGCTGCGTGACCCCGACGAGCGCGTCCCGCTGCCGCGCTACCTGGAGCTCCTGCGCGCGGCCCGTGTCGCTCTGGACGACGAGGCCCTGGCGCTCCACCACGGGGCCGAGGTCGCGATGGCGGACGTCTCGATCGTCGGTCTGATCATGGAGGCCGCCCCCGACATGGCCACCGCCCTGCACCAGCTCCAGCGGTACGGACGGCTCGCGCTGGAGATCGACACGGGCGACGACGGTCCGCGGTTCGAGGCCGAACGCTCCGGGGACCGGCTGCTGCTGGTCGAGCGCCGACCGGTGGGACCGGGGCCCGAGCTGTCCGAGGAGGCCGTCGCGCGCCTGGTCTGCGGTCCGCGGCGGTTCCTGGACCGGTCCCACGTGCTGCGCGTGGACCTCACCCGCGAGACACCGGAGCGCCCGGACGAGTACGAGCGCGTGCTGGGCTGCCCCGTCCGGTTCGCCGCCCCGCGCACCGCGATCGAGCTCCACCCCGAGGTGGGTTCCTGGCCGGTGGCGCGGCACCCCCGCTACGTCTTCGGTGTCCTGCGGGAGAAAGGGGACGCGCTGCTGGCCCGGCGTCCGCCACCGGAGACCTTCCACGAGCGGGTGGAGGACCTCGTGCGCACGGTGGTGCACGAGGGAGAGGTCAGCGCGGACGCCGTGGCGGCCCGGCTCCACTGCAGCCGCTCGACGCTGTTCCGTCGGCTCCGTGCCGAGGGCACCGGTTTTCGGCAGGTCGTCGACGACGTGCGCCGGGAGCTCGCGACCGACTACCTGCGGGCGGGCCGGACGTCCGTGGGCGAGGTCGCCTACCTCGTGGGGTTCTCGGACGCCGCCTCCTTCTCGCGGACGTTCCGGCGGTGGACGGGGCAGCCGCCCGGCCGGTTCCGGGAGACCGCCGCCGCCGGCGCGGGATGACGGGTCCTGCTCAGATGACGGGTCCTGCTCGGGGACCGGGCGGGGCCGAGGGCCGTGTACCGGCGATCCCCGCGGTGTGGGCGGCGATCGCGAGCTGGGTGCGGTTCTCCAGGCCCAGCTTGGTCAGGGCGCTCGAGATGTGCGCCTTGACCGAACCGTGCGACAGGTACAGCCGGCGGGCGATCTCGGCGTTGCCGAGGCCCTCGGCGACGGCGGCCGCGACCTGCCGCTCCCGGTCCGTGAGCGGTGCGAGGCTGTCCGCTCCGGCCTCCGTCGCGGCGCCGGACGTCGCGGCGCCGGCACCCGCCCGGGCGGCCCCGACATCCCCTGACGTGTCGGCCACGTGATCGATCAGCCGCCGCAGCACGGCGGGCGACACGGTCGGCTCGCCGTCGGCCGCCGAACGGATCGCCCGGACGATGTCGGCCGGCGGGGTGTGCTTGAGCAGGAACCCCGACGCACCGGCGCGCACAGCGTCGAGGACCACCGGCTCCGCGTCGAACGTGGTCAGCACGATCACCGCGGGTTGCGGGACGTCCGGAGCCCTCCGGAGGTCGCGGAGCGCGGCGACACCGTCGAGCCGCGGCATGCGGAGGTCCAGCAGCACGACGTCCGGCGTCGCCTCGCGCACCAGGTCGACCAGCCCGTCGCCGTCGTCCGCGTCACCGACCACGTCGATGCCCGGCGCTCCGGCGAGCATCAGGCGCAGCCCCTGGAGGACCAGCGCGTCGTCGTCCACCAGCACGACCCGGACCGGCGTCATGCGCGGTCCCACGGCAGGTACGCGGCCAGGCGGAACGCACCGTCGCGGACGCCGTGCTCGAACCGGCCGCCGTCCAGCCGGACCCGTTCGGCCAGCCCGACCAGCCCCGCACCGATGCCGGGGATCTCGCTCGCGGTCACCCCGACCGGCAGCACGTTGGCCACCTCGACGCGCACCTGCCCGTCGCCCGGGCCGACGTCGACGGTGACGACCGCCCCGGCCGCGTGCTTGCGAGCGTTCGTCAACCCTTCCTGCACCAACCGGTAGACCGTGCGCTGCACGTTGTCCGGGAGCTCGGCGAGCGGTTCGAGGTCCAGCCGCGCGCTGACCCGCTGCCCGGCGCCCTGTGCCTCGTCCACCAGCTGCGGGACGTCCCGGAGCAGCGGCTGCGGGCGCTCGGGTGGAGCGTCCGGCGCCTTCTCGGGCGCGGTGCCCGTCGCCGCGGGGCTCCGCAGCACCACCAGCACCTGCCGCAGCTCCTCGACGGCCAGGTGCGCGTTGTGCCGGATCACCGCCGCCGCCGCGCGCACCTCGTCGAGCGTGGGCGGCGCCTCACCCGCCGTGCGGTACTCCAGCGCCCCGGCGTGCACCGAGAGCAACGAGACCCGGTGGGCCAGCACGTCGTGCATCTCGCGGGCGATGCGTTCTCGCTCCACCCGGCGCGCTCCCTCGAGCCGTGCCGCCGCCAGCGCCCGCTCCCGCGCGGCCTCGGCGTGCAGGCCCTCCAGCACGAGCCGTCTGGACCGCGCGAGCAGCCCGAGGCTGAGCGCCAGGAGGTGCAGGAGCGTGATCACGATCAGGTACGACGGCCAGTCCACCCCCGGGATGGGAAAGAGAGCGTGGTACGGGATCGCCGCCGCGAGGTACCCGACGACGAGCGGTACCGAGACCTGGGGGCGCAGGTGGGCCGCCATCCGGTAGATGACGACGACGACGGCGAATGCCGCGCTCGCGGACAGCGCCGCCGGCACGAAGACCACCAGACCGACCGCCAGCGGGTGGCTGCGGGTCCACCAGAGCGCACAGCAGGACAGGATGCCCATGGCGTAATCCCAGGGCAGGAACCAGTCCGGGATCCCCGGTGTCAGGTCCCGCGCCGGGTCCAGGTACGAGGCCCAGACCAGGAGCGCGAGGACGAACAGCAGGCAGTCCACGACCCACTGGACGCCGGTCCGCGGCGCCCGTAACGGGCTCAGCCCGGCGAGCGCGGACCGCCGTCCGCCCGCGACCGGGAGTGCCTCGCTGACCATGCGTCGAGAATAGGTACCCGCCGCGTGCCACGGCCACGGATCGGGGCAGGTCTGGCCGATCGGCCAGACCCCGCGCCACGGCGATGGCCGATCAGCCGATGCGCGTTCCGTCCCCACCCGGCAGGTTGGGTGCATGACCCCAGAGCCCTCGACCCCGAACAGCGCGCCACCGGGTGGCGCGGTCCCCGCGCTCGAGCTCGCGGGCCTCCGCCGCGAGTTCGCCGACAAGGTGGCGGTGGACAGCATCGACCTCCGGGTACCGCCCGGCTCGTTCTTCGGCCTCGTCGGCCCCAACGGTGCCGGCAAGACCACCGCCCTGTCGATGGCGGTCGGTCTGCTGCGGCCGAGCGCCGGCCGGGCGCTCGTGCACGGTGTCGACGTGTGGTCCGACCCGATCGAGGCCAAGCGGCTGCTCGGTGTGCTCCCCGACGGCCTGGCCCTGCCCGAGCGGCTGACCGGCGGTGAGCTGCTGACCTTCTGGGGCCGGTTCCGCCGGCTGCCCACGCAGACGGTCGCGGACCGCACCGCCGAGCTGCTGCGCATCCTCGAGCTGGAGGAGGCCGAGGCGCTCGGCACGCTCGTGGGCGAGTACTCGACGGGCATGCGCAAGAAGATCGGGCTGGCCACCGCGCTGCTGCACTCACCCCGACTCCTGGTCCTCGACGAGCCGTACGAGGCGGTGGACCCGGTCTCGGCCCGGGTGCTCACGGCCATCTTGCGCCGGTTCACCGACGCCGGCGGATCCGTGATCATCTCCAGCCACGTGATGAGCCTCGTCGAGCAGCTGTGCGACCGGGTGGCGATCATCGCCCGCGGCCAGGTCCTCGCCGACGGCACCCTCGACGAGGTCCGCGGTGGCGGCAGCCTCGAGGACCGGTTCGTGGAGCTCGTCGGCACCACCGATCTCGCAGAGGAGGACCTGGCGTGGATCGGGAGCTGATCTCACTCAAGCTGACCACGCTGCGCCACACCGCCCCGGGCATGCGCCCGGCCGGCTGGGTGATCGGCAGCCTGCTGGCCGCGGCCACCTGGGCGGCCGCGTTCGTCGCCGGCGGTGACGACGCCCGGCACTCGATCCTCACCCTCGGCCTGCTGTTCTGGGGCCTCGGGGCGGCCATCGGCCCGGTGCTGATGAGCGGGGCGGGCACGCTGCGGCCCAGCTGGTTCGCGTTGCTGCCCATCCCCCGGCGCGCACTGGGCCGGGGGCTCCTGGTCAGCGTGTACGTGAGCATCGCCGCCGCGCTGGTGCTCGTCGCGCTGCTCGCGGTCAGCCTGCACGCCGCACTGCTCGACCCCGTCACCCTGGTCGTGGCGATCCCCGGAGCCCTGCTGACCTGGGTGTTTGTCATCGCCCTGTCCCGCCTGGTCTACGGCCTGCTCGGAGCCGCGATGGGCTCGCGCATCGGCATCGAGATCGCGTCGATCCAGTTCGGCCTGATGTTCGCGGGGATGTTCGCCGGCTGGATCCCGGTGTCGATCGCCATCCAGCGCACGCCCGACCTGCTGGCCACGGGCATCACCGACCCCGCCGTGACGAGCGGTCTGGACATGAGCCCCACGTCCTGGTCCGTGCTCGCGGTCGAGCGTGCCGCGCGCGGCGACTGGGGCGGAGCCCTGCTGCTGCTAGGTGCCCTCGCGCTGTGCGCGGGCGCGGCGATCGTGGCCGCCGTGCCGCTCCTGGTGCCCTCGACCAGCCCGCGCACCCGGCGCCGTCGTGGCCGCCGCCGGTCCGCCGGACTGGTCGCGGGAGCCGGGCTCCTGCCCCGCACCCAGACCGGCGCGGTGATCAGCAAGGAGCTCCGGCAGTGGAGCCGCGACGGCTGGCGGATGGTCGAGGTGCAGTCCGCCGTCTGGGGCGGCGTGTTCATCGGGGCGCTCGCGCTGACCAGCGAGGACCTCCGTGTCATCGCCGCGTTCTCCGGCCTGTTCGTCGCCTTCATGCTCGGCATCGCCGCGTGCACCATGTACGGCCAGGACGGCAGCGCCGTGTGGCTCGACGTCGTCGGGCAGGACGAGACCTCGGTCCGGGCGGACGTGCGTGGGCGGCAGTGGGGCGCGGTGCTGGTGTTCCTGCCCAAGGTGCTGGTGGTCACGGCGCTCTTCGTGGTGCTCAGCCAGGCCTGGTGGGCGGTCCCGATCCTGCTGGCCGCCCTGCCCGCCCTGTTCGGAGCCGCCTCCGGCGCGGCGGTCCTCGTGGCCGCCGTGGGCGTGTCGCCAGGCGTCGACCCGCGGCAGCGGGTGGGCCCCAACGACGCCGTGGGGAACATCAGCCTGCACGTCTGGGTGGTGATCCTGCTGATCTCGGTAGCGGTGGCACCCACCGCCGGGATGGTCGCCCTCCTCGCGATGTCGCCCTCGGCGTGGCTGGCGGCGCTCACGGCCGTCGTCGGGCTCGCGAACGGCTTCGGCGCCGCGTGGCTGCTCGGCCGGATCACGATCGGCTACCTGACCGCCCGCCTGCCCGACCTCTTCAGCCGCATCCGGTACGGCCAGGTGTTCCGCGACCCCGCCACGTCGGGCGCGCTCGACTGGTTCGAGTCGGCCACGCTGAAGGGGGAGCAGGAGGCCAAGGCGCGGCAGCAGAAGGAACGTGCGGACCGGGTCGCCAAGAGCTCGGCCCGGTAGGACGTCGCCGTCCGTCCGGCGTCCGGCCGGGCGGACCGCGTCAGGCCGGGCGGACCGCCCGGTGCAGCGCCACGATGCCGGCGGACACGTTGCGGTACGCGGCGTGCTCCCAGCCGGCCTCGAGCAGGAGGTGCGCCAGCTCGACCTGGGTGTGCCAGGTGCGGATCGACTCGGCCAGGTAGTCGTAGGAACCCTTCTCGCGGGTCACGAAGTTCGCCACCACCGGCAGGGCCCGCATCAGGTACTCCTGGTAGACCACCCGGAACGGCGTCCACGTGGGGGTGGAGAACTCGCAGATCACCACGCGCCCGCCGGGCCGGACCACACGCAGCATCTCGCGCAGCGCCACGCTGGTGTCCGCGACGTTCCGCAGCCCGAAGCTGATGGTCACGGCGTCGAAGGACGCGTCGGCGAACGGCAGCCGCATGGCGTCACCCGCCACGAACGGCAGGTCCGGCCGACGCTCCTTGCCGACCTGCAGCATGCCGGTCGAGAAGTCGGAGGGGACGACGAACGCACCGTCGGCGGCGAAGGGCTCGCTGCTGGTCCCGGTGCCTGCCGCGAGGTCGAGCACCCGCTCGCCCGGCATGGCCGCGACCGCCTCGACCGTGAGCCGGCGCCAGCGCCGGTCCTGGCCCAGGGAGATCAGGTCGTTCGTCAGGTCGTAGCGGGCGGCGATCCCGTCGAACATCGACGCGACCTCGGCCGGCTTCTTTTCCAGGCTTGCGCGGGACATGCCGCCATCGTTTCATGTCGCCAGGACGCGGTCACGCGCGCTGTGACCTCCGCTACGGCTCGCGCTTGCGCACGTCGCACACCCTTATCCTGAAGCGGATGATCGTTTCACCTGCCGGACGCACCCCTGGTGCGCCGACCGGCACCACCGCGTCCAGCACCTGGGCAACCCGCGCACCGGCCTCGCCGGACGCCCCGCCAGGCGCGTCGCCGGACCCGCAGCTCGTCGTCCGCACCGTCGCGGTCGACGACCTCCCCGACGGCCCGACCGCGCTCATCGACCGGCTCCCCGACACCCGCGCCCTCGCCTGGGTCCGGCACGGCGACGGCCTCGTGGGCTGGGGCGAGGCACTGCGGTTCGAGACGTTCGGCCCCGGCCGCTTCGCCGACGCCGACGATGCCTGGCGCCAGGTGCTCGACCGCGCCGTCGTGCACGACGACGTGGTCCTGCCCGGCAGCGGCCTCGTCGCGTTCGGGAGCTTCGCCTTCGACGACGTCTCGCCGGGTGACGAGTCCGAGGACCCCGCGCGGGCGAGCGGCGCGCTGATCGTGCCGCGCGTCGTCGTCGGACGGCGGGGCGACCGCGCCTGGATGACGACCATCTCGCTGGTGGGCGACCGGTCCGCCCCGGTGGGCGAGGACCTGCTGACCGCGTACCCGCACCAGCCGGTCGCGGTGCCGGGCCGGGTGGTGCTGGCCGACGGCGCCGTCGGGGCCGCCGACTGGCCGGCGGTCGTCGCGGAGGGGGTCGCTCGGATCCAGACCGGCGAGCTGGAGAAGGTGGTGCTCGCGCGGGACGTCGTCGCCACCGCCGAGCACCCGATCGACGCGCGTCACCTGCTCGGCCGTCTCGCGTCCGCGTACGACGCCTGCTGGGCGTTCAGTGTGGACGGCATGGTCGGCGCGACGCCGGAGCTGCTGGTCCGCAGCGAGAAGGGCCTGGTCGCCTCGCGCGTGCTGGCGGGCACGATCCGCCGCGAGCACGGGCCCGGTTCGCCCGTCGTGCCCGCCGACGCCGACCTGCTGCACGCGGCCCAGCTCGCCCGCTCCTCGAAGGACCTGGAGGAGCACGAGTTCGCGGTGCGCTCGGTGGCCGCCGCCCTGGAGCCGTTCTGCTCGTCGATGAACGTGCCCGAGGCGCCGTTCGTGCTGCACCTGCCGAACGTGATGCACCTGGCGACCGACGTGACGGGGGTGCTGACGGGCCAGACCCCGGCGTCGGGCCGGCGTCCGCCGTCGTCGCTGTCGCTGGCGGCCGCGTTGCACCCGAGCGCCGCGGTGTGCGGCACGCCGACCACCGCCGCCCGCAGCCTCATCCGGGAGATCGAAGGGCTGGACCGGGCCCGGTACGCCGGACCGGTGGGCTGGGTGGGGGCCGACGGGGATGGCGAGTGGGGCATCGCGCTGCGCTCGGCCGAGATCTCGCCGACGGACAGCCGGCACATCCGGCTGTTCGCCGGCTGCGGCATCGTCGCGGCCTCGGACCCCGAGGCGGAGCTGGCGGAGTCCGAGGCCAAGCTGGAGCCGATGCGCTACGCCCTCGGCGCCACCTGACCCCAACCGTTGAGTGCGGGGTATGTGTTGGATCGCTACGGCTGATCCAGCAAATACCCCGCACTCAACGGCGTCGGCTCAACGGTGTCAGGGGGTGCCGGCCGTCGGGCCCTTGCCGATCGGGTCGGTCGGGTCGCCCCAGACCTGCTCGCGGAAGCCGTCCCAGACCTGGATGTCGGACGTCGCGCCGAGGAAGCCCATCCGCGCGTCCGTGGCGGTCAGCAGGATCTCGATGAGCGAGGCGCCCTCGAGGACCTTGGTGGCCACCTCCAGAAGGTCCTGCCCGTCGGGCAGGTCGGCGTGGATCGACGACACGTACATCTGCGCGTCGCCCTCGAGCGAGACGAAGTTTGCCCGGGTGTCCGTGCCCGCCGTCGTGCCGTGGTCGTAGGCGTACGACTTGAGCCAGAACCCGTCGACGACGACCTTGTCGGCCGAGATCTTGATGGCGTCCCTGCGGCCGCCGCCGTCCCCCTTGACCGGCACGTTCGCCAGGCCGATGCCGTTGATACCGGTGAGCGGGATCGTCAGGTCCCGGCTCTCCAGGTCGGCGGGGAGCGAGAAGACGGAGCCGTCCTCCTGGGCGCCGCACTGGCCCGGTAGGTCGACGTTGAGGTCATACTTGCCGCCGAAGCTCACCTTGACGCAGGTACCGAGCTCGGTCCGCAGCGCCTCCTCGATGGTCTCCTGCGGGTCGATCTCGCCGCACGGGTCCGACGGCGCGCTGTCCCCCGCCTCGGGCGGCACCTCGCCGTCCTGCGTCGGCTCCTTGCACTCGGCGGTGTCGTCGCTCGTGTCCCCCGGGCCACCGTCCGCCGCGTCGCCCGCCTTGTCCTGGTCGCCGGCGTCCTTGTCGCTGCCGTCAGCCGGTCCGGTCACGCCGTCGGTGACGTCGTCCGCCGCGTCCCCGACCGGATCCTCGGTCTCGCCGCCGCCCGGCTCGGACGCGCCGGGGTCGGAACCGCTCGGCGCCGGGGTCGCCGAGGCGGACGGGTCCGCCTCGGCCTCGTCGCAGGCGCCGAAGACCACGCACCAGAAGGAGTCGTCCTGCGTGGTCTCGGCGCCCGACGCCGACGCGGGCATATTCGTACCGCCGAGCACCATCGCGCTCGCCACCATGACCGCCGCCGACTTCTGCGACAGCGCGCGCAGTGCGGTGCTGAGCGACTCGACCCGCGGGATCGCCTCCGTGTCCGGGGCGGGCTCGTGCCCGGCGGGCGGGTCCTTCTCGTCGCCCCCAGGGGAAGGGTCCGACGCCGGGGCGTCGTCCTCGACCACGGGGCCCGACGCAGGGTCCGTCGACGCAGGAGCGGCCGCGGCGTCGTCCTCGGCGCCCTCCTGCGTGTCACCCGCGTCGGTGCCGTCGGCCGCCGCGACCGTCTCGGCCGGCGCCCAGGACACGACGATGATGCCGCCGACCACGCCGAGCAGGAACCCGACGACCCAGCCGCCGAGGTTCACTCCGGCGAGCGAGTAGACCGCGATCGACAGCGCGATCACGCCGTAGAAGATCCGATGAACGGGCTGAGCGATCGACAGGATCCCGAGCATGATCAGGGCGATCGGGAGGATCGTCGCCTGGGCGCCCTCCACCCCGAACTGGAGCATGATGTTCATGCCGAGCTGGTCCAGTGTGATCGGGCCGGACAGAAGCATCTCCAGACCAGCGAGCGCTACCAGCACACCCCCGACGAACGGCCGCTGCTTGCGCCAGGGACGGAAGTCCCGGCGCCAGTCAGCAAGCTTCGTACGAAGTCCGGGGCGGCCGGCGTTCGCCTGGCCGTCACCCGGACTCAGAAGCACTCGGTGCCGTCCGTGATCTTGAGGCTGAGGTCCGTCAGCTGGAAGACGGCGGCCTGGGTGCTCCACGAGACCTGCTCGAGGTTCGAGATGTCCACCGAGTCGGAGTCCATCGCGAAGTCGCCGGCGTCGCCCTTCTTGGCGGTGTTCACCGTCGAGGCGTCGACGCCGATGCGGATGTTCTTGAAGATGGCGGTACCCGAGAGGTCGTTCATGCCGATCTGCAGGTCGGTGGCCTTCGCGGGCTCCTTGCCGGTGCCCGCCGAGATCAGCAGCCCGACCTTGCCGAGCGGCGTGTCCTGCACGACCGACTGGCACAGGTTGTAGAGCTGGGCGTCCTTGATGTTGGCGATGGCAGCGGGGTGCTGCGTGCCGTCGGAGGCGGTCGCGACGCCTGCGTACTGGGAGAAGCCGGTCCCGGCGAGCTTGTCGGCGCCGATCTTGAACTGGCTGCCGGAGATGGCGAACGAGACGGGCACCGCGCCCTGAGCAACCCCACCGAGCAGAATGCTGGCGGCGATCGTGACCGGAATGACTGCGAGAGCCACGCGACCCTTGCGCGACCCCGTGAGCTTGCTGAGCTTCATTGGTTTCCCCTCGATGCCAATGTGAGGACGACTACGCCGTCGCCCCGACGCGACGTTAGCGCGACTACTGAATGAGCGTCAATTGCCCCGCTGACAGCGCCGCAAAGCATGCCGGATATGCTCGAACCATGGCAACAGCCCGTCGCACGCGACTTCGCCCGGAGGAACGCCGCAACCAGCTCGTGGCACTGGGAGTCGCCACTCTCGCGGACCGACCGCTGGCCGACGTGACCGTCGAGGAGATCGCCGCCGAAGCCGGTGTCTCGACAGGTCTCGTCTACTACTACTTCGGTTCCAAGAACGGCCTGCACCACGAGATCGTGCGCCGTGCGCGCGACTCGATGCTGCACGCCTCGGAGCCCCAGCCGGAGCTCCCGCCGGCTGAGCGCCTGGTCAGCACGCTGACCAGGCTCGTCGCGTACGTCAAGGAGCACGGCCCCACCTTCTACTCGCTCGTCCGCGGTGCGGCCAGCGGTGACGAGGAGGTGCGAGCCGTCATCGAGGACGCCCGGCGCCAGCAGACGGAGCGCGCCCTCGCCGTGCTCCTGGAGCTGGGCGTGCCCGAGACGGAGCTGCTGCGCGTGGCGGTCCGCTCCTGGGTGGCGCTCGCCGAGCAGGCGCTGGTCGACGGTGGCATCAACTCGGACCTCACCGACGAGGAGCTCGTCGGTTACCTCGAGCGCAGCCTCGGCGGCGTCGTCGCCGCCGTCGTGCCGGGCGCCTCGGAGGCGCTGTTCGGAGTCCCGTCCACGCTCTGAGCCAGGCTCCGGTCCGGCAGGAGCGGCCGGCTCCGGGCTCAGAGCGCCTTGACCATCAGCAGGCAGGGGTCGTCGACCCAGAGGTCGGGGAACTCCTCCACCGGGTGGAATCCACAGGCTGTGTAGAACGCGCGGGTCTGGTCGAACCCCGGGTCGTGCGCCGAAGGACCGAGCGTCTTGACGCTCAGCAGCCGCACGCCCTGGGCACGGAGGTCCTCCTCGACGCGCTCCAGGAGGGTCCTGCCGATTCCTGAGCGGTGATGCTTGCGCCGGACGGCCAGCAGGTGCACCTCCGCCGACGTCGGATAGCGCTGGTCGAGGAGCAGCACGCCCAGCACGTCCTCGAACGGGATCTTGCCACCGTCGGCGTCGATCCCCGGAGCCGGACCGCCCGGCACGGCTCCCGGGGGCGGGGCTCCGGGCGCGGGAACAGCCACATAGTTGGGGAACGTGGCCGCCGCCTCGACGTACTCGTGCGTGAACCGGTCTATGCCGAACCACTCCGGCAGCTCCTCGAGGATGTCGTGCGCGGCATCCGATCGGCCGAGGGTCCTGACCACGGTAAACGTCCCAGACACGCGGCCTAACTTAGACCGGGCGGGCCAAGTTCACCCGCTGAACGCGAATACGCGAGGCAGAGCTCTGGCGAGCTGGAACGAGAGCGAGGTAGAACGCCGGATCGCGTTCTACCTCGCCACGGTTCTACCTCGGCTCGCCACGGTTCTACCTCGGCGAGAGGGGGTCAGCCCTGGTTGCCGAACCACTCCTGCATCCAGTCGGGGATGTTGTTCGGCGCGCTCTGGTCCGAGCCGGAGTCCGGCTGCTGCTGTCCCTGCGAGCCCTGGTCCTGGGTCGCCGACTCCTCCTTGACCGCGAGCGTGACGGTGACCTCCTCGGTGCTGCCGTCACGCACCACGGTCAGCACCGACTCGTCCCCGGCCTGCTTCTCCCGGACGAACGCCGTGAGCGACGCCGAGCCGTTGACCGCGTCGCCGTCGATGGCGACGATCACGTCGCCCTGCTGGAGGCCCGCGTCGCCGGCCGGCGAGTCCGCGGTGACCTCCACGACCCCCGCGCCGCGCCGGGTGACGTCGTCGGCCGTGGCGGTGGCGTCCTGGAGCGAGACGCCGAGGAACGCGTGCTCGGCGGTGCCGTCCGCCTTGAGCTGGTCACCGATCTGCGTGGCGAGGTTCGACGGGATGGCGAAGCCCAGCCCGATCGAGCCGGAGCCGCCCGACGACATCCCGCCCGACAGGGTGGCGATCGAGGACGTGATGCCGATGACCTCGCCCGACGCGTTGAACAGCGGTCCACCCGAGTTCCCCGGGTTCACCGCGGCGTCGATCTGGATGGCGTTGGTGACCACCTGGTCCGAACCGTCCTCGGCGCTGGCCGTGACCGGGCGGTCCAGGGCGGACACGATGCCCGTCGTGGCGGTGTTCGCCAGGCCCAGCGGGTTGCCGAGCGCCATCACGGGCTCGCCCACCACGACGTCCGACGAGTCCGCGAACTTCGCGGACCTGAGGTCGGACGGCGGGTCGGAGAGCTGCACGACGGCGAGGTCGGTGGCCGGGTCGGTACCGACGATGTCGGCCTCGAACACCCGGCCGTCGCTCAGCGTCACCTGGACCGTCGACGCGTCGGCGACGACGTGGTTGTTGGTGAGGATGCGGCCCTCGGCGTCCAGCACGACGCCGGAACCCTCCGCGCCGCCGCCCTGGCTCTCCACCTGGATCGCCACCACGGACTCCTGCACCGCCGAGGTGACGGACGTCCAGTTCGGGTTCTCGACGGTCGAGCTCCGTACGGGCACGTTCTCGCCGGCCGTCTGCCCGACGTCAGCCAGGGAGGCGACGCCGTCCGAGTCGTTGGTGAGCGAGATGGCGCCGGCGGTGCCCAGGCTGGCCAGCAGCGCGGCGGCTGCGGCCGCGCTGACCACGGGGACCCAGGTGCGGTTCCTCGTCCGGGGCTCGTCGGACGCCGTCTCCGTGGCCGGGGCGGCGTAGGGGTTGACGTAGCCGGACGTCGAGCCGGTGGTAGGCGCCGCGTTCTGCACGGGCAGCGGGTGCTGGACCGGCCCGCCCACGGGTACGGACGCGGGTAGGGACGCGGGTGCCGGGGACGGCGCGGCGCCCGGCTGCGCCGGGTTCGAGGGCTGCGCGGCGTTCGAGGACTGCTCAGGTGCCGCGTCGTGTGCCGGCGCCGCGACCGGCAGCTGCCGGGTGGGCTGCGTCGCGGGCGGCAGTTGCTCGGTGGGCTGCGCCGCGGGCGGCTGCTGGTCCGGCTGCGGTGTGGTGCTGTTCTCGTCGGTCATCGTGACCCTCCTTGAAGTCAGAACCAGTTGACACCCCCATCCTTGCTCCAGCCTTGGACGAGTCTGTGAGTTTCCTGCACGCCCTCACGGCTGGACGGCGGCGACCAGGCGGCGCGCCAGCTCCCTGGTCTCCGCCTGCCGGTCCGCACGTGGCACCCGCACCTCGATGACCTTGATGCCGTGGCTCGGCGCCTGCAGCGCGTGGCGCAGGGTCGGTACGTCCTTCACCAGCTGATGGTCCACGCCGTACCCCGCGCACAGCTGCGCCAGGTTCGACCCGTGCGGCGTCCCGAAGACCCGCTCGAACGTGGCGCTCGCCGCGCTGCCGCTGTCGGCGAGCGCGCCGTGCTCCAGCGTCGCGAAGATCGAGCCGCCGTCGTCGTTCACCACGACGATCTCGAGGTCCACCGAGGGCTCGTGCGGCCCGCGGAGCAGACCGCCGATGTCGTGCAGGAACGTGAGGTCGCCCAGGAGGGCGCGCGTACGCAGGCCGCGGCGCGCGGCGGCGAGCGCGACCCCGACCGCCGTCGACACGGTGCCGTCGATGCCCGCGAGGCCGCGGTTGGCGAGGACCGCCGGGCCCGGGCCGTCGAGGCCGAGCACCAGCTCGAGGTCCCGCACGGGGTTGGACGAGCCGACCACCAGCAGGTCGTCCGGCCCGAGCACCGCGGCGACGGCCCGGGCCACGGAGAGCGCGGTCGGCCCGCCGAGGACGGCGTCGTCGCAGGTGACCTCGTCGAGCACGCGGGCAGCCTGTGCCCCGGCGGCACGCCAGCGCTCCAGGAAGGCGGACGGCGGCGGCGTGGACGTCTCGAACCAGGCGGGCGCCACGCCGGGCAGCACGACAGCGGCGTTGCGGGCGGCGTCCGGCCACGGACCGGCGCCCGGCGCGACCACGGAGACCGTGACGTCGGGCCGGGCCAGCAGCCGCTGCACCGGCCGCGAGAGCGTGGGCCGGCCGAGGACGACCACCTGCTCGATGCCTGCGGCGAGCTCCTCCGACCCGAGCAGCACCCGGTACGCGGCGATCGCGTTGGGCCCGCCGGCCGCGCCCGACGACGGTTCCGCGAACAGCGGCCAGCCCTGCACCTCGGCGAGCTGCCGGGCATCGGTGCCCGCACCGTCACCCGCGACGACGACGGTGCGCGCCGGGTCGCCCGGCAGCGCGGGTGACGCGACGTGCTGCAGCACCGCGGGTACGACGAGCGGCGGATCCGGCGTGGGGTAGCCCTCCTGCGCGGTGTCCGCGGGCAGCCCCGGCAGGGGGGCCGACGGCGCCAGCGGGTCCCGGAACGCCAGGTTGAGGTGCACCGGCCCGGGATGCCCCGACCGGAAGCCGAGGGCGGCGCTGACGGCGCGCCCGGTGATGCTCCGCAGGTCCCGGAGCTCCTGCTCGCTCGCGGTGCCCGGCTCGATGTCGGGCTCGCCCGTCAGGCCCTGGCTGCCCGACGGCGCCGGCACGTCCACGGCGAAGCGCACCGCCGAGCCGAAGATGCCCACCTGGTCGGTGGTCTGCGAGGCCCCGGTGCCGCGCAGCTCGTGCGGCCGGTCGGCGGTGAGCAGGATCAGCGGCAGCCCGGTGTGGCTCGCCTCCAGCACGGCGGGATGCAGGTTCGCGACGGCGGTCCCCGACGTCGTGACGACGGCGACCGGCGCACCTTCCGAGGCCTTCGACAGGCCGAGCGCCACGAATCCCGCCGACCGCTCGTCGATCCGCACGTGCAGGGTGACCCGGCCGGCGTCGGCGGCCTCCGCGACCGCATAGGCGAGAGGGGCGCTGCGCGAGCCGGGCGCGAGCACGATGTCCTCCACACCCCGACTGACCAGGTCCGCGACCAGTGCACGAGCGGCGGTGACGGCGGGCGGGATGGTCATGCGTCCTCCAGGATCCGGGTCAGTCGGTGATACCGCGCGAGCCAGCGCTCGGCGGTCAGGTGGTCGGCCGCGGCGGCCGCGAGCGCCCCGGGCGAGGGCTCGGGGCGGCGGACGGGGAGCGCGCCGTCGACGGGCAGCAGCGGCTCGGTGACGACGTCGTGCACCAGGAGCTGGGAGGTCGCGAGCCCGCAGGCGTAGCGCAGGTCGGGCAGGGCGGCGGCGAGGGCGACGCCGGCGGCGAGGCCGACCGAGCTCTCCAGCGCGGACGAGACGACGACGGGTAGCCCCACCTGTTCGGCGAGCTCGAGGCACGCGCGGACCCCGCCGAGGGGCTGGACCTTGAGGACCACGATGTCGGCGGCTTCCTCGCGCACGACGCGCAGGGGGTCGGAGGCGCGGCGGATGGACTCGTCGGCGGCGACGGGCACGTCCTGCTTGCGGCGGACGAGGGCCAGGTCCTCGACCTCGGCGCAGGGCTGTTCCACGTACTCGAGCCCGCCCGCCGCGCGGTCGATCTCGACCAGGTGGGCCAGGGCCTCGTCGGTGGTCCAGGCGGCGTTGGCGTCGATCCGGAGGGCGCCGTCGGGCCCCAGTGCCTCGCGGACGGCGGCGACCCGCTCGACCTCCGCGGACACGGGCTCGAGCGTTCCGTCGGGGCCGCGCTGGGCGACCTTGACCTTGGCGGTACGGCACCCGCCGGACGCCAGGACGATCTCCCGTGCCCGTTCCGGACCGACGGCGGGGACCGTCACGTTCACCGGGACGCGCTGCCGGACCGGTTCGGGCCAGCCGACGAAGGCGGCCTCGCGGGCCGCACGCAGCCACGTCGACGACTCCGCGTCGTCGTAGTCCCAGAACGGCGACAGCTCGCCCCAGCCGGCGGGGCCGCGCAGCAGGACGCCGTCACGCACGTCGATCCCGCGAAAGCGGGTCCGTAGGGGCGTCGACCAGACGACGGGTTCACCGATCAGCACAGGGCCAGGCTAACGACCCCGGCGAGCCGGAAACGGCTCCGCCGGCTGCTGACATCGGTTCAGCAGGCTTCAGGACGCCGGAACCGCCGGCCGGATGGTCCGACCTAACCTGCTGAACGAGAATCAGCGCCGCCCTCCTCGACCGGCTCGTCCGCGCGGTGGGCGCCGTAGTAGGCCGACTGGCGGCGCATGAGCTCGCGCATCGGGACGTCCCTGCCGGTCCCATACACGGTGCCCGGGAAGTCGAGCTCGCGCTGGATCGCCCAGATCTCCTCGTGCCGGTCCGGCGGCAGGATCGTGGCGGGGGTGCCCACCGCTACCCAGCCGATCGGCACGACCGCTCCCGGGGCGACCGTGGTGTTCACCTGCACGACGCCGTGGATGCGCACCTCCGCGCCCGCCCCGATGACGCTGCCCGGGAACAGCGCCGCGCCGGTCGCGATGAAGGCCTCGTCCTCGACGGTGCTGCCGTTGACGTGAGCGTGGGGGCCGACCAGCACGGCGGACCCGATGCGGGCGGGATGGTCCCGGCGCCCGCGGACGAGCGCGTTCTCCATGACGACGGTGTCCTCACCGATCACCACGGCGCCGTCCTCGGCCGTGAGCACGGCTCCGTGCAGGATCCTCGCACCCGCGCCGACGCGGACGTCACCGACGACGGTCGCCGACGGGGCGACGTAGGCGGAGGGATCGATCGAGGGGTCGAGACCGCGATGGCGGATCAGCATGTCAGGGTTCCTCTCGCCGCCGTCACACTGGTGCCGACGTCTGGTGTGTTCTTAAAAGCAACGCTAGCGTTCATTTTATGAAACAAGCCGCACCGTTGCTCCTTCCCTTGCTGCGCACCCGGGCGCAAGGCGACATTCTCGCCGCGGTGATCCTGCAACCGGACAAGGAGCAAAGCCTCACCGACCTCGCGAGGGCTGTCGGGACTTCGCGCCTGACAGTCCTGCGTGAGATCGACCGCCTCGAGGACGCCGGCCTCGTGTCGACGCGCCGTTTTGGCAACACCCGCCTTGCCCGCGCACGGACAGACAACCCGGTTTACGCTCCTCTAGCAGAACTTCTGGCCGTGACTTTCGGTCCCCTCGCAGTGCTCCGCGAACTTCTGGCTGACGTCGATGGCATCGAGCATGCCTTCATCTACGGATCGTGGGCGGCTCGGTACCACGAGCGTCCAGGTTCGGTTCCTGGTGACATCGACGTGCTGGTGATCGGCGATCCTGATCGTGAACGACTCGCCGACGCCGTAGAGGAGGCCGAGAAGGCGCTGCACAGAGAAGTCAATGCGCGTCGGGTCGCTGCTTCTGTGTGGGCAAACGACGACGGCCCGTTCAAGCGGACAGTCACGAGCTCGCCGATCGTCGAGCTCGTCGAGAACAAGGGAGAAGCGGGTGGCCGGGACGACGGCGGAGAAGGGTCGCTGGCCAGTCGGTGAGCCCGAGGTCGCGGCCAACCAACAAGAACGGCCACCGCGCGGTCCAAGAAGGCGTCGAGGCTCAGCTCGGGGCCAACGCGCGCAAGGTGGTCCGTACGTTTCGCGCTCTCCGCCTCCGTCGCCACGACTCCGAGTATCCCGGCGTGGAGACGCCGACGATCACGACTGAAGAGGTAACCCTCGCCCTCGAAGACTCGCGAGACATCGTCTCCGCGATGAGGAAGTTCGTTCCGAACGTCGGTCCGTGGTAGCAACGAGCACACGCTGCCGTTCACCGTCACCGCCCGAACTAGGCTTTGCCGCGTGAGCACGAGCACCGAACTGCCCCAGCAAGTCTCCGAGACGTTCGACCCGCAGCGCTGGCGCGCGGTGTCCGGCTTCGACGACCTGACCGACCTCACGTACCACCGCGGCGTCGACCGCACCGGTCCCGAGCCGCGCGACCTGCCCGTGGTCCGCGTCGCGTTCGACCGGCCGGAGGTCCGTAACGCGTTCCGCCCGCACACGGTGGACGAGCTGTACCGGGTGATGGACCACGCGCGCATGACGTCCGACGTCGGCACGGTGCTGCTGACCGGCAACGGTCCCTCCCCCAAGGACGGCGGCTGGGCGTTCTGCAGCGGCGGTGACCAGCGCATCCGCGGGCGCGACGGCTACCGCTACGCGGAGGGCGAGAACGCCGACTCCATCGACCCGGCCAAGGCCGGCCGCCTGCACATCCTGGAGGTGCAGCGCCTGATCCGGACCATGCCCAAGGTCGTGGTCGCGGTGGTGGACGGCTGGGCGGCCGGCGGCGGGCACTCCCTGCACGTCGTCGCCGACCTCACGGTCGCATGCCGTGAGCACGGCAAGTTCAAGCAGACCGACGCCGACGTCGGCTCGTTCGACGCCGGGTACGGGTCCGCGTACTTCGCCCGCCAGATCGGGCAGAAGCGCGCCCGCGAGGTCTTCTTCCTCGCCCGCGAGTACTCCGCCGACGACGCCGAGCGCTGGGGCTCCGTCAACGAGGTGGCTGCCCACGACGACCTGGAGGAGCTCGCGCTCGAGTACGCGCAGATCATCGCCACCAAGTCGCCGCAGGCCATCCGGATGCTGAAGTTCGCGTTCAACGCGGCCGACGACGGCATCGCGGGCCAGCAGGTATTCGCGGGCGAGGCGACGCGCCTGGCGTACATGACGGACGAGGCGGTCGAGGGCAAGGAGGCATTCCTGGAGCGCCGCGCCCCGAACTGGACCCCCTTCCCCTACTACTACTGACCGTCACCATGTCGTCGAACCGAAAGCTGGACCTCTTCCGGAGCCCGGATCGACGGACAGGTCTCGGTTCGGCGCATCCGGGGCCGGCGTGTCAGTCGTCGGCCGGGGGGCGGCCCGTCGGGGTGAGCGGGACCGGCGTCGGGTCGAGCCGGAACTCCTCCGTGCCCAGCGATCGCGCCAGCTCGTCGGACCCGGTGAGCACCACCACCCCCGGGTAGCCCGCCAGGAGCCGCTCCAACCGGTCGCGTCCCTCCTGGTCCAGGTCGCGGTCCAGGTCCGCGACCAGGAGCAGCGGCGGCTCCCCGTAGATGGCGCGGGCCAGCGCGAGCCGGGCACGTGCGTCGGTCGTCAGCGGCTCCCCGCCGGAACGCAGCACGGTGCGCGGCCCGTCCGGGAGGCGGTCGACGGCGAGGCCGACGGTCTCGAGGACGGTGAGGGCCGTCTCGTTGTCGAGGTCAGGACGCCGGTAGCGCAGCGCCCGGCGCAGCGGACCTCGCTCGAACACGGCGCCCCGTGTCGCGAGCCCGACGAGCGCGCGACCTCGTGCCGGCGCGACGGCCCCCAGGTTCTCGCCGCCCACCCAGACCGCGTCGACGAGGCGCGGCGGGGCGGCGTCCAGCCCGACGACCCTGCGCATCAGGCGCAGAGGGGCCTCGGGGTCGGCGCTGGTCAGGCGGATCCGGGCACCGGCGACCGCGCGCAGGGGCGAGCCGTCCGGGGTGAGCCCGGGGACCGCCACGTGCACCCGGCCCGGCCCGGCCGCGCCGTCCGGCACGGGGGCCGACGCCGCGGCGTCGCGGGACCGCTCGTACTCGGTGCGCCGGCGTGCGGCGTCGGCGAGCGCCGGGCCCAGCACGGCGCGGGCGGCCAGGTAGGTCTGGCGGTACTCGACGATCCGGCCGATGTCGATGATCGGGGTCGACGCGATGCCGGCGACGGCCATCGCGGCCATCGTGACGGCGGGATCGAGGCCCCGGAGGACGCCGATCGCCGCGACGGCGAGGGTGGCCAGCATCGCCGCCACGGTGCCTCCGGCCCGGATCAGCCCGACGATCTCCGAGCGGTCGACGGCCCGGTCGACGACGGTGTCCGAGGCGGTGTCGATGTGGCCGAGCTCGCGGTCCGTGCCGCGCGCGGCGATGATCCCCTGCGCGGCGCCGACCGTGTCGGCGATGCGGGTAGCCATGCGCCCGCGGGCTCGCCGGAGGCGGCGCGACTTCTGGTAGGCGGTCCGCGCCCAGGGCACGAGGACCGCGGCGAGCACGCCGAGCGGGAACAGGAACCCGAGGCCCAGGAACGGGTCGATGACGGTGAGGACCACGGCGGAGCCGACGATCAGCGGGATCCCCGCCGCGAGCGGTCCGACACCCTGCGACACCCAGTTGCGCACGCTGGAGAGGTCGTTGGTGGTCCGGGCGACGGTGATGCCGAGGTGGGTACGGCTGCCCGGGGTGAGCTCGGCCTCCACCAGGTCGCGGCGCACGTGCCGCACGTAGTCCTGGCCGAGCCGTTCCGCGGCGATCCGCTCCTCCACGCGCAGCCCACCGAGCGCCACGGCTGCCGCGACGATGCTGAGGATCACGGCCGCCACCGGCCACGAGCCGCCCCCACGGAGCTGCGTGAGGGCCCACGCGCTGACGGCGCCGAGCGCGCCCTGGCCCAGGCCGAGCCCGACGAGCCCGAGTACCCAGCCCCGCCGGGCTCCGGCAAAGATCGGCGGCAGGGCGCCCGGTTCAGGCGACCGCATGCCCGGCACCCGTGCGCCCGGCGGGAGCCAGGCCCGCCGCGGTCAGCGCGACGGACGGCAGGCAGAGGTCGAAGGTCGGCACCACCTCGACGTCGAGCGCCGCACGTGCCTCGGCGGTGGCGAGCGGTGAGGCCGTGAGCACCCCGGACACCACGGACGGCAGGCAGCCGAGGGCACCGAGCGCCGCGATCCCGCCGCTCGCGCCCAGCGCGTCGCCTGCGGCGAACACGACCCGGTCCACCACCGAACGGAACGCGGCGTCCGTGAGGAGGCGGCTCGTGTCGCCCTGGAAGATGCCGTCGGCGATCTCGACCAGCACGACGTCCGGCGCACCGTGCCCCGCCGGGGACGCCAGCACGTCGGTCATCGTCGCGAACACGTCACGGACTTCCTCGAACGACAGGCCGAACGTGCTGGGCAGGCCGAAGTCGGTGAAGTCGACGACGCGGGCCGCACCCGCGTCGGTGTAGTGGTTCGCGTCGTTGCCCGCACCCGTGCCGGTCGCCTTGCCCGCATGGACGGTCAGGCCGGCCGCGGTGAGACCGCGGGCGAGGCAGGCCAGCACGGTGGACTTGCCGGAGTTCATCGACGTGCCGACCACCGCGACGACCGGGACCCGCGACGCCGCACCCCGGACCCGCGATGCCGCGCGCACCGGGTGCGGCGCGAAGGCCGACAGGTTCACCACCCGGTTCGCGCGGGAGAGCAGCCCGATCGGCTCGATCACGGTGGCGTCCTGGATCGACGCGTGCTGGTCGACCACCCGCGAGGCGAGCCCGCCGCCCGCGGCGAGATGGCACGGCCCCAGATCTTCCGGGATGACCGCGTGGAACTGGTCCGCCGCATAACGTGACCCGTAGGAGACGACGATCTCGTCGCCCTCGAACAGGATCTGCCGGCGGGACACCGGCGACTCGAGCCGCTTGTGCTGACCGATCGTCACCACCCGGGCCAGGACGACGTCGCCGGGCCGTGGTGGGTGCGCCAGGTCCGTGACCAGGCCGAACGCGGCAGGATCCGCCTCGATCGCCGCGGCGACGAACCGCGTGGAGTAGGCCTTCTTGGCACGCAGCAGACGACGCACGAGCGGGTCGGGCGTTCGCGACGCCACACCGGCGACGTCAGCCCGCAGCGGGGTGGCCACAGGGCGCGGAGCGTAGCCGCGCAAGCCAGGGGACGTGTCGAGAATGCTCATGGCAGCCACGGTTTCGTGTCGAGGGACGGACGGTGCAACACCGTCACTCAACTGCGCCGCCATGAAGCCGTCATGAGACCGCGATGAGGGGTCTCTCATCGGGCGCCCGCCGACCCGTCAGCGCGGCGTCCAGCTCCCCGTGCCGCGCGGAACCAGCTCGATCCACGTGTTGCCCGGGTCGAGCAGCGCTTCCTTGCCGTTGGGCGTCCTGAGCACGATCGGCGCCTGGTGGTCCTTCTTCGACCAGCGCACCGGGATGCTGCGCCCCATGGAGACCAGCGTGCCCTCGCCCGTCCGCTCGGCGAGCCGGTGCTCGGGGACGGGGGCACCGGACGGGTCCACCCACTTGGTGTTGAACACCTCGGTGGCCAGCACCAGCACGTTCCGGGCGGAGTGCCGTCGGCCGTCCGCCGCGACGGACGCCGCCAAACCCTCGCTGCGCAGGTACCGCTTGTTCTCCGCGTCCCATGTCCAGACGGTGCGTTGGGCGCGCGACAGCCGTACGTCCACCTCCCGCGCGGGCTTCCCGGCCCGCGGCGCCGATCCTTCGCCCGGCTTCCGCGCGTACTCGAACTGCGCGGGCGGGGGGCTCGTCCGCCGCCCGTCGGCCTGCTCCAGGAACGTCGGGACGCTCCCGATCACGTTGTGCGGCGCCACCCGGCCGGGATCGCGTGTGAAGCCGGGGTCGCCGTCGTCCATGATGACCGTCTGGGTGCCCTCCCGCTCGATCGCGGCGATGAACGGCCCCTGCCCGCCCGAGAACGCCAGGATGCCGTCGAGCGGCGCCACGATCGCGGGGTCCATCGGCCGCACGGAGCGCACCGGCTCCACGGCGTCCGGGATCTTCGAGTGATAGGTCGCCACGAACCGGGTGATGCCGCCCTCGACCACCTCCTCCCAGACGATGTCGGCCTCCACGAGGCCACGCTGGGGCCGGGCCTCGACCGCGTTCTCGATCTTGACCGACACCGCCGGACGGTTCTCGACCTTCTCCGTCCGCACGCCGGTGAGCGGCCACACGAGCGGTACGTCCGGCTTCGGCGGCCCGTTCCGGTCACCCCGGACGGGGGCGTCGACGGTGGTGGTGGGGGTCGGTTCGGGTTCCTCGGGGCGGTCGGGCCCGCAGGCCGCCAGCGCCAGCACCATCGCCAGCGCCGCCGCCGTGGCCCGCACGACCGTCGTCCAGCACGTCGTCATGCCACCTCCTCCGCCGGCACTCGACCCCGGGCCTTCCCTGGAGCCGTCCCGCGTGGCGCACACCCTACCGACACGGTAGTCCCGCGCTCGCCGGACGCGCTTACTCTCAGGAGGTGGCCTCGACCGACCCCTTGCCCGCCCTTGTGAGCGGCGTCGCGCGCGCCGTCCGGGACGCCCTCGACGGCGGCCCGGCGTACGCCCCGCAGCCCCGGCTGTCCGACGCCGACCTGCCGCCCGGCACTGCGCTCGTCCTGCGGACCTCCGGTTCCACGGGAAACGCCCGTGAGGTGGCGCTGAGTGCCGACGCCCTGCGTGCCTCCGCCGAGGCCACCCACGAACGGCTCGGTGGCCCCGGACGCTGGCTGCTCGTGCTGCCGCCCACCCACGTCGCGGGGGTCCAGGTCATCACCCGCTCCCTCGTGTCGGGCCGCGAGGTGCACCCGGACACGCTCGACCACTTCACCGCGGCAGGGTTCGCGGCCATCGCCACCGACTTCGCCGCCGCGCAGGGTGGACGCGCGTACGTCTCGCTGGTCCCCACCCAGCTGCACCGCCTGGTCGCGGCAGCCGACGACGGCGCCGGCGCCGGCCTCGACGCCCTCGCCCGGTTCGACGCCGTGCTCGTCGGCGGTGCCGCCGCACCGGCACCGCTGCTGGCCCGTGCCCGCTCCGCCGGGGTCCGCGTCGTCACCACCTATGGCATGTCCGAGACGAGCGGCGGCTGCGTGTACGACGGCGTGCCGCTGGACGGCGTGCGCGTCCGGTTGGCCGGCGCCGGGTCCGACGCCGGGCCCGGGACGGGCGTCGTCGAGCTGTCCGGCCCGATGCTCGCCGAGGGCTACGTGGGCGACCCCGAGGCGACCGCCGCCGCCTTTCGCACGGACCTCGACGGCACCCGCTGGTTCCGCACCTCGGACCTCGGCCGCCTGGGCGACGGCCGGCTCACGATCCTTGGTCGCGCGGACGACGTCATCCTCACCGGCGGGGTCAACGTCGCCCCGGCGGCCGTCGAGGACGCGATCGCCGAGCACCTCGCGGGCCTCGGCACCCCGGGTGAGTCCTGCGTCGTCGGCGTGCCCGATGCCGAGTGGGGCCAGGCGGTCGTCGCGGTCGTCGTGATCGGGGCCGCCGGCCGGACGCCGGACACGCCCGAACCGTCGGCGGCGACGAGCCTCGCCGACGGCGGTCAGCTGCTCGCCGGGCTGCGCTCCGCCATAGGGCGGCGGCTGGGGGCGCCGAGCGCGCCGCGCCGTGTGTACGTCACGACGGCTCTGCCGACCCGCGGCCCCGGCAAGACGGACCGCCGGGCGGTGCGGGACGCCGTCGTGCGGGCCGAGCGGGAGGCGGCCGGGGAACCCGTGCGACCATGACTTCGTTCCTCCGCCAGGACCGCGCACAGGCCCGGACCTGGCGTCTTGAGCAACCAGACGCACCCCACGAACGAAGGACACGCTGATGGCGACTGCCGCCGAGTGGATCTCCGGGGCCCGGCCCCGCACGTTGCCGGCGGCGGCGGCCCCGGTCATGATCGGCACCGGCGCGGCCGCCCAGGTCGACTCGTACGCCTGGCTGCCCGCACTGCTCGCGCTCGGTGTCGCCCTCGCGCTGCAGATCGGCGTCAACTTCGCCAACGACTACTCGGACGGCGTGCGCGGGACCGACCTCGACCGGGTGGGCCCGATGCGGCTGACGGCATCCGGCGCCGCCGCCCCGGGCGCCGTGAAGGGCGCGGCGTTCGCGGCGTTCGGTGTCGCGGCGGTGCTCGGGCTGGCGCTCAGCGCGGTCTCGGGCCACTGGTGGCTGCTCGCGGTGGGCGCGGTGTGCGTCGCGGCCGCCTGGTACTACACGGGCGGCAAGACGCCGTACGGGTACCGCGGGCTGGGCGAGATCGCCGTGTTCGTCTTCTTCGGCCTCGTCGCGGTGCTCGGCACCACGTACACGCAGGCCGACCGCATCACCTGGCCGGCGGTGCTCGGCGCCGTCGGGGTGGGCCTCATCGCCTGCGCTCTGCTCATGGTGAACAACCTGCGCGACATCCCGACCGACGTGCTGGCCGGAAAGCGCACCCTGGCCGTGCGGCTCGGCGACCACCGCGCCCGCCGGGCCTACGTCGCGATGCTGTGGGTCCCGGTGCTGCTCGGCGCGGTGTGCGCGTTCTGGGCGCCCTGGACGCTCGTCGTGCTGCTCCTGCTCGGACCGGCCATGCTGCTGGCCATCCCGGTGCTCGCCGGGGCGCGCGGCAAGCTGCTGATCCCCATCCTGGCCGGCACCGGCCTGTACGAGCTCGGCTACGGCCTGCTGCTCTGGTTCGGGCTCTCGATCTGACCCCGGCGGGACTCAGTCGGTCCGGAACCTCTGGTCGACCTGTGCGTCCTCGTGGGCCGCGTCCGCGTCGACGTTCGGGAAGACCGCGCGCTCGGCGGCACGGCGGTCGGCCCGTGCGGCGATCCATCGGGTGGCGGCGTCCCGCGGCTTGGTCAGCGTCAGGTACGACAGGGCCAGCGCTACCACCACCGCCACGATCGGGAGCAGCCAGCCCCGCAGGCCGACCACGTAGAGCAGGCCGAGAGCCGCGCCGAACAGCGCGAGGCGGAGCAGGGAGTAGATCAGAAGGGGCACCCACCCATGGTAGGCCGCGGCTGGGTCACACTCCGACGAGGGGCGACGCGGCGAAGGTCACCCTCCAGGCTCACGCGAGGCCGCCGACCCGCCGTAGGCTGGGGGGATGGCACGCATACTCCTGATCCTGGTCGTCGTCGGACTCATGGCGTATGCCCTGGCCGACGTCTGGGGAGCGGACGAGGACGAACGCGGCGGGCTGCCCCGCTGGCTCTGGGTGCTCCTGATCGTGCTGCTGCCCCTGCTGGGCGCCATCTCGTGGATCGTCATGCGGGTCGCGGCCCGCAGGTCCGGCGCCGGCCCGTCGGCCGGTGGCAGGCCCGGCGGCAGCCGCCCGAAACCGCCGACCCGCCCCGGCCCGCGCCGTCCCTCCGGCCCTGTCGCCCCTGACGACGACCCCGAATTCCTCTGGCGGCTCGAGCAGGAGAAGCGCAAGCGCGAGCGCGAGGCGCGCGGTCACCAGGAGGCCAAGGACGACGAGTCGGAGAGCTGACAAGGCCCGCATCTGCCCAGCAGCTGGGCCCACAACTCACGTGAGTTGTGGGCCCCATCGCTAGGCAGAACCTTTCGACGAGCAGCCGCTCGTCACAGGCCCGAGTACGAGTGCTTTCCGTTGAAGATCAGGTTCACGCCGGTGAAGTTGAACAGCACGCACGCGTAGCCGGCCACGACGAACCATGCGGCACGGGTCCCGGACCAGCCGCGCGTGGTGCGCGCGTGCAGGTAGGCCGCATAGACCACCCACGCGATGAAGGTCCAGACCTCCTTGGGGTCCCAGCCCCAGTACCGGCCCCAGGCGTCCTCGGCCCAGATGGCACCGCCGATGAGGGTGAAGGTCCACAGCACGAACGCGACCGAGTTCAGCCGGAACGAGAGCGACTCCAGCGCCGACGGCGCCGGCGTGTGGTCGAGCCAGCCCCAGTGCCGGCTGCCCAGCATCACCGAGCCGTTGTCCCGGCCGTCCCGCAGGAGCTGCAGCACCGAGGTCACGAAGGCGACCGTGAAGATACCCGTCGCGCAGATGGCGACGCCGACGTGGATCACCAGCCAGTACTTCTGCAGGGCGGGCTGCACACCCGTGGCCGCCACGAAGAACTGCTGCTGCGCCAGCACGAGGAAGAGCACGCTGATCCCGGTCACGAAGGCCCCGAGGAACCGCACGTCGCGCCGGGTGCTGACCGCGGCGAACACCGCGACGGCCACGAACGTGCCGACCAGCGCGAACTCGTACATGTTGGCCCACGGCGCGCGGCCGGCGGCGATACCGCGCAGCACGATCGCGACGAGCAGCAGCGCGGTGGCCAGCCAGGTCACGGACATGCCGACACCGGCGAGCCTGCGGTTCACCGGCCCAGGGGCCGCGGGGGCGTCCTCGGGCGCATCGACCGGGGCATCCTCGACGGGGCCGCCGGTGCCCACGGCCACCGTGTCGCGGGTCCGTGCCGCGTCCCGCGCGTCGACCTTGGCACCCGACAGGCGCGACAGGTCCACCGCGAACGCGACGAGCGCGACGGCGAGGGCCGTCGCCGCGCCCCAGACGAGCAGCACACTGAGGTTTGCCAGCTCCATGTTCAGTCCTCTTCCGATCCGGTCTCGACACGCGGTTCCCGTGCCTGTCGGCGTGCGGCCGCCGACGTCTCGGCGGACGTGTCCGCCCCATCTGGTCGTTCCACTCCTCGGGGCACCGCCGCCAGCGCGCGGTCGACCTCGGCCTGCAGGCCGGCGTCGTCCCCGCGGGCAAGCCCTGCGACCTCGACCACGGTAGCCCCATCCTGCGCCACGTACGCTCGCGCCCAGACGCGCCGCCGTGGCGTGAAGAGCGAGACGGTGAGCCCGCCGAGCGCGAGCAGCGAGAACACCAGCACGAACCCGAGCGAGGGGTCGTGCCGCAGGTCGAGCGCCACGTAGCGCGGCAGCTCCTCACCGAGGGTCAGGGTGCCGAGCCCGTCCGGCAGGTCCACCGTCTCGCCGGGACGGGCCAGCACCTTGACCCGCTCGCCGGACTCGTCGACGGCGGGGGTGAGCGACGCCGTGTCGAGCTCGTACACGTTCTGCGGGGCGCCCTCGTCGAGCCCCAGGTCGCCCGTGTACACCTCGAGCACGAGCAGCGGGTCGACGGGCTGCGGGAACGCCGAGCGGGCGGACCCGTCGGGATCGACCTCGGCGGTCGGCAGGAAGTAGCCCACCAGCCCGATCTGGTCGAGCCCGGGGGCCACGTCCGGCACCTTCACCACGCCGCGCGACGTGTACATCGTGTCCTGCGGGATGAACGTGACGCGCCCGGAGAAGGCGACCTCGCCCTCGGCGTCCCGCACCGTGATGTCCGGCGCGAACCCGTTGCCCTGCAGGTAGATCTTGGCGCCGTCGACGACCAGCGGGTGGTTCACCTTCACGATCTCGGGCCGCTGCTCGCCGGAGGGCTCGGTCACGGTCACGTGCGCCGTGAAGTCGCGCGCCTGCGCGAAGGCCACGGTGTCGCTCGCGAACTCCGACACGAACCGGTCGAGCGTCATCGAGAACGGCACCAGCGACTCGGGCCGGAACCAGGCGCCCTTCTCGAACGTGTCGTAGTCCACGACGGCGTTCGCGAACCCGCGCCCCTCGGTGACGATCGCCTGGCCGCGGTAGTGCAGCAGCTGGCCGGTCGCCACCGACACGAGCAGACCGACCAGCGCCAGGTGGAACACCAGGTTGCCGGTCTCGCGCAGGTACCCGCGCTCGGCGCTGACGGTGGCCGACGGCTGTCCCGATGGTCGCTCCGGCCCTGCGCTCGCAAGCTCGCTCCGGCCCGACGCTCCACGGGCACCCCGCGCGGGCTCCGCACCCCGGTCCACGCGGAACGTGGGCAGCCAGGAGACCTTGCCGCGCAGGCGGGCGGCCACGGCGTCGGCCGCCTCCTCGGGCGAGGCGTCGGTGGTCGCGAAGGCCTTGGCGGGGAACCGGTTGAACCGCGACGGCACGCGCGGCGGGCGGCCGCGCAGGGCGCGGTAGTGCGCCATGGAGCGCGGCAGGATGCAGCCCACCAGCGACACGAACAGCAGGATGTAGATCGCGGAGAACCAGACCGACGTGTAGACGTCGAAGAACCCGGCCTTGTCGAGCCACTCCCCCGCCGTCGGGTGGTCGGCGAGGTACTCGATCACGGCTGCCGCGTCCTGGTTGCGCTGCGGCAGCACCGACCCCGGCACGGCCGCGACAGCGAGCAGCATGAGGAGCATGAGTGCCACGCGCATGGAGGTGAGCTGCCGCCACATCCAGCGGAGCGTGCCCACCAGGCCCAGCGCGGGGGCGTTGGGCCGGTTCGGCTTCTGGTCCTTGTCGCCCGACGACGGCGCACCCCGGGCCGGCTCCCCCTGCGTGAACTCGTCCGCGATGCCCTCGGGGACGTAGGTGCCGTCCCTGCTGGTACGACCGGCCATCAGATCACCGTCTCGAATCCGCCGATCCACAGCTGCATGGCACCGGTGAGCCGCGTCCACAGCCCCGTGACCAGCAGCAGCCCGACCAGCACCAGCATGCCCCCGCCGAGGCGCATCGCCGCGAGGCGGTGCCGGCGCAGGAAGTCCATCATGCGCTCGGAGCTCTGCAGCCCGAGCGCCACGAGCAGGAACGGCACGCCCAGGCCGATGCAGTAGGCGACACCGAGCAGCGCGCCGCGGCCGGCGGACGCCTCGTCGATCGCGAGCACCTGCACGGCGGCGAGCGTCGGGCCGATGCAGGGGGTCCAGCCCAGGCCGAACACGACGCCGAGCAGCGGTGCCCCCCACAGGCCTGCGCGGGGCGTCAGGTGGAACCGGGCCTCACGCTGCAGGAAGGGGACGGCGCCGAGGAACCCGAGCCCGAGCAGGATGACCACCGCGCCGAGCACACGGGTGATCACGTCCTCCCAGCGCACCAGGTAGGCGCCGAGGCCGCCGAACACGGCACCGAACGAGACGAACACGGCGGTGAAGCCGAGCACGAACAGGGCCACGCCGCCGACGACGCGGGAGCGCACGGGCTTGACGCGCGTCCCCACGGCCCCGCCCTCGGCGGTGGCGTTCATGGAGGCGGCGGCCATGCCGCTCACATAGCCGATGTACCCCGGCACGAGCGGCAGCACGCACGGCGAGGCGAAGGACACGAGGCCCGCCAGCGCCGCCACGGGCACCGCGAGGAGCAGCGACCCGCTGAACGCGGTGACGGCGAGCCCGTCACCGACGGCGGACGCGACAGTGCCGGGCAGCATCAGGCGGCCTCCGCCAGCACGTCGTCGATCAGCGCCTCGAGCGTCGAGCCCTCCACCTGACCGATGACCCGCGCGGCCACGTAGCCCTCCTGGTCCAGCACCACGGTGGTCGGCACCGCCTGCAGCGGCACGACGCCGTTCAGGCCGGCGATCACGGTGCCGGTGCGGTCCTCGATGCTCGGGTAGGGCACCTCGAAGGTGCGCTGGAACGCCTGGGCGGCGCCGGCGGCGTCCTCGGTGTTGATGCCGAGGAACTGCACGCCGTCCTTGGAGCCGGCCAGGTCCACGAGGTCGGGAGCCTCGGCGCGGCACGGGGCGCACGCGGCGTACCAGGTGTTCACGACGACCACGTCACCGGCCCAGTCGACGGTGTCGACGTCCTCGCCCTCGAAGTCGGTGCCCGCGATGGCCACCGGACCCTTGCGCTCACCGGCGTCGTACGTCTGCACCGACCCGTCGCCGGAGACGTACCCCTGCCCGACGACGTCGCCGGCACCGGACTCCTCAGGAGTGCACCCGGCGAGGGCGGCCACCAGGCCGATGACGATGCCGACTGCGAAGATCCACCGCACGACCCGGAAGGTCTTTCCCCGCATCACGCGCCGGCAACCTTGCTCGCGCCGTCATAGAGCTCCGCTGCGGGCTCCGTGTAGTGGAGGCCGACGAACCGGTCGTCCTCGAAGTGCAGGGACGTCAGGGAGGCGAGGTTGCACTGGCGGTTACGGGGGTCGTGCCAGAGCTGGCCACCCTCGAACGAGCGACGGGTGAGCCACACCGGGAGCTGGTGGCTGACCAGCACGATCTCGTGCCCTTCGGCCGCCCGGCGCGCGTCCTCGACGGCGCTGCGCATGCGCTCGACCTGCTGCGTGTACGGCTCGCCCCACGAGGGACGGAACGGGTTCCACATGTACGGCCAGTTGCGCGGGCTCCGGAGCGCGCCGCCGCCGTGGCCGACGGGCAGGCCCTCGAAGCGGTTCTCGGCCTCGATGACCCGGTCGTCCGTGGCAAGCTCCAGCCCGAAGCCCTCCGCCAGCGGGGCGGCGGTCTCCTGCGCGCGCTGCAGCGGTGAGGCCACCACCCGGGTGACGTCCCGGCCGGTGCTGGTGAGGTGGTCGGCGACGATCTTGGCCATCGCCTGACCACGGTCGGAGAGGCGGTAGCCAGGCAGCCGCCCGTACAGGACACCGTCGGGGTTGTACACCTCGCCGTGACGCAGCAGGTGAACCGTCGTGGAAACCATGGCGCCCAGTCTCCCACCCGACCCTGGGTGCCGGTGACCTGGGGCGTGTGGATTACGTCATGGCGCAGGGCCGGCCGCTAGTCGCAGTGGGCCGTCAGACCCTCCTCCGTGCCGCCCGAGAGCTTCGAGGACTCCGCGACCTTGGCCATGATGCGGCCGAGCATCGCGAACTCCTCCGGCTCCAGCGCCTCGACCATGATCCGGCGCACAGCCGCGACATGGCCGGGCGCTGCCGCTTCCAGGACCGCACGGCCGGCGTCGGTCATCGTGCAGTTCACGCCCCGCCGGTCGCCCTCGGCGGCGCGGCGCTCGACCAGCCCCCGCGACTCCATGCGCGCGACGGTGTGGGTGAGCCGGCTGCGCGACAGCACCAGGCCGTCGGCGAGCGTGGACATCCGCATCGTGAGCTCCGGCGCCTCCGACAGCTGCACCAGCAGGCTGTACTCGCCGAGCGAGAGGTCGAGGGTCCGGTCGTGGACCGCGCTGAGCGCCTCGACGAAGCGCGCCGTGCCCTCGAGATAGTGCCTCCACGAGCCCTGCTGCTCCTCGGTCAACCAGATGTCCTGCTGCTCGACCGTCTCTGTTGCCATGCTGCCCACCACCTTCGTGCCTGCTCCGACACCTCTGGGAATACGTTACGGGACCCGCTATGTTGGACCTCATCGTGACTAGTTGATCTCTCAACTATCCGTCCTGAACGCCGAATCACCAAGGAGTCCTCTCTCATGGCTACCCCGCTCCCCGCCGGACTCACCACCGGCACCTACGACCTCGACCCCTCGCACACCACCGCCGCCTTCTCGGTCCGGCACGCAGGTATCGCGAAGGTGCGCGGCACGATCGGCGTCTCCTCCGGCACCATCACGGTCGGCGACGACCTCGAGTCGTCGAGCGTCACGGCCGAGCTGGACGCGCAGTCGGTCAACACGGGCGACGCCGGTCGCGACGGCCACCTGAAGAGCGCCGACTTCTGGCACGCCGAGGAGAACCCGGCCTGGACCTTCGCCTCCACCACGATCCGCCCCGACGGCGACGCGTACATCATCTCGGGCGACCTGACCATCAACGGCGTCACCAAGGGCGTCGAGCTGGAGACCGAGTTCGCCGGCACCGCCAAGGACCCGTTCGGCAACGACCGCGCCGGTTTCGAGGCCTCGCTCGAGATCAACCGCAAGGAGTTCGGCCTGACCTGGAACGCCTCGCTGGAGACCGGCGGCTTCCTGGTGGGCGACAAGATCAAGATCACCCTGGACGTCAGCGCCATCGCCAAGGCCTGACCCGCGCAGATCCTGATCCTGGTTCAGCAGGCCAGGGGCGACCGGAATCCCCCGGGACACGGTCGCCCACGGCCTGCTGAACCGCTGTCAGGAGCGTTCGCCGGCCGGACGCCGGGCGCGGCGGACCAGCACCATCCAGGCCAGGAACCACGGGACACCCCACAGGGCGGACATCCCCGCCGCGCGGCCGAGGTCCGCAGCCATGACACCCGGCCCCGCGCCGGCGATGTCGGTCTCCGCGACGACGAAGTCGGGATCGTCAGGGTCGTACAGCACGATGAACGTGCCGTCGTACGGCGCGGGTGCGTCCGTCCAGGTGGACTGAGACCCGGTAGGCGTATCGGGGTTCCGGTCGTAGTCCAGGCGAACCTGCCGACGGCCGTCGCCGTAGTCGACGACGGCCCGTACGAGGCTTCCCGTGCGAGGCCTTGCCCTGACCTCCGCGTCGTGGGCCGTGACCCGGACGCCGTCCGACTCGAGCCGTGCCAGCCCCCCGTTCTCGACGGTGCAGTACACGAAGCCGCCGGCCGTGACCAGGGCCATGGCGAACACCATGATCCAGATGGTCAGCACGGTTCTCCGGGCGATCGGGCCCTCACCGTCCACCAGGACGGCATCGGCCCTGCGCATCGAGACGACGAGCACGACCGCCCCGACGACCGCTCCCACCAGCACCACGCGGAGAACGATCGTGGCCGCGGAGCGCGTCGCCGCCGCCTCTGCGGCGACGAACACGGCGGTGACCAACCCCAGCGGGGCCCCGACGACGAGGAGCAACCCCCACATCACCCCCAGGCGCACGGTCCCCGGCAGCGTGACGAAGGTCCTGGGGTGCCCGGCGAAAAGGGCCTCGTCCCCTGCCGCCGCACCATCGTCGACCACGGAGGGCGTCCTGTCCGGCTCCCGGGTACCGAGGACGCCGCGCCTGGCGTCGGCGCGGACCGCCTCGACGCGGGACCGACGCTCGGCGCCCGTCAGGTCCTCACCGGCGAAGCTGACGAGCCGGCCGGTCTGGGGGTCGACGTGCTCGACGTCGGCGGGTCCCGTCCCGCGGATCCGCGTGACGTAGCCCGCCGCGCGTTCCCTCGCCTCCCGCGTGCTTGCGACGCTGAGGACGACTCGCCCGGTGGTCACGCCCACGATCCCGGGCACGGCGACCAGGCCCGCCGGCAACGGTTGGTCGACGCCCCAGAGCAGGACCAGCGCCAGGACGAGGCAGGCCATACCAGGCCACAGCAGCCAGTCGCCGACCGTCGACAGGCGGTGCGCGGAGACACCCGACAACCTCGGGCGACCGATTCTCGGATGCCATTCGTCGCTCACTCGGGCCCTCCGGTCCGTCACAGCCAGTACATCAGCAGATCAGCACGGCCATGTCTAGCAGCACGGACCCGCCCGCGCCCGCAGGGTTCAGAGCGCCGCGGCCTCCTGGTGGGCGACAAGATCAAGATCACCCTGGACGTCAGCGCGATCGCCAAGGCCTGACCCCAAGTCAACCCCCCACTGATCGTTCAGCCCCGACACGGCAGAGCGCACCGAGGCGAGGGTCAGCAAAGCAGCAGAGCGCCTGTGTATCTGTGCGCCGCCGCGGCTCTCCGACGGCCTGCTGAACCAAAGTCAGGAGAGGTGTCCCTGTGCAGCCCGGGAGGCCGCACGACGCGACACCAGGTCAGCACTGTTCTGCCAGGTCAGCACGGCGCTCTCGTGCAAGGGACCGAACTCACCGACTTCGGTCCTTTGCACTGAGATCGGTCCATCAAACGACCGATCTCAAAGCAAGGGACCGAAGTCGTGCAATCGACCGAACTCAAGGCGCCGCCCGACACGCAACAAACCGACCCCACCAGCCCAGCCCGTCCAGCCCCCTTGAGCCCAGCCGATCCGGGCGACTTCAGCCCAGCCCGTCCAGATAGCCCAGGCTCGGACCCTCAGACCGCCGCGGCCCGCGTCGCCGCGTGGAACGCCAGGATCTGCAGCTCGCCACCGACGTCGACCGAGCGCACCACCACGTCGTCCGGCACCTGGAGCGCGACCGGCGCAAAGCTGAGGATCTCGCGCACACCCGTGGCCACCACGGCGTCGGCCACGTCCTGCGCCACGTGACCGGGCAGCGCGAGCACCACCATCGTGACCCGCTCGCGCTGGATCACCTCCGCCACGCCGCGCACGTGCTCCACGGTCACGCCGGCCACGCGGGTGCCCACGACGTCGGGCGAGGCGTCGAGCAGGGCGACCACCTGGAAGCCGCGCGTCGCGTAACCGGAGTAGTTCGCGAGGGCGTGCCCGAGGTTGCCGATGCCGACGATCGCGAGCCGGTGCTCCGTCTCGAGGCCCAGGGCGACGGTGATGTACGAGGCGAGCGACTCGACGTCGTACCCCACGCCGCGCGTGCCGAACGAACCCAGGTACGACAGGTCCTTGCGCAGCTGCGCCGAGCTCACGCCCGAGCGTTCGGCGAGCTCCGTCGAGGAGGTGAGTGCGACCCCCTCGGCCGCGAGGTCCCGCAGGGCGCGCAGGTAGTACGGCAGCCTCCCTACGGTTGCTGCCGGAACTGTCCCGTCACTGAGTTCGACCACGTGCTGCTCCCCTCCCCGCGACCACTGTGTCGCGGGCGTACGCACACACTGCCGGGACGATCATGCCAGGAGGCGGGCCAGGCGCGCACCGTCCACGCGCCAGAACCCTTGCTGGACGCCGTCGACCTCGAGCACGGGGACGTATTCCCCGTACTTCTCCCGCAGTGCGGGCGCGCTGTCGATGTCGACCTCGCGCCATCCGGCTCCCGCACCAGCGCACACCTGGACGACGACGGCGCGTGCGTCCTCACACAGATGGCACGCCGCGCGCGTGTACAGGACTACCCGGGCCTCGGCAGGACTTGTCACGACCCGAGGTTACGTCACGCGCGGCCTACCGAACGGTCGGTGTCCGGGAGCCGTCCGTCCACCCAGCGCACGCCCCAGGCCAGGGCGAGGAAGACGACGGCGACGAGGGCCGCGTTCGTCAGCGCGCCGCCGTAGCCGAGCACGTTCACGTCGAGGAACGGATACGGGTACCAGCCGGTGACCGCGCCCCGGAGGAAGGTGTAGACCAGCCACGCGATCGGGTAGACGACGGACCACCACACGGTGCGCGCCGACACGCGGGGCCGCGGCCCGAGCCACAGCCAGACGATGACGGCGAAGAGAGGCGCCAGGACGTGCAGCATCGTGTTCGCCACGGCGCCCGACGGCGTCAGCGTCGTGAGGCCGCGCAGCACCGTGTTGTAGACGATCCCGGTGACCGCGATGCACAGCAGCGCATCCAGCCGCAGGACGCGGAAGACCGGCCCGTCACGGCGCGGGTCCGCCGCGAGCGCGAGCGAGACCCCGCCGATCAGCAGGTTCGACTCGATGGTGAAGTAGCTGAAGAGCCGGACGATGCGCTCGGCGTGGGTCGGCGCGATGCCGGGGCCGCTGACGAGCGCGGTGACGAGCTCGATGGCGACGCCACCGAGGGCCAGCGCGGCCACCAGAAGGTGGAGGAACCGAGCGAGGGTGGCCCGCTCGCGCGTGCTGGTCTGGTACGTCACGTCCTGGTTGTATCACCGGCCGACCCGGGGTGCCCGGTGTGACTTGCACGACGTGGCACGCGGATAGAGTGACCTCCATGCCGTCGACGCACCCCTCGTCCGCCACCGCGGCGTTCTTCGACGTCGACAACACGATCATCCGCGGTGCGAGCGCCTTTCACCTGGCCAAGTCCGCGTATCAGCGCAAGTTCTTCGGTACGCGGGACATCCTGAGGTTCGCCCTGATCCAGGCGCGCTACCTGGTGTGGGGCGAGAACCGCGAACAGATCGACGAGGTGCGCAACCGCGCCCTGTCGCTCATCGCCGGCCGCACCGTCGCGGAGGTCGCCACCCTCGGCGAAGAGGTGTGGGACGCCGTGCTGTCCCTGCGGATCTATCCGGGCACGCGCCGGCTGCTCGACGAGCACATCGCTGCGGGCCACCAGGTCTGGCTCATCACCGCCACGCCGGTGGAGATCGCGCAGCTCATCGCGCGCCGGCTGGGCGCCACGGGGGCGCTCGGCACCATCGCGGAGCACAAGGACGGCTTCTACACGGGCCGGCTCAACGGCGACCTGATGCACGGCCAGGCCAAGGCGGACGCCATCGTCACACTCGCGGAGGTCAACGACATCGACCTCGACGAGAGCTACGCGTACGGGGACTCGCTGAACGACCTGCCGATGATGCGGGCAGTGGGACACCCGTGCCCGATCAACCCCGACCTGCGGCTGCGACGGCACGCGCAGGAGGTGGGCTGGCCCATCCGCGAGTTCCGCGGGCGGTCGCAGCGTGCGGCGGGCCGTGGCGTGCGGACCGCGTCGTGGGCCGGCGCCGCGTGGGTGCTCGGCCTGGTGCTGCGGGCGGCCCGCCGTCGGCTGCAGGGCCGCTAGCCCGGCCGCCTCGGCCCGGGCACGAAGAAGGCCCGGCCCACGAAGGGCCGGGCCTGCTCGTCACGCGCCAGAGGGCGCGAGCGTCACTTCTTGTTGCGGCGCTGGTGGCGCGTCTTACGAAGCAGCTTGCGGTGCTTCTTCTTCGCCATACGCTTGCGGCGCTTCTTGATGACGGAGCCCATAGGTCCTCGCAATGTTCGATCGGTCGGCGGCAGCCCGACGACGGGCCGCTCAGCGAAATGGTCCACGGTTGGTCCGGGACAGTGACGCCAGAGTGACGATGGCCGACCAACACGAAACGGAGTCCGCTCCCTAGGCTACCTGGTCTGACGCGCGCTCCGTAATCGGCAGCGGTGTGAGGTGCGCCGAACCGGTCCTGGCGACCGTGTCACGGCCGTGCGGCGAACCGTTCCAGGAGCTCCGCGTGACCGGAGCAGACGAGCAGGTCGTTGGCCGAGACGCGGGTCTCCGGCGTCGCGTAGACGAAGTCGACACCCGGGGACTTCACGCCGATCACCGTGACGCCGTAGCGCTTGCGGATGTTCGACTGCGCGAGCGTGAAGCCCTGCGCCTCCTTGGGCGGGCGCATCTTGACGATGGTGAACCCGTCCTCGACCTCGATGTAGTCGAGCAGCTTGCCGCTCACGAGGTGCGCCACGCGCGAACCGGCGTCGGCCTCCGGGAAGACGACGTGGTGGGCGCCGATCCGGGTCAGGATGCGGCCGTGCTCCGCGGAGATCGCCTTGGCCCAGATCTGGGGTGTGCCCAGGTCGACCAGGTTGCCGGTGATCAGCACCGACGCCTCGAGGGACGAGCCGACGCCGACCACCGCCACGCCGAAGTCCTTGGCGCCGAGCTGCTCCAGCGCCTCCGGGTTGGACGCGTCGGCCTCCACCAGCGGCAGGCGGCCGGACCACTGGGCCACCAGCACCGGGTCCTGCTCGACGGCGAGCACGTCCTGGCCCAGCCGGTCGAGCGTCGAGCCGATCGCCGACCCGAACCGGCCGAGGCCGATCACCAGCACACCCGCATCCCGCTCGGGCTTCTTCTCCGGCACGGTAGTCCTCTCTGGCCGCTCGTTCGACGTACGGGCCACGATAGTGACCGGACGTCGGACCGCGTCATCCGATGATGGGTCGTTCCTCGGGGAAGCGTACGATGCGTCGCCGGTCGCGCAGTGCCAGCACCGCCACCACCGTCACCGCTCCGGTGCGCCCCACGAACATCAGGAGCGCCAGCACGTACTTGCCGGAGTCGGGCAGACCCTGCGTGATCCCTGTGGACAGGCCGACGGTCGCGAACGCCGACAGCACCTCGAACAGCACCACGGACAGCTGGAGCTCCGTGATCTCCAGCAGAGCGACGCACGAGACGAGCACGATGCTCGCCCCCGTGAACACCACCGCGATGGAGAGCCGGAGGACGTCGCGCGGGATACGCCTGCCGAAGGCCTCGATGTCGCGGTCACCGCGCGCCTCGGCCATGATCGCGAGCAGCATGACGGCGAGCGTGGTCACCTTGATGCCGCCCGCGGTCGACGCGGACCCACCGCCCACGAACATCAGCGCGTCCTGGATGAGCCAGCTCGACTGTGTCATGGCGCCGACGTCGACGGTGCTGAACCCACCGGAGCGCGGCATGATCCCGGCGAAGACGGACGCCAACAGCTTGTCGCCGAAGCTCAGCGGCCCGAAGGTGTCGGGGTTGGACCACTCCAGGACCAGGAGCAGGAGCGCACCCACGACGAACAGCACGCCGCTCGTCACCAGCGTGAGCTTGCTGTGCAGGGACAGCCGCTTGGTCCAGTTGCGCCAGCGGTGGCCCGGGCGGGGCAGTGCCCGCTGCATGTTGAGGATCACGGGAAAGCCGAGTGCGCCGATGAACACGCCGAGGGCGATCGGCAGCAGGAGCGCCCAGTCGCCGACGTGCGGCATCAGTCCCTCGGGGGTGGGCACGAACCCCGCGTTGTTGAAGGCGGAGATCCCGTAGAACAGCGCGTGCCAGGCGGCCGTGCCCACGTTGTCCTCGATGACCACCAGCCGCGGGAAGATCAGCAGGGCGATCGACAGCTCGAGCGTGGTCGCCGTGACGATGATGACCCGGACGAGCGAGCCGACGTCGCCCAGCCGGCTCGTCTTGGTCTCGGACGCCGTGAGCAGCTTCTGCGTCAGCCCGATCTTGCGCGACACGATCATGCCGAGCAGGGAGGCGACGGTCATGATGCCGAAGCCGCCCACCTTGATGCCCGTGAGGATGACGATCTGCCCGTACAGGGACCAGTAGGTGCCCGTGTCCTGGACCACCAGACCCGTCACGCACACGGCCGAGACGGCGGTGAACAGAGCGTCGACGAAGCGCGCGCCCTCGCCGTCGGCGGTCGCGAAGGGAACCATCAGGAGCGCCGCGAACAGCCCCACCACGCAGGCGAAGACGCTCACCGCCAGCCGCGCGGGTGCCCGGAAGGCCAGCTCGTCGACCAGCTCCCGGAGCCCGAACAGCCGGTGCCGCAAGCTCCGCGCCATCCGACCCGCTCCCTCCACCCATGTCTTTCGATCGACGCCTAACTCTGCCACGCCGCCGAGACGGTTCTGAGCAGAAACCCTCGGGCGGTCGCCAGTCCGTTACCGTGGGCGGGTGCACCTCGCCCGGCTGGTCTGGAGTCCGCGACTGCTCGAGTACGACTTCGGACCCGGGCATCCCATGTCGCCCACCCGACTCGACCTCACGATGCGGCTCATCGAGGCGCTCGGCCTGCTGGACCAGCCCACGCTGGTGCTCGCGGACGCCGAGCAGGCCTCCGACGCCGTGATCGAGACGGTGCACGACGCCGACTACGTGGCCGCCGTCCGGCACGCGGGAACCACGCTGGAGCCCGACGTGGCGCGCGGGCTGGGTACCGACGACGACCCGCTGTTCACCGGGATGCACGAGGCGGCCGCCCGTCAGCTCGGCGGGTCCGTCGATCTTGCCGAGGCCCTCTGGGCCGGCGAGATCGCGCACGGCGTGAACGTCGCGGGCGGCATGCACCACGCGATGCCGGGGGCGGCGTCGGGCTTCTGCGTCTACAACGACGCCGCTGCGGCGATCCGGCGCCTGCTGGACCGCGGCGCGGAGCGAGTGGCGTACCTGGACTTCGACGCCCACCACGGCGACGGCGTCGAGGCGATCTTCTGGGACGACCCGCGCGTGCTCACCCTCTCGATCCACGAGGACGGCCGCACCCTGTTCCCCGGCACGGGCGCCTCCGCCGACGCCGGCCGGGGTGCCGCCGAGGGCAGCGTCGTCAACATCCCCGTACCGGCGCGCACCACCGGCGCGGCCTGGCTACGGGCGATCGACGCGGTCGTCCCCGCGGTCGTCCGGGAGCACCAGCCGCAGGTGATCGTGTCCCAGCACGGCTGCGACGCCCACGGGCGCGACCCCCTCTCGAACCTGAACGTCTCGGTGGACGCGCAGTGGACGGCGCAGCAGTGGGCGCACGCGCTCGCGCACGAGCACGCCGAGGGCCGCTGGCTGGCCCTGGGCGGTGGCGGGTACGCGGTGTCCGACGTCGTCCCGCTCGCCTGGGCTGCCCTGGTCGCGGAAGCGGCGCACGCGCCCTTGGAACGGGGCGGCGAGCTGCCCGAGGTGTGGCGCGCCGCCGTCGAGGCCATGGGCCTGGAGGCCGCGCGGACGCTCGGCTCCGGGGAGGTGCCGTTCCGCAGCTGGCGCGACGGCTACGACCCCGCCGACGCCGTGGACCGCGCCGTCCAGGCCACCCGCCGGGCAACCTTCCCCGCCTGGGGCCTGGACCCGCTCCTGGACTGAGGGAGAAACCACCCCGGCTGGGTGGTCGGCAGTTCGTCAGGTGGTCGGCAGTCCAACCTGCCGACCACCTGACGTACTGCCGACCGCGCAGCGCAGTACATGCTCCGTTCACCCCTGTTACACCCGGGTCCGGGAACCTCTGGCACATGCGACGTCGCTTCGCCGCCCTGCCGGCTGCCCTGCTGCTCCTGTCCGCACTGGTCCCGGCCTCGGCCGCCGCGAGCGGCGGGCACGGCCGGCCGGCACCCGGCCCGGCCACCGTCACCACGTCGGTGGAGACACCCCCGCTGTACGACGACGAGGCCGGCGGCAACGCGTCCGGCGACGACCCCGCCATCTGGGTGCACCCGGAGGACTCGGACCGGTCGCTCGTCGTCGCCACGGCCAAGGAGGGTGGCCTGCGCGTCTACTCCGTGGCCGCGACCGAGCTGCAGTCGGTCGCGGCCACTCCGGCGCCGCGCGCGGACGGCGTCGCGGGCCGGTACAACAACGTGGACATCGCCTACGGCCTGGACGTCGCCGGCGTGGCGACCGACGTGGCCGTCGTCTCCGACCGGTACAACGACCAGCTCCGTTTCTTCGCCATCGACCCGGCCGGGGCCGACGCGGCCGCACCGCTGGCCGAGATCACCGCACCCGAGCTGGCGTTCCTGTTCAGCCCGGACCGGGAGACGGTCGCCGAGGACCAGACGGCGTACGGCCTGGCGGTCTACCAGCCGAACGACCGCGAGACCTACGCGGTGGTCACGCAGGAGGGCAACGCCACCCTCGCGACCGCCCGGCTCACGACCGGTCCGGACGGCGTCGGCTACACCGACGTCGAGCACCTGGCGATGCCGAGCGAGTTCGCCCTGCCCGACGGCACCACGTGGGTGCCGTGCGAGGAGCCCGGGGTCGGGCCGCAGCTGGAAGGGCTGGCCGTGGACCGGCGCACCGGGACGCTGTACGCGGCGCAGGAGGACGTCGGCCTCTGGCGGGTGCCGCTCCCCCTGGGCTCGGGCGAGCCGCGCCTGGTCGACAAGGTCACCGACTTCGGTGTGCACGACGCCTACGACCCCGAGACCGAGGAGTGCGCACCGGTGGACCCGGAGGCGCCGTCGTACGGGGGCAGGAACCTGACGGCCGACGCCGAGGGCGTGGACATCTGGTACGGCCCCGGACGCGCGGGCTACGTGCTCGTGTCGAGCCAGGGGGACGACACCTACGGCGTCTACGACCTGCGTGGACGCAACCGCCCGCTCGGCAGCTTCCGGGTGGCCGGGGACGGCGTGGACGACGTCGACGGGTCGGACGGGATCGCGGTCTCCAACGCGCCGGTCGGCGAGTACGGGTCCGGGCTGCTGGTCACCCACGACGAGCCCGAGACGGGCCCCGACGTGGACCCCGACCGCGAGGAGGACGCCACGGGCTTCTCCTACGTCCACTGGTCCGACGTCACGAAGGCTCTCCGCCTCCGCTGAACCCTCTGCTCCGCAGGTCGAGCCCGCCGAGGTAGTCGTCTGGCGAGGACTACCTCGGCGGGGTGGGCGGGTCAGCGGGCGGCTGCGGCCCGCCTCTTGTTCCAGACGTCGAACGCGACGGCCAGGAGCAGGACGATGCCCTTGACGACCTGCTGCACCGACTGGTCGACACCCATGAGCTGCATGCCGTTCGACATGACGGCCATGATCAGACCACCGACCATCGCGCCGGTCACGGTGCCGATACCACCGGTCACGGCGGCACCACCGATGAAGCACGCCGCGATCGCGTCGAGCTCGAACATGTTGCCGGCTGCCGGCTGAGCGGCGCTCGATCGCGCGGAGTACACGATGCCCGCGATGGAGGCCAGGAAGCCCATGTTCACGAACATCCAGAAGTTCACGCGCTTCACCCGGACACCGGACAGCTGCGCCGCGGCGAGGTTGCCACCGATGGCGTAGACGTGGCGACCGAACACGCTGTGCTTCGTGACCAGCGTGTAGACCATGACCAGCACGGCGAGGATGATCAGCACCGCGGGCAGGCCGCGGTACGTGGCGAGGTTCCAGGCGAACCACATGACGACGGCCGCGACCACCACGAGCTTCAGCACGAACAGCACCGGCGCCTCGACGGTCTGCTTGTAGGCGATGCGCGCGCGGCGCTGGCGCCACGCGTTGTAGGCAAAGCCGAGCACACCGATGGCGAAGATGACGAGCGTGAAGGTGTCGTAGCCGTAGCCACCGAACACCCCGTTGAGGAAGCCCGAGGCGATGGCCGAGTACTCGGAGGGGAACGGCGAGAGGGAGACGTTGTTGAGCACCTCGAGCGTGAGGCCGCGGAACAGCAGCATGCCCGCCAGCGTCACGATGAACGCTGGAATCCCTACGTAAGCCACCCAGAACCCTTGCCAGGCTCCGACCAGCAGTCCCGTACCGATCGCGGCGAGCACGCCCACCCACCAGGGCTGACCGCCACGGATGACGATCACGGCGGCCACGGCTCCGGTGAGCGCGACCACCGAGCCCACCGACAGGTCGATGTGCCCACCGATGATGATGATCACCATGCCGATGGCAAGGATCAGGATGTACGAGAACTGCAGCACCAGGCTGGTCAGGTTCCGGGAGCTGAGCAGCAGGCCATCGGTCAGCACTGAGAAGAGCAGGATGATCAGGACGAACGCGATGTAGATCCCGCTGGTACGCAGGTTGCGCGTGAACAGCTCTTTGAGGTTCGCGATGCCGGTCATGCCTTCGTCTCCTGTGTGTGCTCCTGGGTCATGAGAGCCATGAGTCCTTCCTGGGTGGCTGAGGCCACGTCGACCTCGCCAGTGATGCGGCCGAAGGCCAGGGTGTAGATGCGGTCGCAGATCCCGAGCAGCTCGGGCAGCTCGGAGGAGATGACCAGCACGGCCTTCCCCGCCGCGACCAGCTTGTTGATGATGGTGTAGATCTCGTACTTGGCACCGACGTCGATGCCGCGCGTGGGCTCGTCGAGGATCAGCACCTCAGGAGCGGTGTAGAGCCACTTGGACAGCACCACCTTCTGCTGGTTGCCGCCCGAGAGCTTGCCCACCTGCACCAGCACGTTGGGGGTGCGGATGTTCATGGACTCGCGGTACTCGCCCGCGACCTTGAGCTCCTCGTTCTCGTCCACGAAGCCGTTCTTGGACAGCTTGCCGAGGCCGGCCGCCGAGACGTTGCGCTTGATGTCCTCGATGAGGTTGAGCCCGTAGTGCTTGCGGTCCTCCGACACGTACGCGATGCCCGCCTTGATGGCGGCCGGAACGGTCCCGACGTTCACTTCCTTGCCGTCCAGGAACACCTTGCCGGTGATGTCCCGGCCGTAGGAGCGGCCGAACACCGACATCGCGAGCTCTGTGCGCCCTGCGCCCATGAGGCCGGCGATCCCGACGACCTCTCCGGCACGGACCGTCAGGTTCGCCCCGTCGACGACGACGCGACCGGGCTGGGTCGGGTGCTTGACCGTCCAGTCCTGGATACGGAGCACCTCTGCGCCGGGGTGCGACTCCCGGTCGGGGTACCGGTTGTCCAGGTCACGGCCGACCATGCCACGGATGATCCGGTCCTGGATCGCCTCGGACGACTCACCCGCGTCCGCGAGGTCGAAGGTCTCGATCGACTGACCGTCCCGGATGATCGTGGTGCGGTCCGCGATCTCGGCGATCTCGGCCAGCTTGTGGGAGATCATGATCGACGTGATGCCCTGGCCCTTGAACTGCCGGAGCAGCTCGAGCAGGTGCTCCGAGTCGTTGTCGTTCAGCGCCGCCGTCGGCTCGTCGAGGATGAGCAGGCGCACGTCCTTGGAGATCGCCTTGGCGATCTCCAGGAGCTGCTGCTTGCCCACACCGAGTGCGTAGACCGGAGTCGTGGGCGACTCGCTGAGGCCGACCCGCTGGAGCAGCTCCGCCGCTTCCGCGTTGGTCCGGTTCCAGTCGATCGCGCCACCCGCCCGGCGGCGCTCGTTGCCGAGAAAGATGTTCTCGGCGATCGACAGGTGCGGGACGAGGGCGAGCTCCTGGTGGATGATCACCACGCCGCGGGCCTCGGAGTCATTGATGGTGCCGAACTTGGCGATCTCGCCGTCGAGCACGATGTCGCCGTCGTAGGTGCCGAACGGGTACACGCCCGAGAGCACCTTCATCAGGGTGGACTTGCCCGCCCCGTTCTCGCCGCAGATCGCGTGGATCTCGCCTCGACGGACGGTGAGGTTGACGTCCTGGAGCGCCTTGACCCCAGGAAATGTCTTGGTGATGCCGCGCATCTCGAGGATGTCGGTCGGCGCCGAATCGGCCATGCCAGTCCTTGTCGCGTACTTGTCGCCGGTGGGGGTGTTACGGGGTGCCCGACGCCGGTGGTCGAGCTTGTCGAGACCTAGGTCCCGACAAGCTCGACCACCGGATGACCGCAGGAAGTCAGCGGTGTCGGAGCGGTGTCGCCAGGAGGTCGGTCCTACTCGTCGACCTGACCGGAAGCGACCTCTTCCTCGGTGAGGTAGCCGGACTCGACCAGCTCGGCCTCGAGGTTGTCCTCGGTGACGATCACCGTGGGGAGGAGGTACGACGGCACGACGAGCTCGCCGTTGTCGTACGTCTCGGTGTCGTTCGCCTCGGGGGTCTCGCCCTCGAGGAACGACGTGGCGGCGACGACGGCCTGCTCGGCGAGGAGGCGGGTGTCCTTGAAGATGGTCGAGTACTGGTCGCCGTCCACGATCAGCTTGGCCGACGCGGCCTCCGCGTCCTGGCCGGTGATGATCGGCATATCCTGGTCACCCTTGCCGTAGCCCGAGTTCTTCAGCGCGGTGATGATGCCTCGGGACAGCACGTCGGCCGGGGCGAGCACACCGTCGATGGTCTGGTCGCCCTTGGTGTAGGTCGACGTCAGCAGGTTCTCCATCCGCTCCTGGGCGCCTTCCTGCTCCCAGCGCTGGATGGCGACGGTGCCGAAGTCGGTCTGCTCGGAGGGCACGACCAGCGTCTTGTCGTCGAGGTACGGCTGGAGCACGGACATCGCGCCCTCGAAGAAGAACCCGGCGTTGTTGTCGTCGGGCGAACCGGCGAAGAGCTCGACGTTGAACGGGCCCTCGGGCGCGTCAGCGGCCTCCTCGCCGTTCTCGTCCAGGATGCCGAGCCCGGTCAGCAGCGAGGTGCCCTGCTGCACGCCGACCTCGTAGTTGTCGAACGTGACGTAGAAGTCGACGTTCTCCGAGTCGCGGATGAGGCGGTCGTACGAGATCACCGGGATGTCCGCAGCAGCGGCGGCGTCGAGCTGGCTGCCCAGCGCGGTGCCGTCGATGGAGGCGATGATGAGCGCCTCGGCACCCTTGTTGATCATCGCGTCGATCTGCTGCTGCTGGGTCGGGATGTCGTCACCCGCGAACTGCAGGTCGACGTCGTACCCGGCCTCCTCGAGGCCGGTCTTGACGGCGTCGCCGTCCGCGATCCAGCGCTCGTACGTCTGCGTCGGCATGGCGACGCCCACGAGGCCGCCCTCCTCGCCGTCCCCGGCACCACCGCCGCCACCACCAGCGCCGGCGCCGCCGCCGCCACATGCAGCGAGCGAAACAGCCATCGTTCCCGTCGCCAGCGCAGCCAGACCGCGCTTGGCCCACAGCTTCCTTGCCATGACATCTCCTCTTCGAGTTTGCCCGGGCACGTCTCTGCGACCCGGCCGACTTCACATTGTGAACGCAACAGATTGTGAACGCT
>NZ_JAJQQP010000017.1:958-159561 GCF_028994805.1 Promicromonospora iranensis | reverse complement strand
AACTCTTTGGGGTGGGGTGCGGGCACGGTGAACATCCTTCCAGCGATGCCTGTCGGCACCACAAGTCAGTTGTCACCTATCCGTGCAGCAGTCCCTAGCTAGGTTGCGTCGGCGTCTGGACCTGTGCCGTCGGATAGGGCGGCGGACCGCGTTGAACTGGCAGCAGGGTGTCTCATGACCCAGTACTTGATCGCAAACCCGGATTCAAAGTTGACCGAATCGCGCATGCCAGCCTTCGAGTCGTTGGATGTGCGCGCCGACCAACCGCGTCGCCCACTGCGTGCGACTCCGCGGACTGAGAGCGCCCCGCGAACCGTGCCATTGCGCGTGGCCGTTCAGGGGGCGAGGTGTGCAGACTCCGGTTTGGAGTTCTCACCGCGCGCCCCCGCCTGCGGGTGCCGATTGGTGAACCCATTGGAGGAACCCGCATGACCCGAGACGAGCCCTGGACCGCGGGCGACTATGTCGTGATCGACATCGAAGGCAATGGCGCACGACCACCGGAACTGGTAGAGCTCGCCGTCGTGCCGGTTCGCGGCGGTGTCATCGGCGACGTGCGGGCGTGGCTGGTGCGTCCGCCAACACCGATCACGTGGCACGCCCGCCAGATCCACGGCATCAGCGACGACGACGTCGTCGAGGCGCCGAGCTTCGACGACATCGCGTCGGACGTGCTGGGCGCTCTGGGCGAGGCGATCCCGGTAGGGCATGCGGTGCACAACGACCTGGCTGTCTTACGTCGCGTCTTGCCCGGTTGGCAGCCGCGGTTCGCGCTGGACACGCTCCGGCTCGCCCGTCGCGCCCTTGACCTGCCTTCCTATGGTCTGGGCGCTCTGGTCGAGCATTACGACCTGGGTGTCGGGTTGCCGGCCGGGATGCGGGCCCACCGGGCCGACTATGACGCGCTGGTCACCGCCAGGCTTCTGGTGAAGCTCGCGACCGCCCTCAACTCCCGGGGGGCGACTCTGGCCGAGCTCCGGCACGCCGCCGGCACGACCAGCGCCGCTACCGCAGTCGGCCCGACCCTGCTCGACCTGCTGTAGCCGGCGGGAGACCTGCCCCTTGCGGGATCCCGTCGCCGCCTCCGGGCGAGAGCGGGCTCGCCGTCCGAACAGCACCGGAGCGGCGGACTGACCGATGTACCACCAGCAACGTGACACCGACAAGAGGAACTGAATGACTACCAGGACCAATGACACCGTGCCTGACGACGTTGACGCCCGCGACCACGTACGCGCCATGGTTGCCGAGCTCGTAGACGCCTACCCGCACCAGGTGACGCCGCTCATCGCGCAGGTGATGCACTGGGTGCCCCGGCACCGGTTCTGCCCGCCAGGAACGACCCTCAAGGCCGCGTACGCGAACACCGTCGTACATACGCGGACTGATGCGACGGGATGAGTCACGTCCTCGTTGAGTGCCCCATGTCTTGTTGACCGCACTACTGGCGTGTCGACCGTGCAGCGCGCGATGGCAGCACCGACGCTGATGCCCCCTGGCACGACCTCGAGGAGCGGCATCGATGGCACTGGACGTAGATGGTGAAGACGGCGGTCGTTCCGTCGCGGGACTCGTCGTAGCGCGCAGCGGCTCGGTCCGGCCGACCCGCGCGGCGGACTTGCCGTGGGTCGTGCTCGACGGTGCGGGCGTGGCGATCGAGCCGGTTAGTGAGTTCTTACGCGAGCTGCTGGCATGCGGGAACGGGGCGTCGTCGTGCCGCTCGTACGGGTATGCCCTGCTGAGCTGGTTTCGGTTCCTGGCCGCAGTAGAGGTTCCGTGGAACCGCGCGCAACGTGACGAGGTCCGCGACTTCGTGCTATGGCTGCGTACGAGCGTCAATCCCGCCAGGACGAGGTCCCGGCCAGGCGCGCCGGCGCCGGGCGCGATCAACCCGCGGACCGGCAAGCCGTCGCTGTCCGCGGGATACGCGCCGGCGACGATCAACCATGCGCTGTCGGTGGTCGCGGCGTTCTACGCCTTCCACGTCCGAACCGGCAGAGGGCCGATCGTCTCGCCCGTACCGCCGCAGTCCCGTCGGGGCGGGCGGGTCAACGCCCATCACAATCCGATGGAGCCGTTCGCGTTGCGCAAGCGGGGCAGCTACCGGCAGAAGCAGCCTGACCTGCCGCCGCGCGCGGTGCCCGACGACGTCCTGGACGACTTGTTCTCGCGGCTCGGCTGCAACAGGGACAGGGCCCTGTTCAGCATGTACCTGTCCACTGGTGCCCGGGCCTCGGAGCTGCTGGGCCTGACGGTCGGCGACGCTCACCCGGGCGAGGGCCGTATCTACGTGGCGACCAAGGGCCTCGGCGGGATCAAACAGGCATGCCCTGCCGCGCCGGAGGCATTCACGTGGCTCGCCCTCTACCTCGGCGAGCTCGCGGGTGAGGGGCACCGGCCCGAGCCGGACGAGCCGCTGTGGTGGACCCGACGCAACCCGCCCAGGCCGCTGACCTACACCGCGGTGCGCGCGCTGCTCCGACGCGTCAACGAGTCGATCGGCGCGAACGTCACGTTGCACGACCTGCGCCACACCCTCGCGCTCCGGCTGATCGCCGACCCGCAGGTCACCCTCGTCGATGTCCAGCAGGTCTTGCGCCACCGGCAGATCACGACCACAGGCCGCTACCTGCGACCTCGCGTCGACGAGGTGATCGCGCGGGTTCATGAGCACTACACCCGCCCGCGACCCAGCCCGCGTCCGCTCGCCGGCTGGACGTATGACGAGCAGGACCTGTCCGACGTGTTCGGGGCGCACTGATGGTCGGGCGGCACGGGCAAGCGACTCGCGTGACGCCGATCAGCCGCCGGGAGCCCGGCACGCTTACCGCCCCGGCTGGTCCCGCCTACGCCCCGGCATTGCCGGGCCAGGAGGGAGCAACGCGACAAGAGCTGGTTCGCCTGGCCGAGGTGTTGCTGGACCGCCAGCCCTCGTCCCGGCAACGTGCGGTGCACGCCCTGGCGCTGAGTCGTGCCCTGGACTGGCTGGAGACCTTCGACGGTGAGGACTGGCAGGATCGGTGGCTGCACAGCGGGTCCGACCAAGTCGGTCACCGGTGGCTCCCGGACGTCGCATCAAAGCATCGGCATTCGCTGACCTCAGGTATCAGGATGCTGATCGTCCTGCGCGCGGTCCGGCCCACCTACGCGTGGTTCTTCGCCAGCCGCCTGCTCGGGGTCTACTCCCAGTTCCGTCAGCACAACCACGCCGCCGTCTTCACTGCGATCGAGCCTCACCTGGCTCGCGCGGATACGGGCAGCTACGGCGCCTACGCGTTGAACCTGCTGACGCACATCGCGATCGTCACCGGTAGGTCGCCGCGAGACTTCGATACGGCCGACTTCAACACCTATCGGGCCGCGCGGGCCGCCTCGGGGCGGCCCAGCATCGGGTTGCCCCTGGCCTACGAGGCGCTGCAGGCGATCGGCGGCCTCGTCGGCCAGCCACCGACGCTGCGGCAGGCCATCGCCCGCGGACAGCTCTCGGTTCCCGAACTCGTCGACCGATACCCGATCGTCGACACCGGGATCCGCGACCTGCTCGTGCACTACCTCGTGGAACGCTCGACGGTCCTGGACTACAGCAGCCTGAGCAGCCAGGTCCAGCTCCTGGCCGACCTTTTTTGGTGCGACCTGGAGCGCCACCACCCGGGGATCAACTCCCTGCGGCTGTCCGACCAGGCCATCCAAGGATGGAAGGAACGTCTGCGGATCCTGCCCGACGGCAGCCCGCGCAAGGGCACCCACCTCATCCTGCTCGTGGTACGGGCTCTCTACCTCGACCTGCAACAGTGGGCTCTGCAAGACCCAGCCCGCTGGGCCCAGTGGGCCGCTCCGAGCCCGATCACCGAGGCCGACCTGCGAGGCCAGGCCAAGGCAGACCGCCTCCTGAAGGCACGCATGCAGCAACGCACCCGCACCCTGGTCCCGGTCCTGCCGCGCCTGGTCGCCACCGCCGAGGCCGAGCTCGAGCACACCGGCAGGCTCCTGGCCGCGATGCAGAACACCGAACCGGAGACCGAGGTCACCGTCGACGGGCGCCGCTACCAGCGCACCAAGACCACCTGGAAGATCAACGCCGTCGCGCTCGACGAAGGACCCAGGCGGTTCGACGTCGCGCAACGAGACTGCGACGCGTTCTGGACCTGGGCCACGATCGAGGTCCTGCGCCGCACCGGCGTCCGGGTCGAGGAACTCCTGGAGCTGACGCACGTGGGTCTGCGCCAGTACCAGGCGCCTACCGGCGAGATGGTGCCCATGCTGCAGATCAGCCCGTCCAAGACCGACGCCGAGCGCGTCATCCCCGCCGACCCGGATCTCGTCTCCGTGTTGGCGAAGATCATCCGCCGGGTCAAGGACGACGAGGGACGCGTCCCTCTGGTCCAGCGCTTCGACGAGCACGAGCAGATCTTCGGCCCGCCCCTGCCGCACCTGTTCCAGCACGTCGTCAACTACCAGCGCCAGGTCATCTCAACCGAGCGCATCCGCTCGCTGCTGCGCAAGGTGGCAGGACGCGCCGATCTGCGCGACGTCGACGGAACACCGCTGCGGTTCACCCCGCACGACTTCCGCCGCGTGTTCTCCACCGAGGTCGTCAACGGCGGCCTGCCCATCCACATCGCCGCGAAGCTGCTTGGCCATCTGGACCTGAACACCACCCAGGGCTACGTCGCGGTCTATCCCGAAGAAGTCATCAACCGCTACCGAGCATTCGTCGACGAACGTCGGCAGCGTCGCCCAAGCGAGGAATACCGCGAACCCAGCGACTCCGAGTGGAACGAGTTCCGCGACCACTTCAGCCTCCGCAAGGTCGCCCTCGGCACCTGCGAACGCCCCTACGGAACCCCCTGCCAGCACGAACACGCCTGCGTCCGCTGCCCCATGCTCCGCATGGCACCCGCCCAGATGCCCCGGCTCCTGGAGATCGAACGCAACACCCACGAAAGGCTCGAAGAAGCCCACCGCCTGCAATGGCTCGGCGAAGTCTCCGCGCTGGAAGAGAACCTGCGACACCTCGCTGAGAAGAAGCGCCAGGCCGAGCGACAGCTCCAGCACGTAATCGAAGAGGAGACTGGAGCCGGTGCTCTCGCGTGATCACCCTGGCGAAAATGCCGGTGCAAGCGCCTTGTCTAGTACGGAGAGATCCGTGCCCGAACGGCGAGTACCGCGACGCGATCGATACCGAGTGGCAGGAACTCGACGCTGGGTGCCTGCGGACACCCTTACGGAACTCCGTGCGCGGACGAGCACACCTGCGTGTGATGCCCGATGCTCCAAATGGAGCCCGAGATGCCTCCTCGGCTGGACGAGATCGAAGCGGGCCTCAACGCTCGTCAACGTCGTGCCGAGGGCGAGGTCTGGGGCAGTCAGATCGCATATGCGAGGCTCGCTGCCGTCGTGCGCGGCGACACGCGCCCACCATCAACACGTCCGTGGCAGCTGACCGTCTCGTTTGGGTCGCCTATCACGACAGCGATCGGTCGTGTCGTTCAGGCCGTGAGAGCGGCCGTGATCTGATCGTGCTTGGGTAGGTCCAGTCGACAGCAGGTTGCTGTCGCGACCGGTCGACCGGTCGCGACGTCTACCCCGTCGATCACCAGGGTCGGGGAGGGGTGGTCGCCGACGACGACCTGCACGTCCACTTGGATGCCGGTCTCGGCCTCCGCGTTCCGGATCCGGCCGAGCAGCTCGCCGACCAGCGGGCAGTCCGGGACTTGCAGCACTCGTACCTGTCGTGGGGCCAGTTGCGTGGTGCTGTCACTGTGGGGCATGAGGGCTTCCTTGGGTGTCGTGCTCTCAGGAGGGCCGTGGGGCGTACATGATCACGGCGACACCGACGAGGCAGAGCAGGGCGCCGATCACGTCGTAGCGGTCCGGCTTGAAGCCGTCCATCACCATGCCCCACGCCAGGGATCCGGCGACGAAGATCCCGCCGTAGGCGGCCAGAATGCGGCCGAAGTTGGCGTCGGGCTGGAGTGTGGCAACGAAGCCGTAGATGCCCAGCGCGATGACTCCGGCTCCGATCCAGATCCAGCCGCGGTGCTCTCGGACGCCTTGCCATACCAGCCACGCGCCGCCGATCTCGGCAATGGCGGCCACGATGAAGAGGGCGATCGAACGCAGAGTGTCCACAGGCAAAGCGTGTCACCCTCCCTTGGTGAGGTCGGTGGCCGACGTCGGGCCCGTTGCGATCTGGAAGAGCTCCGGCTCGGGAGCACACGACGTCGCTCTGACTCGCCGCATGCGCAGGAACGCGATCACAGCCGCGACGAGGATGACGAGTCCGAACGCGATCCCGGCGAAGGCAGCCGTCGCGATCGCAGCAGCGGCTCCGCCAGCCGCGATACCGACCAGTGCCAGGAGTGGTGGCGCACAGCAAACGGCGCACGCCGCTGCCCCTGCACCGAGCAGGTGGCGGTCACGCATCGCCGCTCGTCTCGTCGGTCGTCAGCTCGGCGAACGGGATCGGGCAGCAGTCGGTCGTCGCGCACAGCGTGATGTCGTCACATCCTGCGTCGACGGCGGCCTGGAGGTTGGCCTTGATGATCTCCAGGTCGTGGATGCGCTGGTCGACCTCTTCGATCTTGCGTCGCGCCTGAGCCTGAAGGCCCGGGTCGACGACGCGCCCGTGATGATGGCCGGCGGTCAGGAGGTCGGCCACCTCGTCGAGGCTGAACCCCAGGCGTTGTGCGGTCTTGATGACTCGCAGCGCGGTCACCGCCTCTGCGGGGTACAGGCGGTGCCCACCGTTGGTGCGCGCTGGTTCCTCCAGCAGACCCCTGCGCTCGTAGTAGCGCAGCGTCTGCTGGTTGACTCCGGCGGCCTGCGCCACCTGTCCGGAGCGGAGAAGGATCGTCATCGCACGCCACCGGCAGCCATGAGCCGCGCCCGCTCGACCAGGGCGGCCAGAACATCCGCGTGTGCGGGCGGCACGTTCACGGCCAGTCGGACGGAGTCGTTGTCGTCGGTCAGCTCGAACTCGAAGAACGAGCAGCACTGGGACTCCCGTGCGGTCAGGTCGGCGAGCGTTCCGCTCACGTCGTCACCACCGGCGAACCGGAGGGCCGCGCTCGTGGCCGATTGCTCAGTGACGTCGACCAGATGATCGGCGAACACGGCGTCGAACTCCGCCAGCCGTAGCGGGCGCTCGACCGTGGGAAGGGTGCACGCCTGGACATCGACCCAGGCCAACTCGTCAGACATCGCATGCTCCTGATCTACGGAGGCTGTTCACCCCGCGCACTTCCACGCTAAGCCTGTACCTGGGTACAAGATGCAACCCCCAACCTCTGGTCGCGTCACCGCATCGCTGCTGTCCCTCAGTGCGTCGGCTCGGTGACCGTCACCTCCGTCAGCAGTGCCCCGAGCCGGTTCAGCGCACCGGGCACCACCGAGTAATAGCCCCACTTGCCACGCTGCTCACGGGTGAGCAGGCCGGCCTCGACGAGCAGCTTGAGGTGGTGACTCACCGTGGGCTGGGACAGACCGACCGGCTCGGTGAGGTCGCACACGCACGCCTCGCCACCGTCGTGCGCGGCGACGATCGAGAGCAGCCGCACGCGGGTGGGGTCGCTCAGCGCCTTGAACACATGAGCGATCTCGATGGCAGCCTGTGGATCAGCCGCCTCGCGGACCAGCGGCGCGCAGCATGCGCCGGGCGCTGACACCGGGACGGTGCGCGGCGGGTCGGCCAGGTCGAGAGTGGTGGTCATGACTCCCATCTTGCCACGCATCGAAGAGTATGGATATGTTGCGCTCGTTGATCCATCGAGAACTTTCGATCTGAGGAGTCGGTCATGACCGAGACGTCCCGCGAGAACCTGCCTGTCGTCGTCATCGGCGCCGGGCCGGTCGGCCTCGCCGCCGCGGCACACCTGCTGGAGCGCGGCCTGGAACCGCTGGTGCTGGAAGCCGGGGACGGCCCGGCCGCCGCCGTTGCCTCGTGGGGCCATGTCCGACTGTTCTCCCCGTGGCAGTACGACATCGACGCCGCCGCCCGCCGTCTGCTCACCGGAACCGGCTGGACCGAGCCGAACCCGGACGCGCTGCCCACCGGCAGCGACCTGGTCGAGAACTACCTGGCACCGCTGGCCGGAGTCCTGGGCGACCACGTCCGCTACGGCGCGCGGGTCTCCGACGTCGCCAGGGACGGGGCCGACCGGTCCCGGTCCCCCGGCCGCGAGCGTCGGCCGTACCTGGTGCGGTACACCGCAGGCAACGAGGTGCACGAGACCCGCGCCAGCGCAGTCATCGACGCCTCGGGCACCTACGGCACGCCCAACCCGCTCGGCCTGTCGGGCCTGCCCGCGATCGGCGAGGAGCACGCAGCCGAGCACCTGACCGGCGCCCTGCCCGACGTGCTGGGCTTCGACCGCGAGCGGTTCGCCGGCCGGACCGCCCTGGTGGTGGGCATGGGCCACTCCGCGGCGAACACCCTGCTCAGCCTGGTCGAGCTGGCCAAGGAGGAGCTGACCACGCGCATCGTCTGGGCCATCCGCGGGGGCTCGGCGCGCCGCCTGTACGGCGGCGGCAGCGACGACGAGCTGCCCGCCCGCGGTCTGCTCGGTACGCGCCTGCGCGACGCCGTCGAGGCCGGGCGCGTCGAGCTGCTCACCCGGGTCGCGATCGAACGCCTGGAGCCCGACGCCTCGGGCGCCGTGCGTGTGCTGGGCACGGCACGCAAGGACAGCACCGACGGCGTGCTCGACCTGGCCGTCGACACGATCGTCAACGCGACCGGCTTCCGGCCCGACCTGAACATGCTGCGCGAGGTTCGTCTCGACCTGGATCCCGTCGTCGAGGCGCCGCGCCAGATCGCCTCGCTCATCGACCCCAACCACCACTCGTGCGGCACCGTGCCCGCGCACGGCGAGACCGAGCTGACGCACCCGGACGACGGGTTCTACCTGGTCGGCATGAAGTCCTACGGCCGGGCGCCCACGTTCCTGCTGGCCACCGGCTACGAGCAGGTGCGGTCCGTGGTCGCGGCACTCGCCGGGGACCGGGCAGCGGCCGACGCCGTCGAGCTGAACCTGCCGCAGACCGGCGTCTGCTCCTCGGACCTGGCGTTCGCCGCCGACGCGGACGGCGTGGTCTCCGCCGAGGCTCTGGCCGGCGCGACCAGCGGCGGATGCTGCGCGACGCCGTCAGGCCCGCAGACGGTCACGCTCGGACTGGGTGCACCCGCCGAGGCGGCGTCCGGCTGCGGTAGCACGGCCGAGCAGACCTCTGGATGCGGCAGCGCGCCCGAGCCGGTCAAGGTCGGGTTCGCGACCGGCGTCGAGCACGGCCGCTCCAGCGACTGACGACCGGACCGCAACAGAGGGATGTGAGTCCCGGGCAGGTGCCCGGGACTCACACCCCCTTGGCCGTAGTCGCTTCGACTAGTGAGCCGACGTCCAGGCCTGGTAGTTCTTGTTGCCGCCGGACAGGTTGTAGACCTGCTCGAAGCCGAGGTTGCGCAGCACGTTCTGTCCCGCGTTGCCGGTCACACCCTTGTTGCAATACGTCACGGTCAGCGCGGCCGGGTCCAGCTCACCGGCCCGGGCGCGCAGCTCGGCCAGCGGGATGTGCACCGAGTCCTCCACGAAGCCCTTGGCCCGATCCTTCGCAGAGCGGACGTCGACGACCTGGACCTTCTCGCCGTCGGCCCGGTGCCGGTCCAGCTCCGCCGGCGTGATGAGCCGCGCCTTGCCGCGGATCGCGTTGTCCAGCGCCATGCCCGTGTAGTGCACCGGGTCCTTGGTCGTGGCGTACGTGGGGGAGTAGGCCAGGTCCAGGTGGAACAGGTCGGCGACGTCGGCCCCGTAGGTGATGGCCGTGGCCAGCACGTCGATGCGCTTGTCTGCCCCGGACGCGCCGATCGCCTGCGCGCCGAGCAGCCGCCCGGTGGCCCGGTCGGCGACGGCCTTGATCAGCAGCGACTCGCCGCCCAGGTACTCGGGCCGGTCGGGCTTGATGTTGTGCAGCACCTCGACGTCGTACCCGGCCGCGCGTGCTTGGTCCTCAGTGAGCCCGGTCTGGGCCACCGCCACGTCGAAGACCCGCACGATCGACGTGCCGAGGATTCCCCGGTGCTCCAGCGTGCCGCCCGTGATCGCGTCACCGGTGATGCGCCCCATCTTGTTCGCCGTCGACCCCAGTGGAACCCAGGCCGGCTCGCCGGTGATCAGGTTGAACGACTCGGCCACGTCCCCGACCGCCCAGACGTGCGCCACATCGGTGCGCCCCTGCCGGTCGACGGCGATCGCACCGGTCCGGCCGATCGTCACCCCGGCCTGCTCCGCGAGCTCCAGGTTCGGGCGCACGCCCACCGAGACGATCACCAGGTCGGCGGGCACGGTGTCGCCGTCGTCCGCCGAGCCGACGCGCACGCCGGTCACCCCTGCCTCGTCGCCCTCGATCGCGGCGACACGTGCGCCCAGGCGCAGGTCGACGTCGTGCTTGCGGAGCTCGGCGTCCACCCGTGCGGACATGTCCGCGTCCATCCGAGGCATCGCGTGCTCGAGCGCCTCGACGACGGTCACCTCGACGCCGCGCTCGGTGAGCTGCTCGGTCATCTCCAGCCCGATGTAGCCGGCGCCGATCACGACCGCGCGGCGCACCGGACGTTCCTCCACCCACGCGCGGATCGCCCGCGCGTCGGACGGGGTGCGGACCCTGAACACTCCGGGCAGGTCCACCCCGGGCAGGGGCGGGACCACGCTGCGTACGCCGGTGGCCAGGATCAGCTCATCGTAGGTGTCCTCGAACGTGTCTCCGGTGGCGAGGTCGCGCACGGTGACGGTCTGCGCCGCGGCGTCCACGGCGACGACCTCGTGGCCCGTGCGGACGTCGACGTCGTAGCGGGCCTTGAACCATGCGGCGTTGCGCGGGGTGAGCTCGTCGATGGTCTCGACCTCGCCACCGACGAAGTACGGCAGCCCGCACCCGGAGTAGGAGATGTCGTGGTCGCGCTCGTACACGGTGATGCGGGCGGTCTCGGTGTTGCGCCGGGCCTTGGCAGCGGCCGAGGTGCCGGCCGCAACCGAGCCGACGACGACGATCTTCAGTGGCGGCGAGGTGCTCATGTGATTCCTCTGTTCGGGTGCCTGATGGGGCCGGACGCGACGGCGTACCGGCAAGGGAAGGCGTGTATCGACCTGCTTCTATTTTGACACTTGTCGATATGGGGGGGCAAGCCCGTCCTCCGTCCGGCCCCAGTGCCACGGCTATCGTCGCTAGCTCAACCTCGACGCCTGACAAGACGGCGGACCACGTACGCAGCGTCACGGCCGACACCACGGATGCTGGCCGAGGAGAAGCTGCGCTGCCACTCCAGTCCGACGTAGCCAAGGCCCGGATGCGTGGTGGACAGGCCACGACGCTGTCGCGGTGCGCCGTCGGGATCGAGTGCGCCGAGACCGCTCAGGTAGGAGATGTCGGGGCGGAAGCCGGTGGCGAGCAGGATCGTGTCCACCTCTTCTGTGCTGCCGTCGGGCCAGGTGACGGTGTTGCCGTCGATCGCGGTGAACATGCGCCGCTGGTCGGGTCGTCCGGCGTCGACGGCGGCCTGGTAGGTGCCGGTGTCCAGCACGGGCATGCTGGGCTGCGTGCCCAGCCACGGCCCGATCGGGAGCGCGTCGTACCCGCTGACGGTCAACCAGAAGTGCGCGTCGCGGCCCCACGGCGTCTGGTTGATGTAGCGGACCGGTGCGCGCGTGGCGAGGGTGACGCGGGCGTGCGGTGCGAGATCGACCGCGATCTGGACCGCGGAGTTCGCCGCCCCCACCACCAGGACACGCTGCCCGGCGAAGGGCGCCGGGTTCCGGTACTCGCTCGAGTGCAGGACCATACCGGTGAAGCGGTCCAGGCCGGGGAGGGCGGGCCGATGGGGTGAGCTGAACGCGCCGGTCGCAGCGATCACGAGCGGCGCGGACAGCGGCTGCTCGTCCTGCACCTGCGTGATGAACTGGTCGCCGTCGTGGGTCACGGCCGTGACGCGGTGGCCGGTGCGGATGTCCGCGTCGAGGCTCTTGGCAAAGGTGCGCAGGTAGTCGACCACCTCGTCGCGGCGCGGGTAGCGGTTGGGGTCCCCGGGAAAGGCAAGGCCGGGCAGGGTGCTGTACCGGGCCGGGGAGAATAGGCGGAGGCTGTCGTAGTAGCGCGGCCACGAACCGACCGGCTCGTCGCCGGCCTCGAGCAGCGTGGGACGTAGGCCCTGGGCAAGGAGAGCGTGAGCGGCGGCGAGGCCGGCCTGGCCGCCGCCGATGACGATCGCGTCAGTCATGATCAGTGTCCTTTCGAGACGGTGCTGGTCGTGCGTTGGGTGTCGTGGTCAGCGCGAGGAACGCGGCAACGGCCCCGACGACTGCCAGCAGCAAGAAGGTGTGGGAGTATCCGCCGAAGCCGTCGGCGATGGCGGCCCCGGCCCACGGGGCCAGGGACATGGTGATCGCGAGCGGGGCGGACAGGAGGCCGGTGAGGCGGCCGTAGTGCACGGCGCCCCAGCGGTCGGTGACGGCAGTGGCCTGCAGCAGGGTGAACACCCCGCGTGCCATCCCGGCGACCACCGAGGCGGCAATCAGCACCGGCGTCGAAGTGACCAGCCCGAGAACCGCAGTGGTGAGAGCGACCGCGCCGACCACCACCGCGGTGCGGGCACGGACGCTCGTGTGCCGCACCAGGGTGGTGTAGCCGAGGCGGCCGAGGACCTGTCCGGCGCCGCCGAGCCCGAGCGCCACTGCCGCCAGGCCCGGAGTGAGGCCGCGTTCGGTGAGCAGCGGCACCAGGTTGATGATGACCGCATAGGCCGTGAACGCGGCCAGGCCGAACGTCACCACCAGGAGGACGAAGGCACGAGAGCGTGCCACCTGTCCGGGGTCACGGTGCTCGGCCGGCTGGGTGTGATCGTGCGGCTCGGGATCGGGCCACGTGCCGCGCAGTCCCCACAGGTGGCCGGGGATCGTGATCACCGCAAGGATCCCGGCGAGCACGAGGTAGGTCTGGCGCCAGTCCAGGTGTGCGGCGAGGAGCGCGGTCAACGGCGCGAAGACGGTGGACGCCAGCCCGGCAGCGAGGGTGAGTACGGTCAGAGCGAAGACGCGTCGCGGACCGTACCAGCGGGTCAGGGCCGCGAACGCGGGTGGGTACAGCGTCGCCCCCATCGCTAACCCCATCAGCACCCAGGCCGAGATGAACCACGCGAGGTTCTGTGCCGTTGCAAGCAGCACCACAGAGGGAACAGCGAGCAGCGAACCACCGGTCATCAACCAGCGCGGACCGATCCGGTCCAGCCAACGGCCGACCGGGATCCCCGCCAGCGCCGCCACCAGCTGCCCGACCGAGAACCCGGCGATCACGGACGCTCCGGACCAGCCGGTCGTCCTCGTGATCTCGACGGCCAGCACGGGAAAGGCGTAATACAGGATGCCCCAGCTGGTGATCTCGGTGACGCACAACGTCACCAGGACCCTGCGCAGCCCGGCCCGCGACAAGCCGGGCCGCGCGGCCACCTCTGCTTCCACGGCCCGCGCCTCAGCGGCCGGCGGACGGTACCGACAGCGAGATCAGTTCCGGCTCGGACGGGGCGGCGCAGCACCCACCGGCCGACGCCTCCGCTTCGGGCTCGTCGAACAGGCCCGCACCACCGCACACTCCGGTCTCGGCCAGCTGCAGCTCGACCCGCGCCGCAGCCTCGTGATCACCGGCCAGCGCGGCGGCGATCGACCGGACCTGCTCGTACCCGGTTGCCGCGAGGAACGTCGGGGCGCGGCCGTAGCTCTTCATCCCGGCCAGGAACACGCCCGGCTCCGGGTGCGCCAGCTCCTTCACACCGTGCGGATAGACGGTGCCGCACGAGTGCACGTTCGGATCGATCAACGGCGCCAGCATCACCGGCGCCTGCAGCGTCACGTCCAGCTCCAGCCGCAGCTCCGACAGCCACGTCAGGTCCGGACGGAACCCGGTCATCGCCACGACCTCGTCGACGGCCTCCACCCGGTGCCCCTCCGGCGAGGACAACAGCAGCCGCCCGTCGGCATCTGTCGCGATCGCTTCGGTCCGGAAGCCCGTCACCACCGACACGACACCCGCGTCGACCGCCTCCTTGGCACGCAGCCCCAGCGCCCCTCGTGCGGGGAACTGGTCGGCTTCGCCGCCGCCGAAGGTGTCCCCGACTGCGCCACGGCGCAGCACCCAGCTGATCCTGGTGGTGGGGTCCTGCTCGGCCAGGCCGGACAGGGCGACCAGCGCGGTGAGCGCAGAGTGCCCGCTGCCGGCGACGACCACATGCTTGCCCGCGTACCGGGCCCGCACCTCCTCGTCCGCCAGGTTCGGGACGCGGTAGACGATCCGGTCGGAGGCGACACGCTCGCCGAGTGCGGGCAGGCCGTCACCACCGAGCGGGTTGGGCGTGCGCCACGTGCCCGACGCGTCGATCACGGCGCGAGCGGTGATCAGTTCCTCGCTCCCGTCGGTGCGGCGCACGTGCACGCTCAGCGGCTCGGTGTCCCGGCCGGCGTCCACCACCCGGTCCCGACCGCGCCGCGCGACGCCGACGACCTCGGCGCCCAGCCGCACCCGGTCGCCCAGCGCCTCGGCCAGCGGGCTCAGGTAGCCGGCCACCCACTCCCGTCCGGTCGGGTACGCCTCCGGCGCGGGTCGCTGCCAGCCGGTCGGCACGAGGAGCCGGTCGGCGGCGGGATCCACGAGCTCGGACCATGAGGAGAACAGGCGCACGTGGTTCCACTCCGCCACGGCCGCACCCGGCTGAGTGCCGCGCTCCAGAACGAGGGGTTCGAGCCCACGCTCGACCAGCTCTGCTGCCGCGGCCAAGCCGATCGGCCCCGCACCCACGACGACTACCGGCAACACGCTCATGACCGCTCTCCCATCGATGTTGTTCGATCTGACTGGACCGGACTTTATCGACCGTCGTCGATTGACGCAACCATCGATTCTGATCGATCATGTTGTCCATGACGACGCCCCTCGAGGCCCAGGCCCTGCCCGAGGCCGAGGCCTCCACCTATGCGGCCTGGTTCGCCTTCCTGGCCGAGCCGACCCGGGTCCGACTGCTGCACGCGGTCGCGACCGCGCCACGGGGAATGACCGTCGGCGCGCTCACCGAGATCCTCGGCATTAGCCAGTCCACCTGCTCGCACCATGTGCGCAAGCTCGCCGACGTCGGGTTCGTCCAGCTCCACAAGGAGGGCACCGCGACCCTTGTGACGATCAACCCCGCGTGCTGCGTCGGGCTCCCGCACGCCGCCGACGCCGTGATGGGCCTGCTCGCCCCGCGGCCGTGCTGCCCCGAGGACGTCCCGGCCGACGTGACCGTACGTGCGCTGCAGGAGGCGGACTGGGCTGCCGTGCGTCGCATCTATGGCGAAGGCATCGCGACCGGCCTTGCGACCTTCGAGACCGCCGTGCCGAGCAGGTCGTCGCTGGATGCGAAGTGGCTGCCGGATCACCGCTGGGTCGCCGAGATCGACGGTGAGGTCGTCGGCTGGGCCGCCGCGACCCCCGCATCAGCGCGCGAGGTCTACTCCGGCGTCGCCGAAACCTCGATCTACGTCGCGGACGGGTATCGCGGCCGCGGGATCGGCAAGGCACTGATCCGCAAGCAGGTCATGGCCGCCGACGAGGGAGGCCTCTGGACGCTGCAGACCTCGATCTTCGCCGAGAACCGCGCCAGTGTCGGCCTGCACCACGCGGCCGGGTTCCGCACTCTCGGCATCCGGGAACGCATCGCTCAGCACGATGGCGTCTGGCACGACACGGTCTTCATGGAACGCCGCAGCACCGTGAACTGAGCTGGGTCGCAGGGCCGTCGCAGACGGCGACGCCCGCCGCCCTCTCAGGGGCGACGGGCGTCGAGGTCTCTGCGGCTCAGTGGTTGCGCGAGCCTTCCCGCCAGACCTGGACGACGGACGGGCGCGGACCGCGCCACGCTCCGACCGGGGCAGGCTGGCCCTCGGCGAGGTAGTCGGGGAAGTAGGACTGGTGCGCCCCGAACGTGCCATCCTCGCCGGGGTGCTGCACAGCGACGTAGACGATCCCGTCCTCGTCGTCGATGATCGGCCCGCAGGTCTCCGCCCCGGCAGGTACCGACAGGAACTGCTGCACGTGGCCGCGTTCGCGGCCGGTCAGCGGCACCTTGAACAGGCCGTCGCAGCGGCCCATCGGGCTCGAGGCGCCGTCGGTGGAGATCCACAGGTTGCCTGCGGAGTCGAACGCGACGTTGTCCGGGCAGGAGATCGGCGAGACCCGGTCGACGGGGAAACCGGCGAAGTACACCGACTCGTTGACCTCCGGGTTGCCGCACAGCAGCAGGATGTTCCACCGGAAGGTCGTGCCGGTGTGGTCGCCGTCCTCGGTGATCTCGATGACGTGCCCGTCCCGGTTGCCGGTCTCGGTGGCGCCGCTGACCACGCGGCGGTCCCGCGGATTTGCCTCGTCGGCGGCGCCGCGCGCCGCACCGGGCACGCGCTGGGAGTTGTTGGTGCAGGCCAGGTAGATCTTGCCGGTGACGGGGTTGGGCTGGATGTCCTCGGGGCGGTCCATCTTGGTGGCGCCTACGGCGTCCGCGGCCTGGCGGGTGAACACCGAGACCTCCTCGGCGGACATGCCGTCCACCGCGCTGCGACCGTCGATCAGCAGAGGCATCCACACACCGCGGCCGTCGAACGCGCCGTCGGACGGCAGGGCGCCCGACCCGTCGATCTCACCGGTGCTGTCGCCCAGGAACTTGGCCACATACAGCGAGCCGCGGCTCAGGAGGCCCTTGTTGTGCCGGCGGGCACCGAGGCTGTCCCCGCCCCGGAACCGCTCGGTCGAGACGAACTTGTAGACGTACTCCCAGCGCTCGTCGTCGCCCATGTAGGCAACGGCGTGGCCGCGGTCGGACAGGATCACCTCGGCGCCCTCGTGCTTGAAGCGGCCCATCGCGGTGTGCTTGACCGGCGTCGACTCCGGGTCGTACGGGTCGATCTCGACCATGTAGCCGAACCGCCGCGACTCGTTCTCGTAGCCGTCGTTGTGCCCGGAGAACCGCGGCTCGTCCAGCTCCCAGCCGTAGCTGGTCGCCGCGTCGCGCAGCCCGTAGCGCGCGTCGCGCGGGTCGGTGCCGTCCACGCGGAAGTAGCCGTGGAAGTTCTCCTCGCCCGAGAGCACGGTGCCCCAGGGCGTGGTGCCGCCCGCGCAGTTGTTCACGGTGCCCAGCACGCGCTTGCCGGTCGGGTCCGCGGCGGTCTTGAGCAGGTCCGAGCCGGCGGCCGGGCCGTCGATCACGAACTCGGTGCCCACGTGCACGCGCCGGTTGTACGGGCTGCGCGCCTCGTACGTCCACGGCTTGCCCTCGCGGCGGCGCTCGACCTGGACCACGGACATGCCGTGCGCGGCCCGCTCGATCGCACGGCGCGTGACGGCGTCGTAGGTCTGGTCGAACATGATCCCGGCGTTGGTGTACTCGTGGTTGGACACCAGGAGCGCGGAGGTGCCGAGGTCACGGCCGCGGCGGCGGCCGGAGCGGCCCTTGCCGGACCAGTCGTGCCGACCCCGGCCGAGCGGCAGCAGCTCGAGGTAGTCGCAGTTGTACCCGAACGCCAGGGCCTGCTTGGCGGCGCTCTGCGAGCCGATGTCGAACGCTTCGCCGCCGGGCAGGATCGGGTCGCCCCAGCGGATGATCGGGCTCCAGGTGAAGCCGTCGGGGATGACGAGGGCGTCGACGTCGGCTGGCTGGGAGGCGACGGGCCGGAACGCGAGGCCGCGGTCCGGGTGTCCGCCGCCGAAGCCGTGTGCGGCGGCCGAGGGTGCGCCGGCGAGCTCGGTGCCGATCACGACCGCACCGGCGGCGGCGGCGATGCCGCCGAGCATGGCGCGGCGGGACAGCGCCGCGCTCACGATGTCCTTGAAGTACTCGTTGGCGCTCTCGTTGGGGGCCGGGTGGGAGCAGGCGTCCGCGCACTTGAGGCGGCAGGTGACGGGGCTGCGCTTGCCGCGCGCATAGGGCGCGACCTGCAGCAGCGGGCGGGACTCAGGGGCGATCGTCATCGGAGGTCTCCGTGTACGTTCGGGGGGCTTGGGTATTGGCAGCCGGAGCTGATGGTGTCGACGCTAGGAACGGGCGGTGTCCACGTCTCGACGATTCGGGAACGGGGCAGTGAACGACAAATGCATAAATGCTGGTCTATGTTTCTGGTCCGAGGTCGTCCCCAGGTGCTGCCCCCTGAGGGTGTGCTGTTCGCGCACGCAACCGCTCCAGGCCGCTGCGGGTCGCGACGACGATGAGTCGGTAGTTGTGCTGGAGGGGGAATCCCGGCGTGGGGTTGAGGACGACGTCGGCTCCGGGGCTGCGGTGCGGGAGCCGGAGGGCGATGAGCCGGACCTCACCGGGTACGTCCACCTCACGAGCGGGGCGGTGCTCGAGAGCGGCGTGCGCACGCATGGGCACCTCGGCGATCAGCAGCACCCGGTTGCGGAACGCGACGGTGTCGTGCGCGTCCGGTCCCGTGACCGAAGCGGCGAAGGCCGGTGCCGCCAGCTGTGACGCGCTGCGCGGTGCCGAGCCCGGGATGAGTCCCTGGATGCGTCGGGCGAAGTCCTCGTCGAAGAGCCGCAGTACCCGGCGCAGCGGGGCGGCATCCGGTGCACGGTCGATCGCGTCGGTGGCGATGGTGATGCCGATGTTGGCGAGGTCGTCGCTGGTCACCGCCAGGATCGCACGGGAGCTGGCGGCCTGGGCCGCTGCGAGCACGTCGGGCTGCCTGCCGTCGCCGATGACGACGGGCACGCCGTGGGTGCGGGCGAACTGGATGCCGCGCGCCTTGTCGTTCGTGTCGATGGCGACGGCGGTGATGCCACGTTCCAGGAGGGTCGTGAGCACCCGTGTGCCGACGTCACCCATCCCCACCACGACGACGTGCCCGGTCATCGTCGTACCCGGTCCGGAAACCGCTGCCGCGAGGCGCGCGCGCACGACGGCGTCGACCAGGGTCGCCGTCAAGAGCGGGATCACGGCGACGCTCACCACGGTGAGGACCACCTGGACCAGGCGAGCCAGGAGTGGTGTGCCGGTGTCTGGGTCCGCCCCGACCAGGAGGTGCAGGACCACGTGGTACAGCGCGGTGCCCCATTCAGGGGCACCCTGGGCCGCGACGAGAAGAGTGGCACCGGCCAGCGTGATGAGCGTGAGAGCTGCCACTGCGTACCAGACGTACCGGTTCAGGTTGGACCTGATGTAATGCCACAGCTTTCCGTTCGACCGGTAGGTCGTGCCGGCAGGTGCAGGATCGCGCACCGGGTGGGCGAGGACGACCTGCGGCGCGATCTGCGGCGTGCCGGGGCTCGGGAGCATCACGGCGTCGTCGTGCTCGTCGACGGCAGTCAGGACGGCGAGCTCCTTGCCTGCCTGCTGTCCGGACTCGGCGACGACGAGATCCAGGCCCGGCACATCGAGATGCCTTGCCTCGTCCAGGGCGAGGGAGACCAGCTGCGGTGCGGCGATCTTGGACGCCGACAACACGTCGCAGTTGGGCAGGTGCCGCGCGACGCCGCTACCGAGCTTGTCGTCGAAGAAGCGCACGACGATCCGCAGGCCCGGACGGAGCTCGTGGACCAGCAGCGCGGTCTCGATGTTTCCGGCGTCGTCCTGATCGAGCAGGGCGACCGCGGAAGCTGTCCCGATCGAGGCGTGCTCGAGGGTGGTGGTGTCCGGCCGGGCGGACACCACGATCCGGACGTCGTCGAGTGCGCTCATCTTGGCGGCGTGCTCGCTCGCCGCGTCGGGCAGGATGACCGTGACGTCGCCCTGGTACCGGGTGCTGAGTGCGAAGGTGACCCGGTACGCGAGCGCACCCCCGCCACAGACGACGAAGTGCGGTCGGCGCGATCGCGTCGATGACGGCATGGCCGGGAGCGTATACCCGCCGCCGGAGGTCAGTGCAGGACGGTCAGCCAGGCAACCAGGCCCAGCAGCGTCACGGCCAGGACGGGGAGGGTCAGGATGATCCCGATGCGGAAGTACTGGCCCCAGCCGATGTGCATTCCCTTGCGGTCGAGCACGTGCAGCCACAGCAGCGTCGCCAACGATCCGATCGGCGTGATCTTCGGGCCCAGGTCCGCGCCGATGACGTTGGCGTAGATCATGATCTCCTGGACGACGCCGCTCGCGCCGGCCGCGTCGATGCCAAGGGCTGCGACCAGCACCGTGGGCATGTTGTTCATGACCGATGACATGCCGGCCACGAGGAAGCCGGTGCCGACGCCGGCGGCGAGGGTGCCCTGACCGGCCATCGCGGCGAAGACCTCACCCAGGGTGTCGGTGAGCCCGGCGTTCCGCAGCCCGTACACGACCAGGTACATGCCGAGGGAGAAGATCACGACCTGCCAGGGCGCGGACCGCACGACCGGCCACACCGCGATGGGCCCACGGCTGACGGGCGCCGGGCTCCCGGCGCTGACAGGCTCTCGCCGCCGGGTGACGCCGCGGAAGAGGAAAGCCGGGCGGCGGGCCGCGACCACGATGATCGCCAGAGCCGCGACGGAGGCGACGGCGGACAGCGGCACGTTCAGCGGCTCGGCAACGAAGTAGCCGACGAGCAGCACGGCCAGCACCACCCAGCCCGCACGGAAGGTCAGGCGGTCGCGGACGGCGTCCTCTGGACGCCCGAGCTCCGTCACGTCGTAGCGGTCAGGGATGGACTTGCGGAAGAAGAGCCGTAGCACGCCCAGGGTCGCGGCGAGCGAGACCAGCGAGACCGGGATCATCACGAGCGCGTAGCGGGCGAAGCCGATGCCGAAGAAGTCGGCCGAGACGATGTTGACCAGGTTCGACACCACGAGCGGCAGGCTGGTGGTGTCCGCGACGAACCCGGTGGCCATGATGAACGCGAACGACGCGGCCGGGCTGAACTTCAGGGCGAGCATCATCTGGAAGACGATCGGGGTCAGGATCAGCGCGGCGCCGTCGTTGGCGAACACCGCGGCGATCGCTGCGCCGAGGATCACGATGAGGGTGAACAGGCGTCGGCCGTTGCCCTTGCCCCAGCGTGCGACGTGCAGTGCTGACCATTCGAAGGTGCCGGCCTCGTCGAGCACGAGCGAGATGAGGATCACGGCGACGAAGGTGAGGGTCGCGTTCCACACCAGCGCCCACACGTCGGGGACGTCGCTCAGGTGCACCACGCCGGTGAGCAGCGCGACGCCTGCACCGGCCAGCGCGCTCCAGCCGATGCCGAGCCCGCGTGGTTGCCAGATCACGAACGTGAGCGTGACCAGGAAGATGATCAGGGCGAGCAGCATGAGTTCTCCGCGCATCGGGCAGGCTAGGGTGCGGCCGCCTGACGGGCTGCCGGGCGAAAGCATTACATCGATACTCGTTGATATCAACCGGCGCTGATGTATAGCATCGGTGCATGCCAAGCGCAGTCCGACCGCCGACCGCCGAGCTCGCAGCGCAGTTCGCGCTGCTCAGCGACCCGCTCCGCCTGCAGATCGTGCTCGCGCTCACCGAGGAGCAACTGTGCACCTGCCACCTGGTAGACCTCACGGGCGCGAAGCAGACGACCGTCAGCCACCATCTGCGCCAGCTGCGTGACGCGGGGGTGGTCGCCGGCGAGGCAGAGGGAAGGTTCACCTGGTACCGCCTGACGTCCGACGCGTTCGCGGCAATGCTGGAAGCCCTCACCGGAATCGGCTCCGTCGAGGATGCCCCGCGGCTGCGCCCGACCTGCGTGGGCTGACCGGTCCCGCCTGACTTCACCCTCCGACCAACCCGGAAGCATCGATCGTGATTGATTGATCACGACGGGTTAGGTGGCCGTTCACCCTGCATTCACATAGACCCCGTTCTATCAATCTTGTCCGACAGACGATGTAGGCGGGAACATCTCGCCTCCACAAGACGGGATCCCATAGGTGATGAACTTCCCCCAGCGCACTGCAGCGGCGGTCGGCGCCGCCGGCCTCGCGCTCTCCCTCGCCGCCTGCGGCGGCGGTCAGCAGGCGGCCGGCGACGGCGGCCTGTCCGGCACCATCGCCGTCGACGGCTCCTCCACGGTCGCCCCCCTGACCTCGGCCGCCGCGACGCAGTTCGCCGAGGTTGAGCCGGATGTCCAGGTCACGGTCGCCACCTCCGGTACCGGAGGCGGCTTCAAGGCGTTCTGCGCCGGTGAGACCGACATCTCCAACGCCTCCCGTCCGATCAAGGACGAGGAGATTGCCGCCTGTGACGAGGCCGGCACCGAGTACACCGAGATCGTCATCGCGAACGACGGCCTGTCCGTCGTCGTGAACCCTGAGAACGACTGGGCGCAGTGCCTCACGGTCGAGCAGCTCAACACGATCTGGGCCCCTGAGGCCGAGGGCGAGGTCATGAGCTGGAAGGACGTCGACCCGTCCTTCCCCGACGAGCCGCTGGACCTGTATGGCGCAGGCACCGACTCCGGCACCTTCGACTACTTCACCGAGGCCATCAACGGTGAGGAGGGCGCCACTCGCGCCGACTACACCCCCACCGAGGACGACAACGTCACGGTCCAGGGTGTGCAGGGTTCGCCGGGCGCGCTGGGCTACTTCGGCCTCTCCTACGCCGAGGAGAACCCGGACGCGGTCAAGATCCTCGACATCGACGGCGGCGACGGCTGCGTGACCCCGTCCTCCGAGACGGTCCAGGACGGGACCTACACGCCGCTGGGCCGGCCCCTGTTCATCTACGTGAACAACGCCAGCTACGCCGACAACGAGGCGCTGCAGACCTTCGTCGACTTCTACCTGGAGAACGAGGCGTCGATCGCCGAGGAGGCCCTGTTCATCGGTCTCACCGAGGAGCAGGCTGGCACCGCCCGTACCGAGCTGGACAGCCTGAAGGGCTGAGGCGTGAGCTCAGTCTCTTCCGCACCGACCGGTCGGGCCGTCGCGCCCGGCCGGTCGGTCGGCCCGCCGTCCGGGCCGGCCTCCGGTGCCTCCTTCGGCACGTTCCCGGCCGGGCCGCCCCGGTCGTCCGACCTGCGCGGCAGGCGCCGACCGGGCGAGCTGATCGCCCGCGGGCTGCTCGCCGGTGCCGCGATGCTCAGCGTCGTCATCACCGCCGGCATCGTGATCGCGCTGCTGGTTCCCGCGCTTACCTTCTTCGAGCAGGTCCCGATCTTCGAGTTCCTGACCGGCACCCGCTGGACCCCGCGCTTCGCGGACGCCTCCTACGGCGTGCTGCCGCTCATCACCGCGACTGCGTGGACCGCCCTGGTGGCCCTGGCTGTCGCGGTCCCCTGCGGCCTGGGCTCGGCTATCTACCTCTCCGAGTACGCGCCCGAACGGCTGCGCCGCATCCTCAAGCCGATCCTTGAGCTGCTCGCGGGCGTGCCGACCGTCGTGTTCGGCTACTTCGCCCTGCTCTGGTTCACCCCGTTCCTCCAGGACCTCGGCATCGAGGTAGGGCCGTTCAGCCTGCTGTCGGCGGGCATGGTCATGGGCGTCATGATCATCCCAACCATCGCATCCGTCTCCGAGGACGCGATGTCCGCGGTGCCGAACGCGCTGCGGCAGGGCTCGGCCGCGCTGGGCGCGAACCGGATGCAGACCTCGCTGCGCGTCGTGTTCCCCGCGGCGTTCTCCGGTGTCGTGGCGGCGGTCGTGCTCGGCATCTCCCGCGCCGTGGGGGAGACCATGATCGTCACGATCGCCGGCGGCCAGATGGTGCAGATGGTCAGCAACCCGCTCCAGCAAGGCGCGACGATGACGACCTTCATCGCCAACGCGGCGCTTGGCGACTCGCGGGTCGGCTCTCTCGAGTACAACACCCTGTTCGTCGTGGGCCTATTGCTCTTCCTCCTCACCCTGGTCGTGAACCTGATCGCGATCGAGCTCGTCCGCCGCTTCCGGCAGGAGTACTGATGTCCACCTACACACCCGCGACCTCGGGGGCCGACGCCCGCCGCGCGGTCCTGTCGACGTCGGGCCGCAGCAGGGAACAGACCCCGCAGTCGGTGCTGTTCATGATTTTGCTGTGGCTGAGCCTGCTGATCGGTTTCGTCACGCTCGCCGTCCTCCTGATCGACACGTTCGCGGACGGGCTGACCCGGCTCGACGGCCGGCTGTTCACCGGCTACCCCTCCTCGCGCGCCGAGGAGGCAGGTGCCCGCCCGGCGATCCTCGGGTCGCTCTGGGTGATCGGCACGACGGCGGTGCTGGCCGTACCGCTCGGCGTCGCCGCCGCGGTGCACCTCGAGGAGTTCGCCGATCGTAAGCGCTGGTGGAACCGGCTGATCGAGATCAACATCTCCAACCTGTCCGCCGTGCCCGCGATCATCTACGGCATGCTCGCCCTGGGCACCCTCGCGCTGGTCGGGGTGCAGCAGAAGAACATCGTGATCGGCGGCGCCATCGCGCTGGCGATGCTGATCCTGCCCGTCATCATCATCTCCACCCGCGAGGCCGTCCGGGCCGTCCCGCGAGAGCTGCGCGACGGGTCTCTGGCGGTCGGGGCCACGCCGCTGCAGACGACCTGGCGCATCACGTTGCCCGCCGCCATGCCCGGCATCGCGACCGGCACCATCCTGGGCCTGTCCCGCGCGCTCGGCGAGGCTGCGCCGCTGCTCCTGCTCGGCGGGCTCGTGTTCCTCCGGTTCGACCCGAACGGCCTGCTCAGCCAGTTCACCACCATGCCGATCCAGATCTTCAGCTGGACCGCGCAGCCGCAGGCCGAGTTCCACACGCTGGCCGCAGGCGCCTCCATGCTCCTCATGGGCCTCGTGCTGCTCATGAACGGCGCCGCCATCTACATCCGCAACCGCTACCAGAAGCGCTGGTGAACCCATGCCTGAACCCATGCCACAAGTCCGCGACGCCATCGAGACGGAGCTGCAGCACCACCAGCAGGCCACGCGCGAGGTCCCAGACCACCCGGAGCGGACCGTCCTGGAGGTGGACGACGTGAGCGTCTACTACGGCGACTACCTCGCGGTGCGGAACGTCTCCCTGGACCTCGGGCACAACGAGATCACCGCGCTCATCGGACCCTCCGGCTGCGGCAAGTCGACCATCCTGCGGTCGCTCAACCGGATGAACGACCTCATCACGGGAGCACGGGTGGAAGGCCCGATCCGGTACTGGGGTCAGGACATGTACGCCCCGGGTATCGACCCGATCGAGGTGCGCCGCCGGATCGGGATGGTCTTCCAAAAGCCCAACCCGTTCCCCAAGTCGATCTACGACAACATCGCCTACGGGCCGCGCGTCACCGGCATGCAGGTCGGCAGCATGGACGACTACGTCGAGCAGGCCCTGACCAAGGCCGCCCTGTGGGACGAGGTCAAGGACAAGCTCAGGCAGTCCGCCTACGGCCTGTCCGGCGGCCAGCAGCAGCGCCTGTGCATCGCGCGGACCATCGCGGTGCAGCCGGACGTGATCCTCATGGACGAGCCGTGCGCCTCCCTGGACCCGATCGCGACGCTCCGGATCGAAGAGCTCATGGCCGAGCTGCGTGACCAGTACACGATCATCATCGTCACCCACAACATGCAGCAGGCCGCCCGCGTCGCGGACCGCACGGCCTTCTTCACCGCCGCCATCGACCCGGTGACTGGGGAACGGCACGGTGAGCTGGTCGAGTACGACAAGACGACCAAGATCTTCGAGAGCCCCGCGGACTCGCGTACCGAGGGTTACATCAGCGGCCGCTTCGGCTGACGCCCGCACACCAAGGAGCGTCATGGCAACCAGCACCTCCGCAGCGCCCAGCGTCGGCACCCGCAAGGCACGTGGACGGGGCGACGACGTGCGCCGCGGTACGCACACCGTCGTCCTGGTGGATGCCGCCCTGGACCGGGAGCGCTGGCTCACCTCGCGCCTGCGCGAGCGGGGCGTGAGCCTGCTCGTCTACCGGGATGTGCTGCGCGGCCTCGCGCGTGTCGGGGCAGGGGGCGTGGACGCGCTGGTCCTGTCCGCGCAGCTGGGCAGCGACACGCTCCTGGCGGTGGTCGAAGTTGCCTACGAGGAGCTCGGCGTGGCCGTGCTGGTGGCCCACGGCCCAGGGGAGACCGACATCATCGGCCCCGCGGTCCTGGCCGGTGCACGTCCCATGCTGACCAGGCCCTACGGGCCGGCAGCCTTGGAGTCCGCCGTGCGCGAGGTGCGTCAAGGGCCGGTCCGGCTGCCCACCGTCGAGGTGGGCCACCTCCGGCTGGACGTAACAGGGTACGACGCGCAGTTCGGCAACCAGGGGATCGACCTGGCCACGCTGGAGTTCGAAGCCCTCTACGAGCTCGCGTCCCAGCACGACCACGTGGTCGAGCGCGAGGCACTGCAACGGCGGTTCTGGCCGACCTCGTCGGACCCGAACGCCGCGCTCATCTCCGTCATCTCCCGGCTGCGCCGCAAGCTCGACCCCTTCGGCGCAGCCGGCGCCCTGCACACCGTACGAGGCATCGGCTACAGGCTGGACTCCACACCCCTCATGACCGTTGCCGTGTCCGGCGATTGATAGACGCACACCTATCAATCAGGGCCCGCGTCGATCTCGGCGAGCAGCACGTGCACCCGGTCGATGATCTCGTCCGCGATGCGTCGCACATCGTCCGGCGACCGCCCCGCGGGGTCCTCCACGGGCCAGTCCACGTAGCGTCGGCCAGGTAACACAGGGCACGCGTCCCCGCAGCCCATCGTCACGACCATGCTGGAGGCCCGCACGACCTCCTCCGTCAGAGGCCGCGGAATCTCCGCCAGCCGGTCCATGCCACGACGGGCCAGCTCGTCCCGGACTCCCGGGTCGAGCATGCCGGCCGGCGTGGAGCCTGCCGTGCGCACCCGCACCCTGTTCCCGACCAGGGACCGCAACGCAGCGGCGGCGATCTGTGAACGACCCGAGTTGTGCACGCACACGAACAGGACGTCACTGATGGTCTTGCTACCCGAGGCGTCGACGCCGTTGAACGGCGCCGCCAGGGCCGCCAGCCGGTCCGTTGCGAACCGCGCGGTCAGGGCGGGCAGGTAGCGCTGCACGGATGCCCGGTCGGCGAGCAGGCCGTAGCTCTCCCGGACGAACCGCTCGACGGTCTCGCGGCCGAACGTCTCGGAAAACCTGTCGGTGAGCTCGTCCACCACACGGTCCATCAGCTGCTTGTGGTTGCCGGCGTCCACGACTGGCCCGTCGCGGTAGGGCGCAGCGCCGATCGCGGCGCCGCCGAACCTGACGATCGCGTCCGCGGTGGGGCGGTAGCCCGGCGTGTGCGGGTCACCGACGCGGGCCAGGAGCCACACGTCCGCCATCGCTTCCAGGTGCCTGACGATCGCAACCTGGTCACCGAACGAGCCTGCCAAGTACGCCGCCGTCGGCTGGCTCGACGGATCGGTCAGGACCAGAGCGAGGAGCCGGAGCCTGTCCGGATCGGCCATGGCCGCCGCCTGGGCGGCGAGCAGGCGAAGATCGGTCACCGGACGTCCGTCCTGTCGCTCTGTCGAGGAGGAGCGGTCAGCGCAGCAGGTCTGCAATCATGCCCAGGCGCTGCGGCACGATCGCGTACCAAGCTTCCCGGCCCACCGGGTCGCGCGAGACGATGCCCGCCTCGTTCATCACCTTCAGGTGGTACGAGACCGTCGGCTGGCGCAGGCCGAGCGCACGCGTGAGGTCGACCACCCGGATGCGCCGCTCGTCGCTGTGATGGATCAAAGAGAGAATCTGCAGCCGTGTCGGGTCGGACACGACCCGCAGCACCGCCGCTGTGTCCTCGGCCTGCCCGCGGCTCAAGGTCGAGCGCAGCGCAGGGTGCGGCTCCTGCTCTACCGCCCCGCGCTGACCGCTGTCCCGGGCAACCCACTCGCTCATGCGGCGAGCCTACCGTTTGATCCATCACGATCAATTCAATGACCATCGGCGTCGCCACGTGTTCCCCTACGAGACGGGCTGAACGCCGAGCTCGGTGAGCAGTCCACGCACCCGCCGCTCGATCTCGTCGCGGATGGGTCGAACGGCCTCGATGCCCTGGCCCGCGGGATCGCTGAGCTCCCAGTCCTGATAGTTCTTGCCGGGGTAGTAGGGGCACGCGTCGCCGCAGCCCATCGTGATCACGGCGTCAGACGCCTCGACGGCCTCGTTGCTCAGAACCTTGGGCTTCTCGCCGCGGATGTCGATGCCCTTCTCGAGCATGGCCTCCACGGCGATGGGATTGATCATCTCAGCAGGCATGGAGCCGGCCGAGCGCACCTCGACAGCGCCGCCGGACAGCGCGCGAAGGAAACCCGCGGCCATCTGGGAGCGGCCCGCGTTGTGCACGCAGACAAACAGGGCGGACGGCTTGGCGGGCTCGGTGGGTTCGGTGACGCTCATAGGGTTATCCAGTTCTGTGCGGTGCTTTTGTGGAGCAGAAGTTGGTTGTGCGGCGGGTCAGGCGGTCTGAGGCACGAGATCAGTGAGGAGGGCGCGCACCCGCTGGTCCAGGTCGTCACGAATCGCGGCCACACCGGCAGGGGAAGCCAGGGCGGGGTCACCCACCACCCAGTCCTCGTACCGCTTGCCGGGCAGTACCGGGCATGCGTCGCCGCAGCCCATGGTCACCACCACGTCCGCGGCGCGGACCGCGTCGTCGGTCAGGGGCTTGGGGTAGAAGCGGGTCACGTCGTCCACTGCGTCAGCTGCGGCAGAGTCCCCCAGTTCCTCCAGGAGCGCGCGCACTCCTGCGTGCACGTCAGCCGCAGGCGCCGACCCGGCGGAGCGGACCACTACGCGGTCGCCCGCGTAGTGCCGCATCAGCGCAGCGGCAAGCTGTGACCGCCCGGCGTTGGCAACGCACACGAACAGCACCTGCGGCACGTGTTTGGCACCCGCCGCACCGGACTCTTGGGCGTGCGCCTTCTGCGCGTCGATGATCCGCTGCCGCGCGAAGTGCTCCGTCAACGGGATCAGGTGGGAGGCCGTGCCGCCTCGGCGCACGAGCGCGGTGTACGACTCGCGCACTACCCGGACACATTCGTTCGGCGGCGTCCCAGGGAACCGCTCGGCCAGAGACACGGCCATCCGGTCAAGGGCGGGGTCCACGTTCTTCAGCCCGACCAGGTGCGGCGTCTCCAAGACGTCGACGGCTGCCGGCGCGAACCGGTCCAGCAGCGTGTTCACGGCCCCGCGGTAGGCCGGCTTGATGCGGTACCAGACCGAGGTGCCGCGCCGGTCCGCGGTGAGCAGGCCGACGTCGCGCATCACCTTGAGGTGGTGGGACACCGTGGGCTGAGACACCTCCGTCAGAGAGGCGAGCTCGCCGACGGTGATTTCACCGGCGGGGCTGGTGGCGATGGCGGAGAGCATGCGCAGCCGCAACGGTTCAGCCAGGGCCTTGAGCGTGGTGGCTACGGTGGTCGCCGCGTCCACGCTGATCGCGTGGGATTCCACCTCGCGAGCACTCTGCGGGGTAAGAGCAGTCATCGTCGACCTCCTCGCGTATCGATGGGCTTCTATGTTGACACTCATCAATGTTGTGCGCAACTGGCTGGGACGAAGGGGGCCGCGTCCAAAGGGCTTGAGCACCCAGCGATGTGGTGCTGAGGATCGGCGATGGCACCGACTAATGAGGTCGGCGATCAGAGCTCCTAGGCACTAGCCAGAACACAGATGTCGGACCGCGCGCTGGCAGGTGCAGATAAGGCTGGTGGCTCGGATGTTGCATCAGGCTCGCGTCGAGCGCGGCATGCGGATCCTTGAGATCGGCGCCGGCGCCGGGTACAACGCGGCCTTGCTTGCCGAGCTGGTCGGCCCGACCGGGCAGGTCGTGACCGTCGACATCGACCCCGTCGTCGTGGAGTCCGCTCGCGCCGCCCTGGACACCACCGGGTACACGGACCGCGTCACGGTCGTCCAGGCCGACGGCGCCGAGCCGCTGGGCCTGGGGCTCTTCGATCGATCGTGGTCACGGTCGGGGTGTGGGACATCGCCCCGGCCTGGCTCGAACAGCTGACCCCCGGAGGTGTCCTGGTCGTCCCGCTGCGTGCCCGCCATGCTTCGGAGTGCTGGTCGATCGCGTTCCACCACGAGGGCGACCTCCTGATCGGGGAGTCGTCGCTGGTCTGTGGGTTCGTCGACATCCAGGGAACTGCCGGTCTCGATCCCGACACGGCACGGATCACCGGCCCGAACGGGGCAGCGGCAGTCGCCCGCTCGTGGGACCAGGGCACCGACCTGTCCCGCTTGCCCGAGACGTTCCCTGGTGAGCGGGTCCTTGTCCAGTCGGGTGTGGTGATGCCGCCGCCGGGCCTGTTCGTCGGCCTGCGCACCCGCCTGGCCTACGAATTGCCGGGCCTGGTGGACCTGACCTTCGAGGACCACGACCAACTGGAGCAAGACGACTGGCGGTGGATGCGGCTTGGGCACGTCGACGGCGAGTCGTTCGCGGTGCTGTGCTTCGAGCCGGCCGGCGACACCGAGGGTGGGTCCCGGCTCGGCGCGGTCGGGTTCGGCCCACGCGGCGAGCAGGCAGCACTCACACTGGTGGACCACATCGAAGCCTGGGGCCAGGACGGCATGCCTCAGCGTGCCGCTCATGTCTACCGGCCCGTGGGGAGCACCGCCTCGCTGACGGGGCGCATCCTGTCGCTCGAGCACGGCGATCTCGCCGTCACCCAGCACCACGACGGCGCCGAGGACATCTGAGCCGTCCTGCTACGGACGGCGGGCCGCCGTTGTCACATGAGCTGAACGCGGCGAGAGATTGCGCTGTGTTCCGTCGACGGCGGGTAGGCGATATGGGAGTGTTGGGCCGGCGCGGCCCCAGTGGGGTGTTGTGATGCAGGGACGAGGACAGGCGCGGGGGCGGCACTGGTGAGTCAGCAAGTTCCGGGGACGGCGATGGCGGGCGGCAACCCGGGCGGTGGATCGGGCAGGGCGGAGCCGGTGCGGGTGGTCGAGGAACGTATCCGTGGCCTTGCCGGTGCCGCACGGCAGCTCGTTCTGGCCGGCTGCTCCGTCGTGCTCGAGGCCCAGCGAGCCGCGGAGGTTCGCCTGCGTGAGGCGCACCGATCCCGCCACACCGCCAGCGGCGGGAGCGGAGGAGCGAACGACGACTCACCTGGTGCTCGGGCGCACGAACCGGTGGACGCGATGGAGCAGCATCTGATCGACAGCGCCCGGATCCTGGCACCCGGCGCCGCCGGCCTCGCGCCGACCGACCCGGGCTGGGGCCAGCAGGATCTCATTGCGAGAGCAGGCTGGGCCGGACACGTCCGGGTGGGGGAGACGACGACCGGGGTACCCGTGGTGGTCCCGTTGCTGGGAACGGCGGGCTGGTGCGTCGTGCCGGAAGAGGAGGTCTCACCCGCACCGGATGAACCCCGACCGGCCGAGCACGGCGGGCACGACTCCGGAGAAGGGCACCAGTCCGGGACCCCTTACGGGCCGACGGCGTCGTCGAGACGTGCCGGTGCCGAGGCACCGCACCGGGACTCGGTCGCGGGTGCGTACCGGAGGGCGGCGTTGCGGGTTGTGCAGCAAACCGTGCTGCGGACCGTGGCCGCCTCGCCGGCGTTCGGGGTGCGGGTGGACTGCCTGGACCCGGCTGTGTCGGGGATCTTGGGTGTGCTGGGTGGGGTGACGGCGCAGTTCCCGCAGGTTGTGGGCCGTGCAGTGCATGACGACGTCGATGTGCGACGGGTTCTGACCCGGCTGGTGGAGACCTCCGCGGCGCGTGGGCATCGCATGGCTCAGGCCGGTGCTGCGACGTTCCGGGAACTCCAGGCACGCTCGAGGGGCGCGGATCCGCACCACCTGCTGGTGGTGCTGGACTACCCGCGAGGGATAGACCAGGCAGCGCAGACCAACCTGGTCCGGTTGGCTGCGACGGGTGCGCAGCGTGGGATCAGCCTGCTGGTGACCTACGACTGGACCGCTGAGCCAGCACCTGGTGTGGACCCGGACGCCCTGCTCGACCACCTCACCGGGATTGTCGCCGGTACGGACGGCCTCTTCGTCAGCGATGTCTTCGACACCCCCGTAGCCCCTGACGACCCGATCAGCGACCTTCCCGCCGTCGTCCGCCAGATCCTGGCCCGGACGTCGGACGCGAAGCTGCCCACCCTCGCGTTCGACGACACACTCCCATCCCCTGACCAGTGGTGGTCATCGGTCGTCGACGGGCTCGAAACGGTGGTCGGGTTCACCGACCAGGACCCGGTCGTGGTGCGGTTGCGGACCAGCAACCCGCCCCTGCCGCACCTCCTGGTCGCCGGCGCGATCGGGCAGGGCAAGTCCAACTTCCTGCTCACCCTGATCCATGGCCTGGCGGTGCGGTACTCCCCAGCAGACCTGGAGCTGTACCTGCTGGACTTCAAGCACGGCGTCGAGTTCGCCCGCCTGGGCCCCGCCGCCGGGCGTGAGTACTTCCTGCCGCACGTGAAGGTCCTCGGGATCCACGCCGACCGGATGTTCGGCGTCGCGGTGCTGCGGCACCTGAACGAGGAGCTTGCCCGGCGCGCGGCGATGTTCAAGGCCGCTGACGTCGTCGACCTGGCCGACTTTCCCCAGGAGAGTTTCGGTGCAGTGCCGCGTCCCGCGCGGATCGTGGCAGTGCTGGACGAGTTCCAGGTCCTCCTGGACGGCGACGACGACCGGGCCGAGGAAGCCATCAACCTGCTGGAACGACTGGCCCGCCTCGGCCGGGCCTACGGCATCCACCTGGAGTTCTCGACGCAGACCCTGGACGGGACGCCGAAGCTGACGATGAAGCGCGACGCGATCTTCGGGCAGGTCCCCCACGAGGATCGCCCTGAAGACCACTGTCTCGGACTCCCAGGTCGTGCTCGGCAACGGGAACACCGCCGCGGCGGGCCTGCGGTTCCCCGGGCAGGCGATCGTGAACACGAACTACGGGCACCTCGAGGACAACCAACTGGTGCAGATTGCCTACGCCGACCACCAACGCCTGTCCGCCCTGCGACGCCAGCTGTGGGAACGCGCCGGTGGGAGCAGCATGCGACCGCCGCGCGTGTTCCACCTGGCAGACCCCGCACACCTGCCCACCGCCCTGACCGCGTCCCTGCGTGACACCTCCTTCACGAATGCACCCCGTGGGAGCACCCCGAGCGTCAGCCTGCCTGGGCCAGCAGTTGCCTGGGCTGGGCTGCCGGTCGCGGTGACCGAGGACCCCACCGCGATCCCCGTCACGCACGAGCCGGGGGCCGGGGTCATGGTCGTCGGCGACGGGCCCACCGACGCACTCGGGGTCCTGACCGGGCTGGCCTTGTCCGCAATCCTCACCGGCGCAGGCGCCGCAGAACTCGACGCGTCCAGCGGGGCGCGGCCGCGAGTCGTGATTCTGGACGCCACCGCCACAGACAAGTCGACCGCGGCGGGTAAACGTGCCCTGGTGGATGTGGCTTTCGCCGGCGGGTGCGACGTCGAGCACCTGACCACCCCGGCCGCGATCACCGAGCGCCTGTTCGCCCTCGCCGAGCAAGTGCATGCCCGGACAGGGCCCGGTCGCACGATCTTGGTCGGGATCGGGATGCATGCGCTGCCCGGGATGAAGGAGAGCGCCGAGGACCGCATCGAGACCCCGGCCGATGCCCTGGACGATGTCCTGCGCGACGGCCCTGCAGCGGGTGTATCCGGCTGCAAGTGGAGCCACGTCCGAGGGTTACATCCCGGACTTCGGAAGTGATCCGCAGGGGCCCGTCGAACATTTCAACAACTTCGTGTTCAACTGCCTGTTCCCCACGATGTTGGAGAACTGCAAGGTCCATGCAGCTTCGCACCATCTCAGTGAGACGGCGCAGAACGCCAGTACCCCAGAGGAAGTCGAAGTTGGCACGAACGTCGCCGCTCTGATATTCATGGGACCGGAAATCGCAACAGTTGGTGTTGGGGTTCTGCGCGTCCCTCGTACGGCAGGGGGAGTTTCGACGGCTCTCCGTGCCGAGGCGAACGCAGCAGACGAGGTCCCGACGATCTCGATCTACCGCACGCCGAAGGCGCCGAATGCGGCCGATGAACTGGCGGGCGGGCCCAACCCGCTCAACCATCAAGATGGTGACGCCGCAGCTTACTTCGGCGAACGGAGCGTCGCAGGCGACTACGTCGGGAGGCCTGGTTACGCGGACGGCATGGTCCGCTACGATATGCACCCGGGCTTCCTCGATGAGTTCAGTGACGTCGCCTACCGATATGACTGGCAAGGACCCGGGGGCGCCGCTCGGATCGAGTGGGCGATTCCCGTAGACCGACTCGGTAGCTTCAGTGAACACACCTTGAACAGAGGGTGGGTGTCTGGTCGATGAGTGCTCGTCTGCATCAGGAGTACACGGCCACAGTGGATCGCCGAATGCCCTGGGGGGCGATCGTAGTCATCTCCGATGGGACGGACGTACTCATCGACAACACGAAGACCGGATCTGCCGCCCTTGATCCTGGGGCCGAGGTCGTAGTCGTTGTGCTCGACGATGCGCGTTCTCCTGCTCGGGGCAGCCTTCTTGCGGATGACTTCGTGATCGCCCGACGGCTTCGGGGCGCGGCCGGGACGGCGTGATCTGGTCGGTGCATCCCACACACGTACGCAGGAGGTTGAGCACATCCCAGACTGTGTGGTCGTGCGGCCGCTAACCGTCGATCGCGGTGCCTAAGGGATTGCTGCACCGATAAGTGACACCGGACGCCGGGCCGAGCGTCGTCGATGCGATGGCGTACTCCTGCTCTGCACTGGCCGTGGGACGCTCTGGCCTGCGGGTCCGCGTGCGCGACGCTAGAATCGGTGACGATCCAGCAAGGTGTGCTTTCCATTGGGCGCTGAGGCTCGAAAGACCGGAACCGCACTCACCGGCCGCCGTGCCGAGCCGGCCTATCAACGGGCATGCTCCGCTGGACGCGTGCGCCGGAAATGCCAGTTCGACACGTGATCAGGGCTGGTTGGTTTCGAGGAGCGCCTCAGCGAGTTCTCTGGACTTGGCGACGAGCACCGGATCCAGTCTCGGACGGTCCGGCCAATGGCCTGCGGCCCTGAAGAACATCGCGTCGAGTTCAGCGAGCTGCTCTACGGAGACGGTCATAGTGCAACCGTAGGCGGAGCGGTGGGTCGCGCTTGTCGGCAGGTGCTGCGACGGATTTGGATTGGCCACACTCCGCAAGCATGTACCGGGGGCATGTCTGTTTCGTCCTGCCCCTGTACCGCTCCTAGCTCCGACTCGGATGGTGCGGTGCCGCTGCGTTGGATCTACGCGTTCCGGCGTCCTGCTCGTGTGCAACTCCCAAAAGCGTATTCTTGAGCTTTTCGGTGTCCTTGGTCAGTTGGATGCGGTTCATTCCTCGTGCCGGGGTGGTGTGTCTGCTAAGCCAGTGGCGGGAGATTCGAAGAGGGTGCCGCCGAGGAGGGCGGTGGCTTCTCGTCGGTGTGCTTGTGCTTCGCTGGTTTGCTCGTTGGCGTCCAAGACGTCGGCGATGTTCGTCAGGACGTTGGAGAGGGAACGTGCCGCGGGCCGCAGCGCCGCGGGGCTGGCCTCGCTCGTCCGCCAGGCGATCAATCGTTCTCCTTCGTGAGCGAGGGGGAGCGCTGCCGATGGTTGCTGGAGCGAGATCAGCATGGCAGCGTAGCTAGTGAGTGACTCAGCCAGAGCGGTCGCCATCCCGGACCCGGGATGTGTCGCGACCAGTCCACGTTCGATGGTGATGGCCTCCCGGTAGTAGAGGGCGGCCTCGGCTTGGCTGCCGGCAAAGCGCAGTGCCGTTGCGGTCTGGCGCAGGGACAGGGCGAGGCCGGCGGTGTGGCGTTCGGGGTTCGTCTCGGCGAGCTGCCGGCGGATGTCCACCGATTGCTGTCCGGCCGCGGCGCCGTCCTGGGGGCGGGCGTTGAGCACCAGACAGGAGCTGAGCTCGGTCAGGGCGCGGGCGAGGAAGACGAGGTCCCCGTCAGGGTTGTCCCGCGCCAGAACCCTGCGGATCTCGACGGCCTTCCGGATTGGTGGCAGTGCAGCGGCGGGCCGACCGATCAGGTTGAGGGCGATCGCGAGGTTCATCAGGGATCGCGCCAGATGAGGGTTGGTTCGTTCGGGATCGACCTTGGCGAGCTGCTCGTTGATCCTGACGGACTCTTGCAGCGGCGTGATCGCTTCACCGGGCAAGCCGGCTTCGTGGTAGCGCGTGCCGAGGTCACACAGGATGCGGGCGAGGTACGGGAGGTAGGTGTCGCGGTCTGCACGGACCAGTCGCTGTTCGATCTCGACGGCTTCCATGGTCGGGGGCAAGGCGTCGTGCGCACGTCCGAGTTCGGACAGCACGACGCCGAGGTAGCGCAGGGACGCTGCCAGCTCGGATCCGTGTTTGATCGGGTCTGTGCCCGTCAGGGCGCGTCGTTCCTGGATGGCTTCGGTCAAGGGCTCGATCGCCTGGGCGCGTCGCCCGAGGTGGTACAGGCGCGTGCCGATGTCGTGCAGCACCCATGCTCGTCCGGCGGCGTCTGCCGGGTCGATGAGGCCGAGGATCCGGTTGAGCAGGGAGAGGTCCGACTGGGTCAGCACTTCGGACGGGTAGGGGATCACTGCGGAGACCGACCGGAGGAGCTCGAGGCTGTCAGGTAGGGCGGAGACCGTCCGGTCCAAGAGCCGCAGCGCACGGGCGCGGATCTTCTGGTCGGAGAAATGGTCGGCGACGGACCGAGCGAGCACGGCGACAGCGTGCCGGGCGTTGCGGCCGTCGAGATCGTCGAGCAGGGCGGCGGCCAGGCCGGGCGAGGCGCTGAGCTCGTTGACGAGGTGCAGTTCGGCCATCCGGTCCGGTTGCAGGGTCCCGATCCAGTGTTCCGTGTTGCGCGGCGGGTAGAGGTCGCGCAACCAATGCAGGATTTTGGGCGTGGCGGCACTCGGGTCGACCCGGGCCAGGAGCCTGCGCATGTCATGTTCATCGGCGGGCGGTGCGACGTAGAGGGCTGCGACGATCTGGCGCAAGAGCTCGACGGTGAGACCGTCCGGTCCGTGCATGAGGCCGGCGAGGTCGGCCGTGCCGATCCAGTGCCGTTGCTCATGCTCAAGCAGGTCGGCCAAGATGTCGGAGACGTCCACGGCCAGCGGTCCACTCCCGGTGTGGCCGCTTTGTGCGTCCAGGACCGCGACCAGGCTCGCGGCGTGCAGGTCAAGGATGCGGCCCGGTGCGGGTGTGCGGCCGCGCAGCTCGAAGTCAGGGACCGGGAGGTCCAGCTGTCGGGCGAACGCGGCGACGGCGTCGGCGACGATCTGCTCGTCGGTCACCGCGGTATCGACGCGTACCGGGAGGTCGGCGCCGTCGTACGCGCCATGGATCATATCCCGGACCTGCGGTCCGCCGGCCTTCAGCCGTTGCCACCATTCACCAGCGCTGCGCGCGATGAGCAGGACCCGCACGCCGACAGGGTCAGCGGCGACCTGCCGCACAAGGTCGTCGAGCTCGTGGCGAGTGTCGGCGTAATCAACGATCAGCAGAACCGGATCGTCCGTGGCACCGCGGACTCGCCCCAAGATGGACGGCTCCTGTTCCTCGCCGACGGCCACACACTCCCAGCCACCGGAAGTCATCAGTTCTTTGAGCTCGGCAGCAAGCCGACTCTTGCCAACCCCACCAGGCCCGGTGACCAGACGCAACGGTGAGCCTTCTCCTTCGCACCACCTGACCAGCGCATCCAGCTCGTCCGCCCTGCCCCGGAACGGCACGACCTGCCGGTCCGGAGCCAGCAAGCTGGAGGGCCCACCTTCTTGGCGCAGCAGGGCGGAGGACTCGATGACAGCCTGGCGGGCCACACTTCGGGCCTGGCGCGCTTCCCACCAACGACTCACGAACGGTGCGGCGGGGGAGACGCACGCCGTGGCGAAGGCAAGCAGAACCAGCCACGGAGCGCTGTCGTCAACGAACGTGAAGATCCCCGCCGCGACCGCCGCGACGCTACCTGCGATCAACCACCACCCCGGCCGTATCCGCACCCCATCCATGAGACATATCTACGGGAAACGCGCCGGAAGCACAATGAAAGTGGCATGGATTGGCCACGGTTCTACTCTTTAAGTAAATGAATATGCATCTGCTGATCACTGTGCGACCGAGGGCGGCTGAGCCGCCGCAGCTGCTGCTGGGTGGCTTCAGTCAGTGTCGGTCGCTGCGATGACGGCCACGCGTTCCGGCTCGGGGCCGATGCAGGCCAGGGCGACGTCGGATGGTTCCCACACCTCCGAGAACCAGCTACTGGCTGTGTCCAGGGCGAACCATCGGCAGGCGCGGGCCAGGTTGGCGACGTCGTCGGGGGTTGCCGTATTTGGCGCACTGGTCAGCGCGGCGATCGATTGCCAGGCGTGCAGCCTCCCGTAGGCGCCGCCCTGGCGAGGCCCGTAGAAGCTGGAGCCGCTGCCGGCTTCGTAGAGCCTAGTTGTGCCTGTCAGTAACCCGCTCGACGCGGTGGAAGTTTCTGGTCTTTCGGGGGTCGCCGACGTCGCCCTCGGGGTCGGTGTCCAGCGGAATGACCTCGCCGTCGCGCCGTAGTGCCCAGGCCACCAGCGGCGCTCGAAGCTCGGTGTCGTCGTCTTTGTAGACGGCGACCCATCCGTTGGCGGGGATGAGCTGCACGATCTGGGTGTCGCTACTGGTCTCTTCGCTGCGGATGTCCGGTGTCTCGGTCATGGCGGCACGCTATCCGACCGGCATACCTGCGGCCAGGCACCCAACCGGCGCCGAGGCGCCGGCGTCAGGGCTGCCTCTGGGCCGATTGCGCAACTGCGCTCCGAGGCCAAGACCGGCTCTGTACTCCGGATGTGGTGCGTGTGCCGCGCACCTACCTTAGGAAAGCGGGTGTGATGTTTACGTGAGCCAATCCGAGCCGAAATCCGAGCGGTCACTGTGAACCGCGAGGTGGATTCGAACGGCCAACTCCAGCCCAGCCGCCAAGGCGGCCACGAGCGAGGCATCGCCACCCGGGACTCTCGCCGCCTCGTTCGCCACCTCGTCGAACTTCTTGTACTCCTTGAGGATCTGCCGCTGTGCCTCGATCTCTGCAAGCACGCGAGCGGGGCCCCAGTGAGTCATGTAGTTCTTGTCGACCGCCGCGCGTCTCCGCTGGCCTTCTTGAGGGACAGCCTCGGCCGCTTTGGCGAACTCCTCGCCCTCGGTGAGTCGAGCTTCCAGGTAGGTGATGGCCTGCCGGTTGATGCTCATGCTGCCGATCCTCCCACCAGGACCCGAGTCTCGCGCCTGGCGACGAGGGTGAGAGCGTCGGCGAACGAGTACAGTCCGGTGCCGGGCGTCAGCCGGGGGATGCATCGCCAGGGCGTCCCGTCGTCGTGGCGCTCGTGGAGGCGGACGGGCAAGCGCCAGCCGCCGGGTGGCGTTGCGGCTGCGGGCCCAGGTCCGCATAGTCTCGTACTTGACGAGGAGGACGGTGACGATGGTGAGCGCGGTGGCGAGCTCGCTGACGGACATGAGCCGTTCGTCCATCGTCTCGGTGAGGTAGCCCTGCTGCTGCTCCTTGGTGACGAACGCTCCGCAGACGCCGCACGCGGTCGCGGTCTGGTCGTCGCCGAGCCGGATCTCGCCGGGGCAGGACGGAATCGGACAGGGGCCGAGCCAGCGCTCGTGCGCGTCGGGCCGGAGCACCCGCTAGGCACGTGCCCGCAGCGCGCTGGCGCTGGTCCACGATGCCATCGCAAGCCTCCGGGCAGGCGAGCCAGCGACGCGCGGCGGGTTTTCCCGTTCCGGTAGGTGCGCACTTTCCGCGAAGATGCCGACAATCACACGCTCAGGGGCAGCCCTCACACGCTCGCGCCATGACGCGTGAGGAGCTCACGATCCTCGCGGTGCGGCGCCGTACAGGCCCCGATCGACCACCTTGTGTGGCTTGTCGGCAGGCGCGAGAACGGGAGTGGCGATCTCGCTGGCACGGGGAGCCGGCCACGACGAGATCACCACTCCCGGGGTGCTGCTGCTACGCGGCGGTGGCCTGGCTCTGGCCGCTGATGAGCAACTGCGCGAGGTCGGTGCCGGCCTGCGTGATCCAGGCGTCGTAGACGCTCAGGTCACGCCCGCGCGAGCTGTGCGTGGCGCGCTGGTGCACGTCCACGAACGTGATGTCGGCGGTGGGGTGGGCCAGCTGGACGATGCGCATCACGCCGTACACGACGTGCAGGGGCAGGCGGTCCTGGTTGAACCGCACGTACAGCACCTCGAGCTCGCCGCCCGGGTGCCGCTCAGCACACAGCCGGGGAACCTTGACGCTCAGCCCCCCGACCTGCACCGCCCGGGTCCCGAGCCGCTCGCTCTCCAGCCCCTCCCACCACCCGGCGAGCTGGGCCCACCGAGCGGCCGCCACGGCATAGGACGCCTGCCGGTTCACTGCCGCACGGTCGACGATGTCGGCCAGCTCCTGGCCGTCACGGCTGCCCCGCCGGTCGCGGAACAGAGCGTCCTTGACCGGCTTCCAGTGGTCCTTCCAGTGCTCGTAGTCATGCGCGAGCTGGTCACGGATCCCCGCGATGGCGCGGTCCGCTTCCGGTGCGGTCTTCGCCGCGATGTAGTGCGTCAGCTGGGATACGTAGATCTCGGGAACATCGGTCACTAACTTCTTCTCCTTCGGAGAATCGGGTGACCGTGCGTCCACCTCTGCGGTGTTCTTCACAGCATTGGTAAACCACCCCAGTTCCCTGGGCCGGTTCGGACATGCGAGACTGACAGAGTTCCTAGCAGAACTCCTGACGCCTCGACAGCACGGTCTTCGGTTGTTGAGTTGTCGCACTCGGCCCGAGCGCTCCAACGCTCGGGCTTTGTGCTGTCCGCCTGGGCGACGACCGAAGTCACCACCAGCCGGAGCCTTGCGGGTCACAGTAACCGCAACCACCGACACTCGCTCGTCTAGTGGTCTATGTGACCATCGGAGAGAACTGTGCCGGCCCGGGGTGGCCGTGTCGGTGGACAAATTTGTCGTTCTTCATGTGGGACTTCGCCTTTCAGCAATCAAGATAACCCGGACGACCGACACCACCCGGGCCCCGCACCACCTCTGTGGACGGAGTGCTCGGGAAATCGGCCCGCCAGCGCCTATCGGCTCGCCTTCAAGCGTGCTCGAGCCAGGTCGTAGAGACGCCAAAAATCCGCACTATGCCTCACATCCAGCGGTGTCGAGGAGGAGGGCAAACCACCACCCTGTGGACAAGCCTGTGGACAAATCTCTACGTTGCCGAATATCTCAAATAGGAAACGGCGTCATACGGCCATGGGTTTCGCTGTCCATTTGAGGAGCCGGCTTGCATGCGGACAGCGGCTCACGCGGAGAGCGTTCACTTCCTTGTATCCCAGCCAAGGAGGGTGGCGCAAGGGCGGTGGCGAGGAGGCAGTGGGCCCGGGAGTCTGCGGACCGGAACGCCCCCGTGGAACCGAGGCGCGCCAACCAACCCCGTTTCTGTGCAGTACGCCGGCAACCCCCAGATGTTCTCGAAGAGGTAGTCGGCCGCCGGACCGGTGGCGGCTCGCTGGACGTCGGCCCAACCGGTCTCCGAGCTGGTGGACAGCGCCCGCGTGCCGGGTGAGCAAGCTGCCCGAGCGCGTGCGCCGCCGGAGAGGTAATCGGCCGGCAGACCGGTGACTGCTCGCCCCAAGGGTGCAACCGGTGTAGACCTTCAGCTACCCACGCCGTCGTAGCTGCTGATTCGCTGGCACCTGGCACCTGGCACCTGGCCCGTGTTTCGGGCACGGGTCAGGTGCCAGCGATGTTGACGAACAGGGCTCCCACAACGTGCACACCCGAATAAACAAGCGGGTGCGCGCTGTCGAGTGGGCGCGGGGCGGGTCTACCTTGGAATGGCGGGATTCTGGGGCTTCGCACAGCAGTCGGCCGTCGAGCCCCGGACCGCCGGCCGACCGGGTCCGCGGCGGCCGGTGAGCACGTGGCGAGCCGCAGGCGGCAGGATCCGGCGCTGGGCGCGAACCCCCCGAGTGAGGTTGGTGCCGACGCTCGCGGTGTGTCGGAGGCGGCTTTTACGATCCGGTAATGACGCCAAACTACAACCTCCAGATTACCGTCGTGCGAGGTACCGGCCTTCACGAGCAGCGGCTACCCATGCGCGCGATGGACCTCACCAATCGCTACGCGCTCCCCGTCGACGCGGACGTCCAGGAGGGCGACCGTATCGAGCAAGAACTGCCGAACGGTCGGACACAAACGGTCCACGTTACAAAGGTCGACGTCCTGCAGAGCCCATTCCCGGGCGGTGCCAGTCTGGACCACACCGAGGCGCACTACAGCACCGCACCCCCCACGCCGGCGGCCGTCGCCGGGGGAACGACATGGAACGTCACGGCGACCAACATCTAGGGCGTCTCGAACGCGCTTCTCCGAGTAGTCGGGCGCATCGGGGAATCGATTGATGACAACCACGAACGGGAGGCGTGTTCGCAGCTCGACTTGGTCAAGGAGCTCGAAGCTGTCTTCCAAGTGCCGGGTGTCGATCACCATGAGGATGCCGACCGACCTGTCGGAGAGCCGTGGTTCCCAGAAGCGCCGCTGGGCTGGAACCGCGACCAAGTGCACGTCCGTGTTGTCCGCGAGCTCGACGTGGCCGAGGTCTTGCGGCGTTGTACTGGCGTGCACGGACGGGATTTCGGTGCTGGCTCTCGTTGCCGCGTTGTGTGCATCGGCGCGCGATGGTCGGATCTCGTTCAACGAGCCAATGAGTGTCGACTTCCCGACACCTGAAGGGCCCACCACGAGCACGGTGAACGACTGGCCAGCAGCCCGGGTAGAACTGGGCCCCACGACCGCCATGGCTGAGCTGTCGAATGCTCAAGCAATGGCGCGGCATCGCCATGCGACCAGACAAGGTCGCCCGCAACTGCCATGCCGGTCTCTGCCTCGCCTCGACCCTGCACTGGCTGGGCCGCGTGCAATCATTTCTCATGCCGAACTCGCCGGAGAGCCTTCCTGCCGCACCGAACCGTAAACCGGACTTCGACGACGACTTCAGCGCGGGCCTGAACTCGAAACGGTGGATTGCGAGCTATTTGCCGCAGTGGACGACCTCTGAGCGGGCGCGAGCGCACTACGAGGTCGTTGCGGACGGAGTCGAGTTGCGGATCGACTCTGACCAGCCCGATTGGCGCCTCGAAGATGCTCCTTTGCGCGTCTCGAACTTGCAGACCGGTGTCTATTCAGGGCCAGTCGGTTCCGCACTCGGGACGCATCGCCACCGCGTCGATCTCGACGTCCGCACCGAGACACCACAACGGCTCCTGTTCACACCCTCACGCGGACGAGTCGAGATCACCGTTTCCGCGAGCCAAGACGCTAATTGCATGGTCGCGGCATGGCTCATCGGAACGGAGCACAGATCCCCGACAGAGTCCGGCGAGATCTGCATCTTCGAGATCGACTCCGACTCCATCGGGGAAACCACAGTGGTCCGCACCGGCATCAAAGCGCACCACGACCCACACCTCACCACCGACATGAGCGAGGTCGCGATCCCTTTGAACGCATCCTCACCCCACACCTGGACGGTGGTCTGGGGCGAGGATGAAACTGTGATCGGGTGCCAAGGCCGCGCGCTGCGGCGCATCCAACAGGCTCCCGACTATCCGCTGTTCCTCATGATTGACCTCTTCGAGATCGGACCACGCGGCGGCAACTATCCCAAGTCCGCCACGATCCACCACGTTCGCGCATGGCAATGAAACGAACGGAAGCGGTTTAGCAACACGCCCTAGGAGTCGTCCAGGCGGTGGCCCCGGTGCCGCCGTCCGGCAAGTTGCGGATCTGACCCATTCGATCCATGCGGCTGTTGTGGCGGCACACTCGCGCCACTGCCTCACGCCCGGACCGAGCCTCCTGGTTGCGTCGTGAATGCTCGACACTTGGTCCGTAGGCCAGTGACCTTGTGCGGCCGGCAGTCGCACGGAGACCGCTGTACGGATAGGTGACACCGGACGCGTGGGGGCCGAGAGTCGCCGATACGATGGCGTGCTCCTGCCCGGCACTGGCCGTGGCAGGCTCTGGCCTGCGGGTCCGCCTGCGCGACGCTACGATCGGTGGCGATCCAACAGGGTGTGCTTTCCATTGGGTGCTGAGGCGCGCGAAATCGCAATCACACATACGTCGATGCCAAGATGCGAGAACATGACGAGACCCTGCAAGTCCCGTTGATGGGGGACGTGCCCTCGCAGGGTCGACGCGGGGCAGGGAGAGCTGCGGGCTCGGACGCGACATGCTGTGTTTCGCGAGATGCCGAAATTTTCGTGCGGTGCGGGAACGGACGGGCGGGCTGAACCGGTCGTTGCTCGCCTGCTTGACGGCACTCGCTCCGGGCATCGTCTACCTCGTCCAGGACGTACCGCGAAAAGGTGTCGGTGTAGCCCGCTATCGTCGGCGTCATGGACGACACCCCGCGGCCACGGATCTTGTTCGAGTCGGTGTCCGACGAGCTCTTCGAGTCTCTGACCCGCTACGCCCCCACCATCGGCCGCCTGGGGCACGATGTCCCCGCGATCCACCCGACCGACTGGGATCTCATCGTGTCGTGCGACAGCGAGCCTGAAGGCCCGAGCGGGGTCAACGTGCTCTCATTTGGCGGCCAGCGGTTCGAGAATGCGAAGACTGGGACGGGCATCACTGCCATACGCCAACATGAGTCACACGCCCGGGTTGTTCAACGCGACGAGGGTTGCCCCGCTGAGTTTGCGTCGCTCGTCGATCGCACCATCGTGAGCCCTGCCCCCGCGCCACCGCGGGACGTGTTTGGCCGCCAGCCACGCGAGTGGTTCCAGGCGATCGCCACCATCGGTGCGGAGCGGGCTCCGTACGCGGGGATCATGTCGACGTACGGCAGCGCGCTCATCCTCGCTCTCCCTGACTACGTGACCTCCCATGGGGAGTGGCTGTCAGCGTTCATCGACTACCTCCGCGGCCTGCAGCCGACCCGGTTCCCGGCTCCACCGGACTGGCAGCGCCGAGAGGCGTGGGCAACGCCTGACATGCGGGTGTCGCTAGGCGAGCTCGGCGCGATCGCCCTTGAGCGTGTGGCCGCGCTCGAGCGACTGGCTACTCAGGAAGTGGCGGCGAAGACGGCGTTGGACCAGGCCGCTGTGACCGCCGCGGCTGGGCCGCAACGCGTCCTGACGAGCGACGGCGCGGACCTCGTCGCCGCTGTCCTCGCACTGTTGCGCGACCTCGGGTTTACCGTTGAGGACCGGGACGACCACCATGACCAGAAGACCGGTGCCAAGCTCGAGGACCTTCTCGTCACCGATGGTGGCTGGGCGTGTCTCGCGGAGGTCAAGGGCTACACGAAGGGCGCGAAGGTCACCGACGTCTCCCAGATCGCCGGCCGCCCCTCCGTCGCGTACGCCGCCGAGCACAGAAGAGCGCCGGATGTGGTGTGGCACATCGTCAACGGGTGGCGTACCAAGGACCCCTCGACGCGCGAGAAGGCCATTCCTAACGAGCTCGACCTCAAGCCTCTGACCAGCGCAGACGGCTGCCTGATCGACACCCGCGACCTCTTCCGGGCCTGGCGTGACGTCCAGGAGGGGCGCGCGACGGCTGAAGGTGTCCGTGAGGCGATGCGCAAGGCAATCACGAGATGGTCGTGGGCATCTGATCTGACCACCCCTCCGACTCCGTCCTAACTGAACGACCGCAAGGCTGAGGCCGTGGGGATTGCGATCATGGAGGCCGTTATGGGTGCTGAGCCACGGGAAATCGCGATGGCACTCGGAGTTGCCGGGTTTCGCCAGGGTCGGCTGGAGGCTTGATGCCGGGGCGCTCACTGTGTCACGTGATTCCGCGACGGCGAGGGGTGGCTGTCGGGCTCGACACGTGCGGGAAGCGACTCCGCTGACGCAGTTGCGTACTTGCGGCGCGCCAGAGCTGCTCACCTGCAGGGGACCCGTTATCGCTGCTTGACAGTGGGGGCGCGGACGCGGGGCACGGGGTCAGGCCTGCGGTAACCGAATGACCCGCAGTACGTCAGTCGCACCCGTGCTCGGCTGTCGCAAGGAATATCGCATGCTTCGAATAGCAGACGGTGCCAGGTCCCCGTCCCGACACCGAGGCCAGCAGCATCCGGCCGCACGATGTCACCGGCTCTCCTGCCGCCCAAATGGTGCCGTCGGGCAGCCAGTGAAGGGTGCGGCTTCAGTCGACCGGCTGAACCAGGTTGGGGCTGTCTGCGTACGCAGCATTGTCCCGTCGGAAGGCCGGCTTCCGTACGTTCCTCGCAGATGACAGATCCACCGTCCTCATCGGACCAGGCCGCAATCCCGACGAAGGCAACGAGGTCCGCATCCGGCATCACCGAGGGCGAGCCGAAGTCGATCGACTTCGGGAACCATAGAAGCGCACTTCACGTGCACGCCAGGACCGGACGCGACCATCTCCTACCCAAGGCGGAATCTTCGAGCAGAGGCCATAATAGCCTTCGCCCTGCCGCTCTTGCCGCGTTCGCCTCGACCGCCGCGCACCAAGTCATCACGTTACTGTGATGTCACTGGGTCCGACCGCTATAGCTGTTCACGACGAGCAGCCGCTGCCAGGATGGCTGCTCATGGAGCTACTCATGGGGTTCGGCATCGCGGGCTACCGTTCGTTCGGCAGCGAGATGCAGTACGTCGGCCCTCTGGACAAGGTCAACCTCATCGTGGGCCAGAACAACGTCGGTAAGTCCAACGTGCTGCGCTTCGCTCAGCTCTTGTGCTCCGGTAAGAGGATCGAACTGGAGGAACTGGACAGGCCTGTCGATCTCGCGGAGGCACCCCTGCTCCGCATGGCGGTTGCCAGAAGGGTTTCAGACGACGATCTCGCGGAGAAATTCCAGGTGGTCAACCAACCCCACCACCTGGTCGACATCGTGCGAACAACTCGGGTCCCAGGGACGGACGATGACCTTGTGTGGTCACACTTCGAGCAGATACAGGGAAACCTCTCCGGAGGCGGCGGCAGGTGGGTTCGTCGGGGGTGGCGACTCGAAACCGACGGTATCGAGGCCACCGCGGCCGGCCTCGACATCCACGCACAACGAGCGTTGTCGCAGCTGTTGCCGGAGTACAAGGGGAGCCAATCGAGCGTCGCCGCAACGCGAACGATGGCCCTACTTACAGCGCTCCAGCCCGACGACAGCGTACGCGTCGAAACGATCGACGCGTTCCGACAGATCGGGCCCCCCATCGATGGCGAGCAACGTTATGACGGGTCTGGACTCATTGATGAGCTCCGGAAGCTGGACCGCCCTCTAGCAGTACAGAACAAAGCGCGGCGACTCTGGACCCAGATCACAGACTTCGTGCGTGGTGTTCTCGACGACCCGAGCATCATCCTGGAGGTACCGAGCGAGGGGGGAACCCTCAACGTAGTCCGCGGGGACACTGTCCTGCCCTTAGAAAACCTCGGCACCGGAATCCATCAGGTTGTGATCATGGCCGCCGCAGCGACGCTGATCCAGGAGCGCCTGATCTGCATCGAAGAACCGGAGATCCACCTCCATCCAGTCCTGCAGCGCAAGCTGCTGCGCTACTTGGATGAGAAGACCAACAACCAGTACCTCATCGCTACCCACTCGGCTCATTTGGTGAACAGCAGTATCGCCACGATCTTTCATGCGACGTGGTCGCCAGAGGGCACACGCGTCAGCCCTGCGATCACGCCGATGGACAGGTCCCTGATTTGTGCTGACCTGGGGTACAAAGCTTCGGACATCGTGCAGGCGAATGCGGTGATCTGGGTCGAGGGGCCATCTGACCGGATCTATATCAACCACTGGATCCGCCAGTCAGTAAGTGACCGGCTGGTGGAGGGCGTCCACTATTCGATCATGTTCTACGGCGGTGGGCTGCTGAACCACCTCACGACGAAGGATGTCGACGACGAGATGCTTGATGAGTTCATCAAACTGCGGCGGCTCAACCGCAACATGGCGATCGTCATTGACTCTGATCGGACCGAGAAGGGGAAGCGTCTCAACGCTTCTAAGCGGCGGATCCGGGAAGAACTTCAAGGCGAGGGCGGGCTGATTTGGATCACCGAGGGATACACCGTCGAGAACTATGTGCCGGCAGATCTGCTCGCGGAGGCTCTGCGTGCTGCTCACCGAACGGCGACGCCGAAGGCAGCGGGAAAGTACGAGAACCCCTTGGCCAAGGCGAAGACTGGTCTAGAGTCTGTGTCAAAGGTGCGAGTCGCGCGCGAGACCGTCGAGCGCTGGGATAGCAAGGTTCCGATGCTGTACGATCTAGCGGTGCATGTGCGGGCGCTCATCAAGTTCATCGATGGCGCCAACGCCGAGTCCATCCCGACAACGCGGGACCACGGGTGAACGGGACCTGCTGTGAGCGGGACTGCTGCACGAATAGGTGACACCGTACGCATGGGCTGAGCGCCGTCGATGCGATGGCGTATTCCTCCCTGGCACTGGCCGCGGCACGCTCTGGCCTGCGGGTCCGTGTGCGCGACGCTAGGATCGGTGACGATCCAGCAGGGGTGTGCTTTCCATTGGGCGCTGAGTCGAGAAAGAAGAACCCACCCGGGACTTCTAGCCAGTCGTACTGGGGCGGTGCCCATGATCGCCTCAGCACATTGCGCGAGCCGCCGTCGGACTGCAGCTCGACCCCTCCCACGTCCCAGGCAGGGATTCGCCAGGTAGTGGACAGTGCAGGTGATCGCGAACGCGCGCTCGACCCCGGTTCACACGCTGGCAGAGGGCCCTGACGTCATCCGGACCGTCTTGAGATGTCGATCGCGAGTACGCCGCTTGTCAACGCCTGCAACATGCGACTCCCTGACGTGGCGACTGCTTGGACCTGGTCTGGAGCGTGGATCACGTCCAGTGCGGTCTGCCTGTTCAAGTCCCATGTCCGGATCGTTCGATCGGGGCCGGTCGAGATGATGTGTTTCCCGTCCGGTGTCACCGCGACGGCTACTACTGCGTCTGTGTGACCGATCAGGGTGGCCCTTAGGGTCTTGTCGACCAGGTCCCAGATCCGGACGGTCCTGTCAGCGCCGGCCGAAATGATGTGCTGCCCGTCCGGCGTAACGGTGACAGCTCGGACGGCGCCAGTGTGACCTTTCAGTGTGGCCTGCAGGGTATGTAACTTCATATCCCAAACCCGCACTGTTCTGTCCGCGCTACCCGAGACCACCTGCTGTCCGTCCGGGGTTGTCGCAACAGCTGCCACAACGTCCGTGTGTCCGATCAGTTTGGCGCTCAGCTTCCGGTTCTTCAGATCCCAGATCCGGATAGTTCCGTCGGTGCTGCCGGAGACGATGTGTCGTCCATCTGGTGACACGGCCACCGCCCATACGACGTGGATCCGGTCAATGAGGGTGGCTAGAAGTTTCCCGGTCTTCAGATGCCACACTCGAATGGTGCCGTCTGTGCCGGCGGTGACGGCGTGCCCGCTTGGCGCCGTGGCCACTGCCAGCACCCAGCCGGTGTGGCCAGTCAGCGTGACCCGCTGGGTGCCGTCTAGCAGATCCCAGACCCGTGCGGTTCCATCGCTGCTACCGGTAATGACGTGACGTTGATCCGATGTCAGCGCGACCGCTCGGACGATGTCAGTGTGGCCCACACGGATGGATTGCGCGTCCCGCACGCGCAGATCCCACACCCTGACCGTGTGATCGTCACTGCCCGAAATTGCCCGCCTGCCGTCAGGGGTAACAGCAACAGAGCGCACAACGTCGGTGTGGCCGGCGAACCGGGTGAGCTCCGTCTCGGTGAAGAGGTCCCACAGTCGCAGAGTCCCGTCGTAGCTTCCGATGACGGCGTGGCGCCCATCGGGCGCCACAGCGATCGACCCGATACGGGAAGAGTGCTCTGTGTATACAGTCCGCTCGATCCCGGTCTTCAGGTCCCAGATTCGCATGGTCTTCTCGCCTCCTCCGGAGACGACGAATCGCCCATCAGGTGATACGGCGATCGATCCGATCCTGTCGATCTGCCCGGCCTGCACCGTTCGCTCGGTGCCAGTTTCAAGGTCCCACACCTGTAGGGGTACCCCGTCATCGTTGGACTCACCCTCGTCAAGAAAGGAGTGGTAGCCGCCGGTGACAACATGCTGGCCGTCCGAGGTCACCAGTCGGATCGCCCCGACGTGTTGGTCGAGCACCGTCTCTCTGTCCCCGGTTCGGAGATCCTGGTACCGAACCGCCCAGCGGCCGACTACCAAGCGTCCGCCATCGGGTGTCACCGCTAACGAGCTTGTCTCGCCGATATCGCCGGCGACGAACACCGTTCGGTGGGTGCGAGTCTGGATATTCCACACGAGTACTTGGCCGTCTTCGCTGCTGATGATGGCGTGCCGACAATCTGGTGAGACGACTGCGGAAGCGGCGAAGCGGATGTGACTGGAGAGAACAGCCGATGGAGCGCCGGCCTGCAAGTCCCAGATACGTACCGTTCCGTCGCCGCTACCTGTCACGACGGTCTGTCCGTCCGGTGTCACCGCGACGGACAACACGACGTCGGTGTGGCCGGTCAAGACGTTTGCCATGGCCTCGGACGTCCACGCCGCACCCCAGGCACCGGCATGGGAGGCTCCCAACTCCTTGGCCATCACGGCGAACCTGTTCCTAGCTGTGGGCACGCCCCGCAAGGCTTCAGTCACGGACCATGCAGCTGCCCGCTCCGCTGGCCCCATCCCGTCGCTCGCGGGCATCAGTCCCAGCAAGCGCCGATATCGAGTTACTCCTTCGGAGTCATCAGCCTGTAGCGCGGTCTGCAAGCGCGCGAGGTCCGCGTGCAGCGGATAGTTGCTCGTTTCGAGCAGTTCGATGAGTTCCGGAAGCATCCGCGCTGCTGCGGCATGGCTGGCCAACGAGCGCAGCAGATATGGAGGGGCGCTGGACCAATCGGTCGGTGCTGCGCCGAGGAACGCTGTCGTGATCCTCGCGTTGTCCGAGACGGACTCCGGGACAGACGGATCGACGCCCACTAGCGAGTCGCTCAGCGCTTGGTGAAACATGCGGTAAACCGGCTGCCCGTCAGAGGCGGCCGGTACGGTTTCGATCAGATAGTCACGGGCCAGCTCTCTTGCGTATGTCCTCAGCTGCAGCTCGTTCGTCTCGATCCCGAACAACGCCCTCAACGCAGCGCTCCACAGGCCAACCGGTAATCCTGGTGCTTCGGCGTAGGCCAAGGGCTTGAGAATCTGCCGCGCTGGCAGCCCACCGAGGAGCGGCACGCGACGCAAATAGTCTCGCAGCACGTCCATCAGGTCGGCCGGCACCTGCACGTCTGGGGAGTCCACGGCAACTGCGTCATCCTTGCCGTGCCGATGTGCGATGAGACCAGCCACCAGGAAATTCCGGTTGGAACGGACCGCGATCTCGTCCGCGACGGGACCGGCCAGGCCGCCATCCAGGTAAGGGTTGTCCGGCCGGTCCTGCTGCAACCGGGCCAACGCGTACTGCTTAAGATCCTCGACCTCGAAATACCGGTCGCTGTCCAGATCAATCGTCAGAGCGCCGGGGAATGGGTGAATCAGGTCGTCCCCGCGATGACTTGCACGTGTGCCCAGCAGCAGCCTGATGCCGTAGCGGGCCTCCATCTGAGAGATCGGCCGCAGCACGCTACTGACGACATCGCCCGCACCCGATGCGGCCGCCTCGTCGAGACCATCGACCAAGATCGTCAACGACCTGTCGCCGCTACCATGCGCCGAGGCTAAGGCGGCGGCGAGTTCCTTGACTTCCTCGATGTCATGTCCCACGGCCTGAGCGATCTGCCGACCTAGATCCAGTGGGGACTTGCCAGCTGCTTCGATTGCGATTCCGATCGAACCTGGTGGCGCCGCCACCTCGTCGAGCTGGTCGTCTGAGACGCTCCGCGACGTGTCGTTTGCTGCCATCAGAACTCGGCCGAGGACTGCGGACTTTCCCGTTCCTGGTGACCCGGTCACGATCAGGACTCGTGGGTTGACCTGATCGGTAGCGGGCGCAGACAACCATCCATTGATTTCCCGCAATGCGGCACGTCGCCCGCGGAAAAACGACCCGTCCTGGCCGACGTTGGACACACCATTGCCAGCTGCAACCAGGTGAGGTGTTGCCACTCGCTGCGCAGTGGCCGCGCCTTCGCCGACGCTGCCAGCGTTTTCTGGCATGTGTGGGGATGCCGTCCCCTGGAGCCGGACCTGCAGCATGCCTGCAGCCGCGATCACGACCGCTACGGCGACGGCAGCAAGAAACCAACTGCTTCGTACCACTGTCCAGATCGATCCATCCGCCGGGACACGGCCCTGCAGAACCGGAGTGATCGTTACGGCGACCGCGATGGCGACCATGAGCACAAGCCAAAGTGCGCCGCGGAGCACTCTCATCCCGCCGCCATTCGTGCTCCGCTTCATGCGATCCCAGCCATGCCGGTGAACCTACCGCCATCGCAGCCCGCCGTGCCCGCCTAGTAACAATTGACATGGCCTACAACCCCATCAACGGTTGCCGGTCGACGCGCCCCCGACACCACCGTCCTGCCAGGTTGTCCCGGCGATGCGGCTGACACCTGCGCCCCAGGGTCTTGGCTGGTTGGTCGACGTCTCGCCATCGCTCGGATGTCGGCCTCGGCCGGTGGTCAGCGGATAGGCTCGCGCGGTGCTTGAGGACCTGGACACGATCAACTGGGAAGGCTTGGGCGGGGCCTACGGGCCTGCGGGCGATGCGGCCGAGATTCTGCGTGGGCTCGCTTCGCCCGACAAGGGGGTTGCGGGTGAGGCGCTCGATGAGTTCTTATCCTCGATCTGGCACCAGGGGACGGTCTATCCCGTGACTGCGGTTGCGGTGCCGTTCATCGTGGACCTGGCCGCTGGTCGTGCCGTTCACCACCGGGATGCCTTGTGCTTCGCGTTGGGTGCGTTCGGAGATCCGAACATGAGCGACGGCAGCGCTCTGCCCGCGGTCCGGGAGGCCTTGCGAGCCCACTCGGACTCGCTCCTGCCGCTGCTGGAGGACCCCGAAGTGGCGGTCCGTGAGGCTGCCACCTACGCAGTCGCCCACACGGGTGGCGGTGACAAAGCTGCGTCCGCTCTGGTCGCGCGGCGGGAGGTAGAGGACGACCCGCAGGTCCAGGCGGGCATTGTGCTGAGCCTGTGCGCTGTCGAGCCTGCTGTCGCCCTCCCAGTGGCCGAGGCCGCGTTGCGAGATCCGTTCCCGGTTCCGCTTGCTGCGGCTCATGTGCTCCTCGATGCCGGGCGCGCGGTGCCTGGCGAGGCGCTGGAACACCTCGCGGCCGCGATCACACGGGAAGCGGAGTGGAACGGCGCCTGGACGGAGTCCTTCAGGCGGTTCGACGGTGTGATCGAACGCCTCGACGCCGTTGCCGCGCGGACTGTTGTCACGAAGATGGGGACTGGCTCCGCGGAGAGTCGTGTCCGTCAGGCGGAGAACCTCGCCCTCCGCTCACGTGCCAGCCGGTCGGCCGCGCGGGATTCCGTTGGGCACCTCCGCGAGCTTCTGGCCGACGACGACACGGGCGTCGTGGCGGCTGCTGTCGCTGCAGCTGCCGATGCTGGTCACGCGGCGTCGAGCCTGGCGCCGGAATTGGCGCACCTGGCGCTCGGTGACGTCTCTGACCACCGCGGTCCCGCGAACATGGCGATTGTCGTCCTGGCTCGGCTCGGGGACGACCGCGTCATTCCAGCGCTGACCGCTGCATGGGAACGTGGCCAGTCGCCGGACGCGCTGCGGCTGCTCGGCGACAACGTCCCGTCCTTCGACCCTGACGCCCTGACCGTCATCCGCGACCGACTGGCGACCGTGCTTGATGCCTCGGCGAGCGAGCGCACCGAGTGGGCGACCCCCGCAGGCTGGCCGGACGGTCCGGCCCCGCTCATCGCAGTCCTCAGGGGCTGGGGGCCGGCTGCGGCACCTGCCCTCGACGTCCTCGTCGACGCGCTCCCCGTGGCTCCGTACGCCGTTCCCATGGCGCTGGCCGCGATCGGCCCGGCAGCCCGTGACGCTGAGGCTGCGCTCCGTGCGGCGGCTGACGGGGCCGGGCTTCCCGCGCTGCGGGCAGCTCACGCCCTGCACCAGCTGTGTGAGGATCCCGCGCCGCTCGTTGCGGTGGCCGCAGGGCTCCTGGACAGCGGTCATCGGCTCACCGACTGGGATCTGAACCTGGTCGCAGAGGCGGGACCCGACGCGGCGTCCCTGGTCCCGCGCCTGCGAACACACCTGACGGGGCACGCTGCCGAGACTTACCCGGACCGTGAGCTCCAGGTCGCCAGTGCCCGCATCGTCTGGCGTGCGGTCGGGGACATCGACGCCGTGGCCTCGACCCTGGACGCGGTGCTGCGAGCGGGGGAGAGGCCTGCGGCCCGAGCGGCCGAGTTGTCGGTGGAGCTTCCGCCTGAACTCCTCGGACCGTTTGTCCCAGTGTTGCGCGGTCTCGCAGAACGCACTGAGCCCTTCCAGGGCGCTGCACGGGTTCCGGCGGCCCGTGTGCTCTGGCATGCCGGCACTGCTACGGCAGGTCTTGTTCCGCTGCTCCTCGAGGAGATCGCGGGCCCGTGGGGCAGCATCGATGCCGCAGATCTGCTCACCGAGATGGGCGAAACCGACGCCGTTCCCGGACTGCGCGCGCTTTGGGAGCAGGACGCACGCATCGTCACCTCTGGCAGCTGGGACAGCCTCGTCTGGGAGGACGACAACCTGCGTCGGAGAATCCGTGATGCGATCACCACGCTGCTGTCATGAGCGGGACCACGGGCAGCGGACCGCCCTCGCTGCCGTCGCGACTCCGCCGTTATCCTGAACGTTCGCACGACGGTTGTCGTGCGAGTCGGCGAGGAGTCCCACGTGGGCCGCTCACCGTGTCGGCTGATCTTTGCCGGCGATTTCGAAGCCTCAACCGGCTCAAGTCCCAGGGAAGTCCCAACGGCCGACGGCCGACGACAAATCTCCAGGTCAGGACCGGTATGCACAGTTCAACGTCTGAGCCGGAGGTGCAGCGCAGGGTGCGGGCCGAGGAACGAGGCACGCGCCCGCAGTGGAACCGCAGGCTCAGACGTCGGAAGCAACGTCTGAGGATCGAGGAGGTCGGGCGGCAGGTCCCTGAACTGGGGAAATGCCGCCCGACCTGCTGTTTCTCCTTCCGGCCCGTGAGACGGAAGTGGATGCGAGTGGCTTGGGGAGGCCACCCGAAGTCCCACTGAAGTCCCACAGACCGGGGTGAGGCGCGGTGGGAAGGCGGACGTCAAACCTCAAGCTTCACGCACGACTGTTCGTGCGATGGTCGCTTGGCCCCCAACTCGGACCGGGTGGTCCAGGTGGGTCTTGTCGATGGTTGCCGTGATGGTGGATGGGTTGCCGAGGAGATCGCCCATGTCGATGGTGAGGCGGTCCGTGCCGAATCCGGCCATGTGCGCGGCCAGGCAGGCTGTGCTGTTGGCATTGGCGATGTCCTCGGGGACGCCGATCGACGGGGCGAACATCCGAGCGGCTGCCCGGCCGTGCCGGTCCGGGATCGAGTAGGCGTAGCAGCCCAACAGGCCGTAACGGTCGCAGGCGGCACGTAGCAGGGCGAAGTCTGGGGAAAGGTCGGCCAACGCGGCGCGCGATCGGACTGGCAGGAGAAGCCTCGGTCGCCCGTTCGAGGCCACGCAGGCGTTGCCGACGACGGCATCGTCAGCCAGGCCGAGGCCGGCTGTGACCGCCCTGAGCTCGGGTGCCTGGGCGACGCGCAGGTTCACCGGGCCCGGGTCGAACGACGCTGTCACGCTGTCGCGGTTTCGGCTGGCCCAGCCTTCGAAGCTGCGGCTCGTCGTACACAGCACGGCGTGGTAGCCGCTGCCGCCTTCGCGTGTGGCGAGCAGCGCCAGGGCCGCGACGGTGCCGTGGCCGCAGGCAGGCAGCTCGCCTTCGGCGGTGAAGAACCGGAGCGAGTACGAGGGAAGGCCGCGCTCAACTCCGGTGGCACGGATGAAGACGGCGTGCGAAGTGCCCAGTTCCCCGGGAATGCGGCGTCGCTCCTCGTCGGTGAACGACGCTTCGTCGAGAACTGCGGTCGGGCTGCCGCCCCGGCCCTGACGCTGACACGCGTCGATGACCACTACCTCGGGCATGGCACCGGGTCGGTCGTCAGCAGCATCGCCAGGCCTTCGGCAACGCTCCACGCGGTGGTGACGTCCTGGCCCGACTCATCCTCGGCCAGGGCCGCGGCGCCGGCGGTGCGCGCCGCCCGTGAGGGGAACTCTGTCATGGTCCGTGGTCTCCAGTCTGTGGTGACGAGCCGAGAATCTGAGGTGTCCCGCGCGCGGACCGCTGTCAGAACCGGTTGCGCTAGCCGTCGTCGGCACCCTCGGCGGCAGAGGGCGGGGCGTCGGCGAGCTCGGCAGCCCACCGCCGCGACCACTCGATGACCGGACCGAGGGATTCGCGGGCGTCGTGGCCGAGCGGGGTGAGGGTGTAGTTGCCGTCGGGCAGCACCTCGGCGAGCCGGGCCTCCTGGAGCTCTGTGAGCCGTTGCTGCAGGACGCTTGAAGACATGCCGTCGCAGCGCCGCTGCAAGAGCCGGAAGCCGAGCGGCTCGTTCCCCAGCTCCCAGATGATGCGCAGAGTCCAGCGACGCCCGAACAGGTCCAGTGCCGCCATCAACGATCGTCCCGTGGCGGAACCGCGGACCGGCCGGCCCGGCATGGGCGTCGGCGACGCGTTCATGACTCTCCATCAACTCTTGTGCTTCGGATTCCGAAACGGTAGTTTCGCACATCACCACAGTGCTTCGGAATCCGAAGCACCATCCCGACACTGGAGGTTCCATGCCCAAGGGCTATTGGGTCAGCGTCTACCCCACCATCGATGATCCCGAGAGGCTTGATGTCTACAACGAATTGGCCGGTCTGGCCGTCACGGCCGCGGGCGGGCAGGTGCTCGCCAGCGTCGGCGGCCGGGTCGACGCACACGAAGCCGGAATCGCCGAGCGCGTCGTCCTGATCGAGTTCGACAGCTTCGAACAGGCGGTCGCCGCACGCGCGAGTGCGGCCTACCAGAAGGCGTTGGCCGAACTCCCCGACGGCTTCGAGCGCGACTTCCGCATCGTCGAAGGCCTCGACTGACCGAGGTCGAGTCGGATCTTCACTGGAGCATCAATGAGTCCAGTTCCGGAGCGCCAAGCGACCGCTTCGAGTCAGGTACTTGCGCCTTGGCCTGGTCCACGCTCCGCTGGAAGTGAGTGTGATGTCGCAGGACATCGCGGACAGCCGGACCTGCAAGGCCGTAGGTCCGGCTGTCTTGTGCTCCGGTCAGGCCAGCAGCAGCTCGTAGACGATGCGATCTTTGCCCGGCCCCTTGAGACCGGAGACCACCTGGACGCCGTCTACCTCCCGTTCGCCGGGAACGGTGGAGAATCCCCGCGCCCTCCAGGCGGCGTCGGCGGCTTGGTTGTCCGGTTCCGAGGTGAGCCACAGGCGGCGGCACCCCCACTGCTCCGCCTGGGCGCGGACGTCGGCCAGCAACGCTGTCATGACGCCCGTGCGCCGGTAGGCGGGGTGCACCATGACGTCCTGGACATACACCTCGTCGGGGTCGTCCTGGTGACGGAACGCGATCACGGTGCCGGCCAGCGCGCCGTCGATGCGCGCGATGTGGCAGGTGGAGGAGAACAGGGTGGCGTAGACCCAGTAGTCGGACGCGGTGCGCGTCGTGACGTACGGCGCGCCCTGGTCCATCAGGTGGATGACGTCGTCGATCATCGGGACGATCAGCGGGGAGACGGCGATGGTCATGGGGTCCTCCTGGCAGTGGGGAGACGAGGGCGGTCGGAGCACATGAGATCCCAGGCAGGAGCACGGTAGCGGGTCCCGGTCACGGCGACGTGACCAGCCCGAGCGGGAGGATCCCGAGAAGTGCATGCTCTGCAGGAAGAAGATCGCTGCCGGTGCGCTGGGCCAGATCGTCATCGAGGCCGGCGACGAGACAGGTGCCGAGACCACGATCCGCTGCCCACAGGTAGACATTCTGTGCGACATGGCCCGCTTCGATCCAGACGAAACGTTCGCCGTGCTCCATCGACTGATGTGCGAAGCGCCGCCTCGCGGCGCTCAGGTCCGCACTGAGTACGAGCAGCGCTGGGCAGACTGCGAGCCAGTCGGCGTCGAGCGTCAGCGTAGCGACCCTCTCCCGGTGGTCCCCTGACATGCGAAGCGCGACCGCATGATCCGCCGACTCGTAGCCGTACGCCCCCGCCGGGAGCCCCGTTACCGCCCCGGCGATCAGCGTCACCGAGACCGGATGGATCGCGTGCGCAGAGGGCGACGTGCGGTGACCATTCCCCGTCGCCCCCGCCGCGGCCCACAACGCTTCCGAGGCATCCGCCACGTCGATCGGATCCGGCTGGAGCCGCTTCGTCGACCGGCGCGCTCGAAGCAGCGGGAATGCCCGGGACGGGGCGGTGGCCGCGGGCATCGTGATGCGGTCGTTCATGGATTTCTCCGATCTCGGATCAGCACGGGGGAGGTTCTCCGGTAGGGGCTCGAGCCCGCGATACAGCACCTGGCCGCCCGCTCGGCCAGGTGCCCACGCCTCAGCCCTTGATGAAGCGGCGGGTCATGTACCGGCGGACCGGAGGAAGGGTGGCCAGCCTCAGGGGTAGCAGGCTCAGCCACAGCAGCAGGGGGTTGGCCGGAGCGTAGACGCCCTTGACCCGGCGGCCGAGCCTCTGTTTGCGCTCGGCTTCGGGCCGGACAACTGCCTCCCACGCGTGCAGCGCGCCGGGGATGTCGCCAGGGTGGGCGGCCAGCTCGGTGCCGAGCCGGTCGGCGCCGCCGACGGCCAGTGATGAGCCGTAGCCGGCGAACAGGGTGACGCACCAGGCCGCGTCGCCGAGCAGCACCACTCGGCCGCTGCTCCACGACGGTGCCACGACCTGGCTGATCGTGTCGAAGTAGACCGAATCGGCCCGCTCGAGCCCAGCGAGGGCTTCGGGTATGACCCAGCCGAGGTCACCGTAGATGCGTTCCAGCTGGGTGGTGACGTCCTCGTCCGGGAGGGCGTGGTCGGCACGGTAGCCGAAGAAGGCGACGTTGCGGTCGTCCCCGACGCTGATGACCGCCGCGGTACGGCCACGCGATGACAGGGTGCCGGTCGCGCCGGGCGCGATGGCCGCTGGCCGCTGCTCGAGCATGAAGACGGCGACCCTGTGGTCCAGGTCGAGCAGGAAGTCCTCCTCCGGGCCGAACAGCAGGGCGCGGGTGGCCGAGTGCAGGCCGTCGGCGCCGATCAGCAAGTCGGCGGTCTCGATGGTGCCGTCGCTCAGGGTGACGCGGACAGCCTGCTCGTCCTGGGCGACGGCGGTGAGGGTGGTGCCGAAGCGGATCGTGGCGTGGTCGCGGACCGCGTCGTACAGGACGGCTTCGAGGTCGCCGCGCAGGATGGTGATCGAGCGCGCGCCGGTGGTGGCAGCGATGGTGGCGCGATCCAGGGCGAAGCGGCGAGAGCCGTCGCCCTTGTGGTAGACGAGCTCGGTGGTCTCGAAGGACTTGGCTCGCAGGTCGGGCAGGATGCCCATGCGTTCGGCGGCGTCGTAGCCGATGCCGCCGAAGGTGACCGCGTAGCCACCGCCGCGCCGGGCGGGCGCGCGTTCGACGATGAGGGTGTCCCAGCCGATCTGGTGCAGGCGCAGGGCGGTGGCCAGGCCGGCGATGCCGGCTCCGATGATGATGGCGCGCATGGCGGGTGGTCCTTCCTTAGTGTGAGAGCTGGTCGAGCAGCCGCTGTTCGGCGGCGGCATCCAGCCAGGTGTCGGGGGAAGGTGCATCGGCGCGGGGGACCGGGTCGCCTTCGGTCTGCAGCCAGGCCCAGGTGTCGGCAAGAGTCTGGCTCAGCGGGCGCGTGGTGAGCCCTTCGGCCAGGGCGGCGCTGACATCGGCGTCATGCATGCCGCTCGGCGCGCTGCCGTCCGGCATGCGTATCCCGAGCTCCATGCCGAGCGGCAGGCCATGTCGCAGGAGTAGTTCCGGCGGCGCCCACACCAGCTCGGTGTCGAAGCCGGTGACTTCCAGAGCCGTGGAGAGCAAGTCGCCGAGGGTGATCGCCCCGGGTGGGCCGGTCACGGTGAAGGCGCCGCTCAGGCCGCGTTCGGCGGACCCGAGCATCCACCCGGCCAGGCCCCGGACGTCGAGGTACTGCAGCGGTGTGTCGGCAGGGGCGGGGGCCACGACCCGGCCGCCCCTCTCCAGGCGGCGCAGCCACCACGGTATGCGGCCGACGTCCTCATACGGGCCGAGGATCATCCCGGCCCTGGCCAGCAGCGCCCGCTCGTCGAAGGATTCCAGGACGGCGAGCTCGCCGCCGCGCTTGGCCGCGGCGTAATCGATGGCGTCCATGCTGTCGGGGTCTCCATCGACCAGGGGCGCCTGCTCGTCGGCACCCGCAGGCCAGGGCCAGCGATGCACGCCGCGGCTGGAGACGTACCCGTAGTGCCCTGCGCGACCGGCCAGCAGGCGGGCGCTGTCGCGCACCGCCCCGGGCGCCCAGGCCCAGGTGTCGATGACCGCGTCCCACTCCTCGTCACCAGTGCCCGCCGCACCGACTCGGTGTCGGTGCGGTCGGCGAGCAGCGCCCGCACGCCGGGGGCGGGGTTGCGGCTGAGGCCGCGGTTGAGCGTGCTCACCTCGTCGCCGCGTTCCAGTGCGGTCTCTACGATGGCGCGGCCCACGTGGTGGGTGCCGCCGAGAACAAGCAACTTCATTGATGCTCCTGGAGTGAGGGGCAGCCGGAGGGCTGACGGATGCCGGTGGTCCTGGCCGGTCACCGCTGCAGTTCGATGTGAGCAACCTACCGTATGTTCAGAAATTACTGAACACTCTGCATGTCAGCTATTCTGTCCCGATGAGGAGGCGCACATGACTGACAGGCAGGAACAGTGGCTCGCGGCCGAACAGCTGGCCCTGACCTTGACCGAGGGCGGCATGCAGCGCATGGCCGCGCGTACGCTGGCGGTCTTCCTGTTCACCGACCGGGAAAGTGTCACCGCCGGCGAGATCATCGAGCAGCTAGAGGCCAGCGCAGGCTCTGTCTCCAGCGCCATCAAGTCCCTGCTGACAGTCGGCCTGATCGAACGCCTCCCCGCCCCCGGCAGCCGCCGCGAGCACTACCAGCTCCGCGAGAACGCCTGGGCCACCCTGTTCACGAGCCAGAACGCCGTCATCCAGGCAATGCTCCAGGCGGCGGCTGCGGGGATCGCCACCACGGCAAGCAGCGATCCCGCCCATCAGCGCCTGACGCAGATGCACGACTTCTACGAGTTCCTGCTCGGCGAGATTCCCACCCTGCTGGACCGCTGGCATCAGCAGTCCGAACCTTCGACACCCCGCGACCACCGACGAGCTTGAGGACCGCTGTGGCGGCGCGTCGCGTGCGAAGGTCTTCGATGGAGCCGAGGTTCGGTCAAACGCGGATACTCAAGCAGCGCATTCCGTGCAGATCAGCCGGCCGGCGTCCTCGTATGCCAGCTGGCTGCGGTGGTGCACGAGGAAGCAGGAGGAGCACGCGAACTCGTCCGGCAGGGGCGGTATCACTCGTATGGTGAGCTCCTCGCCGGACAGGTCGGCACCCGGCAGCTCGAAGTTCTCCAGCGCCTCGGTCTCGTCGGGATCCACCACGCTGGACGCCTCGTCGGGGCGGCGTGCCTTCAGCTCCTGGATCGACTCGTGCTCGACGTCTTCGTCCTCGGCTGTCTTGCGCGGGGCATCGTAGTCAGTTGCCATCGGGTGCTCTCCGTGTCGGCAGGTGATCGTTGGCCTCGGGTGGTCCGAGCTCGACGCCCCCTGGCTCGGACCACGAGCGCCGTCGAGCTCACGGGTCATGGTCGACAGCGGTCTGCTTCACTGCCGCGACCGAGCATTCCTTGCGCGCGTCTCACTCGCACAACATGGTGATGAGAGGCGCCGCCTCTGTCGTGGGCGCGGCATCCGGATGGGCAGCCGCTGGCCTGTGCTTCTGATGGTTTCACTTGGTCCTTGTCCGGTAGGCCGTGGGCGCCAGGCCGTGAGTCCGGGTGAACTGGCGGGAGAAATAGAGCGGGTCGTCATAGCCGCAGCGGAACGCGATCGCCGCAATCGCGAGCTCCGTGCTGTCGAGGAGTTCGCGCGCCCGGGCCATGCGTAGATCACTCTGGTAGCGCAGCGGTGGTACGCCGATCTGCTGTCGGAAGACGGCGTTGAGCTGGGAGGGGCTGAGCCCGACCATCGCGGCCAGTGCTTCGACCGAGGTGCGTCGGGGCGTCGTGGCACGCAGGTGCTCGACGGCCTGCTCGACAGGGCTCAGGGCGGGGCCCGGGGTGCGGCGACCCGTCGCGATCAGCTGTGCCAGTGCGTTCCACGCAGCGCCGGTGGCTCGGACAAGACCTCCGGCGGTGCCGGAGTCGAGGGCGTCGATGACCTGCGAGACGAGCCCGGCGACGGGTGCTGGGTCGCGCAGATGAGAGAGCGGACCGCCGGCGGCCTGATGTGCCGTGCGCACCAGTTCCTCGGAGTCTAGGCCCACGAAGTGCAACCACCACAACGTCCACGGGTCGTCCTCGGATGCCGCGTACTCGTGAGGGACGGCGGCGGGCAGGAGGACCGCGTCGCCGCGCTGCACGGCGAACCGTCCATCGGGCGTTCGGCACCAGCCCGTGCCGCCGGTGCAAAGCATCAGGATGTGCTGGCTCGCGCCGCCCTCGCGCAGACGTCCGTGGTGCGCCGCGTGAGGGAACAATCCGGCGTCAGTGACCAGGAGGCGGCTGGTCACGGGTCGTGCGAGTGCTGCGTGGACCGTGGGCCGCGGCACGACGAACATGCGCTGGCCGGCAAATCCGTCCCGGAGCGCCAGTTTCTCGATGACCGTCGTTTCGTCCATGGAGGCCATGGAAACTCCCATCGTCAGCGGCGGTCAAGCCGACCTAGGTTCGACCATGCCCTCTGCAAAGTCGCGGATCGTTCTCCCGCCCGTCCCGGACGAGATCGCCGCCCGCCCCGTGCGCGTGTGGCGAGAGCCCGTCTCGATCGACACCTATGACGTCGGTGAACCGGACCGCTACCCCGCCTACCTCGACCAGCGTGTCTACCAGGGGTCCTCGGGAGCGGTGTACCCGATGCCGTTCATCGACCGGGTCGCCCAGGAGAAGAGGCCGCGGTCGTGGGATGCGATCCACCTGGAGAACGACTATGTACGCCTGATGATCCTCCCCGAGCTGGGCGGGCGCATTCATGTGGGCCTTGACCGTACGCGCGGCTACGACTTCTTCTACCGCAACGACGTCATCAAACCGGCCCTCGTCGGACTCCTGGGCCCTTGGATCTCGGGTGGTGTGGAGTTCAACTGGCCGCAGCACCACCGGCCGGCGACCTACCTGCCGACCGAGGCACGGATCGAGGAGGCGCCTGATGGCTCGGTGACCGTCTGGTGCTCGGACCATGACCCGTTCCGGCGTATGCAGGGCATGCACGGCATCCGACTCGCGCCCCACAGCGCGCTCGTCGAGGTCCGTGGCCGTCTGGTCAATCGCACCGAGGACGTGCAGACCTTCCTGTGGTGGGCGAACGTCGCGGCCGCCGTGAGCGACCACTACCAGTCGTTCTTCCCGACCGACGTGACGTTCGTGGCCGATCACGCCAAGCGGGCGGTGACGACCTTCCCCGCGGCGTCGGACCGGTACTACGGCTTCGACTACCCGGCGCAGCGCACCACGGAGCGTCCGGACGGCGACCGGCTCGACTGGTACAGGAACATCCCCGTGCCCACGTCGTACATGTGCCTGGGTACGCAGGACGACTTCTTCGGTGGCTACGACCACGGCGCGGGAGCAGGCTTCGTGCACTGGGCAGACCACCGCATCGCACCCGGCAAGAAGATGTGGACCTGGGGCAACGCTCCGTTCGGCTGGGCATGGGATGCCCACCTGACCGATACGAACGGCCCTTACGTGGAGCTCATGGCCGGCATCTTCACCGACAACCAGCCCGACTTCGCGTTCCTGCGGCCGGGCGAGACCAAGTCCTTCTCCCAGTACTGGTACCCGATCCAGGAGATCGGCCCGGTGCACCAGGCGACGCGTGACGCAGCGGTGCGCCTGGACGTCGGCGCAGACGAACCGGTGCGGGTCGGCGTCGCGGTCACGGGACCACGACCCGGCGCCCGGGTCGTGCTGCGCGCGGCGGGCGAGGTGCTGCTCGACGAGCGGACCGACCTCGCACCGGGCGCGCCGCTCGTCCGGCACCTGCCGGGAGCACCGGGCATCGAGGCCACCGCCTACGAGCTGGTCGTCGAGCACGAGGGAACCGTCCTGGTGACGTGGCGCCCCCGCCCGGCCCTCTCGTCGGAGAGTGTCTTGCCCGACCCGGCGACCGAACCGCCCGCTCCGGACGAGATCGAGTCCGTGGACGAGCTCTACGTCACCGGGCTGCACCTCGAGCAGTACCGTCACGCGACGCGTTCACCCGAGCCCTACTGGCTCGAAGCGCTCCGGCGTGACCCCCACGACGCGCGGTGCGCCACTGCACTGGCGGCCCGGCGGATGCACGACGGCCGTCTCGGGGACGCAGAGCGGCTGCTGCGCACTGCGACCGCTCGCGTCACCCGGCGGAACCCGAACCCGCGTGATGCCGAGGCCCACTACCGCCTGGGCCTCGTCCATGCCCGGCAAGGCCGCCCTGCCGAGGCACGGGAAGCGCTCGCGACGGCGCTGTGGGACCGGACCTGGTCGGACGCCGCCGTCGTCGCGACCGCTCGGCTCGATCTCGCCGCCGGACGGAACGTAGCGGCCGCCGAGGACCTCGCGGCGCTGCTGTCCCGCGCACCGTTCCACGTGCAGGCGCGCAACCTCGCCACCATCGCCGCTCTGAGGTCCGGGAACCGAGACGCGGCGCACGACCTCGTGCGCGGCACCCTCGCCGAGGACCCGCTCGACGCCTGGGCGCGCGACCTCGCCGCCCGCCTCGACCAGGATGCGGAACCCCTGTGCGACCCCACCATCACGCTCGACGTCGCCCTGGAACACGCCTCGGTGGGGGACACCGGGCACGCGATCGAGCTCCTTGAACGCGTCACGGACCTGCCGATGGTGCCCGGGCAGCGCAACGTAGCGCCACTGGCGCTACTGCACCGCGCTGACCTGGAACTTCGCAAGGGCAACCGCGAGGCCGCCGAGTCCGCTATCAGGCGGGCGGCTCGGATCCGCAGGACATGGTGCTTCCCCGCGGCGAGCGACAACGACATGCTCGAGCGGCTGCGCCGGGCGTGGCCGGACAACCCCCTGGTCACCGGGCTCGCCGGGCACTGGCTGTACGCGGCGGGGCGGCACAAGGAGGCCATCGGTGCGTGGGAGGCCTCCGCGTCCGGCGACACGAACGACCCCGTGGTGCTGCGCAATCTGGGCATGGCTGCCTACAACGTGCTGGGTGACGCCGACCGGGCTGCCGAGTACTACGCGCAGGCTCGCGACGTGGCGCCGGACGACGCCCGTCTGCTCTACGAGTCCGACCAGCTCGAAGGCCGCCGAGGCACCGCACCCGCCGCACGTGCGGAGGTACTCCTGGAGCGGGCCGGCCTCGTGGCTTCCCGCGACGACCTCTCGGTCCAGCTCGCCGAGCTGCTCACCGCACTGGGCCGATCGGCGGACGCTCTCGGCATCCTGACGGGGCGTTCGTTCCAGCCGTGGGAAGGCGGCGAGGGCCGCGTGCTCGATGCCTGGGACGAGGCCCACCTCGCCCTCGCCCGCCGAGCGCTGGCCGAGGGAGCCGCCGAGCGGGCACTGGAGCACGTGTCCGCCGCGCTGTCGCCCGCCAGCTCGCTGGGCGAGGCACGTCATCCCCTGGCGAACACCGCACACCTGCACCTCCTGCTCGGCGACGCGCTGCACGCCGTCGGCCGACCCGAGGAGGCGAACGCTGCCTGGTCCACCGCCGCAGGCCAGCAGGGTGACTTCCAGGGCATGGAGGTACAGACCATCTCCGAGCGCACAGCAGCCTCGGTCACCGCACTGCGCCGGCTCGGCAGGGACGACGCGGCGCGGCGGCTCCAGGACGACCTTGCGCGGTACGTCGCGGAGCAGAGCGAGCGTGTGGCGACCATCGACTACTTCGCGACGTCGCTACCCACCCTGCTGCTGTTCACGCAGGACGTGCAGCACGCGCACGACACCCGCGTCATGGTGCTGCGTGCCCAGCTCGCCGCGCTCGACGGTGACCTGGAGACAGCCGCGGCTCTCGCTCGCCAGGTCCTCGACAAGGACGCGCTGAACGCACCGGCCCGCACCCTTCTGGTCCCAGCGGCGACGTAACGCCGCCGACGTGCCTGCATCGCACCCCTCAAAGGAGAGACATGAACATCGACGTTCAGCCGGTACCCGCCGCTCAACGGCTGCGTGCCGAGGCGCCACCCCCACCCCGGCGCGGTCACCTGCCCCTCGGCGAGCCCGAGGGCACCGCCGACCGGATCGAGATCACCAGCGGGTGGATCGAACGGGCGGGCGAGCCATGGTTCCCGATCACCGGCGAGATCCACTACTCCCGGCTCCCGCGCGACCGGTGGTCCGAGGTGCTGGGTCACGCCCGGGCCGGCGGCCTGGACACCGTGGCCACCTACGTCCTGTGGCAGGCGCACGAGCCGGAGCCGGGCCAGTTCCGGTGGGACGACAACCTCGACCTCCGGGCGTTCATCGAGCTCGCCGCACGGCACGGCCTGGACGTGATCGTCCGCATGGGGCCATGGGCACACGGCGAGGCCCGCTACGGCGGCTTCCCGGACTGGCTCGTCGAGCGGAGCGTGGCCACCCGCACGAACGACGCCGACTACCTCGAGCTGGTGCGCCGGTTCTACCGGCAGATCGTCGACCAGCTGGCCGGGCTCGCGCACGTCGAAGGGGGCCCGGTCGTCGGTGCCCAGATGGACAACGAGCTCTATGACCAACCGGAGCACCTCGCGACGCTGCGCACCGTCGCGGAGGACCTCGGCCTGCGTGTGCCCATCTGGACGGCGACAGGCTGGGGCGGTGCCCAGGTACCCGAGTCCCTGCTGCCCCTGTACAGCGCCTACGCGGACGGGTTCTGGGAGGACTCGGCCACCGAATGGCCGCACTTCGCGGCCTTCCACTTCCGGTACAGCGAAGTCCGGGACGACCTGACCGTCGGCGCGGACCTGCGTGAGGCCCTGGACGGCATCGTGCTGGACCCGTCGACGGTGCCGCTCAAGGACGACGCGGCACTGCCGTTCGCCACCTGCGAGCTCGGGAGCGGCATGCACGTGGCGTATCACCGTCGGCCGCTCGTCACCGCGGAGGACGTCGGCGCACTCGCGCTGGCGAAGATCGGCAGCGGCTCCATCTGGCAGGGGTACTACATGTACGCGGGCGGGACGCAACGGCGCGGTGCCCACGGCGCCGAGCAAGAGTCGCACGCCACCGGGTATCCCAACGATGTGCCCACCCTCAGCTACGACTTCTACGCGCCGGTCGGCGAGCACGGGCAGGTTCGCCCGCACCACCACCTGCTGCGCCGTCAGCACCTGTGGCTCGCGACCGACGGCACGGGGCTGGCCGCAATGCGCACCACGGTGGGCGGAGGCAGCGAGGACCCGTCCGAGCTGCGCTGGTCGGTCCGCTCCGACGGGTACCGCGGCTACCTCTTCCTCACCACCTACCAGCCGGCCCGTCACCCGCTCGACCCACAGCCCGGGCTCCAGGTCGCCGTCGAGCTGGACGACACCGTCGTGATCGTCCCCTCCCGCCCGACGGACGTACCGGCGGGCGTGTCCGTGGTCTGGCCGCTGCGTTACCCGCTGACCGACGAGCTGGTGCTGCGCAGCGCCACGGCGCAGCTCGTCACCAGGATCGCCGACGACGCAGGAGAGATCGTTGTCCTGTGCGCCACCGACGGGATTCCGGTCGAGCTGGTCCTCGAAGGCGCGGTCGATGTGCACGGCGCGGGGACGGTGCGGCACGACGGCGGACACACCGTCGTCGACCTCCTGGGCGTGCCGGGACCGGGCGCACTTGTCGAGCTGCCCGGGGTGCGCGTCCTGGTCGTCGACGAGGTGACGGCCAACCACCTCTACCGCCTGGAGGTCGCCGGGCGTGACCGGCTCGTCCTGACCGACGCCCCCGTGTACGAGCTCGACGGCGACCTGGTCGCCCACCCGGACACCGGGTCGGTCACCGTGTCGCTCCTGCCCGCGCCGGCCTCACTGACGTCCGAGGACGCCGAGGTCGTCGCGGGCACCGCCGTGGCGGCGCCGTGGAGCACATGGACGGTCAGGACCAGCGCGGGACAGCGCCCGCTGGCGAGCGGCCTCCGACCGGAGGCCGCGGCACCACCCGAGCCTGGGCGCGGCGGCCCGATGGACCGCCTCAGCGCGCCGCGGGACTTCTCCGGCGCAGCGTGGGTCCCGCTCGACGTACCGGACGAGCTCATGGCCGACGTCGACCGCACCCTCCTGCGGATCACCTGGACGGGCGACGTCGGTCGGGCCCTGGTCGGTGACGAGGTCGTCAGCGACCACTTCTGGCACGGGCGCACCTGGGACCTGGACCTGACACCGTGGCGTGAGCAGGCGGCCCGGGACGGGGTGACGCTCGAGCTGCTGCCCTGGCGCGGCGACACCGGAGTCTGGGTGGACCCGTCGGTGCGCGACGTCGCCGAGGGCATCACGGTGCCCTCGGTCGAGATCGTCCGCGTGGCCAAGGCCGTGCTCGTCGCCGAGGAGGCGAAGCAGTGATGGAGCTGAACAGGCGTGACCTGCTCAAGGTGCTCGGTCTTGCGGGGCTCGGTGTCGCCGGCGGGGGAGCACTGGCTGCCTGCACGACCCAGGGCTGCGCCACGCCGGTCTCGTCCGGCGACGCGCTCCTTGACCTGTGGACGCACGACCCCGGGTACGCGACGTTCTTCACCGCCGCCGCAACTGACGCCGCCCTGGTCGGCGGAAGCGCGTGGAGCTTCGGTGTCGACGTGACCTCCATCGCCCCGGCGGACATCGTGTCGCGGCTCATCACCCAGGCGGTCGCGCAGCGCCCGCTCCCGCAGCTCGCCGGCCTGGTGATCGACCAGTTCCCGCGGGTCATGCGGGCCGACATCGCCGAGAACCTGTTCGTCGACCTCACGTCACTGACCGAGCCGCTGGGCGACCGGCTGCTCAAGACCCAGCCGTACTCCGTCGGCGGGAAGGTCTATGCCCTCGAGTCGGACAACTCGGTCTCCGTGATGTTCTACCGGGCCGACCTGTTCGAACAGCTCGGCATCCCGGAGGACGTCGACACCTGGGAAGAGCTGCTCGAGATCGGCGCCGGCGTCGCGGCGGACACCGGACAGGCCATCGGGATGGTCGCCAACGGCGACAACGGATCCATCGTCAACGGGTTCGTCCAGATGCTCCTGCAGCGCGGCGGCAGCCTGTACGACGCCGACGGCAACCTCACGGTCGTGTCGGAGGAGTCCGTCGAGGTCCTGGAGCTCATGGCCGAGGGCGTACGCTCCGGCGCGTTCATCGCGCTGTCCGACCCGTACGGCGGCGCAGCGGCGGCGGCGCTGAAGGAGAGCCAGCTGATCGCGACCGTGATGCCCAACTGGTACGAGGTCTACGGTCTGCAGGCGAACGTCCCGGACCAGTCAGGGCGCTGGCGGGCGCGCACCATCCCCAGGTTCGCCGGCGGCGGCCACGTCGGGTCGACCCTGGGCGGGACGGCGTTCGCGGTGCTCAAGGATCAAGAACTGACCGACGCCGCGACCGACCTGCTCCAGCGGGCCTACCTCAGCGAAGAGGGTCAGCTCGCCCGCTATCACGCCGGCGCGTACCTGCCGACCCTCGTCGAGCTGTACCAGGCGCCGAGCTTTCAGCAGATCAGCGACGACTACCTCGGGGGCCAGCGGGTCTTCGAGGTCTACGCGGCAGCAGCGCAGGACATGCCGATCTTCTACCAGGCCGCGGGGGCATCGGTGCTGCGGGACAGCCTCGGCGGGCCGATCCTGCGCGCGATCAACGGCCAGATCGGCGCCGAGGCGGCCCTCACGGTCGGTGTGGCGATGTACGAGAGGCAGGTGCAGCAGTGACCACCACCATGAGCACCACCACGACAACCACCAGCACAGCGACGAAGCTGCGTTCCGACCAGCGCCGCTGGGCACCCTACGCGTTCATCTCGCCCTTCTTCCTGCTCTTCACCGTCTTCATGCTCGCCCCGGTCGGGGCAGGCATTTACCTGAGCCTGACGGACTGGGCGGGGCTCGGCGAGCCCGAGTTCATCGGCCTGGCCAACTACTCCAGGCTGCTCGGGGACGCGAGCTTCGGCGCGGCGCTGAGCAACACCGCCTTCTACACCCTCTTCGCGATCATCGTCGTGCTGCCCGTGTCGCTGTCGATCGCACTCGGACTCGATGCGCGGGGCCTGAAGCTGCGCGACTTCTTCCGACTGGTGTACTTCATGCCAGTCGTGCTGTCCCCGATCATCATCACCCTGATCTTCGGCCTGATCTTCGACGGACAGTACGGGCTCCTGAACGCAGTCCTGGAAGCTCTCTTCGGGTTCGGCGGAGTTTCGTGGCTCACCGATCCGATGTGGGCCCGCGTCGTGGTGGTCGTGCTCGTCCTGTGGCGGTGGACCGGCTACCTCACGATCTTCTTCCTGGCAGGCCTGCAGGCCATCCCGAGGGAGCTGCACGAAGCGGCGGAGCTCGACGGCGCGGGCGTCGTCCGCCGCTTCTTCTCCGTCACGCTGCCCCAGCTGCGTCCCGTCACGGCCTTCATCGCCGTGACCATGCTGGTCAACACGGCGCAGATCTTCGAGGAGCCGTTCCTCCTCACGCAGGGCGGGCCCGGTGAGGCCACCTTGTCGGTCTCGATGTTCGTCTACCGCGCAGGCTTCCAGCGTCATGAGCTCGGCTACGCAGCAGCCGCCGGCGTCATCATGTTCGTCATCGTCTTCGTGCTGGGCCGCATCGGCACCCGCGCGTTCGGCGTCGGGAGGACCCGATGAGCACCACACTGACCACCACCGCCGAAGCGTCACCGGCCGCGACCATCGCGCCGGTACGACGACGGCGGGCCACCCGCCCTGCACGAGCAGCGCTCTACGCGGCCCTCGTCGCCCTCGCACTCGTCTACGTGGTCCCGCTGCTCTGGGCGCTGTCGTCGTCCTTCAAGGATCGCAGCGACATCTTCGCGTTCCCGCCCACCCTGTGGCCCGAGTCCGCGACGCTCGGCAACTACACGACGCTGCTCGCCACTCAGCCGTTCTGGTCGTGGATGCTGATGAGCACCGTGATCGCGGTGGTCAGCACGGCCGCTACCGTCTTTCTCTGCTCGCTGGCCGGGTTCGGCTTCGCCAAGTACGAGTTCCGCGGCAAGAATCTGCTCTTCGACGTGATGTTCTCCTCGATGGCCATCCCGTTCGCGGTGATCGTGGTCCCGCTGTTCATCCTGGTCGCCAAGCTCGGGCTCGCCAACCCGTTCTTCGCGCTCGTGGTCCCCTGGGTGGCACCCGCGTTCGGCATCTTCATGATGCGCCAGTACACCGAGCAGTCCGTGCCGGACGAGATCCTCGACGCGGCACGCATCGACGGGTGCTCGGAGTTCCGGGCGTTCCTCACGGTGGTGTTCCCCCTGCTGCGTCCCGCCGTCGGGGCGCTGGCCGTGTGGAGCTTCCTCAACTCGTACAACAACCTCCTGTGGCCGCTGGTGATCGTGGCGGAGCCGGAGTTCTACACGGTGCCGCTCGGGCTGCAGGCGTTGTTCGGCGCCGAGGGGCGCCAGTACGACCTGGTCATGGCTGGTTCGGTGCTGGCCGCGGTGCCCGCCCTGATCGTGTTCTTCGTCCTGCGCAAGCAGCTCGTGAACGGTCTGACAGCAGGGGCGGTCAAGGGATGAGAGCGTCCATGGTGACCACAGCGACGAAGGTCCGGACCGACAGCTCGGCCCGCGTCCCGGAGCACCTGCCCGAGCGGCTCGCCATCACGCTGTGGGACTTCTCGTGGTACGTCCGCACCGGTCCCGGCGAGCCGTTCGAGGACCTCGACGCCGCCTTCGCCCGCGCCGTCGAGCTCGGCTACAACACCGTGCGGATCTGCGCCATGCCGTTCCTGCTGTTCCGCTCCGGCCTCGACACCAGTGCCGTGCGGCTCCAGCCCATCGGCGGGGGGTATGCCGGCAGGGTGCGCTGGTACGACGTCGAATCACCGACGACCATCGATGCGCGTGCACACCTGCTGGCCTTCTTCCGGGCTGCCGACCGGCACGGGGTGGTCGTGATCGCCTCGTCCTGGGAGTACCAGCAGAGCCCGGCGTTCGCGGCGGACCGGGCGTGGTACGACGCACTCCAGGCCGTCGATCCCGAGGAACGGCTCGTGGAGCTCGGCCATGCCATGGTCGAGCTGGTCGACCTGCTGACCGAGCACGGACTTGCCCACACCCTCGCCTTCGTCGAGCTGCACAACGAGGTCCAGGCAGGCCACCTCACGCACGGGCTGCCCGGCCAGGGAGATCCTGTGGTCGAGCTACGCGGGCGCCTCGAGGCCGGGATCGACACGTTCCGCGCCCGCCACCCCGACGTCCTGTGCGGCGTGAACTACGCGGCAGTACCGGTCACGGCCATGCGCGGCCTCCCGCGCAACGCAGAGGTGCTCGTCGTACACCCCTACGTCTATGGCGTGCTCGACGACCTCGTCCAGGAGTTCGCGCTCCGCGGCGACCCCGCGGGCTTCCCGCAAGAGCGTGCGGATGCCGAGCTGCTGCTTCCGGGGGCGCCGCGACTGTCCGAGTGGGCTCCGCCGGCTGACGAGGAGTGGAAACGGCACGCCTCGATCGTGGGAGAGGCGGAGATCTACGTCCACGACTGGTGCGACCCGCAGCGGGTCGACCGCTGGCTCTACGACCGCTACGGCGCTCATCGCATCGCGATGGCCCTGCGCCTCAGGGAATGGATCGGCGTCGCAGCCGATACCGCCGCACGCCTGGAGATCCCGCTCGTGTTCGGTGAGGGCTGGGTCGGTTACACGCCACGTGACTGCCGGTTCGAGGAAGGCCCGGTCGGGGCGCAGATCTGTCGCGACGCGGCCCGGCTCTCCGTCGAGGCCGGTGCGTGGGGCTCGCTCGTCTGCTCGAACGCGGCCCCGCACCACGCGATGTGGGACGACACGGAGCTCCAGCGCGAATGCAATCGCATCCTGCTGGGCGGCCCATGACGTGACGGAGGTGTGGCCGAGCAGCGCGTGAGCACTGCTCGGCCAGCTCAGCGCCTGACCCGGGAGCTGCGTTAGGGAAGCCCTGACGGCTCGGCGTCCAGCCCGGCATTCACGGACAGGGGCTGGTCATATGGGGGCTGTCGAGCGCTAGAGTTCGTCCGTGACTTCGCCGGGAACAGGAGTTCTCCATGGCGTGCGGGCGCTGCTGCTCGCCGTTGTGGTGGTCGGCCTGTCCCTCGTCGCGCATGGTCTCGCCGGCGGTGCCCGTCCCGGAGTGGTGCCGCTCGTCGTCCTCGCGGCCCTGACCGCGGTGACCGTCCGGCCTGTCGCCCGGCATGAGATCTCGATGCCGCGCCTCGTCGGGCTGCTCGGGGCCGGGCAGGTGGTGCTGCACGTCGTCTTCGAGCAGTGTGCTCTGCTCTCCGTCGTGCCCGGGACACCGGGGGAACACCACCATCCGGGGGCCATGGCGGACCCGTTGATGATCGGGGCACACGTCGTGGCGACGCTCGTCGTGGCGCTCGTCCTGCGGCACGGCGAGACCCTGCTCTGGCGCTTGTGGGTGTGGCTGACCGCGCGTCACCTCCCGACGGCTCCGGCCGCCATCACCCTGCCTCGCAAGCTCGTCATCGGTCGTCTGATCGCCGGCCACGGTGAACGTGTGCCCGAGACTCTGAGAGGACGCGGTCCGCCCGTGCGGGTCTGACCCCACCCGAGCGCCGTCTCCACGGACGCTCGGTCCCGTGGCACGTACAGCGCCACGAACCCCACGGACGTTCCTCTCTGAAAGGCATCAACCATGCGAAAGCTTTCGCGCGCCCTCGGCGCGACCACGCTCGCGGCCGGTCTTGTCGTCGCGGGCGCGACGAGCGCCTCCGCGCACGTCACGGTGACCCCCAGCACGACCGCCGCGGGCGCCTACGCTCTCCTGACCATGAGCGTCCCGCACGGGTGCGAGGGATCCTCGACCACCACGGTGTCCATCCAGATGCCGGAGCAGATCATCGCGGTGACGCCCAGCGTGAACCCGGGGTGGGACGTCGAGAAGGTCATGGAGGACCTCCCCGAGCCCGTCGAGGACGGCCACGGCGGCGAGTACACGGAACGGGTGGCCGAGGTCGTCTACACGGCCAAGGAGCCTCTGCTCGACGGTCTGCGTGACGCGTTCGAGCTCTCGCTCAAGCTGCCGGAGGCCGAGGGCGAGACGCTGGCCTTCCCGGCTGTCCAGGAGTGCGAGGAGGGTGAGACCGGCTGGGTGCAGCTGCCCGATGACGGGCAGAGTGCCGACGAGCTCGAGTACCCGGCGCCGACCATCGTGCTCACCGGCGCCGAGGTCGAGGGCGAGGTACCTGCCGAGGACGAGGCTGCTGACACCGAACAGGCCGCGGCCGCCGACGGCGGTGCGACGAGCACCTCGGACCCGGGCAGCAGCACCTCGGCCGTGAGCTGGATCGCTCTGGTGCTCGGCGCGGGTGGCCTCGTGCTCGGTCTGCTGGCGTTCCTGCGCTCCCGCCCGCAGAACTGAGGCTGTGATGCCCCGCACCAGATCCTGGCGCCGGGCGGTGGCGGTGCTCGTCGGTGCCGCGGCAGGGCTGCTCGTGCTTCTCACGGGCGGCCCTGCCGCGGCGCACGCCGTGCTCCTCGGCACCGACCCCCAGGACGGCGCCGTCCTCGACGCGCCCCCGGACAAGGTGACGATCACCTTCAACGAGCCGGTCCAGGCGGTCGACGGCGGTACCACCCTGCTGGCCGCCGACGGCTCGCCGGTCGACGCCGCCGCCGTCGCTGTCGACGACACCCTGGTGGTCACCCCGGGCGCCCCGCTCGCCGACGGTACGTACGTGGTGAGCTGGCGCGTCATCTCCCTCGACAGCCACCCGGTCGCGGGCGCGTTCTCGTTCTCCGTGGGCGTGCCGAGCAGCACGAGCATCGACGCGCAGGTCACGGAGCCGAGCGCCGGCCTCGTCGCGGCGCGCGCGATCGACCAGACCGTCGTGTACCTGGGGACCTTCCTCGTGGTCGGGCTCGTCGTCTTCGAGCTGCTCGTGCTGCACGTGTCACCCGGATCTGCGCCGGTGCTCCGGCGCAGGATCCAGCTGGTGCGGACCGGTGGGCTGGCCGCCGCCGCCGTCGCGCTCGTCGCCGCGGTACCGCTGACCACCGCCTGGCAGGCGGGCGGAAGCCTGGCCTCCGTCGCCGAGCCCGCGACGTGGACCACCGGGATCTTGTCCGACACCGCCGTCGCCGGCGCGCTCGGGCTGACCGGGCTCGTCCTGGCAACGCTGTCCGCACCCCGTGCCGGTCGTGGGACGCGTGCCGCCTGGCCGGCCGGCGTGGCGCTCGGCGCGTCGACGCTCGCGCTGGGCGCGCTGCTCCTGGTCGGGCACACCCGGACCTTCGGCCCGGCGTGGCTCGTCCTCGGCTCCGACGCGCTGCACGTCGCGGCCGGCGCGGTGTGGCTCGGCGGCGTGACCGGGCTCGCCCTCGTGCTGGCGCCCTCGGCCGGTCTGGACCCACGCCGTGCCGGGACCACCGTCGTGCGGTTCTCGACGCTCGGCGCGTGGCTCGTGCTGGTGCTCGCACTGACCGGGGTGACCCTCGGTTGGCGCACCCTGGGCACCGTAGAGGCCCTGCTGGGCACGGACTACGGCCGAACCCTGCTGATCAAGGCCGGGCTCGCGCTCTGCGTCGTCGTGATCGCCGCCTGGAACCGGTACCGCCTCGTGCCCACGGTCACGAGCGGCGGTCCTGGCAGCGGCCACACGGCGCCCGCCGCTGTCGCCCGGCGCCGTCTCGGCCGGACCGTCCTGGCCGAGGTGGCCCTCCTCGGGCTCGTCCTCAGTGCGACCGGTGTCCTGGTCTCGAACAGTCCCGTCGCCACGGACGCCGCGGTCGCCGAGGAAGCGGCACCACAGGGCGTCGACGTCACAGAGGAGGCCGGGACCGGTTCGCTCCGGGCGCGGATCACCCCCGGCAGGGTCGGCGTCAACTCGCTGGAGATCACGCTCCTCGACCCGGCCGGTGCGCCCCTGGAACCGCTCGAGACGCCCGAGCTGTCGACCACGCTCGCGGAGCCCGCCATCGGGCCGTTCACCCGGCCCCTGACCGAGACCGGTCCTGGCACCTACGAGGCCACGCTCGACCTCACCATGCCGGGGAGCTGGACGGTGACGATCAGTGTCCGCAGCTCCAAGTACGAGAACCCCATCGTCGACATCCCCCTGGAGGTGACATCGTGACGACACGGACCGGCCGATCGTTCGCGGACGTCGGACGACGCCTCGCCACAGGTGCCGCCGTCGTACTGCTGTGCCTGGTGCCCGCGGCACCTGCCGCCGCACACGTGCTGATCGAGACCGTCGAGCCCAACGGCGACGGCACCGCCACCCTCACCCTCACCTTCGACCACGGGTGCGAGGGCGATCCGACCGACACCCTGGAGGTGTCGATGCCCGACGGCGTGGAAGCACTCGCAGCGGGCCAGCCCGACGGCTGGACCGCCGAGCTCGAACCTGGATCGGTGCTCTGGGCGGGCAAGGCAGTACCCGATGGCGACCGTGCGGAGTTCACGCTCGACGTGCGGGTGACCGGCACCGTGGGCCAGTCGTTCGCCTTTCCGGCCGAGCAGCGGTGCGCCGGCGGTGGCTCCTACCGATGGACGGACACCGACCCGTCGGGTGACCACCCGGCCCCGACGTTCGTCGCGACCGCCGCCTCGCTCGCCGAGACGCCCACCGTGCCGACCACGCCAGCGGCAACCGCGGGCAGCCCACCCGTGCCGACCGCCTGGTTGGTCGCCGGGATCGTCCTGATCTCCGTGATCGCGGGTGCGGCCGGAGCCCGTCTGACGCGCCGCCACGAGCGCCTCACCTGACGCTCCTCATTCGGCCGGCTGGACGTCCCCGCTCGTCCGGTAGGCGGCTCGTACTCCGGCGAGACTCCCGGGCATGCCTGGGTAGTGGGCTCCGGGTAGGCGTCCGTCCGTCGAAGCCGTCGCTTCGGATGCCGCCGCGTCGAGCGCGAGGCGAGACACGATGCGATAGCGGTCCCCACGGTAGATCGAGTGGACGTACTCGACCGGGCGCGCGCCCGTGTCCAGGGTGATCCGCTCGAAGACGAGCGCCGCGGAGAATGGCGCCACGCCCATGATCGATGCTTCCTGCTCGCTCGTCACGGTCGCTTCCATCGACTGCGTCGCTCGGCTGACCCGGACCCCGTAGCGCTCGCGCAGGAGGTCGTAGAGGTCGCCGGACTCGACGTCGCGCGCGACCAGTCCCGGCACGACACTTGCCGGGAAGTAGAGATACTCGATCGCGATCGGCTCGTCGTCCACCAGCACCAGGCGGGCGACGTGCGTCACGGGTGCCGACGGGGAGAGCATGAGTCTCCGCCCGACCCGCGGGCCCGCGGCGATCGTCGTCAGGTCCAGGACGCGGCTCGACCAGGCACCGCTCGCCCGTGGGACCTCGGCGACGGCCTCGTTGGCGACGAGCTCTTGCGTGACCTTCTCGCGGGCGACGAACATCCCCCGGCCGTGCTCGCGGATGACCACGCCTGCGGCCACCAGCTCGTCCACCGCGGAGCGCAGCGTGGGGCGCGAGACGCCGAGCTGCTTGCTCAGGTCCCGCTCCGAGGGCAACGGATGACCCACCGGGCTCGACTCGACGAGCTCGAGGATCCGGTCGCGCACCTGCTCGCGCTTCCGTGTCGGACCCGAACGGATCTCCTCCACCGTGCCTCCTTCGATACCGTCGATCGTTTACCACTGGTTCACACCGCATCCTAGGCTCACGGGGCGGCTCTGGGCCAATGCGAGACTCTTGACGCCCTGACTGGTCTATGCCATGTTGTCCACGGTTGACCACTCGAAGTGACCACCGGTACCAGCACCGACGCTCCACCGCACGTCACCTCGACCCGCACCCGGCACTTCGCCCCGGTCGGGTCACCTGGAACCCACGAACGGAGTTCACCGTGTTCACCCTGCCCAGACACCGCGCCGCGAGGCGCCGTACCGCCGCAGCGGCCGCCGGGCTCGTCGCCCTGTTGCTCGCGACCCCCGCAGCCGCCGCGGCCCCGACGGCCGTCACGGACGACGCGCCAGACATCGTCGTCGAGTACCGGACGAGCGCCACCTCTCCCACGACGGACCAGGTGGAACCCTGGCTCCAGGTCCGGAACGTCGGCACCTCGTCCGTCGCGCTCGCCGACCTCACGATCCGCTACTACTTCTCCGCGGACCCCGGCGCCGGCCAGTACCGGTTCGCCTGCTCGTGGGCCGTCCGCGGCTGTGCGAACGTGACGGGGACGTTCGGCGAGATCGCCGATCCGGAAGCCGCAGCCGACCGGTACCTGGAGGTCGGGTTCCGCCCGGGTGCCGGCACGCTGGCTCCGGGTGACAGCTCGGGCGACCTGCAGCTGCGCTTCCACCGCGCGGACTGGCAACGCATAGACCAGAGCGACGACTACTCGTTCGGCGCGGCCCGCACGTCGTACGCCGCGTGGGACAGGATCACCGCGCGGGCGGGCGGGGAGGTCGTCTGGGGCACGGTCCCCGGGAACGAGGACCCGGGCGGCGGCCCGGTCGACCCCCCGGAACCCGGCCCGGTGCTCTTCGACGACTTCAGCTACACGGGGCACACCGATCCGCGACTGGCCCAGCGCGGCTGGACGGTGAAGTCCGGCGCCGGCGGGCCGGGAGCTCCTGGCGTGGTCTGGGCACCCGAGAACATCACGTTCCCGGCGGAGAGCGGCAACGCCGTGATGAACCTCGAGACCAGCACGGACGGGACGGCGTCGGGCACGCGCCAGTCGGAGCTCTACCACCAGCAGAAGTTCACCACGGGCACCTACGCCGCCCGGGTCTGGTTCAGCGACGCCCCGCGGTCCGGCCCCGACGGTGACCACATGGTGCAGACGTTCTTCACCATCACCCCGCTCGACGCACCGATGGACCCGAGCTACGGCGAGCTCGACTTCGAGTACCTGCCCAACGGCGGCTGGGGCGAGCCCGCAAACATCCTCTACGCGACGTCGTGGGAGACCTATCGGCCCGATCCGTGGGAGGCCGTCAACATCCACACCGAGGAGCGCACAAGCTTCGCCGGCTGGCACGACCTGGTGATCACCGTCGACCACGAGCTCATCCGGTACTACGTGGACGGCAGGCTCTTCGCCACCCACGGTCAGCCGTACCTGCCCGAGACGCCGATGTCGATCAACTTCAACCACTGGATCATCTCCGGCGGCCTGGTCGACAGCAGTACGCCCCGGGCGTACGACCAGAAGGTCGACTACGTGTACTTCGCGCAGGGCCAGGTGCTGGCCCCAGCCCAGGTCCAGGAGGCGGTGAACGGGTACCGCGCGGACTCGGTGGCACACCTGGACACGGTGCCCTGACGGTCTCCGCCCGCATCCAGCGCCCTTACCAGTGGTCCACTGGTAACCAAGACTAATGAGGTGAACGTGAGGAAAAACCGATTCGCCGCCATCGTTCTGGCGGCAGGACTCGCCGCGTCGCTCGCGGCGTGCTCGTCCGGTACGAGCGAGGACTCACCCGACGAGGCAACGACCATCGACGTCTGGCTCATGCGCGACAGCGTGACCGACGCCTTCCTCGACGAGTTCGTCGCCGACTTCGAGACGGACAACCCCGACACCGACGTCAACGTGCAGATCCAGGAGTGGGACGGGATCGGCCAGCGCGTCGTGTCCGCGATCGCGAGCAACGACGCTCCGGACGTGATCGAGGTCGGCAACACCCAGGTCGCGCAGTACGCCGCGAGCGGCGGCCTGACCGACCTGGGGGACAAGGTCTCCGAGCTCGGCGGCGCGGACTGGATCCCAGGGCTCGCCGAACCGGGCCGCATCGACGACGCGCAGTACGGCATCCCGTACTACGCCGCGAACCGCGTCGTCGTGTACAACACCGAGCTCTTCGAGGCCGCGGGCATCACCGAACCTCCGACGACCCGTGACGCATGGATCGCAGCGACGACCACCCTGAACTCGGGGGAGGTCCAGGGCATCTACCTGCCTGGCCAGAACTGGTATGCCCTCGCCGGGTTCGTCTGGGACGAGGGCGGCGACCTCGCCGTCCAGGACGGGGACACCTGGAAGGGCGCGCTCGACACGCCCGAGGCGCTCGCCGGGATGGACTTCTACGCGCAGCTTCAGGCACTGGGCAAGGGGCCGAAGGACTCCGACGAGGCCAACCCTCCTCAGGTCGACGTGTTCTCCGCCGGAGACGTCGCGCAGATCATCGCCACCCCGGGGGCGGGACGCCAGATCGTCGAGGCGAACCCCGAGCTCGAGGACAAGATCGGCTACTTCCCGGTCCCGGGCAAGACCGCCGACGAGCCGGGCGCCGTCTTCACCGGCGGGTCCAACCTCGTCATCCCGGTCACCGCGTCGCACCCCGACGAGGCGTACACGTTCGTCGCGGCGCTCGCCGGGGAGGAGTGGCAGGAGAGGCTCGCCGTCGAGATGAGCTACGTGCCGAACAAGACCACCCTGGCCGACGTGCTCGCGGACGACCCCGGGGCCGCCGCGATGGCCATCGGCGCGCACAACGGCCACGCGACCCCGAACTCGCCCGAGTGGGCGGCCGTCGAGGCGAACAACCCGATCAAGAACTACATGACCCAGGTCCTCACCGGCGCCGATCCGAAGGAGGCAGCGACCACGGCCTCGGAGTCCATCACGTCCGCGCTCAGCGGCGGCTGACCCGCAACAACCGGAGGGAGCGCCGGCCGACCCCGGCCGGCGCTCCCTCGTCGTCCGCTCTGTCAGCGCCACCTCGCGCTGCTTCTCCCACACACCGGCGCCCCACCGGTCCCGCCACTCAGCCCACAGGAGGCCACGTGACCGTCCCGAGCGAAGTCGCCGTGAGGACGACGCCGCACACCCCGGAGCACGGGGCATCCTCACCCCGCGACCGCCCGCGACGCGCGGACGCACGCCGGGGCCGGACCTCGTTCTGGCCCTACCTGCTCGTCGCACCGACGGTCCTGCTCGTCGGAGCCGTGCTCGGCTACCCGGTGGTGCGCAACGTCGTCATGTCGTTCCAGGAGTTCGGACTGCGCGAGCTCGTCCAGGGTGCCCCGGCGTTCGTGGGTCTCGCGAACTACCGCGAGCTGTTCGCCGACCGCGTGTTCTGGGAGGTCGTGGTTCGCACGCTCGCCTTCACGGCCGTGAACGTCGTCCTCATCATGGTCCTCTCCACGCTCGTCGCGCTCCTGCTCGCCCGCCTGGGCCGGGTTCTGCGCGTGGCGGTGATGACGGGGCTCGTGGTCGTGTGGGCGATGCCGGTCATCGCGGCCACGACCGTGTGGCAGTGGCTCTTCCAGTCCCGGTTCGGGGTCGTCAACTGGGTCCTCGTCCAGCTCGGCCTCGAGCAGTTCCAGGACTACTCATGGCTCGCGAACGGCAGCGCGACGTTCGCGCTGATCGTCGTGCTCGTCGTCTGGCAGTCGGTCCCGTTCGCCGCGCTCACTCTCTACGCAGGCCTGACGACGGTCCCCGCCGAGCTGTTCGAAGCCGCGCGGATCGACGGGGCCGCCGGGTGGGCGTTGTTCCGGCGCATCACGTTCCCCGTCCTGCGGTCGCTGTTCGGCCTGATCACCTCGCTCGAGGTGATCTGGGTCTTCAAGTGCTTCGTCCAGATCTGGGCGATCAGCGAGGGCGGCCCGAACGACGCCACCACCACGCTGCCGGTCTACGCGTACCAGGTCGCCCAGACGCTCAACCGCTACGACCTCGCCGGCGCGGTCTCGGTGATCACGGTCGTCGTCCTCACCGTCCTGCTCCTCGTGTACTTCCGCCAGTCCCTGCGTCAGGAGACCGACCGATGACCCCGCGCCCGTGGACCCGCACCGCCCTCGGTGTCGCGGCCGTGATCACGCTCCTCATGTCTGTCTTCCCCGTCTACTGGATGGTGACGACAGCACTCAAGCCCACCCCGGACATCCAGTCCGAGACCCCGCAGCTGTGGCCCAGCACCCTGACTCTCGACCACTTCGCCACTGCCTTCGCAGCGGACGGTTTCTGGACCTTCTGGCGCAACAGCCTGCTCGTGACGGTCGGGTCGGTCCTCATCGCGCTCGTCGTCGCGGCGCTCGCCGCGTTCGCCGTCGCGCGGCTGCGCTGGGCTGGGCGCCGCGCGTTCGTGCTCGTCGTGTTCGCGGCGCAGATGGCGCCGTGGGAGGCTCTGCTCATCCCGATGTACGTCGTGATGCGCGACGCGGGGGCGCTCGACCACCTCGCGACCCTCCTGGTCGTCTACGTCGTCATCACCCTGCCGTTCACCGTGCTCACCCTCCGCGGTTTCCTCGAGGCCATCCCGGTCGAGCTCGAGGAGGCCGCGCGCGTCGACGGGTGCTCGCACCTGACGGCGTTCCGGCGCATCGTCTTCCCGCTGCTCGCACCGGGGCTGCTGTCCACGTCGCTCTTCGGTTTCATCACGGCATGGAACGAGTTCGCCTTCGCGAACACGCTCCTCATCAGCCACCAGGACCAGCGCACCCTGCCCGTGTGGTTGTCGTCGTTCGGCAACACCTTCGGCACCGACTGGGGAGCGACCATGGCGGCCTCGACGCTCTTCATGCTCCCTGTGCTCCTCGTGTTCGCGGTCCTGCAGAACCGGGTGACCGGCGGGCTCACGGCCGGGGCGGTGAAGGGATGAGCGGCACACCGGACGGTGCGGCGCCTCCGTTCCTCCCTCGGCCCCGGCGATGGGAACGCGCGCAGGGCGTACTCCGCCTGGACGCGACCTCGACGATGGGTGCGCTGGACTCGCTGCGGCGCGTGACCGACTGGTTTCGGTCGGAGCTGAGCATGGCGAGCGGGCTCGGGCTGCACCCGGCACCGCTCGCCGAGGCGACGATCCGGCTCGGTCTCGACCCCGCGCTCCCCGCGGAGGGCTTCGTCCTCGAGATCACGACGACCCATCTCTCCGTACGGGGCGGCGACCCCGCCGGCGTGTTCTACGGGCTGCAGGCCGTGCGCCAGCTGCTGCCGCCGTCGGCCTTCGCCCGTGCCCCGGTGGGCGACGGACCCTGGGACCTGCCGTGCGGCGTCGTCGAGGACGCCCCGCGCTTCGCGTGGCGCGGCGTCCTGCTCGACGTCGTGCGCCACTTCCTGCCGCTCGACGACGTGCTGCGGTTCGTGGACCTGCTCGCGATGCACCGCATCAACACGCTCCATCTCCACCTCACCGACGACCAGGGATGGCGCCTCGAGATCGACGGCTACCCGCGGCTCACCGAGGTGGGCGGCTGGCGCCGTGAGTCGCAGGTCGGAGCCGGCGACGACGCGCCGGGGGACGGTCGCCCGCACGGTGGTTGGTACACGCGCGCGGACATCGCGCAGATCGTCTCGTACGCCGCCGACCGGTTCGTGACCGTCGTCCCGGAGATCGAGCTCCCCGGCCACGTCCAGGCGCTCGTCGCGGCGTACCCGGCACTCGGAGCGGGTCTTGACGTCGGGCCTGACGGGAGGCCGCTCGCGCCCGAGGTCTGGACGCGCTGGGGGATCTCCGACCAGGTGCTCAGCGTCGACGACGCCACGGTCGCCGTCCTGTGCGACGTCCTGGACGAGGTCGTGGCCATGTTCCCGTCGCCGGTCGTGTGCCTGGGCGGCGACGAGTCGCCCAAGGGGCGCTGGCAGGACGACCCCCGCGTCGCCGCGCGGCGCGCCGAGCTCGGCGGGGCCACGGACCCCGAGCTGCACAACTGGTTCGTGGCCCGGCTCGCCGAGCACCTCGGCCGGCATGGTCGCCGGGCCATGGTCTGGGACGAGGTGCTCGAGGGTCCCGACGTGCCAGGTGTGGTCGTCGCGTCCTGGCGCGGGGAGCACGGGGTGCGCGTGGGCACCCGGCGCGGGTACGACGTCGTCTCCTCCCCGGCGGGCCGTGTCTACCTGGACTACCGGCAGTCCGATGACCCGGACGAGCCCATACCGACCGGGGCGGTGACGACCCTGCTCGACCTCTACGGCTTCGACCCCGCCGCGGCGTCCGCTGCTGCGTCCGGTACGGCAGGGCCGGACGCCGCGGCGACAGGGGTGCTGCTCGGTGCCCAGGCGAACCTCTGGACGGAGCACATCGACTCGAGGCAGGTGCTGGAGTACATGGCGTTCCCGCGCGTCGCAGCGCTCGCCGAGGCGCTGTGGTCAGCAGGGGAGAGGGACGGCAAGGAGTTCCTCGAGCGACTCGTCGTCCACCTCGGTCGCCTGGACGCGCGGGGCGTCGCCTACCGGCGCCTCGATGGCCCCAGGCCGTGGCAGAAGCGGCCGGGCGTGCTCGGCGACATGCGCGCGCCGGACGAGCTCGAGGCGCAGCTGGCCCAGATGGTCGCGGCCTTCGACGAGAAGCCCTGACGACGTACCTCCCCGACCTCCCTGTCGGGCGGCGCGTCCGTGGCGCTCCATGGGCGCAGCAGGAGAGCAGGTGCCGTGGGCGTTGCGGCGGCCTGGAGCGGGCCAGGGGTGTTGTCCACGGGCGGAGCGTACGTGACGGTTCGTCACCCGAACAGCTCACACCTCATGGTGCGGAGCTTCAGCGCGCCGCGGGCTCCGCAGGGCTACGGCGTGCGTAGGCCCGGGCGGCGCGCACCCGGTTGCCGCAGCGGGTGGAGCACCAGTGGCGGCGGGCGTGGGTCCGCAGGAAGAACCGGCTGCACGACCTGGCGCTGCAGGCGGCCAGCGACGCCGCCTCGGGACGGGTGACCAGGCCGACCGCGTCCGCCGCCAGCGCCGCCATCGCGTGCTCGACCACCTGGGTGACCGGATGGACGGCCGCTCGGACGAGCCCGTGATCCGGCTCCCAGCGCAGCACCTCGGTCGCGGGGACCAGGCGGAGCGCCGCGTTGATGCCGTCCAGTGTCTCCGCCGACGGAGCGGCTCCCGTGGTGACCGAGCGGAACAGCTCGCGGATCTGCCCACGTAGCCCGGTCAGGCGGGATGCGCAGTATTCCTGGAGCGGTGAGCCGGGGGGTGCGAGGTCGCGCTCGACCAGCCATGCGGTCGCCGTCCCGGGCGTCGCCAGCGCGTCCACCGTGCCGCCGCCGGGGACCTGGACGAGGGAGTTCGCGAGGTCGAGCGCGCGGTGCTCGGCTGCGCCGGGTGCGGGCGGTGGCAGCTCTGCGGGTGGGGTCGACGGGCTGGGCACGTCCTCATGCTACAGCTTGCGTTTTGCCGTGAGGTGTCGCGTAGAGTCATCACGGCAACGTGCCGGAGCTTCCATGAGAGGGAGACAAGATGTCTGAGCCGTCGACGGCGTCCGAGCAGTTCCTCGCCCGTGTGATCAGTGGACCCACCGTCCTGGTCGAGTACGGCGGGCTGCGCCTGCTGACCGACCCGACCTTCGACCCGGCGGGCACCTATCCCGGCGCGTCGCCCCTGGAGCGCACCGTCGGCTCGCCGGTCACCGCCGACGACGTGGGCGCGGTGGACGCGGTCCTCCTGTCACACGACGAGCACGCGGACAATCTCGACAACGCGGGACGGGCCTTTCTCGCCGACGTCCCTCTCACGCTGACGACCCTCAGCGGGGCGGCGCGCCTGGGCGGGACCGCGCGCGGGGTGGCGCCGTGGGAGGCGATCGACGTCCCGCGCCCGGGCGGCGGGAGCATCACCGTCACCGCCACGCGCGCCCAGCACGGACCGGACGGTTCGCAACCGGTCGTCGGTGACGTGATCGGGTTCGTGCTCACCGGCGACGGCCTTCCGGTCGTGTACATCAGCGGTGACAACGCCTCGCTCGACGTCGTCCGCGAGGTCGCCGAGCGGTTCGACGTCGAGGAGGCCGTGTTGTTCGCCGGTGCCGTCCGTATGCCGGTGGTGCGGGACGAGCCCGACCTGCTGACGCTCGACGCGGAGCGCGCGGTGGAAGCGGCGCGCCTGCTCGACGCACGGCGGGTGCTCATCGCCCACGTCGACAGCTGGGCCCACTTCTCCGAGGACCTGCGGACCACCGTGGCGGCCTTCGACGAGGCAGGGATGGGTGACCGTCTGGTGCGCCGCTGAGCTCTAGCGCTCGGACGCCGCCATCCACTCCCAGATGCTCGTGCCGTCATGGCGCGGGTCGTTGCGGGCGACGTAGATCCAGGACCAGTGACCGGGGTACGTGTTCCCGTCCCGGGTGACACCGTCGTACATGGTCATGATCGAGCCGTCGATCCGCTCGTGGGCGTGGACGGTGTTGTCCTCCGGGTCCAGGGTGGTGTCGTCGGCCGAGGCCACGAGCCACGTCGGGGTCGTCATCGCCGCGAGCTCGGCGTCGGAGACGAAGTAGGTGTCGGAGCCGTCGCGGGCGCCGATCCCGCAGCAGATCGGCACGGAGGTGGCGAACATCCCGGGATGCTCGGCGACCATCTTCAGCGACATGTACCCGCCGTTGGAGCAGCCGACGACGTGGATCCGGCTCGCGTCGATCCGGTGCGCCGCGGCGACCTCCTCGATCGCCTCCAGGACGAGCGGCGCGAAGCCGTCGCCGTCGAGCATCCAGGCGGACGTCGACTGCGGTGCGAGCACGTAGGCGCCGCCGAAGAGCTCCTGGGCCTCCGGCGTGGCGAAGCCGAGCGCGCCACGGTTGGCCCGCAGCTGCGTCTCGTTGTCGTAGTAGACGCGCCCGTCCTCGGTCACCAGCCCGCCCTCGCCCCCACCGTGCAGCCAGACGACGAGCGCCGCACCGTCGCGGTCGCGTCGACCCGCGGGCGAGAACAGCCGGTAGTTCAGGCCCGACGCCGTCGCGTGGCGGGTGAAGGCGTCGACCTCCGGATCGGCCAGAGAGCCCTGGCGGAACGAGTCGAGCACGACCGGGCCGCCCGCACCCCTGGCGCGCAGCGGTTCCACCTGCGTGATCGCGTGATCGAGGTCCAGGACCACGTTGCGGCCGTACGGGCCCGTGTACTGCAGGGTGCTGCCGCCGTCGACCCCCCACCCGTGCTCGAGCTCCAGGCTGATCGCGCCACGGCGCGTCCAGCTCGCCGCGGTCACCCGGCGGTCCTGCTCGTAGGCGACCTCGCCGCTGAGCGGGTTGGTGGCGGTGACGCGCACGGTGAACGTCGACGCGCCGAGCGACGACCGTTCCGCGCGGCTCAGCGCGGGCGAGGAGATGACCAGCGAGGTCACCTGCTCACCGCCGTCGAGCACCTCGGCGACCGGCGTCACGAGTGCGGCGTGGCCCCCGCGGGCCTCGGCGCTCGCGGCCGGTGCGCCCAGCAGGGTGGAGGCGCCGACGGCGGCGCCGGAGACGAGCAGGGTGCGGCGGGTGATCGGGGTACGCATGGCGGAACTCCTTCGTCCGGGGCCACAAGGCCGGCATCCGCGACGAGACGCGCCACCGGCCACACGGAGGCTAATGAGCGGTCTCGCCGTACGTCAACGGCTGTCGGACGGCGAGACGGTTCGCGGTCAGCCGTGCAGGACCGGTCGGTAGGTGAGCTCCTGGGTGTGGCCGTCGAGCGTCCGGCTCTCGATCAGCTCGAGATCGAAGTCGTCCGCCTCGGCGAAGACCGGATCGGTCCCGGTCCTGCCGCTGATGACGGGAAAGATCGTCAGCTGGACGCGGTCGACGAGCCCCGCCGCCATCAGCGCACGGTTCAGCGACAGGCTGCCGTGCGAGCGGAGCGGGACGTCGGACTCCGCCTTGAGGCGGGCGACGAGCGCGGCGGCGTCGCCCGCGACGACCGTCGCGTCCGGCCAGGTGACGTCTCCGTCGAGCGTGCTCGACAGGACGGTCGTCGGCATGCTGCGCACGCGGGAGTTCACCGGGTCGAGGTCGGCCTCCGGTACGGGCCCCAGCAGCTCCACGAACTGCCGGAACGTGGTGGCTCCCAGCACCATCCGCTGTTCCTCGCGCAGCACGTGACGACGCCGGTCGAGGAACTCCGGCCCCTGCTTTCCCCAGTAGCCGCCCCAGTCGCCGTCAGGGCCGTAGGACCCGTAGCCGTCAAGGGTGGAGAAGACGTCCCAGGTGTAGGTGGCGGCCATGATGTTCTCCTCGGGTGTCGGGATGGTGTCGTGGTGACGGACGAGGAGCGCTGCCGAAACTCATCGCTATCGGTCAGCGCTCGTGATCCGGCGACGCAGCTCGGCGGCGGCGGCCCGGGGGTCGTCCGCCTGCGTGATGGCGCGCACGACGACGACGCGGCGCGCCCCGGCGTCGAGCACCTGGTCCAGCCGGGCGGCGTCGACCCCGCCGATGGCGAACCAGGGCGTGCCCGGCACCCGGGCGGCGACGTCGCGCACCAGGTCGAGGCCCACGGCCGGACGGCCCGGCTTGGTCGGTGTGGCCCACACGGGCCCGACGCAGAGGTAGTCGACGCGCGGGTCGGCCTCGGCCGCCAGCGCCTGGTCGAGGGAGTGGGTGGACCGGCCCAGCACGGGGTCGTCGCCCAGCAGGCTCTGCACGGCGTCCGACGGCAGGTCGCCCTGGCCCATGTGCACCACCGGCGCCCCGGCGAGCCGTGCGACGTCGGCCCGGTCGTTGACCGCCCACAGCGCGCCGTGCTCGGCGGCGATCCGGGCGACGAGCGCGTGCAGCTCGATCTCGCGGGCCGCCTCGAGCGACTTGTCCCGCAGCTGGACGACGTCGACACCCCCCTCCAGTGCCGCGTGCAGGAAAGGTTCGAGGTCGCCGGTGTCCTGCCGGGCGTCCGTGCAGAGGTAGAGGCGGGCGTCGGCGAGCCGGGTACGGGGATCCACGACCGCGAGTTTAGGACCCGCGCGTGGAGGGCTATCGTTGTGGCGTGCACGGGAGCCCCGGACGGGGCTGAGAGGGCGCGGGGCGCCGACCGTCGAACCTGATCTGGGTCATGCCAGCGAAGGGAGCCAAGCAGTGAGCAGTCGTGTGTGCGACGTCCTCGTCGTCGGCGGGGGCATCGTCGGCCTGACCGCGGCCTGGCGTGCGCAGGAGGCCGGGGCGAGTGTCGTCGTGCTGGACCCGTCGCCCGGTGACGGCGCCACCCATGCTGCCGCGGGCATGCTCGGAGCCGTCATGGAGACGGGCTTCGGCGAGGAAGGGCAGGCGCGGCTCGGTGCCGCGTCGCTCGCCCTCTGGCCGGCGTTCGCCGCGGCCCTCGAACGGGCGGCGGGCCTGCCGCCGGGCGCCGTCGGCCTGGAGACGGCGGGCACGCTCGCGCTCGCCTACGACCGCGACGACCTGGTCGCGCTGCGCCGGCTGCTCACCCTGCACAGCGGGTGGGGCCTCGGCTCGGCGGAGATCTCGCCGCAGGAGGCGCGACGGCGTGAGCCCGGCGTCGGGCCGCGGGTCGCGGGTGCGGCCTGGGTACCGGGCGACCACCGGGTGGACCCGCGTGCGGTGCAGGTGGCCCTGTCCCGCGTCGTCGCGGCGCGCGGGACCCTCGTTCCGCACGCGGCGGTCTCGCTGACCTGGTCGGACGGCGCGGTCGTCGGCGCGCTCGACGAGACGGGCACGGCGTACGCGGCAGGGACCGTGGTGCTCGCCGCCGGGCACGCCAGCGGCTCCCTGTTCGCCGGCGCCCCCACCCGGCCCGTGCCCGGCACGACGCTGCGCCTGGACGCCGGGGTCGACCAGGCGCCGTCGGTCGTGGTGCGCGGCACCGTGCAGGGCCGACCGGTCTACGCCGTGCCCCGCCCGGTACGGCCCGACGGGCGGCGGGAGGTGATCGTGGGCGCGACGTCGGACGAGCGCGAGGACGACCACCTGACCCGTGCCGGTGACGTCTTCGGGCTCCTGCGCGACGTCCGGGCCCTGCTGCCCGAGCTCGACGACGCGGTCCTGCTGGAGGCCGTCACCCGCGCCCGCCCCGGCAGCCCCGACAACACGCCGCTCCTGGGCTGGGCGGCCGACGGACTGTTCCTGGCCACCGGGCACCACCGCAACGGGATCCTGCTCACACCGCTGACGGCGGCCGTGGTCGACCAGGCACTGGGCGTCGCCCCGGGCGTCACCCTGGGCGACGCAGCGGCGGTGGCGGCCGTCGAGGCGACCACTCGGTTCGCGGACCCGCGCAGGTTCGCCGACGCAGACAGCACCATCGAAGGAGGCACAGCATGACCCGAGCACGATCCACCGAAGCGCCAGGCACCGCCGTCGTCAACGGCGAGCCGTACCCGCTCGACGAACCCCTGCCCGTCACCGACCTGGTGGCCCGGCTGCTGCCCGGCCTCGTCGTCGACGGCGCACCGCGGGGCGTCGCGATCGCGGTCGACGACGCCGTCGTGCCGCGCGGGGCCTGGAGCACCACCACCATCAAGCCCGGCGACCGCGTCGAGGTCGTCGCCGCTGTACAGGGAGGCTGACCATGCTGACGACGGAGGACACACCGCTCACCATCGCGGGCACACCGCTGGGGTCGCGCCTGATCATGGGCACCGGGGGAGCGGCGAGCCTGCTCGCCCTGGAGGACGCGCTCGTGGCGTCGGGCACGGAGCTGACGACCGTCGCGATGCGGCGCGTGTCCCGGCCCCGGCAGGCGGACGACCCCGCCCGCGCCGGCGACCCGTCCGTCTGGGGGCTGCTTGAACGCCTGGGCATCCGCGCCCTGCCCAACACGGCGGGCTGCTTCTCCGTGCGCGAGGCGGTGCTCACCGCGCAGCTCGCCCGGGAGGCGTGCCGCACCGACTGGGTCAAGCTCGAGGTCATCGCCGACGACGTGACCCTGCTGCCCGACGCCATCGGCCTGGTCGAGGCGGCCAAGATCCTGGTCGACGACGGCTTCACCGTGCTGCCGTACACCAACGACGACCCGGTCGTCGCGCGCCGCCTTCAGGACGTGGGCTGCGCGGTCGTCATGCCGCTGGGCTCGCCCATCGGTTCCGGGCTCGGCATCGCCAACCCGCGCAACATCGAGGCGATCGCCGCCGCGGCCTCGGTCCCGGTGATCCTGGACGCGGGCATCGGCACGGCGTCGGACGCGGCGCTCGCGATGGAGCTCGGGTGCGACGGCGTCCTGCTCGCCACGGCCGTGACCCGCGCCGCCGACCCGGTGCGCATGGCCCGCGCGATGCGGCTCGCGGTCGAGGCGGGCTACGACGCCGCCCGCGCCGGCCGGCCGCCGCGGCGGGAGCGGGCGCTGGCGTCGTCCCCGGTCGACGGGCTGGTCGCCGTCGGCGACAACCTGGACCTCGCGCTGTGACCGCGCTGCCGCCGCTGGTCGAGCCCGGCCGCGAGCTGGGCCGCGACGAGCTCGCCCGGTACGCCCGGCACCTGGTGCTGCCCGGGATCGGCCCCGAGGGGCAGCGCCGGCTCGCGAGCGCGCGCGTGCTGGTGGTGGGAGCGGGCGGCCTCGGCAGCCCCGCCCTGCTCTACCTCGCCGCGGCGGGCGTCGGCGTGCTGGGCATCGTGGACGACGACGTGGTCGAGGTCTCGAACCTGCAGCGCCAGGTGGTCCACGGCGTCTCCGACCTGGGGCTGCCCAAGACGGCGTCGGCGCGGGCGGCGCTCGCGGAGGTCAACCCGCACGTCCAGGTGGTCGAGCACCGGGAGCGGCTGACCACGGCGAACGCGCTGGACGTGCTGTCCGGGTACGACCTGGTCCTCGACGGGACGGACGCGTTCGCCACCCGCTACCTCGTGTCGGACGCCGCCGAGGTGCTGGGCATCCCGTGCGTCTGGGGCGCGATCTACCAGTTCACGGGGCAGGTCGCCACGTTCTGGGGCGCGCCGCCCGAGGGCTTCGAGGGCGTGACCTACCGGGACGTGTTCCCGGACCCGCCGCCGCCCGGCGCATCGCCGGACTGCGCGACCGGCGGCGTGCTCGGCGCGATGTGCGGCACGCTGGGCTCGGTCATGGCGACCGAGGCGATCAAGCTCGTCACCGGGACGGGCGAGACCCTGCTCGGGCGGCTCGCGACCTACGACGCGCTGGCCCTCACGTGGCGCCATCTCGCCGTCCGCCGTGACCCGGCCCGGGAACCCGTCTCGGCGCTGCTGTCCGGCCCGGACGACGCCGACCCGTACGCGGTGTTCTGCGGGCTGCCGCCGTCGGACGGCGCACTGACCTCCGTGGGCGAGCTGGCGGCGCTGCGCGGTGCCGGACCCGAACCGGCGGTGCTGGACGTCCGCGAGCCGTGGGAGATCGAGCTCACCGCGCTGCCGGGAGCGCGGGCGGTCCCGTCCGGTCTCTTCACCGGGGATGCGGTGGCCGGAGCGGTGGACGACGTCGTCGCCTGGGCGGCGGGCCGTCCGGTGCACGTGCTGTGCAAGTCCGGCGCCCGGTCGGCCCGCGTGGCCCACCGGCTGCGCGACGCGGGGCTCGACGCCCGGTCCGTCGAGGGCGGCATGGTCGCCTGGGAGCGCGCACAGGCGGGGTGACCTGTCGTGCGGGAGCCCCGTGCCGCGTGGCTCCCGCACGACCGGCTCAGCCCACCTGCCCGAGCCGGAAGACCTGGGTGGCCGCGCCGGTGCAGGGCTGCTGGGTGAACCGGGTCCCGTCGGTCCCGGTCGCCGTGCCCAGCGTGAGGCACAGGCCGCTGTGCCGGGCGGTGAAGCTGAGGCCGGCGCCGGTCGCCATCGGCCGCCACTGCTGGTTGGTGCCCCCGACGTACGACCAGAGATGCACCGAGGTCCCGTCGGCGACGGCGCCCGGGCCGCCGGCCACGTCCCAGACCTTGCCGGCGTGCTGGCTCAGCACCTGGTAGTAGCCGCCCGAGGTGGGTGTGAAGCGCCAGCGCTGGTTGGCCTGGCCGGCATCGCCACAGGCCCACTGCTGCAGCCCGGTCCCGTCGGCGGTGCCCCAGCCGGCCGCGTCGAGGCACTTGCCGCTCACGGACGACGCCACCTGGTACCAGCCGGCCGGGTCCGGATCGGCCGGGGCGGTGCTCGACTGCGGGTCCCACGTGTAGGTGGCGACCGCCCGGCCGGGCAGGGTGTGGGTCAGCGATCGGCCCTCGTCGGTGATCGAGAAGGTGCGGCTGCCGGAGGAGGCGTTCACGACGTAGGCGACGCGGGTCCCGTCCGGGTTCTGGAAGACGACGTTCTGGAGCCCGCCGGGCTGCTCGCTGGTCGAGCCGATGCGGCGGGCGCCGGCGTCGACGAACTTGCTGAGGTGGCCGAGCGTGTAGAACTCGGCGTTGCGGGTGACCGTGCCTCCGGCGATCTCGACGACACCGTTGCAGCGTGTGTCGCAGTGCCCCTGGTGCGGTCCGCCGTCCTGGTCGAGCGCGAGGTTCCAGTTGATGACCGTCTCGCCGCCGTTGCGCATGTTCCGTACCACGAGGTTCTCCGCGTGCCAGACGAGCGTGTCGCCGAAGGTTCCTGCGGCGTTCTCGCTGTCGGTGCCGGAGCACTCGGTGAAGTAGACCCGCTTGCCGGTCGCCACGATCTGCGCCTGGGCCTCGGGGGAGCCGCCGTAGCAGTGGAAGGCGGCACCGGCCACGCGGGAGATGCCCTGAGTGCCGGCGAAGACCTCCAGCGGGTAGTCGGGACGGTCCCAGTTGTGGTCGTAGGCGAAGAGCTGGGTGCCCAGTCCGGCACGGGTCAGCGCCCCGTCGAGGACCCGGAAGAACTCCGCCTGCTCGGCCGCGGACATGCTCATGGAGGGGTAGCTCGTGGCGAAGAGCGGTTCGTTCTGGACGGTGAGGTCGCTGAGCGGCACGCCCTGCTGCGCGTAGGCCTGGATCGCCCGGACCAGGTAGTCGGCGTACTCGTCGTAGTTCTCGGCACGCAGGCTGCCACCGTTCAGGGAACCGCCGGTCTTCATCCAGGCCGGGGCGGTCCACGGGCTGCCCATGAACCGGATGCCCGGGTTGATCGCGAGCGCCTGGCGCAGCACGGGCAGGATCTGCTGCTGGTCGCGGGCGATGCTGAACTGCCCGGGCGTGTCCTCGTAGGTGTAGAAGCTGCCGGAGTTGAAGTCGGTGCTGCCGAGCGGCTGGCGCAGGTAGTTCAGGCCGATGCCGTCGCCCGTGCGGGAGAACAGCGACCGCAGCAGGCTGTCGCGGGTGCCGGCGGGCAGGGCGCTGATCAGCGCCGCGGAGGCCTCGGTGACGGAGGCGCCGGCGCCGGTGAAGCGCTGGGCGACCTGGTCCGGGTGCACGCGGAGGTCGACGGCCTGCGGGCCGGTGTCGAAGCTGAGGTTGCCGCCGTCGGCGAGCTTGCGGGTGCCGTCGGCGGTCGTGACCCAGACGTGCGCGGTGGTCGGCGCGGCGGCGGCGGGGGCTGCGGCCGGGCCGATGCCGGCGGCGCCGACGGCCAGGACGCTCAGCGTGGCGAGCGTCATCCGGATGGTCCCTGTGCGGGTGGTGCGCGTCATTGCGACTCCCTCGGTGGGTGGCTGGTGCGCCGATCGTACCGCTACCTACCGAGTGTTCGGTAGGTAGCAGGATCCTGTACCCGAGAGGGTGGCGGGGAGCAGGGCGGACCGGGTCCGTAGACTCGCTCGGATGACACGAGAAGGCGGGAGAACCAGGGTGCGGCGGCCTCCCGTGGAGCGCCGGGCGGAGATCCTGCGCATCGCCATGGAGACGTTCGCCGAGCGCGGCTACCAGAGCGCCTCGCTGGCCGAGATCGCCGACCGGGTGGGGCTGACCCAGGCCGGGGTGCTGCACTACTTCTCGTCCAAGGCGAGCCTGCTCACCGGGGTGCTCGACCTGCGCGACTCCACGGACATCGAGGAGCTCGGCAACGAACGTCCCCGCGGCCTGGCGTTCCTGCGCCACCTCGTCGAGACCGTGCGGCGCAACACGGAGCGCGAGGGCATCGTGCGGCTCTACACCGTGCTCGCGGCGGAGAGCGTGACGGCCCAGCACCCCGCGCAGGACTGGTTCCGCGGCCGCTACCAGGGGTTGCACGCCCTGCTGGTCGAGGCTCTCGACGAGGCGCAGCAGCGGGGGGAGGTGGCCGCCGATGTCGATACCGGGACGACCGCCCGGGTGATCGTCGCGACCATGGACGGCCTGCAGCTCCAGTGGCTGCTGGAGCCCGGCTCCGTCGACATGGCCGGCGCCACCGAGGTGGCGATCTCCCGGCTGATCGGCCGCGACCTGCCGGCGGGGGAGCGCTGACCGGCGCTCCCCCGCCAGGACGTCAGAAGGGCGCGACGCCGAAGCGGTCGATGTACGTGCCCGTCGGACCCTTGCCGTCGCGGGTGGCCAGCTCGACGATCGCGTCGGTGCCCTCCTGGACCGTCTGGTGGCCGCCGTGGCCGTTGAAGTCGGTGGCGGTGTAGCCGGGGTCGGCGGCGTTGACCCGCATCTCGGGGAAGGCCCTGGCGTACTGCACGGTGAGCATCGTGACCGCTGACTTCGAGGACGTGTAGAGCGGGGCGAGGACCTCGAACTCGACGCGCTCGGGATCGTGCACGGCACTGAAGGACCCCAGGCCGCTGGTCACGTTGACGATGGTGGGAGCGGTCGACCGGCGCAGGATGGGGGCGAAGGCCCGGATCATGCGGATGATGCCGAAGACGTTGGTGTCGTAGACGCTCAGGGCGTCCTCTGCGGTGAGCTCGGCGGCCGGCCTGGTCGGGCCCAGCACGCCCGCATTGTTGATCAGGACGTCGATGCCGCCGGCCGCCGCGATCGTCTCGGCCGCACGGGCGACCGACGCGTCGCTCGTCACGTCGAGCTGTACGAACCGCCCGCCGAGCGCGTCCGCGGCCCGCTGACCGCGTTCGGGGTCGCGGGCGCTCATCCAGACCGTGTGCCCGGCCTCGATGAGGCGGCGGGCGGTCTCGTGTCCGAGGCTCTTGTTGGCACCGGTGATCAGTGTTGTCGTCATGCCCCGACTCTGCGGCGTCGCCGTGGGGAGGACCAGGCCCGCCTGGACGTACGGACCAGCAGTACCACCCAGGATCGTGCTGCCGCTGCGACACTGGCGTGATGCACGGTTCGCAGACTGACCTCGGGACGCTCCTGCACGCCTGGCGTGACCGCCTCTCGCCCGTCGACGTCGGGTTCCCCCTCGACCCGTCGCGCCGGACGTCGGGGTTGCGGCGCGAGGAGCTGGCCTCGCTGGCCGGGCTGAGCGTCGACTACGTCGTCCGCCTGGAGCAGGGGCGTGCCACACGGCCGTCCAGCCAGGTCGCGGCGGCGCTCGCCCGCGCGCTCCAGCTCACCGACGCGGAGCGTGACCACCTGTTCGTGGTCGCGGGGCTGCTGCCGCCGTCGCCCCGCGAGGTGCCCGCGCACATCCCGCCCGGGGTCCAGCGCCTGATCGCCCGGCTCGGGGAGGTCCCGCTGGCGGTCTTCACCGCGTCGTGGGACCTCGTGACGTGGAGCCCGCTGTGGGCGGCGCTGCAGGGTGAGCCGGGCCCGAAGGGTCGCGGCCGGAACCTGATCCGGGCGCTCTTCTCCGGGGACACGCTGGACGAGGGCGAACAGCCGATCGTCGTCCGGTCGGGCAGCCGCACCGGGTTCGAGGCGTCCCTCGTGGCGGACCTGCGCCGGGTGCACGGCCGGTACCCCGCCGACGACCGCGTGCGCGCCCTGGTCACGGACCTGCTGGAGTCGAGCGAGCGGTTCCGGGAGCTGTGGGAGAGCGGCGTCGTGGGCGAGCACCAGTCCGAGCGGAAGGTCGTGCGGACCGATCTCGCCGGCGACATCGAGCTCGACTGCGACGTGCTCAGCGTCGCCGGTTCCGACCTGCGCATCGTCGTGTACACGGCGGCGACCGGGTCCGAGGCGGCCGAGAAGCTCGACTTCCTGCGGGTTGCCGCGGGCGCCGCCGTCGGCGCTTCCTAAGCCGTCCCGCCGGACAGCAGCGGGGTGTAGCGCACCTCGCTGACGTCGACGATGCCGTCGAGCGCCCGGAGCCCCACGACGCGGCCGGTGAAGCCACCGGCCACCTCCGTCGAGAGATACCGGCCGTCGAAGCGGGTCAGCTCGTGCTCGCTCCCATCGACGACGGCCCGCCGCGAGCGCCGACTGGTCCGTGTCGCACACGATGGCGTCGGGCAGCTCGGGAAGCGCGAGGATCTCCGCGACGGCGCGGAGCGTGGAGGCGTCGTCGCCCGCGTGGGCGGGTACGACGTCCGGCACGGTGATGCCGGCGGCGGACAGCGCCCGTTCGAAGCCGCGGCGTCGAGCCTTGAACTCCTGGGTGCCGAGCTCGCCCACGTAGGCGAACCGCTGGTGGCGGTGCTGCTCGACGAGATGACGAGCGAGGTCGACCATGCCGCTCTCGTTGTCGACGAGGACGGTGCGGGCGGCGTCACGCTCGAGGCCGCCGAGCTCGACGACCGGGATGCGTGCGGTGACCTGACGGCGTGCGCCGTCCGTCAGGGCCCCGGCGAACGCGATGAGCCCGTCCACCCGGCCGGCCACCTCGATGACGTGCGGCAGGTGGTCGGACGCCCGGTTCCCGCCGAGCATGAGCGCGTAGCCGCGGCGTCGGCACTCGATCTGGACGCCCCGCTGGACCTCGTCGGCGTAGAGCGGGAAGAGGCGTCCGTCCGGGGCCGCGGTCTGGGTGTCCGTCGCGGGCTTGTCGTGGTCGGGGTCGAGCAGGTAGTCGTAGGAGTAGATGCCGATCGCGCCGGTCCTGCCACGGGCCAGGCCGCGCGCGCTCGCGCTGGGCACGTAGCCGAGCTGGTCGGCCGCGGCCATGACGTTCCGGAGCGTCTCCGCCTTGACCTTGTCGGGTCGCGTGAAGGCGAACGAGACGGTCGCGATGGAGACTCCGGCGAGCTCTGCGACGTCGTAGACCGTCACCTTGCGCACGATGCTCCTCCTCGGGATAGGACCCGCATCCGGGTAGGGCGATCGTGCCACGAAGCGGGCGGCCCCGGAGGCGAGTGGGTCTGGCCCGCGTCAGCCTGAGGGTGTGCACGTTGAACCGGTTCCCGGGACCTCGGGGGCCGAGGAGAGAAGGGAAAGCTGATGAGCTCAGGGGACAAGGCGCAGAACGCAGCGGAGCGAGGTGTCGGCAAGGCGAAGGAGTCTCTGGGGAAGGCCACCGACGACGAGGATCTCGCCGCCGAGGGCAAGACCGACCAGAGCAAGGCTGATGTCAAGGACGCGGGGGAGAACGTCAAGGACGCGGCGGACGACGTCAAGGACGCCTTCAAGAGGTAGAACCACCCTCCCGCGCGCGGCCTGCGGAACCGGCACCCGAGCCGGTTCCGCAGGCCGCTCGCTGGTCCTGCTCTGCGCCGCCTGACCCGCGGCGCGGACCGGCACGGGAACATCGGTGCCGGAAGTGCTGTGACATCCCGGCGTGCCGCGCGTCTGAGCTGCATGACGCAGACGACAGGTACCGTGACGCCGTCCACCACCGACACGCAGCGGGCCCCGGTGCCCTTTCCCGGAGGGGGTGCCGGCGTCGGCGCCCTGGTAGCGCTCGACATCGACGGCACGCTGTCCGCCGGCGGCACGACCGTCCCCGCCGTGACCGTCGAAGCGGTCCAGGACGTGCGGCGGGCGGGGCACCATGTGGTGCTCGCCTCGGGCCGGTCCCTGGTGGGCGTGCTGCCCGTCGCCCGGCGGCTCGGCATCGACCAGGGCTGGGTCGTCGCGTCCAACGGCGCGGTGGTCGCGCGCGTCGGCGACACCCTGCCCGGCGGCTACCGGCTCGAGAAGATGTACGCCTTCGACGTCGAGCCGGTGATCCGCCTCGCCCGCGCTGCCCTTCCCGCCGTCCAGGTCGGTGTCGAGGAGGTCGGCTGGGGCTACCGGGTCGACCGCCTCTTCGACCGGAGGCTCGTGAACGGGGAGCAGCGCAGGGTCCCCGACACGGAGCTGTGGAACGTGCCCGCCCCGCGGGTCATCCTCCGGGCCGAGGGCATCATCGACCTGATGGTGCCGCTGCGTGCGCTCGGGGTCACCCCGACCCCGGCCGGGCCGGACTGGGTCGACGTGACCCCGAGCGGCGTGAGCAAGGCGACGGGGCTCGAGCGGATCCGGGAGCGGATCGGCGTGGACCCCCGGCGGACGCTGGCCGTGGGGGACGGGGTCAACGACCTGGAGATGATCGCCTGGGCGGCACGCGGCGTCGCGATGGGTCACGCCCCGGCCGCCGTCGTCGACGCCGCGGACGAGGTCACCGGGACGCTCGAGGAGCACGGCGTCGTCACGGTCCTGCGCACGCTGACGGCGCAGGACCGCTCACCTCGCTGACCCGCTGACCCAGCCGGCCCGCGCGCGGGTGTCAGGAGGGCTGGGGCTGCTCCCCGTACGACCCGGCGAGATCGGCCACGTCGTGGGCGTACGACACCGACTGGTTGTAGGCCGACAGCGCGGCCGTCCAGCCGTCGTCGGTGGTGACGTCACCACCGCTCTCGCACAGGTAGTGGCCGGCGGACAGGGCCGCGTCGTCGATCTGGTGCGGGTCGGCCTCGCCGTCGAGGTTGCCGTCCTCGGCGTAGTCCGCCCAGGTGGTCGGGATGAACTGCATCGGTCCGACGGCGCGGTCCCATTCCTGGTCCTCGTCGAGCTCACCGCCGTCGGTGTCGGCGATGGCCTTGACCCCCTCGCTGCCGTCCAGGGGGATGCCGATGATCGACGGGCTGACCAAGCCCTCGGCGTCGGCTCGTGCCCCGAGGTAGGTGCCGTGGATCGACTCGACCGCGCCGATGCCCGCCAGCGTGTTCCACCCGATGCCGCACTCCGGCTGGGTCTGGGCCAGCCGGAGTGCGGCGCCGGCATAGGCCGCCAGAGCTCGGCGCGGGATCTCCGTACGCTCCGCGGTGTCGCGCAGCCAGCCGGTGTGGGCCAGCCTCGCGAGCGGAACCTCGGCGGTGGGTTCCCGCCCGGCAGGCGCAGCCTGGGGGAGCTGCTGCTGCGGGGCCGGCGGGTACTCGAGCTCCTGCAGCCACTCGCCCTCGCTCGGGCCCTCGCTCGAGCCGCAGCCGGTCAGCAGCAGTACGGCCGCGAGGGCGGCGGTCCAGGTTCTAGCTCTCACGTTCGTGCTCTCACAGTGATGCGTCTCCGAGGTCTGGGGAACCAGCGAGCAGACGTGGTGCGCCCCTGCTGGTGCTCGCCGCGCTGCCCTCGAAGGTTAAGGCAAGCCGGGGAGTGATCCGACATACCGCGACAAGACCTCCTACACATCTACCCGGCCCGGCGACGTGCACGACGCCGCGGTCGGCGCGGCGTCCTCGTCGAAGGTACTGCTGAGCCTCGACGAGGACGCCGTTCCCGGGTGCCCGGCCACCGGGCCGGCTCCCGCTACCGCCGTCGTGCCCGGAGGCGGGCGCGCAGCACGATCAGGCCCGCTCCGGTCACCAGCAGCGCGAGCGCCGTCCAGATCGGCCAGCCACCCGAGAACCCGGTGGCGGCCAGCTCCCCGTCGTCCGGACGGCCGGCGGCGTCCGGGGTGGGCTCGCTCGGGTCGGGACCGTCGTCACCCGGACTGTCGCCCGGGTCGTCGCCCGGCGGGCCGGTACCGGGTCCGTCGTCACCCGGGCGGTCACCGCCCGGCCCGTCGCCGGTCGGGCTCGGCGAGGGGGTCGGCTCGGGATCCGGCTCGATGTCCGACAGCGTGCCGCCGCCGAGCCAGGCCGTCCCGACGTCCGCCCCCGGGTCGACGTCGCGGTCCGCCACCGCCTCGAACTTGGCGCTCCTGACGGTCGTGGGCAGCGTCGGGTGCTCCCGCTCGAACTGTGCGGCGGGCATCGGGTCGCGCGGGGCGTCCGGGAACTCGATGCCCCCGGTGACGTCCAGGTAGTACTCCATGTCGCCGTGCTCGTACTCGTAACGGAACTGCACGGTCTCCCGGGCCTCGAGGAACGCGTCGTACACGCTCTGCGGTTCCCAGCCCTCCCGCACCGGCCACTGCGACACGTCGCCACTGTCGATGATGTCGTGGAACGCACCCGGCCGGACGGCGTCGCGCTGGCGCAGCCACTCCGCGGCGATCCGCGCGGTGTAGACACGGCGCAGGTCCGCGTACTCGGGAGCGGTGTTCACTGCTTCCTCGATCAGCGGGACCATGCTCTCGATGAGCCGCTGGAGGTTCCGGTCCGCGATCTTCTCGGACACGACTTCCTCGCAGGTCGGCCCTGCCCCTGGTGCGGAGACGTCGAACGGCTCCATCTGGACCCGCAGCGGCGCGTCCAGGATGTACAGCTGGTCGCCGTCCTCACGGGCCGTCGCCGGCAGCGGCTCGACCCACATGCGCCACGAGCCCCAGCAGAGCTCGCCGTTCGGGCCGGGCTCGAGCGACTCGAAGAACGCGCGCCCGGACCCGGTCCCCGGGTCCATGGTGTCGTAGAGGGTGCTCTTCAGCTCGAAGTCCGACTCGAGCAGGACCCGGCCCGCCTCGGTCGTGGCGAACTGCTCGTCGATGATCGTGTCGGGCTGGTCGGGGTTGAGGTTCACCCAGAACTGGTCTCGCTCGAGGGCGAGCCAGGTGAACAGGGCGTCCGACGACAGGTCGAGCACCGCCTCGCCGCCCCACGACGGGTCCGCACCCTCCGGCACCTCGGCCGCGGAGAAGGCGTAGTCGAACTCCTGCGCGCCCGGGTCGTCCGAGACGTACCGCAGCTCCAGGGACGTCCAGTCGATGCCGCCCAGGGGGAAGGGCGGCCGGAACTGGCGCGGCGCGGAGCTCATCAGCTGGTTGCTGGTGGTGCGCAGGCTCGCGGCGTTGCTCGCGCTGGTGCCCGACGCGCGCGCCGCGTTGTGCACGGTGCCGCCGCTCGGCCGCCAGGGACACCTCGCCCGGCTCCGGCAGTCCGGGTTGAACGAGTCGCCGCGGGGCGGAGGCGGGTTGGTCTGCACCCCGGTCGCCCGCTGCACCGAGTAGCTGGCTCCGGAGGCCCGCACCTGCTGCGCCGTGGCGGCGCTCGGCGTGCTGCTGAACACGTGGTGCGCCTTGTAGCCGACAGAGGTCAGGTCCTTGTACGACTTGAGCTGCGCCGTCGAGATCGTGCTCCCGGGAGAGACGTTGACGAACTGTCGCGTCCGGTTGTTGACCGCACTCGTCGTACGGCCGTCCTGCAGGCTGAGGTCCCGGCACAGCCAGTCGGCGGTGTCCATCGGGAACAGGGACGAGAGCGCCGCCCGCTCGTAGGCGAGGCCTCGGTTCTGGTCACGGTTGACGTCCCCGTACGTGTCCTTCCAGTCCTCCCACGACAGCTGGGTGTCAGGATGCCCGGCACGATGGGTCTTGTAGCTCCACTCGAGGCGCTTCGTGCTGTCCATCGGCTCGGCGGCCCACTCGTCGGGGACCCGGTCCAGGTACTCCCTGGTCGGTTCCACGTAGGAGTCGAGTATCGCGTCCAGCTCGGTGTCGAAGGTGTAGCTCTCACCCTCGGCCTCGACGGGCTCGGCACCGTCCTCCGGGAACTCCTCGTAGATGTACTCCTCGGACTGGTTGACGAGCTCCGAGCAGAACTCCGTGTGCGAGTGCGCCTGCGCCTCCGGCGCGTCGAGCACCGGCACGAGCGTGGCGCCGGTGACGGCCGCGGCCACACCGAGCGCGACCACGCGGAGCACGGGTCTTCCAGGACGTTCCCACCAGCGGCGCCGCGCGGGCGCGGGCTCTCGGGTCAGGGGCAGGTTCATGACAGGCTGCGTCTCCGTGGGTCGGATATCTGGGTGAAATCGGGCAGACGCAACGTAGAAAATGTGTGCGGGCGCGGCAACGAAATGCGCCCTGCCGCAAAGCCTTGCGCGGTAGGGCGGCGCGGTAGGGCGGCGCGACAGGGCTGCGCGGTAGGGCTGCCGACGGTCAGCGGCCGTGGACCAGGTCGTGGCCCATGGCGGTGCGCATGTGCAGCACGCTGGTGCCGCTGCGCCAGGTGGTGATCAGCCCGGCCCGCCGGAGCACGGCGGTGTGCCGGCTGACGCTGGAGGGTGAGGCGGAGGTCCGTGCCGCCAGGGCGGTGGTCGACAGCTCCGTGTCCAGCACCCGGAGCACCGACGCCCTCGTCGGGCCCAGGAGCTCGCCGAGGGCGTCGGCCTGCTGCTGGTCCGTGGCGCAGCTGTCGGGCCGCCAGAACGGTTCGCGGCTGACCGGGTAGACCAGCACGGGCTGCAGCTGCGGGTCGGCCAGCGTGATCGGGTGGTTGATGCCGAAGAAGGTGGGGACGAGAGACAGCCCACGGCCCTCCAGGTGGAGGTCCCGCGTCACGGGGTAGTCGATCTCCAGGACGGGCGCCCGCCAGCGGGTCCTCGGGCCGAGCCGGCTCAGCACCGCGTCGACACCGTGCGCAAGGGTCCGGTGCGCCAGACCGGCCACCCAGCGACCGGTGATCTCCGCCGCCTGGTCGACGTGCGGGGTCAGCACCGTCCGGTGGTAGCGCCGCATCGCGACGCCGAGGCGGTGCAGCGCGGCGGGCCGGCCCGCCGCCACGTCGTCGAGCCACTGTCCGGCTCCTCTGCCGCCGTCGAGCCGGGCGACCTCCGCCCGGAGACGTCGCTTGTCCGTGGACAGCACGGTCTCCACACCGGCCTCGAGCTCCGTCGGCAGGGCGGCGGGCGTCAGGAAGTCGGGGAAGTAGCCGCGTGCCGGCGTCAACGTCGCGAGCAGCTCTGCGTCACGCACCGTCCTGGCCTGGGCGAGCCTGCGCCGGGCGAGCCTGCTCCAGGAGGCGAAGTACGAGTCGGGCCGGGCCACCTGGTGGACGCTGAGGACCAGCTCCCACATCGGGTCGAGCCGGGTCCCGACCCGGGTGCGCACCAGGTCGGCGGCGGAGAAGTGGATGCGAAGCACAGGTCCCCCCAAGGACTGTTCCGGCTCTCACGGAGGCGCGCTCCCGCGCGACTGTAGAGAGGCGAGACCTCGGTCGGTAGTACATCGCTGCAGACCTAGCGCGGCGGTGCCGACGGCGGTGCCGAGGTTCATGCCCGCTGCTTGGGGGTCGACGCGGTGAGGTCGGGAAGGATTGTCAGTCTCCCCGTATCGCCGATCGACAAGTTCTCCGGCCGCTCCGGCCCGGCTCGCTGGAGCCGGGCCGGACGTCCGGTCAGGCGCGCGCGATGGCGATGTTGGTGTTCCCGCGCTGTCCGGCCTCGTAGAACATGTAGAGGCGGCCGCCCTCCTCGGCGAAGCTCGGAGCCGCGGCCCGGTTCGCGACCGGCTCGGTGTACAGGACACCGAGGTGGTTCTCCCGGTCGAAGCTCGTGCCCACGTGGGCGACGTGGATCGCGCCGCTGCCCGAGTGGTAGACCACGTGGCCGCCGCCGTCGCGGGACCAGTAGTGCGCGCCGGAGAGCTGGCCGCCCTCGCCTGCTGCCGGCGAGATCAGCGGTTCGGGCTTGAACTGCCAGCCCGAGGCCAGCTGGTGCGACCAGCCGATGAAGATCTTGCGCGTCCCGGCCTGGGCGCCCATGAACAGCATGATGTGCATGCCGGGCCGTGCCGGGTGCGGGAAGACGCGCGCGTAGGAGGTCTCGGTGACGTCGCTGGGCAGCATCCCGGTGGTGAGCACGGTGCCGCCGTACGAGAAGCTGCGCCCGTCGGTCGAGGTCGCGACCCTGGTGGTGGTGTTCTCCCCGTGGAAGTAGAGGTAGACCGTGCGGTCCGCGGCGTTCCAGACCGCGTGCGGGCTCGAGACATGGCTGACCGAGTAGTGCGGCGACCAGGTGCGGGACACGATCGGGTTGCCCGGGTGCTCACGCCACGGGCCGGCGAGGGAGTCGGCGTACGCCAGGCAGATCCCGCCGGGCGCGTCGTGCGGGGCGTAGTACATGTACCAGGCGCCCAAGGGGTTCTGCACCCGCCCGGCGACGTGCAGGATCGCCGGGAAGATGAGCTCGTTCGTGGGGTTGTAGGCGAGGGCGGACTTGTCCAGCGCCGCGCCCAGGCGGGTGAACGTGGGAAAGCCCGGCACGGCGGCGCGGGCCGGTGCGGCCACGCCCAGGGCGGCGGCCGAGCCGAGCACGGTCGCGCCCAGGAGCAGGCTGCGCCGGTCGAGCACGGGCCCTCGGTCTGATTCCACAGATTCCACAGTGACTCCAGTCCGGCCCGGACGGCCGCCACCGGGCTCCGGTGCGCGACGGCGTAAGAGTGCCGCGCCGGGCCAATCGGGATCGAATCTGTGGCCACCGGCGTATCGCGGTCAAGGTGATGATGGGGATCTTCAGCAGCTGACCGGCTGGAGGGCTGGGCGTGGGCTCGCGCTGCGGTGCGCGGCGGGTGGGACGGCAGGGCGTCGAGGGATCAAGGAAGTGCTGCCCTCGGACCGCGATCTGCTGCTCGGCACGGCCGGTCGGCAGCAGATCGCGGTCCGGAGGGAATCAGTGCGTCACGGCGTCAAGTGCGGCGCCGGCCGACCAGACCGAGGATCAGGCTGGCCACGAGCACGATCACGCCGATCCAGACGAGGAACTGGCCGATCTCCGTGGCGACTCCGAGAATGACGAGAGCCACGCCGACCAGGATGAGAATGAGCCACGATGGCATGTCGATCTCCTTCCTCCTCACGGCACATTGTCGTGCCGTGCTGTCTTCGACCCTGCTCCTGTTCCCGGTTACTCGCATCTCGGGCATATTCGGCATCCCCGGCTGGGCGTCGCGAGCCGGTGCGCGGGCCAGGCCCGGACGGCGTCAGACCGACGACGGCGCCGGCGTCGGACCGTGATGGCCACCGGCCGGAGGGGCTCCCCAGCGGTACCGCAGGGAGACCATCCGCAGGGCGAACACCAGCGCGGCGATCGCGGTCCCGGTGCCGACGCCGAACCAGTCGGCCCAGGACGTGAAGCTGGTCAGCGCGGCTCCGATCAGCGCGGGGATGGCGTAGAGGCCGCGAGCGCGGAAGATCTGCGGCACGTCGTTGGCGACGACGTCGCGGATGACGCCTCCGCCCACGGCGGTGACCACACCGAGCATCGCGGACGCCGTCGGGTTCATTCCCGCAGCCAGTGCCACGAGCGTGCCGGTGACGGAGAAGAGCGCCATGCCCGCGGCGTCGAACGTGAGCAGGAGGTCGTGGAAGCGCTGCACGGCGTGGGCGAAGAAGTACACGACGGTCGCCGCGACGACGGGCGGCACGAGGTAGATCGGCGAGTCGAACGCGCGCGGCACGCCGACGTCGAGGATCACGTCCCGCAGGATCCCTCCGCCGAGGCCGACGCACGTGCCCAGCAGGAGCGAGCCGATGATGTCGAACTCGCGCCGGACGGCGAGCAGCGAGCCCGACACGGCGAAGAAGAAGACGCCCAGGAGATCCAGGACGAGCGAGGTCCACGCCACGTAGGGCTCCTTTCCGCGGAAACGCGTGACAGACAAGCGTAGAGCCCCGCGCGGATGGTGCTGCTCCGCGCCTGGCCGCCGCGTGTCTGGACCTCCGGTTCCTGCGGTCCGGTGTGCTCAGACGTGCTCAGGCGTGCCAGGCCTCGGTGAACTCCGCCAGGTCGATCTTGCCGTCCTCGTCGTGGTCGGCCTGGCCGAAGATCTGCTCGAGGTCCTTGTCGGAGGTCTCCTCGCCCCGGGCGGCCATGGCCTGGCGGAACTCGTCGGCGGTGATGCGGCCGTCGCCGTCGCCGTCGAACTCCACGAACGTGCGGCTGAGCTCGTCGTTGGTGGTCATGGGCAATACCTCCACAATGTCGGAAACGAAAGTCGGGATGTATGCAACCACAGATCGGTCGCGCGGTGGCGCCCGAGAAGTGGCTCGTGTCCGCTACGGTGCGGCGTGCGACTTGCTGACGTCCGGAGGGCCAGACCATGAGGTTGTACGCCGTAGCACCAGCCCGGTGTGCCCGTCAGGTGCTCGGTGACCTGATGCTGCTCGCCTGGATCACGGGCTGGGCCTGGGCCGGGCGCGAGACGCACGACGCGACCCTGACGCTCGGGCGGCCGGGCCGGACGACGGCGTCGGCGGCTGACGAGATGGCCGGCCGCTTCCAGGACGTCGAGGGCCGGATCGGCGGTATCCCCGGCGTGGGGGACGACCTGGCCGCTCCCTTCCGCGGCGCCGCGGACGCCGCGGAGAGCCTGGCCGCCGCCGGGCGCGCGCAGGCCGAGACGGTGGCCGACATCGCGCTGCTGGTCGGGATCGCGGTGTTCCTGATCCCGGTGCTGCTGGTCGCCGTGCTGTACGTGCCGTTCCGGGTCCGGTTCATCCGCCGGGCGAGTGCCGCCCGACGGTTCACCGGCGGCGATCCGCAGCTGCTGGCGCTGCGCGCCCTGGCGAACCAGCCGCTGCGCGCCCTGACCCGCGTCTCCGACGACCCGGTGCGCGCGTGGCGCGACGGCGACCCCGCAGCGGTGCGTCGGCTGGCGGACCTGGAGCTGCGATCACTCGGCCTGAAACGCTGAGCGCCGGACCTTCGCCCCTGCACGCGGACCCGCGCCCGCGGCTCCGGGCCCGCGGGTCCAGGGTCAGGCCTGCTGCTGCGCCGCCCCCGCCAGCAGCCCGGCCAGCTCCGCCGGACGCGTGAACATCGGCCAGTGGCCCGAGTCCAGGTCGACCAGGTCCACGTGCTTGGTCCGCGCGAGCTCCGGCACGTCGCCGGCGTCGATCCACTGCCTCGCCTGTTCTGCGGCGAACTCCGGGCACACGACGGTCACGGGTACGTCGAACCGGCGCTCGTCGGCCAGGTGCACCAGGCCCCGGGCGACCCCTTCGGGGACCGGGACAGCCTGGGTCGCGAAGGTGCTGCGAGCGGCCTCGTCGAGGTCCGCGGAGTCCGGCCCTTCGAACGGGCCCCAGCCCGGGAACGGCATGACGCCGTCGGTGATCTCGAACAGGTCGGCGTAGAGCTTGCCGTCGTCCCACGGGAAACCGCCGACCAGCACCACGCCGGCCACCTTCTCCGGGCGGGCATCGGCGGCGAGCCAGGCCAGGGTGCAGGCGGCCGAGTGGCCGACGACCAGAGGTGCCCCGTCCGCCGCGTCGACCGCCGCGAGCACCGCGGCGACCTGGTCGTCCAGCGTCGCCGACGTCGAACCGTCGCCCTGACCGGGGAGCGCGACCGGCACGGCGCGATGGCCGAGCACTTCGAGCTCCGGCACCACGTCGTCCCAGGCGGACGTGTCGAGCCAGAGGCCTCCGATGAGCAGGATGTCCATGTTTCTCTCCCGTGGTGAGTGCGGCAGGATGCCGGTGAGCACCACGTTAGAGCCAGTTCCGGACGTTCTGCTTCCGGATTGATGCGTGGTCGAGAGCCGATGAGTTTTTCGCGCCCGGTCGTCAGACCAGGCAGAGAGCCGCGCATCCGCGTGGCCACCACGACCCAGGGAGAGAACCCTCCATGAGCACCATCGTCGCCACGCACTTCGTCTCGCTCGACGGCAAGGTCGACCCGACCGGGGGAGACCCCGAGCTGCACGACACGGAGTGGACTTATCTGACGGTCACCCCCGCGCAGGAGATGTACGAGCTCAAGACTCGCGAGCAGGAAGAAGCGGGTGCTCTGCTGCTGGGCCGCACGAGCTACCAGATGTTCGCTCCGGTCTGGCCTGACATGGCGGAGTTCGTGCGCTACAACGCGCTGCCCAAGTACGTCGTCTCCACGACACTGACGGACGACGACCTGGTCGACAACTGGGGTGAGACGACCATCCTGCGCTCGCTGGACGACGTCGCGAGGCTCAAGGACTCCGACGTCGGCGAGATCCAGGTGCACGGCAGCGTCTCGCTGACCCGGGCGCTCGGGGACGCCGGGCTCGTCGACGCGTACCACCTGCTCGTGTTCCCGGTGCTCCTGGGCCAGGGCAAGCCGCTGTTCAGCGACGCCGACAAGGCGGCCCAGGAGCTCCGGCTCGTCGAGCACGAGGCGTACAAGAACGGTGTCCAGAAGCAGATCTTCGAGGTCGTGCGCTGACCGTTCCGGTGCCTGCGGGCCTGGCCGGCCCGGGCGCCTGGCCCGGGCCGGCCGGTACCCGTCAGGTCACGTCGCCGCGCCAGGCGCCCGTCTCGGTGCCGCGCGACTCGATGTACTCCTTGAACCGTTCGAGGTCACCCTGGACGCGCCGGTCGTCGAAGTTCAGCGCGCTGCCCACCTTCTCGGTGGCGCTGTCGGGCTCCCAGTCGAGCTGCACGGTCACCCGGGTCTGGTCGGCCTGGAGCTTGTGGAACGTGACGACACCGGCCTGGTCCGGGCCGGTCCTGCTCGCCCACGCCACACGCTCGTCCGGATGCTGCTCGGTGATCTCGGCGTCGAACTCCCGCTCGACCCCGCCCACCTTCGTCTTCCAGTGCGTGTGGGTCGGGTCGAGCTGGCGGATCTCCTCGACGCCCTCCATGAACCGCGGGAACTCCTCGAACTGCGTCCACTGGTTGTAGACGGTACGGACGGGGACGTCCACGTCGATCGACTTCGTGATGCTGGCCACGAGGTTCTCCTTTCGTCGGGTCCCTTCACCGTGACCTGGTCGAGACTCACTCGCACTCGCGCCGGGAATCGGCCGTAGCCTGCACGTGTGCCCTCCGAGATCAGTCCCACCGCACGCGCGCTCCGTGCGCTGGAGGTCCTGCAGACCCGCCCCGGCACGACGGCGAACGAGCTCGCCGACCGGCTGGGCGTCACGGAGCGGGCCGCTCGCCGGTACGTCGAGATCTTGCGCGAGGCAGGCATCCCCGTCTCGTCGGCCCGAGGCCCGCACGGCGGCTACCGCCTCGGGCGAGGGACCCGGCTCCCTCCGGTCACGTTCACGCAGACCGAGGCGCTGGGCCTGGTGATGGCCGTGCTCGACGGCCACCCCGACGCGGACGGCGACGACCTCGTCGGCGCCGCGCTCGGCAAGGTGATCCGGGCGCTGCCCGAGGACGTGGGCCGGCAGGCCGCCCTGCTGCGCGAGCACGCGTCCGCCGCACCCGACCGGCACGCGGCCCGGCCGGACACCGCCGTCACCAGCGACCTCGTCGCAGCCATCGCCGTCCGACGGCGGGTGCTGGTCACCTACCGGGGCGAGTCCGGCAGCGAGTGGGTCGCCGAGGTGGACCCGTGGGCCGTCGTCGTGCGCTACGGCCGGTGGTACCTCCTGTGCCACTCCCACCGCGCCGGCGCCACCCGCACCTACCGCGTCGACCGGGTCCTCGCGGTCGAGCGCACCAGCCAGGCGTTCGTGCCGCCCGTCGACCTCGATCCCGTGGCCGCACTCGAGGAGCACCTGGGCACGGGGTGGCGGTTCACCACCCGCGTCGTGTTCGACGCCCCGCTCGCCGACGTCGCGCCCTGGGTCGGGGCGCAGATGGGCCGGCTCGAAGCGGTCGGCGACGGGTGCGTGCTCGTCGGCAGCACGCGGAACCCGGCCATGTACGCGCAGGAGTGGCTGGCGAGCGTGCCCCACCCGTTCCGGGTCGAGGGCGGACCAGAGCTCCAGGAGGCCGTCAGGGCGCTCGCGGAGCGGTTCGCCGCGGCGGTCCGGGACACCTGACCGCCCGGCGTCCGGCGGGTTCCGGTCGAGGCTCCTGACCTGCTGTGGAAGCATGCCGACATGACCGCACAACGCGTCGGCATCATCTGGAACCCGTCCAAGACGACCCGGCAGGAGCTCGAGTCCGGGTTGACCCGGGCGATCTCCGCGGCCGGGCCGGACACCGAGGTCCTCTGGTTCGCGACGAGCGAGGACGACGCGGGCCAGGGCGTCGCGGCGCAGGCGATCGCGGCGCGCGCCGACGTGGTGGTGGCCGCGGGCGGCGACGGGACCGTGCGGGCCGTCGCCGAACGCCTCGCGGAGGCCGAGACCGAGACCGAGCTGGCGATCGTCCCGCTCGGCACCGGGAACCTCCTCGCCCGGAACCTCGAGGTGCCCCTCGGCGACGTCCCCGCCGCGTTCACGCGGGCGCTCACGGGTCAGGCGCGGGCCCTCGACGTCGGATGGCTCGAGATCGAGCTCGCCGGCGGGCCCGAGCGCCACGCGTTCGCGGTCCTGGCCGGGTTCGGCCTCGACGCGCACATGATCACCGAGACCGACGACGACCTCAAGGACAAGGTCGGCTGGCTGGCCTACGTGGAGTCGATGGGACGGGCGCTCGCCGCGAGCGACCCCCTCGAGGTCCGGATCACCGCGGACGGCCAGCCGCACGACGGGCACCGCGTGCACACGCTGCTGGTCGGCAACTGCGGCACGCTGCAGGGCGGCTTCAACCTCCTGCCCGACGCCGATCCCGGGGACGGAGAGCTCGACCTGCTCCTGCTGAGCGCCGACGGTGCGGCCGGGTGGCTCGACACCATGCGGAACATGGTCTGGGACAACGGGATCAAGCGCCTTGCGACGCGCGGCAAGGTGGCCGAGAGCAGCGAGAGCGCCACGCACCTCCGCGTGCGGAGCCTGCGGCTGGAGCTGGAGGAGCCCCGGGTGTTCGAGATCGACGGCGAGGACCTCGGCGAGGCGACCCGGGTCTCGATCACCGTCCAGGCGAGCGCGGTTTGGGTCCGCTGAGCGCGGCGCTGCCCGACCGGGCAGGGCCCGCGCGTTGCGCGGGCCAGTGGGCCGGGCATGCCCCAGGATGGTCGCGAAGGCCGGTTCGACGCGAAGGCCAGAAACCGAGAGCACGGGAGGCACAAGATGTCGCGCAAGAAGCACACCGACCACGCGGAGAAGGCGGCGCACGGCGGCGGTGGCCTGAAGAAGTTCCTGACGCTCGTGGCGCTCGCGCTGACCGCCGCGGCGGTCGTCAAGGAGCTGCGCACGCCGGCGGCGGAGCGCACGTGGCACGGCAAGATCGCCTCGGTGGTCCCGTACGAGCTGCGCGTCCCGACCCTGGCGCGCGCCCGTGAGCGGCTGTGGGACCCGGACGCCGAGAACGTCGTGGGACCGCGGGTCTTCGGGGTGGGCTGGACCGTGAACATGGGCAAGGTGACCGCGATGGTGCGGGAGAAGATCGGCGTCTGAGCCGTGCCGCCCGGATCCCGATGAGTCCGGCGGCGTCCAGCGGTCTCTCCTGCACCGGTCCCGTGCGGGACCTGGTTCCCAGGAGGAGCGAGCGCATGGACATGATCGACGGAACCGCGGTCCCAGGGCTCGACGTCCGGCACCCGGGCGACGCCGGGTTCGACGAGGCACGCACGGTGTGGAACGCGATGGTGGACCACCGGCCCGCGCTGGTGGTCCGCTGCCGTCGGGCCGACGACGTCGTGGCGGCGCTGGCCCTGGCGCGGCGCGAGGGCCTGGAGGTCGGTGTCCGCTGCGGCGGCCACAGCGTCGTCGGGCACGGGGTGCCTGACGGCGGGCTGATGATCGACCTCACGCCGATGGGCGAGGTCCGCGTCGACCCGGAGCGCAGGCGGGCGTGGGTGCAGGGCGGCGCCCTGCTGGGAGCGCTCGACGCCGCCACGCAGCCCTACGGTCTCGCCACGACGGCGGGCAACGTGTCGCACACCGGCGTCGGCGGGCTCACTCTGGGCGGCGGGATGGGCTGGCTGGCCCGGCAGTGCGGTCTGGCCTGCGACAACGTCGTCTCGTACCAGGTGGTCACGGCGGCCGGCGAGGTGGTCCGCGCCTCGGCCGACGAGCGGCCCGAGCTGTTCTGGGCGCTGCGGGGCGGTGGCGGGAACTTCGGCGTGGTGACCGAGTTCGAGTTCCGGCTGCACGACGTCGGCACCCGTGCGCTCGGCGTCGAGCTCGATCTTCCCGTCGGGGGAGCGGCGCCGGTCCTCGCCCGGTGGCGCGACCTCGCGGTCCGGGCTCCGCGCGCGGCCACCTACACCGCGGGCGTGCACGACGGCCTGGTGACGCTCGGCTTCGTGTGGGTCGGCGACCCGCGGGCCGGCCGGGCGCACGCGGCAGAGTTCGGCGCAGGGCTGGAAGCAGGACCCGGGGCGCCGGGCGCCCCGGTGACCCGCCGGGTCGAGGAGCTGTCCTACCTGGACCTCCAGACCCGGGAGGACAGCACAGCGGGGCACGCCGTGCGGCGCTACTGGAAGGGCCACTACGTCCGCGAGCTGTCCCTCGGCGCGATCGAGGCGCTGCTCGCCACCGAGCCCGGCGTGCGCGCGGGCCTCCAGGCCTACGGCGGGGCCGTCGCGGACGTGCCGGACGGCGACGCCGCGTTCAGCCAGCGGGACACCCGCTTCGAGTACGTGGCGGCCACCGGCTGGACCGACCCGGCCGAGGACGCGGCGCGGATCGCCGCGACGCGGGCGAGCGCGGCACGCGTCGCCCCCTTCGCCAGTGGCGCCTACGTCAACGCGCTGGGTGACGACGGCGCCGCCGGCGTCGGACGGGCCTATCCGCCGGAGAAGCTGGCCAGGCTCGCCGCGGTCAAGGCCGTCTACGACCCGGACAACGTCTTCCACCTGAACCAGAACATCCCGCCCGCAGCAGTGACGCCGGCACGTTGAGGGGCGCGCCCGGCCGGGCCGGCGTCACTCCTCGCCGAACGAGCCCGCGAACTCCTCGATCGCGCTGACCACCTCGTCGAGGATGGCCAGGTTCTCCGCCCGGTCGCCCGGCACCTCCAGGCTGTGGTCGGCGTTCTCCACCTCGAGGACGTCGGCCTCCGAGCCGTCCGCGAGGTCACCGTCCCACAGGGGGTCGGCGGTGCCGCCGATCAGCAGGTGGTCCTCGTCCAGGTCGGCGGCCGTCTCCCGCACGTCGGACGCCTGCTCGCCGGTGAGCACCGGGGTGAGCCAGACGCCGGGCAGGCCGAGGCGGACCGCCATCGGCATCGCGAGCGTGCCGAGCGACTTGGCCACCACCAGGTGCAGCGCGTCGCCGCCGGGAGCGTCACCGCCGTCGAGCACCTCCGCGTACACCTCGCGGGCCGAGCCGAAGGACGGCGCGGACGTCCACTCCAGGGTGCGGACCGTCCAGCCCAGGTCGCGCAGCGCGCTGCGCGCGTACCAGAGCAGGGGCGCCATGGCGGTGTAGCCGCTCCCGGGCAGGACCGTGACGACACGGGCCGGGTCGGCTTCGGTGACGTGCAGGTCGTAGGTGCTCACACCAACATCATGGCAGGACCGGGCTGTCGCGGCGCTCCGCGCCCGGTGCGAGGCCGTCCCCCCCGGGGGTGAGGCGCCCGCGGCCCCCGGGGCGAGAACCGCTTCTCGTGCGAGTGCATCGGCCCGGGCACACGATGATCCCGAGCCGGCCGTCGAGCGATGCCGGCAGCCCGCACGGAGGAGGATCACCATGTCCGCGTCACGTCAGCGCCCCGCGCACTCGCCCCGCTCCGCCGGCCGTGCGGCGGGCCACGGACCGGGCCGCGCCGTAGGCCCTGTCGCGACCGGGGTCCTGTTCGTGCTCCTCGGGTCGACGGGCTGCGCCACCGGCATCGGCGCGGAGGACGGTGCCGGCTCCGACGTCGACTTCGGGGCGTCGCCGTCGCCCGGCGGCACGCTCCAGGTGATGGGCTTCGGGACCGGCGACGAGATCGGCGAGGTGCGGCACGAGCGCGCGACCGAGGCGCTCGGGACCGACGTCACGCTGTCCGAGGGCGCGCTCGACCCGCAGGCGTTCCTGTCCGCCGCGGCGGCGGGCAACCCGCCCGACCTGATCTATGCCGAGCGCGACCAGATCGGGACGTTCGCCTCGCGCGGCGCGATCCTGCCGCTGTCAGCCTGCGCCGAGGAGCAGGGGATCGACACCGACGCCTTCGTCGACCCGGCGCTGGCGGAGGTGACCTTCGGCGACGAGCTCTACGGCATCCCCGAGTTCAACATGGTGCAGATCACCATGGCCAACGCCGACCTTCTCGCGGACGCGGACCTGACCCTCGCGGACGTCGACGGGTCGGACCCGGACGCCGTCCTGGACGCCACCGAGGCCATGACGCGGCGCGAGGGCGGCAAGCTGTCCGTCATCGGCGTCGACTCCAAGCTGCCCGAGTTCCTGCCGCTGTGGGCCAAGGGCCGGGGTGCGGACCTCCTGTCCGAGGACGGCCGGACCGCCCAGCTGGACGACCCCGCGGTGGTGGAGGCGCTCGAGGACGCGGTGGCCGTCTACGCCGCCCAGGGCGGGTTCCCCCAGGTCAAGACCTTCCGCGACTCGGCGGACTTCTTCGGCGCGGGCAACCAGTTCGCCACCGGCCAGCTCGGCGCCATGGCGATGGAGCAGTGGTACGTCAACGTCCTGAACGAGAGCTCTCCGGACGCCCCGCTGGCGTTCGGCCCCGTCAAGGGGCCCGACGGCGAGGTGCACGCCTTCGCGACGGGCTCCGCCTGGGCGATCCCCGTCGGGGCCGAGGACCCGGCCGCCGCCTGCGCGTACGCGGCCCGCATGACCGAGACCGAGGCCTGGACCGAGGCCGCACAGGCCCGGGCAGACGCGCGGGCGGCCGACGGGCTCGTCTTCACCGGCGTCCTGACCGGCAACGAGGAGGCGGACCAGCAGATCCGCGACACGCTGGTGCCCGCCGACCCGCCCGCACCGTGGGACGACGCCGTCGACGCGATGTACGAGGCCAACGACCACACGTTCACCCTCCCGGCCAACCCCGCCGGCGCCGAGTTCGAGACCGCCTGGCAGGACGGCGTCAACCGCGTGCTCAACGGCCAGCAGGCACCCGCGGAGGCCCTGGCCCAGGCGCAGGAGGAGGCACAGTCCGCGCTCGACGAGGCGTGGGCCACGTGGGACGAGAAGCAGTGACGTCCCCGCGCCCCAGCGCTCGCGCCCGTCGCGAGCGCAACGCCGGCCTGGCCTTCATCAGCCCCTGGATCTTCGGCTTCCTGGTGTTCACCGCCTGGCCGATCATCTACAGCGCCTACCTCTCCCTGACCGACTACGACGTGCTGACCGACCCGTCGTTCGTCGGCCTGGAGAACTACGAGCGCATGGTCCAGGACCCGCAGGTGCGCCTCGCGCTGTGGAACACGCTGCAGTACACCCTGCTCCAGGTGCCGCTGTACGTGGTCGTCGCCCTCGCGCTCGCCCTCCTGCTGCACCAGGCCGGCCGGGCCTCCGGGTTCTTCCGCACGGCGTTCTTCGTGCCGAAGATGACGCCCCCCGTCGCCGTCGGCGTGCTCCTCCTCCTGCTGTTCAACGGCGAGTACGGCCTCGTCAACGAGGCGCTCGGTGCCCTCGGCATCGACGGGCCGAGCTGGACCACCGACCCCGACTGGATCAAGCCGGGCCTCGCGCTGGTCAGCCTCTGGTCCGTCGGCGCCGCCGTCGTCATCCTGCTGGCCGCGCTGCAGGACGTGCCCGTCGAGCTGTACGACGCCGCCCGCGTCGACGGCGCCGGCTGGTGGCGCCGGACCCGCACCGTCACGCTCCCCATGATCAGCGGCGCCCTGTTCTTCGTCACCGTGGTCAACACCATCGCCGCGTTCCAGATGTTCACCGAGGCGTACTCGGCCTACTTCGGCGCCGGCAACTCCACTTATGCGAACGACGCCGCCCTCTTCTACGTGATCTACCTGTTCCGCGAGGGCTTCGCCGAGCTGCACATGGGGTACGCGTCCGCGCTGGCGTGGCTCCTGTTCGTGGTGATCATGCTGGTCACCGCCGTGCAGCTCCTCGTGTCCCGCAAACTCGTCTACTACGAGGGGGAGCAGCGATGAGCGCCGCGACCCAGCGCCGGCGCTGGACGCGCGTCCCGGTCCTCGTCGCCCTGGTCGCGCTCACCGTCGTCTTCGTCTACCCGCTGGTCTGGCTGCTGTCGGCGTCGCTCAAGCCGCGCGCCGAGATCTTCGACAACCGGCTGATACCCCGGCACCCCACGCTCGAGAACTACCTCACCGTGTGGGAGTCCGCGCCCCTCGCGCTCTGGCTGGGCAACACGCTGGTCGTCACGGCGCTCGCGGCCACCGCCGTGACGGTCTCCAGCGCCCTGGTCGCGTGGGGCTTCGCGCACTACCGGTTCCGCGGGCGCGGACCGTTGTTCGGGCTGGTGCTCGCGACGATGATGCTGCCGGGCGCCGTGACCCTGATCCCGACCTACCTGATCTGGCACCAGCTCGGGTTCGTGGGCACCCACGTGCCGCTGTGGGCGCAGAACCTGTTCGCGAGCGCGTTCTACGTGTTCCTGCTGCGGCAGTTCTTCCTGAGCCTGCCGCGCGAGCCGTTCGAGGCGGCCCGGCTCGACGGCGCGAGCGAGTGGAAGTTGTTCTGGCTGGTGGCGGTGCCGCTGTGCCGCCCGGCGCTGGTGCTGACGTTCCTCTTCGAGGCGCAGGCCTCCTGGACCGACCTGATGCGCCCGCTGGTGTACCTGCAGGACACGTCGACCTTTACCGTGCCGCGCGGTCTCAAGGCGGTGATCGACCAGTTCGGCCCCGGCGGCGAGTCGCAGTGGGAGGTGGTGGTCACGGCGTCGGTCATCACGACCGTGCCGATGATCCTCCTGTTCTTCGCGGGCCAGCGGTACTTCGTGCAGGGGATCGCGACGACGGGCTCGAAGGGCTGACGGCGCGGGGCTCGGCCACGGCCCGGCGGGCCGCCCTGCGCTGGTCCCGTTCGTCCGCCGCCGCCCAGCGGGCGGCGATCAGCAGTGCGATGCCCAGCGCGGGCACCTCGCCGAGCGCCCAGACGAGCGCCCCGGCGGCCTGCTGGTCGGTCACCGGGTCGGTGAGCCAGGCCGGCCGCGACTCGGCCAGCACCGTGGCGGCGAGCACCACCTGCGAGCTGGTGACCAGCACGAGCCCCAGCCCGGTGTGCAGCACCATGGCGGGCGCCAGCATGAGCAGCCGCAGCGGGTACGGCGGCCGGTGCGGCACGGGGTCCGTGCCGATGAGGATCGTCATGAACGCGTACCCCGCCAGGCTGAAGTGCAGCACCGCCAGCAGGTGCACGACGCCGTTGGTCAGGCTCCGATCGAACAGCGGCGTCGCGTAGAAGACGGCCATGCTGACCACGACGTTGGCGGTCGCCACCACCGGGTGCAGGAGCACCCGCGCGGCTCTGCTGCCGAGCACGGCGAGCAGGCGGTCCCGCGGCCCGGGCGGGCCGTCCGTCGTGGCCGGCAGAGCGCGCAGCGCGAGGGTCACCGGCGACGCCAGGGCCGCGAGCACCGGGAGCGCGGTGACCAGCACCATGTGCTGCACCATGTGGGCACTGATCAGCACATGGCCGTACGCTGCCGGACCACCGCTGGTGACCCAGAGCAGCAGGACCATGGCGGCGACCCAGGCGACCACCCGGCCCGCGGGCCAGCGGTCCCCGCGCCGGGCCAGCCGGACGACCCACCGCACGTAGGTCACCAGCCCGGCGAGCGCCGCCAGCGCCAGCACCGGCTCCGGGCTCCATCGGCTCAGGGCGGTCGACACCGAGAGCGGTGGCAGCGCTCCGGCGTCGGCGGGGGCGGACGGTGGCGCGGAGGCCCCGAGGGCGACGCCGAGCCCGACGGCCGCTGCCAGCACCACCACCTCACCGAGGGCGAGCCGGGCGAGGGGCTGCCCACCGGTCAGCGCGGCGCGCGCGAGCACCCGCCGGCGATGGGCCCACCCGGCGACGCCGAGGCCGGCGAACAGGGCCGCCTTGGCCAGGAGCAGGGCGCCCCACCCGGTGGTCAGGAGCGCGCTGGGCGAGACGGACAGCTCGAGCACGGCGAACAGGCCCGACGCGGCGACGACGACGTAGCACCAGCCCGCCACCCGCGAGAACCGCCGGACCGTGGTGAGGGAGGCGGCACCACGGGCCGGACCGGCCCCCGGCGCGTACGTGAGCGCCACCAGCACCAGCAGCCCGCCCGCCCAGATCGTGGCCGCGCCGAGGTGGAGCCACAGCGCGGAGGCCGCGCCGTGGCCCGGTCCGTGCCCGGCGTGCCCGGCGGCGGCGACCGGGACCAGCGCGAGGAGCGCGACCATGAGGGCGGCGGGTACGCGGCCGGGGCGAGACACCACCAGCAGCACGACCGCCACCACCAGGGCCAGCGCCGCGGCCCAGAGGAGGGATGGTCCCAGAGGCGTGCCGAGCAGCACGCCGAGGGCGGGGGTGCCGTCGTCGGCGGTCGGGGAGCCGACGACGGTGAGGGCCGTGAGGGGCAGACAGACCGCCTGGGCCGCTGCCCAGACCACGGCGGAGACCGTGGCCGCTCGAACGGCCGGGGCGGCCGCGGCGGGTGCCAGGACCGCTGTCGCCAGCGCCAGCCCGCCGATCGTCACCGTTGCCGACAGCCGGGCGACCACCTCGGTGAGCGGCAGCCCCCACCGGACGAGGGCGCCCGGGTCGCGCAGCACGGGGTCGGTCATCCCGCCGGCCACCAGCCCCCAGACGGCAGCGACCACCGCGGCCGCGAGCGCGACGCCGGACACGGTCGCCAGGGCGGCTGCGGACGACTGGCGGTTCACCGGTCCTCCGCGACGTCGAGCTCCGCGCTCATGCCGGCGGCATGGTGCCCGGAGACGCTGCAGACCAGCTCGAGCGTCTCGCCCGGCACCGCGGTGACGGTCAGCTCGTGCCGCTCGCCCGCGGCGAGGACCGGCGTCTGCCAGGTGCCGTGCTCGCCGTGCACGACGAGGTCGTGGCCCGTGGCGCCCGTGTTGGTCACCAGCACGGTGAGCTCACCCGCCGCGGGTACGGCGCCGCCGGTCTCGATGCTCCACTCGGTCAGGCCGACCCGCAGCGTCGAAGTCACGACCCCGGACATGTCGGGTCCCGGCGCGCCGTCGTCCGACGCCGAGCAGCCCGCGGCCAGGACGGCGGCCAGGAGCACCGCCGGTACGGCTCGGGCGGCCCGCCGCCTCATGGCGGCACCTCGGCCGACTGTTCCTCGGCGCCGTCGCGCGCCGCCCGGTACCGCTCCCGGAGCTCTGCCGAGCGCTCGGGGTCGGACTCCTCGAGCACGGAGCCGAGCAGCAGGAGGGTCGGCGCATGGTCGGGGTCGACCGTCAGCGTGCCGTCCAGCACCGAGACCGCCTCGCCGGACGCGCCCGTGCGCACCAGCGCGAACGCATGGCGGTAGCGCAGGTCCGGGTCCATCGGCCGGAGCCGTACCGCGGCGGCCCACTGGGCGACCGAGTCGTCCGTGCGCCCCGCCTTCTCGAGCTGGCGGGCGAGTGCCGCCCGCAGCTCGACGCGGCCGGGCTGGTCGGCCGCTGCGTCCTCGAGCACGGTCACGGCGACGCGTGGAGGGCTGGCTGTGCCGTCTGCCGTGCTGTTCGTCGTGTCGTCCGTCCCGGCCCGGGCGGCGTCGTCCGGGCCGGTCAGCGCACCCGGCGCCAGCCACCAGACGCCGAGCAGCGTCACACCGACGACGACCGCCGTGGTGCCGAGGGCGGGCCGTCCTCGCCGTCGGGCGAACCACAGCGACGCCGCGCCGACCACGACCAGGGGCACCACCCAGAGCGCCCAGCCCGGGCCGCGTCGTGGCGGCTCGAGCAGCACGTCGTCGCCGTAGGCGTCGGCGAACCAGGCCCGCACCTGGTCCGGGGAGCGGCCGGCGTCGAGCTGCTCAGCCACCACCAGGCGCATCGACTCGGCGACGGGCGACGTCGAGTCGGCGACGTGCTCCCCGACGCAGGACGGGCAGCGCAGCGTGCTCGCGACCGCGCGGGTCTGCTCGCGCGGCGTCGGCGGCTCCTGGCCCGCGACGGCGAACACCGCCCCGGCCACCGCGACGAGGGCCACGACGGCCGCCAGCACGGCCACGGCCCCGGGACGACGCCGGGTCATCCGCGCACCTCCGGTTCCACGACGGTGTCGATCCAGGTCGCCGTGACCGGCCCGGGATGCCGTTCGACGAGGTGGCCCTCGCGGTCCACGAGATAGGTGACCGGGACACCGCGCAGACCCCAGGCGACCGACATGGTGCCCTGCTGGTCCACGATGCTCGGGAACGACACCTCGTGCTCGGCGGCGAACTGCCGTGCGGGCTCGGGCAGGTCGCGGACGTTGATGCCGAGCACTTCCAGCCCGGCGTCCCCGAGCTCCTCCTGGGCGTCGGCGAGCACGGGCATCTCGTCCCGGCACGGGGCGCACCACGATGCCCAGGCCGTGACGAGCACCACCGAGCCGCGCAGCTCGGCGACGTCGTACTCGCGCCCGTCGAGACCCTCGCCGGCCAGCGGCGGGGCCGGGCTCGGCTCGTCCTCCTCGGTCGAGGCGCAACCCGCCAGGCCGAGCACGAGCATCGGTAGCACCACGACCGTCAGTACCCGGGCCGTCGTCCGCGGGGACAGGGGATGGTGGGCGGGGGCCGTCGAGCCGGAGGCCGGCCGGGGACCGGCGCCGAGCCGGCCTCGGCCGCCGGACCGCCGGCCGGGCACGGCCGCCAGCGTGCCGCCGGCGACGGCGAGCGCGACGCCGGCCCAGATCCACCCGACCAGCGGTGTCACCGCGAGCCGTACGGTCGCGGTGCCCGCGGCGGGGTCGGCGTCCAGGAGGGTGACGTACACGTCCTCGAGGAAGCTGCTGCGGATGTCCGGCCCGGCGAGCATCGCCGCGTCGTCGGCATACCAGCGCAGCTGCGGTCGGGCGGTGCCGACGAGCTCTCCGTCCCGGCCGACGAGGAGCTCGGCCTCGGCCACCTGTCGGCCTGCCTCGTCGAGCCGGTCGAGGCGGACGAGCGTCGCCGTGGTGTCCCCTGCGCTCAACGTCTCACCGACGGGCAGCACCGCCTCCCGCACCGTCCCGTGGCTCCCGGCGATGACGGCGACCGCACCCAGCGCGACGCCGGTGTGCGCGAGCCAGGAGCCGGTCGCGTGCCGGTCGGGTCCCGGGCCGGCCCGTCCGCGGCGCACGGGAACCCCAGCGGTGACGGTGAACGCGGCCAGCCCGGCCACGACGGCCAGCACGGGGTCGCGGACCGTGAGGCCGACGACGCAGCACACCACCGCGCCGACAGCCCCCGGGACGAGTGGGTGCGGCGGCCTGCGGGACCGGGCGAGCCAGGGCGCCGTGGCGAGCAGCACCAGGAGCAGCAGCGCGAACGGTGCCAGCGTGCGCTGATACCAGGGCGGGCCCACGGAGACCCGCTCCCCGGTGAGCAGCAGGAGCGCCGTGGGCAGCAGCGTGCCGACGGCCACCACCACGAGGACGACGATCAGCAGCGCGCGCTGGCCGTCCAGTGCGGTCGCCCGGACAGAGTTTCGTACACCGCTCCGTACACCGCTCCCGCCCTGGGCGTCGCCCAGGGGCGTGGGCGCTGCGGGGGAGCGGGCACGCCCGAGCAGGATCACCCACGGCACCGCCACCACACCGAGCACGGCCACCAGGACGGGGCCCAGCGCCGACGTCGTGAACGCGTGGACGGACTCCACGATCCCGGACCGCGTGACGAGCTGCGCCAGGACCACGAGCACGAACCCGAGGCCGGACAGGACGACCGCCCAGGTGCGCCACCGTCCGCTCCGCGTGCGCGGGCCCACCGCGTGCAGCAGCGCGGTCGACGCGAGCCACGGCAGCAGCGAGGCGTTCTCGACCGGGTCCCAGGCCCAGTACCCGCCCCAGCCGAGGACGGCATAGGACCACCACGCGCCGAGCCCGACGCCGGCGGTCAGCAGCGTCCACGCCCCGACGTTCCAGGCCCGGGTGGTCGCTGCCCAGCCCCGCGGCAGCCGTCGTCGCACCAGCGCCGCCACGGACAGCGCGTAGGGCACGGCCAGGGCCGCGAAGCCGCCGTAGAGCAGAGGGGGATGCATCCCCATGGCCACGTGGTCGCGCAGCAACGGGCTCGGCGACCCGCCCGACCCGGACGACGCCGTGAACGGCGACGCGACCAGGGACACCACGCAGAACAGCGCGATCGTCGCGGCGAGCACGCTCAGGACCGTTGCCCGGTCCGGCGGCGCCAGCCGACGCGTCGTGAAGAGGGCGACCACGGCGACGGTCGCGAGCGCGGCCAGCCACAGCAGCAGCGATCCCTCCAGCGCGGACCACATCGCCGAGACGCGGTAGTACGCCGACATGCCGGTGTCCGTCACGCGCTGCACGTAGGACCACGTGGTGTCCTGGCGCAGCAGGGCGGCCTCCAGGAGCACGACGGCGGCGACGATCGCCGCGGCGCTCCCGACCAGCGCCCACGTGCCGAACCGCTCCCGACCGGGCGTGCGTGCGGTCGGCGTGCGTGCAGCAGCGCCGCACGCGACCGCGGCGGTCACCGACGCCGTCAGCGCCAGGACCAGCAGGACGGTGCCGCCCGCCATGAGCCCCGCCGTCATGACGCGCCCTCGGGCGGCCGGTACTCGTTCGAGTGCCGCAGCAGCACGGACCGGGCGTGGAGCACCTGCCCGTCGAGCACACCCTCGACGACCGCGCCCTCGCCCTCGCGGACCGTCGCGGGCAGCACGCCCGCGTAGCGCACGGTCACGTCGGTGGCGCCGTCGGTCAGCACGAACGAGGTGCCCGCTGCTTCTTCCACCACGCTGCCCGTCACCACCAGGCCGCCGAGGCGCACATCGCGTTCGGGCGGCCCCTGCGCCGTCAGCTCGCTGGGCGTACCCCAGTAGGTGAGCCCGTCCTGGGCTGCGGAGGCCAGCAGACCGGCGAGGCCGAGGCCGGCGATGGCCAGCACGAGCCAGGCGCGCGCTCGGCCACGGGGGACCGCCGGCCTCATGGCGCCACCCGGAGCCGGTCGGCGGCCTTGTCGGCGTCGGTGGTGGCGTCCGGTGTGGCGTCCTTGGTGGGGTCCGCGGAAGTGAGCAGGGCGTACCGCCGCGTGCGAGCCAGCACCACGACCGCCGTCAGCAGCATGCACGCCACGACCGATGCCCCGAGCGCCCACGCCATGGCGGGCGCGATCGGCGCCCCGGCACCAGGCGCCAGCAACGTCGGCGGCTGGTGGAGCGTGCGCCACCACACCACTGACAGGTGCACCACCGGGACCAGGGCGAAGCCGAGCACGCCCACGAGTCCCGCGGCGCGTCGTCCGCCCGGCCCGGTGGCGAGCGCCAGGGCCGCGAGGAGGGCGACGTAGACCAGACCCATGGCCACCGTCGTCGTCACCCGGGCGTCCCACACCCACCAGGTGCCCCAGGTCTGGGCGCCCCAGACGCTGCCGGTGGCCAGGGTCAGCGTCGTGAGCACCACCCCGGCCTCGGCCGCGGCCCGGGCCACGGCCAGCGGCCGGACCGCACCGCGCAGCGCCATGGGAAGGCTCGCGACGAGCACGACGGCGAAGCACACGTACGCCGACCACGCCGCCGGGACGTGCAGGTACATCCAGCGCTGTGCCTGGCCCTGCACGGCGTCGGGCGGTGCGACGAGCAGGGCCAGCACGAGCGCGAGCGCCGTGCTCGTGACCGCGGCGAGCGTCAGCACCCGGCCGCCCCGCGGCGCACCGGAAGTGCCGGAAGAGTCGTGGTTCTGCCTCATGCGCAGACCTCCAGGACGAGTGGGTTGACGGCCACCAGGACGATCCCCGCCCCGAAGCCGACGGACAGGAGCAGCCCCAGCAGACCGAGGAAGCCCAGCGGCGAGGAGGGTTCGGTGTCCCGGGCCTGCCGGTGCACGCGCCAGGCCATGATCCCGGCGGAGACGGCCAGCGCCAGCAGCACCACGTCGAGCCCCACGACGACCGCGCCGATCACCGTGGCGGGCGGGCTGTGGCCGGCGCTGGCGTACGCCGTGCAGGCGAAGTCCTGCACCAGGTAGGACAGCCCGAGGGCGCAGAGCCAGGCGACGGGCGGGAGGAGCACACCGACGAGGGCGAGGGCGGGGGAGCGCCGCCGGGCAGGTCCAGGTGCGGCCATGTCAGACCACCACCGTGGGCAGCAGGTCCGTGGCCACCCAGGCCACCGCCCAGACGACGAGCACTCCGGTCCACAGGACCGCGGCGTTCTGCAGCATGATGCGAGGGCGGACGTCGCGCGTGTGCGTCAGGCGGGCGACGAGGGCGGACACGGTGATCCCCAGGCCGAGCACCGTCGCCAGCGCCAGCGTGCCGACCAGCATGAGGACCCCGGAGTCGTAGGCGTGGGCCGTGTGGTCCAGGCCCCCGGCCGGCCACTGGGCGACGGCCAGGGCCAGCGCCACCGTGCCGGCGGTCGCCGTCGTCGCGCCGGCCGCGAGGTGGGCCGTGCGAGCCACCGGCGTGGCGTCGTGCTCGAGCGGGCCCTGGCGTGACCCCCACCAGGACGCCGCGATCGCCACCAGCAGGGCGAGCCCGGTCCCCGCCGACAGCCACGGCGTGCCGAGCGTCGCGCCGTCGGGCCACACCGGTGCGTTGACCTGGAGGAAGAGCATGCTGAACGCGACGGTCGACACGGCGACCACAAGCACCACCGCCGCCATCGTCGCTCCCCACCAGCCGGGCGACCGCGGGCCGGGGGCCTCGACCAGGTACTCGCCCCCCACCGGCTCCTTGGCCTCACCGGCGCCGAGCTCGCGCTCGTTCTGAAGCTCCCACACCACGAGGCCGGCGACGATCAGGAGCACGCTCAGGCCCACGACCCAGCCGCTCTCCACGAGCAGGCCGACCGCCGCCAGGGCGAGCCCGCCGGCGGCCAGCAGCGGCCAGATGCTGGGGCTCGCCTGTACCGCCGCCGTGCCCGGCCGCGCGCTCAGCACGGTCGTGAACGGTGTGGCACGGACGTTCTGCGGGGCATGGTCGAACGCGGCGGCCATCCGGTCGAGCTCGGGATCGTCCGGCGGCGGGTCCCACAGCGGGGCCCGGCTGCCCACGACCGGGATCCGGGCGAAGTTGGGCGCCGAGGGCGGTGAGTCGGCCGCCCACTCGAGCGTGTCGGCACCCCAGGGGTTCGGTCCCGACCGCTCCCCGCGGCGCAGCGCGCCGACCAGGGTGATCGCCGCGAGCACGAGCCCGGTGGCGAAGACGAACGCGCCGATGGTGGACAGCAGGTTCAGCAGGCCGACGCCGAGCCCGGCGTCGTACGTGAACACCCGCCGCGGCATGCCCCACATCCCGGTCAGGTGCATGGGGAAGAACGTGAGGTGGAAGCCGACGAACGCCAGCCAGAAGCTCACCTTGCCGAGCCGGGGCGACGGCATCCGGCCCGTGAACTTGGGCCACCAGTGGAACAGGCCCGCGAGGACGGGGAACAGCATGCCGCCGATCAGCACGTAGTGGAAGTGCGCGACGACGAAGTAGGTGTCGTGCACCTGGGCGTCGAACGGCGCGGAGGCGACCATGACGCCCGTGATGCCACCCGCGACGAACGTGAACAGGAAGCCGAGCGAGAAGAGCATCGGCACGGTCAGCCGCGGCCGGCCGGACCAGAGGGTCGCCAGCCAGGCGACCACCTGCACACCGGACGCCACGCTGATCGACATGCTCGCCGCGGTGAAGAACGACAGGGTCACCGGTGGCAGCCCGGTCGTGTACATGTGGTGCACCCACAGGCCCAGGCTCATGATCGCCGTCACGACCACCGCGGCGACGACGAAGGGATAGCCCACGAGCCGGTGGCGGGAGTGCACCGGGATCACGTGGCTGATGATGGCGGCGCCCGGCAGGAACATGACGTAGACCTCGGGGTGCCCGAAGATCCAGAACAGGTGCTGCCACAGCAGCGGGTCGCCGCCCCGGTCCGTCTCGAAGAAGGAGGTACCGACGTTGCGGTCGAGCTCGAGCAGCAGCGAGCCCACCAGCAGGGGCACGAAGGCCAGGATGATCATGCCCGCGACGCACAGCATGGTCCACGCGAAGATCGGCATGCGGTCCAGCGACATGCCGGGCGCACGCATGCCGAGCACCACCACGATCATCTCGATCGCCGCCCCGATCGCCGCCAGCTCGGCCAGCGCCAGCCCGAACAGCCAGATGTCCATGGCCTTGTCGGCGAACTCCGGCCCGGACAGCGGGACGTAGGCGAACCAGCCGGCATCGGGCACCATGCCGACCAGGAAGCTGCTGTACAGGATGATCCCGGCCAGCAGGTAGCACCAGTAGTTGAACGTGTTGTAGCGGGCGAACGGCATGTCGCGTGCGCCGAGCATCAGCGGCAGCAGGTACGCCGCCAGCCCTTCGAGGAACGGCACGGCGAAGAGGAACATCATGGTCGTGCCGTGCATGGTGAACAGCTCGTTGTACGTCTGGGCCGAGAGCACCTGCTGCTCGGGCTGCGCGAGCTGCACGCGCATGAGCAGCGCCTGCAGGCCGCCCACGAAGAAGAACACGAACGCGGTGACCATGTAGCGCGTACCGACGGACTTGTGCTGCACGGACGTGAGGGCCCGGCGCCAGCCGCGCGGCCGGGCCCAGACCTCCTCGAAGCGTGCCCGCTCCTCGGCAGTCGGCGCTGGCTGCTGGTCCGTCGTCGTCACGCGCTACTCCAGGCTCTCCAGATAGGTGATGAGGTCGTCGAGCTCGTCGTCCTCCAGCTCGGTGCCGGGCATGGCGTTGCCCGGCTTGACGTCCTGCGGGTGCTCGATCCAGCGGGCAAGGCTCTCGCGGTCGTTGGGCAGCACGCCGGCCCCGATCATCTGCCGGCTCGCCAGGTGCGTCAGGTCCGGCCCGAGCGTGCCCTGTGCCTCCGTGCCGGCGACGGTGTGGCAGTAGACGCAGGACGAGGACATGAAGATCTCCCGGCCGGCGGCGACGTCCGAGACCGGTCCGGAGGCGGGCCCGGGGCCGCTCTCGACGTCGTCCCCGTCGCCCTCTGCGGGGTCGGCGGGCTCAGCGGGCCGGGCCTGCGCCTCGAGCCAGCCGGCGTACTCCGGTTCGTCGTGCGCGACCACCACGAACCGCATCCACGCGTGCTGGAGACCGCAGTACTCCGCGCACTGGCCCCAGTAGGTGCCGGGCTCGTCGGCGCTGAGCGTCAGCACGTTGGTCTCGCCCGGGACGAGGTCCACCTTGCCGCTGAGCTGAGGCACCCAGAAGCTGTGGATGACGTCCGTGCTGGTCAGCTCGACGCGAACGTCCTGACCCGTGGGGATGTGGATCTCGTTGGCCGTCTCCACGCCCTGCTCCGGGTACCGCACCTCCCACCAGTACTGCTTGCCGTCGACCTCGACGACCGTCGCGTCGGCGGCGCTGCTGGCACTGCCGGTGTCGCGGAGGACCAGCACCGAGTCGGCCATCACCCCGATGATGATCAGTGCGGGTACCACCGCCCCCAGGAACCCCACGACGAGGTGCCCGTTGCCGGTCGTCGGCCGGGGCGCGTCGTCGGTCTGCTCGGTGCCCTCCTGCCCGCCGCCGCGCCGCCGGCGCAGCACCGCGACGAGCGCGACGGTCACGACGACGACCCAGACCACCGATCCCACTATCAGCATCAGCTGCCAGTGGCTGTCGACCCGGCTGGCGTCCTCGCTGGCGGGCGGGAACATCACAGGGACACGGAGATCGATCATGGCAGCTCCTTCACCTGGATCGTGACGAGCGCCGGCGTGCCGGTCCCGGCCAGCCGGGCCTCGACGACGTACTCACCCGGTACGTCCAGCCGCGCCGCATAGGTGGCGCCCGCCACCAGCCGGCCCGAGTCGATCGGAGCGGCTCCTGGCGGAACGGCCGCCGCGCCGTCGTCGAGCGCGATGGATGCCAGGTGCTGTGGCCGTTCCGAGCGGTTGACGAACCGCACCTCGCTGCCGGCGGACGTCTCCACGGTCACCGGTTCGAATCCCTCGGCGGTCAGGCGTACCTCCGTGGGCGGCGGCACGTTGTTCCCCGCGCACCCGGACATGACGGCGACGGCGACCAGAACTGACGCCGCTCCCGCCGCGATCCTGGCGGTCGGGCGGGTCGTCGCGCGTGCCGTCGTCCGGGTCGGCGCCCCGGCGCGGGTCACAGCAGCTCTCCGGGCCGGGCGAAGTAGCGGTCCCGGATGGCCTCGGCCGTGCGCAGAGCCAGCGCGCCCACCGTGCCGGTCGGGTTCGCCCCGGGATTCTGCGGGTACAGGGCGGCCCCGGTGACGAACACGTTGGGCGTGTCCCACACCTGCCCGTAGCTGTTGGTCACGCTGTCGCCCGGGTCCCGGCCCATGATCGCCCCTCCCGTCGGGTGCGTGCTCTGGTACTGGTCGATCCGGTAGGGACCCAGCTCGGCCTCCACGGTGACCCGGTCGGGGTTCATCGCCCGGAGGATCTCCTCGCAGCGGGCGGCGAGGAAGCGATGCATGTTCCGCTCGTTCTCGCGCCAGTCGAAGGTGATGCGCAGCATCGGCAGGCCCCACTCGTCCCGGTAGGTGGGATCGAGGTCCAGGAAGTTGCCGGCATAGGCCGGACTGTCCCCCTGGACGTTCACCGTGCCGACCTGGTCCCAGTAGCGGCCCAGCATCGACTTCCACTCCGCGCCCCACTGCCGGTCCGCGAAGCCGTCGAGGAGCGTGTTCGACGAGCTGATCGGCTCGCGCTGGCCGGCCGCGGCCGCGATGGCCGCGCCGCCCAGGAAATCGAGGTCGGAGTGGTCGAAGTTGTCGCCGTTGTAGTCGTAGATCTGCGAGTTGGTGCAGCCGTTGCCCATGAAGAAGTTGAACGACTCGTCCTCCCACAGACCCTTCGCGGGGGACTGCTCGAGCTGGTAGGTGTAGTTGCGCCCCACCTGTCCACGGTCGTTGCCGATCCCGTCCGGGTGCGCGCCGCCTCGGGACAGGAGCAGCATCCGGACGTTCTCCAGCGTGAACGCCGAGCAGACCACCACCTCGGCCGGCTGCACGTGCTCCTCGCCCCGCGAGTCGACGTACCGCACGCCCGTGGCCCGGCCGTCGTCGGCGGTCTCGATCCGCAGCACCCGGCAGCCGGTACGCACCTCGTAGCGGCCCGTGTCCAGGGCCGGTGGAAGCCAGGTGGTCAGCGGGCTCGTCTTGGCGCCGACCTCGCAGCCGTAGCGCGTGCAGAACCCGCAGTACAGGCAGCCGGCGCGGGTGTTGCCGTACGGGTCGGTGTAGCCCTGCGACAGGATGCCCGCCGGTGTGGGGAAGGGGTGCAGGTCCAGGCCCGCGGAGGCATCCTCGAACAGCTGGCCGAACTTGCTCCGGGCGAGCGGCGGGTTCGGGTACGGGCGCTGCCGCTCACCCTCGAACGGGTTTCCGCCCGGCAGGATCTGCCCGCCGAGGTTCCCGGCCCGGCCCGAGACACCCATGTCGTACTCGAGCTGGTCGTAGTACGGCTCGAGGTCGTCGTAGCCGATCGGCCAGTCCTGCGTGGTCATCTCCGCGGGGATGCGGTCGCGGCCGTACTTCTCCTCGTTGAGGCTGCGGTAGCGGAAGTCGTCCGGCAGGAACCGCCAGGTCAGTGCCGTCCAGTGCACCATGGAGCCGCCGAGCCCCTGGCCGGGGTGAAAGCTGCCGAACTGGCGGTAGGGGAGCGACGGCGAGCGTTCGTCGGGCCGCCAGGTCCAGGTGGTCCGCGAGATGTCCTGCATCATGGCGAAGCGATTCTGGAAGCGCAGGGAGTCGTGGTTGTGGGCGAAGTCGGGGTAGGTCCACTGGGCCGGCCCCTGCTCCAGCGAGACCATCTGCAGCGACGTCGGTGGCAGGATCTGGGAGGCGAGGATCGAGGCGGACATGCCGCCGCCGATCGTGACGATGTCCACCGGATCGTGTCGCCGCATCTCAGCCCTTCCCGACGTGGTCGTGGGGCCGCTCGAGCGCACCTCTGCCGCCGCCCGGGCGGTCTGGGTTCATGACGGGCAGCCCGTGCATCGACCGCGGCTGCTTGTCCGTGCCCCGGAGCATCTCCTCCGGTGAGTAGGAGCGCTGTGCCGCCGGCCATCCGACCAGGCGCCAGCCCGCCAGGTCCTTGTTGCCGCCGTACGCGGGGTCGGCGAACATGCCCTCGATCGTGTCCGTGCGCACCATCGAGAAGAAGCCGCCGGGGTCCACCTCGCCGAACACCTCTTCGGCCTGGTCCAGCACGTCGTCGCTGGTCGAGGTCTCGGCCCCGTCGTCGCTGGTCGAGGTCTCGGCCCCGTCGTCGCTGCCCTCCGCGGCGCTGCCGGTGACCTGGTCGGCGGCCTCGCTGCGCTGCCCGTGGTCGTCGAGCACCACGAGGATCTCGTCCTGGCGTTCCGGACCGAGATCGGCGAAGAAGCGACCGTACCGGGTCTGCGCGTACCGGTCGAGGGCACCCAGACCGAGCCGGTAGGTCTCCTGTGGAGGCCGGCGGCCCTGGTGCCCGTACCGGTAGAGCTGTCTCTCGGCGATCGGCACGGCACCCTCCTCCACCTCGCTCGGCGCCTCCTCGTAGGTGCTCGCGAAGGGACCGTGCGTGTACGTGGGCTCGGCATACGGGTCGTGGTCGGCGAGCTTGCCGTCGATGTACGTCGCCACTCCCATCTGGACGGCGCCCGGGTCCCGGTCGTCGCCGGGCACCAGGCGCGCGAGCATCGCCTCGAGCAGGCGCGCCTCCTGCTCGGTGAAGAAGCGCAGGCTGTCCGGTGCCTCGTCGGGTGGCAGCGGGGACCGCTCGGGCTGATGGACGCGCTCGTCGGTGGTCGCCGTCCCGGCTGCTCCGGCCGGACCAGTGGCGTCCGGGGTGCAGCCGGCCAGGGTCGCCCCGCCGACGAGCCCGGCCCCACCGATCATCGACAGGGACTTGAGCACCGACCGCCGGGTCACCACCGGCCCAGGATCCCTGCTGGCATCGCGCCCAGGTCGGTCGGTCGTGCTCTCGTCGGCGGTCACGGGATCACCTCACGGAGGATCGCGGTGCGGCGTTGGGTCGGCCGTTCGACGTTAACAACGCTCCTGCCACTCGCAAGTGGCCCAGCAGGCCCGTGCTAGCGAGTGCGGTTCGCCGCCAGGATCTCCTCCTGGTACGGCGCGACGACGTCCCCGGAGACCCGGCAGTCGAGCAGCAGGAAGCGGCGGTCGGCGACGGGCTCGGCGGTCCACCGGGCAACACGGTCCAGGTCGGCGAGGGAACGCACGACGACACCCTCCGCGCCGACTGCCGCCGCGAGCGCCGCGAAGTCGGTCTCGGGGATGAGCATCGGCTCCTTCGTGATGCCCTGCCGCCCGTACACGTGCACCTCGGCGCCGTACGCGGCGTCGTTCCAGACCACGGTGATGCCCCGGCCGCCGGCGGTGCGCACCGCGGTCTCGAGGTCGGCCAGCGCCATGAGCGCTCCGCCGTCGCCGGTGGTCAGCACGACGGCGTCGTCGGGGCGGGCCGCGGCGGCGCCGGCGACGCTGGGGAAGCCGAGCCCGATGGACTGGTAGGCGGTGCCGACCATCACCATGCGGTCGGGGGAGGCGACCGGCCAGTACATGTTGGCCCAGCCGATGAAGTGCCCGCCGTCGGACACGACCACGCGCTCGGCGGGCAGCAGGTCGGCGAGGCGGTGCGCGACGGCGCGCGGGTCGAGGCGCCCGTCGGGGGCGATGCCGTCGGCGGGTCCGGTGTCGTAGCGGCGGGCTGCGGCGACGTCCACCGTCTCGCGCCAGCCGGAGGGCTTGGCGCCCAGGGTCTGCAGCTCGTCCAGGAGGATGCGGGTCACGAGCGTGGCGTCGCCCCGCACGAAGCCCCCGACGTGCCGGTGCGTCGCGGCGGGTGCGGTGTCGACCTGGACCACGCGCGTGCCCGGCGCGAACAGGTCGCCGAACCGCATGGTGAACTGGTTGAGCGATGCGCCGACCACGACGGCGACGTCGGCCTCGCGCACCAGCTCCATGGCCCGCTCGGCGCCGAAGCCGCCCGCGACACCGAGGTCGTACCGGCCGTCGGGGAAGACGCCGCGGCCCAGCGCGGTCGTCGCCGTCAGCGCGCCCGTGGCCTCCGCGAGCTCGCCGAGCGCCTCGCCCGCGCCCGCCAGCCACGCGCCGCGGCCCGCGAGCAGCAGGGGCCGCTCCGCGGTGGCGAGGTGCTTGGCGAGGTCGGTGATGGCGGCGGCGTCGAACGGCCCCGCCGGGACCATCGGCCGGGGGAGCGTGGGTTCCGGCGCGTCCGGGACCGGACCGGCCTCCAGGGCGGCGACGTCGTAAGGGATGGCCAGCACCACGGGCACGCGGTAGGTCAGGGAGTGCTCGATGGCGATGACGCTGGTAGCCGCGGCGTCCGCGCGGCCGACGGTATAGGTGCGGGCGCCGACGGCGGCTGCCAGCGCGATCTGGTCGACGTCCCAGGGGCGCGGGCCCGACGTCGGCTCGTCGCCGGCCAGCAGGACGAGCGGCACCCGGGCCGCCGCCGCCTCGGCGAGCGCGGTGAGCGCGTTGGTGAAGCCGGCCCCGTAGGTGGCGGTCGCGGCGGCGATGCGGCCCGACGCGCGGAAGTGGGCGTCGGCGGCGACCACGCCACCGGCCTCGTGCCGGACGGCGGTGAAGCGCGCGGTCGTCGAGCGCTCCAGGGCGTCGAGGAACCAGGCGTTGCCGTTGCCCATGACGCCGAAGACATGGTCGACGTGGCGGGCGACGGTACGGGCGACGTGTGCGGAAACGGTGGGCACGAGGGCCTCCAGGGAAACAGTGACGGATGAGTGGTGCGGTCCGTATGTGTCCCGTGCGGGCCAGGCCCCTGGCCCGCCGCGCGCCCCTTTTTCGAGCGCAGGCGGTGGTGTAGGTGGTGTCCGCCTTGACGTTTCGGAGTATATCGCCGCTGGCGGGGTGGTTGGGTGGCGCGGGTGTCTGGATTGCCGTGGGGGTGCCAGCTTGTCGACAACGCGGTGTCAACTAGCCGGCGGCGGCACAGCCGATGCACGTGCGGGCCGTGGGCCGGGCCAGCAGGCGGTCCCGTGCGACCGCGCCTCCGCAGCGTTCGCAGTAGCCGTAGTTGCCGGCGGCGAACCTCGCGAGCGCTGCGTCCACGTCGTCCAGGTGGTTTCTGGCCGCGGCGAGCAGCGTGCTCGCCTGTGAGCGCTCGAAGGCGATCGTCGACCCTTCGGGGTCGTGCTCGTCGTCGGACGCGGTGAGCTGCGACGCCTCCACCATCGAGGCGATGTTGCCGGAAAGAGAGGAGATCAGGTCGGCCGTGCGCTCGCGGTCGGCGATCAACAGCGCATGGATGTCGGTGATCGGAGGCATGCTCCTGCCGCCTTCCTCTCGAGTCTCCGGCCGGTCGACTGTCGCACGTACCGTCAACGACCGCTCGCGGAGTACACGCTGAACTCGGGCAGGAGCAGGTGCGAGGCGACCGGACCGACGAAGACCAGACTTCCTGGTGATCACCCGCGTCTGATGAGCGGTGGCTGTGTCGGGCACAAGCCAAGCCGATCGAGAGGTGCTGTGCCTGGCCCTGTTACTGCCCGGCTGGGCGCCTGGCGCCGGGCCGTCGCCCGCCTCGACCACCCGGCATCGGTGAGGGCGGACACGAACCGTTCCCGACGGGCATCCATGACCGGCCGCTACTTCTTTCCCGGCTGTCCGGGGTGAACCTGGTGCGAGCGTGTCCCTGGCAGGCATGCCGCCTCGTCTGCGCCGGTGTGCTTCCCCGGCCAGCGACTCGGACGCCTTTCGGTGGACACTGGGATCGCCGGCCACGGCCCACGCCGCTGGCGCACGGGCCGGGACAACGGCCCGATGAAGGGGAACCGCCGCATGACGTTCTGGATCTGCCGCAGGTGCGGCGTGGAGCACGAGCCACGGCCCGCCGTGTGCGCGATCTGCGCCGACGAGCGTGAGCTGGTTCCGGCCGACGGGCAGCACTGGACCACGCTCGACGAGCTGGTCGCCGAGGGGCAGAGCGTCGCCGTCGAGGAGCTGGAGCCCGACCTGGTCGGCCTCACGACGGTGCCCGACGTCGGCATCGGTCCTACTGCGAAGATCGTCCGCACCAGTGCGGGCAACCTGATGTTCGACGTCCTGGCCTACCTGGACGACGACGCCGTCACCGCCGTGGAGGATCTGGGCGGGCTGGCGTACATCGTGGCGAGCCATCCGCACATGTACGGGGTGCAGGTGGAGTGGAGCCGCCGGCTCGGCGGGGTCCCGATCCTGGTCAGCGAGGCCGACGCCGGCTGGCTCGCCCGGTCCGACGACGCCGTCGAGCTGTGGAAGGGTGACCGCGAGATCCTGCCCGGCGTCACGCTGAGCCAGCCGGGCGGGCACTTCCCGGGTTCCGTGGTGGCGCACTGGGCGTCCGGCGCGGCGGGCAGGGGCGTGCTGCTGGGTGGCGACACGATCTTCGCCAACCCGGACCGGGCGTCGGTGTCCTTCATGCGCAGCTACCCCAACCGCATCCCGCTGTCGGGTGTGGTGGTGCTGCGGATCGCGCACCACGTGAGGCGGTTCGAGTTCGACCGGCTCTACAACAACTTCCGGGGTGTCATCCCGGCCGACGCCCGGTCGATCGTGCTGCGCTCCGCGGAGCGCCACGCGGCATGGGCCCGCGGCGACTTCGACCACCTCACGTGATCCGTTGCGACCGGCGAGGCGCGCGACCGGACGAGCTCGTGGCATTCAGCTCCACCTATGACCTTGATGCCCAGGCGGTCTCCGACGCCGCCCTCGGTGGGCTGCTGCACCTCGGCCCGGGCCCGGGAGCGGCGTCCGCGCGGTAGACGTTGGTCTCCCGCCGGACGCCGTTCGAGGGCGACGGTCTGCTGGCTGCCGTCAGGCCGGCGTGAGCGTGTACTTGGTCTGGAGGTACTCGTGGATGCCCTCGGCGCCGCCCTCGCGGCCGAGCCCGGACATCTTCCAGCCGCCGAACGGCGCGGCGGCGTTGGAGACGACCCCGACGTTGAGCCCCATCATCCCGGTCTCCAGGCGCTCGATCATCCGCTGACCGCGCGACAGGCTCTCGGTGTAGACGTAGCTGACGAGCCCGTACTCCGTGTCGTTGGCCAGGGCCACCGCCTCGTCCTCCGTGTCGAAGGTGGCGATCGCGAGCACCGGGCCGAAGATCTCCTCGCGCAGGATGTCGCTGCCGGGCGCGACACCGGTGAGCACCGTCGGCTCGTAGAAGGTGCCGGGCCCGTCGATGCGGGAGCCGCCCGTGGTGACCTCGGCGCCCCGGGACACCGCGTCCTGGACGAGCGCCTCCGCCTTGGCGACGGCCTTGTCGTCCACCAGCGGGCCGATGTTCACGCCGGACTCGGTGCCGCGGCCGACCACGAAGTCGTTCACCGCGGCGGTGACCCGGCGGGCGAACTCGTCGGCGACCAAGGAGTGCACGATGAAGCGGTTGGCGGCTGTGCAGGCCTGCCCGATGTTGCGGAACTTCGCCGCCAGGGCACCCCCCACCGCCTGGTCCAGGTCGGCGTCCTCGAAGATCACGAACGGGGCGTTGCCGCCCAGCTCCATGGAGGTGCGCAGCACGCCGGGCGCCGCCTGCTCCAGGAGCTTCTGTCCCACGGGCGTGGAGCCGGTGAAGGACAGCTTGCGCAGCCGCGGGTCGGCGATGATCGGGCCGGAGACGGCGCCGGAGCTGGACGTGGTGATCACGTTCACAACGCCGTCGGGTAGCCCGGCGTCCTGCAGCAGCCGCGCGAAGTACAGGGTGGTCAGCGGAGTCAGCGCCGCGGGCTTGATGACCACCGTGCAGCCGGCCGCCAGCGCGGGCGCGATCTTGCGCGTCGCCATGGCCAGCGGGAAGTTCCAGGGCGTGATGAGGAAGCAGGGGCCTACGGGGTGCTGGCTCACGATGATGCGTCCGGTGCCCTCCGGGTTGGGCCCGTAGCGGCCGGAGACGCGCACGGCCTCCTCGGAGAACCAGCGCAGGAACTCGCCGCCGTACGTCACCTCGCCGCGGGCCTCCGCGAGCGGCTTGCCCATCTCGAGGGTCATGAGGAGCGCGAACTCCTCGCTGCGCTCCTGCAGCAGGTCGAACGCGCGGCGGAGGATCTCGCCCCGCACGCGGGCGGGCGTCGCCGCCCAGTCCGCCGTCGCGTCGACGGCCGCGTCGAGCGCTGCGGCGCCGTCCTCGGGGCCGGCGTCGGCGATGGTCTTGATGGTCGTGCCGGTCGACGGGTCCTCGACGGTGAGCGTGGCGCCCGCCGCGGCTGGCCGCCACCGGCCGCCGATGAGCAGCCCGTCGGGGACGGCGTCGAGCAGGTCGGACTCGCGGGTGTCGGTCATGCGTTCTCCTTCGTGCGCGTGGTCGTGCGCGTGGTGTCCTGCGGCAGCAGTGCCCCGGCGAAGAACGCGCTGAGCTCGTCCCTCGCGCTCAGTGGGAGTACAGCGGCAACGTACTGGTCGGGCCGCACGACGACTACCGCGCCACCGCGGTCGATGCCGCGCAGCTCGAAGATGTCCTGTGCCGGGTCGGTCGCGTACACCTTCTCGTAGTCCACCAGCCCGAACGGGCCGACTCGCGGCGTGAAGACCTCCGGCACGTCGGGGAACTCGACGCCGAAGTGGTCCTGCTGGTAGACGACCTTGACGTCGAGCACCGAGTCCGGGTCGGTCCCCGCGGGGGTGTGCCGCAGCAGCGGGGAGCCCGGCGCGGTGCCCAGCCACTCCGCCCATTCTCGGAGCGCCGAGGGCTCGCCCGGCGCGGCGGCGTCGGCGAACGCGTAGACGCGCCACCGGCCGTCGGCGCGGGCATGGTGGCCGAGGTGAGCGGGGTTGCCCTCGGCGACGCGTTCCACCGGGGCCGACTTGAACCGCTTGCCGATCGGGAAGCCGGTGGCGAGGTGCTGATGGACCGGCTCCGACACGATCATCGATGGCTGGTACTGCGTCATGAACCCGCACGGGAACTCGGCGGTCTTGACGTAGAAGTCCTCGAGATAGGTCGGGTCGGGCAGGTCCTCGGGAGGTGTGGCCATGAGGCGTGACCACTCCCGGTCGAAGTCGATGAGGTTCTGGGCGACGACCTGCCGTTCGGCCGAGTAGGTGGCCAGCAGCCCCTCCGGCGCCCGGCCCGTGAGCACGTGCGCCAGCTTCCAGGCGATGTTCCAGCCGTCCTGCATCGACACGTTCATGCCCTGCCCGGCCTTGGCGCTGTGCGTGTGGCAGGCGTCGCCCGTGAGGAACACGCGGGGCGTGCGGGTCCCGGTGAGCTCGTCGGGGACGTCGTCGAACCCGTCGGTCACCCGGTGGCCCACCTCGTACACGCTGTGCCAGGGCACGTCCTTCACGTCCAGCGTGTAGGGGTGGATGATCCGGTTCGCCCGCGTGATGACCTCCTCGAGCGACGTGGCGCGGATGCGGCTGCCGTCATCCGGCGGCACCTCGCCGAGGTCCACGTACCAGCGTGCCAGGAACCCGCCCTCGCGGGGGATGAGCAGGATGGACCCGCCGTCGTGCGACTGGATGGCGCACTTGGTACGCACGTCGGGGAAGTCCGTCACGGCGAGCACGTCCATCACGCCCCAGGCGTGGTTGGCCCGGTCGCCCACCGGCTTGCGGCCGATCGCCTGCCGGACGGCGCTGTGCGCACCGTCGGCCCCGACCACGTAGCCGGCGCGCACCGTCCGGTGGGTGCCCTCCTGCGGCCCGGCCGTGTGCCGCAGTGTCACCGTGACCGGGTGCGTGCCGTGGTCGGCCACGGTGAGCCCCACGACCTCCAGGCCGTAGTCCGGGGTCACGCGGGCGGGCGCCGTGGCCGCGACCTCGGCGAAGTAGTCGAGCACCCGGGCCTGGTTGACGATGAGGTGCGGGAACTCGCTGATCCCGTGGGCGTCGTCGGGCGGGACGGCGCCGCGCACGATGTTCGAGGGGTTGGCGGGGTCGGGCTTCCAGAACGCCATCTCGGTGATCCGGTAGGCCTCGGCCGTGATGCGCTCGGCGAACCCGAACGCCTGGAACGTCTCGACGCTGCGCGCCTGGATGCCGTCCGCCTGGCCCATCTCGAGGCGGCCGGCCCGCCGCTCGACGACGTGGGTCCGGATGTCGGGGAACTGCGCGAGCTGTGCTGCGGCGATCATGCCCGCCGGGCCGCTGCCGACGATGAGCACGTCGACCTCGTCGGGCAGCTCGGTGGGCCGCTCGAGACCGTAGCCGGCCGCCGGCTGGACACGCGGGTCCCCGGAAACGTAGCCGTGATGGTGGAACTGCATCGTTCTCCCGTTCTGTTCGTGGTGCCCGCGGCTCAGGCCCTGGCGAGGCCGTAGATCGGGCTGGCGGCCTGCAGCTCCTCGTGGTCCGGCCCCAGCGGGATGCCCGTGCGGTCGCGCAGCACGAGGGTCGCCGCGAGACCGATCACCGTCATGCCCGCCAGATACATGGTGACCGCCGCCGTCGTACCCGTCGCCTGGACCAGTGCCGTGGCGATCGCCGGCGCGAACGCGCCGCCGAGGATCGACCCGATCGCGTAGGAGATCGAGACGCCGGAGAACCGGATGGAGGCGGGGAACAGCTCGGCGTAGAGCGCCGCCTGCGGCCCGTAGGTGAGGCCGAGGCCGACGGACAGGAAGATCAGGCCGAGCAGCAGCGAGCCGAACGTCCCGCCGTTGACCAGCGGGAACAGGGCCAGGACGCCGGCCAGCTGCACCACGAAGCCGATCGCGTAGGTGGTGCGGCGGCCGAGGCGGTCGGACACGGCGCCCGCGAACCAGGTCGAGACGAGCCAGACGACGGCGGACGCCGTCACCGCCCAGAGCACCGGTCCGCGGTCGAGCCCGACCGGCCCTGCCGGGTCGGACGCGTAGCGCTGGATGTAGCCGCCGGTGGTCATGTAGCCGACGGCGTTGTTGCCGGCGAAGACCAGGGCGGCGACGATCACCAGGGGCGTGTGCTTGCGGAAGAGCTGGAGCAGCGGCTGACGGGTGGTCTCCGCGCGCTGGGCGATCTCGACGTACACCGGGCTCTCCTCGACGCTGCGGCGCACCCAGTACCCGATGCCGATGAGTACGACGCTCAGCAGGAACGGGACGCGCCAGCCCCAGGTGAGGAAGGCGTCGCCGGGTGCCACGGCGTTCATGATGCCCAGCACCCCGGACGCGAGCAGCAGGCCGAGCGGGACACCGACCTGGGGCGAGGCCCCGAACAGGCCACGCCGCGCGACCGGTGCGTGCTCGCAGGCCATGAGGACCGCCCCACCCCACTCACCGCCGGCCGAGATGCCCTGGAGGATCCGCAGCAGCACGAGCAGCACCGGCGCGGCGACGCCGATCTGGGCGTAGGTCGGCAGCAGTCCGATGAGCGCGGTGGCCACCCCCATGAGGACCAGGGTCAGGACGAGCACCACGCGCCGCCCGTACTTGTCACCGAGATGCCCGGCGACGAACGCGCCGAGCGGACGGAACAGGAAGCTGACACCCACCGAGCCGAACGCCAGGAGCGTGCCGAGGCTCGACCCGGCGGGCTCGAAGAACAGCTGGCCGAAGACGAGGCCGGCGGCCGAGGCGTAGATGAAGAAGTCGTACCACTCGACCGTCGTGCCGACGATGGTCGCGAGGACGACGCGGCGGCGCTCGCGGGGATCCGAGGCACCGGCCGCTGCGGGACCGTCCGGGGCTAGGCGTGACATCGCATGACTCCCTCGTCATCCAGGTCCGCCGTCGTTGGCGGGCCGGTCGTGGTGGGCTCGGCCGGAGCGGCCTTGCCGGGTACTCCTGGACCATATACGATTTGAGATACAAAGCGCCAGGGTCATCCGGAGCACGGGGGACGACGACCGGCGGAACGACGGGTAAGGGAGCTCATGGGTACCGAAGCGCAGGCCTCGACGACGTCCACGCCGTCGGTCGGCGGGCCGCTCGCACAGCGGCCGGGCAAGATCGTCGCCGTCCATCTCGCCTACCTCTCGCGCGCCGACCAGCGCGGACGGCGGCCCGCCGCGCCGTCGTACTTCCTCAAGCCGACGAGCTCGCTCGGCGCCCCCGGAGGTGTGGTCGAGCGGCCGGCCGGCACGGAGCTGCTCGCCTTCGAGGGGGAGATCGCGCTCGTCATCGGCGAGCCGGCCCGGCACGTGTCCGTCGAGGAGGCGTGGGAGCACGTCGCGGCCGTGACCGCCGCCAACGACCTCGGTGTCTACGACCTGCGCTGGGCCGACAAGGGCTCGAACGTGCGCTCCAAAGGGCGCGACGGCTACACGCCGGTCGGCCCGGCGCTCATCGACGCCCGTGCGGTCGACCCGGCCGCGCTCCGCGTGCGCACGTGGGTCAACGGCGGGCTCGTGCAGGAGGACACCACCGGCGACGACGCGCTGCTGTTCCCGTTCGCGCAGATCGTGGCCGACCTGTCCCAGCACCTCACGCTCGAGACGGGTGACCTCGTCCTCACGGGCACGCCCGCCGGGTCGAGCGTCGTGGTGCCGGGCGACGTCGTCGAGGTCGAGGTGGATGCTCCGACGGCACCCGGCGCGCCGTCGTCGGGCCGCCTGGTGACGACGGTGGTGCAGGGCGAGGTGCCGTTCTCCGACGTCGGCGCCGGGCCGAAGATCGACGACACGCAGCGCGCCGAGGCCTGGGGGAGTCGTGCGGCGGCGGGCCTCCCGCCGGAGCCGGAGCCGGAGGGGGAGCCGGAGGGGGAGCCGGAGCCGTTCGCGCTCACCGACGAGCTCGCGGACAAGCTGCGGCGCGCACCGGTCGCGGGCCTCTCCGCCCAGCTGCGCAAGCGCGGCCTGGACAACGTGATAATCGAGGGCCTGCGGCCGAACGTGCCGGGCGCGACGATCGTCGGCCGGGCGCGGACGCTGCGCTTCGTGCCCAACCGGGAGGACCTGTTCGCCGCGCACGGTGGCGGCTACAACGCGCAGAAGCGGATGTTCGACACCGTCGGTGCCGGTGAGGTCATCGTGATCGAGGCACGGGGCGAGAAAGGCTCGGCGACCCTCGGTGACGTCCTCGCCCTGCGCGCGCAGGTGCGCGGGGCGGCCGGCGTGGTCACGGACGGCGGCGTGCGCGACTTCGAGGCCGTGGCCGCCACGGGCCTCCCGGTCTTCTCGGGCGGTCCGCACCCGGCGGTGCTCGGTCGTCGACACGTGCCGTGGGACACGGATGTCGCGGTCGCCTGCGGCGGTGCGACGGTGCTGCCCGGCGATGTCGTCGTGGGTGACGCGGACGGCGTCGTCGTCGTGCCGCCGCACCTGGCCGAGGAGGTCGCGGACGCGACGATCGCCCAGGAGGAGCAGGACGCCTGGGTGGCGCAGCAGGTGGCCGCCGGCCACCCGGTCGACGGCCTGTTCCCCCCGAACGCGGCATGGCGTGCGCGGTACGAGTCCCAGAAGGCGCACGAGCCCCAGGAGTTCCAGGCGCCTCAGGAGTCCCAGGCCCCCGGGGAGTCGCGATGACGGGCGGAGACGCGACCGCTTCGGCCGTCGAGACCGCGTTCGCCGGTGCGCTGAGCAAGTCGCAGCTCGCGTACGACTACCTGCGCGACCGCATCGCGCTGCACGAGCTGAGCCCGGGATACCGCCTCGTGCTGCAGAGCATCGCGGACGAGCTGGCGATGAGCGTCGTGCCCGTGCGCGAGGCGATCCGCCGCCTGGAGGCCGAGGGTCTGGTGACCTACGAGCGCAACGTCGGCGCGCGGGTCGCCATGGTCGACGAGCACGGGTACGTCGACGCCATGCAGGCCCTCGGTGTCGTCGAAGGAGCCGCTACCGGTCTCTCGGCGCCCGCCATCTCCGCCGCCGACCTCCAGCGGGCGACGGAGGTGAACGACCACCTGCGTGCGGTGCTCGACCACTTCGACCCGCACGCGTTCACCGCCCTCAACCGCCAGTTCCACTCGGTGCTGTTCGAGTCGTGCCCCAACAAGCTGCTGCTGGACATGGTCCACCGTGGCTGGGCCCAGCTCTCCGGGCTGCGGGACTCCACCTTCGCGTTCGTGCCCGGACGCGCCAGGGACTCCGTGGCCGAGCACGCCCACATCCTCGACCTGATCGCCGGCGGGGCCGACCCGCTCGAGATCGAGATCGCCGCGCGCAACCACCGCTGGGCGACCATGCAGGCCTTCCTGGACGCTCGCGCCGGCAGGGCAGAGCCCGACAGGACCGGTCCCCGCCCGACACCACTCAGGGAGACACAGTGAGCAACCAGGTGACCCAGCAGGGGACCCGCCACGTGCCGGCCGACCTGCCGGACCGCATCCAGCACTACATCGGGGGAAAGTTCGTCGACTCGGCCGACGGCGACACGTTCGACGTGCTCGAACCGGTGACCAACGACGTGTACCTCCAGGCGGCCGCGGGAAAGCAGGCGGACGTCGACCGGGCGGTCGACGCGGCGCGCGACGCGTTCCTGAACGGGCCCTGGCCGAGGATGGTCCCGCGCGAGCGCTCCCGGATCCTGCACCGCATCGCCGACATCGTCGAGTCCCGCGACGCGCGGCTGGCCGAGCTGGAGAGCTTCGACTCCGGCCTGCCGATCACGCAGGCGCTGGGCCAGGCGCGCCGGGCCGCGGAGAACTTCCGGTTCTTCGCCGACCTGGTCGTGGCGCAAGCGGACGACACCTTCAAGGTGCCCGGCCGCCAGATCAACTACGTCAACCGCAAGCCGATCGGCGTCGCCGGCCTCATCACGCCCTGGAACACACCGTTCATGCTCGAGTCCTGGAAGCTCGGCCCGGCGCTCGCGACGGGGAACACCGTGGTGCTCAAGCCCGCGGAGTTCACGCCCCTGTCGGCGTCGCTGTGGGCGGGCATCTTCGAGGAGGCGGGGCTTCCCGTCGGCGTGTTCAACCTGGTCAACGGCCTCGGCGAGGAGGCGGGCGACGCGCTGGTCAAGCACCCGGACGTGCCGCTCATCTCGTTCACGGGGGAGAGCAGCACCGGTCAGCTCATCTTCGCCAACGCCGCCCCGTACCTCAAGGGCCTCTCGATGGAGCTGGGCGGCAAGTCGCCGGCCGTCGTCTTCGCCGACGCCGACCTGGACGCCGCCATCGACGCGACCATCTTCGGAGTCTTCTCGCTCAACGGCGAGCGGTGCACCGCGGGCAGCCGCATCCTCGTCGAGCGGGCGGTCTACGACGAGTTCGTCGAGCGCTACGCCGAGCAGGCGAAGCGAGTGGTGGTCGGGGACCCGCAGGACCCGCGGACCGAGGTCGGCGCACTGGTGCACCCCGAGCACTACGACAAGGTCGTCTCCTACATCGAGATCGGCAAGACGGAGGGCCGGCTGGTGGCCGGCGGCGGCCGGCCCGAGGGCTTCGAGACCGGCAACTACGTGGCGCCGACCGTCTTCGCGGACGTGCCGCCGTCGGCCCGGATCTTCCAGGAGGAGATCTTCGGCCCCGTCGTGGCCATCACCCCGTTCGACACCGAGGAGGAGGCGCTCGCCCTGGCCAACGGGGTCAGGTACGGGCTGGCCGCCTACGTGTGGACCAACGACCTGAAGCGGGCGCACAACTTCTCGCAGGCGATCGAGGCGGGCATGGTCTGGCTCAACTCGAACAACGTGCGCGACCTGCGCACGCCGTTCGGCGGGGTCAAGGCCTCGGGCCTCGGGCACGAGGGCGGCTACCGCTCCATCGACTTCTACACCGACCAGCAGGCCGTGCACGTCACGCTCGGCACGGTGCACAACCCGACTTTCGGCAAGCAAACCTTCGGCAAGGGAGCCTGAAGATGACCGACACGGCCGGACCCGTCGTGACCAGCGACGCGCCGATCATCGCCGCGGACCCGATCCCCACGCCCCTGGCGCCCCCGCCGGACATCCTCCGCTGCGCGTACATGGAGCTGGTGGTCACCGACCTGGCCGCCTCGCGGAACTTCTACGTCGACGTCCTCGGCCTGGTCGTCACGGAGGAGGACGAGGACACCGTCTACCTGCGCAGCCTCGAGGAGTTCATCCACCACAACCTGGTGCTGCGCCTGGGGGAGGTGGCCGCCGTCGCCGCCTTCTCCTACCGGGTGCGCAGCCCGGAGGAGCTGGACCGGGCGGTCGCCTTCTACACGGAGCTCGGCTGCCGCGTCGAGCGTCGTGCGGAAGGCTTCACCCGGGGCATCGGCGACTCGGTGCGGGTCACCGACCCGCTCGGCTTCCCGTACGAGTTCTTCTACGACGTCGACCACGTCGAGCGCCTCGCGTGGCGGTACGACCTCCACACCCCGGGCGCGCTGGTGCGCCTGGACCACTTCAACCAGGTGACGCCGGACGTGCCGCGCGCCGTGAAGTTCATGGAGGATCTCGGGTTCCGCGTCACCGAGGACATCCAGGACGCCGAGGGCACCACCTACGCGGCCTGGATGCGCCGCAAGCCGACCGTGCACGACACGGCGATGACCGGCGGCGACGGCCCGCGCATGCACCACGTCGCGTTCGCCACGCACGAGAAGCACAACATCATCGCGATCTGCGACAAGCTCGGCGCGCTGCGGCTGTCCGACCACATCGAGCGCGGCCCGGGCAGGCACGGCGTGTCCAACGCCTTCTACCTCTACCTGCGCGACCCGGACGGGCACCGCGTGGAGATCTACACGCAGGACTACTACACGGGCGACCCCGACAACCCGGTGGTGACCTGGGACGTGCACGACAACCAGCGTCGCGACTGGTGGGGCAACCCGGTGGTCCCGTCCTGGTACACCGAGGCGTCGCTCGTCCTGGACCTGGACGGCAACCCGCAGCCCGTCGCCGCCCGCACCGACACCTCCGAGATGGCCGTGACCATCGGTGCCGACGGGTTCTCGTACACCCGCCCCGAGGACGACGCCGACGAGCTCCCCTCGTGGAAGCAGGGCGAGTACAAGCTGGGGCACCAGCTGTGACGGGGGAGCGCATGCTCGACGACGCGACGATCACCACCATCGCCGACGAGCTGGCCCGTGCCGAGGCCGAGCGCACCACGGTGCCGCTCCTGACCGCGCGGTACCCCGGTATGACCGTCGAGGACTCGTACGCGGTGCAGAACACGTGGCGCCGACGCGGCATCGAGGCCGGGCGCCGGCCCGTGGGCCGCAAGATCGGGCTCACGTCCAAGGTCATGCAGGCGGCCACCGGGATCACCGAGCCGGACTACGGGGCGATCTTCGCCGACATGGTCTTCGACAACGGGTCGGTCATCGAGCACTCGCGGTTCTCGAACGTCCGGATCGAGGTCGAGCTGGCCTTCGTGCTGCGCGACGGGCTCAAGGGGCCGGACGTCACGGTGTTCGACGTGCTGCGCGCCACCGACTACGTGGTGCCGGCCCTGGAGATCCTGTCCTCGCGCATCGAGATGGCCGGGCGCACCATCGTCGACACGATCAGCGACAACGCGGCGATGGGCGGCATGGTCTACGGCGGCAACCCGGTGCGGGTCGGCGAGACCGACCTTCGCTGGGTCTCGGCGCTCCTGTACCGCAACGAGGCCATCGAGGAGTCCGGCGTCGCCGCCGCGGTCCTCAACCACCCGGCCACCGGCGTCGCCTGGCTCGCGAACAAGCTCGCCCAGCACGACGCCGCCCTGGAGCCCGGGGAGATCGTCCTCGCCGGCTCCTTCACGCGACCCGTGTGGGTGGAGCCCGGCGACACCGTGCTGGTCGACTACCGAGAGCTGGGGACCGTCTCGTGCCGATTCGTCTGACCCTCCCGCCCACCCTCCGCGACCGCATCGCCGGTTCCGACCGGCCGCAGATCGGCATGTGGGTCTGCACCGGCAGCCCCCCGGTGGCCGAGATCTGCGCGGGTGCGGGCCTGGACTGGCTGCTGATCGACGGCGAGCACTCACCGATCGGCCTGGAGACCACGGCGGCGCTCCTGCAGGCGGTGGCACCGTACCCGGTCACGCCGCTCGTGCGGGCGCCGTCCGACGATGCCGTGGTGCTCAAGCAGCTGCTCGACCTGGGCGCCCAGAACCTCCTGGTGCCCATGGTCGACACCGCCGAGCAGGCCGCCGCCGTCGTGCGGGCCGTGCGCTACCCACCGCGCGGCATCCGCGGGGTCGGCAGCGCGCTCTCCCGGGGCGCGCGCTGGAACCGCGTGGCGGGCTACATGGCCGACGCCGACCGGTACGTCTCGCTGTTCGTGCAGGTCGAGTCGGCCACCGGGGTCGAGAGCGCGGCGGCCATCGCAGCGGTCGACGGGGTCGACGGCGTCTTCGTCGGACCGTCCGACCTGGCGGCCTCCCTGGGGTTGCTCGGGCAGCAGTCCCACCCGGACGTCACCGCGGCGGTCCGTACGACGTTCGACGCCGTGCGCGCGGCCGGCAAACCCGTCGGCGTCAACGCCTTCGACCCGGCGGTCGCCCAGGCGTACCTCGACGCGGGGGCGTCCTTCGTGCTCGTCGGGGCCGACGTCGCGCTGCTCGCCCGCGGGTCGGAGGCGCTCGCGGACACCTGGATCGGCGACGGAGCCTGACCAGGCCGAGGCGAGCCCGAGGTCCTGCGCTGCTAGCGGTCGACGACCGTCAGGGCGAGCAGGTGCTCACGGAGCCGCGTCAGCTCCTCCGGCGCGGGCTCCATGCCCCACACCGGCTGGGCGCTGACGCCGTCCGCCGCCGCGAGGACGAGCGAGAGCACGTCCTCGGGAAGGCCGTCGGCGCGCAGGTCCTCCTGCCAGCGCTGCGCGTCGGCGCGAGCGAGCTCGGTGACCGCGTCCACCGTCGACAGGTGCGCGATGACCACCAGCGCGTCGCGTGTCGCCGCCGCGTCCAGCGCGCCGTCGATCGAGACGCGCACGTAGGCACGCACGAGGCGACCGGGGGCGTCGTCGTCCGGCGGGACCGCGGCCAGCACTGCTACCCGGAACCGCTCGAGCCAGTCGGTCGCCAGCGCGAGGAGCAGCTCGTGCTTGCTCGCGAAGTGATAGAGCAGCCCGCCCTTGGAGACCCCCGCCCGGCGGGCGACGTCGTCGAGGGTCGCCGAGATCCCGCGCTCGCGGACCAGGCGGCTCGCCGCGTCCAGGAGCGCGGCGCGCGTCTGCTCCGGGTCCCTGCCCGCCGTTCGACCCACTGACCAACACCTCACTCACCCTCGGCATGCACTATAGGGCCAGTTCAAGGACCACTTCGATGAAACTGTACCGGCTGGACGGTACAGTTGTCAGGTGACCGCTTCATCTCCTGCTCTCTCCACGCGCCGCCGGTGGGCAGCTCTCGCCGTCCTCGTGCTGGCGGTCGGCCTGCTCGCCATCGACGGAACCGTCCTCTACCTGGCGGTTCCCTCACTGACCCGCGACCTCGCGCCCACCGCCACCCAGGTGCTCTGGATCGGTGACATCTACTCGCTGGCCATCGCCGGGCTCCTCGTCGCGATGGGCACCCTGGCGGACCGGGTCGGGCGCAAGCGCCTCCTGCTGATCGGCTCGACGGCGTTCGGCGCGGCCTCGGCGCTGGCGGCGTTCGCGCCCAGCGCCGAGATCCTCATCCTCGCCCGGCTCCTGCTCGGCGTGGCGGGCGCGACGATCATGCCCTCGACGCTGTCGCTCATCCGGACGCTGTTCCCCGAGGCGCGGGAGCGCAGCCGTGCCATCGCCGTGTGGTCGGCGGCGGCCGGTGGCGGCGCCGCTGTCGGGCCGCTCGTCGGCGGCGCGCTGCTCGAGCACTTCTGGTGGGGCTCGGTCTTCCTCGTCAACGTGCCGGTGGTCATCGTCCTCGTCATCGCGGGAGCCGTGCTGTTGCCCGAGGCGAAGGACCCGGAGCCCGGACGCCTCGACGTCCCGTCGGTGCTGCTGTCGTTCGCTGCCGTGATGCCGCTGGTGTGGGCCATCAAGCACGCGGCCTCCGAGGGCGTCGACGCGCTGGCGATCGGCGTGCTGGCGCTGGCGGTGCTCTCCGGGTTCACCTTCGTGCGGCGTCAGGCCCGCCTGGTCGCCGACGGGCGAGGTCCGCTGCTCGACATCGGGCTGTTCAAGATCCCGGCGTTCAGCGGTGCGGTGGCGGCGAACCTCATAGCGATCTTCGCGCTCACCGGCATGCTGTTCTTCTTCTCGCAGTACCTGCAGCTCGTGCGGGGATACTCCCCGCTGGTCGCCGGCATCGCCGAGCTCCCGGCCACCATCGCGTCCATCGTCGTGGTCGTGGTGGTGGGCTGGTCCATCACCCGGTTCGGCCGCGGCCCCGCGATCGCTCTCGGCCTCGCGGTCACGGCGCTCGGCATGGTCGCCATCGCGGCGGCCGAAGGCGCCGACCAGTACGTCTGGCTCGCGCTCGCCCTGGTGCCCGCGGGCCTGGGTGTGGGGCTGGCCATGACGCTGACCACCGACGCCGTCGTCTCCGCCGTGCCGCCCGCCAAGGCGGGCGGGGCGTCGGCGATCTCCGAGACGGCCTACGAGCTCGGGGTCGCGCTCGGTGTCGCGGTGCTCGGCTCGCTCGTCACCCTCGGCTACCAGGCGCGCGTCGCGCTGCCCGCCGACCTGACGGCGGACGCCCGGGTACAGGCCGGCGACTCGCTGGCCGCGGCGGTAGCGGTAGCCGGTGAGCGGGCGGACGTGCTGGAGGCGGCCAAGGAAGCGTTCGTCGCGTCCCTCCAGGTGGCGTGCGTCGTCGCGGCAGTGCTGACCGCGCTCGCCGCCGTCGTCGCGTGGCGGCTGATCCCGGCGGAGGGCAAGAACGTCAGGTGAGCGCCGGACGCGGGTCACGGCTCGAGGTCGGACACCCCATGGCCGCTGCGGATGTCGAAGGGCACGGACGCCTGGTCGTGCGTGGCCAGCCGGTCCAGCTGTCGCCCGAGGCCTCGGAGCGCCCAGGAGACCTCCCGGACATCGATGAACGCGCGGGTGCACTCACCGCAGCGGTCCAGGTGCACCTCGACGCGGTGGCGCCGACTGGGTACCAGGCGCTTGTGGAGATAGTCGTGCAACGCGGCCCGGGTGGCGCGGCACTCGGGCCGGCGCACGACCCGCGTGCGCGTGCCACGAACGGCGAAGGGTGCGGCGTCAGGCCTGCTCCCGGAGTCGGCGGGTCCGCTCGGCACGTTCAGAACCGCGAGCGTGGAGCGGAGCTCGGAGACAGCGGTCCGGCGTGCGGCGTGGAGGCCGGTGAGCGCACCGCCGATCCGGGGACCGCCAGTGGTCGTCACGCCAACCTGTCCCTCTCTCCAGACGGTGTCACAGACGGTGTCAAACACGGAGTCCCGGCTCGCTGGGCAACATTTCCACACGAGTCGGGAGTCGCGCGACCCGACGGTGATACACCACCAGGGCAGACGTCGAGCGCCGTCCGGCCCCGTGCGGTCGGCGACCGCTCTCGGGGATGCGGCTGGACCGGACCGCGCCCACGCTGGAGAAGGTCGGCGCTGGAGAAGGTCGGCCGACGTCGAGACGCTGGGAGGCGACGATGGACATCGAGGACGAGCGAGTCACCGTCGTGGTCGCGAGTCGAGACCGCCGGGACGAGCTGCTCGCCTCGCTGCCCGCCCACCGGGCACGGGTGATCCTGGTCGACAACGGCTCCACCGACGGCAGCGCCGACGCCGTCGCGGCGACCTTTCCCGAGGTGCGGGTGATCCGGCTGCCGCGGAACGTCGGCGCCGTGGCCCGGACCATCGGGGCCCGGGCCGCGACGACGCCGTTCGTCGCCTTCGCCGACGACGACTCGTGGTGGGCGCCGGGTTCGCTGCACGACGCCGCGGACGTGCTGGCCGACCACCCCCGGCTCGGTCTGGTCTGCGCCAAGATTCTTGTCGGTTCCGAGGAGCGCACCGACCCGGTGAGCGAGGAGATGGCCGCGTCGCCGCTGCCACAGGAGGTCTCGGTGCCCGGGAGTGCGCTCCTGGGCTTCGTGGCGTGCGCCACGATGGTCCGCCGGAGCGCCTTCCTGGCCTCGGGCGGCTTCGACCCCGTGGTCCGGTTTCCCGGCGAGGAGGAGCGGCTCGCGCTCGACCTCGCGGCCGGCGGCTGGGCGATGTCCTACGTGCAGGATGTGGTGGTGCACCACCACCCGTCACCGAGCCGGCAGCCGCCGGGCGCGCGGCAGCACGCGATGGCCCGTGCTGCGACGCTCACCGCGCTGATGCGGCTGCCGTGGCGCGACGCCGTCGGCCGGATCCGGCAGGTCGCGGCGCAGAGCCCGAACCACAGGTCCGGCGTGGTCCGGGGCCTGTGCGAGGCGCCCGCCGCGCTCCGCCGCCGTCGGCCCGTACCGGCGGAGGTGGCCGCGATGCGGAGGCTTCTCGTGCGGTGAGCCGACGGGCCGGACTGAGCTGCCGTTCGCTCAGAGCGCCCCGCCGGCCACCCTCGGCGCGGCCGCGGACTCGCCGGAGTCGCCGATCGTCTCGCGCGCGACGTAGTTCTCCAGGTCGAACAGGTTGTCGCCGGCGCGCTTGGCGACGGCAACGAGGGTCGTCGCGGCGGCGACCTCCTCGACCTGCTCCTCGAGGAACCACATCAGGAACTGCTCACCGAGCGCGTCACCCTCCTCGCGCGCGGCCCGGAAGATCGCCTCGATCTGCCGGGTGACCTGCTGCTCCTGGTCGAGTGCGAGCTGGAGCGGCTCGATCACGTCGGCGAAGTCGTTGCGAACCTCCGGGGTACCGGGGATCTTCACGGGCAGCGACCGGTCCAGGTGGTACTGGACGATCATCATCCCGTGGTTGCGCTCCTCGAGCGCCTGCCGGTAGAAGTGCGCGGCCAGCTGCGGCAGGTCGTGGCTGTCGAACCAGACAGCGATCGCCACGTACTGCAGGTGCGCTGCCAGCTCGTGGCCCACCTGCTCGCCCAGCAGCCGCAGGTACTGAGAGTTCTCCGAGATCGTCGTCATGCGCCCCACGCTACCGGGGGAGGTCAGATCCGCGTCGGCTCGCCCAGCAGCACCATGCCGGCCGGGAACCGCGCGTCGGTCAGCTCCTGGACGCGGCGCCGCGCCTCGTCGGCGCTGCTCGCGTGGACGTGCAGCTCCCGGGTGGTCGGGCCCGGATCGGGGCGACCGCCGTCGTCCTCGGAGTCCAGGCCCGGCTCGGCGACGATCTCGGCCTGGATGCCGGCGGCGAGCAAGGTGTCCACGAGCGGTTCCGCGCCGCTCTTGGCCGTGTCCAGGTCGGGGAACGTCACGGGGATGAGGTAGTTCATCGTCTCTTCCTGCGCCATGTGTCCAGCGAATTCCTGCTCGGTGCTGCTCGCAACCCGAGCCGCGCACCGAGCCGCTCACCGGCCGCTCACCGGACCCCTCGACAGACCTCTTCTCGCGGACCTCTTGACACATTCCGATATGAGAATATGTTTGGTCCATGGCACGAGCAGCGACCACGACCGACGCGTTCAACGCGGTGGCCGAGCCGCGCCGTCGCGAGATCCTCGACGCCCTGGCCGGCGGCGAGCTCGCGGTGGGCGACCTGACCGAGCTGCTCGGGCTCGCCCAGCCCCAGGTGTCCAAGCACCTGCGGGTGCTGCGGGAGGTGGGCCTGGTGGACGTGCGCGACGACGGCCGTCGGCGTCTGTACCGGGTGAACGCCGCGCCCCTCCGGGCGGTCCACGCCTGGGTCGGGCAGTACGAGCGGCTCTGGAACGAGCGGTTCGACCTGATCGACGGCGTGCTCGACGAGCTCGCCGGAACTGACGAACCCCGAAGTACCGAACCCGGAAGTACTGAAACTGGAAGAGGAGACTGACATGGCCACCACGACCAAGGGCAGCGCCGTCCTGACGCTGCCGACCGACACCGAGATCCTGGTCACCCGGCAGTTCAACGCGCCGCGCCACCTCGTGTGGAAGGTGCTCACCGAGCCCGACCTCGTCAAGCGCTGGTGGGCCGGGCAGCGCGGCACGGTGACGGACGTCGCCGTCGACCTGCGCGTGGGCGGCGCCTGGCGGTACGTCATGACCGCGGACGGCGGCTTCGAGGTCGCGTTCCACGGTGAGTACCGCGAGATCGACGCCCCCGAGCGGATGGTGCAGACCGAGGTCTTCGAAGGGATGCCGGACGGCGACTCCGAGCCCAGCCTGAACCACTACACGCTCACCGAGCAGGACGGACGTACCACGCTCACGGTCCGTACCGTCGTCTCCAGCAAGGAGGTGCGGGACGGGATCATCGCGACCGGCATGGAGGGCGGTATGCAGGAGGCCTACGACCTCCTGGAGGAGCTGGCGGCCGACCTCGCGGCGTCCGAGTAGCTCCGGGGTAGTTCCGCCCACAACCATCAGGTGGGGGAGTGCAGGCGGGCCTGGAGGGCTCTCGTGAGCTGCTCCACCTGGTCCAGCTGTTCGGGGGTCAGGGCGTCAACGAACAGCTCCCGCACCGCGCGCAGGTGCGGTACGGACGCGCTCCGGAAGGCTTGCGCACCGTGGTCCGTGAGGACGACCTCGGCCCCGCGGTAGTCGACAGCGCAGTCGTCGCGACGGATGAGGTCCCGCCCCTCCATGCGCCGGATGTGGTGGGACAGGCGGCTGCGCTCCCAGCCGACGGCGTCCGCGAGCTCGGAGGAGCGTAGCCGCCGACCGTCCGCCTCGCTCAGGGCGAGCAGCACCGCGTAGTCGCCGGGCGACAGCGCGGACTCCTCGTGCAGGCGGCTGCTCAGCCGCGCGTTCAGCGCCTGCGCGGTCTCGATGAACCCGCGCCAGATGCGCAGCTCGTCCGCGGTCGGCGACTGCCGGGAGCGGGGCGGCGTGCTGTTCGTCACGGTGACCTCCAGTGATTGACGTGTCAACCATATCGGGTACATGATTGACACGTCAATCAGATGTGCAGGGCAGGCGTGGAGGAGTTCTCATGGGCGACATCGAGTTCGGCATCGACACATTCGGCGACCTGCCACGGAATGACCGCGGAGAGGTCGTGTCCCACGGCGAGGCGATTCGTCGCACCGTGCACGAGGCGGTGCTCGCCGACGACACGGGGGTCGACGTGATCGCCGTCGGCGAGCACCACCGGCCCGAGTACGCGATCTCCACGCCGGAGACCGTGCTGGCCGGCATCGCGACCGCTACCTCGAACATCAAGCTCGCCTCTGGTGTGACGGTCCTCAGCTCCGACGACCCGGTACGGGTGTTCCAGCGGTTCGCGACCGTCGACGCACTGTCCAACGGTCGGGCCGAGATCATCCTCGGGCGTGGGTCGTTCACCGAGTCGTTCCCGCTGTTCGGGTACGACCTGCGCGACTACGACCAACTCTTCGACGAGAAGATCGACCTGTTCGTGAAGCTGCTCGACGAGAAGCCGGTGACCTGGGAGGGCGCGCTGCGGCCGTCACTCACGGAGGCCGACGTCTTCCCCAAGACCGACTCGGGCCGACTGACCACCTGGGTCGGGGTCGGCGGGTCGCCGCAGTCGGTCGTCCGCACGGCTCGGTACGGGCTGCGGCTCATGCTCGCGATCATCGGCGGCGCTCCCGAACGGTTCGCGCCGTACGTGGACCTCTACCGCCGGGCCGCAGACGAGCTCGGCACCACCGCCTACCCCGTCGGCATGCACTCGCCGGGCTTCGTCGCCGAGACCGACGAGCAGGCGATGGAGCTGTTCTACCCCGGATACAAGGTGATCCGGGACCGCATCGGGGCCCTGCGCGGCTGGCCGCCCCTGCGCCGCGAGGAGTTCGAGGCCGAGGTGGCGCAGGGTTCCCTCTACGTCGGCTCGCCCGAGACCGTGGCGCGCAAGATGGCGCGCGCCATCGGCGCCCTGGACGTCGGCCGGTTCGACCTCATCTACTCCTCGGCCGGCACCGTGCGCGCCAGCGACCGGCTGCGTGCCGTCGAGCTCTACGGCACGCGGGTGATCCCCATGGTCCGTGAGCTGCTCGCCGAGCAGCCGGCGAAGTTGGCGGTGGCGTGATGGCTGCGGTTGCTAGGCGCGCTGGGGTGCGCACACCCGTGCGCACCCTCGGGATCCTCGGCGCCGGCAAGGTTGGCACCGTGCTGGCCCGCCTCGGCGTCGCGGCCGGGTACCGCGTGCTCGTGGCGGGCTCCGGCGACCCGGCCCGCATCGCGCTCACCGTGGAGGTGCTCGCACCGGGCGCGGCCGCAGTGGACGCGGAGACGGCGGTCCGCGAGGCGGACGCCGTGGTCCTCGCCCTGCCGCTCGGCCGGTACCGGACGATCCCGTCCGGCACGCTGTCCGGCATGCTCGACGGCAAGCTGGTCGTCGACGCCATGAACCACTGGTGGGAGATCGACGGCCCCCGTGACGGCATCCTGCCGCCGGGGGAGTCCACCAGCGAGCACGTCCAGGCGTCGATCCCGGGGTCCCGCGTCGTCAAGGCGTTCAACCACATGGGCTATCACGACCTCGATGACGGCGCCCGGCCCGCCGGCGCGCCCGGCCGCACGGCGATAGGGATCGCCGGCGACGACCCGGACGACGTCGCGGCCGTGGCGGCGATCGTGGACGCGCTCGGCTTCGACCCGGTCGCCGCCGGGAAGCTCGCCGAGGGCGTCCGCATGGAGCCCGGCACGCCGGTGTTCGGGGCGAACGTCGACGCCCGGGACCTGGGTCAGCTGCTGGACGTGTCCTTGTCCACCGGCCGTCCGTCCGTGTAACGGTCGAGGCTGTCGAGGATGACGTGCCAGCCGACGGCGAAGTCCGTGGCGGGCTCGCGGTCCACCTCACGATGGGTGAGCAGGAGCCGCGTCCCGCCGTCGGCCGGCTCGAGCCGCCAGGTGACCAGCGAGACCGGGAGCCCGTCCCAGCGCCACGTGTGCTCCAGCTCGGCGGTGGGGTCGGCGTCGTCGGCCGCGCGCAGCGCGACCACCTCGCCGGTCGCCGCGCCCTCGTCCCCGAAGTCGTAGCGGACGTCGCCGCCGACACGGGCCTCGATCCGGCAGCCCGGCAGCCAGACCGAGAGCTTCGACGGGTCGGTGAGGGCCGCCCAGACGGCGGGCAGGGGATGGCGGAGCGTGCGGTCGAACCGGATGCGGAAGGTTCCGTCGTCGCCGATGCCGAGGGCTCCGGCGCCTGCGGGCGGTGTCGTGGTCATATCTCTCCTCGGTCGAGGGCGGACTCCAGGGCGTCGAGCGTGCGGTTCCAGCGGGTGGCCGGACGTGACGCTCCGCCGGCGACGGCCGTCAGTTCGCGCACTGCCCCGTCGACACCGCGGTGTCGAGGCCCTCGGCCTGCTCGGCGACCGGGAGCAGCTCGGCGTTGGTCATCGCGTAGCCGATGTTCTGCTCGGAGTCGTCGCGCGCGAAGATGACGCCGGCCACCTCGCCGCCCGTCGTCAGGAGCGGACCGCCCGAGTTGCCGGGGCGCACCTCGGCGGCCAGGGAGTAGACCTCCCGGGGCGCCGCTCCCGCGCCGTACGCGTCCGGGACGCGGACGGTGCTGACACTCACCACCCCGGCACTGCCGGAGGTGAACGGACCGCCGTACGGATACCCCTGGACGACGGCGGGGTCGCCCGCCGTCAGCGTCGGCGCGATGCCGAGCGGGTCGGCGGCCAGCCCGTCGACGGCGATGACGGCGAGGTCGTCGACGGCGTCGAAGTACACCACCCGTCCCTCCTGGACCGCCCCGCCCGGCAGCTCGATGACGGGCCGGTCCACGCCGGCCACGACGTGCGCGTTGGTCACGAGGCGGTCGGTTGCCACGACGAAGCCCGACCCGGTGGAGCTCTTGCCGCACGCGTAGGCGATGCCGGAGATCCGGGCCACCGACTGCGCCGACGCCTCCAGCGCCGGGTCGTCGAGGTCGACGGCGGGCACCGTCGGCGTGTCGCGCGGCACCATCAGGATGTTCAGGCGCGGCAGGCCGTCGTCGAGGACCATGGCGCGCATCTCGGCGAGCGGACGGCCCACGGCGGGCGGCGTCAGGTTGTCGATCGTGCGCAGGACGGCGGACGACGAGACCGCCGAGGCGACACCGGGCGCGCCCGTGGCGCTGACCGCGTTGCCGACGAACGAGAGCGCGAGGGCGACGACGCCCACGTTCGCGACCCCGCCCAGCAGGCGTTCGAGCGGGCGGAGCGAGGTGCGGTCCACACCCTGCCGCAGGCTCCGGCCCATCCCCGCGCCGATGGAGGCACCGAAGAGCGGCAGCAGGATGGCCACGACGACGGACACCGGACCGCGCCACTCGGAGGTCGGCAGCAGGTCGTTCACGGCCGGGACCGCCCAGAACGCGGCGACGCCACCGACGACGAGCCCGATCAGACCACCGAGCGTGGCCAGCAGGCCCCGGCTCAGTCCCGCCATGAGGGCCATGAACAGCACCACGAGAAGCACCAGGTCGAACAGCTGCACGGGGCTCCTTCGGGGGCGGACGGCGACAGGCGAACGGGCAGGACGAGACGACCGTATGTGCTGAACCTGCGTGCTGCGGTCCGCGACCCGCCTCCCTCACCCGATCCCCCGATTTACGGCGAGAAGTTCACCATCACTTTCACCTTTCTTTCGGGGCTCCCAGCTCGCCGAGCGCGGCAGGCAGGTCCGCCAGCGCGGTGAGGGCCCGCTCCTGGCACAGGTCGACGACGGCGTCGTACGCCGCGGAGCCGTTCGCCCGGTCGCGGACGTGGGCCGCCAGGAGCAGGGCGTCACGGTGCTCACCGAGCAGGGACTGGATCTGGTGCGCGGTGGCGCCGACGTCCTTCGTCCTCCGGCCGAGCAGCCCGACGGGCTTCCGCATGATCGCGTCGCAGGTGTGCCGCAGCCGCCGCGCCGCCTTGCGCAGCTCGTGCGCTTTCTCGAGCTCCGTGAGCTCGGTGGCCGAGCGGAGGGTGCGCTCGGCCTGCCGCCGCACGGCGCGGCGGGCGGCCTTCTTCGCCGACCGTGACGCCCGTTCATCCAGTCGGGGTGCGGCAGCCCAGTCATCCAGGAGCCGCGCGAGATCCTGGCCCCGCTTCGACCGGGTCCAGCGGACGACCTCGGCGTGCGCCTGTTCGTGCGCCGCCTCCAGCGGATCGAGGAGGGCCGACCGGTCCGCGGCGCCGAGACCCGCTGTATCGGCCGTGGCCCCGGCGTCCAGGGTGCGGACCTCCAGGTCGCGTGCCCGCCCCAGCACGTCGCCCCACTCCTTGAGCAGGGACCGGAGCTCGGCGGTCGCGTCCTTGTCGAGGTACCGGCGGAACGCGGCGAGCACGTTGCGCAGCCGACGGACCGAGGTGCGTAGCCGGTGCACGGCGTCCGGCTCGTCGGCGAGTGCCGCCGGGACGCGGTCGTGGATCCGGCGCACGAGGTCTCCGACCGCGAGGGTCAGCATCTCGCCTGCGGTCCCGGGACGCGTGGTGGCATCTGCGGCGATGCGGCCAGGCTACCGCGCGCGGTCGTGGAGCGGCTCGGCCGACGGGCTCGGAGAAGTACGTCAGGGGAGTATCGAGTCCACGTATCCGCCGTCGACCCGGACGGCTGCGCCCGTCGTCGCCGAGGCGAGCGGCGAGCTGAGGTAGGCGACCATGTTCGCGATCTCCTCCGGCTCGATGAGCCGCTGGAGCAGGGACTGCGGGCGGTGCAGCCGCATGAACTCGCGCTGCGCCTCGTCCCAGGGCAGGGCCGGGTCGACCAGCTCGTAGACGAACTTCTCGACGCCGCCGGTGTGCGTGGGGCCGGCGATGACGGAGTTGACCGTCACGCCGGTGCCAGCGGCCTCCTTCGCGAAACCGCGGGAGACGCCCAGCAGCGCCGTCTTCGAGACGCCGTAGTGGATCATCTCGGCCGGGATGACGATCGCGGAGTCGCTGGCGATGTTGAGCACCCGGCCCCAGCCACGCGCCGTCATTCCGGGCAGGCTGGAGCGGATCAGGCGAACGGCGGCGAGCACGTTGATCTCGAAGTACCGGCGCCACTCGTCGTCGTCGATCTCGAGGGCCGGCGTGCTGCCGAAGATGCCCAGGTTGTTGACCAGGATGTCCACGTCGCCCGTCACGGCGAGCACCTCCGCGGCGCCGGGGGCTGCGGTGACGTCGCCGGCCGCGGCGACCAGGTCACGGTCCGCCGACACGGTCCGGAGCTCGTCGATGGTTTCCGCCACCCCGTCGGTGCGCCGTCCGTTGATGGCTACCCGGGCGCCCGCGTCGGCGAGCGTGGCGGCGATCGCCCGGCCGATGCCCTGGGTCGAACCGGTCACGAGCGCGGTCTTGCCGGTCAGGTCGATGCGCATGTTTGTCCCCTTGCTGTCTGTCTTTGCCGCTGGCCAGCGGGCAGGCGGGTTGGCGAGCGCCCGGGCGGCGAGGTGGACCCGTTCGTGGGTGCCAGGTCAGGTTGAATTCGTTCGGCCCGGCCCGACTCGGTTCAGCCAGGCTGAACAGTTCGGCACAGCCCGCATACCCGGTGTCCAGCCGAACACAGTTCAGCCCACCTGGCACCCTCCGAAGCAGCTCTCTCCGCCTGCGGAGGTCGCGCACCGGGGCCTGCGGGTCAGTACGCCTAGTTCTCCTCGGCGCGCGACCACCGTTCCCAGAGCCAGAGGAGGAGGACGATCAGCAGAAAGCCGGGTATCCCGATAGCACCCAGCTTCCCGA
>NZ_JAJQQP010000017.1:0-948 GCF_028994805.1 Promicromonospora iranensis | reverse complement strand
GAGCCACCTCGTCATCTCGGCGCCGATGCCGACGTCCGCGCGGTCGGCGGCTGTGCTGCCCTCGGTGTCGGTGTCGGTGTCGGTGTCGGTGTCGGTGTCGGTGCTGTCGCTGTTGCCGGCGCCGCTGTTGCCGGCGCTGTTCGACCCACCGTTCTGTTCGTCGGACGGCTCGCCACCGATGCCGAGCTGGGCGAGCCAGCCGGTCACCGCTGCCCCGATGTCTGGACTCGTGTCGGCGGCGGCCCCGGAACCGCCGCCACCACCACCGCCGTCATCCGTGCCGCCGCCCTCTGCACCGGCACTGCCGGGATCACCGCCCCTGCCCTCCCCAGCACCTGCACGCGCGCCGCCACTGCTATCCCCACCGCCGCCTGCGCCCGCTCCGCCCCCGGCCCCTCCGCTACCCGCTCCGCTGCTTTCACCAGCACCAGCACCAGCACCACCAGCGCCCTCACCACCACCAGCACCCGCGCCCGGGTTCGCGACCGACTCTGCGGAGGGAGGCTCGGCGGGCTGGTTGGCGACCAACGCCGCCGCTCCGCCGCCGAGGGCGAGCGCCGCGAGGATACCCGCCGCGATCGCGGCCTCCTTCTTGCCGAACGGGCGCGGCGCTCCGGCGCCCGCCGCGCCCGCACCTGCTCCCGAGCCCGCCGCACCACCGGCCGCCCCGGCCGCGCCGGTACCGATCGCGGCTCCAAGGGCTCCGGTGGCGAGCGCTCCGGCGATGACGTGCTGGCCGAGGTCGCGCAGCATCCAGGACACCTCGCGCACGTCGACGAACGCTCTGGTGCACTCGGCGCAGCCGTCCATGTGCGCCTCGAACCGGCCACGGCGGCGGGGGAGCAGCCGGTCCTTGAGGTAGTCGTGCATGGCGGCGCGGGTGGTGCGGCACTCGGGTTCGTTGACGGTTTGGGCGTGGGCGGCGGCGAAGGCGCCGGCGAGGCGTTC
>NZ_JAJQQP010000016.1 GCF_028994805.1 Promicromonospora iranensis | reverse complement strand
GGACGTTTGACCCCGATCGAGTACGAAGCCACCATGACCACTCAGGTCGCACTCGCCGCCTGAGAAACCCTGTCACCTATCCGTGCAGCAGTCCCCTACGGCCTGCGGCATGTAGTGCTCACCCCTTCGAGGTCGTTGTGTCGAGCGTGCTTTCCAGGCTTGTGAGAAGTCGGTCGACCGTCTTTTGGGCGGTGGTCTGCGGACCGACGACGATCTCTCCATTGAGGCCGAGGTAGTCATCCTGCGCCCACCACTCGGCCATGAGTTCTGGCGTGAAGTCCGCCGCTTGGGGGCGGCCGGCGTGCCGGCGGAGCGTCTCGTCGAAGGGCACGTCTAGGTACGCGACCACACTGGTTCCCTCGTGGTCAGCGACGAGGGCCCGCAGCATGTCGCCGTACCGAACCTCGTGCATGATGCCCTCCACGACGGCGCTGTAACCAGAGTCGAGAGCGTGTCGGGTAACGGTGTCGATCATCGAAATGTTGAGGGCGCCTAAGGTGTCCTTCTCCCAGAGCAGCTTTCGGCGCACGTAGTCCTGCTCGATGAGTGCTGTGCCGCGGCCCATCCTCTCGCGCAGGTCGCGCGCGATGGTGGTCTTTCCTGATCCTGATGGGCCGCGCACGATGACGAGGCGCGTTGAGTCATTGCCAGTCACGAGTTCGGCTCCGTTCGGAGGACGCACTGATTCGGAGTAGTGTCCGGTCGATACCAGCCCGGAGGTCGTGTCATGGTCGTCCTTCCTGTGCCCTGCCGGCGCAGCCGACAGGTGCGGGTTCTGGTGGACAGCTACAGCCAGGGCTGGGCTTCTGGCCAGCTGTAGCGGTATCCGTTTCGGTGGATGTAGCGGGCGGTGAGGTGGTCATGGATGGCTGTGTACTGGCGAAATGCTCCTTCCGTACACCCTCCCGGGTTGGCAGCGGTTGTGCCCGCGTTGTAAGCCGCGAGTGTCTCCTCGACGAGCGTCGCGGAGAACGGTCCGTGCGTCATGGCGGCGCTGACGACGAGCTTGGCCAGGTCGTAGCCGTAGGGCGCGAGGGTCAGGTCGTCGAAGTCGACGATCCCGGGGCCTTCGTTGGTGAGGATGACGTTGCGGATGTTCGCGTCTTTGTACAGGGCGACGTTCTCATCAGGGATTACTGGGAAGAGGATTAGAACGTCCTTCCGAGGGCTGTGGAAGTCGGTGATCGTCAGGTCGGCAGTGACTGTGGCTGGCTGCTCGAGGCGCGCCTGATGCAGGTGTCGGGACGCGGCGGTGTGCAGGCGTCCGAGCGATTGGGCGACCTGTGGCATGTCGGCTGGTGCGGGGTGGGGGCCGGTGAGGTGCTCGAACACGAGGGCGTCTGACGTCACGTCCAGCACGGCCGGGAGGCGCACGCCGCTGTCGAGCTGGCTCAGCCAGGTGTGGTGGCGGAGTGCGGCCTCACGTACCTGCGGGTTTTGGTAGGTCTTGATGAACGTGGCCGTCATGCTGTACGCCGGGCGGTCACGTAGGTCACGGTGGAGGTCGCGGTCACCGGTCCATCTATTCCGCGTCGGGCCAACTCTTCGGCCAGGCTTCGCGGGTCGTCGACGAGGTGCTCGGGCAGGACGTACTTGGGTGTCGTGCTGAGGTACGCCGCCAGGTGGGCGGAGTCGTCAAATCGGAATACGTGCTGCTCGTTCGCGATGTCCACGACCTGCAGGCCTGCTGCGGCCGTCACGGCGGCAGCGTTGGTGGTGTTGAAAGAGCTGTAGAGGCTGGGGCGCTCGCTGGCGGCCGGGTCGAGCCCGGTCCGGGCGAGGAGCTCATCAAGCTCGTGGTAACTGTCGGCCGATTTGGTGGCAAAGACGGTGTGGCCACCGGCGGCGAGGCAACGGGCGATCTCGGCGGCCACCGTCTGGGGGTGGTCGGAGTGGTAGAGGCAGAATGCCGCGGTTGCGACGTCGAGTTCTCCGTCGGGCAGGGGCAGCGCGTGGAAGTCGGCCTGGAGAGTCTGGATCGTTGCGCCGGCGCTGGCGGCTCGGGTCCGGACGGTGTTGAGCAGGGCGTTGGACTGGTCGATTGCGATCGTCCGGGCGGGGCTCAGGTGGGCGGCGATGCTCAGCGCGAGGCTGCCGCGCCCGCACCCGATGTCCGCGACGACGGGACTGGGGGCCGCTACCGATGCGACGAGCTGGGTGAGGGCGGTGGTGGCGTTGGCCCCGGAGATTTTCGCCGCGAGAAGGGCCGTCGTGCGGTGTTCGATCCGGACCGCGGTGCCGTACAGCGGCGTCATCTGCGCCGGGTCGGTGAAGGGGTTGGTGGGCAACGGGGCCTCCGGTTTCAGATGTGCGGTGTCGATGGGGTGATGGCAGGTCGTGAGGTGGTCTCGGGCTCAGGCTGGATTGAGGATTTGTTCCAGCGTGTCGAGTTGGCGAGAGACGCGGAACCGGTCGAGCTTGCGCAGGCACTGTGCGATGAGCTCAGCGTGCTCCGGGGTGCCGGCGATGGCTGCCAGGTGCTGGAGACGTCGAGATGCCTCGTTCCCGGCGCGTACGTGCAGCGCTGCGGGCGTGAACAGCTCGGCCGACCGGATCGCGGTGGGGGTCAGCGGCAGGCAGCCGGCGAGGACGGCCTCCGGGAGCCGCTGGGTCATCTGGCCGACCTTGGCGTACCGGTCCGGCAGGAGGAGGACGGTTGCCAGGGCGCGACGGTGCAGCTGTTCGACCTGGCTGAATGGCACACGGTCCGCAAACGTGACGTGGGGCCAGGCCTGTGTGCTGGTCCACTTGCCGGCGACGAGGTGCTGATGATGCTTGGCGGGTACCGCGAAGAACTCGTCGAAGAGGTGGTCCCTGTCGTACTGGTTTCCGATGTACACCAGCGGCAGGTCACGGCGGCTCGCGGCGAGGCCCCGTGGGTCAGCCTGGTCCAGGACAGCGTCGTCGACGGGGAACAGCAGCGAGTGTGCGCCCGAGGCGGGGTGGAGGGCTGCCTCGCAGATCGTGACGTTCGCCAACTGGCGCAGGGGGTGGTCGCTGGGCAGCTGCCGGTCCTTGTCCCACAAGATCGTCGGAACCGAGCGGCGGCGAATGTAGTGCTCGACGAGTTCGGCCTGGCGGTGCAGGTCGCAGGTGTGACCTGGCGACCCGCACGGCGCGGTGTTGCGTCCAGGGATGGGCCAGCGCCACTCGAGGAACAGCGCATCGATCTCTGGCAGGTGTTCGTCCCACCGGTAGGTGCCCGTCAGGTCATGCCCTGCCTCGAGCCTGTCCCGGTCAGCCTGAAGGAACACGACGTCGTTGCCGCGGCTGAGGAGCCCGTCGACGAGGACCCGGCGGTGGCTGCGCCCTCCGTCGGGGGTGTCGGTAATCCCAGGGCCGAGGAAGCCCCAGAAGCTGTAGCCGATCCTCACTTGGTGACCCACCGGCCCTCGAGCAGGAGCGCGTCCAGGCCGCTGCCGACCAGACAGTCCAGCGCCATGTCCGGGGTGCCGCAGATTGGCTTTCCCTTGATGTTCAGGGAGGTGTTGATCAGCACCGGGACTCCCGTCAGGGCGGCGAACTCTGCCAGCACCTCGGCGAGGAACGGGTTGCTGTCGTGGTCGAGCGTCTGCACCCGCGCGGTGCCGTTCGCGTGGACGATTGCGGGGATGACAGTCCTCGTCAGGTCGGTGACCCCGGAGGCGATCGACATGAACGGTGCTGGCTGGGGCAGCGTGAAGTAGTCGCCGGCCTTCTCTGCGAGCACGATCGGCGCGAACGGGCGGAACGGCTCGCGGAACTTCACCGTCGCGTTCAGACGGTCCACCACGTCCGGCAGCAGGGGCGAGGCCAGGATCGACCGGTTGCCCAGTGCCCGCGGGCCCGCTTCGAGGCGACCGTGGAAGAGCCCGACGATCTTCCCGTGGGCGAGCTGGCCTGCCAGGAACCGTGCCGGGGCCTCGGGACGGTGCGCACGGGTGCCGGGCCGCGGCTCTGCTGGCAGGTCGAGCCGCTTGTAGGACGGACCGAGGTAGCACCCGCCGACGTCGCCCGGCAGCGTGCCGGCCGCGGCGAGGTGTACGGCGGCGGCCGCGCCGATCGCGGTGCCGGAGTCGCCCGGCGCTGGCGGGACGTGGACCTCGTCGAAGAGCCCGGCCTCGACGATCTTCCCGACCGCGACGCAGTTGGCCGCCACTCCCCCGCCCAGGCACAGCCGCGCCGCACCGGTCAGCGTGCGCGCACGGGCGGCGAGGTGGAGCATCACCTGCTCGGTGCGCTCCTGCAGGGCGGCGGCCAGGTCCTGATGAACCTGCTCGACCGGCTCGTCAGGGTGCCGCGGCCGGCAGGTTGCCGCAGCGAGGCGTTCGCTCACCCTCGGGTACCGGCTCGACAGGACCCGCAGCGGCAGCAGCGCCGGGTCGAGCGTGAACCCAGTCGCGGTGATCCGGACCGCTTGTGCCATGACCTCCCGGAACCGGCCGGGGTCGCCCAGGGCCGCGAGCGCCATGACGGTGCCTTCTTCGTCGCCGCGGCGCCAGCCGAGGTGTTCGGTGATGGCGCCGTAGGCGTAGCCGAGTGCGGCGGGGTCGTCGATGGCGTCCAGGATGCGGTGGTCGTAGGCGCCGTCGGGGGTGCGGGTGGCGTGGGCGATGGTGGTGGTCTGGATTTCGCCGAGGCTGTCGGCGATCAGGACGGCGGCCTCGGGGTATGGGGAGGACGCGAAGGTGTACAGGCCGTGGGCGCGGTGGTGCTGGACGGCGGTGACCGTGGCGTTGGGGAACTGCTGGCTGATGAGCTGGAGGCGGGAACGGGTTCGTGCGGCGACCTTGGTGAAGCTGGCGGCTCGGGCTGCGGCGCGGGCCCTGGTACTGGGGCGGGTGAGGTGGTTGGGCAGTTGGGCGACGGCGGCCAGGTAGCGGTGGGGCTGGAAGTTATACCCGACGCTGGTGATGTCCGCGGGTGTGAGGTCGTTCTCGGTCAGGAGCCAGTCCAGGGAGCGTGCGGGGAAGGCCTTGGTGTGCTTGTCGCCGGTGAGGCGTTCCTCCTCGCAGAACCCGGCGAGCTGTCCGTCGACGAGAAGCGCGGCGGAGGAGTCGTGGGTGTAGGAGCACAGGCCCAGGGCTACGTGGCGGGGCGTCGTCATCGGGTCGCCTCGCTGGTCACCGTGGCAGCGGCCTGGATGGCCAGGCGCTCGTACCAGCGCTCGAGCGCGGCACCCAAGGGGCCGGGTGTGGTGGCCGCGGTGGCCAGGGCGAGGGGCCGGTCACCGGCCGTCCAGAAGTGGTAGCCGGTCATCACCGCGGCGAAAGCGGACCATGTGCCGGTGGGTGCGGTGGTGGGGTCCTGGCCGCTGATGACGTCGTCCAGCAGCGTGGTGAAGTCCGGCCACGGGACGGCGAGGGGCTCCAGCGGTTCTGACGGCGGCGTGGAGCTGGGGTCGATAGTGGCGGCGGTGGTCGTGTGCTGCTGGTACAGGTGCAGGGAGTCGACGAAGTGGTGGTACTCGCCGAGCTCGACGTCGAGCCAGCCGGCCAGGAGCTCCTGCAGGACGGTGGCAGCGAAGACGTCGTAGGGGAACCCGAGCCACAGGTCCTGGCTGCGCATGGTGGTGTGCACGTGGAGTCGGCCGTCGCGGATGAAGAACCGGTATCCGAGGGTGCACGGCACGTCCCGGTGGCCGCGGGTGTCGCGCTCGGGGTCGAAGAGCTGGATGACGGCTTGGCGGGAGTCCGGGTCGCGCGTCAGGAGCTGGCGGACGTTGTCGAGCTGGTCGGGCCCGTCGCGCCAGCGGCGCATGCGGGGGCCGTAGGCGCCCTGCAGGCGCCCGTCGTCGGCGTAGCGGGCGAGGTTGCGGTTGTAGTCGAAGATCCATGGGTCGTCGGAGCCGGACAGGATCCACAGGGTTTCGGCGACGGCGAAGGCGGGGTTGATCACCCGTGCCGGGGGCAGGTCGACGAACCGGTGTCGCGGGCTCGTCAGGCACAGGTGTGCACCCAGGATCTCGGTGGTGGGCATCCCCCGAGGCCGCACGTCGCGGCCGTGGGTGAGGACGGCGTGGCAGGCCTGGGCGTAGAGCTCGTTGGCGGTGGGCGCGGTCAGAGAGATCATCGGACGGTCTCCAGGGTCTCGGCGGGTGGGGTAGCTGTGGTCGGGTGGTTCAAGGTGGCGGTGAGCCACTGGGCGTGACGGGACAGTCCTTCGGGGAGGCTGACCCGGGGCCGGTAGCCGAGCAGCTGCTCAGCCAAAGTCAGGTCGGCGCTCGTGGACAACACGTCGCCGGCTTGGTCCGGCTCGTGCCGGATGGGGACCGGGGATCCGGTGACCGTGGCGATAAGGTCCAGGACGTCGAGCATGGTCACGCTCGTGCCGCCACCGACGTTGATGGCGGCGCTGGGCACCGAAGGGTGGGCGGCCGCGATCGTCGCGCGCACGACATCGTCGACGTAGGTGAACTCGCGCCGCTGCCTGCCGTCTCCGAAGAGGGGTACGGGTTCGTGGGTTAGCGCGGCCGCCAGCATCTGGCCGATGGCCATGCCGGGCCTCTGTCGAGGGCCGTAGACGGTGAAGTACCGCAGCGCGACGGCGGAGAGGCTGGCGCCGCTGCGCGTGGCGTGGGCCAGGCACAGCTGCTCCGCGGCAAGCTTCGTGACCCCGTACGGCGAGATGGGTCTGGTGACGTCGTCCTCGCGGCTGGAGCGAGTTGCCGATCCGTACACGCTTGAAGACGAGGCGTACACCAGCCGACGGACGCCCGTCTGCTCGCAGGCGTCGATCACGCGGTGCGTGGCCGTCAGGTTCGCCGCGACGTACTCGGCGAACCTGACACCCCAAGAACCGCGGACGCCGCCCAGACCGGCGAGGTGGTAGACCGTGTCGGCGCCGTTCAGGATCCCCGCGAGATCAGCGTGCCGGAGGTCGACCGTGTGCAGCCTGAACCGATCGCACGCCGAGGCAGCCTTCAGGTTTCGCGCCGCGAGCATGTCTGCGGTACCTCGCACGTCGATCGCCGTGACCTCGTGGCCGGCTCCAAGGAGCGCGTCGACCAGAGTCGACCCGATAAACCCTGCGGCGCCAGTGACGGCGACATGCAAGGGCAATTGCGGACGGGCATCGGTGTTCACTGGTCTCCTGCCTCGGGCGCTACAGGGCATTGCATGTCGGCGGTTCGGCGCATCGGTGCTCCTCGGGGGTCAGCGCGGTGGTTGGTGCAAGGCGTTGCGCAGGTTGGTCACCGCACGCTCAGCGATCGTGCGCAGGCGGGTGAGGCTGTAGCCGGTGAGGTGGTCCCCGGTCAGCCCGGCCCTGGTCACGTTGCGCTTCAGGGCGGCGACGTCCTTGCGTGACAGGCAGCCGCCCACGTTCCGCAGGACCTCGCGGGCGGCGTGCCCGTCACGCAGCGTGATCGCCTCGGCGGCGAGCTGGCGCGCGACGTCGGCATACGGGTGTCCTGTGGCGTGCGCCAGACGCGCGACCGTCACGCCGTACCGCGCGCGGTAGGCGGCGCGCAGGGGTTCTGGCCGGCTATGCCGAAACGTGCCAAGCATCGCCGCGGCCATGTCTCCGCGGTCGGCAGGCTCGGCTACCAGCACACTGAGGCACGACGCAACCTCCACCTCCCAGAGCTCGGCGGACGCTGCCTCCACCAGATGGTGACGAGCGACCTCCAGCTCGCCGTCGACCACGTGGGCCACGACCAGGACCTGGCGAGTCTCGGTCAACCGGGCGGCGGGTCCACCGTGCCGCGTGACGAGGTCGGCTGCCTCGCCCCAGCGACCCGCCACAGCCAGGACCTTGACGGCGACGGCCAGGATCCGGGACCAGGCCCAGTCCCGCATGAGCCGGAGCTCATCGGGGGTGGCGTCGACGCGGTCCAGGGGCAGCATGTACCTGTCCACGGACGTGCGGCGGCCAGTGCGGACCGCGTGCCTCAGGCGGGTCAACCACGACAATGCCTCGTCGGCGCGACCCGACATGGCCCGCAGGCGTGCAAAATCGGTCGCTGGCCCGAGCATGACGATCGCGGCCGGAACACTCAGCGTCACCTGCTCGGCGTAGGCACCCAGGTGCTGCCGCAGGATCACGGTCGCCTCCTTAGACCGCTGGCAATCCGACGCGAGCCCAGCGGCACGGTCCAGCGTGAGCGCCGCCAGAAGCACATCGACCTCAGGGCTAATCGGCGTACGATCCAGGAGCGCAGACACCTGAGTAAGGCGCTCCTCCAGAGAGAGACACACCGGCCCCGGGCGGGCGATCAACGGAAACCTCCGCGCCAAGCCCTCCACACCAGCTGGACCGACCAGCGGCACCGGCGCTGTCGCCGTCACCACAGCACGTACCCAGGAGCCGACGCACGAGGGCGGCCTGTGATCAGCAGACAGGCGTCCCACTGCGAAGTCGGTGCGGTCCCCCGGCGAAGCGTCTGAGCAGCCAGCCCAAAGCCTGAACGCCCGGTCCAGAACCCGTCCGGCACGTCCAGAACCTGAGCCGATGCATACCGCCGCAGAGCATCTCCCACAGCAGACATCCGGTGCTTCAGCCTGATCTCCATAGGACCCGACGCGTCAACCGCGGCACGAAAACCCGTCTGGTACAGACCAGCCAGGCCACCCCACAAGCTCGGATCGTCCAGCCGACGAATCTGCCGGTCGGTCAGACAGGCAAGGAGCGCCGCCTCCGCAAGGCCCCGCGCCGCCTCGTCGCCGATCACGATCGCACCCATCTGCAGCGCCCTCGCCATACCTCCCATCCGTGACCACGACGGCAGGGCCTCATGGTTGCCGCGCTCCACGACAGACGGGTCCCCGGCACGGATCTCGTCCGGGGTCACCCAGCGGGGCCACCACACGCTGTCCGGCCAGATCTCGGCGCTTGCGGGCTGCTTCCAGCGGACGAACCAGTCGACCAAAGCCTTAATCGGCACCTGCAGGCTGTCGAGGGTGTAGCCAGCGCGTACGCAGGTCACCAAGAACGCCAGCAAGCCGCCAGCGCCACTGGCCATGGTCATGTTCACGTGCCCGCCAGGCGTCGCAGTGTCTGGTCCCGGATCGTGTGCGACGTACCAGCCAGGCACCTGTGTCCCGTTGACCAGAACCGGCCTCGTCAAGCCGACGACGTAGTCGATCACCTGCTGCATGAGTGGCGTGCCCGGAGCACAACGCAAGAGGACCACGCCAAGCCCAAGGATTCCCTCGAGCAGTCCGAACTCGGCCACGGTCGGCGGCTGGCCCGCCTTGTGGCGGGCCGAGGCCGCGGCCAGGCGCTGCCCGACGATCTGTCGCAGGTCATCGTCGAGCGCCAGTTGCCTTTCGCGGAACAGGCGCGGCTCCTTGGCCTGCTGCCGGCGGGATTCCGCGATCAGTTGGGTGTCGCGCAGATCGAGGTACCCGTCGACGCCAGCCGCGTCCATCACCAGGGCACCAGCGGGCACCCCCCGGAACAGACTCGCGAAGCCCGACACATCCGCGCCCCTGGTCAGCTCGTCGATCGCGATCTCGGCCCGCTCCCACGTGCCGTCACCAGTCAGGGCAAGCTCGACGGCTAGGAGCGCGGGTCCAACATCGCTCCCCGGCCCTTCCCCTCGTGTGTTCGCCCCCGCGGCGGGCGTGGTCGGCTCTGGCTCGGGCTTACTCATCTGAGGTCGCCTGGCCTTCCGTCGGGTTCGCTCGCCGATCACCGGCTTGACCTTCTTTCTCATGTACGCGGTCCTATAGCTCGTCGTTCTAGTCAGTGGTGCACGCGCAGCGCGTCCACGCGCCGGTTCAGGTCTTGTCCGCTTCGCGGTGCCGCGATATCGGCGGGCTCTGGGGACGATCGCCGGTGGCACGGACGGCCAGTTCGTACCCGGCTATGACGTCGGGCGCGGACATCACCCGCCGCCACCGGGCGCGGAGACCGAGATCCGCTTTCGGATAGGCCAGGCCCGCCTCGTCGAGCGCCCGTTCGACAAGGCTCATGCGCAGGCCCACCGTGGCTGGCAGCTCACACGCCCGGGCAGGGATCTGCCCTGGCCCGGACGTGACCCAGAGTTCGCCTCCCGTCAGGAAGGAACCTGCTCCGTGTCGCACGCGGATCACCGCAGTCGCGTCCGGCGGCAGATGCTCGAGCGCGGCAGTGATCTGCGCACCGAGCTCGCGCAGCTCTGTCGTGGTGGTCATCGCAGCGACGCTTCTGTCCCGGTCCAGTTCTCGTCGTACCCAGTCACAGGGTCGAAGCTCACCGGCAGACTGGAGACACTCCTGGCCCACAGAGAGAGGCTCGTGCCGAGCTGGTCGGGTGGGACCGTGAGCTTGAGTCCAGGCAGCCGGTGCAGAACGGCTTCGATGGAGGCCTTGACGATGATGCGAGAAATGCGCTGAGCGGGGCAGTGGTGCGGGCCGCTGGCTCCAAACGCGAGGGATGCGCGGGAGGTACCTGTCCAGACCGGGTCGGCGTTGCGGTGAACAGAGGCGGTCGCTTCGGCGGCGGCCGCGACGATCGCTTCGCCTTCGTGCACGATGCGTCCACCGATTTCGATGTTGTGCTCGTTGAAGACGCTGCCGATCTCGATGTCGGCAGTGGCGAACCTCGCCGGGGTGTTCCATACCGGCGAGCTGTTCACCAGGACCGAGTCGAGGGCTTCATCGATGCCGAGGCGGCCGCCCCGCACCCGTCCGTCGAAGTCGGTGTCGCTCAGCAAGTGGACCAGCGTCATGGTGACCCAAGCGACGGACATCTCGTGGCCTGCGGACTGGATCATCTGGGCCGTGTCCAGCAGTTCCTTGTCCGTCAGACCCGTGCCGGTCCGCGGGTCGCGCCAGCGCACCATCGTCGACAGGACGTCGTGGCCCGGGTTGGTCGAACGCTCCCTGATCAGGTCTTCCAGCATGGCGTTCAGGCCGACAAATGCCGGGCCGGCGGCCGCGGTGTTGGAGAAGATGTCCCTGGCGTACTGCCCCATGACGCCGGCGTCATCAGCACCCAGGCCATACATCGCTGCCACCGCCAGGGACGGCACGAACTGGGTGTAGGTGGGGACCAGGTCCGCGGTGGTGGCACCGTCCCTGACGATGTGGGCGAGCATCCGGTCGCACACCCACTGCACGTCCCGGCGCAGCGCAGATTCGTCGACGCGCGCGAACGCGTCGTCGACCACCGCGCGCCGTCGCGTGTGATCGGCGCCGTCGCTGTAGTACGCGTTGTCGCGGTCGGAGAAGAACGCGTGCAGGCCCGTGCCGGGCTTCACCTGCCCGTTCTGGAACGCCCGCCAGTGCCTGACTTCGCGCGTGAAGTTGTTCGGCTCGCGCACGACACGCAAGGCATCCGTCCAGTCCAGGGCGAGCCACGCCGGGACGCCGTCAGACAGTTCCACCGCGGCGACCGAGCCCCATTCGGCGCGTAGCGCGGCGTACGCGCTCTCCGGGTCGAGGGTGGCCGCGTACAGCGGCATCAGGCCCGTCAGGCTGTCGAGGCGGACGTCTCGAGGCCGCCTCACTGTGGTCAACACGTCGTGATCTCTTTCTGCTCGGCGAGTGAAGAGCCGTCCCCCGCACGACGCGGGGAACGGCTGTGACGTGCGTTCAGGCGTTAGGTTCGAGGGTCACCAGCAGACGGGCGTGGCCGTTGGTGATAATTCCGTCGTTCGCCGGGATCTCAGCGGGGTCCTCGACCAACGTGAGGCGGTACCGGCTGAACAGCGCAGGCAGCGCGAACTTCGCCTCTGCGATCGCCATCGCGGCACCGGGGCAGCGGTGAGGCCCGTACCCGAATCCGAGGTGGTCCTTCTTGGTGCGGGTCGGGTCGAATACGTCGGGAGCCTCGTGAACCTTCGGGTCCCGGCCGGCGCCCGCGAAGGACACCAGGATCGGTGCGCCCGCGGGGATCTCGAACCCGGCGATCACTATGTTCTTGATGGCGAACCGCATCGGCACGACGTTCGCAGGAGACGAGTGGCGCAGGGCCTCGTCGATGATCGCTTCCCAGGCCTTCTCCGCGGCGTCCGAGCCAGGTTGCTCTGCGAGGGCTGCGGCGAGGTACTGCGGGTGGGTGAGGAGGAGGAAGACGCACTGGTCCAGCAGATTGACCGTGGTCTCGTACCCGGCGACAATCAGGATCCGTACCACCTCAGCGATCTCCGCAGCCGTGTATGTGTCGCCGTCCTCGTTGGCCTGGATCAGGGCGCTGGTCAGGCTGTCATCGGGACGGGCGCGCTTGCGGGCGATGAGCTCGTCGATCGCGCCGATCAGCCCGATGAACGCGGCCCCGAGCTCCTCGCGGCTGATGCTGGTGTCGAACAGAGCGTCCGCCCCCGCCCGGATGACAGGGAACAGGTCCTGTTCGTCATCGACGTCGACACCGAGCACTGCACCGATCGTCCTGATCGGCACCGGGAAGCAGAATCCAGCGCGCAGGTCCAGGGGCTCGACATGGCGCCTGTCGTGCGGGCCCGACGGCGCGATCTTTTCCAGAGTTCCGGTCACGATCTCGTGGATCATCGGTTCGAGCTTGTCGATCTGGCGCTGGGTGAATGCCGGCGTCATCAGCTTCTTCAGACGCCGGTGCTCCGCGCCATAGGCGCTGAACGGCCCAGCGTTGGTGACCCAGGGCACCACCAGTGAGTCGGCCGGCACGTTTCCTGCCCGCAGGTCGGGCCAGTGCGCCGCGGCGTCCCGGGACACGTCCGGGTGGGTCCCGATCTCCTTGATGGCGGCGTAGTCCGTGACCATGACTGCCCGCAGGCCGTCCGGCATCTCTACCCAGCCGATCGGCTCCACGTTCTCGATGTCGGCGTAGATGTCGTTGGTGAGGAAGTAGGGATCCGTCTCGGTTGTCATATCGCTGCACTCCTAGGGATCGGCGGGAACTCTTCGAGCGGTGCGAGACAGGAAGTCACCGCACCGCGGGGATCGTTTCGGGCAGCAGCGAGCGCAGGACGGCGGCTGCGCCGTCTTCCGCGAGGGTGGCGGTGACGTCGCCGGCTGCGGCGAGGACCTCGGCGGGAGCATGTCCCATGGCGACGCCACGGTTTGCCCAGGTGAGCATCTCGATGTCGTTGACCCCGTCGCCAAGGGCGGTCGTGCGCCGCTCGTGTACGTCGAGGAGGGTCCGTATGTTCTCCAGGGCGGTGGCTTTGGAGAGGTGAGGCGGTGTGACGTCCAGCCAGTTAGGGCCATAGGGGTTCACGGTCACGCCACCGGCTTGGAGCTTGTGGCGCAGCGCCGTGATTCCTGGCGAACGGAGAATCAGTCTCGTCGTGGGCCGGTCGGCGATCTGGTCGGCGTCGACGTGCCGCTGGGCTCCGTTGACCTCGCTCGGGGCGAACATGCGCGTGACGCGGTAGCCGCGGCCTACCTCCTCGGCTGCGATCTGTACGCCTGGGTAAGCGGACCGGGCGCGGCGGACCACCGGTCTGGGGTCAAAGGTCTGCACGTTGTGCAGCTGGTATCCGCCGGAGGCCTGGGGAGCTATGCGGGCGGTCACCGCGCCGTTGGATGCGACGATCCAGCCCTCGGCCAGTTGGAGCAGGCGCGCAACAGGGAGTACTCCGACCAGAGATCGTCCCGTGGCCAGTACCACGTGGTGTCCTGCGGCGAGTACGTCGGCGACGGCGGCACGTACTGCGTCCGAGATCTCCGTGGTGCCGGGATGAGCGATGGTTCCGTCGATGTCCAGCGCGATCAGCGCTGACCGGCGGCGGCTGCGGTCGTGCGTCGTTGTCATGTCCACGTCCTGGAGTCCGGGAATGCTCATGCCGGCACCGCCTGGCGCTGGCGAGGGAAAGGGTCGTTCGCGAGCCGTCCTGCGCGCTGGGGAGTTGCGGGGTGGCTCCGGCCGATCACGACGCACACCGCGCCGTACGGCTCGAGGTCATGCGTCATGCGGGCCTGCGTCTCGGCCATGTGTGCACCGGCGGCGATCAGCACTATCCGTGTGCCGCGGGCCTGCACCGCCGCGACGACCTGGCTGATGGTGAGCGTGTCGCTCGGGTCGGCCAGATCGGGCTCGAGAGCGAGGCCTTCGGCGGCGGCATACGCCCTGAGGACGTTCCGCTGGTCATCGAGTGCCTGCTCGGAAGGGCCGCTCACGTATGCGAGAGCTGTCGGCCGAACGCCGCTCACGAGTTCATTCCGAGTGACGCTGGGTGTGCGTACAGGACACACCGAACACCGCGGCCCGCAGTCCTTGGGGTCTGCTTGGTAATCCAGCCGGACCACATCAAGGTGCCGGGACTGAGCCGGGAAGCGCGCGCGTGATCCGGGTCCAGCTTGTGCTGGGCGGCGAGCTGTCGAGCATCGACGATCGAAGCAGCGATGATCTCCAGCACGAGGTGCTCAGATGTGGCGCTGGCGAGGTCGCCCGGCTCCAGGCTCACATTCATATTGAGCACGCCGGGGTCGCACCCGTAAGAGACGAAGTGCAGAGCCCCTGCGATGTCTGTCAGACGTACGGTCATGAGACAGCAGCTCCGCGGGGCCGCATTCCGCGCACATGGATCTCGCACTGCCCGGCTCCTGCCCAGGTCCCAGACCAGTCAGTCACCGCCGGCACCACAGACGTGTGCTCGATGAACGATGTCAGGCCAAGAGCCCTCGCGATGGCTTCGCCTTGCTCCAGATGCGACGGCTGGATCGCGATGACCGCTCCGCTGGAGAACGTCATCGAACCGATCTGCTCCTCGCCGACGACGTCGAGGATCTGAACCACAGCAGTGAGCACGTTGTTGAGGGATGCCCTCTCGAGTGTCTGCGTCATCTGTGTCTCCCTGTGCTGGCTGTACCCAGGGCCAGGGTCGGCCCGTGTCATACAGAGTCACGCGAGAGGGGGCGCAGAAACCCGGTCGTTGATGCAAAGTTCTGCAGCGGCCTCAAATGCCAACGACCTGGGCAAACACAGCGATTCGCGTCAAAAACTTGCTCCAGGTGCAAATTTCTGCACGACAGCCAAGAGATACCCACCAAGAGGTATACCTCTGTAGCTACCGTTGGGTACCTTGTGCCCTATGCCGCAGACGACTATCAAGGTCTCGCCCACCGTGCACCGTGAGCTCAAGGCCTACGCCGATGCCCACGGCGGGTTAGCTTTGGGACGCGCGGTCGAGACACTGCTCGTCGCTGACCGGGAACGTCAGTTCTGGGCCGGAGTGAATGCGCAGGTGCCGGACGAGGAGTATCGGCAAGAGGTCCACAACGTCGTCGGACTAGTGGACGCCGAGGACCACGTGTCGCAGCTCGAGGCAAGAGAACAATGAGGCACCGGGCGGAGCTGAGCGACATTTACTGGGGCGACCGGTTGTGGGTAAGCAAGGATCCCCTGGGCGAGCTTGAGCAGGCCGGTGATCGGGCGTGGCTGGTGCTATCCCACCCTGAGCAGCATCAGGCCATGGAGCTCGTGATCGCGGTGCCGTTGACCAGCGTCGACCGAGGCTGGAAGACCCATGTCCGGATGAATGCAGACACCGATGGCACGCCGGAAGTAGCGGTGTGCGAACAGGTGCGGGCGATGCCCGTCCAGGTTGTTCGCGGCGTGGATTCGGCGCCCTATTCTGACCGGCTCGTCGAGCGGGTCCATACGGTTCTCAAGACGCTCACGGCCCCGCGCCGGTCAGCAATGCCGGACAGGGGAATCTGATGGCACGGAGCGGGAAGGCCGAGCGCGAACTGGTCCGCCGGCAGCTGCTGGCCGACGGCGTGCCGTTCGCACAGATCGCTGTCGAGATGGGCCGCCGCTTCGGGGTGCGGCCACGCGTGGCATGGCGGTATGCGCTGGGCTGGGAACAGTGGAAGGCCGTCCAGGAGTACCGCTCTGCGGACCCCACCTCCAAGATCGACGACTCCCGCATCTCGAAGTGGGAGTCCTGGCCGTACGGTGGATCCCGCCCTACCCCGGAGAACCTGGTGGTCCTGACGCTCGCTTTCGGTCACGGATGCAAGGTCAACGATCTCGTCGACGAAGATGACCTGCGCAGCTTCTCTCCCACTGTGCGCAAGCTTCTCGGTCTCGTAGAACACAGCCCGTCCCCCGCCGCGAGCGCCGAGCCCCGTGCCGTCGCGTCAGGCGCGCCGTATCCGGGTTCAGACTGGAAGCGGGACCTGCCTGCGACGATGACCACGGTCACGGCGATGTGGGCTGCTGATACGTCGCCGTCGGCTGCCCAGGCGCCCTGGCTTGCTGCGACTGGTGACGCGGCGATGCTCCACTGGCGCTACGACCCGTCGGACGAACCCGCTCCTGGTGGGGGGTCACGATCAGTGCGCCCGTCTGACATCTCTGGCATCCACGTGATGGCTGACGCGTTCGCCCAGACCGACCACAGGCTCGGGGGCGGGTACGCACGGTCGACCCTGCGGCACTACCTGCAGGAATCGGTGAGCCCGTTGCTGCGTGCTCGACGCGACGAGGCCGGCCGGGACGATCTCTTGGCCGCTGTCGCGCGGCTGTGCGACATCGCAGGGTTCATGGCGTTCGACTCAGGGCAGCAGGGTGCCGGCCAGCGTTACTTCGTCCAGGCACTGCGTCTGGCAAAGGCGGCGGGAAACCAGGCCCTTGGGGCTCACATTCTTGGCGACATGACGATCCAGGCCGTACACCTGGGCGAGGTCGGGCATGCCACAGCACTGGCTGACGCAGCTGTCGAGGCTGCCCAGGATCTTGGATCGCCACGAGTCTTGGCACGGTCGCTGGCGCTCTCCGCGCGCGCTTCTGCCAAGGCCGGCGATGCGGCGGGCGCCGACTCGGCGATGTTCGCGGCTGAGGTCGCGCTCGACGGCGAGTCGTCACGGGATGATCCGCCCTGGATCGCCTTCTTCACCGAGACGCAGCTGCAGACCGAGGCGCTCTACGCCGCGGTCGACCTCGGGCGCCTTGACCGCGTCGAAGAACTGGCGGCGACGGTCCTCGTCGACGATGTGGCGATGCAGCGCCGGCATGTCCTGGCAGCAGCAGCGATCGCGGGCGCCTACGTCGCCGGCGCCGGCGACGTTGCGCGTGGTCGAGATCTCGACAGGGCGTTGGCCCTGCTCCACGCCGTCCTGCCGACGGCCGCCGCACTATCCAGCGCTCGCGGAGTTGCCGCGGTAGAGGGCGTTCGTCGGCGGGTGGCGGCCTTCGGCCGCGTTCCCGGACTTCCAGAGTTCGAGGAGCGGATCCGTACGGTCCTCGGTACCACCGTTGCTGCCCCTCTGACGCTGGCATGAAGGACTTCACCGAAGAGAGCCTGCGGGACCAACTTGAGCTGGCGTGCAGTGCCCGGGGCATGTCTGCGGCTGGAGCTCGGCTCGTTCATCACTACAGCAACGCCGTGTTCGTCCTGCCCGCGCTGGATGCAGTGGTCCGGATCAACGTCGGGCAGACCGCGCCCGCAATCGGGATCACCCAGGAGGTGACCCGGTGGCTCGTGAACGAGCATGCCTACCCAGCGACGGCGCCTGTCGAGGACGCACCTCCCGTGCAGCTGGACAGCGGCCTGACCGCGTCGTTCTGGCGGTACTACCCCCAACCGGACGACGGGCCGCCGTTCCGATCGGCCCACCTGGCCGACCTGCTGCGACGACTCCACGACCTGCCGATGCCCCCGATCGAACTTCCGAGATGGGAACCGTTCGGTGCACTTCGGCGCGTGCTCTCACAGAACGTGCCGTTGCCCGGCCTGTCCGACGAAGAAGTCGAGTGGCTTCGAGACCGGGTCGACGCCGTCCAGCACCAGATTGCCGCCGCTCATTGGCCGCTGGGCCATGGAATGGTCCACGGCGACGGCTGGGCCGGAAACCTCCTGTGGGATCGAGATCGGGTCATGCTCGGTGACTGGGACAACGTCAGCCTCGGCCCTCGCGAGATCGACCTCATCCCCACCTGGCACGCCGCGATTCGCTACGGCCGGGAGACCGCCTGGGTGCAGGAGTTCGCCGACACCTACGGCTACGACATGGCACGTCACGAATCGTTCGACCTGCTGCTGCAGATGCGGGACCTAGTCCAGCTCAGCGGGCCGCTGCGCCGCGCGGGTGAGTCCGAACCGCACCTGGCTGCGCTCAGGCAGCGCTTCGAAGGAATCCGTACCGGCAACAGGTCTCAGTCCTGGATCGGGCTATAGAGAGGGCCGATGATGGCACGGAGCGGAAAGGCAGAACGCGAACAGGTGCGGCGTCAGCTGCAGGCCGAGCGCGTTCCGGTCGCGCAGATCGCTGTCGAGATGGAGCGACGCTTCGGTGCCCGACCTCGAACCGCCTGGCGATATGCGCTGGGCTGGGACCAGTGGAAGACCGTCCAGGCGTACCGGACCGCAAACACAGCCACGATCGACGAAACCCGCATCTCCAAGTGGGAATCCTGGCCCCATGGTGGCACCCGGCCCAGCCTGGAAAACCTCGCTGGGCTCGTCTTGGCCTTCGGCCACGGATGTACGGTGGCCGACCTTGTTGACGACGACGACCTGGTGCATTTCTCGCCCGCCGAGAGGAGGCTCGTGGGCACGCTGCGACCTACGCCAGAGCCGACAGCATCGAATGCGGACATCTCGCTGGAGTGGACCGAGCGGGTGCGGCTCGGGTTCTCCGATCCACGACGGTTCGCCGATGCCGGCCTGATCGACGTCTTCAGACTCCAGCTCGAGACGGCCAAGGCGGTCGACGGTCGGTCAGGCGCTGCCGCCGCCCTGCCCACCACTCTCGGTGTCGTTGCGGGGTTACGGTCGGTGCTCCCCGACGTCCCCGACCACACGCAGGGCGCAGCGCTCACGCTCGCCGCGGAAGCGGCCGAACTCGCGGGCTGGCTCTTCCGCGATCTGGCTGAAGGCGCCAAGGCCTCCTACTGGTACGACCAGGCCATGGAGTACGCGCAACTCTGCGAGGACGCGGCGATGCAGGGATACGTCCTAATGCGCAAGTCGCAGATGGCCTACGACGCCGGCGACGGTCACCGCGTCCTCGGGTTCGCGCGTGCTGCGCTGGGCGGACCGTGGCAGCTGACCGCACTGGGAAAGGCTGAAGCGATCCTGCAGCGAGCGAAGGGGCAGCTGATGACCGGTCAGCGCGTCGACGTCGACGATGCGATCGGGCGCGCCCGCGAGACGGCTCCCGATCACCAGGCTGTTCTGCACGTCCGTGAAGCGACGTGCTGGATCGAGGCAGGGGAACCCGAGCGGGCCGTGGAACTCTACGACGGCGCCCTGAGCGCGCCCAGCCTGTCCACCCGCGACAGCGGGTTCTTCCGCGCGCGCAGATCAGTGGCTCTTGCCCGTGCCGGGCTGCCCAACGACGCTGCAACCACCGCACTCAAGGCGCTGGACATTGCCGTGCACACAGGGTCGGGCCGCACACGTCGCGTGGTGAACGATGCAGCGACCGGTCTGCTGCGTTGGCGCTCGAGCCCTGCCGTCGAACAGCTCAGTCAGGCGCTCAGTTCGTCGCCGTGACCCACCTGGTGACGGTCTTGATCACGTCGGCCTGCCAGGCCTGGCTCTGCCGATCGAGGTAGGTGGGATCACCATCAACGGCGAACCCATGCTGGGCTCCCTCGATCTTCTCTAGCCGTGAGGCCGCATTCAGCTGCGACATCGCGGCGAGCGAGGTGTCGATCGGCACGAGGGTGTCCCCAGTCCCGTGAACGATGAGCGTCGGCGCCTCTATCTCACCAAGCACGGTGTGAGGCTGGAGCCAGAAGAGCTCGTTGTAGATGGCTCGCCCATGCCGGAACGTCGGCGAGTGCTCGATGTAACCGTGCTCGCTCAGCTGGCGGCCCTTCTCCTCGCTGATCTGGTCGTTGTGCCAGTACGGGCGTGAGTCGATCGTCCGCTTCTTGTAGTCCAACTGGGGGCAAAGCATCACCAGCCGGTCGACCTCGTCCGGGCGCTTCGCGGCGTAGTACCCGCAGATCCCGCCGCCAAAGCTCTGTCCGACCAGGCTCGTGCGCTCGACACCAGTCCGCTCACGCAAGAAATCCAACGCGCAGCGAATGTCGTTGAGGACGCCGGCGAGCGTGAGCTCTTCCTGCCGTCCGCCGGATTCCCCATGTCCGCGGATGTCGAACCGCAGCGCGGCGACGCCTGAAGCTGCTAGACCAGCCGCCATGCGGTCGAAGAACCCCGCCTCGTGGCGGGTGACCCCGCCGCCATGGACCTGAACGACGCCTATGCTCGGCGTTTCTTCAGGAATAGCCAGATCGCCGACGAGCTCGGTCCCATCGAGGGACCGGAACCGGACAACGGACTCAGAGATCATGCAGGCTCCTCACCTGGAAAGGGTGCTGCCACAGACTCCCAGACCTCTGAGGGCGACGCCAGGTTCTCGCTGGCTACGCTCCCTTCGAGTGCGGCCGGAAAGCCGCAATAGATCGAAGGCCAGCCTCGTGGCGCGCGCACCTACGACCACTACGCGGCCTCACCAGCGGCGACGTCACCTTGCGTCCCAGTCTCTACGACGCGAATCGCTATGTGAAGGTCCGGGCCGCGCGGACAGCGCGCGTCAGGGTCGCGGACCGCCCGGCGATATCTCCCGGATGTGATCGCGGTACAGCCACAGCGTCTTTATGAACCGCCGGTCGTCGACCAGCTCGACCTGCCTGAGATCACCCGCCTTGGCCAGGACCACGGTCTCGATCTCCTCAAGGCCGTCGAGCTCCCACTCCACCTGAGCGATCACCACGTCCGAGCCACGCCATGCCTGCTCCACGACACGCTCGGGGACGAAGCACTCGTTGAGCACGCCCTGCCACAGGTCGCGGTGCTCCGCCCATGCCAGCAGCGAGCGATCGATGGAAGCGCGGCCGTTCATAGCATCAGTATGCACCTCAAAGTCGAACACGTGTTCCTTCGCCGTGGAACGCAGATTGACACAGTCGAACTACCGTTCGATGCTTGACTAGTGGGTCGCACGAGAAAGCCCCAATCCCGAGGCCTGTACGGGCACTACTCTGCCGCCACGCATCGAGGCGATCTGGCTGAGCTGATCGACCTCGTCGCCCACCCCGACACGGGCCTTGAGCTGCTCGCCGTCATCGCACCCTCGATACGAGACAAGGACGCGGACGCACAGCTCATCCACCACGTGCTGGACCACCCCGTCTGCAGCGAGGCCATCGCATCCCGGTACGCGACTCACCACGAGGCGGACGTGAGGCTGCGCGTGGCCACGTTTCCCACCATTGGGTCCGCTGTCCTGGCAATCCTCGCGGTTGACGCCGATGACCGCGTCCGCGAAGCTGCCGCTCGGCGGTTGGATGCCATGGGCGATGCCCTGCGTCCAGACCGCAGCGCCTGACTGCCCCTACCCCCGCGGTCAGGAGCGATCCTCGCCCGCTCGGGTACCCGATGGGAGGCGAGGCCACCGGCCGACGGGCACAGGCCACGCAACAGGGTCGGGCTGCGCACAGCGCTCATGGTGGCGGTGGCGGGCCTGTTGCGCAGCAGCAGTTCCAGCCGGCCGAGATCCACCGCCTGGTGCGAGAAGCCACCTACCGAACTGAACCAGCGAGGCGTACAGCAGCAGGCCATCGGTGTCCGGGGTGTGTGAACTCGTATCGAGGCGGTCCACGCCCTCCTGAGTCTGCTCGTCCGACAGCGTCCGGGCGGCCGCCCTCCGCGAGCCCTGCGCTGCCAGGACCGCGAACCATAATCACGCGCGGACGATGCGCTCGGGCGACCCAGCTCTGACACAATCGCCAGCAGCATCAATCCTGACAAGCCGAAACAAGGAGGAATTTGGTGAACTCCGGGCCGGAAGAACCGACCGCGGTCTCCTGGCAGGCCGCGCGGACACCGCGCTGGTTGACGATCACCAGCGTCCTCCTCCTTGTACCCGTGGCCGCGGGGCTGGTGTATTTCGCTACGACCACCAGCGGGTTGAGCAGCGTCATCTTCTACGCCGCCGCCGTCATGTTCGTCTGGCTAGCCGTCTGGCGCTGGTTGACCGAAACTCGCCCAGGATTCAGGACTTCCCGAGTTGGTGGGCGGATCCTCACCGCGATGAACATCGCTGCGGTCCTGCTGGTCGGCCTGACCGTGTGGAACCTCGTCGCCAACTGGTGATGCCTGACCACCGTCAGGTACCGGCGGCTTCCTCCGGCTCGGGCAGGTCAAGCACCATATTGGTGATGCGCACGGCGGGGTCGTCGGACGCCACTGTCCTCAACACGTCGAGCACAGCCTGGTGCGCCCGGTCGTAGTCCCCGTCGTCCGGGTCATCGGGCAGCGTCACGATCATCTCGATCGGCACCGTGTACCGCAGCTCCATCAGCGCGTCGCCTTCACAGCAGGAGAACGTACCCGCTGATGACGCGGTGCGTCGCCAGGAGGTTGCGGAACACCTTCCACCCATGACCACGCCTTCACACCCCTCACCTCGTGTCCCTCCGAACCGTCGCACCGAACTGCGGGCGGGTGGTGAGTTGGATGGAGCCGTACTTCGCTGACCAGGGCGTGACCCTGTACCTGGGCGACATGGTCGAGGTCCTGCCCCAGCTCGGGACGTTCGACCTCGTGGTGACCGACCCGCCCTACGGGGAGACCAGCCTCGGCTGGGACGTCTACCCCACTGGATGGCCCCAGCTGCTCACCACGCACACCTCGAGCTTGTGGGCGTTCGGGTCGATGCGGATGTTCCTGGACCACTGGAGCGATTTCGCTGGGTGGCGCCTGTCCCAGGATGTCGTGTGGGACAAGGGTCGGGCCACCAGCCCGGCCACCGACCGGTTCCGGAGGGCGCACGAGCACGTCCTGCACTTCTACCGCGGGCCGTGGCGCGACCTGTACCACCAGACACCCCGCACCCAGGTCGACAAGCGCGGCCGCCACTCCCCCGCCACAACGCGGCATGCGGGGCCCACTACGCAGTCCGAGTACGGGCCATCGACCTGGACCGAGACCGGCACCCGCCTGGTCGAGTCCGTGCTGCATGCCCCGAAGGACCGCACCAGGAGCATCAACCCGACCGAGAAACCCGTCAGCGTCCTCGAGCTCCTGATCAGCTACGCCTGCCCACCCGGCGGCACCGTCCTGGACCCCTTCGCCGGTTCGGGGTCCACCGCGGTGGCTGCCCGGCACACCGGACGCTCCGCGGTGCTGATCGAGAAGCGCGAGGTGCAGTGCGAGACCACCGCGCGCCGCCTATCCCAGGGCGTGCTGGACCTCGGCGGCTCCTTGTAACTGTGCGACCCCGGTCCTCGATGCCGGGTTGTCGTCTTGCTCCGTTCGACCAAGCAGCGCTTCTGGGCGTGACCGCGTCGATGTGCGCTTTGGCTGCGGCGGCGGGATTCTGGATGCATGGCGGCGGCGATGCCTTCGGGGCTTGCTGGTCCAGTACAGGTGGCTCTTGCTCGTGCGGTCGGGCAGATTCCCCGAGTCGGCGCGTTGCCTGGAGGGTGCCGGTTCGAGCCGAAGTGGGACGGCTTTCTTCACTGAACCTGTCAACCTGTTTCGCTGCTGCCAGGGATCCCCGTTCGAGAGTCGTGAGAGGCGGCTCGTAGAGGTAGCGGGGGCGTTGACGGTCCGCTGCCCGTCCGGGGCGCTCGACTCGGCCCGGCATCGTGAGGCCCTCGACGCCCCTGGTGGGCATCCACGCTCGTTCGGCCGCGCCCGTGCTGCGCGAGCTACAACGCCTCGCCACGGGGTACACGGATGCCTCCCGCCGTGCGGCTGTCCCTCGGGGTCGATGCGCACTCGCGCGTGCCCAGTCTCGACGGCCCCACGGCTCCACCTGCGCGTCTACGCCAGCCGGACGACGGAGCGCGCACTGATGGGAACGTGCGTCCCCCCTTGACCGCGCGGCCCTGGGCCGCCGGCCTGACCTGCTGTACACCGCTCACCGGTCGTGGATCGAAGGCCAGGCGACGCGCGAGATCGGTGTTGCCTGGGGCCGGTCCCGGGCTTGTCTGAAGTCTGGCACGAGATCAGACGCCCCGACTTCACGCACCTGATCGACCTCACCGAAGACACCACCGCGACAGCCGGCCCAGGCTCGAACGGACTACTGGACCGGATCTACGCCGATGCCGACTCGCTACGGCGGCACGCCGTCCGGCTGCGACGGCGGGCGAGCTGAAGAACGCCCCTCCTGTTGTGGAGGTTCGCAGAGCGCGAGTGCCCGTCCGCCGCGGGGGGATGGGCACTCGCGCTACCAGGTCACGAGATCTCGAAGGAGCTCGCGACGTTGTTCCACCCGGAGGGGTTCAGGTCGTCCTCCTCATGGATCCACGACGTGCCCTCGAATTGAAGGCCGCTACGGGACCACAGTGTGATGTCACAGCCGTTGTAGGTACGGACGGACGAAACCTTGTCGTCGAGGACGGCTGGGAAGTTTGCCCCGCCCTCGAAGTCGCTGGTCCTGGACGTGCAACCCACCGAGTAATTGGGGTTGTAGATCACTCCGACGAGTCCGTCGTTCTGGGTGTTGAACCAGCGGTTTTCATAGACGATCGCAACGACAAGGCCATCGCTCGTGTTGTAGCCGGACTTGCAACCGAACTGGCCGTCGAGGATGGCACAGTAACCATACGTGTTCGCCATGGTCCCGATGCCCCCAGACTTGGCCATGGTCCCCATGCCCCCAGACTCGATGCGTGCGCGGACCTCCTTGACAGTCAGTGAACCGTCGGCGGCCAGGTCGGCGAACGGGTCCGTCGAAGCGGAGAGCGAGGCAGTGACCGCTGGGGAGTCGACTGGTGCGGCAGCCGCGAATGCAGCAGCTGGTCCAGCACTCAACACGAGGGCGGCGATCAGCGCCGCAACGGGGCGTGCCGACGTGCGCGTGAATCTTCCAACCAAGATGGCCTCCTATGAAGCCGGGGCAGGCGAACGTTTCACCTTTGAACCCCGCGGCGGATATTATAACGGATAAATGGGACGTATCGTCTCGCGTATTCCCGTGATCAGCGCGGCAAGGAACCGCCACGGACGCCTGATGGTCTCGCTCGACAGTGTCCAAGCCAGGAACGCCGACCAGCACGCCGCCGCACTGAGGCTGACGAGACGCGAGGTGATCAGCTATTGCGCACTGCGGCAGGGCTCGGACCGAAGCACGCCGAGGACATCTCTTTGGTTCCAGATCAACCGTCTTCGGCCGGCATTGACGCGGTTGCTGTCTTCAGTTGCTGCTCGGCTTCGGTGCGGCGCTTGCGCAGGTGCTTGAGGGAGTCCTCCAACGCTGCGACCTCGCCAAGCCAGACCCGCTCCTTGGCCTCGGCGATCCGCTTGGTCGCATTGGCCGTCATGTCCTCGATGCGCGGCAGCTGAGCGGGATCGACGCGAAGGAACCGGCACTTCACGCAGGCGTGTTCGTGGACACAAGGTGTGCCGTAGGGGCGGTGGCAGTCGCCGAGGGCGACTTTGCGCAGCAGGAAGTGGTTCTCGAAATCTGCCCACTCCTCACCGGTCGCGGTCCGCAGTTCGGCGCTCGTACGGGTGGCGCGGCGGCGTTCGATGAAGTGCTGATGGGCCGCGATGACCTCCTCGGGGAACACTGCGGTGTAGCCGCGGGTGGTGTCCAAGTTCAGGTGCCCGAGAAGGGTCGCGGTGATGTGCAGCGGCAGACCGGTGGAGACCATCTCGGTGGTGAACAGGCGCCTGAAGTCGTGAGGCGTGAAGTGGATCGGCTCGCCGGCGTCGCGCAGCCCGGCCGAGACCGCTACGTCCACGATGAGCCGCCGGGCCACCGACGGCGAGATGACCTCGTTCCGGGTGCCGATCCGGCGGACGAACAGGTGTGGAAACGGTTCGCCGTGCACCTTCTCGTGGGGGTCGTAGCGGATCGACAGCGGGATTCGGCCACTGTTGTCCTTTGCGCGTCGCTGAACCGCGACCAGCACCGCCACCAGCTCCGGCGTCATCGGTATCAACCGCTCCATGTCGTTCTTGCTGGGCACGATGTGCAGCAACGGCACGAGCGTGCCAGTGGAGGCGGCCGTGTGGTGACGCAGCGACAACTGGGTCAGCTCCAGTAACTCCTCGACCCGGATCCCGGTGTGGCGCAGTGTCTCGATGGCCGCCCACGCCCAGAACCCGTCGGATTCGGCCGCGGTGATGTCGACCAGGCCGTGCCGGTTGACCCGGATCAACGGCAAGTCCGGTGCCGCGGTGACGATCCTGGCGCGCAGCAGACTCGGCCGGTCCCGCTCGTAGCGGCGTGGTGGCGGATGATGCAGCTCGAACTCCGAGCCGTCGACGACGAACCGCTGCCCATGGCCGGCCTCCTGCCCGGCGGTCAGCAACCGGGCCGCCCAGTCACGGCGGCGGACCGCTTCGGCGACGAGCGCCGGCAGCAGTGGTGTCAGGGCCCGGGTGCGGTTCTGCATCCGCGACTGCTGACGCCTTTTCGCCTTCGAGGCGTTCCTCGACTCGTGCCGCGACACGGGACACGGCGCGACCCACGGCCCCCATCTCGCCGGTTCATCGTGTGACCACTCCGCCAGATCCCGATACATACCCCGGACTGCGAACAAGATCGAGTGGATCTCGCGGCGCGGTAGCCCATCAGTGGTGACCGCGAGTCGTTCGCGCCACTCAGCCGCGACCTCAGACGCCAGCCGCAGATCAGCCTGGTGGGGGTTGATCTGCAGGACCTCCCACCAGAACAAGCGCACCAGCCGGTAGGCCCAGCCCTCCAGGCTGCCGTAGTCCATTGACGGTTTGAGCTCGCGCAGGTAGTCGACCAGCAGGTCGCGCACTGCGCCCGCCGGCAGGCCGTAGCGGTCGACCAGGGTCTCGACCGAGTGCTGGCGGGTGTTGCCCTTGGCAGACCAAGCGGCCCGTAGCGTGAGCGGTTCTCCCGCGAACGGGCCAAGCGTGACCAGCAACTCCCAGGCCAGGTGCTCGCGCCGGTTCCGCCCCGAGGTGCGGACAACGTCGGCGTAGAAGAGCAGATCGTCGCCTCGGATTTCGTGCAGCCGTTTCCCTGTCCGGATCAGCACCCGCGACAAGCAGGCCTCCGCGTCGTACTGGTGCCGAAATAGCGCCGACCGGTAGGCCGGTAGCGCCCGCAGCCGTTCCAGCTGCTCCGCCTCGTTGACGGTGAGTATGCGCTGAGGCAGGTGTGCGCCGGCCTTGGAAGCCAGTTGCCAGCCGTAAGAGGGACGCAGCACCCGCGCAACCAGCAGCGCGTTCATGCCCTGAGCCACCGACGACTCGGGCGTGCGTGGCGTGACCGACGACCGCCACGTTCGAGGCGCCAGGTCGGCGCCGCTGGCCAGCCACCGCTGCTCCCAGGTGTCGCCGTCGAATCGGTCCAGCCACTGCAGGATCCGCCGCACGCCGGTCGATGTCGGCTTGCGGCTCGGAAACACCTCGAGCACCCGGTCCAGGGTGAAGTAGATCGCGTCGTCCAGGCCGAGGCCCTGGGCCCCTTCACCAGATGCGCCCGACGGTAAGACTGGAGGTGCAGACCCTAGGTCGTAGGCATGCTGCCGCAGAATGCGGCCACGCGGCCCGAACACGGCATCCGGTGCCACCGCGGCCGGTGGTGACAACGGCTTCGTCGTCGGCCCGGACGCCGCCCGCGTCTGTGCCGCCTGGATCCCCGCAGCCGATCGCGAATCGGCCGGAAGCTCAGCGCCCGAGACTGGTACCTCGATCATGCGGGAAGCCCCAGAAGTTCCCGGACCATGGACTCGTCGTAGGTAGGTTCGATCACCGGTCTGGCCGGCCGCGGCCGGGCATGGTGCTCCAGGACCTTGGCGACTAAGTCCTCCAGCCTAGGCTGGGTGTAGATCTGGGTGGTTGAGATGCTCGCGTGGCGCAGGATCGTCTGCACGTCGAACAGCGTGAACGCCGGGTCGGCCAGCAACCGGGCCGCCGCTGTGTGCCTCAGATCGTGCAGAGTCCAGTTCGTGCCCAACGACGCGTTCGCGCGCTGCAGCACCGCCCTCGCGGCGTGGTAGGTCAACGGTCGCGGTGTGCCTTGCCGGGTCCACCACACCGGGCCGCCGTGCTCAACTGGCGGCCCCTCCTGCAGGTATAGCGCAAGCCACACGAACGAATCAACGCTAGCCGGGACCGTCTCCCGCAATCGGCTTCCTTTGCTGACCACCGTGATCGTTTTCGCACCTGCATCCAAATCGCCGCCGTGCCGCAGCCCCAGCAGCTCGCTGGCCCGGACACCACTCGACAGCCAGAACGACACCAGCGCCCGGTCCCGGTGACTGCGCAGTGCCCCGAACAGTGCGTCAGCGGCATCATCAGGTATCGCCCGCCACGTCGGGTGTGGTGTCTTCTGCCGATACCTCGCCCGCTGGTGAATGACGAAATCCTCCATCGGATTGTGGTGCGCAGCGACCCTGCCAGCAGACCGTGTCCGCTGGGCCGGGACAGGGTTGACCAACGGCCCGAGGTCGGCGGCGCACGCCCACTCGTAGAACCCGAACAAGACACTCAACTGGTGGTTGATCGTCCTGGCCGCGTACATCGTTCCCAGCGACGTCTTGCCCGTGAGTGGGTTCACCGAGCCTGGCGCCGGCACGTCCGGACGCCGGCGTACCCGCTGCTGAACGGGCGTCTCGCGCAGCCACTCGACGAACTCCCGCACATCGATTCGCTCGGCCCGGTCCCACGGCGTCCAGCGTCCATGCAGGAAGCGAAACCAGCGCAGCAGATCGTACGCATAGCTGCGCAGCGTTCCTGCAGAGCAATCCGACGCGGCCAAATCCCGCAGGTATCCAGAAGCGGCGACATGCTCAAGTTCGGGAAACAGCACCCGCCAGCGCAACCCCGTCTCGAACTCCACCACACGGCCCACGTCAGTAACCACCGACACACTCTCTCCATGTCCTCACCCGCGCCGCCAATCAGCGCACCGAAGAGTTCAGTCAACTAGCCGCCTGGCCGCCGTGCGCGATCAGGACGGTACGAGGTTGTGGTCTCGTCGCGGCACCGATCTGTCGAGCACGTTTCCCGAGATCGCCTCTGCGTGTACCGAGCAACTTCCACCTGGCGTCGTGCTCGACGGCGAAGCGGTGATCTGGTCTCACGGTCGCTTGGACTTCGGGGCGCTGCAGTCGCGCATGGGCCGCAGCGCTCACCGATCAGCCACCCACGCCGCTGACCATCCGGCCTCGTACGCCGTGTTCGACCTGCTGGCTCACGACAACCGCGACCAGCGCCAGCTGTCCTTCGACGAGCGTCGCGCGCTGCTGGAGCAGCTGGCCGCCGGCTGGCGGCCGCCACTGAACCTCTCAGAGGTCACGGCAGATCGCGAACTCGCGATCGAATGGTTCGAGACCTACCCGGTCGTAGGGATAGAAGGCCTCGTCGTCAAGGGTGCGGCGCAGCCGTACCCGACCGGGCGCCGGGAATGGCTGAAGGTCAAGCACCGCGACACCGTCGACGTGATCTGTGGTGCGGTGATCGGTCGCCGGACCGCCCCGCAGGAAGTCGTGGCAGGCCTTCCGATCGACGGGGACCTGAGGATCGTGGGCCGGACCGCCCCGCTGTCGCCGTCGGGACGCCGAGCCCTGGCCCCGTGGCTGGAACCGCCAGCGGAAGACCATCCATGGCCTGCTCGGGTGCTTCGCACGGCGTTCTCGCGGTTCAACACGGCACGGAGCGACGTCGTCGACCTGACCCTCGTCGAGCCGGTCGTGGTCGAGGTCAGTGCCGACGTGGGATGGGATGGTCAGAGCTTCCGACACCTGTTGCGTTTCGTGCGGGTCCGACCAGACACCGAGGTCAGCAGCGTCAGGCCACCGGAGGTGCACGGCACACCGACTGCGTAACCCACTCCTCGTGGAGGCATCGGGCGCGGCGTCAGTCGATGGGCTCGATCAGGTCCGGGCCGTTGTTGCGCACGTTACCCACGGCCGTGCCGACCTTGACGGGCGTCAGGTGTGGTTCGGGGATCGACGCAATCAGGGCGTCGATCTGGTCACCGTCAGTCAGGTCCGGGTCGAGCCACCGGTCCCAGAGCTCGTCGGGCAGCAGCAAGGGCGAGCGGTCGTGGATCTGGCCGAGCGTGTCGGTCGCGTTCGTGGTGATGACGGTCAGGGACCACAGCCACCGATCGGGATCAGTCTCGGTCTTGGTCGGGTCGCGCCACAGCTCGTACAGGCCGGCCGCGGCCAAGGGCGCGCCGTCGGGGTCGGTCAGGTAGAACGGCTGCTTGCGGCCCTTGCCGCTCTCGGGCGCCTGCCACTCGTAGTACCCGTCCATCGGGACGATCAGCCGCCGGCGCGAGGCGGCCTTGCGGAAGGCCGGCTTGTCGGTGATCGTCTCGACGCGCGCGTTGATCATCCGGGCGCCGATCTTGGTGTCCTTGGCCCACGACGGCACCAGTCCCCAGTGCAGGCTGCGCAGCTGCCGCATCGTGTGCCCGCCCTCGTCGCGCTCCAGCACCGCGCGGACGTCGTTGGTCGGAGCGACGTTCCAGGACGGGTCGGGTTCCTCGCCGATGAGCTCGGCGATGTGGAACCGGTCGGCGATCTCCTGGTCACGACGCGCGTTGGCGAATCTGCCGCACATGCCCACCAGTGTGACCGCGTGCGGGTGCGCTCGCGCGCCGCGCACCTGCAACGCCCAGCTCGGCGCGCAAGCGTGAAGCGGCTGGCGCCGGGCTTCACGTGTCAAGCCTCGCTGACCGAACTTCACCGGGAGGTCGTCGACCACCGCCCTCAGGCTCGACGCAACCGCGCGACCAAACGTCCGAGCAAGGACCTGGGCCGCGTGGCCTCGGTCCCACGCGCAGGGACATCCACCGGGCTGGGCGTCGCCTGCGGCGCCGCGCCCGGCTGCGCGACGGCGCGCAGCCGTATCCCGTCGGCCTTTGCCCGCTCCATGGCGCGGTGACGGATCCCGTCGTCCTGCGCCACGAACGCTTCCTGCACCGCTGCCGGCCGCTGTTTGGCTGATGGTGGACGCTGCACTGTGACCCCGACGTCGGTCAGCATGGACAGGTCCAGCTCCCACGTCCGCTCGGAGCGCACCGACCAGAGCGCGAACGCGTCGCGCACGTGCTGCTGTGCCTGGGCGTGGTCCATGCCGGTGACCGCCATCAGGTGAACGTACGCGGCGTCCTCCAGGCCGCGCACCTGCGCGAACCCGAAGTGGGTGACCGTATGGCAATCGGTGCACAGGCAGATGAGCCGGGCAAGTCGCTGCACGCCCTGGACGGGATCGAACACCCACCGCTCGTGAGCTTCCAACCAGCGGCGGGTCTCCTTGTCCTGGGTCGCGCTGCAGAGCTCGCACCGCATCCCGGCCCGGCGCGTGATCATCCGCCGCAGCCGCTCCCAGTCCTTCGGGGTCACGCACGACCGCACGTTGGTGAACCAGCACGTCGAGGGCACCAGGTCGACGAACAAGCCCGACCCCAACGACCGGTCCTCACCAGGCAGCAGATCGGGAACATCCGGTAGCGCCGCCCAGCGTTCCAGCCGCTTCATCCCCGGGCGAGGGGCGAACCAGCGCTTCGCGTCCGGTGCCCACCGGGCACCGAGCTCCTTGGCCTCGCCCTTCTCCTCGAACGGCACATCGAGCCAGATCCGATCCATCACACCCGCCCCTCGTCACGGCGCCCATCGCCATCAACACGCCGGGCCTGCGATGCGCCGACACGGTGCTGCGTGTCGACGTTACCGATCGATCCCCAGGCACGAGACCCCGGGCCGCGAACTGGTCGAAATCTGTGGATAACTCTGGGACAAACCTGTGGATACTGCCCGCCGGCAGCGCTTAGCGCTTGGGTTCTCAACGACTCAACAGGATGCCGGGCTGTGGAAATTCCTACCAGCCCCAGCCGCCGACCTGCTCGGATGCCCGGCCAGCAGCATCGCGCCGCGCTCGTTCGTCTGCGTCGCGGCCCAGCTGGGCGGCGCGGGCTCGCGCGTCGGCCAGGACCACCGGGACACGCTCCATCGACCGCCGCGGTCCCGGGCGGCCTAGCTGCCGGGCCGTCTCCTGGTTGGTCGTGATGGTTTCCAGGGCTCGTGCGGCGGCAGCCGCCCCTGGACGCTGGCTACCGGGCTTCTGCTCGTCGCCCTGGCGTGCCGAGCAGTACAGCCCGGACGCCGCACGGTGCCCGCCGCGCTCGTTGACCTGCTGGAGCCTCTGCGCATCACGGTGCCCGCGCAGCCTGGGGAAATCCACAGGCTGCTATGGGAGGCCGCCGACATCCTCGCAGCCGGGGCGCGGGAGGAGATGCCGTGCCCCGATTGCGCGCGCCGCATCGAGCAAATCCACGTGCGGCTCCGCGTGCTGATCGTCCCGGCCAGTCCTCCCCTAGGCACGAAGAGGCACTGCCGGGCGGCATCAGCGGCATCAGCACGCCCGTGCTCAAATGCTTGGGACCCGGCCACACTCGTGCCGCGGTATCCGCTTGCCGAGCGGAGCCTGTCGATCGGCACCGTGTACCGCAGCTCCATCAGCGCATCACCAGCGCCCCGGAAAAGTCCCAACGACCGCACCCCCGTGACGGCTGAGAGCCACTGCGCACGACCTGCGTACAACGCGTTCAGCTCCCCACCCACACAAGCCCTGCCCTGTCCGAGACCCGGCGCCTATCAGTTCAGCGCGGCCCACGCCGCCGTAACCCTCGCCGCCGGCCAAGACCGAGCAGCAGATCCTCCAGGAACGCCTCGCCCACGCCAAGACACAACCAGACCTGCTTCGCCGCAAGCTGGACACGCCGGGCTGAGATCCGCTGCGGCGCTCCGCCGAGCGCTGTTGTCCCGGTCGTGCTCGTGTCGATCGCACACCGCACCTACGAAGCTCGTAACCCACCCAACGCGCGACTCGGAGACGATGTCGACCATGTCCAACCACGACCAGACGACCGAGTGGACCATCAGGAGCGAGCCTGCCTGAACACCGTCAGAGGGCCGTCGCCAGGAACATGACCATAATCTGTTCTACCCTCCGAGCCGACCAGGCGGACAACTCATCTCGCCAGGAGTGGTGTTAGACCACAGCGAGATTAACTGGCCGCCTGGGCTCGGAGGAACCCCAGTCCTGTGCGACCTGGGTTTACTACCAGTCGTAGCCAAGCGAAGTGCTGATGCCGGTACTGATGGAGCCGATGTTCGTGTAGGTGCTGGTGGAGGCGGAGGTCCCATAGGCCCCGGCGTTGAGGCACGTGCTGCTGTTGAGGTAGCTGTAGTACGAAGTTGTGGCCTGCACATCGCAGTCGGCAGCGGCTGCCGGGGCGGCAGCGGCGACCCCGAGGCTGGAAAGGGCGAGCAGGACGGCGGCTGCTAGACGCCCAGCCTTGTATCGACGGGTCATGACGGCTCCTTCGTCGTGAGCGGCACTGCGGGGACCCGACGGGCCCCGTTCCACAGTGCGCCGCTCACTGCCACGGTGCCACCCGACCGACTTAACTTCACCCCCTGAGGGAGCACATCACCCACACGGACGGGACGGCCGCCGAGCGAGGCCGGCGTGCTCGCCTGAGACGCAGTAGAGGGAAGGGGCGTCGCGTAGCGCTCACCGCCAGGTGAGTAGGTGGCGCTTGCACCGTAGGACACACCTGCAGTGCCCTTCCTGGCACGGAGGACCGGCCGCGACGGGCTCGCCACCCCCGCTGTTGTTTTGGGCGGCCTGGGTCAGCGCGGGTCGTGCGCCGTCAGGGCACGGTCCCTTCGAGGTATACGTTGCGGGCCGGCGCACGTGGCCGAGGTAATCGTCGCGTTCGGGTGTGCCAGCACCCGCAGTCCCTGTGTGCCGACCTGGTTCACCGACCTGCTCGAGGACCTGGCCAGCAGGGACAACACGTTCTTCGTGATCTACCCCGACGACACAGCCCTGGACTGGTCCCTCTCGGCCTACACCCGCACCAATGGTCTGGGCGGCTACGAGATCGAGCGGCGCGACCCGGCGACCGGGCAACACGACACGACCGCCGCGGCCGACCACGTCACGATCGTCACCGAAGTCCTGACCTGGATCCCAGACCGCTAACCAGTCCGAAACAGGCCCTAGATGCAATGCCGGGAAGTTAGGGCGTTGAGGTTGGTGTCAAGGTCGCGCGTTCGATCATGAGGGTTACCCGTATCGGGTAGGTCTTGTGGTCGATCGCGGGGCCTCTGGCGTTGTACTTGCTGATCGCTCGTTTACGGATCCGTTGACGGGTCCGTGGCCGTGGGGCAGGGAGCAGGTCGGCCAGGACCGCGGCGCCGATGAGCCCGATCAGATCGGGCTCGTTCAGGCAGTGGCGAGCGGTGACGATCTGGTCGCGGGCGGCCAGGAGCGCGATCGTGAACGATGCGCGGTCTGGGGCCAGGTCCTGGTTGGTGTTGGTCGCGTCGGTCATCGCGGTGCGCAGGAGTTGATAGCAGGTCAGCAGGGCGTAGATTTCCTGGGTGACGCCGGCCGGGGTCTTCGCGCGCAGGACGCGTCCGCCCAGGATGGTCGACTTCAGCTCGCAGTACGCGGTCTCGATCTGCCAGCGTTGGTGGTAGAGCCGCACGAGGGCCGCCGCGGGCGCCTGGGCGGGGTCCAGGAGCGTGGTGATCAGCCGGTAGGACTCGGTCCTTGTGGTCCCGTCGGGCAGAGTGACGGTGATGCTCGCGTCGAGGACTCGCACCAGGGTCGGTCCGTGCCAAGCCAGCCAGGTCCCGTCCGCGTAGTCCAGCACGCGCCGCAGGCGCGCCGCGGTGGCCGCGGTCTTGGACCGGAACAGCAGCTGGGCGCCAGTGGCTGCGAGAGCGGCGACCACGTTGCGTGCGCAGAAGTTCCGGTCGCCCAGGACCAGCATCCCGGGTCGTAGCGAGCGGGCCAGCCCCGGGGCCATCGCGACCTCTCCGGTCGTGGTCGGTCCGAAGAGGGCATCGATCAGGCTCCGGGTCCCGCAGGCGATCAGGGCCACGATCCGCACCGCGGGATACCCGCCCCCACCACCCAGGAGGGTGGGTTGACGAGAGAACACCGTCTCGTTGGCCGCCCCGGCCGGGACCGAGACCTGGGTGCCGTCGATCGCACACACCAGCAGCCCGCGCCAGGACACGTTCGCGGTCGTCGCCGCGGGACCGCGCAGCAGATCGAACAAAGCAGCCAGCGGGGCGATCCCGACCCGCCGCAGCGCTTGACTGATCGCTGGGCTGGACGGCGCGGCGACCTGCCCGGGGAGCGCCTGCACGAGTCGGGCCCAGACCTGCCGCCATCCCATGTCCTCGAACAACGCCCCGGCCAGCAGCAGGTAGACCACCACCCGCCCCGGGAGCAGACGGGCGCGCTGCTCGACCCGGCCGGTCTCGGCCAGGACCGTATCGACGACCTCGGGCGGGACCTGCACGGTGAGCTCTCCCAGATGCCCGGGAGCGAACACACCCGGGGCTGACAGGGCACGGACGTTGATGACAGGATCGGACACGGCGAAGCTCCTGTGGTGAAAGCTGTCTTGGCGGACTGCTCTCAACTACAGGAGCTTCGCTGCTGCTACCAGCACAAACATGGTCTTGACACCGACCTCAACGCCCTAACTTCCCGGCATTGGCCCTAGATGGCACCATCAGACGATGGAACGTGCAGCGTCCGGCCCGGGACTCAGCCCCGCCGCCCGAAACGCCTTCCAGATGCTCGCTGCAGCCCGGGAGAAGAGTCATCGCATGCCGCCACGGCCAGGCATCCAGGACGCCGGACGGTCCCTGAACGGGCTCGCGGAGGTGTTCACGCTCGCGATCTGGGAGAAACGTGGGCTCGACCCCAGGTCGGGGAGCGTCCTGCGGCCGCTGCCCGGCACCCCTGGTGACGTGCGTTGCCTGTCCGAGCTCAACCCAGACAACGTATTCGTCATCGAGACGGTGAACTGGATGGTCCATGCCACGCGCGACCATCTCGAAGGGCTCGCGGTCCTGTGCGCGACGCACGCCCCGCTACGGACCGTTCTCGCCGTCGCACGCGTGCTGCTGGAACCCGCGATGCACGTCTCCTACGTCCTGGACGAGCAGATCTCCGACACATTGCGCACCGTCAGGGCGTTCAACCTCCGACAGGAAGCACTTCGCCAGGAGTGGCAGGACGCCGTCCAGGACCCGGCCGATGACGGCGAGGCCGAGGCGCGGGCCCGGGCGGAGCGTGACGGCCTGAGTGCGGCAGCACGCGCCGACGGGCTGGCCTTCGTGGCGAAGAAGGACGGCACACTCGAGGGCTACGTCCTCGAACCTCGCAACGAGGCCGCACAAATGCGCACGATCGCGCTCGGTCCGCTCGGCATGGACGCCTGGCGCACCCTGTCTTCCGCGACCCACTCCCAGGAGCGCAGCCATCTGCGGGTCGCCCTCGGCGACCTCGGTGTGCCACAGGGACATGCAACCGACTGGATGGCGCTCTTCTGGGTGTACCTCGCCGTGGAGGCCGCGATCCACGCGATCGAAGCGACCGTGCGGTACCTAGGCGGTGCGGTGATCCCTGACACGGTGCTCGGCCCGATCAGGTACATGCTCCGCGACGCCGCCTACATGGTCCCTGACAACGAGCGACTGGCCGTCGCTTCACGACTGGGATGGACACCGCCGGATAGCGCCGAGGCGCCCTGAACAGCCCCCGTCATGGCCCTCAGGAGTCTCGGAGCAGCGCCCGGCGGGGAACGAGACCGGTACGTCGCCCTTACCGCCAGTGACATACCGGATCGTCGTGGCCACGGTCACTTCCGCAGAGTCCGTCGTCCAGACAAGCTGGCCCCGTCGGGAGTGACGGGCGCGCGTTCGTCGGGTGAACCGTGCGCACGGGAGGACGAGTCAAGGAGGGCGAAGCCATTCCCGCGGAGCCCTACGAGGCAAGCCTTGCAGACCTCCGCTCGGTGAATCGGGCCACAACCCTTCCGGATCGGCTGCGCGCAGCATTCGGCCGGCCATGTGCCGCGTAGCGTAGCGCGCGACACGGCTGTTGGTGAAGCAGTGAGGCGCCTTCCCCGACAAGCGGGAAGGCGCCCCACCGGAACCCTTTCCACCAGCCCACCATGCGCGAACACTTGGTGGAAAGGGCGCTGGCGCCGGCCGCTCGCGGCGTCCGGCAAGCTGTGAAGTTCTGACCGTCAGAAGTAGGGCCTCATCGGACGCACCGACGAGCGAGCCGAGAAGTTGCCGAGCGCCGACTGGCCGGGATGGCCAAGGTAGCGGCAGCACGACTCATTGCATGGAATCCTCGGAGCAAGGCGTTTCCCCTTAATAGCTCCGCCGGAAACAGCGGTGGACCACACCTATGCTTACCACGAATGAGACTTAAACGCGCTGCCGTCTCTGGCAATCGGAGTGCACAGAGCGAGCCGGGAATGAAATAGGACATTCCCGAATCGAACTCTGTGGCAAAGCGCCAGAATCCCGGCAACCGGGGCATGAGACCTTGCCTGGACCGGCGGGCCAGCACGGACAAGTTCACCTCCCAGGAGCCGACAATCCACGCTCGTGCAGCCAGACTTGTGCCGTCCAGCATCACCCAGGCCCGGGCGGGCGACCGGTACAACCACGCCGTCCCCTCGCGCCAGCACGTGCCCCTTCGCGTGTCCTGGATGCCGTGCAGATCGTGAACGGCGTTCAGCACCCGAGGTTGTCTGCCAAGGCATTGCGAGCCTGTTGGACTTCCACAGCATCGTCTCGGAGCGAGCGGGCCACATCCGGGGTGATCGCGCTCTCGCTGATGCGGTCGACCGACACGTCGAAGCGGTTCCATGCTTCGTCCAGGGCACGGGTGCGCTCCTGAGCCATGTCGCCTGCCGCCGTGTTCAGGTATCGCCACGCCTGGCCGGCTCCGTCGCGTGCCGCGGCGACGTCGTCCACCGTGGCCTGTGGTGTGAGCGTCGTGTCGAAGATGTCCAAGGCGACCGTGAGCTGCTCGGCCGCACCGCAGACGCGTTCGTTGCTCTCCTGCGGCGGCGCTTCCCTGGAGCACGCGCCTGTCACGAGAACGACCAGGCCTACCGTGAAACTTCTTGCCCGCCTCATGTTCACGCCCTTTGACATCGATACCCGGGTGGCCTGAAAGGCATGCCTGCACCTCTAGGAAGTCACACCACCGCCTAGGACCTCCGCTCAGTATTATCCGCGGCGGATGACTTGTCGCCGGCGGGCTCGCCCCCGAGAGCGCATCCGCTTTTGAGCCCCATGCAATAGGAGCGGCCGGGCGCAGGGCACTGAAGGTGCGGCTCCTACCATGCCGTCCTCGGCCATGCCCTGGAGACTTTCTGCGCAGAGGTGGCGTCGCCGTTGGGGGACACGCTCATCGATGAATACGGTCCGCTTTACCCGGTTTGGTTTCCTTTCTCAGGCATCTTTCGCCGTTATCTGCTAGTTCTCCTATGGTGGTTTCTCGTGACCCACCTCACCAGAGCGCTGAGCGCGCTCGCGACTGCCTCACTCGTCATCCTCACCGCCCTGGTACCCACCACATCAGCCTCCGCCGCCACCAGCGCAGGCTGGGCCGACTGGGAACCGTTGACCGGATCGGCCGGCAACTGGTCCACAACCATGCAACTGCCAGCCGGAGGCTTCCCTGCGGCCAGCGCCACCTCCAACTCCCGGGGCGGTGTCGGGGTCATCTCCGGTGCTACGTCGTGGCTGGGTGAGGCTTCTCCGCCCGGTGCGGTGTACGGGTCCAGCCGCAACCAGCAGTACCTGAACCTGCGCCCGCAGGCCGACACCCCGGCGGCGCCGTCGACCACGACCTACACGTTCGAACGGCCCACGCCCGCCAGCGGATGGGCGTTCGTGCTCGGTGACATCGACGCGGACCGGGCGGTCATCAGCGCTATCGGCCCTGACGGTCAGTCGCTGACGGCCGAAGAGCTCGGTTGGCAGGGCGGTTTCAACTACTGCCCGGGCGCAGGCTCGCCGTCCTGTAACGGTGACGACACCCCGACCTGGGATCCGGCCACCGGTGAGCTGATCGGCAACGACGCCGCGGCGGACACCAACGGTGCCAGCGGCTGGTTCCGGCCCACCGTGCCGGTTACAAGCCTGACGGTCGAGTTCTTCCAGCGTTCCGGCTTCCCGGTCTACCAGACCTGGTTCGCCTCTCTTGCCCGGGACATCACCGGGACCGTTACCCTCGTCGACGACACGGGCGCACCCCAAGGCCCCCTGACGGAAGCCACGCTGACGCTGTTCGGACCCGACGGCACCCAGCTGGCCACGACAACCTCCGCCGAGGACGGCACGTACGCGTTCGAGGGATACACCGCCGCCCCGGGCTACCGGGTCGAGATGACGACACTGCCCCCGGTCTCCGACGAGCACCCGTTCGGTCTCGTCGCCCAGGGCCCAAGCCTCGTCGACTCGGTCGACCTGACCGACGCTGATGCGACCGGTGTCGACTTCGCGGCACGTGACATCAAGCCGGTCGCCGTGAGCGGCACCGTGCTGGACGACGACGGCAACCCGGTGGCAGGAGCGACCGTCACGCTCACGCCTGCCGGCGGCGACCCGTTCACCACGGCCACCAACGCCCAGGGCCAGTACGTCATTGACGGCGTCGCCTGGGACATCGACGGCAACCAGCCCCAGGAGTACGCGTTCAGCCTGAGCAACCTGCCCGAGGGCTACAGCCCCGTCTCAGTGCCCGGCAACATCACCGTCGAGGTGGGTCAGGAGGACGCCAGCACGGGCAACGACTTCGTCGTCCAAGCCCCCTCCGCCGTCTCCGGCACGGTGACCGCGGGCGGTGAGCCGGTCGCGGGGATCGTCGTGACCCTCGATGGCCCCGACGGGCCGGTCACCACCACCACAGCCGCAGACGGGACCTACACGTTCGACGGAGTGCTGCCCGGGGACCACACCGTCAGCATCGAGGTCCCTGACGGGCACGTCACGGACGGGCCCGTCACGCAGGACGTCACGGTCGGCGGCGACGACATCACCGGCATCGACTTCGCCCTGGCCCGCCTGGGCCGGATCGCCGGCACCGTGACCGACGACGCCGGCGACCCCGTACCCGGCGCCACGGTCACCGTGGAAGGCCCGGACGGTCCGGTCGAGCTGACGGCCGATGAAGAGGGCGCGTACTTCGCGGGCGACCTGCCCGCCGGCGAGTACACCATCACCCTGACCGTCCCGGACGGGTACTCCGCCGAGACGACCGAACGAGCCGTCACCATCACGAGCGCCGGTGAGAGCTTCCTGGAGGAGAACTTCGCCGTCATCGGGCTGCCGGTCGATCCCCAGCTGCACCAGGCAGGCGGCACCGTCGCCGACGCCGACGGCGGCCCCGTGCCCGGCACGGACATCACCGTGACCGACGCCGACGGCCAGACCGTCGTGACCGTCACCACCGGCGAGGACGGCACCTGGGTCACCGACCTCTTTCCCGGTCAGTACACGGCCACCATCACCCCACCGGACGGTTACGTCGTCGACGGTGACGCCACCCTGGCCTTCGAGGTCGTGGACCAGGACGTTACCGGGCTCGACTTCCTCCTGGCGGAGGAGTCAGCGGTACCCAGTCCCAGCCCGTCCGGCGACCCGACCGTGCCGGGCCCGGGTGACGGTACGGGTGGGCCGGGCGGTACCGACCCTGATGCTTCCGTCCCTGGCGCAGGCGGTCTGGCCGCCACCGGCGCGACAGTCGGCGCAACGGCGCTCGGCGCCGTGCTCCTGCTGAGCCTCGGCGGCCTGCTCGTCTGGACGTCCCGACGAGCCCGTGCGGGTGCGCGCACCGACGTCTGATGAGGTCCCAGGCGTGGGCGAGACCGCCCACGCCTAGGGTCGGACCCCCGGTTCACACACGACAACGCTGAAGGCCGAACTGATGCGCTGGGCCGCAAATAACTAGGACAGGCTCACAGAGCGCCAGCGTTACGGACCTACGCCGAACTCTGGAACGAGCTCAACCCCTCCTGGGGCAGGGCCCGTTCAGGAATGAGCGCCGATCGCCTCGTGTAGTTGTCCGAGCGTCGGGGATCCCGCCGGTCCGTCCGGTGTCCGGTAGATGCGGCATGCCAGCCCGGCGCCGGCCACCGAGTCAGCGAACGGGTCAGTTCCGTCGATGCGGATGCTCGGTGATCCCTGGAAGCCGACGCGCTCAGCCTCATCGGGCGTCTCGACGAGTTGTCGGGTCACGGCGATATCTGGTCGTTCCGCCGCGATGACGTCGAGTTGCTCCTGGGTAATCTCCCAGTTCGGACAACCGTCGAAGTACTGAAGCACGATCTCCATCTCCCCACGCTAACCCTTGCACTCCGGCACTCCAGGTGAGGCCTTCGACCACGCCCGACGGTTGCCCACGGGCGTGCCAGACCGGGCCACAGCTCCCCCACCACCCTCGTCTGAACCAGACTCATCACTCGAGCGGAGCTCGCCCGGCGGAAGGCCGGAGGGCGACCTGGCTGGTACAGATGATGAAGGCGGTGGCCACCGGGCGGCGGCCACGCAGACAGCCACAGCAGAGCAGAGCAGAGCCCAGGAAACGAACCCGACCAGAGCCGGGCGACAACCTCCAGAGCCCGGACTACCGAGATCAGCTGACGAGCTGGACCGCGGCCTCGACCTCGCGGGAACGTCCGGCAGGTGATGCCCCGTACTTTCGTCGAGCGTCGTCGCGGAGGAACGCCTACCAGCTGCTGCATTTCAGTTCCCGGCCGTTGGACTCCTTGGGCCAGGGCGCCGCAGCGGCGTCGCCGGACAAGGCAAGGCACCGCGCGTCATGCGCACCCAGCCCCAGGACCCCTGCGTACCGTCGTGGTCATGGTGACGGACCTGGACCGAGCGCGACGGCGGCGTCGGCTGAAGCGCGCACTCGACTCGATCACTTTCAACCTCACGATCACCTGGACGCCTCGGTCGCCGGACGAACTCGCGACACCCTGGACCGTGACGGCATACCTCGACGACTTCGAAGCGCTCGACGAGGGCACCTCAGCCTACGAGCCCGACCCGATCTTCTGGATGAACGGATGGCTCTTCCCGGTCCTGCCTCACGGCATAACGATGGCCTACGCCCTCGATGCAGTCGATGCAGACACGGAGGTATTCGTCCCGCTCACCGATAGCGCCGGTGAACTCGCCGGGGAGTACCAGAACGGCACCGGCTCCCACCTCGTCGCCGTCGACAAGGTCCGTCTCGAGCGACAGTGGCGCGGCATGGGGGGCCTGGGCATCTACTTGGCCGGTTCCGCCTTCCTCCTCCTGTCGGACTACGCGATTTGCATCGCGCTCCATCCCAAACCGTTCGAGCTCCTGGAGGGCCGCGAAGAACGAGACCTGTCCCAGGAGGAATACGCGCGCGCCACCAAGAAGCTGACCCGGCTGTGGTCCACACTCAGTGCCGAGCCTGCACCAGGTAAAAACCTCGTGATCGGCCCCAGCTTGATCGGCCTGTGCAACGCCGTTGATGGACTCCACGCGCGACTGTCAGGATCAAAGCAACCGTTGGAACGGAGCCGTTAACGTCCTGCTCGCGCAGCAGGGTTCGACCCACTCTCACAAGGCTGTGTTGAGAGCGCTGTGCTGGTCCTCCTGCCTCCTGCCTCCAGCCGGGCGAGGAGGGCGATGAGCCGCGCGTCGGCGAGGGTGCGGCACGCGCGGCGCTTGCGTTGAACCACTGCCACGCGATGTGCTCGTCCGGACACCGGTTCCGTACCGACCCGGTCCATGTCGTGACCCGGTACAGGCCCAGGACCATCCGCGATCCTGTCCATAAGCGGCCGAAAGCGGGGCAGCGCTTTTCATCCGCAGATCACCCGGCCGATCAGGGTCTCGATGGCGTTCTTGATGAAAGCGTGACGCCATGGCCAGTTCACGTTATCTGCTGCGGCGGGCAGCGCCCGCTCACCTGTGCGTGACCGCAGTACCCGGACGTCGATCGGCTTTGTCGACCGGGCAGCCGCGTCCTCGGCCTACCTTCGAGTCCCGGGTCAGCGACCGACCCGGCTGGCCGCGCGGATGAGCTTGGAACCCGAGCCCGTGGATCCTGAACGCTGCGGAATGGAGTACGTCGCCGTCCTTGCCCAGACCTGGGCCGCCGTCGAGCCGCGGCAGCAGTGGATCGACCATGGCTACGCCAGGGCGCGGACCATCGACGAGCTCGTCAACGACTTCCTGCTGGCCAACGATCCCTTCCCCGTCGGCACCGCGGTGTTCGCAGCCCGATGGCAGCCGGGGCGGTGGGGGCTGGCCCAGGTCGTCAGCCGAGACGATATGGACGAGTGGGCCGTGGTGTTCATCGACGGCAGCGGGAAAGTCGTGCGCGACCACGTCGAGCTCTGCCCCGCACTCTGACCGACCGTCGAGCAACGGTCATGTCCTCGGCGACTCCTATGTCAGCGCCGGGTGTCGGCCGATCGGCCGACACCTGGTGTGATCGATCTGAGCACGTCCACCACGCCGTGCTCCTGGATGGTGCCAGTGACCTCGCTGGCGACGGCCAGCAGATCGGCAGGCGCGTGCCCCATGGCGACGGAGCGCGCAGCCCAGCGCAGCATCTCGATGTCGTTGTAGTTGTCCCCGACGGCGATCGTGTTGCCTCGTGGGACACCGAGGCGTTCTCGTACCGTCTCGAGCGCCGTGGCCTTGCTCAGCCCGTACGGAGTGACGTCGACCGAGTCCGGCCCGGAACGTGTCGCGGTCAGACCCAGAGCGCGTACTGCCCCGACCAGCTCCGTCGCACCCAGACCGCGCAAGATCACCCGCGTCGTCGGCCGGCTCCAGACCTCCTCGAGCGCGACCACGCGCTGGGGCCCACTCAGCAAGCCGTCCGGTAGCCGGGCATCGGTGCGATATCCCCAGCCGAGCTCCTCCACGGCGAGCATGAGGTCAGGTGCACTCGCACGGACAAGGCGCACCAGCGGCTCCACGTCGAAGGTGTGCGCGTCCTCGACGACATAGCCCGCACGCACGCCGAGGTCCAGGCGAAGAATCACCGATCCGCTGGAGGCCACCGCCCAGCCCGGGAAGATGTCCAACGCACGCGCGACGGGAAGCATGCCCACGATCGAGCGTCCGGTGGCCAGGACCACGTGATGGCCGGCGGCCCCTGCAGCGGCGACGGCATGCCCCGTCACGGGTGGAATCGCTCGGTCCTGCCCCACCAGCGTGCCGTCGATGTCCAACGCAACGAGCAGTGGAACACCGGCATGCCGCACACGCCTGCGGCCATCCGCGATCCGCGTCGTTCTCATGCGGATCCCGATGCCGGCCAGACGTCGGCCCGCGAGACCACACGGGATCGAGTCGCGACTCTTGAAGGCAACACGGTCATCAGCACTCAGGAGACGGATCGTGCTCTCGCCGGCGCCGGCCCCAACCGATAGATCGTCATCACCATTCGCTCCCCCAGATGACTCCAGTGCCCCCGCCTGGTCGTCGCCCGGCGCACCTGAATCCGGCGCCAAGCGCCCGCCTTATCCCGTGGACGTTACGCGGCTCAAATCGTCACTTCCGCTGGTTGTCTCCTCCTGCTCGCGACCTAGCCCGAGACTCAGTGAGTGGCCGAGCGACGCCGCCACCCACGTCGTACGAACACCCCTTGAAGCCGTACGTGCCAGGACACATCACATTGAACGCTATCTTTCTGCGCGTATGGCGCCATTCGTGGTCGCGCTTCTGATCGAGCGAGGCCATCACGCTCTGCGTCGCATCGCCTTCGATCTTGAGAGCTACTTCGACTCGTGATCGCGGCCGGACCATGACATCCCGAGCGTGTTGACCTGATACTTCGAGTACGACGCTTGCGACGGAGCGGGTGACGACCCCTGGCCCACGTCAACGGAGGCTGTCCGATGAACACTGCCGTCAAGCAACGCCATATCGCGCTCGTCGCCCACGACAACATGAAGGTCGAGCTGCTGCGCTGGGCCGAGTACAACCGCGACACCCTCGCGGAGCACCAGCTCTACGCCACCGGCACCACCGGCACCATGCTCGAGTTCGAGCTCGGCCTACCCGTGCACCGGTTCTTGTCCGGGCCGGTCGGCGGCGACCAGCAGATCGGTGCCCGGATCGCCGAAGGCAGCCTCGACATGCTGATCTTCTTCTGGGACCCGCTCGAAGCCCAGCCGCACGACCCGGACGTCAAGGCACTGCTGCGCATCGGCGCCGTCTGGAACGTCCCGATGGCTTGCAACGTCGCCACAGCGGACATGGTCATCTCGTCCCCGCTGCTGTCCAGCGACTACGAGCACCGCCGACCCGACCTCACACCGCGCGACTGGGACCGCACCGCAGAGATCAACGCCTGAACCACGAGCACCGCTCGGCAAATGAGAGGTTCGTACGGGGTTCAGGCGGCGCACGAACAGTGCGCCCCGGTCACCGAGGCTGCCGTACATCGAATCCTTGGGTCCGCCGGCACCTCGCGCACCTGGTTAGGACGAGACGCCGTACCCTCGTCAGCTTCACCTCGAAAGGCGTCACGTTCGGCGGTTATGACCACAGGGCATCCGATGCCATGGGCGGCGTCACTGCGCGCACGAGTGCGATCACCTTGACGATTCTGCTCTAGCCAGGCGCCACTCCGGCGCCGCCACGCCCCAGCCTTGGGCGGCGGTGGTCTCTACCCCCGCGGTGAGCGGAACAACACCATCAACTGCATCGGGTGAGCGAGACCGTAGCGCCCACCTCGTGAGGGTGCGCGCTCCCGTGGCCGGTGTTAGTTTCGATGCGCTCCGACTGCCCTGGTCCAGTTGCCCTGCATCGTTGCCGGCACAGACCTTTCTCCGCGGTTCTCCCGACGGATCGAACCGGACTCAGGCCCGAATTCCGTTCTGACCGATATCTCGAAGCGTCGGTCAATCATGAGCCAGCACGCGCGCCGTCACCCGGCGAGCAGGCCCGGCATTCGACACCAACCATCCGAGTCTGCTACGGCGTGCACCGGTGCGCTGCGTTACTGGCCGTACCACTTTGACTGCTGAACGTGGAGGAACAGAGATCGTGAGAAATAAGCTCATCGCACTTGCTGCCACCGTTGGACTAGCCCTCAGTATGACGCCCGCCGCAGCACAGCCGGCGTCCGCAGCGCCCAGCGAGCAAGCGGACGTCGCGTTGGTCACCTGCCTGCCCACCAGCACCTACGACGTCTCCTACAACCCCCCGCTCCGGTTGAGGCCCGTGGACACCGTCCGGACCACGGAGCGCAGCTACACCGGGTGCGTCTCGACCGTGCCCGGGCTCACTGGGGGCTCCGGGACCGACAGCCAGCCACGCACCCTCTCGTGCGTCGACCTGCTCGCCTCAGGGTCGTCCGTCTACACCATCACCTGGAACACCGGACAGACCTCCACCCTCGATGTCGAGAACGCCATCAACATCGTCGGCGGCACGATCACCGTGACCCAGACCGGCACGGTCGCCTCAGGCCTCTTCGCAGGCGCCACGGTCACCCAGCAGATCGTCGGCGTCTCTTTGGCCCTCATCCCCTGCACCCTCGGGCTCGGTTCGTTCTCCGGATTCACCGGGACGACGACACTCCTGATCGTCTGACCATTCCACGGCCCTTCACGGCCGTGCCCACCGTCTGCAGCACGAGGTTCTCCGTATGGGGTTGCGGGGGCTGCTCCAGTGGAGCAGCCCCCGCAACGGTGATGACCGGACGTCGGGTTCGAAGCCCTACCGACGGGCTCGGCCGCGGAGGAACTCATGGCGGCTGAGTGGCGCTCTGGCGGTGGGGCGTGCACTGTGGAATGGGCCCCGTCGGGGTCACGTAGTGCCACTCTCGATGGAGGAGTTGCCATGAACCGACGACACACCGGCCGCCTGACGGCCGTGGCTGTTCTGCTTTCCGCGCCCATCCTCGGCATCGCAGCTGCCGCTCCCGCAGCGGCAGCGGCAGCGGCAGCGGACGAAGGACTCCCGAGCGTCAACCTCAGCTTCGGCAACATCGTCGAGGCCAGTGTGGACATCGGTGTCCCCAATGTCCCGGTCGTGGGCGACATCCTGGGAGGAGGTCTCTTGGGAGGTCTTCTCGGTCTCGGTGGGGACGGGCAGCTGCCGTAGCGCTGCAAGCAGCAGCCCCGGGCTTCTGAGCCCGGGGCTGCTGCACTGCTCGCCTCCGGGCGCTGACCGAACCAGCCCGCTCACCCAGCAGGTCCTGAGTGCGCCACGACTTCGCCGAGCACCAGCACTGGGCCTCGTCTGCCGGGTACGGGCGTCAGTTCAGCCTGGCGTGCAGCGCTGCGGCGAGCCGATCGGCGGCGTCCTCGGCGTAGTCGAGGAAGAGGAACGGTTCGGTCACCTCGAGTTCCGCCACCCGCATCCGGCCCTCGCCGTCACGCAGCAGATCGACCCGCGCGTAGGCCAACGGCGCTACTGCCGGCATCGACGCGAGGACCTGCTCTGCGATCGCCTGGCACTCCCGATCCGCAGGCGAGGCAGTGACCTGCCAGCCGGCGTCGTTCGACTCGGGAACCAGGAGCCCGTCGCGGAAGGTCTCCTCGGACAAGTAAGGGCCACGGCGTACCGCGTGGCTGAACTCGCCGTCCAGGTACACCAGCGACAGCTCGCCCTCGGTGTCCACCGAGTCCAGGTAAGGCTGCACCAGCATGGGACCACCGCTGACGGCGTACTCGATCGCCCTGTGCCGGTCCCGGGTCCGCATCGCACCGCTGCCGCCCGCTCCCACCGCGGGCTTGACCACCAGATCGCTCCAGTCCGACGGAATGGCCTGGGCCAGGGCCTCGCTGCTGTCACCGGTGCTCGGGTCCACCCACAGCGTCGGGACCACGTCGCAGCCGGCCTGCGCCAGGTCACGCAGATACGTCTTGTGCGAGTTCCACTCCAGGATGCCGAGCGGATTGATCAGCTCGCAGCCAGCGGCCGCGCCTTGCATCGAGGCGAGGAACTCGTCACGACACTGCGCGTAGTCCCACGTGCTGCGCACGATCGCGGCCCGGAACGAGCCCCAGTCCACATCCGGGTCCTTCCATCGCACCGGCTGCCAGGACAGCCCGGCCTGCTCCAGTGAGCGCGTGGCTGTGGCCAGATCCGGGTCAGTCCCGTCGAAGGTGACATAGGCGATGTCAGCTGCACCGTGTTCGGAAGGCATCACAAACAGTCCCCTGTTCCATGAGTGATGGTTCTCTGAGTGATGGCAGGGGCCGACAGGTCCGCGACCTCGGCCCCGGTAATGGTGATGGTGAACGTGGGAAGCAGACCCGAAGGCTGGTCACGTCTCCCGGAGTGCCGCACTTCGTGTGCATCAGGAGACCACGAGTGCGTGGTCGCGGTGGCCTCAACGCCTTCGATGACGCGATACCCCGAGGCTGCGGTATCGCGAGGTCGGGCCGCGTTGGCCCCGACGGACCGGTCCGGCGGACGCCGCACCGTGCACACGCTCCAGCGTCAGCCCCTGTGTGACAGGTCGCAACCGCCACCCACCCGGTGCGGATGGTCGGCGGCCGAGCCGCACCGGGCGCGCCGCACCGCGCTACTGCCGTGATCGTCAATGATCTCGGTGGGTACATCGCCGAGTTCAACGCTGCCGGCGAGCACCCTCCTTGCTTCGCCATAAGAAATATCCCGGGTTGCCGGGGCTTTACCCGGGGCGATTGACGCCCGTCTACTTGCTGAGTCGGGTTCACCACCGTGTGAACCGCTCCGGGCGGGAGCGTCGACGATCGTCCCGTCCTTCGTTGCGAGTCGCCACGTTGTTGGTCACGAACGATCCAGGGGGGAACGATGGCCGTTCTGTGTCCTCCGGCGGTAGCGGTACCTGAGCACACGATCACGACGGAGCAGACGCCCGACCGCGCGGCTTGGCCTTGCTCTGCGGCTCATCCGCGATACAGGTGTCCAGGAACCTCACATCGTGCAACCCAGCGGGCCGACTCTTGCGCAACCGCAACCGCAACCGCAACCGCAACCTCTGCCGCGAAGCAACCGGGTCCGAACCGGTTGAACCTTCTCGGCCCTGCCGGACATCTACGAACTGTCATGCAGTACTCGCTCGTCCAAGAGGAGTCACATCATGAAGGACACCACCCAGCCCCGCCGGCGACGCACGATCGCCGCCGTTGCCTCCGCAGCTCTGCTCGTCGCAGGAGGTCTCGGCGTCGGCATCGCGACAGCAATTAGCGCCAGCGCCGCGCCCAACACGTCCACCTGCCTCACCGGCACGATGGTCTTCTCCGACAGTGTGCAGCTCGCCGCCGGCTGCACCGAGCCGTCCGGCGGCAACGCCCAGCAGGGAGTGGACGTCACGTTCGCGTCGCTCATCGTGTTCGGGCTCCCCCAGCTCAACGTGACCTACCACTGCGAGGTGTTCTTCCCGGAGGGGATCCTTGCCACTCAGAACCCCGGCGAACCGCTCCCGGAACTTACGTACAGGGGCTACGAGTGCACCCCAGCCTGACCGGGACACACGCGTGACATGGTGCGCCGCTCTCCTGCAGAGCGGCGCACCACCACGGCGCAGTTTCCCGCCATGGACGGCCACCACGACGCATCCGGGACGCGCCATGGCGATGCCGTTTCGTCATGAGAAAGACCCGCGCAGGCGGGCGATGCGGAGGGCTTACCAATTACGGGTACAAGTTGTCTACTTAGTGGGTCAGACTTTAGGGGAACTTGAATCGAACTGGGTGACATCCGTGCCAGTGGCCAAAGGGGCGACACGTGAAGTCGAGCGAGCAGATGGCCGCGTTGGAGGAGCTCCTGCCGGAGGTGCTGGCGGTGGCGTTGGAGTATGTCCGGGGACTTCCGCAACGGCAGGTGCGGACCGAGGTGCCGGACGAGGAGCTACGGGCGATCCTCGACGACGGGCTTCCTGCTGACCCGTCCGAGCCTGCCGAGGTGGTACGCCAGCTGGTGGCAGCTGGTGGGGGCCTGGTGCCGTCGGGGAGCGGGAAATATTTCGGGTACGTGGTGGGTGGGACGCTGCCGGCGGGATTGGCGGCGGACTGGTTGACGAGCGTGTGGGACCAGAACTGCATCGTCCATGACGGCTCCCCGTTGACGGCGGTGCTGGAGGAGATCTGCGGGCGGTGGCTGGCGGAGCTGTTCATGCTTCCGGCCACGACGAGCTACGCGTTCACTCCCGCCTGTACCCACGCCGACCTGCTGGGGCTGACCGTCGCGCGCCACCAGGTCTTGGCACGCCACGGCTGGGACGTCGCTCGGCAAGGGCTGCAAGGAGGACCGGCCGTGGCGGTCCTGGTCAACGAGTCGATACATGCGGCCGTCACCCGGCCTTTGCAGGTCCTCGGCCTGGGCGGGTCTATCCGCTCCCTGCCGACCGACACTGAGGGCCGCATCCTCCTGCCTGCCCTGAGGGAAGAGATTGACGCCGTGCGAGGGCAGCCGCTGATCGTGTGCGGGCATGTCGGGGAGATCAACACCGGAGGCGTCGACCGGCTGCGCCCGCTGGCCGAGCTCACCCATGAGGCCGGCGGGTGGTTACATCTGGATGCCGCGTTCGGGGCCTGGGCGGCCGCCTCACCTCACCTGCGCCACACTCTCCTGGACGGGCTCGAGCTGGCCGACTCCCTGGCGACCGACGCCCACAAGTGGCTCAACGCGCCCTACGACTGCGGCATCGCTCTCATCGCCGATGCCCAGGCCCACCGCGAGGCGCTGCCCCTGAGCGCCGACTACCTCAACCTCCCGGACGACCAGCGCCACCCCGTCCAGTGGGGCCTGGAGGTCTCCCGCCGCTCTCGCGTCATCCCTCTCTGGACCATCCTGCGTCAGCTCGGAGCTGCCGGCGTCGCCCAACTTGTCGAGGAACGCTGCGCACAGGCCCAGCGGCTGGCCGGACATCTCCGCGCCGAGCCCGGCATCGACGTCCTCAACGACGTCGCCCTCAACCAGGTCCTCGTGCGCTTCCACCACTCCTCCGGCCCGGACGACGACACCCACACCCAGGACGTCGCCGACGCCTTCCAGGAGCACGGGCAGGGCTGGGCCGGTACGAGCCTCTGGAAAGGTCGCACCGTGCTGCGCCTGTCCCTGTCGAACTGGGCCTCCACCAACGACGACATCGACCAGGCCGCCCGCTCCCTCATCGCCACTCACCAGAACCTCACCGTGACCGGGCAGTGACTGTGACGGTGGCGGATACCGCCGCTGGCGCCGTCAGCTGAGCCGGTGCACAGTGCCGCGGCGAACCGGTCGGCGGCGCTCTCGGCATAGCCGAGGAAAAGGAACAGGGCTATCACACGGGCGGCCGTCGGGAGGGGCGGAACCACAGCGACCTCTTTCGGTCTGGTACGCCGCTGCTCCACGGGCGAGCCGCAACACATCGGCCACCAGGGAAGCCGCACGCCGCGGTCTCGGCCGAGGCCGACGGCTCCGCACAGCGAGCGGCCCCGCCAACAAGACGGATCGATCACCATGACACGGGGGACATGCGAGATGACCGAAGACCACCGGACAGTGACCGTTGGAAAGTACCTCGCGCTCAGGCTCCAGGAACTGGGAACCAACCACCTGTTCGGCCTTCCTGGGGACTTCAACCTCGCGCTGCTGGACGAGATGCTGGACGGTACCGGGCTGGAATGGGTCGGTTCCACCAACGAGCTCAATGCCGCCTACGCCGCCGACGGCTACGCTCGCATGCGCCGCAGCGTGGCAGCACTGGTGACGACGTACGGGGTGGGCGAGCTCTCCGCGATCAACGGGATCGCAGGGTCCTATGCGGAGGACGTGCCGGTCGTGCAGATCACCGGGGCGCCTTCCACGCAGGCCTCCTCTGACGGAGCGCTGCTGCACCACACGCTGGTGGACGGGGACCATGGCCATTTCGAACGCGCTTACCGAGAGGTCACCGCGCACACAGAGGTGCTGCGCGCCGAGTCAGCCGTGCAGCAGATCGACCGTGCGTTGATGACTGCTGTGCGTGAGTCGAAGCCCGTATACATCTCGGTGCCAGCAGACGTCGCGGTCGCCGCCGCGGACGGCGGGAACCTGAGTCGGCCGTTGCCATCACCGCGAAGCGACCCAGCCATGCTCGAAGACTTCCGGTCCGCGTTGAAGGAACGCCTGAGCGCCACGGCATCCGTCACCGTCCTGGCGGGACCCCGCTTGCACCGGCGTGGGCTTGAGCGGGAGGTCCAGCTTCTGGCGGAGTCGCCGGGCGTCCGCATCGCCTCCCAGCCGGGCTCGAAAGCGATCTTGGACGAGGAGCATCGTCGCAGCCTCGGCACCTACATGGGCCAGATCACCCGCTCCTCGGCGGCGCGCGCGACCGTCGACACAGCCGAGCCCATCGTGCTTGCCGGCGTCGTGCTCAGCGACGTGCTCACCGGACTCTTCTCGCACCGGTTCGACGTCGCCGACGCCATCGCGCTCGACGTGGTCGACGCGAGGATCGGCGGGAGCCGGTTCTACGGAGTGCTGCTCGAGGACTCCGTACAGGCGTTGCGCGACGTCGTCACAGAGCTGGACCTCGACGATCAGCTCGTCGATCCCGTCCGTCTCGGAGTCGCACCCGCGGCCCTGGACGAGCAGCCCCTGACACAGGCGCAGTTCTGGACAGCGATCCAGCGCTGGCTGCCGAGCGGCACAACCGTCATCGCCGACGCCGGAACCGCCTTCTACGGCGCCCTCGAGCTCGCGATGCCACCCGGCTGCGACCTGCTCGGCCAACCGATCTGGTCGTCCATCGGCTACACCCTCCCCGCGACACTCGGCGCCTGCCTCGCGCAACCGGACAAGCGAGTCAGCCTGTTCATCGGCGACGGCTCCGCACAGCTCACCATCCAGGAGCTCGCCACCGTGCTGCACCGAGGTCTCGCGCCCGTCATGTTCCTCATCAACAACGCCGGATACACGGTCGAGCGAGCCATCCGAAGCCCGGACGCTCCCTACCAGGACGTCACGAGCTGGGACTGGCTCGCGCTTCCCGGCGCACTCGGTGCACCGGACGCGGCCATCACGATCCGGGCATCGACCGGAGCCGAACTGACAGCCGCGCTCGCGCTGGCCACGAGCCGCACCGATGTCCTCGTTCTCATCGAAGTAATCATGGACCGTCTCGACACACCGACGATCCTCACGGAGCTCACGGCAGGGCTGGCCGCAGCCAGCCCAGCACCATCCCACGCGACCACCAGCAGAAGCACTCAAAAACCCCCGGAGGAACCGCACGTCACCGATCACTGACCATGCCCGGCAGGGGCTGGCACAGGAGCACACACGCGCCAAGCAGACCCGCTCCACAGACGGTCCGGCTCCCACCGCTTCGAGTTAAGGCCCGCCCGGTTCCGACGATCAACGGGACCGTTACACGGACAGGGGGCGACAGCCCTCTTTACGGGCTGGCTACCTGCGCATGCACGTCGATGTTCCGGAATTGCGGGGTTTCCCACGTGTCGGATGTGACCCTAGTAGCCGTCTGGGCACTCCGAGCGCGCTGACAACGGGATCTGGACGCCAGACGCCTCTGTCGCACGCCACGCGCGATCTCGACCCCTGGAGGATCCGTTCAGACAGCGCTTCAGGCGCCTGTCGGCAGCCAGACCAGGGCTGCTAGGTCGGCGGCCAGCGTTGGGCCGGACTACATCGGGCGCCGAGTTCAGCAGGTGGCGAGCATGCGGTCCGGCCCGCGCATGCCGAGCTTCAGGGCCTCAGCTGGCACCCGCTCGGCCACGCCGTGGAGATGCCAGCGAGGTCGAGGTCATTCGTGACCCAAGGCGGAGCAGTTCGAGGGCGATTGCGGGAGGCTCAGTAGACCTGGGGTATGCGGGTCCGCTGGGTGGCGCGATCCTGCTCGTTGGCCGGGAGACCAGCGGCCTGGCCGACCCCCTGCCCCTGGGCTCGGAGCCGCTTCTCGAGCGCGATCTGCTCGCGGAGCTCATCCTCGGTGGGCCAGAGGCCGATCCCGAGGATGAGGAGGAACGTGACGATGCTGACCGCCATCACGAGCGGCACGAGCAACTGCATGGTCGACGCACCCGCGGGCACGGTGTCGACCGGATTGACCACCGAGACACCGGCCATGCCGGTGTAGTGCATACCGGTCACCGCGATCCCCATGACCAGTGTCGCGACGATGGTCGCGAGCGTGCCGCGGATGTGGACCGTGCACCACAGCGCCGCGGTGGCGGCCACGACCGCGATGACGACCGAGGTGATGACGTAGGTCGGGGCGTAGACGATCTGCGCCGACATCTCCATGGCCGCCATGCCCATGTAGTGCATGGCAGCCACTCCGACACCCGCCAGGACGCCGCCGAGCACCAAGGCGGGCAGCTTGCGCTTGCCCAGCTCGGTGATGAACAGGCCCGTACCGACCATCACGATGGCGACGGCGGCGCTGAGCAGCGTCTGCGGGATGTCGTAGCGAATCTCGACGCCGGAGGCGGAGAAGCCGAGCATGGCGACGAAGTGCATCACCCAGATCCCGGTACCACCCAGGGCGATAGCTCCCAGGACGAGCCAGACCGCTCGCGCGACGGGGGTGGCGGCACGTGCCCGCGAGGTGCACGCGAGGCCCGTCGCCGCGCCGGTGCACGAGATGGCGTACGCCAGGACGGGGGTCAGGAACCCGAAGGTGAAGTGGTCGATTGCGGGCATGACGAACGAGGGCCTCTCGCTGATAAGGCTCGCGCGCTTCTTGCGCGAATGCCGGAAACCTCCCGACCGGGTGAAACCTAGCAGCCCTAGGTTGCTCGCCCGCGAACGGAGCAGGTCCAACGGCAGCGATCACGACAGGTCTGGGGATGTCTACCGCCCGACATGACGCAGCCACCGCAAGGCCAGCACGCCATGACCCGTGCGACCCCAGGCGCCTGCTCACCAGCCAGCCCGGGGTGGTGAGCTCCAGGCACCGTCGACGGAGGGTCGTGCGTAGGTCGGGACTGCTGCACGGATAGGCGACGACTGACTCGTGGCGCCAACAGGCATCGTTGGAGGCGGTGTTTCACCGTGCGTGTGCGCAACCTGCAGGGCCACATCCCTCACACCAAGGCCGAGCCCCGCACAAGTCGCCCCGCCGGCAACTGCCCCTTTCGCGCTGGTGTTAACCGATCAGCACCGTGGCACCCGCAGCCGCGAGGTGCAGCAGCGGATCCGCGGTGCTCCTCAGCCGCGCCCCTCGACTTCGGGATCGATCCGTGGCGGTTGCACGCCTCGCCGGTCGAAGAACCTCCTCATCGCACCCGAGTAGGGCGCCTCGATCGCGAACTCGCCAAACCGCTCTTCGAGCTCGTCCCACGCTAGGTCAAGCAGCCCTCGGCCCCGTTCGTGCGGGTGAAGCCAGATCCAGGTCAACAGCCAGCCGCCGTCGGTGCGCGACAAGCCCGCCGCACCAGCCGCCAGCGGGAACGACGCCTGGAACCGAGAAAGGATCAAGACCGTCTCGGACTCAGCGTCCGTAGCCTCGTACGGCTCCAGTGTGTAGCCGAGCTCGCGCCGGAACTGCTTACCGAAGTACTGCGCAGCCTGCCGGTGAGCGCTTGAAGTGACGGACACCAGCAGACTCCCATCGTTGCCAGGCTCGTCCTCCAGCAGGGGGACCATCGCGATCTCGTACCGCGGAGGCCTTCCCAGCGCCCGCAGGTCGACCAACCGCTCCGGATCACACGCGAGCCTGCCGAGAACCTCCGTGATCGTCAGGTCACGCCGGTCCTTGTCACCGCCCCACATCTCCAGCACGGCCTCGGCAGCCCGGGCCTGGACGTCGGGAAGACCAACACTGGTGAGCGTCTGAGAGATCTCGTCCATCTCCGGTGCCCATCGCCACGCACGTGCGGCGACACCAGGCACTGCGTCCACGGCGGCCAGGATGTCACCAGGCATCGTCGCCGCCTCCTCAGCCAGGAACTCACCGACGTCGTACTTTCGCGCCAGCGCGTGCGCGACCGCAGCCAGCGGGCGTGCAGCCTTCTGGAAAGAGGCGAACGCCATCTTCAGCGCAGACGCAGCCCCTATATCGGACCCGACGTCGCGCACCGTGACGCGCGTTCCCGCGAACAGCCCGGCCACGACCGCAGTCAGCTCTGATGGTCCGGCGAGGTAGAGCCGGGCCTCGACCTCACGGGGCGGTGGCCCGATGATCGCGCCGTCGATCACTCGACCAAGGCCCGGCAAGAAGCTGATACGCGCGTACTTCTCAGGACTGATCGCATTCGCCTCGACATACAACCCGGCGTACCCGATCTCACTGACCTGATCAGCGACCTCTCGGGCCACGGCCGGTGGGCAGATCGACAACACAACCTCCGCGTGGCTTAACGCGTCCTGCAGGCTCGCTGCCGGCGTCAAGCCTGCTTCAGCTGCGCGTCGTGCGGTGGACTCGGACCGATCGGTCGGCACCCACAGCACGGTGTGCCCGTTGGCCACCATGTTGGCGCCCACTGCGGCACCCATGTCACCAGGGTGAAGAAGGCAGACGGTCGTCATAGAACTCCGATCCTCAGACAGCCAGGTGCCGATCGAGCCTCCCGCATGTCACAGATCGCTCGCGGCCAATCCGATCCACGGCACCAATCGTTCCAGAGCAACAGTGCAGGTAGGCGCTACAACACGCCCACCGCCGCCCCGGTTGGACCCCCCCTCGGCTTCGACGGCCACGCGCGGAAGAGGCCGAGTAAAGCCGACCTTCCCGGCAATGCAACACCACGAATCCCCAGCGACCAGCGCGCTGCAACCATGGTGCACTGATCTTCGCCACCGCCACTGCCAGCGCCCAGCCGCGGCACTCGCGACGGCGCGGCCGGCTACGACTCGGCCCGGCCGGCCGGCCGGCCGATCGTAGGCTGCACCCTCGGGGCATGTGAAAGCGTTCTCATAATCTTGGTCTTGTAGCCCTCTGTTTTGATTGCCACCGACCGCGGCGCGACTGATGATGAAGCTGTGACTACAGATCCTGCGTCAGGAATCGAGTCCCCAGGATACGAGAGCAGCCTGGAAGAAGTATTTGCGGCGTACCCAATACCGCTCGCCGAACACCAGATCTTTCAAACTTCCGATCCCAACATTGCCCGTGAACAGGTATCTCGAGCGCTCTTTCCGCACGAACTACGCGTCAAAGATGACAGCCGCTATTTCGAGGCTTCGATCCGCAACGCTCGACTTCGGGCGGTGAGCATCACCGTCCTCGCTTACGGGGCCGAAGTCGAACTCGTCACGGGGCGAGCAGATGCCTCGTTCATCGTCGCCCACGCACTCGTTGGACGAGCGACATTCAGCTTCGGCGCGCAGTCGGTCACCGTTCGGCCCGGGACTGCGGCGGTGTCCACGCCGGGCAGCCCTATCCGTATCAAGTGGTCGCCCGGGAGCGTCATGATGGTGATCGCCATCGACCGCGCCGCACTGGAAGCGGAGTTCGAGACATGGGTCGACGCCGAACCGAGCGTCCCCCTTCGCTTCGAGCCCGTCGTCAACGCTTGGGACATGCCAGCCGCTAGTTGGTGGTCCGCCGTCGACAACCTTGTCGAGGACATCGATTCATCAACACCGATGCTCCGCCATCCTGCCGCGACGGCCGTGGCCGAACGAGGATTGATGGTCGGACTGCTACTTGCCATGCCGCACAACTATTCAAGCCAACTCTGGGAGGCGCGGCCACCGATCGGCCCCGAATGGTTCAGCCGCGCAGTCGATCTGATCGACCAGCTTCCGGAACGTGCGTGGACAGTGCCCGAACTAGCGCGAGCATCCAACACGAGCACGCGGGCGCTGTATGACGGATTTCGGCGGTGGCTGGGTACAACCCCCATGGACTACCAGCGGCAGATCAGGCTGCGACGTGCCTGGATCGAGCTACGAACCGCCGATCCCAACGCAGAGACCACTACGGTTACTGCGATCGCCTCCCGGCTCGGGTTCACCAACCTGGGGCGATTCGCCGCAGAGTATCGTCGGCGCTTCGGCGAGCTTCCATCGATGACGTTGCAACGTGGCCGTGACGGCTACTGATCCTCTCCCCCTCCCGCCTCGTGGTACATGCGCGCCGTGCATGGCGGCGGACCATCGGCCGTGTCAGCTCGTAGGCCGCCCGTTACCGCGCTCCCACGTTTTGGCGCCGCCGATGGTCCGCCGCTTTCTCTACTTGACGGCTCCGGCGGTGAGGCCGGCGATCACCTGGCGCTGCAGGATCAGGAAGAGGCAGATCGGTACCATCATCACCAGAGTTGCCCCGGCCACCGCTCCGGTGACGTTGAATCCGAACTCCGACTTGAACCCTGCCAGCACCAGCTGGACGTTCCGGTTCTCTTCCGATACCAGCAAGAGGTTTGCGAAGAAGAACTCGTTCCAGATGTTCACGAACGCTACGACCGCCACGGTCGCCAGCGCGGGTCGCGTCAACGGCAACACGATGCGGAACAGCGTGGTGAAGTATCCGGCGCCGTCGATCATCGCGGCCTCCTCCAGCTCAGGCGGGGTTGAGACGAGGAAGGACCGCAGCACGACGAACGTGAACGGGAACTGCAGCGCCGAGTAGAAGATCACCATCCCGAGCCGTGAGTCGAACATCCCCAGCTCGCGCACGACGAAGAACACCGGAGTCGCCAGACCGACCAAGGGAAGCGCCAGCGCTAAGGAGAATAACGCCACCAGCGCGTTGCGCCCACGGAATGAGAACCGCGCCAACGGGTAGGCCGCCAGGAACGCCGCCCCCAGCGCACCGACCGTTCCAAACCCTGCGTACAAGAGCGTGTTCAACATGTATTCGTGTAACTGGATCTGGGTGAACGCGTCGATGAACCCTTGGAATGTAAAGGGCGATGGCCAGAACCCGTTCCCGGAGAAAATCTGGTTCCCGGTCTTGAAGCTTGAAAGCATGACCCACGCCGTCGGGGCCAGTGCCAGCAGCACAACAGCACCCAGGAACCCGTAGATCGCGACGTTCGCCAAAACTGATCGACGTTGGGCGGTGGTATTTCCTATGCCGTTCATAGTGTTCGTTCTCCGATCCGAAATACCCGCCGGACGGTGACGATCAGCACCAGACCGATGACGATGATCACGGAGCCGACTGCGTTGGCGTACCCCCATTCCCCGTTCAGGTATGCCCGGTACGCGTACAGCGCCAGCGTCGCTGTCGCGTCGTCCGGCCCTCCGGCGGTCAGGATGAACACGAGGTCGAACATGCCGATGTCCACCAGGAGTCGGATGAGGATCGCAGTGCCGATGACGTTGCGCAGCAGCGGCAGGGTGATTCGCGTGAGCTGCTGCCATGTGGTGGCGCCGTCGACCGAGGCCGCCTCGTACAGCTCGTTCGGGATCGACGCGATCTCGGCCATCACCAGCACGACGACGAATCCGATGATGAACACGAAGGTCCCGGCCACGGCCCATCGCGCCGTCGCGGTGTCGAAGAGCCAGTCCCTGTTGCCGGGAAGACCCAGTGCCCCGAGGGCGTTGTTCAGCAGGCCTGCTCTCGGGTTGTAGAACATGGAGAAGATGAGGGCGTAGGCCGCGCCGGAGATCACGAACGGCACGAAGATGATCGTCCGTAGCGTTTTCCACCCGCGCGGCCGCAGCGCGAGCACCAGGCCGACGCCGATCCCGAGGGGGACCTGGATGAACACCGACGCGGCGGCGTAGAAGAGCGTGTTGGCCATCGCCTTGAAGAACACGGGGTCCTGGAACATCTTCTGGTAGTTGTCGATCCCCACCCATGCGAAGTCCAGACCGCTCCATCGGGCGAATGCCGTCCCTGTCAGGACCAGGAACGGCACCATGAAGAACGTGCCGAAGAGGACCAGCCCCGGGAGCAGTGACACCGCGATCGGGCCCCGCATGCCCCGTGGGATTCTCGTTCCCGAGGAGGGTTTAGGGGGCCGCCTGGGGGATCGCAGTTTCACCTGTTCGCCGTTCGCGTGCTCGACGGTTGGACCTCGGCCGTTGCCGGAGCCCGAGCGTGGCGGCCGGTACTTTGTGAGAGCGCTCATCGTCGGCCGCCTACTGCGCGCTCGACGCGGAGTCGTCGGTCAAGCGCTGCAGGAACTCGTCCGTGTCCATGTCGCCCTTTACATATGCGGGCCACAGGTTCTTCCACGACGTGTCGAGTCCCGCAGGTCCGTGCACGCGCGCGTGTGGGTAGATGTACGTCAGGCCAGTGGCCTGCTCGATCAGTTCTGTAGCCAGTGGTTCCAGGTCTGCAGCTTCAGTGGCCGCAGCATCGACCTGCACTGGAGGGTTGGCACCGGTCGCCTGTGCCTGCGTGAGCACCTCGTCCTCAGATGTCATGAACTTGACGAATGCCTCGACGGCTTCGAGTTCTTGCTCGTCGGTCGTACTGGAAACCCATCCCGCACCGGAGACGACGACGGTGCCCTGGCCGCCAGCCGTCCACCCTGGTGCGGGCGCGTAGCCCGTCTTCTCGTACAGGCCCGGGGCGGCTTCCGCCGTGAGGTTGGTCTTGACGAACCACGGTCCATTGGGAACGATCGCCGCTTCCTCGGTCAGGTATGGCGCGGACGCGTTCTGGAAATCGCCGGAGAACGCGTCCGCGTTCACGTAGCCCTGGACGTGCCAGTCACGGAGCCGTTCGGTGGCCTTCACCACCGCGGGTTCGTCCCCCCAGTCCTCGAGATCGACGATCGTCTTGCTGAGGAACTCGGCTCCCCCGGGTTGGGTCCCGATCAGGTTGGCCCACATCAGCTTCGTCGCCCAGTCGCCGTCCAGTGCGATGGCGATCTTGTCCTGCTGCTTCAGCTCTGCGGCCAGATCCTCGAGCTCGTCCCACGTCGCCGGGAACTCGTCGTATCCGGCCGCTTCGAGCAGTTCCGAGTTGTAGTAGATCCCGATCGCGTCGCGCTGCTGCGGGATCGCCCAGATCTGGCCTTCCGGGCCCGTCAGCGCGTCGAAGGCCTGGTCGTGGAAGCTTGTCGCCCACTTGCTGTCGGCCTCCAGACTCGGCGCGAAGTCGTGGAGCTTGCCGGTCTCTTGCATCGCCTTGATCTCGCCGGAGTTGAGCTGGAAGAGATCAGGCAGGTCGTCGGCGAGGGCGAGACGCTGGTAGTACTGCAGCCGGTCGTCACCCGAGCCTGCGTTCGGGTTCTCGATGGTCTCGATCCGGTATTCGCCGGCGAACTCCTCGTTGAACCGTTGAGCAGCCTCGTAGTTGTACTGCAGGAACGGATCCGTCGGGCTCTCCTGGCACGTGGCGCAGGTGACCACCACCTCGCCAGAGCCGGAACCCTCCGAAGCGGAACTGCACCCCGTGACTACCGCCAGCATGGCGGCGGCCGAAACTGTTGCCATTGTGGTCCTACAGGTCTTGTCCATGACATCATCTCCTTTGATGATCTCGTCGTGAATAGAGGTTGTCGTCGCCGTCGACGTCAGCCGCTACTTTTCCTTAGTAGCCTGTGATCCGCGGCCAATGCCGCTCGATGCCGGCCTCGTCGATTTCCCGCGTGAAATCGGCCAGCAGCTCTTCATCCGCTCGGACCTGGCGCGGCGTTGCCTTGTGTTGCACACAGAACGCGATCAGGTGACCGGTGACCTCGCCGATGTTCCACTCCATGAGCGGCATGCGGTAGGCGCCGTTCGTGATGTGCGTCGTGCCGATGTTCTTCGCCCCCGGGAGCAGGTTCTCCACGCGGATCGGCATCAGAGCGCCCAACGGCAGCTCGAACGGGCAGCATCCGATGTCAATGTACGGATCTCCGCCAGTGGAGGGGTGCAGGTCGATCCGGTACATCCCCACGCCGACGCTGTCGGGGTAGGAGACGGCGCCGGCCTCGCCCCGCACCGCGAGCGAAAGCTCTTGTTCCACGATGGTGTGCTCGGCTCGAATACGGCGCGACTCCCGGATATATGGCGTCTTCGCGAGTCCGTCGTCAGTGTCACCGACGATGTCGCCGCGCAGGCGCAGCCCTGGCCATCCGGTGCCACCGTCGGGTCGGGGCGCCTCGCTCTGCAGCCAGTACAGGAACGATCGGCTCAGTTCCCGTGCGGCACGCGCGTGCGCGTCGGCCTCCGGATGGTCGAAGACCGGCCCACCCCAATAGTCCATCTGCGGCCAGTTGACCAGGGTGAGGTCGCTTGGATAGGTGTCCGGCTGGAAGTTCGCCCTGGCTGCGATCCGGCGGAACGTCCAGAGGTTCCGGTCCATCGCGCCCACCCGCTGGTCCGCGTAGTCGGGTCGGATCAACGCGGGGTCGTCGTCGGGGTTCGGCCAGAATTGGTGCTGGACCGGTTTGCGTGTCTTCGGGTGTGGCGCGGTCAGCGAGAGCTGGCCGTTCGGCCAGTCAACGGCACGGTTGGCCTTGAACCGGTCGTATGCCTCCGGTTTGTCGATGGTGTGGTCCTCGTCGGGCCGGTAGTCGAGCACGAAGCACACCGACACCGGCTGCATGTTGAGAGGGTCGGCGACTTCGGCCGCATGGGGTTCACCGGTCTCGTCTCGGGCCTCGGAGCCTGTGACGTACTCGACGCCCGCCAGCGGCAGCAGTTCCCCGGTCTCGCTCGCGTCGATGACCCACTGGGCTGATATCGCCGTCGACACGCCGGTGCGGCGGCTGCGCACCGTCACCGCCGTGATGCGGTCGCCGTCGGTCTCGGCGGCGAGGGGCTCGTGCTCCATGAGGATGCGCAGCTGCCCCGAGCCCCTCAGCGGCGCGACCAGGCTTTCGAGCACGGCCACCGTGACCCGCGGCTCATGGCAGAGATCCGAGACCTTCGCGCTGCCGGGATTGAATGCGCGCCGTCGCAGCGAAGCGTCGGTCAGGGGGTAGTGCCGTCTGTAGTAGTCGCGCACCGAGTTTCGATACTCACGATAGGTCGCAGTGCTGCCGAACTGCTCGATCCAAACGTGTTCGTCCGGCGGAACCGCCTGAGCGGTCAGCACTCCGCCCAACCAGTCGGTTGGTTCGGTGAGCATCACGCGGATACCGCGGCGGGCCGCGGTCACGGCGGCCATGACGCCGCCTACGCCGCCGCCGACTACCAGGAGCTGTGTCTCAGTTTCATGCATACGAATCATGACACCAGGATTTGAGCGCCATTAACATGACTGCAATACACTGGTCTGTGTCTCAGTTTGATGCCAACGCCCGTCGCCTCCGTGTCGTAGACGCCACGGCGAGACATTTTGTGCAGCCCGCTGGTTCCAGGATCGGGCCACGCCAGCAGCAGGAGATCCAGCTGATGCTGATCCATTCGGGGTCGATGGACCTGTGCCTTGACGACGGCGCCCCTCGTCACGTGTCGGCCGGCGAGATATGCATCCTCCTGCCGGGTCACACGGAGGAGATCACGTTCGACGAGCATCTCGACACCAGTGAAACGCTGGTCCGGGGGCGGATGGAGGACGCGACGGCACAGATGCGCGCGTGGCTCGATTCACTCCGGCCCACCAGGACTCTCTCGTCTGCCCTGACCTATCTGGCCCGTGAAGCCGTCACCACGGAGCAAACTCGGCTCACCGCCGACGGAGCACTGGTGGACGCGCTCGCGACAGCGCTGCTGTGGCGGTTCATAGCGGAGTTTAGGAACCTTCCCGCCGCGCTGCCCGGTTCGATCGAGAACGCCCGCCTGTTCATCCACAGGCACCTCGAACAGCCGATCACACTCACCGATATCGCTGGGGCCGCGTCGGTGGCCCCAGCTCATCTGGTGCGGATGTTCCGCGCTCACATGGGCACCACGCCGATCCAGTATCTCTGGGACCGCCGTGTCTCCCTCGGTGTCGAGCTGTTGACCTCCACAGGCCTTTCGGTCGGCTCTATTGCTGTCCGCTGTGGGTTCAAGACCAGCTTCCACTTCTCCCGGAAGGTCAAGGAGGCGACCGGCCTCTCACCAACCGAACTGCGGACTTCCACCGCGCGACGCGATCTGGCTTCCGCCTCACCTGCTGCACCTGAGTCATCAGACACGACAGTCGATGACGGTTCACGCTCGTCGGCGCTTACCGCGGAGGCCTAGCGCGGCGACGCCGACGAGGACGACTCCAGCCCCGCCCATCGCTGCATGCGGTCCGGAGAGAGTCGTCACCCACCCACCCAGCAGGCCGCCCAACGGGTATCCGACGCCATAGGCGGCCATCCGGGCCGCCGTGTTCACCCGTGACCTCAGCCCGTCGGGAGTGCTGAGCTGACGCCATACGACCGTCGCCAGCACGACGGCGAGATATCCCGAGCCCCAGACCGCGGTGAACGCCAATGCCACAGGCACCACCGTCGCGATCCCACATCCGACCGCACCGGCCGCTGCCACCCACATTCCTGCGAGTGCGACGCGCTGCTCCCCCTTGCGTGTAGCCATGGGGACGACGACGGTGGCAGCCAGGCCGCCGACGGCCCACGCTGCGAACAGCATCCCGGTCGTGGCTCCGTCTGCTGAAGCATCGAGCCGCCGCACTGCCCAGGGAACCACCTGGGATACGAACACTCCTTGGCTGACCGTTGCCGCGACACCGAGCACAACGGTCGATCGCACCTGCGGATGGGAAACCAGCCAGCCCGCGCCGTCGAGTATGGCGCGGTACATACTCCGCGGTACCTGTGATGCCGCGCTTCCGCGCGGCAAACGCCCGAACCGGAAGCAGAGGTAGGCCAACACCGAAGCTGATGCACCAAAAGCCATGATGGACGAGCTGGGCAAGTAGGCCGACATCGCGCCAACGAGTCCGGGGCCCGCCATCTCCACAACGCTGCTCGTGGCGAACAGCAACGCCGTCACAGCGGCGAGGCGGCCCGGGGGCGCCAACGCGGGCACCAACCCGAAGTTGGCCGCATCCGCGAAGACGAAGGCCGTACGCGCGACAGCCACAGCAATGACGATGTGCACCGGCGTGAGCCGATCCACCGCCGCGGCGACCGGAATCGTAGCTATTGCCAGCGCGATGATCAGTTCGCAGGACCGGAGTATGAGCGACCGATCGCTCCGGTCGGCGACCGCCCCGGCGACCGGCCCGAATACGAGGTAAGGGATGCCGTGAACCGCAACCAGAGCCGAAACCCACAGCGCCGAAGAGGTCAGTTGGTAGACCGCCATCGGCGTGGCGACCAGGACCACGGAAGCAGCGACCAGAGACAGAACCCGCCCCAGCCAGTACCACCGCAGTGCCCGGTCGCCCAGCAGCCGAACCCACTCCCACACGGGACTTAGAAAACCGTCAGGGTTTCGAGCCGGACTGCCGCTGCTGGATCGATCGCCTCCTTTGGATCGATGAGGCCAAGGTTGCGTCCGATCTGGAGCACCCGCTGTGAGAACTCAACGTTCGCTTCCCGAGCCTGCTCGAGCGCTTCGGGAGCTGGCTGTGCGTTCTCGACCGCCATGAGCCAGTCAGCCTGGCTCGCGTAGGAGATCGGCCACCGGAACCCATGGAAGCGGGTGGAGTTCGGCTCGACCGCGACCGCACCGCGGCCGAGCATCATCGCCCAGTAGAGGGCGTGATATGAGTTCGATACCACCACCTTCGCCGACGCGAGCCGCGTCAAGGTTTCGAAGATGTCCTCGGTGTTGTTCGTGATGTGCTCGAACTCAAGCCCCTCGGCCAGCGGCTGAGTCGTGTCTATGCCACGTTCGTAGTGGTTGAGGACGATGAACTCGTGCTCCGGTTCACGCTCTCGCAGCACGTCGAACGCTGGCAGCATGCAACTGGCACAGGGCACCCAGGGCATACCTGCGTCCCAGTCGCGGACGCCCACCACATCCGCCTTAGCCAGCCACTCAGGCCAGAGCCTGGTGATGCCGTCCTTCAGCACACGCCTGCGCCACCCCGTGGTCGGGTCAAGATGAACACCTTGCTGGAAGTTGTGGCCGATACCCCACAGCGCAACGGATGCCGGCCGCTGGCCGAAGACCGACTCCACAGAAGACTCGAACCTTCCTGGCCCGATCAGACCGCTCCCCCCGATGATCACGAGCTTTCCCTGAAGGGGTGAGTACTTGCCCAGACCTTCGAGGGAAGCCGCCTCATACAGGCTGATCGTCTGACCTAGACGTTCAACCCACTCGACCGTTCTGCCCACCGCGGACCAGTGGTCACCAACGTTGCGCATGCTGTTGCTCTCGGAGACCGCAATGACGGGTGCATCCTTGAGTAGTTCCACGAGCTCAGGGACGCTCCTCATCGCGGAAGCCGTTCCCGCGGCCTGAGATGAGAACGCCATTGTTCCCTCGATATCAAGGCCGCGCGACACTTTCTCGAATTCCTTACTGGCGCGCGTCACATGCATGGCTCTGAATCCTCTCGATCATGACGGGTCCGACCGCAAAACATGTCGGGCTGCCAGAAAATCCGGCATGACCACGATGCTATTAGCCAGAGGGCCAGCGGCCTGTACGTTTCGTGCTGATCTTGCGGCCGATAATTGCAGCGACCCCATCGCATACGCAGATTTATAGAATCTAGGTGGCGGCACTGTTACGGCTGTGAGAACAACGTTCCTCCGCGACGCTCAGTCTCCGGAGCGGGATAGCTCATCGGGGGTGAGCGCCGGCGCCAGCATGGGGACCAGGTCGGCCAGCGCCAGCCGCAGGAACCGGTCGGCAGCGCGCCGCCTGCCGCCGGACATGTCGATGCGCATCGCGATGGCCAGCGCGAGGTTGTCAGACGTGCGCGGTCCGGTCCGCACGATCACCGCGGAGCAGGCGACGTCACTGCGCCACTGGCCGTACTCGGTGTAGACCCCCGTCTCAGCGGCGATGCGGAGCTCGTCGTCGAGTTCGTCCTGGCTACGAACGGTCCGTCCGGTGAAGGGCCGCAGTCCGGACGCCTTCAGGTAGCGATGGCGGTGTTGGGAAGGCATGGCGGCAAGCAGAGCCCTTCCCGCGGCGGTGGCATGGACTGCCTCGGCCAAGTCGTCTGCCATGCCGTCCAGACGGAGGGCTCCAGTGGTCTCGCCATGGGCGATCACAGTCAGCCGCTCATCTCGGAGCGAGGTCAGAAGTACTCCACATCCGGTGTCGGCCGCCAGACGTTGGAGAACCGGCTGGACCCGGTCGAGACGCACGGTCACGTCAGCGACGGAGCCGAGGGCGTCCGGGATGAAGTAGTGGCGGCCATCTTCGCCGCGCCAGGCCCACCCCCGGTCGATGATGGTCTTCAGATGGTGGTAGACCGTCTTCACCGGAATGCCAGTGCGGCGGGCGAGCTGCTTGGCCGTGAGCCCCTGCGGGCTACGGCTGAGGTGCTCGATCAGCCGCAGCGCCCGGTCGGGGCTGCGGAGCCCTGAGGAGGCGCCGGTCGGATCCGAGGCAGATAACAGGTTCGCTCCAGGGAGATAGTTGTGTGTAGATCGGCTCTCTCTTGATCGCCGGCGAATCTCTCGGCTACGCACGGAACCACTCCATGGTCGTTCCACCCGGCACAAGAACTCAAAGAATTTCACGCCCAGGTTTTCCGTCATGAGAAACCGGCGTGATCATGATTTGCGATTTATTGAGCAACCTTGGTGAGCGCTCTTCGGTGACTGTGGCGAAAACCGCACGCGGCCCGGGAACATCCAGATCGCCACGCGGATGACGGGTGCAGGCTCGATCGGGGTCGATGGTTAGGCCAAGGCACGGCCAACTGACCGGGACGCCGGTTCTCCGGTCGGCACCAGGGCAAGTGCAGCGGCGCGACGCCCAGTGCGACGAGTAGACGAGTGTCGCTGCGCACCCGTCGCGATGAAGCCTGGCTAGCGTCTCAGCCGTGGCACTCCGTGACGACGCCTCGGCACATGCGTGTCGGCGAGCCCGCGCAACGCTATTGAACACGTCCACGCGCGGTGGAGACCAGGCGGCGAATCCTGAGCACTGCGGGATGGCGTACGTCGCCGTTCTTGCCCAGACCTGGGCCGCCGTCGAGCCACGGCAGCGGTGGGTCGAAATGGATACGGCACGGCACGGACCATCGACCAACTTGTCAACGGCTTCCTCCTGGCCAACGATCCATTCCCCGTTGGCACCGCGGTGTTCGCGGCCCGATGGCAGCCAGGGCAGGGGCTGGCCTCCGTCGTCAGCCGAAACGACATGGACGAGTGGGCCGTGGCGTTCATCGACGGCAGCGGGAAAGTCGTGCGCGACCACGTTGAGCTCTGCCCCGCGCGCTCTGACCGACCGAGCAAATGTTCCGGGCTCGGAGCGGTCTTTGCGTCGCACCCGCAGTTCGACCAGGTGGCAATCAAGCCCGTGAAGACCATCACAGAAAAGTGCGGGCGCCAGTACGCCTATGACGTCATCGTCCATTCGGGCGTAGTCGACGCGACGTGGACAGCCCTCACAGACGTTGCAGACAATCCGCAGCACTACTGAAGCCGCGACGCAGGTGCACAAGGCTGGGCTGGTTTCGGACGTTCATCCCGCCCGCCTTCGGGCCGCGCTGTGGAAATTTCTACCAGCCCCAGCCGCCGACCTGCTCGGATGCCCGTTCAGCGGCGTCGCGTCGGGCTCGTTCGTCTGCGTCGCGGCGTATCTGGGCGGCGCGGGCTCGCGCGTCGGCCAGGACCACCGGGACACGCTCCATCGACCGCCGCGGTCCCGAACTGCTTAGCTGCAGGGCCGGTTCCTGGTTGGTCGTGATGGTTTCCAGGGCTCGTGCGGCGGCAGCGTACTCTTCGCCTCGTTCCCCTTCGGGCACTCGTGGTCCGAGCGGGCTGACCTGGTCGGTGACCTGGTAGCGGTCGCGGTAGGCCACGACCTGGCGCATTGCCGCCTGCCATGCCCCGCGTGCCCGGACGTCCGGAGGCGGCGAGGCGATGCTCTCCATCCACAGCTGCGGATTCGTGACCGCGTCCTCCACCAGGGCGTCCAAGCGCGTCGCGATGAGGTCGGCATGCCGGGCAAGCCACGCCCGTACGAGCGGATCGATGACCGGTCGCTCGCTCGCTGCCGGTGCGGTGTCGCTGGCCTGGACTGCGCCGTCGACTCCGAAGCTGGCATCGGTCTGAGCTTCGTTGGTGATGAGGTCGGCGAGGTGGTCGGTCATGACCTGGCGGGCCGCGCCGACATCGAGCTGCTCGTGGTTCTCGGCAGACGTGTGGCCGACGGTGTGGGCGACGTGCTCGACCAGGGGCCACCAATGGTCCAGCTCGACGCGCCCGTAGATGTGGTCGACCAGCGCACGCAGCATCGGGATCTGCCGCTCGAAGTGGTCCAGACCCCGGATGGTCTGCAGGTTGGGTCCCATCGCGAACCAGGTCAGTGGAACGGTCCGTGCCAGTGCCGTGGCGAGCTTCTCGGGGGCGTCAGTCGCGGTCTGGGCGGGGTCGGTCGGCAGGTCGAGTGCTTGGGCGTGGGTGGCTTCCTCGGGAGTGAGCATGGCCCAGACCCGGGCCGCTGCGGTGCGCCCGGCGGTGTCGGGGTCCAGGGCGACGATCAGGTCGGTGAGGTCCCGGCCGGTCGCGTCCCGCAGTGCTTGCAGGTGCTGCTCGGTGATGCCGGTCCCGCCTGCGGCGACCGGCACGATCTGGACCCCGGTCTGCTCCGCGAGGTGGTCGGCGGCCAGATGGAGGGCGGCGTGGTCGGTCGGTCCCTCGACGAGCACCGGCCGGGCTCCCGCGGCCAGGCGTGTGATGGCGTCGGGGTCGAGGCCGTAGACGAGCTCGCCCTTGCGGTACGCCGCGGTCTCGGGGGTGTTCAGGTACTTCGGGGCACGCCCGTCGCCCGTGTCTGCCTCGGCGGGGTTGATACGGCCGGTGACGCCGACGACCTGCCCGGTCTGGTCGCGGTAGGGGAACACGACCCGGTTGCGGAACTTGTCGATGATCCGCCCGGTCCGGGTACGGGTCGCCACCCCAGCTGTGACGAGCTGGTCGGGCGTGTACCCCAGGGACTGCAGGTGGTCAGTCAGGCTGGTCCACGTGCCGGGGGCAACACCCCACTCCGCGTCGGTCAGGCCTCGGCTGGTCATGTACCGGGTGGCCCAGTGCTGGGTGGTCTTCTGCTGGGTCCACCAGGTCCAGGCGTGGCCGGTGATCTGGACCACCAGGTCCCGCTCCCCCACGTCCACTGCCACGGGCTCCTGGGCGTCACCGACCTCGGTCGCGTTGCGATTCGTGCCGGTCGGGACGCCCGGTGGGGCCGTGGCGCCGCTGTCGGTCCCAGCCTCTTGCCGTGGTGCGTCATGCGACGACGTGGTCGCGAACAGGTCACCAGGACCGTCCGCACCGACCGTCGTCGCGGCAGTCGGCGCGTCATCGGCCCAGACAATCTTGTCCGTGGTGTCGGGCGCGGTCGTGATCCACACCGGCAGACCCCGCTCGTCGTTGTCGTGGGTTCGGGGTAGGCCGATGCGATGGTGCAAGACCTTCGCGATCGACCGGGCGTCCCCGAACCCTGTCCCGGCCGCACGCCGGACCACGGACGCGGGGTCAGCGCCGGCCGCCTCGTGCATAGACAGGCGCTTGGCCAACACCGGCCAGACCTCGTCGGCCAAGACACGGTCTGCGACCCGCTCAGGCAGCACCGACCGCACGGCCTCGGCAAGGCGCCCGACACGGCCCGGCTCGAGGAACGCGAGGTACGCGTCCTCGTACTCCGGCACCAGACGGGCCAGGGAGTGCGCGTAGTCCCACTCGTCCTCGATGACCCGGGAGGCGGACTGTTCCTCGCCGTCGCGGTCCAGGACGCCCTTGAGCGCGTTCAGGACCGCACGCTCCAGGTCCGGCTGCCGGTGCGGGTCCAGGTCTAGGACGTCGTCGGTCTCCACGTAGACCCGGTTCGAGTCCCGGCCGCGGGTGATGGCGGTGTAGAGCTCGTTGCGGGTCATCCCAACCCCGACCATCGCGTGGCTGGTGTCGATGGTCATGCCCTGCACACGGTGGATCGTCGCCGCGTACCCGAGCTCGACGTGGGCGGCCACATAGTCCGCCGGCAGCACCACCACCGCCCCAGACTCCATGTGCCGGGCCTGCAAGGCACCGTCCTCGTCGCGGGCGACGACGCGCCACAGGTCGCCGTTGCGGACCCAGTCACGGCCCCAATCGATGTGGCCGTCGTCGTGCTCGGCGCGCAGGTGGCGGTTGTTCAACCGGGTCACGATCACGTCGCCGATCCCTGCCCGGTTCTCGTCGCGCAGGACGACGCCGTCTTCCTCGACCTCGCCACGGGTCACTCGGTGCAGCCGCGCACGGGCGGAGAGCTCGGTGACGAGGGTGTTGGTCGCGGCGATCATGATCGTCTTGCAGCCGTGGTCGGAGTCGGTCTGCCAGTTCGCGAACATCTCCTCCGCCATCTGCGCGGCGGACCCACCTTGGGTGCGGTGCTCGGTGATGTAGAAGTCCAGGCCCCGGTGGTCGCCGTCCCGGATCTTGAGGGAGGCGTCGGCTTCGCCGGGGGTGTGGAAGCGGTGGATCTGGGTCAGCTCGACCGCACCCGCCTGTTGCGCGATCAATCGCAGAGCGCCACCGGCGGCGACGGCACCGAGCTGGGCCGGGTCACCGAGCAGTCGGACGCTCCCGCCCGCGGCCTGGGTGATCGACAGGACGTGGGCCAGGGCGAGGGTGCCGGCCAGGCTGGCCTCGTCCACCAGCACCACCGTCCCCGGCTCGACCGTGAGGCGTTCGCGCAGGCGTTCCTCGCCTGCGCCGTGGTTGGCCAGGAGGAACATGTCCAGGGTCTCCGCGGTGATCCCCTCGCCGAGGTCGGCACCAAGGACCTCCGCGGCCGCAGCCGACGGGGCCAGCGCGATGAGCTTGCCACCCGATCCCTGGACCGCGTCCGCGAAGGCGCGCATCGCGGTGGTCTTCCCGGTCCCCGCCGGGCCGATCCCCGCCACCAGGACCGTGCTGGCCGCGAAGTGCGCCACCAGGTCCCGCTGCCCACGGTTCAGGACCTGCCCCTTGCCCAGCCGGACCTGTTCGATCGCACCCTCGACCACGGCTGGGTCGATGATCAGGCCACCAGGGGTACGGGCTGCAGTCAGGAGCTGGTCTTCGGCCTCCAGGACCGCCAGGGAGGTGTATCGGGTCGAGCCGTGCACGAAGTAGACCGACTCGCCGTCCTTGCGGCGCATCACGTCCGGCGGCTCGTTCAGGTCCGGTGGCGTAATCACGAGGCTGCCGGCTTCCGCGTGCCCCGAGATCGTTGCGGCCAGGGCGAGCAGGTCGGTGCCCTTGGGGGCGTGCTCACGTGCCAGGCGGGTGGCCTCGGCCTGCAGGTGGTAGGTGGTCCACGTCGCCCTCCGGCCGGCCACGTTCGTGAGGCAGGCGTCGACCAGGTCGCCCTGGGCGAGCACCTGCGCGGCCAGATCCGCATGGACGATCTGGCGGCCGGTTGGTGTGCGCCACCGGAGCTCTCGGAAGGCCTGCGCGCGCGGCCATACCGCCGCGAGGCGCTCGACCGCGTCAGTAACGTCCTGGGCCGCCCACCGGACTATTCCCCGACCGGCGAGGTCCTGGGCGACGGCGGGCCACAGGTCTTTGAGCTCGTCGACCACTACCTGCCCCGTGTCCGGGCGGGGATGGAGCGCACGGGCGAGCATCCTCGCTACCGCGTCCGGGCCGCCCAGGATCTCGGCTGCCATCCGGGCCCACTGCGGCAGCCTGTGCCGCAACCCGACCGGGGCACCCTTGCCCTGCCGGGTGTCCAGGTTGGCCTGCTGCGCCAGCCCGAACGCGGTCTTCGTCGCGGGCTCGTGCCCGTACTTGGCTCGGTAGGCGGCTTGGAGGGTCTCGTAGGACTCCTGGATCGCGGCGCGGCGTCGGGAGAAAGCGTCCCGCAGTGTCTTGGGGATGCCGACGATCTCGCGGACACCTTGCTTGCCCCGGCCGCGGGTCTCGGTGTGGAACGCGACCCCGAGACGCTCGACCAGGAGCTGCTCGATCCGGGTGTTGTACCGCTCCGAGGCAGCAGCGCCCAGCGAGTACAGGACCCGGCCGTCCAGAGCACGCCAGATCCCGTCCATTCCCAGCACCTTGGTGGAGACCGCGACGTGGGTGTGCAGGTTCGGGTCCCCAGCTCGGGAGTCGAGGTGGTCGAACGCGACGGCGGTCAGGCCGTGGGTGTCGATCTGCCGCACGCCACCTGCGCCGCCCCGGGTGAGCGCACCTTCGGCTTCGATCCAGGCGAGGGTCTCCTTCCAGGCCTGGGTGTGCGCGCTCGTGATCGCCTCGCGTGTGGCCGAGTGGCCTAGGCCCCACAGGACCGAGATGCTCTTGGACGGCGTGAACACCAGGTCGTACCCCGCGACCGCTTTGCGGGGCTGCTGCCCACGCTTGGCCATCCACCGCGTGACATCCGCATCCGACAGCTCGCCCGAGCCGCCCTTGTCGGTGTGCTCCCGCTGAGCGAGAGCACGGGCGACGTTCCAGCGGATCAAGTCTCGCTCGACCCCGGCTTCGGGCGGGCGATCGTTCTCGGCGGCGAACGCAGCGAACGCCGCCTCCAGCGCGGCCGTGTACCCGTCGTCGGGCCGGGCCTTGAACTCGGGGAACGCCCGACCCAGCGCGCCCACCCGGGCCGCGTCCTGCTTCGACATGCCCCGGGCGAGGGCCTCGACCTCCAGCCGTTCCGCGTCCGGGTGCCGGCCTTGACCGAACAGGGACTTCATCTGCTTCTCGAGCACCTGCCCGGACACCCCGAGCTGCTCCAGCCCGGTGCCGACCCACTGGCCGGGTGGGTTGCCGTGCTGCATGTAGTAGTCCGTCAACGACATACCCCGGCCCCGCGGCACGTCCCCCGAGGCGACCTGCTGGGTCAGGTACGTGTAACCGCTCCCAGCGCTGAGCACGTGGACCGTCATCATGTCCCCCACCCCCTCCCCTGAGGCTTGTCGGGCTGTTCCGGGTCGCTCGGCGGCCCCCGCTCACGGCTTGTGCAAGAGGTGTGTGGCCTTCGTCGGGCGGTCCGCGGGACCCGCTGTCCCCTGCCTCGCCTGCCCTAGCCACGCCGCCGCGTACGTCGTGTCGTGTCGTGTCGCCAGTCGCGCGTGTGCGTCGTCGCGTGCGTGTGCGTCGCCGTCGCTGCTCGTCGCTTGTGTCGCTGCTGCCGAGGACCACGGCAGCGGGATCCCAACGGGGGACTCCCATGCGGGGTCTCGCTGCACGCCTCCCAGGGCATGCGAAAGGCCGCCATCCCCGATCCGGGGATGGCGGCCTCCTGACCCTGATGCTACGCGGCGGGCACTACCGGGACCCGGCGGCGGCGGGCTGCGCGCTGCGAGCCTGCTTCTGGTCCTTCGGCACGACCGGCTGCCGCTTCCCGGCTCCCTCCTCGGTCGCTGCCCCGGCGTCCGGGGTCGTGGCCCTGGTCGGGTTGAGGACGGGCTTCTCCAGGGCCTTAACCGCGTTGTTGTCGGTCGTGGTCGGGACCTGAGGCTTGGCCTGGCCCTTGTTTGGGGTGGCAGCCTTTCCGGGGCTGGCCACCTTGGCGGGGTTGGTGACCGGTGCCGGGTTGTCGGCCTTGGGCTGCGCCCCGGACTTGGTCGCCGGTGCGGCCGGAGCCGGGTTGGTGGTCGGGGCCGTCTTCGGGGTCGTCTGCTTCGCGGCGGGGCATGCCGGGGTCTCCTGCGGGCCGCGTGCGATCTGCTCGACGTCCGACAGGTTGTACCCCCACACCTCCAGGGCACGCAGGTAGCGGGACTCCGTGCCGGGCCTGCGCCAGGTGTGCAGCCCGGTGCGCTCTTCGATGGCTGCCAGGGCCAGGACGAGCGCGATGTGCAGGGCGCGGGCCGGGGTCGCCTTGGCGATCAGGTCGTTCAGGGCCTGCCTGCTGCCCCACCCACCGGTCGTCTTCAGACCGAGCCACTCGCAGGCCAGAGCGTGGGCGCCCGAGCCTGCCTTCTCGATGCTGTGCGTGTCGGCCGTGAACGACCCGGCGATGAAGTTGGCTGCGTCCTTCGGGGCGCTCTTGCGCTTGGCGAACTGCGCCAGCCACTCGCGGCGGACGGTCTCGGCGGACTTCCAGGCCTTGTTGTTCGTGATGACCTCGGCTCGCTCGGCGCTGGCGGCCTGCTTCTCCTGCTCGGTGCGGGTGTCGTTGACGTTGGTGCGGTTCAGCTTGTGCCCAGCGGCCTTGTAGTCCAGGCACACGTGCCGGGTGTGGATGTCACCGTTCCAGGACGTGCTGATGTAGGCGGCGCGCTGCGGGCAGATCGCGTGCCCTTCGGGGGTCAGGGTCTTGCCCTCCCCTGTCTGCAGCTTGTCCAGTTCCTGGGCTGCCCTGTTGTCCTTGACCTCGGTGTTCCAGTTGGTGACCTGCTTGATCCCGGCGTCCGCCAGTGCCTTGACTGCCTTGGCCAGCCGGGCGGCGGCGTCGCGGTCGTCGCGCCGCTGCTGGGCAGCGTGGGCGAACCGGTCCGGGCTCTTGATCGCGATCTCGGTCAGGGCCTTGACGGCCTCGGTGTCGTTCTCGAACTCGGCCAGGACGGCGGCCTGGTCCAGGGTGAGGTCGTACTTGGCCTGCACGGCCTTGGCCTTCTTCGTCTTCGCGACGGTCAGCGCAGCCTGCACGTCGCTGGTGCTGTGCCCTGTCGTGTTCGCGATGTCCACGGCGGACACGCCGAGCAGGGACATCTGCTCGAACGCTGCCACGCGGTCGGCGTGCCGCAGGCCCTGTCGGTCGTCGTTCTCGGCCATCTGCTCACGGATCCGCCGGACCTGGTCCTCGTCGCCCTGGACGATCATCGCCGGGATGGTCTCCAGGCCTTCCTCGATGGCGGCCAGCGTGCGGCGCTGCCCGGCGCGGACCCGCAGGCCCTGCTCGGTCCGCTGGACGAGGATCGCGATCAGCACCCCGTTGTCGCGGATGCTCTTGAGGAAGCGGGGCGTGAGGTTCGCCTCGGTGCGCACGTTGGTCTCCACCAGAAGCGTGCGGGGGTCGAGGAGGCCGAATTCGACCTTCACTTCCGGGCTGTTTCCAGCCCGCTTTTCGACGTTCTTGTTCTCGATCTGCACAGACATGCTCGGCTCCTTGTGCCGTCCTGACCCGGGGCTTCTCCCCTTGGCCTGTACCACAATTCTACGACACCAAGCGCCGCTCAGCGATTCGAAACCGCTTCAAACTGCCGATTTATCTGTGTATTTGAGTTTCTTGTTCATAGTTCGCTGTCGATGGCGTCGAAATCCGCTTGCGTGCCGATCCTGGCTCCGGGCACCTGGGCCTTGGCCTTGCTCGCGACGCCCCGCCACCAACGCACCCCGAGCCGCGCCACGTCTCCCTGCTGGGGCCGCTCCCCTTCCCCGTACACCACTGCGCGCGGTCGCGGCATCGCCCGCAGTTCGGCGACAAGGTCCGTGACCGCCCGCTCGGTCGCCTCCTCCAAGAGCGCCTCGACCTCGGCGAGCTGGGCAGCGAGTCGCACCGGGGTGAAGGTCTTCCCGCGCTCCCAGTCCCGGATCGTCTCGGCGTTGTTCCCGAGCAGTCGCGCCAGATCCGACTGCGTCAGCCCGAGCCCCTCCCTCGCACACAAGAGCTCGGCGCTCGTCATTCGCTCCAACACGTCATTCGCTCCAGCCTTGCGTCCTGAGTCCGCAGCTTGTCTTCGTCACCATCACCCGGAAGCCCCGAGAGTGGGCCTGATCCTAGTTCGGCGCAGGTTTCCGCGACGAGCGGCGTGGGATGCAGGGCCGCGCGCCGACGACTCGGCGCACGCCCTTTCCACCAGCAGCGGCGGCATGATTTCAGATAGTGAATTCATGGCGCTATGGCCTTGCAAAGCCCGCACACCTATGGCGTGCGGGCTTTTTGGACATTCGTCCAAAAAGGCTGAGGTATGGGCACAGCGACCACGTGAGGGATCGAGCGGACGACTTGGTGTGCGCCCCTGACCTGCGCCGATGCTCGCGCACACCATGGTGTGCGCGCAACATGGTGTGCGCAGAGCGTGCGCTCATCTGCCACCGTTCCACGCATGACGCCCGCGACCAATTCCACGCCTGCGCTCGGCGCGCACTGCTTTGCGCTCGTAACGGAAAGGCTATTTGCCTTGCACCAACGATCCGGATCGGCGGTAATGGTCTCCCCCAGTTTTCACTCGCACGACATTCTTGAGCTCGTCGGCGATCACGGCGCGCCGTCCCAGCGGCACGCCGAGGGAGGCAGGCCCCCCAGCATGCGCACCACACGACCTGTTCTCACAGCAGCATTGCTGCTTGCGCTAGCCACCGGGTGCACGACCGGCGCCGGGTCAGCCTCGCCCACCCCGATTGATTCGCCACCAGCACCGACTCCGTCAGTCTCTGCGGTGCCCTCGCCGAGCCCGACCGATCCGAAGGCCCTCGCTCGGGCATCCGCCGAGGATCTTGTCCGCGAGTACTACGCGGTCACGGACGAGGTCGGCGCGAACCCCGATGCTCCGATATCGCGGCTCAAGCGCGTTGCGACCAGCTTGGAACTGAGCACCCGACAACAGATCTTGGAGCAGTGGCGTGCCGACGGCTGGCGCAAGACAGGACAGACTCAGATCGCCGACCTGATCGTGCAGTCGGTGAGCTTGGACAACTCCGATCCTGAATCGGGGCGTGTTCCGAACGTCCAGGTCGATGTCTGTTATGACGTCAGTGACGTCGGCCTTGTGGACAGGTCCGGAGCCTCCATGGTGAGCCCGGACCGGCCAGACCGGGCGTGGGAGCGCCTTCAGGTCGCCAACTATGACTATGAAGCAGACCCCTTCAATGGGTGGCGTGTGGCGTCACTGGAAACGCTGGAGAAGGCCCCGTGCGCGGGCTGACGGCAGCCGCTACTGCTGCGGCGGTACTTGCACTCAGCTGGGCAGCGATGCCGGCCTCTGCAGACCCTCACTGCAGGACATTCGATCGTGATGCCGGCGTCTGTGTCATCAAGGCACAGGACCCTGGTGTATCCAGCGGTCCAGGCACCAGCCAACCGTCTTCCGGAACAGAGTCGCGCTCCGAAGCAGTGACCAAGCCGGCGCGCCAGTCGAGCACGGGATCGGCTTGCACGTGGGAGCCGCAGGGCAGCATCACGATCCATCTCGAGGCAGCGCGTGGGCCCGTGCCGTGCACGTCCGAGCACGGGGTGTGGAGCGAGCGGTGGAACTGTTACCTAAGCGTGGCCATGCCGCAGCCGCCCGCCACTTCGCCTGAGTGGGAGGGCCACGAGCCGGGCGACGGAGCGATCTACGAGTGCCGCCTCCCCAGCGGCGGGCTCCTGGGCGGGATCTGGTTGGCTGCGCCACCTGACGCAGCAGACGCCGGCCCTTCACCCGGTGAGGTGGCGCAGGTAGCGGTGGAGCGAATGAACCTGCGCGCGATCGAGATCGGGATCTCCCCAGAACCTGATGGTCCCGGGATTGTGGCGTTGCCGACGTGGCTGTGGGTGCAGAACCCGGGCGAGCAGACGTTCGGTCCGATCACCCGCACGGCGTCGGCGGGTTCGGTGACAGTGACCGCGACGGCCCGGGTGGAGCGGATCGTGTGGGACATGGGCGACGGCACCCAGGTGGTGTGCACCGGCCCGGGCACGCCGTACGAGCCCCGGTTCGGTCGGTCGGAATCGCCGGACTGCGGGCACACCTACACACGCGAGTCCGGACACGAGCCCGGGCAGAAATACACGGTCACGGCCACCAGCGAATGGGTCGTGGACTGGGAAGGCGCCGGACAGTCCGGGTCTTTGGACGTGGACAACCTGTCGCGCAGCGTGCAGGTCGCGGTCGGCGAGGCGCAGGTACTGGTGAACTGACGGGCTGCCAGGCAGGGCGGCCAAGGGAGTAGCGAAGATGACGACCACGACCACGCGAGGACCATCGGCGCCAGGGGTGCCACCGGCAGGAGCAAGGCTGGCACCACCGAAGCTGAAGCGCCGTCCCATCCTGGCGATCGTGATGATCGCGGCGATCGGCGTCGGCGCGCTGGGTGCCGTGCTGCTGTGGGCGACGCTGACCGACACCCGCACGGTGCTCGTAGCCAGGGACACGATCGTGCGCGGCTCGGTCATCACCGCCGAGGACCTGACCGAGACCCAGGTCGGAGCAGACGTTGCTCTGAACCTGATCGGCGCCGGGGCGCGAGCCGACGTCGTCGGGCAGCGGGCAGCGTGGGACGTCGCTGCCGGTGCCCCGCTGACGACAGGTGTAGTGACCGAGGAACTCGTGCCGCCGGCGGGCATGTCGGTGCTCGGCATCGTGCTGCCGCCGCCGGCCTCCCCTGGCCTGGCCCTGCTCCCCGGCGACCGGGTGCGGGCGGTGGTCACGGCGCCCGATGGTGGAAGCGAGCAGACTCCGACGTTCCATGAAGCCGAGGTGGTCGCGGTCAACCCGCCCGCTCCGGACGGGCAGACCGTCATCGACGTGCTGATCTCCCACGAAGAGGCCATCACGCTTGCTGCCGAGGCCGCCGCCGGGAAGGTGACGCTCGTCCTGGACTCCCGCGAGCTCGACGAGCAGAACACCACACCACCCGACGACGGGACCGAACCTTCCCCCTTACCCAGCGGCTCGCCCACGACCGGGGAGGGCTGATGGCTGTCATTGCGCTCTGCTCCGCGTCTGGTTCGCCGGGAGTCACCACGACTGCGGTCGGTCTGGCCATCGCGTGGCCGCGCCCGGTCCTGCTGATCGAGGCCGACCCGGTGGGCGGGTCGGCGATCCTGGCCGGGTGGTTCCAAGGTGCCCGGGACCACGACGCGGGTCTGCTGGACGTCGCGTTCGCTGCCGAGCCGGTTGCCGCCGCTCTGGACCGGGTGGCGATCCCGCTGCGTGACGGGGTGCGGTTCGTGCCAGGTGTGCGGTCGCATCTAGAAGCACGAGAACTAGGCGGCCTGTGGGGGCCGCTGGCCGATGTGCTGGCCGGACTGGACGCGGCCGGGCAGGACGTGATCGTCGACGCCGGGCGTCTCGGCATGGCCGACTCCCCACGACTGCTGCTGGAGCGCGCCGACCTGACACTGCTGGTGACCCGGACCGATCTGCCCGCCCTCGCGGCGGTCCGGTCGTACGCCGACCTCGTCGTGCGGACCAGAGCGTGGAAGCAGGCCGGGCTCCTGGTGATCGGTCCAGGCCGCCCCTACTCCGGGCGGGGTGCGGCCAAGCTTCTCGGGCTGCCGCTGGTCGGGAAGATCGCCCACTCCGCCAAGGACGCCGAGACCTACCACCAGGGTGTGAGACCACGGGCTCGGTTCCCCAAGGGAGCCTTCGCCCGATCCCTTCACGCGACCGCGGGCGCCCTGCACCAGCGGACCTCCCTCGGCACACCCTCGACTACCGCGCTCTCCGCCGAACCAGACGGCGCAACGGACGTGGCCCAGGGGCGGGTACCGGGTCCAGGAGCGATATGGGCCACCGCTGCTGATCGGCGACAGGAGCAGGCATGACGGCCGAGCCCCGCACCGAGACGCCCGAGGGAACCGACCCGGCGGACGTTCCCTACTTCACGCGCCCCGTGCCGCACGAGCTACCGCCGAACCTGCGCCGCAAGGCCAACCCCTGGGTCGGCTCCGGGCAGCCGGAGCCCACAGACCCGGTCGACGGGCCATCCCCCACAGGTTCAGCCCCAAGGCGCGACGGGCGACCCGGTGACCGCTCCGCTGTCACGATGTCGCGGTCGGTGCCGGTGGACTGGGCCCTGGTCGCCGCGTTGCGCGACCAGGTCTCCACCGAGCAGGCCGAGCGGTTCGAGCCAGGCACCGACGCCCTGGTCCGGGAGGAAGCCGGCAAGGAGGCCATCAACCGGCTGGTGAAGCAGGCCTCCACCGACCGCCGCAACGACGGGAAGACGGAGTTCACGCTCGCGCAGCGTGAAGCGCTGCGTGACGCGGTGTTCAACAGCCTGTTCCGCATGGGCCGGCTCCAGCCGCTACTGGACAACGACGACGTCGAGAACATCGAGATCTACGGCCACCGCAACGTCCAGCTCCAGTACGCCGACGGCACGTGGGTAGCCGGCCAACCGGTCGCGGACTCCGACGACGAGCTGATCGGCCTGGTCCAGGACATCGCCTCGAGGACCGGCTCGGGCGCCCGGCCGTTCTCGGAGCGGAACCCGTACGTGGACATGCGCCTGCCCGGTAGCGGTGCCCGCCTGGCCGCTTCGGCGTGGGTGACCGACCGGCCGGTCGTGGTGATCCGGCGTCACCGCCTGGTCCAGGTCACCCTCGACGACCTCGTCGAGCTGGGCATGCTCTCGCCCGTGGCGGCGTCGTTCCTGGCCGCGGCGGTCCGGGCACGTAAGTCGATCGTGGTCTCCGGCGCAGCCAGCGCCGGCAAGACCACCCTGACCCGCGCGTTGTGCGATCAGATCCCGGCCGGGGAACGGATCGCGACGTTCGAGACGGAGTACGAGCTCGGGCTGCAGGACCTGCGCCCGAACGTGATCGCGTGGGAGGCCCGCCCTGGATCCGGTGAGGTCGGCCTGGACGGGCGGCAGGCCGGGGAGTCCACCATCGCCGAGGCCCTGTGGCGGTCCTTCCGGTACAACCGGTCCCGCCTGATCGTCGGCGAGGTCCGCGGCGCGGAGGTCTGGCCCATGATCAAGGCGATGGAGTCCGGCACCGGATCCCTGTCCACCACGCACGCCACCAGCGCGGTCGCCGCCATCCGGAAACTGGTCACCTGCGCGATGGAGGGCGAGGAACAGGTCACCCACGACCTGGCGACCTCCAAGCTGGCGCACGCAATCGACCTGATCGTGCACGTCGACCTGTCCTACGACCCCACCAGCCAGGCACCACGACGCCAGGTCGCCGAGATCATCTCCGTGGCCCCCGGCGAGCGGGAGACCGGGTACGCCACCACCCGGATCTTCGCACCCGGGCCGGACGGCGCCGCAGTGCCCAGCACCATGCCGGACCTGGACCACCAAGGCCTGGAGGCCTACGGGTTCGACCTGCACTGCTTCACCGAAGCCCTGCACCAGGCGGGCCCGGCGGGCCGGACCACGACGGCGGTCCGCTCATGATCATCGCGGCCCTGTGCGGTGCCCTGATCTGCGGCGGCCTGGTCGGCCTCGTCTACGCACTGCGCCCCGCACGTCAGGTCCTGCCGCAGACCACACGTCCACCCCGGACCAGCCTCCTTGTTCGGGCTCGGGCGGGGCTTCGCCGGATGCCGCGGCGGACCCGGATCCTGATCGGGGTCGGGCTCGCCGCCGGCCTGGTCGCGTGGTTGATCACCGGCTGGCCGCTGCTGCTCCTGGTCGGACCGGTGGTCTCGGTCGGGGTCCCGTCGATGCTGTCCAACCGGGCCCAGGGCGAACGGATCGAGCGCCTGGAAGCGATCCAGGACTGGACCCGGTCCCTGGCCGGGTCGCTGTCCGGCGGCAAGGGCCTGGAGAGCGCCCTGCGGTCCACGGCCTGGACCGCGCCGGCCCCGATCGCACCGCAGGTCCAGGCTCTGGCGGCACGGCTGGAGTCACGATGGGACCCCCGGGCTGCGCTGTTCGCGTTCGCGGACGACCTGGCCGACCCGACCGCGGACATGGTCGCCCAGTCCCTGGCCACGGCCATCGAGCTGCGCGGCCCGGTCGCGACGGTGCTGGACGATCTCGCCGACGACGTCGCCGACCAGGTCCGCGCCCGCCGTGAGGTCGAGGCCAGCCGCGCCACCTACCGCGCCACCGCGACCTGGCTGACCGTCATCACCGTCGGCACCATCGCCGCGATGCTGCTCAACGGCACCTACATCGAGCCGTACCGCACCCCACTGGGCCAGCTCGTCTTCCTCGTCCTGGCCAGCTTCTTCGCCCTGACCCTGTTCTGGTTCAACCGGATGTCCAACGGCACAGGACCCACCCGCCTCTTCACCGCCGGAGGCCGTTCATGACCGGGCTCTTCTGGGCCGGCCTGACCGGCGGATCTCTCGCGCTCGCGCTCGCGCTCCTGGTGATCCAGCTCCTGCCCGCGCACGTCGACCTCGCCGACGGCCTGACCCGTCTGGCCCCGGCAGCCCATCCGTCCCGCTCGCGGCCACGGGAGCAGTCCGTGCCGGGCGGCACCGAACGGCTGGGCCGGTGGGGTCGCGACCACCTCCCGGCCGGGCTCTGGTTGCGCACACCACACCGCGACCTGGCACTGCTCGGTATCTTGCCCGCACGGTTCTACGGTGAACAGCTGGTGTGCGCCGTCATGGGCGTGGTCGCTGCTCCCCTGCTGTCCCTGGGCCTTGGGGTGCTCGGCATCCAGGTGCCGTTCACCGTCCCTGCCCTCGGTGCCGCGCTGCTGGCCGCGGCGCTGTTCCACATTCCGCACTACACGGTGGCGGACAAGGCGACCAAGGCCCGCACCGAGTTCCGTCGCGCTCTGTCCCTCTACACCAGCCTGCTCGCGCTGCGGCGCATCAGCGGGTCCGGTGTTCCCCAGGCGATGGAGCACGCCGCCCAGGGCACCGGCTCCTGGGTCCTGAACCGCATCGCGGTCACCCTGGCCCAAGCCCAGATGTCCGGGGTGCGGCCCTGGGACGCGCTGAAAGACCTGGCCGACCAGGTCGGCGTCGGCGAGCTGCGCGACCTGGCCGAGACCCTCGAGCAGTCCGCGACCGAGAACACCGCGATCTACGACAACCTCCGCAAGAGCGCCAAGGCGCAACGCAACGCCCTACGCAACGAAGACCTCGCCGCGGCCAACGCGATCGCCGTCCGCATGAGCGCGTCAGGCGCGGTCATGGCCCTGACCTTCATCGCCCTGCTCTTGGCGCCGTCAGTCATGCGCCTGCTGACGCCTGTGTGACACCTACCCACTCCCATCTCCGAAGGGACGACCGTGACGACCAGCGCCGTGCGCATCCCGGACCAGCCCCGCACGCCGGTACGGCGTGCGCACACCCTCGCGCCGGTGCGGGTCCTGACTGCGGCTGAGGCGCGCACACCCTGGTGTGCGGGCCGTGGACGGGAGGAGGCCGGGCAGGCAGCGATCCAGACGGCGATCCTGCTACCACTGGTGATCTTGCTGATCATCGCCGCGGTCCAGGCGACGTTGTGGTTCGCCGGACGCCAGGTCGCGATCGCCGCAGCCAGCGAAGGAGCCCGCGTGGCCGCCGCCGAGTCCGGCACGGCCGGCAGCGGACAGACTGCCGCCGTCCAGTTCGCCAGCACCACCGGACGCGGTTTCCTCCTGGCACCCCGAGCCACGGTCACCCGCACCGCCACCACTGCGACCGTCACCCTGACCGGCAGCACCCAGTCCCTGGTGGCGGGCTGGGACCTGACCATCACCCAGTCCGCGTCGATGCCCGTCGAACGCCTCACAGCTCCGGGGATGCCATGACCCGCCGACGCAAGGCACGCTCGGACCCGCCCGGCCAGTCCGAGGCAGGGGTGGCAGCGATCGAGGTGGTCGTCATGGCCCTGCCCGTCCTGGTCGTGTGCTGGGCGATCATGTTCGGCGCGCTGTATGCGCTGGCCCACCAGTCCGTGCAAGCCGCTGCGGCCGACGCTGCCCGGTCCGCCTCCTTGGCACGCACCGTGCCCGCCGCGCAGGCCGGCGCGCACACCGCGGCGACGATGACCCTGGCCAACCAGGACTTGCGCTGCGCGACCACCGACGTCGCCGCGGATACCAGCGGTCTGCTCGCCCCTGCGGGGCAGCCCTCGACCGTGTCCGCCACGGTCACGTGCCACCTCGATCCGATCCGGCTCGGCCTACCCATCGGACGCCCGGTGACCATCTCGGCGACGATGTCGTCGCCCGTCGACACCTGGAGGTCCCAGTGACCCAGCAACCCCCCACCCCCGGTCCACCGTCCTGCGGGGCGGACCGTGAGGCGGGTTCGGTGCTGCCCTTCCTGGTCGTCTGCATGGCAACGCTATTGCTGTGCGCGGCGTTCGTCGTCGAGCTCGGCGGGACCCTGCAGGCGCAACAGCGCGTCAACGACCTGGCTGCTCAGGCGGCACGCACCGGCGGACAGCAGATCTCCCTCGCCTCAGGGACGACCTCGGGGACTCAAACCCTGACCGTCGACCCCTATGCCGCGCGCACGGCCGCGCAGGCCTACCTGTCCGCGGCCGGGGTCACCGGGGCCGTCACGGTAGCCGACGCCACGCTCACCGTGACCGTCTCGGACACCTACCGGTCACCGATCATCGGTTCGATCGCCGGGCCCCGGGAGGTCTCCGGCTCGGCCACCGCACGCCTGGCGCGCACGCTTGCCGGCACAGAGCAGGGAGGACGCTCATGAGGACCCCACCCACCGCGAAGCGCGCACTCCAGCGCGCACGCCCTGGTGTGCGTCCCACGACCGGCGACCGGCTGCGCGGCCTCGCCGCGACGATCGGGCTGCTGCTGCTCGTGGTCGGTGTCCCGGTGGTGCTGGAGCTGGCGCGCCACCGCCTCCTGCCCGCCGGGTTCGGGTGGGACGACCTCGGGCTGGTCCTGACCAGTGCCGGCAGCACCACCCTGGTCGTCATCGTCCTGGGATGCGTGACCTGGGCCGCTTGGGCCTACCTGACCCTCACGATCGGCCTCGAGCTCGTCGCGCTCAGCGGCCGGATCGCGCTGCCGGGCCCTCTCGGGTTTCCGCGCGGCCTGGCCCGCCGCCTGCTGAGCACCGCGTCACTGCTGTTCGTGGTCTCCGTCCCGCCTGCGCTGGCGGACGTGCCTGCCGATGCAGCCACGTCGCACACCGAGAGCGCGGCTGCGCACACCACTTCGGCGAGCCCTGGTGGACCGCGCACACCTGCGCACACCACCGCGCACACCACGTCCGACGGGCGCGGACACAGCTCGGGGTCGGGCCCGGTACGGCCGCGGACCGTGCCGTACACGGTGGTCGAGGACGACAGCCTGTGGAGCATCGCCCGCGACCAGCTCGGCGACCCGATGCGGTTCACCGAGCTCAAGGACCTCAACCAGGCGGCACTGGCCGACCGGCCGGACTTCCTCGTCCCCGGCACCGTTCTGCGCCTGCCCGCCTCGCCGTCCAACGACACAGAGGACAGCACTAGACCGGACATGGCTGCGGCCGAGACGACGGCGAACAACGAGGCCCCGCGCGACGCGACCTACGTCGTGCGGGGCGGGGACACGTTGACGCAGATCGCGCTGGACAAGCTCGGTGACGCCGACCGGTACCCCGACATCGCACGCGCCTCTCGGCAGACCGTGCAGCCCGACGGGGACCAGCTGACCGACCCCGACCGCATCAAGCCCGGCTGGCGGTTGACCATCCCCGCCATCACACCCACTCCGGCATCGCCTTCAACCTCCACCTCCGCGCGCGACACCACACAAGGACGGTCTGCCGAGACGGAGACAGCGGCCAAGGACCCGCGCAGCGTGCCCGACACGCGCGAGCAGGACCGTGTACAGGAGCCCGCCGTGTCCGGAGACAAGACGGGCGTGGACACCGCCACCGGGCCCGACGTCACGACCCCAACGCCCGCTTCTCCCGTTCACCCTGGGAGCCTTCCGGGATCCACCACCTCGTCTCCGGACGGGTCCGCCGCACACGACGGTGTGCGCGACAACACCAGATCCCCGGACGCTACCGCACCGGCCCCGCACACCAACCCCTGGGCAGGGCCGACCGACCCACCTCGGTCCCAGTCCGCTCCCGCCCCAGCGGGCAGCGAGGAGCAGCAGAGGACCGGGGCCCAGTCAGCTCCGGAGGACAGGACAGAGGAGGACCAGAGCGAGATCGTGGGTCCGGGGTGGCTTCTGCCCGGACTCGCTGGTGCGGGTGGGATGCTCGCGGCCGGGCTGCTGGTCGCGCTGCGCCGCCGCCGCGCGACCCAGTGGCGCTACCGGTATCCCGGCCACCGCATCACCCCCGCGCCCAGCACGACAGTGCCGGTCGAGCGCACCATCGCGACGACCGGGCAGGCCTGGGTCGGGGACATCGACGCCCTGGACCGCCTCCTGCGTGGCCTGGCCGAACCGCTGCGCGATGGCTCGACCGGTGACGTGCCCGCCCTGGTCGCTGTTGAGCTCACCGGGTCCGAGGCCGTCGTCCATCTGGCCGAGCCGGCGGACCTGCCGCTGCCGTGGGTCGGGTCCGGCACGCGGTGGACCGCTGCCTTGACGGAGGCACCGCCTGAGGCGCAGACGAACGATCTGCTGGCGCCGTACCGGCTGCTGGTGACCGTCGGCATGGACGACGCCGGTCACGTGTGGTTGCTGGACCTCGAACAGGCCGGCACCGTGACCGTCACCGGTGACAGCGAATCGGTCGAAGCCTTCGGGCGTTACGTCACGGCCGAGCTGCTCCTGCATCCCTGGGCGGAGAACACCACCCTGCACACGCTGGCCACTGGCTGGGACGTGACGGGCCTGTCCGACTTCCGCCACCACCACGACCACACCGACGACCACGACACCCTCGCCTGCGTCAACGAGGTCGACCAAGCCGTCAACGCCACGCGACGAACCGCTGAGCGCGAGCGGGACGAGTCCCACGCCCTCATCGCCGCGCCGCGCATCGGGACGACCACACGCTACGCACTGCACACCCTGACCGCGAACCTGCACGCGAACCAGGACCGGGCGGGCGGCCGGCCCGGCGCGGCGGTCGTCCTGCTCGGCGCAGCTACCGGACCATCACCCGCGCTCACTGGGGATGCGGCACAGGGGCTCGTCCTCGACGTGCGGGAGGGCAGGCTGCGTGTGCCCTACCTGGGGTGGGATCTGACGGCAGTCGGGCTGGCCGAGCACGAACTGGCCGCGTCGGTCGCGATCGTCGAGGTCACCCGTACCGCAGAGAAACCACCACCCGACGAATCCACGACCCAGGACGCCGTCGATGTCGCAACGGCCCAGCCCGCACCGGTCGAGCCCGTCCACGCAGGGCATGTCCCCGCCGAAATGGGCGCGGAGCCACCGGTGGCGCAGCAGCGTCCCGTCGACCCTCAGGCACCGGCCGGGCCCTGGTCGCTCCTCCCCGCGCCGACCGCCCACTACGTGGAGGCTGCCGCAACGACGGCGCAGGACGTCGAGGTCCTGGCGCCGGTCATGTCCCAGTCCACGACGAGCGAGAAGGCGCTCGACGCCGACCCCACCCTCGGCCAGGACGTGGCCGCATGGTTCGATCCCGACCGATACCGCCGCCCCCGGCTGATGCTGCTCGGCCCGGTGACCGCGACCGCGTACGGACGGATCACCGAGCACACAGCACGACTCAAGGCGCTGCATGTGGAGACCCTGGCCTACCTCGCTCTTCATCCTCGTGGCGCAACTCCCGCCGAGCTGGCCGAGGACTTCGCGATCGCGGAAGGCCGTGGCCGCTCGCTGGTCACCGGGGTACGGGCCTGGCTCGGCACCGACCCCGCCACTGGTCGGCCCTACGTGCCGGGTGCGAACAAGACGGCGGCGTTCGCCACCTCGGGTACGCCCGCCTACCAGGTCGAGGGCCTCTTGGTCGACATCGACCTGTTCCAGCGCCTGCAGGCCCGGGCGCGAGCCCGGGGCGCGGACGGGATCGACGATCTGGTCACCGCGCTGAAGATCGTGCGCGGCCGCCCGTTCGACAAGACCCGCACCAAGGGGTGGACCTGGCTGTTCGAGGGCGACCGGATCGACCACACCATGACCGCAGCGATCGGTGACGTCGCCCACCTGGTCTATACACGTGCGATGGCCGAGGACGATATCGAGCTGGCCCGGTGGGCGGCGCAGGTCGGCAAGCAGGCCAACCCCGACGACGAGACCGCACGGCTGGACGACATCACCATCCAGTACGTCACCGGTCACGCCGAGCTGGCCCGCAAGCGACTGGCCGAGGAGATCTACGACCGCACCGATGACGAGTGGCCACCGCCCGACCCGCCGGAACGCACCCGCGAAATCACGGCCCGGCGCGGCATGACACCAGGACCGTCCGGGAAGAAGCACCGGGGAGCCTGAGCAGACGATCTGCTCGACGCCGAACCGGCCCGAGAACGGCCGAGATCAACTGTTCGTACCCAGGGGCGCTCACGTACGAGCGAGGCGTCAGGACCTTGTCACTTCGCGCCGCCGTCAAGGCTGAGGGGCGGGGGGTGTCGGGCTGGCGACCCATGCGGTGAAGCGCCCGACAGCGGTGACGAGAGGCAGGCCAGGGGCTCGAGGTAGGTCCGAAGAGATGAGGCGGCGGGCCCGCCGCACACCTGCCGCGGACTGGGCGCGCACCTGCTGCACACCGGGTCGCGATGCCTGATCTGGACGGGCCTTCGGGTGTCCAGCTGGCCCCGCCAATCCTGTGAGAAACGAACTGGTGTGCGCGGCTGACCAGCGGGAACACTGCGCACACCCCTGGCGTGCGCGGTGTTAGGTGTGCGGAAAGCGTGCGCTGGATCGTCAAGGTCGAGCCATGGACACCACGCATGAGCTCGACCCCGCGCCGTTGACGGCTGCCCGGCGCGCGGCCGACACCAGCAGCACCGGTGAGGCTGCCCGGCTGCTGGCTGCGGCGGGTGTGCCGGTCTTCCCCTGCGTCCAGGGCAGCGCCCGCCCCCTGTCGGTGCGAGGTTCCCGGGGCGCGTCCACGGACCTGGATCGGGTGGCGTGGTGGTGGTCGCGTTACCCGACGACCAACCTCGCAGTCCCGACAGGAGCCGCCTCCCGGCTCGACGTCCTGGAGGTCCGCGCCGATCGCACCAAGTCGGGCATCAGCACGCTCCGGCGCGCCATGCGCGCGGGGCTGCTGCCCCAGCCGGGGCTGGTGCTCAGCACACCGACCGGTGGGCTGAGCCTGATCTTCCCTCGCTCGCCGCAGGACACCCAGCAGTCCTGGGACGCGCCGCGCTCAGGTCTCCTATTCCACGGCGATGGCAGTCAGGTCCTGCTGCCGCCGTCGCTGGTTCTGCGCGCCGACGGCGTCGTCGCGCGCGCCCAGCTGGTCGGTCCCGGCAGCACCCGCACGGGCCCGATCGATGCGGACACGCTGCGGCACTTCGTTGATCCCGCCCTCGCGAGAGGCGGGAGGCCGGCCCTGTCACCCAGCGCCGCGGTGCGGGCGGGACGCAGCTGGGGCCGCACCGCTGACCCGCGCCCCATGACGGGTGCGAGGTCCATGTCGCGTCCCGACCCCGACGGCTCCAGCCACCGACCCCCGGAGGTGGTGAGCCTGTGAACCTTCAGTCTCCGCACTCACAGCACGGCCGAGGCCCGCGCGCCCAGCCGGCCCCGCCGAAGACCCCGGCCCCGTCGTCGAGCACCGATCCGCATGCGTTCGACGACCAGGCCCGCCGCAAGACCGCCCGGGCGAAGGCCCCGGCCCGTTCGCCCAGGGATCGGGAGATCGCCTGGGTCCGCGCCGGGGACCTGCCCTCGCTGTTCGCCAGGCGAGTCCTGGTGCGTGGCGTGGACCTGCACGCCGCGCTCGTACGCCGGGCAATGCGCCGACCGACCGCGGCGGCGAAGAACGCCGCCGGGGTCGCCAAGCGGGCGCTCACGCCAGGTGGCCGGCAACAGGAACGGACCGAACCGCAGCAAGGCACCGAAGGGATGGGTATCTGATGACTACCACGACGCTTCCCACCACACCCGAAGCCAGCGAGACCCAGGGCGAGCGGCCGTTGTTCACGACCGGTGAGGGCCTGCGGATCTTGCTGATCCGCCTGCACATGGACGGCCAGCGCGCCTGGTCGACCGATCCGGAGGCCACCGAGCTGATCGAGTTCTGCATGGCCAAGTATGCGGGCATGGCCAAGAAGTACCGGCAGACCCCGCACGACGCCGCCTTCGCGGCGTTCGAAGCCCTACGTGCCCCGGCGACCGCGGAGGCCGACGACCCGTGGGGTGTGGTGACCCGGGCAGTGCAGCTGTCGTTGATGGCCGAGGACCGGGCCAACGGGCTGTTGTGCGACCAGTCCCGTGCCCGGCGCCTGCTGACGTCCGACCAGCACGACGCCACCAGGTTCAGCGACTACGAGCTCGACGGCGCCCGCTCGATCGAGACCGTCACCGGTGCAACGATCACGGTCGACCCGGCCCTGCTGGACCACCTCGACGCCGTCGACGCCGCCGTCTCGTCACGCCCCTCGCAGATCGCAGCGGTCGAGGCCCGCACAGCGCTGGATGTCGCGGCCAAGGTGCTGGCAGGCTTCGGCTGGGACCCCACCGACGCCCGCGGGTGCCTGGACTACATCGCCGAGCGTCTCACGATCACCGGGGATACGGCCCGGGCGTTCGAGTACCTCCGCCGGGACAAGACAGCGCTGGGGCGGTTCGACCTGGAGCTGCGGCGGTGGACCGCGCTGTGCGCCGTCGTCCTCGGCCACCCCCACCACCCCGCCCTGGCGGTCCGCGACGGGTTGCTGGCCCGGCTGATGCGCGGGCAACGCACCACCGAGCTGCTGGGCGACGAGCGCCTCGTGCGCGCTCTGGTCGCCGCCAGCCCCGACCGCACTCCCGCGCCCGAGGACTCGGTGTGGCCCGATCTGCGGGTGGTGTGCGATGCCTGAACCCAGGACACAGAAGCAGGACACCGCGGAAGGTCTCCTGCGCCTGGACGTGGCGGTCGACTCGATCACTGTCGGCGAGCGTCACCGGCACGACCTGGGCGACATCGACGCGCTGGCCGCCTCGATCCAACGGTTCGGGCTGCTGCAGCCGATCACCGTGACCCCGGACACGGTCCTGGTCTGCGGATACCGGCGCCTGATCGCGATCCAACGCCTGGGCTGGACCACGACCCGCCCCTGGGTGCGGCGCGGGATCTCCGACCGGCTGCAAGCCGTGCTGGCCGAACGCGACGAGGAACAGCTACGCAAGCCGCTGGATGATGTCGAGGCAGCACAGCTGTACCGGGAGATCAAGCAGCTCCTGGCCGAGGACGCCGCGCGCCGTCAGTCGATCACCCGATTCGGCGCGCAGGACGACGGCCAGGACGCGCCCGCACAGACCGCGTCACAGGCTGCTTCGCAGCCAGGGGCTAATTCGGACATCGACGGTGGTGGCAAATTGCCACCACCGCGTGACCTGCGGGAACGCTCTCGTGCCCAGGCAGCGCGCATGGTCACCGGAAAGGCCTCCTACAAGCGTCTGGACCGGATCGGGGCCCTGTCGGACATCGCCGAGGACCACACCCGTCCCGAGCGGGTGCGGGCCCTGGCGGCCGATGCCCTGGAGCAGGTCCGGGCTGGCGCGTCCGTGTTTCCGCTGTACGACCGCGTCAAGGCCGAGCTCGCAGCCACCGACCCGACCGCCCAGGCAGTCGAGCCGGTCAGCCAGGACGAGGCCGACGAGGTCGTCGCCGCCGCTGTCCAGCGGTTGAGCCAGCCCGAGCCCGCCCGGGACACCCGCGGCAAGGGACGCCGATCGCTGCGGGCGTGGGCGCTGCTGTGGGAAGGCCTGGACGGGTGGTGGGAGCACTACGACCCCACCGACGTCGGCGCCGGCACTGACGAGAAGGACTGGGCCGTCTTCGAGAACGTCCTGGACCAGACCACCCGGTTCGCCGCCGCAGCCCGCGCCGCACGCGACCAAGCCCAGGCCGCTCGCCGAGACCGGACGGAGGCATGAACATGCGCAACTCACTGAAGACCTGGGTCTTGGCGCACCGCTTCCTCAGCGTCCTGATCGTCATGCTCGCCCTGGTGCTTGTCGCCGTCGGGCTTCGGCTCCTGACCCCGAGCGCCGCGGAGGACCACCGAGCAGCTGCGTCACCGGCGGCCCCCTCCGGTGCGTCGCGCGAGGTCGACGGCCCTGCCCACAGCGCCCCCGACCCGACAGCGGTGCCGAGCGCCCCGATCCGCCAGACAACAGATCCGGACAGGTTCGTCCGGGCAGTCGCCGAGGGCCTGTTCGCCTGGGATACCACGAGCACCAATCTCCCCGGCCTGACCGAGCAGCTCCTCACGGTGGCGGATCCGACCGGTGAGGAAATCCCGGGACTGCTGATCGACCTGCGGACCTACCTGCCCAGCCCGAAGGTCTGGACGCACCTGGGGCAGTACCGGACGCGTCAGTGGCTCGAGGTCACCGACGTGGTCGAGCCGGCGGCGTGGCGCGAGGCGCTCGCCCAGGCACCCGACGGTGCGGTCGCCGAGGGGACGACGGCGCGCACCGTGACCGGAGTGCGGCACCGGGCCGGGACCTGGGACGGCGAACCCGCCGCTGTGAGCTCACCGGTGCAGTTCACGGTGTTCGTGGTCTGCGGCCCGGCCTACGACCAGTGCCACCTGCTGCGTCTGTCCGCCTCCGACGCAGCCCTGCACTGAGGGACACCCATGATGCGCTTTGTTGCAGTCGTCGCTGTGGTGGTGTTCCTGTTCGGGCCCGCCACCGCGCTGACCGCATACGCCCTCCTGGCCCCGGCCAACAGCGCTTGCGCGCCCAGCGGCACCGCGGTCGGTCCGGTCGGATCGGTGCCCACTGCGCTGACCGCGTCCACGACCGGTGGGGACGTCGTGCGCCTGGACCGCGTCCAGCTCGGCCATGCCGCCACCATCATCACCACCGGATCAAGAACCCAGGGTGCGGGACGGGACGGGATCCTGGTCGCGCTCATGGCGGCGCTGACCGAGTCGCACCTGCGGATGCTGGCCAATCCCGGCGCCTACCCCGACTCCACGAGCTATCCGCACGACGGGACCGGGCAGGACCACGACAGCCTCGGACTGTTCCAGATGCGCCCGGCGGCCGGCTGGGGAACCGTCGCCCAGCTCATGGACCCCGGCTACCAGTCCGCGGCGTTCTTCGGCGGTCCCACCGGACCGAACCATGGGTCGCCGCGGGGCCTGCTCGACATCCCCGACTGGCAGCAACTGCCCAAGGGAGCGGCAGCCCAGGCGGTGGAGGTCTCGGCGTTCCCCGACCGGTACGCCCAGTACGAACCCGTCGCGCGCGCCATCCTCGAGCGGCTCACGACCGAGCCCAGCACGGGCACACCCGGCCAGGCGGACAGTCCAGTCGTGTCGTCGCGGATCGTGTTCCCGCTGCCCGCCGGCACCTGGACCCGCACGTCCGGATTCGGTATCCGGACCCACCCGGAGACTGGGGAACGGAAAATGCATGCCGGGACCGACTATGCCGCCCCCGCCGGCACACCGGTGCTCGCGCTGGCCGACGGTGTCGTCGCCTACGCCGGGCCGGACCCGTACGCGGGCAACCTGATCGTCATCGACCACACCATCGCGGGCCCTGGTGGGGCTCAGCGTGTGGCCTCGGCGTACGCGCACGTGATCGACGGCTCCACTGCGGTGGTTGAAGGTGACCACGTGAACGCCGGGGTTCAGATCGCACAGGTTGGCTCAACGGGGCTATCGATCGGGCCGCACCTGCACCTGGAACTCCACCCGGGCGGGTTCGACGCCCCGGCGATCGACCCAGAACCGTGGCTCGCAGCTCACTCCCCTACCAGCGTGGACGGCTCAGCCGTCCAGCCGGCCACCGGGTGCTCGATGGAGGCGACACCATGACGACCTCACCAGTTTCGCTGGTAGTAGCCGCCAGCCTGATCGCAGGGGTCGGCCCGGACTTCGGTGCGGTGACCGGCAGCCGCCTGTTCCCGATCATCGGCGCGCTGCTGACCATCGCCCTGGTGATCGCGGTGGCGATGCTCGCCGTCTGCGCGTTCACCTGGGGCATCGCGTCAGCCTCCGGGAACTGGCAGATCACGAGCAAGGCCAGGGCGGGTGTCCTCATCTGCGTCGCTGGCGCGGTGATCATCGGTGGGGCCTTGGCCTGGACGAACTGGCTCATCGACCTCGGCAACACCCTCTAGCGACCCGCGGCCGGCGATCACGCCTACCAGCAGCACCGCCGGTTCTCCCCCGCATGGTGCGGGCGGCACACCTGCCCAGCGCAGACATCACCGCGCTGAGGGAGAACCGCCATGCTGCACAGCCTCCACACCACCACCCACGCCGTCTCAGCGGCCGCTACCCACGCCTCTGAGCACGCCGCCCTATTCGCGACCAAGCTCGCGGCCCGGCTGCCCCGGGACGTTGACATCCGGCCGAACACGGACGGCCTGCCGGGGATCCCGCAGCTGAAGGAGATCGTCGGCGCGATCATGAGCATCGGCCTGATCCTGGCCGTGGTCGCCCTGATCATCGCCGCGATCGTGTGGGCGTTCGGCGCCAACAGCTCCAACCCGCACCTGGCCGGCCGGGGCAAGACCGGGATCCTGGTCGCCGCCGCGGCCGGCGTCGTCTGCGGAGCCGCCGTCGCGCTGGTCAACTTCGGCTGGGACCTCGGGCAGCAGATCTGATGGACGTCTGCTCTCTGCCCCTGGTCGCGCAGGTCTGCGCCGGGTCCGCCTCAACAGCTGTCTCACCGATCCAGCCCGTGGCGGACCTGGTCGGTGACCTGGCCGCCTGGGTCCTGGAAGGCATGTGGGCCCTCATGGTCACCACGACCATGACCGACGTCACCAGCGCGCCCTTTCGCCGGGTCTACGCCCTGGTGTTCGGCATCGCCGTCCTGGTCATGCTGCTGTTCTTCCTGCTGCAGATCATCACCGGCATGGTCCGCCGCGACCCCGGCGCCCTCGGCCGCGGTGCCCTCGGCCTGGGCAAGTCCATCCTGGGTTCCTTCGTGGTCGTCACACTGACCGCGGCACTGCTGGAGATCACCGACCAGCTCTGCCATGGGCTGGTCCAAGCGGCGGGAACCACGATGGAAGAGGTCGGGCACCGGCTGATCGTCATGGTCACCGGTATCGCCATTTCCAACATGGCTGTCGGCGTCGGCCCCCTGCTGACACTTTTCCTGGCCGGACTGGCGTTGTCCGGAGCGTTCGCGGTGTGGATCAGCCTGCTGGTGCGCTCGGCCCTGATCCTGGTCGCGATCGCCCTGGCGCCGCTGGCGTTGGCGGGCGCGTCGTGGGACGCGACCCGCGGGTGGGTGACGAAGTGGGCGACGTTCACCGTCGCGCTGATCCTGTCGAAGCTGGTGATGGTGGTGATCTTCCTGATCGCGACCGAGCAGATGTCCGCTCCCATCGAGGCCGACATCGCCTCGCTCGCTGAACCGCTGACCGGGATCGTGCTGCTCGTGGTCGGCGCGTTTGCGCCGTACCTGACCTACAAGGTCATCAACTTCGTCGGCTTCGACCTGTACCAGACGATGACCACGGAGTCCGACGCCAAGGAAGCCATCAACCGCCCAGTGCCCTACATGCCAGGCGGCTGGTCCCGACCTAGCCCCGCCAAGGTCCTGGGTTCCGACGGCACCGCCGGCGACGGAGGCGGCGGAGGCGGCGGAGGCGGCGGCGGAGAGGGAGCAGGCGCTTCGCGCACCACGACCGCCTCGAGTGGCACCAGCGTAGGCGGCGGCACGGAAGCAACCGGTGCTGGCTCCGCGGCCGGTACCGGCGCTGGTTCGAGCGCGGGTGCGGGTGCGGCTGCTGGCTCGGGCGCGGGTGCTGCGGCGGCCGGGCCCGCAGCTCCGGTCGTCGCAGGAGCCGCCTTGGCCAAAGCCGCATTCGATTCGGGTGCGACCACCGGTCAGGCACTGAGCGGCCAGGCCGCACAGACCAGCGACGGTGCGACACTTCCCTCCGCCGAGCAGCTCGCACAGGCCGGTGCCCCGTCCAGTGCACGCCCGACCCAACCGGCCAGCACAGGCGCGGAACCGCCGTCGACGCCGCCCCGGGACCAGCCCGGGATCCTCTTCCAGGACGGGGAGTAAGCCATGACCGACCATGCCCAGACAGGTGGGCAGCTTCGTGCGGTGAAGTTCTCTCGCCTGTCCAAGCGGGCCCTGCTGCTGGGCCTGACCGCGACCCAGCTGGCCACGATCGGTATCGGTGGACTGCCTCTGGTGGTCGCGCTCTACACCGGCACCGGTGCCCTGTATGCGATCCCCGTCCTGATCGTGGCCGTCGCGGCGGCACTGATATCCGTAGGTGGGCGGCAGGCAGTCACCTGGGTCCCGATCGTGGCGTCCTGGGGATGGCGCACCATCAGTGGGCAGCTGAGCTTCCGCGCCCGGATCACTGGCCGGACCGCACGGCCTCGCCCGGCCGGAACCCTGGCCCTGCCCGGGGACGCCGCGGCGCTGCGCCAGTACACCGACCCGGTCACCGGGGCCGTGCTCGTGCACGACCCCCACGCCCCAACTCTCACCGCGATCCTGCCCGTCACCCACCCGGCGTTCGTGCTGCTCGACCCGGGCGAGCAGCAGCGCCGCGTCACGGCCTGGGGCCGGGTCCTGGCCACGGTCTCCCGCTCCGGGCACATCGCCGCGCTCCAGGTGGTCGAGCGCACGCTGCCCGGCTCGGGGGCCTCGTTGGCCGACTGGTGGCAGACCCACGGCATCGACGACGCGTCCTTCGCCAGCCGGACGTACGCGGACCTGATCGACCGGGCCGGGCCGGCTGGCGAACAGCACGCCACCACCATCGCCCTGTCCCTGGACATGAACACCGCCGCACGCACCATCCGCGCCGCTGGTGGCGGGCTGCGAGGAGCCGCCGCCGTGCTGCGGCAGGAGGTCGAGACCCTGACCATCGCGCTGCGCGCCGCCGACCTCACACCCGGCCAGCCCTACGACGCAGGCCAGCTCGCGGTGCACCTTCGTACCGCCTACGACCCCGCCATCGGGCCCGCGCTGGAACGCCACCCGACCCTGGGTCGGGAGCTGGCTGCCGCGGGACCTATCGCGGTGACCGAGACCTGGGGCAACCTGCGCGCCGACGGCGCCCACCACTGTGTCCTGTGGATCTCTCAGTGGCCCCAAGCTCAGGCCTACCCGGGGTTTCTGGCCCCGCTGCTGCTGTCCTCCGGCGTCCAGCGGAACCTGTCATTGACTTACCGGCCCGTGCGTCCAGACGTCGCGATGCGGGAGCTTCGTCGTCGTCGCACCGGGCACCTGTCCGACGCGACCCAACGCGCCCGCATGGGACAGACCACCGACGCCACCGACCAGGCCGAGCTTGCGGACGTCCTGCAGCAGGAGGCTGACCTCGCCGCCGGGCACAGCCTCCTGACCGCCACGGGACTGATCACCATCAGCGCCGCCGATACCGAGCGGCTCGAGCACGACGTCGCCGCCGTCGAGCAAGCCGCAATACAAGCCGGTATCGAGACTCGCCGCCTGTGGGGACACCAGGCGCAGGCGTTCGCACGCTCGATCCTGCCCAGTTGAGCCGACTCCCGACCCCTGGTGCCAGGTGTCTGGTGGACGAACGCGATCAGCCCGACACGGTGGGGCCTGCGCACCTGTCGTCCATGAACACGCGCACACCTCAGCTCAACACGGGGCCGGTCATCACCCAGGTCGGACCGCTGTATCTCTCGCTGCGGCACGTCGGCGACGAGCCGGGCGAGAACGGGGACGTCCTGCACCGGTACAGCTACCTCGTGATCGACCAGGGACCGGCCGGGCAGCGATACCGGGCCACGGACCTGCACAACCAGGGCGCCGTCGATACCGACGCGGCCATGTGCAGCCTGCTCGGGCACCTGTGGGCGATCGGCCGCACCTTCCAGGACACCGAACCCGACGGCTCGATGGACGACCTGCCCCAGTGGCTCCAGCGCACGGCCGCCGACTACCTCGACGAGCTGATGGAAGGCATGGAACTACACGAGGAGGTGCTGCTCGGGCCGACCGACAAGACGTTCGACTTCGACGACCCAGAACCCTGACCCCGTTCCCGACCACCACTTCCGCCACGAACCGGCTTGCGCCCGAGAAGGAGCCACCATGACCACCTCGCCTTGGGTCATCGATGCGGACCCCGTCGAGACCGCATCCGCCGTCGCGAAGACGATGCGACGCCTGGTCCACGAGACCAGCAGCCTGACCAGCCTGGACGACCAAGCGCCCCAGATCACTGCCGAGCTCCTGAGCGTGCTGCGGGAGATGGCCGCTGTCACCACGCACCTGGCCAGCCTCAGCTTCGAGCACCCCACACCCCCGGCGCCGGACGGCGACCTCGGCGCCTTCCCCCGCAGCTCGCCCGCTGTCCGGGCGGCCGACGGGTTCAACGACGCCACCAACCTGCTCTACCTCGCCTGCCAGCCCCTGGCCGGCGCGAAGAACGAGACCACCCGCCCGACCGGCACGGCTGAGACCGACCGCAAGCCGCCCAGCCCCGGCCCGGGCCCGGATCACTCCCGGCGCGAGGAACCCACGTACCAGCCCTCGCTGTAGCCACCACCGCTGGAACCGATTCCGGCCGCTATCCGTGGGCTGCGGGCCGCGTGAGCCAGTTCATGGCCCGCGCGGCCAGCGGCATGACCGGACCTCGCCACGCCACACGGTTCGCACGCGGTCAATGCGCCCGTGCTTGTCCCGCACACCTGTCCGGCATGAACAACGACACCTCCCCCAGCACCCGAAGGCTGGTCACGCGCCAGGCTGGTTCGCTGAGCCTGGCGCTATGGCACGACGGCGCCGCCCCGGACGAGCACGGCGGCTACCGGCAGCTGTACGCCTACCGCATCGCCGACGCCACTGTCCCTGGCTCGGTGCCGCACGACGGACGGGACATCCACTCCGGTGTCGGCGCCGACGTCGACGTCGTCACCGGGATGGGGACGCTGGTGACGTTCCTGTCCGCGGCGGCCGACGCGTACCGGTACCAGATGAGCAATCCGGTCAGCGCCCCGGAGAACCTGAACCTGTTCCCCGCCTGGGTCGTGGAGGCCGCGTACCTCAACTCGGACGAGCTGGCCATGCTCGCCCTCGAGCTGGAACACCCGAACGGTCCCGCGGTCGTCGAGCCCGCCACGGTAGAAGCACCGCCGATCGCCTCTCCTGTTCAGGAGGTGGCCGACGACGGGCCGGCGTGGCCACCGGGCCGCTACTACACCGTGGTCTTCCTCCAGGACGAGGAAGGGCACGCGGTCGTGGACCTGCTGGACGAGCACGGGGTAGAGGCCGCGATCGAGCACCTGGCGCAGTGGGACTTCGGGTCCGAGACCCTGGAGGCGGCTTTGTTCAACGAGGACTACCACGCCGAGGTCCCCACCTACCAAGGCACGCGTGAAGCACGCAGCGACTCCTACGTCCTGAGCTACCAACCTGGGCTGGGAACCGTGCACCTGTTGCGCGAGCTCCCCACCGAGAGCCCCGCAGGGTGGCCCGACCGGTACACGGGCTTTCGCAATCCGGCAGCCAACGCCCTTGCTGAGCGGCCGCCGCAGACGGCGGCGTCCGAGCGCGCAGGTCGGCACGCGCCGCATTCCGAGCCCCCACAGACCAGGCCCGACGACGGGTTGTCCCTGTGACGGTGCCCGGCGCGCACCTGCTCGATGTCCCAGCACACCGAGGCTCAGGAGCTCGTCATGGACAACACCAACCCGCAGCACGACGCCGAGGACGCCGCCGAGGCCCTGCGCCGACTGGCGCAGTCCACGCGCACCTTAGATGACCCGTCGGACACGTACTGGGTGATCACCGACCTGGCCGCCGTGGTCCGCCGTCTGGAACAGGTCATCGCCCAGGTCCAGGCCGCGCACCGGGACAACCTGCAGTTGGCGCACGACGACCAGGGCAAGGCCTCGACCGGACAGGTCCAGGCGCTCACCGCGGTCGAACACCTGCGCAAGGCCGGCCAGCTGTTCGGCCTGGCGTACGTCAGTCTCGACCTCGCCATGGGGCACTCCGGGGCCATCGCCTGGTACCCGGGCACCAACACCACCGCTGGGGCAGGCGGTCGACGGCCTCGCGCCCAGGCACGGCACGCTCGCCACGACGACGAGGCTCGCGAGGCTGTCCGCCCGGGCACGCGGTCTGTCGGCCAGACCGGGAAGCACGCACGATGACCCGGCAGCGCTGCAATGGAGCTCGACCGGGCATCCGGCACGACTTTGGGCCGACGCTGTGAGGCCCATCGAGCGGATCCACACCGCGACCCTGACCACTGGTCGTGAACCGAGGTCGGTGCGCCGCGGCCGCCAACGAGCCGCGGCAGCGGTCCTGGCCCGAGCTCGCCAGGACCGTTTGCGGTCCGACCAGTTGCGCATGGAGGCCGAGCGAGCCGAGTCCCAAGGTCAGCGGTTCCTGCCCCGTGCCGGCGACCGTGGCCCGGCCGCGCTACGCACCCCCGTCCGGTTCCGCGTGCCACGTCACCAGGACACGTCCGCGACCTGGGCTGGCGCTTACCCGTTCCTCGCCGAGGGCGGGCTCGGAGCGGACGGGGTGTTCGTCGGCCGCGATCTGCACTCTGGCAGCAGCTTCGTCTACGACCCGTGGGTGCTGTACCAACGCGGTTTGGTCACTGCACCGAACATGGTCGTGGCCGGGATCGTCGGCGCCGGCAAGAGCGCCCTGGCCAAAGCCCTCTACCTGCGCTCCCTCGCGTTCGGGCGCCGGGTCTACATCCCCTGCGACCCCAAGGGCGAGCACACCGCAGTCGCCCACGCCGTCGGCGGTCGAGCCATCGCACTCGGCCCCGGGATGGCTGCACGGCTCAACCCGCTCGACGAGGGCCACCGGCCAACCAGCACCGACGCGGCGGCCTGGGCGGAGCAGGTCACCGTTCGACGGCGGTCCCTGGTCGGTGCGCTGACCGAGGCGATGTTCGGCCGGGCCCTGCACCCGGTCGAGCACACCGCGATCGACATCGCCCTGGGCGCCACCGTCCGGACCAGTGACGTCCCCGTGCTCCCGCGGGTCGTCGACTACCTCATGGCCCCGGACCGCAGCGATGACACGGACGGCCGCCTGGCTGAGGACGGCAGGCACGTCGCCCACGCGCTACGCCGGCTCGTACGCGGCGACCTCGCCGGCCTGTTCGACGGACCCTCCACCATCCAGTTCGATCCGTCGTTGCCGATGCTGTCCCTGGACCTGTCGCGGGTCGCGGAGAACAACTCGGCCCTGAGCGTGCTGATGACCTGCGCGTCCGCATGGATGGAAGGAGTACTAGCCGACCCCGACGGCGGGCAACGCTGGGTGGTCTACGACGAGGCGTGGCGCTTGATGTCCCACCCGGCGCTGCTGCGGCGCATGGACGCGCACTGGCGCCTGGCCCGCCACTACGGCATCGCCAACATGCTCGTCATCCACCGGCTGTCCGACCTGGACAACGTCGGCGACACCGGCAGCGCGCAACGCTCCCTAGCTGCTGCGCTCCTGGCCAACGCTGAGACCCGGGTCATCTACCGGCAGGAGACCGACCAGCTCGGCACCACCGCAAAGGCCCTGGACCTGACCCGTACCGAGGCCACACTTCTGCCCACCCTCGGCCTGGGGCAAGGCCTGTGGCGCATCCGCAACAGGTCCTTCCTGGTCCAGGCCCAACTCCACCCTGCCGAAGCCCACCTCTTCGAAACTGGCTCGAAAGCCGCCGGGACCCCCCAGAGGACTGCGCGAACCTGAAGCTTTCTCCGGGCCGCTGCCGGTGCTGCAGCCGCGTTAAACGCGGACAGCAGCTCCGGCAGCGCCTGCTCGAGCTGAGTGCGAAGACAGCCAGGATAGGTCCCCGCGCTGGAGTCAGCCTGCCTTGCTCTCCAACTCGGCAGATCGAGCCCGCCTGAACCTGAGAACCGCGAACACAAAGGCGGCCAGTGAGCCAACCACTGGCAGGAATATGGCTGCCGCCAAGACTAAGAGTCGCCGAACCAGCGGTATATCGCCCCAGGTGGCGTATGCTGCGGCCACGATTCCTGCGCTCCATACGACGAGCAGGATCCACTCCGCCGGCGTGATTGCGAACACTAGACGTTCCACCTCGTGACGATCGTTCCGTACCCGTTACAGAGTAGGCCCTGCGTGCCGAACCTGGTGTCCTGCAGCGGCGTGGTCAGTGCCCAGTCTGTCTTGCACCACCCTGACGGAGCATTCGCACCGGTACGACCCGAGTAGCTCGAGCTATCGATCGATCGGAACGGAACGTAGTTCACGTGCGTGTTCCAGCAGTTCTGGATCGACGTCACTGAGGCACCATTGGTGGTGAATGTCATTCGAGTGTAAATGCGGGTGTACGCAATGCCGAAAATCTTCCAGTCCTGCTCGACGTACCTGGTGCGCGTGGCGAGGGCCCCTACGTCACTCGGCCCCGAAACTGGATCGCCACCCTCCTTCAATGAGGTCTCGACCTCGGGGTTCGCGGCGAGATCGAAAGCTGGTGTGAGGAAATCTTCGTCGTTCAGAATCTCTAGCGAACGCGCTTGCTGCTCGGCAGTCAGCTCATTCCAGAGTGCTTCTTCCTCCGCAGGAAGCTCGAGCTTGACGTCGGAACTGGTGATACTCATTGTGGAGACTGGCTCCTCCTCAGCCACTGAATTCATCGGGCTCAGGCTGGTACCCGCGACTGCCAGCGGCAGCACCGCCTTGACGATCATCAACTTCAGCATGGTGGATCCGTTTCACTCGTCGCTTCACAGCCGACACCTCGTGTGACGGCCCCGCCGAGCATAGTTGGGCATCTCGGATATTTGCCACGTAAGTGGCACACCCGGCTGCGTCACTCGCGGAAACCAGGAGCCCTCTGTCAGGCCGATCCCCTGTCCCGCCTAGACCCCCGGCGCTCTCACGGACGCCCTTGACGGTGTGTGTGCACCTGGTTGGTACCAGATGCACGCACATCCAGAGGGCACAGCATGGACGAGCAGCAGTCGCACGGCGCGGAACAGTACCTCACACCGGCAATGAGGCGAGATCTATCCGAGATCGCGGACAGGGCGATCGACGAGCGCGCGGCACGGATCGTCCTCGCCCTGGCGTGCGAGCCCGGGGACCAGCTCGCACCCCAGCTTGTGGCCGCGCACGGCGCCGTCGACCTCGTACGGCAGGTCTCCGACGGTGCACTACAGGGAGAGACCCCACGGTTGGCCCGCTGGCGGCAGGATGTCGCCGGTCGTCTGGACCTCGCCGAGGTCAGCCGGGTCCTACTGCAGACCGAAGAGCTCGGGCTGGGCACTCTGATCCCCGGTGAACCCGGCTGGCCAGCCCTGGCGGGGAACCCGGCGACCCACCCGCTGGTGCTGTGGACCCGCGGTGACTCGTCGCACCTGACCAGCGACGCGCCGCGGGTCGCGGTGATCGGGGCGCGTGTCCCCACCGACTACGGCCGGGACGTTGCCCGCGCCCTGGCGATCGACCTGGCCGACCGTAGAGTCACGATCCTCGGGTCCGGCTGGCCTGGCGTCGACGCCACAGCCGTCCTGGGTGCAGCCTTGGCCGGCGGGCCTGCGATCGCGGTGCTTCCTGCGGGGCTGGACCGTCCCTACCCCAGCAGCAATGCGAACCTGTTCCGGGCCACCGTCGCCAACGGTGGTGTTCTGGTCAGCGCCTGCCCACCCGGACGAGACACGAACAGAACCCGCACCCAGGCCCGCGGCCGGCTTCTGGCCGCGCTGGCTGACGCCGTCGTGGTCACCGAGGGCGCCTACCGGTCCCACGCGATCAAGATCGCACAGGAGGCCGTGCGCCTGGGCGTGCCCGTCGGCGCGGTTCCCGGACCGATCACCGACGTCACGAGTACCGGCACCAACGACCTGCTGCAACGGCGCGTGGCGCGCATCATCACCCACGCCACCGACGCGACGAACCTGATTACCGCACCCCGCCCGGCCACACCGGCAGCGGCAGGCCGCTCGTCCGGGCAGGAGCCCGTGGCGCCACGGCCTGGGAATGACAGCCCGTCGACCCCACCGGCTTTGATCCCGCTCTGACACCAGAAAGGAACCCGAGACCCGCCCTGCCGCACGACTGGAGACTGCGATGACAGACGAGCCGATGCTTCCTCAGGCGTGGGACCTGCCCGTGGTCCGGGCCCTGGACGCGATCAAGTCCCTACCCGGGCTGGATTCCGACCATGTCGAGTTCGACACGTTCCGGTTCTCCGCGCCGAGCGCGAGTGGCCCGACGCAGTCGGCCATGATCCATGCCTACCAGCCCGTCACAAGCGCACGGTTCACCGTGAAGTTCACGGTCCGGGGCAGCACCTATGACGTGCAGAGTCACGACGGGCAGCCGTTGACCGTGAGTGGCGTCGCCGACCTGCTGCACCTGCCGCTGGCCAGCGCCGACCGGGCTGTCACCCTGCTCAAGGCCGGGCTGAGCGAGGCGCTGAGGATCTACAACGAGGCCCACGCCCCGGCGCCCCACCACGAAGGACGACCCGCCACCATCGCAAGGGCCAGAGAGCCGTGGCCGTTCGCCGCTCGACCAGGAACCGACGAATCATCGGACCTGAACCTCTGACCTTGGCCCGCGCCCGGCTTGCCGGCGAGAACCGACCTGACAGGGCGCGGTGGACAGCGGTCGGCGCACGGCTGCGCCACACGTCACCAGGATGATTACTCCGAGCCGGGTTCGGGTGGCTGCCGGGTGGTACTACCGGGGATCCGACTGTGGTCGGCGTGCCAACGCCCGATCAGATATCCGCCGACGAACGCCAGCAAGATGGCCCCCGCCATCAGCAGAGCCAGCAGCGGCCAGGTCACAAGAGCCCCCAGCCCAGGCCCGGCCAGTACGTCTGCTTCCAAGTGGTTGGGCAAGAGGTCCACTGGCGGTCTGCGGTGCGCTGAAACGTCACCGCGGCGTTGTGTTCCACCTGAAGATCGTGCCCTTCCATCGTGTACGGCACGACCCGGAGCAGGACTGTGTCCGGCCGGCTGATGACCTGTTCATCCTGACCGCGGCCCCCCTTGCATACGAGAACTGCCCGTGGCGTGCCCCCACGGGCAGCGCTCGGCCGTCACAAGAACTAGCGGTCGAACATGGCGTCGCCGACGCACCTACCTCCCACACGACCTGTGGGAGGACCAAATGCGCAACGACACTCGCTCGCTCGAGCAGAAGATCGCCGATCGCGACGACGCGCGCTGCGACCAGCCGAGGAGTATCGCGAGCCCACCGACAGCGAGTGGGACGAGTTCCTCGGCCACTTCGCCAGGCGAAAGCTCGAGCTCGGGACCTTCGGACGCGCCTACGGCACCGGCTGCCAGCACGAGCACGCATGCATCCGCTGCCCGATGCTGCGCCCTGACCCCGCCCAGCAGGACCGGCTCGAACAGATCATCGCCAGCCTCGGTGAACGCATCACCGAGGCCGCGGATCACGGCTGGAAGGGCGAGGCCGAGGGACTGCGCACGAGCCTTGCCGCCGCGAACGCCAAACTCGTCCAAATGCGTCGCACCGCGACGAACCTCGGCATGCCCACCACCCGCCCCGACACCAGCCGACCGCGGCCCTCCTCCTGAACCCCACCGTGGCGGTGGGCAACCCACGGACCCACCGCCACGGACACGGCGACGGCGACGGTGGCATGCCAACCACGCCGTCCTGCACGCCGAGGTCACCAGCATCCCCTGGAGGCAGGTCTTTAGTTGCGGCGCGCATGCGCGAAGCCGACACGGGCGGACAAAGCACGCGTCTGGGTCTTTCCCATTTCTCGCCGGATCGCAAGTCCGCCACTACCAAAGCCGAGCGCAGAGAATCCGGCGACAGTTCAACGTCGGGCACGCACCCGTTTCCGCAGGAGCACTGCGAGGGACTCGCTGGGCAAGCACACCGGTCGGCTACCCCGCTACCGGCTCTCGGCCCTGGGGACTGCCCAGTCCGGACCGACGATCCGCTCAGAATCCGCTCAGCCCGGCCGACGTGCATCTCGACGTTCCGCGCAAGATCGTCGATCCCACTGGTGACGCTGAGGTGCGCGAATGGTCCCGAAGGGACGACGTGCGGGGTCAAGGCTGCGCTGGTTGAGACCAACAGCGAGTCACCAACTCGAATCGGTGAGATGCCGCGTGGCCCCGAGCTGAACGCTCGAGGCCACGTGGATCTGTCTGGATACTGACGGCATCTGCTAGCCGACAGTGGCTACATCCCAGCCGAGTCGGTTCCCGACGGCCACCACTGGCGTGGCGAGGATGACGGGACTGCACTTGCGGTCGAACATCCCGTCACCGCCCGGTACACCTCGGCAGTTCCCGCTGGACTCGGACACGGGGCCACCGGAGACGAGGCCGACGGCCAGTCGCTGGGTGCCCGATCCGGAAGTGACCACCTCGTAGCCAGCCCCGCCGCTGTCACCGTCCCCGGCTGCTGGGAGGCCTGCCTCTTGCTCGGTCCGGAATCCTGAGACCGAACCCAGATCGCCGCCGAGGTTGTACGGGACCGCACTCGCGGTGACGATGCTGCCGCACAGCGTGCCGCTGTATGAGCCCGAGTAGCAGATCTCCTGCCCGATGTACGGCGTGCGCTGCCCATGCACTGGCGCGAAGGTAGTCGACTCCCATCCACCGGTCCAGACGTAGGGCTGCGAAAATCCGGAATCGATGATCGCGCCGTCATAGTCGGTGTTGCGCTGGATCATTGTCCCGTAGGAGTACGCGTAGGTGCCGTCGGACGTGATCCAGGTCGATCCCGTCTCGCCACAGTGTGCGGCGGTCATCATCGCTTGGCGGCTGGGGTCGTCGGAGTCGACAACAGCGAAGCCCGAGGTGCAGTCCGCGACGATGTAGGGGTCCTCGAACAGTGAGATGCGCGCACCACCAAGGTGGTAGTTGACGTCGTTCTGCCGCGAGTTGAACGCGTCGATGGATGAGGTGTCGAACGTGACAGGAATGTCAACGCTCTCCGCCAAAGCAGCCCGTGCGACCGAGGAGCCCGGCTGTAGGGAGACATGAACCGCTGACGCGTCGTGCTCCGGCGTCACCGACGTGACCGCCGGGTCCGACATAAGGGTCTTAACGGCACTGCGGACGATGCCGGGCGAGTAGGGCGTCTGCTTGATCTTGACCGACACGTCCTTCGCGCCACCGATGAGTCCGCGCATGTCGCTCGGCACCTTGCCGTGCCAGTGGACGATGAGTGCGGATCGATCGCGAAGGACCTCCGCGGAGGCGAACTGACGGTGGGTGGCGTAACGCTCGGTGATCGTGGAGGCGAGTGCGCTCATCTCCTCTGTCACGGGCGGAAGCGCCAAGTCCTCCACACCGGGACCGGAAGAGGAGGATGCCCTCTCGGGCCCTAGTTCCGATTGGGCGATGCTGCCACTGGCAGGTACGAGCGGATCACGCCCATCTGCCGCTGTAGCCACGCCGCCGACGGCGAGGAGCGAGGACGTTGCCGCTAGAGCAAGAGCAATTCTGCGGAATCTCAAGGTGTCTCCTTGTGCTTCGCTTGGAAGTTGCTTGCCCCAGCAGTCTATTTCTGGGCATAGCAGACACAAGGTGACTCAGGCACCAGCCCGGGTGAATCGGGCATCACGCCCGCATATCAACCAGTACCGAAAGGCATGATTCGGTCGGTTGTGGCCTGGACAGGGATGTCGAGTCGTGTGGCAAGTTCTGCCGCAAGTTCGTCTGCGCTTGCTCCCGGATCGACCGTGATCGTAAGTCCAGTGAAGTCGTGCATCGACATCGCGGATGTCACATCCGGTTCTGTCTCGACGAGCGTGGTGGCAGTGTCTCGGAGCAAGCCAGGCTCTATCGGCGCATCACGCACGTCGACCTGGATGTCTGCTGCGATGTCGTGGACACGCTGTGGAACAGAACCGTGCCAGTAGACGAAGAGCTGACCGTCGTCGACTCCCGCAGAGCCGAAGTCACGATCGTCTGCGAACGTCTCGGTCAGCCGTGCGGCGACCGCGCCCACGTCCGCGCGCGGCGTCGTGGCGGGGCTGGCGGGGCTGGCAGGGCTGGCGGCGACGCTCCCCGACTCCGTCGTGACCGGAACGCGCGCAGGTGTGCTTGTCGCGCACGATGCAAGGACGGACGCGATCGCCGCAGAAAGGGCGATCCACCGTACGTGATACCTGCTCACAGCCACCTCACTCACCCCTCGCGGGCCGCTCTCACGCTAGCAGCAGGCGATAGACGAGGAAAGAGACGGTCGGGACCATTCAGCTCTGGCCGTCGTCCAGGTCTCCTGGGATGCCGATCGACCCCAGCACTTCACGTTCCTCTGCGCTACAGATTTCAACTGGCTGGGCGAGGAGCTGGGGCGTCGCGCACACCTTCCTGACGAACCCGTCAGGAGGCCTGGATGCGCACCAGTACACGATTCGCCGAAGACCAAGCTGTCGACGACGGCGGCATCATCGCCAGACTCTCGTGCCCTCGCGGACGGTCAGGATCGCCGGTCGGCGACGTAAGCGGCCCAACTACCGGCGGCGTCTGCGAAAGCGCTGGCGCCGGTCGCGAGTCGCAGGTCCAGGACTCCGCCGACCACGGCTGGTGGCAGCTCGCGGGAGAGCCGGCCGAGGGCCGCCAGACGCAGGAGGCGTGGTGCGATGCCCGCGCGGCGCAGCCTGCTGCCGGGCACCGCGGCCCGCAGGTGCGCGCCAGCGTGCCCTCCGGTTGGTGCAGAAAAGAGCTCGGGCACGTCGTCCTGCATGACAGGGACAACGTCGACGCTGTCGTCCATCGCGGCATTGCCGAGGTCGGGGCCGAGTCGTTCGCCTTGATGATTGCCGCTTCGCACGGCATGAATACCAAGCAGTGCACCGTGCCGTACGTCGCGACCTGGGCTTCCCGCGTACGTGGGCAGGACCCGGTCACGACCATCCAGCAGACCGCCGCACGCGTCCGCGCCGCGGCCCTGCAAGCCCTCGACCGGCTCGAGGTACCACAGGTCCCGGACGGAGCACCGCCCACCCCGACGACCTCCACGCCGGTGTCCGACCGCTCGGAGACGTCGCAGCGCAACCCGCCGCGCACCGAGCAGCCCGCACCGGCCCGGCCCACACCGAGCACACCCCTTATGGAAGGACCGGGACTGTGAACGGGCGGCACGTGCCCGTAACGCTGCCCCGGGCTCGCTTCGACGTCGACCCCGACGGACATCTGGCGGTGTTCGTCGACGGCCAGCCTTGGCAGCCCCCGACCGACGAGCGGGCCGCGGGCGCCGGCGGGGGCATGGTCCGGCTGGGGCGCAGCGACGTGCTGTGGGCCAGGCAGCAGATCGCCAACGAGCTGGGCACCCCCGTCCTGGTCGAGGTCGTCGACACCGGCCAGCCGTACTCCGACGTGATCGATCCCGACGGCTATCAGGCCACAGAACCGCCCCGACGTGGAGCGCCTCCCGAGCCGGAGCGTGGCCGATACGCGCCGGGCGAGCCGGTCGCGATCAGTGTCGTCGTTGCCCGTACGCACGCCGACGAGCACGGACATGTGCGCTATCGGCTGCCAGCCGCGCTCGGCAACAAGACAGTCCTCGTCCACGGCGAGACCTCCGGAACCACGCTCCCGCTGGACCCGACGCCTCTCCCCGCGCGAGCCACCAACACCAGCGAGACACGCTCCCGACCGTCGCTCACCGGCCACAGTGTCGATGCGCGCCGGCGCCAGCCCAGTGCAGGTCATGCCCCGCAGCCCGCCCGGCCCACGCCTCGGGAAACGCCTGACGCCGGGATGGGGGCGCTGTGAGGACGCCGTCGTCGGCGCCAGGGCGCGCCATGGGTGACGAGCTGACCGACCTCGGCCTGATCAGCCTGGGTGCGCTCATCGGGTTGGCCACGGTGCTCCGGGTAGCGGGCAGCCTCGCCGCGTGGGCCACCGGTGCTGGTGCACCGACCGGGAGTGCGCTGGCCGGGTTGGGTGTCCTCCTTCGGCCAGCCGACCCCGGTGGCGTGCTCGGTGCGGACGGCCTGCACCCGGTCGCGTACTGGGTCACGGTGGCCCTGCTCTTCGCTGCCCTGGGCGTCGGGGTCTGGCAGGTGATCCAGGCGGTACTGGGGATGAACCACCGACAGGCCCGCAGCCCGCACCACACCCCCGGGACCGCCACCCGCCGCGACGTCACCCACACCGCCTCCGAGCGGGTGCTGGTCAAACGATCCGGCACCCTACGACCGTCGCTGCCCAAGCCAACGGCCCCTGAGGTCGGGTACCAGCTCGGGACCGCGCACGGACAGGGCGTGTGGGCCTCGGTCGAGGACTCGCTCCTCGTCCTGGGGCCACCCCGGTCAGGCAAGGGCCTGCACATGGTGGTCAACGCGATCCTCGACGCACCCGGAGCGGTCGTGACAACCTCGACCCGGCCCGACGCACTGACCGTCACCCTCAAGGCCCGCGAGCGGATTGGTCCAGTCGCCGTGTTCGACCCGCAAGACCTGGCCAAGGGGCTGCCCGCCGGGCTGCGGTGGTCGATCGTGCGCGGCTGCGAAGACCCCTTGACGGCGATGATCCGCGCCACCGGCCTTGCCTCCGCCACCGGGATCGGCGGCGGCAGCACGGAGAATGGCGGGTTCTGGGAGGGCATGACCCGCTCCGCCCTGCAGGCCATGCTGCACGCCGCCGCCCTCGACGGCCGCTCGGCCCGGGACCTGTTCGCGTGGTCCAACTCTCCGTCCGCGGCCGAGGACGCCGCGGCGATCCTGGCCTCCCACCCGGACGCGGCCACGGGGTGGGGGCAGTCGCTGGAGTCGATCATCCAGGCTGACCCCCGCACCCGGGACTCCGCGTGGATGGGCGTCAAGCAGGCACTGGCCTGCCTGGCCGACCCCCGCGTCCTGGACAGCGTCTCCCCCGGCCCGGACGAGTCGTTCGACCCCGAGGCCTTCCTCCGGAACAACGGGACCCTGTACCTGCTGGCCACCGGTGCCGGGGCGGTGACCTCAGGGCCACTGGTGGCGGCGTTCATCGAGGACCTGGTCGAGACCGCCCGCCACCTCGCCGCGGCATCCCCCGGCGCCCGCCTGGACCCGCCACTGCTGCTGGCCTTGGACGAGATCGGCAACCTCGCACCCCTGCCGTCGCTACCCACGCTGATGGCAGAGGGCGGCGGTACCGGGTTGACCACAATGCCGGTTCTGCAGTCCCTGTCGCAGGCGCGGGACAAGTGGGGTGAGAACGCGGCCAACGCGATCTGGGACGCCTCGATCGTCAAGGTCATCCTCGGCGGATCCTCCTCCTCGAAGGATCTGGCGGACTTCTCGAGCCTGATCGGGGAGCGTGACGAGTTCACCGACACCCACATCCGCGGCGAAAGAGGCGCCCGCACCCTGCAACGGGCGGTCCGCAGGGTCGCGATCATGCCGCCCCAGGCGATCCGCATGCTGCCGTTCGGGATCAGCCTGGTCCTGCTGCGCGCGGCGCCACCGATCATCACCGATCTGCGCACCTGGACCACCAGGCCCGACGCAGATCAGCTCACGACGGACCGCACCCAGGTCGAGACCCTGCTGCAGACAGCAGCTCGCCGCACCCGCCAGACAGAGGCCGGGTCAGACCGCCCGCGCCCGCCACTGTGAGCCGCCAGGTCCAGAGCAGGCACGGGAAGGGCACAGGAACGACCCAGGACGGCAAGAGGGAGCGCACGTCATGGACGAGAGATATGTGGGCGGGCCGGCAGGCGAGCAGAGCGAGCGACTCGATGGGGGTTTCGATCTCGCCGCGGACCTGATCATGGGCCCGGTTAACTCAGACCTGGATTTGGCGGGGCAGGTGGCCGCGGTGATGGACCGCCTGGCACTGGACGCGCATCTGCAGGTCTCGGCCGTCGACCGGCACTGGCAGATCGCGATCCACCTGTGGCCGGCGCTGAAGACCGTCACGAGCAGAACAGGACTCCTGACCGGGAGCCTGGTGGCCACGGGAGTCGATGCCGACATGCTCGCTGGTGTCGGTCCGCACCCGCACTACCCGCGAGACCCGCGCCGGCACCTCACCTTCCACGCCGCGACGCCACCCACCTCCCAGTGGCCCCATCAGGACCTGCCGGGTTACGGACTCGGCCGTCACGGCGATCCTGGGCGGTACGACCTGGTGCTGCTCAACCTGGCCTTCCACGACGCGGCCTTGCTCGACCCCGACCGGCGCACCCGCCTGGGCAAATACCACCGTGAGGTGCTGGCCAGCGCGCTGGAACGGACGACACCGGGCGGGCTCACCGTCGCCCTGACTTCGCCGGTGTTCCTGGACCATCCCGACTCCGACCTGCGCCGGGCGGTCGCCGAGCGGGCCGACCTGGTCGGGGCGGTGCGCCTGCCTGCCGGTGCGATGCGCCCCGACAGCCACGCCGAAGGCCCGACCGACGTCGTGCTCCTGCACCACCGCCGCCCTGGTCAGCCCGGCCCCGGTATCCCCGCAGCGCGCGAAGTGACGACCAACAGCGGCCGTGGGCACCTGAACGAGTACTGGCTCGACAACCCCGACCACGTGCTCGGCCACCTCGAGCTCTCGGAATCCGGCACCTTCACGGTCCGACCCGGGGGTGAACCGCTGGGCCGACTCCTGCAGGCCGCTTTCGACCAGATCGCCTCGAACGCCATCAACATCCTGACCGCCAGCCCGAGCTCACCACGCCCTGCCCCACCGCCGGGGCTGTCCGCCGGCCCAGGACCCACAGACCCGGGTAGCGCCCCGCGCCTGTAACGGGCTGCGGCCTACCCGCCGCGCCACAGGGACACGCGGTGGTGCGGGTCGCACACCTGAACAACGACCGCGGTGCGGCCCGATCGCAGACCCGGCCAGGGCCTGCACCAGTCACCGCACGCGACGCGCGGGCCCGCGCCGAGCAGGGCCACGGCGCAGGAGCTCAGGGGAGGGTGTCATGAACCGGTACGAGGAGCGTCTGATCGAAGCCGACCGGCTCGCGATGACCGCACACACCCGTGCGGACGCGACCAGCGGGCACCACTTCCTCGCCCGGCAGATCTGGCACACCGCCCAGGCGCTAGGCGTGCCGCCCGGCTCAGATGTCCTGGTGACCGGGTCCGGCTCCGCACAGCTGATCGGCACCGCCCCGGTCACGCATCCGACTGGGAGCATGTGGGAAGGGTCAGTCCCGTGGCGGGCTCAGATTCCGCCTCGGTGGCCCTACCCCGCGTACACCGTCAACCCGCAACCGGCCGATGGTCGCGCCCGTGGCCCGTTCGCCGTCCAGGTGATCTCCCAGGTCGGGCTGGACGTGCATGTCCGTAGCCTGGCGGCCTGGTCCTACCAGCAGCGCCGGTTCCACGAAGACCTCACCACAGCACTGCAGAGGTCCGCGCCGGGCGGGCTCGTGTTCGCGTTGGCCCATCACTCCATCTTGGACAGTGCCGGGCTGGACGACTCCGCGCATTCCCCGTGGGAGCAGACCGGCCAGGTCGCGGACTTCCTCGGCGCCGCCCGCCTGCCGTCCCACGCGCTGCGGGCCGAGGACCGGTGCGACGCACCGGCCGACCTGCTGATCTTCCGCCGCCGCTCCCCCGGACCCGACCAGCCGGGTAGCGCGCTCATGGTGCCTCGGTCGCAGTGGATGCCGGGCGCCGGGATCCCCGTCACCACCTACTACCGCACCCATCGTGAGCATGTCCTGGGCCTGCCGATGGCCCGGACCGATCAGTGGGATCAAGAACAGCTCGCCGTCGTCGACACCAAGCGCACCTGGCAGCACCGACTGCCACGCGTGCTGGACCAGATCGCCCGCGCCCACAGGCCGGCCGCCGGGCCGGGGACACCCTCGGGCCTCGACGTCCTGGCCACGCCCCGCCCGACGACGCGCCCGAGACCGCGGGCCGGGGTCGAGACCACCCGACCACCACGGGCCACGGACCCCGTACCGCCCCTATGAATCCACCCGCCGGGACCGTGCTGGTCACGGCCTTGTGAACACGACCGTTTAGCGACAGGAGCAGCCCGATGAACCCGACGACCACCCGCACGCTGACACCTACCGAGCTGCGTCGCGCCATGGGCGCGGGCGACCCGGCCGCGCTCGCCGATGCCTGGCAGGTGGGCCGGCACCTGTGGCCGGTCCTGCGGGCCCTCGGCTACGACAGCGGGTACCTGGGCGGACGTGGAGCCAACAGCGACGCCCTGGCCGGCCGGGCACCCCACCTGCGGCGCGCCGGCTCACCACCCGGGTACCTCGCGTTCGTCGCGATGATCCCCGGTGCGTCGGGGCACGACCGGATCCGGCTGCATCACCAGGGCGCTGACCTGCCCCGGCTCCCTGAGCATCGCGGGCATCTCGGCGTCGTGTTGCAGGACGTCCCGTTCAAGCAGTCGCCATCCACCCCGCAGCGGGCGCAGGCCCTGGCCGACTACGGGACCAAGGTCCTCACCGAGGGAGTCGTCCTGTCGGCCCGGAGTGGTATCAGCGTCTCGCTCGTGCATCCCGAGGTGTTGGACAGCCCCAACCCCGCCGGGCGCAAGAATCTCGCCCGCCAGGCCGACCTGGTCGGCGCGCTTCGGGTGCCACCACGCCCCTCGCCCGGTGGGCTGGGCATGCCGTTCGACGTCGTCCTGCTGCGCCGCCGACCGACCGGGGCACGCAGCGCGGGCCACCCGTTCACCGACATCTCGACGATCGAGCTCGGCGGGCGCTTCGCGACGATCAACGAGTACTTCGCTACCCACCCCGAGCATGTGCTCAGTCGGGTCCTGCCCGGGCGCGGCAGCTCGTCCCTGCTGGTCCCGGAAGCCAACCGGACCCGCCTGGGGCAGCGGATGCAGGAGGCGTTCATGCGGATCGGGGGTGCCGCTACCCAGCGCGGGCTGACCGCACCCGGCTTCCTGCACCCGCCGACGCCCGACCGAGCTCGAACCCCGGCGGCGCCCCGGCCCCTCGACCGGGGCGAGCGTCCGGGCGCGAGCGACGACCTGCACCTGTGACGGCCTGCCTTAGGGCCAGCGGTGTGGCCTCGCGCGGCTGTTCGACGATGCTGCCGGCCAGGCACACCTCCGGATCGTCATCCCCTCGGGCAGTGGTGATCTCGTCGTGGCCAACCGGTGTCACGGAGATCACCACCGACCGGCTCGCGCCGGACACACGGATGGTCGACCGCACCATGGATGCTGAGCGAGACCATCACCAACATGAAGGTCGTGGCCACGATCGACACCCGCCGCAGTCCGCGGCGAAAAGCCCTCCCAAGCCCGCGAGATCAAGGCCGAGACCACGACTCCGAGGCCGGCTGCGACGATCTGGAAGCCCAGGTCCCCGAAGGCTGGCAGATGCTGAACGTCAGGGTGCCCGACCGGGCCGACACCTACCAGCCTCGACGACACTAACCCTCCAGCGGCACCCGCTCCCGACTTGCGGCGAGCCGGGTGTGCCGCAGTGTTCGCACATACAATAGAACGCATGTTCGACACCGTGGCACCTCCGACGGCCCTGGAGCGTGCTCGCGCTGCGCTCCAGTCGGTGGAGCGTCGTGTCGGGGTCGAGCATCGCGACCAGGTCGTCGAGCTCGCCCCACCCTCCCCCGCTCCCCTGACCGAGCTGCTGCCCGACGGCGATCTGCCCCTCGGCACCGCGGTCACCGTTCAGGGCTCGGCGAGCCTGATGGGCTGGCTCCTGGGCGCCACCCAGCGGGACCGGTGGGTGGCCCTGGTCGGCTGGCCCGAGCTCAGCCCCGTAGCGCTGGCCGAGGCCGGCGTCGACCTGGAGCGCGTCGTCGTTGTGCCCGACACAGGCGGTCGCACGGCCGATGTCCTCGCCGCGCTCCTCGACGGCGTCGAGATCGTCGTCGCCGGCCCCCAAGTCCGGCTCACCGCGAGCGAACGACGCCGGCTCCTGGCCCGGGCCCGGCAACGCGCCACCACGATCCTGTCGCCCACCCCCTGGGAGAGCGCAGCGTTCATGCTCGACGTCGAGCAGACCAGGTGGAGCGGTCCTGACCACGGTGACTTCTGGCTGCGGGAGGCCCACCTGTCCGTGCTCCGTCGATCTCGTATGGACGGTGCCGGCACCCGCTTCGAGGTCGCCCGGCACGGCACCACCGCACCGACCGCGCTCGCCACCCTTGCCGCGGCCCGCCGCCGGGCAGGGTGACCGTGGTGTACGACCTCGCGGGGCTGATCAACGATTGGCCGGCGTCCGCCGTCGGAGGCGTGCCCGTCAAGCCCTCCTACTCCTGGGACGCCGTCGCTGTGCTGGCCCGTCTGTGCTGGCCGGACCGCTCGCTGTGGGTGCCGGGCCACGCCAACCGGTGGAACCAGCACTTCGTGCTGGTCTACGTGACGCCCGACGAGAACGACCGCCGGAGCGAGACAGGGCTCTGGCTGCACTGGACCGATGTCGCCCGCGCGGTGCCAGCCGAGCCATCCAGGGCGCCGAAGCCTCCCGACGTGCCGAGCTCCCGGGCTCGCACGGAGGCGCAGATCCGGGCGCGTTGGACCAGGCGCCCTGACCGAGCGCGACACCTCTGACGTACGCCCGCTTCACGGATACCTCGATCAGCCAAGCCGCTCTCGCGGCTGCCCGCAGGTGTCGTAGGGCCACTGGCACATCGTCACCAGGAGGCGCGGTTCCACAGGCAGCTGCGGTGGTGGGCGCACACCTGCCAGGGGAAACGGACGCTACCCGGCGCCCGCGACCCGAACAGGGAGCCATCATGACGATCCCCATTCGCCAGTGCTTGGAGGGCGTGTTCCTAACCGGGCTCCGGCCCGGCGCCACGCGCACAGGCGTGCCCGTGCTGCGTGCACGGGTACGCGCCCAGCAGTGGCGGCACGAAGGCGAGACGTTCACGCTCCAGGAGCCGGTCATCTGTGACCTGGTGGTGTTTAACGAGTCGACCCAGCGCGCCCGAACCAGGTTCCGACCCGGTGACGCGTTCATCGCCTCGGGGCACGTCAACACCTACGAGGTCACCCGCGACGGCCAGACGGTGCCGTGCGAAGAGTTCGTCGCGCGCCGGCTCGGGCACGACGCGGCCCGTACCCGGTACAAGGTCACGCGCACCCGCCGCCGCCTGCGCCCGGCCACCCCACCCGTCGTGCAGGCAGATTCGGGACGTGCGTCGTGAGCGGCCCGGACCAGGCATCCGGCGACCCGACCGAACCCGATCTGCCCGGACACGAGCTCCCGGACGAACTACCGGCCACCCAGGACGGCACACCGGTCGATCCGTCTCAGCTCTCGCTCCTGCGGATGCTGGGCTGGCGCCCTGGGGACCCTCTGCCCGACGTCGATGACCTGGACGACCCGCTGGACAAAGTGAGCGACGACGCACCGCCGTTTCCCGCGAGCCTTGGAGCCGCCTCGGGCCGAGGCAGGGCCGCGGCATCCTCGGAGGCTGACCTGCTGCTTCCGGCGGAGCCGGAGCCGGTGGTGCCGATCAACTGGAACACGTTGGACGCGGAGCGGGCCGAGCAGGAGTGGTGGCAGCTGGACGCATTCGTGTACTGGCTGCGCGACACCTTCGGCCTCACGCCGCAGGAACTGCCGCCGATGTGGCACCGGCACCCCGAGCTGGTCTGGGAGCTGTCCGCACTGCGCACCTCGTGGCTCGCTGGGCACGCCGAGGACGCCCACCCGGGCTCACCTCTGATGTGGCTAAGGGACCTGGGCGACTGCCGACGCCGACTGCGGGACTGGGTTCAGCGGTGCGGCACGACCTTGACCGAGGACCGTCCCACCCGCCGCACCGCCTGGCCCGGTGAGGAACCTGCAACCAGCCCTACGCCGGTCGAGGTCACCGACCGGGCCGCGGACTTCGCGGTGTTCGTCGCCGACGACGTCGACCAGCGCCGCCGGATCGAGGCCGAGGCCCAGACCGAGATCGATCAGATCCGCGCCGAGCGGGTCAGCCGGCTACGCCGGTCCTGGGGCTCGCCCATGGCCGGCGCCGACGATCCTGGGCCAGACGCGGTGACGCCCGACGTCAGGGACGGGGAGGACCCGTCATGACCGCCGCATCGCACACGCCGCTTGCTCGAGAGCGGGCGGACATCGCAGCGATGACCGTCCAGGCCAACGCTGACGCCACCGGTGCGCACGCTCAGCTCGCGCCGATGGTCTGGGATCTGCTGCGGGGCTTGGGGGCGCCGGTCGGTGGGCGGGCACTGGCGTTCGGTGTGGATCCGCAGGTCCTACTGACGGGTGATCCGAACCGGCCCCAGGCTCGGGACGAGGACGGTTTCCCGGTGCACGACCGGTGGCAGGGTCCGGTGCCCGGACCACGGCCGGACGCCTATCGTGACGCGTTCGCCGTCACCCGGTACCCCCTCAACCTAGCGATGGCGCGGCCGTTCGACGTCGCGGTGGCGTCGATGCCGCACAACGACATCCACCTGCGCAGCCGCGAGGCCCGCGCGATGCGACTGCACAGCTTCCATGTCCAGGCCATTGAGGCTCTGGACGGGCTGGCACCGGGTGGGCACGCCGTGTTCCTGGTCAACCACACGGTCCTGGACTACCCGGACCCATCGCGCTGGGCACGCCTGGCACAGATGGCCGACTTCCTCGGCGCAGCGCGGCTGCCCTCCCACGCGCTGCGCGCCGAGCGGGCATGCGACGCTCCGGTCGATGTCCTGGTTCTGCGGCGCCGCGATGGCGGGTATCCGGACGCGGCACTGCGGTTCCCCCACGTGCACTGGTCGCCCATGGACGGCCTGCACGAGAGCACCTACTTCACTACGCACCCCGACCGGGTACTGGGCACACGTGACGTGGGCACCGACCACTGGGGCATGCAACAGCTGGCCGTCCACGACCCCAACCGCACCTGGTCTACACGCCTCGCTGGAGTGTTTGGCGAGGTCGCCCGCCAGCACCGTCCTGCTCACACGGCTCCAGATCCGGCGACGGATCACGGCCTGGCTAGATCCCGGCGCAACTCCACACCACCGCGCCACGAGCCGCCCGGGCCGCACCTGTAGCCCCTGGATCACCGCCACCCGGATCACCTGACCAATCGACGGAGTGAACATCATGGACTTCAGCAAGGCCGAGCGGGACGCGGCACTCGAGGACATTGCCGTCGACCTGCACCTCGACACCCCCGCGGTCGACGCACACCACACGATCGCGACCCAGATGTGGGGACACATCAAGGCCCTGGAGTACACCACCGGGCGCCTCCTGGCCGTAGGGCGCGACGCCGAGATCCTTGCCGGCTCTCCCCCGGGCGCGCCCCGCACACTGGACGGCCTCACGACCGACAGTGACTCACCCCTCCCGAAGGACATCGCTGACCAGATCCTGCTCTCCGGCAACCTGCCTGAAGCGACGCAATGGCCCCACCACGATCTCAACCTGGAACCAGTCGACGCCTCGACGGTCGAGGCCGCCGGATTCGACACGGCGGACGTCGTGATCGCGAACTTGCCCTACGCCGACACCCGGGCACTGACCCGCGACCGTCAGATCGACATCGCCATGGCGCACCACGGTCTGATCCGGCAGGCCCTGACCTGGCTACGTCCCGGCGGGCTCCTGGTCGCCCTGGCCCACCGCCAGCTCCTGGACGGCACCGACGCTCAGCCGCGGCGCTCGATCGCCAAGCACGCCGACCTGATAGCAGCCTCCCGGCTGCCCGCATCCGCGCTGCGCCAGGCACCCCTGCTGGACAGCCCGGTCGACCTGCTCATGTTGCGCCGTCGCGAACCCGGCCACCCGCCCAGCGGGCTGCCATTCATCCGCCGCACCCCGGTTCGCGTTCACGCGCACCCAGACATGCTGATCAACGAGTGCTACGCCGTCGCGCCCTGGGCAGTGCTGGGCGACATCGTCCCGGACCCCGTCCAGCCTGGCATGACCACGGCGACCCCTTTCGGTGGCGCCTTCGGCGTCGACCTGGGCGACGTGCTCCACGACCAGACGACCATCGCGATCGACTTCAAGCTGCACGCTCAGGTACGTCCCACGCCTCGGCCCGAGCCTCTGCCCTCGCCGGCGGACCAGTCGCGTGGACCGGCGCCGGATACCGGTGGGCCGGCGCTGTAGCACGCGGCCCGCTCACCAACCGGCACCGAAGAGAGAGCCGTCATGCCCGCAATGAACTTCGACCAAGCCCTGCGCGCCGAACCCTGGCACGCCCTCGCCCTCGGCATCCCCGGCATGAGCCCTGGAGCCAACGCCTCCCGGTTACGCACCGCGCGACGTGTCTGGCGTGAGTACCAGACCTACAGCCAAACGGTCTACGACTCGCAGATCTGGACCTACGATCCCGACCCACAGCCCTCGTTCTGTCTGTACCCACTGATCGAGGCCGGTGGGAGCATCCAACGCGTCGTCGACGCACCCAACTTCGCCACCAAGGTCCTGGACCATATAGGGCGCGGATACCGGGAAGAGATCGTGTCCGATGAGGACGGAACCCGTTGGGAGCGTTTCGGCCCAGGAATCAACGACTACCGCGCCGCAGCACGCGAAACCGCGCACATCCGCGCTCAGCTGCAGCTACGTGGCCTCATCCTGCCTCGCCCACGCGGGCACGCGGTGACCTATGGGTTCCTGCCTCCTCGCTACGAGCCACCTGCCGCCCCGGGCGTCGAGCCCTCATTCTGAACAGCCGCAGTCCCGTCTCCTGCGTGGTTCGCGTCCAGGGCCTCAAGCAGCGTCATCGATGGCGCACCTTCCCGATACGCCCATCCAGACACGGACGATGACCCAGTACGAGCACTTCGAGAGCGGCCTCGCGGAGCCGGCCGGTCTGGCCGCCCTCATCGACCGCGAGACCACCGACGCGACCGAGCCACACGAGCAGATCGCCGCGGAGCGAAGGGCGGCCCCGGCCCAGCCACCGCGTGACCACCTCAGTCCGTCGGCGCCAATCCCTCGAGGATGGTCGCGGTCATGGGATCGACCTTGTTGTTCTTCTCGATGTAGTACCTCTTCGTAATTGCCGACGAGGTGTGCCCGAGAGTCGCGGCAGCGAGATCAGCATTGCCTTCCTGCCCACGTTCGATCGCAGTCGCAACCGTCCGTCGGAACGAGTGGGGAGCCAGGCCAGTGATACCCACCTCGGCCAGGATCGTTCGGAGCCTGCGCCGTACGTTCGCGGATGTCAGCGGAGTGTGGTTCCGGCTCAAGAACAGCAGATGCTCCGGCGGCTCTTCGGTGATCAGCTCCAGTCGCTCACAAAGGGCAAGCCGTTGCCATCCGCGCGCCAGGTGAATACCGCTCCCCTCGACCCGGAAGCGGACACGCGCGAGCTGTAGACCGCACGCTTCCGAGCCGCCAGCCGCGACCAACCAGCCGGCGACGGCGGAGATCACGGGCAACCCACTGCTCACCGCGCGTTCGACATGGGCACCAGTAGCGCTGTTCTCGTCTCATCAAGGTCGATCCGGATCAGCCGCCCGATTCGGTACGCCCGAACCGATCCGTCCGCGATGCGACGCCGGATTGTCTTCACCGAGACGCTAAGGTCGTCTGCCGCCGTGGCGAGGGATACGAGCTGGCCGCTTGGCATACTTTTCTTAGCCCTAGTTGCAGGGTTCTGGGAACTCATCACCGTGCTCCTCTCCTACGGCGCTTCGGCCGTCGTCACCAACAAGGTGCGCAATCTCTTCCAGAGCAGACAACGTCCACCCACGCCTGACTCATGCAGATTGCCTCAACTGAGCCGGCCCGCTTCTCGTGCGTCCGTGCGGGATTCCTCCCGCGCCTTCCGCGCCCGGCGGACGGCGAGCTCGTCCTGGAACGCTGTACCGACCTTTTCTGCGATCGCGTGGCGTCGCGCCTCGTCCCCGACGTGCTGGTAGTGCAGCACGATCGTCGGGTGGGCGTGCCCGGCGATCGCCATCAGTTCCTTCAGTGTCGCCCCGGCGCGCGCAGCCCAGGTCAGCGCGGTGTGCCTCAGGTCATGGACGTGCAGGTCATCGAGCCCGACCTTGCCTCGGGCCACCTTCCAGTTCCGTTCGACGACCGATGCGTGCAGGGCTCCACCGCGCTTCGCGGGGAACACCATCCCGTCGCTGCCAGGTCCGGCGTACTTCTCGAGATGCTCCTTAAGGATCGGCACAACGAACGACGGGATCGGCACGTCACGGACCGACTTCTTCGTCTTCGGCGGACCGATCTCGTTGTACCGCCCGGCCTGCTTGTTGTTCGCCGCCGTGCCCCGCACCTTCACCACGGCGCGGTTGGCGTCAGTCAGAACCAGGTGCCGTCGACGTAGCCCGCGCAACTCCCCGTTGCGTAAACCGGTGGTTACCGCCAGCGGCACCAGTGCCTGCAAGTAGTCGGGCAGCAGCTCCGTCAGGTGCCACATCTGGTCGGGCGTGAGCACCACGGGCTCGTGTATCGCTTCGTACTGCAGGCCGCGCTTCACCTTGGCGGGCGACGCGTCCAGCAGCTCGTGGTCGACAGCGTCGTTCAGGATCGAGGAAAGCACCTGGTACGCGCTGAACAGGACACCTCGCCCGTCGTTGTTGCCTTTGTACCCGTTCGCCTTGCGGGCCTTCGCCTCAACGGACACCGTCGCCGCGAGACGCGTATACCAGTTCGCCACGTCCAGACGAGTCAGGTCCTTCAGCGGGACGTCGCCCAGTTCCGGGAGGATCCTCTGCTCCAACGCCCGCTCGTACCGGTTCCGTGTCGATGGCCGGAGCTTCTTGTTCGCGACCGACCGTTCGGCCCACTCCGCGAGCGTGATGGCCCGCTGTCGCGCCAGGCGCTCCTCGCGCTCACGTACTTTCGGCGGCTTCCACTCACCACGGTCGATGAGGATCCGCTCTGCGTTGAGCCAGGCTTCGGCCGCCATCTTGTCCCCGAAGGAACGGGTGTGTTTCTCCGTGTCCGGGCCAACGTAACGCGCGCGGACGCTCGTGACCTTGCCGGTCACCGCGCTCGTGCGTTCCTCCAGGAGACCGAAGGTGCGACGGGTAGTTCTGCTGCGTGCCATGGGTGGGTCCTCTCGCCCACCAGGTGCACCCACCGCGCCAGCCCCACCTCGCTGGGACTTCGACACACCCGCACATATCCCGAGGATGGCCCGCGACCTGCGGACTCATCCTCGGCCCCGTGGGACTTCAGTGGGACTTCGGGTGGCCTCCCGAGGCCACCCGCGTCCACTTCCGTCTCACGGGCCGGAGGATGAAACAGCAGGCCAGGTGGCATTTCCCCAGTTGAGGGAGCTGCCACCTGACCTCCCAAATCCTCAGACGTTGAACCCGAGCATCCGCAGCTGCTCCTTGCCGTCGTCCGTGATCTTTTCCGGGCCCCACGGCGGCATCCAGACCCAGTTCACGCGGAACCCGTCCACGATGCCCTCGAGCGCCTGCGCGGTCTGGTCCTCGATCACGTCCGTCAGCGGGCAGGCCGCCGACGTGAGCGTCATGTCGATGGTCGTGTGGTTGTTCTGGTCCACCTGGACGCCGTACACCAGGCCCAGATCGACGACGTTGATCCCCAGCTCGGGGTCGATCACGTCGCGCATCGCTTCCTCGACGTCCACCGCGGTGGTGGGCGACGGGCCCACTCCCTCAGCGGGAGCGGCCGGGGCTTCCTGCCCGACCTCGGTACTCGCCTCAGTCATCGGTCTCTCCTCAGCTCGTTGCCAGCGCGCCACTGCGCGCCAGCGAGTCCTTGAGCGCCGCCCAGCCGAGCAGCGCGCACTTGATTCGCGCGGGGTACTGCGACACGCCGGTGAAGGCTGTCGCGTCACCGAGGGCGTCCTCGGCATCGTCGTCGTCCAGGCCCTTGCCGCGGGAGGACATCAGGTCGTGGAACAGCCCGTCGAGCCGCGCCACCTCGGCAAGGTCCGCACCCTTGACCAACGAGGTCATGACTGACACCGACGCCTGGGAGATGGAACATCCCTGCCCCTCCCACGAGACGCCCGCCACCGTGCCCTCCGGCGTGACGTCGACCCGGAGGGTCACCTCGTCACCGCACGTCGGGTTCACCTGGTGCGACTCCCCCGCGAGGTGCCCGTGGCTCCCCGCGAGGTCGACGAGCCCGTGGCCCACCGGACGCTTCGCGTGGTCCAGGATCACCTGCTGGTACATCTGCTCGAGCGTACTCACGACGCTGCCTCTCTCGATCGTGCGAGCAACCGTCCGAACCCTCGTCCGGACGGCCTCGCCGAAGTTCTCACTCTGCTCCGAAGAACGCGCGGACCCCCGCCAACGCTTCCCGGAACGCCACTACTTCTTCGACCGTCGTGTAGACCGACGCCGACGCGCGGGCCGTCGCGGCCACGCCGAACCGGCGGTGCAGCGGCTGTGCGCAGTGGTGCCCCACGCGAACGGCGATCCCCTTGTCGTCCAGGACCTGCCCGACGTCGTGCGCGTGCACGCCGTCGACGACGAACGAGACGACGGCCAGACGACTGATCTCTTCACCCGCCCCATCCGCCCCCAGGGGACCGATCACGCGGACGCCCGGGATGTCGGCGATCTTCAGCATCTCGGCGGCCAGCTCGGTCTCGTGCCGGGCGACGCCCTCCATGCCGAGCTCGTCGAGGTACTGGGCCGCGCACCCCATGCCGACGGCCTGGGCGACCATCTGGGTCCCCGCCTCGAAGCGCTGCGGGGGCGGTGCGTACGTGGTGCTCTCCATGGTTACCACCTCGACCATGGACCCGCCGGTGACGGTGGGCGGCATGGCCTCGAGCAGCTCACGCCGCCCGTAGAGCGCGCCGACGCCGGTGGGGCCGAGCATCTTGTGGCCGCTGAACGCGGCGAAGTCGACGCCGAGCTCGTGGAGGTCCACGGGCATGTTCGGCACGGACTGGCAGGCGTCGAGCACCGTGAGGGCGCCCACGCGCCGGGCGGCCGCGACGAGCGTCGCGACGGGCGCGACGGCGCCGGTCACGTTCGACACGTGCCCGAACGCGAGGACCCTGGTGCGCTCGGTGACGAGCGCGTCGAGGTTCGTCAGGTCGAGCCGGCCGTCGTCCGACACGGGGATCCAGCGCAGGACGGCGCCCGTGCGGGCGCACAGCTCCTGCCACGGCACGAGGTTCGCGTGGTGCTCCGCCTCGGTAACGACGATCTCGTCGCCCGGCGCGAGCCGGAACCGCTCGGCCGCGTCACCGCCGCGGCCGAGTGTCGCGTTGGAGAAGGCGTAGGCCACGACGTTGATCGCGGCGGTCGCACCCGGCTGCCAGACGATCTCGGCTTCGTCGGCCCCGACGAACGCAGCGACCGCGGCGCGGGCCTGCTCGAACGCCTCGGTGGCTTCCTCGGCGAGCTGGTGCGCGCCGCGGTGGACCGCGGCGTTGCGCTGCTCGTAGAAGTCCACCTCGGCGTCGAGCACGACCTGCGGCTTCTGGGACGTCGCGGCGGAGTCCAGGTACACGAGGGGCTTGCCACCCCGCACCGTGCGCTCGAGCAGCGGGAAGTCCGCCCGCACGGCGGCCAGCTCGGTCGTCGAGAGCGCGGTGGCGGATGCGTCGTCCGGGCGCACGGTGGCGGTGGTGGTCATGGTGTCCCCTCGTGATACGTCAGCGGTGAATCAGGCCGAGACCGACTTGTTCGCGCCGAGGTACTTGTCGTAGCCCTCTTCCTCGAGGCGGTCGGCCAGCTCGGAGCCGCCCTCCTCGGCGATCTTGCCGTCGACGAAGACGTGCACGAAGTCGGGCTTGATGTAGCGCAGGATGCGCGTGTAGTGCGTGATGAGCAGGATGCCGATGTCGGTCTCCTCCTTGGCCCGGTTCACGCCCTCGGACACGACGCGCAGCGCGTCGACGTCGAGGCCGGAGTCGGTCTCGTCGAGGATCGCGAAGCGGGGCTTGAAGAGCTCCATCTGCAGGATCTCGTGGCGCTTCTTCTCACCACCGGAGAAGCCCTCGTTCACGGAGCGCTCGGCGAAGGCCGGGTCCATGCGGAGGTTCTCCATCGCGCCCCGGACCTCCTTGCCCCACGTCCGCAGGGCGGGGGCCTCACCGGAGATGGCGGTCTTGGCGGTGCGCAGGAAGTTCGCGACCGACACGCCGGAGACCTCGACCGGGTACTGCATGGCGAGGAAGAGGCCGGCGCGGGCGCGCTCGTCGACGGACATGGCCAGCAGGTCCTCGCCGTCGAGCGTGGCGGTACCCGAGGTGACGGTGTACTTGGGGTGGCCGGCGAGCGCCGACGCGAGGGTGGACTTGCCCGAGCCGTTGGGGCCCATGATGGCGTGGGTCTCACCGCTGGCGATGGTCAGGTCGACACCGCGCAGGATCGGCTTGGGGCCTTCCTTGGTCTCGACGCTGACGTGCAGGTCGCGGATCTCGAGGGTGGGCATATCGGTTACTCCAGGGTTGCTTGCGAAGTCAGAAGATTCAGGAAACAGGCACGGTGACGTCGATGTCGACGAGCACCTTGTCGCCGTCGACCGTCACCGGGTAGACGGGCACGGGGCGCACCGCCGGAAGCTGGACGGGCTGACCGGTCCGCAGGTCGAACTGGGAGCCGTGCAGCCAGCACTCGACCAGGCAGCCCTCCACCTCGCCCTCGGACAGCGAGACAGCGCCGTGGGAGCAGATGTCGGAGACGGCATGGAAGTTGCCGTCCGCGTCACGTGCCACCGCGACCGGGACCGGGGCACCGTCGGCGCCGTCGAGCTCGACGAGCATCGCCTCCTCGGGCCCCAGGTCGTCGGTCATGCAGGCCAGCTGCGCGGTCATGCGGTCGGTGCTCCGGTGATCACGCTCATCGACTTCTCCAGCTCGGCCTCGATGGAGGCGAGCAGGCGCTCCTCGACCGACGGGACGCCGATCTCGTGGATGAGCTCGGCGAAGAAGCCGCGCACGACGAGCTTGCGCGCCTCGGTCTCGGGGATGCCCCGGGCCTGGAGGTAGAAGAGCTGCTCGTCGTCGAACCGGCCGGTGGCGCTGGCGTGGCCGGCGCCGGCGATCTCGCCGGTCTCGATCTCGAGGTTCGGCACCGAGTCCGCGCGTGCGCCGTCCGACAGGACGAGGTTGCGGTTGAGCTCGTAGGTGTCGGTGTTCTCGGCGGCGGCCCGGATCAGGACGTCACCCACCCACACGGTGTGCGCGCCGGAGCCCTGGAGTGCGCCCTTGTAGGTCACGCGGGACTTGCAGTCCGGCACCGCGTGGTCCACGAAGAGGCGGTGCTCCTGGTGCTGGTTCGTGTCAGCGAAGTAGAGGCCCACCATCTCGACCTCACCGCCGGAAGCCGTGAACTCGGCGTCCGGGGTGACGCGCACGACGTCGCCACCGAAGGTCACGACGACGTGCTTGAGCTTCGCGTCGCGCCCGATGCGGGCCCGGTGCGAGGAGGCGTGCACGGCGCCGTCGGCCCAGTCCTGGACGCTGACGACGGTCAGCTGCGCACCGTCCTCGACGACGATCTCGACGGTCTCGGCGAGCGTACCGACGCCGTCGTGGTCCAGGACCACCACTGCCTCGGAGTGCCGCTCGGCGCGGACCAGCACGTGGGCTGCGCTCGCGTCCTGCGAGACGCCCCGGACGCGCACGGAGGTGACGTCGGAGGCCACCGCCTCCTTGGGGATCGTCACGATCGTGGCCTGCTGGAAGGCGTTCCACGCGGTGACGGCCGTCCGGTCGCCGGGCTTGCCGGCGGTGCCGAGGCGGGCGTCGTCACGGTCGACGGTCTCGACGGTGACCTCGGGGGCCGCGGTCACCTCGACCGTGACGCCCGAGCTGCCGAGGTCGGCCTGGAACAGCGGCTGGAGGCGGTCGGCCGGGGAGAAGCGCCACTCCTCCTCGCGGCCGGCCGGGATCGGGATGTCCTCCAGGGAGAACGAGGTGCGGCGCTCTGCTCGCGAGCCCTGGGGCTTCACGGTGCCGTGTGAGTGGGCGCCGTCGGCAACAGCGCGCGTGTGATCTGTCGTCAGATCAGTGGTAGCAGTCGTCATCTCAGCCGACGGACCCTTCCATCTGCAGCTCGATGAGGCGGTTGAGCTCGAGTGCGTACTCCATGGGCAGCTCACGCGCGATGGGCTCGACGAACCCGCGCACGATCATGGCCATGGCCTCGGTCTCTTCCATGCCCCGGGACATGAGGTAGAACAGCTGGTCCTCGCTCACCCGCGAGACCGTGGCCTCGTGCCCCATGGACACGTCGTCCTCGCGGACGTCCACGTACGGGTAGGTGTCGCTGCGGGAGATCTGGTCCACCAGCAGCGCGTCGCAGAGGACGTTGGACGCGGAGTGGGAGGCGCCCTCGAGCACCTGGACCAGACCGCGGTAGGACGTGCGGCCGCCGCCGCGCGCCACGGACTTGCTCACGATCGACGACGAGGTGTTCGGCGCCGCGTGCACCATCTTGGCGCCGGCGTCCTGGTGCTGGCCCTCGCCGGCGAAGGCGATGGACAGCGTCTCGCCGCGGGCGTGCTCGCCCAGCAGGTAGATCGCCGGGTACTTCATGGTGACCTTGGAGCCGATGTTGCCGTCGACCCACTCCATCTGGGCACCCTCAGCGGCCGTGGCGCGCTTGGTGACCAGGTTGTACACGTTGTTCGACCAGTTCTGGATCGTCGTGTAGCGAACGCGGGCGTTCTTCTTGACGATGATCTCGACGACCGCGGAGTGCAGGGAGTCCGACGTGTAGATCGGCGCCGTGCAGCCCTCGACGTAGTGCACGTACGAGCCCTCGTCGGCGATGATCAGCGTGCGCTCGAACTGGCCCATGTTCTCGGTGTTGATCCGGAAGTAGGCCTGGAGCGGGATCTCCACGTGCACGCCCGGCGGCACGTAGACGAACGAGCCACCCGACCACACGGCGGAGTTCAGCGCGGAGAACTTGTTGTCGCCGGCCGGGATGACCGTGCCGAAGTACTCCTGGAACAGCTCCGGGTAGTCGCGCAGACCGGTGTCGGTGTCGACGAAGATGACGCCCTGCTCCTCCAGGTCCTCACGGATCTGGTGGTAGACGACCTCGGACTCGTACTGGGCGGCGACGCCCGCGACGAGGCGCTGCTTCTCCGCCTCGGGGATGCCGAGCTTGTCGTACGTGTTCTTGATGTCGTCGGGCAGGTCCTCCCAGGAGGTGGCCTGCTTCTCCGTGGACCGCACGAAGTACTTGATCTTGTCGAAGTGGATGCCCGACAGGTCGGAGCCCCAGCTCGGCATGGGCTTCTTGCCGAAGAGGCGCAGCGCCTTGAGCCGCTGGTTCAGCATCCACTCGGGCTCGCTCTTCAGAGCCGAGATGTTGCGGACAACCTCTTCGCTCAGGCCACGCTGCGCGGACATACCCGCGGCATCGCTGTCGTGCCAGCCGTACTCGTAAGAGCCGATGCTGGCGATGATCTCATCGTCGGAGCGCTGCTCTGGCGCTTGCGTTTCTGCGCTCATCACTTTCCTTCGGTGGGGGTCGTCACGGGGTGGTTCAGGGGGATGTTCACAGTCAGGTTCACGGGGATGTTCGTGGTGCAGGCGTGCGCGCCGCCCGCGATGGTCGCGAGGCGCTGGACGTGCGAGCCCAGCAGCTCGCTGAACGCGCGGGCCTCCTGCTCGCACAGCTCGGGGAACTCCTCGGCCACGTGCTGGACCGGGCAGTGCCCCTGGCAGAGCTGCACCGCACGGGCGACCGTTCCGGCCGTGGGGCCGGTCAGCGGTGCCGGGACGGGCCGCACGGAGGCGGCGTAGCCGTCCGCGGACAGCAGCTGGACGAGCTGGGCGGCGCGACCCTCGGCGGTGTCCGCGGTGAGGTGCGGCGCGTAGCTGCGGGCGACGGCGTCGAACCGCTCCTTGGCGAAGCCCGCCACCGCCTCGCTGCCGCCCGTGTCCCGCAGGAACCGCAGGACCTGCCGCGCGATCTCCTGGTAGCCGCCGGCCAGCTCGGACTGGCCACCGCCCGTGACGACGTACCGCCGTGCGGGTCGGCCACGGCGGGGCGCGCCCGACCGCGAGGCCTCGTGGACGGCGATCTTGCCGTCCTCCTCCAGGAGGGTCAGGTGCCGACGTACCGCCGGGGCGGTCAGCTCCAGGACGGCGGCGAGGGCGCCGGCGGTGACCGGGCCACGGGAGGCGACGAGCTCGAGCACTCGCCGACGCGTGGTGCCGTCGGTCTCGTGGCTCGCCACGTGCCCCGTTGCCACCTGTGTCGCTGCGCTCATGCTGGTCACCTCCCTCACGTCGTCCCGCAGGCATGCCTCACCGGTGGGTGTGCACGCCTTCGTAGACGCCAATGCTTTTGAGAACATCCTTGTTCCCTAATTCGAGATGCGCAAGGAAGGCGAGCCTCAGTTCGGCCCGATCGCGACACATCTCACACGTGCGGTCCACACCCAGGTCACGTAGTACGACGACGCTCCGCGCGCTGCCGCCTACGATTGTGCGGTGCCCTTGTCCGACGCGCCCGCGATCGACCCCGCCCAGGCGGCCACCGCAGGAGCCACCACACCCACTGCCGAGGCCCGTGCCGCCGGCGCGGCCACCGGCCCCGACCAGGCGGTCGCCGTCGAGGTGCGCGGCCTCGTCAAGCGGTACGACGGACGCGCGGTGGTCGACGGTCTCGACCTCGTCGCCCGTCCCGGCGCCGTCACCGCCGTCCTCGGCCCCAACGGCGCGGGCAAGACGACCACCATCGAGTGCTGCGAGGGCCTCCGCTCCCCCGACGGCGGCACCGTCCGCGTGCTCGGCCGCGACCCCGTCGCCGACGCCCGCGCCCTGCGCCCCCGCGTCGGCGTCATGCTGCAGGACGGCGGCCTCCCCACCGGCGTCCGCGCGCTGGAGCTGTTGCGCCACGTCGCCGCCATGTACGCCACCCCCCGCCCCGTGGACGAGCTCGCCGAACGCCTGGGCCTGCACGGCTTCGCCCGCACCACGGTGCGCCGGCTCTCCGGCGGGCAGCGTCAGCGCGTGGCCCTCGCCGCTGCGGTCGTCGGGCGGCCCGACGTCGTGTTCCTCGACGAGCCCAGCGCCGGCATGGACCCCCAGAGCCGGCGCGCCGTCTGGGACCTCGTGCGCGAGCTGCGCGCGGACGGCGTCGCCATCGTGCTGACCACCCACCTCATGGACGAGGCCGCCGACCTCGCCGACCACGTCCATGTCGTGGACCACGGCCGCGTGATCGCGTCCGGCAGCGTCCGCGAGCTCACCGACGCCGGCACCGGACCGGGCACCGTCCGCATAGAGGCCGCGCCGGGCCTGGACCTGACCCCTCTGCTCACGACCCTCAACACGCCCTCCACCCCGTTGAGTGCTGGGTATTTGTCGAGTCAGAGCCCTCCAGTCCAACAAATACCCAGCACTCAACGAAGTGGGCAGGAAGGGTGGGTCGGCTCCGAGAGCGAGGCCGGGGTGTACACGCTGACCGGGGCGGTCGACCCGGCGGCGCTCGCCGCCGTGACGGCGTGGCTCGCCGAGCGCGGCGTGCTGGCCCGGTCGGTCACGACCGGCCGCCGCACCCTCGAGGACGTCTTCCTCGACCTCACCGGGAGAAACCTGCGATGAGCGTCCAGACCGCGCCGGCCGCCGCACCGACACCGGCCGCCGCACCCGCCGTCCGCCGGATCGCGGCCCAGGCCTCGTTCGAGACGCGCGCGATCCTGCGCAACGGCGAGCAGCTGCTCGTGACCATCGTGCTGCCCGTGCTGGTGCTGGTGGGTCTCGTACGCACCTCGTTCCTGGACCTCGACACGCAGGGGTACACACGCATCGACTTCGTGACGCCGGGCGTGCTGGCGCTGGCGGTGATGTCCACGGCGTTCACGTCCCAGGCGATCGCCACCGCGTTCGACCGGCGCAACGGCGTGCTCCGCCTCATGGCCACCACGCCGCTGGGCCGCGGAGGCCTGCTGGCCGGCAAGGTGCTCGGCGTGCTCGCCGTCGAGCTGGTGCAGGTGGTCGTCATCGCGGGCGTCGCGGTGGCCCTCGGGTGGCGGCCGGAGCTGGGCGCGCTGCCTGCCGTCGTCGGCGCGGGGCTGCTGGGGACTGCCGCGTTCACCGCCCTCGCGCTGCTGCTGGCCGGGACTCTGCGCGCCGAGGGAGTGCTCGCCGTGGCGAACCTCGTGCTCGTGCTGCTCACGGTGGGCGGCGGCGTGCTGCTGCCCGCCGAGCAGCTCGCGGGCCCGCTGGCGCACGCCGCGGTCCTGCTGCCGTCGGGCGCGCTGGGCGAGGCGATGCGCGGCGCGCTCCTGCACGGCTCCGTGCCGGCATTCTCCGTGGTGGTCCTGCTGGGCTGGACCGCCGCGCTCGGCGCCGGCGCCGCCCGTCTCTTCCGCTGGCACTGAGCACCCGCTGGCACTGGACACCCGCCGATCCCGCTGACTTCGGTCGGTTGCGCTGAGATCGGTCGTTCAACCGACCGATCTCAGCGCAACCGACCGAAGTCACGCCGACCGCTCTGCAAGCGACCGATCTCGCGGTTCGCCCCCATCCGGGTAACTACCTACAGAGAACCCATACGCGGAAGCTATGACCAATTCGTGGGGTTGGCGGGTGAAATCTACGCTTTTAGGGTGCGTTTCACCTACATTCCCAGGAGGCAACGTGACTCCCACTCACAGCAACCGCCGTCGGCTGATCGTCGGTGCCGGTATCGCGATCGCACTGGCGGCGGCACCGGCCGCGGCGGCCATGGCGTCCTCGGCGCCGGACGAGGCGCCGGCGCCCGTCGCGGGCGCCCTGATCGAGGACTCGTACATCGTCGTGCTGAAGGACGGCGACGTCGCCAGGTCCGAGGTCAAGAGCACGGCCAACGGCCTCGTGAAGAAGTACGGCGGCGAGGTCCGCCACTCGTACACCACGGCGGTGCGGGGCTTCTCCGCGTCGATGTCGCCAGGCCAGGCAAAGAAGCTCGAGGCCGACCCGACCGTCGCGTACGTGGAGCAGAACCGCGTGATGACGGCCAGCGACACACAGTCGCCGGTCCCCTCCTGGGGCCTGGACCGCATCGACCAGGCAGAGCTGCCGCTCGACGACTCGTACACCTACGGGAACTCGGGCACGGGTGTGAAGGCGTACATCATCGACACCGGCATCCTGACCACCCACGAGGACTTCGGCGGTCGTGCGGTCAGCGGCATCGACACCGTGGACGGCGACGACGACGCCACCGACTGCGCGGGGCACGGCACGCACGTGGCCGGCACCGTGGGCGGCTCGGAGCACGGCGTCGCCAAGGATGTCTCGCTCGTCGCGGTCCGCGTCCTGGACTGCGCGGGCTCGGGCAGCTTCGACGGCGTCATCGCCGGCATCGACTGGGTCGCCGCAGACCACGCCGCCGGCGAGCCGGCCGTGGCCAACATGTCGCTCGGCGGGGGCTTCTCGCAAGCGGTGAACGACGCGGTGTCCGCGGCTGTCGCGGACGGCGTCACCTTCGCCCTCGCGGCAGGCAACGACAGCGCGGCGGACGCCTGCGACGGCTCGCCGAGCTCCACCGCGGAGGCGATCACGGTGGGCGCCACCGAGGACACGGACGCCCGCGCCGCGTACTCGAACATCGGCACCTGCGTGGACATCTTCGCGCCGGGTTCCGGCATCACGTCGGCCTGGTCCACCGATGACACGGCGACGAACACCATCAGCGGTACCTCGATGGCCACGCCGCACGTCGCCGGCGCCGCGGCGCTCGTCCTGGGCGGGACTCCCGCGGCCACGCCTGCCGAGGTCGGCGACGCCCTGACGGGTGCGGCCCTGCCGGACGTCGTCACCGACCCGGGCACCGGTTCGCCCAACCTGCTGCTGAACGTCAGCGGTCTCTGACGCACCCGGACGTACCCGGCAGACCGCACGTGTCAGGCGCCCAGATCGCTCCCCGCGACCTGGGCGCCTGACACGCCACGGGTTCATGTGGCGTTCCTGACAGCTCGTCGGCAAAGAATCACAGCGTTTCCGGCATCTGCGCGGGAGGCGACGCCGTCGTCGGCCGCTAGCGTTGTGCTGTGACCGCAACCGCCGCCCCCACCTCCCGGCTTGCCGCGCTCGCCGGACGGGTCGACCGCTTCCGCCACTGGACCCGCGCCGTCCTCATCGCGAACCTGGTCGGCCAGATCGGCATCATCGGGACCGGCGGTGCCGTGCGTCTGACGGGGTCGGGCCTGGGCTGCTCCACGTGGCCGAACTGCGAACCGGGCCAGTTCACCCCGCAGTTCCACGAGGCCACCTCGTTGCACCCGTACATCGAGTTCGGGAACCGCACGCTGACCGGTGTGCTGGGGATCATCGCGGTGCTCGTCGCGATCGCGGTGTGCACCGACCTGAAGCGTTCCGCGTCCTACCGTCTGCTCGGTCTGGTACCGATCGTGGGCGTGCTGATGCAGGCCCTGATCGGCGGCGTCGTGGTGCTGCTGCACCTGCACCCCGGCTGGGTCTCGCTGCACTTCGGCGTCTCCGGCGCGCTCGTGGCGGCGTCGTTGTACCTGTTGCACCGGTCCGGCGAGGGCGACAACGTCCCCACCCTCGTGGTCGGTCCGCGCGTGCGCGCCCTGGCCTGGACGCTGGCCGGGCTGACCGCCGTCGTCGTCGTGCTCGGTGTGCTCACCACTGGGGCCGGTCCGCACAGCGGCGACGCCGAGGTGGGCTACCGGATCGCCGTCGACCCCGCGCTGCTGACCAGGTGGCACGCCGTGGCCGTGTGGGCGTTCCTGGCAGTCCTGGTCGCCTACCTGGTGTCCGTGCGCGGCGGGCCGGCGCCGGTGCGCCGCGCCGCACTGATCCTGCTCGTGATCACGCTGGCGCAGGGCCTCATCGGGTACGTGCAGTACTTCACCGACCTGCCCGAGCTGCTGGTGGGGCTGCACATGATCGGCGCGGCGGTGCTGATCGCCGGCACCACGCGCGTCGTGCTGACGACGCGGGTGCGCTGAGGGAGCCGGCTGCTCCCCCGCCACGCCCACCGACTTCCCGACCAGGCCACCATGCAGCGCTACGACCCGACCGCGGCTCAGCGCACGACCGGCAGCTCCGGCGGCGTCCAGCTCGCGAAGCGTGCCATGCCGTCGAGCATCAACCGGGCCGGGACCACCCGCAGCGCGGTGTTGCGCAGCCCGACCAGCGCCGGGTTGCTGAGCTGCTCGCCGAACCTCGCGCTCGCCCACGCGGCCCGCAGCACGCCCGCGGTCCGAGGCCGGCGCACACGATCGTAGGCCGCGAGCCCTTCGACCACCGGGTCGTCGCCCGAGACCGACGCCGCGAGCACCACGCCGTCCTCGATGCCCTGGCTGCCGCCCTGGCCCACGTTCGGCGGCATGGCGTGCGCGGCGTCGCCGACCAGCGCGACCCGGCCGCGGACCATGCGCGGGATCGGCCGGGGGAACCCGTAGAGGTCGAGCTGCTGCAGCTGCTCCGGCTGGGTCGCGGCCAGCACCTCCGGGATGGGGTCGTGCCAGCCCGCGAACGCGGCACGAGCGGCGGCCAGGTCCTTGACGGGGTCGCCCGTAGGGCTCCCCGCCGGACGCACCTGGGTGCCGTACCAGTACAGGTGGCCGTCGCCGAGCGCGATCAGGCCGACCTCGCCGCCCGGGCCCCAGGTCTGCGACATCTCGGAGACCCCGGGGTTGTCGAGCACGGCGAGCCAGGTGGTCGAGCCGACGTAGACGGGCTCCGCCGCGTCCGGGGCGACCGCGGCGCGCAGGCGCGACCGGACGCCGTCGGCCGCTACCACCAGGTCCGCGCTCAGGGTGGAGCCGTCCTCGAGGGTGACCGTGGCGGACCGCGCGGCGTCGCCCGGGTCGACCGCGACGGCGGCCGCGCCGTACGTCACGGTTCGGTCGCCCAGACCACCGAGCAGCGCCTCCTGGAGCCGGGGCCGGTGAAAGGCGTTGGCCACCGTCCCCAGCCGGGCCGCGATCTGCTCCGGCGAGACGTGCACCAGCGCGCGCCCGCTGCCGTCACGAAGCGTTCCCGGAGAGGCACGCTGCCCCACGGCGCGCACGGCGCCACCGACTCCGGCAGCGTCCAGGCCGCGGAGCGCATTGGCGAGCAGGACGATGCCGGCGCCGGTCGTGCGCGGCTCGGGCGAGCGCTCCAGCACCCGCACGTCCCACCCGCAGCGCAGCAGTGCGTTGGCGGCGGTCAGCCCGGCGATGCCGGCCCCGACGACTATCGCGTCCCTGGTCATGCGGCACATCATGCGCTACGGGCGGCGCCCGCCACCAATGCCGTCCCCGACCAGGGCGCCGGGCCCCGCTGTGAATCAGTTAAGTCCGTTGCCTGCGCGGACCGGCGCGCCGACCGTCTGAGGTGCGCTCGCTCCGCGGGCGCCGTTCAACGACGCACGCATCGGAGGCCACGTCATGAACCGAGCCCGAAGGCGGAGAGCCCTAGCCGCCGCAGCACTGGCCGCACTGTCTCTCGACGCCCTGGGCATCCTGCCGGCAGCCGCCGGCCCAGTCGGCGCCGAACCGGCAGGAACCGCCCGGACGACGCCGCGCAGGCGGCGCCCCGCGCTGTGACCGGGGAGTACGCCGACCGGTTCCTGGCGATGTACGAGAAGATGCACGACCCCGCCAACGGCTACTTCTCGGCGCAGGGCATCCCCTACCACTCGGCGGAGACGCTCCTCGTGGAGGCGCCGGACTACGGCCACGAGACCACGTCGGAGGCGTACAGCTTCTGGCTGTGGCTGGAGGCGTCCTACGGCCAGGTCACCGGCGACTGGGAGCCGTTCAACCACGCGTGGGAGACGCTCGAGGCGTACATGATCCCCACCACCGAGAACCAGCCGACCAACAGCGCGTACAACCCGGCGTCGCCGGCCACGTACGCCCCGGAGCACAACCATCCGAGCGCCTACCCGGCGCGCCTCGACTCGGGTGTCGCGGTGGGCCAGGACCCGATCGCCGACGAGCTCAGCCGCACCTACGGCACCGACGAGGTCTACGGCATGCACTGGCTGGCCGACGCCGACAACGTCTACGGCTTCGGCGCAGCGCCCGGCTCCTCCGAGCTGCTCGGACCGGACTACGAGGGCACGTCGTACATCAACACGTTCCAGCGCGGCCCTCAGGAGTCGGTCTGGGAGACGATCCCGCAGCCCGCCATCGACGACTTCTCCTACGGCGGCCCGAACGGCTACCTCGACCTGTTCACCGGCGACGCGAGCTACGCCCGTCAGTGGAAGTACACCAACGCGCCCGACGCCGATGCCCGCGCCGTCGAGGCCGTGTACTGGGCCAAGCAGTTCGCGAACGAGCAGGGTGCCGGGAGCGAGATCTCCGGCACGGTCGACAAGGCGTCCAAGATGGGCGACTACCTGCGCTACTCGCTGTTCGACAAGTACTTCAAGGAGATCGGCTGCGAGTCCACGAGCTGCGCGCCCGGCTCCGGGCGCAGCTCGGCGCACTACCTGCTGTCCTGGTACTACGCCTGGGGCGGTGCCCTGGACACGAGCGGCCCCTGGGCGTGGCGCATCGGCTCCTCGCACGCGCACTTCGGCTACCAGAACCCGCTGGCGGCCTACGCCCTGTCCACCGACGCCGACCTGGTGCCGGCCTCCCCGACCGCGCAGGACGACTGGTCGGCCAGCATGGACCGGCAGATCGAGTTCTTCCAGTGGCTCCAGTCCGCGGAAGGCGGCATCGCGGGCGGCGCCACCAACAGCGTCGACGGCGCCTACGGGTCGCACCCCGCGGGCACGCCCACGTTCTACGACATGGTGTACGACGAGGCACCGGTCTACCACGACCCGCCGTCGAACCAGTGGTTCGGCATGCAGGGCTGGGGCGTGGAGCGGATCGCCCAGCTGTACCACCAGACCGGTGACGAGCGGGCGCAGTCCATCCTCGACAAGTGGGTGCCCTGGGTGCTGGACGAGATCACGGTGACCGCGGACTCGTGGCAGGTGCCGTCCGAGCTCTCCTGGTCCGGCGCGCCGGACACGTGGAACCCGGACAGCCCCGGAGCCAACGCGGGCCTGCACGTGGACGTCACGTCGCACGGGCAGGACGTCGGCGTCGCCGGCGCCATCGCCCGCACGCTCATCTACTACGCGGCGGCCTCGGGCGACCAGCAGGCGGCCGACACCGCCAAGGCCCTGCTCGACGCGATGTGGGAGCAGAACAGCGACGAGAAGGGCATCGGAACCGTCGAGTCCCGTGCCGACTTCGGCCGGTTCGACGACGAGTACCAGCCCGGCGGCGACGGCGTCTACGTCCCGGAGGGCTGGACGGGCACCTACCCGAACGGCGACGAGGCGTCCGCCGGCGTCTCGTTCCTGGACATCCGGTCGTTCTACGAGGACGACCCCATGTTCCCCGAGGTCCAGGAATACCTGGACGGCGGCGACGTCCCGCAGTTCACCTACCACCGGTTCTGGGCACAGACCGCCGTCGCGACCGCGATGGCCGAGTACGACCGCCTCCTGGGCGCGGGCGCCCGATAACCCACCCTGCCGAGGTAGTCACCTAGCGAGGTAGTCACTCAGCGTTGGCCGAGTGACTACCTCGCCAGATGTCTACCTCGCCACGTGTCTACCTCGGGTGGACGGGACGGCGGGGGTCAGACCTCCGGGACCCAGAGGTCCTCGCCGTTCGCGGGCGTACCGACCGGGCCTGCGCCCACGGGCACCGGCACGGGCATGGCCTCCGGCAGGTCGCCGAGAGCGCGCTGCGCGACAGCGCCGGAGGAGAAGTTCGCGTAGCACTCGGGGCAGTACCAGTCGGGCGTCGGCACCGGGGTGTCGAAGCCGCCGTACACGACGTCCGGCTCGAGCTTCGGGTTGTCGTGGATGGCCTGGCCCCACACGATGCGCTTGGTGGCGCCGCGCTGGCCGCACGACGGGCACGACGGGCGCATCTGGGCGCGCTGCGTCAGCACCGGGTGCGGGTGCAGCAGTGCGTGGCACGGTGCGCACACCAGGAAGGTCTGCTCGATGAGCTCGCCGAGGGGCCGCTCACCGGTCTGGCCGGTGTGGGCGCCGTCGTCGTGCGGGCGCAGCTGCATGACGTCGACGAACCGCTCGCACGAGGCGCAGCGCTCCTCACGGCGCAGGTCGGTGCCCGCCACCTGCTTGTGCCCCAGCAGGCGCAGGACGTGCAGGTTCGGCGACAGCTCGTCGTTCTCGCAGTTGCCCGCGTCGAGCGTGCCGGTGGCGCCGTGCTTGTACTGGTGGGCGATGCCGTCGAGCACCAGGCGGGCGTGCTCCTGCGGCAGCCAGCCGGACGACCGGGCGTACGCCGCGGCGCCGTTGAAGAGGTCGTCCCAGACGACAGGCTTGTCCGGGCCGAACACCTCGTCGCTGACCCAGTCCTCACCCTGGCTGGTGCCCATGAGCTCGACCGCGGCCACGATGCCCGGCTCGGAGCCCACGACGGTGACGACGACGTCGCCGCGCTGCGGGCCGTCCGCGCCCCCGGGCAGACGGTGCTCGTGGCTGCGGCTCGCGATCGCGACCGCCTCGCCCAGCCAGTCCTCGGACCAGTTGAGGTAGACGGACGGAACGAGCCACGCCGGAAGGGACGAAACGTTGGGAAGCATGTCGGGTTCGCTGGTCACGCGGGGAGAATAGCGCAGCCCGACGACTTTCTTATGACACGCCTGGTACGCGGCTTTCGAGACTTACCGGAACTGGACCACCACCTGGTCGTATCCGGACGAGGACAACATCACCTCAAGGGTCTTGGCCGTGTTCGTCCGGGCCCGTTCGTCCAGGTCGGAGTCCTCGGCCGCGGCCGCGATCTGCCTCTGCGCCGCGGCGAGCGCCTCCTGGCGGGCGTCGGTGTCGGTGTCGAAGAAGTCACCCACCCGGTCCACCAGGCCACGCTCCTCCGTCAGGGCGCGGCTGGTGTCGAGGTCGATGCGGGGCTCGGCGAGCTTCGGCTCCGGGAGCGTGACCGACACCGTCCTGCCGTCGTCCGAGATCTCGATGTCGTCCTCCGTCAGGCCGGCGAAGTCCACGTACGCCTCGACGGAGCCGTTCACGACGAGGACCGTACGCTCCCCCGCGACCCAGCCGGGCACGTACTTCACGTCGCGCTCCAGGTCGACGAGGACCTCGTACTCCGCCTCGCTCGCCACGAACCGGGCAAGGTCCCTCATGCTGAGCAGGACCGGCTGCTCGGACCGGTCGACCTCGCTCGTGGTGAACGGGTTGAGCCCCTCCACCAGTACCTGCCAGAACGCGGCGCGAAAGTCGTCGCGCAGCGCGGACAGCACGCTGAAGAGCAGCACGGCGGCCAGCGTCAGGCCGACGAGGAACCCGATGACGCCGGCCAGCCAGGACGGCAGGCGACGGCGCGGCACGGGCCGGCCCGTCGCCGGCCCGTCCGTGTCCGTGCCGGACGGCGGCCCCGCCGCGCCGGTCGATGTGCTCACGTGCTCGGTGTCAGCCTCGGTGCCACTCATCGCGCGCGCCCCTCCAGGAGACATGTCGGGCATATCTCTCTTGAGAACACACGCTAGCCCTGCCCACCGACACTCGCCCCGCAGCGGGCGGGTCCGCGCCCCGTCAGTTCTTGCGGTACTCCCACGGGCTGTCCACGGGACGCAGCGTCTCCCAGTCCGAAGCCCGCCCGATGGCCGCAGCGAGCACGCCCGCGATGGTGGCCGCGTTGTGCAGCTTGCCCGCGAGCGCGAGCGCGGCGGCCTCCTCCAGCGGCACGGGAACCACCACCATGTCGGCCTCCTCGGCCTCACGGGTGTGCAGCTCGTCGTCGGGTACCGGCGTGAGGTCGCGCGCCAGGTAGACGCGCACCGCCTCGTTGCTCCCGCCCGGCGTGGGCAGCAGGTCGAGGAGCACGTCCCAGGTGCCGGCGGTCATGTCCGCCTCCTCGGCCAGCTCGCGAGCGGCCGCGACGTGCGGGTCCTCGCCGTCCAGGTCGAGCAGGCCGGCGGGCGCCTCCCAGAGGAAGGCACCTACCGGGTGCCGGTACTGGCGCAGGAGGAGCACGTCGCCGTCATCGTTCAGCGCGACCACGACCACCGCTCCCGGGTGCTCCACATACTCCCGGCGGACGATGCCGCCGGCCTCGCCCAGGTCGACCTCGTCGGAGACCATGTCGACCACGAAGCCCTGGAACGGGACGTCCAGCCGCCGCGCGGGGCGCGGGTCGATGACGTCCGTGACCTCCTCGGCGCCCATCAGGCCCGCTTCTCGAGCGCCGCGGCGATCAGGCCGGCGAACAGCGGGTGCGCCCGGGTCGGGCGCGACTTGAACTCGGGATGCGCCTGCGTCGACACGTAGTACGGGTGCAGGTCGGCCCGGAGCTCGACGAACTCCACGAGCGACGAGTCGGGCGACGTGCCGGAGACCAGCAGGCCCGCCTCCTCCAGCTCGCCGCGGAAGGCGTTGTTCACCTCGTAGCGGTGCCGGTGCCGCTCGGACACCTTCTCGCTGCCGTAGGCCTTGGCCACCACGGAGCCGGCGGTGAGCTGCGCCTCGTAGGCACCGAGGCGCATGGTGCCGCCCATGTCGCCCTCACCCTCGACGATCGCCTTCTGCTCGGCCATGGTCGCCACGACGGGGTGGCTGCTCGTCGGGTGGAACTCGGTGGACGAGGCGTCCGCCCAGCCCAGCACGTTGCGCGCGTACTCGATGACCATCGACTGCAGGCCCAGGCAGATACCGAGGGTCGGCACGAGGTTCTCGCGCGCCCAGCGCAGCGCGCCGACCTTGCCGTCGATGCCGCGCACGCCGAAGCCGCCCGGCACCAGGATGGCGTCGACGCCCTCGAGGGAAGCCTGCGCGCCCTCCGGCGTCTGGCAGTCGTCGGCGGCGACCCAGCGGATCCCGACCTTCGCGTCGTTCGCAAAACCGCCGGCCCGCAGCGCCTCGGTCACGGACAGGTACGCGTCGGGCAGGTCGATGTACTTGCCGACCAGCGCAACCTCGACGTTGTGCTCGGGCTCGTGCACACGCTCCAGGAGGCGGCTCCAGCCGTCCCAGTCGACGTCATGGAAGGGCATGCCGAGGCGGCGCACCACGTAGGCGTCCAGGCCCTCGGTGTGGATGACCCGGGGGATGTCGTAGATCGACGGGGCGTCGGCACAGTTGATGACTGCCTCGTTGTCGACGTCGCACATGAGCGCGATCTTGCGCTTGATGCTGTCGGGCACCACCCGGTCGGAGCGCAGCACGATCGCGTCCGGCTGGATACCGACCGTGCGCAGCGCGGCCACGGAGTGCTGCGTCGGCTTGGTCTTCAGCTCGCCCGACGGGCCGATGTACGGCACCAGCGACACGTGCAGGAAGAACACGTTGTCGCGCCCGAGCTCGTGCCGCACCTGGCGCGCGGACTCGAGGAACGGCTGCGACTCGATGTCGCCGACGGTTCCGCCGATCTCGGTGATGATCACGTCGACGGCGTCGGAGGCCTGCTCGCGCATCCGGAACTTGATCTCGTCGGTGATGTGCGGGATGACCTGCACGGTGTCACCGAGGTACTCGCCGCGGCGCTCCTTGGCGATGACACGGGAGTAGACCTGGCCGGTCGTCACGTTGGACGAGGCCGGGAGCTCGATGTCGAGGAACCGCTCGTAGTGCCCGATGTCCAGGTCGGTCTCGGCGCCGTCCTCCGTGACGAAGACCTCACCGTGCTGGAACGGGTTCATGGTGCCGGGATCCACGTTGAGGTAGGGATCCAGCTTCTGCATGGTGACGCTGAGGCCACGCGATCGCAGAAGACGGCCGAGTGACGACGCCGTCAGCCCCTTGCCGAGAGAGGACGCCACACCACCGGTGACGAAGATGTGCTTGGTCGGCGTGGAGGCGCCGGACCGCTGACGGGACTGGAGACTGTTTCGGTGTTCGACCACGGAACTCCATCCTAACCGAGGTACAGCGTGCTGGTGGTGTAAGAACCAGCACACGCGCTCATCACTCGGGGATCGTCGGTGTGTTCCGACCGAGTCTGCCCCCGCCGGGCCCGTCGCGCTCGCTCAGTCAGGCCTTCCGGGAGATCTTCCTCCGCAGCCCGCCCAGCCGCGGTCCGACGGCGGAGCGCAGGTCGCGGTCGAGCAGCACGGCGATCACGAGCGTGACGAACGCCGCCAGCAGGCCCACGGCCAGGCCGAGACCGAGCTGGGCGGCGAACGCGCCGCCGTCGAACGGCACCTCGCTCCGGTGGGAGAACTCGGACCAGCGGAACGGGAACTTCTGCCGGCTCAGCGAGGCGGGCACCAGCCACCCGACGGCGGCTCCCGCGCCCGCGGCCACCACCAGCACCAGCAGCGCCCGCCAGACGCCGCTCAGCGCGTCCGGGCCCAGGTGCCTGCGCACGGCCAGCAGCAGGCCGAGCCCGGCCACGATCATCCCGGCGGTGCCGACGGCCCCCAGGCCCGCCATGACGTCGGCCCGGAGCGCCAGGTCCGAACAGGCCGGGGTGGCACAGTCTCGCCCCGGTGAGCGACCTGCGAAGAACAGCGGCACGAAGGCCGCCCCGATCGCGGACACCCCCCACCCGCTCGCGGTGGCGATGACGGCTGCCCGGCCGTGGTCGACGGCGTACAGCGCCCTCGACAGGTGCAGGATCAGCGCGAACCCGATGAGTCCCGGCGCCAGGAAGACGAGCCCGACGGCCAGACCGGGGGCGTCCCCGCGCACGATGAGGTCGAAGACCCGCTCGACGAACGGCGCGGCGGCCATCAGGGCGGCCATGCCGGCGGCCGTCACGAGCAGCAGGCTGCGCGTGGTGCGCGCCACGAGAGCGCGCAGCTCGTCGAGCCGGCCGGCCGACGCGTGCTCGGCGAAGTGCGGGAACGCGCTGGTCGCGATCGGGAACGCGAGCACCGCGTACGGGAGCAGGTAGACCTGCTGGGCGTACAGGTAGACCGACAGCGTGCCGTCGCCGCCCGCGGCGTTGGCCGCGCGCAGCGTCAGGAAGACGGACAGCTGCTGGACCACGAGGGCGCCCACGCCCGCGAACGCCAGGCGCGCCGCGCGGGGGCCCTCCCCCGACGGGAACCGCAGCGTGGGCCGGAGCCGCAGCCCGGTGCGCCGCACGGGCACGACGAGCGGCAGGGCCAGGAACAGGACACCCGCGGTGGTGCCCCACGCCAGCCACACCAGCGCCCGCCCGGACAGCGCGGCGACGTCCTGCTGGTCGCCGTTCGCCAGCGCGCCGAAGACCGCGTAGACCACGATCACGACGAGGCTGGAGACCAGCGGCGCGAAGGACGGCCAGAAGAACCGCTTGTGCGCCTGCAGGATGCCGCCGAGCACGACGGCCAGGCCGTACAGCGGCACCTGCACCGCGAACACCCGCAGGAAGGCCGTGGCGACGTCCACGTGCACGGGGTCGGTCAGTCCGGTCAGTCCGATGATGGGGCGCGCCAGGAGGGCCATGAGCCCGGCCAGCGGCACGAGCACCACGAGCGTCCAGCCCAGCAGGGCCGAGGCGATCCTCGACGCCTGCTCCTTCGAGGCGTCGGTCCCGTCGGACGAGAACGCGGCCCGGCTCAGCGGCCCGGCCAGCAGCGGCACGACGGCGCCCGCGAGCGCACCACCCGCCGCCACCTCGAACAGCAGGTTGGGTAGCTGGTTGGCGGAGTTGAAGACCGTGCCGACGCCGTCGGACCCGAGCCATGCACCCTGCGCGAGCCAGCGGCCGAAGCCGACGATGCGGCTGGCGAGGGTGACGACCGTGACGAGCAGCGCGGCGCTCGCCAGGGTTCTGACGCGGCTCACGCGCCCGGGGAACCCATGGGGTCGGAGACGGACGTCGAGCGCACCCCGCTCGCCGTGCCGGAATCGCCGGCCGAGCCCGCACCGCTGGTCGAGCCTGTCGAGACCGCCGCCGGCTCCACCGGCCGCCTACCGAGCATGTCCACCTTGTTCAGCCACTCGTTCCCCGCGATGACCTTGGAGAAGCTGACCTTCTCGGAGGCGAGCATGAGCCCGACCACGCCCGCTAGCGCCGCCCAGCGCACCGCGCGGGGCGTGCCGAACGCGATCTGGCTGCCGACGAGCGCGCCGAGGGCGTTGGCGCCGCCGTCGCCCAGCATGTCCTTCTCCCCCAGGTCGCCGGGGGCCGCCGCGGCCGCTGCCCCCACGACCGCGCCGGTGGCGGCACCCGCGCCGCCCAGCACGAGCGGGAGGCTCGCCAGGGTGCCGGCCTTCAGCGCCCGGCCGGGGCGCAGATCGAAGAGGTTGACCAGGTTCGCGGTGCCCCCGATGAGCGCGCCGTTGAGCCCGACGTCGACCAGGTGCCCGAACGCGCTGCCCGTGCGGCGGGTACCCGCCGCCGCGGCGACGAGCGCGGAACCGGAGATGCCGAGCACCTTGAGGCCACCGGTGGTCAGGCGGCCCTCCAGGAGCGCGCCGAGGTGGCCCCTGAGGCCCTTGGTGGCCTGGGACGTGTCCTCGGCGAGGTCGTCGACCAGACCGAACCCGGCAGCGGCAGCGGTCGCGAACGCCGTCGCGCCCGGGGCGTTGCCACCGCTGACCGCGGCACCGGCCACGAGGCCCGCGGCGACCGCCGGGCCTTCCAGCAGGCTGATCGGCTCGCCGCGATGGTTGGTCCGCGTCCACGTCGACGCGCCGCCGAGGCTGCCCTCAGCGACCTTCTCGTCCAGCTTGCGGCGCGCGAGCGTCGTCGCGGCCGCGGCGACGACGCCGGCGGCGATGAACCTGCCTGCACCCATGGCTACCCCTCGGTCTGTGTCAGTTCTTCAGGTCAGTTCTTCAGGTCGGTGCTTCGATCTGCGCTGAGGCCGGACCCTGGGTCGAGCCGCTGCCTCGGTCGGCCGCTACTCGGCGTTCGTGTCCGTGTCGGCCTCGGCGTCGACTACTGGCGGCAGGACCGCCGTCGCGTCGTCCTCCAGGCCGTACTGCCCGACGACGCCGCTCAGGCGCGCCGCGACGGCGAGCGGAACGTTGATGCGGCCCGTGAGCCGGGCGATGCCGCTCACCGTGGTGACCTCAGCGGCGATGTCCTCGTCGTCGCGCACCGCCTGCACGATGTCGCCCGGTTCGGTGGTCGGTCCGGCGAGCACCGCCGCACCGGAGATCTCCTGCGCGGACCGGGTGACGGAGACCCACACGTCCTCGGTGCCCGGGTCAGCCTCCTCGGTCGCGCCGTCGGCCGTCTGCTGCGGCTGACCGGCCGAGCCGACCAGGAGCACGAGCGCCTCCGCGGCCTCCGTCTGGTCGTCGCCCGGCTCGACCAGGCCGAACCGCTCCAGCTGGTCCTCGAGGTCGGTGGCCTGCGAGCTGCGGCCGGGACCACCCCCGTTGCCGGTCAGCGCGACGGCCAGCGCCGCGCCGAGCGTGGCGCTCGGGTCGTCGGCCTCGGGCGCGATCTCGCCCAGGTTGGCGCGCAAGCCCTCGGCGAGGGTCTCGCGGGACGACTGCTGGTCCGGATCCGTCCACGCCTCGGTGAGCGCCGTCTTGGCGACGACCGTGGCGCCGGAGGTGTCGAGCTGGTTCAGCACGCCGTCATGCACGTCCTGGGGAACCTCACCGAGCTGCACCACCGCGACGCGGGTGCCGTCGAGCGATCCGGTGACGAGCTGCGTGCCCACCGCCTCGATGTAGCGCTCGTCGCCGTCGAGGGCGCTCTGCGTGGCGTCCAGCTCGGTGCGCAGGTCGGTGCGCTCGGCGCGCAGCGCGTCCACCTGTTCCGTCAGGGTCTCCCCGATCGCGCCCTGCAGCGGGCCGGCACCGAGAATGATGCCGACGGCGAGGGCGAGGAAGACGGAGATGAGCGAGACGAGGTGGTATCGGAAGTCGATCACGGTACGGGAGAGTCCTTAAGCGTGTTCCGAGCGGTGAGCGCCCGGCATCAGGTCGGGGCGGCAGAGATCCGGAGCGTGCTCCGGGCCGGTCAGCCGCCGAACAGGTGGGTGATCCAGGACACGACGTCGTCGAAGCGTGCCCCGATCAGTCCGAAGAAGGTCTGGCCCGCCGAGGTCGCGGCCAGGGCCGCGAGCACCGCCGCGACGCCGGCGCCCGACAGCAGCGTGAGCTGGGTGTTGGAGATCCGCGTGCGGTAGAGCCGCGAGACGCCCTTGGCGTCCACGAGCTTGCCGCCGACACGCAGCCGGGTGAGGAACGTGGAGGCCATGCCCGCGCGCCCCTTGTCGAGGAACTCGACCAGGGTGGCGTGCGTACCGACGGCGACGATGAGCTCGGCACCCTTGTCGTCGGCCAGGAGCATGGTGATGTCCTCGCTGGTGCCGGTGGCGGGAAAGACCACGGGGTCCACGCCGAGGGCCTTGACCCGCTCCAGCCCGGGGGCCTTGCCGTCCCGGTAGGCGTGCACGACGATCTCCGCGCCACAGGCCAGCGCCCGGTCGGACACGGAGTCCATGTCGCCGACGATCATGTCGGGCTGCCAGCCCGCGTCGATGATCGCGTCCGCGCCGCCGTCGACGCCGATCAGCACCGGCCGGTTCTCCCGGATGTAGGACCGCAGCAGCGCCAGGTCCTCCCGGTAGTGGTAGCCGCGCACCACGATGAGCACGTGGCGGCCCTCGATGGAGGTGCGGATGTCGGGCACGCCCACACCGTCGAGCAGGAGGTCCCGCTCGCGGCGCAGGTACGTCATGGTGTTCTCGGCGAACCGCTCGATCTCGGCCGACAGGCCTTCGCGGGCGGCCGCCTGGTCCGCTGCCACCGTCTGCGGCGTCTGGTGGGTGCCCTTGGCCACGACGTCGCCGTCGACGAAGATCTCGCCGCCGACGATCTGGACCTCGGCCCGCTCGTCGATCGCCATGATCGCCGGGCCGAGGTCGTCCACCAGGACGATCCCGGCATCGACCAGGATGTTCGGGCCCGTGTTGGGATACCGGCCGGACGTGGACGGGGCCGCGTTCAGCACCGCGACGGGCCCTGCGGACACGAGTGCGTCCGCCGCGACGCGGTCGATGTCGACGTGGTCGATCACCGCGACGTCACCGTGGTTCAGCCGGGACGTGAGCTCCTTGGTACGCGCTCCGATCCGGGCAGGTCCATGTACTGCGGCCTGCACAAGGGCCGTCTCGCGGTCGGCGGCACTCTTCGCTGCGCTCTTCTCGGCGCGCTTCTCGGGTCGGGAGATCAGCTTCATCCGCTCTATCGTCCCACGACCGAGGACTCCAGGAGCTCCAGTGCGTGGGTACGCGCCGTCTCCGAGTCGTCCTGGCCGGACAGCATCCGCGCCAGCTCACGGACCCGTGCGTCGTCCGTGACCTCACGGACCCCCGTGACCGTGATCATTCCGTCATCTCCGTCGCCCGAACCGGCGTCGCCGTCAGAGCTCTTGGTGACCACGAGGTGCGCGTCCGCGAACGCCGCGACCTGGGCCAGGTGGGTCACGACGACCACCTGGGTACTGCGGCCGAGCTGCGCCAGACGGCGGCCCACCTCGACGGCCGCCCGGCCACCCACACCGGCGTCGACCTCGTCGAAGACGAAGGTGCTGCGCGGGGTGTCGGCGGTGCGCTCGGCGGCCGCGCCGCCCGAGGTGGCCAGGGCCACCTCCAGCGCGAGCATGACGCGCGAGAGCTCACCGCCGGACGCGCCCTTGCCGAGCGGCCGCTCCGGCGCGCCCGGGTGCGGCACGAGCAGGAACGTGACCTGGTCCGCGCCGAACGGCCCGGGCTGGTCCAGCGGCTCCACCGAGACCACGAGGTGGGCACCGCCCATCGCGAGACCGTGCAGCTCGTTCGTCACCGCCTCGGCGAGCTGGGACGCGCCGCGGGTGCGCTCGGCCGTGAGGATCTCGGACAGCCTGGTCAGCTCGCCGTCCAGCTCGGTCACCCGGTCGCGCATGGAGACGAGTCGGTCGCCGCCGTCGTCCAGGTCGAGCAGGCGCAGGCCCGCGTCGCTGGCCCACTGCAGCACCTCGTCGATCGTCTCGCCGTACGAGCGCGTCAGGGCGTTCAGCTCGGCCATCCGGTTGTGCGCGGTCTCCAGCCCGGCCGGGTCCGCCTGCAGGTCGTCGACGTACGCGGCGACGTCGGTCGCGACGTCGGACAGCAGGTAGCCCACCTCGGCGAACCGCGTGGCGAGCGCTCCGAGCTCAGGGTCGGAGTGTGCGGCCGAGTCCAGGGCGCGGCGAGCTCGCTCGACGAGCGCGATCGCGTTCTCCCGGGCACCGTCGGCGTCCTCGCCGGCCACCGCCTCGTGTGCCTCGGTGGCCGCGGTGCGCAGGCCCTCGGCGTTGGACAGGCGCTCGATCAGGGCCTGCAGCTCGGCATCCTCGCCGGTCTGCGGGTCCACCCGCTCGATCTCCTCCAGGCCGATCCGCAGCAGCTCGACCTCACGCGCCCGCTCGGCGCCGCGCGCCTCCAGGTCGGCGATCTCGGCCAGGAGCCCGCCGCGCTCGGTCCACGCCGTGCGGTACGCGGCCAGCACACGCTGGTGGGCCGGGCCGACGAACGTGTCGAGCGCGTCGCGCTGCTTGGCCGACGTCCGCAGCCGCAGCTGGTCGGACTGGCCGTGCACCGTGAACAGGTCCTCGGCGATCTCCGCGAGCACGCCCTGCGGCACGGCGCGACCGCCCAGGTGGGCGCGCGACCGGCCGTCGGCGATGGTGCGCAGGATGACCACCGTGCCGTCGTCCTCCACCTCGCCGCCCGCCTCGTCGACGCGGCTCACCACCGCGTCACGTCCCGAGACGCGCACGCGGCCCTCGACGGCCGCCGACGACGCCCCCGGGCGCACCGACTGCGGGTCGGCCTTGGCACCCATGAGCAGGTTGAGACCCGTGAGCACCATCGTCTTGCCCGCGCCGGTCTCACCTGTGATGACGGTCAGGCCGTCGGACAGGGGTACCCGGGCCGAGCGGATGACGCCCAGGTTCTCGATAGCGATCTCCTCGAGCACCTGACTCCTTAATTCTCTGGTGTGGTGTCTGTGGTGTCGGCCTGGTCGGTCGTGTCGGCTGGGTCAGAAGGTACATCCTGCACCTCGACGTGACCTGAGCCGACACGGTCCCGCCACCCTGACACGGGCAGGTTGAACTTCGACACGAGACGGTCCGTGAACGGCGCGTTCGACAGCCGTGCGAGCCGCACCGTACCTCCCTGACGCACGACGACGCGAGACCCGCGCGGCAGCCGGATCTCCCGCCGGCCGTCGCAGGTCAGCACCCCTTCGACCGTCGACTGGGGCAGCACGTCGACCGTGTACCGCGACCGGGGGCCGATCACGAGCGGCCGCGCGAACAGCGCGTGCGCCGACAGCGGCACCATGAGCACCGCGTCGACGTCGGGCCAGATCACCGGACCGCCGCCCGAGAAGGCGTGCGCCGTGGAGCCCGTCGCCGTGGCCATGATCACGCCGTCGCAGCCGAACGACAGGAGCGGACGGCCGTCCACGCCGATCGCCACCTCGAGCATGCGGTCGCGCGTCGCCTTCTCGACGGTGGCCTCGTTCAGCGCCCAGCCCACCACGGGCTCCGCCGTGCCGGGCAGGTGCACCGAGACGTCGACCGTCGCGCGCTCCTCGACCTCGTAGTCGCGCGCCGCGAGCCGCTGCACGGCGGCACGCAGGTCCTCCCGCTCCGACTCCGCGAGGAAGCCCACGTGCCCCAGGTTCACGCCCAGCAGCGGGACGTCCGTGCCGCGGGTCAGCTCGGCCGCGCGCAGGATCGTGCCGTCACCGCCGAGCACCATCACCGCCTCGGCCCGGTGCACCCCCTCGCGGACCCGGTTGGCCGCCATGTGGTCGCCGAACTCCTCGGCGAGCGCGTCGTCGTGCAGCGTGTACTCGAAGCCCGCCGCCTTCAGCTCGCGCAGGGCTTCGGCCAGTGCCGCGACCGCCTGAGGGCGTCCGCCATGGGTCACGATCAAGACGCGCCTGGTCACGGCTCCCGCTCCTTCTGCTCGTCGGTCTGCTGGTCAGGCCGTTCGTCCTCCCGCACGACGACGGCCGGCGGCTCGGGCGGGAGGCCGGGCCGGTCCGCGGGCCCGCGCCGCGCCGGGTCCCAGGCCACCGCGGCCTCCACGGCGTCCGCCAGCGCCTTCTCGCTCGCCGCACCGACAGCCCCCGGGGCGGCGTCCGGCACGAGCCAGACGAAGAACTCCCGGTTCCCGCTCGGTCCGGGCAGCGGGCTCGGCACCACTGCGCGGGCCCGCAGACCCACGCGTTCCCCGGCACGCACGACGCTCCGCACGGCCTCGGCGTGCAGCCCGGGATCACGGACGACGCCGCCGCTGCCCAACCGCTCGCGTCCGACCTCGTACTGCGGCTTGACCATCAGCAGCGCCTGCGCACCCGGCCGCAGCACGCTCGCCACGGCGGGCAGCACCATGGTCAGGGAGATGAACGAGAGGTCGGCGACCACGAGGTCCGGCGCCTGTGCCAGATCGGCCGGCGTCAGGTCGCGCACGTTGAAGCTCTCCACGACGGTCACCCGGTCGTCGGCGCGCAGCGCCGGGAAGAGCTGGTCGTGGCCCACGTCGACAGCGACCACGTGCGCCGCGCCGCGGCGTAGCAGCACGTCGGTGAATCCCCCGGTGGACGCACCGAGGTCGGCGCAGAACGCGTCCTCGACCTGCGGCCCGCCGGGCACGCGCGCCAGCGCGTCGAGCGCACCGGCCAGCTTGAGCGCGGCGCGGGAGGCGAACTCGTGCTCCGGGGCGGACCCGGGCATCACCGACACGTCCGCGCCGTCAACCACCGCCGCCGACGGCTTGACCACCACGCGGCCCGCGACGAAGACCCGGCCGGACGCGACCAGCTCTGCGGCGTGCCGCCGAGACCGGGCCAACCCGCGGCGGACCAGCTCCACGTCCACCCGAGTACTCGCTGTCGTCGTCACCACCGTCAGGCGTCACCGCTCAGGTGCGCCCGCAATGCGTCGTGCACGGCCTCGAACCGGGCCACGTGCTCGGCGGGCGGCAGATCGTCGAGCCCGTCGAGCGCGCCGAGCGCGCTCCGGACGCCCGCGTCGGGATCGGCCGGGCCGCTCGAAAGTTCCTCGGTCTCGTAGAACTCGTCCATCGTGCGTCAACGCTCCACTGTGCTCGTCCGTGCTCGTCGGCCACCGCCGTTGCCCTGAGCCGTCTGCCTGCTGCCAGACACGGTACCCGTCACCACCGACAGAACCTGGGAGAAATTGGCAGGGTTCTCTGGGCACCGGCCACACAGAGCAACACGCTCCGAGTCTCCGGCCCCCCGGCTCAGGTCACTCCGGCGCGCTGCCACCCCCGGGGACAGTCCCGGTTCAGGCCGGCAGCTCCGGCACCGTCTGCGGGTCCAGGGCCTGGCCCGCGTCGACCGTTGCCCACGCCGCCGCACACGCTGCCCGCACCAGGTCGATCCCCGACCCGTCGAGCCGCAGCTCGCCGTCGGACACCTGGGCTGCCGCACCGCCGCACACGTACCAGCCGTCCGTGAGGGCCGGTGCCGGGTGCGGCTCGAGCAGCGCCCGCAGGTCAGCGCCGAGGAACGACGGGCGCTCCCCCGGAACGGCAAGGACTGCGTCACGCGCCGTCGACACACCGGTCAGCACGTGCAGTCCCGGGTACCCACCACCGCGCGCACCGGCGAGATCGGTGTCGAGCCGGTCACCGATCACCAGCGGCCGGCTCGCCCCGGCCCGCTCGACCACGAGCCGGTACATCGTCGGCGACGGCTTGCCGGCGCTGTCCGGCGTGACACCCGTCGCTGACACCACGGCGCCCACGAGGGCACCGTTCCCCGGCGCGAACCCACGCGCCGTCGGGAGCGACAGGTCCAGGTTGCTCGCCACGTGCCACGCACCGGCACCGACCGCGTAGGCGGCCTCGGCGAGCTGTGTCCAGCCCACCTCCGGCGCGTATCCCTGCGCGACGGCATCCGGCTTGTCCTCCGCCGACCCCACCACGGTGAAGCCCGCCGAGCGCACCGCCGTCACCAGCCCCTTGCCGCCGACGACCAGCACCTTCGCCCCCGGGTCCAGCCGCGTGGCGAGCAGCGCGGCACACGCCTGCGCCGCGGTCATCACCTCGTCCGGATCCGTCGGGATGTCCAGGCCCGTGAGCTGGCCCGCGACGTCCTCCGGCTCACGCGACGCGTTGTTCGTCACGAACACCAGGCGCATCCCGCCCGAGCGCGCGGCGGCGAGGCTCGCCGCCGCGTGCTCGATCGGCAGGTGCCCCTTGTACGCCACGCCGTCCAGGTCGACGAGCGCCAGGTCGTACGCAGCGGCGAGCGGTGCTTCGCTCGCCAGCAGTCCGCCGCTCGCGATCACGCCTTCTCCTGCTCTGCGTCGGACCGGTCGCCCTCGGCTCCCGGCTCACCCTCGGCATCGTTCACCTCGGGGTCGGACGATGCCTCGTCGACGACCGGCTCGTCGTCCGCGGGCTCACCTGCCTCGTCGGCCTGTTCCTCTGCGGAGCCCTCGTCCGACTCGGGGTCGCTCGGCTCGTCGACGGCGTCCGCCTCGGGCTCGTCCTGGTCATCGCCGGACGTGCCGTCGCCGGACTCGACCTCGTCGGACTCGTCGTCATCCGCCTCGGGCTCGTCCGCTGAGTCGGCCGAGTCGGCCGAGTCGGCTGAGTCGGCCGAGTCCGCAGAGTCGGCCGAGTCCCCAGAGTCCGCGGACCCGTCGTCCTCGTCGTCCGAGTCCTCGGCGTCCGAGTCCTCAGGCTCGTCACCTTCGTCGTCGGACGTGTCCTTCACGAGCGCCTCGGGATGCTCGGCCGCGTACTCCTCCTCGGCGAGCGCCGCGTCCTCCTCGACGTCGAACACCGTGATGTCCTCGTCGAGGGCCTCCGCGCCGATGGCCCGCTCGAGTGCCTTGCTGTCGACCGACGCCAGCACCGCGGCCGCCTCGTCGGTCCGGCCGGCGGCCTCGAGTGCCAGAGCGCGCGCCTGCACGACCCGGAGCGCCGAGTCGCCCGTGGCGTCCTCCGGCGCGATCTTGTCGAGCACCGCCAGTGCGGCGTCGTGCTCGCCCAGGTCGGAGCGGGCACCGCTCGCCACGATCGCGAGCTCCACCCGGCCGGTTGCGTCGAGCGACTCGGCCTCCTCCGACGCGGCGAGCGCCAGCGCACGCTCCGGACGGCCGAGGCCGCGCTCGGCGTCCGCCATGATCGGCAGGTGCTCCGACGAGCCGTTCAGCCGGCGGACGGTGCGCAGCTCGCGCAGCGCCTCCGCGAACCGGTTGGTGTGGTAGGCCGCCAGGCCTGCCGCCTCACGCACGATGTCGATCCGCCCGGCGCCGCGCAGCGCCGCCTGGGCGTGCTCGTAGGCACGCTCGGGGTCGACGTCGATCAGCCGCCCGGCCATCAGCAGGTGCAGGCCGACGTACTCGGCGTGGTCCTTGCTCAGCCCGCGCAGGCGCGAGCGCACGTCACGGTCGAGCTGGCTGAACGTGACGCCCTCGGCGATCTCCGGCTCGGGGACGCGCGGCGCGCGCTCCTCACGCTCGTCACGAGCCGGGCGCACCCGGTCCTCGCGGTCGTTGAACGAACGGCGCGGACGGTCGGTGCCACGGTCGTCGCGGCGTACCGGACGGTCACCGGTGTTCGAGCGGACCGGGCGGGCACCGCGGTCGTCCCGGTCGCCGAACGAGCGGCGCGGAGCATCATCCCGACGTGCCGGACGATCGGTTCCCCGGTCGTCACGGCGGGCCGGCCGGTCGCTGTCGGCACGACGGGGACGGTCGTCACCACGGGGACGGTCGTCACGGCGCGGACGGTCCGTGCCCCGATCCTCGAAGCTGCGGCGCGGACGGTCGTCACGGTCACCGAAGGAACGACGCGGACCGTCGTCCCGGCGTGCCGGACGGTCGTCCTCGCGACGAGCCGGGCGGTCCGTGCCCCGGTGCTCGAACGAACGACGCGGACGGTCGTCCTCGCGACGCGCAGGACGGTCGTCGTCCCGGCGCGCCGGACGGCCAGTTCCGCGGTCCTCGAAGCTGCGGCGCGGACGGTCGTCACGGTCACCGAAAGAACGACGCGGACCGTCGTCCCGGCGCGCCGGGCGGTCGGTACCGCGGTCCTCGAACGAGCGGCGCGGACGATCGTCTTCGCGACGAGCAGGACGGTCGGTACCGCGGTCCTCGAACGAACGACGCGGACGGTCGTCCTCGCGACGAGCAGGACGGTCGGTGCCCCGGTCCTCGAACGAGCGGCGCGGACGGTCGTCACGGTCACCGAAGGAACGACGCGGGCCGTCGTCCCGGCGCGCCGGGCGGTCGTCCTCGCGGCGCTGCGGGCGGTCGTGCTCGCGACGCACGGGGCGCTCACCGTCGCGGCGAACCGGACGGTCTCCGCCGCGGTTGTCCCGGTCCTCGAAGCTGCGGCGTGGCCGGTCGCCGTCGTTCCCACGGTACGGCCGGTCGGTGCGTGCGCCGCGGTCGTCGCGGCCACCCCGGTTGTCGCGGTCACCGGAGGAGCGACGCGGGCGGTCGTCGTCGGTGCGGCGAGGTGCGCGGTCGGAAGCGCCCCGGTCGTCCTGACGGGGACGGTCGGTACCCCGGTCCTCGTACGGTCGGCGCGGGCGGTCGGCGCCGCGGTCGTCGCGGCGAGGGCCGTCACTGCCACGAGGGCCGTCGAACCGGCGGCCCCGGTCACCACCGCGCTCCCCGCCGCGGTCGTCGCGACGCGGCCCCCGGCCTTCGTTGCGACTGCCGCTCGTGCGCTCGCCTCGGCGGTCGCCCTCGCGGTCGTTCCCCTGGTCACGGGGCGTTTCGTTCACGGTGTTCCCTTCGATGACAGATGCCCGCCCATTCTCCCATGCGGGCGGCCGTCTCCTGGGGTCGAAAGGCTGTGACGTGCGCGGCCGACAGCGGGATCACACCCGCACCGGCGCGACCTCGGGGTTGAGAGCGTCGGGCTTGCGCAGCATCCGCATCGCCGTCAGGGTCAGGGCGGCGATCACGACGAGCAGCACGACCATCCCGGCGTTGAACGCGAACCCGAAGATCCACAGGTACCCGACGCCTCCCGCCGCGAGGCAGTAGTACGTCATCGGCAGGATCGTCTTGCGGATCAGGTCGCCCTCCCGTCCGAGCAGCCCGACCGTCGCCGCCGCGGCGACCACGTTGTGCACGGCCACCATGTTGCCCGCGGCGCCGCCCACCGCCTGCAGGGCGGCCACCGTCTCGGGCGACGACGCGCCGATCCCCAGCCCGGTGTTGAACTGGAACAGCGCGAACATCATGTTGGACACCGTGTTGGAGCCGGCCACGAATGCCCCGAGCGCGCCGATGAAGGGTGACACGATCGGCCAGCCCTGCCCGGCGACGTCAGCGGCGGCCTGCGCCACGGTGACGGGCATCGAGTCGATGCCGGCAGCGTTGAAGTCCGGTCCCGAGTTGATGAAGATCCGCACCAGCGGCACCGCGCACAGCAGCGCGAACGCCGCACCACCGAGCTGTCCGCCCGCCACCTTCCACGAGGCCCTGATCTGCTCGCCCTTCATGCCGTGCAGTGCGTAGGTGATGAGGCACGCGAGCAGGAAGATCGCACCCGGCGAGTACAGGAGCTCCATGTTCTGGCTGATCCCGGTGCCGAAGATGTTGTCCACCGGGAGCACCGCCGGCCCGGTCAGGAACTCCTTGATCGCCGGGACGTTCCGGGTGACGAGCAGCAGCGCCGCGACGATCACGTACGGCGACCAGGCCCGGACCATCGACATGTTGCGCGTGAGCGTGGCCGCTTCCTTCGTGGGGTCGACGGTGCCCATCCACCGGTCGCTCCAGCGCTCACGCGGCGGGAAGTCCCACACGTCCCTCGGCATGAGGAAGCCCTTGGAGGAGGTGAACATCACGAGCACCAGCCCGAGGAACCCGCCGAGCATGGCCGGGAACTCCGGCCCGAGCAGGTAGGCCACCGTCACGTAGGGCACGATCATCGCGAGCGCCGCGTAGACCGCGAACGGCGCGACGGCGAGGCCCGAGCGGAACGACCGCTTCTCACCGTAGAAGCCGCACATCAGGGTGACCAGGATGAGCGGCACCAGGATGCCGACGATCGCGTGGATGGTCGCGACCTGCGTGGCGGTGTGGGCGACGAAGCCGAGGTGGTCCAGCCCGAGCGCGTCGGCCCGAGCCTGGACCTCGGGCGCCAGTGCGCCGGAGGTGTCCGCCAGGCCGGTCCCGAGCCCGGTCAGCATCGGCGTCCCGACCGCTCCGAAGCTGACCGGGGTGGACTGGATGATGAGCCCCGCCATCACGGCGGCGGCCGCCGGGAAGCCGAGCGCCAGCAGCAGCAGCGGCGCGACGACGGCGGCGGGTGTACCGAACCCGGCGGCGCCCTCGATGAACGACCCGAACAGCCAGGCGACGATGATCACCTGCACCCGCCGGTCCGGGCTGATCGTGGTGAAGCCGGCGCGGATCGTCTGCAGCGCGCCGCTCTTGGTCAGGGTCTCCAGCATGAGCAGCGCGCCGAAGATGATCCAGAGCAGGCCGACGGCGATCAGCAGCCCCTGGACGATGGACGCACTGACGGCGACCAGTGACATCTTCCACGCGAACAGTGCGACGACCACGACCACCGCGAGGCCGACGGGCATCGCCGTCCGGGCGGGCCAGCGGAAGCCGAGCAGCAGGGTACCGACGACGAGGATCGGGAGGAGGGCTAGCAGGGCGAGGACGCCGAGGTTGTCCATGGTGGCTCCAGTCCGGCCACGCTGCCGGGTCGGGTTCGCTGACAATTTCGCATGTCGGAACTATCACTCCACGTGCCGACAAACGTAGCAGTTACCTCCGGCGAACGGGAGTACCCGGACTCACCCGCGCAGCGTCTCCGGCCTGGCACCGCGCAGGGACGCGTCGAGCACCAGCACCATGTGCGCGGATCGCATCTCCCGCCCCTGCCGTCGCAGCGCGTCGGTGATCTGCAGCAGACATCCCGGGTTCGACGTGACCAGCAGCTCCGCACCCGTCGCCACGACGTTGGCGGCCTTCCGGTCGCCCAGCTGGCGCGCCGGCTCCGGGTTGGTCAGGTTGTAGATGCCTGCCGACCCGCAGCACATGTCCCCGTCGGCGATCTCCTTGACCACCAGGCCCGGGATCGTCGCGAGCACCGAGCGCGGCTGTACCTTCACGCCCTGGGCGTGCCGTAGGTGGCAGGCGTCGTGGTACGCGACGGTCATCGGCAGCGGATGCCGTGTCGCCACCGGCTCCAGCTCCGCCAGCACCTCCGAGATGTCGCGGGTCCGCGCCGCAAAAGCCGCTGCGCGCTCCGCGTACCCGGGGTCGTCCGCCAGCAGGTCCGCGTAGTCCTTCATCGTGGAACCGCACCCTGCGGAGTTCGCCACGATCCGCTCCACGCCCGCACCCTCGAACGTGTCGATGAGCGCTCGCGCGTAGTCGAGTCCTTCCGTCTCCCGCCCGGCGTGCACGGACAACGCGCCGCAGCACCCCTGGTCCGGCGGCACCACGACCTCGCACCCCTCCGCGGCGAGCACCCGCGCCGTCGCGGCGTTGACCCCCGGGTAGAACTCCCGCTGCACGCAGCCGAGCAGCATCCCGACGGTCATCCGCTGCACGCCGACGGCGGGCACCAGCGCGGGCACCGGGATCCGCGGACCCACGGGCGGCGCGATGGCCTCCATGGTCGCCAGTGTCGGGGATACGCGCGCGAGCACCGGCCGCACCAGCCGCGACAGCCCGCTGCGCTGGTACAGCGCGAGGAACGGCCGGACCAGCCGCAGCCGCTCGGGCCGGGGGAACAGCGCGAAGATCGCCGACCGCAGCAGCCGCTGCGCGCGCGTGCGGTGCTCGGCGCCGCGCCGTTCGACCTGCTGCCGCGTCGCCTCGACCAGCTTGTCGTACTGCACCCCGGACGGGCACGCGGTCACGCACGCCATGCAGCCGAGGCACGCGTCGACGTGCTGCACCAGGGACTGCGACATGGGCTCGCCCTCGAGCCCTTCCTTCATCAGGTAGATCCGCCCGCGCGGCGAGTCCATCTCCTCGCCCCACAGCGAGTACGTCGGACAGGCGGGCAGGCAGAACCCGCAGTGCACGCAGTCGTCCACGAGCTCGCGGGCCGGCGGATGGTGCTCGTCGAAGGCTCCCTTCCCGTCGAACGAGCCCAGCAGGTCCGGCTTCGCCTCGGTCATCAGATGCCTCCCACGAATCGGCCGGGCGCGACGTTGCGCCCCGGATCGAGCCGGCTCTTGATCGCGCGCATCAGGTCGAGCCCGCCCACGGGCCCCCAGGCGTCGAGCGCCGCACGCACCTCGCGTGACGCCCGCAGCACCGTGACGGTTCCCTCGCGCGGGCTGGACGCGGCCCCCCGCAGGTGCCCGACGGCGGCCGCCGTCGCCTCGGGTGTCCCCGTCACCGCCGCGTGCAGCACCCCGCCGGCGCTCCCCCGCAACGCCACGCCGACGCCGTACCGCTGCTCGGCGTCCTGGGCCGCGGCCAGCAGGTCGGCCACCCCGGTGAGGGTGGCGGTCGCCTTGGCATAGGTAACGTCTCCGCCCCCGCGGGTCGAGCCTGTCGAGACCTCCGCACCCGGCAGCGCCGCCCACCACTCGGGTGGCTCCCCTTGGACCCGCCCGCCCAAGATCTCGACCACGGCGGCAGCCCGCTGCCCGACGGCGCCCCCGGTGCCCTCCAGCAGCACGGCCACCTCGGCGACCTCGCTGCCCACGGGCCGGTCGAGCTCCACGGCGGCCGGCGCCAGCTGCGACCCGACGACGCCGCGGGCACGCGCCGCGACATCGGCCGACGGGCCGGTGGCAACGACGAACGCCCGGTCGGGCCGGACGGGGTGCAGCCGGAACGCGGCCCGGACCACGATGCCGAGGGTGCCGTACGCACCGGTCAGCAGCTTGGCCAGGTCGTACCCGGCGACATTCTTGACGACCTTGCCACCGGACGACGCGACGGTGCCGTCGGCGAGCACGACGGTCGCCCCGAGGACCAGGTCGCGGATCCCGCCGCGCTGCAGCCGGCGGGGTCCGGACGCTCCCGTCGACAGCGCCCCGCCCACGGTCGAGCCGGCCGCGAGCCGCTCCGGCGGCAGGTCCACCACCAGCTCCTGCCCCGCGGCCCGGACGGTCTCCGCCAGGGTCGCGACAGGCAGGCCCGCCTCGGCCACCACCACCAGGTCGCCCGAGCCGTGCTCCACGAGGCGGTCCAGGCCCGTGGTGTCCAGGATCAGGTCGACGCGCTCGGGCGGCGCGCCCCAGTCCAGGGCCGTACCGGCCCCGCGCGCCACGGTGGCCAGTCCCTGGGCGGTCGTCTCGCGCAGCACGGCCGCCACCCCGTCCGCCGACACCGGTCGGGCGACCGCGGTCGCCGGCACGCCGTCCACCGCGTCCTCCGGTCCCGCGTCCCGGACCTGGCCGCCGTCCCGCTTCAGCGTGTCCTCGAGCCGCTGCAGGTCGGCCATCAGAAGACCTCCGCCACGCCGGACTCCGCCAGCGGGTGCGCACCCCGGTGCCGGCCCGGCTGCTCCCCGCACAGCCGTGGTGTCGGGAACACCTTGCCCGGGTTGGAGATGCCCTCGGGATCGAAGGCGCAGCGCACCGCCTGCATGGTCTCCAGGTCGTCGGGCGTGAACATGCGCGGCATGTGCTTGGCCTTGTCCGCACCCACGCCGTGCTCGCCGGTGATGGAGCCGCCGTGCTCCAGGCACAGGTCGAGGATGCCGCCCGCCACCGCCTCGGCCCGCTCGACGGCGCCCTCGACCGCACCGTCGAACAGCACGAGGGGATGCAGGTTGCCGTCGCCGGCGTGGAAGACGTTCGCGACCCGCACGCCCGCGCTCTCGCCGAGCGCGGCGATCTGGCGCAGCACCAGGGGCAGCGCCGTCCGTGGGATCACGCCGTCCTGGACGATGTAGTCCGGGCTGATCCGGCCGACCGCGGCGAAGGCTGACTTGCGGCCCTTCCAGATCAGGGCACGCTCGTCGTCGTCCGCCGCGACACGCACCTCGAACGAGCCCGCCTCTTCGCACAGACGCACCACGTCGTCGAACTCCCCCGCGACGTCGGGCGAGGGCCCGTCCAGCTCGACCACGAGGACCGCACCCGCGCCGGCCGGGTAGTTGCAGTGCACCGCCGCCTCCGCGGCCTCGATCGCCAGGGCGTCCATCATCTCGATGGCGGCGGGGATCACCCCGGCGGCGATGATCGCGGAGGTCGCGGCTCCGGCGTCGTCCATGGACCGGAAGGCCGCGAGCAGCGTCCGCACCTCCTGGGGCAGGCGGGTCAGCCGCACGGTGGCGGCGGTGACGATGCCGAGCGTGCCCTCGCTGCCCACGAGGGCGCCGAGCAGGTCGTACCCCGGCGGGTCCGGCGCCTTGCCGCCGATCTCCACCTGCTCGCCGGCGGGTGTCACCAGGTCCACGCCGGTGACGTGGTTGGTGGTGAAGCCGTACTTCAGGCAGTGGGCGCCACCGGAGTTCTCGGCGACGTTGCCGCCGATCGAGCACACGGACTGGCTGGAGGGATCGGGCGCGAAGTAGTAGCCGTCCGGGCTGGTCGCCGCGGTGAGCTGCAGGTTGATCACCCCCGGGTCGACGACGGCACGCTGGTTCTCGACGTCGGCCTCCCGGATCGTCCGCATCTGCGACATCACCACGAGCACACCCTCGGAGTGCGGCAGCGCCCCGCCCGACAGCCCGGTGCCCGAGCCCCGCGCGACGAACGGCACGGCGTGCCGCGCGCAGGCCCGGACCGACGCCGCGACGTCGTCGGCGCTCTGGGCGAGAACCACCACGCCGGGGACCACCCGGTAGGCCGCGAGCCCGTCGCACTCGTACGTCCGACGACGCTGCCGATCCGTGATGACCCGCTCACCGCCCAGCGCGTCGACGAGCTCGGCGATCACGACGTCCAACGCCGCCGACGCATTCCCGACCATGGCAACCTCCTCGTCGCGAACCACTACCTCCCCGTTGAGTGCTGGCTATCTGTGCTCCAGAAGCGGTTTGAAGCACAGATAGCCAGCACTCACCGCGGCATGTCAGGCCATGCGGGCGTAGGCCGGGAGGGTCAGGAAGTCCGCGTACTCGTCCGCCACCGCCACCTCGAGGAACGTCTGCTTCGCCTCCTCGTAGTCTGCCGCGTCGCCCGGCAGCTTGGCGATCTCCTCCTCGACGATCCGGTCGATCAGCTCGCGCGTGACCTGGTGGCCGGTGTCGGCGAGCGTCACGTCGTTGTGCAGCCACTGCCACACCTGTGACCGCGAGATCTCGGCGGTGGCGGCGTCCTCCATGAGGTTGAAGATCGCGACGGCACCCAGGCCACCGAGCCATGCCTTGAGGTACTGGATGCCCACCGAGATGTTGTTCCGCAGGCCGGCCTCGGTGACGTCGCCGGGCGTGCTCGCGACATCGAGCAGCTGTGCTGCGGTGACCTGCACCTCCTCGCGCGTACGGTCGATCTGGTTCGGCTTGTCGCCCAGCACCGACGTGAAGACCTCCTTGCAGAGCTCCACCATGCCGGGGTGCGCCACCCACGACCCGTCGAACCCGTCGTCGGCCTCGCGGGTCTTGTCGTCACGGACCTTCGCGAACGCGGCCTCGTTGACCGCCTCGTCACGGCTCGGGATGAACGCGGCCATGCCACCGATGGCGTGTGCGCCCCGGGTGTGGCAGGTCTTGACCAGCAGCTCGGTGTACGCGCGCATGAACGGCACGGTCATGGTGACGGCGTTGCGATCCGGCAGCATGAACTCGATGCCCCGCGTCCGGAACGACTTGATCACCGAGAACATGAAGTCCCAGCGCCCGGCGTTCAGGCCGGAGCTGTGCTCGCGCAGCTCGTAGAGGATCTCCTCCATCTCGAACGCCGCGGGGTAGGTCTCGATGAGGACGGTGGCCCGGATGGTGCCCTGCGGGATGCCGAGGAAGTCCTGGGCCAGCACGAACGCGTCGTTCCAGAGCCGTGCCTCCAGGTGCGACTCCATCTTCGGCAGGTAGAAGTAGGGCCCCTGGCCCTTCTCGATCTGCCGCAGGCCGGCGGTCGCGAGGTAGAGCGCGAAGTCCACCAGGCTGCCCGACACCGGGCGGCCGTCCACCAGGACGTGCTTCTCCGGCAGGTGCCAGCCGCGCGGGCGCACGATGATCGTGGCCAGCTCCTCGTCGGGCTTCAGCGCGTAGTGCTTGCCGTTCTCGCCGGTGAAGTCGATGGTGCGGTTGATCGCGTCGAGCAGGTTGAGCTGCCCGCCCACCACCGCGCTCCACTGCGGAGTGTTCGCGTCCTCGTGGTCAGCGAGCCACGCCTTGGCGCCGGAGTTCAGCGCGTTGATGGTCATCTTGCGGTCGGTGGGCCCCGTGATCTCGCACCGGCGGTCCTCGATACCGGGCGCCGGCGGGGCGACGCGCCACGTCGGGTCCTCGCGGATGTGCCTCGTCTCGGGCAGGAAGTCCAGCGTCCCGCCGGCAGCCAGGTCCGCGACCCGCCGCTGCCGGGCCTCGAGGAGCTCGAGCCGTCGGTCGTCCAGCGCGCGGTGCAGGGCGACGATCAGCTCCAGCGCGCGTGGCGTGAGCACCTCCTCCGCGCGGGGTGCGATGTCGCCGGTGATCGTGAGGCCGTCCGGAGTGTCCACGTGTCTTCCCTCGCTCGAGTGACATGGTCCGGATCTCTTGCTATTCCACGATCCGGAAACCAAATACTTCCTAGCGAAAACACTAGGTCCCCGACGGGGCGCGGTCAACGGGACGGTCAGCCCTCGGACAGCTCCGCACCCACATCGCGCGCCACCTCGTGCAGCACCGGCACTGCCCGCTCTCCGAACTCGAACGACACCCTGGCTGCCGGCCCTGACACCGACAGCGCCGTCGGCACCGGCGCGCCCGGCACGATCACCGCGAAGCACCGCACGCCGATCTCCTGCTCGCCGTCGTCCACGGCATAGCCGCGCTCGCGAATCTCGGCCAGCGCAGCGAGCAGCCCGTCGACGTCGGTGATCGTCCGGTCCGTCGCCGGCGACAGACCCGCACGGTCCGCGATGTCGCGGACCGCCGCATCGGGCAGCTCGCCCAGGAGCGCCTTGCCGACGCCGGTGCTGTGCAGATGCACGCGCCGCCCTACCTCGGTGAACATCCGCATCGAGTGCGACGACGCCGCCTGCGCCACGTAGACCGCCATCTCGCCGTCGAGCATCGCGAGGTTCGCCGTCTCACCGAGCTCGCGCGCCACGCGCGCCAGGTGGCGCCGGGCGCCGGCGCCGAGCTGGCGCCCGGCCGACTCGCCCAGGCGGATCATCCGCGCGCCGAGCGCGTACCGACGCGACGGCAGCCGACGGGCGTAACCGCGGGCGACAAGGGTGCGCATCAAACGGTGGATGGTCGGCAGCGGCAGGCCGGACTGCTCCGACAGCTCGCTCAAGCCGGCATCACCGCCGAGCTCTGCCAGAATCTCGAGCAGATCGAGCGCTCGCTCGACCGACTGCACACCAGGCTCTGCCACGTGTCCCTCCCCATCCGAAACGCCGGACCTATCGGCTAACGGAAACAGCATTCCACAGTGCGGAACGACACGGTGGGGCCGAGCGCTGACCGGGGCGTTTCTGTGGGGGAATGCAGTCAGGGGGTGGAACCAGCACCACCCGTAAGGGTTGTGCTGGTTCCACCCCCTGCTGGGAATGGTTGTCCGGCGGCGTCCTACTCTCCCACCCCGTCTCCAGGGCAGTACCATCGGCGCTGTAGG
>NZ_JAJQQP010000015.1 GCF_028994805.1 Promicromonospora iranensis | reverse complement strand
GACGGCAAGGGAGAGTTCGAGTACGTGGCCGAGCCGCCGGCCGGCGTGCCTGCCCCGCCGCCCACCAAGCCCGACGTGCGTCTCCACGGCACCACTGGCATGCCCGAGCCGGTGGAGAAGGCCATGGGTGTCGCCCAGGACGCGCTCCACAAGGAGTGACGCGAAGGGGTGACGACTGAGCAGCCGTCCGGCGGCGCACACGCTGTCGGACGGCCGCTCCCGGGGTCGCCGATCTGACCGGTCAGGTGGTCCATGACACGGCAGGGATGACGTTCCCGGGGCGTGCGTGGCGGAGAACCCAGAGGAAGAGATCACAGATGGAGAGCAGAGCAAAGGCTGCAGGGCACGCGATGCACCAGCAGCTGGTCGTCCTACCGCTCGGTCTGCTCGCGGCGGCGGTCGCGTTCGACGTGATCGGTCTCGTGACCCATGACGGACGGCTGGCGTTCGCGTCGTACCTGATGATCGTCGTGGCGGTCGTGACGGGCCTGGCCGCGTCGGTCTTCGGTCTGATCGACTATCTCGCGATACCGCGCGGAACACGGGCCAAGCGCGTCGCGCTCCTGCATGGTAGCGGAAACCTGGTCATGCTCCTGCTGTTCACCGGGAGCTCGCTGCTCCGTGCCGGCAGCCCGGACTACATGCCGCGCCCTACGACCTTCGTGCTGGCTCTGATCGCGCTGGTCATCGGAGCAGGCACCGGGTGGCTGGGCGGCGAGCTGGTCGGAAGGCTGGGCGTCGGGGTCGACGACGACGCCGGGCTGGACGCACCGGCACGCCTCACGACCGGCATCTCGATTGCGCGGAGGTCACAGTGAAGGACCTACCTCGTATCGAGCATCCGAACGACGCGATCGTGCGGGTCACCACGGCGGCGATCTGTGGTTCGGACCTGCACCTCTACCACGGCCTCATGCCCGACACGCGCGTGGGATCGACGTTCGGCCACGAGTTCGTGGGCATCGTGCACGACGTCGGTCCTTCGGCACCTCGCGTCCTGCGCGACCACCCGCCCGGACAACCCGGTGACCGAGACCGGCGTGCTGGCGGAGCCGTCGCACCATCCGCTCCGCTCCCGGGCCGGGCGGGTGGACGTGCGGCACCAGGTCCTCGACCCCCTCGTCGTCGTGGGGCCTTGGGTGCTGGGCGGCGTAGTGATCTACCGGGGTGTCCGCGCAGTGGTCCGGCGAGCCCGGGCGTGAGGTGCGAGGTCCCAAGTGCTGATCCATGACGCTCTGGTACTTGCAGCCGACCCGGCCGGCCTGCTCCCCGCCCGCCAGCAGATGGCCTTCACGCTGGGCTGGCACATCATCCTGGCATCGTTCGGTGTGGCGTTCCCGGCGATGATTTTCGTGGCCCACTGGCGGGGCGTGATGCGCGACGACGCGACAGCGCTCGTCCTCGCGCAACGGTGGGCGAAGGTCTCCGCAGTACTGTTCGCGATCGGAGCGGTGTCGGGCACGGTCCTGAGCTTTGAGATGGGGCTGCTGTGGCCCGGCCTGATGGGAACGTTCGGCGACGTGCTCGGCCTGCCGTTCGCTCTTGAGGGGCTGTCGTTCTTCGTCGAGGCCATCTTCCTGGGCATCTACCTCTACGGCTGGGGACGCATGCCGCCACGTCGCCACCTGCTCATGGTGGTGCCGATGGCGGTCGCCGGGGTCGTCGGCACGTTCTGCGTCATCTCCGTCAACGCGTGGATGAACACCCCTGCCGGGTTCCGCATCGTCGACGGCGAGGTCACCGACGTCGACCCCTGGGCGGCGATGTTCAACCCGATCGCCGGGTGGCAGTTCGCGCACATGTGGCTTGCGGCATACATGCTCGTCGGCTTCGCCATCGCCGGTGTCTATGCCGTCGGCATGCTGCGCGGGCGCCGCGACGCCCACCATCGGCTCGGCTTCCTCATACCCTTCGGCTTCGCCAGCGTCGCGGCGGTCGTCCAACCCGTCGTCGGGCACCTGCTCGGTGGCGGACTCGGCGACCGGCAGCCCGCCAAGCTTGCCGCGTTCGAACTCGCCACGACGACGGAGAGCCCGTCTCCGCTGCGGATCGGCGGCCTGCTGGTCGACGGCGAGGTGCGGTGGGCCCTCGACATCCCCATGCTGGGGTCGCTCATCGCACAGAACTCGTTCACAGCGCCGGTCCGCGGGCTGGACACCATCCCGCTGCGCGACCAGCCGCCGGTGAACATCACCCACTGGGCGTTCCAGACGATGATCGGGATCGGCACCCTGCTGGCCTTGGCCGTCATCGTCTACTGGGTACTTCGCTGGTGGCGCCGGCAGGACCTGCTCGAGCGTACGTGGTTCCTGAGGTTCTGCGCTGTGTCAGGGCCCCTGGCTGTCATCGCCGTGGAGGCCGGTTGGATCGCCACCGAGGTGGGACGCCAGCCCTGGGTGGTCTACAACGTCATGCGTACCTCTGAGGCGGCGGGGGACCACCCGGGCCTGTGGTGGCTGCTGGCCACCACGGTGGTCGTCTACACCGGGCTAACCGTCGGCGCCGTGCTCGTGCTGCGCTCGATGGCTCGCCGTTGGCGCCTGGGAGAACAGGACCTGCCCAGCCCCTATGGGCCCCAGACCCGGCTGTCCGACAGGAAACCGGGACGGGAAGCGTCGTGACTGTCGAGCTCGCGGTGGCCATGGCCATGTTCGTCGGCCTGGTCGCCTACGCCGTGTTCGGGGGAGCGGACTTCGGCTCCGGCTTCTATGACCTCACCGCGGGCGGTGCCGCTCACGGCGCCGAGCTGCGGACCGAGATCGACCACAGCATCGGCCCTGTGTGGGAGGCCAACCATGTCTGGCTCATCTACGTGCTCGTCATGTGGTGGACCGGGTTCCCGACCGCCTTCGCCGCCGCGATGTCCACCCTGATCCTGCCGCTGTTGCTCGCGCTGCTCGGGATCGTGCTGCGCGGGGCCGGCTTCGCGTTCCGCAAGTTTTCCCCGACGCTCTCGCAGGCCAGGGTCTACGGATCGCTGTTCGCCGGCTCGTCGCTCATCGCACCGTTCTTTCTCGGCACGGTCGCAGGCGCCGTCGCCTCGGGACGGGTGCCGGCCGACGGCCAGGGCGACCGCTGGTCGTCCTGGTTGAACCCCACGTCGCTCCTGGTCGGTGTCATCACGGTCGCCTGCTGTACGTTCCTGGCGGGCTCGTTCCTCACCGCCGACGCGACCCGTGCAGGCCACCGATCGCTCGCTGCCCAGCTCCGTCGGCGCACTCTGCTGGTCGGAGCGGTCGCCGGGGCGCTCGTGCTCGGCTCGCTCGTTCCCATCGCCCGCGACGCGCCCACGCTGGCCGAAGGCCTGACCGGGCGGGCGGCTCCACTGATCGTCAGCTCGATCCTCGGCGGGATGGCAGCCCTCGTGCTTCTTCTGAGGCGGAGGGTCGCCGCCGCGCGGGTCAGTGCCGTCATCGCCGTCGCCTCGGTCGTCGTCGGATGGGGTGCCGCCCAGTACCCGTGGCTGCTCGTCGATGAGGTCACCATCGCGGACGCGGCGGGAGCCCCCGCCACGCTGCGGGCACTCCTGCTGGTCGCCGCGCTCGCCGGGGTCATCGTGATCCCGTCGTTGGTGTACCTGTTCCGCCTGACCCAGTCCGAGCAGTGGGCCCAGGGCTGAGGGCCTCAGTCGGTGACGTAGCTGATCGTCCGGGCCACGATGAGCCCTTGTCGGACGACGAACGAGTCGCGCGCAGCTCCTCACCGCCGGGCCCTGTGCCCGACCAGCGCAGCAGCTCATAGGCGTCTGCCACGACCAGGTCGTCGTACCGGTACTTCCCCTCGGGCAGGTAGGTCCGTAGGACGCCCGCCGGTAGACGTACCCCGTCATCGTCGTGGTGGACGCCCTCGCCCCAGGAGAGCAGCACCACGTCAGGCGCATAGTTGCGAGCCAGGTCGCTGTCCAGGCCGAGGGGGTCAGGGCATGTGGTGCGGCGACGTGACGGTCAAGATCACGCCGCCGCACGACGACGTCAGGGCGCGTGCCGGTCACTCGCACCCTGCGCGGATCAGGCTGCCCGCGGTCCGGTCGAGGTGGTGCCGGAGTTCCGACGGGGCCACAACGCGATGGCCAGGCCGGCCACGACGCTCAGGATGTGCAGCCAGTTGTCCGCCGCATTGATGTTGAGAAAGTTGATGTCCGGGTTGTTCACCGCGATCAGGCCGTAGACGAACGCCGCGCCATACCCGATCACCAGCAGCCAGCCGAACGTCCGTGCCCGCCCCGGCGACGACCACATGATCACGCCGAGGAGCCCGATCAGAAGGTGCACGATGTTGTGCAGCGGGTTGACCGCGAACCCGAGCAGCGTCTGGTCATGGTCGTGCTCGGCGAACCCGTCGAACCCGGTGACGAAGAATCCCGCGATTCCCACCAGGAGATAGACCACGCCGATCGTCAGGGCGAGCCATTGGTGGGGCGCCCGGGTGTGCGTAGCGGACGTCGATTGCGTCATGGCATTTCTCCGTTCTTCAGCGTGACCAGGAAGACCACCTTGCGGTCGGGCCGGTCCCACTCGCATCCGGCGAGCCGCCCCACTTGGCCTCCTTGTCGCGCACGTGCAGGTGTGACGACGGCCGGCCCGGCGGGCAGCAGACAAATCCGTTGACCGGCCCCGGCCCGGGGGCCGAGCATCAGCGGGTCAGGACGTTGCGTCATCCGCCGAGTGCGAAGGAACCGACCATGCGCGAACTCATGTGCGAGCCCAGGACCAGCCAGCACATGAGGAGCCATGAACCCATCGCACGAGACCGCCCATGCACGACCTGATGCCCCCGCCGGAGCGCTGCGGCGCTGCGTCAATCTCGGGGTCGTCGCCCATGTTGACGCCGGCAAGACCAGCCTGACCGAGGCGCTGCTGCTGCGCGGCGGCGCCATCGACCGCCTCGGCCGCGTCGACGACGGCACGACCCAGACCGACACGACGTCGCAGGAACGGCAGCGGGGGATCACGATCCGCGCCGCCGTCGCGACGTTCGTCGTGGACGGGGTGGCCGTCAACGTGGTCGACACCCCGGGGCACCCCGATTTCATCGCCGAGGTCGACCGCTCGCTGGCGGTGCTCGACGCCGCGGTCCTCGCCGTCTCAGCCGTCGAGGGCGTGCAGGCCCAGACCATCGTGCTGTTCCGGGCCCTGCGGCGCCTCGGCGTTCCGACGGTCTTCTTCGTCAACAAGATCGACCGGGCGGGTGCCGACCCCGACCGCGTCCTCACCGCGATCGCCCGGCGGCTGACGCCCGCGCTCGTGCCCCTCGCGCGGGTGCACCACCCCGGGACGCCCGCTGCGAAGGCGGAGCCCGGTGACTGGGACGACCCCGCCTGGGCCGAGCACGTGACCGCACGGCTCGCCGATCATGACGACACGCTCCTCGAGGCATGGATCGACCCCGCGCAGCAGCTCGAGCAGCAGCGGCTGCGGTCGTCGCTGTCGGCACTGACGAGGTCCGGGGCGGTTCATCCGGTGCTGTTCGGTTCGGCGCGGACGGGGGAGGGCGTCGCCCAGCTGATCGTGACGGTCACCGAGATCGTCCCCGCCACCGTGGGTGACGACGGCCCCGGCGTCGCGCAGGTCTTCAAGATCGAGCGCTCGGCGGCCGGGCAGCGGGTCTGCACCGTCCGGATGCGCGGAGGGACCCTGCGTGTCCGCGACCGGACCCTCCTCGGTGGCGGCCGGACCGCGACCGTGACCGGCATCGAGGTCTTCGCGCCCGGGGGCACCGCGGCGAGCGACGTCACGAGCGCAGGACAGATCGCCCGCGTGCGCGGGCTCGACACCGCCCGCATCGGTGACTGGATCGGCACCGAGCAGGCCGCGGCCACCTCGGCTCTGCCCGAGCCGGGCCTGGAGACGCGGGTGGTCGCCACCGACCCGGCGCAGCAGGCCGACCTCCACCGGGCGCTCGCCGACCTCGCCGACCTCGACCCGCTCATCGCGGTGCGCCCCGACGCCGGCGCGGCGCGCATCCGGCTCTACGGCGCGGTGCAGCAAGAGGTCCTGACCGACACGCTCGCCGCCGAGTACGGCATCCGGGTCGAGTTCCAGGAGACGACCATGGTGTGCGTCGAACGCCTCGCCGGTACGGCCTCCGCCGTGCTCCGCATGGGCGATCCCGGGCACCAGCACCACTACAGCCTCGGCGTCACCATCGAGCCGGCCGCTCCCGGCAGCGGGGTCGAGCTGGTCGTCGCCGCACCTCACATCACCGTGCCGATGCACGTCTACGGCAATGTCGAGGACTACCGCACCGCGGTCCACGAGTACCTGGCCACGCCTCTCGCCGTCGGCCCGCACGGCTGGCCGGTGACCGATCTGCGCGTCACCGTCGTCGAGAGCGACTATCCGCCGGCGGGTCCGCGCGCGGTCGCCGTGAAGCGCACCACCGAGCTCGTCGTCCGCGAGGCGATCCGGCGTGCGGGCACGCTGGTGTGCGAGCCCACCGATCGCTTCGAGCTCGAGGCCCCGGCCGGGACCCTCTCGGCGGTGCTCGGCCTCCTCGGCCGACACGGCGCCGTACCCGGCCCGCCACAGGTCACCGGAGACCTCGCCACGATCACCGGCACCGTGCCCGCGGCCGAGGTGGGTGCGCTCCGCACCGGCCTCCACGCCGCCGCCCACGGCGAAGGAGTTCTGGAGACCGTCCTGGACCACTACGCTCCCGCGCGCAACCGGCTGGGGGTCGGACGACGGCCCGGACCACCGTGAGATCGTCCGGGCCCGACCTACGAGGAGTAGTCGCCCTCGTCGTACTGGTCGAGGGACAGCAGCCGGCGGATCGCGTCCGCGGCGGCCTGGTCGTCATGTTCCAGTGCGGCCAGCACCGCGGTCACCATGTCCTCTGCCGTCGTCGCGGCGGTAGCCGCCTTCCACGACGGGACCGCCCCCTCACCCGCGTCGGCCAGGCTCAGGGCGTGCGGCTCGACCTTCGCCGGCCACCGCGCTCCGCGCAGCGTCTTGATCTCCGCCCGCAATGCGGTCAAGGTCGCTGCCGCTCGCTCCCGCTGGATCTCGACGGGCTGTCCCGTGTTGATCGCTGTCTCCAGCTCCTCGAGCGCCTCGTTGTACGGGCGGACGGCCTCCAGGTACTGGGCGGCGGCCTCCTTGGCACCCAGCCGTGCCGCCTCCGACGGCGCGGCGGAGGCCGGCTCGGACGTCCGAGGCGCCGCGGAGGTCGGTCCGGAGGCCTGAGCCGTCGGCACGGCCGGTGACGCGCTGTCCGAGGTGCTTGCGCACCCGCTCGCGAGCAGCAGGACCAAGGACGTGGTGATCAGGCGGCGCATCGTGCTCCATCGACATAGGGGCAGGTAGGACACCGCAACCTAGCGCACGCCGGTGTCACTCTGGCCCGGCCCGGGCCGGGCAGGGCGGGACGTCGGCGGCATCCTGCTGAAGCGTTCGAGCTCGGCGATCACCTCGTCCGCCGGGGCGTCGAGGTCGTCGATGCCGAAGCGGATCGGTGACCGCGGCTCGACCCGCCGGCCGTGCTCGTCGTTCATCTCGACGTCCAGGTAGGCCTCGCGCGCCTCCGGATCGAGCCTCCGGAGGATCGCGTCGGGGTGCCGCACGGTGACGAGGACGAGCAGCTCGTCGACCTCTTCGTGGGTGTCGTCGGGTTCGTCCGGGTCGCGTTCCTCCGCGGTCAGCTCGTAGAGGCCGTGGTGGCGATAGACCTCCCAGGAGATGACGTCTGCCCAGCGGACCCGGAGCCCGCCCCAGGCGGAGAAGCCGCTGTCGTCGAGCACGAGCGCGGGCTCGGGTGCTGGTTGACGACGGCGGCGGACCGCCTGGACGACGGCGCCGACCAGTGCGGCGACGCCGGCGAGAGACAGCAGGGCGCCGGCGACGTACCCGGGGAGGTCGTCGAGGATGTTCCCGCGTGGTTCGAGGATCGTCCAGACGAGAAGGAGCGTGCCGGCCAGGAGCACACCTGCCGCCAGGAGCACGGTGCGTACCAGAGACACAGGCTCAGGAACGGCAAGATGGAACACTCGGGGTGGGCGCACCGTCAGAGCCGTCCGTGGGCGGCGATCACGTGACCGACAACCTCCGCGCCGGATCCGGACTCGGCGACCAGCGACAGCTCTGCCCGGACCGCCGGGACGTCGGACGGACGCTCTTTTCTGATCAGCATCCCGACACTCTTGAGGGAACTGGGCCGAGGAGCAACACAAATTCACGGTCTGGTGGAGAACTCAGAACCCGGCACGATGTTCCGGACAGGTTTCCGGCTGAGTCACCCCCGGGCCATCCCCGGGTCGTGTGGGCTCGGCAACGTCACCTCCTGCCCTGTCCGTTCGGCCCCTCGGGAGATCGATCATGCGCTTGACCCCACGCCTGTCCGCCCTGCTCGCCGTCACCGTCGCCGGTGCCTCCGCCGTGCTACCTGCCGCGCCGGCTGTGGCGGCCGGTCCGCCCGAGCACGTCGACGTCGTCAACACCGCTCACCGCGGGGCCATGGGCCACGCGCCGGAGAACACGCTGGCCGCCTTCGCCCTGGGCGTCACGATGGGCTCCGACCTGGTCGAGTCGGACGTGCAGCGGTCCAAGGACGGCGTCCTGGTGCTCATGCACGACACGACGCTGTCCCGCACCACCGACGTCGAGCAGGTCTTTCCGGACCGGGCGCCCTGGCGCGTCAGCGACTTCACCTACGAGGAGATCCAGCAGCTCGACGCGGGCTCCTGGTTCTCCGAGGAGTTCGCGGGTGAGCCGGTGCCGACGATGGCGCAGATGATCGAGCTGGTCCGGCCGACCCGCGCGGGCATCCTGATGGAGCTGAAGTCACCGGCGCTCTACCCGGGGATCGAGCGGCAGGTCGCCGAGGAGTTCGCGAGCTACCCCGGCTACGTCACGTCGGCGGTCCGGGCGGAGCGGCTGGTCGTGCAGAGCTTCGACTGGGCGTCGATGGAGCGGTACAACGAGGTGCAGCCGTCCGTCCCCGTCGGCCTGCTGGGCCGGCCCAGCGAGGCGCTCCTTCCCGAGCTGTCGACGTGGGCCGACCAGATCAACCCGGGCTACACCACGTTCGACGCCGCCTACGTCGAGACGGTGCACGAGCTCGGTATGGAGGTGCACACGTACACCGTCAACACGGCCGGCGACATGAACAGGGTTCTCGACCGGGGTGTCGACGGAGTGATCACCAACTTCCCCGACGTCCTTGAGGACGTCCTCGCGGAGCGCCGCACCAAGGACTGACACGGTCGGACGACGGCCCGGACGACCGTGAGATCGTCCGGGCCCGTCCTGTCCTCCCTGTCTTCTCCCGTCGCCGCGGCTCAGCCCCTGGTGTCGGCCACCGTGATCTCGACCGTCGTCCAGTCGCGGGTGCCCTCGCTGTCCGTGGCGATCAGCCGTGCGGTATACCGGCCCGGCTCCTCGTAGACGTGCGTGACGGTCGGCCCGTCCGCCGTCGTCCCGTCACCGAGGTCCCACTGGTAGGAGGCGATCTCGCGCCCCTCGGGCGCGAGAGCCGAGCCCGACAGGTCGACCGAGAGTCCCGCCGTTCCGCCTGTGCGGTCCGCCTCGGCGGTCACGACCGGGGCGGTGGCGTCGGCGACGCCGCGCCCGTGGAAGACGAGCCAGTCGAGACCGAGGTCGGCACCGCCGGCCGGCGCACGCTTGCTCGTGACAGCGAGGTACAGGGTGGTGGCACCCTGCTCGTCCTCGATGTCGATGGTGGGCGAGACGACCTGCCCGGCACCGGTCGCCGCGCGGACCTTGGTCTGGCCGAGCATGCGACCGGTCGGGCTGCCGGCGCGCACAGTGACGGTGGCGTCGGCCGCACCGCGGACGGCGCCGACCGTCAGCCCGTCGATGCCCCGGAGGTCGACCGGGTCGAACGCGATCCAGTCGCCGTGGTCGACGTCGGTGACGAGGCGGCCGCCGCGGGCATCGGCGTCGTCGGCCACGGTGACGCCGGAGCTGTCGGCGTAGAACTCGGCCTCCTTGTCGCGCACCTGCAGGTGGAGGATGTCCTGTCCGGCGAGGGCCGGGACGCCGTCGGCGCCGAGGTCCTCGTAGCCCGCCCCGAGCACGGGGTAGACGTTCTGCCCGACGCCGTGGTCCGCCGGGTCGAGGAAGACCGACCCGGAGCACCCGGTGTAGTTGTCCAGCGGGTGGGCGTGGGTGTCGTGACCGAGCTGGGTGTTCACCGTGACCTGCTCGCAGTCGATCGTGCCCGCCTCGGTGGAGCCGTCCTCGGCGTCGGCCACGTCGACGGAGTACGCGACGGTGTCGCCGAGCTCGGCGAAGCCGCCGTGGAAGGGCGCCCCGAAGGAGACGTCCGGCCGGGTGTTGCCGACCGTGATCTTCTGCACCGAGACGCCGGTGAACCCGTCGCTGTCCGTGACGGTCAGGCGGGCGCTGAACTGGCCGCGGTCGGTGTAGGTGTGCATGGGGTCGGCCTCCGTGGAGTCGACGACGCCGTCGTTCTCGAAGTCCCACGCGTAGGTGATGTCGAGCCCGTCGGGGCTCTCGCTGGTGTCGCCGGTGAAGGCGACGGTCAGCGGGTCCGGCCCGGAGTCCACGTCGGCGGTGAACCGCGAGATCGGCCGTCGGCCGTCGGCCGCGTAGTCGATGCGGTAGATGCCGGCGTCGGTGTTGGTGCTGCCTCGGCCGGCGCCCCGGCCGAGGCCGAAGTCGATGATGTAGAGGGAGCCGTCGGGGCCGAACTCCGCCTCGAACGGTGCGACGAACGTCTCGCCCTCGAGGAACGGGTCGATCGAGAGCAGCTCGCCGGTGGCCTCGTCCAGCGAGAGCACCTTGTAGAAGTTGCGGGCGTACTCGGAGACGAACCAGTGCCCGTCGAAGCTCTCGGGGAACTTCGTCTTGACGTCGAGCTCCGGGTCGTAGCGGTAGACCGGGCCACCCATCGGTGCGGCTCCGCCCGAGCCGAGCTCCGGGAACTTCTCGGACGGACCGTAGCCGTACCAGACGAGCGGCTCCTGCGACGGCGGGAGCTCGCGCAGGCCGGTGTTGTGGGGGGAGTCGTTGACGGGGTTCGCGCAGTTGAACGCCTGACCGGAGGCCCCGGTCGCGAAGTCGTAGTCGATGTACGCCTGGTTGTCGGCGTGGCAGTAGGGCCAGCCGTGGTTGCCCGGCTCGGTCATCCGGATGAACTCGACCTGACCCTCGGGGCCGCGCAGCGGGTCGGCCACGCGGGCGTCGGGCCCGTAGTCCCCGACGAGCACCGCACCCGTGGCGGGGTCGACGGTGATCCGGAACGGGTTGCGGAAGCCCATCCCGAAGATCTCCGGACGGGTCCCCTCCGTGCCCGGCGCGAACAGGTTGCCTTCCGGGACGGAGTAGGTGCCGTCGTCCTCGGGGGTGATCCGCAGGATCTTCCCGCGCAGGTCGTTCGTGTTGGCGGACGTCGCCTGCGCGTCCCAGGCGCGGCGGCCGGGACGCTCGTCGATCGGGGTGTAGCCCTGCTGGTCGAACGGGTCGGCGTTGTCACCGGTGGCCACGTAGAGGTCGCCGTCGGGACCCGTCGCGAGCGAGCCGGCCATGTGGGAGTTGGCGCGGCCCTCGCCGCGCCAGATGGTGAAGTCCAGCAGGCGCTTCTCTGACGCCGGGTCGATGGTGCTGTCCGCGCCCATCGTGAACCGCGAGAGGTTCATCCTCGCGACGTCGGGGTCGCTCCAGAGCAGGTACAGCCACCCGTTCTCGGTGAAGTCGTCGTCCAGGGTCAGGCCCAGGAGGCCGTCGGACTGCGAGAGCAGGTCGAGGGAGTAGTCGAGGTCCAGGGCCGTGGTCTGGCGGAGCGTGTCCTGCTCCAGCACGACCACCTGGCCGGTGCGCTGGATGTAGACGACGCGGCCGTCCTCGGCCACGTCGAGCTCGAACGGGTCGGCGAGACCCTCGGTGACGAGCGGGACCTTGTCGAACTCGGTGGTCTCGGCGTGGCCGGAGCCGGCCGGGACGTCGTGGGCGGTGGCGGCGGTCGTGGCGGGGACCAGGGCACCGAGCGCGACGACCAGACCGGTCGTCGCACCCAGGGCCCGGCGGTGCAGTGCGGACATCAACACTCCCTCGTGCTGGGTCGGATGGTTTCGGGCAGCCGCGTCCGCGCCCCGCAGGAGACGGGGCGGCGAACGGGCTCGGAAGGGCAGTGGCTCAGTAGCGCAGCGCGGCGAGGTTGCCGATGCTGGTGCACGCGGAGGTCACGCCGTCCGGGGAGGGCTGGTCGTGCTCGGTGAAGCCGTAGCGGACGCCGGCGAGCGGTGCGGCGGCGAAGATCTCGGCGAAGTCGATGGTGCCCTCGCCGACGTCGGCGAAGGAGCCGTCCGCCGCCAGGTCCTTCAGGTGCAGCAGCTCGAACCGGCCCGGGTACCGCTGGAACAGGTCGGTGGCCGGGACGCCGACGCTGGCGGCCCAGTACACGTCGAGCTCCATGGTGACGAGCTCCGGGTCGGTCTCGCGGACCAGGACGTCGTAGCCCGTGACCCCGTCCTCGGCGGTCTCGAACTCCCACCCGTGGTTGTGGTACGCGACGGTGATGCCCTCGGCGCGGAGCCGCTCGCCCACCTCGTTGAGGAGCGAGGCCGTCCGCGAGTAGTCCGCGAGGGTCCACGAGGAGGACCCCGAGATGCGTACGTACCGCGCCCCGATCGCGTGCGCCTCGGAGATCACCAGGTCGAGGTCGTTCTGGAGGTTCGACAGGCTCACGCCGAGCGAGGGCACGGCCATCCCCACCTCCTCGGTGAGCGGCGCCAGCTCGGCGGCGGAGTAGCCGTAGAAGCTGCCGGCGCCGCCCGACGGCTCGATGTTCTGGAAGCCGCACGCGGCGAGCGCCGCGAGCGTCCCAGGAGCGTCGGTCGGCATGGTCGCGCGGACCGTGTAGCCCACCAGACCGATCGCGGACAGGTCGACCGACCGGGTGCCCGTGACGGGATGGGGCCGGCCCACCCGGGAGGCTGCGGCGGCATGGATGATGTCCCGGCGCTCGCCGCTGGTCAGGACCTGCTCGCGCACGAGGTCCCTGGTCACGGAGTCGACCGTCCGGACGAACCTGCCGTGCGTCGCGAACGGCGCGTCGGCCATGATCTCGTCCATGACGGTGCAGCCGTCACGGGTCTCGCGGTTCGGCACACCGGAGTCGACGTCTGCGCCGAACCAGACCGTGGCCTGGCTGGTGTAGCCGTAGGCGCACGCGCTGGTTCCGGCGGTCGCGCCGGTGTCGGCGGCCGCGCCCGTCCCGCCCGCCACGGATACGGCCAGGAGCGGCAGGGACAGCGCGGCGGCCGCGGCGGCGGCGAGCCATGGCCTCATGCCGCGGGCGGTGCTGCGGCCAGTGCTGCGGGTCGAGGCGCTGGTGGTGCGTTCCATCGGATGAACCTCTCCGTCGAGGGAGTCGGGGGACCAGATCAGTGGACGGTCAGGTCGACCGTCGTCGTGCTCCGCCGGTAGACCGTGTCGCCGAGGTATTCCACGGACACCGGGTGTACTCCCGCCTCCAGTCCTGACGTCGGGAGCGGGAGGCGGGCGGGGCCGCGGCCGAGCGTGGCCCTGACCGATGTGTCCCCGACGGTGACCCGGACGGTCCCCGTCGGCTGCGGGTGGCCCTGCGTACGGGGCACCTTCACCAGGGCCAGTGCCGCACTGCCCGCCGCGACCCTCGACGGGGCGAGCTGCGCGGAGACCTCCGACGTCAGGCCCTGCCGGGTGTTCTCCTGCTCGGGCAGGCGTTCGATCCAGACGTTGCGGAACCGCGGGTTCAGGCCGGGGTCCCCGTGGTCCTGGAGGCGGATGTGCCCGGGCGTCGGTTCTTCCGCCCGGCCGTTGCCGGTCTTGCCGTCGATCGGCACGTCGTCGTGCACGAGCTGCCCGTTCCACCAGAGGGAGAGACGTGCGTCCTCGGTCTTGTTCCCGCCGGCGTCGAACCGGGCGGCGCGGAACACGATGTCGTACGTCTGCCACGTGCCCATCGGGGTCGCCGCGTTCACGTCCGGGGCCTTCTTCAGGTAGATCGATCCGGCGTCGTTCGTCGCCGGGGGGTCGATGCCGAAGGACTCGAGCACCTGGACCTCGTAGCGCTCCTGGACGTAGACGCCGCTGTTGCCGCGCGACTGGCCCGTGACGTCGTCGGCGTGCTCCGGCTGGTACCACTCGGCGTGCATCCGGAAGTCGCCGAACTTCTCCTTCGTCCGGATGTCGCCGCCGAGGGACTCCATCGACCCGTCCTCGACGGGCCATGTCGCGGGCCCGCCGCTCACCTTCTCCCAGGCGTCGAGGTCGCCGCCGTCGAACAGCGGGATGCGGTCGGTAGGCGTGACGGTGAGGCTGTCGAGGTTGACGTGCCCCACGTCGTCGGCGTCGTACGCGTAGGCGATCGTGTTCGCGCCCTGCTCCAGCTCGACGGTCTCGACCTGGGTGGCCCAGCTCGACCAGCTCACGGTGCTGTCGAGCCAGACCTGCCGCTGCTTCTCACCGTTGACGTACAGGCTCATCGACCGTGGTGTCGGGCTGGGGTCGGAGTTCTGGCCGTTCGCGTAGCGCAGCGCCAGGTCGTGCGGGCCCGCCTCGTCGGTCTCGACCGCGAAGGTGGTGCGCGAGCCCGGCTCCCAGTTGCGGTCGACGAACCCGGCGCCCGAGTACCCGGCGTGGTTGGTGTTCCACCGTGCGCCGCCGGACAGGTCGGCGGCCTCGGCCTCGTAGACCGGCGGTGGGGCGGAGCCGTCGGGCAGGCGGTGGAGCGTGTACCAGGCCTCGGTGCTCCACAGCTCCTCGCCGCTCGCGGACGCGAACGGGCGCGGCGAGTGCACGTTGACCACGTGACCGGGCCGCAGCCCGTCGATCATGAGGGTGACCGTCCTGCGGTCGTCGGACAGCGTGGCGGACGTGACGTCGAGGTCCTCCTCGTCGATCTTGGGCCCGCCGTACTGCGGCGTCGACACGTAGCGCCACTGGGCGGTCTCGTACTTCTCCGCGAGGTCCTGCGCGGTCTCGTCCGACAGGGGCTGCGTGTACTCGATCTCGAACCCGCCGTCGACGGCGCGCATCTCGACCATGTCGAACGCGCGGCTCTCGTCGAAGGTGAGCTTCTGGAGGCCGTAGCCGAGCTTGCCCGCCTGGCCCCAGTTGCCCGACCAGCCGATCCCGCCGACGTAGACCGAGCCGTCCGGGCCCACGCTCGTCCTGCTGACGCCGGACTCCAGACCCTGTGTCATGCGGAAGACGGCGCCCTGCTCCTGGCCGGCGACCTCCTCCAGGTACACGCGCTGCAGGCCGCCGTAGGTCACGTCGCCGATCGCCATCTGCCCGGCGAACACGCCCTCGGTCAGGACGACGGGGTTGCTCGGCGAGTTCGAGATCTCGCCGTGCGGCATCCACACGACCGGCTCGGTCACCGGCTGGTCGTCGTAGGGGCCGTCCGGGTTCGTGTAGTGGTTGTAGAACGCACCCTCCTCGACGCGCACGAGCTTCGACGTCGGCACGTGCATGCCCTGGTTGTCGGTGACGTACATGCCGCCGTCGGCCCCGAAGCCGAGGCCGTTCGGGGTCCGCAGGCCGCCCGCGAGGTACTCGACCTCGCCGGTGTCCTCGTGGATCTTCATCACCGAGCCCCGGTTCTCGACGAGCTGCGGGTCCCGGGTGGCGCCGCCGGGGACCATCGCGATGCCCGTGGTGGCGTAGAAGTAGCCGTCCTCGTACAGCAGGCCGAACGCGAACTCGTGGTAGTTGCCGCCGAACGGCCAGGTCGCGACCTCGCGGTACTCGTCGGTGACCTCGTCGCCGTCGGTGTCGACGAGCTCGGTCAGCCGGTGCTTCTCGGAGACGTAGATGCTGCCGTCGACGACCGTCAGCCCCATCGGTTCCTGGAGCTCCTCGGCGATCCTCGTGTACGTCACCTCCTCGGCGCCGCTGTCACCCGTGACGTGGTCGACCAGGTACACCTCGCCGAGCACCGTCTCGCGGTCGCCGCCCCAGGTGGCGATGGCCATGCGGCCGTCGGGCAGCCAGTCCATGCCGGTGACCTGCGGCTCGAACCCGTCCGGGCGCAGGTTGGTCAGCGTGTAGTCGGGGTGCACCTCGGTGAGCGGCAGGCCGTCGCCCGGTGCCTCGGTGACTCCCTCGCAGGACTTGCGGCCCGGCGAGGTGACGCGCGTGACGTCGGCGTCGGTGCTCAGCACCGAGCCCGGCACCAGGGCGAAGTCCGCGGCGCCCGGCGGGCGCCACTCCAGCGTGAGCTGCTGGCCGAAGTCGCCGTCGAAGTGGTCGATGCGCAGGGAGTGGTACCCGGCCTCCAGCGCGGCCGACCCGTCCTTCGGGGTGGCTCCGTGCTTGCCCGGGTGGTCGACGACGAGGGTGTCGTCGAGCAGCAGCCGCGCGCCGTCGTCGCTGGTGATCCGGAAGTCGTAGGTGCCGGTGGAGGGGACGTCCAGGTAGCCGGTGACCTCGGTGACGAACCGGTCGGCGAGACCGAAGTCCTCGGCCGTGCGCCAGTCGATCGTCGGCATCAGCTTGTCGATGTTCGGGGTCTGGCCGGGCTTGAGGGTGCAGTAGTCGTCCAGCGGGACCTGGACGTCGAACACCCGGAGCGTGACACCCGGTTCCTGCGGTCGCGTGGGGTCGGCGGCCGCGTGCGCCAGGCCCTGGGTATCCGTCGTGCCCGGGGTGTCGGCCTGCGCCGACAGCACCGTGAGCGGCAGCACGAGCACGCCGAGCATCGCGGCGAGCGTGCGGTGGGTCGATCTGCGTTCCATGGGCCTGCCTCTCCGTTGAGACCTTGCCTGCGAGACCTTGCCTGTGTGGGGTTGTGCCCGGACGCCGGGGACGTGGGCACGCTCCGTCACTATGCGGGCCGGGGTGATGCCGGACAACGAGTTGCCACTTGTTGCCCCTGTGGGACGGCGGACGGCGTGCGTGCGCTCCGTCGTCCGCGACGGTCCGGCCTGTCGTCCGCGAACGTCAGGCGTGGCGTGCGGTCGAGCCCCGCTCGACGAGCTTCGCCGGGAGCAGGGCAGGCAGCGACAGACCGGGCGACGGGTTGCGCAGCTGGTTCAGGAGGCGCTGGACGGCGAACGCCCCGAAGTGGCGCAGGGGAGCGGCGACGGTCGTCAGCGGCGGGGTGCAGAAGTCGGAGCCGAAGATGTTGTCGAAGCCGATGACGCTCAGCTCACGGGGGATCTCGACGCCAAGCCGGGTGAGCCCGCGCATCGCGCCGATCGCGAGGAGGTCGTTGTAGGCGACGGTCGCGGTCGCGGAGTGCGTGGTCAGCGCCTGGGCGGCCGAGAGCCCGCCGGCGAGCGTCGGTGCGAACGGGCCGAGGCGCCGCGCCTTCAGGCCGAGCTCCTGGGTCGTCCTGCGGAAGGCGCGCCAGCGCATGCCGTCGGCCCAGGACGCCTCGGGGCCGGCCAGGTACGTGATCCGGACGTGCCCGAGGCCCGCCAGGTGCTCGACGGCGCGCCGCATCCCCTCGGCGTTGTCGGTGATGACGCTCGCGACGTCCGTGACGACACGGTTCATCACGACCGTCGGGCGCTGCTTGGCCACGGCCCGGATCGCCGAGTCCGAGAGCCGGGAGGTGGCGAGGACGACCCCCTCCACCAGGGGCAGCGTCCGTTCCAGGGCCTGGCGCTCCGCCTCGCCCGACTCGTGCGCGTCCACCACGAGCAGCGTGTATCCGGAGTCGATGGCGGTCTTCTCGGCGCTGCGGATGATCTCGAAGAAGAACGGGTTCGTCAGGTCGGCCACGACGATCGCCAGCAGCGCCGTCCTGCCGTCCGGCAGGCCGCGGGCGATGGGGTTCATCCGGTAGCCGAGCTCGTGGGCGACGTGGCGGATGCGTTCCGCCGTCTCGGCATTGACCCGTCCGGGCCTGGAGAACGCCCGGGAGACCGTCGAGGGCGCGACGCCGGCAGCCTTGGCGACGTCGTAGATGGTCGGTCTGGTGCGAGAGTTCCCGGTTTCGCCAGTTTCGCCCATGCGCGGGGAGCGTACGGCGAGTGCCGGCCGGCGGCAACCATGTGCCGTGGTCCGGACCCGGCGCGGCACGTCCTTACCTGCCCGGCAAGAGGTGGCAACACCTTGACTGCCCTGGTGCGGCGCCTCTCGAATGACTGCATGACCCTGCCTACCGACCCGCTCGACGCACCAGCCGACCCCGTGGCCGACGAGGTGGTCCAGGTCGAGGCAGCGGAGAGCGAGCTCCGACGCCTCGGGCTCGAGGAGATCCGCGTGCGGCACCACGGCGATCTGGCCCGCCTCGAGGCGCCGCACCACGACCTCACGAGCCTGGCGGCGGAGCCCCTGCGCGGGGAGGTCCTTCGTGCCGTGCGCTCGGCGGGCTTCCGCTCGGTCGCCGTCGACCTCGACGCGGCCACGGAACCGCACGACGGCTGACCGGAGCGGCGATGGCAACCGCACGCCGCCGGGTGCGCGCGACGGCGGGGCAACAAGTGGCAACTCGTTGTCCGGCCCGGGCGCGGCTCCTAGTGTCCCTGGTGACGTGCAGCTCCGCTGGCCAGGGCTGCTGACCTGCTCTACCGACCGGCGCACCGGACGACGACGTCCGGTGCGCCCTGACCCGCTGTCCCACGGACGTCGACGTCGACCCGTGGGACGAAACGGAAAGAGCGAACTATGGAGGAACACGCCATGGTGACCACCCAGGAGACACGCGCCACGCCGCCGTCGTCGCACCGGTCCCGGCCGGCATCGCCGGCTTCGGCTGACGAGCCGTCGCTCGGCAGCCGCGCGCTGACGTTGCTGTCGGAGTCGTGGCGCCCGGTCGCGGTGCTGCTCGCCCTGTTCGTGGCGTGGTGGTTCGTGGCCTGGCGAGAACTGGTCCCCGCCTACCTGGTGCCCTCGCCGGGCGCGGTCGCGGAGACGATGGTCGCCGACTGGGCGATACTGCTCGAGCACACGTGGGTGACCACCCTGGAGACGATCGTCGGGTTCGTGCTCGCGGCCGTGATCGGCGTGGCGACGGCGGTGCTCCTCGTCTACTCCAGGACGGCGGAGAAGTCTCTCTACCCGCTCATCCTCTTCGCCCAGGTCATCCCCAAGATCGCGATCGCACCGATCCTCGTGGTCTGGTTCGGGTTCGGGATGACGCCGAAGATCGTCCTGGCCGTGCTCATCGCCTTCTTCCCGGTCGTGATCTCCGCCGTCGCAGGGCTGCGCTCCGTCGACCCCGAGCTGCTGGAGATGTCCGCGACCATGGGCGCCTCCCGGTGGAAGACGTTCCGCAAGATCCGCTTCCCCGGCGCGCTCCCGCAGCTCATGTCCGGCCTGAAGGTCGCGGTCACCCTGGCGGTCGTGGGCGCCGTCGTCGGCGAGTTCGTGGGCGCCGACCGTGGGCTCGGGTACGTGCTGCTGCTCGCCAGCGGCAACCTCGACGCGCCGCTGCTGTTCGCCGACCTGATCCTCATGTCACTCATCGGCGTGGTCCTCTTCGTCCTGGTCGAGGTGCTCGAACGCCTCCTCATCCCGTGGCACGCCTCGCGGCGCGGGAACGTCGCCCTCGCGGCGCTGTGACCCGCAGGACCGACAGGCCCCTCCGGGCCGACAGGCACGACTCCCGCGTCCTCCCCGTCCGAGACGGTGGAACGAGCAGAAGGGCTCTACCCATGCGTGGTGGCACGTTCGGAAAGTCGCTGGCAGTGACCGGCGTCGCAGTGTTCATGGTCTCGGCCTGCGGGCAGACCGGCGGGGACTCCCCGGGCGGTTCGGACGGCGGCCTGAGAGAGGTCACCGTGACCCTCAACTGGGTCCCGTACGGCGAGCACGCGCCGTTCTACCACGGCGTGGAGCAGGGGATCTTCGAGGACGCGGGCATCGACCTCACGATCCAGCCGGGCAACGGCTCCGGCAACACCGTCCAGCAGGTGGCGCAGCGCAACACCGACTTCGGGTGGGCGGACACACCGCCCCTGGCGAACGGGATCAGCTCGGGCATGCCCGTGCGCAGCGTCGGCGTCTTCCTGCAGACCGGCCCCAGCTCGGTCGAGTTCTTCGACGACCAGGGCATCACCGAGCCCGCCGACCTCGTGGGCAAGACGGTCGGCGGCACCCCCGGCGACGCCATGTACGGCACGTTCCCGGCGTGGCTCGAGCTCAACGGCGTGGACCCCGCGGACGTGACGGTGGTCAACGTCGACGCCGCGGGCAAGATCGCGGCGCTGATCGAGGGCAAGGTCGACGCGATCCAGGGCTTCCATCACGACCAGGCGCCCACCATCGAGAACCAGACCGGCAAGGAGGTGTCCGCGCTGCCGTTCTCGGACTTCGGCATGAACCTGCTCGGCACGGGCCTGGTGGCGAACGAGGCGACGATCGAGAGCGACCCGGAGCTCGTCCAGGCGATGGTGCGGGCGACGTCGGAGTCGTTCCTCGCCGCGTCGGAGGATCCCGAGGCCGCCGTCGCCGCCATGGCGGCGGGCGCGGAGCAGGCGCCGGACGAGAGCGTGCTGGCGGCGCAGCTCGAGGCGACGATCGAGCTCCTCGACCTCGAGACCGCCCCCGCACCCGGCGTCAACTCCGAGGAGCAGTGGACCGACACACTGACCTTCCTGTCCGAGAACACGGACTTCGAGGGCCCGGCGACGCCGGACACGTACTGGGACGCGACCTTCGGGGAGGACCTGTGACCGCCACGACCGACGCCGCAGCGGCTGCCCGGGCCGACGGCACCGAGCCGATCATCGAGGTCTCGCACCTCACCAAGCGCTTCACGTCGAAGCGCTCGGAGACCGTCGCGCTCGACGACGTGTCGCTCACGGTGCGCCCCGGCGAGTTCGTCACCATCGCGGGGCCCTCCGGCTGCGGCAAGTCGACGCTGCTGAAGATCGTCGCGGGACTGACCCGCATCACCGAGGGCGACGTCCACCTCTACGGGGAGCGGGTCACCACGCCGCAGCGCGAGATCGGGTTCGCGTTCCAGCGCTCGGCCCTGCTCGAGTGGCGGGGCGTGCGCAAGAACATCCTGCTCCAGGCCGAGATGCGCGGGATGGACCGGCGGCGCGCGGAGGAGCGCGCCGACCATCTCATCGCGCTGACCGGGCTCACCGGGTTCGAGAAGGCGCTCCCGCACGAGCTGTCCGGCGGCATGCAGCAGCGGGTCGCGCTGTGCCGCGCGCTCCTGCACGAGCCGCGGGTGCTCCTTATGGACGAGCCGTTCGGGGCGCTCGACGCGCTCACCCGCGAGCAGATGAACATCGAGATGAACCGGATCTGGCGGGAGACCGGGACGACGGTCGTGCTCGTCACGCACTCCGTGCCCGAGGCGGTGTACCTGGGCAGCCGGATCGTCGTCATGAGCCCGCGCCCCGGCCGGATCATCGAGATGCTCGAACCGGGGCTGCCGGACCGTCGCGAGTACGGCGCGACGCTCGCCGACCCCCGCTTCACCGCGGCGGCCGAGCGCCTGCGCGACCTGCTCGGCGCGAGCCACGTGGCCGAGTGACCGACCCCGTGAGCACGCACGGCTTCGGCGTGGGCATCGTCGGGATGGGTGGCATCGGCATCATGCACGCCCGGGCGCTCCGCGAGCTCGAGGGCCGGGCCCGGCTGGTCGCGTTCAGCGGCAGGGGGCCCGCGACCGCGCCGGGCCCCGCGGCCCGGCCCGCGGAGCGCCTGGAGCCGCACGACGTCATCGCCCACCCCGACGTCGACGTCGTGGCGATCTGCACCCCGAGCGGCACGCACGCGGCGCTGGCGCTCGCGGCTCTGGAGGCGGGGCGCCACGTCGTCGTCGAGAAGCCGCTCGCACTGGAGGTCGACGACGCGCTGCGCGTCGCGCGTTCCGCCCGCGAGCGTGGGCTGATGGTCTCGGTGATCTCCCAGCGGCGTCTGGAGGCCGAGCACGTCGCGCTCAAGAAGGCCCTCAACGACGGAGCGCTGGGCGAGCTGCGGCTCGCGATGACGAACGTCCACTGGTTCCGCGACGACGACTACTACCGCGCGGCGGGCTGGCGCTCCACGCAGGCGCAGGGCGGCGGTTCGCTCATGAACCAGGGCGTGCACAACGTCGACCTGCTGCGCTGGCTGTGCGGCCCGGTCGAGTCGGTGACGGCCCAGTCCGCGACGCTCGCTCACCCGATCGACGCCGAGGACACGACGGTGGCGACGCTCCGGTTCGTGTCCGGTGCGCTGGGCGTGGTCACCACCACGACCGCGACGCCGCCCGGGTTCCCGGCGACGATCTCGCTGTTCGGCTCCCGGGGCTCGGTCGAGCTCGGCCAGGGCGAGGTGCGGCGGTGGGACGTCCCGGGGGTGCCGCCACCGGAAGCAGGCGGCATCACCAGCGGCGCGGCCGACCCGCTCGCGATCGGGCACGCGGGACACCTGGCCCAGTGGACGCAGATCGTCTCGGCCCTGGAGACGTCTGCCCTGGAGACGTCTCCGCTGGTTCCCGTCGGGATCGACGAGGCCGTGGAGACGGTCCGGCTGCTCGACGCGATCTCCCGGGCCGCGGCGGCCACGCGTTCGACTTCGATCGTCGATCCAGAGATCATGTAGCTGACTCCGGCGAGCCAGTCAGGGCTGCCGCCGACAGCGATGGAGAGCAATGGACACATCGCGCCAGTCGACCAGCCTGTGGGACCGGTCGAGGCAGGCCGCCGTGGCGGAGATCGTCGACACCGCACTGGCGCTGTTCGCCGAGCACGGCTACGAAGCGGTGACCGTCGCCCAGGTCGCCCAGCAAGCCGGTGTGTCACAGCGTTCCCTCTTTCGCTACTTCGGCACCAAGGAGGATCTGGTCTGCGGCGACCAGGACGGCCTCGGGCAACTGCTGGTCAGCACCGTCAAGGCCCAGCCTGCTGAGATGTCGACCTGGGACGCGCTGCTCGCCGGGTTCGCCGCCATCTCGTCGGCGAACCACACGCCGGAACGGGTGCTGGAGATCACCACGCTGATCTTCGACAACCCGCCGTTGCGGTCGCGGTACTACGAGAAGCGACTGAGGTGGCAGGCAGCACTGGTGCCCGTCGTCGAGGCCCGGATGGGCGTCGAGTCAGGTCCAGTGCCCGATGTGCGTGCGGTGGGCATCATCGCCACGGTGTTCGCGTGCGTCGACGCCGCGTCGGAGCTCTGGGTGCGCCAGGGCGGCACGGTGGACCCGTTCGGCCTGTGCGAAGAGATGCTCGCGGCCGTCCGCCGCTGACAGGCTGTTCCACCCGCGCCTCGAGGCCACCCGCAGGTGAGCGATTGCTTGACCGTCATGTCCGACCTGGCATAGCCTGCCAGGTAGTCAGACTCTGCCAATCCCGCGTGTGCGACCGGTGGTCGTCACCGAGCGGAGGCGGCCGAGGACCGGTGGTCGACCACGGCTGAACAGGACGCACGCATGCCCGTCTCTCTTCGACGCAACAGGCTGACGCTCTCCTCGGTCGTGGTGCTCCTCGTCACGGCACTCGCGATGTCGGTGACCACCGCCTACGGCTCCGGTCGCCCACGAGATGCGGCCGCCGGGACGTCGTGCTCCGACCTGGCCGGCGTCGAGATCGCAGCGAGCGCGATCGGCCTGCCCACCCGCGGTGCCTCCGTGTCCTCGGCGCGCGCCGCGCGCGCTGGTGGCTCCGGGGACCAGGCGTACGGCAGGCACTGTCTGGTCTCCGGGATCATCAGGCCGGTTGATCCGACCGCGCCGGACATCACCTTTCAGCTGGCGCTTCCGAAGAGATGGAACGGCAAGGCCGTGATGCTGGGCGGTGCCGGCCTGAACGGCGTCGTCCCTCCGCTCACGAATGCGTCCAACCTCTGGGGCTCCCAGAAGCAGCCACTTCCGCTCAGCCGGGGCTACGCGGTCTTCGCGAGCGACTCCGGGCACCAGAACGAGGAGGGAGAGCACCCCGCCGCCTTCGGCTCCAACGACGAGGCTCTCAAGAACTACGCCGGCGATGCTCTGAAGAAGACCCGTGATGTCGCGGTGCGGCTGGTCAGGTCCCACTACGGCCGTGCGCCCGGCACGTCCTACTTCATCGGCTACTCGAAGGGCGGCGGCGAGGCGCTGGCCGTGGCCCAGCGCTGGCCGGCCGACTGGGACGGCGTGGTCGCGGGCGCGGCGGGCTGGAATGTCACCGCGGTGGCGCTCGGCGGGCTCGCCGCGGCTCAGGCGGTGGCCACTCCCGGGGCCTGGCTGAACGAGGCCGAGCGACACACGCTGTACACCGGCGTGCTGGCAGCGTGTGACGCGCTCGACGGCGCGGAGGACGGCGTGATCAGCAACACCCGCGCCTGCGAAGCTCGTCTCGACCCAGCCACCCTGAGGTGTCCGCACGGAGGGGACACGAGCGACGCCTGCTTGTCCGACGTCCAGCTCGCCGCCCTGAAGCGGATCAACGATCCGACCTCCTTGTCCTACGTGATCGGCACGGGCGAGTCGAGTCTCCCCGGCTATCCGGTCTACCTCGCCGACCACGGTGGGGGCGTTCCCGATGCTGTGCACAAGGAGCTGCTGACCCAGGTCGGCGTGTACGGCTCGACGCCCCCCGCTTTCCCGCTGACGCCGCAGATGTCCTCGGGGGCGTCACTCGCCGACGGGGTGGTCCGCCACATGGTCGTCGGGGATCCGGAGTTCAACACCCTGACGATGGACGTGACGAGCGGAAGTGGCATGGCTTCCTACCTCGAGGCCCATTCGGCACTCTTCTCGAACACCACCGACCTGTCTCCTTTCCTGAACGGTGGAGGAAAGCTTCTCCTCTGGACGGGGAGCGCCGAGCCCGCGGCCAGGACGAGCAGGCACTACTACTCCCGCATGCAGGCGGCGATGGGCCCCTCGCGCGTGGACTCGTTCGTCCGGTACTACGAGATCCCCGGTGCCCAGCACGGACCGTCGTCCGTCTTCCAGCCGGAGTGGGATCAGCTGGCCGTGATCGAGAACTGGGTGGAGCAGGGAGCTGATCCGGCGAACGACGTCGTCCTGACCGATGACGCCGGCGTTCCCGGCCGGACCAGACCGCTGTGCCTGTTTCCCAGCTGGCCGAAGTACAACGGATCCGGCGACGTCGACCACGCGAGCTCGTTCACCTGTGTCTCACAGTGACGTCTCACGGTGGGAGCGTAGTGTCCGGGTTCCTCAGCACACCTTCCTCAGCACACCGATCGGAGCATCATGGCTGTGACCATTGCAGAAGAGGCGTGGGACGGCGCGGACGGCGTCCGCCTGCGCGACGACATGCGGTCGGAGCTGGCCGCCCGCTACAACATCCCTGACCAGGAGGTCGAGGCGCCCACCGCCGAGACGGTGAGTACGTTCCTGGTCGCCCGCGACCCGGACGGGGTGGCGATCGGCTGTGGCGCCCTGCGGGTCCTGGACGACGGCACCGGGGAGGTCAAGCGGATGTACGTGAGCCCGCACGCCCGCGGGACCGGGGCGGCGACCGGCATCCTGCGCGCGCTGGAGGACCACGCCCGGCGGCTCGGGGTCGAGACCCTGGTGCTCTCGACCGGTACGGAGCAGCCCGACGCCATCCGGTTCTACGCGCGCGAGGGCTATCACCGCACCGACGGCTACGGGCCCTACGTCGGTGAGCCGATGGCCAGGTGCTTCGCCCTCGACCTCACGTAGTGCCCTCCACGACGTCTCGGAGCTGCGACCGTGCCGTGACGCCCAGGCGGGGAAAGCTGCGGTACAGATGAGAGCCCACGGTGCGCGGGGAGATGAAGAGCCGCTCGCCGATCTCGCGGTTGGTGAGACCGCGGGCGGCGAGCCTGATGATCTGCTGCTGCTGCGGCGACAGGTCGGCGAGAGCATCGCCGGCCGACGTGCCGACGTCGACGCCTGCGGCACGCGATTCCGTGCGTGCTCGCTCGATCCACGGCGCGGCGCCCAGGCGTCGGAAGGTCTCCAGTGCTTCGGCGAGCGGCGCCCTGGCCTCGTAGATCGCGTGCCGCTCGGACTCTCGTCCTGAGTAGAACTGCGCCACGGCGGCGTCCGCGAGGATGTCCAGCGCGCTGTCGGGCTGTGTCGTCGCGAACGGGGCGGCCGCCCGCATCAGCCGGGCGAACGCGGTGGTGTGGCGGGCGGTGAGCACCGTGAGCCGGCTCACCTGGACGGTGGCGGCGGCGATGAGCGAGGCATCCTCGGTCCGGGCGCGCACCGCCTGCGCCAGGTGCTCCACCCAGGCGAGATCGCCGGTCAGCACGGCGCTCCTGGCCGCCTCGGCGAGCAGCCGGCTGCTGCGGACCGAGACCCACTACGACCCGCTCATCGGGCTGAGCCCGTTCAGCCTGGTCCTCGACGAGCAGCCTGCCGTGTCGGTCGCCTCGGGCGCTTCTGCGGACGTGGACCTGCTCGTCGGGACCACCACGGAGGAAGGGCACCTCTACCTGGTCCCGGTCGACGCGTTCGCCGCCTCGGACGCGGCGGACGTCACGCGAGCCGCGACCGCGCCCCACCCGAGCCCGCTGGACCTCGTCGAGACCTATCGCGCCTCCAGGCCGCGGGCGACCTCCGGTGAGCTGCGGTCCGCGATCATGGGTGACGCCCTGTTCGGCGCCGGCAGCTGGGCGCTCGCCGAGGCGCACGCCTCCCGTGCGCCGTCGTCCACGTTCGCCTACGAGTTCGCGTGGCGTTCCGAGGCGCTCGACGGACAGCTGGGCGCCACGCACGCGGTCGAGCTGCCCTTCGTCTTCGACACGACCGGCCTGCCGGTCCTGAACGGGCCGAACGCGCTGCTCGGCCCCCGGCGGCCCCCGACCGGGCTCGCCACGCGGATGCACGAGGCCTGGGTGCGGTTCGCCCGCACCGGTGACCCGGGGTGGGCCCGGTACGACGACCGGCGCCGGTCCACCATGCACATCGACGCCGAGTGGGCCGAGGTGGAGGACCCGCGCAGCGAGGAACGACAGGCCTGGTCCGCCGACCGCCGTCCGTGGGGGTGATGTCGTCGCCGTCCGTGGCAGTAGCGTGAACCCATGACGGATGAGGCAGGCGGAAGCCGGACCATCTACGACGCGATGGGCGGGATGCCCGCCGTCATGGCGCTCGCGGACGGCCCGCCCGCGTACACCGGGGGAGGGTCGCCCATGGGCGACCACACGGGTGTCGTCCGGGCCCACTCCGGGAACGGGCCGCACGACGAGATGGACGCGCGTGCCGTCGGCTGCTTCGTCCTGGCGATGGACGAGGCAGGGCTGCCCGACGACGAACGGCTGCGTGCCGCCCTCACCGACTGGTTCGTGTGGGCGACGGAGCACGTGAACCGCGACCACCAGACGCCCGATGCCGTCCCGGCAGACCTGCCGATGCCGTACTGGAGCTGGGACGGTCCTCAGTCGATCGGTGCGGGGCTGCGCGGGTAGCGGGCGTGTCCGGTCTCGTGCGCTCCGAGTTCACCGTTCTTATCACGGATGCAAGCGCTTCAATCCGTTATAGCGTCGCGGCACGGTCGATCGAGGTGGGCCGGCCGTCGGCCGGCGGGGCCCGGCTTGACACACGAGTCCTCGGATCATGTACTCGTCGCCATGGATGACGCACACAGTCCCCGCGCCCACCGCCCGATCCGGATGTGGGAGGTGGGCGTCTGATGGACCAGGACACGTGGGTCAACATCGCGCTCGTGCTGCTGTTCATCCTGATCGGTGGCGTCTTCGCCGGCACGGAGCTCGCCCTGGTCTCGCTGCGCGGGAGCCAGATCAGCCGCCTGGAGGCCAGGGGCGGGCGCGGCGCCCGGGTGGCCGCGGTCGCCAGGGACCCCAACCGGTTCCTCGCCGCCGTCCAGATCGGCGTGACGGTCGCGGGGTTCTTCTCCGCGGCCTACGGTGCGTCGACGCTGGCCCCGGACTTCGCACCCGTCCTCGCGGCCACCGGGATGCCCGACGACATCGCGCAGACCCTCTCGCTGATCATGCTGACGCTGGTCATCGCCTACCTCTCGCTCGTGCTCGGTGAGCTGGTCCCCAAGCGGTTCGCGCTCCAGCGCTCCCAGAGCGTCGCGCTGGCCGTCGGGCCTCCGCTGGACCGGTTCGCGACCTTGATGCGCCCGGTGGTGTGGCTGCTGTCGGTGTCCACCAACGCGGTGGTGCGCCTGCTCGGCGGAGACCCGCGGGCCACTTCCGAGGAGATGTCCGAGGACGAGCTGCGGGACGTCGTGGTGGCCCACGAAGGGCTGCCCGAGGAGGAGCGCCGCATCTTGCGCGACGTCTTCGATGCCGCCGACCGGTCGGTCAGCGAGGTGATGCGCCCCCGCGGCGAGGTGACCTTCGTCGACGGCGACCTGCCGGTGTCCGAGGTGCTCGAGCTCGTCCAGGCCAGCCCGTACTCGCGCTACCCGGTCACCGGCACGGACTTCGACGACGTGATCGGCGTCCTGCACGTCCGGGACCTGTTCGGGGTCTCGGGCACCACGCCGGTGCGCGAGCTGACGCGCACCATGCTCTACCTGCCGACCACCACGCACCTGATCCCTGCGCTGTCACAGATGCGCCGGGAACGGCGCCACCTGGCCGTGGTGGTCGACGAGTACGGCGGCACCTACGGGATCGTCACGCTCGAGGACCTCGTGGAGGAGATGGTCGGTGACATCCGCGACGAGCACGACATGCTCGAGGTCGCGCAACCGCTGTCCGCCGACGGGACCAGGTCCGTGGAAGCCGGCATCACCATCGAAGAGTTCGCCGAGCAGACCGGGGTCGCGCTGGCCGACGGTCCGTACGAGACCGTGGCGGGCTACGTCGTCAGCCGCCTGGGTCGGATCGCCGAGGTCGGGGACACCGTCCCTGTCGACGGGCTCGACCTGGTCGTCGCCGCGGTGCAGGGTCGGCGTCTGACCCGGCTGGACCTGATCCGGCGCAGCTGACGCTCCACGACGCCCGCGTCCCGGCCGGACTGCTCGTGCCCCGCGGGCGGCCCTAGGCTCACGGCATGATCGAGTCGCGTACCCCGTGGGCCTGGCCGCCACTGACGTCGGCGCAGCGCACGGTCCTGCTCGACGTCCTCGTCAACGGTCCGAGGTCGCGCTCCCAGCTCACCCGCCGTACCGGGCTGTCGCGTGCGACGCTCTCGCGCCTGACCCGCGACCTCACCGCGGCCGGCCTGCTCGAGGAGGCCGGTCCGGCCGTGGCCAGCGGGCCCGGCCGACCCTCCGACGTCGTCGCGCTGCGGTCCGACGGCGCGCACTTCGTCGGGATGAAGCTCACGGGCGCGGCCCTGTATGTGGCCGTGACCGATCTGCAGGCCCGGGTGCTCACCACCGAGGAGGTCCCGCTCGGGTCGCGCGAGATCGATGACGTGGTCGCCACGATGGCAGCGGCGGTCGAGCGCGCCCGTGCGGCGTTCCCCCGGGTGTCGGCGGTGGGTGTGTGCCTGGCCGGCGACGTCCAGGTCGTGGACCGGTCGGCCTGGGTGATCGGGTCCGACTTCCTCGGCTGGGACCGGGTACCGCTGGAGGCGGCCGTGGTGGCCGCCACCGGCCTGCCCACGGCGATCAGCAACGACGTGCAGGCGCTCACCGTCGCCCACTACTGGTTCGGTGCCGGGCGGGGGACCGGGTCGCTGGCCGTGTTCGGGGTCGGTGCCGGTATCGGCGCGGGCCTCGTCGTCGACGGTCGGCTCGTGCGGGGGGCGCACGGCCGCACGGGCAAGGTGAGCCACCTGATCGTGACCGGCGACGGTCCGCGCTGCTACCGGGGCCACGTGGGGTGTGCCTCCGCCTACGTCACCGTCCCGGCGATGCTCGCCAACGCCGGGGCCGCCACCTTCGACGACGTGGTCGCTGCGGCGCGGGCGGGCGAGACTGCGGCGGACGAGGCGCTGCGGGCCGCCGGCACGGCACTGGGTGTGCTGGTCGCCAACCTCGTCAACCTGGTCGACCCGGACAAGGTGATCGTCACGGGCGAGGCGAGGATCGTCGGTGAGTACGCACGTGCCGAGCTCGACGAGGCACTGGGCCGGATGCTCGACCCTTCGGCGATCGCCCCGCCCGTCGACGTCCACCCGTTCGCGTTCACGGACTATGCCTGGGGCGCCGCCATCACGGCTGTCCGGCACCTCGTCTGAGCGCCGTGCCGGTGGCGTGAGCCAGCGGGCGAATCAGAGCAGTCATCCTACCTTTGTATTGACAGTATGTTGCGCGGTGCGACAAACTCCGGACGATGGCCGACGAGGGCCACCCCGACGGAAGGACGATCTTGTGGATGCAAAGGTGCTCTCGAGACACCGTGTGCGGCGGTGGACCGCGCTCCTCACCACCGGGTTTGTTGCCATTGCGGGCCTCACGGCCTGCAGCTCCGGGGGCGGTGGCGAGACGGCGGCAGGCGGTGCGCCGGCTGAGGGGCCGGTCGAGATCGACTTCTGGGGCTGGGTGCCGGGCCTGGAGGATCTGGTGGAGACCTGGAACACGGAGAATCCCGACATTCAGGTGTCCTTTCATCGGATGACTGGAGACGACGGGCAGAAGGTCGAAGCGGCGGTCGACGCCGGCACCGGGCCCGACCTCGTCCAGCTCAGCACGCACGACCTGCCGGACTACGTGATCAACGGACGCGTGCAGGACATCACCGAGCACGTCGCCGAGCACGAGTCCAACTACACGGCGCAGTCCTGGGCGTCGGTGTCGTTCGACGGCCGGGTGTACGGGGTCCCGCAGGGGATCGGGCCGAGCGGGATGATGTACCGCACCGACATCCTGGAGGAGCACGGCATCCCCGTCCCCACGACCTGGGACGAGTACCTCGAGGCGGCGCGCGCCCTCCAGGCCGCGGACCCCGACGTCTACATCGCGAACCTCTCGCCGGGGGAGATCGGCCAGTGGGTGCAGGAGGTCCAGCAGGCCGAGGGCAGCTGGTACGGCATCGACGGCGACGCGTGGACCGTCGGGGTCAACGACGAGGCCAGCATGCTGGTCGCCGAACGGTGGCAGACGCTGCTCGACGAGGGCCTCGTGACCACCGAGCTCATGTGGACGCCGGAGTACTGGGCCCGCGTGAACGCCGGTGACATCGCCACCATCAGCTACGCCGCCTGGTTCCCCACGGCGCTGGCCGAGAACGCCGCTGACACGTCCGGCCGGTGGCGTGTGGCAGCCATGCCGACGAACGCGGGCTCGGACAACCAGGGCGACTCCGGCGGAGCGGCCGTGGTCGTGCTCGACGGCGCAGAGAGCGCGGCGGCGGCCGCGGAGTTCGCGTCCTGGCTGAACGGCTCGGACGAGACCCAGGAGGCGCTCATCACCGAGGGCGGCCTGTTCCCGTCGACGGTCAACGGGCTGGACTCGCCGGCGCTGGTGGAGGAGCAGGAGTTCTTCGGCGGCCAGGCCATCAACGAGGTGTTCATCGAGTCGGCCGGCAACACCCCTGCGACGTGGACCGAGGGGCCCAACTGGGGCACGGCGCAGACCGCGGTGCTGGACGAGTTCGCCGAGGTGGTCGGTGGGTCGCAGACCTTCGCCGAGGCACTGGACAACGCCCAGGCCGCCACCGTGGACGACCTCGAGGCGCGCGGCCTCACCGTGAACGAGTGACCTGATGGCTGTACAGACACCGCCGTCCGCCGTCCGCCGCCGTGTGCTCGGCGGCGGACGGTGGATTCCCTACGCGTTCGTCACTCCGTTCGTCCTGGTCTTCCTGACGTTCATGCTGGCGCCGATCGTGATCGCGCTCGTCAACGGCCTGTACTCCAGCCAGAGCTCGGGGCTGGGCTTCGGCGGTGCGGAGACGGTGTTCGTCGGCCTGCGCAACTACACGCGCGCTCTCGCCGACGCCGACTTCCTGGTCAGCTTCGGGCGGGTCGCGCTCTACGGGCTGGTCCAGGTGCCCGTGATGATGGTGATCGCCGCGGTGATGGCGCTCCTGTTCGACTCCGCGCTGGTCCGTGCCCGCCGCTTCTTCCAGTTCGCGGTGTTCCTGCCCTACGCGGTGCCCGGTGTCATCGCGGCGCTCCTGTGGGGCTTCTTCTATCAGCCGTCGGTCAGCCCGCTCGTGCAGGGCCTGCGGGCGATCGGCATCGACGCCGACCTGCTCGCCCCCGGGACGGTGCTGTGGTCCGTGGCCAACGTCAGCATCTGGTCGAACGCCGGGATCAACATGATCATCCTCTTCTCCGCGCTGCAGTCGCTCCCGCGGGACACCTTCGAGGCCGCCCGGCTGGACGGCGCGGGGGAGCTGCGGATCGCACTGAACCTCAAGCTGCCCATGATCGCGCCGGCGGTGCTCCTCACGACCCTGTCGACGGTGATCGGCACGCTGCAGCTCTTCAACGAGCCGCAGGTCCTGCAGTCCATCACCCCCAACATCTCCAGCGACTGGACGCCCAACATGGCCATCTACGCCGTCTCGACGCTCGGACGCGACCCCCATCTCGGCTCCGCCATGGCCGTGATCCTCGGCCTGGTGACGCTCGTGGTGTCCCTGGTGCTCGTCCGGTTCACCAACTCGTCCTCGCGAGGAGGCGCACGATGACCGCGGCGCTGCAGGACCGCCCTCCTGCCGGTACGACGCCGCCGGTGCGGTCGCGCCGGGTCTCCCGGACGGTCGTGTCCGGCGGCGAGCGCGTCAGTCGCGGGTGGATGGTCGCCGCCACCGCCGTCGTCGCTCTCGCCTCGCTGTACTTCCTGGCGCCGGTCCTGTGGCTCGTCATCGCCTCGACCAAGTCCGCGTCGGATCTGTTCAGCACGCCAGGGTTCGCCCTGGCCGACTGGCACCTGTGGGAGAACGTACGCGACCTGTCGACGTACGACGGCGGGATCTTCTGGCGCTGGGCACTGAACTCGGTCGTCTACTCGGTGATCGGGTCGGTCCTGACCACGCTGCTGTGCGCGGCGACCGGGTACGCGCTCGCCGTCTACCGGTTCCGTGGTCGTGCGCTGCTGATCGGGATCGTCCTGGGCAGCCTGCTCGTTCCGGGCACGGTCCTCGCCCAGCCGACCTACGTGCTGCTGGTGAACCTCGGCCTCAACAACACGTACTGGGGTCTCCTGCTGCCCGGCCTGTCGTACCCGTTCGGCGTACTGCTGGCCTGGATCTTCGCGCAGAACGCCATCCCGACCGAGCTGCTCGAGGCCGCCCGCCTGGACGGGTCGGGGGAGTTCCGGACCTTTGCCGGCATCGGCCTGCGGCTGATGTCGAGCGGGTTGGTGACGATCCTGCTGTTCGCGTTCCTCGGCAGCTGGAACAACTACCTGCTGCCCCTCCTCGTGCTCACGGACGCTGAGCTCATGCCGCTGACGGTGGGCCTGACCGGGTGGAACCAGGCGTCCATCACCATCCCGAGCCTGCAGATCCTCACCGTGGTGGGGTCACTGGTCTCGGTGGTCCCGATCGCCATCGTGTTCCTGGCTCTGCAGCGCTTCTGGCGCGCCGGCCTGAGCGCGGGCAGCGTGCGTGGGTGACGACGCGATGACGACACTCGAATACCCGGGTCCGGCGGCGGAGTGGCTGCACGCGCTGCCGCTCGGCAACGGACGGCTGGGCGCGATGTGCTGGGGCGGCTCGGCGGCGCGCATCGACCTCAACCACGAGGGCGTGTGGTCCGGACCGCCCGACGGCGACGCGGAGTCACCCGGCGGCACCGACCGGGAAGCGCGGCAGCTCCTGGCCCGAGCGCGCGACGCGGCGACGTCGGGGCGCGGGCACGAGGCCACCGAGCCGCTGCAGGCGCTCCAGGCGCCGTACGCCCAGGCGTTCCTGCCCCTCGGCACGCTGGAGGTCGTGTCACCCGACGGCGGTCCGGGCCGCCGCTCGCTCGACCTGCGCACCGGGACCCACACCTGGACCCACGCCGGGAGCCGGATGGGAGGGCGGGCGCGCACGGTGGTCTCCGCCGTCGACGACGTGCTGCTGCACGTGGTCGACCGCGCGTCGCCGGAGCCGGTCGAGGTGCGCCTCACCTCGCCGCTGCACGAGCTGCACCGGGAGCTCCGCCCGGAGGGGATCGAGGTCTGGCTCCGCGCGCCCTCCGACGTCGCGCCCGGTCACGAGCCCGACTTCCCCGCCGCGACCTGGGGCCCCGGCGCGGTCGAGGCGTGCGTCGTCGTCGGCTGGCGCCGGCACGGCGACCGGTGGGTGCTCGCGCTCGCCGTCGAGACGACGTACGACGGGCCGGGCTCCGCGCCCCGCGGTGCGGCCGGGGAGCTGGCCGACCGGGCCCGCACCCGGGTCGGGCGGGTGCTCGCCGAGGACCCCGCGGAAGTGCTGCGCCGGCACGAGGCCGAGCACACGGGCCTGTTCGACCGGTGCGGCGTCAAGGTGGGAGAACCTGGCCCGGACGCCCGGGACGGCCGGGGCGACGTCGGCGACCGGGGCGACGTCGGCGGCCGGGAACCGGCTCGGACGCTCGAGGAGCGCCTCGCCAGCGCGCGCACCGCCCCGGGGCGGGTCCTGGAGGCCGACCCCGGACTGGCCGGCGCCCTGCTGGACCACGCCCGCTACCTGCTCATGTCGTCCTCGCGGGGCTGCCGGCTGCCCGCGACCCTGCAGGGCCTGTGGAACCTCGACATGCAACCGCCCTGGAGCTCCAGCTACACGCTCAACATCAACACCGAGATGAACTACTGGCCCGCCGAGGTGCTCGGGCTGCCCGAGACGGTCCAGCCGCTGGAGGACCTGGTGGTGGCGCTCGCGTCCAGCGGCCGGGCCACCGCGCGCCGGCTGGGCGCCGAGGGCTGGGCGGCGCACCACAACAGCGACGCCTGGGCCTTCGCCTCGTCCGTCGGTGCGGGCCACGGCGACCCGGCCTGGGCGTTCTGGCCGATGGGTGGCCTGTGGCTCGTCCGGCACCTGGTCGAGCGCGTCCGCTTCGGCTCGGTCGACGACGACCACGTGCGCGACGTCGTGTGGCCGGTGCTGCGCGACGCCGCGGAGTTCGCCCTCTCGTGGCTCGTGCGCCTGCCGGACGGTTCGTGGGGCACCGCACCGTCCACCTCCCCGGAGAACACGTTCGTCGACGCGCAGGGCCGCGCCGTCGCCGTGAGCTGGTCGAGCGCCATGGACCGGGCCCTGGTGCGCGACGTGCTGCGCTCCGTCGTCGAGCTCGCGCCGCGGGTCGGCGCGGACGCGGCCGATCTCGCCGGCCGTGCCGCCGTCGTGCTCCCGAACCTGCCCGGCGTCCTGGTGGCGACGGACGGCAGGGTCCAGGAGTGGGGCCAGGAGGAGCCCGAGAGCGATCCCCACCACCGGCACGTGAGCCACCTCTACCCCCTCTTCCCCGGTGACGAGGCGCTGACGGCGACCGAGGAGGCCGCGATGGCCGCGTCCCTGGAGCGGCGCGGCGACGACTCGTCCGGCTGGTCGCTGGCGTGGAAGGTCGCGCTCTGGGCGCGCCTGCACCGCCCCGACCGCGTCTCCGACCTGCTCGACCTCGTGTTCCGCGACGCGACCGGCGTGCGCGGGCAGTGGGCCGGTGGCCTGTACCGCAACCTGTTCGCGGCGCACCCGCCGTTCCAGATCGACGGCAACCTCGGGTACGCGGCGGCGCTCGCCGAGTGCCTGCTGCAGAGCCACCGTGGGTACGTCGAGCTCCTCCCGGCCCTGCCGACCGAGCTCGCGTCGGGCTCCGCCCACGGTCTGGTCGCGCGGCCAGGTCTCGTCGTGGACCTCGACTGGGCCGACGGCGACCTCGTGCGGGCCGTGGTGCGGCCCCGTTCCCTGGCGCCGGAGGCGGTCGAAGGCCGGACGGTGGTGCTGCGCTGGAGGGGCCGCGAGGTGCGGCGCCGGCTGACCAGCGATCCGGTCGTGGTGGGGCCGCCGGACTTCGCGGCGTGACGTGACCCGCTACGTGAGCGGCGCCGCGGCGCGGACCACGACGCGTTCTTCACCTCGACGAGCTGCCGGGAGCTCGTGCGCCCGGACGAAGCACGATCTCACCGACCTCGCGTACGGCCAAGGGCGAGGCTGCCCGGTGAGGTTCCGGGCGGGTGGCGCTGCCCGAGCGAGCAGTGGACCCGGGACTAGAAGTGCGGGTCTAGCTCTCCGTCGCCGAGGAGCACGCCGCCGGACGCCGGCTCTCAGTCGGTGACGTAGCTGATCGTCTGTGCAGTGATCTGACCTTGGCCGACGACGAACGAGTCGACGCCCCGCAGCTCTTCGCCGTCAGGCCCGGTTCCCGACCAGCGCAGCAGCCCATAGGCGTCGCCCACGATCAGGTCGTCGTACCGGTACTTGCCCTCGGGCAGGTAGGTCCGAAGCACATCCGCAAGAAGCCGCACCCCGCCGTGGCCGCGGTGGACGCCCTCACCCCACGAGAGCAGCACCACCTCGTGCGCATAGTTCCGGCGCAGGTCACTCTCCAGGTCGAGAGCACGCCGGCATTCCAGATGGTCTTCCAGTACCTCGCGGGTCGAGCGCAATCTTGGCTCCTCACGTCTGCGGCCTAGGTACGATCACGGTAGGAGGGGTGCCGGTCACTCGCACCCAAAACGGCGATCAGGCTGCCCGCGGCCCGGGCGAGGTGGTGATGGCGCACAGGGGCTGCGTGCATCGGTGTGGTGAGAAGCCCGTAGACGCAGCTGTTGCGCTGCGGTAACACGTGGCCCACCGGCCCTCTGCCAGGTCCGTTGCGCGTGCATGCGAGCGGCCCGGTCCCGTGGCACGGTGCAGAGGAGGTCAGTGGTCCAGTACCGACCACGTTCACCGGACAGGAGACGACGATGACCGATCAGCCTGGATACGACCCTGCTGAGGACCCCGACGCGGACCCGGACCAGCTCAACCCGCGCACGGGAGCGGCCGCGGGCATGGGCGACACCGCTGCCACGCAGACCGTCGGTGACGAGCCTGATGCGGACGCCGACCCGGAGTCCTTGAACCCGAGGACAGGCGACCACGCCCATCCCGAGGAGTGAGGCCGCGGTGCATTCCTCCTGCCGGCTGACCAGGACCACGCGGCCGTGAAGGCCGATGGTCGGGTCCCCCCTCGCAGGGTACGGCTACCGGTGGCTCCGCCGGACCGGCGACGGCGAGGCGATCTGCTCCATACCGGAGACATCGCGGTCTCGGTTCCGTCGTGCTCTCGTCCGTAGAACGACCGCTGGGTGCAATGAGTGCGGTCACTGCCCGATGAGCGCGATTCCTGCCCCGGCGACGAGCGCGGTGACAGGTCCGTTGGTGATCAGTGCCACGAGTGCTACCGGGCCGGACTGCCGCTGCCGGATGCACTCGGTCGTGCACCTTCCTTCTGCCAGGGCCACCGGCCGGTGATCTCCAGCTCGAGAGACCAGCTGAGGAAGGTGCGGATCAGGACGATGCCGGCGAGGACCCCGACACTCTCGAGCGTCGGGGCCACTGCCACGGTGCGGATGATGTCCGCGGCGACCAACAGTTCGAGCCCGAGCAGAATGGATCTGCCGAGAAACCGCCGGTACCGCCCGTAGACCTCACCTTGTCTGCGCGCCAGCCGGGTGACGGCGAACACGGTGGCCATCACGGCGCCCAGGACAACTGCCACGACGCCCGCGGCGTCTACCGCCCTACCGACCGCTCCGACCCATTCCTCAAACGTCATGCGCCGCTCCCTCGTCGGTCAGCGAATCGGAACCTTGTTGCCGGTCGCCTCGGTCAGCTCGCGGATGCGCACGCTCGGAGCGGGTGATGGCGAGCGAGTGGTGCGGGATCTGACAGCTGGACTCTGCTGCCCGTGGCCGGGTGGCGTAGCCGACCAGATAGTTGTCGACCTGGTGTGCGTCGGACGGGAGCCGGTTCCTTCAAGAGCCTACAAATTCATCTGCGCACGAGCTTGAAGAAGGTGCTGCCGCCACCGCCCGAGCGCTCTGCCTGGTACAGGAACGCCAACCCGGCGTCGTCGAACTTTTGGAACCAGGTCTCCCAACTGATCGGTTCGAGCTGGTCCTCGCCCGCGCCACCTGGGAAGTCAATGCGCAGCACACCGGCCTCGCCGCCGTCGTCCGTGCCGCGCACGCTCGCCGGCGTACCGTCGTTCTGCTCCACCCAGGAGCGGATCTCGTCATGGTCCGTCGTGGTCTTGCTCTTGGAATCAGCCATGTTGCCTCCCGTGCTAATTAGCGGCCGCCGGTACCGCGCTGATCGTGCTCGGCAATTTCTGTTCAAGGAACCGCGCCGTGGCCTCGTCCTCGCGCACGATGTCTCCTCGACGTGGGCGTCGGCCTCTTTCTGGACCCTCTTCCACCGTAAGAACAACGCGCCCACTGGCAAGCGCGGAGGCAGGCCAGCTGAGGGGGGCCGATGGAGCAGAGGCTCGCGGCGGGCGGGCTCGTGCTGGAGCTCGCCGCTGAAGACACCGATCGCCTCGAGGTGACCATGGGCTTCCGCCCCCAGGCGTACGGCCCGCTGCGCGGTGAGCTCACCGTTGCCGGCCGGCTAGGACGTGTCTTCCCTGCGTACGGTGGGTCGCGGGCTCAGCTGACATAGTTGCGGGCCGTAGACGACTGCTGGGCCTCCTCGAGCGCGAGGAGTCTCGCCTCGGCGTGCGGGGGCAGCGGCGTTCGTTCCTGCAGGACCCATGGTGCGCCGCGGAGCGCGTGCCAGAGGCCGGCCGCGGAGACGCGGTCGCGGGGCAGGGATCGCAGGACGTCCCGTGTCCGGCGCAGTGCGGCGGGTAGGGGACGCCGCAGCCAGATGAACCACAGCGTGTTGCGGATGCCGTCCCGGCGTCGGCGGTGCGGGTCCCGGGCCTTGGACGGGTGGTGGTGGATGGCGATGGCCTCGAGGAAGCACAGCTCCCAGCCGGCCGTGGCGAGGTCGGTGGCGAGTAGTTCCTCCTCGCCGCCGAGCCAGAGCCGGGGGTGGAACCCTCCGATGGCGCGAAATGCGTCCCGGCGGACCACGGAGGCGCCGGCGAGGAAGCTTCCCAGCGCGGGGCCGGGCAGGTCTGCCGCTGTGGGTACTGGCGACTGGCGTAGCTCGGTGACGATCGGGTCTTCCTGTCCGTGTGGCTCCACGATGATGCGCCCGGTCAGCACGGCGACGCGCGGGTGCGCCTCAAGCACGTTGGCCGCCTCCCGCAGGGAGCCGGGCTCCCACCAGGTGTCGTCGTCGCAGAACGCGACGTAGGGCGTGTCGAGACGGTCGACGCCGACGTTGCGGCCGACGGCACCGAGGTTCGTGGGGCTGGCGACGAGCTCTGCCCACGGGTGCTGGGAGCGGATGGCGTCCGCGGTCCCGTCGTGGGAGGCGTTGTCGACGACGATGACGCGAGGCTGCTCGGGCAGCTCGCGGAGCCGGGCGAGTGCGCCCAGTACCTCGTCGCGCCGGTTGTGGGTGATGACGACGACGCCGATGCGGGCGTCGGGTTGCCGAGCCATGGGGATCCTCCGGGGACGACGGGGCAAGCTGGGAACGGGCGGTGGCTCCTGCTGGTCAGGGGACCGTCGGCTCCCTCACGCCATCGGTGGTCACGCGGTCGAGCATCTCGATGTCAGCCAGCACCTCAGGCGGGAGCAGCCGCCGGTGCCGGAGGGCCTGCGGCAGCCGGGCGACGGCGTCGAGCACGCCGAGGCGCCCTGGAGCTCCCGCCCGTAACTCCGCCGTGACGCGCTCGGCCACGGCGTTCCACGGCAGCCGCATCGCCGCGGTGAGCACCCGTGACCGCGCCAGGCCTCGCTCACGCCGCTCGGGGGCGCCGCGCTGCCGAGACGGGTGGTGGTGGACGGCGGGGCCGGCCAGGTACACCAGCGCCCAGCCGCGGGCGGTGAGGTCCCACGCCAGGCGTTCCTCCTCGCCGGGGAACCGGATGACGTCGTCGAACCCGCCCGCCGCGAGGAAGGCGGACCGACGCACCATCGCGGCGCACGCCATGAACCCGAGGATGCGCGGGCCGGGCAGCATGCCTTGCCGATGTGGCAGCGGGGACGCGGAGAGCACGGCGGAGAAAGGGTCGGGGAGCTCCTCGTCTCCCACGAACGTGTCCACGTTCGCGAGGGCGACGCGCGGCGCGGCCTCAAGCGCGTCCGCCGTCGCGCGGAGGGCCCCGGGCGCCCACCACGAGTCGTCGTCGGCGAAGGCGACGAACGGGGTGCGGGCGCGCAATGCACCGGTTGTTCGTCCGGCCGCCGCGCGGTTCTGGCCCAGCTCGACCACCTCCACGTGAGGGTGGGTGCGCCGGACCGCGTCGGGAGTCCCGTCGGTCGATCCGTTGTCGACCAGGACCACGGGGGACCGGTGATGGCCGAGGCTGCGAAGCAGCTCCTCGCGGCGGTTGCGGCTGACGACGACCACCGTGACGCGTGCGTCCTCCATCGTCGGGCGGCTGCCTGCCAACTGGTGGTGGCGCTCAAGTTCGGGCATCCGGTTGTCCTCTCGTGGGTCGGCGGTGCTGCGGGTGGCGGACCGGCGGGTGGGCACAGCGCGGCACATGGGCCCAGATCCGTAGGACCACCAAGGCGCTGCAGGTGCCGTCGCTCGACGCCGCAGTCACCCGTAGGTCCTCCGGTGCCAATCGATGGTCTCCACCACGCGCCTGCGGGCCGTGGCCTGGACTCGGGACCTGGCTCCACCGTACGGAGAACGCCCCCACTGGCAAGTACGGACAACGCGCGTCAGGTCTTGACCCGGTTTGGCGGACACACCGGGTCGAGGCACGAGACTGGCTCGCCGCGTGGGAGAACACCAAACGTCTTTGCCACGTCGGCAAGCGTCACGGGACGACGGCTGTGGTGGCCCGGACGGCGGGCTCGTTCATTTCCTGGGCGCGGTGCGGGCGCGGATGTGTGCGCGCTCGCCCTGCCGTCCGATGAGGCAGAGGTATTCCACGGGCTGGCTGGTCGCGGCGCCGAACCAGTGGGGCGTGCGGGTGTCGAACTCGGCGGCTTCGCCGGGCGCGAGGACCAGGTCGTGGTCCCCGAGCACGAGTCGTAGCTGCCCGTTGAGGACGTAGGCCCACTCGTACCCCTCGTGGGTCTTGGGAGTGGGCTGATCCGAGCCGCGGCTTCCGGGAAGGATGAACTTGTAGGCCTGGATGCCGCCGGGGCGCCGGGTCAACGGCAGGACCGTCTGCCCTCCCTTGCAGTGGATGGGGCGCAGGTGGACACGTGGGTCGCCGGTGGCGGGGGCGTCGACCAGCTCGTCGAGCGTGACGCCGTGCGCTCTGGCCAGAGGCAGCAGCTGTTCCAGCGTCGGTCGCCGGGAGCCGGACTCCAGCCGGGACAGTGTGCTGATGGAGATGCCGGTAGCGGCCGACAGCTCGGCCAGCGTGGTCTCACGTTCGTGGCGAAGGTTGCGCAGCCGGGGTCCGACGGCGTCGAGGCCCTCGCCCTTCTCGTTGCTCATGGCGGCCAGTTTGCCAGAACGGCAACAATGTTTGCCAGGTTCTGCGCCGCCGTCCCAGTGTGGCCACCTGGAGGGCGCTCGGTCCGGGCGTCAACAGGAACAGGAGGATCTATGTCTGCTGAGGACTCTGGCCACCCGGGTGTGCCGGTCGAGTACGCGACCTGGCGGAACAACCGTTGGGAGGAGGTCGCCGGCCCGGGCGGCAAGGCGGGCACCGTCCAGCTGGCCATGGTCTCGCATCCCGAACCGGGGGTGCCGGGGCTGCCGGGTCGCTGGGAAGTGAGTGCATCGGGGGTCCTGACCCTCACCGTCACCGCCGCGGACGGCGTGTCGATCGGCGGGCGACCGGTGACCGGTGCGGTGGAAGTGGAGTCCGGCAGCCAGGTGGAGCTCGCTGACGGGCGGGTGTGTTTCGTCCAGGGACGGGGCGGAACCTACGGGATGGTCGTCTGGGACCCTTCGGCACCGGTTCTCACGGGGCTGCGCGAGATCGCGAGCTATCCCTACGATCCGAGCTGGGTCGTCGAGGCCGAGTACCGGTCGGTGCCCGGCCGTACCGTCGAAGTGGGGCGACTGACCAGCCCGCGGAGCAAGGAGATGGTCTCCGCCCCGGGCGACCTGGTCGTCGAGCTCGGCGGCCAGGAGCACACCCTGGTGGTGCTGGAATCCGTCCCCGGCCTGCGGCTGGCGGTCTTCACCGATCCCAGCAGCGGCACCGACACACCCGAGATCGGTCGGTGGCTGATCCTGCCCCCGGACGAGGGCAGCACCCTCCGGGTCGACTTCAACCAGGTGATCCTGCCCCACCACGTGTTCTCCACGGCGTTTCCGTGCCCGATCCCGCTTGAAGCGAACCATCTTCCGGTCGTCGTCGACGCCGGAGAACGTGCACTCGTTCTCGACGAGAGGAACGGGAGCACGGTGACAGAGCCCGACAAGAAAGGACAGGACGGAATCATGGAACCCGAGCTGACGGAGAAGGCGGTCCAGTACCTGCGGCACCTGGAGAAGTTCGACTTCGCGAGCATGCGTGCGATGTGCGCGGACACGGCCACCGTCTGGCACAACGACGGCAAGGGCGAGCAGACGATCGAGGAGAACCTCGAGCAGCTCGAGCAGATGTCGAGCGGCGGGGGTGTCGTGGCGTTGCGGTACGAGATCACCCGACAGTTCCAGAAGCCCGACGAGGTGCTCCAGCAGCACGTGCTGCACATCAACATGCCCGACGGGTCCGGCACCGAGCTGCCCGTGGCGATGTACTTCGGTTTCAAAGACGGTCTCATCGACCGGATCGAGGAGTACGCGAACATGACGCCGCCGACGAGGGCAAGGTGACCGCCGGAAGCTGATCCGGCAGCTGAACCGGCGCCGAGGATCTCCGGCACCTGGGCACGAGCGGCGCCCAGGTGCCGGATCGCTGTCAGCCTTGTCCTCGCGACGGCGGACGACGGCTACTGCCGTCAGGCCCAGGAGCAGCACCGCAGCTCCGGCGGGGAGCCACCGTGACTGGCGCGGTGAGGAGGCCGACGATGGCGGGTGCCGCCAGCGCCGTCATGATCATCGGTAAGGCTAGGTCAGGGGCAGATCAAACCCTGCCGGGCCGTCAGGGAGGACCGAGGCTCGCCCGTGGGCACGATGGCGTCGTTCATCGCCTCGCGGGCTTGGACTGGTCTACGAGGAGCCCGTCACCATCACTCATGCCGGCCCCGGTCCTGAAATCGCCCGCGGCGTGCACGATGAACGTGGCCGCGCGGTCGTGCACGCGCATCTTGGTCAGATCGCGCATGCGTTCGAGTACATATCGGGAACGCACTGGGTGCGTGCGAGTGAACGGTAGCTGCCCTAGCGTCGTGGTGCGGTGGCGTGATCCTGACCATCACGCCGCCGCACCAGGGAACCGGCTCCTGTGCTTCCACGACGACCCCGGCCGCGCCCCGGTCCTGTGTCGGTCCTGCACACGCCGGCCGATGGGTATCAGCGTGCTACTGGGCCGGACTGCCGCTGCCGGATGCACTCGGTCGTGTGCCTTCCTTCTGCCAGGGCCACCGGCCGGTGATCTCCAGCTCGAGAGACCAGCTGAGGAAGGTGCGGATGAGGACGATGCCGGCGAGGACCCCGACACTCTCGAGCGTCGGGGCCACTGCCACGGTGCGGATGATGTCCGCGGCGACCAACAGTTCGAGCCCGAGCAGAATGGATCTGCCGAGAAACCGCCGGTACCGCCCGTAGACCTCACCTTGTCTGCGCGCCAGCCGGGTGACGGCGAACACGGTGGCCACCACGGCGCCCAGGACAACCGCCACGACGCCCGCGGCGTCTACCGCTCTACCGACCGCTCCGACCCATTCCTCGAACGTCATGCGCCGTCCCCCTCGTCGGTCAGTGAATCGGAACCTTGTTGCCGATCGACTCGGTCAGCCCGCGGGGCACTGCCGCTGGGCTGGCTCCTGGAAGCTCGGGACCTGCCGGGACTGCGCCTCGGCGGGCGTGGCCGCGATCCCGTTGCGGGCGATGTCGTCGATCAGCCAGTCCATCTCGCGGATCTCGCGGCGCTGGGCCTCGCTGATCTCCACGGCGAGCTCGCAGACCCGGACGTCTTGGATCTGTGCGCGCTCCGAGCGGGTGATGGCGAGCGAGTGGTGCGGGATCATCGCGCTCATGAATGCGGAGTCGTCCACCGTGACCTGGCTGCGGTCCAGGAACGCCCCGCCCCCCAGAAGCAGCACGCTGGCCACTACCACCGCGACATTGGCCTTGGCGCTCTTGTACATATTGAGCATCCACGCGAGCATCACCAGGCCCATCGCGCCGCCCATGGTCAGTGCCATGAAGACGCGGCTCTGGCTGAAACGTACGTGGCTCCATTCCCAGGAGCCCACGAACATGACGAAGTACATGACCACCATTGCGGTCAGGAGCATCGCAGCGAACCGCAGATACATCCCGGAGTCGTGCGACCGGCCCTCTCCACGGTCCTTTGTGGCGTCCTCGTCCTTCTCGTTCATCGACACAGGTGTCCTCCCTGATCTGTTCACGGGGAGCCGCGCTGCTCGCGGCGCGCGCTAACTCACCGGCGCAGTTGCGGTCGCCGCCGACGATCCAGGCTCTACGGGCGGGGCGCTGGGTGCCGTTGCCATCGGTGCCTCCTCCTGCGCGGACTGCGGGTGCCCTTCGATGCTGCATCGCCGCGCGGCGGCTCGCACCTAGGTACAGCCCGCGGTGCGACCGGACACCGCTGCTTCCATGCTGAAGGTTCCGCATGACACCGACAGGGAGTGCGTGCGTCGGATCGGACCACGCCGAGGGGCCAGCCGGACGGCGGGAGACCACCTGGCACGGTTCCGGCTGGCTCACCGCGCTCCGGACGACTGGACGACTGGACGACTGGGCACAACTGATCAAGCTGGGAGATGTAGTGCGAATTTTCGATCCTCGGGCCCGTCAGGTTACGTCGCAGCAAGCCCGCCGCTATGCCATGTTCGAGGTGCTGCATACGACCGCTGACTTCCTCGCGGCAATGCTCTTCGTCATCGGCAGCATCCTGTTCTTCTCCGAGCAGACGAAAGTGGCGGCTACGTTCTGCTTCCTGATCGGTTCGCTCTTCTTTGCCGCCAAGCCCAGCATCCGACTCGTCCGGGAGTTCTGGCTCGCGCGCCTGGACAAGGCCGACGAGCTCGCGGACAGGGCACCGGAAGGGCCGAGCTCGATCGAACATCGCACGGACGGATGAGGAAGGCCGTGGAAGTCGGCCGGTCAGCGAAGTGCCCGCCGTCGTGGTAATTGACACGGCTCCACCGCGAGGAGCCTGGGGAGTTCGAGCGCCGTCGGGAGGTTCTGGCCATCACGAAGTTCGTCGTGACAGGGCGGTGACGGTCCGAGCGAGGCGCGGACAGCGCCGGGGACCCGACGCGCTGAACGTGGCACAGCCGTCATCGCCTGCAAGTACTTTCCGGATGAATCACGGCAAGTCTTGGACGCCCCGGCCGATAGGGTCTGGCTGTGCAGCATGTGTGGCGGGCTCCGCGCCCGGGACGGTTCCTTGCGCTGGCGTGGGTGATGGCGAAGCCGGGCATCCTGAAAATGGAGGGCGATCTCAGGGCTGCTCTCCACCGATTCGTATTCATCGTCGACCCGAGGCAAGACCTGCTCGTCGTCGAGCGAATCCGGACCGGTTTCAACGAGATCGAGCGGACAGCTCGTGTCAGATATCGGTGGTCCCGCCTTGCGAATGCGCTCGTGGGCGCGTCGCCGGTTGTGTTCCTCTCGGTGGCGTTCTCCGCCAGCGAGCTCTCTGGCGGGAGTACTGATGCCGGCTTGATACCACCGTTGGGTGCCACATTGGCCTACCTGGCTCCCACTGTGGCGCTCGCGATCTACTGCGACCGAAGGACGCGGCAGTCTGTCCAGCAGATCGAGGAGTTCACTGCCCCGGAGGTCCTTCGGAGTCGCCTTCTCGGGGAGGACAGAGACGCTCTGCGTCAGATCGCACAAGCCGAGAAGCGGTCGGCGGGCGAGCAGCGACAGCTTCTGGAGATTCTGTGGCGGATCGCAGAAGCTGAACGGGTGCGTACGGACTATCTCGAGTCAGTCGTGGATTTCGACGACGAAGAGTTCGCACCGATTCTCCAACAGGTCGAGACCGCCAGAGCGGACCTGCGGGCGTGGGCGTACTTCGCCTCTGGGTGACGGGCCGCACGAAGTCGGTCAGACGTCGAGCGTGCGGCGTCAGGTGAGCACCAGAGGCAGGTCGAACCCAGCGGGGCCCTCATGAAGGACGCCGGCACGCCAGTGGGCGCGCCGGCGTCCTTCATCGCCTCGTGGATAGGTGAGCCCGGACACCTCCGTTGGAGACAGTTGCCCGGAACAGGTTGGCATTGCTGCTGGGGTAGGGGCGGGCCAGCCCTGCACGTAGCACTGCGGTTGCCGGCCCACCGGCCACGGCTGCACCCAGGACGGCTGTGCGTCGATGCCCGGCCAGCCGGACCCGAGGATAGTGACGCCCCGGTCGGCGAGGTCGATCGCCAGGGCGCGGGCGACGTCCCGGCCGCAGTCCGTGGGGACACGTGCCCCGATCACCGCCACCCGCGGCGAGTGTCTATTCAGGTACGACGAGTCGCCACGCGTCCACAAACACCAGCGGGTGGGCTGCCGGGTTTCCAGCGAGGGTGGGCCAGCCGTGCTCACCCGGTACCAGTGTTCCGAGCCCGAGCTGCTGGGTCCGCAGCAGGACCCGGCTGACTTCGGCAAGGCCCAGACGACCGGTGACGTCCTGGCGCCAGCGGGCCAACCGCGAGGTCTCTCCTTGTAGTGCGCCGTCGGAGATCTGCTGCACCAGGTACACGTCGCCGTGCGTGACCACGAGCTGGGGTGCGAGCTCGTCGCTGGGCTCGCAACCCGGGGCCAGGACGATACGCGCGGTGCCCTCGTCGGTGGCCATGCCAGCGATCTCGGACAGGTCTTACGTTGGCGCTGGCGTCAGGTCCTGGTCCGCGCTGTGCGGCTCCTGCTCGTCCATGCTGTGCCCCCTGGTATTGGTCCTCTGGTACCGGCCAGGTGCACCCGCACCGTCAGGACGCGCACGAGAGCGCAGTGCAGAGCCGGTCAGTGGCGGCCCGTCGACGGGGCCCAAGAGTGACGGCCGCGTCTGACAGGGCTTGCGCCGAAGCAGGTGCTGACCTGCGAATTCGATCGTGGAAAAGGTGTGGCCCCCGCGATCGGTTGGGGCTACCGTCGGCGCCTATGGACGTCAGACAGAACTGAAGTACCCGTCGAGCCAGGTGCTCGCCGGGGTCTCAGTCATGCCTGTTTCCCATCGAAAGTGAATCCCCGTGCCTCAGCATGCACCTGGGCGCCTTGACGCCTGCCTCACCCTGTCTCTGTCTCTCGCCTCACTGTCCGGTGGCCTGTTCCTGCCACTGTCGCTGGTGTACTTCACCGTCCTGACCGACATCCCGCTCCCCGTGCTGGGTGCGATCATGAGCGTGAGCGTCCTGATCGGCCTTCCGCTACCGATCGCGACCGGGGCACTGGTCGACCGCTGGACCGCGCATCCTGTCGTCGTTGTCGGCCTGGGCATCCAGGCTGTCGCGTACGCCGGCTTCGTCGTCGCCCGTGAGCCGGTCGAAGTCTTGCTGGCGTCATCGGTGATGGCCGTTGGCGTGCGCCTCTTCTGGTCGTCGGTCTTCACCTTCCTCGCGGACTACGCGGAGTCCGGGGCCGGCCTGTCGATGGAGCAATGGTTCGGTCGCCTCAACGCGGTCCGGACCGTAGGAGTCGTCGTGGGCGGGCTCGTCACCGGAGTCGTGATCTCGGTCCAGGTCGAGAGTGCTTATCTGGCGCTCGCGTGGGCGGCATCGGGGTGCACCGCCGTCGCGGCGGTCCTGATTCTCGCTGTCGTGAAGGTGCGTCCCCGAGCGGGCCGTTTCACCGGAGAAGAGACACGGACCTACGTGTCGATCCTCCGCGACCGCGAGTTCCTGCGGTTCCTCGCGCTGAACAGCGTGCTCGCGCTGTCGACCCTCTTCTTCGGCCTTTCGTTGCCCACCGTCGTTCGTACGGGACTGGAGGGGCCAGGCTGGTTGACCGCTGCGCTTCTGGTGGTCAACGCGCTGCTCGTCGCCGTGCTGTCGTCGCGCGGTGCCGGCCTTGCGTCCCGCTTCTCGAAGGTGCGGCTCTTGAAGCGCGCGGCGCTTCTGTGGTGCGGCGCTTTTGCTGCTGTCGCTGTCGCAGTGACTTTGCCCTTGACCGCGGCCGCAGTGGTGCTCGTGATCGGCGTCGCTCTCCTGAGCACCGCAGAGATCTTGCACGCTCCGTCGTCCGCGGCGCTGGTGGATGAGCTCGGGCGGGGGGCGCGAGGGAGATATCTCGCTGTCTTCCAGTACTCGTTCGTCGTTGCGGAGTTGGTGGGGCCGATCATGTTCACGGCCCTGTTCGACGTCGCGGCAGCCCTGCCGTTCGCCGTGGTCGCTGCGAGCTGCGGACTTGTCGCCATGATGCTGCACCGCAGCAGACGCCTCCGGTGAAGCTCGGAATCGAGACCAATGGACTCCTCATGCCCCTGAGCGTCGACGAGGACGGCCCGAGCGCGTTCGTCCGCCCCGATCAGTAACCGGGCAAGGGCTTCGCCGTTGCGCCGGTGACCGTCGTCGGGCTCGTGACTGGCGGGCTTACGATCGGCCAAGCACTCGCCGTGGGAGAGCCCCAGGGGCGACAGGCGCGTCCTTCGCGAGGCCTTCCCTCAGGGGCGAGCTAATGCTGTGCCGAGCTCCCGCCGACAATGACGGAGGACTGCGACCGTGCGAGTACGAAGCGAGATGCGCCACCCACCGTGCAGTTGGCAGCTGCGATCCACGTGCGCCAGCATCCTGACTGCTGATCTGGGGCATCGGACAATGCGTTCGGCGCTCCCGCGACGAGCTACCGCCAGACGGATCTGTCCGGTGACGGTTCGCCCCAGGACTTGCCCGACTTGGTGAGCGGTCTCGTCGATAAGCGACCCGAGGGCAGACAGGTCCGCGCGTGGCGCGACGCGTACGTGACCGACCAGGACGACTGCGCCGCGCTCCGAGCGCAACCTGAGGGTGGCTTCGCGCACCTGTGGGTCCGTTTCGAGCACCGCGGCGGCCGCCTGGGGGACCGAGTCCGGCACGATTCGTAGCCTGGCGCCGGCACCCGCCTGCCGAACCCGACCCGCGCCGATCTGATCGGTCTGATCGACGACCTGAACGACAGCGACAACACCTTCATCGTCGTCCATCCGCCCGTCGACGAGGCCGACTGGTTCTTCTCGGTCGCCAAGACCACCGCCGCCGCACCGAACACCATCGCCGACGACGTCCTGGATTGGGTCAGCCGACGCTGACCCAATCCCAAACAGGCCCTAGGGCGAAACCTGGTGAGCGAAGTTACCGCTGTCCGATCGAGACCGTTGCCCGCTGAGGGTCCGTGCCCAGGGCTCGTCGACGTCGGCCAGGCCGAGGGTCAGCGTGACATTCTCGAGCATGCCGGCGCCGAACCAGTGCCGGACCGCAGCGTCGTCGTGGTTCAGAAGCTCACTGACGAGTTCGACCTGCCGGGCATAGCACGTGCGCACCGCCTCGGCCACGAGCGGCTCATCAGCTGCGCAACTGGCCTGCATGAGGAACCGCATGACGTCCCGGTCCTGGATCAGGGTGCTGTAGGCGGACCGGATCGCACGCATCACCCCCTCCGCCTGCCGGGGCGGCCCGGCCTCATCGGTGCCGGCGCCGGCTCCGGTCAGAGCATCCGAGAGCAGCTCGGACACGTGGCGGACGGCACCGGCGAACAGCGCCTCCTTACTGGCGAAGAGGCGGTAGATGTAGGGCTGAGAGATTCCGGCCCGTTCGGCGATCTCACTGGTTGTCGTGCCGTAGTAACCCTTGCGCGCGAAACAGGCCACGGCAGCGTCCAGCACGACTCGACGGCGTTGATCGCTTTTCACGCTAGAACCGGGGGCGGGCATGTCTGCCAGTCTTTCATTGCGGGGTGAGACGGGGTTCGAGGGGGCAAGACGGGTGGGCGACCCGTCTTGCCCCCTCTCACCCTGTCGAATCGGGATCAGCGCCCTGCGGGCCACGACACGTCTTGGCCACTGGCCGCCTGGTCGGGGGTCATGGCCTCGATGACCACAAGAGGGTTCCAGTAGTCGACGAACCGCTCGACCAGGCCCGCCTCGTCGAGGCGGATCACCGTGATGACCGTCTGCTCATACGGCTTGCCGGTGCTGAGGACGCTTCCCTCCGAGCGGTATTCGGCGACCGCGGTGCGGGGGTCGGTCGTCTCGATGAACTTCACGTCGACGAACTTCACATCGAAGGTCTGCGGGAAACCGCGCATGTGGGCGATCAGCGCCTCGCGTCCCTGCACCCGGGTAGACACACCGGCGGGAGCGAAGGGGAACTCGACCGTGCCGTCCGCGGCGTACAGCTCGATCCACTCGTCGATCTGGCCGGAGGACACCAGCCGCAGGTGCTCTGCCAGGGCGTGCTGTGCGGGGGTGAGCTCGCGGGCCGGGTTGGCGTTCATGGTCGCTCCTAGGTTAGTGATTGAACAATAACAAACCTAGCAAGGAGCCCGCCGAGGAGCAAGGGTGAGGACCGTCACGGCCCAGCCAAGACAGACGTGGGCAGTCCGCATGGCGATCCTCGTCCGGGACGGCGCACGGGTGAGGTCGATGCCGCTCCAGCGGCTGGCGGCCCCACGGGGGAAGGCGACGCCGAGACCGCGATCAGCCTCCTGCCCCGGGCCGGCACGGCGAGTGAGACAAGCTCCGGGGACAGGTAGCGCTGAGCTGTCAGGGTGGGTGGCCGATCCCGGCGCCGACATCGACAGTGTCGACCGCCACGACGCTCGCGATGGTCACTCGCCGGGGCTGACGAGTCCGGTCTCGTATCCGATGATCACGAGCTGGGCGCGGTCGCGCGCGTTCAGCTTGCCGAGGATGCGACTGACGTGCGTCTTCGCCGTGAGCGGCGACATGTAGAGCGACTCGCCGATCTCGGAGTTGGTCTTGCCACGTGCTACCTCGGCGAGCACTTCGCGTTCCCGCTCGCTCAGGACATCGAGGGGACCCGAGTCTCCCGGACGGCTGATCGGTCGGCGAACGAGGTCGGCGACCAACCGCTTGGTCATCGCCGGTGAGATGAGGACTTCACCGTCGTCGGCGGCAGCGATCGCCTCGAGCAGGAGTCGCGGCGGGGTGTCCTTGAGCAGGAAACCGGATGCACCGACTCTGAGCGCCTCGTAGACGTACTCATCGAGCGCGAAGGTGGTGAGTACGAGCACCTTGGTAGCACTGAGCCGTTCGTCGCGGCAGATCGCTCGCGTCGCGTCGAGCCCGTCCATGCGAGGCATGCGGATGTCCATCAGCACGACGTCGGGGCGTGTTCGCCAGGTCTCGGCGATGGCCTGCGCGCCGTCGCCGGCCTCACCGACGACCTCGATGCCGGGTTCGTTGGCGAGCAGTGCTGCGAACCCGCGACGTACCCACTCCTGGTCGTCGACGAGCAGCACGCGGATGTCGCGCCTCGCCATGGCAGGCGCGTCGAGCCGAGCGGTCATGCTTCCCACCCGTCGGGTAGCTGGTAGGGCACGAATGCGCGCACCGTGAACCCGCCGTCGTCGGTGGGTTCGGCGTGGACGGTGCCACCGAGGAGCTCCGCTCGCTCGCGGATCGCGACCAGACCGATGCCGGTGCCCGGCGCCGTCACGCGTGCGGTGGCCGGGGCGTCGTTCGACACGGTGACGTGCACGCCGCCGTCCGTGTGCCGGAGCCGGACGACCGCGGGGACGTCGCCGGCGTGGCGGGCGACGTTGACCAGGCATTCGTGCACGATGCGGTGCACCGTCACCACGGTGCTCTCCGCCACGCCCGCGGGATAGTGACCGTCCTCGACCACCTCGACCTTCCTCGAGTGCCTGGCGGCGACGACGACGTCGCTGAGGGTGGTGGTGGCCGCCGATACCGGGCGAAGCGGGACCGACTCGTCGGACCGGAGAAGCCCGAGGAGGGATCTCAGCTCGTCGAGTGATCGTCTGCCTGCGTCGTTGATCTCGACGAGCGCGGTGTGAGCAGCGGCGGGATCGCGCTCGAACCCGTGGGCGGCGATGCCGGACTGGACGGTGATCGCCGACAGCGAATGGGCGACGATGTCGTGCAGGTCGTACGCGATGCGAAGGCGTTCCGCCTGGAGCCGCTCGGCGACCTGGCGTTCCACAGCGTCGGCTCGACGCCGCAGGTTAGAGCGACGGGCGTCGGCGGCGGCGATCGGGAGCAGGAGAACGGCTGCGTCGGTGGCCCATTCGAACCAGAACTGCTCACCATCCATCTGCGCCCCGAAGCCGGCGACGACGATCGCGATGAACGACCCGAACCAGACCACAGAGCGGTCGTCGCTCCGGCGCACGAGACGGAACAGCGCCACGGCGAGCAGCGGCCGCAGCGCGAGCGGGCTGGAGGTCGATGCGAAGGTGACGACGTCCAGCACACCGATCGCCACGACGGTGGCCCGACCGAACCGGCCGGCGACGACGAACAGCACTGCGGCGACGGCCGCGATCGCGATGCCCGGGAGCTGCCGTCCGGCCACGACGTCCGGATCGGTGACCAGCATGCCGATCGACACCGCCAGTGCGGCGACGATCGCTACGAGATCGGCGCGAGAGGTGCGGGGATGGGTGTGTGTCACGGGACCATCGTCGTCGAGGCCGATGGCGGGCGCGTACTCCGACGGGAGGTTTCTGCACCAGGACCGGTCGTGGGACGCCGCGGCCCAGGTGCAGAGACCTGCGCATCAGCGGTCCCTGCTCACCAGTTCGAGCACAGGCACCCGGGAGACCCGGAACGCGGGCCACGCTGCAGCGGCCACGCCCGCTGCGACCGCAACGACGAGCGTCACTGCCAGGCGGGGCCAAGGTATGACGACGGACGGGATCTCCGCGCCTCCGGTGACATCGATCATCGCCCAGCCGAAACCGGCTGCGACGGCGATACCGATCGATGCTGCCACGAACGACAGGAGTGCCACCTCGAGCCGCACGATGCGACGCAGCGCCCGCCGAGACGCCCCGACCGCTCGCAGCAGCCCGATCTCTCCGGTGCGTTCATTGATCGCGAGCGCCGTGGTGTTGGCGACTCCAAGAAGCGCGATCAAGCTCGCCAGGATGAGCATCCCGTCGATGAAGTTCCCGAACGCAGCGATCTCGCTCCCCCTGCTGGCGACGTGTTCTTCCTGGGTCGCCAGGAACGCCCCAGGCGCATCTCGGACCAGGGCACTCACGTCTTGCTCTGCGTCCGCCGCCGCTCCGTCGGCGAGGTCGACGAACACCTGCGCATCGAGCTGACGACCGACCGAGGCGTCGAGTGTCGCCGCGTCGACGAAGTAGAGCGGGGCTTCGAAACCGCCGGTGCTCCTTGCGACCACGGCAACGATCGGCGCTTCGATGGTCGATCGTTCGAACTCGATCTCCAGGGTTCCGCCAAGCCGCGCCGGGTCGTCACCGACCACGGCCACGCCGCCCGAGCTCAGATCGGCGAGGTCGCCGGCGATCGGGTCGAGGTCGAACATGGTGGGCAGAGCCGTCGGGTCGATGCCGCCGATCGCCTCGGCCTTCCCCGCCACGATCCCTTCGGCGGCCGACAGCGCGGTGACCGCGTCGACGTCGGGCAGCGCTGCGATCCGGCCGGCCAGGGCTGGGTCGATCGTCGAGACGTCGGGGGTCGCCGACGTGACCACCAGGTCCGCTTCCAGTCCCTCGCGGACGTCGGTTCCGACCCCGCTCGTCAGAGAGCTCGCGAAGATCGCGAACATCGTCACCATCGCGGTGCCGAGCATGAGCGCGAGCGCCGTCGATGCCGATCGACGTGGGCTCGCAGCCAGGTTGCCCGCTGCGATCGTGCCAGACACACCGGCGGTGCGGCGGGCCACCGGTGCGCTCCACCGCGCCGCGGCGGTCACGATCGCCGGGCCGCACAGCACGAGCGCCGGGACGATGGCAGCAGCGAGCGCGAGCCACACGGGGTTCGAGCTCACCACAGCCACGGCTCCTCCAGCGATCGCCGCCGTGGCGAGCACGAGTCCGCTCGCAGTCCGCGCTCGGCTCACGGCCCGGGGTTCCGCCGCGCTCTCGCGCAGCGCCTCGATCGGTGGTGTCGCCGCCGCGCGGCGAGCCGGGATCCACGCCGAGAGGATCGTTGCGCCGATGCCGACGGTCGCGGCGATCGCGATCGAGACCGGGGTCACGATCGACGGCCCGGTGAGCAGGCTGACCCCGGTCAGTCCGACGACCCAGCGCAGCACGCCCACTCCAGCGACTCCGCAGACGAGGCCGGCGAGCGTGGCGATCATTCCGACGAACGCCGCCTCGATCACCACTGCGCCGAGCACCTGGCGTCGTTCCGCACCGACCGCACGCAGCAGTCCCGACTCCCGCCGGCGGCGGGCGACGGTGAGCGTGAACGTGTTGAAGATGATCGTCACGCCGATCAGGATCGCGACGACGGCGAAGGCCAGGAGGAACACGTTCAGGAACTGCAGCGGTGACGTCGCGGCGTCCTGCATCGTCCGGATGTAGTCGGGTCCGGCGACGACCTCGGCATCGGACAGCGCCGACAGCCGGCTGAGCACCTCGGTGCGGTCGGCACCCTGCGCGACGTCGACGAGCACCTCGGTCGGCGCCGCGGTGTCGAGCCAGGTGGACACCGCTGCGTCGGGGAACAGCACCGTTCGCTGCAGCGGTGCCGCGTCCGCCGATGCGAACGTCGCGATACCGGTGACGGTCGCGTCGTGCATACCCGTCGTGGTCAGGACCTGTACGACGTCACCGGGAGCCAGGCCTGCGTCGTCGGCGAGTGATCGATCGATCAGGATCTCTCCGACCTCGGTCGGTGGTTGCCCGCTCGCGAGCCGGAACGGATTGAGCGCCGGGTCGGCGATCCAGTTGCGACCGACGTCGCTCGCCGTGCCGGTTCCGACCGACGATCCATTGACGACCAGTTTGGCGAAGCCGACCCATTGCGAGACGGCCTCGTCGACGCCATCGACCGCAACCACGCGCTCGGTGATGTCGGGATCCAGTGATCGCTGAACCGTCCTGGCAGGGTCTCCCGGTCCTCCGCCGGGCTCGCCGAGCTCGACGCCCTGCACCACGGCGTTCGTTCCGGCCAGCGCTTCGGCGATATCACTGGCGGCTCGGCCGCGCATCGAGTCGGACAGCACCAGTGTCGCGGTGAGGAACGCCACCGACAATGCGATCGCCGTGCCCGTGAGCAGGAACCGACCCCGGCTCGCGAACAGGCTCCGGACCGCGCTGCGCACCATCTGCCTCATCGCCCCAGGCCCTTCACCACGTCGAGCACCGCATCGGCCGTCGGGCGATCCATCACGTCGTGCACTCTGCCGTCCACGACGAACACGACGTGGTCCGCCCACGCAGCGGCGTTGGGATCGTGCGTGACCATGACGATCGACTGCTGATGCTCGTCGACCGCTGATCGCAGGTAGCCGAGGATCTCTTGTCCGGACCGGGTGTCGAGGTTGCCGGTGGGCTCGTCGGCGAACACCACCTGCGGCCGGGCGGCGAGCGCCCGGGCGACGGCGACGCGCTGTTGCTGGCCGCCGGAGAGCTCCGCCGGCCGATGATGCAGGCGATCACCGAGACGCAGCAGCGACACGACCTGATCGAGCGCTCCATCACTCGGCCGGCGGCCCGACAACGTCAACGGCAGGCAGATGTTCTCCTCGGCCGTGAGCGTCGCGATGAGATTGAACGTCTGGAACACGAACCCGATCCGTTCTCGGCGCAGCCTCGTCAGTTCGCGGTCGGCGAGGGTCGACAGATCGGTGCTGCCGACGAACGCGCGGCCCGACGTCAGTCGATCCAGCCCGGCGGCGCAGTGCATCATCGTCGACTTTCCCGAACCCGACGGGCCCATCACGGCCGTGAACTTCCCTGCCGGGAACGCGATGGTGACGTCGTCGAGCGCGACGACGGCCGACTCGCCGGAACCGTATCGCTTGACTGCGCCGACGAGCATGGCCGCAGCGTCATCAGCATTGGATGACAGCGCGCTCCCGGACTGCCGATCGACGACTGTGGAATCTGGATGTAGGGACACGAGACCTCCGATGAGTGGCTGGTGTCCACCACGATGACGGCGGCTGCCCGGCCGCCGCGTCCACCCACGGGAGGCGACGTGTACTCGCACGGGAGTACACGCTCGACCGAACCGTCGATCTGGGTGGCCGACGATTCGGCCTACGTGAGGTGGTCGACGACATGGGTGTGGGCCGCGGTGTCGCCCAGGATCCTGTTGTGCCCCAGACCGGTGGTGGTGACGAGCTCACCGCTGTGCGGGTGCGCCCCGAGCAACAGCTTGCTCTGGGTCTGCGGGATCTGCTGGTCGCCGTCGTCGTGCAGCCAGAGCGTCCTGACGTGCTTCGGGAGCGGATGCTTCACGAGGTCGAACCGGTCGGCAACCTCGGGCGTGACCTCCGGGTTGTCCCGGAGCTGGTGCGCCACTGCCTGCGAGAACCGATCACGCAGTGACCACGGCAGCCCGATGGCCCCGACGAACACGTCCTCGGTGAAACGGAACGACGCGATGCTCGCGATCCCGGCCAGCCGTTGGGTGGGTACACCCTCGCGGACGGCAACGCCTGCCGCGAGGCTGCCGAGGGAATGGCCGACGACGCCGGCCCACGGTTCGGCCTCGACATCGGTCAGGCGGCGGACGATGGCGACGTCGTCGAGCGCCGTGCGGGTGTACCCACCGGAGTCGCCGTGAGCGGGCGCGTCGTAGGCGACGGCGCGGAGACCAGCGTCGGTGAGAGCGGACACGAGGCTCCCGAAGGCGGACGCGCGGCTCTGCCAGCCGTGCACGAGCAAGGCAGCCGGGGCATGCGGATCGCCCCAGGTGTATGTGGCGACGTCTACGCTCTCGTGCGACAGGTGGCCGCGACGTGCCTCCTCGTGCGTCGGTCGGTCGGCTACGCGGACCGGCGCGGGCCGGCCGACGCGCAGGAACGCACGCGCGGCGAGGGCAGCGGCAGGACCGGGTGCGGCGCGGCCGAGGAAACTGAACGCGCCGCGGACAGCGGCGGGCGCCTTCTGAGGCATGGGGTACTCCTTCTGCTCCGGGTCTGGGCCAGCATCGCGGTCAGGTGCGCGTCGTCCGTGCCGAACCGGCTGATCGCAAAGGCGGCCCACAGCGAGCTCGGTCGGATCCGTCGTAGAGGTGTTCACATCCGTCCCGAGGCGCGCTGCCCGGCAAAGGTTCGATCTTGCGACCGTGACTTGGGGCACATGCCCGTCATCGGGTGGCGGCGCGTTCGAGGGTCTACTCGGTCAGCGGGATACCTCGGTGCGGCGCCGATGCGTCAGACCTTTATGCCGAACAGTTTCTCGGCATTGCGGAACGCGATCTTTTCCTTGTCCTCACGCGGAAGATCGACTGCTCGGAACCAGTCGGTCCCTTCTTTGATGCCTGCGAAGGGATAGTCGGTCGCGAACATCACTCGATCCACACTGATGTACTTCAGCAAGAGATGGAGCAGCTCATCCTGGAAGAACGCGCTGGTCGTGAACCAAAAGTTGTCCTGGAAGTACTGCTCAAAGGGCTTCTTGAGCGAGTTTTCGGTCGGCTCGCCCATGTCGTTGGCGATCCGCTCGTAGTAGAACGGAAGACCTTCACCCATGTGGCCGATGATGATCTTCAGCCTGGGGAACCTGTCGAAGACCCCGTACGTGATCATCCGGACGCACTGGGTCAGCACCTCCTGGTGCCAGCCATAGCCAGACCCGCTGAAGATGTAGTCCTGAAACTCTCTCGTGTATTCCGACCGTGTCGTGCTGTAGTAGGTCGCGAAAACCTCGTCACTTGGGTATCCGGGATGCAGGTAGATCGGAACATCGAGATCTTGGGCACGCGCCAGAACGGGCTCGAACTCGGGATGATCGAGATACTTCTTCGTGATGTGCCCGTTGGTCAGTGCACCTAAGAAGCCGTCTTCTCGGACCGAGCGTTCCAGTTCGTCCGCCGCCGCCTCCGGGCTCTGCAAGGGCAAGGTGGCGAAGGCCTGGAAGCGGCCGGGATAGCTGGCCATCGGCCCGTCCACAAGCTGCCGGTTGAGACGATGGGCGAGGTCGATCCCCTTCTGCCCGGGGACATTTTGCGCGGACGGCGTATGCGCGGAGAGGATCTGAACATTGAGTCCCCCCTCGTTCATATCGCCGATACGACGATCGCCCAGATCCGCAAGACCGATCTCCGTAAGGAAGTCGATGTGATCCTGGTTGATGGAGTTCAGCTTCATCAGCTCGGGAGTCGAGAAGGTCTCCTCCGTGCCGATGAACTTCAGATCCTGGTCGCGAAGCGCGATGTCTTCCTTGGTGGGCGAGGTTCCCCGGTCATCATTGCCGCCGTCACGTCCCGTGAGTGCCGCCGCGGACAGTCCAGCGCCGGCGACGAGCCCAGCCGCGCCAGCGAAGAACCCGCGGCGCCCGAGCAGCGGTCGCCGCGGGTCTTGTTCGATCGGTTTCATGCCTGTATGTGCTCCTTCAATTGCGTTGCGCAGTGAACTAAAGATTGTCGACCGTGGTCCGCAAGTACCCGCCCGGGTTCGCAATCCGCTTCAAGTCGCGCTGGGCCGGCGTGGCGGTCGAGAGGAGCGTCATGAGGTCGAGTGGATGGGGTGTCTGACACGGCCCACCACGGCCGTGAACTTCCCCGCTGGGAACGCGATGGTGACGGCGTCGGGCGCGCCGACGGCTGATTCGTCCCAGCCGTCGTGCTTGACGGCGCCGGCGAGCATGGCTGCTGCGTCGTCAGCGTTGGATGACATCGCTCCCGCAGAGTGCCGCTCGACAACTGTGGAATGTGAATGTCGGGACACGAGACCTCCGATGAGTGGTTGGTGTCCACCACGATGACGGCGGGCGCCGGTCGCCGCGTACTCCCACAGGAGGTGACGCGTGCTCCCACGGGAGTACATGCGCGGCCGAGTCGATGGGGAGTTGGGCGCCCTCAGGCTCTCGGCGAGCTGTTCGATCGGGATCGAGTGGGTACGGGCGATGTGACCGGCGGCGAACTCGGGCCGGGGTCGGACGTCGAGCTCGATCACGTCGCCGACGAGCTCGTCCCCGTCCGTGGGCTGCTCCGGACAGGCCGTTGCTGGACGCTCTAAAGTCGGAGGGATCCGCCCTACCTGGTGAGCGGCTGTGAACCGGGGATGAGGCGGGGTGATTCGCGCGAGTCGTGGCGAGCAGGCGGCTCATGCTCGCGGTGCGCTCCTACGTCAGTCCGCCTGTCAGTGCGAGGATCCCGATCAGGAAACCGATAACCACGAGCACTATGCCGGTCAGGCGTGCGGGTCGGGACTGGAGATGGGGCATGGGCCGGCGGCCAGCCCGGCCAGGTAGTTGTCCAGGAGCTCGGTCTGCCGCCCAGGCGGGAACGCCGCCGGGTCGAACAGGGCCTGGACCACGAGTCCGAGAGCGAACGCCTGCGCCCCGGCCGCGAGGTCGGTCGGCTCGCCAGGTGGCAGCTCGCCCGCCTCCTGGGCGGCGATCACCCGCTGGAGCATGCGGTCCCGTCCCTCGGCGTACTTGCGGGCGTAGTCGGCGCTGAGGGCCGGGTCCGCGAGGGCGTTGTCCCAGGACGAGACCCAGATGCGGTTGCTGTCCCTGGCCTCGGACGTCAGCGGCAGGATGTCCAGAATGGCGTCCCTGAGGGCGGCCAGACCGCCGCCCGACTGCCGACGGGGCCGCGAGAGGGTGCGCTCCTCGAGCAGGTCGAGGGCGTACGCCACCAGAGCCTGCTTGGTGGGGAAGTAGTGCGTCAGCAGTCCGGTGGTCGCGCCCAGCTCGGCGGCGACGGCGCGCAGGGTCAGGCCTGCGAAGCCGCGGGTGGCCATGACTTGCCACACGGCCGCTGAGACGTCGTGTCGGCGGGCCTCGTGATCGCCCTTGGAGCGTGGCATGCACTCACGGTACATTGCCGTAACAACTGTTATGCGAATGGAGACCGCATGTTCACGCTGTCGTTGTCCGACGGGGCGCAGCTCGCACCGCTGGAGGTCTGGCACGCCGACGAGTTCGCCGAGCACCTCGACCGGGCCCGCGAGCACATCCGTCCCTGGGTGGGGCCCACCTTCGTCACGGACGACGTCGACGGCGCGCGGGCCACGCTCGCGCGATACGCCGAACGAGCCGCCGCCGACGGCGCCCGCATGTTCGGCATCTGGCGCGACGGGACACTGGTCGGCGGGGTCATGTTCAACGCCTTCGACGCCGCCACAGGCGTGTGCGAGATCGGCTGTTGGCTCGAGCCCTCGGCCGAGGGCCACGGACTGATCACAGCGGCGTCCGGCATGCTGCTCGACTGGGCACTGACTGGCCGCGGCCTGCACCGCGCCGAATGGATCTGCCGGGCCGACAACGACCGCAGCGCAGCGGTGGCTCGACGGCTCGGCATGACGCTCGAGGGGGTGCGCCGCGAGGCATGGCCGTACCAGGGCGTGCGCTACGACAAGCAGGTGTGGTCGGTTCTTGCGCCCGAGTGGATTGCCGCCGCCGCGGACCGGTGAGCGACGACTGGGCGACCTGGGAAGAGTGGTCGGCCAATCAGCAGCGGGATTTCCTTCGGCACTGCACGTCGTCGGTCAGACAGCGAGCATGCGGCGTCAGGTGAGTGCCAGAGGCAGGTCGAACCCAGCGGGGCCGTCGTGGAGGACCGAGGCACGCCAGTGGGCGCGGCGGCGTCCTTCATCGCCTCGTGGATAGGTGAGCCCGGCTTCTCTGGCGGCCGTCTCGATCGCGCGCATCGTCACGCCAGTTCCGGCGGGGACCGGGGCGTGCCGAACCCAGACGCTCTCGCGCAGCGTCCAGATCTCGCAGCGGGAGAGTCCGGTCCCGGTCTGGCAATCTGCGTCAGCTGATTGGCCGCCACGTCCAGGGCCGCGGGCCATTGCGGCCGCGCAGGCTCTTCACGCGGTCGTATGCGTTGTCGCGGAGCTCGGAACGCGGTCGAGTCGATAGTGACTCTTGAGGTTCTGGTCGACGAGATGGTGGACGCGGCGTCCGCTGCCGCCGTCGACGAACGATTCGGCTTGAGCATGGGGGCCTACGTCGGCGAGGTGATCGTCCGTCACGGCAGAACGGCGTTCTGGGCGTACGACCGCGAACGGCGTACCGCCGTTGTCCAGAGTGCAGAGCTCGGCGCGTTCCCGGCGTACAAGGTGTCCAAGCGCATCACCATCGGGCCCGAGCACTCGCTGGTGCAGTTCGTCCGAACCTCCATCGAGGATGCTCTGCCACCCGAGGCGCGGGTGATGTCCTGAGTTGCGGTGCGGCGACGCTCGTTGCGCTGGAGAGCAAGCTCGAAGCTAGGCGGATAGGCCGGGCATCTGGTCGCTATGTCAGTTTCCCGGTCAGCGCGAGGACTCCGACCAGGAAGCCAAGGCTGTCACGATGTTGGTTCGGCGGCTGTGTTGGAACCACAGCCACTTGGGCCCCCGTCCGCAACAAGGATCTACTCTGCCGGTGGGCGGTGCGATCCGAGACCTCGACTGTCTTGATGTTCGCAGACCAGGACGATGCCGAGAAGGCCGTGAGCGCGCTGCCCGGCGCGCGCCGCTCGAACTGGATCGTTGTGCAGTTCGCCCCCGATGCCCTGACCTCGTCGCTCGATGCCCAGCGGTGGAGTTGAGCGACTCGATCCACACGACACGCCCGGCGAGCAGCCTTGCTCGCCGGGCCCGTGCCGTCGGTGTGCTTGCCGGGCTCGCTCAAGGACAGGAGCTCAGTGCACGCTGATCGCATCCAGCTGGTGCGTTCCCCCGTTCAGGAACACGTTGACGCCCTGGACCGTGCCGACGAGCGCCTGGCACTCCTGGGTCAGCGTGGTCAGGTCGACCACCACCTCCCCGGGCACCTGCACCCAGCCGGCCTGGCCCGTCTCGCACCAGGTCCAGTCGGGACCGAGCTGGAGCGCCACCTTGGTGTCGAAGCCGGTGGTCCCTGCCACGTCGAGCCGGAGCTCGGTGCGGCCGGTGAGGTCGATCCCGCCGGGCCCGGACAACCAGGCGCCGTCGGTCCCGGCCTCGACCGTCAGGATGCCGCCGGACGCGGCCGCCGTCCCGTTCGACCAGCTGGGCACGGCCCAGCCCTGATCTCCCGCCTCGAAGTCGGCGATCACGACCGGCTGAAGCGGCGACGGCAGCGCGTCGAACCGGAACAGCATCGCAGTGAGCGCGGACCGCTTCACGGTGTGGCCCACCCCGAACGACGTCGACGACGGCGCCGGCACGACCCCGGTCTCCACCGCCCACGCGACGGCCTCGGCGGAGGCGGCCGGGACGTCGCTGTACACCGTGGTGACGTCCGTGGCGGGCGAGCCGTAGAGGCGCCAGAACGCCTCGGCGACGGCCAGCTTGGTGGCCCCGGCGCGGGGCGCGGCCGGGGTGGTGACGTCGCCCTCCGGGTCGTACGCCCGTAGGAGGGCAGCGAGCTCGCCCGCCTTCACGGCGCGGGTCGGGTAGAAGCGGCCGCCGCGGTCGCCCCAGCGCACGGCCTCGGCGAGACCCTCCTCGGCGAGCCACTCGATCGCCTCGTACTCGGCCATCGTGCGCGGCGTGTCGCGGAAGACGGGCGGCGGCGCGGTGCCGAGCACGGCCTTCAGGTCGTCGACGACGATCGCGCCGGAGGACGCACCGTCGTCGGCGGCGTTGACGTACACGTTGAACTGGCTGACGTTCTCGAGGTCCTTCTGCGTGATCCGACGATCGGCGTTGCCGGTGTCCCAGGGCGCCGGGCGCCAGTCCGCGAACGGGATGGTCGCCACGTACGGGGCGTCGCCCGCGAGCGAGGGATACGCCTCGTACGAGACACCGCCCGCGACGAGCTGGAGCACGAGCTTGTTGCCCGACGCGTCCGGGTCCACCCAGAGCGAGAAGTCCCAGTTGCCCGACCAGTCGGCGCCGACCTGGCGACCCACACCGGTGTACGACTGGTTCGCGAAGTCGTAGGTGAGGCGCATCGCGTTGTCGCCCGACCCGACGGAGCCGCCCTCGGCCGCCCGCTCGAGCGTGATGGTGTTGGCGTTGTACTGCACGTACTCGGCGCGCAGCGCGGTGTCGTCGCCGTAGCCCTCGAAGTCGTCCATCACGCCGGGCGGGAAGACGGGCTCGGGGCCGAGCACCACCGCCGACGGCACCGTCACCTCGCCCTCCGCTGTGACGACACGGAGGGTGAGGGCGCGGGTCGAGTTGCCGAGCTCGTCGGCGGGGATCGCCCACTCGCCGGTCCACCACAGCTCGCCCGCGGCGGGCGGGGTGAGCTCGATCTCGCCCACGGCGCCGCCCACGGTCACGGAGGCGCGCTCGACGTCGATGCCGGAGATCGTGGCGCGCAGCGTCGTCGGCCCGGACGCCACGCGCGAGCCGTCCGACGGCGACGCGAGGTGCGCCACCGGAGCCGCGGCCACGGGCTCGGTGACGGCGTCGAAGGCACCCTCCACCTCGTCCGCGAAGTACGTGTACGGGTCGGCGTGGAACGCCTGGAAGTCGGGCAGCATCTCGCCCTCGGTGGGCGTCCACGGCGCGTTCGACCCGCCGAAGTTGGCCCACGTGAGCATCCACGCGCTCCGGGAGGCTCGCGGGTCGGCCTCGATCGCCGCCAGCAGGTCGGTGAACCAGGAGGTGTTGAGGTTCTCGCCGTCGGGCTTCATGCCACCCGTCGGGCCGGTCTCGGTGAAGGCGCTGACCTTGCTGCGCTCGTCGGCGAGGTCGGCGATCATGCCGAGGTCCGCCACGACGGTGGCGAGGCGGGCCGGCGACGCGCCCGAGTCGTCGTAGTAGTCGTAGCCGAGCACGTCGACGAAGTCGTCTCCCGGGTAGGTGCGCAGGTATGTCTCCGCGTCGCCGCCGAAGGTGCCGTTGGGCGACCAGGAGTAGAGCAGGTTGTCGACGCCCTTGACGTCGCGCAGGTACTCCACGGTGAACCGGAAGAGCTCCTTGAACTCGCCGGGCGTGCCGAAGGCGGCGCCCCACCAGAACCACGAGCCGGTGTTCTCGTGCCAGGGCCGGAAAACGATCGGGATGCGGTTCCCGTCGGCGTCGCGCGCGTTGTCAGCCGCCAGTGCTACGAGGTCGAGGTACGCGCGCAACTCGGCGTTGTGGGTGCCGCCGGGGAGGACGGCGCGCAGCGTGTCGCCCGAGGTGTCGTAGAAGTCGCCGCCCGTGACCACGTTCTCCATGTGCATCGCCAGGGTGCTGATGCCGCCGAGGTCGTGCGCCTCTCGGATGCCCTGTGCCAGGAGCAGGGCGTTCTCCTCGCGAGGCCCGCCGTAGACGCCGGGCGGGACGTTGCCCTCGATGACGAGGGTGTCGAAGCCGAAGACCGCCGGGTGGTCACCCGTCGCGGCCAGCACGTCCGACGAGACGCCGTCACGCGTGGTGAAGGTCTCGCCCACGTCGGTCGTGTGCTGGTGGCCGAACAGAATGCCCTGGCCGCGCACGTCGCGCAGGTATGCGAAGAGGCTTCGGGTCTCGGCGGTCGCCTCGGCGTCGACCAGGTCGACGGCCGGGTCGGTGATCGGCACGGGCTCGGCCGCGGCGGTCGTCGCGAGCGGCACGCCGAGGCCGGTCACGGCGAGGGTCGCCAGCCCCGCGAGCAGCCTGCGTGCGGCCGCCGGCGTGGCACGGGCCGGCCTGTGTTGTGCGGTCGAGCCCGGCGCGGCCGGGCGAGGGTCACGTGCTCGGGCAGAAGGGCTCAACGCTGAACCTCCGGTCACCTCGCGGACAGACGTCGGCGCCGGCCGCGGCTGGGATGGGACCGGCCCAACGTAGCGTCGCGGGCTCACTCAGGTCCGTGGCTGACGCAGGTCCGAATCGTTTAAGCCGTGACGCCGGCGCCCGGACGTGCTGCCATGCTCGGCGGGCCCACCACCCCAGAGGTCACACGGAGAAGTACTTGGTCCCCAGGCGACGGGTTGGACGAAGTCGGTCCGGCGTCGAGCGTGCGGGCGTCAGGTGACTGCCAGAGGCAGGTCGAACCCAGCCAGGCCGTCGTGGAGGACCGAGGCGCGCCAGTGGGCGCGACGGCGTCCTTCATCGCCTCGTGGATATGTGAGTCCGGCTTCTCGCGCGGCCCTCTCGATCGCGCGCATCGTGACACCTGTTCCGGCGGGGACCGGGGCGTGCCGAACCCAGGCGCCCTCACGCAGCGTCCAAATCTCGCAGCGGGAGAGTCCGGTCCCGGTCCCGTGCCAGACCCGCACGATCGCCGCGGTCCTGTGTGCGGTGGCGACGGCGGTCGCGAGCTGGGCTGCCAGCGGTGACAGGGAGCCGACGTCGACGGCGGGCGGCAGCAGGGAGCGCAGGACGGCGACCGCGCCGCTCTGCTCGATGGTCCCGGTGACCTCGTCTGCTGCGGCTTGCACGACGGCGGGGGCGTTGCCCATCGCGACGGATCGTGCGGCCCAGGCGAGCAGCTCGAGGTCGTTGATCCCGTCGCCGACGGCGACCGTCTGTTCTGCCGGGACGTTCAGGTGTGTGCGGATCGCTTCCAGTGCTGCGGCCTTGCTGGTTCCCGGAGCGGTGAGGTCCAGCCAGTCTGGGCCGGCGGGAGTAGCTGTGACTCCGGTGGCGCTCACGGTGTCGCGGTGGTGACCGATGCCGGGGGAGTGGAGCGCGACGCGCGACGCAGGTGCGGCAACGAGGTCTGAGAGCGGCACCTTCATCTGCGGTCCGTTGAGGTGGCCTGGATCGAACGCGGTGTTGACGCGCCAGCCCCAGCCGATTTCCTCGACGGCGACTCTTACGTCCGGTGCGATCCTCAGGGCTTGGTGGATCGCCGGGCTTGGATCGAACTGCTTGGAGGCGACTACCGCGTAGCCCGTCGGGGTGGTGGGATCGAGGCGGATCGTCACGGCCCCGTTGGAGCAGACCGCGTATCCCTGGACCAGGCCCAGCCTGGTGGCGATCGGTCCGAGGCCGATAAGGGACCTGCCGGTCGCGAGGACGACGTGATGGCCTGCTGCCCGGACCAGATCCAAAGCTGCGACGGTTCCGGGCGGAATCCTGCGGTCCTGCCCGATGAGGGTCCCGTCGATGTCGAGCGCGACCAGGCGCTGTGTCGTAGTCCGTGTCTTCTGCTCAGTCGTCATCAACTCTGCATCCCCTGACGGTGCTCTGGCGTTCTCCTCCACCCGCAAATGTGCTGTCTACAACTCTTGATCCGCCAGGGTCAAAGCAGGAGGGCATTCAGGGAGATCATTGACGGCATTCAGAAAAACGCCGGACCAGCAATCTGCGTCAGGCGATCGGCTGCCACTTCCAGGGTCGCGGGCCATTGCGGCCGCGCAGGCTCTTCACGCGGTCGTATGTGTTGTCGCGGAGCTCGGAACGTGACTGGGCGACGTATGCCGCGAAGCACGTGACCCGCAGCTCACGGATGTCGCGGAAAAGTTCGAACCCAGCCCATCGGGTGACGTCCGCGCCGTAAGCGTCGCAATACTGGGCATATTCTGCGGCCGTCAGGGTGCTGTAGCTGGTCAGCCGACAGGCGGTAGAAGTCAGGTCCCACTCGGGCGGCCCGACAGAGCAGCGCTCAAGGTCCATCAGCGTGACGCCCTGTCCCTCGACATCGACGATGTTGCCAGCCCATGCGTCGCCGTGGATCACGGCTTCGGGCAGCCCTGCCGGACGGTCGTCCCAGCGAGTCTGGAGGTCCATAAGGCGATCGCGCAGCCAGTTGCTGTCGTCGTCGGAGAGCCACTGTGCGGCGGTGATTCGCTCGTTGAGGCGGACGAACGGCGCGACCTTGTGTTCCTTGAGCTCGTCGGGGACAGGCAGTGCGTGGAGACGTTTGAGGACCTTCGCCACCTGTCGGGGCGTGCCCGGTTGCTGTGGCGGTAGCTCATGCCAAAAGGTCACGGGGTGACCGGCGACGACGACGGGTTGCGTGACAGTGAGCGGATGGACCGCGCGCAAACCGTTGTTGTTGAGCCAACGGCCGAGAAAGACCTCGCGGATGGCGACGCTCTCCTGGCCGGGTTTGTTGATGCGGACTACGACTCTGCCTGGCAGGCGGTAGACCTGGTTCTCGCCCTGACGAAGGAGCACGGCGTCGGCGGACGATAGCCCGACCTGCGCGCAGGCAGCATCGAGCATCTGGCGAGCCGTCGTCATGCGGCGGTACCGACGGTTCTCAGGTCGGCCAGCAGCGGAGCGACACTTTCGTTCGTGCGGTGGCGTCCAGCTGGCGCGACGATCTCCAGAGCGGTACGCCGCACGCGCTGCGATCGCACGCCTGCCGCGTCACGAACTGCATTCTGGGCAACCTGGACTGCTTCGTGCGGGTCACCGGAGTGCATGGTGAGCGCCGCGAGCTTGAACCCTGAGAACGAACGTGACCGGATGTAGATGTCGGGGTGGTTGGCGACCGCGGTCGCGAGTCGACCGCTTGCTTCGTCGATGTGCACACCGTGGACCGCCAACTCGTAGAGAGCATGGCCGGTGTCGCCAGAGTGCTGGGCGTGGTCGTAGTACGCCATCCATGGGACGTCGTTCGCAGGGTCGGCCTCGGCGAACGCGTCGTCTGCGTCACCAATTGCACGGAGCGTGGCCGGTATGTCACCGAGCCGACCGTGGGCGCGAGCCACTGCGGTATGCAGCATCGCCCGCTCGGTCGGCGTCAGGCGGTCAGGGCGCACGAGACCCAGCTGTGCGAACGTCAGGCCTCCATCCACATCGCCGACCCAGACCGCCTGGCGTGCCCGCCACGAGAGGGCCTTTGCGCGCAGCTTCCAGTCGTTGCCCTCTTCCGCACAGGCCGTCGCAAACGCCAAGATCCTTTCGGACAGTGGGTGCTGGTGCGCATCAAAGAGCAGCGACCCGGTGGCCACACCGAGCTGCCCGACGGCCGTGAGCAATTTGGGCTTGAGACGGGGCGGACATGAAGTATTGAGGAGGTCAACGGCGCGGGACATCTCGGCTGAGACCGCCTGCCCAATCTCCTGTCCGCCATGGACGTGGGCCCACGACGTGAAGAATTCGCCGGCCGATCTCAGCCGAGCGATATCTGCCTCAGTCACTACCCGAGCGGGCGTGAGTAGATCGAGCTCCCGCGCGAAGCCATCCAGGGACGCACTCATGCCTGCGGCCGTCAGCGTTTGCAGAAACTGGCGTCGATTCACGGGATCGGTCAACTCATCGGAAGCAACTGTTTGGCGGGCAAGTGCTTGACTAGTCGGGCCGACGGTCTTGCCCCGACGCGTTGGGAAGAACCCGAGATCGGCGTCCGTCTCGACGCCGAGGACAGCGCGTAAGCCGTCGCGGTACGTCGCGCCCGGCCAGCGGATCTGTCCGCGCTCGTAGCGAGCGAGGGTGTCAGCGTCGAGATGGCAGTGCATGCCCGTCGTCTTCCAAACGTACTGGTTGACCGCGGCGGCCAGCTCGGCACGGGTCATAGGCAGACCGCTGCGCGACGGCGACATGATCGCCTCTCGGCGTCGGCGCAAATGCCCGTTGGCCACGGCTTCCCCTTCGCCGGCTGTCTCGCGGTGGTGCTAATGCGCGCATCCGTGCGTGCAGTGCATCACCAGCGTAGTGACGGTCGGGGCAGGATGGCAGGCACGACGTCAGAATGCCGGAGATGCTGTCCAGAATGCCGTCGAGCGACGGGTGGACCGCACGCGAACACAGCGCGGGATGTTCCATGCCAAACTGGCGGTCATGCTTTCCGCAGGTGTGATGCAGGACGCTCAGGTCCTCTGGGACTTTCATCAGATGCCTGACGAAGGTCGAGCGACCGATATCGGGATCGGCCTGGGTAGTCACGACATCGGCGTGGCGGAACGCGCTGCGGATCTGTACCAGAAGGGGCGCTTCCCTGTCGTGGTCTTCACGGGAGCGAATGCACCTACGACGGTTGAGCGGTTCCCTCGGGGTGAGGCGGTCCACTTCGCCGATCGAGCCAGGGAGCTCGGCGTCCCGCACCAGGCGATCATCGTCGAGCCGAGGGCGACCAATACCAGTGAGAACTTCAGGTTCACGCGGGACCTGCTGGCAGCGCAGGACATGGAAGTGTCATCGGCGACGATCATCAGTAAGCCGTACCAGCAACGACGCGCGTGGGCGACTGCCCGGAAGGTCTGGCCATCGCTCGACCTGGTGTGTTCGGTGCGTTGGCTGGGGCTGGAGGAATACATCGAGTCCATCGCTGATCCGGACCGAGTGCTGAACATGCTCGTCGGGGATACGCAGCGCCTATGGGTGTACGCCGAGGCCGGGTTTGCGGTACCGGTTCAGGTTCCTGCAGTGGTGCGGGCCGCGTACGACAGACTCGTGGACGTCGGATTCACGCGCCGCTTGGTTGCTGCCTCGTAGCCCCGATATGTCGGCCACTCGCCCACTACGGCTTCGGAGGAGCGAGTTGGTCCAGGCGCTGCGCGATGGCACTCCAGTCGGCGGTGACGGTGCCGTCGTCGCGACGAATCGTCACCCTGTCCGGGTCCATCAGGTGCACACCGGCACGTTGAAGTGTTGCGATGCTTGCCGGGTACGCAGGGTGTGTTCGCAGAACGGCCTTGATCACGGGCGCCGCCAACACCGGTAGGTCGAGGCCGATGGCCTCGTTCAGCAGTCCGAGGGCGAGGGTGTCGCTGATTCCGCTCGCCCACTTGTTGAGGGTGTTGAAGGTCAGGGGCGCCGCGAGCACGACGTCGGCACGAGGCAGAGGGTCAGGATCTTGCGGGGTCCGGGGCTGCACCCGCAGGAGTCCGTCCACGCGAGCGGCTAAGTCATCGACGTCGACCCATGTCGCTGCGGTCGGCGTGAGGATCAGACACGGTTGCCATCCGGTGTCGTCGAGCACGTCGAGGAGGTGCTTGATGTGCTGGACCGGCGGGGCGGCTGAAGCGATGACGTAGATGCTCTGGGTGCTCATGCGGCGACGCCGACACGTCGTGCGAGTCCGCTTCGACGGTCGAGTATCTGGGCCACCAGGCCACGGACACTCGTGCTGTGGTGCACGGTCCGAGGAGCAAACCGCTCGGCCTCGAGCAGGTTGATCACCACCTCAGGATCGCTGCCGGTCTGGAGGTACGTCCAAGCGCTGTCGATTTGCAGTCAGCCGGTCAGGATGGGCGGCAGGCTGCGGTGACTACCACGCCCCACAGCTTTGGGTCGGTGTGCCAGAAGTCGTGCGGGACGTCAGGAACCGTCTCGAAGCGGCCGCCCGGGACGAGCTCGCCCAGCTGCGCCAGCGGCCACGACGGGCGGATGTCCACGCCCGCGGCCAGGAAGGCCATCGGCACCCGCGAGTCGGCGAGGCTGCGCCACAGGCCGGGCTCGTGGATCCAGTCGAGGAACGACTCCTGGAGCGCGGCGTGGACCTCGGGCGACCAGGCGATGTCGGGGCCTGGATCCGCGGTCTTTCCCGCCTCGTACTCCGCGGACCAGGAGCGGTCCTTGTGCAGCCCGTGCCCGGCGATCCCGACGACCTGGACCACCGGCTCCGGACGGTCGAGCGCATAGCGGACGGCGAGGTCGCTGCCCCAGGAATGGCCGAGTACGGTCCACCGCTCGACGCCGGCTGCTCTGCGCACCTCCTCGAGATCGGCCACGGCCTGCGCCATCGTGTGTGGCCCACCTCCCGACCGGCCGACGCCGCGAGGTTCCGGGAACCACGCCCGGAAGCCTTGCGGAGCCAGCTCGTCGGACTCCAGGTAGTGGACGGCGCCCGGTCCGCCCGACAGCACGACGACGCCCGGCCCGGTGCCGCAGACTCCTACATGGAGTCGCGCGCCGTCAGGTGTCGTCACTGTCATGGAATCCATCGGGTGATGCTATCGACCCTTGTGCATGCCCACAGGCGGTGAGATTCCGGGCCGTTCCGTCAGGTAGTTGCGCAGGTGGACCCACCGCCGGCGAAATGAACCCGTTGGCCAGAGCGCGCTGGTGCTGAGCACAAAGGCGGCGATGCATAGCGCCAGCAATGTGATTCCAAATATGGTCAGCCCCCCTTGCAGAACCGCGAAGCCGAGTTGTATGCCGCCAACACATGGCAGCAGGATGGCAATGGCCGCCAGGGTCGAGTTAGTCCTCCCGAAAATCGACTTGCTGCGCAGGACAGCGAGGCTCGCCAGCAAGAAGGCGATGCCCAACAGCAGGACTGTTACCCGAGGCCAGATGGGCCCTTCGCGCGGGCCCGTGACGGCCGCGAGCAGCAGGACAGCGCCACAGGCCATACAGGCGATTGAGGCCAGGACTGGATCGTCCCGCATGACGGCAATGCCCAGTCCGATTATGGCGAGACCGAATAAGAAGATCCCAGTACTCAGCGTCGATCCGCTAAACAGTTCAGTCATGCCGAATGAAAAGCAGGACAAGCCGCCCAAGATCAGTGCGTATCCGCTGAGGGCTGAGCGGCCGTTGAGAAGCCTCATGGCTAGTAGAAGGAATGTGGCCGCCAGTATCAGCAGAGAGATTCCGAGGACCCACTCAAACTGGAAGGCAGCGAACCCAACTTGCAGAGCCGCGACACCGAACAACAGAATCGCAAGCGCGACAACAGTTGTGCCGATGGCAGGGCGGGGTGACAGAACCTCCCGGAGCGCCAGTGCGGCACCTCCACTGAGACTGGCTGCGGTGGCGAGTGTCGGCCAGAAACCGCTCGTCTGCACCGAGATGGTCAGCGCTAGGTAAACCAGGGTTAGTAGTGCCGAACCACTCCGGGCGGCGATGCGTTCCCAGCGTGCTGCCTTGGTCAGCTCATTGCGGTTAAAGCGTCCGCCGCGCCAGTAGAGCCATACCGTCGCCAGCAGAATGATCGCTGCTAGAAGCTGCGGCAACCAGCGCAGAACCGCCGTCTGAACAAGCTGGCCAATCAGCGCCTCGGAGACGATCAGTATCAAGAACCCCGCAACAGCAATCGCTGCAGTGGATGGTGTGCCGCCAGTTGCTCCGCGAGTCCCGACTGAATCGTCGCTCATGACCACACGGTAGATGGTCGACACCGTCACGACACCTTGGGTGGTTTTCGGATGAAACCGGACCGCGTCCACTTGCGTCAGCCCTGAGGTCCCGAATTGCTACACGGAGAAGTACTTCGCCTCCGGGTGGTGGAACACAAACGCGTCCGTCGACTGCTCCGGATGCAGCTGCAGCTCGTCCGACAGAGTCACCCCGACCCGCTCAGGCCGCAGCAGCTCCACCACCTTGTGCCGGTCCTCCATGTCGGGGCACGCCGGGTATCCGAGCGACATCCGTGCCCCGCGGTACTCCAGCTTGAACATCCCCTCCACGGTGGCGGGTTCCTCCGAGGCGAACCCGAGCTCCGACCGCACCCGCGCATGCCAGAACTCGGCCAGTGCCTCGGTCAGCTGCACGGACAGCCCGTGCAGCTCCATGTACTCCCGGTACTTGTTCGCCTCGAACAGCTTCGCGGTGTGCGCGGAGACAGCGTCCCCGACGGTCACGAGCTGCACCGGCAGCACATCGAACCGCCCGGTCTCCTCGACCCACGACCGCGGCCGCACGAAGTCAGCAAGACACAGGTGCCGGTCCCGACGCTGCCGCGGGAAGTGGAACCGCAGCCGCTCAGACCCGACAGCACCACCGGACCCGCCGTCGGGCGCCCCGATCCCGCTGAGCTCACCGTGATGAGCCACCACCACGGAGTTCCCCTCCGACCACACCGGGAAGTACCCGTAGACCACCGTCGGGTCCATGATCTGGTCGGTCAGGATGCGGTCCATCCACTCCGCGAGCCGTGGCCGGCCCTCGGTCTCGACCAGCTCTTCGTACGACGCGCCGTCCGAGGACCGCCCCGGCTTGAGTCCCCACTGGCCCATGAACGTCGCCCGCTCGTCCAGGAACGCGGCGTACTCGGAGAGCTGCACGCCCTTGACGATCCGAGTGCCCCAGAACGGCGGGTCCGGCACGGGGTTGTCGGCGGCGACGTCCGACCGCTCCGGTAGGTCCTCCTCCGCCGTTTGCGTCACCGTCACCACCGCGTGCCGCCGCTTCTTCAGCGCCGGCAGCCCGACGTCGTCGGGGGAGGCCCCGCGCGCGACCCGCACCAGCGGCTCCATCAGCCGCAGTCCCTCGAAGGCGTCCTTCGCGTACCGCACGACGCCGGGGAACTGGCCCGCCAGGTCGTCCTCCACGTACGTCCGCGTCAGCGCGGCCCCGCCCAGCAGCACCGGCCACCGCTTGTCGTACCCGCGGGAGGCCAGCTCCTCCAGGTTCTCCTTCATCACCACCGTCGACTTCACCAGCAGCCCCGACATGCCGATGACGTCGGCGTCGTGCTCGATCGCGGCGTCGATCATGGCGCTCACCGGCTGCTTGATGCCGATGTTCACGACCTTGTAGCCGTTGTTCGTGAGGATGATGTCCACGAGGTTCTTGCCGATGTCGTGCACGTCGCCGCGCACCGTCGCCAGCACGATCGTGCCCTTGGTCTGGTCGCCCTCGACCTTCTCCATGTGCGGCTCCAGCAGTGCGACGGCGGCCTTCATCACCTCCGCCGACTGCAGCACGAACGGCAGCTGCATCTCGCCCTTGCCGAACAGCTCGCCCACCACCTTCATGCCTTCCAGCAGGTGGTCGTTGACGATGTCCAGCGCCTTCATACCGTCGCCGAGCGCCTCCTCGAGGTCCGGCTCCAGGCCCTTGCGCGCGCCGTCGATGATGCGCCGCGCGAGCCGTTCGCCCACGGGCAGCCCCGCCAGTTCCGCAGCGCGCGCATCGCGGATCGCCCCGGCGTCCACCCCCTCGAACAGGTCGAGCAGCTTGGACAGCGGGTCGTACGTGAGGTTGCCGTCGGCGTCCCACTCGCGCTTGTCCCACACGAGGTCCAGCGCGGTCTGGCGCTGCTCGTCCGGGATCGAGGCCAGCGGCAGGATCTTTGCCGCGTGCACGATCGCCGAGTCCAGCCCCGCCGCCGTCGCCTCGTGCAGGAACACCGAGTTCAGCACCGCGCGCGCCGCCGGGTTGAGGCCGAACGACACGTTCGAGACGCCGAGCGTGGTGTGCACGCCGGGGTACTTGCGCGTGATCTCGCGGATCGCCTCGATGGTCTCGATCGCGTCCCGCCGCGTCTCCTCCTGGCCGGTCGCGATGGGGAACGTCAGGGCGTCGACGATGATGTCGTCCACCCGCATGCCCCAGTCGTTCACCAGGGTGTCGATCAGGCGGCTCGCGATGGCGACCTTGTGGTCGGCCGTGCGGGCCTGGCCCTCCTCGTCGATGGTCAGCGCGACGACGGCGGCGCCGTGCTCCATCACTGCCGGCATGATCCGTCCGAACCGCGACGTCGGCCCGTCGCCGTCCTCGAAGTTCACCGAGTTGACGACGCCGCGCCCACCCAGCAGCTCCAGGCCCGCGCGGATCACCGCGGGCTCCGTGGAGTCGATCACCAGCGGCAGCGTCGACGCGGAGGCCAGCCGCGAGACCACGGCCCGCACGTCCTCGACGCCGTCGCGCCCCACGTAGTCCACGCACACGTCCAGCAGGTGCGCCCCGTCACGCGTCTGCGCGCGGGCGATGTCGACGACGTCGTCCCAGCGGCTCTCCAGCATCGCCTCACGGAACGCCTTGGAGCCGTTGGCGTTGGTGCGCTCGCCGATCGCGAGAAAGCTCGTCTCCTGGCGCAGGTCCGTCGCGGAGTACAGCGAGGCGACGGCGTTCTCCCGCACCGGCTCGCGCGTGGCCACGGGCGCCCCGCCGACGGCCTCGACCACCAGCCGCATGTGCTCCGGCGTCGTGCCGCAGCAGCCGCCCACCAGGCCCAGGCCGAACTCGCGCGCGAACTGCGTGTGCGCCGCGGCGAGCTCCTCCGGGGTGAGCGGGTAGGAGGCGCCGTTCGGCCCCAGCACCGGCAGGCCCGCGTTCGGCATGCACGCCACCGGGATCTCCGCGTGCTGCGACAGGTGCCGCAGGTGCTCGCTCATCTGCTCCGGACCCGTGGCGCAGTTCATGCCGATCGCGTCGATGCCCAGCGCCTGCAGCGCCACCAGGGCCGCGCCGATCTCCGAGCCCATCAGCATGGTCCCCGTGGTCTCCACGGTCACCGACACGATGATCGCGACTCGCTGCCCGACCCCGCCTTCCTCCACCGGGGCCATCGCCTGCCGGCAGCCCGTCACCGCGGCCTTGGCCTGCAGCAGGTCCTGGCTGGTCTCGATCAGCAGCGCGTCCGCGCCACCCTCGATCAGTCCCGCCGCCTGCTCCGCGAACGTGTCCCGCAGGTGCGCGTACGTGGTGTGCCCCAGTGACGGCAGCTTCGTGCCCGGCCCCATCGAGCCCAGCACCCAGCGCGGCCGCTCCGGCGTCGAGTACACGTCGGCACGCTCGCGGGCGAGCGCCGCACCCTTGCGGGCCAGCTCGCGGATGCGGTCGTCGATGCCGTAGTCCGACAGGTTCGACCAGTTGGTGCCGAACGTGTTCGACTCGATGGCGTCCACGCCGACCTCGAGGAACCCGTCGTGGACCCCCGCGATGATGTCCGGGCGCGAGACCGTGAGGATCTCGTTGCAGCCCTCCAGGCCCTCGTAGTCCTCCAGGGTCGGGTTCGCCGCCTGGATCATCGTGCCCATGGCGCCGTCGGCCACGACCACGCGCGTGCGCATGGCCTCCAGCAGGGCGGCGGAACGTTCACCAAGAGCGGGCAGGGCGGAGGGAAGAGCGGTCACCCCGGCAGCGTAAGCCCCCACCCGACGACGGCGCGGCGCGTGCCCGGTGCTCGGTATCGTCCCCGCATGACACCGCGCGACTACCTGGCCTCCCTGTTCTCGCTCGAGGGCCGCACCGCCGTCGTGACCGGCGGCAGCTCCGGCATCGGGCGGGCCATCGCCGAGGCGCTGGCGCAGGCCGGGGCGCACACCGTGCTCGTGGCACGCGGCGCAGACCGGCTCGACGACGTCGCCGCCGGCCTGCGCGAGCGCGGCTGCTCCGTCGAGCCGCTGGTCGCGGACCTCTCCACCCGCGACGGCATCCGCACCGCCGCCGACGGCATCGCCGCCGCAGCAGGTCAGCCCGACATCATCGTCAACAGCGCGGGCATCAACCTGCGTCCCCACCTGGGCGAGGTCGACGAGGCGATCTGGGACGTCACCATGACCGTCAACCTCGAAGCCCCCTTCCTGCTCGGCCAGCGGTTCGCGCCCGGCATGGCGGAGCGCGGCTTCGGCCGGCTCATCCACATCTCCTCCCAGCAGGCCCACCGCTCGTTCGTCGACAGCGGCGCCTACGGCGTCTCCAAGGGTGGCCTCGAATCCCTCGCGCGCTCCCAGTCCGAGGCCTGGTCCAGCCGCGGCGTCACCGCCAACACGCTCGTTCCGGGGTTCGTCCTCACGCCCCTCAACCAGCGACTCCAGGACGACGTCGAGAAGGTGACGGCGCTCGCCGCCCGCACCACGGTGGGCCGCAACGGTGTGCCCGAGGACTTCGCGGGCGCCGCCGTCTTCCTCGCGAGCGGCGCGTCGGGGTACGTCACGGGCCACTCGCTGTTCGTCGACGGCGGCTTCTCGGTGCACTGATCCTTCGGTGCACCGGGGCGACGGTTAGGCTCGCGCGGTGGACGTCGACCTCCCCGGCCTGGGCACCCTGATCAACGTCGGGACGATCGTCGTCGGGTCGCTCCTCGGCATGGCCGTCGGCCACCGGCTGCCCCAGCGCACCCACGCGGTGGTCACCGACATCCTCGGCCTGGTGACCCTGCTCGTCGCCGCGCTGTCGGCGATGGCGGTCACCGACGCCGCCTTCGTCGCGGCCACGGGCAGCGGCGCTCCCGTGCTGATCGTGCTCGGCTCGCTGCTGATCGGCGGCATCGCGGGATCGCTGCTCCGGATCGAGACACGCCTCGAAGCGCTGGCGGGCACCATCCAGGGCTGGCTGGCCCGGCGCTCCCGCGGCACGCGCACCTCCCGACGTCCTGTGCCCGACGCCGCCGCCGACAACGGCCAGGACCACACGGCGCGCGAGCGCTTCATCGAAGGCTGGCTCACCGCGTCGCTGCTGTTCTGCGTCGGGCCGCTCGCCATCCTCGGATCGCTGTCCGACGGCCTCGGCCGCGGCATCGACCAGCTTCTGCTGAAGTCCGTGCTCGACGGCTTCGCGGCGCTCGCGTTCGCGTCCTCGTTCGGTGTCGGGGTGCTGCTGTCCGCGGTGTCGGTAGGCGTCGTCCAGGGGCTGGTGACGCTGGCCGGCGTGCTGCTCGGGTCGGTGCTGCCCGACGCCCACATCGCCGCCCTGACGGCGACGGGCGGCCTCATGCTGGTGGGCATCGGCCTGCGGTTGCTGCACATCAAGCAGATCCCGGTCGGTGACCTGCTGCCCGCCCTTCTCGTGGCGCCCCTGCTGACCCAGCTCGTGATCATGCTGCGCTGAACCGTGCTGCGTGAGCCTGCCGCGTGACCCGGCCGCGCCCTCCGGCCACATGCAAAATCCCGTGCCCCGGGCGGCGCGGTCGCCTAGCGTGGCCGTATGCCCACGCCTGCGCCCGGTCTGTCCGCCGTGCCCCAGCCCGACTCGATCACCGATCGCGCCGCAGCGCCCCGGACCCTGTCCGTGCCGACCGCGGGTGCCCTGCTCTGGCGCCCCTGGGCCCGCGAGGACGTCCCCGCACTGGCCGCGCTGATGCGCACGGTCGAGGAGGCCGACGGCCGCGACTGGTTCACGGCGCCCGCCGAGATCGACGAGCTGTTCGGCGCCCCCGTGTTCGACGTCGCCGCCGACACCCTGGTAGGCCTCGACGCCGACGGCGTGCTGCGGGCGCACGCCTGGATCGAGCGGTACCCCACCACCGGCGTCAGCCTGCTGCGGGTGTCCGTGACCGGGGGAGTGCACCCCGACTACCGCGGCCAGGGCATCGGCACCGAGCTGCTCGCCTGGGCGACCGGGCGCGCTCGCCAGGCGCTCGCGGAGCTGGGCGGCGACCCGCAGCTGCTCGGCCTGCCCGGCCGGATCTCCGCGCACATCGGCGACACCGACCCGGCCGAGCGCCACGACCTGCTGCGCGCCGCGGGGTTCGAGCCGATCCGGTACTACGCCAACCTGCTGCGCGACCTGAGCGCGCCGGTGCCCGCGATCGGCCTGGAGCCACCGCTGCGACTCGTGCCGTGGACCGACGCCCTGGAGGACGCGACCCGGCTCGCCCGCAACGACGCCTTCCGGGACCACTGGGGCAGCCAGCCGCGCACGACCGAGTCGTGGCGCGCGTACCGCAGCGCGTTCGAACCGCGGTGGTCGTTCGTCGTGATCGACGAGTCGGTGCGTTACGCGGGCTCCGAGCACGAGCAGCCGGGGGACACCACGGTGCCGCCGGGCACGCCGTACGTCGTCGGGCTGCACCGGGGGGAGCGGTACGAGCACGACTGGGAGTCGCAGGGGTACACCGCGGGCTACACCGGCCTGCTCGGCGTGCGCCGCGCGTACCGCGGACGCCGCATCGCCGCGGCCCTGCTCACGCACGCGATGAACGTCTACGCCGCCGACGGCATGCAGCGCGCCGAGCTCGACGTCGACACGGACAACCCGACCGGGGCGCCCGCCCTGTACACCCGGCTGGGCTACACCAAGAGCGACGGCTCCACCCAGTACACGATCGAGCTCTGAGGACCGCCATGACCGCCATGACCAGCACGCTTGCCCCGATCGCCGAGCGCGCAGCGCCGCCGGCGACCCTGACGCCGCCCACTGCCGGCGGCCTGACCTGGCGCGCCGCCACCCGCGAGGACGCGCCCACGTGGCTCGCGCTGCGGAACCTCATCGCCCGGGCCGACGCCGAGCCCTACGTCGAGACCCTCGAGGAGATCGAGGAGATCTTCGAGGGCGCCTGGCGCGACATGGCCGCCGACTCCCTGCTCGGGTTCGCCCTCTCGACCGGCTCGGGGGCCGACGGCGAGCTCGTCGCCTGGGCCCAGGTCGAGCGCCCGCCGGGCGACGTGACGGAGGTCCGCGCGTTCTGCTGGGGCGGTGTGCACCCCGACCGCCGCGGCGAGGGCATCGGCCGCGAGCTCCTGGCCTGGGAGACCGGCCGCGCCCGGCAGATGCTGGCGGCGTCGGGCAAGGACGTGCCCGCGCGGATCGGCGTGTTCGCCGAGGACGACGGGCCCGCCTCCAAGCACCGGCTCTACGAGCGGGCCGGCTTCGGCGTACGCCGCTACTACTCCGACCTGGCGCGCCCGCTCACCGGGCCGGACGCCACGCCCGTGCCCGACGTCGCGCTGTCCGGCTCGCTGCGACTCGTGCCGTGGTCCAAGGACCTGGACGAGGCCACCCGCCTGGCGCACAACGACGCGTTCCGCGACCACTGGGGCAGCCAGCCGCAGACCCGCGAGCAGTGGGCGCAGCGCGCCGGCTTCGCGCCCGAGTGGTCGTTCCTGGTCGTCGACGAGGCGCCCGACGTCGACGCGCTGCTCGCCTCGCCCGACACCGACCCCGACACGGCCGCCGCGCTCCGCGCCGGCGAGCCGCTCGTGGCCGGCTACGAGCTCGCCGCCCGGTACACCGAGGACTTCGCGGTGCGCGGCTACTCGTTCGGGTACACGGACATCCTCGGCGCCCGCCGCGCGTACCGGGGCCGCAAGGTCGCACTGGCGGCCCTCGCCGCGGGCATGCGGGCGTTCGCCGCGGACGGCATGGAGCGAGCGGCGCTCGACGTCGACACCGCGAACCCCAGCGGCGCCCACGGCCTGTACGCGAGCCTGGGCTACGTCAAGACGTCGGGCTCCCGCATGTTCTCGATCGAGCTCTGACGCCCTGAGCCCGCCCCGCTTTCGCCCTGGTTCTACTTCGCCAGGCGTTGGCGGCGGGCCTCGTAGAGCACGACCGTCGCCGCGTTCGCCGCGTTGAGCGAGCTGGCCGAGCCCGTCATCGGGATGCTCAGCGTGACGTCCGCGGCGTCGAGCCACGCGCGGGTCAGCCCGGCGGTCTCGCTGCCGACCAGGAGCAGGACCGGCTGGGTCAGGTCGAACGCGGAGACGTCGGCGTCGCCGTGCTCGTCCGTCGCGACGACCACGAGGGGGAGCCCGGCGGCGCGGTGCTCCTCGACCCACGTCATGACCTCCGCCGACGAGGGCGCCCGCACCACGGGCGTCGCGAAGAACGAGCCGGTCGTGGCGCGCACGGCCTTGGGATCGTAGGCGTCGGCGGCGTGCCCGGTCGTGATCACGCCGTCGGCGCCGAACGCGTCGGCGGACCGGATGACCGCGCCGATGTTGCCCGGCTGGGTGGGGCGGTCGAACACCACCCCGAGGAAGTCCGGGCCCGCCTCGATACGGTCCAGCTCGTCCGGCCGCATCGCGACCACGGCCAGCAGCTCGGCCTCGTCCTTCTCGGCGAGCTCCGCCAGCAGGTCGGGCGACATCTTGACGTGCTCGACGTGCGGATGGGCCGCGAGCAGGTCCCTCGCCCACTGCGAGAGCCGGCGCTCGGCGTCGAACACGAGGGCGCGGACCTGCCAGCCGTGCTCGACCGCCATGGTGATGGGCCGCACGCCCTGCACCACGAACTCGGCGGCGCGGTGCCGCTTGTTGCGGTTGGTGAGCAGCGTCTGCAGCTGCTGGAAGCGGGTGTTTCGGGACGAGACTCGGGTGACCACCCACCCATCCAACACCGTTCGCACGCTCCCGCCGCATCGGGGAGCGCGCGGCGGCTCCGACAGGCGGCACCGACGGGCAGTTCGGACCGGCCGTTCGGGCAGGTGGCTCGGAACCGCTCAGCGCCGCAGCAGCCGCTCCATCGCAGCCCGTGCGCGCTCGGAGCCGAACAGCTCGGCGGAGCCGGTCACGGCCTCGTCGACCCGGGCGTCGAACCGGGTCAGGACGTCGGCGTTGAGCAGCTCCTTGGTCGCCCTCAGCCCCTGCGGGTCGCCTGCGGCCAGCTCGGTGAGGACGGCGTCGACCGCCCGGTCGAGGTCACCGGGCGGGACGGCCTGCGTCACCAGCCCCCAGGCGGCGGCCTCGGCGGCGGTGAACGGCGCCCCGGTGAGGAAGGTGCGCGACGCCGCCCGCGGCGTCATCCGCGGCAGCACCGTCAGGGAGATGACGGCGGGCGCGAGCGCGAGGCGGGCCTCCGTGAAGGCGTAGGTGACCTCGTCGGAGCTGATCGCGACGTCGCACGCCGCCACCAGGCCGATCCCGCCCGCGCGGACCGGCCCGTGCACCCGCGCCACGACGGGCTTGGGCAGCGCGAGCACCGTGCGCAGCACCTCGGCGAGCCGGCGCGCGGAGTCGGTCATGCCGTCGCGCAGGGCCTCGGTGAGGTCCGCCCCCGAGCAGAACGCGGAGCCGCTCGCGCCCAGCACCACCGCGTGGACGTCGCCGATCGCCGCGCGGTCCAGCGCGGCCCGGAGCTGGTCGAGCAGGGCCGCCGAGAGGGCATTGCGCCGCTCGGGCGCGTCGAGGGTGATCCGGGCGTACGGCACGGACGACCCGTCGGGGCCGTCGAGCTCGACGACCTCGTACACGACCTGGTTCTGGCTGGGCATCGGTATGTCCTCCTGGCAGGGCCTCGCACGCTCGACCGGTGAGCGCGGTCCGGCGCGCATCTAGCGCGTCGGGGTTAATGGTGGTTAACCTCAGTGACATGCGCAACATGCATCCACCAGAGAACCCGGAGCACACCAAGCTCCGGGACGCGGTACGGGACTTCGCCGACCGCGAGATCGCGCCCCACATCGGCCGATGGGACAGGGAAAGCCGCCTGCCCGTCGAGCTGGTGCACCAGATGGGGGAGCTGGGCCTGTTCGGCCTGACTGCCCCGGAGGAATACGGAGGGTCCGACCTCGGGCTCACCGGGCTCAGCATCGCCGTCGAGGAGATCGGCCGCGTGGACCAGTCCGTCGGCATCACGCTCGGGGCCGGCGTCGGCCTCGGGGTCGGCACCCTGCTGGCCTACGGAACCGACGAGCAGAAGGACACCTGGCTGCCCGACCTCGTCGCCGGCCGCACCCTCGGCGCGTTCGGCCTCACCGAGCCGGGCGCGGGCAGCGACGCCAACGCCATGTCGACCACCGCCGAGCTCGTCGACGGGCAGTGGGTCATCAACGGTGCCAAGCAGTTCATCACCAACTCGGGAACGCCGATCACCAGCGTCTGCACCGTCGCGGCGCGCACCGGCACCCTGTCGGACGGCCGGCCCGAGCTCAGCGCCATCGTCGTGCCGACCGGCACGCCGGGGTTCATCGTCGAGCCCCTGCACGACAAGATGAGCTGGCGCGCCGTGGACACCCACGCGCTGCGGTTCGAGGACGTCCGCGTCCCCGAGGCGAACCTGCTGGGCCAGCGGGGCAACGGCTTCAAGCAGCTCATGATCTGCCTCAACACCGGCCGGGTCGCCGTCGCGGCGCTCGCCACCGGCTGCATCCAGGCGATGCGCGACCTGGCCGTGGAGCACGCCGCTGTGCGCCCCACGTTCGGCGGGCCGATCGGCCGCAAGCAGGGCGTCGCCTTCCAGGTCGCGGACCTCGAGGTGATGCTCCAGGCCAGCCGGGCGCTCACCTACCGGGCCGCCGCGATGAAGGACGAGGGCGCGCCGCTCGACGAGTTCCGCAGGGCGTCGTCGGTCGCCAAGCTCTACGCCACGGAGTCCGCCGTCACCGCCACGCGCATCGCCGCGCAGGTGTTCGGTGGCTACGGCGTCATGGAGGACGGGCCCATCGCCCGCTTCTACCGTGACGCCAAGGTGCTGGAGATCGGCGAGGGCACCTCCGAGCTCCAGCGGATGCTCATCGCGAGGGGTCTGGGCCTCCCGGTCGAGTGACCCGCTGACGGAACCGTTGAGTGCTGGATATTTGCGCTCCTGAGCGCTTCGAAGGGGCGAATATCCAGCACTCAACGGTCGGAGAGCAGGGCCGCGCACGCCATGCGGGTCAGCAGGGAGCGCATGGCGCCCCGGCTGATGCGTGCGCTGTGGGGCGTCGAGTTGAGCAGACCGAAGGCGGCCTGCACGGCGGCCCGCGCCTCGGCCGGGCCGAGGTCGGGGCGCAGCGGACGCAGCGCGTCGCACCACACGTCGACATAGGCCAGCTGGCGCTTGCGGACCTGCGCCTGAGCGTCCGCGCCGAGCGCGCTCCACTCCCGCTCCTGCACGACGATCAGGGCCGGGTTGTCGAGCGCGAAGTCGGCGTGCCGGGCGATCAGCGCCTCCAGCGCGGCTGTGGCTGATTGACCGGCCGCGGCTGATTGACCGGCCGCGGCTGGTTGGCCGGCCGCGGCCGGCGGTCCGACGGCGGAGCCCGCACCGCCGTCGGACAGCAGCTCGCGTGCCCCCGCGAGGAGCTGGTCGGAGGCGTGCAGCAGGCACTGCCCGAGGATGTCCTCCTTGCCCGCGAAGTGCTTGTACAGGGCGGGGCCGGAGACGCCGACGGCGGCGCCGATGTCTCCCATGGAGACGCCGTGGAAACCACGGGCGGCGAACAGGTCGGCTGCCGTGCTCAGGATCTGCTGCCGGCGCGGGGTCACGAAGGCAGTCTAGGAGCGGGGCCCCGGCGTACGGGCCGGAAACCGCGAGCTGGACAGCCCGCCGGCAGATCTGCACGAGGATCTTCGTGCCGCTGTCCGGCTCCGGCTATCTGATGCCGGCGCTCGGCAGGACAGCGGTCGGCCCGGACCGGCCCCGGGCTCCGTCGCCCGGGGCACTGCGGACGCTCAGCCCACCAGCGCCGGCCGCGAGGTGCCCGACAGGAGCGCGTCCGGCAGCAGCGCGGCGTGCGCGGCGAGCAGCTCGTCGGTCATCGCGCGGATCTGCTCCAGCGTGCAGTGCGCCGAGGTCAGCGGGTCCATGGCCACCGCGTGGTGCACGTGCTCGACGTCACCGGTCAGCGCCGCGCGCACCGCGAGCGTCTGGACGTTCACGTTCGTGCGGTTGATCGCCGCGAGCTGTGGCGGCAGGTCCCCGACGCTCGTCGGCTGCACACCGTTCGCGTCGACCAGGCACGCCACCTCCACGCACGCGTCGTCCGGCAGGTTCGTGATCACCCGGCCCGCGTTCGGCACGTTCCCGTACACCACCGCAGGCACGCCGGTCACCACCGCGTTCACGATGGACGCCCCGTACTCGACCGACGGGCTCAGGTCCGCCCTGAGCCGCTCCAGCTGCTCGTCGACGTCGCCCTGCTCGTCGTGCGCCGCGCAGATCTCGTAGTAGTCCCACCGCTCCGGGATGTACTCCAGGACCGTCTCGGCGTCCTTGCGGAAGTACGGCACGTACTCCGACGCGTGATGGCTCGACTCCGTCTCGAAGTAGCCGAAGTGGTTCATCAGCGTGGTGCGGACCTGCTCGTTGCCACCCTCGTAGTTGCTGGCCGCCAGCGCCTCCTCGGAGTGGTCCCCGCCGTCCGGCACCAGGTCCGCCGCGGCACGGCCCCGCCGGTGCCGCTCCGTCATGACCTCGCGCAGCCGCGGGTACAGGTCCTCCTGGCCGTGCCGGAACTCCAGCACCCACGCCTGATGGTTGATGCCCGCACAGCGGTACGACACCTCGTCGTACGGCACACCCAGCGTCCGCGCCAGCATCCGCGTGGTGCCCTGGACGCTGTGGCACAGGCCCACGGTGCGCAGCCCCAGCGCGTTCAGGTAGGCCGTCGCCATCGCCATCGGGTTCGCATAGTTGATGAACTGCGCGTCCGGGCACAGCTTCAGCGCATCGGCGGCGATGTCCTGGTAGGCCCGCACCGAGCGCAGGAACCGGAACACACCACCCGGACCGACCGTGTCGCCCACCGTCTGGTCGACGCCGTACCGCCGCGGGATCTCGACGTCGTGCCGGTACGACTCCACACCACCCACCTGGAACGTGATGATGACGAAGTCCGCGTCCCGCAACGCCTCGCGCCGGTCCGTCGTCTGCTCCACCACCGTCGGCAGGCCATGGTGCGCCACCAGCTCTCGGGTGGCCGTCGCCACCCGGTCCAGACGTCCCGCGTCCAGGTCCATCAGGCTGAGCGTCGCACCCCGCAGGGCCGGAAAGCTGAGCAGGTCGCCGACGAGGCGGAACGGGAAGACGAAACCGCCCGCGCCGATGATCGTGATCTTCGGGGAATGAGCCATGCTGCGAAGTTAGGCCCGAGAAAGATGGTGGCACCTCCGGCTGCGTGCCCCGACTGTCCGGGATCCTTCGATCGTGCGTCCGTGTCGCACAGCGTGGACGATTTCTGTACTGGCTGGAATATAAAGAGGCGGGTCAAGGTTGCAGCCACAGCGACGGCCGCCACGGCGAGTCCGGGGAGGACGTCGCGGCCCATCACGATCGCGGTACACGATCCCGACCTGGGAGAGAAGGAGGCCACCATGGCCACGTCCGAGTCCGAGGTGCGCGAGGTCTTCGAGCGCTACATCGAAGCGCTCAACGCGCACGACTTCGACCGCGCGACCGAGTTCGTCCACGACGAGCTGGTCGAGAACGGCAAGCCGGTCACGCGAGACCACATCCTCGCCGAGCTGAGGGGGCACGGTGACTCCGTGCCGGACTTCACCTGGCGCGTCCAGGACGTCGCCATCGACGGGGACCGCGTCGCCGCCCGCCTCTACAACAAGGGCACCCACACCAAGGAGTGGCTCGGGGTGGCTCCCACCGGTGCCACGCTGGAGTTCGCCGAGTACTCCTTCCACAAGGTCCGCGACGGGCGCTTCTACGAGATGAACTACCTCATCGACGCCCAGGCCGTCCAGGCACAGCTGCGTGTGCCGCGCACCGAGGGCGGCTAGGCGAACGGCCGGAAAGCCGCCAGGGCGTGCTCGGCGATGCGAGACAGCTGAGCACGAGTCGCGCCGTTGCCGGCCTGGATGGCCTGGCCGCTGGTGACCGTCAGCAGGTACCTTGCCAGGTCATCCGGGTCCGCGGTCGTCGGGAGATCGCCGTCCGTGACGGCTTGCTCGAAGCGTGCCGCGAGGCGCGCCTCGACGTCGACCCGGACCGACCTGAGGAACTCGACGATCGGCTGGTCGGCCCGTGAGCCGGAGACCCCACCCTGCACGGTCAGACAGCCGGGCGGCCGGGCCGGGTTGGTGATGGTGCGAATGTTGCCGTGGAGGTAGTGCGTGGCCACGGAGAACGCCGTGGGCTCGGCCAGCGCCGTCTCGACATAGCGCATGTCGACCTGCGCGTACCGCGTCACGGCCGCCTTGAACGTCGCTTCCTTGTCGCCGAACGCGGCATAGAGGCTCGGGCGGCCGATGCCCATCGCTGTGGTCAGGTCGTCGAGGGTGGTCCCCTCGTACCCCTGTCGCCAGAAGACCTGGATGGCGGCGTCGAGTGCCTCGTCGACGTCGAACTCCCGCGGCCTACCTCTGCCCGCCATGCGGCGCCACCTGTCCTTCCGTCGGCCAGCGAAAACTTTACGCCCCGACGCGGCCAGAGAGCGCCGTCGTCGTGGGCAGCCCCTATGCTCCCGCCCATGGCGCTCGCGGACGACGAGGTGGAGCTGGCCGAACCTGCTCTGTGGGTGCGCCAGGGTGCGCCGCCGGTGATGCGGCGGCCGCACCGGCACGACGACCTGGAGCTCAACCTCGTGCACGCAGGGCGGCTCGACTACCTCTTCGGCGGCTCGTACCTGCGGGTCGAGGCGGGGGAGGTGGCGCTGTTCTGGGGTGGCACGCCGCACCAGCTCGTGGACCCGGGCGCTACGCCTACCGACGTGTCGTGGGTGCACATCCCGCTCACGGAGGTGCTGAGCTGGACGCTGCCCGCCGAGCAGGTGGCGGTGCTGCTGCGTGCGTGGCTCGTCGTCGTGCCGGCCACCGCCCTGGTGCGCGACGTCGCGGCCCTCTTCACGAGCTGGCACCACGACGTGCTGGACGGCGGCCACAGCACGGTGGTCATGCTGGAGGCCCAGGCGTTCGTGCGCAGGGTCCTGGCGGGCGTCGCCCAGGACGGCTCGGACCGCGGCCGGGGCCCGGGCCGGGGCCGGGGTCCGACGGCGGAGCCCGTGTCGGCGCCGCAGTCCGGCGCAGCCGGGCGCGCCGCGGAGATGGCGCAGTTCGTGGCGGAGCACTACCGCTCGCCGATCACCGCGTCCGACGTGGCCCGGGCCGTCCACCTGAGCCCGAGCCACGCGATGACGCTCTTCAAGCGGGTGGTCGGCACCACCGTCGGCACGTACATCGCACGCTGCCGGGTGGCGGAGGCACAGCGGCTGCTCATCACGTCGGACCGCACCACCGCTGAGATCGCGCACGCGGCAGGGTTCACCGCGCAGAGCAGCTTCTACGACACCTTCCGGCAGGTGTGCGGCGTCGCGCCGGGCGACTACCGCCGCAGCTTCCGCTGATGCTCCACCCCATAGAGCGCGACGTCTCGCACGTGACCGACTCGCCCGCCCTGCCGGCCGGGCCGCAGGCCGAGCTCGCGTGGGCGCTCGCCGTCCAGCTTCTGCACGACAAAGCGATCCTCTACGTCTTCGACGAGGGCTGCACGGGCCTGTACAACGCGATCGTCGACGACGAGCTGCTCACCCCGATCGGTTTCGTCCCCGCCCGCCCGGCCGGCCCGGGCCCGCCGGGTCTGTCGGACGCTCCTGGCGGCGAGGTGAGCTGGGCGGGTCAGGCGGCTTCGGCTTGGGGTGGGGCTTCGATGGGTTCGGGCAGGGTGATGCGGTGTCCGCGGGCGTCGGTGAAGGCCCACCCGGTCTCGATCAGGGCACCCGGGACGGTGCCGCCCGTGGTGGTGCCCGTGTCGGTGGGTTTGCCGGTCCAGTGCATGGTGATGCCTTGGGTGTCGACGAGCTGGTGGTGGTACCAGCACAACAACGCACTGTTGGACACGGAGGTGTTTCCGCCGTGGGCCCAGTGAGTGATCGCGTGGTGGACCTCGCACCGTGATGGTGGCTGGTCGCATCCGGGGAAGACGCAGTGGCGGTCTCTGGCGATCACCGCTCGCCGCATCTGCCCGCTCACCGTCCGCTGTGCCCGGCCGACGTCCAGGACGGCGCCGTCGGGTCCGAACACGACCCGAGTGACCGCACTGTCGCAGGCCAGACGGCGCAGCAGTGCTCGTGGTGCGCGGTCACCGGTCTCGGTGAACACGGGGCCACCACCGGACAGCAGTCCGGACACCGTCAGGGCGCCCGCTGGGCCTCCAGTTGCTGGGCCTCTAGTTGCTGTGCCTGCGGCTGGCGGGTCTGCGTTTGTCGGAGCCAGACCCGTGCTCGTGCCCGTTGCACCTGCACCTATGTCCGTGCGCGAGCCCGTGCTCGGTGCTCCTGTGCCCGTCGTGCGGCCTGGTGCGGTTTGTCCGCAGGTCAGGCAGAGGCCTTCGCGGGTGCGGGTGGCCTGGGCGATCAGCTCGGTCCAGGACACCGTGACGTTCAGGTGGGGTGGGATCGCCGCACCCGGGGAGGCCTGGTTGGTGTCCAGGACGATCCGGGCGACGTCGGCCAGGCCCTGTGCGCGGCGTTGTGTCGAGGTGCGGGTGTCTTCCGCTGAGGGGGCGCCGATGATCGCGTTGATCGCTGCGGTGACCAGGAGGCCGTGTTCGTCGGTCAGGAAGCCTGCGAGGTGGTAGCCGCCGAAGGTTTTGGCCAGGTCGAGGAACTCGCCCAGGGCTGCCTTGTCGTCGTCGGTGTCGTCGGTGTCGGGGTCGGTGATCGTCGCGAACCGGCGTGCCACGATCCGGAACTGGTCCGCGTTCAACGAACCCGCCTCCCGCAGGACCAGACCCTCACCCGTGACCAAGGCGCCCTCGGTGACCGCGTCCTCCAACACTCGCGTGATGAGCTGACGGGTGTGCTCCCCGTCCGGGTCCTGGGCCGGGTCAGGAAAGTCCACGGGCACGGTCTGCACGAACGCCTCCGGGGTCGTCCGCTCACCCGTGCGGGTGTCGATCAGCCACGCCAACGCATCCGTGCGGGTCTCGCTGGTCGGTGCGACCTTGGTCATCACACGGGCATGGTCGATCCCGAGGGTGCCGTCGACCAGCCGCTCCCGCGTCCCAGGCAGCGCCGTTGCCAGGCGGCGGGCCATCGTCATGTCCTTACCCGCTGTCGTCGCCGAGATGCCTTCTCGGATCCGCAGCCAGGTGGTGAACGCGCGGGCCATCCCGCCCGAGCGCCAGGACCCGTCCGCTTCGATCCGGGACAGCAGGGTGTATCGCACGCCGTCGAGGCGGCCGGTCAGTGCACGGATCCGGGTGTGTGCCTCCATCAGCCGGCCCATGGTCGGGGCGTCCCACCCGTCCAACACCTCCGGATCGGTCAGGACCGCGAGCTCGTCCATCACATTCTCGAACCGGGCCAGCGTCTCCTCGATCGACTCGCCCGGGGGCAGGGCAGGGCCGGGAACACCATCCGTCGACGTCGACTGCTCCACCGGACCCCACCCCCCTCGCCGCCTCTAGTTCTCACGTCCTCGCTGCATCTATTATGTCGAACGCTCGTACGCATCGCATGCCCAAGATCGAATCTGTGGATAACTTTTGGCCCCTTCGATCCCGGCTATCAAGCCGGTCGCGCTGCCGTCACCGCCCCCCACCCCACGCCACAACCCAGGCCTCGCCATCCGCCCAGGGGTTAACGATCATTAACCGGCCGACTATGCTGCGACACGTGGCCATCAACACTGGTGTTGGAACGGATCTGCGCACCCTCACGGAGCAGCTGCGCGAACGGCTGGCGCGTGTGCGCGAGGGCGGGTCGCCCGCGGCACGCGAGAAGCACACGGCTCGCGGCAAGCTGCTCGCGCGCGACCGGGTGGACCGGTTGCTCGACCCGGGCAGCGCGTTCCTGGAGATCGGCGCCCTGGCGGCGTACGACATGTACGGGGGCGAGTGGGCGGTGCCCAGCGCCGGGATCGTCACCGGCATCGGCCGGGTCGCCGGGCGTGAGTGCGTGATCGTCGCGAATGACGCGACGGTCAAGGGCGGCACCTACTATCCGATGACGGTCAAGAAGCACCTGCGCGCGCAGCAGGTCGCCGCCGAGAACCACCTGCCGTGCATCTATCTCGTGGACTCCGGCGGCGCGTACCTGCCCATGCAGGACGAGGTGTTCCCGGACCGCGAGCACTTCGGGCGCATCTTCTACAACCAGGCGAACCTGTCCGCCCGGGGCATCCCGCAGGTCGCCTCCGTCATGGGATCCTGCACCGCGGGCGGCGCGTACGTCCCCGCGATGAGCGACGAGGCGGTCATCGTGCGCGACGAGGGCACGATCTTCCTCGGCGGCCCCCCTCTGGTGCAGGCCGCCACGGGAGAGGTCGTGACGGCGGAGGAGCTCGGCGGCGGCCTGGTGCACACCACCACGTCGGGCGTCGCGGACCATCTGGCCGACGACGACGCGCACGCGCTGCGTATCGTCCGCGAGATCATCGCCACCACCCGGGCCGGCGTGCCCAGCCTGGACCGGGTGGTGCCCGAGGAACCGGAGCTCGATCCCGACGGGCTGTACGACGTCCCCGCCGACCCTCGCACCCCCTACGACGTGCGCGACGTGATCCGGCGCATCGTCGACGGCTCCCAGCTGACCGAGTTCAAGGCGCGGTACGGCGAGACGCTGGTCTGCGCCTTCGCCCGCATCGACGGCTACCAGGTGGGCATCGTCGCGAACAACGGCATCCTGTTCTCCGAGTCGGCGCTCAAGGGCGCCCACTTCGTCCAGCTGTGCGACCAGCGGCGCATCCCGCTCGTGTTCCTGCAGAACATCGCGGGCTTCATGGTCGGCAAGGAGTACGAGCACCGCGGCATCGCCAAGGACGGCGCCAAGCTGGTCACCGCCGTGGCCTGCACCTCGGTGCCACGGTTCACGGTGGTGCTCGGCGGCTCGTTCGGCGCCGGGAACTATGGCATGAGCGGCCGTGCCTACGACCCCCGGTTCCTCTGGATGTGGCCCGGCGCCCGCATCTCGGTCATGGGCGGTGAGCAGGCGGCATCGGTCCTGGCGACCGTGCAGCGTGACCTGGCACCCGAGGACGTCGAGGCCTTCAAGGACCCGATCCGCGCCCAGTACGAGAACCAGGGCAACCCCTACTACGCCACCGCCCGTCTCTGGGACGACGGCGTGATCGACCCCGCCGACACCCGCCGCGTCCTGGCCCTCGGCCTCGCCGCGGCGGCCAACGCCCCGATCACCGAGCCGTCCTACGGCATCTTCCGGATGTGACCGACATGCCTGCACCGATCCACACCCTCCTCATCGCCAACCGTGGCGAGATCGCCCTGCGGATCATCCGCACCGCCCGCCGCCTCGGTCTACGCACCGTCGCCGTCTACTCCGACGCCGACCGCGGCGCCCTGCACACCCGCGCCGCCGACGTCGCCGTGCGCATCGGGCCGACGCCGGCGGCCGAGTCCTACCTGTCGATCCCCGCGCTGCTCGCGGCCGCCAAGGAGACCGGCGCCGACGCCGTCCACCCCGGCTACGGGTTCTTGTCCGAGCAGGCGGACTTCGCGCGCGCCGTCGCCGGCGCCGGACTGACCTGGGTGGGGCCTTCGCCCGAGGCCATGGACGCCATGGGCCGCAAGGACACGGCCCGGAAGATCGCCGAGAAGGCGGGTGTCCCCGTGCTGCGGTCGCTCGGCGACGTCCGCGGTGGGAGGTTCGCCGCTCAGGGCAACCTTCCCTTCCCGCTCCTCGTCAAGGCCGCCGCGGGCGGTGGCGGCAAGGGCATGCGCATCGTGCGTGAGCAGGACGAGCTCGGTCCCGCGATCGCCGCCGCGGGCCGTGAGGCCGCCGCCGCGTTCGGTGACGACGCCCTGCTGCTGGAGCGCTACATCGAGCGGGGCAGGCACGTCGAGGTGCAGATCCTCGCCGACGAGCACGGCAACGTGCTGCACCTCCACGAGCGCGACTGCTCCGCCCAGCGCCGCCACCAGAAGGTCCTGGAGGAGGCGCCGGCGCCCGACCTCGACCCGGCCCTGCGCGACGCACTGCACACCTGGGCGGTCCGTCTCGCCCGCGAGGCCGGGTACACCGGCGTCGGGACGGCGGAGTTCCTGGTGGAGGTCGGGGGCCCGACCGGCCCGAGCGACGCAGACGCCTGGTTCCTCGAGATGAACACCCGCCTCCAGGTCGAGCACCCCGTCACCGAAGAGGTGGTCACCGTGCGCGGCGACCGCATCGACCTCGTCGCGCAGCAGCTCCGCGTCGCGGCGGGCGAGGAGCTGGGCTTCACCCAGGACGACGTCGCGGTGCACGGCCACGCGATCGAGGCGCGGATCTACGCCGAGGACGCGTTCGGCGGGTTCCTGCCGCAGGCCGGGACGGCGACGCGGGTGCGGTGGCCGGGGACCTCGACCGGCGGTGCCCCGACCGGCGGGGCGTCGGACGGCGGTGCCTCGACCGGCGGGCACAGCGTGCGCGTCGAGGCCGGCCTCGAGGACGGCACGGTGGTCCCCGCCGCCTACGACCCCATGGTCGGCAAGGTCATCGCGCGCGGCGCCGACCGGGAGACCGCCCGGCGCGGCCTCGTCGACGCCCTCGACGCGACGGCGATCGGCGGCCTGGTCACCAACACCGGGTTCGTGCGGGCGCTTGCCGACTCCGACGCGTTCCGCGACGGGGAGGTGCACACGGCGTGGCTGGACACCCATCCGTTGCCCGCCCCGGACCCGCGCCCGGCGATGGTGGCGGCGGCCTGGACCGTCGCGGCGGCGGCCACGGCCGACGGCGGCGACGGGTGGCGCCTCGGCGGGCCGCCCGCCGACACGTGGGTCGAGCTGGACGACGCGGTGCTCCGGGTGAGCGTCGCCCGGGGCGAGGTGCGCCGCGAGGGCGGGCCGCCGACGTCGTGCCGGGTCGTGGGCGGGGACGCGCCGGGAGACGTGCTCGGGGACGTGCACGGAGTGGCGGGGGACCTGCTGCTGGAGCTGGACGGCAGCACCGCGCGGTTCGCGGTGGACGTCGGCCCCCGGGCGGTGGAGGTGAGCACCCGCGGGCACACGTTCCGGTTCGTCCGGCCGGGCGCCTCCGGCCTCGGGGCGGCCGAGGTGTCCGACGGCGTGGTCCTCGCCGCGATGCCGGGCACGCTCGCCCGCGTCGAGGTGTCCGACGGCGACCCGGTGACCGCTGGGCAGCCGCTCGGCGTGCTGGAGGCCATGAAGATGGAGGTGGCGCTCCTCGCGCCGGCGGACGGCGTGGTGCGGGTCCGCGCCGCGGCGGGCGACCAGGTGGCGGCGCGGCAGGTGCTCTTCGGGGTGGGACCGGCGGACGAGCAGGAGGCGACAGATGGCTGAGCAGCTCCGCCACCCCCAGGTGGTGCCCGACCCGAGCCTGCCGGACCGGGTGACGATCTACGAGGTCGGCCCGCGCGACGGTCTGCAGAACGAGAAGGCGATCATCCCGACTGCGGTCAAGGTGGACCTGGTCGAGCGGCTGCTCGACGCGGGCCTGCCCTACGTCGAGGCCACGAGCCTGGTGCACCCGCGCTGGGTGCCCCAGCTCGCCGACGCCGAGGAGGTGCTCGCCGCGCTGGTGGACCGGCTCGGGGACCGGGCCCGCGACCTGCCGGTGCTCGTGCCGAACGAGCGGGGCCTCGAACGGGCCGACGACCTGGGGCTGCGGCACATCGCGGTCTTCGCCAGCGCCACCGACACCTTCGCTCGCCGCAACCTGAACCGTTCCCTGGACGAGCAGTGGGCGATGTTCGAGCCGGTCACGACGCGGGCCCGCGCGGCAGGGATGCGGGTGCGGGCGTACGTGTCGATGTGCTTCGGCGACCCGTGGGAGGGCGACGTGCCGTTGGACCAGGTGGTCGCGGCGGGCAAGCGGCTCATGGACCTCGGGGCGGAGCAGCTCTCGCTCGGCGACACCATCGGGGTCGGGACGCCGGGACACGTGGTGGCGCTCCTGGACGCGCTGAACGACGCCGGCCTGCCGGACGACGTCCTCGCGCTGCACGCCCACGACACCTACGGGCAGGCGCTCGGCAACGTCGCCGCCGCGCTCCGGCACGGGGTCACGACGTTCGACACGTCGGCGGGCGGTCTCGGCGGGTGCCCGTACGCGGGGTCAGCGACGGGCAACCTCGCCACCGAGGACCTGCTCTGGATGCTCGACGGGCTCGGGATCGACACGGGGGTGTCGATGCCGCGCCTGGTGGAGACGGGGACCTGGCTCGAGGGCCACGTGGGACGCCCGTCACCGAGCCGGGTGCTGCAGGCACTGCGCGATCGAGCGTAGGGTCACAGATGTGACTCTGAAGATTGGGTACAAGGCGTCCGCCGAGCAGTTCGGGCCGCGCGAGCTGGTTGAGCTCGCAGTACGCGCGGAGGAGGTGGGACTGGACAGCGCCATGGTCTCCGACCACTTCCTGCCGTGGCGCCACGAGGGCGGCCATGCGCCGTCGGCCCTCGCCTGGCTGGGTGCAGCGGGGGAGCGCACCTCGCGGATCCAGCTCGGCACGAGCGTGCTGACCCCGACGTTCCGCTACAACCCCGCCGTGATCGCGCAGACCTTCGCGAGCCTCGCCCTGCTGACCGAGAACCGTGTGATCCTCGGCGTCGGGACGGGCGAGGCCCTGAACGAGATCGCCGTCTCGGGCCGTGAGTGGCCCGAGTTCAAGGAGCGGTTCGCGCGGCTGCGCGAGGCCGTGCAGCTCATGCGAGCCCTCTGGACCGAGGACAGCGTCGACTTCAAGGGCGACTACTACGAGCTCGTCGGAGCCCAGATCTACGACCGGCCCGAGAACCCGGTGCCGGTCTACGTCGCCGCGGGCGGCCCGCTCGTCGCGAAGTACGCCGGCCGCGCCGGCGACGGCTTCATCTGCACCTCCGGCAAGGGCATGGACCTCTACACGGAGAAGCTCCTGCCCGCCGTCGCCGAGGGTGCTGCCAAGGCGGAGCGCTCCGCGGACGGCATCGACAAGATGATCGAGATCAAGATCTCCTACGACCGCGACGCCGCCACGGCCCTGGAGAACACCCGGTTCTGGGCGCCGCTCTCGCTCACGCCGGAGCAGAAGCACAGCGTCACCTCGGCCACCGAGATGGAGCAGCTCGCCGACGAGCTGCCGATCGAGCAGGTCGCGAAGCGCTGGATCGTCGCGTCCGACCCGGAGCAGGCCGTCGAGATGATCAAGCCCTACGTCGACGCCGGTCTGAACCACCTCGTGGTGCACGGCCCCGGCCAGGACCAGGAGCGGTTCCTCACCCAGTTCAGCGAGGACGTGCTGCCGCGCCTCAAGGAGCTCTGACCCGCCAGGGCGAGGGCCCAGGGCTCGTCCGGCTCACGGCCGGACGAGCCCTGTCTCGTAGGCGAGGATCACCAGCGCAGCACGGTCCCGCGCGCCGAGCTTGGCGAGCAGCCGGCTCACGTAGGTGCGTGCGGTGGCCGGGCTGAGGTAGAGCTCGCCGGCGATCTCGTCGTTCGTCAGGCCTCTGCCCAGCTGCTGCAGCACCTCGCGCTCGCGCTCGGTGAGCCCTGCGAGCCGGTGGTCGTCGGACCGGGGCGCCGGGTTCTCGGCGACGGCGCGCAGCACGGTGGCCGTCACGCCCGGGTCGAGCAGCGCCTCGCCGCCCGCGACCAGGCGGACGGCACGGCGCAGCTCGGCCGGCGCGACGTCCTTGAGCAGATAGCCCGCGGCACCGGAGCGGATGGCCTCGAACACGTGCTCGTCCTCGTCGAACGTGGTCAGGATCAGTACGCGCACGTCGGCGAGCGCGGGGTCGGCGACGATCTCCCGGGTGGCGGCCAGACCGTCCAGGCGCGGCATCCGGATGTCCATGAGCACCACGTCGGGCCGCAGCTCCCGCACGCGCGCCACTCCGGCGCGCCCGTCGTCGGCCTCTCCGACGACGGCGAGGTCGCCCTCGCTCTCGGCCAGCGCCCGCAGCCCGGCGCGCACGAGCTCCTGGTCGTCCACCAGCACGATGCGGATCATGGGCCTCACGTCTCCAGTCGCAGGGGCAGGTCGGCGGCCACGACGAACCCGCCGTCGGGCGCGTCGTGGGCCGCGAGGCTGCCGCCGAGCACGGCGACGCGCTCGCGCATCCCCGAGACGCCCGAGCCGGGCACGAGGACCGGCCCGGCGCCCCGGCCGTCGTCGGATACCCGGAGCACGAGGCGACCGCCGTCGACCCGGGCGCGGACCGCGACGCGCGTGGCTGCCGCATGCCGCAGCACGTTGGTCAGGGACTCCTGCACCACCCGGTAGGCGGCCGCGTCGATGGCGCCGTCCAGGGCGCCGTCCGGCACGTCGAGGTCGACGTCGACGGTGATCCCGGCCGCCCGTGCGGGCCGGGCCAGCGCGTCGACCCCCGCCAGACCGGTGGGCGCCACGGCGCCGCCCACGGGCCCGCGCAGCACCCGCACGGTGGAGCGCAGCTCGCGCAACGTGCCCGACGTCGCCTCGCGCACGTGCTCCAGCGCGCCGCGGGCCGCGTCGTCGTCCCGGCCCACGGCCTCCGCGGCGACACCGGAGTGCAGGGCGATCACCGACAGGTTGTGGCCCACGACGTCGTGCAGGTCGCGTGCGATGCGCAGGCGCTCCGCCTGCAGCCGCTGCTCGGCGGCCCACGCCTCGTGCGCCCGCACCTGGTGCGTCAGCCGGACGGCGACTCCGAGCGCTATCGCCGCCGCGACCAGTGCCAGGTTCGTGACCAGGTCGTACGGCGTCAGCTGGTCCTCGGTGTCGTTGCCGGTCACGCGGAAGTACGTGGAGACGGCGACCAGCGTGACACCCGCGCCGACCGCCCACCCGGTGTGCCGCATCTCCGCCGCCGAGTACAGCGCCGCCACCGCGGGCAGGGCCATTCCGATGGGCGCGAACCCGAGCGCGTAGTAGGCGAACACCGCCAGCACGGTGACGACCAGCACGGTGCGCGGCGCCGTCCGCCGGAACAGGACCAGCGCCCCGAACGCGGCGGCGAACAGGTACGCGCCCGCGCCGGTGCGCTGCACGGCGTCGGTGTCCACGGCGATGACAAGAGCGACCACCAGCGCCATGGCCAGGGCCAGGACGACGTCGGTCACACGGGGGTCGACGGTGCGCGGTGCGGCACTCTGCTCGGAGACACGGCGCTGGGACACACTGCCACCCTACGGAGGGCCCGGCCACAGGGCATCAGGGTCGGTGTCGCCTGGAGGCGACACCAGGAGACGATTCCGGGCCGATGTGCGGATGGCGACCAACGGGCACCGTCGAGGTATGACATCACCACAGCCTCCAGCCCAGAACTCGTCCCCCGGGCCGACGATCCCGTGGGCGGTCGTCGCCGGGCTCTCCGCCATGGCCCTGCTCTGGCCGCTGACCGGCCTCACCGGACTCTTCGGCACCGGCGCGCCCAGGGCCTTGACCATCATCGGTATCACCGCCGCCGTCTGGATCGCGGTGGTCGGTCTCGGCCGGGTACCTCGGCCAGTAGTCACCCTCACCCTGACTGGCGTGGCCTACGGGCTCGTCGTGATGCTGATCGGGCTGCTCGTGCCCGCACTCGGCGGCTTCGGCGGTCCCAGCGGGGCGGCATGGACCGTCATCCCGGAGCTCCTCATGAACGCGCTCTGGGGCGCGCTCGCCGGCCTGGCCGCGGCCGGCGTGCAGCAGCTGCGCGGAGCAGATCGCGGGGCGGACCGATGAGGCGCACCCTCGCCGCCCCCGTCGCCGCCTCGCTCGCGGCGTCGCTCGTGCTCGCGGGCTGCAGTGCCATCCCCGGATCGGTCACCTCGGTCGACGAGGCCGAGTTCACGAATGAGCTCGCGATCCCGCCGCTGGCACCCTCGCGGATGGTGGACGGCACGCGCGTCTTCTCCCTCGTCGCGCAGGAGGGCACCACTGAGTTCCGGCCCGGCGTCGAGACCCGCACCTGGGGTTACGACGGCTCCTACCTCGGACCGACGTTGCGCGCCGAACGCGGCGAGCGGGTCGCCGTCGAGGTCACCAACAACCTCGACCAGCCCACCAGCGTGCACTGGCACGGCATGCACCTGCCTGCCGCGATGGACGGCGGACCGCACCAGGAGTTCGGCCCCGGCGACACGTGGCGCCCCACCTGGGAGATCGACCAGCCCGCCGCCACCCTCTGGTACCACCCGCACCCGCACGGCACCACGGAGGAGCACGTCTACCGCGGCCTCGCCGGGATGTTCCTCCTGGACGACGACGCCTCGCGCGCCGCCACGCTGCCCGACACCTACGGCGTCGACGACATCCCCGTCGTCGTGCAGGACAAGGTCCTGGACCAGAACGGGCAGCTCGACCTGACCGACGACGGCGGTGAGCCCGGCATCCTCGGCAACGTCGTCATGACCAACGGCACGGTGGGCGCCTACCAGGACGTCACCACCGAACGGGTGCGGCTGCGCCTGCTCAACGGGTCGACGGCGCGCACCTACCAGCTCGGGTTCGAGGACCGGCAGATGGATCTCGTGGCCACCGACGGCGGCCTGCTCGAGGCCCCGCTCCGGCTCGACGACATCCGGCTCGCTCCCGGTGAGCGCGCCGATGTCGTCGTCACGATGGAACCGGGGGAGACCACCCGGCTGCACTCGGCCGAACCCGACCTCGGCAGCGTCGCGGCGCCGTTCGCGATGGGCGCCAACGACGCGTTCGACGTGCTCGAGCTGCGGGCCGCCGACGAGCTCGCACCCTCGCCCGAACCCGCGTGGGAGGAGTCGCAGCATGACCGGGCCGACGAGGTGCGCGAGGCCGACGCGACCGAGACCCGCCGGTTCGAGCTCGACGAGAACAGCATCAACGGCAAGAAGATGGACATGGGCCGCATCGACGAGGTGGCCGAAGTGGGCAGCACCGAGGTGTGGGAGGTGCGCAGCACCGTCCAGATCCCCCACACCTTCCACGTGCACGACGTGCAGTTCCGCGTGCTGAGCATCGACGGTGAGCCGCCGCCGCCCGAGCTCGCAGGCCCCAAGGACACCGTCTACCTCGAGTCCGGCCGCGACTACCGGCTCCTCATGCGGTTCGAGGACTACACCGACCCGGATATGCCGTACATGTACCACTGCCACATGCTGAAGCACGAGGACGGCGGCATGATGGGCCAGTTCGTCGTGGCCGAGCCAGGGCAAGAGGCAGGCGCCCCCGGTGGCTACGGCCCGGACGGGCACCAGGGCGACCACTGAACCTGTGGCACGCTCGGCGGGTGACTCTCTCGCTGCCCCGCCGCATCACGCACGTCCTGCTCGACCTCGACGGCACCCTCACCGACTCGGCCCCCGGCATCATCGCCTCGCTGCGTGTCGGGTTCGCCGACGCAGGGTTCGACGTCCCCACCGACACCGTCCTGCGGACCTTCGTCGGGCCGCCGCTGGGCGCGAGCATGACCGGGATCGGCCTGTCGGACGCCGACGCCGCCCTCGCGATCGCCGCCTACCGCCGCGACTTCGAGGTGCACGGCATGTTCGACAACTCCGTGGTTCCCGGGTTCCCGGAGGCGCTGGCGGAGCTGCGCGCGGCAGGGGTGACGCTCCTGGTCGCCACGGCCAAGCCCGAGCACTACGCACGGCAGATCGTGGAGCACTTCGGGCTCGACCAGTACCTGGAGGGCGGGCTGGACGGCGTCCACGGCGCCGCCGGTGAGGCGGCCGGTCTGGTGGAGGGCAAGGAGGTCGTCGTCGAGCGTGCGGTAGCGCACGCGCTGGCCCTCGGAGCCGACGTCGGACAGATCGTCATGGTGGGCGACCGCGAGCACGACGTGCACGCCGCGGCCCACCACGGCGTCCCGACCGTCGGCGTGACCTGGGGCTACGCGGCGCCCGGCGAGCTGGAGGCCGCCGGCGCCGTGGCGATCGCCGCGACGCCGGCGGAGCTGCGCAAGCTGCTCACGAGCTGACCCAGGTGCTGGGTCACCTGCTGAGTCACCTGCTGAGTCACCTGCTGGTTCACATGCGGCGCCGGTAGGCCCATGCGGCCAGCGGGGCGAGGACCACGAGGGCGGCACCGCCCCACAGCAGGGTCATCGTCACCGGCTCGGTGACGGGGCCGCCGAGCAGCAGCCCGCGGCTCGCGTCGATCGCGTGGCTCACCGGGTTGACCTCGGCCCAGGCCTGCAGCCAGTCGGGCATCGTCTCGGCGGGCGCCGCCATGCTGGTGCCGAAGACGAGGGGGAACGGCACGAGGAACGCGACCCAGCTGACCATGTTCTCGTCCCGGAGCAGCACGGCCACCAGCACCGTGAGCCAGCTGAGCGCGAAGCCGAACCCGATCGTGAGCGCGACCGCGGCCAGCGCGGACGCCAGGTCCGTCTCGACCCGGAAGCCGAGCAGGTGGGCGAGCCCGAACAGCATCGCGACCGCGAGCGGGTAGCGGACGGTATCGGCCAGCACCGAGCCCAGGAGCGGCGCGGAGCGGGCGATCGGCATGCTGCGGAACCTGTCGAAGACGCCCTTCTTCATGTCGACGACGATGCTGACCCCGGTCGACACCTGCCCGGTCAAGATCGTGGTGAGCACCAGCACGCCCGGGAAGACGTACTGGAGGTACTCCCGGGACGAGCCGCTGACGGCGCCACCGAAGAGGTAGACGAACATCAGCAGGAAGATGACCGGCATGATCAGCGCCTCCAGGAGCATGCCGGGGTTGCGCCGGGTCTTGGTGAGGCTGCGCCCGGCGAGCGCCCAGCCGTGCCGGAGCAGTGGCCACGGCCGCGGCTCTCGCGGGCTGCCGGGAAGGCGGACGCCGGCCGGGCGGGTGATGGTCTCGGTCATGCGGACTCCCTCGTCGTGGCGGTGCGCGTGGTGGTGCGCGTGGTGGTGCGTGCCGCGGCGGTCAGGCTGGCCGGGCCGGGCACACCGGTCAGGCCGCGGAACGCCTCGTCGAGGCTGGGGAGCCGGAGCGCGAGCTCGGCGACGTCGATCCCGGCCGAGCCCAGGGCGCCCACGATGTCGGTGAAGGCCCGCGCGGTGTCGACCGGTGTGGTCAGGGCGCCGCCGTGCCGGTGCTCGACCGGCCGCCCGGTGACGCGCTCGACGACCCGTGCGGCGGCACCGAGCCGGTCCGGGTCGGTCGGGCGCACGACGACGGTCCGGCCGCCCACCAGCTGCTTGAGGCCGGCCGGGGTGTCGTGCGCGATGACCCTGCCGTGGTCGATCACGGTGATCTTGTCGGCCAGGGCGTCGGCCTCCTCGAGGTACTGGGTGGTGAGCAGCACGGTGGCGCCCTCGTCCGCCAGGGAGCGGATCGTGGACCACAGGTCCTCCCGCTTGCCGGGGTCGAGGCCGGTGGTCGGCTCGTCGAGGAACACGATCTCGGGCCTGCCGATGAGGCCGGCGGCGAGGTCGAGTCGGCGCCGCATGCCCCCGGAGTAGGCGGAGACGCGCAGGCCGCCGGCGTCGGTCAGGCCGACCTGGGTCAGGAGCTCGGTGGCGCGGGCCCGGGCGGCGGCGCGCGGCAGGTCCAGCAGGCGGCCGAGGAGCACCAGGTTCTCGGCGCCGGTGAGGTCCTCGTCGACGGTGGCGTACTGGCCGGTGAGCCCGATCAGGCGGCGCACCCGCGCGGCGTCACGCACGACGTCGAGCCCGCCCACCGTGGCACGGCCCGCATCTGGCGTGAGCAGGGTCGCCAGGATCTGGATCGCCGTCGTCTTGCCGGCGCCGTTCGGCCCCAGCACGCCCAGCACCGTCCCGCGGCGCGCGCGCAGGTCGATCCCGGCGAGCGCCGTCGTGCGCCCGTAGCGCTTCACCAGGCCCTCGGCCTCGAACGCGTAGGTCACTGGTCCGCCCCTTCCGCCGGCGCGATGTTGTGGCCGCGGCCGAAGACGTTCGTGGGGTCGTACCTGCGCTTGATCGCCGCGAGGCGGGCGTGGGTCCGTGGCGGGTAGGCGGTCGCGACGTCGGCGGGCGTGTCCGAGCTCTGGAAGTTGAGGTAGACGCCGGTCCCGTGCCGGGCGACGTCGGCCCACCCGGGTGGCACGGTGTCGTCGTCCGCATCGGCGCCGGCCGCCGTGGCGTCCCCGGGGAGGAAGGCGGCGCAGATGATCATCGCCTCGGCGTCGCGGTGCGCGAACGCGGTGGCGTCGGCGGGCACCCGCCCGAACGCGCCGCCGAGGCTCCGCAGCACCGTCGAGCTGCCGCTCCGATAGGCGGCCACGGCGGCGTCGATGACGGCGTCGTCCAGGGTGGGCACGAGCGTGTTGCGGGACAGCAGGCGCCCGCCCGGCGGCCGGTGCGCGTCCGCGAGGACGTCGGCGTACCGGACCACGCGGACGTCGTCGTCCAGCACCTCGCCGATGGCCCGCAGCGGGCCGATCGCGCGTAGCGGGCCGGCGGCGTCGTCCGTGTAGCAGAGCGTCACGGTGGCCTTCGCCGAGCCGCCGAACATCGGCGGGACCAGCGCGAGGGTGCTGGTCAGGGACTCGGGAGCGGTGCGCATGTGGTCGCGCCAGGCCGTGACGAGGCGCGCTGGGTCGTCAGGCCGGTAGGTGAGGGTGCCGAAGTGCACCAGCGGCACCGGTCCGGCGACGAAGTCGAAGCCGACGACCACGCCGAAGTTGCCGCCGCCGCCGCGGATCGCCCAGAACAGGTCGGCGTGGTGGTCCGCCGAGGCCTTCAGCAGGCGGCCGTCGGCGGTGACCACATGGGCCGCCACGAGGTGGTCGATCGCGAGGCCGTGCCTGCGGACCAGCCAGCCGATCCCGCCGCCGAGCGTCAGCCCGCCGACCCCGACCCCCGCCGTGTCGCCGGCGGTGAGGCCGAGGCCGTGCGGGTCGAGGGTGCGCATGACCTTGCCCCAGGTGGCGCCGGCGCCGATGCGGACGAGGCGGTTTCCCGTGCTGCCGGTGCTCGTGGGGCTGGTGGACGTGGGGTCGGCGGAGACATCGGGGCCGGCGAGCTCGACCGAGTCCAGGTGAGCCAGGTCCAGGACCAGACCGTCGTCGTTCGTGGCGGAGCCCAGGAGGCCGTGGCCCCCGGACCGGACGGCGAGGGCGAGGCTCTCCCGTCGCGCGTGCCGGACGGCGGCCGCGACGCCTGCCGCGCCGCGCGGCCGGACCACGAGCGCGGGCTTCCCGCTCGCGAAGAAGGTGGACGCCGCGGCGGCGTACTCGTCGTCGCCGGGCAGCAGGACGTCGCCGTCCAGGGCGGACAGGCCGGGCTCGCGCGACTCGTTCGGCGCATTCCTCAGGGGCTGATGGGTCACCGGTCACTCCTCGGTAGTCGTTCGGTGGTGGTCGGCCAGGCGGTGGTCGGCCAGGCGGTGGTCGGCCAGGTGGTGGTCGGTTCGGTAGTGCCCGATCCTTCGCCGGACACGCGGGTTTTTCGTCGTCCCGCGGGCGACTCCTGCGGCTACGCGACCGGGCGCAGGGCGGCGTCCGGGCTGCTTCCCAGGGAGTAGCGCCGGAGTACTCCCACCGGGGGATGCGTACGACGGCCGTCCCGCCATAGGCTCGGCGACCATGCGGACTGATCAGGGCTGGCGCCGGTTCTACGCAGCGGGCTGGTTCGCGACCGCGGCCGTCGCGACAGTCACGTTCGTGCTGTGGCAGGCGCACGTGCGCGCCGTCGAGCAGCGGGCGGACGACGCGGAGCGCACCCGTGAGGAGGCCGCCCGCCGGCGGGCCGTCGAGGAGCGCCTGTACATCGCGCGCGAGCTGCACGACTCGCTGACGCACAGCATCTCGGTGATCAACGTGCAGGTGGGCGTGGCGGCGCACCTTGCCCGCAAGCGCGGGGAGGAGCCCGCCGCCGCGCTGCTCGCCATCCAGGAGGCCAGCACCGACGCGGCGCGGGAGCTCCGGTCGACCCTGGACACCCTGCGGCGCGACGACGATGGTGGCGGCGCGGGCCTCGACCGGCTGCCCGCGCTGGTCGACCGCGCGCGATCGTCCGGTCTGCCGATCACGGTCGGCGTCGAGGGGGCGGTCCGGCCGCTCCCCGCCGACGTCGACCAGGCGGCCTACCGCGTGGTCCAGGAGTCGCTGACCAACGTCAGCAGGCATGCCGGCGAGGCGACGGCGACGGTCCGGCTCACCTACGGCGTCGGCCGGCTGACCGTGCAGGTCGACGACGACGGTTTCGCGCCCCGGACCGCGCCGGTGCCGGGCCACGGGCTGATCGGCATGCGGGAGCGGGTCGCCGCCCTGGGCGGACTCCTGAACGCGGGCCCTGGGCCGACGAAGGGGTTCTCGGTGGTGGCCGAGCTGCCGACGGTGCCGTCGGACGGGGCGCACGCCGGGCCGTCGGGTGGGGACCGCCCGTGATCTCGGTGGTCATCGTGGACGACCAGCACCTGATCCGCTCGGGGATCCGCGCGCTGCTGGACAGCGAGGCCGGCCTCAGCGTCCTGGCCGAGGCGGGAGACGGTGACGAGGGGGTCGCGGCAGCTGTCGAGCACCGGCCCGACATCGTGCTGATGGACGTGCAGATGCCGGTGCTGGACGGCATCGAGGCGACGCGCCGCATCGTCCAGGACGACCGGCTGTGCGACGTGCGGGTGGTGATGCTGACCAACTACGGCCTGGACGAGCACGTGTTCCGCGCCCTGCGCGCGGGCGCCGCGGGGTTCCTGCTCAAGGACACCGACCCGGCGAGCCTCCTGCAGGCGCTGCGGGTGGTCAAGCGGGGGGACGCCCTGCTGTCGCCGTCGGTCACCCGGCAGCTGATCAGCGAGTTCGTGGCGCGGCCGCCGGACCTGCTCTCCTCGCCCGACCTCGACCTCCTCACCCACCGGGAGCGCGAGGTGGTGGCGCTGGTCGCGCACGGGCTCAGCAACGACGAGATCGCCGAGCGCATGGTGCTCAGCCCGACCACGGCGAAGACTCACGTGAGCCGCGCGATGACCAAGCTGCACGCCCGCGACCGCGCCCAGCTCGTCGTGCTCGCCTACCAGTCCGGGCTCGTCTCGCCCCGGGCGCGACCGACCTGACGGACGCCCGGTCGGCCGACGCCCGTGGCCCGGACGGCGCAATGCGCTGGACGTCGCTGACGGCGCCGCGTAGAACAGCGACGGTGACCACCGTGAACGACACCTGGACCGTCGCACCCGAACGGTTCGACTCGCCCGACGCCGGCGCCCTCTGGCGCGAGTGCTACACGCACATGAGCGACAGCTGGTACCTCCTGACGGAGAACCGCCGCACCGACCCGGAGGAGCTGGAACGGGAGATCGCCGCCGACCCGGGCACCGAGCTCGTGCCGCCCCGCGGCGCGTTGGTCATCGCCCGGCGCGACGGTGCGGCGGCGGGCATGGCCGGCGTCCGCCTGCTCGACGACGGACGGGCCGAGCTGAAGCGCGTCTTCCTGCGCCCGGAGTTCCGGGGCACCGGCGGCGCGGCCGTCCTCGTCCAGGCGGCCGAGGAGCAGGCCCGGCGCCTCGGGGCGACCCGCATGGTCCTGGAGACCCGGTCCGACTTCGTCGCAGCGCGAGCGCTCTACCAGCGCCTCGGCTACTCCGAGATCGAGCCCTACACGCGCGCTCAGTACGCGGAGCACTGGTACGGCAAGGAGCTCTGAGCGCTGGCCGTGGGCGGGTGAGCGGCCGGCGAGCGCGTTCGACCGTCAGGCCATGCCCAGCGCCGCGTCGAACACGTCGCGCGCCCGCTCGTCGAGAACCACGAACCGCACGTCCTGCGGGCTGGCCTCCGGATGCTCGGCGAGCCAGCCACGAGAGGTCATGACGGCGATACGGGCGACATCCGTGATCGGCCAGCCGTAGGCACCCGCGCTCACGGCCGGGAAGGCGATCGACCGCACGTCCAGCTCGGCGGCGACGTCGAGCGACCGGGCGAAGCACGATGCCAGCCGGGCGGGATCGTCCTGTCCACGGTGCAGGTTCGGCCCGACGGTGTGGATCACCCAGGAGGCCGGCAGGTCGAACGCCGGTGTGGCGACGGCGTCGCCGACCTCGAGGCCGTCCCGGTGGGTGGTGTTCCGCAGGCGCCGGCACGCTTCGAGCAGGCGCGGGCCGGCTGCGGCATGGATGGCGCCGTCGACCCCGCCGCCACCGAGGAGCATGGAGTTCGCGGCGTTGACCACCGCGTCGACCTCCACGCGGGTCAGGTCACCGATCTCGACGGACATGCTCATGCGACTGCCTCCTTGGGGCGGGCTCCCGGACCTCGGCGTTCCATCCACGTGTACCCATCATCGACCGGCGCCCAGCCGAACTGCTCGTAGAGGCCGTGCGCGTCGGCGGTGGCGAGGAGCGTACGGCGCAGCCCGAGCGGCTCGATGTCCTCGACGACGCCGCCGACCAGAAGCTTGCCGATGCCCTGGCCGCGCATCGCAGGATCGACGATGACGTCGGCGAGCCAGGCGAACGTCGCGCCGTCCGTCACGACCCGCGCGAACGCTACCTGCTCACCCGTGTCGCGGCGGAAGACGCCATAGGGCCGGGAACCCGCGATCGCGGCGTCCATCACCTCGCGCGGGCGGTCCTTGGCCCAGTAGGTGTGCCGGGACACCAGCTCGTGCACGCGTGTGGCGTCGATGCGGTCGGGATCGCTGGAGAACTCGTAGGTCGAGTCGTCGTTCATGGGAGGGAGTCAACCACCGGACACTGACAGTGCCCGAGGGAAATACAGTGCCCGAGGGAAATGCGGGCAGGGGTCTGGTCGAGCGCCCCGCGCAGGTTCCGTGCAACGGACCGAACTCAGCGACTTCGGTCAGTTGCTCTGAGATCGGTCAGTCAACTGACCGATCTCAGAGCAAAGGACCGATCTCAGCGTGCCGGTCGTGCAACGGACCGAACTCGTCCTGCAGTCAGGGACCGACGCCAGACACCTACCCGGCGTGCCTGCGGCAGAACTCGCGCAGCGGGCCGGCCGGAATCACGTCCAGCAGCTCACGGTAGCGGGCTGCCGCCTCGTCGGTCCGGCCGGTCTGCCGGGCGAGGTCGGCCAGGGCGAGGCTGGCGTCCCGGGCGGCGTACGGCGGCCCGTCGGCGACCAGCTCCTCGAGCTCGCGCTCGATCGGTCCCGGGTTCCTGGCGTCACCCACACCGTCACCCCCACCGTCACCAGAATTCGCTCGCAGAGCGAGCCGGCCGAGCACGACGAGGCGCGCGACGCGGGTCGCCGGGGACGGCCAGACGTGCAGCAGCGCGTCGTAGAGCTGGGCCAGGCGGTTCCAGTCGGTGTCCGCGGCATCACGCGCCGCGGCGTGCACCCCGGAGATGGCAGCCTCCAGGGTGAAGCGGCCGGGATTCCCGGTGTGTGCTCCGGCGGTACTCGCACCGCCGGTGATCGCTGCCGTGGCGTCGTCCAGGCCGGCCGACAGCAGCCGCTGGTCCCACGCCGACCGGTCCACCTCGTCGAGGGTGAGCGCGACGCCGTCGCGCACGCGGCCGGGGCGGCGCGCCAGGCCGAGGCGGCACACGGCGCGCAGGCCGAGCACCTCGGGATCGTCCGGGTACTCCGCGACGAGCGCCTCGGCGAGCGTCAGCGCGTCACGGGCAGGGTCCTGCGTGGCGTCGACGGGCTCGAGCACGTCCCGTTGCCCCACGGTGAACAGGCCCGCGACGCACGCGAGCACGACGGGCAGCCGCGCGTCGCGTGCGGCGCCGTCGGGCACCGCGAACTCGCCGCGGGCCCGCGCCAGCGCCGTCTTGGCCCGGGTGAGCCGCGCGGCAGCGGTCGCCTCCGCGATGCCGAGGTGGGCCGCGATCTGCCGGATCGTGAGACCGCAGACCACCCGCATGGCGAGGACCAGCTGCGCGCCAGGGGCGAGGGCGTCGTCGCACGCGACGAAGAGCAGCGCGAGCCGGTCGTCGAGCGCGCCGCCGGGCGCGCCCGGCTCGGTCGGCACGTCCACGGCAGCCACCTCCGAGCGAGCGATCTGGGGCTGGAGCCGCGCGAACACCGCCTGGTGGCGTACAGCGTCGAGCCACGTGCGGCGCCCGACCTGGACGCACCAGCCGACCAGGTCGTCGATAGCGCCGTCGGGCTGGGCCGCGGCGCGCGCGAACGCCTCGGCGGCGTACTCCTCACCGCTGTCCAGGCTGCGCGTGGTCACGGCGAGCGACCGCACCACCTGGGGCCAGGCGGTGCGGAACGCCGCGGGGTCGATCGGCACTCAGGAACCGAAAGTCATGACCTTGCGCCACTCGACCACGTTGCCGCTGGGCACGAGCGCAGCGATCTTGCGTGCCGTGGCCTCGTCGCACTCGACGATGTAGTAGCCGGTGATCACTTCGTTGGTGTCCGTGAACGGTGCGTCGGTGTAGACAGGTTCGGCGCCGTCCCTGCCCGGCACCACCCACCCGCCGTACTTGGCGTTCTGCAGGGCGTTGCTCTCGGTGATCCTGACGCCCATCGCGGCCACCGCCTCGCTGAAGCGCTGGTGGGTCGCCATGTCCTCGGAGAAGTCCTGCTGGTTCTGGTCCTGCAGGTTCTCCGGGAGGTAGGCGTCCGAGTCCCAGTCGGTCTCGCGGATCAGGAAAACCCAGCTGTCAGTCATGTCGCGCTCCTCGTCTCTGGAATGTTGACACGCCTTGGACGGGCGAGCGACGCCAGAATCGACAGCCTCGGCAGAACTGGTTCCGCCGGGTCAGCCGATCATCGCGACCGGCACCGCGATCGGGGTTCCGGAACCGTCACGCCGCTCGTCCACCTCGGGCAGCTCGACCGGCTGGCCGCCGGCGCCGAGCGCACGCGGGGGAGCGGCACCCACCCAGGCCAGGATGAGCCCGTCCTCGCCCTTGAGCAGCCGCTGCGACCGCACACCACCCGTCGCGCGGCCCTTGCCCGGGTACACCGAGAACGGCGTCACCTTGCCGGCGCCGGGCTCGATCCCCGGCAGTGCGTCTCCCGTCCCGGCGATGGTCACCACCGTGGCGTCGACCCCGGACGGAACCGCTCCGAAGAACACCACCTTCCGGTCCGGGCCGAGCTTGATGCCCGTCATGCCGCCCGCCGCGCGGCCCTGCGGCCGTACGGTGGAGGCCGGGAAGTGCAGCAGCGACGAGTCGTCGGCGACGAAGACCAGCTCGTCGTCGTCGGACACCACGGCGGCACCGACCACCGTGTCGCCCTCCTTGAGCCCGATCACCGGCCATTCGTCACCCTTGGCAGGGGCGTCCGACGGCGCGATGCGCTTGACGATGCCCTGCTCCGTGCCGACGGCGATGGTCGGCGCGTCCGGGCCCAGGCCGGTCACCGTCCGCACGGTCTCGCCGGGCTGCAGCTCCACGAGCTCGCTCACCGGGATGCCGCCCGACAGCGACGGCGCGCCGTCGGTCGGCGGCAGCGAGGGCAGGTCCAGCACGGAGATGCGCAGCATGCGGCCGGCCGACGTCACGAGGCCGACCTGGCCCCGGGTGGTCGCGGCGGCGTCGCCCCGCAGGGCGTCGTGCGCCGCGCGGTTGCCCTCGCGCGACACCGGGACGTCGTCCGGCAGGCGGGCCAGCAGGCCCGTCGCGGATAGCACCACGCGGGTCGGGAGGTCCTTGATCTGCAGGTCGATGGGCTCGACGGTCTTCTTGCGCCCGTTCGCCGGGGCGACCGCCACCGAGCCGACGGACCCGCCCGCGGAGTCGAGCAGCACGGTGCGGCGCGGCGTGCCGTACGTCTTGGCCACCTCCCCCATCTCGGTGCTGACGATGCGGCGCAACAGCTTCTCGTCGCCGAGGATCTGCTCCAGCTCGGCGATCTCGCGGCGCAGCTCCTCGGCCTCCTTCTCCAGCTCGATGCGGGAGAACTTGGTGAGGCGCCGCAGCTGGAGGTCCAGGATGTAGGACGCCTGCGGCTCGGAGAGGTCGAAGATCTCGCGCAGGCGGTCGCGGGCGATGCCGGCGTCGTCGGACGACCGGATGATCTGGATGACCTCGTCGATGTCGACGATCGCGACGAGCAGCCCGTCGACCAGGTGCAGGCGCTCGAGGCGCTTGTCCAGGCGGTGCTGCGACCGGCGGCGGACGACCGAGATGCGGTGGTCCACCCAGACCCGCAGCATCTCGACGAGGCCGAGGGTGCGCGGCTGGCCGTTGACGAGGGCAACGTTGTTGATGCCGAACGAGTCCTCGAGCGGCGTCACCCGGTACAGCTGCTCCAGCACGGCGTCGGGGTCGAAGCCGGTCTTGACCTCGATCACCAGGCGCATCCCGTGCGTGCGGTCGGTGAGGTCCTGCACGTTCGTGACGCCCTGGATGCGCTTGGCCTTGACGCCGTCGGCGATCTTCTCGATCACCTTCTCCGGGCCCACGAGGTAGGGGAGCTCGGTGACGACGATGCCCTTGCGGCGCGGCGTGACGTTCTCGATCCGCGCCGTGGCCCGCGTGCGGAAGCTGCCGCGACCGGTGCGGTACGCGTCGCGCACGCCCTCCAGGCCCACGATCTTGCCGCCCGTGGGCAGGTCGGGTCCGGGCACGAACCGCTGCAGGTCCTCGAGCGTGGCCTCGGGGTTCTTGATCAGGTGCTGCGCCGCGGAGACGACCTCGACGAGGTTGTGCGGAGCCATGTTCGTGGCCATGCCGACCGCGATGCCGGACGCGCCGTTGACCAGCAGGTTCGGGAGGGCCGCGGGCAGCACCTCGGGCTGGGTGAGCTTGTTGTCGTAGTTCGGCACGAAGTCGACGACGTTCTCGTCCAGACCCGTGGTCATCGCCATCGACGACGCCGCCAGGCGCGCCTCCGTGTACCGGGGCGCCGCGGGGCCGTCGTCGAGCGAACCGAAGTTGCCGTGCCCGTCCACGAGCGGCAGCCGCAGCGAGAAGCTCTGCGCGAGCCGCACGAGGGCGTCGTAGATGGGGGCGTCACCGTGCGGGTGGAGCTTTCCCATCACCTCGCCGACGACGCGCGACGACTTCACGTGGGCGCGGTCGGGACGCAGCCCCATGTCCGACATCATGTAGAGGATGCGGCGCTGGACGGGCTTGAGGCCGTCGCGCGCGTCCGGAAGAGCCCGTGAGTAGATGACGGAGTAGGCGTACTCGAGGAACGAGGCCTCCATCTCCGAGGCGACGTCGATGTCCACGACCTTCTCGTGGATCTCGCTCTCGTCGAGCGGCTGCGACGGCTTGCGCGCCATGGTTCGTGGGGCTCCTGGAATCTGGGGTGGTTTCGGACAGGCAAACCGTACCCCGCGCCGCCGACACTCCGGTGGCACCTCGCTGGCGCCGCGCACGACCGGGCACTCGAACAACGCGCGAGGTCACGGGCCGAGTCATGTGACCTTTCGCGGCCCACCTGGCACTATTCGGGTATGCCCGAAATGCCATTGCTCAGCAGGTCAACCACCCTGCCGGCATGGCTGGTACGCATCGGGCTCGCCTACGGCGTCGTCGGGCTCAGCGTGGTGCCCGTCATGGTGCTGGGCGCGCTCGTGACCTGGTGGATGCAGTCCTGGGAGTGCGCGCAGCAGGAGTGGGGCTGCCTCGAGGAGGGCATCACCATGTGGGCCGGCCTGGCGGTGTTCGCCGCCGTGCTGCACGTCGTCGTGTCGATGCGGGTGGGGCTCGGCGTGGTCCACGGCCTGGTGGTGGTCGCGGTGGCCGCGGTGTCGGCGAACGTGGCCCCGGCCCTCGGCGCGTGGCTCCTCCTCGCCGCGGGGCCGGCCGTCGCCGCGATCCTGACCGCCTCGGGCCCGAACCGCCGGCAGCGCGTGGTGCTCGTCGGCTTCGCGGTCATGCTGCTCGTGGGCATGGTCCTGATCAGGTAGCCGGACGCGGCCACCTGACCCGGCCACCTGACCCGGCCACTAACCCGGCAACGCCCGCCGCGGCGCGTCCGTCCGGCGCTCCGCCGGCCGCAGCCGGACCGTCGCGTGCAGCACCGCCGCCCCGCGCTCCGCGACCGCCACGGGATACAGCTCCAGCGAGGCCAGCTCCGGCAGGTCCTCGGCCATGACCGACACCCGTGCCAGCACGTCCTCCAGCGCCGCGACGTCGGCGGCGGGCGCGCCCTGGTAGCCGAAGAGCCGCGGGGCCGCCCGGACGCCGCGCACCATGCGGGCCACGTCGACGTCGGTCAGGGGCGGCACGCCGTGCGTGACGTCGTCGAGCAGGTCGACGGCGTCGCCCGCCAGCCCGAACGAGACCACGGGACCGAACAGCTCGTCCTCGACCGACCGCACCACGCACGCCACGCCGGTGGGCGCCATCGCCTGCACCTCCAGCACCGGGTCGGGCGCCGGCAGCAGGGACGCCGCGGCCGCGAGCATCCGCTCGGCGTCCTCGCGCAGGTCCTCGGCGTCGGCGATGTCGAGGCGCACGCCGCCCAGGTCGGCCCGGTGCCGCAGGGCGGGTGCCGCGATCTTGAGCGCCACCGGCCAGCCCAGCTCCTCGGCGGCGGCCACCGCCTCGTCCGCGGTGCGCACGGTCCGGGAGCTCCACAGGGTCAGGCCGTAGCAGGCCAGCAGGTCGGCGGCCGCCGCAGGGTCGAGGACGGCGCCGTCGGGCTCCTGGACCAGCAGGGACTCCACGAGCGTGCGCGCCTCGGCCCGTGCAGCGCCGTCGGACAGCCCCTCCCGCAGCGTCGGGCGGACCGGCGTGCCGTGGTCCTGGGTGCGCCACTGCGCGTAGCGCACCACCTCGCCGAGCGCCCAGACGGCGTCCTCGGGGGTCGAGAACGCGGGGATGCGCACGTCGCCGGACGCCAGCTCGTCGGGCATGCCGTGCAGGCCCAGCGCGCTGACGACGGTGGTGCGGCCGGTCCGGGCGGCAGCCGCGGCCACGGCACGGGCGATCGCGTCGGTGCGCGGCAGCACCACGGGCACCGACACGACGACGACGGCGTCGCACGCACCCGGCGCGTAGAGCGCGTCGACGGCGGCGGCGATCTCGTCGTCGGGCGCCCCGGCGGACAGCGGCTCCGGTGGCCCGACGACGGTCAGGCCCGCCGCGGCCACCGCGTCGGCCACGAGCGCCGCCAGCGACGGCGAGCTCGCGAGGATCCCCACCCGGCCGCCGGTCGGGAGCGGCTGGTGCGCCAGGACCTGCGCGACGTCCATGAGCTGGTGCGTGTTCTCGGCGCGGATCACGCCGGACTGCCGCAGCACCTCGTCGAGCATCCGCCGCGGGGCCCGCGTGGCCCGGACCGTGTGCCCGGGCGGCACGACGCTCCCGTGCCGGCCCGCCACGACCACCACCACGGGCTTGACCTGCGCCAGGCGCCGGGCGATCCGCGAGAACTTGCGCGGGTTGCCGAGCGTCTCGAGGTACAGGCAGACGACGTCCGTGTGCGGGTCGTCCTGCCAGTACTGCATGACGTCGTTGCCCGAGACGTCCGCCCGGTGCCCCGCCGAGACCAGCGTCGACAGCCCGAGCCCGCGGCGCTTGACGGTCTCGGCGGCGGTGACGGCCACCGGCGAGCTCTGGCTGAACAGGCCGACGCGGCCGGGCCGGGGAGCCGTGAGCGCGAGGCTCGCGCGCAGGTTCGCGCCCGGCACGTTCGTGAGCAGGCCGTAGCTGGCCGGGCCGACCACCCGCATGCCCTCGGTGTGCGCGGTGCGGAGCAGCTCGCGGCGGCGTGCGACGCCGTCCGGCCCTGCCTCCGCCCACCCCGCCGACAGCACGACGACGCCCCGCGCGCCCGTGCCGCGCAGACGCCGGACGGTCTCGATCACCTCGTCCGGCGGCGCGGCGACGACCGCGAGGTCCACGGTTCCTTCCCCACCTGGCGCCCCGCCCTGTGCCCCGCCCGGCCCTCCACCGCCGAGGTCCGCCCAGGTCACGTCGTCGCCGAGCACCAGCAGCTCGGTGTCGCCCGGGTCGGCGGCGTGGGCCTCGCGGACACGGTCGGCGAGCAGCTCGTCGACGGTGCCGCCCTGCGCGGGGCCGACCAGGAGCACCCGCCGGGCCGACAGCAGCCCCTGCATGGAGCGGGCCTCGGTGCGGTGCTCACGGTCGGCCATGACCTCACGGGACCGGTCGGTCGGGTCGAGATCGACCGAGACGGTGACGACGCCGTCGTCCAGGTGCTGCTCGACGGCGTAGCCGGCCTCCCGGAACACGCCGAGCATCGCCCGGTTCTGGGGCAGCACCTCCGCGACGAACCGGTGCACGCCCCGCTCGCGCGCCGCGGCCGCGATGTGCTCCAGCAGCACGGACCCGAGGCCCTGGCCCTGGAGCGCGTCGGCGATGTTGAACGCGACCTCGGCGGTGCGGCGCCCGGGCTGGTCGTCGACGACGTCGTAGCGCGCGACGCCGACGATGTCCTCGCCGCCCGTACCGGGCCGGACCGCGACCAGCGCCGCCCTGCGCACGTGGTCCACCGTGACGAGCTGGGTGAGCATGCGCTCGGGGATGCGCTGCAGCGCGGCGAAGAACCGGAGGTACGTCGAGCGCTCCGACTGGGCCATCTGGAAGCGCTGGAGCGCGTCCGAGTCCTCGGGGCGGATGGGACGGACGTGCGTCGTGGAGCCGTCGCGCAGCACCACGTCGGCCTCCCACTCGACCGGGTACTCCGTCGAGTACGGCAGGCGCACCGTGCCCACCCGTCGGTCGGCCCCTCCTGGCTGGTCCACGGGACCAAGGCTAACGACCGGCGTGGCGCGGGGGGACGTGGCGCAGGGTGACGTAGCGCGTGTGGACCTGACCGCGGCCCGGATGGGATGATGCCCACCGTGCCCCATGCCCCTACCGATGCCCGTGACGACCTGACCGCCCATCTGCACCGGGCCGGCTACTACCCGGAGCTCGTCGCGGACGTGCTCGACGTGGCGCTGGCCGACGAGGCGGTGGTGGCCCACCTGGTGCAGGCCGAGACCACCTTCGACTCGGAGGTGCGCAGGCACCTCACCGTCCTGGTGCTGACGCCTACCCGCCTGGTCACCGCGCACGTGGACGACCACGCGGGGGAGGACCCGGCGCGGCCCGGGTCGGCGTCGGCCACCACGGAGGTCGTACCGGTCCGGGAGATCCGCTCGGTGGCGCTCACGCACGTGATCGCGGACCCGGAACGGTACCCGAAGCGGGCGGCGACGCGTGAGGTCACCCTGGCGATCGGCTGGGGCGCCGTGTCCCGTGTCGACCTGGAGCCGGCCACGTGCGTCGACCCGAACTGCACCGCCGACCACGGCCTGACGGGCCAGGTCACGCCCGACGACGTGGTGGTACGGGTCTCCAGCGAGGCCGAGGGCGACGCCGCGGTCCGCGCAGCCGTCGACTTCGCGCGCGCCCTGTCCCGGGCGACGTCCGCGCCGAAGTGACCGCACCGCACCTGCCCGACGGCCTGGTCGCGCCGTCCTACGACACCACCAGCCTCGCGGCGGTGATGCCCGCCGCCGCCGGCGCGCTGGGCCACGACCTGACCACCGCGACCGGCCTCACCGCCGCCGGCTGCCGCACGGCCCTCGGCCTGCCCGACGCCGACCGCGTGGTCGTCGTCCTGGTCGACGGGCTCGGCATCCGCAACCTGGCCGAGCGCGGCGGCCACGCCCCGTTCCTGCGAGGTCTCCTGCGCGAGCGGGACGAGCAGGCCGCCACGCTCACCTCGAGCTTCCCGTCCACGACGGCGGCGGGCCTGAGCATCTTCGGCACGGGCACCGCCCCCGGCCGCACGGGGATGCTCGGCTACACCCAGCGCAACCCGGCGAACGGTCGGCTGGCGTCGCTGGTGCAGTGGCGTGAGCTCGGCGACCCCGCCGACCTGCAACGTGAGCCCACCGTCTTCGAGACGCTGGCCGCCGCGGGCACGCGGGTCACGGCGCCCGGCCCGGGCAAGTTCGCCGGGTCCGGCATGACGCAGGCCGCGCTGCGCGGCCCCGCCTACGTCGCGGCCGAGACGTTCGAGCAGCGGGTCGACGCCACGGTGACGGCGCTGCGGCAGCCGGGCGAGGCGCAGCGGCTCGTCTACCTGTACCAGGGCGACGTCGACAAGACGGGGCACGGCTACGGCTGGGACTCGTGGCAGTGGGGCGACGCGCTGGAGTCCACCGACCAGGAGCTGCGCCGGCTGCTGCGGAGCGTCCCGCGCGGCACCCTCGTGGTGATCACCGCCGACCACGGCCAGATCCGCGCCGACCTGGCCACCCAGTGGGACGTCGCCTCCGACCCGGCCCTCAAGCCCGGTGTCGCGATGGTCGGGGGAGAGCCCCGTGCCCTGCACATCTACACGGACGAGGACACCGACCCGGCCGACGTCGCGCGGCGATGGGCCGAGCGGCTCGGCGAGCACGCCGTCGTCGTGCTCCGGGACGACGCGGTCGTGGGCGGCTGGTTCGGGCCCGTCGCCGAGCACGTGCTCCCGGCGGTCGGCGACGTGGTGGTCGCGATGACCGGCGCGGCCACCGTCGTCGACTCGCGGGTGCACTCGGCGGCCGCGCGCGGCCTGCCGGGCGTGCACGGGTCCCTGACCCCGCACGAGATGCTCGTCCCCCTGCTGACCGCCGTCGCATGAGCCGGAGGTGCAGCGAAGGGTGTGGGCCGAGGAACGAGGCACGCGCCCGCAGCGAGACCGCAGACTCGTGCGACACACGTAGAGACTGAGGAGCCTTCCGTGGCAGAGCTCGTCTTCTTCTCCGGGACCATGGACTCCGGGAAGTCCACCCTCGCCCTCCAGACCGACCACAACTATCGCGCTCGCGGGCGCGAGGGGCTGATCTTCAGCCGTGGGGACCGGGCGGGGGAGGCCAGGGTCTCCAGCCGGCTGGGCCTGGAGGTGGCCGCCCACGAGGTCACCGACGACACCGACTTCTGGGCGGAGATCAGCGCCCGGCGTGCGGGCGGCGAGGCGGTCGACTACCTCGTGTGCGACGAGGCGCAGTTCTACTCGCCCGAGCAGGTGGAGCAGCTCGCCCGGCTCGTCGACGAGATGGAGATCGACATCTTCGCGTTCGGCATCACCACCGACTTCCGCACCCGGCTGTTCCCCGGCTCGGCCCGGCTGATCGAGCTCGCCGACCGGATCGACGTGCTCCAGGTGCAGTCGCTGTGCTGGTGCGGTGCGCGTGCCACGCACAACGCGCGCACCGTCGACGGTGTCATGGTCACCGAGGGTGAGCAGGTGGTGATCGGCGACGTCGGCCCGTTCGAGGCGGCCGACGTCGCCTACGAGGTGCTGTGCCGCCGCCACCACATGCGCCGCATGACGGCGCTGACCGCCCGCCGGCGCTCGGCGGACGAGTCGCTCTGGGCCTGAGCTAGACCTCGGGACGCGAGCCGAACACGATCTCGTCCCAGCTCGGCACCTGCGCGCGCGACTTGCGGCCGCGCTTCGCGGCCGGGCGTTTGGGCGGCGCGGGCTCGGCAGGCGGCTTCTCCGGCACCTTCTCCGGCTCGGGCTGGGGCGCGGGGTGGTCGGCGGGCGAGGCCTCGGCGGCCGAGCCGGGGTCGGGCTGCTGCTCCGAGCCGGCCGGCGGGGCCGTGATCTCCCACTGGCTCGGCCCGTCCCACTCGAGGTCGGCGGGGGAGTCCGGCACCGTGACGGAGGGCATCCGCGGGCGGGACCCGCCCCGCCGTGCGCCGATGTCGACGACGGAGGCCGTGGGCTCAGGGGCCTGCTCGGGCTCCTCGGCCGGTGAACCGTCGGGACCGTCCGAGCCGTCCGAGCCGTCCAGGTCGAGCTCCATCATGTCCGGCAGGTCGTTGTCGGGGCTCTGCCGACGGGCAGGTCGGTGCCCCCGCCGCTCCGACAGGTTGTCGAGCAGCAGGTCGGTGTCGTCCTGCTCGGGCGGCGCCGACCGGGCCGACGAGGGCTGGTTGCTCCGGTGCGGCGGCAGGGCCGACACCCCGGCGATGGCCGGACCGCCGTCGTCGTCCGGGAGGCCGAGCCAGCGTGCCTCGTCGTCGAGCGCCGTCACGAAGCCGCCGCGCGGCTCCAAGGTCCAGCGCGCCACGCGGGGCCGCTCGGCAGCCTCGAACTCGACCTGCACCAGCCACGGGTGGTTGCCCTCACGCGTGGCGGACCAGCGGGCCTCGTCGGGCTGTACGCCGCGCGAGCGGAGCCGCTCTTCCGCGAGCTCGCCGAGCGTGGTGCCGTGGTCGTCGTCGGTCAGGACCGCCTTGGCGCGCACCCGCGCGATCGCGTGCTCGCGCTCGGAGATCACCGGGTACTCGAAGCGCCGCACGTGCTCGATCGGCAGTCCGGAGGCCTCGGCGAGCTGTTCGCAGGTCTCGCCGGCACGCAGGCGCGCCTGGATCTCGCGCGGACGCAGCGCCGACGCCTCCTGGGCTCGGATCGACTCCATGCGCGGACGGTCGCCGCGGATCGCGGCACGCAGGGCATCGGTGATGGGCAGGGTGCTCTGGGCGCCGTCGCGCGCAGCAAGGACGAGTCGTTCACCGTCCTCGTGCAGCCGTACCAGCTCCAGCTCGTCCATGCCAGTCCTCCCGGGGTAGTCCTGTGGCCCGAGCCTGCCACCGCGGGGCTTCCCAGCGCTGCAGGCGCGTCGGTGTGCCGCCGGATAGTCGGCCGCTGGTGCGTGCGGCAGGATGGGTGCGTGATCTCACCCGCACTGCCCGAGCTGCCTGACGGCGTCACCGTCACCGCCCTCCGCGACCTCGCCGTTCGCCTCGCGACAGCCGCCGGTGCCCTGGTCCGTGAGGGTAGACCGGATCGGGTGGTGGTCGCTGCCACCAAGTCGAGCGAGGTGGACCCCGTGACGGTCATGGACCGCGCCTCCGAGGAGCTGCTGCGCGAGATGATCGCCGCCGAGCGGCCCGACGACGCGATCCTGGGCGAGGAGGGCGACGACGTCGCCGGCACGAGCGGCCTCACCTGGGTGCTCGACCCGATCGACGGCACGGTGAACTACCTCTACGGGGTGGCCTCCTGGGCCGTGTCGGTGGCGGTGGTGGCAGGGCCGCCGGAGCCGGCCTCGTGGACGGTCCTGGCCGGGTGCGTGCACAGCGTGGCCGACGGCCGCACCTGGTCGGCCGGGCTCGGCGAGGGCGCCACCCGTGACGGCGTACCCGTCCGCGTGGGCGCCGCCGCGTCCCTCGGCACCTCGCTGGTCGGCACCGGCTTCGGGTACGACGCCGCCCGCCGTGCCCACCAGGCCCAGGTGCTGACCCAGGTCCTGCCGAAGATCCGGGACATCCGGCGGCTCGGCTCGGCCGCCATCGACCTGTGCCTCCTCGCGGACGGCTCGATCGACCTGTACTACGAGCGCGGGCTCAACCCGTGGGACATGGCGGCGGGGGCGGTCGTGGCCACGGAGGCGGGCGCCGTCGTGACGGGTCTCCGCGGCGGTCCGGCCGGCAACGCGATGACCGTGGCGGGCCCGCCGGAGCTCGTCGCGCAGCTGTCCGAGATCCTCGAGGCGGCAGATGCGGACGGGGCGAGATCACCCGAGATCGGGTGATCTTTTTTTCTGACACGCTACGGCGAGAGAAGTCACTGTCGAACGCCGTCGAAAGCCAAATAACCATGCGTTGACGCAGGTCAGAGCATACGTGACCTGGGTTACACCCGCAGATGTAGCGCGCCTGACAGAAATGGTGCACAATCCGTGGGCCGACTCGGGAACAAAACCGGGGCCGTGTGCATTATCAGCGCGTACACCCGCAACGGACGCCGTTCGACGGCGCGTGCGGTGACCCGGCCGGGGCGGCGTCGAATCCCCGGATGACCCGAAACCTTCCGGCGCGACCACCTACCGACGGAGAACACCACATGGCGACTGACTACGACGCCCCGCGCAAGACCGATGAGGATGTCGAGCAGGACTCGATCCAGGAGCTGCAGGCGCGTCGATCTGACAAGTCCTCGGGCGTTGTGGACGAGGACGAGACCGAGGCTGCGGAGGGCTTTGAGCTCCCGGGCGCCGATCTGTCCGGCGAGGAGCTCGCGGTCCGCGTGCTGCCGCGACAGGCCGACGAGTTCACGTGCTCCAGCTGCTTCCTCGTGCACCACCGCAGCCAGCTGGCCTACGAGAAGGCCGGCCAGATGATCTGCACGGAGTGCGCCGCCTGATCCACCAGGCGTTCGGCACTGACGACACGACCGGGCTGTCATGCGATGCGTGGCAGCCTTCGTCGTGCCCGGGGTCAGCCGCCGTGTCTCAACCTCGCAGCGCCTCCACCAGCAGCTGCGGCCGGCGCGTGGAGACGAGCCAGTAGGGGGTCGGGTCCGCCGGGTCGTCGAGGGTGACCCGCACGCCGGTCCGGGCCCACGCGCGCAGACAGACGTACGCCCGCCCGTCGAGGCCGGGGCCCAGCTCGTGCCGCATGGCGGCGACGTCCAGGGCCTCGGCGGGGCCGAGCAGGGTGACCGGGATCCGGGCGCTGCCGGCCCGCAGGACGCCGTCGGACACCTCCACCACGGGGGAGGTGACGGCCAGGGCCGCCGCGGACCCCACGCACACCAGCAGCCCGACGACGACCGCCGCCGTCGTGTGCAGCGGCCACAGCGCGATCGCCGCGATGGCGCCCAGACCGACCGTGCCGAGCCAGCCACCGGGACCGGGCAGAAGACGCTCGTGGAAGGTGAGGGTGGTCGCCGTCATGAGGACATCATCCCAGCCCTGAGCGCTGCGGGGACGCACGGCCGGTCACTCTTGCGGCGGCGCGGGCCGAGGTGGCGTACTCTTCCGGCGTGCCCACCCCTGTGCCAACGGACGACGGCAGCACGGTAGACGTGCTCATCCGCCTCCTCGACGACGTTCCCGTCCCCTCCTACGCGCACCCCGGTGACGCCGGCGCCGACCTGGTGACCACGGTCGACGTCGAGATCCCGCCGCAGGGCAGGGTGGTGGTGCCCACGGGGGTCTCGATAGCGCTGCCGGACGGCTACGCGGCGTTCGTGCACCCCCGGTCGGGGCTGGCCGCGAAGCACGGGGTCACCATCGTGAACGCGCCGGGCACCGTCGATGCCGGCTACCGCGGCGAGATCAAGGTCACGCTGCTCAACACCGACGTCACCGAGGCCGTGAAGCTGGCTCGTGGCGACCGGGTGGCGCAGCTCGTGATCCAGAAGGTGGAGCGGGCCCGGTTCCTCCCCGCGGAGACCCTGCCCGGTTCGCACCGTGGCGACGGCGGCTTCGGCTCAAGCGGCGGTTTCGCGGGCCGCTGATTGCCCGGCGCCCAGCGGTCCCGACTTCCGTACCGGCACCACCTCGGACGGGTCTAGTCTGTAAGTAACGAGTGGATAACGCTGCTGTGCGCTGTATTCGTGTGCGCACGCAGGACGACGAACTACGAAGGAGCGTGGCTGTGGGTCTGTTCAGCCGACGAGGCACGGCGAATGAGCCCGCACCGGTCGAGTGGGCGTCGGTGGAGGCCGAGCAGCAGAAGCGGCCCCACGGACCCTTCGACCGGTCGCAGGTGGAGGAGATGGGTCCCCGCGTCGACCTCGGTGCCATCTGGCTGCCGGTGATGCCAGGTCTCGAGCTCCGCATGGAGATCGACAAGAAGACGCAGAAGGTGACGGGGGTGACGGCTGCGCTGGAGGGGTCGAACCTCCAGATCCAGGCCTTCGCCGCGCCACGCAGCGAGGGCATCTGGGACGAGATCCGGCACGAGATCGCGCAGTCCGTGAGCGGGCAGGGCGGGATCGTCGACGACGTGCCCGGCGTGTTCGGTCGCGAGCTGCTGGTCCGCATGCCGGTGAAGGGCCCGGACGGGCAGGCCGGCCAGCGTCCGGCGCGGTTCGTCGGTGTGGACGGTCCTCGCTGGTTCATCCGTGGGGTGCTCGCGGGCAAGGCGGCCCTCGACGCCGAGGCGGCCAAGGCGCTGGAGTCCGTGTTCGCGAACATCGTCGTGGTGCGCGACCAGAGCCCGCGCCCGCCCCGTGACCTGCTGCCCCTGGCGCTGCCGAAGTCGGCGCGCAAGGATGGTGCACAGCCGGCAGCGGCTGCTGCCGGGCCGGAGGGCGCCGTACCGCAGATGTCCGACATCGATCCTCTGCGCCGCGGCCCCGAGATCACTCAGATCGGCTGACGAGGTGAACCACTGATGTCGCTGCGCTCGAGCCTCGCGTCCCGCATCGCGGAGTCGCTGGCGTCCGACGAGGAGGTCCGGGACACCGAGGAACGCGCCGACGCCTCCCGGAACGTGGGCTGCATGGCCGTCGCGTCGGTACCGGTCCGGTCCCGCGGCAAGGTGGCCGGCGTGCTGCGCTCGGTGGTGCTGCGGCCCCGGGAGGGCGTGCCCACCGTGGAGGCGGAGCTGTTCGACGGCTCCGGCGCCCTGGACCTCGTCTGGCTCGGCCGTCGGACGATCGACGGCGTCGAGCCCGGCCGCCGCATCCGCGTCGAGGGCATGGTGTGCGACGTCGACGGGCGCCGCACCATGTTCAACCCGCGGTACGAGCTCCGGCCCCGGCCCGGCGAGTGACGGGTGGGTCAGCACCCCGGTGAGCACGGCACAATGAGCCCCATGAGCGAACCCGCACGTCCTGACGTGTCCCCGCAGCCCGAGCAGCAGCCCGACCAGGCCCCTGCGCAGGCACCGGCGCGCGGCGTGCGTGCCCTCGCCGGCGAGGAGTTCTCCGCGGCGCAGGCGATCGGCGGCGTGCGTGGCCTGGTGGAGGCGGTGCTCCCCGGCCTGGTGTTCGTGGTCGCGTTCGTGATCTCCACCCCCAACCTGGTGATCCCGCTCGTCGCGTCGGTCGTGTCCGCCCTGGTGCTGGTGGTGGCGCGGCTGGTGCAGCGCACACCCGTCACGCAGGCGCTGGGCGGCCTGCTCGGCATCGCGATCGGCGTGGTGTGGGCCTGGACGTCCGGCGAGGCGGAGAACTACTACGCGGGCGGTCTGCTGGTCAACGCCGGCTACCTCGTGGTGCTGCTCGGCAGCATCCTGATCCGCCGCCCCGCCGTCGGCTACGTGGTGGAGGCGCTGCGCGCCGGTCTGACGCCGGAGACCGTGAAGGCCCAGGCCGGCCGCAGCGCCGACGAGGAAGCGAAGCGTGACGACGAGCCCTCGCCGTTCGCCGCCCTGACCGCCTGGCGCGACGACCCGGCCAAGATGCGTACCTACGCCATCGCCACCTGGCTCTGGGTGGGCCTGTTCGCCCTGCGCCTGGCAGTCAAGACGCCGCTGTACTTCGCGGGCGACATCGCGTGGCTCGGCACGTTCCACCTGCTGCTCGGCGTGCCGCTGTGGGCGCTGGTCCTGTACCTGACCTGGTACGTCGTGCGCCGGCCGAAGGTGCAGTCTCCGGCCTAGCCCTCGTCCTTCGGCACCAGGAGCTTCTGCAGGGTGTCGGTGTCGGCGTCCGCGCCGGCGACCAGCAGCAGCTCGTCGCCGGCCTCCAGGGTGTCGTCCGGGCTGGGCACGAGCGGCCGGCCGTCGCGCACGATCGTCGCGAGCGTGACGTCGGCCGGCCACACGACCCGGCCCACGCGCGTCCCGGCGACACGGGAGTCGGCGGGCAGCGTGAGCTCGAGCAGGTCGGCGCGCGACTGGCGGAAGCTGAAGATGCGCACCAGGTCGCCCACGGCGACCGCCTCCTCGACCATCGCGGTCATGATGCGCGGCGTCGAGACTGCCACGTCCACGCCCCACGACTGGTCGAACATCCACTCGTTCTTCGGGTTGTTCACCCGGGCGACGGTGCGCGGCACCCCGAACTCGGTCTTGCCGAGCAGGGAGAACACCAGGTTGACCTTGTCGTCGCCGGTGGCGCCCACCACGACGTCGGCCTGCTCCATCTCGGAGGCCTCGAGGGCGGGGAGCTCGCACGCGTCGGCGAGCACCCACTCCGCCTCGGGGACCTGCGAGACCCGCATGGCCGAGGCGTTCTTGTCGATCAGGGTGACCTCGTGCTCGTGGCTCAGCAGCTCCCGGGCGATCGAGCGGCCCACGGACCCGGCCCCCGCGATGACGACGCGCATCAGTCCTCCTCGGTGGTCGGCGCGGCGGTGAGGATCCGCTCGACGTCGGCGGAGGCGTCCGTCGTCATGAGGAGGTGCAGCACGTCGTTCTCCTGGAGCACGATGTCGGGCGTGGGCAGGACCGCGATGGTGTACCGGGTCACGAAGGCGACCCGCGCGCCGGTCGCGGCCTCGATGTGGAGCACGGGCCGGCCGACCCAGCGCCGGTGGTAGTCGATCTGCGCCAGCCGGACGGTGCCCGAGGGGTCGAGGTACTCGTCGGTGGAGCCCATCGGCAGCATCCGGCGCAGCACCTGGTCGGCGGTCCAGCGCACGGTGGCGACCGTGGGGATGCCCAGCCGCTGGTAGATCTCCGCGCGGTGCGGGTCGTAGATGCGGGCCACCACGTTGTCGACGCCATAGGTCTCGCGGACCACCCGGGCGGACAGGATGTTCGAGTTGTCGCCGTCGGACACCGCGGCGAACGCGTAGGTGTCCTCGATCCCCGCCTGGACGAGCGTGTCCCGGTCGAAGCCCACGCCGGTCACCTTCTTGCCCGAGAAGTCCGAGGGCAGGCGCCGGAACGCGTCCGGGTTCTGATCGATGACGGCGACGGAGTGTCCGCGGCCCTCGATCTCCTGGGCGAGGCTGGAGCCCACACGGCCGCAGCCCATGATCACGAAGTGCACGAACGGAACGCTACCGCGCCGCGGCCCTCCGGTGCGCTCCGGGCCATCGGCAGGCATAGAGTCTTCCAACGTGTCGGACATCGTCGATGCGGCCAAGCGACTACTGGTCGGCCGCCCCAAACGTAGCGAGAGCCTGGGGCGCACGCTGCTGCCCAAACGGGTCGCCCTGCCGGTGTTCGCCTCGGACGCCCTGTCGTCCGTGGCCTACGCTCCGGACGAGATCCTCCTGACCCTCTCGCTGGCCGGCGTCGCCGCCCTGGCGTTCTCGCCGTGGGTCGGCCTCGTCGTGGTCGTCGTGCTCCTCATCGTGGTCGCGTCCTACCGGCAGAACGTGCGGGCCTACCCGTCCGGCGGCGGCGACTACGAGGTAGCCACCACCAACCTCGGCCGGACGGCGGGCATCGGCGTCGCGTCCGCCCTGCTCGTCGACTACGTGCTCACGGTCGCCGTGTCCATCTCGGCCGCGGCCCACTACGCGTCGGCGGCCGTCCCGGGGCTGCGGGACCACGAGGTCGTCGCGGCAGTGGTGGCGGTCTCCGTGCTCACCCTGATCAACCTGCGCGGTGTCCGGGAGTCCGGTACGGCGTTCGCGGTACCGACCTACTGCTACATGGCGATCATCGGGGCGCTGGTCGTCACCGGCGCCGTCCGCTACTTCGCCGGGAACCTGCCGCAGGCCGCGAGCTCCGGGTACGAGCTCGTGGGGGAGGCCGCGTTCGACCAGGGGCTGGTCGGTATCGGCGGCGCGTTCCTCCTGGCCCGCGCGTTCGCCTCCGGCTGCGCCGCCCTGACCGGCGTCGAGGCGATCAGCAACGGCGTGCCGGCGTTCCGCAAGCCCAAGTCGCGCAACGCCGCGACGACGCTGCTGCTGCTCGGCACCATCTCCTCGACGATGATCATCTCGATCCTGCTCCTGGCCCAGGCCACCGGCGTCCGCTTCGCCGAGGACCCGCACAGCCAGCTGCAGGTGAACGGAGAGCCGGTCTCGACGGACTACGTGCAGATCCCCGTGATCGGCCAGCTCGCCGAGGCGGTGTTCTCCGGCTTCCCGCCGGCCTTCTACGCGGTGTCCGCCGTCACGGGCCTGATCCTGGTGCTCGCCGCCAACACCGCGTTCAACGGGTTCCCCGTGCTGGGCTCGATCCTGGGCCGCGACGGGTACCTGCCGCGCCAGCTGCACACCCGGGGCGACCGCCTCGCGTTCTCCAACGGCATCGTCACGCTCGCCATCGCGGCGATCGTGCTGATCGTCGCGTTCGACGCCTCCACGACGCGGCTGATCCAGCTCTACATCGTGGGCGTCTTCGTCTCGTTCACCCTGTCCCAGCTCGGCATGCTGCGGCACTGGACCCGGGAGCTGCGCACCGAGCCGAACCCGACGGTGCGCAGCCGCATGAAGCGCTCGCGGGTGGTCAACGGCATCGGCTTCGGGTTCACCGGGACCGTCCTGATCATCGTGCTGGTGACCAAGTTCACCCACGGCGCCTGGATCACGCTCCTGGCGATGGGTGTGCTGTTCGTCCTCATGCGGGGGATCCGCAAGCACTACGACCGCGTGCGCGAGGAGCTCGCGCTCGACGACATCTCCGCGGCCCGCGCGCTGCCCAGCCGGGTGCACGCCGTCGTGCTGGTCTCCAAGGTGCACAAGCCGACCATGCGGGCCCTGGCCTACGCGCGGGCCGCACGGCCCAACGTGATCGAGGCCGTCACGGTGGGCGTGGACCGGGAGGACATCGACGGGCTCGTCGCCGAGTGGGAGACCCTTGACCTGCCCGTTCCCCTGCGCATCCTCGACTCGCCCTACCGTGAGATCACCCGGCCCGTGCTCAAGTACGTGCGGTCGGTGCGCCGCGAGTCGCCGCGCGACCTCGTGATCGTCTACATCCCCGAGTACGTGGTGGGCCACTGGTGGGAGCAGCTGCTGCACAACCAGTCGGCGCTGCGCCTCAAGGGCAGCCTGCTGTTCACGCCCGGGGTCGTCGTGGCGTCGGTGCCGTGGCAGCTCGCCTCGTCGCGCGGCCACACCGGCCTCGAGGACGACACGTTCATGCACGGCAGGCGGATCTAGGCAGGGGATACTGGGGGCATGCCCAGCAACCCCGACCGTCGTTCCGCGCCCGCCGACCCCGAGACGGGCGGCCGCCCGCGCCGCCGTCCGCAGCGCTCCCCGCGGCCGGACCGCGGCCGTCGCGTCAGCGACGTGCCCGCACCCGAGGTGGGCACCGAGGTCGAGCTGGAGGTCGGTCCCGTCGCGCACGGCGGCCACTGCGTGGCCCGCCTCGACGGTCGCGTCGTCTTCGTGCGGCACACCCTGCCGGGCGAACGGGTCCGCGCCCGCGTCACCGAGGGTGGCTCCAGCTTCTGGCGCGCCGACGCCGTCGAGGTGCTGCAGGCCTCGCCCGACCGCGTCGAGCCCGCCTGGCCCGCCGCGGGAGCCGACGGCGTGGGCGGTGGGGAGCTCTCGCACGTCTCGCTCCCCGCCCAGCGGCGCTGGAAGACCGACGTGCTCGTCGAGCAGCTGCAGCGCCTTGCCCGCATCGACCCGGAGTGGCTGGCCCGGGAGGTCACCGTCGAGGCCGCGCCCGGCGACGACGAGCGCCGCGGCCTGCACTACCGCACCCGGATCGACCTGGTGGCCGACGCCGCCGGGCACGCCGGCATGCGCAAGCACCGCTCGCACGACGCCGTGGCGCTGAAGAAGATGCCGCTCGGCACCGCGGAGGTCGCGGCGTTCGCCGTGGCCGAGGACGTGTTCACCCGCACCTGGGCGCCGGGCGCACAGCTGACCCTGGTGGCGCCGTCCGAGGGCGAGCCGGTGCTGCTGGTCGACGGCGAGCCGTGGCGCCGCGGGAAGCCCGACACCCGGCCCAACGCCCGCCGCTCCGTGAGCGAGTTCGTGGCCGGGCCGTGGGGCGCGCACCGCTACCGCGTGGCCGCCGGCGGCTTCTGGCAGGTGCACCGCGAGGCGCCGTCCGTGCTGACGCGCGCCGTGCTGGAGGCGTCCGGCGAGCTGGCCGGGGCCACCGTCCTGGACCTGTACTCCGGCGCCGGGCTGTTCACGCTGCCGCTCGCGGACGCCGTCGGGCCCGAGGGCCGGGTGGTCGCCGTCGAGGGGGACGAGCAGGCGGCGAAGGACGCCCGCCGCAACGCCCACGCGTCTCCGCAGGTGACGCTCGAGGTCGGCGCCGTGGACCAGGTGCTCGGGTCGGACGCCGTGCCGACGGCCGACGTCGTGGTGCTGGACCCGCCGCGGTCGGGCGCCGGCCGGGCCGTGGTCGACGCGATCGCCGCCCGCGCCCCGCGTCGCATCGTGTACGTGGCGTGCGACCCGGCGGCGCTCGCGCGCGACGTCGGCTACCTGGCCGCGCACGGCTACACGCTCTCGGGGGTGCGCGGGTTCGACCTGTTCCCGCACACGCACCACGTCGAGGCGGTAGCGGTCCTGGACCGAGGAACCGCAGGAGACCGGCAGGAGCCGTAACGGGTCGCTGACCTGCGAAAACGCATCGCTCGGCGTGATGGATGCCGCGAGCGTCCAACCGCAGGGGACCGGAGGAATCCGTACCGACCTGACGCTGGTGACGCACATATGACGCACGGCCCGACGCCCGCCTGGACGTCGGGCCGTGCGTGCGTGTGGCCCGCTTCACACTGCGCCCTTGACGCCGACCGGTACCGCATCGACGATGGCTGGACCTCATCCGTTCGAGAAAGGGACCAGACATGCGCGCAACTTTCCTCGGCAAGGATCCCGAATCCCGCGACAACCAGTCACCGACGCTGTTCGCGACCGACCGCACCGACCGCAAGACCTACATCGCCCAGGGCTGGAAGGTCACCGACCCGCAGGTGCTTGCCGACGTCGGCGACGTGCCCGACCACGAGGCGCTGATCGAGATCCCGGAGGACGTCATCAAGATGTGGGTCCGGCGGTACGGAGAGCAGGAGTGACGGCCGAGCTGATCCAGCCCGGGCCGGAGTTCGGCCGGCTCTTCTACGACATCGAGCACACGGCGTTCCGGCTGGAGGTGCGCGAGGCGTACAACGAGCCGAGCGAGAAGGCGGACCTGCAGCGGTACATCGACGAGGGCTGGATCGACCGGGAGCGGACGTCGGACTGGCTGACGCATGTGCGCAAGGTGACGGACGAGGGCGTGCGGTTCCACCGCGTCCGCGTCGTGTCGCTGCCCCTGAGCACGTACAACGAGTGGGGCCTGCTCGAGGCCGAGGTGACCAACCGGGCGGGTGACGACATCCGCTACCTGCCTCGTGATCAGGCTGACGGGCTGCCGGACGACGACTTCTGGCTCCTTGACTCGAAGACGGTCGCGAAGATGCACTTCGCGGACGACGACCGGTTCCTCGGTGCGGAACTGATCGACGACCCGGCCGTGGTGGTCGAGCACAACTACTGGCGTGACGCCGCCTGGCATCACGCCATCCCGAGGGACGACTTTGCCAAGCAGCACATCGAACAGCCCTGACATCAGGGCGGCGCGCAACGAGCTCGGCGCGCGTCTGCGGCAGCTTCGGCGAGCTGCTGGCCTCACCGGTCAGCAGCTCGCCGACGCGTTCTCGTGGCCGCCGTCGAAGGTGTCGAAGATCGAGAACGGACGCCAGACCCCGACCGACGGCGATGTCCGCTCCTGGTGTCGGGTCACCGGCGCTGCCGACGTCGTGGACGACCTGCTCGACACGTTGCACACCCTGGAGGAGCGGCACCGGGAGTGGCAGCGCGTGCTCCGCGCCGGCCTCGCCGCGGCCCAGAACGTGGTCGCGAAGGACGAGGCCCGCACGCAGGTCTTCCGGTGTTTCCAGCCCACCATGGTCCCCGGCCTGCTGCAGACCCCCGACTACGCACGCACGCGCCTGGAGCAGGGGGCCCGGAACTGGGCGCGCACGGACCTGGAGGAAGCGATCGCGGCACGGATGGCTCGGCAGGCGATCCTGTACCAGCCGGTCCGACGGTTCTACTTCGTGCTGACCGAGTCGGCCCTGATGAACGGGCTGTGCCCGCCGGAGGCCATGCTCGTCCAGCTCGACCGCCTGGTATCGCTGTCGATGCTCCCGAACGTGCGGCTGGGCATCATCCCGTTCGAGACGACCTTCACGGTGGCGCCCGAGCACGCGTTCTGGGTGATGGACGAGCGCCTCGTCGCGGTCGAAACCTTCTCCGCGCAGCTCGACCTGACACAGTCGCAGGAGATCGCGCTCTACCTCAAGGTCTTCGAGACGCTCTCGCTCGATGCCGACTACGACCGCAAGGCGCGGGCGCACCTGACGCGGGCCGTGCGGGCGGTCGAACGGCGCGTGAATCGGAAAGATAAGGGCCAGTAGAGAAAGTTTTCGAAAGATCCGCCCTCGATCGGTTCGGTGTCAATAATCTCCACAGCATGACCTCAGCGACGCCGCAGCGGACCGCGCGGCCCACGGAACTCACGGCGCCGGCCCTCGTCGCCTGCGACATCGACGGCACCCTCCTGGACACCGGGCATCCGCCCACCGTGGCCGTCCGTGCTGCGGTCGAGCGGGTCCGCGCGGCCGGGCACCACATCGTTCTGGCGACCGGCCGGTCCCTGGTCGGCGCGCTGGACGCCGTCGACGTGCTCGGCCTGGACGATGTGTGGGTGGTGGCCAGCAACGGCGCGGTCACGGCGCACGTGACGGGGCGTGAGTACAGGGTCACCGACCTGCATGAGGTCGAGCCCGAGGCCGCGGTCCGCGTGGCCGTGGAGGCGATGCCTGGCATCCGGGTCGCGGCGGAGCTCGTCGGCGTCGGGTACCGCGTGAACATCCAGTTCCCCGACGGTGAGCTGAACGGCGAGCAGCACAGCGTCGACACGCTCGAGGAACTGTGGGCGGATGCGACGCCGCGGCTCGCCCTCTACGGCCCGGCCGCCTTCGGGCTCGCACCGATCCTGCGCGCCATGAGCCTGACGGTGATCGAGACGCGGCCCGACTGGCTCGACGTCACCCCGCCGGCCCTGTCGAAGGCGACCGCGCTGGACAAGGTGCGTCGCCACCTCGGCATCGAGTACCGCGCGACAGGGGCCATCGGCGACGGCGAGAACGACCTGGAGATGCTGCGGTGGGCCACCCAGTCCATCGCCATGGGTCACGCGCCCGCGCACGTCCGGGCCGTGGCCGACCGGGAGGCCGGCACCATCGACGACGACGGCGCCGCGGAGGCCCTGCTCTCGCTGCTCGGCTAGCGCCGGCGGACGTCGGACGCGTGGATCCACGCGCCGTGGATGGTCAGCCGGTGGTCGAGCACCTCGACGAGCACGAGCCGGCCGAACCAGGCGTACGCCGTCGTGTCGAGCAGCTCCAGACCGTCGCTCTCCCACACGAGCCGGGCGGTAACCGGGACCGGGATGCGGCAGTCGCGCTGGCGGCCGCGCGGCGGGATCTCGAACGAGTTGAGGATCTCCTGCCACTGGTCGCGGTGAGCGTCCCAGCTGTCCAGGCTGGAGTCACGGAAGGCGCGGCCGGTCACATCCTCATTATGCAACGTGTGTTCGAAGGCGGGCACAGCAAAAGACCCCCACCGCGCGAGGCGGTGGGGGTCTCTTCGACTACTGGGATGTGGTCGTGCGCAGCCTACTGCGGGGGTCTGACAGTCAGAGCCTCCGCACGATCTCCGACTCGCGGACCTCGTCCTGGTGGCCGGTCCGGCTGAACACCTGGTACGAGGCCATGCGGGCACCGGGGTTCATGATGATCGCGCCGACGGTGACCTCCGTGCCGTTGACCAGCTCGACGACGTCGCCGGAGTTGTAGGTGGGCATCGGGTAGCCCTGCTCGTACGTCGGCGCGGAGCCGAGGGACAGCACCCGCTCGAGCAGACGGTCCACCGCGGGGATCGCCATGATGCGCGCCAGGATCGCGGACACGACAGCGGCCGCGGTGGCGATGCCGGCCAGGACCAGGCGGAGGTTATCGGGAAGCGCGTCGCCCGACTCCTCCATGATGATGCCGACGACCTCCGGGACGACGAGCAGGGCCACGAGCAGGCCAGGGAGCCAGACCTGGACGAACGTGCGGACCGCGGCGCGCAGAGGATGCTGCTGCTGCGTGGTGGCGGGGGTGGTCATGGGTCAGGCCTCCGTGCTCAGGGTGATGGTGATGTTCTTGAACGCGTCCGCCAGGAGGCGCTCGATCGTCTTGGGGTCGACGCCGACAGATCCGGCCAGGGTCTTCATGCCCTCGACCAGGAGTCGCTCGCGGGCGGCGGAGGCGCGCTGGTGCTTCAGGTCAGCCTCGCGGCGGGCCTCCATGTCCTCCTCCAGGCGCCGGACGACCTCCTCGGTCTGGTTGACGTTGTGGAACATCTGCCTCTGCTGCTTCTCGGTCAGGTCGGCCATGAATCCTCCAGTGCTGGCGGGAATGAGGGTGGGGGTGGCGTTCTTCTGGGTGTCCTTGGCGGGGTTGTAGACCAGGTGCCAGGGTTCGCGGATCGAGCCGCGGCCCTCGTCGTCGGTCCAGCCGTGCTTCTTGAGGATCGCGATGGACGCGACGCGGCGGGGGTGGCTGAAGTTGCCGACACCGCCGAAGTCCACGACGTCGACCGCGAGGCCCCAGCCGTGGTTCGAGGTGCCGGGCGGCGCGGCGTGCGCGGTGCCGGTGAAGACGTACGGCACGCCGTTCCAGTAGCAGCACACGCGGTCGCCCGCGCCGGCTCGGCGGTGACGCTGGAGGTAGAACGTGACCTGTTCGGCGTAGGACCGGTTCCACCCCCGGACCGTGAGCACGACCCCGGTCTTCGCCTTCACCTCGGCGCGCGCGCGGTTATACGACTCGGCGGCGTCGAGGCGGAGCACGGCGTTGCCGTAGTTGTCGCCGTCGAGCGGGGCCAGGATCGAGGCCGGGACGTTGCCGTTCGTGTAGGTCTTGCCGGCGTAGGTCGCCATGTCAGTCTCCAGGCGTCGGGGGCTCGGGGGTCGGCGGATCGATCACGGGCGGGGGCGTCAGGCTCCGGCATGCCAGGGTCACGGCGCCGTCGTCCGCCACGGTGAAGCCGCCGACGTACTCGCCGTCGGGGCAGGTGTAGGTGCCGGGCCGCGCGGTGCCCTGAGGCCCGCGCGCGCCCCGAGGGCCGGGGGTGGTGGAGTCGGCACCAGGAGGACCGGTGGGTCCCGGCGGACCTGCAGGCCCCTGTGCGCCAGGCGGGCCAGGCGGACCACCGGGCCCGGTGGCGCCATCCATGCCAGGTTCACCCGCCGGACCGGCGATGCCCTCGGGTCCGCGTGGACCCGGCTCGCCGTCAGGTCCGCGCGGGCCGGTCTCGCCTGGCGGTCCCGTGCGCCCCTGCGGGCCCCGTACGCCGGCCGGGCCGCGCTCACCTGGGACTCCGGGCGGGCCCTGAGCCCCAGCGGGGCCGACCTGCGGCGCGCCCTCTTCGACAACCTCGTCAGCCTCCTTGCAGAGGTCGTGGTCCCCGACGTCGAGCGAACCGCCGGACTCGCACCGCTCCTGGACCTGCTGCGCCAGGGACACGGCCGACTGCTCTGCGATGTCGGCGCGCTGCTGCGCTCCCCACCACAGGCCGAGGTTGACCACCAGGGACGCGGCCAGGAGCGCGACAATCGCGACGGTGGCCCAGAATCGGCGGGACTTGACCCGCAGGACTTCGTTCACGCGCTGGGTCTCACTCACTGCGAGCCTCCTGTGCCTGCCGCCGGAACTTCTCACGGTCCTCCTCGGCTGCCCACCGCAGCTTGCGCTCCGCCTCGAGCTCACCCAGGACCCTCGCGTTCGACTCTTCGAGCCTCGTCAGCTTGGCGCTGACCGTCTGCATCTCGGTCGTGTGCCGGGTCTCCATCGCCGCCAGCTCCGTCATGTGCCGGGCCTCGATCGCGGCGACGTCGTCGCGGTACTGCTTGCGGTCGAGATGGTTCTGCCGCATGAAGTAGACGATGACGGCGAGCAGTGTGATGCCGGTGCTGCCCGCGGGCACCAGGCTCAGGATGTCCACGTGGCTCCCTGTGGTGGTGAGGGTCAGATGACCGGTGAGCCTTGGATGGCGCGCACGCCGGAGCAGGAGATGCCCACGGCGCCCTTCGACAGCGCGGTGGTGCGCTGCTCTGCGGTGGCGACCTCGCGGCCCAGGACGGGCTTGCCGTACGCGAGCACGGTGTCCCAGTCCGCCTGGCTGGCGGCGTACGAGAGGCCGAGCATCGACCACGCCGAGCCGTGGTTGGCCAGGCTCCCGTTCGTCACGTCGTCGCCGTGGAGGGTTCCCCACGAGGCGATGCCCCGGAGGGTGGCCGCGTTCGCCACCATGGAGCCCGTCACGGCCCACTTCGCGACCAGACGCTCACGAGGGACGTACTGGAGGACCAGGTCGAAGAACTCGTTCAGGATCGCGGGGTTGCCGACGCCCCACTTCGGGTCCGTGAAGATGACGTGCGACTCGGCGTATGGCGGCAGGAGCTCCTCGAGCCGGAAGTACGGCTGGTCCCCGAAGCCGGCGTCGCCGCCCGCCGGTGCCTTGTTCGGGTAGGCCTTGACCTGCTCCCACGTGAGGGTGTTCGGGTTGATGTCGACGCCCGAGGTGCGCAGCATCGTCTCGTCGTGCATGCCGAACCACACGCCGTCGAGCGTGCGCCGGAACGAGAACTCCAGCGCGGGCACGTTGCGGAGCGCGCACTCGGTCGCACCGCGCAGGGTCATCTCCGCCCAGTCCTTGTACCCCGCCCGCTGAGCGAGCATGAACCCCGGGATGGTCAGGAGGTCCGCTACCGACCGCGCCCCGCCCGGGACCACAGCCGTCGCGGTCGTGGGCAGCTCCTCCGCCCCGTTCCACACGGCCGTGGTCGTGGGCAGCTCGTTGGTTCCGTCCCAGATCGTCAGGCTCATGTCGCCGTCCTGATTGCGACCACCTGCGACGCGCCGGACGCGACCGAGGACGCGGCGGTCACGAGGTGCTGCGCGAGGTCCGTGGTCGTCGTGACCATGGCCAGGGTCAGCGTCGTGCGTGTTGCGTCGGTGCCGTCCACGTTGCCCTGCTCGAAGATCTTGGTCAGGGTGCCCACGTTGACCGGGATGAGCGCGTTCGGCGTCGGCCCGTTCAGGTTCGTGACCGACAGCACCAGGGCGCCGGCCGACCCGGGCAGGGCGGGGACGATCATGTCCGACCCGTTGCGGGTGCAGTCCGTGCCGTTCACGAGCACGGGAGTCGCCAGGTCCGCGCTGGTCACCCGGAACATCGCGCTGACGTACCGGCCGTTCGTGATCGGGAACAGCTGCGCCTCGGTCGGGACGGTGCCGGTGACCGGGAACCCGTAGATGCCCGTGGCCCGGTAGTCCCCGAACGTGGACAGGCGCTGGAGCGTCACCCAGCCCGCCGGCGGTGTGATCGCGCCGCCCGTGATGGACGTGGTGACGACCGCCACCAGCAGGTCTCCGACCACAGTCCCGGCGGGCACGGCAAGGGCCGCGGTGCCGCCCTCGCCGCGTGCCGATGTCATCGTGCTCGTGACCACCTGGGCGGCGGTGACCGGCTCAGGCGGCGGGGTGCCAGCCGACCGGGCGACGAGCGTCCACGCGGGGGTGGAGACGGGCACGGGGTCCGTCTCGTTCAGCAGCAGAATGTTGCCGCCGCCCCCGCCGTTCGCGAGTTCGTCCAGCTCGGCCTGGAGCCCGGTGATGGACGAGATCGGCTGAGCACCGTAGTGCCCAGCCCGGTCGCGGGCCTTCTGCAGGGTCGAGGCCGCCGACGTCGCGATGGCCGTGTCCACGGCCGCACGCTGGTAGTACCGCATATCGCCGCGCGCCTGGGTGAGGTACTGCGGGTGGTCATCGTTGCCGAGGCCGGAGAGGTCGCCGTGCTTGGAGACGCCCGTGCCACTGGTGGGGATGACGACGTTGCCGCTGGCGTCGGGCCCCTCCCCGTTCACCGAGCGGACGAACTTCATCTCGATGTGCTCGGAGACAGACGCGTTCGGGGTGCCCACCCAGCGGTTGCCCACGTAGGTGGTGCTGGGCGAGTCGCCGTCGAAGTGGTCGGGGACCGCGGCCTGGTCGATGGAGACCAGAGCGCACGTCACGTCGATGACCTGTCCGACCGACTGGCTGCCTGCCGGGAACTGCGCGGCGACGCGGATCTCGTTGAAGTCTGCGTGGTTCGTGACGACCCCAGACCTCCGCTCCCAGGCGTTCGCCGCGAGCGAGGACGACAGAGCGCCTTGCGCACCACCGGCAGCCACGCCGTCGAGGTACGAATCCTTGCGGACGCTGATGCTAGGGACGGCCGCTGAGGAGCGGACGTAGATCGCGAGGGCGACGGACTTGCCGGAGAGGACCAGAGGGACCGTGAAGTTCGCGGTACCGAACGTCACGTTTCCGGTACTGACCGACTCGATCACGTAGCGCGCGTACGTCGTGACCCGCGTCCCGTCCGGCAGGACCGGGCCATCCGTCGCGCCCGTGACCATCGTCTCCGTGGCCGCGCCGCCAGTAGCCCTCATCCAGAACGCGCCAGTCGTCGCGCGCGGGTCCGGCACGCAGTTCCGCGTCGTGATGCCCAGGTCGACCCACTGACGCAGCGCGCCGACGTCGGACGCTGCGGCCGTGGATGCTGCGGCGGATGTGGATGCGCTGGTGGCGGAGGCCTCGGCAGAGGTGGCGGCATTCTGCGCACTGTCCCGCAGGACGGCCTCGAAGTTGACCGGGCCCCTGGTGCCCGAGCTGATGTCGTACCAGTCGAGGTACAGGTCGGCCGGCGTATCGGTGTCGATCCACACGGTGGGCGTGGCGATGTTCGGGGTCACGATCACGATCGAGTCCGGAATCACGGCTTCGGTCTCGTCGTAGATCGGGAACGGCGTCGTGGTGTCGCGGACGACGATCTGGAGTTCATGCCCGACGAGCTCGGGCCGGAGATTGCCGGTGGCGATGTCTTTGACCTGGGCCTGGTCAATGCGGTATGGCAGCATCAGGTCCCCCTTAGACGGTGTAGTGGGCGTGGACGCGGAAGGTGTCGTCCGGGCCCGGGGTCCCGGTCACCGGGCCGATGTGTACCGTCGGCGCGGTGGACCAGAGGTAGACCCAGCCATCCGGGTCGATCTCGACGCCGGCGTGGTACGGCTGACCGAAGCGGCTACGGATCGTGGCAGCGGCGGGCACGACCCGGCTCGGTCGGTCCGCAGGGTGCAGGCGCATGATCCGCAGGCCGCCAAGCGCGCCGTTGGATCCGGAGGTGAAGTCGCTGTTGGCGCGGCGGGCGATCCCGATGAAGTCCCGGTCGCTTCCGTCGCGTTCCATCCGACACCCGGACTGGCGCTGCCAGTTGTCGCCCGCTTCCTGCGTGGCGTCGGTGCTCGTGAGCACGGTCGGCGGCCGAGACTTCTCCACCCAGGTGGGCGAGGAGTCGCTGCCGATCTCGCGGGACCACTCCACACCGTCCTTCGTGGCGGTGTAGCCCAGTGGCGCGTTCGGCAGGGTGCCGGCGGCGCGGACGTAGAGGTGGCGACCGACCCGGATGCGACGGTCCGCGACGAGCGTGGGCTGCTGGCCCTGCTTCCGGTTGATCTCGAACAGCACGAGATCCTTCGTGCCGCCATAGGCGTCGTTGACCAGGGACGGAGCCTTCCCCGACCCCTCGACGCCGCCGATCCGGTGGATCCGCACCGGGCCCGGCTCACCCACGAGCCACGCGGCGCTGTACCGGCACACGATCAGGTCGGTGCGCCCGACGGCGGAGTTCGACGAGACCGGGATGTCGACGCTCTGGAACGTGTCCTCGCCGATGAAGATCGGGTAACCGCCGACCATGGCGACCGAGTCCTGGGTCGTGGACCCGATCAGCGCCTCGGTGCCCGAAGAGGGCAGCACGAGCCGGAACGCGGACCCGTCGTAGTCGTTGACGATCCCCGCGTCGTCCGCGTGCCCGATCTGGAACTCGTCGGACGTGTAGTCCAGGTCGATCTTCGGACCGGACACCTGTACCTCGGCCATCAGCGGCTCCTTTCCATCTTCGCGATGCGCAGAAGCGCCTTGTTCAGGCGCGCGGCGCCCTTGTTCGAGCGCCGCTCCGCGCCTGGTGTGCCGATGACCAGCGACGGCTTGCCCGACTCGCCGCGGCGCACCTTCGTGATGACCTCGCGGATCGTGTTGTCCGAGACCTCGTGGGGCAGGTCGGGGATCTCGACGCCGACGCGGGAGCCGACGTTGTAGTCGCGGCGGTAGCGCAGGTCCCCGCCGGCCGAGACGGTGAACTCCACCGACGTCGGAGTCGCGCCCTCGGCGAGCTTCTCGTTGAGGGCGTCGAGGATCTGGGCGGTGTCGTCGGTCTCGCTCTGGTCGACCAGCACCTCGGTGCGGCGCTTCCACAGCGAGATCGCGGCGGCCGAGCTCACGCGCGTGGCCTGGCGCGCGACCTTCTCGTTCGCGTCGAAGCCGATCGCGTCGGTCATCTCGGGGTCCGCGAGCGTGTAGCCCCATCTCTTGAAGTAGCCGGCCGCGCGGGCGACCCCGGGGGACCCGAAGACGACGTCGGCTGACAGGTCCTGGACAGTGTCGATCTTCATCAGGAGCCGCGGCGTGCCGGTCGCCTCGTCGTGCACGATGCGCACCCGGCCCCAGCCCTCGCCCAGACCGGCCACGAGGTCGCCCAGCTTCTCCATGCGGGCCTTGCGCGTCGTCGTCCCGCCGCGCCCCAGGGACACCGGCAGGACGAGCTGTGCGAGGCGCCGGGAGGCCACGAGGGCGTCCGGGCCGAGGTTGTCCGCGGTGTAGCCCAGGATCAGGTCCTCGCGGGAGTCCGTGCGCGTGTCGTACGCGGTGGCGAACGTGCTCGGCGTCGAGGTCAGGGGGTGGGCCGGGTCCGGGTAGCACAGCCGCGTCCACAGGTCGCGCGTGTCCTCGACGAACCCGACCGTCATCGTGTCCTGGAGCCGGTTGCCGGCGTACTCGGTGCGGCGGTCGAAGAGGCGGGCCTGCCCGGAGGCGACCTGGTAGTCGCCGTCGTGCAGGATGCAGCCGGTACCCGCGGTGAACACGCGGAGCACGGACGAGGGGCCCTCCAGCACCCAGGTGCACGGCTGGTTGTACCGCTCGACGAGCTCGAGCTCGGTCCAGCCCGCGAGCTGAGCGTGCGTGCGGCCGAGGTCGGCGTCGCGGGGCGTGATGCGCCAGGTCACCAGAGCCCCCTGTGCAGTCCGCGCCACGTCATGCGCAGCCGAGTCGCCGCGGTGGCACCGGGGATCGTCGCCGTGATCGTGGTCGTGCCTTTGCCGAACGGTTCGTAGCGGGAACCGAGGGCCACGCGGCCGGCAGCGAGTACCCCGTTCACGCGGATGCTCGGCCGGCGCGGGTCGGTGACGATGCGCATGGTCTCGTCCGAAGCCAGGCCGAGAGGCACCTCGATGCGCAGGCCGTTGGACCCGACCAGCAGCACCGAGGTGCCAGGTCCGACGATCTCCAGCGTGGGGAACAGGGGGACCGCGGACAGGAGGTCGACGGGCGTGGCACCGTTGAGGCGCCCGGACGCGGTGATCGCGAGCGTGCCCCAGGGGCGGCTCGTGCCCGTGCTCGCCGACAGGAACGGGCGCGGTGTGGAGATCAGCCGGAACTCGGCGTCCTCCTCGGTGGGCTCCTGGGCGAACGGCATCACGGCCACCAGGTCCAGGACCCGGTTCTGCCGCACCTGCGATGGCTGCCCGTCATCCTCGAGCCCGCCGCGATAGGTCAGGTCCAGGTGTCGCGTGCCGTTCGGGGAAGCGGCCACCAGGCGGAAGTTCCCGTCAGGGCCGACACCGTTGGTGGGGTCGGTGATCTCGCGCAGCCGCTCGATCGCGCCCCAGGTCTCGACCCAGTTGCGGCCGCCGACGGTCACGGGCAGGAGCACGTCGCGCTCCGTGGTGTAGACGTCCTCGACGGTGGCGCCGGCCATGCCGGGCGAGGTGCCGGTGAGCACCTCCACCGGTGGCACGCCGAGGCCTGTGGCATCCGCTCGCCAGCGGACCGGGCCGCTGGACAGGTCGACACGTTGCGACCCGTCCAGCGACTCCAGCCACATGATCACGTCAGGCGTACGCACCGGGGTGACGACCGGCGGCCGAACCGAAGCCAGAACGTAGGGGTTCACGCGAGACCTCCTAGTTCCACAGCTCGAGCAGCTCGGCGCGGCGCTGGGCGCGCGTGACCGACCGGACCGCGGCGTCGCCGCCGTAGTTGTAGACGTTCGCGTTGTAGGTCCTCGACGACGGCGTGGCGTTCCCGCCCGACGACATGAGCGCCGCCGTCTGCGCGGCCGGCACGACCGTCCCGGCCTGCGCGAACCGGACCAGCTCCGGCCCCTCCTCGCCGACGAGGACCGTGCCGTACTCAGGACCGACAGGGCCGCCCGACGCGCGCTTCGTCACGTACTGCGACGGCCCCTCCCCGATGACCTCGAGGATCGAGGTGATCGTGACGGTCTTCTGCGACGGGATGGCGTCGATCTCACCCTTGATCCCCCGCGCCTTGGCGGAGGCGTTGTCCTGGAGGTTGGCCTCGGTCAGGACCTTCTCCGGGATGAGCCCGTACTTGTCGGCCAGGCGGTTCGCCTCGGCGCCGGTCAGACCCATGGCCGTCATCTGGTCCACGAACGCCGCCCGGGCGGACGCCACGCGCCCGCGCAGCTCCTTCTGGCCCTCGCCGGCTGCGGCCGCCGCGGACACCTGCTCGTAGAGGCCGTCGCGCACCGCCCGGACCTGGCCATCCAGGCGCTTGCCCGCCCTGGTGGTCGTGTCGAACTGGCCGTTGAGCAGCTTGACCTGCAGCTGCGAGCCGTCGGCCGCGTACCCGACGCCGGAGATCTCGCCGGCCAGCCGGTTCGTGGCGTCCGACAGAGCGGCGTTATCGATCAGGCCCGAGCCCAGGTCGTTCAGCTTGTCCTGGGCAGGGTCGAGCCCGTTCTCGATGAGGTTCTTGCGGATCGCCTCTGCCGACACCTCGGTGCCCTTGTCGAACTTCCAGAGGTTCTCGACGGCGCCGTCCGCCCATTCCCGGAAAGCCTTGGATTCCTGGTCGCCGGGCAGCGCCTTGTCGACGGCGACGGCCATGTCGGCCAGCCCGTCGATCAGGGGGACGAGCGACCCGCCGAAGTCGCCGAGCGCCTCCGTGCCTGCGGCCGTCCCCTCGACGATCGCGCGACCGAAGTCGATCGCCCCGTTGGCTGCGTCGAACAGGAACGTGACGACGGCTTCGCGGTTCTCCGACACGAAGGTCGCGAACCCCTCGATCTGTGGCGCGAACGCATTCGCCAGGGCGCCCTTGATGCCGTCGGCGGCGACCTCGATATTGCGTTGGGCCATGGCGATCGTGCCCGCCGTGTTGCCACCGAGGGTGCTCAGGGCGTTGGCTGCCGCTCCGTCCAGGTCCTCGAACCCCTTGGCGGCAGTGTCCAGGTCCATCGCGAACAGTGCGGCGCCCAGGTCCTCGGCCTGGGTGCCGAACAGAGCCACCGCCGCGGCGTCCCGCTTGACCGGGTCCTCGATGGCACGTAGCCCATCGAGCGTCAGGTCCAGTGCGTCGCGGGCAGTCTTCCCGCCCTTGCCGATCGCGCTGGACATGTCCGCGGCGGACAGGCCGATCGCGTCGAAGCCCTCCTTCGTGAGGTCCGACCCGTCGACCGCGCGGATCGCAAACTCCTTGAAGGCGTCCGCTGCGATGTCGGTGTCGCGGGCGCCGGCCTGCACGCCCTGCGACAGGAGGCCGAGCACGTCACCGCCCTCGAGGCCGAGCTTCTGCCACTGGATGGAGTACTCGTCGAGCGTGTCGAGCCAGTCCTCGGACACGTTCAGACCGGCCTGCTGGCCCTTGACGATGATGTCGAATGCCTGCTCGGCGTCCTTCGCGAGGCCCGTGCGCAGGAGCTGCTGCGCCGACCGGGTGACGCGCGGGATTTCCTCGCCCAGGATGTCGGACACGCCAGACAGGGACTCGATGATCGCCTGCGCGTCTCGCTCGGTCGCCTGCGGGTCCAGGAGGCCGGACTGGATCGCGGCGCGTGCCGTGTCCATGTTGGCCTCGATGGACTCGCCCCAATTTTGGGCGTACGCCTCACCCGCCGCTTGCCCCAGGCGCCCGACAGTGGCCTCGTCCAGGCCGGTCGTGGCGGCGAGCCGGTCCGCCCGCACCTCGACGGCCAGGCCCTCCTGAAAGCCCTGCACGACGGCGTCCCCGGCGGCCTTCGCGATGGCGACCAGGGCACCCGCGATCGGGATGCTGACCAGCGCGGCCACGATCCCATCGGCCATGTTCTTGCCCGACCGGCCACCGCCGTCGGCGCCGGCGTCGGCGGCCTTGTTGGCCACGTCGTCCAGCGCCTGCTCGGCGGGCGCCGTGTCGGCGTCCACCACCATCTCGGCGCGCAGACCCTCCAGCGCGCGCAGGCGCTGCTGCGCGGTGCCGAGCTTGGCCTCCGCCTTGGCGATGTCGGCGTCGACCTCGGGCGAGGTCTCCAGGCGCTCGAGCACCTCGAGCTCGCGCGAGATGTCGCCGACCTTGCCCTCGGCCTTGGTGATGTCGGCGTCGATCTTCGGGTCATAGTCGCGCGTCGCGAGCTTGTTGCCCTCGTCGTCGACCTGGCCCATCTTGGCCAGCACGTCCTGGACGTCGCCGTCGACCTGGACCTTCGGCTTGGCGTTCTCCAGCTGCTTGCTGCGGGTCTCGACGTGGTCGGCGACCTGGTCGAAGCCCTTCGGGTCACCGGTGAACTGCGACTCCAGGACGGAGACGACTAGCGACATGCGGTCACCCCCCGAGGGCCTTGCGCAGGCGTGAGTCCGGCTCGGCGAGGAGGCGGAAGATCAGTCCGCGCAGCGACGGCCATGGCTGGTCGAAAATCTGCGCGGGCATCAGTCGGTAGATCGCCGCGAGGTCGGCTACGACGAGGGGCCAGCGGGTGAGGATGTCCCACCAGTCGACGGCGCGTCCGGGGCCTTTGCCGCCGGCTTGGGCGACGCGCTCCGGCGGGGCCTCGTACCACTCGTAGAGGCCGGTCTCTTCGTCGTACTTGCCGCGTCCGACCTCGTCCCAGTCCTCGGCGCTTTCGAGGGCGCCTTCGCTTTTGGGCCCTTCTCACCGGCTGCCGCGGCGTCGATGTACCGCTGTGCCGCCGCCTCGCCCTGCACCCACGCCACCAGCGCGACGGTGGCCAGGTGGGAGCGCACGGGGATCGGCACGTCGTCGGCCTCCATGCGGGCCGCGACGTCCTCGCCGAATATCAGGACGTCCTGCGCCTCGTCGCCGATCGCATCCGCGACAGCTGCCTCCCGCTCGGCACCGTCGGGCCTGCCGAGCGCGGCCAGGAGGCCCGCGCACCGCAGACGCCGCGCGGGCCCAGGCGCGGGGATGACGTACTTCTCCCCGCGCCACGGCAGCGTGATCGAGTCCTTGGCCTCGACGGCACCGAGAAACTCGGTCAGGCCGGAGAGCTCCATCAGGCGGGAACCCGGCCGACGAACGGGTTGCCGGCCAGGCGCGTGGCTGGGCCCTTGCCGGTCAGGGTGACGGCCCAGCGCTCCGTCTGGCCGTCGTCGACGGGGGCGATGGCCACGGTGGCCAGACCCTCCCAGGCGCCCCGGGGGTCGCCCACCGTGCCCTCCTTCGGAGCGTGGTAGAACCGCACCCGCACGACGGCGTCCGTGCCGACAGCGTCGCCGACGGCGGCGTCGAGGATCTCGTACTCGTCCACCAGCTCCTGGGTGGCCTTGACGCGCGCGGGGATGACCCGGAACGCCAGGGTCCAGTTCCACGCCGAGACGTCCTGGTTCGTCGAGCCGAGGTCGTCGTTCGTCTGGGCGTTGTCCAGGACCGGCGTGAAGGTCTTCACCACCTGGTCGGCGCGGCGGATCGTGATGAACGCCGGTGTCGTCAGGTTCGCGCCCCAGATGTCGATCAGGTGCTCGTACCGGCGGGCGTACTCGGCGGTGTCGGGGAGTGTGGAGTCGTACATGGGTCAGCCCTCCGGGGTGACGAGATAGTTCAGGGTCAGCTCGGTGCGGCGGTTGCCATCTGCGCCGAGAGGAAGCGGGCCGGATGCCCACTCGGACGAGAGCCCCTGCGTGCGGGGCATGCGGGCCAGCACGGCGTCCACCGCGTCGGCGAGGTCGTCGGCCGACTTGGTGTCGTCCGGCTTGCCGCGCACCCGGACCTGGACCAGGCGGGCGCCGCGGTGGCTGTCGTTCGTCAGGGCGCCGGTGCCGCCGTAGCGGGTGATGCCCACGGCCTGGTTCGGGGTGGTGCCCAGCTGGCCGTAGAAGATGGCCACGTCGTTGGCGCCGACAGTCCCGGCGGGGTTCCACACGCCGACGTCGGCTGCGTCGAGAATCTGCGCCAGCGCCACGATCAGCTCGGAGTCCTTCACGGATCACCCCCCGAATTCCTGGCGCCGTGCGTGCGGGCGCGCGACCATGCGGACATGAAGAACTGGAAGAGGTGGGCCATCTGGGGCCCTGTCGCCGCCTGGGTGCTGCTCGTGGCGGCGATGATCGTGTCCGAGGACGTGCTGCTCGCCGTCGGGTGGACCACGCCCGTGTTCCTGCTGTTCCTGGGCGTGCTGGCGGTGTTCGTCGCCGCGGCCGTAAAGTACCTGCGGCAGCCGGCGCAGCGCCGCGAGGACTAGCCCAGCCGGCGGCGGATGGCGGCCGCCATGATCTCCTGGGCCTCGCCCTCGATCTCCGCGGACGCCAGCTCGAAGAACTTGGCCTGCCCGTCGTCGTGCCGCAGCGTCAGGTCCTCGTGTTGCTTGGCGGCGTACGGCAGGTCGTTGGTGACCGTCGCCAGCAGGTCGTCCGGGGTGGCCGGGTCGACGGTGTGCGCGCTGCGCAGGTCGCCGTACTCCTTCGGCGTCTTGGGTGTCGCGACGGCGCGGTGCCGCTCGGCCTGCAGGGTCAGGCCCTCGGCCATGGCCTCGCGGGCGAGCCTCTTCATCTCGGCAGCAGACATGACCATGGCGGCCTCCTACTCGAGTGCGAGATCCACGCCGTCCAGGTCGGGGTCGCCGGTCTTCGGCTGGCTCCTGGTGATGACCTGCCGCTCGACGTCCTCGCCGGGCAGTTGCACGAGCGAGCCGGGCGGCGCGACGGTGCCGACCGGGCAGTAGACGGTCGCGGTGGACACGACCTCGGCGCCGTCGGGCCCGCGCACGAGTCGCGAGGACTCGTCCACCAGGGCCCCCACCTCGACGGCCGGGGCGTAGACGTTGCCCATGCCGCCCGAGCCCGTCAGGGCGCGGATCGTGACCGCCTGGTTCTCCCACTCGGCGAAGATGCTCATCCCTGCGCCGCCACGGACTTGCACAGGCCGAGGGCGGCCAGGATCTGCACGGCCGTGTCGGCGAGGTGGGTGGTGAGGTAGCCGCGCTGCTTGGCGTCGCGCTCGTACGTCGCGTACTGCACGTCGCGCGGCCCGTACTTCTTGGCCGCGACGACACCGGACTGTCCGGCGCCGGCGGCGGTCGGGTCGATCCCGGCGGCGACCCAGGCGTCGACCTGGGCGCACGTCGCGTCGCGGAATGCGGCACGGACCACCGTGTTGCTCGGGTACCCCTCGGTGTCCGTGGCGTACAGGGCGCTACGGGTCTCCTTGGCCACGAGCAGCGAGGCGTGGAGCAGCAGCTTCCCGGCGTTGGCCGGCGCGGGACTGATCGACCAGGGGGCCTCGGCCAGGTCGGCCTCGGCGGCGTAGACGAGGACCATGGGCACCTCCGGGGTATTGGTGGGCGGGCGCAGGAGGGGTCGTCGCAGGGCCCGAAAGACCGGCTAGAGAAAGCCCCTGCCCACACCTTCGCGCGAGTTTCACGTGGGTTTGCCGGCGCGCGTTGACGCCCGCCCACCAAGCTGGGCGCGGGCGGAGGGAAGTCCGCCCGCGCGGTCTCAGGCAGCCGTGACGGTGATGGCTGCGGTGTCGGTCTCGCCGCGGTAGGCGCCGGTGATGGTCGCCGAGCCAGCGGCCACGGCGGTCACGAGGCCTGCCGCGTCCACGGTCGCGACCGCGGCGTCCGACGTCGTCCACTCCGTGTCGCCGGTGACGACCTGGGTGGTCGTGGTGTCGAGCAGCGTGGCGGTGGCCGTCAGCTGCTCGGTGGCGCCGGCCACGACCGAGGCCGCGGCCGGGGTGACGGCCAGGGACGCGATCTCGCCCTGGAACGCCATCATGTGCGACGTCTCCGCCGCCTCCTGCGTAGCGGCCGTGCCGGACACGTCGCCCGGGGTGATCGGGTGCATGCCCTGCGAGCCGTGGATCTCGGGGGAGATCACGGTCGGGCCGTGCGGGTTGCCGAGCTCGCCCGGCTCGCCCGCGTTCGTGGGCGGCAGGAAGTCGTCGGCCCGGGGGTCGACCGCGGCGTCACGCAGCTTGGTGCCGACCTGCTCGTCGGTCACGGTGCGAGGGTCGAGCGTCACTGGTCGTCACCGCCCTTCTGCTGGCCGCTGTCGCCCTGGTTGCCATCGCCCTGGTCGCCCGTGGGCGGGGTGCCGGCGGGCGGGTCGGCCGGGGTGCCGGCGATGGACTCGAGGAGCGTCGACCGGTTCTTGCCAGCCGTCTCCGCCTCGAAGATGCGGCGAACCTCGGCGTCGTGCGCGTCCGGGTCGCTGCTGTCGAGGCCGTCCAGGTAGGCCCGGACGTCGGCGACGGAGTGCTTGGCGGGGTTGAACGGTCCATCGTGCTCGACCGTCGTCTCCACCGTGTAGCCGCGGCCCTCGAGGTACGCCTTGAGGCCCTCGGACAGCGGCTCGTCGCTCTCGGCGACGCCGTCGTTGAACTGGAGCGCCGTCGGGCCGAACACGGTTCGCTCGCTGTAGCCCTTGACGGGGCTGGTGATCTTCGTGGACATGAGAGTGATCCTCACTTGGGAGCGGTTGGCCCCCGGTGTTTGTGTAGGAACTGAATCGCGTGCTCAAGGAGCGCGATGTCGTCGTCTGCCACGCCGAGCAGCCGGTTGCATCGGTCGCAGAGCAGCGCCCGGACCTGGCCTGAGCGGTGGCAGTGGTCGACGACGAGAGGGCGTCGGGCGTCCGGCTCCCCGCATACGCCGCATCGGCCTTGCTGGGCCTCGACGAGAGCGTCGTACTCGGCGGAGCCGATCCCGTACTTGCGTCGCAGGGTGCGGTCGCGCTGCTGGACGTGCATGCACTCCTTGCAAGCGGAGTGCCGTCCGTCTCGTTTGCGCGGCTCGGTCCAGAAGTCGTCCAGGGGCTTGGTCACGCCGCACTTCGAGCACGGCTTCTCCCTCGCCCCTTCGACGTATCGGATGACACGCAGGGGCCCTGCCCCCACCTCGCCCGTGGTGCGCCAGCGCTGGTAGTGCGTGGCGCACCAACCGCGGGCGAGGTGGGGACGGTCACAGCCTTCAATCGAGCACAGTCGCTGCATACCCGAATTCTATAGGAATGCGGCCGTGTACTGCGATTACGCCGCGCGGACCTTCACCGACCGTGCCACAGCCGCGGCCTTGGTCTTCTTGAGCGCGACGGCGACCGGGCCCATCTCGACCTCACCGGTCTTGACGGCGCCGGCCTCGGAGAAGTCGGGCAGCCATGTCTGCACCAGCGGGGCGCCGGCCATGGACACGCCGTGGAAGCCGTCCAGGTCGAACCGCACCGCGTACATCTCGACGAGGCCGCCGGTGCGGATCGGGATGACGTCCGCGTTGGTGCCGGCGCGCTTGCCGGCGTCGATGAGCCGGGCCCCACCGTAGGACTCGGTGTACGTCTCGCGCGGGCCGGGCTCGCGCGTGTACATCGAGGTGCGGCGGGCCGCCGAGCGGATCTTGGCGATGGCCGTCTTGTTGGTGAGGATGCCGCCGGGGGTGCCGTCGAGCAGCGCGAGCAGCTCGTCGAGGGCGTCGAGCACGGCGAACGAGTTGGCCTCGTCCATCGTGGCCGACCAGTCGATGGTCGTGGTGACCTCGGTGTCGGAGCCCGCCAGGGCCTTCGACAGGCCGTCGAAGCTGTCCTCGTCGGCCGCGCTGTCGCCGTGGATCACGGCGTAGCCGAACTCGGCCTGCGTGGCGCGGATCTTGTTCGACATCTGCAGCGAGACCTCGCCGGACGCGGCAGGGCCGACGCGGCCCAGCACGCGGTCGATCTGGAACGCACCGCCGAGGGGCTTGAGGTCCACGGCGTGCTTGGTCGTGGTGACCTCGGACGGGGGGTACTCGGCGTTGATCGCGCGGAACCCGGCGGTGCCGAGCGACGCGAGACGCCGGTAGCCGTAGGTCAGCGTCCCGCCGCCGCCGACGGGGTTGACCACGTCGTCGAACGTCAGGAGATCCATGATCTCGTTGGTGCGGAACTCGTCGATGACGGAGACGTCGACGTCGTCGGCAGCGTTCTGCTGCGCCTGGGCAAGGGTGACGGGCATGAGTGCTCCTGGTGGGGGTTATGCCGTGCCGTAGCGGGATGCGACGGCGTCGGTGAGCGACTTGGGGGTGCGGACCGTCTTCTCGCCGGACCCGCCGGCGTGGTCGACGCTGCTTGCCCCGGCCGCCTGGGCTCGGAGCGTGGGGTCTGCGGTCGTGGCGGCCGTGATGGCTGCGGCGACCTTGGTGTCGAAGTCGGCCGCCGTCGGGTCCAGCCCGGCGATGGCCTTGGTGAAGCTGTTGCGGTCCAGCAGGGCGACCGGGTTTGCCCCGGCGGTCTGCGCGGCCTTGAACACGGCGAGCTCGACCTGTGCGGCACGCGCTGCCTCCGTGGCCTCCTGGGCCTTGGTGGCGAGCACTGCGGGGTCGGTCGGAGCGTCGTCCTTGACGAGGCCGAGGGCCTTGCCGATGTCCTGCGCGAGCGCGTCCCGTGCCTCCTGGGCGGCGGTCTGCTTCGCGTTGGTGCGGTCGGCTCCGTTCTCACGGCGCAGGCGCTCGATCTCGGCCTTGGCCTTGGCGGGGTCGTTCCACGGGCTGTTGGCGTCGTCGCCCTGGTCCGCCTGGGACCCTGCGTCGTCGCCAGTTCCGGCGTCGGTGGTGTCGGTGGTGCCCGTCGCGTCCGAGTCGACTGCGGACGCGGCGTCGGTTGCCGAGGCGTCGGACGCCCCGGCTGTTCCAGCCGCTCCGGCGTCCGCGGTCATGAACCGGAGCCGCGTGAAGCGGGGGTCGGTCAGACCAGGGGTGGGCAGGATCGGCAGGTGGGTGAAACGGGACATGTGACGCCTCCTGGGCGGGTCGATGTCGGTGATTCGCCGTACGTTCGACGGCAACACCCGCACGCACCAGGCGGACGGGGAGATGAAAGGGGCAGACCATGTCGGTAGTGGTCGGCACAGCGCCGGGCAAGGAAGCGACCTACGAGAACGGCGAACGTCTCCAGGTGGACAGCGGGCACCTGCTCGTCCAGCAGCGCATCGACACCATCTGGCGGAACATCGCGATCCACGCACCGGGGCAGTGGATCAAGGCCGAGGTGAAGGACGGCCAGAAGGACTGACCTACGCGACGTTGCCGAGGTCGATCTGTTCGCGGTTCCTCTGGCGGATGAGCCCGGTCTCGGCGACGTGGTCGCGGATCTTGGCCTGGTAGGCGCGCACGCGGGCGTTCGCGGCCTTCTTCTCGGCGTCGCCGACGGCGGCCATGACCTCGATCTTGGCCTTGCGGGTCTCGCGCTCGAGGTGGCGCAGCTTCTGCCGTGCCGCCTCGGCGTCGGGGTCGTAGTGCGTGACGTCCTGGATGACCGACAGCCCCGGTAGGTACGCCACGGTGGAGCAGCGGCAGTTCGGGTGCCGCCAGCCGGCGCGCTTGGCCTGGTCGAGCGTCGCGGCCACGTTCACCGTGATCTCGCCGTCGCCGTTCGCCCGGGGGAAGCGGACGCGGCCGGTCGGGCCGCCGTCGGTGCGCAGGATCTTCCCGGACCAGCGGGCGCAGCGCTCGCACGCCCCGGAGCCGACGACGATGGACACCAGCGGGATGCCGTGGTCCTGCATCGTCGCGATCTTCGTGTCGTCGTACGCCCGCCGGGTGGCCGAGCGGGTGGCCATCTCGACGTAGCTGGCGAGGTTCCAGCGGCGGCCCGCCTTGTCGACGAACCCGGTGACGCCCTGGGCGAGCAGCCGTCCCCACGCGCCCTGCTGGGCGGTGCGGGTCGTGCCGAGACCCAGGGGGACGTCGGTGGCGAACTGGGCCACTGCGCGGCGGTAGACGTCGTCGGGGAACCGAAGGACGCGGCGCACGACGTCGTCGAGGCTGTTGGTGAGGTCGGCGCGGATCGCGATGGCCGCGCCCGCGCCAGACAGGGCCGAGGCGGCCACCACGGACGTCGAGGGAGCCACAGCGGCGGCCGTTGTGGTCCCTGTGGTGCCGACGACGGCGGACAGCTCGGCCATCGCCGCGGTGACGCCCCGGGCCTGGGCCGTGGCCAGCACCCGGTCGAGCACCTCGGGGGACGTCTGCCGTAGCCAGCGCGCGATGCGCGTCGCCTCGACGGACAGGCCGCCGAGGTTCAGGATGCGCTGCGGGCTGTCTTCGCCCGCCTCGATCCCAGCCCGGACCTGGAGCGCGACGGCGGCGACCAGGCGACGCTCGGCGGACGAGAACAGCTCGACGAGCTCGGCGACGAGCCGGTCGAGGCCGTCACGGTCGTCGGGGATCCACTGGGCCATGGGCTACCCCTCGGGTGTCGGCTCGGGCTCCTCCTGCTGCCCGATGGCGAACGGGTCGGCGAGCGGGGCGCCGGTCTCGCTGAGGATCAGGGCAACCTCGGCCTTGACCATCTCGGGCTCCCAGTCGGGGTGCATCATCCGGACCTTGGTCTCGGTCGATGCGGCCCGCGCGGTCTCCAGGGCCTGCACGGTCTGCGCCATCACGAGTGCCGAGTCCTGCACGGTGTCGGCGAACGAGGCGCGCAGCTCGGTGCCGTCGAGCTCGGGCGTGCTGAACACCGCGGTGTCCACGTCGAGCATCTTGCGCACCAGGTGGAGCAGCGCGGGCCGCTCGTGCCGGATCTTGCGGTCCCGGGTGAGGTACGAGCGACGCTCGCGCGCCTGCACCTCGGTCGCGGTCATCGTGCCGCCGCCCTCGAACCCGTCGGACAGGGTCTGGGCGGAGTAGCCGGCGGTGGAGATGATGCGCTGGACCTGGTCGTCGATGACGGCCAGGTGCTCCTCGACGCGGATGTCGAACTGCTGCGGCGTGATCTCGGCCCGGCTGCCCTCTTCGGACGGCGGGACATTCACACCCTCGTAGACCTCGCGGTCGCCGTCGAACGAGGTGCCGCGGCCGACGCCGTTGCTGTCGAGCATGTACGACGGGACGATGATGCGGGCCTTGGCGAGCCGCACGTCCCGCATCAGCGAGCTGTACGCCTCGTCGGCGGCGTCGAAGAACGGTTCGCACTGGTCGTAGTCGGACCGGCCGAGGTTCTTGCCGATGGGGTCGGAACGCCACACGCGGCTCGGCGTCTGGTTGGGGGTGTACGCCACGGCCAGGCCCGGAGTGCGCCCAGCGACGATCGCGCCGTCGCCGTCCACCAGCTGGGCCAGGGGCTTCGTGGCGTCGTCTTTGTCGAGGGGGATGAGCCGGCCGAGGTTGTCCGTCGTGCCCTCGTACAGGCCGTGCAGCGTGATGCCGATGCCCTGCCCGTCGAGCTCGTGCCGCTCGAGGTGGCGGCGGACGGTCTTTCCGTCGTCGGCGACGACGTGCCAGAAGGTCACGCCGACCAGGCGGCCCCAGCGGAACTCGGGCCAGGCGGCGTCGGCGTCCACGGTCGTCAGGAACGGGCGCTGGAGGATGTCCTGGTCCCAGGTGACGCGGTGGTAGCGCCCGCCGAGTGCGGCACCGACCTCGGCGCCGGTGGCCAGCACCTCGTGGAAGCCGTCGTCGACGTACTCGAGGAGGCGGTCCTGCGTCGGCGTGGACTTCTTGACCTTGCCCTGGCCGGGCTTGGCGCCCTCGTCGCCGATGGTCAGGCGGGGCGGCTCGGAGTACAGCAGGTCGGCCGAGACGCGGGCCAGGTCAGCGGCGATCGGCAGGTGGATCTGCGCGCGGCGCTGCTGGGTCAGGTCCTTGACGGGCCGGCCCCACCAGAAGCGGGACAGGGCGCCGACGACGCCGCCGGCGTTCTGGGACGGCCGGACCTTCGGTGACGCCGAGCCGTCGCGGCCCGTGTAGACCCTGGTGAGCGTGCCGGGGTCGCCCTGGTACCAGGCGTCCCACTCTTCGAGCTTCGGGCGGATCGCGGTCAGGGCCTTCGGCGGCCATACCTGGTTCGGCTGGGGGAGGGGCATGGGTTACTCCTCTCCGGCGCCGGGCGCGGTGTCGAGGGCGGGGGCGAGCGGGATGAGGCCGCGCCAGGACTGGCGGGGCGTGTAGACGGCGTAGCGCAGTGCGTCGGCCTCGTCGTCGTCGGCCTTGACGGGCGCGGTCTCGCCGCGCTTGGTGGCCTTCTCGTCCCAGACGTAGCCGGGCAGGCGTTCGATCAGGTTCTTGCACCGGTCGGACACGACGAGCTTGTCGACGGCGAGCAGGGCGGCGACGGTGCGGATGCCGGGCAGGACGGCCTTGTGCGCCTTCATGACGCGGCTGTGGCCGTCGTGGAACAGCTGCAGGCCGAACGTCGCGCTCGCATGGTCGTAGGCGATCCACTCGGGCGCCCAGGCGGGGCGGGCGGCGAGCCAGCGCTGCAGGTCGGCGGAGTGCTCGCCGATGGTCATGGAGCCGGGTGCCCACTCGTCCAGGACGTACAGGCGGTGCTCGCCGTCGTGCCCCGGGCGGGTGTCGGGCCCGATGCCGAGGAGGTAGCCGCGGGTGGCGTGCACGGTGCCGTAGTCGGCACCGAACGACAGCACGCGGTCCATGGTCGGGATGTCGTCGGCCGGCATGATGTGCCGCGCCTCGTCCCAGGACTCGTAGACGGCGCCGGCGGCCTGGACCCACTCGCCGAGGATGAAGCGGCGGTACCAGAGTCCGACGTACTCGCGGGAGATCTGGGCGACGTACTCGGCGGCGAGGTGGATGTTGTCGACGAGCGTGAAGCGGAAGACCTTGTAGCCGAGGTCGGCGGCGCGGTCGATGACCTGCCGCTTGAACCAGTGGCTGGGGCCGTCGGGGTTCGTGGTGGCGAACAGCTTCGCGCCGGGGACCGACATGCGGCCGAGCAGCTGCGTCCAGAACGCCTCGGCGACCAGCGTGGACTCGTCGACGTACGCGCCGGCGACGGTGAGGCCTCGCAGGACCATCTCGGCGCGGGCGTCGGAGGCGCCGAGCACGTGGACGGTGCGGCCGAGGATGGTGCCGGTGGGTGCGCCGGGCGTGTAGCTGACGAACTGGGCGAACCTGCCGAAGATGGCGCGGTCCTGGAGCGGCACGAAGACGTTTCGCGCCACACTCTCCCTGGTCCGTCCGACGACGACGAGCGCGCCGGTCGTGGGTGCCGAGCGGACGAACAGCAGCCAGGCCAGGAGCGACGCGATGGTCTTGCCCGACCGGATGGCACCGACCCACACGTTCACGCGCGCTGTGGCCCGCACGATGGACCAGACCTGGCGCGGGGAGAACCCGGCGAGGATGGCGGCCACGAGAGCGGTGGAGATCGCCGCGGTGGCGGTCACTGGTCGGGCCCCATGTCGGGCAGGGTCTTGGCGACCTCGGCCATTGCGTCGGCGATCTGGTCGAGCGCGCCGACGGCCTCGACGACGCCGGTGTCGGAGTCGTGCTCAGCGATCTTGAGCGAGCGGTCGATGGCGATGCCGGCGGCCTGCATGAGCTTGAGCTTGTCGGCGTGCGGCGGCTCGTCGACCTCGCGCTCGTTGTACGTGTTGTCCTTGCCGCCGAAGTTGTACACCGTGGTCGGCGCGAACATGCGCCGTCGCATCTCCTCGGCGTCCTCGAGGAGCGCGAGTTCCAGCTTGGCCCGCCGGGCTTTCGCGTCGATGACCTTCGCCTCGGTGGCCCGCACGGTGTCGGTGCGGTCGGACCGGAGTCCGAGTTTCGCCGCGCGGTTGGCGACGGAGCCGCGGGTGCGGCCGATCTGCCTGCCGATCTCCGACTGGGAGATGCCCTGGGGGATGAGGCGCCGGAGCGTCGCGTCCTCGTCGGGGGTGTATGGGCCGGCGGCCATGGGGGACCACCTCGCCTCCATCCGGGCATGCGAAAGGCCCGGGAACGGTTACGTCCTCCGGGCCTTGCGCGGGAAATAATCCAGCAGAGCACAACCTAACCGGTAGAGCGTGGGCCGCGCAATCACCCACGCGCTCACCAGGTGCGCTCTGCGTCACACTCTCGGGCCGTCAGTCCAGCAACCGGGCGGCTTGTGAGCGTCTACGCACCCGCTCTACAAATGCGGGTGCGCACCTTGCGGGCTGGAGATCTTCCAGTCCGGGTCGAAGTCGTCGCGGTCGGCGTACGGCTGCAGCATGGCGAGAATCGTCGGGCACGGGTACTCCAGCTGCTCGCAGTAGCCTCGCTCGTCGTGAAGCGCGACGCACGACGAGCACCGACCATCGTTGATGGGGTGGGCGCCGATCTCGTGGGTGTCCTCCGCCGTGGCCGGCCGGTGATGCTCCAGGATCGCCCGCTTGGCCGCGACGTCGGCGAGGACGCGGGCTGGGTCGTGGAGCGCGATATGCGTGGCGGCGGCCTCGGCGTCAAGGATCGCGGTCGGGCCGCTCTCGTCGTCGACGTCCTGCACGAGCGCGACCGGCACCATATCCCGGCTCGAACGGACACGGAACGCACGCGGGCTGGACAGGGCGACCGGGCCGTGAACCGTCCACGTCGGGTCGCCCTCCACGATGTCGGCCGCCCGCGCCGCGGTCTCCTCCTCGTCGTACCGCGCCGTCAGGTACTCGTGTGGGCTCATGCTGCCGATCCTTCCACTCGTGCGGCCCGGTGCCAGCGCTTGAGCGCGAGGTCGAGGCCACCGACGTACGGGTACAGCCCGGTGGGATTGCCGGGCGGGGGGATGAACGGGATGCCGGGCCAGATGGTCCAGTCCAGCTCGGTGTGCTCGACAAGCCGGCCCCAGCGTGCCCAGGAGCGGATGGTGTCGTACGGCGTGGGCATGCCGGACACGACGAGCGCGCTCGTGAGCTCGGACAGGGTCATCAGCCGGCCCTCCAGGCACTCCCGGATGTACAGCTCCTGCTCGCCGCGGGTGTGCTCGGCACCGCAGCCGGGGCAGGTGCGGGTTCCGCGGCCTTGGGCGAGCCGGACGTCCTCGACGCAGCCCGGTGTGGGGCACGGGCCGAGCCAGTCGGATCGCACGGTGGTGCCCAGGACGCCCTCGCAGCGGTCCCGGAGGGTCGCGGCCGTGTCGCGCAGGTCGAGGCGCTCGTGGGGGTCGAGGCGCCACACCTCGTAGGCGGCCTGGCGAAGGCGGCCGGCGGGTGTGCGGGCGCCGAGGTGGACGTGGTGCTCCATGGCGAGCACGAGCACGAGGTGCGTGAACTCGCGGTCGATGTCGGTGCACACGTCCGCGGCGCCGAGGTTGACCGGCATGCGGTGAACGTCGCTCCCGGAGGACGGCATGCCCGTCAGCGCGCCGCCGGAGCCGTTGACGCGGCGTGCGGCGACGTCGGGCCAGAGGTCGGCGACGGCGAGGAGGTCGTCTCGCAGGGTGTGGTCGGCGAGGTGCTGTGCGGCGTCCTCGTGCGCGCGGGCGAGCAGCGGGGCGACCGCTCGGCTACGGCGTCGGCTCATGACGGCTCCTCGCTCTCGATCACAACGGCCCCAGCCCCGACCATCCCGGCCCACCCGGTCCCGAACTCGGCCCGGTCAGCGACCACCATCGGCTCGTCCAGGTGCTCCAGCGCGAACCGGTACCCGTCGACCCATCCCGCGAGCCCCGCCTGGTGGATGGCGAGCGTCGTGCTGTCGCACTCGTGGGCGTCGCTGATGGGCTTCGTGTTCTCACCGGGCGCGATGGGCTTGGTGGTGCCGCAGTCGGGGCACTTCCAGGTCGAGGCCCAGGTGATGTCGGTGCTCACGTCGTCGGTCCTTCCGTGGGGGTGGCGAGGCCTGGGATGGCGCACCGGTGACAGGTGGTCTCATGCGACCCGAACATGTGCACCCGGTCGTGCTCGGTGCGCTCGAGGTGCTCGGCGTGCTGGACGTCGATGGTTCGGCGGCCGGAGTGGTCGTAGACGTGCCCGCAGGCGCATGCCCAGAGGTGGGCGGCGGTCCAGACGGGCTCGGGGCTGCAGGTGGTCATGCGCCCAGCTCCAGCCCGAGCTGCAACGGCTTGCTCAGCCGCGACACGATCAGGGGCAGGTAGTCGGCCTCGCGCTCGATCGCGATGCACCGGAACCCCTCGAGCACGCACGCCTCCGCGGTGGTGCCCGAGCCCGCGAACGGTTCCAGCACGACGCCGCCCGGTGGGGTGACGAGGCGCACGAGCCACCGCATCAGGTCGAGCGGCTTGACCGTCGGGTGCGCCACCTCCCCGACGCGGGGCCGCTCGGACGTCGGCGCCTTGGCCTCGTAGCGGAACGTGGGGAAGAACCGCGACGCGCCGCCCTTGTCGCCGTGGAACGGGCCCTGCACCCGGTTGCGCGAGCCGTAGATGGAGTCAGTCGGCGCAGACGGTTCGACGCCGCGGACGGGCCGCTGCGCACCCGCGTCGGGCGCCTGCCGGTCGAGCTCGGCCGCCTGGGTGTCGTCGAGCACGACGTTGGCCGGCCAGCGGCCCTCCCACGACCTACCAGCGGGCTCCGCATAGTTGCGGCCGGACATGCTGGCGTTACTGCTTTCCCCCCGCCCGTGCTGGGTAATTAACTCGGTCCCCACCCGACATCCGTCGATGTTCAGCGCCCCGGTGCCGTGCGCGAGAACGTTTGCCGCGACGGTGCCGTCGAGCGGCTTGCGGCCGAGGACGATCGGCTCGAACGCGGGCTTGAGTGTGGTACCCCAGCCCTGCCATTGATGGGCGGCGTCGGTGGCGGGCGCAGTGATGTCCGCATTGGTCGGGAGGTCATTGACGCTGTAGCTGTAGGCGCTAGCACCCGGCGTTTTCATGCCGTTCGGCTTCCGGCGCAGATAGTCCTCGTTGATCCCGATTACCTCCCGTTCAGCCCCGGCCGCCTTGTCGATCGCCTTGGAGACGTCGAGCGACTTCGGGAACCCGGACCCGTACAGCCACGCGATGCTGTCGCGGATCTCGAACCCGGCGTCCTCGACGGCCGACGCGAGCCGGTGCCAGGTACGGGATCCGCCGAACGCGAGCATGTGGCCGCCCGGCTTGAGCACCCGCAGGCACTCGGCCGCCCAGAGGCCGCACCACTCCTGAAACGCGGCCGGGGTGGACCAGCCGTCCCAGGTCTTGCCCATGAACTCGAGCGCGTACGGCGGGTCTGTGACGACGGCGTCGACGGACGCGTCGGGGAGCTCGCGGAGGACGTCGAGGCAGTCGCCATGGTGCAGGGTGACGCTGTCGTCCTCGTAGTAGGGGGCGCTCACTTCCGCCCCGCGACGTGCTCGACGACGACCGGCCAGGCGATCTGGTGCAGCAGCGCGATGTCGCCGCCGCGCAGGCACTCCCAGGCCCCGTCACGGCGCCGGGTCTTGACCCACGTGTCGCCGTCGGGGTCCCGGAGGCGGCTGTTCGAGCGCAGCTCGCCCATGCGGACCGCGCGGCCCGTGTTCATCGTGGCCTCGTCGATCACGTCGCCGACGACGATCGGGGGCGCGGTGTGGCAGCAGGTGCCGTGCGGGTGCTCGCAGCGGGGGCAGCGGGTGGCGTTCCCGGGCACCGCCGGGTCCATGCCGGCGGACTCGTCGATGTGGCAGGCGATCAGGGCCGGGTCGGGCACGGGGGCGTTCACGATGTGGCTCCGGCGGCGATGGGCTCCTCGACGAGCAGCGACGCGTCGTCGACCGCGGGGAAGAAGCAGTAGCCCTCGGCCTCGTCCTCGTATGGGTGGTGCCACAGCGCTCCGGGCATCCCGCAGTCGGGACCGTGCGTGTGCTCGTCGTACGGCGTCTCGCTCGTGTCGCGCGAGTGGATGAGGGCGGCGTGCTCGTCGCACGCTGCGCTGGTGCTCTTGTCGTTGAGCCACATGAAGTGCCGCGTGGCGGGCTTGTCGCACTCGGGCACGGTCAGGCCGAACTGGCATGTGGCCTCGCCGTCCTGGACGCGCTCTTCTCCGAGGCGGAGCGGCTCGGGCTTGGTGCTCATCGGTGTTCCTCTCGCTGGGCCCTGCGGCAGTCGCCGCAGAACGGGTCGCCGGCGCCGGTCTTGCCGCCGGGCTGGTCGGGGTGGGTCGGGCAGTGGTCGGCGGGCTCAGTCGACCGTCGGGGGATGGTGGCGATGACGTCGCGGACCAGGGCGGCGCCCTCGGCGTTGATGCGCTCCTGGATGGACGGGTCGCGCAGCTGGTCGAGCGGGGGCGGGTCGTACCCGGGCGGTGGGCCCATGACCCACGGCGGTGGCTCGGCAGGGGAGTCGGTCACGGTTCCTCCGTGTGCTCGCAGGGCGGGGTGAGCCAGCAGGTCGGGCAGGTGGGCGGCGGGCCGGGCTCGGGCTCGGTGTCGGGCTCGTAGCAGTCGGCGTGGACGAGCTCGTCGTCCTGCGTGTAGCCGACCTCGTCGCCGGGGACGATCTGGCAGTGGCAGGAGGCGCAGCGGCCGGGGTAGCGGGCGGTGAAGGTCACAGCGAGCTCCAGGTGATCGCCGTCGTCCGTCCCCCGCATGCGCATGGGGCGGCGGTGCCGTAGGTCTCCTGCCACCACTGCGTCAGGAGGGCGGTCATCATGGCGGCGCACGACCGGCAGGCCAGGTACGGCGTCGGGCAGCAGTCCTTGCGCCCACGGAGGGTCGCCTCGCGTGTGCAGTCGTCCCACGTCTCCTGGAACTGGCACGGAACGACGGCGTCGAGGTCGACGTCGGGCAGGGTCTCGGGGGCCGCGGTGGTGGTGCTCATGCGGTCTTGCCTCCTGGAATCACGGTCAGCGTGCGGGCCTGGAGCAGGTGGGCGGCCGGGGCGTCGCAGTCGGGGTGGGTGGCGGCGTGCTCGTCGAGGAGGCGCATGGCGTGCTCGAGGCCGTGGCGGTGGACGAGGCGGCGGTTGGCGGTCTCGGTGTCGATCTGCTCGTCGCCGGAGTTATCCACAGGCCCGTCGGGGCCTGGTGAGGTGACAGCAGGAGGGGATGTTTCTCCTGGTCGTGATTCGTCCGTCCCCTCCTCAGTACTCCTAGGGGTCTCGTTAACCGCGACCCTTCGGTCTCGGTTACCGCGACCCTTTCCGTCTCGGTTACCGCGACCCTTTGACGTCTCGGTTACCGCGACACTGTGAGCGGCGTTCAGGGGGTCGAGCGCGAGCTTGTACACAGCCCGGTGACCCTTCCGGCCGACGTCCATCACCTCGATGGCACCGGCCTTCCGGAGCGCGCCGAGCGCCTTGTACGCCGCTGAGCGCGACCGGCCCAGCAGCTCCACGAGCGCGTCCTCGCCGCCGAAGTAGACGCGCGCCGGTCGACCCTCCGCCGACGGCTGGTCGAGCGACTGGAGCGCCATCCCGACCAGCACGCGGAACGGGGCGTGGTCGAGGTGGGCCCACATCGCGAAGGCGGCGGACACATTGCGTGCGCCCATCAGAACAACGCCCCTTGCTCCGGCTCCGGCCACGAGCCGGCGTCGGTGTAGTCGGACGGGTCGAGGTCCCATACCTCGCCCGTCTCCATGTCGGTGACCTCGTCGAGCCCGCAGCCGGTGCATCGCAGGACGCTCAGGCGGGCGATGGGCCAGGCAGGCACCTCGGCCTTGCGGCCCCACGTGCTGCCCGGGACGCGCTTGCTGGGCACGTCTCGGTGCACGACGAACGTGGCCCCAGGCTCGGGGTGCACGCGCCCGACGGCGCGCAGCTCGCTGTCCGCGATCCACCCGCAGCCGGTGCAGGCGAACTCGTCGGCGGGTGCGTGGAAGACGAGCGAGGTGTGGCCGACCGTCTCCCACGCAGACCAGTCGACGCGGCGGCCGTCCCAGAGCGGCGGGAGGTCGTGCTCGCGCGAGTGCACGAGGTGGAGCGTCGTCATGCGGCATCGGCCTGCACCATCGGGTGCCCGAGCGGCGCCGGGTCGCGCAGGGTGCTCCACAGCTGGACGGCCACCTCGAGCACGAGGGCGGGCCCGTCCGGCCGCTCGGAGTCGATCCGCCAGCGCGTCGAGCCCGCGAGGTCGACGTGCTGGTCGAACAGTGCCTCGTCGAGCGCGCCACCCGGCTCCATGGCTTCGACGATCAGCGCATCGAGCGTCATGTCGAGACCGGCCTCGGTGATCGGCCACGCGTAGTGGAGCTCGTAGTCCATGCTGCCCGTCACTTCTTCTTCCCGATCCCGAGCGTGTCCCAGATGCCCTTGCCGGTCTTCGGGTCGTCGGGGTGGGCGCGGGCGACGCTACGGCGGGCGAGCTCGGCCTTCTGCGCGATGTCTCGTGCGATGGCGGCGTTGGACCGGGCGTCCTTGTCGTCCATGTCCTTCGGCGGCGGGGCGTTCATGCCGCGATCCCTTCTCCGGTGATCGCCTGGACGACGGCGGCCACGAGGTCGCGCGCAGCGGGCGGGGTGACCGCGTTGCCGGCGAGCTTGACCTGCTCGCGACGGTTGCCCGCCATGGCGTAGTCGGCGGGGAACGCCATGGCCTGCTTGATCTCGTCGGGCTCGAGCATGCGGAACCGGACGTCGTCGAGGTTGAGCGTCGGCTGGTCGGCCTGGAGCACGCTCTGGTGGCCCGCGGTGGTGATGGTGCGCACGGGCTCGTGGTCGGGCGTGGTCATCTCCGCGCCGCCGCGGTTGTTCCGGTGGATCAGGGCGTGGTGGTTGCCCGACGCCGTGACGGTGCTGATCGGATCCGACGCCGAGCGCGCGGTGGAGCCCCCGCCGCGCAGCTCCGCGATGAACGGCGGGTGGACGAGGCCATGGTTGGCACCGTCCGCGACGACCGTGGGCAGCGGGCCACGGGTCGGGTCGAGGTCACGCACCCGCTCACGGAACTGCGTGAGGAACGGCGGGAACGCCAGGCCCGTCTCGTTGCGCGTCGTCTGCGCCCGCATCGCCCGGTCGGTCAGCGTCGCCACCTTGCCCTCCCGACCTTCGACGGGCACAGCCAGCGGGTGCCAGGCCAGGGCCTTCGACTCGCGGGTGTGCATGGTCCTCAGCGGCTCGTCGGCGGGCCACGCCCGGTAGTAGGAGGCGGGGTCGCCGAACCCGGGGTGCTTGGGGTCGGCGGCGTCGTACTGGTTGCCACCGTGCTCGACATGCACCGGGGTCCAGTACCGCTCGATGCCGACCTGGATCCGCCGCATGGTCTTCTCGGCCAGCGGCTTGTCGCGGTCGCCCAGGCGGGTGCCGGGGTTGGACCAGTCGATGATGGAGCTGGCCGGGAGCCACGCGGGTTCGACGACCTGGTTGCGGCACTTCACGTTCGGGCACCGGTAGAGGTACTGGGACCGGTAGCGGCCTGGCCGGGACTGGCCGTCGCCCTTCTTCCACCACTGCATGGCGTCCACGACGGTGTCGCAGCCGGGGCAGTACGCCCGGGGGCGCTGCATCCGCTCGAAGTCGGGCGCCCGCTCGCCGACCTTCGTGAACGCGATGTAGACACGGTCACGTGACTGCGGGGCGGGCAGCCCGTTCGCCTGGGCGTGCATGCTGTTCAGGCTGATGATGCGGTGGCGGTAGCCCATGGACTGCATGGCGGCGAGCCACGCCTGGAACAGGCCGCCGCGGATCCCGGTGGGCGACGCCCAGTCGACGACCTCGACGACGTTCTCCACGAGGACCGCGCGGTAGTCGTGTGCCTCGGTGAAGCGCACGACGTCCCACATCGTGGCCCGTGACCGGTCGGCCGCGGCGTCGGGCAGGACGTCGCCGAACAGGTCGGGCTGGGCGGGCAGCTTGCGGCCCTTGGCGCGGGAGTGGTTCGTGCACTCCGGGGACGCCCACAGCAGGTCGGTGCGGGGCACGAACCGGGGGTCGGTGTTGCTGATGTCGGCCTGGAGGTGGTCGACGTCGGGGTGGTTCTGGTTGTGCGTCTCGATCGCACGGTCCCAGTGGTTCGCGGCGAGGCGGACCGAGACACCGGGGACGGAGACGGCACCCGTCGAGCTGCCACCGGCGCCGCAGAACAGGTCGGTCATGGTGAGGTTGCTCAAGGCGTCCTCCTTCTGGGGTGGTGCCGGGCGCCCCGTGGTGGAGCGCCCGGCGGGGTGGGTCAGTCGTTCGGGAAGGGCTCGGGCTCGGCGGGGAGCGCGTTCGGCTTGGCCGCATCCTCGGCGGCGAAGTGGTCGAGCAGGGTGCCCGCCTCGGCCTTCGTCAGGTACTTCGACGACTCGATCCGCCGTCCGGTGGCCTCGGTCAGCCACGCGAGCTTGGCGTCACGCCGCTGGTCGCCCGTGCCCTTGTTCCCGACGCCGCGGGCGTTGAGCGCGATGTTGATGGCGGCCACCTGCCGCGCCGTGGCGGCGTCGGGGGCGGCGTGGGGCTCCGGCGGGGTGGTGTCCGCAGGGCGCGGTGCGTCGGACGTCTGAGCGTCCTGGCCCTCGACCTCGGTGGCACCGGGCGCTGCCACGCCCTGGGTGGTGCCGGAGGGAGCCGCGCCCTGCGGAGTCTGTGGAGCGCCGTGCTTCTCGGGCTCGACGCGAACGGGCGCCGCGGTGAAGAACTCCGTTGCCGCGATGCCGTCCTGCGTGATCGACACGTACACGCGCTGGAGGTCCGCCAGCATGGCCGGCGTCCACTTCCCGTACTTCGCCTTGACGTAGTCCTCGAGCTGGGCGCGGGTCACGCCGTGGTTCGCGAACGCGGTGGCCGCCTCGCGGGACCGCTCCTCGACGCTCTTGCCCTCGCCGTTCTGCAGGGTGGCCTCGCAGACCGCCTGGGCCTCGGCGATGAACCAGTCCGGCAGCACGCTGGAGATGCACTCGCGCACGGCCCGCGCGCCGGTGTTCTGGTTCGTGAGGTAGATGTCGTTGAGGTCGACGAGGTTCTGCCGCTCCTTGCCCTTCATCCGCTGGTGCGGCTGGATGAACGAGCGGGTCGAGCGGGTGTTGGTCTGCTGGTCCCAGGCCCATGCCTGGACCTCGGACACGCCGGCGTCGTCGTCGCGGCGCAGTTCGCGCACGCCGTGGTCGGTGTTGCCCCAGATCCTGGCGAGCTCCCGCATCAAGTGGACGCTGAGGCCCGACCCGCGGTTCGGGACCGCGTAGAAGGCGCGGTTCGCGACGGGGAGCCGCCCGCACGTGTCCCTCATGTCGGCGATGGCGCGGTCGACGTCGCGGGGGTTGGACTGCGCGACGACGACGGCGGCCTGGACCTCGGCGACGGCGCGGGACTGCTCGACGACGGTGGCCTGCGAGGTGGCCATCCCGGTCGGGGCGACCTGGCGGGCGCCGGGCAGGGCGATGACGGTGTTGCTCATGCTGTCTCCATCTCGTGCTGGAAGCCGTACCAGCGGGGCAGGTCGAGGAACTGGACGTCCTCGGAGTAGGCGGGCCAGACGTCGGCCTCGGTGCAGTCGCGCCACATCTGGCGGGCGAGGGCGTTCTTCTGCCGGCCGATCTCGCGGTCACCCGGCCGGAGCTCGTACACGGCAGGCAGGTACGGGGCCGACTTCTCCTGGGCGATGAACAGGAACGACGGATCCTCGTAGCCCAGGGCGATCAGGCCGTCGAGGTACCAGGGGTCCTGCTGGACGTACTCGAACGAGGCGACCGACTTGGCGAACCCGCGCGGGCTGGCGTCGGTGGTCGACTTGTAGTCGATGCCGAGCGCACGGCCGCCGTTCGTGGTGAGTCGATCGAACCGGCACCGGCACGGGACGTCCGTATCCAGGTCGGTCCAGTAGACGGACGCCTCCGAGTGGCCCTCCCGCTCCAGGAGCGAGCGTGCGGTGCGGTGCTTGAGCAGCGCCTCACGCATCTCCTGGATCTCGGCCCACGTGTCGCGGAGCAGCGGCGTCTGCCCGGCGGCGTGCGCCGCGGCCTTCGCCTTCTTGGCGTCCGCCGTCCGCCAGTCATTGGCGTCCACGATGACGATCTCCAGCGGAGTGCCGAGCACGAGCGCGTGCGCCGCGGTGCCGACGTCGAACACGTCCTTGTGCACCGGGTGTGTGCGGTCGTAGTCGTACTTCGCCGGCGACCGCAGGAGGGTCTTGGCGCCGCTGTGGCTCAGTTCGGGGCCGGAGTGGTACTCGTTCTCCGGGACGTCGAGTGCGAGGCGCGGGGCGGTGATTGTCTCGGTGCTCATGCCGTCTCTCCCTGTCGGTCACGTGACGCGCGCTTGCGGCACGCGGTGGAGCAGTAGCGCGCACCCCGGCCGAGCTGGTCGGCGGTGAGCTCCGTCTCGCAGACCGCGCACCAGAAGCCGGGGTCGGCTGCGTTGCGCGCGAAGACGGTGGTGCGACGGATCTGCTCCTGGTCGGTGAGCACGTCGTCACGTGACGGTTCGTCAGCCACGGGGCTCCTCCTTGCTCGGGTTGGCCTGCTCGTTCTTCTCTGCGGGCATGGCCTTGAGGGCGTCACGCAGCCGGTCCAGGGCCTCGTCCGTCCAGCCCGCGGCGCGGTGGTCGTCGGTGCTCATGCCGCCGCACCGCCCGTCCACGCCTGCATCGGCCACTGGCCGTCGATGACGATCGGCGAGCCGTCGTCGTTCGCCTTCCCCACTCGGGCGAAGTAGCCCTGCAGGTCGGCCGCCTGGTCGCGACGGAGACCGCGCTGCCAGCGCCAGAGGTCCTGGAGCGTGCTCGGCATCTGGGCGTCGTGCTTCTGACCCATCGCGCGGGCCACGGCCTGCGCGGCGTACGCATCGGCGTCGGCCGTGTGCCAGTTCTCCAGCTCGACGCCGTACCGCGCGCACGTCGGCCCGAGCTGGCGCTGCCCGGAGCCCTTCACGAACCGGTCGACCTGCTTGTCGATGACCATGGGGTCGATGACGGGGCCGGCCAGGACCAGGGGCGTGCCGAGGTGGCGCCGGAACTCGCGGTCCGCGATCGTGAGGTCGAAGGCGGCGTTGTAGGCGACGATCGGGATGCCCCGCTCCCAGACGTCCTCGATCGCCGCGAGCAGCATGGACAGCCCGGTGACGGGGTCGATGCCGTCGGCGCGCGCCCGCTCAGTGCTGATGCCGTGCTTAGCCTCAGCCTCGGCCGGGATCTCGACGCCGGGGTCGATCAGCAGGCCGAGGTTCTCCAGCTGCGTGCCGGCGGCGTCGTACACGTCGAGCGCGGCCGTGACGATGCGGTCCTGCTCGACGTCGACCCCCGTGGTCTCCGTGTCGAAGGCCGCGAGAGGGCCCTCCCACCAGGCGCTCATGACGCGGCCCCGTTCGCGATCTCCAGCAGCACGTCCGCGTGGCACTGCTGGTCGAGCGGGCACCAGCACGCGAGGTCTCGGCCACGGAGCTCGCGCTCGATGTCCGCGTACAGCGGGTAGTCCGGCAGGCTGTCCTTGGGTGCGGCCGGGTGGATGCCTCGGCGGAAGTGCTCGACGGCGATCTCGCGGGCGACAGCGAGCCCGGTGGACTGCGCGACGAACCCGTCCTCGCCGAGTACGACGTCGAACGGCCCGCCGGCGTGCACGGGCGCGACGCGGAACGGGTTTCCCCACTTCGTCGGCCGCGCGACGGACACGGCACCCTCAGGCTTGCGCCACCCAGCGGTGCGGCGGAGCTGGATCCTCTTCGGCGCGCTCATGACGAGGCCTTCCACGGCGTCCACGCGATGGTGTGCTCGATGACGTGCCCGAAGTACCGGTCGACGACGGCGGCCGTCGGCTTGACCGGCCGGGCGGGCGTGCGGTGGTGGACGACGGCGTGCTGGTCGTCCTTGCACACGCAGACCGTGTAGTCGGTGCGGGTCCGCTTCATCTTGGGCGCGGCCTTGGTCTTGGTGCTCACCGGCTCGCCTCGCTCACGTTGCGCACGGCGACGGTCAGCGCGGTCGAGGCGTTGCCCTGCCGGATGTCGTGCTGGGCGATCTCGAACAGGTCGCCCAGGGCGCGGTCGTAGGCGGTGGCCGGCGCGGTCTCGTAGACCTCGCCGGCGTCGACGTACCCGGTCATGTGCTCCAGGTGCTCGCCGATGCTGGCAGCAGCCAGAGCGGACTTGCGGAACGTGGCCTCGGTGCCGTTGAAGGCCTCGCGGCTCAGCTTCTCGACGGCGCGGATCAGGTCACCCAGGGTGGGGTGCTCGACCTCGGCGTTCGGCGGCGCGTACCCGATCTGGGTGTTCATCGGGACACCTCGATCCCGAGGTGGGCGCGGATCGCGTTGGCGACGGTCTCCCACTCGACGACGTCGTGCGCGCTGCTGTAGGCCGTGCGGGCGACCTCGGCCAGGGAGTCCTGGTCGAACTTCTCGTCCGCTGGGTCGATCACGACGAGCGGGCGGACGTCGGTGACGTTGGCGTCGGACCACCACGAGCTGTGCGGGATGGTCTGCCACACGTTCCCGTCGGGCGTCTCCACGCGGATGGCCCGAACCGAGGTGCTGCCGTTGGTGATGTCCGCGAGCGTGTCCAGAGCCCACTCCGGCTCCGGCTCGGGTGCGGGCTGGTGGTCGGTGAGGCGGACGCGCACGATGTCCTCGTCGGGAGCCGTGATGCAGACCGGGCCGACCCACAGCGGGCCGCTCGTGTCCACGCGGTAGACCTCGCCGCTCAGGCTGTACCGGGGACCGTGCAGGCGGATCACCTCGACCGTCACCGTGTCGCCCGCCTTGACCTTCGACGGGTCGAGCGGGGCGGGGGTGGCGTCGGGCTTCGCGGGCGGCTCATAGACGTACGCCATGCCGGACGGGTACGGGGAGAGGTTGTTCGTCCGCTCATCCACCGCCTGCCAGATCTGCTCCGGGGTCGGGCGTTCGCGCCAGAAGAAGGCCCACGTGAGTTCGCTCGTCTTGGCGTGCCACACGCCGTGCCGGGGTTCCGCAAGTTCGACTGCGGTGCCGACGGGCATTGCCATGCACATGGGTCCCGTCAGGAGGACGGGGACGTTCTCGTTGCTCATGCGCTGACTTCCTTCACGAATCGGGGTCGCCGGACGACGGTCTCGGCGGGGTGGTTGAGCACGGCGCGCAGGCACGGCGTCCGGTGCTCGTCGATGGCGTAGCGGACCGTCGTTCCCGGGCGGTCCGCGACGGGGTGCAGGTCGGTCGGGGTGGCGACGGCCGAGGGGATGTGGGCGGTGCTCACGCGGCGCCCTGCCGGAGCTGCTTCTCGGCGTACCGCTCGACGGCCGCGATGGGCACGCGGATCTTCGGGCGGCGCGTCTTCGCACCCCGGCGCGAGATGTCGATGTACGGCAGGGCGCCGTCGGCGAGCAGGCCGCGGACGTGGTCGTCGGAGCAGCCGAGGGCCTCGGCGACGTCGGCGACGGTCACGTAGCGCTCGAGCACAGCGGCGGTGGCGGGCTTGGTCATGAGCTGCGTCCCTTCGTGGTGCGGGCGTAGTGGCGGTCGTCCGCGGTGAGACGGCGCAGGACGGCGACGAGCAGGGCGACGACGACCAGCGCGAGGGCGGCCGGGCCCCAGGCGGCGATCACGCGAGCCCCCGGCACTGGGCCTCGGCGCTGGCGTAGGAGGCCTCGGCGGGCTCCATCTCGTCCAGGACCCGGACGACCTCGGCGTCGAGCTCCTGGTAGTCGTCCTTGCCGAGCGCGTCTCCGCGCAGGCGGACCTGGTGCAGCAGCTCGCCCTGCAGCTCGTCCATGTCGGCTGCCCGGGTCAGCGCGGTCAGGCAGACGTGCGGCGTGCGTGCGACGGGCTCGCTCGCGGAGAGCGAGCCGGATGCGGCGCCGACGACGAGGGCCACGGCGGCGGCGAGGATCGCAATGGCGGCGGTCTTCATCGGGACACCGCCAGGCGACCGAGGCGGCCGAGCCGCGGCGCGAGCTGCTTCGTCACCGAACTGATCGCGGAGCGCCTGCACCTCCGCCTCGGACAGCGGCAGGGGATCCCGCACGAACTCGGGGAGCGTGCGGGGGAAGTCGGGGTCGAGCGGCGCCCAGGAGCGGCGCGGCTGGCCCTTGGGGCGGGCGTGGCGGGCGATCACCGGGTCACCTCGACCCAGGGCCGGTCGGTGCGGGTCATGGCGACGACGCGGACGCCGTCGAGTCGGGAGCGGAACGAAACCTGCACGGTGTCTGTGTGCGACTGGTACTCGTCCACGTCGGCGCCGAGCAGCGCAGCGAGGGCGCGCACCTCGCCCTCGTCGTCGAAGTGAATGTCGAGCTGGTGGTCGCGACCCCGGATGGTTCCGGCGTCGGCCATGTCAGCGAGCCTGCGAAGGGTGTCGCCGAGGGCTGTCGGGGCGGCGTCGTCCGACGGCGCTGCGTGCGAGTCGTCCAGCGAGACCGGCGGCAGGTAGGGCACCGGGGCGTCGACCGCTTCGGCACGAGGCAGGAAGTCGTCGATGTCGCTGATCGCCTCGTAGCCGCCGCTGGTCTTGCCCCAACCGAGGGCGATGGCGTCCGCGTCGTTGACGGCGCGGTACTCGACCTCGGTGGCGCTGACGACGGTGACCTCGACGAGCAGCGTGCCGTCGAGGAGGTACTGCTCGCCGGGCTTGAGCAGGGTCGCGCCCTTGATGCGCTGGGGGAGGTTGGGCAGGTCGTTGGTCTCGGCCTGCTTGTACAGAGGGTCGTTCGCACGGTCGGCGGCGTCGAGCAGGCTGTCGGGCTCGGTGTGGCCACCCTCAACGAGGGAGCTGGTGAGCCAGTTCTTGGAGGACATTCGGTACCCTTCTGGTGTCGGCGGCCCTACCTCGTCGCTCCACACCGGGTGCATTCCGGTCTGGCGAGGTGGGGCCGTTCGTATGCGTGGGGTCAGGCGGCGGCAGCGGAGCCGCGACTGTTGCCGAGTGCGATGAGGTCCGTGGTCTCAGGCAGGCCGTAGAACTCGGCCAGGACTACGAGGACCCCGTACTTCGTGCCGTCGGCGTCGACCTCGGCCGCCTCCAGCACCGACCGTGAGATCCCGGTCTGCTTGCAGACGGCGTACACCGTGAGTCCCCGCGCCTGGCGGAGGTCTCGCAGTGCACTCGACAGCCCGCGTGTTGCACTCGTTCTTGTGCGGGATGCACTCATATGAGTGAAGGTCATGCCGCGAAGGTAGTCGTCTGGCGAGACGACGTCAACCGATAGGCAGCGATTTTCACTCATGCGAGTGCAAGGTGCGCGCAGCGTGGCGTGTCGGTGGGGTCAGTAGTACTCGAACGAGTGACAAATGCACTCGATCGAGGTACCGTCCGCGAACGTGGAGAACACCAAGGGCCGTCGTCAGGCCGCAGTAGAGGCGCTGGGGAAGACCATCAAGGCCGAGCGCAACGCCGCCGGCCTGTCCCTCGACGCGCTCGGCGCGGCCGTGGGCATTCACCGGAATACGGTGCACAACTACGAGAAGGGCGCGAAGGAGATCCCGTTCGGGACCCTGGTGGACATTGCCGATGCACTCGGTCTGGACGTCACGGAGCTCACTCGGGGGGCGGAGATGCGGGAGAGGCGTGGGAATTCAACCCCGGAGCAAAGTGCCGGTTCTTGACATATGGGACGCAATCGGTCGGCCTGCTTCGCATTGTGAAATGTGAGTGCGGATCACCCGGTAATCACCCGAAATGGATGCCTTGGTATGCATCTTGAGTGCTTACAGTTGCGGCCCGAACAGCTAGGCCAAGGGGGGCCACTCAGTGAAAGCGCTTGCTGACGTTGAACAGCCGGACTCCTGGACGATCCCGCTGGGGACCGTGACGCGTCCGCCGCTACCGACCCGCACGCCGCGCGTGGCGCTGGCGCAGTGCCTGGCCGGCTACCCCGGCATGGAGCTCTGGCGCGAGCTAAGGGAGCTACTGCCGGCGGACAGCGCGGCCCGGGTGCTCGAGGCCGCAGCGACGGCATACCGGGCCGCAAGGCAGTAACAAGGAGGTAGGGCATGGCGTACTACCGCAAGTTGCCGTCGGGCAACTGGCAGGCAACCGTCCGAACCCCAAGCGGCCGGATACCCCGCACGAACCCACTCAAGACAGTGGTCAAGGAGTGGGCGGTCCGGACCGAGGCCGAGATCGCGGCCGGTATCTGGAAGGACCCACGCAAGCGCGAGTCACTCACTCTCGCCCAGTGGCAGGAGCGGTGGAAAGAGTCGCGCGTTGTCGAGGCTGAGACCGCCCGCGCCGACGAGGGTTCCTGGCGGCTGCACCTGCGTGACCACCTGGGTGACAAACTACTGGCCGACATTACGAAGCTGGACGTCGAGCTGTGGGTCGCCAAACGCGCCAAAGTCGCAGAGGCGCAGGCCAAGGCGGCGGAGGCCAAGGACGAGGCCGTGACGAAGGCCCGGGGTCGGGCGGCAATCCGCCGTGCGCTCAACTACCTCAAGGCCTGCCTCGAGGCCGCCGCCGACAACAACCTGATCGACGCCAACGTCGCGCGAAAGGTCGAGCCGCCCGCCGACCCGGAGGATCTGGTCGACTGGTTCACACGCGAAGAGGTCGACAAGATCCTGGCTGAGATGCGCCGACGGAAGTGGGAGTCCGCGGCCGTCATGACCGAGCTCATGTGCTGGCTCGGCCTGCGCTGGGGCGAGGCTGCCGCGCTCACGGGTGCCGACGTCGACTGGCTGCGCCGCCGAGTCTCGGTGACGCACGTTCTCACCCAGGCCGGCAAGGACAAGCCCTATCCGAAGACGTCCGCGTCGCTCCGCGAGCTGCCCGCCCCGCAGTGGCTCCTCAACCACATGTCCGCGCTCCTGGCCGACCGTGAACGCGACGCACGCATCGTCGTCACCCGCCGCGGGGGTAGGAACCTGTCCGGCTCGAACTGGCGCAACCACACCTGGGACGTCGCCCTGGAGGCCGCCGGCATCGACCACGGCACCCCGCACACGTGCAGGCACACGTGCGCGTCCTGGCTCGTCCAGGACGGCGTGCCGCTGTACGAGGTCAAAAGGCAGCTCGGGCACGCGAGCATCCAGACGACCGAGGTATACGCGCACCTCGCGCCCGACCGGCACGACGCCGTGACCGACGCGTGGGCCCGGCTTGGTGAGCCTGGTGACGCACGAGCGACGCACGATGGCGAGGGCGCTGGCGATGCAGCGCTCTGACCTGCATCGCGGCTCTGGATACTCGTTCCCGCACACGCACCACGTCGAGGCGGTAGCGGTCCTGGACCG
>NZ_JAJQQP010000014.1:159513-172851 GCF_028994805.1 Promicromonospora iranensis | reverse complement strand
GTCCACGGGTTGCCGTTGGAGTCGACCGGCCGGGCGCCCGCACCGGCCACGATGGCGTGCTGCGGGTCGGTGCCACCGATGATCGCGGCGACCGTGGGGTCATCCTGCATCGCTCCCTCGGTGACACCGAGGGGTGCCTTCTCGAGCAGCTGCGCGATCATCGTCGCGAGCATCTCGACGTGGCCCATCTCCTCGGCGCCGATGCCATAGAGCAGGTCGCGGTACTTTCCTGGCATGTGCGCGTTCCACGACTGGAAGCCGTACTGCATGGCGACGGTGATCTCGCCGTACTGGCCACCGAGCACCTCCTGCAGCTTGCGGGCGTAGACGGCGTCGGGCTTCGCTGGCTTGACCGTGTGCTGCAGCTCCTGGCGGTGGAAGAACATAGCGGTACTCCCTCAAGGCGGTCCATCAGATGGAGCCACCCGCGTTCGCGAGCGGCAGATCCACTGTCTGTGTGCGGTTCGATCACTCGCACATGGGACCGGTACGGGGTCGCGCGGTGCCCGGGAGATTTTTCAGATGCCGGAATCTTGCTCGAAACGGAGCCTCGTGCGAGCCGGTCCATCAGTCCGGCGTGAAGATGTCCTCGATCGCGCAGCCGAAGGCCCGGGCGATGAGAAAGGCGAGGGGGAGGGACGGGTCGAACCGTCCCCGCTCGATCGAGATCACCGTCTGGCGTGAGACGCCGAGAGCGGTCGCCAGGTCGGCCTGGGTCCACGCCCGTTCCAGGCGGCGGGCCGCCAGGTCGTTCTTCACCGGAGCGCGCGGCGTCGGATCACGGCGTAGCGCAGGCCGGCGTCGACCACGCTGAGCCCGACCAGGGCGAGCAGGAAGGGCAGGGCGGGCACCTCGAACCCGCCGAGCATGAGCACGACGGCGCCCACGATCGTCGCCACCAGCACATCGAGGAAGGGGCGCCGGCGCCCGCCTGCTTCAGCCAGAGCGACTCGGCGCTCTCCGCGCCGCGCGCGTCGACCGTGACCGTGTGCCCGGAGACGAAGATCCGCGCCCGAGCGAGAGTGCGGGATAGGCGGTGCAGAGCGCACCGATGCCCGCCGCGATCCAGCAGCCGGCTACGTGCTCTCGATCAGGTCGAGGAGCTGCGCGTGCAGGTCCAGGAGGGTCGTCGCCTGCAGGTCGAACGTGTCGCCGGGCCCGGGCGGGTCGCCGTCGGACCGAGGCACGTACGCCGTCCGCAGCCCGGCCGCCGCCGCGGCCCGCAGGTCCCAGGCGTGCGCCGCCACCATGAACGGCGTGCCCGACCCGGTGGGGGTGCTGTTCTTCGCCAGCTCGTAGATCGCCGGGGCCGGCTTGTAGGTGCGTGCGTCCTCGCTCGACAGCACCTGGTGCCACCGCAGCCCGGCGTTGGTGCTGATCCCGGCGAGCACCCGGCGGCTCGCGTTCGACAGGCCGAGCACGGTGACGTCGGCGGCGAGCAGGTCGAGGCCGGCGACCGTGTCCGGCCACGGCTGCAGCCACTCGGACGCGTCGGCGAGCCGGCTGGCGGCGTCGGCCACGAGCAGGTCCTGGCGGACCTGCACGTCCAAGGCTTCGACATCCAGCTCGTGGCTGGGCGTGAACGCGCGCCGGCCCTCGACGATCGCGCGTTCCTGCTCGGCGACGTGCCCGAGCCAGCGGCGGGCCACCTCCGCCGCGGCTCCACGGTCGATCCCGGCCATCGCTGACACCTGCCGTTCCATGCTCCCTGTCTGGTCGACCAGGGTGCCGAGAACGTCGAAGACAACGGTCGGCCGGGCTGTGCCCTCCGTCGCGGGTTCCATGGTCTCCACCGTAACGAAGGTGGCGGCTCGGTTCAGCGCGGCCGGCGGCTGCCCGAGACCTGGCTCCGGGGGAGCCGGCCGGCGCGGGAGTGCCCGGTGAGCGTGTCCCCTGCGGCGACGACGTCGAAGTCGAGGTTGAGGCGCATCGGCCTGGTGACCCGCTGCGACCAGGTGACGTGGTCACCCTCGGCGGTGGGCTCGACGGCGACCGAGTCCAGCGTGACGGTCTCGCCGTCGGCCTCGGCGGTCCCGGCGAGGGCGCCGCCCTCCTCGATGAAGGTGTAGCGGGCGTCGATGGTGCCGAGCGGCGTCCTGAGCCGTACGTCCCAGGTCCCGGTGATGGTGTGCATGCTGCGCTCCGTGTCCATGGATCGGGTTCTCAGACGGCCTGCGGTACGCGTCCGGTGTCGGACCAGACCGTTCCGCGGCGCTCGTACTCGAAGAGTGTCTCGACGGAGCGTGCGATCTTCGGGCCGTACTCGCGTTCCAGCAGGTAGATCCCTAGATCGAGCCCGGAGGTGACGCCGCCGGAGGTGACCAGGTCGCCGTCGTCCACGACGCGCGCCTGGACGGCGTGCGCGCCGGTGGCGTCCAGGACGTCCATGCCGAGCACGTGCGTGACGGCGTTGCGGCCCTCGAGCAGTCCCGCCATCGCCAGGGCGAGCGATCCGCCGCACACGGTCGCGACGGTGACCTTCGCGTTCTCCATGGCGCGCTGGACGAGCGGGACGGCGGCTGACCGCGCGAAGCGTGCCAGCAGCACCGGGATGGTGTCGACGCCGTCGTCGGGATCGCCGTCGACGGGGCCGCTGGCGCCCGGGACGATGACGTAGCCAGGACGCTCCGGGTCGAGCGTTCCTGTCGCGGGCAGGGTGATCCCGGTGGTGCCCGAGCGGACCGGTCGTGGTCCCTCCGCGGTGACGAGCTCGACCGTCAGGTCGCCGCCGATCGCGGTGCTCCCCGCGGCGAGAACCTCGAAGACGGTGACTGCGTCCAACGGGTCGAAACCGTCGAACAGGACTACCTGGGCGGACAGGGGCATGAGCGCTCCTCGGGGGACGGGCGGGTGTGGCACCGGGCTGCTGCGCTCCCATGCTCGGCTGCTGTCGGCCCGCCGAACCAGGGGCCTGCCTGCCAGAAGCCGCCTGGATCTGGCCACCCGCGCCTGGATGGCACTCATGCGGCCCGCACGCTGGTTACCGTGGGCCTGTGCACACCGTCGTGGTCGTCGCCCTGCCCGACACGATCATCTTCGATCTGGCCACGCCGATCGAGACCTTCGGCCGTGCCCGGCTGCCCGACGGTCGCCCCGCCTACCGCGTGCTCGTGTGCGGCACCGAGCCGGTCGTCCGGGCGGGCCCGCTGCGGCTCGGCGTCGACGTCGGCCTGGAGGCGCTGGAGCGGGCGGACACCGTGGTGGTCCCCGGCCGGATCCATCCCGAGCAGGAGACCCCGGCGCCCGCGATCGCCGCGCTCCGGGCCGCGGCCGCTGACGGCACGCGCATCGCCTCGATCTGCGTCGGCGCCTTCACGCTCGCCGAAGCCGGTCTGCTCGACGGACTGCGTGCGACGACGCACTGGCTCGCCGCGGACGCCCTGGCGAAGCGGTACCCGTCGATCGACGTGGACCCGGAGACCCTGTACATCGACAACGGCCAGATCCTCACCTCGGCCGGCGCCGCGGCCGGGCTCGACCTGTGCCTGCACCTCGTGCGCCGCGACCACGGCGTCGCCGTCGCCGCCGACACCTCACGGCTCTCCGTCGCGCCGCTCCACCGCGACGGCGGCCAGGCGCAGTTCATCCTCCGCAACCCGCCCACGTTCCAGAGCGCGACGCTCGAACCGGTGCTCCTGTGGATCGAGGAGAACGCCCACCATGACCTCGCGCTCGCGGACATCGCCGACGCGGCGCACACGAGCGTGCGCACGCTCAACCGCCGGTTCCACCAGGAGACCGGCCAGAGCCCGATGCAGTGGCTCGGCGGCGTGCGCATCCGGCACGCGCAGGAGCTGCTGGAGACCACCGACTACGGCGTCGAGCGCATCGCCCGACAGGTCGGGTTCCCGAGCCCGAGCAACTTCCGCGCCCTCTTCCGCCGGGCCACCGGGGTGACCCCGCACGCCTACCGGACCACCTTCCGGGGCCGGCCCGGAGCGTGACCGGCTACGAGTCGCTGCGCAGCCCGCGGAGGGTGTACTCGCAGCGTCGGGCGTAGCCGTCACGCGGCTGCTCGGTGCACGCACGGGCGATGATGCCGCGCTCCCAGACGAGGAGGTAGATGTCCTCGGCGGTGAGGTCGTCGCGGATCTTGCCGGTGGCCTGAGCCTCGGCGAGGAAGCCGCCGGCCACCGCGCTGGCGTGCTCGCACAGTGCGACCAGCGGGTCCGAGCCCGGCATCGCGCGCAGCAGGACGTCGTTCGCCGCGGGCTCGTCGTACTGGAGCAGCCAGATGCGCCGGAGGTAGCTCTCGAACCGTTCGACCGGGTCCTCGATGTCGCGGACCGCGGTGATGATGCCGGTGATGCGCTCGGCGACGAGCTCCTCGACCACCGCGTCGATCAGGCCCTGCCTGCCCCCGAAGCGGTGGTAGATGGTGCCCTTGCTGACGCCCGCGGCCCGCGCCACCTCGTCGAGCGGGCTGTTCAGCCCGTGCGTGCGGAACACGTCGAGGGCGGCCGTGCGGATGCTCTCGACGTTGCGCCGTGCGTCGGCGCGCAGCCGCGGGGCCTGGGACGTCAACGACCCGCCCCGGTGGGAGCGGCGTCGGCCGCCCCGACCGTCTCGTTCCAGCTCGTGTCCAGGGCCTGCAGGAACGCCTCGACGGGCTGTGCCCCCGAGACCGCGTACTTGCCGGCGAACACGAAGAACGGGACACCCTGGATGCCGTACTGGCGGGCCTGCTGGATGTCCTCCTCGACGGCGTCCGCGAACTCCCCGCTCGCCAGAGCGGCGAGGGCGGCGTCCCGGTCCAGGCCGACGTCGGCGGCCAGGTCGGCCAGGACCTGGTGGTCGGCGACGTTTCGGCCGTCCGTGAAGTACGCCTTGAAGAGCTCCTGGACCATCTCGTGCTGCTTGCCCCGGGTGGCCGCGAAGTGGCTGAGCTGGTGCGCCGTGCGCGTGCCGACGGCCTGGGCCTGGTCCATGCGGTAGTCCAGCCCGATCTGCCGGGCGCGCTCCGTGACCTGGTCGTTCATCGCCTGCGCCTGCTCGGGCGGCAGGCCGTGCTTGGTCGACAACAGCTCGGTCGGGCTGACCGGGGCGTCGTCGTCGGACAGCTGCGGCATCAGGAGAAAGCTGTGGTACCGCACGTCGACACCCGAGGCGTGCGGAAACTTCTCCAGGGCCTGGGCCAGGAGCGTGTCGCCCATGTAGCAGAACGGGCACATCACGTCGCTCCACACGTCGACCACGAGCCGGTCCGCGGCCTGGCCGAATGCCTCGCCGGGCATCAGGAGCACACCCCGTCCAGGTCGCAGACGCCGAACGACTCGCCGGCGGGCAGGAGCTCGAACGGCGAGGTGGTGGCCGGAGCGCCGTCGACGGCCTCGGGGGTCTTCTCCGCGGGGGAGCCGACCGCCGAGGCCGGGTCAGCGATCGCGTTACTTGACGTCATGGTCAAGAACCCTAGCCATCACTTGAACCCATGGTCAAGATCGCTGACCGCCGACGAGCCGTGCGATCAGTCCAGGACGGCGAAGGCCTCGACCTCGACGAGCACGTCCGGCTCGAACAGGTAGTCGACACCGATGAGCGAGACGGGCGGCAGCGGCTTCGGGATGCCGAGCTCGTCGGTCACGCCCTCGAGGCCGGCCATGAAGTCGTCCATCTTCTCGGGGCTCCAGTGCGTGACGAAGAACCGGAGGCGCACGACGTCGGCAAAGGTCGCGCCGGCACCGGCGAGGCCGCGGGCGGTGTTGCGCAGGGCCTGCGCCACCTGCCCGGTGAGGTCGTCCGGCGCGATGTGGTTCGCCTCGGCGTCGCGCGCGATCTGGCCGGCCACGTGTACCTGACGGCTGCCGGTGCCGATCGAGACGTGGTGGTACGGGACGGGCTGGAACATGCCCTCGGGGGTGAGCAGCTGCACGGTCATGGAAGGTCCCTTCGCTGATGGATTAGCAGGTATCGCATGTCTACTTGGTGTACGAAGGGAACTTCAACGAGACTAGGTTTCATGCCGGATACCACCGAACCCGCCGACCGCATACAGATCTCCACACACCACCGGGAGCTGCTCGACCAGGTGCTCGACAAATGGTCCCTGCAGGTGCTCGACGAGCTGTGTGAGCGGCCGTTGCGGTTCAACGAGCTGCGGCGGGCGATCCCCGTGGTGACCCAGAAGTCGCTGACGGCGACGCTGCGCCGTCTCGAACGCAACGGGATGGTCGACCGGGTCGTCGTGAGCTCGCGCCCGATCGCCGTCGAGTACCGCATCTCGCCGCTGGGCAGGTCCATCCAGGACCTCATCGACGCGCTGTTCCACTGGAGCGCCGAGAACATGCCCGACGTCGAGCGGGCGCGGGCGCGGTTCGACGCCGAGGAGTGAGAGCGCGCGGGGGCGCCGTCGGCTCAGCCGTTCCGTGCCGCGATGGACAGCAGGGTCTCCAGCGGCGGGAGCGGTGACGTGCCCGGGGAGCGGATGGCGCGCAGCTCGCGCACGAAGCGCAGCCCCGTGACCGGGACGCGGACCAGGCGCCCCGCGGTGAGGTCGTCCCGGACGGCCAGGATGCTGAGCACCGCGGGCGCCGCACCGGACGCGACGGCGGTCCGGACCGCCGCGGTGGTCGGGAGCTCGGCCAGCGGGGCCGCGATCTCGTGCCCGGCGTCGATGAGGATCTGCTCCGCGCTGAGCCTGGTGCCCGAGCCCTTCTCCCGCGTCACGAGCGGGGTGCGCGCGAGCTCGGCCGCACTCACGCCGCGGCGTCGGGCCCAGGCGTGCTGCGGTGCGACGACGGCGACCAGCTCGTCCTTCGCCACGGTGGTGGTGAGCAGGCCCGGGATCTCCGTGGGCGTCTCGACGAAGCCGAGCTGGTGGCTGCGGTCGGTGACCAGCTCGATGGCGTGCGCGCTGTTCGTCGCGGTCACCGAGATGGCGTGCGCGGCGCTGTCCCGCGCGCGCAGCGTCATGAGCCAGCGGGGGAGCAGGTACTCCGCGACCGTGAGGCTCGCGGCGATGGCCAAGGGTTTGGCGTGGCCCGCCGTGCGCAGTGCGGCGACACCCGCGTCGAACCGGTCGGCCGCTTCCACGGTCTCGGCCGCCCACTGTGCCGCCATGGTGCCGTCGAGGGTGAGCGTGCTGCCGCGTGGGCCGCGGACCAGGAGCGCCACCCCGAGCCGGCGTTCGAGCCGGCGCATCCGGGTCGACGCGGCCTGCTGGGTGATGCCCAGCGTCCTGCTGGCGGCGGTGATCGACCCCGCCTCCGCGATCGCCGAGAGCAGCCGGAGCGACGGCAGGTCCACACCGCTCCCAGCTACAACGTCAGGTTGTGGTTCCACAATGAAACTGAGGATACCGGCCAGGTCGATCGGTCGGGAGACTGAGGCGCATGGCCCGCTTCAGCATCGCCACCGTCACACCGAACTGGTTCGCCTCCGTGATGGGCACCGGGATCGTCGCCAACGCCGCCGTGACGCTGCCGGTCCAGCTCCCGGGCCAGCGCCAGGCCGCCGTCGTCGTCTGGCTGCTCGCCTCCGCGATGCTCGTCTTCTTCCTGACCGCCACCGTGCTGCACTGGGCGCGGCACCCCGCTGCGGCGCGCGCGCACCACGCGGACCCGGTGATGGCGCACTTCTACGGTGCTCCGCCGATGGCGGTGCTCACCGTGGGCGCGGGCACGCTCCTGGTCGGCCGTGACGTGGTGGGCCTGCAGGCCGCCGTCGCCGTCCACGCGGTGCTGTGGTCGCTCGGGACCGTCGCCGGCCTGGTCAGCGCCGTGGCCGTGCCCTACCTCGCCTTCACCCGGCACGAGAACCCGGCGGACGCCGCGTTCGCCGGATGGCTCATGCCGGTGGTGGCGCCCATGGTGTCGGCGGCGACGGGTGCGCTCCTGCTGCCGCACATCGCGCCGGGGGAGGCCCGCGAGACGATGCTCCTGGCGTGCTACGCGCTGTTCGGGCTCAGCCTGATCGCGTCGCTCGTGATCCTTCCCCAGCTGTGGAGCCGGCTGATGCACCACCAGGTGGGCGCGAGCCGGATGGTCCCCACCCTGTGGATAGCGCTGGGCCCGCTCGGCCAGTCGGTCACCGCGGCCAGCCTGCTGGCGGCCAACGCGGGTGGCACGTTCGGAGCAGTCTTCGAGCGCGGGCTCGTGTACTTCGCCGTCGTCTTCGGGGTGGCGGTGCTCGGCTTCGCGCTGATGTGGGCGGCGATCGCCGCTGCGGTCACCGTGCGTGCCGCCGTGCACGGGCTGCCGTTCTCGCTGACCTGGTGGTCGTTCACCTTCCCGGTCGGCACCTGCGTGACGGCGACCGCCGGGCTCGCCGCGCACACCGGGCTGACGGCGTTCGTGGTGCTGTCCGTGCTGCTCTTCGCCGGGCTCGTGGTGGCGTGGGCGACCGTCGCCGTCCGGACCGCACGGGACGGCTTCGGGTGGCGGCGGCCCGTGGCGGTGCCGGGCGCGGAGCCGGTACTGCTGGCGGTGGGACCTGCGGCGACGCCGATCAGCGGACTGCGGCGACCGCTCCGGCGGCGGACGCCCAGGACAGGGCGCGCAGGCATCCTGACCGGAGGTCGTCGAGGTGTGCTGCGAGCTTCGCCGGGGCGTCGCGGTTGAGGCCCTGGCGCACCAGGGTCAGGCCAGGGCCCAGTCGCAGGTGCAGACCCCACGTGAGGTGGGCGGTGGCCGCGCCCAGTGCCGCGGCAGGGCGGAGGTCGATGCCCGCCAGCTCGCTGACGGCCCTGCCGTACGCCTCGAGGACGGCAGGCTCGTCCAGCTCGCCGTGGCCACCGAAGGCACGGTAGAGCGAGACGAACGTGCCCAGGTCGAAGCCGACGGGGCCCACACCGACGTGCTCCCAGTCGATGAGGGCGAGGGCGCCGCGCCGGTCCACGCCCGCGTTGCGGGGCGTGAGGTCACCGTGCACGAGCGTGGTGGGCAGCCGCGCGGCACGCGCGCACAGCTCGTCGGACGCGTCGAGGCAGGCATGCAGGTCGCGGACCTGCTCGGCGGTGAACAGGGCCCGGAGCCGCGGGTCGCCGGCCAGCGCGTCGAGGTTGTCGTGGCCCGTCGGGATGTGGTGGGTGTAGGCGGCGTAGCCCTCCAGCTCCAGCCACGGGGCGTCGAGCAGCCCGGGGCGCAGGACGCCGGGGACGTACAGCAGCGCGGCGCGCCGGGCGGCCGTCATGGCGGACTCGGGGGTCCAGCTCTGCTGCAGGACGGCGCCGATGTCCCGCATGACGACCCAGGTGAAGCCATGGTGGCTGAACACCGTCGCGGCCGGCGGCGTCGTCAGCCCGCTGGGGAGCAGGTCGGAGATCCCGCTGCCGTAGAAGTGCGCCTCGCGACGGTCCAGCAGGCTGTCGCGCGAGTCGAGCAGGGTCTGCCGGCCCCAGCCCAGGATCTTGACGATCCACACGGACGGGCAGGCGTTCGGCGGCGCGATGCTCGCCCGCAGCACCGCGGCCTGTCCCAGCCCGGTGGACTGGTCCAGCACGGAGAGCACGCGCGCGCCGGCGCCCCAGGGTCCCTCGTGGGAGGCGAGCGCGGCCTCGACCGTGTCGGCGTCAGGCAGGACACGCTCGGTCATCGGTTTCCTCACGGCGACAGTGCTGTGGAGTCTCGGACGATCCACATCCGACCATGGCCGCGCGAAAAATGTGCATTTCATTCTTGATGCGCGGCCGGATCTGGTGGCCTGTGTCGAGAATCCCGCGGCGGCTCCGTCCCCGGTTCAGAAGCGGCCGCACGGGCCGCACGACGGAGAGAGCGAGCAGCACCATGATCACGCGGATGGAAAACGTAGGCATCGTCGTCGAGGACCTGCCGGGCGCCATCGAGTTCTTCACCGAGCTCGGGCTCGAGCTGGAGGGCCAGGCCACCGTCGACCAGGACTGGGCCGCCCGGGTCTGCGGGTTCGACGAGCTCCGGTGCGACATCGCGATGCTGCGGACCCCGGACGGCGACGGCCACGTCGAGCTGATGAGCTATCACACGCCGACGGCGATCCGCACCGGACCCGCGAACGCACCGGCGAACACGCTGGGCCTGCACCGCGTCCTCTTCGCCGTCGAGGACATCGAAGGCGTCGTCGCCGGTCTGCGGTCCCGCGGCGTGGAGCTTCTCGGCGAGCTGACCTCCATCGAGGGCGCCTACCTCTTCTGCTATGTCCGCGGCCCCGAGGGAATCATCGTGGCGTTCGCGGAGAAGCTCGGCTGACGGCCGCCGTGGGGACGTCCAGCCACTTCGAGGTCTAAGTTTCTCCGCTCTGAACCGATTCAGAGCGGAGAAACTTAGACCTCGAAAAGGCCCTGCTCGCCGCAACGGTCGGGAAGCGACGAACGCGGCGGCGGTGCCGGGACGTTTCGACGTGGTCGGGACGTTCTGTGGTCGGGCCGCCTCGCGCGGGTGCGCCGGCGCCTGCCACCCGGCATAGCCTGGAACGGAACCTCTCGGAAGGAAGCACCATGTCCCGTGTTCTGATCATCGGCGGTCACGGCAAGATCGCGCTCCGGCTCGCCCCTCTGCTCGTGGAGCGGGGCGACGTCGTCACGAGCGTGATCCGCAACCCCGACCACCAGGACGAGGTCGCGGCCACGGGGGCGGTCCCGCTGGTCGCCGACGTCGAGCACCTCGACACCGACGGGCTGGCAGCCCTCCTGGACGGTCAGGACGCGGTGGTCTGGTCGGCAGGCGCGGGCGGCGGAGACCCGGAGCGCACCTATGCCGTCGACCGCGACGCCGCCATCCGCTCGATGGACGCCGCGAAGGCGGCGGGCGTGTCGCGCTACGTCATGGTGTCGTACCTGGGTGCCGGGCCTGACCACGGGGTGCCGGAGGACAGCTCGTTCTTCGCCTACGCCGAGGCGAAGTCCGCGGCCGACGAGCACCTGCGTGCCTCGGAGCTCGAACACACGATCCTCCAGCCCGGTCCGCTCACGCTGGACGAGCCCACCGGGCTGATCGAGGTGGCCGACCCGGGTGATGGCCGGGTATCCCGTGCCGACGTCGCAGCGGTCGCCGCGGCGGTCCTGGCGGACAGCGGCACCGTGGGGCGCACCATCGCCTTCGGCAACGGCCGGACGCCGATCACCGAGGCGATCGCCGGCGCCTGACCGGGTCACCTGCCTCGGCTCGGCCCCGCCGGGGACCGCGGCGGCTGCGACCCACCTACGATCGGCAGATGCCTCAGCTCCTCGTCGCCGCGCTCGTCGCCCTCACGCTCACGGCCTGCCAGGGCACTCCGGACGCCGGGCGGCCGGCGGGGCACGAGGGCGACCAGGATGCCGCCTCCCTGACCGTCGTCGATGTAGCCCTCCCGCCCACGACCGGCCAGTTCGACTACCAGCTCGGCGCCGCCTACGAGCTCGACGGCGGGCTCGACGTCGTGGTGCGGGACGCGACAGCCGAGCCCGCCGCGGGCGCCTACGACGTCTGCTACGTCAACGGGTTCCAGACCCAGCCCGGCGAAGCCGATCTCTGGCTCGACGGCAACGAGGACCTGCTGCTGCACGACGACGCGGGGGAGCTCGTCGTCGACCCGGACTGGCCGGACGAGTACGTCCTGGATCCGTCGACCGAGGCGAAGCGCGACGGGATCGTCGGCATCCTCGGCCAGGTGATCACCGGGTGCGCCGACGCGGGCTTCGACGCGGTGGAGATCGACAACCTCGACACCTGGACCCGGTTCATCGCACCGAGCACGGGCCTGATCGAGCGGGAGGACGCGCTGGCGCTCGCCGGCTCGTACATCGACCTCGCGCACGCGTCGGGTCTCGCCATCGGGCAGAAGAACGCCGCCGAGGCGACGACGGCGGCCCGCGCGCTCGGGTTCGACTTCGCAGTCACCGAGGAGTGCGCGGCCTACAGCGAGTGCGCCTCGTACACCGACGTCTACGGGGAGCACGTGCTCCAGATCGAGTACACCGACAACCTCCCCGAGGGGTTCGACGCCGTCTGCGCCGATCCGGACCGCGCCCCGTTGACGATCCTGCGCGACCGGGACCTGGTGGGTCCCGACGACGCCGCCTACGCCTACGAGCAGTGCTGAGCTGCTCACCCAGCCATCCCGCCAACAGAAAGTCTCCGCATGAAGATCGTCGACGCGCAGGTCGTCGTCACCTCGCCCGGCCGCAACTTCGTCACGCTCCAGATCACCACGGACGACGGTGTGACGGGGCTCGGCGACGCCACCCTGAACGGGCGGGAGCTCGCCGTGGTCAGCTACCTGCGCGACCACGTCGCCCCGCTGCTGATCGGCCGGGACCCGCACCGGATCGAGGACGCCTGGCAGTACCTCTACCGCGGCGCGTACTGGCGCCGCGGCCCGGTCACCATGGCGGCCATCGCCGCCGTCGACGTCGCCCTGTGGGACATCAAGGCGAAGGTCGCCGACCTGCCGCTGTACCAGCTGCTCGGCGGCGCGAGCCGGGACCGGATCATGGCCTACGGGCACGCGAGCGGCTCCAGCGTGCCCGAGATCTTCGACTCCGTGCGGGCGATGCAGGAGCGCGGCTACCGCAGCGTCCGGGTCCAGAGCGGGGTGCCGGGCCTGAAGTCGGTCTACGGGGTCCACGCGACGACGTCGGCCGACGGGTCGGCCCCGGACGTGCTCGCCCGGCCCGTGGTGGAGGACTGGGACACCGCCGCCTACCTGCGGTACATCCCGCGGGTCTTCGAGGCGGTCCGCAACGAGTTCGGCCCGGACCTGCCGCTGCTGCACGACGCGCACCACCGGCTGTCCCCGATCCAGGCCGCGCGCCTCGGCAAGGACCTCGAGCCGTACGACCTGTTCTGGCTGGAGGACTGCACGCCCGCCGAGGACCAGGACGCACTGCGCCTCGTACGGCAGCACACGACGACGCCGCTGGCCATCGGCGAGGTGTTCAACACCGTGTTCGACTACCAGACGCTCGTCGACGAACGGCTCATCGACTACGTGCGCTCCGCCGTCACCCACTTCGGCGGTGTCAGCCCCCTGAAGAAGCTGTTCGACTACGCGGGCCAGCGCGGGATCAAGAGCGCGATCCACGGCCCTGAGGACATCTCGCCGGTGGGCATGGCCGCGGCGCTGCACCTGGACCTCGCGATCCACAACTTCGGCATCCAGGAGTACTCGGGGCACACGGACCGCACCAACGAGGTCTTCCGCCACGCCTACACGTTCGAGGACGGCTACCTGTACCCGGGCGAAGCCCCGGGCATCGGCGTCGAGCTGGACGAGGAGCTCGCGGCCGCGTACCCGTACGCTCCGGGCTACCTCCCGGTCAACCGCCTCCACGACGGCTCGGTCCACGACTGGTGAGCTGTGCGTGCGGCGGATCACAGTTTCGCGGCAGATGCGCGCCCATCCGATAACGTCTCGGCACCGAACCTGCTGTGTAGAGATGAACGGGTCTGC
>NZ_JAJQQP010000014.1:0-159503 GCF_028994805.1 Promicromonospora iranensis | reverse complement strand
ATTCCGTCGACGCGCTCCTCACGGCGTGCGCCGGCGGTGACCCGGCGTCGTTCACTCCTGTGTACGACGCGCTCGCCCCGGTAGCGTACGGCGCGTCGATCGGCGTCCTGCGGGACCCCGACCACGCGGCCGAAGTGACCCAGGAGGTAATGGTGGAGGTGTGGCAGACAGCGGCACGGTTCGACGCGGCTCGCGGCTCTGCCCGCACCTGGGTCGCGACGCTCGCCCGACGGCGTGCGGTCGACCGCGTCCGTTCGGAGCAGTCTCGCCGTGACCGGGACCAGCGGGACACCGACCTGCGCAACGGCGAGTCCGCGCGCGACGTGGTCGCCGAGGACGTCGAGCGCAGTCTCGAAGGCTCCGCCGTGCGCCGCTGCATCGAAGGACTCACCCCGACCCAGCGCGAGGCGGTGGTGGTCGCGTACTACGGCGGCCTCACCTATCGCGAGGTCGCCGAGCAGATCGGCGCGGCCCTCCCGACCGTCAAGAGCCGCATCCGCGACGGACTCATCCGCTTGCGGGACTGCCTGGGGGTGGCGCGCCATGTCTGACCGATCCGACGGCGGAACCAGGGGCGACGCACAGGGCGACGCCCGTGACCTGTTGCCCGGCTACGCGCTGCACGCCCTCGACGACCTCGAACGCCGGTCCGTGGACCGGCTCCTCGAGTCGGATGCCGACGCGCGTCGCGCCCTCGACGAGTACCACGAGGTCGTCGCGTCGTTCACCGTCGACACCGAACCCCCGGCCGGGCTGCGCGCGAGCGTGCTCGACCGCGTGCGGAACACACCGCAGGTCTCCAGCACGAGCGCCCCGTCCGGGTCGTCGGGCACGGTCGAGTCGTCGTCGGCTGCGGCCGTTCCGCCGGCGGACGGACCGGCGGCGGGCGGCGGCGGCGACATCGTCGACCTCTCCGCGCGTCGGCGGACACGCCGCTGGGGTGTCGCGCTCACCGCGGTCGCCGCGGCGGCGGCCGTCGCCGTCCCGACGACCATCGCCGTGCAGGCGACGGCGGAACGTGACCGCCTGCGGGAGCAGAGCGAGATCGTGTCGGAGATGCTGGTCGACCCCGACGCCTCGATCCTCCGCGGCACCGTCGAGGGCGGGGGACAAGCGTCCGTGCTCGTGGCCGACGACGACATGTTCTTCCGCGCCGACGACCTGCCGGAGCCGGCCCCGGGCCGCGCCTACCAGCTCTGGGTGGTGGCGGAGGACGGCAGCGTGTCCTCGGCGGGCGTCCTCTCCGTGCGGGACGGCGAGACGGCGTCGCTGATCCAGGGTGTCGAAGGCATCGGGATGGCCGTGACCGTCGAGCCCGAGGCCGGCTCCGAGCAGCCGACCACCGACCCGGTCGTGGTCCTCGGAGCCTGACGGCCTGTGAGCGGGCAACCCGTACGACGGGTTGCCCGCTCTGTGTTCCCCGCTCTGTGTTGTGCGGACGGATCCGCCCTTGTCGTGTGCGGCTGGAGCTGTCCTTGTCGTGTGCGCACAGAAGAGCGGGCCCTCCGGTTCTCGACAGGTTCCACCACCGGTGGTGGAACCTGTCGAGACCCGGAGGGCCCGCTCAGCGGTCATCCTTCAGACGATGTTCACATCGGGGGCATGAGCACCGAGTCGACCAGGTAGACGGTCGCGTTCTGGGTCATGACGCCGCCGCAGATCACGTTGGCGTCGTTGACCTTGAGCTCGTCGCCGCTGCCGGTGACCTCGAGGGTCTCGCCCTGGACGGTGGTCTGCTCACCCATCACCTGGTCGGGCGTGAGCTGCCCGGGGACCACGTGGTAGGTCAGGATCGTGCTCAGCAGGTCGGCGTCCGTCTGCAGGCTCTCCATCGTCTTGTCGTCGATCTCGGCGAACGCGTCGTCCACCGGCGCGAACACGGTGAACTCGTCGCCGTTCAGGGTGTCGACCAGGTTCACGTCGGGGTTCACCTCGCCGCTCACCGCCGCGACCAGGGTCGTCAGCAGCGGGTTGTTGGAGGCCGCGACCGCGACCGGGTCGGTGGACATGCCCGTGACGGAACCGGCGCCGTCCGGCACCTGCTCGGCGTAGGCCGCGCAGCCGGGGCCCACGAGGTTGGCGGCCGGGTCGGCTGCCATGTCCTCGGTCATCTCGTCCGTGGGCTCCTCCGCGGGGGCCTCCTCGGTCGCCGTGGTCTCGCTGGCGCCGGCCTCGTCCTCGGTGCCAGAGCCGCAGGCGGTGAGGCCGATCATGGTCAGGGCGACGATGCCGACTGCTGCATAAGACTTGCGGGTTCGAACGTTCATCGGTCTCTCCTCGGTGTGTCGTCACCCCGCGGTCTCACGGGGCGTCTTGACCGGGGTTCGGAGCCGGCGGCCACCCGGATGGGACCGGATGGGTACGAGTTTTTTTCCGGCGCCCGGAACGGGGACGCATGCGTCCGGGACCGCGGCTCCACCCATCCGGGACGGCTGCCGTACCGAACCGCCTCCATGGGAACGCTCATCGTCATCGGCCTCCTGGGAGGCCTCATCACGGGAATATCGCCATGCATCCTGCCGATGCTGCCCGTGATCTTCTTCGCGGGCGGTGTGCAGGGTGCGCGGCCACGGGGCGCCGACGACACCGGGGGCACTGGCACCGGCGGCACCGCAACAGCCACCGCCACCGCCACCACAGTGCGGACCCGGCGCTCGCTGCGCCCTTACATCGTCATCGCCGGGCTGGTCGTGAGCTTCACCGTCTTCACGCTGCTCGGCTCCCTGCTGCTCACCGTGCTGGGCCTGCCCCAGGACCTGCTGCGCTGGGCCGGGATCACCCTGCTCATCCTGCTGGGCATCGGCATGATCGTGCCCCGGTTCGAGACCATCCTCGAACGCCCCTTCCAGCGCATCGCCGCCTTCGGGGCGAAGCGGGGCGCGGCCCGGCAGGACCGCGGGGCGTTCGTCCTCGGGATGGGACTCGGCGTCCTCTACGTCCCGTGCGCGGGGCCGGTGCTCGCCGCGATCACCGTCGCGGGCGCCACGGGCAACATCGGGCCCGGAGCGGTCGCCCTGACGGTGTCGTTCGCCGTCGGCGCGGCGCTCCCGCTCCTCGTCTTCGCGCTCGCCGGACGACGGATCGCCGAGCGCGTCCAGGCCTTCCAGCGGCACACGAAGGCCATCCGGACCGGCGGCGGTGTGGTCGTCATCCTGCTGGCCATCGCCCTCGCGCTCAACCTGCCCGCCGCGATCCAGCGGCAGCTCCCCGACTACACGGGCGCGCTGCAGGAGCGTGTCGACTCCTCGGAGACCGTGCGCCAGGCACTCGACCTCGGCGGCCTCGTCACGGACGAGAACCGTGAGCTGTCCAACTGCTCGAACGGCGCACCGGTGCTCGAGGAGTGCGGCACCGCGCCCGAGATCCGCGGCATCGACACGTGGCTCAACACCCCGGAGGGCGAGGCGCTCCGCCTCGAGGCCTTGCGCGGCCAGGTCGTGCTGGTCGACTTCTGGACCTACTCCTGCATCAACTGCCAGCGGGCGATCCCGCACCTCAACGCCTGGTACGACGCGTATGCCGACGTCGGCGAGGGGTTCGAGGTGATCGGGGTGCACACTCCCGAGTTCGCGTTCGAGCGCGAGACACGGAACGTGATCAAGGGTGCGGAGGACCTCGACGTGACCTACCCGATCGCCCAGGACAACTCGTACTCCACCTGGACGGCGTACCGGAACCGCTACTGGCCCGCCCAGTACCTGATCGACTCCGACGGCGCCGTCCGGCACATCCGGCTGGGCGAAGGTGGGTACGAGAACACCGAGAAGCTGATCCGTGAGCTCCTGACGGACGCCAACCCCGGCGTGCAGCTGCCGGCGGCCACCACCGTGCAGGACGCGTCACCGCTCGACGAGATCACGCCCGAGACCTACTTCTCCATCAAGCGCGTCATCAACTACGCGGGTGAGCCCGACTACGCGGCCGGCGCTCAGGAGTTCGTCCTCGCGGACGAGCAGCAGCAGGACACGTTCTCGCTCGGCGGTAGCTGGGAGGTCGACTTCCAGGGCGCTCGGGCGCTGTCCGACGACGCACAGGTGCGTGTCGCGTACCGGTCGGCCGACGTCTTCGTGGTCCTCGGCGGCGAGGGAACGGTCGAGGCGACGGTCACCGACACCGACGGGGAAGTCCAGGAGAGCCTGAAGATCGACGTCTCGGGGAACCCGCGGCTGTACCCGGTGCTCGAGGGCGACGACCGGACCGAGGGGCTCGTGGACCTGAAGGTGCCGGAGGGCGTCCAGGTCTTCACCATGACGTTCGGGTGATGCCGAGCCCGTGGGTACGCCGCTGCGCAGGAGTCCGGGCGCTCAGGCACCGACCGGGGCGTCCAGCTCGAACGGAGCCGGGTCGGTGGCCACGCCGTTGACCTGGAGGGCGACGGCGTGCGGTCCCGGGTAATAGCGCCGTGTGGTGATCGGCCGGAACGAGTGCTCTCGGCTGAGCCGTACCCGCTCGCCGGGTGCGAGGGTGCTGGTGGTCAGCTTGAACGTCTTGGCGGTCCGGGAGCCGTTGGCCTTCTGGTGGTGCACCACGTAGTCGATGGACAGCCGGGCCTTCTCCGCCCCGACGTTGCGGACCTCGGCCGTGAACCGGAGCGTGCCGCCGAACGGTACGCGGGCACCGTCGAGCACCGGGCCGTCGATCTCGAGGGAGGCGGGGCCGAACCCGAGCAGCCCCAGGGCGCCCGGATCGCCGCGCTTGACCAGCGTGCGGAGCGCGTGCCGCACGAGCCCCTGCGTCGTCGCCGCGGGCTCGGCGAGCCAGCGGCCGGCCGTGGCGACCACCAGCTCGGGGTGGTCGCGGCTGAGGTCGTTGAGGTGGTTGGCGACGGACCGGCGCACGTACTCGCTCTCGTCCCGGTACAGGGCATCGAGGACGGGCACGGTCACCCCCTGCCGGGCCAGGATCTGCGGCACCCGCACGGCCCAGGGCAGGTACGGGCGGGTGCCCTCGCTGGCCAGCCGCCGCACGTCGGCGTCGTCGGACTGGGACCAGGTCGTGGCGATGCCGAGGGCCCGGTCCAGGTCGTGGCGCAGGAGGGTGCGCACCGCGAACTCGGCGGTGAGGCGCCCGGTGAGCTCGGCGAGCAGGTCCATCGCGTCGTCGAAGGCGGAGTCCGTCTGCTCCTCGACCGCCCGTACCGCGACGGCACTCGTGACCGGCCAGATCAGCCAGCCGGTGAACGGCAGCTCGCCGTCGCGTGCGGTGCGCACCACCCGCGCGAGGTCCGCGTACCCGCCGGGCACGTCGGTCAGCAGGGCGTCGCGCAGGAGGTCCGCCCGCTCGCGGAGCGGGAGCTCGCCCAGCCGGCCGACCGCCGCGGGCAGCGCGCGCAGGGCGACGTCCGGGGCGGCGGCGCCCACGGCCTCGGTGAGAGTGGTGGCCGTGTGGTCACTGATGAGCTGGTCGGCGAACGGCATGCGGTTCCTTCTCGACGCGGGCGGGTATGACAGAGGCTCAGGTCACCAGGGTGACCTGAGCCTCTGACATCGGCGCTCGGCGAGCTCAGACTCAGGCTCTGTCTTCGGTCGCCCGAGCCTGCGGTTCCGCTGCGGGCGCGTGCCTCGTTCCTCGGCCCGCACCCTCCGCTGCACCTCCGGCTCAGGCGACGGTCGTGTCGACCGTCACGGGGATGTTGCCGCGCGTGGCGTTCGAGTACGGGCACATGGCGTGCGCGCCCTCGGCGAGCTTGTCGGCGGTCTGCTGGTCCACTCCGGAGAGTTCCACGTGCAGCGCGGCGCTCAGGCCGAACCCGCCTCCGTCGAGCGGGCTCAGGCCCACCTCCGCGATGACGGCGGAGTCGTTGATCTGCACCTTCTGCGACGCGGCGACGGCCTTGAGCGCGCTGTGGAAGCACGAGGCCCAGCCCGCGGCGAACATCTGCTCGGGGTTGGTGGCCCCACCCGGGCCGCCCATCTCCCGCGGGATCGCCAGGCCGACGTCGAGCACGCCGTCGTCGGTCACGACGTGGCCTCCGGCGCGGCCGTCGCCCGTGGACGTCGCGACCGCCGTGTAGATGCTGTCAGCCATGTTCTGCTCCTTCTCGAGGGACCCGGCGTACGAGAGACCCGGTAGGTAGACGAACTAGTACGTCTACCGTAGGCCCGAACCTGGCAGGGCACAAGCGACGGGCCGGGCACGAGCGAGCGGTCGGCGTGCGGAGCACAGGGGAAAGCGCGAGCCCGCCGCCACAGGAAGTGACGGCGGGCTCGTACGGTCGCAGCGGCGCTGCTGGGCGCTGCTAGGCGGGCTGGGCGGTCCGGGCGGCGTCGACCACCGCGAAGATGGCGCGCTCCAGCGCAGCGCCCACCCGGGAGGGGTCGTCGAGATAGCCGGTCAGCATGGCGCCGTCCCGCAGCATCATCAGCTCGTCGGCCGCCTGCCCGGGGTCGGTCATCCCCAGCTGTCCGGCCATCGCGGCGAAGGTCTGCCGATACCAGGCGCGGTGCTCCGCGACGACCTGCCGGACCGGGCTGTCCGGGTCGGCGTACTCGGCCGCCGCGTTGATGAACGCGCAGCCGCGAAAGCCCGGGCGGCACGTCTCGGTGCCGACGGCGTGGGCGAAGCGGCGGAGGGCCTCGGCGTCGTCACCGGCGGTCGCACGCACGCCGTCCAGCGCCTGGCGCTCCCAGGCCGCCTGCCGTTCGAGGTAGGCCACCACCAGCGTGTCCTTGGTGCGGAAGTGGCGGTAGAACGTGACCTTCGTGATCCCGGCACGCTCGATGATCCGGTCCGCGCTGACCGCGCGGATCCCCAGGGCGTAGAACAGGTCGGTCGCCGCGTCGAGGATGCGGTCCCGGGTCGTCGGGCCGCCCGCTGTCGGGGTGCTCATCGCGCCATCTGCTTCCGTGCTCGTCCCGGATGATCCGAACGACCAGTCTACGCGGCGGTGGACTGACGGGTTCGTCTACCTCGCTCCCGCCGCCGCGGGCTGTTCACCCGCCGGCCGGCCCACGTTGGGTTCACGGCCACCCCGGGGTTTCCACTTCACCGCCGGGTGGGGGACAATGTCACCCGTGGTCATCCGGAACGCCCGATTCGTCCCGCACCACCGTTCTGCGTCCGCTGCGGCTCTGCTCGCGGCAGCCGCCCTCGTTCTCGCCGGCTGTACGGTGCCGACGGCCGAGGGCGTCGACGGGAGGACGGGGGAGAACTTTCAGGTCCGTGAACCGTCCGGGCCGGCACTCGTGCTCGACTCGACCGACCCCGCAGAGCTCGCGCTCACCGCGAGCCAGGCCTTCTTCCACGCCTCTCCGGTCGCCGTGCTCGCGTCGGCCGACGACGACGACGCGCGCTCCACCGCCGCGGCCACCGGCGCCGCCGTCACCGCGCCCGTGCTGCTCACCGACGGCGGTGTCTCGGACAAGAATCTCGTCACGGAGCTCGAACGGCTCGGCGCGAGCACCGTCGTCGTCATCGGCGACGAGGAGGCGCTCGCGGCTGTCGGGGAGGCCACCGGTGACGCCGAGGCGGTCCGGTTCGACCCGGGCGCGCTGAGCGCGGCCGCGGAGGCCGCCGCCTCCGCGGGCCGGGGCGGCGGTGGTGACAAGAAGCAGGACGTCGCCAAGGTTCAGATGCCGACCCCCGACCGCCTCGACACCACCGACGTGGACGGGCTGCGCTCGAAGATCCCCGACGTCGCGGACCCGGAGCTGCTGCAGGAGATCCTCGTGGCGGTCGACCCTCAGCTCGGGCAGGAGGCGGCGATCGGCACGGCGCTCGCCGCCGGTGCCGTCCCCGTGGTGGTCCCGGACGGCAGCATCGCCTCCGGGCCGAAGACGGTGGAGACCATCCGCACCCTCAAGCCGCTCGGTGTGGTGGGGATCGGCGCCCAGTTCGGCTCGGCCGACGACCTGGGCTGGCAGGTGGCCGTGGCCACGTCGGGGGCCACGCTGCCCGACGGCTCGCTGCGGCTGTTCCCCGGCCGGTACGTGTCGACGTCGTACACCGTGCCGGCCGGCATCGCCGACCCGGCTGCCGACGCCGCTCGTGCGGTGACGGCCGCCACGACCAACGGCGCGGCACTGGGCGGCTCCCCCCTGGTCGCCGTCACCGCCAGCGTGCGGTCCGGCGCGGCGGGGGAGGACGGCGACTACGTCGACGAGCAGCCGCTGGAGCTGCTCACTCCTGCCGTCGACGCGATCCGTGCGGCCGGACAGCTCGTGCTGCTCGACGTCGCACCCGGCAACGAGCCGCTGGCCGCGCAGCTCGACGAGGTGGAGCCGCTGCTGTCGAAGCCGGGCGTCGGCCTGTCGGTGCACCCGGAGTTCCGGGTGGCGGGCAACGGCGCGGAGGCGGGCGCGGTGCCCCTCGCGGAGCTGCAGGCCGTCGTGGACCGGCTCGCCGAGATCGCGACGGAGCGAGAGCTGCCGCAGATCATGCTGGAGGTGCACCAGTCGACGGCGGCGTCGGTGGTGGACCGGGCTCAGCTCCGGGTCCCGCCCCAGGTCGCGGTGGTCTTCACCGCCGCGGGCCCGGGCGAGGGGCAGGCCACGGCGGCCGGCGTGTGGGCCGACGTCGCCGGCGAGATCCCCGCGCACACGTTCCTCGGCTGGTCCGCGCCCAGCGAGGTCCCGGCGGACCCCACGAGCATCATGCCCACCGAACCGCTCCTAGGTCTGGTCTCCGCAGGCTGAACCTGCGAAACTGCGGGCAACCATCGGAGCGAAGGGGCCCTAACAATCGTGACCACCGTGAGCAGCGGCGCGGGCATCGTCGCCGACGCAGTCATCCCAGCACCCGTTGAGCTGGTTCCCGCCGAGGGGGTGCTGGACCTCACGACGGTCACCGTCGACGCGGCCGACGCCGTGGTCGTGCGCCTCGCGGGCGAGCTCCTCGCCACCACCGGGGCGTCCGTCGTGCCGGACGGCGGGACGCCCGTCGCCCTGACCCTGGACGCCACCGCCGGTCCTGCCGGCTCCAGCAGCCCGGAGCGCTACACGCTGACCGTGACCGCGGCCGGCGTGACCGTCGCGGCGCCCGAGCGCGCAGGCCTGCTGCACGGCGTGCGGACGCTGCGGCAGCTCGTCAACGCGGGCCGCCGGGAGACGGACGGACCGCTGGAGGTGGGCGCCGTCGTCGTGCGGGACGAGCCGCGGTACGCGTGGCGCGGGCTGTCGCTGGACGTGGTGCGCCACTGGTTCGGGCCGGCCGACCTACGGGCCGTCGTGGATCTCGTGGGCTCGTACAAGATGAACCGGCTGCACCTGCACCTGAGCGACGACCAGGGCTGGCGGCTGGAGATCCCGTCCCGGCCGGCGCTGACGGAGAAGTCGTCGCAGGGTGCGGTGTCGGGTGCCGCCGGCGGGTTCCTCGGCGTCGACGAGTACCGCGAGCTGCAGGAGTACGCGGCCGAGCGGGAGATCGTCGTCGTGCCCGAGATCGACGTGCCCGGGCACGTCAACGCGGCGACCCACGCCTATGGCGAGCTCACGCCCTCGGGCGAGCCGACCGACACCTACGACGGCATCGAGGTCGGCTTCTCGAAGCTGCACATCGACCTGCCGGCCACCGAGCCGTTCTTGCGGGACGTGTTCACCGACGTCGCGCGCATGACGCTGGGGCCCTGGGTGCACTTCGGCGGCGATGAGGTGCTGACCATGCAGCCCGACGAGTTCGGCCGGTTCGTCGCCCTGTGCCAGGAGATCGTCACGGGTGCGGGCAAGACGCCCGTCGCGTGGCAGGAGGCCGCCGGATCCGCGCACGGTGACCAGTCGGCGGTGGCGGCGCTGGCGGGGGAGGCGACGCCCGACCACGCGGCTCCGGACGACGCGGCTCCGGACGACGCGGTGCCGGACGACGAGGAGCCGGCGCTCGTCCGGCCCGGCACGGTGCTGCAGTACTGGGACACCCGGCCGGACCCCGCGCCGTTCCTGCGTGCCGCCGAGGCCGGCGCGCGGTTCGTGATGTCCCCGGCCGACCGGGCCTACCTCGACATGAAGTACACGCCCGAGCACCCGCTGGGCCAGCAGTGGGCCGCTTTCGTCGAGCTGCACGACTCCTACGACTGGGACCCGGCGGCCCTCATCGAGGGCCTGCCCGAGTCGGCGATCGAGGGTGTCTCGGCCGCCGTCTGGACCGAGACCCTGCTGAGCCGCGACGACCTGTTCTCGATGCTGCTGCCCCGGCTCGCCGCGGTGGCCGAGACCGCCTGGTCGCAGCCGGGCGCGAAGGACTGGGAGTCGTTCCGCAGCCGGGTGGCACTCGAGGCGGCCACCTGGCGCCGCGAGGGCGCCACCTACCACCCGACCCCCCAGATCGACTGGTAACCCTTCGTTGAGTGCTGGCTATTTGTTGAGAAGAAGGCCCGATCTCAACAAATAGCCAGCACTCAACGGGCTACTTGGCGGGACGGGCCGCAAGAGCGGCCGCGTAGAGGTCCCGCTTCGGCACGCCCGCGGTCTCCGCGACCTCGGCGACCGCGGCCTTGAGCCGTTCGCCCGCGGCGACCCGCTCGAGGACCTCGCCCACGACGTCCTCCACGCTGACCCGCACCGCGGGCGCGCCGCTGACCACCACGCAGATCTCGCCGCGCAGCTGCTCTGCCGCCGCCCGCTCGGCGAGGTCGGCGAGCGGGCCGCGCAGCACCTCCTCGTAGGTCTTGGTGAGCTCGCGCGCGACGGCGGCCGGCCGGGCCTCCCCGAACGCGGTGGCCATGGCGGCCAGGGTCTCCGCGATCCGGTGCGGTGCCTCGAAGAACACCATGGTGCGCGGCTCGGCGGCCAGCGCGGAGAGCGTCCTGGCACGGTCGCCCGCCTTGCGCGGCAGGAAGCCCTCGAACGTGAACCGGTCGGTGGGCATGCCGGAGAGCGCCAGCGCCGTCAGCACGGCGCTCGGCCCGGGGGCCGCGGTGACGCGCAGGTCGCGTTCGACGGCGCGCTCCACGATGCGGTAGCCCGGGTCGGAGACGGACGGCATCCCGGCATCGGTCACGACCACCACGGTGCCTCCGCCGGCGACGACGTCGAGCAGCTCGTCGGCCCTCGCCGTCTCGTTGTGCTCGTGGTAGCTGGTCACCCGGCCGCGGACCTCGACCCCGAGCCGCGCGACCAGCCCGTGCAGGCGGCGGGTGTCCTCGGCGGCCACGACGTCGGCCTCGGCCAGCAGGCGGACCAGGCGCGGCGAGGCATCCTCCGTGTTGCCGATCGGGGTGGCGGCCAGGACGAGGGAGCCGGCCTCGGGCGCGGGCCCGGGAACCAGGGACGGTTCGGTCATGGACCACAGGGTCCCACGCTCTATGCTGGCCCGGTGTCTCAGCAGCCTGACGCCACAGGAGCGCATCTCGCCGCCACGCAGCAGGCTCTGCCCGGAACGTACGGCGCGCACATGCGGCGTGAAGCCGTCGCGGGCCGGATGACGCGGACCGGGTCGTTCCCCGCCGTCGCGCAGCCTCCGCGGCCCGCGCCTCCCGTGCGGGAGCGACTCCTGCGCGACCTGCTGGGCGAGCGTCGTCTCGCGCTGGGGCGGACCGCCGCCGACCGGTTCTGGGGCGTGTTCGGCGCGCTGCTCGTGACGGCGATCGCCGCGGGCGCGCGGCTCTGGGAGCTGGGCCGCCCGGGCAAGCTGGTCTTCGACGAGACCTACTACGTCAAGGAGGGCTGGTCGCTGGCCAGCCTCGGGTTCGAGGCAGCCTGGCCCGACGACCCGAACCCGGCGTTCGAGGCCGGTGACGTCAGCTCGTACAAGACCGACGAGGCGGAGTACGTCGTCCACCCGCCCGTCGGCAAGTGGATGATCGCCATCGGGATGCGCCTCATGGGCGGCGCCGACAACCCCATGGCGTGGCGCATCGCGAGCGCGGTCATCGGGGTTCTCGCCGTCCTGCTCATGGTGCGGATCGCCCGGCGGCTCTTCTCGTCCACCACGCTGGGCCTGGTCGCAGGTCTGCTGCTGGCGGTCGACGGCGAGGCGATCGTGCACTCGCGCACCGGCCTGCTGGACCAGTTCCTCATGTTCTGGGTGCTCGTCGCGTTCGGCTGCCTGGTGATGGACCGGGAGTGGGCCCGACGGCGGCTCGCGGACCGCGTGGCGCAGATCGTCGAGGCGGGCGGGGCGATCGGGAAGTACGGGCCGCGCCTCGGGTTCCGTTGGTGGCGGCTCGCTGCGGCGGTGTCGCTGGGTCTCGCGTGCGGCGTCAAGTGGTCGGGTCTCTACTTCGTCGCGGCGTTCTGCCTGCTCACGGTCGTCTGGGACATGACGGCGCGCCGCACGGCCGGCGTCGAGCGCTGGTGGGAGGACGCCCTGGTGGTCGACGCCGTCCCGGCCGCGCTGATCATGCTGCCCACCGTGGCCGCCGTCTACATCGCGTCGTGGTCCGCCTGGTTCGCCCACCCGAAGTCGTACCTGCGCGACTGGGCGGCGGTGAACGGCGTGACGCCGCCGGGCTGGTGGCCCGACTGGGGCTGGGCGCAGGGTGCGTGGGAGGCCGGGCGGTCGCTGTGGGAGTACCACCACATGATGTGGGACTTCCACACGGGCCTGGACTCGGACCACAACTACGCGTCGCACCCGCTGGGCTGGATCGTGCAGTGGCGCCCGACGTCGTTCTTCTGGGAGAAGTACACCCCTGGTCAGGGGCCGTGCCCCGCGGACGCCGTCGGTGACTGCGCGACCGCCGTGACGTCGCTCGGCAACCCGCTGCTGTGGTGGCTGGGCGCGCTGGCGATCCCCGTGGTGCTGGTGCTCGCCATCCGGTTCCGCGACTGGCGCGGCGCTGCCGCCCTGACGGGGATCGCGGCCGGCTGGCTGCCCTGGTTCCAGTACTCGTGGCCGCTGGCCGACCGGACCATCTTCACCTTCTACACGATCGTGTTCACGCCGTTCGTGATCCTGACCCTCGTGTACCTGCTGGCCGTCGGGATCGAACGCACCTCGCGCCGGAGCGGGGACCGGCGCATCGTGTGCTGGCTGGCCGCCGTGGTGGTGGTGCTCATCGTGGGCGTGAGCGTGCTCTACTACCCGATCTGGACGGCGATGCCGGTGCCGTACGAGTACTGGCAGCGGCTGATGCTGCTCCCGAGCTGGATCTGACGGCCCTCAGATCGCCGACGAGTCGCGGAGCTCCACGCCCGCGGCCGTGAGTTCCCGCTCGGCCGCCTCGCCCTGCGCGGATGACACCGGGATCGTCAGGTCGGTCAGCACCCGTGCCGCGAGGCCTGCACGGCGCGCGTCGAGTGCGGTGTGCTTCACGCAGTGCGACTCGACGAGGCCCACGACGTCGACAGCGGTGACCCCGGCCTCCTCCAGGACGGTCGCGAGCGGGCGGCCGTCGTCGTCCGCGCCGTCGAAGCCGGAGTACCCGTGCGAGTACTGGCCCTTCTTGAGCCGGGCGTCCGGGTCGAGGTCGGCCAGCGCGGGGTGCAGCTCCGCGTTGGGGGTGCCGGCGACGCCGTGCGGCGGCCAGGAGTCGACGAAGTCGGGGGTGTCGCTGAAGTGCTCTCCCGGGTCGATGTGCCAGTCTTGCGTGGTCACCACGGTGGTGTACCGGTCGCGGTGCGCGGCGGCGTAGGCCGCGACGCGGTGCGCTATCTCGTTCCCGCCCTCGGTGGCGAGCTCGCCGCCCTCGCAGAACGTGGGCTGCACATCGACCACGACGAGCGCCCGGCGCTCGGACCTGGTCCCGGACTCGCTGATGCTCATACCCCCACTCTGCCACCGCCCGGCGCCCAACCGGCGCCCAACCGGCGTTCGAGCGGTCGGCAGTCCGTCACATGATCGGTACCCCGGAATGCCGACCACCTGACGAGATACCGACCATTCGCGCGCTGCTCTGCGCCGTGACCCAACTACCATTGAGGTCATGCCGGAAGCCGAGAAGTCCTTCTACCTCACGACGCCGATCTACTACGTGAACGATGCCCCCCACATCGGGCACGCGTACACGACGGTCGCCGCCGACGTCCTGACGCGTTGGCACCGTCAGCGGCAGGAGAGCGTCTGGTTCCTCACCGGGACGGACGAGCACGGCCAGAAGGTGCTTCGTACCGCAGAGGCGAACGGCGTGACCCCGCAGGACTGGGCGGACCGGCTCGTCGAGACGGCGTGGAAGCCTGTGCTCAAGACCCTCGACGTGCGCAACGACGACTTCATCCGCACCACGCAGGAGCGGCACGAGACCTCGGTGCAGGCGTTTCTCCAGGACCTGTACGACAAGGGCGAGATCTACGAGGGCTCCTACGAGGGGCCGTACTGCGTGGGCTGCGAGGAGTACAAGCTCCCGGGCGACCTCGTCGACGGGACGGGCGACCACGAGGGCCTGAAGCTCTGCCCCATTCACGGAACGCCCGTCGAGATGCTCTCCGAGCAGAACTACTTCTTCAAGATGAGCGCGTACGCCGACCGGCTGATCGCCCTGTACGAGGAGCACCCCGAGTTCGTCCAGCCGGCGTCGGCCCGCAACGAGGTCGTCAGCTTCGTGAAGCAGGGCTTGCAGGACCTGTCGATCTCGCGCTCCACGTTCGACTGGGGTGTCCCGATCCCGTGGAACTCGTCGCACGTGCTGTACGTGTGGTTCGACGCCCTGCTCAACTACGCCACGGCCGTGGGCCTGGACAGCAGCGACCCCGAGCGCAAGGAGCAGTTCGCACGGACCTGGCCCGCCGACGTGCACCTCGTCGGCAAGGACATCCTGCGGTTCCATGCCGTGATCTGGCCGGCGATGCTCATGGCCGCGGGCCTGCCGCTGCCGAAGACGGTCTTCGCGCACGGCTGGCTGCTGGTGGGCGGCGAGAAGATGAGCAAGTCGAAGCTCACCGGCATCGCGCCGTCGGACATCATCGACACCTTCGGGTCGGACGCGTTCCGCTACTACTTCATGCGGACCATCGCGTTCGGCGGCGACGGCTCGTTCTCCTGGGAGGACATGTCCGCCCGGTACAACGGCGAGCTCGCGAACGGGTTCGGAAACCTCGCGTCCCGGACCGCGGCGATGATCGGCAAGTACTTCGGCGGTTCGCTGCCGACTCCTGGTGAGCCCACCGAGGCCGAGACCGCCCTGGCTCAGGTCGCGACCAAGGCCGTGGCCGACGCCGAGGCGGCGATCGACCGGCTCGCCATCCACGAGGCCGTGTCGGCGGTGTGGACGCTCGTGGACGCCACGAACGGCTATCTGGCCGACACCCAGCCGTGGAAGCTCGCGAAGGAGCCGGGTGAGCTCGACGAGGCCGGCGCGGGGGTCGACGGCGGCCGTCTCGCCACGACGCTCGTCACCGCCACGGAAGCGCTGCGGTCGCTCGCGGTGCTGCTCAACCCCATCACGCCCAAGGCGGCGGCCGCGCTGTGGGAGCTGCTCGGCGCGGAGGCTCCCCTCGGGGCGCTCGATGCGCAGCCTCTCGACAGCGCGGCTACCTTCGGCGTCCTGCCCGCCGGCACCACGGTGACGAAGGGCGCTTCCCTCTTCCCGCGCCTCGAGGAGCAGACGGCCTGAGCGGCCCGGCGATGGCGAAGCGCACGCGCGAGCGCGGATTCCCGGCCGACCCGGAGCCGCTGCCCGTCCCCGTCGTGGACAACCACACCCACCTCGACCACATCGGTGCGGTCCTCCCTGACACGGCGCCCGACGGCGAGCCGGGCGACGCCTGGCCGCCGTCGGTCACCGACCACCTGGCGCGCGCCGCGCGCGCCGGTGTGGACCGCGTGGTCCAGGTCGGCTGTGACCTCCCGTCGGCCCGCTGGACCGACGCCCTCCTCACGTCGTCGGGTGCCGGTGCGCAGTGGGTGGCGGGGGTCGTGGGGGCCGTCGCCATCCATCCCAACGAGGCCACCTTGCACGCCGGCGTGCTCGAGGTCGGGCCGGACGGGCTCGCACCCGAGCCCGAGGCGCACCACGCCGTCGGGCTCGGCGCCGCGATCGCCGAGATCGCGGACCTGGCCCAGGGCAACGAGCGCATCCGGGCGATCGGTGAGACCGGTATGGACCTGTTCCGTACGGGTTCGCGCGGTGAGCAGGCCCAACGGGAGAGCTTCCGCGCGCACATCGCCCTGGCCAAGGAGCTGGGCCTCGCCCTGCAGATCCACGACCGGGACGCGCACGCCCAGGTCGTCGAGGTCCTGCTGGCGGACGGCGCCCCCGAGCGCACCGTCTTCCACTGCTTCAGCGGCGACGCCGAGATGGCCCGCGTCTGCGCCGAGAACGGCTGGTACCTGTCGTTCGCCGGACCGGTCACCTTCAAGGCGAACCATCACTTGCGGGAGGCGCTGACGGCGGCACCGCGGGAACTGATCCTGCTGGAGACCGACGCCCCGTATCTCACCCCGCACCCCTACCGGGGCCAGCCGAACGCCCCGTTCGCGGCCGCCCACACGGCCAGAGCCATGGCAGCTCACCTGGAAGAAGACCTCAGAACGCTGTGTACCGACCTCGCCGCGAACTCGGAACGCGTCTACGGCGCCTGGTGGTAATGCCGCATTGAGGCGAAGAATGCGGCATTTCATTTCATGCCCGGATGGCTTTTCCTGCGCGGTTTGTTCCGTTACGGTCTGGTGCTCGTGGTGAGGTACGCACGGCCGTGGCTCGCGAGCAGACCGGCCCGCTGGGTGGTCCGTGGCGCCGTCGTCGGCACGCTCGCTGCTGTGTGCGGCGTCTACGTCGCGAACGCGAGCACCCTGACGATCGACTACAACGGCGACGTCCGTACGGTCGGCGTCTACGGCGACACGGTGGGGGACGCGCTCGCGTCGCAGCGCATCCGGCTGGGGCGCGACGACGTCGTGCAGCCCGCCGCCACCTCCGACGTCGCCCCGGGCGGCACCGTGGTGGTCCGGACCAGCCGCGAGGTCACCGTCGAGCTCGACGGTCAGGTCATGACGCTCCGCACCACCGCGGGCACCGTCGGTGAGCTGATGGCAGCCCTGGGGCCGCGTGGAGACGGTGCGCTCGCCACGGCTTCCCGGACCACGCGGCTGGACCGCGACCCGATCCGGTTCTCCACGGTCAAGCAGGTGAACATCGCGGTGGACGGCTCCGTGCTCGAGTTCCACACCACGCAGTCGACGGTTCGTGGTCTGTTCCGGGAGGCGGGCATCTCGTTGCAGGACGGCGACGTCACCTCCGTGCCGCTCGATGCCGCGGCCGTGGACGGGATGGTCATCGTGGTCAGCCGCGACGTCTCCTCGTCACGCACGGTGACCGAGGTGCTGCCGTTCAAGACCGAGACCGTCGAGGACTCGAGCCTTCCGGAGGGCTATGAGTCGATCCGCACCGTGGGCGTGCCCGGTGAGGCCACGGTGACGTACGCGGTGAAGACGGTCGGCGGGGCCGTCGTCGAGCGCACGGTGGCGGAGCGGAGGGTCACCCGGAAGCCCGTCGACGAGGTGGTGGTGGTCGGGACCATGGACGTCGCCACGGCTCCCGTGGATCCGGGCTCGGCCAGGGCGCTGGGCCAGGCGATGGCCGCCGAGCGCGGCTGGGGTGCCGGCGAGTTCTCGTGCCTGGACCGGCTCTGGGAGAAGGAGAGCGGCTGGCGCTGGAACGCGGACAACCCGAGCAGCTCCGCCTACGGCATCCCGCAGGCGCTCCCGGGCTCCAAGATGGCGACCGTCGGCAGCGACTGGCTGACGAACCCGGCGACCCAGATCGAGTGGGGCCTCGGCTACATCTCCGGGCGCTACGGCACTCCGTGCACCGCATGGGCACACTCCGTCGAGGTGGGTTGGTACTGACCAGCCCTTTCGCTAACAGACATTTAGGATATTGCTCAGCGTTCCGGGCCCTTTGCTGAATGAATTACCCCTTTGGGCTTGCATTTGGTAACGACAGAGTTACGGTCTCTGAGACCGCCGGATCGGACAGCCGGGCCCGCGTCCCACGCGGGAGGTGCGTGGGAGCCGCGCCGCACCCGGCTCCCGTGCCCGGACCGCTCGAGGACTGGACCCGCGTGACACTTCCGCATCCGGCTCAGGGCAGCCCCAGACGACTCTTCCTCAACCCTGCGGCCGACGGTGACGTCGGCGTCACCGAGCCTTTCGGCCCACCGCCACCTGCGGACGAGGTGTTTCCCGCGGCGATGACTGTCGCGGACGTGATCAACACCCCGTCCGAGGTGATGGACAGTCTTCCGCCCGGCCATCCCTCCGGGCCGACGCCGGTCGTGGCGACCGGTGAGGCGGGTGTCATGACGAACCCGCCACCACCACCGCCACCACCCGAGCCGGAACCACGCAGACGTCGCCGAGGCGTGGTGCTCCTCGTGACGTGCGTGGTCGTCGCACTGTCCGGTGCCGGCGGTGTCGCGGCCTACGCCGCGGCCCACAAGACGGTCACGCTCGACGTGGACGGCGAGGTGACCTCTGTCGAGACCTTCGAGGGTGACGTCGCCGACCTCCTGGCGAACGAGAGCGTCGAGATCGCCGGCCACGACGTCGTGACGCCCGGCCTGGACGGTGCGCTGCGGGAGGGCAGCACCGTGGTCGTCCGCTACGGCCACGAGGTCACGGTGCGGACCGACGGCGAGCGGCGGACCGCCTGGGTGGCCGCGCTCGACGCCGACCAGGCGCTGAGCCAGCTCTCGCAGGAGTCCGGACGCGTGCTCCTGATCCCCTCGCGCGCCGAGGGCCGGGTGACCCTCCCGATGCGGCTCGACGCCGACGGCCCGGTGTACCTGGTGGCCGGCGGGAAGACGCAGCGGGTGGCCGACGGCTCCGTGCACCTCGACGAGCTGCTCGCCGCGAACGGCGTCGACGTCGACGGGGACGACCGGATCGCCGTCGGGCACCGGCACGGTCAGGGCGCGCCCGCGGTGAGCGTCATCGTCAGGGACGTCCAGGCCTCCATCGTGGAGACCGTCCGCCCCATGCCGTTCGACACGGTGACGGCGACGGACCCGGACCGCTACGAGGACCTGGGTCCGTACGTGGCGTCCGAGGGAGCCGCCGGCGAGCGGGTCACGTCGTGGGACGTCACCAAGGTCGACGGCAAGGTCATGAGCAAGGAGCAGCTGAACACCTGGGTCGGGAAGGCGCCCGTCGACCGGGTGATCATGTACGGCACCAAGGAGCGCCCCAAGCCCGCGCCGGACCCGAAACCGAAGTCCGACGCGAAGGCGGACGACAAGCCGAAGCCGGGCTCGAGGTCCGATGCAGGTTCCGACTCGAAGGACGACTCGAAGGAGGACTCGACCGGCGACTCGAAGGGGGGTGCCGAGCCCGACTCGAAGCAGCGGGCGGACAAGCCCGTGGAGGAGACGAAGGCGGCGACCATGTCCGCACCGGCGGGCGATGTCTGGACCGGTCTCGCCGAGTGCGAGTCCGGCGGTGACCCCGCGGCCGACACCGGCAACGGGTACTACGGGCTCTACCAGTTCTCGCAGGGCACCTGGGAGGCGGTGGGCGGCTCCGGCCGCCCGTCCGACGCCTCTGCCGCCGAGCAGACCATGCGGGCGCAGGCCCTCCAGCAGCGGTCCGGCTGGGGTCAGTGGCCCGCGTGCTCCGCCTCGCTCGGCCTGCGCTGATCCGCTACCACCCCACCACCGACCCCCTACAGGCCCCACCAGAACTTGGACGCTTGTCCAAGACAAGTGACCGAGAACACAGTTGCAACCCACGGAGAGGGTTGGCCGAGCGGTAACAAATCAGTTACGTTCGGTTGTCCTCGCTGGCGCGGGGGTGCCAAGTGGTGTAGACCACTGCACTCCAGCGGCAGCAGGGACAGCACTGGACGCGGAACCTCGCGGGCAGTGCGAGACCGCCGGATCGGCCGGTCGAGACCGCGACGACTCGCAAGAGCCGCCAGGCCCCCAGGCCGAATCGTGGTAGGGATTCCCGCCCCAAACGGGACCCGTCTCGCCGCCCGTGCCCGGGACGTCCGACGACTGGACACGAGTGAATCCCCGTTTTGAGCAGCAGAGTTCTGGCTCCATCCCCAGCATCAACTCAGAGTCCGAGGCTGTAGCACCTCAGGACGCCCCCTCGAAGCGTCGCCGTCGCTGGCCGCTCGTCGCCGGCCTCTCGGCCGTCGCGATCGTCGCGTCCGGATCGGTCGCCTTCGCGGAGGCACAGAAGACCGTCACGCTCGACGTCGACGGCACATCGAAGACCATCACCACCTACTCCGGCTCCGTCGCGGGCATGCTCGAGTCGCAGGGCGTCCGTCTGGGCGAGCGCGACCTCGTCGCCCCCGGTGCCGACGCCGAGCTCTCCGACGGCGACGAGATCGTCGTCCGCTACGCACGCCAGGTCACCATGACCGACGGCAAGGCGGAGCGCGACGTCTGGGTCACCGTCACCGACGCGCACGAGGCGCTGACCACCCTCGCCGAGCGTGGCGGCGACGTCGCGCTCGTGGCGTCCCGCTCCGGCGACCGCGTGTCCCTCCCGCTCCGCCTGAACGACGACGGCCCCGTCGCCGTCGTCGCGGACGGCTCGGCCCGAGTGGTCGAGGACCACTCGGAGAGCGTCGACAGCGTGCTGGACGACGCCAAGGTCGATGTCGACAAGAACGACCTCGTGAGCGTCGTCCCGGTCGCCACGCTGGCCAAGGACAAGACGATCAACGTCAAGTCGGCGAAGTCGGCCCGGGAGGCCGGTGCCGACGTCGCCGTCCAGGTCCAGCGCGTCGAGAGCAAGAAGGTCACGAAGAAGTCCCACGTGGCCTTCGACACGAAGACGGTCCAGGACGACGACCGCTACGCGGACGAGGGCAAGCTCGTCCGGACCGACGGCGAGAAGGGTGTCCGCACGCGGGTCATCCAGGTGCGTACGGTCGACGGCGAGGTCGTGTTCCGCAAGGAGCTCTCCGACAAGGTCACGAAGAAGCCGGTCGACCGCGTCATCGTCGAGGGCACCAAGGAGCGCCCGGTCGTGGAGGAGACCTCGGTAGAGGTCGAGACCCCGGCGTCCAGCGAGTCCAGCGGCTCCAGCGAGCCGAGCGCCCCGGTGCCGTCGGGCTCCGTCAAGGAGATCGGCCAGCAGATGGCCGCCGCCCGTGGCTGGACCGGCCAGGAGTGGACCTGCCTCGAGATGCTCTGGGAGCGCGAGTCCGGCTGGAACCACCAGGCGGCCAACCCGTCGTCGGGTGCCTACGGCATCCCGCAGGCGCTGCCCGGCTCCAAGATGGGCTCGGCAGGCTCGGACTGGGCGACCAACCCGGCCACCCAGATCAAGTGGGGCCTCGGCTACATCGCTGACCGCTACGGCACGCCGTGCGGCGCGTGGGGCCACTCGGAGTCGGTGGGCTGGTACTGATCCGACCCCGGTCGCTCTTGTGCGGAGCGCACTCTCCGGCGGGACGTGCTTCGCTGCGTCCCACCTCCGAGTGCGCTCCGCACGAACGCACTGACTTATGGTCGCTCTCGTGCTGCGCGCACTCTCCGGCGGAACTTGCTTCGCTGCGTCCCACCTCCGAGTGCGCTCCGCACGAACGCTCCAGATAGGCTCCCCGCATGAACGAAACCTCAAGCGCCCTGCTCGGTCCCGCGGAGATCCGCGACCTGGCAGGGCGTTTGGGCGTTCGGCCCACCAAGACGCTGGGTCAGAACTTCCTGCACGACGGCGGAACGGTCCGCAAGATCGTGCGGATCGCCGGCCTGCAGCCCGGCGAGCGGGTGGTCGAGGTGGGGCCCGGGCTGGGCTCCCTCACGCTCGGCCTGGTCGAGGCCGGCGCCTCGGTGGTAGCCATCGAGATCGACCCGGTCCTGGCCGGGCAGATCACCGACACCGTCAAGGCGCGGTTCCCGGACGCCGACTTCGAGGTGGTGCTCTCCGACGCGCTGGACGTCACCGCCCTGCCCGGTGAGCCGCCGACGGCGCTCGTGGCGAACCTCCCGTACAACGTGGCCGTCCCGGTGCTGCTCACGATGCTGCAGCGGTTCGACTCGCTGGAGCGGGTGCTCGTCATGGTCCAGGCCGAGGTGGCCGACCGGGTCGCCGCGGTGCCCGGCTCCAAGATCTACGGCATCCCGTCGGTGAAGGCCGCCTGGTACGCGTCGGCCCGCCGGGCCGGGACCATCGGCCGCAACGTCTTCTGGCCCGCGCCGAACGTCGACTCCGCGCTCGTGTACCTGGAGCGCCGGGAGCCGCCGTCGACCAGCGCTCCGCGCGAGCGGGTCTTCGCGGTCATCGATGCCGCGTTCGCCCAGCGGCGCAAGACGCTGCGCGCCGCGTTGTCGGGTCTGTTCGGCTCGGGAGCCGCCGCCGAGACGGCACTGCGCGCCGCAGGCGTGGACCCGAGCGCGCGCGGAGAGACGCTCGTCGTCGAGCAGTTCGCGCGCATCGCGGAACAGCTCGACCAGCGGGCGGAGGGTGCCGAGTGAACGCGCGCCTCAGCGCGGCGCCGCCGCCGTCGGTCCGCGTGCGCGCACCCGGAAAGGTCAACCTCGCCCTGCGGGTCGGGCCGGTCGGGAGCGACGGCTACCACCCGCTGGCGACCATCTTCCAGGCGGTGTCCCTCTTCGAGGAGGTCACGGCCACGCAGGCTGCGCCGGGGTCCGGCATCTCGCTGACCGTCTCGGGCCCGCAGGCGGACGCCGTCCCGACCGACGAGACCAACCTCGCCTGGCGCGCCGCCGCGCTGCTCGCCGACCGCACGGGGCTGGCGGCCGACGTCGCGCTGCACATCACCAAGGGCGTGCCGGTCGCCGGGGGGATGGCCGGGGGGTCCGCCGACGCCGCTGCCGCGCTCGTGGCCTGCGACGCGCTCTGGGAGGCCGGGGTGCCGCGCCCGGAGCTGGTGGAGATGGCCGCGGAGCTCGGGGCCGACGTGCCGTTCTCGCTCCTGGGGCACACCGCCGTCGGCACGCGGCGCGGTGACCTGCTGACACCGGCGATGACGCGCGGCGAGTTCCACTGGTGCTTCGGCACGCAGCGGCTCGGCCTGTCGACACCGAGCGTGTTCCGGCGGTTCGACGAGCTGGCGGGCCCGTCGACGCCGGACGTCGCGCCTGCCGCCGACGACACCGAGCTCATGCACGCGCTCCGGGCCGGGGACGCGGTGGCGCTGGGCGAGGCGCTGCACAACGACCTGCAGGGCCCTGCCGTGGACCTGCGACCCGAGCTCGCCGCCGTGCTCGACGTCGCCACCGACTCCGGGGCGCTGGGCGTGGTCGTGTCCGGGTCCGGCCCCACGGTCGCCGCTCTGGGCCGCTCCCGGCAGCACGCGCTGGCGCTGGGTGCCGCGTGGACCGCTGCCGACGTCGTCGACGCCGTCTGGTGCGCGACGGGCCCCGCGCCGGGTACGCAGATCATCACCTCGATCACCCGCTGACCCCTCGCCCTGGTTCGCCCCGGTTCTACCTCGGCGGGCCCGGCGGGAGGGGGGTCAGTAGGCGATCTGCGGGACGAAGACGTCCGTCAGGTGCGTGTGGGAAGCGATCCAGCGGGTGCGTCGTGTCGCGGGGTTGCTCTCCGTGGTCAGCACGCACTCGACCACGCGCTCGACGGAGCCGGTCATGGCGGCCAGCGCGAGCGCGGCGTTGAAGCCCCACTCCTCCAGCAGCACCTGTGCGCCGGCGCCCTGGGTGAGCTGGAGCGGCGTGCTCGCCCGCCGGGCGAACGCGACCAGCGAGTCCTTGTGCGCGGCGGGGATGTCGCCCTCGACCATGGCGCACGCGAGGTCGGGGAGCAGCCCGGCGGCCGCGACGACGGCTGCCGCCACCGGACCGGTGCCGAGCACCGAGACACGTGACGGGTCGACGCTCGCGAGGGTCCGCAGCGCCTGCACGGCCCGCACGGCGTTGGTGAAGACGATCCGGTTGTAGGGGTCGTCGAGGTCGTCCGGTGGCAGCTCGACCACGAGGTGCGCGAACCCGCCGGACGCGAGCCACTCGAGGTCGCGGCCGGTGGCCCGGCCGGCCGGCCGCAGCTCGACCAGGCCGGGCAGCGTGGCGCCCGCACCGGCCGGGGTCAGGAGCCGGCCGGTCACCGGGCTACCTTCGAACCCCGCGAACGTCACGGCCTCGGCCGTGAGGTCCCGGGCCCGGGCGGAGGCAGCGGTCAGCACGGGCGCGACCTCGATGTCACGGTGCGCGGCGAGCGTGTGCGCCCAGAACAGGTCGAAGTCGGCGGGCTCGTCGGTGGCCGGCGGCGCCGCGGGCGCCACCGCGACGAGCGGCAGGTCGTACTCAGGCACGGGGGAGACCTCCGGGGATGGGCGTGCGCTGGGGGAGCCTACCGCCAGGATGCAGCAGGCAAACTTCCGGTCCGTCCCCTCCGCGCGGTCAGATGATCTTGCCCAGCCACGCGAGCTTGCGGGGGAACCGGTAGTCGCCGCCGCCCTCGTGGTTGTTGTACGGGTAGACGTCCATCTCCTTGACCACCGGTTCCGCCTGGTCAGGAGCCCAGTTGTTGAACGCCGCGTACACGGTGGACGGCGGGCAGGTGGCGTCCATGAGGGCGACCGAGAACAGGCCTGCCGACCGTGCCCGCCGCGCGAACGACACCCCGTCCAGGTACGAGAACGTGCGCCAGACCTGCGCCTCGACCGCCGGGTCGCGATACACCGACAGGAACCGCGTGATCTCGCCGTACGGGAGGTTGTCCGTGATCGACACCGCGCGACGGTAGTGGCTCAGGAACGGCACGTCGGGCATCGCGGCCACGACGTCGGGCACGAGGCCGGCGACCGCGATGGTGATGCCGCCGCCCTGGCTGCCGCCGCTCACCGCGACGCGCTGCGGGTCCAGACCGGGGACGGCACGCACCGCGTCGACGGCGCGGGCGCCGTCGGTGAAGACCCGGCGGTAGTAGTGGTCGTGCGGGTCGAGCACGCCGCGGGTCATGAACCCGGGGGTCGCCGGCCCGGAGCCCACCGGGTCCGGCGTGTCCCCGCCGGTGCCCCAGCCCGAGCCCTGCCCCCGCGTGTCCATCCGGAGGTGCGCGTACCCGGCTGCCGCCCAGTGGATCTTCTCGTGCGGCAGGCCCCGCCCGCCGCCGTAGCCCTCGTACTCGACGACGACGGGCAGGTCGCCGTCGACGTGCGCGGGGCGGGTGAGCCACGCCTTGACCGGGTGGCCGCCGAAACCGGGGAACGTCACGTCGTCGACGACCACCTCGGTGAGCCCGACGTCGATGCGCTCCACCCTCGGCGCCTCGTCGAACGTACGCGCCTCGGCGAGGGTCGTGGACCAGAACTCGTCGAAGTCGGCGGGCTCGTCGATCTCGGGCGCATACGCCTCGAGATCGGACAGCGGCATGTCGAACTGGGCCACGTGGGTGCTCCTCGGCGTAGTCGTCAGCAGGGTCGACGGTGGGTGCCTGCGGGCACGGTCGCCGTCGACGGTGGACAGCGTAGCCGCGGCGTCCGACATCGGACAGACACCTGCCGGAGAGCGGGCCGGAGACGCACGGAAACCGGTCGGAGCATGCCGCGAAGGGCGGTGCCCGACGTCTGAGGACTGACGAAACACGCCGTAGTCTTCTGAGGTGGCACATCTTCTCGGCGCGGACGGCATCGCGCTGACCATCGGTACTCGCACCCTCCTGTCCGACGTCTCCCTCGGCCTCGACGACGGCGACCGCATCGGCGTCGTGGGTCCCAACGGCGCGGGCAAGTCCACGCTGCTGCGCATCCTCGCGGGGACCACGCAGCCCGACGGCGGGCGGGTCACCAAGGTCGGCGGCACCACCCTCGGCATGCTCGACCAGCGGGACGAGCTGGCGGAGGGCGCCACGGTGCTCGACATCGTGCACGGCGACGCGGAGACGCACGTCTGGGCCTCCGACGCCCGGGTCCGGCAGGTGCAGGACGGCCTCCTCGCCGACCTCGGCTGGGACGCCCCGGTCGCCAAGCTCTCCGGCGGCCAGCGCCGCCGCGTGGCGCTCGCCGCCCTGCTCGTGCAGGACCCGGACCTGCTGCTGCTCGACGAGCCCACCAACCACCTCGACGTCGAGGGCGTGGCCTGGCTCGCCGCCCACCTCCGTGAGCGGTACGGGCGTCCCGGCGCGACGGGTGCGCTGGTGGTCGTGACGCACGACCGCTGGTTCCTCGACGAGGTCTGCTCCCGCATGTGGGAGGTGCGTGGCGACGGCACCGGCGCCATCGACGGGTACGAGGGCGGTTATGCGGCCTACATCCTGGCGCGCGCCGAGCGCGCGCGGCAGGCCGCGACGGCCGCGGAGAAGCGGGACAACCTGCTGCGCAAGGAGCTCGCCTGGCTGCGCCGCGGCGCCCCGGCCCGTACCTCCAAGCCGAAGTTCCGGCTCGACGCCGCCTCCGCGCTCATCGACGACGAGCCGCCGCCGCGCGACTCGATGGAGCTGACCCGCATGGCGACGCGGCGGCTCGGCAAGGACGTGCTCGATCTGGAGTCGGTCAGCGTGACCGTCCCGGGCAAGGTGCTGTTCGACGACGTGACGTGGCGCCTGGGCCCGGGCGACCGGTACGGGGTGGTGGGCGTCAACGGCGCGGGCAAGACGACGCTGCTCGCGCTGCTCGCGGGCCGTCGCGAGCCCGACTCGGGTCGGGTGAAGCGAGGCAAGACGATCCACGTCAAGGAGCTGTCGCAGGACGTCGCGGAGCTGGACGAGCTCGGCGGCCTCAAGGCGGTCGAGGTGATCGAGCAGGAGAAGGGGCGGGTGGTCGTCGGCGGCAAGGAGCTCACGGCGTCGCAGCTCACCGAGAAGCTCGGCTTCACGCGGGAGCGGGCCTACACGCCGGTGCGCGACCTGTCCGGTGGCGAGCGGCGTCGGCTCCAGCTGCTGCGGCTGCTCGTGGCCGAGCCCAACGTGCTGCTGCTCGACGAGCCCACCAACGACCTCGACACCGACACGCTCGCAGCCGTCGAGGACCTGCTCGACGGCTGGCTGGGCACGCTGATCGTCGTCTCCCACGACCGGTACCTGCTGGAGCGGGTGGCGGACCGGCAGGTCGCGCTGCTCGGTGACGGGACCATCCGCGACCTGCCCGGCGGCGTCGAGGAATACCTGCGGCTGCGAGCCGCCGCCAAGGCAGCGGGTGCCTCCGCCTCGGGCACCCCGGCGGGCGCGGGCACCGGCTCGGCGGGCGGCTCGGGCGCCGGTGGGACGACGTCGGGCGCTGCCCCGGCGTCGGGCGGTGATGCCGGGGGCGAGGCGGTCACGCAGCGCGACATCCGTGCCGCCAAGAAGGAGGCTTCCCGCATCGAGCGCCGTCTTGCGAAGATTGCCCAGAAGGAGGCCGAGCTGCACGAGACCATCGCACAGCAGGCCACGGACTACCAGGCTGTCGCCCGGCTGGACGCGGAGCTCCGCGACCTGGCGAGCGAGCGCGACGAGCTCGAGGCGGCCTGGCTGGAAGCGGCGGAGGTGGCGGGATGACCGACAACGATCTGACACCGCTCGACGGGGTGGACCGAGCGCTCGTCGACGCACTGCGCAAGGACGGGCGCACCACGCTCGCGGTGCTGTCCGAGATCTCGGGACTGTCCCTGTCCGCGGTGCAGGTGCGGGTGCGCAAGCTGGAGGCGCGTGGCGTCATCACGGGCTATCGGGCGGTGGTGAACCCGGAGGCGGTGGGGCTGCCGCTGTCCGCGTTCATCGAGATCACGCCGCTCGACCAGGCACAGGAGGACGACGCGCCCGAACGCCTGCGCGGTATGCCGGGCATCGAGTCCTGCTACTCCGTGGCGGGCAACGCGAACTACCTGCTCACCGCCCGGGTGGCCTCGCCGAGGGCACTGGAGGAGCTGCTCGGGCGGATCCGTCGCACGGCGAAGGTCTCGACGCGTACGACAGTGGTGCTGCAGACCTACTTCGAGGGGCAGTCGACAGACCCGTCCTGACCCGGACGACCTGACCCCGACGACGCGGCCCGCGCCTCAACGCTGCGCGAGAGCCGGCTGGTCGAGCGTGAGCGTGCCGGCGTCGGCGTCCAGCTCGACGGGCACCCCCAGGGGCACGGTGCGCGGGTCGGGTCCGTGGCCGAACCCGAGCTCGCCGACGATCGGGATGGCGAGCGAGCCCAGCACGTCCCGGACCACCGGCTCCGCGGGGTCGCAGCCCTCCCACGAGCCCAGCACGATGCCGAGCGCACCGTCGAACCAGCCCGAGCGCAGCAGGTACGTGAGGTGCGCGTCGATCTGATAGGCCCGCTCGGCGACGTCCTCCAGCAGGACTATCCCGCCCGCGGCGGACGGCGGCGTCACGCCGAACCCGACGGACGCCGCCAGGAGCGAGAGGCAGCCGCCGGTGGTGATGCCACGGGCCGTGCCGCCCACCAGGGTCCGTGCCAGCGGACCGGTGATCCGCTGCGTGGTCTCCGGCTCGAACAGGCTGCGCCGCAGGTGCTCGCGGGCCGGCCCGGACGTGAGGAACGACGTCGTCCCCGGCATCGGACCGTGCAGGGAGACCAGCCCGAGGTGGGCGGCCACCGCCTGGTGCAGCACCGTGCAGTCGCTGTAGCCGACGAGCACCTTGGGGTCGGTGGCCGCGAGGTCGTCCCAGTCGACGAGATCGATCATCCGCGCCGCCCCGTACCCGCCGCGCGCCGTGATGACCGCCCGGACGTCGGGATCGAGCCAGGCCTCCTGGAAGTCGGCGGCGCGGGCCTCGTCGGAGCCGGCCAGGTAGCCGAGGTCGCGGTGCGTGTCCAGCACGTGCGGCATCACCTGCACGTCGAGGCCCCACTCCTGGAGACGGGCGACGCCGGCGTCGAGCCGGTCGGCGGGTACCGGTCCGGACGGGGCGACCACGGCGACGGTGTCCCCCGGACGCAGTCGCGGCGGACTCATCAGGGGCCGCAGCATGCGGCCGAGATTACCTCTCGGACGAGGGGCCGCCCGTCGGGACCGCAGGCTTTGCACTCAGGCGAAATCTGGCGCCTCCCGTGCTGCGGTGAGGAGCACGGGCGGTCGAGAGGAGCTCGGTCGGACGTCCGACCGAGCTCAGCGGGCCGGTACGAGTGTGTTTGGTCCGGTGCGTCGCTTCCGTCTTGTAAGGGCAGATTGTTACGCTCGCGCTCGCCAGTACATTGCCCGGCTCCCAGGTCGGGCAGACGAAGGAGCGCCGAGGGAATGCCCACCACCCGAACCTGGCTGCAGGCGGGCGGTGGCACGGTGGCCGCCGCCCTGATCTTCGCCGCCGTGGTGCAGGCGATGAACTCGAGCGCGATGTGGGTGTCCAACGAGCCGGTCGGCGAGTGCGGCCAGACGTCGGGCGGCGCGGTGGTCGCGGCTCAGAACGTGCTGTCGGCGAGCACCGGGCTGCAGCCCGTCGACGGGTCGTGGGACGCCGAGTCGGAGGTCGCGACCAAGGCGTTCCAGGCCTACAACGGTCTGCCGGTCAACGGCTGCGTCGACACCGGCACCTGGGTCACCATGCGCGCGTACGTCGTCTCCCTGTGCGACCCGGAGTTCGACTGCCGCGGTCCCGACCACCGCGTGCGCTGGGCCGCGCCGCGCGGCGCCCGGGAGGCCTACTTCGCCGACAACGACTGCGACTGGGGCTCCTACGTGCTGCCGGGCGTGGCGCACACCCCGGTCACGTCCACCAAGATCATGGCTCTCTCGCGGGACGCGGTCGTCGAGATCGAGTGCGAGGGCTGACGTGGTCACTTCCATCGAGGAGCCGAGGATCCGGCTGGAGTGGTTGCTCGGCGGGGCGGTGACGCTGCTCGGTGCGATCGTCATCATCGTGGTCACGCTCGTGCTGGGATCGGGCGAGGAGGAGCCTGTCGTCACGCCCGCCGATGCCACGGAGCTCACCGCCGGCACCTGCGCCGAGGACCTGCGCCAGCCGCACTGGGTGCCGGAGTCCGTCCGGAGCGCGGTGGTCGAGTGCCCGGCGGACATCTCGGCAGGCATCGGCCGCACGACGGCGGAGGACCACCTCGGCACGTGGATCGTCTACCCGCTGGACGGCGAGGAGAACAGCGAGACGTTCCGGGGTGGCCCTGGCCTGGCCTGGCCCGAGGACGAGGTCCGCTCCGGTGCCTACCATCCGGCTTCGGCCATCACCTACGTGGCGTACCCGGGTTCTGCGGAGCTGTCCGACGAGCTGTCCGGCGACAACGTGATGGTCGAGTGGATGGACCTCGCGGAGTCGGGCCTGGAGGCCCGGGTCACCCGCGTGGACAACAACGGGTTCGGCCCCGTCCGGGTCGAGTGGTCCGACGACGCCGGCTCCTACCTGCTGCTCGGCACCATGGGCCGCACGCCCACGGGCGGTTCGGGGCCGACGGTGGCCGAGCTCGTCAGGATCGCGGACAGCGTCGCGGCCGAGGACGAGTGAGCGGAGCGGCGGCGCGCCGGTCGAGCGTGGCGAGACCCGGGTCCCGACACGCTCGACCAGCGCGAGTGACCGGCGGAGAGAGTCAGAGGGTTTCCGTCAGGACCTCGTCCAGTGCCTTGACGCCGGCCTCCAGGGCCTCGGCCGGCACAGTCAGCGCCGGACGGAACCGGACCGACCGCTCGCCGCAGCCCAGCAGGAGCACGCTCCGCTCGGTGAGCGCGGCCAGCACGCGGTCGCGGACCTCGCGCGAGGGGAGCGTCAGCGCGCACATGAGGCCCCGGCCGCGGACGTCGGTCACGCCGTCGTGCCGCCCCGCGAGCGCGACCAGCTCGTCGTTGAGCCGCTTGCCCATGGCGCGTGCCCGGTCCACCAGGCCCTCTGCCTCGTAGGTCTCGAGGATCCGGCGCGAGCGCACCATGTCGGTGAGGTTGCCGCCCCACGTGGAGTTGATGCGTGAGGAGACGGCGAACGCGTTGTCCGGGACCTCGTCGACGCGCCCGCCGGCCATGATGCCGCAGACCTGCGTCTTCTTGCCGAAGGCGACGACGTCGGGAGTGATACCGAGCTGCTGGTACGCCCAGGTCGTCCCGGTGATCCCCGCGCCGGTCTGGACCTCGTCCACGATGAACAGCGCGTCGAACTCCCGGCACAGGTCCTGCATGCCCTGCAGGAACGAGGTGCGGAAGTGGTGGTCGCCGCCCTCGCCCTGGATGGGCTCCATGATGAACGCGGCGATGTCGTGCGGGTCGGCCTCGAACGCCGCACGTGCGGCGCCGAGCGCGGCCGCCTCCGCCGCGTCCATGTCCTTGCCCTCGGCGATGTACGGGGAGGGGATGCGGGGCCAGCCGAACTTGGGGAACCGCGCCACCTTGCCCGGCTCGGTGTTGGTGAGCGACATCGTGTACCCGGAACGGCCGTGGAACGCGTGCTCCAGGTGCATCACCTGGGTGCCGAGCTCGGGCGAGCGGCCGTTCGCCTCGTTGTGGCGGGACTTCCAGTCGAACGCGACCTTGAGCGCGTTCTCCACGGCGAGCGCGCCGCCGTCGATGAAGAACAGGTGCGGCAGCGCGGGGTCGCCGAGGACGCGCGCGAACGTGTCGGCGAAGCGCGCCATCTCGACGGTGTAGATGTCGGAGTTGGACGGCTTGTTGATCGCGGCGGTGGCGAGCTCCTCGCGGAACGCCGCGTCGTCGGCAAGGGCGGGATGGTTCATGCCCAGCGGTGAGGAGGCGAAGAAGGTGAACAGGTCGAGCCACTCGCGACCGTCGCGCGCGTCGACCAGCGTGGACCCGTGCGACCGGGTGAGGTCGAGGACGAGGTCGAACCCGTCGACCAGGAGGTGCTCGCGAAGGGTGGGGAGCACTGCGGTGGGCTCAAGGTGTGTCGTCATGCTGGAAAGGTAGGCAATGATCCTGCCAAGTTTCAATGACTATGGAAAACTTCCTGTCAGGGGCGCATATCCTTGGGTCGTCGGGTGGCCAGCAGCTCGGCGGTGCCGAGCGCGAGCGTGGACCCGAGCAGCACCAGGAGTGCCGCCGTCCAGCCGCCTGACGCCGCGTGCACCGCGCCGATCACGGCGGGCGCGGTGGCCGCCACGGCGTAGCCGAACGCCTGCACGGCCGCCACCGTCCGCCGCGTCTGGGCCACCGTGCGGCACCGCTGCGCGACGATGGTGAAGATCACGACGAAGTTCCCGCCCTGGGCTATCCCGGCGAGGCTCACCCACAGCAGCCACCACTGCGGCATGAGCAGGAGACCCGCCGGCAGCGAGGCCCACAGCAGGCCCATCGTCACCGCGGCGCCGCGCATCGGCACCCGGGCGGCGAGCGCGAGCGGCACCAGCACGCTGCCCGCGATCGCAAGGCCCTGGAAGGGCGCCGCCGCGTTGCCCGCGGTGGTCACCGACACGTCCAGCAGCTCGCGCAGCAGCTCGGGCAGCCAGCCGGTGACCGCGAAGTACGAGAAGGACTGCCCGGCGAACGCCACCGTCAGCGCCCAGGTGATCGGGCGGCGCAGGACGCCGCCCCACGTCTCGTCGGGCCGCTCGGTGCGCGGCGCGGGGACCGGTCCGGCGGGAGCGTCCGCGGGCACCCCGGTGGGGCCGTCGACCTGGGTCTGGACGGGCGTACCGGTGGGGGTTCCCGCGTGCCCGCCGCCGTCGGGCGTCCGTCTGCTCAGCCTCCTGGTGGTGACGAGCCACACGACCAGGGCCACCATCGCGACGACCGACCAGGAGGCGATGGCGCCCTGCCAGCCCATGAGGGCGGCGAACGGCGCCGTGAGCGACGTCGCGAAGACGGAGCCGAGGTTCATCGTCGACGAGTACAGGCCGGTCGCCAGGGCCGTCCGCGTCGGGAAGTCCCGCGCGATGATGACCGGCACCACCACGTTGCCCACGGTGATCGCGCACCCCAGCACCACCGTGCCCGTGAAGGCCGCGACCACGCCTGCGGTTCCGGTACCGGCCGACCGGACGAGCGTCCCGACGATCACCCCGACCAGGGCGACGGTGACCGCGGAGTACGGCCCCACCCGCGCGATCAGGGCCGAGGCCGCCGGCGCCACCACGCTGAAGCAGAGCGCGGGGATCCCCACCAGCAGGCCGGCCAGGGTCTGGTCCAGCCCGAGTCCTGTCGCGACGTCGGCCATGACCGGCGGGAGGGATGTGATGGGGGTGCGCAGGTTCAGGGCGAAGACAAGGACCGCGACGAGCAGCGCGGAGCCGCCGGCCGCTGTGCGGATGTTGCTCATGATGCTGTCATTGTGCGTGACGGGGTCAGTTGGTTGTGCCGGGCGTCCATCGCATCCCCACACGGCGTGCTGGTCCTCGGCTCCGCTCCCCAGGAGGGATTGCGGCTTTCCCGTTAGATTGGGCGACCGATCAGCAGATCTGGAACAACAGAGGTGCGAATGAAGCAGCGGCAGGTCTTCCGCGGTGTCGGAGCACTCGTCGGCGTACTCATGCTGTCGGGATGCGGGTTGGACATCGGGAAGCTCGACTACACGGAGCCCGAGTTCGTCGGTTCGTACGTGGGCGACGGCGCAGCGACCGTCGTCGCGCTCGGTGAGGACAGGACGTTCACGGCCGTCGGGGTCCCGGACGAGGTGCTCGACAACGTGGCGGGCGGCGCGGTCGACGAAGCCCCGGCCGAGATCGAGGGCACCTGGAAGTACGACTCGAAGAGCTCCGCCGACCACGTCGAGCTGACCGTCACCGACGCCGACGGCATGCCGGCGAAGCTGGGCGAGCTACCCCTCTACGTCGCCGACGCCGACGACCTCTTCTTCCTGCCCGACCAGCTCGGGCGCGAGAAGATCGTGGTGAGCCGGAGCCGGAGCCGGAGCCGCTGAGCGCGAGCGGCAGCCGTCGAGGTCACTCGTCGAACTGGGCCGTGACCGTGCGCAGCAGGTTCGCGAGCTGCGGGCGCTCCGCGGGGGACAGGGCGGCCAGTACCTTGGCCTCGATGTCCAGCAGGTCGCTCATCGCCGCATCGACCCGTGCCAGCCCTTCCTCGGTGAGCTGGACCAGCACCCCCCGGCGGTCGTCGGGGGAGCGGTGCCGCTGCACGAACCCGCGCGACTCCAGGCGGTCTATCCGGTTCGTCATGGTGCCGCTGGTGACCAGGGTCTGCGTGACGAGCGTGCCGGGCGAGAGCCGGAACGGCTCACCTGCGCGGCGCAGCGCGGAGAGCACGTCGAACTCCCAGGTCTCGAGGCTGTGCCGCGCGAAGGCCGTGCGCCGCGCGAGATCGAGGTGCCGGGCGAGCCGGGAGACGCGGCTGAACACCGTGAGAGGTTCGAGCGCGAGGTCCGGGCGCACGTGGTGCCACGCGGCGACGATGCGGTCGACCTCGTCGGCGGGACCTGTGTGCTCCATGACGAGAGGCTACCGGATGTCTCGACATCAAGAATCTCGATAGCAGGTCCGTCCGATGTCGTTCGTGATCAGCGGGGCCGCGGCGACCGTAGGCTCAGCCCTCGTGGGAACAGATATCAGGGTGCACCAGGTCTTCGCCGGTCGAGTGCTGCACGGTCCGGGCGCACGGTTCCTCGTGCCCGACGAGGTCGAGCGGCTCGGGTCGCAGCGGGTGCTGCTGGTGGCGGCGCCGTCGTCGGCCGAGGTGGCCCGGGACCTGGCCGCAGCCCTGGGGGAGCGGTACGCCGCGACCTTCGGGCGCCCGGCCCAGCACACGCCGGTCGAGGTGACCGCCGAGGCGCTCGCACTGGCCGGGGAGGTCCGGGCCGACGCGATCGTCGCGATCGGCGGCGGCTCCGCCATCGGGCTGTCGAAGGCGCTGGCCATCCGGACCGGCATGCCCCAGGTGGCGGTACCGACCACCTACGCGGGCTCGGAGGCCACGCCGGTGCTCGGCGAGACGGAGAACGGCGTCAAGACGACGCGGCGCGACCCGGCCTTCGCTCCCGGCACCGTCGTGTACGACCCGGAGCTCACGCTGTCGCTGCCGCGCGGCCTGACGCTGACCTCGGCCCTCAATGCCCTGGCGCACGCCGTCGAGGCCCTGTGGGACACCGGGGCGAGCGCGGCGACCCGGGCGTACGCGGTCGAGTCCGCCGACGGCATCCTGGCGGCGCTCCCCGTGGTGCTGGACCGCCCGTCCGACGTCGTCGCCCGTGGCCGGTTGCAGGAGGCGGCGTGGCTGGGGGGCGCCTGCCTGGCGCAGGCCCAGATGGGCCTGCACCACCAGCTCGCGCACGCGCTCGGCGGGACCTTCGGCCTGCCGCACGCGGAGCTGCACGCGCTGCTCCTGGCGCACGTCATGCGGTTCAACCTGGTCGCGACGCCGGACACCGCCGCGCGACTGGCGCGCGTCGCCGGTGGCGACCCGACGCTCGCCGTCGCCTCCCTCGCCGCGAGGCACGAGGGCCCGACGACGCTCGGCGCGCTCGGCGTGCCGCGCACCGCCCTGCGCGAGGTGGCGGAGCGGGTGGCGGACGACCCGTACCCGAACCCCCGGCCCGTGACGGCCGACGGCGTGGAGGAGCTGCTGGTCGCCGCCTGGTGAGCCTGGCGAGCGTCAGCCGCCCGCCGTGCGGGCGAGGAGATGCGTCTGCGGGAAGCCGCGCACCGGGTCCTCGTCCGGCGCGATCACGAGGCGGGCCACCTCGTCCGCGCCGTTCTCCCGCAACAGCCCGGCGACGTGGTCGGGCGAGTACCGCCAGGCGGGCGACACCTTGTGGTCGAACGCCTCGGCAGCCGGTCCGGCACCGACCAGCGCCTGGAACGACACCAGGAGATGACCGCCGGGCGCCAGGACCCGGCTCAGCCCGGCCAGCGTCGTCGGCAGCACGGCGGGCGGCGTGTGGATGATCGAGTAGTTCGCCAGCACCCCGGCGAGACTTCCCGGGGCGGCCTCGAGCGCACCCATGTCGCCGACGTCGAAGCGGATACCGGGGTGGGCCGCACGAGCGATCGCCACGAGCTGCGGCGAGAGGTCGATGCCGAACGCGTCGACGCCGCGGTCCCGCAGGTACGCGGTGACGTGCCCGGGCCCGCAGCCGACGTCGGCGACCGCTCCGCCGCCGGCCTGCCGGACCAGGTCGGCGAAGGCCTGGACCATGACGTGGTTCAGCGGCCGGCTGGCGAACGCTTCCCCGACGAACGCCGTATAGGCGTCGGCCATGTCGTCGTAGTCGGTGCGGACGATCGCGAGATGTTCGGAAGACGTCACGTGGCGCAGCCTAGGTGCGACGTCGGGGAACCTCGGCCGGCGTCCTCCCGGGCTGACCTCCGTTCAAGGATATGTCCGCTTTGGGGCGAACCGTGCTTCGATTCCTGACCCACTATCACAGGGTGAAACAAGGCGCGCATTAAAGGTGAATATCCATTTCCCGTTGCAGAGTCCGTGTCGTGTGCTTAATGTATGGAACGCGAACACTGTTCCGCTCGCAGGTGATCATCCTGTGATTCCCGTTTTCTGGAAGGAATAGCACCATGACTGTTGTCGACATTCTCTCGGACCTGCTGCACAACCTTGGCTACACCGTCGAGCAGATCCTCTGCCTGCTGGGTCTCTGACCTGCAGCAACGCCGTTAGCGATATGCCGCAGCGGCACAAGTAGCATCCCCAGCTGAACGAACACCCCTCGCGACTTTTCGCGAGGGGTGTTCGTTATATAAATGCAGAGCGCACTCTTTTTGCTCTCACGCAAGAATAGATGCGCCCCACGCACACTTGCATGCTCTTGCAAGGACATTTCGGGCGCGGGGTGGCAGTGGTGCCGGTATTGACGGCACATCAGCCTGTTCGCGCTCTCCGCCTCAGCGCGAGTGCTTGGTCAGCGCCGGCTTCTTTTCCATGTTGTGCAGGCCGTTCCACGCCAGGTTGACGAGGTGAGCCGCTACCTCGGTCTTCCGGGGGCTGCGCGCGTCCAGCCAGTACTGGCCGGTGAGCGCGATCATGCCGACCAGCATCTGCGCGTAGAGCGGGGCGGCCTTGGTCTCGAGGCCGTTCTGCCGGAGCTGCGGCTCCAGGATCGCCTCGACCTGGGTGGCGACGTCTCCGATCAGGCTCGAGAACGTGCCGGTCGCCTGCGCCACGGGGGAGTCGCGCACGAGGATGCGGAAACCGTCCTCGGACGACTCGATGTAGTCCAGGAGGGCGAGCGCCGTGCGCTCCAGGAGCACCTTCGGGTGGCCACCCGAACCGAGCGCCCCGGTCAGCGCCGTGGTCAGTGCCTGCACCTCGCGGTCCACGACGACGGCGTAGATGCCCTCCTTGCCGCCGAAGTGCTCGTAGACGACGGGCTTGGAGACCTCGGCACGCGCCGCGATCTCCTCGACGCTCGTGCCTTCGAAGCCTTTCCCGGCGAACAGCCCGCGGCTCACCGCGAGGAGCTGCTCACGGCGCTGACTGGCCGTCATGCGAGGTCGGTGGGTGCGTCGGTTGTCGGCGGCCATGGTGTTCATTGTGCCCGAGGGGCAGTTCCGGAGTGCCCGAGGGGCAGTTCCGGACGGGTCCGGGTCGGCTCGGGACATGTCCGGAACGCGTCGGTGCGGTGCGCTCGGCCGGACGCGGATGTGGCTGACGACTCGCGGGGCGCGGGCGAGGGCATGCCCCGGGACCTGGCAGACTGTTCACGGACGTGCGACGGTGGCACACGCCCGCTTCGGGTCACGACGGAGCCCCCCGCGCGCCCGGTCCGCCTTGGTGTAATCGGCAGCACAGAGGTTTTTGGTGCCTTTAGTCCAGGTTCGAATCCTGGGGGCGGAGCCATCCGGATCTGACGAACCCACCGATCGGAGCACTCGTGACCGAGACACCTCAGCCGGCAGCAGTCATCGTTCTTGCCGCTGGCCAGGGCACCCGCATGAAGTCAGCGTTGCCGAAGATCCTGCACCCGCTCGGCGGCAAGCCGATGGTCGGGCACGCGCTGACGGCCGCTCGTGAGCTCGAGCCGTTGCAGGTGGCCGTGGTGGTCCGGCACGAGCGTCAGCTGGTCGCCGAGGCGGTCGGGCAGCTCGACCCCGGGGCGGTCCTCGTGGACCAGGACGACATCCCCGGCACCGGCCGAGCGGTGCAGTGCGCCCTCGCGGCGCTCGACTCCAAGGCGCAGGCGGCCGTGGCCGCCGCGGGCATCGCTGACGGCGAGACCGTGGGCGACGGCGTCGACGGCGCCGTCGTCGTGGTGGCGGGCGACGTCCCGCTGCTCGACGGCGCCACCCTCGGCCAGCTGCTCGCGGCGCACCACGCCGACGGCAACGCGGTGACCGTCCTCACCACCGAGGTCGCCGACGCCACCGGGTACGGCCGGATCGTCCGCGAGCCGGACAGCGGCGACGTGCTCGAGATCGTGGAGCACAAGGACGCGAGCGCGGACCAGCTCGAGATCCGCGAGATCAACTCGTCGGTCTACGTGTTCGACGCCGCCACGCTGCGCCGCGGTCTGGGTGGTCTCGACAGCCGCAACGCGCAGGGCGAGGTCTACCTGACCGACGTCATCGCGTTCGCGCGTACCGAGGGCCTGCACGTGCGGGCGCTGCTCGCCGACGACCCGATGCTGGTCGAGGGCGTCAACGACCGGGTGGCCCTCTCGGTCCTGGCACGCGAGATGAACCGGCGCATCGTCGAGGAGTGGCAGCGCGCGGGCGTGACGGTGCAGGACCCGGCGACGACGTGGATCGACGTCGACGTCGAGCTCGCTCCCGACGTCACGCTCCTGCCGAACACGCAGCTCCAGGGCGCCACCGTGGTCGGCACGGGCGCCACCATCGGCCCGGACACCACGCTGACCGACGTCGAGGTGGGCGTGGGCGCGACGGTCGTCCGCACGCACGGCTCGCTCGCGGTCATCGGTGAGGGCGCGTCCGTCGGCCCGTTCGCGTACCTGCGTCCCGGGACCAGCCTGGGCCGCAAGGGCAAGATCGGCACGTTCGTCGAGACGAAGAACGCCGAGATCGGTGCGGGCAGCAAGGTGCCGCACCTGTCCTACGTGGGTGACGCCACGATCGGCGAGCACTCCAACATCGGTGCCGCGTCGGTGACCGTCAACTACGACGGCGTGCACAAGCACCGTACGGTGATCGGCTCGCACGCTCGCACGGGTGCGGACAACATGTTCGTGGCACCCGTGACGGTGGGCGACGGCGCGTACACCGCCGCCGGCTCCGTGATCCGTCGGGACGTGCCCGCGGGCGCCCTCGGCGTCACGGCCGGGCAGCAGCGGAACATCGAGGGCTGGGTCGCTCGTCGTCGGCCGGGGACGGCCGCGGCGGACGCCGCAGCGAACGCCCACGGACGGGTGGCCGGTCTCGGTGATCAGGCACAGCGTCAGCTTGCCCAGCAGAATGCTGCCGGGGCCCCTGTGGCCCCGCAGGCCGCGGCCACCCAGGCCGAGCCGGCCGACCTGGCCCCCGTACCCGGGGCCGACAAGGAAGGAAAGTCCCACTGATGTCCAGCATCGCTCCCGGCCCGAACCGTCATCCGCTCGTCCTCGCATCGGGACGGGCACACCCCGAGCTGGCGCGGAACGTCGCGAAGGAGCTGGGCATCGATCTGCTCGGCGTGTCCGCGTACGACTTCGCGAACAGCGAGACCTACGTCCGCTTCAGCGACTCGGTGCGCGGCATGGACCTGTTCCTGCTGCAGTCGCACACGATGCCGGTCAACCAGTGGATCATGGAGCAGCTGCTCATGGTCGACGCCGCCAAGCGGGCCTCGGCGCACTCCGTCACCGTCGTCGCGCCGTTCTTCGGCTACGCGCGGCAGGACAAGAAGAGCCGTGGCCGTGAGCCGATCTCGGCCCGCCTCATCGCCGACATGTTCAAGACGGCGGGTGCGGACCGCCTGATGAGCGTGGACCTGCACACCGCGCAGATCCAGGGCTTCTTCGACGGGCCGGTGGACCACCTGTGGGCCATGCCGATCCTCGTCGACTACGTGCGCACCCGCGTGGACGTCGAGAACGTCACCGTCGTCTCGCCGGACGCCGGCCGCATCCGCGTCGCCGAGATCTGGGCCTCCAAGCTGGGCGGCGGCCCGCTGGCGTTCGTGCACAAGACGCGCGACGTCACGCGGCCCAACCAGTCGGTGGCCAACCGCGTGGTGGGCGACGTCGAGGGCCGCGACTGCGTGCTGGTGGACGACCTGATCGACACCGGCGGCACCATCGCCGAGGCGGTCAAGGTCATCATGGCCGCCGGGGCCAAGTCCGTGACCGTCGCGGCGACGCACGGCGTGCTGTCCGGCCCGGCCGCGCAGCGGCTCACGGAGTGCGGGGCGCGCGAGGTCGTCGTGACCGACACCCTCCCGATCGAGGACGACCGCCGGTTCCCGAACCTCAAGGTGCTCTCCATCGCACCGCTGCTCGCGTCCGCGATCAACGAGGTCCACTCGGACGGCTCGGTGACGTCGCTCTTCGACGGCAACTCCTGATCTGCCGGGGCGTCCGTCCGGGCACCCGTCTGGGTATACGGTCTGACTCTTGACTCAGATACGGTCAACGGAGGACCGTGTCTTGACAACGATCTGGGAGGGTCAGTGACCGTCACCGTCGTGGTGCCCACGTTCAACGAGGGGCCCAACGTCCGGGTGCTCACGGAGCGGCTGTGCGCCGCCTTCGGTGTGCTGCCCGACGACGGTCGCACCTCGGGCGCCGTGCACGGCCCCGAGGGCGGCCCGGCTCCCGTCGGGGCGCCCGGTCTGTCGGAGATCCTCTTCGTCGACGACTCGACGGACGACACCCCCGACCTGATCCGTGAGGTCGCGGCCACCGCGCCCGTCCCGGTGCGCCTGCTGCACCGCGAGACGCCGCAGGGCGGGCTCAGCGGTGCCGTCGTGGACGGGCTGCGGACCGTGACCACCGAGTGGGCAGTGGTCATGGACGGCGACCTGCAGCACCCGCCGGAGCTCGTGCCCGCGCTCGTCACGCGCGGACGGGAGTCGGGGCTGGACCTCGTCGTCGCCTCCCGGTACACGGGCGACGGCGACGCCGGGGGCCTGGACGGCTGGTGGCGGCACGGTGTGTCGATCGCCTCGGCGCTGCTCGCGCGGTCGATGTTCCCGGTGCGGCTGCGCAACGTGACCGACCCGCTGACCGGGTTCTTCGCCACGCGGGTGGACCGGCTGGACCTGGACTCGCTGCACCCGCGCGGCTTCAAGATCCTGCTGGAGCTCCTCACCCGCAACACGCTGGCCGTGGGGGAGGAGCCGTTCGTGTTCGGCGAGCGGTACGCCGGACACTCCAAGGCGACCTTCACGACGGGCCTGCGCTACCTCGAGCAGCTCGCGGCCCTGCGGTTCGGGCGGATGTCGCGGTTCGCGATCATCGGCGGCTTCGGCGCGGTGCTCAACATCCTCATCCTGTGGGCCCTGACCGGGCTGGGCGTCCACTACGTGGCGGGCGCGGTGATCTCCGCCGTCGTGACGATCCTGACGAACTTCCTGCTGCAGGAGCGGTTCGTGTTCCGGGACCTGCGGAGCGAGGGCCGCGGCGTCTGGTCGAGGTTCGCGCACTCGTTCGCGTTCAACGGCACCGAGGCGGCGATCCGCCTGCCCGTGCTGTGGTGGCTGGTCGAGTTCACGGGCATGTGGCCGGTGCTCGTGCAGGCGGTGACGCTCGTCGTGGCGTTCCTGCTGCGGTTCGTGTTCCACGTCCAGGTGGTCTACCGGCCGCGCCGCACGCAGCCGCCGATCGGCGTCACACCGCCTATCGGTGCGGACCGCCTCGACGAGCGGGTACAGTAGTCAGGTTGCCTCGGCGAGGGACGCTTGACGGCCGCGGCGGGACTCGATCCCGCTAGCACCCGGACGGCGTCCGTGATCGACTGGGCGGCCGTCGGCGGCCCCTGGGTGGAGTTCCCTCCAGCACTCCGTCCCACGTGCCCGCTCCGCGCCCGTCACGTGTCCCGCGCCGACGCAGCCGCCGACCGAGTTGCACACACAGACCTTCCAGGAGTGAATTCCCATGGCCGAGATCAAGCTCGCCGCTGAGCCCCGTACCGAGTTCGGCAAGGGTGCGGCCCGCCGCATCCGCCGCGACAACAAGATCCCCGCCGTCCTCTACGGGCACGGCGGCGACCCGGTGCACGTCACGCTGCCCGGCCACGAGTCGATGCTGGCGCTGCGCCAGACCAACGTGCTGCTCAACATCGACGTGGACGGCAAGGGCCAGCTGGCCGTCGCCAAGGACGTCCAGCGCGACCCGGTGAAGAACACCATCGAGCACATCGACCTCCAGGTCGTGCGCGCCGGCGAGAAGATCACCGTCGACATCTCCGTGAACATCGTGGGCGAGTCGGCCCCCGGTACCATCCACCTGGTCGAGGAGCAGACGCTCTCGGTCGAGGCCGAGGCCACGCACCTGCCCGAGTTCGTCGACGTCTCCATCGAGGGTCTCGAGTCCGGCGCGCAGATCCACGCCGAGGACGTCCCCCTGCCCGAGGGCTCGACGCTGCTCACCGACCCGAAGGCCGTCGTCGTGCTCGTCACCGAGCCGCGCGGCGAGGCCGGCGACGACGAGGAGTCCGCCGCGTCCGCCGAGTCGCCCGCCGAGGCCTCCTCGGTGGGCTGAGTCCCCGGCAGCACCCAGAGCGACCCGGCGTGAGCCGGAGCGCACCGGGCCGAGGTAGAGCCTTCAGGCGCGCGCACGAGAAGATCGTGCGCGGCGCGGGTTCTGCCTCGGCCCGACCTGTTTCCGCTCGTAGCGGCTGCGGCAGGAGAACCTCTGCCGTGAGACGTCTGCTGTTGGCAAGTCCGTTGTCTTGAAAGGACGCGACATGAGTGACCGGCCCTGGCTCGTCGTCGGGCTCGGCAATCCGGGCCCCAAGTACGCCGGCAACCGGCACAACGTGGGGCAGATGGTGCTCGACCTGCTCGCCGAGCGCACGGGCGCGCGCTTCTCCAAGCACCCCCGCGCGCAGGCCGTCGTCGCCGAGGCGCGGCTCGGGGTGCTCCCCGGCGGGGCGCCGGGGCCACGGGTGGTCCTCGCGAAGCCGACCACGTACATGAACACGTCGGGCGGCCCGGTCAGCGCGCTCGCGAAGTACTACGACATCGCCCCCGAGCAGGTGGTCATGGTGCACGACGAGGTGGACATCCCCTTCGACACGATCAAGCTCAAGATCGGCGGGGGCGAGGGCGGTCACAACGGGCTGCGCGACACCACCAAGGCGCTGGGGACCAAGGACTACCACCGGGTGCGGGTCGGCGTCGGTCGCCCGCCGGGCCGGATGGACACCGCGGACCACGTGCTCAAGGACTTCTCCGCCACGGAGAAGAAGGACCTGCCGATCCTGGTGGACGACGCCGCCGACGCCGTCGAGCTGCTGGTCACCGAGGGTCTGCTCGCCGCCCAGGGAAAGTTCCACACGGCTACGCCGAGGTAGTCATCCGGCGAGGTAGTCATGCAGCGAGACAGTCACCCAGTTGACTACCCGCTGCATGACTACCTCGCCAGATGACTACCTCGGCGTGGCGGCTTCTGCTCCTGCCCATGTCGTCAGGTAGCTCTCCGGGCCCCGCGCCAGGTCGTCGACGACCTCCTGCCCGCCCACGAGGCGCAGGTCCTCGACGTAGTCGGGCACCAGACCGTAGTGCGCGACGCCGTCCACGTTGACGTCCCAGGTGCGCTCGCCGGTGGTCTGGCGGTCGAGCACCGTCCCGCCGTCGAACGACCGGAACGGGTACGTGACCGGGTTCGCCGCCGCGTCACCCCGGGGCGGTGGGGTACCGCCGAACCCGTTCATGTCGAAGCCGAACCCGATGCCCGCGCCGTACCGGTCGCGGACGGGCGCCGTGCGCTCGTACTCCGCGACGAACTCGTGGGCGGCATGCCCGTAGATCGTGGCGAACCCGCCGAGGGCGTAGAGCCGGTCGAGATACCGCTCGTCCATCCAGGAGTGCGTGGACAGGACGCCCGGGTAGTCCTCCGCCTCCAGGATGTCGAGCGTCTGGTCGGCGGCCTTGGCGCTCATGTGGTCGATCTCGATCATCATGTTGCGCTCGACCAGGCCGCGGACCGCGTACGCGCCCAGCCCCGTCAGGCCACGCGTGTTGCAGAGCGTTCCCGGCGGGTAGAGGGGCAGGACCGGCGGGAGGTCGTCCTCCAGCTCCGGCGGGAGCTCCCCGTTGCCCGGGTTGTGGTCGTGCGGCTGGTCCGCGGGGCAGGAGCGCGCGTCCCACCACGTGCCCGTGGAGAGGAACTGGCCGGCGTTGATGATCGCGCCCATGGACCCCTCGTCGAACCGCACGCCGCACAGCGCGTTGTCGAACTTGTGGCACAGGTACATCGAGCGGACACCCAGGTCGTACAGCTCGTCGAGGCCGGCGTCGATGTCGGCCCGGGAGCACCGTGGGATCCGCAGGGTCTGCTTGCACCCGAACGGCTCCGACGTCTCGACGCCGAGCACGACGGCGAGCTTGCCCTCCTCGATCACCTGGCGTGCCTGCTCGCTGCTCGTCACGATCCGGAACCAGCCCCTGCCCGGCCCGCCGTACTGTGCGTCGACGTAGGCCTGCAGGTCGTAGGTGTCCTGCGCCTGGCGCCGGATCGCCGTCATCTCGTCACAGCTCTGGTGGGTGCCCGGGTTGATGGAGCACAGGAGCCCGTTGGTGACGAGGTCGTTGACGAGCACCCGCTGTCCGCCGCGCCAGGCCCGCTCGACCCAGCGGTAGTACATCTGCTGGTGGGTGAGCGAGTCGTGGGCGGGCCAGTCGGAGAACGTGGGCCACCCCGTGGTGTCGTGCGTGCCGAGGGGGGAGCCGTCCCGGGTCAGGTTCTCGAGCAGGGCGCCCAGGCCGTGGGGCTCGTGCGACGGGCAGTCCCGCAGCGCGGCCTCGATCCCGCGCTCCGAGAAGACCTTGCCGCACAGGGCGGCCCCGCCCATGCCGTCCTGCATGAACAGGTGGCTGTGCGCGTCGATGAGGCCGTACACGGTGCCGTCCGGGCGGGTGCCGGTGAAGGGGACGCCCGTGGCATTGACCTCGGACTCCGGGCTGGGGAGCGCCGGCTCGGCCAGGGCGACGGGGCCGGCGGGCGGTCCGGCGTCCGGTCCGCTGGCCGACGCCGGCGCCACCAGCGCCGTGCTGCTGAGGCAGGCGGCGGCGACCACAGCTGCGAGGACAGCCGTTCGTCTGATGCGTCGCAGGCGTTGCACAGGACCTCCCGCTGTACCGGGGCGAGGCCAGGGCTCCGCCGGTCGCGACGGCGCCTTTGCCGTTGCTGAGTGGGACACAGTAACAGGACATGCCACGTACGGGGTAGATGTCGGTAAAAAGCAACATTGCGCTCGTGCGGGTCAGGACCGCCGCTGTCCGGGCCCGCCGCTGGACCCTGAACCCGGTCGAGGTCGCAGGCTGCCCGGGAAGATGCGCGACACGATGGACGGCACGTTCTCGATGAGTCCGAGCGGCGGGAACGCCTTCAGCGAGTTCGCCCGCGTGTGGCGCTCCCGGATGGGCGAGAGGTTCGCGCTGCCGCCCTACAGCCGGGAGACCGTCTCCGGCTTCCGGGTACGGTCCCGCGGGTCGGCGCGGAGGACAACCTGCGCCTGTGGATCGTCCGCCGGGGTGGGGGGCACCGCGGCGGCCGGCAGCGCCGACGCCGCGGGGGTGCGCCTGCTGACCGCGCACGCCACCATGGTGAGCCGGCTGCTGGACGATCTGGAGCCGGCCGGCGTGGACGCCGCACGGGAGACCCTGGCCGAGCTGGCCCGGGCCGTGGTGCACGGCGGCCTCGACGACGTCGAGCCTCGCCTGGCGGCGGCGCTGGCACAGGCCGCTCGGGACATCGCCGACCGGCGGCTCACCGATCCCACCCTCTCGCCGACGATCCTGGCGCGGCAGCTGAACGTCTCCGTGCGGACACTGCAGCGGGCGTTCGCGGCCGAGGGGTAGACACCGAGCACGTACATCCGGGCCCGTCGCCTCGACGAGGCCCGTCGTGCGCTCGTCGCCGGGCCTCGGCGCACGACCATCACGGAGATCGCCGCCCGTTGGCAGTTCGCGGACAGCGGCCACTTCACCCGTGCCTTCCGGGATCGCTACGGTCAGACCCCGACCGACTACGCTGCGACCGCCGCGGAACAGGGCTGACGGGCGCTGCGGTCGTCGCTCAGCCCGCCCCTCGTGGTCCGGCTCGGGTCCCCGGCTACCAGGTCGGTCACCGTTCCCCCGGCTTCGACGCCGCGTTCCCTGGATGCCGCACACCATCCGTGGAGCCCGACAGCCCCCTCGGTGGGGCGAACAGCCAGCGTGCGCCGATCCGGGGCGCGAGGGCGCCCAGCCCCAGCCCGACGGTGATCGCCGCCACCCAGAGGATGACCGGCAGCCACTGCGACTGCGGGGCGGGGATCCAGACGGCGTTGCGATAGAGCAGGCACAGGAGCCCGAGCACCACCGACGTGTGCGTCACGAACACGGGCAGTGTCCGCGCTCCGAGCCACTGCAACCCGAGCGACCTGGGTAGATACCCGACCCCGGGCACCCGGGAGGCCAGCACACTCACCGCCACCCCGGCCGGCACGCCCGCGATGTTCGCCAGCAGGTAGAGCCCGGGGACGCCGGCGAGACCGAGCTCGCGCACCGCCATCTGGATCCCGAGCCAGACGACGACGGCGCCCACCGCCCAGAGCCAGGTGACTCGCCGGGCGAACCGTTCGAGCAGCGGCCGCAGGTGCAGCCCGCCCAGGAAGAACAGCACGAACTGTGCGGTGCCGCGCCACGCGATGCTCTCCGGCTCCCAGCCGGCGAGCGCCCACCCGCTCACGCAGGCGGCGAGCACGAGCTGCACGGGTGCCGGGATACGGCGCAGCGCCCGCGCGATCACGAAGAACGCCGCAAGCGTCCAGACGAACCACAGCTCCGAGCGGGGGACCAGGAGCGACCAGGCGAGGTCGTGGCCCAGGGTGCCCCAGTCGGCGTCAGCCACCTGGTAGTAGCCGGTGAGCAGGCGGACCACCAGGGAGATCGGCTCCCACAGCACGAACACCCACGCGAAGAAGAGCAGCTTGCCGCGGGCCAGCCGCGACCACGGCACCGTCATCCACTTTCCGGCGAACATGCCGGCGACCGCGAAGAACAGCGGCATGCGCAGGCTGCGAAGGGTCTCGTTGACCTCCCGCAGCACGCTCACCTCGTACCCGGTGGACCAGGTCCAGTTGGTCGCGTGGTACAGCACCACGAGACCGATGGCGAGGCCGCGGGCGGCGTCCGGCCAGGCGAGGCGGCCAGGCGTGCGCGGCCCGACGGCGGCGTCTCGTCCCGGCTTCGGCGCGCCTGCGTGCCGTGGGGACCCGGAGGGGGTGAACATCGCGGGTCATCGTACGTGCAGAGCCGTTCGAAGGGCAGTGCCGGCCGCGACGTCGGACGCCCTGTTCGACACCGTGCTCCACACCGTGCCGGACGGCGGTGTCGGTGGTCGGGAGTAGCCTGGGATCAGCCCCTCACCCCGTCGGCCGCACCCGGTCGCCCTCGTGGTGGGCCCGTCGTCGTGCGCCCTCGAAGGACAGAACCCATGAACCTCACCGGCCTGCTTCCTACCCTCCTGCGTGATCCTGGCGCTGCTGCCGCGGTGGAGCACGTGCGTGCGCGTGGCTTCGCCGATGTGGTGGGCCCCGCAGGCGTGCGCCCGCCCCTGCTGGTCGCGGCGTCCGAGAAGCGTCCGCTCGTGGTGGTCACCGCGACCGGTCGTGAGGCCGACGACCTGGCCGCGAGCCTGCGCGGGTACCTCCCGGAGGGCCGTGCCGACGACGTCGCGGTGCTCCCCGCCTGGGAGACGCTGCCGCACGAGCGGCTCAGCCCGCGCGCGGACACCGTGGCCAAGCGCCTCGCGGTGTTCCGCCGCCTGGCCCACCCGGCGGAGGGGCACGGGCAGGCGGCCGAGATCCGGGTCCTGGTGATGCCGGTCCGGGCACTGCTGCAGCCGGTGGTCGAGGGCCTGGGGGAGCTCGAGCCGGTCCAGCTCGACATCGGCGCCACGGCCGACCTGACCGACGTCGCCGAGCGCCTCACCGCAGCCGCCTACACCCGCGTCGACATGGTGGAGCGGCGCGGCGAGTACGCGGTCCGCGGTGGCATCCTCGACATCTTCCCGCCCACGGAGGACCACCCGCTGCGGTGCGAGTTCTGGGGCGACGAGGTCACGGAGATCCGCTGGTTCGCCGTGGCCGACCAGCGCAGCCTGGAGATCGCCGAGCGCGGGCTCTGGGCGCCGCCCTGCCGCGAGATCCTGCTGGACGACGCCGTCCGGGCACGCGCAGCGGAGCTCGTCGAGACCCTGCCGGGCGCCGTCGAGATGCTCGACAAGCTGGCCGCCGGTGTCGCCGTCGAGGGCATGGAGTCGCTGGCGCCCGTCCTGGTGGACCGCATGATCTCGGTCCTGGAGCTGGTGCCCGACGACGCGCTGCTCGTGGTCAACGAGCCCGAGCGCGTGCGCCGCCGCGCCCACGACCTGGTGGCGACCACCGAGGAGTTCCTCGCCGCCGCCTGGACGGGGGCGGTGGCCGGCGGCGCGGCACCGATCGACCTGTCCGCCGCGTCCTTCGCGACGTTCGCCGAGGTGCGTGAGGTGGCGGCCCGGCGCGGCCTGGGCTGGTGGACGCTCTCGTCGTTCACGCAGGACATCGAGCTGGGACCGGCCGGTGACGACGAGCCCGGCGGGGCGGGCGAGACCGTGTTCACGATCAGCGCCCGGGACGTCGAGTCGTACCGCGGAGACCTCGCGCGCGCCCTCGACGACGTGCGCGGTCTGCAGGTCGCGAGCTGGCGCCTCGTGCTGACCACGGAGGGGCACGGTCCCGCCAAGCGCATGACCGAGCAGCTGTCCGAGGCGGGTACCGCTGCCCGGCTGGCCGTGTCGCTCGACGACGAGCCGGAGCCCGGCGTCGTCCACGTCGTCGCGGGCGGTGCGGGTAAGGGGTTCGTGGCGCCCGACCTGCGGCTCGCGGTCTTCTCCGAGCAGGACCTGACCGGGCGTGCGGGCTCCGGCACACGCGACATGCGCAAGATGCCCAGCCGACGGCGCAACGTGGTGGACCCGCTCCAGCTCAAGGCCGGCGACTTCGTGGTGCACGAGCAGCACGGTGTGGGCCGGTTCGTCGAGATGGCGCAGCGCACCATGGGCACCGGCGGCAACCGGGCCACCCGCGAGTACCTCGTGATCGAGTACGCGAGCAGCAAGCGCGGCCAGCCGGGCGACCGGCTGTTCGTCCCCACCGACCAGCTCGACCAGGTCACCAAGTACACCGGCGGGGAGTCGCCATCGCTGTCCAAGATGGGCGGCGCCGACTGGAAGAACACCAAGGCCAAGGCGCGCAAGCACGTCAAGGAGATCGCGAGCGAGCTGATCCGGCTGTACAGCGCGCGCATGGCGACGCAGGGCCACGCCTACGGCCCCGACACCCCGTGGCAGCGCGAGCTCGAGGACGCCTTCGCCTACGTCGAGACCCCGGACCAGCTGGCGACGATCGACGAGGTCAAGGCCGACATGGAGAAGTCCGTGCCGATGGACCGCCTGGTGTGCGGCGATGTCGGGTACGGCAAGACGGAGATCGCGATCCGGGCAGCGTTCAAGGCGGTGCAGGACGGCAAGCAGGTCGCCATCCTGGTCCCCACCACGCTCCTGGTGCAGCAGCACTTCGAGACGTTCTCCGAGCGGTACACCGGGTTCCCCGTCAACGTGCGGGCGCTGAGCCGGTTCCAGTCGGCGAAGGAGTCGGAGGAGACGCTCGCCGGTCTCAAGGACGGCAGCGTCGACGTCGTCATCGGTACCCACCGTCTCATCACCGGTTCCGTGGTGTTCAAGGACCTGGGCCTGGTGGTCGTCGACGAGGAGCAGCGCTTCGGCGTCGAGCACAAGGAGACGCTCAAGCAGCTGCGCACCAACGTGGACGTGCTGGCCATGTCCGCGACCCCGATCCCGCGCACGCTGGAGATGGCGGTGACCGGCATCCGTGAGATGTCCACGCTGGCCACGCCCCCGGAGGAGCGCCACCCCGTGCTCACCTACGTGGGCGCCTTCGAGGAGAAGCAGATCGCCGCCGCCCTGCGGCGCGAGCTGCTCCGCGAGGGGCAGGTCTTCTACGTGCACAACAAGGTGGAGACCATCCAGCGCACCGCCTCACGACTGAACGAGCTGGTGCCGGAGGCCCGTGTCGGCGTCGCCCACGGCAAGATGAGCGAGCACCAGCTCGACCAGGTCATCCGCGCCTTCTGGGAGAAGGAGCTCGACGTCCTGGTGTGCACCACGATCATCGAGACCGGCCTGGACATCTCCAATGCCAACACCCTGATCCTGGAGCGTTCCGACATGCTGGGCCTGTCCCAGCTGCACCAGCTCCGCGGTCGGGTGGGCCGCGGGCGCGAGCGCGCCTACGCGTACTTCCTCTACCCGCCGGAGAAGCCGCTCACCGAGACGGCGCACGACCGGCTCGCCACCATGGCCGCGCACACCGACCTGGGCGCCGGCATGCAGATCGCCATGAAGGACCTCGAGATCCGCGGGGCGGGCAACCTGCTCGGCGGCGAGCAGTCCGGGCACATCGCCGGCGTCGGGTTCGACCTCTACGTGCGCATGGTGGGCGAGGCGGTCTCCGCCTTCCGCGGCGACGCCGAGGAAGAGGCGCCCGAGGTCACCATCGAGCTGCCCGTCGACGCCCACCTGCCGGAGGCGTACATCGCCACGGAGCGGCTGCGGCTGGAGGCGTACAAGAAGATCGCCACGGCCCACGACGCCGCGGCCCTCGACGAGGTACGCGCCGAGCTCACCGACCGCTACGGCGCCCTGCCCGACGTCGCGGGCGCCCTGTTCGACGTCGCGAGCTTCCGGAACCACGCCCGCCAGGCGGGGCTCACGGACATCACCGCACAGGGCAAGTACGTCCGGTTCGCGCCCGTGAACCTGCCCGAGTCGGCGCAGCTGCGACTCAAGCGGCTCTACCCCGGGACGGTGCTCAAGCCGGCCATCCGGGCGATCCTCGTCCCGTTCCCGACGACCGCGCGGATCGGTGGCCGACCGCTGCGGGGTACCGAGGTGCTGGAGTGGGCGCGGGGTCTCATTGATGCGGTGATTCTGGCGGACGTGGGGGCTGCGGCTAAGGTCGGCACCAGCGCTTGAGCCCCGGTGTCACGGCCCGTGGGCGTAGGTGAAACTCGGATTCACAGTAATCCGCCAGGACCGTATAGGCTCCACCCGCGTAACTCGCTCATCATGTCTTTTTTGTGTGGAGGACCCCGCATGGCTCTCGGACACCGCGCGCTTGCGGTCATTGGCTCTATCGCGGTCACCACCGCGCTCGGGGCACTGATGACCGGCTGCTCGACCAGCTCGGACGAGTCGGCGGAAGCCGCTGAGCAGACGGTCGAGGTCGATCCGCAGCTGCGCGCGATGCTGCCGGGTGAGCTGCTGGCGGAGTCCACGCGCATCACGGTCGGTACGGAGTCGGGCTACCCGCCCTTCGAGTACACCAACGAGGCCGGGCGCATCGTCGGGTTCGAGATCGACCTGTTCGACGCTGCCTCGGACCGGCTGGGCCTGAAGTACACGTTCCACGACATGCCGTGGGACTCGCTCGTCGACGAGCTGTACGCGAGCAACGTCGACATCGTCGCCGCGGCCATGTCGGACACGGCCGAGCGCCGAGCCGACTCCGACTTCGTCGACTACTACAACGACAGCGACGCCATCATGGTCCCGGCCGGCAACCCCGAGGGCATCACGAAGCTCACTGACCTGTGCGGCCGCACGGTGGCCGTGCTCGTCGAGACCACGCAGGCGGAGGCGCTCACCGGGCTCAACGCGGGTGACTGCCGGGCGAAGCCGGTCAAGATCGTCGAGTTCGAGACCGACGCCGACGCGCTCGCCCAGGTCCAGGCCGGCAAGGCCGACGCCGAGCTCACGCAGTGGTCCACCGGCGCGTACAACGCGAAGCAGATCGGCTCCGGTGACGTCTTCGAGGTCGGCAACACCGAGATCATCAACCCGACGCCGCTCGGCTTCCGGTTCCTCAAGGGTGACGTCCAGCTGGTCGGGGCGTATCAGGCGGCGCTGCAGAGCATCATCGACGACGGTACGTACGCCCAGATCCTCGAGAAGCACGACCTCTCCGAGGGTGCTCTGGCGACGGCCACGGTCAACAACCAGCAGCCGTAGCGCACCGCTGAACGTCCTGCAGAACGGGCCGCCCCCATGGTGGGGCGGCCCGTTCTGCCGTGTCCGGTCCTGTCGGTGGGTCCACTCGCCGGGACCGCGCGAATAACGGTCACCCTAGTGACCATTACGCGGTCCGTCGGCTAGCCTGGTGACCGAAAGGAGCAGTCATGGCCAGAACTTCCCTCCGGACCCGGCGTGACCTCGCCACACTCGGCGACCACGTCCGTGCCTGGCGCAAGATCCACGGTCTCACGGCCCAGCTCGTCGCCGACCGTGCGGGCATCACCCGCACCACGCTCCGCGCGATCGAGACGGGCACCGGAACGGTGAGCCTGGAGAACACGTTCGCGGTGCTGCGGGTGCTCGGGGTGGCGGACGCCGTCGTCGGCGCCACCGACCCGCTGACCACCGAGATGGGCAGGTTCCACGCGGAACGCGCCCTGCCGCAGCGCGTCAGGGTGCCGAGCTGAGAAGGTGAGCCGCGGTGTCGATACACGTCGAGGTCGAGCTGCCGGGCGGGGGTCAGGCGCGCGCCGGTGACCTCGACATGCACCTCAACCGGGGCGGTGCCCTGGTGGGCTGCACGTTCCGCTACGACGCCGCCTACCTGCGCGACCCGCGCGCGTACGCCCTGTGCCCGGAGCTGCCGCTGACGCCGGGGAACATCCCCTCCGGCAGCGACCGGCCCCTGTTCGGCGTCCTCGCGGACTGTCAGCCCGACCAGTGGGGCCGCACCCTGCTGTTCCACGCGGAGCGGCGTGCCGCTCGCGCCGAGGGCCGCGGTTTCATGACCCTCACCGAGGTGGACTTCCTGCTCGGGGTGCAGGACGAGACCCGCCTGGGGGCGCTGCGGTTCTCGCTCGACGAGGGCAGGACCTTCATGGGCCCGCCGCGGGCGGAGGTCCCCGACCTGGTGGACCTGCCGTCGCTGACGGCCGCCGCGGACGCCGTCGCGCAGCACCGGGAGACCGACCACGACGTGCGGCTCCTGGTCGCCGCCGGGACCTCGATGGGCGGAGCGCGGCCCAAGGTGACGGTGAAGGACAGCGCCGGCGACCTGTGGATGGCCAAGCTGCCCGAGAGCGGCGACCGGTGGGACGTCCAGGCCTGGGAGTACCTGACGCTGCGGCTGGCCTCGGACGCGGGCATCGAGGTGCCCGTGGCACGCCTGCACCGCATCGGCCCCGCACGGTCCATCCTGCTGACGCGGCGCTTCGACCGGCGGCCGGACGGCGGACGCATCGGCTTCCTGTCCGCCGACAGCCTCACGCAGAAGGCCTTCTTCGAGGTCATCGACTACCGGACGCTCGCGGAGACGCTGGCGGACCACTCGGGCCGGCCGGCCACGGACGGGCACGACCTGTTCCGCCGCGTCGCGTTCACGCTGCTCGTGCGCAACGTGGACGACCACATGAAGAACCACGGCTTCCTGCGCCGTCCGGACGGCTGGTCGCTCTCTCCGCTGTTCGACGTGAACCCCAACCCGTTCACGGTCGCCGAGTCGACGCCGCTGCGCCCCGGCGGGAGCCGCATCGACCGGGACGTGCGGGAGCTGCTGGCCACCGCGGACTCCTACGGCCTTCGGCAGGACGACGCGCGCCGGGTGCTCGCCGAGGTCGCGGCGGCGACGTCCGGCTGGACGCGCATCGCGCACGACATGTCGCTCCCGCCCGAGGAGATCGCACTGATGGCGGAGGCTTTCGAGAACCCGAACGGTGACGAGGCCCGAGCAGCCTGACCCTTGGTCGTGAGCGTGATCATTGCGCCTCAACCGGGCAGACAGTCGCAACGGTCGCGCTCACAGCCAACAGGGCGGGGTTACGCTCCAGAGGTGACTGGTAACACCCGACCCATCGAGGCCTCCCTCCGCACGGACTTCCGCGACGAGATGGACTACGGCTCCTACCTGGGGCTCGACGAGCTCCTCTCGGCGCAGCACCCGATGAGCGACCCGCCGCACCACGACGAGCTGCTGTTCATCATCCAGCACCAGACCACCGAGCTGTGGCTCAAGCTCGTGGTGCACGAGCTGCGTGCCGTGCGCGGGTTCCTCGACGGCGACGACCTGTCGCGGGCGCTCAAGGGGCTGGCCCGGGTGAAGCACATCCAGCGCACCATCACCGAGCAGTGGTCGGTGCTGGCGACGCTCACGCCCAGCGAGTACGCGGAGTTCCGGGGGTCGCTGGGGCAGTCCTCCGGCTTCCAGTCGCACCAGTACCGAGCCGTGGAGTTCTTGCTGGGCAACAAGAACGCCGGGATGCTGCAGGTGTTCCGCGACAAGCCCGAGGTGCACGCGCAGCTGGCCCAGCTCCTGGCGGAGCCCACCGTGTACGACGCGTTCCTGCGCCTGCTGGCGCGGCGCGGACATCCCGTCCCGGCCGAGATCCTGGACCGCGACGTGACGCAGGCCTGGGCCGAGCACCCGGAGCTGATCGCCGTCTTCAAGACGATCTACGAGGACCCGCACGGCAACTGGGAGCTGTACGAGGCCTGCGAGGACCTGGTCGACATCGAGGATGCGTTCCAGCTGTGGCGCTTCCGCCACCTGCGCACCGTGCAGCGCACCATCGGCTTCAAGACCGGCACGGGTGGCTCGAGCGGCGTGGGCTTCCTCAAGCGTGCCCTGGACCTGACGTTCTTCCCCGAGCTCATCTCGGTGCGCACCGAGATCGACGGCCCGCTCGGTGCCTGACGGCGTGCCGGAGGTGACGCTCCCGGGCGTCGTCGACCGCCACGTGCACCTGGGCCTTGTCGACCGGGCGCTCCTGGCCGACGGCCCGGTCACCGAGGTGCACGACCTGGGCTGGGACCCGCGCGAGACGACCGGGTGGGCGGCCACGCCGCCGTCGGGCGTCCGGGTGCGGTACGTCGGGCCGTTCCACACCGCGCCCGGCGGGTACCCGAGCGGCCGCTCGTGGGCGCCGGACGCCGCCGTGCGGCACGTCGCCTCGCCGCGGGCCGCCGCCGAGGCGGTGGCGGACGTCGTCGCCGGGGGCGGCTTCGCGGTCAAGGTGGCTCTGCACGCGGGCATGGTCCTGCTGCCCGACGACGTCCTGCGGGCGCTGGCTGACGAGGCGCACGCGGCAGGGCTGCCGGTGGTCGTGCACGCCGAGGGTGCGGGCCAGGCCGAGCGTGCGCTCGACGCGGGGGCGGACACCTTGGTGCACGTGCCCTGGACGGAGTCGCTGTCGTCGGAGCTGATCGCCCGCGGGGCCCCCATGACCTGGATCTCCACGCTCGCGATCCACGACGGGCCGGGCCGGAGGGCCGGTCTGGAGCTGGCGCTCGACAACGCGCGGCGGTTCGTCGCGGCGGGCGGCACGCTCGTCTACGGCACGGACATGGGCAACGGCCCGACGCCGGTGGGGGTGAACGAGCGCGAGATCGAGCTGCTGGGTGCCGTGGGCCTGACGGGGGAGCAGCTGCGGCGCGCGGTGCTGGGCCCGGCGGACGCCCTGGTGCTGACGGCGCCGCTCCCGATGCCGGGAACGGCGGCCGAGCTGATCGCCTGGCTCCGCTCGGCCCGCCGCATCCCCACGCCGAGGTAGTCAGCTGACTACCTCGGCGGGTTGCCGGTGGGGGTGGTCAGTTGCGGGTGATCGTGAACGTCGAGGTGTCGTTCACGATGTCGCGGTAGTTGTTCTCCAGGGTCAGGTTGGTGAACGTCACCGAGCCGACCGCCGGTCCTTGGCCCGCCTCCGGCATCGGGTTGGCCCAGATCCCGTATCCGGACCGCTCGTCGTACCGGTCGCCGCTGCGCTGGGCGCCGGTGATCGACACGTCGGTGAACACCGTGTCCTGGATCGGGTTCACCGGTTGTCCGCCGATGTACTGGGTCTGGAACATGATCCCGGAGTACGTCGGGTCCACGATGTCGAGGTCGTTGACCCGGATGGCGGTGAACACCTTCGAGGCCGAGAACATCCACACCGCCGGGAACACCTGGTCACCCCAGAAGTGCCCGCCGGAGCGCACCACGGAGATGCCCTCGAAGGTGGTCGGAGCCGGGCCGAACCCCTCCATCGGGTACCCGAAGTCCAGCGAGCTGATGGTCACGCCGGAGTAGACGAGCGTGTCCGCGATGTAGATGTTGCGGAACGTGTTGTCCTGCCCGCCGTAGACGGCGAGACCGGCGGCCCGCCAGGTGTTCGTCGACGTCAGGTTCTCGAACACGTTGCCCCGCTGGCCGCTGCCACCGGCGTCGGTGGCGGCGAAGAGCGCGAACGAGTCGTCCCCGGTGCCCCGCGCCTGGTTGTTGTGCACGTGGTTGTTCGCGCTGCCGTTGGTCATGTTCAGGGCGTCGGCGAACGTGTTGCGGATCCGGGAGTCCTTGATCTCCGAGTCGTCCATGTTGGCGGCCCAGAACATGCAGATCATGTGCTCGACCCAGATGTTGTCGATGGTCATGTCGGAGATGTTCGCGAAGTCGAACACCTTGCCAGGGCCGTCGATCCGCGAGGTGTAGTTGCCGAAGTAGGCGAAGTCGCGGAACGTCGAGCCGTTGGCCGTCCCCTCGGCCCGGAACCCGATGTCCGTGTTCTCCTGCGAGGCCGGCGCATGGAACCGCGTGAACCACGGCCCGGCACCCACGATGTCGACCGCCTTGCCGTAGACCTGGAACTTGTTGGCCGTCTGGTAGTCGCCGGCGGGGAGGTAGACCCCGGCCAGGTTGCCCGTCGTGTCCATCCGGAACCGGTCGAGCGCGGCCTGGACGGCCTGGTGGGAGAACCCGGCGGGCTCCACGTACCGGGCCGGGTCGGGGTTGGCCTGCGGCGTCGCCTGCTCCAGGTCGACGAAGTCGACGGTGTACCGGCTCGTGCTGCTCGCGGTCTTCTGCAGCCGGATGGTCGACCCTGCCTCGACGGTCGTGCCGAGCAGGGTGTTCGCCTCGTCGTAGATGTGCCGTGGTGCGCCCTGACCGGGCTGGTTGCCCGGGTTCGCCTCGGGGCCGTACAGCCACGCGTACCGCGAGGTCAGGTCGATGTTCTTGAGGAACTCACCGTCGACGTAGACCGCCAGCGTGGCGTCGGTGCCGCCACCGCCCGCGGCGTCCGGCATGGAGAACCGCACCACGAGGGAGTTGGCGGTCGCCCGCGTGGTCCACTCGACGTACGCGCCTGTCGTGCCCAGCGTGACCGCCCGGCGCCCGGACGCCTCGCCGGCGACGTCACCGACCACGCGGTTCGGCCCGACGGCGACCGCACCGCCACCCGAGACGCCGTCCTCCGCCTCGTAGGTGTCGAACGGCAGGTCCGCACCACGGCCGATGAACAACGACTGCGTGACCTCGTTGTTCGCGCGCTTGGCCGCGACCTCCGTCGAGTCGGCGGCCGCCGTCACGGTGACGTCGAAGGAGCCGTCGGCGGCAGTCCAGGAGCCGAGGTCCACGCTCTGGCTGGTGCCGCCCGCCGCGATGGCGCCCGAGACGGATCCCGTCAGGGTGCGGACCACGGCGCCCCGGTCGTTCTTCACGGAGAGCGTGAGGCCGTGCGCGCCGGAGCTGGTGGCGAGCGTGCCCCGGTTCGCGATCCGGGCCGAGAACTTCACGGTCTCGCCCGCCGCCGGGGTGGTCGGTGTCCACGACACCGTCGGGACCAGGTCCGAGCTGGGGATCTCGGTCACCACCAGCGGGTCCGGGTGCACGGAGGCGTTGTCCGTCTCGGACTGCTCCGCGACCGCCCCCGACGGGTCGGCGACGGCGCCGATCTCGTAGGACCCCGCCTCCTGCGAGCCGATGTCGGCGGTGACCGTCGCCTCGGCGCCCGGGTCGAGCGCACCCACCCGGCCGGTCGCCACCGGGTCTCCGTCGACGGTGAACGACACGTCCGTCGCGGCCGAGGCCTTCGACCCGACGTTCTTCACGACGGCGGACAGGGTGACGTCGTCCGACTCCGTGGGCGACGCCGGGTCGGCGCTGATGCCGGTGACCGTCAGGTTCGGGTTCGCCGCGGGTGCGCCGAACACCTGCAGCTCGGCCACCTGTCCGTTGCCCGAGCCCGTGTTGCCGGTGAACCGCAGCCGCACCTCGCGCGCGGTCCCGCTGACGGGAACGGTCACGGTGTTGCCCGTCGCCGGTGAGAAGGCACGGCCGGCCGACGGCGCGAGCGTGGCCCACGCATCCCCGGAGCCCGCGCGGCCCTGCACCTCGAAGGTCTGCGTCCGCGGCCCCCAGGCCGTGGCCGGCGGCAGCTTCACCACGACGGCGCTCAGCTCGGCCGCGGACTCCAGCGTCACCGCGAGCGTGCTCGGGTACTGCCCGCCCGCACCCTCCCAGTACGTGGCGGTGTCGCCGTCGTTGGCGTTCGTGGCGACGTACGTCCACTGCGTCGACGACGCCTGGATACCGCGGCCCGCCGCGAGGTCGGTGCCCTCCACCGGCTCGTCCGGGTCAGGAGCCGCCCGCGTGCCGCGGACCTCGAGCTCGGACAGCTGGCCCGCCGGCCAGCCGCTGTTCGCGGAGACGGCGACCCGCAGGTAGCGCGCCTTCGTGTCCGGGACGTCGATGGTCACCGTGTTCCCCGACGCCGGGTCGAACCGTCGCTGGGCGCTCGCCGCGAGGGTCGTGAAGGCGGAGCCGTCGGTACCGGCCTGGACGGACAGGGTCTGGGTCCGTGCCTCCCACGTGGCCGGCAGGCGGAGGACCACCTCTTCGACCGTCGCGCCCGTGCCCAGGTCCACCTGTGCCCACTGCGGGAAGTTGTCGTTGGCCGACTCCCAGTAGGTGGCCGGGTCGCCGTCCGTCAGGTTGTCGGCGAGGTAGGGCGCGTTGTTGCTGCTGGCTGCCGCGGGCGCACCCGCGGAGAGGACACCTGGAGCGGCGACGGCCGTCACCGGCACGAGGGTCACCGCCGTGAGGGCGGCCGCGGTGAGCACGGACAGGAGGGCGGGAGCTCGTCCCGGTCTGGGCACCGGGCCCGGTGCGTGGCGTGGTGTGGCGGAGCGGAACATCGTCGTCCCCGATCTCCCGTCGTCGTTGACGGGCGTCGTCACTGGATCAATCGTCGGTACTTGCCGAGGCTCTGTTGATAAAAACGCAGTACCTTGTCGAGTTCTTGCGTACGAACGTCTTGGACAGTACTGACGGCACGGAGAGGGCGTCAAGGGTCCGACGTCGTGGAGTGCTTCGGCTGAACCGGTCCAGCACGTACGCTCGGCCGAAGCCGAACGACCTGGAGCACCTGTGACCGACCCCGCCGCGCCTGCCGCACCCGCAGCACCCGCAGCCCTGCCCGAGAACCTGTCGCTGAACCTGCCCGACGCCCTGCGCGACCGGGCCGCCGCGCTCGACGCCGACGATCCGCTGGCCCCCTACCGGGCCCGTTTCGCCCCGAGCGACGGCCTCATCGCCTACCTGGACGGCAACTCGCTGGGCCGGCCGCTGGCCGCCACGCGCGAGCGGCTGGCCTCCTTCGTGGACGGGCCGTGGGCCGCGCGCCTGATCCGCTCCTGGGACGAGGGCTGGATGGACGCCCCGACCGAGCTCGGCGACACGCTCGGCCGGGTGGTCCTCGGAGCGGCCGCGGGGCAGACGGTCGTCGCCGACTCCACGACGGTGCTGCTCTACAAGCTGGCCCGCGCCGCGGTGGACGCCCGCCCGGGGCGCCGGGTGATCGTCGCGGACACGGAGAACTTCCCCACCGACCGGTTCGTGCTCCAGGGCATCGCCGCCGAGCGCGGCCTGGAGCTCCGCTGGATCACGCCCGACGCCGAGGCGGGCGTGACACCGGAGGAGGTCGCGGCCGCCGTCGGGCAGGACACCGCCCTGGTGCTGCTCAGCCACGTCGCCTACAAGTCCGGGTACGTCGCGGACCTCCCGGCGATCACGCGGATCGTGCACGACGCCGGCGCGCTCGTCCTGTGGGACCTGTGCCACTCGGCGGGCTCGGTCCCGCTGGACCTCGACGCCGACGGCGTGGACATCGCCGTCGGCTGCACGTACAAGTACCTCAACGGCGGGCCGGGCTCGCCCGCCTTCGCCTACCTGGCCGCCGGCCTGCAGGGCGAGGTGCGCCAGCCGGTCCAGGGCTGGATGGGCGCCGCCGAGCCGTTCGCGATGAGCGCCGCGTACGAGCCCGCCACCGGGATCCGCCAGCTCATCAGCGGTACGCCGCCCGTGATCGGGATGCTGCCGATGCGCGACATGCTCGCGCTCATCGAGGAGGCCGGCATGGCGGCGGTACGCGCGAAGTCGCTCGCGCTGACCGGGTTCGCGATGGAGATCGCCGACGAGCACCTCGCCGGCGTGCACGTGGCCTCGCCGCGTGACCCGGAGCGCCGGGGGAGCCACATCATGCTCGACCACCCGGACTTCAGGCGCGTGGTGGCGGAGGCCTGGGAGCGCGGCGTGGTGCCGGACTTCCGGCCGCCGCAAGGCCTGCGCGTCGGCCTCTCGCCCCTGAGCACGAGCTTCACCGAGGTCGCGAACGGCCTCTGGCTCATCCGAGACCTTCTGAACAACCAGCTTCGTTGAGTGCTGGGTATTTGTGGTCTCGAAACGTTCTGACCCCACAAATAACCAGCACTCAACGATGTGGGGTCAGGGGAGGTCTCGGCGGAGGACCTTGCCCGTCGGGTTGCGGGGGAGCGACTTCAGGAAGTGGATGTCGCGCGGCAGCGAGAACCGCGGGAGGCGGTCGCGCAGCCGGTCGAGCAGGGCGTCGGCGGTGAGTGTCGCGCCGTCGTGCAGCACCACGTACGCGGCGAACCGGGTGCCGAACTCGTCGTCGGGCACGCCGAAGACGGCGACGTCCGCGACCTCCGGCAGGGCGGTGATCGCGTCCTCGACGGGACGGGGGAAGACGTTCTCGCCGCCGGAGACGATCATGTCGTCGGCACGACCGACCACGTAGAGCCGGCCCTCGCCGTCGAGCCGGCCGCGGTCGCCGGTGGCCATCAGGTCGCCGAACATCGGCTTGCCCGCCCCGCTGGTGTACCCCTCGAAGAGCATGCCGTTGCCGACGCAGATCTGGCCGACCTCGCCCCGGGGGACCGGGCGGCCGTCGTCGTCCAGGATGCCGATGCGGGTACCCAGAGGTGGACGGCCCGCCGTCGTGGGCTCGGCGGCCAGGTCCTCGGGCGTGGAGATCGAGGCCCACGAGGCCTCCGTCGAGCCGTACAGCCCGTAGAGGACCGGGCCGAACTCGTCGAGGAACTGGGTGACCCGGTCGGGCGGCATGGCGGAGCCGGAGTAGGCGACGACGCGTAGCGAGGACGTGTCGTACCGGGCCTTCACCTCGGCCGGCAGGTCGAGGATGCGCTGCAGCATGACGGGCACCGCGATCAGGGCGGTCACCCGGCGTTCCGCGATGGTCCGGAGCACCTGCTCCGGGTCGAACCGGCGCTGGAGCACCAGCTCGGCGTGCAGCGCCATGCCCAGCTGCAGGGCCGCGAGCCCTCACGTGTGGAAGATGGGCGTGGTGACCATCATCCGGTCGCCGGTCCGCAGCGGGATGACCGACAGCAGCGACGCCGCCTCGCTCAGGCCGTGGGGCTGCGGGCGGCGGGCACCCTTCGGTGTGCTCGTCGTGCCGGACGTCATGACGACCGTCCGGCCGGGCTTCGCGGGTACGGGGGCCTTGGCAGGGTCGCCCGAGCTGACGAGCTCCGCGAGGCCGGGAGGGCCGTCGTCCGACCAGGTGCTCAGGACCCGCAGGGTCGAGGGCAGCTCGGGCTCCTTGTCGAGGAACTCCTGGTCGGCGAGGAAGAGCGCGGGGCGCTGCTCGGCCACGATGGCCGAGACCTGGGCGGGGGAGAGGCCGGAGTTGAACAGCAGCGTCGTCGCGCCGACCTTGGCCAGCGCCACCATCGCCTCGATCAGGCCGCCGTGGTTGCGGCACATCAGGCCGACCGGGGTGCCGACGTCGACGCCCAGGTCCCGGAGGGTGTTGGCCAGCCGGTTGGTGCGGTCGTCGAGCTCGCGGAAGGTCAGGGTGCGTCCGTCGTCGACGACCGCGGTCTGGTGCGGGGCGCGGACGGCGGAGGCGCGGTACCCGCCCGCGATCGACGGTCCCCAGGTGACCAGCTGCCAGATCGCGCCGACGTCCCGGTGCACGCGCAGGCCCGGGGCGAGGACGCCCGACCGGACGAGATGGAAGCCCTGGTTGAGCAGGTTCTCCCGGCGTTCGACCTGCGCGAGGCCGTCGGGTCGTGTCCCTGTCGCTTTGGTGGTCGCTTCGGTGGTCGCCACGCAGGCCCCCTTTGGCTCGCCGCTATTGCACTCGCATTCAAGAGGAAAGCCGCGCCCGGATCAACCCCGGATCAACCCCGGGGGGCAAGAGGCTCCCGGCGGTCGCCGTCCGACACGCCCTTTTCGAGGTCTAAGTTTCTCCGCTCTGAACCGATTCAGAACGGAGAAACTTAGACCTCGAAAAGGGACCCGACGCTACGGGACACAGCGGGTCAGGTCAGGGTGGTGGCCAGGGCACCCAGGGACTTGAGGGTCTCTTCCGCGGCCTGCTCGTCGTAACCGCGGGAGCACACCGAGATCACCAGCGCGTCCGGACCGGGTTCGCCGACGAACGCGACGTCGTGCCGGATGCCGTCGACCCAGCCGGACTTGGAGCCGAACGGGATGCCGTGCGGCACGGCGGCCGTGAGCAGGCGGTCCGTCTGGCGGCCGAGCATCTCGCACATCCAGGTCGTCCGCTCCACGCCGGCCAGCCTGCCCGTCACCAGCGCGGACATGAGGAGGCACAGGTCGGCCGCCGTCGTCCGGTGCGAGGCCCCCGCCTGCTCGGCCGCCAGGTCGGAGTACTTGCGGCCGAACACCGAGTCGATGGCGCCGGCGTCGGCCAGGACCTTGTTCACCGCGGGCAGGCCGACACGCTCTACGACCATGTTCGTCGCTTCGTTGGAGGACACCACGACCATGCGTTCGACGACGTCGCCCAGCGGCATCGGCGTGCCGTCCGGCGGCAGCCCGCTGTCGACGTCGTCGGGTTCGATCGTGTAGTCGCCCGCGCCGGGCACCTGGGACGTGAAGGTGCGGGTGGCGGTGCAGGTCTCGTCCAGGCTCGCCGTCCCGGCGTCGAGCTCGCGGGCCGCGGCCACCAGCACCGCGAGCTTCACCGTCGAGGCCGCGTAGAAGTCCAGGTAGTCCTGGCGCGCCGCCAGCACGTCGCCCGACGCCCGGGCTATCCGGTAGGCCAGCACGGGTACCCCGTCGCTGTGCGTCCCTGTGGATACCATCTCGGTCCGTCCTCTCGTCGATCCTCGCCTGGCTGTCCCTCGCCGGGCTCTGCTCCGCCCTGGTCCTGCACCGCCCTGGCTCCTACTTCGCGGCCTCGCGGACGACGTCGGCCCACGCGTGGACCAGCGCGCGGGACTGCGCCTCGTTCTCGGCCGCATGGACCAGCGCCGCCGCGGCCAGCGCCTCCCGGTCGATGCCCTGCTCGGAGAGTGCCGCCTCGTCCCACGTCGCCACGCGTTCCGGCCGCGCCTCGGGATGGAACTGCAGGCCCCAGGCCCGCTCACCCACGCGGAAGGCCTGGATCGGGCACTCGCCGCTCGAGACCAGCAGCGTCGCCGACGGCGGCAGGGTGGTCACCGAGTCCTCATGGTTCTCGATCATCCACAGCGGCTCGTCCGGAACTCCTGGCAGCCCGCCGAAGACCGGGTCGTCGGCGGCGGCGGGCAGCACCGTGAGCGGGCACATGCCACGCTCGGTCTCGCCGGACCGCGCCGTCACGCCGCCGCCCGTGACGTGCGCCAGCAGCTGGCCGCCGAGGCACAGGCCGAGCAGCGGCAGACCCGCGGCCAGCGCCTCGCTGGTCAGCCGCCGCTCGCGCGCCAGGAACGGGTGGTGCGCGTCGTCGTCCGGCATGAAGCCGCCGCCCAGCAGGATCATGCCCCCGAACCCGTCGAGGTTCTCGGGGAGCTCGGCGCCGGGAACCAGGACCGGCTCGAGGCCGGCCTCGGGCAGCCATTGTTCGAGCCGGCCCATCAGGCTGGTGGGCGAGTTCAGGACAACCAGGACACGCGTCATACCTCGACCCTAGGGTCCACCAGCTCTCGCGCGAAGTGGCAGGCCACCACGTGGGAAGCGCCCCCGGCAGCACCAGGAGAGGTGCCGGGGGAGCGGGGGGCCAGCGCGGGCACGTCCGTCTCGCACACGGTCGGGACCTGCCGCAGACCCAGGTCGGGCCGGTCGGCAGGCGGCTGCGCCGAGGCCGGTTCCGTACGCGCCTCGGGCAGCGTCGGCGCGAGCCAGCAGCGCGTGTGGAACGGGCAGCCGGACGGCGGGTCCACGGGGGAGGGCGGGTCGCCCTCCAGGACGATCGCGCCGACGCTGCCGGTCGCACCGGCGCCCGTGACCGGGTCCGTGGTGCCGGCCGGCTCGACCCGCGCGCCGCCGGTGGCCACCAGGCGGACCGACGGGTCCGGCACGGGCACGGCCGACAGCAGCGCCTGGGTGTACGGGTGCTGTGCCCCGTCGTACACCTCGGCCTCGGCCCCCTGCTCCACGATGCGCCCCAGATACATCACCGCGACGTCGTGGGCGATGTGCCGCACCACGCCCAGGTCGTGCGCCACGAACAGGTACGACAGGCCCAGCTCCGCCTGGAGGTCCTCCAGGAGGTTGATGACCTGCCCCTGCACCGACACGTCGAGCGCGGACACGGGCTCGTCGCACACCAGGATCTTCGGCCGCAGCGCCAGCGCGCGGGCGATCCCGACGCGCTGCCGCTGCCCGCCCGAGAACTGGTGGGGATACCGGGCCGCATGGTCCGGGTCCAGGCCCACGAGCTCCAGCAGCTCGCCCACCGCGGCCCGCCGTCCACCCGCGGGGCTGATGCCGTGGATGGCGAACGGCTCGCCCACGATCTCGCTCACCGACATCCGCGGGTTCAGCGAGGTGTACGGGTCCTGGAACACCATCTGCACGTCGCGGCGCAGCTGCTTGCGCCCGGCCCGGGACAGGCGTGAGACGTCCTCGCCGTCCACGAGCACCTGGCCGCTGGTCGGCGGCTCGACACCGACCAGCACGCGCGCGAGCGTCGACTTGCCCGAACCGGACTCGCCCACCAGCCCGAGGGTGCGGCCCCGGTCCAGGGTGAGCGAGACGCCGTCGACCGCCTTGACCGCGCTGACCGAACGGCGCAGCAGACCGTTGCGCACGGGGTAGTGCTTGACGAGGTCACGTACCTCGAGCACGGGCTCAGCCATGGTCCCCTCCAGAGTCTCCGCGGTCGTTCCCGCTACCGTCCGGTGCCGGGTCCCGGCCCGCCAGGATGTCGTCCGCGAAGTGGCACGCCGACATGCGGCCCTCGGCGGGCACGGCGTGGGGCGGTACCTCGGTCCGGCACACGCCGCGGACGGCGTCGCAGCGCGGGTGGAACGGGCAGCCGGACGGCATGGCGGCAGGGCTCGGCGGTCGGCCCGGGATCACGGGCAGGCGCCCCGTCCCGGACGCGGACGGGATCGAGCGCAGGAGCGCCCGCGTGTAGGGGTGCGCGGGCGCCGTGTAGACGGGCACCACGGGTGCCTGCTCGACGGCGCGGCCCGCGTACATGACCGTGACGTCGTCCGCGACGCCGGCGACGACGCCGAGATCGTGGGTGATCAGCACCAGGCCCATCTGCCGCTCCGCCTGGATCTCGGCGAGCAGCCGCAGCACCTGCGCCTGGACGGTGACGTCGAGGGCGGTCGTGGGCTCGTCCGCGATGAGCACCGCCGGGTCCAAGGACAGGGCGGAGGCGATCATGACGCGCTGCCGCATGCCGCCGGAGAACTCGTGCGGGTATTCCTTGACCCGTGCCTTCGCGTTCGGCACCTTGACCAGGTCGAGCAGCTCCACGGCCCGCTTGCGGGCGTCCGCGCGGGACATCCCCCGCCGCGCCCGCAGCGCCTCCGTGAGCTGGTAGCCCACGGTGTGCACGGGGTTGAGCGCGGCCAGCGCGTCCTGGAACACCATCGCCACCTGGTCGCCACAGCGTGCGCGGTGCTCCTTGCGGCTCAGCGCGAGGAGGTCCACGCCGTCGAGGCGGGCCGTGCCCGCTGTCACGGTGGCCGTGTCGGGCAGCAGGCCCAGCACGGCCAGCGACGAGACCGACTTGCCCGAGCCGGACTCGCCGACGATGGCGAGGGTGCGGCCTGCCTCCACCCGGTAGGACAGCCCGTCCACGGCACGCACCTGGCCGGCCGAGGTGCGGAACTCGACGCTGAGGTCGGTCACCTCCAGCAGCGGTGGAGGCGCGGAGCTCTCGTCCTTGTGCACGGTCTTCTCCTCCGCCGCGCTCTGCGTGCGGCTCATCAGCTCAGCCTCGGGTCGAGGGCGTCACGCAGGGCGTCACCGAGCACGACGAGGGCAAGCACGGTGGCGACCAGGCAGATCAGGGGTGCGAGCAGCACGTGCGGCGAGCCGCCGAGCACCCACTGCGACCCCTGCTCGATCTGGATGCCCCAGCTCGTCGCCGGGGGGCGCACCCCGATACCGAGGAACGACAGCACCGCCTCCGCGCTGATCACGCCGGCTACCGAGGTGGGCAGCAGCGCCGTGACCGTGCCTATCGCGTTCGGCAGCACGTGCCGGCCCATGATGCGCAGGTCGGAGGCGCCGAGGGACCGCGCGGCGGTCACGTAGTCGAGGTTCTTGGCCTCCAGCGTGGCGGCCCGGACGTAGCGGGCGTACGGCATCCAGCCGAACAGGATGAGCACGACCGCGGGCAGCAGGATGACGTCGAACGTCCCGGCTCCCAGGTCGACACCCTTGAACAGGGACAGCACCAGCAGCGCGGCGAGCAGCAGCGGGATCACGAGGAACACCTCGACGGTGCGGGACACCAGATAGTCCACCCAGCCGAGGTAGTACCCGGCGAGCAGCCCGAGCGTGACGCCGATGACCAGCGAGACGCCGACCACGACGATGGCCAGCAGCAGCGACGGGCGGACGCCGTGCACCATCGTGGCCAGCACGTCGCAGCCGAGCGCATCGGTGCCCAGCGGGTGCTCGCCGCCCCAGCCCTGGGGCGCCGTCCGAGCCTCCCGGATGGGGCAGCTCCGCGGGCTGGTGTCCGTGAACAGCCGGGGGAAGGCCGCCATCACGGCGAAGAAGACGAGGACGGCCGCCGCGGCGATCGTGTCGGGCCTGCGCCGGAGCGTGCGCCAGGCGTCGGCCATCGGGCTCGACGACGCACCGGCTCCCCGCGGCACCGTAGGGGTGGGGGTGGCGGCGTCACTCATAGCGGATCCTCGGGTCGAGCAGGGCGTAGGCGATGTCGACGACGATCATCACCACGACGGTCACGGCGGCCAGCAGGGTGACGATGCCGAGCACGAGCCCGACGTCGTCGTCGCGCACGGCGCCCCACAGGACGCCGCCCATCCCGTAGATGTTCATCAGGCCCTCGGTGATCACGGCGCCACCCAGGGCTTCCGTGAAGGTGAGGCCGACGGCGGTCACCACGGGGACCGAGGAGTTGCGCACCACGTGGTGCACGACGACGTGCCGCTCGCCCAGGCCCTTCGACCGTGCCGTCCGCACGTGGTCGCCCTGGTAGGACTCGAGCTGGCCCGCGCGGACCAGGCGGATGAACGCCGCCGAACCGGCCAGGCCCAGCAGGATGCCCGGCACGAGCACCGTGGCCCACGGATGCTCCGGGTCGAACGACGGCTTGAACCAGTACGGCGGCCAGCTGTCCTCGCCGAACGTCTCCTCGGCCCACCTGCTGAGGGGGACGGCGACCACGTAGCGGTAGACGATCAGCAGCACGAAGACGGGGAAGGCGTCGATGAGCACCGACGTGAGGCGGATGCCGTGGTCTCCCGGAGAGCCGCGCCAGCGGGCGGCGACGGAGCCGAGCACCATGCCGAGCGCCAGCCAGGTGACCAGGACCACGCAGAACAGGCGGAGCGTGTTCGGCGCCGCGGTCGCGACGATGTCCGAGACCTCACGCCCGCGCAGGTTGGTGCCGAAGTCGCCCTGGGCGTACTGGCCGAGGCGTTCGACGAACGGGCCGAGGCACGGGTTGCCCACCTGGTCGAAGCAGGGGTCGTCGAGGTTGAAGCGCTGCTCGACGACGGCGATCTGGGCCGGCGACGCCACCTTGTCCCCGAAGAACGCCTGCGCCGGGTTGCCGTTGAGCTGGATGGCGACTGTCGTGAGCAGGTGGAGCAGGAGCATCACGAGCAGCAGCGTGCCGACGGCCTGCAGCACACGTCTGAAGATGTAGCGGCCCATGGATTCCTTCGGTCGTCCATGACCGCGAGGTAGTGCCGTGGTGCGTCGGTGGCACTACCTCGCGGTGATCACGTGCGGGTGGTCAGCGTGCCGAGACCTCGATCTCACGCAGGATCGGCGCACCCGAGAACGGGTTCAGGATCACGTTGTCGAGCCGCTCGCTGTAGTACGTGGCGCTGAAGCTCCAGCGGAACGGGATGGTCGGGAAGTCCTCGGCCAGGATGCTCTCCGCCTCCTGGTAGAGGGCGACGGACTCGTCCAGCGAGCCGGCCGCGGCCGCCTCGTCCAGCTTGTCCTCGAACTCCTCGCTGTACCAGCCCCAGTGCCCCGCTCCGGGCTCGCCCGAGGCGTAGAAGCTGAGGTAGTTCTCGTTCAGCGGGTAGTCCGGGAACCAGTTGTTCCGGAACATGCCGTCATAGCCCTGCTCCGCACGGGTGGTGAAGTAGTCAGGGTCGATGTTGAGCTCGTACGGGATGCCGAGCACCTCCTCGATCGAGTTGCCGATCGCGGTGAAGTACTCCACCTCCGCCTCGTCGTCGCCCAGGCTGATCTGCAGCTTCCCGCCCTCGGGCCAGCCGCCCGCCTTCTCCAGCGCCGCCTGGGCGGCCTCCGGGTCGAAGACGCACCACTCGCAGGTGCCCGCCTCGCCACCGGGCACGCCACCAGGGACCACCCAGGAGTCGGCAGGGGTGGCCTGGCCGCTGCCCAGCGAGCCGATGATGCCCTCGCGGTCGATCGCCATCGAGATGGCCTTGCGGAACTCCTTGTCGTTCCACGGGCCCTCGGTGTAGCCCGAGAAACCGAGGTACGTCAGAGCGGCCCCGGGGCGCTCGACGTAGCGTTCGGCGAGCTCGGGGTCGTTCTTGGCCGCCTCGACCTCTGCGGTCGGCGGGAACGAGAGGTCGAGGTCGCCGGTCTTGAAGTCGGCCCACCCCGCGGTCTCGCCCGTCGCGTACTCGGTCCAGTGGATCGCGTCGTACTCAGGGGTCTCGTCGAGCGGGTAGTCCACCCACTTCTCCGCGGTGAGCTCCTGACCCTGCGACCACTCGGTGACCCGGAAGGGGCCGTTGCCGATGGGTTCGAGGGCGCACTTCTCGACGTCGTCCAGGCACTCCTGCGCGACGGGGAAGAAGCCGGTGTAGCCGAGCATCGTCGCGAAGCCGGCGAACGGAGAGTTCAGCGTAACCTCAAGCGTCAGGGGGTCGACGACGTTCAGCCCGGACAGCTCGTCAGTCGCACCCTCCTTGACGATCTCGTCGTTCTCGTCCGTCTCCGGCTGCATCTCGTCGTAACCCTGGATGATGCTGAAGAAGTAACCGGAATACAGACCGTTGTCACCGTCGGCGGTGTAGTTCCAGCCACGGGCGAACGCCTCGGCGTCGACGGGCTCACCGTTCTGGAACGTGAGGTCCGGCTTGATCTTGATGGTCCAGACCGTGTTGTCGTCGTTCGGCTCGATCGACTCGGCCACGTAGTTGTACGGCTCGGTGGTCTCCGGGTCGTACCGGACCAGTCCGTCGTAGACGACGTCGAGAACGCTGATGTTGTCGTACGCACCGGCGTCGCCGGGGAACAGCGTCTCCATGTCCTGGCTGATCCAGGTCTCCAGCGTGACCGGGCCCTCGGCGTCGTCGTCCGTGGTCTGGCTCGGGCTGCATCCTGCGACCGCCAGCGCCACGGTGGCGCACGCGGCAACCGTGGCGAGTGGCGCCTTTCGTCCTGCTCGTGCATGCGTCATTGCTTGCCTCCCCAGTTCGTCTCCCCCGTCTGTGGGTGGGGAGGTTTGGACCATATCGCCACGGGAGGCCGGTTGCCTGGAAACTCGTGTAAACCATCTGTAACGATTCGTCAGGACCCCTTCCTGTTCGAGGCAGGAGGAACCAGGTCCAGACCAGGTCCGGGCCGGAGTTGTTTCTGTTTCAACCTTCTGAGACAGCAACAACTCCGGCCCTTCGCTCACCGCCGCACGGTCACCGGATCACTCGTCGCGGACGCCGTCGTGCCGTCCGCGGCCCGGGCCGTGACCTGCACGGAAAGCGCGTGCCCGACGTCCCACGGCTTCACCTTGTAGGTCGTCCCGTCGCCGGACGACTTGCCGCCGCCGTGGACCGGCTCGCCGTCCCGGAGCCACCGGTACGTGTACGTCGCCTCCTGCGACCACGTGCCCGGGTCGGCCGTGAGGATCTTGCCCTTGACCGCGCGGCCCGTCACCACCGGCGGGGTGAGGCTGACCAGCCCGGTGTCGGCCACGAGCTGGCCCACACCCCAGCGGGCGGTGGACTGGTAACCGGTCCCGGTCGGGTCCGCCCAGTTCCGGACGGCCGTCCGTGCACCGTCCGTCGCGTCGTTGACCTGGAAGTCCAGGCCGTGGAACGTGCCGAGCCCGCCGTAGGACAGCAGGTCGACCGATGCCTCGACCCGGTACCCGCCGTCGGTCCGGGTGGTGGCGCTCGCCACGCGAGCGCGCTGCGCCGCCTCGTCGCCCGTCCCGAACGACACGGCGTTCTCGGCAGAGATGCGGATCTGCGTGTCGTCAGCCCGGTAGCCGCCGTTCTTCGCGTTGCCCCCGTCCACGTAGATCTCCACGGAGTCCTGGATCCACGGGTCGGAGCCGGAGACGTCGACGACGGGGTCGGCGACGTCCGCCAGGACGAACAGCGTGCCGTCCCGCCACACCGTGCTGACCGTGGCCACCGCGCCGCCCGAGCCCTCCACCTCCTTGGTGGTGGACACCTCGCCGGCCGTGGCCCACACGTCGTCGACCTCGCCGTCGATCTCCGGTGCCGCGGCGGCCTGCGGGACCTCCAGGTACGACAGCTCCTCGACCAGCGTCAGCGTGCCGAGAGCACCCGGCGTGTTCCACGCCGTCGTCGCGTCGCCGCTGGTCACCCGGGCATCGAAGGTGACGGTAGTGCCCTCTTCGAGGGCACCGGGCAGGTGCACGACGGCGTCGTAGCCGCCCTCCCGCTCCGTCACCACGGCGTCCGCGCCGGTGCCGGTCACCGCACCGTCGCGGCCGACCACGTACTCCGCGTCCGGCCCGACCTCCGTGCCACCGAGCACCAGCGTGACGGCATCGCCGGCGGCGGGCTCGGCGTCGTCCACGGAGACGAACGCCGTCAGGTGGTCGGACGCCCAGCGGAGCTGGAACGCGGCCTCGCCGCCGTCCGGCGCGGCGAACGTGTGCCGCGGCAGCCGGTCCCACTCGGGGGACGCCGCGGCGTCCCCGTCCAGCGGCACGTCGCCCGCGAACACGTTCGCGGTGCGCAGACGCGCGGGGAGCTCTGCCCCGACCGCACCGTGGTACGCGGGCTTGGCCTGGTACCGGTCGTCGAAGATCAGCGGCGCACCGCTGTCGACGCGCCACGACCGCCCGTCGGTCAGGCCCCACACCGTCACGCAGAACAGGTCCTCGGCGTGGGTGCGGAACACGTCGAACGCGTCCCGGAAGTAGTACCCCTGGTCGATCAGCCGGGCCTGGCTCACCGGCGTGCCCGTCGTCACGTCGAGCTCGGTGACCGCCTGCGTCACCGGCAGGTCCGCGAACCGCTCGATCGCACCCTCCAGGGCGCTCACCGGCATCGCGAGCGACACGTGGAACTGGTGCCCCACACCGTCCACCGGCACCCCGCGCTCCAGCAGCCGCTCCACCAGCGCGCGGTACCGGTCCTGCTTGCCGCCCTGCTCCGTGTTGTAGTCGTTGATGAACAGGGTCACGGGCCGGTCGGCACCGGCCGGAGCGGCGTACGTCTCGTTGAACGCCTCGTCCGCGTACCGGAACGTCAGGTCGATGAACTCCTCGCCCAGGACCCGGAACCACTCGCTGCGGCGCAGGCCGTCCGCGTTCTCGCCGCCGTCGGACACGACCTCGTTGACCACGTCGAACGCGACCAGCGGGTTGGTGTCCGAGCCGAAGAGCCCGTAGTCCGAGCTGAGACTCTCCGCGATGTCGAACACGTGGGTGCGCAGGCGCTCGCGGAGGATCTCCTTGCCCGTCTCGTCGGCGGGCAGCGGCTCGCCGGCGTCGTCCTGGAAGAACCAGTCGGGCGTCTGGCTGTGCCAGGCCAGGACGTGACCGTAGACCTGCAGGTCGTTCGCCTGGGCGAAGTCCATGAGCGCCGTCGCCTCGGGATGCCGGCGGAAGGCGCCGTCGGCGTCGTACCAGGCCTCCGGCTTCATGTGGTTCTCGGGGGTGATCTGGCCGAAGTGGCGGTCCAGGAGCTGGGCAGCCGCACCCGACGTCTCGCGGCTGTCGATCGCGACGCCCACGGGGAAGTCGGTCGTCTCCTGGATGCCGGTCAGGTCCTCGATCAACGGCGGCTCGGGGACCGAGACCACGATGTCGTCGATGAGCCAGTCACTGGTGATACCGCCGTTGTAGGCGGTCTCGAAGTACAGCAGGGCGCTGTCGTGGGCCGGCATGGAGAAGGTGGCGGTCACCTGGGTCCAGCCGGTGCTGGTGATGCCGTCGAACTGGCCGAGCGTCGCGAAGGTCTGGGCGTCACCGGTGGTGGTCGCCAGGCTCAGCCAGATGTCGCCGGTCGCCTGCCCCTCGGGGTAGCGGACCCATGCGGAGACGTCGTAGGTGACGCCCGCGCGCAGCACGCCCGTGACGTCCCGGCCGATGCCGTCACCCGTGACGTCGCGGCCGGTGAGCGCCGCCGAGCGGGTGGAGTCGTGGCCGTCGGAGTCGGTGACCGCGAGGACGAAGTCCGAGGCCTCGGTGCCGTTGCGCGGTGCCCAGCCGCCGAGCGTGCCGTCCTCGAAGTCGGTGCTGATCACCGGGCCTGACGCCGGGGGAGCGCCCTGGGGAAGGACGAACGTCCAGCCCTCGGCCAGCCGCTCGGTGACCACCGTCCGGACCGCGGCGAGGGTGCCCGACCGGTCGCCGCCGCCGTCGTGGGCCAGCACGAGCTCACCCGGGACCATCGCGGAGCGCAGGTTGGCGGTCAGGGTGTCGACGTCCTGCGTCTCCCAGTCGGCGATCGTGTTCCGGACGGCGAGCGGCTGCATGCCCAGCTCGACGGCGACGCCGGGGGTGACGCCCCACGAACCGTTCGGGGCACGCCAGAAGGGGACCTTCTGGTTCGGGTTGTCGAGCGCCTCGCGGATGATGCCCAGGTTCGCGACCAGGTCCGCGCGCACCTGCCCCTCGGACCAGGAGCCCATGTCGGCGTAGCCCGTCGAGTGGTTGCACAGCACGTGGCCGTCCGCGACGATCCGGCGCAGGAGCGCGGCGCCGCCGTCGGCCTGGATGTTCTGGCCGATCACGCAGAACACCGCCCTGATGTCGTGCTCCGCGAGGAAGTCGAGCAGGGCGGGTGTCGTGCCGGGGTTGGGGCCGTCGTCGAAGGTCAGGGCCGAGACGTCACCGCTGCCGTCCGCGAGATGGGCGGGGGTGGGCACGGGGTTGATCGCGCCGCCGGGTACGACGTCGTCCGGCGGGACGGTGTCAGAGGTGGTCACCATGATGTCGTCCACGAGGAGGGTGTAGGGCGCGTCCTGGTCGGCGCTGCCGACGTAGGCCTGCAGCTCGGCCGGGTCCCCGTCGGCCGTGTACGTGCCGGTGACGGTGGTCCAGTCCGAGCCGATGGTCGTGTTGCCGATCCAGGCGTAGGACGGCTTCATGACGAACCGGACGCCGGAGCTGGTCGGCGCGGGCTGGCCGGGGTCGGTGCCCTCGGCGAGGCGGGCGCGCATGCTGAAGGTGTAGGTGACGCCGGGCTGGAAGATCCCGGTGGGGGACTGGACGCCCTCGTAGTCGGCCGCCCGGGTGATGGCGAGGACCTTGCCCGCGCCGTCGGGGCCGGGGTCGGCTACCACCTCGAGGCCCGCACCGCCGCTGGGCGCCCAGGTGCCGGTGGTGCCGTCCTCGAAGTCGACGGAGGTGACGACGGTGTCGGCGGCTGCGGTGGTGGTCGTGGCCGTGGTGGTCGGAGCCGTGGTGGCGCCGGCGGCGCTCGCGGGCGCCGCCGTGAGGGCTCCGGCAGCGACGAGCAGTGCCAAGCCTGCGGCTGTGAAACGATTTCGAAATGGCGGACCGGGCGGGGTGAAACGATTTCTATCAGGCATGCGGCGCTCCCTTGCGCGTGTTTCCGGTGGGTCGAACGCCGGAGCGACAGTGCTGCGGCGGACAGGGGCAGCGTAGCCAGCGCGCGCGCCGTTCGTCGAGAGGTGGCGGGAAGCTATGCGGGGCTCAAGGCCGGCGCCTACCCAGCGATCTGGCCCGAGATCCGCACCGCTTCGGGCCAGATCGCTGGGTACATGCCGACCGTCGGCGGCGTCCGGCGGGTGGCACGCGCCGGCGCGAGCGGACAGTGGACGGTTCCGCGCCCTGCTGCCGGACGTCCTACGCTGAGTCCGTAACCTCCGAGCACCATCCTTAAGAAGGAGACCCCGTTGGCTAGCATCGAAGCCGTTGGAGCACGCGAGATCCTCGACTCGCGCGGCAACCCCACCGTGGAGGTCGAGATCGTCCTGGACGACGACACCTTCGCCCGTGCGGCGGTCCCGTCCGGCGCATCGACCGGCGCGTTCGAGGCCGTCGAGCTGCGTGACGGCGACAAGGGCCGTTACCTGGGCAAGGGCGTCGAGAAGGCGGTCGCGGCCGTCAACGACGTGATCGCTCCCGAGCTCGTCGGGTATGACGCCGAGGAGCAGCGCATCATCGACCAGGCGCTCCTCGACCTGGACGGCACCTCGAACAAGGGCAAGCTGGGCGCGAACGCGATCCTGGGCGTGTCGCTCGCCGTCGCGAAGGCTGCCGCCAAGAGTGCCGGCCTGGACCTGTTCCGCTATGTGGGTGGCCCGAACGCCCACGTTCTCCCCGTGCCGATGATGAACATCCTGAACGGCGGGTCCCACGCGGACTCGAACGTGGATGTCCAGGAGTTCATGGTCGCCCCGATCGGCGCCCCGACGTTCCGTGAGGCCCTGCGCACCGGCACCGAGGTGTACCACTCCCTCAAGTCCGTGCTGAAGGAGAAGGGCCTGGCCACCGGGCTGGGCGACGAGGGCGGCTTCGCGCCGAACCTCGGCAGCAACCGTGAGGCGCTCGACCTGATCCTCGTCGCCATCGAGCGGGCCGGCCTGACCCCCGGCAAGGACGTCGCGCTCGCGCTCGACGTCGCCGCCACGGAGTTCTTCTCCGACGGCGTGTACGCGTTCGAGGGCGGCAAGAAGACCTCTGACGAGATGATCGCGTACTACGAGCAGCTCGTGGCCGACTACCCGCTGGTCTCGATCGAGGACCCGCTGTCCGAGGACGAGTGGGGCGCCTGGGCCGGGCTCATGAGCAAGGTCGGCGACAAGGTGCAGATCGTGGGTGACGACCTGTTCGTCACCAACCCCGAGCGTCTCGCCCGCGGCATCTCCGAGAAGTCGGCGAACTCGCTGCTGGTCAAGCTCAACCAGATCGGCACGCTCACCGAGACGCTGGACGCCGTGACGCTGGCCCAGCGCAACGGCTTCACCACGATGACCTCGCACCGCTCCGGCGAGACCGAGGACACCACCATCGCGGACCTGTCCGTCGCGACCAACGCCGGCCAGATCAAGACCGGTGCCCCCGCCCGTGGCGAGCGCATCGCGAAGTACAACCAGCTGCTGCGCATCGAAGAGGCGCTCGACGAGGCCGGCACCTACGCCGGCCGGTCGGCGTTCCCGCGCTTCCAGGGCTGAGCCCTGCTGGCTGGGCGACCCTGAAGAGTCCGCTTCGACCGAGCGATCCGGCATGTGTCTCGTCCGAGACGTGTGCCGGAGGGCTTGGTCGGGGCGGACCTTTGCTTTGACACACGGCGCGCCGGAGGTAATGCCGCTACAAAGGCCTGGCGAATCGGCACAATCGACCCATGCCTTCCTCACGTCGCCCGGCGCGACCCTCGGGTGCGGCGCGCGGCTCGGCTGCGCGCCCGTCATCGACCCCGCGTGCGGGCTCGGGAGCCTCGGGCGCGAAGAAGACCAAGGGGTCGGCTCCGGCGCCCACCGGCAAGGCCGCACCGAAGAAGCCGTCCGGCTCCACGGCGAAGGGCGCCACGCCCCGAGGGACGGCGAGCAGGGGGACGGCAGGCAGGACGGCGAGCAAGGGGACGACGGGCAAGAGCGCGACGGGCAAGAGCACGACGAGCAAGAGCACGACGGCGAAGGGTGCCGCCCGGAAGCCGGGCGGCTCGTCCGCGCGGGCAGCCGGCTCGTCGCAGAGCAGGGCGACGCCGCGGTCGGCGTCCGCTGCGTCCGCCGGCCGCAAGCCCGCCGCGTCGTCGTCCGCGGGTCGCCGCACGGCCGCGCCCCGGAGCGCCCCGGCCCGGGCCGCCGCGCGTCCGGGTACGGCGGCTCCCAGGGCCGCGCGGCCGACGTCGGGCGGCGGGGCGAAGCGCCCCACCCAGCCGCGTCGCCGTACCGCGCTCAGCTCCGGTGGTTTGCCGCCGCGTGCCGAGCGCAAGCGCGGCAGCTTCGGCCTCGTGCTGCCGGAGGTGCTGACGGTCCGCGCGATGGTGCTGTCCGTGGTGGTCCTTCTCGCGGTGGTGCTGCTGCTGCCGACGGTTCGTGCCGTCGTGACGCAGCAGGCCGAGCTGCGCGAGCTGCGGTCCGAGCTGAGCCAGCAGCAGGACCAGAAGGAGCAGCTCGAGACCGAGCTCGAGCGCTGGGACGACCGGTCGTACGTGATCGAGCAGGCGCGGTCGCGGCTGCGGTTCGTCATGCCCGGGGACAAGGTGTGGCGCCCGCTCGACACCGACTCCGTCGAGCAGGAGGAGCCGGGTCCGGGCGTCGTCGAGCCGTCGCCCGAGGCGTCCGAGGATACGGACGCCCCCTGGTTCACGAACGTGTGGGACTCCGTGCGGATCGCCGGCGGCGACGAGTAGGCCGGCGGGGCCGCCCGTGCCCTTCCTCGCCCGGCCGCCGGGCAGTCCGCGTCCTGGGAGACAATGGGTGGGTGAACACCGCGACTGAGACCGTGTCCGACGACGATCTGCGCGTCCTGGCCGAGCAGCTCGGCCGCGAGCCGCGCGGTGTCGTGGGGATCGCGGCACGCTGCGTGTGCGGCCGTCCGACGGTGGCGCGCACCGCGCCCCGCCTGCCCGACGGTACGCCGTTCCCGACCGTCTTCTACCTGACGCACCCCGGGGCGGTCGCCGCGGCCTCGACGCTGGAGGCGAACGGCGTGATGAAGGAGATGACGGCGCGGCTCGAGACGGACGAGGAGCTCGCCGCCGCGTACCGGAAGGCGCACGAGCACTACCTCGCCGAGCGCGAGGCGATCGGCCATGTCGAGGAGATCTCGGGGATCTCGGCCGGGGGCATGCCGACCCGCGTCAAGTGCCTCCACGTGCTCTTCGCGCACGCGCTGGCCGCCGGGCCGGGCGTGAACCCCCTCGGTGACGAGGCGCTCGAGCTGGCCAAGGACACCTGGCGCCCGGACCGCTGCACCTGCTGAACCTTGGCCTGAGCGCGACCGTTGCGGCGACGCGGCTGTTCTCGGCGCAACGGTCGCGCTCACAACCACGTGAGGTTTCTCGCGGAACGGCACGTCCGACCGCCTCGGGGCGGAGGGGCTGGGAGAATCCTCCCGTGACTTTCTCTCGCGTAGCCGCGATCGACTGCGGCACCAACTCGATCCGCCTGCTCCTCGCGGACGTCGACGCCGCCGGAAACCTCACCGAGCTCGACCGCCGCATGGAGGTCGTGCGGCTGGGCCAGGGTGTGGACCGCACCGGCGAGCTCGCCCCCGAGGCGCTGGCACGCACGCTCGCGGCGACCCGTGAGTACGCGGCCGCGATCGAGGCTGCAGGGGCGCAGCAGGTGCGGTTCGTGGCGACGTCGGCCACGCGGGACGCACGGAACCGGGACGAGTTCTTCGACGGCGTCCGGGCGGCGCTCGGTGTCGACGTCGAGGTCATCACGGGCAGCGAAGAGGCCGAGCTGTCGTTCCGCGGAGCCACCGGCGCGGTCGCCGAGGCGCACGCCGGCCCGTTCCTCGTGGTCGACCTCGGTGGCGGGTCCACGGAGCTCGTGCTCGGCACCGGTTCGGTGGACGCGAGCGTCTCCATGGACATCGGGTCGGTGCGGATGACGGAACGGCACCTGCACAGCGATCCGCCGTCGGCCGCCGAGATCGAGGCCGCCCGCGCGGACGTGCGAGCCCACCTGGACGACGCCGCCCGCGTGGTCCCGCTCGCGAAGACGGCCACCCTGGTCGGGCTGGCCGGGTCGATCACCACCGTGACAGCGCACGCGCTGGGGCTGACGGAGTACCGGCGCGAGCGCGTGAACCAGGCGGAGCTGCCCGTGCAGACGGTGCTGGACTCCTGCGCTGCCCTGGTGGAGGCGCCGCGGGCCGAGCGGGTGGCCATGGGATTCCTGCACCCGGGCCGGGTCGACGTGATCGCTGCGGGGGCCCTTGTCTGGTCCGAGGTGATCTCCCGTGTCGCGTCCGACGTCGCGGCGGCCGGCGGTTCGCTCACGAGCGTGGTGACCAGCGAGCACGACATCCTCGACGGGATCGCGCTGTCCATGGCGTGAACCGCCCGGCATGCACCAGCCGGCGGGCCGGCGCGGCGTGTCTCGTCGCGCTATTACGCATTGCGCGGTACCGTGCTGTCCGTGGATACGACACAGCTGCTCAAGGGAGTGCTTGACGCCGCGGTGCTCGCGGTCGTCGAGCAGGAGGACGGGTACGGGTACGACATCGTCCGGCGCCTGCGCGCCCGCGGCGTCGAGTCCGGTGAGGCCTCCGTCTACGGGACGTTGCGCCGCCTCTACGCGAGCGGCTCGCTCACGAGCTACGTGGTGCCGTCGGAAGAAGGGCCGCACCGCAAGTACTACGGCATCACCCCGCACGGACGGGAGGCGCTGAAGATCCAGCGCAAGGAGTGGCAGGAGTTCGCCGGCACGGTGGCCGGACTTCTCGGCGAGAGGAACGAGGCAGCTCGATGAGCACCATCACCAGCAGTGACGCCCTGTCCGCCCATGTGCGTGGCTATGCGCAGGCGGTGCGCCTGCACCTGGCGCACCTCGGCCAGGACGTGGTCGACGACCTCACGGACGGGCTCGAGGCCGACCTCACCGAGGCGGTCCTGGACGAGGCGGCGCCACCTGCCGACGGAGCGGGGACCCAGGCCTTCGACCTGGCAGCGCGCTTCGGGCCCGCGGACGAGTACGCGACCGAGCTGCGCACGGCGGCGGGTCTGCCGCCGGCCCCCGCCGGGGCACGGGCCGGGCGGGGGCCGGGCCGGGTGATCGGGGAGGCCTGGGCCGGGGTGTCCGAGCGGTGGCGCTCCTCCTGGCGGCCGCTGACGAGCACGCCGGGCTGGACGGCGTTCGTGGAGTTCGCGCGGTCGCTCGCCCCGGCCTGGTGGATCCTGCGCGGCTGGGTCGGTGCACAGGTCGTCATGTGGCCGTTCGGGATGAGCGATGTCACGCTCTGGCCGTCCTCGACCGGTGGGCAGATCGTGGTCATCGCGGCGATCGTCGTGAGCGTCCAGTGGGGGCGTGGCCGGTGGGTCCCGCGCTGGACCTGGTTCCCGCGGGCCAACGCCGTCGCATCGGTCGCCGCGGCCCTCCTCGCGATCCCCATGGTGATCGACGTCGAGGCCGACTCGCGACCGGTCGTGGCCGACTACTACTCGGGCTACGACTCGGGCTTCGACGAGGGTTTCAACAACGCACTGGTCTCTCGGGGCGGCCCGGGGAACGGCCCGGAGGTGGACGGCGTCTGGGTCGACGGCGTGCGGGTCAGCAACCTCTTCGCCTACGACGCGGCGGGCGACCCGATCCGCGACGTGCAGCTCTTCGACGACCGGGGCCGGCCCGTGCGCACGATCGGCAGCGACGCGACCTGGGACACCTGGTCCGTGCCCGACGTCCCGGGCGACTGGAGCTTCCAGCCCGCCATCGCGTCCGACGGTCGCACCCGTTGGAACGTCTACCCCCTCAGCGCCGTGCCCGGCGAACAGGTCGGAGTGGACGACGGCAACGGTGACATCCACGGCCCCGAGGAGCAGGGGCACCCGGTCCCGCCCACGGGGGTCCAGCCGCAGGAGATGCCCTGGCCGTTCCTCAAGGCACCGACGGCGATCGAGAACGGCGTGGCAGACCGCGACGACCCCGGCGCGACGACCCCGGCACGTCCTGGCAGCGACCACCCGGCGAGCGACCCCGCAAGGGACCTGGTGCGTCCGGGCGAGCGGGCGACGTCGGACAGCGGGACCCGGGAGCCGACGCTCGAGGCGACGCAGGCCGACTGACACCGGTTCCGATGCCGCTCACGGACCGCCGTCCGCCGGGAACTTCCGGCGGCGGTGGTCCGTTGTGGGTGCCAGAGGATCGAGGACGTTCCTGCAGCGGCGACGACGGCGTGGTGTGCATCACGCCCACGCCGCTCTTTGTCGTGTCGATACGGATGCGACGCTCGCGGTACCCTGGGAATCATGCCTCAGAACGACCTGACCTCGGTCAGCCATGCTTCCGATGCGGCGAGCACGCCGCGCCCGCGGAAGGTGCCGCGCATCGTGGTGCTCGGCGGCGGGTCCGTCGGCCTCTACGTGGCGCGCCGCCTGCGTAAGAAGCTGAAGAAGCGGGAGGCGGCCATTGTCGTCGTCGACCCGCGGCCGTATATGACGTACGCCCCCTTCCTGCCCGAGGCGGCCGCTGGGTCGATCGACGCCCGCGACGTCGTCGCACCGCACCGCAAGGCCCTCAAGGGCATCGACGTGCTGCAGGGCAAGGTCGCCGCGATCGAGCACGGCCGCAAGGCCGTGAAGATCCAGCCCGAGTCGGGCGACGAGTACGAGGTGTCGTACGACCAGCTGGTCGTCGGCCTCGGCTCGGTGTCGCGCACGCTGCCCATCCCCGGCCTCGCGGAGTCGGCCATCGGCTTCAAGAACGTCGAAGAGGCCATCGCCGTCCGCAACCACGTGATCAACCGGATGGACGTCGCGTCCTCCACGTGGGACGCCGACCTGCGCAAGCGCATGCTCACGTTCACGTTCGTGGGTGGCGGGTTCGCCGGTATCGAGGCCCTCGCCGAGATCGAGGACATGGCGCGCTACGCGACGCGGCAGTACAACACGATCGAGGCGTCCGACCTGCGGTTCGTCATGATCGAGGGCGCCGGCCGCATCCTGCCGGAGGTCACGGAGCCGATGGGCGAGTACGCGCTCGCCGAGCTGAAGAAGCGCGGCATCGAGTTCCACCTCAACACGTTCCTCTCGTCCTGCGTGGACGGGCACGTCGTCACCTCGACGGGCGTCGAGTTCGACACCGAGACGATCGTGTGGACCGCCGGCGTCAAGGCGAACCCGGTCATCAAGGAGGCGTCCGACCTCCCGTTCGACAAGATGGGCCGCGCCATCGTGCTGCCGACGCTGCAGGTCGCGACGGAGGACGGTGAGGTCGTCGAGGGCGCCTGGGCCGCCGGTGACTGCGCCGCCGTGCCGGACGTGAACAACCCGGGCAAGTTCTGCCCGCCGAACGCGCAGCACGCGATCCGCGAGGCCGTGCGCCTCGCCGACAACATCGTGGCGCTCTACAAGGACAAGCCCGCCGTCGACTACGACCACAAGAACCTGGGTGTCGTCGCGTCGCTGGGTCTGTACAAGGGCGTCGCCGAGCTGTTCGGCTTCATCAAGCTTCGTGGGTTCCTGGCCTGGGTCGCGCACCGTGGCTACCACGTCATGGCGATGCCGACCGGCAACCGCAAGATCCGCATCCTGATCGGCTGGATCGGGCAGTTCCTCATGGGTCGTGAGCTTGTGTCGCTCGGCTCGCTGCACGACCCCCGCCAGGAGTTCCGCAACGCGTCCGTGCCGCCGAAGCCGGTGGGCGAGAAGGTCGATCAGCGGGCGGAGTCGTCCGCCTCGCGCGCGGAGTCGGGTTCGGCGAGCTGACCCTCTGACGCTGGTGGGCTCGGGCCGTGCCGTCGCGGCCATGTGATCCTCCGCTGGCCACGTGGTCCGCGGAGGATCACATGGCACGCGGGAGATCGCATGGCAGGCGCCCGTTCGTGCGGAGGGCTCGGTAGTCTCTGCGGTGCGCCCCCATAGCCCAACTGGCAGAGGCAGCCGGCTTAAACCCGGCACAGTCCCGGTTCGAATCCGGGTGGGGGCACCGGCGTCGGCCTTGAGCTCACCACCGTCTTGGTGGGTCTGCCCACGTTTCCGGGTGGGGTGATCCCGAGGCGCAGCTCGGGGGGTGGTGCCCTGTCGGAGCGGTCACGCTGTCGGAAGACTGGATGCAGAGCGACGCACTTCCAACTGGAAGGTCGCGCTTCCAGCTGTGGGGATGACATGCGAGCCCTGAGGTTCATCGGCAAGACCCTGGCGGGCCTGCTCGCCACCCTGCTCGTCCTGGTGGGCGGCTTCACCGGATACCACCACATCATGCTCCGTCACGAGGCGAACGAGCTCGAGCCTGCCGGGCAGATGACGACCGTCGACGAGCACCGGATGTCAGTGAGCGCGCACGGGCCGAAGAACGACGAGCCGGCAATCGTCTTCATCTCCGGAGCCGGGACGGCCTCGCCGATTTACTCCTTCAAGCCGCTCACCGATCGCCTCGAGGACGAATTCCGCACGGTCGTGGTCGAGCGGTTCGGCTACGGGTACTCCGACGACATCGACACTGACCGGCACGTGGCCGCCATGCTCGAGGACACCCGCGAAGCGCTGCGGCAGGCCGGGGAGATACCGCCCTACGTCCTGGCGCCGCACTCGATGGGAGGACTCGAAGCCCTGTACTGGGCGCAGACCTACCCGGACGAGGTGGCCGGTGTCGTCGGGCTCGACATGGCTGTCCCGCACTCCTACGACCTGCTCGACCTCGAAGGTGAGAAGGCCACGATGGACCTGGGGCGAAAGCTGAAGTTCCTCGGGCTCTCGAGGCTCATGGGTGGTGACGACCTGGCCGCTGGGCTCGGCTCCGACCAGATCGCCCAGCAGAGCATGCTGACCCACCGGAACTTCCTCGCCGACTCGCAGTACGGGGAAGGTCTCGCGCTCCTCGACAACGCGGCAACCGTGCAGGCGGGCGACGTCCCCGACGACCCGATGCTCATGTTCGTGTCCGACGGCGATGAGATCGGCGACTTCTGGGTGCCCGCCAGCACCGAGTTCGCCGGCCAGGCTGGTGCGGAGCTGGTGCAGCTCGATGTCGGCCACTACGTGTTCCAGCATGAGCCGGACCTGATCGCCCAGCAGACGGCCGCGTTCATCGAGACCCGCCTCTGATCGCTGGGCGCCGGGCGCCCAGCGCCGGCGTGTCGGCGCGGCACACGATCAGGCGACCAGCTCAGCGAGGTGGCGGCCCGTCAGTGACCGCTCCTCACGGGCGAGGTCGGCGGGGGTTCCCTCGAAGACGACACGTCCGCCGTCGTGCCCGCCACCGGGGCCCATGTCGATCACCCAGTCGGCGCGGGCGACGACCGAGAGGTTGTGCTCCACGACGATGACCGACCGGCCGGAGTCGACGAGTCGGTCGAGCAGGCCGGCGAGGTTGTCGACGTCCTGCATGTGCAGGCCGGCGGTGGGCTCGTCGAGGACGAAGACCGCTGTGTCGCTGCCCATCTCGATCGCGAGCTTGAGTCGCTGCCGCTCGCCGCCGGACAGGGTGTTGAGGTGCTGCCCGAGGGAGATGTAGTGCAGCCCGACGTCGGACAGCCGGGACAGCATCGGCAGGACCGTCTTCTCCGTGAAGAAGCCCAGCGCCTCCTCGACGGACATCCCGAGCACATCAGCGATGTTCTTGCCGCGCAGGGTGTAGTCCAGCACCTCGTCCGTGAACCGCTTGCCGCCGCACGCCTCGCACGGACTGGCGACACCCGCCATGAAGGCGAGGTCGGTGTAGATGAGGCCGACACCCTTGCACTCCGGGCACGCGCCGGCGGAGTTCGCGCTGAACAGCGCGGGCTTGACGCCGTTCGCGCGGGCGAACTGCTTGCGGATGGGCTCGAGGATGCCCGTGTAGGTCGCCGGGTTGGACCGGCGCGACCCGCGGATCACCGACTGGTCGACGAACGTCACGCCGTCGCGCGGCAGGCAGCCGTGGATCAGGGAGCTCTTGCCCGATCCGGCCACGCCCGTCACGGCGACGAGCATGCCGAGCGGGACCTCGACCGAGACGTCCTGGAGGTTGTGCAGGGTCGCGTGCTCGATCCGGAGCGCTCCCGTCCGGGTGCGCGGTGTCTGCTTGAGCGTGACGGCCTGGTCCAGGTGCTTGCCCGTCGCGGTTCCCGAGTTGCGCAGCCCTGCGATGTCACCCTCGTAGACCACCGTGCCGCCGTGGGTGCCGGCACCAGGCCCCATGTCGACGAGGTGGTCGGCCGCGGCCATGACCTCGGGCTTGTGCTCCACGACGAGCACCGTGTTGCCCTTGTCCCGCAGGCGCTGCAGCAGCGCGTTCATCTGCCGCACGTCGTGGGGGTGCAGCCCGATCGTCGGCTCGTCGAACACGTAGGTCATGTCCGTCAGGGCGGACCCCATGTGCCGCACCATCTTGGTGCGCTGGGCCTCGCCGCCCGACAGCGACGACGACTCCCGGTCCAGCGACAGGTACCCCAGCCCGATCCGCTCGAACGTGGCGAGCAGGTCGTTGAGACCGTCGAGGATGGGCTGGACCTGCGGGTCGGCGAGGTCGCGCACCAGCTCGGCGAGGTCGGTGAGCTGCATGGCAGCCGCCTCGCCGATGTGCTTGCCCTTGACCAGCGACGACCGCGCCCGGTCGTTGAGCCGCGTGCCGCCGCATGCCGGGCAGGCCGTGAAGGTGGCGAGCCGGTCGACGGCGGCCCGCATCGCGCCCTTCATCGACTCGACGTCCTTGACGAGGTAGAGGCGCGTGATCTTGGGGACCAGCGACTCGTAGGTGACGTTGATGCCGCCCGCGACGATCTTGCGCTCCGCGCCGTACATCAGGTCGTGCCACTCGGTCTCGGTGTAGTCCGCCAGCGGCTTGTCGACGTCGAACAGGCCGGAGTCGGCGTAGACCTTCCAGTACCAGCTGCCGACCCCGAAGTTGGGGAACGTGATGGCGCCCTCGTTCAGCGACTTGGTGCGGTCCACGAGCGCTTCGGTGTCGACGGCGGAGACGCGGCCCAGGCCCTCGCAGTTGCCGCACATGCCCTGCGGGTCGTTGAAGGAGAAGAGGTTCGACCCGCCGACGTGCGGCCGGCCGAGCCGGGACCAGATGACCCGCAGCATCGTGTAGGCGTCGGTGGCCGTGCCGACCGTCGAGCGGGCGTTGGCGCCCATGGGCTCCTGGTCCACGACGATCGCGGCCGACAGGTTCGACAGGGTGTCGACGTCGGGCCGCGGGCGGGACGGCATGAAGCCCTGGAGAAACGCCGGGTACGTCTCGTCGATCAGGCGCCGCGACTCGGCGGCGACGGTGCCGAACACGAGCGAGCTCTTGCCCGAGCCGGACACCCCCGTGAACACGGTGAGCTTCCGCTTGGGGATGTCGATCGAGACTCCCTGCAGGTTGTTCTCGCGAGCTCCGCGCACCTCGATAGATCCGAACACCACTGTCCTCTCCTGGTCGGTGGTCCCATGGTGCCAGGAGCCACTGACACGCACCCTGGCTTCGCTCTCGGGCGTTACGCCAGGAGCAGACGCCGGAACGACCCGCGGTGTCAGTGGGGTTGGGTACCGTGACGGGTACCAACGGCGGGAGTGGGCAGATGGCAATGATCTCAACAGGTACTGCACGCACTGCTGGGCTCGGCACCACGAACGACGGCAGGCCAGGGTCGAGACCCGGCACGCTCGAACACACCCGTGAACCGTTGCTGCGTGACCTGGTGGGCGGCATCCTGCGGCGCACCCGCCGCGAGCAGCGCCGCACGCTGGCCGACGTCGCCACCGACGCCCGGGTGTCCACGGCCTATCTGTCCGAGGTGGAGCGGGGACGCAAGGAAGCCTCGTCCGAGGTGCTCGCCGCCGTGTGCGAGGCGCTCGGCATGCGCCTGGTCGACCTGGTGGAGCGGGCCTGGGCGGAGCTCGCCCTCGCACTGGCGGCGCAGGAGGAGAGCCGCAGGGTCCGCGTGCTGTCGTCCGCGGCTCGCCGTGCGGCCGGCTTCTCGTCGTCCCGCCACCCCCTGCAGCCCGAGCACACCGCACCGGCCGGTACCTCCGGCCCCGGCCGGCGAGGCGAGGCAGTGCTGCTGGCGGCATGAGACCTCAGAGTCCGGCGCGTCGCTTTCCGCCCGGCCGGACGTCGTTCACCTGGTCCACGATCTTGTCGATCATGCCGTAGGCCAAAGCCTGCTCTGCGGTGAACCAACGGTCGCGCTCGGAGTCGGCGGCGACCGTCTCGACGGGCTGGCCGGTGTGCTCGGACTGCAACCTGGTCATCACGTCCTTGACGTGCCGGATGTTCTCGGCCTGGATGACGACGTCGCTCGTCCCGCCGATCCCACCCGCTGGCTGGTGCATCATGATCCGCGCGTGCGGCAGCGCGTAGCGCTTGCCCTGCGTGCCCGCGGCGAGCAGGAACTGCCCCATGCTGCCCGCGAACCCGACGGCGACCGTCGAGACGGCGTTCGGCAGGAGCTTCATCGTGTCGTGGACGGCGAGCCCGGCGCTGATGGAGCCGCCGGGGGAGTTGATGTAGAGGCTGATCTCCGCGCCGGCGTCCTCGGCCGAGAGCAGCAGGAGCTGCGAGGTCACGCGGTTGGCGACGGCGTCGTCGATCTCGGTGCCGATGAGCACGATGCGCTGGTGGAGCAGGCGCGACGCGACATGGTCGTCGATGGGCTGGGTGTGCGGTGTCTCGGTCATGTCCCCACGATCGGCCCGCGCCCGGCTGCGCGGTAGCGATCTCTGCCCGCCGCAGATCTGCTCATGGCAGACCGCTGGTGTCAGAGCGGGTTGCCCTCGGGGTCGATCGTGGGGAACACGTCGAAGTGGACCTCGAACGGGACGGCCCCGGGCTCGCCCTCCTGTCCGCTCAGCGGGTCGAGATGCTCCGCCGCGAACCGCTCCCAGGCTTCGATGACCGCCTTGGCCTGGGCCGGTGTGGCCCACTTGTTGGCCGTGATGAACGTGGCGGCGCCCTGCCAGGTCTCCAGGGTCGCTTCGTCGACCTCCTGTCCCGTGCGGACGAAGGCCATCACGCGTTCGTTGCGGAGCCGTAGGAACTCCATGTTGACGGCCTCTGCGGTCTGCCGGCCCGCGGGGGAGTCCTTTCCCGCGCTGGAGATGCTGAACCCGCCAGGGGTGCGTTCCCACCACCGTTCCCGGGCCGTGCCCTTGCCCTCCACCTCGCGGACGAGGCCGTGCTTGGCCAGCTGGCGAAGGTGGTAGCTCGTCGAACCGCTGGACTCACCCACGATCTCGCCGAGCTTGCTGGCCGTGAGCGGCCCGCGGATCGGCAGCAGGTCGAGGATGCGGATGCGCAGCGGGTGGGCGAGCGCACGCAGAGCCGCGGGGCCGAGCTCGGCCGGCGGGCCCACGGCCGGGGACCCGGGCGGATCTGGCACCGCGCGCGGCGTCAGGGATGCCGGGGAGGGGGCGTCCGGTTCCGCCTGCCGGCCCGAGGAACCCTTGCGTGCTGTCGCCATAGGCAGGACGTTACCCACTCGGCGGAGCCGGGGTCGGACGCGGCCGGTGCGCGGCGACGTGCCGGTCAGCGCAGGGAGAGCGGGTGGCGAGCTGCCGTGTTGTCGCGCACGCGCTCGGCCTGGGCACGCTGTCGCTCGGCGCGCTCGATCTCGCGACGCCGCGCCTCGGGGTCGGGCCGCCTGGGTGTCGCGGGCTGCTGGACCCTGGCGGCCGCGGTCGGCAGGGGAATCCCGAAGGGCTGGACAACACCGGTGCGGACGGCGGGGGTGTAGACGCTCATCGCGATCTCCTGACTGCGGGGCTGGGTGGGGTGGCGCGTGTTGCCACCCTACGCACGCCAATAACTCTTTGCAAGGTATTCTTTGCAACCAAGTCTTTGGACATCGCGCGGTCACTGCGACTTTGCTGGAACCGCCCGCCCGGCCGACGGCTCCCGGCCCGCGGACCCCACCGGCAACCCGGCTCACCCCGCGAACATGGCCAGCCGCTCCCAGGACCGGTGCATCCCGAGCGCGTCCCGCAGCGGCTGCACGCAGTCCCGCACGCCGTCGCAGGTCAGCACACCGGGCGCCGCGGTGTCGACGCCGGAGCTGGTGAGCAGGTCGGCGCCGTCGCCGAGGGCGACCATCGCCTTCCCGTGCCGGAACGCCTCCAGGAGCAGGACGGCGGTGCGCGGCTCCGCGGCCAGGGCGCTGCCGACGACGCCGGGGGCGACCACGACGGCGTCGTACTCCACTGAACGGGTGGTGAGCAGCGTGCGCTCCACCGTCTCCGTCTCCGCAGAGCTGCCCGAGACCTCTCCGCCGTGCGCGGCGATCGCGCGGACCACCACGTTCTCGTCGGCGTAGGCGGTCCGGAGGTCGGAGACCGGCGTCAGGTCGCCGCCCTCGGCCACCAGGACCCCGACCACCCGACCGTCCACGCGACCGGGCTCGGCCGGGATCTGGGACAGCGCGGGGGACGGCACGACGCCGTCGGGCACCTCCCCCTCGGGGACGGGGAGCCCGAGCCCGGCCGCCACCCGCCGGACCAGGTCGGAGTCGACGCGGGCGAGCGACTTGAGCACGCGCTCCTTGACCTCCTGGCGCAGGCACTTGCCGAGCTCGAACGTGAACGCCTCGACCTCGTGCGCCTGCTCCACCGGTGTCAGCGACAGCCAGAACATGCGGGCCTGGCTGAAGTGGTCGGTGAACGACACCGGGTGGTGGCGGCCCTTCTCGCCCGAGACGGGCGTCGGGAGCGTGACGAACACGCCGTCACCGTCGGGCTCGGTCACCGGACGGTCGTCGTCGATCTGGTTCGGCTTGTAGGTCACGACACCCCTGTGCACGGCCTGCTGGTGCATGCCGTCACGGAACATGTCGTTCACCGCCGCGCGGGGGCGGTTCACCGGCAGCTGGGCGAAGTTCGGGCCGCCGAGCCGCGTGAGCTGCGTGTCCAGGTAGGAGAACAGGCGGCCCTGCATGAGCGGGTCGTTGGTGACCTGGATCCCGGGCACCACGTGATCCACGTGGAACGCCACCTGCTCCGTCTCGGCGAAGAAGTTCTCCGGGGCCTCGGTGAGGGTCAGGAGGCCGACGGTCTGCACCGGGCAGATCTCCTCCGGCACGATCTTGGTGGGGTCCAGCAGGTCGATGCCCTCGAACATCTCGTCCGGGGAGTCGGGCATGATCTGCAGCCCGAGCTCCCACTGCGGGAACGCGCCTGCCGCGATGGCGTCGTAGAGGTCGCGGCGGTGGAAGTCCGGGTCGGCGCCCTGGGTGATCTGCGCTTCCTCCCACACCTGGGAGTGCACGCCCAGCACGGGCTTCCAGTGGAACTTGACGAGCGACGTCGAGCCGTCGGCCGCCTCCATCCGGAACGTGTGGACGCCGAACCCCTCCATCGTGCGGTAGCTGCGCGGGATGCCGCGGTCCGACATCGCCCACATCGCCATGTGCGTGGACTCCGTGTGGGACCCGATGAAGTCCCAGAAGGTGTCGTGCGCGCTCTGAGCCTGCGGGATCTCCCGGTCGGGCTCCGGCTTGCCCGCATGGATGATGTCGGGGAACTTCACGGCGTCCTGGATGAAGAACACCGGGAAGTCGTTGCCCACCAGGTCGAAGGTGCCCTCGCGGGTGTGGAACTTGGTGGCGAAGCCTCGCACGTCACGCACCGTGTCCGCGGAACCGCGGGAGCCGAGCACCGTGGAGAACCGGACGAAGACCTCGGTCTCCTCGTCGGGCGTGGCCAGGAAGGCGGCCTTCGTCACGGATGCCGCGTTGCCGTACGCGCGGAAGACGCCGTGCGCACCGGCGCCACGGGCATGGACCACACGCTCGGGTATCCGCTCGTGGTCGAAGTGCGTGATCTTCTCGCGCAGGTGACGGTCCTCGAGCAGCACAGGGCCGCGGGGACCAGCGGTGAGGGAATGGTCGGTGTCGTCCACACCGACGCCCTGCGCCGTCGTCAGGCGGTCGCCCTCCTGGGCGTGGAGGTCTGGTTCGTGGGTGACGGGGTTCCTGTCGCGCGCCATGGTGCGCCCTCCGATCGGGAGCTCAGGATCGCGGCCCGGCTTCTTCAGGTCCGCAGATCCACGATGGCGCAGCGTGCGGCGGCGTGCGACCGGAACGCGTCGGCCCCGTGGCCCGCACGGTCCGTCCCGAGGGGCGGTGGTGCAGGCCACGGGGCCGAGGCCAGATGCGCTACGCGTCCTGGAGCTTGAGGCGCGCCGCCGCGCCGGCCAGCACCAGCACCGTGTAGCCGGCGAGGACGCTGATGCCCACCCACGGGTCGAGCACGTCGGGGAACGCGCCGGCGTTCGGTGTGATCTGCGCACCGGCCACGCTGGGCAGGAGCTTGTTCACCGTGCCCACCCACTCCAGCTGGGACGCTGCGAAGGTGGCGATCTGGACGATCGTCGGGATCACGAGGAAGATCGCGACCACCGTGAAGATCGCACCCGCCGTGTGCCGCAGCAGGGCGCCGAGCCCCAGCGCGAAGAGCGCTACGAGCACCACGTACAGCACCGTGCCGAACAGCGACCGGACCTGAGCGCTGTCGCCGAAGTCCACCGTGGCGTCGTTCGAGTTCAGGAGCGGATAGGTGACGAGCCAGCTCAGGGCGAGCGAGACGGTGATGAGCACCGCCGTCACGAGCGCCAGTACCACTGCCTTGCCGAAGAACGCCGAGAGGCGGCCGGGAACCGCCGCGAACGTCGAACGGATCATCCCCGTGGAGTACTCACCGGTGATCATCAGGGCACCGAGCACCGCGACCACGAGGGCCGCCATCTCGAAGCCGGCGCTCACGACCATCGTCCCGCCGAGCATGCCGCCCATGGCGGCCTGGTCCTCCGGCGCAGCGCCCTCCATCTCGTTCCCGACGAGCTGCACGATGAGGGCCATCATGAGCGCGAAGCCGACGATGACCACGACCGTCGAGGCGAGCGTCCACCACGTCGAGCGCAGCGTCCACAGCTTGATCCACTCGGAGCGCAGCACGCGCCAGAAGGTGACGTTCTGCACGGGGGTGGACCCCGCCGTCGTGCCCGGCGCAGGTCCGCCTGCCGGGGCGGTGACCGTGGCGCTCATGCCTTGCTCCCCTCAAGATCGGACTGCGTGCCCGCGTGGCCCGCGATGCCCTCGGACTGGTACTCCACCGAGTCGGCGGTCAGTGACATGTACGCCTCTTCGAGCGTGGACGCCACGGGCGTGAGCTCGTGGAGCACGATCCTCGACAGGGCGGCGAGCTCGCCGACTGCGGCCGCGGTGCTGCCGCGGACCTCCAGCAGGCCCGGCTCGACGCCGTCCACCTGGGCGTCCTGCGCCTTGAGGAGCTCCGCGAGCTCCGTGGCCTGCGGCGACCGGACCCGCACGAGCTTGCGCTCGGCGCCGTCGACGATCTCGGAGACCGGGGCGTCGGCGAGGATGCGGCCCTTGCCGATGACGAGCACGTGGTCGGCCGTGAGCGCGACCTCGCTCATCAGGTGGCTGGACAGGAAGACCGTGCGGCCCTCTGACGCCAGGTACTTCGCGATGTTGCGGACCCACAGCACGCCCTCGGGGTCGAGCCCGTTGACGGGCTCGTCGAGGATCAGCGTGCGCGGGTCGCCGAGCAGGGCAGCCGCGATACCGAGGCGCTGGCCCATGCCGAGCGAGAAACCGCCGACCCGCTTGGTCGCGACGGGTCGCAAGCCTGTGAGTTCGATCACCTCGTCGACCCGCTTGGTCGGGATGCCATGGGTGGCTGCCATGGCGAGCAGGTGGTTGCGTGCGGTCCGCCCGGTGTGCACGGCCTTGGCGTCCAGCAGCGCGCCCACCTCGGCGAGCGGACGCCGGTGCGCGGCGTACGGCTTTCCGTTCACGGTGACCGTCCCGGCCGTCGGCCGGTCCAGCCCCACGATCATGCGCATGGTGGTCGACTTGCCGGCGCCGTTCGGGCCCAGGAAGCCCGTCACCTGGCCCGGCTGCACGGTGAACGTGACACCGTCCACGGCTGTCTTCGAGCCGTACCTCTTCGTCAGGCCTCTGGCCTCGATCATCACTTGCCCTTCCATCTGGCACGCCGGGGTGACCTCTGCGGTCACTGGTCGGTCACGACAAGACTGGTTGCTATGAGCCTAGGGAGCCGACGGCGCCCGCCGCACCCATAACAGGCACTGATCATCCTTAGGTCGGACTCAGTTCATCCAAAGGTATGACCCGGGAACTCCTGAGGCCTTCCCAGCGTTCCCTAGGATGGTCAGACAGACCAGGAGGAGCAGATGAGCAACCCCGTCTTTTCGAGAAGCGACGTCTTCGGTGAGCCCCGTCGCACCGGTGCAGCTGGCGCACGGCGCGGCGGCACCGCCACCTATCCCAACCAGAGTCCCGCATATGGCACTCCGCCGCAGCCTGGCCAGTACGGCCGGTACGGCGCGGGTCAGCAGCCGGTCGACGCGTCGGACCTCGACGCGATGTACCAGTCGCCGTCCGCCACCACGGCGGACACCAGGCGCATGACCTACGACGACGTGATCATCAAGACCGGCGGGCTGCTCGCCCTCCTGGTTGTGGTGGCCGCGGCGACGTGGACGTTGGTGCCTGCCCCGATGCTGATGCTGGTGATGATCGCCGGCATGGTCGGCGGTCTCGTCCTCGGCCTCGTGAACGCCTTCAAGAAGAACCCGAGCCCGGCGCTCATCCTCGCCTACACGGTCTTCGAGGGCGCCTTCGTCGGCGGCATCTCGAAGGTCATGGAGTCGATGGCGAACGGCGTGGTGCCGCAGGCAATTCTGGGCACCATCGCGACCTTCGCCGCCGCGCTGTTCCTGTTCAAGAGCGGTCGCGTGCGGGTGACGCCCAAGTTCACGCGCTGGCTGCTGATCGCGGTCACCGGTTACGCCGTGTTCTCGCTGGTCAACTTCGGCCTCGTGATGTTCGGCGTGCTGGACGGCTGGGGCATGCGGAACGGCTGGCTCGGCGTCGTCGTGGGCGTCGTGGCCGTCGGCCTGGCGGCCATGATGCTGATCCTGGACTTCGATTCCATCAAGCGTGGGGTCGAGGGCGGGGCGCCCGCCAAGATGGCGTGGGCGGCGGCCTTCGGTCTGCTGGTGACGCTGATCTGGCTGTACATCGAGCTGCTGCGGCTGCTGACGATCCTGCAGAGCCTCTTCAGCGGCGACTGACCCACCGCTTGCACCAGCGACGGCCCGGCACCCTCTTCGGAGGGGGCCGGGCCGTCGTCGTATGCGGCGGGGCTATCCGCGACCAGCTCGGGAGCGTGCCGCCACGGCGACCAGCACGCATCCCGCGGCGACGAGGACCCCGTGCGTGATCCGTAGCTCCGGGCCGCCGAAGAACTGAGGGAGCAGGAGCACCAGGCCAGCCGCCAGCGGCACACCGGCCCACCTCGGTCGTGCGCCGGAGCGCCACAGGGCGACGGCGACAAGCACGCCCGCCACCGCGAGCAGCAGCAGGCCCGCGGCGAACAACGTGACGGCCCACGGTTGCATGCGCAGCACCTCGACGTCGGCGAGCAGCCCGAGGTCGTCGTCACGCAGCGCGGCTTCCGCGATGGTGCGGATGCCGAAGATCTCGGCACCGAAGTAGAGCGCCGCGCACCCGGCGCCGACCCATGCCGTGACGAGCGCCCAGGTCGCGGTGCCGACGCCTGCCCCGGGCCCAGTACCGGCACCGCCGTCGTCGGCCGGACCCGCCTGGGCGAGGATCGTCCGCAGGCCCAGCAGTGCCGGGGCGAGGAGCCCGAGGCCGAGGATGCCGAACAGGTGCGCCACGACCCAGCGGTCGGACGCGAACGCCGTGGCGAGCTCGGTGGTGGCGGCGGTCTCGTCGGGCCACGGCCGCAGCAGCGGGAAGAGGAGAAAGACCAGGCCGGCCGTCACGAAGGCGGCCGGGGTCCAGCGGGCAGCGGTCATCGGTGGCTCCCCGTGGTGTCGCGTACCGGTGCGGACCCGGGGGTGCTGAGTGCGGTGACGCCCGCGACGAGCATGTCGAGCAGCACGGCGAAGCTCTGGTCGACGTCCTCCCGCATGCGGTAGCCACCGCCGAGCTCGAGGGTCACGAAGCCGTGCACGCCGGCGCGGACCGCGCGGACGGCGTCGATCACCCGGTCGTCCGGCAGTCCGAAGCCGCGCAGGACGGCGACGACCACCTGGACGCTCTCCGTGCCCACCTCCCGGAGCCGGGCGTCGGCGGGGTTGTCCGGGTCGGCGCCGATCTGTGTGGCCGCATATCGACCGGGGTGGGCGTGGGCGTAGTCGCGCCAGGCTCCGGCCAGTGCGCGGAGCGCGTCGGCACCGGCGCGGCCCACGGTCGCCGACGACGCGGCGGCCGTGAGGTCGCGGACGGCGATCAGCGTGACCTCGCGGCGCAGGTCCGCCAGCGACCCCACGTGCTTGTAGAGGCTGGGGGCGGCGACACCGGCCTTCGCGGCGACCTTCGCGAGCGTCAGGTCGGCGAAGCCGGTGGGCCCGCCCGCGTCCACCACCTCGACCGCCAGGCGCACGACGGCGTCAGGGGACAGGCCCGCCCTAGGCACGTCGATCGCCGTCCTCGGCCGGTGCGGCGGTATCGCCGGGAGCGGACGGCGGGGCCGGGAGAGCGGCGAGGAAATCGAGGACCGCGGGCACGACGACGTCGGGCGCCTGGTGCTGGGGGTAGTGGCCGACGTCGGGGACCAGGACCCCGCGGGCGTCGATCGCCCCGGTGATCCAGGCGAGCTCCGCGGCGGGGTCGGAGAAGTCGGGGTCGATAGCGCCGACCATTGCGAGAGCCGGGGCCTTGACCGCGGGCAGCCGCGCCTCGACGACCGAGTGGTCGAGGGCGATCGCGAGGTCGCGGAAGGAACGCAGCCGGCCCGGCTCGCTCATGCTGCGGCGGATCGCGGCGACGTGCTCCGCGTGCCGGGGCGAGCGGCGGCCCTTGGAGATCGAGGAGTAGAAGGATCCCCAGAACGCTGCGCCCCACGGCCGCGCGAGCAGCACACGGTAGACGATGCCCATGACCGTGCGCAGTCCCGGGGAGCCGGGCTGGCGCAGGTACGGGCCGAGCAGGACCAGGCCGCGTACGAGGTCGGGCCGCTCGGCGGCGGCCCATGTGGCGGCGGAGGCGCCCATCGAGCTGCCGACCAGCACCGCCGGACCGCCGTCGAGGTGCTCGACGAGCGCGACGAGGTCCGAACCGGTGGCGTCGTCGCCGTGCGTGCGGAACGTGGTGTCCGAGTCGCCGTGGCCGCGCAGGTCGGCCACGACCACGCGGTAGCCGGCGGCGACGAGCGCGGGTGCGACGTCGTCGTACGTGGACCGGAGGTCGCCCATGCCGGGGACGGCGACCACGAGCGGGCCTGCCCCCGCGTCGGTGTAGGCGATGTTGCCCTCGGGCCGGGGCAGGAAGGCGAGCGGTTCGCGCTGGCTGGTCGTCATAGCCAAAAAGCTACGCGCATTAGCCAAACGGCGCAAGGGGGTGCGGCGAACGAAAGATCCCGGTGGTCGAGCTCGTCGAGAACTGGGTCTCGACGAGCTCGACCACCGGGACGAGGTCGACCACCCGGATCGGGCGGGCGTGGGAGGTCAGACCGGGCGGGTGACTCCGAAGTAGCCCTTCTCCGCCTCGCCGTTCTCCGCCTTGATCACGTGCATCACGGCGTTGATCAGCGCCAGGTGCGTGAACGCCTGCGGGAAGTTCCCCAGGTGCCGGCCGCTGCCCGGCTCGATCTCCTCGGCGTAGAGGTTGAGCGACGACGCGTAGCCGAGCAGCCGCTCGCACAGCGCCTTGGCGCGCTCCACCTCACCGATCTCGACCAGCGCCGACACGAGCCAGAACGAGCAGATGGTGAAGGTGCCCTCCTCGCCCTGCAGGCCGTCGTCGGTCTCCTCGGTGCGGTAGCGCAGCACCAGGCCGTCCTCGGTGAGCTCGTCCGCGATCGCCAGCACCGTCGCCTTGACGCGATGGTCGTCCGGCGGCAGGAACCGCAGCAGCGGCACGAGCAGGAGCGAGGCGTCGAGCGCCGGGTCGCCGTAGCGCTGCGTGAAGACGCCGCGCTCGTCCACGCCCTTGGTGCAGATGTCGTCGGAGATCTCGTCGGCGATCTTCTGCCACGACTGGGCGTAGTCGGGCTCGTCGTACAGCCGGGCGAGCTTGGCGCCGCGGTCCATCGCCACCCAGCACATGAGCTTGGAGCTGGTGAAGTGCTGCGGCTCGCCGCGCACCTCCCAGATGCCCCGGTCGGGCTCGTGCCAGTGCTTCGCCGCCTCCTCGACCTGCCGCTTGAGGATGGGCCACAGCGACTCGGGGAGCTGGTCACGCGACTTGGCGTGCAGCCACACGGAGTCCAGGACCGCGCCCCACACGTCGTGCTGCCGCTGGTCGTACGCGGCGTTGCCGATCCGGACGGGCTGTGCGCCCTCGTAGCCCGACAGGTGCGGCAGCTCGAACTCCTCCAGGGTCTCCTCGCCGCCCACGCCGTACATGATCTGGAGCTGCCGGTTGTCGCGGCAGACGTCCTGGATGAACGCGAAGAAGTCGTTCGCCTCACGCTCCAGGCCCAGCGTGTAGAGCCCCCAGAGCGCGAACGTCGAGTCGCGGATCCACGCGTACCGGTAGTCCCAGTTGCGCTCGCCACCCGGGGTCTCGGGCAGGGACGTCGTCGCGGCGGCGATCAGCGCGCCCGTGGGGGAGTAGGTGAGCCCCTTCAGGGTGAGCGCCGACCGCTGGAGGTAGGCGCGCCACGGGTGGTCCGGGAACTCGCCCTGCGTGATCCAGTCGCGCCAGAACCGCTCGGTGCGCCACATCGCGTCCAGGGCGCCCGCATACGTCGTCGGCGCGCTCTGCGAGCCCCACGACATCGCGACGAAGTGCGTCGCGCCCTCCGTCATGCGCGTGCGCGCGGTGGCCCGCTTGCCCTCCAGGCCGAACCGCAGGCTGGACCGCAGGTACAGGTCGGGGTTGGAGTCGCCGATGCGGGCCACCACCGACGAGTACCCGCTGTTCTCGTATTCCCAGTCCACGTCGTCCCGCGCGTAGTCCGGGCGTGGCTCGCACACGACCTCGAGGTCCACCGTGCCCGACACGCACTTGATGGTGCGCATCAGGATGTGCTCGGCGTCGTCGTCGGTGGGGGTGCGGCGGTGCGTGCCCGAGCGCGACTCGAGGTCGTGCCACGGGCCCATCAGCATCGCGTCGCGCACCACGAGCCAGCCGGTCGGTGTCTGCCACGTGGTCTCGAGGATGAGTGTGCCGGGCAGGTAGCGGCGCGCGACGGGCACGCGCACACCGTGCGGGCCCACGCGGAAGTAGCCGGCTCCCCGGTCGAGGATCTTGGCGAAGATGCTGGGTGAGTCGGGTCGGGGCACGCACATCCACTCGACGCTGCCCGACGGTGCGATCAGTGCGTTGGTCTCGCAGTCCGAGAGGAACCCGTACTCGCCGATGTGCGGGAACTTGCTGCGTCCGTCCCAGGCGCGCGGGGAGGCGCCGTCGCTCGACGTATGTCCCTTCACCGGACCCGAGTTCGTGGGCTTCGGGGTCTGGCGGCGCCGTGGGGATTTGCCGGATGCCGTGGAGACTTCGGCATCGGCCCCCACGGGCTCAATCGATTCGAGCGTCATGAGACTCAAGGGTTCCGCACGTTCCGCGCACGTGGCAAGCCGTGCGTGTGTGACGCGCAGAACCCGTGCTCCATGCTTCGTCATGCATTCGTCCTGGGAATATCCGGGTTGTGTCGATCGAGCGGTTTCCCGTTCGACCTAGGGGTGAGAAGGTCCCATCAGGGGGCCCGGAACAACAGGAGAAGAGACCATGCCGAAGTACATGCTGATCATGCGCTCGACCGACGAGACGAAGGCCGTCTACGAGAACATGGACTTCGAGAAGATCATGAACGACATGGGCAGGTTCAACGAGGACATGGTCCAGGCGGGCGTGCTCGTCGCCGGTGAGGGCCTCGCGGACGAGACCGATTCCGTCGTCGTCGACTACTCCTCCGAGACGCCCGTCGTGACCGACGGTCCCTACGGCGAGACCAAGGAGCTGTTCAACGGCTTCTGGATCGTCGATGTCGCCTCGCGTGAGGAAGCCGTCGAGTGGGCCAAGCGGGCACCGCTGGCCGGGCCGGGGAGCAAGCTGGAGATCCGTCGCGTCCAGCAGCTGGAGGACTTCCCGCAGGACAACGAGCACATCCAGAAGGAGCGCGCGTGGCGCGAGTCGACCGGCCAGCTCTGACCGGCGAGGACGCCGCACGGCGGGCCGTCGAGGCGGTCTGGCGGATCGAGTCCGCGCACATCGTGGGCGCGCTCACCCGCTACACCCGCGACTTCGAGCTCGCCGAGGACGTGGCCCAGGAGGCGCTCGCCGCGGCGCTCGTCTCCTGGCCGCGCGACGGCACGCCGCGCGATCCCGCGGCATGGCTCATCGCGACGGCGCGGCGCCGGGCGATCGACGCCTACCGACGCCGGGCCGGGCGCGACGAGCGGTACGCGGCGCTCGCGCACGGCCTGGCCGACGGCGAGGCGACGTCGGGCGCCGGAGGCCCGTCCGTGGCCGCCGGCACGAGCATCGTCACAGGTGAACTGGGTTCTGATCCGGCCGCCTTCGACCCGGACCGGATCGAGGACGACGTGCTCGCCCTCATGTTCGTGGCCTGCCACCCCGTGCTGTCGAGGGAGGCGCAGATCGCGCTGACGCTGCGGGTGGTGGGCGGTCTGACGAGCGACGAGATCGCCCGCGCGTTCCTCGTTCCGGTCGCGACGGTGCAGGCGCGCATCACGCGTGCCAAGAAGACCATCGCCGCGGCGCAGGTCCCGTTCGAGCTGCCCGACGGCGCGGACCGGGCCGCCCGGCTCTCGTCGGTGCGCGGGGTGCTGTACGTGATCTTCACGGAAGGCTCGTCGGCGACGTCGGGCGACGACTGGATCCGGCACGACCTGGCGCGCGAGGCCGTGCGCCTGACCCGCGTGCTGGCCAGACACGCACCCGAGCCGGAGACGTTCGGCCTGCTCGCGCTGCTCGAGCTGACCGCCGCGCGGTTCCCGGCGCGGGTGGGACCAGCGGGGGAACCGGTGCTCCTGGAGGACCAGGACCGGCGCCGCTGGGACCGCGCGGCGATCATCCGGGGCAGGGCGGCGCTGCGGCGCGCCACCGGGCCGTCCGGCATGGGGGTGTACGCCCTGCAGGCGGCGATCGCGGAGTGCCACGCGGTGGCGCGCTCGGTGGCCGAGACGGACTGGGAGCGGATCGTGGTGCTCTACGAGGCGCTCGGCCGCCTGGCTCCCTCTCCTGTGGTGGACCTGAACCGCGCGGTGGCGGTCGCCATGGCCCGCGGTCCCGCCCTCGGGCTGCAGGTGGTGGACGGGCTGGTGGATAAGGGCGTGCTCGCGGGCTCGCACCTGCTGCCCGGCGTGCGCGGCGAGCTGCTCGCACGGCTCGGGCGCACGACCGAGGCCCGTGGTGAGTACCTGCGTGCCGCCGAGCTGTGCGGCAACGCCGCCGAGCGCTCGGTCCTGGAGCGCAAGGCGGGCGCCGTCGAGTCGTGAGCTGTGGTTGCTCACGACCGAAGGTCAGGAGCGGAGCCGTAGCGTCGCCACCAGGACGCCCGCCAGGCACAGCGCCCCGCCGACCAGCGCGACCGGTGCGGGGATCTCGTCCAGCAGGGCCCACGACATGAGCACGGCCAGCGGCGGGGCGGCGTAGGTGGCCGCGCCGAGCCGGCCGGCGGTCGTCCGGGTCAGGGCGAAACCCCAGGTGGCGAAGGCTATGGCGGTGGGGAAGACGCCGAGGTAGACGACGCTCAGGGTGGCCGACGTCGGGGCCGCGGCGAGCTCGTCGAGGAGCGCCGGGGCGAACGGGAGGCACGCGACGGTGCCGGCCGCGCAGCCCAGCCAGGTCATGGTGAGGGAGTCGACCGTCGGCAGCAGGCGCTTCTGCAGGATCGTGCTGCCGGCGTAGACGACGGCGGCGGCGAGCCCGAGCACGACGCTGACCGCGTCCGAGGCCCCGCTTGACGAGGCCAGCGCGATCCCGGCGACGCCGGCGAACGCGATGCCGATGCCCAGCAGGAGCCGGGCCGGGAAGCCCTCGCCGAGGGAGATGCCGGCGAACACCGCGATGAGGATCGGTGCGAGACCGACCAGGAGGGACGCGGTGCCCGCGTCGAGGGTGCGCTCGGCCGCGTTGAGAGCGAGGTTGTAGAGCCCGAACCAGAGCACGCCCCAGACGATGATGCCCACCAGGGTCCGGCCGCGCGGCAGCCGCAGCTTGCGGGCCAGGGCGGCCATGACCGTGAGCGCGACGGTGCCGACGAGGATCCGGCCCAGGGTGAGCGCGCCCGGCGAGTAGTCGACGCCCGCGGAGCGGATGCCGATGAACGCCGAGGCCCACAGCACCACGGTCACCGCGGCGGCTGCCGGCACGAGGAAGCGGTTCGTGACCGGCGGGGCGGGCACGGCGGTCACGGTCATGTCCGGGACTCTGCCCGAGGCGGGAGCCCGGGTCTGGCGGTTATCGGCCGTGGTGTTCGTCATGGTGCGATGGTGGCCCCGAACCACTGTGAAGCACCAGCGATTCTTCCTTCATCTGGATTCAGTCTGGCTGTACAGTGAGCCCATGCTCGACGTCCACCGCCTCCGCGTCTTCCGTTCCGTCGTCGCCTCCGGGTCCATCGGCGCGGCCGCGGCGAACCTCGGCTACACACCCTCCGCCGTCAGCCAGCACGTCTCCGCGCTCCAGCGCGAGACAGGGCTCAAGCTCCTGGCGCGACACGGCCGCGGCATCCGGCCCACCGCCGCCGGGCACGCTCTGGCCGCGCAGGCCGACGGCGTGCTCGAACGGCTGGGCGAGGCCGAGGCCATGGTCGCCGACCTGCGCGCGGGGCGCACCGGCTTGCTCTCGGTGGCCTACTTCGCCTCGGTCGGCTCCGCCTGGCTGCCCGACGTCGTGCGCACCGTGACCACGGAGTTTCCCGGCGTCCGCCTCGACCTCGAGCTGGCCGAGCACATCCCGGACAAGACCGAGGACCGGGCCGACCTGCAGGTGGTCGTCGCGAACGCCGAGTTCGCCGCGGGGAGCGGCTTCACGGCGCACCACCTCCTCGACGACCCGTACGTCGCCGTCCTGCCGCGGAGCCACCGGTTCGCCGACCGGGACGAGATCGAGCTCGCCGAGCTCGCGGACGAGTCCTGGGTCGACAACGACTTCGCGCGCGGCTGGTGCCGGCGCAACCTCCTGGAGGCGTGCACGGCCGCCGGCTTCAGCCCCACGTTCCGCGTCGAGGCGCACGACTACCCGACGGCGGTCGCGTTCGTCGAGGCCGGCATCGGCATGACGGTGCTGCCCGAGCTCGGTGCCGTCAACCTGCCGCCGGCGACCGTCGCGGTGCCCGTGGTGCGTCCCACGCCCGTGCGCTCGATCTACGCCGTGCTGCAGGACGCCGTCGCGCACACCCCGCCCGCGATCGCCGCACTGGACGCGCTGCGGCAGGCCGCGGTCGCTTCGCGGGCGGCAGTGGTGGCCGCATAGGGTGGGCGGGTACCGGCGCCGGGACTGCCCGGCGCCATCCCGATCGAGAGGCAATCCTCGTGACCACGCTTCCTACCGCCTCCGGCACCTTCGGTGACAAGCCGGAGCTGACGTTCCCCGAGGGTGGTGCGCCCGCCGGCCTGCAGGTGCAGGTGCTCTCCGAGGGCAACGGCCCGGTCGTCGAGTCCGGCCGCACCATCGTGGTGAACTACCTGGGTCAGACCTGGGGCGGCCACGTGTTCGACAACTCGTACGACCGCGGCACCACCATCGACTTCCCGATCGGCGTCGGCGCCGTCATCGGTGGCTGGGACAAGGGCATGGTCGGCCAGAACGTCGGCTCGCGCCTGCTCCTGTCGATCCCGCCGGAGCACGGCTACGGTGCGCGCGGGGTGCCGCAGGCCGGGATCGGCGGCGGTGACACCCTGGTGTTCGTCGTGGACATCGTCGACGTCAAGTGACGCTGTTCTAAGGCTCGCACTGGCGGGCCCGCGGGCGGAGAACGAGAACACCTGCGCGGACTGGGCCGACGAGGCGCCTCCAGAGGGCGGCTCACCTGTTTCGTCCCTTGACGTCCGCGCAGGTGTTCTTGTTCTCCGCCCGCTCTTCTGTGGGCGTCACTTTCGGTTGTGGCTGGTTGGCTTGGTCGGGCTGGGGTTACCTGGTGGGTCGGATCAGGGGTAGGAGATCACCTGGGGGGCGGCGAAGCTGCCGACCGCCGGGCCGCCCGTGTCGTTGATGACGTGGTTGATGCCGCCCGACCCGTTGAGGAAGACGCTGGTCATCGACTGGAACCTGACGCCGGGTCGGTTCGGCGTCTGGATGCCGGACTCGACGCGGATGTCCTGCTCCTGGTTGAAGAACGAGTAGACACCGAGGCCGGTCGCCTCGTGGTTGGTCACGTCGTCCGCCACCCGGTAGGACGCGTAGCCCAGACGGTCGCCGTCCATGAACGCCGACTGCGACGGCGGGTCGTAGGGGATCTCGCTCTGGTAGAAGATCGTGCGGCCGTTCTCGCCGTTCCAGATCGTCTGGTTCTCCTGGTAGTGCTCGACGAACAGGCCGGTCGCCGTCACGTCGTCACCGTTGACGATCACGCCGTGGGCGCCGGTGTTGCCGTCCCACGAGACGCCGTGGCCGTGGTCCGCGCGCCACGCCCAGATGTGGTCGAGCAGGGTGTGGTCGCTGTTCACCTCGATCGAGGTGACGGCCTTGCCCTCCCAGGGGCCGCCCACGCGGACGAAGACGTCGGTGAGCGTGGTCGGGTTGGCCGGGTCCGAGACGTTCGCGCCCTCCGGACCCACCTTGATCAGCGTCGCCGACTCCGGCACGTTCGCGTCGGCGGTGATGCCCGCGATCTTGACGCCCGCGACGTCACCGATCTCCAGCACGCTGTTGCCCGCCGTCGGGGTGAGCGAGGCGTAGCCGAGGCCCAGCACGACGGTGTCGGCGCGGTCGACCCGCAGGGCTGCGTCCAGCTCGTAGACGCCGGGCGTGAGGAGGAGGTTCTTGCCGTCGGCCAGCGCGGCGTTGATCGACGCTGCGGAGTCGACGTCCTCGCGGGCCACGTAGAAGTCGCTCATGCCGATCGACGTGCCGGACTCGGCGGACGTGGACCAGTCGGTCCCGTTGCTGTCGGTCCGCGCGTTCGGGACGAACACGGCGAGCTCGCCGTTGTCGGCCCGGTACACGAACGGTGCCTCCCGGCTGATCGGGGTGTTGTCGACGGTGGTCTTGACACCCTTCGCGCCCTCGGCGAGGTCCTGCCCGAAGTCGGTGGCGGGGGCGCCCTGGACGCCCGAGAACACCATGTTCCAGACGCCGCCGTCCCAGGTGCCGACCTCGCTGTTCCGCGTGAACCACTGCTGCTGCGACCCGGTGGCGATCGTGCCGGCCACGCGCGAGTTCGCGAGGTAGCCGCCGGAGGCGAACTCCCCGTACCGGCCGAAGACCGTCAGGCTGCCCTGGATGTCCATGCGGCGCATCGGCGCGGCCTGGGACACCGCCCAGCGCATCTGGTGCGGCTCGGTCACACCCGCCGGGAACGGGCGGGCGGCGTCCTCGCCGACGGGACGCTGGATCGGGTTGATCGCCATGTTCGACATGGACCGCCAGAAATGGTTCAGCGAGCCCGGGGCGGCGCACTCCCAGGGCCGTTCCGGGCAGCCGACGACAGGCTCCACGTGCAGGGCGCCGTTGATCAGCACGTCGCCCGGCTGCGCGCCGAGACCCGAGATCGACTCGTAGTACCCGACCGTCTGGTTGACGATGTCGGTGGCCGTTGCCGGGTCGTTCTGCCCGGCCGCGCTGCCGTAGGTGCCGGGCTCGAAGAACACCTGGTGCCGGCCCAGGCTCATCTCCGCCTCGTCGTTCACCGAGTCGAGGAAGGTGTTGATCCGGTCCGTCGACCAGGTCGGGTCGATGAACGTGACGTTCGGTCCGAAGTCCGGGTCGGCCGCGGCCTTCTTCGGCTTCTTCACCTTCGGCTTCACCTTCGGCTTCGCCTTCTGGTCCCTGGCCTCGGACGTCGCCTTCTGCTTGACCACGGAGGCCTTGACCATGGCTCTGCCCTCGTCGGTGGCGGACGGTGCGGCGGTGGCCGGTAGCGCTGCGACCGCTGCTCCGGCGGCGAGCGATGCTGTGACCGCTGCCACGGCGGCGCCGCGCAGGGTGGTGCGGAGTGTCCTCATCGACAGATCCTTCGGGCTCGGGGGCAGGCCGGCGATGACCGGGCGTGCTGCCGGTGCGTTGCGCCCGGGGAGAGCGCCCAGCCAGGCTAACGGCCACTCACTGACTAGTCTGTAAGTGCTTTCCGCACACTCCGGGTCACGGTGAACCGGGGGTCCTGGGCCACGTGCTCCGTCGGCCCGACGGCGCGCTGCAGCGCGTTGCGGTAGTGCCGCCCGGTGTTGAAGACGGTCCAGAGCTCGCCACCGGCGCGCAGGACCTGGCCTGCCGCGGCGAACATCCGGTGCGCGGCGTCGGTGCTCACGGCGGCGCGGTCGTGGAAGGGCGGGTTGAGCAGCACGAGGTCCGCCGAACCGTCGGGGACGGGCAGCCGGTCCCCGGCGTCGCCCCGCACGACGGCAGCGCGGACGCCGTTCGCCGCGAGCGTCGCCTTCGTCGAGGCACAGGCGGCAGTGCTCCGGTCCGTCGCGATCACGCGGGCGCCGGGGAACCGCAGTGCCAGGACGGTGGCGAGGATGCCGGTGCCGGAGCCGAGGTCGACCGCGACGGGCCGGCCGTCCGCGTGGTCCGGGCGGTCCGTAGGGCTCGTCGGGAGGGGCTCGGCGCCCGACAGGTCCGGCCAGCGGTGGACCTGGGCCAGCAGGAAGCGCGTGCCCCGGTCGAGCGTGGCGCCCGCGAAGGCGGCCCCGTGCGCGACGACGGTCAGCCCGGCGTCCGGCGTCCTGGCCTCTTCCGGGGCACCGATGGCGTCCAGGATCTCGCGGTCGGTGAGGCGGGCGGTGACGGGATAGGTGAGCGGCCCGACGTCGGACCGTGGCTCGCGCGCGACCAGCAGCCGCGACTTCTGCCGGGCGAGCGACGCGGTGACCTGACTGAACGAGGCGCTGAGCACGTCGTTCATCGCGTGGGTCATGTGCTTGACCCGGCCGCCCGCGAGCAGGGTCACCGCCGGGTCGGCGTGCCGGGCCACGTGCTCGGTGATCTCGGTCAGCTCCGCCAGTGACGTCGGCAGCTGGAGCAGCACGAGACGCGCCCCCGCGAGCAGCTGGGGACCGAGGTCGTCGTGCACGGTGTACCCGACCGGGTCCGGTTCGTCCGGGGTCGGCGCGTTCTCGGCGAGCTCTCGGTGCGCGGCCCACAGGGTGCGGGACGCGCGCGAGGCGTTGTCTAAGAGCGCGGCCTCGGCGGTGATCGCGTCCAGGTGCACGCGGACGGCACGGGCCCCCAGCGCCAGTGCGCCGAGGGTGAGAGCGCCGAACCGGTCGCCGATAACCACCACATGCTCGGGATCGTTCGCGATCAGCGGTGCGGCCTCGTCGAGGAGCAACCGGTCCGTGGCGTCGACGGCGACGGGGCCGTCGGCGCGCGAGCCGTCCTCGGGGTACGGGAGGAGCTCGGCCAGGACGGCGTCCGCCTCGGGGCTCACCGTGCGGAGCGGGCCTTCTTCTCCGCCGCCTTCCGGGCTTCCTCGACGCGCTCCTCCTCGGCGCGTACCTGGGCGGCGATCTCGCGCTCCTGGGTCAGCCACTCCGGCGGGTCGTCACGCAGCTCGTTGATCTGCTCGGTGGTCAGCGGCTCGGTGATTCCGCCGCGCGCCAGGCCCGCGATCGAGATGCCGAGGCGCCCCGCTACGACGGGCCGCGGGTGCGGGCCGTTGCGGCGCAGATCGGCCAGCCACTCGGGCGGGTTGGTCTCCAGCTCCTCGAGCTCTGCGCGCGTGATCGGGTTGTCCTGGAACTCCTGCGGGGTGGCAGGCAGGTAGACGCCGAGTCGCTTGGCGGCGTTGGACGGCTTGAACCGCTGCGAGGCGAAGGAGGAACTCATGTTCCCAGGGTATCGGGGCATGCCCTCCTCGCTCTCCATGGCGGGCGTGATCCTCACCGCTCATCCGCGGGTGCCTCGCTCCGGACCAGGTCGGGGCGGACCGGACGAGCCGCCGCTGTCGGTCCGGGACCGTAGCCTTGGCACGTGAGCCAGCCCTTGCCCGACGTCGGACCGCCCGTTCCGGGCGGCGACCCCGCCGACCCCTCGACCGCCGAGCCGGAGGCGGTGGACGGCCCGGCGTCCGCGGACGACGCCGACCTCGATGCTGATGCTGATGCTGATGCCGATCCGAGCCTGCCGCGTTTCCGGCTGGCCTACGTGCCCGGTGCGTCGCCAGGCAAGTGGGCGGCGGTGTGGCGCGAGCGGCTGCCTGACGTGCGTCTCGACCTGGTGCAGCTGGAGGCGGCCGCCGTCGTCCCAGCGCTGGCGGCGGGCGAGGCGGACGCCGCGATCGGCAGGCTCCCCGTGGACAAGGAGGTGTTCTCGGCCATCCCGCTCTACGAGGAGACCTCTGTCGTGTGCTTCTCGCGGGACCACCTGCTCGCGGCCCTCGACGAGGAGGAGGCGGTGTCCACCGCTGACATCACCGAGGATCCCGTCTGGGTGCCTGCCGACGACGTCCTCTTCGCCGCACATCCGGTGCCCGGCGTCGTGCCCGTGGACCCGGACGGGAACCCGCTGGGCCCGGTCCCGACCACCGCCGACGCCGTGGCGACCGTCGCCGCGAACGTGGGCGTGGCGGTGCTGCCCATGTCGCTCGCGCGGCTGCACCGCCGCAAGGACGTGACCTACCGCCCGCTCGTGGACGGTCCGACGGCGCCTGTGGGGCTGGTCTGGCCCACGGACCGCACCACCGACCTCGTCGAGGAGCTCATCGGGATCGTTCGGGGGCGCACGGTGAACAGCTCGCGCGGTCGGGGTGGACCGGCCACCCGGCAGGCCGTGGACGGCGCCGCTGGCGCATCGGCCGGGAAGTCCGCGAAGACCGGAGGGAAGAAGCCGGTGAAGGGCGGCTCGGGCGGAACGGCCGGACGCTCCGGCGGAGGGCGCGGCGGGGCGAAGGCCGGCGGTCGCGGCGGTGTTCAGCGGAGCGGCGGCGGAGTGCCACGGGGCAAGGGTGCGCGGCCTACCCCCAAAGGGAAGAAAAAGGGCAAAGGACGGTAGGCTCCGATACAAGCCTATGTAAGGTATTTCGGTAAGATAACGGCATATTGGCGATCTGCGACATTCTCGCTACGCTCCGGGGAGTCGTGCCCGATGTCGGGCACGGGCCAGACCCCCGTTCCGAAGGAGCGCTCAGTGCGCAAGATGACCGTCTTGGGAGCCTCCGCGCTCCTCGTCGCCGGCTTGATGGCTTCGCCCGCCGTTGCATTCGCCACGCCGACCGACACCGAGAAGTACCTCCCGGATGCTCAGGTCTGCGAAGACTATGACTCCGGCAAGGAGGAGCCGAAGGAGAACAGCGAGAAGGTCACCGTCGAGGCTCCTGCGGGCAAGCTGATCTCCGGATACTGCGTCAAGGCTGGTTCCAAGAACCAGGAGGGCGATGGCGGCGCGTACTTCGTCACGTTGGGCGAGCCGACCGATCGCGTGACGATCACCTACCCGTGGGGCGGGGGCCGCGACGTCAGCCACTACGCGCTCGTGTACGTCGACATCACCACCGAGCCGACGCCGAAGCCGACCGTGCCGGGCGAAGAGCCCACCGAGCCGGGCGAAGAGCCGACGGAGCCGGGCGAAGAGCCGACGGAGCCGGGCGAGGAGCCGACCGTGCCGGGCGAAGAGCCCACCGAACCGGGCGTCGAGCCGACCGTGCCGGGCGAGGAGCCCACCGTGCCGGGTGTCGAGCCGACCGTGCCGGGCGAAGAGCCGACCGACGGGTCTGTCGCCCCGGTCGACGAGGTCGACGGCGACGTCACGCCGTCCCCCTCTCCCTCCGCAGCCACCGACGCGCCGGGCGTGCTCGCCGCGACCGGTGCCAGCACCGCCATCGGCTTCACGCTGATCGCGCTGGCCCTCGTGGGTGGCGGCGTGACGCTGATCGTGCTCCGCCGCAAGGGCGTGCTCGGTAGCTGACGCTGTCGTCATACCGAGTCGTCGCAACGAGCGACCGCTGGTAGAGCGGGCGTCCGGCAGGTTCTCCGTCCCATGAGCTTCGGCTCCGGGTGGAGGGCCGGCCGGGCGCCCGCTCTTCGTAGTGGGACCGGTAGTCGCCCCGATCGTCAGGCGGGGCCGCGCACGGACTACTCCGGCGGGGTGGTGGCCGCCACCTGGATGATCAGGGCCTGCATCGGCCAGAGCGTGGGCAGCTGCAGGCCGACACCGGTCAGTACCGATCCGGGTATGTCCATCGCGTCCTTGCCGAGCCAGCCCGGGGTGATCCAGCGGTGCCACTTCGCCGCTCCGGCCTCGTCGCGCACCCGCACGCTGTAGCGCCGGGCGGGGTCGAGCCCGTCGAGCCGCACCCGTTCGGTCAGGGCGTCCCGCGGCGACGCCACCGTCGCGACCGTCCACACGCCCGCCGTGCGGTCGGGGGACACGAAGCCGGTGACCCGCAGCGCCGGGTCCACCGTGTCGGCATGCACCATGGTCCCGGTGTGCACCAGCGACCGGAGCTCCTTGTAGAGCGCCCCGTACGCGGCGACGGCGACCAGCTCGTCGTCGGTGCAGGTCAGCAGGTCCCACTCGAAGCCCGCGTGCCCCTGCAACGCCGTGGCCACCCGGTACGACAGGTCCGTGCTCCGCCCCGACGAGTGTGCCGGCGACGGCCCGACGTGCGCCCCCACCAGCTCGGGCGGCAGCACCAGTGACGTCCACCGCTGGATGTCCTGGCGCTCCAGGGGATCGTTGGAGTCCGATGCCCACACCCGGTCCGTGACCTCGAGGATGCCGAGGTCGGTCCGGGCGCCGCCCGAGGAGCACGACTCGATCTCGAGTCCCGGGTGGTCCGCCTTGAGCCGTGCGATCAGCGCGTAGGCGGCTCTGGTCTGTACGTGAGTACCCGGGCGGGCCGCACCGTCGGTGCCGACGTGGACGGGCTCGGCGAGGTCGCGGTTGTGGTCCCACTTGATGAAGTCGATCCCCAGCTGCGCCACCAGGGTCGAGATCTGCGACCGCACGTGCTCCCACGCGTCGGGGTTCGCGAGGTTCAGCACGTACTGCGTGCGGAACGAGAGGCCGTCCGGCGACGGGACGGCTGCCGGGTTGGACAGGATCCACTCGGGGTGGGCGCGTGCGAGGTCGGAGTCGAGGTTGACCATCTCAGGCTCGAACCACAGCCCGAACTGCATCCCCAGCTCGTGCACCAGACCGGCGAGCGGGTCGAGGCCCTCGGGCCAGACGTCGTGGTCGACCACCCAGTCGCCCAGGCCGGTGGTGTCGTCGCGACGGGAGTGGAACCACCCGTCGTCGAGCACGAAACGCTCCACGCCGACTGCCGCGGCGCGGCGAGCCAGCCGCTCCAGCTTGGCCGGTGAGTGGTCGAAGTACACGGCCTCCCACGTGTTCAGCACCAGCGGCCGAGGGCTCGTCACGTGCTGCGGGCGCGCGCGCATCCACGTGTGGAACCGGTCCGCGACACCGTCCAGCCCTGCCGCCGACCACGCGAAGTACGTGACCGGCGTGCGGTAGGTCTCGCCCGGCGTCAGCCGGATCTCGCCGGGTCGCACGAGCTCGCCCGCACCGAGCAGCGTCGAGTGCTCGGTGAGGTGGTCCACCCGGTGCGTGGCGTCGGCACTCCAGCCCAGGTGGGTGGCCCACACCTCGCCCGCACGGTTGCGCGGCGTGCCGGACGACGCCAGGGTCACCCAGGGCGCGTCGTGTCCCGAGCGGCCGCGACGGGTCTGGCGGGCCGTGCTGCCGGCGGGCATGGCGGTGGTGACCGGCACCTTCTCGCGAGGCCAGCGGCCGGTGAACTGGGTGAGGTGGTCAGCGGACCGCGGCACGGGCAGCGTGGCCTCGAGCCAGTGCACGTCGACCACGGTGGGACCGTCGTTGAGGAGCTCGTGCCGCAGGAGCACCAGTCCGCCCGCGCCGATCTGCAGGTGCGACCGCAGCGTGAGCCCCAGGTGCGCGTCCTGTGCGGTGACGATCAGCTCCGCCGTGTCCCGCTCGGCCTCGGTGACGGCCCAGCGAGGGTAGAGCGTGACGCCGTCCGACACCACGAGCAGACCGGGCCGACCCGACCAGCCGTCCGACTCCTGCGGGAGCAGCGACGGGCGCCAGGCCGCGTCGAGCGTGCCGGGAGCGGTCTGGCGGCTGGTCGCCGAGTCGAGCGCCCGCAGATCAGCGGGCGAGAGCTCGCCCAGGTCCTGACCCCAGTGGAGCACCAGCGGCAGGCCCACCTCCGGGTGCGCCACCACGACCGCGACACCGTCGCGGCGTAGCACTGACCAGCTGGAATCCTCGACAAGCGCGTTCATGGTGGTGTCCTTCCGCCCCCTCGGCCACACCGTACGTGCGGCCACCGACATCGAATCCGCCCGACCCTAGCCCGCCGTGCGGACCAGGTCGTTCTCCGTACGCAGCACCGGCCGGGCGACCAGCGCCTCCGGGTCGAGGCCGCGGCCCGTCACGTGGAACACCGCCGTCGTGCCCGCTGGAAGGTCGACGACCTGGTCGTCCACCTGGGCGTCCGGGTCGAGGCGGTCGGCCAGCAGCGTCACCCCGAGGGCCAGCGACGTCGCCGTCACGTCCACCCGGTAGCCGCCGTCCTCCTCGATCACGGTGGTCCGCACGGGGGCCGGGTCGAGGGCGAGGTCCTTGCTCTCCGCCCAGCGGTGCAGCCCGCGTGCCTCGCCGAGCGTGACGACCAGCACCTCGTTCGCCGGGTCGCCGACCGCTACCAGGTCTCCGGACAGCGGGACGTGGGCCACCGACCGCGGGCTGACCGTCACCGTCCCGGCCGCCGTGTCCGACGTCGCCAGCAGCTCGCCGCCCAGGGTCGTCCGGACCGCCTCGACCTGCCCGGTCCACGGCTCGTCGGTGTCGTTCACGAGCGCCGCCACGAGGTCGGCGCCGCGCGGCTGCACCGTCACCATCCGGTCCGCGAACGCGTGCTTCAGCGCGTACCAGAGGGGCTTGCGTCGGCCGTCGCCGTCGACGGCGGCCCAGGAGGTCACCGGCCAGCAGTCGTTGAGCTGCCAGACGATCGCGCCCGCGGTACGGGGCCACCACGACCGGTAGTGCTCCAGGGCGAACTGGAGGGCCCGCGCCTGGTTGAGCTGCGTGGCCCAGTGCCAGTCGGCGAAGTCCTCGGGGACGCCCAGGTGCGGGGCCAGGCCGCGGTCGAGCTTGCCGTTGCCGTCCAGCGCCTTCTGGTGCAGCAGGAAGACCTCGGACTCCTTGAACCCCGGCGGTACGTCAGCGCTGTCAGGAAGGACGGCACGCTGCATCGTCGCCCACGTCGCCGGGCCCTGGAAGCCGAACTCGGACGGGAACCGCGGCACGTCGTCGCGATAGTGCGTGTAGTCGACCCGGTTCCAGACGTCCCACTGGTGGTGGGTGCCGTGGTCCGGGTCGTTGGGGTGCGTCTCCTCGGGCGTGAAGCCGGGGGAGTAGGGCGACCCGTCCGAGTAGGCCCGGGTCGGGTCCACCTCGGCCAGGACCTTCGGGAAGAGCTCGTAGTAGTAGCCGGCGCCCCACGTGAGGTCGCCCAGCGGCTCCTTCCAGTCCCAGTCCTCGTGGCCCCAGATGTTCTCGTTGCCCCCGTTCCACAGCACGAGCGACGGGTGCGGTGCGAGGCGGGCGGCGTTCTCGCGCAGCTCTGCCTCGAGCTCGGCCCAGTGGGGCGCCTCCTCCGGGTAGGCGGCGCAGGCCAGCAGGACGTCCTGCCAGACCATGACGCCCTTCTCGTCGCAGACGTCGTAGAAGTCGTCGGACTCGTAGATGCCGCCGCCCCAGACCCGCAGCAGGTTGAGGTTGGCGCCGAGCGCCTGGTCGACGCGCTGTTCCAGACGCTCGCGGGTGATGCGGGTGAGCAGGTGGTCGTCGGGGATCCAGTTGGCTCCGCGGACGAACACCGGCTTGCCGTTGATGACGAACGTGAACGCCGTCCCGTGCTCGTCACGGTCGCGGTTCACCTCGACCGTGCGGAACGCCACCCGGCCGGACCACGAGTCCAGCGGGTTCGAGCGGTCCTCACCGTCGCCCTCGTAGAGGGTCACCACGATCGGGTACAGCGGCTGCGCGCCGTGTCCGGCCGGCCACCAGAGGTCGGCGTCGGGCACCTCGACCTGGACGTCCATGGACCCGCCGGACCAGCCTGCCGATATCTCGGTGGCCACGCCGCGGTCACCGACCGAGACGTCGACGACGAGCTGTCCGACGTCGGACAGGCCGGACGTCTCGACCTCCAGGCGGACATCGACCAGCCCGGTGCCGTCGTCGGACACGGTGGCCAGGGGGACCACCTGTGCGAGGCGTGCCACCCGCCAGCGCTGCACCCGTACGGGCTTCCACAGGCCGGCGGTCTGCAGGTCGGGGCCCCAGTCCCAGCCGAAGGAGCACGCCATCTTGCGGACCATGTTGAACGGCTGGTCGTACGCCATGGGCCGGGTCCCGATGCGGTTCGCCTCGGCCTCGGCGGTCTCGAGCGCGGAGTCGAGGTCGACGACCAGGTCGGCCGGTGCACCGACGAACGACCGGACGTCGTACCGGTAGGACCGGTGCATGTTGGCCGTGCGGCCCAGCCCGGTGCCGCCCAGCGAGATGCCGGCGACCGTGTCGACCCCTTCGAAGAGCAGGTCGACACGCTCGTCGGGGGCCGCGGCGGGCTCGTCGAGGACCGTCGCGTACCGCCAGGTGGCCCGCTTCATCCAGGCGAGCGACGTCTCGTTGGTGCCGAGGTACGGATCAGGGATGAGGCCGCGGTCCAGGAGCGCCGTGTGGTTGGTGCCCGGGACGGTCGCGGGGACCTCGACCCCGGCGAGGTCTGCGGGGACGGGGCCACCAGTGGCCGTCAGGTTCCAGTCGGTCAGTTCGCGGCTGATCATCATCGATCCTCGTCCCTCGAGGGCGTGAGCCCAGTACGTGTGCGAGCGGACCCGAGCATAGGGCCGTGCGCCGGGTCCGATCGAACCGATATCACCAGCCGAGGTATCACCAGCCGGAGCGGCAGCGCCGCCGGCCCTCAGTCCGGCCGGACCACCAGGCCGAGCGTCTCGGCGAGCATGATCGCCTGCGCCTCGCCGACCACCGCGCCGGTCAGCCTCGCCGAGAGCGGGTCCAGCGTCGACAGGTCGCTGCCGCGCAGGTCGGCGTTGGTCAGGTCGGCCTGTTCCAGATCCGCCCCGGACAGGTCGCAGCCGACGAGCACCGCTCCGGACGCCTTGATCCCGGCCAGGTCGGCCTCGCGGAAGCGGACGCCGTCGAACTCCGCGCCGGCCAGCGCCGCGCGGTGCAGGTCGGTGAAGGACCAGTTGCCGCCGGTGACCTTGAGCAGGTCGAACCGGCAGTCGGCGAACTGGGAGCCGACGAGCTTGCAGCGCTCCAGCTTCGCGTCGAAGAACACGCACGCGTCGAACACGCACGACGTGAAGGCGAGCTCCGTGAGGTGGGCGCTGTTGAAGCGCACGCCCCGGAACACGCACGAGTCGAAGGTCGCGCCGGTCCCCGTGGCCTCCGTCAGATCGACGTCGGCGAACAGGGTGGCCGTGTGGTCCTCACCGGACAGGTCACGGCCGTACCAGTCCTCGCCGGTCACGGAGGTCTCGGTCGGGGGCATTCGAATCATGCTGCGGACAGTAGTCGGACCCCCTGACAGTCCGCCGGGCAGGAGACCTGACCGAGTCGGTATGTTGGCCGGGCGACCCACCCGGACCGTGGTTCATGACGCTGGAGGAGAGGAAACGCCTTGAAGGCTCGCTTCGAGGAGCTCGACTGGCAGCGCACGCCGCTGGGCGAGATCAGCCTCCGTCGTCGGTACGACCCCGCGGCTGCCGCCGAGGTGTACGAGGTTCGTCTCGGCGACGAGTACCTGATGTCGAGCCTGTTCACGGTCGCGGAGAAGGCGCTCGCGACGCTGGCGCTGGACACCGTCGACCGGGACCCTGTGCGCGTGCTTGTCGGCGGCCTGGGCCTCGGCTACACCGCGCACACGGCACTGGCCGATGCCCGGGTCGCCGATCTGACGGTCGTCGAGGCCGCGGAGCCGGTCCTTGGCTGGCACCGACGCGAGCTGCTGCCCGAGACCCGGGGACTCGCCGGTGATCCGCGGTGCCGCCTCGTCCACGACGACTTCTTCCGGCTGGTCCGAGACGAGCCTGAGAGCCGCTACGACGCGATCCTGCTCGACATCGACCACACCCCACGCCACGTGCTGCACCCGAGCCACGCGGCCTTTTACACGGTCCAGGGTGTCCGTCAGCTGTCCCGGCACCTGACCGACGGCGGCGTCTTCGCGCTGTGGTCGGACGACCCGCCCGATGCCGCCTTCGAGGACGCGCTCGGACAGGTCTTCGCCACGACGTGGGCGCACGTCGTCGCGTTCGCGAATCCCGTCACGGGTGGGGAGTCGAGCAACACGGTCTACGTCGCCACCGGGTCGACGGGCAGCTCACCCCCGCAGGAGGCCTGACCTCCTGCGGGGAGCCGGCCGTCAGGCGGCGTCGGGGAACGGGACGCCGGTCGTCGCGTGGCAGCGGTAGCCGTTCGGGTTCTTGGCGTCGGACAGGTACTGCTGGTGGTAGTCCTCGGCGTAGTAGAACGGTCCGGCCTCGGCGGCCGGGGCGATCTCCGTGGTGATCGCGTCGTACCCCTTGGCGCTGAGCACCTCGGCGTAGCGCTGCGCGGTCTCCTTGGCGGCCGCTGCCTGCTCCGGCGACGTCCAGTAGATCGCCGAGCGGTACTGCGTGCCGACGTCGTTGCCCTGGCGGAAGCCCTGCGTCGGGTCGTGCCGCTCCCAGAAGATCTTGAGCAGCTCGGCCTCGGTCACCTTGGTGGGGTCGTACCCGACCAGCGCCGTCTCCGTGTGGCCGGTCCGGGCGCTGCAGACCTCCTCGTACGTCGGGTTCGGCGTGGTCCCACCCATGTAGCCGACGGCGGTGCTCACCACACCGGGGACCTGCCAGTAGATCTCCTCGGCGCCCCAGAAACAGCCCATCGCCAGGTACAGCACCCGTGTGCCGGGCTCCCACGGACCGGTGATCGACGAGCCGAGGACCGTGTGCGGGCGTGGGTTCTGGAGCAGCGGCGCGGAGCGGCCGGGCAGGGCGTCCTCGGGCGCGACCATCGTGGTCTTCGTGGAGCCGGAACCAGGGCCGAAGAGGGAGTTCAAGAACGTCATCAGGCGCACATCCTTAAGGGTCTGCTTCGTGCGGTAGCACGTTTGCCTATCCCAACACGGACCGACGTGGAGGTGTTCCGGCGCTGCCGTTCTGCCAGCGGCAGACCCTGGTGGCGGCGCGAGCCGGTTCACGCCAAGGTCGAGGCATGAGCAGCGAGGTCGGTTCCGTAGCGGTCCTGTCGGACGTCCACGGGGTGCTTCCCGTGCTGGAGGCGGTGCTCGCGGAGCCCGATGTGGTGGCCGCCGACCGTGTCGTCGTGACCGGCGACCACGCCGCCGGGCCACAGCCCGTCGCCGTGCTGGACCGCCTGCGGTCCCTGGGCGAGCGGGCACTGCTGGTGCGCGGCAACGCGGACCGCGAGCTGGTCGCGCTCGCGCGCGGCGGCGGCACCGACATCCCCGATCCGGTGGCCCCGTGGGCGGCGTCCCAGCTGCGCGCCGACGACGTCGCGCTGCTCGCCGGCCTGCCGCACCCGGCCGAGCTGACGGTGCGCGGGTTCGGCCGTGTCGTGTTCTGTCACGCCACGCCGCGGGACGACGAGGAGGTGGTGCTCGTCCACTCCTCCCTGGAGCGCTGGGCCGAGGTGCTCGGTGGGCTCGACGCCGACGTGGGGACGGTCGTGATGGGCCACACCCACATGCCGTTCGTGCGCCTCGTCGACCGGCGCCTGTGCGTCAACCCCGGCAGCATCGGCATGCCCTACGGTCGCGCGGGCGGTTCGTGGGTGCTCCTGCGGGACGGGCAGGTCGAGCTGCGGCACACGCCCGTCGACGTCGAGGTGGCGGTCGCCTCGATCGCGACGGCGAGCACCTATCCCGGCGCGGGGGAGTGGGCGCGGGAGTACGTGACCTCGGCCAACAGCGACGCCGACGCGCTGCGGGCGTTCGGGCCGAGGGACGGGCGGCATGTCAGTGGTTCGGCGTAGCGTCCTCCCCATGGCTGAGACCGATCCCGAGCTCCTGATCCCGGACGTCGCGGCGTGGCGGGCCTGGCTCGACGAGAACGAGTCGACGGCGAACGGCGTCTGGCTGATCCTCGCGAGGAAGGGCAAGGACTCTCCGACCACGCTGACCCGCGACCAGGCGCTCGACGAGGCGCTGTGCAGCGGCTGGATCGACGCCCAGGCGCGCAGTCGCGACGACACGACCACCCTGCAGCGGTACTGCCCCCGCCGGCCGCGCAGCCGGTGGTCCGCGCGGAACGTCCGCATCGTGGAGCGCCTGATCGCCGAGGGGCGGATACGTCCCCGGGGTCAGGAGGAGATCGACAAGGCGAGAGCCGACGGGCGCTGGGAAGCCGCCTACGAGGTCAACAGCAACTTCGAGGTGCCGCCCGACCTCGCAGAGGCGCTCGCGGCGAGCCCGCGTGCCGCGGCGATGTTCGAGATCCTCACCGCCCAGAACCGGTTCGCGATCCTGTTCCGGGTCACCAGCGGCAAGAAGGCGGAGACCCGCGCCCGCAACGTCACCAAGTTCGTCGAGATGCTGGAGCGCGGCGAGACGGTGTACCCGCAGAAGCGGAAGCTGGAGGCCTGACCTCGGCTGCCGGGACGGCTCGCGAGAGCGGCACCCGCGCCGCGTTCGAGACATGTCGGACCCGTGAGCGGGCGGTGCACTTTTGGTGCGGCGCGTGAGCAGGCCAGCGGCGTGCCGGTGTGCTCCCCTAGGGTCGTATCCGTGTCGCAGACCGAGGAGACAAGCGTGACGTCCAGCCAGACCACCGCGCCGCCGACCGACGAGTCAGGTGCGGTCCCGCCAACGATCCGGGCCGCTGCCTCCTGGTCGTGGCGGATGCTCCTCATCGGCGCGTTCGTCGCCGCCGCGCTCTGGCTCCTCACGCTCCTGAAGTCGATCGTGATCCCGGTGGCGGTCGCGCTGCTGCTCACCATCATGCTGACGCCGGTGCGCCGCCTGCTGAACGAGCGGCTGCGCCTGCCGCGCGGGTTGTCCGCCGGGCTCTCCCTGGTCGGCCTGATCGTGGTGGTCGCCGGCCTGATCACCCTGGCCGGCCAGTCGATCGCGAACGGGTTCGCCGACCTGACGGCGCAGGCCATCAGCGGCTTCAACGAGCTCTGGACGCAGCTCTCGTCGCAGTTCGGGCTCGAGGAGCAGCTGCAGAGCTACAGCCAGGACATCCTCGACCAGCTCGAGGCGCAGCAGGCCGCGATCGTGAGCGGCGCCCTGGGTGCCGCCGCCACCGCGGGCAGCGTGCTGGTCGGCGCGCTGATCGCGCTGTTCTGCACGTTCTTCTTCCTGCACGACCCGCGAGGCATCTGGACGTGGATCGTCGGCCTGCTGCCGCGGTCCTCCCGGGAGCGGGTCAACCAGGCCGGTCGCCGCGGCGCCGTCACGCTCGCCGCCTACACCCGCACCCAGATCCTCGTCGCCGCCGTGGACGCGGTCGGTATCGGGATCGGCGCCGTGTTCTTCGTGCCGTCGCTCGCCCTGCCGATCAGCATCCTCGTGTTCGTCGGTTCGTTCGTGCCGGTGGTCGGTGCCATCGTCACGGGAGCCATCGCCGTCGTCGTGGTGCTCGTGTCGAACGGCTGGGTGGCCGCCCTCATCATGCTCGGTGTGGTGCTGCTGGTGCAGCAGATCGAGTCGCACGCGCTGCAGCCGTTCCTCATGGGTCAGGCCGTCTCGCTGCACCCCGTCGCCGTGATCCTCGCCGTGGCCGCCGGGTCGTACGCCGCCGGCATCGTCGGCGCCCTGTTCGCGGTGCCGCTCGCGGCCGTGCTGAACACCGTGATCCTCTACCTCAACGGGCACGACAAGTTCCCGGAGCTCGGGGACGAGGACGCGCTCCCGATCCGGTGGCGTGCCGCCGACGCGCCACCGATCCCGCTCCGGCTGCGCCGTACGCCCGGCGTGGTGGCCGAAGCCGCGGTCACGGACGTCGGCGTCGCCGAGGACCGCGATCCTTCAGAGGGCGATCAGAAGCACTGAACGTGCATCCGAGGGCGTAGTCGGGCAACATGCGCGCTGTGCCCTTGGATCCGTTCGACCTGGAGTCCTACGGCGGCCACCTCACGGTGACCGCCGACGACGCCCGCGCCGCCGCAGAGATGCTCGACGGCGTCATCACCCGTACGCCCATCACCGAGAGCCGCGCGCTGTCCACCATCGCCGGTACAAAGGTGCTGCTCAAGTGCGAGAACCTGCAGCGTGCCGGCTCGTTCAAGGTGCGCGGCGCGTACGTGCGGCTCGCACGCCTGTCGGCCGCTGAGCGCGAGCGCGGAGTCGTCGCGGCCTCGGCCGGGAACCACGCGCAAGGCGTGGCGGTCGCCGCAGGCATGCTGGGGATCGACACCGTCGTCTACATGCCGGTCGACGCGGCGCTGCCCAAGGTCGCCGCGACCCGCGGGTACGGGGCGGAGGTGCGGATGGTGGGCTCGTCGGTGGACGAGGCGCTCGCCGCCGCACGTGTCGAGGCCGCCCGCTCCGGCCGGGTGCTCATCCACCCGTTCGACCATGTGGACGTCGTGGCGGGCCAGGGCACCATCGCCCTGGAGATCCTCGAGCAGGTGCCGGACGTCGGCACCGTCGTCGTGCCGCTGGGCGGTGGCGGCCTGGTGGCCGGGATCGCCGCCGTGCTGGCCGAGACGGCACCGCACGTGAAGGTGGTGGGCGTGCAGGCGGCGTCGGCCGCGGCCTACCCGGGCTCCCTGAAGGCCGGCAAGCCGCTGGCGGGCACGCTCGGCTCCACCATGGCTGACGGTATCGCCGTGGGGCTGCCGGGCGACGTGCCGTTCGGGATCGTGCAGAAGGAGGGCGTCGAGGTCCGGACCGTCACCGAGGGCCAGCTCTCGCGGGCTCTGCTCGCGGTGCTCGAGCGCTCGAAGCTGATGGTCGAGCCGGCCGGCGCGGCCGCCGTCGCCGGCATCATGTCCGCCGGCCCCGGAGCGTTCAAGGGGCCGGTCGTCGCTGTGCTGTCGGGCGGGAACATCGACCCCTTGGTGCTGCTGCGCGTGGTGCAGCACGGCCTGGTCGCGGCCGGCCGGTACCTGAAGCTGCAGGTGCGGCTGATGGACAAGCCCGGTGCGCTCGCCCGGCTCGTGGAGACGATCGCCGCGGCGGGGGCCAACATCGTGGCCGTCGACCACACACGGACCGACGTCTCGCTGGCGGTGTCCGAGGTGCGGGTCAACCTGCAGCTCGAGACCAAGGGCACCGAGCACCGGGCCGCTGTCGTCGAGCGGCTGGAGTCCGAGGGCTACGAGGTCGTCGCGAACTGAGTGTCGTGCGGGTGTCGTGCGGGCGCGTTCCCGTTCGTCGTCGGAGTGACGCGGCCGCCCGGTCGCGGGACCATGACCCGGGGGCTGCCCCGGAAGGGAGCACACCATGCGCTATCTCATGCTCGTCCTGTCCACACCCGACGCACCTGCGTCCACGGAGAACGTGCCCGACATCGAGGACTGGGTGCGGGACATCTACGGCACGGGACGGGCGGTCATCGGCGACCGGCTGCGCCCGCCTGCCGACGCCGTCGGCGTGCAGGTCCGTACCGGCGAGGTGGTCGTCACCGACGGCCCGTTCACCGAGACCAAAGAGGTGATCGCAGGTTTCGACGTCCTGGAGGCGCCGGACCTCGACGAGGCCATCCGGATCGCGGCCGCCCACCCGATGGCACACACCGGGGCGATCGAGCTGCGCCCGTTCTGGCCGCTCGACCTCGATGAGGGCGCCGAGGCCGAGGGGTGACCGACGTCGGGCAGGCGGTCACCACCGCGTTCCGCGAGGAGTGGGGCCGCGTGCTCGCAGCCGTCGCCCGCAGCACCGGTGACCTCGCCCTCGCGGAGGACTGCGCGCAGGAGGCGTTCGCGGTCGCGCTGCGGACCTGGGAGCGGGACGGCGTGCCCGTACGTCCCGGGGCGTGGCTGACCACCACCGCGCGCAACCGCGCGCTGGACCGGCTGCGCCGTCGCAAGGTCGAGACGGAGAAGGTGGCGGTCGCGGCGCGACTGACCGAGCGGCTCGCCCCGGCTGCCGGCGATCCCGGGGCCGACGCCGTGGACGGCGCCGTCGGCCCCGGTGACGGCTGGGCCGCCGTCGGGACGCAGGACCCCGACGGCGACCTGCTGCGCCTCGTCTTCACCTGCTGTCACCCCGCGCTGCCGCTGGAGGGCCGGGTCGCGCTCACGCTCCGGTCCCTCACCGGCATGACGACGGCGCAGGTCGCGCGAGCGTTCCTGGTGCCCGAGACGACGATGGCCCAGCGCCTGACCCGGGCCAAGCGCAAGATCCGGACTGCAGGCATCGCGTTCCGGGTGCCGCCGCCCGAGCTGCTGCACGAGCGCGTCTCGGCGGTCCTGGCCGTGCTGTACGTCCTGTTCACCGAGGGCTACGACGCCTGGGCGGAGCCCGCCGACGACGTCGCCGGGGCCGCGGCTCGCCGTGCCCTGGCCGACGACGCGGTCCGCGTCGCCCGGCTCGTCGCGCGCCTCCTGCCCGACGAGCCGGAGGCACGCGGGCTGCTCGCCCTGCTGCTGCTCCAGCACGCACGGCGCCGGGCACGGGAGGGTGCCGAGACCGAGGTGGCGCCGCGCACGCTCGAGGAACAGGACAGGTCACTGTGGCGGCTCGACGAGATCGCCGAGGGACTGGCGGTGCTCGACGACGCGCTCGCAACACGCCGTGCCGGGCCGTACCAGGTGCAGGCGGCGATCGCGGCGCTGCACGCCCGGGCGGAGTCGGCCGACGCCACGGACTGGGCCGAGATCGAAGCCCTCTACGACGTGCTGGCGGGTATGACGCGCTCGCCGGTGGTGGCGCTCAACCGGGCGGTGGCGGTGGGGATGTCACGCGGGCCCGACGCGGGCCTGGCCGTGCTCGACGACGTCGCGTCAGCACCCGAGCTGGCGGCGTACCACCTGCTCCCTGCGTCGCGGGCGGACCTGCTGCGGCGCGCGGGCCGGCCGGCCGAGGCCGCGGTGGAGTACCGGCGTGCGCTCGAGCAGGTGGACCGGGAGGGCGACCGCAGGTTCCTGCAGCGCCGGCTCGCGGAGCTCGGGCATGCCGACGGGCCTGCCGGACACTCCGGTCACCTGGGTGAACCGGCCGTCTGACAGGCCCGTCGTTCTGCGCTGCGATCAGGCTCTCCGGGCACGGCCCGAGCCTGCGGCTCAGCCCTGGAAGGGCTTCGCCCCCGTGATCTCCACGGGGATGTCGCGCCCGTTCGGCGCGTGGTAGGTCGTCTTCGTGCCGATCGACTTGCCGTCGATCGCTGCGCCCAGCGGCGACGTCGGCGAGTAGACGTCGAGCTCCGTGGACCCCGCCATCTCGCGCGAGCCGAAAAGGAAGTTCATCTCGTCGCCGGCGACGATCGCGGTCACGACCATGCCCGGCTCGACCTTGCCGTCGTCCGCGGGGGTGCCGACCTGGACGTTACGGAGCTTCTCGGTGAGCTCAAGGATCCGCGCCTCGTTCTTCCCCTGCTCCTCGCGCGCGGCGTGGTACCCGCCGTTCTCCTTGAGGTCGCCCTCGTCGCGGGCAGCCGCGATGCGCTCGGTGATCTCCGCCCGGTGAGGGCCGGAGAGATACTCCAGCTCAGCCTTGAGCTTGTCGTGCGCCTCCTGGGTGAGCCAGGTGACAGAAGCGTCGGCCACGGGGGCTCTCCTTTCGTCGTTGCTCGATCGAGCCACAGTTACGACAGCGCGCGGTCCCGGCCGACGGAACGGATCGGGCACGCGCGCCAGCCGGTCAACACAGCGTGTGAAACGACGAGAATACCAATTCCCGGGAAAGACTTGCCAAGACAATCCCTGTTTCCGCTCTGAGCGGACGACGTACTTGTTCGGGGAGCTCGGTCTCAGCGCAGCTCACAGTGGTCGACGACACCGGTCGTCGCGAGCTCCGTCGTGGCGACGGTCACCGTGTGGCGTGTCGTGCGCGCCGCGTCCGGGCCCACCTCGACGTCGACCGCGCCGACCTCCGCGAAGCTCGGGCTCAGCGCGGTCACCGTGCACACGACCTCGGTCCCCGGCGGCTTGCTCACCTCGAACGTGACGTCCGTCGCTTCGGCGCTCGTCACCGAGAACCCGACGTCGGTGAAGGTCACGGGATCGCGCTGGGTGTCGGCGATCGTGAACCACGCGGCGATCGCGACGCCGGCGGCCAGCGCAGCGGCGACCGCGATCCGGGCGCCCACCGAGAGCTTCGGACGAGGTCGGACGCCGTCCGCCTCGTCCCACGGGTCGCCCTCGCCGGGCTGTGCCGCTGCCTGCTGCGACCCGGGCCGGGCGCGGCCGTAGCGCTCGGCGAGGCTCGGTGCCGGCACGGGCTCGGTGCCGGTCGGGGCGGCGGGGTCTGGGTCGGTCATCACAGCTCGCTCGGTTCGGGGTGTCAGTGGTTCGTAGCAAGATTGTCCCTGGACCATCATGGTCCATGTGAGTGATTGTCCCAGTAGTCATCCCACGCAGCCTCATCCCACACAGGAGGACCCAGTGTCCGTACCCGAGCGCGAGCCGCTCCGTCTGATGGCGGTGCACGCGCACCCGGACGACGAGTCGAGCAAGGGGGCCGCGACGATGGCCCGCTACGCCGCCGAGGGGGTGGAGGTCCTCGTCGTGACGTGCACCGGGGGCGAACGGGGCGACATCCTGAACCCGTCGTTCGAGGTGCCCGCGGGCCACGAGTTCGACTCGGTCGAGGGCCGCCGCGCGGTGCGCCGGCGGGAGATGGCCCAGGCGGCCGAGGCGCTGGGGGTGCGTCAGCAGTGGCTGGGCTTCGTGGACTCGGGTCTGCCCGAGGGCGACCCGCTGCCCCCGCTCCCCGAGGGCTGCTTCGCGCTGGTCCCGCTGGAGGAGGCCGCGGCGCCGCTGGTCCAGGCGGTCCGCGCGTTCCGCCCGCACGTGATCACCACGTACGACCCGTCGGGTGGCTACCCGCACCCCGACCACATCAAGTGCCACGAGGTGTCGTTCGAGGCGTTCGCCGCGGCGGGCGACCCGGACCGCTACCCCGGTACGGGGGAGCCGTGGGAGCCGCTCAAGCTCTACTACAACCATGGCTTCTCGATGAAGCGCATCCGCGCGGTGCACGAGGCGATGGAGGGCGCAGGCCTCGAGTCACCCTTCGGTGACTGGGTCGAGTCGCGCGACGCCCGCGAGATCCCGGAGCGCCAGGTGACCACCCTGGTCCCGGTCGCCGACTACTTCTCGAACCGGGACGCCGCCCTGATGGCGCACGCCTCGCAGATCGACCCCCAGGGCTTCTTCTTCGCCGTGCCGCGCGACCTCGAGATCGACGTGTGGCCGTGGGACGAGTACGAGATCGCGGAGTCCCGTGTGCCGCTGCCCGAGCGCGCGACCGGCGAGTACGAGGAGGACCTGTTCGAGGGCGTCCGGTCGGAGGTCCCCGCATGAACCCGCTGGTAGCCGGCGCGATCGCTCTCACGTCCGACCCGTCACCGAACCCCACCGAGGGCACGCTCCGCCCCGGCCTGGAGGAGTGGCAGGTCTCGCCGGGGCTCATCGGCTTCGTCGTCACCTTCGCGCTGGCGCTCGCGTGCGTGCTGCTGTTCCTGAACATGAGCAAGCACCTGCGTCAGACAGGCCACAACGCCCGCCAGCAGGGTTTGCCGGTCCCGGCGCCGCAGGTCGTCAGCTTCCGCCGGTCGGACGCGGCAGGCGGCACGGCGCACGACGGCTCCAAGGAGCCCGACGACGCGAGTACCTCTGACGCGGTCGGCACCTCCGCGCCGACCGACGCCGGCAGCTCGTCGTCCGGCGGTAGTGGTTCCTCGGGCGGGGACAGCGGCGGCTCGGGTGACTGATCAGGCCGAGCGGGTCAGCGCAGCCGAAGCGGTCCGCGTGACGGTCGCCCAGGTGGCCGTCACCGACGACCACGGCGCCAACCGCCAGACCGTGCTCGACGCGTTCCAGGTGGCGGCGCGGGCCAAGGCCGACCTCCTCGTACTGCCGGAGTACGCCTCCGGCTACGACCCGCACGGCGTCGGGCCGGAGCACGCGGAGCCGCTCGACGGACCGTTCGTCACGCTCTTGCGGGCCAGGGCGCGCAAGCATGAGCTCGCCGTGATCGCCGGCGTCACGCTGCCCGGCTCGGACGGGGTCCGCGCGGTGAACGCCCTGATCGTCGTCGACGGCGCCGGCGAGCTCGCGGGTGTCTACCGCAAGGTGCACCTGTACGACGCGTTCGGGTACCAGGAGTCGGACCTGCTCGAGCCGGGCCCCGCCGATGCGGAGCCGGTCACGCTGCGCCTGGGCGGGCTCACTTTCGGGGTGCTGACCTGCTACGACCTACGGTTCCCGGAGTCGGCCCGCCGTGTGGTCGACGCCGGCGCCGACGTGCTCGTCTACCCGGCCGCCTGGGTCGCAGGCCCGCTCAAGGCCGACCACTGGCGCACGCTGCTCCGGGCGCGGGCGATCGAGAACACCGCGGTGGTGATCGGCGTCGGCATGACGGGAAAGGGCGTCACGGGGCGCACGCTCCTCGTCGGGCCGGACGGAGCCGTGGGTCTGGAGATGGGTGAGGAGCAGGCGTACCGCACCGTCGACCTGGACCCCGCCCCGCTCGCAGCGGTCCGCCGGACGAACCCGTCGCTGGCGAACCGGCGCTACACGGTGGTGCCCACCGGCGCCTGAGCGCTCACAGGGCACCGCCGGGCGGTTTCGCCGGGCGGTCAGATCGCGAGGTTGGCCAGGTAGATCGCGACCAGGTGGCAGACGAAGCCGACCACGGTGAGCACGTGGAAGATCTCGTGGAAGCCGAACCAGGCGGGGCTCGGGTCGGGCTTCTTGGTGCCGTAGACGATGGCGCCGACCGTGTAGGCGAGGCCGCCCGCGAGGATGAGCCAGACGATGGCCGGACCGCCGGTGGTCCAGAACTGGCCCATGTACGCGACGGCGACCCAGCCGAGCGCGAGGTAGACCGGCACGTAGACCCAGCGGGGGGCGTGGAGCCAGAAGACCCGGGCCAGCAGTCCGAGGAGCGCGCCGCTCCACACCAGCCAGAGCAGCACCGTCCCCTGGTCGCGGGGCAGGAGCAGGACCGCGAGCGGCGTGTAGGTGCCCGCGATGATGAGGAAGATGTTCGTGTGGTCGAGGCGGCGGAGGACGGCGTCGGCCCGGGGTGACCAGTTGCCGCGGTGGTACACCGCGGAGACGCCGAACAGCAGGCAGGCGCTCAGGCCGAAGACGGACGCGGAGATCTTGCCCGGCACGGTCGGGGCGAGCACGATCAGGACGACGCTCGCCACGAGGGCCAGCGGGAACGTCCCCGCGTGGATCCAGCCGCGCAGGCGGGGCTTGATCTTCTGCTCGACCTTCTCGACGGTGTTCGACACCGAGTCGGAGATGTCCTGCACGACGTCGTCAGCCCGGTCCCGCACGTCGTCGAGCCTGTCGGTGAGCTTGCTCGTGTCCTCGTCCGAGCGGCCGGCCGAGTTGTCGGGCTCGTCCGTGGGTGCTCGCACGCTGCTCTCCTCTTCGTTCGGCAACCGGCGTCCGCAGAGCAGGACGCTACCTACGGTTGCGTAACTTACTCTAGCGTAGGTTGGCTGGCCGCCCCCGTGACAAGGGCCTTGTGAAGATCCTGCGCCGGGTTGGCGGGAGTCGCCCGCCAGGCGTCCCGGAAGGGTCCCCGTGCGCGGGAACGCGCGTGTTCGGGGGGTACCTTTGTCCACGTCCTGCCGGGTGTCGATCCGGCCGCCAGAGCTGCCGTGCGGACCGCGTCTCGCGGTCCACGGCCCGGACCCACTGAGGTATTCGTGCGCCTGCCCAGCCCGCTGTACAGCCTCTACGAGCGCCGCCTCGCGTCCGCCCTGCACGGCGCGACGCTGCCCCGGCACATCGGCGTGATGCTCGACGGCAATCGCCGCTGGGCGCGTTCCTTCGGCGAGACGGCGGCGACCGGACACCGGCGCGGCGCCGACAAGATCACCGAGTTCCTGGGCTGGGCCGAGTCGCTGGGCATCGAGGTCGTCACGCTGTGGATGCTGTCCACGGACAACCTGAGCCGGTCGGCCGGGGAGCTGAGCAATCTCCTCGACATCATCGAGGACGCCGTGTCGGATCTCGCGGAGTCGGGCCGCTGGCGCCTGCGCGTCATCGGCCGGCTCGACCTGCTGCCCGCCCGCCTGGCCGGCGCGCTGCGCTCGGCGGCTGACCGCACGGCGGGCGTGAAGGGCCTCCAGGTCAACGTCGCGATCGGGTACGGCGGCCGCACGGAGATCGCCGACGCCGTCCGCTCCTACCTCACCGAGCGCGCGAAGGACGGGGCCACGCTCGCGGACCTTGCCGAGTCCATAGACGTCGAGCACATCGCGGAGCACCTGTACACGAAGGGGCAGCCGGACCCGGAGCTGGTCATCCGGACCTCGGGGGAGCAGCGCATCGGCGGGTTCCTGATGTGGCAGAGCCAGCACACCGAGTTCTATTTCTGCGAGGCGTACTGGCCCGCGTTCCGGCGCGTCGACTTCCTGCGCGCGCTGCGCGACTTCTCGCTCCGGGAGCGCCGTCTCGGACGGTGAGGACGTGTCGCCCGTGGGGGTCACGACGCCTCTGTCGCCGATATTCGACATGGTGAAATTCGCCACCACCTGCCCAGGTAGGTAAGCGAAAGTTCAGTCAGGTAGCGTGCCGTGGATGACGAGGGGGGCGCTGATGACTGAGCGACGTGCGCCGTCGGCTCGCGAGGCCGCCGAAGCGTGGGAGTCGCTGTTCCGCGCCCAGGTGACGGTGATGCGCCGGCTCCTGGCGGACGACATCTGGGGCGATCTGAGCATGCGGGAGTACGACGTGCTGTTCACTCTCGCTCTTGCTCCGGGGGAGACGCTGCGGCTGCGTGAGCTCAACGAGAACATCCTCATGGCCCAGTCCTCGCTGTCGCGCATGGTGGAGCGGCTCGAGAAGCGCGGCCTGGTGCGCAGGCATCCCTCGCCGGACGACGGGCGGGGTGTGCTGGTGAGCCTCACCGACGAGGGCTCGGCCACCCAGAAGGAGCTCGGTCGCCGCCACGTGCGGTCGATAGCGCACTACGTGGCTCCCGCGATGGACGCGGAGGATCTCGCCCGGCTGCGCGAGCTGACGGAAGCGCTGCGCGCCGCTCAGGCGGACATCGACGACTTCTGACGACGCCTCAGGCCGATCGGGCCTGGTGACGGAGTGCCTCCACGACCACGCGGACCGCCGCCCGGTCCATGGTGGTGCGGCGGGCCACGAGGTGGATGTCCCGGCGGGGTGGGTCGATGAGGTCCAGCGTGCGCACCGCATACCGGTCGTGGACGGCGAGCAGCGGCAGCAGTGTGACCGACAGCCCTGCCTCGACGTGGCTGAGCAGCGTGCCGTGGCTCTCGAACCGGGCAACTGTCCGTGGTGTGAAGCCGGCGCGGCGGCAGAGCCGTTCGGCGAGGTCGGCCAGGTGGGCGCCGGGATGCTCGAACGCCCAGGGCTCGTCCGCGAGAGCGGCCAGGTCGACCCGGCCCGACCGCTCGCCGGTGGGTGTGTCCCGGGCCGTCACGAGCACCACGCGGTCGCCGGTCAGCGGTAGGCGGGTGAGGTCGGCGTCGGGCGGGACCGGCGCGTCCGGGAAGTCGGCGCAGACGGCGACGTCCACCTCGCCGCGCTGCAGCGCAGGGCGGCTGACCAGGGGTTCCGCCTCGGTGAGCTCCACCGTGATGCGCGGGTGCTCCTCGGCGAGGCCGGCGACGGCAGGCACCACGATGCCGTGGAAGGCGCTGGTGAACGCGGCCAGCCGCACCACGCCGGTGGCCTCGGAGTGCAGGCCCGCGATGTCGGCCTCCGCCGCGGCGATCCGGTCGAGGATGTCGGAGGCGTGGCCCGCGAGCGTGACGCCGGCAGGGGTCAGCCGGATGCGCCGTCCGACCCGTTCGAAGAGCTGTGCCTTCGACTCGGTCTCCAGCGTCGCGAGCTGCTGGGACACGCTCGACGGGCTCATGTGGGCCGCGTCGGCGACGGCCCGAACGGTGCCGAGAAGGTGCAGCTGGTGCAGAAGGCGCAGTCGCCAGGGGTTGAGCATTCACCCATTCTTGTGCACAACTGCCGAACATTCTATTCGGCAACGCGGCCTGGACCCGCACACCGCACCGTGATTACCGTCACCTTATGAACGTCGGCGTCCCCACGGAGATCAAGAACAACGAGAGCCGGGTCGCGCTCACGCCCGCCGGCACCCACGAGCTGGTCCGCCGCGGCCACGACGTGCTGGTGCAGGCCGGCGCAGGGCAGGGATCCGGCTTCGACGACGATGCCTACCGGCTCGCCGGTGCGCAGATCGCCGCCACCGCCGAGGAGGTGTGGGGCACCGTCGACCTGCTGGTCAAGGTCAAGGAGCCCATAGAGCCCGAGTACGCACTGATGCGGCCCGACCTGACCCTCTTCACCTACCTCCACCTCGCGGCGTCCAGGGCGTGCACCGACGCGCTGCTCGCGGCCGGCACCACCGCCATCGCATACGAGACCGTCCAGCTGCCCGACCGCTCCCTGCCGCTGCTCAGCCCCATGAGCGAGGTCGCCGGACGGCTGTCCACGCAGGTGGGCGCCTACCACCTGATGCGGCCCCAGGGCGGCGCGGGCGTGCTGATGGGCGGGGTGGCCGGCACGCCCAAGGCCAAGGTCGTCGTCATCGGGGGCGGTGTGGCCGGCGAGCACGCGGCGGCCAACGCGCTCGGCATGGGCGCCGACGTCACCATCCTGGACATCTCCATCCCGCGGCTGCGTCAGCTGGAGGTGCAGTTCGGCGGGGCGCTCGCCACGCGCGCGTCCACGACGTACGAGGTCGCCGAACAGATCGAGACCGCCGACCTGGTCATCGGCTCGGTCCTGATCCCCGGCGCCGCGGCGCCCAAGCTCGTGACCGACGCCATGGTCAAGGCCATGAAGCCCGGTGCCGTGCTCGTCGACATCGCGATCGACCAGGGCGGCTGCTTCGAGCACTCGCACCCCACCACGCACGACGCCCCGACCTTCGCCGTGCACGACACGCTCTACTACTGCGTCGCGAACATGCCCGGCGCCGTCCCCGTGACGGCGACCCGGGCCCTGACGAACGCGACCCTGCCGTACGTCGCGTCGCTCGCGGACAAGGGCTGGCGGGACACACTGCGGGCCGATCCGGCGCTCGCCCACGGCCTCAGCACGCACGCCGGGCACATCACCAGCGCGGGTGTGGCCGAGGCGTTCGGTGCGAACGTGGTTCCAGTGGCCGAAATCCTCTCCGACTGACCGCCTCGACCGCCTACGATCAGCGCGTGGAGCCGCTGCACGTCGTTGTCTGTCCCGACTCGTTCAAGGGCAGCCTGTCCGCTGCCGAGGTCGCGTCCGCGATCGCCGACGGGGTGCTGGACGCCGCCCCGGACGCCGTCGTCATCCGCCTGCCCATGGCCGACGGCGGTGAGGGAACGCTCGACGCGCTGCTCGAGGTCTGGGGCGCCGAGGCGCTGGTCACCGCGACCGTCGACGCGATCGGCAGGCCGGCGCCGGCCCGCTGGGCGGTATCGCCCGACGGGCGCACCGCCGTGGTCGAGCTGGCCGAGGCCAGCGGCCTGCCGGGGGTGTCCGACGCGCCGCTGCAGCCGTTGCACGCGAGCACCCGCGGCACCGGGGACGTCGCGCAAGCTGCGCTCGACGCGGGCGTCGACGAGATCCTGCTCTGCCTGGGCGGCTCCGCCTCCACGGACGGCGGCTCGGGCATCCTGACCGGGCTGGGTGCCCGCCTCCTCGACGCAGAGGGTCGGCAGGTGCCCGACGGCGGGGAAGGGCTGGCCTCCGTCGCCTCCCTCGACCTCTCCGGGCTGCACCCGCGGGCGCGCGAGGTGCGCTGGCGGCTCGCCGTCGACGTCACGAACCCCCTGGTGGGCGAGCACGGTGCGGCGCAGGTGTTCGGGCCGCAGAAGGGCGCACGCGACGGAGCGGTGGAGTTCCTCGACGACGCGCTGCGGCACTGGTCGGAGGTCCTGGAGCGGGAGACGGGCGTCGCGGTCGCCGAGCTCCCGGGCACGGGCGCGGCCGGCGGTGTGCCCGCCGGGCTGATCGCCGTGCTCGGTGCCGAGAACACCCCGGGCGCGGTGCTGGTGGCCGAGGCGGTGGGCCTGCCGGCCGCGCTCGCCTCCGCCGACCTGGTGATCACGGGGGAGGGCTCCTTCGACTCCCAGTCGGTCAACGGCAAGGTGGCCGACGGCGTCGCGCGGCTCGCCGCCGCGTCGCCCGCCCGGCCGCCCGTGGTGGTCGTGGCCGGTCAGGTGCTGCTGCCGGAGGCGCAGGCACGCGCGGCGGGTATCGCCGCCGCGTTCTCGATAGCGCCCGGTCCGGTCGAGCTGGACGACCTGATCGCTCGCACCGCACCGCGACTGCGCGATCTCGCCGCGGCCGTGACGAGCCTGATCGGTGCGGCCCGCCGCTAGCTCGTCCGGCCCTTGCCGGTGGGGCCGGTGACCTCGCTGCCGGTGACCGCGCTGCCGGTGCTCGGACCGGCCGCGCCTGCCGAGGCCCGGACCAGCAGGTCCCGAGCGGGTCGCCGTGCGTCCGCCGCATGCCGGGCGCGCAGCCACAGGACCGCCCCGACCGCCGCGGCGACCTGCACCATCCCGGTGGCGACCAGGACCGGGCCGGCGCCGAACGCGCCGATCACCGCACCACCCACGAGCAGTCCCGCCGAGGCACCGCCGCTGTGCAGCACGGTTTCCGCGGTGAACGCGGTCCGGCGTTCCGCGCCCGTCGTCCGGTCCACGATCAGCGCGTTGAGCGCCGCTATCCCGAACGGCATGGTCGTACCGCCCACCGCGGACACCAGGGCGACCGCGAGGAGGTCGGGTGCGACCAGGGGCAGCGCGAGGTAGGCCAGTCCGAACATCACCCACGACACGATGATCGCGGGAAGGCGTGGCACCCGGTGCACCACGAGCGGCACGACGAACGACATGCCGACCGTCGCGGCGCCGTACCCCGCCATGCCGGCCGCGACCAGCTCGCCGGGCCGGTCGAGCTCGGCGCCGAGCAGGGTGAGGCCCAGCGTGAAGGCGAACCACGTGACGCCTCCGATGCCCGCCAGACCGATGCCGACGGCCAGGTCCGGATGATGGCGCAGCACCGAGCGGATCGAGGGGGCCGGCTCATTTCGTCGGTCGGGTTCCACCGACGGCGTGCGCTCGACCGCCGAGGCTGCCGGCACCGTCAGCATCGCCACGGCGCCCAGCGCGACGGCCGCGGCCTCGCACCACAGCAGCGGCACGGCGCCCCACACGACCAGCAGCCACGCCCCGAGCGGTGGCGCGAAGATCATCGACGACCGGTGCGCAAGGTCCTGCCAGGCGAGGGCCCGTGCGCCGACGTCCGGCCCGTTGCCGGGCAGCTCGGCCAGGTCGGCGGTCAGGGCGCGCTGCGCCGGCGCGAGCATCGCCGACGTCGTGCCGGTGACGAGGCCCGTCGCGCAGAGCACCACCGCACCGACGCCGACCGTGGCCGCCGCCACGGGCACCATGGCGAGCCCGAGCACCTGCACGGCGAGCAGGACCGCCAGTGCGCGGCCAGAGGCCAGCCGCGACCGCAGGCTCCGGCCCCACCACGCGGAGGTGAGCAGCGGCAAGCCCGCGAAGCCGCCGACGAGGCCCGTGGTCCAGGCGTCGCCCGTCTGGTCGAGCGCGACGAGCGGCAGCGCGACCGCGGTGATGCGCTGGCCGGTCCACGTGACGAAGGTCGTGGCGGTCAGGGTGACGAGGTGGGGGTGACGCACAGCGTCATCCTGCGCGGGCCCGAGGCCGGCCGGTAGACGCCTGCCTCGCAGGAGCGGACATAGGCTGGGACTATGAGCTCATACCCCACGGTCGAGGATCTCCGGCTGGTCGACGCCGTCGCGCGCCACGGGTCCCTCGGCGCCGCCGCGCGCGAGCTGCTGGTGAGCCAGCCCTCGGCGAGCCAGCGGCTGGCCGCGCTGGAGCGGCGCGTGGGCGTCACCCTGTTCGACCGGGACACCACCGGTGCGCGCCCGACGGCCGCCGGGCAGGAGTTCCGTGAGCAGGCGGCGCACGTGCTCGACCACCTGGGCGCGATCGTCGATCGCACGCTCGTGGCCGCCCGGTCGCGCACCGTGTCGGTCGGCACCATCCCGAGCCTCGCGGGCACGCTGTTCGCCGTGCTGGACGTGCTGCTCGACGACGTGGTCGTCCAGCCGGAGGTGGAGCACGGCCCGCGGCTGCTGGAGTGGGTCGAGCGGGGGACGCTCGACGCGGCATTCGTGACCATCGCGAAGCAGGTGCCGATCGCCCGAGGCCTCGTGATCACGGAGGTGGGGCAGCACGACCTGGTCACGCTGCTGCCGCACGGCGCCCCGGAGCGCGGGCAGGGTCGTCGGCCGTATACCGGACAGACGGTGGTGTGCTGCGCGCTCGACCTGTCCCGGGACGTCCTGCTGCAGCGGCTGACGGACCTGGGCGCGCACGTCCGGCAAGCGGCCACGGCGGAGTCGGCGGTGCGGACCGCGCGGGAGCGGCGCTGCGCCGTCGTCGTGCCCGACATGGTGGCGCACTGGTACGCGGCGCCGGGCGATCGCATCGTGCCGGCGCCGGTCCGGTCCCGGGTCCGGCTGTCGATGGTGACGCGGAGCCCGGCGCCGTCGGACCTGGTCGACGTCCTGCCCGGGCTGCGGGAGCGGCTGGACCGGGGCAACGTGCACGCCCGGGCACGCGAGGCCTGAGCCGGGGGCGCCCGGGGTGGTTCTGACAGGATGTCGCATCGATGTCACGTCCCGTTCGCCCCGCTCCGGGCGAGCGCGCGTCGCCGACGGTGGAAAGATGGGCGCATGCCCGCGAACTCCCCCCGGCCTGCGGCGCACGACGCCGCGCCGTACGACGCCCTTCTGCTCTACTCCTTCGGTGGCCCGAACAGGCCGGAGGACGTGGTGCCGTTCCTGCGCAACGTCACCGCAGGCAAGGGCATCCCGGACGAGCGGCTCGAAGAGGTGGGCGAGCACTACTACGGGTTCGGCGGCAAGAGCCCCATCAACGAGCAGAACCTCGCGCTGAAGGCGGCGCTCGAGGCCGAGCTCGCCGAGCGCGGCATCGACCTGCCCGTCGTGTGGGGCAACCGCAACTGGGAGCCGTACACCCACGACGCGGTCGACGAGCTGGAGAAGCTGGGCGCGGAGCGCGCGGTCGCGCTGGTGACCAGCGCCTTCTCGTCGTACTCCGGTTGCCGCCAGTACCGCGAGGACCTCGCGGTCACGCTGGAGCAGCGCGGACAGCTCGGCCCTGAGGGGTCCACGGGCGTCCAGTTCGACAAGATCCGCTCCTACTTCAACCACCCGGGCTTCGCGCAGGCCAACATCGACGCCGTCGTCGAGGCCTACGCCGAGCTCGAGGCGGCGGGCGGGTCGGGGGCCGACGCACGGCTGGTGTTCGTGACGCACTCGATCCCGGACACGATGGAGGCGGCGTCACGGATCTCGCGCGCCACGTACTCCGAGCAGCACCTCGACCTCGCTCGGGTCGTCGCCGCGCAGGTCACCGAGCGTCTCGGGCACGACGTGCCCTGGGACCTGGCGTACTGCTCGCGCTCCGGCCCGCCGAGCCAGCCGTGGCTGGAGCCGGACGTCAACGACCACCTGGAGGCCCTCGCGGGCGACGGGCTGCGCAACGTCGTCCTGTCTCCGATCGGGTTCATCTCGGACCACATGGAGGTGGCCTACGACCTCGACACCGAGGCGCTCGCCACTGCGAAGGACCTCGGCATGACGGCGGTACGAGCCGGCACGGTGGGCACGCGCGAGCCGTTCGTCCGTGGTCTCGTGGACCTGCTGCTCGAGCGGGCCGCGCTGGCTCGTGACGAGAAGATCACCGAGGCGACCGTGGGCTCGCTGCCCGCCCTGCGTTCCGTCTGCGCCCCGGGCTGCTGCCTGCGCCGGGACGGCGAGCCGAGCGGCGTCCCGGCGCTGTGCAGCACCGACCTGTACTCCTGAGTCCCGCGGGACGGCCACGAGCGAGAGGCAACACATGAACGACGCACACGTGCACGGCGACACCGGCCACGAGATCGACACCACCGCCATCAACGAGGGCATCCGGTACACGATGTTCTCGGTCTTCTCCGTGACCGAGACGCTCCCGGCGGACGAGGCAGAGCGCAAGGCAGTGGTGGCCGACGCCGAGGCGGCCGTCGGCGGCGGCAGCGACCCGGCCGCGACCGTCGGGGACCTGGTGACCCGTGGCTGGTACGACGTGGGCGGGCTGCGCTCCGACGCCGACCTCCTGCTCTGGACCCACGGGTCCTCGATCGAGGCGGTGCAGGGCGCCTACCAGGCCCTGCGCGCGTCCGAGCTGGGCCGCTCGCTCGAGCCCGTGTGGTCGGTCGCCGCGCTGCACCGCCCGGCCGAGTTCAACCGTGGGCACGTGCCGGCGTTCCTCGCGGGCGAGGCGCCGCGCGACTACATCTGCGTGTACCCGTTCGTGCGCTCCTACGACTGGTACCTGCTGCCCGAGGACGAGCGCCGCGCCATGCTGCGCGACCACGGCATGGCGGCCGCCGGCTACAAGGACGTCCGCGCCAACACGGTCTCCGCGTTCGCGCTCGGTGACTACGAGTGGATCCTCGCGTTCGAGGCCGACGAGCTGCACCGCATCGTCGACCTCATGCGCGACCTGCGTGCGACCGAGGCCCGCCGTCACGTGCGTGAAGAGATCCCGTTCTTCACGGGCCCGCGCACGAGCCTGGAGGCCTGGGCGTCCCGCCAGCCCCTGAGCTAACCCGGGATCGCCAGGTGACTACTTCGGCGGGAGGGTGGCGGCCAGGGCCGTGGCGCCCAGGTCGTCGTCGGACAGGACCGTGGTCGTCAGTCCGGCCGCCTCCAGGTGTCCGACGGCGGCGCTCACCTGACCGTCGCCCGTCTCCACGAGCAGGTGTCCGCCCGGGCGCAGGAGCTTCGGGGCCAGGTCGATCACCCGCCGCAGGATCGCCAGGCCGTCGTCGCCGCCGTCGAGTGCCGCATGCGGCTCGTGCTCCCGGGCCTCGGGCGGCATCAGGCTGATCGCGGACGTCGGCACGTACGGCGCGTTCGCGACGAGGACGTCGATGCGGCCCCACACCTCAGCCGGGAGGGGATCGGCGAGGTCGCCCGCGTAGGTGTGCGCCGTGAGCGCGCCGGCCGGGTGCGCGGCAGCGTTCTCGGCCAGCGTCCTGAGGTTGTCGTGGGCGCAGGCCACAGCCACGGGATCGACGTCGGCGGCGTGGATCTCGACGTCGCGCCCCGTTGCCAGGAGGCGGGCCGCGACCGCCCCGCCGAGCGCGCCGCAGCCGCAGCACAGGTCGACCAGCAGGACGGGCCCGGTCGCAGCCCCGTCGCCGGCCGCGCGCGCGGTCGCCTCCCGGACCAGCAGCTCGGACCGTTGCCGCGGCACGAACACGCCGGGCGATACCCGCCAGCGGCGGCCGTCGAGCTCGGCCCAGCCCACGAGGTGCTCCAGCGGAAGGCCGACGACGCGGGCAACGACCAGCTCTTCGAGGCGGGCGACGTCACCGTCGGCGGCCTCGGTGATGATGCGCGCCTCGTCCTCGGCGAAGACACAGCCGGCGGCGCGCAGCCGCGCTACGAGTTCGTCCACTCCGAGAGCGTAGACGAGCCCGCCCGCCCCACCGCTGGTCGAGCTTGCCGAGACCCCTCCAGGTCCGGGCAAGCTCGACCACCGGACGCCGTCAGGGGTACAGGCCGCGGATCTGGTGGGCCTCGGCGACCCGCTTGACGCCGATCACGAGGGCGGCGTCCCGCAGGGACAGGTGCTCACGCTGAGCCAGGGCCGAGACCTCCGCGTACGCGGTGGTCATGCGGTGCTCCAGCTTGTCCGCGATCTCCGACTCGGTCCACCAGTAGGTCTGGTTCGCCTGGACCCACTCGAAGTAGGAGACGACGACGCCGCCGGCGTTCGCCAGGACGTCCGGGACCACCGTCACGTCGTTCTTCGCGAGCAGCGCGTCGCCGGCCTCGGTCGTGGGGCCGTTGGCGCCCTCGACCACCCAGCGTGCCTTGACGTGGCTGGCCGTGGTCTCGTCGAGCACACCTTCGATCGCGGCCGGGACCAGCACGTCGACGTCGAGCGCGAGCAGCTCGGTGTTGGAGACCCGGTCCGCGTCAGGGAAGTCCATCACGGAACCCGTGCGCCGCACGTGCTCCATGAGCCGGGGCACGTCGAGGCCGTCGTCGGCACGGATACCGCCGTACTGGTCGCTCACCGCGACGACGCGCGCGCCGCGCGCTGCGAAGATCGCCGCCGCGTGCGAGCCCACCTTGCCGAAACCCTGGATGGCGACGGACACATCGCTCAGGCTCATGCCTGCCTCGGCGAGCGCGGCCGACGTGACGTGCACGATGCCCGCGGACGTGGCGGTACCGCGGCCCAGGGAGCCGCCGACCGCGAGGGGCTTGCCGGTCACGACCGCGGGGATCGTGTACCCGCGGTTGACCGAGTAGGTGTCCATGACCCAGGCCATGGTCTGGGCGTCGGTGCCCATGTCCGGGGCCATGATGTCGGTGTCGGGGCCGATCATCGGCATGATCTCCGACGTGTACCGCCGGGTCACGCGCTCGAGCTCGGCCTGCGAGTAGCCGCGGGGGTCGATGGCGACGCCGCCCTTGGCGCCGCCGTACGGCAGGTTGACCACCGCACACTTCCAGGTCATCCACATGGCCAGCGCCCGCACCTCGTCGACGTCGACCGAGGGGTGGTAGCGCAGGCCGCCCTTGCCCGGGCCGAGGCTCACGTTGTGCTGCACGCGGAAACCGTGGAACAGCACGGTCTCTCCGGAGTCGCGGCGAAGCGGCACCGCGACGTGGATCTCACGGCGGGGGGTCGCGAGCATGCGGTGGAGGCCTTCGTCGTAACCGAGGATCTCGGCCGCCGTGGCGAGCTGCGCGTGCGCGGTGGCGAGCGCTGAACCCTCGATGGGCGATCCGGACGGTGCGAAGCTGGGCGGTGCTGCGGGTGTGGACGTCGTTGTCGTCGTCACGTGGGTCCTCCGGGGAGAACGGCGCCGACCGCCTCGAGGGCGAGGGCGCGGGTTGCGCGGCGCGGGGTTTGCGCCTCGGGTATCACCGTATCGCTTCGACGGGCCTCGGTGCTCACCGGCGGGAATCAGTTTGGTGATGATTCGGTGGCCGCAAGGCTTGCCGATCGAAACTCTGCCGTCGAACGGCGGCCAGGCAAGGAAATTTGCGCACGGAAAAGGTTGAGCGGGACCAGGTGCGGTCGCCGCCCGGGCGGCGGTCAGCGTTCGGCGGCCTGCTTGTCCTCGATGTAGGACATCAGGCCGTCGATGATCCGTGCAAGGCCGAACTCCATCTCCCGAGCGGGGTCCGTGGCCGCCTGGTAGGCCTCTCCCGCGGCAGCTCCCACGCGCCCGGCGAGCGGGTACGCCCGCCCGGCCATCACCACGTCGAGCTCGTCGGCGTTCGCCGCCCACCACTCGGCCTGGGTCAGGCCCGACGTGCGCTCGTCCTGCCGGATCCGCTGCTGGGCCTGGACGACGCTGCCCACAAAACCGCTGAGCAGGGCGACCGTCTGGTCCATCTCGATGTCGTCGAGACCCACACCCTCGAGACCGGAGAGCTGCCACTCGTAGCGGTCGGACGCGCCGGGGCCCACCCAGGCCCGCAGCCCCGAGATCTCGAGCAGCCAGGGGTGCTCCTGGAGCTCTTCGTACTGGACGCGCGCGATCAGTGCCATGCGGTCGGGCAGGTCGTCCGGCATCGCCGGTAGCTCCCGACGGCCGAGGGCCCGGTCCACCATCAGCGCGAGGAGCTCGTCCCGGCCGGGCACGTAGGTGTACAGGCTCATGGCGCCGAGCCCGAGGTCGGTGGCGAGCAGTCGCATCGAGAGGCCGGCCAGCCCGTCGCGGTCGGCTATCCGGATCGCCGCGTCGACGACGTCGTCCACGGTCAACCGCTGCTTGCGGCCGCGCCGAGGTCCCTCCGGCTCGCCGGCATCGTGGCGCCACAGGAGTCGGAGGACGGGGTCGGGCTGGTTGGGCATGGCTTCACCGTAACTTTTTGGTACGCCGTACGGAATAGATGCTACCCTGGTCGGGCTTTAGCCGTACGCCGTACGAAAAAGGAGGCCATCGTGCCTGTCCTACCCCTGGTCGCTCACGGACTGCGCAAGCGGTACGGCGACACCCTCGCTCTCGACGAGTTCGACCTCGAGGTCCTACCCGGTTCCGTCCACGCGCTGCTCGGCCCCAACGGGGCCGGTAAGAGCACGGCGGTCAACGTCTTCGCCACCCTCACGCGCTGTGACGAGGGCGAGGTGCACGTCGCAGGCCATGACGTCCGCCGCGAGCCCGCGGCGGTGCGGGCCGCCGTGGGGCTGGTGGGCCAGCACGCAGCACTCGACGAGGTCCTGTTCGGCGGAGAGAACCTCGTGATGTTCGGCCGGCTGTACGGCCTGTCGAAGGCCGCCGCGCGCGAGAGGGCCGACGAGCTGCTCCGCACCTTCGGCCTGTCGGACGCCGCGGACCGCAAGGTGTCCACGTACTCCGGCGGGATGCGGCGCCGGCTGGACATCGCCGCGGGCCTGATCCGCCGTCCGGCGCTGCTGTTCCTCGACGAGCCCACCACCGGGCTCGATCCCCGTGCCCGCAACGAGGTCTGGCAGGCCGTGCGCCGGATCGTGGACGCCGGAACGACCGTTCTGCTGACCACCCAGTACCTCGACGAGGCGGACCAGCTCGCCGACCGGATCACCGTGATGGACGCCGGGCGGGTGGTGGCGGAAGGGACCGCCCAGGAGCTCAAGCGGCGCGTCGGCGGCGACCGTGTGCTCGTCACCGCACCGGCACATGCCGACCTGGACCGGCTGGCGGCGGTGCTCGGCGGCGTCGGGGACCCGGAGCTCCGGCAGGTCACCGTCGAGGCGGGGCCGGGTGGCGGGGCGTCGGCCCTGACGGCCGCCGTCCGAGCCCTGGACGCCGCGGGCGTGGAGGCCGAGGACATCCTGCTGCGCCGTCCGACCCTCGACGAGGTGTTCCTGCACCTCACTGCGGCCCACCCGGCCCCAGTCTCCTCACGACCCGAAGGAGCTCACCGATGAACGCCGTCGCCACCACCCTGCGGCAGAGCTGGGTGATCACGCTGCGCGACCTCAAGCACTGGCAGCGGGAGCCGTGGACACCCATCTTCGGGATCGCCTTCTCCGTGATGCTCGTGCTGATGTTCGGCTTCCTCATGGGCGGAGCGATCGGGCTGCCGGGCGGCGGGGACTACCTGCCGTACCTGCTGCCCGGGATCTTCGCGCTCTCCATGATGTTCGGCATCGAGGCCACGATGAGCGCCGTCGCCAACGACTCGAAGAAGGGCGTCACCGACCGCTTCCGGTCGTTGCCCATCAGCTCCGCCGCCGTGCCGCTCGGACGGGCGGGGGCCGACCTGATGAACTCCGCGGCGGAGCTGGCCGTGCTCATGGTGGGCGGGTTCCTCATCGGGTGGCGGGCCACGGGCAGCCTCGGCGCGACCGTGCTCGCCGTCGTGCTGCTGCTGTGGCTCCGGTTCGCGATGCTGGTGCTCGGGGTGTTCCTCGGGCTCGCGTTCCGTGGTGAGGGCGGTGTGACGGCGGTGCAGGTGCTGGTGTGGCCCGTCGGCTTCCTGTCCAACGTGCTGGTCGCGCCCGAGTCCATGCCCGCGTGGCTCGGGGCGGTGGCGCAGTGGAACCCGATCTCCGCGACGGCGGCCGCGTGCCGCGAGCTGTTCGGCAACCCGACAGGCATCACCGGGGGCGTCCTGGCCGACCACGCGCTCCTTCTCGCCGTGCTGTGGCCGGCGGCGCTGGTCCTGGTGTTCGTGCCGCTGACGGCGCATGCCTACCGGCGGCTGTCCCGCTGACCCACGTCCGCGGCCGGTCGAGGCGGCGCCTCAGGCTCCGCCTTCTGCCGCCTCGACCTGCTGCGGAACGACGACGGCGTCTCGCCGGTCAGTCGCGCGAACGTCCGCGTGAACGACGGCTGGTCGTAGAAGCCCGCGGCCGCCGCGACGTCGGCGAGCGGCACGGTGCTCGTCGTGAGCAGGTGCGCGGCGCGGTCGACCCGCAACCGCAGCACGAGCTGGCGCGGGGAGAGCCCGAAGACCCGGCGTACCCGGCGGTCCAAGGAGGCCGGGCTGCAGCCTGCCAGGGCGGCGAGGTCCGTCACCGAGGGCACCTCGCCGTGCTCGAGCAGGTTCTCGATGTCGCCGCGCAGGCGAGCCATGGCCTGGATCGTCGCGTCGTCGGCGTCCCCGGAGCGCAGGTCCTGCGAGACGGAGACGAGCCCCACGTACGCGCCGTCGTCGTCGTGCAGGGGGAACTTCGAGGTGAGGAACCAGCCGGGCGCCCCACCGACGTGACGGATCAGCTCGAGCTCTCCCCGCAGCGGCTTGTCGGTGGTGCGGACGAGCGTGTCCTGGCTCTCGTAGCGCTCGGCGAGCTCGGGCACGAACAGGTCGGCGGCGCGCCTGCCGATCACGTCCCGGCGCGAGCGCTCCCGCGTACGGCCCACGAAGACTTGGTTCACCAGCACGTACCGCCCGTCGGCGTCCTTGGCGCAGAACATGACACCGGACAGCTCGTCCATGAGGGACACCATGGCGGGGTTCAGCGCTGCCAGCAGGGCCTTCGTCTCAGGCCGAGCGGTGCCGTTCGACGGGTTGCTCATCTCGACCTGATCGTACGCGGCGCCTTGGCGAAAACCGGTGCCCACAGCGAGTGATCCCGCCAATACATGCGAACGCGTTCGGGTGCACCCTGGAAAGATGAAGACCTCCGCCCGGCGCGACAGCGCCACTTCCGCCGCAGTCCCGACCGGGGGCGCAGGCGCACCGGACAGCGCCACGCCGCCGGCTCCGACCGAGTCGTCCGTGCAGCCCGCCGCCGACACCCTGGTCGAGGACGCCGTAGCCCTCGCCAGGACCTGGATCGGCACCGACACCTCCGGCACCCACACCTCCGGCACCGCCGCCGGCACGCCCCCGACCGGGTCCACCACCGGGTCCACCCCCAGGTCCACCAAGACGGACAAGGCCGTCGCCCGCGCCTCGGCCGCCCTCGGCGCCCTGGTGTCCGACCCGGCGGGCCTGGAGCTCGCCGTCGGGTTCGTCGACGACGTCGCCCGCCCGCAGGACACCCACGTCGCCGCGAAGGCCCTGGCCCGGCTCGGCAAGCAGGCCGGCAGCGCCACGTTCCTCAGCCCCGCCGACCGTGCCCTGTTCCGCGCCGGCGCCCTCGCCGCCCCGGTGTTCCCCGGCATCGTCGTCCCCGCCGCCCGAATCCGTCTCCGCCAGCTCGTCGGGCACCTCGTGGCCGACGCCGGCGCCGGGCTCGCCGCCCACCTCGCCCGCACCCGGGCCGAGGGGTACACCCTCAACGTGAACCTGCTCGGCGAGGCGGTCCTCGGGGAGGACGAGGCCACGGCCCGGCTCGCCCGCACCATCGCGCTGGTGGAGCGCCCCGACGTCGACTACGTGTCGGTCAAGGTCTCCAGCGTCGCCGCACAGCTGGTCACGTGGGACCTCGAGGGATCCCGCGACCGCGTCGTCGAACGGCTGCTGCCGCTGTACCGCGCCGCCCGTGACCACGATGTCTTCCTCAACCTCGACATGGAGGAGTACCGCGACCTCGCCCTGACGACCGCGGTGTTCACCGAGATCCTGGGCCGCGACGAGTTCCGCGACCTGGAGGCCGGCATCGTGCTGCAGGCCTACCTCCCGGACGGCCTGGGCGCTCTGGACGGCCTCACCGAGTTCGCGACGCAGCGCGTGGCGAACGGCGGCGCGCGCATCAAGGTGCGCATCGTGAAGGGCGCGAACCTTGCCATGGAGCACGTCGAGGCCGCCCTGCACGACTGGCCGCAGGCGCCGTACCCGACCAAGCCCGACGTCGACGCCAACTACGTCCGCATGCTCGACCACGCGCTGCGCCCCGAGCGTGCGCACGCGGTCCGCATCGGCGCGGCGTCGCACAACCTGTTCCACGTGGCGCTCGCGATCCTGCTCGGCCGCGCGCGCGGTGTCTCCGAGGCGCTCGACATCGAGATGCTGCAGGGCATGGCTCCCACCGAGGCCGCGGCGGTCCGCGACGAGGTCGCCAAGGACCACGGTCGTGTGGTGCTCTACACCCCCGTGGTCCGCGACGAGGACTTCGACGTGGCGATCTCGTACCTCGTGCGCCGCCTGGAGGAGAACGCGACGGAGCAGAACTTCCTGCACGCGGCGTTCGCCCCGGCCACGCCGGACTCGCACAGTGGCGCGCCGATGGACCGGCAGGAGGCCGCGTTCCGGGCCTCGGTCACCCACGGCGTGCACTACTCGCCCGACGACGTCACCCCGCGCCGCCGCCCGCGACCCGCGCCGCAGCCACTGACGGGGCCGTTCCGCAACGCCGCCGACACCGACCCCGCCGTCGCCGCTCACCGGGAGTGGGCGCAGCAGGTCACCAGCACGCACTCCGGGTACGTCCCGGCGCTCGCGGAGCCGCTGGCGACGTCCGCCCAGGTGGACGACGTCGTGGCGCTCGCCCGCCGCGCGGGCGCCGCGTGGTCCAAGGTGTCCGCACCGGACCGGGGCCGGGTGCTCCGCGCGGCGGCCAAGCACCTCGAGGCCGCGCGAACCGATCTCGTCGCGGCCATGGTGCACGAGGCGGGCAAGACCGTCGCGGAGGCGGACCCCGAGGTCAGCGAGGCGGTGGACTTCGCTGCCTACTACGCGCAGGCCGCGGAGGCACTCGACCCGACGTCGGAGGCCTGGCCCGGCGCCCGCTTCACGCCCGACGGCGTCACCCTGGTCACCCCGCCGTGGAACTTCCCCGTCGCCATCCCCATCGGCGGTGTGCTCGCGGGCCTCGCGGCCGGCTCCGCGGTGATCGCGAAGCCCGCGCCGCCCACGCCGCGCTGCCTGGAGCTCGCCGTCGAGGCGGTGCACGCGGCGCTCGACGAGGTGGCCCCGGAGATCGGGCTGGACTCGGCGCTCGCGCGCGACGTCGCCCAGTTCGTCCGCGTGCCCGACGGCGACCTCGGGCGCCAGCTCGTGACGCACGACGACGTGTCGCGCGTGATCCTGACGGGCGCCATCGAGACCGCCGAGATGTTCGCGTCGTGGCGGCCGGAGCTCCCGGTGCTCGCGGAGACCTCGGGCAAGAACGCCCTGGTCGTCACCCCCTCGGCCGACCTCGACCTGGCCGTCGCGGACGTGGTGCGTTCCGCGTTCGGGCATGCGGGGCAGAAGTGCTCGGCGGCGTCGCTCGTGATCCTCGTCGGTTCCGTCGGCGACCCCCGCACGGCGACCGGTGAGCGGTTCCGCCGCCAGCTGGTCGACGCGGTGGCGTCCGTCGCGGTCGGGCCCGCCACGGACCTCGCGACCGTGATGGGGCCGCTCACGGAGCCGGCCCAGGGCAAGCTGCTGCGTGCCCTGACCACGCTGGAGCCCGGTGAGACCTGGCTCGTGCGGCCGCGCCGGATGGACGGCGTGGCGCGGGCGACGGGTCTCGGCCACGGCCGGCTCTGGACCCCTGGTGTGCGCGACGGCGTCCGCCCCGGCTCGTTCTTCCACCTCACCGAGTGCTTCGGCCCGGTGCTGGGCATCATGACCGCCCGCACCCTGGACGAGGCGATCGCGCTGCAGAACGCCGTGTCGTTCGGTCTCACGGGCGGCATCCACTCCCTGGACGACACCGAGGTGGAGCACTGGCTCGACCGGGTCGAGGTCGGCAACGCGTACGTGAACCGGCACATCACCGGTGCCATCGTGCAGCGCCAGTCGTTCGGCGGCTGGAAGGCCTCGTCGGTGGGTCCGGGCGCCAAGGCGGGCGGTCCGAACTACGTCGCGCAGCTCGGCCGCTGGGAGGACGCGCCCGAGGTGCCGTCGCGCACCGCGGACCCGTCGGGCTGGCTCGCCTGGGCCCGGGCCGACGACGACCGCGCCTGGGTCACCGAGCTCGGCTGCGAGCACGACCCGTCGGCGCTCGGCGTCGAGTCGAACGTGTTCCGCTACCGGCCGATCCCCGGCATCACCGTACGGGTGGGCGCCGACGCACCGGACGTCGAGGTGCAGCGCGTGCTGGCAGCGGCCGCGCGGGCTGACGTCGCGGCGACCGTCGTCGGGCAGCAGGAGATGACGGACGAGGCGTTCGCCGAGGCCGTCGCCGACGGCAAGGTGACCGGTCGGATCCGCGTGGTGGGGACGGCGCCGGGCCTGCGTGAGGCCGCGGCGAGCCGTCTCGGCTCGGTGACCGTGCTCGACGGCCCGGTGCTGGCGAGCGGCCGGCGCGAGCTACTCACGATGCTGCGGGAGCAGGCCGTGAGCCGCACCATGCACCGCTACGGCCACCAACGCACCGCCTGACCCACCTCGTTGAGTGCTGGCTATTTGTTGCTCCAGGCCCTCGAGAGCAACAAATAGCCAGCACTCAACAGGTCGAGCTGGTCAGGCCGAGTCGCCTTCGACCAGGCGCGGGGCGAAGATCCGGCGCTCGTCGCGGACCGGGCGGCCCGCGACCAGGTCGACCAGCATGCTGGTGGCCGCGCCGACCATCTGCACCACCGGGTTGTGCACGGTGGTCAGCCGGGGCGACGTCGTCTCGGCGATGCCGAGGTCGTCGAACCCGACGACCGAGACGTCGCCGGGCACGGACCGGCCGCGGTCGGTGAGCACGCGCAGGGTGGCCTCCGCCATGAGGTCGGACGCGGCGAAGATGCCGTCCAGGTCCGGGTGCTGGTCCAGCAGCCGCGCGGCGGCGACAGCTGCCCCGGCTACGGTGAAGTCACCCTCGACGACGGCGTCGTCGGGCAGGCCGGCGTCACGCAGGGCATCGCGCCACCCGATCATCCGGTCCACCCCGGCCGGCATGTCGAGCGGCCCGGTGATGGTGCCGATGCGCCGACGCCCACGGTCGATCATCCGCTGGGTGGCGATGCGCCCGCCCGTGACGTTGTCGACGTCGACGTAGCGCAGGCCGCGCGAGAACAAGGGGTCGGGCTCGAAGAGGCGCCCCACGAAGACGGCGGGCAGCATGGCCGGCCCGAGCTCCGTCTCGAGGTGGTCGCCCCGGTGGTGCGACGCCACGATGACGCCGTCCACATGGCCGCTGCGCAGGTAGCGGCCGACACGCCCGCGCTGCTCGCCCGGACGGGCGAGCAGCAGCACGAGCTGCAGGTCCGTCCCGGCCAGCCCTTCGCTCACGCCCGCGAGGGTGCCGCTGAGGAACGGGTCGGTGAGGATGCGCTGGTCCGGCTCGGGAACCACGAGGGCTATCGAGTCGGTCCGCCGGGTCACGAGCGACCTGGCGGCGCGGTTCGGTGCGTACCCGAGGCGGGCGACGGCGTCGTCCACCGCCGCCTGCGCCTCGGGTGAGACTCGCAGGCCACCGTTGATGGCGCGCGACGCGGTCGACCGGGATACCCCGGCCGCCTGGGCCACGTCGTCCAGGGTGGGTGGGCCTGAGATGGTCACGCCTGGGGAACCGCCTTGTCTCCGCCGTTGTCGTCGTCTCCGTGCGGTGCGGGCGCCACAGCTCGCTCCGGAACGGCATTGGCCCGCGCGACCTGACCGTACCAGCGGCCGGACGCCTTCACCGTGCGTTCCTGCGTCTCGAAGTCGACGCGCACGAGCCCGAAGCGCTTTCCGTAGCCCCACGCCCACTCGTAGTTGTCGAGCAGCGACCAGCCGAAGTACCCGCGCACGTCGGCGCCCTCGTCGATGGCGTCCTTGATGGCCCGCAGGTGCACGTCGATGAACTCGAGCCGGTTCTGGTCGTCCACGAACCCGTCCGGCCCGACGACGTCGTCGTACGCGCTGCCGTTCTCCGTCACGTACATCGCGACGCCGCGCGGACCGGTGTAGTCCTGCTGCAGACGCAGCAGGAGCCGGGTCAGGCCCTCGGGCTGGACCTCCCAGTTCTGGTCGGTGATCGGCAGGCCACGCGGGTGCGTGTACGCGCCGTCGCCACCGGGGAACGGGGACGACGACGGCCGGGTCACCGGGGCGCTGCCGTCCAGCGACCGCTCGGGCGGCGTCGCCGAGACGCCGTTGCCGTGGTAGTAGTTCACACCGAGCGAGTCGATGGGTGTCGAGATGATCTCGAGGTCGCCGTCCTTGATGTGCTGCTCCAGGCCGTACTCGCGCACGTCCTCCAGCACGTCCTCGGGGTAGGCCCCGCGCAGGATCGGGTCGGCGAAGATCCGGGTGAACCCACCGTCGAGCCGGCGTGCGGCGTCGACGTCGGCGGGGTCGTCCGGGTTCATCGGGTCCTCGACCTCGAAGTTGAGCGTGATGCCGAGGTTGGCCTCGGGAGCGCGCTCCCGCAGTGCCTCCACGGCCAGCCCGTGGCCCAGCATCAGGTGGTGCGCGGCGGCCAGGCCGTCCTCGCGGGACTGCCGGCCCGGTGCGTGCTGGCCGCCCGTGTAGCCGAGGAACGCGGCGCACCACGGCTCGTTGAGCGTGGTCCACACGTCGACGCGGTCGCCGATGGCCTCGTGCATGGTCACGGCGTAGTCCCGGAACCGGTACGCGGTGTCGCGGCCCACCCAGCCGTTCGACTCGGCCTCGATGGCCTGCGGCAGGTCCCAGTGGTACAGCGTGAGCCAGGGCAGGATGCCGGCGCCGAGCAGCTCGTCCACGAGCCGGTCGTAGTACGCGAGACCCGCCGGGTTGACCTCACGGCCGCCGGGGACCACGCGGGCCCACGACGTCGAGAACCGGTAGGCCTTGATGCCGAGGTCCTTCATGAGTGCGACGTCGGCCGGGTAGCGGTGGTACTGGTCGCAGGCGACCTCACCGTCCTCCTGGCCGAGCACGGCGCCCGGGACCTTCGCGAACACGTCCCAGACGGAGTCCTCGCGTCCGTCCTCGTGGGCGGCGCCCTCGACCTGGTAGGCGGCGGTGGCCGCGCCCCACAGGAACCCGTCCGGGAAGTCGACGGTGCCGGTGGCGTTGGCCGTCCGCTCCGTGCGGGGCGCGGTCGGCGTGTACGGCAGGGCGATGCCCGGCGCGGGCACGCGGTGCGCCCCCGCGGCGGTCTTGACGTTCAGTGTCATCTCGGAAGTCATCCCTTCACAGCTCCCTGCATGATGCCCGCGACGAGCTGCTTGCCGACGAAGGCGAAGATCACCAGCAGCGGCAGCGTCACCAGGAACACACCGCCCATGACCAGCGAGTAGTCGACGAAGTAGTTCGCCTGCAGGGACTTGACGACGATCGGCAGCGTTGGATTCGATGAACTGAGCACGATCGATGGCCAGAAGAAGTTGGTCCACTGCTGGACGAACGTGAACAGGCCCAGCATCGCCGCCGCGGGTCGTGCGGCGGGCAGCGCGATGCTCCAGAACGTGCGGATCATCGAGGCACCGTCCACGCGAGCCGCCTCGATCAGCTCGTACGGCAGCGCCTCCGACAGGTACTGCGTCATCCAGAAGACACCGAACGCCGCGACCAGCGACGGCACGATGACAGCCTGGAGCTTGCCGATCCAGCCGAGGTCCGACATGAGGATGTACATCGGGATCACGCCGAGCTGGGTCGGGACCGCCATCGTCGCGATGACGAACACGAGCAGCGGTCCGCGGCCGCGGAAACGCAGCTTCGCGAACGAGAACCCGGCGAGCGTCGAGAACAGCACGACGGCAGCCGAGACGATCACCGCGATGATCAGCGAGTTGGTCAGCGCCAGCCAGAAGTTGATCTGCGTGGACTCGATCACCGTCCGGAACTGGGTGAACAGCGACAGGTCCGGCAGCCACTGCGGCACGGGGTTCTGCGAGATCGCGATCGGCTCGGACGAGCCGAGCAGCAGCGTGAAGTACAGCGGGAAGATCGAGACCACCAGCGTGATCCCGAGCAGCGCGTAGACGATCCAGCTCGCGCGGCGGTTGGTGCTCCCGCGGGACCTTTTCGCCCGACGCTGAGCGGCGACCTTGGCGGCGCCCTCACCAGCGGTCTGGGCGGTGACAGCGACGGAGCTCATGCGTTCCCTCCGGTGGTGCTCTTGCGCTTGGGCTTCTTGACCGCCGCGTTCGACGAGATGCGCTGCGTGACCAGGAAGTTCACGAGGCCGATCACCACGATCAGGATGAAGAGCATCCAGGCGACGGCCGATGCCCGGCCGAGGCTGTGCTGGTCGCCCCAGGCGAGGTCATACATGTACACGACGGTGGTCATCCAGTTCTGGTCCGGACCACCGAGCCCGATCGAGTCGAACAGCCGGACCTCGTCGAAGATCTGCAGGCCGCCGATGGTCGAGGTGATGACGACGAAGATGATGGTGGAGCGGATCTGCGGCACCGTGATGGAGAAGAACTGGCGCACGCGGCCCGCGCCGTCGATCACGGCGGCCTCGTAGAGGTCACGCGGTACGGCCTGCATCGCGGCCAGGAAGATCAGGGCGTTGTAGCCCATCCACCGGTAGTTGACCATCGTGGCGATGGCGACGTGGCTGGCGATCCGGTCCCCGTGCCAGGCGATGGAGTCGAGCCCGATCGTGTTGAGCATCGCGTTGATCAGACCGTACTGGTCGGCGAACAGCCGGCCGAAGATCATCGACACCGCGACGGGCGCCACCACGTAGGGGATCAGCACACCCATGCGCCAGAAGGTCGCCGCCCGCAGGTTCTGGTCCAGCAGCGCGGCGATGGTGATCGCGATGACCACCTGTGGCACCGAGGAGAACACGAAGATCGAGAGCGTGTTGACCAGGGCTTTCCAGAAGGTGGGCTGGGCCAGCACGAACGTGAAGTTCTCCAGGCCGACGAAGTCGCCCTGTCCGCCCAGCAGGCTCCACTCGTGCACCGAGACGAAGGCGGTGTAGCCGAGCGGGAACAGGCCGGTCACCGCGAACAGGATGAAGAACGGCGAGATGTACAGGTACGGGGAAAGCTTCACGTCCCACCGGCCGAGCCGCTGGGAGAAGCCGATTCTGCGCGACTCGCGCTGGGGCGCACCGGAATCCGGTGCCGATCGTTGAGGTGTCAGGACAGCCATTTCATCTTCCGCCGCGTCATCGTCGGGTGAGGGTCACTTCCGGTGTGTCGCCGAGCCCGGAACGGAGGGCGACGGCAATCGGTGGTCGAGCGTGTCGAGACCTCAGGTCTCGACACGCTCGACCACCGGATCACGTCAGCCCTCGGGAGGGCTCAGGCGCAGCTCAGGTCAGCCGAGGGCCGAAGCCTTCTGCACTGCCTCGTCCCATGCCTCGTCGGCGTCCTGCGACTTCGTGACGTCGACACGGTTGAGCGCGTTGGTGACCTCGTCACGGATGCCGAAGTAGTGCGCGCCCTTGAAGGGAGCGCCCTCGATCGTCTGGGCGCGGGTGGCGAAGATCTCGCCCACCGGCGCGTCGTTGAAGAACGGGTTCGTGGCGGCCTGGACGGCCTCCGAGTCCTGCGCCTCGAGCTGCGACGGGAACGTGCCTGCCGACTCGAAGAACCGGGACTGCTGCTCGGGGGCGGTGAGCCACGCGGCGAGCTCCTTGGCCGCCTCGGCGTTCTCGCCCGAGGCGGGGACGGTCAGGAACGAGCCGCCCCAGTTACCGCCGCCACCGGGGAAGACGTTGGCGACGTCCCAGCCCTCGACGCCACCGGCGCGCTCCTCGACCGGACCGGTCATCCAGGCCGGGCAGATCATCGTGGCGAAGGCGTCGTTCTGGAAACCGGCGTCCCAGTCACCCTCCCACTGCACCAGGCCGGCCGACAGGCCGTCCTCGACCGAGGCGGTGATCTCGTCGTAGATGTCCTTGACCTCGGTGTTGTCCGCGAGGGGCTTGGGCTCACCGGTCTCGGCGTCCTCGAACGCCTCGGGGAGCTGGTTGACCATCCCCTGGAAGGTGCCGCCCACGCTGTCGTACCAGGCAGCGTCGGACTCCTTCACGAAGTCGCGGCCCGCGGCGAAGTAGTCCTCCCACGTCGCGTCCTCGCCACCGAGCAGCTCGGCGACCTCTTCGCGGTCGGTCGGCAGGCCGGCCTCCTCGAACAGGTCGGAGCGGTAGCAGATGGCCTCGGGGCCGATGTCGGTGCCGTAACCGATGACCTTGCCCTCGAGCGTGGTGGCCTGCTCGACCTTCCAGTCCACCCAGCGACCGTCGAGCTCGGGGTCGGCCAGGTCGGTGAACAGGTCGGGGTACTGCATGAGCTCGGGCAGCCAGTCGACCTCGATGGCCTCGATGTCGGCCAGGCCCTCGCCACCGGCGGCGAGCTTGGTGGTCAGGTTGGCGCGAGCGTCGTCGCTGGTGGCGGCCGTGACGTGCTCGACCTTGACGTTCGGGTGCTCTTCCGTGTACTCGGCGAGCACCTCCTCCGTGTAACCGAAGTTGTTGAACGTGGCGACCTTGAGCGTGATGGGGCTGTCGTCGCCCGATTCGCCTTCGGCTGCGTCGCCGGACCCGCCGCAGGCGGTGAGGGCGAGGGCGATGGCGGCGACGCCGGCGGTCGCCTGGAGGGTGCGGGCGGCGGTGCGCCGCGTGGGTCGGGTACTGCTCAGCACTGGGGACTCCCTTGTCGTGCGATCTGGGGCTTGCGGTCAAGCTGGGTGCGGTCGCGTGACGTGCGAGCACGTCGGCGTACCTGCGCTGGAAGCGCTCCCACCACCATGGTGTGGTAGCGCTTCCACAGGCACTGATCGTTGCGCTGACCGCCATGTCGTGTCAAGACGGGCAGTGGGCGAAAGGATTGTCGGCTACTCCGGGACCCGGAAGTCGCCGACGGTCTGGACCGCCTGGTTCCAGGCGATCTCCGGCCCGCTGCTGCCGGTGTCGACAGCGGTCAGGGCGTTGTTCACCTCGTCGCGGATGGCGAAGTAGTACGGGCCCTTGTACGGCGCGCCGTCGATGGACTGCGCCTGTGCGGTGAAGATCTTGCCGACGGGAGCGTTGTTGAAGAACGGGTTGGTGTAACCCTGCACGGCCTTGGAGTCCTGCGCCTCGATCTGCGACGGGAAGGCGCCGGCCGCGGCGAAGGCCTTCGTCTGCTGCTCGGGTGCGGTGAGCCACGCGGCGAGCTCCTTCGCCTCCTCGGTGTACGCACCCGCGGACGGCACCGCGAGGAACGAGCCGCCCCAGTTGCCGCCGCCACCGGGGAAGACGTTGGCGACGTCCCAGCCCTGCACGCCCTCGGAGTACGACTCGATCGGGCCCATCATCCAGCCCGGGCACAGCATCGTGGCGAAGGCGTCCTCCTGGAAGCCCGCCGCCCACTCGGGGGTCCACTGCACGAGGCCTGCCGAGAGGTCGTCGCCGATCGCGGCCGTGATCTGGTCGTAGACCGAGCGGACCTCGTTGTTGGTCGAGAGGTCGGTGGGCTTCTGCGTCGCCGGGTCCTCGAACGCGGCGGGAAGCTGGTTGACCATGCCCTGGAACGTGCCGGTGGCGCCGTCGAACCAGGCGACGTCGGACTGCTCGGCGAACTGGCGGCCCACCTCGAAGTAGCGCTCCCAGGTGGCGTTCTTGCCGCCGAGCAGCTCGGCGACCGCCTTGCGGTCGCTCGGCAGGCCGGCCTGCTCGAACAGGTCGGCGCGGTAGCAGATGGCCTCGGGGCCGATGTCGGTGCCGTAGCCGAGAAGCTTGCCGTCCGGCGTGGTGGCCTGTGCCACCTTCCAGTCCACCCAGCGCTTGGTGACCTCGGGATCCGTCAGGTCCTCGAACAGCTCGGAGTGCTGCATCAGCTCCGGCATCCAGTCGACCTCGGCCGCCACGACGTCAGCGAGCTCGGCACCGTCGCCCGTGGTGAACGCCTTGAGCATCTGCAGACGGGCCTCGTCCGACGTGGGAGCCACGATGTGCTCGACGGTGACGTTCGGGTGCTCCTTCGTGTACTCCGCGAGCAGCTCTTCGGAGTAGCCGAAGTCGTTGAACGTCGACACGGTGAGGGTGATCGGGGCGTCGTCGCCTCCGTCGTCCGCCGGGCTCTGCCCCAGGAGAGAGCCGCAGGCGGTGAGGGGCAGGACGACGGCTGTGAGCGCGGCAACGGCTGTGCGTCTGGGGGCGACGGTCCGGCTTCGGACCGGTCCGTTTTTGCTGGGCACTCGGGACTCCTCGTGATCGTGACGTGTGTGTCGGGGCTTGAAAGCGATATCAGAGCACAGAGTTGCCCACATCCGACACGAATGTTCGCTCAGGTTCTAGCACCAGTTGCCCGAAATGGGGAGGCTTTGGACGAACCAGAGGTCACAATGTGGAAACTATGTCCGAAATGACGTGCTTGCGCCAGAACGGGCACAGGGTCGTCAGGATGACACGGCCGCGGTGCCCGGCGCGGCCGGCAGAGGGCGCCCCTGGCGGGGCGTCCGGAGCGGGACGGCTCAGGCCGTACCCGTGTGCTTGCCCGCGAGCCAGTCACGGCCTGCTTCCGCCTCGGTCTCGAGGGTCGTGCGCACCGCGCTGACCGCGGCCTCCTCGATCACCGCGCCGAACAGCGGCACCGTCGCCCGGACGTCACCCGCGTAGGTGAGACGCGTCCCGCCGTCGGGCAGCGCGGTCAGGGCGGCCGTCGCGGTGACCCGCACCGGCGCGCCCATGATCTCGACGGCCACGGTGCCCGTGCGGCGTCCTTCGGACGCTGCCTCCCACGCCTCGGCCTGGCGGATCTCGAGATGTGCGCCCACGAAGGGGCGGGCCTGCACGGGGATGATGTCGGTCGGCAGGGTGCGACGCACCACCACGGTGAAGCCGGTGGCCGCGGAGCCGGTGACGTCGGCCTGCTCGACCGCGCCGTTCACGGATCCGGTGGAGCGCTGGGCACGCCACCGCACGAACGACTCGTCGGCGAGCATCGCTGAGACGTCGTCGATGTTCGCGGGGAACGTCAGGTCCACTGTCAGGTGCACGGGCTTTCCTCCTCGCGCCGACGGGGCATGCCGGTGGTGGAACTCTAACCGACGCGTTGCGCGCGTCCGATCCGTACGTGCGATGCCCTGGCCAGGGGCGGGCGCTGCGCCCGCAACAGGTCATGGGTGGTTCCGGCATAGGCTGGGCGCGTGTCCGCGATGAGTGACCTGATCCTTGAGCACGCCGACCTCGAGCCGGCCGACGTCGAGTGGCTGCATCTGCTGGTCGGCGACTGGCAGGTGGTCTCGGACCTGGCGTTCGCGGACCTCGTGCTGTGGCTGCCCACCGACGACGGGCGGTTCGTCGCGATCGCGCAGTGCCGTCCCTCGACGGGCGCCACGGTGCACTACGACGACATCGTCGGCTCCTTCGCGCCCGAGGGCCAGCGCCCGCAGCTCGCCAAGGCCATGGCGGAGGCCAAGGCGCAGCGCGCCCGCGAGCCGCGCTGGTTCGGCGCGTACGCGGTGCGGGAGGAGGCCATCCCCGTCGTCCACAAGGAGACGGCGGTCGCGGTGATCGCGCGACAGACCAACCTCGGTTCGGGCCGCACGCCGTCACGGCTGGAGCTGAACTACGTCGAGGCCGCCGACGACCTCGTCGCGATGATCCCGCGGGGCGAGTTCCCCCTGCCGAACGCCGCGACCGGCTCGCGGCGCGGTGCCCCGCGCGTGGGCGACGGCCTGATCCGCCTCAACTCCGAGGGCGAGGTGCTGTACGCCAGCCCCAACGCCCTGTCGTGCTTCCACCGGCTGGGTGTCATCGGCCCGCTCGTGGGGCAGTCGCTCGTCGAGGTGACGGCCGAGATGGTCGAGCAGCTCAAGCCCGTCGACGAGTCGCTCCCGCTGGTCGTGATGGGCCGCGCGCCCTGGCGCACCGACATCGAGGCGCACGGGGTGTCCCTGTCGCTGCGCGCGATGCCGCTGACGGATCGTGGTCAGCGCATCGGCGCCGTGCTGCTGTGCCGCGACGTGTCCGAGCTGCGCCGGCGCGAGCGTGAGCTCATCACCAAGGACGCGACGATCCGCGAGATCCACCACCGTGTGAAGAACAACCTGCAGACCGTGGCCGCGCTGCTCCGGCTTCAGGCGCGGCGGATGGACGTGCCGGCGGCGAAGGAGGCGCTCGAGGAGGCCATGCGGCGTGTCTCGACCATCGCCCTGGTGCACGAGAGTCTCTCGCAGACCCTGGACGAGCAGGTCGAGCTCGACGACATGGTGGGCCGGGCGCTCCGCCTGACGGCCGACGTCGCCTCCGCGGGCACCTCGGTCCGGACGGTGCGCACCGGTTCGTTCGGCATGGTGCCGGCGCAGGACGCGACGCCGCTCGCCCTCGTGCTCACGGAGCTGGTCACCAACGCGGTGGAGCACGGGTTCGTGGGTCGCACGGTGGGCACCATCGAGATCGGCGTGGAGCGCGAGAACTCGGATCTGCGGGTGGTCGTCGCCGATGACGGCGTCGGTCTGCCGGAGAACGATGGTGCAGGTGGGCGGGGCCCGGGCAGCGGCCTGGGTACCCAGATCGTGCGCACGCTGGTCACCAACGAGCTCGGGGGAACCATCGAATGGTCGACCCGTGAGGGCGGCGGCACACAGGTGGAGCTCCAGCTCGTGCTGCGGGTGGCGGACTCGTCACGGTCCTGAGCCGGCTGCCCGGACATCGCCGACAAAAAATGACGCAAGCCGCGCCCGAGCGAAGGGGGAGTGCTCGGGCACGGCTCGCGGAGAAAAGCGTGGGGCGGAGGTCAGCCCGCGCGACGAGCGCGCGCGGTGCGGCGCTTGAGCGCGCGGCGCTCGTCCTCGCTCATACCGCCCCAGACGCCGGCGTCCTGGCCGGACTCAATAGCCCACTTGAGGCAGGTGTCGACGACGTCGCAGCGACGGCACACTGCCTTGGCCTCCTCGATCTGCAGCAGGGCGGGGCCCGTGTTGCCGATCGGGAAAAACAGCTCGGGGTCCTCTTCGAGGCATGCTGCGCGGTGGCGCCAGTCCATGGTCACGTACTCCTTGGAAGGAACTACCCGCCGTCCGGCTCGCCATGTGGGAGCATCGTCGTCGTGCGTCTGGGGCGCACAGGTCTGGTTATGGATCGTTTTTCCGATCCCTGTGCGCCAGGCGGCGACCGACGGGGGTTTGTTCGGGGGTGTGGTGGATTGCTGCGTCTAGGTTCACACGCTCGTGAACGCTCGCACAAGGGGTTACGGCGAAGTTTCTTCGGAGTGAACCCTGAGGTATCCGTCACACTATTGTGAATAGGCCGCTCACCAGTATCCTAGTCCGTCGTGCCCGTACTGGAAGCCTTTTTCGCAAGTCGTGTCCCGGCGTTTCTTCGTGCCCTCGTCATCGGCGTCCTGATCGAAGTGATCGGGCTCGTTGCTTTCGCAGTGGTGTTACTTGGTGAACTCCTTGCGGGCGGTTCCTCATCTCTCGGGGTGAGCCTCTTTCTGGTGCTCTTCCTCCTGGGTGTCGCCTGGGTTCTCGTCGTGTGCTGCCGAGCCCTCCTGGCGGGTCGTCGTTCTGGCCGTGGACCCGTCGTGACCTGGCAGCTCTTTCAGATCATCGGCTCCGTCGCGGCGATCGGGAGCGGCACCGGGATCGCCGTCACGGGCGGCTGGGCCGCCCTGGTGATCGCCGTGGCCGTCGGTGGTCTGCTCATGACTCCGTCCGTCGTGGCGGCCACGTCGGGGACCGGCTCCGAGGACTGATCGGCGGCTCCGGACCGATCGCCGGCTCCAGCACCTGGCAGAGCACCGGTTCGCTCCGGCCGCACCACGCTGCCCGGCCCGGCGGACCACCCGAGCCGGCGAGGGCTACCGGTGCCCCGAGCGCGACGTCGGCCGCGCGGTCCGTCCCGAGCAACACCAGACGTGGCCCTGTCCGCGACGTCAGGCCGCCCACCGACGGGCCCTCCGCCGTGACCGCGAACGCCACCTCGGACCGCAACGCCGCTGGTGAGAGCGTGGCGCGCGCGTCCTCGACGCCGTCGACGAGGACCAGCGCGCGGGCCTGGCGCCGGGTATCGGTGTCGGTGCTCGTACCGGCGTCGGCGCCTGTGTCGGGGCGGGCGTCGGCGTCGGCGAGCAGCCGGGCCACCGCCCCCGCGTCGTCCGGACGGACCGTCCCGCCGTAGCCAGGATGCTGCCGAAGGTGCGCGAACGGACGCGGGTCACGGGCGATCCCGTGCACCGTCCAGCCCCGCTGCAGCGCGGCCAGTGCCAGGGTGACCAGCGCCGTGGTGCGGCCGGACCGGCCCCGTCCGACGATCGCGAGGTGGCCTTCGTCCGGGTCCCACGTGACGGCCGTGCGCCGCTGCCGGTCCGGGTCGTCGCCGAGGGCGAGTACGAGCCCCGACCGGTCCCGCCGGGTGGCCGGTGGCAGGTCGGCGACGCCTGCCCGCTGGGGGAGCTGCGGCAGCCAGGGCGGTGCACCGGGTGTGTGGCCCAGCGCGCTCGCCGCTCGACGGGCCGTGTCGACCACGAGCACCGCCGTGTCCGGCCGAGCGGGACCGGGCCCGCTCTGCGGACGGACCCGGAGGTTGGCGTCGGCGCGCGCGGTCACCGTCCCGGGGCCGCCAGCGGGCCCAGGCACGCAGCGGCCCGTGGGCCAGGCCGGGGCGCGGCGCACCAGCGGCATCTCTGTCTCGGGCGCCGCCGTGACGTGCGCGCACTGCAGGGGTACGGGTGGCGCCGGGCCCAGGCGCAGCACCGCCCGCCCTGGTGCCGCGACCGGGATGCTCGCCGCCACGGGATCGTCGAGCACGTCCCGCGACTCGAGCGGGTCGGTGACGCGGAGCGCGACGCGGGCGCTGACGTTGGCCCGCAGGTCCGGCCCGACGGCCCCGCCCGGACGCTGCGTCGCGAGGACGAGGTGCACACCGAGCGACCGCCCCTGCGCCGCGACGCGCAGCAGGGCCGGCAGGAACGCGGGCAGGTCGTCGGCCAGGGCGCGGAACTCGTCGATCACCACCACCAGCCGGGGAAGGACACCCGGTGGCAGGGCGGCGACGTCGGGCAGGCCGCGGACGGCGAGGACGCGCTCACGGCGACGCAGCTCCGCCCGCAGCCCGGCGAGCGCCCGTGCCGCAAGCCCTGGTTCGAGGTCGGTGACCTGACCGACGACGTGCGGCAGCCCGGGACACGCGCCGAGGCTGGCTCCGCCCTTGAAGTCCACGAGCACCAGGGCGAGGTCGGCGGGCGACCGGGTCAGGGCGAGCCCGAGCACGAGCGCCTGCAGCAGCTCCGACTTGCCCGACCCGGTCGTGCCAGCGACGAGCAGGTGCGGCCCGTCGCGAACCAGGTCGAGGCACACCGGCGCGCCGTCCGTGCCGATCCCGAGCGGTACCGCCCAGCCGTCCGCACGGCTCCACCGCTGTGCGAGTGCCTCTGGCCCGGGCAGTTCCGCAAGGCCGTGCGCCCTGGTCAGGGATACGGCGGAGGGGAGGGGGGCGTCCTCGGGGTGCCCGGCGGCGGTGCGGCCGAGCCTGGCCGCGCCGGCGAGGAGGCGGGCCAGGTGCTCGGCCCACTCCGTGGTGACACCGACGAGCGGCACGACGCGCGCGGTCCCGTCCGGTCCGCTGATCCGGACGCGGCGGGCGTCGAGCACGTGCGCCACCGCGCGGCACCCGGGTGGTACCGCTCCGACGGACACCACGAGTCCGCCGGCCGCGCGGGCCCGCGTGACCGCGGCTCCGACCGCGGATGCGGGGCCCGGCACGGGACCGGCGCCGTCCAGCACGAGCACGAGCGGGCCGCCCCGGGGGAGCCAGCGGACCCAGGACCAGCCTGGGGTGTCGGCGCCGAGCCGCACGGTGGCACCCCGGGCGGCACGGCCGGCGACGAGCGCGCGGGCGACCGAGCCGGCCAGGTCGGCGGGGCCGAGCACGGCGACGGCGCCGTCGTGCAGCAGCGGCTCCCAGGGGTCGTCGGGGCGCGCGGGCAAGAGCCCAAGGGCGGTTCCCGGGGGAGTGCCCGGGGCACTCGACGGGCGGGTTGCGGGGGCAGCGGCCCGGGCGTCCAGCGCGGCCGCCCAGGCACCCGGCGAGACGTGGTGCGCGGCGTGCGCGAAGGCCAGGAGCCGGGCCGGTCCGGGCAGCTCCTGCGCGCGGTCCTGCGGCCCGCCGTGAGCCGTGGCCCGCTGCCGGGCCGCGCGGAGCTGTGGGAGGGCCACAGCCACGCCTACCAGCGCAAACACCGCCAGGAGCGGCTGACGCAGAGCGAGGGCGAGGCTCAGCGACGCGGCGGCCGGGAGCAGCGTGAGTGCCCAGGGCATGCCGCTGTGCGGCGGCGCGGGACGGGGCGTGAGCCACGCCGCCGGACCCCGCGTCCGGCGGACCGCGAGGCGACCCCCCGGCCGCAGGCGGACCCAGGTCCGGAGCGCGGCCAGCGGTCCGGCGACGCCGACCACCGTTCCGGCGTCCGGGCCCGTGACCCGCGCCACGAGCCAGGGCCGGCCGTCGGCGGAGCCGAGAGCTGGCCCGAGAGCTGGTCCAGGACCTGGGCCAGCCCCCGGGGCAGGAGTGCGCTCGACACCGTTCCGGCCCGGCAGCCGCACCCCGAGGACGGCACCGGGTAGCAGGGGGCGCTCGCCGACCACCTGGTCGTCGGTCAGGGGCACGTCGTCGACCGTGAACGTGGCGTACCGCAGCTCCGGGCGCCGGGTGAGAGCCGCGAGGGGTGCCCGCACGTCGGTCAGGCGGGCGCCGGGGCGCAGGAGCACGTCCTCGCCAGGGTGCAGGGTCACGCACACGGCGTCGCCGGACGTCGGGGGTGGAGTCATGGTCCCAGCCTCGTCGTCCACCCGCCCGGATCGGGGCGGGCACAAGGGTTTCTGTGCACGATCCCGGATTCCACAGGACCGCCGTCGTGCTCGCTACGGCACAACCCCTGGGTGAGTGCCCCTACCCGGGCCCGACCGGATGTACGACCAGGGGATGACACGGCCAGGGAAGGATCAGGCCGACGCCCGATGTCCCTGCCGGTCCCCGCTCCGTAAGTTCGTACCTGCCGGCCGTACCGGGGTCAACCCCGGGAAGGCCGGACCACTTCCGGGCCGCACGCAGGGGACGTTCTCCACGTGCGCCGCCCGGCGCGAGTCGCCACCGGCGACCCGCCTGCAGCACTCAGCAGCATCGACGACTCGAGGAGCAAACTCGTGGACACCACCGTGTACGTCCCGGCGGACCAGCCGGCCCCGGCGCCGGGCGGCGCCGCCCGCGCCGTACGGGCCCGGAGCCTGACCAAGACCTATGGCAAGGGCGAGGCGATCGTGCGCGCTCTGGATGGCGTGGACGTCGACTTCGAGCAGGGTCGGTTCACGGCCATCATGGGGCCGTCGGGGTCGGGTAAGTCGACGTTGATGCATCTGTTGGCTGGTCTGGACTCGGCGTCCGGGGGGCAGGCGTTCCTTGGTGGCACGGAGATCACTGGTCTGAACGACAAGGCGTTGACGCGGTTGCGTCGGGACCGGGTCGGGTTCGTGTTCCA
>NZ_JAJQQP010000013.1:153074-186650 GCF_028994805.1 Promicromonospora iranensis | reverse complement strand
CAGGAGGTAATGGTGGAGGTGTGGCAGACAGCGGCACGGTTCGACGCGGCTCGCGGCTCTGCCCGCACCTGGGTCGCGACGCTCGCCCGACGGCGCGCGGTCGACCGCGTCCGTTCGGAGCAGTCTCGCCGTGACCGGGACCAGCGGGACACCGACCTGCGCAACGGCGAGTCCGCGCGCGACGTGGTCGCCGAGGACGTCGAGCGCAGTCTCGAAGGCTCCGCCGTGCGCCGCTGCATCGAAGGACTGACCCCGACCCAGCGCGAGGCGGTGGTGGTCGCGTACTACGGCGGCCTCACCTATCGCGAGGTCGCCGAGCAGATCGGCGCGGCCCTCCCGACCGTCAAGAGCCGCATCCGCGACGGACTCATCCGCTTGCGGGACTGCCTGGGGGTGGCGCGCCATGTCTGACGAGACGAGCACCGGCGCCCGAAGCCTGCGTTCGGGCGCCTGGGACCTGCTGCCCGGCTACGCCATGGAAGCCCTCGACGACCTGGACCGGCGCGCCGTGGAGCGCTTGGTGGAGTCGGACGCCGACGCACGCCGCGCTGTGGACGAGTACCACGAGGTGGTAGCTGCTTTCACCGTCGAGACCGAACCGCCGGCCGGCTTGCGGGCGAGCGTGCTGGAGCGCGTGCGGAGCACGCCCCAGTACCCGGTGGTGAGCCCTCACTCTGTGCCCCCGCCGGTTGGTCGGACACCTGGCGCTGATGCGCGCGCAACGGTGGCGCCAGACTCGCCGCAGACGGGTGCGGCGTCGGGCGACGACGGCGATGTCGTGGACCTCGCCGCTCGCCGTCGGCCACGACGCTGGGGCATGGCCGCCGTCGCCGTGGCAGCGGCGGCAGCGATCGCCGTACCGACGACGATCGCCGTACAGGTGACCGCTGAGCGTGAACAGCTGCGGGAGCAGAGCGAGATCGTCTCGGAGATGCTCGCCGACCCTGACGCCTCGCTCGTGCGAGGCGCTGTCGAGGGCGGCGGCGAGGCCTCAGTGCTGGTTGCCGACGGCGACATGCTCTTCCGGGCAGAGAACCTGCCCGCGCCCGACCCGGGACGGGCCTACCAGCTCTGGGTGGTCGCGGCGGACGGCAGCGTCTCTTCCGCAGGCGTCCTGTCCGTGACGGACGGCGAGACGACGTCGCTCGTGCGGGGCTCTGACGGCGTCGGCATGGCCGTATCGGTCGAGCCCGAGTCCGGGTCCGAGCAGCCGACCAGCGATCCGGTGCTGGTCCTCAGTACCTGAGGACCAGCGCGGTTTCACCGAGGAGTCTCATCCATCCCGTCCTGACCAGAGCGGCCGCACTGTCGCCGTCACGGGCGGAGATCCTGGCGACGTGTTCGACAGCTCTCATCACATCGTCGATCCGCGGCTCGAACGTCACATCTGCCGGACCGTGGTAGGCGTCCTACGCCTCAGAGATCTCGGCCAGCCCGGTGTCAGCGTCGCGGAGCCGGCGAATGTGAAGCTCCGCGAGGCCGGCGAGCGTCGGGATTGAAGCGGGCGGGATGATCGGCATGTCACGGAACTACATCCCCGCATACCCGGGTGATCACCGCTCGCACCCGACGGTCCCGGATCAGCCCGCGTCGAACCGGTCCTCACCGTCCTGGTCGGGATTGTCCTCCGGGTTCTCGCCAGGGATGGCCTCGCCGGCCGCGTCGGTCGCGCCCGGCTTCAGACGGTCCGCGTCTTCCTTCGACACCTCGGTCGCGCCCGGTCCGGACTCGACGTCGCCACCTGAGGACTCGACGTCGCCACCCGAGGACTCGCCCTCGCGATCCTTCTCACTCATCGTGTGCTCCTTCCGCTGCCCGTAGGCCGGCGGCTCGCGCCGCCGGCGGACCTCCGACGCTACTCCCAGCCCGACGCTCGCACCAGCGCGTCGTACCCCACGTCCAGGACAAGCCAGAGCGCGATCAGACTGCCGCCGTCGGGCCACCGCAGGAACCCCGACGGCGACGCCACGGTCATCACCGACGGTAGAGCGATGCTGCCGCGAAGTCGCGCACGATCACGGCGCGGCGGACTCAGTCCGTGCGCTCGGCCAGCACCCGGGCTTCGGCCACCTGGATCTCGGCGGCCCGTCAATCAGACCGGTGAGTAGCGGGTCGCGACACCGTTGTCCTCGAGAAGCTGGGCCGTGACGGAGACACGGCCACAGGTGACGAGGTACGCGACGAGCTCGTCCGCGCCAACCGGCCCAAGTTCTTCGAACTGATCGTCCCAGTTCACAGCTGCCGATCACGCGCCAGGCGTCTCCAACACCATCGATCCTGACCGGCTCGGTGGCCTCGGGTGGCCTCAGTCGCAGGCATGCCCCGGTGCGTGTCGCAGTTGCACGACGGCGTCCCGCCCGGTCTGGGCCCACCACGTAGATCGGTCGCTCGGCCGCTGCGTGCGGGTAGGCGGCGCGCTCGGCCAGGGCAGGTGTCGACCGCGCCCACAGCACGCCGGCAGCTACGACACCCGAGCGATTCTCCCGATGCCCCGGCACGAATCTGTGGGGCACCGGTGGGGTTTCAGGTGGCCCCTGGAGACCGTTCCTGTCCACCCCTGTCCCAACACGGTGAAGCACCGGCACAGGTAAACGCCGCGCACGCCGAGGTAGTCGACCTAGGGCCCGTTTGGGATTGTGTTCCTGACCTGCTGGTTCGGCATGATGCGGTGTCGTGAGTGATGCGGGACGCCATGACCTGTCCGACGAGATGTGGGCGGTGCTGGAGCCGTTGTTGCCGGTCAAGTCCTGCGGCGGCAGGCCGCGGGACTTGCGTCGCCAGATCGACGGGATCCGGTTTCGCACCCGTACGGGGTGCCCGTGGCGCGACGTTCCCGAGGACGCCTACGGGCCGTGGGAGAGCGTCTACTACCGGTTCCGGGACTGGCAGCTGGACGGGTCGTGGGACCTGCTGGCCGACCGGTTACGCACCCTGGCTGACGGTGCGGGGTTGATCGAGTGGGACCTGAACATCGATTCCACGATCGCTCGTGCTCATCAGCACGCTGACGGCGCACGCCGGGACGGCGACGCGCAAGTCCAGCCGCCGCACGGCCCGACCCGCAAGGAGCCGGCGGATCACGGGCTGGGTAAGTCCCGCGGCGGGTGGACGACCAAGGTCCACGCCGCCGCGGAGCAGGGGCAGAAGCTGATGGGCATGGTCGTCACGGCCGGGCAGCGCGGTGACAGCCCTCAGCTGCGGCCGGTGCTCGACCAGGTGCGCGTGGCGCGGCCCGGTGGGGTGGGGCGCCCGCGCACGACCCCGGACCGGGTCCGTGGTGACAAGGCCTACGCCTCGACGGGCAACCGGGCCCTGCTGCGCCGGCGTGGCATCCGCGCGACGATCCCGGACAAGAAGGACCACCGCGCCAACCGCCTCAAGAACGGCTCGGCGGGTGGGCGCCCACCGAAGGTCGACTACGAGGGATACAAGAAGCGGCACGCGGTGGAGTGCATGTTCAACCGGCTCAAACGCTGGCGGGCAGTCGCAACGAGGTTCGACAAGCTTGCCCTGCGCTACGAGGCCACCGTGACGGTCGCGGTGATCGACGACTGGGCTCGGGCGTTGGTGAAGGCCGTCTGAGGACTGGCACCCTGGGGCCCGTGGAGTTCTACGCCGACGCCGAGGGCGGCACCCGCCTGCCCCGAACCCGACCCGCGCCGATCTGATCGGTCTGATCGACGACCTGAACGACAGCGACAACACCTTCATCGTCGTCCATCCGCCCGTCGACGAGGCCGACTGGTTCTTCTCGGTCGCCAAGAACGTCGGCGCGTTCGGCGGCTACGAACTACACCGCTACGACCCCGACGCCGACGAACGCGCCAAGACCACCGCCGCCGCACCGAACACCATCGCCGACGACGTCCTGGACTGGGTCAGCCGACGCTGACCCCATTCTCAAACAGGCCCTAGAACGGGCAGAGCAGTACCTTCTGCCCATGAACGCGCTTCACCGCGCTGACCTGGTCCGATGCCCTGACAAACGCCAGATTGGGCACCAGTGGGGGTTTCGTCGATCGGTTGTCGTTACCACCAGACTGAGCTGGTGGGCGCGATGACGGCAGCCAGGTGGGCCGAGTCATCGGTGTTCGAGGCGGTTGCCTCGCTGGCTCAGGCTAGCGGCCTGTAGTGGAGACCGCTCCTTTCGTGATCCCGCGAGCGCGAGAACTAGGACCCCGGCATGCGGGCTGTTAGCGCCGTGCTGACGCGAACGTCCAGCACTTCGTCGTGGGATCCACATTGCGGCGGCTTCGCCCAGGAGCGATGGTGCGGCCGACGGGGTGAACCCGCCGACCGCACCATGTTCGGCGCCCAGCGGCGCTATGCGTCGGCACCCTCCGTGAACAGTCGGGGAAGGAAGTCGATGAGCGACTTCTGCCAGACGTCCCAGCTGTGCGGACCCGGGACGATGGGCGCGAACTCGTGGTTCACCCCGCGGCTCTCCATGGCCGCGATCAGCTGCAGCGTCGCGCCGTAGGTGAAGTCCTGCACGTCACCCGAGTAGACGCGCAGCAGCTCCGTGCCGTCGTTGATGGCCTCGACGTCCGCGTCGGCCGGCGGCGCGCCGAACGCCGACATGGCGCCGATGTAGCCGAACTCCCCCGGGTGTGCCCAGAGCGTGCTGAGCGTGTGGCCCGAGCCCATCGAAAGGCCCGCCAGGGCGCGCTGATCACCCTGGGAGCTGATGTTGAACTGCTCCTCCGCAGCCGGCACGATGCGCGTGGTGATCTCCGTGGGGAAGTCCACGCCGTTTCCGTTGGCCATGACGACCACCATCGGCTCCATGGTGCCCCGCAGGTAGTGGTTGTCGAGGATGCGCTGGACGTACCCCACCTCGACCCAGTCGCTCCACGTCTGCCCGCCGCCGTGCTGCAGGTAGAAGACCGGGTACTCCTCGGCACGGTCCGCGTCATAGTCCGGGGGCGTCCACACGTTCGCCGAGCGCTGCTCGCCCCCGCCTGCGGTGCTCGGGTAGCTCATGACGCTGACCTCGCCCCGTGCCTCGGCCGGCACCTCTGCGGTGTACTGACCGCGCACCGTGTCGCCCTCGGCGGTGAAGGTGCTCCACATCGGCTCCGAGAGCACCGTCGTGGGGTTGCCTGCGTCCTTGTGGTCGACGCCGTCGACCACGAACTTGTAGTAGTAGGAGCCGCCCTCGAGGGCCATCGAGAGCCGCCACGAACCGTCCGCCTGCCTGACCATGTGGGTACGCGGCCAGCTTCCGGCCGGACCGAAGTTGCCCCAGACGGTGATGTTGTTCGCGTCGGCGAACTCGGGGCCGACCTCGAAGGTGACGACGCTGTTCTCGTCGATCCACGGCGCCGGGGTCGTGCCCGCCGCCGGCAGCTCGTGCTGCGCGAACGGCAGGTGCCCCTCGCTCGGGCCCTCGTCGTCGACCTCCTGGAAGATGCGACCGGCGAAGTCGTGCAGGTTCTTCTGCCACGTGTCCCACGCGCCGCCCGTCACGGGGTCCGACCCGTCAGACTGGAACTCCACGCCGGCGTTCGTCAGCGTGTCGGCCAGCGCGACCGTGTCGTTGTACGCGGGGTCGGTGACGTTACCCGCGTACAGGCGGACGAGGTCGGTGGAGTCGTTGATCTGCTTGGCCCTGCCCCGGGAGATCGCCTTGTCGTAGCCGCCCGAGAACGAGCCGACGCCTGTGAACTCTCGCGGCTTGGCGACCACGGCGCTCAGGGCGAGCTCTCCACCGCGGCCGATTCCGGCGATCGCGCGGCCCGATCCGTCGTCGGAGACGTTGAACGCACGCTCGACGGCGGGCAACAGCTCCTTCGTCACGCCGGCAGGACCCGGCACGTCGGCGTCGCCCATGACGACCACCATCGGCTCGGCGTCCCCGTCGAGCGTGAGGTTGTCCATGATCTGGCCGAGGCGGCCCAGCTCCACCCACTCACGGTGGCTCTGCTCCTCGTCCTGCAGCAGGTACAGCACCGGGTACTGCTCCGCGCGATCCGCGTCGTAGCCCGGGGGCGTCCACACCAGCGCTTCCTTCTCGCGGTTCGGTCCCTTGCCGTACTCGAGCGTCTCGAGCTCACCGCCGCCGGCCACGTCGTCGAGCCACTCGGCACCCGGTCCGGGGACGAACATGGTGCTGTAGGTGGGCTTCGACGTCACCTCCTGGGGAGTGCCGGGGTTGCGGAAGGCGACCGCGTCCTGGTTCGCAGCGGGACGCGCGGCGTACTGGTAGTAGTACAGGCCGGGCTCGAGGGGGCCGAGCGTGGCGGTCAGGTTCGACCCGCTGGTCCCCATGTTGAGGTCGGTCCACGCCTTGCCCGGGCCGAAGTTCCCCTGCACCGCGACGGGGCCGTCCCCGATGCCGGTCGCGTCGGTCACCGCCGCCCGGGGAACCGTGAACCGGTAGACGTCCGAGATCGGGTTGTTCGGCACCTCACTCACCCACGGGTCAGTGCTCACCGCTTGCGCGGCAGCGAGCGGAGCGACGAGCATCGCCCCCGTCACCACCGCGGCCGCAGCCGTCTGTCGTCCTCGTCGGGTCGGGTGCGCGGGCCTTGCCTGAGATTCCATCGCCATTGACTTGCCTCTCGTTCGGACTTCGATGTCTTCGAGCACGAGGACCGGCACCATGCCGCGCAGCTCGCCTACTGGTTCTGCCAGTAGCCGACGTCGTAGACGACCTGCTCCCCCGATCTCGACGAGGCCTGCATCAGCGTGGTCACGGGGTCTCCGGGGTCCAGCTGAACGACGGTGTGGAGCGTTCGAGCCACCTGCGTGCTCCCTTGCACGAGTACGGTCCGGTCGAATCCAACTTTATCGTTAAATGCGCAACAACGACAAGCCTGTCCATCGTCAAAGGCGAGCGATTCCGGTCCACAGAAGCCCATGGCCCACACCATGGGTGCTCGCGCCGAGGTCTTCTACTTTATCGATCCACATTAGGGCCGGTGATGCGCCGCTCGAGGAAGAGCGGCCGTGCCCGATCGACGACCACCCGGGCATGCGAGCGAGCGTCCCGTGGTGCGCCGACGGCCTGGACGTCGCGGAGTGTGGTGACGCCTGGCACCCTGCCGCTCGGAAACCTTCCCGCACATCAGTCGACGAAACGCCCGAGATGCCTTGCATGAGGCGTTTGCCCTCGGTACTGTATCGGTAAACCTATCGCTGCACCGGCGCTCGTCGCGACAAGGATGTTAGCGCTCACACCCCGTCCGGTGCAGGCGGCTCCCGATGAGCCGTGGCACTGATCACGCCGCAGGTAGGGCACCACTCCGCACCCGGGCACCGCCGCCCCAGGTCGTGCCCCCGACAGAACCAGGAGCGAAGGATGACGAAGTCCATCGCACGTCTCGCACTCGGGCTGGCCGCAGCGCTGGCACTGGCCGGCGCCACCGTGCTGCCGACCGCCGAGGCCCCTCCCGCAACGGCGGCGAGCAGCAACCTGCTCGCGAACGGTGACATGGAGAACGGCACCACCGGCTGGTCGGTGTTCGGCGCCGGCACGCTGGCGTCCAGCACCAGCCCGGTGCACGGCGGCAGCCGCGCCCTCTCCCGGACCGGCCGCACGGCCTCGTGGCACGGCCCCGCGCAGGTCGTGACCTCGGCACTGACGAACAACACCAGCTACACGGCGAGCGTGTGGGTGCGCTCCCACAGCGGGACGCCGACCGGCCGGGTCACGCTGGCGGTGACCGCGGGCGGCACGACGAACTACCTCAACCTGGCTCAGGGGACGGTGAGCTCCTCGGGTTGGACGCAGCTGACCGGCACCGCGACCGTGTCCTGGACCGGGACGCTGTCGTCCGCGTCGTTCTACGTGGAGACGGCCGCGGGCACCGACAGCCTCTACATCGACGACGCCTCGCTCGTCAGCAACACGTCGACGTCGTGCGACCTGCCGTCCACCTACCGCTGGTCGTCCACGGGCGTCCTGGCGAGCCCGAGGTCCGGCTGGGCCTCGCTCAAGGACTTCACCGTGGCCCCGTACAACGGTCAGCAGCTCGTCTACGCCACGACGCACGACTTCGGCACCTCCTGGGGCTCGATGAACTTCAGCCTCTTCTCCAGCTATTCGCAGATGGGGAGCGCCTCGCAGAACGCCATGTCCTCCGGGACGGTGGCGCCCTCGCTCTTCTACTTCGCGCCGAAGAACATCTGGGTGCTCACCTACCAGTGGGGCCCGTCACCGTTCATGTACCGCACCTCCAGCGACCCCACGAACCCGAACGGCTGGTCGGCCGCAAGCCCGCTGTTCACCGGCACGATCTCCGGGTCCAACACCGGACCTATCGACCAGACGATCATCGGCGACGGCACGAACATGTACCTGTTCTTCGCCGGGGACAACGGCAAGATCTACCGCGCCAGCATGCCGATCGGGAACTTCCCGGGGAACTTCGGCAGCTCGTACCAGACCATCATGAGCGACACCGCGAACAACCTGTTCGAGGCCCCCCAGGTCTACAAGCTCAAGGACCGGAACAAGTACCTGATGATCGTCGAGGCCATCGGCGCCAACGGACGGTACTTCCGCTCGTTCACGGCAAGCAGCCTCTCCGGGTCCTGGACGCCGCAGGCCGCCACGGAGAGCAACCCGTTCGCAGGCAGGGCCAACAGCGGGGCCACCTGGACCAACGACATCAGCCACGGTGAGCTTCTGCGCACCACGGCCGACCAGACCATGACCATCGATCCCTGCAACCTGCAGCTGCTGTACCAGGGCCGCTCGCCCAGCTCGGACGGGGTGGACTACGGCCTGCTCCCGTACCGCCCGGGCCTGCTGACGCTCCAGCGATAGCGCCGGGACGGCCCGGCGTCACACACCCCCTCGGGGCGCGTGACGCCGGGCCGTCGTCGATCGCGTGAGGGCACGCCTCGCCCCGGCATCTTGTCGACAGCCCTCTGGTCACCGGACGGTGCCCCTCGCCGACGTCCCGCTGGATCTCACCCGCGCCCAGTCACGCCCGGAGCGTTGACACCCTCATCGATCACACCTACTTTATCGATAAACATCACGGCCAGTGATGGGCTACTCGAGGAAGAGAAGCTGTGACCGATCGACGATCACCCCGGCATGTGAGCGAGCGTCGACTCGCGCACCACGATCCGGGCCGACATCACCGACTCCACCACGTCCCCCACCTCCGACGTACCGGCCTCGACCCGGCGCAGGAGAAGCTCCATGATGCGCTCGGCCATCGAGTCGTTGTCCGGGTCCATGGTGGTCAGCCGCGGGACGAGGTACTCGCTCTCCGCGTCGTTGTCGAAGCCGACCACCTGGACGTCGTCCGGGACACGAAGGCCGATGTCCGCGAGCGCACGCAGGGCGCCCATCGCCGCGGCGTCGGTCAGGGCGAAGGAGCCGTCGAACGAGATGCCGTCGCGATGAAGTCGCATCACCGCCTCGTAGCCGTCCTTCGTGGTGAACGAGGCGGCATCGACGACGAGCCGCTCATCGACGGGCACTCCGGCCTTCGCGTGCGCGCCACGGTAGCCACGGCTGCGCAGGGTCGCCATGCTGTCGACGCCTGTCTCCGGGCGCCCGCCGATCAGGGCGATGCGCCGCGCGCCGCGCTCGAGCAGGTACGACGTGGCGAGCTCCGCACCACCGACGTTGTCCATCATCACGTGGTCGAACTCGCCGGACAGCCGCCGCTCGCCGAGCAGGACGACCGGGACCTCGACGCCGGCGCGGCGCACGTCCGCGGAGTCGATCTGCACGGGGCTGAACACCACGCCGTCGTAGGGCCGTACCCGCTCGGCGGAGATCGCGGCGAGCTCTCCCTCCCGGCTCGCCCCGGTGCGCTCGATGATGACGTGGTAGCCCCGCGACTGCGCCAGGGTGTCCAGGCGAGCCGCGAGGTGGGAGTAGTAGGGCCCGTCCAGGTGCGGGACCAGCAGGCCGATCGCGCCGCTGCGACCGGCCCGGAGCTGGCGCGCCGTTGCGTTCACCTGGTAGCCGAGCCGTGCCACGGCCTCGAGCACACGGGCCCGCGTGTCCTCGCTCGCACCTGGCCGCCCGTTGATGACGTTCGAGACGGTCATCTTCGAGACACCGGCTTCGCGGGCCACATCGCTCATCTTCACCACGCCGCCCATCATGGCACCCCGCGATCGACGACCACGTCCCGTCGCGCCGGTGTCACCCATGGCTCTGATCGAGGAGGATCCAGAACGCCGTGAAGCAGCTCCTGTACTCCAAGAGGCTCGCGCCCTACCTGTTCATCCTGCCGTTCCTCGTGACTCTCGCGGTCTTCTGGATCGTTCCGCTGGGCCGGTCGTTCGTGATGAGCACCCAGGAGGTGCTCTACGGGCAGGCGACGTTCATCGGGCTCGACAACTACGAACGGCTCTGGCGCGACCGCATCTTCTGGCAGGCGCTGTACAACAGCCTGCGCTACACGGTCCTGACCCTGGTGCTCCTCATCCCCATCCCGCTCGTCCTGGCGGCACTGATCAACTCGAACATCGGCAGCACTCGCATCAAGACCTTCTTCAAGGCCTCGATGTTCGTTCCCGCGCTGACCTCCGTGGTGGTCGCGGGCATCGTCTTCCGCCTCATCTTCGCGGAGTCCGACGTCGCGATCATGAACCAGGTGGCGGACTTCCTCGGGTTCGGCCCCGTGCGCTGGCTGCGCGGCGACGCCACCGGGCTCGTGGCCCTGCTGGCCATCGCGCTCTGGCGGTGGACCGGGGTCAACACGATGTATTTCCTGGCCGGCATGCAGGCGATCCCGACCGAGTACTACGAGGCGGCATCGATCGACGGGGCCAGCAAGGTCCGGCAGTTCATCCACATCACGATCCCGAACATCCGACCGACCATCGTCTACGTCGTCACGATCAGCGTCTACGGCGGCCTCTCGATGTTCCTCGAGAGCTTCATGCTCTACGCCGGCAACAACTCCCCCAACAACCAGGGCCTCACGGTCGTGGGTTACCTCTACCGCAAGGGCATCGAGGAGAACGACCTCGGCTTCGCATCGGCCGTCGGTGTGGTGCTGCTCGCCGTCATCATGGCGATCAACATCTCCTATCTCGTCGCCAGCGGCACCTTCAAGAAGGAGGCCGCATGATGGCCGCGCTCCAGGAAAATGCACAGGCGGCGACCGCTCGTCCCGCCCCGGCCGAACGCCGTACGAGGCCATCCACCGGGGCGTGGGTCCAGGGCGTCCTCCTCCTCGTGATGGCCCTGATCTCCCTGATCCCGCTCATCGCGATCTTCGTGGGCACGTTCCAGGACGGCAACGAGGTGATCCGACGCGGGGTGTCGTTCGACGTCGACCTCGGCTCGCTCAGCCTGGACAACTATGTCCTGCTGTTCACGGACTCGGGGCCGTACTTCCGGTGGTTCGCCAACACCCTGCTCCTGACGGTCGGACAGGTCGTCGGCACGCTCCTGGTGAGCTCGTTCGTGGCCTACGGGTTCGCGATGTACGAGTTCAGGACCAAGACCCTGTGGTTCATCATGGTGCTGCTCGTCATGACGGTGCCGTTCGAGATGCTCATGCTCCCCCTGTACGTCCAGGTCAACGACATGGGACTGGCGGACACCTACACCGTGATCGTGCTCCCCTTCCTCGCGTCGGCCGTGACGATCTTCTTCTTCCGCCAGTACTTCCTGGGGATACCGAAAGAGATCCTCGAGGCCGGGCGGGTCGACGGGGTGAGCGAGTTCGGCATCTTCTTCCGCCTGGTCCTGCCCATCACGAAACCAGCGATGGCCGCCATGGCGATCCTCAACGGGATGCTGTGCTGGAACAACTTTCTCTGGCCGCTGCTGGTGCTGCGCAGCCCCGAGAAGTTCACGCTCCCGATCGGGCTCAACACGCTGCTCACGCCGTACGGCAACAACTACGAGCTGCTCATCATCGGCGCATTCTTCTCGCTGATCCCGGTCCTCATTCTTTTCCTCGCATTCCAGCGGTTCTTCATCGAAGGAATCACCGCGGGAGCGGTCAAGGGCTGACCCCTCCCCAGATCGAACGGAGAAAATCATGACAAGGCTACGGACGAGGGTGTCCACGGTGGTCGCCGCACTTGCGGTGACGGCGCTGACCGCATGCGGCGGCAGCCAGCAGGAAGCACCCGCCAAGAACGCCGACGGATCCACCACGCTCGACATGTGGACGTTCGCCGACGTGCACGCCACGTACTACGAGGAGATGGCCGAGCGGTGGAACGAGGCCAACCCCGACAACGAGATCAAGCTCGAGGTCACCGTCTACCCCTACGACGACATGCACAACAAGCTGCAGCTCGCGGTGAACTCCGGTGAGGGCCTGCCGGACGTCGTGGACATCGAGGTCAACAAGTTCGCCAACTTCGTCAAGGGCGAGAACCCACCCCTGGTCGACCTGACCGAGGCGGCCGCCCCGTACCAGGACGACGTCGTCCAGGCCCGCCTCGACCTGTACAGCAAGGACGGAAAGGTCTACGGGTTCCCGACCCACGTGGGCGCGTTCACCACGTTCTACAACACGGAGGCGCTCGAGGGTGCGGGCATCGACTACACGACCATCAAGACCTGGGACGACTTCAAGGAGGCCGGGGTCAGGTACAACGAGGAGACCGGCAAGGCGTTCGGTGTCGCCAGCACCAGCGTCATGTTCCTCGAGCCGCTCATCACGGCGCAGCTCGGCGGTAAGTTCTTCGACGCCGACGGCAACGTGCAGGTGAACAGCCCCGAGGTCGTCGAGACCCTCGCACTGATGAAGGACATGCAGGACGCCGGCGCGATCTCCACGATCCCCGGTGGGAGCCCCGACTCCGAGGAGGCGTACGGCGCGATCAACGACGGCGACTACGCCGCGATCGTCTACCCGGCGTGGTACACGTCCCGGTTCGTCGACTACATGCCCGACCTCGCAGGCAAGGTGGCCATCGCTCCGGCGCCGGTCACCGACGACGCAGTGGTGCAGACCATCGGCGGTGGCGGCACCGGCGCGTCGGTCCCCGCCGTCTCGCCGAACAAGGACCTCGCTGCCGAGTGGCTGGCGTTCGCGAAGCTCTCCCCCGAGGCGAACGTCGCCGTGTGGCAGGTGCTGGGCTTCGACCCCGTGAACATGGCGGTCTGGGAGGACGAGGACGTCACCAAGGACCCGGAGAACAAGTTCAACGAGTACTTCCAGACCAACCTGTTCGACGTGCTGGGCGAGGTGAAGGACGGGATCGGGCACTTCGAGTCGTTCAGCGACCCGAACTGGCCCACCGTCGACGACACGTTCCGCACGGTCACGCTCAACGAGATCTACGAGAACGGCACGTCGGCCCAAGATGCCCTGGACCAGACGCAGGCCGACCTGCAGAACCAGCTGGGGCAGTAGGCCCTGGCCCCCGTGAGCGCGCAGGCGGGACGGCCACTGCCACGGCGGCCGCCCCTCCTGCGCACGCCCTCCCCCGCGAACCAACCACCGCACGAACCCTCGAGGAGTACATCGCTCATGCTGTCCGCTTCCGTCACCATCGACCCGGCGTTCGTCGTCGGACCCGTGCGCCCCCGCACGTTCGGCTCGTTCGTCGAGCACCTGGGCCGCAGCGTGTACACGGGCCTGCACGATCCCGGCCATCCGACCGCCGACGACGACGGCTTCCGAGGCGACGTCGTCGAGCTCACGCGCGAGCTCGGCGTCTCGACGGTGCGCTATCCGGGCGGCAACTTCGTCTCGGGGTACCGCTGGGAGGACGGGATCGGACCGGTCGGCCAGCGGCCCCGGCGCCTGGACCTCGCGTGGCACTCGACCGACCCGAACCTCGTGGGCGTCGACGAGTTCGTGCGCTGGTGCGCTCGGGCCGGCGTCGAGCCCATGATGGCCGTCAACCTCGGTACGCGCGGCGTGCAGGAGGCCCTGGACCTGCTCGAGTACTGCAACGTCCCCAGCGGCACGGAATGGAGTGACCGCCGCCGGGCGAACGGCGCGGAGGAGCCGTACCGGATCAAGATGTGGTGCCTGGGCAACGAGATGGACGGCCCCTGGCAGATCGGCCACAAGACCGCGCACGAGTACGGGCGGCTCGCGGCCGAGACCGCCCGCGCCATGCGCATGGTCGACCCGGACATCGAGCTCGTGGCATGCGGTTCGTCGGGGTCCCAGATGCCCACGTTCGGCGAGTGGGAACACACGGTCCTCACCGAGGCGTACGAGCACGTCGACCACATCTCGGCGCACGCCTACTACTGGGAGGAGGACGGCGACCTCGCGTCATTCCTCGCGTCCGCGGTGAACATGGACCACTTCGTCGACTCGGTGTCCGCCACCGCCGACGCCGTGCGGGCGGCGGGCAAGCACACCAAGCGGATCCACGTCTCCTTCGACGAGTGGAACGTCTGGTACCAGAAGCGCGCTGAGTCCCGTCCGCCGTCCGGCGACGACTGGCCGGTGGCACCCGTGCTGCTCGAGGACCGCTACAACGTCGCCGACGCGGTGGTCGTCGGCAACCTGCTCATCTCGCTGCTGCGGCACACCGACCGCGTGCACGCCGCGTCGCTCGCGCAGCTCGTCAACGTGATCGCGCCGATCATGACCGAGCCCGGCGGACGGTCCTGGCGGCAGACGACCTTCCACCCCTTCGCCCTGACCGCCCGGCACGCGGCGGGTGAGGTGCTGCGTCTGGCCGTCGACGCGCCGGTCCAGGAGACGGCGAAGTTCGGCCCGGTCCCGGTGCTCGACGCCGTCGCCACGCACGACACGGAGACAGGTGGCGTCGTGTTGCTCGCGGTGAACCGGTCGCTCACCGACGACGTGGCACTCGGAGTGGACCTGCGCGGCTTCCCGGGGCTCCGGGTCGCCGAGGCGCTCACGCTCTCCAACCCCGACCACAGCTGGTCGGCGACCGCCGACGACGCTACCTCCGTGCTGCCGCGTACCAACACGACCGCCAAGGTCGCCGACGACCACGCGCACGTAGAGCTGCCGCCGGTGTCCTGGTCGATCCTCCGCCTGGAACGCATCTGACCAACTTCATAGCGAGAATCCGCTGGTGAATACCGCGGACAAATACCGGCTAGGAGCGAACGGCCGGGAGGATTCGCCCTCCCGGCTGTTCGGCGCGCGCCCCTTTGTTCTCGGCGTTCTGAAATCGATATTGAAACCGTTTGACACCGCAATTGCGGGCCTGCCACTCTCCTCCGTGGCGGACGCCGTCGTCCGTCGATCGGCAGAGATTCTGCCGACGGTCGAAAACAACTTCGCAAGGGATTCCACGATGATGAGGAAAACTCGGGCCGCAGGCATTCTCGCCCTGGGCACCACGGTCGCTCTGGTGGCCGCAGGCTGCTCCGGCGGCAACGAAGCACGTTCGGACGGCGACGTCACGATGACCTTCTGGCACAACTCGACCACCGGGCCGGGCAAGGCGTACTGGCAGGACACGGTCGCCGCCTTCGAGGCGGCCAACCCCGGCGTGACGATCGAGGTCCAGTCCATCCAGAACGAAGACATGGACGGCAAGCTGCAGACCGCCCTGAACTCCGGCGACGCTCCGGACATCTTCATGGCCAGGGGCGGCGGCAAGCTCGCCGACGTCGTCGAGGCCGGCCAGATCATGGACCTCACCGACACGATCGACGAGGGCACCCGGGCCGCCGTCGGCGACGCCGGACTGAGCGCCTTCACCGTGGACGGCGCGATCTACGGTATGCCGACCGCCATCCTTCCGGGCGGCATCTTCTACAGCCAGGACCTCTTCGCCGACGCCGGCGTCACCGAGACCCCCACCACCGTCGACGAGCTGAACGACGTGGTGGCCGACCTCAAGGCCGCCGACATCACGCCGATCGCGCTCGGGGCCAAGGACGCCTGGCCCGCCGCGCACTGGTTCTACTTCTTCGCGCTCCGCGAGTGCTCGCAGGAGACCCTGGAGGCAGCCGCCACGTCCCGCAGCTTCGACGACGGGTGCTGGCTGGCAGCGGGCGAGAACCTGCAGGCTCTCGCCGAGACCGAACCGTTCCAGGACGGCTACCTCACCGCGACGGCCCAGCAGGGGGCCGGTTCCTCGGCGGGTCTGCTTGCCAACCACCAGGCCGCGATGGAGCTCATGGGGGCGTGGAACCCTGGCGTGATCGCGGGCCTGACCCCGGACGAGCAGCCGCTGCAGGACCTCGGCTGGTTCCCGTTCCCCGCCACGGACAGCGGCGACGGCGAACCGGGCGCGTTCATGGGCGGCGTCGACGGCTACTCCTGCTTCGTCGAGGCTCCGCCGGAGTGTGCTCAGTTCCTGAACTTCTTCATGCAGACGGAGTACCAGGAGAACTACGCCGAGGCGTTCGTGACGCTGCCGGCCAACAAGGAGGCGCAGGGCGTCGTGACCGACCCCGCCCTGCAGTCCGTCCTCGAGGCCTACAACGAGGCTCCGTACGTCTCCGTCTGGCTGGACACGCTCTACGGCCAGAACGTGGGCAACGCGCTCAACGCCGGCGTCGTGGAGATGCTGGCCGGCGACGGCGACCCCCAGAGCATCGTCGAAGCCGTGGACGCCGCGGCCGCGATGGAGTAGCGATCCCCATGACTCACTCCCTGGGCGAGAGCAGAGCGACCCGGACGACGTCGCCCGAGGGGCCCGTGGTGGACGCGGCCGGCGTGCGGACGCCGTCCCCGGCCCATGGGCCGCGGCGGGGGAAGAGGATCGACCGGCGCAAGACGCTCGAGATCACCCTGCTCTCCGGTCCTGCCATCGTCGTGTTCCTCGCGTTCGTGATCTTCCCCGTCTTCCTGGCGGCCTACTACGGGTTCTTCAAGTGGAAGGGCTACGGGCCGCCGACAGAGTTCGTCGGGCTCGACAACTACCTGATCATCCTCCGGGACTCCGCCTTCCACGAGGCGCTCCTGCACAACGGCTACATCGTGGTGCTCTCCCTGATCCTCCAGGGGCCCGCGGCCGTCGCCCTGGCCCTCCTGCTGAACCAAAAGATCCGCGGGCGCTCCGTCATCCGCATCCTCATCTTCGTGCCGTACGTGATCTCGGAGGTCATCGTCGGCACGGGGTGGAGCCTGATGCTCCAGTCCTCGGGCGCGGTCAACGATCTGTTCGAGAAGATGGGCCTCGGGTTCCTCGCCGTCGACTGGCTGTCCGATCCCAGGATCGCCCTGTGGTCGCTGATGGTCATCATCAGCTGGAAGTACATCGGTTTCGCTGTGATCCTGTTCCTCGCGGGCCTGCAGAGCATTCCGGAGGAGCTCTCCGAGGCGGCCGCGATCGACGGCGCCTCGTACTGGCAGATCCAGCGCACCATCACCCTGCCGCTGCTCGGCCCGACGCTCCGCATCTGGGCGTTCCTGTCGATCATCGGCTCGCTCCAGCTGTTCGACCTCGTCTACATCATCTGGGGCCAGTACGTCTCCGCGACGGCGGGCACCTCGACGATGGCGACCTACATGGTCCTGAACGGGCGGCTGGCCGGGAACTTCGGCTACGGCAACGCCGTCGCGGTCGTGCTGTTCCTGATCTCGCTCGTCATCGCGCTGACCTACCAGCGCTATGTGCTGCGCCGGGACACCGCAGGCGCGCTCACGGAAGGGAAGAACTGATGGCGACGTTGCTCGAAGCTCCCACGGCGACCGGTCAGAGGCTCCGCCGGCTCCCGAAGGTCGCCTGGGGAAACCCGATGACCTATGTCATCGCGTTCTTCTTCGTCGGGGTCTGCATCGCCCCCGTTCTCTTCATCATCCTGGGCGGCTTCCGGACGAACGCACAGATCACCGTGGACCCGTCGGGGCTGCCGGGTCCGTGGGTGCTCGAGAACTACGTCAGCGTGCTGGTGAGCGATGTGTTCTGGCGCCAGGTCGCCAACTCCGCGGTAGCCGGCATCCTCACCACGCTCGGTGTGGTGGTGCTCGGCCTCATGGCGAGCTTTGTGCTGGCACGGTACGACTTCAGGCTCAACGGGGCGATGTACTCGCTGTTCGCCGCCGGCCTCATGTTCCCCATGACGGTGGCGATCACCCCGCTGTACATCCTGATCCGGGACCTCGGTCTGATGAACACCCTCGGCGGCATCGTCCTGCCGCAGATCGCGTTCGCGCTCCCGGTCACGATCATCATCCTGGTGCCGTTCCTGCGCGCCATCCCCCAGGAGATCGAGGAAGCCGCCTCGATCGACGGCGCGAGCCGTATCGGGTTCTTCTTCCGGATGGTCGTGCCGCTGTCGCTCCCCGGCGTGATCACGGTCGGCATCCTGGCATTCGTCGCGTCGTGGAACTCGTACATGCTGCCGCTGTTCATCCTGAACGACGAGCTGTCGTACACGCTGCCGCTGGGCGTCCAGGCGTTTGCCTCGCAGTACTCGGTCGACACGGCACGGGTGCTGGCGTTCACGTCTCTGTCCATGATTCCCGCGCTGATCTTCTTCTCGCTGTTCGAGCGGCGCATCGTCGGCGGCCTGACCGGAGCGGTCAAGGGCTGATACCGGGCGACACCCGGCACGGTGCGCGGACGACAGCCTCGACGGCGCCGTGGCAGACCGACTGGTCAGCCACGGCGCCGTCGTGGGGGCGATCCGCCCCCGGGATCAGTCGTCGAGCGGAGACGGACCCAGCTCGTCCAGGAGCTGCTGCATCTTCGCGTACGCCTTGTTGCGATAGGCAACCAGCTCCGCCGTCCGCTCCGGGTCGATCTCGCGGAAGCCGCCACCGCTCTTGGTGCCCAGCTTCCCGGCGTCGATCCGCTCCTGGAGGATCGGCGGCGTCGCGAACCGCTCGGGGAACGTCGTCTGCAGCGAGCGGTAGCAGAACGCGTACACGTCGAGCCCGGCCATGTCGGCGATCGCGAACGGCCCGAAGAACGGGAGCCGGAACCCGAACGTGGTCCGCGCGATCATATCGATGTCCTCTACCGAGGCGACGCCCTCGTCGACCAGCTTCGTCGCCTCGTGGAACAGGGCGTACTGCAGGCGGTTGAGCACGAACCCGGTGGCGTCGGTCAGCCGTGCGCTGCGCTTGCCCACCTGCGCCAGCAGCGCCTCGACCGGTTCGAGCACCGCCGGGTCGGTCCCCGCGTGCGGGATCAGCTCGACGCCCGGGATGAACGGCGCCGGGTTGCTGAAGTGCACGCCGAGGAACCGTTCCGGCGCGCTGACCTGCTCGGCGAGCCGGGTGATCGAGATGGTAGAGGTGTTGCTGCCGATGATCGCCGTCGGGTTGGCCGCGCTGATCCGGGCGAGCGTCGCGTGCTTGAGCTCCAGGATCTCCGGCACCGCCTCCTCCACGAACCGGGCACCTGCCACCGCCTCCTCGACGGAGGCCGCGGCGCTCAGGTTGGCGCGGACAGTCTCGGTGGCGCCCTCCGGGAACAGCCCGGCAGCCTCGAACTCCTCGGTCTCGCGCAGGATCCGGTCCAGGTTGCCCACCGCCACCTCGGCCGACACGTCGGCCAGCCGCACCTCGTTGCCCGCCAGCGCGAGCACCTGGCCGATCCCGCCACCCATGTAGCCCGACCCCACGATCGCGACGTGCTCGCTCATGCGCTCTCCTCCGTGCTCGGTGTTGCTCTCCGGTCCGTGGCCGGCCGTCCCTCGGACCGGTCGTACGTGCTGATCGACGCCACCTTCTGAGCCGACGGCGAAGCCTCGTCGAAGCGGTAGTCGAGCCACTCGCCGACGAGCCGCTTGGCGAGCTCCAGCCCGATCACGCGCTGCCCCATGGCGAGCACCTGGGCGTTGTTGCTCAGGACGGCGCGCTCCACCGAGTAGCTGTCGTGCGCGGTGACCGCCCGGATACCCGGCACCTTGTTCGCCGCGATGGCGACGCCGAGACCCGTGCCGCAGAACAGCAGAGCCCGGTCGGCCTCTCCTGCCGCGACCCGGCGCGCGGCGTCCACCGCCACGTGCGGGTAGTCGGTGTGCTCCTCGTCGGTCACCCCGACGTCGGTCACCGACTCCACCCGCGGGTCGGCCAGGAGCTGCGCCTTCAGCACGTCCTTGTACTCGAGTCCTGCGTCGTCGCTACCGACGACGAGCCGTAGCCGGTCGGTCATGGGTTCCGTCCTTCTTCTGCGTGGGCGATGGTGGACAGCACCAACGCCAGCGAGGTGGCGCCGGCGTCGGGATGGCCGAGGCTGCGCTCGGCGAGCGGCCGGGCCCGGCCGAGCGCGGGCCGCAGCGCCGACGTCGCCCGGGCCGCCGCCATGGCGTCCGCGGCCGCGGCCGCGAGCGCCTCGGCCAGCGGCAGCCCGGTAGCGTCCGCGGACTCCAGCCGTTCGACGTAGGGCACGAGGGCGTCGACCATGGTCTTGTCACCGACCTTCGCCCGGCCGAGCCGGACCACCGTGTCCAGGGCGGCGCGCGCCGCGGCCGCCGCCTGCGCCACGGTCAGGTCGCCCCGGTCGAGCGACGGCGGGAGCGAGACCAGCGCGGCGCCCCACAGGGCGCCCGACGTACCGCCCGCGACCTCGCTCCAGCCCTCACCGGCGGCCCGGAGCACAGCGCCCAGGCCGTCAGCCCGCGCCACGGTCGCGGCATCGAGCGCGGCGTCCACACCGCGACGCATGCCGACGCCGTGGTCACCGTCGCCGGCTATCGCGTCGATGCGGCCCAGCTCCTCCTCGTGCTCGTGGAGCGTGGCGCGCACCGCGGTCAGCAGCTCCAGCGCGCGGTCGGCCCGCTCGACGGATGCGGCGGACGCGTTCTCGGCCCGCCGGGGGACGGCCGGCCCTGGCACCGAGTCGGCTACGGCGTGCGCATCGTCGGGTATGCCCGTGGCGGCGGGCCGCTCGACCCGCCCCTTGCGGTACGCGGGGGTGTAGGCGGGGGCCCGCCAGAGCTCCTCGAGCTCCTCCGTGAGCCAGAACAGCGTGACCGACACGCCCGCCATGTCGAGGCTGGTGACCAGCTCACCGCACTCGGGCTCGACGACGGTCAGGCCGGCGGCCCCGAGCCGGGCGGCGACCTGGCCGTAGAGCACGAAGAGCTCCTCGTACTTGACGGTGCCGAGCCCGTTGACGACCACGGCCACCCGGTCGCCACGGTCCACCGGCACGTCCCCCAGCAGCTCGGAGACCAGGATCTCCGCGATCTCGTCGGCCGAGCCCATCGGCACGTCGCGGATGCCCGGCTCACCGTGGATACCCAGCCCCACCGACATCACGCCGTCGGGCACCGTGAAGAGCGGGCCGTCGGCCCCGGGGAACGTGCAGCCGCCGAACGCGACCCCCAGGGTCCGCGTTCGGTGGTTCGCCGCGATCGCCAGCCGCTCCACCTCGTCGAGCGGGTCGCCCCGCTCCGCAGCCGCGCCGGCCACCTTGAACACCACGAAGTCCCCGGCGATCCCCCGTCGGTCGTCGATCCGGTCGGGCGGGGCGCTCGCGACATCGTCCGTGCACAAGACCGTGCGGGCGTCGATCCCCTCGGCGCGCAGGCGCTCCTGCGCCGCACCGAAGTGCAGCACGTCGCCCGCGTAGTTGCCGTAGCTGAACAGCACGCCGCCACCGGAGTCCGCCGCCGCGGCCACCCGGTACGCCTGGCCGGCGGACGGCGACGTGAAGATGTTGCCGCAGACGGCGCCGGCTGCCAGCCCCGTGCCGACCACGCCGGCGAAGGCTGGGTAGTGCCCCGATCCGCCGCCCACCACGACCGCCACCCGACCGGTCGGCAACGGTTCGGCACGCACCACCCCGCCGTCGACCTGCCGGACCAGGTCGCCGTGCACGGCGGCGAACCCTGCCAAGGCATCCCGGACAAAGTCCTCCGCGGTGTCGAGCACGCGCGTCATCGGGCCGCTCCCGTCAGATCGTGCTGACGCACCCGGCTGGTGCCGAGCGCGTAGCCGGGCCGCTTGGGCAGCACGTACGCGCGCAGGTAGTCGCGGTTGGCCGCGCACACGCTGAGCCCGTCCCCGCCGTAGTTCTCGGTGCAGATCACGCCCTGGAAACCGCTCGCGAGCGCCGTACGGAACGCCGACCGGTAGTCGATCAGGCCGAACTGCATCGGGGCGGGCACGGAGAAGTAGGCGTCGCGCTCCGGGTCCTCGTCGCGCGCGTAGTTCTTGACGTGCCAGAAGTTCGTGTACGGGAGCGTCTTCTCGACCAGCTCCCGCCACGGCTCGACCGGCCGGTGCAGGCGCACCAGGTTGGCGATGTCCGGGTTGAGGCCCACCTCGGGCAGACCGATCTCCTCGACCAGGCGCACGGCGGAGTCGGCGGTGCCGAGGAACGTGTCCTCGTACATCTCCAGCGACAGCAGCACACCCACCTCGGCGGCGTGCCGGCCCAGCTCCTGGAAGCGGGCCACGGCCAGGGGCCAGTCGTCCGGGTCGTCGTGATGCCCGGGGGCGGTCCAGAACCACAGCTGTTCCTTCTGCTGCGCCGTCAGTGCCTGGTGCAGACCGACCGAGACGACGCCGATGCCCAGCGCGGCCGCCGCGTCGATCGTGCGGTGGCTGTACGCAAGGTTGGCCGACCCGTCCTTCGCGTCGATCACGCTGCGCCGGATCGCCGACACCGAGGCCAGGCCGAGGCCGAGGTCACGCGCCGTGGCGGCGAGCCGGTCGAGCGCCGGACCGTCCAGATCGCCCGGCCGGAGCCAGGAGTCCGTGAGGTCGACGTGGTCGAAACCGGCGTCGACGATCTCGGTGAGCACCTCGTGCCACACCGTCGGGTCCTCCTGTACGGCCCGGCCGTCCGGTGTCACCGCGGGGAAGGGCAACGTGCTGGCCGCGATCGGCCAGTCGGCCGCCAGGAGGCGCACGTCCGTCGCGCCGCCAGGAGGCGTCGGGTCAGGCGTGGTGGTCCCGGTCGTCTGTTCCGTGGTCAACTCTGACCTCCGTCCTGAGCACGCGACGGTCTCCGGTGAGCCGTGTCGTGCCCTCGATGGTGAACATCGCGGTCGCGGGCGTGTCGGTGCTCGACAGCCCCGCCGCGAGATCTATGCGTCCCGGCTCCACGACCCGTGCGAGGTCGCGCCCCGTGAAGGAGAACCGGTCGGCGTGCAGCCCGAACCGCACGGTCGCGGTCTGCCCGGCTGCCAGGGCCACGCGGGCGAAGCCCACGAGCTGTCGTACCGGCCGGGTCACGGACGCCACGGGGTCGCTCGCGTAGAGCTGGACCACGGTGGCGCCGTCCCGGTCGCCGGTGTTGGTGACGTCGAGGGTCGCCTCGATACGGCCATCGGTCGGTATGCGCTCGCGGTCCAGCCCGAGCGGCCCGGTCTCGAACGTCGTGTACGACAGTCCGTGCCCGAACGGGAAGGCGGGACCGATGCGCACCGCGCTGATGCGGTCACCGTCCTGCCCGAGCGGGGGCGCGAGATAGGTGTGGGGCAGTGCCGCGCCCGTCGTGGGCACCTGCACGGGCAGGTGCCCGCTCGGGTTCACCCGACCGCCGAGCACGCCCGCGATGGCGGCCGCCGCCTCCTCGCCCGGGAAGAACGCCTGGACGATCGCCGCGACCCGGCCGACATACGGGCCGAGCGCGTACGGCCGTCCGGACAGCACCACGAGGACGACGGGCGTGCCCGCCTCCAGCAGTGCCTCGACCAGGTCACCCTGGGCCCCGGGCAGATCGAGGTCCGGGGCGTCCGAACCCTCCCCGGAGGTGCCGCGCCCGAACATCCCCGCCCGGTCCCCCACCACGGCGACGACGACGTCGGCGTCGTGCGCCGCCCGTACCGCGTCCGGGATGCCGGACCGGTCGGGCTCCACGAGGGGAACCCCGGGGGTGACGAGGATCGCGGCGCCGGGCAGCTCGTCCTGAAGGGCCTCTGGCAGGGTGGCGACAGGGATGCCGAGGCCGAGGTGCGGGTGCCGCGGCAGCACGTGCACCGGGTAGGAGTAGCAGCCGAGAAACGCGCGGGGGTCGTCGGCGCAGGGCCCCACCAGGGCGACCGTCGCGGGCTCCGCGAGCGGCAGGGCGTCGCCGTCGTTCGCCAGGAGCACCACCGACCGTTCGGCGAGCTCGCGGGCGATCCCGCGGTTGCGCGGACTGTCTAGGTCCACCGCGTCCACGTCGATGTCAGGGCTCCACCCTGGGTCGAGCAGGCCGAGCTCCACCTTCTGCAGCAGCACGCGCCGGACCGCGCGGTCGACATCGGCCTCGTCGAGCTTGCCCGACTCCACGAGCGGGGCCAGCAGCCCGAACCCGCCGGTGTCGGGGAGCTCGACGTCGAGGCCCGCGCGCAGCGCGAGCGCACCGGCGTCCGCGACCGTCTCGGCGAGGCCGTGCTTGGAGCGCAGGAACGGCACGGACCAGTAGTCGGACACCACGGTGCCGGTGAACCCCCACCGGTCCCGGAGCACCTCGGTGAGCAGGCCCCGGTCGGCCGCCGCGGGCAGCCCGTCGATCTCGGCGTAGGAGTTCATCACCGACCGTGCGCCCGCCTCGCGCACCGCCATCTCGAACGGCGGCAGGTAGACGTCGGCCACCTCCCGGGGGCCGGCGGCGACCGGGGCGTGGTTGCGCCCGCCACGGGAGGCCGAGTAGCCCGCGAAGTGCTTGAGGGTCGCGACGACGCCTGCCGACTCGAGGCCACGCACGTACGCGGAGCCGATCTCGGCCACCTCGTACGGGTCCTCGCCGACGGTCTCCTCGACGCGGCCCCACCGGTAGTCGCGCACCACGTCGAGCACGGGTGCCAGGCCCTGGTGCACGCCGACGGAGCGCAGGTCGTCGCCGATCGCGTGCGCCATCCGCTCGACGAGCTCGACGTCGAAGGAGGCGCCCCAGGCGAGCGGCGCGGGGTAGACGGTGGCGCCGAGGGTGGTGAAGCCGGTGAGGCACTCCTCGTGGGCGACGGCGGGGATGCCGAAGCGGCTCGCGGCCTGCACCGCGCGCTGTGCCGTGGCCAGGCGTCGCGCGCCCTCCTCCGCAGGGGCGGGGTGCGTCCCGAGCGTCCTGGTGAGCTGCCCGATGCCGTGCGCTATGGCCTGGTCGAACGTGGGCCGCCCCTGGGAGAACACGTCCTGCATCGGTGCGATGACCTCGTCGCTGCCGCGCTTGTCGTCCCAGTAGCTGCCCAGCTGCGCCAGCTTCTCCGCCAGGGTGAGCCGGGCGAGCAGGTCCTCGACGCGTTCCGCCGCGGGCAGGCCCGGGTCCTGCCACGCCGTCGTGGCGACAGGTTCCGTGGTGGTCACGCGGGGCCCCCGCCCGTGCCGGTCCCGAACCCACGCGGCGGCCTGGTGGACCCGCGGACCACCAGCTCGGTCGCGAGCTCGATGTGGCGGGAGACCGGCTCCCTGCCCGCTGCGAGGGCCAGGACACTGTCCAGCGCGACGCGCCCCATCTCCCACAGCGGCTGGCGCACGACGGTGAGCGGCGGGGTGGACCATGCGGCGATGTAGGTGTCGTCGTAGCCGACGACGCTCAGGTCGCCGGGCACGTCCAGCCCGTGCTGCCGGGCGGCCTCCAGCACGCCGAGGGCCTGGGTGTCGCTGGCGGCGAAGAGCGCAGTGGGACGCAGGCCGGACCGGAACCAGCGGTCGGCGACGGCGAAGCCCGAGTCGTAGTCGAAGCCCGCGAACTCCACGAGCTCCTCGTCGACCGGAACGCCCGCCGAGGCGAGGGCGGCCCGGAAGCCGTGGACGCGCGCCGCGGCGGCGACCGACTGGGGGCGACCGCCGAGCGCAGCGATGTGCCGGTGGCCCAGCCCGAGCAGGTGCTCCGTGGCCGACATGCCGCCGGTGAAGTTTGTCGAGCCCACACTCGGCACGTCCGGGTTGGTCAGGTCGAGCGGATCGATCACCACGACGGGCAGGTGTGCCTGGCTCAGCCCGGCGACGTGCTCGGGGCTGAGGTCCGCGGTGAGGATGATCGCCCCGGTGCGGCCGGCGCCCGACAGGCGGCGCGCCCAATCGCCGGGTGCCAGCCAGCCGGCGTCGGGCGCGGCCCGGTGGAAGCGGCTGACGACGATATCGGCGTCGGCAGCCTCGGCGGCGTCGGTCACCCCGCGCAGCACCTCCATCGCGTACGGCGTGGCGAGCTGGTCCGCCATCACCTCGATGCTGCGCTGCGCGAGCAGGCCACGGGTGCCGCGACGGACGTAGCCAAGCTCCTCGATCGCGGCCTTGACTCGCCGCCGCGTCTCCGTAGCGACGTCGGGGTGCCCGTTGAGCACCTTGGAGACGGTCGGCATCGAGACGGCCGCGGTCCCGGCAACGTCGGCGAGAGTAGGTCTCTTGCCCGCAGTTCTTTCGAAATATTTCGCTGGCACATCTTCGACTCTAGTGCCGCTCGAATGGCGGATGCAACGTTTTTGAAGGGAGATGTGCAGAAATATCGCCGCCATTTGGGGCGGCTTGTTGTCGAAATATTTCGATAAACTCTCGCTGCGCAGATGCAGCCACGGCACTGCACCGCGCCTACCGGCTGGCGCTCACGGACCCCGGCCTGCTGGCGTCCCGGCTCACGGCCCGGGCCAACCTGTTGCCGCGCAACCTGCGCTCCGGGCCGGCCTACGCCCTGAGCAAGAACTTCGTCATGTGGTACTCCCCCGGAGATGGCAGCACGGTTCGGTGACAAGGGCGCACGTGTCCTGTCCGTCTCCCCCGGCAGCCTCGACACCACGATGGGCACTGCTGGCCGCGAAGGCGCTTGCAGGTTCGTCTCAGGAGCAGTGCCTAGGTTGGCGCCATGTTGGGTCACCGTTCTGCCGTTCGCCTGGGTCAAACCGGAAGTTCTCGCACCATGTCAGGACGACAGCTCCTGATACTGGTGCTCGCCTTCGTTCTCGTCTCCGTGACCGGAGGACTCATCGTGGCCGGCATGGCGGTCCCGCTGACCGGTGTCGCACGGGCGGCGACAGAGAGCGCGGCCGAGCTGACCGACGTCCCGACCGACGAGTTCCTACCGGACCGTGTGTCGCAGTCGTCGTTCGTGTATGCCGCTGACGGGTCGGTGCTGGCAACGGTCTCTGCGAAGAACCGGGTCGTGGTGCCGCTGGAGGATATCTCCGAGCCCATGCGGGAGGCAGTGGTCGCCATCGAGGACGAGCGGTTCTACGAGCATGGAGGGGTCGACCCCCAGGCCATCGTGCGTGCCGGGATCAACAATCTTTCAGGGGAGGATACGCAGGGCGCGTCCACGCTCACCCAGCAGTATGTGAAGAATGCGTTGATCGATCAGGCAGCGTGGTCGGACGACCCTTTTGCGGCCATCGAGGCGCGCGAGGGCACGATGGAACGCAAGCTGCGCGAGGCGGCGATCGCCGTCTCGGTCGAACAGGAGATGACCAAGGACGAGATCCTCGAGGGCTACCTGAACGTGGCTCCCTTCGGCCCCCGTGTCTACGGAGTGGAAGCGGCGGCGCAGCACTACTTCAGCAAGTCTGCGGCGGAGCTCGACGTGGTCGAGGCGGCCACGATCGCAGGAATCACCCGGTCGCCGTCCGCACTCGATCCGACGCGTCACCCACAGGCCGCTCAGGACCGTCGCGACGTGGTGCTGGCCAAGATGCTCGAGCTCGGCGACATCAGCCGGTCCGAGCACGACGACGCGGTTGCCGCACCGGTCCCGGAGACGCTCGACATCACGCCCGTCGAGCTCGGTTGCCAGAGCGCTGAGGACGCTGCATTCTTCTGCGGCTACGTCGTGGACGAGATCCTCTCGAATCCTGCGTTCGGCGCATCCGAGGACGAGCGAGGGGACCTCCTGTACCGCGGTGGCCTCTCGATCACCACCACGCTCGACCCCACCATGCAGGAAGCGGCGGAGCAGCAGCTCGCGGACAAGTTGCCATCCGACGACGGCTCGGGGCTGGATGCCGCCGTGGTCTCGGTGGAGCCGGGAACCGGTCGCATCCTCGCGATGGCGCAGAACGTGCCGTACGGGGTCGAGGAGGGCGCGACGTCGATCAACTATGCGGCCGGACCCGCCCGCGGGGCTTCGCGGGGGATGCAACCCGGGTCGACCTTCAAGCCGTTCGTGCTCGCCGAGTGGCTCATGGAGGGCCACACCCTCGACGAGTACGTCGATGCCGACAATATCGCGCGGTACAGCAGTGACTTCGACTCGTCGTGCACCTCGGTCGACATCGGCTCCGAGGCATGGTCTCCCGCCAACACGGAGGGAGCAGCCGGCGGATCGGTCACCGTCCGCGAGGCGACCGAGCAGTCGGCCAACACCGCGTTCGTCGACATGGCCACGCAGCTCGACCTGTGCGGTATCCGGGACACGGCGTGGGACATGGGGTTCCGACCGACGCTGTCGTCCGACGGAACAGCCCTTGCCGAGCCCACCAAGGAGGACGTCCAGGTCACGCCGTCGATGGTCCTGGGAACCCAGAACACCTCCCCGCTGCAGATGTCCGCGGCGTACGCGACCCTGGCCAGCAACGGCACCTACTGTGACCCCGTCGCGATCGACCAGGTTTCCATGGCGGACGGCACACACATCGATCTCCCCTCGAACAACTGCGACCCGAGCGCTCTGCCCGCCGACGTGTCCGCGACGGTCGTCGACGCGATGCAGGGCGTCCTCACCGAGGGCAGCGCGAGCGGCAACGGACTCGACGGCGGGCGCCCAGCGGCCGGCAAGACGGGCACCAGCCAGCTGTCCGCGCAGACATGGTTCGTCGGCTTCACCGCCGAGGTCTCGACCGCGGTGTGGGTCGGTGAGGTCTCCGGCGACACCCCCCACCTCGATGTCACCGTCGGCGGGGTGCGGATGCAGCCGCTGTACGGGTCGAGCGTCGCGGCGCCACTGTGGAAGGACTACATGGACGCCGCTCTCGGGGGTACGCCGGTCACCGACCTCCCGTGACGTCGGCGGTGCCCGCGAGGCGGTGAGCGGAGCATCAGGAGTACAGGGAGCGCTCACACCCTCGGCGGCTCCTCTGTCAGCGGGAGGTGTCGGCCGACCTGCTGATCACCGGTGTGATCGATCCGCGCAAGTCCATCACGCCGTGGTCAGAGATGGTGCTTCTTCTGGCGCGGTGCGTCTTCGACGACGTCGTAGACGCCGCTCAGGTCGGCCATCTTCGATACGTCCGCCCACCCGATGGTGATGCCGAGATTCTTCTCAAGCCTGGTGATGAGCTCCATCATCACCAGTGAGTCGGCACCGTGATGTGCGAGTGTCACCGGTGTCGGAGACGTCGTGCGGGCGGCCAGTCAGAGGTCCGGTCCGCTTCGGAACAGGAACGGGGGGTGGTCGCCACCGGTGCCCCATATCTCGGCGGTCACCTTGAGATACGCCCTGCCGAGAGTGTGACCGAACATGTTGAAACCCAGGAACGCGGGCGTGGACCCGGCGGGGACGCCGATCGACTCGACGTCAAGGGCGTGCACCACCACGAAGTAACGGTGCTCACCGTGGCCGGCAGGCGGCGCGGCGCCGATGAAGCGTGCGGCACCTGCGTCGTTCGGGAGGTGGAACGCGCCCTCCGGGAGGCCCGAGCCCGCCTCGTCGCCCGCTCCCTCGGACAGCTCCACGACGTCGGCCGGGATGTCAGCCACCACCCAGTGCCAGAAGCCCGACCCCGTCGGAGCATCAGGGTCGTAGACGGTGACGGCATAGCTCTTGGTTCCCTCCTCGCAACGTCACGTGCTCCAGTTGGAGGGCGTCGAAGAGCATCGACTGCCCGTCGGCGGCCAGCCCGTCGATCGTCACGTCCTTGAGGGCTGCTCCGTTGAGTGCCACGTCCCGCAACCGCAGGTCCTTGCTCGAGATGTCTTCGACCTGCGGCCGGGTCATGTCCGCGGGGCCCAGTCGCTCCAGCAGTCAGTCACGGTCACATGCTCGGCACTGATCCCGACATGGGTAGCGCCTCGCTCAAGTTCGACGCCTCGGACTTCCTGCTGTCTCTTGCGCGGCACCATGTCAGCCCCGTACTTCCATGGCGTGTACTTCGCGATCCGTTCCGCATCAACGTATGCGGTCGTTGTCTCGCTGAGCTACAGCGCAGTCACGTTCGTCCTGACCAGGCTCTTCCACACCGTGTGGTGCCGCAGCACCTCAAGCGTCATGCCTTCTCGTCATCATGCATCGTGTCCGTTTGCACCAGCCGGGCACACTGTGCTGATGCGCATGGGACCCCTCCTCCCCGATGGTATTTCCTCCGTTGAACATGTCGGTGTACCTCGAGCTGTACCTCTCTTCCCCAGCGAAGAGTCCGCGATCTCGAACGCAGTACCAGCGCGACGGGACGAGTTCGCTGCTGCGCGGGGGTGCGCCCGAGCGGCTCTCACCGATCTGGGCATCGGTCCCGTCCCGGTGGATTCGGGTCCAGACCGCGCACCGGTCTGGCCGTTGGGCGTGGTCGGCAGCATTACTCACTGCGAGGGATATCGGGCTGCCGCGGTCGGGCTCAGCCGTAGCTGGGCGGGCATCGGTATCGACGCAGAGGTCCATGCGCCGCTGCCGCCGGGGATCCTTCCACTCGTGGCCACCTCGGATGAAATCGCTGACGCGTCCAGGCGCGTGAGCGACGTGTGTGTGGACCGAGTGCTCTTCTCAGCAAAGGAGGCGGTGTACAAAACCTGGTCACCCATCATGCACACCTGGTTAGGATTTGAAGATGTCTATGTGATCCTGAGCAGAAAGACCTTCATTGCGCACGTCGCCCCCTCCGGTCTTGGGACGCAGGCACTGCACGGACGATGGGCCGTCATCGACGGCCTCGTTCTCACGGCGGTAACACTGGAGCATTCCAAAGAATCCTGACATCACCGCTACCCAGCCTCCGCAGCCACCGGGGCCTGCTCAGCCTCCCAAGCGCGGAACAACCGGATCCGGACTGCGCACACCACTGCGGCGACCGCAAACAAGCCGCCGGCGACCGCAAAGGGGATCAGAAACCCGACACCCGACGCGAGAAGCCCTCCCAGAGCTGCGCCTACGCCCAGGCCGGTCAGGCTGAGAAGGCGGCTCATCGATCCCACACGTCCCATCATCGCGGCGGGCGTGGCTTTCTGACGCACGGAAGCAGCCATCACGTTCCACACGACGGCGTGCGCGATGTACGCCGCGAGAGCGACCGCCACGACCACGACATTCGTCGTCAGCGAGATGGCGATGAAGGACATGGCCCCCACGCTGAGCGCCGCGACGATGGTCCAGCCGTACCCGAGCCAACGGCGTAGTCGAGCCGCGACGAAGGCGCCCAAGAGGCCACCGAGCGCGGAGAAGGAGAGCAGGAAGCCGTATCCGGCCGGACTCAAGCCGAGTTCCTTGGTGGCATAGAGGGCGAGGTAGGAGAACGGGATCATGTAGGCGACGCACGCCAGTGCCCCGATGATCACGAGCAGCCGCACGAGCCGATGGCGCCACGTCCAGGCGGCCCCCTCCCGGATCGACGAGAGTACGCCGTGTGAGGCCGCCGTCCGGTCGGTGAGCGGGACGGTGTACGAACCCCGCAGGCGCCAGTAGGCAAGGCCTGCCACGAGGAATGCCACAGCGGTGAGCGCGGACGGCGCGAAGGCCGCCGCCGCGAATAGAAGGCCGCCCAGCGGAGGGCCGACGAACTCGTCCACCACGGTCTGCGTGCCAGCGATCTGGGAGTTCGCCCGATCGAGGCCCCGCGGCTCGACCGCCTGCGGAAGGACCGCCGACGCGGCACTGTCAGAGAGAGTCTCGATGACCCCCATGACGGCGTACACGGCGTACAAGGCGACGAGCGGGGCAGCGTCGGTCATGACGAGGGCAGCGAGAAGCGCGAACACGGCGGCGCGGGAAAAGTTAGCCAAGAACAGCAGCCGCCGCCTGTCGTACCGGTCGATGAGCACGCCGATGCCGAGCACCGACAGCACGCGCGGCGCGGAGTGGGCGATCGCTAGCCCGGAGACAGCGAGCGGATTGTCCGTGAGCGTCACCGCCAGCAAGGGGATAGCGATGAATGTGACGCCGTCGGCAAGGTTCGACGAGGCATTGCCGAACCAGATCCTGCGGTAGTCGGCCCCTAATGAGGTCACGGTACTTCCTTCATGGGTTCTCGCGGCTTCGCTAGGGCGTGTTTTGGATTGCGGCTGTGGTCTCGGCCCAGGCCTGGACTTCGGTCGCGATAGCGACGGGATCGGCGGCAGGGACCGTGCTGTTCTCGCCGGTGCGTGAGTCGGACCGTTCGATCTCGTAGCCGCCGAGACCACCTCGACGGGTGAGCACAGCGATCGACCACTCCAGATCGTCATCGTCGGGGAACACGATGAAGAAGGTGTTGTCGTCGCGGTTCAACGCGCGCACGAGAGCAACGAGGTCGGCATGGGTGGGGTCCTCGATGTAGTCGCCGCCCTCGGAGTCCGCGTAGTACCGCACCAGGTCAGCCCTCTCGTTCAGGTCACGGGAACCGGCACAGCATGCCAGCACTCATCCCGCACGCACGAGCGCGGCTACCCAGTCATCGATCGCCGCGACCGTCACGGTGGTCTCGTAGCGGACCTGCAACTTGTCGAACCTGGTGGCGACCGCCCGCCAGCGTTTGAGGCGGTTGAACATGCACTCCACCGCGTGCCGCTTCTTGTAGTCCTCGTAGTCCACCGTTGGTGGCCGCCCACCGGCCGAGCCCTTCGCCTGCCGGTGGGCGGCGTGGTCCTTCTTGTCCGGGATCGTCGTGCCGATGCCCCGCCGGCGCAGCAGGGCCCGGTTGGCGGCCGAGGCGTAAGCCTTGTCACTACGGACCCGGGGCGAACTGCGGGCTGTCGCCACGCTGCCCGGCCGTGACGATCATGCCCATCAACTTCTGCCCCTGCTCGGCCACAGCATGCACCTTCGTGCTCCACCCGCCTCGGGAACGGCCCAGCCCGTGGTCAGCAGGCTCGGCCGTGGGCCCGTCTGGCGGTTCCTTCTGCAGCTCGGGATGCTTACGAGCACCAGCGGCGTGCTGATGCGCCCGGGCGATCGTCGAGTCGATGTTCAGATCCCACTCGATCAGGCCTGCCGCGTCCGCCTGGGTGCGCAACCGGTCGGTGATCCGCTCCCAGGTGCCGTCACGCTGCCACCGACGGAACAACCCATACACGCTCGACCACGGCCCGTAGCGTTCTTGCGGCACGTCCCGCCACGGGCAACCGGCCCGGACCCGGTGCCGGATCCCATCGATCTGCCGGCGCAGAAACCTCGCCCGCCGGCCCCGCGCTCGCACCGGAAGAAACGGCGCCAGCACCGACCACGCCTCATCCGTCAGATCATGCCGACCAATGACCCCGCTCACGACCCCGCATCATGCCGAACCCGCAGGTCAGAACCACAATCCAAAACACGCCCTAGCACCGGCCCCCGGCCGCTGGTCTTGATCGGGCACGGCGGTGGCCAGCACAAGAAGGAATGGGGCGTTCTCTCCCGAGCAATCCCCTACGTCGCTACCTGCGGTTTCGCGGTCGCCGCGATCGACGCGCCGGGAACCGGCGACAGACCGGAGCACGCCGAGATCCAGCGGCTGGTCGCGATCCTCCAGGAACGAGAGGCCGCCGGCGAGCCCGCCGGCCCAGCGTGGCCTGCTCTCTGCGAAACCGTGGCGTCACAGCTCGTGCCCGACTGGCAGACCACCCTGGACGCACTCCAGAAACTGGACTCCGTCGGCGACGATCAGCCCGTCGGGTACTACGGCCTGTCCCAGGGCGGTGAGATGGGCATCCGCCTCGTCGCGACCGAACCGCGTATCACAGCCGCGGTCCTCGGCCTCATCGGAAGCGAGTGGCTCACCGATGACGCAGCGCGGATCACGATCCCGGTCGAGTTCGTGCTGCAGCT
>NZ_JAJQQP010000013.1:0-153064 GCF_028994805.1 Promicromonospora iranensis | reverse complement strand
ATCACGATCCCGGTCGAGTTCGTGCTGCAGCTGGACGACGAAGGCAGTCCGCGGGACTCCGTCATGAAGCTGTTCGACGCACTCGGCTCCACCGAGAAGACCCTGCACGCCAACCCAGGCAGCCACTATCGAGTCCCGTCCTTCGAAATCGACAGCTCCGTCCGGTTCTTCGCCCGGCACCTCGGCACCGCGGGCAGCTCCTGACGTCACTCTCCAGTACTACATCCGCAGATCGGGTCGGTGGGCTGCGGTGATGCTGCCTTCGCCTCGTTGATAGCGGGCCCTGCGGGCGCCGTGCTGGTGCCGTCGGCGCCACCGGGTCGCGTTGGGCAAAGTTTGGGTTTCAGGTGGCGCCCGGAGGCCGTTCCTGTCCACCCCTGTCCCAACACGGTGAAGCACCGGCACAGGTAAACGCCGCGCCCGCCGAGGTAGTCGACCTAGAACGGGCAGAGCAGTACCTTTTGCCCATGAGCAGCGACAGCGACGCACCTCCGAGCGAGGGCGGCGAGAAGACCGAGCGGATGGACCGCCTCCGGGCTCTGTTGACCAAGCCCATCAAGATTCCCGAGTCCGCGTCGAGCGACAGCGAGGACGCCGACTACGCCGCACCCGTGGCAGCTGCCGCGGCGCCCAAGGGGGCCAAGACACCGATGACACCCCAGGCCAAGGGCGACAAAGCCCCTGTCGAGACCCCGCCCGCGGTCAAGGCGGCGGCCGAGGCCCTCGATCGCCTCAGCGACGAGGAGAAGGAGGCCGTCGTCGACGGCGCCGCGCAGTCCGGCAGGCCGAGCAGGTCGCGCCGCACCTGGGCGGACGCCTACCTCGCCAAGCCGGACAAGCCCCTGACCCCCGAGGAGGTCCGCGCCGAGCTGACCGTCAACCTCAAGGATCAGGCCACCGAGCTGCGCGAGCTCATCGCCAAGGACGTTGCCGCACAGGCGAAGGCGCAGGAGCAGGCGCTCGCCCAAGCCCTCGAGCAGGCACAGGAGACGGCGGCCGCCGAGCTCGCCACCGCGACCGAGCAGACCGCCGCTTCCGCTCGCGAGGAGGCAGCTCGGCTGCGGGAGCGGGTCGACGAGCTCGCCGCGACCACCGCCACGCTGCGCACCGACCTCGATGCGGCGCGCGCCGTCGCCTCAGCCGCTCAGGCCGCTGCGGACTCCGCCGCGGCGTCGGCGGCGACCGCCCGCGAGGCGGCCGACGCCGCCACCAAGAAGGCGGCGACCGCCACCACGTTCGCCTGGGTCGGCATCGCCCTGGCTCTGGTGGCCGCGGTGGTCGCCGTGGTGGTGTAGCTCAGCGCGGGTCGTCGAGATCGGTACCGGCGCGCAGCACGAAGCGCCGGTGCCGCCGCTGTCCATGGGTGTGGCCCCCGTAGTACGTGGGCGACTCACGGACCGGCGCGTACGTGACCCGGGGACCGCTGAACAGCTCGTCGAGCAGCGCCGCGAAGGCGGTGTCGACGGGCGAGCCCACGGCCTGCGCGCCCGCCGACGGGCCGGGCACCTGACCTTCCGTAGATTCGTACATGTGTTCGACCCTACCCGTCGCCCGCACGGGAGTCCACCGAATGCGGTGGCCAGTTTCGCGCCGTCACCGCTACCGTCGGCGGATGATCCTCAGCCACGACACCTCGGGCTCCGGGCCTGCGGTCCTGCTTCTGCACGCCGGCGTCGCCGACTCCCGGATGTGGGACCCCCAGCGGGCATCGCTCGCGCAGCACCACCGCGTGATCCGGTGCGACCTGCGTGGCTACGGCGACACTCCCCTCACCAGCGCGCAGTACGACAACGCGGGCGACGTGAAGGCACTGCTCAGTTCCCTGGGCGAGCGGCCCGTGGCGATCGTCGGGGCCTCCGCGGGCGGGAACGTGGCGCTCCAGGTCGCCTCCGAGTGGCCCGATCTCGTGTCCCACCTGATCCTGCTGAACTCGGCCTTCGCCCTGCCTGCCACCCGCTCCCTGCAGCGGTTCGCGCGGCGCGAGGACGCGCTGATCGAGGCCGGCGACATCGACGGCGCCACCGAGCTCAACGTCGCCACCTGGCTCGGGCCCGACGCCGACGACGACGCCCGCGAACTGGTGCGCACCATGCAGCGCCATGCGTTCCAGGTCCAGCTGAGCGTCGAGGAGGACCATGAGGAGGAGGGCCCGGACATCGACCTGGAGGCCATCAGCGCCCACACCCTGATCGTGTCCGGCGGCCAGGACCTCGACTACTTCCGCGCCGTCGCGAACCACCTCGCCGGGCACATCCCCGGCGCCAAGCACACCCAGCTCGGCTGGGCCGGCCACCTGCCCAACCTGGAGCGCCCCGACGAGGTGACGGCCCTCATCAGGGACTTCCTGGCCGAGTTCCCCCGCTGAGCTTCGTCGGGCCACAGCCCCGCGGCAGGCTCGATGGCCGGGTCTACCCGCGGGCGCTGGTGAGGTAGCCGCGGGTCACGCGGTCCTGCACGCGGTGGGCGATCCGCGGCAGGATCCGGGAGCCCCAGAAGTCGTGCCGGGCCACGGCGTGGATCTCGAAGACGAGCCGGTCGCCGTCACGCAGCACCCGGAACGACTCGACCCCCGTCTCGGGGTGGTCCGGCAGCGTCGCGTAGGTGAAGCCGGCCTCGTCGGGCGTCCGGACGACGTCGACCACCCGGCACGGCGCGGCGAACCAGAGGGGGCCCACCCGCACGGCCTGCACCACCGTCGTGCCGACGTCGGCCGGCCCGGTCGGCAGGATGATCAGCCCGGCGCCGCGATGGACGTGCCAGCCGAACAGCGCGTCGGCGGTGGCGGCCAGGGACGCGGCCGGTCCGAGCACGACCCGCTCCCGCAGCACCCGGGCGCGCGACGGCGGCTGGCCCAGCCAGCCGAGCTCGGCGGTCGGCTGCCGGCCGACCGAACGGTCGAGGATCCGCGCGAGGTCGGGCCGGGTCAGCTGCACCCGGAAACCTTATCTGCCAGGCAGATCTGCCAGGCGGCCGACGCCGGACGGCCGCGAGCCACCCCGACACACTGCACGCGACACGCCGCGGATGCCATGCAGTGTGTCGGGATGGCGCGTTTCGGGACACGCCCAACCCGCAGACCCGGGCAAGGACTCACCCCTTCGGCACCGATGAGTTCACCCCTCCGCCGACGTCGGGCCTCGTATGACCGAGACCCTGCTCGACGTACCGGGCGCGCAGCTGTGCGCCGAGACCTTCGGCGACCCGGCCGACCCGGCGATCCTCCTGATCGGTGGCGCAGCGTCCGCCATGGACTGGTGGCACGAGGACTTCTGCCGTGCGCTGGCCGACGGCGACGCCGCGCTCCCGGCCGAACCCGCAGGCACCGCGGACCCTGCCCGGCACCCCGGAGCATCCGGCCGCTTCGTGATCCGCTACGACCACCGGGACACCGGGCGGTCCCGGACCGACCCGCCCGGGGCGCCGTCGTACGGCGGGGACGATCTGGCGCTGGACCCGGTCCGGGTGCTCGACGCGCTCGGGATCGGCCGCGCGCACCTGGTCGGGGTGTCGATGGGCGGCGGGATCGCGCAGCAGGTGGCGATCGAGCACCCGGACCGGGTGGCGTCGCTGACCCTGATGTCGACGAGCCCGCTCACGCCCGGCGCTCCCGGCCAGGGCGCGGACGCCGCGGAGCTGGCAGCCCTGCCCGGCCCGTCCGCGGAGGTCCGGGCGATGTTCGACAGCCCGCCGCCGGACCCCGACTGGGGCGACCCGGAGGCCGTCGTGCGGTATCTCGCGGAGGCCGAGCGGGCGTTCGCCGGGACCGGCTACGACGAGGCGGCGTCGGTCGCGACGGCCCGCCAGGTGGTGGAGCGGTCCATCGACCCGGCTGCGGCGGCGAACCACCACCTCGTCGAGGGCAGCCCGGTACGCGGCACGCTCGCCGACGTCGACGTGCCCACCCTGGTGCTGCACGGCGAGGCGGACCCGCTGTTCCCGCCGGAGCACGGCGTCGCGCTCGCCGCGGCGGTGTGGGGCGCTCGGCTGGTGCTGCTGTCCGGCGTCGGGCACCAGTACCCGCCGCGCATCGCGTGGGGTGTGGTGGTGCCCGAGATCCTCGCGGTCACACGACCCCCGGTCACCGAGCCGGGTGCTGCGCCTCGAAACGGACCGGCAGTTCCCGCGGCACCGACGACCACAGCGTCCCCGTAGCGCGGAGCGTCTCGGGCGGCACGGTCAGCGTGACGCCGCCGAGGCGGCGCAGCGCCTCCCCGACCGCCACCTGGGCGATCACGGTGGCCGGACGGCGCGCGGGGCAGGCGTGCGGGCCCGCTCCCCACGTCAGGTAGGAGAGGTGGCCGGACTCGAGCCAGATGTCGTCGCTGGAGCCGCGCGACTCCGCGCTCGCGCCCAGGATTCCCGGCACCACCGCGTCGCCCGCCCAGATCTTGCGGCCGCCGAGCGTCGTGTCGGCCAGCACGAAGCGTGGTCCGGTGTTGGTGGCGGGAGGTGTCGAGCCGAGAGCGGCCGCCAGGGTGTCCGACGCCGAGAGCCGGCCGCCCGCCCGCCCGTCGAACCGGGGGTCGGTGAGACGCAGGCGCAGGGCCTGCGTGATCCACGCGACCTCGAACTCGCTGCCGAGGATGAGCGTCGCCGAGACCGCGCTCTGCGCGTCCAGGTCGGTGGGCGCGCTGGGGTGGCGCAGGATCGCGGAGGTCAGGTCGTCCGACGGCTCCGCGCGGCGGCTCGCGATCAGGTCCGCGATGAGGGCGCGCTGCGCGTTGAGCGCCGCGCCGCCGGCCGCCCCCTTCGCCTGGAACACCCGCTGGGCGTGCCCGAGCATCGCCCGGGACTGCTCGGCGTCGAGCCCGAACATCGTGGACATCACCAGGAGCGGGACGGCCCGCGCGTAGTCGTTGACGAGATCGGCCTCACCCTCGGCCAGCAGCCGGTCGAGCGCGACGCCGCACCACTGCTCGACGATCGTCGCGAGCCGGTGCTCGTCGATGCCCTCGAACGCGTCGTCGATCAGACGGCGCAGGTGCCGGTGCCGCACACCGTCCACGTAGTAGATGCCGTCGCGCGGGGCGAGGATGCCGCCGACGCCGCTGTCCGGGCGGACGGTGCCGTCGGCAAGCAGGCCCCAGTTGCGCGAGTCCCGCGCGAAGAGGCTCTCGTTGCGCAGCACGGTGACCAGCTCGCGGTGCCCCAGTACCAGCCACGCGGGCACCCCGGGCTCCAGGAGCACCGGTGCGACGTTGCCCCACCGGGCGCGCAGCCGTTCGTACACCGCCGCGGGATCGGCGCTGGTCGTGGTCTCGATGAGCGGCGTCAGGTCGTCCAGGTCGATCAGGCGCTCCGACTGGGTGGTCGTCGTGACTGTCATGGCTCCCCGGGTTTCTGGGCGCGACTGCGTCGCACTCCAACATCGTTTAGGCGGAATGTACCGCATGTCCGATGCAGGATCATCAACCAGAACTTGTCACGCTCCTGGTCCGCCCCCGTGTGCTCCCTGCTCAGGCGCCTCGGACCGGCGCGTCGAAGCGCACCGGGAGCTGCCATGGCATGGACGACCACAAGGTTCCCGTGGCGGGCAGCGAGTCCGCCGGGACCGTGAGCGTCACCCCGCCGAGCCGACGGAGCGCCACCTCGACCGCCACCTGCGCGATCACCCTGGCCGGCCGGCGCACCGGGCAGGCGTGCGGGCCTGCACCCCAGGTGAGGTACGCCAGGTTGCCGGGCTCGAGCCAGAGGTCGTCCCCCGACGCGCGCGACTCCGCGCTGGCGCCGAGGATGCCGGGCACGAGGGCGTCGCCCGCCTCGATCCTGCGGCCGCCGAGCGTCGTGTCGGCCAGTGCGAAGCGTGGCCCGGTGTTGCTTGCGGGCGGGATGGAGCCGAGCACGGCCTCCAGGGTGTCGGACGCCGACAGCATGCCTCCCGAGCGTCCGTCGAACCGCGGGTCGGTCAACCTCATCCGCAGCGCCTGCGTGATCCACGCGACCTCGAACTCGCTGCCCAGGACGAGCATCGTCGAGACCGCGCTCTGCACGTCCTCGTCGGTGGGCCGGCTCGGGTGCCGCAGGATCGCCGACGTCATGTCGTCCGAGGGCCGCACACGGCGCCTGGCGACCAGGTCCACGATGAGGCTCTTCTGCGCAGCGAGCGCCTCGGCGCCCTCGGCTCCCCTGGCCCGGAAGATCCGGCGCGCGTGGCCGAGCATGGCCCGTGCCTCCTCCGGACCGAGCCCGAACATCGTGGACATCGCCAGGAGGGGGACCGCCCACGCGTACTCGCTGACGAGGTCGGCCTCGCCCCTGGCCGCCACCCGGTCCAGCGTGCTCTCGCACCACTGCCGGACGGTCACGGCGAGCCCGTGCTCGTCGAACCCCTCGAACGCGTCGTCGACGAGGCGTCGCAGGTGCCGGTGCCGCGTCCCGTCGACGTAGTAGACGCTGTCCCGCGGGGCGAGGATCGCGCCGACGCCGCTGCCCGGGTCCAGGCCGCCTGCCGCGACCAGGCTCCAGTTGCGCGAGTCTCGCGAGTAGAGGCTCTCGTTGCGCAGCAGCGTGGCCAGCTCCCGGTGCCCGAGCACGAGCCAGGCCCGCACGTCGTCCTCCAGGAGCACGGGTGCCACGTTGCCCCACCGGCCACGGAGCCGCTCGTACACCGCCGCGGGATCGGCGCTCCGGGTGGTCTCCGTGAGCGGGGTCAGACCGTCCAGGTCGGCCAGACGTTCGGACAGAGTGGTCGTCGTGAGTGTCATGGTTCCTCGTTCTCCGCGTGCTCGGGGCGCGCACCACCTCGACCGATCGGATCGGAACGTATCGCACAGCGGCCGCGCTGTAACCAAAAGTCCGACGGACCGGCAGGACAGCCACCCCGCGAAACGGACAAATAGTCATCCGATTGCCATACATCGGACGCCCGCTGGTCATGCGGCGGGTGAATTCTTCCCTCGACGATCCATCTGCCGGAACGACCGGAACGAGGGAAGAACATGTCTGGACCTGCACGAACATCGAGGCTCGCGTGGGGTACGACGGCGGCCGTGGTCGCCCTGGGCGTCGCGGTGGCCGGATCCGCCGCGGCGAGCCCGACGGCACCCACCCTTGACGCATCGGCGGCGAGCCACGCCGAGCTGGCACAGCGCTGGGCACCCATCCACTACCAGGACGTCGACCAGACCGGGACGAACGCGTTGGGCGGACGCTCGGACTACATAGCGGCCTACGACTTCGACGGTGACCTGGACGCACGCAACAACTGGGACAACACCGCCGACCACCCGCTGGCCGCCACCGCGTACTACTCCGTCCAGGAGACCGGCAGCCACTGGTTCGTCACCTACATGTTCTTCCACCCGCGCGACTGGTCGGACTCCCTCTTCGACACGGAGCACGAGAACGACGCCGAGGGCGTCATGGTCGCCGTGCAGAAGGACGGCTCGACGTTCGGCGTGCTGCGCGGCGCGGTCACGGTGGCCCACACCGACTTCTTCTCGTACACGCCGGCGGGCAGCACGTGGGGCGCCGGCGCCGAGAGCCTGGACGGCACCCTGCAGCTGGCGACCAGCCCGCACGACGGCCTGCCCCACCCGGTCACCGCCCAGGAGGCCAAGGGGCACGGCCTCAAGGCGCGGCCGGGCTACGACATCCGGGGCGACGGCGTCGTCTACCACCCCGCGGGCCGCGCCGAGGTGCCCGAGCACCCGGACGACCGCGACGTGTCCTACCGGCTCGTGGACGTGCACGCGCCCGGCGGGCTGTGGGCGCAGCGCGCCGAGGGCCGGCTGTTCGCGAGCCACGGCACGTTCGCCGGTGACAGGTCGGGCAGCTGCGGCGACGGCGGGATCTCCTGCTCCCAGAACGCGGCGAACGCGCCGTGGGGCTGGGACGACGGCGACGACGGTCCGGGACGGGGCGCTCTGGCCACGGACCCGGCAGGGCTGTCGGCCAGCTACTTCCGCATCCCGGAGCCCCTTGACCGCACCTACGTGAACAACCCGTACTGAAGACAACCCGTACCAGCCTGAGGTTCGAGTCGAGGTTGAGGGTTAGCCAAGGTTCAAGTTCAGGTTGAAGGTGAGTCCGGGTCCACCTCCGGGAGCGAGCCCGCCGTGCGCGGCCCGTTCCCGGAGGCGGGCGGCCTGCGCCGCGACCGGGCGGCGGCAGCGCCGGTCAGGCCAGCCGGGCGCTGACGACGAGCTCCTGGCCGACGTCGAGCCGCACGTCCGCCAGCCGGACGCCGTCCGGCAGCTTCTCCGCGAGGTCGATGTCCCGGCTCGTCGCGGCCTCCACCCGGCCCTTGATCGTGCCCAGCAGCGCCGCCACGAGGGGGTTGCCGCTCCCGAGCTGCACGTCGCGGACGGCGAGCACCATGTTCTCGTCCACGCTGACGGACGCCGTGGCCTGCACCCGGGCGGACAGGAACATGCCCTTCTTGATCGCCGCGTCCACCCGCAGCGCCGCGGCGCGCGGGCCCCGCGACACCAGGTCCACGTCCAGCCCGGTCAGGGTGATGCCCTGCTGCTGCAGCAGCACGCTCAGCAGCCCTCGGGCCGTCGCGACCAGGCCCGCCTTGTCGACGGCGACGCGCGCGTGACCGGAGACCGGGTACGCCTCGCTGGGCTCCACCGGCAGGACGCCGACGCGGCCGTCGGAACCCTCCACCCAGTCGAACCGCAGGCCCTCGAGCTCGGCGGTGACGTCCACGGGCAGGTCCACCGCGACGAGCCGGTGCGCGTCCACGCGGAGGCGGCGCAGGGTCCCTGGCTCGCACCGGACCACCTCGGGCTGCCACCGTTCCGAGCCCGCGGCACCGGCCTGCCCGGGCGCACCGCCGGCGACGACGACGCCGGTGAGGTCGATATCCGCCGACACGATGTCGGCGCCGTCCAGGACCGCGTCGATCGACGCCCGCTCGAGCCCGACCGCCCGGCCGCCCAGCTCCTCCGCGAGCGCCGCCCGGACACGTGTGGCCAGGTCGGCGCCGTCGGTGGGCCGGGGCGCGGTGCCCAGCGGGACGGGGTCCGGGGTGGAGGTGCGGGCGGGATGCTGTGCGGCGTCACTCATGGACGCGAGACTAACCGCGAACGCGCCGCGACGGTCGAGCGAGGCCGAGGTCCGGTGTGCTTCCCGGGCCCGACGTCGAGGCGACCCCTGCGCGCACCGCGTCGCCGACCGGCGCGCTTGTACTGTGGTTGCCGTGATCAGCCTCGATGCCGACTCCCCCGTCCCGCCGTTCGAGCAGGTGCGCACGACGCTGGCCCAGCAGATGGCCGACCGGACGCTCCCGGTCGGCACCCGGCTCCCGACGGTGCGGGCGCTGGCGGCGGAGCTCGGCATCGCGGTCAACACCGTGGCCCGCGCGTACCGCGAGCTGGAGGCCGCGGGCCTGGTCGAGACCCGCGGCCGCGCCGGCACGTTCGTGAGCGCGGCCGGCGACCAGCGACTCTCCCTCGCCCAGGATGCGGCCGCCACGTACGCGGACACCGTCCGCGCGCTCGGCATCGGCCGGAACGAGGCGCTGGAGATCGTCTCGGCGGCGCTCCGCTAGCAGCGGGCCGTGCCCTGTCGATTCTCGTGGGGGGCGTTCGTCGTAGTGGTGGGCTGCCGACCGATGACCTTTCGTCCGGCCGGTCGTCAGTCCTCCTGGAAGAGCTGCGATCGAACGAGGAGAGCACCATGACCACAACGCACGAGAGCCACACCGGGCCGGCGGGCACCGCCGAGTCGGCCGCGGCCGTCCCGCCCGTCGTCAGCAAGGAGGAGTGGCAGGCCGCCCGCGACGAGCTGCTGGTGCGCGAGAAGGCGCACACCCACGAGGGCGACGCGATCGCGGCCGCCCGGCGTCGGCTGCCGATGACCGAGGTGGACGCCGGGGCCACCGTCGTAGGACCGGACGGGCCCACCACGCTGCTCGACCTGTTCGAGGGCCGCGAGGAGCTGATCGTCTACAAGCACATGTGGCACCTGGGCGAGCCGTTCGAGAACCAGTGCGAGGGCTGCACCCTCACCTACTGGGCGGTGCAGAACCCGGCGTACCTGACGGCACGCGGCGTGTCGTTCGCGGTGTTCGCGAAGGCGCCCTCCGCGGAGCTCGCACCGTTCGTCGAGTTCATGGGCTACCCGCAGCACTGGTACTCGGTCCTCGAGTCGGAGGACGAGGTCGTGGGCGGCGGCGAGTTCGGCACGTGGCTGTGCTTCCTGCGCGAGGGCGACCGGGTCTTCCTCACCAACTCGGTGACCGGCCGCGGGGCGGAGGCCACGATGCCGGCGCTCGCGCTGCTCGACATGACGGCGCGGGGCCGTAAGGAGGCCTGGCAGGACTACCCGGAGGGCTGGCCGGAGGGCAAGGCACCGGGCTGGTTCTGGCGGACGGGCGAGGACGGCGTCGGGAACAGCTGGACCGGCGGCCGCCCGGCGATCCAGTGGACCCGCCCCGGCGTGACGCCGGTCGTGGGCGGCGAGCACCACCACCACTGAGCAGGCCCCACCGAGCCGGGGTCGCGCTCGACGTCGGCGCAGGTCCGCGCGGATCGCCGCGCGGACCTGCGCCCGAGCGGGACCCGACCCGGTCGGTCGCCCCGGTCCGCGGACTTCCGCCGACATCTGTTCCCGGGGACCGCTGGGGTCTCCCGCTCGCCCTCGCCAGGTCGGCATACTTGCCCGGATGACCACTGCACCGATGCACCCGGTCCACCACGTCGACGTCGGCCGTCTGCGCCTCGCCTACCGGGAGGCGGGCGACCCCGACGCGCCGACGCTGCTCCTGCTGCACGCCCTCGGCGAGAGCTCACTGTCCTGGGACCCGCTGCTGGACGACCTCGCGGCGCTCGGCTACCGCGTCCTCGCGCCCGACGCGCGGGGCCACGGCGAGAGCGACCGTCCCGGCGAGTACACGTACGAGCTGCTGGCCGCCGACGTCGTCGCGTTCTGCGACGCGCTGGCACCCGCGCCGGCGACGCTCACCGTCGTCGGACACTCGATGGGGGCCGCGACCGCAACCCTGGTGACCACCCTCCTGGCCGACCGCTCCCCCGGCCGCTCCCCCGGCCGCGTGGCACGCCTCGTGCTGGAGGACGCCACCCCGGTCCGACCGGGCGGGCCGACGTTCGAGCCGTTCGAGAAGCCGGACCACCCGGTGCCGTTCGACTGGCCGGTCGTCAACGCCCTGCGCGCACAGCGCACCGACCCCGACCCTGCCTGGTGGGCGGACGGCCTGCGGATCGACGTGCCCGTGCTGGTCGTCGCGGGTGGCCCGGGCAGCAGCGTCGACCAGGCGGACCTCGTGGACCTCGCGGCGGGTCTGGCCGACGGGCGCCTCGTCGAGATCCGTGTGGGCCACATGGTGCACGACGAGGCGCCGGCCGAGTTCCTCGCCGCGGTGGGCGAGTTCCTCCGCGAGCCCTGACCCGCCGCGCCCACACCTCGAAGCCCACCGGGGCCGGGCACTCAGACCGCCGCGACGTCCGAGCGCCTGGCCCCGTCCAGGCTCAGGCGTACCCGCGGCTGCAGCATCGTGACCACGCCGGCCACCACGAACGCGATGTGCAGCACCCGGATCGCGGGCATCACGGCGGACGTGTCACCACCCAGCGTGTCGTACCAGCTCCCGCCGGCGGCGAGGTCGGCGGCCATCGGCAGCACCATCGAGGCCAGGCCCAGCACGCCGAGCCCTGCGAGGAGGGCCCACCACGCCCACCGGCGCCCGCGGGCGAGGAACCACGCGCACGCGAGCGCCGCGGCGAAGATGACGCCGCGGAACGCCATCTGGGCGCCGAGGGCGCCGTCGATTCCCTGCTGCGCCTGGATCGCAGCGACGGACACGGCGCCCTCGGCGATCCCGGCGAGGACGGCGAGCGCGAAGGCGGTCGCGGACAGTGTGCGGAGCTTGGTATCGGTCATGCGTCCATCCTGGTCAGGACGCAGTGCGGCGGGTACCCGGCAGGCCTACGTCCTGAGCGGTGGGTTGTCCCGACCCTGGTCAGGCATCGTCCGGCAGGCGCAGCGGGCCCACGGCGATGCGGGCCAGCTCCCCGATCGCCGCGTCCACGCCGGGCAGGTACCGCTCGGGCCGCGCCGCCCTGGTCAGCACGACGACGCCCACCGGGTGCTCGTGCGGGAACCCCACCACCGCCGCCTCGTGCCGCAACCTACCGAGGGTGCCGGTCTTGCCGAGCAGCGCGACGTCGTCGTGCGGGAAGCCGCTGCCGGCACGGTGCCGCCACGCCTGGTGCGCGAGCGCGTCCCGCACCAGGTCGTGCGCCGCACCCTGGCCGTTCCACAGGACGCGCAGCACCTGGCCGAGCTCGGCCGCCGTGGCGGCGCTCGCGAGCGCCGGGTCGTACTGCGAGGTCTCGGCGGCGCGGTCCGGGTCGGCGAGAGCACGCTGTGCGGCGGCCCAGGTCGCGGCACCGGTGTCCCGCAGGATCGCGCGCGTCTCGTCGGCCGATCCCTGCCGCACCGACGTCGCCGGCAGGCCCAGCACGCCCAGCCGCTCGTGCACGCGGTCGCGGCCCACGAGCGCCAGCAGCGCGTCGCCGCAGGCGTTGTCGGACACGGCGAGCATCAGGCGCACGACGTCACGCGCGGTCAGCACCACGTCGTCGAGCAGCATCGCGACTCCCGTCGGCCCCGGCATGCGGGAGGCGGCCGGCAGCCGCACCGGCTCGTCGGCCGCGAGGTGGCCGGCCGTCACGAGGTCCGCCCAGACGAGCGCCAGCGGCAGCTTGTACAGCGAGGCGATGGCGACGGGCTCGGCGTCGTCGAGGGCCACCGTCCCCGACGGGCCCGCCAGCCGCGTCGCGTGGACCCGGGCCGTGACGCCGGCGTCACGGGCGACCGACCGGAGCGCAGCGGTCACCGCCGGGCCGTCGAGGCTCATCCGGCGGCGCCCTGCGGCGGGCGGGGCACCGGGTCCGACGGCGGGCCCGACGGCGGGCCCAGCGCCGCGCGAACCGCCTGCGCCACCGCTTCGTGATCGACCTCCGGTCGCCGCTGTGCCGCGAGCGGCAGCGCCACCCGCAGCCGGAGCGGCGGGCCCGCCGGACCGCCGGGAGCGATCAGGCCGTCCGGGAGCACCGGCACCAGGCCTGCCGCCGCGCCCAGCGCCCAGCGCTGTGCCGCGTCCCGCGCCTCGACGACGTCGCCGCTGTGCCCCGCGCGCCGCAGCGCATCGATGAGCTGGTCGTGCGCCGGCGGCTGGTGGTGCCGGGGCGGGACGGCGACCGGCAGCGGCACGTCCGCCGGAGTCGGCTGCCGGGCGTCGGCGTCCCGGCCAGTCATGTCCGGGCCGCGCACCAGCCGGGTCGGCACCACGAGCACAGGGCCGGCAGCCAGCCCGTCGAGCACACCGGGGTGGCGCACCACGCCGACGTCGAGCAGCCCGTCCCGCAGCAGGTCGACCACCTCGACGCTGCCCGCGACGGTCGGCGCCACCAGGGTTCCCGCTGAGGACGGGCCCGAGGTCGGACCCGGGGTCGGACCCGAGGCGAGCGACCGGAGCAGGTACGGCACACCGTCCTCGAGGTCGGCCGCGATACCGAGCCGGACCTGCTCGGGCAGGGCGAGGTCGCGGGCGGTGGACACGAGGTCGTCTGCGGCGTCGAGCAGGTCGCGTGCGGCGGGCAGGAGCCGGCGTCCGGCTGCGGTGATCCGGACGCCGCGCGCGTCCCGGTCGAAGAGCCGCACCCCGAGGTGCCGTTCCAGGCGGCGGATGCCCTGGGACAGCGGCGGCTGGGTCATGCCGAGGTCAGCGGCGGCGTTCCCGAAGTGCCGCACGTCGGCGACGGCCCGGAAGAAGCCCAGGTGCTTCAGGAGGTCCACGCCCAGAAGCCTAGCCGCGGGCCATATCAAGAACGTCTCAGGTCACGTCCGTAAGACTCTTTGACTCTCGTCCGGAGCCTCCCGGAGGGTGTGCCGCATGACGACCCCTACCTCGAAGCGCGCGCTCAGCCGCCGCACCCTGATGACCGGCGCCGGGACCGCGGCCCTCGGCGTGCTGGGCGGTGTCACGGGCGCCCGCGCCCTCACCGACCGGGCAGCGGCTTCCCCGGCCGCCCACGCCCTCGCCGCCCCCACCACCCAGGAGGCTCCGGCCGGGTTCGCCTCGTTCGCCTGGCTCGGCACCTCGGGCTGGCGCGTCCGGACGCCCACGACCACGGTGCTGCTCGACCCCTACGTCACGCGCTTCGACACCGGGCTCGCCGCCGGGAGGTTCAGCGCGACGACCCGCCTGAGCGTCGACGCCGCCGCGCTCGACGCGGCCCTCGGCGCGCCCGGCACGCCCGAGGGCGCCGTCGACTCGATCCTGGTGACGCACACCCACTGGGACCACTTCGCCGACGTGCCCCACCTGGCCCGCACCCGCGGGGCCACGGTGTTCACCACCCTCACCGGGTACCACCTCGCCCTGGCCATGGGCGTGCCGCGGGAGCAGCTCGCGGTGGTCCGCGGCGGCGAGGAGATGCATCTCGGGGACCTGGTCGTGCGCGTGGTGCCGGCCCTGCACAGCCGCACCGCCTCGGGCGCCCTCCTCTTCCCCGGCCTGCACACGACGGTGCCCGCCAAGCCGCGCACGATCGCCGACCTGCCGGAGGGTGACACGCTGTCGTACCTGCTCCGCTCCCCGCAGGGCCGGTCCGTGCTGCTGCTCGGGGGCAGCGACTACGACGACCAGGCGCTGCGCGGGCTGCGCGTCGACACGGTGGCACTCCCGGTGCCGAGCACCGACGTCACCACCGACTACGCGGGCCGCCTCCTGACCGCGCTGGACCATCCCGGCCAGATCGTCCTCGTGCACTGGGACGACTTCGAGTCGCCGCTCACCAACCCGCCGCTCGCGGCCGAGAGCACGGAGGTGCGGATGGTCGGCCTCATCGAGGAGATCCGGCGGCTGTCGCCGCGCACCGAGGTGGTCGTCCCGGAGTACCGCACGCCGCTGCAGCTGCTGTGACCGGTCGGCCGCCGACGCCGGGGCGAGCGGCGGCCACCCCTCCGGATGCGAGACTTCCTCCCATGCACGACGACGAGTGGTCCCGGCAGCGCGCCGAGGCGGTCCGGCTGCAGGCCGAGCGCCTGCAGGCCCGCCAGGACGCCGAGCACACCCGGGCCGAGGCCTTGCTGCGCGAGTTCGTGGCCGCCGCCCGGGACGCCGGGCTCCCCCCGGAGCCCCTGGTGGTGCAGGGGTACGGCGGCCGCGGCAGCGCACGCACACCGCTGCAGGGCTGGTACCTGCGCGTCGACCGCACCGCCGGCATCAGCGCCGACGGCGACTTCTACGTGCTCACCGCGCCCATCGGCCTGCTCGACCGGGTACGCGGGGTGCGGCCGGAGCCCCGGCGCCCACCGTTGCTGCTGGGTGCCGGGGGCAAGGACGGCGACTCCATCGCACTGGCCGACGCCCTGGAACGCCTCCTGCCGGGGTGGCGCACCACCTCGGCCGGCTGAACCGGCCGGCTGAACCGGCTGGCCAGCCGGCCCTCAGGACCCGGTCAGCACCCGCTCCCGCCGCTCGCCGAGCTCCGCGAGGCGTGCCTCCAGCGCCGCCGCGCGCTCGGCCGCGCCCCGGCGCACCTGGCCGACGGCGCCCAGCGCCGTGCGCACCCGGTCGCGCGCCTCGCCGATCCGGCTCATGACCGACCAGTCGCTGAAGATGTTGTCGAACCAGACGTCGAACATGTCCTCGAGACTGTCGGAGGCGATGCCGCCGACACCCTGCTCGCCGAGGTCCCCGAGCTCGCGGGTGAGCGCGCGCAGCGCCTCGTCGGCGTCCCGCATCAGCACGACGGCCTGGTCCATCTTCTCGCGCTTCATCATGTCCGAGAGGAACCCGCCTCCGCCGAACGTGTCGTACGCCGCCCAATTGCTGGCGCCGTCCAGATGGCCCAGGGCACCGGTGAGCGCCTGCTCGGCCCGCTCCGCCGCACGGACGACCTCGTGCAGCTCCGTCAGCTCACCTCGCGACGTACCGACCTGCGTCGCGAGGCCGCCGAGCTCGGCCGCGCCGTCGGCGCCGGACGCGACCACCCACGCCTCCTTGGCCGCCAGCGCCGCGGTCCGCCGGGCGTCGACGTCGCCCAGTGCGGCCAGCGCGGCACGGACCTCGGTACGCTCCCGCTCGGCACTGCGCACCAGTGCTTGCGCGGCGGCCACCCGGTACTCGGCGGCCCGGTGCTCTGCCCGTTCCGCCTCGAGCCGCTCGTCACGGTTGCCGCGCAGGGTCGCCCAGATCAGCGTCGGACTGAAGTCCTCGAGCTTCTGCACGTCCGCAGCCTCGCCCGCGAGCGTCTCGGTGGCCCGCGCCAGCCCTGTGGTGGCCGTGGCGAGCGCTGCCTCCGCGGCGGTGAGCCGCCCGCTGAGCCGCGCGTGCTCGAAGACCGCCTCCTGAGCCGCCTCGAGCTCGGACTGGACCTGCCGAGCCTGCGTCGGGACCTGGGGCTGGTGCGCTTCCGTTGCCATGCCGGTCAGGCTATGACGTGGGCGGCCCGGGCGGTACGAAAGGCCGGCCCACGAGGCCGAGCAGGAACGGGGTGGGCGCCACGAGCCGCACCGCACCCGTGTCGCCGAGCGGCGCTGGCGCTAGGCTCGCGCCATGTCCGTGGACGACGACGACACCCGGCCCCTGACCCGGCGCGAACGGCTCCGGCGGCAGACCGTCGACGAGATCGTCCAGGCGGCGCTGGAGCTCGTCGACACCGGTGGTGCGCACGCTCTGTCGCTCGCCTCGGTCGGCAAGGCGATGGGCATGACGCCGCCCGCGCTCTACCACTACTTCGCGTCCCGCGAGGCGCTGCTCGACGCCCTGGTCCTGGCCGGCTACACCGACCTCGGCACCGCCGTCGAGTCCGCGGCACGGCAGGCGGTGGACCGGCCGGCGGCGGAACGCCTGGCCGCCATCGCCCACGCCTGGCGACGCTGGGCCCTGGACCACCCACGCCGGTACTCGATGCTCTTCACCGGCAGCCGGCGCGAGTCGGTGGACCCGCTGGAGAATGTCAGCACGATCAGCCAGAGCATGCTCGCCCTGGTCACGACACTCCAGGAGGTCGCAGTCGACGCCGTCACCCCCGGGGCCGGGGCGGCCGTCACCGACCGGTCGCAGCTCGAGCACGACCTGTCCCGCTGGGGCGGGTCCCTCGGCGCCCCGCCGGAGGCGGCGCCGACGTCGCTCCGGCTCGCGCTGTCCACCTGGTACCGCGTGCACGGGCTCGTGTCCCTGGAGATCGTGGGCGCGTTCGACACCATGGGGCTCGACGGCGAGCGCCTGCTGGCCGCGGAGCTGGAGGGCCTGGTCCGCGAGGCCGCTCGGGACTGAGCCCGGCTCGACGCGGGCTCGTCACGGCACGAGAACCACCTTGCCGCCGGTGTGGCCGTCGTCGACCAGGCCGGCCGCCCGGGCTGCCTCCGCGAGCGGCAGCACCTTCGCGACCGGCACGGACACGTCGCCGCGCGCGACCAGGCCGATGACCTCGGCGAGGGTCTCTGCCGAGTGCTCCGACCGCTCGGAGAACTCGACACCCAGCCCGAGGGCCGCCGGGTCGGCGAGGGTCAGCACGCGGTCGGTGCCGCCCCGCAGCTCGATGCTGTCCGGCAGGACGCCGCTACCCGCGGCGTCGAGCACCGCGTCCACGGTCGGCGCGAGCGCGCGGACGCGCTCGACGAGCCCTTCGCCGTAGGTGGTGGGCGTGGCCCCGTACCCCGCGACGCGCTCCTGGTTGGTCGGCGAGGCGGTACCGATCACGCGCACGCCCGCCGCGACGGCGAGCTGGGTCGCGAGCCCGCCGACGCCACCGCTCGCGCCGTGCACCAGCAGGGTCTCCCCCGGCTTCGGGTCGAGGATGCGCAGCGCGCGCCGGGCCGTCTCGGCGACCACGGGCAGCGCCGCCGCCTGCGTCGCGTCCATGCCTTCGGGAACCGGCGCCCACACGGTCAGGACGGCGAGCTCCGCGGCGCCGCGCCCCGCCGGGCCGGCGACCCGGTCGCCCCGGGCGACCCCGGCGACGTCGGGCCCCACCTGGTCCACGACGCCCGCCACCTCCAGGCCCGGGACCGCCGGGAGCGGCGTACGGAACGCGGCCTCCATGGCGCCCGACCTGACCGTCCCGTCGAACGGGTTGAGGCCCACGGCCTCGACCCGGACCCGCACCTGACCGGGTCCGGCCGCCGGCTCCGGCACCTCCCCCAGGTGCAGGACCTCCGGGCCACCGAACTCGTCAAAGACCACTGCGCGCATCGTGCTCCCCTTCGTTCCGCGATTTCGTCCCGCAATCTTGCTGTTCGGGACAGGTAATTTTCCGGACGGCGCCAGGTCATCCCGCTCGGACCAGTGGACGAGCCGAGTCCTACCATGGAGAACATGGCACCTGCCTCGGACAGTGAAGCGAACCCGTACGCCACCGGCCCGCTCAGTCTCGCCATCTTCTCGCTCGCGCGCACACACCGGGCGCTCGCCGCGGACCTGCTGCGCCCTCTCGGCCTCCATCCCGGCCAGGAGCTGCTGCTCATGTTCCTGTGGGAGCACGGGCCGCAGCGGCAGACCGATCTCGCTCAGCACGTCGCCACGGACTCGGCGTCGATGACCCGGACCGTCCAGCGGCTGGAGCGGTCGGGCTTCGTGCGTCGTCGGCCCAGTCCTGACGACCGGCGCGTCACCCTGGTGGAGCCCACACCCGCGAGCCTGGCACTCCGGCCGCGCGTCGGCGAGGTCTGGGCCCAGCTCGAGCGGGCGACGGCGGGCGACCTCGGTCCCGTCCTGCGCGACGAGGCGGCGACGCTCCTGCGCACCCTGGAGCAGAACGTCGGCAACACCGCCATGCCCGCTACGTCGCCGCCGTCCCGGAAGGGGGCGCCGACGCCCACGCCTCGGAGACCGGCGCCATCAGCTCCGGGTCGGAGGGCGGCTCGGGCCTCGTCGAGCCCTCGGCGGCCGGACCCGGGACGGTGAGCGTCGCGATGGCGGTGGTGACCGGGATGGCGAGCACGAGCCCGATCGAGCCCACGAGCGTGCGCACCACCTCCTCGGCGATCTCACCGGAGGTCAGCGCGGTGGCCGGCGACTGGTCGACGAGCCAGACCATCATCAGCAGCGGCAGGGCGGCACCGACGTAGGCGAACGCGATCGTGTACACGGTCGAGGCGATGTGGTCGCGACCGATCCGCATCGCACTCGTGAACAGCTCGCCGCGCGACGCCGTCGGGGCCATGCCGCGCAGCTCCCACACGGCCGACGCCTGCGTGATCGTCACGTCGTTCAGCACGCCCATCCCGGCCAGCACGATGCCGCACAGCGCGATCCCGCGCAGGTCTGCCCCGGGCGCGCTGGACGGCAGGAACGCCGACATCTCGTCGTTCGTACCCGTGATCTGCGCGGCCCCGGAGGCCCAGGCTGCGAGCAGGGCGGTCAGTCCGAGGCCGACCAGCGTGCCCAGCAGCGCCGTCGACGTGCGGGCCGACAACCCGTGCGCCAGGTACAGCGTCACGAACATCACCAGGGACGACGTCACCAGCGCTACCCCGATGGCGGACTGTCCCGCGAGCAGCGCGGGCATGGTGAAGCCCAGGAGCACCACGAACGCGAGCCCGAGCCCGGCCATGGCGGCCAGGCCGCGCCAGCGCGCGACGAGCAGCACGACGAGGGCGTAGACGACCGCCAGCAGCGCGATCGGCAGCTCGCGCTGGAAGTCCATGAACACCAGCGGGTCGACGCCGGGCTGTGACACCCCGGAGATGTCGACGGCGGTGATCCGGTCGCCGTCGGCCAGCGGGACCGACGGGCCGGGCGACTGCATCCGGGAGGCCTCGCCGCTCGGCAGCTCGACCGGGATGCTGCCGGTGTCCGGGTCGGCCGGCCCGGTGACGGTGACGTCGACGAACGACGTGCCCTCTGCTCTGGCCGGCACCCGGTCGGGCACGTCGCCCGCGTTCGGCCAGAGGAGCCACAGCCCGGCCAGCGTCAGCAGCAGGGCGGAGACCAGGATCATGACCAGCAGAAACGTCGTACGCGGCGCGGCCGGGCCGGCCGCGCCGTGCGAGTGAGCGTGCGCCATGCGCACATCCTGACCCACGGGTGCGCCGGGGGCGCGGCGAGCGGGTCAGGCAGTCGGGAGCAGGAGCGCGTCGAACAGCGCCGTGGCGGCGCCGTCCTCGTCGAGGGTCCCCGTGACCCGGCCGGCGACGGTGCGGACCACCTCGGGCGCGTGCCCCATCGCGATGGACACGGCGGCCCACCGAAGCATGTCGAGATCGTTCTCACCATCGCCGACGGCGACCGTGCGGGAGGCTGCGACCCCCAGCTCGACCCGGATGTTCTCGAGCGCCGTCGCCTTGCTGACCCCGGGGGCCGTGACATCCACCCAGTCCACGCGGGCGGGGATCGCAGTGACGCCCGACGCGCGCAGCGCCGGTGCGAGGCGCAGGGCCCACTGCCCGTACACCACGACGCGCGGCGTCGGCCGCGCCCAGACGCCTTCCAGCGCGTGGAGCACCTCCTGGTGCCCGGCGAGCTGCCGCTCGGGGAACCGCCTGGTGACGCGGTACCCGGTGCCCACCACCTCGGCGGCGAGCCCCAGGTCCGGGCGGGTCCGGGCGACCAGCCGGCAGACGGGCTCCGCGTCCAGGGGCACGACGTCGGCGATCGCGTACCCGTCCGGCCGCACCCGTGCGGTCACCGCGCCGTTCGCCGCGACCACCCAGCCGTCGTGGACGCCGAGCTGCCGGGCCACCTGCACTGCCCCGGACAGCGACCTGCCCGTGGCGACCACCAGGTGGTGCCCGGCAGCGCGGACGGCCGCTATCGCGTCGAGCACGGCGGGCGTCGGCCGGCGACCGGCGCGCACGAGCGTCCCCTCCACGTCGCAGGCGACGAGAGCGGGTGTGGACGTGGGCACGTCCGAGAGTGCTGCGGCCCCGGAGGTGGTCGCGGTCACGATATTCCCCTGGTGATAGGTGGCGGGAACATCATCACCCATACTGGGACATTTTGGAACCAGCGTCTCAGCGTGCGAGGACTCCGCCGCAGGTCAGCGACCTGGTCAGTGACCTGGTGAGCGATCCGGTCAGCGCTCGCGGGCGGCGATCCCGGGGTACTCCAGGATCAGGCCGGCGGTGTCGTACGCGAGCTCGCACGCGAAGCCGAACGTCGACGACTCGTAGTCGAACGTGATCGCGCCCGCCGTCCGGCCCCGGAGCCGGTACTCCTGCTCCAGCCGCTCGACCGCCAGACCGTCCGCCCGGACGAAGGCGGCCGGCACGCTGTGCGCCTCCCCTGGGGCGGCGTCGAGCCGGTGGACCGGCAGCGTGTTCGTCACCGCCGACGACTCGAGGTCCACGTCCTGGCAGCCGTCGAGGTCGGGGCGTGGGACGCCGTCGACCAACCACCGGACGCCCTCGCCCCGGTCCGCCCGCTCGAGCGTGGTCCGGACCACCCTTCGGGCCGAGGACCCCTGCACCTCGGCCCGACGGGTACGCCACTGGCGGTCGACCTCGATCCGGTACCCGACCGACCACGCCTCCGGGCCCTCGACGGCGGTGGTGTGGCCACGGAGCACGTGACCGTCAGGCACAGGCTCCACGAAGAGCACCTCGAAACCGGCCCGCACCCCCCTGTGGGTCCAGGCGGACACGTCAGGCATCGGATCCAACCGCATGCCACCCACCCTATCCACGCTCGCCCCTCGCCCACGTGCCGCCACCGACCGTGCGGGGACCGTCCTCGTCCAGCGCGCTACAGGTTGAAACCCCCCGAGACCTCGATGTCCTGCGCCGTGATCCAGCGCCCGCCGTCGGACAGGAGGAAGGCGATCACCGAGCCGACGTCGTCGGGCTCGCCCAACCGTCCCAGCGCGGTGCGTCCGACCATCTGCGCGGTCATCTCGGGGAACTCCTCGAACGCGCCCCCGGCGAACGGCGTGCGGGTCGGGCCCGGGGACACCGAGTTCACGCGGATACCGCGACCACCCAGCTCCTTGGCGAGGTAGCGGGTCAGCACGATGACCGCACCCTTCATCGACCCGTACGCCGAGTACCCCTCCGACAGCCCGGACGGGAGCGCGGAGTTGCTCGACGTGTTGACGATCGCCGCGCCGTCGTCGAGCAGCGGGAGCAACGCCTGGGTCACCAGGTACGGCCCCTTGAAGATCACGCGGTAGAAGCGGTCGAGCTCCTCCTCCGTGGTGTCGGCGAACATGGTGCCGCCCCCGAACCCGGCGTTGTTGACCAGGCCGGTGACCTTCCGCGTGCCCCAGGTCTCGGTGAGCGCCTGCTCGACGGCGGCGCGGAACGCGGGGAAGGTCGCGCTGTCCCCGACGTCGAGCGGCAGGGCGACCGCGGTACCCCCGACATCCTGGATCCGGGAGACGGTCTCGGCCGCGCCGTCCTTGTTCGAGTGGTAGGTGGCGATGACGCCCGACCCGCCCTCCGCCGCGCGGATCGCGGCTGCCTGCCCGATGCCGGAGCTGGCCCCGACGACGATGGTGATCGACATGTTCTGCCTCGCGTTCTTGTTGTCGAATAGTGCTGGCGGCCGATGGCCATGAGGTGAGCGAGGTGCCGCCCGTCTCGTGACCAAGTCAAGGCGATGACGGGGCACGATGGTGATAGCGTTCCTCGCGCGTTCTTGCCTGATCCTGCTCGGACGACGATCCGGACCCGAGAGAGGAAGGTGGGCCTCGTGCACCTCGACGAGCTACGCACCCTCATCGACTCCGCCGCCCCCACGGGCACGAGCGAGCCCTTGCCCGGGGTGTTCCTCTCCCGGCAGACCCGGCCCGGCACACCCGAGGCGTCCACCACGGGCACCACGTTCGCGCTCGTCGCCCAGGGGGCGAAGGAGCTCCGCCTGGGCGACGAGACGCTCTCGTACGGGCCCGGGGACTACCTGGTCACCTCGATCGACCTCCCCGTCATCGGACGGTTCACCGAGGCGAGCCCGCAGGTCCCTGCCCTGGGCTTCGGACTGACCCTCACCGCGGCGGCCATCGCCGAGCTGCTGCTGTCCACGGACGGACCACCCGGCGGCCGGAACCGGTCTCGGCGCGACTCCGCACCAGAACCTGCCCCGAGCTCCCGCCCCGTACTGATCGGCCCGGCCACGCGGGCGCTCGCGACCTGCCGGGCGCCCGCCGAGCTGATCGACGCCGTCGGGCGGCTGGTTCGCCTGCTGGACCGACCACGGGACCTGCCCGTGCTCGGCCCGATGGTGCAGCGTGAGATTCTCTGGCTGCTGCTCACGGGCCCACAGGGCCACATGGTTCGTCAGCTCGGCCTCGCCGACAGCAAGCTCACCCGCGTGGGCCAGGTGGTGCAGTGGATCCGGCAGCACGCCGCCGAGCCGATCCGCGTCGAGGACCTCGCCCGGCGTGCCGGCCTGAGCGTCTCCGCCTTTCATCGGACGTTCCGCGCCGTGACCGGGTCGAGTCCGCTCCAGTTCCAGAAACAGCTCCGGCTGGTGACCGCGCGACAGCTCCTCGCGTCGCAGAGCTCGAGCGTCACGCAGACCGCGTTCGTCGTGGGCTACGAGAGCGCCGCGCAGTTCAACCGGGAGTACCGCCGCCTCTTCGGCGCGCCGCCGGGACGGGACCGGGCAAGGCTCGCCGAGGAGGCCACGGCCGGCTGAGACCTGGCGCCCCCACGGCCGGTAGTGTCCGCGCGGTATGGAGGTCCCGATGGCCACTGATCTGCTCACCTCGGCGCTGACTGCGTTCGACATCGTCCGCACCGGGGACGCCACGTCGGCCGAGGCGAGGTCCGGCGCCGGGGTCCACCGGGTGCGGATCTCTGCCGGGGAGCTGGGATACCTCAAGGTCACTCCCGCCGCGCTGGGCGAGAAGGCGGTCGCCGACGCGGAGCGCGAGCTGCGGTTCTACCGTCAGGTCGCGTCCACCGTCCCGGTGGCGACCCCCACGCTCCTCGGCGCCCTGTCCACACCGGAGGGCATCGCCCTCCTGCTGTCCGACGCCGGGACGGAGCGCCCGCCGTCGGCCTGGACCGGCCAGGACTGGTCACGGCTCGGCCGCGATCTCGCCAGGGTCCACGCCACGCCGGTGCCGAGCGGGGCGTGGGCACGGCCGGATCCGCTGGCCACGGCCGTCAGCACCCTGGACCTCGACCAGGTCCGGGCCTTCTGGACGCCGACCCTGCCGGACCTCGAGTCATGGCTGGCGAACCGGGACCAGGTCATCGCCCGGCTCGGCGCACAGCCAGAAGTCTTCGTCCACGGGGACTGCCACACGGGCAACGTCGTGCACGCCGACCGAGGGCTGGCGTTCTGCGACTGGCAGTCCGCAGGGCTCGGCCGGGCCTCGGCAGATCTCGCCTTCCTCAGCGTCCGGGCCACGCCCGCCGGTGTGCGGATCCCGTCGTCGCTCGTCCGTGACTACCTCGCTCACCGGTCAGCCGACCAGGACCCCGCAGCGCTCCAGGCGACGACCCTGCTCGAGGAGCTGGCCGTCTACGTCTTCGAGTGGCCGCCCTTCGCCGCCTACAACGACTCGGCGGGCGTGGCCCGGGTGCGGCGGCGCGCACGAGCCCTGGCCGACCAGCTCGGCGACGCCGGCATCGACGCCGGGATCGGCCGAGAGCCCGGCTAGGATCCCGGCGTGCTCCGCCCCGCCACCTCCGCCGACCTCGACGACCTTGCCGCGTTCCTCCGCTCCGCCGATCTGACGGTCGCCGCCCTCGCGGAGCCCACCGTGCACCTGTGGCTGGAGCGCGACGAGGCGGGGGCCGTGCGCGCCACCACCGGGTTCGAGCTCGGGCCGACCGGCGAGCACGTGCTGGTCCGCAGCCTCGCCGTCCGCCCGGACCTGCGGGGCGCCGGGGACGGGCTGCGACTGGCTCGCTTCGCCCTGGACCGCGCGGCCGACGCCGGAGCGCGTCAGGCCTGGCTGTTCTCCCGCCGCTCCGGCGGCTTCTGGCAGAAGCTGGGCTTCTCGGGCACGACGACGGACGACCTCGCCGCCGCGCTCCCCGACGCCCACCAGGTGCGCCTCTTCCGCTCGACGGGCCAGCTCGACCGAGAGGTCGCCTGGCACCGGCTGCTGCAGGTCGATGCCGGTCGCGCGCCCACGCCGCACGGTCTCGCCGTATAGGCTCGCCGTATGAGGTCTCCAGAAGCATCCAGGTTCGGGCTGCCGGTACTCCGGTAGCCCGAGATGCCCCTGTAGAGACCGTCGAGGCTCCGCCTCGTCCACCCGTTCGGCCGTGACGTCCGGCGAGCGGGACGCGTCCGCGCATCCGAAGGGCCCCGTAGTGCCGCCCAGGCCTACCCGTTCCCTTTCTCCTCGGAGGCGCTCATGCCTGTCCTGCTCTACGTGCTCGCCGTCGCAGTCTTCGCGCAAGGCACGTCGGAATTCGTCCTCGCCGGGCTCGTACCCGGCATCTCCACCGACCTCGACATCTCGATCGCCCGGGCCGGCTACCTGACCTCGGGCTTCGCCGTCGGCATGGTCGTCGGCGCTCCCCTGACGGCCGCTCTCGGCCGCCGCCTGCCGCCCCGCTGGACCCTGTCGGCGTGCCTGCTGGTCTTCGTCGCCGCACATGTCACCGGCGCGCTGAGCGACCAGTTCGCCGTCCTCCTCGGCACCCGGTTCGTGGCCGCCGTGGCCAACGCCGGGTTCCTCGCCGTCGCACTGTCGACCGTGCCGACCCTCGTCCCGCCGGGCAAGCAGGCCCGGGCGCTCGCCGCGATCCTCAGTGGTACGACGCTCGCCCTGGTCGCCGGCGTCCCCGCCGGGGCATTCCTCGGCGGGCTCTGGGGCTGGCGTGCGGCACTCTGGGCGATCGCCGGGGTGTCGGCGCTCGCACTGGTCGCCGTCGCCGTCCTGACGCCGAGCGGGCTCGGCTCGCGGGAGCCGCACCCGCGCGTGAACCTGCGTGCCGAGCTCGGCACGCTCCGCTCGCCCGCCCTCACGCGGCTCCTCGTGCTCGGTGTGCTGGTGAACGGCGCGACGTTCTGCGCGTTCACTTTCGTGGCGCCGCTCGTGACGGACGCCGCGGGCGTCGACCCGGTCCTGGTACCGGCGATCCTCGCCCTGTTCGGGCTGGGCGCCTTCGGTGGCATCTCGGCCGCGGGCCGGCTCGCCGGCACGCACGGGCACCTCGTGCTCGGCATCGGCACACCGGCCCTCGTGGCCGGCTGGGCGCTGTGGGCGGCGCTCGCCTCGAGCGCACCGGCCGTGTGGGTGCTCGCCCCGGTGCAGGGGGCGCTCTCGTTCGCCGTCGGCGGCACGCTCATCGCCCGCAGCATGGCGGCCGCCCACGGCGCGCCGACCATGAGCGGCGCGTTCTCGACGGTCGCCCTGAACCTGGGCGCCCTGGCCGGGCCGGTGCTCGGGGGCCTCGCGATCGGGCACCTCGGCCTCACCGGCCCCGTCGTCGTCAGTGCGGCCCTGGCCGGGGGCGCCGTCATGCTCTGGTTCGCGGAGGGCCGGCGTGGAGCGGCTACTCCCGTGGGCTGACGTCGTGCGTGCGCTTCCGCGGGCCGACGGGAGCGCACGCGCTTGGCACACTTTTCTGATCGTTCTCCTGAATGCTCAGAGTCGCTACCAGGAAGAACAGCTCCGTCCCGAGGGGTGGACGGTTTTTCGACCACATCGCGGGCATGCTTACGATCCAGGCTCATCATCCAGAGCGGTCGAGAGTCCTGGCTCAACGACACCGCAGCAACCTGCCTCCGGATCGCCAATGCCGGGCAAGGTGCTAACGCCAGGTCCGATGGAGCTGATACGCATGGCAGTCACGCACTCGCACCTTTCCCCCGCCACGGTCCTGGGCTACCCGCGCATCGGCCGACGTCGCGAGCTCAAGCGCGCCGTCGAGGCCTTCTGGGCCGGCCGCACCACGGCCGCCGAGCTGGAGGCCACCGCCGGTGACCTGCGGCTGGCCACCGCGCGCCACCTCGCCGGCCTGGGCCTGGACGCCGGCGCGGCCGCCGTCCCCGGCTCGTTCTCGTTCTACGACCAGGTGCTCGACTCCGTCGCCCTGCTGGGCGCGGTGCCCGAACGGTTCCGGGACCTGGTGTCGGGGGCCTCGACCGGCACGACCGGCACGGGGGCGCTCTCCCTGGAGGGCTACTTCACACTGGCCCGCGGCGAGGGTGACAAGCCGCCGCTCGAGATGACCAAGTGGTTCGACACGAACTACCACTACCTGGTCCCGGAGATCGGGCCGGACACCCCCATCGGGTTCGTGGACGACCGGGCGGTGCGCGAGTTCACCGAGCTCGCCCGCCCGGCGGACGGCGGCCAGGCCGTCGTGACCCGGCCCGCGCTCGTGGGGCCGGTGACGTTCCTGCTGCTCAGCAAGGCGGCCGACAACGCACCCGACGGCTTCCGACCGCTGGACCGGCTCGACGACGTCGTCGCCGCCTACGCCGAGCTGCTGCGCGCGCTGGCCGACGCGGGCGCGCCCTGGGTGCAGCTGGACGAGCCCGCCCTGGTCACCGACCTGCTGGACACCCCGTTCGACGAGGTGTCCGACGCCGTCCGCCGGGCCTACGCGCGGCTCGCCACCGACCTCTCCCCCGCGTCCCGCGCCGAGGGTGCGGGCCCGGCGGAGCGTCCCGCGATCCTGGTGACCGCGCCGTACGGCGACCTGCGCAGCGAGGTCGGCGACGGCCTCGCGCTGCTCGCCGGCACCGACGTCGAGGCCATCGCGATCGACCTCGTCAAGGGCGCCGTGCCCGACGGCCCGCTTCCCGGCCTGGAGACCAAGACGCTGGTCGCGGGCGTCATCGACGGGCACAACATCTGGCGGGCAGACCTCGACGCGCGCCTGACGACGCTGGAGAGCCTGTCCGGCCTCGGCGCGGGCGCCGTCGCCGTCGGGACCTCGACGTCGCTGCTGCACGTGCCGCACGACGTCGCCGACGAGCCCCGCCTCGACCCGGGCCTGAAGTCGTGGCTCGCGTTCGCCGACCAGAAGGTCGCCGAGGTCGTCACGCTGGCGACCGGCCTGACCCAGGGCCGGACGGCGGTCGCCGACACCCTCGCGGAGTCCGCCGCGGTGGTGCGGTCGCGGTCCCAGGCGCCCGGCGTCGTCGTGCCGGAGGTCCGGGACCGGACGGCGGCCCTGACCCCCGCCGACGTCGAGCGCGCGCCGTACGCCGAGCGGGCCGCGGCCCAGCAGGCGAGGCTCAGCCTGCCGCCGCTGCCGACCACGACGATCGGCTCGTTCCCGCAGACGGCGGAGATCCGCCGCACGCGTGCCGCCTGGGTCCGCGGCGAGCTGTCCGACGCGGAGTACACGGCCGCCATGCGCGCGGAGATCGCCAGCACGGTTGCGCTCCAGGAGGAGCTGGGCCTCGACGTCCTGGTGCACGGCGAGCCCGAGCGCAACGACATGGTGCAGTACTTCGCCGAGCAGCTCGACGGCTTCGCGACCACCGTGCACGGCTGGGTGCAGTCGTACGGCTCGCGCTGCGTGCGGCCGCCGATCCTGTGGGGCGACGTGTCGCGGCCCGCGCCGCTGACCGTGGACTGGACGGCGTACGCGGCGTCGCTCACCAGCAAGCCCGTCAAGGGCATGCTCACGGGTCCCGTGACGATCCTCGCGTGGTCCTTCGTCCGTGACGACCTCCCGCTGGGCGACACGGCCGACCAGGTCGCGCTGGCGCTGCGCGACGAGGTGACGGACCTGGAGGAGGCGGGCATCGGCGTCGTGCAGGTGGACGAGCCCGCGCTGCGCGAGCTGCTGCCCCTGCGCCGGTCCGCGCACGCCGACTACCTGGACTGGTCCGTGCGCTCGTTCCGTCTCTCCACCGCCGGCGCGGGTACCGCCACCCAGGTGCACACGCACCTGTGCTACTCGGAGTTCGGTCAGGTCATCGGCGCGATCGACGGCCTCGACGCCGACGTGACGTCCGTCGAGGCGGCGCGGTCCCGGATGGAGATCGTGCCCGAGCTGGCCGACGCCGGGTACGGGCGCGGCATCGGACCGGGCGTCTACGACATCCACAGCCCGCGCGTGCCGTCCGTCGAGGAGGTGACCGAGCTCGTCACGCTCGCCGCCAAGTCGATCGACCCGCGGCTGGTCTGGGTCAACCCGGACTGCGGCCTGAAGACCCGCGCGTACGCGGAGACCAAGGAGTCGCTCCGCAACCTGGTGCGGGCGACCGAGGAGGTCCGCGCGACCCTCTGACCCTCTGGCCCTCTGCAGATGACCCTCTGCACTTCGAGGCCTAAGTTTCTCCGCTCTGAAGCGTTTCAGAAGCGAGAAACTTAGGCCTCGAAGGGGATGCGGGTCGGGGGCCGTCAGGGTGTTCGGGGCGTCAGCCGACGCGCCACTTCTGGGCCGACGTGCCGTTGCAGGTCCAGATCTGCAGCGGGGTGCCGTTCGCACTGTTGCCGTTCGGGACGTCCACGCACTTGTTCGCGAGGATCGAGACCAGGTCCCCCGCCCCGCTGAGCGTGAACCGCTGGGCCGCGTTGCCACTGCAGTTCGCGAGCTGCACGGCCGTGCCGTCCGCCGTGCCGGCCCCCGCGACGTCCATGCACTTGCCGCCGGCCCGCAGCGTGCCGTCGGCGTGGAAGGTCCAGCGCTGCGCCGCCGTGCCGTTGCAGGTCCAGATCTGCAGGCGCTTGCCGTCCGTGAACTCGGAGTTCGGCACGTCGATGCACTTGCCACCGACGCCGACCAGCGCGCTGCCTCCCCCGCCGGACGTCGTGGTGAGCTGGAGCCCGTAGGCACTCAGGATCGGGTTCAGCGGCTGGTAGATGAACCGGCCACCCGACGAGCAGTCGCCGATCCGGCCCGAGGTGACGCCCTGCGCCTGGTCGCCCGACAGCACCGAGCCGCCCGAGTCGCCGCCCTCGGCGCACGCCGAGCCGGTGGCCATGCCGGGGATGTCGCCGTTGCCGTAGTTGATGGTGACGTTCTTCTCCTGGATGACGCCGCAGCGCCAGCCGGTCGTACGGCCCGACCGGCACACCGTCGCGCCGATCCCCTGCTCGGCGGAGCCGGCGACCGCCGCCGTCCCGCCCGCGTAGTTGTTCACCCGCGGGGTGGGCGTCCAGTTGCTGTTGGTCGCCACCCACGCCCAGTCGCGGCCGGGGAAGACCGACGCCCGGTAGGTGCCGAGGGCCGCGCCGTCCGGCGCGTTCACCGGGTTGCCGGCCGCGCCGCAGTGCCCGGCGGTCACGAACCCGCCCTGCACGGCGAAGCCGATCGAGCACAGGGTGACGAACCCGTCGCCGGTCGGCCGGTGGAACTCGTCGCCGCCGCGGATGTCGCGCGCGAGCTCGGGCGCGACCTTCGACCTCTCGACCCGCACGACGCCGGCCGGCAGGTCCGCCTCGGCGATCATCGCCCGGGCCTCGGCGACGTCGGCGGCCTTGACGACGACCTCGTTGGTGGTGGGGTCCGCGTACCAGGAGTGCACGGTGTCGGGGGCGCCCACCTCGTCGAGCGCCTCCTTCCACGACGTGAGCGCCTCGAGGCTGTGGTCGACGACGACGGCGTCGGCGCCCGCGCGCTCGGCCACCCTCGCCGCCGCGGCGCTGGTGACGGCGACGCGCAGGGCGTCGGCGCCGTCGGGCAGCCAGGTCCCCGCGTAGGCCTCGCCGAGCCGGGCGGTGAGGTGCGCCTCGACGATCGCGGCCTCGGCGTCGAGCGCCAGCCGGCCAGGGATCTCGGCCCGCGTGAGCCCCAGGTCGCGCGCCATCGCGCGGACCTGGGCGTCGGGCAGCGTGGTGCCGGACTGCTGGGTGGTGCCGGACTGCTGGGTGGCGGGCGCCTCCGGGGGCGGCGCTGCCCCCGCGGCTCCGGCGCCGGTGAGTGCCGTGCCGACCATCAGCGCGGCGGCTGACAGCGCTATCAAGGAACGGGACGTTCTCAAGGATCGTGACATGGTGTGCTCCTCGTTCAGGCCTGGGGAACCTCGTGTGCCTGGGAGCGTATTGACGCCAGGTCACCACCAGAACGGGTGGGACGGCGTCGTGTGGAAAGTACCTATCAGTCCCTTATGCCCGCCCACGCGGGCGATGCCAGCGCGGCTGGTGTCAGCGCGGCCGCGTCAACGGGGCCGTCGCTCCCCGCTCCCCCGGGGCACCACCCGGGTCGGCAGCACCACGAGCTCCACCGGCCGGTCGCGGTCGGCGGACCGCGCGACGGCCAGCTCCGCGGCCCGGCGGCCCATCTCGACGGCGTCGTACGCCACGACGGTGATGCCCAGCAGGTCGGCCAGCTCGAAGTCGTCGAAGCCCACCACGGCCACCTGGTCGCCGCCCGAGGCGTCCCGCAGCGCCTGCAGCGTCCCGACGGTCGCCCGGTTGTTGGCGGCGAGCACCGCCGTGGGCGGCTCCGGTGCTGCGAGCAGCTCGACCACGAGATCACGGGCGGCCGCGGCGTCGTGCGCGCCCGAGCGGAGCCACCGCTCGGCGTCGGGCACGCCGGCGTCCTGCATGGCCGCGAGGAACTCGGCGCTGCGCTCCTGGTAGGTCCACAGGTGGGGCGCGTCGCCGACGAAGGCGATGCGGCGGTGCCCGTGCGCCAGCAGGTGGTCGACAGCGGCCCGCGTGCCGCCGCGGTTGTCGATGACCACGGTGTCCACGTCCATCCCGGCCGCCGGCCGGTCCACCACGACGACGGTCAGCCCCGCGGCGATCTCGCCCCGTAGCGCCGAGTGGTCGGCGCCCGCCGGCGTGACGATGAGGGCCCCGACGCGCCGTTCGAGCAGCTCGCCCGTCAGCGACCCCTCCCGCTCGGGGTCCTCGTCGGACGACGCCGTCAGCAGCTGCAGCCCGTGCTCCCGCAGCTCGCGCTCGATGCCGCTGGCCAGGGCGGAGTAGAACTCGTTGGCCAGGTCTCCGGTGATGAACCCGACCAGTCGCGAGAAGCCGCCGCGCGCGAGGTCGGCGGCGACCGCGTTGCGCCGGAAGCCCAGCGAGGTGGCGGCGTCGAGCACGCGCTCGCGCGTCGCGTCCGCCACGTTCGGCTCGCGGTTGAGCACCCGGGACGCGGTCTTCAGGCTCACTCCCGCGGCCTCCGCGACCACTGCCAGCGTCGGACGACGAATCATGGTCAGGCCTCCCGGCGCTTGCGCAGCAGCATGTCGATGATGATCGCCAGCAGCAGCACGGCCCCGGTGACCATGTAGCGCGCGGCCTGGTCCACGTTCATCAGCGTGAGCCCGTTGGCGATGGACTGGATGACGAGCACGCCGAGCACCGCGGACCAGGCGCTGCCGCGCCCGCCGAACAGGCTGGTGCCGCCGATGACCGCCGCGGCGATCGCCACGAGGTAGGTGTCGGCGCCCCCGGTCCCCTGGTTGGCGGCGCCCAGCCGGCCGGCGGCGAGCACCCCGCCGAGCGCGGCGAGGGTCGAGCAGACGACGAAGCACAGGACCACCGTGCGCCGTACCGGCACGCCGGCGAGCATCGCGGCGCGCCGGTCGCCGCCGACCGCCCGCACCGACCGGCCCCACCGGGTGCGGCGCAGCAGGACGTCGGTGATCACGACCAGCAGCGCGAAGAGCACCACCGACCAGCCGAGCCCGCGCGCGCTTCCCAGGTACAGGTAGGCCACGATCCCGGACAGCACCGCCGCCAGGACGGCGGTGCGCACGACGATCTGCGGCAGGCTCGCGCAGGCGAGGTCCGCGCGCCGCCGTCGGGCCCGGGCGACGACCTGGAGCACGGCAGAGGCCACGACCGTCCCGCCCACGAGCGCCCACGCGACCCCCGCGGGCAGGAACCCCTGCTGCACCGAGCGGACGAACCACGACTCGAACGGCAGGTTGATCGAGCCGAGCGGGCCGAGCACCCGCAGCTGTACCCCGGCGAGGAACAGCAGACCGGCCAGCGTGAACACGAAGCTGGGCAGCCCGAGCCGGGTCGAGAGCGCACCGTACGCCAGCCCCACCACCGCGCCGCAGGCCAGGGCGACGGCGATCGCGAGCGCCACGGGCCACCCGAGGGTCACGGAGCCGACGGCGACCACCGCCGCGGCCAGCCCGCTCAGCGACCCGACGGACAGGTCGATCTCGCCCACCAGGAGCACGAGCACCACGCCGAGCGCTATGACGCCCACGGGCGCGCTCTGCAGCGTGAGGTTGACGAGGTTCTCCGGCGCGAGGAAGGCCGGGTTGACGGCGCCGAGGATCAGCCAGATGCCGACGAGCGCCGCGACGATCGGCAGCAGGCTGCTGCCGCCGCGCATCCGCTGCCAGACCGCGCCGGACAGGGCGCCGCCCGCGGGCAGCCCGGAGCCTGTGGTGTGCGTCTGCGCGGTCATCGGCGCACCGCCCGGTTCGGGCCCGGGTGCTTGGCGCCGGGCCGGACCGCCCCGGGCCGGACCGCGCCGGTCATGGCGGCGAGCAGGTCCTCGTAGGACGCGTCGCCGTCGAACACGTCGTGCACGCGGCCGAGCCGCAGCACCAGGATGCGGTCGGCGACGGCCTGCAGGTCGCCGGCCTGGTGGCTGACCAGGACGACGGCGTGGCCACGCTCGCGCAGCCGGACGATCAGGTTGAGCACCTCGGCCGTCTGGCGCACGCCGAGCGACGCCGTCGGCTCGTCGAGGACGACGACGCGCGGCGAGCCGAGCAGCGCCCTGGCCACCGCGACGACCTGGCGCTGGCCGCCGGACAGGGCGCGGACCGGTTCGCGCACGGTGGGCACACTGGCGGCGAGCTGGTCGAGCAGGCGCCATGCCTCGCGTTCCATGGCGACCTCGTCGAGCAGGGGCCCGCGGCGCGTCTCGTGCCCGAGGAACAGGTTCTCGACGACGTCCAGGTCGTCCACGAGCGCCAGCTCCTGGAAGACGGCGGCGATGCCGAGGGCCCGGGCGGCGGCGGGCGAGCCCAGCACCACGGGCCGCCCGTCGAGCAGCACCTCGCCCGCGTCGGGCCGGTAGGCGCCGGCCAGGACGCCCGCGAGGGTGGACTTGCCCGCGCCGTTGTCGCCGACGACGGCGAGGACCTCGTGCTCGTGGACGTCCGCGTCGACGTCGACCAGGGCGCGGACGCCGCCGAACCGCTTGGACACGCCGCGCAGGGAGAGGATCGGGTCGCTCATGACGCCTCCTGCCCGATGAGGCCCGCGCGCTCGCACGCGGCCTCGTACGCGGGCACGCAGATCTGCTCGGTGGAGTAGACGCGCCCGTCGACGATCACGTGCTGGACGTCGGCGGCGGCCACGGCGCGGGGCGCCAGCAGCATCGTGGGCACACCCTTGATGACCACCGCCGCACGGGGGTCCTCGCCGCGCAGCAGGCGCACCGCGAGCTCGGCGGCGGTCTGGGCCTGCTGGTCGGTCGCCTTGTAGACGGTCATGTACTGGTCGCCCGCGAGGATGCGCTGCACGGCGGCGAGCTCGCCGTCCTGCCCGGTGGTCACGGGCACGGGGTCGAGGCCCGCGGCCTTCGCCGCGGCGATCGCGCCGCCCGCTATGCCGTCGTTGGCGGCGAGGATGCCGTCGACCTGGCCCGGGTACCTGGTGAGCATGGCCTCGGTCCACTCGGTCGCCTTGTCCGGGCTCCAGTCAGGCGTGTAGTGCTCGGCGAGCACGTCGATGTCCTCTCCCTCGAGGGCGCGGCGGGTGCCGGCCGCGATCGCGAGCGCGTTGGGCTCGGTCGCCGAGCCGTGCACCAGCAGTACTCCCGGCCGCTCGCCGTCGGCCGTGTCGCCGACCCTCTCGTTGACCGCCCCGACCAGGGCCGAGCCCAGCAGGAAGCCGATGAACTCGTAGTCGTACGACACGTAGTAGTCCGCGCCGTCCACGAACCGATCGTAGGCGATGACCTGTGCACCCAGCCGCTCGGCCTGCACCACGATGCCGGCCGCGGCGACGGTGTCCACGGCGTCGAGCACGAGCACGTCGGCGCCCTGTGCGAGCATCGACTCGGCCTGCTGGAGCTGCGCGGCGGCGTCCTGCCCCGCGTTGGCGTACAGGACCGTGCAGCCCGGGCAGCGGCGGTCCACGACGGAGACGAAGGTCGGGCGGTCGGACGCCTCGTAGCGGGCGGTCTGGGCCTCCGGCAGGAGCAGGCCGATGGTCCCCTCGGGTGCGGCACCCTCGGCGGCGGCCTGGCCACCAGCCCCCCCGCTGGAACACCCCCCCAACCCAAACAAAAGCCCAACCCCCACAACCCACCCCACCCCCCGTTGAGTGCGTGATATTTGTGGGCTCGAACCGTTTCGAGGGCGCAAATACCCAGCACTCAACGAGCGGGGGGTGGGGCGGGTCATGAGCCCACCCCGAGCGTGCCGAACATCCGCGCCTGGTCCAGGGCGGCCGCCAGAGCGCCACGGACGCCCGCGTCGGCCCCCAGTGCCGACGGGACCACCTCGACCGGGCCGCGGGAGGTCGCGACGATGCGCTGGCCGAGCGAGGTGCGCAGCGGCTCGAGCAGGACCTCGCCGGCCTCGGCGAGCGTGCCGCCGATGACCACCACGTCGGGGTCCACGAGGTTGCACAGGTTGGCGAGGGCGATGCCGAGGTGGCGTCCGGCGTCGAACACGACGCGGCGGCTGCCGGCGTCGCCGTCGAGCGCCCGGGCCACGAGGTCCGCGAGCGTGAGGTGGCCTGCCTCGCGCGGGAGCATCGACAGGAGGCTGGTGGCGCCGATCAGCATCTCGAGGCAGCCGCGGTTGCCGCACCGGCAGATGGGCCCGTGCTCGTCGACGGACACGTGCCCGATCTCGCCGGCCACCCCGGACCGGCCGTGCACGGCCCGCCCGCCGAGGACGAGGCCACCGCCCACGCCGTGGGACACGCGGACGTAGGCGACCGAGTCGTAGCCGGCGCCCGCGCCGAACCGGGCCTCCGCGATCGCGGCGAGCGTCGAGTCGTTGTCGGCGGTCACGGGGACGTCCAGCTCGGCGCCCAGGATCTCGTCGACGTGCACGCCGTCCCAGCCGCGCATCATGCCGACGGTCACGACCTGGCCGGTGCGGATGTCGACGGGAGCGGGCACCCCGACGCCGACGGCGAGCAGCTCTGACGGGTCGGCGTCCACAGACTCCATCATCTCTCTGATCAGCATCGCGACGCGCTGCAGACCGGCGTCGGCGCGGTGGTCGGGGGCGAGTGGCATGCGCTGCTCGGCCAGGACCCGCATGGACGCATCGGCGAGAGCGACGCTCAGGGAGCGCATGCCGAACCGGATACCGGCCACCAGCCCGAGGTTGCGGGCGAGCGTGACCTGCAGCGCGCGACGGCCGTTGCGCGTGGACTGCGCGGTGTGGAGCACGCCGGCGGTGGTGAGCTCCTTGACGATGTTCGAGATGGTGGCCGGGGACAGCCCTGTGACGCCGGCCAGCTCGATCTGCGTGAGGGAGCCACGCTGCTGGACGGCGCTCACGATCCGGGCTCGGTTGGCCTCACGCAGTGAGGTCTGCGAGCCCGGGGTCACCCGATCCGCGCGCACAGCGCCCAGGGTAACCGCCTTCCCGGCGGTATGACGGGTTTGGATACAGGAACTGAACGTTCAGGTCACGATCGGGCGACGCTTGCGTTCAATTCTTGACACCAACGATGCCTGGCCGTTCGATAGGAGCCGGGTTCACGGGCGTACAGGCGCGCCCGGCCGGTCACAGGAACGACGTGGTCCTGGCGCGAAGTGACTTCACCTTCGGCGCGCACGACGATGTCGGCCCGGGTCGGTGCTCCAGCGACCGAGGAAGGTTGAGGGACCCCAGATGCGTTTGAACCGGAGGATGACCGCGACGGTGGCGACAGCTGCTGTTCTCGGTCTCACGCTGGCCGCGTGCGGCGGCGGCGACACAGGTGGCGACAACGGCGGCGAGGGCGGCGGCAGCCAGGTCGAGGTGTTCACCTGGTGGGCGGCAGGCTCCGAGAAGGCCGGCCTGGACGCCCTGGTCGGCGAGTTCGAGAAGCAGCACCCCGACATCGAGTTCGTCAACGGCGCCGTCGCCGGTGGTGCGGGCTCCGCGGCGAAGGACCTGCTGCAGACCCGTCTGCAGGCGCAGGACCCGCCGGACACGTTCCAGGCCCACGCCGGCATGGAGCTGCAGGACTACATCGACGCCGCGCAGATCGAGGACGTCTCCGACCTGTACGACGAGTTCGGGCTGACCGACGCGTTCCCGGCCGACCTGGTCGACCGGCTCTCGTCCGACGACGGCGCGATCTACTCCATCCCGTCGAACATCCACCGCGCGAACGTCGTCTGGGCCAACCCGACGGTGCTCGAGGAGAACGACATCGACCCCGCGGCCGAGTACGCGGACCTCGACGCATGGATCGCCGACCTCGAGAAGCTCGACGCCGCCGGCGTCACGCCGCTGTCGGTGGGCACCACCTGGACCCAGGTGCACCTGCTCGAGACCGTGCTGCTCGCCAGCCTGGGCGCCGAGGCGTACAACGGGCTGTGGGACGGGAGCACCGACTGGGAGGGCGCCGAGGTCACCGCCGCGCTCGAGAACTTCGAGACCCTCATGGGCTTCACCAACGACGACCGCGACGGGCTCGACTGGCCCGAGGCCACCCAGATGGTGATCGACGGCGGCGCCGCGTTCAACGTCATGGGCGACTGGGCGGTCGCGGCGTTCGAGGAGCAGGACAAGGCGCTCGGCACGGACTTCACGGCGGCCCCGGTCCCGGGCACCGACGGGACGTTCGACTTCCTGGCCGACTCGTTCACCCTGCCGGTCGGCGCCCCCCACCCGGACGGCGCCAAGGCATGGCTCGAGACCGTCGGCTCGCTCGAGGGCCAGGTCGCGTTCAACCAGGCGAAGGGCTCCATCCCGGCCCGCACCGACGCCGACCCCGCGGACTTCTCGGAGTACCAGCAGACCGCCATCGAGTCGTTCGCGAACGACACGATCGTGTCCTCACTGGCGCACGGCGCGGCGACCCCGGTCGCGACGCTCAACGCGGTCTCCGACGCGACGAGCAAGTTCACGACGGGTGCGTCCGACCTGGCCGGGTTCCAGTCCGAGCTGGCGGCCGCCGCTCAGGGCTGACACCCGGGCGCTGACCGTTCTCGCGTCACGCGCACCGCCGTACGTCGCGCGCCGTCGGGCCTACCCGACGGCGCGCGGCTGCGCCCACCATCTCGCCCATCCATCTTCGCCCATCCATCTGGGGTACCTACATGCTCAACACACTGCGGCGACTCGGGCCACCGCTCCTCCTGCTCGCGCCGTCCCTGATCCTCGTCGGCGTCTTCGTCTACGGGCTGATCGCAGCCAACTTCTCCACGTCCTTCCGGGACGACCACACGGCCGCCACGGCCACCGGGCAGGAGCCGGCCGCGTTCGTGTGGTTCACGAACTACCTCGACCTCCTGGCCAGCGAGGACTTCCAGCACTCGCTGATGAACCTCGTCCTGTACACGGTCGTGTTCCTGGCGGGCACCATGGTCATGGGCTTCCTCTGGGCCTGGATGCTCGAGAAGCCGGTCAAGGGTGAGGGGCTGTTCCGCTCGGTCTACCTCTTCCCGATGGCCGTCTCGTTCGTCGCCTCCGGTGTGGTGTGGCGCTGGCTGCTCAACTCCAACCAGGACGAGCAGGCCTCCGGCCTGAACCGCCTGTTCCAGATGGTCGGGCTCGACGCCCTGCAGAACAACTGGTGGAACAACGTCACGTTCGGCATCATCGCCATCGCGATCCCCGCGATCTGGCAGCTGTCCGGCTACGTGATGGCGCTGTTCCTCGCCGGTTTCCGCGGTATCCCGAACGAGCTGCGCGAGGCCGCCCGGATGGACGGCGCCAGCGAGTGGAAGCTGTACCGCCATGTCCTGTTCCCGCAGCTGTCGCCGGTCGCGCTGTCGGCGCTGATCATCATCGGCCACATGTCGCTCAAGGCGTTCGACCTCATCATGTCGATCTCCAAGCCGGCCAACTACCAGACCAAGGTCCCGGCCGTCGACATGTTCGTGTTCAAGTCGAGCTTCGACTACGCGAACGCGGCCGCCGTCGGCTCGATCCTGCTGATCATCGTCGCGCTCGTCATCGTGCCGTACCTGATCCGCACGAACCGCGAGGAGAAGCGATGACCGCCGCCGCCGACCAGCTCGCCGCGCCCCGTGTCCGGAGGGATCCACCCCGGCCCACGAGCAAGGACCGGTACGCGCTCTCGCGCACCCTGAAGTACGCGGGACTGATCTTCTTCCTGGTGGTCGTCCTCATCCCGGTGTACGTGCTCCTGGTGACCAGCTTCAAGGGCACCGGCGACGCCGACCCGAGCCGCGCCTGGGCCCTGCCCGAGGTCTGGACCCTCGACAACTGGGTCACGGCCTGGACCGCGCTGTCACCCGCGATCCTGCGCAGCGTCGCCGTGGTGGTGCCGAGCGCGATCATCGCCGCGTTCCTCGGCTCGCTGAACGGGTTCGTGCTGGCCCGGTGGAGCTTCCGCGGCGCGGACCTCGTCTTCACGCTGATCCTGTTCGGGATGTTCATCCCCTACCAGGCGGTGATGATCCCGCTGAACCAGCTGATCCTCGACCTCGGCATACCGACCGGCGTGCCGACGCTGATCATGCTGCACGTGGTCTACGGCATCCCGATCACCACGCTCATCTTCCGGAACTACTACATGACGGTGCCGCACGAGCTCATCGAGGCCGGACGCGTCGACGGCGCCGGCATGCTGCGCACCTACTGGTCGATCGTCCTGCCGCTCTCGGTGCCGAGCTTCGTCGTGGTCCTCATCTGGCAGTTCACCTCGGCGTGGAACGACTTCCTGTTCGCGGTCTTCTTCTCCTCGTCGCAGAACGGCCCGGTCACCGTGGCGCTGAACAACCTCGCCAACGGTGCGCTGCTGCAGAACTACGGCGTCTCTATGGCGGGTGCGCTGTTCGCGTCGCTGCCGACGCTGCTGGTCTACATCGTGCTGGGCAAGTACTTCGTGGGCGGCCTGATGTCGGGCTCGGTCAAGGGCTGATCCCGGGTTCGCCGGTTTTCGTGTGGTCGGTAGAAGGTCAGGTGGTCGGTAGCCCGGGCTACCGACCACCTGACCTTCTGCCGACCACGTGTCCCTGCCCCCTTCCGGGCTGACCAGACGTGTGATGATCAGGGCATGTACCGCCTGGTGGACGAGCCGCCCAGCCTCGACGAGTACCTCGACCTGCGCCGGTCGTCCGGCCTCTCGCCCAAGAGCCCCGAGCAGGGTGCGCTCGCTCTGACCGGCAGCTGGTACTTCTGCCACGTGCGGTCCGACGCCGACCGGGCGGTCGCGATGGGCCGGATCATCGGCGACGGCGGCTGGTACTTCCACGTCGCCGACGTCGCCACCCTGCCCGAGTTCCAGCGGCAGGGGCTCGGCCGGATGGTGATGGACCGCCTGCTCGACGAGATCCGCGCCAAGGCGCCGGCCGACCCGTACGTGACCCTCGTCGCGGACCCGCCGGGACGCCGGCTCTACGAGAGCCTCGGCTTCGTCGACGTCGCGCCCAGCCTCGGGATGCGGCTGAGCCTGTAGCCGCCGACCGGCCGAGGACCGGGCGGAATCGAGGCCGGCGGAAGACGGCGGACGGGTAGCCCATCCGGGCTGGCTCTGGACCTCCATGACCCGTCCGGCCGCGGCCGAGCGGACGGCGTCGTTCCCGACCAGCCCTCCGACCAGCCCTCCGACCAGCCCTCCGACCAGCTTCGTCGGCCGTGGCCCGAACGCCACCGGCAGCTCCTCGGACCCGACGAGCCATGCCCGCTCGCGCAGGCTGTCGAACACCACCTCGCCCTGAGACAAGAGACCGGACCTGAGCGGCAGCCCGGTGACCGGCGCTCGCTCTGCCTTGGTCTGGTCTGGTCTGGTCTGGTCTCGGGCCATCTCGCCTATGGCCTGGGCTCTTCTGGCGCGCCCTGAAGGGTTATCCACAGATTTCATTTTGGCCGTGCGATGCGTACGGGCGTTCGAGATAATAGATGCAGTAAGGATATGAGAACTAGAAACGGCGAGGGGGGTGGGGTCCGGTGGAGCAGTCGACGTCGACGGATGGTGTTCCCGGCCCTGGCCTGCCCCCGGGCGAGTCGATCGAGGCGACGTTGGCCCGGTTCGAGAATGTGATGGACGAGCTCGCGGTCCTGACCGATCCGGAGGTGTTGGACGGGTGGGACGCGCCGACCGTGGGCCGGCTGATGGAGGCACACACGCGGATCCGTGCACTGACCGGCCGCCTCGACGGAGTGCGATACACCCTGCTGTCGAGGATCGAGGCGGACGGGTCCTGGCGCTCGGGCGGGATGGCCCGCGCGTTCACCACTTGGCTGCGGATCCGAGAAGGTGTGTCAGCGGTGACGGCGGGTAAGGACATGACGATGGCCCGCCGCCTGGCCACGGCGCTGCCCGGGACCCGGGAGCGACTGGTCGCGGGCACCCTCGGTGCGGACCATGCCCGTGTGATGACCAAGGTCGCCCCCACCAGCGAGACCCGCACCGACGCGTTGGCGTGGCTGATCGACACCCGCACGGGTGAGCGGGCCACCCCGGAGGCGTTCGTGCAGACCGTGCCCGTGGACTTCCCCGACCCGGCCCAGGACCCCGACGGGGAGCACACCCGTCAGCTCATCACCCAGGTCCTGGAGGACGCCGTCACCGAGGGCACCTTGGTCACGGGTGAGGGTCTGGTCCTGCGGGAGGCGGGTTCGTTGAACGCGGACCAGTTTCGGATCGTGGCACGCCGGTTCGCGACGATCACCGACCCCGACACCGATGACGTGGATGACGACAAGGCAGCCCTGGGCGAGTTCCTCGACCTGGCCAAAACCTTCGGCGGCTACCACCTCGCAGGCTTCCTGACCGACGAACACGGCCTCCTGGTCACCGGAGCGATCAACGCGATCCTCGGCGCCCCGTCGGCCGAGGACACGCGTACCTCGACGCAACGCCGCGCACAGGGCCTGGCGGACGTCGCCCGGGTGGTCCTGGACACCAACCAGGCCTCCCCGGGGGCGGCGATCCCACCCCACCTGAACGTCACGGTGTCCTGGACCGAGCTGATCGCCCAGGCCACCCGTACCCGCGAAGGCCTGTGCCTGACCTGCGGCCAAACCGCACCAGGCCGCACAACACCAAGCCGCACACCCAGCCGCGCGACCGGCGCAGAAGCACCCGGCTCAAGCGCAGGCACAAGCACAGGTGCAGGTGCAGGTGCAGGTGCAACGGGCACGAGCACGGGTATGGCTCCGACGAACGCAGACCCGCCAGCCGCCAGCCCAGCAACTAGAGGCCCAGCAGCTGAAGACCCAGCAACTGGAAGTGCCGTGACGGTGTCCGGGCTGCTGTCCGGTGGTGGCCCCGTGTTCACCGAGACCGGTGACCGCGCACCACGAGCACTCCTGCGCCGTTTGGCCTGCGACAGTGCCGTCACCCGGATCGTGTTCGGACCCGACGGCGCCGTCCTGGACGTCGGCCGCGCACAACGCACCGTCACCGGACAGATGCGTCGAGCGGTGATCGCCAGAGACCAGCACTGCGTCTTCCCCGGATGCGACCAACCACCATCACGGTGCGAAGTGCACCACGCGATCACTCACTGGGCCCACGGCGGAAACACGTCCGTGTCCAACAGTGCGTTGTTGTGCTGGTACCACCACCAGCTCGTCGACACCCAAGGCATCACCATGCACTGGACCGGCAAACCCACCACCACCACGGGAACCACCACCGCCGACAGCACCACCGGCACCACCACGAGCGGCACCGTCCCGGGTGCCCTGATCGAGACCGGGTGGGCCTTCACCGACGCCCGCGGACACCGCATCACCCTGCCCGAACCCATCGAAGCCCCACCCCAAGCCGAAGCCGCCTGACCCGCCCGGGCGGTGCGCCGACCCGACCGACCACGGAGCTCCCGAACACCAGGCTCCAACCGCGGAGCCATCCACCGCCGGGCCACCGACGGCCGACCGCCGAAAGCGCCTGGCCCCGGCGACCCAGGCGACGGCGGGCTGCGCAGGCTCGGCGGCCACCGCACTCTGGAGGCGAAGCGCAGCTGACCAAGCCTCAGGGGGCGGTACGTGGTCGGTGGCACGTCAGGAAGTCGGCAGCTCAGGTTGCCGATCTCCTGACGTTCTACCGACCACTCTGTTCCGACCACTCAGTTCCGGACCGCCCGTTCCGGACCACCCCGTTCGGCCGGGGAGCCCCCGCGCAGCCGCGTCCGCCCGGTGGCATGGTGGGCGCATGATGGTTCCCGCGGCACCAGGCATCGATGTCGACGCTGTCCTCGCGCCACTGGGCTCGATGCGCCAGCGCCTCCGCGAGACCTACGTCGACCTCCACGCCCATCCCGAGCTGTCCTTCGAGGAGCACCGCACGGCGGCCCTGGCCGTCGAGCGGCTCGCGGCCCTCGGCTTCGTCGTGCACGCGGGGGTCGGCGGGACCGGCGTCGCAGGAGTGCTCGTCAACGGCGACGGCCCGTGCGTGCTGCTGCGCGCCGACATGGACGCCCTGCCGGTCACCGAGGACACCGGCCTGCCGTACGCCAGCACCGTACGGACCACCACCACCGCGGACGGCGTCGAGTCGGGCGTCATGCACGCCTGCGGGCACGACGTGCACGTCACCGCCCTGCTCGGCGCCGCCGACCTGCTCAGCCGGAGCCGGCCGGCCTGGTCCGGCACGCTCGTCGTCGTCCTCCAGCCTGCCGAGGAGCTGGGCCAGGGCGCCCGCGCCATGGTGGACGACGGCCTGTACGACCTGGTGCCCCGCCCGGACATCGTGCTGGGGCAGCACGTCGCACCCGTGGCGGCGGGCCTGCTCGGCGTCCACGGCGGACCGGCGTTCGCCGGCACCGACTCCGTGGACATCCGCCTCGTCGGACGGGGCGGCCACGGGTCCCGGCCGGAGGCCACCGTCGACCCCGTGGTGCTGGCGGCGTCGACGGTGCTGCGGCTGCAGACCATCGTCTCGCGGGAGGTGGCGGCGGGCGACGCCGCCGTCGTGACCGTGGGGACGCTGCACGCGGGGACCAAGGAGAACATCATCCCGGACGAGGCGCGGCTCGGGGTGAACGTCCGCTCCTTCGACGAGACGGTCCGCAACCGGGTGCTGGCGGCCATCGAACGCATCGCGCGGGGCGAGGCCGCCACCGCGGGAGCGCCGCAGCCGCCCGAGATCACCATCCGCGACGCGTTCCCGCCGGTGATCAACGACCCCACCGAGACCGAGCGCACCCGGGGCGTGCTGGCGGCGCGCTTCGGCGCCGAGCGGGTCATCGATCCCGGCCCGGTCTCGGGCAGCGAGGACGTCGGCGTGCTCGCCACCGCCGCCGGCGTGCCGATCGTGTACTGGCTGCTCGGCGGCTGGGACCCCGCGGCCTTCCAGGCGGCGGTCGAGGCCGGCACGGTGGACCAGGACATCCCGTCCAACCACTCCCCCCGGTTCGCGCCGGTGCCGCACCCGACCCTGGAGACGGGCGTCGAGGCCCTGGTCGTCGCGGCCCTGGACCGCCTCGCGCCGCCGGCCCCGGCCTGAGCCGACGGCTCAGCGAGCCGCCATCGCACCGGCCAGGGCCTCCATCCGCCCGAGAGTCCCCTCGTACGCCCCGAGGTGTACCGCGAGCTGGGCAGCGCCGGCCTCCCGGTAGGCGACGACGGCGTCGGCGACCTGCTCCACCGGCGTGCTGCCGTCCCAGCCAACCCGGAGCGCGGGCACGACGTCGCCGCCGCTCGGCAGCCCGGCGAGCGTCCGCACACGCTCGGCGAACGCGCCGGGGCCTGCGGGGATGCCCTGCCAGACGTCGCCGTACCGCGCGGCCCTGCGGAGCGCGGCGTCGCTGTTCCCGCCGATCATGACGGGCACCTTCCCCTCGGGGACCGGCGCGAACACGCCCTCCTCGTAGGAGAACCGCCTGGCACGGTAGGGCGCCGTCCCACCCGAGAACAGGTGCCGGAGCAGAGCCAGCACGTCGTCCGTGACGGCGCCGCGCTGCCGGTGGTCCGCGCCCACGGCGTCGAACTCCGGCACGTTCCAGCCCACCCCGAGGCCGAGGACCACCCGCCCGCCGGAGAGCTGGTGCAGGGTCGCCACCTGCTTGGCGAGCACGAACGGGTCGCGCAGCGGTGCGACGAGCACCGACGTGCCGAAGCGCAGCCGCTCGGTGACCGCGGACAGGTGCCCGATCGTCACCAGCGGCTCGTACACGCCGCCGAAGGTGGCGCCGTACTCGCCGGGCGGCAGGACGTGGTCGGGCAGCCACGCCGTGGTGTATCCGAGGTCCTCGGCCGCCCGCGCCAGATCGACGAGCGTCCGCACGGGCATCGTCGGCGACTCGTCGGGCAGCACCACCTGTAGCTCCATGCCAGACCCGAACCGACGCCACGACGTCGTCATTCCCCGGCGGGCCGCGGCAGCAGCACGTTCGCCAGGTCGCTGGGGTCCACCAGCGGGTCGTCGAGGTCGACGGTGATGCGGGAGTGCGCGATCAGCCGGGCGCGGCCGGTGATCGTCGAGTGCAGGGCCGCGTAGTCGCCCACCCGCGCGTCGTTCAGCACGGCGCCGACGAACCGGCTGCCACGCGGCGAGATCGTCTCCAGCGACTCACCCTCGCGGATCTCGCCCCGCCGGGACATCAGCGCCAGTCGCGCCGAGGTGCCCGTCCCGGTCGGGCTCCGGCAGAGCACACCCGGGTGCACGTAGGTCGCCGACGGCGACTCCATGCGCCCCGGCTCGAGGGTGCGGACCGGACCCATGAAGTGGGCGAACGGCAGCGGGCCGACGTCGCCCAGCTCCGGGTGCTCCTGCCGCAGCCCGGGCCGGGCGGCGCGCACGAAGGCGTCCCCGAAGGCGGTCAGCGCGATCTGCTCCTCGGCGGTGATGGCGAAGCCGTGCCGGGACGCGTCGATCATGGCGTAGTACGCGCCGCTCCACACCAGGTCGAACGCCACCGTGCCGTAGTGGGGCACTTCCACGCTCAGGCCTTCGTCGGCCACGTACGCGGGCTCGCCCTGGGTGGTGATCGAGTCCACCCTGCCCTCGGAGACCCGCGCGGTGATCAGCGCCAGGCCGGCGGGCGACTCGAGCACCACGTTCTGCAGGCCCTCCTGCATGGGGATCGCGCCGCTCTGCAGCAGCGCCGTGGCGGTGCAGATGGTGTTGGACCCCGAGTACAGCGGGTAGCCCATCGCCTCCATGATGATGTAGCCGGCCTGGGCTCCGGGGCGGCTCGGCTCGACGATCAGGTCGATGGACATCGCCGGGTCGCCGTACGGCTCGGACAGGAGCAGACGCCGCAGCCCGTCGCCCTCGTTCTGCAGATATCGCGCCTTCTCGAGCACCGTCGCGCCCGGCAGCGGCTCGACGCCGGCGACGACGATGCGGCTGACGTCCCCGCCGGACTGGGTGTCGATCAGCTCCAGCGTGCACTCACGGTGCTGCATGCGGTGCTCCGATCTCTGCCCAGTGCCGGTCGGGGACGACCACGAGCTTGCCGATGTAGGCCTTGCCCAGGAACGCGGTCTGCGCCGCGTGGAAGTCCGAGAGCCGGTAGGTCCGGTCGAGCAGCGGCCGGACGGCACCGTCCTCGATGTAGCGCACCAGCCGGCGGAACGCGGTCCGGGTGCCCTGGGACGAACCGTGCAGCTCCAGCTGCTTGAGGTACATGGTGCGGAGGTCGAGGTTCACCACCGGTCCGCCGATGGCGCCCGCCGTCGTGTACCGCCCCTCCGGCCGGAGGATCCGGAGCAGGTCGTTGAACATCGGGCCGGCGACCAGGTCGGCCACCACGTCGACCGGGCCGTCGACCACGCGCTCGGCCTCGGCCACCAGGTCGGGAGCGTCCCGCAGGATGACGTCCTCGGCACCGATCTCCCGCAGCGCGTCCTCCTTGCCAGGGCTCGTGACGGCGTACGGCACCGCGCCGCGCACCCGCGCGAGCTGGATGATCGCCGACCCCACGCCGCCGGAGGCGCCGGTCACCAGGATCCGCTCGTCCTTGGCCAGCCGGGCACGGTCAAGCATCTGCTCGGCGGTCAGGTACGCGCAGCAGAACGTCGCCAGCTCGGCGTCGCCGATGTCGGAGGTGATCTCGTAGGCGTTCTCGGCCGGGACCACCGTGTACTCGGCGTACCCGCCGTCGCGCCCGTGGCCGATGTAGTCGATGTCCGCCAGGCTGTCGTCACCTTCCGGGCGGTTGTAGATGCTGAAGTCCACCATCACGCGCTCGCCGATCCGCGCGCTCGGCACGCCCTCACCCACGTTGACGATGCGGCCCACCGTGTCGGTGCCCTGGATCCGGGGGAACGTCAGCGTGGATCTGCCCCGCCGCCAGGTGGACACCTCGGCGGCGTCGGCCTCCGTGCCGTAGGCGCCCTCCCGCACCCACACGTCGGTGTTGTTCATGCCGCAGGCATGCACCTCGATCAGCACCTCGCCGGCGTCCGGCACCGGCGTCGGCACGTCGTCCCGATAGACCAGCTGGTCGAGACCACCGTGCCCGACGAGCTGTACGGCTTTCATCACCTCAGGGATCGCTGCCATTTTGTGAGTCTAGGGGCGCCCCTTCCGACGTCGCATGCGTGCGCCCCGCGCCGTTCTCCATGCCGGACCGCCTGCTCGGAGCGGGGTTCCCCCACGAGCGTCCGGCGTGGTTGGCTTCGGCCCGTGGAGATCATCGTGACCAGCGTGGTCGCCGTCGTCGGAACGCTGCTCGGCTCGCTCGCGACGCACTACTTCCAGCGGCGGAACCGGGCGGACGCCGAGCGCTTCGAGCGCAACGAGCGCCTGCGCCAGGAGCGGGTCAGCGCGTACACGACGTACGGCGGCGCGCTGGTCAGCCTGCGCCGGGCGCAGATCGACCGCCGGTACGCGGTCCAGGAGCAGCGTCAGAACGCCGACCCGGATGCGATCCGCTACGAGACGTACCGGCTGCGGACGAACGCGCTCGAGGCGATGTTCCGCGTCCAGCTCGTCACGGAGTCCCCGCAGCTGATCGAGCTGGCGCAGCACGCGATCGACAGCGTCGACCTGCTCACGCTGCGCACCCCTGCCGAGGACTTCAAGGACGCGCGCGACGTGTCCCGACAGGCCATCTTCGACTTCGTGGAGGCGGCACGAAAGCACGTCGAGGTGGCGTAGGCGCCTCAGTCCCGCGGCCCGACGGCGGCCATGGCACGGTCGACGAGCACCGCGATCGTCTCCGTGGCCCCGCCTGCGAGCCACGCGTGCTCGGCGGCCAGCACGCAGCCCAGCGCGGCCGCGACGACGGCGCGCGGCGTGGGGTCGTCGACGGCCCAGGGCGTGCCCGCCGCGTCCGCCCGCTCGCGCACGACGGTCTCCGCCGCGGCCTCGACCCGCTCGATCTTCTCCAGGTAGCGCGCGCGCAGGCCCGGTGTCTCCAGGATGATGCGCTGCATGGGCGCGGCGAGCCCGCTGCTCCCGGCGGCGTCGAGGTGCGCGATCATCGCGTCGAACGAGTGCCGCAGGGAGACCCAGACCGCTTCCCCGGCGGGCCGCTCACGCAGCGCGGCGAGCACCTCGTCGGTCACGACGTCGAGCTTCCCGAGCACCACGTCCTCCCGGGTCGAGAAGTACCGGTAGAGCGTGCGGCGCGACATCCCGGCAGCCTCGGCGATGTGCCCCATCGTCGTCGCCTCGTACCCGCGCTCGACGAAGAGCCGCTCCGCGGCCTCGGTGATCTCCTTCTGGACCGCCCGTCGGGTGCGCTCCCGCAGGCCGGTGCGGGGCTGGTCCGTGGTGCTGTCCGTGCTGCTGTCCGCGCTGCGCTCCATGGGGCAGGACGTTACACGATGCGCCGCGGTTGACACACTGTGCCACCCGCTGCATGCTGTGCCGTATGGACAGCACATTCCCCAGGACCATCGTCATCACCGGCGCGAGCGACGGGATCGGCGCCGCCGCGGCCCGTCTGCTCAGCGCTGCGGGCCATCACGTGGCGGTCGTCGGGCGCTCACCGGAGAAGACCGCGAAGGTCGCCCGCGAGGTGGGCGGGGACCACTTCGTCGCCGACTTCACCCGCCTGGCGGACGTGCGCCGCCTGGCCGCCGAGCTCGACCACGCGTATCCGCGCATCGACGTGCTGGCGAACAACGCGGGCGGCATCCTCGGCGACCGCACCAAGACCGCCGACGGTCACGAGCGGACGCTCCAGGTCAACCACCTGGCGCCGTTCCTGCTGACCGGCCTGCTCCTGGACAAGCTCCTCGCGAGCCGCGCCTCGGTCATCCAGACCTCGAGCGCCGGCGCGCGGCTCTTCGGGCACCTCGACCTGGACGACCTCGACCACGACCGGGACTTCACGCCGCACCGCGCGTACGGTACGGCCAAGCTCGAGAACATCCTGTTCACCACCGAGCTGCACCGGCGCTTCCACGACCAGGGCCTCTCGTCGGCGGCATTCCACCCGGGTGTCGTCGCGACGAGCTTCGGCACGGAGAGCACGAGCCTCTTGCGGCCCCTGTACCAGAACCGGATCGGCAAGCTGGTCCTGGCCACGCCCGAGAGGGGCGCCGCGCAGCTGGTCCGGTTCGCGCAGACCGAGCCCGGCGTCGGCTGGCAGTCGGGTGAGTACTACGAGCGCGGCCGCGTCGCACGGCGCGTCAACCCGCAGGCGCGCGACGCCGACCTCGCCCGCCGACTGTGGGACCGCACCGCGGAGCTGACCGGGGTCGCGGCGGGCTGACGCGGGCGCTCCGCCAGCCGGGTCAGGCCTCGAAGCCGGCGCTCGCGCGGCCGACCGCGTCCCGGATCGCGGCGGCCCGCGCCCCGGGCCGCTCGACGGCGACCGCCGCCGCCGTCGCGGCCCCCATGCAGGCCCCGAGGTGCGCCGCCATCAACGGCCAGCCGGCGGGGTCAGGGAAACGCAGACGGAGCGCGCCGACCAGGTCGGACTGGGCGCGCTGCAGCCGCACGACGAGCGACGCCGGCAGCCCGCGCGCCGCGGTGACCAGTTCGGCACGGAGGTCGGCGAGCTCGTCCGTACCGGCAGTCGGGTCTTCGAAGAGGTCGACCAGCACCGCCATCACAGCTGCGACACCCTGGGCAGGGCTCGCCTGTGCGGGCAGGCCGTCCAGGGCTTCGGCCGCCCGGCCGACGTGGCCCTCCAGATAGTGGAAGAGCACGTCCTCCTTGGACGGGAAGTGCAGGAAGAACGTGCGGCGTGCGATTCCCGCCCCTGCCGCGATGTCGTCGATCGACGTCGCGGCCACGCCACGCTCGCGGAACAGGCCGGTGGCCGCGCGGACGATGGCGCCCCGCGTCTCGGCCCGTCGTCGAGCACGAGCTCCGGTCTGCTCCCCCATGGCTCCTACCCTAGCGCGCGATGCACTAGTGTATTGATGCACTAGTGCATCAATACACGCCAGCAAGCACCGGCCCAGCAAGGGTTGACTCAGCAGGGCCGGCTCACCAGGGGCTCACCAAGGGCTCACCGGGGGCTCACAAGGAGGAGACATGACGGAGCACACCGGCCGGACCTATGTGGTGACCGGCACCGACTCGGGGATCGGCGCCGTCCTCGCGACACGGCTCGAGGCGAGCGGCGCCCGCGTCATCCGGTGCGGCATCGGGGAGGCGGCTGACGTCCGGGCCGACCTCACCACGCCCGAGGGCCGCGGCTCCACCGTCGAGCAGGTCCGGAGCCTTGCTCCGGCGGGGATCGACGGTGTCGCGCTCGTGGCGGGCAGCGGGAACGCAGACGTCGCCGTCCGGCTCAACTACTTCAGCACCGTCGCGCTGCTGAGCACCCTGCGTGACGACCTGGCGCGTGCGCCCCGGCCGCGCGCAGTGGTCGTGAGCTCCTCGTCGTCGCTCTCCGCGGGTGATGCCGATCTCGTCGACGCGTGCCTCGCCGACGACGAGCGCCGCGCCGTAGCCATCGCCGGTTCCCTGGTGGCACGGGGACGTGGGACAGTCGTCTACCGGTCGACCAAGATCGCCCTCAACCGGTGGCTGCGCCGCACCTCCGTCGACGACGACTGGGCCGGTGCCGGGATCCTCCTCAACGCGGTGGCGCCGGGCATCGTCGAGACCGAGGCCGCCCGGCGCGGCGTGCTCGCGGACCCCGCGAACGCCCGGGTGCTCCAGGACGCTCTACCGCAGCCCCTCGGGATGCCTGGTCCTGTCGAGCCGGTCGCCGCGGCGATCGCCTGGCTGCTGTCGCCGGACGCCGGGTTCACCACGGGGCAGGTGCACTTCGTGGACGGCGGGGCCGAGGCGGTCCTGCGGGGCGAGGCGCCGTTCGCGACCGGTGTCCGGTACGGCCCGCTGCGGATGGTGCGCATGATCGCCTGGACCGTCATCGGCCGGCTGCGCGCCCTCCGTGCGCGGTGAACCCGCGGCTCCCCCAGTGCGCCACCACCTCGCGGCACGTCGCCGCGTCCTCGTCGGCCACGAGGAGGACCAGGTTGCCGGCGTGGTCGCTGTACTGGACCAGCACGTTCACGCCGGCGTCGCCCAGGCGCCGCGCGAGCGTGCCGAGCTGACCGGGCACCTCCTGGTCCAGCTGCGCGAGCACGACGTCGCGCACCACCGCCGGCCCGAGCCCGGCGTCGCCGACCGCCCGGAGCGCGCGGGCGCCGTCGTGCACGAGGTAGTGCGCCACCGCGCGGCCGTCGAGGGTGAAGACGCCGCCGCCCTCCAGGCTGACGCCCGCCTCACCCAGGGCCTGGCCCAGGTCGGCGAGCGCCCCCGGGCGGTCGGGCAGGTGGACCTCGATGTCCTGCATCAGTGGTGCGGTCATCGCTCGTGTCGTCATCGCTCGTGCCGTCATCGCTCGTGCCGTCATCGCTCGTGTCGTCATGGCGGGACCGTAGGACGGGAACGCTTCGGTGGACGCCGAAATGTCGCGGCCGTACGGTCGGGCCATGACCCCGCCCCTCAGCAGGGACAGAGACTTCACCACGCTGGGTCGGGCACTGTCCACCCCGGCCCGCTCGACGTTCCTGAACCTGCTCATGGACGGCTCCCGGCGCCCGGCGGGTGAGCTGGCGGGGGCGGCGGGAGTGAGCGCGTCCACGGCCTCGGGCCACCTGTCCGTCCTGGTGGACGCCGGCCTGGTGATCTCCGAGACCCGCGGACGGCACCGGTACTACGCGCTCGCGGGCCCGGAGGTCGCCGCGGCGCTGGAGTCCCTCGGCATGGTCGCCGACGCTGCCCCGGTCTCGGGATACCGCCGCAGCCGGCGGGCGGAGTACCTGGCCGCCGCCCGGTTCTGCTACGACCATCTCGCGGGCCGGCTCGGCACCGCGCTCACCGACGCCTGGGTCCGGTCCGGCTGGCTCGCGGGCCGCGACGAGCTGGTCCTGACCGACGTCGGCGCCGTCGGGCTGCGTGGGATCGGGGTGGACGTCGACGGCGCCCTCTCCGCGCGGCGGCCGACGACGCGAGCGTGCCTGGACTGGACGGAACGGCGGCCGCACCTGGCGGGGGCGCTCGGCGCCGCGGTCGGCACGCGGTTCCTCGACGCCGGGTGGGTCAACCGCCACCGGTCCGGCAGGGGCCTGGACGTCACCCCCGCAGGCCACGACCTGCTTCGCGGGGCCTGGGGCATCGACCCGCTCGCTCATTAGGTCGCCGCAGACTCCCCCGCAGACTCCCGCGCAGACTCCCGCGCAGCCTCGGTCACGTTGGCCTCCAGCAGGTCCGCGAGCGAGCGCAGCCGCTCCGCGACGCCCTCGCCGAGCGGCGTCAGCGCGTACTCGACACGCGGCGGGATGGTCGTGACCACCTCGCGGGTCACCATGCCGTCCCGTTCGAGCGCCTGCAGCGTCTGGGAGAGCATCTTCTCGCTGACCCCCTCGACCCGCCGGCGCAGGGCGTTGAAGCGGTAGCCACCCTCGCCGAGCGCGAGCAGGGCGAGCGAGGCCCACTTCGAGGTGACGACCTCGAACGCGGCACGGGAGCTGCAGTCGCGCGCGAAGACGTCGGCCACCAGCTCCTGCGCGGGAGCGGCGTCCGGCGTTGCGGAGCCCCCGGGGGCGGCTTCCCGGGCGGCGGACTCCTGATCGGTGATGCTCACGGACCCAGGATACCGCGCACCGTCGGAATATAGTGTACTTTCGAATTGTTAGTGCTTCCTGCTGGCAACCACTTGAGCAATCTTGAGCAATGGAGAGTGACATGACCACCTACGCCGTCACCGGAGCGACCGGCCCCTTCGGCCGTGCTGTCGTCGAGGAGCTCCTGTCCCGGGGCGTTCCCGCCTCGGACGTCGTGGCGATCGTCCGCACGCCCAGCAAGGCCGCGGATCTTGCCGGGCGCGGCGTCCAGGTCCGTGAGGGCGACTACTCGCGACCCGAGACGCTGCCCGCGGCCCTGGCCGGCGTGCAGCGCCTGCTGTTCGTCTCCGGCAGCGAGGTCGGGGCGCGCGTGCCCCAGCACACCGCGGTGGTCGACGCCGCCAAGGCCGCCGGAGTGGAGCGCATCGCCTACACCAGCATCCTCAAGGCGGGCAGCACCTCCAACCCGCTCGCGGGTGAGCACGAGGCGACCGAGGCCGCGCTGCGCGCGTCGGGCATCCCGGTGACCCTGCTCCGCAACGGCTGGTACACCGAGAACTACACCGGACAGCTCGACCAGTACCTCGAGCGCGGCGAGATCGTGGGAGCCGCCGGGGACGGCAAGGTCTCGGGTGCCGCGCGCGCCGACTACGCCGCGGCGGCGGCAACGGCACTCCTGACCGACGAGGGCGACGAGGTCGTCCACGAGCTGGGCGGCCCCGCGTTCACCCTCGCCGACCTCGCCGCGACGATCAGCGACGCCACGGGGACGAAGGTGGCCTACCGCGACCTGTCGGTGGAGGACTTCCAGGCCGAGCTGCAGCAGCACGGGCTCGACGCCGGCACGGCCGGGTTCGTCGCGGGCCTCGACGCGTCGATCGCCGCCGGCGACCTGGAGACCGACGGCGACGACCTGGCCCGCCTCCTCGGCCGCCCCGCCACCCCGCTGGCCGAGGCCATCCACGCCGCCCACTCCTGACCGGAAGCCCCGGAGCCGGGTGGTCGGCGAATTGCCGACCATCCGGATCGGGCACCGGGGCTCCGGCACCGCGATCCTGCGTGTTGAATGGGGTGCATGCGAGGAGCAATCATTCATGGCCCCGGGGACGTCCGCTTCGAGGAGCGCGCCGATCCCGTCATCGTGGAACCCACCGACGCCGTCATCCGCACCGTCGCCTCCTGCGTGTGCGGCTCGGACCTGTGGCGCTACCGGGGCGTCTCACGGGTCAAGCGTCCGACGCCGATCGGGCACGAGTACGTCGGCGTCGTCGAGCAGGTCGGTGCGGCGGTCACGACCGTCGGGGTCGGCGACTTCGTCGTCGGCGGGTTCCTGCACAGCGACAACACCTGCGCGGTCTGCCGCAAGGGCATGCAGGCCAACTGCCTGCACGGGGGCGGCTTCGACGGCTGCCAGGCAGAGAAGATCCGCATCCCGAACGCCGACGGCACGCTGCTCGCCACCCCCGGCGAGCCGGACGCCGACCTGATCCCGAGCCTGCTGAGCCTCTCCGACGTGATGTGCACCGGCTGGCACGCGGCGGTCTCGGCCGGCGTCGGGCCGGGTTCGAGCGTCGTGGTGGTCGGCGACGGCGCCGTCGGGCTCAGCGGCGTGCTCGCGGCGGCGCGGCTCGGTGCCTCGACGATCATCGCCATGAGCCGGCACGCACCCCGCCAGCAGGTCGCCGAGGAGTTCGGCGCGACCCACGTCGTCGCCGAGCGCGGCGCCGAGGGGCTGGCCCAGGTGCTCGAGCTGACCGAGGGTATCGGCGCGGACGCGGTCCTGGAGTGCGTCGGCACCGAGGAGGCCCGCGCGCAGTCGGTGGAGCTCGTCCGCCCCGGCGGCACGATCGGGCTGGTGGGTGTCCCGCACGGGGACCTGCCGACCGACACCCTCTTCTGGGGCAACAAGGGCATCCGCGGGGGCGTCGCCCCCGTGCGCGCCTACCTCCCGCACCTGCTGGACCTGGTGTGGAAGCGCGAGATCGACCCGGGCAAGGTCTTCGACCTCACGCTGCCGCTGTCCGAGGTGGCCGAGGCGTACCGCGCGATGGACGAGCGGCGCGCGATCAAGGTGCTGCTGCAGAACTGACGGCGCACCGCGGCGGACGGGCCGACGCCGGTCAGTCCGCGAGCGCCGCCGTCGGGTCGACCTCGACGAGCTGACCGGGGAAGCCGAGGGCGGCGGCGCCCAGCAGGGTGCTCGTGGTGGTGAAGGCCTGGGCGATCGGGCCGGCGTTCAGCTGTTGCCAGACGGCGGGCAGCGTGGCCAGGGCGTTGATGTGCATCGTCCGAGTGTCGCAACACGGCCGCTGCCGCGCGATCCTGTTCACATGGAACAGCCCGTCCGTTTCGGCGAAGCGAGAGCATCGACCGAGCAGCCCTCTGTCCCGCACTCCACCCACGAGCTGCGCTCCGACGCGCGCGACAACCGCGACCGCATCCTGCAGGTGGCGCGCAAGGTCTTCGCGGAGGAGGGCATCGACGTCTCGATGCGCGAGCTGGCCCGCCGCGCCGAGGTCGGTCCCGCGACGCTGTACCGGCGTTTCCCGACCAAGGAGGCTCTGGTCACCGAGGCGTTCCGGGAGCAGATGGCGACCTGCACCGCGATCGTCGACGACGGCCTCGCGGACCCCGACCCGTGGCACGGGCTCAGCGGGGCGATCGAGCAGGTGTGCGTGATGCACGCCCAGGACCGGGGGTTCACGGCCGCGTTCGTCTCGGCGTTCCCGCAGGCCGTCGACTTCGCTCAGGAGCGCACCCGTGCCCTGCGGTCGCTGGCCGAGCTGATCCGGCGGGCCAAGGAGTCCGGTGGGCTGCGGCGCGACGTCGTGCTGGACGATATCGTCGCGCTGATCATGGCCAACTCCGGCCTCCGGGCCACGTCGCGCCAGTCGGCGGTGGCCGCCTCGCGCCGGTTCGTGGCGCTGCAGCTCCGGTCGATCGGCGCGCGGCCGGACGACGGGCCCCTGCCGCCCGCCGTCCGACTTCCGCTGATGGCCGCGATCCGCTGACCTGCGATCCGCTGACCCCGGGGCCGCGGTCCCTCAGCGGGCTCGCGCGGCCCGGCGGCCGGCGACGCCGACGAGCAGGTCGATCAGGACGAACCCGGCGAGGGTCCAGCCGACCAGCGGCAGCCACCAGCCGACCAGGACCGCCCCGGCGAGCACCGCGCCGGTCCCCCACCAGGGTGCGCCGCGCAGGGCTCCCCGTCGCGGCGGCGTCCCGCCCAGGGGCCGGGGTTCCCGCGTCGGGCGGCGCTTCCACCACATGAGGTAGCCCAGCACGACCATCGTGGCGATGCCTGCCGCGAGCACGAACAGGGCCAGCTGGTGGGGCAGGCCGAACAGCGAGCCCATGTGGGCGTCGATCCCCCAGCGGGTGAGCTTCGCGGCGACCGGGAACTCGGCGAAGTCGACACGGTGCACCACCTGCAGGGAGCTGGGGTCGACGGCGACCGCGTCCACCTCGGTCGGGTAGCTGCGCTGGATCTCCTGCACGACCCAGGCGGTCCCTGGCTCGGCGGGCGGCCTGATCTCGACGAGGCCGGTGTTGACGTTCACCGCCTGGGACGTGGCGAGGACGGCGTCGAACAGCGCGGCGTCGGTCGCTCCCCCGGCACCGGCCGACAGGTGGCCGGCATGGCCGCCGTGACCTTCATGCCCCGCGGCCCCGCCGGCGGCCGGCCCGGCGTCGCCGTCCGGCAGGTGCGTGTCCACCGCGGGTGTGCTCCAGTCGAGCGCCGCCCGCAGGGCGTCCACGGTGCCGCCCGCATGCTGCGACCAGGTGATGCCCGTCACCGAGAGGAACAGCGCACCGAGCAGCACCCAGATGCCGACCGAGGCGTGCCAGGTGAACAGCCTGCGGTAGCCGTTGCGTCCCCGGGCAGGCCGTACGAGGTCCTTCCTGGCGCGCGACGTCCGGATGCGCCGGAGCCACAGCCCGAGGCCGGCGAGCGCCACGATCCCGAGCCAGGAGGCGGCGAGCTCGCTGTACAGGCGGCCGACGTCGCCCAGGTGGAGGCTGCCGTGCAGCTGCTCGACCCAGGTGCGCAGCGGCAGGGCACCGCTGGTGCCGTAGGCGGTGAGGTCGCCGCGGACCTCGCCGGTGCCCGGGTCGACGAACACGGCGCGGGACTCGCTGGCGCCGAGGCGGTCGTCGGCGAACATGATCCGCGTCGTGTCGCCCGGCTCGGGTGCGGGGCGCACCGCGGACGGCGTCGCCGCACCGTCGCCGATGTGGTCCCGGGCGATGTCCACCTGCGCGGCAAGACTGAGCTGCGTGTCCGTGGCGGGAGCGTGCAGCGCGTGCCGGTAGACGACCTGCTCGAGCGCGGGGGTCAGGGCGTACAGGGCGCCGGTGACCGCGGCGACGAGGATGAACGGGCCGACGAGCAGGCCGGCGTAGAAGTGCAGGCGGAGCAGCAGGGCGCCGAACCAGCCTTGCCGGCGGCCGGAGCGCGCCGGTCGGGCGGGGACCGGCCGGCCGGGGCGTCGAGGGGCGCGCTCGGTCTCGGGCGCGACGAGGACGGTGGTGGTCATGGGTGTTCGCTTTCAGGTCATGAGGGCGGCACCGACGGCGCCCGCCCGGGCGCGTCCACGGCAGGACGGCGGGCAGGGCCGAGCCGGTCGGTGCTCAGGGAAAGGTCACGCGGAAAGGTCACGCGGGAAAGGCTGCGCGGAAAAGTCAGGTCGCGAGCGCGCGGGGTGGACCACGGCGCCGCGACGGCGACACCTCAGGACGAGCGGGAAAGGATCCCGTGAACCAGTCGGGCGCCACCACGCGCACGACCGGGAACGAGGGGACGGCGTCGACGGGCGGGCCGAACCGGCGGCGCACCCAGTCCGCCGTCTGCCCGGCGATGTCGCGCAGGCGGAACAGCGCACGCTCGCCGCCGTACAGGCCGGCGACGGTCGCCGCGGCCGCGGCCCCGTGCCAGAACCACATGGCCGGCTCCGCGCCGGGCAGCACGCCGGGCACCACGTCGCCCGACGCCGGGAGCGCGTCGACACCGTGCATGCCGTGGCCCGCCCGGCTGCCCGCGGGCGCCGTCCCGGCGGCACCGGACCCGGCAGGCGCGCCCAGCACGAACAGCGTGTGGAAGAGGACCTGGCTCAGCGCGACGGACGCCGTCGTCCGCCACAGGGAGAGCCGGCGGCCCGCGAGGGCCGTGCACACCGCGAGCGACAGGGCCCCGGGCACGAGGATCCCGAGCCACCCCGGGAGCACACCGCCGCCGAGGAGGTGCGCCAGCAGCGCCACGGCCGTCGCGGCGGACGCCACCACGGGACCGCGCGCGTCGCGGAGCCGTCGGGACGAGTGCACACCCCATTCATACCGGAGGCGCCACCCCGGCGCACTGCCTGCGCCGCGCGGACCAGCCCCCGCGGCCGGGGCCCGCCGTCAGGACCTGGTGCCCTCGCCCAGCGCCCCGCGCACCTCGCGCACGATCCGGGCCATCGCCTCCTCGGCGGCCGCGCCGTCCCCGCGGGCGACGGCGAGCGCCACCGCCTCGTGCGCGTCCAGCGCCTCCGGCTCGGGATAGGCGGGCATCAGGCCGAGGTGGGTGCGCCCGGAGATGACGACGGCGACGACGTCGGCGAGCGCGCTGAACAGCTCGTTCCCGCTGGACCGCAGGAGGAGCTCGTGCAGCTGGATGTCCAGCGCCAGGAACTCCTCGCCGTCGCCCTTGCCGGCCTCGCCGAGCTCGCGCATCCGGCGCGCGGTGGCGACCAGTTCGTCGCGGACGGCGGCGGTGGCCCCGCGGGCGGCGCACGAGGCGGCGAGCGGCTCGACCGCCTGGCGCAGCTCGGTGAGCGACCGCAGCTGCGACGCACGCCCCGGCCCGGCCAGCCGCCACTCGATGACGCGGGGGTCGAGCACGTTCCACGCGTCGTGCGGCAGGACGACGATGCCCACGCGTGGCCCGGAACGGACCAGGCCGAGCCCTTCGAGCAGGCGCATCGCCTCGCGCGCGACGGTGCGCGACACCCCGAACTCCGTCCCTATCCCGTCCAGCGTCAGCGTCGCCCCGGCCGGCAGCGCCCCACCGGTGATGCGACGGCCCAGGGCCTCGAGGACGGGGCTGTGCAGCACTGGGGACATCCTCCAAGACTAGAGCGCCACGACCTTGATGATATTCATCACGTCACAATGGTGTCACCAATGGGTGAGGATAGGGGGATGGACACAGACGTCACCGGGACAGCGATGTACTCGACCCGAACCACCAGTGGGACATCCAGCAGCGGGACGGGCTCGAGCCGCCCCGGCCCCCGGGCGATCGTCGTCATGGGCGTGGCCGGCTCGGGCAAGACGACGGTCGCCGCACTCCTGGCCGGCAGGCTCGGCGCGTCGTTCGCGGAGGGTGACGACTTCCACTCCCCCGCCAACGTCGCCAAGATGGCCGCCGGCCACCCGCTGGACGACGATGACCGCTGGCCGTGGCTGAACAGGATCCGCGACTGGTTCGCCGCGGAGCTCGCCGAGGGCCGGAGCGCGGTCGTGCCGTGCAGCGCCCTGCGCCGGAACTACCGTGACCTGCTGGCGACCGCCGGCAGCAGTGCGACGGGCAGCGACTCGACAGGCACCGACTCGACAGGCGCTGTGCAGTTCGTGCACCTCACCGGCTCCTCCGAGCTGCTGCGCGAGCGCATCCAGGGGCGCGCCGGGCACTTCATGAAGCCTGAGATGCTCGACAGCCAGCTCGCCGCCCTGGAACCCCTGCAGGACGACGAGCCCGGGTTCGTCGTCGACATCACCCCGCGGCCGGACCAGATCGTCGAGGAGGCACTCCGCCTGCTCGACATCCCGTCGAGCACCGAGCACGGGGGCCGCTGACCTGGGGCCGGTCGGGTGCGCGGCGGGACGGGCCGCCGCGCAGAAGGGCCTCGGGATGGGGTGCGGTCAGCCGCGCAGGTACGCCAGCACCGCCCGGACCCGGCGGTGGCCCGCGTCGTCGACCGTGAGGCCGAGCTTGGCGAACACGTTGCCGATGTGCTTGGCCACGGCCGCGTCGCTCACGACGAGCCGCTCGGCGATCTCCGGGTTCGCCCTGCCCTCCGCCATCAGCGCGAGCACCTCACGCTCGCGCGGTGTCAGGGTGTCGAGCGGCGACGAGCTCCGGTCGAGCAGCGACCGGACGATCTGCGGGTCGATGACCGTCCCGCCGGCCGCGACGACCTCCAGCGATGTCATGACGTCGCTCACCCGCCCGATGCGGTCCTTGAGCAGGTAGCCGATCCCGCCCGACGAGCCGGCGAGCAGGTCCCGCGCATAGGCGTCGGCGACGTACTGGGACAGCAGCACCACCGGCAGCGCCGGATGGTGGCGCCGCAGCTCCACCGCCGCGTCGATGCCGTCGTTCTGCAGCCGCGGCGGCATCCGGACGTCGGTGATCACCAGGTCGGGCAGCGCACCGTGCGCGCCGTCCGCCAGCACGAGCCGCACCAGCTCGTCGGCGTCGTCCGTCACGTGCACCACCTGGTGCCCCACCCGTTCGAGCAGCCCGACCAGGCCCTCGCGCAGCAGGATCGAGTCCTCGGCCAGCACGATCCGCACGTCAGGCGACCTCCGTCACGGCGGGCTGAGTCACGGGGTGAGCCACAGCGGGCGGAGCCGCCAGTGGTGCACGGGCCGGCAGGAGCAGGGCGACCGTCGTCGGCCCGCCGGCCGGGCTCGACACCGTCAGGCTGCCTTGCGCCGCCTCGGCTCGCTCCCGCAGCCCGACGAGCCCGGTGCCCGAGCCGGTGCCCGAGCCGGTGCCGGCGCCGCCGATGCCGTCGTCGTGCACCCGGACGACCAGCACCCCGCCGTCGCGAGCGAGCACCACCCGCGCCGTCCGCGCCTGGCTGTGCCGCGCGACGTTCGTCAGCGCCTCGCTGACGACGAAGTAGGCGCACAGCTCGATCTCCGCGTCGAAGCGGTCCTCGACGGTGCTCTCCAGGGCCACCGGCACCGGCATCCGGGAGGTCAGCTCGTGCACGGCCGCCGTCAGCCCGTGGTCGGCGAGCACCCGCGGGTGGATGGCGCGGACGGTCGAGCGGAGGTCCTCGAGCGCGGCCTCGGCCAGGTCGTGGGCCCGGCCCAGATGGTCACGCAGGCGCCCGACGTCGACCCCGGTACGCGCCAGGTCGCCGGCGTCGAGCTCGGCCGAGCCGAGGGCGATCGCGAGGGTGACCAGCTTCTGCTGCACGCCGTCGTGCAGGTCACGCTCGATGCGCCGCAGGTCGCCCTCGAAGGACCGGACGAGACGGGTGCGCGAGGCGGTGAGCCGCTGGACCTGCCGGCGCAGCTCGGCACTCCGGGGCGCGAGCAGCGCCCGGGCGAGCGCGGCCTGCGCCTCGGCGAGCAGACCGTGCACGTACCCGAGGGTGGGAAACCCGACCAGCGCGGCGAGGAACCCGAGCACGCTGCCTGCCGGGTTCTCGGCCCAGACGTTGTCGCTGCCCACGAAGCGGCTCGGCAGCGTCACCAGAAGGAGCGCCGACCAGAGCGTGAGGATCTGCGCGGCGGCACCCACCCACCCGAGCGGGACGGTGACGACAACGTAGGCCACCTCGCGCCAGGTCGCCGCCTCCCGCAGCCGGAACGCCGCTCTGCCAAGACCGCGACGGTCGGTGGGTACGTGGGGGTCGGCGATCGTGTCCTTGCCGAGCAGCCGCACCCGGGAGCGGTCCAGCCGGGCGATCAGCGGGCTGAGCGCCAGCATGAGCAGGAGCAGCACACCCACCACGACGGGGAGCCGCTGGTCCTGGAGGAAGCCGCTGAACACGAGGGCGGCGAAGGGGCCGGGAACCAGCGCGCTCACGAACGTGAACAGCCACGCTCGTGGCAGCCAGCGCGACACGAGGTAGCCACGCCGCCGCAGGGCGAGAGCAAGACTCGCGGATCGGCTCACCCGCTCACGGTACCGCCGGGGAATCCGGCCCGGGACAGTGCCCGGTGGACCTCCGGGGTAGTGCCAGGTCTACCCCCGGTCTCGCCCGCGCGCCAGTGACCCACCGGCCCGCCCCCGGTGGGATAGGACGCATGCTGACGACCGGCCCCGACGAACCCCACCCGGACGGCTCCCGTCCCCGCCCACGACACGGGGAGAACGTGCCGGGACCCCTCGCCACGCTCGGTCCCGCGCTCGCGCTCGCCGTGTCCTGGACCGTCCTCTCGGCGGCCGCGTGGCTCGTCCTGGTATCGGCGACACGCCCCGCGAGCCCCTTGACCTGGACGACGACGACGCTCGCCGCCACCGCGATCGCCGCCGCCTGGCTGGTGGGCATCCGAGCCGCCGTGCTCCTGGTCGCCGCGACCCGGCGGTCGCACCCGTCCGTCGGACGGCGCGCCAGGATCCCGCGCCCCGAGCTCGACGACCTGGTGGTCGCCCTGCTCTACACCACCGCCGACGACTTCCGGGCCGACGTCGTGGAGCGCAGCATGCGTCAGACGCACCCGCGCACCCGGACCGTCGTCCTCGACGACTCGCGGGGCGCCGGGACTCGTGCCGCCGTCGACGCCGTCGTGTCCCGCACCGAAGCTGCCGCCGGGACCGTCGGCGCCGTCCAGGTGGTCCGCCGGACGGACCGCCGCGGGTTCAAGGCCGGCAACATCAACAACTACCTGCGCCACCATGCGGACGACGTGGACGCCGTCGTGATCATCGACGCCGACCAGGAGATCGGTCCGGACTTCGTGCGCACCGCCCTGCACCACCTCCACGCGATCCCTCAGGTGGCGGTCGTGCAGGGCGCCATCCGCTCGCGGCGGGGCGAGACCCGGTTCGTTCGCGACTTCCGCCGGATGTTCGACACCCACCTGCGTGCGGTATCAGCGGGCCGCGCCCGGTTCGACATGGCGACCTTCGCGGGCCGGGGCGCGCTGCTCGACGTCCGTGCGCTGCGCGACGTCGGAGGGCTCCCCGAGGTCGTCACCGAGGACGCCGCACTCACCCTCGAGCTGGCGCGCCGCGGACGCACCGTGCGCTACGTGCCCGGCCTCGTCTCCGTCGAGGACGCGCCCACCGACTACACGGCGTTCACCACGCAGTTCGGCAAGTTCACCGAGGGCGCCATGCAGCTGCTCGGCCGCGACCGCGGCCTGCTCTTCGACGCCCGGCTGCGCCCCGCACGACGGCTCGACGTCTTCCTGGACCTGGTCTCGCCGCTCGTGGGCGCCGTCATGCTGGTCTCGCTGTTCGGGTTCGCCCTCGCGGCGGCGGCCGAGCGGATGCCGGGGATACCGGTCCCGCTCGGTGCGTCGCTCGGGATCCTCGGGTCGGTGCCCCTGCTGCCCGAAGCGATCCGGAGCGTCCGGCGCGGCGGCCCGGTGACGGCCGCCCTGTTCCTGCTGCGCGGCGGCCTGCTCTACGCGTCCGTCGCGATCGTCACGCTGCGTGCGGTCCTGCGCGTGGGTCTCGGAATCCGCGCGCGGTTCGTCGTCACGCCCAAGAACAGCGACCGGGCGGGCCTGCGCACCGTCGTCCGCCGACGACGGCCCGAGCTCGCCGCCGCTGCCGCGTCGGTCCTCGTGGCGGTGCTGATGACCGGGACGGTCGCACCGGCGGGGGCGTTCTGCGTCGTGGCGGCCACCGCCGTCGGCTACTCCCTCGTCGGGGGACGCCTGGCCCGCTCGTGATCAGCCGCCCGACGCCCGCCGGTCGAGCTTGTCGGGACAGAGGTCTCGACAAGCCCGACCGGCGGGCGCGGTCTCCAGCGGTGCCGCGTCAGTCGCAGGCCACCGCCGGGTAGGCGTGCTCGGTCGCGACGCCGTCCGCCGTCACCGTCACCGACCCGGCCTTCAGCGCGGCCTTGCGCGCGCTGAAGGACTGGCGCCAGCTGTCACCGGCGGCCAGTTCCTGGGTCGCCCGCTTCCCGAGCGTGCCGTCGATCCGCACGTCCAGCGGCTCGTCCGAGACGTTCCGCGTGCTGACCGTCACGAACGCGCGCGGCCCGCGGCAGATCGACTCCGTCGTCACCTCGATGGTCGACGCGGCCAGCGGCGCCGCGAGCGGCGACACCGTGATCCGGTCCACGATCGGGGCCCAGCGCGACCGCAGCGGGAAGTCGGGCCAGACGTCCGAGGCGTAGGTGACGCCGTCGAAGTTCGGCGCCTCCTCCGAGCTCAGCGTGATGGTGTTCGCGCCCTCCTCCAGGTCGAGCACCACCGTCTTCTCCCAGAAGTTGTTCTCGTGGAACGAGTGGGGGAAGAGCACGGGGGCCGACGCGCCGCCGTTGACGGAGATGTCCGCCCGGCGGGCGATCGGGTCCGGGTTGTAGTGCGACGCCGGCGACTGCTCCGGGTTCGAGTACCGCAGCACGACGGCGTGCGGCCCGGCCTGGCCGGCGTCGACCCGGAACGTCAGGGTGCTGCCGTTGCCCGGGTCTCCCCCGACGTCGGTCACCGCCTTGCCGCCCTCGGCGAGCGAGAGGTCGGCCACCGTCGCCGAACCGGTGAGCTCGGCGTCCTCGGCCTGGTACTCCGCCGCCCCGAGCTGCCCCGTCCCGAGCGCGGTGGTCAGCCGGTCGACGACGACGCCGTCGGCCCCGCCGGTGAGCACCACCTTGTTCACGCCACCGGTCAGATGCGCGGCCACCTCGTGGGTCTGACCTGCGCGGCCCGCTGCGAGGTCGAGCACCTCGCGGCCGTTGACCGCGAGCGTGCCGGTGCCCGCGCCCAGGGTGTCGACGCCGAGCGTCGCCTCGCGGTCGACGGCGCTGTAGACCCAGAACGTCGCGGTCTCGCCGTCGGCCAGCTCGACGCCGCCGGCGCCGGAGACCGTCGCCGGGTCGGCGCCGTCGGGCGCCGTGTACAGCGCCCGCCCGCCGTCGAGGGTCGCGTGCTCCGCCTCGTACACGGCGGTCCCGGCGTCGGGGTTGGGCAGGGCCAGGGTGATCCGGTCGAGGATCGCGTCGCCCGTGGTGGTGCGGCTGCCGTCGAGACTCCGGGCGGCGAGCGAGATGGTGTGGGTGCCCGCCGTGAGCTCGACCTCCGTGTCGGCGTGGTCCCAGACCACCCACTTGTAGCCGAGCGGCAGGTGGAGCTCCTGCTCCGCCGCACCATCGACCCGCACGAACACGTTGGTCGGGCCCTGCTCCGCCACGGCGTCGAACGTGTTGAGACTGTTGGCGAAGACGGAGAGGTCGTAGGTGCCGTCCTCGGGCACCGTGACCTCGAAGTCGAGGACGCCGTCGGAGCCGGTGCGCAGGCCGCCGACGTCGTACCCGCCGGAGGTGTAGAACTTGCCCACGTCGGCCGGCGAGCCCTCGGGCCCGTTCAGGCTGTAGCCCGACCCGGTGTAGGTGGCGTCCTCCGCCTCGTAGCTGCCGTCCCAGAGCGTCGGGGCGGTGCTCGTCGACTCCCCGACGCCCGCGGGCGTCACGACGATCTCGTAGGCGGACGACTCCCGCAGCAGCGGCAGCGTCTCGCCGTCGAAGTCCACGGCGACCTTCCCGTCGGTGACCGGCATGGTGGTCTCGGCGATGTGACGCGGCTGCGCGGAGTCGCCGAGCTGGCCGGTCCAGGGGATCTCGCGCACGGTGACACGGACGTCGTCGCCGAACACGGCGTCGGGGACGTTGACGAGCTCGACCGGGGCGGCGCCGTCGGCCCCACCGATGATGGTGCGCGACAGCGCACGCTCGGTGTCCAGCGCGGAGACGCCCTGCAGCGTGTAGTTCTCCCCCGGGAACGGCGGCGTGACCGCGACGGTGTTCCCGCTCATCTGGGCGTACGCGTTGAACAGCCACCACTGCCCGTTGCCGCGGTCGGACTGCACGGCGGAGTCGGAGAGGTTGCCGTCGATGTTCCAGTACGCGATGTCGGCGTCGACCTTGGAGTCCTCGATGGCCGAGATCCACTGGATCATCTGGCCCGGGACCGAGGTGTGGTAGTTGAACGCGTACTCGTTGATGTTGATCGGCAGCTCGGTGCCCGCCAGCTCGGTGCCGGCGAAGACCTCGGCCTCCCAGTCACGGTAGGTCGCCACAGACTCGCGGATCTTCTCCGGGTGCGACAGCTCGTGCCAGGTGATGACCTCAGGGACGGTCCCGGCCTCGACCGTGTGCTCGAGGAAGCCCTTGACCTGGCCGAAGAGGATGCTCGTGTTCGGTCCGGCGATCCGCGCCTCCGGCATGCGCTCCTTGATGAGCGCGTGGACCCGGTCCCAGGCGGCGAAGTAGTCGGCCGGGTCGTCGAGCCACGACGTGCCGTCGTAGCTCCACTGCCCGGTGCCGAACATGTTGCCCTCGGGCTCGTTGAACGGGACGAAGACGACGTTGTCCTGGTACTCGGCCGGCATCTCGAGCACCTGGTCGACCTGCAGGGCGATCTTGTCCACGAAGCCGTCGAGCTTTTCCTGCGGGGTGTCGCCCGGCCACTCGTACGGGAAGCCGCGGTGGATGTCGGTCATGTAGACGTAGACGTCACCGTCGGTGGCGTCGGCGAGCGGCCGGACCACCTCGAGCGCGTCGGCGCCCGGGTGCTGAGGGCCGTCCTGCGCCTTCGTCGAGACGGTCCGGATCCCCATCCCCTCGATGAGGTTGTCGCTGGGCAGCCCGTCGCCGTAGAGCCCGTACAGGGTTCCGGAGGCCCCACCGTGGAACGTCCCGGTCTCCGCGCCCAGGTCGACCCGCAGCTCACCGCGGTGCACGGTGACGGTCGCGGTCACCGGTGTGCCCGCCGCATCGCCCGAGACGGTGAACTCCCCCGTCTGCGCGTACTGCGCGGGATCGATCTCGTCCCAGGTCACCGGGACGTCACGGTCGTAGCCGTCGGTGAACGAGGCACGCACGGCCGCCGGCAGCTCAGGCGCTGCCGCGACCGTCGTGCGCACCTCGAAGGCGTCCTTGGTCAGCTCCACCAGGTCGGGCCGCTCGTCCACGAGCTCGGCCACCTGCCCGCTGCTCAGCGCGGCCCGGTACAGGCGGAAGTCGTCGATCGCGCCGTCCAGGAGCGGGTCCGGGTAGAACGACCGGCCCAGGTACCCGGCGGACTGCGCGGCGTCCGTGAGCAGGTCGCCCGCTGCCAGGTTCGACCGCGCCGAGCCGACGGCCACGCCGTCGAGGTAGGTGGTGAGCCGGTCCGCGTCCGTGTCGAGGGTCACCGTGAGCGTCACCCAGTCGCCGGCCCGCAGCGGGCCGTAGCCGCTGTTCTGCGCCTCACCGCCGCCGCCGTTCGTCGTCAGCGCGGTACGCAGGCGGCCGTCGCCGTTCGACGGCGTCGCGAACAGGTAGCGCGTGGTGTCCGTGCCGAGGTCGAAGACCCGCTGCCACGCCCCGCCCGTGCCGTCCCAGCGGACGCGCGCCGACACGGTGACGTCGGTGGCGCCCTCCAGGGCGCCGCGCGGGATCGTCACGTAGCCGCCGCCGGACCCGCCGGGCAGGTCGAGCGCCGTGCCACCGCCCTCGACGTCGACCAGGCCGGTGGTGCCGGAGATCGCGCCGTCCAGCCCGTTCCCGGAGGTGTCGGGCACGACGGCGTCGGCGACGTCGTCCATCGTGTAGTGCAGGTGCGGCGCGGGCAGCTCCTGGGCCGCCGCCGTGTCGGTCGCCAGGCCGGTGCTCGCCGTGGCCGGTGCGGCGAGCGCCGCCCCCGCCGTGCTCCCGGCGAGCGCCAGGGCCGCGAGCGCCGCGACGGCGGCGCGCCGAGGCCTGCGCGGCGCTGGTCCGTGGGGTGCTGGTCCGCTACGCGGATCGCCGCTCGCTGAAGGTGATGTGCTCATCGTTGAGTGCCTTCCTTCTCATCGTGGGGTGGAACAGGTTCAGGGGGTGGAACCGGGCTCAGGGGGTGGAGTCGGGCTCAGGGGGTGGAACCAGGCTCAGGGGGTGGAGTCGGGCTCAGGGGGTGGAGTCGGGCTCAGGGGTTGGGGTCGGGCTCAGCCACGTGGCACGGAGCGCTGAGATCGGTCCCTTGCCGGTGTCGGGCTCCTCGAGATCGGTCGGTTGATGACCTGAATCTTTGACATCGGTCGCTTGCTCTGAGATCGGTCGTTTGATTGACCGATCTCAAGGCAAACGACCGATCTCGCATCAGGCCCGGTGCAACGGACCGAAACCAGGCCTGGACGGCGCAGCGGACCGGCCCTGTAGCGGCACCTCGACGAGCGAACCGGTTCGACGATCCCCAGCCGGACGGCCGGACGCCGAGTCGGTACGCTCCGCTGCCCACCGGGCTGCACCGACTGCATCTAGGCCGGCCCTGCGGCGGTCGGCGCGGTGGTCGGCGCGGTGGTCGGCGCAGTGGTCGGCGCAGTGGTCGGCGCAGTGGTTGGCGCAGTGGTCGCCGGCTCAGCTACCGCCGACTCAGTCGCCACCGGCCCGCCGCTGGGTGCACCTGGCACCACGCGCCCGGTCACCCGCCCGGTCGTGCGGCCGACCACGTGCGGCAGCGCGCCGTCGCGCAGGAACACGGGCACGACGTCGAGCGGGGCGGCGGCGCGCACGGTGGTGCCGCCGTCGTGCACCTGGCCGGTGGCGGCGTCGGTCCAGCGGGCACCCGCCGGGAGGTAGACGTCGCGCTCACGCACGCCCGCCGCGAGGACGGGCGCGACCAGGACGTCCGGACCGAGCAGGAACTGGTCGTCGACGTCCCACGCCCGCCCGTCGCCGGGGAAGTCGTGGAACAGGCCGCGCATCACGGGCTGGCCGTCGGTGTGCGCGGCGCGCATCGCGTCGCGCACGTAGTCGCGCAGGGCCTCGCGCAGGTGGACGTAGCGTTCCAGCACGCCGTACACCTCCTCGCCGAAGCTCCACAGCTCGTTGGGCCCGCCCGAGGGCAGGCGTGGCGAGCCGTCGGCGGCGGCGACGTCCTGACGGGGCAACCGGTCGCCGTGCAGCCGCATCACGGGGCTGAACGCGCCGAACTGGAACCAGCGCACGAGGAGCTCGTGGAACGCGGGGTCGGTGACCTCCCCGCGGTGGAAGCCGCCGATGTCGGTGGTGAACCACGGGATGCCCGCGACCCCCATGTGGATGCCCGCGGTGACCTGCCGGGCGAGGTCCTCGAACGTCGAGGAGATGTCACCGGACCAGACCAGCGCGCCGTACCGCTGGCTGCCGGCCCAGGCGCACCGCACCAGGTTGACCACCTCGGTCTCGCCGTCGGCGCGCTGGCCCTCGTAGAAGGCCCGCGCGAATGCCTGCGGGTACACGTTGCCCACGCGCAGGGCGGGGCCGAGGTGGTAGCGGAACGCGTCGTAGTCGTAGACGCCGTACTCGGGCTCTGCCTCGTCCAGCCAGAACGTGCGGATGCCGTGGGCGCCGTAGTTGCGCCGGCAGATGTCCCAGAGCCAGCGCCGCGTCTCGGGGTTGGTCACGTCGAGGAAGGTGCTGGGGCCCTGGAACGACATGTGGACGTCGAGCCCGCGGTCGGCACGCACCAGCAGGTTGTTCCGGCGCAGGTGCGAGTCGTTCTCGGACTCGAGCGACACCTGCGGCCAGACGGAGACCATGAGCTCGGCACCGAGCTCCTTCAGCTCGTCGACCATCGCCGTCGGGTCCGGCCAGAACTCGTCCTCGAACCGGTAGTCGCCCATCTTCGGCCAGTGGAAGAAGTCCGCGACGATGACGTCCAGCGGCAGCCCGCGCCGGTGGTGCTCGCGCGCCACCTCCAGGAGCTGCTCCTGGTTCCAGTAGCGCAGCTTGCACTGCCAGAAGCCGAGCCCGCGCTCCGGCATCATCGGGGCGTGCCCCGTCGCCTCGGCGTAGGCCCGCGAGATCTCCGCGGGCGTGCGCCCGGCGGTCACCCAGTAGTCGAGCTGCTTCGTCGACTCGGCATGCCACTCGGTGCGGTTGCGCGCGAACGTCGCGCGCCCGATCGCCGGGTCGTGCCAGAGGAACCCGTACCCGCCGCTCGACAGGACGAACGGCACGCTCGCCTGGGAGTTGCGGTGCGCCAGCTCGAACGTGGAGCCCTTGAGGTCCAGCACGTGCTGCTGGTATTGGCCCATCCCGTACAGCTTCTCGGCCGGGTCGGACTCGAACGACGCGGTGAGCGTGTGGCCGTCGTCGCCGAGTCGCGGGCGGAAGTTCCGGGCGCGCAGCTGGAGGGAGCCGCCGCGGTCCAGCTCCCGCAGCAGCAGGCGGCCGTCGGCGTCGTAGAAGGCCAGGTCACAGTGCGACACCTCGTAGCCGACGATCTCGCTGAACCCCGTGCTGGTGGTCAGCTCGACACGGATGCCGCCGTTGACGAGGGTCGCGCCGTCGGCCCGGAGCTCGACGCGCGCGGCGTCGCCGTCCGCCGCGACGGCGGGCGGCAGGAGCGCCCAGTCGGTGTCCTCGACATCGCCCAGGACGGTCGCGCGCACGCGCACGCTGTCCTTGCCCCACGGCTCGACCACCAGGGTCTCGCCCCCGCTCCGCCAGGTGAGACGGGCGCCGTCCGCGCGGACCGGCGAGTCCGGCGTGGTGAGGTCGGTCATCGGGTCTCCTCGTGTCGGGCCGTCGGAACAAAGACGCGCATGGTCGACGGGCCGCGCTCGGCCCAGCGGTGGTAGGGCACCAGGGCCAGGTCGAACGCACCGGGTGCACCGGCGCCCGGCGTCGGCGCGAGGGCGCCTCCCGGACCGCCCGAGCCGAACGGCGGGGTACCCGCCCCGTCCCCGGGCAGCGGCACGACGGCGGCGCGGACCACCGCGCCGTCGCCCTGCGCCCGGGGCGCGACCGCCGGGTCGAGCCGGACCTGGTCGAGCAGCACGCCGTCGGGCAGGTCCACCGACTCCAGCGCGAGCACGAGCGGGCCCCGTTCGACGGCCACGGTCCCGCGCACGGCGTCGACCCGCGGGTCGGGCCAGGTCAGACGGGGGCCGACGGGCAGGTCGAGCGTGACGACGTCGCCCACCGCGAGCGTAGGAGTCCCGGCAGCGCCGGCCGTCGCCCACCCCGGTCGGACGGCGGTGGTGGAACCGTCGGGGCCGGTGAGCGTGGCGTCGTCGGCCCAGTGCGGTACGCGCAGCCGCAGCGTGACGGGCCGCTCGGGGACGGCGGTGACCTCGACGCGGATGCGACCGTCGTGCGGGTAGTCGGTGCTCACCCGCAGGACGAGCTCGTCACTCGACCCCGGGCCTGCCGAAGGGTGGTCCAGCGCCACCCGCAGCTCACCCGCGGCGTACTGGGCGAGCGATACGACGACGCCGCCGTCGGGCGCCTCCTCGACGAACGCCGCGTACGCCTGCCACGAGGAGAGCGTGCGCGCGACGTTGGTCGGGCAGCACGACACGTCGAACCACGGCGCCCGCACCCCGCCCTCGGCGCGCGGGTTGACGGCGTCGGGTTGCACGTCGGCGCCGGGCTCGCGCTGCTGCAGCGGGTTGGCGTAGAAGAACGCGCGCCCGTCGGTGCGGGGCGAGGTCGCCACGACGTTGTACAGGGTGCGCTCGATGAGGTCGGCGTAGCGCACCTCGCCCGTGGCGAGCAGGAGGCGCCACGAGACCATGACCGACGCGACGCCGGCGCAGGTCTCGCAGTACGCGCGGTCGGGCGGCAGCTCCCAGTCGTCGCCGAAGCCCTCGTCCTGGTGCCGCGAGCCCATGCCGCCGGTGAGGTACGTGCGGCGTTCCACGGAGCGTGCCCACTGCCGCTCGACGGCGGCGCGCAGGCCGTCGTCCTGCGTGTCCACGGCGACGTCGAACGCCCCGGCCGCGAGGTACAGGGCGCGCACGGCGTGGCCGCGCCAGACGTCGGCGTCGCGCACCGGTACGTCGTCCTGGAAGTACGCGGGGCTGAGCAGCGCGATCGGCGCGAGCGTGCCGCGCCCGCGGCGCTCGACGAAGATCCGCGCCTGCTCGGTGTAGCGGGGCTCGTCGAGCGCGCGGCCGAGCTCGGCCAGGCCGAGCTCGATCTCGGGGTGCCCGCAGATGCCGTCCCGGCCGTCGCCGCCCCGGCCTTCCGCGCCGAACTCGCGGCACACGTGGTCGGCGGCGCGGCGGGCGACCTCGACCAGCAGGTCCCCGTCCCCGCCCCGCTCCCCTGCCGACCCTGCGGTCCGCACCCGGGCGACGGCCGCCTGCAGCAGGTGGCCGGTGCAGTACAGCTCGTGACCCGTCGAGAGGTCGCTGTACCGGCCGGCCTGCCCCGCGTGGCCGAAGCACGTGTTCAGGTAGCCGTCCTCGTCCTGCGCGGCCGCCACCCGGTCCACCACCTTGCGCAGCAGGGCATCGACCGCCGGGTCGCCCGTGCGACCGTGCTCCCAGGCCAGCGCCTCGAGCAGCTTGTAGACCTCGGAGTCGGAGAACTGCCAGCCCGGCCGTTCCCCGCCCGTGGTGCCCTCGGCGACGTGGTCGAAGTTGCCGAGCCAGCCGAGCTGCTCCATCCAGTCCAGGCAGTGCTGCAGCGTGGCCCGCGCGTTCGTCTCCTGGAGCGCGCCCCAGAAACCGCCGTCGAGCCGCAGCTCGCCGACGCCGAGACCGCGGCGCGGGCCGCGCGGGGCGACCGGGCGCGCCCGGGCCGCCTGACGCTGCGACGCGGTGGGCGTCGAGTGGTGCTGTGTCACAGGGTTCCTTCGTCTCTCTGCTTCATCGGCGTGAGTCCTTGCCCGTCAGTCCTTGACGGCGCCGGCCGTGACGCCCGCCGCCACGTAGCGTTGCGCCACGACGAGCAGGACCGTCGCGGGCACCGACGCGACGACGGCGGTCGCCATGATGGCGTTCCACTGCGTCGTGTTGTTGCCGATGTAGTTGTAGATGCCGAGCGTGATCGGGATGAGCTCGCCGTTGCGGTTCAGGGTCGACGCGAAGATGAAGTCCGACCACGCCCACAGGAAGGCGAAGAGCGAGACCGTCAGCGTCGAGTTGCGGCTCACGGGCAGCACGATCGAGCGGAACGTGCGCCAGGCGCCCGCGCCGTCCACCCGGGCCGCCTGCAGCAGCTCGCGCGGGATGCCCGACATGAACGCCGTGTACAGCAGCACGCCGAACGGCACGGCGACCGTCGAGTCGGCGATGATCAGCCCGCCGACGGTGTTGAGCAGGCCCAGGCTGTTGTAGACCGCGTAGAACCCCATGGCCATGACCACCGCCGGGATCATCTGCGCGACCAGCAGCAGGAAGTTCAGCGTGCGCCCGCCGCGCAGGTTGAGCAGCGCGAGCGCGTACCCCGCCGGTGCGGCGATCACGACGGTGAGTGCCACGCAGCCGAGCCCGACCAGCAGGCTCGTCCCGAGAGCCGGGAGCTGCTGCTGGAACACGGCCGTGTACCCCTCGAACGTGGGGTGCAGAGGGAACCAGTGCGGCGGGTCGGACCGCAGGTCGCTGGTCTGCGTGAGGGAGACGTTCACCATCCAGTAGACGGGGAACAGCATGAACGCGGTGAGGACAAGGCCGAGGGCGGTCTTCCACCACGGCTTCTGCACGAGACGACGGCCGGTCATGAGTCCTCCTGACGGCGCTGGAGCTGCAGGTGCAGGAATCCGAAGACGAGGGCGATGAGGATGAGCAGGTTGCCGACCGCGGCGGCGGGCGAGAAGTCCGGCTGGCCGGTCCCGAACGCCTCCCGGTAGGACCAGATGGCGAGCGTCGTCGACGCGTCACCGGGCCCGCCGGTGGTCATGATCCAGATGACGTCGACGACCTTCAGCGTGTAGATCAGCCCGAGCAGGAGCGTGATGGCGGACACCGGGCGCAGCAGCGGGAACGTGATGCTCCAGAACTGCTTCCACGGCCCGGCGCCGTCGAGCGACGCCGCCTCGTACACCTCTCCCGGGATGTTCTGCAGCCCGGAGTACAGGATCACGAGGTTGAACGGGATGCCCAGCCAGATGTTCGCGATCGTCACCGACAGGAGGGCGGTGTCCGGGGAGGTGAGCCAGTTGATCTGCTCCCCGCCGAACGCCGCGAGCACCGAGTTCACGATGCCGTTGTCGCTGTTCAGCATCCACGCCCAGGTCGACGCCGACACGATGAGCGGCAGCAGCCACGGCACGAGGAACATCGCCCGCAGCAGGCCGGACAGCCGGAACCCGGAGCGGAAGAACACCGCGAGAGCCAGGCCGATCGCGTACTGGAACACGATGGAGACGACGGTGAAGACCGCGGTGTTCCACAGCGCCGTCGGGAACGTCGACGAGCTGAACACCTCGGCGTACTTCTCGAACCCGACGAACTCGGCGTTGCCCTGCACGAACGCGCGGATCGTGTAGTCGTGCACGCTGAGGTCGATGTTGCGCCACAGCGGGTAGACGTAGAAGAGGATCAGGTACACGAGCAGCGGCGCGGCAAAGCCGACGGCGGTCCACTGGGAGACCGCGGGGCCACGCCGGCGGCGCGGTCTCGGCGGCTGCCGGTCCACGCCGGAAGGCGCGCCCGCCGTGGCCAAGGCCTCGGTGGTGGTCATCAGAGCGTCCTTAAGTCTTTCAAGCTGAGTGCTGGGTATTTGCGGTTCGAGAGGTGTTCACGGCGCAAATACCCAGCACTCAACGACGGCGGGTGGGTTAGCTGGTGGCCGTTTCTGCTTCCGTCTGGGCCGTGGTGAGAGCCTCTTCCGGCGTGGCCGCGCCCGAGAGGGCGTTCTGGACTGCCGTCCACAGGGCCTCGGAGATCACCGGGTAGTCGGCTCCGAGGTCGTCGCTCGTGCGGCCCTTGGCGTTGCGCACGGCCTCGACCCAGGGCTCGAGCTCCGGCTTCTCCTCGACGAGCGCGGCCTGGCCGTCCGCCGTCGGCGGCACGTAGTAGGCGAACGTGTTCGCCGTCTCGACGAAGCCCTCCGGCGTCGTCATGCACTCGACGATCTGCCGGGTGACGTCGTAGCGCTCGGTGACCTCCTGGACGGGCGCCATGATGAACTCGCCGCCCGTCGGTGCCGGCGCGACGCCGCCGTCGCGACCGGGCAGCTGGACGGTGCCGGCCTCGAAGTCGGCCCCGGCGGCGCTGTCGACCTGCCAGGTGCCGTTCACGGCGAAGCCGAAGTCCCCGGTGAGGAACTCCTCCCAGACCGTGTTCTGCGAGTTGTTGATCACCGAGTTGGGCGCGTAGCCCTCCTCCAGCCAGCCCGTCCACAGCTCGAGCGCGGCGACGGCCTCCGGCGAGTCGAGGTCACGCAGGTCGGCGCCCGCGCCCCAGAACCACGGCAGGAACTGGAACGAGCCCTCCTCGGTGCCGATACCGGCGAAGGTGATGCCCTTGTCGCCGTTGTCCGTGACCGTCTTCAGGGCGGCGGTGAGCGACTCCCAGTCGGTGATCGAGGCCGGGTCCACGCCCGCGGCCTCCAGGACCTCCGCGTTGTAGTAGAGCGACAGCGTGTTGGCGCCGATCGGGATGCCGTACGTCTCCCCGTCGACGACGCCCGCCGCCAGCAGGTTCTCGTCGATCGCCGAGGTGTCCAGGCCGAACTCCTCGACGGTGGTGAGCATGCCGGTGTCCGCGAGCGTGGACACCGCCGGGTTGTCGAGCAGGATGACGTCGGGGGACGTGCCCTCCTGCGCCGCGAGCAGCGCCTGGTTGGTCAGCGCCGTCGTGTCGTACGCGGTGCGCTCGATGGTGACGCCGGCCTCCTCGCCGCAGGCCTGGACGCGGCCCGTCCAGTCCGACGAGTCGTCGTGCTGGGGGTAGGGGTCCCACCAGGTGTAGGTGGCGTCGCCGCCGCCCGCGGTCTCGCCGCCCGCGGCGGCACCGCCGGATGAGCAGGCGCTGAGCACGCCGACCAGGGTGAGCGCGCCGACCGCTGCGAGGGTGGTGGGCTTGCGCCGGGTGTGGTACATGGTTCCTCCTTGAACGGGTCCGGTCGACGACGCCGTCGTCCGGCTGGGGGGTGCTTGCTTGCTGGGGGGGGTAGCTGGGGGTAGCTGAGGGCTGGCCCGTGGTGCGGAGCGGTCAGGCCGGCCGCGGCACGCCGGTGCTGCCGCGGTCGACCAGCTCCGGCGTCACGAACCGCACGACGTGCGGCTCGTCGGCCGCCACGTCGCCCTCGATGCGACGCACGAGCTGGCGCACGGCCATGCGGCCGAGCCGGTCGGGTGCGCTCTCGATCGAGGAGTAGGGCAGCGAGAAGGTACGGGCGAACTCGTCCGAGTACCGGCCCACGACCGACAGGTCGCTGGGCGCGGTCAGCCCGCGCTGGTGCAGGACGGTCGGCAGGGCTGCCGCCGCCGCCTCGTTGTTGATCAGCAGCCCGGTGACATCGGGGTACGTGTCGAGCAGGGCGCTCAGGTCCTGGCCGACGTCGGGCTGGTGCGACGACGCGGACACGGTGTGCAGCGTGATGCCGCGCGCCCTGGCCGCTTCGAGGGCCGCGTTCTGCAGGCGCCACACGTAGGCGCCACCCCGCTCGATCACGTGCTCCGGCTGCGACACCAGGGCCATCTCGCGGTGCCCGAGGCGGTGCAGGTGGTCCACCATGAGGCGGCCCGCCTCCTCGAAGTCGAGGTCGAAGACGTCGACGCCGGTGCAGTCGGCGGGCAGCCCGACCAGCGCGCCCGGCTGGGCCGCGGAACGCAGGATCGGCAGGCGCTCGTCGCGCTCGGCGACGTTGAGCAGCACGACCCCGTCGACCATCCGTGAGTCGGTGATGCGGCGCAGGGCGCGCGTGCCGTCGGCGTCGGACACCAGGAGGATGTCGTAGCCGAGCTCGCGTGCCGTGTTCGAGACACCCAGCATGTACTGGAGCATCGCCGGGGCGAACTCGTCCTCGAGGAACTGGGCGAGCAGCCCGATCACCATCGTCTGCGAGGTGGCCAGCGCCCGCGCCCCGGCGTTCGGCGTGTAGCCGAGCTGCCGGACGGCGTCCTCGACACGGCGGCGCACGTCCGCCGAAATCGCTCGCTTGCCCGACAGCGCGTACGACGCCGTGCTGCGCGACACCCCTGCCGCCTGGGCGACATCCCCGATGGTGGCCACTTCGCCTCCTTGCGTTGCTGCTCGTGTGTGCGTCATTGCTCGTGCCGGCTCGCTTCTGTTGCGAACCGGTTCGACTCTAACCACACCCTTCCCGGGTCCGCAAGATCGAACTTTTTGGACTCTTGCGGCGCACGGCGTTCGAAACTAACGTCTTGGCAGGCGGGAACGTCGAACCGGTTCGCAGCTTCCGTCGCAGAAGTCACCCGCAGTCCCGACCCACGACCGACCCGCAGTCTCAATGAGGAGATGCCATGAAGCTCGCCCTGAAACGTGTGCTGCCCCGCCGCGCCCCCGCGCAACGGGCCCTGTCCCGCCTCAGCGTTCTCGCCCTGATCGTGGGCGCCTCGCTGGTCTCCCCCGCCGGCCCGGCGCAGGCCGCGGGCAACACCCTCACGGTCGACGTCGGCTCCGTGGTCCGGCCGGTGACCCACGTCGGGTCGGGCGGCCTGTACGGCGTCGGGTCGAACACGAAGCCCACCACCGACCAGCTCCTGCCCCTGAGCCCTCACGGGTTCACCCAGCCCCCGCCGGGCACCACCCACCTCGGCAACGGCGCCACCGAGCCGTGCTGCGACGCCCTCGGCGTCGCGGACAACATCACGCGCGCCGGAGCGCAGCAGCTCATCCGCATGCCGGACATCTACCCGACGTTCCCCTACCGGTGGCAGGGCTGGGCCGACTGGGAGCAGAAGGTCCGCACGATGGTCCAGGACCGCCTCGCGGCCACGTCGACGACGAACATCCGCGGCTGGGAGCTGTGGAACGAGCCCGACTGGACCTGGGACACCGCCGCCGCCGGGTCGTTCAACGCCGGCTGGACCCGCACGCACCGCCTGATCCGGTCGCTCGACCCCGTGACGCCGATCGTCGGCCCCAGCGACTCGTACTACAGCCACGACCGGATGGTGTCGTTCCTGCGGAACGCGCGCGACACGAACACCCTGCCCGACGTCATCGTCTGGCACGAGCTCACCGACATGGACTGGGACAACTTCGACGACCACGTCGCCGACTACCGGGCCATCGAGCGCTCGCTCGGCATCAGCCCGCGCGAGATCGCCATCAACGAGTACAACTCACTGAGCCAGATGGACATCCCGAGCGTCGCCGTGCACTGGATCTCGGTGCTGGAGCGGCACGGTGCCCGCGAGGCGCACCGCGCGTACTGGTACGAGGCCGGCACGTTCGACGGCCTGTTCACGCTCCAGGGCCAGCCCACCGCCTCGTACTGGGCCTACCGCTGGTACGGCACACAAGCGGGCAACGTCGTGCGGACCACGCCGCAGAGCTGGCTCGACGGCGTCGCGGCGTACGACTCGAGCCGCAAGATCGTCAACGTGGTGCTCGGCGGGGACAGCGGCAACAACAGCGTGCGGGTCAACGGCCTGGGCTCGTTCGGCTCGTCCGTCCGGGTGACCGTGAACGCGGTCCCCGGCAGCGGGCGGCACACCCACGTGGCGGCACCGACCGTGCTGTCGACGTCGACCATGCCGGTCTCGAACGGCACGGTCACCGTCCCGGTCAACGGGATGACGGCGGAGGGCGCCTACCAGGTGGTCGTCACCCCGGCCGGCGGCCCGACGTCGGCCTGGCAGCAGGTCTACGAGGCGGAGAACGCGAACGTCGTGAACGCCCAGACCCGGGCGTCGTCCGGCGCGTCGAACGGTTCCTACGTCGGCGGCATCGACGGCACCGCCGACATGCGCTCGCAGAGCTTCGTGGACTTCACGGTCAACGTCCCGACGGCCCGCACCTACACGATGGCGGTGCGGTACGCGAACGGCACCGGGGCGACGTCGACCCACGGGCTGGCCTACAACGGCGGCGCCTTCTCCACCGTGTCCTACCCACCGACGGCGGGCTGGGGCCAGTTCGGGACGACCACCGTGACGGTCTCGCTGCGCGCCGGCTACAACATGATCCGGCTGGCGAAGGGCTCCCCCAACTTCCCGGGGGGCACGGGCTACGCGGAGCTGGACAGCATCACGCTGTCCTGACCGAGAGCTCCCGCCTCCGCGCGGTCACCCGGCGATCCGGTCCGGCCGGCCCAGTGATGGGCCCAGAAACTCGTCGTTCCTGGGCCCCATCACTGGGCCGGCGGCACGCTCAACCGTGGTCCGTGTCGTGGTCCGTGTCGTGGTCCGTACCCGCCAGGTCGTCGAGGAAGCGCGTGACGATCTCACGCTCCTCGGCGGAGAGCCGCGCCGCGGCGTCGAACCGGCGGGCGTGGCTGCGCCCGACGGACTCGCGCGCGGCACGGCGCGTCTCCTCGGTGACCTCGATCGCGAGGCTGCGCCGGTCGGAGGGGTGCGGGAACCGACGCACGTGGTTACCCGCCGCCAGCCGGTCGATCAGCTTCGTGGTCGACGCCGTCGTGATGCCCAGGTGCTCGGCGATCGCGCCCGGCGTCACCACGCGGCCGTGGTTCTGCATGGCGATGACGAAGCGCAGCGCGCGCATGTCGGTGTCGCCGAGCTTCATGTAGCGCCGCGAGGCCTCGCTCATCCGCCGCTCTGTCTCGCGCCAGCGGCGCAGCGCCTCCAGGACGCCCACGACCTGGTCGACGTCGGCGTCGTCCATGCCCGCGCGCCGCACGATCTCCTGGTGCGGATCCATCACGCGCGGATCCATCATCGACGGCTCGGCGTCCGGGCGGGTATCGGGATCCACGATGGGATGCTACCCCTTCGACTTATTGCTTCATTTGCTTGAATGTAGCCTGGCTAGCTAAATTGGCACCCACACGGCCGGAAACCGATCCGGCCGACATCGAAGGAGGTGCGGGCGCATGCGGCTCTGGTCGTTGGATCCGGCCATGCTCGACCGGCAGGGTCTCGTCGCGTGCTGGCGCGAGGCGCTGCTCGCGCAGGCCGTGCTGCTGGGTCGCACCAAGGGGTACACGCAGCACCCGCAGCTCGAACGCTTCCGGGAGCACCCGCAGCCCGCCGTCGCCATCTCTGCCTACCTCCACGGCCTCCGGGACGAGGCGACCCGGCGCGGTTACACGTTCGACCCCCAGCGGATCTCGCAGCCTCTCGACGAGCACACCCGGAGCGCCGCCCGGATCGTCGTGACCGCCGGACAGCTCGATCTCGAGTGGCAGCACCTCCTGCACAAGCTCGCCGTCCGCTCCCCTGCCCACCGCGCCCACGTCGTCTCGGCCGAGCCGCCGTCCCCGCACCCGCTGTTCGTGGTCGTCCCCGGCCCCGCGGCGAGCTGGGAGCGCGCCTCGTGACCGCCGGTTCGCGCGTGCCGCGCTGGCTCCGGGTCACGTTGCCGGCCGTGCTCATCCTGGTCTGGCTCGTCGGTGCGGCGATCGGCGGCCCGTACTTCGGCCGCGTCGACGAGGTCTCCTCCAACGACCGCACGGCCTACCTGCCCGCCACCGCCGAGGCGACCGAGGTCCAGGAACGGCTCTCCGGCTTCACCGAGGGTGACGCGGTACCCGCGATCGTCGTCTTCGTCGCCGCGGAAGGCTCGGGCGACAACGACGGCGAGCTCACCGACGACGACCTCGCCACGATCGGCGAGACGCTGACGGCGGTCGGCGAGCTGGACGTGGTCGACGGCGAGGTGTCGCCGCCGATCCCCGCCGAGGACGGCGCCGCGGCGCAGGCCTTCGTGCCGCTGTCCGGCTCCGCCGACCTGGGGGAAGCCACCACGGAGCTGCGGGACACGCTCCGTGCCGGCCTGCCGGACGGCGTCGACCTGTACGTCACGGGACCCGCCGGTTTCTCCAGCGACCTGGTGACCGCGTTCGCCGGGATCGACGGGCTGCTGCTCGGTGTCGCCCTGGCGGCGGTGCTGGTCATCCTCGTGGTCGTCTACCGTTCGCTGCTGCTCCCGCTGGCCGTGCTCGCGACGAGCATGTTCGCGCTGTGCCTCGCGCTGCTGACGGTCTGGCACCTGGCCCGGTCCGGCGTGCTGCTCCTCAGCGGGCAGACCCAGGGCATCCTGTTCATCCTTGTCATCGGGGCGGCGACCGACTACGCACTCCTGTACGTCGCCCGCTTCCGTGAGGAGCTGGTCCGCACGCCCGACCGGTGGACCGCGACGTGGCGGGCGCTGCGCGGGTCGTTCGAGCCGATCCTCGCGTCGGGCGGCACGGTCATCGCCGGCCTGCTCTGCCTGCTGCTCAGCGAGCTGCGCTCCAACAGCACGCTGGGGCCGGTCGCCGCCGTCGGCATCGTCTTCGCGATGCTCGCCGCGCTCACCCTGCTCCCGGCTCTGCTGCTGATGCTCGGCCGCGCGGCCTTCTGGCCCCGGCGTCCCGCCTACGACCCGGCCGCCGGCCAGGCGGGAACCGCGGGCGGCGCGGAGCGTGGCCTGTGGGGGCGGGTCTCGCGCGCCGTCCGGACGCGACCACGCACCATCTGGGTCACGACCGCGGCGCTCCTCGCACTGGGCTGCGTGGGCGTCACGCAGCTCCAGGCCTCCGGCGTGCCGCAGTCGGAGCTGGTCCTCGGCGCGTCCGAGGCACGGACCGGGCAGGAGCGGCTCGCCGAGCACTTCCCCGCGGGCTCCGGGAGCCCGGTCTACGTCGTCACGCCCGAGGACGAGCTGCAGCAGGCGGCCGACGTCCTGCTCCAGGAGGACGGCATAGCCCAGGTCGCCATCTCTGCGGACACCCCGAGCGGAACGGCCCCGGTGACCGCCGACGGCATCCAGGCCGGCCCGCCGGGCGGGCCGGGCGCGCAGGACGGGCCGCCGGCCGAGGCAGCCGGCGAAGCTGCCGCACCGCCCGTGCCCGAGCCGGTGGTCTCCGACGGTGCGGTGCTCCTCCAGGGCACGCTGGACGACGCCGCGGACTCCGCCGCCGCCGAACAGACGGTGCGCGACCTGCGCACCGCCTACGCCGACACGGTTCCCGAGGCGCTCGTGGGCGGCGAGTCCGCCACCGACCTGGACACCAACGACGCATCGATCCGCGACCGGACCCTGATCGTCCCGATCGTGCTCGTCGTGATCCTGCTGATCCTCATGCTGCTGCTGCGCGCCGTGCTCGCGCCCGTGCTGCTCGTCCTCACCACCGTGCTGTCCTTCGGGACCGCCATGGGCGTGGCCGCCCTGGTGTTCAACAACCTGCTGGGTTTCCCGGGGGCCGACCCGGCGGTGCCGCTGTTCGGGTTCGTCTTCCTCGTCGCGCTCGGGATCGACTACAACATCTTCCTCATGACCCGGGTCCGGGAGGAGTCGCTCGCGCACGGCACGCGGGAAGGCGTGCTGCGCGGGCTGCGGCTGACCGGCGGCATCATCACCTCGGCAGGCCTGGTGCTCGCCGCGACGTTCACGGCGCTGGCGGTCATCCCTGTGCTGTTCCTCGCGCAGCTCGCCTTCATCGTCGCGTTCGGTGTCCTGCTCGACACCTTCGCGGTGCGGTCCTTCCTCGTCCCGGCCCTGAGCTACGACATCGGCCGGGCGGTCTGGTGGCCCTCCCGGCTGGCCCGCGGTCCGCGGTAGCCGGCTCACGGCTCGTCGTCGGACGGGGTGAGCCCGGCGAGCACCCGGGCCAGCCCGTCGCGGAACCAGGCGTCGACGTCCGCGTCGAACGTGTCCGGGAGGCTGCCGCCGCTCGCGGCGTCGAGCCATGGATGATGCCAGCGGGCGCCGGTGCGGTCGAGCCGCCTCGCTTCCTCGGCCCACCAGGCCCGGTAGGCCGTCCCGGACCGTCCCGCCTGCTCGTGCTCCGCGAGGAGCATGACGGCCATGCCCTGGACGTACCCGCTCAGCGCGATGTACCGCGCGAGGGCCGTCGGCGGGTCGAGCCCGAGCTGCCCGAACGCCTCGGTGCTCGCCCGCGCGGCGTCGAGCACGGCCGGGACGAGCGGCGGCCGGCTGCTGGCGAGCACGGACACGAGCCACGGGTGCTCCCGGTAGGTCGCCCACTCCTCCGCGGCGAGCCGCGCGAGAGTCTCGACCGGGCCGTCCGACGCCGGCACGGTGCCGCGACGGCGCGCCAGGAGCTGCTGGACCAGCGTTGCCACGAGGCGGTCGCGGCTGCCGAACGCCCGGCGTGCCTCCGGCAGCGCGATACCCGCGTGCTGGGCGACGGTACGGAGCGTCACCGTGTCGAGCCCGTGGGCGTCGGCCAGGCCGACTGCTGCGTGGACCAGGTCCGCGCGAGCGTCGCCGGAGCCGGAGCCGGGCTCGCCGCCCCGGCCGACAGACGGCTGCGCCGCCGACGCCGCGAGGCGGCCGCCGTCCCGACGACGCCGGTACGCCCGCGACTGGCAGGACCGGGAGCAGTAGCGTCGCGGTCGCCCAGTGCCCGAGGCCGGGCCGAGACCTCGCCCGCACTCCACGCAGGTCATACCTCGCCCTTTCGTCGCACAGCTCGTGAGACGAAACTACTTCGCCGGTGGCCCGAGGTGCACGAGGCTGGAGCTATGTCGATGCCTCACCTGATCGTCCGACCATCCGTGCCGTCGGAGTTCACCTCGGTGCTCCCCGTGTGCGTCGAGGCCTTCGCCGACGAGGCGGTGTCCGCCTGGGTCGAGCCCGAGCCGGGACGCCGGAAGGAACACACCCGGGAGCTCTTCGAGCCCGCGCTGCGGGCCGCCGTCGACGCCGGGCAGCTGCTCGTCGCGTTCCTTCCCGGCGGGGACCCTGTCGCCGCATCGGTCTGGGTCGACCTCGACGGCGCACCGCCGGAGCCAGAGCTTCCCGACGACGGCCGGTCGGCCAGCCGGCGACTCGCCGCCGTCCTCGCGGCCACGGACGCCCGGCACCCCGACGTGTCCCACGTGTACCTGTCGGCCATGGCCGCGCTCCCCCACCGGCGAGGGCTGGGGGCCGGGACCGCCCTGCTGCGGCACGGTCTCGAGCGTGCGCAGGGCCTGGGCCTGCCGGTCTACCTGGAGGCCTCGACGCCGCAGAACCGGAAGCTCTACGCGCGGCACGGGTTCCAGGACCACGGCGAGCCCATCCCGCTGCCCGAGGGAGGGCCGCTCCTCCAGCCCATGTGGCGCGGAGTCGACGGACCCTGACGGACCGGCCTCAGCCCGCAGCCGGCCCGAACCGCTCGGTCCGGACGCGGGCCGGATCGTGTCCCTGGGCCACGACCATGCGCGAGACTGCCTCGACGAATCCCGTGGGACCGCAGATGTACACCCGGGGTTCCAGCTCGGCCGGCCAGCCCCAGGACGCCACCTCGGAGTCGGTGAGGCGTCGTGGGCCACGCAGAGCGGTGAGCGAGACCGCCCTGGTGAAGATCGTGCTGGCCTCGAAGCCGTCGCCACGGGCGGCGAGCCGCTCCAGCTCGTCCGGGTACAGCCGGTCCTCCGGCGTACGCACCGAGTAGATCAGCCGGAACGGCGTACGGTCACCGGACTCCCGGCGTGCTCGGGCCATGGCCATCACCGGCACCAGACCCGACCCGCCGGCCACGAGCAGCACGGGAGTGCCGGCGTCACGCACCGGGTCCCAGACGAACCAGCCACCGATGGGGCCACGCACCTCGATCGCCGAGCCGAGCGGGAACTGGTCGACGAGGTACGGGGACACCTCACCGTCGCGCACGCGCTGGACCGTGACCTCGACCCGACCGGTCCCGGGCGCCGCCGGACCGCTCGCGAGGGAGTACGACCGCTCGGCCGTGTAGCCGTCGGGTGCGGTGAGGCGCAGGTCGAGGTGCTGACCCGCCAGGTGGCCCGGCCAGCCCGGGACATCGAGCACGAGGGTCACCGCGGACGCGCTCTCCGCCCGCCGCCCCACCAGCGTGGCGACCTGCCAGCCGGAGGGGACGGCGTACCGGTCGCCGAGCCGCGCCCCCCGAGGCTCAGCCTCCGCGGACCGGGCCTCAGTCACCCTGGTACCTCTGCTCACGCCACGGGTCGCCCAGGTCGTGGTAGCCGAGCTTCTCCCAGAAACCCGGCCGGTCCGTCGGCATGAGGGTGAGCGAGCGTACCCACTTGGCCGACTTCCAGAAGTACAGGTGCGGCACCAGCAGCCGGGCCGGGCCGCCGTGCTCGGGGTGCAGCGGCGCCCCGTCGAAGGTGTGCGCGATCCATGCCTTGCCGCCCAGGAGGTCCGCCACCGGGAGGTTGGTGGTGTACCCGCCGTAGGAGCCCACCATCGCGAACTCCGCCGTGGACTCCACCTCGGCGAGCAGCACGTCGAGGGAGACGCCGCGCCAGCGGGTGCCGAACTTGGACCAGCGGGTGACGCAGTGGATGTCCACGGTCGGGGTGTCCTGGGGCAGCGCCATCAGCTCCGCCCAGGTCCAGGACTTCGTGGCGCCCACCTCGTTGGTGACGGCGAAGCTCCAGGTCGCGGTGCTGACGTTGGGCGTGGGACCCGCCGAGAGGACGGGAAATCCCTCCTCCGCGTACTGCCCCGGAGGGAGAGTCACGCCCTCCGGGCGGGCCCGGCCCCGAAAACCGGGGGTGAGGGCGGCGCCGGGGTCGTGGTCGAGCCCGGCAGGATCGGAGCCGCCTGGTACGGGCGGGGTCGCGCTGGTCATGCCTCAAGGTAGCCGGTATCGAGCAGTCGTTCTCCCCCGCCTACGACTACGACGGCGACGGCTGCTACGCCACGCCCGCCATCGGCCCGGACGGCACGATCACACCCGGGCTGAACATCGGCGGCGCCGTCAACGGGAACTGCCGCGACCAGTCCGACCTGGACAACTCGCAGACGTACTCGCGCGAGAAGTGCAACAACGGCTGGTGCGCCGTGATGTACGCGAGCTACTTCGAGAAGGACCAGACCATGAACGGGCCGATCGCGATCGGCAGCCACAAGCACGACTGGGAGCACGTGGTCGTGTGGGTCGACCAGGGCTCGAACCAGGTCGAGCACGTCTCGATCACCGAGCACAGCGGGTCGGCCACCTACCCCCGGTCGGAGGTCCTGTTCGAGGGCTCGCACCCCAAGATCGTCTTCCACAAGGACGGGCCGAGCACGCACCTGTTCCGGCTCGCGAACGGCAACGACGACCCGCCGGAGAACCACTACGGCGACTGGCGCTACCCGCCGATCGTGGGCTGGGACGGCTGGCCCAGCACGTCGCTGCGCGACCGTCTCATGACCGCCGACTTCGGCGGGGCGACCATCAAGATCGACGACGGCGACTTCGCGTCGTGGCTGGAGCGGATGAAGCCGGCCGGGATCCCGTTCGACCCGGCCGCATAACACCCGGCGCCAACCCGCCTGTGATCCTTCCCCGATCCCTCCGCGCGTCGCATGTGACCACCACCACGTCACATCTCGCGGCGCTGCGTTGTCGATCAGGTAAGACCACAGGAGGTTGTCATGGAGAAGATCCTGATCGTCGGCGGCGGCTACGCCGGCTTCTACACCGCGTGGGGGCTGGAGAAGAAGCTCCGCCGGGGCGAGGCGGAGGTCACCCTCGTCGACCCGCACGGCTACATGACCTACCAGCCGTTCCTGCCGGAGGTCACCGCCGGCTCGATCGAGGCGCGGCACGTCATGGTGTCGCTCCGCAGGCACCTACGGCGCACGACGATCGTCGCGGGCCACACGACGTCGATCGACCACGCGCACCGCACGGCGACCGTCCGGACGAACGACGGCGCCCTGCGCGAGATCGGGTACGACACGATCGTCGTGACCGCCGGGGCGGTGACCCGCACGTTCCCTGTCCCGGGGATCGAGCAGGAGGCGATAGGCCTCAAGCACGTCGAGGAGGCGGTGGCGATCCGCGACCGCCTCCTGACCGCGTTCGACCACGCCGCCCTGCTCCCGCCAGGTCCCGAGCGCCGCCGGCTGCTGACGGTGACCGTCGTGGGCGGCGGGTTCACCGGGGTCGAGGTGTTCGGCGAGCTGCTGTCCCTGGCCACGAGCCTGCTGCGCGCCTACCCGGAGCTCAGCCGCGACGACCTGGCGTTCCACCTGGTCGACGCGAACGACCGCATCCTGCCCGAGGTCACCGACAAGCCCGGCCGCTGGGTGGTGCGGCACCTCGAGCGCCGAGGGGCGCGCGTCCATCTGGGCACCCAGGTCGTCTCGGCCGCGGACGGCCGGATCATGCTGTCCACCGGCGAGTCCTACGGCAACGGGCTGCTCGTCTGGGCGGCCGGCAACGCCAGCAACCCCGTCGTCGCACGGAACACGGACCTGCCGGTCGACGAGCGCGGCCTCGTCCGCGTCCGGGCCGACCTCCGGGTCGGCACCGACGACGCTCCGGTGGCCCACGCCTGGGCCGCCGGCGACAACGCCGCCGTGCCCGACCTCGCCGCCCCGGTCCCCGGCGCGCGGACGGTGCCCAACGCACAGCACGCGGTACGCCAGGGCCGGCTGCTGGCGAAGAACCTCGTCGCGGACCTCCGAGGCAAGCAGCCGCGGCAGTATCTCCACCACAGCCTCGGCACGGTGGCGACCCTCGGCATCGGGCAGGGCATCTTCCAGTACCGCCGCCTGGTCATCACGGGGTTCCTGGCCTGGCTCATGCACCGCGGCTACCACGTCCTGGCCGTCCCCACCTGGGAGCGCAAGGTGCGCGTGCTGCTGGTCTGGGTCTCGGCGATGTTCTTCGGGCGAGACATCATCCCGCTCGCCACGGTGCAGCGGCCGCGGGCGGCCTTCCTCGCGGGCGGCGACCCGTTCGCCGGCGTCGACGGCGAACGTCCCGAGCTGAGCGTGGTGCGCGATGCGAGCTGACCGCGACCGTCGTCGGACCGCGTTCCTCGCGATGCTCGGCCGGCGCCGGGTACAGCTGCGCTGGTCGAACCTGTTCGGCGTCGTGACCTTCGCCTGCCTGATCGTCCTCGCCGTGACGGGGGTGCTCCTGGCGTTCTGGTACACGCCGTCGAACGAGCTCGTCACCTATGACGGGCCGTACGGGCCGCTGCGGGGAGCGACCGTGACCGAGGCCTTCGACTCGACGATGCGCATCTCCTTCGAGCAGACCGGCGGCCTGCTGGTGCGCCAGACGCACCACTGGGCAGCCCTCGTCATGCCGGCCTCGATGATCGTGCAGCTCCTGGTCACGTTCTTCACCGGCGGGTTCCGCCGTCCGCGGCAGCTGAGCTGGGTGCTGCTGGTCGTGGCCTTCATCCTGGTGCTGGTGGCCGGCTGGAGCGGGTACGCGCTCCCCGACGACATGCTGTCCGGAACCGGCCTACGGATCGTGGAGGGCGTCGTCCTCAGCATCCCGTTCATCGGCACCTGGGTGGCGAGCTGGATGTTCGGTGGGCCGTTCCCGGGGCAGATCATCGAGAACCTGTACCCGGTCCACGCCGTCGTCGCACCGGGACTGCTCGTGCTGGTCATGGTCGTGCGGGGCGTCCTCAGCCTGCGGCACGGGCAGGCGGCGCACCCGCGGTCCGCCCCGGCCGCCTCGCTCGGCCTGCGCCTCTGGCCCGACGCCGCCCTGCGGGCCGCCGGGATGACCGGGATGACCGCCGCGGTGCTGGTCCTGCTCGGGGCGACGTCGACGATCAGCCCCGTCTGGTCCTACGGGCCCGCGTCCGGGGGCGAGGTCGGTGCGGGGAGCCAGCCCGACTGGTACATGGGCTTCCTCGACGGCGCGCTCCGGCTCGTGCCGGTCGGCTGGGAGGCCGAGTGGCTGGGCTGGACCGTCACCTTCGCGACGCTGGTCCCGCTGGTCGTGATCGCCGGCTACTTCGCGGTCCTGATCGTCTACCCGTACCTCGAGGCGTGGGTCGACCAGGACCGCGCGCCGCACCACGTGCTCGACCGGCCGCGGAACGTCCCGGTCCGTACGGGCATCGGCGTGGCCGGTGTGCTCTTCTACGGGATCCTGTGGGGCGCCGCGAGCGCCGACATCGTCTCCACGGAGCTCAGCGTCCCGTTCGAGACGATCATCACGACGCTGCAGGTCGCTCTGCTCGTCGGTCCCGCGCTGGCGTTCGAGGTGACCCGGCGCGTCTGCATCGGGCTGCAGCGCAAGGATCGTGAGGTCGCGCTGCACGGGCACGAGACGGGACGGGTCGTCCGGATGTCGAACGGCGGGTACGCGGAGATCCACCAGCCGGCCGGTGACGCGGAGCTGGCCCTGCTGTCCGTCACCCCGGTCCCGGCGGCGCCCGGGCGGGCGGGCGGCGACGGGCGGCTCAGCGGGCGCGAGCGGCTGCGCGGTGCGCTGTCGCGGCGGTTCGGCACGGGTCATGTCGTCCCGGTGGTGGAGCACGACCGGGTCTTGGTGGCGGGTCGGGCGGGCCAGGTGGGGCAGGCCGACCGGCCGGCCGGAACGGAGAGCCGCGGCACGGGCGGCGGTGCTGGCAGCGGGACCGACCTGACCCGGTCCGGGTGAGCCGGCCCACCGTTGTCGGGCAGCCGCGCCCGGCTAGCTGCCGAGCGGACCGGCCTCGTGCCGGGCGCGGCGCAGCCTGTCGACGAGCCGGGCACGCTCGGCTCCGACGCCCTCTGACAGGCGCGCCGCGCCGTGCACCACCAGCCAGGGCTCGACGTCACGCAGCGGGCCGCGCGCACCGCGGGCGTACGCCCGCGCATAGGCGCGCGTGAACGCCCCGCGCCCGGCCGCCATCAGGCCCCGCGTCGCCGGTCGGGTGCCGGGATCGGCGTCGGCCCAGCGCAGCAGCAGGAGGGAGCGTGCGTGGTCGGCCTCCGGGACGCCGCGGGCGGCGTTGGGCCAGTCGATGACGACCACCCGGCCGCCGTCCACCATGACGTTGCCGGGGTGGTAGTCGCCGTGGCACAGGCGGTCGCCGGACGGCAGCCCGTCGAGCACCCGCAGCGCGAAGCCCTGCAGCTCCCGCGGCAGGGGCGCCGACTCGATCCGCTCGGCAAGGACCTGGCGGACGTCGGGCAGCTCCGCGGGCGCCTGGGCGTCGTGGACGGCGAGATGGGTCTGCGCCAACGCGCGGGCGAGGGCCGGCATCCGCCACGGCCGACGTCGCAGCTGGTCCAGCAGGTCGCTGCCGGCGACGCGCTCCAGCACGAGCCCCGGCCGGCCGCGGTGCTCGACGACGTCGACCAGCTCCGGGGCGATGTCGTGTCCCGTGAGGCCGGCCAGCGCCGCGGCCTCCGCACGGTGCCCGGCGTAGCCCGGGCGGTACAGCTTCAGCACCGCGTCGACGCCCCACGCGTAGACCTCGGCCTCACGGCCTGCGCCCAGCCGGGGCCCGATCCCGGCGTCCTCGCCGGTCGTCGAGTGAGTCATCCGGACAGTGTGGTGGGTCGGCGGGTGACGTCGCCAGCTTCACCGAGGAAGCCACGAAGAACGCCTTCATCATGCCGTTCATCGCACACGTTCTGGGCTACGACGTCTTCAATCCTGACGAGGTGATCCCTGAGTTCACCGCGGACGTCGGCACCAAGAAGGGCGAGAAGATCGACTACGCCATCGTCAAGGACGGCGAAGTCCAGATCTTGATCGAGGCGAAGCCGGTGGGCGCACCCCTCGCCCTGAACCACGCTTCACAGCTGTGCATCTCGGGGCAGAATCAGGAGGCATGACACGAGACCCCGGGTCCCGCGCCCCGCACGACACGTCCACGCCGGGCACGACGGCGGCCGACACGACGGCGTCCGGCACCGCGCCGGCCGCTGCGTGGCGAGCGCTGGAGCAGTCGATCGACGGCGAGCTCCTCCGGCCTGATGCCGCCGGGTACGCCGCGGCGAGCCGGCTGTTCAACCGGCGGTTCGACGACCTGCGGCCGGCCGCCGTCGTGTTCGTCCTGTCGGCCGACGACGTCGCGGAGTGCCTGCGGTTCGCCCGGGCGCACGGCGTGCCGGTGGCGGTCCGGAGCGGCGGCCACTCGTACGCCGGCTGGTCCAGCGGGAACGGCCGGCTGGTCATCGACGTGCGACGGATGAACCACGTGACGGTGCACTCGGGCGCGGCGCTCGTCGGCGCCGGCGCCGGCCTCGGCGACGTCTACGCGGCGCTCGACGAGCACGGCGTCACGATCTCCGGCGGCACCTGCCCGTCCGTCGGTGTGTCGGGCCTGACGCTCGGCGGCGGGCACGGCCTCCTGTCGCGTGCCTACGGTCTCTCGTGCGACAACCTCGTCGAGGCGACGGTCGTGACGGCGGACGGCACGGTCCGGACCTGCGACGCGGAGGAGGAGCCGGACCTGTTCTGGGCCCTGCGCGGGGCGGGGAACGGCAGCTTCGGCATCGTCACGGAGCTGCGCCTGAGGACCCACGCCGTCCACGAGTCCTCGTCCGCGGACCTGGCGTGGCCGTGGTCGCAGGCCGAGGAGGTGCTCGCCGCCTGGCAGGACTGGGCGCCCGACCTGCCGGACGAGATGTGGTCGGCCCTCCGCCTGCAGAAGGACGTCAATGGCCCCTCGGTGTCCGTCGTCGCCTTCGCGCTCGGTGGCCACGACGCTCTCGCCGAACGGCTGCGGGAGCTGCCCGGCGGGCGCACGGTCGATACGATCCGCACCGAGCCGCACCTCGACACGGTCCGGCGGTTCGCCGGGGACACGCCCGAACCGGCCGACCGGCCCTGCTACGACGTCCGGAGCGGGTTCTTCGCACGGTCGCTCTCCGCCGAGGCGGTCGCCGCGGCGATCACCACCGTGGAGAACGCCCCTGCCGGCATCGACGCCTCGATGGCGACCGTCGCGATGGGCGGCGCCGTGAACCGCCGGCCCCCGCACGAGACGGCGTTCGTCCATCGCCACCACCGCTTCCTCGGACAGTACGAGGCGAGCTGGGAACCCGGCAGCGCTCGCCCGGAGTCCGCCGCGGCCGAGCACTGGCTGGGCGCCGTCTACTCTGCCATGTGGCCGCACTCGTCCGGGGAGGCGTACCAGAACGACTTCGATCCGCGCCTCCCGGACTGGCGCCGCTCGTACTACGGGTCCGCGGTGGGCCGGCTCGAGGAGCTCAAGCGACGGTACGACCCGGACCGGATGTTCGACTTCCCGCAGGCGCTCTGACCCCGAAACGCTGGCTGGAGGGGAGACGCTCGCGGGCCGCCGCGCCGACCGAAAGAGCGTGGCGGTACTGTCCGGCAGTCGCCACCGCGCACCGCCCCGGCTCCGAAGGACCTCCCGTGCCGTTCACGCTCGCCCATCCCGCCGCCGTGCTACCCCTCCTGCGGCGTCCCTTCAGCGCCGCGGCGCTGGTGGCCGGCGCCGTGGCCCCCGACATGCCGTACTTCGCGCGCAGCACGCCGATCCTGGTGACCGCCCAGTCCTGGTACGAGCCCTACCTGAACGCCACGACGTCGCACGGCCTGCTCGGGGCGTTGACCGTCAGCCTGCCCTACGCGATAGCGCTGTGGGGCCTGTTCCTGGTGGCCCGCCGCCCGGTCGTCAGCCTGCTGCCTGCGCCCGTCGACCCACCGCCGCCCGAGCCGGGCGCCGCGAGCGCGCGGCTCCGGCGTGGCGGCTGGGTGCTCCTGTCCCTGCTGATCGGCATCACCACGCACCTGGTCTGGGACTCGTTCACGCACAGCGACGGCTACGTCGTCATGCACGTGCCGTTCCTGAGCACGCCGCTGGCCGGCGACCTCACGTGGTCCCGAGCGCTGCAGCACGTCAGCACCGTCGGCGGGCTGGTCGTCATCGCCGTCTTCCTGTGGCGACGCCGATCCCGTCTGCTGCCCGAGGCTGCGGCCGGACGGCGGAGCGCCTGGCGGCTCGTTTCGATCGTCGGAGGGGCGGCCGCTGTCGGCGCCGTCGCCGGGACCCTCGGGTGGTGGAGCGGCGGTTCCGGGCTCAGCGCGCGGGACCTGGTCGAGACGGTGCTCTCCGACGCCGCGACCGGCGCCGGCGCTGCGCTCATCGCCGCCCTGTTCCTCTACGTCACAGCGTGGTGGGCGGTTCGGGGCGCCCGGGCGGTGCGTCAGCCGCGCTGACAGCCACGCTGGTCCCGGTCAGCCCGGACTTCACCCGACACCTCTCAGAAGGGTGGTTCGTCGAGGTGCGCCTGCTTGGTCGGGCCCGTCTCGTCGGTCGCGCTGGTGGCGTAGGGCCGGGGTAGGCGTTGGCCCGTCAGCTCTCGGAGGGTGAGGTCGCTGCTGGTGTCGGGGTCGACGTCGTCGAGGTCGATGTGCGCGTCCAGCACCGTGGGCGGCCGGGTGTGGGTACGGCCCATGGGGGTGGTCCAGGTGGTGGTCCCGGTGTCGGGGTCGCGGGCGATGCCCCAGCCGGCGTGGGTCTTGAGCAGGTGGTGTGACCCGTATTCCTAGCGGGGGTTACGGTTCTTCGGACCTCTGACCTGGGCAAGCGCGTTCGCAGGAGACCGCTTGCGGCTTCGTTGCGCGGCATGTGCCGCCGTGCCGGACGGTCCGCTGGGGAGGCGATGCAGGCGCGAGATCTCACGCAGGTCCTTGGTTCGTGCCCCGAGTCGGGTCACATGCGCAGCAAGGACTATGCGTCCCGGTCGGTGGCCTGTTCGCTTGTTCGGCGGAGGTAGTTCCACATGGTCGCCTTAAGCCGCTCCACCACCTCGCCTTCGGCCGCCTCCTCGTCCTCGGGCAACCGGAGAAGCTCACCGCCTGCGAAGGACGCCCACCAGCGGTCGAAGTGGTTCTGGAACATGACCGCATGGTGGTCCAACAGGTCTGGCTGGCTCTGGCCGTCGTCGGGCACCAGCTCGACTCGGCCGCCAGGCGAGAGAAGCCGCCGAACTGTCGTCTTGTACGACGGTTGGTTTTGGTTGGTGCTCACCGCATAGACGCGGACCAACCGGATCGGACGGCCAGAGTTGTTCGTCACGGCGAAGAAGCCGTGGTCAAGATCTACCTCCAGCGAGATGAGGGCGGCTTCCATCTTCTCGTTCGCCTGGTCGGCTTCCTCTCTTGCCTCCCGCGCGCGCTGCTCGGAACGGTAGGCGGTGCAGACCGCGAAGCCGAGGGCGAACAGGGTTAGGACGACGGAGAGCATGCTGACCCATGCGTCGATCTGCGTCCACGCGAAGGGTTCCCCGTTCCACGTCCATCCCGAAGCCTCGGCGGTGGGTTTGGGAGCCGTGCACGCCGCGAGACCAAGCGCCAGGGCAACGGCGGCGGATGCGGTGTACATAGGAGGAACCTCTCTGGGGTTGAGCGCGCTGCCTATAGAGAGCGGCGAGGTACCCGGACATGACACGGATCCCGCTCCGAGGATGGGCCACTGAACGGCGACCCCTGGCTACCACGCCGTCGTCGCCGTCACTCGCGACCGCGCGCTCTGCCACGTCACGCGGTCATCTGTGCCGAGTGCGAGTTCTGCGGCCGGCGGTCGAGCCTGCTCCGTACCGCGTCTACAAACATTTCCAGAGCTAGCCGATCGGCCTCCTCCATGGCCTCACGTGTGTCCTGGTCGGGCGTCATCGCCGGGTTGAGCACAGCGTCCGCCAGCTCGTAAATATCCTGCGAGATCAGACGCAGTCGCGCCATAGCATTCCTGGCCTGTTCCTCAGCCTCGGTCTGTGCATGAAGTGCTTCGAGGCGCAATTGCCTGCGCTCTTCGACACCCGGAGTATCCCAGGTCCCCGCCCGCTGTTGATGGCTCTTGAAATCCTCAGTGCGCTCGAAAAGTAGGATTCTGTGGGCGACTACCGCCCCCCGCGCGGCGATAAAATCGACCGCGGCATCACGCAAGTGAACGTGCTGCGTTTCCTGACGGCGTGCTTTCGCCTCGGCCGAGTGGCGCCACAATGCGAACAGACCATTTGCAACGGCAGAGACGATGCCTGCGGCGACTGCCGCACTCCAAATCGGTGACCAGTCCATGGCCCGGGACGGTACCTGGCGCTCTGCGCGGCTTTCGGCGGCGCGCCGGCGCATCCAGGGGCGAACCGGACGACGTCGGTGCCGGGTCGAAGTCACACCCAAACCTGGCATCGCTAGCACCCAGGGGCGTGCCCCACTCCGTCGCCTTGCAGCCCTTCTCGGGTAGGACCGATCAAGTGAGTCCACCGCCACCACAGGGCGCAGTGCGCCGTGCGGTTTCGGACGCTCTAGGGGGATCGACCCTCACCGAGGCGGGGTTTCCTGACGGCCGGAGGGGGTCACCCCCTTGGGGACTGGGTGAACCTGCTTCGACCTGGGGTGATCTTCGCTTGCTCACCTCACCGAGCGTCGTGGTGCGTGCCACCGTCGGAGCATGGAATTCGAACCCGCCGCCAAATATGTTGGCGCCCTACTTCCCAGAATCCGACAGTGCCCCGGATGGGACATCCGAGACCGCGACACGCCCGACTGGTACCGCCGAGCGCTGTCGTCCGTGGCGCTGCTCGCCCAGATGGGCGAGGTCAAGCACGTCACCGGTGACCTGGCCGACGGCCGCGGCGAGCTGCACCTATTCACCAAGCACGCCGTCATCACGCTCGACGTCACCACGGCGAGTGCCGTCGATGGTGAAGCAGAACGAGGAACCCGCCGCATCGGTACCGGCGGATTCCCGGTGGACTCCGACAACCCGACAGCCACCGTCACCATGTACCCACGCTCTGGGCTGCGGTCGATCGATGTCGGTGGCGCAGAGTCGATCAGTGGAGGGGCGGAGCACGGGTATTACTGGCCCGGCCAGTTTGCCGTCGTCGCGAGGTACGCCGACGACCGGACCATCACGTTCACGCGTCGCGAGGACAGCACCGACGACCTCGTGACGTTCCTGCCCGAACTTCTCGCCGACCTTCCGGCCTCCCGCTGACCGCCGCCAGTCCGTGGGCCGGACCTCGGTAGGAGCCTTCCGAGGTCCGGCCCGGTCCAAACCCGCTACGGCGTCACGGTGACCTTCTGGATCGCGGCGGCGTGCGGGTAGGCGAATGCAACGCGGGTGATGCAGCGCAGCCCGACGGAGTCGCTACCGAAGTAGGCGGCGTCGGACCGCTCCAGGGTGGCGTCCTGCCGTACCGCAATGAGCACGCGCCCGGACGGCACACCCCACACCGTCCCGGCGGTGACGGCCGGGGAGATGTACAGCGGAGCACCCGCGATCGTGTAGACCGGCAGGCCGTCGGCGTCGTTGGCCGACGGCGCGAGCAGCGGCCGGTTCGAGGAGGCCTCGTCCTTGAGGGTGGCCAGCTCCAGAGCGTCGGCCGGGTTGGCGACCCAGGACAGCCGCACCGACGGGTCACCGAGCCCGGCGACGTTGAGCGCGCCCTGGATAAAGGCGTCCAGGTTGGTCAGGCCCCCGGCGATCTCGGTCACGCCGGTGACGTCCTCCAGGCCCTGGGGCTGGAGGGTGGGTGCGGCGGTGTTGGTGCCGAAGAAGGCGAGGTCCATCTTGCGCGCGATGTCGCGGGCCAGGCCCTGCCCGACGAACTCCTGCGCGGCAGGGTCGGAGTCGCGGGCCATCTCGTTGGACACGACGGTGAGCGCGGCGAGCTTGCGGTACGGGGCCTCTTCCTGGTCCAGCACCGGCGAGGACTGCGAGATCGCGGCGCCCTCGGCGGTCCACGCGGCCGTCGGGTCGGCGGTGATGACCGGGACGCGGAACACGCCGGAGGGCTCGATGGCGCCCCGGATGATCGCGGGCGGCCCGCCGACGGCGGCAGCGGCGACGGACATGCGCTGGGCGGGCTGGACGACGAGCTGCGAGACGGCGTCGGGCAGGAACGAGGGGTTGGCGTTCGAAGTGTGCAGGGGCACGGTGCACCCGGGCTTTCCGGCGCCCGCCCGGACACGCAGGCGGCCGCCACAAGAACCTTGTTAGGTCCCCGTGGCGGCCGCTGGCCGATCCTCGGGTCTTCTCCCGGAAGCACTCGACGCGGTGTGGTCCGGCCCCTGGCCTGCGACCTTCCGCGTACGGGTCCAGGCTACGCCCGCGTTGCCCGCCCGCTCAGCACGTCGGACCACGAGGGTCGGCTACCGACGTCGCCGCCCCGGGTGCGGCCTTGGATCGGGTCGGGCGGCCGGTGGAACAGGTGCGGGCGGGAGCGGCCCAGCTCGGCCAGGTGCGTGCGGATCCGGTCGGGTGACAGGTGGCCGGACTCGTCCAGGACCGCGTCCCAGGCGGGCAGCACGTCCGGCTCGTCCAGCGCCGACGGTGCCAGGTTCGAGTCTCGGATCAGCACGTCCCGCAGCAGTGCCGCACGCGCCGAATCGCGCTCCGAGACGAGTTGGTCACGCTCGACTTCTACGTCCCGCAGCCGACGCCGGTACCGGGCGGCCTCCGCGTTCGGCGCGGAGCGGTCGCCCTCCGACTCGCCTGGGCGCGCGTCGGGCTCCGTGCGGGCGGTTGCGCCGTCCTGGCCCTCGGCGTCGCTCTGCGGGGCGTCTGCGGGCTCTGGGGCGGGTACTGGGTCCGGCGTCTCGCCAGCCGGAGGCGCGGCCTCCGCTCGGGGCTTATTCGTCATCGTGGTCTTCCCCGGTGTTGGAGATCTCGTCGGGGTCGGTGCCGTGCTCCAGTGCTACGGCCGTGGCCGTGACTTGCGCCCAGAACTCCTGCGGCGCCGTGCCGTCGGGAGTGGCCCGCTGGACCAGCCCGACCGCCCAGTACGTCAGCGCCTTCACGAACGGCAGCCACCGGCCGTCGGCCTGGACCTCCAGGGCGATGGAGCCGATGCCTTCGGGCGTGCCGGACAAGGCGTGCCCGATGTGGACGGCGGCGCGCCGGTAGTCGGTCCGGTCAACGGGCTGCGACGGCGGCAGGACGTCCGGGTCGGTCATCGTGTGCCCTCCTGGCTCGGTGCGGTGTGCGTGATGGTGTCGAGGCGGTGTCGCCATGGCTCGGGTAGCGGCCCGACCCATTCGTGGGACGGGATCTGCCACCGGCCTTCGGTGGCGTCGGGTACGAGCAGCCAGAGGTCGGTGCGGCCGTCGGGTCCCACGGTCGCGGCCACCCGCACCAGCCCGCCGAGATCCCACTCGGTGGCGATGAGGACTTCCTGGTCCGGGTCCGGTGGTGTGCTCATGGCGTCTCCTTCGCGCGGTCGGTGGTGGTGCGCAGCAGCCGGGGCTCGGCGTCGGCTGTGTGGCCGGCGTCGGGCATCGCCTGATCGTCAGCACAGACGGCCTGCAGCCGCTCGGTGAGCCGGGCGACCCACGCCTTGGCCTCGGCTGGCGGTACGTGGACGGAAACCATGGGTGAGTTGCCCCAGTCGCCGGAGCATGGGAGCAGAACCTCCGGCGGCGCCCATGCGTGGCAGCCGGGCGTGTGGTGGTCGTAGTAGAGCGGCCCACAGCCGTGGCGTGCCCGGGTCGCGTCGAGGTCATCCAGGGATGCGGCCAGCACGCGGGCCAGTCTCCCGGCGGCCTTGCGTCGGGCGACCCATACCGGGCGGGCTGCGACGTCTCCGTCCAGCAGCTCGGACGGGAGCGGTTCGTCCGGCCACTCAATGGCCCACATCAGGGTGACCTCGCAGTGGCCGTCTCCGGTGTCGTGGGACTCGATTTCGATGTCGTCGAGGTTCACCACTCGTCGCCTCCGCCGCCCATGTTCATCACGTGTCGGCCGTCCGACGCGGTCCGCAACACCCCGACCTCTCCTGGCTGGAGCCGAGCGCCCGTAGCCCCAGCGGAGGGCGCGACAGCGCCAGCGTCCCTGCCCTCTGTCCCTCCCTTGGGGTCGGGACGGGACGGGCCGGGACGGGAGGGCGTCACGCGACGGTCGTCGTTGCCTCCTTCGTGACGGTGCCCGTTATGCGTAACGGCCTGCTTGCAGTACCGCTCGTCGCACTCGGAGTGGTCGCCGCTGTCGTGCTTGGATTTCCGGCGGCGGTACCGCTTCTGACGCTCGTTGCGCACGTCCTGCCTGGCGCGCACGGCCGCCGCCTCCTCCTGGTCCGACCAGTCGAGCTGCCAGCCGTCCGTCGTCTCCTCCCACAGCTCGGCGGCCACCAGCTCGGCCACGTCCGCGTCGAGATCGGGGCTATCGGTCAGCCGGGGTAGCGCCCCGCGTGGCACGGCCCCGTCGGTCAGCAGCCGGTTGCACCACACCAGCGCTTCGACGTGCAGCAGCCGGGCCGAGCGCCCCACAGCGAGCAGTGCGGGGCGGTCGTTGAAGTCGTCGTCCAGGCGCGTCCACGTCATCGCGTCACCGCCCGCAGCTCGGCGGCGACGACCTGCAGGGGCCCCCACGGCGTCATCGGCGGGTCGTGGTTGATCTCGGCTGCCCACGCGGCAGCCTCACCTGGATCAGCCACCACGTCCGCGGCCCCGTACAGGACCGGCGGACCCGAGGTGACGTCGAGCAGGACGTGGCCGAGGCAGGCGGCGGCGGTGCGGTCTAGATTGGTCATCGACCCTCCCAGGTCGTTCCGTTCGGGACCGAGGCCCGCACTGCTGCGCGGGCCTCGGTCGTGCTCAGGCAGGCGACGCTGCAACCGGAGTGGCGTTGCTCTCGCCGTCCCCGTCCAGTTCGCGCTCCAGACGCTCGTTCTCCGCGACCACGGCGTCGTAGGGGAAGTGCGCCACGCCACGCACGCCGTGCGTCACGGAGGCGACCACGAGCGTTTCAGCGACCTCGCTGACCGAGAGATGGATGCCCCGATACGTGGTGGTCATCGCCTGCATGAGGGCGCGGGCAACGGCGTTGCAGTACTCGTCAGGTGTGTCCGGATTGGCCTTCTCGAATTCCTCTGCCGCCAGGTCCAGGACCTGTTGGATCTCGGGCGTGGTGCGGATCGCGCTGCCGGGCATGACGTTTCCTCCATTGGTGGTGCGAGACTCCGGTTGTTTGTGGTGGAGCGCTGGGCGTCAGGCGGCGTCCTCGACCGGGGAGACGCGTGCAGGGACGGCGAACGTGGCCCGGGCGACCTCGATCTGGTCATGCACCCGGCGGGCCACGGGTCCCCAGACACGCAGCACATCCGCGCGGTTCTCGTCGGTCCAGGTGAAGCCCTCGGTTACTCGGGCGGCCCAGGCGTCGAGCCGGGCGTTCTGGTCAATGTCGGTCATGCTGCGCCGTCGCCGACCGGTCGCAGGAGCGCGGCCCGTACCTCGGCGAGGTTGACGCGCAGGTCTCGGGTGCCGAGGCGGTAGCCGGGCACGCGGCCTTCGTTGATCCACCGCCGCAGCGTCTTGACGTTCACGCGCAGGTCCTTGGCGGCTTCGTCGGCGGGGATCAGATCGGGCGGGATGCTGGTTCGTGTCACCATCGTGGGTCCCTTCTCGGGATCGGCCTGTGCTCACCACCCCAGCACCGGCTGACCCCGACCGCCACACAGCGCCACATGGCCAAAAATGCGGCATGACCTGGGGTTACGTCGGATCACGTACCGGAATTCCGGAACGCCGAGCTCGAAATTCGGACCGCTGTACTGCCCCAGGGGTCACTGTGATGTCCACATAGCGAGACGTCCCCGTCGCAATGGCGACGAGGGCGCCACATGGGTCAGGCGGCTACTTCCACTGGATAGACAGCCGCTGGTCCGGGTCGAACCCCTTCCGCCCGCGCCCGCCGGGCAGGATGACCACGGTCATGAGCGCGGCCACCAGGTCGCGCCGCTCACCCGGGTCCGAGGTCGCCCATGTCGCTTCAGCCTCACCGTCGAGCCACCGGGCCAGCTCGTGACGTGGCCCGGCCTGCCGCTTCCGCTCGCGGGCGTCGGCAATCTCGGCGTCGATGCCCGCCAGCAGGTCGGCATACTCCTCGTCCTCGTAGGCCCCGTCCGCGTACGCACGCGCCGTCCGGCGGCGCCGCTCGGCCAACCCCTCGATCCGGGCCTGCTGGGCGGCCACCTCGGCCGGGTCGCCCGACAGCATTGCGGGGGCGTCGGGACGCGTCAGCAACGTCAACACCGCCCGCTCCACCGCCGCCTCGGCCTGGAAGGTGCGGCACGAGGTGCCGTTGCAGCGTGGGCACGAATATGACTGATAGGTCGTCTGCTTCACGAGCTGGCGCTCGGGCGTCTTGGCGCGCCGAGTCGGCGAGTCGGTGCGCACCCTCATCCGCGCGCCGCATACTCGCGTGCCGTCCTCCAGCACCCTGACCCCCTCCTGGGCGGGCTTCCCGCAGAACGTGACACCGGACAGAAAGTGCTTGATCTCGCGGTGCCGCATCCCCTCCGGCCGCCGAGGCGCCCGCGACTCGTCACCGAGGATCGTCACCACCGCTTGGTACGTCTCCTCATCGAGGATGCGCGGGAACGTCGAAGGCACCAGCCGCCCCCCGTACGCGATTCGCCCGGCGTTCAGAGGCCGCAAGACCAGGGACCGGAGCGACGCGTGGGACCACTCGGGAATCTTCTCTCCGCGCCGGTACATATCCGCCACGATGCTCGTCAGACCCTCGCCTGCGACAACCCGGCTCCCGATTTCCTCGACCACGGGGTGAGGAATACCGCGTCGAGTCGGCTTCTTCCCGCGCGTCAGTTCGCCGGCCCGCGCCTTGCGGGCAATTTCGGCCATGTGGGGTGTCGGCACGCACCGAGCATTCAGGTCCTTCTTGACGGAGTTCATCGACTCGCCAGAAGCGACACGGCGGGCAATCTCCTGCACGACGTTCGCCTCTTCCGGGTTCACCTCCACCTGACGGGCCATTCCGCGACGCCACCCGTATTTCACGCCGTTGGATGGCTCACCCAGCACCTCGACCAGATGCTTGTTGGCACGGAGGATGCGCTCGCGAATCTCGTCGGGCTCACCAGCGCCAATCGCGTAGTTGATGCGCGTAATGCGCCGTCCGGCAGCGGTAGACAGATCGATGTCGCCCGTGACGACCGTGGCAATAGTCATGCCCGTCGCGCGATGCAGCTTAATCAGTTCTTCCCACTGATCCGGGCGGCGCGTGATGCGCTGGCTGGAGTAGGCCACGAGAACATCGGCCTTGTCCTCACGAATCATGGCAAGCGCCGCGTCGTAGTCCGGACGGGGTTCATCGCTGAATTCTGAGGCCGAGATGTCGTTGTCGCAGAACTCGCCGACGACGTCCATACCGCGACGAGCGCACAGCGCGCGGCCGTCGATGAGCTGTCGGTCTACGCCGACCTCGCGCCCCTCTGGGTCGTCGGAGATGCGTGTGTAGACCACCGCCCGGAGGCGCCGTGGAGCTGCCGGGTCGAGGTTGTCGCGGTGCGGGGTCATGCCCCCATCCTATTCCCCCTCTACAGTTATCGCTCATGCTTGCGGCACAGGGCGTGCAGGTTCTGGGCGCGGGTCTGCCCGGGTAGGCGGTCGTGCGTCCCGCTGCCGGCCGCGCTCCGATGGTGGTGGTCGAAGGGTTTGATGTGGTCGAGGTCGCAGCGGACCGCTGGAGTCTCGCAGCCCGGGAAGGTGCAGGTCTCGTCGCGGGTCTGGACCGCGGTGCGCAGGATCTTGCCGGGTTGGTAGGTGGTCGTGGAGTAGTCGGTCAGGATCCCGGTCGTGGGGTCGGTCAGCAGGCGTCGCCAGGTCGCGTCGGCCGCGATGATCCGGGCGGTCTCGGCGGGGACCGGTCCGTAACCGTCCAGGTGCCCGGGAGCGTCGTCCAGGCCGAGCAGGGCGCTGGCCGGGACGGTGACCCGGACCACGGGCCGGGCCGGGACGACCCGCACCGGTCGCACGACCTCCTGCACGATCTGCTGCACGGGCGCCCGACCCCCACACGTACACACCGGCGCCTGCTCGCCCCTAACGGCCTCGGTGTCGGCCTCGGTGCCAGTGCCAGAGGCTGCGTCGGGGTCCGTGCCGGCGTCGGTGAACCGGTCGGCGGGTAGGAGGCGGCCGGTGACGATCCCGGTCAGACAGTCCGCACGCAGCTGGCTCAGGGTCCGCTCCTCACCAGCGGCATGACGCAGCTGGTGGGCCAGGTCGTCGACCACGCCCCACACCGCTGCGGCATCCGTCGCGGGCAGGTACGCGGACAGCCAGCCCATGTCGTTCTCCGCCCGGTCCACCTGCACGCTCCGGCGCTGCGCCTCGGCCCGGGCGGTGGCCGCGGCACCGTGCAGGTTCTTCGCGAACGCGAGCATCCGGGCCTGCAACCACTTCCATGTCCGCCGCGGCGCCTGCGGCAGGAACCGGTCGATCGCCTCCGCCCGCTGCGCGACCGTCAGCTGGGTCGCGGAGCGCAGCAGGGTGTGGGCCTTACGGGTATCGATCCGCCCTGCGACCAACGCCGCGATCACCGACGGGTGCTGAATCCCGGACTCGGCACGGGTGACCACCTCGGTGGCTTCTCGTTCGGTGACCACCAGCTCGCTGGTGACCTGCCCGACCAGACTGTTGTGCGCCAACGGGTGCGTCTCCCTCCCGGCACGTTCAGCCACCACCCGGGCCTGCATACCCGCAGCCCACGACTGCAACCGCCCGCACGCCGCCACCAGATCACCCAGCGCATCATCCGACAGCTGCGCCAACGCACCCGAACCAGCACCAGCACCCGGAGCCGGAGCCGGAGCCGGAGCTACACCCGAGTCCTCAGCGACGAGCACACCACCATCCAGGCCACCGTCCAGGTTCCCGTCCAGATCGATCGCCTCCGCGACCACCCGCGCCAACCGCACCCCGGGCGCACCGGACAACGCCAGACGCAGAAAGTCCTCCGGCCACAACACCACCGGCACGGCATCAGGCGGCCAACCCGGTGGCATGTCCGGCGGCATGTCCGGCAGCCAATCCGGCGGCATGTCCGGCGGCGTGTTGACGGGCGCACCCTCATCCAGGAGTGCACCGGACACGCGGTCTTCGAACGGTCCCTCGTGCATACCAGCTCACCTCCACGTAGTTCATGACTCAAGAAGAGTAGTTGGCGCCTGCCATCGACTCGGACGTTTGTTCGATCCTAGGTCGAGCCAGTGACATGCGCGCATTCTTCTGCCCTCTGCGTAAGAACGCGCGAGCACCGCAGTTCGCCTCTACGCAGGCACGCATGCAGCTCGGCTGATCCACGGGCAGGCATTCCCGACAGGCCGCACGGCCCACATCCCTGCGGCCCCACAGCGGCCCGCGCCAGGCCACAGCAACCCGCGCCAGGCCACAACAGCCCACAGCGATCCGCACGAGCCCGCAGAGGCTCCCGCTCAGAACGCGCGGTAGTCCGCGATCGGCAGCTTGGGCCCGCGACGCGGCGCCTTGTGCCGCCCGTCGATCATGAGCAGCCGGACCACCCGGTGCCGGTGCGGGGCATAGGGCGCCAGCAGCCGGAGCATGCCGGCGTCGTCCGTGCGCTCGCCGGACAGCGCCCAGCCGACAGCGGCGGGCAGGTGGAAGTCGCCCACCGAGACGGCGTCCGGGTCACCGAAGGCACGCTGCGCCACCTCCGCCGACGTCCACACCCCGACGCCCTGCACCTTCTGCAGTCGCGCACGGGCCTCGGCGGGCGCCATCGCGCAGGCCTCCTCGAGGCGCGGCGCCACCAGGGCGCAGCGCGCCACGGTGCGGGCACGTCCGGGGTCGACGCCGGCGCGGTGCCAGTCCCACACCGGAACTCGGGTCCACGTGCGCGCGTCCGGGACGACCCGCAGCCCGCCGCGCACGCCGTCCGGCGTCGGACCCGGTGCCGGTGTGCCGTACCGCCGGACGAGCCACTGCCACGCCCGGTGCGCCGTCACGGTCTGCACCCGCTGCTCCAGCACCGCGGGCACGAGGGCCTCCAGCACCCGGCCGCTGCGCGCCATCCGCATGCCGACGGCGGCACGGCGGTGCGCGTCGCGCACCTGGGGTGGCGGCGCGAAGTCCGTGACGTCGTCGTCCTCGCCGAGCAGCGTCGGCAGCGTCTCGGCGGCCTCCCTGGCACCGTCGCCCCACAGGTGCACCACCACCTCGTGCGGACCGGCCGGCACGAAGCGCTGCGTCACCGGGCCGGTGGGCAGGAGGGACGTCCGCCAGACCGTCCCGTCCGGCGTCCGGCGGAACGTCGGGTCCGCGGGCCCGTGCCCCAGCGGCCCGAGCGTCAGGGCGACGTCGAGCCGGCGAGGCGAGCTGTGGCGGACGGTGAGCACCGTCCCAGTGGACCATGCGGGAGCTCGCGCGCCGGAATCCGGGGCCAGATTCTCGGCCAGATTCTCGGGGCAGAGTGTCGGGCAGAGTTCCGGGCCAGACTCTCGGGCCGAGAGCGCGGACCAGGACCACCGGCCGAGGTCACGTGACCGGGTGCTCGGCCTCCACCCGCGCCACCTCGCGCACGACGGTGTCGACGAGCAAGGGGTGACCGAGCGGCCGGAAGTGTCCCGACAGCGGGAGCTCGACGTTCCGTGCGCCCGCCAGGTGGCCGGTCTCGGGGATGTGCGGGTCGAAGTGCGGGTACACGGCGGTGATGCGCTCGTTGACGAGCAGCTCGCCCGCGAGCGCCAGCAGCACCGGGTCACGCGGGTCGAACGACCGCAGCGCCCTCGAGACCATGTACCGCGCCCAGCGGGAGCCGGTGAACGGCGTGGCGATGGCGACCATGCCGAGCACCTGGTCGCTCGCCGCCGAGAGCAGCACCCGCTTGCCGATGAGCCCGCCCTTGCTGTGCGCGACGAGGACGGCGTCGCACAGCCCGGTCCGTTCGAGGTGCTCGACCACCCTGTCTGCCGCTTCCGGAACGGGCCGTGCGTTGTAGCCGAGGCCGGGCACGGCGTGGACGGGGTGCCCCGCGCGGGCGAGCGCCGTCGCCACGGGACCCAGGAACTCCCACGTCTCGTAGATGCCGGGCAAAAGCACGACGGGCGCCCGCCCGCCTGAGCGGTCCCCCGTCGCGCCCCTCTCCGCTGCGGGCGCTGCGGGCAGTGCCGGGCGCCGGACGAGGTGACGCAGCTGCCGGTCGGCGGCCCATGCGTAGTCGGCGGCCCGGACGCCAAGGCGCGCGAGCGCGCCGCCGGGCGAGCGACGTCGTTCGGTCACGCGATGCCCCGTCCCGCCGACCGCCAGGTCTGGAGCACGATCTCCGCCACGCCGTCGGGATCGGCGTCCATGGCGTGGTGCCGGCCCTGGACCGTGCGTTGCTGGCCGAACGGCGCCGCCGCCGCGAGCTCCTTGGTCCAGCGCTGGGACGCCACCGCGTCGCGCACGCCGCGGACCATCACCACCGGGACGGTGGACCGGGGCAGCACGTCCTCCAGCCGGAAGTCGACGACGTGGCGCAGCTGCCAGAGGTAGTAAGGGATGCTGCAGCGCACGAGGGCGTCGACGAGCAGCACCCCGATGGTCCGCGGCGACTCCCCGACGGCGTCGACGGCCAGGCGTGCCGCCTGGCGCGGGATGGTTCGCGCGCCGGGTACCGCCGTCGGGCCGATCAGGACGCCGGCGGACGCCACGTCGGGGTGGTCCGCGAGCAGCTGGCCCACGACCTGCGCACCCATGGAGTGCCCGACGACGACGGGTGCCGGCAGCCCGGCGTCGAGCACGTGCTCCCGCACGTACCGGGCGACGGCGCCTGCGTGCTCCGGGATCGTGACGTCGCGGCTCAGGTGCGGTGACGAACCGAAACCCGGCAGGTCGACGGCGTGGACCACGCCGTGCGCCACGAGGTGGTCGGCGAGCCGCTGGTAGGCCCGCGACGACGAGCCCACGCCGTGCACGAGCACCACCGCCCGGTCGGCCTCCCGTGGCGCGCGGACGTACCCGACGATCGTGAGATCGCCGTCGCTCGACCGGTTCATACGGTGGACACTAGCGCCGGGCATACCGCCAGCATGGGGGCACGCGGCGCCGCCCGCACGGGCTTGCCCGCACGGTCCCGCCCGCGGTGCGGCGCCGGATGCGAGCGACCCGGCCCGGTGCGACGGTGTCTCCATGCGCGTAGCCGTCGTGGGAGCCACAGGGAACGCCGGGACCGCCCTCCTGCGGGCCCTGCACCAGGAGCCGCAGGTCACGTCGGTGCTGGGCATCGCCCGACGGCTGCCCGACCGGAGCGCCGACCCGTACCGGCATGCCGAGTGGGCACCGGTCGACGTAGCGGCCGAGGACACCGAGACGGTGGTCGCGCGGCTCGCCGAGCTGTTCGCGGGCGCGGACGCCGTCGTCCACCTCGCGTGGCTGGTCCAGCCGAACCGCGAGCGCGACCTGCTGCGCCGCACCCACGTGGAGGGCACCCGCCGGGTGGGCGAGGCGGTGGTCCGCGCCGGTGTGCCGCACCTGGTCGCCGCCTCCTCGGTCGGGGCGTACTCCCCCGTCGACGACGACGAGCCGAGGCGCGAGGACTGGCCCACCCAGGGGATCGGGACGTCGCACTACAGCGTGGACAAGGCCGCGCAGGAGCGGGTGCTCGACGAGCTGGAGGCCGCGCACCCCGAGCTGGCGGTGGCCCGCCTGCGCCCGTCGCTGATCTTCCAGGCGGACGCCGCGCAGTCGGTGGTGCGGTACTTCCTGGGGCCGCTCGTGCCGGTGCAGATCCTGCGTCAGGGCCGGCTGCCGGCGCTGCCGCTGCCCACGGGCCTGCGGCTGCAGGCCACCCACGCCGACGACGTGGCGGACGCCTACCGGCGCGTGGTCGTCGAGCGGGCCAGCGGCGCGTTCAACGTGGCCGCGGACGACCTGCTCCGCGGGGCCGACCTGGCGCGCATCGTCGGCCACGGGCGGCTGGTCGAGGTGCCGCCCGCCGCCGTCCGCGCGGCGCTGGTGGCCGCGTACGACGGCCGCCTGGTGCGGGCGGACCCGGGCTGGCTCGACATGGCGATGAGCGTCCCGGTGCTCGACACGACCCGGATCAGGACGGAGCTGGGGTGGGCGCCGCGCCGGACCGCCGCGCAGGCGGTCGAGGAGCTGCTCGCCGGGATGGCGGTCGGTCAGGGCACGCGGTCTGCTCCGCTGCGCCCGGCGAGCCCCCGACCGGCCGGCGGGTCCGTCATGCCGCTGCGGCACCGCGGCGACCTGCGGATCCCGGACTCGATGGACCGGGAGCTCTTCGCCCTGTACCTCTCCGACCACCTCACCGGCGCGACGGCGGCCCTGGAGCGCATGGAGCTCATGACCCGCAGCTACCGCGACACCCCGTTCCACGCCGAGCTGGCGGAGGTGACCGAGCAGCTGCGCGGCCAGCGCGAGCTGTACCGCGACCTGATGGACGGCCTCGGCGTGCCGTTCCGTCGGCACCGCCAGGTGGCCGCGTGGTTCGCCGAGAAGTCGGGCCGCCTGAAGCTGAACGGCCGGGTCGTCCGCCGGTCGCCGATGTCGCCGGTCCTGGAGGTGGAGCTCATACGGTCCGCGATCCTGGCCAGGATCGGCGGGTGGCAGACCCTGCGCGAGCACGCCGACGATATCGGGCTGGACCCCGATCAGCTCGACGGGCTCATCGACCTCGACCACCGGCAGCTCGAGCTGTTCGACCGGTTCCACGCGTACCTGCGGCAGCGGGCGTTCCGCGGCCGGCCGCTCGCTCAGCCCTCGGAGCGGTAGCCGTTCACCTTGTGCGTCCCGTCGCACCAGGGCGCGATCGCGGTACCTCCGCAGCGGCACAGCGCCACGGTGGCCCGACGGCGCGGGACGGGCTCGCCGTCCGGCCCCAGGATCGTCGCCGGGCCGCGGACCAGCAGCGGCCCGTCGGGGCACGCGGTGACGGTGACGTCCGCGGGGTGTGCCGTCCGTGTCTCGTCCGACGTCGTCATGCCGGCTCCCTCCAGGTTGGGTCAGGTCGGGTTGGTCGGGTTGGGTCGGGTTCCGGCCCCGGGGCCTGCGCTCTGTGCCCGGGCCCCGGGCCGGGCGCCGCTCAGGCTCGGTGGTCGGCCTGGCGGTCTGCGCGATGGTCGGCCCGGCTGCCCGCGCGGTCCCCGGCCTCCGTGCGGTCGCCGTCACCCCGCTCGTCATCGGCCGACCGCTGGGCCGCGAGACGCAGCTCCCGGCCACGCTCGACCTCCTTGAGACGCTTTGCCTCCCGCTTCTCGCTCGCACGGGCGTCCTTGGGCGGCAGCTGCACCGTCTCCTCGGCGGCGATACCGCCCTGGAGCTCCCGGCCGCGCTCGAGCTCGGCGTCCAGCTCGGCGCCGAAGAGCAGGGCGAGATTCGTGATCCAGAGCCAGAGGAGGAACACGATGATGCCGGCCAGCGAGCCGTATGTGGCGTCGTAGTTCGAGAACGTCGCGACGTACAGACCGAACGCGGCGGACGCAAGGATCCACACCAGGATCGCGACGAACGCGCCCACGCTGAGCCAGCGCATCTTGGGCTGTCGCACGTTCGGGGTGACGTGGTAGAGGATCGCCACGAGCACCACGACCAGCAGCAGTACCACCGGCCACTTGGCGATGCTCCAGACCGTCACCGCCGTCGAGCCCAGGCCGACGGCGTCGCCGACCGCCTGCGCGACCGGCCCGCTGAGCGCGAGCGCCGCCACGATCAGCGCGGCGATGACGACGGCCACCAGGGTGACCAGCAGCATCACCGGGCGGAGCTTCCACACGGGTCGCCCCTCGTCGATCTCGTAGACCCGGTTCATCGCTCGCCCGAAGGCGCCGACGTACCCGGACGCCGACCACAGGGCCAGTGCGACACCGAGGATCAGAGCGAACCCGGCCCGGCCGCCGCCCCCGGCGGCGTTCTCCACGAGCGGCTGCACCACCGCCAGCACGTCCGGCGGCAGGACGCCGTCCATCGTGCCGATGACGCGCTCGACCGCCTGTCCCCCGTTGCTCACGAGCCCGAGCACCGAGACCAGCGCCAGCAGTGCGGGTGCCGCGGCGAGCACGGCGAAGTACGTCAACCCCGCGGCCAGGTCGGTGCACTGGTCGCGCGAGAACTGGCGGACGCTGTTGCGCAGCACGTATGTCCACGTCCTGCCGTGCAGCGCCGGCGGTGTGTCCGGCTTGCGCCGGTCGTCGGGCGCCGGCACATCGGTGCGGTCCGCCGCGCCGGACCGGTCGTCGTTGATGTCGCTCATGTCATCTCCCCAGGACGAGGTCGGCGCAGGCCGGCAGAACCGGCGCAGGGTCGACCGGACAGGCAGTCGGCCGGTGCCGGCCGGCAGTTGCCGGCCGGCACCGGCCAACGGCAGGTCAGCCGTTGCCGGCCGCTCGTGAGCGGACGTCGTCAGCGGCCTCCCGACCGTGCTGGCCGACCGACTGCGCCGCGTCCTTCGCGGCGTCCCGGACGCCCTCCACGCTCTCCTTCGCCGGCTCCTCGAGGTCGTGCGCGACGTCGCTCGCCGTCGACTTGATGTCGTCGACGAGCGGTCCGGCCTTCTCCTTCGCCGCCGTCGCCGCGCGCTGCTCGGTACGGGTGGAGGGGATGAGGGACGCGAGCGCGAACCCGACCCCGAAGGCGACCAGGCCGACGGCCAGCGGGTTGCCCTCCGTCCGCTCCCGCACCGCGCGCGGGGCCGAGCGAACGGAGTCCGCCGCGGACGAGGCGCTGTGCCGGGCGGAGTCGGCGACCGATGCCGCCTTCTCGCGTCCCTTGTCCGCCATGTCGTGGCTCGTGTCGCCCGCGGAGTCCATGGTGTGGTGCGCCTTGCCCATCACCCGCTCCTTGACGTCGGTCACGCGGGACTTCACCTTCTCCTTCTGCCGCTCCGCGATGTGGCTGGGAGTCACTCGGTCGCCGAGCGTGTCGACGTCATGGCTCAGCTCCTCGCGCGTGCGCTCGATGTTCTCCCGGATCTCGTTGGGATCGCTGGTGCTCATGAGTTCCTCTCCTCGTGTCCTCGCAGTGCGTCGGGGATCTTCTTGACCGAGTCAGCGGTCTGCGGCAGCCCCTCGACCGACTTGAGCTCGCTGCGCCCGCGCATCGCGAGCACCGCGGCGATCACGGCCCAGACGCCGGCCACGACCAGCGCCGACCAGCCACCGCCCATGACCGAGCCCAGCGCCCACCACAGGGCGAGCGACAGGAACAGCAGGACCATGTGGCCCGCCACGCCGGCGCCGCCGAACATCCCGGCGCCCTTCCCCGCACGCTTGGCGGACTGCGCGGCCTCGGCCTTCGCGAGCTCGACCTCCTGGCGGATCAGCGCCGAGAGGTCGCGGCTGACCTCACCGACGAGCTCTCCCACGCTTCTGTCGTCACGGCCGGGAGCGGCCCCCGGTGCTGCGCTGGACGGTGCTGCGCTGGAAGCAGCGAACGGGTCACGGGTGCTCGACATCTCGCTCACCTCCGGTGGTCTGCGGTCGGACGCCGTCGGCCGTCGGGGGCGGGAACGCCGGCGGCGTCTCGCCCGCGGACGACGGCACCTGCGGGTCCTGCGGCAGGTTGCTGTTCGCGAGGGCCGGGAACGCACCGCTCCGCCCGATGTCCGGCTCACCGCCCTGCGCGCCCGATCCGACCGGGCCTGCGCCCGTGCCGCTCAGGCCGCCTGCGTTCGTCGGAGCACCAGCCGTGGGTCGGGACCGGTCGACGTCACGCCGGGCCTCACCGGCACCACGACCGCCGCCTCCACTGCCGTCCCCGCCACCGGGGGCGTCCTTCGCACCGCGCAGGAGCCGCCCGACGAGCAGGCCGGCGCCCGCCGCCATCAGGATGAACATGCCCGGCCGGCGCCTGGCGAAGTCCTCGACCTCGTGCAGGACGTCGCTCGGCTCCCGCTCCTCGAACCACTGCGCGACCTGACCGGTGGCCGCCCCGGCGCGCTGCACCAGGTCGGTCGCGTAGCCCGGGTCGTCGCTGCCGCTGGACATCTGGCCCAGCTCGTCGCCGAGGGCGCGCAGCCCACCCGCGAGGTGCTCCTGCTGCGAAGCCACCTGGGAGCTCAGCTCGGTCCGCGTACGGTCAACCAGCCCGCGCGTGCGGTCGGTCGCCTCGTGGGCGACGTCGCGCGCACGCTCCTTCGCCTCGTGCATCGTCTCGCGGCCTGCCTCGCCGGCCTGTGACGCTGCCGCGCTGGCACGTTCCTTGACGCCGGTCGACTCCGTGCCGGCGTTGCTCTCTTCGCGGCCGGGTGACCAGGATCGCGAACCGGCCCCCGTGCCGTACGGAATGTCCGTTCCACTCATGTCGGACTCCTGTCGTCGTCCTCCCCGCCCGGATTCCTTCCGGGCGGGGCGAGCACGAGCCTCGGTGGCTCGTGCTCCACCGGTGCGGCCTCTTCCTGACCTCGGCCCCAACGTAAGACGGCAGGTGGCACTCGCAACCCGACGCACAAACCGCCATGCATCCCGGCGCTCGTCCGGCACCCGTCCGGCACCTGTCCGACGCGGGTCCCGGCGCTGCACGCCTCGCGAGTCGGCCGCTTCCGGCGCACGATAGGCGCGGCGTCGAGGAGAGGCGCGGCCGGTGCACGATCAGGAGCCTCCACATGACCACGACCCCAGTGCGGGACCACACGTCCACGAACGACGCCGGCCGGCGTGCCGCGCGCACCGCCGTCCGGCTTCCGCTCCCCCGTCCGCGGGGCGCGGTGAGCTCCGCGCTCCTCGCCGCGCTCACGGCCGGGCCCCCCTCCGACGACTGCGACGAGACGCGCGCCCGGCTCGCGCCCCTGCGGGCGGCGGTCGCCGACACCCTGCACCCCGACACCCTGCTGCCCGACACCCTGCACTCCGACACCCTGGGCGACGGCGTCGTGGACGGCGGCATCCTGCACGACGGGGACCTGCAGCTCGCTCTCACCGTCCTGTACGAGCTGCACCACCGCGGCGTGGACCGAGTCGACGACGCATGGGAGTGGGAGCCGTCGCTCCTGGCCGTGCGCCGGTCGCTCGAGGGCCCGTTCGAGGCTGCCGTCCGGGCGCGGGCCGGGCGGACCGAGTGCGACGCGACGGACGCCGCCGGCATCGCCCGGCGGCTGTTCGAGCTGGCCGAGGCCGACGACAGCCCCAGCATGGCGCGGTACGTCGCCAAGCACGCCGACGCCGAGCAGGCCCGTGAGTTCCTGGCCCTGCGCTCGATCTACCAGCTGATGGAGGCCGACCCCCACACCTGGGCGATCCCGCGGCTGTACGGCGCACCCAAGGCCGCGCTGGTGGAGATCCAGGCCGACGAGTACGGCGGCGGCCAGTCCGGCTCCCTGCACTCCGAGCTCTTCGCGACCACCATGCGCCGCGCCGGCCTCGACGACACCTACGGCAGGTACCTCGACGCCGCGCCGACGCCGGTGCTCGCCTCGCTGAACACCATGTCGCTGTTCGCGGTGCACCGCCGGCTCCGGGGTGCGATCGTCGGGCACCTGGCCGCGTACGAGATCACGTCGTCGGTCCCCAGCCGCCTGTACGGCAACGGGTTCCGGCGTCTCGGGCACGACGCCGACACCACGCGGTACTTCGACGAGCACGTGGAGGCCGACTCGGTCCACGAGCAGATCGCCGCGCGCGACCTCGCGGGCCGGCTCGTCGAGCAGGAGCCAGGGCTCCGCGACGACGTCCTCCTCGGGGCCGCCGCGTGCCTGGCCATCGAGGGCGACCTCGGCGCGTACGCGCTCAGCCGCTGGGAGCAGGGCTCCACCGCACTGCTCGAACCGCTCGACAGGGCCCCTGAGCAGGCATGACGCGAGCCCGAATGACGTCGATCTCACCTCTCGACTGTCCGAATCGTCCCTGCTGATCTATAGTCAGAGACTCGGAGTCATGAAGCGGCTCCCGGTCCGAATCGGATCTGGGAGGTTCACATGTCAGCCCTCACACAAGCCCAGGCAGCACTCGCGGACGGCGTCGGAGGCGACGGCGAAGCCCCATCACCCGGGTTCTCGGCAGGAGACCTGTCCCGCGCCCTCGGCCTCGGGACCAACCTGCTCGTGGGCCGTTACAGCGTCGAGCTCGCCTCGGGCGACTGGTGGTGGTCCGACGAGGTCTACACCATGCACGGATGGAAGCGGGACGAGGTCGAGCCTGGTCTCGAGGCGCTCCGCTCACGCAAGCACCCCGACGACCGGAGCCGCGTGGTCCGGGCGGCCGGGGAGGCCCTCCGGCTCGGCAGGCCCTTCGCCTGCGCGCACCGGATCGTGGACCGCAGCGGCCGGACCCGCTCGGTGGTCGTGACCGGCCAGGGTTCGCAGAGCGCCCGGAGCCGGTCGCCCCAGCTGGTCGGCTACGTCGTCGACGTGACGCCGGTCCAGAAGGAGGCGCTGGAGCGCAAGTCGGACGGCGCGGTGAACCGCGCGTTCGTCAGCCAGGCCGTGATCGAGCAGGTCAAGGGCGTCATCGTCGCAGTACGCGGCGTGGACGAGGCAGCAGCCACCGATCTCCTGGTCACTGCGGCCAAGGGTGCCGGCGTGTCCCTGCGGCTGGCGGCCGACCAGGTGATGGCGGCGCTGCGTGCCCAGGAGAACGGCGTCGTCGTCACCCCGGACGCGCTGACGCAGGCCCTGGAAGGCGTCAAGCCCGTCGGCCGACCGCGGGGTCACGACCCCCTGCTGACCCGGCGGCCGCGCAAGCGCCTGGAGAAGTAAACACCATCGACAGGGCCGGCGACAGCGCCACCAGGAGCAGCCCGGCCCGCGGCGCCAGCAGGAGCGCCGCCGACGCGTCCCACGTGTCGGCGGCGCGCCCCGCCAGTGCCGCCGCGAGCGCCGACCCGGCCGCGCTGGCGGAGTTGTTCCAGGTGAAGGCCTGGGTGAGCGCCGCGGGCCGGACCGTCTTCTCGGTCAGCACGGCCAGCAGCACGAGGGCCGGCGGTATCGCGGCCTCCGTGAGGACCACACCGACACCGAGCCAGGCCGCGGTGGGCGCGAGCGGAAGCAGGGCCGCCGTCGCCGTCAGGTAGGTGGTGGCGAGGACGAGCTGACGACGGGCCGGGGTGCTGTGCTGGCGCAGCCCGTAGAGCCAGCCGGCGAGCAGCCCGCTGAGGCTGGCGGCGGCGATGATCGGCGTCGCGACGGCGGGGGTGCCGTGGCCGACGGCGAAGGCGGTGACCGCCACGCCCATGGTGCCGAAGTAGAGGCCGATCGCGAGGTTGAGCAGCGCCAGGAGGAGGAAGGCCGGCCGCCGCAGGGTGGACGATTCGCGCGGCGCTCCCGCGACGCGCCGTTCGGTCGGGGGCGGGGCGGTGCGTCGCTGGGCGGCCAGGGCCGCGCCCCCGCCGAGGACGAGCGCCGCGGCGATAGCGGTGGCCAGGGCCGGGTGGCCGGCCGCGCCGAGCGCGGTCACCAGGACCGGTCCGACGAGGAAGGCCGTGGCGTTGGCGAGCGACTCCAGGGAGAAGGCGCTGGGCAGCTCGTCGGCGCGTTCGTGGCGGAGCAGGTGCGCCCAGCGGGCGGAGGACAGCGCGCCGAGCTGGGGCACGGCCGCGCCCGCGCAGGTGGCGGCCACGACGGCGGCGGCCGGCGTCGTCGACACGAGCAGGCCGACGACGGCGGCGCCGTGCCCGAGGAGGTAGAACGGCAGGACGCGGGTCTGGCCGAACCGGTCGACCAGCCGGGCCAGGTGCGGCCCGACGAGGGCCTCGGCCAGGGCGAACCCGGCGGTGGCGAGGCCCGCCGTGGCGTAGGAGCCGGTGCGGTCGTGCAGCAGCCAGACGAGGCCGAGGCCGGTCATGGCGATGCCGATGCGGCCGAGGGCAGCGGTGAGACAGAAGGCGGCGGCGCCGGGGGTGCGCAGCAGGAGGCCGTAGCCGGTGGCGGCTCGGGGCATGAGGTGTCCTCATCGCCGCACGGCGGGACGGGCCACCCGGGGTCGCCGGCGCCTACGTGCTAGGTGCGACCCGTGGCCCGCCGGGGGACATCCAGGACTGCGGTAGGGCGGGGCACGCGCCCCCTCCGCCGCCCCCGTCACCGGGCGGAACAGCTCTGCGGTCCAGGACAAGGCGGACCTGGACGACTGCACCGAAGATAGCAGGACGTCCGTCAGCCGCGCCGCCGCGAGATGGTCCGCCCGAGCCAGACCAGCGGGTCGTAGCGCTGGTCGGCCACGCGCTCCTTCATCGGGATCAGCGCGTTGTCGGTGATCTTGATGCCTTCCGGGCAGACGTCGGTGCAGCACTTGGTGATGTTGCACCGGCCGAGCCCGTGCTCCTCCTGTGCGGCGGGCACCCGGTCCGCGACGTCGAGCGGGTGCATCTCCAGCTCGGCGATCCGCATGAGGAACCGCGGGCCGGCGAACGACTCCTTGTTCTCCTCGTGGTCACGCACCACGTGACAGGTGTCCTGGCACAGGTAGCACTCGATGCACTTGCGGAACTCCTGCGACCGGTTGACGTCGACCTGCGCCATCCGGTACTCCCCCGGCGCCAGGTCGGCCGGTGGCGTGAACGACGGGATCTCGCGGGCCTTCGCGTAGTTGAACGACACGTCGGTGACGAGGTCCCGGATCACCGGGAACGTCCGCATGGGGGTCACGGTCACCACGTCGTCGCGCTCGAACACCGACATCCGGGTCATGCACAGCAGGCGCGGCTTCCCGTTGATCTCGGCCGAGCACGACCCGCACTTGCCCGCCTTGCAGTTCCACCGCACCGCGAGGTCGGGTGTCTGCGTGGCCTGCAGCCGGTGGAGGACGTCGAGCACCACCTCGCCCTCGTTGACCTCCACCCGGAAGTCGGCGAGCGCGCCGCCGTCGGCGTCCCCGCGCCAGATCCGGAACGTGCCCGTGTAGCTCATGCGGTGCCTCCCACTGGATCTGCCGGGCGCCCAGGATCTGCCGGGCGCCCGGGGTGCTCCGCCAGCTCGGCGTCCGTGTAGTACTTCTCGAGCTCGGCGAGGTCGAACAGTGCGAGCAGGTCCGCGCGCATCGGCACCCGTTCGGCGGGCTCGACGACGACGCGCGGCACCACCTGTTCGGTCTCCAGACCGTCAGCACCGTCGCGGGCGCAGCGGGTCACCAGCACCCGGTGGCGCCACTCGGGGTCGAGCCCGGGGTGGTCCTCGCGGGTGTGCCCGCCACGGCTCTCGGTGCGCAGCAGGGCCGAGGCCGCCACCGCCTCGCTGACCATGAGCATGTTGCGCAGGTCGAGCGCCAGGTGCCAGCCGGGGTTGTACTGGCGGTGCCCCTCGACGAACACCTGCCGCACCCGGGCGCGCAGCTCGCCGAGGCGCCGCTGCGCGTCGGCGACCTCCGACTCCGTGCGGATGATGCCGACCAGGTCGTTCATCATCCGCTGCAGCTCGGCGTGCAGGGTGTACGGGTTCTCGGCCCGGCCCGTGTCGTCCGCCCTGTCCTCCGGCGCGTCGAACGGGGCGAGCGTCAGCACGGCGGCCGCGTCGACGTCCTCGGCGCGCACGGCAGGACGACGCTCCAGGCCGACGACGTAGTCCGCCGCGCCGAGCCCCGCACGCCGGCCGAACACCAGCAGGTCGGAGAGCGAGTTGCCGCCGAGGCGGTTCGAGCCGTGCATCCCGCCCGCGCACTCCCCGGCCGCGAACAGCCCCGGCACCCGGGACTGCCCGCTGTCCGGGTCCACCTGGATGCCGCCCATCACGTAGTGGCACGTCGGGCCGACCTCCATCGGCTCGGCGGTGATGTCGACGTCGGCCAGCTCCTTGAACTGGTGGTACATCGACGGCAGGCGCCGCTTGATCTCCTCAGGCTTCATGCGGCTCGCGATGTCGAGGTACACGCCGCCGTGCGGGGAGCCGCGCCCTTCCTTGACCTCCGTGTTGATCGCGCGGGCCACCTCGTCGCGGGGCAGCAGGTCGGGCGTGCGGCGGTTGTTCTCCTGGTCCTCGTACCAGCGGTCCGCCTCGTCCTCGGTCTGGGCGTACTGCCCCTTGAACACGTCGGGCACGTAGTCGAACATGAAGCGCTTGCCGTCCGAGTTCTTCAGCACCCCGCCGTCGCCCCGCACGCCCTCGGTGACGAGGATGCCCTTGACGCTGGGCGGCCAGACCATGCCGGTCGGGTGGAACTGGACGAACTCCATGTCCACCAGGTCGGCGCCGGCGCGGAGCGCGAGGGCGTGGCCGTCCCCCGTGTACTCCCACGAGTTCGACGTGACCTGGAACGACTTGCCGATCCCGCCCGTGGCCAGCACCACCGCCGGCGCCGAGAAGACGACGAGCCGGCCCGACTCCCGCCAGTAGCCGAGCGCCCCGGCGACCGCGCCGTCAGGGCCCGCGGCCGGGTCCTTCAGGAGCTCCGTGACCGTGCACTCGGCGAACACCCGCAGGCGGGCCTCGTAGTCGCCGGTCTCGGCGAAGTCGTCCTGCTGCAGCGCGACGATGCGCTGCTGCATGGTGCGGAGCAGCTCGAGCCCGGTCCGGTCGCCGACGTGCGCGAGCCGCGGGTAGGTGTGCCCGCCGAAGTGGCGCTGGCTGATGCGCCCGTCCTTCGTGCGGTCGAACAGCGCGCCGTACGTCTCCAGCTCCCAGACCCGGTCGGGCGCCTCCTGCGCGTGCAGCTCCGCCATCCGCCAGTTGTTCAGGAACTTCCCGCCGCGCATGGTGTCGCGGAAGTGCACCTGCCACGAGTCGTTCTCGTTGGCGTTGCCCATGGCCGCGGCACACCCGCCCTCGGCCATCACCGTGTGCGCCTTGCCGAACAGCGACTTGCAGACGATCGCCGTCCTCAGCCCGCGTTCGCGCGCCTCGATGGCGGCCCGCAGCCCGGCGCCCCCGGCGCCGATGACGAGGACGTCGTAGTCGTGCCGTTCGATCTCCGTCAAGGCTGGGCTCCTGTCCAGTTATCCGACCAGGCGCAGGTCGGTGATGGTCCCGCTCGCGACGAGCGCGACGTAGAGGTCGGTCAGGATCAGCGTGCCGAGCGTGATCCACGCGAACGTCGCGTGCCGCGTGTTGAGCGCGGACACCCAGGTCCACAGGCGGTAGCGCACGGGATGCTTCGAGAAGTGCGTGAGGCGGCCGCCCATCACGTGCCGGCACGAGTGGCACGACGCCGTGTAGCACCACAGCAGCACGACGTTCACGAGCAGCACCAGGTTGCCCACGCCGACGACGAACCCGTCCGTCGGATGCCGGAACGCCACGATCGCGTCGTAGGTGTTGATGACCGCGATGACCAGCGCGGCATAGAAGAAGTACCGGTGGACGTTCTGCAGGACCAGCGGGAAGCGGGTCTCGCCGTGGTACGTCGCGTGCGGCTCCGGCACCGCGCACGCCGCGGGGGCGAGGGCGAACGACCGGTAGTACGCCTTGCGGTAGTAGTAGCAGGTCAGCCGGAACAGCAGCAGGAACGGCAGGCTGAGCGCCGCGTACGGGATCAGCGGGTGGTCCGGGAGGAACATCCCGAAGTGCGCCGCCCCCGGCTCCGACGCGCACCCGAGCGACACGCACGGCGAGTAGAACGGCGTGAGGTAGCGCTCGTCGGCGAAGAAGTACTTCTGCTGGAAGGTCCGCACCGTCGCGTACCCGATGAAGATCAGCAGGCCGACCGTGGTCGCCAGCGGTGGCAGCCACCACCGGTCCGACCGCAGGGTCCGCGCCTCGATCGCGGCGCGCCCCGGGCTGTCGACGCCGCGCCCGCCGACGCCGCGCCCGTCGGTGTCACGCGCGGTCGTCGTCACGACCGGTCGCCGTGGTAGCCGCCGAGCCCTTCGTCGTCGGCATCGCTGAACATCGCCTCGTCCAGCGGGGTGTCGGGCACGACGACGTGCTCGGGCACGCGGCCCGGCGTCGTCAGCTGCCGCAGGGGCTCCGCCGACGCGAGCTCTGCCGCGTCGATCTCCAGCCGCTCGAGGTCGTTCATGAGCCGACGCACCTCCGGCGCGTCACCGAAGGCGCTGCGCACCCCGGACACGCTCTGGCGCAGCTGCTCGATCGAACGGCGCAGCGTCACAAATTCGGTGTTCGCCATTCAGCACCTCCTGTGGCGACGCCCCTCACCACGGTGTGAGGTGCGTCACCCCAGACTCTGCCCTGAATGCGGCGACGAGGCAAGGGCGGCTCGCGCGCTACGGGTACTCGAGCCACCGATCGCCGACGGCGGCGCCGGGCGGGCGCGCGGCCCAGCCCGTCGCGACGATGACGTCGCGCGCGACGTCCGTGACGGCGCGCCCGCCGGTCGGCACCCGGACGACCGACGACGGCGCGGTCGCCTCGAGGTGCCGGGCCATGGAGCCGCTGCGCGCCACGTGGGCGTCGAGCTGGCTCCCGATCTCGCGCGTCCCGAGGCGCCGCCGTGCGGTCTCGTCATCGGCCGTCAGGAGCACGGCGACGATCCGGGGCGCACCAGCCATGGCCCGGCCGATCAGGCCGGGCTCCAGGACGGAGACGGTGTTCGTGTAGACCAGCCTGCGATAGCCCAGGGCGGCGTAGTTGCCCCAGATCGCCGCAAGGTTCGCCTCGGTCATCGCGGAGCGGTGCGGGTCGTCGGGCGGAGCGGGAAACGCCTGGTCGAGGTTGTCGCCCTCGATCAGGCAGTGGGCGACGCGCGAGGCCCGCAGCTGCGCGGAGACCTCCCAGCCGACAGTGGTCTTGCCGACACCGGAGCGGCCACCGATCAGCAGTGCCTCGAAGGCGGGATCGTTCGGGATGCGTGGTCTCCTTGATGGCGAGCTGTCTGTGGCCGGATGCTGGCACGTGACCTCAAGCCGGCGCCAGGGATTTGCCATGCCCGGTCCTAGGCCCTGGGCGCCCGTGCACGAGTCGCCGTACCGGCCCTTCGAGGGGTCGACCAGCACGAGCGGGTTGCCGAACGGGTCGGCGACGACCAGCGCCGCCACGGCGTCGGACACAGACGGATCGACCACGCTCGCGCTCGGCGCAGGGCTCGTGGTCGGCCGGTCGCCGCCGTCGTCCCCCGTGAGAAGGTGGTCGCGGCTCCTGCCGCGGTGTCCGCCGAAGCGGCGGCGCGAGACGCAGGTGCCCCGACGGAGGCAGAGCGTGAAGAGCCCTGACATGTCCCGCGCTGCTCGGCTCGCCGCCTACGGCGCCGCGTCCACGGCACTCTCGCTGTGCGGTGACCGCGAGCTGCGCGAGCTCGTGGACGCCGGCACACCGATCGGTACCGGGATCGGCGGCAGGACGATCCTGCTGGAGGTCGAAGGAACCCCGGTCTTCGTCAAGCAGGTGCGCCTCACCGACCGTGAGCTCCGGCCCGAGCACGTCCGCTCCACGGCGAACGTGTTCGAGCTGCCGGACTTCTGCCACTACGGCGTCGGCACCATCGGCGGCCCGGGGTTCGGAGCCTGGCGGGAGCTGGCCGTGCAGATCATGACGACGGGCTGGGTGATCGCGGGAGACCACGAGGGCTTCCCCCTGATGTACCACTGGCGGGTGCTCCCGGACGCCGGCCAGCCGCTTCCCGACGAGCTGGCCGACGTGGATCATGCTGTGGCGTACTGGGGAGGCGGGCCGGAGATACGTCACCGGATCGAGGCGCTGCAGCAGTCCACGACGAGCATCATGCTGTTCCTGGAGTACATCCCGCAGAACCTGCACGACTGGCTGGGCGTCCAGGTCGGGGCCGGCGACGAGGCCGCCGAGCGGGCCTGCGCCATGGTGGACAGCGAGCTGGCAGCGGGCATCTCGTTCATGAACGCCCGCGGGCTGCTGCACTTCGACGTCCACTTCCAGAACATCCTGACCGACGGCCGACGGCTCTACCTCGCCGACTACGGACTCGCGATCTCCACCCGCTTCGAGCTCACCGAGGGCGAGTCCGCCTTCTTCGACGCACACCGCGGCTACGACCGGCACTACGCCGCCACCCACCTGGTGAACTGGCTGGCCGTCGCTCTGTACGGGTACGGCCCGGAGGAACGCAGAGCGTTCGTGCGCTCCTGCGCGCAGGGGGCGGTACCAGAGGGCGCTCCGGCGGCCCTCGCAGCAGGTCTCCTCCGTGACGCGCCGGTCGCTGCGGTGATGGGAGACTTCTACCGCGAGTTCCAGCGGGTGAGCCGGGAAGCCTCGTACCCGCTGGCCGGCGAGGGCGTGCCGGTCACCTAGCGCGTGCCATCTAGACGCCCCGCACGACGGCGACGACGACGGGGAGGGACCGTGACGGACGATCCTCAGCCCGTGAGCCGGCCTGACGGCGGGGACGCGGCCTGCTGGCTCTCCGAGGTCTGCCCGGACTGCGGGGCGCTCAACGAGGACCCCGCCGGACGGTGCTGGCGCTGCGGCGCCGACCGCACCGAGGACGACACTCCCCCCGCCCCCGGCGGTTGACGCTGTGGTCACCGGGTCACCGGGTCACCGGGTCACCGGGTCACCGGCGACGGCCCTGGCGCGACACCCCGTCCATGCCCCAGCGCACGGCCCGGACGGCGGCTCCCCCGGCGGGACCACCGAGCGCCCGGCTGAACCGCGTGCCGACGTCGAGCTGGTCACGCGCCCACACGGGCAGCAGCGCGACGGCCCCCGCCGCGAGCAGGCGGTAGGGACCGCGCACCGGCCAGGGCAGCGGGGGCTCACGCAGCAGGAAGCGTGCGGTGTCGAGGGCAGCGGGCGTGGCCTCCAGCTCGCCACGGTAGGACTCCAGCCGGTCGGCCAGCTCACGCACCGTCTCGGGCACGTCCCTGGCACCGAGAGCGCGCGCGACACGGCCGGACTGGGCGACGTACTCGTCCGCCTCGTCCGGGTCGAGCGGCCGGACGCCGTAGCGCTGGTGCGCCGCCAGGAACGAGTCCGCCTCCGCGACGTGCACCCACGTGAGCAGGTGCGGGTCGCTCGCCCGGTACGGGCGGCCGTCCGGCGCCCTGCCCCGCACCCGGGCGTGGACGGCGCGCACCCGGTCGATCATCTCCTCGGCGTGCTCCGCCGTCGCGAACGTCGTGTACGCGAGGAACGTGGACGTGCGGGCGAGGCGCCCCCACGGGTCGCCCCGGTAGCCGGAGTGGCCGGCGACGCCCGCCATCGCGAGCGGGTGCAGCGACTGCAGCAGCAGCGCCCGCAGACCGCCGACGAAGGTCGCCGAGTCGCCGTGCACCCGCTGGATCGGGCTGTCGGGCGGGAACCAGCGGGGTCCGGGCGTGAGGTGGATCCGGTCGCGCGCCTCGTACCCGCCCGGCCCGGCGACCCGCAGGAAGAGCGCGTCACCCACCCGGGCACGCAGACGCTCGACGGGGTTCGCGACAACCGGCATACCACCAGTATCCGCCCGCCGGAGGCGGTGCTCAGACCAGCTCGCGCTCCCGGGCCGCCGTCGGCTCGCTGACCACGGGGTCCGCGTCGGCTCCGGCGACGGCGGGGCGCCGGCTCGGCGCCGTCCGGCCGTGCGTGGCGTACAGGACGAGCCCGACGAAGGTGAGCCCGCCCACGAGGTTCCCGATCACCGTCGGGATCTCGTTCCAGACCAGGTAGTCCATGATCGTGAAGTCGGCGCCGAGCAGGAGACCGGACGGGAACAGGAACATGTTCACGATCGAGTGCTCGAACCCCATGTAGAAGAACAGCATGATGGGCATCCACATCGCGGCCACCTTGCCGGTCACGCTGGTCGAGATCATCGCGAAGACCACGCCGGTGGACACCATCCAGTTGCACAGCACGCCGCGGACGAACAGCGTCAGCATGCCGGCAGCCCCGTGGTCGGCGTACCCGACGGTCCGGCCCTCGCCGATCTCGCCGATCGCCAGACCCACCTCGCTGGGCTCGGTCGAGAAGCCGTAGGTGAAGTAGATGGCCATCAGGACGGCCACCATGATCGCGCCGGCCAGGTTCCCCACGAACACCAGGCCCCAGTTGCGCAGCACCGCACGGACCGTGACCCCGGGCCGCTTGGCCAGCCACGCCAGGGGCGCGAGCGTGAAGACGCCGGTGAGCAGGTCGAACCCGAGCAGGTAGAGCATGACGAACCCGACGGGGAACAGGATCGCGCCGAGCAGGGGCTCCCCCGTCTGGGTGGACACCGTGACGGCGAACGCCGCGGCGATCGTGAGCAGGGCCGCACCCATGAACGACCTGATCAGGGTGTCCCGGGTCGACAGGTGCACCTTCGCCTCCCCCGCGTCGATCATGCGGGTCACGAGGTCCGCGGGCTTCACGTGGGTCATGGTTCTCCCAGGTCGGTCAGAGGGCGGGTCGGTGGTCAGAGGCGCCACCATGCGGTGGCGCCCCCTGACACGGAGACTCGCGAAGGCCCGTTTCGCGCCGCGTGCCGCGGCGTTACGTTCGGGGCGCTTTTTTCTCACGGCCCGCTGCCCGACGCCGAGAGCCCCGCCGCAGGGCTCAGCCGACGCCGATGTGCGGCATCTGGTCGAGGCGCTGCAGGATCACGCCCTCGCGGAGCGCCCAGGGGCAGATCTCCAGCTCGGTCAGGTCGAAGACGTCCATGCACGCCTCCGCGACGAGTGCGCCCGGCACGATCTGGTGAGCCCGGCTCGGCGAGACCCCCGGCAGCTTGGCCAGGTCGTCGAGCCCTGTGCGGGTCAGCTCGTCGACCCGGTCACGGAGCGCCTCGAGCGACAGCACCCGACGCACGAGCGGCCCCTCCGCCGCGGGGGCGGCCCCGCAGATGCGCGCGAGCGAACGAAACGTCTTGGACGTCGCGGCGGCGCGGTCGGGCCGTCCGGCGCGCAGCAGCGTCCCGGCGTTCTGCGCGATCTCGGCACGGAGGTCACGGCGCAGGGCATGCAGCGCCTCGGCGTCCGGCACGACGGCGAAGTGCGTGCGGGCCAGGCGCGCCGCCCCGAGCGGGAGCGACCACGCGGCGTCGGGCGCCTCGTCCGAGCCGCCCGCGATCTCCAGGGAGCCGCCGCCGATGTCGAACACGGCGAGCCGGCCGGCCGACCAGCCGAACCACCGGCGCACCGCCAGGAACGTCAGCCGGGCCTCGTCCTCGCCGCTCAGCACCTCCAGCCGCACCCCGGTGCGTTCCTGCACGGTCTTGAGCACCGTGTCGGAGTTCACGGCGTCGCGGACCGCCGACGTCGCGAACGCCAGCGTCTCCGCGCAGCCCCGCTCCTCGGCGACGCGCACGGCCTGTGCGGTGAACTCCACGAGGGCGTCGACACCGGCCGGGCTGACGCCGCCGTCGTCGTCCAGGTGCTCGGCGAGCCGCAGCGGCTGCTTGTGCGAGGACGCGGGCAGGGGCGCCGCGCCACCATGGGCGTCGACCACCAGCAGATGTCCCGTGTTGGACCCGATATCGAGAACGCCCAGACGCATGGAGCAGACGCTACCCCGGGTCGGGCCGGCGGCCCGTCAGCCGACCCAGAATCAGTCGACGCAGAACTCGTTGCCCTCGATGTCCTGCAGCGTGATGCAGGACTCGTTCTCCTCGTCAGCGAGCTGGGTGAGCACGTGGGTCGCGCCGAGCGCGATCAGCCGCGCGGCCTCGGCCTCGAGCACGGCGAGGCGCTCGTCACCCACGAGCCCGGTGCCCACCCGCACGTCGAGGTGCACGCGGTTCTTGACGATCTTGGCCTCCGGGACCCGCTGGAAGTAGAGCCGCGGGCCCACACCGGTGGGGTCCTGGCAGCCGAACCAGGAGTCCCGCTCCTCGGCGGGCAGCGAGCCGTTGTAGTCGTCCCAGGTGGCGAACCCTTCCGGCGGCGGCGGTACGACGTACCCCAGTACCTCGCACCAGAACCGGGCGACCCGCTCCGGCTCCGCGCAGTCGAACGTGACCTGGAACTTCTTGACCGACGACATGCGCAACACCGTAACCGGGCATGCCGGTCAGGGCCCACCTGATATCGGCGCCCGCCGGACGCCGCTACGCCCTGGCCGGCGCACGTTCCCCGGCGCCCGGCACGGTGCTGCCCGTCTCCATCCGGAGAGCGGCGACCAGCTCGGTGCCGAGCGCACCGAGGACCAGGGCGACGACGAGCACCGCCTTGTGCGGGCGGCAGAGGTCAGCCGCTCGACCCTGCACCGCTACTTCACCGACCGGCAGGCGCTCATGGACAGGGCGCGCGACGAGGGGGCCGTCGCCCCCGAGATCCCGACCACCTGGGCGGTCACGGTCTTCTACGCGCTGCTCTGCAGCGCCGCGGAGGTCAGCAACCAGGACCTGCCCCGCCACGTCGCCGCCGCCCTCGCGATGCAGTCCTTCCGGCGGGCGTCGCGCCCTGAGCGCGACGCCGCACCGGTCCGGGCCGGCCGTCGGGCTCAGTGCGGCGCGTCCGAGAGCGGCACGACCGCCGGCCGCTCGCACGTGCTCTCGACCGTGACCGCTACCCCGCTCCCCGCCGACGCGAGCAGCGACGTCATGATGTCGAGCACGTGGTACGCGACGTCGCCGCTCGCGCGGACAGGGACGCCCGGCGGCGTGACCGCGAGGTCGGCGACACCGTAGCCGCGTCCTGCGTCGCGGTACCCCGCGCCGGGCGGCAGGGTCCGCCAGGCGCCACCGAGCTCGTGGAGCTGCACGTCACCGTCGAACCTGTTGGGGTCCGGGACGACCAGCGAACCGGCCTGGCCGTGGACCTCGATCTCGGAGGCGCGGGTGGCGACCGAGTCGAAGCTCATCACGAGGGTCGACAGCGCGCCGGACGCGTGGCGGAGCACGCCGGTCACGTGCGTGTCGACGTCGACCGGGATGACGGCCCCCTGGCGGGGCCCGGACCCGATGGTGCGCGTCCCGCGGGTGTGGCTCGCGGTGCCGACGACGGAGGCGACCGGGCCGAGCAGCGTGACGAGCGTGGTCACGTAGTACGGGCCCATGTCGAGCAGCGGGCCTCCGCCGGGCTGGTAGTAGAAGTCGGGGTTCGGGTGCCAGCGCTCGTGGCCGGGCGTCATCATCGTCGCGGTCGCCGCGACCGGCTCGCCGATCGCACCGCCGTCGATCGCCGCCCGCGCCGTCTGCACGCCGGCGCCGAGCACCGTGTCGGGCGCGCAGCCCACGCGCACGCCTGCCGCACGGCCCGCGGCGAGGACGGCGCGCGCCTCCTCGAGCGTGGCCGCGAGCGGCTTCTCGCCGTAGACGTCCTTGCCCGCGGCGATCGCCTGCAGCGCGATCTCGGCGTGCGCGGCCGGGACCGTGAGGTTGAGGACCAGGTCCACCTCCGGGTCCGTGGTCAGCTCGTCGACCGTCAGCGCACGGACGCCCTGCTCCGCGGCGACCGCCGCGGCGCGGGTCGCGTCGAGGTCGGCGACCGCCACGAGCCGCACCACGCCGGGCCACGCCGTGCCGAGCCGTGCGAACGTGGACAGGTACTGGCCGGAGATCGCCCCGAGGCCGACGATCCCCACCCTCAACGGCTGGCCCACAGGATGCCCCTCTCGATGACGGTGCGGACGTTCGGGTCCTGCACGACGGCGAGATCGTGGCCCGGCGTCGAGACGAAGACGCGGCCCTGGCCCCACTGCCGGGTCCAGATCGCCGGGCAGGTGACCGGCCGGTGCCACGGGTCGAAGTCACGCGCGGCGAGCGTCGTGGTCGCGAGCACGTCGTTGTAGTCGTCGGACAGCACCCAGTACTGCTCGGTCGTCAGCTCGAAGCCGGAGATCCCGGCGACGATCGGGTGGTCGGCCCGCTCGGGGACGATGTCGACCGTGTGGCGCACGAAGTTGTCGGAGGCGTCGCCGGCCAGCTCGTCCGGGACGGCCCGGGGCGGGTGGGCCGCGAACTGCCCACCGATCAGCTGGAGGTAGTCCGCGCTGCTCCGGTACGAGTCGGCGATGCCGCCGTGCCACCCGGCCAGGCCCGTGCCGTTCCGCACGGCGGTGATCAGACCGCGGAGCTCGTCGCCCTCGATGGTGCTCATCGTGTTGGTCTGGACGACGACGTCGACCCCGGCCAGGTAGTCAGCGTCGGCGTAGACCGCCGTCGCGTCCTCGACCCGTACGTCGTACCCGTGCTCCTGGAGGAACAGGAGGAATGAGTCGGTGGTCTCGACGGGCTGGTGCCCGTCCCATCCCCCGCGCACGACCAGGGCGCGCTTCGTCGTCGAAGTAGTCATGTGGTGCTCGCTCCAAACATTGCGCAACATTGAGCCCGGCAGGGTGCCGCACCCCTTTGATACAGCACCACTCTGGCTCGATCAAGATCCAGAATGTTGCGCAACTTTCGCCGCCATGACTATGGTCACGGCATGCAGCAGACCCGCAGGACGACGCTCGCGGACGTGGCGAAGGCGGCCGGGACCACGGTGCCCACGGTGTCGAAGGTGCTGAGCGGCCGCTCCGACGTCTCGGCAGAGACCCGCTCGCGAGTCATGGGCATCGTCGCGGAGCTCGGCTATCGCGGGCGGTCCGGCCGGGACACGGCCACGCGCGGGGCGCACTCTCCGTTCGTCGACCTGGTGCTCAGCGGTGTCGAGGGCACCTGGGCGAACCGTGCGCTCAGCGGCGTCGAGCACGCCGCCGAGGAGGCGGGCGTCGACGTCGTCGTCTCGGTGGCCCGTCCGCCGGACGACGCGTGGCTGACCAGGCTGCTGGCCCGCCGGCTGCGCGGCGCGGTGCTGGCCCTCGTCGACACCACGAGCGAACAGCTCGCGACGCTGGCCGCCGCGCGGGTGCCCATCGTGCTGCTCGACCCCGTGTCGCAGCCGCCGAGCACCGTCGCGAGCGTCGGGGCCACCAACTGGGCGGGAGGGCGCGCCGCCGCGGAACACCTGCTCTCGCTCGGCCACCGGCGCTTCGCCGTGCTGGCCGGACGGCGCACGCACCTCTACAGCCAGGCGCGCATCGACGGGTTCCGCTCGGCCGTGGCGCAGGCCGGCGTCGAGCTTCCCGAAGGACGGGTGGCGCACACCGACTGGCAGCGTGCGAGCTCCGCCGAGCAGGCCACGCGGCTGTTGCGGGACACCCCGACGCCGACGGCGATCTTCGCCTGCTCCGACACCATGGCGCTCGGCGTGTACGACGCGGCGGCCACCCTGGGCCTCCGCATCCCCGAGGACGTCAGCGTCGTGGGCTTCGACGACTCCCCCGAGGCGCAGTGGGTGGGTCCCGCGCTGACCACCGTGCACCAGCCCATCGCCGAGATGGGCTCGGCGGCGCTCCGGATGCTGCTGCGGATCAGCGCCGACCAGCCGTCCGTCGCGCCGCGGGAGGAGCTCGCCACCACGCTCGTCGTGCGCGGGTCCACGGCCGCCGTCGCGGGTACCTGAACGGCGGGTGCGGCCCGGCTCAGCGCTCCCCGACGGGCGCCAGCCGGACCAGCGGGTCCGGGCTGTGCACACCACGCGGCCGGTAGCCGAGCGCGTCGGCGAGGCCCAGGTAGTCGGACAGGAGCCAGACGATGCTCAGCCACATCTCGGTGCCCTGGAGCCCGGCCACGGCGTCGGGGCCGTCGGTCGCGGGGGCGAAGGCGAACCCCGCGCCGTCGGTCCAGCTCCGCAGCGCCCGCCGCAGCTGGCCGCGCGCCCACGCCTCGCCCTCGGCGCGGCGGTGCCCGGTCTGCCGGGCGGCGAGCCAGAGGGGATGGATGACGTCGAGGACGTTGCAGGCGGTGTACCCCTCGGGCGTGGCCAGGTAGGGGTCGGCCGCGTGCTCCAGCACGGTGTCGACCGCCGCCTCCGGGTAGGGCAGCGGCAGCCCGAGCTGCGCGTACGAGCCGCGGGTGAGCCGGTAGAACCCGTTCACCGCCTGCAGCCAGCGGGGTGCGGGCTGCGGCGCGCCCCACATGCCCGTCCGGGGATCCGCCGCGGCCGACAGCCAGCCCATGAGCCCGTGGACCGGGCCGGTTCCGCCGTCGGCGAGCTCCGCCGAGAAGTCCGCGATGTTGAGGGCGCACGCCGTGGCGAGCGCGTCGACGGCGGCGCCGCTCCCCCAGGCCTGCGCGCCCCAGTCGCGTGCTTCGAGGGACCTGACGAGGTCACGCTCGGTCAGCGCGTGGACGGCCCGGACGGGGTACGGCAGGCGCCCGCCGAGCAGCCGGACCGCATAGCCGACGCTGAGGATGTGGTAGCTCGCGCTGCCGTCCATGGGGTCGAGCGGCTGTGCCGGGATGCGATCGGAGAGGCCGCTGTCGGAGAGGTCGCCCTCCGGGATCAGCCCGGTCGCCGGGTCCTGCCGCGCGGTGAGGCGTCGGACCAGGTCCGCGGCGTCGAACCCGGGCGGTGGCCCGTCGAGCAGCACGTCCGCGATCTCGACGGCGTCGGCCCACGGACGGACGGCGGGCTCCAGCAGCCCGGCCTCCGCGGCAGGCCGGTCGACGAACCGGCCGTCCTCGAAGCAGCGGGCCAGCAGGTCGCCGGCCTGCTCCCGGGCCCTGCCGGCGAACGACCGGAGCTCCGCGGCGAGGTCAGCGGTGGCGTCGGCGGCGTGCTCCCGGGCCGGGACGGCGCCCTTCTCCGTGCGACGGTCGCGGATGACCCGCGCCGGGTTGCCCGCGACGACCGCCCAGTCGGGCACGTCCTTCGTGACGACGGCGCCCGCGCCGACGATCACGTGGTCCCCGACCGTGACGCCGTCGAGGATCGTGGCGTTCGAGCCGATCCAGACGTCGTCGCCGAGCGTGATGCCCTTGCTCCACGTGCCCTGCTCGAAGATCGGCCGGTCGGTGGACATGCTGTGGTTGAACCCGAGGATCGACGTGTGCGCGCCGATGCGGACGCCGTCGCCCATCCGGATCTCGCCGCGGACCACGGCGTAGGGGTTGATCGAGCAGTCGGCGCCGATCGTCAGGTCGCCCGTCACGTAGGCGAGCGCCGCGATGTAGGTGCGGTCGCCCACCGCGAGCCGGTCGCAGAAGACCGCCGCGTTGGGCGCGATGAATACCCCTGCGCCGATCAGCGCCCCGGCGGCGACCAGCTCGCTCTGGCGGGCCTCCTGGGCCGCGCCCTCCGGGGATGTGGGGTCGTACTCCCAGGGAAGAAAGTCGATTCGTCGGACGCCCTCGGCCATGGAGTGATGCACGCCGGCAACCCTATCTTTCCCGCCCGTCCGCCCTGCCTGCCCGTCACGCGGCCGGTGCCTCGCGCGACTCCTCGGCGGCCGTCAGGAACTTCAGGAGGGCGCGCTCGTCGGCGTCCATCCAGCGGGACCCGCGGGAGGCGTTGGCGTGGGACCGCTCGATCAGGCGGTCGAGGTCGGCGCGGTCCTCGGCGAGGATCGCGGGGTGGATGTAGCTCTTGCGGCACACCGCCGGGGTGTTGTGCAGGTGGGCGGCCGTGATCCGGACGGCCTCGGCGCGCTGCGCGTCGTGCTCACGCCGGTTCGCGGGGTCGAGGCGGCGCAGGTGGCCGAAGGCGACCGCGCTGGCTCCCCAGGTCCGGAAGGTCTTGGCCGTGTAGTCGGCAGCGGTCACCCTGCCGAGGTAGTCGTTGACGTCGCGCGACCCGATGCTCTTCACCTCGTCGCCCTCCACGTACTGCAGCAGCTGCTGACCGGGCAGCTCCCGACAGCGGCGGACGATGTTCGCCACCCGCCGGTCGTGGACGACCACGTCGTGCGGCGTGCCCGACTTGCCGCGGAAGCGGAACCGCACCTCAGCCCCCTCGATGGTGGCGTGCCGGTTCCGCAGCGTCGTCAGCCCGAACGACTCGCCGGAACGCACGTACTCGTCGTTGCCGACGCGGATCAGCGTCTCGTCGAGCAGCCGGACGACGGTCGCGACCACACGGTCCGGGCCCAGCCGCGGCGCGCGCATGTCGGCGTCGACCCGCTTGCGCAGCGTCGTGAGCCCTTCGCCGAACTGCACCAGCTCGTGGAACTTGGCGGCGTCGCGGTGCTCGCGCCACCGGCGGTGGTACAGGTACTGCTTGCGGTTCTTGGCGTCGCGCCCCGTGGCCTGGATGTGCCCCGTCGCGTCGAGGCAGATCCACACGTCGGTCCACGCGGGCGGGACGGCGAGCGAGCGGATCCGCTCGAGCGTCTCCGGGTCGGTGACCCGTGCGCCCCGGTGGTCCACGTAGCTGAACCCCTTCCCGCGCCGGCGACGGTGGATGCCGTTGTCGGCGTCGCAGCTGTGGGTCAGGCCGTCCCCGACCGTGCCCATCGCCACCTCCTCCCGCCGCTCCTCCAGCCACTATGGCCCGACGGGCGCCCGCTGGCATCCGGCGCGCCGCCACCTGACCTGCGGCGGGGTACGGTCGTGTCCGAGAGCACGACGGAAGGCAACGATGAGCACCGAGACCCCGCGACACAGCGTCACCGCGACGACCCACATCGCCGAGCCCCCCGAGCGCGTCTGGGCCGTGCTCGTGCACCCGGGCGCACGATGGATGCTGGGCGCCAACATCGAGACGGACTTCCAGCCGGGCAGCCCCATCACGTTCGAGGGCCACTTCTTCGGCCGGGTGTTCGCGGACAAGGGCACCGTCATCGCCGTCGACCGGCCGCGGCTCCTGCACTTCACGCACTTCGCGCCGCTGAACGGCCTGGAGGACGTCCCCGAGAACTACCACGAGATCCGCATCGCGCTCGAGCCCGACGACGGTGGCACGCGGGTCACCGTCGTCGAGGAGAACATCGACACCGAACGGCACGCGATCGCCGCCGAGGGGTACTGGAAGGACGCGCTCGCCACGCTCGCGCACCGCGACGACGGCACCCGCGCGACGCACCGGTAGCCCTCCTGGACGGGTCGCACACTTCACCCAGGAACTCACCCAGAAACGTGTCGTAGGATGCGCAGTGCGAGGGGAGTACTTCCCCAACATCGTCCGGTCAGTACGGCGCACCAGCGACCTCGGGCGGCGGCCTTGCGGTGCAAGGTGAAGGAGACCTCGGAGCCATCGACCGTGGAGACTCCTTGCTCACCATCACCGGTTCTTCCTCCCCTGCCCTGACCTCGATCGCCACCCCCACCATGTGGGCCGTGACCATCCTCGCCGTCCTGGCCCTGCTGGCGGTGGACTTCCTCATCACCAGGCGCCCGCACGAGGTGTCCATGCGTGAGGCCCTGGGCTGGAGCGCCTTCTACATCGCCCTCCCCCTCGCCTTCGGTGGGTGGATTTGGGCCACCTTCGGCTCGGACACCGGCGTGCAGTACCTCACCGGGTACCTCGTCGAGAAGTCGCTGTCCGTCGACAACCTGTTCGTCTTCATGCTCCTGCTCACCGCCTTCGCGGTGCCGGCGGCGCTGCAGCAGCGCGTGCTCCTGCTCGGCATCGTCGGGGCGCTCGTGCTCCGCGGGATCTTCATCGCGCTCGGGGCGGCCGTCCTGGCCAACCTCAGCTGGGCGTTCCTGCTCTTCGGCGCGATCCTGCTCGCGACGGCGGTCAAGATCCTGGTCGACCAGGTCAAGGGCGGCGCGCACGACACCGACGTCTCGCAGATGCGGTCGGTCCGGCTGATCCGCCGCTTCATGCCCGTCACCGAGGACTACCGCGGGCCCCGGCTCTCGGTCCGCGAGAACGGGCGGCGCATGCTCACCCCGCTCGCGGTGGTGGTGGTCGCCGTCTTCGCCACCGACATCGTCTTCGCGGTCGACTCGGTCCCCGCCGTCTACGGCATCACGAGCGACCCGTACCTCGTGTTCGCGACCAACGCCTTCGCCCTGCTCGGCCTGCGCGCCCTGTACTTCGTGCTCCAGGGCGCCCTCAGCAAGCTGGTGCACCTCGGGTACGGGCTCGCGACGATCCTGGCGTTCATCGGCGTCAAGCTCGTGCTGCACTGGGCCCACGGCATCTGGGCGGGCGTCCCGGAGATCCCGACGCTCGCGTCGCTCGGCGTCATCATCGGCGTCCTCGCCATCGTCACCGCGACCAGCCTGTACGCCACCCGGGACTCCAGAGACCCGGAGACGTCGGCGCACGTCGCCGAGCCGGACCACCACCCCCAGGGCGTCGACGCACGCCGCGCCGACGCCGACGCGGCGCCGAGCGGGACCGAGACGGAAGCGCGGTGAGCTGACGGGCCGCCCGGATTCACCCGGGCGGCCCGTTCGAGCCCCCCAATCACGACAAATCCGCTTTGATGGGTGGGACCAGCACCGCGTCGACGCCAAGGAGACCTCCCGATGAGCCAGGCAGCCCAGGTGGGCACCGTCTACCAGTCCAGCCAGGAGCTGCTCGACGCCGACCTGCCCTACCTGAGCGTCGCGCTGGACGCGAGCGGGTACGCGGTGCAACGCGACGTGGACGGCAACTGGTACAGCGTGTCCTCCGTCGGGCCGGCGGACCTCGCCGAGGTCTACACCCTCATCCATCTCCCCGACCGGCCCCTGCCGACCACGTACGGCTCGGTGGTCATCGCCAACAACGGCACTCCCTTCATGCGCCGCTGGGACGCGGCCACCGACGAGCGGTTCGGCACCGAGCACTGGATAGGTCCCGACGGCGCCACCGTGACCGGCGAGCACCTGCGCCGCCTCGGCATCGCACGCGCCTGGGACGCGGGATCGCCCAACGGCGTATCGAGCGTCACCGGCTCCCGCGGCCGCTCGCGCGCGGCGCAGCACTCCCCCGGACGCTGAGGACGGCCGTCAGGCAGTCCCCGGTCACGGTGCGTCGGCCGCAGTTCCGGTCAGCCCGGTAGCGCGTCCAGGAAGCCGCGCGCGACCAGTGCGACCTCGCCGCCGACCCGTACGTTGTGGAGATCGGCGGGCGTGCCCTCGGGCAGGACGTGGAGCTCGCTGGGCCGGCCGGTGAACCGCCCCTGGTGGAGCACGAGCTCCACACCGGTGGGGACCACGCCGTGCCGGGCGAGGTAGGCACCGACGCACCCCGCCGCGCTCCCCGTGGCCACGTCCTCCATGATCCCGTCGTTGTTCCAGTGCCTGCCCTCCAGGGTGTCCGGGTCGATCAGGTAGGCGTACTGGGCTCCCTGCTCGGCCAGCAGGGCCGCGAAGTCGGGCCGCACGATCCGGGCCCGGTCCAGCCCGCCGCGGACCGGGACGATCAGGTAGCGCAGGCCCGTCGAGACCACCTCCAGGGGCAGGCCGCTGCTGCCGGAGCCCGCAGCGCCCGCCGTCGGGCCAGGCAGGTCGAGCGCCTCGTAGAGCGGCGCGACGGCGTCCCCCGCAACGGTGCCCAGGAACTCGGGCCGGCCCTGGTCGATGGTGGCGTGATAGCCGACGCCGCTGCGCCGGGTGGTGGCCCGCACCTGCCGGTCCCGGAGCTCGAAGACCCACTGCCGCGGCTGCGGGTCACCGGCGCTCGCGTGCAGGACCGCGGCCGCCCCCAGCAGCGGGTGCCCCGCGAAGGGCAGCTCCTCGAACAGGTCGAAGACGCGGGCGGCGACCGTCCCGTCCGCCGACACCGGCCCCAGGAAGATCGTCTCGAAGTGCCGCAGCTCCTGCGTGATGGTCAGCAGCTGGGCATCGGTGAGGTCCAGCGCGTCCGGCAGGACCGCCAGGCTGTTGCCCGTGTAGGGGCGCGACGCGAAGACGTCGACATGGTGGTAAGCGCGAGGCGTCGGAGAAGGCACCGGGCCATACCATCACGGACCGTCACCGACCGTCACGGCCTCGGCGCGTGGTCGCTCCTGTCGGCCAGCAGGTCGCGCGTGAGCTGGTCCACGAGCTGCGCGATCTCGGGCTCGTCGCCGTCGGGCCACTCGGCGACGTAGCGCCGCAGCCGTTCCCGCTCCGCCGCCCGGATCGATTCCGCGGCGTCGTCCGCACCGGGCAGCGCGCGGACCGTGTCGCCGTCGACCTCCACGAGCCCGCGGGTGGCGAGGGAGTCCGCCACGTCCCGCACCGCTCGCTCGGAGCCGGCGGTGCGCTCGGCCATGAGCCGTACGGACCGGGTGCGCTTGAGGGAGACGCGCGTGACCATCCACGCCTCCTGCGGGGACAGGCCGACGTCCTGCGCGACGACCTCGTAGACCCGCAAGGGGTCCCTCTTACCGACGTGCCGCCACACGATCATCCGAAGCTCCTCGAGCGAGGTGCGGGATGACGGCAGGGCGAAGGACTCGCCCGCCGCGTGCCCCACGGTGGCGCCGTCGCCCGCGCGGGTGGCGGTGCGCAGCTCGACCTCGGGCAGCAGCCAGGTCAGGAGGAAGGCCAACGCTGCCACCGGCACCGCCCCCAGGAAGACGACGTGCAGCGCGCCGGCATAGGCGTCGAGGAACCAGGTCTGCACCTCGGGCGAGCACTGGGCGAGCGCCTGCGTGGAGGCCGCGAGCGCCTCGGGATCGCAGGGGCCCTGGGCGGTGTCCGGGACACCGGTCACCAGCTCGTCGGTGAGGCGGCCCGCGAAGATCGTGCCGAAGACGGCGACGCCGATGGACGCGCCGATGGTGCGGAAGTAGGTGGCGCCCGACGTCGCGGTGCCGAGGTCGCGGTAGCTGACGGCGTTCTGGACGGCGATGACGAGCACCTGGGTGACCATGCCGAGCCCGGCCCCGAGCACGAACATGCTCAGGCCTGCCTGGAGGGTCGTCGTGTCCTGGTCCATGAGGGAGAGGAGGTAGAGCCCGACGGCGGTGATCGCCGTGCCGAGGACCGGGTAGATCTTGTAGCGCCCGGTGCGGGAGATGAGCTGTCCCGACGCGATGGACGTGATGAGCAGGCCGAGCATCATCGGCGTCATCTCGAGGCCGGACTCGGTGGGGGTCGAGCCCTTGACGGTCTGCAGGTAGAGCGGCAGGTAGGTGATGGCGCCGAACATCGCGAAGCCGACGGCGAAGCCGATGACCGCCGCGACGGAGAACACCTTGTTGCGGAAGAGGCGCAGCGGCAGCACGGGCTCGGGGGCGTGCCGCTCGGCCAGGACAAAGGCGAGCAGACCCGCGATCGCCAGTGCGACCAGGGCGTAGACAGGTCCGGATCGCCACCCCCATGTGGTACCGCCCAGGCTGGTGACGAGCACGATCGCCGTCGAGACGGTCGCGAGCAGGGTGATCCCGGCGTAGTCGATGCGGGGCCTGGCGTCCGTGGTGATGCGCGGCAGGACGACGGCGACGACGAGGAGCGCGACGGCCCCGAGCGGGATGTTGATGTAGAAGACCCAGCGCCAGTCGAGGTGGTCGACGAAGAAGCCGCCGAGCAGCGGTCCGGCGACCGACGAGACGCCGAAGACCGCGCCGAACAGGCCCTGGTACCGGCCACGCTCCCGGGGTGGCACGACGTCGCCGATGATCGCCTGGGACAGCACCATCAGCCCGCCGCCGCCAACGCCCTGCACGGCGCGCCACGCGACGAGCTGGCCCATCGTCTGGGACGTGCCGGCGAGGACCGACCCGGCGAGGAAGATCACGATGCAGGTGATGAAGAGCGTCTTGCGGCCGAAGAGGTCGCCCAGCTTGCCCCAGAGCACCGTGGTGGCGGTGCTGGCGAGCAGGTACGCGGTCACGACCCAGGACAGGTGCTCCGCGCCGCCCAGGTCGGAGACGATGGTGGGCAGCGCGGTGGCGACGATGGTCTGGTCGAGGGCGGCGAGCAGCATCGCGAGCATGAGCCCGCCGAAGATCGCCCAGACCTTGCGCTGCGGCAAGGCTTGCGGTGCGGCCTCTGCGCTCTGTGCGGTCATGCGGCGCCTCCCAGCGTCCGGCGGACGGCGAGGTCCGCGCACTCCCGGCACACACACTTGCACGGGCGGTCCGGGTCGGCGCGGGGAGCCGGCGGCCGTCCCGGGGTGATCTCGGTTCGACCGGTACCGAAACGGATTGAGCCCGTGTTCCCGTGGTGCGACAGTGGGAGCCTGGAGGGAGACCACATGTCCGACTCGCTCGCCGTCGAGGCGCGAGGCCTCGTCAAGCACTTCACCAGCCGCAAGTCCGTCACCAAGGCGGTGGACGGCATCGACCTCTCGATCACCGAGGGCAGCGTCTTCGGTCTGCTCGGCCCCAACGGTGCGGGCAAGACCACGGTGGTCCGCATGCTCGCCACCCTGCTGCGGCCCGACGCCGGCACCGCGAGCGTGCTGGGCCACGACGTCGTGCGCGACGCCGACGCCGTGCGCTCCGCCGTCGGCCTGACCGGGCAGTACGCCTCCGTGGACGAGGACCTGACCGGCACCGAGAACCTGCTCATGCTCGCCCGGCTGTACGGGTTCACGCCTGCCGCGGCGAAGCGGCGGGTGCAGGGCCTGCTGGAGGCTTTCGACCTGGCCGACGCCGGGTCCCGGCAGGTCAAGACCTTCTCCGGCGGCATGCGCCGGCGCATCGACCTCGCCGCCTCCCTGGTGCTGTCCCCGCGCGTGCTGTTCCTGGACGAGCCGACCACCGGCCTGGACCCGCGCAGCCGCAACCAGGTGTGGGACATCGTCCGGGTGCTCGTGGACGACGGCGCCACCGTGCTGCTCACCACCCAGTACCTCGACGAGGCGGACCAGCTCGCGGACCGCATCGCCGTGATCGACCACGGGCGCACGATCGCCGAGGGGACCGCGAGCGAGCTCAAGCGGTCGGTCGGCGAGGGGGCCGTGCACCTGCGCGTCGCCGAGGTGGGCGACCGCGCCCGGGCCGCCGAGATCACCGAGCGGGTGCTCGGCGCCGAGGTGACCTTCGACTCGGACCCGCACGCCATCGCGGCGCGCGTGCCCGACGAGGGGGCCGACGCGGTGCCCCGGCTGCTGCCCGCCCTGGCCGAGGCGGGGATCAGCGTGCCGGAGTTCAGCCTGGGCCAGCCGAGCCTCGACGAGGTGTTCCTGGCGCTGACCGGCCAGCCCTTGCCGGACGACGCGGAGCCGGGCGAGGCCACGTCCAGCGAGGCGCGCGAGTCGACCGAGGTGTCGCGATGACCACCACCCTGCGCGACGCCGTCGCCCTCAGCGAGCGGCCCGCGCGGCCGTCGCCCGTGTCGACCACGCTGACGTTCGGCTGGCGCGCGCTGCTGAAGATCAAGCACGTGCCCGAGCAGCTGTTCGACGTGCTGGTCTCCCCCATCATCTTCACGCTGATGTTCACGTACCTGTTCGGCGGGGCGCTGGCCGGCTCCACGCAGGCGTACATCCAGTTCCTGCTGCCCGGCATCCTCGTGCAGACCATCCTGTTCGTGACGATCTACACCGGGTACACGCTGAACACCGACATCTCCAAGGGTGTGTTCGACCGGTTCCGCTCGCTGCCCATCTGGCGCCCCTCGCCCGTGGTGGGCGCGCTGCTGGGCGACACCGTGCGCTACACGATCGCCTCGGTCATCACGATCACGCTGGGGCTGATCCTCGGTTTCCGGCCCGACGGCGGGGTCCTGGGCGTGCTGCTCGGGGTGCTGCTCCTGCTGGTGTTCGCGTTCGCGCTGAGCTGGACGTTCATCATCCTCGGGCTGCTGGTCCGCTCGCCCAACGCCGTGATGGGCATCTCGATGATGGTGCTCATGCCGCTCACGTTCGCCTCGAACGTCTTCGTGGACCCGGCGACCATGCCGTCCGGCCTGCGCGCGTTCGTGGGCGTCAACCCGGTGAGCCACCTGGTCACCGCCGTGCGCGGCCTGATGGCGGGCAGGCCAGACGCCGCGGAGATCGTCTGGGTCCTGATCGCGTCCGTGGTCCTGACGGCGGTGCTCGGGCCGATCGCGATGCGGATCTACCGCACCAGGACCTGAGGCCGGTTCGTCAGCTGGCCGTCGGGTGAGATTTGCCGTGCCGTGAGGAGGAGGACAGCCCGAGTTCATGACCGGGCGGCAGCGTGATGGCCGACCGGCCGGAGGGCCGGTTCGCGATCACGACAGGAGAATTCTGTGAAATCGACTGCCACCCGATCGACTACGCGCTGGCTCCGCACGCTCGGCCTCACCGGAGGCGGGCTCGCGCTCGCACTCACCGGCACGCTGCTGCCGTCCGCCACGGCGGCACCCGGCGGCCAGACCGGCGGATCGTGGGCCGAGACCGCCTACCGCGGCAGCGTCGACGTGGTCGCCGGGCCGGACGAGGACCAGGACACCATCGACGGTGTCGTCTTCGTCGACCGCGACAAGGACTCCGTACAGGACCGGGGCGAGCGGGGCCTGCGGGGCGTGACCGTCACCAACGGCCGGGACGTCACGACGACCGACCGCACGGGCCGCTACGAGCTCCCGGCGTTCGACAACATGACGGTCTCCGTCACCCAGCCGCGTGGCTACCAGGTGCCGGTCGACGCCGACAACGTCGCGCAGTTCTTCTACCACCACCTGCCCGAAGGCTCGCCCGAGCTGCGGTACGGCGGCATCGAGCCGACCGGCCCGCTCCCGGCCGAGGTCAACTTCCCGCTCGCCCCCAGCAAGCTCACCAGCTCGGCGAAGCAGCACTGCCTCATCGGCGGTGACATCCAGACGTACGACCAGGACGAGGTCGAGTACGCCCGCAACGGCGCGTTCGCGGACCTCGCGGCACGCACCGACTACACGGGCTGCGGCGCGCTCTTCATCGGCGACGTCGTGGGCGACGACCTGTCGCTGTACCCGCAGACGCGCGAGCTGGTGAGCATGCTCAACGGCCCGGCGCGGTTCCTGCCCGGCAACCACGACCTCGACTTCGACGCCACGAGCAGCGAGCACACGTTCGACACGTACCGGGCCAAGCTCGGCCCCGAGTACTACTCCTACGACGTGGGCAAGGCGCACGTCGTCGCGCTGAACACCGTCGAGTACCCGGTGGGCACCTCCTACACCGGCTCGCTCGACGAGCGTCAGCTCGAGTGGCTGCGCAACGACCTCGCCCAGGTGCCGCAGGACCGGCTGATCGTCATCGCCGCGCACATCCCGCTCCTCGACTACGCCGACCAGGGCAGCTCCAAGCACCAGGTGGCACAGGTCAAGGAGATCTACGAGCTGCTCGAGGGCCGCGAGGCCATCGCGCTGGGCGGTCACACGCACAGCATCGAGAACCTGCGCGCGGGCGACAGCCTCCAGGGCTGGTCGGACGTCATGGGTGTCGACGAGCTGCCGTTCACGCACATCACGGCCGGCGCGATCTCGGGTGACTGGTACTCCGGCACCGTGCTGCCGGAGGGCTACCCCGCGGCGCTGCAGCGCGACGGCGGGCAGCCCGGCGTCCTGACGCTCGACCTCACCGGCACCCAGGTCAAGGAGCGCTTCACCGTCCGCGGCGCCGACGACACCCACCAGATGGCGCTCGGCGTGAACACGCCCCGCTACCGCGAGTGGTTCGCGGCCCACCGCTCCGCCGTCGGCTCGGCGCCGGAGTACACCGACCCGCTCGTCGTGTCGCGGGCCGACCTGGCGAACACCACCTGGCTGACCACGAACTTCTGGATGGGCAGCACGGGCTCGACGGTCACGGCGACGCTCGACGGCGGCGAGCCCGTCGAGGCCGTGCGCACGCAGCCGATGCAGGGCGAGGCGCAGAAGGTCGGCGCCGAGTGGTCCGACCCCGTGGCGGCGCAGCAGCAGCTGGTCCACGGCGGCAGCGTCGCGGAGCGCTCCATGCACCTGTGGCGCGTCGAGCTGCCGGCCGACCTCGCGGCCGGCACGCACACCGCCGAGGTCACCGCGACGGACGTGCACGGGCGCGAGTTCACCCAGTCGCTGACGTTCGAGGTCACCGACTGACCTGACGTCGCGCCCGGGCGGCCCGGCGGGAGGACGGCGGCAGGTCCGCGCCGTCCTCCCTCCGGGCCGTCCCCTGTCTCGTCACGATCTTCCCCGCTCCCGTCGCCGCACCTCCCGGACGGCTTCGTAGCGGTCGAGGGCCACCGCGCGCTCGTGCTTGTGGTCGACGACGGGAGACGGGTAACCGGCCGGTGGTCCGCCCGGCAACGCCCAGGGCTTGTGCACCGCCGCACCGGCGACGTCCGCGAGCTCGGGCACATAGGTGCGCACGTAGTCGCCCTGCGGGTCGAACCGTTCGCCCTGGAGCACAGGGTTGAACACCCGGAAGAAGGGTGCGGCGTCCGTGCCCGTGCCCGCCACCCACTGCCAGCCGTGCTGGTTGGACGCGAGGTCGCCGTCGACGAGCAGGCGCATGAAGTGCCGCGCACCCCACCACCACGGCAGGTGGAGGTCCTTGACGAGGAACGAGGCGGTGATCATGCGCACGCGGTTGTGCATCCAGCCCTCGGCGCGCAGCTGTCGCATCCCGGCGTCGACGACGGGAAAGCCCGTGCGGCCCTCGCGCCACGCGGCGAACAACCGGTGGGCCTCCGGGCCGCTGTCGGTGGCCAGCGCGTCGTACGCACGGTCGTAGTTGCGCCGGGCGGAGTCGGGACGCTGGTCGAGCACGTCGGCGTAGAAGTCGCGCCACGCGAGCTCCGTGCGGAACGCCTGCGCGCCCTCCGACGTGCTGTCCGCGAGGTCGGCGAGGAGCGTACGCGGGTGCACGCAGCCGTACTTCAGGTAGACCGACATCCGGGAGGTGCCGGGCTGGTCGGGCCGGTTCCGGCCGGTGGCGTAGCCGTCGAGCTGCGCGCCCAGGAACTGCTGCCACCGCTCCCGGGCCGCCGCCTCACCGGGCTCGGGGAGGTCGGCCGTCACCGCGGGTGGCGCGGGCACGGGCACCGCCTCGACCGCGACGCTCGCGGGATCGATCCAGTCGAGGTGGTCGGCGTCGGTGCTCGCCGGTGGGCGCCAGCCATGGTCGGCCCAGGCCTGTCGGAACGGGGTGAACACGCGGTATCGGCCGCCGTCCGCGGTCCGGACCCGGCCGGGTGCCACCGCGTACGGGGAGCCCGTGCGCACCAGGGACCGGCCCTGCTCGGCGAGCGCCTGCTCCACGCCGCGGTCCCGGAGCCGGCCGTATGGCCCGAAGTCCGCGGCGACATGGACGTCGTCCGCGCCAACCTGGTGGGCCACCTGCGGGACGACCTCGGTCGGGTCGCCCTCGACGACCAGGAGCCGGCCGCCCAGGCTCCGGTCGAGGTCCCGCAGGCAGCCGTAGAGGAACCACAACCGCGCGGCGCCCGACGGCGCGAGCAGCCGCCGGTCGAGCACGAACAGGGCCAGTGCGCGCGAGCCCTGTCCGGCAGCGAGGAAGGTGGGCTGATCGGCCACACGGAGGTCGCGGCGGAACCAGACCAACGCCGTGGGCGTGGTCATGACGGGTCCCTCGGATCGCGCGCTCGCCGTTCGCACCGTGATGGAAGGTTCCGGATGGTCACTGCGCCCCCTCGTTGTACCTAGCCAGGCTACCTTCTAGCGTAGGACGCAACGGTGGGGGGCGCGGGGCGGCCTTGTGGTCAGCCAGGCTGCGGCACCGGGGTCTGCTGGTAGAGCGCGAGCTTCCAGCCGTCACCCGCACGCGTGTAGACGCTCGACATCAGCGCCACGAAGGCCGGTTCCTCGTCGTCACGGTAGGCGCGCCCCCGGTAGACGAGGGCCGCGTCCCGGTCGCCGATCCGGACCAGCCGCTCGTCGGTGATCTCGTAGGTCCGCCACGGCGGCGCGTCGTTCAGGGACGCGACGACCGCCGTCCGGTCGAAGACCTGGCCGTGGGCCAGGACCATCACACCGTCCGCCGTCATGATCGACCCGTAGAAGTCACCTCCCGTCCCGTCGCACAGGGACTTCCATCCCTGGTGCTCGAGATCCAGCAGCTCGTCGATGTCCACGGTTCCTCCCTTTCATCGCGACGTCAGTCAGGAACGACGGTAGCCAAGGACGAGACGTGATGTCGCGGCCCGGCCGTCAGCGGCGCACTTCGTACGCCCGGATCACCGTCTCGTTGATCTGCGAGCCGGCCTTGCCGGGCGGGCCTGGGCAGAACTGGGCGGAACTGCGTGGACGTGGGCGGGAGCGGCTCAGCCGACGAGCATGAGCCAGCACATCCCGGCCGTGCCGAGGCTCATCGCAGCGCTCGCCACCAGGTCCGCGCAGCTCCGGGCCCTGGCCGGCTCCCGGTGACGCAGGTGCCGGACGAGGCCGACCACGAAGCAGGACCCGCCGACCGCGAGCGCCGCCGCCAGCAGTGCACCGCTGACCGCGGCCCAGCCGCCGAGCTGTGCGTGGGCCACGACGTGGGCCGCCGCGTGCCCGTGCCCGTGCCCCGGCCCCGGGGACAGCGCCGACCCGCTCGGGACGCCGGGGCTCATCGCGGCCACCGCCCAGACCATCGCCAGCATCATGGCCGCGTGCACCACCTGCGCCCGCGCACTCTCGTGGTGTGCGGTCGGCAGGCCGCCGCCCGTTCCGCCCCGGGACAGCACATCGGCGGCACGCCACCCGGCGGCAGCCGCGAAGAATCCTGCCGCCAGCGCGAAGAAGACGAGCTGGGGCAGCACCGGCAGCCGAGCCCACCACGGCCACACCATGGCGACCATGACCGCGCTCATGCCCAGGTGGAACAGGTAGCCGGTCGCGACGAGCACCTGGCGGACGGTGACGAGACGCCAGAGGGAATGCACGGTCAGCAGGGCGAAGAGACCTGTGGTCGCCCATTGCACGACCGGGTCCGACGTCATGGGCGTCCCCCGCGTGCGGAGGTCACGTGAGCGCCCGGACGGTCTCGCGCTGGTCCCATGCACCTCAGGTTCCCACGGCCCGGAGGTGGGCGGCACGGCGAGCCGCGGACCGGTCAGCAGGTCAGCGCGACGAGTAGGCGCCGGCGGCGATGTCCTCGAGGAGGGTCGGGCCGGTCGGCGCCCAGCCCAGCAGCTCCTGGGTCGGCCGAGTCGGCGATCACCGTGTTCGCCGTGTCCTTCGCCCAGTGGATCCGCGACGGTGAGGAACGCTCGCTCGCCGACATCGAACGCACGGTGCTGGCCGAGCTGCACGGCCTGGCCGGGGGCGACGCCGCGTGAGCGGATCCTCGGTGTCGTGATCTTCAGGGCGTGATCTTCAGGGCGCGACCTTCAGCGTGAGAGCAGGGCGCGCAGCTCGTCGGTCGCGTCCGTGGCGGCGAGCAGGCGGACGCCGTCGGGCAGCAGGATCAGGACACCCGAGTGTGCCCGTGCCGCGACGCGCGCCTGCTCCCACACCAGGACGAGCTGCAGGACGATCGCCTCGTAGGCATAGTGGTCGTCGCTGTGGGGCTTGCCGAACTGGCGGTGCAGCTCCTTGCCCACCTGGTAGCGGGCCTGCTCCCGCCCGAGCCCGACACCGGCGAACACCCTCACGAACGTGCTGGCGGCGAGCGCGACGCTGTCCGCACGGAGCAGTGCCTCGACGCCGGTGCCCGAGCTCTCGGTCATGGGTGCCACGGTACCGCCCAGCACCGGAGGCGGAGCCTCCTGCGGGGCATCAGTCCTGGATGAGCGCGACGACGTTGCCCGCCGGGTCGGCGATCCACCCGATCGTCGGACCCTGGGACGGGTCGGTGCTGCGAGCGACGCCCCGCTCGTCCTGGTCGAACTCGGGATAGCGGATCAGGCTCACCCCGGCCGCCTCCAGCTCCGTCACCGCCTGGTCGATGTCCGGCACCACGAGGTTGAGCACGGTGTAGGACGCCGGCGCGTGGGCCTCGCCCTTCGGGTAGACGAAGACCGACGCGTCTCCGCTGAGGTCGATCTCGAGACCACCCATCGAGTTCTCTCGCGCGGGCAGCCCGAGCGTGTCGCGGTAGAAGCGGAGAGCGGCGTCGGCGTCGTCCACCGAGAAGCCGCTGAAGCTGCGGAGCGTGGTGACCATCGTGGGTCCCTTCCGTCGGGTTCCATCGGAGCGGTTGCAGGGTCGACCGCTGGTTCCCGGAGAAGTCATCGGTCGCCGTGAGAACCGGTACCGGAGCAGGGCATCGCACGAATCCGCGCGCCGGCCCCGAGAACTGCGCGCAGCACCTTGACCGGACGAGCCGGGCTCGGGCAGAGTTCGCGATGTTAGCGCTCACAATGCCGATGACAAAGGAGTCATCCCGTGCCCCCACCCCTTGCCGTCCTGCTGCCCCGGCTGAGCCGCAGAATCCTCGCGGCCGGCGCCGCCGCCGTCCTGGCCCTCACCCTCGTGCCCGCCGCCCCGGCGTCCGCCCAGTTCATCGACGTGCCGAACCCGATCGTGCAGCAGCGTGCCGACACGGCGATCCACAAGCACACCGACGGCTACTACTACATGACGGCCTCCGTGCCGGACTACAAGCGCGTCGAGCTGCGCCGGTCACGAACTCTCGCGGGCCTCGGCTCCGCCACGCCGGTCACCGCGTTCACGGCGCCGTCCAGCGGCGCCCTGAGCGGCTGGATCTGGGCGCCCAACATCCAGTACGTCGACGGCGCCTGGTACATGTACTTCTCGGCGTCGCCCAGCACGTCACGGTTCGCCCAGCGCCTGTACTCGATACGCAACACCTCGGCGAACCCGACGACGGGCACGTGGTCGGCACCGCAGCGCATGACGACGGGGTGGGACTCGTTCCAGCTCGACCCGGCGTCGTTCACCCTGAACGGCACCCGGTACTTCGCGTGGGCGCAGGACAGCCCCAGCACGAGCTACAACAGCCACATGTACCTGGCGCGGATGACGTCGCCGACGACCATCGACACCGCATCGACCGTCGAGATCGCCCGGCCCACCCACGCGTGGGAGATGGAGGGCGTCGCGGGCGTGGTCGAGGGCCCGTCACCGATCGTGAAGAACGGTCGCGTCTTCATCGCGTACTCCGCGTCCGCCACCGACTCCCGGTACAAGCTCGGCCTGGTCTCCGCCTCGGCGTCCGCCAACCTGCTGTCCGCGTCCTCGTGGACCAAGCGGTCAACACCCGTCTTCCAGACGGCGAACGGCTCCTACGGCCCCGGTCACGGCAGCTTCACCGTCGCCGAGGACGGCGTGACGGACCTCCTCGTCTACCACGCGCGTGACTACGCGACGCCGACGCCGGACGCCCTGACGGATCCCAACCGGCACACCCGGGCCCAGCAGCTGTACTGGGCGGCGGACGGCTACCCCTTCTTCGGCCAGCCCCAGGCGACCGGCTCGGGGCAACCCGGGATCCGTGGGCGGCACAGCGACAAGTGCGTCGACGACTACGACTGGAACACGGCCGACGGCGCGCCGGTCAGGCTCTACACCTGCAGCACCGCCGCGGCCCAGAAGTGGGAGCTCAGCTACGTCGGCGGGCACTACCGCATCAAGAACCTCCATGCGGGCAAGTGCCTGGACAACCTGAACGGCTCGGCGGCGCTCAACGCCGACGTCGGCCTCTGGACCTGCAACGGCGGCACCAACCAGGACTGGTCGATCATCGACCGGGGCACCGGCTGGTTCTCCCTCCGCAACCGGACCAGCGGACTCTGCCTGGACAACTACGAGTGGGACACCGCGAACGGCGCACGCCTGTCGATGTACACCTGCAACGGCACCGACGCCCAGCTCTGGCGCCGGGGCTGACCTCGCGGGCACCGGTCGGCGTCCGTCGACCGGTGCCTGCGCCCCAATTTTCCAGTTCACCCGCTCTGTGACACAACCTTCCGCATGCTCCGCCCGTCTTACGTGGCATGGGGAACAACGCAGCGATCCACCCGGTCATCCTCGGTGGCGACGCCGGTGCCTACAGCCTCGCCCGCGCCTTCCACGAGCGGCACGGCGTCCGGTCGACCGTCGTGTCCATCCGCCCGACGCCCAACGTCGCGCACTCCACCATCATCGACAACGTCGTCGAACCACGACTCGACGACCCGAGCGTCATGGTCGAGCTGATCCGACGGGTCGCCGCGGCCACTCCCGGCCCGGTCATCGCGCTCACCTGCGTGGACTGGTACGTGCGGGCGCTCGCGGAGCATCGCGCGCGCCTGGAGGACGTCGCGGTCGTCCCGTACCCGTCCGTCGATCTGCTCGATCACGTCATGGACAAGCGGCGGTTCTCCGAGCTGTGCCACGAGATCGGCGTCCCGCACCCGCGTACGGAGGTGCGCGACGGCGGGGAGCCCGTCGGCGACCTCGACCTGAGCTATCCGGTGATCGCCAAGCCCGGCGACAACACGGCGTGGCAGCAGGTCTCGTTCCGCGGCAAGGCCAAGGTGCACCTGGTGCGGGACCGCGACGAGCTGGCCGCGCTCCTGCGGGCGGCCGGGGGCGCGGGCTACCGGCGGCCGATGATCATCCAGGAGTACGTTCCCGGCGACGACTCGCAGATGCGGATCATGACCACGTACTCCGACCGGACGGGCAGCGTGCGCATGGCATGGGGCGGTCACGTGCTGCTCGAGGAGCACACGCCCGGGACGCTGGGGAACCCGGCCGCGATCCTCACCGGTCCGCTCCCGCAGGTCGAGGCCGACGCCCGCCGGCTCGTGGAGCATCTGGGCTGGACCGGGTTCGCGAACTTCGACGTGAAGGTGGACCCGCGGACCGGCGTCGGGCACTTCCTGGAGCTGAACCCGCGCACCGGACGGTCGAACTACTACCTGACCGCGAGCGGGCTGAACCCCGCCGCCTTCTGGATGGCCGACCACCTCACCGGGCGCTGGCCGCTCATGGAGCCGTCGGAGGTGCTGTACCGGATCGTCCCGGGCTTCCTCCTGGACAAGTACGTGGGGGACGACGCGGTGCGCGCCGCCGTGCGTCGCGCCCGCGTCGTGCACCCGCTGAAGTACCGGCGGGACCTCTCGCCCCGCCGCGACACCTGGGTGCGGCTCGCCGAGCTGAACCAGGTGCGCAAGTTCGCGCAGTACCACCCGGTGCAGGACCCGGGTGCGGCGCCCGAGGAGCCCGGGCCGCCCAGGTCGGTGGAGACGGTCTCGGCCGAGGAGCGCGAGGTTGCCTGACGTCGGCACGCCCGGCGCCGGGGCATCGGCCGGCTCCTCGACCGGGGCCTCGGGCGCGCTCGTCGGCGTGCTGGGCGGGGTCGGGCCGCTCGCAACGGTCCTGTTCATGGAGCGTGTCGTCCGCATCACCGAGGCCGCGCGCGACCAGGACCACGTCGACATGATCGTGCTGCAGCACGCGACCGTCCCCGACCGCACGGCGTTCGTGCTGGGACGTTCCGCCGACGACCCGGGGCCCGTGCTCGCCGCCGATGCACGGCGGCTCGCCGGGGCCGGGGCGGACTTCCTCGTGCTGCCGTGCAACACGGCGCATGCTTTCGCCGGCACGATCGGCGCGGCGACGCCGGTCCCGCTGCTGTCCGCGGTCGACGTGACGGTGTCCGCGGTGCTGTCGCACGACGTCTGGACCGGCCGCCTCAGCGGGCCGCGGCCGGAGGCGGTCGGGCTCCTCGCGACGGAGGGGACCATCGCGTCGGGCGTCTACCTGGACGCCTTCAACGCCCGCGGCATCAAGACCCTCGTGCCGGACGTCGCCGACCAGGCGACGGTGACGTCCCTGATCTACGACGACGTGAAGGCGGGCCGCGGCGGAGACCTGAGCGCGCTGGACGAGGCCATCGCCGGTCTGCGCCTCCGTGGTGCGGACGCGATCGTCCTGGGCTGCACGGAGCTGTCCGTCGCGGCGGAGGCGACACCTCCCGATCGCCTGCCCGACGTCGTTCTCGTGGACGCGCTCGACGAGCTCGCCCGGGCGACGGTGCTGCGTGCGGGACGCCGGCTCCGTGCGGGGCTCTCCTGACCCGGGCCGCCAGGACCTCGCCCTCCTTGGTGCGCCGTCGCGCACCTGTGCTCGCTCCATGGCGCGCCATCCGGAGCAGAGACCCGCGCTCGTCCTCGACCTGGTCGCGCCGGGCTGCTCGGACATGCCTGCATGGGCGCCGTCGCGGCCGCCGGGGACTGTGATCTGGGACGCGGCTGGCGATTCGACCCCTCCTGGTCGGGCACCGGGCTCGAGTTGGGGTAGTATTTCCGTCGGCCCCAAGGGGCCAAAACCGGTAGTGTCGAGCATGCTCGAAACACCACCGCGGGCTGTGGCGCAGCTTGGTAGCGCACTTGACTGGGGGTCAAGGGGTCGCAGGTTCAAATCCTGTCAGCCCGACAGATCAGGCCCGGGATTCCAACGAATCCCGGGCCTGAAGGGTTTCCGAGACTTGAACCGCTCTCCATTTACTCTCCACATTGAGCACTCCGGCGCAGGGGGGCCTGACCCTGCTTCTTGGACACGCTGATTCCAGCATCTGCTGGGGAAGCGAGATGATCAGGAACTATGGCCAGGAAGAACTACTCCGAGGAGTTTCGTCGCCAGGCCGTGGACTTGTATGAGTCCACGCCGGGTGCCACGGTCCGCGGTATCGCCGAGGACCTCGGTATCGTGCGCGGCACGTTGCAAGACTGGCTCGATACGTACGGGACGGGCAAGAAGACCGCGCCGGACGGCACACGGACCTCGAGCCCGCTGCGGTCCACCACGGCGCGTTCCAGTGGGGTGCCGGCCAGTGCCACGGCGCCTGCGGATGAGACACCGGAGCAGAAGATCGCCCGGCTCGAGGCGGAGAACGCAGCCTTGCGGGCGGAGACGACGAAGCTGGCCACCGAGCGGGAGATCCTGCAGAAAGCGGCGAAGTATTTCGCCGGGGAGACGCGCTGGTGAGTCGCTTCCAGTTCGTTGCCGACAACTGCAACACCTTCGAGGTGAAGCGACTGTGCGAGCTCGTCGAGATCGAGCGTTCGTCCTACTACGCCTGGAAGGTGTCCTCGCCCGTGCGGGCCGAACGCGCTGCCGCGGACGCGGCCCTGGCCGCACGGATCCGCGGGGTCCACGCAGCTGACAACACCGTCGGCGCACCACGAGTGACCGCAGAGCTCAACGACGGCGCCTCGGCCGGGGAGCGGGTCAACCACAACGGGTCGCACGGGTGATGCGCGCTGCCGGTATCGCCGGCTACGTCAAGAGACGCAAGGTCCGCACCACCGTGCCTGAACCGGCCGACCAGGTCGTGCCGGACCTGCTGCAGCGGGACTTCACCGCTCAGGCACCGAACCAGCGTTACGTCGGCGACATCGCCTACCTACCGATCAGTCCGGCCGCGGGCGGCGGGAACCTGTACCTGGCCACCGTGATCGACTGCTACAGCCGACGCCTGGTCGGCTGGGCGATCGCCGACCACATGCGCACCGAGCTCGTCACCGACGCGCTCAAAGCCGCCGCTGCGACCCGTGGATCGCTGACCGGGGCGGTCTTCCACAGCGATCACGGGTCGGTCTACACCTCCAAGGCCTACGCCGACCTCTGCACGGCCCTGGGCGTGAGGCAGTCCATGGGAGCGGTGGGCACCTCGGCCGACAACGCTCTCGCGGAGTCGTTCAACGCGACCCTCAAACGCGAGGTCCTGCAGGACGCGGCCTGCTGGCCGGACGAGGCCACCTGCCGCCGTGAGGTGTTCCGCTGGATCCTTCGCTACAACAACCGCCGCCGACACTCCTGGTGCGACTACACCAGCCCCGTCGGCTACGAGAACAGCACAGCAGCCACTACGCTCACCACCGCGGCATAAACCAACCCCGTGTCCACGAACCGGGGTCAGGGCCCCTCCGGCGCAGGTGAGCCGTCCCCCGCACCCAGCTTGGTTCGGGTTCTGCCGTGTCCTGTCGGGTTCGACAGCAGACCAGCATCGAACAAGCAGCCCTCCCTCCACTACAGGGTCTCTCGACCCGTACCCACCCCCGTCGCCCGGCTGGTGATGTGTGATGGCTAGGTGTTGCGGGTCATGACGTTGGTGACGCGGGGTCGGGTGTGAGGAAGGGGTAGGCCTGGCGGCAGGATGGAAGTGCGACCAACCGTCCTAGCCGAGGAAGACCTACCCCTTCATGACCCACGCTAACGCCCCGCTGACCCCTGCCGGCCGCCTGCGCCTGGTCCAGCGCTGCCAGTCGCGTCCGATCGCTCATGTCGCTGCCGAGGCCGGTGTCTCACGCGCCTGCCTGTCGAAGTGGAAGAACCGGTAGGACCGACTCGGTGAGGCCGGCCTGCACGACCGCGCCAGCGTCCCGCACACCTCGCCCACACAGACCCCGCTCGAGGTCGTGGACCGGATCGAGGCGCTGCGCCGCGAACGGAAGTGGTCCGCGGCCCGGATCGCGCTCGAGCTCACCAGCGAGGGCCACCAGGTCTCGGCGCGCACCGTGGGCCGCTGGTTCGACCGTCTCGGGATCAACCGGCGCCGCCACCTGGACACCGGTGGGGAATCGAACCGGCGGCCGCGGCGGATCATCGCCCGCTACCCGGGCCACATGGTCCACCTGGACGTCAAGAAGGTCGGACGCATCCCGGACGGCGGCGGATGGCGGGCCCACGGGCGCGGATCGGACCAGCACAAGGCCGCCCAACGCGCCAAGACCCGTGACGCCAAGACCCGTGACGCCAAGACCCGTGGCACCCGAGCTGGGTACGTCTACCTGCACTCCGCCGTGGACGGGTTCTCCCGCCTGGCCTACACCGAGCACCTCACGGACGAGAAGGCCGCCACCACCATTGCGTTCTTCGCCCGTGCCCGGGCGTTCTTCGCCGCCCACGGCATCAACCGGATCGTGCGGGTCGTGACCGACAACGGTGCGAACTACCGCGCCAGCGTCTTCGGGCGCACCGTGGGCGCGTTCGCCTCCCGGCATCAGCGCACCCGCCCCTACACGCCCCGCCACAACGGGAAGGTCGAGCGCTACCAACGGATCCTGGCCGAGGAGTTCCTCTACGCCCGCACCTGGACCTCAGAGACCGAACGCGCGAACGCGCTCGGGATCTGGAACGTCCACTACAACTACCATCGGCCCCACACCGCCGTCGGGAACCAGCCCCCAGCCGTGAAACTCACGACCGGCGTCACCAACGTCATGACCAGCAACACCCTAGACAGAAGGGGTCAGTCCTGGGCGTCGCGCAGGTCGGCGCCGAGCACCGAGAGGTTCTGTCCGATGTCATCGAGGGCGGCTGCGGCGTCACCGCTCACCGCCTCCTCGGCCTGCTCAAGCTGCGCCGTGGCCTGGTCCACCTGCTGCTCCGCGTCGGCAACGGCCTGCTGGCCCTCCGCGGACGCGTCCTGCTCGGCCTTCTCCAATGCGGCCTGCGCGTCGTCGATCGCCTGGTCGGCCTCGGCCACGGCTACCTCGGTCTCGGCCCTCGCCTCGGCATCGAGGTTCTCGAACGTCGCGTGAGCGTCGGCGATCGACTGCCTCGCCTGGTCGACGACACCCCGCGCCTCGCCCGAGACGTCCTTCACCTGGTCGGCGGTGTCATCGATGTCCTGGCCCGAGCACGCGGCGAGCGTGCCACCCAGGCCAAGGGTGAGGCCGGTGGCAAGGGCAAGGGAAGCCAGACGGCGGGCGACGGGGACGTGCTGCCAGCTCGCGGGGGTGCGGTTCACGCTGTCCTCCTCAGTACGGGTATGGCAGTCCGATAAGTACGGGTATGGCAGTTCGAACACGGTGACACTACATGCGCCGAGTCGCATCTGTGCTGGTTTGCACGGCTGGTTCCTCGGTCCACGACCTCGCGCGCCCGTCGCGAGACCGGCCCGCGCCGGGCAGAGTCGGAGTCCCGGGAACGAGGGCGCGTGCCCGCCCGGCACGTCCGGACGATGCGAAGCACTCAGGTGGCCGTGGGCCGGCACCTCGTCGTCGTGTTCGACGAGGGCGATAGCTTCTTCACCGCACTGGCGGGGTCCTGCCGCGACCACAGAATCCGGCCAGGGCGTGATCCCCGACGTCCTGGGCACCTGCGACCGGATCGAGAACCCGAACGCGCCGGTCTGGTCGAAGGTGCACCTAGAAACCGCCAAGGCGCACAGGTAGGGGACGCTCGCGTGGGGCAAGTCCACCGGCACGGTCGCACCGCGCGGCGCGCACGCGGCCGTCGACCAGCCCCGGCCCAACAGGACCTTCATCGCCACGGACGCCTTGACTCATCGCGACCGGTTCGCGGGGATCGTCTACGCCCGACGACCTACAGGCCTACCTGCAGTACGCGGTACACAATCGCCGCCACCACGTCTGGCCCACCCCCGACCAGAGACGCCCCTCCCCCACTCAGTTCCGCCCGCGCAACAGCCCCAATCTCGATGACCACCACCCCATCGGCCCGTGACATCCGTCAATTGCTCCAGCACGTGGCCCGCAGTCCGGCATGGCGGCGGCCTGCGACCTCGCCATCACGTCACACGTGCCGCTAAGAGGCTAGGTAGCCAGCTTGAGGCACGGGTAGGGATGTCCGACGCCTCTCGGAGGCTGGCGTGGATCGCAGAGGTCGATGAACTGAGAGCCCTATTCAGCGCGAGAGTCGGTAGGACTCCAGGTTGGTGATCATATGGATGATGCTTGGTAGTTCGGCCAGCCGGCCGCGGTAGCCGGCTGAGAGGATCTTCCACTGTTTGAGTAGGGCGATCGCGCGTTCGACCGGTGCTCGGAGGCTGGCGATGTGCTGGTTCCAGGCCTTGTCCTGGGTGCTGCGCGGGATGCCGGTGGTCTTCTTGCGCGGCGTCAGGCGGGTGTGCTTGACGTAGGCGGTGTCGGCCAGCACCGCGACCACGCGCTGGGCCCGGGCGGTGGTGATCTGGTCGGCCCATCCGACCTCGTCCAGGGCCCGCGAGTCGTGCCGGGAGCCGCGTACCGGTACGGAGACGTCGGCCAGCGTTCCGTCCCGGA
>NZ_JAJQQP010000012.1 GCF_028994805.1 Promicromonospora iranensis | reverse complement strand
AACTCTTTGGGGTGGGGTGCGGGCACGGTGAACATCCTTCCAGCGATGCCTGTCGGCACCACAAGTCAGTTGTCACCTATCCGTGCAGCAGTCCCCCCGCGCCCGCCCGCTGACCTGATCGAGCCCGTCCACTGGCAGCCACCCGCGCCCGCCATCGTCATCGACGAACCCGACGGACCGACCGGCTACGACACCACGACGACCGCCGAAGAGGGACTCTGGGCCCGCAAAGGCTGGGCCGGCCACTCATGACACGCCCGAGCAGAGACACACATTTCTGCCGCTAACCCGACAGCCGCCGACCCCGGGCAGAAAGAAGGCCCCTCATCCGGCGTTACGCCTGGTGAGGGGCCCTTTTTCGGGTGGTGCGCCTGAAGGGATTCGAACCCCCGACCTTCTGCTCCGGAGGCAGATGCTCTATCCACTGAGCTACAGGCGCATGGCCGACGTCGAGGAACTGATGCCCACCGTATCGGCCGAAACGAGACTACCAGGTACCGGGCCAGGGGCGTGCATCGATATCTGTCACAAGCATCGTCTGCGCTCACCAGGCAACCTTCCTTCGGTCGCGTGCGTCTGTGTGCCGTGAATCGACGAAGAGTCCGACCCGTCCGACGCACGGACGTGTCCACAGGTGACGAGGAACAGGGGTGGGCACGTGAGTGACGACGCGACAGTCCTGGACGAACCACGTGCCGTCGTGGTGACCACGGGGACCCGGGCAGACCGGTTCACGGCGTTCGCCAGGGAACGGTCACCCGAGCTGTCCCGCATCGCCTACCTGCTGTGCGGTGACGTGCATCGGGCCGCCGACCTGGTTCAGCTCGCACTGGAGCGGACGTACCGGGCCTGGAACCGGGTGGGTGACGGCGATCCGTTCGCCTACGCCCGGCGGGTGATCGCCACGGCCCGGATCGACTCCTGGCGCCGGACCAGGCGAGACGTCCTGGTGGATCCGGCCGATCTTCGCCCGGCTGCCGCACCGGACGGCACACAGCACCTCGTCGACCGCGACGAGCTGGTGGCGGCACTGCGACAGCTCCCGGCAGGGCAGCGGCGTGTCGTCGTCCTGCGCTACCTGCTGGACCGCACCGAGAAGCAGACGGCCGAGGACCTCGGGATCTCCGTGGGCGCCGTGAAGTCGGGCGCGTCACGGGGCCTCGACAGGCTGCGGCAGGTTCTCGGCACGGGACACCCACGCGCGGTGTCGGCGACGAGCGAGGCTCTCTCGCGGGACGCCTTGGGCAACATCTCGCGGAAGGAGGCGAAGTGATGACGGAGCAGAGCGACACCCTGGTGAAGCTGATCCACGACGCCGCGGGCCGGGTCGGGCCCGTGGACGGGATCGATGGTGAGGCGATGGCACGGCGGGCGATTCGTCATGAGCGCACACGCCGAGGTGTGCTCGGGGGCGCTGTGGCCGTCGCGCTGGTGGCCTTGGGCACGGTAGGGACGGTCTGGTTCGTCGAGCGACCGGCGCTCCCGGCATTTCTGCCGTGGGTGCACGACTCGTCGGACGTGACCGAGGTCCGTTCGGACGGCCTGGTCTTCGAGGTACCGGGCGACTACGAGGAGTTCAACCCGGTCGGCGACCCGATGTGGGGGCCCGACCCGGTGATCCCGGGTGAGCTGGACATGGAGTCCCTACCGTCGGCCGAGTCGTGGGTCGCCGTCGAGCCGGGGGACGGTGTGCCGCTCGTGGGGGAGCAGGTCGGCAACCCGGTGGTGGAGACCGAGGTGCCGGGTGCGGTGGCCGCGCGCTACTCCTGGTACACCGCCGACAGCGCCGCCCGGCCGCTGGCGGGAGAAGGATCGGGCGACGCGGGCGACTTCGTGGGTGAGCTGGACGTGGAGCTCGGCGACGGGACGGTCGTCAGGGTCACCATGAACCTCCACGACGATGCCACGCCGCGGGCCACCTTCGAGCGGTTCGTCGACACGGTGCGGGCCGACGAGGAGTACGACGGACCCGAGACGTTGCCGATGATCCCTCAGGAGGACCTGCCGCTTCTCGAGACGGGTGAAGTACCCGCGTCATGGCGGCAGGCCGAGTTCCACGGTCTGGAGTACGCGGCACCCGGGGACTGGACGACCGTCGGCTCGCAGGGCGCGAACCCTGGCGACGCGGTCCACATCAAGCGGCCGGACGGCAAGGTGGATCTCCGGATCGAGCTGACCGACCACCTGATGTATCTCGACAACGCCCAGATGGCGGCCGAGTACGCCGAGATGGGCGAGGACCTGCCGTACTACCGCTTCGACCTGGCGGACGCAGACGTGTCGCAGGTCCGGATCGAGCGTTTCGACGGCGAGTACCAGGCCTACATCGAGGTGCGTCGCGCCGGCGGCAGGGGCTACATGGTGAACCTCTTCGGTCGGCCCGGTGCGGGGAACCTCGACGACGACCTCGCCGCGGTCCTCGGGAGCCTCGGCCTCACCGCGGCGTCGGCGGAAGGGCCCACCCCGTACGACGACCTGGATCTCGCGGACCCGATGCTGCAGGACCCGCCGTCGGGCTGGGAGCCGGTCACGTTCGAGGGCCTTGACCTGAGGCTGCCGCAGGAGCTGAAGAGCGAGGACGGGACGTGGGGCGTCTGGAGCAGCCGCTCCGCGGACGCCTGGGAGGAGCTGTCGATCGGCCTCTGGGAGATGGAGGCGCACGAGCAGCCCATCGACCTCGACGCGAACGGGTACCGGTACGAGCCACCCGGCACCTCGCGCGGGGTCGTGACCGTCGGGACCGACACCGAGACCGGCGAGCCCCTCTTCCAGGGACACGCCACCTTCTACCTGACGGTCGACGGGCGCCAGGCGTTCGAGGTCGGCTACGGGGGCGCGGGAGCGACCGAGGAACGGTGGTGGCAGATCCTCGCTTCGCTGGACGCGGCTGGTCTGACCGTGTCCTGACCGCTGCCCGGCGCCGGCCGGTACACCCAGGTGCACCGGCCGGCGTCGGGCCAGCCGTTCCCGGCCTGTGGAAAGCGCGGGCCGCGAGTCACCGCTCGCCCGTAGAATCGACGCGTGACACCTACCCAGCTCTCCGAAGCACTCAGTGCTGCCCTTGCCGCGGCCGTCGCCGACGGCTCACTCGCCCTGCCCGCCGACGCCGTCCCGGCGTCGGTCCACGTGGAGCGACCCCGGCAGCGAGAGCACGGAGACTGGGCCACCAACGTGGCACTGCAGCTCGCGAAGAAGGCGGGCACGACGCCGCGGGCGCTGGCCGAGGACCTGGCCGCGCGCCTGGGGGCGGCACCGGGCATCAAGTCCGTGGGTGTCGCCGGCCCGGGATTCCTCAACATCACGCTCGACGCCGCGACGGCCGGTGAGCTCGCGCGCACCATCGTGGAGGCCGGCGAGGCGTACGGCCGGGGCGAGGCCCTGGCCGGCCAGGTGATCAACCTGGAGTACATCAGCGCCAACCCGACCGGGCCGCTGCACATCGGGCACACCCGCTGGGCCGCGCTGGGCGACTCGCTGGGGCGCATCCTGCGCGCGGCAGGTGCCGAGGTGGCCGCCGAGTACTACATCAACGACGCCGGCGCGCAGATGGACCGCTTCGGCGAGTCCATCCTGGCGCGCGCGACGGGCACCGAGGTGCCCGAGGGCGGTTACCGCGGCGAGTACGTCAACGAGCTGGCCGCCAAGGTGCTCGCCGACCGCCCGGACCTGCCGGAGCTGCCGCGCGACGAGGCGATCGCGGTCGCCCGCGAGGTGGGCTACGCGCACCAGCTCGCCGAGATCCGCGAGGTGCTGGCGAACTTCGGCGTCCACTTCGACGTCTGGTTCTCGGAGCGCGAGCTGCACGACTCGGGCGCCGTCGAGAAGGCGGTGTCCCGCCTGCGCGAGCAGGGGCACGTGTTCGACAAGGAGGGCGCGGTCTGGCTGCGCACCACGGACTTCACGGACGACAAGGACCGCGTGATGATCCGGGCGAACGGCGAGCCCACGTACTTCGCCGCCGACGCCGCGTACTACCTGTCCAAGAAGGACCGCGGGTTCCCCGGCAAGATCTACCTGCTGGGCGCCGACCACCACGGGTACGTCAACCGTCTCAAGGCCATCGCGGCCTGCGCCGGGGACGACCCGGAGTCGAACATCGAGGTGCTGATCGGGCAGCTCGTCAACGTCGGCGGCGCCAAGCTGTCCAAGCGCGCCGGCAACATCATCGAGCTGCGTGACCTGGTCGACTGGATCGGCAAGGACGCCGTGCGCTACTCGCTGGCCCGCTACCCCGCGGACTCGCCGCTGGAGCTGCAGGGCGAGGACATGATCAAGCAGTCCAACGACAACCCCGTGTTCTACGTGCAGTACGCGCACAGCCGCACGGTGCAGATCGGGATCAAGGCGGTCGAGCGTGGCGTCCGCCGGGCGGACGGGTTCGACCCGGCGCAGCTGTCGCACGCCTCGGAGACGGCGTTGATCGGGCGGCTCACCGAGTTCCCGCGGATCGTGGCGCAGGCCGCCGAGCTGCGCGAGCCGCACCGCGTGGCCCGGTACCTCGAGGCCCTGGCCGGCGACTTCCACGCCTGGTACAACGACGACGAGAAGCTGCGCGTCACCCCGTACCAGGACGAGGAGGTCACGGACGCGCACCGTGCACGCCTGTGGCTGAACGACGCCGTCCGCACGGTCCTCGCCAACGGCCTGGACCTGCTGGGCGTGAGCGCACCGGAGCGCATGTGACGGGCGCACCCTGGCCGTCCGGCACCGGGCGGCAGAAGGACGGCGCACTGGTCGTCGGCGGCGTCGACGTCCGGGAGCTTGCCGCTGAGCACGGCACGCCCGCGTACGTCCTGGACGAGGCCGACTTCAGGTTGCGTGCCCGCGCGTACCGCACGGCGTTCGAGGCGGCGTTCGGCGCCGTGGGGGCCGGCGTGGACGTGTACTACGCGGGGAAGGCGCTGCTCACCGTGGCCGTCGCCCGCTGGGCGCGCGAGGAAGGGCTGCGGGTCGACACGGCGTCGGGCGGAGAGCTCGCGGTCGCGCTGCGCGCCGAGGTGCCGGGAGCGGAGATCGGCCTGCACGGCAACAACAAGTCGGACGCCGAGATCGAGCGTGCCCTGGACGCCGGCGTCGGCCGCATCATCGTGGACTCGCTGGTCGAGATCGAGCGGGTGGCGCGTCTCGCGGCGGATCGTGGGGTCGTGGCGCCGGTGATGGTCCGCGTGACCACCGGTGTGCACGCGGGCGGGCACGAGTACATCGCGACGGCCCACGAGGACCAGAAGTTCGGGCTCTCGGTGAACCCTGCGAACGAGGGCGCCGAGAGCCCTGCGATGACGGCGCTGCTGGCGGTGCTGAAGCGCCCTGAGCTGAAGCTGCTGGGCATCCACTCGCACATCGGCTCGCAGATCATCGACCCCGACGGGTTCGAGGCCGCCGCACGCGTGGTGCTGCGTCTGCGGGCCGACCTGGCGGAGCGGTCCGGTCTGCTGGTCGACGAGGTCGACCTCGGGGGCGGTTACGGCATCGCCTACCTGCCGGGCGACGTGGCGCTCGACCCGGAGCGGGTGGCGAAGGACGTCGCTCAGTCGGTGCGTGCCGTGTGCCAGGAGCTGGGCACCGACCTGCCGCGGTTCTCCATCGAACCCGGCCGGGCGATCGTCGGCCCGGCGGGCCTCACGCTCTACACGGTCGGCACGGTCAAGCCGGTCACGGTGTCGAGCGACGGCGGCGCGGACTTCACGCGAACCTACGTGTCGGTCGACGGCGGCATGAGCGACAACATCCGCCCGGCACTGTACGGGGCGGCCTACCACGCGGAGGTCGTCGGCCGCTCGTCCTCGGCCGAGAACGTGCTGGCGCGCGTGGTGGGCAAGCACTGCGAGTCGGGCGACATCGTCGTGCACGAGGTGCAGCTCCCCGCCGATGTGCGGGCCAGCGACCTGCTCGCGGTCGCCGCGACGGGCGCCTACGGCCGTTCCATGGCGTCGAACTACAACATGCTGCCGCGCCCGCCGGTCGTCGCGGTGTTCGACGGCGCCTCGCGGGTGCTCGTCCGCCGCGAGACCGAGGACGACCTGCTGGGTCTCGACCTGGGCTGACGCGTTCGGCTCCGGGCGTCTGCCCGGAGCCGAACGCATCTGGTGACGGTCAGCGCGCCCGGCAGGAGCTCTGGGTCAGACGTCCTGCGCGTCGTCGACGTGGCATCCCTCGGCGGAGTCGCCGTAGGCGTCGATGTGCTTCTCGATCTGCGCGGACAGGTCCTCGATCTGCACCGTGAGCTTGTCCATCTCGGCGCCGATGGTCTCGACCGCCGCGATGTCGCGGGCGTTGACGGCCGCGATGAAGTCGTTCAGCCCGGCGACGTACGTGACGGTCTTGTCGTCCAGCTTTGCGGAGACCTCGAGCATCGCGTCCGCGTCGTCGATCGCGCCGACGCAGGCGGTAGCGGTGGCCTCGGCGCGGGACCGGGCGGTCTCCAGGTCGTCGATCGCCGCCTCGGCGTCGGCGAGGCTCTTCTCGGTGCTCGTCAGCTCGGCCGAGAGCGACGTGGCGCGCGACTCCCAGTTGTCCGCCGAGACCGTGCCGAGCACACCCCAGACGATGGCGCCGACGAGCAGTACCGCGAGCACGATCACCGCGACGTTGGCCCGGACGAAGGCGGCGGTCCTGCTGGGTCCCTGCACCGGTGCGGGCGCCGGCACCGGCCCAGACTCGGACTCGGGCACGGGCACGGGCTCCGGCTCAGGTGCAGGTGCCGCGGCCGTCGCAGCCGCGGGGGCGGCCTCGGTCTCGGCCGGTAGGTCGCCCACCGGCGCGGCGGGCGCCGGGTCGGGCTCAGGGGGCGGGTTCAGGTCAGCGGCGGGACGCGCGCGCTCGTCGTCGGACATGCGGGCAACGTACTGGCTGAAAACCGGCTAAAACCCCGAAAAATCACTGAACGCGGAAAGTTCACCCGGGTTCCCGAGCCACGAGGTGACGGTGGTGGGCGCTGCCCGCCGAGCAGCGCCCACCACCGGACCGCTACGGCCGGTCGATCGTGATCGTCGGCGAGGTCCAGGTCTCCCAGTGGTCGGAGTTCCAGGGCTCACCGTTGGCCTTCAGCGCCTTGAGGGAGAGCACGTAGTCGCCGTCGGGCACACGCTTCGTGTCACCGCGGAGCGTGGTGTACGAGCCGTCCCACCCGTAGGCCGTGAACCCGCCGGCTGTCTCGTTCCGCTCCACACCTGTCACGTCGACGGCGAACGCGCCGCGGCGGTCCACCGGGCGGTCGGTCTCGGCGTCGAGCACCGTGACCTGCAGCTTCTCCACCTGGTGCTGGAAATGGATCAGCGTGTACGGGATGTCGGGCAGCCCGTTCACGGTGCCGAGCGTGTACGTGGCGCCGTCGGGCGCCAGCTCGTAGTCAGCCTGCGGGTCGATGCAGTCGAGGTTGATGAACTCGGCGCATGCGGTGATGCTCGCGACCGACGGCAGGTCGGCCACCACCTCGCCGCCGGACATGACCGGCGTGATCGGGTCGATGGCCTGGTAGTCGCCGGCGTATCCGGCGTACGGCACCGAGTAGGCGGTGCCGTCGTCGGCCGTGACCACGACGTAGCCGCCGTAGACGAGCTGGTCGGCGTCGGCCGCCTCGGGTGCGGTGACCGTGACGCCCACCGTGGCGGAGCGGCCGGGCCGCAGCGTGACCGACTCGCGGCTGAACGAGACGTCCGCATACGTGTCGGCGAACGACGGCGCGAAGGTGTCGCCGAACGTCGCGAGCGCGGGGGCGTGCGAGACGGTGTACGTGACCGTCTCGCGGGTGGTGTTGCGGACCGTCACCCGCTTGGTCGTGGCGCCGGTCCTGGTGTTGCTCTCGCCGAGGGCGAGCTTCGCGGGCCGTACGGTGGCGCCGGCCTGCACGACACCCGGGACGTCGAGCATGCCCGCGCCCTGCCGGTGCGCGTTGTCGAGGTAGCCGGCTCCCGGGGCGCCGGACCACGTGGCAGGGTCGGCGCTGTTCTGCAGGACGTCGCGGACCTGCGACGCGCGCAGGCGGGGGTTCGACTCGAGCAGCAGGGCGACCGCACCCGCGACGTGCGGCGATGCCATCGACGTGCCGGAGCTGACCCCGTGGCCGCCCTGCTCGAGCGGCAGGGTCGAGTTGATGTTGCCGCCGGGCGCGCCGATGTCGGGCTTGAGGGCCAGGTCGGGCGACAGGCCGTACGAGCTGAACGAGCTGATCAGGCCGCCGGTCGGGCTCGGCGTGGACACCTCGTCGGCGGTCCACGTGAGGGTCACCTCGGTGCCGGCGGCGAGCTCCGCCGCGAGTGCCTTGCCCTCCGCCTGGGGGATGCCGATGCCCGGGACGTCGCGGTCCAGCACACCGCCGCCGGAGAACAGGCCAGGGCTCGAGTTGTAGATCACGACGGCGGTGGCACCTGCTTCGACCACCGTCGCGTACTTCTCCTCGAAGGAGCACGAACCGCGTTCGATGAGCGCGGTCCTGCCCGCGACCTCGGCCTCCAGCGGGATGCCGACGCTGGGGCAGACGATCCCGGCGTCGACCAGCGGGTCGGTGGTGCCCTCGGTGGGCGGGTCGGCCACGTTGCCCAGCCCCAGGTACGGCACGGCCGTGCCCGAAGGGCTCGCGACGACGGAGCGTGCAGTGACGTGCGTGTTGTCGAACGACGCGACGCCGATGACCTTCTCGCCCAGGCCGGGCGCTCCCGCCGAGTACAGGCCGGACGCACCCGAGTTGCCGATCGAGGCGACGACGACCATGCCGCGGTCGACGAGCCGGTCGCTCGCGGTGGCGGTCGGGTACGACGGCCAGGACCAGGCCGAGCCGATGGACATGTTCAGCACGTCCATGTCGTCGGCCAGGGCGCGCTCCATGGCGGCGATCATGATGTCGGCGTCGGTGGAACCCTCGCAGCCGAACACCCGGTATGCCCCGAGGGAGACGCCGGGCGCCACGCCCGTGATCCCGTCGTCCCGGCCCTCGGCGTCCGCTCCGACGATGCCGGCCACGTGGGTGCCGTGACCCTGGCAGTCGTCCGGCACGGCGTCGGGGCGCGGAACGCGCCTGTCCGGGTCGCTCGAACCGGCGTTGTAGTCGTCACCGACCAGGTCGTAGCCCGCGATCACGCGGTCGTTCGGGAAGCCGGGGCCGCCCAGGTCCGGGTGGTCGACGTCGATACCCGAGTCCATGACCGCGACCTTCACGCCCTCGCCCGTCAGGCCGAGCTCGTGCTGCGCGATGTCCGCACCCGTCATGCCGAGCGCCGTGGCGAGGTCCGGCTCGTTGCCGGCGGGGAGGGTCTCCGGGATCTCGACCTGCGTCATGGGGTAGATCGCCTTGACGCCCTCGGTGCGCTGCAGCCGCCCGAGCTGGGTCGAGTCCATGGTGATGGAGTAGCCGTTGAACAGGGTGTGGAACGTACGCCGGACCGAGTAGTCGACGCCCGCGTCCTTCGCGGCCGCGCGGAAGTCCTGGCGTTCGGTCCGCAGGGACGTGGCGTCCGTGCCGGCCGACGCCGGCTCGCTCTCCAGCTCGACGAACCACGAGCCCTTGGTCTCGTTGACCAGCGTGGTGTCGACGGAGCTCGGGATCTCGTGGACCGGCGCTACCGGGTCGATGGCGCTGATCTCGTCGGCCGCCGCGCCCTGGGCGGCGCTGCCCTGGGCGGTGACACCCCCGGCCGTCAGCGCGAGCGCGGCGAGCGCTCCGAGGTACCTGCTGCGATTCATCCGTGTTCCCCGTTCCGGAGGCCACCACGACCCGGGCGACCCCTTATGTGAAGAAAGTGCGACTCGCCAGACTGTAGAGGAGCACTTCCGTGCGGGGAAGAGATCGACGGGCACTCGGGGTGATTCCTCGTCGTGCCGCGAGCCTCGTACCGACGTGCGGCCTGCTCGGCCGGCGCCGAGCAGGCCGCCGACCACGCCGGCCCTCGGCTACCGCACGTCGATGTAGATCGGGTTCGTGTAGAGCCAGGTGTCCGCCCACGGATCGCCGTTGTTGTCGGCGTGGGGCAGGGGGCCCGCCGGGTCGATCGAGGCTCCGAGGTAGCCGGCACCGTGGCGGTTGCCGTCGCTGCCCCGCAGGCGGATGTAGGAGGACTCGGTGACGCGCCCGAGCGGGACACGCAGGGTGTAGGTGCCGGACCGGTTGCTGGTGTCGATCTGCTCGACCACGCGCGTCTCGGGCGCCCGCCAGCTGTCCCGGTCGGTCGAGGGGCCGGTCACGGCTCCCCGGATCACGTCGAGGTGTGCGAGCCGGGGGAGCGCCCCGTGCGGGTTGGGCCGGTGCGCACTACGCACCTTGACCATCAGCTCGACCGAGGCCCCGCGCTCGACGACGAGCCGGCCGCCGAGCGTGGTGCCGGTGCCACGCCCGCCTCGGGGGCCGACGAGGCGTACGTCGAGCCCGTCGACGAGATGCCCGTGGTCCACCCAGACCCGGCCGCGGCGCAGGCCGTCCATGACGTCGAGGTAGCCGTGCCGCGTCACCCCGACATGCGTGCGGCTGAACTCACCAGGCCAGAAGTCGCTTCCCGGCTGGGGCGTCCCGGTGTCGACGGGGGACGGCTTCCAGCCCAGGGAGTCGAAGCTCTCCCCGGGCGGCATGTCGCCGTCGCGCCAGGTGTCCCAGATGGTGCGGTGGTTGTCGGAGTTGGAGGTGATCGTGAAGAGGGTGCCCTCCGACAGGATGGCGTCCCACAGGCCGCCGACGGTCGCCGTCATCCAGTCGAAGCCGCCGAAGGTGCGGTACGACTCGACCGGGTAGCCGGGGAACGAGTCCGGACGTGGCGCGTTGTTGTACTCACCCCGTTGCGCCCGGGTGCTGCCGCGGTAGGCGACCCAGGCGGGATCCGCGTCACCCTGGGCGCCCGGCGCGCCCTCCATGCCGAGGCAGATGCCGCGTGCGGCGTCGCGCCATGCCCGGATCTCGTGCGGGGAGTCGATACCGAGCCGGGACGGGTGGTTGGCCAGCACGAGGACGTCGTCGACGTAGCCGTTCGCCTTCTGCGCGGCGAGCCACCGCAGTGCCTGCACCGCGCGCTGCTCGTTCTCGGGCAGGTCGGCGTCCCAGCCGTTGAGCTTGCCGTCCCACCGGCGCTCGAACTCGCGCAGCAACTCGACCTCGTACGGGCCCGGCGCGGCGAACACGGTGCCGTGCTCGGCGGCCGGGATGTACCACTCCAGGCCCTGAAAGATCAGCTGACGCGGATTGCGTGCCCGTGCCGCCATGATCTCCTCGTGCTCGGCGGCGGCGCCCTTGTCGCGGTGCCCGTGGTTGCTGTGCTCGGTGAAGACCATCCAGTCCAGGCCGAGCTCCGCGCCCTTCCTGGCGAGCTGGTCGAAGTCGTACTTGGCGTCGTGGCTGTACCGGGAGTGCACGTGGTGGTCGCCCACGAGCCACGCGAGCCGAGGGTCCCCGGGACGGCCCGGGGCGACGGCGGGGGTGGCGGCGTTGGCGGTGGCGGCGTGCGCGCCGGCGGCGAGGGCCAGCCCGCCGGCCATGCCGAGACGCAGGAACGTGCGGCGGGAGGCGCCTTGCGGGTCCAGCGACGAGGCCGGGACCGAGGGGTCGGCCCAGGCGGGCAGATCAGTGGCACGGAACGGGTGGGGCATGGTTCCTCCTGCGGCAGCTCATGGTGACGCCACAGGGTCGCGCCGTTCGGAGGCACGCGGGTGAACGCGAGACGTCCGGCACCTGTCGGCCGTCCGTCGAGTCCCTGGCTCCCGTTGACGCCGGATCCCCCTCTTTCGAGGTCTAAGTTGCTCCGCTCTGAACCGTTTCAGAACGGAGAAACCTTGACCTCGAAGAGAAGTGGACCGCTCAAGACCAAGAACGAGAACAAAACCCGACGCCGGGCCGGTAGGGCCCCTGGGGTGGTGGGGCCGGAGAGAGAACGGCAACCGGCACGGCGTCGGGCAGCTGGGGGCGGAGTGAGGGAGGAGCTCAGACCTGGTCGGCCGGCGAGTCCACCAGGTGCGCCTGGTACGCGGGGCTCGTCAGGAACGCCGGGAAGTCGTCCTGGAGGGCGACCTCGCGGAAGATCGCTGCTGCGTCCTCGATCCGGCTGCCAGGCTCGGACGGCAGCGAGGCGACGACGTCGAGCAGGATCGTCTCGACCCGCTCCCGCGTCACCGGGAGCTGGTCGTCGTGGGTCACGGTGCCCGAGGCGATCCACTGCCACACCTGCGACCGGGAGATCTCGGCAGTGGCGGCGTCCTCCATCAGGTTGTCGAGCGCCGCGGCTCCGGTACCGCGCAGCCAGGCGTCGATGTAGCGCACGGCCACCGAGACGTTGGACCGCAGGCCGGCCGAGGTCACCGTCGCCCCGGCGCGCCGCGCGGAGGCGACGTCGAGCAGCTCGTGCTGCCCCACGACGACGTCGGGCCGCTGGCGCGACACCTGGTTCGGCGCGTCACCCAGCACGGCGTCGAACTCGGCCTCGGCCACCGGGATCAGGTCCGGGTGGGCCACCCAGGTGCCGTCGAAGCCGTCTCCGGCCTCTCGCTTCTTGTCCGCGGCGACCTGCTGGAAGGCCTGCCGGGTGACCTCCGGGTTGCGGCGGTCCGGGATGAACGCGCTCATACCGCCGATGGCGTGCGCCCCGCGCTTGTGGCACGTGGCGACGAGCAGCTCGGTGTACGCCCGCATGAACGGTGCGGTCATCGTGACCTGTGCGCGGTCCGGCAGCACGTACGAGTCACCGCGGGTGCGGAAGCATTTGATCACCGAGAACAGGTAGTCCCAGCGGCCGGCGTTGAGCCCGGCGCAGTGTTCGCGCAGCTCGTAGAGGATCTCCTCCATCTCGAACGCCGCGGGCAGCGTCTCGATGAGCACGGTGGCGCGGATCGTCCCGCGGGGGATGCCGAGCGCGTCCTGCGCGACCTCGAACACCTCGTTCCACAGCCGCGCCTCCTTGTAGCCCTCCAGCTTGGGGAGGTAGAAGTACGGGCCGCGACCCCGGGCGATCAGCTCGGCGGCGTTGTGGAAGAAGTAGAGCCCGAAGTCCACGAGGCTGCCGAGGGCGCTGCTCGTGATCCCGTTCGCGTCCGTGTACCGCAGATGCGCCTCGTCGAGGTGCCAGCCGCGGGGGCGGAACACGATGGTCGGGAGATCGACGATGTCCGCCGACCGCAGCGTGTACTCCTTGCCCGCCTCGTTGGTGAAGCTGAGCGAGCCGCGGATGGCGTCGTGCAGCGCGAGCTGCCCCTCGACCACGTTGGGCCACGTCGGGCTGGACGCGTCCTCGGCGTCGGCCAGCCAGCACCGGGCGCCGGAGTTGAGCGCGTTGATGGTCATCTTCGGGTCCGTGGGACCCGTGATCTCCACGCGGCGGTCCTCCAGGCCGGGTGCCCGCCGCGAGCCGGCGACACGCCAGTGCGGGTCGTCGCGCACCGGCCGGGTCGAGGCCCGGAAGTCGGGGTCGCTGCCGTCCGCGATGTCCTGACGGCGCAGCTGGCGCTGCGCGATCAGCTCGTCGCGGGCGGCGTCGAACCGGTCGTGGAGCATGGCCAGGAACTGGAGCGCGTCCGTGCTCAGGATCTCGGCGTAGCGCGGGCCGACGGAGCCGGTCACCGTGATGACGCCCCGGCGGGCGCCGGTCCGCGAGGCGCCCACCCCGCCGTTCGGCAGGGAGCGCGGCGCCGAACGGCGGGCAGGCGGGGTGGACGGCGTCGGGACGGCGCCGGTGGGAACGGTGGAACCCGTGCGTGCCGCGGGCGGCGTGCCGATGCCGGCGAGCCCGGCGTCCGGGTCGAAGGGGTTGGCGCCCTGCGGGCGGGTGTCGATGGTCGCGGTCATCAGAACTGCGCCGCCTCGGTAGAACCGGCCAGGGCGGTGGTGGCGGAGTCGGGGTTGAGCGCCGTCGCCACGCGGTCGAAGTAGCCGGTGCCGACCTCGCGCTGGTGCTTGGTGGCGGTGTAGCCGCGCGACTCGGCCGCGAACTCCTTCTCCTGCAGCTCCACGTACGCGGTCATCTGCTCGCGGGCGTAGCCGTGGGCCAGGTCGAACATCGAGTAGTTCAGGGCGTGGAAGCCGGCCAGGGTGATGAACTGGAACGTGAAGCCCATGGCGCCCAGCTCTCGCTGGAACTTCGCGATCGTGTCGTCGTCCAGGTGCTTCTTCCAGTTGAACGACGGCGAGCAGTTGTAGCTCAGCATCTGGTCCGGGAAGTCGGCCTTGACGGCCTCGGCGAACTTGCGGGCGAGCTCGAGGTCGGGCGTGCCGGTCTCCATCCAGATCAGGTCGGAGTAGGGCGCGTAGGCCTTGGCCCGGGCGATGCACGGCTCGATGCCGTTCGTCACCTTGTAGAAGCCCTCGTTGGTGCGCTCGCCGGTGATGAACGGGAGGTCGCGCTCGTCGACGTCGGACGTGATCAGGGTCGCGGCCTCGGCGTCGGTGCGGGCGATCACGATGGAGGGCACGTCGGCGACGTCGGCCGCGAGGCGGGCCGCGTTCAGCGTGCGCACGTGCTGCTGCGTCGGGACGAGCACCTTGCCGCCCAGGTGGCCGCACTTCTTCTCCGAGGCGAGCTGGTCCTCCCAGTGCACGCCGGCGGCGCCCGACTGGATCATCGACTTCATCAGCTCGTACGCGTTGAGCGGGCCGCCGAAGCCGGCCTCGGCGTCGGCCACGATCGGGGCCAGCCAGTCGCGGGTCGGGGTGCCGTTCTCCGACACGTCGATCTGGTCGGCGCGCAGGAGCGCGTTGTTGATGCGACGGACCACCGCGGGCACCGAGTTGGCCGGGTACAGCGACTGGTCGGGGTAGGTCTGGCCCGAGAGGTTCGCGTCCCCGGCGACCTGCCAGCCGGACAGGTAGATGGCCTGGAGGCCGGCCTTGACCTGCTGCACCGCCTGGTTGCCGGTCAGCGCCCCGAGGGCGTTGATGTAGTCCTCCTCGTGCAGCTGGCGCCAGAGGCGCTCGGCGCCGCGGCGGGCGAGCGTGTTCTCCTCGCCGACCGAGCCGCGCAGGGCGACGACATCCTCGGCGGTGTAGGTGCGCTCGATGCCGGCCCAGCGAGGGTCGGACTCCCAGGACTGCTGCAGCTCGGCGGCCGTCTGGACCTGGTCGCCGGTGCGCACGGGCCTCGACGCGGTCGTCGCGGACACAGTCGCCTCAGACGTGGAATCGATGGTGGGTGCGCTCATGGCGGGTCTCCTTCTCGGACGGAACGTCGTCACCGCGGCCTCCGGGTGACGTGTTACGACCTTCTGCCCTGCGCAACCCACTTCTCAAGGAGATCTGAGCAGAAGAACTGAAGTTCTTCTGTTGAACGGAAGCATCTCCGTATGTCACCCTCAGGCATGGCAGGAACCGCTGACAATCGCAGAACCGCGCGAAACGTGACTTCCTCGCGTCCTACGCAGAACGGCGCAGGCCGGACAACGGGCAGGCCGCGCGGACGGGTGCCCGGTCAGGCGCTCGGCCAGGTGCCCGGTCAACCGGAGCCGGACGGTCAGGCGGAGGCCGAGCCGGACGCCCTCACCATCGGCCGGCGTATCCGGCACCTGCGCACCAGCAAGGGCATGACGCTCGATGACCTCGCCTCGGCGATCGACCGGGCGCCGTCGCAGGTCAGCACGCTGGAGAACGGCAAGCGGGAACCCAAGTTCTCGCAGCTGCAGGCCATTGCGCGGGCGCTCGGGGTCGGCGTGGACGACCTGCTCTCCGCGGAGGCGTTGTCGGAACGCGACGCGCTCGAGATCGAGCTGGAGCGCGTGCAGCGTGGCCCGCTGTTCGCCTCGCTCGGGATCGAGGGCGTGCGGATCGGCAAGTCACTGCCTCACGACGCGCTCTCGACCATCCTGGCGCTGCACCGCGAGCTCGAACGGCTGCACACCGAGCGTGCGGCGACGCCGGAGGAGGCGCGCCGGGCGAACGGTGAGCTCCGCTACGACATGCGCACCAAGGACAACTACCTGCCGGAGCTCGAGCAGGTCGCGAAGGAGCTGCTCGCGGACGTGGGGCACACGTCCGGGCCGCTGCCGCAGCGCATGGCGGCCGAGATCGCCGCGCACCTGGGCTTCACGCTGCACTACGTGAGCGACCTGCCCCACTCGACACGTTCCGTGATCGACACGCGGAACCGGCGTCTCTACCTGCCGTCCAAGGGGTTTCGTGGTCGCTCCAACACCCGGTCGGCGCTGCTCCAGGCGCTCGCCTCCCACGTGCTCGACCACACCGAGCCGGCCGACTACGGCGAGTTCCTGCGCCAGCGCGTCGAGGCGAACTACCTGGCGGCGGCCCTCATGGTCCCGGAGAAGCCGGGCGTGAAGTTCCTGCGTGACGCCAAGGACGAGCGCGCCATCGCCATCGAGGACCTGCGCGACGCGTTCGGGGTGTCGTTCGAGACCGCGGCGCACCGGTTCACCAACCTTGCGACCCGGCACCTCGGCATCCCGGTGCACTTCATGAAGGTCCACGAGTCGGGGATCCTCCACAAGGCCTACGAGAACGACGGTGTGCGCTTCCCCTCGGACGCGCTGGGCGCGGTGGAGGGTCAGCACGTCTGCAAGCAGTGGACGGCGCGGCGTGTGTTCGACGTCGAGGACCGGTTCAACCCGTACGCGCAGTACACCGACACGACGTCCGGCACGTACTGGTGCACGTCACGCGTGGAGAACACGTCGGACGGCGCGTTCTCCGTGTCGGTCGGCGTGCCGTTCGCGGACGTCAAGTGGTTCGAGGGGCGCGAGACGACGGTCCGCACGGCGTCGCGGTGCCCCGACGAGTCGTGCTGCCGGCGTCCGCCGGAGGAGCTGTCGGCCAAGTGGGGCGACTTCGCCTGGCCCTCGGCGCGGCCCCACGCGTCGATGCTCGCCGCGATGCCCTCGGGAGCGTACCCAGGGGTGGAGACGACGGAGGTCTACCGGTTCCTGGAGCGGCACGCTCCCGAGGACTGAGCACTCAGCCTCTCAGCGGCGGAAGAACAGCATCGAGTACCGGCCGTCCGGCTGGTCCTCGTGGATCGGGTCGGCGTGGTCGTCCCAGTTCTTGAACTCCACGGCGATGGGGCCGGCCGCGCCGGCCGCCACGTCGATCGTGTATGCCTCGGCGAAGTAGCCGAGCGGCTGCGTGTTCAGGACCCGGTCGGCTCGGTCGACGGTGACGAACCCCGTGACGTCCGGGCAGACACCATCGCTGTCGATCCGGCGGGTGACACCGATGGCGACGTACGACCGGCCACCTGGGACCATCCCGATGCCGAGCCGCGTGCGGAAGGTTTCGGTGCACGATGTCCTGGGGTGCGACCAGAGTGTGGTCTGTGGCTGCTGCACGTCGTCGTCGAACAGGATCGAGCGCACCTCGTGGCGGGCCGTGGTCCCGGTGGGCCAGACGACGCGAGTGGCCGTGTCGCCCGCGGCGAGCCTCGCTGCGACGCTCGTGCGTAGCCGGTACTCCAGCGGTCGACTCGTGTGCGGCTGCCGCCAGAGGAGGTTGCCGCCGATCAGCGTCTCGCGACCCTCGCCGTCCGAGACGATCGAGAGGTTCGGCTCATTGTTGTTCAGGGTGCCGATGGTGGTGGGCGGGGACAGCGTCGTCGAGCCCGCTCGGACGATCGACCGTCGGACGATCGAGGTCTCACCGTCGAGCGCCGCCCACACCACCGTCGTCTTGCCCTGCTCGTTGAGCACCACGTCGGCGGGGATGTCCGCCGGTACCCCTGGTACCTCCTGCACCGTCCACTCGCCGCCGCGCGGGAGCCGGGCGAGCAGGGTGCCGCCGTCGAAGTGCAGGCGCAGGAGCACCGAGACGTCACCTGCCGCGTTGGCGTCCATGTCGCTGGCGTGCACGTCGCCCTCGTAGAACGTCTCGGTGTCGTTCCAGCCCGTCCCGTCGTGCAGGCGGTACCTGGCGTCGCCGTCCGCGCTGTGCCAGACGCTCACGGCGTAGTCGCCCGGTCCGGTCGCGAGGTGTGTGACGTGGGTGCTGTCGTCGGGCGTGCGGACCCAGCTCCCGGCGCTGCCGCGCTCCAGGTAGTTGATGTCCTTGTAGCCGCCCTCGGAGCTCGCGTCGACGAACACCTCGCCCGACGAGGAGACCACCACCTCGCGGTGGGCCTCTTCCGGGCGTGGAGCCCATCCTGGCGCGGGGTCGCCCGGCGCGGCCGCCGCGGGGGCGGCAGCAAGACCGGTCAGGAGCCCGGCCACGGCCGTGGCGAGGACTCGGGTGGAGGTGGTGCCGCGGACAGAAGGTGGAAGCATGGTGACTCCTGCTGGTTCAGCGTTGGAAGAACTGCAGCGAGTACCGGCCGTCAAAGGCCCGGCCGGAGGCGGCGACCGACACGTTGCGGTGCGCGTCCTCCGGCCTGTCCGCCCAGCTGTGCAGCGGGTCGCCCGGGTAGGCCGATGCGGCCGGTACCACCAGGCCGGTGACGATGAGTGCACAGGCGGCCACGCCTGCGGCAAGGACGGTTCGACGCACGGCGACTCCTGGGTAGGACTCACGTGTCGGGGCGTCCTGGCCCACGCGCCCCATCGCGGCGGGCGTCCTCGACCTGGCAGATCCATGGTGGCACGGCACCTGGCCGCGTGGCACGGCAAGTCCCCGGGTTCACCCACTGCGGCCGGGCTCAGCCGGTACGGATGCCCAGCAGCCGGTCCCGCTGGCGCCCCATCTCCTCCGCGAGCGCCTGCACGACGGCGGCCACGGCCGGCCGGCGCCAGGTCTCGCTGCGGATGACGGCGGTGTAGGGCAGGCGCTCCGTCACCTCGTCGGGAAGGAGCCGCACCAGGTCGTCGTGCCGGTCGGCCATGAAGCAGGGCAGGAAACCGAGGCCCGCCCCGGCGCGGGTGGCCTCGACGTGCACGAACACGTTGGTGGAGGCGAGCGCGTCCTGCATGCCGGGCACGAGGCGGCGCGGCGCGTCGAGGTCGTTGACCTGGAGCATCGAGTCGACGAAGTAGACCAGGCCGTGCCGGGACATCTCCTCGACGGTGGTCGGCGTACCGTGCCGGGCCAGGTAGTCGCGCGCGCCGTACATGCCGAGCACGTACTCGCCCAGGCGCACGGCCCGGGCCCGCTGGACGCTCGGGCTGCCGACGACGACGTCGACGTCGACCCCCGAGCGGTGGTGGGTGGCCACCCGGGTGACCGTGATGAGCTCGACGGACAGCTCGGGGTGCGCGCCCCGCAACCGCGCGATGGCGGGGGAGGCGACGTAGGCGCTGAACCCGTCGGTGGCCGTCATCCGTACGACGCCGGTGATCGGGTCGACCTCGGCGTTGTGGGCCACGAGCCGGTCGACGGCGTCCGACACCGCCTCGCCGGCCCGCGCTGCGCGGCGGCCGAGCGTCGTCAGCTCCCAGCCGTCCGCACCGCGCACCAGGAGGCGGCCGCCCAGCGCGCGCTCCAGCGCGGCGATGTTGCGGCCCACCGTGGTGTGGTTGACGCCGAGCGCTTGCGCCGCCGTCGTGTACCGGCCGGTGCGGGCCACCTCCAGCAGCACCAGGAGCTGATCGGCCACCTGGCCGGCCGGCGGGTCGTTGCGGGCTGACATGCCGCGACGGTACCAAGTGTGCATCCGTGCACACCGCGTCTGCCGACTTCGTCATTGCCCGCACAGCGGTTCGCCGGAACACTCGGGCGGGTCACAGGTGGCAGACCGTGCTGACCGCACCGGCAGGCCACTACCCGTGTCAGAGTCGACACCGAGGAGCAGCAGCATGTCTGCAGGGCAGAGTGCACAGCAGGGCACCGGAGCGCCGGGCGACCGGTCGCTGATCAAGCGCATCGTCGGCGCCTCGATGGCCGGCACGGTCGTCGAGTGGTACGACTTCTTCCTCTATGCGACCGCCGCCGCGCTCGTGTTCAACAAGGTCCTCATGCCCGAGACGGGCAACGAGTACGACGCGATCATCGCGGCGTTCGTGACCTACGCCGTGGGCTTCCTGGCGCGGCCGCTCGGCGGCGTCATCTTCGGCCACATCGGCGACAAGGTGGGGCGCAAGCACACGCTCCAGCTCACGATCCTGCTCATCGGCGTCGCGACGGTGCTGATGGGCTGCATCCCGACGTTCCAGCAGGTCGGCTACCTCGCGCCGGCACTCCTGGTGGTGCTGCGGTTCGTGCAGGGCGTCGCGCTCGGCGGTGAGTGGGGCGGCGCCGTCCTGCTCGTGGCCGAGCACAGCCGGGACGACGAGCGGGCCCGCTGGACCGCGTGGCCGCAGGCCGGCGTGCCCGCCGGCAACCTGCTCGCCACGGTCGTGCTCTACACGATGTCCGCCACCCTCACCGACGCCGCTTTCCTCTCCTGGGGCTGGCGCGTCGCGTTCTGGCTGTCCGCCGTGGTCATCGTGATCGGCTACTACGTGCGCACCCGCGTCTCGGACGCCCCGATCTACGAGGAGGCCAAGGCCGAGATCGACGAGGGCACCAAGGGCTACGGCGTCTTCGAGGTGGTCCGGCGCTACCCGCGCGGCGTGCTGACCGGCATGGGCCTGCGGTTCGCGGAGAACATCCTGTACTACCTGGTGGTGAGCTTCTCGATCGTCTACCTCGGTACGGCGCTCGGCATGGACACCACCCGGATCCTCGGGGTCGTCGCGGCGGCGCACGCGTTCCACTTCGTGGTGATTCTGGTCGTGGGACGCCTGGCCGACAGCATCGGCCGCAGGCCGCTGTACGTGGCCGGCGCGATCCTCGGTGCGACCTGGTGCTGGTTCGCCTTCCCCGCGATGAACACCCGCAACTCGCTGGTGATCCTCGCCGTGCTCATGGCAGGCCTGCTGTTCCACGCCATGATGTACGCGGTACAGCCCGCGATCATGTCCGAGATGTTCCCGACCCGGATGCGCTACTCCGGCGTCTCGATCAGCTACCAGGTCACGTCCATCGTGGCGGGCTCCCTCGCCCCGATCCTGGCCGTCACCTGGCTCAGGAACACCGGATCCTGGTGGCCCACGGCGGTCTACATGCTGGTGGCGTCGGCCATCACCCTGGTGGCGGCGCTCGCGCTGCGCGAGACCCGGGGTGCCTCGCTGCACGACCTCGACGCCGAGGACCAGGCCCGCGAGCGGGCGCTCGCGGCACGGAACGATTGAGGCGCGGAACGCCCGATGCTCGGAACGTCTGAGGAGAAGGATCGACGATGGACCCGACCCCGGAAGGTCACCGGCTCGACGGTCGGCGGGCGCTCGTGACGGGCGGTGCGAGCGGCATCGGCGCGGCGTGCGCCCGGGAGCTCGCGGCACGGGGCGCGCACGTGACCGTGGCGGACGTGGACGGCGACGGCGCCCAGGCCGTCGCCGAGGAGGTGGGCGGCGAGGCCTGGGTGGCGGACCTGTCCGACACCCAGGCGCTCGACGGCCTGCGGCTGGACACGGACGTGCTGGTGAACAACGCCGGCATCCAGCGGGTCAGCCCCATCCAGGACTTCGTCCCGAACGACTTCCGGCTGGTCCACCGGATCATGCTCGAGGCGCCGTTCCTGCTGGTCCGGGCGGCGCTGCCCGGCATGTACGAGCGCGGCTGGGGCCGGGTCATCAACGTCTCGTCGGTGCACGGGCTGGTGGCGTCGCCGTTCAAGGCGGCGTACGTGTCGGCCAAACACGGGCTGGAAGGGCTGTCGAAGGTGACGGCGCTGGAGGGCGGCGAGCACGGGGTCACGAGCGTCTGCGTGAACCCCGGTTACGTGCGGACGCCCCTGGTCGAGAAGCAGATCGCCGAGCAGGCACGGGTGCACGGCATCCCGGAGTCCGAGGTCCTGGCGAAGGTCATGCTGGAGCAGGCCGCGGTGAAGCGGCTCGTGGAGCCGCACGAGGTCGCATCGCTCGTGGGCTGGCTCACCGGCCCCGACGGCGCGATGGTGTCGGGCGCGTCGTGGGCCATCGACGGAGGATGGAGCGCACGATGACGAAGGGCGGACCACGATGACCGAGACGAACGACAGCACGGACACGACCTCCAGGAACCCGTTCGCCCGCGCGATGCGGCCGGTGAACGCCGTCGTGGAGCGGTTCATCCCGAGCGCCCTGGTGTTCGCGGTCCTGCTGACCTTCGTGGTGGCGGCGCTCGCGCTCCTGCTGACCGACGCCGGTCCCACCGCCGTGCTCACCGGCTGGGGCGACGGGCTGTCCGGGCTGCTCGAGTTCATGACCCAGATGGCGCTCGTCCTGCTGCTGGGCCACATGCTCGCGAACACCCGCCTGGTCCGCCGCGGGCTGGCCCGGCTCGCCTCGCTGCCCCGCGGTCCGATACAGGCGTACGTGTTCGTGGCCGTCCTCGCCTCCGCGCTGTCGCTGGTGCAGTGGGGACTCGGCCTGGTGGCGGGCGGCCTGCTGGCCCGCGAGGTGGCGGCCCAGATGCGGGCCAAGGGCGTGCGGGTGCACTTCCCGCTGCTGGTCGCCGCCGGGTTCTCGGGCTTCGTCGTCTGGCACATGGGGTACACGGGTTCCGGCCCGCTGACGGCGGCGACCCCGGACTCCTTCGTCGTCGAACAGCTGGGCGAGACGATCCCGGTCTCCGAGACCACCTTCGCACCGTGGAACCTGATCGCCGCGGTGATCACGGTGGTGGTGGTCGCCTGTGCGCTGGCCCTGGTCGCACCGCGTGGCACGGACCGCGTGGTGGAGCTCGAGGTGGACGCCCGCGAGGCCGAGGCGGCGGTCGAGCAGCCGGTGACCCCGGCGGACCGCCTCGACGCCAGCCGGGTCCTCACGACCCTGACGGGTCTGGGGCTCGTGGCCTACCTGGTCGTCTACTTCGCCGACGGCGGCACGCCGACCCTCGACATCGTGAACTGGACGTTCCTCGCCCTGGTGCTCCTGCTGGCGCGCAGCCCGTTCGAGGTGGCGGCCCTGGTCAAGAACGCGGCGACCAACGTGGGGGAGATCCTGCTGCAGTTCCCGCTGTACGCGGGCATCCTCGGGATCATGACGGCGACGGGTCTCATCCAGGTCTTCAGCGACGCGATCGTGAGCGTCTCGACACCGCAGACCTTCGGGGTGCTGGCGTTCGTCGCGGCGGGTGTCGTGAACTTCTTCGTGCCGTCGGGCGGCGGCCAGTTCGCCGTCCAGGCGCCGATCCTGCTCGACGCCTCGACCCGGCTCGGCGTCGACCCGGCGATCGCGATCATGGCCGTGGCGTACGGCGACCAGTGGACCAACATGATCCAGCCCTTCTGGGCGCTCCCGCTGCTGGCTATCGCCGGACTGAAGGTGCGCGACATCCTGGGATACACCACGGTGACACTGCTGGCCTCGGGGATCGTGTTCGCGGCGACCCTGCTGATCGTCGGGCCCGGGGCCTGACCGCGATCCTGACCGGATCCCGACTGGAATGGAGTCGAAGATGACTGATGTGGGTGGCGCTGCGACGAGCAGCGGGTTCGACAAGGTGGTCGCGAGCGCGGCCGAGGCGGTCGCCGACATACCTGACGGCGCGTCCCTGGCGGTGGGTGGGTTCGGCCTGTGCGGCAACCCGATAGCGCTGATCGAGGCGCTCCTCGCCCAGGGCACCGCCGACCTGTCGGTGGTGAGCAACAACTGCGGCGTCGACGACTGGGGGCTCGGCGTGCTGCTGAACGCTCAGCGGATCGCGAAGATGACCAGCTCGTACGTCGGGGAGAACAAGGAGTTCGAGCGCCAGTTCCTCTCGGGCGAGCTGGAGCTGGAGCTCACCCCGCAGGGCACGCTCGCCGAGAAGCTCCGGGCCGGCGGCGCGGGCATCGCCGCCTTCTTCACGCGGGCGGGCGTGGGCACACAGGTGGCCGACGGCGGCCTCCCGCGCCGGTACGACGGCGCCGGAGGCATCGCCGTCGCGTCGCCCGCCAAGGAGGTGCGCACGTTCGGCACCGGTGACGCAGCAGCCGAGTACGTGCTGGAGGAGGCGATCAGCACCGACTTCGCGCTGGTGCACGCCCTGCGCGGGGACCGGCACGGGAACCTGGTGTTCAACAAGTCGGCACGCAACTTCTCGCCGTTGGCGGCGATGGCGGGACGCATCTGCATCGCGCAGGTCGAGGAGCTCGTCGAGCCGGGGGAGATCGACCCGGACACCGTGCACCTGCCCGGGGTGTACGTGCACCGCGTGGTGCACGTCGGCACCGACATCGAGAAGCGGATCGAGCGGCGCACGGTGTCCGCGCCGTCGTCCGCCGCGCCCACCACGCCGGACACGAAGGGGGCCTGAACCATGGCACTGACCCGACAGGAGATGGCCGCGCGCGCCGCGCGCGAGCTGACCGACGGCATGTACGTGAACCTGGGCATCGGGCTCCCGACGCTCGTGCCCAACTACGTCCCGGAGGGCCGGCACCTGGTGCTGCAGTCCGAGAACGGGATTCTCGGTGTGGGCCCGTACCCGACCGAGGACGCGGTGGACCCCGACCTCATCAACGCGGGCAAGGAGACGGTGACGCTGCTGCCCGGCTCGTCGATCTTCGACTCGGCGACGTCGTTCGGGATGATCCGCGGCGGCAAGATCGACGCCGCGATCCTGGGTGGCATGCAGGTGTCGGCGACGGGCGACCTGGCCAACTGGATGATCCCCGGCAAGATGGTCAAGGGCATGGGCGGCGCGATGGACCTGGTGCACGGCGCCGGCCGCGTGATCGTCCTGATGGAGCACGTCGCGCGCGACGGGTCGCCGAAGATCCTGCGCTCCTGCAGCCTGCCGCTGACCGGCAAGGGCGTGGTGAACCGGATCATCACGGACCTGGCGGTGCTGGACGTGACGCCGTCCGGGCTCGTGCTCCGCGAGCTGGCTCCCGGGGTCACGGCCGACGAGGTGGTCGAGAAGACGGAACCGGAGCTCGCCGTGGAGCTCGTCGAGCCGATGCTGTGAGCGCTGCGGGGCACACCACACCGGGGGATACGCTGAAGTACGACGGCCAAAGGAGGTCTCATGACTGACCCGATCAACACTCCGGGAAGCGCCACGAACGCGGCTCCGGGTGCAGAGAACAGCGCTGACAAGACCAGCGCTCAGAACTACCGGGCCGACGACGTGGTGATCGTCTCGGCGGCACGGACGCCGCAGGGGCGGCTGAAGGGCTCGCTGGCCACGCTGAGCGCCGTCGAGCTCGGTGCGGTGGCGGCGCGGCGCGCCCTGGAGGGCGCGGGGACGCTCGCCGCAGACGTCGACAAGGTGATCTTCGGCCAGGTGATCCAGGCGGGCGCGGGGCAGAACCCGGCCCGGCAGACGGCGGTCGCCGCCGGTGTCTCCTGGGACGTGCAGGCGGTCACCGTCAACAAGGTCTGCCTCTCCGGGCTCACCGCGATCATCGACGGCGCGCGCCTGCTGCGGACCGGCGAGGCGTCCGTGGTGCTGGTGGGCGGGCAGGAGTCGATGACGAACGCCCCGCACCTGCTGCCGGGCTCCCGGTTCGGGTTCGGCTACGGTCCCGCCGAGCTGCTGGACGCCACGGCGCACGACGCGCTGACGGACGCCTTCGACGGCGTCTCGATGGGCATCTCGACGGAGGACCACAACTCCGGCGACGTCTTCGTGTCCCGCGAGGAGCAGGACGCGATCGCCGCGGCCTCGCACCAGCGGGCCGCGACGGCGGCGAAGGACGGGGTGTTCGAGGTGGAGCTCGCCCCGGTGTCCGTGCCGCAGCGGCGCGGTGAGCCGGTCGAGGTGCGCACCGACGAGGGCGTTCGCCCCGACACCACGCCGGAGTCGCTGGCGAAGCTGCGCCCGGCGTTCGCGGGCCAGGGGACGCTCACCGCCGGCAACTCCTCACAGATCTCCGACGGCGCCGCCGCGCTCGTGCTCACCACTCGTGGTCGCGCGGAAGAAGCCGGGGTGCCGGTGCTCGCGACGGTGCGCGCGCACGGCCAGGTGGCCGGTCCGGACAACTCGCTGCACTCGCAGCCTGCGCGGGCGATCGCCCAGGCGCTGGAGCGGCAGGGCTGGACGGCCGACGACCTCGACGTCGTGGAGATCAACGAAGCCTTCGCCGTGGTCGTCGGGGTGTCGGCGAAGGCGCTCGGGGTCCCGCTGGACCGCATGAACGTGCACGGCGGCGGCATCGCGCTGGGGCACCCCGTCGGGGCGTCCGGAGCCCGCATCGCGGTGCACGCGGCGCACGAGCTGTCGCGGCGCGGGGGCGGCCGGGCCGCCGTCGGCCTGTGCGGTGGCGGCGGGCAGGGCGAGGCACTCCTCCTGGAGTACTGACGCCGAGGTAGTCATGCAGCGAGGTAGTCACCCAGTTCGCGCTAGGTGACTACCTCGCTGCATGACTACCTCGCCAGCTGACTACCTTGGCGGGGTGCTCAGTGGGACCCGCGGTCCTTGGCGTCGCCGATGTACTCGCGGACGTCGTCCGCCCGGCCGTCGAGGTTCATGTCCGACGAGCGGGCCCGACGGGCGTCCCAGCGCAGCGAGATCGCGCCGAAGATCGCGGCGAGCACCGAGGCACCCAGGATTGCGATCTTGGCCCCGTCGGTGTGCTCCGAGTCGCCGAAGGACAGCTCGCTGATCAGCAGCGACACGGTGAACCCGATACCGGCCAGGAAGCCGACGGGCAGCAGGTCGCGTACGCCGATGCCGTCGGGCAGGCGCAGGGGCGTGAGCCGGACGACCAGCGCGGTGGTCCCGAGCACGCCAAGGAGCTTGCCCAGGATGAGACCGGCCGTGATCGCCGCGACGACCGGCTGGCCGATCACGGCCGCCGGGCCTTCGCCGTCGAGCAGCGAGACGCCCGCGGCGAAGAACGCGAACACGGGCAGCGCGATGGCGGACGACAGCGGCTTGATGCTGTGCTCGTACTGATGGGTACGCGACGAGGCCTCGCCGTGCACGGCCAGCGCGGGAACGGTGAAGCCGAGCAGCACACCCGCGACCGTCGCGTGGACCCCGGACTCGTGCATCAGGATCCAGGCGATCAGCGCGAGCGGCAGCAGGATGAACCAGTGGGGCTTGCGCGACCGCACGTGCCAGGCGAACAGCGCGACGGCGACGAACGTGCCGACCAGCGACATCCAGTGGATCTCGCTGGTGTAGAAGATCGCGATGACGATGATCGCGAGGAGGTCGTCCACGACGGCGAGCGTGAGCAGGAAGGTCCGGATCGCGATCGGCAGCCCGCGGCCGAAGATCGCGAGGACACCCAGGGCGAACGCGATGTCCGTGGCGCTCGGGATGGCCCAGCCGTGCAGGGCGCTCGGGTCGCCGAGGGCCAGGACCACGCCGACGTAGACCAGGGCGGGGACGGCCATGCCGCCGACCGCCGCGATCATCGGGACGCCGGCTTCCCTGGGGTTGCGCAGGCTGCCGGCGACGAACTCGTGCTTGAGCTCGAGACCCACCACGAAGAAGAAGATCGCGAGGAGCCCGTCGGCGGCCCAGGTGCTGAGCGACAGGTCGAGGTGGATCGGCAGCGGCCCGAGCGAGGACGGCCCGACCACCGTCTGGGTCAGGGTCTGGTAGGCGTCCCGCCAGGGCGAGTTCGCCCACAGGAGGGCGAGGAGGGCGGCTCCGATCAGGAGCGCGCCGCCCGTGGTCTCACGGGCCGCCCAGGTCTGGAGACGCTGGAGGCGGGTGGGGGCGGTGGCGTCAGGGATCAACGCGTGTCCTCTCGGCTTTTGCGGGTCGTCAGAGAAGGACCGGTCGACCCGGTCCACGCCGACCAGACTTCCCGGCACACCTGAGTTTTACCTTACCTGCCGTGGCACCCTGCCACGGCCTTGCCTGATGCGCGCCTGGGGGCGCAAGAAGTGAGACCTGGGTCACGATTCGGCCCGCGGGGTGTCCAGGCGGGGCTATCTCAAGGCGAGCCCGGCGCAGGCCGTGCGCAGCTTGGTGATCGTGTTCCAGTTCCGGGCCGTGGTCGGCGCGCCGACAGCGGTGTCAAGGATTTTCGGCGTGAACTTCGACCGACCGATCCCGTCCACGTAGTGGACGTACAGCACCCCTGCGCCGGTCGCGAGCATCTCCCGCCCGGCATTGGCCAGGTCGAGCCGGGCGATGCCCGCCTCGTCCAGGGCGCCGAACGGGACGTGCACCTGGAGCTGCGAGGGGTGGTCGCGCGCGGCGGCCCGGAAGGGGTTGGTGCGGGCGATCACCTCCAGCTGTTCAGTACTCAGCCCGACGGCGGCCACGTCCTGCCCCAGCCGCTCGGCGAGGCAGTCCTGGACGAGCTGCGCGACGTCGGCGGGCCGGGTGGCGCCGGAGGTCCCCGGCGTGACCACGAGGTTGCCGCTGTTCAGAAGGGTGCGGGCGTCGCCGAGCGCGGCGTCTTCGGCGGCGCCGACCAGGTCGGCGGACGTCACGCGCAGGCCTGGTCCGACGTTGACGGCGCGGAGGAGGACAGCGAAGGAAGCCATGCGTCCATCCTGCCGCGTCGGCGAGCCTTCCAGCGAGTTTTGCCAATTCTTGGAGTGAAGGTCAAGTCATTACCAGTGTGTGAACAGTTCGTGACAACTTGCGACCCGCCGGGGCGTGACTCTGGTCACGAGATGACAGGGCGCGTAGTTTCCATCTCAGGGACGGCACCCAGTCGCCCCTTCGGGAGGCCAACCTATGGAGTGCTCGCTCCGTGGAGAAGGGCCGGTCCCGGCTCTGCGCCACGACGCGGCGCACCGAGTCGGTCGCCCGGCCCATCCACCAGCCCCGGTTCGTCCGGGTCGGTTCCGCCGACAGGCGGTACCCGCCAGGTAGTCGAGGCTGTCACGGCGTTTCGGCGCCGGAGGGAGAACCGCAGTGAGCCATTCCGCACACACCACCCGCCCGTCCGACCAGAGTGCCGACGCCGCTCCCGGCGCGGCAGGTGACGAACGCAGGACCTTCGTCATCGACACGTCTGTGCTGTTGAGTGATCCCAAGGCGATGTTGCGGTTCGCGGAGCACGATGTCGTACTCCCCATCGTCGTGATCACGGAGCTGGAGGCCAAGCGTCACCACGCCGAGCTCGGGTACTTCGCCCGGAGCGCCCTGCGGATGCTGGACGGGCTGCGCGTGCAGCACGGCCGCCTCGACTCACCGGTCCCCGTGGGGGACGCGGACGGCACGCTGCGGGTGGAGCTCAACCACGTGGACCCGACGGTCCTGCCCGCCGGGTTCCGGCTGGGCGACAACGACACCCGGATCCTCGCCGTGGCCGCCAACCTCGCGGCCGAGGGCAACAGGGTCACGGTGGTCTCCAAGGACCTGCCGATGCGGGTGAAGGCGTCCGCCGTCGGGCTGCCGGCCGAGGAGTACAAGGCGGAGCTCGCGGTGGACTCGGGCTGGACCGGGATGCGCGAGATCGACCTGTCCGACGAGCAGATGGGGTCGCTCTGGGAGAACGACTCGGTGGACATCGCGTCCCTGGACCCGGCGACCGTCGAGGCGGCCTCGCCGCTGCTGGTCCACACGGGGATGGTGGTGCACTCTCCGGGTGGCTCCGCGCTCGGCCGCGTCACGGCGGACAAGCGGGTGCAGCTGGTGCGTGGCGACCAGGAGGTGTTCGGGGTCCACGGTCGCTCGGCGGAGCAGCGGGTGGCCATCGACCTGCTGCTCGACCAGGAGATCGGGATCATCTCGCTCGGCGGGCGGGCCGGCACGGGCAAGTCGGCGCTCGCCCTGTGCGCCGGCCTCGAGTCCGTGCTGGAGCGGCAGCAGCACCGCAAGGTGGTCGTGTTCCGGCCGCTCTACGCGGTGGGCGGGCAGGAGCTGGGCTACCTGCCCGGGTCCGAGTCCGAGAAGATGAACCCCTGGGCGCAGGCCGTCTACGACACGCTCGGCGCCCTGGTGTCGCCCGCGGTGGTGGAGGAGGTCATCGCGCGCGACATGCTCGAGGTGCTGCCGCTCACGCACATCCGTGGGCGGTCCCTGCACGACTCGTTCGTCATCGTGGACGAGGCGCAGTCCCTGGAGCGGAACGTCCTGCTGACGGTGCTGTCGCGGATCGGCCAGAGCTCGCGCGTCGTGCTCACCCACGACGTCGCCCAGCGCGACAACCTGCGGGTGGGCCGGCACGACGGGGTCGCGGCAGTCATCGAGGCGCTCAAGGGGCACCCGCTCTTCGCGCACATCACGCTCACCCGGTCGGAGCGCTCGCCCGTGGCGGCGCTGGTGACCGACATGCTGGAGCGTCTGGAGGTCTGATCCGACCGGCGGTTCCGCCCGGCAACGCGTCAGACGCTCAGGTCACGCTGGTGACCTGAGCGTCTGACGTCTCGACCTTCTGGCACGGAAGAGGCGTGCCGCCGGACGGAAACCCCCCAGCCCCGCAGCCCGGCGGTACGCCTCTTCGAGTGCAGGAGCGACACTAGCAGAATTAGGTAAGGCTAACCAAAGGAGGACACCGCATGTGCGGCGTGTTCACCCGACCGTCGTCTCAATACGGGCGTTGTCTCGCTTGTCGGATATAGCATCGGGGCCATGCTGATTGCCGAAGACTTCCTGCTGCTCGCCGTCGACGACGAGACGGGCAAGACCACCAACGTCGACAACCTGGGTGTTCGCCTCGCGGGCGCGCTCCTGGCCGACCTCGCTGCCGCGAACAAGACCCTCATGCGGGGCGCGCCGGAGGCCGGCGCGACCAAGGAAGAGCGGGAGAAGGCCGGGGACACGACGCTCCTCGTCACCGACAACACGCCCACCGGTCACGTGGCGCTGGACGCAGCCCTGCAGGCCGTGCTCGCCACGCCCGAGGCGCCGGCGCGGAAGGTCGTCGAGGCCATCTCCAAGGACGCCGAGGAGAACCTGCTGGCCGCGCTCGTCGAGCGCGGGATCCTGGAGAAGGAGGAGACCAAGCTCTTCCGCATGCTCCCGATCACCCGCTGGCCCGCCGCCGACTCGAGTCACGAGACCGCGCTGCGCGCCAACCTCACGAAGATCCTCGTCGAGGGCGCGGAGCCCGACGAGCGCACCGCCACCCTGATCTCCCTGCTGCACGGGTCCGGCCTCATCGGCGGCCTGGTCGGCAAGGAGCAGCGCAAGGCCGCCCAGGAGCGTGCCGAGGAGATCGCCGGGAGCGAGTGGGGCGTCGCCACCGTCGCGACCCAGGTCGCCATCGCGGCGACGGTCGCCACGGTCGCCACCGTCGGTGCCGCTGCGGCGGCGTTCATCCTCCTGTCGAACGACGCCGACAAGAGCGCCGCGCCGGCCGACACCACCGCTGCCCCCGAGGCCGCAGAGGCGCCCGCGGTCTGAGTCGACCGCCGGCCGTCGACAACCGCTGGTCGGCAGCCGCTGGTCGAGCTTGTCGAGACCCCGGGGTCTCGACAAGCTCGACCAGCAAGCCCAGCTCGACCGGTGTGGCCGGCTGCCTCCGCCGTCAGGCGCCCGGGTGCAGGGGCGTCAGGCCTGCGGCGGGCGCGTCATCGACAGCACGTCGAGCGCGGTGTCCAGCTGCGCCTCGGTGAGCTCGCCCCGCTCGACGAATCCGAGGTCGATCACGGCCTGGCGCACCGTGATGCCCTCCTTGACGGCGGTCTTGGCGACCTTGGCGGCGGCCTCGTAGCCGATCACGCGGTTCAGCGGCGTCACGATCGACGGCGACGACTCGGCGAGCGCACGAGCGCGCTCGACGTTCGCGGTGATCCCCACGATGGTCTTGTCCGCCAGCACCCGCGAGGAGTTCGACAGCAGGCGGATCGACTCGAGCACGCCCTGCGCGATCACGGGGATCTGCACGTTGAGCTCGAACGTGCCGGACGCGCCGGCCCAGGCCACCGTCGCGTCGTTGCCGACGACGCGCGCGCACACCATGAGCACGGCCTCGGGGATGACGGGGTTGACCTTGCCCGGCATGATCGACGAGCCCGGCTGCAGGTCGGGCAGCGCGATCTCGCCCAGGCCGGTGTTCGGGCCGGAGCCCATCCAGCGCAGGTCGTTGCAGATCTTCGTCACGGAGACCGCGATGGTGCGCAGCGCACCCGAGAGCTCGACCAGCCCGTCCCGCGCCGACTGTGCCTCGAAGTGGTCGCGGGCCTCGGTCAGCGGCAGGCCGGTGTCCTCCGCGAGCAGGGCGATGACCCGCTGCGGGAAGCCGGCCGGGGTGTTGATGCCGGTGCCGACCGCGGTGCCGCCCAGCGGCACCTCGGCGGCCCGCGGCAGCGCGGCCTGCAGGCGCTCCACGCCGTAGCGGATGGCGGCGGCGTACCCGCCGAACTCCTGGCCCAGCGTGACCGGGGTGGCGTCCATGAGGTGCGTACGCCCGGACTTCACGACCGTTGCGAACTCGTCGGACTTCGCCTGGAGCGCGTCCGCCAGGTGGGTCAGCGCGGGGATCAGGTCGTTGACGACGCCCGAGGTGGCCGCGACGTGCACCGAGGTCGGGAACACGTCGTTCGACGACTGCGACGCGTTGACATGGTCGTTCGGGTGCACGTCCTTGCCGAGCGCGGCGGTGGCGAGCGTCGCGAGGACCTCGTTGGTGTTCATGTTCGACGACGTGCCCGAGCCGGTCTGGAAGACGTCGATCGGGAAGTGGCTGTCGTGCTTGCCGGAGGCGACCTCGTCCGCGGCGGCGACGATCGCGTCGGCGATGTCCTTGTCGAGCACGCCGAGCTCTGCGTTCGCGGTCGCGGCGGCCTTCTTCACACGGGCGAGCGCCTCGATGTGGCCACGCTCGAGGGGGGTACCGGAGATCGGGAAGTTCTCGACGGCACGCTGGGTCTGGGCGCGGTACAGCGCGTTCTTCGGGACGCGCACCTCGCCCATGGTGTCGTGCTCGATACGGAACTCGGTGTCGCCGGACGGGACGACGGTGTCAGCAGTCATGGTTCTATCGTGCCGCAGCCGCGCCCCGGCGACGCACCTGAGCGCGTGACTCGTGTCACCACCGCCGTCCCTGCCGCCCTCGTCACCCAGCCTGCGGCAGGACCGCGGGCTGCTCGCCGACGTCGCCGATCACGTTGACCATCCGCGCGCTGCCCTCCGCGAGGTCGTACTCGAGGCCGACCACCGCGCACCGGCCCTCCTCGACGGCCCGGGCCAGGCCGGCCGAGTAGCTGTGCAGCATCCCGACGGTGTGCTTCACGTGCTCGCGACGCAGTACGTCCTGGTCGGCCAGCGCCGCCATGACGGTGGCCGGGTCGCCCGAGGTGATGCTGACGATCGACGGGATCACGCGGTCCACCACGGCACGTACGAACCCGTCGGGCTGCTCACCCGAGGCGAGCGTGTGCGCTGCGGCGGCCACCGCGCCGCACGAGTCGTGGCCCAGCACGACGACGAGAGAGGCACCGAGCACGTCGACCCCGTACTCGATGGAGCCGATCACGGTCGTGTCCACGACGTGCCCCGCGGTGCGGACCACGAACACGTCGCCCAGACCCTGGTCGAAGATGATCTCGGCGGCGACACGGGAGTCCGAGCAGCCGAAGATCACCGTGTGCGGGTGCTGCGCGGCCTGCAGCTCCCGGCGGCGGTCCGCGTTCTGCGACGGGTGGGCCGGCGCGTCCGCGACGAAGCGGTCGTTGCCGGAGCGCAGCAGCGCCCAGGCCTCGCGCGGGCTGATGCGTTCCGGGTTCTGGTGCAGGCTCATGATCCAACCTCTTCGCGACGCGGCGGGTTGGCTCCCGCCCGGGACACTGTGATGGCGGCGACGGCGCAGCAGCGGTCCAGGACCTGCTGCACGGTCGCCGAGCCGATGGCACCGAGAGCGTCCCGCCGGTCGGCGCCCAGCAGGTCGTGCTCCCACAAGCCGTCGATGAGAGCGCCCATGAACGAGTCGCCGGCTCCCACGGTGTCGACCACCTCGACCTGCGGGGCGACCGCCTCGACCACACCGGCGTCGGACACCGCGACCGCGCCCCTGCCGCCGAACGTGACCACGACGAGCGCGGGCGTGCCGCGCTGCCAGTCGTGCGCCACGTCCACCGGGTCGGACCCGGGGTACAGCCAGCCCAAATCCTCGTCGCTCACCTTCACCACGTCCGAGAGCTGCACGAGCGCCTCGACGCGCGGACGCACCTCTTCGGCGGAGCCCATGATCGCGGGCCGCGCGTTCGGGTCGTACGTGGTGGTCGACGTCGTCCGCGCCGCCTCCAGGACCTGCCGCACCTCCGTGGCGCCCGGCTCGAGGACCGCCGCGATGGAGCCGGTGTGGACCGCGAGGGCGTCGGTGCCGCCGACCTGGGCGCTGGGCTCGGTGCTGGTGTCCGCACCCGGCAGTGCCTCGGCGGGGACGCGCCAGGCCAGGTCGAAGTCGTACGTGGCGGAGCCGCTCTCGTCGAGCGTGGCCACCGCGACGCTGGTGCGCTCCGCGCCGTCGCTGCCCGGCACCAGAGCGACACCGGAGTCGGCCAGCCACGCGCGCACCAGGTCACCCCGGGCGTCGGCCCCGAGCCACGTCGCGAGGCGGACGTCCCGGCTCAGACGGCCCAGGGTGAGCGCGACGTTGGCGATGCTGCCCCCGGGATGCTCCGCGGAGGAACCGTCCGGCCGGTGCACCTCGTCCACGAGTGCCTCGCCGACGGCGAGGACGTACCGGCTCACTCGGCGTCCTCCGGCGACCCGGCCGACGAGAGCGACCCGTTCTGCGCGGCGGCGAGGCGCTCGCGGGCGCCGTCCAGCCACTCCTGGCAGCGGGCCGCGAGTGCCTCGCCACGCTCCCAGAGCGCGAGCGACGCCTCCAGCGGCTCCCCGCCGGTCTCCAGTCGGCCGACCACCTGCACGAGCTCGTCGCGGGCTTGTTCATAGCTGAGGGAGGCGACGTCGGGTGCGTCGCTCACCGCATCGGTTCCGGTCACAGCATCTGTACTCACGGGGAACAGTCAACAGCACACCACCGACATCTGCGGAGTCCGTCCACAGGAATGAGTTTGGTCCTGGCCGGTCCGACGGCGGACCATGGTGACCCATGGGCCATCTCGAAGTAGCGCACGTCGAATACCACCTGCCGGATGGCCGGACCCTCCTGGGGGACGTCTCGTTCCGCGTGGGTGAGCGGAGCGCGACGGCGATCGTCGGCCCGAACGGTGCGGGCAAGACCACTCTGCTGCGCATCATCATGGGCGAGCTGGCGCCGCACGCCGGTTCCGTGGCCGTGAGCGGTGGGCTCGGCGTCATGCGCCAGTTCGTCGGCTCCGTGCGTGACGAGACGACGGTGCGCGACCTGCTGGTGTCCGTGTCCGCGCCCAGGCTGCGCGAGGTGGCCCGCGCCGTCGACGAGGCCGAGCACAGGATGCTGACGGTCGACGACGAGGCCGCCCAGATGGCGTACGCGCAGGCGCTCTCGGACTGGGCGGAGGTGCGTGGCTACGAGGCCGAGACGCTGTGGGACGTCTGCACCATGGCCGCGCTCGGCATGCCGTACGACCGGGTGCAGTTCCGCGAGGTGCGGACGATGTCGGGCGGTGAGCAGAAACGGCTCGTGCTGGAGGCGCTGCTGCGCGGCACCGACGAGGTGCTGCTGCTCGACGAGCCGGACAACTACCTGGACGTGCCGGGCAAGCGCTGGCTGGAGGCGCAGCTCAAGGCCACCAAGAAGACCGTCCTGTTCGTGTCGCACGACCGGGAGCTGCTGTCGCGGTCGGCGGACCGGATCGTGTCCCTCGAACCGGGCCCCGCGGGCGCCGACGCCTGGGTGCACGGCGGTGGGTTCGCGACCTTCCACGACGCCCGGCGCGAGCGGTTCGCGCGGTTCGAGGAGCTGCGCCGCCGCTGGGACGAGAAGCATGCCCAGCTCAAGAAGCTGGTCCTGACCCTGCGGAACCAGGCAGCGAGCAGCCCCGACATGGCCTCGCGCTACCACGCGGCGCAGACGCGGCTCAAGAAGTTCGAGGACGTCGGCCCGCCGCCCGAGCCGCCGCGTGAGCAGGACATCACCATGAACCTGCGCGGCGGGCGCACGGGCCTGCGGGCCGTGACGTGCGAGGGGCTGGAGCTCACCGGGCTGATGAAGCCGTTCGACCTGGAGGTCTTCTACGGCGAGCGGGTCGCGGTGCTGGGCTCGAACGGCTCCGGCAAGTCCCACTTCCTGCGACTGCTCGCGGGCGGCGACGTCGCGCACACGGGCATGTGGAAGCTCGGGGCGCGGGTGGTCGCCGGTCACTTCGCACAGACGCACGCGCACCCCGAGCTGTTCGGGCGGGCGCTGCTCGACATCCTGTGGGAGGACCACGCACAGGACAAGGGCAAGGCGATGGCGCGGCTACGGCGCTACGAGCTCACCGAGGCGGCGGACCGGCCCTTCGACCGCTTGTCCGGCGGGCAGCAGGCGCGGTTCCAGATCCTGCTGCTCGAGCTCGCCGGCTCCACGGCGCTGCTGCTCGACGAGCCCACGGACAACCTCGACCTCGAGTCGGCCGAGGCCTTGCAGGACGGCCTGGAGTCGTTCGACGGGACGGTCCTTGCCGTGACGCACGACCGTTGGTTCGCGCGGTCGTTCGACCGCTACCTCGTCTTCGGCTCCGACGGTGTGGTGCGCGAGACGTCGGAGCCCGTGTGGGACGAGCGGCGGGTCGAGCGCGAGCGGTAAGCCGCTCTCGGCGCGCGGCTCAGCCGCCGCGCACCGCGGGCGCGACGCCGTGGACCGCGAGCTGCTCCAGCAGGACGTCGTGCCCCTCCTGGACCCGCCAGTGCACGGCGGCCATACCCGTCGACCGGGCGCCCTCCACGTTGAGGGAGTGGTCGTCGATGAACAGGACCTCGGCGGGCGGGGCCCCGATCCGGGTCGCCGCCTTGAGGAAGAACGCGGGGTCCGGCTTCGCCACGCCCAGGTCGCAGGAGTAGAGACTGACGTCGAACAGGTCGTCGTACGGCAGCGTGGCCTTCATGTGGTCGGCCCGACGCCGAACCTGGTTGGTCCCCAGGTGCACTCCGTAGCCGGCCTCGCGCAGCCCCCGGACCAGGTCGAGCGACGCCGGGACAGGCTCGATGTTCTGCCACACCGCCGCGTACAGGTCGGCGGCCGGCACCTCGACGCCGTACTCCCGCAGAACGTCGGCGAGGACCGGCAGGAAGTCGTCGTCGCCCGCGAGGAGCAGGCGCTCCCGCTCGGACGCGAGGGTCAGGATCTCGCGGGTCTGCGCGCCGAGGAGCTGCTCGGCGGCGTGGTAGAAGCCGTCGGGGAACCCCTGGAGCACGCCGTCGGCGTCGAACAGGATGTGTCGGATGGTCGTCACGGACGAACCGTATCCGGCCGGGCAACATGATCCACCCGCGACAAAATGTTCTGTGGCCCGGCCCCGCGGCGGGTCAACATGGTGCCATGACCGCACCCGACCCGATCTTCGTGGACCCCCGCCTCGCGCGGCTCTATGACGCCTTCGACGACGACCGCGGCGACCTCGACCTGTACGTCGGGCTCGCCGAGCGGTTCGGCACCCGCACCGTGCTCGACGTCGGCTGCGGGACCGGCGTGCTCGCCCTCCTGCTGGCCCGGCAGGGCCTGCGTGTCACCGGTGCGGACCCGGCCCAGGCGTCGCTGGAGGTCGCCCGGGCCAAGCCCGGTGCGGACGCCGTCACCTGGATCGAGGGCGGAGCCGACGCGGTCGCCGGCCGCGGCCTCGCCGCGGACCTGGCGACGATGACCGGCAACGTCGCGCAGGTCTTCGGCACCGACGCGGAGTGGGCGCAGGCGCTCGCGGCGGTGCACGACGCCGTGCGGGCCGGCGGGCGCTTCGTGTTCGAGACCCGGGTGCCGGCGCGGCAGGCCTGGCTCGGCTGGACCCGTGAGCATCGGTCGGCCCACCGTGACATCGCCGGCGTCGGACCGGTCGAGATGTGGACCGACCTCCTGGAGGTAGCGCTGCCGTACGTCACCTTCCAGCAGTCCTACCGCTTCCCACCCGGCGTGCTGCCCGACGGCGACGTGGTCACCTCGGTCTCGACCCTGCGGTTCCGCGAGCGGGACGAGATCGAGACGTCACTGAGCGCCGCCGGGTTCGAGGTCGAGGAGGTGCTGGACGCGCCGGACCGGCCGGGCCTGGAGTGGGTGTTCGTGGCTCGCCGGCTCTGACCCGAGGTCAGCGCAGGCTGCGGAAGAACGACCGGATGTCGTCGGCCAGCAGCTTCGGCTCCTCCATCGCGGGGAAGTGGCCGCCCTCCGTGAACTCGCTCCAGTGGCCGATCGCCTTCCACGGGTCCATCACGCGGCGCATGAGCGGGTGGGTGTCGAACACGGCCCATGCGGCGGGCACGCCGGGGGATGCGGCCCAGTCGAGTCCCGCGTGCTCGGCCTCGTAGTAGAACTGCGCGCTCGACGCACCGCTGCGGGTGAACCAGTACAGGCTCACGTTGGTGAGCAGCTGGTCGCGGTCGACCGCTTCCTCCGGCGTCGGGTGCGCACCGTTGGTCCACGTCTGGAACTTCTCGGCGATCCATGCGAGCTGACCTACCGGCGAGTCGGTGAGCGCGGCGCCGATCGTGTCCGGACGGTGGTTCTGCATCTCGAAGTAGCCGCGCTCGGCGACGTCCTCGGCGCGGATCGCCTCGATCTGGGCGCTCTCGTCCGCGGTCAGCCCGTCGGGGTAGGGGAACTTGTCGCCGACCATCCCGAGCATCCGGCCGTCGCTGGCGACGTGGGTACCGATGACGCGCTCCGGGTAGAGCGCGGCGAGCCGGCCGGCGGTGCCCGCGCCGATGTCGCTGCCGTGCGCGGCGAACCGCTCGTAGCCGAGGCGCGTCATGATCTCGGCATACGCCTCGCTGGTCCGTGCGACCTCCCAGCCGGTCCCCGACAGCGGGGTGGAGAACCCGAATCCCGGGAGCGACGGGATGACGACGTGGAACTCGTCGGTCAGGAGGGGAACGAGGCGCTGGTACTCGACGAACGAGCCCGGCCAGCCGTGGTTGAGGATGAGCGGGACGGCACCAGGATTGGCCGAGCGCACGTGCACGACATGGAACGTCTGACCGTCGACCACTGTCGTGAACTGCTCGTGCTCGTTGAGCTTCGCCTCCTGCGCGCGCCAGTCGAACCCGTCGCGCCAGTACTCGGCGAGCTCCGTCAGATAGGACCGCGGGATGCCGCGGCTGAAGTCCGTCCGGTCGTCCCTGCCGGGTACCGGGAGCGGCCGTCGGGTGCGGGCGAGCCGGTCGCCCAGGTCGTCGACGTCGGCCTGCGGGATGTTGATGCGGAACGGCGTGAGTGCGTTGTCCTCGGTCATGACAGCCACCGTGTCAGGTGAGGCGGACAGGTTCTGTCCTCTACTCGAACCCGGCTCGAGCTCGACGAGGTGCCGGATGCGCCAGACCGGCCGGGCCCCGAGCAGGTCTTCGTGGCCCGCCGGCCTGGCGCGGGGTCAGGAGATACCGCGGAAGAAGGTGCGGATGTCGTCCGCGAGCAGCGTCGGCTCCTCCATCGCGGGGAAGTGGCCGCCCTCCGTGAACTCGCTCCAGTGAGCGATCGCCTTCCACGGGTCCATCGCTCGGCGCATGAGCGGGTGGGTGTCGAACACGGCCCACCCGGACGGCACCCCGGGGGCCATGGACATGCCGGCTCCGGAGTGCTCGGACTCGTAGTAGAACTGCGCGAGCGACGCGCCGCTGCGGGTGAACCAGTACAGGCTGACGTTCGTGAGGAGCTGGTCGCGGTCGACGTCCGGTGTCCGGTAGCCGCTACCGGTCCTGCTCTTGAACTTCTCGGCGATCCACGCGAGCTGGCCGACCGGCGAGTCGGTGAGCGCTGCGCCGATCGTGTCGGGCCGGTGGTTGTGCATCCCGATGTACCCGCGCTCGGCCACGCTCGCGGTGCGCAGCGCCTCGATCTGAGCGCTCTCGTCGTCGGACAGGCCGTCGGGGTAGGGGAACTTGTCGCCGACCAGCCCGAGCCACCAGCGGTCGCTGCCGAGGTGCGTGCCGAGGACGCGGTCCGGGTAGACCGCCGCGAGGAGCCCGGTGGTGCCCGCACCGATGTCCGTGCCGTGCGCCGCGAACCGCTCGTAGCCCAGGCGCGTCATGATCTCGGCGTAGGCGTCCGCCGTCCGCGCCAGCTGCCAGCCGGTCGCTGCCAGCGGGGTGGAGAACCCGAAGCCGGGCAGCGACGGGACGACCACGTGGAACTCGTCGGTCAGCAGCGGCACGAGACGCTGGTACTCGACGAACGAGCTCGGCCAGCCGTTGTTCAGGATCAGCGGGGTCGCCTCCGGGTTCGCCGATCGCGCGTGGACGACGTGGAACGTCTGGCCGTCGACGACCGTCGTGAGCTGCTCGTGCTCGTTGAGCCGTGCCTCCTGGGCGCGCCAGTCGAACCCGTCACGCCAATACTCGGCGAGCCCTTTCAGGTAGCCGAGGGGGATGCCGCGGCTGAAGTCGGTGGGATCGTCCCGACCCGGCACGGGGTTCGGCCAGCGCGTGTGCGCCAGCCGGTCGCGTAGGTCGTCGACCTCGGCCTGGGGGATGTTGATGCGGAACGGTGTGAGGGCGTTGTTCTCGGTCATGGCGCCCACGATCCCGGGTAATGCGGCAGGTTAGCTTCCGCGATTGCTGCGATGATCTGGAACATGTTGGAGACCTCGGCCCGCCTGCTCGAGCTGCTGTCGTTGCTCCAGCTCAAGCGCGACTGGACGAGCTCCGAGCTCGCCGGCCGGCTCGGGGTGAGCACGAGGACCGTTCGCGCCGACATCGGCAAGCTACGGTCGCTCGGCTACCCCGTGGACGCGCGACCCGGCGTGGCGGGCGGGTACCGGCTGGTCGCGGGGACAGCGATGCCCCCGCTGCTGCTCGACGACGACGAGGCCGTCGCGGTCGCGGTCGGGCTGGGCGCGGTCGCGACGCGGGGACTCGGCGTCGAAGAGACCGCGCTCACGGCGCTCGCGAAGCTGGAGCAGGTGCTGCCCTCGCGCCTGCGCCGGCGCGTCGAGACGGTGCGGGAGGCGACCAGCGCCGTCTCAGGGGCCGAACCGCTGCTCGATCCTTCGGTTCTCGGCTCGGTCGCTGCCGCGATCCGCGGCCACGAACGGCTCCGGTTCGGGTACACGAAGCCCGGGGGCAGCCGAGCGGCGCGGCACACCGAACCGCAACGGCTGGTGCGCTGGGGGTCCCTCTGGTACCTGCTCGCGTGGGATCTCGACCGTGCCGACTGGCGGGTCTTCCGTGTCGACCGCATGGTTCCGCACGCACCGACGGGTGCGCGGTTCCGGCCGCGTGTGATCCCGGAGGACAAGGTCGTGGACTACGTCGTCGGACGCGTCAGCAAAGGGGCCTCGACGTACCGCGCCCGGGTGCTCGTGCATGCCCCCGCCGCCGAGGTCGCTGCGAAGGTCGCGATCCCGGTCGATATCGAGGTGGTCGACGAGTCCACGTGCCGTGTCGAGCTGGGTGCGGACGACCCTGACCGGATCGCGTTGTGGATGGCCCAGCTCGACGTGGACATCGAGGTGATCGAGGGCGACGAGGTCGCGATGGCGTTCGATCGCCTCGCGACGAGGTTCCGCCGCGCGGCGGGCGGTGCCTCCGCTGCTAGGAGACCGTCGCGGTGACCTCGGCATCCAGCGCGCCCTCCGCGAGGCGAACGTGCACGCCCGCACCGACCGTGACGTCGTCGGGCCGCCGCACGACGTGGCCGTCCGCACGCTGCACGACGGCGTAGCCGCGTTCCAGCGTCGACGCCGGCGACAAGGCTCGCACCTGGGCGCCGAGCCGCCCGATCTCGCCGCTCGCGCGCAGCAGCAGCGTGTTCAGGGCGTGGCGGCTGTGCCGGAGCGACTGGACGATGTCGCGCTCGCGCGACTCGAGCATCGTGTGCGGCACGGCAAGGACCGGCCGCGAGCGGACGCCGTCGAGCCCGTGCTGCTCACGATCGATCATGGCGGCGACGGCGCCGCGCATCCGGCTGCGGGCCTGGGTGAGGCGGAGCCGCTCCTCCGAGACGTCGGGGACGATCCGCTTGGCGGCGTCGGTGGGTGTGGAGGCCCGGTAGTCGGCGACGAGGTCGAGCAGCGGCGCGTCGGTCTCGTGGCCGATGGCGCTGACCAGGGGAGTGCGGGCCTGTGCGACGGCACGGACCAGCGACTCGTTGCTGAACGGCAGCAGGTCCTCGACCGAACCGCCGCCCCGCGCGACGACGATGACGTCGACGCTGGGGTCCTGGTCGAGCTCGGCGATCGCCTGCGACACCTCGCGCACCGCGTTCACACCCTGGACCGCGACCTCACGGATCTCGAACCGCACCTGGGGCCAGCGGGCGCGGGCGTTCACCACGACGTCGTGCTCCGCCTTGGACTCCCGCCCGCACACGAGCCCCACGACGGCGGGCAGGAAGGGGAGCTTTCGTTTGCGGGAGATGTCGAACAGGCCCTCCGCCGCGAGGACCTTCTTGAGCGCTTCGATCCGCGCGAGCAGCTCCCCGATGCCGACGGCCTTGATCTCGTTGGCCTGCATCTGCAGGGTGCCGCGCTTGGTCCAGAACACGGGCTTGGCGTGGATGACCACGTGGTCGCCCTCACCCGGCGGCTGCGGCAGCATGCCCAGGACCCGGGAGAAGATCGTCACCGGCAGGGAGGCATCGGCCTCGGTGTCACGGAGTGTGAGCCATTGCATCCCGGAGCCGGGACGCAGGTTGAACTGCACCACCTGCCCCTCGACCCAGACCGGCGGCATCTTGTCGATGTAGCCCTTGATCTTCTCCGAGAGCATGCGCACCGGCCAGGGGTTGGTGGCCGTGGTGTCGAGCGCTTTGCGGGGGAGCTCCGTGGGGAGGGGCCGCTGGGTTGGTTCCGTCACGTGTCCAACCCTGCCACCCACCACCGACACAAGCCCTCCGCACGTCGCCCCTAGACTGCAGGTGTGAGTGTCACGAGCCCAGAGCGTCCTGCTGAGACCAAGACCAAGCGCGTCCTGCTGGCTGCGCCCCGCGGTTATTGCGCGGGCGTCGACCGCGCCGTCGTCGCCGTCGAGAAGGCACTGGAGACGTACGGTGCGCCGGTGTACGTCCGCAAGGAGATCGTGCACAACAAGCACGTGGTGGAGACGCTGCGGGAACGCGGCGCGATCTTCGTCAACGAGACCGACGAGGTGCCCGAGGGCAGCCGGCTCGTGTTCTCGGCGCACGGTGTGTCGCCCGCTGTCCGTGCGTCGGCCGTGGCGCGGAGCCTCGACACGATCGACGCGACGTGCCCCCTCGTCACCAAGGTGCACAAGGAAGCGGTGCGGTTCGCCAAGGACGACTACGACATCCTGCTGATCGGGCACACCGGTCACGAGGAGGTCGAGGGCACCGCTGGTGAGGCACCGGACCACGTGCAGGTGGTGAACTCGCCGGACGAGGTGGACCAGGTAGTCGTCCGCGACCCCGACAAGGTCGTGTGGATCTCGCAGACCACGCTGTCCGTGGACGAGACCATGGAGACTGTGCGCCGCCTGCGCGAGAAGTTCCCGTCGCTGCAGGACCCGCCCAGCGACGACATCTGCTACGCCACGCAGAACCGTCAGGTCGCGGTGAAGAAGCTCGCGCCGGAGTGCGACCTCGTCATCGTCGTGGGCTCGGCCAACTCGTCCAACTCGGTGCGGCTCGTCGAGGTGGCGCTCCAGGCCGGTGCTACCGCCTCGTACCGCGTGGACCGCAAGACCGAGATCAAGGACGAGTGGCTCGAGGGTGTCACCACCGTCGGCGTGACCTCGGGCGCCTCGGTGCCGGAGATCCTCGTCGAGGACGTCCTCGCGCACCTCGCCGACCACGGCTTCGGCACGGTCGACGAGGTCCGGACGGCCACCGAGGACCTCATGTTCTCGCTGCCGCGCGAGCTCCGCGCCGGGCTCAAGGCCGCGGGCGACGAGCCCAAGCGGCCGCGTCGCGAGGCCCGCAAGGAGCTCCCGCAGGCCTGAGCTGTCTGATCTCCGGCAGGTGCGTGGTCGGTAGTACGTCAGGAGGTCGGCAGCTCGAGCTGCCGACCTCCTGACGTACTACCGACCACCTGGGCGCGCTGCCTGAGCGCGCTGCTCAGCCGGCGGCCGCGCTGCCCTTGTCGCTCTCCTCGACGGCTTCGAGGGCGCGCTTGTCTGTCACCGCGAGCTCGGTCACCTCGAGCTGCTGCACCAGCACAACGTCGGTGTCCTGTGCGCGGTCGATGGCGACCACGCCGCCCTCCTCGGCAGCCAGCAGCTCGGGCTTGGTGATGGGACGCGGCACCTCTTCGATGCCGCGGACCTCGTCGATCGAGTCCCGCTCGTCGACCACGTCGAGCTCCACCATCCGGCGCGCCGACGTGAGCACGTTGCGCTCCAGCGAACCGATCATCTGGTTGTAGCTCTTCGTCGCGGACTCCAGCGCCCGACCGGTCTTGGTGACGTGGCCGGTCATGGTGACCAGGCGCGCGTACAGCTCCTTGCCGACGGTGAGCACCTTCTGGGCGTTCTCCGCCAGCGCCTCCTGCCGCCACGCGTACGAGACCGTGCGCAGCAGGGCGAGCATCGTGGTGGGTGTGGCGATGATGACGTTCTTCTGCGCCGCGTACTCCAGCAGCTCCGGCGCGCGCTCCAGCGCCGCCGACAGGAACGCCTCGGCGGGCACGAACATGACGACGAACTCGGGTGCGGGCTCGAACTGGTTCCAGTACTTCTTGCCGGCCAGGTCGTCCACGTGCTTGCGCATGTGCCGGACGTGCGCGTCGAGGCGCTGCTCGCGGTAGGCGGCGTCGTCGGACTGCTGTGCCTCGAGGAAGCCCAGGAACGCAACCTTCGAGTCCACGACCACGCGCTTGCCGCCGGCGAGGTTGATGACCATGTCGGGGCGCAGCGTGCCGTCGTCGGTCGTGACCTGCGCCTGCTCGGTGAAGTCGACCCGGTTGATCATGCCCGCCGACTCCACGACCTTGCGCAGCTGCAGCTCGCCCCACGCCCCGCGGGTCTGCGACGAGCGCAGCGCCGTGACGAGGTCCGCCGTGCCGTTGCGCAGCTCGGTCGACACCTCGGCGACGTTGCGCATCTGCTCCACGAGTGCGCCCTGGCCCTCGATACGGGCCTTCTCCGCCTGGAGCACCTCGCTGCGCACCAGCTCCACGGCCTTGGTCAGCGGGTCCACCAGCGACTTCACGGCCTCCTCGCGCTTGGCCAGCGCCTGCTCGCCGTCCGACGCCGACCGCTTGAGCCGCTCCTCGGCGAGCTCGAGGAAACGCTTGCTGTTGGCGTCCAGCGCGTCGCCGGCGAGCGCCTGGAACTGACGGCGGGTGTGCTCCTGCTCGGAGCGTGCGGCGGCGATCTGCTCGGTGGCGCGTTCCCGGGCGGCGTCGATCTGCTCGTCCGCACGGGCCTGTGCGGCGGCGATCCGCTGTTCGGCCGACTCGGCCTGGGCGCGCAGGCGTACGACCTCCATGTCCGCGTCGCGGAGCGCCGGTGCCACACGCTGCGCGTGACCGAGCCACCCCAGCAGCACGCCGACGACGAGAGCGCCGAGGGCCAGCAGAATCGTTGCGACGATGTCCATGGGCGACAGGCTGCCATGCGCCACTGACACTCCGGCACCGTGACACCCCGCGCGGCCGAATTCCTCCGGTATGGCCTGGCCCGTGGTGCTCCTCCCGGGGACGGACGCCCTTCATCCGGCACTCATCCTCGCGTCGGATCCGCCGTGTCGGGCAGCACCGCTACGTTGGGTGCCATGACGACCCCAGCCCACCCGAGCCCTCCAGGCGTCCCCGGGGCCCCGGCCCCGGACCAGCGCCCGCACGACCCGTCCGCCGCGCTCAGCGTTCGCGAGCTCTGGAAGCGGTTCGGACAGAAGATCGCCGTCTCCGGCGTCGATCTCGATGTGCCCGCCGGCTCGTTCTACGGCCTGGTGGGCCCGAACGGAGCCGGAAAGACGACCATGCTGTCGATGGCCACGGGGCTGCTGCGACCCGACTTCGGCGCCGCCTGGGTGCACGGCGTGGACCTGTGGGCGCAGCCTGACCAGGCCAAGGCGACGCTCGGCGTGCTGCCCGACGGTGTGCGGCTGTTCGACCGGTTGACCGGACGCCAGCTGCTCACGTACGCGGGGATGCTGCGCGGGATGGACAAGGAGACCGTGGTGGACCGGACGAACGACCTCCTGAAGGCGTTCGACCTGGGCGCGGACGCGGACAAGTTCGTCGTGGACTACTCGGCGGGCATGACCAAGAAGATCGCGCTGGGCAGCGCCATGATCCATGCGCCTCGCACCCTGGTCCTGGACGAGCCGTTCGAGGCCGTCGACCCGGTGAGCGCGGCGAACATCCGCGACATCCTCAAGAGCTATGTGGCGGGCGGTGGGACGGTGATCGTCTCCAGCCACGTGATGGACCTGGTGCAGCGCATGTGCGACCACGTGGCCGTGATGGCGGCGGGGCACGTCCTCGCGGCGGGCACGGTGGACGAGGTACGCGGCGAGCAGAGCCTGGAAGACCGGTTCGTGGACCTCGTCGGCGGCCGGCAGCACTCGGAAGGGCTCTCATGGTTGCGCGGTTCCTGACCCTCAAGCTGACGCTCATGGGGAACACGTTCCGCAAGAGCGTCTGGCAGACCATCGGCATGATCGTCGCCTCGCTGTACGCCCTGGGCGTCGTCGGCATGCTGCTCGCGGGCGTCGTGGCCCTGGGCTTCCTCGGCGACCCGGGCTGGGCCGGCCTGGCGATCACCCTGGGTGGAGCCCTGGCCGTCCTCGGTTGGTGGATCATCCCGATCTTCGCCTTCGGTGTGGACGCCACGCTGGACCCGCAGCGGTTCACGACCTTCGCGATTCCCCGGCGCACCCTCCTCACGGGTCTCGCGGTGGCGGGGCTGGTCTCGGTGCCTGGCATCGCGACGGTCCTCCTCGCGATCGGTGCCTCTTTTGCCTGGCTCACGGAGCCGGGCGTGCTCCTGGTCTCGATCGTCGGCGCCGTGCTCGGGATCGCCACGTGCGTCCTCGGCTCCCGGGCGATCACCACCGTGCTCGCTCCCGTGCTGGAGTCGCGGCGGTACCGCGAGGTCGTGGCGATCGTGGCCCTGGTGCTCATCGTGATGATCGGTCCGCTCGTCAGCTGGCTCTCGAACGGCGTCGAGGTGACGGTCGGGTCCGGCTCGGAGACGAGCACGGGAGCGCAGCTGCTGCCGCTGTTCGAGCAGGTGGCCGGCGTCGTCGGCTGGACGCCGTTCGGTGCGGCCTGGTCGCTCGGAAGCATGGCGCACGACGGCGACTGGGTAGGGCTGGTGGGGCGGCTCGCCGTCGCGCTCGGCACCGTGGGCCTGACTTGGCTGATCTGGGACCGGGCGCTGGGCCGCGCTCTGGTGAGCCCGCCCGCCGGCGGCGGTGGCGAGAGCAAGGCGAAGGGGCTGGGAGCCTTCGGCCGCGTCCCGGCCTCGCCCACCTGGGCCGTCGCCGCCCGGACCGCGACCTACTGGCTGCGGGACCCGCGCTACTCCGGCTCGATCGCCGTCGTCCCGCTGCTGCCGGTCATCATGTACTTCGCGGGTCAGAGCACCGGCAGCTTCTTCATGCTGCTGGCGACCGGGCCGTTCGTGGGCTGGATCCTCGGCTTCAGCATCTCCAACGACATCGGCTACGACAACACGGCGTTCGCCCTGCACGTCTCCTCGGGCGTCGACGGCCGCACCGACCGGTGGGGTCGCGCGATCCCGATGCTGGTGGCGGGGCCGCTGGTCACGGCCGCCACGGTGCTGGCCTCGGTGTGGGTGGCCGACTCCTGGCACCTGACGCTGCCACTGCTGGGGCTGGGGCTCGGTTCCCTGCTGGTGAGCACAGGTGTCTCGTGCGCGGTCTCGGCGCGGCTCGTCTACCCCGTCGCGAAGCCGGGGGAGAGCCCGCTCAAGTCTCCCCAGGGTGCCGCGATGGCGACCATCGTGTCGCAGGGCATCGGTTTCATCGTCACCGTGGGGCTGGCGTTGCCGGTCTTCGCGGTGGGTATCGCGGCGATCGTGGTGGGCGGACTCCTGTGGGGAATCGCGACCCTTGTGGTCGGCCTCCTGTACGGCACCCTGATCCTGGTGCTGGCCGTGCGGTTCGGCGCTCGCGTGTACGACCGGCGCCTGCCGGAGCTGCTCCAGCAGGTGCAGTCGTTCCCGTGACATCGATGTAGCGTCGCCCCAGGTCAGCGGTCGTGTCAGTGACCCGGCCTAGCCTGGGGCGATGACGCGATTCACGGCCGATGACGACCTGCGGGGTGCCGAGTTCGTCGCGGCGGACCTGACCAGCGCGCGCTTCCGTTTCGCCGATCTGGAGGGCGCAGCGTTCGAGCAGTCGTACCTGCCCCGCGTGGTGATGCGCGGCGTCGACCTGACCGGCGCCGACATCGACGGGCAGATCGGTGGCCTCAGGGTCAACGGCGTCGAGGTGCTGCCGTTGATCGAGGCCGAGCTGAACCGCCGCCATCCCGGCAGGGAGCACGCCCGCTCCCAGGTGCTGGCGGAGCAGCGTGAGTCGTTCGAGGCAGCGCTGCGGACCTGGTCGGCCACCCTCGACCGGGTGGCGGCCATGCCCGCGGGGACGGCGGACCAGCGGGTCGACGGCGAGTGGTCGGTCGCCCAGACGCTGCGGCACCTGGTGTTCGCCGTCGACGGCTGGGTGCGGCACGGGATCCAGGGCCTCGACGGAGCGTTCAGCCCGATCGGCCTGCCCTTCTCCGAGTACGACGACGAGGCCCGTGCGCTCGGCGTCGACGTCACGGCGACTCCGTCGTTCCAGGAGGTGCAGACGGCGTTCGCGGACCGCACGGTCCAGGTGCGCGCGCAGTACGAATCCCTCACGCAGGAAGCTTTCGAGGCGCCGGCTCGCCGGCTGCCGCCGTGGGAACCAGAGATTCGCAGCCTCCCCGTGTGGCGCTGCCTCGGGGTGATCGCCAACGAAGCCTGGGAGCATCACCGGTTCGCGGAGCGGGATCTCGACGAGCTCGAGCGCAGACGATTGGCACCGGGCACGTAGAATTTTGCGACGTGGCTCTTACTATCGGCATCGTCGGCCTGCCCAACGTCGGCAAGTCCACCCTCTTCAACGCTCTGACCCGCAACCAGGTGCTCGCTGCGAACTACCCGTTCGCGACGATCGAGCCCAACGTGGGCGTGGTCTCGCTGCCGGACGAGCGGCTCAACAAGCTCGCCGAGATCTTCGGGAGCCAGAAGATCCTGCCGGCGACCGTGTCGTTCGTGGACATCGCGGGCATCGTCAAGGGCGCGTCCGAGGGTGAGGGCCTGGGCAACAAGTTTCTCGCCAACATTCGCGAGGCCGACGCCATCTGCCAGGTCACTCGCGCGTTCGACGACCCGGACGTCGTGCGCGTCGACGGCTCCATGGACGCCCCCGGCGACATCGAGACGATCTCCACCGAGCTGATCCTTGCTGACCTCCAGACCCTCGAGAAGGCCCTGCCGAGGATGGAGAAGGAGGTCAAGATCAAGCGCGGCGACCCCGTCCTGTACGCCGCCGCGAAGAAGGCGCAGGAGATCCTGGACAAGGGCGTGACCCTGTACCAGGGAGCCGCCGACGCCGGTCTCGACCTGGCCGAGATCGCCAGCCTGCAGCTCATGACGGCCAAGCCGTTCATCTACGTCTTCAACACGGACGACGCCGGCCTCGCGGACACCGCGTCCCAGGAGGCCCTGCGCAAGGTTGTCGCGCCCGCCCAGGCGATCTTCCTGGACGCGAAGTTCGAGTCCGAGCTCGTGGAGCTGGAGCCCGACGAGGCTGCCGAGATGCTGGCCGAGTCCGGTCAGCCGGAGTCCGGCCTGGACCAGCTCGCGAAGGTGGGCTTCGAGACGCTCGGCCTGCAGACCTACCTCACGGCGGGTCCCAAGGAGGCGCGAGCCTGGACCATCCACAAGGGCTGGACGGCCCCGCAGGCCGCCGGCGTGATCCACACCGACTTCGAGCGCGGCTTCATCAAGGCCGAGGTCATCTCGTACGAGGACCTGGTCGAGGCCGGATCGGTCGCCGCGGTGAAGGCGGCAGGCAAGGCGCGCATCGAGGGCAAGGACTACGTCATGCAGGACGGCGACGTGGTCGAGTTCCGGTTCAACGTCTAGTCGAGTTCCGGTGCACCTGTTTGACCAGGTCGTGGCACCGGCTGACTGGTCCCGTCGACGATGCCCAACCAGGCGCGAATGAGGCTGTCTGTCTCGTCAGCGATGTCGCTGACGGGGCGGTGGTCGGTCTGGATGACGTGGTCTGCGGGGCTGAGGCCGGCCTCGGTGTACCTCTGCCTGTAGAAGGCGCGGTGCTCGTCGCTGATCGGCCGTGTGGCGAGCCGGCCCTCCCATACTGGCTGGGAGGCGTCGAGCCGGATACGAAGATGGGCCGTATTGTCTGGCGCGAGCGACACGACCAGGTCGTGGAACGTGGGGTTCTGGAAGACCCAGGAGACGATGACGACGTCGATCCCGGCGATGGCGGCGTTGTGGAGCACGGAGCGCAGGTTGGCGTGGAGCATCGTGATCGTGGTGTCGTCCACGCGCCAGGGCTGATGACGCCAGAGCGTGTCTACGTCGATCCATTGAATCCGGACGGGCGCGTTGTCGACGAACTGGCTTAGGAGCGCCTCAGCGACCGTCGACTTGCCGACCGCGGGTGGCCCGCCGAGCAGGACGAGGTGCAGTTGCGGGCCGGGCTGGATGCTCGTGGGGTCCATTGCTGCCGGGTTCATAGGGTCGATGATCATCGACCAGCTATCGACGGCGCGAGACAATTGCCGGTCCCGCACGGAGCGCGAGCGGTACCTCGCGGACGTCGATCTGGTCGAGCACGAGTGCTTTGCCCACGACAGCGGATCAATTTGGCAGAACCATTGTTGTCCGGTTTGTTCTCCAGAGCCGGAACGGGCTAGTGGCGCGTCGGCGGTTCGGTAAGAGCCCGGGCGTGCATTGATGCACAAGTACGCGACGCTGCACACGGCGCGACCGACATCGCCTCGCGACTGCGCGGTCAGGGCAGTTGAGCGGTCGACAGGCGGTGGGTCCCGCAGATCCGCCCGACATCGGGTCACGCCTCTTGCAGATCGAGGCGGTGCGTTCGGTTATCGGGTGTGCGGCGCGCTTCGTGCCAGGAGCGGATGGTCCGTTCCGGCGCTCAGCCGGCGCGGTTCGACTCCGAAGCTTCCGCCACGATCGATGTGGCGGCCTGTTCGGGCGTGAGTCCGTCCGTGTAGAGGACGCTTGTCGAGACTGTGTGGTTGAACGGATCGGTGATCCACTGGTCAAGGAAGTCGTGGCCGTCGCGTATCCAGTCGGTGTCCTTGGCCGCAATCGAACGTTCGCGCAAGACCGCGAGAGATCGCTTAGGGTCTGGGCTCGGCAGGAGGAGCACGACGTGGGGTGCCTGGGACAGCGCGGCCTGCACGCGTTGTGCGCAGGTCGGATCGGAGTAGCTGGTGTGTCCAGCACCGAGAGCGACCACGGCGTCGGGTTGGTCTGCCATGATCCGTTCGGTCGCATGTGCCCTCGCAGGTTCCCACTCACGCTCGGCGTCGACGCGACCCACGGCGTGGATGCGGTCGAGCAATCGGTCCAGATCCCAGCCTGTCTCGGCGTAGTAGGGCCAGGCGATCTCGTCGATGTCGACGAACGGCTTGCCGAGTCGAGCGGCGACGAGTCTGCCAAGTGTCGACTTGCCGGTGGCGGCAGGCCCGACCAGGACGATGGTGCCCGTCACTGATGCCGAACCCCCTCTTCAGGTCTGCTGCCGATGTTGATCATGGCGGCACGGTACTGCGCGTAGCCATTCGCGATGGGCACCTGTGTCTGGTGCACACCTCCTGGCGTAGGAGGTGTGCGGCGGATGGCTGTGATGATCACAGTGATGTCGGCAGGGGACCGGGTACGGGACTCGGTGGAGTTCAGTTCTAACGTCTAGGTGCCTGATTCTCCCGTGCTCATTGCCCAGCAATGCGGTTCAGTGCGTTCAGGAGTTTCTTGAACGCTTCCTGCCCCTCTGGTGTCAGTCGCACCACGGTCGCGCCATACCGCGTTCGTCGCTCCTTGGTGACGAGGACGAGTCCGCGCTCCTCGAGATCGCGAATGATCTTCGACAGGTCCGGCGTCGAGAGTGCGGTCGCCTCCTGTAGCGCTGGATAGTCTGCCTGCTCGACCTGGTGCAGATGGGCCAGGGTGACGAAGCGCTTCGGGGCGATGAGGTGTGCGTCGATATCTCTGAACGTCATCGTCGTCTCAGCGGCGGATCAGCAGGATGAGATAGAACACGAGCCAGGCGATTGGCGCGAGGCCTGCGAAGAGAAACGCTTCCGGGAAGGGAATCGTCTCGCCGCGAGTGATGCCCCGCCAGATGGGGATCAGGAGCCACGTCGTGAAGGCGATGCTCACGAGCAGGGTCGCTCTGAGGCGAGGTTCGTTGACTCGGCGCTGGCGTGCACTCAGCCAGGAGTGCGAGACGACCAGGGCTCCTGTCGCCGGCAGGGCCGCCCACCAGGGGTGGCCGCCAAGTGCGAGCAGACCTGCGACGAAGGCGAGGACGATCGTCGCGACGGCGCACACGTGGTCGACTGGCGTGAGCTGCCGTCGGGGTTTCCGTGGAACGGACGCGAGCAGCTCCCGAGCCTGCTCGGGCGTCACGGACGCGTTGTCGGACGGCGCGGACGAAGGTTGCTCGGTCATGCGCTCGAAGTTAGCAACTACTTGCCGTATGTGCAAGTAGTTGCTGATCGGCTATCAGGTGAGCGCGGGCGTGCGCGGCCTGCCTCCCACACTCCTGTGGTGCGGTGATCCGATGTGAGTGCCCTGGTTGCGCATCGCGTCGATCTCCCGGCAGACTCTGGCGTTCTCATCGCGGGAACGCGGTGGAGTTCCCGCTTCGACGTCCGAGTACTACCCTGATTCGGCCCAGCCGTGTGATCGGGTCGGGTGCCGGTTGACCTGTGACAGCGTCTCTGAGTCCTCGGGGCGACGGTGGGCAGGAATGGCTTCCTGGGGGACTCTCGACATGACCGGTGATGGTGGCTTCGGCCTGCTGCCGAAGGATGCGAACGACACGCTCGGCGAGGATGGATGCTTCGTCGATCCTCTGTGGCGAATCACCGTCGTTCTGACACCGCTGGAACAGGATCTCCTTGCATCGTGGTGGGTCCGGTCTACCGTGCCGCTGCCCTCGTCCACGACGTCGGCCACCTGCCGCTGAGCCACACCTTCGAAGGGCTCGGCGGCCTGCACCACCACGAACTTGGTGCGACTCGGCTGGAAGACCTCAGGGATGTCTTCAGCCGGCATGGCATCGACGTCGCGGAGATCGCCGCCATCGTTCAAGGTCGGAAGCCCACGATGCTGACCGCCGAACCTGGACTGCTCAAGCTCGACCACCTCGATTCTTTCGTTCGAAGCGGTCGAGCCCACGGCACACTCCTGGGCCTTCCCGTCCCACCCCTGCACTACGTGCTCGAACCGGGTTGGACGCGGCCCGACCGCACCGAACCCGACTGACCGGCGTCGGGTTCGGCGATACCCTGTGGCCTGCACGGGCGCCAGGCAGCTACGCCGGACAGCGAACCAGGAGACGGGCGATGAACGACCGGATCTCACAGAGCCAGTGGCACATCGCGACCGACGGGTCGGTCATCAAGTCGTATCCGAAGGCGCTGGACCACTCCGACCCGCAGCGTGACCCGCCTCCCGGTCGGAAGTACCTGCGCTACACCACCACCCGACAACTCGAACTTGCGGACCTGTACGCCTTGGACGAGGACCTTGCCCGGTCCAACACCTTCTTCGACCGGCTCAGCATGGTGCTGCGCGTCCCGGCTTGGGTGGGGCTGCTGGGCGTGGTGCTCGCGTTGTTCGCCCTTCCCGTGCTCGGTGCCAGCAGCGCGGTGGCGACCGTGGTGCTCGCCGTGTCGATCCCGCTGGTCGTCGTCGGTGTCCTCGGCGTGGTGCTCCTCCCAGGCCTGATGCGCCGCCGTTTCGAGCGGATCCACGCCGATGGAGGGCTTGCGTCCTCGACGCCCAAGGTCCTCAAGGAGCCCGAGGCGAGGGCGCTGATCGACACCCGTGGGACCGTCTCCGGGAGCCCGAGCGGCGACGGGCGCTGACCCTCGACAACGCCCTTGCCCTGAAGTGCGGCGGCTGGCCGTCCCGGGCGGACTACGACCGTCGAACCACATTCGTTCTCGGCGGGATCTGTCGATCGGCACAGCCTCGGACCCAGCTCGCCGCTGAGCAGAGGCCTCTCGGCGAGGTCAAAGTCCGGTCGACCCGCTCGTCACCGCGTCGCGGTGATCGGCATGGGCCTCGATCCAGCCCAGCATGGCGGCGAGCTGGTGGCCGAGGCCGCTACCGAGGGGTGTCAGGCCGTAGGTGACCTGGGGTGGGGTGGTGGGCTCGACCTTGCGCCAGACCAGACCGTCCTGCGTCAGGTTCCGCAGGGTCTGCGACAGCATCTTCTCGCTGACGCCCTCGATGCGGTCACGCAGCTCGGAGAACCGGAGCGGCTCCTCCTGCAGCCTGATCAGAACCCACACGCCCCATCGGCTCGTGACGTGGTCGAGCACGTCACGCGCGGGGCACTCGGTGTGGAACGGGTCACACGACGGCGAGGGGGCCACTTCTCGTGACGCTGTTCCGGTGTTCACGTACGGAACTTACCTCAAGGTAGGTACTTTCCAGAAGTAAGTCTGGTTCCTAGGGTCGGCCGCGTACCTGAAACCGAGAGGAATCCTCATGATCGTTGTCACCGGATCCACCGGCAATATCGGCCGCCCGCTCGTCGAGGCGCTGACCGAGGCCGGCGAGTCTGTCACGGCCGTCTCCCGCCACCCCGTCGAGCTCCCTCGAGGCACTCGCCACGTCACCGGAGACCTCGCCGACCCGCACAGCCTCGAGCCCGCGTTCCAGGGTGCGGACCGCCTGTTCCTCATGGCCCCGGACCCGACGCTGCCGGTGGCGGAGATCGTCAAGACCGCCCGCGCCGCCGGCATCGACCGGATCGTGCTCTTGTCCTCCCAGCGGGCTCAGACCCGGGACGACGACCCCTTCCTGAAGAACCTGGAAGAGACCGTGACGGACGCGTTTCCGGAGTGGACGGTCCTGCGTCCCGGCGGGTTCGCCTCCAACGCGCTCCTCTGGTCCGGACCGATCCGCTCCACCAGGACCGTCCAGGCGCCCTTCGGCGACGTCGCGCTCCCGCCGATCGACCCGGCCGACATCGCCGCCGCGGCCGCGGCAGCCCTGCGTGAAGACACGCATCGCGGGCGGTACTACACGCTGAACGGGCCCGAGGCGCTCACGCCGCGCGAACAGGTCGCCGTGATCGCGGACGCGCTCGGCGAGCAGATCGAGTTCATCGAGCAGACCCGCGAACAGGCCTTCGCCCAGCTGTCGCAGATCTGGCCCCCGACCGTCGTCGACAAGACCCTCGACGCACTGGGCACGCCCACCGTGGCGGAGCGCACGCCCTCGCCCGACACCGAGCTCGCCCTGGGGCGTGCCCCGCGCTCGTTCAGCGACTGGGTCGCCCGCAACCTCGACGCTTTCCGGTAGAGCGCAGTGCCCGGGCTGCTGTCGGCAGTGGACGGCGGCCCGGGCGTCCGGTACCGGGTTCAGGACCGGGCGTACTCGGCTGCGACGTCGAGGATCCAGGTGATGCCGAAGCGGTCGGTCAGCATCCCGAAGGTGGGTGCCCACTGCGCCGGGCCGAAGGCCTCGATGACGGTGGCACCCTCGGCCAGCCGCTCCCACAGCGCGCGGACCTCTTCGACCGTCTCGCCGCGGACGGAGAGGAAGAACGGCTCCTCCGTGACAGTGGTGCCGTTCTCGCGACGGGTGGTCGGCGCACCCTGCGCGACCGGGGCGTCCTGGCCCGGGACGTCGTACGCCATGACGCGGAAGCCGTTGTCGGCGACGACCTGGCCGAACACCACGTTGGTGGCGCCGGGCAGCTCGGCGGGCATGCCGAAGTCGCCGTAGGTGGCGATGGTCGTCTGCCCCCCGAACACGGACTGGTAGAACTCGAGGGCGCTGCGGGCCTGACCGTGGAAGTTCAGGTGGGCGGCAGTGTTGATCGACATGGTGGTCCTCACAGGTGGTTGTCGTCGCCGGAGATCTCCGCCGACAGACTCAACCTGTCACCAGTTCCGGACAGGGAACGTCCGGAACTCGTGGCAGTGTGAGAGGCATGCCGATCGCCTCCTCCACGGCGACCTCCGGTCGCCTGCTCTCCCTCCTGTCCTTGCTCCAGGCCCGCCGCGACTGGCCGGGGGAGCAGCTCGCCCACCGCCTCGGCGTCAGCGAGCGCACCGTGCGCCGCGACGTCGACCGCCTGCGCGAGCTGGGGTACCCCGTGCAGGCGGCCAGAGGTCCCGACGGCGGTTACCGGCTGGAGGCGGGCAGCGAGCTGCCACCCCTCCTGTTCGACGACGAACAAGCGGTCGCGCTCGCGGTGGCTCTCCGGATCGCGGTCGTGACGGGGGCGGGCATCGAGGACGCCGCCGCACGAGCGCTGGCCACGGTGCGGCAGGTCCTGCCGGCACGCTTGCGGCAGCGCGTCGACGTCCTGGCGGTCGCGGCGGGCGAGTCAGCCGGCCGCGGGGCCGGCCCGCAGGTCGACACCGACGTCCTGGTCGCGCTGAGCGCCGCCATCCGCTCCGGGGAGGAGGTTCGGTTCGACTACCGCTCGTCCAAAGGGGCGGACGGTGACGGCCCGCAACCGCCTCGGCGGGTACAGCCGCATCACCTCGTGGTCCGGCACGGACGCTGGTATCTCGTCGGATGGTCTCCGGACCGCCAGGACTGGCGGATCTACCGAGCCGACCGGATGACGCTCCGGGTCCCGAACGGGCCGCGGTTCACGGCCCGCGAGGTGCCCGGCGGCGATGTCGCCGCGTTCCTGTCCGCCCGCTTCAAGGGCGCAGAAGGCGCAGAGGGTGTGGACGAGTGGCCGTGTCACGGAGAGGCGATCCTCGACCTGCCCGTCGCGCGGGTCGCGCCGTTCGCCGGTGACGGGCTGGTCGAGGAACTGGGCCCCACTCGGTCCCGGCTGCTGATCGGGTCGTGGTCCTGGGCCGCGATGGCCGCCACCCTGGCCCGGTTCGACACGGAGATCGAGGTCGTCGGTCCGACCGCGCTGCGTGACGCGTTCGCCGAGCTGTCGCGCCGCGCCGGCCGCGCCGCGGGATTCCCGCCGGCTACGCGCGGGTCGTGACACCTCCTGCGGGGGCAGAATGGGCACGGTCCCCAGGTGCCGTGCCCACAGTCGTGGCTTCGGCGGCGACGCAGACGAGAAGTGAGGACGGTCCGATGCCCGAGTGGAGCACGCAGTTCTTCGTCGACCTCGAGTCGAAGGTCTGGGACGCACTGGTCAGCGGTGACGCGGACGCCGAGTACGAGCTGCTGTCCACGGACTTCGTCGGTGTGTACCCCGCGGGGTTCGCCACCAGGGCGGAGCATGCCGACGAGCTCTCGGACGGACCGATCACCGCGTCGTACTCCATCGTGGACGCGCGTCTGATCGAGGTCGCGGCGGACGCGGTGCTGCTCTGCTACCGCGCCGACCACCAGCCTGTCGGCAGTGCTGAGCCGGAGTCGATGTTCATCAGCTCGCTGTGGGTCGAACGCGACGGTCGCTGGTGGAACATCTTCAGTCAGGACACCCCCGCCAGCTCCTGACTCCGCGCTCGACACCTCGGTCGCCGGCACGAGCGACCGGTGCCCCACCGGTCCGGCCACGCCGTCCGGTCTATGCGAATCGATTAAGTTTCCGCAAGGTCTTGACCTGTGCGTCGCGGGCGCTATCGTAAACCGGACATTGTATCGATTCAGAACATCGCATACCCAGCGGTCAGCAATGAAGCGACCATGGTTCTGCAAGGCCCAGGCCGGGAGCTCCGACTGCTCTGTTCCGGCGAACCGAACCGGTCGCTCGGGACCGACGGGATTCTCGAGTCACTCCGACGAAGGAGCATGCCTTGCACTCTTCCTCCTCCTGGTGGGGCAACCGCCTGCGATGGATCGCTGCCGCTCTCGGCGCGATCCTCGTCGCCACGGTTCTGCCCGGACTGGCCCCCACGGCCAGCGCGGCCGTCATCCCCGGCACCTGGTACGCGATCTCCAACCAGCACTCCGGGCTCGTGGTCGGCATCGAGGGCCGTTCGACGGCGAACGGTGCCCGGGCCCAGCTGCTGAACCGCACGGACGCGACCAACGAGCAGTTCCGCTTCGTCGACGCCGGAGGCGGGTACTTCCGCATCGAGGCCCGGCACAGCGGTCAGGTGCTCGACGTCCATGCGAAGAGCACCGCGAACGGCGCCGACATCGTCCAGTGGCCGAGCAACGGCGGTACCAATCAGCAGTGGCAGGTCAACGAGCAGGCCGACGGCTCCTACGAGATCGTCAACCGTAACTCGGGCAAGGCCCTCGACAACTGGGAGGGGGCCACGACGGCCGGCAGCCGCGTCTCGCAGTACACCCGCAGCGGCTCGGCCGTGCAGCGCTGGCGCCTGATCCCGATCGGTGCCGCGCAGGCCGGTGACGGCTCGGTCACCGACTCGAACCTGCAGTACTACGGCCGGTGGGCGACCGACGGCTTCTGGCGCACCATGGGCTGGGCCGGTGGCTACGTCGAGGCGGCCTTCACCGGATCCACGATCGGCGTCAGGCTCCGCAACACCATCGACGTGTACTACTCGGTCGACGGCGCACCCGAGCAGTGGCGGCGGAACGTCTCAGGAGATGTCACCCTCGCCTCGGGCTTGAGCACCGGCACGCACACCGTCCGCATCGGGTTCCGCGAGCGGGCCGGGTCGTACACCGGTGACCCGGCGTTCGGCGGCTTCGTCCTCGCCTCGGGCGGTGCGACGACGTCGATCGCACGCCCGGCGAACTTCATCGAGTTCGTCGGCGACTCGATCACCGTCGGCCAGCCCAACGGGGACCGGCCCTTCACGGCCTACCCCTACCTCGTCGGCGAGAGCCTCGGTGCCGGCCATACCCAGGTCGCCCAGGGTGGTGCCTGCCTGGTCAGTACCTCGGACGGCTGCTACGGGATGATGGACTGGTTCCGCCGCTCGTCAGCGTGGGTGAGCCGTGACGACTGGAACTTCTCGACGTACCAGGCCACCGCCGTCGTGATCAACCTGGGTACCAACGACGTCGGGCACGGTGTCTCCACCGTCGACTTCAACCGGAACTACGTCGTGATGCTCGAACGCGTCCGCCAGGCCTACCCGAACGCCCACATCTTCGCGATGGGCGTCTTCAGGAACCGGTACGTGACCGAGACGCGGAACGCGGTGCAGACCCGCGTCACCGCCGGGGACACCCGCGTCCACTTCGTCGACACGACCGGCTGGGTCGACCCCGCGACGGACACGCACGACAACGTGCACCCGACCGATGCCGGCCACCGGAAGATCGCCAACCGGCTGATCCCGATCATCGACCAGTACATCTGACCAAGGCGCGATTCTTCCCGGTGGGCCTCGGCGACGCGGCCGAGGCCCACCACTTACCCACCTGGAGCACAGATGCGCACTCCCGAATCGTCCGGCCTGCTCGGCGCCGGAATCTCTCGCCGGTCCCTGTTAGGCCTCGCCGCGGGAGCCGCCGCGGCGGCCGGCCTCCTGACGGCTCCTTCGGCACACGCGGCCTTCCGGGCCGGTACCTGGTACGTCCTCCAGTCCCGCCACTCCGGCCTGGTCCTCCAGATCGACGGCGGGTCGACGGCGACCGGCGCGAGGCTGGTGCAGGGAACCCGTACCGACGCGACCAACCAGCAGTTCCGCTTCGTCGACGCCGGTGGCGGCTACTACAAGATCCAGGCCCGCCACTCCAACCTGCTGCTCGACGTCTACGCCAAGAGCACCGCGAACGGCGCCGACATCGTCCAGTGGAGCGACAGTGGCACCACGAACCAGCACTGGCAGATCCTCGACGACGGCACCTACCTGCGCTTCGTCAACCGCAACTCCGGCAAGGCCCTCGATCTGTGGGAACGGTCCACCACGCCCGGAACGCGCATCTCGCAGTACGACTCCAACGGCGCCGCCAACCAGCAGTGGCGACCCCTCCCCGTGGGCGCGCCCGCGGACGGGACGCCGACGATCTACATCGCCTCGGACTCGACGGCCCAGACCTACAGCTCCGGGTACTACCCGCAGATGGGCTGGGGCCAGAAGCTCGCGAACTACTTCGACGCGAACACGACGGTGGCCAACCACGCCATCGGCGGGCGCTCGTCGCGCTCGTTCATCGAGCAGGGCCGCCTGGACACCATCCTGGGCGCCATCCAGCCGGGCGACTACCTGTTCGTCCAGTTCGGGCACAACGACGCCAGCTCGGGCAACCCCGAGCGGTACACCTCGCCCGCCGACTACAAGCGGTACCTGCGCGACAGCTACATGGCCGGGGCGACCGCACGCGGCGCGACACCGGTCCTGATCACCCCGGTCTCGCGGCGCGACTACGACTCGAACGGCCAGTTCCGGGTCTCGTTCCCGGACTACGTCAACAAGGTCTACGAGCTGGTCGACGAGACCGGCGTCGCGATGATCGACCTGTCGGCACGCTCGCGGGCCTACCTCAACTCGATCGGCCCTGAGGCGGCCAAGCGAGTGTTCCTGCACCTGAGCGCGGGCCAGTACCCGGCGTTCCCCGACGGGGTCACGGACAACACGCACTTCCAGGAGTACGGAGCCGACCAGATGGCGCGCATCGTCGCCGAGGGCACGGCGGCGCTGGCCCTGCCGATCGCGGGGCACGTGCGATAGGCAGCAAGCCGGCCGGCATCTGGTGCGCTGAGGTGCCGGTCAGTCGGCGACATGGGCGGTGTTGTCGAGCCAGTGCTGGACGAGGCCCGCCTCGCCGTCGACCGTGATGTCGGTGGCCGCGCCGTTCGGGAGGGGGAGCCGCCGGGTCAGGACCAGCAGCAGCGTTCCCGCCGGGCCGGTCACGGTCACGTCGGCCTGCCGGGTTCCGGGCCGCCACGTCGCACCGTCGGGCCGCCGTTCGACGAACCGGGCGGTCTCGTCGCGCGTCGTGTCGGTGGCCACCCATCGCAGGGTCTGCCCGGTGCCTCTGATCGCCTGGGCGGACTCGGGCCGCCGCATCTCCCACGTCGGGGAGGTGAGCATCGCGAGGTGGTTGCTGATGAGCGCGGCGCCGACCTCGGCGTCGATGTCGACGGACCGGCCGGCCGCGTTGGCCGCGTCGAAGCCGTGGACCACCGCTTCGTTGACGGAGCTGTCCATCCAGAACCGTGTGCCGGTCCGCTGGTCTCCCGCGGCGTTGAACACCGGCGCGTCGAGCGCGTCGTCGGACATCGCGTCCGTGAGCCGTCGCGCGGACTCCGACAGCCATGCCTGCCACCCCTGCGGGCCGGCGGGAGGTTCGGCCGCCTCCGTGGGCAGCTGCGCGGGGTCGGTGATGCGCCGCTCGATGATCTCCGCGACCCAGTGTTGGGTCTGGCCGATGTGCGCGACCAGGTCGGCGACGCTCCATGCAGGGGCCGTCGGGACGACGGCATCAGGCCCGGCCGCGACTGCCGACTGCGCCAGACCTCGGGTGTGCTCGACGATCGCTCGCCGTGCGTGTGCCGTGTTCAGCTCAGTCATGGGGCTGTCCTCCTCGTAGGTTCGTCCTCCCGTGCCGACTCGGCGGCCCGGCCGAACTCATCGGTGCTCCTCCGCATCGCGAGCGCCGCGCGGCCCGCCCATGATGAGACGAGGGCGCCTCCTGGTGGAGCCGACGCCGGCGTGGGTGCCTACCGCCGACGGGCGGACGAGCACGGGGAGAACGAATGAGCTCCACCACCGTGGCAGACGGGATCGTCGACCGGCTGGTCGACTGGCGCGTGACACGAGTCTTCGGGTACGCGGGTGACGGGGTGGACCCGCTCCTGGCGGCGCTGCGCAGACAGGAGGAGCGGATCGAGCTGGTCACGGCGCGACACGAGGAGATGGCCGCGTTCATGGCGACCGGCCACGCGAAGTACGGCGGCGAGGTCGGCGTGTGCCTCGCCACACAGGGCCCCGGCGCCGTCCACCTGCTCAACGGGCTGTACGACGCCAAGCTGGACCGCAAGCCGGTGGTGGCCATCGTGGGCCAGGTGGTGACCAGCGCGCTCGGCTCCGGCTACCAGCAGGAGGTCGACCTGCACACGCTCTTCAAGGACGTCTGTGCGCAGTACCTGCAGGTCGTGTCGTCCCCGCAGCAGCTGCCGCACGTGCTGGACGACGCCTTCCGTACCGCGCTGGCCACGTCCAGCCCCGTGTGCGTCATCGTGCCGCACGACGTGCAGCAGGCGGATACCCCCGCCCAGGACGAGCAAGCTCACGGGGTGGTGCAGTCCTCGACAGCCTTCGCGCAGGGACGGACCGTGCCCGACGACGACCAGCTCCGTGCCGCGGCCGACCTGCTCGGTGCAGGCCGGCGTGTTGCTGTGCTGGTCGGGCAGGGAGCGGCCGGTGCCGAGCGCCAGGTGCGCGACGTCGTCGAACGGCTGGGGGCCGGGCTGACCACCTCGCTGCTCGGCAAGCCGCTCCTGGACGAGTCGCTGCCCTACCACTGCGGCGTCATGGGCCACCTGGGCACCACCGCCTCGGCCGATCTGATGTCCGGGTGCGACACCCTGCTGATCGTCGGCAGCAACGATCCGTGGACCGAGTACTACCCGGCGCCGGGCCAGGCCAGAGCCGTGCAGATCGACGTGACCGCGCGCAACATCGGGACGAAGTTCCCCGTCGAGGCCGCCCTGCCCGGGGACGCCGCCGCCACCCTGGACGCGCTCCTGCCCCTGCTCCCCGAGCGGGACGGGTGGCGCCAGGACGTCGAGCGCTTCGTCGGCGGATGGCGCGACGTCGCCGAGCGGCGGGTCGCGCAGCGGTCCGCACGGCTCAACCCGCAGCTGGTCCTGGACGAGCTGTCCGCGCAGCTCCCGCCCGACGCGCAGGTGGCCGTCGACGTCGGCTCGGTGACCTACTGGTACGCACGGTTCCTCCGGCTGCCGGACGGGGTTCCGGCGCACCTGTCGAGCACCCTCGCCTCGATGGGCTCCGCGATGCCGTACGGGATCGCCGCGAAGCTGCTGCACCCCGATCGCCCGGTCGTGGCGCTCGCGGGGGACGGGGCGATGCAGATGAACGGCCTGTCCGAGCTGATCACCGTCGCGCACCGCTGGCGCGACTGGGCGGACCCGCGGTTCGTCGTCCTGGTCCTGAACAACGGCGACCTGGCGGAGGTCAGCTGGGAGCAGCGCGAGATGGAGGGCGACCCCCGGTTCCCGACCTCGCAGACGGTGCCCGCGTTCCCGTACGCCGACTACGCCACGCTCCTCGGGCTGGAGGGCGTGCGGATCGAGGAGCCCACCCAGGTCCGCGAGGCGTGGACGGCAGCGCTGGCCGCCGACCGGCCGGTGGTCGTCGAGGCCGTCGTCGACCCCGACACCCCGCTCCTCCCGCCGCGCCAGCCGGCGGAGAAGGTGGAGTCCACCCTGCGTGCGATCGAGCACGAGCCCGACGGCGGGCAGGCGGCCGACCTGCTGCGCGAGCAGCGCGACGACGAGGCGTGAGCGGGCGACGAGCCGTGTGCCGTCGGCCCGCCGCGCGCCTTCGCCGATAGGTTGGGCACAGCACCGCACCTCAGGGATCGAGACCGAGGAGGACCCAGGATGATTCGTAAGCTGCAGGCCGTCGCGGTGGACTGCCCGGACCCGGTCCGGCTCGCCGAGTTCTACGCGGAGCTGCTGGGCGGGCAGGTCGACGTGGACCCGGACGACCCGGGGTGGGTGGAGGTGCACGGTTTCGAGGGCACGCCCCTGGCCTTCCAGAAGGTGGAGGGCCACCGCGCGCCGCAGTGGCCCGGCCAGGAGTCACCGCAGCAGATGCACCTCGACTTCGACGTGGACGACATCGAGGCGGACGAGAGGCGCGTGCTGGAGCTCGGTGCGACCGTGCTGGAGCGCACCGACCAGCTGCACCCGGGGGCCAACTGGCGGGTGTACGCGGACCCGGCGGGCCACCCGTTCTGCCTCTGCGCCCACTGAGCAGGACCGGCCTCACCCGCAGCCGGCCAGCTCCTCCTCGTCCGGGGTGAACCGGACCCAGTCGAATGCCGCGGTGAGCTCGGGCGTCGCGGCGGGGCCGCGGTAGGCGAACGGTCCGACGTCGGTGGCGGCGAGCTGGTCAGCGGGAGCGGCGCGGCCGAGGTTGACGAAGGTCGCGCCGTCGATGCTGTACGAGGCGGTCAGCCACGCACCGTGGTTCGTGATCCGCAGCCACACGGTGTCGCCGGTGCCGGGCGGAGCCATGGCGGCGTCCTCCATCGTCCACGGGTCGTTGCGGTCCACCCCGTTGTTGCGCCAGACGAAGTCGAACCGCTTCCCGGCGTCCACGTGCGAGATGTCGATGCGCACCGAGTTCGCGTCGTCGCGCCGGACGATCAGGCCTGCCTGCTGGAAGTTGACCTGTGGGTCCAGCGTCACCTGTGTCGTCACCTCCCACGGCGCGTCGGGCACCGGCTGCAGCACGAGCGGCGCCGACGTCGAGTTGCCCGGGTAGGTCGGGATGCGCCACGCACCGTCCGCCACGGTCGAGCGATCGAGGCCGCCCCGCACCGTCGTGGACCAGAGCGTCCGGTCGAGCGGGCCACCGTCGAACTCGTCGGAGCCCGCGCCCGTGCACTGCGCGTACATCGGGTCCTCGGGCCGGGTGTTCAGCGGGTCCCGCACCCCGTCCGGGTCGAGGACCGCGCGGGCGATGGTCGTGTGCGCGCGCTCGCCGTGCTCGTAGATCAGGTGCAGCGTGCCGTCCGCCCGCACGATCTGCGGGGACGTCGCACGGCCCGCCTCGGGCGGGGCCGGCCGGGGGATGTAGAGGGGCTCCGGCTCGCCGACGTCGGTCAGCGTCCGGTCGACGGGCCGGGCCAGGATGGTGCCGACGGTCGCGCCGTAGACGATGTAGTGCTGCCCCTTCCACTGCCACAGGTCGGCGGCCGACACGTTGGTGCCTTCCACGGGACCGGGCGTCACGATCGGCTCGGGCTCGACCTGCCAGTCGCGGCCGTCCGTCGAGTAGGCCAGGTTGATGTGCCGGACGTTGGTGTCGTAGTTCGTCATGAAGAACATCGCCCAGCGCTGCGTTGACGAGCGGTCGGGGTTGCGGAACACCCGCGCGTACGACGTCTCGGTAGCGTGCCGGCCGGGCTGCGCGGCGTCGACCATCTCCGTGGTGACCGCCTCGCCGCCGTAGGTGAACGTCACCCCGTCGGTCGACGTCGCGTACCTGGTCACCGTGTTGTCGCCGTGGAAGTACAGGTACATCCGCTGCTCGGCGGCGTTCCACACGGCGTCGGGCGACGACACGTGCGGCACGTCGTAGATGTCCTCCCACGTGTTCGCGACCACCGGGCTGGCCTCGTGCTGGGTCCACGGCCCCTCGAGCGAGTCGGCGTACATCAGGTTGATGCCGCCCGGGTCGTCGTGCGGCGCGTAGTACACGTACCACTCACCGAGCGGGTCCTCCAGGTGCTTCCCGGCGTGGAACACCGACGGGAAGATGAACTCCTGGTTGGGGTTGTGCGGCAGCGTGTCGTCGAGCGGATCGACGATCGCGCCCGTCGAGGTGAAGACCGGCAGCTCGCGGCCGGGCGGCCCGTCGGACGAGGCGGACGGCGGCGCCGCGTAGGTCACGCCGGGTGCGAGCCCGGCCGTGACCGCGAGGGCGGTCAGCGCGGCGCCGGCGAGGGCGCGGCGCAGGGTGAGGACGGCCATGATGCGTACTCCTTTGTCGCGGTGTCATGACGGGCGTCAGCCTTCGGCGGGAACCGGCGCGGGGTCAAGGGAGGTAATCAGACCTACCAGCGGAGCGCCTGATAATGCGCCCCATCCGACCAGGCACCACGCCGCAGGCGGAGGGTTCCGTGGACGCCGGGCCACACGGGGCAGTTGCTAATAATGCGCATCATCAGATTGACCGGCCGTTCCGCGGACGGTGACACTCCTGACATCAGCCTCCGGGTCGGAGCTGGGTTCAAGGAGGAGCCGTGCCACGTCGCCGCATCACGCAGACGGACGTCGCCGCGATGGCCGGCGTCAGCCAGGCCACCGTCTCGTTCGTGCTCAACGGCAGCACGCCGGCCGGGGTACGCATCAGCGAGGAGACCCGCCAGCGCGTTCTCGACGCCATCCGGATCACCGGCTACACCGCGAACCCCGCCGCGCAGCGCCTCGCGGGCGGGCTCGCCCAGATCCTCGGCGTGTTCACGTACGAGGCGACGTTCCCCCGCGCCAGCCGCGACTTCTACGGCCCGTTCCTGGTCGGGATCGAGCACGCGGCGGAACGGCTCGGCGTCGACCTGCTGCTGTTCACCAGCGCGCCTGTCGCGGACGGGCGCCGCAGGCTCACCCGCGAGGGCTGGCAGCGGCTCGGTGTGGCCGACGGCTGCCTGCTCCTCGGGCAGCACGAGGACCGGGGCGAGCTGCAGCACCTGCTCGACACCAACTACCCGTTCGTCTTCATCGGCAAGCGCGGCAGCGACGGCGGCCGGCTCCCGTACGTGGGCGCCGACTACGTCGGGGGCACGGTGCGGCAGATCGACCGCCTCGTCGCCCTCGGCCACCGGCGGATCGGCTACGTCGGCATGCGCGGCACCGACCAGCCCACCCTCGACCGCGTCGACGGGTACCGCAGCGCCATGAAGGGGCACGGGCTCACCACCCGGTTCGTCGAGCTCGACGACGTGGCGGCCACCGCGACCGAGATCGTCGACCAGCGCTTCACCGCGGTCGTCGTCGCACCCGAGAACCATCCCGAGGAGCTCGCCGACGAGCTCGAGCGCCGCGGCAGGCGCGTGCCCGACGACGTGTCGGTCCTGCTGCTCGGGCAACCGCACCACCCCCGCCGCGGCGGCAGGAACTGGTCGGGCTTCTCCGTGCCGCGCGAGGAGATGGGCGCCCGCGCGCTGTACCTGCTGTCCCGCCTGGTCTCCGACGACAGCCCCCAGCGGGCGCGCGAGACAGGCCGCACCTGCGCACTGACCGACGCCGAGCTCCACCAGATCCTCGTGTGCCCCGACGTGGACGGCGGCACCGCCGCACCCGCACGCACCGACGACACACCCCAGACCGACGACAGGACGGACCCCGCGTGACCTCTCAAGACCTGCAGACCGACGTGCTCGTGGTGGGCGCGGGCCTCGGCGGCATCGCCGCGGCGCTCGCGGCCGCCGACCGTGGCGCTCGTGTCGTCCTCACGGAGGAGCACCCCTGGATCGGCGGACAGCTGACCTCGCAGGCGGTGCCGCCCGACGAGCATCCCTGGGTAGAGCGGTTCGGCGTGACCGCCCGTTACCGGGCGCTGCGCGACGGGATCCGCGACGTCTACCGCCGTCGTTACCCCCTGACCACCGCGGCACGCGCGTGGCCGGAGCTCAACCCGGGCGCCGGGTGGGTCTCGAAGCTGTGCCACGAGCCGCGGGTCGCCGTCGGCGTGCTGGAGGAGATGCTCGCCCCCCACCGCTCCGCCGGCCGGATCCGGCTCCTGGAGCGGGTGCGCCCCACGGCCGCCACCACGGACGGCGACCAGGTGACGTCGGTGACGCTCACCTCCGTCGTCGGTGGTCCGGAGGTGACGGTGAGCGCCGCCTACACGATCGACGCCACCGAGACCGGCGAGCTGCTGCCGCTGACCGGCACGGAGTACGTCACGGGATTCGAGTCGGCGCGCGTGACCGGCGAGCCCAGCGCTCCCGACGCGGCCCAGCCGGACAACGTCCAGGCACTGAGCGTCTGCTTCGCCGTCGAGCACGTCGACGGCGAGCACACGATCGACCGCCCCGACCGCTACGACTTCTGGCGCTCGTACGCGCCGGGTGCCTGGGGCGGTGAGCGGCTGCTCTCGTGGACCGCGCCCAACCCCCGCACCCTCGAGCTCGAGCAGCGGTCGTTCACACCGAACCCCGGTGACGACCCGCTGGCGGTCGACGCCGACCAGTCGAAGAACGCCGGCGACGGGAACCTGTGGCTGTTCCGCCGCATCGCCGCGCGCGACCTCCACGAGCCCGGCTTCTACGCCAGCGACGTGTGCCTGGTGAACTGGCCGAGCATCGACTACATCCTCGACCACGTGCTCGACGTGCCGCGCGACGTGGAAGAGGCCCGGATCGCCGACGCCCGCCAGCTCAGCCTGTCGATGCTCTACTGGATGCAGACCGAGGCGCCGCGGCCCGACGGCGGCACGGGGTACCCCGGTCTGCGGCTCCGACCGGACGTCATGGGCAGCACGGACGGACTCGCCCAGGCCGCCTACCACCGCGAGTCCCGGCGGATCCAGGCGGTCACGACGGTCACGGAGAACGACGTCTCCTACGCCGTGCGCGGCGACCAGGGCGCCACCCGCTACGAGGACTCCGTCGGCGTCGGCATGTACCGGATCGACCTGCACCCCTCCACGGGCGGGGACACCTACATCGACGTGCCGTCGACGCCGTTCGAGATCCCGCTCGGCGCCCTGCTGCCGCAGCGGACGACCAACCTGCTCGCGGGCAACAAGAACATCGGCACCACCCACATCACCAACGGGTGCTACCGGCTGCACCCCGTCGAGTGGAACGTGGGCGAGGCCGCCGGCCACCTGGCGGCGCACTGCCTCGCCACCGGCCGCACCCCCCACGCGGTCCAGGCCAAGCCCGACCTGCTCGCCGACTACCAGGCCGAGCTCGTCGCCGCCGGTGTCGAGCTGCGCTGGCCGGACGGCGTCCACGCGTACTGACGGAGTCCACCCGTACTGACACACCCGCGACACCCCGTCGCGGATCAGTCCAAAGGAGCACTGATGTCTGCACAGCACACACCCCGCCGGACCGCGGTCACCGCGGCCGCGTTCGGGGCGGTACTCGCCCTCACCGCGTGCGGCGGGGGAACCGACGCACCGGTCGGCGAGCCCGACGCCCCGGCCGAGCCCGTCGACCTGCGGATGACCGTATGGACGGCGGACGAGGCGCAGCTCGAGCTCTTCCAGAGCATCGCCGACGACTACGTCGCCGAGAATCCCGAGCTCGTCTCCGGCGTGACGTTCGAGACCATCCCGTTCGAGGACTACACGACGTCGCTGACCACCCAGCTGGCCGGAGGCAACGCCCCGGACCTGGCCTGGATCTTCGAGAGCAACGCGCCGGAGTTCGTCGCCAGCGGGGCGCTCGCCGACCTGCGCCCGCTGCTCGAGAGCACGGAGGGCTACGCCCTCGACGACATCGTGCCGAGCGCCCTCGGCCTGTGGGAGGACAGCGAGGGGCTGTACGCGTACCCGTTCTCCACCAGCCCGTTCGCGATGTTCGTCAACACCGACCAGATCGCCGCCGCGGACCAGACCGACCCGGCCGAGCTCGTCGCGTCCGGAGGGTGGACGTTCGACGCCGCCCGGGACATCGCCGCCGCCACCGCGGAGGACTCCGGCAAGCAGGGTCTCGTGGTCCGGGACTTCGACTATCAGACGTGGGAGAACCTGGCCACCGTCTGGTCCGGCTGGGCAGCCGCCCCGTGGAGCGAGGACGGCACGCAGTGCACCTTCACCGAGCCGGAGATGGTCGAGGCCATGACCTGGATCCACGACGCCGCGTTCGAGGACGGCGCGATGCCGGGCCCGGGCACGACCGCCGACTTCTTCGCCGGTGACGCCGCGATGACCATCACCCAGATCAGCAGGGCGTCGGCGCTCGACGGCTCGTTCGACTGGGACGTCGTGCCCCTGCCGGCGGGACCGGCAGGCCAGCAGAACGTCGTCGGGCAGGCCGGGATCGGCGTCTTCGCCGCGGGGGAGCACCCCGACGTCGCCGCAGACTTCCTGGCGCACTTCACCAACCCCGAGAACGCCGAGCAGCTCGCCGGGTACTTCCCGCCGCCCCGCGCGTCGCTCCTGAACGCGGAGACGCTGGCCGGCGCCAACCCGAGCCTGAGCGCCGAGCAGCTGCAGGCAGTGGTCGTGGAGGGCGTGGAGGACGCCGTGACCAAGCCGGCGCACAAGAACTTCGCCCAGCTGTCGGAGACGGTGCGCGCCGAGCTCGACGCGCTGTGGACCGAGGACGCGGACGTCGAGGCGGTCCTCACGGACACCTGCTCGGCGATCACGCCCCTGCTGGAGGAGTGACCGTGGCGACAGTGTCAGCGGCGGTGCGCCGCGACTGGCTCGTCGGGTACGCCATGGTGGCGCCGGTGGTCCTGGGCGCGCTCGCGTTCGTCGTCCTCCCGCTCGGCATGGTGGTCTGGTACTCCTTGCACGAGTGGAACGTCCTGGCGAACACCTTCACCTTCGTCGGGGCCGAGAACTACGGGCGCATGGCGGCCGACGACGGCCTGGCGGACGCGCTCCTGGCCAGCCTGTGGTTCTCGATCGGGCTCGTCGTCCTCAACATCGTGCTGGCGCTGCTGCTCGCCGTCCTGCTCAACCAGCGGCTGCCCGGCACCACGACGTTCCGGACGTTCTTCTTCTCGCCCGTCGTCGTGTCGCTCGTCGCGTGGACGATCGTGTGGAGCTTCCTGCTCCAGGCCGACGGCGGTATCAACGGGTTCCTCGCGGTGCTCGGCGTCGACGGCCCGAACTGGTTGCGGCACGAGACCACCGCGATGATCGCGGTGATCATCGTGCAGGTCTTCAAGAACGTCGGGCTCAACATGATCCTGTTCCTCGCGGCGCTGCAGGGCGTGCCCGAGGAGCTGCAGGAGGCGGCCCGGCTGGACGGGGCCGGCGCGTGGCGGCGCTTCCGGTCGATCACCCTGCCGCTGATCAGCCCGACGATCCTGCTCGTCTCGATCATCACCATCGTCGGCTCGCTCGAGGTCTTCGCGCAGATCGACGTCCTCACGGGCGGCGGGCCGGGGAACTCGACGACCGTCCTCGTCTACTACCTGTACCAGCAGGCGTTCCGGTTCAACGAGTTCGGCTACGCCAGCGCCATCGCGGTGCTCCTGTTCGTCATCGTCCTCGTACTGACGCTCCTGCAGTGGCAGTCGCGCAAGAGGTGGGTCTTCCATGAAGTCTGACGTGCTGCCCGTGACGACGCCGGGCACCTCCGAGCCAGGTGCACCGACCGGGCCGCCCGGCACGCCGGGGACCGCCGTCGCCGGGCCTGCCCGGCCCCGGCGGCTCGGTGCCCGAGCCCGCCGGGGCTGGAACCGGTGGCTGCTCGTCGTGCTCCTTGCCCTGCTGAGCGTCCCGTTCGTCTTCCCCACCTGGTGGATGGCGACCTCCAGCCTCAAGCCGATGAGCGAGATCCTGCGCCGGGTGCCGACGATCTGGCCGCAGGACCCGACCCTGGACGCGTACGGCCAGGTGTTCACGCTCCAGCCGTTCGCGCAGCAGTACTGGAACTCCCTGTACATCGCGGCCCTCGTCACGATCGGCACCATGCTCGTGGCCGCCATGGCGGGCTACGCGTTCGCGCGGATCCGGTTCCCCGGGGCGAACGCCCTGTTCGTGCTCGTGCTCGTCGGCCTGCTCGTGCCGTCGGAGGTGACGATCGTCCCGCTGTTCCGGATCGTCAACAGCCTCGGGCTGATGAACACGCACTGGCCGCTGATCGTCATCCCGATCCTCGGTGCGCCCGCCGTGCTCGCCGTGTTCATCATGCGGCAGTTCTTCCTGGCGCTCCCGACCGAGCTGGAGGAGGCGGGCCGGATCGACGGGCTCGGGCGGTGGGGGATCTTCTGGCGCATCGCCCTCCCGCTGTCGCGGTCGGCCCTCGGCGCCGTCGCCATCTTCACATTCCTCAAGTCCTGGAACCTCTACCTGGAGCCCATCGTCTACCTGTCCAGCAAGGAGAGCTTCACGCTGCCGCAGGCACTGACCCAGTACGTCGACGCCTACGGCGGACCCATGTGGAACGTCCAGCTCGCCGCCACGACCCTCACCGTGCTGCCCGTCCTGGCCGTGTTCCTCGTGGCGCAGAAGCAGTTCGTCCAGGGCCTGGCGCACAGCGGGCTCAAGGGCTGAGCGCGGCGCGGGGGAGACGGCCGGTTAATCCGTTGCCCCGCGCCACGCCCAGCAAGGACCGTGTGTCCATGACCGACCCCTCCCACCTGCTTCAGGCCTATGACGAGCAGCTCCGCACCGACGCCGAGACCCCGAGCGCCATCTCCGTCGCCCGTGTCGGTCCGTTGCGGCTGGTGACCTTCCTGGGCGGGCGTGGGTTCGTCACGTACCGCGACCTCGGCGGGGCCGACGAGCCGGCGGTGCGCACGCTCGTCGCCGAGGCCATCGCCCACTTCCGGGCCGACGGCGGCATCACGCAGGTCGAGTGGAAGACCCGCGGCCACGACCACGCCCCGGGGCTGCACGAGGCCCTGCTCGAGCACGGGTTCGCGCCGGAGGACCGGGAGTCGATCATGATCGGCGACGCGGCGGCCCTCGCGGTGGACGTCCCCCTGCCCGACGGCGTCACCGTGCGCCGGGTGACCGAGGAGCCCGAGGTCCGCGCGATGTGCGCGATGCAGGACGAGGTCTTCGGCCAGCCGCCGTCGGATACGACGGCGAACGCGATCCTGCGCCGCCAGGCCGTGGACGACAGCATGGAGCTGTGGGTCGCGGAGGCCGAGGGGCAGCTCGTGACCGCGGGCCGGCTGGAGCCGGTGGCGGACACGGTGTTCGCGGGGATCTGGGGCGGTAGCACCCGGCCCGAGTGGCGCGGCCGCGGCATCTACCGGGCCCTGACGGCGGCCCGTGCGCGTTCCGCCCTGGCGCTCGGCAAGACCCTGGTCCACAGCGACTCGACCGAGTACTCACGACCGATCCTGGAGCGTTACGGCTTCGTCAAGGTCTCCACGACGACGCCCTACGCCTGGAAGCGCTGAAACGTCAGCCCGGTCGCCGTCGGCCCATGATGGTGGCGGGCTCGGTGACACCCGCGTACCGGAACCCGGGCAGGAGGTCGACGAACCCGAGCCGGCGGTAGAGCACCTTGGCCCGGTCGGCGGGGTCGGCCGTGGTGGACAGCAGGATGTGCCGGTGCGCGGTCCGCTCGAAGAGCCCGCGCAGGAGCGCGGTCCCGTGCCCCTTGCCCTGGTGCTCGGGCAGGATCTCCAGCTCGTTGAGCTCGAAGGCGTCCTCCGTCCAGCCCGCGTGGCCGGCCCGCACCAGCGCGGGGCCCACCTGCTGGGGCCACCAGTGCTCGGGCTGGTAGTCGAACCCGTACACGAACCCCACGAGGCGGTCGTGGTCGAACGCGCCGAGGGTCAGCGCGCCGTCGTACAGCGGCAGGTAGGCGAGCCGGGTGTCCCGGAAGTGTTCACGGCGCTCGTCCGAGTAGCCGAACGCGCGCTGGAAGACCCGGGCGATCTCGTCCGCGCGCCGGAGCACCTCCGAGGTCTCCAGCGCGCGGATCGTCATGTCGGCACGCTAGCGCCGTCAGGCGGCGGCGTCGCGGGGGAGCACGGTGGCCAGGTACGCGGCGACCTCGGCCTCGGACCAGCCGTGCGACTCACGCAGGCCCGCACCGATCATCGCGACGTACGCGGCCGACGGCGCCGCATGGGGCACGTCGGCGTGCCCGTGCGGCGCGGTGAAGGTGAGCATCGGCAGCCCGTCCAGCTGCCCGACGGCGACCAGCGTCTCGTACCGGCCGGGCCCCGCGGCGTACCGGTCGTCGATGCCTCCGCGCAGCAGCGCTTCCAGCGGGCCGTCCGGCGCGGGGGAGCGGTGCATCTCCTGCGCTGCCACGTCGGCGAGCTGGGCCGCGGTGATGCGGTAGGCACGGGCCGGCGTCGGGCCGACGGCGTCGTGGTCGTAGAACGCCATGCCGCCGCCCCACACGCTCGACTCGCCCGCGAACCAGAGGCGCCCGGGCAGGTGCACCGCCCGGTCCTCGCGGGGGAGCGTCCGGTCCCGCGCTCCCGCGTAGTGCCGCCGCGCCCCCTCCGGGCGCCCGCCTGCCAGGTAGCAGGCCAGGCGGGCCCGGGCCATGTTGGACCCGTAGCTCACGTACCAGACCTCTGCGCTCAGGGGGAGAACTCCTCGGAGACGGCTGTGCGACACAAAAGGACCTCCACGCTACGGGTCGGATCGCGAGGGAACCAGGACGACACGGTGTGCGTTTGACCACGCGAAGTTGGACAACCGTCCTAGACTCGGTGTGCAGGGATTCTTACGAGGCGGAGTGTGTGTCGTGGTTCAAGGCAAGGTCATCAGGTTCGATGAGGTTCGCGGCTACGGGTTCGTTGCGCCCGACACGGGCGGCGACGACGTGTTCATCCACGTCAACGACCTCGAGTTCGACAAGCGCCACCTCGCGGTGGGCGCCGTGGTCGACTTCGCGGTGGAGGACGGCGACCGGGGCCTGAAGGCCTCGACCGTCACCCTGGTCGCGCCGGCCCCCGCTCCCGCCCCGGCGATGGCCGGGGCCGCCGTCGCGTCGGGCGCGCACTCCGCGCCCGCCCCGGCCTTCCTCCCGCCGCTGCCCGACGTCGGCTCCCGGGCCGACGGCGACGCACCGTCCGAGCGGGAGCTCGCCGTGGAGGTCACCGAGGTCCTCCTCGCGGGGGTGCCGACCCTCACCGCCGAGCAGGTCCTCGCCACCCGAGGGGCCTTCGTCGCGGTGGCGCGCTCGCACGGCTGGGTCTGAACTTCTCACCCGGGTGTTAACTCCCTGTTTCCGTCCTCGATGCGCGGAGACCGTGTTGATACGGGGCGATATCAGGTCGGTAACGATCAGTTCCGCCAAACGACGAAGTAGGGCAAACCCTCCCAACGCGTGAGTAGCGTGAGCGGAAACCATGACGGTGACGGACGTCTCACTCCCGGCGCGCGCTGCGGCGCGCTGCCAGGCAGTCCGATACCGGCATCCCCTTGAGGAGGAACATTGAAGATCAGGCGACTGAGCGCCGCCGTCGCAGTGACGGCCACGAGCGCGTTGCTGTTGTCGGCGTGCACCAGCCCGGCGGGCAACGACGACGACTCCGCGGACGGCGAGTCCACTGCGACCGCGGCGTCGACCAGCGGTCCGTGCAAGGCTGACCTCGGCGACATCGAGACCGCGGACGGCGAGATCAAGATGTCGATCGAGGACGAGTTCCTCAGCTACAACGGGCTGACCCCCGAGGCCTACTCGGTGTACAACAGCGCGGTCGTGGACCAGCTGTTCGGCAACTTCTACTACTTCGGTACCGACGGCACGATCTGCGCCGACGAGACGTACGGCACCTACGAGGCCGTCTCCGAGGACCCGCTGCAGGTCCAGTACACCCTCAACGACGAGGCAGCCTGGTCGGACGGCACGCCGGTCACCTACGCGGACTACATGCTCGATTGGGCGGCCCGGGCGGTCACCAAGAACGGCAAGGTCACCGAGGACGGCTCCGAGACGCCGCTCTTCAACCACATCGACGGTCTGTCGCTGGGCGACTACGTGCCCGAGGGCCCGCAGGCGGACTCCCCGGACGCCAAGTCCTTCACGTACGACTACGAGCGGGTGTACGCCGACTGGAAGATCCACGCGTACCCGCCGCTTCCCGCGCACGTCGTCGCCGAGCAGGCGGGCGTCTCCACCGAGGAGCTCGTCACCGCCATCCAGGAGCTCGACATGGACGTCCTGAAGGACGCCGCCGAGTTCTGGAACACGGGCTGGCTGTCCAAGCCGGGCGAGGTCCCGGACCCGGCGATCGCTCCCGTCACCGGCCCGTACGACTTCAAGGCGGACGGCTGGCAGAGCGGCCAGTACATCACCCTTGAGGCGAACTCCGAGTACTGGGGCACGCCGGCCGCCACGAAGGAGCTCACGTTCCGCTTCATCGGTGCCGACGCGCAGATCCAGGCGCTGGCCAACGGTGACCTCGACGTCATCCAGCCGAGCGGCCCGACCGTCGACACGACGACGCAGCTCGAGCAGCTCGGCGACGCCGTGAACGTCGACACCAACCAGGGTCTGACCTGGGAGCACCTCGACTACAACTTCAACTCCGGCGTCTTCGCCGACAGCCTGGAGGCACGGGAGGCGTTCGCGCACTGCGTGCCGCGGCAGAAGATCGTCGACGACCTGATCAAGCCGATCGCCCCCGAGGCCGTCATCATGAACGCCCGCGAGGTCTTCCCGTTCCAGGACAGCTACGAGGACGTCGTGTCCGGGTCGTACGACAACCGGTACGACGAGGTCGACCTCGACGCCGCCAAGGAGAAGTTCGAGGCCGCCGGCCTCGAGGAGGGCGAGAAGGTCCGCATCGGCTACGCCGCGCCGAACCCGCGTCGTGCCGCCGAGGTCGAGGCCATCAAGTCCTCGTGCGACCAGGTGGGCTTCGAGATCATCGATTCCGCCTCGCCGGACTTCTTCGACAAGGACCTGCCGAACGGTGACTACGAGGTCGCGCTGTTCGCCTGGGCCGGATCGGGTCAGATCGCCTCGGGCGAGAACATCTACTCGACCCCTGGCACGCAGAACTACGGCGGGTACTCGGACGAGACCGTCGACGAGGCGTGGAAGACGCTGTCGTCGTCCACGGACGAAGCGGTGCACGCCGAGCAGACCGTGATCATCGAGAAGCAGCTGTGGGACACGCTCTACGGCATCCCGCTGTTCGCTCACCCCGGTGTGATCGCCAGCAGCTCGAACCTCGAGAACGTGCACAACTCGGCCGCCCAGACGGGCGTGCTGTGGAACGCCGAGCAGTGGGCGGCGAACACCGCCTCCTGACGCGAGGATGACGCAAGACCTGCGGGGAAGGGAGCCTGTGTTCCCTTCCCCGCAGCGCTGCCTGTCGCCGTCCAGGAACTTTTCCGAGGGTGACCTGGGTGGACGGCAGCAATTTTCGTCCGGTGTCCTATAGTGACACGCTGATCGCTTTCCCCAGCAGACGCCGTGCTGCGTCCGCCTCGAAGGGCCAACCCGTGCTCAAGTTCATCCTCCGGCGCATCGGCGCCTCGGCGCTCGTGCTGCTCGGCGCCTCAGTACTCATGTTCGTCCTGACCATCAAGTCCGGCGACCCGCTCCAGGACCTGAACGAATCCAACGACCCGAACCGTGACGCGCTCATCGCGGAGCGCACCGAACGGATGCGGCTCGATGACACGTGGTACGAGCGGTACTGGGACTGGCTCAGCGGCGTAGGCGGTTGCTTCACCGGCAGCTGCGACCTCGGCGTCACCGTCAACGGCATCGACGTGCTCAACCTCACGCAGCAGGCGGCGGCCTCGACCCTCCGGCTCATCACGCTCTCCACGCTGCTCGCCATCGTCGTCGGTGTAGCGCTCGGTATCCTCACCGCGATCCGCCAGTACTCCGGGTTCGACTACACGGTGACGTTCAGCGCCTTCCTCTTCTTCTCGCTGCCGGTGTTCTGGGCGGCGACGCTGCTCAAGGAGTACGCGGCCATTCAGTACAACAACTGGATCGCCGTGGGCCAGTACGCGCCATGGACGATAGTGATAGTCGGGCTCTTGGCAGGGTTCCTGCTCCAGGCGGTGCTCGGCGGGTCCGCGAGACGCCGGATCGTCACGGCCGCGACCGCGTTCGCGTTCGTCACGGTGGTGCTCTTCGCCTTCAACGCGCTCGACTGGTGGCGCGACCCGATGTTCGGCATCGGCGGCGTCCTGGTGGTCTCGGCCGCGGCGGGCGTGCTCGTCACCGCGCTGGTGGCCGGCCTGCGCAACCGGCGGGCGCTCTACGCGGCGCTCACCACCGTCGTCGTCGGCGTGATCGCCTACCTGGTCACCGCGCCGCTCCTGGTCAACGAGCCGTCGTGGCTCCTGCTCATCGGTCTGTTCGTGATCGCCGTGGTGGTCTCGGTGGCGGTCGGCGCCGCCTGGGGCGGTTACGCGCGCAAGCAGTCCATGCTGGTCTCCGGCATCACCGGGGTCATCACCAGCATCATGGTCGTGGCGGACCTCCTCATCGCGCACTGGAGCAGCTTCCTGGGGCTCAAGTCACGACCGATCTCGACCATCGGCTCGCAGACGCCGAACTTCAACGGTGAGTTCTGGGAGCGGGCGCTCGACATGGGCACGCAGATCCTGCTGCCGACCATCCTGCTGACCCTGGTGTCCGTCGCCACGCACTCCCGCTACACGCGCTCCTCCATGCTGGAGACGCTGAACCAGGACTACGTGCGCACCGCCCGGTCGAAGGGCCTGTCCGAGCGTGAGGTCATCGTCAAGCACGCCTTCCGCAACGCGCTGATCCCGATCACGACGATCGTCGCGTTCGACTTCGCCGCCCTCATCGGTGGCGCGATCATCACGGAGCAGGTCTTCGGGTGGAAGGGCATGGGCGCCTTGTTCCAAGACGGTCTGCGCGCGGTCGACCCGGCGCCGGTCATGGCGTTCTTCCTCGTCACCGGCATCGCAGCCGTCCTGATGAACCTGCTGGCAGACATCGCGTACGCGGCCCTCGACCCCCGGATCCGGCGCTGAGCGCGGGCGAAGGCAGGAGACACAGACATGAGTGATATCAGGAACAGCAACCCCGACGGCCAGGACTTCGAGCCTCAGATCTCGGCGACCGGCACCGACGCGGTCGGCCTTGCCGCCGGCGGCTCGGCGGCCCCGTTGCCCGGCGAGGACAAGTCCTACAGCCAGGGTCAGCTCGTGGTGCGCCGCTTCTTCCGGCACAGGGGCGCACTCTCCGCGATGATCGTGCTGGGCATCGTCATCGTCGTGGCGTTCACGTCGATCGGCGTCGGTCCGATCCCGGGCTGGTGGCCCAAGGACTACACGCTCCAGTACGACAAGATCGGTGACGGGGCCCCCACCTGGGAGTATCCGTTCGGCCAGGACACGGGCGGCAAGGACTACTTCGCCCTCGTCATGCGCGGTACCCAGTTCTCGCTGATCATCGCGTTCGCCGTCGGCATCATCTCGACGCTCGTGGGCACCCTGATCGGCGCACTGGCCGGGTTCTACCGCGGCTGGGTCGAGTCGATCCTCATGCGCATGACCGACGTCTTCATCGTCATCCCGCTGCTCGCCGTGGCCGCCGTGCTCGGCCGGATGGCCGGCGGCAACGGGATTCTCGGGCTCGCCCTGGTGCTCGGTCTGGTCACCTGGACCAGCCTGGCCCGCCTCGTGCGCGGCGAGGTGCTCTCGCTGCGTGAGCGGGACTTCGTGCTCGCCGCCCAGGCGGTGGGTACCGGTGCGTGGCGCATCATCACCCGGCACGTGCTGCCCAACGCCGTGGGCGTCATCATCGTGTCCGCGACCCTGTCCATCTCCACCGCGATCCTGCTGGAGACCTCGCTCAGCTTCCTCGGTTTCGGCGTGCAGCCGCCCGACACCTCGCTGGGCACCCTGATCTCCGAGTACCAGGCGGCGTTCACGACACGCCCGTGGCTGTTCTGGTGGCCCGGCCTGATGATCCTGACGATCGCGCTGTGCGTGAACTTCATCGGCGACGGCCTGCGTGATGCGTTCGACCCCCGCCAGAACCGGAGCAAGGACTGAGCATGACCACTCTCGACATCAGCTCGCCCGGTTCCGCCTCGGCCACCGGCGACGCCGTCCTCTCGTTCGAGGACCTCTCCGTCACGTTCAAGACCGAGTTCGGTGACGTCCACGCCGTCAAGGGCATCGACCTGGAGGTGCGGCCCGGCGAGGTCGTGGCGCTCGTGGGCGAGTCCGGCTCGGGCAAGTCCGTCACCTCGATGACGGCGCTCGGTCTGCTGCCCCGCAACGCGCGCGTCGGCGGCACCGTCCGCGTGGGCGACAAGGTGGTGGGCGGCCTCGACGGCAGAGGGCTGCGCACCATGCGCGGCAACGACGTCGCGATGGTCTTCCAGGAGCCCATGACCGCGCTGAACCCGGTCCTCACGATCGGCGACCAGCTCACCGAGGGCCTGCAGCTGCACGGCATCGCCTTCGGCAAGCAGGCCATGGCCCGGGCCGCCGAGCTGCTCGCCATGGTCGGCATCCCCGAGCCCGAGCGCCGGCTCAAGCAGTACCCGCACGAGCTCTCCGGCGGTCAGCGCCAGCGCGTCGTCATCGCCATGGCGATCGCGTGCGACCCCAAGGTGATCATCGCCGACGAGCCCACCACCGCCCTCGACGTGACGGTGCAGGCCGACATCCTCGACCTGCTCCGCTCGCTCAAGGACAAGCTGGACACGGGCATCCTGCTGATCACCCACAACATGGGGGTGGTGGCCGACATGGCGGACCGCGTCGCCGTCATGCTCAAGGGCGACATCGTGGAGACCGGCACGGCCGACCAGGTGCTGAACCACCCGCGCCACGAGTACACGAAGCGCCTGCTGGCCGCTGTGCCCCACCTGGGGTCGGGACCGGGCCAGTTCGGCAACGTCACCCCCGTGGTCGCGGGTGCCGGCGACCTGCCGGCGCTCGACCTGGGCAAGCTCGTCATCGAGTACCACCGGCTCGGCAAGCCGACGTTCCGGGCCGTCGACGACGTGTCGCTGTCCGTGGCGCAGGGCGAGATCGTGGGGCTGGTGGGCGAGTCGGGCTCCGGCAAGTCCACCATCGCCAAGTGTGCCCTCGGCCTCATCCCGGCGGCGTCGGGCTCGGTGTCGATCCTGGGCAACGACCTCACGAAGATGCGCGGCAAGGAGCTCAAGGCCCTGCGCCGGCGCATCGGCGTCGTGTTCCAGGACCCGGCGTCGTCCCTGAACCCGCGCCTGCCGATCGGCGACGTGATCGCGGAGCCGCTGGTGGTGCACAAGGAGGGCGACGACAAGTCGCGGCGCCGGCGTGTGCTGGAGCTGCTCGACGCCGTCGAGCTGCCCCGCAGCGCCTTCAACCGCTACCCGCACGAGCTCTCCGGCGGCCAGCGCCAGCGCGTCAGCATCGCCCGTGCCCTCACGCTCGACCCCGAGCTGCTGGTGGCGGACGAGCCGACGTCGGCCCTGGACGTCTCCGTGCAGGCGAACGTGCTGAAGATGTTCACGGCACTGCAGGAGCGCTACAAGTTCGCGTGCCTCTTCGTGAGCCACGACCTCGCGGTGATCGACCTGCTCGCCCACCGGGTGGTGGTGCTGCAGAACGGCCGGATCGTGGAGCAGGGCCCGCGCGACGAGGTGCTGCACCACCCCCGCGAGGAGTACACGCAGCGCCTCATCGCGGCCGCGCCCGTGCCGGAGCCGCTGGAGCAGCGCAGGCGCCGCGAGGCCCGGCACGCTCTGCTGACCCAGCTCGGCGACGACGTCGCGGAGCTGCAGATCGACGAGCACTACGACCGCCCCGAGCCGCGGCAGAACGAGGGCGGAAACTCCTCCGGTCTGGGCGGCCTGATGGGCGGCGGCAGCTGACCCCGCCGAAGTAGTCATCTGGCGAGGTAGTCACCTAGTTGCATGACTACCTCGCCAAGTGACTACCTCGGCGTGAGGGGTTACTCCGCGGCGTCCACCGTGATGCGGACCTCGCCCGGGCTCAGCCGGGTCTCCGCGGCGACCCAGGCGGCCTCCTCGCGGAGCCATACCCGGTCGGCGACGTGCACCTCGACGGCCTGCGTGGTCTGGGCGGTCGCGACGGCCCACTGGCCGGTCGCCCACGCGCCGCGCTGCGGGTCGTCCGGGGTGAGCGGCGTCGCGTCGACGGTCACCGTGGACGACGCCGGGTCCTGGCGGTTCGGGTCCGCGGCGCCGGTCGCGGAGGCCAGTCCCAGGTCGCGGCCCAGGCGGCCCACCACGACGTCGCGGGCGGCGTCGGGCGCTATCTGGTCGGCGTTCGCGACGGGGGCCAGCTCGCAGGACAGGGCCGCGGGGGAGTTGCCGGTGAGCGCGGAGGCCCAGGCGCGTGACCGCATCTCGTGCTGCGCGTACGCGTCGGGGAAGCCCGAGCGCTGCACGGTCTGCGCGGCGTCCGTCACCGCCATGTCCTCGTACCCCTCGACCTCGACCAGCACGTCGTAGAACGCGTTGGTCGAGTACACCGGGTCCATGATCTCCCCGACGGTGCCCCAGCCCTGGGACGGGCGCTGCTGGAACAGGCCCACGGAGTCGCGGTCGCCGTAGTCGATGTTGACGAGCTTCGACTCCTGCAGCGCGGTGGCCAGCCCGATCGTCGCGGCCCGCGCGGGCAGGCCGCGGGCGACGGAGGTGCCGACCACGAGCGCCGCGTTGTCCGCCTGGCCGGGCGACAGGTACCAGTCCGAGCCGTCGAGCACGGCGGTGCACCGTTCCGTGACGGGTCCGGCGCCCGTCAGCCGGTTCAGCCCCACGACGATGCCGATCGTCGCGACGGCGCTCACCGACCCGACCGCCACCACGTACTTGAGCGCGCGTCTCACGGGCCGGCGCCGCGGGGGACCGTCGGCGGGTGGCGGGACCGGTGGACCGGCCTCGGCCAGGAGGGCCATGCGAGCTCCCTGATGTCCGTGCTGGTCAGTTGGCGTGCAGGGCCTCGTTGAGCTCGATCCCGACGCCGGTCCGGTCGAGCACCTCGACGGCGCCGTTGGTCGAGTTCCGACGGAACAACAGGTTGCTGCGGCCCGCGAGGTCGCGCGCCTTGACGGTGGCGGTGCCGTCACCGGTCGGGTCGACGGCGGCGCCCAGCACGGTGATCTTGCTCCCGGCGGTGACGTACAGGCCGGCCTCGACCACGCAGTCGTCACCGAGGGGGATACCGAGGCCCGCGTTGGCACCCAGGAGGCACCGCTCGCCGAGGGACACGACCTCCTTGCCCCCGCCGGACAGGGTGCCCATGATCGAGGCGCCACCGCCGACGTCGGATCCGTCGCCCACGGTGACGCCGGCCGAGATGCGGCCCTCGACCATGGAGGAGCCGAGGGTGCCCGCGTTGTAGTTCACGAAGCCCTCGTGCATCACGGTGGTGCCCGGGGCGAGGTGCGCGCCGAGGCGGACCCGGTCGGCGTCGGCGATCCGGACGCCCGACGGGACCAGGTAGTCGACCATGCGCGGGAACTTGTCGACGCCGAACACGGTGACGTGGCCGCGGGCGCGCAGGCGCACCCGGGTCTCCTCGAAGCCCTCGACGGCGCACGGGCCGGCGCTGGTCCAGACGACGTTCGTCAGCACGCCGAAGATCCCGTCCAGGTTGAGCCCGTGCGGGCGCACGAGGCGGGCCGAGAGCAGGTGGAGCCGCAGGTAGGCGTCGGAGACGTCCTTGGGCGGGTCAGCGAGGTCGATCTGCGTGCTGACCACCTCGAGCCGGACGCGGCGCGCCTCGTCAGCACCCACGAGCCCTGCGAGGGCCTCGGGCGGCGTCGCGCCGGCGGGCGCCTCGCCGAGGGCGGGCGCCGGGTACCAGGTGTCGAGGGTGGTGCCGTCGTCGGCGATCGTGGCAAGGCCGAAACCCCATGCGGTCGTCATGGCTCCAGCCTAACGGCCCTGGCCAACGCATAGGGTTGTCCTGTGGACACCGTGATCGACCCTGCCCTGCTCGACCCGTCCGGCGAGGAGTCCGACCTCGTCGCACTTGCCCGGGTCATCTGCGACATCCCGTCCGTCAGCGGCGACGAGAAGGCCCTTGCCGACGCGATCGAGATCCTGCTGCGCGGCTGCGCGCACCTGGAGGTGCTGCGCGACGGGGACGCCCTGGTCGCCCGCACGAACCTGGGCCGGGACCGCCGCGTCGTCGTGGCCGGCCACATCGACACGGTGCCGATCGCGGACAACCTGCCCACGCGCCTGGTGGGCGAGGGCGACGACGCGGTGCTGTGGGGCCGCGGGACCGTCGACATGCTGGGCGGCGTCGCCGTCGCCCTCGCGCTGGCCGTCGAGCTCGGGGCGCCCGGCAGCGAGCCGGCGCACGACCTCACGTGGATCTTCTACGACCACGAGGAGGTCGACTCGGCCCTGAACGGGCTGGGCCGCCTCGCGCGCAACCACCCGGAGCTGCTGCGGGGCGACTTCGCGATCCTCGGCGAGCCCACCGACGCCGGGATCGAGGGCGGCTGCAACGGCACCATGCGCGTCGAGCTGCGCACCCGCGGCGTCGCCGCGCACTCGGCGCGGGCGTGGACGGGTGAGAACGCGATCCACGCGGTGGCCCCGGCGCTGGCCCGGCTCGCCGCGTACGAGCCGCAGTCGATCGAGGTCGACGGCCTCCTCTATCGCGAGGGCCTCAACGCCGTGCGGATCGAGGGCGGGATCGCGGGCAACGTCATCCCGGACGCGTGCACCGTCGAGGTGAACTACCGGTTCGCGCCGTCGCGCTCCGTCGAGGACGCCGAGGCCCACCTGCGGGAGGTGTTCGAGGGTTTCGACCTGGTCGTGACCGACGCCGCCGGGGGTGCGCGGCCGGGCCTCGACGACCCGCTGGCCGCCCAGTTCGTGCAGTCGGTGCTCGCCACGACCGGTGGCGTGCCGGCGCCGAAGTACGGGTGGACCGACGTCGCCCGGTTCTCCGAGCTGGGCGTGCCGGCGGTGAACTTCGGCCCCGGGGACCCGCTGCTCGCGCACAAGGACGACGAGCATCTGCCGGTCGCTCAGCTCGCGCAGTGCCGTGACGCGCTGCGGGCCTGGCTGCTCGGCGGATAGTTTGGTCGCATGAGCGACGACGGCATTCCACAGTCCGGCCGCGGTTACCGCCGCGGCCCGGTGCTGCTCCGCGGGAACCAGGTCCCGCAGACCACCACGGACCAGCGACTCCTGGCATCCGACCAGGAGTCGGACTGGTTGCACAGCGACCCGTGGCGCGTGATGCGCATCCAGAGCGAGTTCGTCGAGGGATTCGGCGCGCTCGCGGAGCTCGGGCCGGCGGTGTCGGTGTTCGGCTCCGCGCGCACCAAGCCGGACCACGAGGACTACCGCGCGGGGGAGACCGTGGGCCGGCTCCTGGTGGAGGCCGGGTACTCCGTCATCACGGGCGGCGGGCCCGGCGTGATGGAGGCCGCGAACAAGGGCGCCGCCGAGGCGGGCGGTACTTCGGTGGGCCTCGGTATCGAGCTGCCCTTCGAACAGGGCGTCAACGAGTTCGTGAATCTGGGCATCAACTTCCGGTACTTCTTCGCGCGAAAGACCATGTTCCTGAAGTACGCCCAGGGATTCATCGTGATGCCCGGGGGATTCGGCACCTTCGACGAGCTCTTCGAGGCAGTGACCCTTGTTCAGACGCACAAGGTGACACAGTTCCCGCTCGTCCTGGTGGGTAAGGAGTACTGGGGCGGGCTCCTGGAGTGGATCCGCTCGACGGCGCTGACCCACGGCACCATCAGCGAGGCCGACCTCGACATCATGCACCTCACCGACGACCCCGCGGAGGCGGTGAACCACGTCGTCGAGCGGGTGCACCAGATCGAGGCGGAGCAGGCGGCCCTGCAGGCGGCGGCAGCCGCGGAGCGCGCCACCGAGGAAGCGGCACTCGAGGGGCCGGGCCTGCCGAGCACCCTGGGCGGCGCGTAGGTGAACGGTTCGGACGTCCCGGACGCGACGGTTCCGCGGGCGTCCGCGCCGCTGGTGCTGCGCGGACGCGAGCTGGGGCGCGACGGCCGCGCGGTGCGCCCGGTCGTGATGGCGGTCCTGAACCGCACCACCGACTCGTTCTACGCCCCCGCCCGCGTGCCCGACGACGCCGCCGCGCTGGCCGCCGCGGAGCGCGCGTTCGCGGACGGCGCGGAGATCCTGGACGTCGGCGGCGTCCGTGCGGGCAACGGGTCGCCGGTGGACGAGGCAGAGGAGATCCGCCGGGTCGTCCCGTTCGTGGCGGCGGTCCGCCGTGCGGTGCCGGACCTGCTCGTCTCGGTCGACACCTGGCGCGCGGGCGTGGCCGGCGCGGCGATCGACGCCGGGGCGGACCTGATCAACGACACCTGGGCCGGGCACGACCCGGCCCTGGTGGAGGTGGCGGGGGCGGCCGGCGTCGGCGTCGTCTGCTCCCACACGGGCGGCGCGACACCCCGCACCGACCCGTACCGCGTGGAGTACCCGGGGGACGGCGACGGTCTGCTGGACGACGTCGTGGCGACCCTCCGGGCCGCCGCGGCGCGAGCGGTGGGGTGCGGGGTGCCGCGCGAGTCGGTGCTCGTCGACCCCACGCACGACTTCGGCAAGAACACCTGGCACTCGCTGCACCTCCTGCGCGCCACCGGCACGCTCGCGGGACTCGGCTTCCCGCTGCTCATGGCGCTCTCCCGCAAGGACTTCGTGGGGGAGACGCTCGACCTCCCGCCCGAGGAGCGGCTCGAGGGCACGCTGGGTGCGACGGCGGTGGCCGCGTGGCTCGGCGCGCGGGTCTTCCGCACCCACGATGTGGCCGCCACACGACGCGTTCTCGACCTCGTGGCGGCGGTCCGGGACGAGGCGCCACCGGCCGCGGCACTGCGCGGTCTTGCCTGATCCGGCGAAGGGCGGCGAAAGGGCGCGTGGAAAGTAAGGGGCGGCAATTGAACTAGAATGAGTCTGTGCCCTCGGCGTTCGCCGGGAACATGAATGCTGCTACACACCGGACAACGGAATGGGAGAGCCACACATGGCTGCGATGAAGCCGCGAACGGGTGACGGACCGCTCGAGGTCACCAAGGAGGGGCGCGGCATCGTCATGCGTGTGCCGCTCGAGGGCGGCGGTCGGCTCGTCGTCGAGCTCAACGCGACCGAGGCAAGCGAGCTCGGCGACGCTCTCCAGACCGTGATCGCCTGAGGCCTGAGCTCCACTGCCGGCCGTCCGTCGCGGGGACCGGCCGTCCGGCAGGTCAGCGACGGACGGCCAGCAGCAGCCCGTCTCCGCTCGGCAGCATGGCAGGCAGCACCCGCTCGTCGTTGCGCAGCGTCCGGCCCACCTCTCGCACGACGGTGGTGAGCTCGTCGCGGCGGGCAGGGTCCGCGACCCGGTCCCGCAGCAGCGCGCCGTCCACGGCGAGCACGCCGCCCGGCCGGAGCAGTCGCAGGGCCTCGTCGACGTACTCCGGGTAGCCCAGCGGGTCGCTCGCCACGAGCACCAGGTCGTAGGCGCCGTCCGCCAGCCGGGGCAGCACGTCACCGGGCCGGCCGGGGATGATCCGGGTGCGCTGCGGGGCGACGCCGTCCTCGGCGAACGCCGCCCGCGCTGCCCTCTGGTGCTCCACCTCCCGGTCGATGGTGGTGAGCTGGCCGTCGAGCGGCATACCGCGGAGGAGCCACAGGGCAGCGACACCGGCACCCGTACCGACCTCCACCACCGCGTGCGCGTTCGTGGCGGCGGCCAGCACCCGCAGCACGGCCCCGACGCCAGGCAGCACGGCGGGACAACCCAGCTCCGAGGCGCGCTCGCGGGCGCGCAGCAGCACCTCGTCCTCGGGGACGAAGGCCTCGCTGTAGACCCAGGCCGCGACCTTGCCGTGGCCGGACGGCTCCGCTGTGCTGATGGGTTTCCTCCGCTGGCGCTGGACAAGATGTGTGCATCACGTGCGGCGTCAGGGTACAGCCCGTGGGAACGACTGGGCTTCGGCGTGCGTTGAGAGGACGATGACTTCTGTGAGTACTCGTGCAGCAGCAGACGTAAGTGCGTCGGTACCTTCCGGGCCCGGCGCCGCCGACCTGCCCTGGCAGCCGCCGACCTGGGAAGAGATCGTGCGCGAGCACTCCGCGCGCGTCTATCGGCTCTCCTACCGGCTGACCGGCAACAAGCAGGACGCCGAGGACCTCACGCAGGAGACCTTCATCCGGGTGTTCCGCTCGCTGTCCAGCTACACGCCGGGCACGTTCGAGGGCTGGCTGCACCGCATCACCACCAACCTGTTCCTCGACGGCGCGCGCCGCAAGAAGCGCATCCGCATGGAGGCGATGGGGGACGACGACGGCCACGTCGCCGACACCGGCGACTTCGGCCGTCCGGAGCGCGGGTACGAGCACGCCAACCTGGACCAGGACGTCCAGAAGGCGCTCGACGCCCTGCGCCCCGAGTACCGTGCCGCCGTCGTGCTGTGCGACATCGAGGGCCTGAGCTATGAGGAGATCGCCGTGACGCTTGGCGTCAAGCTCGGGACGGTGCGCTCCCGGATCCACCGGGCCCGCGCCCAGCTCCGCGACGCGCTGGAGCACCTGGCGCCCACGCGCGGGGGCGTCCGATGAGTCACCTCGGGGACCTGATCAGCGCGCTCGCGGACGGGCAGCTCTCGCCCGCGGAGACCGAGCGTGCCCTGTCCCACGTGACGATGTGCCGCCTGTGCGCCCGCGAGCTGGACTCGGCCCGTGCGGCCCGGCGTGCACTGTCCTCGGCCGCGGACGTCATGCCGGACCCGGCCCTGACCGCGCGCCTGATGGCACTCCAGGCCAGCATCCCGCCCACCTCCGACGACCCGCTGCGGCGGCCCTTCCTCGGCCCGGACCCGCTGTCGGTGCCGGTGTGGCAGACCGCGGGGTTCGACGGCGGCGAGGGGTTCGACGGCCGGCTCGACCGCCCGGCGCGGCGGCGCCGGACCGCACGGATCACCGCGCTCGGTGTCGGTGGCGCGGGTGTCCTGGGGCTCGCGCTCTTCACGCTCGGTGACGTCCCCGTCGTGTCCCCGCAGCTCTCCGCACAGACCAGCATGACCATGCTGGGCCGCACGGGACCGGACGCGGCAGCGGCAGGGCAGGACGTGCTCGCCACGCTCGACGCCGCTCCCGGCCAGCTCACGCCCGCCGCGCTCGACTGGGCGGCGGACAACGGCTGGGTGGCGCCCACGGAGCTGCCCGAGGGGTACACGGTCTCGGCGATGCGTCTGGTGGGCGACCAGGGGCAGACGCTCGAGATCGACCTCACCGGGCCCACCGGTCACGCGGTGGTCCGCGAACGCCCGGGCCAGCTGGCCCCGGACGGCACCGCCGGCTCCGGGGAGGTCCAGGTGCTCGCCACCGAGCCCGCCCACGTGGCGTGGCAGTCGGAGGACATGGTGGTCGACGTCGTGGCGGACGCGCCGGAGGAGGTATTGACCGAGCTCGTGGCGTCGTTCGGTGAGCATGGCTACGATGCCGGGGTCCTGCCCCGCATCGCCCGCGGGTGGCACACCGTGACAGGAGTCATCGAAAGCCCATGACCGACGAGAACCCGTTCGCGCCGCCCACGCCGCGTGCAGCAGTGCCCTCCGCGAACGAGCCGAGGACTCCGGCAGCGGACTCCGCACCCGAGCCCGAGGCCCGGCCCGCAACAGGCCCGGGGGCCCAGCGGCCGGAGCCGGCCGCCGCGCCGGACCAGGCCACCGAGCGGCTGCCGCAGCAGCCCGGTGAGCAGCCCACCGCGCAGCTCCCGGCGTCGGGGTTCCTGACCACCGTGGCAGCTCCCGCCCTGGCCGGGGCGGCCGCCGAGGACCGTCATGGGCCCCACCCTTCGGCGCACCCGACCCCGTACGGGACCGACACCGACCCGCACGCCACCCCGCACGCCACCTCGCACGGCACCACGACCCGGCGCGGCAAGCTCGGCGCACGCGCGGTGTCCGCCGTCGTGCTGCTGGGCCTGCTTGCGGGGGCGGGCGGTGGTGTCGCCGCCTTCGCGCTGCTGGACTCGCAGGAGTCGGCGCGGCCCGCGAACGCCGCGCTCCCGGAGCCGGCGGCGGGCGCCACGCAGGTGGAGCGCCCCGAAGGTTCGGTGGCTGCCATCGCGGCCGCGGCCCTGCCGAGCGTGGTCTCGATCGAGGTGCGCGCCCAGCAGGGCGTCGCGACGGGGTCCGGCATGATCCTCAAGGCCGACGGCTACATCCTGACGAACAACCACGTGGTCGCGGAGGCGGCGTCGGGGGCTGACGTCACGGTGACGTTCGCCGACGGGCACGAGCAGCCCGCCGAGCTCGTGGGCGCTACCCCCGACTACGACCTCGCGGTGATCCGGGTCGACGAGAGGGGTCTGGAGCCGCTGGTGCTGGGCGACTCCGACGACGTGGTCGTCGGGGACTCGGTGCTCGCCGTCGGCTCCCCGTTGGGCCTGGAGGCCACCGTCACCACCGGCATCGTCAGCGCGCTGCACCGCCCCGTGAAAGCGGGTGAGGCCGCCGAGGCCGCGTTCATCGACGCCATCCAGACGGACGCCGCCATCAACCCCGGCAACTCGGGCGGACCGCTCGTGAACTCGGCCGGCGAGGTGATCGGCATCAACTCGGCCATCGCGCAGGGGCCGGGCACGGCCGCGGCCACCGGCAACATCGGCCTCGGCTTCGCCATCCCGTCCAACCAGGCGCGGCACACCGCCGAGCAGCTCATCGAGACCGGCACGGCCACGTTCCCGATCATCGGCGTGCTGCTCGACCCCAGCTACCAGGGCGAGGGCGTGCGGGTCTCCGAGGAGTCGCAGCAGGGCACGCCGGCGGTGACGCCGGACGGCCCTGCCGACCAGGCGGGCGTGGAGCCGGGCGACGTGATCCTCTCGATCGACGGCCGCCCGGTGTCGGTGGCCGACGAGCTCATCGTCGCCATCCGGGCCAAGGCGCCCGGTGACTCGGTGACGCTCCAGGTGCGTTCCGGCGGCGAGGAGCGCGAGGTCCGCGTGGTTCTCGAAGAGCGGTCGAGCGGCCGGTGAACCGGGTTCATCTGGCGTTCTCCGGCAGGTCCCGCGACGCGAGTAGGCTCTGAGCGTGTTCGGCATCAATGGCTGGGAGCTCGTGATCATTCTGGTGGTCGCGATGCTCGTGATCGGCCCGGAACGGCTACCCGTCTACGCGGAGCAGCTCGGCTCGCTCGTGCGCCGCGGTCGTGACCTGCTCCAGAACGCCAAGGCGCGCGTGGACGACGAGCTCGGACCGGAGTTCAACGACGTCGACTGGTCCAAGCTCGACCCGCGCCAGTACGACCCGCGCAAGATCGTCCGGGACGCGCTCCTCGACGACACCCCGTACGCGGGGCCGGCTGCCGCCGGCTCGGCGGCCGCGGCGCGCGCGGCGGAGCGGAACGGCACGGTCCCGGCCGGGGCAGGTGCGGAACCCGGGAAGGCGCCGTACGACGACGAAGCGACCTGACGATTCGGTGAGCGCGCAGGGACCTGCCAGAATGTTCGCCATGTCGTCCGAAACCTCGACCGCGGTGGGCGCAGGCGCGTCTGCCCACCGCCCCGCCCGGGAGCGAATCTTCTCCGGGATGCAGCCCACTGACGGGTCGCTCCACCTGGGCAACTACATCGGTGCGCTGTCCCAGTGGATCGCGCTGCAGGACTCCTACGACGCGCTCTACTGCGTCGTCGACCTGCACGCCCTCACCGTGAGCCCCGACCCGGCCCTGCTGCGCGAGCGCACCCGCCGCACCGCCGCGCAGTACCTCGCCGGGGGTATCGACCCCGAGCGGTCGATCCTGTTCGTGCAGTCCCACGTGGCCGCGCACGCCGAGCTGGCGTGGCTCCTGAGCTGCCAGACCGGGTTCGGCGAGGCCGGGCGGATGACGCAGTTCAAGGACAAGTCGGCCAAGCAGGGCAGCGAAGGCACCACCGTCGGCCTCTTCACGTACCCCGTGCTGATGGCTGCCGACATCCTGCTGTACGACGCCGCCCTGGTCCCCGTGGGCGAGGACCAGCGCCAGCACCTGGAGCTCACCAGAGACCTCGCGGAGCGGCTGAACGGTCGTTTCGGGGAAGGGACCGCCGTCGTGCCGGACGCGCACATCGTCAAGGCCGTCGCGAAGATCCAGGACCTGCAGGACCCGAGCGCCAAGATGAGCAAGTCCAGCACGGGCGGCAAGGGTGTCGTCTGGCTGCTGGAGGACCCGAAGAAGGCGGTCAAGGCCATCAAGTCGGCGGTGACCGACGCGGACGAGTCGTACGGCGTGCGCTTCGACCCGGCCGAGAAGCCCGGCATCTCCAACCTCCTGACGATCTTCTCGGCGGTGACCGACCGCGACGTCGACGAGATCGCCAAGAAGTACGACGGTCGCGGCTACGGGTACCTCAAGGTGGACCTGGCCGACGCCGTCGTCGCCTTCCTCGAGCCGTTCCAGGCCCGGGCGAACACCTACCTCGCCGACCCCGCCGAGCTGGACCGTGTGCTCGCCGACGGCGCGGACCGGGCGCGGGCGATCGCCGGCCCGGTGCTGAACCGGATGTACGAACGGTTCGGTCTGCTCCCCGCACGAGGCGTCCGGTGAACCTGCCCGAGCGGGGCCCCGGCCAGGTGCGTATCGGGATCGCCATCGAGATCCCGGAGCCCTACGCCGCCGAGCTGAGCGCGGCGCGGGTCGCCGCCGAGGACCCGCTCGCCGACTTCATCCCCCCGCACATCACGCTGCTGGGCCCGACCCTCCTCGACGTCGGGCAGCTCGCCGAGGCGCGGGCGCACCTGGCTGCGGTGGCCGCCGCGGCGCCGCCCTTCCGGGTGAAGCTGCGCGGCACCGCCACCTTCCGGCCGATCTCGCCGGTCGTGTTCGTGGCGCTGGCGCAGGGCATCTCCGAGTGCGAGCAGCTCGAGGCGAACGTGCGGTCCGGGATCCTTGACGGGGAGCTGCGGTTCAACTACCACCCGCACGTGACGATCGCGCACGAGGTGCCCGACTCCTCCCTCGACAAGGCGTTCGAGGCGATGGCCGACTACTCGGCCGAGTTCGACGTCGACCGCTTCTACCAGTACGAGCACGGCGACGACGGCATCTGGCGTCCCCAGGCGGCCTTTCCCCTCGGCTGAGCCCGAAGCGGAACCGCAGGTTCAGCCGATACAGGTAGAGCCTGACCCGTTTGCGCTTAGGCTCGGACGCGATGAAGCGGCTGACAGAGCGGGGAAAAGCGGTCTGGGCGTGGTGGGAGGCCACTCGTGCCGGTCGCGCACTGGCGCGGTACAACGCGGCGAACGGATCGGTGCTCTGCGGCGGCATGGCGTACGCGGCGCTGTTCTCCGTGTTCGCCGCCCTCACCATCGGCTACACGGCTTTCGTTCGCGTCCTGGGCGCCAACACCGAGCTGCGGGATGCCGTCCTGGCACAGATCGAGACCTGGGTCCCGGGCCTCGTCGACACCGGCGCCGGGGGCGTGCTGTCGCCGTCGGACCTTGAGCTGTCCACCGCGGTGAGCTGGACCTCCATCGTGGCGACCCTGGTGCTGCTCTGGTCCGCCACGAGGTTCATGAGCGCGCTGCGCACGTCGGTGCGCGCGATGTTCGGCAGGACGGACGACGCGGTCAACCCGGTGATCGCCCGGCTGCGGGCGCTCCTGGGCTTCGCGCTGCTCGGGGTGGGCGTCCTGGTCACGGCGGTGGCGAGCGTGGCGGTGTCGGCGGCGGTGCCGTGGCTGCTGGAGCTCGTCAGCCTGGACGAGGGCGTCAGCTGGGCGGTACGCGGCGTCGGCCTGGTCCTGACCGTGCTGTTCGACACCATCCTGGTCGCCGCCGTGATCCGGTTCGTCGGCGGTGTCCGCCCGGCCCGCCGGGACCTGCTGACCGGTTCGCTCGGTGTCGGTGTCCTCGCCGGCGGGCTGCGCTTTCTCGGTGCCGAGGTGATCGGGGGCATCGCCACCCGCAACGCCCTCCTGGCGTCCTTCGCGGTCGTGGTCACGCTGCTGCTGCTCGTCAACCTCCTCGCCCGGGTCCTCCTCCTGGCGTGCGCCTGGATGGCCGAGGCCGACCAGGACCCGGACAGGGACCCGGACCAGCAGTCCGTCGCCCCTCCGCTCTCCCCGACCCTGTCCCCCGCCTACCCCGCCGCCCGCCCTCGCCCAGCGAGGGAAGTTCCGAGCGGGCACACCGACAGCAGAGCCGCGGGCGGCAGGTAGGGGCGGCCGGCCACCCCTACCTGCCGCCCGCGGCGGAGGTCGAACGAAGAACGATCAGAAAGCCCGAGTGATCATGGCCCGCTTGACCTCCTGGATGGCCTTCGTGACCTCGATCCCACGCGGGCAGGCCTCGGTGCAGTTGAAGGTCGTGCGGCACCGCCACACGCCCTCCTTGTCGTTGAGGATCTCCAGGCGCTGCGAGCCACCCTCGTCACGGCTGTCGAAGATGAACCGGTGCGCGTTGACGATCGCCGCCGGGCCGAAGTACTGGCCGTCCGTCCAGAAGACCGGGCAGGACGACGTGCACGCGGCGCACAGGATGCACTTGGTGGTGTCGTCGAACCGGGCGCGGTCCTCGGGGGACTGGTAGCGCTCCTTGGAGGGCTCGTTCCCGGTGGTGATGAGGAACGGCATGATCTCGCGGTAGGAGGCGAAGAACGGCTCCATGTCGACGACGAGGTCCTTCACGACCGGCAGGCCCTTGATGGGCTCGACCGTGATCGGCTTGTCCGGGTTGACGTCCTTGAGGAGCGTCTTGCAGGCCAGACGGTTGCGGCCGTTGATCCGCATCGCGTCCGAACCGCAGATGCCGTGCGCGCACGAGCGGCGGAACGTGAGCGAACCGTCCATGTCCCACTTGATCTTGTGCAGCGCGTCGAGCACGCGGTCGGTGCCGTGCGCCTCGACCGTGAAGTCCTCCCAGGTGGCCTCCTCGGAGACCTCGGGGTTGAACCGCCGGACGCGCATCGTGACCGTGAACGAGGGGATCTCGCCCGCGGGAGCAGGTGCGTCGGCTTCGAGAGTGGCAGTCATCAGTACTTACGCTCCATCGGCTCGTACCGGGTCTGGATGACGGGCTTGGAGCCCAGGACGACCTTGTAGCCGTCGAACTCCTCGACGTGGTCGAAGTAGCCCTCGATGTGGCCTTCGGCCTGGTCCGACGCCTCGGGCGGACGACGGTAGGCCATCGTGTGCAGCATGTAGTGGGCGTCGTCGCGGTTCGGGTAGTCCTCGCGGTAGTGACCGCCGCGCGACTCCTTGCGGTTGATGGCCGCCACCACGGTGACCTCGGCGATGTCGAGCAGGAAGCCCAGCTCGATGGCCTCGAGGAGGTCGGTGTTGAAGAGCTTGCCCTTGTCCTGCACCGACGCGTTGCGGTACCGCTTCTGCAGCTCGCGGATGTCGGCCAGGGCCTCGTTCAGCGAGTCGCCCGTGCGGAACACCTGGGCGTTGAGGTCCATGGTCTCCTGGAGCGCCTTGCGGATGTCCGCCACACGCTCGCCGTCGGGCCGGTTGCGCATCTCGTCGAGCTGCGCGATCACGCGGACCGTCGGGTCCTCCGGGAGCTCGTGGAACGACGCGGTCCTGGCGTACTCGGCGGCGGCCCGGCCGGACCGCTTGCCGAACACGTTGATGTCGAGCAGCGAGTTGGTGCCGAGGCGGTTGGAGCCGTGCACGGACACGCAGGCGACCTCACCGGCGGCGTAGAGGCCCTTGACGACGTTGACGCCGTCGCGGAGCACCTCGCCCTTGACGTTGGTCGGCACGCCGCCCATCGCGTAGTGCGCGGTGGGGTAGACGGGCACGGGCTCGGTGTAGGGCTCGATGCCGAGGTAGGTGCGCGCGAACTCGGTGATGTCCGGGAGCTTGGCGTCGATGTGCGCGGGCTCCAGGTGCGTCAGGTCGAGCAGCACGTAGTCCTTGTTCGGGCCGGCGCCCCTGCCCTCACGCACCTCGTTCGCCATGGAGCGCGCGACGATGTCGCGCGGCGCGAGGTCCTTGATCGTCGGGGCGTAGCGCTCCATGAAGCGCTCACCCTCGGAGTTGCGCAGGATGCCACCCTCACCGCGGGCCGCCTCCGAGAGCAGGATGCCGAGCCCCGCCAGACCTGTCGGGTGGAACTGGAAGAACTCCATGTCCTCCAGGGGCAGGCCGCGGCGGTACGCCAGGGCCATGCCGTCACCGGTCAGGGTGTGCGCGTTCGAGGTCGTCTTGAAGATCTTCCCGGCACCACCCGTGGCGAAGATGATCGCCTTGGCCTGGAACACGTGGATCTCGCCGGTGGCGAGGTCGTAGGCGACGACGCCGGTCGCGTTGACCTCCTCGCCCTCCGCGATCTGCTCCGTGGTGAGGTCGTGGTCCGTGATGAGGTCCAGCACGTAGAACTCGTTGAAGAACTCCACGTCCTGCTTGACGCAGTTCTGGTAGAGCGTCTGGAGGATCATGTGACCGGTGCGGTCCGCGGCATAGCACGCCCGGCGCACGGCGGACTGCCCGTGGTCGCGGGTGTGCCCGCCGAAGCGGCGCTGGTCGATCTTGCCCTCGGGGGTGCGGTTGAACGGGAGGCCCATCCGCTCCAGGTCGAGGACCGACTCGATCGCCTCCTTGGCGAGGATCTCGGCCGCGTCCTGGTCGACGAGGTAGTCACCGCCCTTGACGGTGTCGAAGGTGTGCCACTCCCAGTTGTCGTCCTCGACGTTCGCGAGGGCTGCCGCCATGCCGCCCTGGGCGGCACCGGTGTGGGAGCGGGTGGGGTACAGCTTGGAGATCACCGCGGTGCGGGCCTCCTTGGACGACTCGAGGGCGGCGCGCATCCCGGCGCCGCCGGCGCCGACGATGACAACGTCGTACTGATGGGTCTGCATCGGGCTCGATGCCTCCTGCTGAAGAGTTTCGGAGTGTGGGGCTGGGGGACGTGCTGGTGCTAGGCCGTGCAGAAGGAGGCGAGCAGCTCTGCGGGCGCGTCGGGCGGGCACGCCTCGAACGTGAAGATCACCAGGGTGCCGAGCACGACCACGACGATGAACGCCAGGTACAGCAGGCCCTTGAGCACACCGCGCGTCACGTCCCGCGTGGCGTAGTCGTTGATGATCGTGCGCACGCCGTTGGTGCCGTGGATCATGGCGAGCCACAGCATGAGGAGGTCCCAGACCTGCCACATCGGGTTCGCCCACTTGCCGGCCACGAAGGCGAAGTCGATGGCGTGCACGCCCTCGCCGACCATCAGGTTCACGAACAGGTGCCCGAAGATCAGGACGAGCAGCACCACGCCGGACGCCCGCATGAAGACCCAGGAGTAGAGCTCGTAGTTGCCGCGCGTCGTCCTGCGCCGCACGTACGGGGAGCGCGGGGAGTCGATCTTCGCCACCGCTGCGGTTCCGTGTGCCATCAGTGACCCCCGGTGAAGACGTTGATGAGGTGCCGCGGCAGGAAGCCCGCCATCGTCACGACGAAGAGACCGACGACCACCCAGAGCATCGTCTTCTGGTACTTGGGGCCCTTGGCCCAGAAGTCCACCAGGAGGATGCGGATGCCGTTGAAGGCGTGGAAGACGATCGCGGCCACGAGTCCTGCTTCGCCCAGCCCCATGATCGGGGTCTGGTACGTGCCGATGGCTGCGTTGTACGCCTCGGGGGACACGCGCACCAGCGCTGTGTCGAGCACGTGCACGAGCAAGAAGAAGAAGATCAGCACGCCGGTCACGCGGTGCGCGACCCATGACCACATGCCTTCACGGCCGCGGTATAACGTGCCTGCTGGTGCGGTGGGCACTTCGGGAGCCTCCTATGGCTGTCCGGCTGGGGGTGGCTGGTCCCCACTGTAATGACAACTGGTCGCCTCGATCGCCGCCTGGCGGCCCTCGCGGGCATCAGGACGCGGCATTTGTGACTGATCCCACAGGGGAGATGTCGTCGCTCCGGGCACCTGTCAGGTTGCTCGCGCGTTGCTGCCCGGACCCGCCCCTGAGATCAGCCAGGGTTCGCCCGGATCTCGGCGAGTTTTGGCTGCGGGAACACTGTCCGGCTGACATCCTGCGGGGCATGACTTCGGCCGCCGCCCCATCGTCCCCGATCGACGACTTCTTCGCAGTGGTACCGGCCGGTGGGTCCGGCACCCGGCTCTGGCCGCTCTCGCGCGGCGGGGAGCCCAAGTTCCTGCACGACCTCGTGGGCTCCGGCATGTCGCTGCTCCAGGCCACCGAGCACCGGCTGCGCCCGCTGGCCGGACCGGACGGCATCGTCCTCGTGACCGGTGAGCAGCACGTCGCCGCCTGCCGCGCGCAGCTCCCCGGCCTGTCCGCCGACGCGGTGCTCGCCGAGCCGTCGCCGCGCGAGTCCATGGCGGCGATCGGCCTCGCGGCGGCCGTGCTGGAGAAGCGCCACGGTGACGTGGTGATCGGGTCGTTCGCCGCGGACCACGTGATCCACGGCACGCGCGCCTTCGAGCTCGCGGTCCGGGAGGCGGTGTCCGCGGCGCGCGCCGGCTACGTGACGACCGTCGGGATCGCGGCCTCCCGGCCTTCCACCGCGTTCGGGTACGTGCGCTCGGGCGAGCCGCTCGGGGTCGAGGGCGCACCGCACACGCTGCACGTGCGGGGGTTCACGGAGAAGCCCGACGCCGCCACGGCCCGGCTGTACCTCGCCTCGGGCGAGTACCGGTGGAACGCGGGCATGTTCGTCTCGCGGACCTCGGTGCTCCTGGGGCACCTCGCCGAGCAGCGGCCCGAGCTGCACGACTCGCTGCGGCTCGTCGCGGACGCGTGGGACACGCCGCGCCGCGCCGCGGTGCTCGCGGACGTGTGGCCGGGCCTGGAGAAGATCGCGATCGACCACGCGGTGGCCGAGCCCGTCGCGGAGGCGGGCGGCGTCGCCGTCGTGCCGGGAACGTTCGGCTGGGACGACGTCGGGGACTACAACTCGCTCGCCGTCCTCCTGCCGTCCGACGACGATCGCGGCGCCAAGGTCCTCGGCGACCCGGCCGACGTGCTCCGCATCGACAGCGCCGGCTCCGTGGTGGTCCCGGCGTCGGGCCGGCTGGTGACGGTGCTGGGGCTGGACGACGTCGTGGTCGTCGACACGCCCGACGCGCTGCTCGTCACCACGCGGGCCCGCGCCCAGCAGGTGAAAGAGGTGGTGGCTGCGGTGCGCGAGCGCGGCCGTGAGGACCTCCTCTGAGTCGCTGATCGCCCGGCAGGTCGGACATGTCGGAGAGGCGGTCTCACGGCCGTCCGCATGGTGGGACGGATCATCGAGCACTGTGTCTCGCGGGCCGGACAGCGCTACCGTGGGTCAGGTGAACCCGACCCCGCAGCCCGTCAGTCTCGCCGATTTCGATCAGATCGTCTCGGGCGATCAGATGCCGGTGGGAGACGTGCCCGGAGGTAACGTGACGGACGTCGTAGCGGCTCTGGCCGCCCGTGTGGGTGAGCTGACCGAGGCCCTGGACGCCGAGCTGATCGCGTTCCGCCGCGACGTGCACGCCCACCCGGAGCTGTCCCGCAAGGAGACCCGCACCACGCACGCCGTCGCCGAGCGCCTGCGGGCCGCGGGCCTCGAGCCGCGCCTGCTGCCGATCGGCTCGGGCCTGGTGTGCGACATCGGCCCCGACCGCGGCCCCGACGGCGAGGGCCGGGTCGGCCTGCGTGCCGACCTCGACGCCCTTCCGCTGCAGGAGACCAGCGGCGTGGAGTTCGCCTCGACCGAGCCGGGTGTCGCGCACGCCTGCGGGCACGACGTGCACACCACCGTGGTGCTCGGTGCGGGCCTCGTGCTCGCCCGTCTGGCGGAGGAGGGGCGGCTGCGGCGCGGCGTCCGGCTCTTCTTCCAGCCGGCCGAGGAGGTCTTCCCCGGCGGCGCCGAGGACATCATCAACCGCACCTCCGAGCTCGACGGCGTCGACCGCATGACGGCGCTGCACTGCGACCCCAAGTTCGACGTCGGGCACGTGGGCACCCGCATCGGCCCGATCACCTCCGCCAGCGACTCCGTGAGCGTGACGATCGCGTCGCCCGGTGGCCACACCTCCCGTCCGCACCTCACCGGCGACGTCGTCTTCGCGCTCGGCCAGGTCATCACGCAGACGCCCGCCGTGCTCGGCCGCCGGCTCGACCCGCGGTCCGGCGTGAACCTGACGTGGGGCGCCGTCCAGGCGGGATCGACGCCCAACGCGATCCCGTCCACGGGCATCGTCAAGGGCACCCTGCGTTGCCTCGACGTGCGCGCATGGGAGAAGGCGGGCGACCTGGTGCGCGAGGCGGTGGAGCAGATCGTGGCGCCGTACGACGTGAAGGTCTCGGTGACGGTGACCCACGGCGTGCCGCCGGTCGAGAACCAGGCGGCGGCCACCTGCGACCTCGAGGACGCGGTCCGCGAGGCCGTCGGCCCCGACGCCGTGCAGCTCACCGAGCAGTCGATGGGTGGCGAGGACTTCGCCTGGTTCCTTCGCAAGGTGCCCGGCACGATGGCCCGCCTCGGCGTGCGTACGCCCGGCGGCCGCACGTACGACCTGCACCAGGGCGACCTCGTGGTCGACGAGCGGGCGATCGGCGTCGGCGTCCGGGCCCTTGCCCAGTTTGCGGCGAGCTGACCGCGAGATGTTCCTGCCGATGACGCTTCGGTAACGACTTCCTCCGGTTACCGTCTCGAAACGCGAAATGCGGGATGCGCTGGCTACCCTCGGTGCGGTATAGGGACCAGATCTGTTTGGATGGGTCCCGTCTGGACCATCGAAGGAGCACCAGTGAAGAAGGCTGTTCGGCTCACCGCCCTCGCGGGAGCAGCGGCACTCGCACTCTCGGCGTGCGGCGCCGCCCCTGAGGAGACCACCGGTGGCGAGGCCACCAGTGACTTCAAGCCCTGCATCGTGTCGGACGCCGGTGGCTTCGACGACAAGAGCTTCAACCAGCTCAGCTTCGAAGGCGCCTCGGCGGCCGCGGAGGAGCTCGGCACGGAGCTGGTCGACGTCCAGTCCGCGTCGGAGAGCGACTACAAGGGCAACGTCGAGTCGCTCGTCGCCGAGGGCTGCGACGCGATCGTCACCGTCGGCTTCGCGCTGTCCGCGACGACCATCGAGTCGGCCACGGAAAACCCCGACATCGACTACATCCTCGTCGACGACGCCGCGGATGCAGACTTCGACGGCGAGGCAGACGCCGAGAACATCAAGCCGCTGCTGTACGACACGGCGCAGGCCGCGTTCCTCGCGGGCTACCTCTCCGCCGGCTACTCGGAGGCGGGCAAGGTCGGCACGTTCGGCGGCATGGACTTCCCGACCGTGACGATCTTCATGGACGGCTTCAAGCAGGGCGTCGACTACTACAACGAGACCAAGGGCACCGACGTCGAGCTGGTCGGCTGGGACGGCGAGAAGGGCTCCTTCACCGGTGGCTTCGCGGCCGACCCGGCGGCGAAGACCACCGCCCAGAACATCCTGGACCAGGGTGTCGACGTCATCCTGCCGGTCGGCGGGCCGATCTACCAGTCCGCGATGGACGCCATCGCCGACTCCGGCGAGGACGTCGCCCTGGTGGGCGTCGACGCCGACTTCTACGAGTCGGACCCGGCCACCCAGGACATCGTCCTGACCTCGATCCTCAAGGGGATGGACGTCTCGACGAAGGAGGCCGTCGTCGCCTCGGGCAACGAGGAGTTCGACCCGGCGCCGTACGTCGGCACCCTCGAGAACGGTGGCGTGGACCTTGCGCCCCTGCACAACTTCGAGGACAAGGTGGACCCGGCCCTCTGGGAAGAGGTGCAGACTCTCAAGGAGTCCATCATCGCCGGCGACGTCGAGGTCAAGTCGTACCTCGCCGAGTGACGGCCTCTGACGGCTGATCGGTAGCCGGCAGGGAGTTGACGCAAGATGGTCCCGGGGGGCACGGCTCGCGCTGTGCGCCCCGGGACCTGTCATGAGCAGGACCCCTTTTCGGGAAGGATTCCTATGCGGCTCGAGCTGCGCGGCATCACCAAGCGCTTCGGCGCGCTCGTCGCGAACGACCACATCGACCTGGTGGTCCAACCGGGTGAGATCCACTCGCTCCTGGGCGAGAACGGGGCGGGCAAGTCCACCCTGATGAACGTGCTGTACGGCCTGTACCAGGCGGACGAGGGCGAGATCCTGCTGGACGACGAGGTCCAGCACTTCTCCGGTCCCGGTGACGCCATGGGCGCGGGGATCGGCATGGTGCACCAGCACTTCATGCTCGTACCCGTCTTCACGGTGGCCGAGAACGTCATGCTCGGGCACGAGCAGACCCGCGGCGGCGGGCGCCTCGACCTGGAGGCGGCCCGCGCGCAGGTGAAGGAGATCTCGGCGCGGTTCGGGTTCCACGTCGACCCCGACGCCGTCGTCGAGGACCTGCCGGTGGGCGTGCAGCAGCGCGTCGAGATCATCAAGGCGCTGTCCCGGAACGCGGACGTGCTGGTCTTCGACGAGCCGACGGCGGTGCTCACCCCGCAGGAGACCGACGAGCTGATGGCGATCATGCGCCAGCTGCGCGACGAGGGCTCCGCGATCGTGTTCATCACCCACAAGCTGCGCGAGGTGCGCGCCGTCGCGGACCGCATCACCGTGATCCGCCACGGCAAGGTGGTGGGCGAGGCCCTGCCCACGGCGTCGGACGCCGAGCTCGCCTCGCTCATGGTGGGCCGCTCCGTCGAGCTGACCGTGCAGAAGGACGCGCCCACGCTGCACGACAACGGGCTGAAGGTCACCGACCTGGTGGTCACCAGCGAGTCGGGCGCCGTGACGGTTGACAACGTCAGCTTCGAGGTGCGCGGCGGCGAGGTGCTCGTCATCGCGGGCGTGCAGGGCAACGGGCAGACCGAGCTCACCGAGGCCCTGCTCGGGCTGGAGGGTGACGTGTCGGGGAGCATCACGCTCGACGGCAAGGAGCTCGTGGGCCGGTCCGTGCGCCACATCCTCGACGCCGGCGTGGGCTTCGTCCCCGAGGACCGCACGCACGACGGACTCATCGGTGAGTTCACCATCGCCGAGAACCTCATGCTCGACCGCTCCGACGGGCCGCCGTTCGTCAAGGGCGGCGCGCTCCAGCTCGGATTCCGGGACCGGTTCGCGGAGGAGAAGGTCGCCGAGTTCGACGTCCGCACACAGGGCATCACCACACCGGTGGGGCGCCTGTCGGGCGGCAACCAGCAGAAGGTGGTGCTCGCGCGCGAGCTGTCGCGCGACCTGCGTCTGTTCGTCGCGGCGCAGCCGACGCGCGGCGTGGACGTGGGGTCGATCGAGTTCATCCACAAGCGGATCATCGCCACGCGCGACTCCGGCGTGCCGGTCGTGGTGGTCTCCACCGAGCTGGACGAGGCGGTGGCCCTGGCCGACCGCATCATGGTGATGTACCGCGGCACGGTGGTCGGCGTGGTACCCGCGGACACCCCGCGTGACGTGCTGGGCCTGATGATGGCGGGGATCTCCCCGGAGGACGCGAAGGGAGAGGTCGCGTGAGCGCGCCCGAATCGAGCTCTGGGCCGGGCCCGGAGCAGGAGCCCGGGCTGGACCCGGGCACCGCGGAGGAGCTGGAGCAGGAACGAGCCCGCGAGACCGGGCCGGTCGTCGCCCCGGTCGACACGGAGAGCCGCCTGGCCAAGGCGCTCCAGCAGACCATGACCAGCTCGTGGACGGTGTCCGTGGGCGCTGTGCTGCTCGCCGTCGTGGCGGGCTCGATCATGATCGCCTTCACCAACGACGGGGTGAAGGCGGCCTCCTCGTACTTCTTCGCCCGGCCGGGCGACACGTTCGTCGCTCTCGGGCAGGCGATCGGCGGCGCGTACTCGGCGCTGTTCCGCGGTTCCGTGGTGAACCTTCAGGCGACGGACTTCGTCACCGCCATCCGGCCGCTCACGGAGACACTCACCTACGCGACCCCGCTCATCGCGGCGGGCCTCGGCGTGGCGCTCGCCTTCCGGGCCGGCCTGTTCAACATCGGTGGCCAGGGGCAGATGCTCGTGGCGGCAGCGTCGTCGGGCTGGGTGGCCTTCGGGGTGAGCGGCGTGCCGTTCCCGCTGCACCTGCTGATGGCGCTCGTGGCCGGTATCGCGGCCGGCGCGCTGTGGGCCGGGCTGGCGGGTCTGCTCAAGGCCCGTACCGGGGCGCACGAGGTGATCGTCACGATCATGCTCAACTATGTGGCGTTCTACCTGATCGCCTACCTGCTGGCGACGCCGGGCCTGCTGCAGGCTCCCGGCTCGTCCAACCCGAAGACACCGCCGACGCCCGAGTCGGCGCAGCTGCCGAGCCTCCTGGGTGACCGGTTCAACCTGACCTGGGGCTTCGTGCTGGCGCTGCTGGCCGTCGTCGGCGTGTGGTGGCTGCTCAACCGGTCGTCCGCGGGCTTCTCGTTCCGCGCCGTCGGCGAGAACCCGCGCGCCGCGCGGGTCGCCGGCATCGACACCGGGCGCGCCACGGTGAACTCGATGCTCGTGGCCGGCGGGCTCGTCGGCCTGGCCGGCGCCTCGCAGGTGCTGGGCGGGGTCACCACGGGCTTCAGCTCCGACATCGACGCGGGCATCGGGTTCGACGCCATCACCGTCGCGCTGCTCGGCGGGTCCAACCCGTGGGGCGTGCTCGCGGCGGGCATCCTGTTCGGCGCCTTCAAGGCCGGTGGTACGACCATGCAGGCCGCCGAGGGCGTCCCGAGCGACATCGTGCTCGTGGTCCAGTCGCTCATCGTGCTGTTCATCGCGGCCCCGCCCCTGATCCGGGCGATCTTCCGGCTGCCTGACCCGAACCGGCGTCGGTCACCGAAGAAGACGAAGGCGACCCGGAACCGGAAGGAGGCGGCAGCGTGAGCGCCGACCACAAGACCACTCAGCTCGACGTGCCGCTGTCGGAGACGACACGCACCGTCACCGTCGTGACGTGGAAGGCGGCGAGCGTGCTGCTCGCCGTGACGGTGCTGTACGCGCTGCTGCTCGTCGCGGTCCCGCACTCGGGCGATACGCGGTTCCTGCTGTCGCACCGGGGCGACTTCTTCCAGATCCCGGTCATCGTGCTGCCGGCCGGACCCGTCGGCTGGGTGTGCGGAGCGGTCATGCTCGCGGCGACGGCGTTCGCCGCCGTCCGCACCGCGCGCCGGACCAGGACGCCGCTGTGGCTGGTGGTCCTGTTCGCGCTGGCCGCGCTGACGGGCTTCCTGGCCTGGGCCGGGGCGGGCAGCCCGCGTGACCTGTCCGTCGTCGGTCTGCTCGGCGGTGCGGTGCTGTGGTCGGTGCCGTTCGTGTACGGCGCGCTGGGCGGCGTGATCGGAGAGCGCGCCGGCGTGGTGAACATCGCCATCGAGGCACAGCTGCTCGGCGCGGCCTTCACCGCGGCGATCGTCTCGTCGATCACGAACAGCGCGGTGGCCGGTCTGGTCGCCGCGGTGTTCGCCGGCGCGCTCGTGTCGCTCGTGCTGGGCCTGTTCGCGATCACCTACCACGTGAACCAGGTGATCGTCGGTGTGGTGCTCAACGTGCTGGTCGTCGGGCTGACGAGCTTCCTGTACTCCCAGGTGCTCGTGCCCGGTGCCGAGACCCTGAACTCGACCACGCGGTTCTCCTCGATCCCGATCCCCGTGCTGTCCGACATCCCGGTGCTCGGCCCGGTGCTGTTCGACCAGCCGCTGCTCATCTACCTGATGTTCATCGCCGTGCCCACCGTCTGGTACGCGCTGAACCGGACCCGCTGGGGCCTGCGGCTGCGGGCGGTGGGCGAGCACCCGAAGGCCGCCGACACCGTGGGCATCGACGTCGTGCGCACCCGCTACAACGCGGTGCTCGTCGCGGGCGCCGTGGCCGGGCTGGGCGGCGCGTTCTACACGACCGTCTACCTCAGCCAGTTCGGCGAGAACATGACCGGCGGCGCAGGCTACATCGCGCTCGCCGCCGTCATCTTCGGCAAGTGGGACCCGGTGCGGGCCGCGTTCGCGGGCCTGCTGTTCGGGTTCGCGTCCAACCTGCAGAACGTGCTGTCCGTCGTGGGATCGCCCGTTCCCAGCCAGTTCATGCTCATGGTGCCGTACGTCGTCACCCTGCTCGCCGTGGCGGGTCTGGTCGGGCGCTCGCGCCCGCCGGCCGCGTCGGGCGAGCCGTACATCAAGGGGTGAGGATGATGGACGTGGACCCTGTTCCCCCGGCGGACGCCGTCGACTGGGCGATCCTGCGGGCGGCAGCCCGGAGCGCGCTCGAGAAGGCGTACGTGCCGTACTCGCAGTACCCGGTCGGCGCGGCGGCCTTCGCCGACGACGGCCGGCTGCTCACCGGCGCCAACGTCGAGAACGCGGCGTACGGAGTGACCCTCTGTGCCGAGTGCTCGCTGGTCAGCGCCCTGGTGATGTCGGGCGGCGGCCGGTTCGCCGCGTTCACGTGCGTCAACGCGCTGGGCGAGACGATCATGCCGTGCGGCCGGTGCCGCCAGATCCTCTGGGAGCACGGCGGGCCGGAGCTGCTGGTGGACACCCCGCAGGGGATCGTGCCGATGACGGAAGTACTGCCCCAGGCCTTCGGGCCGGGCGACCTGGACCACGTGCGGAAGGCAACCCGATGACCGAGCAGTTCGATGCCGTCGACATCATCCGGGCCAAGCGCGACCAGGAGCCCCTGACCGACGCGCAGATCGACTGGCTCGTCGACGCCTACACCCGTGGTGTGGTGGCCGACGAGCAGATGTCCGCGATGACCATGGCGATCCTCCTGAACGGCATGTCCCGTGCGGAGATCTCCCGGTGGACCCACGCGATGATCGAGTCCGGGGAGCGCATGTCGTTCGCCGGACTCTCCCGGCCGACGGCGGACAAGCACTCCACCGGCGGCGTGGGTGACAAGATCACGCTGCCCCTGGCTCCCCTCGTGGCGGCGTTCGACGTCGCGGTGCCGCAGCTCTCGGGCCGCGGCCTCGGCCACACCGGCGGCACCCTCGACAAGCTGGAGTCCATCCCCGGCTGGCGGGCCTCGCTGAGCAACGACGAGATGATGGCGCAGCTCGACTCCGTCGGGGCGGTCGTCTGCGCCGCCGGAGCGGGCCTCGCCCCGGCCGACCGCAAGCTGTACGCGCTGCGGGACGTCACCGGGACCGTCGAGGCGATCCCGCTCATCGCGAGCTCGATCATGTCCAAGAAGATCGCCGAGGGCACCGGTGCGCTGGTGCTCGACGTGAAGGTCGGCTCCGGCGCGTTCATGAAGACGCTGGAGAGCGCGCGCGAGCTCGCCCGCACCATGGTCGACCTCGGGACCGACGCCGGCGTGCGCACCGTGGCCCTGGTCACCGACATGTCGGTGCCGCTCGGGCGCACCGCGGGCAACGCCGTGGAGGTGCGCGAGTCGCTGGAGGTGCTGGCGGGCGGCGGGCCGGCCGACGTCGTCGACCTCACCGTCGCGCTCGCCGTCGAGATGCTCGCGGCGGCCGACCGTCCCGCCTCGGAGGCGGACGTCCGTGCGGCCCTGGCCGACGGCCGGGCCATGGACAAGTGGCGAGCCATGATCGCGGCGCAGGGCGGGGACGTCGACGCGCCCCTGCCGGTCGCGAAGGAGTCGGAGACGGTGGTCGCCCCGGAGTCCGGCGTGCTGGTCTCGCTCGACGCGTACGCCGTCGGGGTGGCCGTGCACCGGCTCGGCGCGGGCCGGGTGCGCAAGGAGGACGCGGTCCAGGCCGCGGCAGGCATCGAGATCCACGTGAAACCGGGGGAGCCGGTGGCCGCCGGCCAGCCCTTGTTCACGCTGCACACCGACACCCCCGAACGGTTCGCGCGGGCGCGCGAGGCGCTCGAGGGCGGCTGGGCGGTGGAGCCGGAGGGTGTGGGCGGCGGGGTGCTCGGCGGCACGCTGGCCGGCGCGGCGAGCGCGCTGTCCACGGTGGACGTGGGCGCCGGGGCACTGGTCGGGGCAGCGCTGGCGGCCGACGAGTCGGTGGTCCTGGACCGGATCGTCTGACCTGACGGTCCCGTTCCAGGCGCCTGACCTGCGCAGGCGGGGCGGACCCGGATCGCCCGACCGCCCCAGCGTGGCGAACCGGCGAGTCGCCCGGGTCCGGCTTAGCCTGGCGATGTGCCGTCGACATTGCGCCTTTCGTCCCTGCTTGGCGGTATGCGTGCGTTCGCCGGGCCGATACCGACACCACCGCCGCCGGGCCGCTTCGTGCGACCTGTCGTGCCCGACGACGTGGAGCGGCACCTCGAGTCGGTGCCGTCCCGTGCGCGGCGCTCCGTGCTGGATCCGCTGGCGCGGGAGCGAGGCACCGGCACGGTCGGCTTCCCACGGCGGCTGAACCTGCCGTCCCTCGACGGCACCACGGCGGCCGCCGTGCAGGTCGACGAGACCACGTGCGGGTCGGCGGTGCTGGCGATGCTCGGGCTGGCCGGCGACCCGCGCGCCGCTCTGCGGCTCGCGGTCGACGACCCGGCGGGCCGCTTCGTGCGGCTGCAGCACGCGGTCCAGGCCGCGACCAACCGCCGCGGCCTGGGGGTCGTGGCCTGGCCGCGCACGTACGGCACACCACCCTGGGGCGCCGCGCGGCTCGCCACCTATGGCGGCGTGCGCTACACGCACCGGGTGGCCGGGTCGCGCGCCCTGCTGGAGGCCGCGGTCGCGAGCGCGCGGGCAGGTGTCCCGGTGCCCCTGTACACGGGTGGTGACGTCACGAGCGGCTGGGACTCGGCAGTCCCGCGCCATGTGGTGCTGCTCACCCTGGCCGACGGCGAGGGCGCGGAGGGCAGCGCGGTCCTGTACGAGCCGTCGGGCGCCGGGCTGCACACGGTTCCCGTCGCGGCGCTGCTCGACCCGCCCCCCGTGCCGTCCGGTGCACGGGACATGTCGCCGTCGACCGGCGACCGGACCGCCGCCCGCGTGCGCAAGGCACTCACCGCCGCGCTCGGCGGCTGGCCCCACGTGGCGTGGGTGCTGTTGCCCGAACGGGCCGGGCGGTGGCAGGGTGATGACGCCCGGGTGACGATGGAAGACCGCTGACGAGGAGGCCCTGATGAGCACGCTCCCTGGACCCGACTCCTGGCGTGACGCCGGCCTGGACCCCCCTGAGGACGCCGAGGTCGACACCACGCACGAGCCCGACGAGTACGTCCCCGCCGCGCCACGTCCTGACAACGACGGGGCCGCCGCCGAGGCGGACGTGGTGGAGCAGGCGCTGGACGTCCCGACGGACGCCGACGAGGAAGAGAACCCCGACGCCGGCTGACGGCCGACTGTCGGTGCCGGACGGTAGGTTGTCAGCATGACCACGCAAGACCCCGGGGCGCGCCCCGGTGAGGCGCTGCTACGCGCCCTGCCCAAGGTTGTCCTGCACGACCACCTCGACGGAGGGTTGCGCCCGCAGACGGTCCTCGAGCTCGCGGACGCCGCCGGGCACACCCTGCCGGCCAGCGATGCCGGCTCCCTGTCCGACTGGTTCCGTGACGCGGCCGACTCCGGTTCGCTGGTCCGGTACCTGGAGACCTTCGACCACACGATCGCCGTCATGCAGACGGCGGACAACCTGGCCCGCGTCGCGCGCGAGGCGGTGCTGGACCTCGCGGCCGACGGCGTCGTGTACGCCGAGCAGCGCTGGGCGCCCGAGCAGCACCTGGCCGGCGGGCTGTCGCTCGCCGAGGCCGTCGAGGCCGTGCAGGCGGGGATCGACGACGGCATCGCCGCGGCCGCGGCCGACGGGCACCTCATCCGGGTCGGACAGCTCGTCACCGCCATGCGCCACCAGGACCGCTGGCAGGAGATCGCGGAGCTCGCCGTCACCTACCGGGACGACGGCGTGGCCGGGTTCGACATCGCCGGACCCGAGGCCGGGTTCCCACCGTCGCGCCACCTCGGCATCTGGCGGTTCCTCGCGGAGCACGACGTGCCCGTGACCATCCACGCGGGCGAGGCCGACGGCCTCGACTCCATCGGGCAGGCCGTGCACCTGGGGCACGCCGACCGCCTGGGTCACGGTGCCCGGATCATCGACGACATCGCCTTCGTCGTCGACGGTGACCCCGCCGAGAGCGGCCTCTCGGACGACGGGCGCGGGGGAGCCGCCGACCTGGGCCGCCTCGCGCACTGGGTGCGCGACCACCAGATCCCGCTCGAGCTGTGCCCGGTGTCGAACCTGCAGACGGGTGCGGCCGCGTCCATCGCGAAGCACCCGATCACCCGTCTCAAGGAGCTGGACTTCGCGGTCACGCTCAACACGGACAACCGCCTGATGTCTCGTACGTCGATGACGCACGAGATGAAGCTCCTCGTCGACGAGGCAGGCTGGACGCTCGACGACCTCGTCGACGTGACCGTCACCGCCGCCTGGGGTGCGTTCATGCACCACGACGAGCGGCGGGACCTCGTGGAGCAGGTCATCCTGCCCGGAATCCAGAAAGTAGAAGGTGCACTCGTATGACCGCTCAGCCCGAAGCGCCGCGGACCCCTGCCGTGCCGCACGACAAGGCGTCGCTGGCCACGTTCGTCGACCACACGCTGCTCAAGCCGGAGGCCACGGCGGGCGACGTCGCCACGCTCGTCGAGGAGGGCGCCGCGCTCGGCGTGTTCTCGGTGTGCGTGTCCCCGTCGTTCGTCTCCCTCGCGGTCGAGGTCGCCGCCGGGCGGCTTGCCGTCGCCACGGTGTGCGGGTTCCCGTCGGGCAAGCACATGGGTGACGTGAAGGCGTTCGAGGCCGCCCGCGCCGTGTCCGACGAGGCGGACGAGATCGACATGGTGATCGACATCGGGACCGCCCGGGCGGGCCGGTTCGACGCCGTGCAGGCCGATATCGCCGCCGTGCGCGCCGCCGTGCCGAACGACCGGGTCCTCAAGGTGATCATCGAGTCGGCAGCGTTGACGGACGAGCAGATCGTGGAGACGTGCAAGGCGGCGCAGGCCGCCGGCGCGGACTTCGTGAAGACGTCGACGGGCTTCCACCCGGCCGGCGGTGCCTCGGTGCACGCCGTGTCGCTCATGGCGCGGACCGTCGGTGCGGCCGGCGGCGGCACGCTCGGCGTCAAGGCCTCGGGTGGCATCCGTGACCTCGACGCGGCACTCTCGATGATCGAGGCGGGCGCGACCCGGCTCGGCCTGTCGGGCACGGCGTCGGTCCTGGCCGGCTTCGACGCGGGAGCGGCAGCGGCCCCCGCGCCGACGTCCGACACCTACTGACCTCACGCCCCGACGACGTCTGGGTAGGCTCCCGGACATGTCTGCGCAACAACCTGCTGACCAGGGCTCTTCGTCGTCTGGGCCGACGGAGTCGGGCACCCCTGTCCGGGTGCGCTACCGCAAGTGGGACGGCACGCCCCACTGGGTCTTCGACGGGCGCTACCTGGGCTCCGACGAGCACGGTCAGTGGGTGGGATTCCGGGCCGGGACACGGTTCGCGCGGCCCGGTGCGAGGTACCGGTCCACGGGGCCGGGGGTCGGGTTCTTCGGGGACGTCGGCTGGACCCCGGCCCTGTACCGCGACCACCCCGAAGGCATGCGCTCGTACAGCGACCTCACCACGGTGCCGCAGTGGCGGCGCCTGCCCGCCCGCTTCTTCGCGTCCCGCGGCCGCGCACGCTTCGAGGTGACAGCCGTCGACCTGGACCTCGACGTCATCGCCTTCGAGCCCGGCACGGCCGACCCGCGCGGCCAGTACTTCATCGACGACGAGGACGAGTTCGCCGAGCACTCCGTCCGGTACGGGTACCCGCCGTCCGTGGTCGCCACGGTCCGGGCGGACGCTGACGCCCTGCTCGCCGCGGTGTCCGCGGAGGAGCCGCCCTACGACGAGGCGACGGCGAAGCGCTGGTTCGCCGTGCTCGACGGCCTGTGACCACCGCGGGCCGCCGCCGGCGCTCCGCGGACGGAGCCGCGCACCTCAGTGCGCGCTGAGCACCAGGTCGTCCTGCTCCACCGCGGCCCGCCACTCCGCCTTCTCGGCCCGCCAGCGTTCGTCGTCGCGGCCCAGCCGCCAGTAGCCCGACGCCGACAGCAGCTCACGCGGCACCCCCAGCGTCCCGCGCGCCCAGCGGCGCAGGTCGCGGACGCAGCCGGCCTCACCGTGCAGGAACGCGTGCGGCACGCCGTCCGGCAGCTCGGCGGCCCGCACGACCTCGGCCAGGCTCGCTCCCGTCGACCGGTGCACCCACGTGAGACGGAGGTCGGCGGCGCTCGTGATCTCCTGCTCCTCGGACGCGTCGGAGACCTCGACGAAGACGTGGGCCACGGCGCCGTCGGGCAGCGCCTCGCACGCGGCGGCGATGGCCGGGAGAGCTGACTCGTCACCGGCCATGAGGTGCCACGGGGCATCGGGGGACGGCGCGTAGTCGCCGCCCGGGCCCACGAACGAGACCTCGTCGCCCGGCTGGACGCGCTGCGCCCAGGGGCCGCCGTAGCCGACGTCGCCGTGCGTGACGACGTCGATGTCCCAGCTGGACCCGGCGACGTTGCGGATCGTGTAGGTGCGCAGCACCGGGCGGCCCTCGGGCTCGGGGGACTCGGCCATGACCAGCTTGATGTAGCGGTCCGTCTGCGGCGTCGGGTCGACGGCGGCCAGTGCCTCGCCACCGAGCGTCACCCGGATCATGTGCGGGGTCAGGTGCTGGACTGCGGTCACGGTCGCCGTGGTGCGGGCCACCTTGCGGGGCTTGCCGTTCGGTGCGTTCGTGGTCTGCGTCATTGTGAGGTAAGCCTAACCTCCGTGGCGGACGAGTGCCGGTGTGGCGTGCGTCACGGGCGAAAGACTCCGGTTGTCACCGGCTGGCCGGAATGGCCGGGTGGCGCGTTCTAGCATTGGTCCGTCATCGACGTTTTCTGTCAGGAGTCCTTCGTGAAGATCGCTGTTGTCGGCACGGGTTATGTCGGTCTGTCCAATGCCGTGCTGCTCGCGCAGAACCACGAGGTCTGGGCCCTGGACGTCGATCCGGTCAAGGTCGCTCAGGTCAACGACCGCATCTCGCCGATCGTGGATACCGAGCTGGAGGACTACCTCACCAGCCACACCCTGAACCTGACCGCGACCCTCGACAAGGACGCGGCCTATACCGGTGCGCAGGTCGTGGTCGTCGCGACCCCGACGAACTACGACGAGATCAGCAACTTCTTCGACACCTCGTCCGTCGAGTCCGTGATCACGGACGTCCTGGCCCGCACCCCTGACGCGACCGTCGTGGTCAAGTCGACCGTCCCTGTCGGGTTCACCGAGCGCGTCCGGGCCGAGCACGCCGGGGCCGGCATCGTGTTCTCTCCCGAGTTCTTGCGCGAGGGTCGTGCCCTGCACGACAACCTGCACCCCTCCCGCATCGTGGTCGGCGACCGCACCGAACGTGGCAAGCAGTTCGCCGACCTGCTCCTGGAAGGCGCGGCCACCAAGGACGTCCCGGTCCTGCTGACCGACCCGACCGAGGCCGAGGCGATCAAGCTGTTCGCCAACACCTACCTCGCGCTGCGGGTGGCGTACTTCAACGAGCTGGACACCTACGCCGCCACACACGGCCTGGACACCGCGCAGATCATCGAAGGCGTGGGCCTGGACCCTCGGATCGGTTCGCACTACAACAACCCGTCCTTCGGGTACGGCGGGTACTGCCTGCCCAAGGACACCAGGCAGCTGCTGGCCAACTACGCCGACGTGCCGCAGAACCTGATCAACGCCGTCGTGGACGCCAACACCACCCGGAAGGACTTCGTCGCCGCCGACATCCTGCGCCGCAACCCGACCACCGTCGGTGTCTACCGCCTGGTGATGAAGTCCGGGTCGGACAACTTCCGCGCCTCGAGCATCCAGGGCATCATGAAGCGCATCAAGGCCAAGGGCGTCGAGGTCATCGTCTACGAGCCGGCCCTGGACGAGGACCAGTTCTTCGCCTCCGAGGTCGTCCGCGACCTCGACCAGTTCAAGACCCGCTCCGACGTCATCGTCGCCAACCGCCGCACCGAAGCCCTCGACGACGTCGCCGAGAAGGTCTACACCCGCGACATCTACGGACGCGACTGACACCCATGAAGATCCTGATCACCGGCGGTGCCGGTTTCATCGGAGCGAACTTCGTCCACCAGACGGTGCGGGAGCGTCCCCAGGCCCAGGTCACCGTGCTCGACGCCCTCACCTATGCGGGTGACAGGTCTTCCCTTGCCGCCGTCGCCGACCGCGTGGAGCTCGTGGAGGGCTCGATCACCGACGCGCTGCTCGTGGACCGGCTCGTCGGGGAGTCGGACCTCGTGGTGCACTTCGCCGCGGAGTCGCACAACGACAACTCGCTGAACGATCCCTCGCCGTTCGTGCAGACCAACCTCGTGGGCACGTTCACGTTGCTGGAGGCGGCGCGGAAGCACGGGGTGCGGTTCCACCACATCTCGACGGACGAGGTCTACGGCGACCTCCCGCTGGACACCCCCGAACGGTTCACCCCGGAGACGCCCTACAACCCGTCGTCCCCGTACTCGTCGACGAAGGCCGGCTCCGACCTGCTGGTCCGGGCGTGGGTGCGGTCCTTCGGGGTGCAGGCCACCATCTCGAACTGCTCCAACAACTACGGCCCCTACCAGCACATCGAGAAGTTCATCCCGCGCCAGGTCACCAACCTGATCGACGGCGTCCGGCCCCGGCTGTACGGCCAGGGCCTCAACGTGCGCGACTGGATCCACGTCGAGGACCACAACTCGGCGGTCTGGAGCATCATCGAGAAGGGCCAGGTCGGCGAGACCTACCTGATCGGTGCGGACGGCGAGACCAGCAACCTGGACGTCGTGCGGACCCTGCTGGAGATCTTCGGCCGGGACGCGGACGACTTCGACCATGTCACCGACCGGCCCGGGCACGACCTGCGGTACGCGATCGACGCGAGCCGGCTCCGCAACGAGCTGGGCTGGGCTCCGAGGTACACGGACTTTCGCCAGGGGCTCGCCGCGACCGTGGAGTGGTACCGGGCGAACGAGGCATGGTGGAGGGGTGCGAAGGCGCTGACCGAGGCCAAGTACGCGGCTTCAGGTCAGTAAGTTCTGATCGGGTCGCTGACCCGAAGCCGCGTACTTGGCCTCCGTCAGTGCCTGGTCGCGAGGTAGCTGGTGACCTCGTCCATGGTCGGCAGGAGGTTCTGGGCCTTGGCCTCCGCGAGGGTGGGGGCTGCCTCGTCCTTCTCCGAGAGGAGGGGGGCCAGCGGGCTGCCGTCGCGGGCGGTGGTCGGCCAGTCGATGCCGAGCTCGGGGTCCAGGGGGTGGATACCGTGCTCGCGGCCCGGGGCGTAGCCGGACGAGCAGAGGTACAGCACCGTCGAGCCGTCCTCGAGGGACATGAACGCGTGCCCGAGGCCCTCGGACAGGTAGACGGCGCGGCGGTCGACGTCGTCCAGGAGCACGGCGTCCCAGGTGCCGAAGGTGGGCGAACCCACACGGATGTCCACGACGACGTCGAGCACGGCTCCCGTGGCACACAGGACGTACTTGGCCTGGCTGGGCGGCACGTCGGCGAAGTGGATGCCGCGCAGGACGCCCGCGGCGGACACCGAGCAGTTGGCCTGGGCGAGGTCGAACGGGTGGCCGACGGCCTCGGCGAAGGCATCGGCCTTGAACGCCTCGAGGAAGACGCCGCGGGGATCGCCGAACTGGCGAGGGGTGATCTCGAACGCTCCCGGCACGGCAAGCTCGCGGTACTCCATGAGACTCCTTGCGTGGTGGTCGAGGGCCGGCTGAGCCCTCTGGCTAGGATCCTAGGGTGACCAGCGGAGACAGCACGACGCAGCGGTGGGTGGTCCTCGGGGCCGCGGGCATGCTCGGCCAGGACGTGGCGGCGGTCGCGGCGGCGGCCGGGCACGAGGTGACAGGGCTGCGGCGGTCCGACCTGGACATCACCGATGCTTCGGCGGTCCTGGACGCCGTCGCCGGCCACGACGTCGTCGTCAACTGCGCGGCCTGGACCGCCGTCGACGAAGCGGAGACGCACGAGGCCGAGGCGTTCGCCGCGAACGCGACAGGCTCCGCACACGTCGCGCGCGCCGCTGCGGCGTCGGGCACCCGGATGGTGCACGTGTCCACGGACTACGTGTTCGGGGGTGACGGGACGACCCCCTACCCGGAGGACGCGCCCGTGTCGCCGCGGTCCGCCTACGGGCGCACCAAGGTGGCCGGTGAGTGGGCGGTCCGGGCGCTCGCACCGGACGCCCTGGTGGTCCGCACCGCCTGGCTGTACGGGGCGGGCGGCCGGTGCTTCCCCCGCACCATCGCGCGCGCCGCAGGGGAGCGGGACCGGTTGAGCGTCGTCGACGACCAGACCGGGCAGCCCACCTGGACCGCCGACCTGGCCGACCTCATCGTGCGGCTCGTCGCCGCGGAGACCCCCGGCGGCGTCTACCACGGCACGTCGTCGGGTGCGGTGACCTGGTGCGGCTTCGCGAGGGAGGTGGTGGCCGCGTCCGACCACCAGACGCCCGTCGACGCGACGACGAGTGCCGCCTACCAGCTGCCCGCGCCCCGGCCGGCGTACTCGGTCCTCGGGCACGACCGGCTCCGGGAGGTCGGCGTCGAGCCGATCGGTGACTGGGCCGAGCGCTGGAAGGCGGCGGCCCCCGTGGTGCTGGGGGCTCAGTAGAGGCGTAGCACGTTCGGACCGGAGGACTACTCGTCGAGCAGGCCCAGCAGGTACGTGCCGTAGCCGGACTTGGTGAGCGTCTCCGCACGGGCGCGCAGGTCGTCGTCGGACAGGAAGCCGCGCCGCCAGGCCACCTCCTCGGGGGCGCCGATCTTCAGACCCTGTCGGTGCTCGATCGTGCGGACGTAGTCGGAGGCCTCCAGCAAGGAGTCGAACGTCCCGGTGTCGAGCCAGGCGGTGCCGCGGGGGAGTACCTCGACCTGGAGCCGGCCCTGGCGCAGGTACTCGGTGTTCACGTCGGTGATCTCGTACTCGCCGCGGGCCGACGGCTTGAGCCCCTTGGCGATGGCGACGACGTCGTTGTCGTAGAAGTAGAGGCCCGGTACCGCGTAGCTCGACTTGGGCCGGACCGGCTTCTCCTCCAGGGACAGGGCCTTGCCGTGCTCGTCGAACTCGACGACGCCGTAGGCGGTCGGGTCGGCGACGCGATAGGCGAAGACGGCGCCGCCGTCGATGTCGGCGAACCGGGTGAGCTGGTTGCCCAGGCCGGGGCCGTAGAAGATGTTGTCGCCGAGTACGAGCGCCACCGAGTCGTCGCCGAGGAAGTCCGCGCCGAGCACGAAGGCCTGCGCGAGCCCGTCCGGCGAGGGCTGCGTGGTGTAGGTGATCGAGATGCCGAACTGTGAGCCGTCGCCGAGGAGCCGCTGGAACTGGGCGGCGTCATGCGGGGTGGTGATGACGAGGACGTCGCGGATCCCCGCCAGGATCAGGGTGGACAGCGGGTAGTAGATCATCGGCTTGTCGTAGACCGGGACGAGCTGCTTGCTGATGCCCTGGGTGATCGGGTGCAGGCGAGTGCCCGAGCCGCCGGCGAGAATGATTCCGCGCATGGGCGGATCCTCCCATGATGCGCGGCGGGGCAGGCTGTTCGCTGGCCTGCAGAGATGAATTCTTCCCGTCTTCCGTCCGTGTCTTCCTCCCGTCCGAAAGACGCTGGCGAAGATTTCACCCGGGTGGAGCCACGTCGACGCTTGTGCGAATGCCGGAGGTGGGTCGGCAGGGTGAATGAAGGGTGATCTCCTGCCGAGAGTGATGCGGCGGAGGCCTCTGAGGCTGTAGTTACATGGATATGCATGAATCTAGCGGGACCACTGGCCTCCTTGCCGCTCCGGAGCCTCCCGAACCCGCGCCGCGGCCCGTGCGACGAGCCCGTCGCGGCAGGGGGTTCGTCGCGGCGCTCGTGGCCGGCGCCGTGGTGCTGCTCTGCGCCAACGGGGCCATGGTGTACTTCGGCTACCAGGCATCGCTCGACGAGCAGCTGGGAGGCGTCGAACAGAGTCGCTGACATCGAGCGTCTGGCGCGCCTCGTCCGCCGGCGGTGGAACAGCCCTCGTGGTTGCCCGGGTGAACCTGAGCTATTTCACCCGAGATCGGTGATGAGGGGGTCGCTGTCGCTTGTAGCATGAGCCGACCAATGGCGCATCCTGTACTTCCGGCACCCTTCGTTTCGCGCCCGGTCGGGGTGCCCTTTCTGGCTTATTGCTTTCAAGCAGACTAGGACATTCTTACCGTGAAGGATCGTGCGCCGGGCGTGGTGCCTCAGCTCCGTCGCGCGGTGTGGCACCTCCGTCAGGGCGGCCCCGCCCAGCTGCGCACGTACCTGCGACGGCAGCGGGTGCCGATGGCCGCACGGACCGGCGGGGCGCGCCTGACGAAGAACGGCCTCACGTTCGACCCGTGGCCGGCTCGCCCGGTGTCCGGCACCGCGACGACGGGTGCCCCCGCGCCCGGTCGCCGCGACCTGCGGGTCGGCGTCATCCTGGACGACTTCTCCCGCCTGGCGTTCGCCTCCGAGTGGAACCAGGTCGCACTCACGCCCGCGACCTGGCGTGACGACCTGGCGGCAGGCCTGGACCTGCTGTTCGTGGAGTCGGCCTGGAACGGCAACGGTGGTGCCTGGCAGTACCACCTGACGGGGACGTCGGCCCCGCGGCCGGTCTTCGTCGAGCTCGTCGAGACCTGCCGCGCGGCAGGGGTCCCGACCGTCTTCTGGAACAAGGAAGACCCGGTTCATTTCGAGGACTTCCTCGAGGTGGCGCGGCTGTTCGACCGCGTCTACACGACCGACGTCGACCGGGTGCCCGCCTACGTGGCGGCGCTGGGCCACGAGCGCGTGGGCGTGCTGGAGTTCGCCGCGCAGCCGGCCATCCACAACCCGGTCCGTCTGCACGGCCGCGGGCCGGAGCGTGACGTCGCGTTCGCGGGGATGTACTTCGCGCACAAGTACCCGGAGCGGCGCGAGCAGATGGACCTGCTGCTCGGTGCGGCCCTGGACGTGTCCCCGAAGATGGAGCACGGCCTGGAGATCTTCAGCCGGTTCCGCGGGAAGGACCAGAAGTACCAGTTCCCCGCGCCGCTGGACGGCCGCGTCGTCGGGTCGCTGGACTACGACCGCATGCTGACCGCCTACCGCGAGTACAAGGTCTTCCTCAACGTGAACTCGGTGGTCGGCTCGCCGTCGATGTGCGCACGGCGGATCTTCGAGATCTCCGCCAGCGGCACGCCGGTCGTCTCGACGCCGAGCGCTGCGGTGGGGGAGTACTTCCCGGCCGACGAGGTGTTCGTCGCCGCCACCCGGGAGAGTGCCGCGCACACCATCCGTGCGCTCGTGCGCTCGCCGGAGCTGCGCGACCGGGCCGTGCACAAGGCGCAGCGCCGCATCTGGCGCGAGCACACCTACGGCGTCCGCTCGCAGAAGGTGCTGCACGACGCCGGGCTGGCCGACTCTCCCGTCGTCACCCGGCCGAGCGTGACCGCGCTGGTCTCGACGAACCGCCCGCACCAGCTCGACCACGTGCTGGCCACGCTCGGTGCGCAGGAGGGCGTGGACCTCCAGGTCGCGCTGCTGTCGCACGGCTTCGAGGTGGACGACGCCGACCTGCGGGCGCGGGCCAAGGAGGCCGGCGTCGAGCGCCTCGAGCTGCTGTCGGCGCCGTCCGACGTGCCGCTGGGCTCGTGCCTGAACCTGCTGCTGGCGGCGGCCGACGGCGACGTCGTGGCCAAGATCGACGACGACGACCTGTACGGCCCGCAGTACCTGTCCGACCAGCTGTACGCCATGGCGTACTCCGCTGCGGACGTGGTGGGCAAGCAGGCGCACTACATGTACCTCGAGGGGCTGGACGCGACCATCCTGCGGTTCGCGGACCGCGAGCACCGGTACACCGACCGCGTGATGGGTCCGACGATCGTCGCTGCGCGTGAGATCGCTACCACCGTGCGTTTCCGGGCGTTGTCTCGCGGTGAGGACACGGCGTTCCTCGAGGACGCCACCAGCGCCGGCGGGATCGTCTACGCCGCCGACCGGTTCAACTTCGTCCAGGTGCGGTCCGCAGTCGGCGGGCACTCCTGGGACGTGACCGATGCCGAGCTGCTCGCGAGCGGCGAGGTCAAGCACTACGGACGTGCGGCGACGCACGTCAACTTCTGAGGCGGGGAACTATGGGGATCAGCACTGTCGGCGTGGTCGGGCTCGGGTACATCGGGCTCCCGACCGCGGCGATCCTTGCCGCGAACGGCGTGGCGGTGACGGGCATCGATGTGAACCCGGAGACCGTCGACGCGGTGAACCGCGGCGAGGTGCCGTTCGTGGAGCCGGACCTGGCGGGCTATGTGGCGGAAGGAGTGTCGTCCGGCAAGCTGACTGCCGCCCTGGCGCCCGAGGCCGCCGACGCGTACATCGTCGCTGTGCCCACTCCCTTCACCGGTGATCACAAGCCTGATCTTTCCTACATCCGGTCGGCGGCCGAAGCGCTTGCGCCCACTCTGCGCGGGGGTGAGCTGATCATTCTCGAGTCCACCTCGCCGCCGGGGACGACGCGTCGCATGGCGGATTGGATCCTGGCCGTGCGCCCCGACCTCAGTCTGGACGGCGTGGACGGTCGCCCTGTCGTGTACTTTGCGCACTGCCCGGAACGAGTGCTGCCCGGCAAGATCATGGTCGAGCTCGTGACGAACGACCGGATCGTGGGCGGGCTCACCCCGGAGGGCGCGCAGCGCGCCAGGGACCTCTACCAGGTCTTCTGCCAGGGCGAGATCCTGCTGACGGATGCCGCGACCGCCGAGACCGCCAAGCTGGTGGAGAACTCGTTCCGCGACGTGAACATCGCCTTCGCGAACGAGCTGTCTCTCGTCGCGGACAAGCTCGGCATCAACGTGTGGGAGCTCATCCGGCTCGCCAACCACCACCCGCGGGTCAACATCCTGCAGCCAGGGCCGGGCGTGGGCGGGCACTGCATCGCCGTCGACCCGTGGTTCATCGTGGACGCAGCACCCGAGGAAGCGCGCCTGATCCGGACCGCGCGCGAGGTGAACGACGCCAAGCCCCGCTGGGTGCTGCACAAGGTGGTCGATGCGGTCGCGGACCTCGGCGTGGCGAACCCCGTGATCGCCACCTACGGACTGGCGTTCAAGCCGAACATCGACGACCTGAGGGAGTCGCCGGCCCTGGAGATCACCACCGAGATCGCGCGGACGTTGCCCCACGCGACGGTGCTGGCTGTGGAGCCGCACGTGGAGAAGGTTCCGGCGGAGTTCGCAGGACTGGCGAACGTCCGGCTGGCGGGGACCGAGGAGGCGCTCGAGGCCGCGCAGGTGCATGTGCTGCTGGTGGACCATGCACAGTTCCGTGCGCTTGCCGGCCCGCTGGCGGGTAAGCACGTGGTGGACACGCGGGGGATGCTGCGTTGAGTCGTCTCGCCCGGTTCCGGCGTCGATGGGTGGCCGTCGCTGTGACCGCAGCCCTTGTGCTCGTGTCCGCGGCCGTGCTCGCGCTGTGCCTGGTTGTGAGGCCGCTGAGCGCCTGGCTGGTCTTCGCGGGTGTGCTGGGCGTGCTGGTGTCGGTCGGCCTCCTCGTAGCCGTGGCCGTGTCGTGGGTGTCCGGGCGGACCGAGGCGCGGCTGCGTCAGCGGATCGAGCGGCTCGAGGCGACGGTGCACGACACACGCGCGAAGGCGTCCCGGCACGAGTGGGCGCAGGAGCAGGCGCTCGAGCGGATCGAGCTGACGAGTCGTGAGGCGGCGACCGCCGCATCTCAGACGGCGTGGGCTGCGTGGCGTGGGATCGCTGCCGAGGACGAGGTGCGGCCCGCAGGCGTGGCGCCGCGCGTGCTGTTCGTGACCAGCAACGGTGGCGGCATGGGGCACATCGCCCGGTGCGCCGCGGTGCTGCGACATGCGGACCGTGCGCTCGACGGCCGGATGCTCACACTTTCGACGGCGGCCTCGACGGTCGCTGCCGCCGGCTACGACGTCACGTACTTTCCGAGTCACACCACCGCCGGTGTCAGCCACGACCGATGGCGCCGGCAGTTCACCCGCCGGCTCCTCGACGAGATTGCTGCATACCGCCCGGAGTCGATCGTCTTCGACGGCACGTGGGTGTACCCCTCGCTGACAGACGTCGCCGACCTGGTGGGCCTGCCCCTGGTGTGGCTGCGCCGCGGGCTGTGGCGCGAGGGCACGGACCTGACCCAGGTGAAGAGCTGGCGTGACCATGTGACCTCGGTGATCGTGCCGGGGGATATCGCCGAGACGCGGGAGACCGCGCCGGAGGTCTTCCGGGACGCAACATGGGTGGACCCGGTGTCTCTTGCGCCGGCCTCGCTCATGCCACGGGAGAAGGCGCTCGCCTCACTCGGGCTCGACCCGGAGCGGCAGTACGCGCTCGTGCAGCTCTCCGGCGGTAACGGCGACGGGTCTGCCACGGCTGCCGCCGTGCAGGCCGTTCGCGACGCCGGGGACATCGTCCCGGTCGTGGTGAGGTCGCCGCTGCTGTCCTCCGCGGTGGCGCACGACGCGGCGACCATCGACGGGCGCTTCCCGTTGGTCGACCTGGCCGGTGCGTGGGAGTTCACGGTGACCGGCGCGGGCTACAACTCGGTGCACGAGAACCTGCACACGGGGACACCAGGTGTGTATCTGCCGAGTGCGGTGACGTTGAGGGACGACCAGGAGAGGCGCGCGCGGGCGGTTGCCGGCGCAGGTCTCGGCATCACGGCAGACGCCGTGGACGGGATTGCTGGCGCTGTCGCCGAACTGATTGCTGGACGACACATCGACGAAGTGCGCACGGCGATTCGCGACAACCCGAGCGCGCAGGGTGCGGCGAGCGCGGCAGAAGCCATCGTCATTCCCGCCATCAAGCGAATGGCAGCGCATTGAACTTCTTCAACTTTGATTCCGAAAAGCTCCATGACGATAGGAACACCAAGCGCGATGACCGATAGCTTCACGCCTACCGCAACCACCGATTCCGGCCGGCCGAGTGTTTCGGTCCTGGTTCCTACGTTCAACGTCGAGCAGTACCTCGAGGCTGCGCTGGACAGTTTGATCCACCAGACACTGACGGACCTGGAAATCATTTGCGTCGACGACGGTTCGACCGATTCGAGCCCGGAGATCCTGGCGCGTTACGCGCAGGAACATTCGGACCGCCTCAAGGTCATCACCCAGGCCAACGCGGGTTACGGCGTGGCCATGAACGTGGCCCTTCGGCACGCGACCGGCGAGTACATCGGCATCCTTGAACCGGACGACGTCGTTCGGCCGGCCATGTTCGAGACACTCTGGCGGGCTGGGCGGGAGCACGGCCTCGACATCGTCAAGGCGGACTACCTGCGCTTCCGGGGGGTTGGGGAGCACCGCACCGAGGTGATCGTGCCGTCGGCGTCGAGCCAGTCGGTTTACGGCCAAGTCCTTGACCCGGCCCAGGAGGTCGGCATCTTCCGCTATCCGATGAACACCTGGTGCGGTATCTACCGCCGCGAGTTCCTCATCGAGAACGACATCTGGCACCACGAGACGCCGGGCGCGTCCTACCAGGACAACGGGTTCTTCTTCCAGACGATGTGCCAGGCACGCCGCGTCATGTACGTCAACGAGGTCTTCTACGAGAACCGACGCGACAACCCCAACTCCTCGGTGAAGTCGACAGGCAAGGCAGATGTCGCACTCCAGGAGTACGACTGGATCCGCGAGTGGCTCCTGGAACGACCTGAGTTGGCCGAGACTTTCACGGGGGTCTACGGGCTCAAGCGGTGGCACAACATCGACTTCACGATGAACAGGCTGGCGCCGGACCTGCGCAGGGAGTTCTGCCGCATGGTGTCGGACGTGCTGAAGAAGGACCTCGAGCGCGGCGTCCTGATTCAGTCCGCCTTCGGCGTCGGCGAGTGGAACCGCGTCCAGTGGATCATGCGGGATCCCGACGAGTACTACTACCAGTACGAGGCATCGCGGGTGAAGGTGTCCGTTGTCATGCCGGTGTTCAACGGGATGCCCCACCTCAAGGCATGTCTGGCGTCGCTGAAGGCCCAGTCGCTCCGCAACTTCGAAGTCATTCTTGTCGACGACGGTTCGACAGACGAGTCCCTCGAGGTCCTCCGGGATTTTGCTGAGTCCGATCCCTTCGACCGCGTCATCCTGCTGACGCAGGAGCATCAGGGAGCCGGTGCCGCGCGCAACTTGGGGCTAGATCATGCCCAGGGGGAGTATGTGGCGTTCCTGGACGCCGACGACGTCTTCGACAAAGGCATGCTGGGCCGTGCTTACGGCAAGGCGAAGGCGGACCAAGCGGCCGTTTGCGTGTTCCGGTCGCGCAATCTCGACTCGGCGACCGGGCGTACCAGCCCGATCGCACACGCCGTCAAGATCAACCAGCTGCCGAAGCACCGGCCTTTCTCGAGCACAGCGATCACCCACAACCCGTTCTTCAGTTTCGTGGGGTGGCCCTGGGACAAGTTGTTCCTGCGTTCTTACCTGCAGAACACGGGGCTTCGCTTCCAGTCGTTGACCTCGACGAACGACGCCTACTTCGTCTATTCGGCCCTGCTGTTGTGCGACCGGATCACGATCCTGGACGAGGAGCTCATCTCCCACCGCAGGAATGTGGGTACCTCGATCTCGAACTCGACGTCGAAGTCTCCGGACAACGCGCATCTTGCGCTGCTGGCGATACGGGACCAGCTCGTGAGCAGCGGCATCTACCCGACGCTCGAGCGCAAGTTCATCAACTACGCACTGCATCTTCTCCTGTGGCACCTGAGCAACCTGCCGATGGATGCGCGTGAGGTCTTCTTCAAGACTCTCGTCACTGACTGGTTCCCCGAGCTGGGGGTGTCCGACCGCCCGCTGGATTTCTTCACGCAGCCGAAGGAACGGGCAATGCTGGGAATGATCCGCTATGCGCAGGAGCACGGGACCGGGTCGTATTGGGATCTGGCGTTCCTTGACACGGACGCCGAGCACCGCGCGGAGCTGAAGCGGGTCTATTCCGCTCTGGGGAACGGTGCGGTCGACGTAGACGGGGAGGTGCAGACGGTCCGGCGACTTGAGCGCCAGGTCGCGCTCGAGCAGCGCAGGATCGTGCAGATCCGCACGTCAGAGACTTGGCGGGTCGGTCAGGCAGTCACCGTCGTCCCTCGGCTGATCGCCGACTTCTTCAAGCGCTGAACAGGGGATTTACATGAACGCTGATCTTGTTGTCGTCGGGGCGGGATTCTTCGGCCTCACCGTCGCCGAACGGATCGCCGAGGAGTACGGCCGGAAGGTCCTTGTGATCGACCGGCGCCCGCACATCGGTGGCAACGCCTACAGTGAGGCGGAAAAGACCACCGGCATCGAAGTGCACCGCTACGGTGCCCACCTATTCCACACGTCGAATGAGCGGGTGTGGGAGTACGCGAACCGGTTTACCGCGTTCACGAACTACGTGCACCGGGTGTACACCACGCACAAGGGCGAGGTGTTCCCGATGCCGATCAACCTCGCCACCGTGAACCAGTTCTTCCGCTCCGCGCACGGGCCCGAGGCCGCGCGTGCGCTCATCAAGGAGCAGGCGGCCGAACTCGGTGGGAAGACACCGGAGAACCTCGACGAGCAGGGTGTCTCGCTGATCGGCCGCCCACTGTATGAGGCGTTCATTCGTGAGTACACAGCTAAGCAATGGCAGACAGACCCGACCGAGCTGCCGGCCTCGGTCATCGCGCGCCTGCCCGTGCGCTACACGTACGACAACCGGTACTTCAACGATGCGCACGAGGGCCTGCCGGTCGACGGCTACACCCGGTGGATCGAGCGCATGGCGGACCACAAGAACATCGAGGTGCGTCTTGGAGTCGACTTCTTCGACGAGACGCAGCCGGTGAGCAAGGTCAACGTGGTCGGGAACGTGCCGGTCGTGTACACAGGTCCGGTCGACCGGTACTTCGACTATGCAGAGGGTGAGATGTCGTGGCGCACCCTCGACTTCGAGGAGGAAGTGCTCGAGATCGGCGATTTCCAGGGAACCCCGGTGATGAACTATGCGGACGCTGATGTGCCATACACGCGCATCCACGAGTTCCGGCACTTTCATCCGGAGAGGGACTACCCGACCGACAAGACGGTCATCATGCGCGAATTCTCCCGATTCGCCGAGCGTTCCGACGAGCCGTACTACCCAGTGAACACTGCCGAGGATCGTGAGCGCCTGCTCAAGTATCGTGACCTCGCTGCGAACGAGAAGGACGTCCTGTTCGGCGGGCGGCTGGGCACGTACAAGTACCTCGACATGCACATGGCCATCGGCGCCGCGTTGTCGATGGTGGACAACAAGCTTGCGCCGCACTTTGCTAAGGGCGCGGACATCGAGAGTGGTGGCGTCGAGGCCTGACGCGATCAATCGGCTACAGGACTTCGGGAGGCATGAGGGAGCCCCGCCACGTCTGGTGGCGGGGCTCTATCCGTGTTGGGGGCCACCACTGGAAGTCGCCAAACTCGCTGAAGTTCCCGCTGTCCCGGGCTCGCCGTCGCCGAGACGATTCCGCAAATAGTGTCGGCAGAATTTGGCCCGCAGCGTAGGTGAATCGCCGCAGTCCTCATTAGGTCCTCATCCTGTCCGGAAAGGTAAAGCTTCCTGTACCCTGGGCAAGTGTCCCAATACCTCGCCATCGTCGCGACACGCAACGTAGACCTCTCGATTGAGCGTTGGCTCCGGCAGCAGTCGGCCGACTATACGGAAACATTTCGAACCAGTTTTGGGCGCGATTACTCGCTGACGATCGTTTCACGTGGAATCGTGGACAAGGTCGCTTCGGATCGGTTCTTTGTCGGTGTCGCTGTCGACGCTGCCAACAATGAGATCGGTTTTGGGTTGCGCGGATGGCAGGATATGCGCGCAAGCAAGGAAGCCTCCAATCCCATGCTCGGTGGTGGATTCCTAGAGATGTCATGGGTGAGTTCAACCGTGCTTAACTTCCGCCGTGACTTTTCCGGTTCCCTCGCGGTCCTTGAGACGCATGGCAATGGCTGGCACGCATTCTCGGACTCGATGCTGGTGTTGGCTAGTCTTCGTCGGCACCTGGGTGAGCGGATCTCGCCGAACCATGAGGTCCTTCTCGCTCGGTCACGCACGCTGGCTATCACCCACCAGCCGATGTCGAACGAATCCATTGTCGACGAGGTCGCGTTCTTCCCGGGAGGGACCGCGCCCCAGTTGGTGAAAGACTCGCTGAACCGATTCCGGGTAGAGGCGACACGTGACGACCGCCGAGCTGGAGCTGTCACGTCTCGCGCGGGATATTGCGAAGTGATGCGTCGACTTGCGACGCAGATCGTCGGCCAGGCGGTCCCCCTCTCGGGTGCAGAGATCTCGATTTCACTGTCAGGTGGTCAGGACTCTCGCCTCGTCCTCGGCGCCTATCGGCGAGCGGGATCGCTTGATCGCATCCACGTCACTTCGTACGGCACGACGTCCGAGACTCGACCCGATTTCGAGGTCGCAAAGAATCTCACGCGCGCATTCGGAATCTCGCTCAACGGGAGTCGAGGTGAAGCGGGCGCCGACCGTCACTTCCGTGATTCGCCGCTCCCCCTGTGGGCAAGCCATCACCTTGGTCTCTACGATCGGTTCCTGCCGGGAACGCGGGGGATTCACGCGAATCCGCTGTTGGTGAGGGCCGACGGAACTGGTGCCGGTTTGCTCAAGGGGGCTTTTGGCTGGCGCACGCTCGACGGCCTCGATCACCGCTATAGCGTTGAGCAGGTCGATGCGGCATCTGATCGCGAGGTGCGCCATGCCGCTCTGGTATCACAACTGCGGAAGGGGATGATCGCAGCAGACATCGATCCTGGCTCGTGGAATGCATCCGAGATGCATTACGCCTCCTATCGCAACGGACTCCACGGCAGCGCCGGCTCGGTCTTTACCCTACTTGAGCTTCGTCTTGTGCAGCAGTCGGCGATGCTTGCCCTATCGCAGAGCTCCGAATCATTCGCGCCGGAAGGGTCTAGCATCACCACTGGGATCGCTGACCTTCTCGCGCTCGTCGATCCCGAGCTCGCCATATACCCGTTCCTCGACACGACTAAGAATCGGACCGGCGAGCAAATCTCCGAAGTGCAAGAACGGTTCGGTGGCCCGCTGCAGGATTCAGAGATTCCTGCCTACTCCGTCTACGGGGTGCCTGCTGATGGGGCGAGCGGCCCGAGTGAGTTCGCGCTGCGGGTGGCGGAGTCGGCTGGATTCGGCGCGGATGGATCGGCTGAGGACCTTCTTGCGTTGTCAGACAAGTATGCGACCGTTTTTGACGATGGTCCTCTTCGGCGAGTTCACGCGCGGTTGCGGGACATCGCCGGCAAGCAGTTTGCGCAAGGAAACCTGAGGGCGGATCAGGTCGGTCCGAGCCTTGCAAAGATTCTGACGCCCGGCATCTTTGCTTTCTAGGATTCGGGTTGGCCAGGATCCTGTCTCAACTGCACCACCAGCGGAAGATACGACTCGTCGCCCGACACGCTAGTTGGTTGTTGCCGGCCCGTGTCGTGAGACGCCATTATCTGCAGGAAAATCGTGCGTCCATGCAACGCGGCTACGTTTTACGACAGCAGGACTTCCTGCGAGAAGTATGTTCTCATCAGTGAACCGCCGGTTGACGACGCTCCTTGCGGCGACAACTGATCCTGAATTGATTATGGACTTATTTAGAACGATAACGTCGGCGCCGAGCCAGACATGATCACCAATATCGATCCCGGCCTCGGGATTAATCAACGCTCCTGAATCCAGGTCCCACAGGCCGTGGTGCGACGATCCGCGCACCGTAATTCCTGAGGCAAAGAGACAGTCTTGACCAATACGGACAGCTATCCCCTCGGATAATGCCCCGATGATGTGGGTAGATCCGTTGAACGTGCATCCGTCACCGACGGTCACCTCCGATCCTGTCGAGATGTTTCCTCGATTTTCTACGAACGAGATGCGAAGACCACCGAATGGGATGCGTAGTTGACCCAGTCGCACGGTGCAGTTTCGTGCACTACCAAGGTCAATAGTAGCGTTCGATACGTTCTGAACCGGAGCTATCTCGACAAGGTTGCCCACAGAGCGGGGTTTGAAATTGATCGTTACCCCGGGCGGCAGCTCCGTCGTCGAGGTGATGCGGGTATCGCCAACGGTGATCGTGTTCCTTTCGAAGTCGCCGCGAGGCCGTTCCTTTTCCAACTAGTGCCCTCCAGAGGGTTTCGGTGAGGGATCTTGTCCCTTCACGAGGTGGGATCATCGTCCGCCGACGACGGTCATCTCTTTGCGGCTGGTTTCTTGACCAACGCAGATTTGTCCTTGTCGGTCATATCGAGGTACGCGTCCAGGGCAGCAGGTCGACCGGTCTGGACAAGGAAGAGGAACACCCGAGCACGTGCGCCGATGTCCTTGAGGTAGGAATCGGGGTTGTGCGCGCCGATCAGTCGGTTCGCATCTGCGATGAACCTGAGGCGTGTGTCTGAACGACTCTGCTTGCGGTATTCGCTCACAAGGTCGCTCGTTAGAATGCGATTCCAGTACCGGGCCTTGAGTACTCGCCTCTTTGTCGCTGGAGTCTTCGCGTTTGAAGCGGCCTTGAATGTTGCCCAGACGACGGCAAGTGGGCCGGCCCCGGCGATGGTGGGCAGGGGTGGCTTGGTAGGTACGTTTTTATGTCGGACCAGGTAGTAGCATTCAACGCCGCTCTCTACGGACACTCTCTCGGCCAGGGCGTAGGCGGCCATCGCGAACGGCCGTTCGATAAGCGTCGGTAGCGACATGTCGAACTCTATCTCGTTCTTTCGAAGGAAATCCGTTCGGTACAGGCAGTGTGCATGCAGGACCTCGGCAAATTGGAAAGTCCCCAGTTCGATTCTGTCGTGAGACTTTTCGAACGGCTTCTTCGGTACTGAGTGTCCTACGCCGACGGGCTTGCCGATGACGATTTCTGAAGAGTTTGTGTAGGCTCTCTGGACCATTGCCTGCAAAGCGTCGAGCCCAAGGCGGTCGGGGGCGTTGACGAAGTATATGTACTCTCCGCGCGCTTCGATGACTGCTGTGTTTCGTCCAGAAGCGGACGACGCTGCTCTCTCCTGGGAGATCGTTCGAAAGTTGCCGATCGGAAAAAGGCGCTGGTGCTGGTCGAGGACCTGCTGTGTGCCGTCCGTCGAACCGTTGTCGACCACCAGCACCTCGATGTTCTCGACCCCGATGCTTTGGCGCTGTATGCTTTCCAGGCAAGTACCCAATGCGAACGCGTCATTGTTGTTCGACACGACAACTGTTACTAGAAGGTCTGGGGATTCTGCAACTGTCGATCCGGTTGCAGTGGTAGAGGTGGTGCTCTGGCCAACCGAGGCCGTGGGTGCGGAACCGATGCCTGTGCCGCCCGCCCCCCAGACGACGCGGCCCTCGGCCCCCGTCAGTCGGCGGACCACTTCCAGGTACACCTTCTCCGAGTAGTGGAACGGCGCGTCACCCCAGGGATGGTGCGGGCTGGAGACCACCTCGGACGGTTCCATCGAGATGACGTGAGCGCCCAACGCCTGGGCCGCAGCCTGCGCGTATGAGCGGAAGACCGGGTTGGCTTCTGCAGCCTGCATGCCGAAGCTCCCTGGCGTCTGAGCCCCGGTCTCCGACCATTCCGCCCACGGGATGTCGAGCAGCACGATCGTCGCTTGCGACATCTGGGTACGCATCTGCTCAGCGACGTACTCCATCGCGGTGGTCCAGTATTCGAAATGCTGCTGGGTGCCGAACGCGATGTGTTGCGTGCCCTGTGGCAGATATTGCTCGCCGCCTGACTCGATGAGCTCCACCGAGCGGGTCACGATGGAGCCATCGGGCAGAAGATAGGCCCCGAGCCGCTCGTCGGTCAGGTCGACGAGCACGAAGTCCGTCGCGGAGCCGTGGGTCGCCATCTGCGAACGCAGGCTGGACGAGAAGTCGCCGGTGATCATCCGCTGCTGGAACCGCGACTTCAGCGTGGGCGGAGCCATGAGCTCCACCGGCTTCGTGTAGGCGCTGAGCACCGACTGCCGTGCGACGTACTCCACCAGCTCGAAGTGTTCGGGATCAAGATGCTCGAACGTGTCCCGTGACACGCACGAACCGTAGATAAAGACCCTGGTCTTGCTCATACCCCACCCTCTGCGGAAACTGCGGTGAACTGTTCGTCCACCAGATCGAAGTCAGGCAGCACGTCAGGCAGCACGGGCGCGAGCATACGTGCCGTCGCGTCGAGCACCCGCTCCGCGCTGTGCCCGTCGCCGTACGGGTTGACGGCCTGAGCCATGGCGGCATAGGCGGCGTCGTTCGTCAGCAGCCGGTTCACCTCGGCCACGACCCGCTCCTCGGCGGTGCCGATGAGCCGGGCGGTGCCGGCCTCGACAGCCTCCGGACGCTCCGTGTTGTCGCGCATCACCAGCACCGGCTTGCCGAGGCTCGGCGCCTCTTCCTGGAGCCCGCCGGAGTCGGTGAGCACCAGCGTGGACAGCGACAACAGGTGCGTGAACTCGCCGTAGCCCAGCGGCTCGGTCACCGTGACGTTCGCGAGCCCCGCGAGATGCGGCAGCACGGCGTCACGTACCACCGGGTTGCGATGTACGGGGAGAACGATCTCGGTCTCGGGGAACCGGCGGGCGATCCGTGCCAGCGCACGCCCCACGCCCTCCATGGCGTCTCCCCAGTTCTCCCGGCGGTGGGTGGTCACCAGCACGACTCGACGGCCCGACGCCGCCACCCGGGCGACTGCCGGGTCCGTGAACGCCGTCCGGCGCTGGACCGCGAGGTAGAGGGCATCGATGACGGTGTTGCCGGTCACGACGATGTCGTCCAGCTGGACGCCTTCGGCCACGAGGTTCGCCAGGCTCCGCAGGGTCGGGGCGAGGTGCAGGGCCGCGATCTGGGACGTGATCTTGCGGTTCGCCTCCTCCGGGAACGGCGACGCGATGTCACCGCTGCGCAGGCCGGCCTCCAGGTGGATCACCGGGATCTGCCGATAGAAGGCAGCCAGTGCGGCAGCCGTCGAGGTCGACGTGTCGCCCTGCACGATGACGGCGTCCGGTCGGCGCCGTTCCAGGATCGGGTCGAGCAGCGTCATGACACGAGCGAAGATCTCCCCGAGCGTCTGGCCGTGGCTCATGATGTCCAGGTCATGGTCCGGCACGATGCCGAAGACGTCGTTGACCTGGTCGAGCATCTCCCGGTGCTGTCCGGTGACGACCGTCAGCGAGTCGAACCGTTCGTCGGCCTCGAGCGCCGCGATGACCGGAGCCACCTTGATGGCCTCGGGACGCGTCCCGTAGATCGTCATGACGAGGGGGCGGCTCACTGGCCCTCCATCCTTGCGCGCAGGGCGTCGGCACGTGCTGCCGTGGCCCGGGCCTGCTTGGCGTCGCGCCCCGTAGGCCGGGCATGCCGCTCCCGTACCCGCCCCTTGGGCGGTTCAGGCGTGTCGAACCGCACCTGCGTCTCCCGTCGTTCGGCGAAGGCTTCGTCGAGAACCTGCTTGGCCTCGTCCGGCTTGTCCTTCGCGTGGGCCCAGGCCCACTTGCGGTAGCGGACGGCGACGTCCTGCGCCTCGCCGTCGAGCACGAGGCGGCCGTGGTGCAGCCAGATGGCGCGGGTGCACGACTCCTCGATGGTCTGTGCCGCATGGCTCACCAGGAACACCGTTCCGGCCTCCTTGCGCAGCCGCTCCATGCGAGCCTCGCTGCGCTCCTTGAACGCTGCGTCACCGGTGGCCAGGGCCTCGTCGATGAGCAGGATGTGGGGGCGCGCCGCCGTCGCGATGGCGAAGCGGAGCCGCGCCGCCATACCCGACGAGTAGGTCCGCATGGGCAGGTAGATGGACTTGCCGAGGCCGGCCAGCTCGATGACGTCCGGGATGGCGGCCTGCGCCTCGGCGGGGGACAGGCCCATGGCCAGGCAGCCGAGGCGCACGTTCTCCTCACCGGGCAGGTCCGGCACCAGGGCGGCGTTCACACCGATGAGCACGGGTGTGCTCTCGGCCAGCACCTGGCCCTTGGTGGGCTTCTCCAGGCCGGCGATGATCCGCAGGAGCGTGCTCTTGCCGGACCCGTTCTGGCCCACGAGGCCGATCTGCTCGCCGGAGTTCGCGACGAACGAGATGTCCGTCAGCGCGCGCACCGTCACCTTGGGCTCCTGGCCCAGCGTGTTGAGCACCGCACGCTTCAGCTTGGCGCGGCGGCCACGGGTCGTGTCGGTCGAGGGCGTCCGGTAGAACATCCGCAGGCCCTGGACGGCGACCGTGGGCCACAGCACGGGTGTGCTCCCGGACCGTGGCGCGACGGCGGCGAGCTGGCCGGTGTGCGGCGGGGCCTGCACCGACATCGGGACCGCGCCCGAGAACGGGCCCTGGAGCGGCACCGGCATCGAAGCGGGTCCGCCCTGGCCGAGCTGTGGCGGCATCGGGTAGTCGAGGTCAGCGGCCATAGCTCTCCTCCGCGCTCCAGAAGGTGATGAACCCGATGACCAGGGTGCCGACGGCCCAGCCGCCGAGCCACACCCAGCGCATCGGGTCCGGCGTGGTGGCATAGAGCACGCAGTCCCGCACGATGTCGAGCACGATGAACATCGGGTTGGCCTCGAGCCACCTCTGCAGCTCGGGCTGGTCGGCGAGGAGCGCGTCGAACGAGAAGAACACCGCCGACGCGTACAGCCACACCCGCGTCACCATCCTGACGAGGTTCACGACGTCCGGCAGCGCCGCCGCCCACCGTGCGACCAGCAGCGAGATCCCTGTCGTGAACATGACCTGGAGCGCCAGAGCAGCAGGTACCAGCGCGAGCCGCCAGGTGTACTCCTCGGCCGGCGACGTGAAGTAGATCAGCGCGGCCAGCGTCACCAGGGTGGGGCCCAGGTTGAGCAGGTTGCGCAGCACCTCCGCGATCGGCAGCGCGGCCCGCGGGAACGTGAACGCCCGGATCAGGTTCTTGCCGGTCTGCACCGAACGTGCCGCACCGGTGATCGACTGCGTGGTGAACTGGAACAGGAACACGCCGATCAGCAGGTACCCGACGAAGTTGTCGATGTCGCGGGCGTTCTTCATGAGCAGCCCGAACACCAGGAAGTACACCGCGCCGTCGATCAACGGGTTCAGGATGAGCCACGCCTTGCCCAGCAGGCTCTGCCGGGTACCGCTGGCGACCTTCGCCCGTGCGTCCGCCCAGAGGAAGTGGCGCCGCGCCCACAACAGCCGGATGTACTGCCCGATCGGCGGCCGTGCCCCGACACGGGACAGGTTGCCGAGCGTCACCAGCTTCGTGGTCGTCGGCGACGCGTCGAACAGAGCCGCGTACGTCCCGGTCTCCGGCCCCGCGCTCATCCCGTCACCCCGAGACACCGCCGGTAGATGCCCTGATACGTCTCCGCGTTCCTCACCCAAGTCCTCTCGATGGCCACCCCACGGCCGCGCTCGACCAGCTCGGCGCGCCGTCCGGCGTCGTTCAGGAGGGTGCCGACCGCGTCGGCCCAGCCCTCCGTGTCGTCGGCGTCGACGTGCAGCCCGGCACCGCCCACCGCCTCGACGAGCGCGGGCAGCGCGCTCGCGACGACCGGCCGGCCGACCGCCATCGCCTCGACGGGCTTGAGCGGTGTCACCAGCCGGGTGACCTGGTGGTCACGGCGGGGTACCAGCACGACGTCGAGCGCGGCGAGCCAGGTCAGGGCGACGTCGGGCGGCACGCGTCCGGGGAGCAGCAAGTGGTCGGCCACGTCCAGCTCGCGGGCGAGGCGCGCCAGCGACGGCCGCGAGACGCCGTCGCCCACCAGCAGGCCCGTGACGTCGTGCCCGCGGGCGCGCAGCGTGGCGACCGTGCGGACCACCGTCTCCAGGCCCTCGTAGTCGACCAGGCTGCTCACCGTGCCGATGGCGGGCCCGGCCGGGAGGCCGAGGGTCGCCCGCGCCGCCTCCGGCGTGGGGTGCTGGGCCGTGAGCAGCGCGTCCGGCACGGCGTTCGGCACCACCGTGATGTGGTGCGCGGGCACGCCGCGGGCGACGAGCTCGTCGCGCATGGTGCCGCTGAGCGTGACCACGGCGTCGGCGGCGAGCGCGAGCTCGGTCTCCTTCGCGCGCATCAGCTCGCGGCGGCGGGACGACGCCGCGCGGGCGCGTGCCGCCGGCGTGCCGTGCGACGCGACCCACGTCTCCTCGGGCAGCCCGCGCACCTCGTAGACCCACGGGATCCCGAGCCGACGGGCGGCGGCACGCGCCAGCACCCCGTTGCTCGACGGTGTGGTGGTGTGCAGCACGTCCGCCCTCACCTCCCGCGCGGCCTCGGTCAGCAGGTCCGTCTCCTGCGCGGTCCGGCGTGCGACGTCGGACGCGACGCGTCCCGGGATCAGACGGCGATAGGTGACGCCGTCGACGACGTCGGCCCCGCGGGCCGCGAGCGACCCGATGGTCAGCGGGTAGCCGGGCCGGGTGGTCGCGACCGCGGGGAGCCCCGCGGCGCGCTGTGCCACCAGGATCGCGTGCGAGCGGAGCGTGTAGCCGCTCTGCGTGTGCGGCAGGGAGTTGGTCAGGTGGTGCAGCACGGTGAGCGCGCCCGAGCCGTGCGGCTCCGGCGCTGTTCCGGTCGCCCGGGAGCCGGCGGCGTCGTCCGCGGGCTCGGCCCGCAGCACGGACACCTGGGCGCGGAGGCCGGCGGGCGCGTCGGGCCCGATGGCCTCGACGTCGCCCAGCAGCCAGGCGGCGCGGAAGCGGGCAGGTCCGGCCGCGTCGACGTGGTCGAGCAGCTCGGGCCTGCCCACCGCGACGGCGACCTCGGCCGCGACCCGCAGGCCGCGGCCGTCCCGGCGGGTCAGGAGCTGTTCGGCCTCGTCGGCGGCGCAGGCCGTGTCCCCGGCCAGCATCCGCCCGAGCGCGTGGGCCGCGGACGGTGCGGGCGCGTTCCCGAGCGCGCGCACGAGGGGCCGCCGCAGCGGCTCGGGCGCCCGCCGGGTCGCCTGGATCGCGAGCCACAGGGGGTCCTCGACGAGGGTGCGAGCCACGAAGGACGTGGTGAAGCGGAGGTTGCGCGCGAGCTCGCCCGCACGACGGAACGGCAGTGCCATCAGAACCGGACCCTCCGGTCGAGCGGGGCGTCCGGCAGCGGACTGGGGAGCAGGGTGTCGAGGAGCTCGGTGTACCGGTGGCCCAGCACCTCGTCGCTCGCGTGCTCGGCGACCCAGGCGGCGGCGTCGGACGATGCGGCGGGCACGACGCCGTCGGACAGCCAGCCGCACCACAGGTCGGCGAGGCCCTCGACGTCGCCCGGGCGCACGACGGCGCCCGCGCCGTTGGCCGAGACCAGGCTCGCGGCCTCGCCGGCGAGACATGCCGAGGCGACGACGCCGGACGCCATGACCTCGTACAGCTTGGACGGGACCGTCCACTCGAACGGCTCCCAGTCCCGCAGGGAGACGACGACGGTGTCGGCCCAGGCGTACAGCTCGCGCACCTCGGTGGACGGCACGGAGGGCTCCACCCGGACCGGTGCGTCGAGCTCGGCCGCCAGCTGCCGGAGCGGCGCCAGCTCGTTGCCGTGCCCCACGATGCGGACGTCCAGGGCGTAGCCGCGCTCCTTGACCAGGGCGGCGGCGCGCACGGCGACGTCCAGACCCTGCGACCGGCCGACGGTGCCCGCGTAGACGACACGCAGCGGGCGGCCCGTCAGGACCACGGGAGCGTTCCCACGCACGGGCGCGAAGGCGGTCCCGTTGCGGACCACCGCCACGTCGCGGACGCCACGTGCTCGCAGGACCTCGGCGAAGGCCGCGGTGGTCGTGACCACGAGGTCCGCACGGGTCTGGATCCGCGTCACGGTGCGGTGCACGGCGCGGGCCGCGAGATCACGGAGCCGACGGCGCAGACCGCCGGTGCGGCTCCGGCGCAGCAGGATGCCGCTGGGCTCGATGAGGTCCGGCCAGGCGTCACGCATCTCCACGACGAACCGGGCCCGGTGCCAGCGGGCGAGAGCCCAGCCGGCGATGACGCTCGGGATCCCCGGCACCGTCGCGATGACCACCGCGGGTCGACCCGCGGAGGGCCGGACGCCGCGGAGCACCGAGCTGATCGCGGCGACCAGCTGGTCCGCGGCGCGCGAGCCGAGCCCGTGGGAGTGCTCCCGAAAATTCACCCGGATGATCTTTTCCCCATTACTGCCCCTGACCACTGAACCTGGCCGGAATGCGGGTGAAGAATGGGTGATTTTTCCCGAAGGGTAGTGCGGGGGAGGTGTCAGGACGGTTACCGGAAAACCGGCCGGCACCAGGTGCCCGGTGAGCGCGCCCCAGCGTCGCTGAGGGGCTCCTGACTCGGGCGCAAAATGGTGTGTGACCAGGAGAATCGTGCGGTTCTGCGGCCGTCTGGCGCCAGCGGTCACTGCGACTCTCCTCTCTGTCCGACGCCACATCAGCGGTCGCCGGATTTCACCCTTGCGGCCTCTTTCCGGTTGCGGGCCAGGCTCAAGAGTAGTAGCCGAATTCGCCACTAAGATCATCGCTCATGGCCGCCCCCGATCGAATGAACGATCTACTCACCGCACCCAACCCCGTGGACGGGGACGTGCGGCATGCCCGACGTGCACCCCGGAGCCGCGGATTTGTCGCCGGAATCGTCGTAGGTGCCCTCCTGCTGGTCGGTGGGGGAGGAGCCGCGGCGTACTTCGGGTACCGGATGTCGCTCGACAACAACATGGAGCGGGTCGACGCGTTCGCCGAGATCGATCCCACGACGCGGCCCAGCGCGCCCGCGGTGGAGGGGCCGACGGCGCCCGTGAACATCCTCGTGCTCGGCTCCGACAGCCGGATCTCGGCGGGCGACCCGACCGCGTGGGAGGCGGGCGCGCAGCGCACCGACGCGATCATGCTCGTGCACCTGGCCGCGGACCGGAAGTCGGCCGCGGCGATCTCCATCCCCCGTGACTCCTGGGTGCCCATCCCGGGCCACGGCGAGGCGAAGATCAACGCCGCGTTCTCCTACGGCGGCCCGTCCCTCATGATCCAGACCGTCGAGAACCTCACGGGCGTGCGCATCGACCACTTCGCGGTGACCGACTTCGAGTCCTTCGAGGCGCTGACCGACTCCCTGGACGGTGTCGAGATCACGGTGCCCGACGGCAACGGCGGCTCCGTGCGGCAGGCGATGAACGGCGAGGAGGCGCTCACCTTCGCGCGCGAGCGGTACGCGCTGGCGAACGGCGACTTCGGCCGCGTGCAGCGGCAGCAGGCCTGGATGCGAGCCATCGTGGCCAAGGCGAAGAACAGCATGACGGAGCCCCTGAAGATGGGTCGCTTCCTCGAGACCATCACCAGCTCGGTGGCGGTCGACGAGGGCCTCACGATCGACCGGATCCAGGATCTCGTCATGGGTGCCGGGGACATGGCGACGAACGACATCACCTTCATGACCGCGCCGTACTCCGGCACCGGGCGCAGCGCCGACGGGCAGTCCATCGTCGTGCTCGACCGCGCGACGTTCGACCCGCTCATGGAGGCCGTGGCCAACGACGAGGTGCCCGACTTCGTCGCCGCCAACTCGGACGTCGTGGACGTGCTGCCCGCGGTCGTGCAGTAGGCATCAGGGCACCTGACTGGTCACGACGGTCCCGTCACCCCCGTGGGGTGGCGGGACCGTCGGTGTCAGAGGCGTCAGAGACCGAGTGCTGCCCGGAGGTCCGCCTGCACCTGGGCCAGGCGGTCCCGCGCGGCGACGCGCGCCGCGGACAGGGTGTCGGCGGAGGCGTCCGGCTCGACCGGCGACACCACCTCGATGTAGCACTTGACCTTGGGCTCGGTGCCGCTGGGCCGGACGATGACGCGCGTGTCGTCGGCGGTCAGCAGCACGACGCCGTCGGTGGGGGGCAGACCGTCGAGGCCCTCGGCGAGGTCACGGACCGAGTCGACGGGTGAGCCGGCCAGGACGGACGGCGGCGCCGTGCGGAGCGCCGCCATGGTCGCCTCGATCCGGGTGGGGTCGTCGAACCGGGCCGAGAGCTGGCCGGTGGCGTGCAGCCCGCAGGCGCGGGCCACGTCGTCGAGGCGGTCCAGGAGCGTGCGGCCCTCCGCCGCCAGCCGGTTCGCCAGCTGTGCGACGGCGACCGCCGCCGACAGCCCGTCCTTGTCCCGCACGTGCTCGGGGTCGACGCAGTAGCCGAGCGCCTCCTCGTACCCGAACACGAGGTCCGGCGTCCGCGAGATCCACTTGAAGCCGGTCAGCGTCGTGGCGTGCGCGAGCCCGTGGTGGGCGGCGATCGCCGCCAGGGCGCGCGAGGACACGATCGAGCAGGCCAGCGTGCCGCCCTTGCCTGTTCGCGCCGCGCGCTCCGCGGCGTCCCAGCCGAGCAGCATGCCGACCTCGTCGCCGTGCAGCATGCGCCAGCCCTGCGAGAAGGCGGTCTGCGTGCCCTGGTACGTCCCGTACTGCGGGTCGACCACGGCGACGGCGCAGCGGTCGGCGTCCGGGTCGTTCGCGATGACGAGATGCGCGTGGGCGCCCTGTGCCAGGGCCAGCGCCATGTCGATGGCCCCCGGCTCCTCCGGGTTGGGGAAGGCCACGGTGGGGAAGTCCGGGTCCGGCTCGGCCTGTTCCTCCACCGGCACGACGTCGTCGAACCCGGCCTCGGCCAGCACCCGTGCGACGGCGGCGCCACCCACCCCGTGCAGGGACGTGGTGACGATACGGAACGCGTTGCGCGGCTCGTCGTCGTGCAGGGTGGCCACCGCGGCGTGGTACGCCTCGGTGATCTCCTGGCCGAGCACGGTCCACCCGGACTCGGCGCGCGGCACGTCCTTGGCGGCGCGGACGAGCGCGATCTCACCGGCGATCAGGGCGTCGTACGGCGGGACGATCTGCGCCCCCTGGCCGGCATCGGTGACGACCCGTCCACCCAGGTACACCTTGTAGCCGTTGTCGGCGGCGGGGTTGTGGCTGGCCGTGACCATGACACCGGCGTCGGCGGCGAGATGGCGTACCGCGAACGCGAGCACCGGCGTGGGGCCCGGCGCGGGCATGAGCAGCACCTCGGCGCCGGCGGCGACCAGCACCGCCGCCGTGTCGCGGGCGAACTCGGCGGAGCGGTACCGGGCGTCGAACCCGACCACCACGCGCGGTGTGCCGCGGTCGATCTCCTTCGTGAGGAAGGCGGCGAGGCCTGCCGCGGCGGCGATCACCACCGCGCGGTTCATCCGGTTCGGGCCGGCGGCCATGGTGCCGCGCAGCCCGGCCGTACCGAACTGCAGCAGGCCGGAGAACCGGTCGGCGAGCTCGGCGACGGCCAGCTCGCCCACGTTGCTGTCGGTGGTGCGAGCGACCAGGTTGCGCAGCTCGGTGACGTCGGCCGCGTCGACGTCGGCGGCCATCCAGGCCTCGGCGCGCGCGACGAGATCGGGCGCGGAGTGCGCCGTGGCGGTGGTCGGCAGGTTGGCGGACATGGCGTCAGATCTGCTTGATCACCCGAGCGAGCAGGTCGCTGATCCGCGGCCCGGCTTCCCGGCCCGCTTCCAGCACCTCCTCGTGGGAGAGCGGGTGGGGACTGATGCCGGCGGCGAGGTTGGTGGCCAGCGAGATGCCGAGCACGTCCATGCGGCAGTGCCGGGCCGCGATGGCCTCCAGCGCCGTCGACATCCCGACCAGGTCCGCGCCCATCAGGGACGCCATCTTGACCTCGGCAGGCGTCTCGTACTGGGGGCCGCGGAACTGCGCGTACACGCCCTCCGGCAGGTCCGGGTCGACGCTGCGTGCGACGTCGCGCAGGCGCGGCGTGTAGACGTCCGTCATGTCGGCGAACTTCGCGCCCTCGAGCGGTGTCTGACCCGTGAGGTTCAGGTGGTCCTTGATGAGGACCGGCTGGCCGGGGCGCCAGCCGATGTGGACGCTGCCGCAGCCGTTGGTGAGGATCACGGTCTCGCAGCCGGCGGCCGCGGCGGTGCGGACGCCGTGGACCACGCGGCGGGGGCCGAGGCCCTCGTAGAGGTGCGTCCGGGAGCCGAGGACCAGTGCGTGCCGCACCGCGCCGTCGGGCCGCTCGAAGCGGATGGAACGCGTGGTGCTCAGGTGGCCCTTGACCGCGGGCTGGATGAAGCCAGGGATCTCGGCGGTGGGGATCTCCGCGACGACGTCGCCGACCAGCTCGGCCGCACCACCCCATCCGGAGCCGAGGACGAGTGCGACGTCGTGTCCCCGCACCCCCGTCTTGGCCGCGATGTACTCCGCGGCCGCGGCAGCGACGTCGAACGGGTCGGTCATCGGGTCGTCAAGATCTGGCTCCGTGCTCATGGTCCGAGGTTAACGCCACTTTCCTCCTGGCACGCGCCCACGGGCCCAGCGGATCCCCGAGGCGCGCGGACGATGCGAGAATGGGATCGTGACCTCCCTCGATCCCGCAGCTGTCCCGCCCCACGTCGTCGTCGTGGGAGGTGGGCCCGGCGGCTACGAGGCGGCGCTCGTGGCCCGCAGCCACGGCGCCCAGGTCACGGTGGTCGAGCAGCAGGGCCTGGGTGGTGCGGCGGTCCTGACCGACGTCGTCCCCTCCAAGACCCTGATCGCCACCGCCGAGTGGATGACCATCGCCGACAGTGCCCACGAGCTCGGTATCCGGACGCCCGATGACGTCGTGGACCCGATGTCCGACGCCGATGTCTCGCCGGCGACCGGCAGCATCCCCGTGGTGTCCGCCCACGCGGCTCCGGCGCTGGGCAGCGCGGGTGTGCAGGCGGCGGCGTCCGCGGCCGGGACGGCGGACGAGAAGCGCAAGCACTTCGTCGACCTGCAGGCGGTGAACAAGCGCGTGCTCGCGCTCGCCCGTGCGCAGAGCGCGGACATCCGCGGCCGGCTGGAGCGCGAGGGCATCCGCATCGTGCACGGCACGGGCCGGCTGGACGGGCCGGCGCACGTGGTCGCCGAGCTGCCCGACGGCACGACCGAGCGGCTGGAGGCGGACTCGATCCTCCTCGCGCTCGGCGCCACCCCACGCACCCTGCCCACCGCTGTGCCCGACGGCGAGCGGATCCTCACCTGGACGCAGATGTACAACCTGCGCGAGCTGCCCGAGCGGCTGATCGTGGTGGGCTCCGGCGTCACGGGTGCCGAGTTCGCGGGCGCGTACAACGCGCTCGGGTCGGACGTCGTGCTCGTCTCCAGCCGTGACCGGGTGCTGCCCGGTGAGGACGAGGACGCCGCGGAGCTGCTCGAGGGCGTGTTCCGCTCCCGGGGCATGACCGTGCTGTCCCGCTCGCGCGCCGCATCGGCGGTGCGGACCGACGACGGCGTCGAGGTGACCCTGTCGGACGGCCGCGTCGTGCACGGCTCGCACGTGCTCGTGGCGGTCGGCGGGGTGCCCTCGACCTCGGGCCTCGGGCTCGAGGAGGCGGGGGTACGGCTGTCGGAGTCGGGGCACGTCGTCGTGGACCGGGTGTCCCGCACCTCGGTGCGCGGCATCTACGCGTCGGGCGACTGCACCGGCGTCCTGCCGCTCGCGTCCGTGGCCGCCATGCAGGGCCGCATCGCCGTGGCGCACGCCCTGGGGGACGCCGTCCAGCCGCTCGCGCTCCGTACGGTCGCCTCGAACATCTTCACCGCGCCCGAGATCGCCACGGTCGGCTACAGCGAGGAGAAGCTGCGCGCGCAGAACTCCCGGTACATCACGACCACGCTGCCGCTCGCGCGCAACCCGCGCGCCAAGATGCTCGGCATCAGGGACGGTTTCGTGAAGCTCTTCGCGCATCCCGAAGCGGGTGTCGTGCTCGGCGGTGTGGTGGTGGCGCCGCGGGCGTCCGAGCTGATCTTCCCGATCACGCTGGCCGTGCAGCACCGGCTCACCGTCGAGAACGTGGCCTCCGCGTTCACCATCTACCCGTCGCTGTCGGGCTCGATCGCGGAGGGCGCGCGCGTCCTGGACGCGCGAGTAGGCAAGTAACCCACAACCCGCTGCTCGGCGCTGCTAGGCGACGGAGGCGTCCAGGACGATCTGGCCGTCCTCGACCTTCGCGTGGGTGACCGTCAGGCCGGGCACCTTGGCCTCGAGCAGGCGCTCCACGTCGACGGCGATCCGCGCGTCCGGCTGCACGTCCACGACGCCCGGCGGCAGGCCCTGCTTGGCGACCTCCTGCTCGATCGGCGCTGCGGCGAGGCTGAGCAGCCGGTGTGCCGGGAGGCCGGCAGCGTTCACCTCGACGGAGAGCGTGGCGACGCCCCGCTCGAAGCCGGCCAGCTTCACGTCGGCCCGCACGATCGGCGCGATCTTCACGGCCAGCTTGAGCGGGCCGGGCAGCGTCTCCAGGCGGCGCAGGTCCGCGACCACGCGGATGACGTCCCCGTCGCCGACCACGGACGTGATGATGGGCGGGGCCTGATGGGCGATCCTCGCCAGGCCGAGCACCTCTTCGGGTGCGATCCGGATGTGCACGAATCGACCTTAACCCAGCATGGTGAGCAGCCGCGGCAGGGCCTCACCGAACGCGGGGAGCAGCGTCAGCGAGCCGAGGTCCCCGAGCCCCACCCAGCGCACCTCGAGGCTCTCGGGATCGGCGGCGCGCGGCTCGATGCGGTACCCGGGGGCGACGTCGGCGACCACCGTCGTGTAGGTCCAGGCAGGGTGCTCCAGCACGTACGTGCCGACGACGTGCACCGCTGCCGGGTCGATGGCCGCCTCCTCGGCGGCCTCGCGCAGGGCGCCCGTCGCCGGCTTCTCGTCCGGTGCCAGCGCGCCGCCGGGGATGCCCCACGTGCCGCCCATGTGCGACCACAGGGCACGGTGCTGGAGCACCACGTCCGACGGCGCTCCGTCGGCGTCCCGGCGGACGAGCAGCAGCCCGGCGGCGCCGAACAGCCCCCAGTGCCGGTGGTCCCCGCAGGTCACCCACCCGTCCCCGCCATGCCGGTGCAGGTCGGTCGGGGGCACGGTCGCGTTCGGCACTGCGTCAGTCTGTCAGGTCCGGGCGGTGCGTGTCAGCGTGCCTCGTTCTCAGGCGGGGACGCCCTCGACGACCACGTTGCCGTCCTCGAACCGGAAGTCCGTCACCTCGGCGAACGACCCGCGCATCAGGGCGCGCACGTCGAGGGAGATGGTGCCGTCCTTGCGGAGCTGTACCGCGTGCTCGGGCAGGCCGCTCTTGCGCGCCATCTTCGCGATGGTCCCGGCGGCCAGCGGGAGCAGCTTGGTGGCGGGCAGGCCGGCGGCGTCGGCGTCGACCTGGAGCACCGCGATGTTCTGCCAGAACGACGTGATCCGGGCCGAGCCGTGCATGACCGGGACGGCCTTGGCCGCGATCTTGACGGGCAGCGGGGCATAGGTCAGGCGGCGCAGGTCTCCGGTCAGGGAGATGACGCCGTCGTCACAGGTCAGCTCGCTGACGAACGACGGGAGCGACTTGCGCGGGCGGACAAGGGCGATGGCCTCTTCAGGGCTGAGTACTACGACGTGTGTCACGTCGCAGAACCTAGCGGATCAAAAGCGACTTTCCGGCCGCGTTCCACCGCTAAAGTGACCTACTGAGCTCTTTTCACCCGTGTTGACGAAGAATTCACCCGGTCGAGGGCTGGCGAGCTCCTGCTCAGTCGACGATCTCGCAGATCGCGGCGCCCGCCGTCACACCGACGCCGGGTGCGGCGGTCAGGGACCGCACGGTGCCCGCGCGGTGCGCAAGGATCGGCTGTTCCATCTTCATGGCCTCCAGGACGACGACGAGGTCGCCCTCGGCCACCGTCGCGCCGTCCTCGACCGCCACCTTGACGATGGTTCCCTGCATGGGGGAGGCCAGCGTGTTCCCGGCGGTTCCCGACGTCTTGCCACCGGCGGTGCGCCGGGCCGGACGACGAGCGGCGTTCGCCGACCGCGCGCGGCCCGCGGCGACGCCCAGGCCGGCGGGCAGGACCACCTCGAGGCGGCGTCCGCCGACCTCGACGACCACGCGCTCGGCGGCGACCTCTTCCTCCGGGGCCTCCGGGGCGGCGGCGGGCGTGGCCGGGGCCAGCGTCTTGAGGGTGTCGGCGAACTCTGTCTCGATCCAGCGGGTGTGCACCCGGAACGGGGAGCCGTCGGCGGGGACGAACGCGTCCGCCTCGAGGACCGCCTTGTGGAAGGGGACGACCGTCGGGATGCCCTCGACCACGAGCTCGCGCAGGGCGCGGCGAGCCCGCTCGACGGCCTGGGTGCGCGTGGCACCCGTGACGATGAGCTTGGCGATCATCGAGTCGAAGGCGCCGGAGACGGAGTCGCCCGCGACGACGCCCGTGTCGACGCGCACACCGGGGCCCGTCGGCCACGCGATCGTGTTCAGCCGACCTGGCGCCGGCAGGAAGCCCATGGCCGGGTCCTCGCCGTTGATGCGGAACTCGATGGAGTGCCCGCGGACCACGGGAGAGTCGTAGCCGAGCGCCTCGCCGGCCGCGATGCGGAGCTGCTCACGCACGAGGTCGATGCCCGTGACCTCCTCGGTCACCGGGTGCTCCACCTGCAGGCGCGTGTTCACCTCGAGGAAGGAGATGGTGCCGTCCACCCCGACGAGGAACTCGCACGTGCCGGCGCCGACATAGCCGGCCTCGCGCAGGATCGCCTCCGACGCCGCGTACAGGGACTTCTCCTGCTCCGGCGTGAGGAACGGCGCGGGCGCCTCCTCGACGAGCTTCTGGTGGCGGCGCTGCAGGGAGCAGTCCCGGGTGGAGACCACGACGACGTTGCCGTGGGTGTCCGCGAGGCACTGGGTCTCCACGTGGCGCGGCTTGTCCAGGTAGCGCTCCACGAAGCACTCGCCCCGCCCGAAGGCCGCCACGGCCTCACGGACGGCGGAGTCGAACATCTCGTCGATCTCTTCGTACGTGCGCGCGACCTTCAGGCCGCGGCCGCCGCCGCCGAACGCCGCCTTGATGGCGATGGGCAGCCCGTACTGCTCGGCGAAGGTCTTGACCTCGCTGCTGTCCTTGACCGGGTCGGGCGTGCCGGGGACCAGGGGCGCGCCGGCGCGCTGCGCGATGTGCCGCGCGCTCACCTTGTCGCCGAGCGACTCGATCGCCGACGGCGGCGGACCGATCCACGTGAGGCCGGCGTCGATCACCGCCTGGGCGAACTCCGCGTTCTCGGACAGGAAGCCGTAGCCCGGGTGCACGGCGTCGGCGCCGGAGCGGCGTGCGACGTCGAGCAGCTTGGCGGGGTCCAGGTAGGTGTCCGCGGCGCGAGCACCGCCCAGTGCGAACGCCTCGTCGGCGAGCCGCACGTGCAGCGACTCCCGGTCCTGGTCGGCGTAGACGGCGACGGACGTCAGCCCCGCGTCGGCGCATCCACGGGCCACGCGGACGGCGATCTCACCGCGGTTGGCGATGAGCACCTTCGAGATGGTTCGGGGCAGGCTGGAACTGGGCACGGCTCACCGTAACCCGGTCGTCAGGGGCGGACGTACCGCCTCCGGGTACCCGGCGAAAAGTCTGGGGAGCAGACCAACCCCGGCGCGGGCCGTTTGGAGGGTTCAGACATGGCGTCGGCCCTGGAGCGTCGGCTGCCGCGACCTCCATTGTGCACATCCGGCAGAAGGCACGTCCTCCAGGCCAGGCGTCGAACGTAGGGGCGGTCGCGTTCTGGGCGTCTGTGCAGCGACCACCCCTACGTTCGGGGGTTTGGAGCGAATGTGCCTACGTTCGTCGCCAGGCCCCACGGTCACGTTGCGAATGTCCTCCAGACATCTGTGGCGCGACGACGGGGGTATCAGCCCGGGAACTCGACCACAGTCGTCGTGGCGGCGCGGTTGTCCACAATGCCGGCGGACCGGCCGCCGGTGAGCCGCCCGATGCCGTGGGATCAGTGCCATGAGACCCGTCAGGCCCGTGCCACAGCCGCTGCTGGCGGTCGCCGCCGCACAGGAAGGCCTGGTGAACAAGGCGCAGTGCGAGGCGGCAGGGGTGAACAAGGATGCCGTGGCGTTGTTCATCCGGCAGGGCCGGTGGCGTCGCGTCGCCCGGTGTGTCTACGACACCGACCCGGAGCCGCTCGAGCGGCGTCAGCGGGACGGCCGCCATGACCACGTCCGGCGCCGGGCTGCCTGGACGGGCATGCTCGCGGTGCCGGACGGGATCGCCACGGGCGTCTGCGCGCTGGCGTTGCTCGGGGTCGGTGGGCTGCCCGCCGACCTGAGACCGGAGGCAGCTCGTCCGGGCGGCATGTACGCGGTTGTCGGTGAAGGGGTCGTGCTGCGTCGGTATCGGTTCTTCGCGGACCAGCCCTACCGAGGGCGCCGGATCGCTGCGCTGGTCCCGGCACTGGCACAGGCGCTGCCCCACCTGTCTCGGTACGAGGCCGTGGCTGTCCTCGGCGACGCGCTGCGGCAGGGACGCCTCGGTGAGGCCGGGCTCCGGAGCGTCCGTGAGCTCGTGCGGGGGCGGCGTGGCGCCGCAGGTGTGCACTGCCTGTTCGACCTGACAGAGCGGCGCGACGGGTCGATCGCCGAGACATACGCGCGGCTGAGCTGCATCGACCACGGCGTGCCGCCGGACGGGCAGCAGGTCACGTTCATCGCGGACGGTGTCGTCCTGGCCCGGGTCGACTTCGTCTGGGGTCTGCCCGACGGTCGCTACGTGGTGGTCGAGATCGACGGACGAGCATTCCACTCCGGCGAGACGATGCTCGCTGACGGCTCCCCACACAGACGTAGCGCCGTAGTCGAGCGTAGGGGTGGTCGCTTCATGGGCGCTCATGAAGCGACCACCCCTACGCTCGGCGGCTTAGTGCGACGGTGCCTACGTTCGGCGGCGGCCAGGGGCGGCTGGGGTGCGGAGGGTCCGCCAGGGGACGCCCAGCTCGCCCAGCAGCTCGCGCAGCAGGGGGAGGCTGATCCCGACGACGCCGTGGTGGTCGCCCTCGATGCGCTCGACGTACGGCCCGCCGAGGCCGTCGATGGTGAACGCCCCCGCCACGTGCAGCGGCTCCCCGGTGGCGACGTAGGCGTCGATCTCGTCGTCCTCGATGTCCGCGAACCACACGGTGGTCGAGCTGGTCGAGCCGAGGGTGCCGCCGGTGCCCCCGGCCTCGTCGTCGCGCAGGTCGACCACCCAGTGGCCCGAGTGCAGGACACCCTTGCCCCCACGCATGGCGCGCCAGCGCTCGCGCGCGGCAGCGGCGTCGGCGGGCTTGCCCACCACGGTGCCGTCGAACTCGAGCATGGAGTCGCAGCCGACGACGATGACGTCGTCGGGCGCGTCGGGCGCGTCGGCCTCGGTGTTGTCCCGAGCCCGCTCCAGCCGGGACGCCACCTCCTCGGCCTTGGCCTGCGCCAGCACGAGCACGGCGTCGGCGGGATCGAGCTCGCCGAACCGTTCGGTGGCGTCGGCGAGGACCTTCTCCTCGTCCACGCCGGACACGACGACTTCCGGGGTGACTCCGGCGGACTTCAGCGTCGCGAGTCGGGCGGGGGACTGTGAGGCGAGGACCAGGCGTGGCACGCGCGCCACAGTAACGAGGATGCGGGCCGGCGATACAGGGGCACCGCGAAGCGCGCGATGTGACCCACGTCACTTCCCAGGCTTCCGGGTGGGTCAGACGCCCGGGGCACCCGAGTGCCCCGGAGCGTCTGACCCGGCGGACGTCAGGCCATCGCCTCGCGGAGGGTGTCCAGGCCGACGGAGCCCAGGTTGAGCGCCCGCGCGTGGAAGGCCTTGGCGTCGAAGCTCTCGCCGGCGGCCGCCCTGGCGGCGTCCCGCGTCTGCTCCCACAGCCGCTGGCCCACCTTGTAGGACGGCGCCTGCCCCGGCCAGCCGAGGTACCGGTTGAACTCGAAGCGGACGAACGACTCGGGCATGTTCACGTTGGCCCTGAGGAACGGCCAGGCCTTCTCGGCGGTCCAGGTGCCGCCGCCCCACTCCTCGGGGGCGGGCATACCGAGGTGCACCCCGATGTCGAACACGACGCGCGCCGCGCGCAGGCGCTGCGCGTCGAGCATGCCGAGGCGGTCGCCCGGGTCCTCCATGTAGCCGAGCTCGGCCATGAGCCGCTCCGCGTACAGGGCCCAGCCCTCGCCGTGGCCGGACACCCAGCAGGCCAGGCGGCGCCAGTTGTTGAGCGTCTCGCGCGCGAACACCGCCTGGCCGCACTGGAGGTGGTGGCCCGGGACGCCCTCGTGGTAGACCGTCGTCTTCTCGCGCCAGGTGTTGAACTCCGTGACACCCTCCGGCACCGCCCACCACATACGGCCCGGCCGGGACCAGTCGTCGCTCGGTGGGGTGTAGTAGATGCCGCCGGACTGGGTCGGCGCGATCATGCACTCCAGGTCCAGCACCGGCTCCGGCACGTCGAAGTGCGTGCCGTTCAGCGCGGTGATCGCCGCGTCGGACGTCTCCTGCATCCAGGCCTTGAGCGCCGCGGTACCGAGCAGCTTGCGCGAGGGGTCGGCGTCGAGCACCGCCACGGCCTCCTCGACCGTCGCGCCCGGACCGGCGACCGTCGCGGCCACCGACTCCTGCTCGGCGACGATGCGGGCCAGCTCCTCGAGACCCCACTGGTACGTCTCGTCGAGATCGACCTTCGCGCCCAGGAAGTACCGCGACCAGAGGGTGTACCGGTCGCGGCCCACGGCGTCGGCCTCGGGCGCCCGCGGCGCGAGGTCGCGCTCCAGGAAGTCGGCCAGCCTGCCGTACGCGGCCTGCGCGCCCTGCGCCGCCCGTACCAGGTCACCGCTCAGCGCGTGCCCCTCGCCGAGCGTGGCGCTCGCGGCCTCGCCCGTCACGAACGACGTGAAGAAGGAGTCTCCGGCGGCCAGCTCCCGGGCCTGCGTGACGCACTCGCGCACCTGGCGGACGGCGGCGACGTCGCCGCGGGCCGCTGCCACGGTGAGGGACTCGATGTACCCGTCGACGGCGCCGGGGAGGGCGGTCATGCGGGACGCGATGTTCTCCCACGCCTCCACCGAGTCGGTGGCCATGATGTCGAAGACGTCGCGCAGCTGCTGGACCGGCGACTCGATGTTGTTGAGGCTGCGCAGGCCCTCTCCGGCCTCGTGCAGCTCGAGGTCGAGCCCCACCCGCTCGCGCATGGCGGAGAGGGTGACGCGGTCGACGTCGTCCGCGGGCTCGAGCCCGTCGAGCTTCGCGAGGACCTCCCGCCCGGCCTGCGCGACGGCGTCGTGGCCGGCCGGGGAGAGATCGCCGATCTCGTGGTCGTGCCCGGGCAGGCCCATGGCCGTGGCCGAGAGCGGGACGAGCTCGGTCAGGCGCGTGACGTAGTCGTCGGCGATGGCGTCGATCGGTGTCGGTGTGCGGGAAGGGCTGGTCATGAGGCTGAGCCTAGGGGGGTGCGGCGGCCCCGAGGAGTGAATCCTCGCCGCTCGTCGCGCCGGGTCGACTCAGCTCCTCCTGTCGCCGGGAGCGTTGTGCTGCGCCCGGATCAGGCGGATTCTTTCCCGCCGTTCGCTCCTGCCGAGCTGTTCGCCCGCGAACGAGACCAGCCGACCGGTCCCTGGATCGACATGTTCAAGCCGCATCGGCCCGAAGCCCCGCACGAAGGTCGCGTACCCCTGTGCCGCCTCCTTCTTCTCACGGAACGGGATGAAGACGTCGACGCCTCGGTTCACCACGAATGCGAGCACGCTGATCATGAAGGGAGCCAGCGCCCAGAGGGGCTGGTCGAGTACCCAGAGAGCCAGCGCGATCGCAGCTGTTCCAAGGCCGATATAGAGCGACCAGCCCACAGTCACCCACATGGCATGCGCCGACACTCCGGGAACCAGTGCGCGTTCGATGTCGGGATGCCACTCACCGGCCACGTCACATGCTCCCTGATCTCGTCGATGCGCACTGCCGCTGTAGCGCACGGCGTTCGTGCGTACAAGACCGGTCATGACGGCCGAGCCTATTGGCACGCTCCAGTCGTGCCGAGATATTTAACCTACTGTGTGGCGGAGTGAGGAGACCTTGGATCGGCCCGGACGGTACGATCGTCCCCGGCTCGAGCGTCCAGCTCGCCGACCCCGAGAAAGGCTGCATGCATGAATGTTCGACGCCGGAGCCTGCGCCATCGCGCGCTTCGCAAGATCGCCCGCACCGCTGATCGCTGGGCCGGTGCCACCGCGTCGCAGGAGAAGAAGGCCGTCCCGGTAGCCGTGCCGGCCAAGGCGCCGTCGACGGCCAAGTCGACGTCCAAGCCGACGGTCGCCGAGAAGGCTCTGACCCGGCTGCGGGCCTCGTACCAGCAGATGGTCGAGGTCGCCCTGGGGCTGGAGCCGGGCAGCCTGCCCGAGGGAGAGGTCCGCGCCAAGCGGGAGTACGTCCAGGCGGCGAAGCGCACAGCCGCGGACGCCGAGCTCGCGCGGATCCTGCGTTCGGGCGTGCCGCTGGCGGACGGCGTGGTCCAGATGATCCGCGGCCGGTTCACCCGCAAGCTGAACTCCGAGGTGCTGGTGAGCGCCCGTGCGCTGTGCCACTCGCTGCACGACCAGCCCGAGACCCGCGTCGCCGGAGCACTGGGCGGCGCGCTCGTCGCGCGGCACGCCGGCACCTACGACCTGGCCTGGGACCTGTTCTCCGAGGTGCCGAACGACCTCGTGGCCCGCAACGCGCCGGTCGAGTACCTCCGCACAGCGGCGCAGGTAGGCCAGCTCGGTGTCGTGGACACGTGTGTCAAGTGGATCGACCAGGGCCTGGTGCGCGGGGCGAAGGACCTGTACGCCATGGCGTCGATCTTCTTCGCCGTCAAGGAGCACGCGGCGGTCTCGAGCGCGCTCGACGCGGCACGGGAGTCGGGTGACGCGGACGAGGCGCTCGTCCGCCGCATCGACCTGCTCGCCGACTTCACGGCACGCGCCGTCGAGCCGCGGACGGCGACGGTCCCGGAGGGACGCGTCTCGTTCGGCGTCATCGACTACAAGCAGCCGGACGAGGCCACGACGTCGTCGAACGTGGGCGACTACGTGCAGACCATCGCGAGCCTGGGGCACCTCGTGCGCCACGCCGGCCTGCGCCTGCACGGCGACGACGAGCTGGTCGAGGTCGTCTCCGAGCTCCAGGACCGCGTCCGCCCCGAGCTGCAGATCGACGGCCCGGGTGCCGACGTCCAGCTCATGACGCTGAACCGGGACTCGTCGAGCTACGACGCCGTGCCGGAGAACACGTGGGCGATCGCGTTCGGTTGGTACATGCAGGACATCTTCGGGCTGGCCTACGACTTCCCGTTCAACCCGAACGTGAACCCGCTGTTCATCTCGTTCCACGTGAACCGCCCGAGCATGCTCACCCCCACGGCGATCGAGTACCTCAAGGCGAACGGCCCGATCGGCTGCCGCGACTGGAACACCGTCTACCTCCTCCTCGCCCGTGGTGTGCCGGCCTTCTTCTCCGGCTGCCTCACGACGACGATCAGCACGGTGTTCCCGGACGCCGAGGCGCCGGTCCCCGCGGGCGGCCCGACCGTCTACGTGGACACGCCGGCGCCGTCGGAGGACGCCATCCAGGTCACGCAGATGCACGAGGACGTCCGGTGGACGTCGATGGGCCCGAACGTCCGCGAGGCGCTCGGCCTGCTGGAGAGCTACCGGTCGGAGTACGGCCAGGTCGTCACCTCCCGCCTGCACTGCTACCTGCCGTCGTGGTCGATCGGCGCCAACGTGCAGTTCACGCCCAAGAACCGCGCGGACGTGCGCTTCGCCGGCCTGCTCGACGCCGACGAGAACGACCTGAACGAGATGCGTGAGCGCATCCGCCGACTGCTCGCTCCGGCGATGGCTCTCGTGCTCCAGGGTGCGTCGCGTGAGGAGGTCTACGCCGAGTGGCGCAAGACCGTGGCCCCCGAGGTGGCACTGGCGGAGCAGCGGTTCGCGGCTCCCACCACGAGCCTGACGGCGTCGTTCGACGTGGACGAGGCGTGCCGGACGGCACGTGCCTCGCGCGTCGTGGCGCCCGCCACCGCGCCCCGCAGCGGCGAGACCGTGCACGTGGCGGTCGCGCTCGACGGCAACCTCAAGACGGAGATGGAGGTCGTCATCGGCGGCATGGTCCAGCACTCCGACCGGCCCCTCCACGTGGTGGCGCTCACCCGCGACCACACCACGGCGGACCACGACCGGCTCGCCGGCCTGTTCCCCGAGGTCACCTTCGAGTGGATCGCCTGCGACGACATCGACTACGGCCCCGTGCTCGGCATGCTCAAGCACATCACCGTCTCGACGATGGACCGCCTGCTCCTGCCCGAGCTGCTGCCGGATCTGGACCGCGTGGTCTACCACGACATCGACGCGCTGACCGTCAAGGACATCGCGACCCTGCACGACACCGAGCTCGGTGGTTCGCCGCTCGCGGCCCGTTCGTCCGTCGGGCACGGCGTGCGCAGCGGTCTGGGCAACATCCTCAAGCAGGGCCGTCGCCTGTCGGAGGAGCCGCAGGTGGCCAACGAGTTCTTCCGCACCATGTACCAGCGGCACCCGAAGGACTTCGACGGCTTCAACGCCGGCATCCTGCTGATGGACCTCGCGCAGATGCGGTCCGAGGGCTTCACCGCCGAGTACGTGGCGTACGTCGAGACCTACGGGCTCAACGACCAGGAGATCCTGAACTGCTACGCGGGCTCCCGGTACCGGAAGATCGACCCGGTCTGGAACAACTGGCCCACGCAGGAGACGGTGACCGACCCGAGCATCGTGCACTGGGCAGGCTGGCTCAAGCCCTGGAACCAGGAGCTGTACGTCAAGTACCGCGACCTGTGGGACAAGGGCACCGCCTTCGTCGAGTCGCGCCGCATCAGCGCGTGACCGAGGCGGTTCTCACGGACGAGGTCCTGCACCAGGAGGTCCAGGACCTCGTCCGTGCTCTGCAGAAGCGGCAGAAGGTCGCCGTCCCCGACGTGGTCGCGACCCTTGTGCGCGTCGGAGATGCCGGGGAGCGGTCGCTCGCCGCAGACCTGGCCGGGGTGGCGTCGGTCCGGTTTCCCGGCCGGGTGCGCATGCTGCTGGCGTGCGCCGCGGCGCTGGAGGCGACCGACCAGCCCGCGGCGGCGGTGCCGCACCTGCGCAAGGCGCTGGAGCGGGGCACGGGCAACGACCGCCGTACGGCCCGGCGCCTCGCGCGGGCGCTCGTGGCGTCCGGCGCACCCGTCGCCGATGTGGACGACGCCTACGCGCGCGTGCTGCGGGACGAACCGACGTCCAGGCCCGCGCTGGACGAGTGGCGCGCGGTGGCGCGCGGCACGGATGACGTGCCGTGGGCCGAACGACTCTCGGCGCTCCAGGCGGGTGCCGACGACCCCCTGCCCGTCGTGCTGCACGAGCTGCTCCGCGGGCCCGAGGCGGAGACGGAACGGCGGGCGCAGTCCGGGGCGCTCACGGCGTTCCTCGCTGGTGACGAAGCGCGAGCGTGCGCGGCGGTCTGGGCGGCCTACGCCGCCCTCGAGCCGCTCCCCGCTACGGACGCCGACCGGGTGGCCGCGCTGCCCGCCGTGGTCAAGGACCTGTACTTCCTCGCCGCCGTGCCGCGGATCGTCACGCCCGAAGAGGCCGTCGCGGACGGGGTGCCCCTCTCTGCCGACGCGATCGCGTGGTGGCGGGAGGAGTTCCTCGCGCCGGACGTGCCGCAGCCGGACGACCGCGAGTTCGTGACGCTCGCCCAGCGGCAGATCGCCGACGCCGACGACCCGCACCTCGCCCACCAGACCCGGGCGGTCCGGGAGCGTCGGCTGGTACTGCGCGACCCGTTGACCGGTGCGGAGTGTGCGCCGTTCGACGCGCTGGTGTCGTTCGGCAAGGCCGTCTACTCCTTCGGTGACCGTGAGCACACGATGCTGCTCAGCCTCGGCGCCGGCTTCAAGGCCGCGTACGTCTTCCTGCCGGCACGCGGGGTCCTGCTCGATCTGGGCGCGACGTTCGGCCGCCCGATCCTCCCGCCGCACAAGATGGTCAACCTGCTCACGAGCCTGCTCGACCGCGTGGTCGCCGAGCGGGACCGGTACGCCGGGGCGGTCGCGAGCCGGCCGGATCCCCGGACGGAGCGCACGGTCGTGCTCCAGATGACCGTGGCGGAGAACTTCGCCCATCACGTCTGGAACTTCCACCCAGGCGTCGAGCGGCTGGTCGAGCACGGCGTGGCGGCCAACGTCGCCGAGGTCCGCACCGTCGGGACCCGGTTCTTCGGGGCCTTCCTGGAGCTCTTCCCGGAGTTCTCCGGGGCGCGAGTGGTCGACGAGCCGCGCCGGGGCGTACGCGACCCGTACCCCTTCTCGCACGAGCACCTCGTGGTGTCGGTCGGCGGTTACTTCATCCGCCGGTCGCTCGTGGAAAGGATCCGCCAGAGTGTCGCGCGGGCGGACCCCACCCCCGGATACGCCCAGCCGCCGTCGACGGGCGCCCGGAGTGGTCCCGTGGTGTGGATCGGCCTCCGGGTCCGCAGCAGGGCATGGGCGGACCAGGAGCACGAGGTGGCCCGGTTCATCGACGCGCTGCACCTGCGCTACCCGCGGGCGCTCGTCCTGCTGGACGGCTACTCGTACCCGATGGACAACGACCTGGTCTCCGAGCGGTGGCAGAGCAGCATCGACGAGCTGCACACGGTGTCACGGGCGATCAAGGAGGGCGCTCGACACGGCGACCAGGTGGTCGACCTGGTGGGCAGTTCCTTGCGGGAGGCCGTGCTGTGGGCCGAGGCCACGGACGTGTACGTGGCGCCGAACGGGACCAGCCAGCACAAGGTCGGCTGGTTCAGCGACGCCCCCGGTGTCGTGTACGCGCCGGCGTCGCTCGGTGCCGTGCCTCCCGAGCGCCGCCCGGGCGCCCGTGAGGCGGAGGGTCGGCCCGTGCCGGTGACCCTCTTCGGGGAGGCAGCCGGTGAGGGCGAACGCCGTGGCGGCAACGACGTCCGCGATCACCTCGAGAACCTCTGGATCGACCGGGGTCAGCTCCTCGCCACGGTGTGCGACCTGCTCGACTCGCGCCTGGCGACGTCGTCGAGCAGGTCCCGCCAGGCGTCCCTGTACCGGCGCGGCGAGAAGCTGCTGGTCACCCGTCTCGCACCGCGGCTGAGCCGGCGGGCCAGCCGGTCGTCCTCGAGCACCTGAACCAGCCGGTCGGCGAGGGCCTGGACGTCGTCGCGCGGCACCAGGAACCCGTTCTCGCCGTCCCGGATCACCTCGGCGGGGCCGTAGTTGCAGTCGTACGCCACGAAGGGCGTGCCGACGGACATAGCCTCGGTGAGGGTGAGCGGCAGGCCCTCGTGGAGGGACGACATCGCTGCCACCCGAGAGCCGGCGAACGCGTGCAGCGCCTGCGCCGTACCGCCGTGGAACCGGACGTCGACGCCGGGCTCCAGGCCGAGCTCGGCAGCGAGCTCCTTCAGCGACGCCTCGTCCCTGCCGGTCCCGTACACGTCGAGGTGCGCGCTCGGCACGCGCTCGTGCACCAGCACGAACGCATGCAGCAGGTGGTCGAGCTGCTTCTGCGGGGCCAGCCGGCCGATGAACACCACGGAGTCCGGGTCACGCCGCACGCCCCGGACCTTCGGCCGGGGCGCCGCGTGCCGCAGCACCCGCAACGGCAGCCCGGGGTACCGGGCCAGGAGATCGGTGCGCTGCCGCTCGGTGAGGCACACCATGACGTCGACGTTCGTGGTGTCCGAGAAGAAGCCCTTCCAGGCCGCCTGGGTGGGCGCCGAGGCGTCGTAGGGCGCCGAGAGGTGCGAGTTGTGCAGCACGGAGACGCCGCCCAGGCGGGGATGGCGCATGAGGCGCAAGGCGCGTTGCCACACGTTCTCGCCGTCGGCGAAGACGACGAGGCGCTCCGCGGAGGCGAACCGGGCGTCGAGCCAGTGGGCGATCGCGCCCGCGTAGTCCCCGACCGGCTCGTCCCGCAGGCGCAGCCGGGCATCGCCGGCGCCCACGTGCCCGGCCACCTCGGCCTCGAGCCAGACCGCGCGCCCGTCGACGACGAACTCGCGCCGCCGCCCGCCGTTCGGGACGAGATGGTCGACGGCGATGGGGCTGCCGTGGGCGAACGACCAGATCGACTCGCGGGTGCCGTCCTCGCGCAGCACGACGAGCTGACGGGCCTCCTCGGTGGCGGGGTCGAGCAGCTCGATGGTGCGCAGCGTGCCGTCCACGAGCGTGCGCACCTGGATCCCGTCCTCGACGGTCCTGCGGCGGCGCTTCACGCCCGGCCCGGCGGCGATCCGGGGCACCTCGATCGGCTCGGTGTCCCGGGCGCGGGCGCGGTCGACGTCGTCGGGCCCGTCGCGCCACAGCACCAGCACACGGACGTCGGGATGCAGCAGGCCCTGTGCGCGGACCCAGGCGCCGTCATCCTCCAGGAGACCCGTGACCACGAGGGAGGTGCGGTATCCGAGGCCGGCGTAGAGGTTGGCCCGGGCCAGCACGGCACGCGTGCCGCCGGCGATCCGAGTGCCCAGCGACCGGACGAACAGGACGACGTCGGTGTCCCCGGGCCGGGGGGTCCTGGTCACGACCGCAGGCTCCAGCGCCACGCGTCGGCGTTGTGCCGCCCGGAGCGCCCGCCGAAGTTGTTGGCGGTCGCCGCGCCGTTCCCCCGGAGCACCCGGGCGTGGTTGGTCCACTCGTCGAGCGGCGCGGCGTCCTCGGGCTCGGGGCCGGCCGCCGTCACGGCGGCGAGGCCGGCGACCAGGGCCGCCACCTCGACGTCGTCGGGCTCACCGCGCACCACGCGTACCTGGGGGCTCACTCGTCGTCCTCCTCGTAGAAACCGAAACCGGGCGCCTCGCCGCGCGAGGCGGCCCACTCGGCGATGTCGTAGCCACCGTCGGTGAGGTGTGCCGCGACGGACTCGCCGGCGGCGTCGAGCAGGTCGATCACCCCGTCCAGGGTGGCGTCGCCACCGCGCGCGGCGACGACGAAGCCCAGGTAGAACGACTCACCGCCCTCGGGCAGCTCCGACTCGATGATCTCGTCGACGTCTGCGCCCTCCTCCGGCTCCCACACCGACGACGTGAGGTCCGGGTGCATGCCGAGCGAGCCGTGCAGGGTGTCGAACAGGGCGGCGTTCAGGTGCCCCACCGTGGACTCGAGCGCGAGCACCCGCGGGTCCTCGTCCGCCTCCGCGGCGCCGAACTCGGCGCGGACGCCCACGGCCGTCCCCACGTAGTCGTGCAGCGCCGCCGCCAGTGCGTCGACCGCACGGTGCATGGGCTCCGCGTCGACGCGGCCCATCGGCGCCGGGCCGTGGGTGGCGTCCTCGTGACTCATGTCGTTCCTCATCCCGTCCGAACTGCCTCGGTCCTCCCGCCGGTCAGAGCGGGATGTTGCCGTGCTTCTTCGGAGGAAGCGTAGATCGCTTGGTGCGCAGCGCGCGAAGCGCGCGCACCACCTGCACCCGCGTCTCGGACGGGCGGATGACCGCGTCGACGTACCCGCGCTCGGCGGCGTCCCACGGGTTCACGATGGCGTCCTCGTACTCGGCGGTCAGCCGGGCCCGCTCGGCCTCGACGTCGCCGCCCGCCTCCTGGACGGTGCGCAGAGCGCCCCGCTGCAGGATGTTGACGGCACCGCTCGCACCCATGACCGCGATCTGGGCGGTCGGCCACGCGAGGTTGACGTCCGCGCCGAGCTGCTTGGAGCCCATGACGATGTAGGCGCCACCGTAGGCCTTGCGCGTGATGATGGTGATGAGCGGCACCGTGGCCTCGGCGTACGCGTAGATCAGCTTGGCGCCGCGGCGGATGATGCCCTGGTGCTCCTGCCCGACACCGGGCAGGAAGCCCGGCACGTCCACGAACGTCACCACCGGGATGTTGAAGGCGTCGCAGGTCCGCACGAACCGCGCGGCCTTCTCGGCGGCGTCGATGTCGAGCGTGCCCGCCATGGACTGCGGCTGGTTCGCGACGATGCCGACCGACTGGCCCTCCACGTGCCCGAACCCGATCAGCACGTTGGTCGCGAACATCGGCTGCACCTCGAGGAACGACTCCGGGTCCAGGACCCCCTCGATGGCCGTGCGCATGTCGTAGGGCTGGTTGTCGCTGTCGGGGATCAGCTCGTCGAGGGCCTCGTCGTCGGCGGTGACCTCCAGCGGCGTCTCGTCCTCCGGCGGGAACGACGGCGCGTCCGAGAGGTTGTTCTGCGGCAGGTAGCCGACGAGGTGGCGCACGTAGTCGAGCGCGTCGTCCTCGTCCTGGCCCATGTAGTGCGCCACGCCGGACTTCGAGTTGTGGGTGCGGGCGCCGCCCAGGGTCTCGAAGTCGACGTCCTCGCCGGTCACCGTGCGGATCACGTCCGGACCGGTGATGAACATGTTCGACGTCTGGTCGGCCATGACGATGAAGTCCGTCAGCGCGGGGGAGTACACCGCGCCGCCCGCGCTCGGGCCCAGGATCAGGGAGATCTGCGGGATCACGCCCGACGCCGCGACGTTGCGCCGGAACATCTCCGCGAACTGCGTCAGGGCCGCGACACCCTCCTGGATGCGGGCGCCGCCGCCGTCACTGATGCCGATGAGCGGCACACCCGTGCGCAGCGCGAGGTCCTGCACCTTGGTGATCTTCTGGCCGTGCACCTCGCCGAGGCTCCCGCCGAACACGGTGAAGTCCTGGGAGTAGATGCACACCTGCCGGCCGTCGATGGTGCCGTAGCCGGTGACCACGCCGTCGCCGGCGATCCGCTTCTTCTCCAGGCCGAAGTTGCGGCTGCGATGCTTGGCGAGCGCGTCCAGCTCGGTGAAGCTGCCCTCGTCCAGGAGTGCGTCGATGCGTTCCCTGGCGGTCTTCTTGCCCCGCTTGTGCTGCTTCTCCTGGGCCGTCTCCTCCGGGATGTCGATGGCGGCTGCCCGGCGCGCGTCGAGGTCGTCGAGCTTGGCGCGCGTGCCGGCGAGGGTCGTGATGGCGTCGTTCACAGTTCGAGCGTAGTTGTCGGATGCCTCCGGCTCGATGCGTGAGGGTCCAGCGGGTCACGCCGCTGTGTTGTGGGTTTCCTCCAAGGGCGAGGCCGGGCGGGAGGGGAGAGGATGAGGGAGTGCACCAGTCCCTGTGTCTCGACAAGCTCACCGTCCCCGGATACTCCCGGGTCGAGGTGGTCGAGACCTCCTCCTCCACCAACGCCGAGCTCGCCACGGCCGTCCGGTCCGACCCGGCCGCGTGGCCGGCGCCGTCGGCCCTCGTCGCCGAGCACCAGACGGCGGGCCGAGGACGCGCCGGACGTTCGTGGGAGACGCCCGCGCGGGCCGGCCTCACCGTGTCCGTGCTGCTGCGCCCCCGCGTCCCGGCCGAGGCCTTGGGCTGGCTCCCCCTGCTGGCCGGGCTCGCGGTGGTCCGTGCGGTGTCCGACGGCGGCGTCACCGCCGCCGTGAAGTGGCCCAACGACGTGCTGCTGCCCGCCGTCGACACGATCGCCGGGCTGGGGCTCTACCGCAAGGTCGCGGGCATCCTCGCGGAGGTCGTACCCGGCACGCCCGGGCAGCGGACGACGGCGGTGGTGCTCGGGATCGGGCTCAACGTGTCGCAGTCCGCGGAGGAGCTGCCCGTGCCGACGGCGACGTCGCTGGCGCTCGCGGGCTACCCGCGGCCGGACCGGACCGACGTGCTGGTGCGGCTCCTGGGTGAGGTGCACGCCGTCGTCCGGCGCTGGGAGCAGGCCGGCGGTGACGCCGCCGCGGCCGGCCTGCTGGACGAGTACGCGGCCGTGTCGGCGACGCTGGGCACCCGTGTCCGCGCCGAGCTGGCCGGGGGTGCGGGTGTCCTGGAGGGCGAGGCGGTCGGTCTGGACGGGTCGGGGGCCCTCGTGGTGCGCTCGGAGTCGGGCGAGGAGCGGGCGGTGACCGCGGGCGACGTCTGGCACCTCCGGTGACGTCCCGGGGGTGAACTGGCCCGCCGGACGGGTGAATTCGGTGGCAATCCCTGCCGCGGGACACGTCGTCTCCGGTAACGTCCGCCCCAAGCGACGGCAGGCACGCGAAGGTGCGTGACAGCGGGGAGATGCCATGGAGGCAGGTCGAGCCACGCTCGGGGTGGCGAAGGCGATCGTGTGCGCGGCGGCGATCGTCGCCGTGTATCTGATCAGCACGGTCCGCCTGGACCGGGGGATCGTCCAGACGAACGGCACCCCGACGGCGGGCCTCGTGGCGGCCGGTGTCGCCTGGCTCCTGGTCGTGTGGGCCCTGCTCTACCGCGACGACGGTGTGCCCGGAGTGCGGCTGGGGCTGTGGAACGTCGTCACCGTGGTCGCGATGCTGCTCGTGCTCATGGGAATCCCGCTCGTGCTGACGCTCTGGAGCTGATCCCGCGGGCTTGTCCTGCGGATGCATGCAGGTGCATAAGGTGCCCCCGCCTACAGTGGTGATGTGCTCCACAATTCCGAGACCCCTCCCACCCACCACGACGCGCACCACGACGCGCCGGGTGCCGACACCGCGGCGCGGCTCGACGAGACGCTGCTCGGTGGCGCTCGCCGGTACACGTTGTCGCAGGTGGTGGAGCTGACCGGGCTCGACAAGCAGTTCGTCACCCGCTACTGGCGCTGGATCGGACTGCCCGTCACGCACCCGACGGAGACGTGGTTCACCGACGCCGACGTCGAGGCGCTCAAGGATGCCGCGAGCCTGTTCGAGGCCGAGCAGATGGACGAGCGCGCCCAGATGACCTTCATCCGGTCCGTGGGCCACACCACCGAGCGGCTCGCGCTGTGGCAGGTCGAGGCGCTCGTGGAGCACCTGGCGCGACGGTACGAGCTCGACGAGACGTCGGCCCGCCTGCTCGCGCTGGACCGGCTCCCCGAGATGTCCGCGATGCTCAGCCGGCAGCTCGAGCACGCCTGGCGGCGTCAGCTCGCGGCGCTGACGGGGCGCACCGCCATCGAGTTCGCCGGCTCCCGGGGCGACGACCGCAACGACAGCCATCAGCTGCCGCTGCTCCGCGCGGTCGGGTTCGCGGACATCGTGTCGTTCACGAAGCGGACGGCGGGGCTCGGCTCGGAGGAGCTGGCGGAGTTCGTGCAGCGGTTCGAGGCGGGTGCGCGGGACGTGATCGTCAACGCGGGCGGCCGCGTCGTGAAGACCATCGGCGACGCGGTCCTCTTCGTGACCGACGACATCTCCACGGGCGCCGAGGTGGCGCTCGGCCTGGCCGAGACCTCGGGCGCGGCACTGGGCACCGCTGCTCCCGGCGACCCCGAGATCCCGGTCCGGGTGGGTCTCGTGTGGGGGCGGGTGCTGTCCCGGTTCGGCGACATCTTCGGGCCGACGGTGAACCTGGCCTCGCGCCTCACCGAACAGTCGGACCCCTCGACGGTCCTGGTCGACAAGGAGACCGCCGCGAAGCTCGCCACGAGCTCCCGCTACGCGCTCACCGCGCAGCCCGTCCGCGACGTCCCCGGCATCGGCCGGATAGCGCCGGTCCGGCTGCAGCGCGCCTACCGCGGCTGACGCAGCGCCCGCAGCGCACCCGGCAGCAGTCTCAGCTGCGCCCGCCGCTCGGCGGCGAACGTGCGCCGGTCGCCCGACGACCATCGCCGGTCGAACAACCGCTTCGCGGCCGCGACTGCCTCGGGGCGCCGCTCGGCGATCCGGCCGGCCAGCGCGAACGCCTCGTCCAGCGGCGTGTCCGTGACGGTACCGGCCAGGCCGAGCCGGCCGGCGTCGGCCCCGGTGAACTCCTCGGCCGTGAACGTGAGGCGCTTCGCCGTCTCGATGCCCACCAGCTGGGTCAGCGCCCGGATCCCCGACATGTCGGGGACCAGGCCTCGCTCGACCTCCTTGACGGACCAGCGGGCGTCCGGGGTGGTGAGGCGCAGGTCGGCGGCGAGGGCGATCTGCACGCCGGCGCCGAACACGTGCCCGTGCACCGCGGCGATCACCGGTACGGGCAGCCGCCGCCAGGCCCAGCAGGCCTCCTGGAACAGGTTGGTGCCGCGGGGCGTCGGAACGAATGCCCGCGCCACCGCCGCCGGGTTGCGGGCCGCGGCGCCGAGGTCGAGCCCTGCGCAGAACGAGCGGCCGTTGCCGGAGACGACCACCGCACGCAGACCGGGCGTCCGCCCGAGCCGGCGCGCTGCCGCCCGGAGGTCGCCGAGCATGTCGAGCGACAGCGCGTTGAGCTTGTCCGGCCGGTCCAGGCGGACGTCGGCGATCCCGTCCGAGAGGCTGCAGGTGATGCGGCTCCCGGACGGGACTGCCGACTGCGTGGTGCTGGCGCTCATGGAGCGCAGCCTACGCAGGACCGCCGGACGCGCGGCGACATTCGTGCCGCACAGTCACCAGCGGATGTTCTCCGTGTCGACGCCCTGGTACGGCGGAACCTTCACCGTGCGCTTGCCGGCGCTGCCGCCGAGGACGACGGTCCGGTAGCTGACGTTGTTGGACTCGGTCCGCTCGTGCAACGCACCCCGCGGGTTCACCGTGATCTTGATCTGGTAGGTCCCGTTGGGCACGCCGTTCAGCTTGAAGGCCTGGGTCTGGTACTGGCTGTAGGTGTCTCCCCAGCCGGCGGGCAGCACCTCGCGCAGCCACAGGGCGGACCTGTCGCCGCACGTGCTGTCCAGGCCGATGGCGTCCGGACGCCACGTGGCACCCGGAACCGACAGGTCCACGGGGTCGGTCGGCGCCAGGCACCAGGACTGCTTGCCGCTCGTCGTCACCAGCGAGCCGTCGGGCTTGACGAGCTCGTACTTCGCGAAGTCCAGGAAGTGCCAGTGGTCGTGCTCCGGAGCGGCGTGGTACTTCATCGTCCCGGTCCTGGCGCTGCCGACCTCCTTGCCGTCCCGGTAGAAGAACTGGTAGGCGTCCATGACCTCGCCGGCGCCCCGCCGGTAGCCCTCTACGACCAGGGGAGCAGGTCCGGCGTTCCACTCGTGGGCGTTGAAGGTGAGCCGGTCGGTACGGCCGTTCCGCTCGGTACCGATCTCCCACGCGGGCACCGAGACGAGGTCGGGAAGGGTGTCCATGGCCGGGGCCTTGGTCGAGGGCTTCGATCCCGGCTGACCGAGCGCGGGGTGGTCGCCGCCGTGCTCCTGGTGCTCGTTCCGGAGCGTGAAGAGGTTCGTACGGTGCGTGGGCCGAGTGGTGTCGCCCGAGCCGGCGTGGCCACCGCTCGTGTGCGCCTGCCGCCGCTCCTCCTGGGCGGTGGGCTCCCCTTCGGCCAGGCTGCTGAAGCCCTCGTCGGGCTGGCCCAGGAGCGCTGCCCCCATCTCTCCGCAGTCCACGAACCCGCACTCGTCGACCACCTTGACCCGCTGCGAGACCGAACGGGCGTCCGCGGGGAGACCGAGGAAGTTCGCGACGGGGTCGCTGATGCTCACGGTCATCCGGAGGTTCGTGCGCGTGGTCTTCACCTCGAAGTAGGTGTCCAGCCGGCTCGCCCAACCCTGCTCGATCCCGGAGACGGTGGCGTTGGTGAACCAGTTTCCGCCGCACCACATGGGGTAGATCGGCTCGGTGTTACCGGTCGGCTCGACCCGCTGGCGCTCCTCACCGCCGAGGCACAGGCTGCGGGTCTTCTTGGTGAGGACGTTGCCCTTGGCGTCGACGACCTGGACCGTGAGGCCCCGCTTGAAGCCGTTGAACCCGTCGACGATCTTGGCGGGCGCCTTCTTCGTGGTGCGCTTCTCGCCGCGGATCACCGTCTTGGTGAGTGTGACCGGGTCGGAGGGCTTGGCGCGCTTCGCCCAGAACTCGTAACCCTCGCCGTAGGCGGCGAGCCAGACGCCCGAGTCGAGGTAGACGTAACCGTCGTAGGCATAGGCCTCAACAGTCTTGGACGCCGGAGCGAACCGGAGACCGGGCTGTGCTGCAGCCAGCTCTCGCGCCGCAGGCGTGGTGGTCGGCACGGTCGATGCCGATGCGACGTCGGTCGCAGCCCCTTCTCCGAGCAGCCCGAGGGCGAGCACGGCGGCCACCCCCATCGTGAGCAGGCGCGGTGATGATCGGGACGAGCGGTGAGCGGTCATGGATCCCCCAGGTGGGTCGGGACAGGAGTCTGTCGCTGTCTAGAGACGCGCGGGCCTGCGATTACGTTGCCCCAGCGGTGAAGTTCACCCCCTGCTCGTCCAACTCCGCGTACTCGCGGGCGTGTGACACGATGCGAGCGTGCTGAAAGTCGTTCTCTTCGATCTCGACGACACACTCGTGGACCAGGAGGGCGCCTCTCGGGCGGCACTTCTCGACTGGCTGCCCGAGCTGGGTCTGCACCTCGACGACCTGGATGAGCTGGTAGCCGCGTGGCTCACCATCGCGGAGGACGCCTACGCGCGCTACCAGCGGCGGGAGATCACGTTCCAGGACCAGCGGCGGGTTCGCGTGCGCGAGTTCCTGGGCGCTGACGCCACCGACGACGAGGCCGACGAGCTCTTCACCGGGTACCTGTCCCGCTACGAGCGGGCCTGGATCGCGTTCGACGACGCCGTGCCCGCCTTGCGCAGGGTGCGCGACGCAGGCCTCGTCGTCGCGCTGCTCACCAACGGCGACTCCGTCCACCAGCGGCGCAAGCTCGACCGGACGGGCCTGGCCGAGCACCTCGACGTCGTCGTCGCGTCCGACGACCTGCCCGCGGGCAAGCCCGACCCGCGCGCGTACGCCGCGACGTGCGAGATCCTCGGTGTCGCGCCGGGTGATGTGCTGATGGTCGGCAACGACCTGGAGAAGGACTTCCACGGTCCGCTCGACGCCGGGCTGGGCGCTGTGCTGCTAGACCGGCACGACCGGTACCCGGACGTCGCGGACCGGATCCGGACGCTCGGCGAGGTGCTCCCCGGGGCCTAGCCGGCCCGAGGGGTGGGCCTCCCGGACCGATGGCCCGCGGGGCGCTACGGTCGGGACGTGACTGTCGTCGAGATCCCCGGTTCGAAGTCGATCACCGCACGAGCGCTGTTCCTCGCGGCGGCCGCGCGGGGGCGATCCACCCTGGTGAGACCGCTGGTCTCCGACGACACCGAGGCGTTCGTCGAAGGGCTCCGGGCACTCGGGTACGTGGTCGGGCAGGGCGCCTCGGAGTGGGAGATCGAGGGTGCGCCCGCCGGTCCGCCGCGCGGGTCCGCCGACGTGTTCACCCGGGACGGCGCGACGACGTCGCGCTTCCTGCCCGTCCTGGCGGCAACCGGCAGCGGTCGGTACGCGTTCGACTCCTCGGCGCAGATGCGCCGCCGGCCGATGGCTCCGCTCACCCAGGCGTTGCGCGAGCTGGGGGCGACGCTGGAGTTCGGCGGCGAGGCTGACCATCACCCCCTGGCCGTGCACGCCGCGGGGCTCTCCGGTGGGGCCGTCCGGCTCGACGCCGGGACATCGTCCCAGTTCCTCACCGCGCTGCTTCTCGCCGGTCCGCTGATGCGCGACGGTCTGACGGTCGAGGTGACCGACCTCGTCTCGGAACCGTATGTCGCGATCACGACGGCGATGATGCGCGCGTTCGGGATCGACGTCGCCCGGACCGGCCGGACCTACCGGGTCGAGCCGGGCACCTACGTCGCGAACCGGTACGAGGTCGAGCCGGATGCGTCGTCCGCGAGCTACTTCTTCGCGGCGGCGGCGCTGCTCGGTGAGTCGATCACCGTGCCGGGCCTGAGCCCGGGAGCCCTGCAGGGGGACTACGCGTTCGTCGACGTCCTCGCTCGCATGGGCGCCGACGTCGACAAGAGCGCCGGAGCGACGACCGTGACCGGGACCGGGACCGGGACCGGACGACTTCGCGGGATCACGGTCAACATGCGCGACATCTCGGACACCATGCCGACGCTCGCGGCGATCGCGCCCTTCGCCGACGGGCCGACCCGGATCGTCGACGTCGCCAACACCCGGGTCAAGGAGTGCGACCGGCTCGACGCGTGCGCGGTGAACCTCCGGGCGATGGGGGTGCAGGTCGAGACGGGGCCCGACTGGATCGAGATCCAGCCTGCCGCGCCGCACGGTGCGGAGATCCGCTGCTTCGGTGACCATCGGATCGCGATGGCTTTCAGCATCGCCGGCCTGCGCGCCCCGGGAGTCACGCTGGACGATCCGGGCTGCGTGAAGAAGACCTTCCCGACCTTCCACGCGGTGCTCGCCGACGTGATCCGTTCGTTCAGGCCGGGCCTGGTTCCGGGAGCGCGGTGACGGGTGGTTCGTGGGCCCGGATCTCCTCGCCGATGATGGCTTCCAGCTCTTCCGGGTCCGGCAGCTCTGCGCGTTCCTTCGGCGTCAGGCCCTCGTAGAGGGCGACCGCGACGGGGGACGCGGTGCTCGCGAGCGCGTAGTCGAGCGTGGCCCCGTTGCGCTCGGTGCACAGGAGGATCCCGACCGTCCGTGCATGTATCGCCGGATCCCGGACCTCGCCGTCGATCATCGCGACGTAGGTGCCGATCTGGCCCATGTGGGCCGGCTGGAACTTCCCGACCTTCAGCTCGACGACGACGTAGCGCAGCTGGGTGACGTGGAAGAAGAGCAGGTCGACGAAGAACTCGTCGCCGCCGACCTCGATCCGGAACTGGCGCCCGACGAACGCCATGCCGCGCCCGAGCTCCAGCAGCGTGGCCTGTATCCGATCCATGAGTGCCTGCTCACGGTCGCGTTCCGCGATCTGCTTGCCTGGGTCCAGGTGCTCGAAGACGTAGGAGTCCTTGACGACCTGCTGGGCGAGGTCGGAGTCGGAGGCTTCGAGGGTCGTCGAGAAGTTGGAGGGAGCGGAGCCCAGGCGGCTCTTGAGGTCCATCTTGATCTCGAACTCGAGGCTGGCGCGGGACCAGCCGTTCTCGACTGCCTGGGCGGCGTACCAGTCGCGGTCCTCGCGGGTGCGGAGCTTCGCGAGAAGGATCGTGACATGGCCCCAGGGCAATTGTGCAACAGGCTGTTGCACAAACTCTGACTCAGCCGGCCACGCTTCAGCAACCTTCCGCATGTACAAGAGGCTGCGGCGCGACCATCCCTGCTGACCTGGAAACTCCCGCCGCATATCAGCCGAGATCTGGTCAACGACCTTGGCGCCCCAGCCCTCGTTCTTCTGGCGGTCGAGGATGTCGCGGCCAACGGACCAGTACAACCGCAGCACCTGGGTGTTGGCAGCACGCACCGCGCGGAACTGCGTGGTCCGGACACGATGTTTCAGGTCCGCGATGAACGCTGTGTAGCCCGCGGGCTCCGACCTGCTGGCGGTCTCGATCGTCATGGGTCAAGTGTGTAGAGGAAAGATGTCAACCGCGCGCCGAGTTGCACATACGCAACGATCTGTTCCTCAGCGACCCTGTCTGATCGTCAGACCAGCACCGGCTCCGGATCCCTCGGTTCCGGATCCGGCTCGATCAACGACGGCCCGTCGTTCCGCACGGAACCCACCGCATCGCCCACCGGCCGCGTCGTCAGCGGGGCGTTGTCGATCTGCAGGAGATCGGACGCGTCGCGGACCGCCGGGTCCAGCCACGTGTCCCAGGCGTCCCGCGGCAGCACGAGCGGCATCCGGTCGTGGATCGGAGCCATGCTGTCGGACGCCGGCCGGGTGACGACCGTGGCTGACACGAGCCAGCGGTCCGGGTCGGTCTCGCTCGCGGCAGGGTTGCGCCAGAACTCGTACAGGCCCGCGAAGGCGGCCACGCCGGCGTCCGCGGGGTGGATCCAGTACGGCTGCTTGGGGATCTTCTTCGAGCCGGACGCCGGTAGCGACAGCTTGCGCCACTCGTAGTAGCCGTCGGCGAGCACCAGGCAGCGCCGCGCCGCGAACGGCTTGGCGAACGCGGGCTTGTCGAGCAGGGTCTCCGAGCGGGCGTTGATCATGCGGGCGCCCACACCGGGGTCCTTGGCCCACGACGGCACGAGCCCCCATCGGGCCAGCTGCAACGACCGTGTCACCTCGTCCGAGTCGCGACCCGCGCGCTCGACGACGATGCGCACCGGGTCGGTGGGCGCCACGTTCCAGGACGGCGGCAGGAGCCGCGCGTCCTCCGCTATCTCGGCGATCGCGAGCTCGTCAGCGAGGTCCTGGGTGTCCGTGAAGGAGGCGAAGCGTCCGCACATGGGACCAGCATGCCCCGCCCCACTGACATTGCGGCGGGGCGGTCGGCAGCGGGTGGTGGGAGAGGGAGGTCACTCTGTTCAGGGTCGTATCGATTCGATAGAATGTTGGGCATGCCAACCGAAGCGCCGTCGGGCGTGTCCTCAACCATGCCCGGTCGCCGCGCTCCGTCGTCTCGATCCGCCCTCAAGTGGGTGATCATGCTCGGTGCGCTGGCGTGCCTGCCCGCCCTTACCGTCGACATGTATCTGCCTGCGCTCCCGCAGGTCGCCTCCGATCTCGGTACCTCCGACACGCTGGCCCAGCTCACCGTCTCCTGCATGCTCGTCGGTGGTGCGCTCGGCCAGCTCGTCATCGGCCCGCTGACCGACCGCTTCGGGCGCCGTCTGCCGCTGATGATCGGCATCGGGATGCACGTCCTGGTCTCGCTGGCCTGCGCCATCGTCGACGACATCCACCTGCTCATCGGGCTGCGCCTGGTGCAGGGCTTCTTCAACTCGGCGGCGAGCGTCGCGGCGATGGCCACCGTGCGCGACCGGTTCGTGGGAGCCGAGGCGGCCCGCATCCTGTCACGCCTGATGCTCGTGATCGGCGTGGCCCCGATGCTCGCGCCGTCGCTCGGCTCGATCGTGCTCGAGGCGTTTGCCTGGCGCTGGATCTTCGTGGTGCTCGCGCTCATCGGTGCCACGCTCGCGGTGATCGTGTTCTTCGTGATGCCGGAGACGAACCCGGTCGCCCGCCGCACCACCGGGGGCGCGTCGTCGGTGCTGCGCGGCTATCGCACGCTGCTGCGCGACAAGCACTTCATGGCGCTCGCCCTCATCCCCGGCCTCGGCATGGGGGTCGTGATGAGCTACGTGGTGGGCTCCCCGTTCGTGTTCCAGCAGGGGTACGGCCTCTCGCACGGGCAGTTCTCGCTCCTCTTCGCGATCAACGGCCTCGGCCTGGTGCTCTCCGCCCAGGTGAACGCGTCGCTGGTCCGGCGGGTCGCCCCCATCCGGCTGCTGCGGACGGCGATCGTGGCGCAGGTGGTGATGTCCGTGGTGCTGGTCGTGGTCGCGGTGACGCAGGTGGGCGGCCTGATCGGGCTGCTCGTGGCCCTGTGGCTGGTGCTCGCGTTCCAGGGCCTCATCCCCGCCAACGCCTCGGCCCTGGCGCTGTCCAGGCACGGCGAGATCGCGGGGACGTCCGCCGCCATGATCGGTGCGGTGCAGTCGCTGCTGGCCGGCCTGGTCTCACCGATCGTGGGCCTGCTCGGCAGCGACACCGTCGCCATGTCGGTCGTGATGCTCGGTTCGGGCCTCACCGCGTTCATCGTGCTGGCCGCCGCCACGCCGGCGTACCGCAAGGGCGGCTGGCACACGCCGATCTGAGTGTTCATCCCGCGGTCGGGCGGGATTCACCAGGATGTCGGCTCCGCCGTCTTGGCTCGCACGCATGAGTACACCCCTGCGCACCCGCGCCTCGCGCGTGGTGGCCGCCGCGGCAGTGGCATCGCTGCTGTTCCCCGCTGCCGTCGCCGTCGCCGCACCCCAGCACGGTCCCGGGCCCGAGCACCACCGCGGCTCCTACCTCGCCGCCACCCTGGCCGGTCGGGCCACGCTGTCGGCCGACTACCTCGCCGAAGGCCCGCCGTCGGGCGCCGCGGCTTCTCCCGCCAACGGGCGCCAGGGGCCGTGGGACGGCCAGGTCATCCCTGGCTTCTCCGCGATGGTCGACAACCGCGACGGCACCTTCTGGGCCCAGCCGGACAACGGGTTCGGGGCCAAGGGCAACTCCGCCGACTACCTGCTGCGCAACTACCTGGTGCGCCCGCAGTGGGACACGGGCCGGAAGGGCTCCGGCGAGATCGAGGTGCTCGACTTCATCGAGTACAACGACCGCAACGACGTCCTCGACTTCGAGATCGTCCACGAGGACACCGAGGAGCGCCTGCTGACGGGCGCCGACTTCGACATCGAGTCCCTGGTCCGGGCCGCCGACGGCACGTTCTGGGTCGGTGAGGAGTTCGGCCCGTTCCTGCTGCACTTCGACGCGGACGGCACGCTGCTGGAGGCCCCGTACGAGTTCCCGGACGGCAAGTCGCCCGCGAACCCCTACCTGGAGCCCGGCGAGAAGCCGAACGTCCCCAGCAGCCGCGGCTTCGAGGCCCTGGCCTCGAGCGGTCGTCACCTCTACCCGGTGGTCGAGGGTGCGCTGGCCGACGACGAGGATGTCCGCCGCCGCTGGATCTACCAGTTCGACACCCGTCGCGGTGAGTACACCGGCAAGCGCTGGGCGTACCAGACCGACCGTGAGGTCAACGTGATCGGCGACGCGTTCGCCACCGGCCGCGACTCCATGCTGCTCATCGAGCGGGACGACTTCGAGGGCGACCAGTCGGTCATCAAGCGGGTGTACGAGATCGACCTGAGCCGCACGGACCGTGACGGTTACGTCCGCAAGGAGCTCGTCGTCGACGCACTGCGCATCGAGAACCCGCGCGGTATCGACGCCGGCGAGGGCTACGGGCTCGGCGAGACGTTCGCGCTGCCCGTGCAGTCCTTCGAGACGGTCCTGTTCGTCGACCGCGACACGCTGCTGATCGGCAACGACAACAACTACCCGGGCAACGACTCGCGTGTCACGGGTACCCCGGACGACACCGAGATGGCTCTCGTCGACCTGAAGAAGAAGCGCGTGACCGACGACGGCGTGACGGTCGTCGGGCACCGTGGGGCCTCCGGCTACCGGCCGGAGCACACGCTCGCCGCGTACGAGACCGCCATCAACCAGTGCGTCGACTACATCGAGCCCGACGTGGTCTCGACCAAGGACGGCGTGCTCGTCGCCCGGCACGAGAACGAGATCGGCGGCACCACCGACGTCGCCGCGCACCCGGAGTACGCGGACCGGCGCACCACCAGGACGATCGACGGCGCGCGGATCACCGGCTGGTTCACCGAGGACTTCACGCTCGCCGAGCTGCGCACCCTGCGGGCCAAGGAGCGTCTGCCGCAGGTCCGGCCGCAGAACACCCCGTTCGACGGCCTCTACCAGGTCCCGACGCTCGACGAGGTGCTCGACCTGGCCCGGAACAGCCGCACCTGCGACGGCGCCCCCGTCGGCGTCTACCCGGAGACCAAGCACCCCACCTACTTCGACTCGATCGGGCTGTCCCTGGAGGAGCCGCTCGTGCGTGAGCTCCGCCGCAACGGCTTCGACCGGGCCGACGCCCCGGTGATCGTCCAGTCGTTCGAGGTGGGCAACCTCCAGGACCTCGACGAGATGACCGACGTGCGGCTCGCCCAGCTCGTCAGCAGCAGCGGCGCACCCTACGACCTCGTGGCGGCCGGGGACCCGCGTACCTACGCAGACCTGGTCACCCGCCGGGGCCTGCGAGAGATCGCCGGCTACGCCGACGGCATCGGCGCCGAGAAGAACGTGCTGATCCCGCGCAACGCCGACGGCACGCTCCGCGCGCCCAGCCCGGTGATCCGGGACGCGCACCGCGCCGGCCTCGAGGTGCACGCCTGGACCTTCCGCCGTGAGAACCAGTTCCTCGCGGCCGACTTCCGCTCCTCGACCGACCCGAACGGCATCGGCGACATGGTGGGCGAGGTGCAGGTGTTCCTGGAGGCCGGCCTGGACGGATTCTTCACGGACAACCCGGACCTCGGCGCCGCCGCGGTGAGCTGACCTCCGCTTCTGAGGAGGCCCGGTGCCGGGGTACATGCATATGCTCCGCATGTGCCCCGGCACCTCCGTACCCAGCGCAGTCACCGCGTCGCGCGAGTCGTGGCGCTCGTCGTCGTCGGCGCGCTCAGCCTGCTGGGGGTCGGCGCTGCGGCCGTCTACCTGGACCTGAAGGACCAGATCGGCGTCAGCGACGTATCCGGTCTCGTCAAGGGCCCCACGCCGTCGTCGGCGCCCGACCCGGACGACCCGTTCACCGGCCGTAGCCTGAACATCCTGATCATGGGCACCGACCTGCGTGGCGGGGAGAACACGGAGATCGCGGGCGAGGGTGACGGCGGGATGCGGTCGGACACGACCATGCTGATGCACGTCTCCGGAGACCGGTCCCGCATCGAGGTGGTCTCCATCCCGCGCGACTCGCTGGTGGAGATCCCCGCCTGCGAGCTGCCCGACGGCACCGAGTCCGGCGCCAGGTACGGCATGTTCAACAGCGCGTTCACGATCGGCGGTGGCGCCGAGGAAGACCTCACGTACGCCGCCGCCTGCACGATCTCCGCCGTGCAGGCACTCACCGGCGTGCCCGTCACCAACCACATGGTCGTCAAGATGGACGGCGTGGTCGACGTCGTCGACGCGCTCGGCGGGGTGCGCATGTGCCTGCCCGAACCGCTCGTGCAGGACCCTGACTACGGGCGCTTCGAGCTGCCGGCGGGGGAGCAGACCCTCGACGGGCGCCAGTCGATCAGCTACCTCCGGGCCAGGCACGGCGAAGGGCTAGGGCTCGACCAGGGCAGCGACCTCACCCGGATCACGCGGCAGCAGGCCTTCGTTGACGCTCTGGTACGCCAGGTCCTGGACCAGAACGTCGTCACCAACTCGCCCCGGCTGTACCGCACCATCCGCGCGGTGCTCAATGCGGTCTCCGCCGACCCGGGCCTGGCCGACCCGGCGGCGCTGGCGGGCCTCGCGTACAGCATCCGGAACATCGACCCGGCCGAGATCGTGTTCACCGAGCTGCCCGTGGTGGCCGCGCCCACCGACCCCAACCGTGTGGTCTGGACCGACGAGGCCACCGCTGTCTGGGAGCGCATCGCGGCTGGCGAGCCGCCGCCCGGGCACGCGACGCTGCCGTCGACCGGTGCCGGGGGGAGCGAGGATCCGGGCAGTCCTTCGGGGAGGGAAACGGGCGAGTCCCGCGGCACGGGTGCGGGCGACGGGGGCGGGACGACGCCGTCGGGCACGCCCAGCTCGGCGCCGTCGCCCTCGCTGCTGCCGGGCGTCTGCCCGGACTGACCGATCCGTTGATGAACAACTGTCCAACTTTAGGTTGTTTGACCGTTTAATGACCTTATGCCAGGCTCATCGTTGGAGTGCCTCTCTTGAGGTGCTCGTGGAAGGGGCTTCACCCGAGGTCTCCACAGCCCCAGACGATGGAGGGTCATGAAGAACTTTCGTGGACGATTGATGGCGGTATTCGCGGCGGTCAGTCTGGTCCTTGGCATGGGAGCAGTCGCTTTCGCTGCGCCCGCGTCCGCCGCGGCGGGGTACTGCAATAACTACGCCTCCTTGGACGGGACGGGTGGGTGGGTGTACCGCGTCCCCGTGCAGTCCGTGTCGGGCGGATATCACGAGACGTGCTACATGGCGCCCAGCACGTCGTACAACAAGGGAGCCGAGCAGCTGCAGCGGTCCCTGAAGCACTGCTACCTCTCGCACATCCCGTCCGCGTGGCGTGCCTCGTTCGTGGACGGCTACTACGGTGGGCGGACCTCCGAGGTTCTGGCGAGCGTGCAGAGCGCCTCTGGTGTGAGCGGCGATGGTCTTTACGGCCCGAATACGAGGCGTGCGATCAAGTGGCCGGCGTTCTCGCAGGCGAGCGGTTCTTTCACCGGTAACTGCTACAGGACGGCGATCTCTGTCCCGTAGCACCTGAATCGCCGAACCGTACTGCAGCGGGGGGCACAGGGTCCCGGCACGTCATCACCTTGTCATTGCCTTGCCGGGCCCTGGTCCCCCCCCGTCTGGCCGAGGGCACCATCGGGACTCTTGACCGATGCGGTGATCGCGGCAACAGCGAACGAGGCCGCGGTGCGGTCCACGGTGCCCGGCAAGTGGACGGGAGTGGCGGATGCGTCGACCCGAGCGCTGCCGGGCGTTGACAGGGCCTGGTCGCCGACGACGACCTGGAACCCACCTGAGAGCGCCAGGACTTAGTTACACGATTGACGCACAGAGGCCATAGTCTCCGGTGCGTGGCGACTGATTTCTGGACGGCGGTCCGACCTGTCGGCGAGATACTTCAAACACCTCCCCGGCATGCGCGGTCGGGCGAGCGGCAGCCCCGTCACGTCCGCAGCTGGCGCAAGATGATGGTGTTCCGCGGGGTCACCATGGGTGTCGTCGGCACGATGGCGTTCGGCTCTGCCGCGGCCGCCACGGTGTACCAGAACGCGATCTCGCAGATCGAGGTCCAGGACCTGGACGGCCTGGTGGCCGAGCAGGTCACGCCGAAGAACCCGTCCGACCCGTTCAAGGACGAGCCGGTCAACCTGCTCCTCATGGGGACCGACATCCGTGACGGCACCAATGCCGACATCGGTGGCTCGGTCTCGGGTATGCGCTCGGACACGACGATGCTGGTGCACATCTCGGCGGACCGGCAGTGGATCGAGATCGCGTCGCTGCCCCGTGACACCTTCGTGGACATCCCGTCGTGCCAGCTTCCGGACGGCGGCCAGTCGCAGCCCTACCGCGACAAGTTCAACGCCTCGTTCGAGGTCGGCAGCGGCGACACGTCGCTCAAGCACGCGGCCGCCTGCACGATCAACACGGTCAACGCCATGACGGGCGTGACGGTGACGAACCACGCGGTCGTCAAGATGAACGGCGTGATCGACGTCGTCGACGCGATCGGCGGCGTGAAGATGTGCCTGCCGGAAGCGATCCATGGCGACCCCGCGTCGGCCCGCATCGACCTGCCGGCCGGGGAGAACAGGCTCGACGGCAAGACCGCCATCCAGTTCCTCCGGGTGCGCAAGGGCACCGGCATGGGGCTCGAGATGCGCAGTGACATCACGAGGATCGAGCGGCAGCAGGCGTTCATCAACGCGACGCTGCGGCAGATCCTGTCCGCCGAGACACTTGCCGACCCGACCAAGACCTTCCGGCTGATCAACGCGGCCCTGGGCTCGCTGAGCGCCGACCCGGACATCGCCGACCCGGGCAAGGTGGCGGGCCTCGCCTGGTCGCTGCGGGAGATCGACAAGCGGAACATCATCATGACCAAGGTCCCGGTGTACGACACCACCGAAGGCTCCGCGAGTGGCCTGGGCTGGTATCCCGAGGCCTCGGAGATCTTCGCGCGCATGGCGGAGGACATCCCGCCGGACGAGGCGGTGCTGCCCGACCCGGAGCCGTCCGGCTCGCCGAGCGCGAGCGGCGAGGCCGAGGACGGGTCGGCGGACGCCGGAACGGACGACGCGGGGACCGGCGACGAGGGAGCAGGCACGGGTGACGAGGGCGAAGCCGGCACGGGCGACGCCGGCACGGGGGACGCCGCGGGCGACGAGACCGGCACGACCGGTGACGGCACCGGGGAGGAGCCGGCGGCCCCGAAGCCGAGCCCGAGCCCGGAGGTGCTGCTCGACGGCGTCTGTGCCGACTAGACTCCGCTGACGCTCAGGCTCCGCTGACGACCAGCGAGATCGCGACGGCCACCATGGTCACCGCGACGACGCTGTCGAGGACGCGCCACGCGCCCGGCTTCTCCAGGAGCGGCGCCAGGTAGCGCGCCCCGTAGCCGAGCGCGACGAACCAGGCGGTGCTGGCGATGCAGGCGCCGAGCCCGAACCACCAGCGGTCGTCGCCGTGCGTGGCGGCGAGCCCGCCCACGAGCACCACGGTGTCCAGGTAGACGTGCGGGTTGAGCCAGGTCAGCGCGAGCGTGGTGGCGACGGCCGCACCGACCGTGCGGTGCGTGACGCTGTGTCGCCCCATGACCACCCGCTGCCCTTTCACGGCGCGGTAGGCGGCCATGCCGCCGTAGACGAGAACGACGACGGCACCCGCCCAGCGGGCGAGCTCGACGACCAGCGGCGCGCTCTGGATCATGGTGCCCAGCCCGCCGACCCCTGCCGAGATGAGCACGAGGTCGCTGACGGCACAGATGCCGGCCACGAGCCCGACGTGCTCCCGGCGCAGGCCCTGGCGGAGAACGAAGATGTTCTGCGCCCCGATGGCGACGATGAGCGACAGACCGAAAGCCATGCCGGCGAGCGCGGAGAGCATGGCTGAACGGTAAGAAGTCGGACATGGGATGTCCGGTTCATGATTTGGAAGTGCGGAAGGACTGAATCAGGGTTAATGATGGGGTACGTCCTTATTTCACGCCGGAAGCAGTTCCCGTGTTGCTTCTTTTCGCAGCGCTGCGGTGACCCTGTCCAGCACGGTGGAGCGCAGCTTCCACTGCTGCAGGTGAAGCGGGATGTCGAGGACGGCGTCGGGCTCGAGGAGGGTGATCCCGCCGCCGGTGCCGTCGTGCAGCCCGCCGATGGTCGGCCGGTCCAGCAGCATGCCCCAGCCGAGCCCGAGGCGGATGGTCTCCTCGTACTCGACGGTGCTCGGCACGTGGTGCCGCGGCGGTCTGGCGTCGGGCGCACGCTCACGCAGATACCTGTCCTGGAGGTCGTCGGTCCGGTCGAAGACGACGACGGGCGCAGCGTCGAGTGCTTCCCGCGTCGGTCCGTGGGGGAACCAGCGCCGTGCGAAGGCGCGCGTGCATGCCGGGCGGTAGCGCATGATGCCGAGCGGTGTGCTGCGGCAACCCTGCACCTGCGCGGTCTGCGAGGTGACGGCCGCCATCACGACGCCTTCGCGGAGCAGGTCGGCGGTGCGGCTGTCGTCGGCCCGGTGCAGGTCGAAGGTGACTCCGTCGACCTGGGCGAGGGCGGCCAGCACCCAGGTGGCCAGGGAGTCGGCGCTGACCGCGAGAGGCACCGTCACGAGGGTGTCCGGCCTGCCGCTGTCGGTCTCCTGCCCGCCGGGGCGCTCATCGTCGGCGCCCAGCTCCGCCGCGACCTCCGCGCCGAGCAGCTCCGTCTGCCGGGCGAGGCGCAGGAGCGCCTGGCCTGACGTCGTGGCGACCACCGGCCGGGCGCGCCGCACCAGCACGCTGCCCGCCGCGTTCTCCAGCGCCCGGATGCGCTGGCTGACGGCCGACGGCGTCACGTGCAGGGCCCGGGCCGCGGCGTCGAACGAGCCCTCGGCAACCACGGCGGCCAGGGCTTCGAGCTGGCGGGAATCCCATCGCATCCCACCAGTCTCGCTCATCTTCAGTTTTGCTAAGGCTGCCTCAGAAACATGAACTGGTCTTCAGGGCCCGGCCTGCCTAGCGTGAAGGCATGCTCGCCCTGCTCGCCGGACTCGGATTCGGCCTCTCGCTCATCGTCGCCATCGGAGCCCAGAACGCGTTCGTGCTGCGCCAGGGCCTGCGGCGCGAGCACGTGGGCGTCGTCGCGGCGATCTGCGCGACGTCCGACGCCGTGCTCTACGCGGCTGGCGGCGCCGGGTTCGGGCCGCTCGTGGAGCGGTGGCCCGACGCCGTGGTGGTGATGCGCTGGCTGGGCGCCGCCGTCGTGCTCGGGTACGGGGCCATGGCCGCCTGGCGGGCCGTGCGCGGCGACACGAGGCTCGCCGCCGCCGAGGATGGCGCGCTGGGCGACAGTCCCGGCCGGCGCCTCAAGCCGGTGGTCCTCACGACGCTCGCGCTGACCTGGCTGAACCCGCACGTGTACCTCGACACGGTGATGCTGCAGGGCTCGGTCGCCGTGACCTACGGCGACGCCCGCTGGCTGTTCACGGCCGGCGCGATGGTCTCCAGCGTCGCCTGGTTCGCCGCCCTGGGCTACGGCGCGCGCCTGCTCGCACCGGTACTGCGGCGCCCCGGTGCGTGGCGGGTGGTCGACGGCGTGATCGCGCTGATCATGCTGGCCGTGGCGGTCTCGCTGCTCGCGGGCTAGGCCCGGAGCGGACGGATCAGCTCAGCGGCACCCCCAGGCGGGCCAGGCGGGTCGCCCCCTCGCGCAGGACGGCCTCCTGCTTGACGAAGGTAAATCTCACGTGCGACGCCAGCGCCTGCGCCGTCGGGGAACCGGCGCGGCAGAACGCCGCCGCCGGGATCGCCACCACACCGGCCAGCTCGGGCAGCCGCCGGCACAGCTCGACGCCGTCGCGCAGCCCGACGCGCCCGAGCAGCCCCGACGCGTCGGCCATCACGAAGTACGTGCCCGCCGGGCGGTTCACCGTGAAGCCCGCCGCCTCCAGGCCGGCACACAGGAGGTCGCGTCGGCCGGCGAGGGATGCGGCGAGCGCGTGCGGGGTGTCGTCGTCGGCCAGGGCCTGCGCGATGGCGGGCTGGAACGGCGCTCCGGACGTGTACGTGAGGAACTGCTTGACGGTGCGCACCGCGGTGACCAGGTCGGCCGGGCCATGCAGCCAGCCCACCTTCCAGCCCGTGAACGAGAACGTCTTGCCCGACGACGAGATGGTCAGCGTCCGCTCGGCCATGCCGGGCAGCGTGGCCATCGGGATGTGCTCGGCGCCGAACGTGAGGTGCTCGTAGACCTCGTCGGTCACGACGATCGCGTCGCGCTCCCTGGCCACCGCGGCGACGGCGTCCAGCTCGTCGCGGGTGAGCACCGCACCGGTCGGGTTGTGCGGTGAGTTGAGCACGATCATCCGCAGCCGCGGGGTGGCGGCGGCCCGGAGAGCCTCGACGTCGAGCCGGAAGCCGTCCGGCCCGGGGACCAGGGGAGCGGTGACGTGCGTGGCACCGGACATGCCGATCGAGGCCGCGTGCGAGTCGTAGAACGGCTCCAGCGTGAGCACCTCGTCCCCAGGCCGGGTCAGCGCGAGGATGGAGGCGGCCAGCGCCTCCGTGGCGCCGGTGGTCACCAGCACCTCGGTGTCGGGATCCACGTCCAGCCCGTAGTGCCGCTCCTGGTGGTCCGCGATCGCGGTGCGCAGCTCCGGCACGCCGTCACCCGGTGCGTACTGGTTGCGACCCTCCTCGATCGCCCGGATCGCCGCCTGCTTGACGTACTCGGGACCGTCGACGTCGGGAAAACCCTGGCCGAGGTTGATCGCGCCGGTGCGGGCGGCCAGGGCGGACATCTCGGCGAAGATCGTCGCGGCGACGGTGCCGTCGTCGGCGAGGAGGCCCGCCGCGCTCGCGGCGTCCTGCCAGCGGTCCCGGCCGCGGCCGGGTGAAGAGAGGGAGCTCATGGGGACGACGATATCCATCGCCCGTCCACCCCGGGTTCATCTCTGGCATGCCGGACAACCCTCTTTACCTGCGCGTTTGTGGACAACCCTGTGGATGTGGTGGATAACTCCGGGCTTTGAGGAAAGTTATCCACAGGGCGCCGGGCGAAGGTGAACATTTGGCTCTAGCGTTGTCGGCCATGGGCGAAGAGGGGGCGCGCATCCTCGAGAACGAGGTGCGCGAGCTGGTGCGGCGCAAGGGGTTGGACCCGATTGGTGACCGGGCGGGGCTGTCGAGCCTCGTCACCGATGCGGTGGGTGACTACGCGGCCCGGGCGAGCGTCGGCGTGGTGCCGCCCCTCGCCGACCCCGAGGCCGCGGCCCGGACGGTGACCGACGCCGTCGGCGGGTTCGGCCCGCTGCAGCCCTACCTCGACGACCCGGAGATCGAGGAGGTCTGGCTCAACGCCCCCACCCACGTGTACGTCGCGCGGCGCGGGGTCCCGGAGCTGACCAGCACGGTGCTGACCACCGAGCAGGTCCGTGACCTGGTGGAGCGGATGCTCAAGACGTCCGGGCGGCGGCTCGACCTGTCGAGCCCGTTCGTGGACGCGCGGCTGCCGGGCGGGGAACGCCTTCATGTCGTGATCCCCGACATCACACGTGCGCACTTCGCCGTGAACATCCGCAAGCATGTCGTGCGGGCCCACTCGCTGGCCGACATGGTCCGCCTCGGGTCCCTGACCGGGCAGGCCGCGACGTTCCTCGACGCCGCGGTGCGGGCCGGGCTCAACGTGCTGGTGTCGGGCCAGACCCAGGCGGGCAAGACGACGATGCTGAACGCCCTGGCGGGGTCGATCCCCGGGTCCGAGCGGGTCATCTCGGCCGAGGAGGTCTGGGAGCTGCGCCTCCCGGTCCGTGACCACGTGGCGCTGCAGACGCGCCCGGCGAGCCTCGAAGGTACCGGGGAGGTGCCGCTGCGGCGCCTGGTCAAGGAGGCGCTGCGGATGCGCCCGGACCGGATAGTGATCGGCGAGGTGCGGGAGGCGGAGGCGTTCGACCTGCTCGTCGCGCTCAACAGCGGCATCCCCGGGATGTGCACGCTGCACGCCAACACGGCGCGCGAGGCCGTCGCGAAGATGACGACGCTTCCGCTGCTCGCGGGGGAGAACGTGTCGGACCGGTTCGTGGTGCCCACCGTCGCCTCGGCGGTGGACCTCGTGGTGCACCTCGGCCTGAGCCGTGCCGCGGACGGCGTGGTCCGGCGGCAGGTGCGCGAGATCGTCGCGGTCACCGGGCGCATCGAGGAGGGCCGCATCGAGACGGCGGGGCTCTTCGACCGGGACGCCGACGGCGACCTGCGGCGCGGTGACGGCATGCCGCCCGGCGAGGACCGGTTCGCGCGTGCCGGGTTCGACGTACGGGCGCTGCTCGCGGACCAGCGGGCGGCAGCGACCGGTCCTGGGGCCGGTATGGCCGCCGGGCCCTGGGCAGGTGCCGGCACCCGCACGGGCCTGGGCCACCGGGCGGGCGCGGGCCCCTGGGCGGCACGCTGATGGGCGTCGTGGTGGGGCTGCTCCTGGGCGCCGGGCTGTTCTGCGTCTGGTGGTCGTTCTGGGCCCCGGCCCCTCGCCCCGCGGGCCGGGTCACCTGGCACCTGCGGACCCGGGACCTCCTGACCCAGGCCGGCGCGCCGTCGGTCACGCCGGCGATGCTCGTCGGTGCCTGCGCGGCGCTCGGTCTCGTGACGCTGCTGCTCGGGCTCGCCCTGACCCGTTCGCCCGCCATCGCCGCGTGCTTCGCCGTCCTGACGGCGCCCGGCCCCGTCGTGCTGGTCCGGGCACGGGCGCGCCACCGCCGTCGTGCACTGCGGGAGGTGTGGCCAGAGGTGGTGGACCACCTCGCCTCCGGGGTGCGGGCGGGGCTGTCCCTGCCGGAGGCCGTCGCCCAGCTCGGGCACCGCGGCCCGGTGGAGCTGCGGGAGCAGTTCGGGCGCTTCGCCCACGACTACCGGGCGAGCGGCCGGTTCGGGGACGCGCTCGACGCGCTCAAGGAACGCCTCGCCGACCCGGTGGCCGACCGCATCGTCGAGGCCCTGCGCCTCACCCGCGAGGTCGGTGGGCAGGACCTGGGCCGGCTGCTGCGCACGCTCAGCGGGTTCCTCCGGGAGGACGCCGCCACTCGTGGCGAGCTGGAGGCACGCCAGAGCTGGACGGTGAACGGCGCCCGGGTCGCCGTCGCCGGGCCGTGGGTGGTGCTCGCCCTGCTCTCCACCCGGCCGGAGACGGCTCGCGCCTACGACTCGCCCGCCGGCGTCGCGGTGCTGGTCGTCGGCGGCCTCTGCGCGGTGGTCGCCTACCGGATGATGCTGCGGATCGGCCGGCTGCCCGCCGAGCGCAGGGTGCTGCGGTGACGGGCTGGGCGACGGGCGCGCTCGCCGGCCTCGGCGTCGCGCTGGGTCTCCTGATCGTGCTCGCCCGCCTGCGGTCGCGCGCCGTCACCCTCGACGAACGGCTCGCACCGTACCTCCGGCCGCGCGACGCCACCTCGACGCTCCTGCGGGAGGTCAGCCGCACCTCTGCGGTCGTCCGCCTGCTCGGCCTGCACGACGTCGGCGCGCGCCTCGAACGCTTCGGCTCACCCCGCGACGAGGTACGGCGACGGCTCGACCGGGCAGGTTCCGCCGAGTCGGTGGACCACTTCCGGGCACGGCAGGTCGTGTGGACGGTGACCGGGCTGGCGACCGGGCTCGGGCTCGCGCTGCTGCTCGCGGCGACCCGCGGCGCGGCGGCGGTGCCGCTGGTGGCGCTCGTCGTCGTGGCAGGCGCGTGCGGGTACGTGGCCTGCGACCAGGCCCTCACGGTGCGGGTCCGGCGGCGCGAGGAACGGCTGCTGGCCGAGCTGCCGACCATCGCCGAGCTGCTCGCGCTGGCCGTCGCCGCGGGGGAGAGCCCGCCCGCCGCCCTGGAACGAGTGGCCTCGACCGCCCGCGGCGAGCTGGCCGGGGAGATCCGGCGCATGGTCGCCGACGTCCGCGCCGGCGCGCCCGTGACCACCGCGCTCACGGCGCTCGCCGACCGGTCGGGCCTACCGCCCCTGTCACGGTTCGCCGAGGGCGTGGTCGTCGCACTGGAGCGTGGCACGCCCCTGGCGGACGTCCTGCGCCACCAGGCGCACGACGTCCGTGAGGCCGGCCGTCGCGCCCTCCTGGAGGCGGGCGGACGCAAGGAGATCCTGATGATGGTCCCCGTCGTGTTCCTCGTGCTCCCGGTGACCGTCGTCTTCGCCGTTTTCCCCAGCCTGGCCACCCTCCGGATCGGGCTCTGACATGACTCTGCGAACGGGTCGGCCGACGAAAGGAAGCGCCATGCGCGACGACTACGAGCTGGACAACGAGCTGGGCAACGAGCACCACGACGAGCAGGACGGCGAACGCGGCGACGTGCCGGGCTGGGTGCTCGTCACGTTGATGACGGCGGGGCTGGTGGTCGCTCTCTGGGCCGTCGCCGGCCCGCTGCTGGAGAACGCGTTCCGGCAGGCGATCAGCAGCGTCACGGGCCAGGGGTGAGCCCGGGCCGGTCGGAGCACGGCTCCGCCGCGGTCGAGTTCCTCCTGGTGTCCGTGCTGGTCCTCGCGCTGCTGCTCGGCGTCGTCCAGGTGGCGCTCGCGGTCCACGTGCGGTCCCTGGCCACCGACGCGGCGGCCGAGGGCGCCCGCGTGGCGGCCCGCGCCGACCGCGGGCCGGCGGACGGCGTGGCGCGCACGCGTGCGCTCCTGGCCGGTGCCCTGACGGGGGACTACGCCCGGGACGTCACCGCAGGCCGCGCCACCGTCGACGGAGCGGCGGTGACCGAGGTGACCGTGCGCACGCCGCTTCCCGTCGTCGGGCTCCTCGGGCCGGGCGGGGTGCTGACGGTGCGGGGCCGCGCCCTGGAGGAGGTGCCATGAGACCGGGGGAGCGGGAGCGCGGTTCCGCCATGGTCGAGTTTCTTGGTGTCTCGCTGATCCTGCTGATCCCCCTGGTCTACCTCGTGGTGACGCTCGGCCGGGTCCAGGCGGGCGCCTTCGCGGCCGAGGGCGCGGCCCGGGACGCCGTCCGCGCGATGGTGACCGCCGAGTCGTCGGCGGCGGGCGCGGCGCGGGCCGACGCAGCTGTCGGGATCGCCCTGACTGATCAAGGCTTCGCCCGCGACAACGGCGCGCTCAGCCTGGAGTGCTCCACGTCCCCGTGCCTGACGCCGGGCGGTGCGGTGGGGGCCGTCGTGCGGGTCGAGGTGCCCCTGCCCCTGCTGCCCGACGTGGTGCGCGGCTGGGTGCCGCTGTCCGTCCCGGTAGAGGCGTCCCGCACGGGAACGGTAGACCGCTACGCCCAACCCCGCCCGTAGCAAGCCTGACCCGCTGACCTGCCCCCAGAGGCAGGCCAGCGGGTCAGCGGGTCAGCGGGTCAGGGGACCGTGCAGGTCGCCGTCGGGTTGTTGTTGTTGCCGTTCTTGTAGAGCGTGATGCCGAAGTTGTTCCCGGCCCCGTTCGGCGTTGCCGTCAGGGTGCCGCTCGTGCCGGAGACCGTCGCGTTCCACGAGTTCTGCAGGGTCTGGCCGCCCTGCGTCTGGATGGAGACCCGCCACGTCGAGCTGCCGGACACGGCGAGCGAGACGTTGAACCGGTCGGACCACTCGTTCGCCCTGCTGACGGTCACCGTGCAGCCGTCGCCGGGCTCCGGGTCCGGGTCGGGGTTGGTGCCGCCCCCGTTGAGAGCGTTGAGCGTGGAGGTGTAGGCAGCCTTCTTGTTGCCGTTGCCGTCGAAGAGGAGCGGGGTGCCGCTGGCGCGCCACGAGTCGGTGTCCCGGACTCCCCAGACGCTGATCCCGGTGCAGCGCGAGACGGCGAGGCAGGCCTCGACGACGCGGCGGTAGTTGTCCGCCTGCGCGGAGCCGGAACCCTCGATGTCGAGCTCGGTGATCTGGACGTCGACGCCCAGCGCCGCGAAGCTGGAGAGCGTCGTCTGGTAGTTGCTCGGCACGGGGCTCTGCGCGTTGAAGTGCGACTGGAGGCCGACGCAGTCGATCGGCACGCCCCGGGCCTTGAAGTCGCGGACCAGGTTGTACACGGCCTGGGTCTTGGCGTGCGTCCAGTCGTCCGTGTTGTAGTCGTTGTAGCAGAGCTTGGCGCTCGGGTCGGCGGCTCGGGCGGCCCGGAACGCCGCCTCGATCCAGTCGTTCCCGGTGCGCTGCAGGTTCGAGTCGCGCCGGGCGCCGGAGGAGCCGTCCTGGAACGCCTCGTTCACCACGTCCCAGGAGTGGATCTGGCCGCGGTAGTGGGTGGCGACCTGGGTCACGTGGTTGAGCATGGCGTTGCGCAGGGCGGTGCCGCTCATGTTCTGCATCCAGCCCGGCTGCTGCGAGTGCCAGGCCAGCGTGTGCCCGCGCACCTCCTTGCCGTTGCTGCGGGCCCAGCTCACGACGCGGTCGCCGTTGGTCCAGTTGAACTGGTTCTGGTTGGGCTCCAGGGCGTCGATCTTCATCTCGTTCTCGGCGGTGATCATGTTGAACTCGCGGTTCGCGATGGTCGTGTACGTCGAGTCGGAGAGCTTGTTCACCGCGATGGCGGTGCCGAAGTACCGGCCCTTCTCCGTGGCCGCGGCCTGCAGGGTGCTGCCGGCTGCCTGGGCGGTGGTGGCTGCCATGCCGCCGGCGAGCACCACCGCGGTCAGGGTGGCGAGCGAGATGGCTCGCAGACTGCGCCGATGGCGCGGTGAGGTGAGCGTTCGGGTCATCGTTGATCCCTTCGTGCTGGACAGGGCCGTCGTTGGCCCGTCGGACATGGAAAAGGATTTCGATGCACGGTGCCTGCTGTCAAGGGGTTTTGCTAAACGTTTTCAATCGGCCTGACCAGCCTAAACGTTTAGGTTCATCACACCATTCGATGCAGAGGGCGGGACAGTGTGATCACGGTTCCCCCGGGCGGCCGCTCCCGACCCGCGACACAATGCGGGAATGGGCCCCGCGGACCGCGCCGAGACGCTTCGACGCAGCGACGAGAGCGGCCGCATCATGCTGCTGACCACGGCGTTCGTCGCATTCACGCTGATGCTTGTCGCGGTGGTCGCCTCCGCGAGCGCGGTCCACCTGGACCGCAAGGCGCTCTACGACGTCGCGGACCTCGCCGCGGCCGACGCCGCGAGCGCGATGTCTCCCGACGCCTTCTACGCGGGTTCCGGCGCGCCGGCCGACGGCGCCCCGCTCACCCTGTCGGACGCCGACGTGCGCGCCGCCGTCGAGCGATACCTTGGCGAGCACCCGCCGGGGATCCCGGTGGCGGTGGCCGGCGCCTCGTCGCCGGACGGGCGCTCGGCCCGGGTCACGCTCACGGCGGTGTCCCGGCCGCCGTTGCTGCGCTGGTTCACCGACGCGTTCGGCGGAGGGATCACGATGTCGGCGTCGTCCACGGCGCGCGCGTGTTGAGCCGGGTTAGGTTGTGGCCATGAGCGACCTCGACGGCAACCAGCGGGCCGACCAGCAGGGCACGAGCGATACGGAGGCCGGCACCCGCCTCGAGCCCCAGCAGATCTTCGACCTCGCCCGGCAGGGCGCTGACGTGCTGCTGGATCTGGTGGACGCGGGCCTGCCGGTGGACCTGGCCGACGAGGCGGACAACACGCTGCTGATGCTCGCCGCGTACCACGGGCACGCGGCGGTGACGGCGGGTCTCGCCGAGCGGGGCGCGGACGTGAACCGCCTGAACGGCAAGGGCCAGGCGCCGCTCGCGGGGGCTGTCTTCAAGAACGAGGCCGACGTGATCCGGGTGCTCGTCGAGCACGGTGCCGACCCCGAGGCCGGGAACCCGAGCGCCCGCGCGACGGCGCAGATGTTCGGCCGGGAGCTGCCGGAGCCCGGGGCTCGCTGACGCTGCTGCGGGGCGGCCCATCGGCGGGTCCGAGCACGGTCGCCGAATTTACCGGCGTCGGGCACGGCGATGCGCGGGTAACCTTGAATACCGTGGCAACCAACGACTTCCCCGCAGAGATCAAGGCGCTCCGCGCCACCCTCGATTCCATCGAGGCCGTGAGCGACCCCACCGCCCTGCAGGCGAAGATCGCCGAGCTGTCCGAGCAGGCGTCGGCGCCGAACCTGTGGGACGACCCGGACGAGGGCCAGCGGGTGTCCTCCGCGCTGTCGGCGGCCCAGGCCGAGCTGGACCGGGTCGAGAAGCTCCGTGCCCGCATCGACGACGTCGAGACGCTCGTCGAGCTCGGTCACGAGATGGACGACGCCGACTCGCTCACCGAGGCCGAGGAGGAGGTCGCGAAGATCCGCAAGGATCTCGCGGCCCTCGAGGTGCGCACGCTGCTGAACGGTGAGTACGACTCCCGTGAGGCCGTCGTGACGATCCGTGCCGGTGCGGGTGGCGTCGACGCCGCGGACTTCGCCGAGATGCTGATGCGCATGTACCTGCGCTGGGCCGAGCGGCACGGCTACCCCACCAAGGTGGGGGACACCTCGTACGCCGAGGAGGCGGGCCTGAAGTCCGCGACCTTCGAGGTCAACGTGCCGTACGCCTTCGGGAACCTGTCCGTCGAGGCCGGCACCCACCGCCTGGTGCGTATCTCGCCGTTCGACAACCAGGGCCGCCGGCAGACGTCGTTCGCCGCGGTCGAGGTGATCCCGCTCATCGCGCAGACGGACCACATCGACATCCCGGACTCGGAGCTCAAGATCGATGTGTACCGCTCCTCGGGCCCGGGTGGTCAGTCCGTCAACACCACGGACTCCGCGGTCCGCATGACGCACATCCCGACCGGCGTCGTGGTCGCCATGCAGAACGAGAAGTCGCAGATCCAGAACCGCGCGGCGGCGTACCGCGTGCTGCAGTCGCGCCTGCTCCTGCTGCGCAAGGCGGAGGAGGCGGCGAAGAAGAAGGAGATGGCCGGCGACATCAAGGCCAGCTGGGGCGACCAGATGCGCTCCTACGTGCTCCAGCCGTACCAGATGGTCAAGGACCTGCGTACGGAGCACGAGTCGGGCAATCCGCAGGCAGTGTTCGACGGTGCCATCGACGATTTCATCGAGGCCGGCATCCGCTGGCGCCGGGGCGGTTCGCAGAACTGACGGTCGCGCAGGCCGCGCATTCCTGGGTGATTTGCCGTTTCTCGACGTTTTTGGCCGGTAAGGTGTGCCATCTTTGCGGGATCGGGTGAGTTTTGTCGGCGTGTCCGCCCGACACGCCACTACTTCACCCCCCTAGTCTCGGGCTCGTGATCAGGTTCGAGAACGTGTCGAAGGTCTATGCGCGCGGTGCACGACCTGCCCTCGACCAGGTCTCCGTGGACGTCGAGCGTGGCGAGTTCGTGTTCCTCGTGGGGGCCTCGGGCTCGGGCAAGTCGACGTTCCTGTCGTTGGTCCTGCGCGAGCAGCGGCCCACGCGCGGCCATGTCTACGTGGCAGGGCGGGATGTCGCCAACCTCTCGGCATGGCGCGTGCCCACGCTGCGGCGTCAGCTCGGCGTGGTCTTCCAGGACTTCCGCCTGCTGCAGAACAAGACGGTCCACGAGAACGTGGCCTTCGCGCTGCAGGTGATCGGCAAGCCCCGCCATGCCATCCGGGACACCGTGCCCGAGGTGCTGGACATGGTGGGCCTGGCGGGCAAGGGCAAGCGCATGCCCACCGAGCTGTCGGGCGGTGAGCAGCAGCGCGCGGCGATCGCCCGCGCCATCGTGAACCGGCCCCAGATCCTCCTGGCCGACGAGCCGACGGGCAACCTCGACCCCACGACCTCGCTGGGCATCATGCGCCTGCTGGACCGCATCAACCGGACGGGCACCACGGTGGTCATGGCCACGCACGACGACGAGATCGTCAACGAGATGCGCCGCCGCGTGGTCGAGCTGTCCGACGGCGTCGTCGTCCGCGACGAGGCCCGCGGCGGCTACGGCGAGCGCGAGGCGATCCTGCCCGACGTCGGTGCGTCGCCGGTGCTCGACTCCCCGGGCAGCGGTACCCGTGCGCCGGTCCAGACGGTGCGGGGGGTCTGACCGTGCGCTTCCAGTTCGTGCTGGGTGAGGTCTTCTCGGGCCTGCGTCGGAACACCACCATGGTCGTGGCGGTGGTGCTCGTGACGTTCGTGTCGCTGACGTTCGTCGGCGCGGCCGCCCTGCTCCAGGCTCAGATCAGCAAGCTCAAGGACGACTGGTACGACCTCGTCGAGGTCTCCGTGTTCCTCTGCCCGGAAGGCTCCGTGGCGCCGACGTGCGCCGGCGGCGAGGCCACCGACGCGCAGGTGGACGCGGTGCGGCAGATCATCGACACCGAGCTGACCGACGAGGTCAGCAAGGTCTACTTCGAGTCCAAGGAGCAGGCGTTCGAGGCGTTCAGCGAGCGCTACCCGGACGGCTACCAGGGCACGCAGCTGACCGCCGACGACATGCAGGCCTCCCTGCGCCTCAAGCTGTCGGACGCCGAGCAGTTCGCCGTCGTCAGCGACGTGCTCTCGGGGCGTGATGGCGTGGAGATCGTGGAGGACCAGCGGGCGGTCTTCGAACCGTTGTTCCGTACGCTCAACGTCGCCACCCTGCTCGCGGCCGGGCTGGCCGGCGTCATGCTCCTGGCCGCGGTGCTGCTGATCACCACCACCATCCGGCTGAGCGCCGTCTCGCGGCGCAAGGAGACCGAGATCATGCGCCTGGTGGGGGCGTCCAACCTGTTCATCCAGCTCCCGTTCCTGCTGGAAGGGGCACTGGCGGCCGTGCTGGGTTCGCTGCTGGCCGGAGGTGGGCTCTGGCTCGCCGTGCGCTTCATGGTCAGCGACTGGCTCGAACGCTCGGTCGACTGGGTGGCCTACGTGTCGGAGGTCGACGTGCTCCGCGTCGCGCCGCTGCTCGTGATCATGGCCGTCGCGCTGGCGGCTCTCTCGTCCTTCTTCACCCTGAACCGGTACACGAGGATCTGATGTCAACTCCCCGAAGCTCCCAGTCCAGGGTCCGTCACCGCGGACCGGTCGCCGCGGTGCTCGCGGCAGTTCTCCTGCTCGGCGGTTCCACCGTCGTGCACGCGGACGACCTCGACGACCGCCGTGCCGCCGCCGAGCGGGAGCAGCAGGCGAAGGAGGCGGAGCGCGAGAGCCTCGAGTCGGAGCTGGAGCACACCGACACGCAGCTGGCCGACGCGGTGCTCGAGCTGAACCAGGTGGAGGGCCGCCTGCCGGTCGCCGAGGCGGAGCTCGCCGAGGCAGAGGCCGAGCTGGAGCGGGCGGAGCGGGAGGCGGCGATCCTTGCCCAGCGTCTGGCCGACGCCCAGCTGGAGGAGGCCAAGGTCAGCCAGCAGCTCCAGGACGGCTCCGGCAAGGTCGACGGGGCGCGGGACGACATCGCCCAGATGGCCCGCGAGGAGTTCCGCGGTGCGGGCAACGCCTCCGCGATCGGCCTCGTGACCGGTGCGCAGAGCACCAAGGAGTTCATCGACGGGTACTCGGTGTCGTCGTCGGCCGCCCGGATCCGAGCGCGCACGCTCGCCGAGCTGCAGGACGCCGAGGCGACCGCCCGCAACCTGCAGGCGCGGCTGTCCGCCATCCGTGAGGCCGTCACGGAGCTCAAGCGCCTGGCGGACGAGAACGTCCGGTCGAAGGAGCAGGCCAAGCAGGCAGCCGTGGAGCGCAAGGCGGAGATCGAGCGCCTGATCGAGGAGCAGGAACGGCTCAAGGCGCGCATCGAGCGCCGCAAGCATGTCGCGGTGGAGAACATGCAGGCCACCGAGCAGGAGCTCAGCTCGATCGAGTCAGACCTCAAGTCGATCATCCGCGAGCAGCGAGAGCGTGACGAGCGCCTCGCCCAGGAGCGGGCCGAGCGGGAGGCTGAGGAGGGGGCCTCGCGTGGCGGGTCCTCGGGCGGTGGCTCGTCAGGCGGTGGCTCGTCGGGTGGAGGGTCGTCCGGTGGCGGCGCCAGCGGTGGCGGTACCGGGACGGTCTCGTTCCTCGGCTACCCGACGGCGAGCCCCTTGGTCACCTCCTCGTACGGCATGCGGTTCCACCCGGTGCTGCAGTACTCCCGGCTGCACGCGGGCACGGACTTCCGGGCGTACTGCGGCACGCCGATCCTGGCGCCCGCGGACGGGACGGTGCTCTACGCGCGCTTCCTGGCGGGTTTGGGCAACCAGGTGCTCATCAACCACGGCTACTCGGCGGGCGGGAGCAGCGTGATGACGAGCTCAAACCACCTCACCTCGTTCGCCGTGTCGCCGGGCCAGAGCGTCTCGCGTGGCCAGGTGATCGGCTACTCGGGCACCACCGGCACGTCGACGGCCTGCCACCTGCACTTCGAGGTCTATGTCGACGGTTCGACGGTCGACCCCATGACCTGGCTGTAAAAGCCTGGTCCACCCAGGTCCGGCGCGTAAACTGGGACGTCGCGCTGCCTGCACCGGGCGCGCCGCACCAGGAGACCCCGGAGGGAGAACATGGCCAAGAAGAACGTGGACGATCCGCGCAAGATCGTGGCGAACAACAAGAAGGCCCGTCATGACTACGTGATCGAGGACGTCTTCGAGGCCGGGCTCGTGCTGTCGGGCACCGAGGTCAAGGCGCTGCGGATGGGGCGTGCGTCCCTCACGGACGGCTACGCCAACATCGACCGTGGTGAGGCGTGGCTCGAGAACGTGCACATCCCGGCGTACTTCCAGGGCACGTGGAACAACCACGCGCCGCGGCGTCGGCGCAAGCTGCTGCTGCACCGCGAGGAGATCCTCCGACTGGAGTCGAAGTCACGGGAGAAGGGGCACACCCTGATCCCGCTGTCGCTGTACTTCCTGGACGGTCGGGCCAAGGTCGAGATCGCCCTGGCCCGCGGTAAGAAGGAGTACGACAAGCGCCAGACCCTGCGTGAGCAGCAGGACATGCGCGAGGCGCAGCGGGCGATGCGGCAGAAGGAGCTGCTCCGCTGACCGGTCCGGGCGGCCGCGGCCTGGCCGGTCTCGTGCAGCTCGGCCAGCTGTAACGGAAATAACGTTCCCGTCTGCGGTGTTGTCGCGTAGGCTGGAGATGTTCCGCACGGGCGCAGCCCGGGTGGGACGGTTGACAACAACATAGGGGCTGATCGGTTTCGACGGTGGTCGTGCTTCGAGGAGAAGCGGGCCGAGGATGCAGACTTATCTCGTAAACGATGTCTGCAAACACATAGTTGCCGATAACTCGCGCAACGAGTTCGCCCTCGCCGCCTGAGCGAGCCCGAACTCCGTCGGCCTGGGAAATGCTTCCGTCCCAGTAGCCGGCGTCATCTAGGAAGCCACTGCTCGTAGCTCTCGTCATCGGGGCTGCGGGAACACTCAGATGACTGGGCCTGTCCGCGAACGTGTCTGCGCGAGTGCGGGGGCCGAGAAAATCCATAGCAGACTGCGCCCGGAGAAGTACTCGAAAAGCGTCACCGGACCCGGGTTCGATTCCCGGCAGCTCCACCCCTATGACAGCGGGCCCGCCTCTTCGGAGGCGGGCCCGCTGTGGTCGTTCTGCTCCTGCGTCTTCACCGGAGCCCTATCGCAGCGCTGTGCGGGTCACTTCTTCGACAGGTCCGAGAGCGGTATGGCGACCTCTCGCGACCGCAAGATGCCGGCGACCACCACCACGGCCTCCCTGCCCGCCCACCCTGGTCGGACGGTCTTCACGATGCCCTCTGTGCCGCGCTCGGTGCTCGACGGCCCGGTGACCCTCACCAAGACGCCCGTGGCGATCCCGTCGCCCATAGCCTTCTACTCTCTGTCGTCAGTTTCGGGCCGGGCTGATCAGCTTCACGTTTCGTCGGGTGATCGCTCAACTCGTTGGGGGAGAGAGCCTGCCAGCGAGGTTTGTAGCGCGTCAAGATAAATGTCGTAGGTAAAAGTCGGCATTTGTCGAACATTGATGTCATGCATTTTCTTGCCCGCCGGACGTCATTGACGCAATTCTGTACCCTCTCGCAATGTGTCGCTATTGTCGAGATTGTCCGCACTGCGAGAGGTGATCACCCGACGTCCTGCAGTGCCGACTGCACGGCGACCGTGTCGCCGCCGTACCTGTCGTCGGCGTAGCGCTGGATGCTGCCGTCGTCGTAGACGACAGTCACCCAGACGTACCCGTTCTCGGTCCAGCCGGTGAGACCGTCCAGGTCGTCGAACACCTCGTCCTGCAGCTCCTGCGCCTCGGGCTCCGGCATGTCTCGGCCGACCGCTCCGGCGTTGTCCGGATCGAGCCGGGCATCGGGAGGGGTTGTGGGCGGTTCCGTCGGACCCGTGACGTCGGTGAGGTGGAAGGTCTCGCCGTCCCAGGTGCCCTCCACCGTGTACACGCCCCAGGTCGTGTCCTGCGCCGAGTCGGCCTCGACGGCGCCCCAGTCCCACCCGGCGATCTCCGGGCCGCTGCACTGGGGCGGGAAGGATTCGGCCACCCCGCCCAGGCAGAGCTCGGGCGGGCCGTCGCCCTCTTGGAGGACCGTCGTGACGGCAGTCACGAGGCCGGACGCCGACGGCGTGGGCGGTGCGGTCGCCGTCAGGCCGTCGCTCGGGCCGTCGTGGGGATCGTCGCTGCCCGACGCCGAGCCGGCCGGGCCGGCGCATGCGGAGGGGCCGAGCAGCAGGGCGCTCGCCAGTCCGGCGCCGAGCAGCCTGTTTGGTGCTCGTAGCGGGTTCATGCCTGGCATGTGTTGTCACTGCGGCGGCGCTTGCATGCCTGTCGTGCCTGTCGTGCCTGTCGTGTGGCGAACACGAGGGGTGCCGGGCGAAGTGCGCCTGGCGGTGCGAGGTGGCCAGAGGCGGGGTGGCCGTGGGCGGGTCCTGTTGCTGGTTCTGCTATGGGCGGAGAGGGCTCGTTCGGCGCGCGATGCGAACAGGTGTGCGGTAAGTTGGTGACATGACATCAGCCGGAGGTGCACCTGGAGCGGGCGAGCAGCTCGTTGGGTCGGTGCTGCCCCCGGGCGGGGAAGGATCCGTCTCCGAGGTCGTTCCTGCGGTGGCGCGTGCGGCTGATGTGCGTGCGGTTCGGGAGTACCTGGCGACCATGATCCTGCCAGGCGGTACTGACACCGCCGATACTGACGCCGCGTGGCCTGTCTCGAAGCAGGCGCAGGCCGAGTGGGTGGATCTGCTCGGTGAGCTCGAGGCGGTGAAGAACACGGTGGCTGCGGTGCAGGGCCGGTTGGCGGTGGCGTTGGACGAGGCGACGAAGGCCGAGGAGGCTGTGCAGGGCATCCGGGCTGGGCGGCGGGGTCGTGGTGTGCCGAACCAGGTCGGTGCGGCGCTGCAGGTGAGCCCGCATGCGGGCGGCTCGTTTGTGGGGGTGGCGCGGGTGTGGGTCATGCAGATGCCGCAGACCTTCGATGCCCTGCGCACGGGTGTGCTGTCGCAGTGGCGCGCCACGTTGATGGTGCGGGAGACGTCGCACCTGAGTGTGGAGGACCGGGCGCGGATCGATGAGGAGCTCTGCGGTCCGGCGAACCGGGAGGTTCTGGCTTCGATGGGCACGCGGCGGTTGGTCGCGCGGATCAAGGAGCTCGCGGGTGAGTTGGATGTGCATGCGTGTGTGAAGCGGAACGCGAAGG
>NZ_JAJQQP010000011.1 GCF_028994805.1 Promicromonospora iranensis | reverse complement strand
GTGGTGTTTGCGGACGAGCCGACGGGGAACCTGGACTCGCGTTCGGGTGCGGAGGTGTTGTCGTTCCTGCGTCGTTCGGTGCGGGAGCTGGGTCGTACGATCATCATGGTCACGCATGACCCGTCTGCTGCGGCGTATGCGGATCGTGTGGTGCTGATCGCTGATGGCCGGATCGCGGGTGATATCAGTGACCCGACGCCGGAGTCCGCGATGGCTGGTCTCGATGCTCTGCGCACCCTCGAGCCCGACGTCGCCACGGGCAGCGCGACCAGCGGGGCGGGCGCCTGATGGCCAGCTCCATGCCCGCTGCCCGCCTCACCCTGGGGCAGATGCGCCGCAGCGCGGGCCGGCTGGCGTCGGCGGGTATCGCCATCGCCATCGGCACCGCCTTCGTGGCCGCCACGCTGCTCGCCGGCAACCTCATCACCCGGACGACGTACGCCCAGGTCTCGGCGGGGCTCGCCAGCTCTGACCTGGTGGTCTTCGACGACGCCGCGTCGCTGACCCAGGCCGACGTCGAGGCCGCCCGCGGAGTCGAGGGCGTTGCCGCCGCCGATGCCCAGGGGACCACCTACACAGAGCTCAACCACGCCGGAAGGTCGATCTTCCAGATCGTCGTCGGCGGGGCGTCCGACGCGCGGCTCACACCGCTGGAGCTGTCCGACGGCGAATGGCCGGCGACCGGCGACGAGATCGCGCTGCCCGAGGACGTCGCCACACGTCTCGGCATCGGCCTCGGTGACGACGTCTCGTCCTCCCGCTGGGTCATGGACAGCGAGCCGACGAAGCTCGAGGACGGCTCGGAGACCTACGAGGGCGAGGAGGTCATCGACAAGCTGACGGTGGTCGGCCTCGTGCAGGACCCGTTCGACGCCTACAGCGCGATGGGCGGTGCCGCCGTCGTGAGCGCGCCCACGTTCACACAGTGGCGCACCGACGAGGCGGGGCCCGAGACGTCGGACATCGGCACGATCGTCGTCGCGCTCGACGACACCGCCGCTGCCGACGCGGTGCGCACCGCGCTCGCGGACGCCGTACCCGCCGCCACGGAAGTCACCACCACCGAGGAGCATGCCGAGCAGGTGGTGGCCACCATGTCCGGGGGCCAGGACGTGATCTTCCTCGTCTTCGTCATGGCCTTCGCCGCCGTGGCGCTCGTCGTGGCAGGCCTCGTCATCGCGAACACCTTCCAGGTGCTCGTGGCGCAGCGCTCCCGCACCCTTGCCCTGCTGCGCTGCGTCGGTGCGGACACCGGCCAGCTCTACCGCAGCGTCCTCCTGGAAGCGGCGATCCTCGGCATCCTCGCGTCTCTCGCCGGTATCGTCCTGGGCACCGCGCTGGTGCAGGGCGGCCTCATGGTCGCCCCGGCCTTCGATCTCGGTGTGCCGCTGCCCGAGAGCATCACCCTGAGCGCGCCCGTGTTCATCGCGCCGCTCGCCGTCGGCATCCTCGTCACGCTCGTCGCCGCCCTCGCCCCGGCGCGTGCCGCCTCCCGTGTGGCGCCCCTGGCCGCCCTCCGACCGACCGACGCACCGACCCTGCGCAAGGGTGCCGGCAGGTTCCGTGCGGTCCTCGCGACGCTCATGACCGTCGGTGGCTTCGCCTCGATGGCCCTGGGTGTCTCGCAGGGCACGCAGGGAGCCCTCGAGGTCGGCCTCCTGGCCGCCGTCGGTGGTGGGTCCATCTCGCTGATCGGCGTGATCATCGGCTCGGTGTTCTGGCTGCCGAAGGTCGCCGCCGGCATCGGCAGGCTCGTGGGCGCGGCCGGACCGTCGGCCCGGCTCGCGGCGGCGAACACGCTCCGCAACCCTCGCCGGACCGCCGCCACCTCCACCGCGCTGCTCATCGGCGTCACCCTCGTCGGCATGATGACGACGGGCGCCGCCAGCGCCCGCATCACCCTGGACAACGAGCTCGACGCCCAGTTCCCCGTCGACGTCGACGTCGCGACCACCACCTACGACGGCGACCAGATGGCCGCCATGCCGGGTGCGGTCAACGCCGCCGTCGACAGCGTCGAGGGGCTGCGGTCGACGGCCGCGGTCACCGAGGCGTGGCTGACCACGACCGACGAGGACATCGCGGTCACGGCGGTCGCCGTGGCCCCGGACCAGCTGCGCGACGTGGTGAACACCCCGCAGGACTTCGATGCGCTGCGGCCCGGGACGCTCGTCGTCCCGGAGGCGGTCGCCGAGAACTACGGGTTCGAGGGCGTCGACGAGGTCGCGCTGACCGGCCCCGGCGGTGAGACGACTCTCGACGTCGTCACGGTGGACGCCCAGTACGCGTACGCGTTCCTCGTGCCGCAGGACCTCGCGACGATCTACCCCGACCTGGAGCCCAACCGGGTCTGGGCGAGCGTCGCCGAGGGACAGGACGTGGCCGACACGCTCGCCGCCGTGCAGGACGAGGTGTCCACCACCGAGGAGGTGGTGGAGGTGACCGGCGCGGTGGTCCAGCGGCAGAGCTACCAGCAGGTGATCGACGTGGCCCTCGGGATCGTGGTGGGTCTGCTCGCCGTCGCCGTGGTGATCGCCCTGATCGGCGTGGCCAACACCCTGTCGCTGTCCGTCATCGAGCGCACCCGGGAGAACGCCATGCTGCGGGCGATCGGGCTCTCGAAGGGACAGCTGCGGACCATGCTCGCCATCGAGGGGATGCTCATCGCCGGTGTCGGCGCCGTGCTCGGCATCGTGCTGGGCCTCCTGTACGGCTGGGCCGGTGCCACCACGGCACTGTCCTCCATCGGCAACGTGCCGCTCGTGGTCCCGTGGGCCGACATCGCGGTGGTGCTCGGCGTGGCCCTCGTGGCCGGCCTGGTCGCCTCGGTCGTGCCGGCGCGGGCCGCCGTCCGCACCCGACCCGTGGCGGCGCTCGCGGCCGAGTAGCTCGACGGAGGTAGCTCGACGGAGGTAGCTCGACAGCAGTACCGGTCAGCACGCGGCAGCCTGCACAGCGACTCGGAGGAGATCTCGTGGACACCACCGCGCACGTCCCGACGAGTCCGCAGGGCTCCGCGTGCTGACCGCCCCCACGGCCCGGCTGGCCCTGGGCCAGATGCGGCGCAGCGCCCGCCGGCTCGCCGCAGCGGGCATCGCGATCGTCGTCAGCACCGCGCTCGCGGCGGTCTGACCCGGCCCGCGCGAGGTCAGGAGCCGGGACGGACCAGGCCGGTCTCGTACGCGGTGACGACGGCCTGCACCCGGTCGCGGGCGTCGAGCTTGGACAGGATGCGCCCCACGTGTGTCTTGACCGTGGCCTCGGCCACGAACAGGTCCCCGGCGATCTCCGTGTTGGACCGGCCCCGTGCCATGAGCACGAGCACCTCGCGCTCGCGGCTGGTCAGCCCGGCGAGCGCCTCCTGGGGGCCGGCCGCCTCGTCGGGCGGCAGCGCCGTGACCAGCCGCTCCATGAGCCGGCGCGTGGAGGACGGGGCGATCACCGCGTCGCCCTGGTGCACGGTGCGGATCGCCGTCAGCAGCTCCTCCGGCTGAGCGTCCTTGAGCAGGAAGCCGCTGGCCCCGGCCCGGATCGCGTCGAGCACGTACTCGTCCAGGTCGAACGTCGTCAGCACGACGACGCGGGGGTCGCCCGCCGCCGCGGCGCCGCCGTCGGACAGGAGCGCACGGGTGGCGGAGAGGCCGTCCATCCCGGGCATGCGCACGTCCATCAGCACGACGTCGGACGCCGTGACGGCCAGCCGGCGCAGTGCGTCGCGACCGTCGTCGGCCTCGACCACCACCTCCAGGTCCGGCTGGGAGTCGATCACCATGCGCAGGCCCGCGCGGACGAGCGGCTGGTCGTCGACGAGCGCGACGCGCACCGGTCCGTGGGTTCCGCCGGGGGCGTAGGTCATCGTGCTCCTCGTGTGTCGTTCTGGTCGGCGTGGTTCGTGGGGCCGGTGTGGCCGGCACGCGGCCCGGGCGACGCGCCGGGACCGCCAGAGCCGGCGATGTGCTTCGGCTCGTCGTCGCGCAGGTCGTACGGCGCCGCGTCCGGGACGGCGTCGGGCATCGTGTCTGACACCGCGGCCGGCATCGTGTCGGGGGACGTGTTCGAGACGACGGTCGACGCCCGCGGGATGGGCACGACGAACCGCACGGAGAATCCGCCGCCCCTGCGTGGCCCGGCGGTGAGCGTCCCGCCGAACATCTCGGCCCGCTCGCGCATCCCGAGCAGACCGTACCCGGCGGTGGGCACGGGGTCGTCCGGGCCGGAGGAATCGTCGGCGGCCAGGCCGCGGCCGTCGTCCTCCACCCGCAGCTCCACCTCGCCCTCGCCCCAGCGCAGCAGGACGGTGACGGCGGGCCGCGGTCCCGCGTGCTTGCGCACGTTGGTGAGCGCCTCCTGGCACACCCGGTACAGGGTGAGTCCCACGCCGGGGGGCAGACGCCGCTCGACGCCGACCCGGGCCCACGAGACCCGCAGGCCGTCGGCGCGTGCCTGCTCGACCAGGCTGCTGATGTCGCCGGTGTCGGGCTGGGGCCGCAAGGGCGCCGCGCCGCCCGACGGCGGCGCGGTGGCCGGCCGGGTGGCTCCCGTGCCGCCGGCGCCGGCCACCAGGCCGCCACGATTCGCGCCGGACGGTGCCCGGGTCGCCGTCGTGCCCCGGCGGGGGGCGGCGTCCGGCGCCACCAGGCCCAGCGGCGTGGTGGCGCTGGGCTGGTCCTCCCGCAGCACCCCGAGCAGGCGTCGCATGTCGGCCAGCGCCGCGCGGCCGGTCTCGGCGATGGTGCCGAGGGTTCGCTCGGCGGCCGCCAGGTCGGAGGCCGCGGCATACCGGCCGCCGTCGGCCTGGGCGATGACCACCGACAGGGAGTGGGCGACGATGTCGTGCATCTCGCGTGCGATGCGCGACCGCTCGGCGGCGGTCGCGATCTGCGCCTGCTGGTCGCGCTCGATCTCGAGGCGCTCGGCACGCTCACGCATGGCCACGAGCATCGTGCGTCGGGACCGGCGTACGAGGCCGAACGCGAACGAGCAGGCCAACAAGGTCATGACCAGCACGACCATGCCGATGGTCGGGGCAGGATCGGCTGCGTAGGACGCGTCGATCCGGAACCACATCAGCGCGCCCAGGGTGAGCGGGCCGACCACGGCCATCCCGCACGCCATCAGGTAGGCCCAGCGGGGCCCGTAGACCGTGATGCAGTACATCGATACCAGCACGGCCAGGTTGGCGGGCAGCAGCAGGGAGACGCTGAAGCCGATCATCTGCACCATGCACGCCACGAAGACGGCGATGCACGAGGAGACCGGGCGGGTGCGGCACCAGGCGAGCGGTGCGACCACCGCGGCCGAGATCAGGGCGGCCTCGATGGAGGTGAGGTAGTAAGGGCCCGCGTCCCCCGCGGTCACCACCACGATCAGGGTGCACAGCACCGTCAGAGCGAGGTCCATGAGGAACCGATACCGCTCGGACCACCGTGCCCACCGCTCGTACCAACCCATGCAGGTCAGAGTAGGTTGAACCCTTGTGAGGGCGCGTCATACCGTGGTAGCACTTGCGCCATGGCCAGCTCTACCGAAAGGATTCGGTAGAGCGGTCGTCCCGCGTGTGCCCGGGTAGCGCCAGAGCGTCGGTTATGCCCTACGATGGCGAAATGACTCACGTACTCCTAGCCGAGGACGACCCGGCCATTGCCGAGCCGTTGGCACGAGCGCTCTCCCGTGAGGGATACGACGTCGTCGTGCAAGGAACCGGCAAAGGTGCGATCGAGAGCTCGACCGGTGCGGACATCGTCGTTCTGGACCTGGGCCTTCCGGACATGGACGGGCTCGATGTCGCGCGCGAGATCAGGGCCAATGGCCTCACCGTGCCCGTGCTGGTGCTGACCGCCCGTGCCGACGAGGTAGACCTCGTCGTGGGCCTTGACGCCGGCGCCGACGACTACGTCACCAAGCCCTTCCGCCTGGCAGAGCTGCTCGCGCGGGTGCGGGCGCTGCTGCGCCGTTCGCACGGCGAGACCGGCGAGGAGGAGGAGCTGCACGCGCAGGACGTGCGGGTCGACGTCTCTGCTCACCGTGCCTTCCAGGGCGACCGCGAGCTGCACCTGACCACCAAAGAGTTCGACCTGCTGCGCGTCCTCGTGCAGAACGCCGGCTCCGTGGTCGTCCGGGACACGCTGATGCGTGACGTCTGGGGCTCGGACCCGGTCGGCTCGACCAAGACCCTCGACATGCACGTCTCCTGGCTGCGCCGCAAGCTCGGCGACGACGCCAACGCACCGCGCTACGTCTCCACCGTGCGTGGTCTCGGATTCCGCTTCGAGATCGGGGCGAGCTAGCCAGATGCGCGCCCGCGTGCTGCAGGCGACGATCGCCGCGGTTGCGGTCGCCGTCCTGCTCCTGGGCATCCCGCTCGCGATCTTCGGTGCCCGGTACATCTACGGCCAGGAAGTCCAGCGAGTAGAGACCCGGGCGCAGGACCTCCTGGCCTCCTCCGTCAACTCGTACGAGCGCAACCGTTCCGCCGCCGAGGCCGGCTTCGTCGACCAGTCGGTGCTGGACCGGGCGGTGCAACCGCAGGACACGGACATCGTCGCCTACGTGACGGTGAACCAGCCCAACGGGGAGCAGCTGACCTCGGGCGAACCGGTCACCGGCGCGACGATCGAACGAGGCTTGATCTCCGAGTCACAGCCGGTCGTGGGTGTGCTGGTCTCCGTCTCGGCCTGGCCGGCGTACATCAAGGCGATCAACGTCGTGGTGCTCGTCGTGTTCGGCAGCGTGGGCGCGTTCGCCGCGGGCGCCGTCACGGCGGCCTGGCAGGCCAACCGGCTGGCACAACCCTTCGTGTACCTCGCGGCGTCGGCCGAACAGCTGGGCGCGGGACAGGTGCGTCCACGGCTGGACCCGTCCGGGGTGGAGGAGATCGACCTGGTCGCGGCCGAGCTGGCCCGCAGCTCGGACCGGCTGGCGGCGCGGCTGGCCGTGGAGAGACAGTTCACGTCCGACGCCTCGCACCAGCTCCGGACCCCGCTCACGGCACTGACGATGCGCCTGGAGGAGATCACGCTCACCTCCAGCGAACCGGACGTGCAGGAGGAGGCCCGGATCTCGCTCGAGCAGGTGGAGCGTCTGGTCGGCGTCGTCGACGACCTGCTGTCCCGGTCGCGGCGCGCCCAGGGCGGCACCACCGAGTCCGTCGACGTCGCCGTCGTCTTCCTCCAGCAGGAGGAGGAGTGGCGGGAGTCCTTCGAGCGAGCGGGCCGGCACCTGAACGTCGAGGACTCGGGCGGCGCCCGCGTCCTGGCCACCCCGGGCGCCCTCGCGCAGGTGCTGTCCACCCTCCTGGAGAACTCGCTCAAGCACGGTGACGGCACCACCACCCTGCGGATCCGTGAGGGTCAGCGCGGTGCCATGGCCATCGAGGTCATGGACGAGGGGGCGGGTGTGCCCGAGGACATGCAGGGCAAGATCTTCGACCGCGGTGTCACGTCGGGCGCGGGGACGGGCCTCGGGCTCGCCCTGGCCAAGGATCTCGTGGCGGCCGACGGCGGAAACCTCCAGCTCACCCAGCGCACCCCGCCGGTGTTCTCCGTGTTCCTCTCGGGCGTGCCCAAGACGCTCGACCCGCACCAGGTGCTGCCGGTGGGGTCGAAGATCTCCAGCTTCGGCCAGAAGAAGGGCCGCGGCCGCCGGTAGGCTTCACCGACGTGAGCGCAACACTCGATTCCCTTCCGGCCGACCGGCCTTCGTCCTCTGGTGAGCCGTCCGGCGCCGCCGCGTCCCCCGCGGGACCGCCTGTCGTGGCGGTGGTCGGGGGAGGCCAGCTGGCCCGCATGATGTCGCCGGCCGCCGGCGGGCTGGGCATCCGGCTGCGCGTCCTGGTGGAGGACCCGGCCTCGTCGGCGGCGCAGGTCGTGACCGACACGCCCGTGGGCGCGGCGTCCGACGAGGCAGCGATCCGCTCGCTCATCGCGCCCGACGCCGGCCGACCCGCCTCCGTGCTGACGTTCGAGCACGAGCACGTGCCGAACGACCTGCTCACGGACCTCATCGAGCACGGGACGCCGGTGCGGCCCGGCCCGCACGCGCTGGTCCAGGCGCAGGACAAGATCGTCATGCGTCAACGGCTCACGGAGCTGGACGTGCCGTGCCCGCGATGGGCGCCGCTGCCCACATCGTCGCCCGGGGCGGGGCGCGCCGTCCTGGCCGCCTTCCTCGACGAGGTGGGTGGCAGCGCCGTCGTGAAGACCTCCCGCGGTGGCTACGACGGCAAGGGTGTCCGCGTGGTCTCGTCCCCGGACGACGTCGCCGACTGGTTCGCCGCGGTGGCCGACGGCGGTCCGCAGCTCCTCGTCGAGGAGAAGGTGCCGTTCACACGGGAGCTGGCCGCGCTGGTGGCCCGGCGCCCGTCGGGCGAGGTGCGGGCCTGGCCCGTCGTGGAGTCGGTGCAGCGGGACGGCGTGTGCTCGGAGGTGGTCGCGCCCGCGCCCGGCCTGTCCGCGGAGCTCGACGCCCGGGCGCGCGAGATCGCGACGGCGGTCGCCGAAGGGCTCGACGTCACCGGCGTGCTGGCCATCGAGATGTTCGAGGTCGCGGGGCCGGGCGGGGCGCCGACGGTGCTGGTCAACGAGCTCGCGATGCGCCCGCACAACAGCGGTCACTGGACCATCGACGGAGCCGTGACCAGCCAGTTCGAGCAGCACCTGCGCGCGGTCCTGGACCTGCCGCTGGGCGCTACCGAGCCGACTGCCACCTGGACCGTCATGGCGAACGTGCTGGGCTCCACGCTGGACGAGCTCACGGACGCGCTCCCGGACGTGCTCGCGGCCTTCCCGGAGGCGCGCGTGAACTTGTACGGCAAGGACGTCCGGCCCGGCCGGAAGCTGGGCCACGTGAACGTGAGCGGCGACGACCTGGACGAGGTCCGGCGTCGGGCGATCGCGGCGGCGGCGCTGCTGCGGGGCGACACCATCGAGGAAGAGGTGAACGGATGAGCAGCAACCCGCAGGTCGGCATCGTGATGGGGTCGGACTCCGACTGGCCCGTCATGCAGGCGGCGGCCGAGGCACTGGGCGAGTTCGACGTACCGGTCGAGGTCGACGTCGTCTCCGCGCACCGCATGCCCACCGAGATGATCGACTACGGCCGGCAGGCCGCGGGCCGCGGCCTGCGCGTGATCATCGCAGGCGCGGGGGGCGCCGCGCACCTGCCCGGCATGCTGGCGTCGGTGACGCCGCTGCCCGTGATCGGGGTGCCGGTGCCGCTGAAGTACCTGGACGGCATGGACTCGCTGCTGTCGATCGTGCAGATGCCGGCGGGCGTGCCCGTGGCGACGGTGTCGATCGGCGGGGCACGGAACGCGGGCCTGCTCGCGGCGCGGATCCTCGCGTCGGGTGCGGGCGATGACGCCGCGGCCCTGCGGGCGCGCATGGAGGCATTCCAGACGGAGCTGAGCGAGGTCGCGCACGCGAAGGGCGCGAAGCTCCGCGCCCAGCTCTGACCAGTATCCGCCGAGGTAGCCATTCGCCAGATGACTACCTCGGCGGAGGGGCGGGGCTGGGGGCTGGTCAGGAGCCCGGCATGCCGCCAACCTTTTCGCCGGGCTCGTACTCGCCGTCGCGGATCTTGGCCCAGAACTCGGGGGTCTGGTTGTCGTCGAGCTGGACCGCCGAGGCGCCGGACGGGGTCCGGTAGTTGATCGTGGCGATCGGCGGGGTGCCGGTCACACCGTCGTCGCCGTTCGCGGTCCGGAACGCGAGGCCCATCATCGCGACATCGATGATGCCGGAGTCGGTGTCGGTCACGAGCGCTGACAGGCCGGCGTCGGCGAGCCCGACCTGGGTGGCCGGGTTGAGCAGGACGGCGGGGTCCGCGACCTTCTTGCCGATCTGCGCGATGACCTGCTGCTGGCGCTGGGCTCGGCCGATGTCGCCCGTCGGGTCGGCATACCGCATCCGCGAGAACGCGAGGGCCGTCTTGCCGTCCGCGACGTGGCAGCCCTTGGTCCACTTGAGCTTCGACTTCACGTCGTGCACGTCGTAGTCCAGGCACAGCCGCACACCGCCGACGGCGTCCACGACACCCGAGACGCCACCGAAGCCGACCTCGACGTAGTGGTCGACGGTCAGCCCGCTGAGCTGCTCCACGGTCTGGACCAGCAGCGGCGCACCGCCGTAGGTGTAGGCGGCGTTGACCTTGTTGCCGCCCTGGCCCGGGATCTCCGCGTAGGTGTCGCGCGGGATCGAGATCAGCGCCACCGGCCCCGACCGCGGCTTGTGCAGCAGCATGATCGTGTCGGTGCGGGCGCCGCTCGTGGAGTCGTCGATACCGCCGCTGCCGCGGGCGTCGGAGCCCGCGAGCAGGTAGGTGGTGCCCGGGGTGTTCGACGCCTCGGACAGCGCCTCGACGTGCTGGATCTTGCCGTTGGCCCAGATCAGCAGGCCGACCGGCCAAGCGATGACAGCGAGCAGCACCAGAACCGCGATCACGCCGGCCACGCGACCCTTGCGGATCCGGATGTTGCCGCCGCCGCTGCGACCGCCGGAGGCGAGGGCACGCGGCGGTGTGCCGCCGCCTCGTCCGCCGCCGGCCGGGGGGCGCGGTGCCGTGCGTACCGGCGACGGGCGCGCGGGGCCGGCGCTCGCCCGGACCGGCCGGCCCGGAGGGATGGCCTGCGGCGGCTGCCCTCCGGCCGGCGGCGCCGAGCGCGGCGGGATGGAGCGTGGTGCCCCGCCGGACTCGTTGCGCGCCGGCATCCCCGACCTCCGTGGCGGAATGGGCGGGGGATTGTTGCGCTGGCCGGACACCGGTACCTCCCGAGAAGACTGTCTGCGTATGCGTGGTTCGCTGCGGGCTCCGTCGGAGCCTTCCGGCCGTCCGATGCGGTGGGCGCCGCCGACACCGGGGACCCCGACGCCGGGTGTCTCCGCGCCGGTGAGCCCGCCCTGCTCCGTGCTCGACGCCACGCCGGGCAGAGTACGCGGTCTTTCACCGGTGTCACCCACCGGGATGGCGTCGTCGGCGCCGGGACGCCCGCTCACGCCCTGGGGCGTGAAGCTGGGTGGTATCCGGACGCGCGTGACGTCGTCGTCGGCCTCGGGTGCCGAGCGGTTCGACGTTCTGGGATCTGACATGGCTAGCCGCAGACCTTGGTGGTGTCGGCGCCGGTGAAGGCTTCTTCACCGGCCTGCTTGAGCTCGGTCGACTCGGGCGTGGGGTCCGGAGGGTTCTCCTTGCCGTCCTCGGTCCCCGTCTCCGTGCCCGCGTCTCCCGTCCCTGCGCTGCTCTCCGCGCTCTCGTCGTCGCTGGGCGCGGAGGGCGAGGCGTCGGTCGACGGGGCGTCCGGGTCGAAGTCGACAGGCCTGTCCCGCTTGAGGTTGTCCCACAGCTGTACGGCCTCGTCGGTCCAGAGCACGTTCGCCGTCTGGACCGGGTCGTACACGTTGGGGACAGTCATGAAGGTGATCGTGTCAGGCCGCACGTGACGCATCGAGTAAGCCAACCCGGCGAGTCCGTCGATGCTGGCCAGCTCTCGGTTCATGGTGAGCGAGTCGGTCACCGCATCGAGGAACTTGAGCGTTTTGGCGGGGTTCGTCAGGACATCCTGGCTCAGCACCTTGCGGGCGAGCGAGGCCATGACCTCCTGCTGCCTGCCGATGCGGCCCAGGTCGGACCCGTCGCCCAGCCCGTCGCCCTTGCGGGCCCGTGCGTAGTCGAGGGCCTTGACGCCCCGGAGCGTGTGGGTACCGGCGTCGAGCGCCAGATTGTTCGCTTCCTTGGAGTAGATCGGCTCCTCGACGCAGACCTCGACGCCGCCCACTGCGTCGATCATCGACGAGAACCCGGCGAAGTCGACGACGATGAAGCCGTTCATGAAGACGCCGGTGAGCTCCTCGATCGCCTTGATCGTGCACAGCGCGCCCGACGCGACGTCGCCGCCGTACCGCACGCCCTGCGAGAAGGCGGCGTTGAACTTGCTGCTGTAGAGCGCGGGCGTCGTGGCGCCGTCCTCGGTCGTGCAGCTCGGGATGTCCACCGTCGAGTCACGGGGGATCGAGATCATCTCGACCCGCGACCGGTCGCCCGAGATGTGCATGATCACCGTGGTGTCGGACCGGGCGCCGGGGTCGTCGCCGCCCGCCAGGTCCGCGTTGTCCCCGCCGCGCGAGTCGCTGCCCATGATCACGATGTTCAGCGGGGTGCCCGCGTTCGGGTCCTCCGGCAGCACCACCTCGGGACGGTCGGGGCCGAGGACCGTCATCTCGGCGGTGTCGATGTTTCCCGTCAGCCGGGTCACGGCCGTCACCCCGCCCGCCGTCACGAGCGACAGCACCCCGACCAGTACCATCCCGACCACTCGGGAGGTGCCGCTCAGCGTGTTCAGCGTCCGGGCATGGGACGGCCCTGTGGCTGGGGTCGTCGCACCGGGGGTGCTGAAGTCAGGGGACGTCACGGCCTCAGAGCATAGGGGCTGCCTGCTGGACGGCGGCGTACCCCCCGGGGTCGGACCGTAGAGGGTTCGTGGAGAAGGCCGAAGGCCGTGTGCGGCCACGTGCAGAACGGCTTGCGACCGGGCATTTCGGCACCGGGAAGGCGCCTGGATCGTGCGTTCGGCATGCGTTCGGGGAAGGTGTGCGCAAGCCGTCGGCCTCGTTGCCTACCCGCGGCTCCGCCGAGCCTGCTCGGTGCTCAGGAGGCGCGTCAGGCGCGCCTCGTCCTGCTCCAGCTCCACGGCGGTCGCCGGCGAGGTGAGGACCACCGAGCCGCCGCCCGCCCAGACCCCGAGCAGGCCCCGCAGCACCTCCGCCACGGCCCCGCGCCCGTCCACCAGGACACGCGCGCCGTCGCCGGGCTCGGGAACCAGGCCCTTGTGCTGGACGGCGCCCGTAGCCGTTACCAGGGCCTCCTGGCCGGGATCCACCTCGGGCACCCAGCCGATGGCGTCGCCGTAGGTCATCACCGCGGAGGCCGCGTCGATGGCTCCCGAGGGCAGGTCGCCGTCGTACCGGCGGGCGAGCGCGGGCAGCGAGACGACGACGAGGTCGGCGCCGCCACCGGCCCAGCGGTCCGGGGTGTCGGTGACGACGACGTCCGGGTGTGCCGCGTCGGCGTCGGGCAGCAGCACCGTCGCGCCTGCTCGCCAGGCGGCCAGGGCCCACACGGCGGTGCGCCAGTGGACGGGCAGGTCGACGACGACGCGCGTGCCGGGGGCGGCGTCGAACTCCTCGACGAGCAGGTTGACGGTCTTGCTCACCCAGTTGGCGAGGACGGCGCCGGAGAGCTCGACGCGCTCGCCGTCGTCCCCGTACCAGGTGAGGCGGGGGCGGCCGCCGTCGGCGGCGAGGCGGGCGAGGAGAGAAGCGACGTCGGGCACGGGGCCGTCGCTGCGGGGCGCGATCTGCATGCCGCCAGCCTAGGAGGTGCGACCGAGCGCCCGCGGCCCGGCCGGCACATCTCGGACCTTCGGCATGGCGACTCGCCGGGTGTTTCGGCAGAGGAAAAGCGGGACTGTGAGTGAGACGTGCGCCACGACCTGCGGAAGGACTCGTGAATTACCCGTGGAATCCGTGGGCGTTAGCACATTTCCGCTTGACGACTCCAGGCGACACGCGTGTAATTCCATGTATGCAGTTTTCGTAGCGCATACGCAACGGGGCCTGGAAGCTGCAGGCCTGGCCAGTCAGGATGGATCGGCACGTTGAGTTGATCGGCATGGTCGGCCGGCAAGGCCCCCGAGCACGGACACGGCATGGAGGGGCACGTCATGTGGAACATTCTGGAATCGGACGTGGAGTTCCCGACTGACGCGGAAAGCGCGGTGGCGCCAGCGGTCGCACCGGTCCTGCCGCTTTTCGGCGAGCTGTACGAGCTGACGGAGCCGGACGAGTCCTTGCTCGGCTGGCAGGAGCGCGCCTTGTGCGCCCAGACGGACCCCGAGGCCTTCTTCCCGGAGAAGGGCGGGTCCACCCGCGAGGCCAAGAAGGTCTGTTCCGGCTGCGAGGTCCGGGCCGAGTGCCTGGACTACGCGCTGGAGAACGACGAGCGCTTCGGTATCTGGGGCGGTCTCTCGGAGCGCGAGCGGCGCAAGCTGAAGCGCCGCGCCGTCTGAGAGTCTGACCGTTCGACCGGCGCGTCTGCGGCGTGTCGGCGCAGACGCGCCGCATGATGTGAAGCGAGATGAGCGCTCCACGTACCGACAGCCTGTCGGCCCCCAGCCCGGACCGAGGTCCCCACGAGGACCCGGTCGGTCCTGTCTGGGCCAAGGTCCCGGCCCAGACCGCTGTCCCCGCACCCGTGGCCGTCACCGTGACGGCAGTCGTCGTGACGCGCGGCAGCAGCCCCTACCTCGCCGCGACGCTCGCAGCGCTACGGAACCAGTCCCGCACTCCGGACGACGTGGTCGTCGTGGACGTCGACACCGCCCCCGCGACGTCCGGCCACCAGGACCTGCAGCTCGGCGGCGCGCGCTACGTGGCCGGTGCGGGAGCCCGCACCTTCGGCGACGCGATCGCGGCGGCCCTCGACGCGACCGGCGCCCCCGAGCACGGCTGGCTCTGGCTCCTGCACGACGACTCGTCCCCCGCGCCGGGCGCCCTGGCGGCCCTGACCCGTTCGGTGGAGCACTCGAACGCGGTGGCAGTGGCGGGCTGCAAGCAGCGGCGCTGGGAGACCGGGCCGGACGGCGCGCCCCTCGACCCGGACCTGTCCGACCGGGGAGTGCTCGTCGAGGTGGGGCACACCGTCTCGCCGCTCGGCCGGCGGATGACCGGTATCGACGACACGGAGATCGACCAGGGACAGCACGACGCGCGCGAGGACGTGCTGGCCGTCGGCCTCGCCGGCGCACTGGTGCGTGCCTCGGTCTGGCGCGAGGTCGGCGGCACCGACCCGGCCTACGGCCAGTTCGGCGACTCCACCGACTTCTGCCTGCGGGTACGGCTCGCCGGCCATCGGGTCGTCGTCGTGCCCGACGCCGTCGTGCGGCACGCGCAGGTCGCCCTGCGCGCCCCCGGCTCGCCCGGCGCACGGCGTCGCAGCCAGCTCTACCTGCGGCTGACGTCCGTGGCGCCGTGGATCCTGCCGTTCGCGATGCTCGGGATGGTGCTGTGGGCACCGTTCGCCGCGAGCTACCGGCTCGCGATGAAGCAGCCCGACCAGGCGCGCGACGAGCTGGTCGCGCCGCTGTGGGCGGTGTTCCGGCTGGGGCCGCTCCTGCGTGCCCGTCACCGGATCGCGCGCACGTCGACGGTGCCCCGCAGCGTGCTGCGGCCGCTGCTGGGCACGTGGCGCGAGGTGGCCGCCGAACGACGTGACAAGCGGCTCGCCCGCGGCGAGGCCCACCGGGTCGACGCCGCGCCGTCCGAGCTGGAGCAGGCCGAGCTGCACGCCCTGGCCGTCCGGCGCCGGACGGCGCTCGCGGTGGTCCTGCTCTCCGCCGCCGGCCTGGCGGCGGCGCTGTTCGGCCCCGCGCTGGGCGCGCTCGCGTCCGGCGGCCGTCTGGTCGGTGGCGCGCTGCTCCCGGCAGGCGGCACGACGGCGACGACGTGGTCGGCGGCGACGTCCGGCTGGGTGCGCGACGGGCTCGGCACGGCTGCCCCGGCGGACCCGCTGCTGTTCGTGCTGACCGGTCTCTCGGCGCTGGTGGGCGGCTCCCTGCAGCACGCCGTGGACGCCGTGCTCCTGCTGGCCCTCCCGGTGGCGGCGGTCGGTGCGTGGGCCGCGGCCGGCGCGGTGACCCGCTCGGTGTGGATGCGCGTGCTGGCGGCGTTCGCGTGGACCGTCGCCCCGGCGTTCCTCGGGGCGCTCGACGCCGGCCTGCTCGGCGGCGTGCTGGCGCACACCGTGCTGCCCTGGACCGCCGTCGCGCTGGTCCGTGCGGTGGGCGCCCAGGCTGTCGACCGGCTCGGCCCGCCCGACGGCGCCGCCGCCGAGCGGGCAGGTGCCTCCGCCCGCGCCTCCCGGACAAGTGCCGGCTCGCTGGGTGCCGCGGGTGCTGCCGGGCTGCTGCTCGCCTGCGTGGTGGCCGGTGCGCCGGCGCTGCTCCCTGCGGCCGTCCTGGTGCTGGCCGGGGCCATGGTCGTGGCCCCGCGCCGACGCGTGTACCTCGCCCTCGCGCTCGCCCCGGCCCTCGTGGTCGGCGCTCCGCTCTGGTGGACGGCGCTGCGCCACGGCAACAGCAGGCTCCTGACCGCCGAGCCGCTCGCCGGGTCGGGCGTCCCCGGGCCGGGTTCCGCCTCGGGCCTCGAGCTGCTGCTCGGCCTGCCCGCGGTCCCCGCTCCCTGGCTCGACGTACCGGGCGACGGGCTCGTACCGGTCACCGCCCGCGCGATCGTGACGGCAGGCCCGTGGGCCCTGGGAGCGCTGGTGCTCGCGCTCGCCGTGGTGGGGCTCGTGGCGGCTCTGCTGGGCATCGGCCGCAGGCGGGTGGCGGACTCGGCGCAGCACGTCGCGGCGACGTCGCTGGTGGGCTGGCTGGTCGCGGCGGCGGGGCTCGCCGTGGCGATCGTGGCCCAGGACGACGGCCGGTGGTCCGGCCCTGGTCTGTCGCTGCTCCTCCTCGGCCTGGGCACCGCCGCCCTCGCGGGCGTCCACGCGCTCGCCGGCAGCGGCACCTCGCTCCAGGGCTTCCTCGGCTCGGCGCGCACGGTCGCCGTCGTCGGGCTGGTCGTGGTCGCCCTCCTGCTTCCCGTGGTGCAGGCGGCGGCGTGGCTCACGAGTTCCGGCAGCGTCGCGGACGCGGGACGGTCCGGGATGCTGCACGTGACGGCGGACCCGGTGGTCCCCGCCGTCGGGCAGCAGATGCAGGCGCCGCCGCGGCAGGCGCGTGTGCTCGAGGTGGGTTTCGCCGGCGACGAGGAGGGCACCGTGGAGTACGCGCTCCTGCGGGCCGACGGCTCGCAGCTCGCCGACGTCTCGGCGGTCGCCAGGGCGACGTCGGGCGACCGCGCTGCCGATGACGGACCGGCGGCCGCGCTGGACGCCGCGGTCGCGGCGCTGGTCTCCGGCGCCACGGACGGGGTGCCGCAGGAGCTGGCCGGTCTCGGGATCGGTGCGGTGCAGGTGCGGTCCGACGGCGGAGCGGGTGGGGCGACCGGGACGGAGGCTCTACCCGCCGTACCCGCCGTACCCGCCGTACCCGCCGTACCCGCCGTACCCGCCGTACCCGCCGTCGCCGACCTCGTGGCGACGCTCGACATGGTGCCCGGCATGAGCCGGGTCACCGAGGGGCAGGCCGTCTCGGTGTGGCGTGTCGCCCCCGTGGACGAGCCCGCACCCGGCTGGGCCCGTATCGAGGAGGACGGCGCCACGCGGCAGGTGCTGCCGTCGGGGGGCACGGCGCTCCGGGCGGACGTGGCCGCCGGCGGCGCGGACCGCACCGTCGTGCTGGCGGAGGCGGCGGGCCCGGGCTGGCACGCGACGCTCGACGGGCGGCGGCTGGAGCCGGTCGCCGTCGAGGATCCGGCGGGCCTCCAGGCCTTCGCGCTCGGGCCCGACGCCGGACAGCTCGTGGTGCGTTACGAGGCGCCCCACCGCACGGCCTGGCTGGTGCTCACGACGTTCACGCTGGTGGTCTTCGCCCTGCTGGCTCTGCCGGTAGGACGCAGGAGGATTCGATGAAGCGCAAGAAGCTCGTGGTCCCGCCCGCCGCACGGCGGGCGGCCGCCGCGGTGGGGGGCCTGCTCTGCGCGGTGGCGGTCGCCGCCCTCACCGTCACGGACGGCGCGGGACACGTCGCGACGGCGACGGCGGACGACGCGCGCGCCGTCCCCGTGGCCGCCGCCGAGGGCGGGCTGGTCTGCCCCGTCCCTGCGGAGCTGGCGCAGCCGGACGTCGGCGACGACGAGTTCAGCGCAGCGCCGGTCGAGACCACCACGTCGCTGACCGCTGCCGTCCTCGACGGCGCGGACGGCACCGAGCCGTCGGTCACCACCCTCGACGGGGAGCGGTCCGGCGAGCTCACCGGCCCGCTGGTGACCGGCGACGTCGCCGCGGTGCGCGAGGGCGAGCTCACCGGGGCGCGCTCGGTACGCGTGACGCCGGGTGGTGCCACCTACGCCACGGCGACCGTCGCGTCCGTGACCACCGCCGGCGACCTGCGCGGCATGGTCGCGGGGCCGTGCGCGGTGCCGTCCGTCGAGCACTGGCTGGTCGGCGGCAGCACCTCGGTGGGCTCGAGCGGCCGCCTGGTGCTGCAGAACCCCGGCCGGACGCCGGCCACCGTCTCGCTCGAGGCCTGGGGTGCGTCCGGCCCCGTGGTCCTGGGCAGCCAGTCGCTCGTGGTCGTGCCGCCGGGCGAGCAGGTCGTCACCATGCTCGAGGCCATCGCGCCCGACCAGAGCCGTCTCGCGCTGCACGTCACCGCGGAGGGCGGCCGGGTGGGCGCGTACGTGCAGCACCACCGCATCGAGGGCCTGGTCCCCGCGGGCGCCGACCTCGTCGTGGGTGGCGGCGCGCCGTCGTCCACGACGGCGGTCGCGGGCGTGGTCAGCACCGGCGAGCCGGTCGACGACCCGCACGCACCGCGGCTCGACCTGCTGACGCCGGGGGCCGCGGCCGGCACGGCGACCCTCGCGGTGCTCGGGCCCGACGGGCCGGTCCGGCTGCGTGGGGGCGAGGAGATGTCCCTCGAACCGGGCCAGGTCACGACGCTGCCGCTGGGTGGGCTGCCCGAGGGGAGCTACACGGTCGTGGTGGACGCGGACGTGCCGGTCGTCGCGGGCGCCGCCGTGGACCGGAAGGGCGCAGCCGCCGACGACGCGGTGTTCGACGAGGACCCGTACGACCGGGCGTGGCTGGCCGGCCAGGCGGTGCCCGCCACGGGCTCCGTGGCCGACGGCGCGGTCGCCGTCCCGCAGCATGCCGCCTACGAGGTGACCCTGAGCGGGGTGCCGGACGAGCGCGACCTGGAGCGGATCGACGACGCGGAGGGCAGCACCGAGGTGGCGCTGCGCGGCGTCGGGCCGGACGGCGAGGAAGCCTGGACCCGCACGGTGGAGGTGCCCGCCGGCGAGACCGTCGAGCTGGACCGCGCGGAGTTGGCGGAGCTCGGCGAGACCGTCGCGGTGGTCGCGGAGCAGCCTGCCGATCAGCCTGGGATCGTCTGGTCGGTGCGCATCGCCGAGGCCGACGACGAGAGCCTCTTCTCGGTGCTGGCGCCCACGGCGCCGCTCGCCGCGGGCGGGGACGTGCGCGTGCGCCGGGTCGACGCGGCCGGCTGAACCGGGAGCCCGGGCAGCCCGGGCGGCATCGGCGGGGTGGGCGTCAGGACCGGTCGCCGAAGTGGGGGTCGATCTCCTCCGGGGTCCGCGCCAGCATGTGCGCCACCTGCTCCACGACGACGTCGCGCACCAGGTCGGCGAGGTCCTCCCGGTCGAACGCCCGCACCTCGACGGGCCGGCGGTAGACCACCACGCGCCCGGGCCGGCCGGCCTCCGCGGGGAAGAACCGGCCGAGCAGCACCCCGCCGTCCTCCCACGGGGCCGGATCGGACGGCGGCACGTCCTCCACGGCGAACTCGGTGCCACGCAGCTGCGCGGCCCAGGTCCGGTCGAGGTCCTCGACGACGTCGAGCACGAGGTCGTCGAACCGCTGCGCCCGGGTGCGGTGCGCCGGAGTCCCCGGCGGGAACATCGGGCCGCGCAGCCCGCGGCCGCGACGGTCCCTGCGCCGGGGCCGGACCGCCTCGCCGGAGGCGTCGCCCGGTTGCCCGCCGGAGCTGCCGGGGCGGCTCGCGGCGAGGCGGAGCAGGTCGGCCTGGGAGGCCTTGGGGATACCGGTCGGGCCGACGGGACCGCCGGGGGTGCCGGAGCTGGGGCTGCCGGCCGAGCTGCCGGCCGGTCCGGCGTTGCGGTCCGACCGCCGGTTCCGGCCGCGAGGAGAGAACGGAGGCACCTACCGACGATACGTCCGATCGGGGCCCAGCTCCGTCACCGCCACGACCGCTCCTCGACGGGGGACCGCTTTCTGGAACCGGACCGGGCGCCGCGCCCGGCATGCACCCCTATCCTGGTGCCGTGCGCGACGATCCCGCCGAGGCGGCGTACCGCCGGGCGCTTGCCCTGATCACCGCTCTCGTCACGCTGACCGGTGTGCTCTGGGCGGTGCTGACCCCGGCATTCCGGGCTCCTGACGAGCCACAGCACGTCAACAGCGTGCTGCGCCTCGCGTACGGCGGCGGTTGGCCCGCCGCGGGTGAGGCGCTCGTCGGCCCGGCGGTCGACGCGGCACGCGACCAGGCGGCCCTGGCGACGGACGTCCCCGGCCGGCACCTCGACCGGGAGGGCATCCCCGCGTTCGTCACGGTGCCGCCGACCCGCGACGCCGAGCGGGGCACGGTCACCCGCGAGGACGCGCTGGCGGACGTCGTCCCGCCGGGTACCAGCACCCGGGGTCTGGACCCCGAGGTCGTCGACCAGATGACGCAGCACCCGCCCCTGTACTACGCGCTGGCGGCGGGCGTCCTGCACGTCACGGGCACCGCCGAGGCCCGGTGGGACGTCCAGCTCCTGGCCCTGCGGCTGTTCGACGTCGGGCTGCTGCTGCCTCTGCCGCTGCTGACCGCCGCTGCCGTGCGCCGGCTGTCCGGGTCGCGCGCCGCGGCGCTGGTGGCGGCGTCGTTCACGCTGTTCGTGCCGCAGGCGGGGCACATCCTGGGCAGCGTCACCAACGACGCGCTCGTCACGCTCAGCGGGGCGGCGACCGGCTACCTGTGCGTCCGGGTGCTCACCGGCGACCTCCGGCTGCGTACGGCGGCCGGCCTCGGCGTGGTGGTCGGCGTCGGACTGCTGACCAAGGTCATGGCGGCGTTCGCGCTGCCCGTGGTGGCCGCCGCCTACCTGCTGGCGTCCGGGCCGCGTGCCCGGCGCGTGGCGGGCACGCTGGTCGCGGGCGGGACGGCGTTCGCGGTGGGCGGCTGGTGGTGGCTGCGCAACCTGCTGGTGCTGGGCACCGTCCAGCCGGTCGGGATCCCGGACCGGTTCGTCGAGTCGGAGCCGGAGGGCCTCTGGTACTTCCTGCGGACGGTGGTGACCAGCCTGACCCGGTCGTTCTTCGGCAACTTCGGCTGGCTGGAGGTCCGGCTGCCCGACGCCGTCTTCTGGACCGCCGCCGTCGTCGTCGCCGTCCTGTGCGGCCTGGCCGTGGTCCGGGGTCCCGCGCGGCGGGCCACCGCCGTGCTCCTGCTGCAGCCGGCGGCGCTGTGGTGCGGGGTCCTGGTCAACGCCTGGCCCGACTACTCTGCCCACGGGTGGATCTCGGCGGTGCAGGGCCGGTACCTGTTCGCCGGGCTCCTGGCGCTCGGCACCGGGACGGCGCTCGGCATGCACGCCCTGCTCGGCGGGCGGCTGCACCGCGCGGTGCCGTGGGTGACCGGCGCGGCGGCGCTCGCCGCGGCGAGCGGCCTGGCCTACGGGTTCTGGGGTTTCTACCAGGGGCCGAGCGAGTCGGTGTCCGACGCCGCCGCCCGCTGGGCCGGGTGGAGCCCGCTGACCGGCGTTCAGCTCGTGCTGGTCGTCTCCGTGGTGCTGGTCGTGGGGGTCGCCGCCGTCGTGGGGGCGGCCCGGTTCGCCCGCGCGACCCCGACCTCCCGGACGGCGCCCAGCGCGAGCACCGCCGAGCAGACGACGGCCGCCGCTGCCACCCCGCCCGCCACGGCGGCGAGCAGCGGCGGCTCGGAGTAGTAGCCCGGTTCGGGCGGTGTGACCAGCTCGACCGTCAGCCAGACCCCGAGGTCGAGCACGGTGAGCGCGGTCCAGGCGGGAACGAGCAGCCGAGGCCGTACGGCCAGGCCCGCCGCTATCGCCAGGCACAACGGCAGGGAGACCACCAGCAGATAGCGTGGGTAGACGCCGCCGCTGCTGGAGGCGTACACGACCTGCACGGACACCGCGACGAGCACCGCGACGACCGGCAGCGCACGCAGGAGCAGCGCGTCGGCCACCGGCGACGTCGGCTCGACCGACCAAGGTCTCCTGCGCAGCGCGATCACCAGCGGTGTCCAGACGAGCAGCACCCCGGTGAGCACCAGTGTCGTGACCGTGAGCGGCGTGTTCGGTGGCAGCCGTCCGGCCCACCAGAAGAGGTCGGGCAGCCGGATCCAGGTCTCCGGGTCGGCCAGCACCGCCCACACGGGCCGGACCTGCCGGTTCTGGTTCTCCAGCGCCCAGTCGAAGTGCGACCCCGTGATCGTGCCGGTCAGCTGCAGGTTGCGCAGGTAGAACCAGCCGCTGGTGGCCAGCACCGCACCCGGCCCGGCCACGGCCAGCGCCACGACGTGCGCCCACCGGCCGCGGCCCTGCGCGGCCCGGACCGCACCGGCGGCCAGCGCGACGCCCGCGACCACCGCCGCGATGAGCGCGGCGGACAGCCGGGTGAGCGCGCACGCCGCGGCGACGAGGGAGAGCAGCGCGATCAGCCGGGTGTCGAGCCCGCGGCGCACCACCGTCGCCGCGAGCCCGAACAGGACGGTGACGCCGGTGGCGGCCAGCAGGTCGTTGTAGGCGTTGCCACCCACGTGCGCGGCGGCCGGCATGGCGCCGGCGAGGAACGCGGCGAGCACGGGCAGCGTGCTGCCCGGCCGGGTCAGACGCCGGGCGCTCCACCGCACGGCGAGCACGAAGACGCCGCTGAGCAGCACGTTCACACCGCGCGCGGCATAGACCGCTGCCACGGGGTGCCCGGCGTCGGCGAGCGGGCCCACGAGCGGGGCGATCAGCAGGTAGTACAGCGGCGGATGCTGGGCCGTCCACTGCACCGGGGCGAGCCAGGCGCCGTCGGGCCGCAGCTCGAGGCCGTCCTCGAAGACCGGCAGCTCGCCGTGCCAGACCTGGTACGCGTAGTCGACGTGCGGTGGTTCGTCGCCGGTCGCGTACGGGGCGTCCGCGAGGGTGACCATCAGGGCGAGGAGCATCCCGGTGAGCACCGCGCAGCCGAGCGCCAGGTGTTCGGCCCGGCCGCGGCCCAGCTGCCGGGACCACGACCGGACGCGGGTGGCGGTCCGCACGAGCGCGCGGATCATGCGGCGGCCAGGGGCTCGGCGCCGACCCCGGCGGGGCGCCCGGAGCGCCGCTCACCGACGGCGCTCCGCGTGAGCGTGACCGCGACGGCGACGGCGAGCGCCGCACCCGCGCCCAGCACCGCGAGCGGCACGGCGCTCGGGAACGCGTACCAGTGGCCGACGGCGGCCAGGGCGCGGACGAGCGCCCCCGGTCCGGCGTCGTGCGGCATCCAGTACAGGTGCCAGACGTCGTGCTGGTACGCCAGGTGCATGCCGCAGGCGAGCACCAGCAGGGCCGCAGGCACCAGCCGGCGTCGGCGCGGGCATAGCACTGCCGCGCCGGCGAGCGCGAGGACCATCAGCCCGGCCAGGCCGGTGTACAGGTACCGGCCCTGCTGCGCGGCACCGAGGTCGTGGAACGCCGCGAACTGCTCCCACGAGCCGCGGGCGACGATCCCGGCGAGGGCGGGCACCGGGAACAGCAGCACGAGCGCGTCGAGCCGAGGTACCGGCCGGCGCACCAGCGTGGTGACCAGGCCGGCCAGGACCAGGGCGAGCGCCACGCGGGCCATCCACCACGAGGCGTCGTGCTCACGGGTGGCCGCGTGGTCCTGCACGAAGAAGAGCGTGACCATGCGTTCGGAGAACCGGCCGAGCCAGACGAGACCGCCGTCGGCCCAGCCGTGGACCGGGGTGAGGTCGGGTGGCGTGGCGTGCGTGCCGTGCGGCTGGAGCATGCCGTGCACCACGACGTTGCGCACCCACCAGAAGATGCCGGGAAGAGCGAGGGTGGCGACCACCAGCAGCGCCGCGGCCGCGGTCCGGAGGCGCTCGCGGTGCCGGTAGCCGGCGACGGCGTAGGCCAGCAGGATCCACGGGGGGAACATCAGCGCGAAGCCCTTGGTCAGCAGGGCGAGCATCGTGACGAGCCCCAGCAGGACGGCGGTGCGGCGGCTCAGGTCACCGGTGAGGACCCGGGCCACCAGCAGCGTGGCGCACGCACCGAGGATCACGAGCAGGTTGTCGTTGTTGACCGCCGACTCCAGGTGCGTCAGCTCGGGGATCGCGAGCGGGACCAGCGCGGCGGCGACGGGGAGCGGCTCGGGGAGCCGCAGGCGCCGCGCGGCGGCGAACAGCAGCAGGGGGAGCGGCAGGGCGAGCAACGCGTTCCACCAGCGCAGGAGCAGCCACACCTGGTCCAGCGGCGCGTCCTGCCAGTCGGGCACCAGACCCACGACGCCCGCGCCGAGCAGGTAGTACAGCGGCGGGTGCTGCACCAGCTGGTTGAACACCGGCGCGACGCTGCCGTCGGGTGCCTCGGCCGTCAGCGTCGCGGTGCCGCCGGCGTCCAGGTACGAGAGCCGCTCGCCGCGCGGGGGAACGTCCTGGCGGTCGGCCAGGTGCTGCGGCCCGTCGAGGCTGTCGGCCTCGACGAAGCCGCCCGCCGTCACGCCCTGCGTCACGTACGTGGTGCCCGGCCCGGGCCACGGCCAGGCGTCGCCCTGCCGCACCTGGAGGATCAGGTCCACGTGCTGGCGTTCGTCGGGTGAACGGAGATGGGGGAAGACGGCGGTCTGGCCGAGCATCACCGCCAGGTGCAGGAGCACGATCAGCCACACGACGACCGGAACCGCGCGAGGTCGGGTCACGCGAGCAGAGTAGCCATGCCGAACCGGACTATGCGGGCGCCCCGGTCACAGGCGGATAACAGTCGCTACATGGCACGCAATGTTCATGTCTCGGCCACCTTTCGTGCTTACGGTGGTGACGCCACTACCGCTTGTCGCAATTGCGTGCCGAAAGCCTGCTACCGAAAGCACAGGGCCATGAAGCTGTTCGTGCAGATTCCCTGCTTGAACGAGGAAGAAACGCTTCCTCTGGTGCTTGCCACGATTCCCCGCAGCATTCCGGGCATCGACGAGATAGAGATCCTGGTCGTCGACGACGGGTCCACGGACGGCACCGTCGAGGTGGCGCGCCGCCTCGGCGTGCGGCACTTCGTCCACCACACCCGCAACATGGGGCTGGCCAGGTCGTTCCGTGACGGCGTCGACTACGCGCTCCGGCACGGGGCGGACATCGTGGTGAACACCGACGGCGACAACCAGTACCCGCAGGAACGGATCGGCGATCTGGTGATGCCCGTGGTGCTGGGTGACGCCGACATAGTGATCGCCGACCGGCAGACCGGCACCATCGAGCATTTCTCCCCGCTGAAGAAGGCGCTGCAGAAGATAGGCAGCAATGTTGTCAACTTCGCCGCGGGGACCGACCTGCCCGACGCGGCCAGCGGCTTTCGTGCGTATTCACGGGGTGCGTTGATGCGGCTCAACGTCGTCACGCAGTTCAGCTATTGCATGGAGACGATCATCCAGGCCGGCCACAAGCGCCTGCGGATCCAGAGCCTGCCCGTCACCACCAACCCGAAGACCCGGGAGTCGCGGCTCTTCACGAGCATGGCGCAGCACATCGTCAAGTCGGGCCAGGCGATCAGCCGGTCCTACGTGATGTACAAGCCGCACGCCGTGTTCATCACGCTCGGCCTGGCCTTCACGGTGGGCGCCGTGGTCCCGTTCGGCAGGTACGCGGTGCTCCTCGCCACCGGCACCGCCGGGCAGCACCTGCAGTCCATCGTGCTCGGGGCGACCTCCCTCGTGGGGGCGCTGCTGAGCTTCGCCCTGCTCGTCCTCGCCGACCTCCAGCGCACCAACCGGGTGCTCCTCGAGGAGACGCTGGAGCGCCTCAAGGACGTCCAGTACGGCACGACGGCGGCTCCGGCCGGATCCGTGGCAGCGGAGAACCGGAGGTCGTCCGGCGGGAACGAGCCAGGCCCCGCCGACCGGCCCGGGCCTCGGGCACAGGGCCGGTCGACGGGTTCCGCGGACCTCCCGGCGGCCGTGTCGTGATCGCTTTCGGTACCTACGACGCGGCACGTCACCCGCGCGTCGCCGTCCTGATCGCCGGGCTGCGCGCCCACGGGATCAAGGTCACCGAGCTGAACCGGCCCCTCGGCTTCTCCACCGCCGAACGGGTGCGTCTGCTCCAGCAGCCCTGGCGCCTGCCCGTCCTCGTCCTCCGGCTGCTGCGGTGCTGGGCGGGCCTGGTCGGCGACTCCGTGCGGCAGCGGCGGGCGGAAGGGCGGCCCGGTGCCGTGCTCGTCGGCTACCTGGGGCACTTCGACGTGGTCCTCGCCCGGTTGCTGTACCCGCGCTCGGTGGTCGTGCTCGACCATCTCGTCTTCGCCGGCGACACCGCCACCGACCGTGGGGCGGCCGGCCTGCGGGTGCGGTTGCTGACGGGGCTGGACCGGCTGGCCGTGGCGTGCGCCGACCTGGTCGTGACCGATACCGAGGAGCACCGGCAGATGCTCCCCGTGCCGGACAAGGGTGTGGTGGTGCTGGTCGGCGCGCCGGACGCCTGGCGAGTGCCGGGCTCCTCGTCGGTCGCGACCGGCGAGGCACCCGCGCTGTCCGTGGTCTTCTTCGGGCTGTACACCCCGCTGCAGGGCGCGCCGGTCATCGCCGAGGCGGTGCGTGACGCCGTCACCGCGGGCGCCGCGCTGCGCGTGACGATGGTCGGGGCAGGCCAGGAGCTGCCTCGGGCGCGCGAGATTCTGGCGGGGACGCCAGGGGTCACCTGGCACGACTGGGTGGAGCCCGATCTGCTGCCCGGTCTGGTCGCGGACCACCAGGTCTGCCTCGGCATCTTCAGCGACACCCCGAAGGGCCTGCGGGTCGTGCCCAACAAGGTCTACCAGGGGCTCGCGGCGGGCTGCGTGGTGGTCACGTCGGACACACCGCCGCAGCGCCGGGCCGTGGGGGAGAACGTCGAGCTGGTCCCTGCGGCCGACTCCCGGGCGCTGGCGGACGCGCTCGTCACGCTCTGCGAACCCGCGGAGCTGGCCGCCGCGCGGGTGCGCGCCGCGCGCGGGCGGGACCGGATCCGGCCACAGGTCGTCGCCGAGCCGCTGGTCGCCGCGCTGCACCGCCGGGGTGCGCTGTGACGGCGAGTCGCGCGGGCACGACGCCGGCGCCCGTCGGCCGCCCGGCCGGCCGGCCGGCCGGGCGCTCGGTGGTCCGCTCGGCGGCCCGGGGCGCGCTCGCCGTCCTGCGGTCGCCGTGGGTGCGGTGGGGTTTCCTGGCCGTCGCCCTGGGCCTGGCCGTCTGGTACGTACTGGACAACCGGGAGCCCTTGGCCCGGGCGGCGCGGGACCTGTCAGCGACCGAGACGGCCCTGGTCGTGCTCCTCGGCGCGCTGTACGTGTGGTGCACGCTGCTGGCCTGGCGCGCGGTCCTCGCGGACCTGGGCTCGCCCCTGTCGTTGCGGAGCGCCGTGGCGGTGTTCGGTATCAGCCAGCTCGGCAAGTACGTGCCCGGCGGCGTGTGGAACGTCGTGGCCGCCGCGGAGGTCGGAGCGGGACACCGCGTGCCGCGCGGCAGATCGGCGGCGTCGATGCTGGTGGCCGTCGCCGTGTCGGTGGCATCCGGCGCGGCGGTGGGCGCGGTGGCGCTGCCCTTCGTGTCCGCCGGCGCGCTGGGCGCCTGGTCCTGGGTGGTGTGGGTGGCCCCCGTGGTCGTGGTGGTGCTCGTGCCGCCCGTGCTCAACCGGATGATCGGGTGGGTCCTCCGCCGCACCGGGCGCGGTACACCGGCGCACCCGATGACCTGGGGCGGTCTGGGCCGCGCGGTCTGCTGGTCGGTGGCCGGATGGCTCGTCGCGGGGCTGCAGCTCTGGGTGCTCTGCACCGGGCTGGGCCTGCCTCCCACCCTCCGGACCTTCGCCCTGGCTGCCGGCGGCTGGGCGCTCGCCTGGACCGCCGGGTTCCTGTTCGTGGTCGCGCCGGCCGGCGCGGGCGTGCGTGAGCTGGTGCTCGCCGCGGTCCTCGCGGGCGCCCTGCCGGCGCCCGCAGCGGCGCTCGCGGTGCTCGTCAGCCGGGTGGTCCTGACGGTGATCGACCTGGCGTTCGGGGGCGCCGGGCTGCTCCTGGCCCGCGGCGCGCGGCGCGACGGCACGGAACCCGCGCCGTTGCGCCCGTGACCACCCGGCGTGTTCGGCGCGTTGTGCCCGGTCAGGGCGTAGTGTCGGCGCGTGAGATCGGTGAGACAGTGTTCGCGCTCGGCCTGTACCAACGCGGCCGTAGCGACGCTCACGTATGTGTACGCGGACTCGACAGCGGTACTGGGTCCGCTTGCGCACCTGGCCGAGCCCCACAGCTACGACCTGTGCGCGGAGCACGCTGAGCGGCTGACCGCGCCGCGCGGGTGGGAGGTGGTCCGCCTCATGCCCGAGTTCGAGGACGCGGGGCCCAGCCCCGACGACCTGTCGGCCCTCGCCGACGCCGTGCGCGAAGCCGGGAAGGTGCGCCGGCCGGCCGAGCCGCCGACGGTCACGGAGACGGCGCGCCGCGGACACCTCCGTGTCCTGCGCGCCGACGACGACTCCACGGCCTGACCCACCGCCCAACCTGTTGAGTGCTGGGTATTTGCGCTCTCGAAACGGTTCGAGTGCACAAATACCCAGCACTCAACGGGTGGGGGCTGAGGTGGTTACGGGACCCAGGCGCAGACCGCGTGGCCCTCACCGGACAGGACCAGGTTGCCCGCGTCGTGCGGTACGAAGACCGACTCGCCCTGGACGAGGCGCTGCGGCCCGTCGTCCGAGCGGTCTGCGTCGAGCTTGAGGTCGCCGGCCAGGCACAGCAGGATCCGCGGACCGGTGGCGGGCAGGGTGACCGGCTCGGCGGGGTCGACGTCGGCGGTCGTGAGCGCGAACTCCGTGACCGGCACGCGGTAGGTGTGCACCTGCCCGCGACTGCCCGAGGTCGTCATCTCGGGGGCGGACGGCTGCTGCGGGGAGAACACGGTGCAGGCGACGAGGTTCTCCTCGTCCACGAGCTTGGTGGTGAGCCCGGCGCGCAGCACGTTGTCGGAGCTGGCCATGATCTCGATGCCCAGTCCGGACAGGTAGGCGTGCACGACGCCGGCGGGGGTGAACGCGGCCTCGCCCGGTTCGAGCGAGAACCGGTTGAGCATGAGGGAGGCGATGGCGCCCGGATCGCCGGGGTGCTGCTCGGCGAGGTCGACCACGGTGCGGTCGGCGCGCTCGAACGGCGAGCCGGCGGCCAGGCGGGCACGGACCGAGTCAAGAGTGATCTGGATGTCGTCGGCGCAGGCCTCGTCGGCGCGCGCGGAGAGCAGGTGGTTGAACGCGTCCCGCATGCCGTCGTGGCTGCGGTCACGCAGCAGCGCCGTGCGGACGCCGTCGACCAGGTCTCCCGCCAGACCGTCCAGCACGTCAAGGATGGTGCGCGGCGTGCGGAAGCCCGCGAGCCCTTCGAACTGCGACAGCGCGACGATCATCTCGGGCTTGTGCTGGTCGTCCTTGAAGGACCGCTTCGGCGACGACAGCGGCAGGCCCGCCTTGTTCTCGCGCGTGAAGCCCTCCCGCGCCTGCCGCGGCGACGGATGGACCTGGAGCGAGAGCGCCTTGCCCGCTGCCAGGATCTTCAGCAGGTAGGGGAGGCGCGGGCCGAACTGCTCCGCCACGCGGTGGCCGAGCGTCTGCACGGGGGCCTCGCGGACCAGGCGGTCGAGCGCGACGTCCTCGTCCTCGACCACGCTGACCGACGGCGCGCTGGTATGCGCCCCGAGCCACAGCTCGGCCTGGGGCCCGCCGTCGGGCTCGGCGCCGAGCAGGTTCGGGATCGCTTCGACGGATCCCCAGTCGTACCGCTGGATCGTGTTGGTCAGCGGCAGGGGCGCGTGAAACTGGGCTACGGCAAGCACCGCGCAAGGATAGCCCGCCGCGGGCGGGGACCGGCAGTACCGCAGAGACCGGCAGTACCGCGGAGACCGCGGAGACCGCGAAGGAGGGCGGCTCGCGTACGCTGTCGACGTGGCTCTCGACCTCAGCAGGATCATCAAGGCGTACGACGTCCGGGGACTGGTGCCCGAGGAGCTCTCGCCGGAGGTGGCGCGTGCGATCGGCACGGCGTTCGCCCGGGTGGTGGTGCTGCCGGAGGCTACGGGTGACACCCGCCCGGCCGCCGTCGTCGGACGCGACATGCGCGACTCGGGGCCCGGCCTCGTGGACGCCTTCGCCGCCGGGCTCACCGCCGAGGGAGTGGACGTGCTCCGGATCGGGCTGTGTTCCACGGACGGGCTGTACCACGCCTCGGGCGTGCTGGGCCTGCCGGGCGCCATGTTCACCGCGAGCCACAACCCGGCCGAGTACAACGGCATCAAGCTGTGCCGCACCGGCGCGCGGCCGGTGGGGGACGCGACGGGGCTCGCCGAGATCCGCGCGGTCGCGCAGGGTCTCCTCGACGGTTCGGCCGAGACCTCGACAGGCCTGGCCGGCGGGACCGTGACCGACAAGGAGATGCTGGGCGAGTACGCCGCGTTCCTGCGGGACCTCGTGGACCTTGCGGGCATCCGGCCGCTCAAGGTCGTCATCGACGCGGGCAACGGAATGGCGGGCCTGACGGTCCCGGCGGTACTGGGCACGGACGCAGGCCTGCCGCAGCTTCCGCTGGACCTGGTGCCGATGTACTTCGAGCTGGACGGCACGTTCCCCAACCACGAGGCGAACCCCCTGGAGCCGGCCAACCTGCTCGACCTGCAGACGGCGGTCGTCGCGAACGGCGCCGACATCGGGCTCGCGTTCGACGGCGACGCCGACCGCTGCTTCGTGGTCGACGAGAAGGGCGTGCCGGTGTCGCCGTCGGCGATCACGGCGCTGGTCGGCCTCCGGGAGGTCGAGAAGGAGAAGGCGGCCGGGCGCACGCCGACGATCATCCACAACCTGATCACGTCGCGAGCCGTGCCGGACCTGCTGTCGACCGCTGGGGCGCAGGTGGTCCGCACCCGCGTGGGGCACTCGTACATCAAGGCGGAGATGGCGTCGAACGACGCCGTGTTCGGCGGGGAGCACAGCGCCCACTACTACTTCAGGGACTTCTTCTTCGCCGACACCGGGATGCTGGCCGCGCTGCACGTGCTCGCGGCGCTCGGTACGCAGCCCCACCCGCTGTCCGAGGTCGCGGAGATGTACGAGCCGTACGTGTCCTCCGGCGAGATCAACTCGCGCGTCCCGGACGCCGCGGCGGCGACCACGCGGGTGCTGGACGCCTATCGCCTGGCGTACCCCGGGATCGACGTCGACACCCTGGACGGGGTGACGGTGTCGAACTGGGACGGTCACCCGCAGTGGTGGTTCAACCTGCGGGCGTCCAACACGGAGCCGCTGCTGCGGCTCAACGTGGAGGCGGCCGACCAGGACATCATGGAGAAGGTGCGCGACGACGTCCTGTCGCTCGTACGTGGGCAGGCCACCGGTTCGGCCGAGGGAGAAGAGACACCGTGAGTACTGACCAGACCGGCACCGACAAGATCGAGGCGCTGGAGCCGTGGGTGCGCGAGATCCTGCGGTGTCCCGTCACGGGCGCGACCCTGGTGGACGGCGTGGGGCCCGGCGGGGAGCCGGAGCTGCACTCGACCGATGCCGACCGGCCGCTCGCCTATCCGGTGCGCGACGGCATCCCGGTCCTCCTGGAGTCGGACTCCCGCCCGCTCTGACCCGGCGGCGTCAGTCCTCGACGATCTTCGTGAACCAGGACGACGGCACGCTGCCCGCGATCGTGTGGGACCCGACAAGGGCCCGGATCCGGTCGGCCGATCCCGAGATGCTGGCGGTGCGTCCGCTCGGTGACGTGGCGACGAGCCGCTTGGCCTGGCCGCTCGAGTACCGGTCGGCCACCCGGATGCTCGCCACCTGCCCCAGCCCGAACAGGTCCTGGGCCTTGGACTGCCCGATCCCGCGCCGCCAGACGGCGTTGCTGTTGCCCGGCGCCACCTTCGAGTAGGGGTCCGGCACGGACCGCTCGTACGGGATGGCCGACGACCACACGTCCTCGGAGTTCGCCGTCCGCCCGCCGCTCGACGAGTAGTAGTGGGTGGCGACCGTCGTGCCGGCGTAGGTCAGGACGCTCCCGGTGGTGAGCGCGGTCGTCGTGGAGTCGACCGCCGCACGCCAGTACGTGCTGTACGGGCCCGACGCATGCCTCCAGCCGGAGAACTGCTGGTCCCGCACGTCGTCCACCAGGTGGCACCGGCAGGTGCTCTTCCACTGCCCCGTCCTGGTCACGGCGTACGAGCGGGCGACGACGGCCTGGGCGCGCAGCGCCTGCTGACCGCCGGTCGAGCCCCAGGACGCGGGCATCTCGGCGAGGCCGTACAGGTACTCGGTGTTGAGCCGCAACCGGTTCACGATGTTCGCGACGCCCTCCGAGGCGCTGAGCAGGAGCCGTCCGTACCGGTAGGAGCCGTGCGCACCCGCGACGGTCACGGTCGCCGGGCTCGTGCCCTTCTTGTAGTACGGGGTGCCGGCCCAGTGCAGCACGAGCTTCTCGTGCCGGTGGAGCTCGCCGTCCGGCGTACGGACCAGGACGTCGCCGCGCGACGTCGACACGCTCAGCGTGCCCGCCGGGCCGAACGCGACGGTCCGCTCGCCCGCGCGCAGCCGCCAGCCGCCGCCACGCACCACGACCTTCGTGGCGCCCTGGTCGGCGTAGCCCGAGAACCCGTAGGGCTCCGGTCCGTAGACCTGGACGTCGATCAGGGCCTTCGTCGCCTTCCGCGCCGCGGCCGTGCCGGTGTAGTAGTGGCCCAGGATGCCGGTGGCCGACGAACCGCGCCGAGACATCTCGTACGCTCCGTACTGGGCCATCCCCACGCCGTGCCCGTAGCCGGAGCCCTGGACGACGAACCGGCTCGGCACGTCGGCGGCGGACGCCGTACCCGGTGTCGCGACGAGCGTCGCCGCGGCCAGGACAAGGGCCAGGAGCAGGCTGTGCCAGGGCCTCGTGCGGCGTCTCCCGCCGTGGCGCTCGCGCTCGCGCGCGGGATGAATCCGGGTAGTTCGGTCAGTGCCAGATCGGATGTGCATGGTGCTCTCGTCTCATTCCTTTTCACTGTGCACCACGAAAGCGGGAAGGGCACCTCGTGGAGGGGCCAGAAGTTGATCCATGCGCATCCTGGTGCGCGGCTCAGGGGCCGTGGCTACGGTCGAGAAGATGGGGCCCTTCGCGCGGCGCACGACCACGACGTTCCTGACTCTCGTCCTCGCGGTCGGCGGTGTCCTGCTGCCGGTGGTCGAGCTGCCCCTGCCGGAGGCCGCGGCCGTGCCACCGCAGCTCGACCAGGTGCGGCTCACGGGGATCGACGCCGCCGCCGGGCGCGACCCGAGCGCGCTGCGCGCCGCTCAAGGACATGCCGCGGAGCACCGAGAGGCTCGTACGACCGGCGACGGGGAGCCGCTTCACGGCCGACTTGCCGCGCTGAGCGCTCGGACCGAGACCCGGGAGTTCCTCGTCGCCGGTGTCACGTGGGTTGCCGGGTCGGACGCGGAGGTCACCGAGGTGGCTCTGCGTGTCCGCGAGGGCCAGGGCTGGGGCGCATGGCAGTCGGTCGGGGTGGACGGTGTCGGGGACGACGTCGGCGGACCCGCCGACCGGCGGGCCGGCACCGAGCCGTTCCTCTCCACCGGCGCCGACGCCGTGCAGGCCCGCGTACGGACCCGGAGCGGGCGGGTGCCGGCCGGCCTCCGGATCGACATGGTGGACCCGGGCGTGCGTGCCGCCGACGCCGACGCCGACGCCGGAGGGCCCGCGCGGCCGGCAGCCTCGGCGAGCGCGGCGACGGGCGACGAGATCCGCCCGTCGCTGGTGCCACGCAGCGGTTGGGGCGCCGACGAGTCGCGCGGGTCGTCGTGGCCGGAGCTGTCGGGCCGGCTGGACGCGATGTACGTGCACCACACGGCGGGTACCAACGCGTACTCCCGGAGCCAGTCGGCGGCGATCGTCCGCGGCATCCACGCGTATCACACCGGGGCGCGCGGGTGGCCGGACATCGGCTACCAGTTCCTCGTCGACCGGTTCGGCAAGGTCTTCGTGGGCCGCCGGGAGGCGGCCACCGACAACCCGATCGGCGCACAGGCGGGCGGGTTCAACACGGGCACCATCGGGATCTCGGCCATGGGCAGCTTCGGGACGGCGGGCCCCACCCGTTCGATGCTGCGCAGCATCGAACGGGTGCTCGCGTGGAAGGCGTACCGCTATCACGTCCCGGTGACCGGGACGGTCGGCCTGCCCAACGGGGGCAGCTCGGGTTCCGGCACCCGGAGCGACCCGGGCGACGTGGTGCGGGTGCCGCGCATCCTGGGGCATCGCACGACGAACGTGACCGCGTGCCCGGGGGAGCGGCTGGTCGAGCGTCTGCCCGCGATCCGGCGCGCGGTGCGAGCGATGAAGAACGCTGCGCTCGACCGCCACGGCACCGTCCGGTACACCACCGGCAAGATCACGGCGCACGCGGCGGGGGCGAACCAGTACCCGGTCCAGTGGCCCGCCCGTACGCGCTTCTCCTGGGCACCGGAGCCGGGAGCGGTGCGCTACCAGGTGCTGGAGCGGTACGCGGGACACCGGTCGCCCATGCCGAACGAGCGCTACTGGCGCCGCATCATCACGGTGTCCGGCACGTCCGCCAACCTGTACGCCGCCGAAGGGCTCTCGGTGCAGTACGCGGTACGGGCCGTGGACCGCGACGGCAGGCTCGGCCCGATCTCGCACCTCGTGCGCACCACCCGTCCGGTGCCGTTCACCGCGACGGCTCGCACCACCGGCACGTGGGCCCAGGTCGCCGACGACGCCTACTTCCGTGGCCGGGCATGGTCCACCATCCATGCCGACAGCCGGCTGGTGGTCACCTCCGTCGAGCGTCTGACACAGGTGCGGGTCATGGCCGCGACGGCGCCCGGCCGGGGCCGCCTGGCGGTCTACGTCGGGACCACGCGCGTGGCGGTGCTCGACACCGACGGCGCGAGCGCCGCGCGGCGCGTACTCACCGTTCGGCTCCCGGAGGCCAGGTCCGGACGGGTGACGCTACGGACGCTGGACGACGCGAGGGTACGGGTCAGCGCGGTCGCGTTCGTGCGCTGGTGAGGCGCTGCCGAGGCACTTCACGAGCCGGGTGAGGACCGCCTGTATCCTCGGGGGCGTTCATCAGTCCCGAAAGGTTGGTTTCCGTGAAGCACCTCGTCCTCCACGTCGGCGCCCACAAGACCGGTACGACGCTGGTGCAGAAGGCGCTGCGCTCGAATCGTGAGGCATTCGCGCGTCGCGGCTACGACGTCCTGATCCGCAACGAGTACGAGAACCTCACGGAGGGACGCCACTCCCGGTGGCGGCGCCAGGACGGTGCCCTGAGCAACGTGAACAAGGCGTTCGAGATGGTTCGCGACGCGGCGACCCAGGACAGCCTGGTCATCTCGCACGAGGACCTCCTGGCCTCGGTGCACTCCTTCCGGAGCGGACCGCTGTACGCGCCCGCCGACGACATCCTGCGGATCGCGCACGAGGTGCTGCAGCCGGAGCGCACCACCGTGCTGCTCTACGTACGGCGCCAGGACCGGTTCGTCGAGAGCTCCTACCTCCAGACCGTCCGCGTGGGATCGACGAAGTCCTTCGAGGAGTTCATGGAACCGGTGACCACCGACAACCTGCGCTGGGACAGCCTGGTCGAGAAGATCAAGGCTTCGGTCCCCGCAGGCTCCGAGGTCCGCGTGAACTACTTCGAGAGCATCAAGCAGCTGCGCTCGCGGCCGTTCGTGCGGGAGTTCTTCCAGCAGACCGGCGTGGGCGTCCAGCCCAAGTTCCCCTTCAACACCGAGGCCGTCAACCGGGGGTATTCTGACGCGGCGCTGAAGCTCGCGCTCGTCGGCAACGCCGAGCTCGAGGCGGAGGACCGGCGCAAGCTGCGACTGTTCCTCGATGCCAACTTCTCCAACGTGACGCACTCTTCGCCGCTGCTCCTGACCCCGGAGCAGCGCGAGGAGATGCTGACCGCGCTCGTGCCGTCCAACAAGGCGCTGCACGGTATGGTCACCGGCGGCCTCTCGAAGGACGCGGTGGACCTCGAGGTGAACAAGGGCGAGTCGCCCTATCTCCCCGGCGGGAAGTGAACCGACCCGCTCCACGACGTCCTGCCGTCCCCGACGGCGGGCTTGGCAGATCTGACCACAGTGATCAAGGATGGTGCCCGTGCACTACAAGAACCGGCGCGTGACACGATGAAGCGACTTCGACTGTTCCATTTCGACATCAAGACCTACGGCAACTACGGCGACACGCTGCTGTTCGAAGCAGTGCGCGAGCTGTTCGAAGGTTTCGCGGGCGGGGATGCCTTCGAGGTCGTCCAGAGCCGACAGTTGCGGGACCCCGTGACGCCGCGTCTCGTCGACTTCATCAACGAGAACGTCGATGCTGTCGTCATCGGCGGTGGTGGGCTCTTCCTGAGCGACACCAACCCGAACCAGCGGTCCGGCTGGCAGTGGAACATCTCGCTGGACCTGCTGCGTCGCATCGAGAAGCCGCTCATCATCTTCTCCGTGGGCAACAACCGGTTCATCGACCAGGCGGACTTCGCGGACCCGTTCCGCGAGCACGTGAACCTGACCCTCGAGAAGTCGGTCTTCTTCGGTCTGCGCAACCACGGCTCCGTGGAGACCATCAAGGAGTACATCAGCGCGCCGAACCGGGACCGGGTCAAGTACCAGCCCTGCCCGACGACGGTGTCGTCCTATCTCTACCCCGACCTGTACCAGGCCGAGATCCCGCACGAGCGCCGTATCGCGGCCGAGTCGATCGTGGGCAAGCGCCAGGCGCGCGCCGGGTTCGACGCGGGCAAGATCTACGCCGACCAGGTCGATGTCCTGGAGAAGCTCTCCGGGGAGGGCTGGCGGATCGAGAGCGTTCCGCACGCGCGTGCCGACATGGGCTTCCACGACCTTCTCACCGAGCGTGGGGTCGTGAGCAGCGAGCACGTCCTGTGGGGCTCTCGTGACGTGCTGTACAAGGGCATCGAGTACTTCGCGGATCTGCCGATCATCCTCGGGACACGCGGGCACGCGCAGATGGTTCCGTTCGGCATGGGCACCATCCCGCTGTCCCTGTACGTGCACCACAAGATCCGCTACTTCGCGACCGACATCGGCCACGCGGACTGGGCGATCGACCCGCGCAAGGACGGCTTCCAGGACACCCTGTACACGACGATCAACGAGGTCCACGAGCGTCAGCCGGAGCTGCGCAAGGAGCTTGCCGACGTCCGCCAGCGCTTCTTCGACACGTCGATGGGCAACCTCGCCGACATCTACAAGAGCCTCACGGGCGAGACGGTCACGCCGTCCTTCCGTGCGCTGACGCCGCCGGAGCGCCGTACCGCGGCCCGGGCGTACGACGCGTCCATGCGGTTCGACAAGATGGAGCAGGACAACGGCCGGCTCAAGCGCGAGCTCAACAAGGCCCGCAAGGACCTCGAGCTTGCCGCTGTTCCCCGCCAGTCGATGACCGCGGGCCTGCGTCGCCGGCTGCGGCCGCTGCGCAAGAAGCTCACGGGCAGCTGAGCCCTCCGCCGAGGTAGACAGCCGAGGTAGGGACAAGAGCTGGGGCGGTGCGAACCACATGGTTCGCACCGCCCCAGCTTTGTCCTGCCACGTCCTATGGCAGCGGCGTCAGGCGAGCCTGTTCTTGATCGAGCGCGCCTGTGCCAGCATCGCGTCCCGCATGACGCTCCGGCGCGGGTCGATCGCGTAGGCCTGCTTGAGCACGCGCGCGCAGTCGTCATGGCGGCCCAGGCGACGGTATGCCTTGGCGAGCTCGCGCAGCTCCGCCGACGTCGCCTCGCGCTGCGTCATGACGGCCTCGATGACACGCACGGCCTCACTGGCCTTGTTCGTCTTGTTCGCGAGCTGGGCCTGACGGAACGGGCTGTTGCTCCCCGCCTCCGGGGGCTTCCCGCCGGCCGCGGCGTGCCGCAGGTCGCGCACCAGCTCGTTCTTCTCCCAGTCGGCAAGGTGGTCGAGCCAGGCATAGTCGAGCTGGTCGTACCGCTCACCCTTCGACGTCGGCTCCCACGGCTTGCGCCCCACGTAGTGGAGGACCTTGACGTCCTCGTCGTTGAACACCTGCGGGTGGTGGGAGTAGATGCGCTTGGTGGTGTTGTACTCCAGGGGGAGCTTGCGCCAGTCCGAGAAGAACTCGTTGAGGAAGCCCTGGTCCCCGCCGTCGTACGACGTCGTGTGGTTGAGCTCGGACATCATCTTCTCGAACATTCCGTGCGACGGGTTCACGGCGAAGACGCCGGAGTTGAACACGGTGCCGTCGGGCAGGTCCAGACCCGCGTCGGGCACGGCGGCGAAGCCGTCGCCGTCGAACAGATCGTCCAGGTTGCCCTTGACGACCGTGTCACTGTCCAGGTAGACGAGCCGGTCGAAGAAGTCGAGCCGGAACACGTGCAGCTTCGTGTAGGTCATCGCGAAGCGGGCCTGGATCTTCCTGCCGCCCGAGTTCATCGGGTTGCGGATGCCGGGCACCTGGATGGTCCGGATGCCGCTGGCGGCCAGCGCCGCGCGGTCGGCGTCCGGTGTGACCAGCGCGATCAGCGGGACGTCCGAGTGCTTGCGCAGCGAGTTCGCCAGGGCGCGTGCGCCATGGTGGTACGCGCCGGAGACGACAGTGACGTACGCGCACTTGCGACCGTCGATCTCCTTCCACAGCGGACCGCCGACCTCGGGGATGACGACCGACGTGTCCTCGCCCACCTCGGCGAATGTGAGGTCCACCGTGTCCTTGGACGCGGCGAGGGTCGGTACCGCCTCCGGGGTGAGGTGCGGGCGGTCGGCGAGCTCGTCGGCCTGCGGCACGAACAGGTGCAGCGTGTCCGACTGGCTCACGGAGCGGATCGTCGCGTCCGGGAACTCGGTGAGGCACGAGCGCAGGAAGGAGAGGTCCGAGTCGAGCCCGTGCGCCGACTCGTAGCCCGGCGTGAGGTCCTTGTCCTTGAGCGCGGACTCCGCGGCCTGCGTGACCGTGTAGCCGTATCGGCTGTCCTTGGACTCGTACATGTCCACGCCGGCGAGGTAGATCTCGCGGAAACCGACGCCCAGGCCGAACGCCAGCGCCTGCATCCCCGTGGTGGGCAGGCCGGGCCGGCTCATGAAGGCGCGTGCGAGACGGGGGAACCGAGCCGGCACGGACCACGAGTCGAGCTCCTCGACACCGGGCATCGGCTCCAGTCCGTACCTGTCACCGTCGCGGTTCGCGGCGTGACGCATCGGACTGAGGATCCGGCGCACGTCATACCGGTTGGACCGCATCTCCTCCTGCAGCAGCTTTTCCAGCTTCTCGTTCGGGATGGCGCTGAAGTACGCGTCCACCCGGTCCCCGAAGTGGTAGTTGCTCTCCAGGAAGAACCAGTTCATGCGGAAGACGACCACGTCCGCCGGGATCCGGTGGTAGGGAGGCATGGCCGACGACGGCCCGTTGCCGACGATCAGCAGTGGCCGGTCGATCAGGTCGGCGAACGACGCGATCTCCGCGTCGCCGGGCTCACGGCCGAGCGGCACGCTCCGCATGGTGGGCATCGATTACTCCCTTTCGGTGTACTGAGACCGGTCGAGTCTAACGGCCGGGAACGGAGAGAGCGGATCAGACCTTGGCGACGTCCTCGGCTGCCGCCCGGACGTGCGGCAGCAGGATGAGCTGCCGTTCGGCGACGTCGGCCCGGTAGTCCTCCTCGCGGGCGAGCACGTCGAGGGTGCGCTCCGCGAGCCGGGCGCCGAGATCGGGGTCGGACACGTCGAAACCCCAGTCCGTGCGGTCGACGTCCTCCAGGAAGTACCGCATCTTGGGGTGCGACACGATGCTCAGCACCGGGGTGCCCAGGCCGAACGGGATCATCGTCGAGTGACCGCGCATGCCGATCACGAGCGAGGCCTGCCGGTAGACGGCGAGGGCGTCCGGCTGGTCCATGTTGTGCAGCTCGTCCACGGGCAGCGACAGGTCGTGCGCCGCCTCGAGGTCCTTCGCGAGCCGCAGGTCGCCGCGCGTGTGCGCGGCGATCCGGACCTCGGCCCCACCCCTGCTCGCCTTCTCCACGAGCTCCACGATGTGCTCCAGGAACTGCGCGTAGCCGCCGCCGAAGCGCCGCTCGCTGCGGTCGAAGGCGGCGTTGAGCAGCACCGTGCCGGAGCCGGTGCGTGCTGCCGGGAGATCCGGTCGGATGTGCTCGAGCACGGTGGTCGGGCACGGCACGAAGCGCACCTTGTCGTGCAGCTCGTCCGGCAGCATGGCGCGCACGCGCTCCATCGAGCCGGTGTTGCGCAGCCCCAGGAACTCGGCCTTGCTGGTGAAGGCGATCAGGCTGCGGCGGAAGAGGTCGCCCTTGAACTGCTGCCCCAGGAAGAGGTTGAAGCCCACGGCGAAGGCGAAGAGGGGAACACGCACCGCATCGAGCGAGGCCGGCGGCACGTTCCACTGCCAGCCGCTGTTCCCGTTGGGCGACGTGTCCGGGAGGAACAGGCCGCCGCCACCGACGACGAGCGCGCGCTGGGCGTTCGCGATCCGGACGAACTCGTCGTCGAACACCTGGTGCGCGTGGAAGGGGACCCACTCGGAGCGGCCGGCGGGCTCGCTGATCGCGTCCCGGACGGCGTCGGGCAGCACGATGTCGCCGAAGTTCTCCCCGCGGTCCACGTAGAACGCGACGTGGCCCATACCGCCTTGGGTCGCCTCGGCCTCCGGCGGCGTGATGGGGTTCTCGGTACGGGCGAGCACGGTCCGGACCGAGGAGCGCGGCATGTCGTGGCGGATCGCCCGGCGGGCCAGGGCGTGCGCGGACTCGTCGTCGTGGATGATCCAGGCGACCTGTGCGGCGCGTGCGGAGCCCACGCCCGCGCTGGCGATGCGGAAGGCACGGCGAGCGGCGCCGTAGCGGCTGAGCGCCGACAGCGAGGTGCCGAGGGCCAGGAGGTAGCGCTCGGTGACGACGCCGTAGTGCTCGAAGGTGGTCTGCAGCAGGTGGAGGGCGCCGGCGTGGTCGGCGTCGGTCGCGAGGTACTCGGCGTTCTCGACGGCGACGTCGAGCAGGTTCGGCCGGGCCTTCAGCGCCGTCAGCCGCCCGGCGTCGGCGAACTCGTCCAGGAGCTGGCCCAACGGCCCGTCGATGCCCCGGGTGAGGCATGCCACGAGGTACCGGCCCAGCGCGGCGTCGGCCGCCTTGCGATGCGTGATGGACGCCGATGCCGCGATGTCCCGCAGGTCGGTCAGATCCTCTGGGCCCTCCACCTCGAGCACCCGGGCCCGCAGGTCGAGCAGCTGCTGCAGCTCCTCGACCGCCCGACGCGCGTTGGTGTGCCGCCGCGCCACCGAGCCCGTGCCCTTGGACGCCTGGTAGAAGTGCTCCTCCGCGGCCTCCGGGTCACCGGTGAGCAGGGCGACGATGCCGGCGAGCCGCCCGGTCTCGGCGTCGGGTGCACCGGTGCGCAGCAGCTTCGTCAGCGTGGCGGCCCCGGCCAGGTCCTGCCGGTCGATCGCCGCCCGGGCGCCGTCGAGCGCCGCCGTGCGCACGGCCGGGACCTCGGTCCAGGCCACCTGCCCCTTCGCGAGCCTGCGCGTGGTGATCGGGTCGAGCTGGGGGCGGGCGCCCGTGACTCTCCGCAGCGCGTGCATGACCTCGGAGGTGCGGCGCGCGTTCGTTCGGCGCTTGGACCGAGAGACTGCACCGGGCACGCCACCGTCGGGGTTCGGGGAGTCCGCCTTGCGACCTTCGGTTCCGGGCACTCGAGCTGTCTCCGTTCTCGGCACGGCAACCCCGGCACTCAGGTGCCGCATGCCGTTTCGTGGGGATCGGTTCTGGGGGGCGCGGCGCTCGACCGCCGCGTGCTACGGCAGGATCCCACATCTGGGCCCGCTCCGGTTGCGTCGACGGCACCTCGTGAGGCACGCCGCTCGGTGCGGAAGCGCTACTGTGGTCGGCATATCCCTGCCGACCGACTCGAGAGTGCCACGTATGTCTGTACCCGGTGAAACCCCGTCCGCCGTCGTCATCATCCCGGCTCGGGGAGGTTCACAGGGCGTGCCCCTGAAGAATCTCGCTCGGGTGGACGGGATCACCCTGGTCGGGCGCGCGGTCCAGGCATCGCTCGCCGCGTCGTCGGTGGCCGAGGTCATCGTCTCGACCGATCACGACGAGATCGCCGCCGAGGCCCGGCTGCACGGAGCGCGCGTGGTGGCGCGCCCGGCGGAGATCGCGGGCAGCACGGCGTCCTCCGAGTCGGCCCTGCAGCACGTACTGGACCGGGTCGAGGCCGGCGACGGCGGTCTGCCGCCCCAGGAGATCCCGCCCGTGACCGTGCTGGTGCAGTGCACCTCGCCGTTCATCGACCCCGAGGACCTCGACACGGCCATCCGCCGGGTCGCCACGGGCGAGAAGGACGTGGTGGTGGCGGTCTCCGAGACGCACGACTTCCAGTGGCGCATCGACGACGGCGTCGCGAGCCCTGTGGGGCACACCACCGAGTACCGGCCGCGCCGCCAGGAGCGGGCGCCGCACTTCCGCGAGACCGGTGCCTTCTATGTGATGCGCACGCAAGGGTTTCGTGCAGGCAGCACGCGGTTCTTCGGCGACGTCGGTATCCAGCCGGTCGCCCCGGAGTGGGCCATCGAGATCGACGAGCCGCGTGACCTCTGGCTCGCCCGTCAGCTCGTGGACCAGGACGTCGACGCCACGCCCGGACCGCTGGACGTCGACGCGCTCGTCACCGACTTCGACGGCGTGCACACCGACGACCACGCCTCCGTGGACCAGCACGGTACCGAGCAGGTGCGCGTCAGCCGCGGGGACGGCATGGGCGTCTCGCTCCTGCGCCGCACCGGCCTGCCGATCCTCATCCTGTCGACAGAGACCAACAAGGTGGTCGCCTCTCGTGCCGACAAGCTGAAGGTGCAGGTCATGCACGGTGTCGAGAACAAGGCGGCTGCCCTGCGTGCGTGGATCGCGGAGCAGGACCTGGACCCGGCCCGGGTCGCGTACGTCGGCAACGACGTCAACGACCTGGCCGCCATGGCCGTGGTCGGCTGGCCGGTCGCGGTGGCCGACGCGCGCCCGGAAGTGCGGGCACAGGCCCGGCTCGTCCTGTCCCGCGAGGGCGGGAACGGTGCGGTTCGTGAGATCTGTGACCGTATACTCGCTGCGCGTCAGGGTGAAGCTGCCCCCAGTACGGCAGCCGTCCAGACCCCCGTCGTCACCGGTTAGTCCCGACGACACGTAACAGCACTACCCTGTGCTCGACCCTTTCGGAAGGACCTTCTTATGAGCGCGACGAACGCGCAGCCCGCGCCGGTCACCATCGGCGACCTGCAGGTCGGCGCCGACCAGCCCGTGTACGTGATCGGTGAGATCGGCATCAACCACAACGGTGACGTCGAGATCGCCAAGAAGCTGATCGACGTCGCGGTCGAGGCCGGGTGCCAGGCCGTGAAGTTCCAGAAGCGCACTCCGGAGATCAGCACTCCGAAGGACCAGCGCGACAAGATTCGTCAGACGCCGTGGGGCGAGATGACGTACCTCGAGTACAAGTACAAGGTTGAGTTCGAGGAGCCGGAGTACACGGAGATCGACGCGTACGCCAAGGACAAGGGCGTGCAGTGGTTCGCTTCCCCGTGGGACGCCCCCTCGGTCGACTTCCTCGAGAAGATGAACGTGCCGACCCACAAGGTGGCCTCCGCCTCGGTGACGGACCACGAGATGCTGCGTGCGCTCGCCGCCACGGGCAAGCCGATCATCCTCTCGACGGGCATGTCGACGCTGGAGCAGATCGACGCCGCCGTGGAGATCCTCGACACGAGCAAGCTCGTGATCCTGCACTCCACGTCGACCTACCCGCTTCCCCCCGAGGAGGCGAACCTGCGCACCATCACGACGCTGCAGGAGCGCTACGGCGTGCCCGTCGGCTACTCGGGCCACGAGACCGGCCTCCAGATCTCGATCGCGGCCGTGGCGCTGGGCGCCGTCGCCGTGGAGCGGCACATCACGCTGGACCGCGCCATGTGGGGCTCGGACCACGCTTCCTCGCTCGAGCCCAAGGGTCTCGAGAACCTGGTGCGCGACATCCGCATCCTCGAGAAGGCGCTCGGTGACGGCGAGAAGCGCGTGATGCCCGGCGAGTTCTCGCCGATGTCGCGCCTCCGTCGCGTCGACGCCTGAGCTGACACCGCGGAACCACACAGGTCCGGGCGCGTACACTGCCCGGGCCGTATGCACGACGTGGGCTCCGTCGCCTCGAGCGACGACCGGGCCCGCTGAACGTTGATGGTCGGAGGCGGGCGCCGCACGCGCGGCGCCCGCCTCCGATGTTCCCGGAGTCCGGACGGAGCCGGGACCGGGCCGCACCGGCCCGGCGATCGCGAGAGGGGGCCACGTGCCCGAGCGGGTTGAGGCGGCGAGCATGCCGTTGGTGACGGTGGTCGCCGTCATACGTGATGAGGAGCCGTACCTCGAGGCGATGGTGCGCTCGATCATGGAGCAGGACTACCCGCACCCGCTGCACATGGTGCTCGCGGTGGGACCCTCGCAGGACCGCACGCACGAGATCGCCGAGAAGCTCGCGGCCGAGACGGGCCGGGTCACCGTCGTGGACAACCCGACGGGCTCCAAGCCGCTCGGACTCAACGCAGGGCTGGCGCGGATGCCGGAGGGCCACTCGATCTTCGTCCGCGTGGACGGCCACACCGTCGCGGAGCCCACCTACGTGCGCCGTGCGGTGGAGGCCCTGCAGGCCGCCGGGGCCGACGGCGTGGGCGGGCGCATGATGCCCGTCGGTGACACCCCCGTGCAGAAGGCCGTGGCCCGAGCCATGAGCCACCCGGCAGGCCTCGGCGCCGCCTCGTTCCACACGGGTGGCAGCGCCGGCCCCGCCGAGACGGTCTACCTGGGCACGTTCCGCCGTGAGGCGCTGGAGCGGGTGGGCGGCTACTCGCCCGTGTACGTCCGGGCGCAGGACTGGGAGCTCTGCCTCCGGCTGCGGAACAGTGGCAGCCTCCTGTGGTTCGACCCGTCGCTCGTGGTCGAGTACAAGCCGCGCCGCACGCTGCGTGCTGTGGCGACCCAGTTCTGGCGGACCGGTATGTGGCGCCGTGAGGTGGTGCGCCGAAACCCGGGTACCGCGAGCCTGCGCTACCTCGCCCCGCCCACAGCTGTTCTCGTGCTCGCCGTGTCGGTGCTGGTCGCCGTCGTGGGTGGCGTCCTGGGATCGCTGCCGGTGACGCTGATCGGGATGATCCCCCCCGCCACCTATCTGCTGGGCGTGCTCGCCGCGTCGGCGCACGCGGCGTCGCGGCGTCCTCGGCTCGACCTGCGCGCAGCGCTCGCCCTGCCCGCGACGCTCGTGACGATGCACATGGCCTGGGGCGCGGGATTCCTCCGGGGCCTGACGGAGCGCGTCCGGGTCGACGACGGCGTCTGACCCCTGCGCCGCCGAGACAGAACCCTGCCGAGACAGCACCCTGGCGAGGTAGAACCGCAGGTGCGCTGCGGTTCTACCTCGCCAGGGTTCTCCTTCGGTGGGGTCAGGCCTTCTTGTCCAGGAAGAGCAGGCGAACCGGCCGCGTCGAGACCCGGATCGTGTCGTAGACGAACCTCGGCAGGTACATCTGCAGCGCCATCCGCAGGTAACGCGCCTTGAGCCACGGCTTGACCTCGGACAACGCGGTCAGCGTGCCCGACTCGCGGCGCGCCGCGAGGGTCTGGACGGTCGCCGGCAGCTCCGACTCGGTCGCGTGGAGGTAGTTGTCCTCGAGCCAGGCCGGGTCAGGCTCCGGGCCACCGGCGCGGAGCGCCTCCGCGGCGTCGGCGACGTGCATCACGCAGCCGCTGCCGGCGAACGGCGCGTTGAGCAGCTCCGGGCTGACGCCGAAGTCGTCGATGATGACGGTGGACAGGCCGAGAGCCAGCGACTCCATGGCGGCGGTCGAGCTGACCGTCATGAGCGCGGAGCCGGGCTGGAGCCACTCGGCCATGGGTCCGTCGACGAACCGCAGGGCGTCGCTGCGGTGCCCCAGGCGCGCGTGCTCGGTATCCCACAGCTCGTCGTACGGGAACGCCTCGTTGTGGGTCTGCCGCTCGCCCTTGCGGGCGCGGAGCTTGACGATGACCTCGAGCTCGTCCTCGGCGAGGTGCGCGAGACGGTCCAGGAGGGCGACGCGGTCGGGCCGGTTGTCCGGGACCTTGGCCTGGGCGGCGAAGACGACGCGCTTGACGGGCTGGGTGCCGAGGCTCGCCGACATGTGCTCGAGGAAGGGCAGGTGCGCCAGAGGAACCTCGGGCGCGACGCCGTGTGCGGCGAACGCCTCCCGGTAGGCATCGATCTCGAGGCGGCTGTGCACGACGAAGGCGTCGCACCAGCGGCGCCAGCCCGTGCCCTCCGGCGTCGCGGGCAGCGCCATGCCGGGTAGGCCGGTGATGAGTGCGGGACGGCGCTTGCCGGTTGCGCCGACGATGGCACGCGCGACGACCTCGGCGACCGGGCCGGTGGCGGCGATGAGCACCACGTCGGGGGTGTTCTCCCGGATCTGCGCGGCGAGCTCCCGGACGGGCAGGACGGCGGGACGGACCACGGATGATCCGGCGACGGCGGCGGCGATCTGACTGGTGGTCGGCGCGATCGGCGTCTTGACTATCACCGCCGAGCGGTCCAGGCCGGACTCGTCGGCCGGGCCGAGCCTGTCCAGCGTCGCGCATGCCCACTTCAGGTACGAGTCGCTGTCCGCGACCGCGAGCACGCGGATGGTCATTCGTTCGCCTCCGGGGAGTCATTTTCCGAAGCGTCCTCGACAGCGGCCCGGGCTTGCCGGGCGAGGTCGACGACGCTGGTCAAGTGTGCTCGGTGGTCGGCCGAGGCGCGCGGGGTCCACCAGTCGGCGGGCACGTCGAGCGCGGTGACGGGGACACCGAGCGGTGAAATGATAGTGGTCAGCAGGATGGTCGACGTCGACGGCAGGCTCAGCACGCGCTGGCCGGCCCGCAGGCCGCGCAGCCGGATCTCCACGGGTGCGCCCGGCGCGTCGACGACGACGCCGTCGATCGACGCCAGCGTGGCGAGCAGCTCCGGCGTCTGACGGCGGTGCGGGAGGTAGCGCAGCTCCCCCTCCTTCGCCAGCGACCGGATCCAGTCGACGTAGCGGTCCTGGTCGATCAGCCCGTCTGCGGCCATGGCGGAGCCGACGACGATGGTGGGTTCGGTCATCGCGGCGTCCGCGGGCTGTGCCGTGAGCCAGCCGAAGCGGTTGGGCCGCACCTCGAACCCCTGGGCCCGCAGTCCGGCGGCCAGGTCGGGGGCCAGCGGGAGCGCGGTGAAGATCGTGACGCGGCCGTCGGCGGCCAGGGACCGCAGGCGTCCGGCGGCCACGGCACCGAGCCGACGCCGGGGCGCGGGCGCCCGGCTGCCGATCCGGACCAGCGGGGCGCGCCGCACCAACAGGCGGCACAGCTCGAGGGTCGCCAGGCCGTCGTCGACCAGCACGATGCGCTCGGTGCGGCGCAGGGGAGCGGTGGCCTGGAAGAGGCCCGAGAAGGCATCGCCGACGAGCCAGACGGGCTCGCGGGCCGTCAGCGCACTGCGCCGGCCCGCGAGGTCGAACGTCAGTCCCTCGGGCAGGCGGAGCTCGCGGACGGCAGCCAGCGCGTCACCCAGTGCGGGGACGTCGTCGCGTACGTGCACATGGGTATCTGTGCCGCCGTATCCGGCGGCGTGCGCTTCCACGGTGCAGAGCAGCTGCAGCGGCGACTCGACCAGGGCGCCGGCGGCACGGGGGGACGTGGCGCGCGGGTCCGTGGCCCGAGAGGCGGGACGGGGGTGATGCACGCGGTGCAGTCTCTCACGTAAGGATCCTCACGTGTCCCACACGTCGTCCGAGGTCGTCAGCCTGTCAGCCATTCCCGACCACACTGCTAGGGTTCGTGACCCGCTAGGATCGAATGGCCGGATCGTCCCCGGCAGTGCCCCCGACCAGACAGGTATTTCACGCACCGTGAGCACACCTACTACCGACGCGGCCGCGCCGGCCAAGGCCCCGGCCAGCGGCGATGCCAAGAAGCCGCCGCCACCGCTCGTCCCTGGCACGACATCCGCCGAGCGGCTGGCGCTCGCCAAGAAGTACGGGCTGCGACCGCTGAACGTTCGTCCGCCGCTGGGTGAGTACATCCGTGACCTCACGCGCCGCTGGGCGTTCATCCGGGTCCTCGCCACGTCGACCGCGTACGCCAAGAACCAGAACAACTACCTGGGTCAGCTCTGGGCGGTGCTCAACCCGATCCTCAACGCGGCCGTCTACGTGCTGATCTTCGGCGTCCTGCTCGGCCTCAACCGGGGTGTGGACAACTCGATCGCGTTCATCGTGATCGGCGTCTTCATGTACCGGTTCGTCGAGGCCTCCGTGACCGGCGGCGCCAAGTCGATCAGCGGCAAGACCCAGCTCCTGCGCTCGCTCCACTTCCCCCGCGCGGTGCTACCGATGTCGACGGTGCTGTCGCTGCTCACCACGCTCATCCCCGCGATCGTGGTCATGTGCGCGATCACGCTGCTGAGCGGGTACCTGCCCGGCTACGAGATGATCCGTGTCTCGTGGTGGTGGCTGCTGCTGCCCGCCGCGGTCGCACTGATGTGGATCTTCAACATGGGCCTGGCGTTCTTCATGGCGCGGTTCGTGGCCAGCACACCGGACATCGAGAACGTGGTGCCCTTCGTCATGCGGGTGGTGATGTACGCGTCGGGCGTGATCTTCCCGGTGCTCACCTTTGTCGACCGGCTGCAGATCTCCGAGACGGGGAAGGCGATCGTGGGCGGCATCCTCGAGTACCAGCCTGTCGCCGTGTATCTCTACCTGGTGCGCTCGGTGCTGATGCAGGAGGAGGACATGTTCCCGCACAGCGGCCTGATGTGGGCGCTCGGCGGGGCTTGGGCAGTGCTGTTCTTCGTGATCGGGTTCATCGTCTTCTGGCGCGGCGAAGAGAGGTACGGACGTGACTGAGGCCGACGAGCACATGGACTTCGACCTCGAGGTCGAGCCGGAGGACGAGGGGGAGGAGGCGCTCGAGACAGAGCTGGGCGACCCCTGCCTCGTGGTGGACGACCTGCACGTCGTCTACCGCGTCATCGGCGGCCGGGCCAAGAAGGAGGCCGAGAGGAAGGGCGCCGAGATCCGCGAGGTCGAGGTCAAGGTGCCGTTCCACAAGAGGCTGCTCCGCGCCGGACGTCAGCACGTCGGCGCCGTGAGCGAGGTCCACGCGGTGCGCGGTGTCTCGTTCACCGTGCGGCACGGTGAGTCCGTCGGCATCGTCGGCGTCAACGGTTCCGGCAAGAGCACCATGCTCCGGGCGATCGCGGGCCTCATGCCCCCGAAGTCCGGCAGTGTGCACGTGTCGGGCGAGCCCTCGCTGCTCGGTGTCAACGCGGCGCTCATGCCGATGCTGACGGGCGAGCGCAACATCATGATCGGCGGGCTCGCGCTCGGGCTCACGCCCAAGCAGGTCGAGGAGCGGTTCGACGAGGTGGTGGAGTTCGCCGGGATCGGCGACTTCGTCTACATGCCGATGAAGACCTACTCGTCCGGTATGGGCGCGCGCCTGCGGTTCGCGATCTCGTCGTCCGCCTCGCCGGACATCCTGATGATCGACGAGGCTCTCGCCACCGGCGACGCCGCCTTCAAGGAGCGCAGCAAGGCGCGCATCGAGCAGGTCCGCGAGAACGCGGGCACGGTGTTCCTCGTGAGCCACTCGATCTCGACGATCGAGGCGATGTGCACGCGCGTGCTGTGGATGCACCAGGGCCAGCTGGTGATGGACGGCCCCGTCCACGAGGTCGCCGACGCGTACAAGAAGTTCGTGCGCGCGCAGCGTCCCGGCATGGGTCCGGCCCGCCGCCGGGCGCTGCAGCGCAAGCGTGCCGCGGAAGAGGCGGCGAAGAAGAAGGCCGAGGCGGCGGAGCGCGCGAAGGCCGACGTCTAGTCGGAGAAGGCGACCTGAGCCCGCGCGTGACGCGCGGGCTCAGGTCCGGCTCGGCGGACCGGCGAGCAGGGTCATCAGGTGCCGGCGGACCGTCTCCACGGCGTCCGGGACCGGGACGTCGGAGGTGTCGATGACCAGCTCTGCGTCGTCGGGCTCCTCGTAGGGCGAGGAGATGCCGGTGAACTCGGCGATCTCACCGGCCCTCGCCCGGGCGTAGAAACCCTTGCGGTCCCGGGCCTCGCACACCGCCAGGGGAGTGCTGACGTGTACCAGCACGAAGTGCGCGCCGGCGTCCTCGGCCAGGGCCCGTACGCCCGCCCGGCCCGCCGCGAACGGTGCGATCGGTGCGGCGACGGCGATGCCGCCGTGCTTGGCCACGAGCGCCGCCACATACCCGATGCGCTGCACGTTGATCTCGCGGGAGTCGCGGTCGAACCCGAGCCCTTTCGACAGGTGCTGCCGCACCTCGTCGCCGTCGAGCAGCGTGGTCTCCAGGCCGTCGTCGTCCAGCTCGGCGGCCAGGGCTCGCGCCACGGTCGACTTGCCCGAGCCGGACAGACCCGTGAAGAACACGACCGCGCCCCGGCGCCGGGCACCGCTCGCGGCGCGGTTCACCTCGGCCGCGGAGGCGGGCGGGTACAACGCTCGCACCGCCTCCTCCCGCACGCGGGGGAGGGCTGCCACACCCTCTGCGGTCGCCGGTGAGCGGTGGGCCACGAGCATCTCGACGCGCCCGGCGCCGTAGGCAGCAGCCGTCTCGTCGAGCGTGGCTCCGCCGCGTCCGGACCACGGCACGACGGCAGTGGTCACCTGCGCGCCGGCATCCTCCGCCACGGTGGCGGCCAGGCTTCGAGCAGCTCGCACCAGACCAGGGGCGCCCACGGCGCCGGGCTCGGGAGCACGGCGCGCGACCGGCACGAGCACCAGCACGGCGCCGGCGCCGGCGGCCAGCGCTACCGCGACCTCGACCTCCTCGCGGGTCGGGACCTCGGTGACCAGCAGCCCCATCGCACCCTGGCCGTCCCCGGGTGCGTCCCGGAGGGCCGCCCGTACCTCACGGGCCGGGCGGCGGACGGCGGCGTCCCACTGGGGACCGATCGCCGTCGCCATCGGCTTGAGCGGCTCGAGAACCACCGAACGGTCGCCGGTCCGGGCCGTGAGGCGGGCCAGCGGGGTGTTCTCGGCGTCGGTCAGGACGACGTCCGCCGGAGCGTCCGGCAGAGCAGCGGCCAGTGCGGACGCCGGGAGCGCGTCGCCCAGGGCCAGCTCGAGGACGTCGAGCTCGTCGTCGGACAGGACGTGGGAGGGAGCGTCGGTCATCGGTGCGGGCTCGATTCTGCCGGGTCGCCGGCCGGGTCGTCTGGGGTGGGGCGTGGGGTGCCGTCGGTGGGCTTCCCCGGTACGAGGTCGGTCGGGTCCGGGTCCGGGTCCGAGTCCGGGGTCGTGTCCGTGGGCGGGGCGGGCACCGCGAACCGGCGCTTGACCCACAGCCACACGAGGTTCCCGACGACCAGTGCGGCACCGGCGGCCCCGAGGACGACGGGCAGGCTCGCACCGAGCAGCTTGAGCCCGGACGCGAGCAGCAGGATGGCCAGCGCACGTCGGATGATGCCGCCCGGCGCCCGCGACGACACGTGCGCGCCGAACCAGGCGCCCGGGATCGCCCCGATGAGCAAGGACGCCGTCAGGCCGAGCGAGAAGTCGCCGTAGAGGAGGTGGCCCAGCGAGGCGGCCGCGACGAGCGGCACCGCCTGGACCAGGTCGGTGCCCACGAGCTGGGACGCTTTCAGCGCGGGGTAGAGCAGCAGGAGCACGACGATGACGATCGAGCCGGCGCCGACCGACGTCATGCCGACCAGGAGCCCGGCCACGGCGCCGAGGATCGCGGTGGGCACGGGACGCACCACGAGCTCCGGGGCGGACGGCCGGGTGGGCCCCTCGCCGAGCGCCGAGCGGTTGCGGACCATCTGCAGCACGGCGCGGACCACGAGACCACAGGACGCCAGGAGGAGCGCCACGCCGAGCACCATCTTGATCGCGGTGTCCAGGGAGTCGCCGAACGGCAGCACCTGGATGAGCAGGGCGCCCGAGAACGCGGCGGGCACCGACCCCACGCAGAGCCACAGCACGAGCCTGAGGTTCACCGTCCTGCGCCGCAGGTGCACTATCGCGCCGGCCGGCTTCATGAACAGGCTCGCGACGACGTCGCTGGAGACCGCCACCAGGGGGTCCACACGGAAGACGAAGATGAGCATGGGGGTCATGAGCGCGCCGCCGCCCATACCGGTCAGGCCCACGATGAAGCCGACGAGGAGGCCGCCCACGATCAGTGCCGGATCGACGCTCATGGGTGACCTCCCGGGTGCTCGCGGTCGCCACGGGACCTTATTCCGACAATTTCGGTCGGTTTTATGTCCATGGGTGTTCCCGGATCGTGGATCAGCATGGCGCTGACCCCCTGGCGGTGGATCGCATGGACGAATGGTAGCCTCGGCGCGTTCGCCGGAGACTACTCGGCTGCCGCCTGGGACGGGTCGTACTCCAGTCCCGGGCAGAGCGCCGGGAGACCGATCGACCTGAAGATTCCGCAGACCTGGAGATCGATGAACGCGCCCTCCCCCACGCTTCCTCAGGCGTCGCTCGACGACGACGCCCTCGCCCACGCACTGGCCTCGGGAGCGGCAGAGGTGCTCGTGGCGCTCCGTGCCGAGGTCGATGCCGCAGGAGGTTCCTTCGTCGCCGCGGAGCTCAAGGACGCGGGGGACGCCGCGGCTCAGGCCTGGCTGGCGGCGGCACTGGCCGCCGCCCGCCCCGGTGACGCCGTGCTCTCGGAGGAGGCCTCGGACGACGAGTCCCGTACGCGTGCCGACAGGGTGTGGATCATCGACCCGCTCGACGGCACCCGTGAGTTCGCCGAGCGGTACGCCGAGGGTCCGCAGGCGGGTCGGTGGCGGGACGACTTCGCCGTGCACGTTGCGCTCTGGGAGCGCGGCAAGGAGCTCACCGTCGGAGCGGTCGCCCTGCCGGCCCGCACCGAGGTCCTGACCACGGCGCACGGCGTCGTGCCGGACGACGAGAGCGAGGCCGTCCTGTCCGGGAGCCGACCGCTGCGCATCGCGGCGAGCCGGAGCCGCCCGCCGGAGTTCGTCGCGGCCCTGGCGGAGCGCGGCGACGTCGAGCTCGTGCCGATGGGCTCCGCGGGCGTCAAGGTGATGGCTGTCGTCGACGGTACAGTGGACGCTTACGTCCACGGGGGCGGTCAGTACGAGTGGGACTCCGCCGCCCCTGTTGCCGTTGCCCGGTCCAGGGGCCTCGTCTGCACCCGCCTCGACGGATCCGGGCTCGAGTACAACCGGGAGAGCCCGTGGCTCCCTGACCTGTTCGTATGCCCCCCGGCACTGGCTCAGCGCCTGCGCGAGCTGCTCGACACCGTCGGTGTCGCGTCCGTGGTCGGGGCAGATAGCAAGGTAGGTGCCAAGGAGTGAAGAGTCACGTTCTGACCCAGCTGCGCAGCCTGGAGGCCGAGAGCGTCCACATCATGCGCGAGGTCGTGGCCGAGATGGAGCGGCCGTGCCTGCTGTTCTCCGGCGGCAAGGACTCCATCGTGATGCTGCACCTCGCGGTGAAGGCGTTCGCGCCCGCGCGCGTGCCGTTCCCGATCATGCACGTCGACACGGGACTGAACTTCCAGACCGTGCTCGACTGCCGTGACCGGTGGGTGGAGCGGACAGGTGTGCAGCTGGTCGTGGCCTCCGTCCAGGAGGCGATCGACCGCGGCCTGGTGCAGGAGGAGCCCAACGGCTCCCGCAACCGTATCCAGACGCCGGTGCTGCTGGAGGCCGCCGAGAAGCACGGTTTCGATGCGCTGTTCGGCGGTGGCCGTCGCGACGAGGAGAAGGCCCGCGCCAAGGAACGCGTGTTCTCCTTCCGCGACGACTTCGGCCAGTGGGACCCGAAGAACCAGCGCCCGGAGATCTGGAACCTGTACAACGGGCGTGTCCACCAGGGCGAGTCCATCCGGGTGTTCCCGCTGTCCAACTGGACCGAGCTGGACATCTGGGCGTACATCGAGGCCGAGAACATCGACCTGCCGGACCTCTACCTCGCCAAGGACCGCGAGGTGGTGGAGCGCAGCGGCATGCTCTACGAGGTCAACGAGTTCACCCCGCTCAAGGACGGCGAGACCGCCCAGGTGCTGTCCACGCGCTACCGCACCGTCGGCGACGCGAACCTCACCGCGTGCGTCGAGTCGAAGGCGGCGACGCTCATCGACGTGGTCGAGGAGGTCGCGGCCGTTCGGCTGACCGAGCGTGGTGCCACGCGCGGCGACGACAAGGTCAGCGAGGCCGCCATGGAGGACCGCAAGAAGGAAGGCTACTTCTGATGACTGTTCTTACCGAGGGCGCGGGCGAGGCCGGTCCGGCCTCCGAGACGCACGCCGAGATCGTCAGCGGTGACCTCCTGCGGTTCGCGACGGCCGGCTCGGTCGACGACGGCAAGTCCACCTTGATCGGACGACTGCTGTTCGACAGCAAGTCGATCTTCGCCGACCAGCTCGAGTCGGTCGAGCAGGTCAGCAAGGACCGCGGTAACGACTACGCGGACCTGTCGCTCCTGACCGACGGCCTGCGGGCCGAGCGCGAGCAGGGCATCACCATCGACGTGGCGTACCGCTACTTCGCGACGCCCAAGCGCAAGTTCATCATCGCGGACACGCCGGGCCATACGCAGTACACGCGGAACATGGTCACGGGAGCGTCGACGGCCGACGTGGCGCTGATCCTCATCGACGCGCGCAAGGGTGTCGTCGAGCAGTCGCGTCGGCACACGTTCCTCGCCACGTTGCTGGGCGTGCCGCACGTGGTGGTCTGCGTGAACAAGATGGACCTCGTCGACTACGACGAGCAGGTCTTCGAGAAGATCCGTGCCGAGTTCACGGAGTTCGCCTCCCGCCTGCGCGTGCCCGACCTGACCTTCATCCCGGTGTCCGCCCTGGCGGGCGACAACGTGGTGACGCGGTCCGAGAACATGGAGTGGTTCGACGGCTCGCCGCTGCTCAGCCACCTCGAGCGTCTCCACGTCGCGTCCGACCGTAACCTGGTCGACGTGCGGTTCCCGGTCCAGTACGTGATCCGGCCGCAGCAGAACGACGCGCGCGACTACCGCGGCTACGCGGGCACCGTCGCCTCCGGCGTCATGAAGCCGGGCGACCGCGTGCTCGCCCTGCCTGCCGGCCTGGAGACGACCATCGAGTCGATCGACACGGCCGACGGTCCGGTCGACGAGGCGTACCCGCCCATGTCGGTGACCGTGCGCCTGGCCGACGAGATCGACATCTCGCGGGGTGACATGATCTGCCGCCCCAACAACGCCCCGACGGTCACCCAGGACATCGACGCGCAGATCTGCTGGATGGACGAGTCGGCGTCGCTGGTGCAGGGCAAGAAGTACGCGATCAAGCACACCACCCGGTGGGCGCGAGCGCTGGTCAAGAACATCAACTACCGCGTCGACGTGAACACGCTGCACCGGGACGAGGACGCGACCGAGATCAAGCTGAACGAGATGGCCCGGATCCGCCTGCGTGTGACCCAGCCGCTCTTCGTGGACGCCTATCAGACCAACCGGCAGACGGGTGCGTTCATCCTCGTGGACGAGGCGACCAACAAGACGGTCGCCGCCGGCATGATCGGTGGAGCCGCTCACCAGTACTGAGCCGGCATCGACCGTGACCGGTACGTGACCGGTCCGTATACCGCTTCCTGATACGCTGCGCAACACAGGAGGGCCGCCGACCCGCCGTCGGCGGCCCTCCTCTGCTGCAGAATCGGTGCCTGGCCGGGGGCTGCCGTCGCGGGTGATTCCGAGGATGTGTGCCCGGGCTCGCACGCTCACCCGGAGGTTGACCAGTGACCGTTGTCGCGACTTCGCCGACGCGTTCCGTCGGGCCGGCGGACGCGGGTACGGCGACGGGCGGGCGGTCCGGACCGGGTGGCGGACGGCCGGCCAAGGCGCGCCACGCCGCCGGTCGCCCCGGCGCCGCGCACATCCCCGAGCTGCACGGCCTGCGCGGCCTCGCGCTCGCTCTCGTGGTGGCGTTCCACCTGTTCGGCAACGGGCGGGTGTCCGGTGGCGTCGACGTGTTCCTGGTGCTGTCCGGGTTCCTGGCGACAGGGTCCCTGCTGCGCCGCGCCGAGCGCCGCGAGCTGCGGCTGGCGGACCACTACGGGCGCACGTTCTCCCGCCTGGTTCCCCCGGCGCTCCTGGTGCTCGTCGCCACGGCCGCACTGGCCTGGTGGGTCATGCCGCGCGGAATCTGGCCGCAGACCGGTCGCGAGATCTTCGCGTCGGCGCTCTACTTCGTGAACTGGGAGATGATCTCCGGCCAGCTCGCCTACGGTGCGGCCGGTCCGCAGACCAGCCCGCTGCAGCACTTCTGGTCGATGTCCGTGCAGGGGCAGTTCTTCCTGGCCTGGCCCCTCGTGGTGCTGGTGGTGGCCGCCCTGGCGCGCCTGGTGCGGATCAGGGCGCACGGCCTGCTCCTCGTGGTGGTCACCGGCGCCACTGCGGCGTCGTTCGTCTTCGCTCAGAACCTGCACGTCGTGGACCAGCCGGTCGCGTACTTCCACTCCTGGGCCCGGTTCTGGGAGCTGGGCATCGGCGGGTTGCTGGCCCTGATGCTGCCGTGGCTGCGGCTCCCGGCGTTCCTGCGCCCCGTGCTGGGGTGGGCGGGCCTCGGGCTGGTCGTGTCCAGCGGCTTCGTGCTCGACGGCGGCGCGCTGTTCCCGGGTCGGTGGGCACTGTGGCCGGTGCTGGGAGCGCTGCTCGTGCTGCTCGGCTCCGGCGGGCGTGCGGCCTGGGGTCCGCGCGGGCTGCTCCAGGTGGCGCCGCTCCGGTTCGTCGCCGACATCTCCTACGCGCTGTACCTGTGGCACTGGCCGCTGCTCATCGCCTACCTGCACCACACGGGCCAGGACCGGGTCGACTGGTTCGGCGCCGCGGCGATCCTGGCGGTGTCGGTGGTGCTGTCCTGGCTCACCACCAAGCTCGTGGCGGACCCGGCGCAACGGTTCCGTGCGGCCTGGGGTGGAGTGCGCGCGCTCGTGGCCGCCGTCGCCTGCGTGTCGCTCGTGGCGAGCGGCGCCGTGGTCGCCGAGACCCTGCTCGAGCGGCAGAACGCCCAGCTGCTCGCGGAGGCGGAGGCCGTGGCGGAGGAGGCTGGGCCCGCTCAGTACCCGGGAGCTCTCGCGCTCAGCCCTGCCTACCGCGAGCCGGTCCCGCACGGCGTCGCCGTCCAGCCCGCGCCCGCGGTCGCCGCCCTGGACCTGCCTGACGTCGACAGCGAGGACTGCATCCAGGACAACGTGCGCACCGCCGGGTCGGACGCGGCCCTGAGCTGCTCGGTGACGGACGGACCCGAGCCGGACCACACGGTGGTCATGGTGGGCGACTCGCACATCATCCAGTGGGCGCCCGCGCTGGCCGAGGTGGGGCGGCGGGAGAACTGGCAGGTCCAGCTGATGGCTCGTCGTGGGTGTCGTCTGGCGGCACCCGTCGGGCCGGTGGACACCACCGACATGTGCTGGTCGTGGCGGGTCAACGCGCTCGAGGCGCTCGAGACGATGCGGCCCGACGCGGTAGTGGTGGTCGGTAGCCGCACCTCGCCCTCCGCCCCCGGCGACAAGGTCATCCCGGCGGAGTCACGGGCCTGGCGCCGGCTCGCCGCCGCGGGGATCCGCGTGGTGACGATCCGGGACAACCCACGGTTCGACTTCGACGTCCCGACCTGCATGGAGGCGGATCCCGACGGGATCGGTTGTGCGCGGCCCCGGGCGGACGTCTACTCGCCGACGAACCCGGTCGTGACCACCGAAGGTGTGCCGGAGACGGCGGTGCACCTCGACCTCACGCGCTTCATCTGCGGAGAGCGGTCATGCGCCGGGCGGGTCGGGAACGTGCTGGTCTACCGCGACGACAACCACATGACCGCCACCTACGCGGCGACCCTGACCCGCCCGCTGCACCACGCGCTGCGGGCCAGGGCGCCGTGGCTGTTCGTGGACCCGATGGACCGCCCGCCGGTGCGCATGCGCTACTGACGGGACCGCGCCGGCCGGGCTCGTCGGGACCACGGTCCCGACGAGCCCGGCCGACGGAGCGGTCAGCGGTTCACGGCGTCCAGGGCGTCGGCGATGCCGTCACCGTAGAAGCTGTTCTCCTCGAGCCCGCCCACGCAGGCCGGCCCACGCGTCGTCGTGGTGCACTCGTGGTCGTCGGCCTGGGCACGGACCGCGGCCTCCAGCTGCGCGGGGCTCCAGCGCGGGTGCGCCGACTTCATGAGCGCCAGGACGCCCGCGACGTGCGGGGATGCCATCGACGTGCCGCTCTTGAGGTCCCAGGTGCCGTCGAGCTCCGTGGACAGGATCGCGCTGCCCGGGGCGGAGACGTCGATCTTGCCGAGGCCCCGGTTCGAGAACGCGCTCAGGTCCGTGGTCTGGGTCAACGACGACACCGTCACGACGCCGTCCAGCTCCGCGGGGATGTCCTCGCAGCCGGAGTTGATCACCCGGTCCACGGCCGTCGAGTCGTTGGGGCTCGACGCGTCGGTGGTGTTGTTGGCCAGGTCGGTGGCGGCGTTGCCCGCCGCCGCCGCGTGCACCACGCCCCGCTTGGTCGAGAAGTCCACCGCGCGGCGCACGGCCTCCTTCGCGGCGGCCTGGTCGGGCTGGTCCTCGCACCAGTACATGAACGGGTCGATGTAGTACGAGTTGTTCGTGACGTCCATGCGGTGCATGCCCGCCCAGATGAAGCCGCACACCGCGTACTCCGGGTAGATGAACCCGTCGTCGTTCACCACCTTGACCGAGGCCATCGTGACGCCGGGCGCCACACCCACGATGCCGACGCCGTTCTGCGCCGCGGCGATCGTGCCCGCGACGTGTGTGCCGTGGTCCGAGGTGGTCGGCAGCCAGCCGGTCGCCGACCTGTCCGGCCTACCGGCGTCGGCGCAGTTCACCGACTGGTCGGCGTCGACCTGGGACGCCAGGTCCGGGTGCGACGCGTCGATCCCGGAGTCCAGCACACCGACGACGACGTCGGAGGAGCCGGGGTTGATCTCCAGGGCCTGGTCGGCCTTGATCATCTCCATGTCCCACTGCGTGGCCTCGCCCGGGTCGGGGACGGCGGTGGTGCCGGCCGGCTCGTCGACGGTCCAGCCGGTGGTGTCCTTCGTGGCCTTGCCCTTGACGGCGCGGTCCTTCTTGACGCCCGCGGCCTTGTCCGCACCGGGTGTGCCCTCCGTGGGGGAGACGGTGCGGGTGGCACCGACCGACTCGACGACGCCCGCGCGGTCGGCGACGAGCACCTCCTCACGGAACGAGCCGTTGGCGGAGTGCGCCACGATCACGCCGATCTGCGGCCAGGCCTGGACCGTGACGCCGTCGGCGCGCTGGATGGCCTTGACCGCGAGGACGGTGTCACGGACACCGGCACGCTCCGTGTTGACGACGTAGGAGAACAGTGCCCCGTCCGGAGTCACGATGGGGACCGGCGTCGACTCCGGCTCGTCGGCCGCGTTTCCGGCAACGCTGCCGAGCGCGGTCAGTGCGAGTGCCGTCGCTGTGGCGACGGCGAGTGCTCGCCGGGAATGGGAGATGCGCATGGTTCACTCTCCTGTGCGTGAAGATGAGCCCCCGTGCGGGGCCCGTAGGGCAACCTACGCGTCCTGACGGAGATTGCCATCACATCTGCACAGAAGAGAAGACCGCGACATCCGAATTTTTTACCCTCTCGTCCCCATGGGACAGTAGGGCGTTCTTACCCCCGAGACGAAGAGTGCGACACGCCATGTCGGCAATGACGACCGCACCCGCCGCCACATCAGGCCGGGCGACCGAAGGTTCTGCTCGTCCCCGCAAGTTCCGCCCGGAGGTCCAGGCGCTGCGCGCTCTCGCGGTGCTGCTGGTGCTCGTCTACCACATCGACCCGGACGTCCTGCCCGGCGGGTACATCGGTGTGGACGTCTTCTTCGTGATCTCCGGTTTCCTCATCACCGGGCACCTGTGGCGCGAGGCGTCCACGACAGGCACGGTCGACCTCAAGCGGTTCTGGGCGGCTCGTGCGCGCCGGATCCTGCCGGCCTCCCTCGCCACCACCGTGGGCGTGATCGCGATCGCCCTGGTCCTTCTGCCGCCGTCGCTCGTGGAGTCGTGGTGGAAGCAGGCGCTCGCCTCGGTGCTCTACGTGGAGAACTGGGCGCTCGCCGCGGAGTCCGTCGACTACCAGGCCGCCAGCAACAACCCCACGGCGTTCCAGCACTTCTGGTCCCTGGGGGTCGAGGAACAGTTCTACCTGGTCTGGCCGTTGCTCGTCCTGCTCGCGGCGGGGCTCTGGACCGGCGCCCGCGGCGTCGTCCGGGCCAAGAACCCTGCCGCGCTCCGGCGCATCCTGCTGGCGGTCTTCGGCCTCGTCGCCGTCGCCTCCTTCGCCTGGGGTGTCCAGCAGTCGTCGGGTGCCGACCCGGTGGCGTACTACTCGACACTGACGCGGGTCTGGGAGCTCGCTGCCGGCGGCATCCTGGCGCTCCTGATACGGGACACACGGCGGTTCGCACCCTTGCGCAACACCCTCGTCGTGTTCGGTGTCGCGGCGATCGTCATCGCGGCCTGCCTGTACGACGACAGCACGCCGTTCCCTGGCGTCGCAGCGCTCGCGCCGACGTTGGGCGCGTGCGCCGTGATCGCTGCCGGCCGGACCTCCGGGCCCGGTTCGCTGCGCTCGGTCACCGAGTCGTGGGCGGCGCAGCGCCTCGGTGACATCTCGTACTCGCTGTACCTGTGGCACTTCCCGGTGATCGTCTTCTTCGGGATCTACGCGGGGCGGGACCCGCGGTTCACGGACGTCATGGTGCTCCTCATCGCCTCGTTCGCCCTGGCGATCGCGAGCTACACGCTGATCGAGCAGCCGGTCCGCACCGCCCGCTGGTTCAAGGCCGACGTGCGCATGCTGGTGGCGGCTCTGGTGGCGATGGTGCTGGTCGCCGGCCTCGCGATGACCCTGCCGTGGCGTGTCCAGGGCACCATCGAGCAGTGGGACAGCAATGCGCTGGCCGCCGCGAGCGAGGCGGACGAGTCGATCCCGGAGGGGATCGCGCGGGACTTCGCACCGTTCGTCGACGGGAGCACCGCGATCTCGCCGAACCCGATCAAGGCCGCGGAGGACAAGACTCCGGAGATCAAGGCCTGTCAGGCGGGGCAGCGGGCCACCGTGACGTCCATGTGCGAGTTCGGCGAGACGGAGAACCCGAAGGCGACCGTCGCCGTCGTGGGCGACTCGCACGCCGCCATGTTCTCCGAGCCGATCATCACGATCGCCACGGAGCGCGACTGGCGGGTGGTCACCTACCTGCACTCGGCGTGCCCGTTCAGCGCGGGTCCGCGCAGCGGTGACACCCCCGAGGTCGAGGCCTGTGCGACCGCGAACGCCGGGACGCGCGCCGAGCTCCTCGAGCTGGCACCCCACCTTGTGATCACGACCTACCAGGAGTCCTACACCCTGGCGCCTCGTGGTGGCGAGAAGCACGCGGGTGCCGAAGGGCTCGCCGAGGTGTGGAACGAGCTCGCCGACCTGGGCTCGCAGGTCGTCGTGCTGCGGGACACCCCGCACGCGCGTGAGGACATCATCGAGTGCGTCACCGAGAACTACGCGGATCCCACCCTGTGCGACCAGCCGCGGGAGGACGCCTTCCGCGGACGTGCCACCGTCCCGGCGGCGCTCGAGCTGGCACCACGCGTCAAGAGCGCCTCGTTCGAGGACCATTTCTGTGACGAGACGTCGTGCCCGGCCGTGATCGGGAACGTGCTGGTCTACCGCGACCCGAACCACGTGACCCGTACCTACATGACCCAGCTCACCGACCGGCTACGCGAGGTGCTGCCGGCGTCGTTCTGACCATCGGGTGCCGGATCTGCTCACCCGGCGCGCCGCGACAGGTGGACGTAGCCTGCCATCATGCGGCGGTTCCCGACGCAGCAGCCCGGCACTGCGACCGGCCGGGCCCGCACCAGTGGTCGGAAGACCTGCCGCTGGCTGAGCGGTCTGCTCGCAGCCACTCTTCTGCTACCGGCCGGTGGAGTCGCCGCGGCGTCCCCGGCCACGGGCCTCGGCACCGCCGACCGCGTCGAGGTCACGGTCCCGGCCCGGGTCGCCACAGCGGCGAGGACGAGCCGTCTCACCGGTGGCGTGCAGGAGCGTCAGCTGCGCAAGGGTGAGACCTTCTGGCTGTACGGACAGCTGACCGTGGGCGGATCACCGGCGTCGGGCCGTGCCGTCGTCGCGCAGAAGAAGCGGCTGAACGAGTCCGCGTGGCGGACGGTCGGCAGCGACACCACCAACAGCTCCGGGCGGTACCGGATACGGATCCGCGCGGGTGCCGTGTACCAGTACCGGGCCATCTACCGGGGATCGTCCACCGCGCAGGCGTCGTGGACGCCGCGGATCGGCGTGGGGCTCACGACGGCGGACCGGACCATGACGTCCCGCGCCCGGCAGATGGGTGTGGCACTCGGGCGGCCGACGTCGGGGACACGGCAGGTGACGCGCTCCGTCGTCTCTCGCTCGTACGAGCACGGGATCCTGGTGAAGGTGAACCGCTCCGGGCGGGTACGGACGTGGTGGGTGCACGGCGGGATCCTCCGCGAGTACCGCGAGCGCCGCGGCGCCCAGGGCGCCCTGGGCGCCCCGTTGATGGATCCGTCGTGCGGCCTGGCTCGTGGCGGATGCGTGCAGCGTTTCGAGGGCGGCGTGCTGTACACGAACGCCGACGGTGACGAGGCGTCGACCGGCCTGACGGGTGTCCGGGGCGAGGTGGTGGCGGCCGCGCGTTCCCAGGTGGGTTACACGGTGCGGCACACCCCTGGCAACGGCGCCCGCTACGACTGGCACAGCAAGTACAACGCGTGGGCGCGCACGAACGCACCGTGGTGCGGGCTGTTCCAGTCGTGGTTCTTCAAGGCGTCGGGTCACCGGACGCTCGTACCGCAGTCGACCACGTGGACGGCGTACCGGGACACCGTCCGGCGCACACGGCCGACGGGCTCGACGCCGCGCCCGGGAGCGCTGGCGTTCGTCTCGTACGTCGCGTCGGGCGAGGCGTCGCACGTGATGTTCGTGGTCCAGGTCGACGGCTCGCGGATCAAGGTGATCCACGGCAACACCTGGGGCGGTGGCACGCTCCCGGCGGGCAGACGCGGTGTGGTGGAGCAGTGGGTCCCGGAGTCGCAGGTGCTGTACTACGCGTATCCGGCGTACTGACGCCGTCGCGCACCGACCCGTTCCAGGACGCCCGCCACCAGGCAGCTCGCGACGAGGAGCGCCACGGTGACGGCCACGCCGAGCAGCAGCGAGCGCGCCCAGCCCACCTCGGGAGTGTGCAGGGCGTCGGTGACGAACGGGTGCAGCAGGTACACGTAGAGCGAGTGCCGGCCCACGGTGCGCAGCCCGTCACCGATCAGGGGGAGGGGAGCGCGTAGTGCGTCGCGGAGCGCGGGTACGCACAGCGACGCACCCAGGGACAGCAGGGTGAACGCGACGACGCTCCGCCAGGGTCCGGCCGCGTCGGACGTGTAGACCCAGCTCCGGGCGACCAGCCCCACCACGACGAGGGGCGCGAGCCACCAGAGGCCGATGCGCGGGAACCATCGGTTGCGCACCGCCACGCCGAGCAGCACCCACAGGAAGTACCCCGCGTACCGGGCATCGACGTTCTCCAGGACGACTGTCGGCACGAGGTCCTTGAGCGGCGTCTGGAACAGGAGCGCGCCGGCGACCGCGGCCCCACCGAGCGCCACCCGTGCCGCGGGCGAGCTGGTGAGCGGCCGGCCGAGCAGCCGCAGCAGGAGCACGCTCAGGAACAGCATGGGCACGTACCAGAGGTGGAAGTCCGGGCGCAGCAGCAGCACCTCGAGGAAGGTCTGCACGTCGGCGAACGCGTCCGGCTTCTGCAGCGCGAGCCAGAGCACGCTGACCACGAGCCAGGCGGCGAGCATGCGCTTCCAGTAGTGGCGCAGCAGGTCGCCCCAGGGCCGGCTGTCGAACCGCGCCATCGAGATCATGTACCCGGACAGGAACAGGAACATCGGCATGTGGAAGCCGTAGATCATCCACTTGGTCCACGAGTCGCCGACGCCCTGCCAGAACGTGTGCCCGAAGACGACCAGTACCAAGAGGATGCCCTTGAGCTGGTCCGGGCCAGGATCGTGGAGTGCGTTGCGCATCGCGGCAGAGGCTACCGGGATCTCGCCGGGTCCCCCGCCTCGAAGAGCCCTGGCGCGGCCGAGCGCAGCTGTGTACCGAGGGCGGGGGTGAGCGTGCGTACGTAGGTGTTGGTGAGGTGGTCGTCGTCGCGGTAGACCAGCACGTTCCCGACGACGGCGTCGCACCTGACCGGCCCGCAGATGGAGTCGGTGAGATCCAGGTGCACGGCGCTCTCCGGTACGCCGGGTGCCGTGGTCACGGGCGAGGTCTCGGCGAGCTGTTCCGCGCGCGGCCGCCCGCAGGCCTCGGGGGAGACCGCGTCAGCCATGCACTCAGGAACGAACCACTCGAACCGGGGGTTGTCGCGGAGGGTGATCACGGCGATCCCGGCGTCGTCCAGGGCGCGCCACGCCTCGACCTGGCCGGGCAGCACCTCTTCGGGCGATCCGTCCTCGTGGGTGCGTGTGCCCACCACGACCACGGCGTCCGGGCGGGCGGCGACCAGGGCGCTCAGCGCCCGTTCGTTCCACGTGCGGCACGACGGGCGCTGGTTCCGGGCGCTCGATTCCGCTCCCGGGCCTGAGCTCGAACCCGCGTCCGGGGCCGAGCCCGAGTCCGAGCCCGCGTCCGGGGCCGCCAGGCGACAGCCGTGCTTGAGCATCTCGCGCAGCTCCCAGCCGTGCTCCTGGGCGAGCGCCATGAATGCTTCCTCGTACTGCTGCTCGTGCGAGGCGCCGGCGAGGTAGATCACCGCCGTGGGGTCGGCGGGCGCCACGACCGTGCACTCGAGCAGCTCGGACCGGTCGCCGGCCTGGGCGCAGTGCGGCCGGTCCGGGTGGTCGTCGTACGCCACCCAGGTGGCAGGCCGGAACGGGACGGTGCGCGGCGGCTCGAACGGGGGCGCGTCCGGCGCGAGCGCGGCGGCGCCCGGGTGGTCCGGCGACGGCGTGAGGAGGTCGGCGGCGTCGCTCCGCACGGAGACGTCGTGCGCCGTGGCCGCGGCCTGCGTGCCGCCGAGCACCAGCACGGCCGCCCCGACCAGCACCGCGAGCGTCCGCCTGCCCGACGGCGTCGTGCCGGCCCGCACGGCGACGCCACCGCTCAGGTGGCCGGTGGCCGCCGCGCGGCGGACAGCCAGCCGGTCCGTGACGCGGGCGAGCACGGGCTCGGCGACGTGGTGCGTCGTGACCCAGGCGAGCGCCGTCGAGACGAGCAGGATCCCGGTACCGGCCACCGGCCCCACCCGCTGCGTGCCTGTCGTCAGGAGCCAGAACACCAGGACCGGCCAGTGCCAGAGATAGAGGGCGTAGGAGATGCGTGCGCCGAGGCGCAAGGGGACGCTGTCGAGGATCCGCTCGACGCCCCCGCGGGAGGCCGACGCCACGGCCGGCCCGCTCCGGACCGGGGCCGTGGCGACCAGCACGAGTGCGGCGCCGGCGACGGGGACGAGAGTCCAGGCCCCCGGGAACACGCGGGCGCCGTCGACCAGGAAGCCCGAGCTCACGACCAGGGCGAGCCCGGTCCACCCGAGCGGGCCGCGCCACCGTCCGGGGGGAGCGCCGGACCGGAGGGCCAGGGCGAGCAGTGCGCCCGCGCCGATCTCCCAGAACCGGGTGAACGTGCTGAAGTACGCCACCGGCTGGTTCACCGCGACCAGCCACAGTGCGCCCGCGAACGACGCCACCGTGGCCGCTCCGACGAGCACGACGAGCAGTGCGGCGGGGGAGGGCGAGGTGCCGCCGCGTCGAGCCAGTGCCCGGGCGCAGACCACCGACCCGAGCACCACCAGCGGCCAGACGGCGAAGAACTGGCCCTGGACCGACAGCGACCAGAAGTGCTGGAGCGGGCTCGCGTCCGGTCCGGCGGCGCCGTACGCGAGCGAGGCGTGCACCAGCTCCCAGTTCTGCCAGAACGTCGCGGCCGCCCCGACCTCCCGCAGCCCTGAGGACCAGCGCATCCGCGGGGCGAGCGTGAGCAGGGCGACGGTGACGGCGGCCAGCACGACGAGCGCTGCCGGCAGGAGGCGGGCGAGGGTCCGCGCGTAGTGCGCCGACAGGCGCAGGGTGCCCGCCTCCGCCTGGCGCAGCAGGGTCCCCGTCGCGAAGTACCCGGAGAGCAGGAGGAACACGTCGACGCCGCCCGAGACACGTCCCTGCCCGAACAGGTGGAACGCGACGACGAGGATCAGTGCGAGGCCGCGCAGGCCGTCGACGGCGCCGATCCGCCGGGACGGGCCGGTGCGTGCGGGAACAAGCGCCGTCGGCGCACCGGTGGAGGACACGCCGCCGAGAGTAGGGGCGTCGCCTTACGCGAAGGTTGAGCGCTGATAACGCGCAGGTCTCGACTTCACCCGGGACGGCGTCCGACGTCCGCCCACGGTGGTTCGATGACAGGGTGATCCACACCCGCGACTACGAGATCGAGGACGAGGCCCGCGTGCGCGACCTGGTCCGCACCCACGGCTGGGCCACCCTCGTCTCGGTGGCCGACGACGGGGCGCCCGTCGCCTCCCACCTGCCGGTCCTGCTGGAGGAGACGCCGCCGGGGGAACCGATGAGCCTGCTCGGCCACGTCGGCCGGCCCGACGAGGTGCTGCACCGGCTCGACAGCGGCCGCGAGTCGCTGCTGATCGTCCAGGGGCCGCACGGCTACGTGTCGCCCGGCTGGTACGACATGGCGCCCGCCGTGCCGACGTGGAACTACGTGGCGGTCCACCTGCACTGCACGGTCGAGCTGCTCGGGCCCGAGGAGTCGTACGCGATCCTCTCCGACACCGTCGACCGCTACGAGTCGGTCATGCCCGACCCGGTCCGCCTGCCTCGTGTCGAGGAGTACGCCCGGCGTATCGCCCCGGGGGCCGCGGGGTTCCGCCTGCGTGTCACCCGGTGGCAGGGCAAGGCCAAGCTCAGCCAGGACAAGCCGCGTGCCGTGGCGGACCGTGTGGTGGCGGCCCTGGAGTCGGACCCGCACCACGCGCAGCCCGCGCTCGCGGCCGAGATGCGGGCCGAGCTCGGCCGGCGGTCCGACGGTTCGGGGCACAGCGCGGCCGGCGGCGTGACCGGCGGCGCCGCGTGAGCGCCGGGGACGGCGTCGGCGAGCCGCTGCTGCTGACCGGCGCCCGCCTCGCCGGGCACGGCAAGCCGGTCGACCTGCTGCTGCGGGACGGCCGGGTGCGCGCGGTCGCGCCGTCGGGGACGCTGGCGGGTGGAGAACGGGTGGACCTCGACGGACGGACCGTCCTGCCCGGCCTGTGGGACAAGCACGTCCACCTCACGCAGTGGGCACTGGTGCGGCGCAGGCTCGACCTGTCGGGCGCCGGATCCGCGGCCGAGGCGGTGGCGCTCGTCCGCGACCGCCTGGCCGACGAGCCGCCCGCTCCGGGAACCGCGCTGGTCGGGTTCGGCTTCCGGGACGGCCTGTGGCCGGACCTCCCCACGGCCGCGCTGCTCGACGCCGTGGTGGGCGACGTGCCGGTGGTCCTCGTGTCCGGCGACCTGCACTGCGCCTGGCTCAGCACCGCCGGCCTGCGGTACGTCGGCGTCGACGCGCACCCCACCGGGGTGCTGCGGGAGAGCGAGTGGCTGCCGCTGGCCGCCGTCGTCGACCGGGTGGCCGACGACCTCGCCGACGCCTGGGTGGCCGACGCCGCCGCTGCCGCCGCGGCCCGGGGCGTCGTCGGCGTCGTGGACCTGGAGATCACCGACAACCGCACGGTCTGGCGCCGCCGGTTCGCCGGAGGGTTCGACGCGCTGCACGTCCGGGCCGGCGTCTGGACGTCCTGGCTGGACGACGTCCTCGCCGAGGGCCTGCGCACGGGGGACGTGCTGCCGGGCACGGGCGACCTGCTGGAACAGGGGCCGTACAAGGTGGTCACGGACGGCTCGCTCAACACCCGCACCGCCTACTGCCACGACGCGTACCCCGGCCTGACCGGGCCGGAGGCGCACGGGATCCTGTCCGTGCCGCCGGACGAGCTGGTCCCGCTCATGAAGCGCGCCCACGACGGCGGCCTGGAGTGCGCGATCCACGCGATCGGCGACCATGCCAATGCCCTGGCGCTCGACGCGTTCGCGGCGACCGGCGCTCGCGGCTCGGTCGAGCACGCCCAGCTCCTCGACGCCGCCGACCTCGCCCGGTTCGCCGAGCTCGGCGTGATCGCGTCCGTCCAGCCCGAGCACGCCATGGACGACCGTGACGTCGCCGACCGGCACTGGGCCGGGCGCACCGGTCGCGCCTTCCCGTACGGCTCTCTGGAGGACGCCGGGGCCGTGCTCGCCCTGGGCTCGGACGCGCCGGTCGCGGTCCTCGACCCCTGGGTCGCCGTCGCCGCGGCCGTCAGCCGCGCCCGGGACGGGCGCGCCCCGTGGCACCCGGAGCAGCGGATCGGGCTGCGGACGGCGCTGGCGGCCTCGACGGACGGGCACGGGCTGTACCCGACGGCGGGCGGCCCGGCGGACCTCGTGGTGCTCGACGCGGACCCGCTCGCGCTCGGGGGTGTGGGCCGGAGCGAGGCCGGGGGCGCCGCTGCGGTCGACGTCGGAGGCGAAGGCGTGGCGAAGGCCCTGCGCCACATGCCGGTCGCGGGCACGCTCCTGTCGGGCCGCTGGACCCACCGGACTTTCTGAGCCGTCGCGGCCCAGACCATCGACCCCGACACACTGCACGCGACACGCCGACCGTGGCATGCAGTGTGTCGGGGTCGGTGCGGACGGGAGTCAGCCGGCGAGCGTGCTCAGGACCAGGTATGCCGCACACGCGATGCCGAGCACCAGTGCGGCGGCGGTGGCCAGGGCGATGGGCGCTGCTCCGTGGTCGAGCGAGCCGGTGCTGCGCAGTGCCGTGTTGGCCCGGCGGTAGCCGATGGCGGCGGCGATGTACGCGGCGACCGCCAGACCCGCACCGACGACGCCCGCGAAGACGGCGAGGACTCCGGCCGCATCGACGGTGAACCGCATGGCGACCAGGCTGACGATCCCGAAGGCGAGGCACGTGCGGCGCCAGGCGAGCAGGGTGCGCTCGGTCTGCAGCCCGGGGTCGTAGACGCTGTCCTCGTCGGCCGTCCGGCTCATACGAACAGCCCGATGGTGACCAGTGCGACCGCCACGACGATGCCCACGACGAGCAGCCCGCCGACGGCGAGGCCGGGCAGGGGCCGGCCCCGGCGCAGCGCCGTCTCCGTGGCGGACCAGCCGAGCCAGGCCTGGATCGCGGCGACCGTGCCGAGGACGAGGAAGAGGCCTGCTGCGGCGACCCGCCAGCCGGTCGAGGCCGGCAGCGAGAGCGCCTCGAGGGCGAACGCACCCGCGTACATCCCGAGCGCCGTGCGCAGCCAGGCCAGGAACGTGCGCTCGTTGGCGAGGCTGAACCGGGGGTCAGGCTCCTTGCCGTCACGGTAGACGCGCTGGGGGAACCTCTTCGTGGTCACCGTCCCACGGTAACGGCGTCCGGGCCGGCACGACGGTGTGCGGCCGGGACCCGCGTCAGCGTCCTGCGGCGTATCCCTGTGCCCCTCTCGGGTTGGCGGCGGCGCCCAGCAGCCCGGTGGCCGGGTCGCGGGTCACGGCGGACAGGCGGCCGAGCGCCCAGTCACCGGCCCGGGTCACGACGTGCCCACGGCGTTCCAGGCCCGCGATGACGTCGTCGCCGAGCCGGTCCTCCACCACCGCGCCGCCCGGGGTCCAGGTGCGGGGCCAGAACGAGCCGGGGAACGACGTCGTGTGCAGGGCCGGGGCGTCGATCGCCTGCTGCGGCGTGTACCCGCCGACGAGCACCCGCAGGAGGAACAGGAGCTGCCACTGGTCCTGCTGGTCACCGCCCGGCGAGCCGAGCGCGATCAGCGGCTCACCGTCGCGCAGCACGAGCGTGGGCGTGAGCGTGGTCCGCGGCCGCCGTCCGGGCACCAGGGCCGACGGCGACGCCTCGTCCAGCCAGGTCATCTGCAGCCGCGTGCCCAGGCAGAAGCCCAGGCCGGGGACGGTGGGGGAGGACTGCAGCCAGCCGCCCGACGGCGTCGCCGAGACCATGTTGCCCCAGCGGTCCACGACGTCGATGTGGCAGGTGTCGCCGCGGGTGGCGCCGGTGTGGTCCGGTGAGTCCGGGGTCTCGACGGGCTCGGCCACCGGGACCGTGGGCTCGCCGACGCCCGCGGCCGCGCCACCGGTCGGCGCACCCGGCAGCGAGCCGGCCGGGGCGCTGGTGGCGTACTCGGTGCGCAGGGCCGGCAGGGGCGGTGTCGGGCGGCCGGGCACGTCGCCGGGGCGCACCTCGCGGCTCGCGGTGTCGCCGATCAGCGCCCGGCGGCGAGCCGCGTAGTCCTCGCCGAGGAGGTACGTCAGCGGCACGTCGTCCCCGGCGGGGTCGCCGTACCAGACGTCGCGGTCCGCCATCGCGAGCTTCTGCGCCTCGAGGACCGTGTGCGCGCCGATCTCGGTCGACGGGTCGAGGGCCGCGTCGTCGAACCCCTCGAGGATCTTGAGCGCGGCCAGCAGAGCCGGGCCCTGCCCCCAGGCTCCGGTCTTGGCGACGGTGTACCCGCGGAACGTCGCGGTGCACGCGTCCTCGTAGGACGCCTCGAAGCCGGCGATGTCGGCGGCGGTCATGACACCCGCGTGGTCGCCGCCGTCGGCGTGCCGGTGCGGCGTCCTGACGAACGCCTCCACGGCGGTGCCCACGCGTTCGCGCCAGGCGGCCCGGGCCCGGTCGATCGCCTGACGGCGGTCCGCCGCACCGGAGCCCGCCGCGACGACGGCGTCCAGCAGGTCCGCGTACTCCGGGTTGGTGACGACCGCCCCGGGCGCGGGGACCTCGCCGTCGGGCAGCCAGCGGGCGGCCGAGGTGGGCCAGTGGTCGCGGAACAGGTCGGCCACCATCGAGAGGGTGGCGCTGACCCGGCCGAGCACCGGATGGCCGTCGCGGGCGTACCCGACGGCGTACGCGAGGACGTCGCCGAGGTCCCACGTGCCGTGGTCGCGCAGGAGCAGGAGCCAGGCGTCGACACTGCCCGGCACCGCCGCCGCGAGGGCGCCGGAGCCCGGGACGAGGTCGAGCCCCTCGGACCGGAAGTGCTCGATGGTGGCGCCGGCGGGCGCCGGTCCCTGGCCCATCAGCACACGCGGGGCCGACGGCGCGTCAGCGGTGACGAAGACGCCGGTCATGTCGCCGCCCGGCCCGTTGAGGTGCGGCTCCACGACGTGCAGCACGAACGCCCCGGCGACCGCCGCGTCGAACGCGTTGCCGCCCCGTTCGAGCACGGCCTGGGCGCTCGCGGTGGCGATCCAGTGGGTGGAGCCCACCATGCCGAACGTGCCCTGGAGGTCGGGCCGCGTGGCGGGGCCGACGGGCGGGGTGAAGGACGAGGCGCTGGACGTGGCCGACGACGGAGCGTGCACGGAGAGGATCCAATCCGAGGCTGACGGGGGACGACCGCATACAACCATGGTCGCCGCGGCCGCGGCGTATGCGGTGTGTGGCGGTCCCGTACCCACGCTGCCCACGCCGCCGTTCCCAGCGTCGCTTCCCGGGCGCTTCCCGGCTCCGGGGCAGCACGTGACCGCGCTGGACCACACCTTACGATCGGGTCACAGATCGGCCTGCAGACGGTCATCTGACCATTCGGCGCGCCGACCGCCCGTACGGTGGCGCTGCGCGGGCTGCCACGCGGCCGGCCGCAGCACCCCCTACGTAACGAGCCTTTGTGACCTTTACCGAATACCTGACGCGCAACTATGACAACCTTCTCGAGCTCGGTCTCGAACACCTCAACCTGGTCCTCATCTCGATGGGGATCGCGCTGGTCGTGGGCCTGCCCCTCGGGATCGTGGCGCACCGCAACAAGCTTCTGCGCAACCCGATCCTCAGCACCGCGGGGTTCTTCCTGACACTGCCGTCGCTCGCGCTGTTCGCGATCTTCATCCCGGTGTTCGGCATCGGGGCGCCACCCGCTGTCGCGGCCCTCAGCCTCTACGCACTGCTGCCGATCGTGAGCAACACGGCCACCGGCCTCGCCTCGGTGAGCCCCGCGGTGGTCAAGGCGTCGCAGGGCATGGGGATGACCGGCTACCAGCGGCTGCTCAGGGTCGAGCTGCCGCTGGCCTGGCCGGTGATCCTCACCGGCATCCGCGTCTCCACGCAGGTCGTCGTCGGCATCGCGGCGATCGCCGCCCTCGTGGGCGGTCCCGGTCTCGGTACCGAGATCTTCCGCGGCCTGCGCTCCCAGGGCAACGCGAGCGCCCCCAACCTCGTGTACGGCGGCACGCTCGGCGTCATCGTGCTGGCACTCCTGCTCGATGCCGCCTTCGTCCTGATCCGTCGACTCACCATCTCGCGAGGTATCCGATGACCACCACCGACACGCTGACGCAGGCCGACCCGGCGAGGTCCGGCGCCAAGCCGATGATCGAGCTCGTGGGCCTCACCAAGCGGTTCCCCGGCACCGCGGAGGCAGCGGTGGACGGGCTCACGCTCACGGTCGACGAGGGCGAGATCACGGTGCTCGTCGGCCCCTCCGGCTGCGGCAAGACCACCTCGATGGAGCTGATCAACCGGCTCATCGAGCCCACGTCGGGCCGGATCCTCATCGACGGCAAGGACATGACCCACACGAACCCGGACGAGCTGCGCCGGCACATCGGGTACGTGATCCAGGAGACCGGGCTGCTGCCGCACCGCACCATCGCGCAGAACGTCGGTACCGTGCCCAAGCTGCTCGGCTGGGACAAGGCCCGGATCGCCGCACGGGTCGACGAGCTGCTCGAGATGGTCGGCATGGACCCGGCGACGTACCGCGGGCGCTACCCCAAGGAGCTGTCGGGCGGGCAGCGCCAGCGCGTGGGCGTCGCCAGGGCGCTCGCGGCGGACCCGCCCGTGATGCTCATGGACGAGCCGTTCGGCGCCATCGACCCGATCACGCGCGAGCGGCTGCAGAACGAGTTCCTCCGGCTGCAGCAGCAGGTGCGCAAGACCATCATCTTCGTCACGCACGACATCGACGAGGCACTCAAGATGGGCGACCGGATCGCCGTGCTGCGCAACCAGTCGCACATCGCCCAGTACGACACCCCGGAGAACCTGCTCACGAGCCCGGCCGACGACTACGTGTCGGACTTCATCGGGACGGGCGCCTCGCTGAAGCGGCTGAACCTCAGCCGCGTGCGGGACATCGAGATGGCGACGGACGCGCCGACGGCGAGCGTCTCGGCACCCGTGGCCGAGGTGCGCGCCGCGCTGCTGGCGTCCAGCTGGACGTCCCTGCTGCTGCTCGACGCGGCCGGCCGCCCCGCCCGGTGGGTCACCAGCCGTGATCTGGCCCGCGCCGACCAGGGCGCGGTGCTCGCCGAGGTGGGCCTGCCCGTCGAGGCGATCGTCGAGCCCCATGCGACGCTGGCGGACGCGCTCGACGAGCTCATCGCGTCCAACGTGGGCTGCACGGTGGTGGTCGACGGGTCGGGGGCCTACCAGGGGATCGTGGACCTGGAGACGATCATGACCGTGGTCCGGACGGTCCGGGACGAGTACGAGCGGTTCCACCTCGCCCAGAAGCTCGCCCAGCAGCCGGCCGACGGTCAGGCGCGCTGATGGCGGACACCGCACTCGCCACCCGGGCGACCGGAGCGTCGGACCGCGCCGTGCCGCGACGTGGTGGCTCCCGGCTGAGCTGGTTCGGCATGCCGGTGCTGCTCGCCGTGATCCTGGGCGCCACCTACCTGTGGGTGGGCTCGCTCGAGCTGGACACCATCGAGCGGCGCACCCTCAACGCCGAACAGCTGACGCGGAGCACGCTCGAGCACCTGCACATGACCGCGGTCTCCACGGCCATCGTGATCGTGCTCGCGATCCCGCTCGGAGTCCTCCTGTCACGACCGTTCGCCCGCCCGGTGGTGCCCGCGGTGCTGGGGGTCGCGAACATCGGCCAGGGGGTGCCGTCGTTCGGGCTGATCACCATCGTGATCCTGTGGACCTCGCTGGGCTTCTGGCCCATGATCATCGGCCTCGTGGCCTGCTCGATGCTGCCCATCCTGCGCAACACCATGGTGGGTCTGGAGCAGGTGGACCGCACGGCCGTCAAGGCGTCGCGCGGTATGGGGATGTCGCCGCTGCAGGTGCTCCTCAGGGTCGAGCTGCCGCTGGCCTTCCCGGTCATGATCGCCGGCATCCGCACCGCCCTGATCATCAACGTCGGCACCGCGACCCTCGGGACGTTCTTCGGCCAGGGCGGGCTCGGCTTCATCGTCTACAACGGCATCACGCTGAACCGCACGCCCGTGCTCATCACGGGCGTGGTCCTGGTCTCGGCGCTGGCGCTGCTGGTCGACTACCTGGCCGGGGCTCTCGGCCGGCTGCTCGCCCCCCGGGGCTTGTGACGCGAGGCCCGTGAGCGGGCCTCGCGCGGAGCAGCATCCTCGACGAACAACGCTCTGGAAAGGAGCATCAATGCGCATGAAAAAGGTATTTGCCACGGCAGGCGTCGTCACGCTGTCCTTCGGGCTGGCCGCGTGCGGCGGGGGTGACGGCGGCGGGTCCGCGACCGGCGGCGCCCTCGACGGCGCCGACATCGTCGTGGGGTCCAAGGACTTCGACGAGCAGCTCGTCCTGGGCAACATCACCAAGCTCGCGCTGGAGAACGCCGGCGCCCAGGTCGACGACCAGATCAACCTCGGCGGCACCGACGCGGCGCGCGCCGCGCTGACCTCCGGTGACATCGACACCTACTGGGAGTACAACGGCACCGCCTGGATCAGCTTCTTCGGCGAGACCGAGGCGATCCCGGACCGCATCGAGCAGTACGAGGCCGTGCGCGACCGCGACCTCGAGGAGAACCAGCTGGTCTGGATGCAGCCGGCGGAGTTCAACAACACCTACGCGCTCGCGTTCCCGACCGAGGCCGCCGAGGAGCTGGGCAACCCCACCACGCTCTCCGACCTGGCCACCCTCGCCCAGGACGACCCGGACGCCGCGACGGTGTGCGTCGAGAACGAGTTCTCGACCCGGGACGACGGCCTGCCGGGCCTGGAGGAGACCTACGGGTTCGAGTTCGCGACGGACGACGTCACGGTGCTCGACACCGCGCTCGTGTACACGGCGGCGGACGCGCAGGACCCCTGCAACTTCGGTGAGGTGTTCACCTCTGACGGCCGCGTGGCCTCGCTGGACCTGACCGTGCTCGAGGACGACAAGGGGTTCTTCCCCCTGTACAACCCGAGCCCTGTCTTCCGCGAGGAGGTCTACGAGCAGTACGGCGACCAGCTCGACGAGATCTTCGACCCGATCGCCGCCGCGCTCACCCAGGAGGAGATGACCATGCTCAACGAGCGCGTCTCCGTCGACCTGGAGCAGCCCGCGGACGTGGCCGAGGACTGGCTGACGGAGCAGGGCCTGCTGTAGGTCCCCAGCTCCCGCCCGCGCCCGCGGCCCGACCTGCCCACCCGGCGGGACGGGCCGCGGGCGTGTCCTTTTCCGGCGGGTGAAAGCCTGAGTACAGTCTCGCCATGGAAAAGGACAATGAGGTCACTTCACAAGGGTTGAGCGAGGGGGCGTCCGCGTCGGGCGGCAGGGCCGCCGCCGGGCAGGACGGACCCCTCGAGAAGCCACGCTGGAAGGTCGTCGGCCCGGGCCTCATCGTCGCCGCGACCGGTATCGGCGCGGGCGACCTCGTCGCCACCATGGTCGCGGGCAGCAACTACGGGTACGCACTGCTGTGGGCGGTGATCCTCGGCGTGGTCATCAAGATCGTGCTCGTCGAGGGCGCCGGCCGCTGGTCGCTGGCGACGGGTCGCACCATCTTCGACGGCTGGAAGTCGCTGGGTCTCTGGGCGGTCGTCTACTTCGGCATCTACGTGGTGGTGTGGGGCTTCAGCTTCGGTGCCGCCGCGATGTCGGGCACCGGCCTCGCGCTGAACGGCCTGCTCCCAGGGATCGACGTGCGGTACTGGGCGATGCTCTCCGGCGTCGCCGGGCTGCTGCTCGTCTGGTTCGGCAAGTACAAGCCGTTCGAGAACGTGATGGCGGTCCTCATCGGGGTCATGTTCGTCACCGTCGTCGGCTCGGCGCTGCTGACCACGCCCAACCTCGGTGAGATCGCCGCAGGCCTGGTCCCGGTCATCCCCGAGGGCGCGGTGCTGAACACGCTGGGCCTCGCGGGCGGCGTCGGCGGCACGATCACCTTGGCCGCCTACGGCTACTGGCTCGCCGAGAAGGGCTGGGACACGCCCCGCTGGATGCGTGTCATGCGGATCGACAACGCGTTCGCGTACGTCATGTCGGGCATCTTCGTGGTGTCCATGCTGATCGTGGGCGCCGAGCTGCTGTACTCCGCGGGCATGGCCGTGGCCGACGGCGAAGAGGGGCTCGTCGACCTCGCCGACGTGCTCTCGCAGCGGTACGGGGCCTTCATGGCACCGCTCTTCCTCGTGGGGTTCTTCGCCGCCACGTTCTCGTCGATGCTCGGCGTCTGGCACGGCGTCTCGCTCATGTTCGCGGACTTCGTCGCCACCATGCGCAACCTCCCGAGCGACGACCGCCGCCGCGGCGCGGGCGGCACGTACTACCGGACGTACATCCTGTGGCTGACGTTCCCGCCGATGGCGCTGCTGTTCCTCGACCGGCCGATCCTGCTCGTGGTGATCTACGGCGCGCTGGGCTCGCTGTTCATGCCGTTCCTCGCGCTGACGCTGCTGATCCTCATGAACTCGAAGGCGGTGCCGCCGCAGTGGCGCAACCGGTGGTGGATCAACGTGATCCTCGTCCTGGTCGCCGTGATGTTCCTGGTGCTCGGCGGCAACGAGCTCGTCAAGGCGGTGACGCCGCTCCTGGGCGGGTGACCCCGCGGCGCCGAAGCAGGACCGTGGCGAGACAGAACCAGCGCGGAGCTGCAGTTCGGTCTCGCCACGGTCCTGCTTCGGCGGGGGCGGGTCAGGCTGCCGCGGCGGTCTCGCGCATGCTCCGGACCTTGTCGTAGATGGCCTCGAACGCGTCCAGGGTGTCGTCCACGGCGTGCGCCGCGACGAGCTCCCGGCTGGCCGCACCCATGCGGCGGCGCAGGCCGGCGTCCGCCAGGAGGTCGCCGAGCCGGTTCGCCAGCTCGCGCACGTCACCCGGGGTGTAGAGCCAGCCGTTGACGCCGGGGCGCACCAGGTGGGGCAGCGCCATCGCGTCCGCGGCGACCACCGGCAGACCCGAGGCCATCGCCTCGAGGGTCACCAGGCTCTGCAGCTCGGCCACGCCGGGCATGCAGAACACGTCGGCGTCGGAGTAGGCGGTCAGCAGCTCGTCGTCGGGCACGTAGCCGCGGAAGCGGACGCGGTGCGACACGCCGGAGGACGCGGCGAGCGCGGTCCACTCGTCGGCCTTCACGCCGGTGCCGACGATCTCGAGGCGACCGGGCAGGTCCGCGGGGAGGAGGGCGAACGCCCGGATGATCTCGTCGACCCGCTTCTCCTGGTCCAGACGACCGACGAACAGGACCGTCGGCTCGGTGCGGCCGTCCCGGACGGTGGTGGTGTACCGGTCGGTGTCGATGCCGTTGGAGACCGGGATCGCGTGGGTGAGCCCGGCGTGCTGCGCGAGCAGGTCGACGGCGCGCGGGGTGGGTGCCGTGACGACGTCCGCCTTCGCGTAGACGCGGCCGATGTCCTGCCAGAGCCAGCGTCCGACCGTGCGGTGCATCGAGCTGGGCACCAGCAGGTAGCCGACCAGGTTCTCGGGCATCAGGTGGTTGGTGGCCACCAGGGGGAGGTCCGCACGGTGCGCGGCCTCGACCAGGGCACGGCCGACGATGAAGCTGCCGTTGGTGTGCACGACGTCGGGCTGGATCTCGTCGAGGACCTCCGTGACCGCCCGGCGGGTCTCCCAGGGCAGGGAGATCTGCAGGTTGTGGTGCGTCGGGTAGCGGCTGGAACGCAGCCCGTGCAGGACGACGCCGTCGCGCACCTCGCGCACGGGGCGGCCGGTCGGCGACGGCGCGACGACGTGCACCTCGTACCCGCGGCGGGCCAGGCCGGTGGCCAGGCTGCCGGCGAACCGGGCGGCACCGTTGACGGCAGGCGGGTAGGTATCGGCGCCGATCAAGATCGTGCGGGGAGTACCAGGCAGGTTCACTGTGCTGTACCTCTCGATGGTTCGGGAAGTCTCGAAGGGGTGGAACGCGCCGCGCGGGCCGCGACGGCGTCTGGGTGAAGCCGAGCAAGGACGAAGACCCCGGCGGAGGCGGCGAGCGCCGCACCGCCGAGGAGGAACCAGGTGGCGAGGGGCGTGCCGGCGCCCTCGCCGAGGAGCACCGCGCCGAGGAGCACGGCCACGATCGGGTCCACGACGGTGAGGCACGCGACCACCACCTCCGGCGGGCCAGAGGGGTAGGCCTGCTGCACCAGCCAGCCGCCCACGACCAGGGTGGCGACGGCGCTCGCCGCCGCACCGAGCACGGGCGGCTCGTACCAGAGGGCGTTGCCGGTCGCCAGCTCCTGGAAGATCACGCGCATCAGCGCGGAGAGGAGGCCGAACGCGGTGGCTCCCGCCGTCGCGCAGGCGATGCAGCGCAGCCATCCGCCGACCGCCAGACCGCATGCGCCCAGCCCGACGACGACGGCGCCGACGACGAGGACCGTGGGCAGGGTCGATCCGGGCGGTGGCGCGTCGCCCGTCGTGGCGCCCACCGAGGCCCCGACGAAGACCGCGACACCGGCCATGGTCAGGGCGACACCGAGGAGCACGCTGCGGCCGGGCGCACGCCGCGACCCGAGCGAGGAGAGCAGCACCGCCACCGGGACGGCGAGCACGCCGATCGGCTGGACCAGACGGAGCGGCGCGAGCGCCAGCGCCACGGCGTGCACGATCGTGCCGCCGGCCGCGAGCCCGAACCCGGCCAGCCAGCCGGGCCGACGGGCGATCCTGGCGAGACGGCGGAGGGACAGGACACGTTCGCGGGGGAGTGGTTGCCCGTAGAGGTCGGCGACCTCGCGATGCTGCAGTACCGCAGCGCCGGCGAACAGGGCGGCGCCGAGGACGGCGAGGGCGACCGCTATGGCTGGCATGGGTCAACGGTGACGTAAGGACGGCCTTCTCCGCCACCAGGTTTCCCCCCGGAATCGGATGGGGGTTTACCCCCATCTTTGTCGGACCCCTCCCGCGGCGGTCGCTCACGTGCTTAGGGTCAGCGCGATGAACACCGACACGCACCCGCGTCGCCGCACCGCGCCGCCGCACGGGGCAGGGCCCCACGCACCGCACGTGCCCACGCAGAAGGCACCGTACGCGGACCTCGTCGCGGGCACCTCCGTGCGCGACGAGGACCGGGAGATCCGGGGTGTCCACGCGCACGTCCGGGTGTACGGCGACCCCGCCGCACCGCACCGGCTGGTGTTCCTGCACGGCCTCCGCGGCGACCACCACGGCCTGGAGCCGATCGTCGCGAATCTCCTGCTGCAACGCCCTGACCTGCAGGTATGGGTGCCGGACCTGCCGGGGTTCGGTGCTTCGGCACCGCTCCGCGACGGCATGCACGACGTCGCCGGCTACGCCGCCTGGACAGGCGAGCTGCTGGCCGCCGTCATACCGGAGGGGGATGCCGTACGACCCAGGGGGGACGTCCTGCTGGCCGGTCACTCCTTCGGGTCGATCGTCGCGGCCGCGACGATCGCGGCGTCCGACGCACCCGTCGTGCGAGGTCTCGTCCTGGTCAACCCGATCGCGACGGCGGCGCTCGCGGGGCCCCGGCGGGTGCTGAGCGCCGTGACGGTGGGGGTGCACCGGCTGGCCGCGGCGCTCCCGGAGGTCATCGGGACGGCACTTCTGCGTCATCAACTGTTCACTCGGATCGCGAGCGTGGCGATGGTCACAACCCGCGACCGGAGCCTGCGGCGCTGGATCCACGCGGAGCACGACAGGTACTTCTCGGGCTTCGCCGACCGGCGCTCGCTGCTGGAGGCGTTCCACGCGTCCGTCGGGACCGACGTCGCCGCCCATGCCCCGGCCATCGGCCTGCCGACCCTGCTGGTGGCGTCGGAGAACGACGACGTCGCCCCGCTGCCCGCGCAGCGCGTGCTGGAGGCGATGTTCTCGCGCGGGCGGCTCGTCGTCGTACCGCGGGTCGGACACCTGGCGCACTACGAGGCGCCGGACGTCGTCGCGGGGGAGATCGCGGGGTTCCTGGGTGCCCTGGAGGAGACCAGGGCCGGGCGGGACGAACAGTGAAGGAAGATCAGGTGAAGATCGTCGTCGACTGCCGATATCTGCGGGTCGGTCGCCACGACGGCATCAGCCGGTACACCGCGGGGATCGTGACCGCACTGGCCCGGCTGCACCCCGTGGAGGTGCTGGTCGACGACGAACGCCAGCTCGACCACCTGCCGGACGGCCTGCCGTGGCACCTGGTGAGTGCGCCGACGAGCTGGCGCGAGCCGTTCGTCGCACGACAGGTGCGCCGCACGGGCGCCGACGTCGTGTTCAGCCCGATGCAGACCATGGGCACCTGGGGGCGTGACTACCGGGTGGTGCTGACGTTGCACGACCTCATCTACTACCGGCACCCCACGCCGCCCCGGAACCTGCCGGCCGCCGTGCGCCTGCTGTGGCGGGCCTTCCACCTCGCGTGGTGGCCGCAGCGGGTGCTGCTGAACCGGGCCGACGCGGTGGTCACGGTCTCGGAGACCACGCGCGACCTGATCGCGCGACACCGGCTGACCCGACACGAGGTGACGGTCGTCCCGAACGCGCCGGACCCCGTGCCGGAACTGCCGGCCGGCCAGGCGGCCCCTGCCCGGACCCGTTCGCTCGTCTACATGGGCTCGTTCATGCCGTACAAGAACGTCGAGCTGCCGGCGCGCGCCATGGCGCAGCTGCCCGGGTGGGAGCTGCACCTCATGAGCCCGGTCACGGCCGAGCAGCGGGAGCGGCTGCGCGGGCTCGCCGGCGAGGGCACGCTCGTGTTCCACGACGGGGCGACCGACGAGGTCTACCGCGACGTGCTGCGCTGTGCCTCGGCCCTGGTCTCGGGGTCCCGTGACGAGGGCTTCGGGCTCCCGCTCGTGGAGGCGATGGCGCTCGGTACCCCCGTCGTGGTCAGCGACATCCCGGTGTTCCGTGAGGTCGGCGGGGACGCGGGCGCGTACGTCGACCCGGACGACGTCGCGGGGTTCGTCGCCGCGGTCCGTGAGCTCGACGATCCCGGGACCTGGGCCGAACGATCCGCCGCCGCCCGGATCCGCGCCGCAGGATACGACTGGAACTCCTCAGCGAAGGTATTGCTCGCGCTTCTGGTAGGGTGAACTTTGACCGTTATCGTTCCGTGATCTAAGGTCTGCGGCGATGACCAGCCTGAAGAGCACACCAGCTGAATTGCCCGAGGCAATCCCCGTGACCACGGGTGACCGGAGTTCTTCCGGTCGGCTCCTGGGCATAGACGGCCTGCGGTTCGGAGCTGCCGCCGCCGTCGTGCTGTACCACTTCACGGCGGGCTCGACCGCGGCGTCCTACTGGGGTGCCGACCCGGCCCACGTGTTCCCGGTGCTCAACGAGATCACGCGGTACGGCTGGCTCGCGGTCGAGCTGTTCTTCATGATCTCCGGGTTCGTGATCCTGCTCAGCGCGGACGGCCGCGGGGTCGCAGCCTTCGTCGCCTCTCGCGTGGGGCGGCTGTTCCCGGCGTACTGGGCCTGTATCGCGCTGACGGTGGGCCTGCAGCAGGTGTGGTCCGGAGGCCGCCAGACCAACCTGACCGAGACCCTGGTCAATCTCACGATGGTGCAGGACCTCTTCGCGGTCACCGGCGTCCAGGTCGTCTTCTGGACCCTGCTGGTCGAGCTCAAGTTCTACCTGCTCGTGGTGCTGCTGCTCGCGTTCGGTCCGCCCACGCGCAACCGGGTTCTCGCACTCGCCACGATCTGGCCGCTGGCGGGCTGGGCGGCGCAGGAGTCCGGGACCCCTTGGTTGGCCGACCTGCTGGTCGCGAACTACGCCCCCTACTTCGCCGTCGGCATGCTGCTGTTCCTCGTGTACCGCGACGGCTGGGAGCTGGTCAGCGGCGTGCTGCTCGCCGGGGGAGTCGCGCTGTGCGTGAAGCGCGTCCTGGAGGCCGCCGACCGGGCGGCCGACATGCAGGGCGTGTCGGTCAGCCCGGCCCTCGCCGTGACGGTCATGCTGACGAGCATGATCGCCGTCTGGGCGACGACGATTCCGGGTCGGGGTGCCCCGCGCCGGCGGTTGGCCGCGGTGCTCGGTACCGGCGGCGCCCTGACGTACCCGATCTACCTGGTCCACACGCAGTTCGGGTATGCGGTGATCGACACGCTGGCCCCCGAGACCACGCGCACGGTCGCGCTCCTCGCCGCCGGCGCCCTGAGCCTCGTCCTGGCCGTGGGGATCCACTACGGGGTCGAACGACCCGCGTCGGCCCGGTTGCGCCGGGCGGTGCGGGCCGGCTTGCTGCGTGGTGGGGAGGTCGTGCGCTCGTACGTCTCGAAGCCCGCCGACGCGCCCGCCGTACGGACGTCCTGAGGCCGTGCGCGCCCTCGTCGTGCGCGCCACGGGGTGTCAGCGGGCGGGACGTCAGCGGGGCGGGTCCGCCACCGCGAACGGGAGACGGTGCAGCAGCTCGGCCTGTTCCTCGGCCCGCTTGCGCTCCCGCTGGCCGGCGGCGAGCTCGCGCTCACGGCGCTCGGAGAGGACGGCGTGCAGGAACGCCTCGGGGTGGGTGCCGGGCGGCGGCCCGGGCGCCACGTAGCGCTCGACCTGCCCGGCGAGGTCGTCACCGAGCCTGGCCCGGGACTCGGGCGCGAGCCGGGCGGCGCGGCCCAGGAGCTGACGGGCGGCCAGCGCCAGCCCGTCCGGCAGGCGGCGCATGTCCGCCGTGTGCGCCCAGGAGGCCAGGGACTGGGGCATCACGATCGGGGCCGACGCCGGCTTGCCGCCCCGCACCCGCACGGCGTACGTGCCGGCGGCGAGGTCGCCGAGGCGCTTGCCCTTCGCGTTGGCCAGCGAGGCGATGGCCGCGATGCCGCCGAGCGTGAGCCACAGCTCGATCACGCCGGCCAGGGCGCGCACCAGCGCGTGCCGGAACCGGACCGGGCCGCCGTCGTCGCGTACCACGCGGATACCGCAGGCGAGCTTTCCGAGCGACCGACCGCGCGACAGCGTCTCGACGGTCACGGGCACGCCCACCATGAAGACGACGGCCGCGAGCACGTAGACGACCTGCGCGATGTCCGCGCCCATCGCGGCGTTCTCGAAGAACCAGATACCGCCCACGACCAGCGCGATCACGAGGACCGTGCCGATCACCAGGAAGTCGAGGATGGCGCCCATCCCACGCGTGATGAACGAGGCGGGGCGTGCGTCCAGCACCACGCCCTCGCCGATGACTATGCCGTCCTGCACGGTTCCTCCGGTCGGGTGTCGGGTTTCTCAGGGGCACGCCGTAACTCTTGTGCGGCAGACTACCGCCGTGGACATCGACGCCTTCACCGCCGTGCACGCCGCAGAGTGGGACCGCCTCAAGGAGCTGTCGTCCCGGCGCCGCCTGGACGGCGCCGAGTCCGACGAGCTGGTGCGCCTGTACCAGTCGGTGGCGACACACCTCTCGACGGTCCGGTCGGCAGCGCCCGACCCGGCGCTGGTCACTCGGCTGTCGGACGTGCTGAACCGGGCACGGACCCGGATCGCCGGCACGCACGAGCCCGCCTGGCGCGAGGTGGTGCGGTTCGCGATGGTGTCGCTGCCCGCCGCGTTCTACCGGATCCGCTGGTGGTCGCACGCGGTGACGGCGGCCTGCCTGCTCGTGGCGATCGTCGCCGGCATTCACGTCGCGGGTGATACCGACGCGATGAACTCGCTGATGCCGCCGGCCGCGCAGGAGGAGTACGTGAACGAGGCGTTCGCGTCCTACTACGAGCCCGGTATCGGGTTCGCCGCCGTGGTGGGCACCAACAACGCGTGGATCGCCGCGCAGGCCGTCGGTGGCGGGATCACCGGCATCTTCCCGCTGATAGTGCTCTGGCAGAACGCCGTCCAGATCGGCGCCTACGGCGGCATGATGGCCGCCCACGGCGAGCTCGAGCTGTTCCTCACGCTCATCGCACCCCACGGCCTGCTGGAGCTGACCTGCATCTTCGTCGCCGGCGCCGCGGGGCTGCGGATCTTCTGGACCCTGATCGACCCGGGGCCCCGCAAGCGGTCCGTCGCCATGGCCGCGGAGGGGCGCGCCCTGATCACGACGGCCATCGGGCTCGCGGCGGCGCTCAGCGTCTCGGCACTCGTGGAGGGCTTCGTCACCGGGTCGGAGATGTACTGGTGGCTCAAGATCGTGATCGGCGCGATCGTGCTGGCCGGGTTCTGGGCCTACGTGTACGTCCTGGGCCGCCGCGCCGTCCGCGCCGGAGCCACCGGAGACCTCGCCGAGCACGAGGCGGGCGCCACCGTGGTCACGGCTGGGTGACAGTTGCGCGGAGCCACCGCCGCACCGGCCAGTTTCGCGGCCCGCTGTCAGCCCCGCGTACTAGGGTTGCCGCGCAGGCACGACCCCAAGACGACACCCGGGAGCACGCCCCCATGACGACGCCCGAGAGCGCACCCGACCAGCCGGCGCAGCCGACGCCTCCGCAGCCCGCAGGGTCCCAGCCCGCCGGCTGGGGCGAGCCGCCGCGGTACGGTCAGTACGCGCCCGGGTACGACCCCGCCGCGCCGTCCGCCCCGGCCCAGCCCCAGTACGGCGCACCGCAGTACGGGACGCCCCAGGGTGAGCCTGCGGCGCAGTACGGCCAGAGCCAGTACGGGCAGTACTCCCCGTACTCCTCGCAGGTCCCCGGCTACCGCCCGCCGGCCGACAAGCCCGGCATCGTCCCGCTGCGCCCGCTCAGCCTGGGCGAGCTGTACGACGGCGCGTTCGGCGCCGTCCGGCACAACCCGGGCGTGACGCTGGGCCTGACGGCGATCATCGTCGTCGCGGCCGTCGCGGTCGGCACGCTGATCAGCATCCCCCTCACCACGCTCTTCACCGACCTGTTCGGCAGCCTGTTCGCCGAGGTCGGGACCGACCCGGTCTTCGACGACCTGGGCTTCACGCAGGACATGCTCGGCGTGACCTACGGGTCGGCGCTCGGCACCGGGATGCTGCTGACGCTCGCCACACCGCTCGCCATGGGCGTCATGGCCATCTCCGTCAGCGACTCGGTCATCGGGCGCAAGATCTCCGTGTCCGACGCCTGGGCCCGCACCGCCAAGCGCGCGTGGTTCCTGATCGGGTTCTCGCTCCTGGGTACCCTCGCGGTGCTCCTGGCCTATGCCCTGGCGGTCGGGGTCGTCGCCGCGCTCTTCCTCGTGGACCCGACGCTCGGTGTGATCAGCGGGTTCCTCGTGCTCGCCCTGCTCCTGGTGGCCGCGGTCTGGGTGTTCACCCGTGTCGTCCTCATCCCGCCGGCGCTCGCGGTCGAGGGCGGCGGCTTCTGGGAGACGTGCCGGCGTGCGTGGAAGCTGACGCGGGGCACGTTCTGGCGAGTGCTCGGCATCTACCTGCTGACCTCGCTCATCCTCGGCGTCATCGGCCAGATCGTCGCCGTGCCGGTGAGCCTCCTCCTGAGCCTGTTCATCGTGATGCAGAGCGGCGCCGGCCTCGCGGTCAGCTACGGCATCACCTACGTCATCACCGGGGGGATGAGCGTGCTGTTCCTGGGCGGCGTCATCGCCCTGCTCTACATCGACACCCGGATGCGACGCGAGGGGCTGGACGTGCAGCTGCAGGCCGCGGCGGCCACAGCGGCCACGGCGGACAAGTGACATGAGGGCCGATCTACCCGTCGTCCCTGACCGGGACACCGCGCGCGACTGGCTCGGCAGCGAGCTGCAGCGCCCCGAGTACGCCGAGCGTGAGTCGCTGCTGGCGCGTCTGCTCAACTGGGCGCTGGAGTGGCTGAACGGTATCGACTGGCCCGACACGTCGATGTCCGGCCCGCAGCTGGGCGCCGTCATCGCGGTGGTCGTCGTGGTGGTCCTCCTCATCGCCTGGCTCGTGGCCGGGCCGGTGCGGCTCGGGCGCGAGCGCGCGCGGTCCGCCGAGGTGCTCGACGGCGACGACGCCCGCACCGCTGCGCAGATGCGCGCCGCAGCCGACGCGGCGGCGTCGTCGGGTGACTGGCGGACCGCGTCCGTCGAGCGTTTCCGTGCCGTCGTCCGCTCCCTGGAGGAACGTGTGATCATCGAGCCGCGACCCGGCCGCACGGCCCAGGAGGCCGCGGCCGACGCCGGCCTGCGCCTGCCCGACCAGGCCGCCGGCCTGCGCTCGGGCGCCGACCTGTTCGACGGCGTCGAGTACGGCGATCGCGTCGCCACGGCGGCGGACGACGCGGACCTGCGTGCGCTCGATGCTGCAGTCACCGCCACTCGCCCCGGGGTCGCCGTATGACGTCTCAGCCCGCACCGGCGCCTCCCGCCCCGACACCGCCCGCCTCGCTCTCCGCCACGCAAGGGGGCGCGGGCCCCGCCGACGACGCCCCGGTGGTCATCGGCGACGACACGACCGGCCGGTCCCGCGCCGCGAGCAGGTGGCGCCGGATGCGCTGGCCGCTGACGGTCCTCGTCGTCGTCGCCCTGCTGGTCGTGTTCCTCGCGGTGGTGCGCCCACCGACGTCGGCCGCCCCGTACGCCCCGGACAACCCGGAGCAGGGGGGCGGCATGGCCGTGGCCGAGGTGCTGAAGGACCAGGGGGTGCGGATCACCCACGTGACCACCGTGTCCGAGGCCGTGTCGGCCGCCGGGCCGGACAGCACCCTCCTGGTCACGCCCAACCCGTCGTTCTTCGCCGACGACCAGATCTCCGCGCTGAACCGCACGGGCGCCGATCTCGTGGTCCTCAACCCGGACTTCGGCATGATCGGAGGCGTGAGCCGGAACACCCTCGACTCCACGTACGGCGAGACCGACGCGCCGGTGGCTCCGCAGTGCGACGACCCGACGGCACGGGCGGCGGGCGACCTCGCGTTGCGGCCCGGCCTGACCGACACGTCCACCGCGGAGGACGGCGTGCGCCCGGTCCTGTGCTGGCCCGACGGGCTGGGCGCCTACGCCTACGCCCGCCTGGACTTCCCGGACCGGTCGGTGACCGTGGTGACCGACCCGGCGGTGCTCCGCAACGGCACCGTCCTCGAGGAGGGCAACGCGGCGCTCGCGCTGCGGATGCTCGGGCACCACGAGGACCTGGTCTGGCTGGTGCCGAACCCGATGGACGTCAGCACCGGTGACGACGAGCCCACGCCCGCCGAGCGCGGCCAGGTGAACGAGCTGATGCCGCCCGGTTCTGCGCCCGTCGCCCTGGTCGTCGTGCTCGCGGCCGTGCTGCTCACGCTGTGGCGCGTGCGGCGGATGGGGCCGCTGGTCGTCGAGAACCTGCCGGTGCTCGTCCGGTCGGCCGAGGCCACCCGCGGTCGCGCCCGGCTGTACCGGGCCGCTCGCGCCCGCGGGCACGCCGCGGCAGGCCTGCGTGCGTCGACGGCGGACCGGATCGCCACGCGGCTCGGCCTCGCCCGCTCGTCGGACGCCAACACCGTGGTCGACGCCGTCGTCGCCGCTACCCACCGCCCGTCGCAGCAGGTGGCAGACCTGCTCTACGGCCCACCCCCCGCTGACGACGCCGCGCTCGCCGAGCTCGCGCGCCGACTCGACATCCTGGAGAGCGAGGTCCACCGACCGTGACCGAACCAGCCTTCCCCCAGCAGCCCGTGCCTCAGACCGCTGAGCCGACGGAGCCGCAGCCGACCCCGGCGCCGCAGCAGACCACCGAGCCGCCCGCCCCGTCGCAGGAGCTGCGCTCCGCCCTCGCGGCGGTCCGTACGGAGGTGGGCAAGGCCGTCGTCGGGCAGGACGCGGCCGTGACGAGCCTGCTCATCGCCCTGCTCTGCCAGGGGCACGTGCTCCTGGAGGGTGTGCCGGGTGTCGCGAAGACGCTCCTGGTCCGCACCCTCGCGGCGGCCCTGAAGCTGGACACCAAGCGGGTCCAGTTCACGCCCGACCTCATGCCGGGCGACGTGACGGGTTCGCTCGTCTACGACGCGCGCACCGCCGAGTTCTCGTTCCGCGAGGGCCCGGTCTTCACCAACCTGGTGCTGGCGGACGAGATCAACCGCACGCCCCCCAAGACCCAGGCGTCCCTGCTGGAGGCGATGGAGGAGCGGCAGGTGTCGGTGGACGGCACGCCCCGCCTGCTGCCCGACCCGTTCATGGTGATCGCCACCCAGAACCCCGTGGAGTACGAGGGCACCTACTCGCTGCCCGAGGCCCAGCTCGACCGGTTCCTCCTCAAGCTCGTGCTGCCGCTGCCCGAGCGCGACCAGGAGGTGGAGGTCCTCGCCCGGCACGCCGCGGGATTCGACCCGCGCCACCTGGCCGCGGCCGGCGTCACCCCCGTGGCCGACGCCGACATCCTCGAGCGGGCCCGCGCCGAGGTGGCCCAGGTCCAGGTCTCGCGCGAGGTGCTCGGGTACGCGGTGGACGTCTGCCGCGCCACGCGCTTCTCGCCGTCGCTCTCGCTCGGTGTCTCGCCGCGTGGTGCGACGGCGCTGCTGCGCACCGCACGGGCGTGGGCGTGGCTGTCCGGGCGCTCCTTCGTGACCCCCGACGACATCAAGGCGCTCGCCCACCCGACCCTGCGGCACCGCGTGCAGCTGCGCGCGGAGGCGGAGCTCGAGGGTGTCACCGCCGAGGGCGTGCTGGACACGGTGCTGGCCTCCGTGCCCGTGCCGCGCTGAGGCCGCGCGCATGGTCGTGACGTGGCGTGCCGCCGCCCTGATGGGGCTCGGCGTAGTTCCCGTGCTGCTCCTGCCGGCGGACGGGACGGTGCTCGTGTGGTCGGCGGTGGTGGTCCTCGCGGGTGTCGCCGACGTGGTCCTGGCCGCCTCGCCGCGACGGGTGGCGGTGCAGCGGCGGGTACCCGGCTCGGTCCGGCTGCGCTCGGAGGCCACCAGCGAGCTGGTGGTCCGCAACGCTTCCGGGCGGCGGCTGCGCGCCGTGGTCCGGGACGCGTGGGGGCCCTCGGCAGGAGCCGGTCCGGGGCGGGGGAGCACCGAGCGGGTGCGCCCGGCGTCGGGCGGAGCGGGGCGGCACCACGTGGACCTGCCGGACGGAGAGGCCGCACGCCTGCCCACGACGCTCGTGCCGACCCGGCGGGGCGACCGGACCGCGGGCGGCGTGACGATCCGCAGCCTCGGCCCGCTCGGGCTGGCGGGCCGCCAGGTCACGCTGCCTGTCCCGGGCCGTCTGCGGGTGCTGCCGGAGTTCGCGAGCCGCAAGCACCTCCCCTCGCGCCTCGCACGGCTGCGGGAGATGGACGGTCGCGCGGCGGTGCAGATCCGCGGCGAGGGCACCGAGTTCGACTCGCTGCGGGAGTACGTGGTGGGCGACGACGTCCGCTCGATCGACTGGCGCGCCACGGCCCGGCGCCGCGAGGTGGTGGTGCGCACGTGGCGCCCCGAGCGGGACCGGCGTGTGCTCATCGTGCTGGACACCGGACGCACGTCCGCCGCGCGCGTGGGTGCCGCGGACTCGACGGGCGCGCCCCGTCTGGATGCCAGCATCGAGGCGGCACTGCTGCTCGCGGCGCTGGCCGGGCACGCGGGCGACCGGGTGGAGCTCGTGGCGTTCGACCGCACCGTACGCTCCCGCGTGGTGGGCGCCGCAGGCCCCCGGCTCATGCCGGCCATGGCGGAGTCCCTGGCCACCGTCGAACCGGTGCTGCTGGAGACGGACTGGCCCGGGGTGGTCGCGCAGGTGCGGACCCGCATGACGCAGCGCGCGCTCGTGGTGCTGCTGACCACCCTCGACCCGGCGGCGGTGGAGAACGGCCTGCTCCCGGTCGTGGACCAGCTCGCCCGCGACCACACGGTGGTCGTCGCCTCCGTCGCGGACGAGGAGGTGGCGGGGCTGCGCTCCGGCCGGGACACGGTCGCCGAGGTGTACGACGCCGCTGCTGCCGCACGGGGCGACCTGGAGCGCACGGCGGTCACCACGATGCTGCGCCGCTACGGGGCGGACGTGGTCGAGGCGTTGCCCGACGACCTGGCGCCGCGCCTGGCGGACGAGTACCTGGCCCTCAAGGCGGCCGGTCGGCTCTGACCGGCAGGTCGCCCACGACAGCCGAACACAGGAGCGCCCGGCCGCACGAGGCGGCCGGGCGCTCTCGCGCACTGCCGAGCTAGTTGTTCGTCGAGACCGCGAGCCTGCGCACGGCCCTGTCGAAGTGCGGCGCACCCATGGACCGGTTGGCAGGGGTGCCGTACGACGTCACGCCCCGGACGTACCCGAGGCGGGTGCTGTTGTTGTAGTGCCACACCCACGGGCCGCCCGATGCTCCGGTGCCGAAGTTGCACCCGCTGATCAGTGAGGTACGCGCCGCGACTCCACTCTTGCGGGTCATGCCCTGACAGCCCCACATCGACTGGCCGTCGGACAGGTTGGACGGGTAGCCGAACACCGTCGCCGGCCAGCGGTAGTACTGGTCGATCTTGAGGCCGTTGCCGCCGACCGCCTTGACGACCCGCTTGCCCTGCCCGTTCGAGAACGTGGTGAGCATGCCCACGTCTCGGTACCAGCCCTGCGACGTGCCGCCCTTCTGGATCCACGTCTTGAAGGTGTGCAGGGTGCGCGCCTGGAAGGTCCCGTACGGCGTCTTGTTGACCGCTTCACCTCTGAAGTCGGGCACGAAGACCAGGTTGCTGTACCAGCTGCCGCCCCGCCCACTGTGCAGGCAGTGCCCTGCGGTGATGACCACGCGCTTGGACTTGGTGTTGATCGTCGCGGCCGAGCAGTAGGAGCCACTGCCGTACCCGCCGATGAAGAGCTTGCCGTTGCTGATCGGCCACCGCCTGATCGCGTTGGTCTGCGCGCCGCCGGCGTTCTCGGGCGCCACCGGGCGGCTGACGATCGTGCCACCCTGACCGGAGTCTCCGGCGGGAGCGCTCGGCAGGGTGTTCGCCTTGCCGACGGCCGTGCCCGAGGCGAGGCCCGCCGCGACGTCCTGCGCCATCCGCTGCACGAGTGCGCTGTCGCCCGGCGCATCCAGCGGCTTGGCCGCGGCCATCCGCTCCGGCGTCCAGTACTCGAGCACGGCCGGGTCACCGCCCGCCGCGTCGACGCGCTGCAGCTCCTTGGCCGAGTAGCGACGGGTCGAGCTGCCGTCGGCCTTCAGCACGGGTGCCACGGTCGACACGATGTCCGAGTCGACCGGCTGGGTGGCCCGGGCGGGAGCCGCGCTGACCGCCTGGGTCGCACCGGTGTTCCCGGCACCCCACGCGGCCGGGACGCACGCGACCGTCGCGGTGACGGTGACGGCGGCCGCCATCGCCACGAGGCGCACCCTCTGAGTTCTGCCCACTTGATTTCCCCTGTCCGCCTTATGGCCGGTTTATCCGGTCCGTCGGCAATTGAGGGGATCGTAGCCAAGATCGGTCGGGAGGGAGCCCGATATCACCCGAGCGGGGCGGTGGTCACATCCGGGGCCACCAGGTTCGACGAGGAGCGTCTCCCGTCGGAAATGTCCGGTGCGCCGGAGCGTGGCGAGGTGCTCCTGGCGGGTGAACCTGCGGCATTCCCGCGCCCTCGCGGCCCGGTAGGCCGGCTTTGCTGGACCCGCCTGGCACACTGGAGGACATGAAGGTACGAGTTCTCGTCGTCGACGACGACACAGCGCTGGCAGAAATGATCGGCATCGTCCTCAAGGGCGAGGGGATCGATGCCGTGTTCTGTGCCGACGGCGACTCCGCGCTGGGGATGTTCCGCACCCACCAGCCGGACCTCGTGCTGCTCGATCTCATGCTGCCCGGCAAGGACGGCGTACAGGTCTGCCGCGAGATCCGCGCCGAGTCCGGGGTGCCGATCATCATGCTGACGGCCAAGTCCGACACGCTCGACGTCGTGGTGGGCCTGGAGTCGGGTGCCGACGACTACGTCTCCAAGCCGTTCAAGCCCAAGGAGCTCGTCGCCCGGATCAAGGCCCGGATGCGCCGCAGCGAGGACCCGGGCCCGGAGCGCCTCGTCGTGGGTGACGTCGAGATCGACGTCACCGGCCACACGGTCATGCGCGACGGCGAGCGCATCGCGCTCACGCCGCTGGAGTTCGACCTGCTCGTGGCGCTGGCCCGCAAGCCGTGGCAGGTGTTCACGCGCGAGGTGCTCCTCGAACGGGTCTGGGGCTACCGCCACAGCGCCGACACGCGCCTGGTCAACGTCCACGTCCAGCGCCTGCGCTCCAAGATCGAGCGTGACCCGGAGAACCCGGAGATCGTGCTCACGGTGCGTGGCGTCGGTTACAAGGCGGGCGCGACACGCTGATGCCGCACGGCCTGGTCACGTGGCTGCGCCGGGCGGTGCACCGGGCCCGTGTGGTCACGGTCCGGTCCACCCGGCGCGCGGTCGCGCAGTGGCGCTCCTCCCTGCAGCTGCGCGTGGTCACCACCGCGCTGGCGATCGGCTTCGCGGCGATCGCCGTGCTCGGGCTGTACCTGTCCACGTCGGTCCGGGACGGCATCTACGAGCAGCGGCTCGCCGCCATCGACAAGGAGGCCGCCGCACTGACCACGCAGGTGTCGGAGAACTTCTCGGACACGGCGACGACGTCGGACGGCGAGCTGCAGACCCTGCTGCTGGACACGATGGCGACCCTCGGTGCCACGAGCGGCTCCACCGCGGACGAGTACTTCCTGATGCACGAGCTGGGTACCACCGCGCAGGTGGCCGACTTCGCCTCCCGGGCCGACCTGACCGACGTGGTGATCACCAGCGAGCTGCGCCAGGCGAACCTCGCGTCCGAGGACGACCAGGTGCTGCAGGCGGTGGGCGTCCCCACGGCCGACGGGTCCGGCATGGACCAACCGGGTGTCATCGTGGGCTCCACGGTCCAGGCCACGCCCGACGCCAGGTACGAGATCTACTACCTCTACTCGCTGGAGCCCGAGCAGGAGACGCTGTCGTTCGTGCACCGCGTGCTCCTCGCCGGCGGGTTCGGCATGCTGGCGCTCCTCGGCGTCGTGACCTGGACCATGGCCCGGCAGACGGTGACGCCGGTGACCCGGGCGGCGACGGTGGCGGAGCGGCTCGCCGAGGGGCACCTGTCCGAGCGCATGCCGGGCGCCCGCGGCACCGACGAGATGGCGAGCCTCGCACGGTCGTTCAACGAGATGGCGGAGAGCCTCCAGGACCAGATCCGGCGTATGGAGGAGCTCTCCGCCATGCAGCGCCGGTTCGTGTCCGACGTGTCGCACGAGCTGCGTACCCCGCTCACGACCATCCGCATGGCGAGCGAGATCATCCACGAGTCGCGGCACCAGATGGACGAGGACGCCGCCCGCTCGGCCGAGCTGCTGCTCGGCCAGATCGACCGCTTCGAGTCCCTCCTGTCCGACCTGCTGGAGATCAGCCGGTTCGACGCCGGCGCCGCCGTCCTCGATGCCGAGCGCCGCGACCTGCGCGACGTCGTCATGTCGGTGGTCGAGCAGGCCGCCCCGCTCGCGAACAGCAAGGACGTCCGGGTCTCGGTGCGGCTGCCCGACGCCGACGCGGCGGCCGACTTCGACCCGCGCCGGATCGAGCGCATCCTGCGCAACCTCGTGGTCAACGCGATCGAGCACGCCGAGGAGCGGCCGGTCGAGGTGACGGTCGCCGAGGACGACCGCGCCGTCGCCGTCGTCGTGCGCGACTACGGCGTCGGCATGACCAAGCAGGAGGTCGAGCACGTCTTCGACCGCTTCTGGCGCGCCGACCCGGCGCGTGCCCGTACCACCGGCGGGTCCGGCCTGGGCCTCGCGATCGCCCTCGAGGACGCCCACCTGCACGCGGGGCGCCTCGACGCGTGGGGCCGCCCCGGGCAGGGCGCGAGCTTCCGGCTGACGCTGCCGCGCAGCGCCGGCGTGCAGGTGGGCGAGCCGCCGGTGACCATGGCGCCCGCCTCGCACGAGCCCGGGCTCCGGACCGGCCAGATCCCCGTGATCAACCCGCCCACGGGCCCCACCCCGACGGCGATCCCGGACCTGTCCGACCCCGGGAGCACCGACGTGGTGGGGATGTCCGCAGGCAACGACGTGGAGGTGCACTGATGCGCAAGGGAACCCACGTCGTGGCTGCCGTCGCCGCGCTGGCCTGTGCCGTCACGCTCGGGGCCTGCGCCCAGATCCCGACGTCCGGCCCGGTCCGGGTGAGTACCGCGAACGCGGACCCGCAGGTCGACATCGCACTGCTCCCGCAGGGTCCGGCGGTCGGCGCCGAACCACGCGCGATCGTCTCGGGTTTCCTGGGTGCGGCCGTCGCCGCCACGACGTCACCGAAGGAGTTCCAGACCGCGCGGGAGTTCCTGACCGATGACGCGGCGGGCACGTGGGACCCCGACGGGTCGGTGCGGGTGGTCCGTGAGCCGCCACTGCTGGAACCGTCCGTGAGCGGCGTCGACGTCAAGGACGGCGAGACCGTCGAGGTGGCCGCGCACGCGACGACCATCGCGACCCTCGACACGGCCGGCACGTACACCGAGGTGGGGAACCCGCGGGAGCTGAGCTACCGGTTCACGCTCACCCAGGCGGGCGGCGAGTGGCGCATCTCCGGGCTCGACAACGGGGTGCTCGTGCCCGCCAACCTGTTCGCGAACCAGTACCGGGCGACCCGCCTGTACTTCCCCGCCGAAGGGAACATCAAGAGCTTCGTCCCCGACATGCGGTGGTTCCCGCGGCAGTCCTGGCGCCGGGACGCGGTCCAGGAGCTGCTCGCCGGGCCGCCCGAGTGGCTGCAGGGAGCCACCCGGTCCCTCGTGCCGGAGGGCACCCAGCTCGTGTCACCGTCGATCCAGGACACGGACGGGAACGAGCCTGTCGCCGTCCGCCTCAGCGAGCAGATCAGCACCGCCCCTGCCGCCGAGCGCTCCGTGGTCGCGGCGCAGATCTCGGCGACCCTCTCCGAGGGGGCAGGCCGCACGGTGGCCGTGGACCTGTTCAGCGACACCAGCCGCCTCTCCGTGGACCAGACGGACGTCGACCTGCCCGCCACCATCGTCCAGGCGATGGCGCTGCAGGACGACCAGCTGTACCGCGTCGAGGACGGCAGGCTCGTCGAGCACGACGTGCCCGTGGACCTGTCGGCGTTGGACCCGACCGCGCTCGCGCTCAGCCCGGCGACCACACCGGTCGTGGTGCGGGACGGTACCGACCAGATCGTGAACGTCTCGTCCGACGACGAGGGCGGTCCCGTGACGCTCATCGTCGGGCCGGACCTGGCAGCTCCCTCGGTCGACAAGTTCGGCAACACCTGGAGCAGCGGCGACACCGGCGAGCTGCAGGTGTCGACCAAGACGGTCGAGGTGGTCGAGGTGGAGCCCGACTGGCTGAGCGGCCGCAAGGTGCTCAGCGTGTCGGTGTCGCCGGAGGGATCGCGCATCGCGGTCGTGAGCCAGGCGCCCACCGGCACCCAGGTGCAGGTGGCCGGCATCGTGCGGAACGGCGAGAAGGTCCCGGTCGACCTCGCGCCGCCCATCTCGGTCGCGGCGCCGGTGGCCCGCGTCGAGGAGGCTCGCTGGTCCGGGCTCACCACCCTCGCGCTCCTGGCGAGCGACGGCGAGGGCACGTCGGGCGTCTGGAACGCCGGCGTCGGCGGCCTCCCGGGTGCCGGTGGCCAGTCGAAGCAGCTGCCGGGGCTGACGGACGTCGTGCAGCTGGCGGCCGGGGTGGCCGACAAGGGGATCATGGTGATCACCAAGGACGGCGACCTCGAGCACGAGGAGACCGGCGTGTGGCAGCCGCTGGCCGAGGACGTCGACCTGGTCGCCTACCCGGGCTGACCCGCCCCGGGACGGCACTGGCGAAGTAGGACCGCAGCGCCGGCCGCGGTGCTACTTCGCCAGGTCTTCCGTCCAGCCGGAGCGCCGCCTCGGCGGGCTCAGATCGGGCGGCTCAGGCCAGGTCGGCTCAGGTCAGGTCGGTGACCGGCGCTGTGCCGCAGGTGTTGTCGAGCTGGATCACACCGAAGGACCAGCCCTTGCGCTTGTAGAGCACCGAGGGGCGCGACGTCTCCTTGTCGATGAACAGGTAGAAGTCGTGGCCCACCATCTCCATCTCGTAGACGGCGTCGTCGAGCGTCATCGGGTCCGCGTGGTGGAGCTTCTGCCGGATCACCACGGGCGAGTCGCCGATGGTGGTCTCCACGGAGTCACCGGGCTCGGACAGCGCGGCCGGTGTCGAGACCTGCGGCTCGGGTGCTTCGGCGGACGCGTTGTCCTCGTCGAAGATCTCCTCGAGCGGACGGACGTCCACGGGGGCGACCACCTTGTTGTTCCGGTGGTCCTTGCGCCGGTCGCGGGCGCGACGCAGGCGCTCGTTCAGCTTGTCGATCGCGAGGTCCAGGGCGCCGAAGCGGTCGTCCGCTGCGGCCTCGGCGCGGATCACCGGACCCTTGGCGCGCAGCGTGAGCTCTACTCGCTCGCGGTTCTCGGAGAGTCGTGGGTTGTTCTCGTGCGTGACTTCCACATCCACCCGACGTACGTAGGGAGACAGCAGCTCTACCTTCGCGAGCTTCTCCTCGACGTGCTGGCGAAACCGGTCCGCCACGTCCGTGTGCCTGCCGACAACGACAATTTCCATGTGTGTATCTCCGCTCCGGGAACTCTGGGCCACGCCGTCCCTTGCCGGCGGCGCGCACCCGTCTCTACTCGTCATGGCACCCCCTGCTACCGGTGCCGGGCACGAACCACCTCCCGTCGCGTACGCCCCGTCAACGTCGGCAGGGCTCCGATCTCGCGTGGAACGTTCAGGCTAACTCCGTCACCTGGGTAACGACAGCCCCAACGGACAGTGAACAAGACGACAGAGATCTGTCAGACTTTCAGGTTCTGATCAGATTCCTCCCCGGTGTCCCGCGCCGAGCGCGGCGCGATCCCGGACTCGTGCGCCGGGGGCGGCGTCGCTGCCAGCACAGTCGCTCCCAGCACGTCGTGACCGGCGTCCTCGAGCACTCGTTCGACGGCGGCCAGTGTGGCCCCCGTCGTCAGGACGTCGTCCACAAGAATGCATACGGATCTTTGTCCGAGCGCCCGCGCTCCGCGTCTCGTCATGCGGACGGCGCCCGCGAGGTTGCGGCCACGGGCGCGGGCACCGAGGCCCACCTGGTCCCGTGCGGCGCCGCGGCGGACGAGGGCGGGGACCAGACGAGCACGGACACCGGCGTCGTGCAGGCCGTGGGTGACCGCCCGGGCCAGGACCGCCACGGGCTCACGGCTCCGCGCCCGGCGGGCCGCGCCGGTCGAGGGCACCGGCACGACGGCGACGGGGGCGCCGCCGAGCGCGGGCACGAGCGCCGGGCCGATACGGGCAGCGGCCCGCCGCAGCGCGGGCGCGAGGAGCCGGTCGAGGTCCGCCCGTCCCCGGTCCTTCCAGTGCACGACGACGTCCCGCACCGGCCCCGTGTACGGCGTGAGCGCCCACACCGGCACCGGCGGGACCCCGTCGAGCCGGTCCAGGCGGGGTGCACCGTGCTCGGTGCGCACCGGCGGGCCGGCCAGGAGCGCCGCGCACCGCGCGCACCACCGCACGTCGCGCTCGCCGCACGGACACGAGACGGGCAGCAGCAGACGGGCGAGCTCGCGGACGGGTTGCACGCCACCACGTTCCTGCATCCGGGGCGTCCCCGCTGCTTGTCCCCAGGGAGTGTCAGTGGGTCGGGGCACGATGTTCCTGTGCAACCGATCTCCCTGTCTCTCGACCAGGCCCGCCGGGTCGCCATCGCGGCCCAGGGCCTGAACCGCCCGCGCACCGACGGGCCGCGCACCATGCGGCACGTGCAGGGGGTGGTCGACCGGCTCGGCCTGCTCCAGATCGACTCGGTGAACGTCCTCGCCCGGGCGCACCTGCTGCCTCTCTTCTCGCGGCTGGGCGCGTACGACACCGACCTGCTGGACCGGGCGACGGCGTCGGGCAGGTACGCCCGGCGGACGGGCAGGGCCGCAGCAGCCGACCGCCGTCTCGTGGAGAGCTGGGCGCACGTCGCCGCCTATGTGCCCCCGCGCGCATGGCCGTTGCTGGCCTTCCGGCGCCGGTGGTTCGCGGAGGAGTACGACTGGCGGGAGCTGGACGGCGTACGCCTGCCGGACGCCCCGCAGGTCGCCGAGGTACGCGACCTGGTCGCGGCGGAGGGGCCGCTGTCGGCCTCCCAGATCCACGACCGGTTCGTGTCCGAAGGGCGCTCGGTGCGCCGCAAGCGAGGCACGTGGTGGGACTGGAGCACCGAGAAGCGCGTGGTGGAGCACCTGTTCTTCACGGGCGAGGTGGTCTCCGCGGGCCGGAACACCCAGTTCGAGCGGTTGTACGACCTGCCGGAGCGTGTGCTGCCGCCCTCGGCGCTCGCCGAGGTGCCCGAGGTCGAGGCCAAGCGGGCCCTGCTGGAGCTCGGGGCGCGGGCGCACGGCATCGGGACGGCCCGTTGCATCAAGGACTACTACCGGCTCCGGGGGCCGGTGGCGGACCAGGCGCTCGCTGATCTCGTGGAGGAGGGCGTGCTGCTGCCGGCCCGCGTGGCAGGTGGCTCCGAGCAGTGGTTCCTGCACCGCGAAGCCGCTCGCCCCCGCCGGGCCACGGGACAGGCGCTCCTTGCGCCGTTCGATCCCCTGGTGTGGGAGCGCAAGCGGCTGGAGCGCCTCTTCGGGATGCGGTACCGGATCGGCATCTACACCCCGGCCGCCCAGCGTGTCGACGGGTACTACGTGCTGCCGTTCCTCGAGGACTCGCAGCTCACGGCCCGGGTGGACCTCAAGGCGGACCGCGCCGCGGGCGTGCTGCGCGTGCAGTCCGCGCACGCCGAACCGACCCTGACGGCGGACACCCCCGCCCGACTGGCGGCCGAGCTTCGCGAGATGGCCCGGTGGCTGGGACTCGAGGGGGTGACTGTGCAGGCCGAGGGGTCTCTTTCACCCGCTCTGCACGCGGTGGTGACCGCTACCTGAAACATACGACAACTAAACTCTGCTCATGGGAACCGCTGCGATCTTCCTGCTCGTCACGGTCGCGGCCGGGCTCGGGGCGGTCCTGCTTCGGCTGCCACCCCTCGTGGGTTTCCTGGTGGCGGGGTTCGGGCTGCACGCGGCCGGCCTTGCGGAGCCTGGCTACCTCGGGACCCTCGCCGACCTCGGCGTGACCCTGCTGCTGTTCGGCATCGGGCTCAAGCTCGACGTCAAGACGCTGCTGCGCAAGGACGTGTGGTTCACCACCGTGGCGCACCTCGTGATGAGTGTCGCCATCGCCGTCGGGTTCCTCGGTCTGCTGGGCGTGATCGGGTTCTCGATGCTCGAGGGCGAGGGCCTGGGAGTCCTCGCCCTGCTGGGTCTCGCCCTCTCGTTCTCCTCCACCGTGTTCGTGGTCAAGGTGCTCGACGGCCGCTCCGACCAGTCCGCGCTCTACGGCCGGATCGCCATCGGCGTGCTCATCATGCAGGACCTGATCGCCGTCATCTTCCTGTCCGTGGCGTCGAACCACCCGCCCAGCCTGTGGGCGTTCGGCCTCGTGCTGCTGATCCCGGGCGCCTGGCTGCTGCGCCGGGTGTGGTCGCGGGTGGGCCACGGCGAGCTGCAGGCGCTGTTCGGCGTGGCGGTCGCGCTCGGCCCCGGCTACGCGCTGTTCGACGCCGTCGGGCTCAAGGGCGACCTCGGCGCCCTCGTCATGGGCATGCTCCTGGCCGGCCACCCCGCCGCCACCGAGCTGTCGCGCAACCTGTTCACCCTCAAGGAGCTGCTGCTCGTCGGCTTCTTCGTGTCCATCGGCTTCTCGGGGGAGCTCACCTGGCAGGCCGCGGCGATCGGGCTGCTCATGCTGCTCATGCTGCCGCTGCAGGGCATCGTGACCGCGGTGCTGCTGCGCCTGATGCGGCTGCGCAAGCGCACGGCGATCCTGTCGGGCCTGGTGCTGGCCAACTACTCGGAGTTCGGCCTGATCGTCGTCGCCGTCGGATCCCAGACCGGCCTGCTGAACGACGAATGGCTGGTGGTGCTCGCCGTCGCCGTGGCGGCCAGCTTCGTGCTCTCCTCGGCGGTCAACACCCGCGGCAACGAGTTCGCGATGGCGCTCGCCAGGCGTTTCCCGTCCAAGCCCAACGAGTGGCTGCACCGGGAGGAACGGCTCATCGACGTGTCGGGCGCGGAGGCGCTCGTGCTGGGTATGGGGCGCGTCGGCCGTGGCGCCGTCCGCCAGCTGCGCGACGACTACGGCATGAACGTGGTGGGCGTCGAGCACGACCCGGCTCGCGTCGCCACCTTGCGCACCGGGGGCTTCACGGTGGTGCAGGCCGACGCCACCGACATCGAGTTCTGGGGCCGGGTACGCAGTGCCGGAGCCGTCCGGCTCGCGATCTTGGCCATGCCGTTCCACGCGGCGAACCTGATCGCGCTGTCCCAGCTGCGCGCGAGCGGCTTCGAGGGCACGGTTGCCGCCGTCGCACGGTACGACGACGACGTGGCCGAGCTCGCGCGGCACGGCGCCGACGCCGTCTTCCACCTGTATGGCACGGCAGGCCTGGCGCTGGCCGACGAAGCGGCAGAGGCGGCGTTCGGCTACGTCGCCGCCGAGGGGATGCGCGACGCGCAGGCGGAGCGCCGAGGAGTCCTGGCACCGGGCCCCGAGCCCGTCTCGGAGCCGGCTACCGGAGCGGGTACCGGGGCCGGCGCCGGGGCCGGCACCACCTGACCCGGCTGCCGCATCCTGCCTCAGCGGCTGTCGTCGTCCACCGTGCGGAGCTCGGGGCCGACCTTGTCGGTGCGCAGGCCCGCGCTGCCCACCATGTGCGCGGCCACCGGGGAGGTCATCAGCTGGAAGATCGCCACGAGCACGAGCATGGCGACCGTGCCCTGGTCCTGCAGCCGGAGCGCCACCCCGGTCAGGAGCAGGAGCATGCCGAGCACCTGGGGCTTGGCCACGACGTGCACCCGGGCGAGCAGGTTGTCGAACCGCACGACACCGACTCCTGCCGAGAACGAGAAGAAGGCGCCCAGCAGCAGACAGACCGCGGCGGCGACATCGGTGGCGAGGCTCATGAGCCCTCCGGCGGGTCGTGGGCATCCTGTCCGGGCGGCCTGCCCGTCGGCGCGGGTCGTGCGTGGTCGGGCGCCTGGTCCTTGCGCGGTTCGGCGGCGGCGAAGCGCGCGATGGTCACCGACCCGATGAAACCGACCATTGAGAGCACCACGAGGATCGGTATCGACTCGGTGCGGCGGGACAGCGCCGCCTCGACCGCTATGGCGCCGACCAGCGCGGTGGTCAGCACGTCGAACGCCACTGACCGGTCCAGCATCGAGGGACCACGCTCCATCCGGACGACAGCGCACAGGGCACCGACCGCGAGCAGCGCCGTGGCGACGATCCCGACGGCGAGCATCATGGCTGTCCCTCCTTGCCCGGGGTGGGTGCGGGACCGTCGGACGGCTCGGCCAGGCCGAGCCGGACCAGCTCGGCGCGGGTCACGAAGGCGCGCAGCAGCCGCCCCTCGAGGGCCCGCACCGACTCCCGGACGCCGTCAGGACCGCCGGAACCGGCGAGATCGAGCACGTGCACCTGCAGGGTGGCGCCGGACCGGTCCAGATCGACCACCACCGTGCCGGGAACCATCGACGACAGCCCCGCGGTGATAGCGACGAGCAGCTCCGACGTCGAGCGCAGCGGCACCTCGACCAGCCCGCCCTGCGGCGTCGGGCCGGGCCGGACGGCGGTCCAGGCCACCTGGAAGGACGCGACGACGAGGTCGGAGGCGAACCGGCCGACGAGATGGGCCAGCGGACCCGGTCGCAGCGTCCCGGCCGTGCCCACGGGCGGGAGCGGGAAGGCGAGCGCCACCAGCGCGCCGAGCGCGACGCCGGACAGCACGTTCGCCCACGACAGGTCCCCCCACAGGAGCACCCAGAGTGCCCCGCCCATCACCATCGTCGGCCACAGCGTGGCGAACCGTGGTGCCCGGCTGCGCCAGGGCCGCTCGGGCTGCTGCGTCTCCGGCGCCCCGTCGGAGCGCCGCGTCCGTCCGGTGCCGCGGACGGCCTCCGGGTCGGTGCCCGTCATGATCGGCCCTCCTCGCCGTCGTCGGTGATCTCGTCGGACGTGCCCGTGCCGCGAGGCGCCCCGTCGGGGAACACGGCGTCGACGTACGAGCGCCCGTCCATCGCCATGTCCGCCGCTCGCGCCGCGTAGTCGTAGAGCGGCCCCGCCGCGAAGGTCAGGCTCACGCTCACGGCCACGAGCGCCGCCGTCGGGCCGACCATGCCCCAGGGCAGGGGAGCGGGTTCTTCCGGCACCCGCACGTCCTCCGGGCTGGGCTGCCAGAACGCCTTGTTCCAGGCCCGGACCACGGCGTACAGGGTGAGCAGCGAGGTGACCACCGACCCGACCACCAGGGCCCAGGCGAGCACCGAGCCGTCCAGCACGCCGGCCTCCAGGAGGCCCACCTTGCCCAGGAAACCGGACAGCGGCGGGATGCCCGCGAGGTTCATGGCCGGCACGAAGAACAGGATCGCCAGGCCCGGGGCGAGCGTCGCGAGGCCGCCCAGGCGGTCGAGCGACGTCGTACCGCTGCGACGCTCGACCAGCCCGACGACCAGGAACAGCGCCGTCTGCACGGTGATGTGGTGCACCACGTAGAAGATGGCCGCGGCGGTGCTCGCCTGGGTCGCCAGGGCGACGCCGAAGACCATGTACCCGATATGGCTGACCAGCGTGAACGACAGCAGACGTTTCACGTCGTCCTGCGCCACCGCGCCCAGGACACCGACGAGCATCGTGGCGAGCGCCAGCACCAGCAGCACCGCCTCCAACGTCTCGTTCGCCGGGAAGAGCAGGGTCTGGGTGCGCAGGATGGCGTAGACGCCGACCTTCGTGAGCAGGCCCGCGAACACCGCGGTGACCGGGGCGGGCGCCGTCGGGTAGGAGTCGGGGAGCCACGCGGACAGCGGGAAGATCGCCGCCTTGATCCCGAAGGCGAGCAGCAGCAGGGCCTGGATGCCCAGCCGTACCCCGGGATCGACATCGGGCAGGCGCTCGGCGAGCTGGGCCATGTTCACCGTGCCGGTCGCCGCATAGACCAGGCCGACGGCGAGCAGGAACACTATCGAGCTGAGCAGCGCGACGACGACGTAGACGCTGCCCGCCCGGATGCGCTCGCTGGTGCCGCCGAGCGTGAGCAGCACGTACGACGCGGCGAGCAGGATCTCGAACCCGACGAAGAGGTTGAACAGGTCCCCGGCGAGGAAGGCGTCAGCGACGCCCGCCGCCAGGATCAGGAACGTCGGGTGGAAGATCGCGACGGGCAGGGCATCGCGCTGCCCGCCCTCGTCGGCGTCCGGGTCCTGCGCCTCCAGCGCCGTGCGCAGTTCCTCCGCGTCCGTCGTCGCCGGCGCGGTCCGGTCGTTGCCGTCCGCGATGCCCTGTGCCATCGAGTAGAGCAGCACGCAGAGCAGCATGATGCTGCTCACGAGCAGCATGAGCGAGGCGAGCGGGTCGGCCACCAGGTTGACGCCGACCGGGGCCGCCCAGCCGCCGAGGTCGAGCGGCACCGGCCCGTGCTGGGCCGCGACCACCAGGCCGGCGGAGGCGGCCGCGACGACCGACAGGGCGACGACCGAGATGATCCGCTGGGCGCGTTGGTACCGGTGCAGCGCCAGGGCGAGCCCTGCCCCGAACAGCGGCACCAGCACCGGCAGCGGGACGAGGGTCTGCACGGTCCACAGGTTCATGGTCCGTCACCCCCGCCGTCCCGCGGTCTCACCACGGGGTCGGGGAGCGCCACCTCATCACGTGTGGCCACCGCCTCCTCGTCCAGGGTGACGCCTGGCTCCACGGCGTCGCTGTCGGCGTACGACGGCGCGTCCTCGACGGCGAGCCGCGCGATGCGGGTGTCCTCCAGGTCGTCCTGCACCTCGTCGTGGCCGTGCAGCTGCCAGGACCGGTAGGCCATGGCCAGCACGAACGCCACCAGTGCGAGCGTGATGACGATGGACGTCAGGATCATGACCTGCGCCAGCGGGTCGCTCATCGGCTCCCGGTCGTCGGCGCCGGTGATCGGCGGAGCGCCGGCCCGCCCGCCGGCCACCAGGATCGCCAGGTTGGCCCCGTTCCCCAGCAGGACGAAGCCGAGGAGCACGCGGGTCAGCGATCGTTCCAGCAGCAGGTACACCCCCGCGGCGAACAGCACGCCCACGGCCAGCAGAAGGGCGCCGGAGGGGACGTTGTCGAGCACGATCACGCGCGGTCACCTCCTGCCCGGTGCGCCGTGCGGCCGTGCGAGCCGACGGTGCGGGAGTGGGGCTCGGCCTGCCGGTCCAGCTCGGCGCCGAACGTGCGCAGGATGTCGATGACCAGGCCGATGACCACGAGGAAAACTCCGACGTCGAAGAACAGGCTGGTGACCAGGTGCACGTGGCCGAGCACCGGCAGGTGCAGGTCGATGATCGTGCTCTCGAGCGCGGCCTGGCCGGCGAGCAGCGCGACCAGGCCCACGCCCGCCGACAGGAACAGCCCGGTGCCGAGGACGAGACCGGGATGGACCGGGGCCGCCTCGCCGAGCTCGTACCGGCCGCCGGCCAGGTAGCGGACCGTCAGCGCCAGACCCGCGACCAGGCCCGCCGCGAATCCGCCCCCGGGCGAGTTGTGCCCGCTGAACAGCAGGAACAGGGCGAACAGCAGCATCGGGTGGAACAGCGCACGGGTCAGCACCTCGAAGAGCACCGACCGCTTCTGGGGGTCGAGGGTCGGGCCCGCGAGCAGCCAGGTACCCGGCCGCACCTGACGGCCACCAGCACGTGCGGGGCGCTCCCCGGACTCGTCGTCCCCGGTGGGGTCGAGGCGCAGCAGGTTGCCGCTGCGCTGGCGCAGGAAGACGAGCGAGGCGACGCCGGTGGCCGCGACCAGCAGCACCGAGATCTCGCCCACGGTGTCCCAGGCGCGGATGTCGACGAGGGTGACGTTGACGATGTTGTGCCCACCGCCGAACGTCTCGGCCTCCTCGGGGAAGTCGACGGAGACCGGAAGATGCACACGGACCAGGGGTGCCGCGGCGACGAACATCATGACGACGAGGCCTGTGAGCACGCCGATCGCCAGCCTGACCCAGCGGCTCGCCGCCAGCGGCCGGTCCGAGAAGTACGGTGGCAGGCGCCGGAGCACCAGGACCATGACGACGAGCGTCAGGGTCTCGCACAGGACCTGGGTCAGCGCGAGGTCGGGCGCTCCGTGCAGCAGGAACAGCACGGCGTTGCCGTATCCCGCGACGCCCATGAGGAACACCGCCTTGAGCCGGCGGCGTGCGCGGGCGGTCAGGACGGCGGCCACCACGACCACCAGGACGACGACGAGCTGGGCGGGACGGTCCCACGGCACCATCGCGAACGGGCCGAGGTGCAGCACGTCGCCCCGCCCCGCCGCGTCGGCCGCGACGGGCAGCGCGTCGGCGCCCGTATCACCCACGAGGCCCACGGCGAGCGCGACCCCCGGGCCGACCGCGAGCGTCACGAGGATGACCCCGAGGTAGAAGGGCAGCGAACCACGCTGCGTGCCTGCGGTGACGTCGCTCGCGAACCGGTCCAGGCTGCGCATGAGACGCCGGTAGGCGAGGTCGGCGCCGTCCGGGGTCCAGAGCGCCGCCTGCAGCCGCTCGACGCGGTCGTGCTGCCAGAACATCAGCACACCCAGCAGGAGCACCGCGGCGGTGACCGCGAGGACCGGGGTGAGCCCGTCCCAGAGGGTGAGGTGCCCGGGGTCGCCGACGGGATAGGTGCTGGCGTACGGGCCGAGCAGCTCCTCGCCGACCTGCGGCACGAGGGCCACCGCGAGGCCGAGGACCGCGAGGACCAGTGGCGGCGCGACCATCGAGAACGGCTGGGGGTGCGCGACCTCGGGCGCCTCGCCCGGCCCTTGGCCCGGCCCTTCGCCCGGCACGGCCGAGGCCGTCGCCGGCAGGCGGGGCTTGAAGGCGCCCCACAGGAACCGGAGCCCGTAGGCCACCGTCAGGGCCGAGCCCACGGCGACCACCACGATCATGATCATGCCCAGCGGGTCGCCGTCGTGCGCCCAGGCGGCGAGCGCGGCCTCCTTGGCGACGTAGCCGGCGAACGGTGGCAGGCCGATCATCGACGCGGTGGCGAGCGTGGCGGCCAGCGCGGTGACCGGTAGGCGCCGTCCGACCCCCGCGAGCTTGCGCAGGTCGCGGGTGCCCGCTGCCGCGTCGACGACGCCGACGACCAGGAACAGCGAGGCCTTGAACAGGGCGTGCGCGCCCAGGAGCGCCAGCCCGGCGAGCGCCGTCGCCCGCGTCCCGTAGCCGAGCAGGAGCGTGAGGAGCCCGAGCTGGGAGACGGTGCCGAACGCGAGGACGAGCTTGAGGTCGTGCTGGCGCAGCGCACGGTACCCGCCGAGCAGGAGCGTGGCACCGCCGAGCACGAGCACCACGGTGCGCCAGGCGGCGAGGTCGGAGAACGCGGGCGCGAACCGGGCGATCAGGTAGATGCCCGCCTTGACCATGGCGGCGGCATGGAGGTAGGCCGAGACGGGCGTGGGGGCGGCCATCGCGGCGGGCAGCCAGAAGTGCGTGGGCACGAGCGCGGACTTGGTGGCGGCGCCGGCCAGCAGGCAGACCACGGCCACCGTGACGGCGGGGCCCGACGGCGGGTCGGCGATGACCGCCGAGAGGCTCCAGGTCCCGGCGGTGACCCCGAGCACCACGAGCCCGACCAGCATCGCCAGGCCGCCGGCGGTGGTCACGATCAGCGCCTGCATGGCGGCCCGGCGCGACGCGGTGCGGTCCGTGTGATGACCGATCAGCAGGTAGGAGAACACCGTGGTGAGCTCCCAGAACACGAAGAGCAGGAGCAGGTCGTCGGCGAGCACGAGGCCCGTCATCGTGCCGGCGAACGCCACCAGGAAGCCGCTGAACCGGCCGAGGCCGCGTGCCTCGCGGGAGAAGTAGGCGCTGCAGTAGAGCATCACCAGGGTGCCGACGCCACCGACCACCAGCAGCATCACCCAGGACAGCAGGTCCAGCCGGAGATCGATCGCGAGGCCGAGCGCGGGGATCCACTGCAGGTGTTCCGTGGGGGTGCGGCCCTCCAGGACGGCGGTGGTCCGGGACAGCGCGTAGATCGTCGCCGCGGCCGGTCCGAGGGCGAGCAACCAGAAGGCGCGCCGGCCCAGGGCCGCGACGAGGGCCGGGGCGGCCAGAGCCAGGACCCCGTGGGCGAGGAGTACCAGAAGCACGTCCGGACCGTCCTGTCAGGGCTCGTCGACAGGACGTCGTGGCCGGTACCCCGGGGACTCCCCGGCCGAGCACGGGACGGCATGCCGCGCGAGCGCGGGCGGGTGGGCGATGGTGGCCACTTTATCCGGAGGTCGGACCCGGGGCAGGAGGAGCCTCCGTGGAACCCTGCGACGGCCGCGGTCGTTACCCCGGGAGCGAACCCATCGGTCCGCTGTCCGTCTTTGGGTCACAGGCCCAGGTTTACGGCCTACGATGGACGACGGCGAAACTTGACGACGACCTGGGAGAACCCGCGTGTCCATCCTCGACAAGGTCCTACGCATCGGCGAAGGACGTGTCCTGAAGAAGCTGCACTCCGTGGCTGAGCAGGTCAACCGCTTGGAGCCCAGCTTCGTCGAGCTGAGCGACACCGAGCTGCGTGAGGAGACCGCACGTTTCCGGGAACGGCTGGAGCACGGCGCCACCCTGGACGAGCTCATGCCGGAGGCGTTCGCGGCGATCCGCGAGGCGGCTCACCGCACGCTCGGCCAGCGGCACTTCGACGTCCAGATCATGGGTGGTGCGGCGCTGCACCTCGGCAACATCGCCGAGATGCGCACCGGTGAGGGAAAGACGCTGGTGGCCACGACCGCCGCGTACCTCAACGCGCTCTCCGGCGACGGCGTCCACGTCATCACCACCAACGACTACCTGGCCAAGTACCAGGGAGAGCTGATGGGCCGCGTCTTCCGGTTCATGGGCATGACCACCGGGGTGATCCTGTCGGGCCAGACCCCGGCGCAGCGGCGCGAGATGTACGCCGCGGACATCACCTACGGCACGAACAACGAGTTCGGCTTCGACTACCTGCGCGACAACATGGCCTGGTCCGTCGACGACCTGGTGCAGCGCGGGCACAACTTCGCGATCGTCGACGAGGTCGACTCGATCCTCATCGACGAGGCGCGGACGCCGCTGATCATCTCGGGCCCCGCGGCCGGCGATGCGAACCGCTGGTACAACGAGTTCGCCAAGGTCGTGCGCCGCCTGGTGCCGACCGTCGACTACGAGGTCGACGAGAAGAAGCGCACCGTCGGCGTGCTCGAGCCGGGTATCGCGAAGATCGAGGACTACCTCGGCATCGACAACCTCTACGAGTCGCTGAACACGCCCCTGATCGGGTTCCTCAACAACGCGATCAAGGCGAAGGAGCTGTTCAAGCGCGACAAGGACTACGTCGTGCTGAACGGCGAGGTCATGATCGTCGACGAGCACACGGGCCGTATCCTCGCGGGCCGTCGCTACAACGAGGGCATGCACCAGGCCATCGAGGCCAAGGAGGGGGTGGAGATCAAGGCGGAGAACCAGACGCTCGCCACGATCACCCTCCAGAACTACTTCCGCCTGTACGGCAAGCTCGCCGGGATGACCGGTACCGCCGAGACCGAGGCCGCCGAGTTCCAGAGCACGTACAAGCTCGGCGTCGTCCCGATCCCGACGAACAAGGACCCGCAGCGGATCGACCAGCCGGACCTCGTCTACAAGAACGAGGACGGCAAGTTCAACGCCGTGGTCGCGGACATCGTGGAGCGGCACGCCTACGGCCAGCCGGTGCTCGTGGGTACCACCAGCGTCGAGAAGTCAGAGCTGCTGAGCGCCAAGCTCAAGAAGGCCGGCGTGCCGCACAACGTCCTGAACGCGAAGGAGCACGAGCGCGAGGCCGCGGTCATCGCGATGGCGGGCCGCAAGGGCGCCGTCACGGTCGCCACGAACATGGCCGGCCGCGGTACGGACATCATGCTCGGTGGCAACGCCGAGTACCTCGCGGTCACGGACCTCGCCGAGCGGGGTCTCGACCCGGTCGAGACGCCGGACGAGTACGAGGCGGCCTGGCCGCAGGCGCTCGAGAAGGCGAAGGAGCGCGTCGCGGCGGAGCACGACGAGGTCAAGGAGGCCGGCGGCCTCTACGTGCTCGGCACCGAGCGCCACGAGTCCCGCCGTATCGACAACCAGCTGCGGGGCCGTTCCGGTCGTCAGGGCGACCCGGGGGAGTCCCGGTTCTACCTGTCGATGCAGGACGACCTGATGCGGCTGTTCAACTCGGGTCTCGCCGAGTCGATGATGAACCGGGCCGGGTTCCCGGACGACATGCCGCTCGAGTCCAAGATGGTCACGCGCGGCATCATGTCCGCGCAGGGCCAGGTGGAGTCGCGCAACTTCGAGATCCGCAAGAACGTCCTGAAGTATGACGACGTGCTCTCCCGCCAGCGCACCGTCATCTACGCCGAGCGCCTCCGGGTGCTCGAGGGCGAGGACCTGCACGAGCAGATCCAGCACTTCCTCACCGACACCATCACCGACTACGTGACCAACGCGACGTCGGACGGCACGTCCGAGCAGTGGGACCTCGACGCCCTGTGGACGGCCCTGAAGGCCGTGTACCCGGTGTCGCTGACGCCGGACGAGGTCGCCGAGGAGGCCGGTGGTATCGACCGGCTCACCGGCGAGATGCTGCTCGAGGAGATCCTGTCCGACGCGCGGGTGGCCTACCAGGCGCGCGAGGACGAGCTGACGTCGCCGGCCATGCGCCAGCTCGAGCGCCGGGTGGTGCTCTCGGTGCTGGACCGCAAGTGGCGTGAGCATCTCTACGAGATGGACTACCTCAAGGAGGGCATCGGGCTGCGCGCCATGGCGCAGCGCGACCCGCTGATCGAGTACCAGCGCGAGGGCTTCCAGCTGTTCCAGGCCATGACCGACGCCATCAAGGAGGAGTCGGTCGGGTTCCTGTTCAACCTCGAGGTCACGGTGCAGCAGCCGGACGCGGAGCAGGCGGGCGAGGGCAGCTCGGAGCTGCCCGCCGTCGGCCCGGTGCCGCCGCGCGGACGCCTGGGCACGGGGCAGCCGGACGCACCGCCGACCACGCAGATCCCCACGGTGCCGCCCGCGGGCGCAGCGGGGCAGGGCCAGCCCGGTCAGCCGCCGGCACCGCGGCAGCGCCGTGCTGCGGGCGCCGCGACGGAGCCGATCCTGCTCGCGAAGGGGCTCGACACCCCGAGCCGGCCGCAGTCGCTGACGTACTCGGCACCGAGCGAGGACGGCTCGGGCTCGGCGTTCGTGCAGTCGTCCGACGGTGCCCGCCGTCGTGCGGCTCTGCACGGCGAGGCGACGGCCGCCACGAGCGACGGCCGGACGTTCCCGGGCACACCGCGCAACGCGCAGTGCCCGTGCGGCTCCGGCAAGAAGTACAAGGTCTGCCACGGGGTCAACGAGGCCTGACCGCCCGACCCCGCCGAGGTAGTCACCTGGGGAGGTAGTCACTTGGCGAGGTAGTCACTTGGCGAGGTAGTCATCCCGGCGAGGACCGGGTGACTACCTCGCCTCATGACTACCTCGGCGGGGTCGTGGTGAGACGATCGCCTCGGGTGTCGGATGCGGCGGTTACCCTGATCGCAACGTCCGGAACTCCCGTGTGGAACTCGCACCGGACCGGACCGTTCCCCGAAGACGAAAGCAGGATCGCTGTGCCTGTCCACCTCCCCGAGCCCGCACGTGGGCTGCGTGTTGCACTGCTCGGCTGTGGCGTCGTGGGCACGGAGGTGGCCCGGATGCTCCTCGAGCAGGGCGCCGATCTCGCCGCCCGCGTCGGCGCGCCGCTGGAGCTCGCCGGGATCGCGGTCCGCGACGCGGACCGCCCCCGGGACCCCGTCATCCCGCGCGACCTCCTGACGGAGGACGTGGAGACGCTGGTGGACGGCGCTGACATCGTCATCGAGGTGATGGGCGGCATCGAGACCGCGCGTGCCCTGCTGCTGCGCGCCATCGAGAGCGGCGCGGCAGTGGTCACCGCCAACAAGGCGCTCCTGGCGGCGGACGGCCCCACGCTCTACAAGGCCGCCGACTCGGCAGGCGTCGACATCTACTACGAGGCTGCCGTGGCGGGCGCCATCCCGATCGTGCGCCCGGTGCGGGAGTCTCTCGCCGGCGACTACGTGCGCCGGGTCCTCGGCATCGTCAACGGCACCACGAACTACGTGCTGGACCAGATGGCGACGAGCGGTCTCGGCCTCCAGGAAGCGGTCGAGCAGGCGCAGGAGCTCGGCTTCGCGGAGGCGGACCCCACCGCCGACGTCGAGGGGTACGACGCCGCGGCCAAGGCCGCGATCCTCGCCAGCCTCGCCTTCCACACCCGCGTCTCGGCCGACGACGTCGCCCGCGAGGGCATCACGGGCGTCACCGCCGACGACGTCGCCTGGGCCGCCCGGACCGGCCACGCCGTGAAGCTGCTGGCCATCGCCGAGCAGACCGGCGAGGGAGTGTCCGTGCGGGTGCACCCGGCACTGGTCCCGCTGGAGCACCCGCTGGCCGGCGTCAAGGGCGCCTTCAACGCGATCTTCGTCGAGGCCGACGCGGCCGGCCCGCTCATGTTCTACGGCCAGGGCGCCGGCGGCCGGCCCACCGCGTCGGCCGTCCTCGGCGACGTCGTCTCGGCGGCACGCCACCGCGTGCTCGGCGGCAAGGGCCCGCAGGAGTCCACCTACGCGGCCCGGCCGCTGCTGCCGGCGGACGCCGCCGTCACGCGCTACCAGGTCCGCCTGCTCGTCGCCGACCTCCCGGGCGTGCTCGCCCAGGTCGCGGGCGTCGTGGGCGACCACGGCGTGTCGATCGACACGATGCGCCAGACCGGTCCCTCCGAGGGGACCGCCGAGCTGCTCCTGACCACCCACGCCGCCCGTGAGGCGTCGCTGGCTGCCACCATCGCGGCGGTGCGCATGCTCGAACCGGTCCGCGAGATCACGTCCGTCCTGAGAGTCGAAGGCTGAACCGTGCCTGTGCTGCCCGCTGAACCGAACCTCCCGTCCGCCGCTTCCGGCGGTGCTCCCACGTCGCGCCTCTGGCGCGGCGTGATCGCCGAGTACGCCGACCGCATGCCCGCCCACGTACGGCAGACGATCGTGACGCTGGGCGAGGGCGGTACGCCGCTGGTCCCCGCGCCGGCGCTGTCCGAGCGCACCGGCGCCGACGTCTACGTCAAGGTCGAGGGCATGAACCCGACCGGCTCGTTCAAGGACCGTGGCATGACCGCCGCGATCTCCGCGGCGGCCGGTCGCGGCGCCCGGGTCGTGGTGTGCGCGTCGACCGGAAACACGTCGGCCTCGGCGGCCGCGTACGCGACGCGCGCGGGCATGATCTGCGCGGTGCTCGTGCCGGACGGCAAGATCGCCATGGGCAAGCTGAGCCAGGCCGTCGCGCACGGCGCGCGCCTGCTGCAGGTGGACGGCAACTTCGACGACTGCCTCGTGGCGGCCCGCAAGCTCGCGGACACCCACCCGGTGGAGCTCGTGAACTCCGTGAACCCGGACCGCATCGAGGGCCAGAAGACCGCGGCGTTCGAGATCGTGGACGCCCTGGGCGACGCCCCCGACATCCACCTCCTGCCCGTGGGCAACGCCGGCAACATCACGGCGTACTGGAAGGGCTTCCAGGAGTACGCCGAGTCCGGCGTCGCAACCCGGACCCCGGCGATGTGGGGCTTCCAGGCCGCCGGCGCCGCCCCGATCGTGAAGGGCCACCCGGTCGACGAGCCGGACACGATCGCCACCGCCATCCGCATCGGCAACCCGGCCTCGTGGCAGCTCGCCGAGGAGGCGAGGGACACGTCCGGCGGCGTCATCGAGGCCGTGACCGACGAGCAGATCCTCGCCGCACACCGGATCCTCTCCGCCGAGGTGGGCGTGTTCGTGGAGCCCGCGTCCGCCGCCGGCGTCGCAGGTCTCCTGGCGCGGCACGAGCGCGGCCTGGTGCCCGCCGGAGCGCGCATCACCATCACCGTCACCGGCCACGGGCTCAAGGACCCGAGCTGGGCGCTGCGTACTCCCGACGGCAGCGAGGTGGAACCCGTGCGGGTGTCCGCCGACGTCGTCTCGATCGCCGACGCGCTGTCCCTCTGATGCAGCTCGGCGCCGACCACGTGCGGGTCCGGGTGCCCGCCACGAGCGCGAACCTCGGGCCGGGGTTCGACTCCCTCGGTCTGGCTCTCGCCCTGTACGACGAGGTCGACGTGCGCCTCGTCGCGAGCGACGAGGTGGTGGTGGACGTCGACGGGGAGGGCGCCGGGCAGGTGCCTCTGGGGGAGGACCACCTGGTCGTGCGCGCGCTGCGCCGCACCATGGACCTGGCCGGGACGGTGCCGACCGGCATCCACATGACGTGCCACAACGTGATCCCGCACGGCAGAGGGCTCGGGTCGTCGTCCGCGGCGGTCGTGGCCGGGATCGTGGCAGCGCGCGCCCTGCTGGCCGAGCCGCGGGCCATCGACGCGGCCACCGTGCTGGCACTGGCGACGGAGTTCGAGGGGCACCCGGACAACGCGGCGCCCGCGATCCAGGGCGGGGCCACCGTCGCGTGGACCACCGACGACGGCCCGCGCGCCGTCGGCCTCGATGTCGACCCGACGATCGAGGCCACCGTGCTGGTCCCCGACGCGCGGCTCGCCACCTCCCGGGCGCGTGCCGCCCTGCCCGAGCACGTGTCGCACGGCGACGCGGCGTTCACGGCCGGCCGGGCCGCCCTCCTGGTGGAGGCTCTGGCCAGACGTCCGGAGCTCCTCTTCGACGCCACCGAGGACCGGCTGCACCAGCCCTACCGCGCGGCGGTCCTCGGTGCCTCCAGCGAGCTGCTGCGGGCGCTGCGGGACGAGGGTGTGCCGGCCACGATCTCGGGCGCCGGACCGACGGTCCTGGTTCTCGCGGGACCGGGTCACCGAGACCGGCGGGACGCCGTCCTGGCGGACCTCGTGGACGAGACGGCGGGCTGGCGGCGACTGACCCCGGGGATCGACACGACCGGGGCGCGCGCCCGGAGGATTTCCGGTAACACGGGTGCGCTATCGTCCGGCTCGAAAGGTGCTACGGGGAGTCATGTCGTACCAGGATCTCCAGCAGTACGGGGTGGTAGTATGCAGTGAACCTTCGGGATCGCACGTCCTGAGCCATGGTGGCGGGAACTCGGATTCGACATCGGTCCTCACCGCCTGTCCGGCAGAGCTACTTCACAGAGCCTCAGCCGATCAGCCGTGCCCGTTGCAGGCCGTGTCCAACGGCCACCGCATCTCGCGAGAAGGCAGACAACGCCCCCGTCAGCCGTCGTCGTCGTACCACGGATGCGAGGTTTTTCGCGTTCCGGCCATTCAGCGCCGGACGCCCACCATCCCGCGGCCCGCGATCACGCGACAAGCCGCAGTTCGAGGGGGAAGGGTCCTTCGTGACAGACACCACCGAAAACGCTCAGTCAGCCGCCGGCCGCACGGCCGGGACCGGAGCACTGAGCAGCATGCGCCTCGCCGAGCTCCAGGCACTCGCCGGAGACCTGGGCGTGAAGGGCACCTCCAGGATGCGTAAGAGCGACCTCGTGGACACGATCCGCGAGAAGACGGGCGGCGCGACGAAGCGTCCGGACCGTGCCGCCTCCGCCGCCGAGAAGCCCACCACCAAGCCTGCCCGTGCCGAGGCGCCGGTCGCCGCCGCCGAGGTCGCCACCTCGGGTGTGCGCGCTGACGCGAGCACGGATGCCGAGAAGGCCGCCCGCCTGGCCGAGCTGGCCGAGGCCGTCGCGGCCCCGCGCGAGCAGGGCGGCGGACGCCGTTCCGGTCGCGGACAGGGCGCTCCCGAGGGGAACGCCGAGAAGCCGGCCGAGGACAAGGGCCGCAACGCCCAGTCCGGCGGCCGCCAGAACGCCCGCGCCAACGAGCGTGGCACCGACCGCGCCAACGAGCGGAACGCCGACCGCGGCACCGCGCGCAGCGCCGAGCGGAACAACACCGAGCGGACCAACGACCGCGCCAACGACCGCGCCAACGACCGTGCCGGCGAGCTTGACGAGGACCGCAACTCGCGTCGCCGCCGTGGCCGGGACCGTGGCCGGGACCGCAAGCGCGGCCGCGGCCGTCAGGGTCCGGACGTCGCGGGTCTCGACAACGTCCCCGAGGTGCGTGAGGACGACGTCCTGCTGCCCGTCGCCGGCATCCTGGACATCCTCGACAACTACGCGTTCGTGCGGACCTCGGGCTACCTGCCCGGCAACAACGACGTGTACGTGTCGCTGAACCAGGTCAAGAAGGCCGGCCTGCGCCGCGGCGACGCCGTCGTCGGGGCCGTGCGCCAGCCGCGTGACGGCGAGGAGCCGCCGACGCAGCCGACCGGGCGCAACGCCAAGGTCAACAAGGTCAACGCCCTGGTGCGCCTGGACTCGGTGAACGGCATGACGCCGGAGGAGGCGCGCGAGCGTCCCGAGTTCACCAAGCTGACGCCGCTGTACCCGCAGGAGCGCCTGCGCCTGGAGAACCCCGAGGCGACCAAGCTCACGCCGCGCGTCATCGACATCGTCGCGCCGATCGGCAAGGGCCAGCGCGGCCTCATCGTCGCGCCCCCCAAGGCCGGCAAGACGCTGATGATGCAGCAGATCGCCAACGCCATCTCCCTGAACAACCCTGAGGTCCACCTCATGGTCGTGCTGGTGGACGAGCGCCCGGAAGAGGTCACCGACTTCGAGCGCTCGGTCAAGGGCGAGGTCATCTCCTCGACGTTCGACCGGCACGCCTCGGACCACACGCTGGTCGCGGAGCTCGCGATCGAGCGCGCCAAGCGCCTCGTGGAGCTCGGCCAGGACGTCGTGGTGCTGCTCGACGGCATCACCCGCCTGTCGCGCGCCTACAACCTGGCCGCTCCGGCGTCGGGCCGCATCCTGTCGGGTGGTGTGGACGCTGCCGCGCTCTACCCGCCCAAGAAGTTCTTCGGTGCCGCCCGCAACATCGAGGACGGCGGCTCGCTGACCATCCTCGCCACGGCCCTGGTCGAGACCGGGTCGAAGATGGACGAGGTGATCTTCGAGGAGTTCAAGGGCACCGGCAACATGGAGCTGCGGCTGTCGCGGTCCCTGGCCGAGAAGCGCATCTTCCCGGCGATCGACGTCAACGGCTCGAGCACCCGGCGCGAGGAGATCCTCATGTCGAAGGACGAGCTCGCGATCGTCTACAAGCTGCGCCGTGTCATGGGCGCGCTCGACCAGACGCAGGCCGCCGAGCTGCTGCTCGGACAGCTCAAGAAGACCAAGACCAACGTCGAGTTCCTGCTGCACGTGCAGAAGACGACGCCGGGCGGTCTGACCGAGGACGACAACGTCGGCGAGACCGTCTGAGCCGGAGCGGAACCGCGGGCTCGGACGGCGACAAGCACCGTCTGAGCCGTCGGACCTACGTCACACCAGACTTCCTCGCCCATCCGGGCGAGGTAGTGGCAGAATGATTGGCTGGCTCGCTGGTTCACGTCACTGCTGTTCTGCAGGGCGACCCAGCGGCATCACACCAAGGAGCAACATGAGGGCTGGAATCCACCCCGAGTACGTCGTCACCGAGGTCACCTGCACCTGCGGTAACACGTTCACCACGCGCAGCACCGAGACGTCCGGCAAGATCAACGCCGACGTCTGCAGCGCCTGCCACCCGTTCTACACGGGCAAGCAGAAGATCATGGACACCGGTGGCCGCGTGGCCCGGTTCCAGGCGCGCTACGGCAAGAAGGCCGACGACAAGTAGCGACTTCGCAGCGCCGGTGGTCCGGCCCGACAACCTCTCCAGGGGCAGTCGGGAACGGACCACCGGCGCTGTTGCTTTCCCTCCTCCTGCCTCCTCTTCTGCTGCGATCGCGATCGTTGCGCCCATGTCGGGCAGGTAGCCGCAAGAACCACGCTCACAACCAAGGAGAGCTCGTGACCGAGTCGTCGTTCGCCGCCGTCGGGCCGCTGCTCAGCGAGCATGCCGAGATCGAGGCGGCGCTGGCGGACCCCGCCGTGCACGCGGACCAGGGTCGCGCGCGCACCCTGGGCCGGCGGTACGCGGAGCTCAACCAGGTGGTGGGTGCCTACCGCTCCTGGGAGCAGGCGCACGACGACGCCCAGGCCGCCGCCGAGCTCGCCGTCGACGACGTGTCGTTCGCCGAGGAGCTGCCGAGCCTCAAGGAGGCCGAGGCGGTGGCCGAGGAGAAGCTGCGCCGCGTGCTGGTGCCCCGCGACCCGGACGACGGCCGCGACGTCATCCTCGAGATCAAGGCGGGCGAGGGCGGTGAGGAGTCCGCGCTGTTCGCCGCGGACCTGCTGCGCATGTACCTGCGCTACGCCGAGCAGCAGGGCTGGTCCACACAGCTGCTGGAGTCCACGGCGTCCGACCTCGGCGGGTACAAGGACGTGCAGGTCGCGATCAAGGCGAAGAGCGTCCAAGGTCCGGAGGACGGCGTCTGGCACAGCCTCAAGTACGAGGGCGGCGTGCACCGCGTGCAACGGGTACCGGTCACGGAGTCGCAGGGTCGTATCCATACCTCGGCTGCCGGTGTGCTGGTCTTCCCCGAGGTTGACGACCCGGGTGAGCTCGAGATCGACCAGAACGACCTCCGGATCGACGTCTACCGCTCGTCCGGCCCCGGCGGGCAGTCCGTCAACACCACGGACTCCGCGGTGCGCATCACGCACCTGCCCACCGGCATCGTCGTCTCCATGCAGAACGAGAAGTCGCAGCTGCAGAACCGCGAGCAGGCCATGCGTGTGCTCCGCGCCCGGCTGCTCGCCGCACAGGCGGAGGCCGCGGCGGCGGAGTCCGCGGAGCTGCGCCGCTCGCAGGTCCGCACCGTGGACCGTTCCGAGCGGATCCGGACGTACAACTATCCGGAGAACCGGATAGTGGACCACCGCACCGGGTACAAGGCGTACAACCTCGACCAGGTGCTCGACGGCGACCTGGGCGCCGTGGTGCGGTCGGCGATCGAGGCCGACGAGGCGGCGCGGCTCGCGGCGGCGTCCGGTGTCTGAGGGCGAGCACCCGGGCGTCTTGCCCGCGGGGCAGGCGGAGGGGCAGGCTCGTGCTGTGGTCGGAGCTGCTGTGGTTGGAGGAGTGCGGTGAGTACACGGCTGTTGAAGTGGGCCCACGAGGAGCTGGCGGACGCCGGGGTCGCGTCGCCCCAGGCCGACGCCGAGGTGCTGCTGGCGCACGCGCTCGGGGTGGACCGGGGGGAGCTGCGGCGGCTGGTCGTGCTGGGGCGCGAGGTGCCCGACGACGTCGCGGGCGTCTTCTCCGGGCTCGTCGCCCGCCGAGCCGCTCGGGAGCCCTTGCAGCACCTGACCGGCGTCGCCGCGTTCCGGCACCTCGAGCTGGCAGTGGGCCCCGGGGTCTTCGTGCCCCGGCCGGAGACCGAGGAGGTGGCGCAGGTGGCCATCGACGAGGCGGCCAAGGTCGTCGGTGAGCGGGAGAGCGCGGTCGTCGTCGACCTGTGCACGGGCACCGGGGCGATCGCGCTGGCCGTGGCCACCGAGGTGCCCGGCACGCGGGTGCACGCCGTCGAGCTCGACAAGGACGCGCACGCCTGGGCGGAGCGCAACGTCGACGCGGTGAGTGCCGCCGCGGCCGGCACCGAGGTGGGCGCCGCCGGGGACGGGACGCCGGAGCGGGTGGTGCGGCTCGTCAAGGGTGACGCCCGCACCGCGCTGTACGGCATCGACGGGCTGGCCGACGTCGTCGTCTCGAACCCGCCGTACGTGCCGTCGGACGCCGTCCCCGTGGACCCCGAGGTCGCCGAGCACGACCCGGCCGTCGCGCTGTACGGGCTGGGACCGGACGGGCTGGAGGTGCCGCGCGGCATCACCGCCGCCGCGGCGCGGCTGCTGCGACCCGGCGGGCTGTACGTCATGGAGCACGCAGAGGTCCAGGCGGAGGCGGCGCGCGACATGGTCGCGGCAGCCCGCGACGCCGACGGGCGGCCTGCGTTCGGGGAGCCCGAGACCCGCAAGGACCTGACGGGCCGGCCCCGCATGGTGCTCGCGCGCCGGCTGGGCCCGGCGCGGAACGCCGGTCACGGCCGATGAGGGCATCACCTGGGGCCTGGATCGTGAAAGACTGTTCCGCGTGAGTGTGCCTGTACAGCCCGTGCTCGACGCCACCGACCCGCAGACCTGGGGCCCCGCGATCGACGAGGCAGTGAATGCGATCTCCCGTGGCGGGCTCGTGGTCCTGCCCACCGACACCGTGTACGGCATCGCTGCCGACGCGTTCGACGAGGCCGCGGTAGCCGCGCTCCTCGCGGCCAAGGGGCGCGGCCGCCAGATGCCGCCGCCGGTCCTGGTGGGTGAGGTGGCGACCCTCGACGGCCTGGCCATCGACGTGCCCGACGACGCCCGCAAGCTCGTCGAGGCGTTCTGGCCCGGCGGTTTCACGATCATCCTGCGCGCGCAGCCGTCGCTGCAGTGGGACCTCGGTGACACCGGCGGCACCGTCGCCCTGCGGATGCCGGACCACCCCGCGGCGCTCGCTCTGCTCAAGCGCACCGGCCCGCTGGCCGTGTCGAGCGCGAACAAGTCGGGCAGCCCGGCGGCGCAGGACGTGGCGGACGCCGAGCGTCAGCTCGGCGACTCGGTGGCCGTGTACCTCGACGGTGGCGAGGCACCGGGCGGTGTCGCCTCCACCATCGTGGACGCCACGGGCCCGGCGCTGCGGGTCGTCCGCGAGGGTGCCGTGCCGCTCGAAGCACTGCGCGAGGTGGCCGACGTCGAAGGAACCCGGACGTCGCCCGAGGACGACCCGAGCGATCCCCCGGCCGGTGCCGCGGAGGACGACGAGTGAGGGTGTACCTGCTCCTGATGCTCGTGGCCGCCGCGGTCACGTTCCTGACCACGCCGTTCGCCCGCTGGGTGGCCCTCAAGACCTCGGCGATCTCCGCCGTCCGGGCCCGCGACGTGCACTCGGTGCCGACGCCGCGCCTCGGCGGGCTCGCGATGCTGATCGGCATCATCGTGCCGGTGCTGCTGGCCTCTCAGATGCCGTTCCTCTCCGGCGTGTTCAGGGATCCCCAGGCGTGGGGCATCGTGGGCGGCGCCGCCATCGTGTGCGCACTCGGCTGGGCCGACGACAAGTGGGACCTCGACTGGATCACCAAGCTCGCCGGCCAGGTCCTGGCCGCCGGCTTCATGGCGCTGCAGGGCGTCCAGCTCATCACGATGCCGATCGCGGGCGTGACCATCACGTCGTCACGCATGTCGCTCGTGGTGACCGTGCTGGTCATCGTGATCGCGATGAACGCGGTGAACTTCGTGGACGGCCTCGACGGGCTGGCCGCCGGCATCGTCGCCATCGGCGGCACCGCGTTCTTCCTCTACACCTACGGGCTCACGCAGCAGGTGTCGGCGGACAACTACGCCAGCCTCGCGTCGCTCATGCTCGCCGTGATGGTGGGCGTGTGCATCGGGTTCCTGCCGCACAACTTCCATCCCGCCCACATCTTCATGGGCGACGCCGGCTCGATGCTGATCGGCCTCGTGATGGCGGGCGCCGCGATCAGCGTGACCGGCAACATCCCGCCCGGGGTCATGACCGGCGCGCAGGCCCTGCCCGCGTTCATCCCGCTGCTGCTGCCGGTGGCCGTCCTCATGCTGCCGCTGCTCGACATGGGGCTGGCCGTGATCCGGCGGCTGGCCGCGGGCAAGTCGCCCATGGCTCCCGACCGCATGCACCTGCACCACCGCATGCTGGCCCTCGGCCACTCCCACCGCCGTGCCGTGGTGATCCTGTACGTGTGGACCGCCGTGTTCGCGTTCAGCGCCGCGGCGCTCGTGCAGTGGGACTGGGAGATCGTGCTGATCTGGACCACCGTGTTCGTCGTGCTCGCGCTGCTGGCCACCCTCGGCCCGCTGCGGCACCGCGGTCGCTTCCTGGACGACGACGTCGCCGCGCTCTCCGGCCAGACACCGAAGGTTCCCGCCGCGGTCGGGGCCGGTGCGGCGGAGCCGCGCGTCGTCGCGCAGGGCGCTGCCCGCCCGAGCGCCGCTCAGCAGAGCGTCGCGCCCAAGACCAAGGAGACCATCGAATGACCGAGCAGGTACCTGACGCCCCCGGCACACCGCGAGGCGCCGCCGAGAAGGCGGTGCTCCGTGCGGCGCTGCGCGACAGCATGATCCTCGTGGCGGCCCTCGCGGTCCTCGGATCGCTGGTCGGGCTCCTGGTCGCCGGCGTCGCAGGGCTCTGGGGCGGTCTGATCGGCGCGGCCATCGCCGCCTTCTTCTGCGGGACCACCGTGTGGTCGATGCTCTACACGGTCGGCAAGGGTGCGACCACCATGGGCGCGGTCGTGATGGGCACGTGGCTCGGCAAGATGGTGGTGCTCGTCGCGGTGCTCCTGGTGCTCACGCGGTTCGACTTCTACGACCGCGTGGTCCTGTTCGTCGTGCTCCTGCTCGGGGCCGTGGGGTCGGCGCTCCTCGACTATCGCGCGGTCCAGAACGGCCGGGTCCCGTACGTCGAGCCCGGCGCCGAAGCCTGACGCGGCGCTCTGGGCGGACCTTGACCGGGCACGGGATTGCGCCATAAGTCACAAGGGGCGGCGCTGTGCGGTTAAGCGGCCAAAACCGGCTGGGATATAGGTTAGGCTTACGACTGAATCCATGACGGCCAGGCCCGATGGCGCGCCCGTTCCGCCCCTTTGCGGTGACGCGCGCAGGGCCTAATGACCACCTGGGAGTCCTCCTGTCCACGCATGCGACGTCCGTAATCCTCGCCGCCACCGAAGGCCACGAGGGTGAGGGCGGCTTCCACACGCCGTCGATCTCCGACTTCTTCCCGTCGGCCATCCTCTTCGAGGGCACGATCTTCCAGATCGACCGCCTCTGGATCATCCGGATCATCGCCACCCTGGTGCTGCTGTCGATCTTCGTGATCGCCGCACGCCGGGCGAAGGTGGTGCCGGGTCGGTTCCAGACGGCCATCGAGTTCCTGCTGAGCTTCGTGCGGGTGCAGATCGGCGAGGAGATCATGGGCAAGGAGCGCTCTCGCCGCTTCGTGCCCATGCTCACGACCATCTTCCTGAGCATCCTGGCGTTCAACCTCACGGGTGTGATCCCGGGTCTGAACCTTGCCGGCACCTCGCGGATCGGTCTGCCGCTGGTGCTCGCGCTCTGGGTGTTCGTCACCTACTGGGCCGTCGGCATCCGTAAGCACGGGCTGGGCGGGTACCTCAGGTCGAACCTGTTCCCGCCGGGCGTGCCGTGGCCGATCTACGCCATCCTGACGCCGATCGAGCTGCTGCAGCTCCTGATCATCCGGCCCGGCTCGCTGATGGTCCGACTGGTGGCCAACATGGTCGCCGGCCACATCATCCTCGTGCTCTGCTTCGCGGCCACGCAGTTCTTCGTGGTCGACTCGGCAGGCACCGGGCTGATGTTCTTCGGGCTCCTCACGCTCCCGGCAGGCATCTTCATGACCCTCTTCGAGGTTCTGGTCGCCTTCCTGCAGGCCTACATCTTCGCCCTGCTGGCCGCGGCCTACATCAACATGTCGCTGGAGGAGGAGCACTGACACTGCTCCCTCCTCCGGGCGGCGCTGCATAGCTTCACCTGGAAACCCGCGACAGGCGCACCAGCGCCTCCGCACACCATGCGACGCCGGACCGACCGGTCCGGCGCCCAACGGAAGGAAGACGCAAAGTGGACGTCACCACTCTCGCTGAGGTCAGCGGCAACCTGAACACGGTCGGATACGGCCTCGCCACGCTCGGCCCGGGCCTCGGCCTCGGCATCCTGATCGGCAAGACGATCGAGGGCATGGCCCGTCAGCCCGAGGTCGCCGGCCAGCTCCGCGCCACCATGTTCCTGGGTGTCGCGTTCGTCGAGGTGCTCGCGCTCCTCGGGCTCGTCGCAGGCTTCCTGTTCCAGTGATGGCGGCCCACTCGGGCGCCGTCGTCGTAGCGGCGCAAACGGACGAGCCGTCGGGCATCAGCCTGTTCCTACCTGCCGGATACGACCTCTTCTGGTCGTCGGTGGTCATCGTGATCATCGCGGTGGTGTTCTACAAGATGGTCCTGCCCCGCATGAACGCGGTCCTGGACGAGCGTGCCTCCCTCATCGAGGGCGGCATCGCCAAGGCCGAGGCTGCTCAGCAGCAGGCCGACGAGGCGCTGGCGAAGCAGCAGGAGCTGCTCGCCCAGGCTCGCTCCGAGGCCGCGCAGGTCCGTGAGGAGGCGCGCGCCGAGGGCACCGCCATCATCAAGGACCTCAAGGCCAAGGCGAGCGAGGAGGCGGAGCGCATCACCGAGACCGCCCGTCGCCAGATCGAGGCCGACCGACAGGCCGCCTCCGTGTCCCTGCGCACCGAGGTCGGCGCGCTCGCGACCGACCTGGCGTCGAAGATCGTGGGCGAGTCCCTCGAGGACTCGGCCCGGCAGTCGCGCGTGGTGGACCGCTTCCTTGACGAGCTCGAGGCAAGCCAGGCCCTGGCAAGCAACAAGGAGGCGTGATGCGGGGATCGAGCGGGGCATCGCTGACGGCAGCGCAGGAGCGCTTCGAGCCGGTGCTGCGCGCCGCAGGGACGGACGCACTGGCCCTGGGTGAGCAGCTGCTCACCCTGGTGACGGCGCTGGACGACTCCGCTGCGCTGCGCCGCTCGCTCGCCGACCCCTCCCGCGAGGGCGAGGCCAAGGCCGGCCTGGTGGCCGACCTGCTGAGCGGCTTCGACGAGCGCGTGGTCGACCTGGTCTCCGGCCTGGTCCGGTCCCGCTGGGCGAGCGACGCGGACCTGGCCGACGCCGTCGAGCTTCTCGGTGTGGATGCCGTCCTGGCGTCCGCCGAGGCGCGCGGGGCGCTCGAGACCGTGGAGGACGAGCTCTTCCGGGTCAGCCGTGCCCTCGACGGCCAGCGCGAGGCCAAGCAGGTTCTCTCGGACGCCTCGACGGCTCCCGAGCGCCGTGTGGCACTCGTGGACTCGCTGGTGGGCGGCAAGGTAGACGTGGTGACGCAGCGTCTGGCGCAGCGGGCGACGTCCGCGCTGCGGGGCCGTCGCTTCGTGCAGACGATCGGGTGGTTCGGTGACGTCGCTGCAGAACGTCGCAAGCGTCTCGTCGCCGCGGTGACGAGCGCCACGGTGCTCACCCGCGAGCAGGAGGAGCGCCTCGGTGCGCTGCTGGAGCGCTCCTACGGGCGTCCCGTGCAGCTGAACGTCACCGTGGACCCCGCCATCGTCGGGGGCATGCGCATCCAGGTCGGCGCCGACGTCGTCGACTCCACCGTCCTGTCGCGCCTTGCGGACGCATCGCGTCGCCTGGCCGGCTGAACACGTGAACATGAACCTTCCGCCGCGGCTTTCGCGGCCACGACAGGAGAAGAGCAATGGCTGAGCTGACGATCCGGCCGGACGAGGTCCGGGCCGCACTGGACAGCTTCGTGAAGTCCTACGAGCCCCAGGAAGCGGTCGCCGAGGAGGTGGGCCGCGTCGCGTACGCAGCGGACGGCATCGCCCGCGTCGAGGGCCTCCCGGGCGTGATGGCCAACGAGCTGCTGCGCTTCGAGGACGGCACGCTCGGACTCGCGCAGAACCTGGACGTCCGCGAGATCGGTGTGGTCGTCCTGGGCGAGTTCACCGGCATCGAGGAGGGCCAGGAGGTCCGTCGTACCGGTGAGGTGCTGTCGGTCCCCGTGGGCGAGGGTTACCTCGGCCGCGTGGTCGACCCGCTGGGTACTCCCATCGACGGCCTCGGCGCCATCGAGACGGAGGGCACCCGTGCCCTCGAGCTGCAGGCGCCCGGCGTCATGCAGCGCAAGTCGGTGCACGAGCCGCTGCAGACCGGCATCAAGGCGATCGACTCGATGATCCCGATCGGCCGTGGTCAGCGTCAGCTGATCATCGGTGACCGCCAGACCGGCAAGACGGCGATCGCGGTCGACACGATCATCAACCAGAAGGCGAACTGGGAGACCGGGGACCCGAAGCAGCAGGTGCGCTGCATCTACGTCGCCATCGGCCAGAAGGGTTCGACCATCGCCGCCGTGCGTGGCGCCCTCGAGGAGTCCGGCGCCCTGGAGTACACGACGATCGTCGCGGCTCCGGCGTCCGACCCGGCAGGCTTCAAGTACCTCGCGCCGTACACCGGTTCGGCCATCGGCCAGCACTGGATGTACCAGGGCAAGCACGTCCTGGTCATCTTCGACGACCTGTCGAAGCAGGCCGAGGCCTACCGTGCCGTGTCGCTGCTGCTGCGCCGCCCGCCGGGCCGCGAGGCCTACCCGGGTGACGTCTTCTACCTGCACTCCCGTCTGCTCGAGCGTTGTGCGAAGCTCTCGGACGAGCTGGGCGCGGGCTCGATGACCGGTCTGCCGATCATCGAGACCAAGGCGAACGACGTCTCGGCGTACATCCCGACGAACGTCATCTCCATCACGGACGGTCAGATCTTCCTGCAGTCCGACCTGTTCAACGCCGACCAGCGTCCCGCCGTGGACGTCGGTATCTCGGTCTCCCGAGTCGGTGGTGACGCGCAGATCAAGGCGATGAAGAAGGTCTCCGGCACGCTCAAGCTGGAGCTGGCGCAGTTCCGCTCGCTCGAGGCGTTCGCGATGTTCGCGTCCGACCTCGACGCGGCGTCCCGCGCACAGCTGCAGCGCGGTGCCGTCCTGACGGAGCTGCTCAAGCAGCCCCAGTACTCGCCGTACGCGGTCGAGGACCAGGTCGCGTCCGTGTGGGCCGGCACCAAGGGCAAGCTCGACGACGTCGCGGTCGAGGACGTCAAGCGGTTCGAGTCCGAGCTGCTGGACCACCTGCGCCGCAAGACCGACGTCCTGGAGACGATCCTCAAGTCCGGGAAGCTGGAGCCCGACACGGAGGAGGCGCTGAGCGCCGCCGTGGAGGACTTCCGGGCGGGCTTCCAGAAGGGCGACGGCACGCCGCTCGTCGGTGGCAGCACCGAGGACGGCCCCGTCGACGTCGAGCAGGCGCAGATCGTCGTCAAGAAGAAGGCCTGACCCGTGGCCGGTGGAGCTCAGCGCATCTACAAGGCGCGGATCAAGTCGACGCAGTCGCTGAAGAAGATCTTCCGCGCGCGTGAGCTGATCGCCGCGTCCCGCATCGGCAAGGCTCGCGCGGCGGCAGCGGCGGCAGCGCCGTACGCACAGGCGATCACCCGCGCGGTGTCGGCTGTCGCGTCGCACACGGACGTCGACCACCCGCTCACGCAGGAGGAGGGCGGCAACCGCGCAGCGGTGCTCGTCGTCTCCTCCGACGCGGGCATGGCCGGTTCCTACCCGATGGCGATCGTCCGCGAGGCCGAGAAGCTCGTCGGGCAGCTGACGGCCGAGGGCAAGGAGGTCGTGCTCTACGTGGCCGGCCGCCGCGCGATCGCGTACTACACGTTCCGTGGGCGGGAGATCGCCAAGAGCTGGTCGTACGGTTCGGAGAAGCCGACGCCCGAGGCGGCGCAGGACATCGCCGAGACGCTGCTCGAGGTGTTCCTCGCGGAGGAGGCCGACGGCGGTGTCAGCGAGATGCACGTGGTCTCCACGCTGTTCGTGAACATGGTGACGCAGCGCGCCCGCGTGGTGCGCATGCTGCCGCTCGAGGTGGTCGAGGGCGTGTCCGAGGCCGACGAGCACGAGGCCCTGCCGCTCTACGACTTCGAGCCGTCGCCCGAGGCCGTGCTGGACGAGCTGCTCCCGCGGTACGTGCAGCAGCGCATCTACGCGATGCTGCTCGACGCCGCCGCGTCCGAGCTCGCTGCGCGTCAGCGGGCCATGCACACGGCGACCGAGAACGCCGAGGACCTGATCCGCACGTACACCCGACTGGCCAACCAGGCACGTCAGGCGGACATCACCCAGGAGATCAGCGAGATCGTCTCCGGTGCCGACGCCCTGGCGTCCTGAACCGACCGTTAAGACTCCCCGCCGGAGGACCCTCCGGCCCACCGAAGCGAGGCAAGTATGACCGCCACCACCGTGGAACCCACGGTCGAGCACACGAGCGGCCCCGGCACCGGCCGGGTCGCTCGGGTGATCGGACCCGTCGTGGACATCGAGTTCCCCGATGACGCGATCCCTGAGATCTACAACGCGCTGACCGTCGAGATCGACCTGTCCGGCAAGGGCGAGAACAAGTCCGTGCTGACGCTCGAGGTCGAGCAGCACCTGGGTGACTCCCTGGTGCGCGCCATCGCCCTGAAGCCGACCGACGGCCTCGTCCGCGGCGCCGTGGTGACCGACACGGGCGAGCCCATCAGCGTGCCCGTCGGTGACATCACCAAGGGCCGGGTCTTCAACGTGACCGGCGACGTCCTGAACCTCGCCGAGGGCGAGAAGTTCGAGGTCACCGAGCGCTGGCCGATCCACCGCAAGGCGCCGGCCTTCGACCAGCTCGAGTCGAAGACCACGATGTTCGAGACGGGCATCAAGTCCATCGACCTGCTCACCCCGTACGTCCAGGGTGGAAAGATCGGTCTCTTCGGTGGTGCGGGCGTCGGCAAGACGGTCCTCATCCAGGAGATGATCCAGCGTGTGGCCCAGGACCACGGTGGTGTGTCGGTGTTCGCCGGTGTCGGTGAGCGCACCCGTGAGGGCAACGACCTGATCGCCGAGATGGACGAGGCCGGTGTCTTCGACAAGACGGCCCTCGTCTTCGGCCAGATGGACGAGCCGCCGGGCACGCGTCTGCGCGTGGCCCTGTCGGCCCTCACGATGGCGGAGTACTTCCGTGACGTGCAGCAGCAGGACGTGCTGCTCTTCATCGACAACATCTTCCGCTTCACGCAGGCCGGTTCCGAGGTCTCCACGCTGCTCGGCCGTATGCCGTCCGCCGTGGGCTACCAGCCGAACCTGGCCGACGAGATGGGCCTCCTCCAGGAGCGCATCACCTCGACGCGTGGTCACTCCATCACGTCGCTGCAGGCCATCTACGTGCCTGCTGACGACTACACCGACCCGGCACCGGCGACGACGTTCGCCCACCTGGACGCCACGACCGAGCTCTCCCGAGAGATCGCGTCGAAGGGTCTGTACCCGGCGATCGACCCGCTGGCCTCGACGTCCCGCATCCTCGACCCGCGCTACGTGGGCCAGGAGCACTACGACGTGGCGACCCGCGTGAAGTCGATCCTGCAGCGCAACAAGGAGCTGCAGGACATCATCGCCATCCTCGGTGTGGACGAGCTCTCGGAAGAGGACAAGACGGTCGTCGCGCGTGCGCGTCGCATCGAGCAGTTCCTCTCCCAGAACACGTACATGGCCGAGAAGTTCACGGGTGTGGTGGGCTCGACGGTGCCTCTGTCGGAGACCATCGAGGCATTCAAGAAGATCGCTGACGGTGAGTTCGACCACATCGCCGAGCAGGCCTTCTACAACATCGGTGGACTTGAGATGCTCGAGGAGAACTGGGCACGGATCCAGAAGGAGTACGGGGCCTGACGCCTCGCACACCTCCCCCCGTGCGTGATGCCGCCCTGCCGGGCATGCCACAATCAGGCAACCCGGCAGGGGCGGCATCTCGCCCGCTACATCGGAAGGAGCTCTCGTGGCAGAGCTGAGCGTGGACCTCGTGTCCAGGGACCGTAAGGTCTGGAGCGGTGCGGCGACCCAGGTGACCGCGCCGTCCGCGGACGGCCAGATCGGCATCCGAGCGAACCACACGCCGCTGCTGGCTGTGCTCCGCCCGGGCGCGATCAAGGTGGACACGGCTGCGGGGCCCGCCGTCGAGGCGCAGGTCACCGGTGGTTTCCTGTCCGTGGACAACAACCTCGTCACCCTGGTGGTCGACGAGATCTCCCTGGTCTGAGGGAGAGCGCGAGTGCCGGGCGTCATCTGGATCGCGATAGCGGTGCTCGGCGCGCTCGCGCTGGTGCTCGCACTGGGTATCTCCCGGCTGCGGACGCTTTCCCGCAGGGTAGGTTCGTTCAACTGCAGTGCCCGGCCGACCGGGAACCCTGAGGGTTCCTGGACGCCGGGCATCGCGCAGTACGCGGTGGGCCGGATCGAGTGGTGGCGGTGCTGGTCGCTGTCGCCCCGTCCGGCCCGCACGTGGTACCGGGAGCGGCTCATGGTGACCGGCCGCACCCCGCTCGACCCGGACGAGCGTGGTCAGGGTGACCACTACCTCGTCCAGTGCCGGTACGACGGGCTCGACTTCGAGCTCGATCTCGCCGCCGGCGACTACTTCGGCCTCGCCTCCTGGCTCGAGGCCGCCCCTCCCGGACGACAGGATCTGGTTCTCTGATGCGGCTGGTCGTGGCCGACTGCTCCGCCCTCTACACGGGCCGCCTGACCGCGATGCTCCCGCCGGCTACCCGGCTGCTCGTGGTCAAGGCTGACGGAAGCGTGCTGATTCACTCCGACGGCGGTTCGTACAAGCCGCTGAACTGGATGAGCCCGCCGTGCACGCTCGCCGTGCGCGAACCGTCCGAGGAGGCCGCCGAGCGCGGCGTCACCGAGGTGTGGACGGTGCAGCACGCCAAGTCGGACGACCGGCTCGAGGTCGAGCTGTTCACCGTGCACCACGACTCCGCGCACGACCTGGGCATCGACCCCGGCCTCGTGAAGGACGGCGTCGAGGCCCACCTGCAGGAGCTGCTCGCCGAGCAGATCGCCCTGCTGGGCGCCGGGCACACCCTGGTCCGCCGGGAGTACCCCACCGCCATCGGGCCGGTGGACATCCTCGCGCGGGATGGCTCGGGCTCCACGGTCGCCGTGGAGATCAAGCGCCGTGGCGACATCGACGGCGTCGAGCAGCTCACGCGGTACCTGGAGCTGCTGAACCGCGACCCGATGCTGGCTCCCGTCCGCGGCGTCTACGCCGCCCAGGAGATCAAGCCGCAGGCGCGCGTGCTCGCCAAGGACCGCGGCATCGCGACGCTCCTGCTGGACTACGACGCGATGCGCGGCGTGGACGACCCGGAGTCCCGCCTCTTCTGACCCTCGACCACCGCTCACAACAAAGCGGGTTGGTCAGGCGGGCGGGAGAGGTGTCACCGACCATGCGGCGGTCGGGGCCTCGCGGATCACCGCGTACCCGCCCGGGGCCACGACGATCCCCGCGTCCGTCGGGCTGTCCGTGACGAGGTCGTGTCCCGGGCCGGCCACCCGGACCGGCTGGTCGCCGTGGTGCAGCAGGAAGAGATACGTGGCCTCCGCGCCGCGGCGGCGGATCGCCTCGACACCGGTGCCGGCCGCCTCCGGGACCACCGGGCGCACGTCGTGCTCCGCGAGCAGCGCCGCGACGAACCCGTCCCACGACTCCTGGACCATCCGCGTCGAGACGTACGTCGCGGCGCCGTCCCCGACACGACGGCGCGTGACGGCCGGCAGGCCGGCGAGGGGCCCCTCGGCGTAGGCGGCGACGATGTCCGCCCGGGGCGGGTCCATCCGCTCGGTCCACTGCTCGACGACGGACCCGTCGCTGAGCTCCTGCGTCTCGTCCGGGGCGAGTGGAAGGTGCTCGGTGACCCGGACGCCCAGCAGCTCACGGAGCCGGCCCGGGTAGCCGCCGGGGGCCACGCGCTGGTGCTCGTCCGCGACGCCGGTGAACCGCCCGACGACGAGGTGCCCACCGGCATCGACGTACCGGGTCAGCCACGTCACGGTGTCGGCGTCCAGGGCCATCAGGGTCGGCACGAACAGCACCCGGTAGCGGGTGACGTCGGCACCGGGACGCACGAAGTCGACGGCGACCCCGGCACGCCACAGGGCGCGGTGCGTCGCACGGACCTCGGTCGTGTAGTCGAGCTCGTCGTTCGGCAGGTGCGGCGTCTGGAGCGACCACCGGCCGTTGGCGTCCCACAGGACCGCGACGTCGGCCTCGACCACCGGCCCGGTCCGGGGCGGCTCCGCGATCTCCTGGAGCCGGCCGAGGAGCGCTCCGAGCTCGACCACGCCCTCGTACGTGCGGCTCTGCGGGCCCACGTGCGGCACCATCGCGCTGTGCCACGTCTCGGAGCCGCCGGCCGACGCCCGCCACTGGAAGAACAGGGCACCCTGGGAACCCCTGGCGACGTAGCCCAGGGAGTTGCGGATCATGCGGTCGGGGTCCTTGAAGGCCTGTCGTGCACCGTCCCGGATACCGGCCGCGCTCTGTTCCATGAGCAGCCAGGGTCCGCCGCCCCAGGCACGGGTCAGGTCGGCGCCGTACGCGACGTGGGCCTCGCCGTCCGGCCCGGGCGTGTCGAGATAGTGGTCGACGGAGGCGAGGTCCAGCTGTTCGCTCCAGTCCCACTGGTTGAGGTGGTCCCAGGTGGGCAGCATGAAGTTCGTCGTGACCGGAGCGGTCGAGCCGGCCGTGCGGATCTCGTCCCGCTGCTCGGTGCACGCCGTGAGCATCTCGTCGGAGCAGAACCGCTTGAAGTCCACCGCGTGGGCCGGGTTGGCCAGGTACTGCGTCGTGCGCGGCGGCAGGATCTCCTCCCAGTCGTCGTACCGCTGGGACCAGAACGCCGTGCACCAGGCGTCGTTCAGCGCCTCGAGCGAGGTGTACCGCCCCTGGAGCCAGCGGCGGAAGGCGGCCGCGGCGTGCGGGCCGTGGTCGATCGTGCCGTACTCGTTGTGCACGTGCCAGCCACGCAGGCGCGGGTGGTCGCCGTACCGCTCGGCGAGGAACCGCGCGACGCGGCGGGCCGCCTGGCGGTAGGCGGGTGCGCTGATCGCGTACGTGTCGCGCGAGCCGTGGGAGACGTAGGTCCCGTCGGCGCGTACGGGCAGGGCGTCCGGGTGCGCCCGGGTGAACCACGGCGGCGGGGACGCGGTGGGTGTCGCGAGGAAGAACCCGATCTCGTTCGTGTCGAGGAGCGCGACGACGTCGTCCAGCCAGCCCGGCTCGAACTCCCCCTCACGCGGCTCGAGCACGGCCCACGAGAACACCCCGATGGTCACGGTGTTCACGCCTGCTCGGCGCATGAGCGCCATGTCCTCGGCCCAGACCTCGCGCGGCCACTGCTCGGGGTTGTAGTCGCCGCCGAAGAGCAGGCGGTCGGGTACGAAGGGAACCGTCATGGGTCGTCCTCGGGTCGGTGGTGGGTGGGTCGGTGGAGCGGAGGGTCGGCGGCGGCCGCCGTCAGCGGCCGAGCTCGCCGGCCCAGTGGGCGCGGTCGGGCAGGACGGCGTCGAGCTCGGGCCAGATGTCGTCCGGCACGTCGGTGTCGGCCCATGCCCTGACCTGGCTGAGCTGGGCGACGCTCGTCACGCCGACGATCGTCCCGGCGACCCTCGGGTCGCGGTCGCCGGACCGCAGCGCCAGCGCGCCCACGGGGAGCCCTGCCGCACGGGCGATCGCCCGGATCCTCAGGACCGCGTCCTGCTGGACGGGGTCGACGTCGCGGTAGTGGTAGTGGCGCACCGGTCCGTCGTCGTCGGCGAGGGCGCCGCCGCCGAACGGGGCGGCGTTGAGGACGCCCACACCACGGTCGGCGCAGTCGTCGAGCAGGGTCTCGGCCGACCGGTCCAGGAGCGTGAGGCGGTTGTGCGTCACGACCGCCTCGAACTCACCGGTGCGGACGTACTGGCGCAGGAGCCCGATCGGTCCGCCGGCGACCCCGAGGTGCTCGATGACGCCCGCATCGCGCAGCTCGAGCAGGGCGCGGACCGGCCCGTCGGGCGCCATGGCGTCGGCGAAGGCCATGCGCTCCGGGTCGTGGAAGTGCGCCAGCGGCAGCCGGTCGAGGCCCAGGCGGTCGAGGGACTCGGTGACCGAGGCGCGGACCCGGGCGCCCGAGAAGTCGCTGGTGCCGGGCGCGGGATCAACCTTGGTGAACACCTGCACGGCACCGCCTGCCGTGTCGCCCGGTCCCGCGAGGGCAGCGCCGATGAACGCCTCCGCGTCGCCGTACTCGTTGCTCGTGTCCCACGTGCGCCAGCCGGAGGCGGCCGCGGCGCGCAGCACGGCGACCGCACCAGCGGCGTCGAGCCGACGACCGATCCCGGAGGTTCCCAGCACCACGGAGGGCACGCGCAGGCCGGTCGTCCCCAGCGGCCGCTCGTCCAGGGCGCTCATCCCTTGAGCCCGCCGCTGATCAGGTCGAGGCGCCAGTAGCGCTGCAGCACGAGCATCATCGCGACGAGCGGGATGATCGCCACCGCCGACCCGATGATGGCCAGGCTGTAGAGCGACGGCGTCCCGGAGCCCTTGGACAGCAGCGTGTACAGGCCGACGGTGAGCGGGTACATCCGCTCGTCCGACAGCATGATGAACGGCAGCAGGAAGTTGTTCCAGATACCCACGAACTGCAGCAGGAAGATCGTCACCATGCCGGGCACCATCATCGGCAGGGCGACGGAGACGAAGACGCGTGCGTCGTTCGCGCCGTCGATGCGCGCGGCCTCCATCGTCTCGGTCGGCACGGCCGACACGGCGTAGACCCGCGCCAGGAAGATGCCGAACGGCGAGATGAGGCACGGCAGCAGGACCGACCAGTACGTGCCGGCCAGGCCGATCTTCGACATCAGCAGGTACTGCGGGATGGCCAGCGTGATGCCCGGCAGCAGCACGCCCCCGAGGATCGCGTAGAAGGCGACCTGGCGTCCCGGGAAGTCGTACTTGGCCAGCGCGTAGCCGGCCATCGTCGAGACGAGGGTGCACGCGACCGCGCCCACGCCCGCGAACACGAGGCTGTTGAGCGCCCACTGCGCGTACTGGCCGTCGCCGTACGCGAACAGGTCGCCCAGGTTCTCGACCAGCCCCGTGCCGGGCAGGAAGGTGAAGGTCGAGAAGAGCTCGGAGCTGGACTTGGTCGAGGCGACCAGCACCCAGACCACGGGGACCAGGCAGTACAGGGCGCCGAGGACCAGGACCACGGACGGCAGGATCGCGCCGCGCCGGCTCGCGGGGCGGGGGCGTGGGCGGTCGGCGGCGAGGCGCCGGACGCCCGCGGGGCGCGGGGTGGTGACGGTGCTCATCAGGACTCTCCGAACGAACGCTTCTGCGTCAGGCGCAGCAGGATGACCGACACGACGAGCGTGCCGAGAGCGAGGGCGACCGACGACGCGGCGGCGAGGGACAGGTTGTCCCGGGTGAAGGCGTCGCGGTAGATCATCATCAGCGGCACCCAGGTCTGGGAGATCTCGCTCGTCATCGGCCGGAGCGTGGTGGGCTCGCCGTACACCTGGAGCGTGCCGATGAGGGCGAACAGCCCGGTCAGGACCAGAGCCGGCGCGACCAGCGGGATCTTGATCCGGTAGGCGATGTCCCACTCGCTCGCCCCGTCGAGTCGTGCCGCCTCGTACACGTCCGCGGGGATACCGCGCAGCGAGGTGTACAGGATGATCATGTTGAAGCCGACGCCGCCCCAGATCGCGATGTTCGCGACCGCCGGGAAGAGCATCGGGCCGTGCAGCACGTCGAGGCCGCCGAGGCCGACCCGTTCGAGGACCCAGGTGCCCGGGCTCGTCGAGGGCAGGTAGAGGAAGCCCCACAGGAGCGTGGCCACGACACCCGGTACTGCGTACGGGATGAAGATCGCGGTGCGGGAGAACCGCGCGCCCCGCACGCGCGGCAGGTCGAGGAGCAGGGCGAACGTCAGCGCCAGCCCCAGGGTGAGGGGGACGGCGATGATGCCGTAGATCGCGAGGCGGCCGAGCCCGGCGAGCAGCTCGGGGTCGGTGAACGCCGCGACGTAGTTGTCCAGCCCCACCCACGTCTCCTGGCGGACGCCGAACGGGCCGCCGCCCGCCATGCGCATCCCTCGGAAGCTCAGGTAGATCGCGTAGCCGATCGGGATCGCGAGGAAGGCGACGAACAGCAGCGCCGCAGGCAGGAGGAAGAGGAACGGGGCGCCCCAGCGTCGGCGCGCACGGCGGTACGCGAGCGTGGGCGGGTCGGTGACGGCGCTCATGGCGGGCTGCTCCTTCGCAGGCCTGGTGCCGGCGTCGCCGCCGGCCCGGGATGTCACTTCTGGGTGACCTCGAAGCCGGTGGTCTCCATGTCTTCGACCACCTCGGCCTCGGTCGTGGTCAGGGCGTCGCGCAGGGGCGTCCCGTCCGTGACCGCCGTCGACATCGCGTCCTGGAACGCGCTCGACGCGACGTTGACGTTGGGTCCCCAGCTGATCTCCGGGATCGTGCTCCGGGTGATCTCCGCGGCGGTCTCCCAGTAGTCCTTCTGCTGCGGCATGAGCAGGGGCGGGTCGCTCTCCAGGGTCAGCTCCTGGCCGGCGAGCGACGCGGGGTACTGACCCTGCTCGATCTGGGCCGCCGACGCCTCGTCGGCGGTGCCCATCCACCGGGCGAACTCCGCGGCGGCCTCCGCGTGCTCCGTGGACGTCGTCACCACGACGGCGGAGCCGCCCTGGAACCCGACCGCCGAGCTGCCCTCGTCCCACCGGGGGAGCGGGGCCATCGCCCAGTCGCCCGCGCTCTCCTCGGCGACGCCGTAGAGCACGCCGGCGGCCCAGAGGCCTGCCGGCCACGAGAGCACCTCGCCCTTGTTGACCTTCGCGTTCCACTCGGGAGTGAGCAGGGGCTCGGCCAGCACCAGGTCGCGGTCGATGAGGTCCTGCCAGTAGTCGGCCACCGCGACGGACGCGTCGTCGTCGAAGTCCACCGTCCAGGTGTCGCCGTCGACGGACCACCACTCCGCGCCCGCCTGCTGCGCGAACCCGGCGAACCCGCCGAACTCGGCCGGGGCGAAGGTGGTGATGTACGAGTCGGGGTCGGCCTCGTGGACCTTCTCCGCCGCGTCGGCGAACTCCTCCCAGGTGGTCGGGACCTCGATGCCGAGCTCGTCGAACTGCGCCTGGTTGTAGGTCAGCGCCTGGGGCCCCGCGTCCTGCGGCACCCCGTAGGTGGCGCCGTCGAAGGTGACCTGGCTCCACACGCCCGGGGCGAACTCCTCCTCGAGCCCGTCGGCGTGCTCGGAGATGTCCGCGGCGACCCCGGCCACGATCATCGCCGGCAGGGTGTTGTACTCGACGATCGCGACGTCGGGGGCGTTGCCCGCCCGGGTCGCGGTCACCAGCTTGGCCGACGAGTCGGTGCCGCCACCGGCGTCGGTGCGCTTCACCTGGATGTCCGGGTGGGCGGCGTTCCAGGCGTCCACCATGGGCTGCTGCGCCGTGCCCCACGCCCAGTAGTCGAGGGTGATGGGGCCGTCGGCCTCAGCATCGGCACCTCCCGAACCGGAGCCCGAGGAGCAGCCGGCGAGCGCGAGGGCGACTGCGGAGAGCGTGGCCATGACCGGGATAGTCCTGCGCATCATTCACATCTTCCTTGACGTGCGGTGAACGCCCTCGCGGCTGTGCGAAGCGCTTCGATGAATAGGTAGCATCATTGCCAGGCGCCCAGTGGGCTGTCAAGGCCTGTCCCACCTGGAGATCGCCGGTTGCTGGGCATCACCGGCCGAGCTCAACGGCGTCATGGAAGTCATCCACCGTCGAAGCGGTTGCGCAGCCGCGGACGTCTCCGGGCAGGTCAGACGGCTGTACGTCGCGACGACCGCCCCTGCCCATGGCCCTGGCAGGATGTCCGCATGACTGATTCCGGTGCTCTCGTGGTGCGCGGCCGCCTGGTCCGGCCCTCCTCGGTGGTGGACGACGGCGTCGTCGTCGCCTCGGGCGGTCGGGTCACGTTCGCCGGCTCGGTGTCCGACGCCCTGGCGACCGGCTACGGCCCCGCCGTCGAGACGGTGCAGCCCGCCCCCGACACGTACGTGCTGCCCGGTCTCGTGGACCTGCACAACCACGGCGGGGGCGGCGTCTCGTTCCCGGACGTGACCACTGCCGACGAGGCGCTGGTGGGCGTGCTCGAGCACCGCCGCCACGGCACGACCGCCCTGCTGGCGTCGCTCGTGACGGCCCGGCCCGAGGTGCTGCTGAAGCGCGCGGCGGTGCTGGCCGAGCTCGCGGTGGCCGGCGAGATCGAGGGCCTGCATGCCGAGGGGCCGTTCCTGTCGCACCGTCGCCGGGGCGCACACAACCCGGCTGACCTGCAAGAAGGCAGCACTACGCTGGTCCGGGACCTGGCCGAGGCGGCTCACGGGTTCCTCCGCACCATGACCATCGCGCCCGAGGTGCCCGGCGTGACCGGTCCCGGTGGTGTCGCCGAGGCACTGGTCGACGTCGGCGTGCTGCCCTCCCTGGGGCACACGGACGGCAGCACCGAGCAGGCCGAGGCGCTGATCGCGCAGGTGACGGAGGCCCTGGCCGCTGCGGGCAGCGCCCTCGGACCGATGACGGCCACGCACCTGTTCAACGGGATGCGGCCGCTGCACCACCGGCAGCCGGGCCCCATCGCCGCCTGCCTGGCGGCGGCGGCCCGCGGTGCCATGGTCGTCGAGCTCATCGGCGACGGCGTCCACCTCGACGCCGCGACGGTCCGTTCGGTGTTCGACATGGTGGGGACCGACCAGGTGGCCCTGGTGACCGACGCGATGGCGGCGGCAGGCATGGCCGACGGTCGCTACGAGCTGGGTCCCATGTCGGTGGCGGTGCTCGACGGCGTCGCCCGCGTGGTGCCGGAGGCGGACTCGTCCGCCGTGCAGGCGGAGGGGCCGATCGCGGGCGGCACCGCGCACCTGATCGACGTCGTGCGCTGTGCCGTGGCCGCGGGCGTCCCCCTGCCCGACGCCGTGCGGTCCGCGACTGCCGTGCCTGCCCGCGTCCTGGGGCTGGCCGGTGAGGTCGGCTGCCTGGAGCCCGGTGCCCGCGCCGACGTCCTGGTCACCGACGGGGACCTGCGCCCGCTCCGTGTGGTCCGCCACGGGGTCGACGTCGCCACCACGTAGCGGGCCACGGAAGGCGTCGGATCGCGCGCAACGGCCACGCGAGTTGACGTCGTCGTCGCCGCCGCGTAACCGGCCGCTGTTAGCGTGCCGGACATGACGGCTCCCGTGTTCCAGCCCGGCCAGACGGTAGTGCGCCGCGAGATCATGCGGGGCGAACCATGGATAGCGATCCCGCAGGTGTGTGTCCAGGACGACGGCGACCTGCTCGTCACCTACACCCCTGGCGGCACCCCGATGGTGTACCCCGAGACCGGTGTGTTCCCGGTGGGGGAGCATCCGTGGAAGCTCTCGGGCAGCACGCACTGGCGCGGCCACGGCCGGCTCGAGCTGCACTGGGCCGGGGTGGAGCACTCCCTCTTCCTGTTCTGGGCCGGCCCCGGACGTGCTTTCCAGGGCTGGTACTTCAACCTCGAGGACGCGCCCCGCCGCACCCCCGTCGGGTTCGACACGCTCGACCACGAGCTGGACGTCTGGTGGGGAGCCGACGCCGAGACCTACGAGTTCAAGGACGTCCCCGAGTTCGAGGAGACCGGACCGGCGCGCTACCCCGGCCGTATGGACCAGATCCGCGCCGAGGGCGACCGGATCGCTCGCCTGCTCGACGCCGGCGAGCTCTGGTGGGACAAGGCCTGGGCCGACTGGACGCCCGACCCGGCGTGGCAGCCCCGCGAGATCCCTGCCGGCTGGGCGAGCGTGCCGTTCGAGGCACGCTGAGCCTCGACGCGCCGTCGGTGATATCACCCGGGCATCGGCGGGGTATTCCCGGTGGCATGGCGGTTGCAGGGCGTTACGGTCGGACCGTGTCTTCTTCCCCGCCCCTCCCCAGGCCCGTTCCCGATCCCGTAGACCGCCCCGCTCCCGGCACCGCCCTGCCGGTCCACGAGTGGCCCGTGGCGACCGAACGCCTCAGCCTCCGCCCGGTGGTGGCCGACGACGCCGAGGCGTTTCTCGGCTGGCGCTCGCGCCCCGACGTGGTGCAGTTCATGTACCAGCCCCCGTGGGACCTGCCGACGGCCGAGACGAAGCTCCGCACCTGGTCGAGCGCGCCGTTCGACGAGGTGGGTGACGTCCTGGTGCTGGCGATCGAGGTCGACGGCGCCGTCGCCGGGGAGGCGATGCTCAAGTGGGCACCGGGCCCGCGCCAGGCGGAGCTCGGCTACGCGCTGCACCCCGACGTGAGCGGGCGGGGCCTCGCGACCGAGGCTGCCCGCGCCACCCTGGAGCTCGCCTTCACCCGGTACGGCTTCCACCGGGTGTACGCGCGGATCGACGAGGAGAACGCCGCCTCGGTCCGCGTGGCCGAGCGGCTCGGCATGCGTCGCGAGGCGCACCTCCTGGAGAACGACCTGCGCGACGGCGTCTGGTCCAACGAAGTGATCTACGCCCTCCTCGACCGCGAGCTCTCGTAGCCCGCGGTCGAGGAGCCCGGCTCAGTCGACGGTGAGCTCGGCCCGCACCCGGAGGTCTCCGGCCGACGGCCCGGTCGCGACTCCGTAGGTGCCGGGCTGCAGCACCATGGCGCCGTCGTGCCGGACGGCGAGCGCGCCCAGGTCCAGCGGGACCGGGACCTCGGCGCGTGCGCCGGGCTCCAGCCGGACGCGGGCGTACCCGAGCAGCTGCCGCGCCGCCGCGGGTACCGGCAGGTCGGGCGACAGCCCGTGGACGGCGACGAGCTCGTCCACGGGCCGGTCCCCGGAGTTGTGCACGGTGACGACCGCGGTGGTGTCGCCGTCCTGCACCAGTCGCAGGCCCTCGTACCCGACGGTCGTGTAGCTCAGCCCGTGCCCGAACCAGTAGGCGGGCTCGTCCGCCAGGTGCCGGTAGGTGACGCCCTGGCGGGCGACGTCGTAGTCGAACAGGTCGCCGGCCTGGGCCTCGCTCGCCGGCCAGGTCTGCGCGAGCCGTCCGTACGGCTCCGCGTCCCCGGACAGCACGTCGACCAGTCCGTGCCCGGCCTCCTGCCCGCCGTGCGAGGCCCAGACGAGCGCGCCGCGTGCGCCCTCGGTGCCGGGCAGGCCCGGTCCGAGCACGTACGGGTACGACGACGTGAGCACCAGCACGGCTGCCGGGCAGGCCTCGCTGGCGACGCGCCAGATCTCGGCCATCGAGCCGGGGAGCTCGAGGCTGTTCCGGTCCTCGGTCTCGCGTCCGCCCAGGTGGGGGTCGTTGCCGGCGGCCACGAGCACGACGTCCGCCCGTGCCGCGGCCCGCGCGACCTCCGCCTGCCCCGAGGCGACCGTGCGCCACGTGAACCGCTCGGCGTCCGCCAGGCGGGTGCCGTCGGCGGCCAGCAGGCCGGAGCCGCGCTGCACCCGCACCCATCGTCCGCTCGCCACGTGGTGCAACGACCACGTGCCGTCGGCGTGGTGGTGCCGCCGGAACGACTCCTGCACCACCCAGCCACCGACCCGTTCGGCGTCGGCCCGCAGGATCCAGCCCGCACCCGTCAGGAGGCGGCCCGAGGCCACCGAGCCGAAGGTGAGCAGCCCGTCGCCCCAGTCGGTCACGTCGAGGTGGGTCTCCTGGCCCGCGCCGGACGCCGAGACGGTCACCTCGCCGTCGGCGGCGACCGTCACGTAGCTACCCGTCGACGCCGCGCGCAGGGCCACCCGGTCCGACCCGTCGGCGACCTCCACGACGGCGTCGGGGTACCGGTCGGCGACGGCACGGGCCAGCGAGACCGCATACGGCGGGGTGCCGGAGTACCAGTCCGTCAGCACCCGGTCGGCCAGCGGCCCGACGACAGCGATGCGCTCGGGCGCCCGGAGCGGCAGCGTCCCGTCGTCGTGCAGCAGCACCACGGACTTCGCCGCTGCCTCGCGGGCCAGCAGGCGGTGCTCGGGCAGGTCGATGGCCTCGGGCCCGATGGCCGCGTACGGGTCCGCCGCCCCGTCGAGCTCGCCCGTACGGATCCGCAGCTCGAGCATGCGCAGGGCCGCGACGTCGACGTCGTCCTGCGACAGCAGGCCGGCAGCCAGTGCCTCGCGGAGGCGGTCCAGCGTGACGGAGGCGTCCGCGTCGTTGTCCGTGAACGAGTCCAGGCCGGCGCGCACCGCCGCCGCGTGGGACTCGACGTGGGTGGCGAAGGCCCGCTGGACGGAGACCAGGAACGTGGGCGCGCCGGCGTCGGACACGACGGCCACCGACCCGGGGGCCCACGACCGCAGCTCGGCCAGGAGGTCGCCGGACGTATGGGCCGGGACCCCGTTGACCAGGTTGTACGAAGGCATGACCGCCCCCGCCACCCCCGCCTCGATCGGGCCGCGGTAGGCGGGCAGCTCGTACTCGTGCAGGGTGCGCTCGGACAGGTTGGACGACGTCGCCGAGCGGTCGGTCTCGTTGCCGTACCCGAGGAAGTGCTTCAGGGCGGGCACCGTCTTCCAGACCGTCGGGTGGTCCCCCCGCAGGCCGCGGCAGTAGGCGGTGGCGAGCTGGGACACGAGCCGTGGCTCCTCGCTGTAGCCCTCCTCGCCCCGGCCCCAGGCAGGGTGCCGCAGCGGGTTCACGACGGGCGCCCAGACGTTCAGGGAGACCGCCGGGTCCTCGGCGTGCTTGGCCCGCAGCTCGGTGGCGACCAGGTCGCCGAGCCGGCGGAGCAGGTCGGTGTCCCAGGTGGCGCCGAGCCCGACGGGCTGGGGCAGCACCGTCGCGCGGCCCAGCCACGCGACGCCGTGCAGCGCTTCGGCGCCCGTGTGGAAGGCGGCGAGACCCAGCCGTTCGATCGGAGGCTGGTGCTGGTGCAGCAGGCCCAGGCGCTCGTCGGGTGTGAGACGTTGCAGGAGGTCACGGGCCCGGTCGGCGAGCGGGACCGTAGGGTCACGGAAGAGGGGCTTGGTCTCGTGTGGCACGTTGTCCTCGAAACGGTTCAATGATCCGACGCTCGCCGTTTCGCAGCCGCGCCGGTGCGGTCACGGTGGAGGATACGCCACGCGAACGGCTCAGATACTGGGCAGTCACGCCGGAACAGCACGATCGGGTTAAAGAACCGGACAAGTCATTGCCACCTCTTGCGGCCTTGCCCTACTGTTCTGACATCGACGGAGGTCGAAGCGCTTCGACGTATTCGCTTCCTCTTCGCCGGGTCCGGGCACACTGACGTGCCTCGCTGTCCACAAAGGAGTGAAATGCCATGACAGCACCTCTGCTGACCGGTCGGCTGGACCGTCGGTCGTTCCTTGGTTTCCTCGCAGTCGGCGCCGGTGTCATCGGCGTTCCGTCCCTGCTCACCGGGTGCAGCACCTCCGGTGGTGGCCCCGCCGTCGAACCGGGGACCGTGACCGCGTCGAACCTGCCCAGCTACGTGCCGATCGAGTACGTGAAGCCGGACTTCCCCAGCGTCAACGGCTCCACCGCCGGCTACGCCAGCATCCCCGAGGAGCTCGTCACCGCCTTCGAGACCCCGCCCGGGGCCGGCGGCGCCTACACGGCCATGACGCCGCTGTGGAGCACCATCCCGTCCACGCAGGGCAACGAGTACTTCGACGCCGTGAACGAGGCCATCGGGACGACCATCGAGTTCCAGATCTCGGACGGGAACACCTACGGGGACAAGCTCGCCGCCGTGCTCGCGTCCGCCAAGGACGTGCCCGACTGGGTGTCCGTGCCCACCTGGAACATCCCGCCGCGGTTCGGCCAGGCCGTCGACGCCCTGTTCCAGGACCTCACGCCCTTCCTGGCGGGTGACAAGGTGAAGAAGTACAAGAACCTCGCCAACCTCCCGACCGACGCGTGGCGGTTCGGCGTGTTCAACGACAAGCTCTACGCGCTGCCGTTCCCCGGCGACGTCATCAACAACGCGATCTTCCACCGGGCGGACATCTTCGCCGAGCTGGGCATCGACACCGCGCCGACGACGGCCGACGAGCTGCTCGAGCTGGCCAAGGAGGTGACCGACCCGGGCAAGAAGCGCTGGGGCGCGAACGACATGTGGGTCGCGGCGAACATCATGTTCGCGGTGCCGCCGTCGGACCGCTGGAAGCTGGACGACGCGGGCAAGCTGATCCACCGCATCGAGACCGAGGAGTACCGGGCTGCCCTGGAGTGGCAGATCAAGCTGTACGAGTCGGGTGCCGTGCACCCGGACGCCGTGGCCGACCGGCCCGAGGCGGCGAAGCCGAACTTCGAGTCCGGCGCCGTCCTCATCACCACCGACGGCGTGGGCGGCTGGCACGAGGCGCTGGGCCGGATGCAGGCGACGAACCCGGACTACGACCAGCGTCCGTTCCCGTTCTTCGCGGCCGACGGCGGCGAGCCGGCGCTGTGGAAGGGGAGCCCGGTCAACATCTTCTCGTTCCTCAAGAAGACCGACGACACGGCGCGGATCGAGGAGCTGCTCGCCGTCGCGGACTTCCTGGCGGCGCCCTTCGGCACCGAGGAGTTCCAGCTCATCAACTACGGCGTGGAGGGCACGCACTACACCCTCGACGAGGACGGTCTGCCCGTGCCGACCGACCGCGCCGCCACGGAGGTCGCGCAGTCCTACATCTTCCTGGTGGACCCGCCGGTGGTGAACGCCAAGGTGCAGTACCCCGGTTTCGTCGAGGCGTTCTGCACCTGGCAGGCCGAGGCCGCTCAGTACCTGGTCGAGGACCTGTTCTACGGCATGCAGATCACCGAGCCCGCCCAGTACGCCTCGCTCAAGACCCCGTTCGAGGACCTCGAGAAGGACATCGCGCGCGGACGCAAGAGCATGGCCGACCTCGACGACGCGGTGGCGACGTGGAGCAGCTCCGGCGGTGAGGAGCTGCGCGCTTTCTACCAGGAAATCCTGGACAAGAAGTGAGCGTCGCGAGCTCCACGGCGAGCACCGAGGACACTACCGGGGCCCCGGACGCCGGGGGCACCGCTGCGGGCATGGCGAGCACACCGCCACCGCCGTCGGCTCCCGGAGCCGGCGGCGTGCCGCGCCGCAAGATCCCCTGGACCACGCGGATGCGGCGGGACCGCTCCCTGCTGATCATGGTGGCGCCGGCGGTGCTGCTCCTGGCCGTGTTCGCCTACGTCCCCATGGCCGGCAACGTGGTGGCCTGGCAGGACTACTCGCCGTACGTCGGCATCCGGAACAGCCCTTTCATAGGGTGGGCCAACTTCGAGCGCGTGTTCACCAACCCGCTGTTCCTCGACGCGGTGGCGAACACGCTGGTCATCACCGCGTTCCAGCTCGTGTTCTTCTTCCCGGTGCCGATCGTGCTGGCGCTGCTGCTGAACAGCGTCCTGACACCCGGCCTGCGCACGACGATCCAGTCGATCGTGTACCTGCCGCACTTCTTCTCCTGGGTGATCGTCGTGACGATCTTCCAGCAGATCTTCGGCGGGGCCGGGGTGCTCGCGAGCAGGATGCGCGACGCGGGGTACACGGGCTTCGACCTGATGACCAACCCGGACACGTTCCTGCTGCTCATCACCGCGCAGTCCGTCTGGAAGGACGCCGGCTGGGGGATCATCATCTTCCTCGCGGCGCTCGCGACGGTGGACCCCCAGCTCTACGAGGCCTCGGTGGTCGACGGCGCGGGCCGGTGGCGCCGGATGTGGCACGTGACGCTGCCGGCGATGCGGCCGGTGATCATCCTGCTGCTGATCCTGCGGCTGGGCGACTCGCTCACCGTCGGGTTCGAGCAGCTCATCCTCCAGCGCGGCGCGGTCGGGGTCGATGTCGCGGAGGTGCTCGACACATTCGTCTACTACCAGGGCGTCGTGAACGGCGACTGGGCCTTCGCGGCGGCCGCCGGGCTCGTCAAGGGCCTGGTCTCGCTCGCCCTGGTCCTCGGAGCCAACAAGCTCGCCCACCTCGTGGGCGAGGCGGGGGTGTATCAACGCGCATGAGAATCGAATCCGAGACAGTCGCCGAGAAGCCGGTGCGGAAGCTGCCGCACCGCCGCTCCGACCGGTACCGCGCCCTGCTGCGCGGCAAGAACCGCCCGGTCTGGGAGGAGGACCCCAACCCGCTGGGGCTCGTCGTCAAGGGTGTGGCGCTCCTGCTCATCGTGCTGACCGTGCTGTTCCCCCTGTACACGGTGGTGCTCACGAGCCTCTCCACCCAGGCGGACGTCGTCCGGTCCGGGGGCCTGGTCATCGTGCCGGGTGGCCTGTCGCTCTCCGCCTACACCCAGATCCTGTCCGGCGGGATCGTCACGCGGGCCACCATCGTGAGCATCGGGATCACGGTCGTCGGTACCGTGCTCTCCACCACGGTGTCCGTGCTGGCGGCGTACGGGCTCAGTCGGCCGGGCTCCTTCGCCCACCGGCCGTTGCTGTTCCTCTTCCTCATCACCATGTTCTTCGGTGCGGGGATGATCCCGACCTATCTGCTGGTGAGCAACCTCGGGCTCATCGACAGCTACTGGTCGCTCATCCTCCCGGGGGCGGTCAGTGCGTTCAACGTGCTGATCCTGCGGGCGTTCTTCATGGGCGTCGACCGTTCCATCACGGACGCGGCCCGGATCGACGGCGCGGGGGACTGGCGCATCCTGGGCCAGATCGTCCTGCCCATGTCGAAGGCCGTGGTGGCGGTCGTCGCGCTGTTCTACGGCGTCGGCTACTGGAACGCGTTCTTCAACGCGATGCTCTACATCAACGACAACGCGAAGTGGCCGCTGCAGCTGGTGCTGCGGTCCTACGTGCTGCAGGGGGTGACGCTCCCGGGCAGCGGCGTGGGCCAGGTCGACATCGACGACGGCGCGGTGACCGGCCTGCCCGTGAAGATGGCGGTCATGGTGCTCGCGATCATCCCGATCCTCGTGGTGTACCCGATGGTGCAGCGGCACTTCACGAAGGGCGTGATCTTCGGGGCCATCAAGGGGTGAGCCGCCAGGGGCGCCCGCCGTCAGCCGTGCACGGCGGCGGGCCCGTATGCCGAGCTCTCGCGCTCGGTGAGCACGGGGGCGAGCAGCCTCGTCTCGGACGGCTGCTCGCCCTCGAGGCGCGTCATCACCATGTCCACGGCCACCTTGCCGATGTCCTCGGCGGGCAGGTCGATGCTGGTCATGGGGATCCGCTGCGAGAGGGCGACGTCCGTGGGGCAGACCGCCACCACGGACATGTCGGTGCCGACCACGGCTCCGCGCTCCGCGAGGCGGGCCAGCACGTGGGGGAGCGCACCCTCGTTGTGCACGATGATCCCCGTGGTCTCCGGGGCGGTGGCCAGCAGCGTGTCCACGGCCTCCGAGGCGCCCGACGGCGTGGAGTCGCACGCCTCCACCTTGACCCGCACGCCCGAGCTCTTCGCCTGGTCGCGCAGACCGCGCATGAGCCGCTCGGCGTAGGACGTGTGCCGTCGCAGCACCTCGGGCGGGGAACCGATGAGCGCGACGTCGGTGTGGCCGGCCTTCACGAGGTGCCGGACCGCGAGCCGGCCGGCGGCCTCGAAGTCGAGGTCCACGCAGCTCAGCCCTTCCGGGTCCTGCGGCAGCCCGATGAGCACCGTGGGCTGCTTGGCGGCCGCGACGAGGGGCACCCGCGGGTCGTCCGCCTCGATGTCCATCATGACCAGGGCATCGACCATGGAGCCGCTGGTCACCCGGTCGAGGCCGCTCACGTCGTCCTGGGTCAGCAGCAGCACGTCGTGGTCGAAGTCCCGCGCGCGCGTCACGACACCCGCGACGAACTGCATGATGACGGGCACGCTCACCCCCACGCGCAGGGGCGCCATGAGGGCTATGACGTTGGTGCGGGACGAGGCGAGCGCCCGCGCCCCGGCGTGCGGCCGGTAGCCGAGCTTCTCGATCGCGCGCTCGACACGTGCTCGTGTCGGCGCGGAGATGGGCCGCTTGCCCGACAGCACGTAGGACACGGTGGAGGTCGAGACCCCCGCCGCCTTGGCGACGTCGTCGATCGTAGCCACGGTGCTCCTCTCGAATCGTTACCGCAGTGTGCCCTAGAAGTGTGCGCGGTGCGGTGGCAGGTCGTGCGCGTGGGGCTCAGGGCACACCAGTGTGCCGTATACCAGGTAAGCGCTTCGATAGAAGCCTAGCCCAATTGTCCTAAGACGGCACTGGACACCTACGGGGCACTGGGGTTAGCGTGTTGAAACGCTTCGACGATCGTGACGCAGAGGTCGGGTCGCGGGTGGCAATGCAGCCCACCGACGTCGAGCACCGAGCCCGTGACCGGGCTCTGCGAATCAAGGAGACATGCAATGAAGCACCAGCGGACCATGACTGCCGTAGCGGCCGCGATGGCCGGCGCCCTGGCCCTGACCGGCTGCACCGGTCAGAGCGGTGGCGGCGGTGGCGACACCGATGACAGCACCCTGACGATCTGGCACTACGAGAACGACGACTCGGCGATGGGCAAGGCCTGGGCCGAGGCCATCGAGATCTTCGAGGAGGAGAACCCCGACGTCACGGTCGACGTCGAGAAGCAGACGTTCGAGCAGATCCAGAAGAACGCCAAGATCGTGCTCACGGGCAACGACGTGCCCGACGTCATGGAGTTCAACAAGGGCAACGCGACGGCGGGCCAGCTCGCCGCGCAGGGCCTGCTCACCCCGCTGACCGACGCCGCCACCGAGCGCGGCTGGGACGAGAAGCTGACCGGCTCGCTGGCCACCACCGCGACGTACGACGAGCAGGGCCTCATGGGTTCCGGCGAGTGGTACGGGGTGCCGAACTACGGCGAGTTCGTCGGCGTCTACTACAACAAGGACATGTTCGCCGAGCACGGGCTCGAGGAGCCGACCACGCTCGACGAGTTCGAGGACGTCCTGGCCGCCTTCAAGAAGGAGGGCATCACGCCGCTGGCCGAGGCCGGCGCCGAGTACCCGCTCGGCCAGCTCTGGTACGAGCTCGTGCTCGCCTACGGCGACCGCGCCCTCGTGGACGACTACCAGCTCTTCGCCAACGACGTCGACTTCCACAACGAGGCGATGACCCAGGCCACGGAGAAGCTCGACGAGTGGATCGAGAAGGGCTACATCGCCTCCGACTCCGCGGCCCTGACGGCCGAGGACATGGGCGTCTCGTTCATCGACGGCACCTACCCGCTCATGGTCAGCGGATCCTGGTGGTTCGGCCGTCTCGCGACCGAGGTCGAGGCCGACTGGGGACAGTTCAACTTCCCGGGCAACACCCTGCACACCGGCTCGTCCGGCAACCTCTGGGTGGTCCCCGCGAACGCCGACTCCCCGAGCCTCGCCGAGGAGTTCATCGACATCACGCTCCGGCCCGAGGTCCAGAACATCCTCGCCGTCGAGGGCGGCCTGCCCGTCGCGGGCGACGCCTCGGTCATCGAGGACGAGCGCACGCGCGAGCTCACGGAGAACTTCCAGGCGATCCTCGACGAGGACGGCCTCGCGTACTACCCGGACTGGCCGGTGGCCGGCTACTACGACGTGATCGTCAGCGAGCTGCAGTCCCTGGTCAACCGGTCCAAGACCCCGGACGAGGTGCTGGACGGTCTCCAGAGCTCGTACGACGAGGGCAAGGCCGACCTGCTCGATGGCTGACAGCACCCTCACCGAACGGCGCTCGCGGGCCGCTGACGGCCCGCGAGCCCCGGGTGGTACGCCGCGCCGCCGTCGTCGGGCGGAGTGGGTGGCGTACCTGCCCTACCTGCTGCCAGGGGCGATCGCGTTCGCCGTGGTGATCGGGTACCCGCTCCTGACGAACGTGTACTTCAGCCTGTTCAAGTGGCGCGGCGGCATGGCGCCGCTGCGCTGGAACGGCCTGGGCAACTACGTGGACCTGCTGGGCGACGACAAGTTCTGGACGTCGTTCGGCAACTCGCTGGCGATGATCGTCGCGATGGTGCTGGTGCCGACGCTGCTGGGCCTCGTGCTCGCCGCCGTGCTGTTCGACTACCTCGGCCGGCGGTTCGGTGCGCGGGTCTCGTCGGTGCTGCGCGCCACCTACTACCTGCCGCAGATCCTGCCCGTCGCCGTGGCGGGCGTGCTGTGGAACTGGATCCTGAACTCCCAGACGGGCGCGCTCAACGCGATCCTGCGCGGGGTGGGCATCGAGTCGCCGCCCAACTGGCTCGGTGACCCCACGACAGCGCTGCCGTCGGTGATGCTCGTGCTGATCTGGGTCCAGATGGGCTACCCGGTGGTCATCTTCATGGCCGCCCTGCAGCGCGTGGACCCGGAGCTCTACGAGGCGGCCGAGCTCGACGGCGCCGGCTGGTGGGACCGGTTCCGGGCCATCACGGTGCCCCAGATCCGGCCCGAGATCTTCGTCGTGACCCTGACCTGCACGGTCGCGGCGCTCAAGGTGTTCGGACCGATCTACGTGCTCACCCGCGGCGGGCCGGAGAGCTCGACGCTCGTGCCGAGCTACTACTCGTACCTGAGCTTCTTCGACAAGTCCCAGGTCGGCTACGGGTCCGCGATCGCCACGGTGCTCACGCTCGTGATCGTCGTCGTGGCAGTGGTCATCCTCGGCCTGCAGAACCGGGCCGAACGACGTGAGAGGGAGGGGATCTGACATGGCACTCGCCACAGACGCGCGACCGGCCTCGCCGCCGGCCCAGGTGCGCACCACCGCCGTCGACTCCCGCTATCGCCGCGGCCCGGGCCGCTGGCTCGTGCTGGCCGCCGCGGTGCTCGTGGGCGTCGCGGTCCTCGCACCGTTCGGGATCATGCTGCTGAACGCGTTCAAGTCGCCGCAGGACTACGCGGCGAACGGGCCGCTGTCGTGGCCGTCCGGGCTGTACCTCGACGGGGTGGTGGCGTTCTGGGAGCGCACCGAGTTCCCGGTGAAGCTGTGGAACTCGTTCTTCATCTCCGCGGTCGTCGCCGTGCTCGGCGCGCTGCTGTCGCTGCTCAACGCCTACGCGATCGGCATCGGCCGGGTGAAGGGTCGGCTGTGGATCATCGCGCTGTTCCTGCTGGCGAACATGCTGCCGCAGGAGGCCCTGATCTACCCGCTGTTCACCATGGCGCAGGCGGTGGGGCTCTCGAACTCGCCGTGGTCGGTGATCATCATCTTCACCGTCATCCAGTCGGCGTTCGGCACCTATCTGCTGTCCTCGGTGCTGGGCACGTTCCCGAAGGCGCTGCTGGAGGCCGCGGCGCTCGACGGCGCGAGCCGGTGGCGCATCCTCTGGCAGGTCGTGTTCCCGATCGTGCGGCCGACGCTCTCGGTCCTGATGATCTTCTTCTTCATCTGGACCTGGAACGAGTTCTTCATCCCGCTGGTGATGCTGACCAGCAACGACACCCAGACCATCCCCATCGCCCTGGCATCGCTGCAGGGCGACCGGATGATGGACGCGCCGACGATCAACGCGGGCTCGCTCGTCTCCCTCGTGCCCGCCGTCGTGTTCTTCCTCATCTTCCAGCGCACCCTGACCCGGGGCGTGACCGCCGGGGCGGTCAAGTGACCGGGCGCACCACAACGGACCCCTACGCCGAACAGAAACGAGTGAGGCCCCAGCCATGAGATTCACTGACGGCTACTGGCAGCTGCGCCCCGGCGTGGAGATGCTGCGTCCCCGGGACATCGACTCCGTCGAGGCCGGCGACAACACCCTGACCGTGTACGCGCCCACTGCGCCGATCACCAAGCGCGGTGACACCCTGAACCGCCCGGTCGTGACGGTCACGTTCGACGCTCCGGCCGACGACATCATCGGCGTGCGCATCGAGCACCACCAGGGCCGCCGCGACCCCGGCCCGCACTTCGCGGTCAACCGGGAGCCGGGAGCGGTCAAGGTGGTGGTGCCCGAGTCCGGCCCCGCCGAGCTCACGTCCGGTGGCCTCACGGCCCGCGTCGGCACCGACGGCCCGTGGCACGTCGACTTCGTGGCCGACGGCGAGGTGCTCACCTCGTCGGCGGACCGGAGCGTCGGGATCGCGAGCACGCCCGAGGGCGACTTCGTGCACGAGCAGCTGGCGCTCGGCGTCGGCGAGCACGTCTACGGGCTGGGCGAGCGGTTCGGCGCGTTCGTGAAGAACGGCCAGAGCGTGGACGTCTGGAACGAGGACGGCGGCACCGCGAGCGAGCAGGCGTACAAGAACGTGCCGTTCTACCTGACCGACCGGGGCTACGGCGTGTTCGTCGCCCACCCCGAGCGGGTCTCGTTCGAGGTGGGGTCGGAGGTCGTCAGCCGCACCCAGTTCTCGGTGCCGGGGCAGTCGCTCCAGTACTACGTGATCCACGGGCCCACGCCCGCCGAGATCCTGCGGCGGTACACGGCCCTCACGGGTCGCCCCGCGATCGTTCCCGCCTGGTCGTACGGGCTGTGGCTCTCGACGTCGTTCACCACGAACTACGACGAGGAGACCGTCAACAGCTTCATCGACGGCATGGCCGAGCGGGACATCCCGCTGTCGGTGTTCCACTTCGACTGCTTCTGGATGCGGCAGTTCCACTGGTGCGACTTCGTGTGGGACCCGGCCACGTTCCCGGACCCCGAGGGCATGCTGGCCCGGCTGCACGAGCGCGACCTGAAGGTCTGCGTGTGGATCAACCCGTACATCGCCCAGCGCTCGCACCTGTTCAGCGAGGGTCGGGAGAAGGGGTACCTGGTCACCACGGCCGAGGGCGACGTGTGGCAGTGGGACAAGTGGCAGGCCGGCATGGCGCTGGTCGACTTCACCAACCCCGAGGCCACCGCCTGGTACCAGGACAAGCTCAGGGTGCTCCTGCGCCAGGGCGTGGACAGCTTCAAGACCGACTTCGGCGAGCGCATCCCCACCGACGTCGTCTGGCACGACGGGTCCGATCCGCAGCGCATGCACAACTACTACGCGTCGCTGTACAACAAGGTGGTCTTCGAGCTGCTCGAGGAGGAGCGCGGGCGCGGCGAGGCGGTCGTCTTCGCGCGGTCCGCCACCGCGGGCACGCAGGCCTACCCGGTGCACTGGGGCGGCGACTGCGAGTCCACGTTCGTCTCCATGGCGGAGTCCTTGCGCGGCGGCCTGTCGCTGTCGCTGTCCGGGTTCGGCTACTGGAGCCACGACATCGGCGGGTTCGAGGGCACACCCGACCCTGCGGTGTTCAAGCGGTGGGCGGCGTTCGGCCTGCTCTCCTCGCACTCCCGGCTGCACGGTTCGAGCTCCTACCGAGTGCCGTGGGCGTTCGACGACGAGGCGGTCGACGTCACCCGGAAGTTCACGAAGCTGAAGCTCCGGCTCATGCCGTATCTCGGCGGGCTCGGCGTGACGGCCGCGGGCGAAGGCCTGCCCGTCATGCGCCCGATGGTGCTGCAGTTCCCCGAGGACCGGACGGCGGCGTCCGTCGACACGCAGTACATGCTGGGGCCGTCCCTGCTGGTCGCCCCGGTGTTCCACGAGTCGGCGGTCGAGTACTACGTCCCCGAGGGCGAGTGGACCCGCCTGCCCGACGTCACCGCGCCCGGGCTCGCGCCGACCGTCACCGGACCGCGCTGGACCGCTGAGGAGCACGGGTACGACAGCCTGCCTGTCCTCGTCCGGCCCGGCACCGTGCTGCCGGTCGGGGCACGCGACGACCGGCCCGACTACGCCTGGGCCGAGGGCGTGACGCTACGCTGCACTCGTCTGCCCGAGGGGTTCGACGAAGAGGTGCTGGTTCCCGGCGGCACCGGCGCCCCTGCGACGTTCCGCGTGCGGTACGCGTCCGGCGTCGTGCAGGTGACCAGCGATGACGCCCCCGGCGAGTGGGGCGTCGAGTACGAAGGACGGACAGTACGGGCCACCGGCCCGGGAGAGGTGGCACTGTGAGTGCACGGAGTTTCCCCGCGGACTTCCTGTGGGGGTCGGCGACGGCGTCGTACCAGATCGAGGGCGGTGCGACCGAGGGCGGGCGCGGCCCGTCCATCTGGGACACGTTCTCGCACACGCCCGGCAAGACGCTGAACGGTGACACGGGCGACGTCGCGGACGACCACTTCCACCGGTGGCAGGAGGACGTCGAGCACATCAAGAACCTGGGGCTCGGCGCGTACCGGTTCTCCATCTCGTGGTCGCGCGTGCAGCCGGGCGGTTCGGGGGAGTTCAACGCCGAGGGCATCCGGTTCTACTCCGACCTCGTGGACGGGCTGATCGCGGCGGGCGTCAAGCCCGTGGTGACGCTCTACCACTGGGACCTCCCGCAGGAGCTCGAGGACGACGGCGGCTGGACCAACCGCGAGACGGCCTACGCCTTCGCGCGGTACGCGCGGCGGATGGCCGAGGAGCTGGGCGACCGCATCGACGTCTGGACCACGCTCAACGAGCCGTGGTGCACGGCGTACCTGGGCTACGGCTCGGGCGTCCACGCACCGGGCCGGTCGGAGCCCTTGGCCGCGCTGCAGGCGGTGCACCACCTGAACCTGGCGCACGGCCTCGCGGTCCAGCAGATCCGCGAGGTGCTCGGTGACGCCGCGAAGACCTCGATCACGCTGAACCTGCACGTCTTCCGGCCGGACGACCCGTCGTCCTCGGCCGACCAGGGCGCCGTCCGCAAGGTCGACGCGCTGGCCAACCGGGCGTTCCTGGCACCGGTGCTGGAGGGCGTGTACCCCGCCGACCTCCTGGAGAACACGGCGTCGGTCACCGACTGGTCGTTCGTGCAGGACGGCGACCTGGAGATCACGAAGCAGCCGCTGGACGTGCTGGGCGTGAACTACTACTCGACGGCGCGGGTCAAGCACTACACCGGCGAGGGCGAGCGGCAGCAGGCCGACGGGCACAAGGACTCGGCCGGCACCCCCTGGATCGCGGCGGACGACGTCGAGTTCCTGCCGCAACCCGGTCCGTACACGGCGATGGGCTGGAACATCGAGCCGGCGGGTCTGACGGACCTGCTGGTCTCGCTGCGTGACTCCTACCCGGACCAGCCGCTGATGGTCACCGAGAACGGCGCAGCCTTCGAGGACACCGTGGTGACCGAGGACGGCGTCGCCCGCGTGCACGACGTGGAGCGTGTCTCCTACCTGCACGACCACGTCGAGGCACTGGGCCGGGCCCGCGACGAGGGCGTGGACGTGCGCGGGTACTTCGCGTGGTCGCTGCTCGACAACTTCGAGTGGGCGTACGGGTACGACCGCCGGTTCGGGATCATCCGGGTCGACTACGACACCCTCGAGCGCACCTGGAAGGACTCGGCGCACTGGTACCGGCGTCTGGCCACGACGGGCACCCTGCCGTCGGTGGACGACGTCTCCCCGGCGTAGCGGGACGCCCGGCTGGGTCTCCGGGTGGGGGCCGTCCGGATGGTCGGCAGGACGTCAGGAGGTCGGCAACCCGGGTTGCCGACCTCCTGACGTCCTGCCGACTTCTCGGGCCTGCTTCGGTATCTTCAGGGCGTGAGCGGAGCAGACGACGAGCTGGGTGCGGTGCTGGGTGACGTGGTCGCCGGTCTGCGTGAGGCCTCTCGGGCTCCCGCGCTGTCCGCGGCCGCGGGCCGTGGTGGGGACGTGGTCTGGGCCGGTGCCGTCGGCGCACCGGCCGGTGCGGGCACCGACGGCGGCCCGACGCCGGAGCACGCGTTCCGCATCGGGTCCATCACCAAGCCGATGGTCGCCGTGGCGGTCATGCGCCTCGTCGAGGAGGGCAAGGTGGCGCTGCACGACCCCATCGGTGCCCACCTGCCCGACGCCCCCGCGGTGGACGCCACGCTCGCCGAGCTCCTGAGCCACACCAGCGGCCTGCCCGCGGAGCCGGCGGGCGCCTGGTGGGAGCGGGCCGGCGGATCGACCTGGGAACAGATCGTCGCCTCGGACCTGCCGCGGCTCGTCGCGCCGGGCACCCGGTACCACTACTCGAACGTGGGCTTCGCCGTGCTGGGCCGGCTGGTCGAGGTGGCGCGCGGGCGGTCCTGGGACGAGGTGCTGCGGGACGAGCTGTGGGTTCCGCTCGGTATGACCGCCACCGGGCGGGTGCCGGTGGGGCCGCACGTGCGCGGCTACGCGGTGCACCCGCATGCCGACCTCGTCCACGACGAGCCCGTCGCCGACTACCTGGCCATGGGCCCGGCCGGCGAGCTGTGGTCCACGCCGTCGGACCTGGTGCGGTTCGGGATGTGGCTGGCCTGTCACGACACGCTGGGCGCGGTCGGCGACGCCGTGCTGCCGGTCCCCGCGCGCAGGCTCATGACCGCGCCTCGCGTGGTCGTGGACGAGCCCGGGGTCGCCTGGACCGGCACCTACGGCCTGGGCGTCCGGGTCCGTAAGGACCTGATCGACCTGCCGGGGGAGGGTCCCGTACCGGTGCGCACGGTGGGCCACTCCGGCTCCGTGCCGGGCTTCACGGCAGACCTGCGGGTCGACGCCGGGTCGGGCGACGCCGTCGCGGTCATCGGATCGAGCACCGGTGGGTTCGGGGACGGGACGGGGCTGCTCGCGGCCCTGCGGGGCGTGCGCCCCGACGTCGGGCATGCTGGCGTCGGGCGCGGTCCGGTCGTGGACGGCTCCGAGGAGGTCACTGAGGGCGCCTCGGAGGGCCTTGCGGAGGGACGGCAGCCGGGTGGGCAGCCGGGCGCCGGGGGAGGCGTCGGTGCGGGCCTCCCCGAGCTGACCGGGACCTGGTACTGGGGGCCGGTGCCGTTCACGCTCCGCGCCGAGGGGGACCGGCTCGTGCTGGCCGGCGCCGCAGGCGGGCGGGCCACCGAGTTCGTGCCGGGGACGCCGGGGACGTGGGTCGGTGTGACCGCCGGCTACTGGCAGGGCGAGACGTTCCGGCCCGTGGAGCGGGAGGGCCGGGTGGTAGCGCTCGACGTCGGCACCTTCTGCTTCACCCGGAGCCCGTACGCCCCCGAGGTGGAGATCCCGGGCGGGCACGACGGCGTCGGCTGGCACGCACTCTGAGCGGTCCGTTGTGACCCGACTCACGCTCCTGATCCGGGCTCGCGGGACACGCCGAACGGTCGCGACACGCCGCTACCTGAGATCACTTTTTTCGTTGTCCGGGAGCCTCCGCAGGCGCGTGAGGTGCCGGTTCCCGGGGTCGGCGCGGGCGGCCCGCGGGCCGCGGCAGCATGCGGCGCGCGCGGCCTACCTGGCAGTGTCAGAGGCTCGTGGCAGCATGGTCCATGAGCGTCACGGTTGGTTCCGGTGTAGTGCGCCAGTCGCCCCCAACCACAACATGTCGTTGCTGGGCGAGCAGCGACCACCAGGTGTAGTGTTTGAGGCAGCGGGAGACGCAGACCCGCGAATAAAGCACACCAACGTAACTTCACGGGTGTCCTTCGAGGTCAGAGGAGGCGGACATGAGCGTCACGGTCTACAGCAAGCCGGCGTGCGTCCAGTGCGACGCGACGTACCGGGCACTGGATCGCAAGGGTGTCGAGTACACGGTCGTCGACATCACCCAGGACGCTGAGGCGCTCGAGATGGTTCGCGGTCTCGGGTACCTCCAGGCGCCGGTCGTCGTGGCCGGCGACACCCACTGGTCGGGCTTTCGCCCCGACCAGATCAGCGCGGTCGCCGCGCTTCAGGCCGCCTCGGCCTGACCTGCAACACCGCAACGTCGGCAAGGAGGCGTGACGTGGGTTCACTCGTCTACTTCTCCAGCGTGTCAGAGAACACGCACCGGTTCGTCGAGAAGCTTGGTCTCGAGGAGCTGGGGATGTCGGTGCACCGGATCCCGCTGCGCCCGGCCGACGGATTCCTGCGCGTGGACGAGCCCTATGTCCTCCTGGCCCCCACCTACGGTGGTGGCAACGAGGGTGGGGCCGTCCCGCGGCAGGTGAGGAAGTTCCTCAACGACGAACACAACCGGTCGCTCATTCGCGGCGTCATCGCTGCGGGGAACACCAACTTCGGGGCTGCGTACTGCATCACCGGCGACATCATCTCCGCAAAGTGTGATGTCCCGTATCTGTACGCCTTCGAGCTACTGGGAACTGCGCAGGACGTCGCGCGCGTCCGCAACGGATTGGGACGATTTTGGCAGCAACAACCACTGAGCCTCTCCGCCTGAACGGTGAAGGCCTGAGCGAGATCCCCCTGGAGAGCATCCAGATGGACTACCACTCGCTCAACGCGATGCTGAACCTGTACGGGCCGGACGGGAAGATCCAGTTCGAGAAGGACCGCGAGGCGGCCCGCCAGTACTTCCTGCAGCACGTGAACCCGAACACGGTCGAGTTCGACACGCTCGACGAGAAGCTCGACCACCTCGTTGAGGCCAAGTACTACGACCCGACCGTGCTGGCCAAGTACTCCCGCGCGTTTGTCAAGGAGCTCTTCCAGCTCGCGTACTCGAAGAAGTTCCGGTTCGAGACGTTCCTGGGTGCCTTCAAGTACTACACCTCGTACACGCTCAAGACGTTCGACGGCAAGAAGTACCTGGAGCGTTTCGAGGACCGCGTCGCCATGGTCGCGCTCGGCCTGGCCGACGGCAGCGAGCAGACGGCGCGCGACATCGTCGAGGAGGTCGTCGCAGGGCGGTTCCAGCCGGCGACACCGACCTTCCTCAATGTCGGCAAGGCACAGCGCGGCGAGCCCGTGTCCTGCTTCCTGCTGCGCATCGAGGACAACATGGAGTCCATCGCGCGCAGCATCAACTCCGCACTGCAGCTCTCCAAGCGCGGCGGCGGCGTGGCGCTGCTCCTGAGCAACATCCGCGAGCACGGCGCGCCGATCAAGCACATCGAGAACCAGTCGTCCGGTGTCATCCCCGTGATGAAGCTGCTGGAGGACTCCTTCTCCTACGCGAACCAGCTTGGCGCGCGTCAGGGCGCCGGTGCCGTGTACCTGCACGCGCACCACCCCGACATCATGCGGTTCCTCGACACCAAGCGGGAGAACGCGGACGAGAAGATCCGCATCAAGACGCTCTCGCTCGGTGTGGTCATCCCGGACGTCACGTTCGAGCTGGCCAAGAAGAACGCTGACATGCACCTGTTCAGCCCGTACGACGTCGAGCGGATCTACGGCGTGCCGTTCGCCGACATCTCCATCTCGGAGAAGTACGACGAGCTCGTGGCCGACGAGCGCATCCGCAAGACCACGATCAGCGCGCGTGACTTCTTCCAGACGCTCGCGGAGCTGCAGTTCGAGTCCGGGTACCCGTACATCATGTTCGAGGACACGGTGAACGCGGCCAACCCGATCAAGGGTCGCATCACGCACTCCAACCTGTGCTCGGAGATCCTGCAGGTGTCGACCCCGTCGACGTTCAACGAGGACCTCTCGTACAGCGAGGTCGGGCGGGACATCTCCTGCAACCTGGGTTCGCTGAACATCGCCAAGGCGATGGACTCGCCGGACTTCGGTCGCACGATCGACACCGCCATCCGCGCGCTGACCGCGGTGAGCGACCAGACGTCGATCGAGTCGGTCCCGTCGATCAAGCGTGCCAACGAGAGCGGTCACGCGATCGGCCTGGGCCAGATGAACCTGCACGGCTACCTCGCCCGTGAGCGCATCTACTACGGCTCCGACGAGGGCATCGACTTCACCAACATCTACTTCTACACCGTCGCGTACCACGCGATCAGGGCGTCCAACCGCCTGTCGATCGAGCGCAACACGAAGTTCGGCGGGTTCGAGGACTCGAAGTACGCCACCGGCGAGTACTTCGACAAGTACGTCGAGCAGGAGTGGAAGCCGGCGACGGAGCGCGTCGCGCGGCTGTTCGCCGACGCCGGTGTGTCGATCCCGACGCAGGACGACTGGCGCGCGCTGCGGGCCTCGGTCATGGAGCACGGCATCTACAACCAGAACCTCCAGGCCGTGCCGCCGACGGGTTCGATCAGCTACATCAACAACTCGACGTCGTCGATCCACCCGGTGCCTGCCAAGATCGAGATCCGCAAGGAAGGCAAGCTCGGTCGCGTCTACTACCCGGCGCCGTACATGACCAACGACAACCTGGACTTCTACCAGGACGCGTACGAGATCGGCTACGAGAAGATCATCGACACGTACGCCGCGGCGACGCAGCACGTGGACCAGGGCCTGAGCCTCACGCTGTTCTTCCCGGACACCGCCACCACGCGCGACGTCAACAAGGCGCAGATCTACGCGTGGCGCAAGGGCATCAAGACCCTGTACTACATCCGCCTGCGTCAGCTGGCGCTGGAGGGTACCGAGATCGAGGGCTGCGTCTCCTGCATGCTCTGACCGGTCCCTGCCGCCAGTCTCGCCCGTACCGCCGCTCCTGAAGGAACTCCCATGTCGCCCACCGGCAAGCTCAAGCTCATCGATCGTGTGACAGCGATCAACTGGAACCGCCTCGAGGACGAGAAGGACGCCGAGGTCTGGGACCGTCTGGTCGGCAACTTCTGGCTGCCCGAGAAGGTCCCGGTCTCCAACGACATCCAGTCGTGGAACACCCTCTCGGAGCACGAGAAGACCATGACCTCGCGGGTGTTCACCGGACTGACCCTCCTGGACACCATTCAGGGCACGGTCGGCGCGGTGTCGCTGATCCCGGACGCGCTCACCCCGCACGAGGAGGCGGTGTACACGAACATCGCCTTCATGGAGAGCGTGCACGCCAAGAGCTACTCCTCGATCTTCTCCACGCTCCTGTCGACGCCGGAGATCGACGACGCGTTCGAGTGGTCCGAGAACAACGCGAACCTGCAGAAGAAGGCAGAGATCGTCCTCGACTACTACCGGGGCGACGACCCGCTGAAGCGCAAGGTCGCCTCGACGATGCTCGAGTCGTTCCTCTTCTACTCCGGCTTCTACGCACCGATGTACTGGTCCTCGCGAGCGAAGCTCACGAACACGGCCGACCTGATCCGCCTCATCATCCGTGACGAGGCGGTGCACGGGTACTACATCGGCTACAAGTACCAGAAGGGCCTCGCCCAGCTGACGCAGCCCGAGCAGGACGACCTCAAGGCGTACACGTTCGACCTGCTCTTCGAGCTGTACGAGAACGAGGTCGAGTACACCGACTCGCTCTACGGCGAGCTGGGGCTGACCGAGGACGTCAAGAAGTTCCTGCGGTACAACGGCAACAAGGCCCTGATGAACCTGGGCTACGAGGCGTTGTTCCCCAAGGAGGACACGGACGTCAACCCGGCGATCCTCGCGGCGCTGTCACCGAACGCGGACGAGAACCACGACTTCTTCTCGGGGTCCGGCTCGTCGTACGTGATCGGCAAGGCCGTGGAGACCGAGGACGACGACTGGGACTTCTAGTCTCGTCGGAGGCGTGTAGCCCGTAGTGGCTGGTGAGGGGCCCGGAACCGCGGAATTCTGCGGTTCCGGGCCCTCTGCATGCCGACATCCGAGGACACAGGAGGTCGGAGATGGACAGGAATGGCCGTTCGAAGTGGCACGTGGGTGGCACGCGCACACCTGACAGGGGAGCACGTGGTGGCTCGGCGGGCCGAGTTCCGGCTCGCCGGGTCGCCGGTGCCGTGCCATTGCGTGCCACAGCATAGGGTTGTGAGGTGCTGGGAACCGCGGTATCTCGCGGGTCCGGCCCTCTCGACTGTGCTAGTGGTACGGAGTGGCACGACTGGGCTCAGGAGTCCGTTCGAGGCCACCGGGGGGCACGATGAGTGCGACGACGACGAAGCAGCGGAGCCGGGAGACGTGGGGGAGCTACGCAAACTCCCGTCAGGCAGATGGCCGGCGCGCTACACGGCGCCCGACGGCGAGGCGTACTCGGCGCGGACCGAGGACGACAAGCCGCTGACGTTCCAGACGAAGACCGACGGGCCTGGCTCGTCGGGTCCACACGAAGATCGCTCGTGGGGAGTGGGAGCCGCCGGCCGTGCCTGCCGAACGGTGTCGGGCGGAGAAGGCCGCCGCGGAGGCGCGGGCGATCGGCTTCCGCGAGCACGCGGAGCGGTGGCTCGCGATGGTGCGTCAGCAGCCGAACCGCAGCGGGAAGATGCGGGCGGCCGGCACGATCCGTTCCTACTGGAGCAAGGTCGACGGTTACCTCGAGCCGGAGTTCGGGGACACACCGGTCCGGCACATCGACGACGCCCGGATCCAGAAGCTGAAGGTGCGGCTGGACGCGATCCCGGCTGTCGCGAACCTCCGCTCGCCGAACAACGGGGTGAACCGGCCGGTGCTGATGGTGCTCATGATGATCCTGCGGCAAGCCGTGCGCGACGGGATCATCGCGGCGGTGCCGAACGTGTCGATCCCACAGCAGAAGCCCGTGCGGCACGGGCTAGGTTATCCTCCCGGCGAGGACGTGCTAGAGCCGCAGCAGGTGGAGGAGCTGTGGCGGGCGACGCCGGCTCCGCATGCCATTGCGATCCTGCTCGCTCGACTGTCAGGGCGTGCAGCTCGGGTTCGCAGATATGGGCCAAGAGTCTCTGTACCAGGCGGTACAGGTCCCCGGTCGCAGCCTTGGCCCGGCGACGTTCCACGCCGTCGTGTGAGCGGATCGCATGATGGGCTTGGTGGATCAGGGCTGGCAGCTGGACTCCGACGTCGGTGCGCTGCCGTGGCGAGGTGTGCCAAAGGACCCACGACCGTCCGAGCGCCGAAGTCATGACCGTCGTCGGTATCACCGGGCACTCCGGCCTCACCGAACCGACCCTGGTGCTCGTGCGTCAAGCGCTGGACGCGGAACTGAGCCAGTACGAGGGCGCCGATCTGACTGGGATGACGTGCCTGGCACGAGGCGCAGACCAGCTCTTCGCCGACGCGATCCTTGCGCTCGGCGGAGCGCTCCACGTCGTGCCTGCGGCCGACTACTTCGACAACATCACCGATCCTGACGCCCGCCGCCGATGCGCCGAATATCTCCGACAGGCCGCCGCCGTTGACCAGATGCAATTCCAGACCGCCGGGCGCGACGCAATCGTTGGATGATCGCGAGCACCACGACCTGCTCCAGCGACGTGCCGGACACCTGTGCGAAGATGCGGAACATGGCATTGGCAACAGCGGGCGAGGTCGAGTACGGCGAGGTGTTCACCAGGCGGTGGGTCGTGGAGACGATCCTGGACTTGGTCGGTTACATCGACGACATCGATCTCTCGCGGGCTGTGCTGGTCGAGCCGTCTGTCGGGTCGGGGGCATTCCTTGAACCGATCGTCGAGCGACTAGTGGCCAGCGCCAAGCTGCATGGTGTGCCCTGGGAGTCTCTGATGGGCGCGATTCGCGGGTTCGATCTGCAGCCTGTCCACGTGGCGACGTGTCGGGACCGGGCTGTGGCGATCCTCGATTCCGCGGGCGCTGGCGCGGCGACGGCGGAGCGCTTGGCAGCGTCGTGGATACAGCCTGCGGACTTCCTCCTGGACGACGGCGACCTCGTAGCCGACTTCGTCGTCGGCAACCCGCCCTACATCCGCACCGAGGACCTGGACGACGGCGTTGAGGCCGCCTACCGGGCTCGGTGGAAGACGATGAAGGGTCGCGCGGACATTTTCGTCGGGTTCTTCGAGCGGTCTCTCTCGCTATTGCGGCCGGGCGGGAAGCTGGGGTTCATCTGCGCGGATCGGTGGATGCGGAACCAGTACGGTGCTGCGCTGCGGACACTCGTTGGCGAGCGGTATGCGGTTGAGACGCTGTGGCAGATGCACGATGTCGACGCCTTCGAGGCCGAGGTTTCTGCTTACCCTGCCATCACGGTGCTTGCTAACCGGCCGCAGGGCGACGCGACAGTTTTGGAGACGACTGCGGAGTTCGGTGCGGCTAGTGCCGCAGAGGCGGTGAAGTTCGCTCAGTCCGACGACGCGGAAGGCGCGGGGGCCGGTTGGACGGGCGCTCGGATGCATGACTGGTTCGAGGGACCGGACTTGTGGCCAGCCGGTGGGCCGCAGCGGATCCGTCTTCTGGAGGACCTGGCTGAGCGGTTCCCGACGCTGGAGCAGACCGGCGATGACACGAAGATCTCGATCGGTGTCGCGACAGGTGCGGACAAGGCGTACGTCGTGGCACCCGATGCGGATGTTGAGCCTGACCGACTGCTGCCGCTCGTCATGGCCGACGACATCCGCTCCGGGCAGCTCGTGACGCCGAAGAAGGTGCTGATTAACCCGTGGGACGAGCAGGGCGTCCTCGTTGACCTTGCGCGGTATCCGCGGATGGAGCAGGCACTGGCGTCGCACCCTGCGGTGGTGAAGAGGTATGTCGCGCAGCGGAACCCGACGACCTGGCATCGGACGATCGACAAGGTGTACCCCGGCCTGCGCGAACGGCCAAAGCTGCTGCTGCAGGACATGAAGGCGCAGATCACCCCCGTATTCGAGCCGGGCGGCTACTACCCGCACCACAACCTGTACTACATCACCTCGACTGGCTGGGACCTCGAGGTGCTCGGCGGGCTGCTGTTGTCGCGGATTGCTCAGGCGTTCATCGAGGCGTACGGCGTGCGGATGCGTGGCGGAACGCTGCGGTTCCAGGCGCAGTACCTCCGGAAGATCCGAGTGCCGGCCCCCGAGTCGCTTGCGCCAGAGATCCTCGATCGTTTGCGGGAGGCGCACCGAGCCTGGGACCGCGATGCTGCGACCCGCGCGGCCGAGGCAGCGTATGGGTTGCCCGAGGGGCACCTCTGACGTTTCACCCCAGGTCAGGGCGGTGTACCGAGTGACAGGCCGTCACGTTCGTGACAGGGTGCAGTCCGAGCGATTCAGCATCACCACCGACTGAGCATGAGAGGGACCAGGCACTTGCCGATTGATCTCACCTGGGACGCTGCCGTCCGGGCTTACTGGACCGGCCGCGACCTTCAGGCGCAGCGCCAGATCGAAGCCGGTCGGGCCGACGCCGGCACCCGCGGGGCCGTCACAGGAGGCAAGCACCTCGACCCGATGCGGGACGCCGTCGCCGAACTGTTCCGCAACGCCGAGGGCATCGACTTCGACATCCGAACCTCGGGCAAGCTGACGCTCCCGGGCTACTACCGGAGGACCAAGGACTGGGACCTGATTGTTCTGTATCGGGGCGTGCTCGTCGCGGCGATCGAGTTCAAGAGCCAGAGCGGCTCCTTCGGCAACAACTTCAACAATCGGACCGAGGAAGCGATCGGCAACGCCGTCGACATTTGGAGGGCGTACCAAGAGGGCTACCTGGGCACAGTTAAGCCCTGGCTCGCGTTCGTCATGGTCCTTGAGAAGACTCCTGTGTCTACAGCGATCCAGAGGACCGCACCGGCACTCTTCCCGACCGACCCGATCTTCAACGACACCAGTTACCTCGACAGGTACCGGATCTTGCTGCGCCGGCTCCTTCACGAGCAGCAGTACGACGCTGCGGTCGTCGCCGCGACGGAACAAGGGCAGGGCATCTACGACGAGCCCGAATTCGAACTTTCGTTCGCGAACTTCGGCGCCGCGATCAAGGGGCGGATCGAATACATCCGGGCACTCCCGGATAATGCGTTCGACTCGGGACACTAGTTTTGATGCGGAACGATGCTTAGGGGGATCCTGTGCCCGGAAATGAACTGGTGCTACTTGACCAGGCGATAGCTGACTGGCAAAGCGAGCAGAGCGAGCCGATTGCCGACGACAAGGCGTTCGAGATCATTGCCTGTACGCAGGCGCTTCGCGACCGGGACGTCTCGTCAGATGAGATTGCCGAAGGCGTTGTCGGAGGTGGCGATGATGGTGCCATCGATGGTGTCTATACGTTCCTTGGCGACACGCTGCTTACTGAAGATAGCGAGGCGCTGCAGGAACTTCCGGCAAACAAGCTCTCTGTCGGCACGACGCTAACGCTAGTTCTCGTGCAAGCAAAGCGGACTGAGGCATTTACCGAAACTGCGATCGATCTGGTAGCGGACTCGACGCGCCGTCTATTGGACTTGGCGCAATCCGAGGAGGACCTTTCCGCAATCTACTCGACTGCGGTAATAGAGAGGATCGGGTTCTTCCGCTCTGCGCTCCGCAAATTCGGCGCGCGGCATCTCAAGTTGCGCATTGAGTTCCATTATGCGACCCGGGGTGCTACGGCCGGGATGCACGCGAAGGTTAAGCGCAAAGCGCGGGATCTCGAAGTGCAGTTTGACCAAACCTTGGTGAAGGCTGAAGGTGCTGTTACGTTCCTAGGTGCAAAGGAGCTTTGGGAGCGGATAAGCACTCTGCCGACCTACACCGTCAACTTGAGCGTCGAGGAGTATTCAACTAGTGGGAACAGTCACGTAGCTCTCGTCTCCCTTCGGGACTACATGGACTTCCTTCGAGATGACGATGGCGCCTTGCGGCGACACATCTTCGACTGGAACGTGCGGGATTATCAGGGCGACGTTGAGGTCAATCGCGAAATTCGCGAGTCGGTGCTCGATGCGAGCCTACCTGAGTTCTGGTGGCTCAACAATGGAGTGACGATCGTTTGTTCGGAGGTCTCGATAACTGCCAAGACTTTCGCGCTTGACAATGTTCAGGTTGTGAATGGCCTGCAGACATCGCAGACGATATTTAACGCCCTTGAGTCGGCGGCGAGCGATCACTCCGCCCTCGATCGCAAGGTACTGGTTCGAATTCTGGCTACGGGCGACGATACTCGGACGCGCGATCAGGTGATTCGCGCCACTAACCGCCAGACGTCAGTTCCGGCGGCTTCCCTGCGGGCGACGGACGAGATTCAGCGCAAGATTGAGGCGTACTTTGTCTCGCATGACTGGTACTACGATCGCCGGAAGAACTTCTATCGCAATCAAGGAAAGGCGGCTTCGCGGATCGTTGGAATTCCCCTACTCGCGCAAGCTGTCATGGCTATGGGCCTAAGTAGGCCTGATGATTCTCGGGCGCGACCTTCAAGCCTGCTAAAGCGAGATTCCGTATACGGAACCGTTTTCAGTGAGAGTCTTCCTCTGCCTGTGTACCTTTGGCTGGCAAAAACACAAAAGTCCGTCGATGCGTTCCTTCTGACCGATGTGGCGGTGGCGAGTGCCTCGGAGCGCACCAATCTGCGGTTCCACTTGGCGATGCTTGCGACTGCAGTTCTGTTCGGTGCGCGCGTCTATAATCCATCGCAACTTGCAAAGGTTGCCGGTGAGAATGCAGAACTCGATAAGGGTTTGCTGTCTGATTCTTTGGCGACGCTGAGGACTGCATTCACCAAAGTTCAAGGAAAATCGGGGGGTTCTCTCGACAAGATCGCCAAGGGGCCCGAATTTGTCAAGTATCTGCTGGACGAAGTCTTGCCGCAGTTGATTGCAAGTCGACCTGTGCAGAGCGAGACCTCGCCGTCGCAATCGAAATCGTAGGCGCGACTCGCCGAGAGTCAGGACCGTAGGCGCGACCAAGGGTGGTGAGCCACTCTGACGCAAAAGTCGGGCCTGCGGTCCTTGAGCATGTCAATCCCATGCTGGAAGAGCGCACGGCTGTGACCGCGTTCTCGGGTGGCTGGGCGATCCTTGGTATGAGCGGTAGCGTGGAACCGTCGGTCGGGCACGCCGTTCGGTGCTGATCCGCTGCTCGACCACGAGTGGCACGCAGAGGGCACGCAGCAATGCGCCCACCCCAGAATCCGCAGGATTCCGCCCCCCGAACCCCTCCGGGCGAGTACTGGGACTTCTGACCTCGCGTCGGGAGCCCGTCGCCCTCGGCCGCTGATCATGGCGTAGCTGCAGAACGGAGGCCCGGAACCGCAGATCGTTGCCGTTCCGGGCCTCTTTGCGTGCTGACGTGACCACGGCGTGGATCGAGAACGCCGGCCCGGCGTCGCGGCTCGTCGGGCAAGAGTGCAGTTTTCCTTACCGTGGCTGACCGGTTGGCACCATGGTGGCGACCCACGCATCTTCATAGCGTCGTCTCGTGCCCGCGCAACCCGGCGGGGCACGGGGGAACGGTGCGAGGAAATGCTCACAGGCACAGGGACAGCCACCGACGCGGTCCAGCTGACGGCTGTCCGCAAGGTCTACGGCAGGCGTGGGAACGAGGTCGTCGCGCTCGACGACGTGACGACACAGTTCGGGCGGGGCACGTTCACCGCGATCATGGGCCCGTCCGGCTCGGGCAAGAGCACGCTGCTGCAGTGCGCCGCCGGGCTCGACCAGCCGACGTCGGGCTCGGTCGTCCTGGAGGACAGCGAGCTCAGCACGATGAGCGAGACCGAGCTGACGGAGCTGCGGCGCGACCGGGTGGGCTTCATCTTCCAGGCGTTCAACCTGCTCCCGGTCCTCACGGTCGAGCAGAACGTGACGCTGCCGCTCCGGCTCGCGGGCCGGAGCCCGGCCAAGGGGCGGGTAGCGAACGTGCTCGAGCAGGTGGGTCTGCGCGAACGGCGCAAGCACCGCCCGGCGGAGCTGTCCGGTGGGCAGCAGCAGCGGGTCGCCATCGCACGGGCGCTGATCACCGAGCCGGCGGTCATCTTCGCCGACGAGCCCACCGGTGCGCTGGACACGAGGACCGCGCGGGACGTGCTCGGTCTGCTGCGACGTTCGGTGCAGGAGACCGGCCAGACGATCGTGATGGTGACGCACGACCCGGTCGCGGCGTCCTACGCCGATCGTGTGCTGTTCCTCGCCGACGGTCGCGTGGTGGGTGAGCTCCGCTCCCCGACGGCGGACGCCGTGGCCGAGCGGATGACCCACCTGGGCGCGTATGCGGACGAAGCACCCCAGGCGCCGTCGACGACCGCGGGAGGGCAGCGCTGATGTTCCAGCTCGCCCTCCGCACCCTGCGGTTCCGCACCGGCACGTTCGTGGCCGCGTTCCTTGCCATGTTCTTCGCCGCGATCGTCCTGATGGCCTGCGGCGGACTGATCGAGACGGGTATCCGTGCGGCGGTTCCTCCGCAGCAGCTGGGTGCTGCCGACGTGGTCGTCGCCGGCGACCAGACGCACCACGCGCCGGGCGGCGACGAGGACGAGCCGGCGATCCTGCCCGAGCGCGTCCGCATCGACGCCGGGCTCGAGAGCGTCATCTCTACGCTGCCCGGCGTGCGAGAGACCAGGACCTACGTCTTCGAGGGCAGCCCGCCGGCGGGGACCATCGACGCCATCGGCGTGGTCGCCGTGCCGAATGCCGACGTCGAAGAGCTGCGTGAGCGGATCGACGCCGAGCTGGACGGCGAGACATTGACCCTCGTCGGCGACGAACGAGGCCGGGCCGAGCTCCGTGACGCCACGGCCACCAGCGTGAACGTGGTCTCTCTCGCCGGTGTCTTCAGCGCCTTCGCGCTCCTGGTGTCCATCTTCGGGGTGGCGTCGATGCTCGGGCTGTCGATCGCTCAGCGGCAGAAGGAGCTGGCGCTGCTGCGTGCCATCGGGGCGACGCCTCGCCAGGTGCGCCGGCTCGTCCTGCGCGAGACGCTGGTGCTCTCGCTGGTCGCCACCGCTGCGGCCTACTTCCCGGGCCAGTTCCTGGGCAAGCTCGTGTTCGACTTCCTGGCCGGACAGGGCATCGCCACGGCAGGTGTGGCCTTCCACCAGGGCTGGATACCGTCGGTGGCGGCGATGGCCGCGGCGATCCTCGCGGCCGTCGGCGGTGCGCTGGGCGCGGGACGGCGGGCGGCACGGACCAAGCCGAGCCAGGCGCTCGCCGAGGCCTCGCTCGACGACAAGGTGATCGGCGGATGGCGAGTCCTGGCCGGGTTGCTCTTCGTGGCGGTCGGGATCGCGCTGACGATCGTCACCGTCGCGGTGCTGAGCGGGCCGCTCGCCCCGGCGACGGCCGCCCCGGCGGTGATCGTGTTCACCATCGGGCTCGCGTTGCTGGCGCCCGTCCTGGCGAAGGTCATGATCTTCGTCGTCCAGTGGCCCGTGCGCGCTCTCGGCGGGCTCACGGGCGACCTCGCCGTGCTCAACGCACGCGGCCGGACCAGTCGGCTGGCCGCCGTCATGGGCCCCGTCATCCTGCTGACCGGGATCTCGACCGGGATGCTGTACCTGCAGACGACGAACGACGCCGCCGACCAGGAGGCGTTCGCCAGCAGCATCGTCGCCGACGCGGTGGTGACGGCCGAGGACCGGATCGACCCCCGGCTGGTCGAAGAGATCAACCAGCTGCCCGGCGTCGCCGGGGCGTCCGAGTACGTCAGCAGCGTCGGTTTCGTCGAGAGCCCGCACGACGTGTCACCGATGGGCGAGGGCTGGACCCTCCAGGGCGTCACCGCGGAGAGCGCCGCCGCGAGCACGCCGGTCGACGTCACTGCCGGTGCGCTCGCCGACCTGCACGGCGCGACGGTCGCGATCGAGGACGGGCACGCCGACACCCTCGGCGTCGGCGTCGGCGACCCGATCACGCTCCGGATGGGGGACAACACCTTCCTCGACGTCCAGGTGGCCGCGCTGTTCTCCGCCGCGGAGGACTACGACACGCTGTTGCTCCCGGCCGACACGCTGGCCGCGCACACCACCGCCGGGTACCCGACACGCATCCTGGTCAGTGCGCAGGACGGCACCGATCCGGAGCAGCTGGTGGCTGACCTGACCCGGCTGACCGCGGCCACGGACGGGCTGACCGTCGCCGACCGCGAGATCTTGTTCGACGAGTACGAGGACCAGAAGAAGACGGCGTCCTACGCGATCTACATCATGGTGCTCATGCTGGTCGGGTACTCGGCGATCACCATGATCAACACCCTGGTGTCGAGCACGTCGGCGCGGCAGCGGGAGTTCGGGCTCCAGCGCCTCGTGGGTTCGACCCGCCGTCAGGTGATGCAGATGGTCGGGATCGAGGCAGCGATCGTGGCCGTCACCGGCCTCGCTCTGGGCACCACCGCGGCGCTGGGCATCCTGGTCCCCGTGAGCCTCAAACGGCTCGGCTCCGTGATACCTGCCGGGCCCCCGCTGGTGTACGTGGCGATCGTCGCCCTGGTCGTCCTGCTGACCCTCGGCGCGACGCTGCTCCCCGCGTGGCGGGCCACGCGCGGACGACCGGCTGAGGCGGCCGTCTCGGTCGAGTAGCAGCGGGCCAGGAGGTCGCTCCCACCGTCGACGGTGGGAGCGACCACCTGTCTCCGCGACGACCGGCCGCACGGAGGAAATCCTCCGCCCCCGCGGCGGTTCCCACCATTCCGGAGCCCGAGGCCCCGAACCTAGGTTCGAAGGCATGGAGATCAGACCAGAGCCGTCCGTGCACCTGCCCGCAACCGCGCCAGAGAGGGACTGAGATGTCCATCGCTCCCGTCGCCCCGGCCCCCATCGAGGAGCCCGGGTCCACACGTATCGGAAGGCCCGCGATCGGCGCGCTGGGCATCCTCGCGCTCGCTCTCGGCACATTGCAGACAGTGGTCGACCCCGCCCGTCCTCTCCTGGAGCGCGAGCTCGGCGTCGACTCGGCCGCGGCGGCGCTGATCGCCAGCACGCTGCTGATCACCGGCGCGATCGTCGCCCCCATCGCGGGAAAGCTCGGCGACCGCTACGGCGGAAAGCGCGTGCTGCTGGTGCTGATGCTGCTGGTCTCGGCAGGCGGTGTGCTCTCGAGCGTCGCGCCGAACCTGCCGGTGCTGCTGGTCGGCCAGACGCTGCAGGGCGCGATGATCGGCGCGCTGCCCCTGTCGTTCATCCTGGTGCGCAAGAACTTCTCGACGGGACAGACGCAGGTGGCCATCGGAGTGGTCAGCGCGCTGTTCACCGCCGGGGGCATCATCGGAACCCTGGTGGCCGGGCCGCTGGCGGAAGGGCTGTCCTGGAACTGGATCTTCGCGGCGCCGACGATCGTGATCATCACCGCGACGGCGGTCGTGTCCCGGCTGATGCCCGACGACCCGCCGAGCGAGCAGGACACCACCATCGACTGGCCGGGTGTCGCTCTGCTGAGCGCCACGCTGGTCGCGCTCATGCTCGGGCTCCTGGTGGTGACCGGTGGCGGCGTCCCACCGCTCGCGATCGGTGGCATCGTGCTGGTCGTCGCGGCGCTCGCCGCGGCCTGGGTGGCCGTCGAGCGCCGGGCGGTCTCGCCGATGGTCGAGCTGCGCATGCTGACCGCGCCCGCCGTGTGGAGCGCGGCAGTGCTCACCATCGCCATCGCCGCCGTCTCCGCGATGCTGCAGACCTACGTCCCCAAGCTGTTCGAGGTCTCGGGCGACGGTTACGGCCTGGGGCTCAGCACCACTGATATCGGCCTGTTCATGATGCCCGCCTCCATCGCCGGCGTGCTGGCGGGCTCGGTCGGAGGGCTCGCCGTGCGGCGCTACGGCGCACGCGCCGTGGCCACGACCGGCGCCGTCGCCACCGTGGGCATCCTCGTCGCCGTCGCGGCGCTGCACGACACAGCGTGGCAGCTTGTCATCGCCCGGGCGCTGGCCGCCTTCGTCGGTGGGCTGATCACCACGGCGCTGCTCGCGAGCACCGCCACCGCCGTGGCGGCCAAGGACACCGGCATCGCCACCAGCCTCCTCGTGGTGATCCGCCTGATCGGCGCCGTCGCGGGAGGCCAGGCCGCCGGCTCGGTCCTCGATGCGGGGAACGACCCGGTCTCCGGGATGCCTGCCGAGTCCGCCTTCGTCACCGGCTTCCTCGTCGCCGCCCTCGTGGCCGCGCTGTCCCTGTTCGTCGTCCGTCACCTGAAGAAGGAAGTCCAGTCATGACATCTCGGTCCGACGCCGCCCGGCGCAAGGTCCTGATCGCCGGAGCGAGCCTCGCCGGCCCCACGCTGGCGTACTGGCTGCACCGGTACGGGTTCGACGTCACGGTGGTCGAGAAGGCGCACGCACCTCGCGGGGGTGGTTACCCGATCGACGTGCGCGGCACCGCGATCGACGTGGTCCGGCGGATGGGGATCCTGCCAGGGCTGCAGGAGGCGCACATCGACATCGGACGGTTCACGTTCCTCGACGCCGACGGCGCCGAGGTGGCCGCCCTGCACCCCTCCGCGGTCGCCGGGAGCGTCGAGGGGCAGGACCTCGAGATCGGGCGCGGGGACCTGACCGCCGCCCTGTACGCGACGGTCCAGGACGACGTGGAGTTCCTGTTCGACGACTCCCTAGGCACCCTCGACCAGCACGAGCACGGGGTCGACGTCACCTTCCGCAGCGGCAAGCAGCGCACGTTCGACCTGGTGATGGGTGCCGACGGCATGCACTCGGGCACCCGGAAGATCCTGCTCGGGCCCGAGGAACAGTTCCACCGGTATCTCGGTTACACCTTCGCCGTGTTCACCATGCCCAACACCTTCGGACTGTCGCGCGAGCTCATGATGTGGAACGTTCCTGGCCGGGCGGCCGCGCTCTACGCCACCGGGGACACCGCCAACCCGCTGCACGCCTTCCTGAACTTTCACCGGCCGGAACAGCCGCTCGACGTCCTGCGCGACCCGGACGCCCAGCGGGACCTGGTGGCCAGGACGTACGCCGGCGCGGGCTGGGAGGTCGCGGGCATCGTCGATGCCATGCACCAGGCGGACGACCTGTTCTTCGACACGGCGGGCCAGATCCGCATGCCGGGCTGGTCGAGCGGCCGGGTGGCGTTCGTCGGCGACGCCGCCTACGCGCCGTCGTTCCTGACCGGACAGGGCTCCAGCCTCGCGCTGGTCGGTGCCTACATGCTCGCCAGGTCTCTGGCCAGGTACCGGGACCACGTCGAAGCCTTTGCCGCCTACGAGCGCGACACCCGCGGGTTCGTCACCATGAACCAGGCGCTGGTCGACAAGGGCGGCGCCAGGCTCTTCCCCACCACCGCCGAGGCGCTGGGCCGGCGCAACGCCATGCTCCGTGAGCTGGTCGCCATGCCGGCGACGACGCCGCAGCCCGCCCACTCGGCCCTCGAGCTGCCGGAGCCCGCCCCGGCAGGGCGGATGCGCGGGAGCCTGGCAGGATGAGGATCATGACCCTCGACCCGCGAGCGCGGAGGCCCGCGCGGGGGCCCGGGTGGAAGCACCTGATCAGCGCGCCGTTGTCCTCCGCCGCGTGGCGTTCGTACGGGTACCTGTGGCTCATGCTGCTCCTGGGGCCGTTCGCCCTCGCCTACGTGCTGCTCACCGTGGCGGTCACGGCCGGTGCCGCGGTGACCGTCGTCGGGCTGTTCGTCGCCGGCGGGCTCGTGGTGGGCGGGCGATGGTGGGGCGCGCTCTATCGCGGCCTGGCCGGTGACCTGCTGGACGCCGAGGTCGCGGCCCCCGTGGCTCGCTCGCCGCGCAGCGGCTTCTGGCCGCGGCTCGGCGGAGCGCTCGGCGACACGGCGGGCTGGCGAGCACTTCTGTTCATGATCGCGGCGCTGCCGGTGACGCTCGCGGGGTTCATCGTGAGCACGGCGTGCCTCGTGCTCGGGCTCGGCGGCGTGACCTACTGGACCTGGTTCTGGGCGCTGCCCGCCGATCTGGCCATGGACAGCTCGTGGCACACGCCGGCGGGTCTCGCCCTGGTCGTGGTGGGCGGCCTGGGGCTGCTGGTCCTGTGGCCGTCGGCCCAGCGAGGTTTCACCGCCCTCCTGAGGCTGCTGACCAGGGTGCTGCTCGGGCCGACGGCCGCCAGCCTGCGTGTCGCCGAGCTGGAGCGCTCCCGGGCGGGCACGGTGGAGGACGCCGACGCCCGGCTGCGGCGGATCGAGCGAGACCTGCACGACGGGACCCAGGCACGTCTGGTCGCCGTCGGCATGCAGCTCGGCGAGGCCCGCGAGCAGCTGGCCTCCGGCGCGACGGACTCGGTGGGCGAGCTCCTCGAGGTGGCGCACGCGTCGACGAAGGACGCGCTGACCGAGCTGCGGGAGCTGGCTCGCGGCATCCACCCGCCGGTCCTGGACAGCGGCCTCGCGGTCGCTCTCGAGACCCTTGCCGCGCGTGCGCCGCTGCCGGTCGCGGCCGACGTCGACCCGGACGTCGAGGCGGGCGGCCGCCTGGCACCGGCCATCGAGTCGATCGTCTACTTCTCGATCGCCGAGCTGGTCACCAACGCGGCGAAGCATTCGCACGCATCGCAGGTCCAGGTGCAGGTCGACGTGGTTGCCGACGGAGGGAGCAGCATCCTGCGTATCCAGGTGCGCGACGACGGACGGGGCGGCGCGACCGTCGTCCTGCCGGACGGGTCCGGGCTGCGGTCGGGCCTGGCAGGTCTCGCCGAGCGGGTCCGGTCGGTCGACGGGACGTTCGACCTCTCCAGCCCTGTCGGCGGACCGACCGTCGTCAGCGTGGCGCTGCCCGCCCTGCGCGCCGTCGCGGCAGGTACACGCGGCGCGGGCACCGGGGGCCGCGGATGACCGGGCCGGACGCCGCGCCGTCGGGCGGCCTGCGCGTGGTGCTCGCCGAGGACTCCGGGATCCTGCGCGACGGGCTCGTCGCCCTGCTGACACGCCGGGGGCACGAGGTGACCGCCGTGCCGGACGGCGAACATCTGGAGCGTGAGGTCGTGCGCCTCGCGGAGGAGTCGCTGCCCGACGTCGTCGTCGCGGACATCCGTATGCCACCCACCTTTACGGACGAAGGCCTGAGAACCGTCGTCGCGTTGCGGGAGCAGTTCCCCGGACTGCCTGTGCTCCTCTTCTCGCAGTACGTGGAGACACGCTATGCCGGTGTGCTGCTCCAGGGTGACGCACGCGGCGTGGGGTACCTGCTCAAGGACCGCGTCGTCGACGTCGGGGAGTTCGCCCAGGCGCTCGTGCGGGTGGCCCGCGGTGAGACCGTGCTCGACCCGGAGGTGGTCTCGCAGCTCATGGGCGCGTCCGAGCGGGACGTCGGCAGGGCACGGCTGTCCGGCCGGGAGCGCGAGGTGCTCGACCTGATCGCGCAGGGCCGCTCGAACGGCGCCATCGCGGAGACGCTGTTCCTCTCGCAGGGCGCGGTGGAGAAGAACGTGGCGGCCATCTTCCAGAAGCTGGACCTGCCGTACGACGCCGCGGACAACCGTCGGGTGCTCGCCGTGCTGCGTTACCTGGGGACCTGACCTCCGAGATCGTCTCCCCGGTGGTCAGGCCGGCGGGTCGACGGGCTCGGAACCACGTTCGATGCGCACGCCGGTGAACTCGGCGTCGACGGGTGCCGCGAACCGCCGTCCGTTGATCTCGTCGTGCCGCATGAAGGTCGGCGGCTCCACGTGCACGCGCAGGGTGTAGTCGCCGTCCTCCGGGAGCTCCCAGTTGCGGGCGTAGTGGTAGAGCATCGGGTGCCAGACCAGCTCCTGCGGGAACGGCCCGAGCTCTTGCCCGCCGGGCGTCACGAGGGTCGCGCTCACGTCCAGACCGGGGACGAAGCGGCCGTCGGTCGCGTCGCAGACGACGACCTCCACGTGGGCATTGGTGTCACCCGGGTTGTGCCACACCAGCTCCCCGTCCTCCAGGTGATACATCCCCTCGGCGTCCTCGATGGCGTAGCCGATCAGGTAGTCGCCGGCCTGCTGCGTGCCTCCGGCCTTGGCGACGTCCTGAGCCATGTGGTCGAGAGCCTTCCGGTAGGCCTCACCTTGGGCGGCACCGAGCTGCAGCTGGCGCTCGGTCGCCTCCGACGAGCTGGGATCCGTGGGCGGGGTGCTGGGTGCCGTCGTCATCCGGGCCTCCTGGGGACGTGGTGGGTGTTCTCCGAGGTTGCACCGTTGCCCGGCACCTCGCACCTGGAGCTCGCACGAGGCCCGGGGTCGCTACGTCGTGACGACACGAGACCGGAACGAGTGCAAGAGCTGGGCGCTTGCCGCGGCTTCGGGCACGTCACCGTTCATCGAGGTGAGGGCGATGCTCAGCGCACCGCCGAGGCAGGCGGCGCTGCCGAGGATCGCAACCGAGTTGATCAGCCCGAAGGCGGCCAGCGACGCCGCGGCGAACGCGTCGACACGCTGGAACAGCCGGTAGAACCACAGGGCCACCAGTGCCTGGGCGGCGACGAGCGCAAGCTCCAGAGCGATGCCCAGGCGCGCGAGCATCTCGTTCTCGACCAGATGGCTGACGGTGGCTGCCGCGCTCTCCGGGTCGAACAGCATCGGCCGGATGATGAGGAATCCCGGGATGGCGACCACGGCGAGTGCAAGGTAGAGCAGCCCGGTGGTGCGTGCCGTGCGGGGGTGCAGCGTGGACGAGTTCATGTGACTTCCCTCTCGGTGGACCTTACGACGTAAGGTGATCTCACGGCGTAAGGCTGATGCCTGGAAGAGGGCGGCAGGACGAAGAAGGCGACGGACGCGGCCGGGCGGTTCCCGGAGCCGGCGTCAGCCAGGCGGTCGGGCCTGCGCCGCGATCAACGCCGCCTCCACCCGGTTACGCGCGCCCGTCGTGCGCAAGATCGACGTGACGTGCACCTTGACAGTTCCCTCCGCCAGGTGGAGTCGTGCGGCGATCTCCGGGTTCGCGAGCCCGTCGCCCATCAGGGTCAGCACTTCCCGCTCGCGCTGGGTGAGGCGGTCGAACCGCTCGCGTGCGTCCTGCTGGGCGACGAACCGCGTGCCCAGCCCGGTCTGCAGCAGGCGCCGCGACACGGCGGGGGAGAAGTAGGCGCCGCCCGACGCCGCCGCGTGCACCGCGAGCAGCAGCTCACGGGGGTCGCCAGACTTCAGGACGAAGCCGTCGGCACCCAGCCTGATCGCCTCGGCGACGTACTCGTCCTCACCGAACGTGGTGACCATGAGGCATGGCAGGTGCTCCGCCGAGCGTCGGATCTCGGCGAGAACGTCCAGGCCACTCATCGTTCCCATGCGTACGTCCAGCAGCACCACGTCGGGCCGGTGTGCCCGGACCGCCGCCAGGGCCTCCTCGCCCGAGGATGCCTGTCCGACGACGCGGACACCGTCGTCGGTCTCCACGATCCCCGCCAGACCCGCGCGGACGAGGGGCTCGTCGTCGGCGATCACCACACGCAGCGGCGTGGCGGATCCGGTCCCGTTCACCGCGCACCGCCCACGACGAGATTCGTCGAGGCGACCCGATCGTCTGCCCAGCAGATCCGGTAGGCGTCGCCGGACGCGTCGGCGAGCGGGTCGGCCGTGACCGCGTAGTAGTCGCACGACGGGTCGGCTCCTGGCGGCGGATCGAGGGTAGCCGGGGGCAGCAGTGGCCGGACGCCGGACCGGGTATCGCCGACCGAGAGACGGGCGAAGACCTCTGGGTCCAGCTGCGCGCGGCGTGCGTCGAGATGGTCGGAGAGCTGGATCGCCGCCGCGACCACGACGAGCGCCGTCGCCGGTATCAGGACGGCAGCCAGCAGCAGCGCCCCGCCCCGGCGCCGGGCGCGGAACAGCCCGTGGGTGACCGCGTCGGCATCCAGCGGGTCCTGGCTCGGCGTCCCGTCGCTCTCGGCGCCCGAGGGACCGGCGGCATGACCGTTCCCGGCACCGCCTCGAGTGGTGCTCACGGGAAGGAGCTCTGCCCGCAGCACGTACTCCCCGTCCGCCGCACCTGCCGTGACCGAGCCGCCCCGGGCACGCACGTGGTGGGTGAGCGATCGGACACCCGTGCCACCGACAGCGGATACCGGCGCGTCGGCCGCCGGTGAGCCGTCCGAAGGGACAGGCAGCGGGTTGCGCACCGTGATCAGAAGACGTTCGGAGCCTGCGTCCAGCACGACGCGGACGGGCTGGCCCGGTGCGTGCTTGAGCGCGTTCGTGAGCCCTTCCTGGACCACCCGGAGGACGGCTGGGCCGCAGGCAGCCAGAGCGTCGGGACCGGGTGAGCCCGTGAGCTCGACGTCGGCGCCCGCGCGGCGCGCGTCCTGCACGAGCACGTCGAGCCCCGCCTGGATGTCCTCCGCCGGCATGCTGGGCCCACCGTCGGCCAGCCCGGTGCGGAGGGTCTGCACCGAGGCGCCCAGGCGGGCGACGGCGTCCGAGACCTGGCTCCGCGCGAGCCCGACCGACTCCCGCACCGCTGATTCCCGCCCTGCCGAGTTCGGCCCGGCGGCGCTGCGCGAACGGTCGGTCTCCGGGTCCCGCTCGAGCTCGAGCTCGAGTCGACCGAGGTTGACGGCGACGAGGCTGAGGGCATGACCCAGGTCGTCGTGCAGGCTCTCGGCGAGCTGCAGCCGCTGCCGCGCGAGGTCGGCCTCCGCACGCATGCGCCGGGCTTCCTGCTCCCGCAGGAGCGACAGAGCCGCGTCGGCCTCGCCTGCCCGGCGGGCGCGCCACGCGATGGCCACCGACCACGGCAGCACGCCGGTCACGACACCGCGGGCCGTCGTGACGAGGGCGTCACGTACGTCGGCCCAGCCGACCAGTACGGCGAACGCGCCCGCCGCCACGGCGACCGCCATGCCGACGACGCCCAGCCGCGCACCGCCGTCGGTCAGCCCGAGGGGTGCGGCGACGGCCGCCAGCGCCAGCATCCACCACGGGTCCACGCCGGCGAGGACCAGGAGCACGGCGAACACCGCAGCCAGGATCAACCGCAGCGAGCGCGCTGCGGCGTTTCCGGGTGAGTACTCGCTGTCGATCCGGGTCGGTGGCGTCACCGGACCATCGTCGCCGAAGGGCGTCGATACCCGCTTCCCGCCCAGGGCTGATCTTGGGGAGGGTCACCTAGGACCAGGGTCATAGGCGGCTCCTGACCCACGCCAGATCCGCGGCGCCCTGCGGATTTCTAGCGTTCTCGGCATGACCACAACACGCCACGCACCAGCTGCACACCGTCCGGCGGCACCCGCTCGGAGCCGGGCCCCGCGCGCCGCCCTGCCCGTCGTGCTGAGCACCTTCCTGGCGCTGAGCGTCCTCGCGCTCCTGACGTGGCCCGCACGGGAGACACTCTTCGAGAACGTCGCCGGCGGAGCTGCCGGGTCCTCTCTCGCAGGCGTCGCGGGCCTGGTCGCCGACAAGGGGCTACTGGTACTCCTCGCCGTGACCGCGGGCCTCGTGCTGTTCACGTGGCTCCGCGACCGGCCGCGGTTCGGACTGCTCGCGGCGGCCGGGGTCGGCACCGTCGCGGCGTACGCGACGAGCGAGATCGTGAAGCTCCTGGTCACCGAGGAGCGGCCGTGCCGCGCGCTCGACGTCGACACGGTGCTGGCGTGCCCCGCGCCCGGGGACTGGTCCTGGCCCAGCAACCACGCGACCATCGCGGGTGCCTTGGCCCTCGCGTGCGTGCTCGTCGTCCCGCGGATCTGGCCGGTGGTCGTGCCGGTCGCGCTGGCCGTGGCGGGCGCCCGCGTCGCTGCGGGCGTCCACTACGTGCACGACGTCGCCTCCGGGCTGGCCCTCGGTGTCGTCGTCACCTGCCTGGTGGCACTGGCCGTCCGCGCCGGCGGTCAGCGGCTCATGCGTCGATCGACCTCGCGCCGGTCACCGGCGGTTCGGCGGACCACGGGAAGGTGATCCACAGGTCGGTGTCCTTCCACGAGTAGTCGGGCTGGATGATCGTGCGCGGCTTGGTGAACAGCACGGCCGAGCGGGCCTCGGCGCCCTGCTTCTCCAGGAGGTCCATGACGAGGGCCAGGGTGCGGCCGGAGTCGGCGACGTCGTCCACGACCAGGACCTTGGCGCCGGGGAGCTCGGACGTGTCCATCAGGGGCGGCAGCACGCGAGGGTCGTCGAGCGTCTTGCCGATGTCCGTGTAGAACTCGACGTTCAGCGTGCCGACGCCCTTGGTGCCGAGCGCGTACGCCATGGCGCCGCCAGGAACCAGGCCGCCGCGCGCGACGGCGATCACCACCTCGGGTACGAACCCGCTGTCGACCACCTGGTGGGCCAGGTCACGCACCGCATCGGGGAACGTCTCCCAGGTGAGCACCTCGCGCTCCGGGATCGGAGCGTGCTCAGCGTCGGGAAGGTCTGTCGAGGTCATAGGAGGACCCTACGAGACGTGGCGGGCACCCGGCTCGGGTACCCGCCACGCCTGTGCCGTGACCAGCGGCGATGCTCACGTCGAGTGCGCGATATCTCAGACCCTCCGCGGACGGACGGACCGGAGGGGTCAGGCCGCCTTGGCCTCGAGGATGTCGACCACGAACACGAGCGTCGAGTTCGCGGGGATGGCGCCGTTCTCCTGGTCGCCGTAGCCCTGGTCGGCCGGGACCACGAGCAGCACCTGGCTGCCGACCTTCTGGCCGGCGATGCCGTTGGTCCAGCCCGGGATCACGCCGTTGAGCGGGAACGAGGTCGGGGTGCCGCGGCTCCAGGAGGAGTCGAACGACGTGCCGTCGAGCAGGCACCCGGCGTACTGGACGGTGACCGTCTGGTCCTTGGTGACCTCGGCGCCGTCACCCTCGATGAGGGGCTGGACCACCAGGTCGCTGGGCGCCTCGTAGTCCTCGGGGACGGTGACGGTGGGCTGACCGTCGTCGGCGAGCTCGACGGTGGGGAGGCCCTCCTCCGGGGCGACCTCGGTGCCCTCGGCCCGGGTCGGGATCTCCTTGACCTCGCTGACCTCGACCATCGTGACCTGGACGGTCTGGTCCATGGCGGTGCTCGCCATCACGATGCGCGTGCCGACCTTCTGGCCGATCAGGCGGTCGTTCAGCAGGTCGTACTGGGGGTCACCGAGCGTGAACGACTCGGGCTTCTTGCTCTCCCAGGTCGAGCCGCTCGTGGAACCGTCCTTGCCCGCGAGGACCACATAGTTGATGGTCACCTGGGAGCCCTCGGCCAGCTCCTCGCCGGTGCCCTCGTCAACCACGCGGGACGTCGGGCTCTTCACCTCCAGGGGTGCCTTGAAGGAGACCTTCGGCTCCTTGCCGACCGGGCCCGAGACCTCGATCGCGTCGACGGCCTTGACGTCCGCCTCGGACGGGCTCGGCGCGGGCGACGGCTCAGCAGCAGGCGTCACCTCACAGACGTTTCCGTTGGAGGCGGCAGCGTTGCCGTCCCCGGAGTCGTCGCCGCTTGCGCAGCCGGTGAGCGCGATGGATGCCAGCGCGACGGCTGCCAGGCCGGCAGTGGTGCGGTGCTTCACGAGTAGTCCTTCGGTCGGGTTTGCGCCTTGCTGGGGACCGCCACACTCTAGCGGGCGGAGATGAGTGGGACTCCCAGGCAGTGTGGTGCGCGATACAAACAGTTCTCAGGCAGGATCGAGCCGTCCGCTCCGCCCTGCGGAAGAATAGATGCCATGCCGTCGAAGCGCCGCTCCAGCAAGCGTCCGTATGCCGCGGACCACGTCCCTCTCGACCTCGATCGGGCGACGGGCGGACGGCGCAGCGAGTCGGCGGCCGACGGCGAGTGGGTGGTGCAGCGGATCCGGTCGTCCGACAAGACGTACGTCTGTCCTGCGTGCCGACAGGAGATCACGCCGGGCACGGCGCACGTCGTCGCGTGGCAGACGGACGTGCTCGGCGGTCCCGAGGCAGGGCTGGACGGTCGACGGCACTGGCACAACAGCTGTTGGCAGCGCCGTACCAACCTCAGGTGAGCCCACGGGTGGGCAGCGGGGTGAGAATGGGACCGATGACCACTGAAGCGACGCCGGACGAGGCCTCCGGCCAGACGACCCACCAGATCCGCTCGCTCACCGTCCTGCCCGCGCAGCGGGAGGACATCGAGCTGCACACCGCCGACGGCCTGACGCTCGTGGGCGAGCTGGCCCTGCCCGCGGACAGCGAGCCGTCGGCCAGCCTGCTGACGTTCCACCCCCTGCCGACGCACGGGGGGTTCATGGACTCCCACGTGTACCGCAAGGCGGCCTGGCGGTTGCCCGCCCTGGCGAACCTCGCGGTCCTGCGGTTCAACACACGCGGCACCTCGTCCCCGCGCGGCACGAGCGAGGGCACGTTCGACGGCGGCGACGCGGAACGCTACGACGTCGCGGCGGCGATCGAGCTGGCCGAGTTCCGAGGGCTGCCGCGGCCCTGGCTGGTCGGCTGGTCCTTCGGCACCGAGCTGGTGCTCAAGCACGGGGCGGACCCGAGCGTCGAGGGCGCGATCCTCCTGTCACCGCCGCTGCACCGTGCCACCGACGAGGACCTGGACCGCTGGGCGGCGTTCGGCAAGCCGCTCGTCGTCCTGGTGCCCGAGCTCGACGACTACCTGCGGCCGGACGAGGCCCGGCGGCGCTTCGCCCGCGTGCCGCAGGCCGAGGTGATCGGCGTCGACGGAGCCAAGCACCTGTGGGTCGGGGAGCCGGCCGTCGCCCGCGTCCTGAACGAGGTGGTCGCCCACGTGCTGCCCGACCACCCGCTACCGCTGCCGAAGCACTGGGACGGACCGGTAGGGGCTCCTTGAGCATGACCACCACCACAGGAGGACGACGATGACCTCACAAGCGCTGGCCACCTTCACCCTGCACGACGGCGGCGGGCTACCGCTCGTGCTGCTCCACGGCTTCCCGCTCGATCACCGGATGTGGACGGCCTGCGCCGCGCACCTGCCACCCGGCACCCGTGCCATCGGCGTCGACCTGCCGGGAGCCGGGCACAGCGACCTGGACGGGTACCAGCCGAGCATCGAGCACGCGGCCGACTGGGTGCACCGGACCATGGTCGCCGCCGGTGAGGGCAACGCAGTGGTCGTCGGGCACTCGATGGGCGGATACGTGGCGCTCGCCCTGGCGGAGCGGCACCCCGGATTCGTCGCCGGGCTCGGGCTCGTGAACACCAAGTCGACCGCGGACACGGACGAGGCGCGCGCCAAGCGCCTCCGGATCGCCGCCGAGACCGAGTCCAGCCAGACGGTGGACGCCGTGCTCGGCATGCCCGCCGCCCTGGTGGGCGCCACGACCACGGAGCGCAGGCGGCACCTGTTTCCGGTGCTGGACTCCTGGATCCGTGCGCAGTCGCCCGCGAGCGTCGCGTGGGCGCAGCGAGCGATGGCGGCCCGTCCGGACCGGACGGCGGTGCTCGAACGCTTCGACGCCCCGGTCGCCGTCGTGGTGGGCGCCGAGGACACCATCACGCCGTTGGCCGAGGCCGAGTACATGGTCCAGGCCGCCGGCGCGCCCTCCAGGCTCTCCGGCGGCAATGCGGCGCTCACGCTCGTGCCCGGCGTGGGTCACATGAGCGCCGTCGAGGACCCGCAGGCCGTCGCGGCGGCCCTGGGTCTCCTGCACCTGCAGGTCGTAGCCCACCACTGACCAGCACGCCGAGGTAGTCATACAGCGAGGTAGTCACCCAGGGCGAACTGGGTGACTACCTCGCTGGATGACTACCTCGGCCGGGTCAGCTGGACGCGCCGGCCTTCTCGGAGACCGGCTCCTCGGCGTCGTCGCTCTCCGCGGGGGAGGCGGCCGAGTCGGCGGCGTTCTGGCCGGCCTTCGTGCTCGCCTTGGTGCCCTTGACCGACGGGATGACGACCGTCGCCGTGCCGACGGGCACGGGCGTCGGGTTGCTCGGCGGGATCGACGCGGGCATCGAGCCCGTGTCGGTGGACTCCGGCACGTCCGGCTCGGCCTCGGTGCCGTCGCCGACGACGGCGAAGCGGGCCTGCTGCGCGGGCGTCGCGCCGGAGAGGCTCGCCGGCTTGGCCGGCGGGCTGGGCACCGGAGCGGCCGGGGCACCCGGCGTGGCGGGCGTACCGAGCATGCCGCGCAGCTCGTCCAGGTAGGAGTTGATCGAGTCGTGCTGACGCGTCAGGTCCTCGAGCTGGTGCTGCGCGGCCGACCGGCTCGACTCCGCCTCGGCACGGGCGTCGTCGATCGTCTGCTCCGCGAACTCCCGGGCCTCGGCCACGATCCGGTCCGCGGACTTGCGGGCGTCGGCCACGAGGTCCTTGACGTAGACGTCGGACTCCGCGCGGATCTTCTCGGACTGCTCGAGGGCGACCGCCACCCGCTTCTCTGCCTCGGCGGCGTGCTCCTCCGCCGTCTTGACGAGCTTGGCGGTCTCGGCCTTGGCCGTCTCGTGCCGCTCGGCGAGCTCCTTCTCGACGGTCTCCTTGCGGTGGACGATGTCGAGCTCGGCCTGGGCGAGCGCTGCACGGGCCTGCTCGCGCAGCTCCTCCATCTCGCTGGTGACGGCGTTGGCCGCCTCGGCAGCCTGACGGCGTGCCTCGGAGAGGATCTGCTCGGACTCGGCACGGGCGCTGGCGAGCATGGCGGACGCGTCGCGCTCGGCGGTCTCACGCTGCTCGCTGGTCTCGGCGGCGACCTCGCTGCGGAGCTTGGCGGCGTCGGCCTCGGTCTTGACCCGCAGCTCCGTGGTCTCGCGCTCGACCGTCGAGCGCAGGGTGCCGAGCTCCCGCTCGAGGCTGGCCCGGCGCTCGCTCTCCTCGGCGCTGATGGCGCTGGCGATCTGCGCGGACTCGCGCTCCGCGGAGCCCACGAGCTCCTCGGCGCGGCGCTGCGCGGCGAGCAGGTGGCCCTCGGCCTCCGCGGACGTCGTGGTGCGGATCTCCTCGGCCTCGCGGCGGGCGCTGGCGAGCATCTCGGCGACCTCGGACTCGGCGCGCGAGCGCACCTGCCCGGCGGACAGCTTCGCCCGTGCCATGATGTCGGCGGCCTGCTGGTTGGCCTGGTTGATGATGTCGGTCGACTGGTCCTCGGCGGAGCGCAGCAGCAGCTCGATGCGGGAGCCGAGACCGGCGTACGACGGCTTCTCGGTCTCGCGCAGGTTGCGCTTGGCGTCGGTGAGATCCTGCGTGAGCTGCATGGCGCGGCTGTCGGAGGCTTCGACCTGCCGACGGGCCTCTTCGAGGGCGTGGTTCAGTCGGTCCAGGTGCGCGTGCACCTGGTCGCGGTCGTACCCACGCATGGCAGTCGGAAAGAGCGAGCGCTCGTCGGACACGGTGCAGACCTCCAGTGTCGGAACTTGGTGAGGCGCGGGTCAGGCTCCCCCCTGGGACGTGGCTTATACCGCCCGTCCGGCGCCCAGGATACGTGCCTTGTGCGGATGTGGATACTCCGCATGCAGATGCAATGTACGGAATGCCTGGGATACTCTCCGCTGGCTCACGCAGCCGCGCGGCGACGGCGTTTCCGACACACCCCGTGAAGGAAGGGTGAGAATCCCGACCGAACCGCACAAGCACGCCCGTCATTGGACAGGGCTCCTCGTACGGTCCCTATGCTGGAACATCCACCTGATCGACGGGCTGCGCGCCCTAAATTCGAAGGGAATCGGTGGTGCAACGCTTTTTGGCGATCCTCCTGATCCTTGCCGGACTCGGCGGGATCGGTTTCGGGGTCGCGACGGCAACCGTCCTGCGCGAGTCCGACACCGTCGTCGCGACCGCGACCCCCAGCGGTGACGGAACCATGGTCGTGACCGAGCCCGGTGTGCTCGGCCTGGTCGACGACCAGGTGACCGTGCGAGCCACTGTGCCCGAAGGGCAGAAGGTCACGCTCGCGCTCGGGTCCGACGTCGACGTGCTCGGCTGGGTGGGCGACGACCCCTACGACTCCGTGACCGGCCTGTCCTCCTGGGAGACGCTGCGCGTCGTCCCGGGCACCGCCGCCGCCCCGGAGGGGGAGGCGGCCGAGGGCGAGGAGACGGACGAGGCGCCGGCCGAGAAGCCGAGCACCGGTCCCGAGCCCGCGGGCTCCGACATGTGGATCTCCGAGGTGAGCGGCGAGACCGCCGTCTCGATGCGCTGGACCGAGCAGCCCGGCCGCGTGGTCCTGCTGGCCGCGGGCGTCGGCAAGGGCGCGGAGGCGCCCACGCTCGAGCTCACCTGGCCTCGCCAGGCGAGCACCCCGTACCTGTGGCCCGGTGTCCTGGGCGGCTCTCTCCTCCTGATCCTCGGTGTCTTCATGGCCATCGGCGCGCGCCGCAGTGCCAAGCGCAGGTCCGGCAACGGCCGTCCGCCGTCGGCCGTCCGCACCCGCCAGCCGGACTCCGAGCTGCCGCGTCGCGACGTGGTCCTCGGCATCGACGGCGAGCAGTCGAGCCCTGCCGGGCACGAGCCCGCCGCCGGCTTCCCGCCCGCGCTGGGCGACCCGGCCGAGGGGGGCACGGCGGTCTACCCGCCGGTCCGCCCGGAGGCGCCGGGTCGGGACCGTCCGGACCAGAGGCCGGTGCAGAGCCCGGTACCGAGCCCGGTACCGAGCCCGGCGCGGCATCCCGAGCCGGCCCTGACCGAGCCGGAGCACACGCGGTCCTGGGGTGCACCCGCGCCGTTCGGCGGAGCAGCTCCCATCACGCCGCCGCCCGTGCCCGAGCGGGATCCCGAGCCGGTCGCCGCTCCCGCGGCGTCCATCCGCGGGATCCGGCGTCGTCGCGGACAGGCTCCCGGAGCGGCACCCGCCGCCACCGCACAGCCGCCGGCCCAGCGGACGCCGTTCGGCGGTGCCGCACCCGAGCAGGCACCGGCGCCGGCCGAGGCGCCGTCCGCCGCGCAGACCGACCCGGCCGCCTCCGCGGCGTCGGGCAGGCCGATGACCCGGCGCGAGATGCGCATGCGCGAGCAGGCGCAACGCAGGGCCGCGACGGGCGCCATGCCCACCGTGCCCGCGTCCGAACCAGAGCCCGAGCCCGAGGTCGAGCAGCCGCAGACACCGAGCAGCCGGGCTGCCGCGTGGCGCCAGACCTGGGGCGTCACCGGGAACGACGGAGGTAACTGATGAGACGCACCACGACCCGCGCCACGGCCGTGGTAGCAACCGTGCTCGCCACGGGTCTGCTCGCCGGCTGTGCCGAGGAGCTCCCGACCCCGAAGCCGGAAGCGCCCGTCGCTGCGGCTGTCGTCACCCAGTCCCAGGAACGCGAGATCCTGGACAAGGTGGCGGGCGTCGTCGGGAAGGTGACCAAGGCCAAGGACGCCGACAAGCTCGAGCCGCGGCTGTCCGGGCCCGCGCTCGACATCCGCGAGACCCAGCTCAAGGTCGCCGCCGCCCGTGGCGACAAGGAGCCGCTGACCGATCTGGCCATGGAGATGCAGCAGGTGATCCTGCCGTCGGACCAGGAATGGCCGCGCAGCAGCTTCGCCATCACCGTGCAGCCCAAGGACCTCACGACGCCGGTGCTCATGTCGTTCGACCAGGCGACGGCGCGTGACCAGTACAAGCTGTGGGGCTGGGTGCGTCTGCTGCCGGGCGTGACCATGCCGCAGTTCGCGGAGGCCGAGCTGGGCAGCCCCGCCGTCCCGCCGGACGACAAGAGCCTCAAGGTGACGCCCAAGGACGCGATCAAGCAGTACGCGTCGGTGCTCACCGTCGACAAGGACTCGAAGTACGCCGACACCTTTGCCGACGACGACCTGCGCCAGTTCTTCCGGGACTACGGCAAGCTCCAGGTCGACGCGATCAACAAGGAGGAGTGCCGCGGCGCCTTCAAGGTCGAGTACGAGCCCACGAAGGCCCCGGTGAAGGCGGTCCGCACGGCGGACGGCGGTGCCCTGGTGATGGCGGCGATGATCAGCCAGGAGACGATCACCGCCAAGGAGGAGGGCTGCGAGATCGGCCCGCCGACCAAGACCACCCAGGCGCTCTGGGGTGACACCGACGTGAGCAACGTGGTCGAGGTCAACTACAAGGACATGGTGGCGATGTACGTGCCGCCCAAGGACTCGGACGACCAGATCAGCCTGGTCGGCTACGAGCACGTGCCGAGCTCGGTCTCGAACGGCTGACCTGGTCGGCGACTGATCGCCGCCCGCCGCTAGGGTGGCCTCCGTGAACCTACGGAGGCCACCCTTGCCGCGTTCCGCCGTCCGTCCCCGGTCCAGGGCCGGGGTGTGCCTCGCGACGGTCGCCGCCGCGGCGGTCCTCCTGGCGGGCTGCACCGCTGAGCCGCCCGCTCCCGTACCGGAGGCCCCCGTGGTCGCGGCGGTCGTCAGCGAGGCACAGGAGCGAAAGATCCTGGCATCCGTCGCGGCGGTGGTCGTGGAGCACGACGAGGCGTCGGCGGCGGAGGGCCTGCGGGCCCGGATGACGGGACCCGCGCTGGCGATGCGGCAGGCCGAGCTCCGTCTCGCCGGCGCGACGGGCGACGAGAGGTGGCGGACCGACCTGTCGGCGCAGACCCAGCAGGTGGTCCTGCCGTCGGACCAGGGCTGGCCGCGCACCAGCTACGCGATCCAGGCCCAGCCGGACACCAGGGTCGCCCCCGCCCTGATGGTGCTCGACCAGCGTTCGGCCCGCGAGCAGTACCGGCTCTGGGGCTACGTGAGCCTGGTTCCGGGAGCGAGCCTGCCGCCGTTCGCGGAGTCCGAGCTGGGCAGCGCCGCGGTCACCCCGGACGACGGCACGTCGCTCGTCCGGTCGCCGGCGCAGGCGCTCGCCGACTACGCCGAGGTGCTCAGCGAGGACGCCGCCGCCGCGAACGCCGGCGCCTTCGACGACGACCGCCTGCGACAGACCATGCGCGACGTCGAGGCGTCGCAGACCGGCGTCCCGGGCTGGCGGACCACCGAGGGCACGTACTCGTTCGCTGCGCGGGTCGAGCCGGACCTGGGCCTGCGCGCCGTCCGCACGGCCGACGGCGGGGCGCTGGTCCTGGGCGGGCTCACCAGCACCCAGACCGTGGCGCTCGGCCAGGAGGGCGCCGAGATCGAGACCGATGCTCTCCCCGCCGCGCAGAAGGTCCTGCTGGGTGACCAGGAGCCGGCAGACCGGCTGCGTACGCGGTACCGCGACTTCGTCGCCCTGTACGTGCCCGCTGCCGGGTCCGAGCGCAAGATCACGCTCGTCGGTTTCCGGCACATCCCGATCGACGTCTCCAGCGGGTGACCGGCGAGCCACCGTCACCGAGTCATTAGGATTGCCCCATGAGCAGTCCGTCCCCTCAGCCCGGGCCCGCCCGGAGCGCCCAGCCCGAGTTCGCGGTGCGCGGCGCCGTCGACCTGTCCGCCCTCAACCGCCCCCAGGCACCGCCACCTGGTGAACCCGGTGGCGCACCCGAAGCCGGCGGCTTCGTGGTGGACGTCAGCGAGGCTAACTTCGAACAGCTGATCCGTGACTCGTCCACCTACCCGGTGGTGATGCTGATCTGGATCCCGACCGACCAGGCGAACGCCGAGCTCGGCGTCACCCTGGGCCGCCTCGCCGAGGAGTACGGCGGGCGGTTCCTCCTGGGGCGCGTCGACGCGCAGTCGGCCCCGCAGGTCGCCGCCGCGTTCCAGGTGCAGGGTGTGCCTACCGTGGTCGCCGTGCTGCAGGGCCAGCCGCTGCCGCTGTTCCAGGGCGCCGCCGAGGAACAGCAGATCCGCGGGGTGCTGGACCAGGTCCTGGCCGCCGCGGAGCAGAACGGCGTCACGGGCCGCGTCCCGGGTGCCGCGCCCGCGGTGGACGAGCCCGAGGCCGAGGCCGAGCAGCCGCTGCCGCCGCTGCACCAGGAGGCGTACGACGCGATCGAGCGCGACGACCTGGACACCGCCGCTGCCGCCTACGAGAAGGCCCTCCGGCAGGATCCCAAGGACGCCGACGCGACGGCCGGCCTCGCCCAGGTGCGCCTCATGCAGCGCACCCGGGACGCCGACCTCGCCGCGGTGCGGCAGGCCGCCGCGGACGCGCCGTCCGACGTCGACGCGGCGCTCGCCGTGGCCGACCTGGACATGCTGGGTGGCAAGGTGGACGACGCGTTCGTGCGCCTGCTCGACCTGCTGCCCGACTCCGACGCCGACGGTAAGGAGAAGCTCCGCGTGCGCCTGCTGGAGCTCTTCGAGGTTGCCGGCACGGGGGACCCGCGGGTGAGCAAGGCGCGCAAGCGCCTCGCGATCAGCCTGTACTGATCCGCTCCGCTGACCCTGCCACGCCGTTGAGTGCTGGGTTTTTGTGCCGAGCGAGTTGCCAGCAGCACAAAAACCCAGCACTCAGCTAACGGGGTTCGGGGATCAGGATCAGGGCGCCCAGCGGGGGTACCCGTACGACTGCGGACCAGGCACGGCCGTGGTGCGGTACCGGTTCGGCCTGCACCCGGCCCATGTTCCCTACGCCCGAGCCGCCGTACACGGTCGCGTCGGTGTTCAGCGCCTCGCGCCAGACGGATGCGACGGTCGCCTCGTCCTCGCTGGTCGGGCTCGTGGTCTCGACCCGCTCGACCAGCGAGGGCTCGTCCGACGGCGAGGCGGGCTCGACCGAGGCGGCCTCGACCGAGGCAGCCTGCTCCGCCAGCGGCAGGGTCGGCAGCGGCAGCCGGTATCCCTCGTGGGGCACACCCGCGAAGTTGACGACCACCACGACCGGGTCGCCCGAGCGTGACCGGCGCACATAGGCCAGCACGTTGTGGTCGGCGTCGTCGGCCTCGAGCCACTCGAACCCCGCGGGGTCGAAGTCCAGCTCCCACAGCGCCGGCGTCGCGCGGTAGAGCGCGTTCAGGTCCCGGACGAGGTGCTGCACGCCGACGTGCCCGGCGTCGCCCAGCAGGTGCCAGGGCAGCCCGTCCGACTCGGACCACTCGCTCTCCTGGGCGAACTCGCAGCCCATGAACAGCAGCTGCTTGCCCGGGTGCGTCCACTGGTAGGCGAGGAAGGACCGCACGCCGGCGAGCTGCTGCCACCGGTCGCCGGGCATCTTGCCCAGCAGGGACCCCTTGCCGTGGACCACCTCGTCGTGGCTGATCGGCAGCACGAACTGCTCCGTGAACGCGTACACGAGCGAGAACGTGAGCTCGCCGTGGTGGTAGCGCCGGTTGTACGGGTCCTCCGCGAGGTAGCGGAGGGAGTCGTTCATCCAGCCCATGTTCCACTTCAGGCCGAAGCCCAGCCCTCCGCTCGACGTGGGGCCGGTGACCTGGGGAAAGGCCGTGGACTCCTCGGCGATCATCATGACCCCGGGGGTGCGCCGGTACGCGGTCGCGTTCGCCTCCTGGATGAACGCGATCGCCTCGAGGTTCTCCCGCCCGCCGTGCACGTTGGGCGCCCACTCGCCCTCCTTGCGGGAGTAGTCGAGGTAGAGCATCGAGGCGACGGCGTCCACGCGCAGCGCGTCGACGTGGAACTCCTCGAACCAGTAGGTCGCGTTCGCCACGAGGAAGTTGCGCACCTCACGCCGGCCGAAGTCGAAGATCAGCGTGCCCCAGTCCTGCTGCTCGCCGCGCCGCGGGTCGGGGTGCTCGTACAGGGGCGAGCCGTCGAAGCGGGCGAGGGCGAACTCGTCGCGCGGGAAGTGCGCGGGCACCCAGTCCAGGATGATGCCGATCCCGGCCTGGTGGAGCTGGTCCACGAGGTGGCGGAAGTCGTCGGGCGAGCCGAACCGCGAGGTCGGCGCGTAGTAGCTGGTGACCTGGTAGCCCCACGACCCGCCGTACGGGTGCTCCGCGACGGGCAGCAGCTCGACGTGCGTGAACCCCTGCTCGGAGACGTAGGCGGTCAGCTGCTCCGCAAGCTCCCGGTACCCGAGGCCCGGCCGCCAGGAGCCCAGGTGCACCTCGTACGCGCTCAGCGGCGCGGAGTGCGGGTCCGTCGCCGTGCGCGTGGCCAGCCACGCGTCGTCGTGCCACTCGTGGGTCGAGGCCGTCACGACGCTCGCCGTCGCGGGCGGCTGCTCCGTCGCCTTGGCGAGGGGGTCCGCCTTGGCGCGCCAGACGCCGTCGGCCCCCAGGATCTCGAACTTGTACCGCAGGCCGGGGCCCACGTCCGGGACGAACAGCTCCCAGACGCCGGCGGAGCCGAGCGACCGCATGGGGTGCGTGCCGCCCCAGCCGTTGTGGTCGCCCACGAGGCGCACGCCGCGGGCGTTCGGTGCCCACACGGCGAAGGCGACGCCGGCGATGTCGCCGGCCGCGCTCGGATACCGGTGCAGGTTGGCGCCGAGCACCTGCCAGAGCTGCTCGTGCCGCCCTTCACCGATCAGGTGCAGGTCGACCTCGCCCAGGGTGGGCAGGAACCGGTACGGGTCGTCGGCGGTCCAGGTCTCCGTGCCCGACCGGGTACGGATGCGGTAGTCGGGGGCATGCCGGGACCCGTCCGGGGCCTCGATCGCGGGCACGACGGCGGCCCATACCCCCGCTCCCTCGTGGGTCGCGGCCACCTCCGTGTCACCGCCCGCGCCCGAGGTCGTCACCACGACCTCGTCGGCGAGCGGCCGTAAGGCGCGGACCACCGCCCAGGGCCCGTCGAGCAGATGGGGGCCGAGCACGGTGTGCGGATCGTGGTGGGTCCCGGACGCGATAGCGGTCAGGATCTCGAGGTCGACGTCGGGCAGGTCTGCCATGGGTTCACCTTTCCACGTGAGGTGCGGGGCGTGCGACACGTCACACGCCATGATGTCCCTCATGGCACGAATCACCATCGCCGACATCGCCCGTCGCGCCGGAGTCTCCACCGGCGCGGTCTCCTACGCGCTCAACGGACGGCCCGGTGTCTCCGAGGCCACACGCGAGCGGATCCTGGCGATCGCAGCGGATCTGGGCTGGGCGCCGAGCTCCGCCGCCCGGTCCCTGTCGGGCGCGCGTACCGAGACGGTGGGCCTCGTGCTGGCGCGGGACCCGCAGACGCTCGGGTTCGAGTCGTTCTACATGCAGTTCGTCGCGGGCATCGAGTCGGTCCTCACCGAGCGCGACTACGGTCTGCTGCTGCAGGTGGCACCCGACCTCGACGCCGAGGTACGCACCTATCGCAAGTGGCGCGCCGCGCGCCGCGTCGACGGCATCGTCGTGGTGGACCCGCGGCTCGACGACCCGCGCATCGCCATGCTGAGCGTGCCCGAGCCGCTTCCGGCCGTGGTGGTCGGCGACCCCGGCCTGGCCGAGGGCCTCACCACCGTGTGGACCGACGACGCCGCCGCGATGCGCGAGTCCGTGCGGTACCTGCACGCCCTGGGCCATCGCGACGTCGCCCGGGTCGCCGGCTCCGAGGGGTTCGGGCACACCTGGATCCGCGACGAGGCGTTCCGGAGCGAGACGACGGCGCTCGGGATGCGTGGCCAGCTGCGGTCCACCGACTACACGCCGGAGCAGGGAGCGCTGGCCACGCGCGACCTGCTGGGCTCCGGCCGGCGGCCCACCGCCATCGTCTACGACAACGACGTGATGGCGTTGTCGGGCCTGGGCGTCGCCGCCGAGCTGGGGCTGACGGTGCCCGCCGACCTCTCGCTCATCGCCTGGGACGACTCCCCGCTCTGCCAGGCGACCTTCCCGCAGCTCACGTCGCTCAGCCACGACGTCGTCGCGTACGGCGCGCACGTGGCGCGCCGCCTGTTCGACCGGATGGCCGGGGAGCCCGTCGGGGGGTTCCACGACTCGACCCCGCAGCTGCGGGTGAGAGGTACGACGGGACCTTTGACTTAAGCCAACTTAACCGCTTCACTCGGTCGCACGCCCCGGGGACCGACCCGGGACGAGTCGATGGAGACGAGAGTGATCGAGATGGCGAAGAAGCACATCTTGGCCGCGACCACGGGCGCAGCGGCTGCCCTGGCGCTCGCGGCATGCACGGGCGGAGCCGGCGGCGCGGCCGCCGGTGGTGACGGGATCGAGGGCGAGCCGTCGGGCGAGATCACGGTGATCACCCAGCGCACCGACCTCGTCGACACGGTGTTCCAGGACTACAAGGAACAGTTCGAGAAGGAGTACCCGGACGTCACCGTGAGCTTCGAGTCCATGACGGACTACGAGGGCGAGATAGCGGTCCGCATGAACACCCAGGACTACGGCGACGTGCTGCTCATCCCGAACAGCGTCACCCCGGACAAGCTGGGCACCTTCTTCGAGCCCCTGGGCGGCGTCGAGGAGCTGGGCGAGAAGTACGCACTCCTCGAGGAGGAGGCCTACGAGGGACAGGCGTACGGCATCCCGATCACCGTCAACACCCAGGGCATCGTCTACAACAAGAAGGTCTGGGCGGACGCCGGGCTCACCGACTGGCCGACGACGCCCGACGAGCTGCTCGACGACCTGCGGGCCATCAAGGACAAGACCGACGCCGTCCCGTACTACACGAACTACGCCGACGGCTGGCCACTGAGCCAGTGGGACGGCAACCGCGGCGCCCTGGGGGACCCGGCCTACGCGAACGAGCACATCGCCTACACCGACACGCCCTGGGCTCCCGGCGAGTGGCACCACATCTCCGACGGCCTGCTGTTCGACATCGTGGCCGGTGGCCTGTCCGAGGAGGACCCGACCACCACCAACTGGGAGGAGTCCAAGACCCTGCTCGGCACGGGCAAGGTGGGCACCATGCTGCTCGGCTCGTGGGCGATCACGCAGATGCAGCAGGCTGCGGAGGACGCCGGCGGCTCGGCTGACGACATCGGCTACATGCCGTTCCCCTACCAGGTGGACGGCACGTTCCACGCGCAGGTGGCCGGCGACTACAAGAACGCGATCAACGTGCACAGCGAGCACAAGGCCGCCGCCTGGGCGTGGGTCGAGTGGTTCGCGGAGGAGTCGGGCTACGCCTACGACGAGGGCGGGCTCTCGCCGCTCGTCGACGGTCCGACGCCGGAGACGCTGGCCGGCTTCACCGACGCGGGGGTCGAGCTGGTGGCGCTCGACCCGGCGCCGTCGGGCAAGGAGGCCTACGAGGCGAACGTCGTGAGCGAGTCCGAGGTGGACCTCTACGGCAACATCTACCGGCAGGAGCTGGTGGACGTCGCCCGCGGCGCGAAGGACGGAGACAAGGAGTCCTTCTTCGCGAGCCTGAACGAGCGGTGGGCGAAGGCCCGCGCAGCGGTCGGCTGAGCATGGTGGCGACGACTACCGCCCGCCCGGCGGCGGCCCTCGTGGCGCCGTCGGGCGGGGCCCGGTCGCACCAGGGGTGGCGCGTCACCCCGTGGCTGTTCCTGCTGGTGCCGGTGGCACTGCTGGTGACGTTCACCTACGTGCCGGTGGCGAACATGGTCTGGTACAGCTTCACCGACTGGGACGGTCTCGACCCGGTGATGAACCCGGTGGGCCTGGCCAACTACGCCCGGATCTTCGGCGACCCCGCGTACTTCCAGGTGTTCCTCGTGAGCCTGTACTACCTGGCCGGCGCGGCGGTGCAGCTGGTGCTCGCGCTGTACTTCGCCACCGTGCTGTCGTTCAACACCCGGTTCCGGAACGTCTTCAAGGGCCTGATCTTCTTCCCGTACCTGATCAACGGGGTGGCGATCGGCCTGGTGTTCCTCTACTTCTTCCGGCCGGGCGGCACGCTCGACGCCCTGCTGGCCCTGGTCGGCGTGGACGCGCCGGCGCAGTGGCTCGGTGACCCGTCGGTGATCAACGTCTCGCTCGCCGCCACCTCGGTGTGGCGGTTCATGGGCCTGAACTTCGTCCTGTTCCTCGGTGCCATCCAGTCCATCCCGACCGAGCTGTACGAGGCGGCGGAGCTGGACGGCGCCACGAGCTGGCACAAGTTCCGCTACATCATCCTGCCGGGGATCAAGAAGATCGTGGGCCTGTCGGCGATCCTCGCCGTGAGCGGCTCCCTGTCCGTCTTCGAGATCCCGTACATCATGACCGGCGGCGCCAACGGGTCGGCGACGTTCGTGATCCAGACCGTGCAGGCCGCGTTCACCCACCACAACTTCGGCCTCGCGTCGGCGATGGGTGTGCTCCTGCTCGTCATCGTGCTGGTGATCACCTGGATCCAGCGCCGGTTCGTCCCCGACGAGAAGGTGGACCTGACATGAAGGCACTGCTCGGCCCCGTCGGCATCGTGCTCAAGTACGCCAGCCTGTTCGTGGCGTCCGCCGTGGCGGTGCTGCCGCTGGTGGTGATCGGCATGGCGGCCTTCAAGCCCACGCAGGAGTTCGCCACCAGCGCCCCGCTGTCCCCGCCCGAGAGCTGGGCCTACCTCGGCAACTTCGTCACCGCGTTCACACGTGGCGGCATGCTGCAGGGCTTCGTGAACACGTCGATCATCCTGGTGGTGTCCCTGGTGGGCACCGTCATCATCGGCACGATGGCGGCGTACGCGCTCGACCGGTTCGACTTTCGCGGCAAGAAGCTGGTCGTCGCGCTGTTCCTGGTGGCGACCCTCGTGCCGGGCGTGACGACCCAGGTGGCGACCTTCCAGATCATCAACAGCCTGGGCTTGTTCAACACCCGGGGCGCGGCGATCGTGCTGTTCATGGGCACCGACATCGTGGCGATCTACATCTTCTGGCAGTTCATGCAGTCGATCCCCCGGTCGCTCGACGAGGCGGCGATGCTCGACGGCGCGAACCGGCTGAGCATCTTCGCGCGCATCATCTTCCCGCTGCTGAAGCCCGCCATCGCGACCGTGGTGATCATCAAGGGCATAGCGATCTACAACGAGTTCTACATCCCGTTCCTCTACATGCCGAAACAGGACCTCGCCGTGATCTCCACGTCGCTGTTCCGGTTCCAGGGGCCGTTCGGGGCGCAGTGGGAGGTCATCGCGGCGGGCACGGTGCTCGTCATCCTCCCGACGCTCGCCGCGTTCCTGTTCCTGCAGCGGTTCATCTACAGCGGCCTGACCCAGGGAGCGACCAAATGAGCGACCAAATGAGCGACCACACGAGCGACCACACGAGCGACCACACGAGCGACCGGACGAGCCTCTCGGCCAGCGCTCCCGAGGGCGGGGCTCCCGTGGTACCCCTTCCCGGCGGCCCTGTGCTCGGCATGACGTGGGGCTGGGTGGGGGAGCGCGGTACCTGGGCCGCTCCCGAGGCGGCCGGCTCCCTCGACGCGCTCGCCGAGCTGGGCGGCGTCACCTGGGTGGGCGTCACGTTCGGCGCACTCCAGGACACCGCGCAGTCCACGCGGGTGCGGTGGCGGGAGGAACCGACGGTGACCGACGACGAGGTGCGCGGCGCGATCCGGGCGGCGAAGGCCCGCGGCTGGAAGGTCATGCTCAAGCCGGTGGTCAACGTCGCGGACGGGACCTGGCGTGCGTACGTCTCGTTCCTCGACCCACCGGTTCCCGGAGAGCCGAGCTGGGCGGACTGGTTCGCGAGCTACACCGAGTTCCTGGTGCACCACGCGCGGATCGCCGCCGAGGAGGGCGTCGAGATGCTGTGCGTGGGCTGCGAGATGGTGCAGTCCGATAGCCAGGAGCGGCACTGGCGCGCGCTCGTCGCCGCGGTGCGCGAGGTCTACGGCGGCCTCGTCACCTACAACTGCGACAAGTACCAGGAGGACCGCGTCACCTGGTGGGACGCGGTCGACGTCATCGGGGCGCCGGGCTACTACCCGAGCGGCTCCTGGACCGCCCAGCTCGACCGGATCGAGGCGGTGGTGGCCCGCGAGGGCAAGCCGTTCGTGTTCCTCGAGTCGGGCTGCCCGTCCCGGACCGGTTCAGCCGCGCGGCCCAACGACTGGTCGCTGCCCGGCGCGCCGAGCGGCGCGGAGCAGGCGGCCTGGTACCGGGAGATGTTCACGGAGTGCGGACGGCGGCCGTGGGTGCAGGGCTACGTGCTGTGGGACTGGCCGGCACGGCTGTACGCGCCGGAGGACGCCGCCGACAACGACGACTACTGCGTCTACGCCAAGCCCGCCGCCGAGGTGGTCGCCGCCGAGTACCGATGGCTGGCGCTCAGGAGCTGAGGACGCGCTCCACGGCGGCCAGTGGGATGTGCATCCACGCGGGGCGGTGCCGGAACTCGTAGACCACCTCGTAGAGCGCCTTGTCCACCACGAGGGCGCGGAGCAGCAGCTCGGCGGTGGCGACGTCGAGCTCGCTGCCCGACGTCGCGGCGTCCGCGACCGCGTGCACCGTGCCCTCGTGCGCGTCCCCGCTGGCCTGCCGGTATCCCTCGAGAAAGCTGACCTGGGCGTGCGCCGCCCAGTGCGGGTCCGTCGTCTGCCCGACGGCGGCCGCGTAGTCCAGCGAGCGCAGCATCCCGGCGACGTCACGCAGCGGCAGGTCGGGGGCCACACGCTCGGACACCGGGCGCTGCGGCTCACCCTCGAAGTCGAGCACCTTCCAGCCGCTCGACGAGTGCAGGGCCTGGCCCAGGTGCAGGTCGCCGTGGATCGGCTGGAGCGGTACCACGCCCCCGGTGCGCTCGACGGCGGCGGCCAGGCGTGCGCTCACCGCGTCGAAGAGCGCGGTGACGCCGGCGCGCTGCGGTGCCAGGTCCGGGACGTCGGCGAACGCCTCGGCGGCACGCCGGCGCAGCACCCCCATGAACCCGGCGGGCTCCAGCCCGGGACCCTCTCCGAGCGCCCGGCGCAGCACCACGTGCAGGTGCGCGACGACGGCGCCGAGCTCCGCGGCCCGCTCGCCGAAGTCCTCGTCGCGCGCCGCGTACGCGCAGGCCAGCTCGAACCCGTCGGTGGCGTCGGTGACCAGCTCGGAGAGCACGGCGAGATGGGCGAGCGGTTCAGCGGGGTCCCGGTGACCGGCCGCGCCGTCGGGCAGGGGCAGCTCGACGGCACCCAGGAACCGCGGGACGCCGTCCCAGCCCGCCCCGGTCAGGGCGGCCGGGATCACGACGTCGGGGTGCGGGCCCAGCGCGACGGTCCGGAGGATCTTGAGCATCCCGCCGTGTCCGGCGTCGTGGGCCATCGCCGGGAGCAGCACCGAGGTGTTCGACTGCTCCCCGGAGATGCGCCGCGCCCCGGCGAGCTCGGTACTGTCCTCGGGCTCGCGCGCACCGGGGAGGGCAGCGGCGAGGTAGGCGTGCCAGGCCGCGGGGTGCGCGCCGCCGTCGTGCACCCTGACGGTGCCCGACGCCGTGGTCACGGTGCCGATCAGGCCCGCAGCCTCGGTCTCGGCCGTGTCGGCCTCCGGCTCGGCGGTGGGGGTCAGGACCAGCGGCACCTGGATCACCAGCGACTCGTCACCGGCGGCCAGGCCGGGGCCGGCCAGTCGCAGGAGCGCGACGACGACGTCGGCGACACCCGGGAAGGTGACGGTGAGCCACGGCTCGTGCGTCACGCCCTCGGCGGGCACCGGGTACCAGCGCTGTCCGGGCAGCCACGTGTCCAGGAGCCGGAGCACCTCCGGGCGGAGGTGTGCGGCTCCTGGGGAGACATGGACGTGTCGCGCCGGGCTCACTCCTCTCGCGCCTGCTCGGTCGTGCGGCCGGCTCCTGCTCGGGTCGGCGGAGCCAGCACCAGCCAGTAGAAGTCGCGCGCCCCCCACGTCATGGTCAGGATCCCGTCGTCGCCGACGCTCGGGAACCCGGCACCGCCGAACACGTCGGTGAGCGTCCAGCCGGCGTAGCCGGGCAGCTTGACGGTGGACGACCGTGCGGTGGCGGACAGGTTCGCGGCCACCAGGAGGGTCTCCTCGGCGGAGGACCGGGTGAACGCGATGACCGACTCGTCGTTGCAGTCGAGCGCCGTGAAGTCGCCGGTGCCGAACGCGGGGTGCAGCCGGCGGAAGGCCAGCATGTTGTGCGTCCAGTGCAGCAGCGAGGTGGGCTGCGCGAGCTGCGCCTCCACGTTGGTGTGCTGGTAGTGGTGCACCAGGGACTGGACGAGCGGCAGGTAGAGCTTGCCCGGGTCGGCGGTGGAGAAGCCGGCGTTGCGGTCCGGCGTCCACTGCATGGGCGTGCGGACGGCGTCCCGGTCGGGCAGCCAGATGTTGTCGCCCATCCCGATCTCGTCGCCGTAGTACAGGCACGGGGTGCCGGGCAGCGAGAGCAGGAGCGCGTTGGCCAGCTCGATCTCCTTGCGGGCGTTGTCCAGCAGCGGTGCGAGCCGCCGTCGGATGCCCACGTTCGCGCGCATCCGTGGATCGGGGGCGTACCAGCCGTACATGCTGGCGCGCTCCTCCGTGGAGACCATCTCCAGGGTGAGCTCGTCGTGGTTGCGCAGGAACGTGCTCCACTGTCCGCCCGCGGGGATGGCCGGCGTGTCCGCGAGGATCTCCAGCAGCTGGCGGGCCCGCTGGTCACGGATCGCGTAGAAGATGCGCGGCATCACGGGGAAGTGGAAGCACATGTGGCACTCGGGCTCGTCCTCCGTGCCGAAGTACTCCACCACGTCGGCCGGCCACTGGTTCGCCTCCGCCAGCATGATCCGGCCCGGGAACTCGGTGTCGAGCATGCGCCGCACCTTGCGCAGGAACGCGTGCGTCTCGGGCAGGTTCTCGCAGTTGGTGCCCTCGGACTCGAACAGGTACGGCACGGCGTCCAGGCGGAAGCCGTCCACGCCGAGCTGCAGCCAGAACCGCGCGACGTCGAGCATCGCCTCGACCACGCGCGGGTTCTCGAAGTTCAGGTCGGGCTGGTGGCTGAAGAACCGGTGCCAGAAGTACTGCCGCCGTACGGGGTCGAACGTCCAGTTCGACGTCTCCGTGTCCACGAAGATGATGCGCGCGCCCTCGTAGCGCGTCGGGTCGTCGCCCCAGACGTAGAAGTCGCCGTACGGACCGTCCGGGTCGGCGCGCGAGGCCTGGAACCAGGGATGTGCGTCGCTGGTGTGGTTCATGACCAGGTCGATCACCACGCGGATGCCACGCTCGTGCGCGGCGGCGACCAGGTCGCTGAAGTCCGCGATGGTCCCGTACTGCGGTGCGATCGCGGTGAAGTCCGCGACGTCGTACCCGCCGTCGCGCAAGGGCGACGGGAAGAACGGCGGCAGCCACAGGCAGTCGACGCCGAGCCACTCCAGGTAGTCGAGCCGCTCCACGAGACCGCGCAGGTCGCCCGACCCACCGTCGCCCGAGTCGGAGAACGACCGGATCATGACCTCGTAGAAGACGGCCTTCTTGTACCACTCGGGGTCGTGCGACAGGCCCTTGCGGCGGGCGTCGAGGCGCGGCTGGCGCCGCGGCGGCAACGCCTGGACGGGTACGGGTACCGACGGCGGGTTCGGCATGCTGGGCCGCTCGGGCCGTGCACCCTCGGCCGACTGTGGATAACCCTCCGGTGGCCCGACGGCGGGACCACCTGGTCCGAACGTGGTCATGCCGGGCCCACCTGCAGGACGTGGGCCACTCGGACCTGCGGGTCGAGCCGGACCCAGGGATGAGCTCCCCAGCCGTAGGTCTCGCCGGACAACAGGTCGTGTGCCACGAAGAACGGGGCGTTCTCGTCGCCCTCGGGAGCGCTGAGGCCGAGGGCGGAAAGGTCCAGGTGCACTACAGACTCCTGTGCGTTCCGCGGGTCCAGGTTCAGCACAACCACGATCACGTCGTCGTGCCGCGGGGCACGCCGATCGTTACCCCCTGCTCTCATGGTGCGGCCCTGCGGCGTCGCTGTCGCGCGCGAAACGTGATCGGCGGAGATCCGGCGCGAGTACGCGACCACCTGGCCGTTCGTCGTGGGGTGGATGGTCAGGTTGCGGAGCTGCTGGAGCGCGGGGTGCGCGCGGCGCACCTCGTTGAGCTTGCCGAGCAGCAGCGCGATCCCGTGCTCGTCGGCGGCGGCCCAGTCCCGCGGCCGGTACTCGTACTTCTCGTTGTCGATCTGCTCCTCCGCGCCGGGCCGGGGGGTGCTCTCCACGAGCTCGTAGCCCGAGTAGATGCCCCAGGTCGGCGAGCCGGTCGCGGCGAGCACCGCGCGCGCGGCGAAGGCCGCCGCGCCGCCGTCGGTCAGAGAGGGCGGCAGGATGTCGTGGGTGGTGGGCCAGAAGGACGGGCGCAGGACCGAGCCCTGCGGCCCGCTCACCTCGGCCAGGTACTCCTCGATCTCCTCCTTGGTGTTGCGCCAGGTGAAGTAGGTGTACGACTGGTGGAAGCCGATCCGCGCCAGCGTCTGCATCATCGCCGGCTTGGTGAACGCCTCCGACAGGAAGATGACCTCCGGGTTGGTCGCGTGCACCTCCGCGAGGAGCCACTCCCAGAAGTTCAGCGGCTTGGTGTGCGGGTTGTCGACGCGGAACAGCGTGACGCCCCGGTCGATCCAGGTCCGGATCACGTCGAGGACCGCCGCGTACAGGCCGTCCGGGTCGGTGTCGAAGCTGAGCGGGTAGATGTCCTGGTACTTCTTGGGCGGGTTCTCCGCGTACGCGATGGAGCCGTCCGCGCGCACCACGAACCACTCGGGATGCTCCGTGACCCACGGGTGGTCGGGGGAGCACTGCAGCGCGATGTCCAGCGCCACCTCCATGCCCTGGGCACGGGCTGCCGCGACGAAGGCCTTGAAGTCCTTCTCGGTGCCGAGGTCCGGATGGATCGCGTCGTGCCCGCCGTCGGCCGACCCGATCGCGTACGGGCTGCCCGGGTCACCCGGCTGGGCCTCCAGCGTGTTGTTGCGGCCCTTGCGGAACGTGGTGCCGATGGGGGAGACCGGTGTCAGGTAGACGACGTCGAACCCCATCGCCGCGATGCCGGGCAGCCGCTTCGCCGCCGTCCGGAACGTGCCGGACACCCACGTGCCGTCCTTCTTCCGGCGCGCGCCCTCCGAGCGGGGGAACATCTCGTACCAGGCCCCGGCCAGCGCCAGCCGCCGCGAGACCCGCAGCGGGTAGGCCTGGGACGCGGAGACGAGCTCGCGCAGCGGCGCGCGGCGCAGCGCCTCCCGCACCTCCGGGGACGTCGCCACGGCGAACCGCGCCTCCGCCGGGCGGGTGGCGTCGCCCAGGGCACGCCGGGCGGCGGTCAGCGCGCGTGCCGCGCGGGTGGTCCGGCCGGGGGCGACCAGGGCGTCGTCCGGCACCCGGCGGCAGATCCTGTCGAACAGCCGCACGCCCTCGGCGAGCATCAGCTCCGTGTCGATGCCCGCCGCGATCTTGATCCCGGCGTCGTGCACCCACGTCGCGTACGGGTCGGACCACCCCTCGACCCGGAACGACCAGTCGCCCTCGGCGTCGGGCTGCAGAAAGCCGCGGAAGTGGTCCAGGCCGGGTGCGACGTCGACCATCGGGGCCCACGAGTGGTCGGATCCGTCCGGGGCGACGAGCACCGCCGTCGCGGAGACGGCGTCGTGCCCCTCGCGGAAGACCGTCGCCTCGATCGGGACCACCTCACCCACCACGGCTTTCGCCGGCCACCGCCCGCCCTCGACGACAGGGGAGACCTCGAGGACGGGGATGCGGCCGATCCGGCCGGGGGTCGTGTACGGGCTCACCGGAACACGCTATCGACCGACAAGGGGGACTCGCCTTTCGGGCGCGCCGGGTTTCCATACTGTTCATGGGGGAGCTCCGCAGCGACACCGTGAGGACGGTGTGCAGACCGGTTCGCACATCTCACCAGGCGAGGTGTGCTCACCCGGACATGTGCGTAGTCTTCGTCCGGTGAGAGCGATCCGCAGATTCACCGTCCGCACGGTCCTCCCCGAGCAGCTCGCTGCGCTCGACGAGCTGGCCCAGAACCTTCGCTGGTCCTGGCACGCGCCGACGCGCGACCTGTTCGCGAGCATCGACCCGGAGCTCTGGTCCGACGTCCGTGGCGACCCCGTCGCGCTGCTCGCCGCGCTCGGCTCCGACCGCCTCGCGGCGCTCGCCGCCGACGAGGCGTTCACCGGCCGGGTGCGCGCGGCGTCGGACGACCTCCACCGCTACCTGCGGGACCCGCAGTGGTACCACGGGCAGAAGACGGCGTCGGGCGGCGAGCTGCCACGAGCCATCGCCTACTTCTCGCCGGAGTTCGGCATCACGTCGGTGCTGCCGCAGTACTCGGGCGGTCTCGGCATCCTCGCCGGCGACCACCTGAAGAGTGCCTCCGACATGGGTGTGCCCATCGTCGGCGTGGGCCTGCTCTACGGCGCCGGCTACTTCCGGCAGTCGCTCACCCGCGACGCGTGGCAGGTGGAGACCTACCCGCTGCTCGACCCGGACGGCCTGCCGCTCGCCGTGCTGCGGGAGGAGGACGGCACGCCCGCCGTCGTCTCGCTCGACCTGCCCGGCGGTCGCACGCTGCACGCGCACGTCTGGGTCGCCGCCGTCGGCCGCGTGCCGCTGCTGCTGCTCGACTCGAACGTGCCGGAGAACGACGACGCGGCCCGCAAGGTGACCGACCGCCTCTACGGGGGCGGCGGCGAGCACCGGCTCCAGCAGGAGCTGCTGCTCGGCGTGGGCGGCGTGCGCGCACTGCGCGCCTGGTCGCGCCTCACCGGCGCCCCGGAGCCGGAGGTCTACCACACCAACGAGGGACACGCGGGCTTCCTCGGTGTCGAGCGCATCCGCGAGCTCGTCGGCACCGGCCTGAGCGTCGGGGAGGCGCACGAGGCAGTGCGTGCCGCCACGGTCTTCACCACTCACACGCCAGTTCCCGCCGGCATCGACCGGTTCCCGAAGGACCTGGTCAGCACGTACTTCGGCGGTGACAACACGATGGACGGCGTGCCGCTGGAGAGCGTGCTGGCGCTGGGCTCCGAGGACTACGACGGCGGCGACCCCACCGTGTTCAACATGGCGGTGATGGGTCTGCGGCTCGGCGGCCGCGCCAACGGCGTCTCGCTGCTGCACGGCCAGGTGTCGCGGGAGATGTTCGAGGGTCTGTGGCCCGGGTTCGACGCACGCGAGGTGCCGATCACGTCGGTGACCAACGGCGTGCACTCGCCCACCTGGGTCGCACCCCGGCTGGCCGCCGTGGAGGCGGAGCGGATGGGGCTGGACCAGATCACGGCACCCGAGGCGTCGTCGGGCTGGCTGGACCCGGGCAAGGTGTCCGACGCCGAGCTCTGGGCCCTGCGCGGCGAGATGCGCGGTGAGCTCGTGGCCGAGGCCCGGTGCCGGGTCCGCAAGTCCTGGCGCGAGCGCGGGGCCTCCCCGGCCGAGCTGGGCTGGATCGACGAGATCCTCTCGCCCGACGTGCTCACCATCGGCTTCGCCCGCCGTGTGCCCACCTACAAGCGGCTCACGCTCATGCTGCGCGACCAGGACCGGCTCAAGGCGCTCCTGCTCCACCCCGAGCGGCCCGTGCAGCTGATCGTGGCCGGCAAGTCGCACCCGGCCGACGACTCCGGCAAGCGGCTCATCCAGCAGCTCGTCCGGTTCGCCGACGACCCCGAGGTGCGGCACCGCATCGTCTTCCTGCCCAACTACGACATCGGCATGGCGCAGGCGCTGTACCCGGGCTGCGACGTCTGGCTGAACAACCCGCTCCGCCCGCTGGAGGCCTCCGGCACCTCGGGCATGAAGAGCGCGCTCAACGGCGGCCTGAACCTCTCGATCGAGGACGGCTGGTGGGCCGAGTGGTACGACGGCGAGAACGGCTGGGGCATCCCCACGGCCGACGGCGTCGAGGACGCCGACCGCCGCGACGACCTGGAGGCCGCCGCGCTGTACGACCTGGTGGAGTCCCAGGTGGCGCCCGCGTTCTACGACCGGTCCGCCGACGGCGTGCCCGGCCGCTGGCTGGAGATGGTGCGCCACACGCTGGCCACGCTCGGCCCGAAGGTGCAGGCCACGCGCATGGTCTCGGAGTACGTGCACGGCCTGTACGCGCCGGCCGCCGAGGCCGGCCGGCAGCTCGTCGAGGACGGGTTCGCCGCGGCGAAGGACCTGGCGGGCTGGAAGGAGCAGGTGCGGAGCTCCTGGTCGCAGGTGCGTGTGGACCACGTGGAGTCCGCGGGTATCGGTGAGGCGGTGCAGGTCGGCGACCGGCTCACGGTGCGTGCCTACGTGTCGCTCGGGTCCCTGTCGCCCGACGACGTGGACGTGCAGGTGGTGCACGGTCGGGTCACGGAGGCCGACGTCATCGACGAGTTCTCCGCGGAGCCCCTCGCGCTCGTCGAGTCGTACGAGGCCGGGCGGCACGCGTTCGGCGGCGAGGTCGACCTGGACACCTCCGGCCCGTTCGGCTACACCGTGCGGATCGTGCCCCGGCACGCGCACCTGGCGAGCGTCGCGGAGCTCGGCCTGGTGGCCAACGCCTGACCTGCCGGCCAGGCCGCCGAACCGCAACGGAGAAGTCCTGCAGGGCTCGGACAGACCGTTGAGCATCGGTTCGGCGACCTTGGCCGACCGGGCTCGTGGTTCTTGTTCGATTAGGTGAACTGCCCCTGGGGTAGGGAGAGTGGACTCATGAAGATCAACGTGGACCGTGAAGCCTGCTGTGGCGCCGGACAGTGCGCACTGCTCGCTCCCGACGTGTTCGGGCAGGACGAGGACGACCGGGTGGTGCTGCTCGACGAGCGCCCGGGGCCGGAGCTCGCGGACGCCGTGCAGGAAGCAGTGAGCATGTGCCCCACCGGCGTCATCTGGGTGGACCAGAACGCCTGACCGGCCTGGGAGGAACCGGCTTGGCCGCCGCGATGTCGGCAGCCGCGACCGTGACCTCTTCCGGCTCCCCGCGGCCGGGCACCGGATCGGTGCGCAGCCGCAGCCCGGCGTCGGACACCTCGACCACAAAACCGATCAGGTCGGTCCAGCGGTGCGCGCTGCCGCCGTCGGACACGACAGGGCCGGTGGGCGCCAGGCGGCGCCTGACGACCACCCGGGTACCGGGCCGGAGGGCGCGCCAGCCGCCCGTCGGTGACGGCGGTGTAGCGAATGTCACGTCGATTCCCTTTCCGCTGCGTGAGACCGGTGGGGATCTGACGGCCTCCCGGGAGATACTAGGATCGCGCCGCAGGACTCGTCCCGCGGTCCGCGCCATGCATGATCCTCAAGTCCGGAAGTGGAAGGACACCCTCGAAGTGACCTACGTGATCGCTCAGCCGTGCGTCGACGTCAAGGACCGGGCGTGCATCGAGGAGTGTCCCGTGGACTGCATCTACGAGGGCAGCCGCTCCCTGTACATCCACCCGGACGAGTGCGTGGACTGTGGTGCCTGTGAGCCGGTCTGCCCGGTGGAGGCCATCTACTACGAGGACGACGTCCCCGATGAGTGGAAGGACTACTACCGCGCGAACGTCGAGTTCTTCGACGACCTCGGCTCGCCCGGCGGTGCCGCGAAGATGGGCGTCATCGAGAAGGACGACCCGATGATCGCGGCCCTCCCGCCCCAGGCCTGACGTGGGTCTGCACGACCTGTCCGACCTGCCCTACCCCTGGGACTCGATCGCCGGCATCACGGCGACCGCGAAGGCCCACCCGGGCGGTCTGGTCGACCTCTCCATGGGCACGCCCGTGGACCCGACGCCCGAGGTCGTGCGGAACGCGCTCGAGGCGGCGTCCGACGCGCCGGGCTACCCGATGACGGCGGGCACGCCCGCGCTGCGCCAGGCCGTCGCCGACTGGTTCGCCCGACGCCGGGGGGTGCCCGGGCTCGACCCCGCGGCCGTGGTGCCGACCATCGGGTCCAAGGAGCTCGTGGGCCTGCTGCCCTCCCTGCTCCACCTCGGGCCGGGCGACGTGGTCGTGCACCCGGCCGTCGGCTATCCGACCTACCTGGCGGGTATCCGCGCGGCGGGCGCCACGCCGCTCGCGACGGACGACGTCGCCGACTGGGCCGGCCGGGACGACGTCAAGATGGTCTGGGTGAACAGCCCCGGCAACCCCACGGGCCGGGTGCTCGACGTCGCCGCCCTGCGTGCCGTGGTGGAGGCTGCTCGCGCCATCGACGCCGTGGTCGTCTCCGACGAGTGCTATGCCGAGCTGGTCTGGGACTCGTCGTGGGACCCGGCGACGGGCGCGGGCGGGGCCCCGTCCGTGCTCGACCCGCGCGTGTGCGGCGGGTCGCACGCCGGCCTGCTCGCCGCGTACTCCCTGTCGAAGCAGTCGAGCATCGCGGGCTACCGTGCGGCGTTCCTCGCGGGGGACGCCGCGCAGGTCGCCGCTCTCACGCAGACCCGCAAGCACCTGGGTCTCATCGTGCCCGCCCCCGTGCAGGCCGCGATGACGGCGGCGCTGTCCGACGACGAGCACGTGGCGGCGCAGCGTGCGGTCTACGGTGCCCGACGCCGGGTGCTCGCCCCCGCGATCACGGCGGCAGGGCTCGTCGTGGAGGAGTCCGGAGCCGGTCTGTACCTGTGGGTGGCGGCGCCGGACGGCCGATCCGGCCTGCAGGTCGCAGAATGGTTCGCGGAGCGGGGCATCCTGACCGCGCCCGGGCATCTGTACGGCGACGACAAGCACACGCGCGTCGCACTGACCTGTACTGACGTGCAGATTGCCGACGCTGTGTCACGCCTCACAGAGGCTTGACCGACGGATTGGAAAAAAAAGAGCTGGGCGCGATACTGTCGTGCCCCAGGTCGACGCTGTCCGACAGCTTTCTTCACAGCAGCGTCCCTCGTGCGCCATCCAGGAAGGAAGACATGACCTCCACACCGGTGGACGGCTCGAGCCGCGTCGAGCTCGCCGTCAACGGAACCTCTCACACCCTGCCTGTCGTTGCCGCGAGCGAGGGCAATGACGGCATCGTCGTGTCGTCGCTGCTCAAGGACACCGGCCTGGTCACGGTTGATCCGGGCTTCATGAACACGGCGTCGTGCGAGTCAGCGATCACGTATATCGATGGTGATGCCGGCATCCTGCGCTACCGCGGGTACCCGATCGACCAGCTGGCCGCCGGCTCGGGGTTCCTCGAGGTGTCCTACCTCCTCATCTACGGTGAGCTGCCCAGCCCCGCGGAGCTGGACGCGTTCACCGAGCGGGTCAACCGGCACACCCTGGTGCACGAGGACTTCCGCACGTTCATGGGCACCTTCCCCCGGAACGCGCACCCGATGGCCGTGCTCGCTTCCGCGGTGAACGCGCTGTCGACGTTCTACCCGGAGTCGCTGGACCCCGCTGACGACGAGCAGGTCGACCTGGCCACCGTGCTGCTGCTCGCCAAGACCCGCACCATCACGTCCTACCTGCACCGTCGCCGGGTGGGCGAGCCGCTGCTCTACCCGGACTACTCGCGCGGGTACGTCGAGGACTTCCTGCGCATGACGTTCGCGACGCCGTACGAGGCCTACGAGGCCGACCCGACGATCGTGTCCGCCCTCGAGACGCTGCTGATCCTGCACGCGGACCACGAGCAGAACTGCTCCACGTCCACCGTCCGGGTGGTGGGCTCGTCCAACGCGGACCTGTACGCGTCGGTGGCCGCGGGCGTCAACGCGCTGTCCGGCCCGGCGCACGGCGGCGCCAACGAGGCGGTGCTGACGATGCTCGAGAAGATCCGCTCGGGTGGCGAGACCGTCGAGACCTTCATGGACAAGGTCAAGAACAAGCAGGACGGCGTGCGCCTGATGGGCTTCGGCCACCGCGTGTACAAGTCCTACGACCCGCGCGCCGCGATCGTGAAGAAGTCCGCCGACGAGGTGCTGGAGAAGCTCGGCGCCAAGGACGAGCTGCTCGACATCGCGCGCGGCCTCGAGGAGATCGCCCTCTCGGACGACTACTTCGTGGAGCGCAAGCTCTACCCGAACGTCGACTTCTACACCGGCCTCATCTACAAGGCCATGGGCTTCGAGCCCGCCATGTTCACGCCGCTGTTCGCGCTGGGCCGCATGCCCGGCTGGATCGCCCAGTGGCGCGAGATGAAGAAGGACCCGCAGACGAAGATCGGGCGCCCCCGCCAGGTGTACACAGGTGCTACGGAGCGCCCGTTCGCCCCGGTAGCCCTGCGCTGACCCCGTCGAGGTAGTCACCTGGCGAGGTCGTCACGTAGCGAGGTAGTCACCCGGTTCACCCCGGGTGACTACCTCGCTGCATGACTACCTCGCTGTACGACTACCCCGCCAGATGACTACCTCGGGCGGGTGGTGGGAGCGTGACCTGATCGTTGCCCTGGGCGGCGATACTTTTGTCGTCGGTGTCATAGGGCGGGGCTAGTTTGGCTCCGTGAGTCGAGCCACCCTCCTTGCCCGCCGGACGACGGCGCACCGCGGGCTGCTCGCGCTCGTCTGGCTCCTGGTGGCGGTGCTCACGGGGACGCTGGGCGTGACCGTCGGCTGGACGCAGGCCGCCGCCACCGCTGGTGCCCGCGACGGGCTCGCGGCCGCCGAGCCGTCCGGCCGGGCGGTGCAGCTCGCCACCCGGATGGCGGACGGCGCCGCGGCCGACGCGCAGGACGCCCAGGTCCAGCAGGTGCTGGCCGACCTGCTCGACGGCGTGCCGCACGACATCGCCTACGGCGTACGGACCGAGCCGCTCTACACCCGGGGCAGTGCGGGGGAGGACCTGGGCCGCTGGTCGGTGGCCCTCCTGCCGGCCGCGTCGCGCGCGGAAGCGCTGGCGGGCGCGGGCGCCACGGGTGTCACGCTCGTGGAGGGGGCGTGGCCCGCCGCGGCCGACGAGGCGGCGGTGCAGGCCGACGCGGCGGAGGCGGCCGGCCTGGCGATCGGTGACACGGTCCGGCTCGGTGTCGACCCCGACAGCCCGCGGGCCAGCGGCACGCCGCTCACCCTCGCGGCGACCTGGCGGGTCACGGACCCCGACGCCGCGGTCTGGCTGGGCGATCCCGCGACGCTGACGGGGTCGGACGGCGCCTATCCCGGCCCGGTGGTGGTGACCGAGAAGGTGCTGGACGCCCTGGACACCGATCCGTTCGCGCGCTGGACGGTCGTGCCCGACGGCTCCGCCCTCACCCCGGGGGACCTGCCCGCTCTCGCGGCGCTCACCGCCGAGGCCGAGCGCGGCCTGGAAGAAGACTCCTCCGTGGCGCCCCTCGGACTGACCGTCACCGGCACGCTCGACACGACGGCCGCCGACCTCGCGGCCGGGCTGGACGCCGCGGACGCCGTCGCCCTGGTGCCGCTCTGCCTGCTGGCGCTCGTGGGCCTGGTCGCACTGGTCCAGGTGGCACGGCTGCTGGCCGCCACCCGGGAGGGAGAGGTCGCGCTGCTCGTCTCGCGCGGCGCCGCGCCCGGGACGGTGACGGCGGCGGCCGCCGCGGAGGGAGCCCTGCTGGCACTGACCGCCGCGGCGGCGGGCGGGGCCGCGGCGTGGGCCGCGCTGGGGATGGTCGCCCGGTCCGACTCCGGCGCCGCCGTCTCCGCCGTGACGCCGGTGGCGGTGTCGCTCGCGGTCGCCGTCGTGGCGGCCGCGACGCTCGTGCTGGTCGCGGCGCTGCAAGCGCACGCAGCAGTGCGCCGCCAGGTGACCGACCGCTCGGGACGCGTGCGCCAGGTCGCGGCCCTGGGGACGGTGGTGCTGACGGTGGCCGCCGCCGCGGTGAGCGTGGCGCAGCTGCTGCGCTACGGCTCGCCTCTCCTGACCACGCCTGACGGCGCCCGCACCGACCCGGCGGCCGCCGCGGCGCCTGCCCTCGCGCTGGCCGCCCTCGGCGTGGCGGCGATGGCCGTGCTCGGCCCCGCCACCCGCCTGTGGGCGGCACTCGCCGGCCGGTCGCGCGGCGCCGTCGGACCGTTGGCGGCACGACAGGTGGCCCGACGGCTCGTCGTCTTCGTGGTGCCGGTGGTCCTTCTCGTGCTCGCGGGTGGCGCCGCGACCCTGGCCGGCGGGTACACCGGTACCGCCGAGCGGCTGCGGGCCGACGTCGACGTGCTCGCCAACGGCACCGATGTGCGGGTCACGGCGCGCGAGAACGGGCGTCTCGACCCGGCGCCCTACCTGCCGGACGGTGCGGGTGCTGCGCGCGCGGTCCCGGACGCCGTCGCCGCGGCCCCCGCGCTGGCCGCCACCGCCTACTCCGACGGGCGCCCCGTGACGATGCTCGCCCTGCCGGCGGCCGCGCTGCCCACGGTGATGCGCGCGCCCGACGAGGTGCTCGACGTCGACCGGGTGGCCGGCGACCTGGCCGGCGACGCGTTCGGCACCGCCCCCGCGCTCCCGGACGGCGCCCGCGACGTCGAGCTCACGGTGAGCGGCTGGATCCGCCCGGTCGTGGGCACGGTCACGCCCGCGGGCGGGCCGCGGCACGAGCTGGACGTGTCCATCCTGCTCGCTGCGCCCGACGGCACGATCACCACGGTCGAGCTGGGACGGCTCACGGAAGGAGACGGCACCGGCAGCACCCTCGGCCCCGAACCGACCACCCACGAGCTGTCCGCCGAGGTGCCGCCGGCCCCGGCGGGTCAGGCCTGGCGCATCGCCGCCCTGGACGTGGACACCGAGCCCGGCTGGTCGATGGCCGACGGGAAGCTGTCCGTGGCTGGTCTCACGGCGGGCGGAGCACCCGTGGACGTGCCCGGGTGGACACGATCCGAGACGTTCGACGGGGCCGACGGTCTGGAGCTGAGCCCCGACGCACCGCCCGGCCGGATCGAGCTCACCATGCCGCTCGGCGACGGCGCGACGGGGGCCAACAGGCTGCGCCTCCTCACCACACCCGAACCGGACCCGATCCCGCTCCTCGTCTCGTCGTCGCTGACGGAGGCGCTGAGCATCGACCCGGGAAACACGTTCGAGCTCACGCTCGGCGGGACACGCCTGGCGGTGGTCGCCGTCGCGTCGTCGGGCACGGTGCCCGGCGCGCTCGAGCCGTACGCCGCCCTGCTGGACCGGGGCGCGCTCGCCGAGGCGCTCGTCCGGGACGTGAGCGACCCGGTCCTCACGAGCGAGGTCTGGCTGGCCGCGGGGCCGCCCGGCGCCACCGCCCCCGCCGGTGCCGTGGCGCGCCTGGCCCAGGACGCGACCGCGGAGGCAGAGGCCACCGGCGACACCGTCCGCGAGCAGCCGACCGTCACGACACCGGGCTACGGCACCACCGACACGGCGAGTCCTGTACGGGTCTCGTTCTGGCTGGCCACCGCCGGCGCGACGGTGCTCGCCCTGGCCGGCGTGCTCGCCGTCGCCGTGGCGACCCTGCGTGAGCGGCGCGGCGAGGTGATCGTGCTGCGCGCCGTCGGGCTCGGCCCCGTCGCCCAGGCGCGGGCGCGCGTCGCGGAGCTGATCGCCGTCGGCCTGGTGGCGCTCGCGGTCGGGGCCGTCGCGGGGTGGGGCGTCGCCCGGTTCGTGGCCGGCGGTCTCGCAGCCGCGACGCTCACCGGCATCGACGCCGCACCGCCCGCCCGCTTCGTCCTGGAGACCACGGGGACCAGCCTGGTGCTGGCCGCGGCGGTGGCCGGCCTCGTCCTGGTCGCCGCAGGTGTGGGCGGGCGCGTCGCCGCGCAGGCCCGGGACACCACCTACCGCGAGGAGGTCCGCTGATGGGCGCACTGTCCGGGCTGGGCCTGCTCGCGCGGCGCCAGCTGCGCACATCGTGGGGCGCCACGGCGACGCTCGGCGTGGTCGCCTTTCTCGCGGCCGGAGTCCTGTCGACCGCGCCGCGCGCCGTCGCGACCATGCACGCGGACCAGGTGGCCCACGAGACGGCCGAGGCCTCGGGGCCGGCACGAGACATCATCTCCGTCGTCGGGGCGGTTCCCGGAGAGCCGCCGGTCCAGATGTACTTCGACCCGGACGAGGAGCCCGCCGTGGGCACCCCTGCCGAGCCCGACTGGTCGCCGTTCCTCGCCAACCTCGACGCCGTACGCACCGAGACGCCGGAGCCGCTGCGCTCGACGATGGGTGAGCCCGACTTCCACGTGAGCGCGATGGACCTGGCCTACACCGACCCGGTGCCCGCGTCGGAGCTGGCCGAGGCCAAGGCCCTCTTCCGCTCGGCACCCGACCTGGCCGACCACACGGAGCTCGTCGAGGGCCGCTGGCCGGCCCCGACGCCGAGGAACGGCGCCCGTCCGTTCGAGGTCGCCGTATCGCGCGCTGTCGCCGACACGTACGGCTGGGAGCTCGGCGGCGAGTACGACACGCTCGGTGGATCGGGCGTCGTCTCCCTCTCGGACCGCTACCCGAGGCTGGTCGTGACCGGCATCTTCGAGACCGCCGACCCGGACGCCGACTACTGGCTGCACCACAGCCTGGCCGCGCGACCGAACGTGCTCAGCGACCCGAACCGTGGCCTCCTGGGCACCGCCGCCGTCTACGTCAACCCGGCCATGCTCGTGCCCCTGACCCTTGGCTGGGCCGAGACCCGGGTCTGGTACCCGGTCAGCGCCGACGCCGTGACGGCCGCCGACGTGCCCCTGCTCCTCTCCCAGGCCAACGGGCTCTCGACCACGGTGATCCCCGTCGCGGCAGGGCCGGACGACCCCGCGCCGGTCCAGCTCCGGCCCGACACCCGGCTCAGCGACATCCTGGAACGCCTGCTCGCGCAACGGACCGGCGTCGACGCGATCCTCGCGGTCCTCACCGTCGGGCCGCTCGGGGCCACCGTCGCCGTGCTCGCCCTCGGCGCGCGGCTCGTCGTGGACCGGCGCCGTCCGGCACTCGCGCTGCTGCGCGCCCGCGGGGCGTCCGGGACGCAGCTCCGGCTGCTCATGGGTGGGGAAGGACTCGTCGTGGGGCTCGGCTCGGCGATCGCCGGGTTCGCGGCCGGTCTCGCGCTCTCCGCGGGCCTCGGGGTGGACGCCCCGGTCACCGCCGGCCAGGTGGCGCTCGCCCTCGCGGCCGGGCTCGCTCCGGCCGTCGCGCTCGCCCTCGCCACGTCCCCCGCCGGGCTCCGAGCCAACCGGGCAGACCTCACGCCCCGCTCGCGCAGCCGCCTGCGCTGGGTGCTCGAGGTGCTGGTCGTCGCAGGTGCGGCGCTCGCCACCTGGCTCCTGCTCTCCCGCGGGGTCGTGGCCGGCTCGGGCGCCGCGACCGGCGTCGACCCGCTGGTGGCCGCCGCGCCCCTGCTGGTGTCGCTCGCGCTCACCCTGCTCGCCGTGCGCGCCTACCCCTGGATCGCGCTCGCGGTCGAGCGGGCGCTCGCACCACGGCGCGACCTCGTCCCGTTCCTCGGCGCCGCCCGCGCCACGCGCGACCCCGCCGGAGGCCCCGTCCCGGCGGTCGCGCTCGTCCTCGCAGTGTCCGTCGCAGCGACCTCCGCGGTGCTGTACTCGACGGTCGCCGGCGGAGTGGTGCGTGAGGCCTGGCGCGCGACCGGCGCCGATCTCCGGATCTCCGGCCCGATCGTCGACGAGCCGGCGGCCGAGCAGATCGGTGGGATCCACGGCGTCGAGGCGGTCGTCCCCGTCAGCGACCTGGGCGACGGAGTGCTGCAGAGCGACAGCGCGTCCCCACGAGCCAAGGTCTACACGGTGGACGCGGCGGCGCTCGCGATCGCCCAGGCCGACGTGGCCGGAGCACCCGAGACGCTCGACGAGCTGACCCGGGCGACCGGCTCTCGCGGGGCGGAGGACGCCGTGCCCGTGATCCTCACCCGGTCGGCCGCCGGACCTGGCGTCGGCCCGGGCAGCACCGGGATCACGCTCGCGACCCAGGAGGGCAGCGTCCCCGTGACGGTGGTCGACGTGGTCGACGAGCTGCCCGGCCTGCCCGCCGGCCGCTCCCTCGTCCTCGCCGACATGGAGCGGCTCACCGCGGGCACGGGCGACACCGCCTACGCGCGGCTCGCGCTCGTCGACCTGGCCGACGACGCCGACCGCTCCGCAGTCACCGCCGAGATCACGCGCCTGCTGCCGTCGTCCGTGGTGGAGGACCCGGACCAGGAGGCAGAGGAGCTGCTGTCGTCGCCCGTCTCGGGCGGCCTGGTCGTCGCCTTCGTGCTGGCGGTGCTGCTCGCCGGGCTGCTCTGCTCGGCGGCGGTCGTGATGACGCTGATGCTCGCCGCGCCCGCCCGCGCCCGGCTGCTCGCGGTGCTGCAGACGCTCGGCCTGTCGCCACGCCAGGGGCGCGGGCTCGTCGGCTGGGAGATCGGGCCGTGGACGGTGGTGGCGCTCGCGGTGGGTGCCGTGCTCGGCATGGCCGTGCCGTCGCTCGTGCTGGCCGCGGTGGACGTCACGGCGCTGACCGGGGGCACCCTGCAGCCCGCACCCCGGTACGACCCGCTGCTGCTCGGTGCGGCCGCCGCGGGGTTCGTCGTGGTGGTGCTCGCTTCCGTCGGCGTCGCGGCGGCGCTGAGCCGGCGCGGCGAGGTCGCCGCGCAGCTCCGGATGGGCGGCGACGACTGACGATGACTGACATGACGACCGTGGACCCAGGCGTCCGAGAGGAGACCCGATGAGCACGACCTTCGAGCTGACGGGCGGCGGCGCGCCGTCGTCGGCCGAGCCGGCGGGCGGCGGCGAGATCCGGTGCGGCGACCTGGTCCGGATCTTCGCCACCGACGGCGTCGAGGTGCAGGCCCTGCAGGGCCTCACGCTGAGCGTCGACCCGGGGGAGATCGTCGCCGTCGTCGGCGCGTCCGGGTCCGGCAAGTCCACGCTGCTGACGATCCTCTCCGGTCTGGACACGCCGACGGGTGGGTCCGCGGTGGTGGCCGGCACCGACCTGCTGACCATGGGGCACGCCGAGCGGGTGCGCTACCAGCGGTCGACCGTCGGCTTCGTCTGGCAGCAGACCTCGCGCAACCTCCTGCCGTACCTCACGGCGAGCGAGAACGTACGGCTCCCGCTGGAGCTGGCGGGCGCGCTGCCGCGCCGCGAGCGGTCCCGCCGGGTCGAGGCGCTGCTCGAGCTGCTGGAGGTCGGCCACGTGGCCGGCCGGCGCCCGGGTGAGATGTCCGGCGGGGAGCAGCAGCGGACGGCGATCGCCGTCGCCGTGGCGAACAACCCGCGCGTGCTGCTGGCGGACGAGCCCACCGGTGAGCTGGACGAGGCCACCTCCGTCGAGGTGCTGGAGGCCCTGCGCGGCGTGAACCGCGAGACGGGCGTGACCACGCTCGTCGTCACGCACGACCCGACGGTGTCCGAGCACGTGGCGCGCACCGTCCAGATCCGCGACGGCCGCACCTCGACGGAGACGCTGCGGCGCACGGAGACCGACGAGCACGGGCAGGCGCGGCACGTGTCGGAGGAGTTCGCGGTGCTCGACCGGGTGGGCCGCCTGCAGCTGCCGCAGGACTTCGTGCACGCGCTCGACCTGCGCGACCGGGTGCGGCTGGCACTCGAGCCGGACCACGTGGGCGTCTGGCCGGCGGCGCCTGCCGCGGCGCCGGCCCCGGCGATCCAGCGGACGAGCGAGGAGGACCGATGACCGCCACCGCCCCGGCGCGCACCGTGCTGCGCGCGCAAGGCCTCTCCCGGGTGTTCGGGACCGGGGCAGGCGAGGTGCGCGCGCTGTCGGACGCGTCGCTCGAGGTCGCGGCGGGCGAGCTGCTCGTGGTGCGCGGCCCGTCCGGCTCGGGCAAGACGACGCTGCTGAACCTGCTGGGCGCCCTGGACCGTCCGACGTCGGGCAGCGTGTGGCTGGGCGATGCCGAGCTGACGGCGCTGGGGGAGAAGGCGGTGCTCACCGCCCGGCGGGAGCGGATCGGCTACGTGTTCCAGTCGTTCGGGCTGGTGCCCGTGCTGTCCGCGGCAGAGAACGTGGAGGTGCCGCTGCGGCTGCGGCGCACCCCGCCGGCCGAGCGGGCGGAGCGGGTGGCCGCCGCGCTGGACGCCGTCGGGCTGGCCGGGCACGCCAAGCAGCGGCCGTACGAGCTCTCGGGCGGTCAGCAGCAGCGCGTGGGCATCGCCCGCGCGCTCGTGGCCGAGCCCGAGGTGCTGCTCGCGGACGAGCCCACCGGACAGCTCGACTCCGGGACCGCCGCGGTGGTGATGGACCTGCTCGCACGGGTGGTGCACGATCGGCGTGTCGCCGCCGTCGTGTCGACGCACGACCCGGAGCTGATGGCCCGGGCGGACCGTGTGGTGGAGCTGCACGACGGGCAGGTGGTGGACCGGGGCAACGGGTGAATTTCCTGGTCAACGCCCCCTCCGCGCGTTTGTTACGGTCATGAGAACCACCTGGTCAGAACTGTTACCGAGTGTTACCCGCACGTACCGAGATGGTCACAACTCGGTGGCGTTTCCTGTGAGGTGGTCATCGGCATCTGGGTGGAGCGACTACGTTAGGTCTGTTATCACTGGGCGCAAAGAAGCGTCCGCATCGCTCCGGACGGCAACCCGTCGGACCGGGGTGAACTGCTACCCAGGAGGACACGTGACACCTCGAAAGCGACTTGTGGGGCTCGGCGCATTCGCCCTTGCCTCGTCGCTCGTGCTGACCGCTTGTGGCGGTGGCGGCGGCGGCGACGACACGGGCGACGGCAACAGCACGGGCATCGTGACGGTCGGCAACGGTGAGCCGCAGAACCCGATCATCCCGACGATGACCAACGAGACCTTCGGGTCCAAGGTCACGAGCAACGTCTTCGCCGGCCTGGTCTACTACGACGCCGAGGGCGTCGTGCACAACGAGGTCGCCGAGTCGATCGAGTCGGAGGACAACAAGGTCTGGACCATCACGCTCAAGGACGGGTGGACGTTCTCGGACGGCACGCCGGTCACGGCGCAGAGCTTCGTCGACGCGTGGAACTACGGTGCCTACGCCCCGAACGCGCAGAACCTGAGCTACTTCTTCGAGCCCATCGAGGGCTTTACGGACGTCCAGTTCGCGGAGGACCAGCTGGACAAGGACGGCGCGCCCAAGGAGGGCGAGGTGCCCGCGTCCGAGACCATGTCCGGTCTCGAGGCGGTCAGCGAGACCGAGCTCCAGGTGACGCTCGCGCAGCCGGAGTCCGACTTCCCGCTGCGCCTGGGCTACTCGGCCTTCTACCCGCTGCCCGAGTCGTTCCACGACGACCCCGAGGCCTTCGGCGAGGAGCCGATCGGCAACGGCCCGTACGTCCTGGACACGTGGGAGCACAACAGGCTCATCGAGCTGCGCCCGAACGACTCGTACGCGGGTGAGCGCGAGGTCCAGAACGGTGGTGTCGACCTGGTCGCCTACACCGACGAGGACTCGGCGTACAACGACCTGCTCGACGGCAACCTGGACATCGTCACCAACGTCCCGGCGTCGGCGTTCGGCACGTTCGAGGAGGAGCTGGGTGACCGTGCGGTCAACCAGCCCGCCGCCGTCATCCAGGTCATCAACGTCCCCGAGTACGTCGAGGGCTTCCAGGGCGAGGCCGGCCTGCTGCGCCGCCAGGCCATCTCCATGGCCATCGACCGGGACCAGGTCACCGAGACCGTCTTCTCCGGATCGCGTACCCCGGCCACCGACTTCACCTCTCCCGTCATCAACGGCTGGAGCGATGACCTCGAGGGCAACGAGGTGCTCGACTACAACCCCGAAGAGGCCAAGCGGCTCTGGGACGAGGCCGAGGCGATCGAGCCCTGGGGCGACGAGCCGCTGTACATCGCGTCCAACGCGGACAGCGACCACCAGTCCTGGATCGACCCGACCTGCAACGGTATCCGCGACACGCTCGGCATCGACTGCGAGTTCGACGCGTACCCCACGTTCGACGAGTTCCTCGACGCGCGTGACAACGAGCAGATCAAGGGTCTCTTCCGTGGCGGCTGGCAGGCCGACTACCCGGCGATGAGCAACTTCCTCGGCCCGATCTACGGCACGGGCGCCGGCTCGAACGACATGGGCTACTCGAGCGAGGAGTTCGACGCCAAGCTCGACGAGGCGGCCGGCGAGTCCGACCCCGACGCGGCGATCGAGCTGTACAAGGAGGCCCAGACGATCCTGTTCCAGGACCTGCCGGGCATCCCGCTGTGGTACAACAACGCGACCGGCGGCTGGTCCGAGGCCGTGGACAACGTCGTGTTCGGCTGGGACAGCGACCCGCTGCTGTACCAGGTGACCAAGTCGGAGTGAGCCTGATCACGCCTGGACCTCCGGCGTGACGCTTCGCTCCAGGTGAGGCGGGGTACGCGTGATGCGTACCCCGCCTTCCACTGTGTCGTGGCGCACTGCCGGAAAGTTGTCCGGGAGAATGGTTCGCTGAAACCGCCCAAGGAGAATCTTCGATGCTTTGGTATCTCGGTCGCCGGCTACTGCAGGTGATCCCTGTGTTTCTCGGCGCCACCCTGCTGCTGTACGCGCTGGTGTTCCTGCGCCCTGGTGACCCCGTGGCCGGACTGGGCGGTGAGCGTGGGCTGCCCGAAGCCGTGCAGCAGCAGATCCGCGCCCAGTTCCACCTGGACCAGCCGTTCTTCGTGCAGTACCTGTACTACTTGAAGGGCATCTTCACGTTCGACCTCGGCGACACCTTCACCGGTCGTCCGGTGGCGGAGGTCGTGGTAGAGGCCTTGCCGATCACGTTCCAGCTCGCGCTCATGGCACTCGCCATCGAGACGATCTTCGGCATCGGCTTCGGCCTGTTCGCCGGCATGCGCAAGGGCAAGTTCTTCGACTCCAGCGTGCTCGTGCTGAGCCTCCTGCTCATCGCGCTGCCGACGTTCGTCACCGGCCTGGTGCTGCAGATCGTCGTCGGGGTCCGTCTCGACTGGCTGCCCGTCACCGCCGGCCGAGATCCCGACTTCATCAGTCTGCTGATGCCCGCCGTGGTGCTCGCGACGACGTCGTTCGCGCAGATCCTGCGGCTCACCCGCACCTCGGTGATCGAGAACGTCACCGCCGACTTCGTTCGCACCGCGCGCGCCAAGGGACTGTCGCGCGACAAGGTGACCAGCCGGCACGTGCTGCGCAACTCGCTCATCCCTGTCGTCACCTTCATCGGCGTGGACCTGGGCAACCTGATGACCGGCTCGATCGTCGTCGAGGGCATCTTCAACATCCGTGGTGTCGGCGGAACGCTCTTCGAGGCGATCCAGCGTGGTGAGTCCGTCACGATCGTGACGATGTCCACGGTGATCGTGCTCGTCTACATCGTCGCCAACCTGCTCGTGGACCTGCTGTACGCCGTCCTGGACCCGAGGATTCGTTATGCCTGAGAACCGCTACGACAAGGCCCCGCGTCCGGGCCAGGGCCACTTCGTGGCCGCACCCGAGGACGTCACCGTCGGCGTGGTCGACGCCGTCTCGGTGGACGAGGCGCCGACGAGCATGTGGCGTGAAGCCTGGCGGGACATGAGCCACCGTCCGCTGTTCTGGATCTCGGCCTTCATGATCCTGGTGGTGGTCGTCATCTCGATCGTCCCCGGTGCCTTCACGTCGCTGCTGCCCCGCTCGGGATGTGAACTGGGCAGCTCGTTGCTTCCGCCGTCGAGCGAGCACATCTTCGGAACGGACCGGAACGGCTGTGACATCTATGCCCGCACGCTGTTCGGTGCGCGCGCGTCAGTGCTGGTCGGCGTGCTCACTACGAGCTTCGTCGTGGTGCTCGGCACCACGATCGGCGCCATCGCCGGCTACTACGGCGGCTGGACCGACACGATCCTGTCGCGCATCACGGACGTCTTCTTCGCGGTGCCGTTCGTGCTCGCCGCGATCGTGATCCTCAGCATCGTGCCGACCCGCACCTCGTTGGCGGTGGCCCTGGTGCTCGCCTCCTTCGGCTGGACGACCATCGCCCGTATCACCCGCGGTGCCGTCCTGAGCGTCAAGAACAACGAGTTCGTGACGGCGTCCAAGGCGCTCGGCATGAGTCGTGCCGCAATCCTCTGGCGGCACGTGCTGCCCAACTCGGCAGCGCCGATCATCGTGTACTCCACGGTGGCGCTCGGCACCTTCATCGTGGCCGAGGCCACGCTGACGTTCCTCGGCATCGGCCTGGACCCGTCCACCGTGTCCTGGGGCGGTGACCTGTCCACCGGGCGGAGCTCGATCCGCACCAACCCGGACATCATGTTCTACCCGGCCGCAGCGCTCGCCTTCACCGTGCTCGGCTTCATCATGATGGGCGACGTGGTGCGCGACGCCCTCGACCCGAAGGCGAGGAAGCGATGACCACCACGATCAGCCTCACCGACGGATCCACCGAGGATGCCCCGGTGCCCGCCGAGAAGCGTGAGGACGGCAGTCCGCTGCTCGAGATCCGTGACCTGCAGATCTCCTTCACCACGGCCACCGGGACCGTCGACGCCGTGCGCGGCGTGGACCTCAGCGTCTACCCGGGCCAGTCCGTGGCCATCGTGGGGGAGTCGGGGTCGGGCAAGTCGACCACCGCGCACGCGATCATCGACCTGCTGCCGGGCACCGGCAAGGTGACCGGCGGGTCCATCACGTTCGGCGGACGCGAGCTCGTCGGCCTGAACCGCAAGGAGACCGAGGACCTGCGCGGGAGCGAGATCGGCCTGGTGCCGCAGGACCCGATGTCGAACCTGAACCCGGTGTGGCGCATCGGCACGCAGATCGACGAGGCCCTGGTCGCGAACGGCTTCCAGGGCTCCAAGGCGGAGCGGACGGCGCGTGTCGCCGAGCTGCTCGGCGAGGCCGGCCTGCCCGACGCCACGCGCCGGGCCCGCCAGTATCCGCACGAGTTCTCCGGTGGTATACGCCAGCGTGCGCTCATCGCGATCGGCCTGGCCTCGCGGCCGAAGCTGCTGATCGCCGACGAGCCGACCTCCGCCCTGGACGTCACGGTGCAGAAGAAGATCCTGGACCACCTGGAGGTCCTGACCGCCGAGCTCGGCACCGCCGTCCTGTTCATCACGCACGACCTGGGCCTGGCGGCGGAGCGCGCCGAGCACCTCATCGTGATGTACAAGGGCAAGATCGTGGAGTCCGGCCCGGCGGCGCAGATCCTCCAGGACCCGCAGCACGAGTACACCAAGCGGCTCGTGGCCTCGGCGCCGTCGCTGGCGTCGCGTCGCATCCAGTCCGCGCACGAGCGCGGCACGGAGGCCGCGGACCTGCTCGCGGGCCACGCGGACGAGGTCGAGGCCACGGTGTCGGACGTCGTCGTGGCGAAGGACCTGACCAAGGTCTTCCACATCCGAGGTTCCCGACCGGGCGCGCACTCCGACTTCACGGCGGTCGACGGCATCGACTTCGCGCTGCCCAAGGGCCACACCCTCGCCCTGGTGGGCGAGTCGGGCTCCGGCAAGTCCACGGCGGCCAACATGGTGCTGGGACTGCTCGAACCGACGTCGGGCACGGTGCTGTTCGACGGCAAGGACGTGGCGAAGATGTCCCGGAAGGAGCAGTTCGCGCTGCGCCGTCGGGTGCAGCCGGTGTTCCAGAACCCGTACGGGTCGCTGGACCCGACGTACTCGGTCTTCCGGTCCATCGAGGAGCCGCTCGCCCTGCACCGGGTGGGCGACCGCAAGTCCCGCGAGGCGCGCGTCCGCGACCTGCTCGACATGGTCTCCCTGCCGCAGGCGACCATGCGCCGGTTCCCGAACGAGCTCTCGGGCGGCCAGCGGCAGCGCATCGCCATCGCGCGTGCGCTGGCGCTCGAGCCCGAGGTGCTCGTGCTCGACGAGGCCGTCTCGGCGCTCGACGTGCTGGTCCAGGCGCAGATCCTCACGCTGCTCAACGACCTGCAGGCCGAGCTGGGGCTGTCCTACCTCTTCATCACGCACGACCTCGCGGTCGTGCGGCAGATCGCCGACCTCGTGGCCGTGATGAAGGACGGCAGCATCGTGGAGCACGCGACCACCGACGAGGTGTTCGACAACCCGCAGCAGCAGTACACGCAGGACCTGCTGGCGGCCATCCCGGGTGCGAGCCTGGAGATCGGCGGCTGACGCCCGCACGACCCCGGCCGAGGTAGTCATCTGGCGAGGTGGTCATGTAGCGAGGTAGTACTACTTCGCCACGTGACCACCTCGCCAGATGACTACCTCGGCACGGGGTGTTCTCGGAACAGTGACACGGTCGACACCTGGTGATTTCGATTCGCGGGTAGGATGGGTGGTGCTGCGAGACCGGTCCGCTTCGGGCCAGAGTCCGCGCCCCTGACCTCCCTTCTGGAAATGAGTGCTCCGTGACCGTGCCTGCAACCGCGCCGACCTCGGTCCGTGCGACCCGATCCGACCTGCGAAACGTCGCGATCGTGGCCCACGTCGACCACGGCAAGACAACGCTCGTGGACGCCATGCTGCGGCAGTCCGGGTCGTTCGGCGCCCGGCAGCACCTCGAGGACCGCGTGATGGACTCGGGCGACCTGGAGCGTGAGAAGGGCATCACGATCCTCGCCAAGAACACCGCCATCCGGTACTCCGGCCCGGCGGCCGCGGCGAGCGGCGAGCCCGACGGCATCACGATCAACGTGATCGACACCCCGGGCCACGCCGACTTCGGCGGCGAGGTCGAGCGCGGCCTGTCGATGGTGGACGGTGTCGTGCTGCTCGTCGACGCGTCCGAGGGCCCGCTGCCCCAGACCCGGTTCGTGCTGCGCAAGGCGCTGGCGGCGAAGCTGCCCGTCATCGTCGTGGTGAACAAGGTGGACCGTCCGGACGCACGCATCACCGAGGTCGTCGCCGAGACCACCGACCTGCTGCTCGGCCTGGCCAGCGACCTGTCCGACGAGGTCGAGGACCTCGACCTGGACGCCATCCTCGACGTCCCCGTCGTGTACGCGTCGGCGAAGGCCGGCCGCGCCTCCACCGAGCAGCCCGCCGACGGCGGCCTGCCCGCCAACGAGGACCTCGAGCCGCTGTTCGCGACCATCCTCGAGAAGACCCCGGCGCCGACCTACGAGGAGGACATGCCCCTGCAGGCGCACGTCACCAACCTCGACGCGTCGCCGTTCCTCGGCCGTCTCGCGCTGCTGCGCATCCACAACGGCACCCTGGTCAAGGGCCAGAACGTCGCGTGGGCCCGCCACGACGGCTCGCTGCAGACCGTGAAGATCACCGAGCTGCTGGAGACCAAGGCGCTCGACCGTGTGCCGACCGACAAGGCCGGCCCCGGTGAGATCGTCGCCGTTGCCGGTATCGCGGACATCATGATCGGCGAGACCCTCACGGACGTCGACGACCCGCGCCCGCTGCCGCTCATCACCGTCGACGACCCGGCGATCTCGATGACCATCGGTATCAACACCGGTCCGCTCGCGGGCAAGGGCGGCAAGGGCCACAAGGTCACCGCCCGCCAGGTGAAGGACCGCCTCGACGCCGAGCTCGTCGGCAACGTCTCGCTCAAGGTCCTCCCGACCGAGCGCCCCGACGCCTGGGAGGTGCAGGGCCGTGGTGAGCTGGCCCTGGCCATCCTCGTCGAGCAGATGCGCCGCGAGGGCTTCGAGCTCACGGTCGGCAAGCCGCAGGTCGTCACCAAGACGATCGACGGCAAGCTGCACGAGCCGATGGAGCGGATGACCATCGACGTGCCCGAGGAGTACCTCGGCTCCGTCACGCAGCTCCTGGCGCAGCGCAAGGGCCGCATGGAGACCATGACGAACCACGGCACCGGCTGGGTCCGCATGGAGTTCATGGTTCCGGCGCGCGGCCTCATCGGCTTCCGCACGCAGTTCCTCACGGACACCCGGGGCACCGGTATCGCGGCCTCGATCTCCGAGGGCTACGAGCCCTGGCACGGCCCGATCGAGTCGCGCATGACCGGCTCGCTCGTCTCCGACCGCGCCGGCAAGGTCACGCCGTTCGCCATGATCAACCTGCAGGAGCGCGGCTCCTTCTTCGTGGAGCCCACGCAGGAGGTGTACGAGGGCATGATCGTCGGCGAGAACTCGCGCAACGAGGACATGGACGTCAACATCACCAAGGAAAAGAAGCTGACGAACATGCGCTCCGCCAGCGCGGACAACTTCGAGAACCTGATCCCGCCGCGCAAGCTCACGCTCGAGGAGTCGCTCGAGTTCGCGCAGGAGGACGAGTGCGTCGAGGTCACGCCCGAGGTCGTGCGCATCCGCAAGGTGCTGCTCAACGCCACGGACCGTGCCCGTGCGACGGCCCGGGCCAAGCGCAACTGACCGCCACGCTTCGCTGAGTGCTGGATATTCGCCCATGGATGCTCGTTCCAGGGACGAATATCCAGCACTCAGTGCGTTGGGTGGGCTGCTGGCCGTGCATGCTCATCCGGACGACGAGACGCTGACCACCGGTGGGCTGCTGGCCGCCTTCGCGGCGGCCGGGCGGCCGGCGTGCGTGGTGACCTGCACCCGCGGGGAACGGGGTGAGGTCATCGCCCTTCCGGGGACGACGTCGGAGGGCCGCGCCGGCCTCGAGGGCGACGGACCGGCGCTCGGCGCCTACCGCGAGACCGAGCTGGCCGCTGCCCTGACACAGCTGGGCGGCGGCGGCGACGGTGCGGTCGAGCACGCCTTCCTGGACACGCTCCCGCTGCCGGGCCCTCGAGTGAGCGGGTCGAGCCGTGTGCCGGACGCGTCAGGCGGCGTGCGCTACGAGGACTCGGGCATGACCTGGGTGGCGCCCGGCGTCGCCGGCCCGGCACCGGACTCCCCGCCGACGGCGTTCGCGCGGGTGCCGCTCGACGAGCCCGCCGGCCGGCTCGCGACCCTGGTCCGCGCGCGGCGGCCCGCCGTCGTCGCCACGTACGAGCCCGGCGGTGGCTACGGACACCCCGACCACGTGCGCGCGCACCAGGTGACGGTGCGGGCGCTCGAGCTCGCCGCGGACCCGGCCTGGTGGCCCGACGGCGGAGGCGCGCCGGTGGGGGAGGGCGCGCCGGACGCCGTCGTCGAACGGTGGGCCGCGCCCTGGGCCGGCGCCGAGCTGTGGCAGGCCGTCGTGCCGGCGGACGAGCTGCGGTCGGCACGAGCGACGCTCGCCGCCCACCCGGAGGCGACCGCACTCACCGCACCGGAATCCCTCACGTTCCCGGACCCGACGGTCCCGCTGCCCCCGCTGGCGAGACCCGACCTCGCCGCGTGGTCGGCAGAAGGTCAGGTCGTCGGCAGCTCGGGCTGCCGATCATCTGACGTCCTGCCGATCACGCGGTCCGGCCGGGTGGTGCGGGTGGACATCGCGGGAGTCGTCGGGCGGGTTGTCGGGGGGCTGCGGGCTCATGCCTCGCAGGTCCAGCACGCTACGGTCCTCGCGCGGCCCGAAGATGTGGTCGCCGGGTGGTATGCCCTGTCCAACGGCGTGCTCGCCCCGATCCTCACGTTCGAGACCTACCTCGTCGGGTCGACGGGATAGGCCTGTGGGGCCACCGCCCGGTCAGCGCTCCTGGAGAGCGTCCAGGCCGATCGCCATGGCGGTCACGAGCCGACGGTCGATGCGCGGGTCGTGGATGTTGACGACGTACCGGTCACGCAGGCCCCACTTCTTCTCCACGGAGAACGCCGGCTGGCCGTCGATCAGGAAGTCGAAGTGGTAGGGCAGCCAGTCGATCTCGCTGAACCGGCGGATGATCGCGACCATCATGCTGCGCTCGGCCCCGGTAGCCGTGCCCAGCCCGGGCTGCTCGACGTGCCAGGTGGTGCGGAGCAGCGACTTGGCGAAGTCCTTGCGGAACGAGCCGACCGGGGCTCCACCACCGTCGACGACGTCGTAGGTGGCGCCGAGGTCGATCATCTGGCGGGCCTTGAACCCGAGGACCGGCTCGCGCTTGGTGTCGTCGGTGTAGAGCGTCACCTGCTCGCGGAAGGCCATGCGCTTCTGCTGCGCGAACGCGTAGAGCTCGCCCTCGGTGCCGTCGGGGTTGGCCCCGTGCACCTCGTACTGGTTGACCATCATGCGGATGCGCTGTCGAACGATGAGCCGTGTCTGTGCCTGGAGCGTATTCACCCGCCGGAGTGTGGCACATTCGCAGTGTCCTCCCAGGTGAATGCTGGACAATGGTGGGGTGAACTCACCCCGACGTCACCTGGGACGAACGATCGTGCGCACAGTGCTCGCCGTGCTGCTCGGCGTGGTCATGGGCGGCCTCGGGACGGTGGTGCACCGGTTCGGCGACGAGTCCTGGTACCTCGGCCTGGTTCTCGCGCTGGCTCTGACGGCCGCGGCAGGCGTGCTCGCACGCGCCTGGGCGGGTTACGGCACGCTGCTGGGATTCGGGGTCGGCTGGGTCGCCATGGTGCAGGCCCTGTCGCTGCCCGGTTCCGGGGGCGACGTCGTTGTCCCGGCGGGCGCGCTGGGCATGGTCTGGTCGTACGCGGGTGTGGCGGTCCTGGCGGTCGTCGCGTTCCTGCCGTCGTCGTGGTTCGCCGAGGTGCCAGCACGCCGAGACCGGCCTGCTGCCTGACGTCTGCGGTCCTTCGCAGGCTGGTTCAGGATGGTGGTCAGGATTGATACACAACCTCCACCTCGGGGCGCCCGGTACGCGGCCTTGGGCAGGATTCTCGCTGGATAGGATGCCCGGCAGGGCGACCCCGTCCAGCGGATTCGCCGCAGGTCAGGTGCGCCCTTGGGGACGCGGAGAGCCCGCGTCTCGGGTAGTTGCACGGAGCGTGCCGATGGGTCAGCCGACCGAGCGTGACGAACCGCTCGAGCCGACGTCAGACGAGAGCGCCGGGACGAAGCCTGCCCCGGTGACGCCTCCCCGCTTGTCTCGGACGCGCCCTGGCAGCGTGCCGAGACAGCCGGCGAAGCCCCCCGTACGACTGACCGACCCCGGGGCAGCGCAATCCTCAGTACCGGCCGGTCACCCGACCGCTCAGCCGGCCCCCAGATCCCCAGAGAAGGCCCAGCCCGTGACCCCTTCGGAGCAGTCCGAGGCCCCCCAGGCCCCGCGCCCGCCCGTCGTGCCGCCCGCAGCAGCGTCTGCGGCACCCGAGAACGCCCCCAGCAGCACCGGAGCGGACGCCGAGGTGCCGGCCGACACACCGAGCAAGCCCGACCCGTCGGCCGAGCCCGCGCCGTCGAGCACGCCGGAGGCTTCTGGCGAGCCCGACCCGTCGGCCGAGCCCACGGCTCCCCAGCCGGCTGCGCCGAGCAAGGCGGCCCCGAGCAAGGCTGCGCCGAGCAAGGCTGCGCCGCCGAGCGAGCCTCGGGTGGCTGACAAGGCTGCGCCGCCGGACAAACCGGAGGTACCGAACAAGCCCGCAACCGGCTCCGCGCAGAGCAAGCCGTCGGACGAGCAGGCCGCGCCGACCGCCGATGAGCCTGACCCGGTCGCAGTGCTGCAGACCGTCGTGGAGAAGCTGGCGACGCCGCAGACCAAGGCAGCGGCGCCGAGGAAGGGGTACACGCCGCGCGTCTTCGCGTTCGACCGTCCGCCCAAGACGGCGCCCGCGGCGGACGGCGCGGAAGCCCTGGCCACGCCACCCCAGGCCGTGCCCGCGACGCCGGCCGAGCCTGCGGCGGCAGCGCCCGCAGCGCAGTCCGCTGCCGTCACGGGCACCGGCAAGGCCGCGGACGAGACGCCGGCCGCTTCGGCGGAACCCCTTTCCGACAGCTCTGCCACTGATAGTTCTGCCCGCGACAGTTCTGCGCCCGACAGCTCTGCCCCCGACAGCTCTGCCCCCGACAGCTCAGCGTCCGGAAGCTCGGCGCCCGCGGCAGGGGCCCTCGGCGCCGCGGGAATGGCAGCCGGTGCGGCAGGAGCGGCGGCGGCCGCGGCCGGTGCCGCGGGAGCCGGACCGGCCCCCGCTGGTCCTGCACCAACTGGTCCTGCACCAACTGCTCCTGCTCCCACAGGTCCTGCCCCGGCCGCTCCTGCTCCTTCAGGTCGCGCTCCCGTCGCCGGCCCCAGGGCCGGCTCGTCGGACGGCCCGGTGGGCTCGACCCCGCAGGACGCCACGCCCGACCCGGCGACGGTAGCCGAGGCCACGGCCGGCAAGCCGGAATCGAGCACTCCGGTGCCGCGCACCAGCAGGCCGAGCGCCAGCACGTCGAGCACCAGCACGCCGAGCGCCGCGCGCCCCGGCCGAGAGACGTCCAGCACCGAGCCGTCCAGCACCGAGCCGCCCAGCACGGCGGCGCCCAGCACGGCGGCGCCGAGCGCCCCTGCGCCGGGGACAGCGGTGCCTGGGCAGCAGGCATCGGGCACGACAGGTGCCGGTGCCGCAGCCGCCACCGCAGCGGCGGCGGCCGCCGGAACCTCGGCAGCGGCCGGCGCAGCGGCGAGCACTGCCGCAGCACCGTCCACACCACCGCCCACACCGCCCACACCGCCGGCCCCGCCGTCGGTGCCGCCTCGTTCGCTCCTTCCGCAGCAGGATGCGGTGCCTCCGGGTCCAGGCCCGGGTGCGGTGCGGCCGCCGGAGGCGGGCCAGAACTCCTTCCTGAAGCCGCTCACCGGAGCGATCCAGCGAGTGTCGCGCCCACTGGCCGGTACGCGCTGGGCGCCGGTGCGTCCGGAAGGGGCGCCACAGACCACCTCCGCGCAGGCGCTCGGCGGACCGCAGGGTCCCGGTGGACCGGGCGGTCCCGGCGGTCCGCACGGCTCCGGTGGCCCGCACGGCCAGGGAGCGTCCGGCGAGGGCGAGTTCTTCGGCCTCTCCGGCGACGGCGCCCCGAGCCGGGGACCCAAGATCGCGCTGCTCTCCGTGCTGGCCGTGGTCGTGCTGTTCGCCGTCTACGCCCTGGTGGCGTGGGGTGTGAGCGACAAGGCGCCGCGCGACACCACGGTGGCGGGCGTCGACGTCGGCGGCATGACGCAGACCGAGGCGGCGGCCGCGCTCACCGAGCAGCTCGCCCCGCGGGTCAAGGAGCCGATCGAGCTCACCGCGGGAGAGGGCAAGGCCCAGCTCTCCCCGGAGCCGAGCGGTCTCGCGATCGACGCCGAGGCGACGGCGGCGGAGCTCACCGAGTTCTCGTTGAGCCCGACGCGGATGTGGGCGCACATGTTCGGCGGCTCCGAGCACGAGCTCGTCCTCGCCGTCGACCAGAAGAAGTTCGACGCCGCGGTGGCGGGCCTCGAGGAGTCCCTCGCGGTCGAGCCCGTGGACGGGTCGGTCTCGTTCGTCGACGGACAGCCGGTCAAGACCGACGCGAAGGAGGGCTCACGGGTCGTCGCGAGCGAGACCGCGCGGATCATCCAGGAGCGCTGGATCGTCCAGGAGGGCCCGTTCGAGCTGCCGGTCGAGCCGGTCGAGCCCGCGGTCACGCAGCAGGAGACGGACAACAGCTTCGCGGTGGCGCAGAAGGTCGTGTCGGCGCCGGTCACGGTGTCGGTCGGCGGCCAGTCACCGGTGCTGTCGCCCGAGACGCTGGCCGGACTGATCCGGTTCGAGCAGCGCGACGGCAGGCTCGTCGCCATCGTCGACCGGGAGGCGACGGTCGAAGCCATCGTCGACGGTACCCAGAACCTGCTGGAGGTGCCGTCCGACGCCCACTTCGAGTTCGCCGGCGGCAAGCCGACGGTGGTCGGGGGCAAGACCGGCACCACGCTCGATCCCGCCGAGGCGGGCAAGGCCGTGCGCGTCGCCGCGACGAGCGACGACCGGGAGACGTCGGTCGAGCTCGTCGAGCAGGACCCGACGGAGACCGTCGAGTCACTGGAGGCCCTGGGCGTCAAGGAAGTGGTCTCGGAGTTCCACACGCCGCTGACCAACGAGCCGGTACGCACCCAGAACCTGGTGCGCGGTGCCGAGATGATCACCGGTGACCTGATCAAGCCGGGTGAGACCTTCTCGCTGCTGGAGGCCCTCGCGCCGATCACGCTCGCGAACGGGTACTTCGACGCCGGCGTGGTCGAGGACGGGAAGCACGTGGAGGCGGTCGGCGGTGGCCTGTCGCAGATGGCCACCACCACGTTCAACGCAGGTTTCTTCGCCGGGTACGAGGACGTCGAGCATCACGCGCACTCGTTCTGGTTCCCCCGCTACCCCGCGGGCCGCGAGGCCACGATCTACGTGGGCGCCAAGGACATGAAGTTCACGAACGACACGCCCTACGGCGCCGTGATGCAGTCCTACGTGGCGGGGGGCGAGCTCTGGGTCAAGATCTGGAGCACCAAGCACTACCGGGTCGAGGAGTCCAGCAGCGGCAAGCAGAACGTCGTGCCCACGTCCGTGGTCCACGACTCCTCGGCGGACTGCCAGCCGTACCCGGGCGGTGAGGACGGATTCTCCATCAGCATCAACCGCAAGGTCTACCGGGGCGACGAGCTGGCCAAGGAGAACTCGTTCAGCCACTCCTACAACCCCGACAACCCGGTGGTGTGTGACTAGCGGTCAGGCCTGGACGGCCGACCGGCGGTAGGTTTCGCACATGCTTGGACGTAGCGAGCGGGAATCCCCCGCGCACGCGGTGCTTGCCGCGAAGATGGCGGGCTGGAACGACCCGGTCGAACTGCTGGACCTCGGCACCACGGCGGACACGCTCGCCACGGTGGCCGGCATCGAGGCCCTGGCGGCGGTGGTGCACCTGGGACACCCGGAGCACCCCGCGCCAGGCCTCGAACGTGCCCTCCTGGAGGGCGCGTCGTCGCTCATCGTGACGGGTGCGGTCGCCGTGCCCAGCCAGTGGGTCTGGGTCGGAGCGGGCGCCGCGGGGGGCCAGGTCGTGATCGACGAGGCCGGGATGCGCGACTGCGCGGGCGTCCTGCGGAGCCTCGGGGCGAGTCCTCGCCTGGTGCCCACGCGAGCCACCGTCGAGGAACGCATCGCCCTGGCGGGCGAGGGCGGGTCGCTCGTGATCGAGCGGCCCCGGGTCCCCGCGGGCTTCACCGAGCTGCCCGACAGCGCCGCGCTCGCCGAGGGCGGACCCGTCTGGTACGGGCTCCTGGAGTCCCGTGCCGACTGGCCGGAGTTCGTCGACCCGGCGCAGGTCTGGCTCGCCTTCGGCCCGGCCGACGACCATCTCGGCTCCCTGCAGCCGACGCTCGCGCTCATCGCGGATGCCGGGCTCGACCTCGACCACCTGCGCAGCCAGCCGTCGTCGGCCGGGCCGCACGTGTTCTTCACGTCGTTCTCCTGCCCGACGTCGGCCGTGCTGACCGTCCTGGTCGCCACGCTCACCGAGCGGGGCGTGGCGCACCGCACGCTGGCTGTGCTGCCCGGCGAGGTGTTCGTGCCGGGGCCCGACGCGCTGACGCCGCGGTGGGCCTGATGGCGGGCACCGAGCGCGGCACCCGGGTCGCCTACCTGGGGCCGGAAGGCACGTTCACGCACCAGGCCGCGCTGGAGTGGGCGCGCCGGCACGCCATGTCCGGAGGCACCGCGGGCGACGTGACCGCCGAACCGCTGGACACGGTCAAGAGCGTGCACGACGTCGTGGCCGACGGCGCCGCCGACGTCGGGGTCGTCGCCATCGAGTCCTCCGTCGAGGGTTACGTGGTGCCGTCGCTGGACACGCTGCTCTCCAGTGCGGACGTCGTCGCCGTGGACGAGGTGGCGCTCGACGTGTCGTTCGACGCGTTCGTGCGCCCCGACCACGGCGAGCTGACCGTGGTGTCCGCGCACCCGCACGGTCTGGCGCAGTGCGCGGGCTTCGTCACGGGCACTGGGCTGGCGACCGCTCCGGCGTCGTCCAACGCGGCCGCGTGCCGCGACGCGGGGCCAGGGACCATCGCGCTCGGCCCCACGATCTGCGGTGAGCTCTACGGGCTCGAGACGTACGCGAAGGCCGTCGAGGACTTTCGTGGCGGCCGCACCCGGTTTCTCGTCCTGACCCGGCGGACCGCTGCCGACGCGCAGCTGGCGCGGTCGCGCGCCACGGGCGCGACGGCCTGGAAGACCATGCTGGCGATCACCCCCGCGGTCACCGGGCCGGGGGTGCTGGCGCGGATCACCGCCGCGTTCGGGGACCGGGGCGTGAACATGTCGAGCCTGATCACCCGGCCGCTCAAGGCCCAGGAGAGCAAGTACGTGTTCGTGGTGACGTTCGACGAGGCGCCGTGGGACCAGGGCGCCCGGGAGGTGATGAGCGACCTGCTCGCCGCCGGTGACTCCCTCAAGACGCTCGGCCTGTTCCCCGCCGGCGCCGGCTTCCGGGCGCTCGACGGGGTCCTCGATCCCGACCACGTCCCGGTCGGCTCGGTCTCCGCCAAGGACACCGGACAGGCGCGGGACCGGGGTCTGCTGTGGTGAGCGGCATCGGTGCGCACGGTGGGCCGGTCGGCGTCGTCGGCCTCGGCCTGATCGGGGGCTCGCTGGCCAAGGCGCTGCAGGCGGCGGGTGTGCCGGTGGTCGCGACGGACCCGGTCTCGACCGAGGAGGCTCGCGCGGCAGGCCTCTCGGTGGTGGACGACGTCGCCGGGCTGGCGCTGCACCGTCCCGAGATCGTGGTGCTCGCCGCGCCGCTGCGCGCCATGCGGACGGTCGCGGGGGAGCTGGCGGAGGCACTGGCCGGCGAGCCGGGCTGGGACCCGACGGTGACCGACGTCGGCTCGGTGAAGACGCCGGTGCGCGAGGCCGTCGCCGACGCCGGTCTGGCCGGCCGTTACGTCGGGGCACACCCGATGTCGGGGACGGAGCGGAGCGGGTTCGCGGCGTCGTCGGCCGAGCTGATGCAGGGCATCCCGTGGGCGGTGACGTGCGCGGCGGCCGAGGCCGGCGTGGCGGGGACCGACCCCGGTCGGCTGGAGCGGGTGCTGCGCCTGGTCACGGGTCCGCTCGGCGGGACGGCTGCCGTGCTCACCGACGAGCTGCACGACGAGGCGGCCGCCCTCGTCTCGCACGTGCCGCACGTCCTGGCCAACCAGCTGCTCGGGGCCGTGTCCGGCGCACCGGTGCGGGACCTGGCGCTGGGGCTCGCGGCGGGCTCGTTCCGGGACGGGACCCGGGTCGGGTTCACCGACCCGCGCCGTACCGAGGCGATGGTCACGGAGAACGCCGCCTGGGTGGCCCCCGTGCTGCGGCTCGCCGCCCGGGACCTCGAGCGGCTCGCGGACGACCTCGACTCCAACGCGCCGACGCACTGGTTCTTCGACCGTCCCGACGCGGTGCGCGAGCTGATCGGCCGCCCGGCCGGCCCGCGCGTGACGGGCCTGCGCCCGGGTGACGGTGCGGAGGGGTCCGACGTCGGCCCGGACGTCGGGGCAGACGTCGAGGTCGTGCCGCTGACCGGCGACTGGCCGGCGGAGCTGGTGGGCCGCTGCGCGGCGGGCGCCGTGGTGATCGGGTTCGAGAACGGCACGGCGCTGCTGCGGTAGTGCTGCCGGGGAGCAGCCCGGGCTCCACCGCCCCGCGGGTGGCCTACAGCGCCTCTGCCAGGGCACGTCCTGTCGTGCGGCCCGTGAAGAGGCAGCCGCCCAGGAAGGTGCCCTCCAGCGCCCGGTGCCCGTGCGAGCCACCGCCGCCGAAGCCGGCGGCCTCGCCCACCGCCCACAGGCCTTCCAGCACGTCCCCCGCGGGCGTCAGGGCGCGTCCGGTCTCGTCGCACCAGATGCCGCCGAGCGTCTTGCGGGTCAGCACCGACAGCCGGACGGCGAGCAGCGGCCCGTCCTGGGGATCGGTGAGCGCGCGCGGGGGCGACACCCGGATCGCCTTGTCCACGATGAAGTGCCGCGCGGCCGACGTCGCCACGACCTGGGGGTCCTTGCCCAGTCCCGTCGCCACCTGCGCGTCGCGGGCGGTGATGAGGGCGGCCAGCGCGTCGGCGTCGATGTGCCCGGCCGACCCTTCGGTAGCCTCGGTGAGCGCGTTCATCTTCGCGGCGAGCTCGGCGGGCGTGCTCGCCCAGAGGAACTCCTCCGACTGCTCGGCGAACGTCCGCACCGGCACCGACCTCCCGCGTACCCGCTCCAGCAGGAGCGGCACGGACTTGCCGGTCAGGTCGGGGTTCTGCTCGGAGCCCGACAGCGCGAACTCCTTCTCCATGATGGTCTTGTTCAGCACGAACCAGGAGTGGTCGTCGCCCCGCGTGGTCACGTGCCGGAGCGCCCCGAGCGCGTCGAAGCCCGGGAACAGCGGGCCGGGCAGGCGGCCGCCGTCGGCGTCGAGCCACAGCGACGACGGGCCGGGCAGGATCCGGATGCCGTGCTGGGACCAGACCGGCGAGTGGTTCGCGATGCCCTCGGGGTAGTGCCACATGCGGTCCTCGTGCACCAGAGCCGCGCCGGACGCCGAGGCGACGCCGAGCATGAGCCCGTCCGTGGAGTCGGGCACGCCGGACAGCATCCGCGCGGGCAGGCGCCCGGCATCCGCCGACCAGTGGGCGCGCGCCAGGTCGTGGTTCGCGCCGATCCCGCCGCTCGCGACCACCACGGCCTGCGCGGACAGCTCCACCTCGCCGGTCACCGTACGGGTGGAGGGCTCGCCGCGGCCGACGCCGTCGTCGGCCAGGACCTCCGCGCGGACCCCCGTGACCCGGCCGTCCGTGGTGACCAGGGACGTGACCCGGTGGCGGAAGCGCAGGTCCAGCAGGCCGGCCCGGTTCGCCTCGCGGGCGGCCACGACGAACGGTGCGACGACGGCGGGCCCCGTGCCCCACGTGACGTGGAAGCGCGGCACGGAGTTGCCGTGGTCGCCGGCCGGATACCCGCCGCGTTCCGCCCACTGCACCAACGGGAACCAGCGCACCCCCTTGGCATGCAGCCACGGCCGCAGGTCGCCGGCGGCGAACTCGACGAATCCCTTGGCCCACCGGTACCCGAACCGGTCCGGCCCCTCACCGCGCTCGGCTCCCGGAGCGAACTGGGCGGAGCCGAGCCAGTCGGCGAAGGCGAGGTCGAACGAGTCCTTCACCTTGAGGCGGCGCTGCTCGGGGGAGTCCACGAGGAACAGGCCACCGAACGACCACCAGGCCTGCCCACCCAGCGACGCCGCGGGCTCCTGGTCCAGCAGGATCACCCGCTTGCCCGACGCCGTCAGCTCGGTCGCGGTGACAAGCCCCGACAGCCCCGCGCCGATGACGATGACGTCGGTGTCGGACGCGGCGGCAACGCCGTTGTTGTGGACGGAGTCAGTCATGAACGCACCTTAACCAGGACATAAGGCCCGTGGGGCAAGCGCCCGGTCATGTCCGGGGTGAATCCACGCCTGGCGAGAGCAGGACCTGGAGGCTGAGCGCGTCCAGCGTCACCGTGGTCCGCGGGCCCGCCTCGTCCTCGGGCACGGACGGGAAGTCCCAGGACGAGTCCCAGACGAGCTGCCACGGTGCGCCGTCCGCGCGGGGGTGCGGAGGCAGCGTCACGTGGGCGTCGTCCAGGCTGCCGTTCACGACCAGGAGCACGTCCGCGTCGCCCGCCGCCGGGCCCGGCCGCAGCATCTGCAGCACGCGCCGGCAGGTCTGGTTCCAGGTGGCCGGCTCCATCGGTACGCCGGCGTCGGAGAACCAGAGCAGGTCCGGGTCGGACTCGTTCGGCCGGGGCGAGCCCAGGAAGAACGAGTCGGCCCGCAGCGCCGGGTGCTCCCGCCGCAGTCGCAGCAGGTACCGGGTGGTCTCCAGCAGGTCGGTCGCCGCGTCGTCGAGCGCCCATGGCAGCCAGGAGACCTCGTTGTCCTGCACGTACGCGTTGTTGTTCCCACCCTGGCTGCGGCCGAACTCGTCGCCCGCGGTGAGCATGGGGGTGCCCGCGGAGAGCAGCAGCGTGCCCAGCAGGTTGCGCTGCGACCGGCGTCGCGGCGGCACGATCGCCTGCCACGGCTCGGTGGTGGCGTCGTCGCCCGACGAGGTGTGCCCCTCGATCCCGTGGTTCCACGACAGGTTGTTGTTCGTCCCGTCCCGGTTGTTCTCTCCGTTGGCCTCGTTGTGCTTGTGGTCGTAGGCCACCAGGTCCGCGAGCGTGAAGCCGTCGTGCGCCGTCACGTAGTTCACGGAGGCGACGGGCCCCCGCACCAGGGGCGGGTCACCCGGCCCGAACAGGTCGGCGCTCCCGGCGAGCCGGGTCGCGAGGTCGCGCAGGCCGAGCATCTCCTGCCCGCGGGCGCCCTGCCGGGGTGCGTCCAGCCAGAAGCCGCGGGCGGCGTCGCGGAACCGGTCGTTCCACTCCGCCATGGGCGGCGGGAAGGACCCGGTCTGCCACCCGCCCGGGCCGACGTCCCACGGCTCGGCCACGAGCTTGAGGCCCGACAGCACGGGGTCCGTCTGCAGGGCCACCAGGAACGGGTGGTCCGGGTCGAAGCCGACGGTCCCGCGGCCCAGCGTCACCGCGAGGTCGAACCGGTAGCCGTCCACACCGACCGTCTCGGCCCAGTACCGCAGCGAGTCCAGGGCCATCTGGATCACGCGCGGGCGGCGGAAGTCCAGCGAGTTGCCCGTTCCGGTGACGTCCGCGAGGGCGGCGGGCGAGGCGCCGTCGTGCAGGTAGTAGACCGGGTTGTCGAGACCGCGCCAGGCCACGTGGAGGCTGTCGTCACCGCCCTCGCAGGTGTGGTTGTAGACCACGTCCAGCAGCACCTCGATGCCTGCCTCGTGCAGCAGGTGCACCATGCCGCGCACCTCGTCGAGGACCGCCTCGGCACCCTGCTCCTGCGCCGCCCGCGTGGCGTACGCGGCGTTGGGGGCGAAGAACCCGAGGGTGCTGTAGCCCCAGTAGTTCGGCAGCCCGTTGGCGGCCAGCCGCGGCTCGGCCACGCTCTTGTGGATCGGCAGCAGCTCGATCGTGGTCACGCCGAGGCTCAGCAGGTGCTCGACGATCGCCGGGTGCGCCGCGCCCGCGTAGGTGCCGCGCAGCTCTGCCGGGATGTCCTCGCGGAGCATCGTCAGACCGCGCACGTGCGCCTCGTAGATCACGGTGTCGGCCCAGGGGACGCGCGGTCGCGACAGGGGAGCGGGCGGCGGCAGCGGCGCGACGACGACGGAGTGCGGCACGTACGCCAGCGAGTCCCGCTCGTCGGGCGCGCCGTAGGGGTCGCCGAGCCACCAGCCCGGCTCCCGCTCCGTGGACACGGACCCCACCACCTCCGGCCCGTAGCGCAGCCGGCCGGCGAACCCGCGGGCGTACGGGTCGACCAGCAGCTTGGCCGGGTTGTGGCGCATCCCCGCCTCGGGGTCCCACGGCCCGTACACCCGGAAGCCGTAGCGCTGCCCGGGGGCGACGTCCGGCACGTGCGTGTGCCAGACGCCGTACACCGGGCCCACCATCTCGACCCGCCGCTCCGTGTACCGGTTCGGGTCGTGCTCGTCCAGGGCCGGATCGGTGACGTCGATGAGACACAGGTCGACGGCGGTGGCGTGCGACGCGAGGACGGCCGCGTCGATCCCGCCGTCGGGTGTGACGTAGACGCCGAGGGGCGGGACGTGGCTGCGCCGGGCCGTCGGTCGGATCAAGGGCCGGACGACCGGGCGGGGTGCCGGGTCGCCCGGCGCGCGCTGTGGTTCTGCTCGTGGAGACTGCACCATGGGGCCAATCGTTGCAGAGACGGCATCGTGGACGAGATCCGTCCCATCCCGCGCGACGTCGTACCGTTACCCCATGCGCATAGTCGTCGCCGCCAAGTACGTCCCGGACATCAACACCGAGCGTGGTTTCCGGGACTGTCGGGTAGTGCGCGACGCCGGCGAGGGCACCCTCAACGAGCTGGACGAGAACGCCGTCGAGGCCGCCCTGCGGCTGGTCGAGGCCGAGCGTGAGTCCGGCCGCATCGGACCGGACGACGGCGAGGTGGTCGTCGTCACCATGGCCGGGCCCGACGGCGACGTCGCACTCCGCAAGGCGTTCCAGCTCGGTGTGGACCGGGGCATCCGTGTGTCCGACGACACGCTGGCCGGCTCCGACTACTTCGGCACCGCCGCCGTGCTCGCCGCCGCCGTGCGGAAGCTCGGCGAGGAGGCTCCGGTGGACCTCGTGGTGACCGGCATGGCCGCCCTCGACGGCCTCGGCTCCGTGGTCCCGACGCTGCTCGGCGCCGAGCTCGGCCTGCCCACGCTCAACCTCGCCAAGAAGGTCGAGCTGGCCCCCGCGGAGGGCTCGGAGCGTGTGCTGACGATCACCCGCGAGATCGACGACGTGACCGAGCGCCTGTCCGGCCCGCTGCCCGCCGTCCTGTCCGTGACGGACACGGCCAACCAGCCGCGCTTCCCGGGGTTCAAGCTCATCATGGCGGCCCGCAGCAAGGAGATCGAGGTGTGGACCCCGGCCGACCTCGGGCTCGACCCCGCCGCGGCAGGCACCGCCGGCGCGCGTACCGAGACGCTGTCCGCCGCCCCGCGCCCCGAGCGCGCCGAGCCCGAGATCGTCACCGACAAGGGCGAGGGCGGCGTGGCGCTGGCCGACTTCCTGATCCGCAACGACTTGGTCTGACGCGGAACCGCAGTGTCAGACCAGACAAGCTCAGTTTGAGAGAGACGATGACCAACCGCACAGTCCTGGTCCTGCTCGACCCCGCGACCGAGGTCCGCACCAGCGTGCTCGAGCTCCTCACCATCGCGCGCGGCCTCGGTCGGGTCGAGGCCGTGGCCCTGGAGGCGCCCACCGTCGAGGTGCTCGCACAGCTCGGCGCGTACGGCGTCGAGACCGTGCACCAGGCCGAGCCCGCCCGCGACGGCACCAGCGTGACCGGTGACGAGCGGCACCTGCCCGCCGTCGTCGCGGCGGGCCTGGCCGCCGCCGTGCGCCTCACCGACGCCGACGTGGTGCTGCTGCCCACGTCGTTCGCCGCGAAGGAGGCGGCGGCGCTCGCCGCCCACGACCTCCGCGCGGGCCTCGTCATCGATGCCGCCGCCCTGCGCGACCAGGGCGGTCGGATCGTGGCCGGCAAGCGCGTCTTCGCCGGCTCGTGGGACACCGAGTGCGTGGTGACCACCGACGTCGCCGTGGTGACCGTCCGGGCCAACTCCGCGGTGGCGCAGCCCGCCGAGGCCGCCGTCGAGCCGGTGACCGAGGGCTTCGCCGTCGAGGTGACGCGGTCCCCGGTAGCGCTGCTGTCGCGCACCGTCAGGACCGACACGAGCGGCCGCCCGCCGCTGGACCAGGCGGCGGTGGTCGTGGCCGGCGGGCGCGGCACCGACGGCGACTTCGGGCCCGTCGAAGACCTGGCGGACGCGCTCGGCGCCGCCGTCGGGGCGTCGCGTGACGCGGCGTTCGAGGGCTGGTGGGACACGTACGTGGGTCAGACCGGCGTCACGGTGGCCCCGCGCGTCTACATCGGCGCGGGCATCTCCGGCGCGCCGCACCACCGCGGTGGCATGCAGGCGTCCCAGGTGATCGTCGCCGTGAACAGCGACCCGGAGGCGCCGATCTTCGAGATCTGCGACTTCGCCGTCGTCGGGCAGCTCGCCGACGTGCTCCCGCAGGCCGCGGCGGAGATCCGCAAGCGCAAGGCCTGATCGGCTCGATCCGAGGTACCCCTTCGAGGCCTAAGTTTCTCCGTTCTGAACCGTTTCAGAGCGGAGAAACCTAGACCTCGAAGAGGCGGCCGCCGAGGGTGCCCGCCCCGGACGGAGCCGCTCCGGCGACGTGGTGGAATGGGCGGATGGAGCAGCTCGAGACCGACCGGGGTGCACTGGCGCCCGCCGAGCGGCGTCGCGTCGCGCGGCACCTCCTGCTCGACGGGTTCGGCCTCGCCGCGCAGGAGAGCCTGGCCGCGTCCCGCGTCGTGGTGGTGGGCGCGGGCGGCCTCGGGTCGCCGGTGCTGCAGTACCTCGCCGCCGCGGGCGTCGGCACGCTCGGCATCATCGACGACGACGTCGTCGAGGCCTCCAACCTCCAGCGGCAGGTGCTGCACGCGGTGGCCGACGTCGGACGCGCCAAGACGGAGTCGGCCGCCGACGTGCTGCGCGGCCTGGCCCCCGACGTCGAGGTGATCGCTCACCGCGAGCGGCTGACCCGCGACAACGCCACGGCGATCCTCAGCGGGTACCACCTGGTGGTGGACGGCTCGGACACGTTCGAGACGCGCTACGCCGTCGCCGAGGCGGCGGCGGCCCTGGGCCTGCCCGTCGTCTGGGGCACGGTGCTGGGCTGGGACGGCCAGGTCAGCGTCTTCTGGTCGGCGGCTCCCGAGGGGCGGGCGATCACCTACCCGGACGTGTTCGGTCCGCAGCCGCCCGAGGGGGAGTCGTGCGCGACGGTGGGCGTGCTGAGCCCCGCGTGCGGCGTCGTGGGCTCGACGATGGCGGTCGAGGCGGTCAAGGTCCTGACCGGTACCGGCGATCCGGCGCTGGGGCGGCTGCTGGCCTACGACGCGCGCACCTCCGCGTGGGACACGATCGAGCTGGCGCCGCCGCCGTCCGCCGCCGCACCGACTCCCGAGGCCGCGCTGACCGCCGAGGCCGTGCAGGCCTCGCAGGTCGTCGAGGGGTCGGCGCTCGCGCCGCCGCCGGAGCCCGCGGCGGCTCCCCGGCAGTCGCCGCCCGGGCCGAGGCCGGGTGCCCCCGAGCCAAACCGGAGCGACCCCGAGGCGCCCGGCGTCCTGCTGCTCGACGTCGGGCTGCGCCCAGGCGCGGTGCCCGGTGCGGTCTTCGCACGGCTGGAGGACCTCGCGGTCGGGAACCTGCCGCCGGAGCTGCTCGACCACCCGGTCGACCGGCCGGTCGTCGTGGTGTGCGAGCGCGGTCTGCGCTCGCGCGGGGCGGAGCAGCTGCTGCGCGCCGAGGGGTGGCGCGACGTCACGAGCCGCGCGATCCTCGGTTGAGGAGCACGACCCACTTTCTGGACACGTCCCGTTCATCTGGACGTACCGGACCTGACGCAGGTCGGACACCGCCTGCTTCTAGGTTGACGACGACCTACCCCCCAGCTCGGACCGGAGAACCTCCGATGACGATCGCCCCCGAACACCGCTCGCTGCTCACGGTGCACACGCACGCGCGCGGCAAGCGCAGCCCTGTGACGTGCCGTCTCAAGTGCAACGACGCGTGCCTCCACCCCGCCCCCAACGAGAGCGCCAACGAGTACTTCAAGGACGTCGTGAGCTCGGTGCTGTCGCGCCGCGCGATGCTCGGCACCCTGGCGGTCGCCGCCGGCGCCGTGGTGATCGGGGCGCAGGGTGTCGACAACGCGCCGTCCGCCACCGCCGCGACCCTGCCCGAGGGGCGCTTCCCCGGCCACGGCGGTGGACGCGGCCTGGCCTTCGGTGCGATCGACCCGCAGCCCGTCGACGTCGACGCGCTCGTGGTGCCCGAGGGTTACACCTGGGACCCGATCATCCGCTGGGGCGACCCGATCCTCCCGGGCGCACGTACCTTCGACCCGAACAACCAGTCGCCGGAGCAGGCCGCCAAGCAGTTCGGCTACAACTGCGACTACCTCGACATCCTGCCGTTCGACGTCGGCGACAAGCGGCGCGGCACCCGCGGCCTCCTGGTCTCGAACCTCGAGTACACCAACCCGGCGATCATGTTCCCGCCCACGGCGAAGTACTGGGAGACCGACGCCGCCGGGAACGTCACGGGCACGAAGAACGCCTACGCCCGGGCGATCGAGCGCGCGGCGCACGGCATGGCCGTCGTCGAGGTCCGCCGCAAGGCGCCGGGCAAGCCCTGGTCGTACCAGCGGATCAGCCCGTTCAACCGCCGTCTCCACATGGACACGGAGTTCGTCATCGACGGCCCCGCGGCCGGCACCGACCTGCTCAAGACGTCCGCGGACCCGACCGGCACCCGCGTGCTCGGCACCATGAACAACTGCGCCGGCGGCACCACCCCGTGGGGCACCGTCCTGTCGGGCGAGGAGAACTTCAACGGCTACTTCGCGGCCGCCGGCGCCAACCCCGCCGCCGACGCTCGGTACGGCATCCCCGCATCGAGCGGCTACGGCTGGGAGGCCGACGACCCGCGCTTCGGCGGCGGCGCCGGGTACGAGAACGAGTCCAACCGCTTCGGCTGGATCGTCGAGCTCGACCCGCACGACCCGTCCGCGCCGCCCGTGAAGCACACCGCCCTGGGCCGGTTCAAGCACGAGGGCGCCAACGTCACCCTGTCCCGCAAGGGCCACGCCGTCGCCTACATGGGCGACGACCAGGCGTTCGACTACGTCTACAAGTTCGTCTCCAAGGACCGCGTGGCCAAGGGCAGCTCGCGCTGGGCCCGCGCCCACAACAAGACGCTGCTCTCGGAGGGCGACCTCTACGTCGCCAAGTTCACCGGCGACTCGCCGGCCGCCGAGATCGACGGTTCCGGCGCGCTCCCCTCCGACGGCGCCTTCGACGGCTCCGGCGAGTGGCTCCCGCTGGTCGTGAACGGCCGCAGCAAGGTGGCGGGCATGTCCGTCGAGGAGGTGCTGGTCTACACCCGCATGGCCGCGGACAAGGTCGGCGCCACCAAGATGGACCGTCCCGAGGACGTCGAGATCAGCCCGGTCACGGGCCGCATCTACGTGGCGTGCACCAACAACTCGGGCCGCACGCCGGGCAACGCCAGGGAAGCCGCCACGGAGATCAACCCCCGCGACCACAAGGTCCAGAACGGCGCCACCATCAACGGCAACCGCGACGGACACGTCGTCGAGATCATCCCTTCGGGTGACCAGACCTCCACCCGCTTCACGTGGAACCTGCTGCTCGTCGCCGGCGACCCCGCGGTCGAGGGCACGTACTTCGCGGGCTACCCGAAGGACCGGGTCTCGCCGATCTCCTGCCCGGACAACCTCGCGTTCGACGCCGAGGGCAACCTCTGGATCTCGACCGACGGCCAGCCGAGCTCCAGCGGCATCGCCAAGTGCGACGGCCTGTTCAAGGTGCCGGTCGTGGGCCGGGAGCGCGGGCACGTGCAGCAGTTCCTCTCGGTGCCGGCCGGCGCCGAGACCTGCGGCCCGATCATCGACTCCCGCGACGGCATGGTCTACGTCAACGTGCAGCACCCGGGTGAGGACGGCACGTTCGCCGCGCCGCAGTCCTTCTTCCCCGACTACATCGCCGAGGGTACGCCGGTGGAGGCCGGCGACTTCCGGGGCCCGCGCCCCACGGTGGTGCAGGTCTACCGCAAGCGCTGACCCCCACGAGGTAGTCAGCCCGCGAGGTAGTCGGCTGGCGAGGTAGTCACAGGGCGAGGTAGTCACCCAGGTGGGGTGACTACCTCGCCTCATGACTACCTCGCCGGCTGACTACTTCGCCAGAGGACTACCTCGCGGAGCCGGGCATGTCACACCTCCGGGATGCGATAGGGCCTTCCCGGCGTTCGTAGACTTGATGACCGTGACGAACCCGCCTCCCGATCCCGCACGCACGCCCCTGACGGCGAGCGGCGCGCACGGCCAACCGCCGCGCGAGCCGGACGGCGCGTACCTCGACCATGCCGCGACCACGCCCATGTCGGCCGCGGCGCTCGCCGCGTTCGTGGCCGAGGCGCAGCGCACGGGCAACGCGTCGTCGCTGCACTCCGCGGGCCGCACGGCACGGCGCGCCGTCGAGGAGGCCCGCGAGACGCTCGCGAAGTTCCTGGGCGCGCGGCCGAGCGAGGTCATCTTCACGGCGGGCGGCACCGAGTCGGACAACCTGGCGATCAAGGGCATCTTCTGGGGACGCCGTGCGCAGGACACCCGCCGCTGCCGGGTCCTCGTCTCCGCCGTGGAGCACCACGCGGTGCTCGATCCCGCCTTCTGGCTGGCCGGCCACGCGGGTGCCGAGATAGTGCTCCTGCCCGTCGACGGCGAGGGCCGGCTCGACCTCGACGCCCTGCGCGCCGAGCTCGCCGCGCACGGTGACGAGACCGCTCTGATCAGCGTCATGTGGGCCAACAACGAGGTGGGCACGCTGCAACCGATCCGCGACGTGGTGCGCGCAGCGCGCCCGTACGGCGTCCCCGTGCACACCGACGCCGTGCAGGCCGTGGGCCAGGTCGAGGTCGACTTCACCGAGTCCGGCGTCGACGCCATGACCGTCAGCGGCCACAAGCTGGGCGGCCCCGTGGGTGTCGGTGCCCTGCTCGCGCGGCGCGACCTCGCGCTCGACGCGGTGCTGCACGGCGGTGGCCAGGAGCGTGGCGTGCGCTCCGGGACGCTCGACACCGCCTCGATCGCCGCTTTCGGCGTCGCCGCACGCCATGCGGTCGAGTGCCTGCCGCAGCGCGCCGCCCGGCTGTCCGCCCTGCGCGACGACCTCGTCGCCCGCGTACGCGTCGCCGCCCCCTCCGCGGTGCTGCGCGGCCCCGAGCCGGGATCGGCCGACCGGCTGCCCGGCAACGCGCACTTCACCTTCCCCGGCGCCGAGGGCGACTCCCTGCTGTACCTGCTCGACTCCGCAGGGGTGCAGGCCTCCACCGGCTCGGCCTGCCAGGCGGGTGTGCCCCAGCCCTCGCACGTGCTGCTCGCCATGGGCGTTCCCGAGGCCGAGGCCCGTGGTGCCCTGCGCTTCACGCTCGGGGCCACCTCCACGGGGTCCGACGTCGACCGGCTCGTCGCCGCACTGCCCCAGGTCGTGGCCAGGGCGCAGGCCGCCGGCCTGGTGTCCGGCCGTTCGATCGGGGGTGTGTGATGCGGGTGCTCGCAGCCATGTCGGGCGGCGTGGACTCCGCGGTCGCCGCGGCGCTCGCGGTCGAGGCGGGGCACGACGTCGTGGGTGTGCACATGGCGCTCTCCCGGAACCGGGACCAGTTCCGCACGGGGTCGCGCGGCTGCTGCTCCATCGAGGACGCCGGTGACGCCCGCCGCGCGGCCGACGTGCTCGGCATCCCGTACTACGTGTGGGACCTGTCCGAGCGGTTCGAGGAGACGGTCGTGGCCGACTTCCTCTCGGAGTACGAGGCCGGCCGCACGCCCAACCCGTGCGTGCGCTGCAACGAGCACATCAAGTTCGAGGCCCTGCTGGACAAGGCGACGGCCCTCGGCTTCGACGCCGTCGCGACGGGCCACTACGCGCAGATCGTGACCCGTGAGGTCGCGCTGCCCGACGGCGTGCGGCGCACCGTGCGCGAGCTGCACCGCTCGCCCAACGCCGCCAAGGACCAGTCGTACGTGCTGGCCGTCGCCGGTCCGGAGCGGCTCGCGCGTGCGATGTTCCCGCTGGGCGGGTTCGCGTCGAAGGACGAGGTGCGGGCCGAGGCGGCACGGCGCGGGCTGTCGGTCTCCGCCAAGCCCGACTCCTACGACATCTGCTTCGTGGCCGACGGTGACACCCGCGGGTTCCTGCAGTCCCGCCTGGGTTCCCGGCCGGGTGCCGTGGTCGACACCGACGGCGACGTGGTGGGCGAGCACGACGGCGCCTACTCGTTCACGGTGGGGCAGCGCAAGGGGCTCGGGCTCGGGCGGCCGGCCGCCGACGGCAAGGCGCGGTACGTGGTCGACGTGCAGCCCGCTACGAACACCGTGGTGGTGGGTCCCGCCGAGCTGCTGAGCGTCGACCGGATCGCGGGGGAGAAGGCCCTGTGGTTCGACGGGGTGCTGGAGCCGGCTCCGCTGGTCGAGCCCACCCCGTCGGTCGACCCTGTCGAGACCACCGACGTCGTCCCGGACGCGGACGGGTGGTTCGACGCCGAGGTGCAGGTGCGCGCGCACGGTGCCCCCGTCCCGGCGCGGGTGCGGTCGATCGACCACTCCGGCGCCGCGTATGGTGACGGCGTACCGGAAGGTGAGCGGTCGGCGTCGTCCGCGGCCGGGGTGGAGCCGTCCGCACCCGCGATGGAGATCGAGCTGACCGGGGCGCCCCTGCGGGGTGTCGCGCCGGGACAGTCGGTCGTGGTGTACCGCGGTACGCGGGTGCTGGGCCAGGCGACGGTCTCCCGAGCCTGGCGGGCACCTGCGCCGGCTGCCCCCGCCGCGGACCGGGCTCGCTGACTTCGGTCCGTAGGGACGATCGGTCGATCGACCGACCGACCGGTCTCAAGCCGCGGGACCGGTCCCGTGCGCGGTGTTGCGTGGGTCGCTGTAGAGGACCGACATCTGAACAAGGAGAGCTGATGACCGCTGTGACCGGACACGGGCCGTGGCCCGGAGGCGAGCGCGACGTGCTCGAGGCGCAGCAGACGGCGCTGGACGAGCTCGCGGAGCTGCCCACGGGCGTCGACGCGATCCCCTTCGTGACGCAGCTGGAGCAGCGCGGTCCGGGGGCGGACACCCTCGGGCGGACGGCGGTGCGGCTCGCCGAGATGCCCGTCGAGCTGGGACCGCACGGCTGGAAGCTCACCGAGCGGCCGGGCGTCGACGCGCGGCGGGCCGAGACGTTCTGGCGCGAGGACCTCGAGGCCCTCGCGATCGCGGCCCACGGCCACACGGGACGGCTCACCGTGGAGATGCTGGGGCCCTGGACGCTGGCGGCCCAGCTGTGGTCCGCTCGCGGGGACCGCGTCCTGGCCGACACCGGCGCCCGGGCGGATCTCGGCCTCGCGCTCGCCGGGAGCCTGCGGACGCTCGTGTCCGACATCGTGGCCCAGGTGCCCGGCGCCGAGGTCACCGTCCAGCTCGCGGAACCGCTGCTCGGTCAGGTGCACGCGGGCGTGCTGCCGACGTTCTCCGGGTTCTCGCGGCTGCGGGCGGTGGCCGGGCCCGAGATCGTGGAAGGGCTGGAGCCCGTGCTCGCGGCGGTGCGCGACGCCGGCGCCCGCTCCGTCGTCCACCTCGGCAGCACCTGGGTCGGGGTGCCGCCCGTGGTGCTCGCCGGTGCCGACGCGCTGGGCCTCGACCTGGCCGATGTCGGGCCGGGTGGCTGGAACGAGCACGCCTGGGAGCTGGTGGCACGCGCCATGGAGCGGGGCACCGGGCTCTGGGCGGGGCTGCCGCCCGCACAGGTCTCGCAGTGCGCGGGACCGGCGCTCGGCGAGCTGGCCGACCTCGTCGCGGTCCCCTGGCGGCGGATCGGTCTGCCCGCCGCGCAGCTCACCGAGGTGACGCTCCTGGCCGCGCACCGGAGGTCGCTCGGCTCGACCGACGCCCACCGCGCGGAGCTGGCCAACCTCGGCCGCGTGGCAGAAACCCTGTCGGAACGCGCGGAGGCCTGACCGCACCCCTGAGGCCGCCGGGGCCACCCTCTTCGAGGTCTAAGTTTCTCCCTTCTGAATCGCTTCAGAGCGGAGAAACCTAGGCCTCGAAGAGGGGCGGCGCAACCGCGTACGAGCGCGGTCCAGGCGTCAGGCGCTCAGCCGGTTCCAGAGGAACGTCCAGTGCGTCGCGGCCATGTGCGCGGCCTGCGCGTTGTTGGCCGCCCCGCCGTGGCCGCCCTCGATGTTCTCGTAGTACGTCACGTCCTTGCCCGCGGCCAGCATGAGCGCGGCCATCTTGCGGGCGTGGCCGGGGTGCACCCGGTCGTCCTTGGTCGACGTCGTGAACAGCACCGGCGGGTACTCCCGGCCGGCGTCGAACAGGTGGTACGGCGAGAACCTCTGGAGGAACTCCCACTCGTCGGTGTCCGGGTCGCCGTACTCGGCCATCCAGGACGCGCCCGCGAGCAGGTGCGAGTACCGCTTCATGTCGAGCAGCGGGACGCCGACGATGATCGCCCCGAACAGGTCCGGGTACTGCGTCAGCATGTTGCCGGCGAGCAGCCCGCCGTTCGAGCGGCCCTCCATCCCGAGCTGTGCGGGGACGGTGATGCCCCGCGCGACGAGGTCGCGTGCCACCGCGGCGAAGTCCTCGTACGCGCGGTGCCGGTTCTCCTTGAGCGCTGCCTGGTGCCAGGCCGGCCCGTACTCACCGCCGCCCCGGATGTTGGCCACGGCGTACACGCCACCCCGCGCCAGCCACGACCGGCCGACGGTGCCCGAGTACCCGGGCAGGATCGCGTGCTCGAACCCGCCGTAGCCCCACAGCAGGGTGGGCGCCGGCCCGGCCTCACCGGAGACGCGGTCCGCGCGGCCGACGACGAAGTACGGCACGCGCGTGCCGTCGTCCGACTCGGTGAACTGCTGGCGGACCTCCAGCCCAGCCGCCTCGAAGTACGAGGGCGCGGACTTGAGCACCTCGGGCGTTGCCTGCTCCCGCGTCCCGACCGTGGTGCGCGCCAGGGTCGACGGCGTCAGGTAGCCGGTGGTGACCACCCAGACGTCGTCCGAGTCGACGACGTCCACCGCGCCGACGCCGACCGTCAGCAGCTCGCCGCCCACGGACAGGTCGGAGCGGGTCCACTCCTGCTCACCGGTCGAGCCCGCACCGTCGGCGGGCGGTGTGAGCACGTGGAGCAGGTTCTTCACGTCGTCGAGCACGTTGAGCACCAGGTGGTGCCGCGTCCAGGTGATCCCGGCGAGCGACGTCGTCGGCGTCGGCTCGAAGAGGACCGTCAGGTCGCGCGACCCCGCCATGAAGTCGTCGAACGGGGCGACGAGCAGCGACCCGGCACGGTAGGTCGTGTCGCCGAGCGCCCAGTCGTCACGCAGCCGGACCATCATCCACTCGCGGTGCAGGCCGACGTTCGCCGAGTCCGGCACGTCGATCTTGGTGAGCGTCTGGTCGGGCGTGCCCACGTTCGTCGCCAGGTAGGTCTCGTTGGCGTAGAACCGCAGGGCGCGGTGCACCAGGTCCCGCTCGAAGCCCGGGGTGTGCGAGCGCGAAGCGCTGATGTACATGTCCTGGTCGGTGCCCTCGTAGACGAGGGTCGCCTCGGCCAGGGGAGTGCCGCGGCGCCACCGCTTCACTTGCCGGGGGTAGCCGGACGGCGTCATGGTGCCCTCGCCGAAGTCCGTGAACACGTAGACCGTGTCCGCGTCGACCCAGGACAGCCCGCCCTTGGCCTGGGCGCGGACGAAACCGCCGTCGCTCTCGGGCACGAACTGCTTCGTGACCAGGTCGAACTCGCGCGTCACGTCGGAGTCCGAGCCGCCGGGGGACAGGTCGACCAGCGCGTGCCGGCGCGGCTCGCCCGCCGCGAGCTGCTCGGGCGTCGGGCGCAGGACGCTCGCGCCGTGCCAGACCCAGCTCTCGCCCTCCTGCTCGGCCAGGGCGTCGAGGTCGAGGACGATCTCCCACTCGGGGTCGTCGGTCCGGTAGGAGTCCAGGGTCGTCCGGCGCCACAGCCCGCGCTCGTGCTCGGCGTCCTGCCAGAAGTTGTAGTAGTGCTCGCCCACCTTGGAGACGTGCGGCATCTTGTCGTCCGAGTCGAGGACCTCGCGTACCGCCCGCTCCGTCTCGGTGAAGGCGGGACCGCCGAGGGCCTCCGCACTGTGCGCGTTGCGCTCGCGGACCCAGGTCAGGGCGGTCTCGCCGTCGACGTCCTCGAGCCACGCGAACGGGTCGGGGCCGGAGGGGTCGAGGGGGGTGTCCGGGAGAGCGGTTCGGGGGGCGGTCTGGGTGTGCTCGACGCTCATGAAGAGCACCCTACGCGGCCCGTCCGGGCCGCCGTCGTCCCGGGCCGTGTCCCACGCTCCCGCATCGCGCGCGTCCGCTTTTAGCCGTAATGTGGTGTTATTGCGCCACGAGGCAGCCTCATTCCTCAATGGCACATATTTTCGCTGGTCGCACCACGGTCGTGCCCTTCCACGCCCGGGACGCGCTGTGGTAGAAACTGCACTCCAGGGGGTTGTTCGCCCTCTCCAGCCGAGTTCGTGGAGCAGGTCGCGGTATTCCGCCGTGTCCGGTCTTCCCAAACTCTGACGAGACAACTATTAGGGGGATCGGCTCGGTGAGCTCGATGTCTTCTTCTCCTCCGCCGAGCAGGCTGCGCCAGGTCGCGCCCTGGGTGTGCGTCGCCGGCGTGCTCGCCTATGTACTCGTAGCACCCGTCCTGTTCACCGCCACCGGAGCCTCCTCCACGTGGCCCGCATGGCTCGTCGGCATCGCCGCCGTCGGGCTTGCCGTGGCGGCCGCACTGATCGCCGCCCGTTCCTCGCGGGACGATCTCGCCGCGCACGAGGACCTGGTCCTGGCGTACCGCCGGGCCGAGGAGCGCGCCGGGGCGGCGTCCGCTGCGCTCGACGCGCTCGCGAAGGAGCAGCTGCCCGCGTTCCTCGACAGCGAGCCCGCCCCGCCGCTCCCGCACCTTCCGGGTGATGCCGGCGCCCAGGCCCGTCTCGACGAGGCCGCGGCCATGCTCGCCCGGGTGCAGGAGGAGCGCGTCGCCCGTCGCGATGCCGTCCAGGTCGCGGTGGTGGCCCTGAGCCGCAAGGTCCAGGCCGCCGCGCACCGCATCCAGGAGGAGGCGGCGCGCATGGTGCAGCGCCACCCCACCGACCCGGACATCCTGCAGACGTCCATGCGCGTCGACCACGCCGCTGCCCAGCAGGCACGGCAGGCGCAGAGCCTCGCGGCCCTGTGCGGCGAGTGGCCGGGCCAGCAGTGGAGCGAGCCGCTCCCGCTGCCCGACGTCGTCAAGGGCGCTGCCAGCCGCATCACGGCGTTCCACCGGGTCGAGGTGTCGGGTGACCCCGGCGTCGCCGTCTCCGCGCGCATCGTCGAGCCGCTCATCCACCTCGTGGCCGAGCTGCTGTCCAACGCCACGCAGTCCTCGCCGCCCACCACGCAGGTGCTGGTCTCGCTGCGTCAGGTGCAGCGTGGCGCGGTCGTCGAGATCGACGACTGCGGTGTGGGCCTCGACCTCAAGCAGCTCGAGCAGGCGCGTGACATCGCCTCCGGCAAGCGCGAGATCAGCATCACCGAGCTCGGTGAGATCCCGCAGACCGGCCTGGCCGTCGTCGGCACCTACGCCCGGCGCCACGGCTTCCGCGTGGACGTCACCGAGTCGGTGTACGGCGGCCTCCGCGCCATCGTCATGATCCCGGCGGAGCTCACCGAGGCAGTGGTGCCGACGGGCATGCTCACGCCGGCGGCCACCCTGCCGAGCGCCGGCAACCACACCAGCGGGGCCTCGGCACTCGGGTCCCGCCGCAGCGCCACCGCGGTCGTCGAGGCGCCGCTCGCGCCCGAGCTGCCCAGCGCCAAGCCCGCGGACGACGACGAGTGGCCCGCGCCCGCGGCGCCCGACCCGGCGACCGTGGTTCCCGTCGAGCCGCTGAGCGCGCCCGGCGACGTGGTCGACGAAGAGGAGGAGACGCCTGTGGCAGGTGCCCCGGTGCAGGCCCCTGGCGAGCTGCCCCTGCGTCCGGGGCGAGCCCGCCCCGAGGACGACGAGTTCCCCGAGCCGTCTGCGCTTCCGCAACGGCGATCGCGCCGTGGAGAGGCGGATACGCCCGGCCGGACCAAGGCCACGGAGCCCCGTACCGAAGCTCCTGGTCCCGCTCAGACGGCCGAAGAGGCCGGTGAGTGGATGGGTGCCTTCTTCAGTTCGAGCGAGGCGCGGTTCGGGGACTCACCTGACAGCAGCGAACCGTCGGCTGGAGCCGGCGGAACTTCGGAGGACCGATGACTACGCAGGCCGACGGCATGACGAGCACCGACGGCAACAGCTGGATGCTCGAGCTCATCAGTGGTGTACGGGGGGTCAAGCATGTTGTGGTGCTCACCTCGGACGGACTGATGAAGGTTCGGACGGACCAGACCCCGCTGGACGTGGCCGACAAGGTAGCTGCGGCATGTGCCGGACTTGTCGCACTGGGCATGGGAATGAGCAGGGAGTTCGGGAGCAGCGAGACGATCCGCCAGGTGATGGTGGAGTTCGACGGCGGGTTCCTCTTCGTCCGCGGAGCCGGTGACGGCTCCCGCCTCGCGGTCGTCACCGAGACGGTGATCGACCCGGCGCTGATCGCCCAGCAGATGCAGGCCCAGGTGCTCATGATCGGAGAGCGCACGCTGGGCACGGAGCGGATCTCCAGCTGATCCCGCCCCAGGCACCTTTGCGGAAAGCACCACCTGGGCCTGAAGAGGCTCTGGCGTATCAGGCACCACCAGCTCGACCGATACCTGACCGACCAACAGGGGGCGACGGGATGGACACCGAGGAGTACCGCGACCACCCGGTGCGCTCGTACGTGCTCACCTCGGGGCGGGCACATCCGTCGCGCAACACGCTGCGACCGGAGACACTCGTGCGGGCCGTCGAGAGCCGGCCCGTGCTCTCGACGGCGAGCCGGCTGGAGCGCGAGCTGGTCGAGCTGTGCCGCGGGACGCTCGCGCTCGCCGAGGTCGCTGCGTACCTGCAGCTTCCGGTGAGCCTCGTGGCGGTCATGGTCTCCGACCTGGTCGACTCGGGGAACCTGACGATTCGTTCCAACCATCAAGCGCACGTCCTGCCCGGCAAGGACATCCTGGAGAAGATTCTCGATGGACTCCGCAAGCTCTGACCGCACAGCGTCCGGCCAGCACCTGGCACCGACCGTCGCCCGGTCGGTCAAGGTGCTGGTGGTCGGCGCCTTCGGGGTGGGCAAGACGACGCTGATCGGTGCGGTGAGCGAGATCGACCCGCTCCGCACCGAGGAGCGCATCACCACGGCGAGCGTGGGCATCGACCCGGGGCAGCCGAACAAGGAGACGACGACGGTCGCGATGGACTTCGGTCGCATCACCGTGACCGAGGACATCGCGCTGTACCTGTTCGGCACCCCGGGCCAGCGCCGCTTCTGGGACCTGTGGGCGGGCCTGGCCGACGGCGCCGTCGGTGCGCTGGTCATGATCGACACCCGGCACCTCGAGGACAGCTTCGAGGTGCTGGACCAGCTGGAGCTGCGCACCAAGATCCCGTTCGCGGTGGTCGTCAACCAGTTCCCGGACTCGCCGAACTATCCGCTGGAGCGGGTCCGAGCGGCGCTCGACCTGCTGCCGGAGACCCCGATCGTCGAGTGCGACGCGCGGGACCGGCAGTCCGCGGTACTCACCCTGATCACCCTCGTCGAGCACGCCATGACGTTCCCGGTGTTCCAGAAGGTCAACGCGTGACACTGGCCAACAGACTGCACCTCCGGCTGGAAGACATCTCGGACCGGATGCAGCTGTCGGACATCACGACGGCCCGGGATCCGCACAAGCTGTACGAGCAGCTCCGTGACGAGTGGGGTCCGGTCGCGCCGATGGACCTGGAGCCGGGTGTGCCCGCCTGGCTCGTGCTGGGGTACGACGAGGCGAGCAGCGTCATGCGCAACGAGCTGCTGTTCTCCCGCAACTCCCGCAACTGGCGGTACGTCCAGGAGCGTGCCCTGCCCCCGGACTCCGGGGTGTTCGCCGCCCTGGCGCCCCGCGAGAGCGCCTACTACCTCGACGGGATGCAGCAGCGCCGGCTGCGTGCCCCTCTCGACGACGCTCTGGGCGCCATCGACGAGAAGCGCCTGGCCCGCACCGTCGCGGTGACGTGCGAGGCGATCATCGACCGCCTGATGCCCCGCGGCGAGGCAGACCTCGTGAAGGACTACGCCGTGGCGGTCCCCGTGATGGTCATGACCGAGATGTTCGGCATGAGCCTGTCCGACGGGAACAAGATGCACGAGCTCACCGAGGCGGTGTACGCGGGCAGGGAGAAGGCCCGCGCTGCCGCGATCGAGCAGGAGTCGCTCCTGGCGGTGCTCGTGGCGACGCACCGGGCCGAGCCCGGCGAGGACCTCACCACGGCCCTGGTGAACCACCCGAACCACGAGAACGACGTCGAGGTGATGGCTTCGATCGGCGTGATGTTCAGCCTGGGGCACGACGCGGAGATCGCGTGGATCGCCAGCACGCTGCACATGATCCTGACCGATCCCGCGTTCGCGGCGCGCGTGCGCCGCGGCCGGATCGACCTGGACGACGCCCTGGACGAGGTGTCGCGCCGCAACCCGCCGGCTCCGCACGTGCTGCCGCGGTTCGCCCGCCAGGACTGCGAGCTGGGCGGACGCCGGATCGCGTACGGCGATGCCCTCGTGCCGGCCGTCGCCGCCGCGAACGCCGACCGGGCCATCCGTACGGACGACCCGTGGGAGGAGCTCGGCAGCCGGTTCCACCTCACGTGGGGCGCGGGTGCGCACGCGTGCCCCGCCCACCGGATCGGCCCGCTCATCGGCCGCATCGCCGTGGACACCCTGCTGCGCCGGATCCTCGACATGGAGCTCTCGGTGTCGGCGGACTCGCTCAAGATGTCGGTCTCACCGTGGTCGCGCTACCCGCGCAGCCTCCCGGTCCGGTTCACGTCGCCGCTCACCGAGGGCGGCCCGCGCACCGAGCGCTGACCCCGCCGAGGTAGTCGTCTGGCGAGGTAGTCACCCTGCTCTCGCTGGGGACTACCTCGCCAGACGACTACCTCGGCACGACGGTGTCAGACCTCGGTGCCCACCCGCTCCTTGGGAGCAAGCTCCTTGATCCGCTCCTTGAGGCGCGGCACCATGCTCTTGTAGACGGACGGCTCGATCGGCAGGAGCCACTGGATCGCGCGAGCACGCGAGCTGATGTTCACGCCTGCCTCGTCGAGCGTCTCGTCGATCTGGTGCATCGAGAACGGGATGACGTTGGTGCCCCGCGCGTGCTTGCCGCGGGTGCGCTTCTCCATCCACGCCACGCGCTCGGCCACGTGCTTGCGCCGCTCCTCGAGGGGCGGCAGGTCGAGCGCCCCGCCGAGGTACGCGGCGATCCAGATGGCGCCGGCCTCGGCGGACAGGGGCGAGAAGAGTGACGAGTTGTAGCCGGAGAACGTCAGGTTCGGCACGTCGTGGGGCAGGATCTGGCGGTAGAGCTCGTAGTTGCCCTGGTCGTCCAGGAGACGCGCGGAGATCGTGTCGTCGAGGAACGGGACACGCTGGTGGAACCCCGTGCCGCAGACGACGAGGTCGGTGGGGAGCCGCGTGCCGTCGCTGAGCACCGACACCGGTCGGTCTCCCTCGACCTCGAACCGCTCGATCTCGGTGTCGCGGTGGACGGCGATGGTGCCGGCGGCGACCTGCTCGTAGAACCCGTCGGTGGACAGCGACACCGTGCTGTTGGCGATGTCCGCGAACTCCCCGCGGGGGACCAGCCCGAGCTTCTTGAGCTTCAGCTGCACGGTCGCCACGGAGCCGATGCTGTCGAGCATCGACGCGCGGATCTTGTCGCCGGGGCCGTGCAGGAACTTCTCCATGGGGTTGTTCAGGTCCTGGTAGCGGAACAGCGCCTCGCCCAGGCGGGACAGCAGCAGGTACTTCATGTTGAGCACCTTGCCCACGCGCTTGGGCATCTTCCACAGCAGCTGGCGCGCCACCACCGTGGTGGACTCGGCGACCGGCCCGATCTCGGCGGCGACGTCGCACGCCGACTTGCCGTACCCGACCACCACCACGTGCTTGCCGCGGGCGTCGTCCAGCGTGTTGAGCTGGCTGGAGGCGACGAGCTTGCCGCCGGCGCGGACGAGGTTGGCATAACCCTCGTACTGCGGGAAGACCGGGTCGGAGAAGATGCCGTTGGCGACCACGAGGTGGTCGAACTTCTCGGGCGCGGAGACCGGGGCGCCGACACGACGGGCGGTGATCATCCAGCCGTCCTCGGCGTCGGTCAGCTCGGCGCGGACGACCTCGGTGGAGAGCCGCAGGTGCGGGCGGAGCCCGAACGTCGAGACGTACCGCTCGAGGTAGGCCTGGACCTGCTCGCCGGTGGGCCACTCGGGGTAGTCGCGCGGCATCGGCAGGTCGGAGAAGGCGTACGAATCCTTGTTGTTCTGCGTCCGCAGGCCGGTGTACCTGCGCGTCGCGCTCCACACCCCGCCGACGTCCGGCGCCTTCTCGAAGACGGTGACGTCGTGCTCGAACTCGCGGAGGATCTTCGCGGTGGCCAGACCTGCAAAGCCGGCACCGACGACGGCGATCTTCAAGGGACCCCTGCTCTCAGTAGATTCCTGGCATTTTTCACGAATGGTAGCCGGACCGGACCATGCGCGATAGGGGCGGATCGAGTCGAATGCCCAGGTCGGCTGACCCTTCGGCGCAGGCTCCAGCGGCTGGCCGCTCGGATGTCAGTGGTTCAGTCCATGATTGTGTCTGTGAGCGAGACGACAGGCATCCCGGAACCCGCAGGAGCGACCAGCGACGAGGCCACCGCACAGCGCCGGTGGGCCGAGCTCGTGGCCTGGATCGAGGAGGACCGGCGGGCGTACTTCGAGGCCGACGCCCCCGTCTCGTCGGACGCCGAGTACGACGCGCGGATGCGCGAGCTGCAGGAGCTCGAGGCGGCACATCCCGCGCTGGTGACACCGGAGTCGCCCACACAGAGTGTCGGCGGCGCCGCGGCGGCGGGGTTCGCCACCGTCGAGCACATCGAGCGCATGCTCTCGCTCGACAACGCCTTCAGCACCGACGAGCTGGCGGTGTGGGCCGAGAAGGTGAACCGCGACCTCGGCACGGACAAGCCCGGGTTCCTGTGCGAGGTCAAGATCGACGGCCTGGCCATCTCTCTCGTGTACGAGAGAGGGCGTCTGGTGCGGGGCGTCACCCGCGGGGACGGTCGTGTGGGCGAGGACGTCACCCGGAACGTGCTGCGCATCGCGAGCATCCCGCAGCAGCTCACCGGCGAGGACCACCCCGACGTGGTCGAGGTGCGCGGCGAGGTGTTCATCCCGGTCGCCACCTTCGCGCGGCTCAACGAGCTGCAGGCCGAGCTGCGTGAGCGGGTCGTCGACGAGGCACAGGAACGTGCCGGCCGGCACGCCGGTGGCAAACAGTTCGACGTGGAACGAGCGCGCCTCGTCGCGCTCCGCCGGTTCCCGCAGTTCGCCAACCCGCGCAACGCCGCGGCGGGTGGTCTGCGCCAGCTGCTGGAGAACAAGGACGGCCTCGAGCTGGAGGCGGGACTTGCCCGCGTCGAGGGTCTGCGCATGTACGCGCACGGTGTGGGCGCCCTGCAGTGGGAGGCGGGCACGCACGAGGAGCTGGAGCGGCAGTCCGACGCGTACGCCCTGTTCGAGCAGTGGGGTATCCCCGTCTCCCCGCACAACCGCGTCGTCGACGGACTGGACGGCGCGCTCGAGATGATCGAGCACTTCCGTGAGCACCGGCACGACATCGAGCACGAGCTCGACGGGATCGTCCTCAAGGTCGATGCCCTGGCGCGGCAGCGCAAGCTGGGCTCGACCAGTCGCGCACCGCGCTGGGCGATCGCGTTCAAGTACCCGCCCGAGGAGGTCAACACGCGGCTGCTGGCCATCCAGGTGGGTGTGGGCCGTACCGGACGGGCCACCCCGTACGCCGTCATGGAGCCGGTGAAGGTCGCGGGCTCCACGGTGCGCCAGGCCACCCTGCACAACCAGGACGTGGTGCGGGCCAAGGGCGTGCGCATCGGTGACGTGGTGGTGCTGCGCAAGGCGGGCGACGTCATCCCCGAGATCCTCGGGCCGGTCGCCGCCCTGGCCGACGACGGCTACCCACGCGAGGACTTCGTCATGCCGGCCCAGTGCCCGGAGTGCGGCACGCCCCTGCGCCCGATGAAGGAGGGCGACGTCGACCTGCGCTGCCCCAACGCGGAGTCCTGCCCCGCGCAGGTGCGCGGACGGGTCGAGCACATCGGCTCGCGGGGTGGCCTCGACATCGAGGCTCTCGGTGAGGTCACGGCAGCCGCGCTGACCCAGCCGCAGGTTCCGGCGGACCCACCGCTGCGCACAGAGGCCGGCCTGTTCTCGCTCACGCTCGACGATCTCGTGCCGATCGAGGTCGTGGTCCGCGACCCTGAGCTGGGTGCGCCGAAGGTGGACGATGACGGAGTCGCGCGGGTGCGCACCCCGTTCCGCAAGAAGCGCAAGCTCTCCAAGAGCGAGGAGCGGGCGGCGACCGAGGCGGGAGAATCGTTGTACGAGCCGTCATCCGGGGCACATACGCTGCTGAACGAGCTGGAGCGCGCCAAGACCAAGGAGCTGTGGCGCAAGCTAGTCTCCCTGAACATCCGGCACGTCGGGCCGGTCGCGGCGCGGGCGCTCGCGGGCTGGTTCGGTTCCGTGGACGCGATCGAGGCGGCGTCCGAGGAGGAGCTGGCGGCCGTCGACGGTGTGGGCCCGGTGATCGCGGCCGAGATCAAGGCCTGGCTGGCGGTGGACTGGCACCAGGAGATCCTCACCGCGTGGCGCGCGGCGGGCGTGGAGCTCGCGACGCCGGGGCATCCCGGCCCCGCGGCGATGGCGGAGGCGGACACCGAGCCCAGCGGCCCGCTCGCGGGCCTGACCGTCGTGGTGACCGGCTCGCTGGAGGACTTCACGCGGGACGGCGCCAAGGAGGCCATCATCGCCGCGGGCGGCAAGGCCTCCGGCTCGGTCTCGAAGAAGACGGACTACGTGGTGCTGGGGGAGAACGCCGGCACCAAGGCGGCCAAGGCCGAGGCGCTCGAGATCCCCACCCTGGACGAGGACGGGTTCAAGAAGCTGCTGGAGGGTGGTCCGGAGGCGCTGTGAGCGGGCGGGCTCACCGGCGGCCCGGCAGCCGCATGGTGAGCAGCTTGGCCTGCGGTGCGAGACGAGCGGCGAGGGCGAAGACGCCGTCGGTCCGCTGCCGGTCCGGGTCGATCACCGAGAACAGGTTCACACCCAGGTAGAAGGTGATGGCGGCGTCGGCGACGTCCCGTGCAGGCAGGAGCTTGCCGAGCGGTGATCCGCCGACGACACGTTCCCACTGCTCGGCGACGAAGCCGACCCAGGGCTCCGCGCGCACGCTGATCTCGGCCCGCAACGCCGGCTTGGTGACGGCAGCGGCGACGAGCTCGCCGAACTGCGCGAGATACCCACGCTCCAGGTCGGTGCGGTAGATGGTGGTCGCTGCCTCGACGAGCTCCTCGACCGTCCGGGCTTTCGCCGCGGTGGCGCGGTGCAGCGTCATGCGTTCCTCGGTCGCGCGGTCGAGCGCCGCCAGGAGGAGCTGGTCCACGCCCCCGAAGTGGTAGAAGACCAGCGCCGAGTTGGCTTCGGCCGCCGTCGCGATGGATCTCGCCGTCGCCCCGGCGTAGCCCTGCTCGCGTAGCACCTGGTCCGCCGCGTCCAGCAGCCGCTTGCGTGTCTCCTCGGCCGTCCTGCGCCCGGTCTGGGCCATCGTCAGCTCCCTCCGTCGTCGCTTGATCATATGCTTTAATCACTTGATTAAATCGATCGATCAAAACGCACAGGCGGTAGGCGGTGCGGCAACGACGGAGGAACCCGTGCGCGAACCGACGAACCCACCCCGGGATGCTGACCACGACCCGGAACGGCAGGCCCGCCGGGACACTCGGTCCGACGAGGAATGGGATGCCGATCCTGAACCGCCGCACACCTCTCGCCCTCCGCTGGCGCCGGAGGCACGGCGCGCCCGGCTGCTCCTGGCCGGCGTCGCGCTCGCCCTGTTCGCCGCGATGCTCGTGGCCAAGCTCCTCGACTCGGCGGACGCGCAGCAGACGGCCCTCTTCTACGTGGGCATCCCAGCGGTCATCGCTCTCACGGTGATCCTCACCGCGCGGCCCCGGAGCGCGGTCGGCACCGCCCTGGCGACGACGACGGTGGGCCTGGCGCTCGCGGGCCCGTTCCTGAACGAGGGTGTGGTGTGCCTGGTCATCGCCGCGCCGCTGTTCTACGGCGTGGCGGCCGCGATCGGATCCACCATCCAGAGGTCGCGCAACCATCGCGGCCGGGCGCTCGCCGTCGCGCCGCTGCTCCTTCTCCTGATGGCCGAGGGGATCGGCGGGTTCAGCCTGCTGCCGCGTGATGACACGGGCGTCGCGACCGTCGTCGTGCAGGCGACGCCCGAGCAGGTGGCCGCCGCGCTGGCCGCCCCGCCCACCTACGGCGAGTTCGAGGCCCCGTTCCTGCGAGCGGTCCCGTTCCCGGAGCCGGTGTCCGCCACCGGCAGCGGGCTCCGGGTGGGCGACGAGCGGCACGTGACCTTCAGCCCGCGCCGCAGCCTGGGGATCAACACGGGGACGACGCCGCGCGCGATGTCGCTGCGGGTCGCGCAATCCCAGGTGTCTGCCACCGGGGGCCATCTGCGCCTCGACGTCACCTCCGACACGACCCTGGCTCGCTGGATGGACCTGCACGCCGCGGACGTCACGTGGGAGGCGGCCGGCGCCGGTCGCACGCGGGTCACCTGGGCCCTCGAGTACACGCGCACCTTCGACCCCTCCTGGTACTTCGGCCCGATCCAGCACTACGCGTCCGGCCTGGCCTCCGAGTACCTGATCGAGACGTTCGCGAGCACGGCGGAGCACGCCACGGCGGAGCACGCGGCGGAGCGGGCGGGCGCGTGATTGGTCTGCTCGAACCGGCCACGGCCGCCGTCATCGTGCGGGGGGCGGCAGTAGCGGTACCCCTGCTCGCGGTGGTCGCCCTCTGTGCCTGGCGGACGCCGAGCCCGCGCGCCGTCGGTGCGGCGGTCACCGCGACGGCCTGGGCCGCGCTGCTGCTCCTGCCGCTGAACATCGTCGCGCCGTCGTTCGGCTGGTGGACGTTCCACGCGACAGGGGCCGTCTGGCTCGGTGTGCCCGTCGACCTCTGGCTCGGCTGGTCGCTGCTCTGGGGTGCCGTGCCCGCCCTGGCCCTGAGCCCTCTGAGGGGCGAACGAGACCCGAGCACTGTCCGGACCGCTCGCCCGGCCAGGTCCGGTCCGGGCACCGGCCGCGGGCCGCTCCTGCTCCTTGCCGCCGCCCTGGTCTGGCTGGACCTGGCCGTCATGCCGCTCGGTCAGCCCGTGGTCGTGCTCGGTGACGCCTGGCTGGTCGGCGAGGCGGTGGGGGTCGTGACCGCCCTGGCCCCGGCGTTGTTCCTGGCCCGCTGGACGCTGCACCGGAGGCACCTCGTTGTTCGGGCATGGGCGCAGGCGGTATGGGCGGGCGGCCTCCTGCTCGCCCTTCCCGTCGTCGCGCTGTCGCCGGAGCCGCACTGGCCCCCGGTCGTCACGTCGACGGGCGTCCAGCTCGCGCTCCTCGCGTGCCTGCCGGGCCTGGCAGCGATGCGGGAGCTCGCCGCTGCCGGGCGCGGCACACCCCTGCCGTACGACCCGCCGTCCCGCCTGGTCACCTCGGGGCCCTACGCATACCTGCGCAACCCGATGCAGACCACCATCGCCGCCGCCTACACAGGGCTCGCGCTCACCCTCGGCGAGCCCGCGCTCCTGCTCGGCACCCTGGTCGCCGTCGGATACTCCGCAGGGCTGGGCGAGTGGCACGAGGGGGAGCAGCTACGGCACGCGTTCGGCGAGCCCTACCGGGACTATCGCGCATCGGTGCGGTCCTGGCTGCCGCGCTGGCGTCCGGCGCCCGTGATGCCCGCGGCCACGCTGTGGGTCGCGGCGGACTGCGCACAGTGCACTGGCGTCGCCCGCTGGTTCGTGCGCCACAACCCAGTTCACCTGCGGGTTCGTCCGGCGGCAGAGCATCCGGAGGTCGTGTACCGCGTCACCTACGAGGTGTCCGGCGTGCTGGGTGAGGCGTCCGGGCCGACGCTCGTGGTGCGGGCCCAGGGTGTCGCCGCGATCGCCCGCGCGCTGGGGCACGTCCACCTCGGCTGGGCGCTCGCAGGCTGGGCGCTCGACCTGCCGGTCGTGCGGCACTTCGCTCAGCTCGGCGCCGATGCGTTCGGGGCGGGACCCAGACCGTCCCGCACGGGAGCATGCGCGTCGGCTGTGGCCGCGAACGGTATGACGTGACCAGACGCTCCCACCCCGCCGCCCGACCCACCCCGCGTCGACCCACGCGGTCGTCAGTCCACGACGTAGTCGAGCCGAAAGTTGCCGGTCGATCGGGGCCCGGATCGACGCGGGACGTGCGGTTCGGCGCCCTAGCGTGCACCGGTAACGGTGTCTGGTTTACAACTTTTGCTTGACTACCGGCAGAAGTCCCTCGTAGGTTCTAGCCGCATGGTCAATGCCGACCGAGGAGATTTCATGAAACAACGTGGAACCAGAATCCGCGCGAGACAGGCTGCCGCAGGCGCGACTGCCGTTGCGCTGACAGCAGTGATGCTGGCAGGGACCGTCCCCGCCGCGTCGGCGGCAGACGACCTGCCGCCGCAGGAGCCCGGCGTCACCCTGAGGACGTATGACATGGCGCGCGACCTGAGCGAGCTGTGCACGCTCCGCTCCGGCCAGACGCCGAACGTCGACCAGCTGAAGCCGACCATCGACTACGCCACGGAGGCCGACTTCGGCATGGGCGAGCGCTTCATCGCGCACGCGCTCGCCAACCTGTCGGTGCCGTCCACCGGGAACTACGAGTTCCGGCTCACGAGCGACGACGGCTCGCGGCTGGTGATCGACGACGCCGAGGTGATCGACAACGACGGCCTGCACGGCGCGGAGTCGAAGGAGGGCACCGTCGCTCTCGAGGCGGGGTTCCACGACCTGCGGGTGGAGTACTTCGACAACACCAACGACAACATCCTCAAGCTCGAGTGGCGTCCGCCGGGCACGACGGACTACGTCGTCGTCCCCGAGAGCGTGCTGAGCACCGAGGCCGGCGTCGTGCGCGTGACGGCACCGGGCACCAAGTACTGCGAGGGGTCGGACGAGACGGCGGGCGACGGCATGCGCCTCGACTCCGTGTACCCGGGCTACTCGCTGACCGACCTGCGCCCGGAGGGCTTCGAGCCCATGGTCGCCGGGCTCGACTGGACCGACGACGACCGCCTCGCCGTGGTCACGTCCGGCTCGGTGAGCCCCGGCGGCTGGGTCGAGAACCCCGAGCCGGGCGAGGTGTTCCTGCTCGACAACGTGACGGGCGAGACCTCGAAGGACGAGGTGACCTACGAGAAGGTCGCCACCGACCTGTTCAACCCCATGGGCATCGCCGTGATCGAGGACTCGATCTACGTCTCCGAGCGTGACAAGCTCACAGAGCTCACGGACCCCGACGGTGACGGCTTCTACGACGAGCACCGCACGGTGGCCGAGTGGCCGTTCGGCGAGAACTTCCACGAGTTCGCGTTCGGCCTGCTGCACGACGACGAGAACTTCTACGTGAGCCTGTCGGTCGCCATCAACAACGGCGGCGCCACCACGGACCCGCAGCCGGCCGAGAACCGCGGCACGACCATCAAGATCGACCGCGAGACCGGTGAGCTCGAGTACGTGGCCGGCGGTCTCCGCACGCCCAACGGCATGGTCAAGGGCCCCGACGGCGAGCTGTTCGTGATGGACAACCAGGGCGCTTGGCTGCCCAGCTCGAAGCTGGTGCACGTCGAGGAGGGCAAGTTCTTCAACCACTTCACCAACCCGGCGGGACCGTTCGACGACCAGTCCGTCTCGCCGCCCGCCCTGTGGGTGCCCCAGAACGAGATCGGCAACTCGCCGAGCGGTCCGGTGCAGCTCGAGGAAGGTCCGTACGCGGGCCAGCTCGTGTTCGGTGACGTCACCTACGGTGGTCTGCAGCGCGGCTTCCTCGAGAAGGTCGAGGGTGAGTACCAGGGTGCGGTGTTCCGGCACACGGCAGGCCTGGAGGCCGGCGTCAACCGCACGGTGGTCGGGCCCGACGGCGCCCTGTACGTCGGCGGCATCGGCGAGGGCGGCAACTGGAGCGAGCCGGGCAAGCTGCGCTACGGCCTGCAGAAGCTCACGCCGAACGGCGAGGACGCTTTCGACATGACCGAGATGCGGGCCACCAAGAAGGGCTTCGAGGTCGAGTACACGCAGCCGCTCTCGGACGAGACGGTGGCGAAGATCGCCGAGGACCCGAACGCCGCGTTCCGGATGGACCACTGGCGCTACGTGCCCACGCGCGCCTACGGCGGGCCGAAGGTCGACGAGCAGCAGCTGTTCGTGTCGCGCGCCAAGGTCTCCAAGGACCGCACGAAGGTGACGCTCACGGTGGACGGGCGCCAGCCCGGGTACGTGGTGCACCTGCGCAGCCCGCGTCCGTTCGCGGACGTCGAGGGCCGCGAGCTGTGGAACACCGAGGCTTGGTACACGCTCAACGCGATCCCCGGCTACAAGGCACCGACAGGATTCCAGGAGGCGGAGGAGGCGACGCTCCGCGGCAGCGCCAACGTGGCCAACGAGCACAACGGCTACTCCGGCTCCGGGTTCGCTGCCGGGTTCAACCAGGAAGGTGCCTCGGCGACCTTCACGACCACCGCGCGCCGCGCGGGCAGCGTCCCGGTGCACCTGCGGTACGCCAACGGACCCAACCCGTTCGAGGGCACCAAGACGCTGTCGGTGCTCGTCAACGGCGAGGAGGTCGAGCCGTGGGCGCTGGAGTCCACCGGCACCTGGAAGACCTGGGCGACCGCGACCCGGTCGCTGGACCTGCGCAAGGGCGACAACACCATCACCCTGCGCTACGACGAGGACGACGACGGCAACGTCAACCTCGACTTCCTCAAGGTCGGCGGCGGTGACGACATCTGCGAGGCGAAGCGGTACGAGCGGGGCTACACCGCGCTGTTCGACGGCACGATGGCCTCGCTGGACGGCTGGAACATGGCTGGTCCGGGCTCGTTCGGCCGACAGAGCGACTGCACCATCCGCGGCAGCGGCGGCATGGGTCTGCTCTGGCACTCCACGGAGCTGAACGAGTACAGCCTGAAGCTCGACTGGAAGCTCAAGAAGGACGACAACGGCGGTGTCTTCGTCGGCTTCCCGGACCCGGGCAACGACCCGTGGGTCGCCGTCAACCAGGGCTACGAGATCCAGATCGACGCCACCGACGAGTCGGACCGCACCACGGGCGCGATCTACACGTTCCAGGGCGCCGACCCGGAGGCCGTGGAGCGGGCGCTCAAGCCGGTGGGCTCGTGGAACTCCTACGAGATCCGGGTGGAGGGGCAGACCATCAAGGTCCTGCTCAACGGTGAGCTGGTGAACGACTTCGTCAGCACCGACCCCGCGCGCGACCTCAGCCAGGGGTTCATCGGCCTGCAGAACCACGGTCAGGGCGAGGCGGTGAGCTACCGCGACATCCGGGTCAAGGACCTGGGCGACGCCGGCTGACCGAGCTGCCGAAGCAGAACTCTGGCGAGACAGAGCCCGGCGACCGGGCGCTGTCTCGCCAGAGTTCTGTCTCGCCCTGGTTCTACCTCGGCAGGGTCAGGCGACCAGACGGTCGACGGCCTCCGACGAGAGCGCCTGGTCGACCGCCATGGCGCTCGCGCCGAGGACACCGGCCTGGGTGCCGGTCCGGGCGGTGACGATGCGCAGGTGCTGCGTCGCCAGGGGCAGGGACCGCTGGTAGACCACCTCGCGGATGCCGGCGACGATGTGCTCGCCGGCGTCGGCCAGGATGCCGCCGATCACGATCATCGACGGGTTGAGCAGGCTGACGCTCGTGGCGAGCACGGCGCCGATGTCGCGGCCGGCCTGGCGGACGGCCTGGCTCGCGGGGACGTCGCCGGCCCGCACCATGGCGACGACGTCGGCGGGCTTCTCTGCGCCCTCCAGCGCGTTCGCGACGGCCAGCCCGCTCGCGATCGCCTCGAGGCAGCCGATGTTGCCGCACCGGCAGACGACGTCCGTGACGCCCGGCACCGCGACGTGCCCGATGTCGCCCGCCGAGCCCTGGGCGCCGCGCCGGAGCGCGCCGTCGGCGATGATGCCGGCGCCGATACCCGTGGCGACCTTGACGAACAGGAGGTCCGCGACGTCGGGCCAGGCGGCCCGGTGCTCGCCGAGCGCCATGATGTTCACGTCGTTGTCCACGAGCACCGGCGCGTGGAACCGGGCGCCGAGGATCGCGGGCACGTCGGCGTCGTCCCAGCCCGGCATGATCGGCGGGTTGTTCGGCTTGCCGGTCGCGTGCTCCACCGGCCCCGGCAGGCCGACGCCGACCCCGGCGAGCTCGCTGGCAGACCGGCCGGCCTCGCTCAGCAGCTCGGCGCCCGTCTGCGCGACCTGGTCGAGCACCGCGTCGGGGCCGTCGGTGATCAGCAGCGGCAGCTCACGCTGCGCCAGGATGGTGGACGCGAGGTCGGTCACGGCGAACCGCGCGTGCGTCGCACCGAGGTCGACCCCCAGCACCACCCGGGCGGACGGCGCGAACGCGAACGTCGCCGGCGGACGGCCCCCGGTCGAGGAAGCCTCGCCGGCCGGAGCGATGAGCCCGGCCGTCATGAGCAGGTCGATGCGCGCCGCGACGGTCGACCGGGCCTGCCCCGTGACGGCTGCGAGGTCGGCCCGCGTGCGGGGCCGACCGTCGCGCAAGAGCTGGAACATGTCCCCCGCTCCGGAGACCTTGGGCGCCTGCTGAAACACTTCCCGTGCCACTTCCACCATGCCTCTAGTCAATCATGGTCAACGAAGTTGCGACTTTTGCTTGACCGTCGCCAAAAGTCCCTCTACGTTCATTCCATGGTCGACGTGGACCCCCCTGGGGCAGAGCAACAGGCGCAGCAGCCCCTGCTGCAGATGCGTGGCATCGTGAAGGAGTTCCCCGGCGCGCGGGCGCTCGACGGTGTGGACCTCGAGGTCCGCCCGGGCGAGGTGCACTGCCTGCTGGGTCAGAACGGGGCGGGCAAGTCCACCCTGATCAAGGTATTGGCCGGAGCGCACCAGCCCACCGCGGGCGAGGTGCTGCTCGACGGCGAACCGGTGACCATCCCGGATCCGGTGGCAGCCCTCGGCCTCGGCATCGCGACGATCTACCAGGAGCTGGACGTCGTCGACGGGCTCACGGTCGCCGAGAACATCTACCTCGGGCACGAGCTCGCCCGGGGCGGTGTCACCCGCCGGTCCGACGCGGCCCGGAACACCCGGGAGATCCTGAAGCGGCTCGGGCACCCGGAGATCTCGCCGCACCGCGAGGTGGGCAGCCTGCCGGCGGCCGGCAAGCAGATCGTCTCGCTGGCCCGCGCGCTGTCCCGGGACGCGCGCGTGGTCGTCATGGACGAGCCGTCCGCCGTGCTGGACTCCGAGGAGGTCGAGAACCTTCACCGGATCGTGCGCGAGCTCACCGCCGACGGCGTCGCCGTCATCTACATCTCGCACCGGCTCGAGGAGATCCGGCAGCTCGGTCACCGCATCACGGTGATCAAGGACGGCCGCACGGTCGCGACGAGCCTGTCCGTCGCGGACACGCCGACGGACGACCTGATCAAGCTCATGACGGGTCGCGCGGTCGAGTACTCGTTCCCGAAGCGCCCCGGCGTGCCGGAGGCCGCAGCGCCGGTCCTCGAGGTCACCGACCTCGGGCTCGGCGACGTCTTCAAGGATGTCTCGCTCACCGTCCGGGCCGGCGAGATCGTCGGTCTGGCGGGCCTCGTCGGCTCCGGCCGCTCCGAGATCCTCGAGACCATCTACGGGGCCCGCCGCGCGACATCGGGCACCGTGCGCCTGGGCGGCAAGCGCCTGCGTGGCGGGGTCGACGCGGCGGTCGCCGCGGGCATGGGCCTGTGCCCGGAGGAGCGCAAGAGCCAGGGCCTGCTCCTGGACGAGCCCGTGTACCGGAACATCACCCTGTCCACCTTCGCGCGCCTCGCCCACAGCGGCTGGCTCGACGAGAAGGCCGAGCGCGCGGCGGCGCAGGAGCAGGTCGAGGCGCTCGACCTGCGGCCGGCCTCCGTGGACCGCGACGCGCGCACGCTGTCCGGCGGCAACCAGCAGAAGGCGCTGCTCGCCCGCTGGCTGGTGCACGGCTGCCGCGTCCTGCTGCTCGACGAGCCCACCCGGGGCGTCGACGTGGGCGCTCGCTCCGAGATCTACAACTTGATCCGCCGGCTGGCCGATGACGGCGCCGCCGTCATCGTCGTGTCCAGCGAGATCCCCGAAGTGCTGGGCCTGGCAGACCGGGTCCTGGTCATCTCCGACGGCAGGGCGGTCCACGACAGCCCCGCCGACGACATCGACGAGCACGCCGTGCTCGATATGGTCATGGAAGGAAGTGTCCCGTGAGAGGACGATCGGCCCTGTCAGGGCCGGCTCTGCGAATGGGTGGCCTCGTGCTCGCCCTGCTCCTGCTGTGCGTGGTGGGGATCGTCACCACGGGTGGTCGGTTCGCCTCGGTCGGCAACATCACCACGCTGCTCGCTCTCGCGGCCACGACGGGCGTGGTGAGCATCGGCATGACGTTCGTCATCACCGGTGGTGGCATCGACCTGTCGGTCGGCTCGGTGCTCGGCCTGTCCACCGTCTGGGCGTCCACGCTGTCCACCCAGTACCTGGCGGAGGACTACGGCTGGTGGGTCATGGTGGTCACCGCGCTGGCCGTCGGTCTGGCCGCAGGCCTGGTGAACGGCGCACTTGTCGCGTACGGCAAGGTGCCGGCCTTCATGGCCACCCTGGCGATGCTGGCAGCGGCCAGGGGCCTCGCCGAACTCATCGCCGGACGGCGTACGCAGCTCGTCGAGGTGGATCCGTTCCTCGATACCTTCCGCGCCGACCTGCTCGGCCTGCCGGTGATCGTGTGGATCTTCATCGTGGTCGCGGTCGCCGGGTGGTTCCTGATGAACCGGACCACCTTCGGCCGCCGAACCGTCGCGGTGGGCGGCAACCCGGAGGCCGCTCGGCTCGCGGGCATCAAGATCAAGCGGCACACGCTCTACCTGTACGGGCTCACCGGCCTGACGGCGGGCATCGGCGCCGTGATGGCGCTGGCTCGCACCACAGCGGGCTCCTCGACGAACGGGACGCTCCTGGAGCTCGATGTCATCGCGGCGGTCGTCGTGGGTGGCACGCTGCTGGCCGGCGGCCGCGGCACCATCACCGGCACCGTGCTGGGCGTCCTGATCTTCTCGACGCTCACCAACGTCTTCATCCTGAACAACATCGACAGCTCGGTCCAGGCGATCGCCAAGGGCGCGATCATCGTGGGCGCGGTGCTCCTGCAGCAGTGGTTCGCCGCACGCGAGAAGGCGACGAGCACCTGAGCCGCCGCTCCAGCGGCCTCAGTCCTACCCAGTACCTGTTTCAGCCAACCCCAGAGCACGACCCCGGATCAAGGGAGATCACGATGACTTCTTCAACAGCAGTACGTACGCGCAGGGTTTCCGGCGCCTTCATCGCAGCGGCCTGCGCAGCGCTCGTCGTCACCGGCTGCGTCAGCAACGAGCCCCGCGACGAGGAGACGGCCGCTACCGGCCCCGTCACGACGACCGACAACGACGAGCCCGGCGACGAGGTGGTCATCGGGTTCTCCGCGCCGGCCGCCGACCACGGCTGGATGGGTGCCATCACCTCGGCCGCCGAGGCAGAGGCCGAGAAGTACGAGGACGTCGAGCTCCGCGTCGCCGAGGGCACCAACGACGTGAACGTGCAGATCAGCCAGATCGAGGGCTTCATCACCGACGGTGTGGACGCGATCGTGCTGCTGCCGTTCGACGGTGCAGCGCTCACCGAGGTGGCGCTCGAGGCCATGGAGGCAGGGATCCCGGTCGTCAACGTGGACCGTGAGTTCACCAGCCCGTTCGCCGCACGCACCACGGTGCTGGGTGACAACTACGGCATGGGCGTGAGCGCCGGCACCTACATCTGCGAGCAGCTGGGTGACAACCCGGACGCGGTGGTCGCCGAGATCGCCGGGATCGACTCCCTGCCGCTGACGACCGACCGCAGCACCGGCTTCAAGGACGCGCTCGACGACTGCGGTCTCGACGTCGACGCCCGCGTCGCCGCCGACTTCACGGTCGAGGGTGGCGAGGAGCAGACGGCGAACCTGCTGTCCGCCGAGCCCGAGATCGACGCCATCTGGAACCACGACGACGACCAGGGTGTCGGCGTCCTCGCGGCCATCGAGAACGCCGGCCGCGACGAGTTCTTCCTCGTGGGCGGCGCAGGGTCGAGCAACATGATGGAAGAGATCCAGTCCGGCGACAGCGTGGTTCAGGCGACGGTCGTCTACCCGTCCACCCAGGCCGCCGACGGCGTCAAGCTCGCCCGCCTGATCGCGCAGAACAAGACCATCGGCGACCTCGCCTCGATCGGCGTGCCCCGCACCGTCCAGCTCTTCGCACCGGTCGTCACGGCGGACAACGTCGAGGAGTACCTGCCCATCGGCTTCGACTCCTGACCCGGTGACGCAGCGAACGGCGCCCGGTTCGGGTGTGCGACACGGCGGTGAGACAACAGTGGCGGGAGGCGCGGTATGAGTAGCGGTAAGAGCGAGCTCGGGGTCGGCATGGTCGGCTACGCGTTCATGGGGGCGGCACACTCGCAGGCCTGGCGCACGGCGCCGCGGTTCTTCGACCTGGCCCTGGCGCCGCGCATGCGCGCGGTGGCCGGGCGGGACAAGACCGCGGTCCGTGCGGCGGCCGACAAGCTGGGCTGGGACGAGGCGGTCGTCGGCTGGCAGGACCTGCTGGGGCGGGACGACATCGGGCTGATCGACGTCTGCACGCCCGGCGACACGCACGCCGAGATCGCCGTGGCGGCGCTGGAGGCGGGCAAGCACGTCCTGTGCGAGAAGCCGCTCGCGAACAGCGTGGCCGAGGCGGAGACGATGGCCGCGGCGGCCGAGGCCGCCGCGGAGCGGGGCGTGCGCGCGATGGTGGGCTTCACCTACCGCCGCGTGCCCGCCATCGCCCTGGCCCGGCAGCTGGTCGAGCAGGGGCGCATCGGCCAGGTGCGGCACGTGCGTGCGCAGTACCTGCAGGACTGGATTGCCGACCCACAGGCGCCGATGTCCTGGCGGCTCGACAAGCAGAAGGCGGGTTCCGGCGCGCTGGGCGACATCGGCGCCCACGTGGTGGATCTCGCGCAGTACGTCACGGGGGAGTCGCTCACGGGGGTGAGCGGCCTGCTCGAGACGTTCGTGCACGAGCGCCCGGAGGCGTCGTCGTCCTCGGGCCTGTCCGGTGTGGCCGACGGCGGCCGCACGGGCAAGGTCACGGTGGACGACGCCGCGGTCTTCCTCGGGCGGATGTCCGGCGGCGGGCTGGCGACCTTCGAGGCCACCCGGTTCGCCTGGGGCCGCAAGAACGCGATCCGGCTGGAGATCAACGGCTCGAAGGGTTCGCTCGCGTTCGACTTCGAGGACATGAACCTCCTGCACTTCTTCGACGCGGCGGACGACGCGGCGACGGCGGGCTTCCGCCGCATCGTCGTGACCGAGCCGGAGCACCCGTACGGCGGCGCCTGGTGGCCGCCGGGCCACGGTCTCGGCTACGAGCACGCGTTCACGCACCAGGTCGTCGACCTGATCGGCGATCTGGCCGCCGGGCGGCAGCCGACGCCGTCGTTCAGTGACGGCTTGGCGGTCCAGCGGGTGCTGGACGCCGTCGAGCGCAGCGCTGCCGGCGGCGGGGGGTGGGTGTCGCTCGTCTGAGTTCCGGGCTCAGGGCAGTGCGGTGACCGCACTGCCCTGAGCACCACCCGCACCCCAGCAGTAGCAGTAGCACGTGCACCGCACTAGTACTGACCCGACTCAATGAGGAGCTCCAGGTGAGAAACGTGCAACGAGCCCGCCGCGTTCTGCGGTCGGTGGTCGTGGCAGCAGCCGTGACCGCTCTTGGCATCCCCGTGGCGCTGACGTCGGCCGCACAGCCGGCCACGGCGCCGGAACCGGTCGCACTGCCCGGCATCGGGGCGGCCGCCGCCCCTGGTGATGCGGCAGCCGAACCCTTCGACACCCTCGTCTTCTCGAAGACTGCGGGCTTTCGGCACGGTTCCATCCCCGCCGGCATCGCGGCGATCACAGAGCTCGGTGCGGCGAACGACTTCACGGTCACCGCCACCGAGGACGCCGGCGTCTTCACCGACGACGGCCTCGCCGACTACGAGGTGGTCGTCTTCCTGTCCACGACGGGCGACGTGCTCGACGGCGAGCAGCAGGCCGCGTTCGAGCGGTACATCCAGGGTGGCGGCGGCTACGCCGGCATCCACGCGGCTTCCGACACGGAGTACGACTGGCCCTGGTACGGCGAGCTGGTGGGTGCCTACTTCAACTCGCACCCGCAGAACCAGGACGCCACCATCAAGGTCGAGGACCACGCGCACGAGTCCACCGCGCACCTCCCCGACCGCTGGGACCGCCACGACGAGTGGTACAACTTCCGTACCAACCCCCGCGACGAGGTGCACGTCCTCGCCTCGCTGGACGAGTCCACCTACGACGCCGGGACGGGCGCGATGGGCGCGGAGCACCCGATCGCCTGGTGTCAGGACTACGACGGGGGCCGGTCCTGGTACACCGGTGGCGGGCACACCGACGCCTCGTACGCCGAGCCGGAGTTCCTCGAGCATCTCCTCGGCGGGCTGCAGACCGCGGCCGGGGTCGTCGACTCCGACTGCGCCGCGACGCAGAGCGACAGCTACGAGATGGTGCCGCTCGACGAGGACACCGCGAACCCGATGATGCTGGACGTGGCCGACGACGGCACCGTCTTCTACGTCGAGCGCGACGGTCGCGTCCAGGTGATCGATCCCGGGTCGAGCACCACGAGCACCGCGGTGACGTTGTCCGTGACCCAGTCCAACGAGGACGGGCTGACCGGCATCGTGCTCGACCCGGACTTCGCGTCGAACGGCTGGGTGTACCTGTTCTGGTCGCCGCAGGACGTCGGCGAGGACGGCCCGCACAACCGGGTCTCGCGCTTCGAGTACGACGCGGCAGTCGGCACGATCGACCCGGCCACCGAGGAGACCGTGCTGGTCATCCCGACGCAGCGCCAGACCTGCTGCCACGCGGGCGGCGACATGGTGTTCGACGCCGACGGCAACCTGTACGTGGCCACCGGCGACAACACGAACCCGTTCGAGTCCCAGGGGTACTCGCCGCTGGACGAGCGGGCCGGGCGGGCGAACTACGACTCCCAGCGGACGTCGGCCAACAGCAACGACCTGCGCGGCAAGGTGCTGCGGATCACCCCTCAGGACGACGGCTCGTACACGGTCCCCGAGGGGAACATGTTCGCTCCGGGGGAGGCGGACACGCTCCCCGAGATCTACGCGATGGGCTTCCGCAACCCGTTCCGGATCGGCGTCGACCCGGCGAACGGCAACGTGCTCGTGGCCGACTACGGCCCGGACGCCGGCTCGGCGAGCGCGGCCCGTGGGCCGGCCGGCACGGTGGAGTGGAACGTCGTGAGCGAGCCCGGGTTCTACGGGTGGCCGTACTGCACGGGAGCGAACGCCGACTACCGCGCCTACGACTTCGCCACCGGGCAGTCCGGTGCGGCGTTCGACTGCGCCGGCGGTCCGGTGAACGACTCGCCGAACAACACCGGCATCACGCAGCTGCCGCCCGCCGTGGAGGCGGAGGTCTGGTACGGATACGGGACCAACCCGCTGTTCCCGGAGATCGGCGGCGGCGGTGCCCCGATGGGCGGCCCGGTCTACTCCTACGACCCGGAGCTGGAGTCCGACGTCAAGTGGCCCGCCTACTGGGACGGCAAGGCGCTGTTCGGGGAGTGGAACCAGGGGCGGATGTACTCGTTCCAGCTGGCCGGCGAGCAGCGGGACGACCTCGTGGACATCAACCGGGTCCTGCCGGAGATCTTCGACCCGGCGGCCGGGTTCGACCGGCCGATGGACTTCGACTTCGGGCCCGACGGCGCGCTCTACGTCGTCGACTGGGGTTCTGGCTTCGGTGGGAACAACGACAGCTCGGGCGTGTACCGGGTCAACTACGTCAAGGGTGAGCCGGCACCGATCGCGCAGGCCTCCGCCGACGTGACCGACGGCCTCGCCCCGCTGACCGTGCAGTTCTCGTCGGAGGGCACCCGGCACCCGGCCGGGGAACCGATCACGCTGCAGTGGACCTTCGGCGACGGGTCGGAGCCGAGCACCGAGGCGAACCCGACCCACACCTACACGGAGAACGGCCGCTACACCGCCCAGCTCGTCGCGACCGACGCCGCCGGGCAGACCGGGGTGGCGAACGTGACGATCGTGGTCGGCAACGTCGCCCCCGAGGTGACGATCACCTTCCCCGAGAACGGTGGCTTCTTCGAGTGGGGCGACCAGGTCCGCTACGAGATCGACGTCGACGACCCCGACGGGGACGTGAGCTGCGAGGACGTCTCGCTGTTCACCTCGCTCGGCCACGACTCGCACGCGCACCCGTTCGACGAGCTGACCGGCTGCGAGGGCGTCATCCAGACGGCCCGCGACGAGGGCCACGGCATCGAGGCGAACATCTTCTGGGTGATCGAGGCGTTCTACACGGACGACGGCGGTGCCGCCGGCGCACCGCTGACGGCCACCGACCTGCAGGTGCTGCAGCCCAAGCTGGTCCAGTCGGAGTTCTTCACCGGCACGGGACGAGTCGACGGTATCGGCGACGGCACCGGCGACCCGGGCGTCCAGATCGAGCAGACGGGCGACACCGCGGGTGGCGGCCAGAACATCGGGTACATCGAGCCCGGTGACTACTGGGCCCACGAACCGGTGGGCCTGGCCGGCGTCGACGCCATCTCGCTGCGCGCGGCCTCCGGCGCCGCCGGCGGGGAGGTCTCGGTGCGCTGGGACGCGCCCGACGGTCCCGAGATCGGCCGGATCACGGTGCCGAGCACAGGTGACTGGCAGCAGTACGTCGACGCCCGTACCGAGCTGACCGACGTGCCGTCCGGCTCGGGATCACTGCACTTCGTCCTGCTCTCCGGCGGGATCAACGCCAACTGGATGGAGATCGACGGCCGAGGGGTCACCGACAACGAGAGGCCGGACGTCGAGCTCACGGTCGACCCGGTCTCGGGCGACGCCCCGCTGACCGTGACCGCCACCGCCGAGGCCACCGACCCCGACGGGACCGGCGACCTGACCTATGCCTGGGACGCCGGGCTCGGTGACGGGTTCGTCGACGGCACCTCCGCCTTCGAGCACACCTACGAGGAGCCGGGCACCTACCGGCTCCAGGTACGCGTCACCGACGAGGGCGGCGCCTATGCCGTCGAGTACGTCATGGTCGAGGTCACCGGGACCCTTCCGGAGCCGACGCCCTGCCTGGCGGGCCGGTCGGACGACTTCCTCGGGGACGAGCTCGACCCGGAGCGCTGGACGGTGCTCGACCGCAACCAGGACCTGCAGGTGGCCGACGGGACCCTCACGGTTCCGGCGAGCACCTCGGACATCTACGGGACGGACAACACGGCAGTCCCGAACCTCGTCCTGCAGGACCTGCCGGACGGTCCGTTCACCGCGACGGCCAAGGTCACGATCCCGGCCCACGCGCAGTACCAGCAGGCGGGGCTGCTGATCTACGGCGACGCGGACAACTACGCGAAGATGGTGATCCAGGGGCGTTCGGCACCCGCCGACCCGGCCACCCGCGTCTTCCAGTACATCCGTGAGGAGGGCGGCACACCGAACGAGGTCGGGGACTCCAACACCGCGGCGCTCGGCGAGGCGTACCCCGACACGGTGTACGTGCGGCTGGCGAGCAGCGACGGCGAGGACCTGACGGCGTCGTACTCCGCGGACGGCGTGGAGTTCACGGCCATGCCCCAGACCAAGTCGCTCGACGGCATCGTCGATCCGCGGATCGGGCTCTTCGCGCTCGCGGGTGCCGGATCGGCGGCTGACGTGGTGGACGCGCAGTTCGACTGGTTCCACATCACCCCGGACGACACGGCCGGGACCCCCGGGCCCGCGGACGAGTTCGACGGGGACACCCTCGACGGCTGCCGCTGGGACGTGGTGCGGGAGGATCCGACGGGCTACCGGGTGACCGGTGGCGCGCTGGAGATCGACACGACCGCCACGGACATCTACACGGGCAGCAACTCCGGCACGCCGAATATCGTCGTGCAGGACCTGCCGGAGGACGACTGGACGGTCGAGACCCGGGTGGACGGGTCGGACTTCGACCAGCAGTACCAGCAGGGCGGTCTCATCGGGTACGGGGACGACGACAACTACGTCAAGCTCGACCTCGTGACGGACAACGTGGCCGGAGACCCGGTCGCGCAGCGCATCGAGCTCCGCAGCGAGGTCGACGCCGTGGTCCAGGACCCGCAGCCGGGCGCGAACGACCTCACGTCGGGCGTGTGGCACCTGCGGCTGTCGAAGCAAGGGACCACCTTCACCGGTGAGTACAGCGCTGACGGCGAGGACTGGACGGCCCTCGCCGATCCGGTGACCCACGACGGGCTGCAGGACGCCCGGGTGGGCCTGTACGCCCTCGGGGCTTCCCAGCAGTCGGCGGCCACGGCCACGTTCGAGTACTTCCGGACGACGGACGCCACCGAGCCGCTCGAGGTGACGGGCACGGTGTCGCCGGCTGAGCCGGACGGCCCGGACGGCCAGTGGCTCGGACCGGTGACCGTCACGGTGGAGACGACCGGCGGGCCGGACGGCGCGCAGGTGTACCGAGAGGTCAACGTCGACGACGGGGGCTGGGCCGAGTACACGGCACCGCTGGAGATCTCGGCGGCCGGCGCCCACACCGTCCAGGTGCGGGCCTCGGCGGACGGCGAGACCGTGGTCGGCGACACCGTCGAGTTCACCATCGCCGAGCCACAGCTCACCGAGGCGACACCTGCGGTCGACGTCGTGCAGCCCACGTGCTCGTACGGGCCCTCCGGGGCCGAGGTCGTCACCGCGGGCGCACTCGTCCCGGCCGAGGTGGCCGGCGTGCGCTCGTACGTGGTGCGCGAATGGGTCGACGGCTCGGCCGGTGACGTCCTGGACGACCTGGACCACGTGGCTCCGGGGACGTACCGGATCGCGGCCCGCCCGGCCGAGGGGTACGCCCTCGTCGGCGAGGGCGACTGGAAGGTCCGGGACAACGGGCTCGCCGTGCTCTTCGTGACGCTCGAGGAGCCGGAGTGCCCCGACCCGAACACGCCGGACGTCGTGGTCGTGGCCGCGACGTGCGACGCCGGTGGCTCGATCGATCCGGTCGAGCTGCCGGGGGTGCGCAGCTACGTCGTGCACCGCTGGGTCGACGGCGAGGCGGACGGCAAGGCTCGTGACCTGGGCGACCTCGCCCCGGGTGACTACCGGGTGATCGCCACGCCGAACCGCGGTGCGGAGCTGACGGCGGCCGGGGACTGGGAGCTCAGCCCGTCCGGCAAGGCACGCCTCATCGTGACCGTCGAAGAGAGGTGCGACTGACAGCCCGGGGGCGTGCACCGATCACCGGTGCACGCCCCGTCGCACCATGGCCCGAGGTCAGCGGGCAGCGCTGCTGACCTCCGGGCCCTCGTGAGTCGGAGAGGAACGAGCATGAAACGGTTCACCCCCCTCGGCGCGGCGCTCCTGCTGGCGCTCGGTCTCGCCGTCGTGCCCGCCGCCACGGCTCCGGCCGCCGCACACGGTGGCAAGATCGACATCGAGCTCGGCACCGATGGCGCCGGCGGTGTCTCCGCCGCACTGACCTGGGCAGGGGACGGGCATCCCGTCGAGGAGTCGGCCGTCGTCGTCGTGCAGGCGGTCTCGGACGCCGGTGACGAGGTCGGCCCCGTCACGCTCGTCTCCGCCTCCGAAGGGGTCGGCTGGTACCGCTCCGACCCCGAGCTGCTCGGCGAAGGGCACTGGACGGTGACCGCGCGGGCGACGGAACCGAAGAAGGCGAAGGTAGAGGTACAGGTCGACGTCGCCGCACCGGCCGCCCCGCCGTCCGAGGACGAGGCGTCCGACCCCGCACAGTCCGACACCGCACACTCCGCGCCGGCAGAGTCCGGGCCCGCGCCGTCGGGTCCAGGAGCCGCAGGGACCAACCCGGACGCGGACGCCGCCGGCGCGGCCGCGGCGGCCGGCGACGGGGCGCCGTCGTCCGGCGGCGTGCCGGCCTGGACCGGCTGGGTGCTGGGGGCGCTCGTCGTCGCCGGAGGGGCGGCGGCCGTCGTCCGCCTGCGCCGCGGGAAAACGTGACCGAAGACCGAAGGGCACGACCGGCGACGCCGGATCGTCACGCACAGGAGGAAAGAAAAAGATGACACGACCGATCACCCTGTTCACCGGCCAGTGGGCCGATCTACCGCTCGAGGAGGTGGCGCGGCTCGCCGCGTCGTGGGGTTACGACGGCCTCGAGCTGGCCTGCTGGGGCGACCACCTGGACCCGTGGCGCTGGGACGACGACGAGTACGTCGCCGGGCGCCTGGAGCTGCTGGAGCGGCACGGCCTGAAGGTGTGGGCGATCTCCAACCATCTCAAGGGCCAGGCAGTCTGTGACGACCCGATCGACCAGCGGCACCGGGACATCGTCTCCGACCGCGTCTGGGGTGACGGCGACCCCGAGGGCGTGCGGCAGCGCGCCGCCGAGGAGATGAAGAACACCGCCCGGCTCGCCGCGAAGCTCGGTGTCAAGACGGTCATCGGGTTCACCGGCTCGGCGATCTGGAAGTACGTGGCGATGTTCCCGCCGGTGTCGGACGCCGCCATCGAGGCCGGCTACCAGGACTTCGCCGACCGCTGGAACCCGATCCTCGACGTGTTCGACGAGGTGGGCGTCAAGTTCGCTCACGAGGTGCACCCGAGCGAGATCGCCTACGACTACTGGACCACCGTCCGGACCCTCGAGGCGATCGGCCACCGCGAGGCGTTCGGCCTGAACTGGGACCCCAGCCACATGGTGTGGCAGGACCTGGACCCGGTCAGCTTCCTCTGGGACTTCAAGGACCGGATCTACCACGTGGACTGCAAGGACACGAAGAAGCGCATGACGAACGGTCGCAACGGCCGCATGGGCTCGCACCTGCCGTGGGCGGACCCCCGCCGCGGCTGGGACTTCGTCTCCACCGGGCACGGGGACGTCCCGTGGGAGGACGCCTTCCGGATGCTCAACACGATCGGCTACGACGGCCCGATCTCCGTGGAGTGGGAGGACGCAGGCATGGACCGCCTCGTCGGTGCGCCCGAGGCGCTCCAGTTCGTGCGCTCGCACGCGTACGACGCCCCCGACGCAGCGTTCGACGCCGCGTTCTCGACCCGCTGAGGCCCTGACAGGCCGACGCCCGCCGTACACGCACTGAGCAGGGAGGTACGACCAGGTAGGGAGAGGGACCACCGGCGGCGCAGCGCGGCGCCGGTGCGACAGGAAGACCGGGCCCCGGACGAATGGGATGCGGACGAGGCCCGGCCGGCGTGACGAACTCGATGAGGAGCTGCATCACGTATGAAGACTATCCAGGCGCCCGCCCGTGCGCGGCGGAAGAAGACTCTCGCGGCGCTCGCCGCGACCTCGCTGGTCGGCGTGGCTCTCCTGGCCACGCCGGCGGCGTCCGCCCACGAGGGCCACGACACCGAGACCCAGGACGCCGAGGCTGCCGCCACGGCCGACACGGACTGGGGCAGCTACGAGAAGGTCCTGCTCACCAAGGACGTCGGTGAGCCCATCGACATGGCCGTGCTGCCCGACAAGCGGGTGCTCCACACGGCCCGCAACGGCGAGATCCGCGTGACCGACCCGGCGACGGGCGTCACCACGCTGGTGGGCACCCTCGACGTGTACGCGAACTCGGAGGACGGGCTGCAGGGCATCGCCCTGGCGCCGGACTTCGCGGAGAGCAACGAGGTCTACCTCGTGTACGCGCCGCGGGACGCCGATGGGGACGGCACGGCGGACACACCGTCGGGCAACGCACCCAACTCGCTGCCCGCGGGCGAGGACGAGAGCTACTGGGACCGCTGGGTGGGCGTGAACCGCCTGTCGAAGTTCACCTGGACGGGTGACGCCCTCGACCCGGCCTCGGAGCAGCCGATCCTCGACGTCGAGGTGCAGCGCGGCCAGTGCTGCCACGTCGGCGCCGACATCGACTTCGACGCCGAGGGCAATCTCTACCTGTCGACCGGGGACAACACCCCGGCCGGTACCCCGGGTGCCAGCGGCTACGCCCCGAACAACGACGCACCGAACATGAACCCGGGCTTCGACGCCCGTCGCGGGGCGGGCAACACGAACGACCTGCGGGGCAAGATCCTGCGGATCGACGTGAAGGACGAGATCCCGGCCGGCGCACCGCCGGGCGAGGGCAGCACCTACGACATCCCCGAGGGGAACCTGTTCGCGCCGGGCACGGAGGGCACGCGTCCCGAGATCTTCGTGATGGGCGTGCGCAACCCGTTCCGCATCGAGGTGGACCCCGAGACGAGCTCGCTGACCTGGGGTGACTACGGGCCCGACGCCGGTGCCGCGAACCCCGACCGCGGGCCGATGGGCTACGTGGAGTGGAACGCCGTGGGCCTCGACGACCCGCACAACTCCGGCTGGCCGTACTGCCACGGCCCGAACGCGGCCTACAACGAGTGGGACTTCGCGACCGCCACCCCCCCGCGAGTTCTTCGACTGCGACGCGCCGCAGAACAACTCCCGCTGGAACACGGGCCTCACCGACCTCCCGCCGTCGCGGGCGGCGACCCTGCACTACGGCGACCAGCCCGGGCAGCAGCCGCGTGACGAGCTCGTGAACTTCGGCTCGGGCAGCGGGCAGGGCCCCATGGGCGGTCCGGTCTACCACTACGACCCCGAGAGCACGGCGCCCGGCAAGTTCCCGGAGCACTGGGACGGCAAGGCGTTCTTCGGCGAGTTCTCCCAGGACTACTACGCGGCGTTCAGCGTGGACTGGGCCACGTTCGAGGTCGGCGAGATCGAGGACTTCTTCCCGAACGCCGCGGTCGAGGCGGCGGGCATGCCCCGCAACGACAACCCGATCGACCTCGAGTTCGGCCCGGACGGCTCGCTGTACGTCCTGGAGTACGGCGACGGCTTCTTCCGCCAGAACCCGGACTCCGGGCTGTACCGGATCGACTACGCGGAGGGCAACAAGGCGCCCCAGGCGCGGTTCACGACCACGCCCTCGTCGTCGTCCTCCGCGCCCGTGGAGGTCACGTTCGACGCGTCCGCCTCGACCGACCCCGACGGTGACGCGCTCACGTACGAGTGGGACTTCGACGGTGACGGTTCGTTCGACGCCAGCGGTGTCCGGGCCACCCACACCTACACGGAGCTCGACGTGTACACGGCCCGCCTCCGGGTCACCGACGCGCGCGCCAAGTTCTCCCTCACCTCGCGGGAGATCAGCGTCGGCAACCAGGCACCCGAGGTCACGGTCGACTTCCCGGCCGACGGCGGGTTCTTCGAGTGGGGCGACGCGGTGCCGTTCCAGGTCAGCACGCAGGACGCCGAGGACGGTGGCGAGACGGTCTGCAGCCGGGTCGCGTGGTCCTACGGGCTCGGCCACGACGAGCACGCCCACCCCGAGGTGTCCGGCACGGGCTGCACGGGTGTCTTCCCGACCGACCCGAACTCCCCGGAGCACGGCCCCGGCGCGCACCTGTACGGCGCCGTCGTCGTCACCTACACCGACAACGGGGCCAACGGTCTGCCGCCCGCCAAGGGTGAGGCCACGCTGCGCCTGAACCCGAAGCTGCAGGAGGCCGAGCATGGAGCCGTCCAGGGTGCCGAGGTGGTCGAGGACGAGGCGGCCTCGGCCGGCGCCTACGTGGCGGGTCTGGCCAAGCGCGACTCGCTGGCCCTGGAACGCGTCAGCCTGTCGGGCATCGACAGCGCCACCGCGAAGGTGCGGGGCAAGGGCAAGGTCGAGCTCCGCTGGGGCTCACCCACGGCCAAGCCGTTCGCGACGGCGAAGGTGACCGGCACGGCGTGGCAGGACGTCGACCTGGCGTTCGACGCCCCCGAGGGCACCGGGACGCTGTACCTCACCACGACCGGCACGCTCGACGTCGACGCGGTGACGATGGTCGGCGCGGGCGTGGGGACGCCCCCGGCGGCAGCACAGAGCTCGACCGGCCCGACCGGGGCCGCTCAGACCGAAGGAGAGCAGTGATGGAATCACGCACTGACGTCAACCGCAGGAACTTCCTGAGGCTGGCCGGCGGCACCGTAGCCGTCGGTGCGGCCACGCTGGCCGGTGCCGGTCTCGCCGGCAGCGCGGCCGCCTCGACCCTCGCCCCCCCAGCGGCGACCGGAGCGGCGACCGGAGCGGCGACCGCGAGCCGGGGCCGGGTGCTCGTGCCCGCCGGCCACATCGGCATCCAGCTCTACTCGATCCGGGACAAGGTCTCCTCGCTCGGGTTCCGTACCGTGTTCGAGCGGCTCGCCGACATGGGGTACGCGGAGATCGAGTTCGCCGGGTACACGCAGGGGCAGGTCGGCCCGATCACCCCCGAGGAGATCCGGCAGCTGCTGGACGACAACGGCCTGCGGGCCGTCGGCTCGCACCGCGGGATCGGCGACTTCGCGAACAACATGGAGCGCGAGCTCGACATCGCCGAGATCCTCGGCACGGAGCACGTGGGCACCGCGCAGGCACCCACGAACAACCGCACGGTCGCCGGCTACCTCGCCGCCGCCGAGCAGTTCAACGGCTTCGGGGAGGCGGCGTCCGCCCGAGGCCTGAAGTTCTACCAGCACAACCACGACGGCGAGTTCAGCTTCGCCACGGACAACCCGGACGTGCGCCTCTACGACGTCTTCTACGAGAACACCGACCCCGCGAAGGTGTACCTCGAGATGGACGTGTACTGGGCGTTCGTGGGCAAGCACCGGTACCCGGGCTTCGAGCCGGTGGACTATGTCAAGCGCAACCCGCACCGGTACCCCCTCCTGCACCTCAAGGACGGCGACGCGAACCCGGCGAACACGGGCGGCTACGACATCGTGGAGTTCGGGGCCGGCGACCTGCCGTACACCGAGTTCCTGTCGGCGCTCGCGGGCTCGGGACGCCGGCACGGCATCTGGGAGCAGGACAACGCCGCCTCGGTGGCGGCGCCGGGCTTCCCGGTCGACTCGTTCGGCAACGCCGAGCGGTCGTACGACGAGATCCGGTCGCTGCGCGCCGAGCGCTGCTGAGCAAGCAAGCAGCTGGGTGAGGGGTGTGGCCGACGCCGTCCGGCGTCGGCCACACCCCTCTCGCTGCGGTGCTTCTCGCTACCGGGTGCGGAGAAGCACCACGTCGTCGTGCTCCAGGCCGCCCACCACGTAGGTGCGCCTGCCGATCACCTCGAAGCCGTGCTTTCGGTAGAAGGCCTGGGCGCGCAGGTTCTGGGCGTTCGTCCCCAGCCAGTAGGGGAGACCGGGGCCGAGCTCGGCTGCCGCGTCGGAGGCCGCCCGCATGAGCTCACCGGCGATGCCGCCACCCTGCACGTCGGGCTGGACGTAGATCTTGGACAGCTCCACGTAGGGAGCCACGCGCCCGCTCGCCTCTCTGACGGTCGCGGCCTCGGTCGCGCCCTCGGGGGAGCCGAGGACGAGGAGCGCGTAGCCGAGCAGGCGCGCGCCGTCGTCGTACACGAGGAGTGCGTGCCGGTCGCTGATGGCCCACTCGTGGAAGTGGGCGGGGGTCAGCTTCTGCGCGATGTGCGTCGCCATCTCGGCGCGTGCGGCCTCGGGCGGGCAGGCGAGGGGGAAGGTGAGGGCGGCCAGCCACGCGGTCTCGGCCGTGTCGTCGGCGGTAGCCCTGCGGACGACGCCGGGACGCGTCGCCGGTGCCGACGTCGGTCGGCCTGCTGGACCGGGCGTGGTGCTCGGTACGGTCGGGGTCGTGTCGGTGGTCTCGGTGGGGGCGGGGAACGTCGCCCGGGGCTCGGGTGTCACGTCCCGAACGTAGTACCGGGCCCTGTCGCGGTGCATCGAGGTGCCAGAACAGAAAATGCTGGTGCGGAGCGGGCCAACGGAGGGTTCGCCGAGGGTCGGCGCAGGGTGCTGGACACCCGGAGGCGTGTCCCCCGTCACAAGCGTGGTGCGAAGGGGTGTCATGACATGTTCAAAACAGCCCCTGACCTGCGGAAACGTAGTGTGTCGCGGGCCACTCCGAGCGAAGTGGCGCCCACGGGGGAACGTGTGTAATGTTCTCCAGGTCAGCCCGACGGGCAGACGGACACCAGACGGAAACGGCTGGGTGGCCGCGCCGGGGTTGAAACCCACATCGTAGGACCAGGGAACTTTGTGTTCCCCGGAACAGGATGTGGTGCCGAATTCGGCAGGCAGGTGCAATTCCTTCCAGTTCTGAGAACGGAAGCGAATTTGATCGGCCGAAAGAATCTGGTAAGTTACGGAAATCGGAAATGATTCGGATGATCGAAGAATTCTCCCGGCTGAGAGGCTGGCGAGGATTTGGAAAGTCCGAAAGGGCCTGGTAAGTTACAGGCACTGCCCCGGACAGGGAAGCGATCGGAAAGATTGCGACTTTGACGGTGTGCGTCGGTTGTTTGAGAACTCAACAGTGTGCTTGATAGTCAATGCCAAAGTTTTAACCCTTGTCGGGTGTGGCTTCGCTGACCGTC
>NZ_JAJQQP010000010.1 GCF_028994805.1 Promicromonospora iranensis | reverse complement strand
CGTACGCGCAGCTGAAGAAGCACGCGGAGGCAGCCAGAGCAGCGGGTGACGAGCGTGGTGCGGGGCAGATCATGGCTGACACCCTGATCGAGCGCGTCACCGGCCGTGAGCCGGGTCATGCTGACGAGGTGCCGGTCGCGATCAATCTGCTGGTCTCTGACCGGACGCTGCTGACCGGTGGTGACCAGCCCGGTGTGGTCGTGGAGGGCATGTCCGGGGGCGCGGGTGTCGTCCCGGGGCCGGTGGCCCGGAACCTGGCCGCGCAGGGGATCGACGCCGGTGCGGCGTGGCTGCGAGCGATCTACGTCGACCCGAACGGTCGGCTATTGGCCACGACGTCGAAGGCACGGTTCCACCCACCGGGGCTAGCGGATCTGTTGCGGGCGCGGGAGCAGGGCATTTGTGCCACGTCGTGGTGCGACGCACCGGTGCGGCACATCGACCATGTGACCCCGCACGCCGAGGGTGGTGCGACCAGCCTGGACAACGGGCAGGGCCTGTGCGTGCGGTGTAATCATGCGAAGCAGGCACCGGGCTGGCGGCAGAAGGCCACCGAGATCAATGGCCGGCACGGCGTGGAGACCACCACGCCCACCGGGCACACGTCCGTCTTCGTCGCGCCCGAGCCGCCACGACCGGTCCGCGACCCTGCACCAGGGCAACGGCCCATCTCCGTCACGCCCGCACCACCAGAGCTGGTCCGCGACGCCGCACCGGGGCACACGTCCGTCTCCGGCACGCCCGCATCATCAGAGCCGGCCATGGCCGCGGGGCGCGAGCACACGCCCGCACTGCGGCCAGCTGATCCCGGACCGGTCGAGGCTCAGGACCGAGCCGGGCAATCGATACCGGCGTGGACCCCGGCCGTCGGTATGGGCAACCCGAGCGGACGCATCCCACGCAGCCGCTACTCGATCGGCTGCCACACCCGCCCCGACCGAGGAGCGATCGCCTACCGCCCACCCGGGCGCCGCGGGCAGGACCGGCCCAGGCACCGACGTCAGCGGCGGTCTCGGCCCGATCTCGCCTGGGCGCATGTGCCCTGAGCCGGCGGCAGGCCCCTGAGGTCTGCGGCTACCCGCGAGACACTGGAGCGGTGCAGCACGCCGACGATCAGGTTCTGTCCGGAGGGTTCGTCCCGGCCGTGACGCGGCGGGGCGCCGAGGTGCACCGCTCGATGCCGGAGCGGCACGAGTACGTGCATGAGCTGCTGCGGTTCCTCTCGGAGCGGGGCTGGAGCGGGGCTGGAGCGGCGCGCCCCGACTCCTGCGGGTCGAGCCGCCCGCGACGGAGGTGCTCGGCTATCTCGACGGTCTCAGCGGCGCCGACGACGGCGTCCGGCGGGCAGCGGCCGAGCCGTCCTGCCTGGCCGCGCTCGCCCGGCTGGTGCGCGAGCTGCACGACCTGACTGCCGGCACCTCGCTCGCCGGGGGCTCGGAGGCCGTGTGCCATCACGACATCGACCCGCGCAACACGGTGTTCCGGCACGGGGCGAGCGGCATCGAGCCGGTCGCGTTCATCGACTGAAGCGTGGCCCTGTGCCCCGGCCCGGTCGCTCGACGTCGCCCCGCGCCCGAGGCACACTGACAACGGCGCGGACACCGAGGTCCGTGAGCCGGAGCGGAAGGGCATCACATGGCTGACTACGCGGACGTCTACCGGCGCAGCCTCAGGGATCCCGAGGGGTTCTGGGGCGAGCAGGCCGCTCTGGTCTCCTGGTTCCGCAAGCCCACCCGCGTGCTCGACGCCGACAGTCCGCCGTTCTATCGCTGGTTCCCCGACGGCAGGCTGAACACCTGCTACAACGCACTCGACCGGCACGTGATCGCCGGCCGCGGCGACCAGGCGGCGCTGATCTACGACAGCCCTGTCACCGGCAGCTCCCGGACGATCACCTACGCGACGCTGCTGCAGGACGTCGCGGCGTTCGCCGGCGCCCTGCGCGACCTCGGCGTCGGGCAGGGCGACCGCGTGGTGATCTACATGCCGATGGTGCCGGAGGCCGTCGTCGCGATGCTGGCCTGCGCCCGGCTGGGCGCCGTGCACTCCGTGGTGTTCGGCGGGTTCGCCGCGAACGAGCTGGCCCTGCGGATCGACGACGCGCAGCCGAAAGTGGTGGTCTCGGCGTCGTGCGGCATCGAGCCGACCCGGGTGGTGGAGTACAAGCCGCTGCTCGACAGGGCCCTGGAGCTGGCGGACCACGAGCCGGCGTCGTGCGTGGTGCTCCAGCGGCCGCAGGCCGCCGCGACGCTCGTCGAGGGGCGGGACCTGGACTGGGCCACCGCCATGCACGCCGGGCGCACCAATCCCGCGCCCTGCGCGGAGGTCGCAGCGACGGACCCGCTCTACATCCTGTACACGTCAGGCACCACGGGGAGGCCCAAGGGGATCCTGCGCGACAACGGCGGTCATGCCGTCGCCCTGGCCTGGTCCATGCGCAACGTCTACGACATCGGGGCGGGTCAGGTCTGGTGGACGGCGTCCGACGTCGGCTGGGTGGTGGGCCACTCGTACATCGTCTACGGGCCGCTGATCGCGGGCGCGACCTCCGTGCTCTACGAGGGCAAGCCGGTGGGCACGCCGGACGCCGGGGCCTTCTGGCGGGTGGTCGCCGAGCACGGCGTCGAGGCGCTCTTCACCGCGCCGACCGCGATCCGGGCGATCAAGAAGGAGGACCCGGAGGGGATTCTCCTGGCCGGGCACGACACGTCGTCCCTACGGCACCTGTTCCTCGCGGGGGAGCGGCTCGACCCCGGCACGTACGAGTGGGCGGGACGCGTGCTGGGCGTGCCGGTGATCGACCACTGGTGGCAGACCGAGACCGGCTGGGCAGTCGTCGCCAACCTGCGCGGGCTCGACCCGATACCGACCCGGCCCGGGTCGCCGTCGGTCCCGGTGCCGGGGTTCGACGTGCAGGTGCTCCTCCCGGACGGCACGGTCGCCGGCCCCGGGATGGAAGGCAGCCTCGCGATCCGGCTGCCGCTGCCGCCCGGGACCCTGCAGACGCTGTGGCGCGACGACGCGCGGTACGTGGCGTCGTACCTCACGGCGTACGACGGCTACTACCTCTCCGGCGACGGCGGCTACATCGACGACGACGGGTACGTGTACGTCATGGGGCGCACCGACGACGTCATCAACGTGGCGGGACACCGCCTGTCCACCGGGGCCATCGAGGGTGTGCTCGCGGGGCACCCCGCCGTGGCGGAGTGCGCGGTCATCGGCGCCGCCGATGCCCTCAAGGGCCAGGTCCCGCGGGGCTTCGTGGTGCTGAAGGCGGGCGCGGACCCGCAGGGCGTGGCGGCGGAGCTCGTCGCGGCGGTCCGCGAGGAGATCGGTCCGGTCGCGGCGTTCAAGGACGTGCAGGTGGTCGCCGGGCTGCCGAAGACCCGCTCGGGCAAGATCCTGCGGCGCACCATGCGCCAGCTGGCCGACGGCGAGCACCCGCAGGTGCCGTCGACCATCGAGGACCCGGCGGTGCTGACGGCGCTGGAGCCGGTGCTGCGGCGGGACTGACATCTGTCATGCCTCGGCCGGGCATTCCTCCGGGCACGGTCGTGATCGGTGACACTTACCGACGCGGACGCGCCGTCGGAGGGTGGGGACATGAAGCGAATCCACCTCAGGTCCCCCCATCCGCTCACGAGCCGTGCCCGGGGCGTGGCCCTGCTGGCCGTGCTGGGCCTGGCGGGCGCGCTCGCGGTGCCGGCCGCTGCCGACGTCCGGCCGGACGGCGCCGAGCCCGGCGCCCGGCCCGCCGGCGGGCCCGCCGCGCAGGTCGACTGGGGCCCGTGCCCCGAGGATGTCGCGACCGAGGCCGCGCCCTACGTCCTGACCTGCGCCACGATCCCCGTGCCCCTGGACTACTCCGACCCGGACGGCGAGCAGATCGAGCTCCAGGTGTCCCGCATGGCCAGCGCGGACCCGGCCGCGCGGCGCGGCGTGCTGCTGCTCAACCCGGGCGGGCCCGGCGGGTCCGGGCTCGCGCAGGCGGCGCTCCTGGCCTCCCAGGGCCTGCCCGACAGCGTGCTGGACGCCTACGACCTGATCGGCATGGACACCCGCGGGGTCGGCCACTCGACCCGGGTGGACTGCGGGTTCACCGCCGGTGGTGACTACTTCGGCAACGTCCCGCCGTACGCGGTCGACGACGCGGCGGTCGTCCAGCGGGCGAAGGTCGTCGAGGTAGCGGCCGAGCAGTGTGCCGCCAACGACGAGAACGGGCTGCTCCGGCACGTGTCGACGGCCAACATGGCCCGTGACCTCGACAGCGTCCGGGCAGCACTGGGCGAGGAGAAGGCCAGCTTCCTGGGGTACTCCTACGGTTCGGCGCTCGGTGCCGCGTACGCGTCGATGTTCCCCGGGAGCGTCGACCGGGTGGTGCTCGACAGCATCGTGGGCGACACGCACCTCGACCAGGAGGGCCTGCGCAGGTTCGCCCTGGGGATGGAGCAGACGTTCCCCGACTTCGCGCGGTGGGCGGCCAAGCGGCACGCCGCCTACGGACTGGGTCGGACGCCGGCGCAGGTGCGGGCCACCTACCTCGAGACCGCCGAGCAGCTGGACCGCGACCCCGTCCAGGGTGTGGATGGCGCCCTGTTCCGCCAGGTCGTCTTCGGCGGGCTCTACAGCGAGCGGACCTACGGGCGGACGGCGCAGACCTGGCAGTCCCTACGGGACGGCGACGCCGCGGCCGCCCGGAGCCTGCTCGACACGAACCTCTTCGACGAGGTCTCGCCGCTCTCCAACGCCCTGTCGGTGTTCCTCGCCACCACCTGCAACGACGTCGAGTGGCCCGAGGACGTCAACACCTACCGCAAGGCCGTGGCCGAGGACCGCAAGAGGTTCCCGCTGTTCGGCGCGGCGTCGGCCAACATCCTGCCCTGCGCCTACTGGACCGAGCCGATCGAGCCGCCGGTGCGGATCGCCGACGAGGGTGCGCGCAACGTGCTGATCCTGCAGAACCGCCGGGACCCGGTCACCCCGCTGGCCGGTGGCGAGCGGCTGCACGAGAAGTTCGGCGACCGGTCCCGGCTGGTGACCGTCGACGGCAGCGGCCACGGCGTCTACGTGCTCGGCGGCAACGCGTGCGCGCTGAACGTCGGGACGACCTACCTGGTCGAGGGTGACCTGCCGCGGCGCGACGTGTCCTGCCGAGCCGGCTGACGCGCTCTCGCCGCGCTAGGGTGACGCCGTGCAACGCCCCGGAGACCTTGGCCTGGTCCCTGAGCCTGCGTCGACGCAGGTGCCGGGCGGCTCGGTGCTGCTCGAGGACGGTGCCCGGGTGGGGTCCGACCCCGCCCTCCGCCCGGCCGCGCGCTGGTGGCGGCGCGTCACGGAGGAGGCCTTCGGCCTCGACCTCGTTCCCTCGGCGCCGGGCCGTGACCCGGGAGACCGCGTCAGCTTCGCCGTCGCGCCGGACCTGCCGGCCGGCGGGTACCGCATCGAGGTGCGGCCTGCGGAGCGCCGTCCGGAGCCCGGTGGCTCGGTCCAGGTCCAGGCCGCGGACCTCGCCGGCGCACACGCCGCCGCCCAGACGCTGCGTCAGCTCGCCGGCCCGGACGCGTACCGCCGCAGCGGCACCCGCCCGCTGGTGCTGCCGGCCGTGCGCATCGAGGACCGTCCCCGCTTCGAGTGGCGCGGCGTGCTGCTCGACGTCGCCCGGCACTTCCTGCCCAAGCACGACGTGCTGCGGTTCATCGACCTCGCCGCCGCCCACCGGCTCAACGTGCTGCAGCTGCACCTCACCGACGACCAGGGCTGGCGCGTCCAGGTCCACCGCTACCCCGAGCTGACCCGGACCGGGGCATGGCGCCGGGAGTCCACCGTCGGCACCTGGCGCACCGGCTCACGGGACGGCCGCCCGCACGGCGGCTTCTACACGCAGGACGACCTCCGCGAGATCGTCGCCTACGCCCGCGACCGGGGCGTCACCGTGGTCCCCGAGATCGACGTCCCCGGCCACGTCGAGGCCGCCGTCGCCGCCTACCCGGAGCTCGGTACCCGCAAGGACCGCAGCGCGGTGCGTACCACGTGGGGCATCAGCCAGGACGTGCTGGACCCGTCGGAGGGCTCGCTCGCGTTCTTCCGGCACGTGCTCGACGAGGTGCTCGACGTCTTCGACACGCCCTGGATCGGCCTGGGGGGCGACGAGGTCCCGCCCACCCTCTGGCGCGAGTCGCCCTCCATCGTCGAGCGCGCCCGGTCGCTCGGCCTGGTCGACGTCGCACAGCTGCACGGCTGGTTCGTCGCCCGGCTCGCGGAGCACGTGTCCGACGCCGGCCGCCGCGCCGTCGTCTGGGACGAGGCGGTGTCGCCGTTGCTGCCGCGCGACGTGATCGTGACGTCCTGGCGCGGCTACGCCCAGGGTGCGGCCGCGCTCGAGGCCGGGTATGACGTCGTCATGGCACCTGAGCAGGCCGTCTACCTCGACCACCGGGCGGGGGAGCACCCGGCGGAGCCCGTCCCCGTCGGATTCCTGCGGACCGTGGAGGACGTGTACGCGTTCGAGCCCTTGCCCGCCGCGCTGGTCGGGCCGGTCGAGAACCGGTCCTCACGCGGCCGGCTGCTGGGCACGCAGGCCCAGGTCTGGACCGAGCACCTCGACAGCGCCCGGCGCGTCGACTACGCGACCTTCCCCCGGCTCGCGGCGTTCGCCGAGGTCGCCTGGTCGCCGCAGGCCGACCGTGCGCCGGGCTCCGCCGCGTCGCAGGAGTTCCTGGGCCGCCTCGAACGGCGGCACCTGCCGCGCCTCGACGCGTACGGCGTCGAGTACCGGCCGCTCACCGGCCCGCACCCGTGGCAGACCCGGCCCGGGGTCGAGGGCTACCCGCGCGACCTGGCGGCGGAGACCGCCGTCGGCGGCTGGGCAGGGGTCGGCGGCTGGCGCGAGGACGGCGGGGTGGAGAACCTGCCCACCGAAGAACCATCACCCGCGGCCCCAGGGAGCGACGAGTGACCGGCACGATCCTGATCCGCGGCGCCCGCGTGCCGCAGCCCGAGGGGTCCTTGTCCGAGCCCCTGGACCTCCACGTCGTGCGCGGCCGGATCGAGGCGATCACCCGCGCGGGCACCCGCGACGCCGATCCGGACGCGAGGGTCCTCGACGCGGACGGCCGGGTGGCGATGCCCGGGTTCGTGGACGCGCACACGCACGCGGAGGCCGCCGTCTTCGAGCCGGAGGTCCAGCTCGCGATGCTCCGCCAGGGCATCACGACCGTCGTGACGGGGCAGGACGGCGTGTCGTTCGCCCCGACCGACAGCGCGACCTACGAGTGGGCGAGCACGTACTTCGCCGCCATCGACGGGGCGCACCCCACGTTCTCCGGCGGCTCCGTCAGCGACCTCCTGGGCACCTACCACCGCACCGTCCCGGTGAACGTCGCGTACCTCGCCCCCCACGGGACCTTGCGCTACCGGGTGCTCGGGGCCGCGCAGCGGCCGGCGTCCGACGAGGAGCTGGCGGCGATGGTGGGCCTCCTGGAGCAGGCCCTGGACGACGGCGGCTGCGGCCTCTCGACCGGCCTCGAGTACGTGCCGGCCGCCTACGCCGACGAGCGGGAGCTCGTCGCGCTCGCGAGGGTGGTCGCCGCCCGCGGGCTGCCGCACGTGAGCCACATGCGCGGGTACGAGGACAAGGGCGTCGAGGCGCTCGACGAGCTCATGCGGATCGCCCGCGCGTCCGACGTCGCGACGCACGTGTCCCACCTGCACGGGCCTGCGGGCGAGCTTCTGGAGCACGTCGGGGGAGCGCGGGCCGGGGGCCGCGACGTCACCTACGACTCCTATCCCTACCTGCGCGGATGCTCCATCCTGTCGATGGTCACGCTGCCGACGTGGCTGCCCCTCGCTGACGCCGGAGCGACGATCGACGCCCTGCGCCACCCGGCGACGGCCGCGCGGCTCGCCGAGCACTTCGCGGACCTCGCCGACCTCTGGCCGCGCATCACCTTCGCCTCCGTCCCGGGCATGGAGTGGGCGGAGGGCATGACCCTGCCCGACGTCGCCGCGCGGCTCGGGCGGCCGGCCTCCGACACGGTGGTCGAGATCCTGACGACCACCGCGCTGCGCGCGAGCTGCGTCTTCGCGCAGCCGCCGACCAACTCGCCCGAGTCCGTGCGTGCGCTGGCCGGGCACGAGGGGCATCTCGCCGGGTCGGACGCGATCTACTGGGGCGGCCGGCCGCACCCGCGCGGCTGGGGCGCGTTCGCCAGGCTGCTCGACGAGCACGTGCGGCGCGGCTCGTGGAGCTGGTGGGACGCCGCGGAGCACCTGTCGGGCCGGGCCGCGCGGCGCTTCGCGCTGGCAGGCCGCGGCGAGACCGTGCCGGGCGCCGTCGCCGACATCGCGCTCGTCGACCCCGGCCGCGTCCGCGACGAGGCGACGTACGAGTCGCCGCGTACCCCGGCGGCGGGCATCGAGGACGTCCTCGTCGGCGGCGTGCCGGTGCTCGCGGGCGGTCGGCTCACGGGCGAGACGCCGGGGCGCGGCCTGCGTCCGTCGACCGCCGGATCCGGCCCTCGGCCGGCGAGCTGACGCCGGACGCGTGCACGCGGCACCCGCGACACGGCAGGATGTGGGTGTGCTGCGCATCGATGACCCCACGCTGACCTGGCCCCTGCTGACGCTCGACGAGGCGGCACTGGACCACAACATCGCGACCGTGGCGGGGGCGTTCGCCGATGCGGGCGTCGAGCACGCGCCGCACGTGAAGACGCACATGTCCCGCGAGATCTGGGAGCGCCAGGTCGCGGCAGGGGCCTGGGGAGCCACCGTGGCGACGCCCGCACAGCTGCGGACGGCGCTCGGCTGGGGCGTCCCGGGCGCCGGACGTCGCGCCTTCCTCGCGAACGAGCTCGTCGACCCTCGCGACATCGCGTGGCTGCGGGCGGTGCTCAGCGACGGCGCCGGGGACCGGGCCGCCGACCGGACCGCCGACGAGGTCTGGGTGTACGTCGACTCCGCCCGGGGTGTCAACCTGCTTGCCGCCGGGTTCGCGGGCGCCGCTCCCGAGGTGACCGCCCGGCTGGGCGTGCTGGTGGAGCTCGGTGTCCCGGGCGGTCGTACGGGCGTCCGCACGGTGTCCGACGCCGTGGTGCTCGCGGTCGGGGTGCACGACGCCGGGCTGCGGCTGGTCGGCGTCGCCGGCTACGAGGGGCCGGTCGCGGGCGGCACCAGTACGGAGGAGCTCGATGCCGTCGGTCGATGGTGCGACGACCTGCGTGCGGTGGGTGCCCAGATCGGCGGCCTCGTCGGTGGGGCCACGGTGCTGAGCGCGGGCGGCAGTGCGTTCGCCGACGTCGTCACGCGGCACCTCACCGTGCCGGTCCAGGATGCCGCGGGCGCCGACGTGCCGACCCGGGTGGTGCTGCGTTCGGGCGCCTACGTGACCCACGACCACGGCCACTACCTGCGGGCCGATCCGTGGACGCGCCTGGGCGCCGAGCCGCTGCGGCCTGCGATCACGGTCTGGGCCTCCGTGCTGTCCGCGCCGGAGCCCGGTCTGGCGATCTGCGGCATGGGCCGCCGGGACGTCTCGTTCGACATCGACCTGCCGACGCCGCTCGTCGTGCGCGCCGCCGACGCCGCCGGCCGGCTGGGCGCGCCCCGTGAGCTGACCGGCGTGCGCGTGACCGCGCTCAACGACCAGCACGCGTACCTCGCGATCGAGCCGGGGGACGACGGGCTGCTCGCGCCCGGCGACGTGGTCGGGTTCGGCATCTCGCACCCCTGCACCACGCTCGACAAGTACCGCACCGGCCTCATGACCCGCGGCGACGAGGTCACCGAGCAGATCGCTCTCGACTTCTGACCAGCAGCTGACCGACCGCACGACCCGAGCAAGGAGCACCGATGACCGACAAGACCGCCCTCTCCACCCCCGACGCCCCCGCGCCCGCGCACACGTTCCACCAGGGCGTGCGCAAGGGTCCGTTCGTGCAGGTCTCGGGGCAGGGCCCGATGGACCCGGCGACGGGGGAGTACGTGCACCCCGGCAACGTCGCCGCGCAGACCACGCGCACCCTGGAGAACGTGCGGGCGATCGTCGAGGCCGGCGGCGCCACGTTCGACGACGTCGTGATGCTGCGGGTCTACCTCACGACGCGCGACGACTTCGCGGCCATGAACGACGCCTACGGCGAGTTCGTCACGAAGCACTGCCCGGGCGGTGTGCTGCCGAGCCGCACCACGGTGATGGTGGGCCTGCCGCGCGAGGAGATGCTGGTGGAGATCGACGCGCTGGCGATCACCGGCTGAGCTCGGCGGCGTCCGGCGGCGGGCACCGCTTGACCCCGCCCCTACGTGATGGTTCTGACTGGCTCCATGAGGCTGATTCCCGTCACGTACCTGTCGTCCTACCTGCTGTCCCTGCTGGGCAACTCGATCGCGGGGGTGGCGTTCCCGCTGATCGTCCTGCAGATCACCGGGAGCGCGCTGAGCGCCGGCACGGTGGCCGCGGCGACCGCCGTCCCCGCCGTGCTGGCCGGGCTGGTCATGGGCGTCGTGATCGACCGGATCAACCGCCGCACGTCGTCCGTCGTCACGGACCTGGTCTCGGCGGCCTCGGTCGCCGCGCTGCCCGTGGTCGACATGGTCTCGGGCCTGAACCTCGGGTGGTTCGTCCTGTTCGGGATCATCGGGTCGCTCGGGGACGTGCCGGGCATGACCGCTCGCGATGCCCTGCTGCCGGCGATCGTGCGGCACGGCGGGATCAGCTCGGAACGGCTCATGGGGATCAGGGAAGGGCTCGGTGCGGTGGCGCTGCTGCTCGGGCCGGCGGCGGCCGGGACCCTGATGGTGCTCTTCGACGGCTCGACGGTGCTGTGGATCACCGCCGCGACGTCGCTCGCCGCGGCTCTGCTGACCCTCCTCATCCCGTATCGGGTGGGAGCTGTGGCGATCAGCGGTGGTGAGGTGGCGCCCGGCGGCAGCTGGACGCAGCTCCGTGACGGCTGGCGGGTGCTGCTGCGCAGCCCGTTCCTGGTCGCCACGACCATGCTCACCGTGGCGACGATGTCCGTGCTGGCGTCCTTGCAGGGCCTGGTGCTGCCGGTCTACTTCACGCAGATCGACCAGCCCGGGATGCTCGGGTTCGTCCTGACGGCCATCGCGGCGGGGATGCTGGTCGGCGCGGGGTGCTATGCCGTCGCCGGTGCGCGCGGGCGTCGACGCCCGTGGTTCGTCGCGGGGGTGGTCGGGACGACCGTCGGGGTCGGCGTCATCGCCACGCTGTCCTCGGTCTGGGTGGTCTTCGCCGGCGCGTTCGTGGTGGGGCTCGCCAGCGGCCTGTTCGGCAGCCTGATGGGCGTGCTCATGATCGAACGCATCCCCGAGGGGATGCGCGGACGGATCATGGGCACGCAGAATGCGGTCATGACTGCCGCTCCACCGGTCGGGCTGATGACTGCCGCCGTGCTCACCGAGTACATCGGTGTCGAGGTCGCCGCGGCCGCCCTGGCCGGGATCGGGCTCGTCGCCGGTGCCCTGGGTCTCTTCGCCCGGCCGCTGCGGCATCTCGAGCCCGAGCCGACGGGCGACGCGGAGCTGGCGGTCAGCGGTGCGTAGCGGGGAGCTGGCCCGCCTCGCCGGTGTCACGGTGCGGGCGCTGCGGCACTACCACGAGGTCGGGGTGCTCGCGGAACCCCGGCGGGACAGCAACGACTACCGCAGCTACGGCCTGCGCGACCTGGTCCGGCTGCTGCGCATCAAACGGTTGGCGGCGGTCGGCATCCCGCTCGACCGCATGTCGGACCTGCTCGACGACACGGACCGCGGAGGCGGCGACACCGGGGACAGCGGGGCGCTCCTGGACGAGCTCGACGCCGAGCTGGCCACGCAGATCGATCAGCTGACCAGACGGCGCGCGGTGATCGCGCAGCTGCGCGATCACCGCGCCGCACCGGACGTCCCGCCCGAGCTGGCGCCGTTCTACGCCGTCTGGGCGACGTCGGGTATCTCGCCCGAGCTGATGAAGGCCGACCGGGAGCACTCGGTACTCCTGGCCCATCTGTTGGGGGCGGAGGGGATGCCTCAGCTCGCCCACTTCTACGAACGCATGAGCGACCCCGCCACGGTCCAGGTCGTCAGCGTGTTCGCCGAGCAGTTCGGCAGGCTCGGGGCGGGGAGCACCGAACAGGACATCATGTCGGTCGTCGACAGCTTCGGCACGGCGTTCGGCGGCCTGATCGCCGAGTTCGCGGACCATGACCTGCTGGACGTCGGCGCCTCGTCCCAGCTGCTCAGCGAGTACACGGCCGAGCTGCTCAACGAGCAGCAGCGGCAGGCGCTCGAGCGGATCGAGGCCCGGTTCGCGGACCGGTAGTCAGGGCTCGACGGGCTCCGGCTCGCCGATGACCGGTGCCGGTCCGGAAGGTCGGTTCCTGGCGATCTGCCGGCGAACACCGACCACCACGAGCAGCACCACACCCACCAGCGCGAGCCAGGGGATGATCGCGCCGAGTATCAGGACGACCACGTTGAACGTGTTCACCAGGGCGCTCCACCCCGCGGACAGGCCACCGAGGAAGCCGCCCGGCTGCGCCTGCGCCGCCGGGGAGCCCGCCGCGACGATCTCCACGTGCAGGGTGGACATCGCCACCTCGTCCGAGAGCCGGTTCCGCTCGGAGACCCGGGAGTCCAGCTCTGCCTGGCGCGTGGCGAGCTCCGCCTCGATCTCGATGAGGTCGGCGGTGCGGTCGGCGTCGGCCATGAGCTCGCGCAGGCGGTCGGTCGACGTACGCAGCGCCGCGATGCGGGCGTCGAGGTCCTGCGCGGTGCCGGTGACGTCCACCGTCTCGATGTGGCGGTCGCGCACCTCACCGAGCTTGTCGAGGGCGTCCAACGTCGCCGAGACACGGTCGGCAGGGATGCGGAGTGTCATCGACGCGCTGCCCGGCTCGTCCGCGGTCTCCGCGCGCTCGTCACGTGCCTCGACGCGGCCGCCCGCGCCCTCGACGAGGTCGGCGATCTGCTCCGCGGCGCCGAAGGGGTCCTCCACCGCGAGCGTCGCGTTGCCCGTGGTGACGAGCTCACGGTGGACGGCCTCCTCCGGCGCCTCGGCGAGGCCGACGGCGCCTGTCGCCCCGGTGATGGCGTCCTCGGCCGAGCCCGGCTCGGCGACCTCGGCGCGTGCGCCGTCGCCCGCGTCGGCTGCACCGGACTCGCTCGCGTCGCTTCCCGAGCAGGCGGTGAGGGAGACCGCGAGGGTCCCCCCGACGACTGCTGCCAGGAGGGCTTGGACGAGTCGGCGCGCGGGCGTGCCCGCGTCCCCCCTGGCTGACCGGTTGCGCTTCATGGGACGAGCGTAGGAGCCCGGTAGGGCGGGAACGCTCCCCACCTGGGAACTGTGATCCCTTTGTGAACTTGTGGGCTCGGTGACCCGATTTTTCTTCGGTTTTGCGCGGTTTTTGATCACGGTGCGGTCACGCCGTGCTCGGCACGGCCGGGTACGGCAGGCTCGGATTCGTCAGGCACGTGAAGTAATCCGGATACGGCGGCGGAGTGCGTCCATCAGTCAGGGTCAACGTGACCCAGGTAACAGTCTTGTTACGGGTCATACCGGGCGATGGACAGCGACTCTGTTAAGGAGGTCTACTAACAAACATGGCGACGACGACAGAGCGGAACGGCACCGGGCGAGGGCTCGGCGCACGCCTGCGCGCCACGTCCAAGGTGCTCCCCGAGCACGCCAGGGCGCACAACCGGTCCCTGGTGCTCCAGCACCTCTTCCACGAGGGGCCGACTTCCCGGGCCGACCTCGCACGAGCGACCTCGCTCACGCGCGTCACGATCTCGGACCTGGTCTCGGTGCTCATCACCGAGGGCCTCGTGGAGGAGCTCGGCACGCGACCCGGCCAGCGCGTCGGCAAGCCCGCGATCCTGGTGGGCCTCCGTACGGACGCCTACCAGATCGTGGCCGTCGACCTCACGGAGTTCGGCCGCATGCGCGGCGCCGTCCTCAGCCTCACCGGCGAGATCATGGTGCGCCGCCAGCTGGACATCGACGGGCGCACGGGCGACGAGCTCGTCGACCTGCTCACCCGCTTCGTCCGCCGGCTCGTGGCCGCGGCGAACCATCCGGTGATCGGCGTCGGCGTCGGGTCACCGGGCATCATCGACCTGGACGGACGAGTCGTCGAGGCGCCCAACCGCGGCTGGTACGACGTGCCGCTCGCCGAGATCCTGGGCGAGCGCGTGGGCCTGCCCGTGCACGTGGCGAACGACGCCAACACGGCGGCGCTCGGTGAGTTCACCTACGGCGGCGGCAGCTCCGGCATGCTCGTCGTCACGGTGGGCGCGGGCGTCGGCGCCGGCGTGGTGGTCGACGGCGTGCGCGTGCACGGCCAGGGCGGCGCCGCGGGCGAGATCGGCCACGTCACCGTCGTCGATCACGGCGAGTGCGCCTGCGGCCGGGTCGGCTGCCTCGAGACCGTCCTGTCCGTGCCGGCGCTGCGGCGCGCGGTCGCGGACAAGAACACCGAAGATTCCGACGCCGCACTGGCGTCGGCAGGCCGGGTGCTGGGCGTGACCCTTGCCCCGGTCGTCAGCGCGCTCAACCTCGACGAGGTGCTGCTGAGCGGTCCACGCGACCTGCTCGACGGCCCCCTGCGCGAGGCCGCGCTGGACACCATCCGTCAGCGCACCATGCCGGCCATCAACTCGGGCCTGCAGCTGCGGATGGCCGCACTCGACGAGGACGTGGTGCTGGCGGGTGCCGCCGTCCTCGTGCTTTCCGCCCAGCTGGGGGTCTCGTGAGCAGCAGTGCGCACGTGTGGGCGGCAGGCGTCTCATCGAGCTTCCACTCGAGTCATCACCAGGCACCACCGCGACACAACGTCGTATCCCGGGAGGAATTCACACGTGAACAGAAACCGACTTGTCGGCGCTGCGGCGTCGGCGATCACCCTGACGCTCGCGCTCAGCGCGTGCGGTAACGCGGACGGCGCGGCGACCGCCGAGGAGACCGGCCCCGGCGAGGTCCGGGTCTGGCTCGTCGGCACCGACACCCCCGACGAAGCACGCGACTACCTCAAGAAGACGTTCGAGGAGGAGAACCCCGGCAGCACCCTCGTCATCGAGGAGCAGGCCTGGGACGGCCTGGTCGACAAGTACACGACGGCGCTGTCCGGCTCGGACGCTCCCGACGTGGTCGAGATCGGCAACACCCAGGCCGCCGCGTTCACCTCGGCCGGCTACTTCCGCGAGATCACCGCCGACGAGTTCGAGTCCCTGGGCGGCAGTGACCTGATCCCGGGCTTCGTCGAGGCCGGTGACTGGGAGGGCAAGCACTACGCCCTGCCGTACTACTCGGGCTCGCGCGTCGTCTTCTACTCCCAGCAGGTCCTCGGTGACACCCCGGTGCCGACGACGCTCGACGAGTACGTCGAGACCGCCGTCGACCTGACGACGGACGACCTGTCCGGCGTCTACTGGCCCGGCCAGGACTGGTACAACGCCCTGCCCTTCGTCTGGGAGAACGGCGGCTACGTCGCCGAGCAGGCCGAGGACGGCACATGGGACGCGGGCTTCTCCTCCGAGGGCGGCCTCGCCGGCCTGGAGCAGGTCCAGACCATCATGACCAAGGGCAACAACGCCCCGTCCGACGCGCAGGAGACCGACCTGCAGGTGCCGTTCTGCGAGGGCAAGGTCGCCTTCCTCTCGGCGCCGAGCTGGATCCAGTGGTCGATCAACGCTCCCGAGGAGCCCGAGGAGCCCGAGGGCGTCCCCGGCTGCGCCTCGACGTACGGCAAGGACCTCGAAGGCCTCGCGCTGCCGGGCAAGGACGGCGGCGCCGCGCAGGTGTTCGCCGGCGGCTCGAACATCGCCATCGCGCAGAAGTCGGCCCGTCCGGACCTCGCGATGAGTGCCTACGAGATCCTGCTCAGCGACGAGTACCAGTCGATCCTCGCGGGCATCGGCCTCTTCCCGGCCAAGACCTCGCTCTTCGAGCAGGTCGACCAGAAGACGTCGATCGGCAAGGCCGCCGCTGAGGCTGCCGCCAACGCCAAGCTGACCCCCGCGTCGCCGAAGTGGGCCGACGTCGAGTCCAAGATGCTGCTGCAGAGCGCCTTCACGAAGATCGCCTCGGGCGAGGACGTGAAGACCGTCGCGGAGAAGCTCGACGCGGACATCGAGGCGATCCTCAACAGCTGACGCGAGTCAGCACAACCTCCCGTCCCGCCCGGATGCGACCCCAGACACCCGGGCGGGACGGGACACCACTGCCCGCTGGGGCGCCCTCGCCCGACCCCTGAGGAAGACGGACATGAGCCTTCTCGCGGACGTTCCCGCGCCTCCGACGTCACCCCGCCAAGAGATCCGGCAGCCGAGCCGGAAGCCCGTCCTGCCGTGGCTCCTGCTCTCGGCCGCCATGGTCATCCTCGGCGTGCTGACCGGCTTCCCCCTCGTTCGCCTGGTCCTGATGTCGTTCCAGGAGTACGAACGGGCCCAGCTGATGGGCCAGCCCGCCTCGTGGGTCGGTCTCGACAACTACGCGACCATCCTGACCGACGTCGACGGCTTCTGGCCCGTGCTGGCCCGCAGCTTCGTGCTCATGGTCGTGCTGGTGGCCGTCACGATCACGCTCGGCATGCTCGTGGCCCTGCTCATGATGCGGGTCGGCAAGGGCCTGCGGCTCCTCATGTCGATCGGCCTGCTGCTGGCCTGGGCCATGCCGTCGCTGGCCGCGACCACGGTGTGGGGCTGGCTCTTCGACACGCAGTACGGCGTGATCAACAACGTGCTCACCGCGATCACCGGGGACCGGTGGTTCGGTTACTCCTGGCTGCTCGACCCGCTGTCCTTCTTCGTGATCGTGGCGTGCATCGTCGTATGGGGCGCGGTGCCGTTCGTCGCGTTCACGCTGTACGCGGGCCTGACGCAGATCCCGGAGGAGGTCATCGAGGCCGCACAGCTCGACGGCGCGAACGCGTTCCAGCGTTTCCGGCTCATCCAGCTGCCCTACGTGCGCACCATCCTCACGGTGCTCGTGGTGCTGTCGATGATCTGGGACCTGAAGCTCTTCACGCAGGTCTTCGTGCTGCAGGACATCGGCGGTGACCGCGAGCTGACCAGCACCATCGGCGTCTACATCTACCAGACGGGCATGGCCCAGGGGCACTACGGCCTGGCGAGCGCGATCGGCGTCGTCTTCGTGATCGTGATGCTGGCCATCGCCTACCCCTATGTGCGGCGCACGCTGCGGGAGGAAGAACTGTGATCACCATCCGCAAGCGACTCACCGACACCGGGTTCGGTGCCCTGGCCATCGCCGTCTTCGTGTTCTCCGCGTTCCCGGTGTACTGGATGGTCAGCACATCGTTCCTGCCGAACAACCGGATCCGGGGCGAGAACCTGGCGTTCTTCCCGACACCGGACGTGTTCACGCTGGACAACTACCGCGCCGCGATCTTCAACGCACGAGCGCCGTTCGCGCCCGCCGTGGCGAACTCGATCGGGGTCACGTTCCTGACCCTGGTGATCGCCCTGGTCGTCGGGTTCGTGGCCGCGCTCGCCCTCACCCGGTTCCAGTTCAAGGGTCGCCGGACGTTCATCGTGCTGATCCTCGTGGTCCAGATGATCCCCGGAGAGGCGATGATCATCTCGTTGTTCCGGATCATCGACGGCTGGCAGCTGCTCAACACGATCATCGGCCTGACGCTCGTGTACGCGGCGGGAGTCCTGCCGTTCACCATCTGGACGTTGCGCGGATTCGTCAACGGTGTACCCAAGGAGCTGGAGGAGGCGGCGATGATCGACGGGTGCTCCCGTGCCGGTGCGTTCTGGCGGGTCACCTTCCCGCTGCTCGCCCCGGGTCTGGTCGCCACCGGCGTGTTCGCCTTCATCCAGGCGTGGAACGAGTTCATCACGGCGCTGGTGATCATGCAGCGGCCCGAGGCGATGACTCTGCCGCTCTGGCTGCGCACGTTCCTCCAGGCCACGCAGGCCACCAACTGGGGAGCGGTCATGGCGGCGTCGGTGCTCATCGCGATCCCCGCGGTGATCTTCTTCCTGATCGTGCAGGGTCGGATGACCGGTGGTCTGGTGTCCGGCGCGGTGAAGGGCTGATGGTCAGCAGGTCCGGTACAGGCGCGTCCAGCCAGGACGAGTCCAGCAAGGGAAAGGTCGGGATGGGAAAGTACACGGTCGGCCTCGACATCGGTGGGACGAAGATCCTCGGCGCGCTCCTCGACCCGGAGGGCGAGGTGGTCGGCACGGTGCGGCGGGCCACCGTGCACGGCGCCGACGGGCTCGTCGCGGGTGCGGCGCAGGCGGTGCGGGACGTGGTCGCCTCAGGTGGGGTGGAGCTCGCGGCGCTGGCCGGTGTCGGGCTGGGTATCCCCGGCATCGTCGACCACCGGTCCGGCACGGTGAAGCACGCGGTCAACCTCGGCGTGCACGACGACGAGCTCCCGCTCGCCGAGCTGCTGTCCGCCGAGCTGGGCGGCGTTCCGGTCGTGGTCGAGAACGACCTCAACGTGGCCGCCGTCGGCGCGGCGCACGTGCTGGAGCGCTCGGCCCCCGGCGGCGAGGCGCGTGAGCACGAGGACCTCGCCTTCCTCGCGCTCGGCACGGGCCTGGCGTCCGGGCTGGTGATCGACGGGCAGCTGCGGCGTGGTGTGAGCGGCGCGGCCGGCGAGATCGGCCACATCCCCGTGGACCCGCTCGGGCCGGAGTGCACCTGCGGACAGCGGGGCTGCCTGGAGCGGTTCGCGTCGGGGAAGGCGCTGGAGGCGGCGTGGCCGTCCCGGCACGGCAAGCCGGCGCCGGTGGAGCTGTTCGAGGCGGCGCGAGCGGGCGACGAGCAGGCGATAGTGGTCAAGGACAGGTTCGCTGCCGCGACGGCATCCGCCGTGCGGTTGCTGGTGCTGACCACCGACGTGCGCCACGTGGTGCTCGGCGGCGGCGTCGCGCAGCTGGGTACGGAGCTGCTGGACGCGGTGCAGGACGCCCTGCGGGAGCAGGCCAAGGTCTCGTCGTTCCTCGGGTCGCTCAAGCTGGCGGACCGGGTCCAGCTCGCGGCGACGCACGTTCCGGTCGCGGCGGTGGGTGCCGCCGTCCTGGGAAGGAGAAGCTGATGGAGGTCGTGATCGCGCCCCCGGTCGAGCTCGCCCGGCTGGCGGCGGACGCCGTCGAGGGCCTGCTGCGGTCCGAGCCCGAGGCGGTGCTGGGGCTCGCCACCGGGTCGTCACCCCTCGCGGTGTACGACGAGCTGGCACGCCGGCACAAGGAAGGGCTCTCGTTCGTGCGGGCCCGGGCGTTCATGCTCGACGAGTACGTGGGCCTGCCCGCCGACCACCCGGAGCGGTACCGCAACGTGATCGAGAAGGAGTTCGCCTCCCGCGTCGACCTCGCACCCGGTGCGGTGCAGGGGCCGGACGGCCTGGCGGAGGACCTTCCGGCCGCCTGCGCCGCGTACGAGGCGAGCATCGCGGACGCCGGTGGTGTCGACCTGCAGATCCTCGGCATCGGCACGGACGGGCACATCGCGTTCAACGAGCCGGGCTCGTCGCTCGCCTCGCGCACCCGGATCAAGACCCTGACGAGGCAGACCCGCGAGGACAACGCGCGGTTCTTCGGCGGGTCCGTCGACGACGTGCCCCGGCACTGCCTCACCCAGGGCCTGGCGACGATCATGTCGGCACGCCACCTCGTGCTGCTGGCCTCCGGGCGCGCCAAGGCGGAGGCGGTGCACCAGCTGGTGGAAGGCCCGATCTCGGCGATGTGGCCTGCGACCATCATGCAGCTGCACCCGCACGCCACCGTGCTGGTCGACGACGCGGCGGCGTCCCGCCTGCAGCTCGCCGACTACTACCGGCAGACGTACGCCGACAAGCCCGGCTGGCAAGGGCTCTGACCGTCAGAGGTAGTTGCCCGCCACCGGAGTCGGCTTCCACCGGCCCGACGTCGCCACGTCGGTGACCCGGTCGGTGGTCAGCCCGTCGGGGCCGTGCTCCAGGATCGAGCGGCGGGCGACCTCGCGCAGGTCGGCGCCGGTCGCGCCGTCGAGGTACGAGGCCACCAGGGCGACGTCGACGGGGGCCTCCGGCGGCAGGAAGAGCCGCAGGATCTCGGTGCGCCCCGCCAGGTCCGGCGGCGGCACCTCGATGATGGTGTCGAAGCGCCCGGGGCGCTTGACCGCCGGGTCCAGGGCCTCGGGGTCGTTCGTCGTGGCCACGGTGAGGACGTCGTCCGAGCTGCGCGTGCCGTCGAGCGCGTCGAGGAACTCGGCGAACGACGTGTCGCCGCGCGAGCCCTTGGAGGCGACCGAGTCGATCTCCTCGAGCACGACGAGGCACGGCCCCAGGCCGCGGATCTCCTCGTACAGCTCGGTCATCCAGGTGCGCAGCACCTCCGCGGTGACGAGCACCACCGTGAGCGGTCCGGCCAGCTCCGTGGCGATCACCCGCGTCAGCTTCGTCTTGCCGACGCCGGGCCTGCCCGCCAGCAGCAGCCCGCGCGACGTCGTGTGGCCGAGGGCGCGCAGCGCGTCCCGGCGCGTGGTGACGCTGGAGCAGAACAGGTCGACCTCGTGCCACAGGTCGGCGGGGAGCACCACGTCGCCGCGCACCTGCACGGTGTGCTGGACCGGGGTCAGCTCCACGGCACCGGTCGAGGCCCGTGCCGACAGCACGCCGCCGCGGTAGGGGTGTTCGTCCTCCAGCGTGCGGGTCAGGTCGGCGAGGACCTGCTCGGCGAGGGCGAGGCCGCCCGGCGGGGTGAAGGCGGTGACCGTCGGCGTCCCGTACCGGTAGGCGACCTCGACGGCCACCGGCGTCTCGTACGCGGAGCCGGCGGGGAAGAGGACGGTGGCCACGGCGGGCACGCTCACCGAGGTGCCGTTGCCCAGGTCGAGCGCCGCCCGCTGGGGCGCTCCGCCCGGGCCGAACACGGCGACGTCGTCCGGGTGGCGCTCGATCCAACGCTGGAGCGCGTACGCGTGCAGCCGCTGCAGGGTGCGCGACATGTCGCGCGAGACGTTGACCAGCACGCTCTCGTCGACGTCCCACGTGCGGGCGAGCCACTCGCTCGACGAGCGCGGGTCCTTGGGGCGTTCGGGAATCGTGCGGCCGAGCATGGCGGCGACGGCGACCACCGCGCGGCGCGCGGCCTCGTCGTTGTCGCCGAAGTCGGGCCAGACGGGTTCGGGCAGGTCGGCGGTCAGCGTGGTGGCCAGGGTGTCGGCGAGGTCGGAGGCGGCGCCGTCGTCGGGCAGAGTGAGGCTCCTCTCGGGGCGGGGGTGTGACATGCAGACAGTTATAGCCGTGGTCACCGACACCACCGCAAGCCTTTCCGCGGCCCGGTCCCGTCCCGGTGCCGCCGGACCTGCCTCGGGGCGTGTCCCGCTGGAGTGGCTGTCGGTGGTCCCGCGTAGACTTCTCGGCATGACCGAACCACTCTCGAACCCGCAGGACGAGCCCAGTACGCAGGGCGGTACGAGCGTCCTCGAGCGCGAGGAGACCCGGGAGGAGACCCAGCCCGGCGACCACGAGCGCTTTGCGCACTATGTGCGCAAGGAGAAGATCATGCAGTCCGCCATGAGCGGCAAGCCCGTGATCGCGCTCTGCGGCAAGGTGTGGGTCCCGGGCCGGGACCCGGGCAAGTTCCCGGTCTGTCCCCGGTGCAAGGAGATCTACGAGGGTCTTCGTGACCCGCAGGACGGCGGCGAGGGCGACTCCTCGAAGTGACGAGCCAGCCGCAGCAGCTGCCCCACACACCGTCGTCTGCGGCCGCATCGTCGCTCAGCCCTGCCTTTCCGCGTCGCGCCCCCTGGGGCACGGCGTCGAGTCTGCGCGCCTGGCAGGCGGAGGCCCTGGAGCTCTACCGCGAGAAGAACCCGCGGGACTTCCTGGCCGTCGCCACCCCGGGCGCGGGCAAGACGACGTTCGCGCTCCGTATCGCCACCGAGCTCCTCGAGCAGGGTGTGGTCCGGCGGGTCACGGTCGTGGCACCCACCGAGCACCTCAAGACCCAGTGGGCCGACGCCGCCGCGCGCGTCGGCGTCCGCATCGACCCGCACTTCAAGAACTCGCAGGGCCGGCACGGCGCGCACTACGACGGCGTCGCGCTGACCTACGCACAGGTAGCGGCCAAGCCGGCGTTGCACCGCGCCCGTACGGAGGCGGCGCCCACGCTCGTGATCCTGGACGAGGTGCACCACGGCGGTGACGCCCTGAGCTGGGGTGACGCCGTCCGCGAGGCCTTCGAGGTGGCGGACCGCCGGCTGGCCCTCACCGGCACCCCGTTCCGCAGCGACACGTCCGCCATCCCGTTCGTGGAGTACGAGCGCGACGCCGAGGGCATCCGCCGGTCGAAGGCCGACTACACCTACGGCTACGGCGAGGCGCTGCGCGACCACGTGGTCCGCCCCGTGCTGTTCATGTCCTACGCCGGCGACATGCGCTGGCGGACCAAGATGGGTGACGAGGTCAGTGCCCGCCTCGGCGAGGCCATGACCAAGGACATGACCGGCCAGGCGTGGCGCACGGCGCTCGACCCGGAGGGGCAGTGGATCCCGTCGGTGCTCTCGGCCGCAGAAAAGCGACTCACCGAGGTGCGCCGCACGGTGCCCGACGCCGGCGGTCTGGTCATCGCCACCGACCAGGACAACGCCCGCGCCTACGCCAAGCACCTGCACGAGATCACCGGCAAGCGCCCCACCGTCGTCCTGTCCGACGACGAGGGCGCGTCCGGCCGCATCGAGGAGTTCGCGCAGAGCGAGGACCGCTGGATGGTGGCCGTGCGGATGGTGTCGGAGGGCGTCGACGTACCGCGCCTCGCCGTCGGCGTGTACGCCACGAGCGCCTCGACGCCGCTGTACTTCGCACAGGCGATCGGCCGGTTCGTGCGCGCCCGCAAGCGCGGCGAGACGGCGTCGATCTTCCTGCCGAGCGTCGCGCCGCTGCTGAACCTGGCGAACACCATGGAGCAGGAGCGCGACCATGCGCTCGACCGGCCGCGCACGGCCGAGGAGCAGGGCATCGAGTACGACCCGGAGGCCGCGCTGATCGCGGAGGCCAACCGGGAGGAGAAGGCGTCGAGCGAGCTGACCCAGGGGTCGTTCGAGGCGCTGGACGCCCAGGCGTCGTTCGACCGCGTCCTCTTCGACGGCGGCGAGTTCGGCACCAGTGCCGACCTCGGCTCCGTGGAGGAGCAGGACTTCCTCGGCCTGCCCGGCCTGCTGGAGCCGGACCAGGTGGCGACCCTGCTGCGCCAGCGGCAGGCGGACCATCTCAAGGCGCGCGGGGGAGCGCCGACCACCCGCGAGGTGGAGGTCGAGCGGTCGGAGCAGGAGCACCGCCGCGCCGCCGAGCTGCGCAAGGAGCTGGCCAAGCTGGTCTCGGCCTGGGCCAAGCGCAGCGGCCAGCCGCACGGCATGGTGCACAACGAGCTGCGCCGTACCTGCGGCGGGCCCGAGGTGCCCCTCGCGACCGCCGACCAGCTCGCCGCACGCGTGGCCCAGGTCCGACGCTGGTTCGTCGGCCAGAAGTAGAGCAGAGGATCCGCATGTTGAGACAAGATGCCACCTTGGCCCCGTTCGCACCGCCGAGGTGGGTTCACTGGCCTACCGTGAGTGCATGACCGACGAGCTTCGGGGCATCGGCGCCTCGCTCACAGACTCGTGGCCTGCGTTCGACAACGGTGTCGAAGAGCCTCGGCCGCTTCCCGCAGCACCCCTGCCGTCGGTACGCCCGTCGGTAGCGCTCCTGACCGACCGCTACGAGCTGACCATGCTCCAGGCGGCGCTCGCGGACGGCACGGCGCACCGGCACTGCGTGTTCGAGGTGTTTACGCGACGCCTGCCCGCAGGCCGCCGGTACGGCGTCCTGGCGGGGACCGGTCGCGTCCTGGAAGCGCTGCCACACTTCGTGTTCGAGGACGCAGAGCTGGCCTACCTCGAGCAGAACGGCATCGTCGACCGCCGGACCCTGGACTACCTCGCGAACTACCGGTTCTCCGGGACCATCCAGGGGTACGTCGAGGGTGAGGTGTTCTTCCCCGGCTCGCCCGTGCTGCAGGTCGAGGGCACCTTCGCGGAGGCCGTGCTGCTGGAGACCCTGATCCTGTCGATCCTGAACTACGACTCGGCGGTGGCCTCGGCGGCGTCGCGCATGACGAGCGCAGCCGGCGGGCGCCCCGTGCTGGAGATGGGCTCGCGGCGGGCCAGCGAGCAGGCCGCCGTCGCGGCGGCCCGTGCCGCCGTCATCGGGGGTTTCGCGGGCACGTCCAACCTCGAGGCCGGGATGCGGTACGGGCTGGACACCATCGGCACCGCCGCGCACTCCTTCATGCTGCTGCACGACACCGAGCGGGACGCGTTCGCCTCGCAGGTCGCCTCGCTGGGCCCCGACACCACCCTCCTGGTCGACACGTACGACGTGAAGCAGGGCGTGGCGACCGCCGTCGAGGTGGCAGGCACCGGGCTGGGCGCGGTGCGGCTCGACTCCGGCGATCTCGGCGGCCTGGCTCAGGAGGTGCGTCGGCAGCTCGACGAGCTCGGTGCGCGCGACACGAAGATCGTGGTCACGTCCGACCTCGACGAGTACGCGATCGCCTCCCTGGCCGCGGCGCCGGTGGACGTGTACGGCGTCGGGACGTCCGTGGTGACCGGTTCCGGTGCACCGACGTGCGGCATGGTCTACAAGCTGGTGGCACGCGCCGACTCGTCGGGCGTGCTCCAGCCGGTCGCGAAGGCCTCCGCGAACAAGGCGTCGGTGGGCGGGCGCAAGGCCGCCGCACGGCGCTACGGCCGCGACGGCTACGCGGTCGAGGAGATCATGGTGACCGGTCCGGACACGGCGGTGGCCGAGTGGATGCCGCAGAGCGACGACCTGCGCCCGCTGCTCGCCCCGATGGTCGTGGACGGCGCCGTCGACTCGCGCTGGGTGGGTCCGTACGGGGTGGCGAACGCGGCGGTCAACCACGGCATGGTGCGTGCCGAGCTGCCGCGCAGCGCGCTTCGGCTGTCCGACGGCGACGTCGCGATCCCGACCGTGGACCTGCGCCTGGACGACCTCCTCGACTGAGCACGACGCCGGAGGTCACAGCCCGGCGACAACTTCGCGAAAATCTCGGCCAAGGGTGTCCAGCCCAGGGACGAAACCGCCTAGAGTGAGACCTGTGACTTCTTCCCCACCGCCGCTGCTATCGCCCATGGGGTCAGCCGGGACGGCCGTCGAGGAGGACACCGAGACGGACCTCGCCTCGGGGGTCGCCGACCCGTGGGTGACGATCGTCTGGAACGACCCGGTGAACCTGATGTCGTACGTGACGTACGTCTTCGAGAGCTACTTCGGGTATCCGCGCGTCAAGGCAGAACAGCTCATGACCCAGGTGCACAAGAACGGTCGCGCCGTCGTGTCCAGCGGCGGGCGCGAGCGGATGGAGGTGGACGTGCAGGCGATGCACGGGTTCGGACTGTGGGCCACGCTGCAGGAGTCGGGCGCGCGGGGAGCCGCATGACGCCGTTCCGCGCCATGCGGCGGGGTTACGAGGCCAGGTTCGAGCCGGTGGAACGGGTCGTCCTCGCCCGGGTGGCGCGCGACGTCGCGGACATGCTCCGCGAGGAGGCGGGGCTGGACCTCTTCCCGGACGACGGCGTGCCAGGCCTCTCGACGCACCCCGGCCCGGGCAAGGGTCAGGCATGGGCCAACGGCCTGCTCGCCCCGGACGAGCTGACCGACGCCGACCTGGCGCGGCTCACCGGCGTGACCGGGGTGGGCCGCGTCCCGACGGACCCCGCGGCGCAGCGGCTCCTGCCCGACGCGAGCAAGGACGACCCGGACGTGGCCGACGAGTTCCGCCGGCTCACGCAGAACGACGTGGCGCAGGCGAAGGTGGACCGGCTCGAGGCGTTCGCCGCGCTGCTCGACCTGCCGACGGGTGAGGACGCGCCCTCGCCGCTGGGCAGGCACGGCGCTCCGCCGCCCGTGCGGGTGCCGCGCGAGGACGCCGAGCAGTTCGCGGGGGCGCTCACGGACGTGCGCCTCGTGATCGCCGAGCGGCTCGGCCTGAAGTCCGACGAGCAGGTCGTGCAGCTCACCGACGAGATCATGTGGGACCGCCAGGCCGGTCGCGAGATCCCTGTCGCGACGGACGGTCGGGCGGCCCGGCGCTTCTGGTCCGGGGTGTTCGTCGCCGCGGGCTACGCGCAGGAGACCCTGATGGACGTGATGCTCACCGAGCTGCGGGGGCGGCGTCCGCCTGGCGCGCCCGCAGCGTCCGAGTGATCAGGCCTGACGCGCTGACCTGCCGTAACGTGTCACGCGTCACGCGTGGCGCGGCTCACGAGCACCGGTGACGGGAGGCCCTGATCGTTAGGCTTCACCCCGTGAACGACGCGCCCATCGGGATCTTCGACTCCGGCCTCGGCGGCCTCACGGTCGCGCGGGCCATCCTGGACCAGCTCCCCAACGAGCAGGTCCGGTACCTCGGCGACACCGCGAACAGCCCGTACGGCCCCAAGCCGATCGCCGCCGTGCGCGCCATGGCGCTCGACGCCATGGACCGGCTCGTGGCCGCCGGCGTGAAGATGCTGGTCATCGCGTGCAACACGGCGTCGTCGGCGATGATGCGCGACGCCCGCGAGCGGTACACGCAGCGGCACGGCATCCCCGTGGTCGAGGTGATCCTGCCGGCGGCCCGCGCCGCGGTGACGGCCACGCGGTCGGGCCGGATCGGCGTCATCGGCACGCGGACCACCGTGCAGTCGCGGGCGTACGACGACGCCTTCCACGTCACCCCGGGCCTGGCCATCACGAGCCAGGCCTGCCCCGAGTTCGTACGCTTTGTCGAGGAGGGCCGGACGTCGGGCCCCGAGGTGCAGAAGTTCGCGCACCAGTACCTCGACCCGGTCAAGGCCGCCGGCGTCGACACGCTCGTGCTGGGCTGCACGCACTACCCGCTGCTGGCGGGAGCCATCTCCTACGTGATGGGTGAGGAGGTCACGCTGGTGTCCAGTGCCGACGAGACCGCGAAGGACGTGTACCGCACCCTCGTCGCGCACGGCCTGGAGCGCGCGCCCGACGCGGGCGCTCCCGTGCACCGGTTCCTGACCACCGGCGACCCGGCGCCCTTCGGGCAGCTCGCCAGCCGGTTCCTCGGCCCTGAGGTCTCCCTCGTGGAGGCCGTCTGATGCGCCTGATCCCGATCGGGGTCTCCGGTTCGTTCCCGGGGCCGGCGACGCCCGCGTCGTCGTACCTGGTCCGCGTACCGGCCGCGGAAGCGGCCGCGGCGGGCCACGAGGCGCGCGACTGGAACGTGCTGCTCGACCTGGGCAACGGTGCGTTCGGTGCCCTGCAGCGCTTCATGGACCCGATGGAGCTCGACGCCGTGTCGATCTCACACCTGCATCCCGACCACTGCGCGGACCTCTCGGGCCTGTACGTGTACCTGCGGTACCACCCCGAGCACGGCTCGCTGCGTACCGGTCGCCGGGACGCGCCCCTGCCCGTGTTCGGCCCGTCGACGACGGCGCGGCACGTCGCGCTGTCCTACGGGCTGAGCGAGGGCGAGTCCATGGAGAACGACTTCGACTTCCGGTCGTGGGCGGAGCTCCCGTCGGTCCAGGTCGGGCCGCTGACCATCGAGCCGCACCGGGTGTTCCACCCGGTCGAGACCTACGGCGTGCGCCTGACCGGCCCCTCGGCGTCCGGCGGTACGACGACGCTGGCGTACACGGGGGACACCGACGCGTGCCCCTCGGTCGTCGAGCTGGCGCGCGACGCCGACCTGCTGCTCAGCGAGGCCGCGTTCCTCGAGGGCCGCGACGACGGCGTCGAGCCGGGTATCCACCTCACCGGCCGCCGCGCGGGTCAGGTGGCGACCGACGCCGGTGCCCGCCGTCTGCTGCTCACGCACCTGCCCGTCTGGAACGACCCCGCTGACTCCTTGACCGAGGCGCGCGGCGTGTACTCGGGCCCGGTGGACGTCGCGGAACCGGGGACCGTCTACGAGCTGTGACGGCCTAGGCTTGGCGCATGACCTCCAGCACCGACAGCATCGTCCGCGCCGACGGCCGCGCCACCGACCAGCTCCGCCCCGTGAAGATCACCCGGGGATGGCTCGACGAGGCCGAGGGGTCGGTGCTCGTGGAGTTCGGGCGGACCCGTGTGCTGTGCGTCGCCTCGTTCACCGAGGGTGTGCCGCGCTGGCGCAAGGGCTCGGGCGAGGGCTGGGTCACCGCCGAGTACGCGATGCTGCCGCGCGCCACCAACGAGCGCAGCGCACGGGAGTCCGTCAAGGGCAAGATCGGCGGCCGTACCCACGAGATCTCGCGCCTCATCGGCCGGTCGCTGCGCGCGGTCGTCGACATGAGCGCGCTCGGCGAGAACTCGATCGTGCTGGACTGCGACGTGCTCCAGGCCGACGGCGGCACCCGGACCGCCGCGATCACCGGGGCCTACGTGGCCCTCGTCGACGCGATCGCGTGGGGCCGGCGGCACGGGCACGTCAAGGGTGGCAAGCAGGTGCTGTCCGACTCGGTCTCCGCGGTGTCCGTCGGCATCATCGACGGCACGCCGATGCTCGACCTGCCGTACGTCGAGGACGTCCGCGCGGAGACCGACATGAACGTGGTGGTCACGGGATCCGGCACGTTCATCGAGGTGCAGGGCACCGCCGAGCACGCGCCGTTCGACCGGGCCGAGCTGGACTCGCTGCTCGACCTGGCCGTCGGCGGCACCGGCGAGCTCGCCAAGATCCAGCAGGAAGCGCTCGCGCAGGAGCTCGCGTGACGCCCCGGATCGTCCTCGCGACGCACAACACCAAGAAGGTCGGTGAGCTGCGCGCGATCCTCGCGGCGTCCGGCCTCGACCTGCCTGACGGCGGCCTGGTCACGTCCGGCGAGGTCGGCGCTCCGGAGCCGGTCGAGGACGGCGTGACGTTCGCCGAGAACGCGCTCATCAAGGCGCGGGCGGTGTGCGCGGCGACCGGGCTGCCCGCCGTCGCCGACGACTCCGGGCTGGCCGTGGACGTGCTGGGCGGTGCGCCCGGCATCTTCTCGGCGCGCTGGGCCGGGAAGCACGGGGACGACCAGGCCAACCTCGAGCTGCTGCTCGGTCAGCTGGGCGACGTGCGTCCCGAGCACCGCCAGGCGGGGTTCGTGTGCGCCGCGGCCCTGGTCACGCCCGACGGCCGCGAGGAGGTCCGCCTCGGTGAGATGCGGGGCGTGCTGGAGACCGAGCCGCGGGGCGCCAACGGGTTCGGCTACGACCCGATCCTGGTCCCGGACGAGGCGCCGGAGGCCGACGGCGCGGACGGCGGTCGCCGTCGGACCGCGGCGGAGCTGGACCCGGAGGAGAAGAACGCGATCTCGCACCGGGGCAAGGCGTTCCGCGCCCTGGCCCCGGCGATCCTCGAGGTGCTGGGCGCGCGCTGAGCCTCTGGTCTTGGCCGTGCAACGGACCGACGTCGCTGACTTCGGTCCCTTGCCATGAGATCGGTCAATCAACCGACCGATCTCATGGCAACCGACCGATCTCGCTCACTTCGGTCCATCGCACCCCCGCACTGGCGCCCGACGCCGTGTCGGCCTCGGTCAGCCGTCCGTCCCGCTCCGTGCCGCCTGTCCCCGCCGGAGCGCGGCGACCAGGGCGCGCCAGCCGAGCATGGTGATCGCCAGGAAGAGTGTCGTGACCAGCGCGAACGTCCAGGCCAGGCCCTGGCCGGAGACACCGCGCAGCGCCAGGCCGCCGGCCACGGTCACGAACCAGATCAGCACACCCGTCGGCCAGATGCGGGCGGGGTCGTGCCAGGCGCGGGTGACGGCCCAGCCCAGCGCGGCGGCCAGGGCGAACGGCCACACCACGCGGCCGAGCGCCGTCATCATCGACTCGTCGTGCGACGCGATGCCGGTGACCGCGAAGACGAGCACGCAGACGGCGTCGGCCGCGACGGCCGGCCAGACCGGGGTTCGGGCAGTACTCACCAGCGCATCCTAGGCATCATCTGGCCAGGGCGGGGAGCATCCCCTGAGGCGGCATCTGCGCGTCAAGGAAAGTGCACGGCCCTGGCAGGGGTCAGACGCCCAGCCGGCGCCGCAGCTCCCGTGCCTGTCGCCGCGACACCTCGACCCGGCTGCGCTGCCGGTCGTTCATGACCAGCACCAGAGCACCCTTGAAGTCCGGGACCAGCTCGCGCACGTGGTTCAGGTTCACCAGGTACGAACGGTGCGACCGGAAGAAGTGCCCGTGCAGCCGCCGCTCCAGCTCGTTCAGCGAGAACGTGACCAGCAGCCGCTCGTCGGCCAGCTTGAGATAGGAGTAGCCGCGCGCGGCGCTCGCGTAGACGATCGCCGACTGGTCGACCAGCATCGTGCGGCCGTCGCGCTGCACCGGCACCCGCGCGAGCGGCTCCGGCTTCGCCGCGTCGTCGCCCCGCCGTCCGGCCGGACCCCCGTTCGACGAGCTCGCCGACCCCGCACCGGCAGGGCCGCCCGTACCCGCCGGGCTGGACTGCGCGTCGTCGGTGCCGGCGTGCTCCAGCGCACGCTCGACCGCGCGGCTCAGGCGCGCGGCGTCGAACGGCTTGACCAGATAGTCCGCCGCCGCGAGGTCGAAGGCCTCGACCGCGTGGTCGGGGTAGGCGGTGGTGAAGATGACCTGGGGCGGGTGCGGCAGGTCGCGCAGCGCGCCCGCCACCTCCAGGCCGCTGCCGCCGGGCATCCGGATGTCCAGCAGCACCAGGTCGTAGGGGAGCGACCGCAGGAGGAGGAGTGCTTCCTCACCGTTCGCGGCCTCACCCACCACCTGGACCTGTCCGAGCTCCTCCAGCAGGTAGCGCAGCTCGGCACGGGCCGGTGCCTCGTCGTCGACGATCAGGGCGCGGGGGCGCATGCGGTCAGCGTAGCGGGACGCGCACCTCCACCACCGTGCCCGCACCCGCCGTCGACTGGATGTCCAGGCTGAACCGTTCGCCGAACAGCGTCGTGAGGCGCTCCGAGATGTTCTGCAGACCGATGCCGCCGCGCGCACCCCCCTCGTTCGGAGCGCCCTCACCGCCCCGGTCTGCGCCGCCTCCGGCGCCCAGCGTGTCGAGCACGTCGGCGGTCATGCCGACGCCGTCGTCGGTCACGCGGATCGACGTCGTGCGCGTCAGGGGGTCCACGCGGGCCTTCAGGGTGACCGTCCCGCCCGCCACCTTGTCCGCCAGGCCGTGCTTCACGGCGTTCTCGACCAGGGGCTGGATGACGAGCACCGGCACGTGCGCGGTGAGGACCTGCGGGTCGATGTCGTACCGCACCCGCAGCCGGTCCCCGAACCGGGCCTGCTCCAGCGACAGGTAGGTGCGCACGAAGAAGTACTCCTGCGCGAACTCCGCGAGCTGACCCTCCTGCCGCACGGCGTACCGGAAGAAGTCCGACAGGCGCAGCAGCAGCTGCCGGGCCTCGTCCGGATCGGTCCGCGACTTCGAGGCGATCGTGTTCAGGACGTTGAACAGGAAGTGCGGGTTGATCTGCGCGCGCAGGGCGTCCAGCCGGGCGTCCGAGGCCAGCTTGCGCTCGCGGTCCGCCTCGGCCAGCTCCAGGTGCAGCGACAGGATGCTCGCCATGTCCTCGACCTGGACACGCGGTGCGGGCTGGTCGTGCGTCCGGAACACGCCGATGGTGCCCACCACGCGTGTCCCCACGACCAGCGGCACGACGACGGCGCTGCGCAGGGGACAGTCCGGGTCGTCGCAGCCCATGCTCGACGCGCGGCGGGACACCACGGTGCGCCCCTTGGCGATGGCGCTCCGTACGATGGCGGCCCGCACCGGACCGCCCGCCGTGTGATGGTCGACGCCGGGACCGACGAAGGCCAGGTTCAGCTCCCGGTCGGTGATCACCACCGCGTCCCCGCCGAGCAGCGGGCGCAGCAGCTCCGCGGTGCGGCGGGCGGCGTCGGCGGTCAGCCCGGACCGGAGCGGCATACGGTGTCCGCCGGCCACGATCCGACGGCGGGAGCGCTCGACGCCGCGCCCCTCACGCCCGCGCCGCAGTGTCGTGGCCGCGCGCGGACCCCGCAGCGCGGAGGGGTAGCCGAGCACGAGGAGCACGGACGCCACGGCGCCCGCCGCCACGGTGGTCCCGACGCCGAGCGGCGGCGACACGAACACCTGGGTCACCAGGTACACCACCGCCCACGTGACGGCGATCGTCGCGGCCAGCAGTGCGCTACCCGTCCGCATCATGTTCCCCCTCGTCCCGGGCCGACCGCGCGGCCCGGCGCGACTTCGGCCCCAGGCTCGCGATGGTGAGGCGCGCCAGACGTTCGGCGTGCCGGTCGGCGGCCGTGCCGTGCAGCACCAGCCACTGCCGTTCGACGTCGTCCGGGGGCGTCGTCGCCCGGGAGACGAACCAGGTCACCAGGGCGGCCAGCGGCGCCGCCACGAGGGTCGGGGTCATCAGCATCTCGCCGAGCCCCGGCCCGATCGGCAGGGCGCCCACCACGAACATCGTCACCGACACCAGGCCACCGACGACCATGCCGGCGATGGCGCCCGCCGCCGTCGTACCGCGCCACCAGATCGCGAGGACGAAGACCGGGGTGAGCGCCGAGCCCGCGATGGCGAACGCCCAGGTCACCATCGCCGCCACGATGGACGGCACGGCCGGGGTGATCTCCGCCGGCTGCATGGCGATGGCCAGGCCGCCCGCTGCGAGCGCGACCACCGCGGTGCTCGCCCGCCCCGCCCACACCGCCTGGCTCTGGGTGGCACGCGGGTTGATGTGCCGTTCGTAGACGTCGTGGCCCCAGGACGCGGCGGCGGCGAGCAGGAGACCCGCGATCGTGGACATGACGGCGACCAGCGCGCCGGCCGCGACGACGGCGAGCCCGGAGTCGCCGCCGTAGATCCGGCCGAGCACGGGCAGGGCGTGCTCGGGCACCCGCAGCACGCCGTCGACGGTGAGCTCCTCGAGCCAGGGATGGTGCTCGACGGCTGCCGCGATCTGCTGGCGGGCGGCGGTGCCGAGCATGACGGCGAGCGCGTAGAACAGCCCGGCCAGTCCGAGCACCCACACGGTCGTCATGCGGGCGGCGGTGCCCGTGGGGCTGGTGAAGTACCGGTTCATCACGTGGGGCAGGCCTGCGGTGCCCATGACGAGCGTGAGGATGAGGGCGAACTGGGCCAGCGGGCCGTAGGCGGCACCGGGCTGCCCGAACGTCGCGGGTTCGGTCGGGTCGAGCTGGTTGTTCTCGGGCTGCAGGTGCCATCCTGACTCGTCGTGCACGGGGTTGGCCAGCGGTTCGGCGGACAGGTCCGCGACGGCCTCGGAGTAGTGGAACCCCGACCCGGCGACGGCCACGGCGAGCCAGACGAGCGCGCCGAGCAGCACGACGAACTGGATGGCCTGGGTCCAGGTGGTGCCGCGCATGCCGCCGAACGCGACGAGCCCCGCCACGACCGCCGTCGAGAGGACCACTCCCGTGGCGTACGCGGAGAGGCCGGGGAGCCCGTGCCCGACCAGGAGCTGCCAGGTGATGCCGCTGCCCACCGCCTGCGGGACCAGGTAGGACAGGATGACGATCTGCACCACGCCGACGGCGACCAGGCGCACGCGTTCGGAGGCGAGGCGCCGGCCGAGAAAGTCGGGGATGGAGAACTCGCCGAACCGGCGCAGCGGCGCGGCGACGAAGAGCAGCACGGGGACGAACCCGGCGGCGAACCCGACGGCGTACCAGACGCCGTCCAGGCCCGAGACGTAGACGGCGGCGGCGACCCCGAGGAACGACGCGGCGGAGAAGTAGTCCCCGCAGATGGCCAGGGCGTTCGTCGCGACGCCGACCCGTTGCCCGGCCAGGTAGAAGTCCACGGTGGAGGTGCCCCGTGGCCGCACGACGAGCGTGATGAGGGCCACCAGGGCGATGAGCGCCACCAGGGTGCCGATGCTCGTCGCGGTCACGGGGCCTCGCCGTCGCTCGGGTACGTGTCGCCCACGTAGCGGTCCTCGTCGTCCTGCCGGCCGCCGAGCATGCGGGCCTCGACCGCCGAGGACAGTGTGGCGGCCGCGAGGCCGATCACCAGGAAGAACGCGTACAGCCCGAACGCGGCCCAGGCGAAGCCGGGACTCATCCCGCCGGCCAGGCGCCCGCCCGACCACCAGCCCAGCGTGAGCGACAGGGCGGGCACGCCCATCACCGCGGCGAGGAACAGCACGAAGTGCGTGATGGCGACGCGCCGGAGCGTGCGGAACGTCGCATCGACCTCGGCCGGGGTGTCGTGCTCGTCGACGCCGTCGTCGTGCTCCATACGACGAGACTAGGCGTCAGGGGTCCGGTACAGGCGCCAGGCGGTGCGCAGGAGGATCACCGTTCCACCGGCGATCATGACCAGGCCCATGCCGGGCCACATCTTGCCCCAGGAGTCCGTGGTCGCGCTGACCTGCACCATCCGCACGACGTTCCAGACGACGGCGAGCACGCAGGGCGCCGCGACGACCAGGCAGTGGCCGATCGCCACCCGCCGGAACGGCAGGACGGCGCCGGCGAAGGCGAGGGGAGCGGCGAACATCGTCGCCCAGCCGAGATAGCTCGCGTGGCCCGGGATGTGTCCCAGCGGCGTGCTGATCCAGGGCAGGACCGACCCGATCATGACGCACAGCCCTCCGATGGCCATCGCCAGGCTGCCGGGATGGAACACGCGGCGGCGCACGGCGGTACCGGAAGTGCTCGACGTCGAGGACATGAGGCGATCGTAGGGCTGTCGGGGTCGTCTACGGACCCCCGGACGGGCTCCGCTCTGCCGAACGGCGGGTCGTGTTCCGCGAACGGTCGAGAACGCGCCTCGAACGGTCGGGTCACGAAGCGCGGAACCGTTCGTGGCCCGGAACGACCGCTCGCGGGGTCGCGCCCGCCGTCCGACCGGTCGGCCCTTGCGTCGCGGGGGGCGTCTGCCCTTGGCTCAGGCTCAGGGGCATTGTGATCCGCACCACAGTGCGTCCCGGCAAGGCAGCTGGGGCTGCCGCCGGGGCCGCACCACCGACACGCAAAGGAGCGTCGAGACATGGCCGACACGAACGCGAGTCCGCCCGGCGGTGCACCGCCGTCGGACGGCGGAGGTGCCGCGCTGCCGGGGAACGGCTGGCGCAAGGAGTACTGGAAGAAGAACCTCCGCCTGATGGTGGCTCTGCTGATCGTCTGGTTCGCGGTCTCGTTCGGCGCAGGAATCCTGTTCGTCGAGCAGCTCAACGAGATCGTGATCGGCGGCTTCCCCCTGGGGTTCTGGTTCGCGCAGCAGGGCTCGATCTACACGTTCATCCTGCTGATCCTCATCTACGCCCTGCGCATGGACAGGCTTGACGACGAGTACGGCGTCAGCGAGCGCAACGACGACGGGAGCCGGTCATGAGTGACATCCAGACCTGGGCGCTCGTCTTCGTCGCGGTGACGTTCGCGCTGTACATCGGCATCGCCTGGCGCAGCCGGGTGAAGGAGACCAAGGGCTTCTTCGTCGCCGAGCAGAACATCCCCGCCGTCGCCAACGGTGCGGCCGTCGCCGCGGACTGGATGTCCGCGGCGTCCTTCATCTCGATGGCGGGGCTCATCGCCTTCCTCGGGTCGGACGGCTCCATCTACCTGATGGGCTGGACGGGCGGCTACGTGCTGCTGGCGCTCCTGCTCGCGCCGTACCTGCGCAAGTGGGGCAAGTTCACGGTCCCCGAGTTCGTCGGTGACCGGTTCTCCGAGACCGTGCGGTCGGTGTCCGCCCTCGTGGCCATCATCGTCTCCTTCACCTACGTGGTGGGGCAGATGGCCGGTGGCGGCATCGTGTTCTCCCGGTTCCTCCAGGTGGAGCAGGGGGCGGGCGTCGCCATCGCGGCGGCCGTCATCTTCGCGTACGCCGTGTTCGGCGGCATGAAGGGCATCACCTGGACCCAGGTGGCCCAGTACACGGTGATGATCGTCGCCTACCTGATCCCGGCCTGGGCCGTGGCGCACACGATGACCGGCTTCCCGGTGCCGCAGATCTCGTTCGGCGAGATCCTCGCCGAGTTGAACCAGATCAGCGCCGAGTTCGGGATGCCGGCCTACACCGAGGCGTTCACCGCGCGACCGCAGCTCGACGTCTTCCTGGTGACCCTGTCGCTCATGATCGGCACCGCCGGTCTGCCGCACGTGATCATCCGCTTCTACACCACCAAGACCGTTCGCGGGGCGCGCTACTCGGCCCTGTGGGCGCTGGTCTTCATCGGCCTGCTCTACACGACCGCCCCGGCCGTGGGTGCGTTCACCAAGCTCAACCTGCTCCAGGGTGTGCAGGGCGCGGCGGTGGACGCCTTGCCGTCCTGGGTGCAGAACTGGATGATGACGGGCCTGGTCACCGTGGGTGACGGGGTCGAGACGATCGGCACGGTCAGCAACGACCCGACCTCCGGCGCCGACCTGATCATCAACAACGACATCCTCGTGCTCGCCAGCCCGGAGATCGCGGGCCTCCCGGCACCGATCGTCGGGCTCGTCGCGGCGGGTGGCCTCGCGGCCGCCATGTCGACGGCGGCCGGCCTGCTGCTGGTCATCTCGTCGTCGGCGTCCCACGACCTGTACTTCCGGTACGTGGACCACAACGCGTCGGAGAGCCGTCGTCTCCTGGTCAGCCGGATCGCGATGGGGATCGCGGTGCTGGTCGCCATCTACTTCGGCATCAACCCGCCGGCGTTCGTGGCCCAGGTGGTCGCCTTCGCCTTCGGGCTCGCCGCGTCCACCTTCTTCCCGATCCTGCTGCTGGGGATCTTCTGGAAGAGGGCCAGCGCGGCGGGCGCCGTCTCCGGCATGCTCGCAGGCCTCGTCTTCACCGCGACGTACATGATCTACACGCTCCCGGTGTTCGGCACGGCGGCCAACGACCACATCATGGGCATCAGCCCCGAGGGCATCGGTGCCGTCGGCGCAGTCGTGAACCTGGTGGTCACGGTCATCGTGTCGCTGGCGACCAAGCCTCCGTCGCACGAGATCCAGGAGATGGTCGAGAACATCAGGTACCCCGCCGCCACCCGTCGGACGGAGACCTCTGCCTGATCACCTCCTCGCTGTGGGTACGCAGTACATCCGCCCCTGGATACCCCCCCGCTGCGTACCCACAGCATCCCTGCGGTGCCCGACGTCGCGACGGCGTCGGGCACCGCGCTGTGTCGCAGGCGTGCCCGCACGAGCTGTCAGCCCGTTCCGGAACGGCCCGTAGGCTTGTCAGATGCATCTTGTCGCCCAGGACCTTGCTTTCGCGTACCCCGGGCGGGACGTGCTGGCCGGTGTGAGCTGCACGGTGAGCGACGGCACGCGGCTCGGCGTCGTGGGGGAGAACGGGTCCGGCAAGTCCACGTTCCTCCACCTGCTGGCCGGTGACCTGCAGCCGAAGTCGGGCGAGGTCCGCCGGCACGGTTCCGTGGCCCTCGTCGAGCAGGAGCTCCACCCCGCACCCGGACAGACCATCGGCGACGTCGTCGCCGGCACGCTCGACGGCCTGCGGGCCGCGGCGGCCGAGCTCGAGGCCGCGGCCGCAGCCTTCGACCACGGCTCGGGAGACCTCGCGGTGCTCGAACGTACCCTGTCGCTCGCCGAGCACCTCGCGGTCTGGGACGCCGACCGGCGCGTCGAGGTGGCCCTGACGCGGCTGGGTGCGCCCCGCGACCCCGGCCGCCGGCTCGACCGGCTCAGCGTGGGGGAGCGGTTCCGGGTCCGCCTCGCCTGCCGCCTCGCCGAGCGCTCCGACCTGCTCCTGCTGGACGAGCCCACCAACCATCTCGACGACTCCGCCATCGAGTTCCTCACCGGCGAGCTCGTCGCATGGCGGGGCGGCGTCGTGCTGGTCACGCACGACCGCGAGCTGCTGGACGACGTCGCCACCGCGATCCTCGACCTCGACCCGTCCTGGGACGGCAGGCCCGTGCTCTACGGGCAGCCGGGCTACCTGGCCTACCGGTTCGCGAAGAACCAGTCCCTGCACCGCTGGCGGCAGCGCTACCGGGCGGAGCGCAAGCGGGCGGCGGCGCTCGCGGAGCGGCTCGACGAGTCGTACGAGGGCCTGTCCGACGAGTGGCGCCCCGCGAAGGGCTCGCAGAAGCACCGGCGCGCCACCCACGCCCGGATCCACGTCAAGGCCGCGGACCGGCTCGTCCAGAAGCTCGAGGCGGAAGCGATCGAGGTGCCGGTGCCGCCCGTGGAGCTGCTCTTCCCGGACCTGCCGGCGATGTCGCCGGGCTGGGACCCGGCTCAGCCGGTGGTCGAGGTCCGCTCGCCGCGCGTCGGTCTGCCGCACGGCACGGACGACGGAGGCGGCGCCCGGCTGGACCTGCCCGGCACGCGGGTCGCCGTCCCGCCGTCGGGCCGGCTGCTCATCGTGGGGCCGAACGGCACCGGCAAGTCGACGCTGCTCGGCGCACTGGCCGGCACGCTCGAGCTGGACCGGGGGAGCCGGTTCGTCGCACCCGGTGCGCGGATCGGCGTCGTGGGCCAGGAGAGTGAGCCCATCACCGGCAAGGCGCGGTTGCGGACCGGGTTCGAGACGTACGCCGACGAGGCGCTCCGGCTGCTCGCCTCGGGCGAGCTGGACCCGGACCACCTGGTGCCCGTCGCGGGTCTGGGCCTGCTCAGCGAGGAGGACCTGGACCGGCCGCTCGCCGAGCTGTCCGCGGGGCAGCGCCGCCGGTTCGAGCTGGCACGGGCGCTCCTGCACGCGCCGCACCTGCTGCTCCTGGACGAGCCGACGAACCACCTGTCGATCGACCTCGTCGACGAGCTGACCCGGGCGCTGCAGGTGACGCCGTGCGCCGTGGTGGTGGCGACCCATGACCGGCGGATGCGCACGGACCTGGAGGACTGGCCCGTCCTGGACCTGAGCTAGGTGTGGTTCCTGCCGCCCGTCGTGGGCATCGCCGGGTGCCCCAGGTACTGGCGGATCTCCGCGGTGAGCCTGCGCATCTCCTCGTCGGCGGTGTCCACGTGCGACTGGTCGAGCGTCACGCCGAGAAGATACCTGCCGGAGTGCTCGTGCACCTCGATGACGAACACGGCACCCTTCTCGACGTCGAGGACGAGCCGGACCAGGCGTCCGCTGTCGAGCTCGTCGAAGTCGTCGTCGAGGTGGGCCATGAGGGCCTTGAGCCGCGTGCCGTAGTTCTCGTAGATGCGGCGGTGCCGGTCCGGCGTCGCCAGGCCGACCAGCGGCGCCAGGTCGGGGTGGTCCAGGACATCCACCCGGAAGAGCCCTTTGCCGCGCGCGTGGTACGCGACGTAGTGCAGTGACGAGACACCGAGCCGGGACGCGCACAGCGCGACCACGCCGTCGGTCTCCGGGCCGTAGGGCGCGAGCGCGTGGTGGGCGACGTGCTCGGCGGGGGCCTGCGCGACGTCGGGCCGCGCCCGCTGCTCCGCACGATGCTTGCGGTACTCGGCGAGCCGGTCCACGGCGAGCAGCAGCCCCGACCCGCCCGCCAGGACACCCACGAAGATCACGCCGCGGCGCACGCTGAAGTGCTCGCCCAGCATGGACGCCATGCTGAGCTCCACCAGGAACGGCAGGAGCAGGCTCCCGCCCAGCCCTGTTGCCAGCCGCCCCGCAACCCTGTGGCGCCCCATCGTGCTCCCGTCCGGGCGCCGACCGTCGGGCGCCTGGGACGTTATACCGCAGGTGCGGAGGAGTCGGACATCACGACACTACGGGAGCCGCCCCACGTGAGCCATCGCCTGCTTGAGCAGCATGCCTTGACCGTTCATCATCTCGGCCTGGACGTCGTCGGCGCACGCCTCCTCCGGCGTCAGCCAGGCGAGGTCCAGGGCGTTCTGCTGCGGGCGGCAGTCACCGGTGACGGGCACGACGTACGCGAGCGACACCGCGTGCTGACGCGGGTCGTGGAACGGCGTGATGCCTGGTGTCGGGAAGTACTCGGCGACGGTGAACGGCTGCGGCGACGGCGGCACCTGCGGCAGCGCCACCGGGCCGAGGTCCTTCTCGATGTGCCGCAGCAGCGCGTCCCGGAGGCGCTCGTGGTACATGACGCGCCCCGAGACCACGGCCCGCGTCATCGTGCCCTGCGTGTTCACGCGCAGCAGCAGCCCGACGGCGACCACGTCACCCGAGTCGTCGACCCGGACCGGTACGGCGTCGACGTACACGAGGGGGAGCTGCGCCCGCACGACCGCGAGGTCCTCGTCGGTCAGCCACCCCGATACCTGGGAGGGGTCGCGGTAGAACTCGTCGTCGGGTGGGTAGTCGGCAGTGTCCGTCACGGGGTCCGTTCTACCAGTTCGGGCCGCACGCTGCCTTACCCCGCGCCGTCGGACCGGCGCAGGGGTGTCGTACCGCTCACCGAGGCGCTGTTCCTGGAATAGCGGAGAGCAGAACTGCGCTGCACGAAGGAGACGTCCAACGAGAGGAAACGAGACATGGCCACCGTCGACATCACTGACGCCACGTTCGAGAAGACCGTCAGCGACAACGAGATAGTCCTCGTGGACTTCTGGGCCACCTGGTGCCCGCCGTGCAAGATGTTCGGACCGGTCTTCGAGGCGTCCTCGGACAAGAACACCGACATCGTGCACGCCAAGATCGACACGGACGCGAACCCCGGCATCTCGTCCGCCGCGCAGGTGACGTCCATCCCCACGCTGATGGCGTTCCGCGACGGCGTGCTCGTGTTCCGCCAGGCGGGCGCGCTGCCGGCCAAGGGTCTCGCCGAGGTCGTCGAGGCGGTCCGCGGGCTCGACATGGAGGCCGTGAAGAAGGACCTCGCAGCCCAGCAGAACTGATCCGGCCGGCCCGAGAGGGCTGAGCAGCAGCGACGGCCGTCTCCCCACGGGAGGCGGCCGTCGCCGTCTGCCGGACCACTGTGCGCGAGGGGGGACTCGAACCCCCACGTCCGAAGACACCAGGACCTAAACCTGGCGCGGCTGCCAATTACGCCACTCGCGCGCGGCGCACAGTCTACGGGTCCAGGGGCAGGTCAGCGGAATGCGGCGAGCCCCGTGATGTGCCGCCCGAGCACCAGCGTGTGGACCTCGTCGGTGCCCTCGTAGGTGCGGACCGACTCCAGGTTGCTGGCGTGCCGCATCGGCGAGTGGTCCAGCGTGATGCCGTTGCCACCCAGCACCGTGCGCGCTTCCCGGCAGATCGTGATGGCGATGCGGGCGTTGTTCAGCTTGCCCGCCGAGATCATGTGCCCCTCCAGCCGCCCGGCGTCCTTGAGCCGGCCGAGGCGCAGCGCCATGAGCTGAGCCTTGGTGATCTCCAGCGCCATGTCGACGAGCTTGGCCTGCGTGAGCTGGAAGCCCGCGATCGGCGTGCCGAACTGCTCGCGCTCCTTGGCATAGGACAGGGCCGCCTCGAACGCGTCCCGCGCGGCGCCGACCGTGCCCCACACGATGCCGTAGCGCGCCTCGTCCAGGCAGGCGAACGGCCCCGCGAGTCCGGGGTGCTCGGGCAGTAGGGCGTCGGCGGGCACGCGCACGCCGTCCAGCGTGATGTCGCACTGCACGGACGCGCGCATCGACAGCTTCGGCTCGATCGGCACCGCGGTGAACCCCAGGGCCGACGTCGGCACGATGAACCCGCGCACCCGGTCCCGCTCGCCGCCACCCTCCTGCGGCTCGGCGACCTTGGCCCAGATGATCGCGATGTCCGCGAACGAGGCCATGCCGATCCACCGCTTGGCACCGTCCAGCACCCACTCGCCGCCGGAGTCGCCGCTCTCGCTGCCTGGCTCGAACCGGGCGCGCGTGGTCATGCTCGCCGGGTCGGAGCCCGCGCCGGGCTCGGTGAGCCCGAAGCAGCCGACCGCCTCTCCGGTCGCCATGCGGGGGAGCCACCGCTGCTTCTGCTCCTCGGAGCCGTGCTTGTGGATCGCCGACATCGCCAGCGAACCCTGCACCGAGACGAAGGTGCGGATGCCCGAGTCGCCGGCCTCCAGCTCCTGCACCGCCAGCCCGTACTCGACGGCGGACCGGCCGGCGCAGCCGTACCCGTCCAGGTGCATGCCGAGCAGGCCGAGCTCGCCGAACTCGGGAACGAGCTCGCGCGGGAAGTGCGCGTCGGCGAACCAGCGGGCGATGTTCGGGCGGATGCGCCGGTCCACGAACTCACGGACCTTCTCGCGCGTGGCCAGCTCGGCGTCGCTCAGCTCCGAGTCGATGTCGAGCAGGTCGGCGGGTGAGCCCATCAGTCGAGAGCCAGCACCTTGCGCACCCGGGCCACGTGACCGGTCGCCCGGACGTTGTAGAAGGACTCGGCCACCGTCAGGTCCGGGTTCACCACGACGGTGGAGCGAATCACACCGACGTACGTCTTGCCGTAGTTCTGCTTCTCGCCCCAGGCGCCGTAGGCCTCCAGCGTCGCGTGGTCCTCGTCGGACGCGAGCGGGAACGTCAGCGTCTCGGCGTCGGCGAACTTGGTCAGCTTCGACACCTTGTCGGGGGAGATGCCGACGACGGCGTAGCCGGCGCCCTGCAGGGACGCCAGGGAGTCGCGGAAGTCGCACGCCTCCTTGGTGCAGCCCGGCGTCGCGGCGGCCGGGTAGAAATACACGATGACGCCCTTGGTCGTGTTCTGGGCCAGGTCGGCGAGGCGGACGGTCGCGCCGTCGGCGGTCGGGAGCGTGAAGTCGGGAGCCTTGTCCCCGGGTGCGAGACGTGTGGTCATGCCCGTAACCGTAGCCGCCCGACGGGCCGACGGCGGTCCGTGCGGCGGGACCTGTGGACGGCCTCGTCCGGTGGTCGCGTAGCGTTGTCCTGTGAGCACCCCCGCTGTGACGAACGCTGTGATGAACGCTGCTACGACGCCCGGCACCCTCCCGATCCGCATGCTGCACGACCGGCTCCTGGTGGAGCCCGAGACGGACTCGGCGGAGCGGCAGTCGACGGCCGGCCTCGTGATCCCGGCGACCGCCGTCGGGCCCAAGCGGCTCGCGTGGGCGACCGTGGTGGCCAAGGGCGAGCACGTACGGCAGGTCGCCATCGGCGACCGCGTCCTGTACGACCCCGAGGAGCGCGCCGAGGTGGACCTGGCGGGCAAGGACTACGTGCTGCTGCGCGAGCGGGACGTGCACGGCGTGGCCGAGCGCGACGAGGCGGCCGGCTCCACGGGGCTGTACCTGTAGAACACTGGCTGTCGCGCAGTTCACAGGTCCGGGCCGTTCGTTCGGTTACCGATGACGGTGCTGGTCCTGGTAGTGTTTCTCCCCGTTGCGCGCCATTAGCTCAATTGGCAGAGCAGCTGACTCTTAATCAGCGGGTTCTAGGTTCAAGTCCTAGATGGCGCACCAGCACGGCGGCCCGGCGGCCCCCTCCAGAGGGCGGCCGCGGGACCGTCGTGAGACGGAGAAACCGGTGCGCCAGAGGGCTCAGGCCCTGGTAATCTTTCCGTCGCAGGCGCCATTAGCTCAATAGGCAGAGCAGCTGACTCTTAATCAGCGGGTTCGGGGTTCGAGTCCCTGATGGCGCACCACAACACGGCGAAGGCCCCCACGACGGTGGGGGCCTTCGCCGTTCCCCGTGGTGTCCCGCTCACCCGCACCCCAAGTTCACCCGCCCGCGTAGCTGCCGCTGACCTGGGATGATGCCCGGACGAGGGGACAGTTTGTCCGATTGTTGCCTGTCGCTCCCGTTCCGTTCACCCGCCCGGTCCAGGTTGACCCCCGGGCGTGCTCAGGGCCGCCCACCTTTCACGGAGCACAGGGAGGACGGCCATGCGGCCAGTCACCAGGAAACAGCGGGGTCGGCAGCAGGCCGGTCTCGTCGCGGCGGTCACGGCGGCCACGCTCGCGATGACGGGATGGGTCGCGACGTCGTCGTCCGCCGCTCCCGTGGACACCGGCAGCACCGCGGCAGGCAGGGCCGCGAGTGCGCCGCACGAGCCGGAGACGCCGGCGGCAGGCGGCCCCGTCCTCGCCCCGGCTGACGGCGCGTTCCTCGAGGGAACGGTGCCCGTCGCGGCGGAGCCCGTCGCCCCCGGCGACGACATCGAGCGACTCACCGTCGACGGCGCCGCCGTGCCCGGCGCCACCACGACGCTCGGCACGTCGGTCCTCGGCTACACGGTCGGGAGCAACTCGACCGAGGCGCGGTACAAGAACTACGTGTCGGTCAACGGCTCGGAGCCGATCTACCTGCCCGACGCCGCGAGCGAGCGCGTCGAGCTGGAGATCCCCAACGAGTACCTCGTGACGGGCGAGAACACCGTCGAGGTGGTCGCCGGGACGTTCAACACCAGCTGCGGCGCGAACCACGACGACTTCGTGCTCTCCGACTTCACGCTCGAGCCGCTCGGCGAGACTGCCGACGGCGAGGAGAACGAGTACACCTACGCGTTCGGCGACGGCAGCTGCGGTACCAACACCAGCCTGCTCCGCCGTGCCGAGCTCTCGTTCTTCCTCCAGGGCGACCCGCAGAGCACCACCGGGTTGCGCGCCGACCTCGACACCACGACGCTGTCGAACGGCAAGCACACCATCGAGGCGCGGACCGCGGACGGCGACACGACGGCCCACGAGGTCCGCGTCAACAACGCCCCGACCGGCGCCCCGCGCCTCACCCCGGTCGACGGCACGCTCGCCCACGGCACGGTGGCCGTCACCGCCGCCCGTCCTGCGGGTGCTGACGGCGGCGTCGCCGAGCTGCTGCTCGACGGCGGTGAGCCCGAGTCGCTGCCGACTCTCGGCAACGGCGCCGCCACCTTCTCGTTCGACGTCGGTGCCAACTCCATCGACGACGCGTACCACAACTTCCTGCTGGTCAACGGCTCGCGCGTCGAGCTCGGCGGCGACTGGGCGAGCGAGCGGGTGGACGTCACGATCCCGGCGAGCCTGCTCGTCCCGGGGGACAACACGATCACGCTGGTGGCCGGCGACTACGCGTCCTCGTGCGGTGCCAACCGCGACGACTTCGCGGTCTCCGGTCTCGACCTGGTGCTCGACGGTGCCACGGTCACGGGACACGACGTCGCCGACTCCTACGCGCTGGGCGACGGGAGCTGCGGAACCGACGACAGCCTGCTGCGCGAGGTCGCGCTCACGTACACGATCGACGCCCCCGCGGTCACCCAGCACCCGTCGCTGGGCGCGGGCGACGCGGTGCTCGCCTTCGACGTGGGCTCCAACTCGATGGAGGCACGGTACGGCTCGTACCTGGAGGTCAACGGGCACCAGCTCACCATGGACGAGCGGGACTACGTGTCCGAGCGTGTCGAGATCACCGTCCCGAACGAGTGGCTCCTGGCCGGCTGGAACCGGGTCGACGTGGTCGCCGGCACCCTGTACGGGAGCTCGTGCGGTGACAACCGGGACGACTACGTGCTGGCCGACCCGGAGCTGATCCCGGCGGAGGGCACGGCATCGCACGTGAGCATGCGCGCGAGCCACAACATCGGTGACGGCAGCTGCGGCAGCAGCGTGAACCCCGAGGTCGAGGTCGACTGGGTCTTCCACGTCGACGCTCCGGCCCGCGGCCTGATCGCGCAGGTCGACACCACCGCGCTGGCCGACGGCGAGCACGAGCTCGCGGCGACGTCGACCACCGGGGAGACCGCCACCCGCGCCCTGTTCACGGACAACACCGGCCCGGAGCTCGTCGCCGTGACGCCCGCCGAGGGCGACCGGCTCACGAGCAGCGTGCCGCTCGCGGTCTCCGTGGACGACACCTCCGGCGTGGTGCAGGGCCCGGACGTCACGCTGGACGGCAAGGAGGTCACCCCGGGCGACCTGGTCGGCCCGGGTCTCTCCGCCGGCCGCCACACGCTCGAGGTCTCGGCGACGGACGGCCTCGGCAACGAGGTCACCCACGAGGTCCCGTTCGTCAGCGCCGGGATCCCCGACGTGCCGGCCGACGTCGCACCCGAGCCGGGCGCGCCCGGCGTCGGCCGCACCGCGACGCTGAGCGCGAAGGTCGCGGAGCCCGACGGCGGTAAGGTCACCGCGAGCTTCTCCCGCGCCGAGATCCTCACCCCGACCAGCGCCTGGCAGGGTGAGAGCGACGGTGTGCCGACCGCTCTGCAGGTCCCGGGCCAGCAGAGGCTGAGCACCAAGGGGCTGAAGCCGGGCGACGGCAGGTCCGCGGACTCGCCGGCGTCGGCCGACGTCACTTACCAGCGGTTCGACGTGCCGGTCCGCGGCAAGGTCGAGGCGCCGGTGCTGCGCTGGGAGGGCGCCGCCGACCCGGCCCGCCTCGTCAGCCTGCGGGCCTGGAACCCGGACACCGACGCCTGGGACGTCGTCGCCTCCGCGCGGGGCGCCGTCGACGGGCCCACGGTGCTGGAGGGTGCCGTGACCCGCGACTACGTGGACCGTGGCAAGGTCCACGCGATGGTCACCGGTGAGGACCCCTTCGCCGACGACATCGACGCCGGGGACCCGGACACCTTCGCCGACCCCGACGACTACGACTTCTCGATGGTCCACTACACGGACACGCAGTACCTGTCGGAGGGCGCCGTCGAGCAGGAGACGGCCCAGGAGCGGGCCGTGTGGGGCAGTGCCTACACGAGCGTCATGGACTGGATCGTCGACAACGCCGCGGAGCGCAAGATCGCGTACGTGGCGCACACCGGCGACATCACCGAGAACAACATCCGGGCGATCCCGCCGGAGCTCGAGGAGCAGGTGGCCGGCGAGTTCGAGTTCGCCTCGGAGGCCCAGGGCCGGATCGACGCGGCGGGCATCCCCAACGGGGTCGTCGCGGGCAATCACGACAACCAGTCGGGCACCAACCCGGAGCTGTTCGACGAGCACTTCGGGCCGGACCGCTACGAGGAGCTCGCCGAGGGCTGGGAGAACGCCACCTACGGCGGGTCCATGACGCCCGGCTCGAACGAGAACCACTACGACCTGTTCTCGGCCGGCGGCCTCGACTTCGTGGTGGTGGGCCTGTCCTACGGCGTGACCCGGGACGAGGCCGAGTGGGCGGCGGAGATCTTCGACCGCTACTCCGACCGCAACGGCATCCTGCTCACGCACGACTACCTGGAGCCGTCCACGTCGCCCGACGGGCGCGGCGCCAACTTCGGCGGGTCCGACGGGCCCCTGCTGTACAACCTGCTCGTCAAGGACAACCCGAACGTCTTCATGGTGCTGGCCGGGCACCGCCACGGGGTGGGCACCAACGTGCGCCCGCCCGTGGTCGGCGACATCGGTGGCGGCGTGATCGAGCTGCTCGCGGACTACCAGTTCTACACGGTGTCGGCGGGCCAGCTGGGGCTCACCGAGATCGGCGGTTACCGGCCGACCGACCGGCTCCGGCTGGGCGCGTCGTTCTTCCGGATGCTGCAGTTCGACGTCGACCGCGGCGAGGTCTCCATCGACACCTACTCGCCGCTGCTGGGTGAGTTCGGCGCCACCGAGTACGACGAGGACCAGCGGTACAACGGGCTCGAGGACAACATGGTGCTGCCGGTCGACCTGACCTCCCGCACCACGTCGTTCACCACCGAGTCCGTGGTGCTGTACGACCCGGTGCACCAGATCGGCGAGGACACCGTCGCGTCCGGTGACGTCGCCTCGGTTCGGTGGACCGGTCTCAAGCCCGACCGCACCTACGCCTGGTTCGTCACGGCCCGCACCTCCGGGGGCGGCACCACGACGGCTCCGCCGGCGTACTTCACCACGGCACGGCGTTGAGGTTCTGGCGCCGCGTCGCGTGGGCGGGGCTGCTCGCAGTGGTGAGCAGCCCCGCCGTCGGGCAGGCCGCGTGGGCCCACGACGCCAACAGCGACGTCTACGCCACGGTGACCCCGGCGGCGTCGGCGGGCGGGCCGACGGCGGACGTCACCGCGGTGCTCGACCTCGAGTACGACCTGCTGATGAAGTCGGCGTGGCTGCGGGCCGAGGCCTACGAGGCGACCGGCCGGGCCGACCAGCTCGCGCAGCTCGACGAGCACGAGCAGGCCGTCGACGGGTACGTCACCGACCGCTTCGCGGTCACCTACGAGGGCGAGCCGTGCGCCCCGGCGCTGTCCGGCGCCGACGTCGTGGAGCGCGGGGGCCGGCCGTACGCCTCCCTGACGTACACGTTCGGGTGCGACGGCGAGCCGGAGGGCGTGCACGAGGTCTCGAGCGCCCTGTTCCCGGATGCCGAGTCGTTCGTGCACTCCACCGAGACGATCGTCCGGTACACCCTCGACGAGGAGGACGGCTCCGCGGTGCTGACCGCGGCGTCGCCCACCCTCACCACGGGGGAGCACCGCCTGCTCAAGCAGATCGGCGAGTTCTTCGTGCTGGGCGGTGAGCACCTGCTGTTCGGGCTGGACCATGTGCTGTTCCTGCTCGCGCTGCTGATCGGCGCGCGCCGCCTGCGCGACGTCGTCTGGACCGCCACCGCGTTCACCGTCGCGCACTCGGTGACGTTCCTGCTCGCGGCCCTGGGCGTGGTCTCGGCGCCGGCGATCGTGGTGGAGCCGGTGATCGCGGCGTCGATAGCGGTGGTCGCTGCTGTGGACCTGTACCTGATCTGGCGCGGGCGAGGCGAGTCCCCGGGCACCGTCCGGGACGCGCTGCGGTGGCGGCCGGTGGCCGGCTCGCGGGAGCAGCTGACCACCTGGGACCGGTGGCGGCTGCCCGTCGTGTTCGTCTTCGGGCTGGTGCACGGTGTCGGGTTCGCCGGCGCGCTCGGCATCGACGCGGCCTGGTCCTGGACGCTGCTGTGGTCCCTGCTGTCGTTCAACGTGGGCATCGAGGCGGTGCAGCTCGGCATCATCGCCCTCGTGTTCCCGCTGCTGGTGCTGCTGCGCGTGCGAGCCCCGCGGGCCGCCCGCTGGGTGCTCGGGACGGCGACCGCGGGGATCGTCGTGGTGGCGCTCTTCTGGGTGGTGGAGCGGCTCGTCGGCGGGTTCTGACGGTGGCCGGGGCCTACAGCTCCAGGACGGCGCGGTAGCGAGCCCTGCCGTGGCGCACCCGGTCCACCGCCTGCTCGATCTGGGCCACCGGGTAGGTCTCCACCTCGGTCCGGATCCCGTGCCGCGCGGCGAACTCGAGCATCTGCCGGGTCCGCAGCGGGGTGCCGGTCACGCCACCGACCACCGTCTTCTCGGCCGGTAGCAGGTTCAGCGGCCCGACCGCGATCGGGCTGGAGGGTACGCCGACGACGCACAGCGTGCCCTGGGGACGCAGCGCGTCGAGGTACTCGTCCCAGGGCAGGTCCGCCGAGACCGTGGAGAGGATGAAGTCGAACGAGCCCGCGGCCGCCCGCAGAGCGCCAGGCTCCCTGGTCGCGATGAACCCCGTGGCGCCGAACCGACGGGCGTCCGCCTCCTTGTCCGGAGTGGTCGAGATGGCCGTGACCTCGCAGCCCCACTTCGCGAGGAACTGGATGGCAAGGTGGCCCAGGCCGCCGATGCCGACCACGGCCACCCGGTCGACCGGGCGCACGCCGTGCTCCAGCAGCGGTGGGAACACCGTGGTGCCCGCGCAGAGCAGCGGGGCCGCCTGTGCGGAGGGGATCTCGTCGGGGACAGGCAGCACGTAGCGCCAGTCGCTGGCGCGTACGTGGTGGGCGAACCCACCACGGTCGCCGCGCTGCACCAGGTTGTCCTTGTGCGGGCACAGGTGCTGGCGGCCACCGAGGCACCACTCGCAGCTGAAGCATGCTCCGGCGACCGCGCCGACGCCGACGCGCTGCCCGACGGCGACCTGCCCCTGGTCGACGGCGTCCCCGACGGCCTCGACGACGCCGACGGTCTCGTGCCCGGCCACGACGGGGAACCGGGAGATGCCCCAGTCGTCGTCGATCATGCCGACGTCGGTGTGGCAGATGCCCGAATGGGTCACCCGGACGTCCACCTCGTTCGGCCCGAGCGGGCCAGGCTCGTACTCGTAGGGCTCCAGTGGTCCGCCCGCGACGACGGCCGCGTACGCGTGAACTGTCATGGTGCTCACCCTTCAACTAGAAACAAACTGGTTAGTTGCTTCGTGAGGACCGTAACCCGCCGAGCCGGATGGGTCAAACAAACCAGTCTGTTACTGTCTCGATCGTGAGGGATGGACAAGCGACGCGCCGCCGCCTGCTCGACGCCGCCACGGCGGAGTTCGCCGCGTACGGCATAGCGGGTGCCCGGGTCGACCGGATCTCGGCGACCGCGCAGGCGAACAAGGCCCAGCTCTACGGGTACTTCGGCGACAAGGACGGCCTGTTCGACGCCGTGTTCCGCGAGCACGCGGACCGGCTCGTCGACGCGGTGCCGATGACCGCGGCAGACCTGCCCGGGTACGCCGTGGGCCTCTACGACGCGTGCCTGGGGCGGCCGGAGCTGGTCCGGCTGGCGACCTGGGCGCGGCTCGAGCGCGTGCCCACGGGCGACCTGGTCACCGACCGGCAGGGCTCGTACGCCGACAAGGTGGAGGCCATCGCGGACGCCCAGCGGGAGGGGCGCGTCCATCCTGACGTGGCACCGGCCGACGTGCTCGCCATGGTCAGCATGCTCGCGCTCACCTGGTCCCCGGCCAGCCTCTACCACGCGGCGTCGCCCGCCGACCCGGACGACGACCACGCGCGGCGGCGCACGGCGCTCGCCGAGACGGTGCGGCGCGCGTTCGTCCCTGAGCGCTGACGGCGGGCGCTGCTCCTACGGGTGTGCCGCCCAGAACGCCTCCAGCTCGGCGTCGAGCGCCGGGGCCACCTGCATGGGGAGGGAGTGGGTGGTGTCGGGCCAGATCTTGACCCGGGCATCCGGGATCAGCTTCGCCTTGTCCGCCGCCGCCTCGCCGCCGGCCAGGGAGGAGTCGCTCGCGATCGCCACGTAGGCCGGCATCGGTAGGCCCTTCAGCTCCGTGTCGGTGAGCTGGACGGGGTTGGGCAGCCCTGACGAGTTGTAGCTCTCCGCGCCGACATCGATCATCCGGGCCAGCGGGTCGTCCGGGTCGACCTCCTCGTCCTCGACACCGCCGATCTCGTTCAGTGCCGCCTCGCGCCACGACTCGGGGAGGAACGGCATCGAGAGCGGGATGCTCGCAAGCACCGTCGAGAGCGGCAGTGATCCGAGGGTCAGGACCGGCTCGAGCAGGGTGAGGCTGGCCAGGCGGTCCGGGTGGCGCACCGCCACGGCGGCGGCCAGCCCACCGCCCTGCGAGTGCCCCACCAGGTGCGCGCGTTCGATGTCCAGGCCGGCCATGGCCTCGTCCACCCAGCGGGCGGCGTCCCCGACGTCGCGCATCGGGATCGTCTGCTCGGACAGGCCGGTGTCTCCGAGGGTGTCGAAGGCGTAGACGGTCCGGTGCTCGATGTAGTGCGGCAGGTTGTCGCCCCACATGGGCGTGGCCGCCGAACGCCCGGGCAGCAGGACGACGGGCGTGGCGGCTGGCTGCTCCTCGGCTACCCAGGCGTAGGCGCGCACCGTGCCGAAGGTCGTCTCGACGTCGTGGGTCTCGGTGGGCTCCGGCAGGCGGTCGAGCGCCTCGGCGTACGCGTCGGCGTAGTCGTCGCGCGCGTCCGGCGAGCGGAAGTGTCCGACGGCTGGTCCGCCGGTCGCGAGGAGCAGGACCAGGCCGCTCGTCGAGACCACCGCGACGACGGCCAGCAGGACGATCGGCCACCGGCGGCGCTTCGGTCCGGAGTGGTTCGTGCGCATCGGAGGGCCCTCCCAGGATGTCGACTGTTTTGCAATACGTTCGCATCGTATCAGGTTGCGATGCGAACGTATTGTTATCGTGGGCGCATGCCGAGAGTCGTGGACCACGAGGAACGCCGCTGGGAGATCGTCTACGCGCTCTGGCTGGTGATCGCCCAGCACGGGATCGAGGGCGTCAGCCTGCGGCACGTCGCGGCCGAGGCGGGCGTCTCGATGGGACGGATCCAGCACTACTTCGGCACGAAGGAGGCCCTCGTCCTGGCCGGGTGCACCTCGCTCGTCCAGAGTGCGTACGGCGGCTACCAGGAGACCGCCGACGCGGCGCCACGCGAACGCCTGCTGCACGTCGTGAGCCAGCAGATCCCGCGGGACGACGCCGGACGCATGGGCGTCAGCGTCTGGTACGCCTACGTGGCGAAGTCGATCAACGACTCCGCCGTCCGCCAGGTGCTGGCCGAGGCGCGACGGGGGGCGGAGGAGGAGTGCGTGCGGCTGATCCGTGCCGACCGCGGTGCGGTCGGTGACGGCGACGGCCGAAGCGCACTGGAGCAGGCCAGGCACCTGCTCGCCCTGGCCGACGGCCTGACCCTGCGGGTCCTGGTCGGCGACCTGGAGCCGGCCGAGGCCGTGGGGATGCTCGAGGTGGAGGTCGGTCGGCTCTGAGGCACCGGCGGGTCAGTCGCTGTCGCCGCAGTCGCCGAGCAGGCCCCCGAACAGCTCGTCGGTCTGTCGTGCGACCTCGACGTCCCGCGCCATCCGGTCAGACCTGCCGCTCAGCTCGGCCCAGGCGCCCTCGCCGTACAGCCCACGACGGATCCAGTCCAGGACGAGATCGGGGGCGCAGGCGCGGCGCCTCGTCGTGATCCGGGCGAGCTGTGCGAGGTCGGCGTCGGACAGGTCGATCACGACGCGCCGTCCGTCGAGCTCGACCTGGGAGCACGGGCCGCGGTCGGTCATGGTGCTTCCGATCAGAGGTCGTCCGGGGAGTGCTTCAGGTGATCCGCTCCCAGCCTTCCGCAGGCCGGAGCCCGCCCGCGCGGGGAGGCGGCAATCCTTGCGGATACGCAACGCTCGGCCACCACCTCGTACGCTGTGCCCGTGAGCCAGCCCGTTCCTCCCCAGCCTGACGCCCCGCACCAGCCCGACGCCGCGGACCGGCCCGAGCTCGCGGGGTTCCGGACGAAGCCGGTGTCGTTCGTGCGCCGGTCCGGCAGGCTCACGGACAAGCAGAAGCGGATGTGGGCCGAGCGGCACGGCACCTACCTGATCGACGTGCCCCGGGCGATCGCCCGGACCTCCGTCGACCCTCAGTTCGTGCTGGACGCCGAGGCGGTGTTCGGCCGCAGGGCACCGCTCGTCGTGGAGATCGGCTCAGGCCTGGGCGACGCCGTCGTCGAGGCGGCTGTCACCGACCCCGCACGCGACTACCTCGCCGTCGAGGTCTACCAGCCCGGGCTGGCGCACACCATCGCGCGTGCCGAGCGGGCCGGCGCGGCCCTCGGTCAGGACGGGCTGCCGAACCTGCGACTCGTGCAGGCCAACGCGGCCGAGCTGCTGGAGACCACGATCCCGGCCGGCGCCGTCGACGAGCTCTGGGTCTTCTTCCCCGACCCCTGGCACAAGGCGCGCCATCACAAGCGTCGTCTCGTGACCGCGGAGTTCACGGCGCTCGCGGCCCGCGTGCTGCGCCCGGGCGGCACCCTGCGGCTCGCGACGGACTGGGCGGAGTACGCCGAGCAGATGGTCGAGGTGCTCGAGGCGGACGCCGAGCTCATCAACGCGCACGGCGCGGGCGCCTTGGCCCCGCGGTTCGAGCGGCGTGTGCTCACGGGGTTCGAGCGCAAGGCTCACCAGGCAGGACGCGACATCGCGGACCTCGAGTACGTGCGCCGCTGACCGCACGCCACGGCGCCCCGGTCCTACTCCGGCGCCTCGAGGCGGATGACCACCGACTTCGATGCCGGGGTGTTGCTGCCCTCGGCCGTGTGGTCCAGCGGCACCAGCACGTTGGTCTCCGGGAAGTAGGCCGCCGCACAGCCGTGCGCCGTCGGGAACGCGATGGCACGGAACCCTGGGGCGCGGCGCTCCTCGACCGTGCCGTCCGCCACCGGCCACTCGCTGACCAGGTCGACCGTGTCGCCGTCGGCGAACCCGAGGGCCGTGAGGTCCTCGGGGCGCACGAAGACGACCCGCCGCCCGCCCTTCACGCCGCGGTACCGGTCGTCCAGGCCGTAGACGGTGGTGTTGAACTGGTCGTGGGAGCGGACGGTCTGGAGCAGCAGCCGGCCCTCCGGGACCTGGACCACCTCCAGCTCGTTCACCGTGAAGTTCGCCTTGCCGGTGGTCGTCGGGAAGAGGCGGGCGTCGCGCGGCGGGTGGGGCAGCACGAACCCGCCGGGCTCGGCCACACGCCGCTCGAAGTCCTCGAAGCCCGGGACCACGCGCGAGATCGAGTCGCGAACGCGTGAGTAGTCGTCGGCGAACTCCTCCCACGGGGTCGCGTCACCGGACCCGAGCGTGCGGCGGGCGAGGTCGCAGAGGATGGCGGTCTCGCTGCGCAGGGAGTCCGAGGCCGGGGCCAGCCGCCCCCGGGACGTGTGCACCACGCTCATCGAGTCCTCGACGGTCACCACCTGCTCGCGTCCACCCGTGAGGTCCCGCTCGGTGCGCCCGAGGCACGGCAGGACCAGGGACCGCTTGCCCGGCAGGACGTGCGACCGGTTCAGCTTGGTCGAGACGTGCACCGTGAGCGGCACCTCGCGCAGGGCCGCCTCGGTCACGGCGCTGTCGGGCGTGGCTGCGGCGAAGTTGCCGCCCACCGCCATGAAGACCCGCAGCTCCCCGTCGCGCAGCGCACGCACCGTGTCCACGACGTCGTGCCCGGGGGCGCGCGGCGGCTCGAAGTCGAACTCCGTGGCCAGGGCGTCGAGGAACGCCTCGGTGGGCCGCTCCCAGATGCCCATGGTGCGGTCGCCCTGCACGTTGCTGTGCCCGCGCACCGGGCAGGCGCCGGCACCCGGCCGGCCGACGTTCCCGCGCAGCAGCAGGAAGCTCACCACCTCGCGGATCGTCGCCACCGCCTGCTTGTGCTGGGTCAGGCCCATCGCCCAGCAGACGATGATCTTCTGGGCGGCCAGGACGTCGCCGACGAAGTCCTCGATCTCGGACCGGTCCAGGCCGGTCGCCGCGTCCACGTCGGCCCAGTCGAGGCTGCGCCACGCGGCAGCGGCCTCGGGGAAGCCCGAGGTGTGCTCGGCGATGAACCCGTGGTCCAGCACGCCCGGGTGCCCGGCCGTGCGGGCGTCGTCGTCCGCCTCCAGGAGCAGGCGGTTGACGGCCTGGAAGAGGGCGAGGTCGCCGGCGAGGCGGACCTGGAGGAACCGGTCGGCGAGCTTCGTGCCCTGCCCGACCACGCCGCGCACCCGCTGCGGGTTCTTGAACGTCTGCAGCCCGGCCTCGGGCAGGGGGTTGATGGCCACGATCCGCGCACCGCGGTCCTTGGCCTCCTCGAGCGCGGTGAGCATGCGCGGGTGGTTGGTCCCGGGATTCTGTCCGACGACGACGATCAGGTCGGCGTGGTCGGTGATGTCCTCGAGGGACACGCTGCCCTTGCCGATGCCCAGCGTCTCCGTCAGGGCGGTCCCCGACGACTCGTGGCACATGTTCGAGCAGTCCGGCAGGTTGTTCGTGCCGAGCTTGCGTGCCAGCAGCTGGTAGAGGAACGCCGCCTCGTTGCTGGTGCGGCCCGAGGTGTAGAACGCCGCCTGGTCCGGTGAGTCCATCCCGCGCAGCTCGGTCGCGACCAGGTCGAGGGCCTCGTCCCAGGACACGGGCCGGTAGTGGTCGGCGCCCTCGTCCCGCAGCATCGGCTCGGTGAGCCGCCCGGACTTCCCCAGCCGGTGATCGGTCCAGGTCGCCAGCTCGGAGATCGGGTGCTCCGCGAAGAACGCGGCGTCGGCACGCCGGCGCGTGGACTCCTCCGCGACCGCCTTGGCGCCGTTCTCGCAGAACTCCGCGAGGTGCGGCTTGCCCGGCTCCGGCCACGCGCAGCCGGGGCAGTCGAAGCCGCGGTGCTGGTTGAGCAGGGGAAGGGTGCGCAGACCGCGCGCGACGCCTGCCTCGTCGAGGACGTGGGCCAGGCCGTGCACCACCCCTGGCACACCGGCGGCTGTGCTCTTCGGCGGGCTGATGCGCAGGGTCTTCTCGGGGGCTTCGGTGCGGGCCTCGTCGCTCACGTCGCTCACGGCTCGACCCTACGCCGGACTTCACCCGGTGTGGAGAGTCCGGACATCTCGGTCCGTGCGGGTGCGAGACTGGCGGCATGGGAGTCGTCACCGATCGACGGCGCGTCGTCCGCGTCCGCGAGGGCGCACGTGCGGCACGTCCGGACACGCTCGCCGTCGAGGAACCGCTGATGGTCCGGCTGGTCGATCCCGGCCCGGCGCCGGGCAGCAGCGCGCTGACCCTCACGATGCGCACCCCGGGCGACGACTTCGACCTCGTGGCCGGCTGGCTGGTCTCGGAGGGTGCGGTGGCCGCGCCGGCGGACGTCGTGGCGATGCGGCTGTGCCCCGACGAGGACAACACCGTCGAGGTGGCGCTCGCGCGCGGCGTCGAGCCCCCGCGGCCACGGGCGTTCGCGACGACGAGCGCGTGCGGCGTGTGCGGGTCGGACACCGTGGTCGAGGTCCGGGCCGGGCTGCGCTGGCCGGTCGCCACGGATCCGATGACGGTCGGTGCGGACGTGATCGCCGCCCTGCCCGACCTGCTGCGCGAGCGCCAGCGCGCCTTCGACCGGACTGGGGGCCTGCATGCGGCGGGGCTGTTCACCGCCGACGGCGAGCCGCTGTACGTCCGGGAGGACGTCGGCCGGCACAACGCCGTCGACAAGGTGGTCGGTGCGGCGCTGCGCGACGGCGCCCTGCCCGCCGCCGGGACGGTGCTCCAGGTCAGCGGGCGGGCGTCGTTCGAGCTGGTGCAGAAGGCGGCGCGAGCCGGGATCCCGGTGCTGTCCGCGATCTCGGCGCCGTCCACGCTCGCCGTGGACCTGGCCGACGAGTGCGGCCTGACCCTGCTCGGCTTCGTGCGCGGCGACTCGATGAACGTCTACTCGCGGGCGGACCGGCTGCGCTGATCCGTCGGGCGGTGCCGATCGCGTACAAGCTGCGCACCTCACGGCTCGCACGGGCCGAGCAGCTGCTCCCCGAGCGGAGTCTGCCGGTACAGCACCCACCTCCCGCGGCGCTCGGCCGCGACCAGCCGGGACCGCTCCAGGACTTTCAGGTGGTACGACACCGTCGGCTCCGACCAGTGGTAGCGCCGGCTGAGATCGCGGGTGGACAGCGGCTCGTCGAGCACCATGAGCAGCTGCGCACGTGTGCTGCCGACCAGCTCGGCGAGGGCCGGCGCCGGGTCCGGCGGTACCTGTCGCTCCCACAGCCGCGCGATCCCGTCCGGGCGGTAGACGAGCATCGGCGTGTACGGCTCCTCCGCGGTGAACCGCACCGGCCCGTCGTGGGCGGTGACGGGGACGAAGAGCAGCCCCTCGCGCGCCCAGCCCACGGTTCCCTCGAAGCGGCGCGCCAGGCTCACGCCGTCCCCGTTCCACGTCAGCCCGGGCCCGAGGCTCGTCAGGGCTGCGACGGCGCCTCGTGCGGCGACCAGTTCACCGCGCCGCCGGATGTCCTCGGCGAGCAGCGCGGCAACGTCCGGCCAGTCGCAGGCCACGCCTGCCTCGAAGAATGCCAGCACCGCCTCGGCCGCCGTCCTGGCGACGACCTCGGGCCCGCACGCCACGAGCTCCGCCAGGACCGGCGGCACGGGGCGGCGCCAGCGTTCGTAGCGTGCCGCGTCGCCGTGCATGGCCGCGACGCCGGGCCGGACGGCGCGGCCCCGCAGCCCGATGTCGAGGTGGTAGTCCACCACCGCCGGGTCCGTCCCGGCGATCCGGGCGGCCTGGCGCGCGATGGTGTCTCCGGGCTCCGGCGGTGGTGCGAGGAAGTCGGACACGTAGTCGTGCTCGTCGGGTACCAGCGCCTCCAGGACCGCGAGGAGGCCCCGGTCCATCCGGCACGCCGCGAGCTCGTACCAGGCGCGGGCATGCGGGGCCGGGTGCCGGCCTCGCAGGCGGACCGCGCTCACGACCTCGTGCGCGGGCGACACGACGAAGCGCGACCGGGCCAGGACGTCGGTCGTCATCGTGATGTGGATCGCCACGGGACCAGTGTGTGCCGCTCCGGGTCCACCCGGAAGACGATTCGACGGTGGCCGAAACGATGGCCCGTGCCTGTCCCTCCGCGGTCTGCTGGTGGCCGACGGCGCCGGCCGCTCCGGGGCTCCGTGCTCTGAGGCGCCACCAAGCCGCATGTACGAAGATCGCCCGCCAGACCACTTCTCACTCAGAGGACACCCGCCTGCTTGCTGCAGGGCTACGCGACGATGCGCACCACGTGAGGGAGAACATGCTCCGGTTCCATTTCACGTCCGACGACCTGGCCCGGGTCCGGATCGCGTCCGGACCCGACCCGATGTGGGAGACCATGCTCAGCGCCCACCTGGTCAACGAGCTCCATGGTGCCCGGACGTTCGGAGCGTGGCGCGCGCAGGTGGTCGCCGACCTGCCTCGGCTCGCCCTGCCGTACCTGCACCTGACACCTTCCCGCGGGTACTCGCCGGACTTCCTGACACCGCCCGCCGGGACGACCGACTTCGTCGACGGGCTGGACGGCGTCCTCTTCACGCACCGGGACCGCCTGCGGACCGACCTGGACCGCCTCAGCGCGCAGAAACCGGTGTCGGCGTGGGCGACGGACCTGCGGAACGGCCTGGTGAAGGCGGTGGACGGTCTGGGCGCCACGATGACCGCGTACCACTCCCACGCGATCGAGCCGTACTGGACCCGGATCCGTGCCGCGGTGGACGTCGACCTCATGGTCCGCGCTCGCGTGCTCGCGGCGAGAGGCGTGGAAGGAGTGCTGTCGTCCCTGCACCCGACCGTCGTCTGGGACGCTCCTGTCCTGCTGATCGACAACCCGACCGTGGACCGGGACGTCCACCTGGCCGGACGCGGGCTGCGGCTGGTCCCCTCCTACTTCTGCTGGCGCAAGCCCATGACCTTTGCCGATCCGGAGCTCGAGCCGGTGCTCCTCTTCCCGATCGAGCATGGCGTGAGCCTCGTCGGTGCTCCGGCAGCAGCCGACGCACAGGCGCCGCTCGCCCGGCTGCTGGGCCGGACGCGGGCCGCCGCGCTGCAGGCGCTCGTGCGCCCGACGACGACGTCCGGACTGGCCCGGCGGCTCGGAGCATCACTGGCCTCCGCGTCGGAGCATGCGACCGTGCTGCGCAGGGCCGGTCTGATCCGCTCCACCCGGTGCGGCAACCGGACCTCGCACGAGCTCACCGCGCTGGGCTACGGGCTGCTGAGCAGCTCGCCGTCCTGAGGGGCGGGCGCGCGCGCGGCACGCCCCGCGCGCCAGACATCGGCGCACGGGGCGTGCCGTCCGTCGGCCGGTCAGCCGCAGAGCCGGATGGTCCAGACCGGGTTCCAGTTCACGGCCTTGTACTGGCCTGCCGTGACCGTGTCGACCTGCTGTCCGTTCGATCCCAGCAACCGGACGGTCACGCCGCCGGTCTGGTTGTTCTTCGCCATGCGGCTGTCGAACCAGTTCGAGAGCTGGTAGTCGGTGCACCGGTAGAAGTCGTACACCCGGTACTGGCCGTTGTCCTGCTGCTGGTACGTGCAGAAGCGGCCGCTCGGGCAGGTGTTCACCAGGTTGATCGCCTGGCTGTAGGTCCGGTTGGAGAACGTGTTCTCCGGCGCCGGAGACACGCCCGGGTTGGCCAGCGTCCCCGCGTCGGAGCCCGCCGAACGTGCCGCGGCTGCCGCCCGCAGCCCCTGTCCGTCGTCGGACGCGCTGGTGACGCGGGTGCCATCCGGAGTGCCGTCGGATGCCTGTGCCGCCGGGATACCCCCGAGAGCGACGAGGAACACCATCAGCACACCCGACAGTGCGGCGAGTGCGCGCTTCTGGAGTGACATCGGATCTTCCGTCCTGCCCCGCGCTCACCTCGCCCGACCCCGTGCCGGGCTCTTTCGCGGGGCACTCGGAATCTAGTGATCCGGGCGGCTCCCCCGCGACGACGTTCGGCTCCGGGTGAATGCTTCGGGGCAGGCCGAAACTCCACCCTGCGGCGCATCACGAACCGGGCCGAGGTGGTCACTCCGCGAACAGCGGGACGACGCCCTTGACCGTCTGGAACAAGCCGTAGGCCAGTGGGGCGGTGACGACCAGCCACGTGACGATCAGGCGCGGCACCTGGTTCGCCGTCGGCTCCGGGGCCGGCTGCTCGGTGGTCTGCTCCGGCATGGTCACACCTTTCCTTCGGTGAACGCATCGGTGCGGCTCGGCGCCTCGTGGAACCGCTCGGCCACGGGACGGACCAGGATGTTGGCGACGAAGCCCAGCGCGAGCACGCCGACCATGGTGAACAGCGCGGGCCGGTAGTCGGCCGCGACCAGCTCGCCCGGTGTCCCCTGCGCGTCGAGGAACCCGTTGATGATCAGCGGCCCGGCGATGCCCGCCGCGGACCATGCGGTGAGCAGGCGGCCGTGGATGGCGCCGACCTGGAACGTGCCGAACAGGTCGCGCAGGTAGGCGGGGACCGTGGCGAAACCACCGCCGTAGAAGGAGAGGATCACTGCCGCGACGAGCACGAAGACCAGCGTGGAGAGGTGCCCCACCGTGGCCAGCAGCACGTAGAGGACCATCCCGACGCCGAGGTACATGATGTAGGTCGGTCTGCGGCCGATGTAGTCCGACGTCGACGACCACACGAAGCGGCCCGCCATGTTGAACAGGGACAGGAACGCGACGAAGCCGGCCGCCGTGGTCGGCGCGACGGAGGAGGTGTCGCCGTCCCGGAAGAAGTCCTGGATCATCGGGGCAGCCTGCTCGAGGATGCCGATGCCCGCGGTCACGTTGCAGAACAGGACCGTCCACAGGAGCCAGAACTGCGGGGTCCTGATGGCGTTGGCCGCCGAGACGTTCGCGGTCGACACCATCGGTTTGGCCGCCACCGCGCCGGCGTCGAAACCGGCGGGTGACCAGCCGGGCGGCGGGACCTTCACCGTGAACACCCCGAGCATCATCACGAGGAAGTACACGGTGCCGAGGGTCACGAAGAGCGAGGTGACGGAACTGCCGGACGCCACGGACGTGGGGTCGGCGGGGTCGTAGCCGCTGTCGTAGAACGCCATGAGCTGCCGCGACAGGGGCGAGGCGACGAGCGCACCGCCACCGAACCCCATGATCGCCATGCCGGTGGCCAGGCCCGGCCGGTCCGGGAACCACTTGATCAGGGTCGACACGGGAGAGATGTAGCCGATACCGAGCCCGATCCCGCCGATGACGCCGTAGCCGAGGTAGACGAGCCACAGCTGCGACGTCGCGATGCCGAGCGCCCCGACCAGGAACCCGGAGGCCCAGAGGCACGCGGACGCGAACATCGCAGCACGCGGCCCCACGCGTTCCACCCAGGTGCCCAGCACCGCCGCCGAGAGGCCGAGCATGACGATCGCGATGGAGAAGATGACGCCGATCGCCGTCAGGCTCGACTCGAAGTGGGTGACCAGCGCGTTCTTGTAGACGCTGGTGGCATACGCCTGGCCGATGCACAGGTGGATGGCGAGCGCCGCCGGCGGGATGAGCCACCTGCTGTAGCCGGGCCTGGCCACCGTGTGCTCGCGGTCGAGGAACGACAACGCCACGGAGCACCTCCTCGTGCTCGGGGGATCCGGCCGCATAAATGCGGTTTCACCCGTTTTGCTGCGCACGCTACTGGCGGTGGGTTGCTCCGGTCAATGGTCAGTGCTGCGGGCTGCGCACGGCCGCCAGGAACAGGGGGAGGCTCGTGCCGGTGTGGGCGATCCGCAGCAGGTAGGGACGGTCGACGGTCATCCGGATCTCCGGCTCGGCCGGCATGCCGCTGGTCTCGGTGCCGATCTCGGTCACGGCGGCCGCGACGGTGCCCTCCTCGTCCAGGCTCAGGGAGGCCTGCTGGAACGCCTGGCTGACCTGCAGCGGCTCCGTGGTCGTGACGCCGGACAGGTCGGGGCCGTCGTAGAGGCCGCCCAGCCCGGCCTCCGCCAGCACGGGGGCGAGGTCCAGGGCGGGCGGCTTCAGCTCCAGGGTCGGCATGGCGAGGGCGACGGTCCGCGGTTCCGCCGTACCGAGGGCATCGACGAGGGTGGTCAGGATCTCGGGCGAGACCTCCGCCGGGTCGGTGCCGGCCGGGGGCAGGAGCACGTCCGCGTGGAACGCGTCGACATAGGGCAGCCGGACGGCGGCCCACCCGCCGCTCTCCGCGTAGGCCCAGGACTCCGCGCCGTGCAGCATCTCGGTGGGCCGCGTGCCGGCCGGCCCGGTGAAGTCCTCGTCGCTCGTGGCGTGCTCCTGGAACGGCGTCTCCCAGCGCACCGCGAGCAGGACCGCGTTCTGCAGCACCAGGCGCAGCCAGGGGTCGGGCTGGATGGCCGACTCCTCGATCAGGCCACCCGTGTGGTGGTCGACCCAGGAGTCCAGGACCCGTGTGCCCTCGCCGCTGCTCAGGTCGGTGCGCTGGACACCGGCACCGAACGCGGACGCGAGCGCGTCGAGGTAGTCCTGCTCGACCGTGAGCTGGTCGTCCAGCACCGCCTGGTTCGCCAGGTGCAGCACCGGCTCGTCGGGCAGGTCGTCGTCCCGCACCACGTCCGGGTCGCCGTCGTGGGCCGCCAGCGCACCCTGGAGCGCGTTGTAGGCGGAGGTGCGGTCCTCGCCGGAGGCGCCGAGCGCCGCGTCCAGGGAGTCCGCGGTCTCGCCGCGGGCACCTTCGGCGAGCAGCGCCAGGGCGAGGGCGAGCGACGCGGGGGAGACCAGGGCGTTCTCCTCCGGCTCGGCGCTCACGCGCAGCGCGAGCAGGCCCAGGTGCTCGGTCGCGGCGACGGCGTCGGCGCTCGCGGAGGCGTCGGCGAGCGTGACGACGTGGCGCGCCGCGTCCGACCGTTCCAGGCCCTCGGCGAGGTCGGGGCCGGAGCAGGCGGTGACGGCGAGGGCCGCTGCGGCGACCACCGCCGTGAGCACCGTCGTCCGGCGGTGGGTGACGCGAGGGACGGCGTGGCGACGCTGCACTGTGGCTCCTCCGGTGGTGCCGACGCTGGGTCTGACCCGTCTGTGTGGCGACGAGCCTCGGCCTTGCATCCGGACACGCACCGCAGGAGGCGACAAGTGTCAGTGGTGCCAGGCACAATCTGTCCCGACCTTCCAGACGTGACGTAAGGGAACAAGTGGCAAGCATCAACCGGCGGATCGCCGAGGAGCTGGGTGTTCGGGAAGGGCAGGTGACGGCGGCCGTCGACCTGCTCGACGGCGGCGCGACCGTGCCGTTCATCGCCCGCTACCGCAAGGAGGTCACGGGCACGCTCGACGACGCGCAGCTGCGCACGCTCGAGGAGCGGCTGCGGTACCTGCGCGAGCTGGAGGAACGGCGCACGGCGATCCTGTCGTCGGTGGAGGAGCAGGGCAAGCTCACGGACGAGCTGCGTGCCCAGATCTTGTCGGCGGAGACCAAGTCCCGCCTGGAGGACATCTACCTGCCCTTCAAGCCGAAGCGGCGCACCAAGGCGCAGATCGCACGCGAGGCCGGCCTGGAGCCGCTCGCCCTCGCGCTCCTCGACGACCCGTCGCTCGACCCGACGGAGGCCGCCGGCCCCTACGTCGACGCCGACAAGGGCGTGGCTGACGCCGACGCGGCGCTCGCCGGCGCCCGTGCGATCCTCGTCGAGCGCATGGGTGAGGACGCCGACCTGATCGGCACGCTGCGCGAACGGCTCTGGAAGCGCGGCCGCATGCTGTCCACGGTCCGTGACGGCGCCCAGGACAAGGGCGCCAAGTTCTCCGACTACTTCGACTTCGCCGAGGCGCTGTCCAGCCTGCCGTCGCACCGCGTGCTCGCCCTGTTCCGGGGCGAGAAGGAGGACGTGCTGGACCTGACCATCGAGCCGGAGGAGGGCATCGAGGCCGGCGTGCCCACGTCGTACGAGGCGACGATCGCGCACCAGTTCGGCATCACCAACCAGGGGCGCCCCGCCGACCGCTGGCTCGCCGACACCGTCCGCTGGGCCTGGCGCACGAAGATCCTCGTGCACCTCGGCATCGACGTGCGGCTGCGGCTGCGCTCGGAGGCGGAGGACGAGGCGGTGCGAATCTTTGCGTCGAACCTTCGGGACCTGCTGCTCGCGGCACCGGCAGGGACACGACCGACCCTGGCGCTGGACCCGGGCCTGCGCACGGGCGTGAAGGTCGCCGTCGTGGACGAGACGGGCAAGGTCGTGGAGCACGCGACGATCTACCCGCATGCACCTCGCAACAAGTGGGACGAGTCCCTGGCCACGCTGGCTGCGCTGTGCCAGAAGCACAAGGTCGAGCTCGTCTCGATCGGCAACGGGACGGCGTCCCGCGAGACGGACAAGCTGGCCGCCGACCTGATCAAGATGGCCCCGCAGCTGAACCTGACCAAGGTGATGGTGAGCGAGGCGGGCGCCTCGGTGTACTCCGCCTCCGCGTTCGCCTCGGCGGAGCTGCCCGACCTCGACGTGTCCATCCGGGGCGCCGTGTCGATCGCACGCCGCCTGCAGGACCCGCTCGCCGAGCTCGTGAAGATCGACCCCAAGTCGATCGGCGTGGGTCAGTACCAGCACGACATCACCGAGACCAAGCTGTCGCGGTCGCTGGACGCGGTCGTCGAGGACTGCGTGAACGGCGTCGGCGTCGACCTCAACACCGCGTCGGTGCCGCTGCTCTCGCGTGTCTCGGGCATCACCTCGACGCTCGCGGAGAACATCGTGTCCTACCGCGACGCCAACGGGCCCTACCCGTCGCGTGCGGCGCTGAAGAAGGTGCCGCGGCTGGGGCCCAAGGCGTTCGAGCAGTGCGCGGGCTTCCTCAAGGTCTCGGGCGGGGACGAGCCGCTGGACGTGTCGTCGGTGCACCCCGAGGCGTACCCGCTGGCACGGCGCATCGTGACGGCGGCGGGTACGGACGTGCAGGCGCTCATCGGCAACGGCGGCGCGCTGCGCACGCTGCGACCCACGGACTTCGTGGACGAGACGTTCGGTCTGCCGACCGTCACCGACATCTTCGCCGAGCTGGAGAAGCCCGGCCGCGACCCGCGCCCGGCGTTCACCACGGCGTCCTTCGCGGACGGCGTCGAGACGCTCGGTGATTTGGTACCCGGCATGGTGCTCGAGGGCCAGGTCACGAACGTCGCCGCGTTCGGCGCGTTCGTCGACGTCGGCGTGCACCAGGACGGCCTCGTGCACGTCTCGGCGATGTCCAAGAACTTCGTCACCGACCCGCGCGAGGTCGTGAAGTCGGGCGACATCGTCAAGGTGAAGGTCATGGACGTGGACCTGCCGCGCAAGCGGATCGCCCTGTCGCTGCGCCTGGACGACGAAGTCGGCGTGACGCCGGATGGCCGCACCTCCGGCGGCTCCCGCTCCGGCGGGCAGGGCGCGGGCGGCCAGGGCGGTGGCGGCCAGGGCGGTGGTGGCCAGCGCGGGGGTCGTCCGGGTGGCGGCGAGGGCCGCGGCCGGAACGGGCGCGGACAGGGGCAGGGCGGGCAGGGCGGGCAGGGCGGCCGCGGCGGCCGTCCCGCGCCCGCGGACACCGCGATGGCGGACGCCCTGCGCAAGGCGGGCCTTGCGTGAGGCCTCGCCCATGAGTCCCCGGGTCACGGTCCTTCTCGACGAGTCCCGCCGCGCGCACGACGGCGGCGGGCCTCGCCCGGTCCGGATCTACGAGTGGCGCGCCGCACGCGACAGCGCGCCGCTCGTGGTGCTGTCCCACGGCACGGGCGGCAGTGCCCTCGACCTCTCCTGGTGGGCGGAGCCGCTGTGCGAGGCCGGGTTCGACGTCGTCGGCCTGGACCACCACGGGAACAGCCACGTGGACGGATACGTCGCCGAGGCCTTCGTCTGGTGGTGGGACCGGCCGCTCGACCTCTCGTTCGTCCTGGACCACGTCGCGCCGCGCGGTCCCGTCGGTGCCTGCGGGTTCTCGATCGGCGGGTACACCGCCGCGGCCGTCTGCGGCGCGCGCGTCTCCGCGGAGGCGTACCGCGCCATGCTCACGGGCGCGGTCGAGGCGGCGCCCACGCCGGAGTACCCCGGGCTCGCCGACGAGATCGTGGCACGGTACGGATCACTGCCGGACCGGCAGGAGGTGGCCCGGGCGTGGGTCTCGAAGGCGGCCGCGGACTATCGCGACCCGCGCGTCCGCGCCGGCTTCTTGCTCTGCCCGCTCGGGGCGCCCGTGGACGTCGACAGCCTCGCTGCTGTCGACGTGCCCGTCGCGGTGTCCTGGACGGCGAACGATCAGAGCCTGCCCGCCCCGCAGAACGCCCTGCGCTACGCACGCCACGTACCAGGAGCCGAGGGCGGTGTCGTCGGCTCGGCCGACTCCGGTCACTACGGCTTCGTCCTGCCCGACCAGGACGACCCGAAGGCGAAGGCCGACGTCGTGGACGCTTCGGTCGAGTTCTTCACCAGGACCCTCGCGAGGTAGGCGCCGCCGACCTCGTGCCACTCGTCTCACCGGCGTGGTGTGATGGCGCCATGAGCCTTTCTGAAGAGACGTTCGACGTCGTCGTGATCGGCGGCGGTCCGGTCGGTGAGAACGCGGCCGACCGCGCGTCGCGCACCGGCCTGTCCGTCGCCCTGGTCGAGTCCGAGCTGGTGGGCGGTGAGTGCTCGTACTGGGCCTGCATGCCGTCCAAGGTGCTGCTGCGCGCGGGCGCGGTGCGCGCTCTCGCCCGGGACACGCCGGGCCTGCGGGACCCGGGCGCGCCCGACGTCGCCGCCGTCCTCGCGCGGCGGGACGAGATCACCAGCGGCTGGGACGACGCCGGTCAGGTCTCCTGGGTCGAGGGCGCCGGCCTGACCCTCGTGCGCGGGCACGGACGGCTGGCCGGGGAGCGGCTCGTCGAGGTCACCGTGCCGCCGGCCGGAGCCGGCGGGACCGGTGCGTCCGACGGCGACGGCGCGGGCGGCCTCGGGGAGGCCGAGACGGGGGAGTCGCCGGCGACGCAGCTCCTGCGCGCCCGGCACGCGGTGATCGTCGCGACGGGCAGCGTGCCCGTCCTGCCCGACACCCCGGGGCTGGCCGAGGCGTCCCCCTGGTCGAGCCGCGAGGCGACGGCGGCGGACGCCGTCCCCGAGTCGCTGGTGGTCGTCGGTGGCGGCGTGGTCGGCGTCGAGATGGCGAACGCGTACGCGGACCTCGGCGCGCAGGTGACGCTGGTGGCCCGTGGCGGCCTGCTGTCGAACGCCGAGCCCTTCGCGGGGGAGATGGTCGGCGACGCGCTGCGCGGGCTCGGGGTGGACGTCCGGACGGGTGTCGAGGTGGCGTCGGTCGAGCGTCCCGGCGCGGGGTCCGGAGCCGAGGGCGAGGCGACCGGCCCGGTGACCGTCACCCTGACCGACGGCGACACGATCACCGCGGCCGAGATCCTCGTGGCGACCGGTCGCGTGCCGCGCACCGCTGACCTGGGCGTGGAGAGCGTGGGCCTGGACGAGTCGGGCCTCGGCCGTGGCGGCGCCCTGGTGGTGGACGACTCGATGCAGGTCGCCGGCGTCACGGGCGGCTGGCTGTACGCGTGCGGCGACGTCACGGGCCGCGCACCGACCACGCACCAGGGCAAGTACCAGGCACGCGTCGTCGGCGACGTGGTGGCCGCTCGGTACGGCACGGAGGCGGGGGACCGGGCGCCGACCGACGGTGAGCCGGGGCCCGCCGTCGGGCAGGAGGGCAGGGCATGGTCGCGGTACGCCGCGACCGCCGACCACACCGCCAGCGTCCAGGTCGTGTTCACCCAGCCGCAGGTGTCGTGGGTGGGGCCGACCGAGCGCGAGGCGCGCGCGGCGGGGATCCCGGTGGAGGCGGTCTCCTACGACCTGGCCTGGGTGGCCGGCGCGAGCGTCGAGACACCCGGGTACACGGGGCGTGCCCAGGTGCTCGTCGACACGCAGCGGCGCGTCCTGGTCGGGGCCACCTTCGTGGGGCCCGACGCCGGGGAGATGCTGCACGCCGCGACGATCGCCGTCGTCGGCGAGGTGCCGCTGGACCGGCTCTGGCACGCGGTCCCCGCGTACCCGACGGTCAGCGAGGTCTGGCTCCGCTTCCTGGAGTCGTACGGCCTCTGATCTGGCGCGTTGAGAAGTTCCCCTTCGAGGCCTAAGTTTCTCCGCTCTGAACTGTTTCAAGAGGGAGAAACTTAGGCCTCGAAAGGGAGTGGACTGGCCGCCGACTACGGCGAGGTGTCGGCGTTACTCGGACGGGGTCAGGGAGCCGTCCGAGCTGAAGACCAGGCCGAGCGTGACCTCACCCTGCTGGAGCGCCGACTTGGTCAGCGGGCCGCCGGCGTCGAGCGAGCGGAACTCCGCGAACTCCAGACCGTAGGTCTCCTCGAGACCTGGCTGGCAGAACGGGCGCTCCGTGCACTCCGGCGGGCCGCCGAGCACCAGGCCGCCGCAGGCCTCGGCGAGCTCGCTGAGCGTCGCGACGCCGTGCTCGTCGGCGAAGGCCTTGGTCACCGCGAACGCGTTCTGGTCCTGCGCGGGCGACGGCTCGCCGAACACGAGGCCGACCTCCTCGCCCAGCCCGGTGAGGGCCTCGGCGGTGGCGTCGAGGTCGCTGCTGGCGACCGGCTCCGCGTCGGCCCCGTTGACGTCCTTGTTGATGAACTCGGTGAGCGTGCCCACGTACTCGGGGATCACCTGGACCTGCGTGCCGTCCTCCAGCGCCGGGAGGTAGGCCTCGCGGTTGCCGATGGTGGTCACCTCGGTGTCGTAGCCGGCGGCGTTCAGCACCGTCGCGTAGATGGTGCCGAGGGTGGCGCTCTCTGCGAAGTCGGCGGCGCCGATGACGATCTCGCCGCTGCCGCTCTGCTCGGGGTTGTCGAGGCCGGCGTCCGCCACGAACTCCTCCGCGACCTCCTTGGAGGTGCGGCGGTCGACGTCGACGGCCTTGTTCAGGCCGATGAGGGTGTCGGTGTCGAGCGCCGCCGACACCGTGTCGAGGAGCGGGATCAGGGTGTCGTCGCCCTCGACGGCCGCCGCGTTGACGGCGGGGATGATGTTGTCGACGGTCTGCAGCTGCTTGTCGTCGTCGAGGACCACCAGCTCGTCGCTCGGGACCGCCTCACAGGCAGCGACGCTGCCGGCGCTCGTCGAGGTGCCGCCGCTGCCTCCGGCGGAGCCCGGCTCGCCGCAGGCGGTGAGGAGGGCGAGGCTGGCTACGGCGGCCGCGGCGCCGAGCGCCCGGGGCAGGGACACATGCGTACGGGGGAACTTCATCGAATGTCTCCGAACGTGGGTGACGTACAACTGTTCTACGGCTTTGATCGCCCCCCATTCGACCCCGGCCGGAGCACTATGGCAAGGGGTAAACCGGCTCGTGAGAAGTCCGTTACATTCTGCGGCCCGCTCCGGCGGGTGCTGCCGCGGCGGTGTTGCGCGAGCGGGCGCCGGCCGAACCGGACAGGAGCACGGCGTGGCGTCGGGTGAAGAGGCGTCCTGCTCCCGCTGCCAGGGCGTTGCCCCGGCCCGAGACGACGCTGGGCCGGCGGTTTCCCCGGTCCAGCGACCGCAGGGCGGTCCCGACGACCTGCTCGGGTGTCTGGTAGCTGCCGGAGTAGGCCCCGCCCTGGAGGTCGTCGAAGAACTCCGTGCGAGTGAGCCCGGGCGCGAGGGAGAGCACACGAAGGCCGCTCGATCGCGACTCGTACCAGAGCGCCTCGGTGAAGCTGAGGACGAAGGCCTTGCAGGCCGAGTAGACGGCCATGTCCGGGCCGGGCAGGTAGGCGGCCATGCTCGCCACGTTGACCAGGATGCCGCGCCCGGCCTGCCGGAGCGGCTCGATGAACGCGCGTGAGAGGTCCACGAGGTTCGCCACGTCGACGGCGATCTCGTCCTGCAGCCGGTCCGGGTCCTCCTCGTGGAACGGCCCGTCGGTGCCGAAGCCCGCGTTGTTCACGAGGCCCGTCACGGTGAGGCCGCGCGCCGCGACCTCGCTCGCCAGCGTCCGCCCGGCTCCGGGCCGGCTGAGGTCGAGGGCGATCGGGGTGGCGCGCACGCCGTGCTCGCGCTCGAGCTCGCTCGCGAGCTCCTGGAGGCGGTCGAGGCGGCGGGCGACCAGGATCACGCCGGAGCCGCGCTGGGCCAGAGCTCGTGCGAAGGCGGCGCCGATCCCTGAGCTGGCGCCCGTGACGATGGTGGTCTGCGAGGTGAAGTCGATGTCGGCCATACTGCACTGTACGCAGACTGTTGCACTCGGTGCAAGCATTCGCACCCAGGGTAGGATCACCCCCGTGGAGCCGACGTCTGAGACACCGAGCCTGCGCGAGCGAACGCGCAGGGCCGTCCACGCTGAGATCACCGACACGGCGCTGCGCCTGTTCGCCGAGCAGGGCTTCGAGGCGACCACCGTCGAGCAGATAGCGACAGCGGCCGGAATCTCGAGGCGGTCCTTCTTCCACTACTTCCGGAGCAAGGAAGACGTCGTCCTGGGCGATCTCGAGGCGCTCGGGCGCCGGGTGCGCGACGCGCTCGAGGCGCGTCCGGAGAGCGAGTCGGCGTGGGACGCGCTCCGCGAGGCGCTCAAGACCCTGCATGCTCCGGGCTCCGGTGCCGTGACGGCGCTGGAGATCGCCGACATGTACGCCGACGCGCCGTCGCTGCGCGCCAAGCACCTCGAGAAGCACCTGCGCTGGCAGGAGCTGTTCGCGCCCGACATCGAGCGCCGGCTCGGCATCGCCCCCGGCACCACTGCCGACCCGCGCGCTCGTGCCGTCATCGCCGCAGCGCTCGCCTGTCTCGACACGGCCGTCGAGGCCTGGCGCGAGTCGGGCGGCACGGCAGACCCCGTGGACCTGTTCGACGCGGCGGTCGCCGCCGTCCGAGGCTGACCCGGAGCGCCGCCCCTAGCCGGCGCTCGCGCGCAGCGGGGCGGGCGTCGCCAGGCGCTGCCCGACCGCGAGCACGGCGTCGATCGCGAGACAGAGCGCCGCGACGAGCACGCCGCCGGCGAGCACCTCGCCGTACCGCTGGGTGCCCATGCCGAACGCGATGATCTGGCCCAGGCCGCCGCCCCCGGCGAGCGCCGCCAGCGGGATGGTCGCGACCACCTGCACGATGGTGGTCCGCAGTCCGGCGGCGACGAGGGTGGTGGCGAGCGGCAGCTCGACCTGGAGCAGGATGCGGCCGCCGCTCATACCCATGCCGCGGGCGGCGTCGCGCGCGTCGGGGTCGGCGCCGCGCACGCCCTCGTAGGTGTTCACCAGGAGGACCGGCACGGCGAAGAACGCCGCGGCGATGACGGTGGCCGTGTTGCCGAACAGCCCGCCTGCTGCGAGCAGCAGGATGATGCCGAGCGTGGGCATGGCACGAGAGGCGTTGGTGAGCCAGACGACCAGACCGGCGCCCTGCCCGCTGTGCCCGAGCCAGGCGCCGACGGGTATCGCGACAGCGGCCGCCGCCGCGACGGCGGCCGCGGTCATGAGCAGGTGCTCGGCGGTGAGGTCGAGGACGCCGCCGGGCTCGGTCCAGGTCAGTGGGTCGTTGAGCCAGACGAGCGCCTGGTCGACGACGCCGGTGGGGGCGGTCATGCGGTCCTCCTGCGCAGCCAGGGGGTCAGTGCTCGGCCGGCGGCCCACAGGACGAGGTCCAGCAGGAGGGCGAGCAGGATGGTCGCGAGCGTGGCCGTCATGATCTCGGCCCGGTAGAAGTTGTTGCGGAAGCCCTGGAACATCAGCTGTCCCAGCCCGCCGTACCCCACCACGACCCCGACGGTGACGAGCGCTACCGTCGAGACGGTGGCCAGCCGGAGGCCGGCGATGATGCTCGGCAGCGCGCTGGGCATCGCCACCTGGACGAGCAGCCGGCCCGGCCCGTAGCCCAGGCCGCGGGCGGCGTCGATGACCGCCGGGTCCACGGTGGCGAGCCCGGCCACCGTGTTGCGCAGGATGATGAGCAGCGCATAGACCACGAGGCCCACGAGGACGGGCGTGCGGCCGATGCCGAGCAGCGGCGCCAGGATCGCGAACAACGCCAGGGACGGCACCGTGTACGCCACGGCGACCGCACCGAGCACGGGCCCGGACAGCCACCGGGACCGGGAGATCAAGGCCCCCAGGGGGATGGCGATCGCCGCGGAGATCGCGACCGCCTCGATGGTCAGGCCGGCGTGCTCGACCGTGCGCTGCCACAGCAGGGGCGCGTTGTCGACCACGTAGGACCAGGAGAACCAGGGGTTGCCGGGCATGCCTGAGAACCTACCGCGTGCGACCCGGTAGGTTCTCAGGCATGACTGCCCGCACCGTGATCGAGCTGGAATCCGTTCGCAAGGCGTTCGGGACCGGCGCCGTCGCCGTCGAAGGACTGAGCCTCGCCGTCCGCGAGCACGAGATCCTCGCGCTCGTCGGCCCGTCCGGCTGCGGCAAGTCCACCACGCTGCGCATGGTGAACCGTCTGGTGGAGCCGACGTCGGGCCGGATCCTGCTCAACGGCGAGGACGTGACGACCGCCGACCCCGTGGCGCTGCGCCGCCGCATCGGCTATGTCATCCAGAACGTCGGGCTGTTCCCGCACCGCACCGTCGAGGCGAACATCTCGACGGTGCCCGCGCTGCTGGGCTGGGACCGCCGGCGCACCCGGGCGCGGGTGGCCGAGCTGCTGGAGCTCGTCGGCCTGCCGGCCGCGAACTTCGCGAAGCGGTACCCGCACGAGCTGTCCGGCGGTGAGCGGCAGCGCATCGGCGTGGCCCGGGCGCTGGCCACCGACCCGCCGGTCCTGCTGATGGACGAGCCGTTCGGCGCCGTCGACCCGGAGTTCCGTCGGCACCTGCAGACCGAGTTCGCGCGGATCCACCGCGAGACCGGGACCACGGTGATCCTCGTGACGCACGACATCGACGAGGCGGCGCGGCTCGGCGACCGGATCGCCGTGCTGTCCCGCGGGGGCACGCTCGAGCAGATCGCGAGCCCGCTCGCGGTGCTGGCCCACCCGGCGTCCGACCGGGTGCGCGACTTCATCGGGGACGGCTCCGCCTCCCGCATGCTCGCCCTCGCCCAGGTGCAGGCGGCCGACCTGGAGAGCGCGGACCACATCGTCCAGCCGGCTCCCGCGCCCGTCCGGCTCGGCGCCCGCCTGACCGACGCGTTCGAGGCGGTCGCGGCCCTGCCGGGCTCGGCGATGGGCCGGGTGCCGGTCGTGGGGAAGTCGGGCGACGTCGTCGGTTCGCTCACCGCCGACGGCATCCTCGGCGCGCTGCGCCGGGCCGCGGACGCGGCGGGAGCCGGCCCGGACGCCCAGGACGCCGTCGGCGGCGTTCCCGAGGACGCGCCCGGCCGCGAACCGGCAGTGTGACCGACGCCGCTCCTCACGCGGCGTCCGGCGCGGGACCCCGGCCGAACCGGTCCCGATAGTCTCGGTGCGTGACCAACGCCCGTGTAGCCCTCGCCACCTGCTCCCAGCTGCCCGACCTCGACAAGGACGACGTGCCGCTGATCGGCGCGCTGGCCGAGCGCGGTGTGACGGCCGAACCCGCGGTGTGGGACGACCCCGCCGTGGACTGGCAGTCCTACGACCTCGTCCTGGTCCGCTCCACCTGGGACTACTCGCCGCGCCACGACGAGTTCCTCGCGTGGGCGCGGTCGCTGCCCCAGGTCGCCAACTCCGCCGACGTCATCGAGTGGAACACCGACAAGCGCTACCTCCGCGTGCTGGAGGAGGCCGGGATCCCGGTGATCCCCACCATCTGGCTCGACCCCGCGCGGCACCTGTCCAAGCGTGCGGTGCACACCCGCATGCCCGCGTTCGGTGACTTCGTGGTCAAGCCCGTCGTGAGCGCCGGCGCCAAGAACACCGGGCGCTACCAGCCCGTGTCCGCCGAGTCCCGCGGCAAGGCGATCGCCCACGCCGTCCGGCTGCTCGACGACGGCCGCTGGGTCATGATCCAGCCCTACGTCACCTCGGTCGACACCACCGGCGAGACCTGCCTCATCTTCATCGACGGCGAGCTCACCCACGCCGTCCGCAAGAACGCGGTGCTCACCGGCCCCGCGGAGGACACCAGCGAGCTCTACGCGGAGGAGGAGAAGTCCGCGTTCGAGGCCACGCCCGCGCAGATCGAGGTCGCCGAGCGGGCGCTCGCGGTGGCCCGGGAGGCCACAGGCGCGGAGCTCACCTACGCGCGTGTGGACCTCGTCTCGGGGGACGACGGAGTCCCGATGGTCATCGAGCTGGAGCTCACCGAGCCGTCGCTGTGGATGAAGTACGGCACGGGTGTCGAAGGCAAGCTCGCGGACGCCGTGGTGAAGCTGCTGGGCTGAAGAATCCAGGCCGGGCATCTCGGGCGTCGCCGAATCTCCTGACGGACTGCCTGGGGCTGGTGCGAGCATCGGTCCGGCGGCGAATCATCGAAGCCGCCGGACAACGAGTCCAGCAGCATCCACCACGCGAACGGCGGCCAGAGGCCGTGCCTTCAGCGGGCAGCCGACCTCTCGGTCGACCGGGAACCTGTTTCCGGCTATCCGGCGAGCAGGTGAAGTCCCAGGAAGAGCAGTGCTGTGCACAGCAGGAGGCCGCCGGTGAGGAAGCTGACCCGGGCAGGCGTCGTCCGCCGCTCCGGCTCCGCGGCGGCGAACATCACCGTGGCCGTGCCCAGGGAGATCAGCACTGCCATCACGAGGTAGACCGGTGTCTGGTAGAGCCAGGAGTACAGCACGAAGTGCATCGACGTGATCGCCGCGAAGGCGAAGGGCACGAGGGTGTACCGGTGCTTGACGACCAGGAAGACCAGGAACGGCAGCCCGAGGAGCTGTGAGGTCCCGACAAGCACCGAGAGCTGCGTGATCTCGTCGGGCACCGGCCGTTCCCCACCGATCGCCCCGATCAGTGCCGAGAGGCCCAGAGCGGCCGGGAGGGCGACCATGCCCTGGAAGAGGGTGGCGAAGGCGGCCACGCGTTCTGACGCGCGAAGCCAGACGACGCCGCAGACCACCCACGTGACGCCATAGGCAGCCAAGAAGGCCAGCCCGGACATGTTCTGCTCGGCGAGGAGCCCGAGCGACTCGACCAGCTCCATGGCCACCATGCTGGCATCTGGCGGCGAGGTGACGGCTCCCGACATGCGCCCCGCAACAAGAACGAGGTCCGAACATCACCCGAGAATGTTCCTCGAGTGACGTCCGAACCTCGTTCGTCCGGGTGAGCGACGGGACTTGAACCCGCGGCCCTCGCGACCACAACGCGATGCTCTACCAGCTGAGCTACGCCCACCATGCCCGCCGATCGTGGACCGGCGGCCGTCGAAAAGCATACATGCTCGGTGGCCCCGGACCGAACTGAAAACTACGGGGCGAGCTGCTTCGTGACGGACGTCTCGGCGACGCGCTGCGCCGCGGCGCGTGCGGTGGCCGTGTCAGGTCCTGGCTGGGTGGGGAACAGGACCTCGCGGTAGTAGCGCAGCTCGTCGATCGACTCGAGGATGTCGGCGAGCGCGCGGTGACCGCCGCCCTTCTTCGGCGACGCGAAGTAGACACGCGGGTACCAGCGGCGTGCGAGCTCCTTGATCGACGACACGTCGACGATCCGGTAGTGGAGGTGCTCCACGAGCTCGGGCATGTGCAGGTCGAGGAACGTCTTGTCGGTCCCGACGGAGTTGCCGGCCAGGGGTGCCTTGCCCGGTTCGGGTACCCACTCCCGGACATAGGCCAGGATCTGCTCCTGCGCCTCCTCGAGCGTCAGTCCCCCGTCCAGCTCGTCGAGCAGGCCGGACGTGGTGTGCATGGCGCGGACGAAGTCGTTCATCTGCGCCAGCGCTTCGGCTGGGGGCTTCACGAGGACATCGACACCGGTGCCCAGGACGTTGAGGTCGGAGTCGGTGACGATCGCGGCGACCTCGACGAGCGCGTCGGCGCGCAGGTCCAGGCCCGTCATCTCGCAGTCGATCCAGACGATCCGCTCGTTGGGGTGGGGAAGGCTCACGCCGCTCAGCCTATTGCGTCCGGAGCGGCGAGGTGACGCCGTGGCTGTGGTCCGGACACAGGAAGGCCCTCCCGTGGGCGACCGAGGTCGTCCGAGGAAGGGCCAGGGTGTCCGACCTCGAGGTCGGCGTCACGGACCGTCGTCAGAAGCTACGGGCGGCCGGACCGGACGGTCAGATCAGGCGGAGCCGCTTGGAGCGCTTGGCGGTGCGGCGCTCGGGACGCTCACGCAGGGCGCGCTCCTGGGCACCGGCGACCTCCGCACGGCGGGCGATCTCGGCGACCTGTGCGCGGCCGATGTAGTACGCGGTCTGGGCATGCATGTGTCTGGTCCTTCCAGGGGTGGGGAGAGGATGACGGTGGGGAAGGGCGCGCCGGCCGGGTCACGGCTCGAACGTCCCTCGCGTGTTTCCGTCGTGTTACATCATCCCTGATCACGGAAATACCGCGCAAGGCGGACAGGCGTGACGTGCGGCACCCTGGCGCAGGTCAGGGGCACGACGCCGAAGCAGAGCGGGTCCTGGGACCACGCTCTGCTTCGGGGGTGTCGAGGGGCGCCGGGTGCCGGTGGGTTCCGGCGGGCGCCGCGGGGATCATGCCGACCGGACACGCAGGGCGGGAACCCGTGCGCGGCTGTCGCTGCGGTGTGCGGCGCGGACCTCGGCCTTGCGTCGCTTCTGCTCCTGACGGAGCCGGTGAGAACGCCGGTCTTCCTCGGCGTCGCGGAGGCGGTCCCGGTGGAGGGACAGCGCCAGGTCGTACTCGGTGTGCACGTGAGTGCCTTTCGTGACGCTGGATGTGTCGGTCTCCCGACATGGGCCTGGCCGGGCCCTTCCACCGCCCGGTATGGGACCGGACGGACGTCACCGCGGTGTGCCCTGAGCCTCCCAGGTGAGGTCCACGGAGCGCACGGCTTTTTTGTCCCGGGGCTAGGCCTCGCCGGGGAGGGCCTTCCGGATGACCAGGCGTGTCCAGGCACCGATGTAGATCCGGTCGCTCTCCTCGACCTCCCGCCGGATCCCCTGGGTCAGCGGGGTGTCGGGCAGGGGATCGCCCGTGGCGGCGACGAACGTGCCGTTCGACGAGCCCAGGTCCTCCACCCACCAGCGCAGCCCGTCGGTCGTCAGCTGGCAGTGGCGGCGGGACACTCCCGGGTCGCTGCCGCAGTCGACGTCGGGCCGGATGTTCCGGGACTGCGACGGCCGCCCCACCAGGAGGCTGCGCTGCCGCAGCGTCACGAGGCCGGGCAGGCCCGCCGACGGCATCGGGTCCTCGGGGCGCTCGTGCGCGTACCAGTCGGGGTCCACCCAGATCTCCGCGACCCACGCGTCGTCGCCCGGGACGGGCGGCGCGCTGAGCCCGCCACCGTCCGCCGACGGTGCGGGCACCCCGCTCGTCGACGGCGCCGGCGTGCTCGGCGGCGGGGAGGTCGACGACGGTGCGGTCGGTCCCGGAGGGTTCGCCGGCGGAGCCGTACCCAGGCCGCTCAGGTCCAGCGCGGACGGCGGCGGTGCCGGCGGCGCTGCCGTACCGGTGGTGAAGTCGTACCCGCAGTTCTCGCAGAACAGGGAGCCGGAGGGGGACAGGTCGCCGCAGTTGGGGCAGGTCACGGGGCCGGCGGTGGAGCCCTCGGCCGACGCCTCGGCAGAGGCACCCGCGGCAGGGTCCACCGCGGGCGCGTCCGGCTCGGCCGGCGGCCGGCCGGCCGGGATCGGCGTACCGCACACGTCGCAGTAGTCCGTGGCCTGGCTGGGGTGGCCCTCCGGGCAGACGACCGTCATGCGCGCCGTACCCGGGTCGTCTTGGTGGACGCGGTGTCGAGTGCCATCTCGTCCAGCTTGGCGGTGTTCCGCTTGAGACGCACGGTGCCCTCCTCCTCGTTCTCCACCTCCACGATCTTGCGCAGGCGTGAGGTCGCCTCGTCGTTGCCCGTCTCGGCGGCGAGCTGCACGGCGCGGCCGAGCTTCACCGTCGCCGTCGCCTCGTCGCCGGAGGCCTTCGCGGCCAGGCCCTCCTGGATGGCCGAGGCGAGCTCCGCCTGGCCCGTGTAGTGCGCCACCTCGGGGCTGATCCGGGCGGTGAGCGTGGAGTCGTCCGACCACTTGGCCTTGACCAGGCCCGACGCCGTCACCTCGTCGCCCACGGCGACCTGGACGCGCGCCGCGAGCTGCTCGGAGCCCACCGGCTTCGCCGGCACGCGGACCGCCACGTGGTACTCGCGGGTCTCGTCGGCCCACGCGCCCGTCGGGTAGGCGCTCGTCAGGGCGTTCACCTGGGTGCGGCGGCCGGTGAGGTCGTCGACCTCCGGCGCGACCTGCTTCACGAACAGGACCTCGGACCCCTGCGGCGCCCACACGCGCAGGTCCACCGAGGCGACACCTCGGGCCATGGACTTGCGGACGAGGGCGGCGAAGTCCTCGGCGATGTCCTCCGGCCGGGCGATGAGGTCGACGGTGCCGAGCAGGGCGGTGGAGATCTTGCGCAGCTCCTCCACCACCCAGCGGTCGCCGACGCCTCGGGCGTCGCACTGGAAGTGCCCGGTGACGTCCGCGATCATCCGGTCGAGGTGCATCGTCGGCTCGGACTCGTTCTTGCCGTCCGTCAGCAGGATCAGGTGCTTCTGGGCCACCGGAACGGTGGCGAAGAGGTCGTCGGCGAGGCGGAGCCAGGACGAGATGGCGGTACCGCCACCGGCGGCCATGGTCGAGATGGCGCGCTTGGCCTCGGTCCGGGCGCCCGGCTCCATGGCCACCATGGGCACGCGCGCGTTCGGGTACGGGAAGATCCGGGTCGCCACGTGCGAGCCGCCGATGATGGCGAACAGGGTGCCGTCAGGGATCTGGTCCACGGCCACTGCCGCGGCGTGCTTCGCCGCGTCCATGTTGCGGCCCTGCATCGACCCGGACGTGTCGACGGCGACGATCTCGGCGACGCCTGCGGCGCCCGGCTGTGCACCGGCGTCGGCGGTGGATCCCGCGCCCGTGCAGGTCACGGACACGACGGCGTGCACATCAGTGGCACCGTCGGACAGGAACTCGTTCTGAAAGACCTCGGCGGAGAACTCGGCCACGGTGGCTCCTCTCGGTAACGGCAGGCTATCGCTGCTCGGTGGCAGCGGGGGAGACACGGGCGAGCGCAGCGGTGATGTTGTCCCGCCCGCCCTGTGCGTTGGCCCAGCGCACGAGCGCCGCGGCCGTGGTGTGCGGGTCGCCGGAGGTGGCGAACCGCTGCACGAGGTCACTCATCTCGTGCGCGTCGGAGCAGTAGTTCCAGAGGCCGTCGGAGCACACCAGGAGCCAGCCCGGCCCGGCCGGGACGGTGGCCGCGCAGCGTGCGTCGGTGTCCGGCGCGTCCGGACCCAGCCACCGCGTGATCGCGTGCGCCTGGGGTGACGTCTCTGCCTGGGCGCGCGGCACCCCGGCCGCGATCATCTCCTGGGCCCACGAGTCGTCGACGCTGAGCTGCTCGGCCTGCCCGGAGTCCGGCAGCCAGTACACGCGGGAGTCGCCCAGCCATCCCGCGACGATCAGGCCGTTGTCCACGACGGCGGCCACGAAGGTGCACGACGGCGGGTCGTCCGTCACGTTCGTGCCCTTCGTCGCGGCGAGCTGTTCCGCGGCGCCCCGCACGGCCTGGCCCGCCGCGCGCGACGCGGCGACCATCGCGTCGGTCCAGCCGGCGATGCGCCGGCTGGTGGCGCCCTCCACGGAGCTCGACCCCTCCGGCCCGTAGGCGACGAGCACGTCCCGTGCCGCCCGGCTCGCGGCGAGCGAGGCGACGTCGGAGTCGGGGGCGCTGGACACGCCGTCGCAGACCACGAGGGCCGCGAAGGTGCTGCCCGCGGCGAGCGCCATCGCGTCCTCGTTGCGTGCGTGGCGCACACCCCGGTCGCAGACGCCCGCGACCCAGTCGGCCGGGCGCTCCTCGAAGTGGTCGCGCTCGGACTGGCCGGGCGTTCCGCAGTCGGCGCAGTACCCGTCCGGGGCGATGGTGCCGCCGCACGCCCCGCAGGACCGGCGGGCGGAGGAGTCGCCGGTCGCCGGGTCCGGGTCCACGACGGTGGGCGCCAGCTCGAGGGTCACCTCGGAGGGGCTGGTCGCCGCGGTGGTGCCCAGCGGCGTGCCGCAGTTCTCGCAGAATCTGGCGCGGGGCGCCGCGTTCTCTCCGCAGTGGGGGCAGCGGGCGAGGCTACTGTCGTCGGCACTCATGTCTGGGTCGGTCTCCTTGCCTCGTCAGGGTTCGCACCCCGCGACTGTCTTTCAGCGGATCACCGTGAGCGGATCACCGTTCGGTGCCTCGGTGCACCGGTTCCGGTTCGGCGGGCCGCTCAACGCATGGTCCACCGCCGTACGGAGTTTGCCCGGTCGACGAGCGCCACGCGCTCCGAGCGGTCGTCGGTGAGGCGGGCGAGCGCGCGCAGGGCCTGTTCGAGCCGGTCCCGCAGGGCGGGTTCGGTGGCCTCGGCGCCGGCCACGCGCACGCTCGGGTCGGGACCGCCGCGGGTGACCAGGCCGAGCGCGCCGGAGAGGGCGTCGACGGTGACCTCGGCCTTCGGGCGGTCGGGGACGTGGGCGTCGTCGAGCCCGGTGACGGCGTCGGACAGGTCGAGCAGGGTGCGCCGCGCACCGACGAGGAGCCGGGCCCGCCGCAGGCGGGCGTCGGGGAAGGAGCCCCGGGTGGGTCCGACGAGGTCGAGCGCCCGGAGGGCGCCGTCGAGGTCGTCGCCGCCCGCCCGGACGCGGGCGAGGCCGAATGCGGCGGCACCGGTGTAGTTGGAGTCGGCGCGCGCGATGATGCCGTAGAGCTGCTCGGCGACGCCGGGTTCGCCGGACACCTCGCAGACCGTGGCGAGCGCGAGCTTCGGCGCGGGCTCGCCGGGCACCTGCCCGTAGACGGCGTTGAACGAGGCGCGGGCGGCTGCCGGGTCGCCCGCCGAGAGGTGCCCGAGGCCCTCCATCCAGGCGGCGCGCCACTCCCAGGGGTCGTGCTCGAGGATCTGCGCGACGGTCTCGCGCAGCCGGCCGAGGTCGCCGGCCTCGATGGCGGCCCGGGCCAGGGCGAGCCGTACCTCGACGGTGGGCTCCGTGGCGCCGGAGAGCGCGACCATGCGGGCGGTCGGGTCGGCGACGTTCACGCCGGCCAGCCAGGACGCCATCGGGTCGGTGGAGTCCACCTTGAGCACGGGGAGCTCGTGCCAGCCCAGCGCCCCGTCGGCGCCGTCGAGCGGCGGTACACCGAACAGGACCGACTCCGCGGACGTCGTGGCGGTGTACCCCGGGCCCTTGTCGGTGGCGACCACCTCGCGGAGCACGCCGAGGAGCTGGACGCGGGCCTCGTCGACGGTCGCGAAGCGGTCGGCGGGGGCCGGCGCGCACGCCTTGGCCAGCCAGCGGTAGAAGGAGTCGTACTTCTGGAAGACGGGGGTCTCGGCGACCGGCGGGAACGACGACTGGTACACGGTGGTGTTGCCGCGGAAGTCCAGCACCAGGGAGGCCAGGGTCCGGCCGAGCGTGAAGATGTCGGACGCCACCGACGGCCCGATCTCCGCCACCTCGGGCGCCTGGTAGCCGATGGTGCCGTAGATGGCCGACGTCATGTCGTCGGTGCGGCGTACGCCGCCCATGTCGATCAGCTTGACGCCGTCGCCCTGGGCGATGATGTTGTCCGGCTTGAAGTCGCAGTACAGCAGGTCGTGGTCGTGCAGGTAGCTGAACGCGGGCAGCACCTCGAGGATGTACGCGATGGCCTGGTCCACGGGCAGCGGCCGGGCCTGCCCGCCGCCCTTGTCGCGGCGCTCCTTGAGCACGTCCTTGAGCGACTTGCCGCCCACGAACTCCATGACGGTGTAGCCGAGGCCCTCGTGCAGGACGAAGTTGAAGATCTCGACGATGAGCGGGTGCTCCACCTCGGCGAGGTACTGGCGCTCCGCGACCGCCGCCTCGTACGCCTCCCGGTCGCCCGCGTTGAGCAGGCCCTTGAGCACCACCCAGCGGCCGCTGACGTTGCGGTCGCGCGCCAGGTAGATCCAGCCCAGGCCACCGTGGGCGAGGCAGCCCACCACCTCGTACTGGCCGGCCAGGAGGTCGCCCCCCTTGAGCGCGGGGGCGAAGTCGTACCGCGCGCCGCAGTGCCCGCAGAACCCGGCGATGCGGCCGGGGACGCCGTCGCGGGCGCGGCCCACCGGCTGGCCGCAGGTGGGGCAGTACCGCTTGTTCTCCGCGAGCTCGGGCGTGGTCATGACGGCCTGCAGCGGGTCGGCGACCGGGGTGTGCGGCACGGTGGTGAGGCCCGCGCCGAGCCGGTGCCCGCGCAGCCGCGTCGAGCCGGTGCCGACGCGCCGGGTCTGGTAGGTGCCGGGCGCCACGCGGGCCGAGCCCAGGGCCGTGGACGCGAGGCGGGACGAGCTGGTTCGTCCGGTGGAGGGTTGCGACATCTCAGGCATCCCGCCCGAGGCGCGCAGGGTCGTCGGGTCGTCGGCGCCCCACGAGGCCGCCACCGCGGCGAGCGCGCCGCCGGCGGGGTTGCCGCCGGCGGGGGCGCCGCACACGTTGCAGTAGCCGTCCTCGATGGTGCCGGTGCAGCCCGGCTCGGCGCAGGCCTGTGTCGTCATCGGTGTCCCTCCGGGAGATCGCGCACGAGCATCTCGAGCTGCTCGGTGAAGTGCCGTGCCAGGGCCAGGTCGCAGGGCGTGGCGTCCAGCGCTTCGCGCGCCTCGTCCTCGCCCGCCTTCACGGTGGACGACGCCGCCCGCCCGTTGCCCTGGGCCTTCGTCATCAGGTTCTTGACGCGGTAGCGCAGCTCGGCGCGCTCGCGCAGAGGTGCCGTGTAGGCGTCCTCGACCTTCTCCATCGCGCGTTCGACGGCGCCCAGCCGTTGGACGTACGTCGTGAGCCGGTCGGGCTCGGTGGGCACGTCACCGAGCCGGGCCACGTCCGGGACGGCGAGCCGCGGCGGGTCGGCGATCTCCCGGCGGCAGCGGTCCGCCACCTGGTTGAGCACGGGTGCCCGGTCCGCCAGGGAGGTGCGCAGCGCGACGGCGCGCTCCCGGTCCTTGGCGAGCGACCGGCGGCGTGCCGTGGCCACGATGAGGTCCCGCTCGCTGCGCGCGACGTCGTCCTCGAGCGCGCCGAGCGGTCCGGTGATGTCGGCACCCCGGGCGGCGTCGGACGTGAGGCGCGCCAGCCGGTCGCGCAGGCGGGCGACGACGGCGTCGTCCTCGGTGTCGGCGGAGGCGTGCGCCGCGTCCTCGGCCCGGACGATCCCGGCGGCCACGGACCGCAGGCGGGCCGTGACGTCGGCGGCGTGCGGGTCGAAGGAGAGGCGGGTGGCGAGCTGGTCCGCCTGCGCGTCGCAGAGGCGCGCGGCGTCGACCAGGGAGAGCAGCGAGGTGGCCGGGTCGCCGCCCAGGCGGCCCCAGATCAGCTGGGACATGCGCTCGCGCGCGACAGCGTCCGCGCGGCCGGAGTCCCACACCGCGACCAGCTCGTCGGTGCGCGTGCGCACCGCCTGCCACAGGGTCAGGGCCAGCACGACGTCGGCCGTCACGGAGCTCTCGTCGGAGCGGTGCGCCGCGGAGTCGAGCCGGTCCAGGTCGGCACGGCGCGCGTCGAGCCACGCCTGGAGGTCCGACAGGTAGCTCAGGAGCTCCGCGGGCTCGGCCGCGACCCCCAGGGCGCCGGGCGGTGCCGGCGCACGTCCGGTCCTGCTCACGGTGTCCGTCCGTACACGGGCGTGGGTGCGGCGGGCGCCGGGCCGAGCGCCCCGCCCAGCCAGCGGTCGTAGGACTCCTCCCACCGACCGTCGGAGACCATGTCCTCCAGCACACCGTTGACGAACCGCACCATGTCCGGCTGGTCGGACGGGATGCCGACGCCGTAGGGCTCGTCGCTCACGGCGTCGCCGACGACCTTCGCGTACGGGTCCTGCGCGGCGAAGCCGGCCAGGACCGTGTCGTCGCCGGTGATGGCGTCCACCTCACCCTGCTGGAACAGGACCAGACACGTGGTGTGGGTGGCGGCCGGCACCGCCTCGACGCCCTCCCACTCCCCGAGCCGCTCCAGGGTGGTGGTGCCCTCGGGCGCGCAGACCCGCTGCCCGGCGAGGTCCTCGATGCCGGTGACCTCGGAGGTGGAGGGCACCAGGAGCTTCTGGCCCGCGTGGTAGTACTCCGCCGAGAACGCGATGTTCTCCCAGCGGTCGCAGTTGATGGTGAAGGCGCGCGTCACGATGTCGACCTCGTGGTCGGCCAGGACCGTCTCGCGGTCACCCGACGTGATCACGCGGAACCGGATCTTGTCCGGGTCGCCGAGGATCGCGTCGGCGATCTGCCGGGCCACGTCGATGTCGAAGCCCTCGATGTCGCCCGTGAACGGGTTGCGCGAGCCCATCAGCAGCGTGTCCGCCGATACTCCCACCTCGAGCGCACCGCGCTCCCGGATGGCCGCCATCGTGGAGCCGGACGTCACCTCGGGACTGCCGCCGGGGGCCATGGACGCGACGGCGGGCCGCCCGTCGCTGCAGTCCTGGGCGGCGGTGGCGGTGCTGGGCACCGCTCCGCCGGTCGCGGCCTCGGGGGCCGACTCCTGCGTGGACCCCTGCGCCGTCGAACCCACCCCGGCCGCGCCGGTGAGCAGGTGCGTGGTCGGCTCGGGCGCGCACGCCGCCGTCGTGCCGACGAGGGCGAGCGCCACGAGGGCGGTGACGATCGGTCTGCGGGCGGTGCGCATGCTCATCGGTACTCCTTCAGGCGGACGTTCATCCCGGCGGCAGCGGCGACGGCACCTGCGACCCCGAGCACGAGGGCGATCCAGGCCGCTACCTGCGCGGTGGTCGCCGCGGAGCCGAGCCGGTCGACCGCGTCGTCGCTCATGGCCTCGACGTCGGCGTGGGCCTGGTCGGAGAACGCGGTGAAGGCGGCGCCCGCCGTGTCGTCGCCCGTGGCCGTCGCGGCCCTGACCGCGTCGTCCCAGCTGCCTTCGTCGTCCAGCGCGCGGATCTCCGTGTGCTTCTCGTCCCACGCGTTCAGGAGGGACAGCGGGTCGGAGCCGGTGTCGGTCGCTTCGGCGGCCTCGGCAAGCAGGGCCTTGGCGTCGGCGAGCGACGTCTGGTACGACTCCTCGAAGTCGCCCCCCGACCCGCGCTTGATCAGGGTGAAGGACTCCATCGACTTGGCGTCCGTGGCCAGCGACAAGGCTTCCGACGTGGCGACGGTCGCCGCGTACGGGCCGCTTGCCACGGACCGGGCGACGCCGTTGCCGCCCAGCACCGCTGCCGCCGCGACCACGCCGCCCACGAGGAGGGCGACGCTCGCGGCCGCCAGGCCGGTGTTCAGGACGCGGTGCGTGCGCCGCGCGAGCCAGAGCTGGACGGCGCCCAGAGCCACCAGCGACAGCAGCACGAACAGCAGGAGGGCCTGGGCCAGGGAGACGGAACCCATGTCGGCGTCGACCCGCTGCGACGTGGAGACCGCCACCTCGTCGATGGTGGGCAGCACCTCGTCGCGCAGCGCCGCCGACGCCTGGTCCAGGTACGCCGCACCGACCGGGAAGCCCTGCCGGTTGTTCGCCCGGGCCGACTCGACCAGACCCGCGTACCGCTGGACCGAGTCGGCGACCGCTGCGAGGTCCGCGGCCTCCCCGGCGCCCCGCGCGGTCGCCGCCAGGGACGGCACCGCCTCGGCGGCCTCGGACAGGCTCGTCTCGTAGCGCTCGCGTGCCTCCGTCGGCTCCAGCCCACCCACGAGGAACGCGTTGGTCGCCGTCGCGTCGGCCGACACCAGGTCGTTGCGCAGCTCCTGCGTACCCACCAGCTGGGCCGCGTCCCGCTGCGCGTCCTGCAGCGCCGCGGACTGGCCGTTCCCGGCGAGGAATCCGGTCACCCCGAGGAGCAGGCAGGCCACCACGGCCACCGTCGTGGCCAGTGCCAGGCGGCCCGGAGTGGTCGCGAGACCCGCCCGGAGACGGCCGGCCGGCGTGACGGGCGCGGCCGTGGTGCCGGGTGTGGTGCTGGTTGTGGTGCTGGGCCCGGGGTCTGCCGCGGCCGGGTTCGTCGTCGTCAGCGGTGCGGTCACGCGGTGGCCTCGCTGTCTGTCCCGATGTCCACGACATCCTCCAGGTCTTCCGGGACCAGCGTGCGCAGCTGGTCCAGCGTCGGTCGTTCAACGTCCCGCAGGCGCCAGGCGTGCCGGGCGATCGCGGAATCAAGCACATTGCGGGCCCAGCGCCCGTTGCCGAAGCCCTCGCCGCGCGCCTGCTGGGCCGCGAGGCGGTCGAAGCGCTCCAGCGTGGCGGCCTCCGGTTCGAAGTCGGCGGCCCGGGCCATGCTCGCGAAGATCTGTCGCAGCTCGTCGCCGGAGTAGTCCTCGAAGGTGATGGTGCGCGCGAACCGGCTCTCCAGCCCCGGGTTGGTGGCCACGAACCGGGCCATCGGGCCCGGGTAGCCCGCCACGATCACGACGAGGTCGTCGCGGTGGTCCTCCATGTCCTTGACCAGGGTATCCACCGCCTCACGGCCGTACTGGTCCTCGGCCAGGGCGTACGCCTCGTCGATGAACAGCACGCCACCCAGGGCGCGCTCCACCACCGCTGTCGTCTTCTCGGCGGTCTGCCCCAGGTAGCCGGCGACCAGCTCCGAGCGGTCCACCTCGACGAGGTGACCCTTGTCGAGCAGGCCCAGCGCGCGGTAGATCCCGGCGACGAGGCGGCCCACCGTCGTCTTGCCCGTGCCGGGGTTGCCGACGAACACCAGGTGACGCGTCAGCGTCGGGGCGCTCAGGCCGGCCTCGCCGCGGAGGCGCTCGATGCGCAGCAGCTCGGTCTGGCGGCGGATCTCGTCCTTGACGCGTGTCAGTCCGGTGAGCTGGTCGAGCTCTTCGAGGAGGTCTTCCAGGGTGCGTTCTTCGGCGGGCTCGGGGACTTCGGCAGGGGCGGCCTCGGGCCCCGCGGCCTGTCCGGTGCGCTCGCGTTCCGCGGTGGGGAAGGGGAGGTGGTCGCGGGAGTCGCCTGAGTGCGTCGAGGAGGGGCGGGTGGCCGGCAGGGGTGCCGGCGCGTGCGGCGACGCCGGTGCCGCGTCGCGGCCTGCTGCCGCGCTGCGGTGGACCGCCTTGGTGCCCTCGGCCGCCGCGATGGCGCTGATGCTGGGGTCGCCCAGGGCGGCCGCGGCGTCGACGACCGTTGCCAGCACTTCCGCATACTGCTGTGCCTGGGGCGAGCCGGTGGTGACGAGCTCTGCGAGCAGGTCGGTCGGGGCGGAGCGCCAGCGGCGGGCGCCCACCGCGGCGTCGAAGAACGGCTGCAGGCTGCCGCCCGACGTCGGACGCCCCGTGGCAGCGATCCAGTCGGCCGGGGCGCCGGGGGAGGACTCGGCGACCGCAGCAGCCAGTCGCTCCCCCTCGGCGCGCGCCGCCGCGCCGCTCACACCGACGGTGGTGGCCGTCGCGGCGAGAGCGTCGAGCGCTGCGCCGAGTGCGGTGGTCACGGGGCCTCCAGGGGGGCGGGACCCGCCGTCGTCCCCGGACCGGACGTACCGGGGGCGGGCAGCGAGCCCGGTGCGGAGCCGGGGAGCGTCAGGCCGGAGGTGCCGAACTTCTCCTCGAGGAACCGGCCGTGGGCCACGAGGGCGACGGCGTCGGCGCGGGACACGGCGTCGGAGATCTTGTCGATGGTGGCGCCCAGCAGGTCGAGCTGGTCGCACAGGATCATGAGCGACGTCTTGCCCCGGTCCACGACCCGCCGGTCGGCGAAGTCACGGGGGAGGCGCAGGTAGGCGTCGACGGCCTCGGGCAGGTAGCTGGTCGCGGTGGCGACGACCGTGTGCGCCTGCTGGGAGCCGGCGCCGAGCCGGTCCAGGCGGGGCGCCATCTCGTGCACGGTCTCGGCCACGCGCTGGACCCGGGCGGTCACCGCGGCGGGCGCCCGGCCGGTCGCACGCTCCAGCACGGCGTCGACGGATGTCACGATCTGCTCGGTGGTGGGCGGGGCCGGGATCGTGACGGTCTGCTCCGCTTCCTCGGTGCGTCCGCCGCCGAAGAGTCGCCGCCACCAGCTCATGCCTGCCTCCGAGCCCGCCGTCACGGGGTGTTGAGGTCGAGAGAACCGCTCGCCACGCCGTCGGTGTTGGTGCGCCGTGCCCGCTCCACGTACGCCGAGGCCTTGGTGGTCTCGGTCTCGAGCACGCCGATGGTCTGCGACATCGAGTCGAGCGCCCGGCTCTTGAAGTCGCTGATGGAGTCCATCGTGGCGTAGATGTTGGCGAACGCGGACTGCAGCTGCTCGATGCCGACCGTCGAGCTCGCGGCCTGCTCCTGGATGGTGGCCGACTGGTCGGCGAGCATCTTGGACGTCGCGGCGATCATGTTCGACGTCGTGGTGTTCAGCGCGCCGATCTGGTCCAGCACGAGCTTCTGGTTCGCGAGCGCCTGCGCCACGATGACGGCGGTGCGCAGCGCGGAGACGGTCGTGGTGGTCGCCCGGTCGACGCCCTTGGTGAGCTCGATGTTGTTCTTGATGATGATGTCGATCGCGAGGTAGCCCTGGATCGAGACCGCGAGCTGCGTGAGCAGGTCCTGGTGCTTCTGGCGCACGTAGAACAGGACGTCCTCGGACAGTGCCTTGGCCCGTTCGGGGTCGGCGACCTGGAGCTCGGCGATCTTCGCGGAGAGCTGGGCGTCGAGCCGCTCGGCCACGTAGATGTACTGGTTGAGCCGCGCCATCGTGTCCCAGAGGTTCTGCTTCTCCAGGTTGAGCGCGGCGTTGTCCTTGCGCAGCTCGTCCTGGCCGTTGTAGAGGGCCTGGATGATGGCGTTGAGCTGACCCTGGGCCGACTCGTAGCGGCGGAAGTAGTCCTGGAGCTTGTCGCCGAACGGGATGATCCCGAGGATCTTGCGGCCCACGCTCGCCTCGGACGGGTCCAGGTCCTCGACGGTGCGGCGCAGCTCCAGCAGGGTCTGGCCCACCTTGGAGCCGTCGGCGAGGCCGCCCTCCTTGAGCGCGCGGACGGGCGTGGCGAGCAGGCGGTTGCTGGAGTCGGCGGCCTGGCGGATGTCCTGGTCGCCCATGGTGCGCACGTCGTCGGCGCGCTTGGCGAACTCGGGGCTCTTGGTGTCGGCGCTGAGCAGGCCGTCGAGGTAGGTGCTGACCTTCTGGTCGAGCGCGGGTGCCGCCGCGGGGTCGACCTTGGGCGCCATCTTGGGCGCCTGGGTGGCGGCGACGGGCTGGACCGGGTCGGGTGCGCTCAGCACGAGGGGTTCGGCTGCGGGGGCAGGCGGTTGAAGCGGCATCGGCTCGGTCATCGGTGCTCCTCGCGATAGGGCGTCCGAACGCGGCGAGTATATGCCGCGGGCCTCCGCCGCCGAGGGCGAAGGCGCGGCTCGGCGGGATGAGAACGTGGGGGCACCGGCAAGAGTTCCCGGTGTCACCGTCTGGTCGTGTGGCGACGAGTCTTCGGGCTCTCTGGTCCACCCAGGGAGCTGGCTGGTTGCGCTTATCGCAACTACCGTCGATCATGGCTACATGGACACATCACTCCCCGCTCGTGTCCGCCAAGCGATCGAGAAGTCTGGCCTGACGCAGGCGGACTTCGCCACGAAGGTTCGGCTGACTCCTGACAAGCTTTCCAAGTCGTTGAACGGGACTCGGCGCTTCACCACCCTGGACCTGGCTCTCATTGCGGAGACGGCAGGCACTACTGTCGACTGGCTTCTCACAGGTCGTGAGCCGGAGCGCCCCGCTATGGCGGCGCGCGCATCCGCGGACCATGCGACAGCGACCATCGAGAGCATCGCTGAGCGGTTCCATCGGGCGGACCAGCAGTTGCAGCAGCTAAGGGGCTCACGAGAACTGACGCCTGTGCCGCTGGAACTTGACGCTTCTGGGCTGGCCAAGTGGGCGACCGGACGGCTGGCTGAGCGGTCCTTGACCGTGCAGGCTCTGAGCACTCCGGACCTGATCAACGCCCTGGACACTGCCTTCGACGTCGACACGGTCGTCGAGAGGTTCCCGGGTGGCTTGGACGGGTTCGCGTGGCAGACGTCGACGCTTCGCCTGATCGGAGCTGGCATGACCCTCTATTGGGCGCGCCAACGCTTCACGATCGCACACGAGCTCGGTCATATCCTGCTGCGTCATGCGCACGACCTCGTGGCGGAGAATGTGGGCCAGCATGGAAAGCACCCCCACGAGAAGGCCGCAGACAAGTTCGCCGCCGAGTTCCTCATGCCTGAAACGGTTCTGCGGGCGGCTGCTCCGACCGGTCACCTGGTGCGAGCGGAAGCGATCCGGCTGGTCAACCTGCTGCAGGTCTCGCCCGTGGCTCTCAGTTGGCGTGCGCGCAACCTCGGGCTGATCAGCCCGTCCGAACAGCGGGAGCTTGCCGCGTTGACCGCCGAGACGTGCAGCATCCTTGGGCGTCGCCCGGAACTGGCACACCAAGCCGGAACCGATTCTGCAGCACGTAGGTTCCCGCGACGGATCGTGGTCGGACACCTGAATGCGTATCAGGAGGGGGAGACCTCTGCGAGACCGCTTGCGGACCTCCTCAGCGTCCCGGTTGAGCAGATCATCGAGTCATTCGCTGCCGGGGGCCAAAGCCATTGAACCGCTACTGGTTTCCGGACACCTCTGTACTCTGCAACTTCGCCGCGACCGCACGGACCGACCTCCTGAAGGCGGAGTTTGTCGGCCGTGGGCGATGGACCGCTGCTGTGGCCTATGAGGCTGAGCGCTCGACAGCATTTCTGGTCGATCTGCAACGGGTTATTGATGAAATGTGGCTCGGTGAGCCGGTCGAGACCACCGAGGTCGAAGCGGCGATGGTCGAACGGATCCGAATCGCCGCTTTCGGTGGCACCCCGGACAGGCCCTTTCAGCATCTCGGCGAGGCGGAAACCTGCCACGTGCTGCGTACCCGCGCGGAGTTCTCAGGGTCGGTATGGATGACTGACGACGCTGCGGCCTATGACTACGGTCGCCGTACAGGGTTGACAACGTGGAGCACGCGGACCTTGGTCGAGCACATGATCGCGAACGGTGATCTGACCGCCCAGTCGGGGTACGACCTGCTGGAACAGATGGTGCATGCGGACCGCTACGTGCACCGTATGCCCGGCAGTCGCAACGAACTGGCCTGAAGCCCAGCCGCCTGCGACCGGCGAACCGGAATTCACCCGCTCCGTCGTCTCCTTCTCGCGACAAGGGGCGTAGATTTCTTCGGTGCTGACCGAGACGCCGCTGTGGCCGGAGCTGCCGACGCCGCAGCAGTCTCCGTCGTCGCCGCGCGCCCGGCGTGCCGCGGAGCGGCGGACACGACGAGGCAGACGGCGGTGGTGGGTCGCCGCCGCGGTCGTCCTGGGGCTGGGTTCGGCCTCCGGCGGTGCCTATGCGCTCGGGCTGCTCGACCCGCTGACAGGGGCCGCGGCGACGTCGGCGGCGGCGATGGATGCGCAGGCGGCCGTCGCCGAGAGCGCGACCCTTCGCGCGCAGCTGGCCGGCGAGGTGGAGTCCGCACGGGCGGTCCGTGAAGGGCCGGACGGGCGGGCCGCGAAGAAGCCGGAACGCCTGGCGCTCGACGAGGCGGTCGACGACGCCCGGCGGCTGGTGACGTCGCTCGGCTCGGTGACCTGGTCACCGTCGGGCACGGACGTGGAGGCCAGGGCGCTCCTGGAGCGCGTGGCCACGCTGCGCGCTGACACCGGAGCGGCGGTCACCACTCTGCGCGAGGCGACCCGGACGGCGGTCGAGTCCGGGCGTGCGGTGCGGCTGGAACGCGCCCTGCCGCGCCTGGCGGGTGCTCAGGCGGACCTGCGAGAGGCAGCGGCTGCCGGAGAGCTGGTCTACGCGGACTCCGCGGAGACTGCGGCCGCGACGGACCGGGAGAGCCTGCGCGCGGTGCTGGACCAGGCCGGGGACCTGGACGCGCAGGCGGACGCCCTGCTGACGACTGCCGATACCGCTCAGGCCGCCGCACCGACCCGGTCCGGCCCCGTCGCCCGCGGGAACGAGGTGGCGGGCCTGCTCGGCAGGACCGGGAAGCTGGCCACGGCCATGTCCGCGGTGCAGGCCCGGGTCGAGGAGGCGGTCGCCGTGGTCCTCGCCACGGTGCCGGAGGAGGCGCTGGAGGTCGAGGCCGACGTCGCGGGACCGGCCGCGGGTGCCGCGGACAGGGACCCCGCCGACGGCACGGACGCGGCGGACGCCGGCGCCGACGGTGGCGCGGACACGGCACCTGCCGGTACGTGCCCGCAGCCGGACCAGGTGTGGACCGCGGAGAACGGCCATCTGGCGCCGTCCGAGCTGGCAGCGGTCCCGTTCTCGCCGAGCCACCAGGTGCGGGCGGACGTCGTCGGTGGCCTGGCCGAGCTGAACGAGGCGTACGTGGCCGAGTTCGGCGTGAGCATGACCATCAACTCCTCCTACCGCACGTACGCGCAGCAGGAGTCGCTGTACGACCCGTCGTCCAGGACCGCGGCCCCGCCGGGCTGCTCGAACCACGGCACGGGGCTGGCGATCGACATCGGCGGGGGAGTGCAGACGTTCGGGACGGCGCAGTACGAGTGGCTCAAGGCCAACGCCGAGGCCTACGGCTGGGTGCACCCGCCGTTCGCCGAGCCGTCCGGCCGCAACCCCGAGCCCTGGCACTGGCAGTCGGTCCACGCGCCGAACAGCTACTGAGGCGGGCTCGGCCAGGCGGTCATCGCTGTGGCGACGGCGTTCTCCAGGTCCCGCCGGTCTCGGGCGGCGTGGCACCTGCCTCCGGGCACCTTGACCTCGACGCTACGTCATGGTTTCGAATCACGAGGGACATGCTCCCGACTGAAACGAGTCCCCCCGCGATGCATACCGACCCCGCCCCTGTTGCCGACCGTGCGGCGGGCACCTGCCCCGCCCCCTACGTGCAGGGGCTGCGTACCCGGCCTGGCGCGCACCTCTCCTGGTGGCGTTCGGCTCTGGCGGTGCTGGCCGGTCTGACCGTTCTCGCCTTGTCGATCTTCGTGCTGGCCGGCCCCTCGGGTGGTCTGGTCGACCGGCTCCTCGGCCTCGAACCGTTCGACCCGGCGCGGCCCGAGGTCACCGTCGGGTTCTGGCTGGTCGGCAACCTCCTCCTGGGCGCCCTGGTGCCTGTGTCCGGGCTGGTGCAGCGGGTCTGCAACGGCGTGCGCCTGCGCTGGCTCTCCTCGGTCGAGGGGCGGTTCCGCTGGACGTGGTTCGGCCGTCTGGTGGTCCATGTCGCCCCCGTCTGGGCGGTCCTGCTGTGCCTCGTGTGGACGGCGTTGCCCTCCGGGCCGCTGGTGCTCTCCCCGGAGACGTTCGCGCTGGTGGCCGTCGCGGTGCTGACCGTCCCGCTGCAGTCAGCAGGGGAGGAGTATCTCTTTCGCGGTCTGGTCTCCCGTGCCGTCGGATCCCTGTTCGCCAGGACCGGGCTCGCCGTGGTTGCGTCCACCGTGTTCTCTGCCGCACTGTTCACGGTCGTCCACGGTTCGTTCGATCCGTTTGCACTGCTCTACTACTTCGCGGCCGCCGTGGGGTTCTCGGCCGCGACCCACGTGAGCGGCGGTCTGGAGGCGGCAGTGCTCGTGCACGGCCTGAGCAACACGCTGCTGCTGACGCTCACCATCCTGACGGGCGGCCTCGGCGGCCTCGCGGCGGTCACGGGACCGGTTCTGCTGGTGCCCACGTTCGCGATGCTCGTGCTGCCCGTGTACGTACGGTGGTTGGCGCGGCGGTACGACGTGGTCACCACCGGGTGAGGCGACGCCGACGGGCGCCCGGGTGTGGTGCGTCCCACTCCGCGTCGAACGCGGAATACCACCAGCGCTGCCCGGGGTTTGGGAGCATGAACGCCAGTGTTCGGAAAAACGCTCCAGACAGGATGTGCACCAAGCCATGCCCTCGCGTCGGTTCTCCCGCCCGCGTGCCGCCGTCGTCGTCACGGCAGCCGTAGCCCTTCTGCTCGCCGCCTGCTCACCCGGGGGAGGGACGCCGGGCGAACCGTCCGGTGAACCTGTCGAGGGCGGAACCCTGACCTATGCCTCGGGTGACGCGGAGCCGTCGTGCCTGGACCCGCACGTCGGCGGCAACTACCCGCAGGCCCTCATCGCCACCCAGTACCTCGAGTCGCTCGTCTCGCTCGACGAGAGCGGCGAGGTCATCCCGTGGCTCGCCACCGAGTGGCAGGAGGGCGACGACGGCCTGAGCTGGGAGTTCACGCTCCGTGAGGACGTGCAGTTCACCGACGGGACGCCGTTCGACGCCGAGGCGGTGGCCGCCAACATCGCGCACGTCCAGGACCCGGCGACGGCGTCGTCGACCGGCTACCTCGCCCTGGCGAAGATCGAGAACGTGGTGGCCGTCGAGGACCACCTGGTCCGGCTGGAGCTGAGCATGCCCGACAGCGCGCTGCTCGAGTCGCTGTCGCAGATCTGGGTGGCGATGGAGTCGCCGAAGGCCCTGGAGCGCAGCCAGGAGGAGAACTGCGCCGCACCGGTCGGCACCGGCCCGTTCGTCGTCGACGAGTGGGAGCGTCAGGACTCGGTGACTCTCGTCCGGAACGACGACTACACCTCTCCGCCCGCCGATGTGCCGGCCGACGCCGGCACCGGCCTCCCGTACCTCGACACCATCGTGTGGCGGTTCATCCCCGACTCCGCGAGCCGGTACGCCGCCCTGCAGTCCGGTGAGGCGCAGGTCATCGACAACGCGCAGCCCGACACCATCCGGTCGGCCGAGTCCGACGAGGCGATCCAGGAGCTGGACGCACCCCGTCCCGGCGCCGCCAACCGGATCGAGCTCAACTCCGGCAAGGCACCGTTCGACGACGAGCGCGTCCGCGAGGCGTTCGTCCGGTCCGTGAACGTCGACGAGGGCATCGAGAGCCTGTTCTTCGGGACCGCCGAGCGTTCCTACTCGCCGCTGTCCAGCGTCGAGCCGCTCGGCCTGAGCCTGCCCGAGCTCTTCACCGTCGACACCGACGCCGCGGCGGCCCTTCTCGACGAGGCGGGCTGGACCGAGCGGGACGCCGACGGCTACCGGGTCAAGGACGGCAAGCGCCTCACCCTCGACTTCCCGGTCAGCACCAACCAGTCGATCCCCGCCGAGCAGTCCCTGTTCGAGCAGATCCAGGCGGACGCCAAGGAGGCGGGCTTCGAGGTCAGGCTCCACCCGCTCGACCTGTCGAGCTGGTACGGAGCGCTCGCCGAGAACGACTACGACCTCGTCAGTGCCCCGTACACGAAGGTCGGCCCGGACGTGCTGCGGGTCCTGTACCACTCCGACAGCATCGAGCCCGCGCCCAGCGGCTACTTCGCGAACCTCGCCCAGGTGGACGACCCCGCGCTCGACGACCTGCTCACCCGGGCGTCGGCGACGAGCGACCCCGACGCCCGCCAGAGCCTGTACGAGCAGGCCCAGCGGATCATCCTCGAGGGGTACCACGTCCTGCCGCTGTACGACCAGCAGAACCACTTCCTCCACTCGTCGACCGTGCAGGGTCTGCGGGCGATGCCGACGGTGTCGACGCCGACGTTCGCCGAGGCCTGGCTGGCGTCTTGACGCTTCCGGTCCCCACCACCGGGGCGCGCAGGAGGCCGGCGCCGGGCAACCGGCGCTGGCTCCTCCTGCGCGCCGGTGGGGTCGTCTTCGTGCTCTGGGCCGCCGCGACCATCACGTTCTTCGCGCTCCGGCTGGTCCCCGGCGACCCGGCCGAGGCGATCCTCGGCGGGCCCGGCTCGCAGGCCGGTCCCGAGGCGCTCGACCAGGTGCGCCGCGAGTACGGCCTCGACCAGCCGCTCGTGGTGCAGTACCTGACCTACCTCGGGCGGCTCGCGACCGGGGATCTCGGCCAGTCGTACTCCCTGCACAAGCCGGTGGCGACGGCGATCGGGGAGCAGTTCGGCGCCACCCTCGCCCTCGCCCTCTGCTCGCTCGCGCTGGCCTGGGCGCTCGCGTGCGCGCTGGCCGCCTGGAGCGTGCGGGGCGGCCGGATCGCCTGGGCCATCGGCTCCGGCCTCGAGCTGGTCGCCGCGGCGGTGCCGCACTTCTGGCTCGCGACGGTCCTGATCCTGTTCTTCAGCATCACCCTCGGGATCCTCCCGCCGGTCAGTGTGCCGGGGCCGCTCGGCATCGTGCTGCCCGCGCTCACCCTGGCGATCCCGCTGGCGGGATTCCTCGGGCAGGTCATGCGCGAGTCCCTCCTGACCGCCATGGAGTCGCCCTTCGTCACCACGGCCCGGGCGCGGGGCGAGAGCGAGGCGCGGATCTTCTGGCGGCACACGCTGCGGCACGCCGCGATCCCCGCCGTCGGGCTCTCCGGCTGGGCCTTCGGGTCGCTGATCAGCGGTGCGGTCGTCGTCGAGTCGGTGTTCGCGCGCCAGGGCCTCGGCCGCAGCCTCCTGTCGGCGGTCCAGCTGCGCGACGTCACGCTCGTGACCGGCATCGTGCTCGTCGTGGCGCTCGCGTACACGGTCATGACGCTGGTGACCGACCTCGCCGACCGGGCCATCGACCCGCGCGTACGGGCGGTGCCCCAGTGAGCCGCCTGCGCGGCGCCGTCGTCCGGGCCACAGCCTTCCGCCCCACGGCCGCGGAGGCGATCGCGGGCGTCGTCCTGGCGCTCCTGCTCGTCGCGGCGCTCTGGCCGAACCTGCTCGCCCCGGGGGACCCGCTCGCCGTCTCGCGCGCCGAGGCGTTCCGGCCGCCGTCGCCCGCGCACCTGTTCGGGACCGACGAGTCCGGCCGGGACATCTACACCCGGGTGGTCCACGGGGCGGCGGAGTCGCTGCGGATCGGCGTGCTCGCGACGGCGATCGGCATCGGCCTCGCGACCGTGCTCGGCTTCGTCGCGGGGCTCGGGCCGCGCTGGCTCGACTTCGGCACGACGCGGCTCGTCGAGGTGCTCTTCGCGTTCCCGGGCCTGCTGCTCGCGCTGCTGTTCATCGTCGTGACCGGACCGGGCGTGCTGAGCTCGACCATCGCCGTCGGCCTGGCCACCGCGCCGGGGTACGCGCGCATCATCCGGTCCCAGGTCCGCCGGACGGCGGCCGCCGAGTTCGTCGAGGCGGCCCGGGTGCTGGGGCGCGGACGGTTCTGGATCATCACCCGCCACGTCCTGCCCAACGTGACCGCCGCGCTGTTCGTGCTCGCGACCCTGGGGCTCGGGCAGGCGGTCATCTGGGTGTCGTCCCTCAGCTACCTCGGCCTCGGCGCCGTGCCACCCGCCGCGGAGTGGGGGGCGATGCTCGCCGCCGGCCGCACCTACATCGCGAACTTCTGGTGGATGACCTTCTTCCCCGGCCTCGCGATCGTCGCCAGTGCCGCGGCCGCCACCGTCGTCGGGCGCGGCATCCAGAAGCGGAACAGGAGCGCCGCATGAGCGGGCCGACCGAGCCGGTGCTGAGCGTCCAGGACCTGGTCGTCGTGTTCCCGGACCGGCGGGGCGAGCGCCGCGTCGTCGACGGCGTCAGCTTCCAGGTGGCGGCCGGCGAGTGCGTGGCGATCGTCGGTGAGTCGGGCTCGGGCAAGAGCGTCACCGCGCGCAGCATCGTCGGTCTCGCGGGGGAGGGGGCGCGGGTCACCGCCGCGGAGCTGACCGTCGCCGGGCAGGACGTGCTCTCGCTGTCCGGACGGCGTCTGCGTCGTCTGCGCGGCGGCACGGTCGGCCTGATCGCGCAGGACGCGCTCGTCTCGCTCGACCCTCTGCGGCCGGTCGGCCGCGAGATCGGCGACACGCTCGCCCTGCACACCGGCCTCGACGCAGCCGGCCGCCGCACGCGCACCATCGAGCTCCTGGGACGGGTGGGCCTGCCCGACGCCGAGCTGCGGGCCGGCCAGCGTCCCGGCCAGCTCTCCGGCGGGCAGCGGCAGCGCGCCCTCATCGCCGCCGGCATCGCGGGTGAACCGCGGCTGGTCGTCGCCGACGAGCCCACCACCGCGCTGGACCAGCCCGTCCAGGCCGGTGTGCTCCGGCTGCTGGGTCAGCTGCGCGACGACGGCACCGGGGTGCTGCTCATCAGCCACGACCTGTCGGTGGTCCTGGGCATCGCCGACCGGGTGCTCGTCATGACCGACGGGGTGGTCGTCGAGGAGGGCACCCCGGCGGAGGTGTTCGAGCGGCCCCGACACCCGTACACGCGCAAGCTGGTGGCCGCCGTCCCGGCGGGCCGCCCCCGCGGCACACCCCTCTCGGACGCGGACGGTGCGCCGACCGCCGCCGTCGAACGTAGGAGTTGTAGCGGCATGACCGCCGACAAGGCGACGGAGCCTACGTTCGACGTCCTCGGCGCGGATGGAGCGACCGAGCCTGCGTTCGGCGATGTGCTGATCGAGGCTGCGGGGCTCAGCCGCAGCTTTCACGTCGGTGGGCGGGAGATCGTCGCCGCCGACGACGTGTCCCTCTCGCTCCGCGCCGGCCGGACGCTCGGGCTGGTCGGCGAGTCCGGGTCGGGCAAGTCCACCACCGCCCGCCTCCTCCTCGGGCTGGAGCGGCCCGACGCCGGCACGGTCACGGTGCTCGGCGAACCCTGGATCCCGCTGCCCGAGGCCCGACGGCGCCCGCGCCGGCCCCTCGTCGGCGCCGTGTTCCAGGACGCCCTCAGCTCCTTCGACCCCCGCTGGACCGTCGGCGCCGTCCTCGCGGACGCCCTCACCCGGGGCCGGACGACCCGTCCCGGATCCGTCCGCGGGGAGATCGCGGAGCTGCTGGACACCGTGGGCCTCGACCCGGCAACAGCCACCCGTCGCCCCCTGCACCTGTCCGGCGGCCAGCGCCAGCGCGTCTCCGTCGCCCGGGCGCTCGCAGCCGACCCCCGCGTGCTGATCCTCGACGAGCCGGTCTCCGCGCTCGACGTCTCGGTCCAGGCACAGGTGCTCGACCTGCTCGACCGGCTCCAGCGCGAGCGGAACCTCGCCTACCTCCTGATCACCCACGACCTCGGCGTGGCGCTGCACATGAGCGACGACATCGCCGTCCTGCAGGAGGGCCGCATCGTCGCGTCGGGCCCGGCGGCGACGGTCTTCGACGAGCCGGCACACCCCTACGTGCGGCAGCTGCGGGACGCCGCACCGATCGCCGTCCGGAGAGCCCCCGGGAGCTGACCGCGCATCCTGGTGGAGGTGGCGCCGTCGCGGGCCCGCAGGCCCGCGACGGCAGCCGTCACATCTCGGCCTGCGGCTTCGCGTCCAGCACGTCGATGGTGTTCAGCAGGCGCAGGTACCCCGCGAACGCTTCCTCGACCTGATCCGGCTGCAGCCCGTAGCGCCGCATGTCGTACTGGTGCGGACGGGTTCCCGCCGGCCGGGCGAGCACCTGGTCGAGCTGGGCCCGGTCGCTCGCGGACCAGGTGGCCCCGATCGCCGAGTACAGCCGCGGCACCTCGGTGTGCGGGTCGGCGCTCAGCGCGTGGTACGGCACGTCCACGATGGACGACGGCGGCAGGCTGAGCCGGGACTCCAGGGCGGTGTTCACCCACGTGACCATGGTCTCCAGCACGAGCTGCCCGACCTCCAGGGGGTCCGGGTCCTTCTGGTACATCGACCACATGGTCTCCACGAGGCTGCAGGTCGAGCCGAGGACGGTGGCCGGGTCACGGTGCGTCCACACGAAGGTGGCGTCAGGGAACACCTCCTGGATCGCCGCCATGTCGTTCAGGTGTCCGGGGTACTTGACGATCCAGCGCTTGCGCTCGCGTCCGTGCTGGAGCACCTGCAGACCGCGCTTCAGGTACGCGTAGTCGCCGGCCAGGTCCTCCGCGCTGCGGCGCGCGTACCAGCCACGGTAGGCGGGCAGGCTGCCGTGCAGCAACGACCAGAAGGTGCCGTGCGGAAGGAGCATCATCGACTCCTCCGGGTGCTGGGCACGGCTCGGGTGCATGTCCTTGAGCCCCGGCGCGAACAGGCCGGTGACGAACTGGCTGCCCTGGTCGAGCTTCTTGATCTCGCGTGCCGCGACGGCCGCGTCCTCGAGCCCCGTGTGGGACATCTCCCACATGAGCGGGCCCCGGTGGGCAGGCGATGCGGCCAGCACCCGATGGGTGAGCGTGGTCGCGGTGCGGGGTAGCCCGAGCACGAACACGGGGTCCGCGATGGGCTCGTCAGCGATCTCGGGGTGCTCGACCAGCAGCCTGTTGATGCGCAGCCGGTTGGCGTACCGGTCCTTGATCGAGCTGAGGACGAACGTCCAGCCCAGGGGCGTCAGGCGCGGTTCAGCGGCGATGCTCGAGAGCACGGCGCCGAGGCCGTCGGCGAACTTCCGGTCCTGCGTGCCCGCGTCCCTCTCGACCTGGGCGGAGGCCTTCGCCCACGCGTTCATCGGATCCTCGCGCCCCCGGCCCACAGGGGCGAGAACGGTATTGAGAACCTTGGAGGCTCGGGTCGTACGGCTCACGGTGTCCCTCTCGTGCGATCGGCATGGCGTGTCGTGCGGCTTCGTCAAGGTTCACCGGACGAACGGCTCGGGCCTCGGTGATGATTGCTCGGGGGTGAAGACGACTGGGAGCGCTTCCAACAGTCGAAAACGGAAGTCCGGCGCCCACTGGGCCTCGTCCGGCCGCAGCGAGAGCGCGGGCGAGAGGCGGCGGTGCAAGGTCTCGGCGGCCGTCCGGACGATCAGCCGGGCGAGGTGCGGCGCGGGACACGCGTGGGTGCCGACGCCGAACGCGAGGTGGGCGCTGCCGCCGGACCCGTCCCACGGACCCGCGCCGCGGATGCTCGGGTCCGAGCCGACTGCCCCGACGGCAAGCAGCATCGCGTCCCCCGCCTGCACGAGCTTGCCGTCGAGCAGGAAGTCCTCGACGGCGATCCGGGGCGCCAGGGAGCTGACCGGCGATGCCGTCCACAGCACCTCGTCGAGGGCTTCGTCGGTCCCGAGCCGTCCGCCCGCGAGCCGCCCGGCGAACTGTGCGTCGGTGAGCGAGAGGTAGAGCGTCTGTGCGAGCCAGGCCTGGATGCCGAGGGCCGCGGTGGCGGTCAGCGACAGGACGCCGTGCGCCGCCTCCGCGGTGCTCGCGTAGGCGGTGTGCCGTGCGAGGCGCCCGGCGGGGGAGAGCCCGCCGTCGGGCCGGCGGGCCGCCGTCTGTGCGGAGAGCAGGAAGCTCACCTCGTGCACCGCCGGTGCGGCATCACGCTCCGCCGCTCGGCGCGCGGCGGCCTCGAACACCTGCTGCGCGGTCGCGGGGTCGAAGCCGAGGAGCGCGCCGAGCGTCAGCTGGGGCAGCGGCGCCACGTACTCGCGCACGAGGTCGGCCACGCCGGTCGCGGCGAACCCGTCGATGAGCTCTTCGCACCGGGCCCGCGTGGTCTTGGCGACCTCGGCGTCGTCGATCACACCCAGCACCTCGTCGAGCGGGGTGCGGAGCCGGTCGTGCACGCTCCCGTCGGTCTGCTCCACCATCGGCCGGTCGGTGGCCGCCAGCGGCCGGAGCATCGGCGCGTCGGCGGACGGCCTCGGACGCTCGTGGCCGCTCCAGGTCTGCGTCGTCGTCGTGAGGGGGAACTGGCCCCTGGCCATCGCGACGATGGTCCGGTACTCCGTCACGAGCCAGGCGCGGGCGCCGGGCGCCAGCTCGACAGGGGCGACATCCCCCCACTCCTCGCGCAGGCGTGCGTGGACGACGCCCGGGTCGGGCGTGCCGGTCAGCTCGGTGACGGCTGTGACGGTGGCAGGGTCGTAGAGCTTCACGGGCCGGCCGGCGGAGTCACCGCTGACGGCGCCGTCCGTGCCGGCGACGCCGTCGATCATGGTCGAGCGCATCGAGTCCCCGTCTGGGTCGGGTACAGGTGGTGGTTCCTGGCCAAACCCTGCCGGATATGTACCTATATGTCGAGGCCGCCCCGGCATCCGGGTGGAACGGGCGGCGGGGACGCCGGGTCGGGGGCTCAGCCGGCGTCGGCCGACGCGCGCGGTGCGGTGCGCTGCCGTGCGGCAGCGCGGTGCGCCCGCACCACCGTGATGCCGACCACCGTGACGAACACCACCAGGCCGGTCCACACCATGACGGGAGTGACGTTGAGCTCGGCGCCGTCGACGCCGGGAGTCCGGCCGCCGTCGCGCCCTGTCCCCGCGACGGCCAGCACGACGACGACCGAGAGCGCCACCGCGCTGCGGGCCACCCAGCGGCCCACCGTGTCCAGGGGCCGATGGACGGGCCGGTGTGCCGGGGCGAGGAGCCGGACCAGCAGCAGTGCCGCGACGGGCAGCTGCAGCAACCACACGGTGGTGCGGAACCAGCCGTCGTACCAGACGTTGGTGCCGTACAGCAGCGTGTGCCAGACGCTCAGGACGTAGACGACGATGATCGAGGCGTGCAGCACCCGCCAGGTCTTGGCACCGATCCGTCGCCGCACGTAGTAGGCCAGTCCCAGCGGGATCGCCAGGTAGAGGGCCAGCAGCCCGATGAGGATCGCGATGACCCCCGTACCGCTGGGGTAGGCGCCGGGCACGAAGACCCGCACGAAGGCGTACCAGAGGTTGCCGGCCGGGTCGAGGCCCTCGGCGTTGCCGCGCACCTCCTCGGCGAAGAACCAGAAGGCGTGCCCGAACATCAGCACCACGGTCGTCAGGCTGGTGGTGCGATGGAGCTTCTCGACGGTCGACGGCGACAGGCGGAGCCAGGGCTGCGGACGGCTGGACCGGAGCAGACCGAGCAGGACGGTGATCCAGGCCCAGAGCAGGCCGGACCAGCCGAACGCCTGGCACATCCAGTACATCCAGTAGGTCCCGGCACCTCCCGCGAGGTACGGCATGACGCCGAGCGTCGCCGACGTCCCGGCGTGCACGCGCCACGTGAGCCAGGCGAAGACCGCGAGCGTGACCACCAGCGCGATCGACGCGTCGAGCCAGGCCGCCCGGAGATCCCGTCGGAACGCTGCGCCGTCGAACCAGCCGCGGACCTGTCGGACGTCACTCATGTGGTTCCCCTCGCTCGTCGTCGGGCGCATCGGAACAGGGCGGTCCACACGCGCTGACGTGCCCCGGAGCAGGACACAACCTACGGAGAAGCGGGACGTGTGCCAACCCTCGGACCCCGTGCCGAGGGACGCTCCGACCCGGTCAGAACCCCGCCAGGGTCCGCACCGCTTCGATCGTGTCCGCCTCCGCCGCGCTCTTGTCGTCGCGATACCGGAGCACGCGCGCGAACCGCAGCGCCAGGCCGCCCGGGTAGCGCGTCGAGCGCTGCAGCCCGTCGAAGGCGATCTCCACCACCTGCTCCGGGCGCACGGTCACCACCCACCCGTCGTCGCCGGTCCTGAGCTCGGTGAACCGCTCGGTCTGCCACTTCAGCATCTCGTCGGTCATGCCCTTGAAGGTCTTTCCCAGCATCACGAAACCGCCCTCGGGATCGCGCGCACCGAGGTGGATGTTCGACAACCAGCCCTGGCGCCGGCCCGAGCCGCGCTCGACGGCGAGCACCACGAGGTCGAGCGTCTGGCGCGGCTTGACCTTGACCCAGCCCGCGCCCCGGCGTCCGGCCGCGTAGGGCGTGTCGAGGGACTTCACCACGACACCCTCCTGGCCCTCACGCAGCGCGCCCGCGAAGAACTCGGCGGCGGCGTCGGCGTCCGAGGTCAGCAGACGGCGCACCGTGTGCGGCGCGGCCACCTCGTCGAGCACCGCGAGGCGCTCGCGGAGCGGCGCGTCCACCAGGTCGCGCCCGTCGGCGTGCAGCACGTCGAAGAAGAACGGGGACAGCTGGAGCTGCGCGGCGAGCTCCGCCTCCGGCGTCGACTCCCGGGTGGCGGAGCGGGCGGCGGTCTCCTGGAACGGCCGCGGCACGCCGTCCGGCCCGACCGCGAGTGCCTCGCCGTCGAGCACCAGACGATCGGCCGGGAGCGCCCGCACCACGTCGACGATCTCCGGGACACGCTCGGTGATGTCGTCCAGCGAGCGTGTGACGACGCGGACGTCGTCGCCGAGGCGGTGCACCTGGATGCGGATGCCGTCGAGCTTGACGTCCACGCACAGCTCGGTCTTCCCGTCGGGGCCGAGCTTCTCGAAGGCGGCGGCGAGGTCCGGCGCCGACTGGGCGAGCATGGGCCGCACGGGGCGGCCCACCTCGAGCGTGAACTCCGCCAGCGTGGCGGCCGGGTCCTCCGCGAGGAGCGCGGCGCTCGCCACCGGGCCGGTCGCGCCGCGCATCATGACGGCGCGGCGGACGGCGTCCGGGGGAGTGCCGGCGGCCTCGGCGACGGCGTCGACCACCACGGAGTCGAGCGCGCCCTGCCGCAGCTCGCCCGCGACGAGGCCGCGGAGGAAGGCTTGCTCACGGTCCGTGGCGGCGCCGAACAGCGTGGCGGCAGCGGACGATCGGGCCTGGGCGGAACCGGGGCCTTCGAGGGCCGCCATCTCGGCGAAGGCCGTGTCGACGTCGCGCACCGTGAGCGTGGCGTCGGTCGCCGGCGGCGGGAGGTCGCGCAGCGCCGCCCAGCCGAGACCGGTACGGCGCTGGCGCAGGGTGCCGGCGATGTAGGAGACCACGATCTCGATGTCCGCGGCGGCGTCGCGGGCGGCTCGGTCGCCTGCCGCCTGGTCACCCGCGGCCGCACGGCGCAGCAGGTCGGCGATGGCCGCGCGCTTGGCAAGGCGTGAGCGCGTGGCGGCGACGGCGTCGGAGGTGGCGGCGACCTCGGCGAGCAGCATGCTCCATCTTGACGCGTCCGGGATCGGAGTGCGGGTCGGAGCAGCAGGCCGCCACCGTCAACGGGGGCGCCGTGAGGTGGCCGAGGGTGGCGGGTGGTGCGCGGTCGTGGCGGCGTACGCCGCGCCCAGCCCCTGGGCCCGGGCCGTGATCAGGCCGTCCCGGACGAGCACGGCCGCCTGGGTGTCGTCGCCGACCCCGGACAGGCCGATGGCCGACGCCGCCACGGCCGCGTCGTCGATGACGAGCCGCACGTGCTGCCACGGCTCCGGGCCGAAGACCCGGCGCAGGCTCCCGACGGCGTCGGCCACCCGGAGCCGCACGAGGTTCGACGTCTCGGCAGGATCGCTCGCGACGACGACGACCGTCGCCTGCTCGCCGGGCCGCACCGTACGGACCGCTTCCTCGACGGCGCCCAGGCGGTGAGCGCCGAGCACCGTGATCAGCCCGTCAGCGCCGAGATCGACGGCGCCGCCCGCTATCTCGTCGGCCAGCCCGGCGGGCGGCGTCCACGCGTCGTGCACCGGCTCCGCGGGTTCGACGTGGGGGAGGTACGACGGCGCCCAGGTGTCGTCGAGATCGAGCCCGGCCAGGTGCTCGCACGCGCGTGCCCGGTCGAACGGGTCGCCGAACCCCGGTGCCATCTCGGCCAGCGCCGCTGAGCCGCTCAGCATCGTCAGCACCAGCTCGGCCAGCCGTACCCGGCGGGCCGGCTCGCTGCGCTCCGGTGCACAGGACTCGAGCCCGACGGCGAGCAGCAGCGCCTCCACCCGGGCGAGCTGCGCCAGCACGGTCCGGCCCCGCTCGTCGTCGACGACGCCGGCGAGCGAGCGCAGCTGCAGGCGGCCCCCCGACGCCGTGTCGTCGGCCAGGGGCAGGCGCTCCAGCCAGACCCGGGCGAACCCGCCCAGCGCGTCGGCCAGCGAGCCGGGTGGCCGCGAGGGATCCGCCGCCTCGGGGTCCTGGACGAGCGCGACCAGGACCGCCAGGTACAGCGCGCGCTTGCCCGGGAAGTTCGAGTACACCGCGCCGCGGGTGAGCTCTGCCCGCTCGGCGATCCGGTCGATCTTCGCGAGGGCGTAGCCGTGCTCGACGAACTCCTCCCGGGCTGCGCCGAGCACCGCCCTGCGGGTGCGCTCCTGCTGCTCGGCGCGAGTCAGTCGGACCACCACGGCTCCCTTCCTCGAACCATGTGCTTAAGATACTCTGAAAATCCAGATGATCACAGCATCTGAAATTCCTGCGAAGCGAAGGGCGACACCGGTGAGCGAGCAAGGGTTCGAAGCGGCAGGGCTGACCAAGAGATTCGGCAAGGTGACCGCGCTCGACGGCGTCAGCCTGGCTGCCCCGCGCGGCCAGGTGCTGGGCCTGCTGGGGCCCAACGGTGCGGGCAAGACGACGATGATCCGGATCCTGGCGACGCTGCTGCGCCCGGACGGCGGACGCGCTTCGGTGGCCGGGCTGGACGTCGTGCGGCACGCGGGGGAGGTCCGGCGGCGGATCGCGCTGTCGGGTCAGCACACCAGCGTCGACGAGGAGCTGACCGGCGCGGCGAACCTCGTCATGATCGGGCGGCTGCTGGACCTGCCTCGCGCGCAGGCGGTCCGGCGGGCGACGGAGCTGCTGGCTCGCTTCGGCCTCGACGAGGCGGCGAAGCGGCCCGTCGCGGGTTACTCCGGCGGCATGCGCCGCCGCCTCGACCTCGCGGCGAGCCTTGTCGGGCACCCCGAGGTGGTCTTCCTGGACGAGCCCTCGGTCGGGCTGGACCCCGGCAAGCGGGACGAGCTGTGGCAGATGATCCGAGGGCTGAGTGCCGACGGCGTCACCGTCCTCCTCACCACCCAGTACCTCGAGGAGGCGGATGCCCTCGCGGACGCCGTCGCGGTCATCGACCACGGGCGGGTCATCGCCTCCGGCACCCCGGCGGAGCTCAAGAGCCAGGTCGGCGGGCACACCATCGCGCTTCGACCCGACGACCCGGTCGACACGGACGCGGCCGCCCTGATCCTGGCCGACGTCGCGGGTCGTGCGCCGGAGCGCTCCAGCCGGCACGAGCTCGTCGTACCCGTGTCGGGGGACGAGGCGTTCTTCGAGATCGCCGCCCGGCTGCGCGAGCACCACATCGGGGTCTCCGAGCTGTCGCTGCGACTGCCCAGCCTCGACGAGGTGTTCCTCTCCCTCACCGGCACGCCCACCGACCACGAACCGACGAAGGCCGCATCATGACCACCACCACGCCCGCCCTGTCCACCGCCGTCGCCCCGCCGCCCGCTCGACCGATGGCGTGGCTGCGCCACAGCCTCGTGCTCGCCGGCCGCAGCCTCGCCAAGACGACCCGCAACCCCGGTCCCGTCATCAACGGGGTCGTCACCCCGGCACTGTTCATGGTGCTCTTCGTCTACCTCTTCGGCGGTTCGGTCGCCGGTTCCACGGCCACCTACCTCCAGTACCTCTTTCCCGGCATCCTCGTCATGGGCGCGGGGCTCGCCGGGATGGTCTCGACCGGCAGCGCCATCAACCTCGACCTCAAGAACGGTGTGACCGACCGGTTCCGGAGCCTGCCGATCAGCCGCCTGGCGCCCCTGCTCGGCTCCGTGCTGGCCGACATCGTCCGGTACCTGCTTGCCGTCGCCGTCCTCTTCGCCCTCGGCGCGCTGCTCGGCTTCCGCGTGCACGGCGGGCTCGCGGGCGCGCTCGCCGCGGCCGGTCTGGCCATCCTGTTCGGCTTCTGCCTGAGCTGGGTCACCGTGTTCGTCGGTGTGCTGGTCAGGAGCGCCGAGACCGTCCTGGCGATCAGCTTCATCAGCTTCCTGCCGGTGCAGCTCGGCACCAGCCTCGCCGCTCCCGTCGAGACCCTGCCCGGCTGGCTGCGGTCCTGGGCGGAGATCAACCCCGTCACCCACGTCATGGACGCCTGCCGGGCGCTGCTCAACGGTGCTCCGGTCGGCGACACCGTCACCACGACACTCGTCTGGTGCGCGGCGCTCTTCCTTGTGTTCTGCCCGCTGGCCGTGCGTGCCTACAGCCGCCAGCAGTGACGGGCGCGACCGTCAGCCCAGGTGCCAGGCGGCCACCGCGGCGTCGACCGCCGCGCGGGCGGGTGCCGGGATCCCCGGCACGAGCTCGAACGGCGCCTCGTCCCGCTTCGGTGCGCGGCGCCAGGTCCCGACCAGGCGTCCGTCCAGGAGGACCGCCGGGCGGAAGATCCCGTTGGTGAACGGCACGACGGTCCGCATCGCCTCGGCGTCCGCGACCAGCTCACGGTCCTGGTAGCCCAGCAGGATCTCGTCGAACCCCGGCACGAGCACGACGCCGGACGGCCCGGCGAGATCGGTGCCGGGGCCGGGCGGTGCGCCGGCACCAGGGCCGCCCGGCTCCCGGCCGACGAGCATCACCCTGCCGTCGACCAGCACCTCGGCGGCTGCGTCCGGTCGCTCCGCGCGCAGGGCGGTGACAGCGGCGCGCACCGGCACCTTCGGCAGGCCGAGCCACCAGGCGAGATCGTCCGGCGTGACCGGACCACGGCTGGCGATGTACGACCGCGCGATGCGGCGGAGCGCGGTGCCGGGCTCCTCGGCCGGGCCGCCGCCGTGCCCGGCTCCGGGCGTCGCGACCATGAGCTGCTGCGCCCCGGCGAACGGCCCCCAGTGCAGCACTCCGCGTACCCCCAGCATGGCGATCAGGTGGTAGCCGCGCTGTCCCTCGACGGGCACGCCGGCCTGCTGCCACCGCTCGGTCATCGCGGTGCGCGTGAGGCCGCCGGCGGACGACCCGAGAGCCTCCCGGGCGATCGCCTCGGCGCGCGCCGCGACGTCGTCGTCCAGGCCCTCCGTCTCGCGGACCCGACGGCCCGTGTGCAGCATGCGCGCGCCCGTGAGTGAGAGGAGTGCGGCGAGGTCGCCGGGCGTCGTCGCGAACAAGGTGCCGCGCTGGGTCCACCCGCGTACGAGCTCGCCGGCGTCGAACGCGGCACGCACGTCGTCCAGCGTGGTGCCCGGGCGGGACCGGACGGCGATCGCCCGCAGCACCGCCGGCAGGTCCTGCCCCTGGAGCGCGACCATCCGTCGGACGACGTCGACGGGGGATGCGTCGGGGCGGCCCCCGTCGCCGTCGGGCACGGTGAGGCCCTGACAGCGCAGGCGAAGCCGGCGCGCGGCGACGGGGGAGAGCTCGGCTGGTCCGGTGGACATGCGGGAAGGCTACGTGGCACGTCTGACACTCACCGGGTGGTGGCCGCCCGTTCGGCAGTGGCGCCCCCCTTCCTCGTCCGGGGGCGGCGGGCGACCGCGAGCACTGCTCCCGCCGATACGGCCGTCCCCACCGCCGTCGCGACGCCCGCGAAGAGGACCGGGGCGGACGGCCGCACGATCGGCTCGCCGATCAGCGCCTGCCAGGTGACGATCGCGAGCATCACGGCGAAGGCGAGCACACCGATGAGCACGAGCCGGAACCGCACCTGCTGGAGGCGGAGCACCGCGACCCGGCGGGAGAGCAGCTCGAGTCCCAGAAGGCCGAGCGGGATCACCTGCAGTGCATGCATCCCGATGAAGTGTGGGATGCGGAGGTCGCCGCCCTCGGTGCTCCAGCCCAGGAACGGCAGGCCGGGTCCGCCGTCCGCGACACCGACCGCGTGCGCGCCTGCGACACCCCGGAAGTCTTCGAGCTGCTCCGCTGTGGGGCTGGTCATGAGGAAGGCGAGTCCCAGACCGACCATGGCGAGGGTGATTCCGCCGCGGACGGCCAGGTTGCGTGCCGCGTCCGGGCCCGGACTGAGGGCGACGGTGACGCCCACGACGGCGCTCGCGAGCCAGACGACGACGATCGAGCCGGCCATGACGGCCCACAGCGCGCCGTGGAGCGGGGTGGTGACGTTGAAGTGGCTCGTCGCGCCGGCCGCGGCGACGCCGGCGATGATGACGATCTCGACGAGCAGGCCCACCGCGGCAAGGGTGCCGAGCAGGTCGGCCGCCCGCCGGAACCGGCGCACCTGGCCGATCAGCCAGGCCAAGGTCACGGCGTAGATGCCGGTCGAGAGGACGAACTTCAGCGGCTTGAACCAAGCGTTCTGGCCGAGGATCTCTCGGGGATCGGCGATCGCGAGCACGCCGGTCGCGACCGTGAGCACGGCCATCACGACGGCGAGGCCGATGAGCGGGCGGTGCCATCGGTCGGGGCGGGGGAGCGGGGCCCGGACGGTGGGCGTGGAGGAGGGCGTTGAGATAGCCATGGGTGAGGTCATGTGAGTTCCCTTGTCTCGTTCGCCTGGCCTGGTTCGTGCGCCTGGCCGGGGACGACGCCCCCGCGGTACCGGCGATGGGTGTGCGACTCCTGCGCGATGCGGCGGAGTCCAGCGAGCAGGACGTCTCCGAGGACGATGCCGACCACGACGGTCTCGGTCATCTGGTCGCGGTCGCCGCTCGCCGCGACCGCGTCGAGGTCCGCCTCGGCGATGATGTCGATCGCCTCTGCGTAACGGGGGAGCACCGCGCTGAGGTCGGTGCGGGTCGTGGCGAGGTCATCGAGCACGCTTGCGGCGAGCGGGATACCGGGGTTGTCGGCGACCGTCGCCCACCCGCGCTCGCGCATGACGGCGCGCACCTGCTCGATCGCGGTCGACGAGGGTGGCGTGACGTCCCGCGGGACCGACCGCTGGGCGATGCCGAAGGCATGGTCGAGGTCGATGTCGGGGGAGTCGATCGCCGCGATGACCTCGCCTGCGGCAGCGACCGTGAGTCCGCCCGTGTCGATGAGCGCCCGGATGAGACGGAGTCGTGCGACATGGGACTCGTCGTACGCGGTCGAGTTGTAGCCGGTCCGCTCCCCGGCCGGTAGCAGCCCTTCCCGCGTGTAGTACTTGATCGATGCAGGGCTGACGCCGGTGCGCTCGCTGAGTTCCGAGATCCGCATGCTGATAGTGTAACTATCGATAGTGTCGATATCAATACCGATCTCCACCAGGAGCTGCCATGTCGAAAGCCGCACGAGTTCCCGCTCGGGGCCGTCTCACCCTCGCCGTCACGTGGTTCACGCTCGCGCTGGCCGGCCTGGTCGGAACCTGGAGCTTCAACGTCGCGTTCATGGCCGACCCGCAAGGGCTCGGCTACCTCGAGGGCTGGTTCGCCAACCCGGCGAGCTCCTCGGCGGCGGTCGACATCATCGTCGTCGCCCTTGCGGCGTCGTTGTTCATGCTGGTCGAGGGCGCCCGGCTCGGCTGGGCTCGCTGGGTCTGGATCCTCGTGCCGCTCAGCTTCATGGTCGCCATCGCCTTCACGCTCCCCCTCTTCCTCGGGATCCGGGAGCTGGCGTTGCGCCGCCGGCTACGCCCGAGGGTCGAGCGTCTCGGCAAGGAAGGCTCGGGCCAGCCGGGTGAACTCGTCGGGCTGGTCGTAGGTGACGATGTGCCCGGCGTCCGCGACGGTGACCAGGCGTGAGCCGGGCGCCGCGGCGGCCGCGGCGGACAGCTCCGCGTGTCCCACGAGCGAGTCCTGGTCGCCCCGGACCCACAGCGTCGGGACGGCGAGCCTCGGCAGGTCGAGCAGGAGGTTCAGCCGCATCGAGAACGGCCCGTAGGCCTGGGTCTGCCAGTCGTCGAGCCCTGGTTCACCGTGCGCGTCCTTCGCCCGGGCTTCCTCGGTGGCCAGGCGGACGATGTCCTCGAAGTCCTGGGTGTCCGCGCCGGCGGTGAGGCTGCTGAGCATGGACTTCCGGACGAGCTCCGGACGGCGGGCGAGGTACCGGCTGGTCAGCCGCATGGTTCCGGGCGCGCGCAGGAACAGCCAGGTGAGCAGCTGCGCCCGGCGCCGGGCCCCGATCCCGCCCGGCCCGACGGCGATCAGGGAGCTGACCCGTTCCGGATGGTCCAGCGCGTAGCCGGTCGCGATGCCGCCACCCATCGAGAGCCCGATCATGGCCACCTGCGGCAGGTCGAGGGTGTCCAGCAGCTCGTCGAGGAACCGGCGGTAGAAGGCGTCGTCGAGCACGCCCTGCCAGGGTCGGCTGCCGCCGTGCCTCGGCAGGTCGACGAGGTGCACCTGATGGTCGGCCGCCAGCGCGGGCGCGACTCGCCGCCACACGCCCTGGGCGGTGTCCAGCATGGCGCCGTGGAGCAGGAGGACCGGCGGCCCCGTGTCACCGACCTGGTGGTGCCGCACCGGCCCGCCGGAGACGGTCAGGTCGGTGTGGGTCTCGAAGAGGCTGGTCACGTGGGCTCCTTGAGCAGGTCGAGCTGGGCGTCGAGGCGTTCGAGCAGGGCCAGCTGTGCCGCACGGGCCGCCTCGGGATCGGTCGGCAGGTCCGTGGCGAGCCCGCGGCCGACGAGACCGGCGAACAGCTCGACCGTCTCGGCCAGGTCCTGGGCGGACGTGGCGCCGAGCGCGCCGGGCGCATGGGCCAGGCCCAGCGTGAACACGCTGAGGACCCGGACGATCGTGTCCGCGGGCGTCGCGGGGTCGAGCACGCCGGCCCGTTGCAGGCCGGTGACGTAGTCGGTCAGCCAGCCGAGGCGCTGCAGGTAGCGGTCGTCGGTCACGTCGCGGACGTGCGTGCCGAGCACTGCCTGGTCGCCCAGGTAGAGCGCGCGCATCAGCGGGTCGCCCAGCAGGGCCTCGACGGCGAACCGGTACACGGCGGGCAGGTCGACGAGGCCGGGTGCGGCGAGCACCCGGCCGTGGACCTCAGCGGACAGCTGTCGCATGCTGCGGTTCAGGACCGCCGCGAGGATGGCCGGCTTGTCCGGGAACTCCAGGTAGACGGCGCCCTTTCCGATCCCGGCACCGGCCGCGATGTCGGCCACCGTGACCTCCGCCCAGCCCTTGGTCAGGATCAGGTCCCGCGCGGCCGTGAGGATGCGGCCTCGGCGGTCGGCGACGAGCGGGCGTGGCACGTGGGGCGCTCCTCGTAGTGACTCAAGTATTAATTCTGGTCACTACGAAGAATACACGGGCCCAGAGGGGGATATCGCCGGAAAGTGATGGCGCCGGGTCTAGCGGACCGCTCTCGAGCCGTTGCGACACACTCCGTACCTGCCACTTGGCTCGTCGACGTGGCTTGTCGGACGCTTCACTTGGCATGGTCAAGGCCAGCCCGACCTAGGCTAAACTCGCTTCGCTTGCCTCCGTAGCTCAGTTGGATAGAGCGGGTCACTTCTAATGACTAGGTCGCGGGTTCGAATCCTGCCGGGGGCACCGATCTGTTGTCATGGAGCGCGATGGTTCATCCTTTCCGTCCCGCTCTGTCGCTACAACAATCTCTGTGTTCCTGCCTACCAACAGTGCGGCACGGGTTGGCAGAACGATCTTGACCTATCAGGATGAAGCCGTGACTCCAGGAACACGCTCCGCAGTGCTCGGCCGTCGGGGTGGTGTGGACCCGAACGTTGCGGAGCAGCTCGGCTTCACGGTGCACGACGTCGTCCGAGATCTGCGCCGCGACGTCGCGTCCGCGACCCTCCCTCTTCCCATCGACAGTGCCGAAGAAGCCGAAGCCTCCCGGATGAGACTCCTGGCGCAGCTCGACGAGCACCTGCTGCCGCGCCTCGCCGAGCTGTCCAGCCCCGCCGTCGTCGTGCTGGCGGGCTCCACGGGAGCCGGAAAGTCCACCCTGTTCAACAGCCTGCTGCGCGAGGAGGTGTCCGAGGCAGGGGTGCTGCGACCCACGACCCGCGAGCCCGTCGTGGGCGTCCACCCGCGCGACGTCGACACCCTCACCCCCGGCCCCGTCACCGAGCTCGCCCGGCTGGTCAAGCACGAGGGCGTGCCGCGCGGGACCGCGCTGATGGACGCGCCCGACCTCGACTCGTTCCTGTCGGAGAACCGCTCGACCGCCCACCAGCTGCTCGAGGCCGCCGACCTCTGGCTGTTCGTCACGACCGCCGCCCGGTACGGCGACGCCCTGCCCTGGCAGGCCCTGGACCGCGCGAAGGAGCGCGGGGCGAGCGTCGCGATGGTGCTCAACCGGGTCCCGAAGGAGAACCTGACGACCATCCGCGCGGACCTCAACTCGCGGATGAAGGAACGGGGCATGAAGGACGTCCCGCTGTTCATCGTGCCCGATGTCGGGCCGCACGAAGGGCTGCTCGACCCGAAGCTGGTGGAGCCGATCCAGCGCTGGCTCGGGCTGATGGCCGGACCCGAGCGCTCACGGACGATCATCCTGCGCACGCTCAAGGGCGCGCTCGGCGCCCTCCCCGAATGGGTGATGGGGCTCGTCGCCGCGGTCGAGGACCAGGGCACCGCCGCGTTCGACCTGCGCAACGCCGTCGACTCCGTGGTCCCGGACGAGCAGCTGGCGGCACGGACCGCCGTCCTGTCCGGCGCGGCGGGCGAAGGCAGCGTCGCCGCCCGGTTCGCCGAGCTCGAGAGCACCCATCGGATCTCCCGCGTCACGGTCCGCGACGGCGTCGCCCGGACCACCAAGCGTGCTGGCAAGGCCCGCGAGGCGGCGCTCGCCAGCCTGCGCGAGGAGGTCGAGGCCACCGCGGCCCGCGCCTTCGTGGCCGCCGGCGTCCGCACCGAGGAGAGCTTGCGCGGCCTCCTCACCGGCCCCAGCGCACCTCCCGCCGGGGAGACGATCCTCCCGAACGGCCCTGAGCGCGCCACGGACCGCCTCGCCTGGGGTCAGGAGACCGCGGCCGGGTGGGCCGCGCGGGCCGACGACATCGTCCGGCGCATGGACGCCACGGCCGCGGAGAGCTCCGAGCACGCCGCCGCGGGCCGCGCCGCCGGTGCCCGGAAGACATTCGGCGACACCGGCCTCGCGACCCTCCTGCTGGCCACCGCGCTCGGGAACGAGGACTCCGCACGGCTCGTCGACCGGGTTCTCGGCGAGACGGTCAGCGAGACCATCGAGGAACTACAGGGCGAACTTGCCGACAAGGTGGCGCTTGCGGTTGCGGAAGAGGCCCGTTCTGTCCAGAGTGCCCTTGACGTCCCCGCCTTAGCCGACGACGCGGCCGCTCCGCTCCGCGTGCGGCTGGCCGAGCTCAGGAGGCTGACATGACGAGCCACGACGCGACACTGAGCGCGCGCACCGAGGACCTCGGACGAGCACTCCAGATCGCGGGATCGCGCCTCGACGACGCCGTCTTCGGCAAGGTCGCCAGCTCCGTCGCGGGCGTGCGGGAGAGACTCGCGCTCGGTGTCGACCACACGGTGGTGGCGCTCGCGGGCGGTACCGGGTCCGGCAAGTCGAGCACCTTCAACAAGATCTCCCGCCTCACGTTCGCCGACGTCGGCGTGAAGCGCCCCACCACCGCCAAGGTCACCGCCTGCTCGTGGAGCGACGACGCCTCGGCGCTGCTGGACTGGCTCGGTGTCGAGCGCGAGCGCCGCATCACGCGAGCGGGGGAGCTCGACGCCGCGGACGAGGCGGGCCTCGCCGGGCTGGTGCTGCTGGACCTGCCCGACCACGACTCGGTGGCCCCGGGGCACCGGGACGTGGTGGACAAGGTGCTGCCGCTGGTCGACCTGCTCGTGTGGGTGGTGGACCCGCAGAAGTACGCCGACGACGCCCTGCACACGGGCTACCTGCGCGACTCGTCGGGGATGCAGGCGTCGACCGTGGTGGTGCTGAACCAGATCGACACGGTCCCGGTGGGGCAGCGCGACAACCTGGTCAACGACGTGAAGCGGCTCCTGCGCGACGACGGCCTGGAGAACGTCCCGGTGGTGGCGGCGTCGACGAAGACGGACATCGGCATCGCCGACCTGCGTGGGCTGCTGGAGCAGACGGTCGCGCGCCGGTCGGTCTCGGCGGGCCGGGCCGCCGGCGAGCTCGACGCGGCTGCCACCCTGCTGCTGAGCCAGACGCCGGCCGAGGTGCCGTGGCACATCGACACGGTGCTCGTGCGCGAGGTGGACGCCCTGTCGCGGGCGACGGGGCTGGAGTCCGTCGCGGCCCAGGTCGGTGCCGCGGTGCGCAACGGGTACGGCTCGCCCGAGTTCCGCACGCCCGACCCGGACTCGATCGCCCTGTCCCGGTCGCGGTGGCTCAGCGGGACGGGGGAGTCGCTCCGGCCCGGCTGGCAGCGGTCGCTCGCGGCGAGCGTGGCGAGCGCCCAGGAGGTGGCGACGGCGTTGGCGACAGCGCTGCAGGGCGTCACCCTGGACACCCGCGGCCCGACGACACAGCGCCTCACGCGCCGGCTCGCGCTCGGGGCGGTGCTGGTCGCCGTGGTGCTCGGGATCGCCACGGTGCTGGCCGCCATGGGTGTCCTGCCGGCGGACGAGTCCTGGACGACGGCGCTCGGTGTGCTCGCCGTCGTGGCTGCGGCGGCCGCGCTCGTGGTGTTCCTCGTGGCCGTGCAGCTGCGGCGCACGTTGGCCGCCCGGCGTGCGCAGGGCATCATCGCGTCGGGCAGGGCGGCGATCGAACGAGTGCTGCAGCAGACCCTCGGTGAACCCACCCAGAAGCTGCTGGACGAGCACCGTGCCGTGCGTGAGCTCGCACAGAGTGCGCGGGACGACGGCCCCTCCGCACCGCTGCGCCTGGAAGAGAACACGACCACAAGCGGCTCGATGCGGGCTTCGTCCCCAGGCGCCGTCCGCCTCACGGATCTGGGCACCGTTCGCGCCTGATGCTGGGTGCGGGTCGGCCGCTGGGGCCGGCCCGTCGACCCAGGAGGGCTGAGATGAACGATGTCACGGTGACCGTGTCGGGCAACGCCGGCAGCACGCCGGCGCTGCACCTGAACGCGGCAAAGAACCTGGAATGGACCACGTTCCGCGTGGCCAGCACCCGGCGCTACGTGAACGAGAACGGGGACTGGACCGACGGTGCGACGCTCTGGTTCACCGTCAAGGCTTGGCGGACGGCCGCGCTGAACGTCGTCGAGTCGGTGCACAAGGGTGTTCCGGTGGTCGTCACGGGCCGGCTCGAGATGGACGAGTGGACAGGTGCCGACGGTCAGCAGCGCGCGGGCCTGGTGATCGTCGCGACGGCGATCGGCGTCGACGCGACGCGCGGCAAGGTCGGCTTCACCCGGGTGGTGCACCACGACACGGTGCCGGACGGGGCTCCGGTCACCCCGGTGGACGGCGGCGGGCTGACCGCGACGCGGCCGGGCGACGTCGACCCGTTCGGCCTCGACGTCCTGGCGCCCACGGACGGCGACGAGCTCCTCGGTGACGAGGGCAACGAGGGTGACGGCTCCGGCGTCGGGCAGCGCGAGCTGGTGAACGCGTAGGCTGGGCCAGTCGTGCTCCGCGGTCCGCGGGTGCCGGGGGAGAACCTCCGCGCAGGGATTGCCCGGCACCCGCTCCGCGTGAGCGCACCCGTCCGAAGTACCTTCTGTGAACGGTGGAACACAGGCAGTGGCTGAATACATCTACTCCATGTACAAGGCGCGCAAGGCGCACGGCGACAAGGTCATCCTCGATGACGTGTCGCTGAACTTCCTGCCGGGCGCCAAGATCGGCGTGGTCGGCCCGAACGGTGCCGGTAAGTCCACGATCCTCAAGATCATGGCCGGGCTGGACCAGCCGTCGAACGGCGAGGCGCGGCTCTCGCCGGGCTACACCGTGGGCATCCTGCTGCAGGAGCCGCCGTTGAACGAGGAGAAGACGGTCCTGGGCAACGTCCAGGAGGCGGTCGGCGAGATCCTCGCCAAGAAGGCGCGGTTCGACGAGATCTCCGCGCTCATGGCGGAGCCGGACGCGGACTTCGACGCCCTGCTGGCCGAGATGGGCACGCTGCAGGAGGAGATCGACGCCGCCGACGCGTGGGACCTCGACTCCCAGCTCGAGCAGGCGATGGACGCGCTGCGCTGCCCGCCGCCGGACGCCGACGTGTCGGTGCTCTCCGGTGGTGAGCGCCGTCGTGTCGCGCTCTGCAAGCTGCTCCTGGAGAAGCCTGACCTGCTGCTCCTCGACGAGCCCACCAACCACCTCGACGCCGAGTCCGTGCTGTGGCTCGAGCAGCACCTCGCGGGCTATGCCGGCGCGGTCCTCGCCGTGACGCACGACCGGTACTTCCTCGACCACGTCGCGGAGTGGATCTGCGAGATCGACCGCGGCCGGCTCTACCCCTACGAGGGCAACTACTCGACGTACCTCGAGAAGAAGCAGGCCCGCCTCGAGGTCCAGGGCAAGAAGGACGCCAAGCTCTCCAGGCGTCTCAAGGACGAGCTGGAGTGGGTGCGCTCGAACGCCAAGGGCCGCCAGACCAAGTCGAAGGCTCGTCTGGCCCGCTACGAGGAGATGGCGGCGGAGGCGGACCGCACCAGGAAGCTCGACTTCGAGGAGATCCAGATCCCTGCGGGGCCGCGACTCGGCTCCCTGGTGCTGGACGCCGAGAACCTGAAGAAGGGCTTCGACGACCGCGTCCTCATCGACGGCCTGTCGTTCACGCTCCCGCGGAACGGCATCGTCGGCGTCATCGGGCCGAACGGTGTCGGCAAGACCACGCTGTTCAAGACGATCGTGGGACTGGAGCCGCTCGACGGGGGCAACCTCAAGGTCGGCGAGACGGTCTCGATCTCGTACGTCGACCAGTCGCGTGGCGGCATCGACCCGAAGAAGACCCTCTGGGAGGTCGTGTCCGACGGGCTCGACTTCATCAAGGTCGGCAACGTCGAGATCCCGTCGCGCGCGTACGTCGCGTCGTTCGGGTTCAAGGGCCCGGACCAGCAGAAGCCGGCGGGCGTGCTCTCCGGTGGTGAGCGCAACCGCCTCAACCTGGCGCTGACGCTCAAGCAGGGCGGCAACCTGCTGCTGCTCGACGAGCCCACCAACGACCTCGACGTCGAGACCCTCGGCTCGCTGGAGAACGCCCTGCTGGAGTTCCCCGGCTGCGCCGTCGTGGTGTCTCACGACCGGTGGTTCCTCGACCGCGTGGTGACGCACATCCTCGCCTACGAGGGCACCGAGGAGAACCCGGGCAACTGGTACTGGTTCGAGGGCAACTTCGAGTCGTACGAGGCCAACAAGGTCGAGCGTCTCGGCGCCGACGCGGCACGCCCGCACCGGGTCACCTACCGCAAGCTGACCCGCGACTGACGACGAGCCCGAGGAAGTCGCGCGACACGTACCGCGACTGACCGCTGACGGTCGACGAGACTGACCGCTGTCGGTCGACGAGAAGAGGGCTGTGGTCGGCGTTCCAAACGCCGACCACAGCCCTCTTTCGTCGCGAAGGGATATGACTAAAAAGGTCATCCTTGCCGCATTGGGACATGTTCGACAAGATGCCGCAGTGAGCCCTGCCCTGCGTCCCGGGTGGCGTGACCTTCCGCCTCCGCTGCGAGACCGCATCACCCACCTGCTCGGCGCCCGCGTGATCGGCTCCAGGCATCCCGGCGACTCCGGAGTCCTGCCGGGTGCGCAGTTCCAGGTGCAGACGACGAAGGGCAACACCTTCGTCAAGGCGCTGGGCACGGAACAGCCCGGCCCGCTGAGCTTCCTGCGCCAGGAGATCGCGCTGTCGCCGCTGCTCCCCGAGGCCGCGCCCCACCCCGAGCTGCTGTGGTCGATCGACGAGGTGCTGCCCAACCTCGGCACCTGGGTGGCCATCGGCTACTCGATGCGTGCCAAGGTGCGGCCGATCGACCTCTCGTGGCCGGAGGAGGACGTCGCCGCCCTGATCCGGGTGGTGCGCTCGATCGGTGAGATCGAGGCCCCCGACGACCCGATGTTCCTGCCCGAGGAGAAGGCGTTCCCGACGAACTCGTGGGAGATCCTCGCGGACACGCGACCCGCCGGGCTCGCGAATCACTCGCCGTGGCTGATGCACCGGCTGGAAGGGCTCGCGGAGATCGCCTCGCACGCACCCGACGCGATAGCGGGCACGAGCCTCCAGCACGGCACGCTCCGCGTGCAGAACGTCCTGCTCCCCGCGGCGCCCGGCGAGAAGCCGCTGGTCGCCGACTGGATCCGGGGCAGCGTCGGAGCTCCGTACCTCGACCTGGTGTCGATGCTGGTGCACGTCCGGACCAGCGACGGACCGCCGCCCGAGGCGACGCTGCGCCGGTACGGCGTGCCGCCCGGCACGGAGCCGGACGCCGTGACCTGTTGGATAGCGGTGCTCGCCGGCCACTACGTGAAGTCGTCGATGGAGCCCCCGCCGGCCGGCATGCCCGAGCTGCGTTCCTACCAGCACCGGCTGGCCCGCACCGCGGTCTCCTGGCTCCAGACCCGGCTCGGTTTCTGACGACGTTCCCGGCGAAACTGCAGGTGGCGCACCACGAATGTGGTGCACGCACCGCCGTTTGTGGTTTGCAGGGTGAACTTCTCTTGGGCAAACTCCGGCCATGAGTGCTGTCCGGCGGCCGGCGTGGTCCGATCTTCCCCCCTCTGTCCGTTCCCGTGTGAGCGAGACCATGGGGGGACGGGTGATCGGCTCCGCTCCGATGAGCGGGACCGAGCCGGCCGGGACGCTGGAGGTGCTGCAGACGGCCTCCGGACGGTCGATCGTGCGTGCCGTCGGGCCGGAGGCGCCGCTGACGCAGGACCGGATGGCCGCCGAGGCGGCCTCCGTGGCCACCCTGCCTGACGACGTCCCGATGCTCCCGCGCGAGTGGTTCGTCGACGAGGTGCTGCCGGGCGCCGGGCGGTGGGTGGTGCTCGGCTACCGCAACGAGCCCATCCGCCCGCCGCACGACCCGTGGGACGAGGCGGACCTCGCCGCGGCCGTCGAGCTCGCCATCCAGATCGGCTCCAGCGAGGCCCCGCCGGACCTGCCCGACACGCTCGACCTGATCGACAGCCAGGCCTGGGCCACCATCGCCGCCATGCGACCGCCAGGGCTCTCGGCCTTCACACCGTGGCTGTCCGACAAGATCGAGCACCTCGCCGAGATCGCGAGCTATGCCGACGAGGCCATGTCCGGCAAGAACCTCGTCCACGGCGCCCTGAGCCGCGAGTCGATACTCATCACCGACCACGGGTGGGACGCGACCAGCGCCCACGCCGTCGACTGGTTCATGCCCTCCCGCGGTGCGTCATATCTCGACGTCGTGCTGCTGCTGCCGCACCTCCGGGTCGACGGTGCCCCGCCGCCCGAGGTGGTCATGGACCGGCACCCGCTGCCCGACGTCGATCCCGAGGCGCTCACCTGCGCGGTGACGGTCACCGCCGGCGCACTCGTGCTCGAGTCGATGCGGCCGCCCCAGCCGGGCCTGCCGCACGGCCGCGCCGTGCAGCGCGAGGTGGCGCACGCGGCCCTCGAGTGGCTGCGTACCCGCCTCGGCGGCTGACATATTTGCCGCACGATCGCGCCTGACCAGCGTGTCTGCGGCAGACTGTGCGGCATGACCGATCAGCCCGACGACTCCGCTGCACCTGGCGCACCGGACCGCGCGGCTGCCTCCGAGCCGGCGGCAGCCGCCGAGCCGAGGACTGCCTCCGGGTCCGCGGTGGTGCCCACTGACGCGACCGGCGACGCGACCGGCGACAGCTCCGGCCTGGTCGGCGCGCTGGAGGTCCTACGAGCCCGGCTGGGCGCGCTGCGGCTGCCGCTGGAGACGTCGGGCGTGGAGACGGCGCGCACGGACCAGCGTCGCGCCACCGACCAGCTCGACGACTACCTGCTGCCCCGGCTGCGTGCCCAGAAGGCGCCGCTCCTCGTGGTGGTCGGTGGGTCGACGGGCGCGGGCAAGTCGACCCTCGTGAACTCGGTGCTGGGCGAGATGGTGACCCAGCCGGGCGTGCTGCGGCCCACGACGAAGGCACCGGTGCTGGTGCACCACCCGCTGGACGCGCGCTGGTTCTCCACGGACCGGGTGCTGCCGGGGATGGCCCGCCTGACGACGTCCGGCGCGGCGGGGACCGCACCGCCGTCCGACGGCGGGACGCCGTCCGAGCCCAGCCGCACCCTGCGCCTCGTGCCGAGCGATGCGCTGCCGAAGGGCCTGGCCCTGCTGGACGCTCCGGACATCGACTCGGTGGACACGGTCAACCGGGACCTCGCGGCGCAGCTGCTCGGGGCGGCCGACCTGTGGCTGTTCGTCACGACGTCGGCGCGGTACGCGGACGCGGTGCCGTGGGACCTGCTGCTGCAGGCCGCGGGGCGCAAGGCGCAGGTGGCGATGGTGCTGGACCGCGTGGACCCGGGCGCCGAGGCCACCGCCGACGACCTGCGGGACATGATGGTGGAGCAGGGCCTGGCCGAGAGCGCGCTCTTCGTCATTCCCGAGGCCGAGCTGGTGGACGGGATGCTGCCCGAGGAGGCGGTCTCGGACGTGTCGCGCTGGCTCACCGGGCTCGGCGGCGACGCGGAAGCGCGCGGGCGGGTCATCGCGGCGACCCGCGACGGCGTCGTCGACTCCCTCGTGGAGCGGGCGGCGGCCCTGGCCGATGCCGCGGACGAGCAGCAGGCCGCCGACGTCCGGCTGCGCCACGCGGTGGACCGCGCCTACGCGGACGCGGTGGCTCACGTGGCGGCGGCGACGTCGGACGGTGCGCTGCTGCGGGGCGAGGTGCTCGCCCGCTGGCAGGACTTCGTGGGTACCGGCGAGTTCTTCCGCGCGATCGAGGAGGGCATCGGCCGGTTCCGGGACGCCGTGGCCGGATTCTTCCGCGGCAAGCCGAAGGAGGCGCCCCAGGTCGAGCAGGCCATCGCCCACGGCCTGGAGTCCGTGGTGCTCGACGCCGCCGAGGACGCCGCCGAACGGTCCTACCAGGCGTGGCGGGGCGACGCTGCCGGTGCGGCGCTCCTGGAGGGTCTGGAGCTGTCGCGGACGCCGGCGGCGCTCCGCGCCGAGGTGGCCGGCCAGATCCGCGGCTGGCAGGGCGACGTCCTGGAGCTCGTGCGGGAGCAGGGCGCGGCCAAGCGTGGCACCGCCCGGGTCCTCTCGCTGGGTGTGAACGGCCTCGGCGTGGCCCTGATGATCTTCGTGTTCGCCTCGACGGGCGGGCTCACCGGCATCGAGGTCGGGATCGCGGGCGGGTCGGCGGTCCTGGCCCAGCGCCTGCTGGAGGCGGTGTTCGGGGAGGACGCCGTGCGGGGCCTGGCCATGCAGGCCCGTGACCGGCTGCGTGCCCGCATCCAGGCGGTCATGGACGGGCAGGCGGCCCGGTACACGGCGCAGCTGGACGCCCTGGGTTCGGCGGAGTCGGGCGGAGCCGGCCTGCGCTCGGCGGCCGCCGCCGTCGCGTCGGCCGCCTCGGCGGAGCGTCGTGGCCGGGCCCGTGCCGCCGACGTCGGCCCGGACACCGGTACCGGGACGGTCACCGAGGACCTCACCGAGGGCCGGGGCCTGCGCGGCGTCCGGGCCCGGCCGGCGGGCGGCAACCTCGCGAAGGGCCGCAGCGACATCCCCGAGGAGCCGGCCCGGAAGGGCTTCTGGAAGCGCCTGTTCGGAGAGGGCGACCGATGAGCCGGCTCGACCTGGCCGACCGGACCACTGCCCTCGAGACGGCCGTCGAGGCCGCGGAGGGCCGCATCGAGCCGGCCCTGCTGGACGAGGCGCGCGCCGTCGCGACCCGGGCGCGGGAGCGGGGCGGGCTGTCCGCGGAGCACACCGTGGTGGCACTGGCGGGCGCGACGGGATCGGGCAAGTCGTCGGTGCTGAACGCCGTGGCCGGCGTCGCGATCGCGCAGCCGGGCGTGCGGCGTCCGACGACGTCGCACCCGATGGCCGCGGTCTGGGGCGAGGGTGCGGACCCGCTCCTGGACTGGCTGGAGGTCGGGCGGCGCCACCAGGTGGGCGCGCCGACCGCGGAGGGTGAGCCGTCACCGCCGCCGGTCGAACCCGGGCCGTCACGCCGCCGGACACCGGTGGGGGACACCACGGGGCTCGTGCTGCTGGACCTGCCCGACCACGACTCGGTGGTGACCGAGCACCGGATGCGGGCCGAGCGGCTGGTGCAGCGCGCGGACCTGCTGGTCTGGGTGGTCGACCCGCAGAAGTACGCGGACGCCGCGCTGCACGAGGGCTTCCTGCGTCCGCTCGCGGGGCGGGCGGAGGTGGTGGTCGTCGCGCTCAACCAGGCGGACCGCCTCACCCCGGATGAGACGTCGGCGATGCTGGCCGACCTCAAGCGCCTGGTGGCGCAGGACGGTCTGGAGGGTGCGCGTGTGCTCGCCGTGTCGGCCAGGACGGGCCAGGGCATGGACGACCTCCAGGGCCTGCTGGCGAAGGCGGCGGCCAAGCGGGAGGCGGCGACCGCCCGGCTCGCCGCGGACGAGCGGGCGGTGGCACAGAAGATCGTCGACGAGTGCGGCACGCCGCCGCCGTCGCGCCTGGGGAACCAGGCCAAGGGCGAGCTCGTGGCGGCGCTCGAGGCGGCGGCGGGCGTGCCGACGGTGGTCGACGCCGTCCGGGCCTCCGCCCGCCGGGACGCGCGCGCGGCGACCGGCTGGCCGCTCACCCGCTGGGTCGGGCGGCTGCGCAAGGACCCGCTGCGGCGGCTCGGGCTGCGGACCACGGACCGGGAGCACCGGGCGCCGTCGGGCCGCGACGACCTGGTCCGCACGTCGCTGCCGACGGCCCGGCCCGCCGTGCGGTCGGCAGCTGCGTCAGCCGTGCGGCGCTACGTCGAGGAGGTGACGCGCGGTGCCGCGGACCCCTGGGTCCTGGCGGCCCGCGCACGCGGGCAGGCAGGGATCGAGGCGCTCCCTGACGCGCTCGACCAGGCGGTGGCGACCACCCGGGTGGAGGCGTCCCGGCGCCCGGTGTGGTGGTCCCTGGTCAACGTGGTCCAGTGGACCCTGATCACCGTCGTGGCAGCGGGTCTGCTGTGGCTGCTGGTCCTGTTCGGGTTCGCGTACCTGCAGCTCCCGCCGCTGCCGACGCCGGTGCTCACCCTGCCGACCTGGTCGGGGGACAGCGGCGTCGTGTTCCCCGGGGGGCCGGAGTCCGGCGCGGACGACGGGCCCGGCGTCGACCCCTTCCGGATTCCCTGGCCCACGCTCATGGTGCTGGGCGGGCTGGCGCTCGGCCTGCTGCTCGCCCTGGTCTGCCGGGTGTTCGGCGCGCTCGGCGCCCGCCGCCGGGCGATGGGCGCCCGACGGCGGCTGCGGCAGTCGGTCGGCACGGTCGCGGACAAGCTGGTGCGTGCGCCCGTCGGGGAGGAGCTCTCCCAGCTCGCGAGCTGTCGGACGGCGGCGACGGTCGCCGCAAGCTGACCCCACCCTGCGCGCGCTCAGCGGCGGAACGTGACCGGGTCTTCCTCGAAGGGCTTCCACGCCAGCCGCTCGCCCTCCGTGAGTCTCCGGGGCCGGTTCGTGGCGGCGTCGACGAACACGAGGGTGGTCGTGGCGCGCGCATAGGGCTTGCCGCCCGACGTCGGACCCGTCTTCGCCATGCCGGCGACGCCGTCGTGCACCTCGTAGCAGACCTCGGCGCTCGCGCCGCCGATCCGGCCGAGCCACATCTCGACGCGCACCGGTGTGCGGGTGAACAGCAGCGGCCGCAGGTACTCGATGCGCTGGCCGGCCACGAGGGTGTGCGAGTCGGCGTCGGGGCCGGTGGGGACCACCGCCGTCGGCCAGGCCTCGCCCTCCGGGGCTTCGGGGTGCAGCCAGAAGGCGGTGATCCGGGCGTCCTCCAGCAGGCGGAACATCGCCACGTTGTTGACGTGCGCATAGGCGTCGAGGTCGGACCAGCGCAGCGTGACGGGGACATGGAGGCGTGTCATGGTGCTCATTTTCCTCCACGCGAAACGCCCCGTGGTCCGGCCGTGGACGGAGTGGTTTTCAGCCTGTCCGAATTGGTAGATTCATCCCCCTTGGCTTCGCCCCGGAGGAACAGTTGGATCTGCCCAGGCACCACGTCGACCCGGTCACGCTGCACGAGGTGTTCGACGACGTCCCCGCCGCCCAGGCGTACCGCGCCGAGCTGGCGCGTCGCCCGGACCGTGACACGCCGGACGTCCTCGCCGTACGGGTGCCGCTCACCCGTGCGCTCGCGGTCGAGGCGGACGACCCCGAGCGCGAGCTGGCCGAGGCCGAGCGGCTCGGGTGGCTCGCCGTCCGGATGAACGGTGGGCCGGGCGACGACGCGGCGGCCGCGCACTCGAACGCCTCCGACGTGCCCCTCGGCGCCGTCCCGTCGCTGTTGCGGCTGGCTCACGTGCTGCAGTGGCGGCACCGCTTCTCGGAGGCGGACCTGCTGTTCGGCCTGGCGCTGGAGGCGGCGCACTACTACGGGGAGCACGCCGCGAGCATCGAGCACGCGCACCGGCTCGAGTACCTCGCGCTGCAGCACTGGGGCACGTGCCGGTACGACCAGGCGCTCGAGGTGCACGCCGACCAGGCACGGCCCTTCCTCGGCGAGGCCCTGGCCCTGTTCGAGCGGGCCCTGGAGCTGCGGGTCGAGGCGGGTGCCGGATCGGAACAGGTAGCTGTCACCCGCCAGGCGGTCCGGGCGGCCCGTGACCGCCTGGCGGAGCTCGGCGCCTAGGCAGGCAGCCGGATCATGCCTTCCTGGCCCGCCGAGGCGACGAGGGCGCCGTCCTGCGTGTAGACCTTCGCGGTGCCCAGGGCACGGCCGCCCTGGGCCGTGGGCGAGGTCTGGACGAACAGCATCCACTCGTCGACCCGGACGTCGCGGTGCCACCACATGCCGTGGTCGAGGCTGGCCATCGGCACCGAGGCGCCGACGTCCTGCCACGACCTGCCGGCGGCCCGCAGCGCGGGTTCGAGCATGAGCTGGTCGCACGCGAAGGCCAGCAGGGCGCGGTGCATCGCCTGGTCCTTGTTCTCCAGCGGGCGGCGCGTGCGCATCCAGACCATCTGGGTGGCGGGCGGCGTACCGCCGTCGGCCACCGCGGTATCCGGGCGCAGGTACAGCGAGCCGCCCACGTGCCGCAGCTCGAAGGCCGAGTCGGTCCAGAACTGGGCCCGGACCGCTACCCCCTCCGGCAGGCTGGAGAGCTCGTCGAAGGCCGAGCGGACCTCGTCGGGCGGCGGGACGTCGTCGGGCATCGGCATCGCGTGCTCGTAGCCGGGCTGGTCGTCCTGGAACGACGCGATCATCGACAGGATCGGCTTGCCGAACTGGATGGCGTGGGTGCGACGGGCGCTGAACGAGCGCCCGTCACGGAGCCGCTCGACGGCGAAGTCGATGGGCTCCTCGACGCGGCCCTCGCGCAGGAAGTAGCCGTGCAGCGAGTGGATCAGGCGGCCGTCCGGGACCGTGCGGTCGGCAGCGAGGATGGCCTGCGCCAGCACCTGGCCGCCGTAGGCGCGATTGGCGGGGCCGGGCATGCTGTCGCCGCGCAGCACGTCCTCCTCGCCGCGCGGGCCCCAGCCCTCGAGGTGCCGCAGGTCGAGCACCTGCAGCAGGCGGTCGAGGGCGTCGGGCTGGCGGTCCGGCGCGGTGCCGCCGGAGGTCGGGTCAGGGGTGGTGGCGTCCACGAACGGGCGTCTCCTCGTCGTTCCTCTGGTCAGTCTTCGAACGTGTTGATCATGCTGAAGGCGGCGCGCTCCAGGTAGTCCCACAGCTGCGACTCGTGGATCGGCGCGAGGCCGAGCGAGTCGACGGCGGTCCGCATGTGCGCGAGCCAGCGGTCGCGGGCGTCGGGATTGACCTTGAACGGCATGTGTCGCATGCGCAGGCGCGGGTGACCGCGCTGCGCCGAGTAGGTGGTGGGGCCGCCCCAGTACTGCTCGAGGAACATCGTCAGACGCTCCTTGGCCGGTCCCAGGTCCTCCTCGGGATACATGGGACGCAGCACCGGGTCGTGGGCGACGCCGTCGTAGAACGCGTCGACGAGACGCACGAACGTGTCGTGGCCGCCCACGGCGTCGAAGAAGGATTCCTGTGTCACGTCCGTCATCCTGCCACTGGACGGTGACAGCACGATGACGGCGGTGTGAAACGCGGTCTCTTGTGACCGAGTCGACAGTCGCGGGGGCCAAACGCTTGCCAGCACCGCTAGGCTGGTCGTAGACCTGCAGCGACGCACGGTGGGAGTTGAGACATGACCAAGGCTGACCAGATCCTTGCGGCACTCGGAGGGACCTCGAACGTCGTCGAGCTGGAGCCGTGCATCACTCGGCTCCGAGTAGAGGTGAGCGATCCGTCCCTCGTGGACGAGCCGGGGCTGAAGTCCTCCGGCGCGTTCGGCGTGGTCCGGTCCGGCCGGGTGGTCCAGGTGATCGTCGGGCCCGAGGCGGACAGCCTCGCGGCGGAGCTCGACACGCTCAGGGTGTGACGGCACGGGCCCGGGCGTACCCGGGCCCGTGACCGGCCTCACGATCGGGCTGCCGCACGCGCCCGTGAGGCGAACGCCCTGTGAAAATCGCGCAGTAGTCCCTCGCACGCGGCCGGAGATGTCCGATCCGACATCCCGACCCGAGTAGGTTGGCAGGCGTGTTCGAGTCTCTTGCTGCCACCGTCTTCGACAGCGCCGAGGACTTCTGGTCCTGGTTCCTGGACAAGCCCCTCACGGTGATCCTGACCGTCGTGATCGGCATGGTCACGATCTACGTCCTGCGTCGCGTCATCACCTCTCTCACCGAGCGCATCGCCATCGGCCAGAAGCCGCGGGTGGTGGAGAACGTCGCCGACCCGGTCGGTACCACCACGGGTGCCACCCCTGCCCTCGGCGGGAGCGGCAAACGGCGCCGCAAGAACATGCTCATGTCGCCGCAGGCCCTGGCCGACGCCCTGAACGTGACCAACCCCCGGGCGGCCGAACGGCGCGCCCAGCGCGCGCGGACCGTCGGCTCGGTGCTCAACTCGTCGGTCAACATCGTGGTGGGCGCCATCATGGTGCTGTACGTCCTCCAGACCATCGGGCTGAACATCGCGCCGCTGCTGGCCACCGCGGGCGTGGCGGGCGTCGCCATCGGCTTCGGCGCGCAGAGCCTGGTCAAGGACTTCCTCTCGGGCATCTTCCTCCTGATCGAGGACCAGTTCGGGGTGGGTGACATCGTGGACCTCGGCGGCGGCGTGGTCGGCACGGTGGAGGCGATGGGCCTGCGGCTCACCCAGGTGCGCGCCTTCGACGGCACCCTCTGGTACGTCCGCAACGGCGAGATCCTGCGCGCCGGGAACAGCACCCAGGAGTGGAGCCGCGCGGTGGCCTCGGTGCAGGTCCCGCTCGGGACCGACGTCGACGTCGTCCGCGCCGCGCTGGGCCGCGCCGTCGACCGCGTGAAGAACGACCCCGAGATCGCCGACAGCCTCCTGGAGACGCCCTCGGTACGGGGCGTCGACGCGGTGGACACCCTGGGCCTGACCTTCACGCTGCACGCGCAGGTGCGCCCCGCGCAGCAGTGGCTCGTCGCCAGGTCGCTCCGCGTGGCGGCGCACGCGGCCCTGCTGGACGCCGGCGTCGTCCTGGCCTCGTCGACGGTGCCGTACGACGAGGCCGCGCAGGACCAGGCCGGGTCCGCCTGACCTCCGGACGAGCGTCCGCGCCGTCGGTCCAGCCGTCGGCCGCTCCGGCGGGCCGGGCCAGGCTCTGATGCTGTCAATTCGTCGGACACGCCCACGTTGCGCCCGGTGAGCGCAGGTTGATGGCAAGATCTTTCCTTGTGACCGACGAACCGATGCCCGGGCCTGCCGGAGACGGCTCCACCGTGCCTCCGGAGCTGACCGAGCTGGCTGCCGCCCTCGGCGTGCAGTGCGAGTACACCGACCACGACGGCCGCCTGCAGCAGGTCAGCGTGTCGACGGTCGTCGCGGTGCTGGAGGCGCTCGACGTACCGGCGTCGACGCCGGGCGCCGTCGCGGCGAGCCTGGACCGGGTCCGCGACGACGAGTGGCGCTCGATGCTGCCGCCCACCGTCGTGACGCGGGAGGGCCGGGAGGTGCAGGTCCCGGTGCACGTCGCGGAGGGCGCGGACGTCACGGCGTGGATCGAGCTCGAGCAGTCCGAGCAGCCCGTGGTGCCCGCGAGTGCCACTCCCTGGCGCGTGACGGCGCCGCAGGCGACCGCTACCGGCTCGTTCGCCGTGGTGCGCGGCCCCCGGGTCCAGCTGCGGCAGGCCGACGTCTACGCCGAGCCCCGCACCGTGGACAGCCGCAAGGTCGCGCGGGCCACGTTCACGGTCCCGGCCGACCTGCCGCTCGGCTGGCACACGCTGCACGCCGAGTCGGGCGGGCAGACGGCGCGGACCCCGCTCGTGGTCACCCCCGAGCGGCTGGAGCTGCGCAAGAAGGTGGCCCGCAAGCAGGCCTGGGGCTTCATGGTCCAGCTCTACTCCGTGCGGTCCAAGGACTCCTGGGGCATGGGCGACCTCGCGGACCTGGGCGACCTCGCCTGGCAGACGGCGCACAACGGCGGGGCGGACTTCGTCGGGATCAACCCCCTGCACGCCACCGAGCCGGTGCTGCCGGTGACACCGAGCCCCTACCTGCCGACGTCGCGGCGGTTCATGTCGCCGCTGTACATCCGCGTCGAGGACATTCGTGAGACGGCGTATCTCTCCGCGGCCGACCGGTCGCTCGTGGAATGGGCGGGCGAGCCCGTCCGGGAGCTGTCCGAGGACTCCGGGCCGATCGACCGGGACGCCATCTGGGAGGCCAAGAAGGCCGCGCTGGAGGTCGTCTGGACGGCGAAGCGGTCGGCCGCCCGGCAGACGGCGTTCGACGAGTTCGTGCTGGAGCAGGGCAAGGGCCTGGTCGACTTCGCGACATGGTGCGCCATCACGGAGCACCTCGACGGCCGCGACTGGCCGCCGGAGCTCGCCGACCCGTCGTCGTCCGCGGTGACCACGCTGCGCAACGCGCTCTCGGAGCGGGTCCAGTTCTACTGCTGGCTCCAGTGGGTCGCCGACGAGCAGCTCCGCGCCGCGCACCGGGCCGGGCTCGACGCCGGCATGCGGCTCGGCCTGCTCAAGGACCTCGCGGTGGGCTCGGCCTCGCACGGCGCCGACGCCTGGGCCGACGCCGGGGTGCTCGCCCAGGGCGTCTCCGTCGGTGCTCCGCCGGACATGTACAACCAGCAGGGCCAGAACTGGTCCCAGCCGCCGTGGCACCCGCGGGCTCTCGCGAAGGCGGGCTACGCGCCCTACCGCGAGATGCTGCGCACGGTGCTGCGGCACTGCGGCGCGCTGCGCATCGACCACATCCTCGGGCTCTTCCGCCTGTGGTGGATCCCGGGCGGAGCGCGCGCCTCGGCCGGTGCGTACGTCACCTACGACCACGAGGCGCTGATCGGCATCCTGTGCCTGGAGGCGCAGCGCGCCGGGGTGACCGTCATCGGCGAGGACCTGGGCACCTTCGAGCCGTGGATCCGCGACTACCTGGAGGAGCGCGGCATCTTCGGCACCTCCGTGCTGCTCTTCGAGCGCGACGCCGCCGGCGCCCCCGTCGAGCCGGAGGCCTACCGCAGGGCGGCGTTGGCGACGGTGACCACCCACGACCTGCCGCCGACCGCCGGGTACCTGGCCGGCGAGCACGTGGACCTGCGCGAGCGGCTCGGCCTGCTCACCGAGGAGCCGACGGTGCTGCGGGGGCAAGCGCGCGCGGAGCGGGAGTCGCTCGTGGAGGCGCTGTCCCGCCGCGGGCTGACGACCTTCGACCCGTCCGAGCGCGAGCTGGTCGAGGGCCTGCACCGCTTCCTCAAGGACACGCCGGCCGCGCTGGTCGGGGTGTACCTGACCGACGCGGTGGGGGAGCGGCGTGCCCAGAACCAGCCCGGGACGGACACCGAGTACCCGAACTGGAAGGTCCCGCTGGCGGACTCAGCGGGCACCGTGGTGCTGCTCGAGGACCTGTTCGGCAACGCGCGTCTGCGGTCGCTCGTGGGCGTGATGAACGAGGAGGAGCCGGAGGTCGATCCGCCGAGGTAGTCGTCTGGCGAGGTAGTCGGCAAGACAGTGCTGTGGCGCACCCCGGGCGGGGTGCGCCACAGCACTGTTCTCGCGGTCTGGCCTGTTCGTTGCCTGCTTCGGCGGTGTCGCCTCGGCCTCGGGAGACCGGTCAGGCGGAGCCGATGCCCGCGCGAGCGATCGAGAAGCCGCTGCCGCTCTCGTCGGCGACGCACTTCATGCCGCTCTGGTCGCTGAGGCAGGTGAAGCCGTGCGCCTTCTTCTGCGCCCCGTACTCGAGGATCGCGATGTCCCCGCCCGCCTTCTTGGGCTGGTTCTTCTTGTCGACGCACGGCTGGGTCACGTTGCCGCTCGGGTCGACCTTCGCCACGTAGCCGGAGGCGCCGTCGCAGGTGGCGTCCGGTGCCGGCTTCTGGTTGAGCTGCGCGATGCCGCACGTGGCAGCGTCCGCCGAGATCGTGCACGTGATGTTCAGCGAGGGTGCGGCGAACGTCTCGACGCCGGCACCACCGCCGGTCTCCAGACCCTCCTCGGGCTCCGGCGACGCCGGCTGCTCCGCGGCCGGCGTGCCGCTGCTCTCCTGGGTGTCGTCGGGCTGGCCCAGCAGGTTCACCGCGAACACGATCGCGGCGATGACGAGCACCACGTCCAGGGCGATGAAGGCGATCCAGCCCGGGCTGAGCTTCTTGCGCTCGCGCGGGGGCTCGGGCGGGTAGCCGCCGCCCGGCTGCGCGGCGTAGACCGGCTGACCATACTGGTCGTAGCCCTGCGGCGGGTAAGGCTGCGGCGGGTACTGACCGCCCTGCGGCGCCTGCTGCGCGTAGGCCTGGGGCTGTGCGTAGCCCTGCTGGTACGGCTGCTGGTACTGCTGCTGGTACGGCTCGGTGTAGTACTGCGGGTCTCCGCCGCCGTTGTGCACGGACTGGACCACGGGGGCACCTGGCGCGGCGGGCGCCGGGGTGACGGCCTGCGAGAACTGGTTCGCGGGCGAGATGGCGGGCGGTTTGCGGGTTGCCGCGGAAACACGCTGCACCGGTGCCTGCTGGGCGGGCGTGGGTGCGGTGGGCGGGTGCTGCTCCTGGGGCGACGCACCCGGGTCCTCGTCGGGCCAACCGCCTGGCGGCGGTGGCGGCGGCACTGTGCCGGACATCAGGCGACTCCCTCAGCTCAAATCGGTCGGTCGGGCGACCGCGGTCGATCGTACACAAAGGCGTTACTCGCTGTTACTCCTGCGTGGCATGATCGACGAGTCGTCGCAGGTAGTTCACAGACCGGACGACAAGCCAACCGAAAAGGCGCGCCCAACGGACGCGCGGGGCGCCAACCGGCGCCCACGAGAAGACAGACGTGGAGGGCCTGTGCCCGGAGAGAACCTGACCCGCGCCGAGGCGGTCGAACGCGCCGGCGTCGTATCGGTCGAGTCGTACGAGATCGCGCTGGACCTGACCACCGGTCCCGAGACTTTCGCGTCCGCCACGACTGTGCGCTTCACCGCTACGGAGGGCGCCTCGACCTTTGTCGACCTGGTCGCCCCGTCGGTGCGATCGGTGGTGCTGAACGGCCGCGAGCTGGACCCGGCCGCCGTGTTCGCCGACTCGCGCATCACCCTGGACGGGCTCGCCGCCGACAACGAGCTCGTCGTCGTCGCCGACTGCGGCTACACGAACACGGGCGAAGGCCTGCACCGCTTCGTCGACCCGGTGGACGGCGAGGTGTACCTCTACACGCAGTTCGAGGTGCCCGACGCCCGACGCGTGTTCGCCTGCTTCGAGCAGCCGGACCTCAAGGCCACCTTCCAGTTCACCGTCACCGCGCCCGCGGCGTGGCAGGTCGTGAGCAACGAGCCGACGCCGGAGCCGGTGCCGGTCCCGGCCCGCGCGTCCGACGGCTCCGAGGGCTCCGAGGGCGACGTCGCCATCTGGAGCTTCGAGCCCACCGGCCGTATCTCGACGTACATCACGGCGCTCGTGGCCGGCCCGTACGCCGTGGTCCGCTCGTCGCTGACGTCGTCGGACGGCCGGGAGATCCCGCTCGGCGCGTTCTGCCGCAAGTCGCTGTCCGCGCACTTCGACGCCGACTACATCTTCGAGAAGACCCGGCAGGGCTTCGAGTTCTACGAGTCGACGTTCGGTGTGCCGTACCCGTTCACCAAGTACGACCAGCTGTTCGTGCCCGAGTACAACATGGGCGCCATGGAGAACGCGGGCTGCGTGACCTTCACGGAGTCGTACGTGTTCCGCTCCAAGGTGACCGACGCCGTGCGCGAGCGCCGGGTCGTCACGATCCTGCACGAGCTGGCCCACATGTGGTTCGGCGACCTGGTCACCATGAAGTGGTGGAACGACCTGTGGCTGAACGAGTCGTTCGCGGAGTACGTCTCCACGCTCGCCACGGCCGAGGCCACGGAGTGGGAGGCTGCCTGGACCACGTTCTCCGCGATGGAGAAGTCGTGGGCCTACAAGCAGGACCAGCTGCCGTCCACGCACCCGATCGTCGCCGAGATCAAGGACCTCGAGGACGTCCAGGTCAACTTCGACGGCATCACCTACGCCAAGGGTGCGTCCGTGCTCAAGCAGCTCGTGGCCTGGGTGGGTCGTGAGGCGTTCATCTCGGGCGTCTCGGCGTACTTCGGCAAGCACGCGTGGGGCAACACCGAGCTGCCGGACCTGCTGACCGAGCTGGAGGCGACCAGCGGCCGCGACCTCAAGGCCTGGTCGAAGCTCTGGCTGGAGACGGCGGGCGTGAACACGCTGCGCCCGGTCATCGAGACGGACAGCCACGGCCGCATCATGTCGTTCGTCGTCGAGCAGACGGCGCCCGCCGAGTGGCGCACGATCCGCCCGCACCGCCTCGGCATCGGCTTCTACAGCCTGTCCGACGCCGGTGAGCTCGTGCGCACCCACTTCGTCGAGGTCGACGTCGACGGGCCGAGGACGGACGTGAAGGAGCTCGTCGAGCTCGACCGCCCGGCGCTCGTGCTGCTCAACGACGAGGACCTCGCCTACGCGAAGATCCGCCTCGACGCCTCGTCGCTGCGTGTTGCCCTGGAGCACCTGGCCGACATCGCGGACCCGCTGGCCCGCTCCCTCGTGTGGGGCTCGGTCTGGGACTCGGTGCGTGACGGCGAGGTCCCGGCCTCGGAGTACGTGCGCCTGGTGCTCGGGGGCATCGCCCGCGAGACGGAGTCGACGACGCTTCGGACCACGCTCAACCAGATGGTGCTGGCGGCCAAGCAGTACGTGGCGCCGTCGGCCCGGACGGCGACGCTCGCCGAGGTGGGCGACACGCTCTGGGCGCTCGTGGGCGAGGCCGAGGCCGGCTCCGACACCCAGTTCCAGCTGGTCAAGTTCTTCGCGCACGTGGCGTCCACGCCGGCGCACGTGGAGACGCTGTCCGGGCTGCTCGACGGCTCGGTCGGCCTCGACGGGCTGACCCTCGACACCGACCTCCGGTGGGAGCTCCTGGAAGGCCTCGTGCTCAACGGGGCTGCGGGCGACCAGGAGATCGACGAGATGCTCGCGGCCGACAACACCGCCACCGGCCGCCAGGCAGCTGCGCGCGCACGGGCCGCGAAGCCGACGGTCGAGGGCAAGCTGGCCGCGTTGTCGTCCGTGGTGGACGCCGACGTGCCGAACGCGATCATCCGGAACACGGGCCTCGGGTTCGTGCACGTGAACGACCCGGCCGCGCTGGCCGACGTCGTGCAGCCGTACCTGGACGCCGTGCTCAAGGTGTGGAACGAGCGGAGCTACCACATCGCCGAGGAGGTCATCGAGGGCTTCTACCCGGCGCCGCTGGCGTCGGCGGAGCTGCGGGACGCGACGGCGGCGTGGCTGGACACGAACGCCGAGGCGCCCCCGGCCCTCCGCCGCCTGGTCGTGGAGTCCCTGGCAGGCACGGACCGAGCCCTGAAGGCCCAGTCCACGGACGCCTGACCTCCGGTTGAGTGCTGGGTATTTGTGGGATCGGACGCTCTGATCCCACAAATACCCAGCACTCAACGACGGGGTTACCAGATTCGGACGCGCTCCTCCGGGGGGAGGTACAGGGCGTCGCCGGGCTGCACGTCGTACGTCGTGTAGAACTCGTCCACGTTGCGCACGACGCCGTTGCAGCGGAACTCGTTGGGGGAGTGCGGATCCGTCGCGAGACGGCGCAGCACCTCCTCGTCGCGGCCCTTGGACTGCCACACCTGTGCCCAGCCGAGGAAGATCCGCTCCAGGGCGGTCAGGCCGTCGATGACCGGTGCCTCCTCCAGGGGCTTGCCGAGCGCGAGCCGGTACGCCTTGATCGCGATCGACAGCCCACCGAGGTCACCGATGTTCTCGCCGATCGTGAGACCGCCGTTGACGTGCGCGTCCTCGACACCCTCGCCGTCGGACCCCGCGCCACTGGACCCCGCGCCAGCGGCCGCCACGAGCTGCGCCGGGCGGAACTGGTCGTACTGCGCGATGAGCGCGCTCGTGCGCTTCTCGAACTCGGTGCGGTCGGCGTCGGTCCACCAGTCCTCGAGGCGGCCGTCGCCGTCGTACTTGGAGCCCTGGTCGTCGAAGCCGTGCCCGATCTCGTGCCCGATGACGCCGCCGATGCCGCCGAAGTTCACGGCGTCGTCGGCCTCGGGGTCGAAGAACGGGGGCTGCAGGATCGCCGCCGGGAACACGATCTCGTTCATGCCCGGGTTGTAGTAGGCGTTGACGGTCTGCGGCGTCATGAACCACTCGTCGCGGTCGAGCGGCCTGCCGATCTTCGCCAGCTCGTAGTCCTGGTCGAACGCGTTGGACCGCCGGACGTTGCCCACGAGGTCCGTCGCGTCCACCTCGAGCCCGGAGTAGTCGCGCCACTTCACGGGGTACCCGACCTTGGGAGTGAACTTCTCCAGCTTGGTCAGGGCCTTGGCCTTGGTCTCGTCGGTCATCCAGTCGAGACCCTGGATCGAGTCGCGGTAGGCCACCACGAGGGCGTCCACGAGGCGGTCCATCCTGGCCTTGTTCGCCGGCGGGAAGTGCCGCGCGACGTACTCGGCTCCGACTGCCTCGCCGAGCGCGCCCTCGACGAGTGCTACGCCACGCTTCCAGCGCTCGCGCACCTCCTGGGCACCGGTGAGGGTGCGGCCGTAGAAGTCGAAGTTGGTCTCGACGATCTGGTCCGTCAGGTACGGGGCCCGGGCGCTGATCACGTGGTACGTCATCCAGAGCTGCCAGTCCAGCACCGACAGCTCGCGCCACAGGGCGGCGAACCCGGTCGCGTAGCCGGGCTCGCGCACGACGAGGTGGTCGAAGGCGCCTTCGGGCACGCCGAGGGCCTCGGCCCAGGCCGCCCAGTCGAAGCCGGGCGCCGACTCGACGAGGTCGGCGAGCGTCATCGGGTTGTACGTGAGGGTGGCGTCGCGGTCGCGCACCACGTCCCAGTGGTGCGCGGCGAGCCGCTTCTCGAGGTCGAAGACCCGGCTGGCGGCGTCGTCGCAGGAGATGCCCCACGTCTCGTGGACCTTCGCGAAGCGCAGCATCCGGGACACGTGCGGCCGGTACTTCTTGCGGATCGGCGCGTACTGCTCCTCGCGGTAGTACGCCTCGTCGGGCAGGCCGAGCCCGGACTGCCGCAGGTAGACGACGTACTTCTCCGGGTCGGTGGCGTCGTTGTCGACCCAGAAGCGGACGCCGGCCGTGCCGCCCGTCCGCTGCAGCGTGCCCAGTGCGCGCGTCAGGGCCGCCATGTCGTGGGCGTCCCGGATCAGGGCGAAGTCCTCGTCCAGGGGCGCGGTGCCGAGGGCGGCGATGCGCTCCGTGTCCACGAAGCTCGCGTACAGGTCGCCGATCTTGGAACCGGTCGGCGCGTCCTGGATGATCTCCCGGACGTGCACCTCTGCCGTGTCGTAGAGCTCTCGGAACGCGCCGTCCATGGCGCGGTCGGCGGGGATCTCGTGGCTGTCGATCCACCGCCCGTTGACGTGGCGGTACAGGTCGTCCTGCGGTCGGGTTGCGGGGTCGAGCGCGTCGAGGTCGATGCCCGACGTGAGACCCGTGGCGTCGGTGGTCATTGCGCCAGCGTACGCAACCTTCGCATCCCGGTTCTTGCGCTGCGCGACCCACCTCCAGGATGGGGAAGAATGGGCACCATGCGCCTGCACATCGCCGCCGACCACGCCGGGTACGACCTCAAGCAGCACCTGGTGCAGTTTCTCACCACTGCCGGGCACGAGGTGGTCGACCACGGAGCCCACGAGCTCGACCCCCTGGACGACTACCCCGCCTTCTGCATCTCCGCCGGTGAGGCCGTCGTCGCCGAGCCGGGCTCGCTCGGCATCGTGATCGGCGGCTCCGGCAACGGGGAGCAGATCGCCGCCAACAAGGTGGCCGGCGTCCGCGCCGTCCTCGCGTGGTCGCTGGAGACCGCCAGGCTGGGCCGCCAGCACAACGACGCGAACGTGATCGCCGTGGGTGGCCGCATGCACTCGGCGGAGGAGGCGACGTCCTTCGTCGAGGCCTTCGTGGCCGAGCCGTTCAGCGGCGACGAGCGGCACCAGCGCCGCATCGACCAGCTCGCCGACTACGAAGCAAAGCGTGCCTGAGGGGAACGTCGTCCACCGCCTCGCGCGGACGTTCGGCTCGCTCTACGGCGGGCAGGTCCTGCGACTGAGCAGCCCGCAGGGGCGGTTCGCCGACGGCGCCGCCGTGCTCTCGGGGCGCCGCCTGATGGCGAGCGAGGCGTGGGGCAAGCAGCTGTTCCTGGGGTTCGTGCCTGCCGATGTGTCAGACGATCAGGTCGACGGAGCGGCCTCCGGGCCTGACCTCCTCTGGCTCCGTGTGCACCTCGGGCTGTACGGCGCGTGGACGTTCGCAGGCTCCTCGGACGCGCCCGAGGTGGCGCACGCGATCGGCGCGCCGCGCAAGCGGATCGGCGAACGGGAGACGACGCCGCCGGTCGGCGGGTCGGTCGGGAGTCAGGGCTCGACAAGCTCGACCAGCGGCGGCGAATGGCTCCCGCCGGAGCCGCGCGGGCAGGTCCGCGTGCGCCTGCTCGGCGACCACGCCGTCGCGGATCTCAACGGCCCCACGGCCTGCGAGGTGATCACCACCGAGGAGAAGACGACGGTCCAGGCGCGCCTCGGCCCCGACCCCATCCGGGACGACGCCGACGTCGACACCTTCATCGCCGCGGTCGGCCGATCGAGAGTCACGATCGCGCAGCTGCTCATGGATCAATCGGTCATCTCCGGGGCGGGGAACATCTACCGCGCCGAGGTGCTGTACCGGGTTGGCGTGGACCCGTTGCGACCTGGCCGCGACGTGCCCGCCGCGGTGGTTCGCGCGATCTGGGACGACCTCGTGGACCTCATGCGCGAGGGCGTCGAGCGGGGAGCGATCGTCACCACGCGCCCGGAGCACCGCGAGCTCGGGGGGACCCTTCCGGCAGAGGACCAGCCTCGGGTGAGGCGGGGTCGTACGCGGCAGAACGCTGACGGAGATCCCGGCGCCGTGCCTTCGGAGCAGGCGTTCTACGTCTACCACCGGGCCGGCCTGCCGTGCCGGATCTGCGGCACGCCAGTGCTGATCAAGGAGCTGGCCGGCCGCAACCTGTTCTGGTGCCCCACCTGCCAGACCTGACCCGGCACCGCAATGTCCCTGTCGGGGTGTGGGTGGGTCAGAAGACCCAGGACGATCCGGGCGCGACCGGCCAGCCGAACGCCGTGCTCGCGCGGGCGAGCGCGCTCGTCTGCTGTCCCTGACGGCGGTGCTCGGTGACGAGGCCCGCGGCCGCCAGTGCCGCGAGCGACGTGCCGCCGAGGTAGGCGGCGCCCAGCTCGCGCACGTCGAGCGACAGCTCAGGGGCCTCGAACTCCGGGTCGACGCGCTCCACCGACGCCGGCCCGAAGGCCTCCGCCCGGAGCCGGTAGACACCCGCGTTCGCGGGCAGCCGGGCGTCGGTGACCTTGATCGTCACGTCGACGTCGGCCGCGTACCGGCGCCCGGCGAGCGCCGCGGCGACGTCGACCAGCCGGACCCAGAGGTTGTCCGGGGTGCGGGGTGCTGCGGCGCGCAGGTTCACGAGGAGCTGCGTGACGACGTCGTCGACGGGCAGGGTGAACGGTGTGACCTCGTTCGTCAGGTCGAGGTCGAGCAGCGCGCCCCACAGGGCGCGGGCGGCGGCGGCGTCGACCGCGACGACCTCACCGGCGTCGACCCGCCCGCGCGGGCCCGTGGGCTCCCAGGCCAGGGAGCGGCGGAACGTCACGTAGCCGCGGGGCTCGCCGTCGAGCTCGACGATCATGATGCGCCGGGACTCGCGGCCGCCGCGGTGCGCGGGGGAGTCGTCCCAGAGCACGGCCTGCAGCTCCTCGGTCTCGCGTGTCACCCAGCCGGGCCGGTTGATCCCCGGTACGCCGGTCGGTGCGGCGCCGGCCGCGCGGTGCAGGCGGTCCACGAGCACGCCGTGCCGCTCCCGGGCAGCGATCTCGACCCGGACCGTGTGCCGCTCCGCGCCCGGCACGTCCCGCAGGGCCGCGCCGCGCGGGATGTCCAGACGCAGGTCGTCGGCGGCGTGGCCGTAGCCGAACCGGCCGTAGATCGCGGCCTCGGCGGCGAACAGGGCGCTCAGCGGTTCGCCACGCTCGGAGGAGCGTGTGAGGTGCAGGTCGATCATCGCCGTCAGCAGACCGCGCCGACGGTGCTGGGGGTGTACGCCCACCCAGGTCAGGCCCGCCGTCGGCAGCTCTGCCCCGGGCACGGGGAAGTGTCCGAACGGGTACGACGCGTGCATCGCCACCAGGCCCTCGGACCCGTCCGCCTCGATCGCGATCGCGCGGTCCCAGGTCAGTGGTGACGGCGCGGCATCGAGGTCGTCGTGGGAGGTCCCCGACGGGAACGCCCAGGTGTCCAGCTCGGTCACGAGGCGGCGGTCGGCGGGCGTCAGCGTGCGCCAGCGGTAGCCCGCGGGCAGGGCGATCTGGGGGAGTGCCATGATGCGATCGTCGCACCCGCCGCAAGCACATTCCCGTGCACGGCCACGGGCTGATCGCGTTCAGCCGGCTCCGTCTACGATCGCACCCGTGACCGACTCGCCGCCCGGAACCCCGCTCACCGACGTCGAGGAGTACGCCGCCGCCGTGCTCGACGTCGTCCGGCGCATCCCGTCCGGCCGCGCCATGACCTACGGGCTGATCGCGGAGATCGTGGGCGAGCGGCTCGGCCGCGGCGGGCCACGTCAGGTCGGGAGCGTCATGGCCGGTTCCGGGGACCGTTACGCGCACCTGGTCCCGGACGACGACGCCGACCTCGACGGCGCCGACCCGTATGGCGACCGCGTCCCGTGGTGGCGCGTCGTCAACGCCGCCGGCTCCCCGCCGCAGCACCACCTGACCGAGGCGCTGGATGCTCTGCGCGCCGAGGGCTGCCCGCTGTCCCGGGACGGACGCCGCGTGAACCTGCGCCGGGCGGTCTGGTTCCCCGAGGACGAGCCGCCGGGCCCGGCCGACGCCTGAGCGGTTTCTCGGGCGGAGCCGCCGTGCCGCGAGTCACCCGCGGCCGGAGTCACCCATCGTTCACGCCCGGGGAACCGTGCCGTTCACGGCCGCCCGCTAGCGTGCCGAGCCGAATCGGATCCGCCGTCGGAGGTACTGCCATGCACCGCCCCCTCACCCGCATCACCAGGGCTCTCGGAACCCTGCTGCTCGTGTCCGGCCTGGCCGCGTCGGGCCTGCCGCCCGCCGCCGCGGACCCCGCCGCGGACCCCGCCGCGGACCCTGCCGCGGACCAGGCCGCCGGCTCAGCTGCTGATCGCGCCAAGCACTCCGCGACGCTCCTGTACTTCCACGACGCGCACGAGATCGGCCCGGTGGTGACCGGTGGGCAGGACCGTGGCGGGGTCGCCCGGCTGGCCACCGCGGTGCGTACCGTCGAGGAGCAGAACCCGGCGACCGCCGTCGTCTTCGGCGGCGACCTCGCAGGCGGCACGCTCTTCGGCGGCCTGTACAAGGGCGTGCCGATGGTCGAGGCGCTCAACGACGTCGGCGTCGACCTGGCGAACTTCGGGCAGCACGACTTCGACTTCGGCGTCGACCACGCGCGCGAGCTCGTCGCGGCGTCCGACTTCCCGTGGATCACGTCGAACCTGACCACGCCCGACGGGACACCCTTCGTCGAGGGCGGCACCTGGGCCGTGCAGCGGGTGGGCAAGGTCCGCGTCGGGTTCGTCGGTCTCACGGACGCGATCGAGACGACGTCGGCTGCCGGGGACCTCGTCGAGGGCGACCCGATAGCTGCGGCACGCGCCGCCGTCGCCGACCTGAAGGAGTACGCGAAGGCCGACGTCGTCGTGGCCGTCACGCAGTACCCCATGGCCGAGAACCACCAGCTGGTGCGGGCCGTCCCGGAGCTGGACGCCGTGTTCGGCGAGGAGATGGCCGAGTACGACTCCGTGATCGAGTACGAGGGCGACGTGCCGCTCATGGCGTCCGAGGGGAACATCGGCTCGCTGATCCGCCTGGACATCACCAAGCGGCGCGGCGAGCACGCGGTGACACCGTCGGTGATCGAGGTGGACCACACGGTTGCGCCGGACCCCGCGCTGCGTGAGGTCGAGGAGCGCTACGCGGCCGAGATGGACGAGCGGCTGTCCGAGGTGCTCGCCGACGTGCGGACGTCGCTGCTGAACCCGGGCCAGGTCAGCCGGTCCCAGGAGACGGCGCTGGGCAACTTCGTCGCCGACGCGTTCCGTGAGCGGCACGGGGCCGACGTCGGCTGGGTGAACGGCGGCGGGCTGCGGGCCGAGGCGCCGGGGCCCGACTTCACGCTCCGCGACGCCTACTCGATCGCCCCGTTCGCCAACCGGGTGCTGAACGTGCGGGTCAGCGGCGCGGGCCTGCGGCAGTCGCTCGAGGACGCGGTCTCCCGTGTGCAGGACGCCGGCGGGGGCTTCCCGCAGGTCTCCGGCATGGCGTACGCCTACGCGCCGAGCGCCGCGGTCGGCTCGCGCGTGCGCGAGGTCAGCATCGGCGGCGCACCGCTCGACCCGGACGCCACGTACACGGTCGCTGTGACCGCGTACGTGGCCGGGGGCGGCGACGGCGTCAGCGGGTTCGCCGACGCCGAGGTGCTCGTGCCGATCGGGGACGCCCCGGTCGACGCCGAGGTGATCGCGGACCACGCCCGCACCCTCGCCACGATCAACGTCGCGACGGAGGGCCGCATCACCCTCCTGCCGTAAACCCTCGTTGAGTGCTGGCTATTTGTTGGTTCGAGAGCCCTGAACGCACAAATACCCAGCACTCAACGGGGCGCGCGGGTCAGATCTTTTTAGGGGCTACGCGGGAGAGCAGCGCACCCGTCGTCGAGCGGACCCGGCCGCCGAGCGACGAGTCCTGCGACGCCGACAGCAGCGCCAGCATCGATGCCGGGTCACCCTGGACGAGCATGGTCGTGATCGCCGTGCGCTCCCAGGTCGGCAGCTCGCGGCGGATCTTGTCGATCGGCCCGACCAACGCGATCTCCTCCACGAGCTGCGTCGGGACCGCCGCGGCCGCCTCCTCCTTGCGCCCGGCGAGGTACAGCTCCTGCACCTTGTCGAGCGGCTCCTGGTAGCCGAGCCGGTCGAGCGACTGCTTGTGGAAGTTCGCCTCCTTGGTGCCCATCCCGCCCGCGTAGAGGGCGATGTGGGGGCGGATGACGTCGGCGGCGGCCTCGACGTCGTCCCGCACGACGACGGGGACCGTGGCCGCGACCTCGAACCCGTCGGCCGGCGAACGTTCCTCCGCGCGGACGTCGAAGCCCTCGGCGAGCAGCGCGCGGAACTCGTCGTCCATGCGGGGCGCGTAGAAGCCGGCCATCCAGCCGTCGGCGATCTCGGCGGCGAGAGCCACGTTCTTGGGGCCCTGCGCGGCGAGCACGATGGGGATCTCCGGCCGGAACGGGTGCACCGTCGGCTTGAGCGCCTTGCCCAGACCCATCGCGCCGGGTGCCTCGGCGGGCAGCGGCAGCTGGTAGAAGGAACCGTCGTGGGTCACCGGCGCCTCGCGGCGCATGACCTGCCGCACGATGTCGACGTACTCGCGCGTGCGGGCCAGCGGCCGCTTGTACGGCTGGCCGTACCAGCCCTCGACGACCTGCGGCCCGGAGGCACCGAGCCCGAGCACGAACCGGCCCTTGGACAGGTGGTCCATCGTGAGCGCCTGCATGGCGGTCGCCGTCGGCGTGCGGGCCGACAGCTGGGCGATGCCCGTGCCCAGCCGCACGTTCCTGGTGCGGGAGCCCCACCAGGCCAGCGGCGAGAAGGCGTCGGAGCCGTAGGCCTCGGCCGTCCAGACCGAGTCGAGGCCGAGCCGGTCGGCGGCCACGATGAACTGCTGGATGCCCTTCGGGGGCCTGCGGGACCAGTAACCGGTCTGGAATCCGATGCGCATGGGAGTCACCTCGTCGTGTCAACGTCTTACCTGAAACGGCCCGTCCCAGGTACCGCGCCCACCCTACCGCTAGCCGGCCGGTGGTCTACCGACCGTTCGGAACCGTTCCGGCTACCGTGGAGACGTGGCCACCTACGACGACGTCGCCCGGCTCGCCCTCGCGCTGCCCGAGGCCTCCGAGGGTACGAGCTACCGCCATCGCGCCTGGTCCGTGTGGCGCAAGGCGTTCGCCTGGGAGCGCCCGTTCACCCAGGCCGATCTCAAGCGGTACGGGGACGACCCGGTGCCGGAAGGCCCGATCGTCGGCGTCCGCGTCGAGGACCTGGGCGAGAAGGAGGCGATCCTGGCGGAAGGGCGGCCGGGCTTCTTCACGATCCAGCACTTCGACGGTTTCGCCGGGCTGCTGATCCAGCTCGACGTGGTCGGCGAGGACGAGCTGGGGGAGGCCCTGGTGGACGCCTGGCTCGCCACGGCACCGCCGGCCCTGGCGCAGAAGCACGCGGACCGCCTGCGCTGACACCGGTTCCGGCGGGAGCACGTCCGCGTGGTCGCTAGAACGTCAGGAGGTCGGCAGCCCGAGCTGCCGACCTCCTGACCTTCTACCGACCACCCGCATCGGCGGTGGCGCCGCGCGCGGTCAGATCGAGTATTCGATGAGCTCCGACGGGTCCTCGTGGCGCGGACGTTCCGCGACCGGGGCGTTCGGCACCCGGATCCGTGCGGGGATACCCACCGCGACGGCTCCCGCGGGAACGTCCTTCACGACGACGGCGTTGGCGCCGATCTGCACGTCGTCCCCGACCCAGACGGGGCCCAGCACCTTCGCGCCGGCGCCGACGGTCACCCGGTCGCCGAGCGTCGGGTGGCGCTTGCCCCGGTTGAGCGACCGGCCGCCCAGCGTGACGCCGTGATAGAGCATGACGTCGTCGCCCACCACCGCCGTCTCGCCGATCACCACACCCATGCCGTGATCGATGAAGAGCCGCTGCCCCAGCCGGGCACCGGGGTGGATCTCGATCCCGGTCGCTGCCCGCGCGAGCTGCGAGAGCAGCCGCGCGGGCAGGCGCAGGACCGGCACCCGCCACATGCGGTGCGCCGCGCGGTAGGCCCAGAGGGCGTGCACGCCGGGGTAGGCGAGTGCGACCTCCAGGCGGGACCGCGCGGCCGGGTCGTGGGCGCGCGCGGCATCCAGGTCCTCGGCAAGAACCTGGAGGAGCCCGTGCGCCCGCGCCATCAGTCGACCAGGCCCTCGAACAGCGGGGTGGACAGGTAGCGCTCGCCGAAGCTGGGGATGATCACGACGATCGTCTTGCCGGCGTTCTCCGGACGCTTCGCGACCTCCAGCGCCGCGGACAGCGCCGCACCCGACGAGATGCCGACGAGCAGGCCCTCCTCGCGGGCCGCCCGTCGGGCGAACTCGATGGCCGTGCCGGCGTTGACGTCGATGACCTCGTCGTACACGTTGGTGTCGAGGATCTCGGGCACGAAGTTCGCGCCGATGCCCTGGATCTTGTGCGGGCCGGGGGCGCCGCCGTTGAGGATCGGCGACTCCTCGGGCTCGACCGCCACGACCTTGACCTCGGGCTTGCGCTCCTTGAGGACCTGGCCGACGCCGGTGATGGTGCCGCCCGTGCCGATACCGGCCACGAGGATGTCGACGGCGCCGTCCGTGTCGGCCCAGATCTCCTCGGCCGTGGTCTCGCGGTGGATCTTCGGGTTGGCCTCGTTCGCGAACTGGCGCGCCAGGATGGCGCCCGGGCGCTCGGCGGCGATCTTCTCGGCCGCGGCGACCGCGCCCTTCATGCCCTCGGAGCCCGGCGTGAGCACCAGCTCGGCGCCGTACGCGCGCAGCAGGGCGCGGCGCTCCTTCGACATGGTCTCCGGCATCGCCAGGACCACCTTGTAACCGCGGGCCGCGCCCACGAACGCCAGCGCGATACCGGTGTTGCCCGAGGTGCCCTCGACGATCGTGCCACCCTCCTTGAGCTCGCCGGAGGCCTCGGCGGCGTCGACGATCGACACACCGATACGGTCCTTGACGGAGCTGGCGGGGTTGTAGAACTCGAGCTTGGCGAGAACCGTCGCCTCGAGGCCCTCGGTGAGGCGGTTGAGCCTGACGAGAGGGGTGTTGCCGATGAGCTTGGTCGCGTCGTCGTAGATGCGGGCCATGGTGTGTTCTTCCTTCGCTGTGTGGCGGGTGTTGCTGGGTGGAGTCGTGCTTGTCCGACGTCGGCGCCCGGGTCGTGCGGAAGCACGCCTCGGGACTGGCGTGGAGCGTCTGGGGTTGTGGCGGGGTCCGGAGCATCGCGCCGGCGCCAGGGCCACGCTCGGCGGGGCCGGTGTGGTCGGGCGCAGAGCGGACGCTCTACAGACAGCCTCGGGGGCAGCAGTCAGTTGCGCACATCGAGTGCGTGGCGGCCAGGAGGGCGGAGGTGGGGAGTGCGGAGCGCACGGTGCTCAAGACGTCCTCCCTGCGTGGGGCGGCCACCTGGCCGCGCGGCTGCATGTTCCGTAGCGAGCCATCGGCTCGCCTGGAGCAGATTACGCGGGCGGGGACTGTGAGACAAGATCTGTCTCAGGTATCGATCATGTCGATGCTTTGCCTCGGTCGTCGGACACCACATCGGCCCCGGTCCACCGAAGGACCGAGGCCGACGGGCCGCTGAGGGGTTGGGTGCCGGGCTGACGCCGGAACGGCCGCCGGGCGCGGATCAGGTGGCGTACTGGCCGAGGCGGCAGGCGGCCGCCGCCGTCGTCGCCACCCGTGTCTTGACGGCCGGCTCGGTGTCGGCCTTGGCCTGGGCCTGAGCCGCACCGCCGCCGATGTTGATGTCCGAGCACAGGTAGTACGGCTGGTCGAGGTGGGAGGCCTGCCAGATCGTGTACAGCACGGCCCGGCCGCTGCGCCCGGACAGGTTGACGTCGGTCTCGTACGTGCCCTGCGACGGGTAGGAGCCGGTCTGCTTGACCAGCTGGACGTCGTCCCAGCCGAGCGCTTCCGTCGTCGGGTCGAAGCCCGGCTCGGAGACGTAGATGCGCAGGTAGTCGGCGCCGTGCCGGGCCTGGTCGGTCAGGGTGAGGTGGAACTGCTGCGGGACGTCCTTGGCGACCCACTCACCAGGGGTGTCCATGTAGTCGTACCGCGGCGACTGGGTGCGGCCGCCGGAGCAGAGCTGCCCGTTCGGGATGACGCCCTCGTGGTTGCCGCCCACGTTCTCCCGGTAGAGGCCGTTCCAGTTCCACATGGCGTTGGGGTCGTGCTGCCAGGCGCCCCAGCACATCGGGTCGAGCTCGTCCATGTCGGGGTTCTGGTGATCGCTGCCCCAGCGCTCGAGGCACCCGTAGTTGCGGGTGGGCGGGTCGGTCACGGAACCGTGTGCCGCGGCGGGGGCCGCCGTGACGGTGTCCGCGGCGACCGCGGCCACCATGGCGAACGGAGCGACCAGCGTCGCGGCGATGGCGAGCGTGAGACTGCGCTTGTGCGCACGGATGGACATGGGTTCCTCCAGGTGCTCGGGCGGGTGCGCCTGGCGGAGCCCGCCACGGCGCGTGCAGGAACACTGTGCGGAGGTCGTGCGGGCGAAAACTACCTGCTGAAACGTTTAGAGTTCGGGCGGACCGCCGAGCCCTGGCTGAGCGAGCGAAGTGTGCTTATGGTCGAGGAGACCGAGCGCCTTGGAGGTTTGCATGGCTGTCAACGACCCGCCCGCCGTCGTCCCGCCCGTCATCCAGGAGTTCATCGACGCCACCAACGCGGCCGACACCGGACGTTTCGTGGCCACCTTCACGGACGACGCGTACCTGAACGACTGGGGGCGCGAGTTCCACGGGCCCGACGGCGTCCGGAGCTGGAACGAGACCGACAACATCGGCATGGAGAGCCAGTTCGAGCTGATCTCCGTGCTGCCCGGGTCCGCGCACGGCGAGTACACCGCGAACATCAAGGTGACGAGCAACCGGTTCAACGGGACCGGGCCGTTCAAGTTCGTGCTGCGTGACGGGAAGATCGCGAGCCTGGTGCTCAGCTGACGCCGGTCCGCTCGCCGCGGGCAAGCGCCGAACCCTCGTCAGCCCTTCCTCGTGCGGCGGCGGAGGAAGCGTTCCTGCCGCCAGCGCCGACCCGCGATGCCGGGCGGGCCGGTCACGGTCCTCGACGTCGGGCTGAACGTCGCGGGCCAGCTCGCCGGGGGCGTGCGGAGCGTCGCGAGCGCCTCGTCGACCACGTCGACCGGGGTGCGGCCGCGGAGCGGGAAGCGGAGGAACACCTGATACCCCCTGTCCGTCGTCCGCAGCACGATGCGGTAGGTCGACGGGTCGTCGAACACCGGCCGGGCGAACTGCAGCCGCAAGCCCTCGGCGTCGAGCCACGCGTGGTCGACGCCGGTGAGGATCAGGCGCTCGGCGGTGTCCTCCGCTCGTTCCCAGGTGTGGTCGGCGCCGATGCGCGCGGCCTCGGCGTCGTACGCCGCCGCGTCGAACGTCGCCCCGTGGTCGGCCGGGGTCTCGTGGAGCCAGTCCCAGTGCACGACATCGCCCTGCCGCCGGATCCGGACGTCGGTGACGCCGCACCCGTAGGTGCCGCACGTGCAGCGGGCGATCGGCACGATCCTGGGTTCGGTCGTCGCGACGAGCCGGTTCTCCGGGAAGAGCAGCCCGAACGGCGACATGCCGAGCCCTGCGCCACGGGACGTCATCTCGACGTCGTCCACGAAGACCTGGACCTCGAGGTCCTCCCCGAGCTCGTTGGAGACCCGGGCCACGGCGAACCGAATGGTCCCGGCGACCGACGTCATCACCACATCGTCACCTCGGCCCCGAGCTCCAGCCCGTCGTCGGTCGTGCGCGCCGACGAGATCGTCACGTCGTCCTGCCCCTCCGGGAACGCCACGCCCTCGGCGAGCCGGTCCAGGTCGGCGTTGTCGAGCTGGTCCGCCAGGACGGCGACGGGGAGGGACAGCCCGGCGAACTGCACGGTGTCCGCGCGCAGCACCGCCTGACCGCCCTCGGCCGCCACCGAGAGCAGCACGTCCACGGTCTGCTCGTTGCCCGCGATCGAGAGCGGCACCTGTGCCACCAGGTTCCCGGACTCGACGGCGACCTGGAGCTCCGGCAGGTCCGTCGCGGTCCGCGCCGTGTCGGTGAGGGCCTCGGGGGAGACCCGCACCGACACGGTGGCCTGACCGGTCGCGACCTGCCAGAGCGCCGGTGTGTCGTCCCGCTCGACGGTCACCCCCGCGGGCAGCTCCGACTCGGTGGTCTCGATCTGGTCGTCGATGATGCCGCGCAGGACGAGCTCGCCGGCCACACCGAGCACGACCAGCCCACCGATCACCGAGGCGGTGGCGATGATCCAGCGACGGCGGGGACGGTGAGGGGTGCTCCGTGTCATGGGGACCATTCGACAGCACGGACATGACGATCCGCTGGGCGTGCTGTGATGGGTCCGGGCCGACTCACCGCCTGCTCACGCGGTATGCCCCCACCCAGGCGTGGGCGTCCAGCTCACGGGGCAGCGCACCCGGCCGGACGTCGTTCTCGCGGGCCCACCGCCGCACGTCGTCCCGCGGGAGCCCGTGCCGCGCGAGGATCTCGTGCAGGCCCCGGCCGCGACCGTTGAACACGGCTGCGGCGAAGCGCTGGTAGCGGCGCTGCTCGTGCGCGGGCAGCAGCGGCTCCGCGCGACGGTCGAGCACGAGCACCCCGGCGTCGACGCTCGGCCGCGGCCGGAACGCTCCGGCGGGGACGCGGCGGTCCAGGCGGGGCGAGAACCAGGGCCACCACTGCGCGGTCAGGAGGGTGGCACCGCCGACGGCGGCGCGCTTGCGCGCGACCTCCCACTGCGTGATCAGCACGGCCCGCTGCCAGCCGGTCAGTGTGAACAGGCGTCGCAGCACCGGCGTGGTCAGATGGAACGGCACGTTGCACACGAGGTCGTAAGGGTCCGAAGGCGGCGCGTGGCGCAGGATGTCGTCCCGCGTGACCGTGACGTTGCCCGGGACCGTCCGGCCCAGCCGCCCGGTGGAGCGCGGGTCGATCTCGACCGCCTCGAGCGGGCGGCCCAGGCGCGCCAGCGGCAGGGTCAGCGCCCCGCGACCCGCCGCCCATTCGACCAGCGGCCGGTCGGCATCGGGGACGAGGTCGACGACACGGCGGATGACCTGCGTGTCGACCAGAAGGTTCTGGCCCAGCTCGTGGGCACCGCCCGGCAGGTCGTGGGCCGCCTCCGTGGTGACCCGCCGGTCGGGTGAGGCTGCGCGGGAGAGGGCGTGACGGGCGGCGTTTCGGGCAGACGTACGTGAGGAATGGTTGCGCGACATGGTGTGCTCCGGAAGTCGTCGGTACTCGAGTTCCGGGCAGCACGAACGCGCCGCCCGGCGGGAGCCGGCGGCGCGGGGCACGCGCTGGGTGTGAGTGTGCGTTCCGCGCCGCTAGCGGGCGGAACGCTCTCTGATCATCACGTTCATCGTCATGGCGTTCATCGGGACCGACCCTACGAGCCGCCTTCCGGAGCAGGCCAAGGTTTTTTGCGGAGGCTTGACACGACGATCTCGCGATGGTCGTATGGCGCGACTGTTAACGCTCACATTCTCGCGAGGTCACCGTGCAAAGAAGCACCAGTCGTTCCCGCCTGCCCCTCCGCCCCGTCGCCGTCGGCGCTGTCGCGGCACTGCTCGGAAGCCTGATCCCGTTCCTGCCGGCGAGCGCCACGGGGACCCGAGCGCCCGTGACCGCGCTGGAGACCACGATGTCCATCACCACCGCCGCCGACGCCACCGACCAGGCGGAGGCCGACGCCGCTGCCGCCGCACTGAGCATCGTGCACGCCGACGACGTGCGCGGGCACCTCACGCTGCCGTCGTCCGGCCTGCACGACGCGACGGTCACCTGGACGTCGTCCGCCCCCGCCGTCGTCGGCACGGACGGCATCGTCCACCGCCCGGAGCACGGCGCGGGGGACACGCAGGTCAGGCTGACGGGGACCGCCGACGTCGGTGGTGCGACCGCCACCCGCGAGATCCCGCTCACGGTGCGTGAGCAGCCGGCCGCCGCGCCGTACGAGGGCTACGCGTTCAGCTACTTCACGGGCAACTCGGTGGCCGGCGAGAAGATCTACTTCGCGGCGAGCCGCGGCAACGACGCGCTCCGGTGGGACGAGCTGAACGACGGGCAGCCGACGCTCGAGTCGACGAAGGGCACGCTCGGCCTGCGCGACCCGTTCCTGATCCGCTCGCCCGAGGGCGACCGCTTCTTCCTGATCGCCACCGACCTGTCGATCGGCCGCAACGGGAACTGGGACGCCGCGCAGCGCCAGGGCAGCAAGTACCTGGAGATCTGGGAGTCCACGGACCTGGTCAGCTGGTCCGAGCAGCGGCACGTCAAGGTCTCGCCGGACAATGCCGGCAACACCTGGGCTCCCGAGGCGTACTGGGACGAGTCCCTCCAGCAGTACGTGGTGTTCTGGGCCTCGAAGCTGTACGCGGACGACGACCCGGACCACACCGGCAGCGCGTACAACCGGATGCTCTACGCCACCACACGTGACTTCGTGACGTTCAGCGAGGCCACGGTCTGGCAGGACCGCGGTGAGTCCCGGATCGACTCGACGGTCATCAAGGAGAACGACACCTACTACCGCTTCACCAAGGACGAGGGCGGCGGCGGCACCGGCTGCTCCGACATCATCCAGGAGAAGTCCCCGACGCTGACCGCGGTGGACCTGCCGGGCGACCCGTCGTGGGAGTTCATGGCCGGCTGCATCGGCCGTGACGCCGGCACCTCCGCCGTCGAGGGCCCGACGGTCTTCGAGGCCAACCCCGGCGACACGTCCGGCTCGCCGTACTACCTGTTCGTCGACGAGTACGGCGGCCGCGGCTACATCCCGCTCGGTACCGAGGACCTGGAGAACCCGGACTGGCAGGTTCCGCCGTCGTACGACCTGCCCGCCAGCCCGCGGCACGGCACGGTCATCCCGGTCACCGCCGCGGAGCTCGCGGCGCTGCGCGACGGCATAGTGGTCCCCGAGGAGCCCACCCCCGTCGTCGCCGACGAGAACGGCCTGGTCGCGCAGTACGACTTCGACGAGAGCGGCGGCACCGTCGCCACCGACAGCACCGGTCACGGGTACGACGGTGCGGTCAGCGGCGACGCGACCTTCGCCGACGGCGCCCTGAGCCTCGGCGGGACCAACGGTCACGTGAGGCTGCCGAACGACATGATGGCGGGACTCGACGCGATCACCGTCTCGACGAAGGTCTGGCTCGACCCCGCCCAGGCGACGCCGTACTTCATCTGGGGCCTCGGCAACACCGACGGCGCAGGCGTCGGCAACGGCTACCTGTTCACCACGGGCAACAACTACCGGACCTCGATCGCGACCGGGAACTGGAGCACCGAGCAGACCGTCGCATCCGGTTCGGCGCTGCCGCGCGGGGCGTGGAAGACGCTGACCTACACGCTCCAGGGCGGGACCGCCACGCTCTACCTCGACGGCGTCGAGGTCGGCGAGAAGACCGGCGTCACCACCGAGCCCGGCGACATCGGCAGGGGCCGGACGACGGCCAACTACATCGGCCGCTCCACCTACGCCTCGGACCGGTACCTCCAGGGCAAGGTGCGGGACTTCCGCATCTACAACCGCGCGTTGTCGGCGGACGAGGTCCGCGAGCTCGGGGCGGACCCGACCGCCATCACCGGCGTAGAGCTCGACAGCCTCAAGGTCCCTGCGGTGATCGACGACGCCACCTCGACCGTGACGCTGCCGGTCACGCCCGGCACCGACCGGACGGCGCTGGAGCCGGCCTTCGAGGTCGTGTCCACGTCGACGATCTCGCCGCAGGTCGACGGACCGGTCGACCTCTCGACGGAGATGACGTTCACGGTCACCGCGCAGGACGGCGCCACCCGCGACTGGACGGTGCGCGCCGTCGAGATGCGGTCCCCGGTCCTGCCCGGCCTGTACGCCGACCCGAACATCGCGAAGTTCGGCGACCACTACTACCTCTACGCGACGACCGACGGCGTGGCGGGCTGGGGCGGCAAGGACTTCTACGTCTGGAAGTCGACCGACCTGGCGAGCTGGGAGCGCTCGGAGGAGCCGTTCCTGACGCTGGACGGTGCGAACGGCAACGTGCCGTGGGCGAGCGGGAACGCCTGGGCGCCGACCATCATCGAACGGGACGGGAAGTACTACTTCTACTTCTCGGGCCACAACCCGACGTACAACCGCAAGACGCTGGGCGTCGCCGTGGCCGACAGCCCTGAGGGCCCCTTCACCGCACAGCCGGAGGCGATGATCCTCAACAACGAGGCGGTGACGTCGGGCCAGGCGATCGATCCCGCCGCGTTCGAGGACCCGGAGACCGGGAAGTTCTACCTCTTCTGGGGCAACGGCGGGCCGTCGAACGGGCCGGTCTACGCCGAGCTGAGCGACGACATGCTCTCGATCAAGCAGGACACGCTCCGGCGGATCAGCGGCCTGAACGACTTCCGCGAGGGCCTCTTCCTCAACTACCGCGACGGGCTGTACCACCTGACCTACTCGATCGACGACACCGGGTCGCCGAACTACCGGGTCGGCTACGCCACCGCCACCAGCGTCCATGGTCCGTGGACGTACCGCGGCGTCATCCTGGAGAAGGACCCGAGCCAGGGCATCCTCGGGACCGGGCACAGCTCGATCGTGCAGGTGCCGGGGACCGACGAGTGGTACATCGCCTACCACCGGTTCGGGATGCCGGGCGGCGACGGCACGCACCGCGAGACCACCATCGACCGGCTGACCTTCGGCGACGACGGCCTCATGCAGAAGGTGGTGCCGACACTCACCAGCGTCGACCCGCTGCCCTACGACGGCGTCCAGCCGGAGGCGCTGCGGGCGCCGAAGGTGCGGGGCAGGGCGGCGGTCGGCACGACGCTCGCCGGGACGCCCGGCACCTGGGACAAGGACGACGTCACGTTCAGCTACCAGTGGCTCCGCGACGGTGAGCCGGTGGCCGGTGCGACCCGCCAGACCCTGCGCCCGACGAGCGCCGACGTCGGGCACCGGATGTCCGTGCGGGTGACCGCGCAGCGGCCGGGCGCGTTCCCGGGCGTCGCGGTCTCGGAGGCGACGGCGAAGGTGGCCGGCAGAGGCTGACGCCGCCGGTGGTCGAGCTTGTCGAGACCGGGTGCGGCCTCGACAAGCTCGACCACCGGACGAACCACCGGCGTCATTCGCTCCGGAGGTTTCCCGGACGGGTCAGGTGCCACAGCAGCGGCAGGCTGCCGGCCGTCGTCAGGAGCACCACGAGCGCGGCGGCCCCGGAGGTCATCCCGATGGTCCGCCAGTCGAACGCGGGCGAGGCATCCACCGCGGCCTGGAGCGCCAGCGTCAGGACCGAGCCGGTGACCACCGCCAGGGCCAGCCCGAGCGCCACCGGGATGGCTATCTGGAACAGCACCGACCCACCGAGCGTCCGGCGCCGCGTACCGAACGCCGTGAGCACCGCGAGCAGCTGACGGCGCTCGCGGAGCTGCTCGATGACGTTGACCAGCATGCTCACGCCGATCAGCGCCAGGAGGGCCACCGTGCCGACCAGGAGCGCCTCCCGTACGTTGCCCAGGATCAAGGTGGTGCGTTCCGGGGCGATCGGCGACTCGTAGTCGGCCGGGTCGACCTGGGCCGCCGCGGTGCGCATGTGGTCCGGTGCGTCCGGTACGGCGGGATCGAGGGCGACGTAGACGGTGATCGCCCCCGGGGTGACGTCGATGCCGCCCAGCGCCCCGGGAGTGACCATGATCCGTGCGGGCATGCCACTCAACGATCCAACCGTGCCCGGTGCCGGGGCCACGGCCTCGGCCGATGCCGGGAGCGTCCACCGCGTGTCCTGCTCGGCGCCCAGCACGTAGGTGCTGCCGGACGCCGGGGCAGTCGTACCGTCCGGCTCGACGACGAACACGTCGCCGTCGTCGCACGAGTCGATCTGGGCCTCCTGGGCCAGCACCTCGCACGTTCCGATGTCGATCAGCGTCTCGTCGTCCGACACGGACTGCCCCGCCTGAGCCGGCGCGGACCGCGCCCACACCGAGGTCAGCGTCCCGACCCCCGTCACGCCCTCGGCCCGGGACAGCTCGCGCTCCCACACCTCCGCGGAGTCCCCTTCTGGATCGATGTCCAGCACCGTTGCCTGGAACGTGCTGGTGTCGGCCTGCCCCCACGGGCTGACCGTGCCGATCGCCCCGACGAGCCCTTGCACCGCGATCAGCCCGGCCACCGAGACGGCGATCCCGGAGACGGCGCGCACCGCCGTCCCGCTGTCGAGCTGCAGGCGCCGTACCGCGAGCTCCCACGCGACGCCCCCGCCGCGCAGCCGGTGCACCGTCGCCTCGACCAGCCACGGAAGGATCAACGCCACGCCCACCAGCACGAGGACCAGGCCCGCCACGACCATGACCTGGCTGACCAGTGAGGTGTCGAGCCCACCGATCAGCGGGGTCAGCAGGGCCAGGCCTACCACCGGTACGACGAGCCGCCACCAGAACCGCCGCCGGCGCTCGCTGGCGCGCCGGACGACGCCCAGCGGCTCGACCAGCACCTGCTTCAGCGCCGACAGAGTCACAAGCACCGTCGTCGCCGGGACCAGCACGACAGTCAGCGCCACCAGTGCCGGCGCCGGCCGAAGGTCCTCCGGGTAGAAGCCCATGCCCGCGGGCACGGCGTACGCCACCACGGGCCCGATCAGGAGGAAGAGCAGGGCGCCGACGGCCAGCCCGCCCGCGGCACCCGCCAGGGTCTCGCCCGCGGCGATCCGGCGGGTCATACCTACGTCGGCGCCGACCAGCCGCAGCGCCGCGAGGCGACGATCCCTGTTCTCGCTGCCGAAGCGCACGGCCGTACTGATGAAGATCGCGACGGGGAGCAGCAGCACGACCATGCCCACCAGGGCGAGCAGCAGCAGGACGGGGCCGAGGCCCTCGCTGGTCCCCTGGGCCCCGCCGAACGTCTGGATGCGCCGGGTGGAGGCGGACTCGGCGGTCAGCTCGTCGGTGCCCAGGTAGAACCGGAGCTCGTTGGGGCCGGTCAGGCCCTCGGTCCCGATGGTGCCGACGACGCGCTCCCCCCACCGGCCCTGCAGTGCGTCGGCGTCGTCCGAGGCAAGCAGATCGGCGAGCGCGGGGGAGACGACGAGGTCGCCGGGCGCGAGCTGTTCGGTCAGGCCCGGGGGGAGCGGGGCGTCGTCGCCGTCGGGCTGGAGGAGCAGACCGACGATGGGGGAGTCGCGGAACGTCGACCGCACCTCCTGGGTCAGGACCGTCGGCTCGCCCGGGGTCAGCTGCTGGTCCCAGGCCACGGAGCGGGCGTCGGCTCGTGCGGTGCGGGACTCGAGCACCGTGGGGATGCTGGCTGCGATCAGCAGCATCGCCACCCCGAGCCCCACGCCGACGGCGATCAGTGCGAGCCGGGTCCAGCCGGACCGCCCGCCGCCGACGCTGAGACGGACACCGAGGGCGAGGTCCGCGATGCGCCTCATCGGACGTACTCCCGCGCGCGCACGCGGCCGTCGCGCACGACCGCCTCGTGGTCGGAGTACGCCGCGACGCGCGGCTCGTGCGTCACGAGCACGACGGCGGCTCCAGTGTCCCTGGCCGCTGCGACGAAGAGCTCCATGACCCGCTCGCCGTTCAGGCTGTCCAGGGCGCCGGTCGGTTCGTCGGCGAAGACGACCTTGGGCCGGGTCACGAGCGCGCGGGCGACGGCGACCCGCTGCCCCTGTCCGCCGGAGGCCTGGCCGGGGCGCTTGTCCGCGACGTCGGACACCTCGAGCCGCTCCAGCCAGGCCTCGGCGCTGCGCAGGGCCGCGCGGCGGCTGGCACCGCCCAGCCGCAGGGGCAGCGCCACGTTCTCGAGGCAGGTGAGCTCCGGGACGAGCTGGCCGAACTGGAAGACGAACCCGAACTCGCTGCGCCGCAGGGCGCTGCGCTCGTTGTCGTGCAGGGCGGTCAGGTCGCGCCCGGCGTAGGTCACGCGGCCCGAGTCCGGGGTGAGGATCCCGGCCAGGCAGTGGAGCAGGGTGGACTTGCCGGACCCGGACGGGCCCATGAGGGCGAGAATCTCGCCGGCGTGCACCTCGACGGACGCGGAGTCCAGCGCCGGGGTGGAGCCGAAGCTGAGGTGCAGGTCCTCGGCGGTGAGCAGTGGTTCGGTGGGCATCAGGGCTCCAGGTGTGTGGTGGTCTCGGCGGGGAACGGGCCGGTGAGGGCTACGCGCGGACCTGCGCGGCGAGCTGCTGCAGGCGTGCGGCGGTGAGCTCGAGCCAGCGCAGGTCCGCCTCGAGGTGGAACAGCGCGTGGTCGCAGATGAGCTGGTCGGCCAGGTCGCCGCCGGCCTTGCGGCGGGTGAGGTCCCGCATGAGGCGCAGGTGCGCGGAGCGCTGCGTGTCGAGCACGTCGTTGGCGTCGTGCCCCGTGAGCAGGGCGAGCACCACCTTCGTGTAGAGCGTGCTCTGCAGGTAGGGCTCCGGCTTCTCGGGCCGGGCGAGCCAGCCGCCGACGTCGGACACACCGGCGTCGGTGATCGCGTACTTCTTGCGCTCGGGCCCCGCGCCAGGCTCCGACTCGACCTCGACGAGGCCGTTCTTCAGCAGCCGGGCGAGCGTCGAGTAGACCTGGCCGTAGGCCAGGGGGCGGTCCTGGCCGAAACGTTCGTCGTAGGAACGCTTCAGGTCGTACCCGTGCCGCGGCCCGCCCTCGAGCAGCCCCAGCAGTGCGTGTCCGATACTCATGCACGGAACTATACACACGATGTATACACCCCACGAAGAGCTAGTTGAGTGCTGGATATCTGCGCTGTCCGGCCCTTCTGAGCCGCAAATAGCCAGCACTCAACGAGGGGGTGGTGGTGTGACGGGTAGAGTTGGGCGCTGGTCGACGGAAGACAGGTGGGTTGTGCAGCACGAACAGATCGGTGGGTCCCGGTGACCGTCCTTACCTCTGACGCCCGTCCCGTTGCCGTCGAGGCGGCACGACGGCGCAGCATCGCCGTCATCTCGCACCCCGACGCCGGTAAGTCGACGCTGACCGAGGCCCTGGCGCTGCACGCGCACGCCATCGAGGAGGCCGGGGCGGTGCACGGCAAGGGCAACCGCGCCGGCGTCGTGTCGGACTGGCTCGAGATGGAGCAGAAGCGCGGCATCTCGATCACGTCGGCGGCGCTCCAGTTCGTCTACGGCGACGTCGTGATCAACCTGCTGGACACGCCCGGCCACGCCGACTTCTCCGAGGACACCTACCGCGTCCTGACCGCCGTCGACGCCGCCGTCATGCTGCTCGACTCGGCCAAGGGCCTGGAGCCGCAGACGCTCAAGCTGTTCGAGGTCTGCCGCCGCCGCGGGGTGCCGGTCATCACGTTCGTCAACAAGTGGGACCGGCCCGGACGCGAGGCGCTCGAGCTGTGCGACGAGCTCGAGGAGCGCATCAACCTGCGCCCGACGCCGCTCACCTGGCCGATCGGCGAGGCGGGCCGCTTCCTCGGGCTGCTGGACCGGGCCAGCGGCGAGGTCCGCACCTACCGCCGCACCCCGGGCGGCGCCTCGATCGCCGAGGAGAGCGTGCTCACCCCGCAGGCCGCCGCCGAGGCCCTGGGTGACGACCACACCGAGGCCGTCGAGAGCGTGCAGCTGCTCGACCCGGTCGACCACGACTCCTTCCTCACCGGCACGACGACGCCGATGCTTTTCGGTGCGGCGCTGGCCAACATCGGCGTCCGCCAGCTCCTGGACGCCGTCGTCGAGCTCGCGCCCGCCCCGGGCGCCCGCCCCGACGTCGACGGCGGAGCCCGCGAGGTCACCCAGCCGTTCAGCGGGTTCGTGTTCAAGATGCAGGCGGGCATGGACCCGAACCACCGTGACCACGTCGCGTTCATCCGCGTGTGCTCGGGCCGGTTCGAGCGCGGCATGGTCGTGACGCACGAGCGCACCGGCCGGCCGTTCGCCACCAAGTACGCCCTGTCGGTCTTCGGCCGCGAGCGGTCGACGGTCGAGGACGCCTACCCCGGCGACGTCGTCGGCCTCGTCAACGCCAGCACGCTCGCCGTCGGCGACACGGTGTTCGACTCCTCGGGACCCCGCGTGCGGTTCCCACCGATGCCGGTGTTCGCGCCCGAGCACTTTGCCGCCGCACGCGTGGCCGACCCGGGCCGCTCCAAGCAGTTCCGCAAGGGCATCGCCCAGCTGGAGCAGGAGGGCGTCGTCCAGGTCCTGATCTCCGAGGCGCGCGGCGACGGCAACCCGATCCTGGCCGCCGTCGGTCCGCTGCAGTTCGAGGTGGCGACGTTCCGGATGGAGCACGAGTTCTCCGCGCCCATCCGCATGGAGACGCTCGGGCTGTCCCTCGCCCGGGAGGCCGCGCCGAGCGACATCGATACCATCGCCGGCTACCCGGGCGTGGAGGTGGTGCGGCGGGGTGACGGGACCCCGCTGGTCCTGCTGCGCGACGTCTGGCACGCGCGTGCGTTCGAGCGTGCGCACCCCGACGTCCCGCTGGTCCCGCTGGTCGCCAGCGGCGTCTGAGCCGACACTCCGGCCCGGGAACACCCGTTCGTCGAGCAGCGGGGAATACGGTCTGGGCATGACGTCGCCCAGCCCGTCCGAGACGGGTGCTCCCGGCCCTGACGTGCCACCCGGTTCCGACCAGCCGCCGACCGATCAGCCGCCGTCCGGCCGGCCCCCGACGGACCCGCCGGATCCACCGCCGGGTGCTCCCGACTCACCGCGCCCGCCGCGCTGGCTGCCCCGGGCGCTGTTCATGGCGGTCGTGACGGTCTTCGTCGCGGTCTTCGCGTGGAACGCCCTGGGAGCCCTCGAAGGGCTCTTCGTGAACGTGCTCATCGCGGTCTTCATCGCGCTGGCCCTCGAGCCGGGCACGGTCTGGCTGGTGCGCCGCGGCTGGCGGCGGGGCCTGGCCGCCGCCGTCACCCTGCTCGGGTCGCTCGTCGTGGTCATCGTGCTCATGGCCCTGTTCGGCAACCTGTTCGTCCAGCAGCTCGTCGCGCTCGCTCAGTCTGTGCCTCGCCTCTACGAGGGCCTGCAGGGCTTCGTCGCCGAACGGTTCGACATCATCGTCCCCGACTCCGGGAACCTGCTGCGCCAGGCGCTCGAGGAGTTCGGCGACGACGTCGCCTCCGGGGCGCTGCTGGTCGGCACGACGGTGGTCGGCGGGCTCCTCGCGACCCTCACCATCCTGCTCGTCTCCTACTACCTGCTCGCGGCCGGGCCGCGGTTCCGTGCCGCGGTGTGCGGCTGGCTGACGCCGGCGCGCCAGCAGGAGATGCTGCACCTGTGGGAGGTCACGCAGGGCAAGGTGTCCGACTACATCGGTTCCCGCGTGGTCCTGGCCGCCGTCTCGACGGGGGTCACGTTCGCGTTCCTCGCCATCCTGCAGACGCCGTACGCGCTGCCGCTGGCCGTCTTCGTCGGCGTGGTCTCCCAGTTCGTGCCGACCATCGGCGCCTACCTCGGCGGCGCGCTGCCCACCATGGTCGCCCTGACCGCGCAGGGGTGGCCCCAGGCGCTGGGCGTGCTGGCCTTCGTGATCGCGTACCAGCAGTTCGAGAACCTGTACCTGGCCCCCAAGGTCTCGGCCCGGGCGCTGGAGATGAACGCGGCGGTCAGCCTGCTGGTGGTGCTGGCGTTCGGCGCGGTCTTCGGGGTGCTCGGCGCGTTCCTCGCGCTGCCCGTCGCCGCGACGATCCAGGCGGTCGCGACCACCTACTTCCGGCGCCACGAGCTCATCGAGTCGCACATGCTGCGGGAGCCGGAGTCGCTGGGGAGGGCGTGAGCTCGAGACAGCGTGACCTCGAGACAGAGAGCCCCGGCTCCTCCTGGTGTGGGACCACCACCAGGAGGAGCCGGGGCTCAACGTGTCACGCGAATCGGCTCAGTGGCCTGCGCCGAGATTTCCCGCGAGCCGTTCGTGCCGGGCCGCGGAGTCGTCGTTCATGCCGATGATCGTCACCGACTTGCCCTTGGCCTCGTACTTGGTCGTGATCGCGTCCAGGGTCGCGACGGTCGAGGCGTCCCAGATGTGGGCCTTGGTCATGTCGATCACGATGTTCTTCGGGTCGCCGGCGTAGTCGAACTGGTAGACCAGGTCGTTCGACGACGCGAAGAACAGCTCGCCCTCCACCGCGTACACGCGCTGGTCGTCGGCGTCCGAGGCGTCCAGGCGCTTGACCGAGGTGAAGTGCGCGACCCGCTGGGCGAACAGCACCATCGCGACCAGCACGCCGACGATCACACCGTAGGCGAGGTTGTGCGTCGCCACGGTCACCACGACTGTCGCGACCATGACGGTCGTCTCCGACTTCGGCATGCGCCGCAGGGTCGACAGGCGGACGGAGTGCCAGTCGAACGTGCCGACCGAGACCATGATCATCACCGCGACGAGCGCGGCCATGGGGATGATGGCGACCACGTCGCCGAGGCCGACCACGAGGATCAGCAGGAACACGCCGGCCAGGAACGTGGACAGGCGGGTGCGTGCTCCGGAGGCCTTCACGTTGATCATCGTCTGGCCGATCATCGCGCAGCCGCCCATGCCACCGAAGAAGCCGGTGATGATGTTGGCGGTGCCCTGGCCCCACGCCTCGCGCGTCTTGTTGGAGTGGGTGTCGGTGACGTCGTCAACCAGCTTGGCGGTCAGCAGCGACTCCAGGATGCCGACCAGGGCCATCGCCAGCGCGTAGGGCGCGATGATCTGGAGCGTCTCGAGGTTCAGCGGGACGTTCGGGAAGAACAGGCTGGGCAGCGACTCGGGCAGCTCACCCTCGTCACCCACGGTGGGCACGTTGATCGCCGCGAGGACGACCGCGACCGTCAGCAGGACGATGGCCACGAGCGGCGCGGGGATCACCTTGGTCCACCGGGGCAGCAGGACCATGATCACGATCCCGACGGCGACCAGCGGGTAGACGATCCACGGCACACCGGTCAGGTGGGGCACCTGGGACAGGAAGATCAGGATGGCCAGCGCGTTGACGAAGCCCACCATGACGGAGCGGGGGATGAACCGCATGATCTTCGCGACGCCGAGCACACCGAGGACCACCTGGAGCACGCCGGCCAGGATCACTGTCGCGATGAAGTAGTCCATGCCGTACTCACGGGCGACGGGTGCGATGACCAGCGCGACGGCGCCGGTCGCCGCGGAGATCATGGCAGGGCGACCACCGAGGAAGGAGATCGACACCGCCATCGTGAACGACGCGAACAGACCGAGCCGCGGGTCGACACCCGCGATGATCGAGAAGGCGATCGCCTCGGGGATGAGGGCCAACGCGACCACGAGGCCGGCGAGGACCTCGGTGCGCAGCGTCCTGACCGAGCTGAACGCGGCCTTGAACGAGCCGGATGCGGTCGCCTCCGGTGCGCCCGTCACCGGGATCGGCTCCGGGGCAGGATCGGGCAGGTCAAGGGGAGTGTGAGACACGCAGTATTCCTTACGGGCTCCGGGGCGCGCACGCCCCAAGGACCGAGGTCGCGAGACCCGGTCCGGGTGGACAGGACTGAGCACGCGACACTGCGTACGAAGAATGTGGGTCGGCGACGGCACCCGGCATGGGTAGGCAGGAGGACCGCGCCGTGGGGAACTCTACCCTGACGTTAGGGAAGAGTCGATTCATCCGGATGTGACGTGTCCCGCTCGGGCAGCTGGGCCAGGGCGTGCGGTTCAGGGGCGGCCGCAGCCCAGACGGCGATCCCGACCGGCACGATCGCGGTGGCCATCAGCGCTGGTGCGTAGCTTCCGACGGCGTCGTACACGGCGGCGAACACCAGTGGCCCGACGGCGGAGGCGGCCACTCCGGCGGAGGACACCAGTCCGCGGATCGACCCGATGTGCCGGATGCCGAAGTAGTTCGGCAGACCGGCGTTCTCGACCGCCCGCGCCACGTTCTGTGCCACGCCGAGGCAGATCCCGAACCCGATCGCCGACCAGCCCGGCGCCACGACCGTGCCCCAGAGCAGCGCCCCTGCCAGCGCCAGCATGGACGTGACCAGCAGGGCACGTCCGCCGACCCGGTCCATGAGCCAGCCACCACCCAGCGTGGCCACGAGCCCGGCGGCGGTCTGCGGCAGGAAGTTCGCCGCAGCCTGCGTGGCCGTGAGCCCGTTTGCGGTCAGCAGGCTGATCTGGTGGAACGCGATGGCCGTGCCGAGCATCGCGGAGGCCGCCAGAGCACTGGTGACCAGCCAGAAGTACGGCTGCCGCACGACCTGGGCGCGGGTCAGCCCGCGGACCGGGGCGTGGACGGCTTCGGGGTCGGGGGTGGCGCCGTCGGGCATCTGGCCCAGGTCGGCGGGGCGGTCACGGATCGCGAACAGGGCCAGTGGCAGCACGATGCACCACACCGCCGCACCCTCGATGAGCCAGGCTGTGCGCCAGCCCACGTCCGCGATGAGGCGTTCCACGATCAGCGGGGTGAGCGAGATGCCCATCGCGCCGAACGCGGCAGCCAGGCCCCCGGCGAGGCCCCGACGCTTCTCGAACCAGTGGGCGACGACGGTGGTGGCCGTCAGCGCCATCGCGCCCTGCCCGGCCATCCGGACCCCCACGAATCCGGCCGTGAGGCCGACGATCTCGCTGACCAAGGACATCGCCATGAGGATGCCGCCGAAGCCCAGGCCGATGCAGGCCATGACCCGGCGGGTGCCGTACCGGTCGATGGCTCGTCCCACCCACGGCAGGGCGAGCGCGCCGGTGACGGTGCCGATCAGGTACGACGTGGAGATCATCGACCGGCTGATGCCCAGGTCGGCGATCAACGGGTCGATGAACAGTGAGATGCCCGCGGTCTGGCCAGGGCCGGAGGCGGCCAGGGCGAGCGCCGCGTAGACGACGATGTGCCATCCGTAGAAGCCCTGCGGGGATGTGGCGTGCGGGTGCTTCAACGACACGTGCTGCCTGTTTCCTTCCGTCAGTCCCCGCCGGCGACCAGCGGGGTCAGGGCGACCTCGGGGCCGTCGAGAGCTGCAACGGTTCCAGGTGGCGCCAGCGTCTCGGTCAGCGTCGACGTGCCGGCGTCAGCTGGGAGATGACGGTGATGCTGCGGTGGCGTGCGGCCTTCGCACGGACGGTACCTGATCCGGTGGCGAGCGCGGTCAACGGGTCCCGCCCGCGCGGACCTCACCGGACCGGACTCCCCGCTGCTGCCGACGCACCTCCCTGCGCAGGCTGTCGGCGAACTCCTCGGCCATCGCGAGCTGGTCGCGCAGCGCCTCGCACCGCTCCTCGGCCGCAGACTCGAACATGCTCAGGCGGTCCAGGGCCGCGCCTCGCGAACCCTCGTCCGGGACCTCGGCGTCGTGCCCCGCGTCCAGGGTGTCGAGCGCGTCGAGCAGGCTGCGCATCTCGTCCAGGGAGAACCCCAGGGGCTTCATCCGCTTGATCAGCTGCAGGCGCGCGATGTCCGACTCGGTGTAGAGGCGGAACCCGCCCTGTGACCGGGCCGACGGCGTCACGAGGCCGACCTCCTCGTAGTAGCGGATCGTGCGCAGCGACAGCCCGATACGCTCCGCCACCTCGCCGATCTGCTTGTGCTGCAAGCCCACAGCGCCTCCTCCGCTCGAAAGCCCTACTCTACCGCTACGGAAGACGCGTGCGTCGCGGTTTGACTGACGACAGCGGTAGAGCATTCACCGTACACTCACGCTCCGTGAGAGATGGGCCGTCCTGTGACCCTGCCGACGACACGGGAACCTGCCACGCCACGTGCTGGACCCGGCGTCCCGCCCGCTTCCCCGGATCGCGCCCGATCTGGCGCCACCCGGATCGACGCGCGACCTGCCCGGAGCGCTGGTCCTGAACCGCACCAGCGCGGACAGGCTCCCGATCGAGGTGGTCCACCATCCGCGACCTGCCCGAGCTGCTGCGCGACGAGCCGGTCCTGTCGGCTCAGCCCGCAGGGGCGACCCGGAACACTGCCGTGACGTGAGGGTCAGCGAGGTCGGCCATGCCCACGCAGCGGTGTCCCCCATGACGCGCCGGATGCAAACCTGCCCCGACGTTAGGGTAAGGTCGCGGATGGCTCGGCCCCCATGATTCTCCGTTTCCACGGGTCGGTGCCACCCACTCCCCAATACCCGGCGTCACCGCCCAGAAGGACTTCATGCGCACTGCAGCCCGAGACCTCGCCAGCCCTCCAGCACTGAACCCCGGAGCGCTGCGCGTGACGCCGCTCGGCGGCATCGGCGAGATCGGCCGCAACATGACGGTCTTCGAGCACGCCGGCAAGCTGCTCGTCGTCGACTGCGGGGTCCTGTTCCCGGAGGACACGCAGCCGGGGATCGACGTCATCCTGCCCGACTTCACGAGCATCGAGGACCGCCTCGACGACATCGAGGCCATCGTGCTCACGCACGGGCACGAGGATCACATCGGCGGGGTGCCGTACCTGCTCAAGCAGCGGCCGGACATCCCCGTCGTCGGCTCGCAGCTCACGCTGGCGTTCCTGTCCGCCAAGCTCACCGAGCACAACATCAAGCCCGTCCTCGTGCACGTCGAGGCCGCAGACCGCCACACGGCGGGTCCGTTCTCGCTCGAGTTCATCGCCGTCAACCACTCGATCCCCGACGGGCTCGCCGTCGTGATCCGGACGCCCGCCGGCGTGGTGCTGCACACCGGCGACTTCCGGATGGACCAGTTCCCGCTCGACGGGCGCCTGACGGACCTGCGCGCCTTCGGCCGGCTGGGCGAGGAAGGGCTCGACCTGCTGCTGGTGGACTCCACCAACGCGGAGATCCCGGGCTTCACCATCTCCGAGACGGAGCTGACCCCGGCGATCGACCAGGTCTTCACCACGACGCCCGGGCGCGTCATCGTGTCCAGCTTCGCCAGCCACGTCCACCGCATCCAGCAGGTCCTGGACGCCTCCCACGCCCGCGGTCGCAAGGTGGCGTTCGTCGGCCGGTCGATGGTGCGCAACATGCGCATCGCGCGTGAGCTCGGCTACCTCACCGTCCCGCGCGGACTGGTGATCGACTACGCCAAGACCCGCAACCTCCCGCCGAACAAGGTGACGCTCATCTGCACCGGCTCCCAGGGGGAGCCCATGGCGGCGCTGGCCCGGATGGCGGGCGAGACGCACGAGGTCCGGATCAGCGACGGTGACACCGTCCTGCTGGCCAGCTCGCTGATCCCGGGCAACGAGAGCGCGATCTACGGCATCATCAACAAGCTCACCGACCTGGGCGCGAACGTGGTCCACAAGGGCAACGCGCGCGTCCACGTGTCCGGCCACGCCAGCGCCGGCGAGCTCGTCTACTGCTACAACATCCTGCGCCCGCGCAACGTCATGCCGGTCCACGGCGAGCCCAAGCACCTGCGTGCCAACGGCGCCCTGGCGGAGCGCACGGGGGTTCCCGCGGACAACGTCCTGATCACCCGCGACGGCGTCGTCGTCGACCTGGTCGACGGGGTCGCACGCATCGTGGGGCAGGTGGAGAACGACCTCGTCTACGTCGACGGCCAGACCGTCGGCCACGTCACCGAGGACACCCTGGCCGACCGGCGCAAGCTCAGTGCGGCCGGCGTCCTGACCGTCCTGGCGTTCCTCCGCCCCGGCACGGCGGAGCTCGCCGAGCCGCTCGAGTACCTGCACCGCGGCTCCGTGCACGGCCAGGACAGCCTCGACAACGCCTCCCGCGCCGTCGAGAAGGCGCTGGCGGACGCCACGCGGAACAAGACCACCGCCGGCGACCAGCTCGAGGACATCATCGCGAAGGCCGTCGCGCGGTCGCTCGCCCGAAGCTCCCGACGGGAACCGGTGGTCATCGCCGTCGTCCTCGACGCGTGACGGCCGGCCCCGGGCGGGAACAACCCCGACGGCCCGACGGGTTGTCGAGGGGTGAGACGCCCGGGGCCGTGGGTAGCGTGGCTTCCGGGACCAGGCCCCGCAGCGAGAGGTGACAGAGATGTCTGACAACGGCGAGAACCCGTTCGTGATCCCGGCGGGAGCGGCCCGGCCCGGGCAGACCCGGATCCGCGCCTTCAGTGCGGGCGCCCTGGTGGCCGACGCCGACCCGGCGCTGCTGGTCTGGGAGAACGCGTACTTCCCCCGGTACTTCTTCGCGCCCGAGGACCTGAGGGCAGAGCTGCGCCCGGCAGGCCAGGGCAAGCGTTCCGAGTCGCTGGGCATCAGCGAGCTGTTCGACGTCGTCGTCGGCGACCGCATGCTGAAGGGTGCCGCACGGAACTATCCGGAAGCGCCGGACGAGGCCGTGCGGAGCAGGTTCACCCTGGTGTGGTCGGCCTTCGACACCTGGCTCGAGGAAGAAGAGGTGCTGCACACCCACGCGCGCAGCCCGTACGTGCGGATCGACGCGCTGCCGTCGAGCCGGCACGTGCGCGTGGTGGCCGGGGGAGAGGTGGTCGCCGAGTCGCGCCGGCCGGTGGTGCTCACCGAGACCGGGCTGGGCCCGCGTTACTACCTGCCGCGGACCGACGTGCGGATGGACCTGCTCACGCCCACCGACACCGTGAGCCACTGCCCGTACAAGGGATCCGCGTCGTACTGGACCCTCCGGGTCGGGGACCTCGAGGTGACCGACGTGGTCTGGGGCTACGAGACGCCGCTGCGCGAGGCGCTGCGGGTGGCCGGGCTGGTCTGCTTCTGGCCGGAGAAGAGCGCCGACCTGGAGCTCTACGTCGACGGCGAGCGGGTCGGCCGGCCGTAGCCGGACGCCCGCTCCGCGATGTGCCCGCGCGGACGGACCATCAGTTCGCGGGGCCGTCGCCGTCGGGGGTGGCCCACTCCACCTCGACCCGGGTCGCTGACGCCCCCAAGCGCCGGGCGAGCCGGACGGCGGCACGATGGGTCGCGGCGGTCTCTGCGATGATCCGGTGGTACCCACGTCGGACGAGCTCGGTGGCGACGGCACGGATCAGTGCGCCTGTCACGCGGGTGCCGCGCACCGCCGGCCGGACGGCGACACAGCCCAGCCGTGGTCCGTCCTCGTTGAGCCACACGCGGATCAGCCCGGCGTAGTCTCCGGACCTCTTGTCCTGGACCACCAGGTACAGCTCCGGGTCGAAGGCCGCACTCGCCAGATCCTCGCGAAGGTCCGCCTCCGTCCCCTGCCACCCGGCCGTACCGGGGATCTCGTGGCGGAGCGTGTTGTCCAGGCTGACCACCGCTGCGGGGTCGGCATCCGTGACCCGGAGCAGCCGATGTGCGGTCGGATGTCGCGGGCTCGCCGGCTCGTCACCGGGAAGGACGCCGATGTGCGCTAGGTACTCGGCATCGATCGGCACGGACCAGTGCTGGATCCGGCGAACGGGGACCAGGCCGGCCGCCCGGAGCAGGGGTGCGGACCAGGGATCCTCCGGTGCGGTGGTGATCACGGTTCCGGTCACGCCCTGTCGTAGCTCGCCGACCAGCTCGGGCCAGGCGTCCTGCGCAGTGGCGGGCAGCCGGAGCTGCCACCTGCCGTCCGGGCGTCGCACGGCGCGGGCACGCCCGTCCCTGGACCTCCACAGGGGATCGGCCGGCTCCGTCTCAGGCGTCATGGGGCCAGAAGACCATCCAGGTGCTGTCCGAGCCCAACGATTTTCGGGTCGCTGACCACCGGCCTTACGTCCTTCTTACAGGTCCGCTGGAGAGGGCTCATCCTCTGTACGGGACGGGGCCGGTACGCGAGGGTTACGGCAACGGGCACCTTCCGCGTGCCGGTGCAGAGCTCTGGACGGAGTGGGTCGCAGTGATACGTCGTACCGTGATGCAGGGCCGAAAGGCGCTGGTCGTCGTCGTGGCAGCGGGTTCGCTGCTGCTGGCGGGCTGCGCCGCCGAGAGTGACGTGCCGCCGGCGAGCGACCTGGCCACGGCCGAGCCCGACACCACCGAAGCGCCGAGCACCGAGCCCGACCCGGCCGAGTCGGACGCCACCGAGTCGGAGCAGGCGGACTCGGCGCTCACGTTCACCGCGACCACGGTGGACGGCGCGGACTTCGCCGCGGCCGACCTCGCCGGTCGCCCCACCGTGCTCTGGTTCTGGGCGCCGTGGTGCCCGACGTGCGTCTCCCAGTCCCCGCAGGTGCTCGACCTCGCCGAGGAGCACGGCGACGCGGTTAACGTCGTCGGCGTCGCCGGTCTCGACGAGCCCGCTGCGATGGCCGACTTCATCGAGATGACCGACACCGACAGCCTCACCCATCTGAACGACGAGGAAGGCGCGGTGTGGCGGCAGTTCGGCATCACCGAGCAGAGCACGTTCGCCGTGCTCGACAAGAACGGCGTCGTCACCCACACCGGGCACCTGGATCCGGACGAGCTGGCCGGCCGCGTCGCCGAGCTGGTCGGCTGAGGCATGGACGGACTGCCGCTCGGGCTCGCGCTGGCTGCCGGGATGGTCGCCGTGGTGAACCCCTGCGGGTTCGCGATGCTCCCCGCGTATGCCTCGATGCTGGTCATGGGCAAGGAGACACCCGGGCGCGCGGTGGCGATCCGGCGGGCGCTCGCCTTCGCACTGGCCATGACCGCGGGGTTCACCGCCGTGTTCGGCGCCTTCGGGCTGCTGCTCACGCTGGCCTCCAGCGTCGGTGTGGTGCAGCGGTACCTGCCGTGGTTCACGGTGGTGCTCGGCGTCGTGCTGATCGGGCTGGGCGCCTGGCTGCTGGCCGGGCGTGACCTGCCCGGCCTGCGGGTCGCCGGGGTCAAGCGGCCGACGCTGACCCGGTCGGCGTCGTCGATGGCGATGTTCGGCGTCGCGTACGCGACCGCCTCGCTGAGCTGCACGATCGCGCCGTTCCTCGCCACGGTGGTGGCGAGCTTCCGGGCGGAGTCGGTCGCCGCCGGGCTCGCGGTGTTCGGCGCCTACGCGCTGGGCATGGGCCTGGTGATCGTGGCGGTCTCGCTCGCGGTGGCCCTGGCACAGACGGCGGTGGTGGCGTGGCTGCGGAAGGTCGGTCAGATCGTCCCGCGGCTGGGGGGCGGCCTCCTGCTGGTCGCCGGTGTGTACGTGGCCTACTACGGCTGGTACGACATCCGGGTGCTGCGCGACGGCGCTCTGGACGACCCGGTCATCGGCGCAGGACGGAACGTCCAGCGCTGGCTGGTCGACGGCGTGGACATGCTCGGCGCCGGGGGAATGGCAGCGGTGGTCGCCGTGCTGCTGGTGCTCAGCGTGGCGCTGACCTGGTGGCTACGGCACCGCGGCCGGGCCACCGGTGGGCGGCGCTGAACCGGCCCTCTTGCCCCTGACGTCAACGTCAGGTCTTAGCGTGCGGGGCATGGACATCAACAACTCGGTCGCCCTCGTCACCGGAGCCAACCGCGGTCTGGGCCGCGCCATCGCCCAGCGCCTTCTCGAACGGGGCGCGCGCACCGTCTACGCGGCGGCCCGGCGCCCCGAGACCGTGGACCTCCCCGGCGTCGAGGTGCTGGCCCTCGACATCACCGACCCGGCGTCGGTACGTGCGGCGGCGCAGGCTGCCCCCGACGTCTCGCTGCTGGTCAACAACGCGGGCATCCAGACGTCGACCGACCTGGTGACCGGCCCGCTCGACCGCCTGCGCCACGAGCTGGAGACCAACCTGTTCGGCGGTCTGGCGATGATCCGGGAGCTCGCGCCGACCCTCGCCGCGAACGGTGGCGGCGCGATCGTGAACATCCTCTCCGCCATGTCGTGGTTCGGGGTCGACCGCGGCAACAGCTACCACCTGACCAAGGGCGCCGCGTGGGCCATGACCAACGGTGTACGGCTGGAGCTCGCCGAGCAGGGCACGCTCGTGACCGGCGTCCACCTGGGGCTGGCCGACACCGACATGGCGGCCGGGTGGCCCGTGGCCAAGCTCGCACCGTCGGACCTGGCCGACGCGGTGCTCGACGGCGTGGAGGCAGGCTCCGCCGAGGTCCTCGCCGACCAGTGGAGCCGGGACGTCAAGGCGCGGCTGCCGCTGGCGCCGGAGGAGTTCAACGCCGCGATGGCTCGCGCTCTGGCTGCCCTGGCAGCCGCCTGACGAGCCCTTTCACCGCAGGCGCCGGGCGCGCAGCACGGTGTCGTGGACGTGGTGCGTGCCCTCGGGCGGGGCGGTGGTGCGGAGCCTGCTCTCGTTGACCTCGACGGCCCAGTCGTCGCCGAGGAGCTGCGCGATGTCACCGGGCGCGTAGTAGTCGGCGGGGTCGAAGTCCGGGTGGCGGTACGTGGCCAGGTCGGACATGTCGTGGCTGCCGACGAGCAGCGCGCCGCCGGGCGCCACCACGTCCAGGAGGCGGTGCACCGCGGCGTGGCCCGTCCGGGCGGGGAGCGGGAAGTATTGGAGCGACACCAGGTCGAACGGCCCGGTGGGCGGTGGCGTGGCGGTGAGGTCGGCTTGCTGCCACGTCACCCGCCCCGTCAGCTCCGCTTCCGCGGCCGCGGCAGCGCCGCGGTCCAGGGCGACCTGGGAGATGTCGACGGCGGTCACCTGCCACCCGCGCCCGGCCAGCCAGAGTGCATCTCCGCCCTCACCGCAGCCGACGTCGAGCGCCCGGCCCGGTGCCAGGCCGGCGGCCTCGGTGACGAGCACCCCGTTGGGGTTCCCGCTGAAGAGTCGACCCCGGCTGCGATACCGCTCGTCCCAGTGCTGCGCGCCCATGTGTCCTCGTCCGGTCGGGTCGACTGTGTCCCCGTCATGATGCGAGCTCACGTCGACATGAAGTCAACCGGCGACGGCGTGGGTCGCGGGCTTGCGAGCCGCGAGACGCTCGATGGTCCCCTTCGTGAACCGGTCCTGCCGCTCGACGTCGAGCCCGGCGGCCCTGACGTGCCGGATCGGACGCCGCCGGAAGTGCTCGTTCTCGACCGGCACGCTGTACAGCTCGGCGGCCGCCTGGAGCAGCCGGACCACGGGCGAGGTGCTGACCACGTGGTCCGCGAGCAGCAGCAGGCCACCAGGGCGCAGCACCCGCACCATCTCGTCGACGGCGCCCTGGTCGTCGGGCACCGCGCACAGCCCGAAGGTGCAGACCACGGTGTCGAACGAGGCGTCGTCGAACTCGAGCTGCTGAGCGTCGCCGACCCGGAGGTCGACGTCACGGCCCAGCGCGGCCGCACGTTCGCGGGCGCCGTCGAGCATCGCCGGGCTGAGGTCCATGCCGGTCAGCGTGACCTGCTCGGGATACCGGCCGAGGTTCAGGCCGGTGCCGACGGCGACCTCGAGGACCTGCCCCGTCGCCTGGCGGCACACCCAGTCACGAGTGTCGCCGAACAGGCGCTCGGCGCGGTCCATCTTCCGGTCGTAGCCCGCGGACTGCCGGTCCCAGTGCCGTCGGAGGCGGTCCGTGCTCGGTCGTCTCGCCATGGTGCCCCGTTCACAGTCGGTGATGTGCCTGGCGACACCGTAGCGGCGGCCGGCAGGAAGATCCCCTGAAGTGGCTCCTCCCGCCGGCCTGCTGGTGAACCGCTACGCGCGAGGCGTCAGCCCGGGATGCTGACTTCGGTCGGTTGCTCTGAGATCGGTCAATTAACCGACCGATCTCAGAGCAACCGACCGAAGTCATGTGCGCGCGATGCATCGGACCGAAGTCACCGCCGCAGCCCTGCGCGCCCGCAGTCTGATAAGCAGCCCATCCGGTCAGCAGTAATCCGGTATGTGGCCACCGGTCCGGCGGCCACCGGGCAGGCGCCCGACCACCTGCACGACCGCCGCGGTGGGAGGTGGAAGCGACCGGTCACGCTCCTAGTCGGCCTCAGCGGGGGTGTGGGTCGCCCTGCCCGACGTGGGTAGACCGGCGGACGCCAGGAGGGCCAGCTTGTCTGCGTCGCCGGACCCGGCGTCCGGGTGGAACACCACCAGCATCAGGCCCTCGCTCCCGCCGATCTCCAGTCGTTCCCGGTTGAGGGTGACCTCCCCGACCTGGGGGTGGTCGAGCCGGATCAGCCCGCCGCGCTGTCCGCGTACCTCGTGGCGGGCCCAGAGCTGGCGGAACAGGGGGCTGCCCAGCGAGAGCTCGCCGACCAGGTCGATGAAGCGTGGATCGTCGATGTCGGTGCCCACCGCCTGGCGCAGGTTGGCGACGAAGCACTCGGTGTAGTCGGCCCACCCGGGGTAGAGGGCCTGCTCGGCCGGGTCCAGGAACATGTCCCGCAGCTGGTTGCCCCCGACGGCGAGGCGGGGGGAGAGTGCCCTGGCCAGAGCGTTCGAGGCCAGGACGTCGAAGTACCGGTCCTCGATGAAGGCGGGCTGGGCGAGGGAGCCCAGGAGCTTGAGCGCCCCGGCCGGCACGCTCGCCGTGCGCGCCCGGTGCCTGTGCTGCCGGGGCGCTTCCACGACCAGCGACAGCAGGTAGGCGAGATGGTCGTCGTCGAGCTGGAGCACCCGCGCTATCGACTCGAGCACCTGTACCGACGGGTTGCGGTCCCGGCCCCGCTCCAGCCGCAGGTAGTAGTCGGCGCTGATCCCGGCGAGCATGGCGACCTCCTCGCGGCGCAGCCCGGGAACGCGCCGCACGCCGACCTCGGGGATACCTGCCTGCTGCGGGGTCACCAGCTCGCGTCGGGCGCGCAGGTAGGCGCCCAGGGTGTTCGGGTTCTTGCTCACGAGATCAACCTATGGCGCCGGGCCGCACGGAGCGGGGGCCCTGTCACACCCCAGGCTCGGGAGGGCTCTGGTCGGTGCGGGTGGACGTCCATAGCGTTGCCAACGGCCCGGTCGGGCCAGGTATTTCGACGAGGGAGACGCATGACCGTCGCACTGATCACCGGAGCCAACAAGGGCATCGGCTACGAGACAGCCCGCCAGCTCCTGGAGCTGGGCCACACCGTCTACATCGGGGCGCGGGACGTCGAGCGGGGGGAGAAGGCGGCAGCCACGCTCGGCGCCCGGTTCGTACAGCTCGACGTGACCGACGACGCCTCGGTCGCCGGCGCGCTGGTGACCATCGGCTCGGCCGAGGGCGTGCTCGACGTCCTGGTGCACAACGCGGGGATCCTGGCGGACGGGCCCGTGGACGGTCCAGCGGCCCTGCGGGCCTTCGACACCAACGCGGTGGGCATGGTGCGGGTCACCGAGGCGGCACTGCCCCTGCTGCACAAGTCCTCGAAGGCGGTCGTGGTGACCGTCTCGAGCAGTATGGGCTCGTTCTGGGCGGTGACCAATCCTGACCGTCCCGAGTTCGGCATACCGCTCGCGCTCTACGCAGCGTCCAAGGCGGCGGCGACCATGCTGACCGTGCAGTACTCGAAGTCCCAGCCGGACATCACGTTCAACGCGCTCGAGCCCGGGGCGACCGCCACGGACATGACCGCGGCCTACGGCATCGGCAGGCCGGTGGAGGAGAGCGCGCGGACCGTCGTGCGGCTGGCGACCCTCGGTCCGGACGGGCCGACCGGCACCTTCCAGGACGAGAACGGGGTGCTGCCCTGGTAGCAGCGGGGGAGGCCAGCCGCCGGATAACCGCTTTCCTGGACGAGGGAGGGCGTGTCAGGGTCCTCGGGTGAGCGATTCCCGACGTGACCTGTTGCGCTGGCAGTTCGACCTCACCTGGTCGCTGTTCGAGTACCACCTGGAGCGGCTGGAGCCCGCGGACTTCCTGTGGGAGCCCGCCGCCCTCTGCTGGACGGTACGCCCGGCCGCCGACGGTGCCTGGGCGCCGGACTGGGCGGACACGGAGCCGGACCCGGTTCCCGTGCCCACCATCGCCTGGGTGAGCTGGCACATCGGCTGGTGGTGGAGCGTGGCGATCGATCACGCGCGGGGGCTGCCGCCCCGGGATCGGACCGACGTCACGTGGCCGGGCGACGGGCCCGCCGCCGTCGCGTGGCTGCGTGGCCTGCGCGAGGACTGGGTAGCAGTGCTCGACGGCCTCACCGACACCGAGCTGGAGACCGTCGCCATGTTCCCGCCGCAGGACGACCCTGAGTACACGGTCGCTCGCATGCTCGCGTGGGTGAATGCCGAGCTCATGAAGAACGTCACCGAGATCGGTCACCTCCGCATGCTGCGGGCCGCCGCATGACCATGCGCGACGGATCGCGCAGGGGCCTCTGACGAGCCGTTGACGAGCACGGACGCACGGCCCGGCGCACGATCGGCGGGGCCGCCTCAGGCGCCCGTCCGAGGACGAGTTCGCCGAGGCGGCCCCACAGGCCACTTTCAGCAGTGATACTTAACAGGTGACTACGTCCAGCGAGACCCCTGCACTGGCAGGAGCAGAGATCCCGGTAGAGCTCCTCTTCCGGGTTCCATACGGCAAGGTCCTGCACGGTAGGGACTGCCAGCACCTGTCCGAGGATCGCCTGGCTTCCCTGCAGCCGGCGACCGACCTCGACAGGCAGAAGTTCAAGGTGTGCAAGACGTGCCTCGTGGCACTCTCGGGCGCCACCCCCGACGACTTCGACTCGTTCGAGGCCGCGCTCGAGGCGCTGCCGATCCCGCAGGTGCACCGTCCGGCGATGCGCGAGATCGCCGAGGGCCTCGACAAGACCCGCATCTGGATCCCCTCGTCCCGCTCGTACGTGGCGGTGTCGGCCGGCCCCGGTCAGGATGCGAGCGCCTTCTTCAACAAGGGTTTCGTCGACCTCCAGCAGGACGGCGGCGGGTACAAGCGCGTCCTGATGGCCGGGTTCTCCGGAACGCAGACCAACACCTTCGCGCACGCGCCCGACGCCGCTCCCGCGAGCTGCCCGGGCTGCTACATGCAGCTGCCCGCGACCGGCCGCTGCGACGCCTGCGACTGACCGTCGCTCGTCCGGTGGTGAACGAGCCGGTGGGCTCCCGCGTCAGCGGGCGCCCACCGGCTTTCGTCCTGTCCGGCGACCGTGCTGCCCGCTGCCTCGCACCTCTGCCTCGCAGCGGCCTGCCTGGGGCCGGCCAGCATGCCTAGCCGGCAGGACGAAGGGTGGGCAGGATCGTCGCGTGGCGCAGCAGGAAGGTGCGCTCGTCGAGCTTCTTGCGCCGGAGCCACCCGGTGACCTCGCTGTTGTGCTTGCTCGCGTTGCAGGACGGGCAGGCAGGAACCACGTTCTCCAGGGTGTAGCGGCCGCCACGCGAGATCGGCGTGACGCAGTCACGCTGAAGCTCGGCGCTCTCTGCCCCGCAATAGGCGCACCCCGCCCAGGCGGCGAGAAGGTCGGCCCACTGCGCGGCGGTGAGGTCGTTCTCTACACGGGCGAGCCGGCGCTGCCGCCGCTTCGTGTACCGCGCGCGTGCTGCCGTCGACAGCGTGGCGGTCGGGAACTTGCGGCGGGGGCGCACAGCTGCACAGTACGTCGACGGGCAGTCGGAAGGGGACGCACACGCTACCGGAGTGTCTCCGCGAGGGCCGCTGCGGTGTCGGCGGTCACCAGGTCGGCGTTGATGTGGGCACCGGCCATCGCGCCGGCCGCCGCAGAGGCGCCGACCTGAGCGGACGCGTCGGTCGTGTTACCGGCCACCCAGACGCCCGGCACCTCGGTGGTCCCGGCCATCCCGGTCACGACGTGGCGGCCCATGCCATGGGGCAGGTCCTGCATCGGCAGCCCCAGGTCCTCCAGGCCGTCGGTGCGCGCCAGCATGGTGGTCGCGACGGAGAGGACCCGCCGGGCCACGAGCCGGCCGTCCGCGAGCCGCACGCCCGCGATGCCCCCGTCGTCGTCGGCCACGACCTGGTCGACGGCGTCGTCGACGACCCGGATGCCGCGTGCCGCGAAGCGGTCCCGGGTCTCCTCGTCCAGCGTGGTGCCACGGACGAAGTAGACGAGGTCGTCGGTCAGCTGGCGGAACAGGAGCGCCTGGTGGACCGACGCCGGCCCGGTCGCGATGACGCCGATCGGCTCGTCGCGGACCTCCCACCCGTGGCAGTAGGGGCAGTGCACCACACCGCGGCCCCAGTGCTCGGCCAGCCCGGGGACGTCGGGCAGCACGTCACGCAGGCCGGTGGCCACGAGGAGCCGGCGCGCGTGCAGCGTGGCGCCGTCGGCGAGGGTGACGGTGAAGCGCGGGTCGCCGTCGGCGGACGGGTCGGTCGCGGAGGCCTTGATCACCTCGCCGGTCCGCACCGTGCCGCCGTAGCCACGGACCTCCGCGCGGCCACGCTCCAGCAGCTCCGCCGGCGGGACGCCGTCGTGGCCCAGCAGACCGTGCACGCCCTCGGCCGGCGCGTTGCGGGGCGTGCCGCTGTCGATCACGACCACCGAGCGGCGTGACCGCGCCAGCATGAGGGCGCCGTTCAGGCCGGCGGCGCCACCGCCGATCACCACTGCGTCGATCGGCTCGGCCGGCAGCTCACCGGTGGTGTGCTCGGGGGCGGGGCTCGTGGCAGACATGGATGTCGTTCCCTTCCGTAGCGGCCCGGGTTGAGGGCCGGACACGGACGACGCTAGCGTCATGTTGCGGTGCGGGCATACGATCTTGCCTATGACGCAAGAAGATGGCGAGCTGGACGGCCTCGTACGCAAACGCATCCGCGCCCTGCGGGTGGCGCAGGGCTGGTCGCTGGAGGAGCTGGCCACCCGCGCCAAGGTCAGCCAGTCCACGCTGAGCCGGATCGAGAACGGTCAGCGGCGTCTGGCCCTGGACCAGCTCGTGACGCTGGCCCGCGCGCTGGACACGTCCCTGGACCAGCTCGTCGAGACGGCCACCGACGACGTCATCGCCAACCCGACCATCGACGCCCAGCGGGGCATGATGCGCTGGCCCATCAAGGCAGAACCGGGCATGTCCGTCGTGCGGCAGCGCATGACCAACCCGGCCCCCGACAGCCCGTCCCGCCTGCGGGCTCACCCGGGTCGCGAGTGGCTGGTGGTCATCTCGGGCACCGCGACCCTGCTCCTGGGCAACCGGCGCTTTCGCGTCGAGACCAACCAGGCCGCGGAGTTCCCCACGATGCTCCCGCACGCGATCGGCGCCGAGGGCGGCCCGTGCGAGATCATCGGCATCTTCGACCGCGACGCCCGCCGTGGGCACCAGCGCGGTGAGAGTGCTGAGGGGCGCCCCGGCGGCAGCCGGGAATGAGCCTGGATATGTGGGGGACACCCGCCCTGGCCCGGCCCTAGGCTCCCGCGCGTGATCGTTACCGAGCTCGACGGAGTCCCCGTGCGACTCCGTGCACCGCACGACCTGTCCTTCCTGGCGCGCTGGGGCACCGTGTTCGCCGTCCTCGACCAGCAGGACTCGGGCAACCTCTGCTTCGGCGTCGAGGGCCGCGCAGGCAGGGTGTTCGTCAAGTACGCGGGCGCACCGACCGTGCGGTACGACGGCGCCGCCGAGACGGCAGTGGCGAACCTCCGCCGCTCGGCCGAGGTCTACCGGGCGCTCGCGCACCCGTCCCTCGTGACGCTGCGCGAGGCCGTCGACGTCGGCGGCGGGCACGCCCTCGTGTTCGACTGGGCCGACGCGACGCCGGTCGGCCGACAGTACGAGCGGTCGCACGTCGTGCGGTACCTCGGACTGCCTGCGCGGGCTGCCGCCGTGCAGCAGATCTACGACTTCCACGGGCACGCCGCGGGGCGCGGCTGGGTAGCGATCGATCTGTACGACGGTTCGGTGATGCTCGACGCCGACAGCGGGCGGGTCGTCCTGTGCGACGTCGACCTCTATGAACGCGGCCCGGTGGTCAACCGGATGGGGCGGATGTGGGGCTCGACCCGGTTCATGTCGCCCGAGGAGTACCAGTTCGGCGCACCCATCGACGAGGTCACGAACGTCTTCGCGCTCGGGGCGCTGGCCCATACGTTCCTGGGCGACGACGAGACCAAGTCGCGAGAAGCCTGGGTCGGCACCGACGCGCAGTTCGACGTCGCAGCGCGAGCGATGCGGCCGGACCGGGAGGCGCGATGGCAGTCGGTCGCGGCGCTGGCGGAGGCATGGCGGACGGCGGGCTGAACGTCGCGGCCCCACGCTCACCACAGCGTCCGATATCCGCTAGCCGGCCCGCCGCGGCGCGAGCGAGGATCAGCCGGTGACATCCTCTCCACGCTCCGGCGCGCTCGAATTCTGGTCGGAGCTGCCCCGCGACGGCCGCTGGCTCCTGTCCACCGTGGTGGTGCAGTTCTTCGGCCGCGGCCTGACGCTCCCGTTCACGATCATCTACCTGCACGAGGTGCGCGGGTTCTCGCTCGGCCTGTCGGGCACGCTCATGGGTCTGATCGCGGTGGTGGGCCTGCTCGTCACCGGACCGGCCGGCGCGCTCGTCGACCGGTACGGCGCCCGGCGCGTCATGCTCACCGGGTTGTTCTTCGCCATCGCCGGCTACTCGGTGCTCGCGTTCGCCACCGTCCCTTCCGTGGCTGCCGTGGGACTCGCGCTCTTCGGCGTGCAGCTCGGCGTCGGCTGGCCGTCGGTCAACGCGATGGTCGCCACCGTCGTCGAGGGTGACCTGCGGCAGCGGTACTACGGCGTGAACTTCGCGCTGCTCAACCTCGGCGTCGGCGTGGGCGGCGTCGTCGGTGGCCTCGTGGTCGACGTCGAGCGGCCCGCCACGTTCGTCATGGCGTTCCTCGTCAACGCGGCGACGTTCGTGGTCCCCGTCGTCGTGCTCCTGGGACCGCTGCGGCACCTGCACGGGCGCGTCGACCGGCCGGCCGACGTCGTCGGCGCGGCAGAGGGCTACCTGAGCATCCTGCGCCGGCCCGAGGTGCTCTGGCTGTCCGGGCTCGGGCTGCTCGCGGCCTTCGTGGGCTACGGGCAGATGGAGGGTGGGTTCCCCGCCTTCGCACGCCTGGTGGCCGAGGTCTCGACCCGCACCATCGGCTTCGCGTTCGTGGTGAACACGGTGGTGATCGTGGCGCTCCAGTTCTGGGTGATGAACCGGGTCCGCGGACGTCGCCGTACGTGGGCGCTCGCGCTGATGGCCGCGGTATGGGCGGCGGCGTGGCTGCTGCTGGGTGTCGCAGGGCTGGTGCCCGGTGGCATGGCGGCGGTGGTGATCGTCCTGGTGTTCCACGCCTTCTTCGGGCTGGGAGAGACCCTCATGCAGTCCGCCCTGCCGGCCCTGACGAACGACATGGCGCCCGCGCACCTGCGCGGCCGGTACAACGCGATCAGCTCGGGCGCGTTCCAGGGCGGCACCATCGCAGGCCCGGTGGTGGCGGGACTGCTGCTGGAACGCGGCTGGGCCGGCGGCTTCATCGGCGTGGTGGTGGCCGGTTGCGCCGGGATCGCCGTGGTGGCGTTCGCGCTCGGACGCCGCGTCTCACCTGAGGTGGAGGGCGTCCGGCGCGAGCCGGTGGAGTCGATGTCGGCCTGATGCAAGCCGCTGGCTCCGCAGGCGGTGTTCGTGTGGCTGACCGATCTGGAGGGCGGCCTGGGTCTGCGGGCCGGAGCGAACTTCGAGTGCTGTTCGCGTTCGACCCAGCGCGTTCTGCGATCCTGCTCGTGGCCGGAGACAAAGCCGGGCGGTGGCGGGATTGGTGCAGATCGGCGATCCCTTTGGCTGACGATCGCTACGACAGCCACCTCAAGGCGCTGACAAAGAAGCTTGACGACGGCGGAGCAGGAACAGGAGGGGAGCGATGACCAGGAGTCTTGACGACCTGGACCGGGCCCGCCCGGTCGATCCGGAGAAGGTTGCTGCCGCTGAGGAGCGGCTGCTGGCCCGTCAGCGGGCCTGAGCGTCGAGGTCGACCAACGGGGAGAGTCAGGTCGGCTCCGGCCTTCCGACCACGTGGTGCCGGGCCCCGAAGCCGAGCACCTGCTCGGCGGCCGTGAGGTCGTAGGGCACCGCGCGCCCCTCGATCGGGCGGCGCACGGGAGTGCCGGGGTGGTACCGGCGCAGCAGGTCGAGGGTCGGCTCCGGCACCAGCGTCTCGGGGGCGGCGACGTGCATGACGACGGCGCCGTCGGCCGGGCACAGGAGGGCCAGCCAGGCCGCCTCCGCGGCATCCCGGGTCTCCAGGTACGCCCACAGTCCGTCCGCGCCCTCGGCGGGGTCCCGCGCGACGGCGTCCGCGTAGTCGCGGAGCCGTTCGTCCAGGCCTCCGACGAACGGGTACCGCAGCGCGGCCACCGGCATCCCGTAGCGCCGGGCCACCATGTCCGCCGTCAGCTCGTCCGCCCGTTTCGACAGCGCGTACGCGTCCGCAACCTGGTCGGGGGTCTCGTGGTCGACCGGCACGTAGACCGGGTGCAGCTCCTGTGCCGCGAAGGGGATCCCCGAGGCGGCCTGGCTGCTCGCGATCACCGCACGCCGGACGCCCGCGCGCCCCGCGGCGTCGAGCACCGTGAACGTGGACAGGGTGTTCGTGCCGAAGACGACCTCGGGCGGGTCGTCCAGCGGCGTCGGGATCGCCGCGAGGTGGACGACGCCGTCGACCCCGTCCAGCGCCTGCGCCACGGTCTCCGGTGACCGGGCGTCGCCGACCACCACGCGGTCGGCGACCAGGTCGCCCGGGTCCTCCAGGACCAGTGCCGTGGCGGCTACCGACTCCCGGGCGAGCACGTCGAGGACCCCGCGGCCGATGCGCCCGGCGGCGCCGGTGACCAGGACGCGCTCATACCGGCAGATGATGTTCTCCTCGGGTTCGTCGTCGAACAGGAGCGGGATGCGGGCTGCCGCGCAGGCCGCACCCCGAGCATGTCAGGCGCTCAGCCGGAAGATCGGGAAGACACGGCCCTCCGCCGTCTTCTCGTACTCCGCGAAACCGCTGGAGAGCTCCTTGAAGCGGGCCCACAGGGCGTCACGCTCGTCTCCGGTCAGCTCCTCGACCTCGGCCTGGAGGGTCTTGACGGGGTCACCGGGGACCTCGATGTCCACCTGCTCGGTGCGGCGCAGGCCGAAGACCCAGGCGGGGTGCTTGGGCGAGCCGCCGGCGGACCCGACGACGTGCCAGGCGCCGCCGTCCTGGATCGAGGCCAGCGGGGCGACACGGATGCTGCCGTCCTTCTTCGGCACGTGCACGAGCACGAGGCTCTTGCCGAATCGCATCGGCTCGTTGACCTCGCCGCCGTTGGCCCGGAAGGTGTCGATGATCTGCTGGTTGAAGTCCATGTCGGCACCAACGCCACCTCCCGCTCCAGACATTCCGCGGCACACCGCGGTGATTTCACCCGGTCCGTCTTCAGCACGCTGCTGAGCGTGCCCTCCTGCCCGGAAACACGCCGAACAGCGTTCCCGCAGCGGACCACGACAGACCGGCGTGCGGGCCGGGCACCGGGTGACTTTCGTTGCCCATTTCACCCCTGGCTCCCAGGCTGTGACCTGGCACACGCTCGTGGGCCAGTGGTCGCGCCCCGCGCGGGGCGCTTGCACCCCGGAGGCAAGAATGCACAGTCGCATGCCACGACGACGCGCACCGATCGCTCTCGCAGCGGTCGGCGCCCTGCTGGCGACAGCGGTCAGCGTGACACCTGCACTCGCGAGTACACCTGCACCGGCAGGGGTACCGCCGACCGTCACCACCGACGTCCCGGAGCGGCCGGCGGACAAGATCTCGCCGGCCGTGCAGACCCGGCTCGACGCCAAGGAGTCCGCCGACTTCTGGATCCGGTTCGCCGACGCTGCGGACCTGGAGCCGGCCAAGGACATCGCCGACTGGGGCGAGCGCGGCCAGTTCGTCTACGACGCCCTGACCAGCACGGCCACGGCGTCGCAGGCGGACGTCGTCGCCGACCTGGAGACGGCGGGCGTCGACTACGAGACCTACTGGATCAGCAACGCGATCCTCGTCGAGGACGGCACGGAGGCGCTCGCGAAGCAGGTGGCCGCCAGCCGCGAGGTGGAGCAGGTGCACGAGCGGTTCGTGGCGCAGCAGATCGAGCCGGTCGAGCGGAAGGCTCCGACGAGGAACGCGCCGCTCGCCACCGAGTGGGGTCTGGACGCCATCGGCGCCCCCGACGTGTGGGACATGGGCTACACCGGCGACGGCATCACCGTGGCCAACATCGACTCCGGGGTCGACGTCGAGCACCCCGCCCTCGTGGAGCACTACCGCGGCTATCTCGGTGACGAGGGCCTGAGCAACGACTACAACTGGTTCGACGCCAGCGGCTCCTGCGACGGGGCGCCCTGCGACATCGATGCCCACGGCACGCACGTGATGGGCACCATGGTGGGCGACGACGGGCAGGGCAACCAGATCGGCGTCGCCCCGGACGCCGACTGGATCGCGGCCAACGGCTGCGCCACCTGCTCCGACGCGGACCTGCTCGCCTCGGGCCAGTGGATCCTCGCGCCGACCCGGGCCGACGGGTCGGACCCCGACCCGTCGCAGCGCCCGCACGTCGTGAACAACTCGTGGGGCCAGGTGATGCCCGGCGCCATCGACGACTTCATGTCCGAGGAGATCGCCGCCTGGGAGGCGGCGGGCATCTTCGGCGCATGGGCAGCGGGCAACGCGGGCGAGGCCGGCTGCGCGTCGACGTCGTCCCCCGGGGCCAACGTGGCCACCTACGCGTCCGGTGCGTTCGGGGAGAGCGGCGAGATCGCCGACTTCTCGTCGCGCGGACCGGGCGAGGACGGCGAGACCAAGCCGAACCTGGCCGCGCCCGGTGACGAGGTGCGCTCCTCCGTGCCCGGCGGCGACTACGCCGAGTTCAGCGGCACGTCCATGGCGTCCCCGCACCTGGCGGGCGCGGTGGCGCTCCTGTGGAGCGCGGCGCCCGTGCTGGTCGGCGACATCGAGGCCACCCAGCAGCTCCTGGACCAGACCTCCGTCGACGTCGCCGACGACACGTGCGGCGGCACCACCGCCGACAACAACGTCTGGGGCGAGGGCAAGCTCGACGTGCAGGCGCTGGTCTCGAACGCGCCGATCGACGGCTACGGCTTCCTCGCGGGCACGGTCACCGGGCCGGACGGCGAGCCGGTCGCCGGCGCGCGGGTCACCGTGGGTGAGCGCTCCGACACGACCGACGCCGAGGGCGCGTACCGCCTGGGCCTGGAGGAGGGTCCGTACGAGGTGAGCGTGTCCGCCTTCGGATTCCTGGACGCGACGGCGGAGGTCGAGGTCGTCGAGGGCGAGACCACCACGCTGGACCTCGGCCTGGAGGCGGCGCCGACCACCACCGTGAGCGGCACCGTCACCGACGGTTCCGGGCACGGCTGGCCGCTCGACGCCAAGGTCGCCGTGCAGGGCGCGCCGAGCAGCGTCGTGGCGTGGACCGACCCGTTCACGGGGGAGTACTCGTTCGAGCTGCCGCAGTCGACCACGCACACGCTGGTGGTCCAGCCGTCGGTGACCGGGTACGGGACGCTCACGCAGGACGTCGAGGTCGGCACGGAGCCGGCGTCGGCCGACGTCGCGACGCCCGTGCTCAGCGAGTGCACCGCTCCCGGCTACGCGATGACCGGGGCCGGCTCCGGGGTCGAGGAGTTCGAGTCGGGCGAGGTGCCCGACGGCTGGACCGTCGAGGACCTGGCGGGCACCGAGCAGGTCTGGACGTTCGACGACGCCTTCGGGTACGGCAACATGACCGGCGGCGAGGGCCTCTTCGCCGAGGTGAACAGCGATGGCTACGGCGACGACGGGACGCAGGACACGACGCTCACGTCGTCGTCCTACGACCTGACGGACGTCGAGGCGCCGCTCCTGACGTTCGACCAGAGCTACCTCGCGACGGGCGACTTCGCCGACGTGGACGTCAGCGTCGACGGCGGCGAGACCTGGGAGACCGCGCTGCACCAGACCTCCGACGCCGAGGGGCGCGCGATCGTCGCCCTCACGGGCGCCGGCGGCGAGTCCGACGTGCGGGTCCGGTTCCACTACGGCGACGCCGCGTTCGGCCTGTGGTGGCAGGTCGACAACGTCTCCATCGGCCAGTGCCTGCCCGTCGACGGCGGCCTCGTGGCCGGGTTCGTGCACGACCTCAACACGGGCGACGGCGTGAACGGCGCGACCGTGACCGCCGGGGCCGAGGAGAGCACCCGGTCCGTCGACCCGGCCAACCCGGGCGTGGGCGCCGGGTACTACTCGCTGTTCTCCACGGGGGTCGGCGAGCAGCAGATCGGCTATACCGCCAAGGACTACACGGGCACGGAGGCCACGGTGATCGTCGCGGCCGACGCCATCACCCGGCAGGACGTGGAGCTGGCCGCCCCGCTGCTCACCGTCTCGCCGGAGGAGCTGTCGCGGCAGGTGCGGATGGGCGGCACCCGGTCCGGCACGTTCACCGTGACGAACGAGGGCACCGCGCCCGCCGACGTCGAGGTCGCACCCGGCTCGTCCGACTTCGAGATCCTCGGGTCGACCGGCGGCACCGGCGTCATCCAGGGAACCACCCACGACACGACGGAGGTGAGCACAGCGTCGTCGGGCGCGAAGCGCAGCCCGGCCGCGAAGGACGGTGAGACGTACTCCCGGAACGGGAAGCGGCCCGGGGCGACCGGGACGCCGTCCGCCCCGCCGTCGCTCCTCGCGGGCGAGGGGACGACCATCACCCACTCGTCGTCGCAGGACATCACGATGGGCAACTCCGTGGCCTGCGGGTCCGGCCAGACACAATGGCTCCGGACGTTCACGCTGGAGGACTTCGACATCGACGGCGAGTTCGCCGTGACCGACGTGTCCTTCGGCGTCGAGTCGGTCTTCGCGGCCACGGACGTCACGGTCAACCTGTACGAGCTCGACGGGGAGCTCGTGTACTCGAACATGACCCTGCTCGGCTCGTCCGACGTGGCCCTGGAGCCGCAGGAGCTCACGATGGTCGACGTGCCGGTCACCGGCACCGCGCCGGCGGGCAGCACGCTCGTCGTCGAGGTGGTCGGGGTGGACGGCGAGATCTTCATCGGGTCCAACGCGGAGCCGGAGACGGCGCCGTCGTACATCGCTGCCGAGGAGTGCGGCAACGCCGAGCCCGCCACGCTCGAGGAGATCGGCTTCCCGGACATGCACACGGTGCTGAACGTGACCGGGGAGACCACCGTCGAGGTGCCGTGGCTCGACGTCCAGCCGCCGGCGTTCACGCTGGAGCCCGGTCAGTCGACGACGGTGCACGTCGACCTCGACAGCAGCCGTGTGGACCAGCCGGGCACCTACACGTCGGCCGTCGTCGCCAACGGCGGTACGCCGTACGACGAGCCGCGCGTGCAGGTGTCGCTCTCGGTGACCCCGCTCGCCAGCTGGGGCAAGATCACCGGCACGGTCACGGGTGCCACCTGCGACGACGAGACGGTCCCGCTCGAGGGCGCCTTCGTGGTCATCGACGGGTCCGAGCACGACGTCACGCTCGTCACCGGGGCGGACGGCGGCTACGCCCGCTGGATGGGGGTCTCCAACAACCGGCTGACGCTGCTCAGCTCGGCGACCGGGTACCCGCCGGAGACGAAGTCTGCACGCATCATCAAGGGACAGACGGTGGTGCACGACTTCGAGCTGAACGAGTTCTGCGACTGAGCCGACCTTGGTTGTGGGCGTGATCGTCGAGCCTGGAACGGGCAGTTCTTCGCAACGATCACGCCCACGACCAAGCAGGGTCGGGCCTTAGTGGCGGGCCGGGCCGTCGTCCGGCACGGTCCAGGTGAGCCTGGTGCTCGTGCCGGTCAGCGGCACCGTCTCGGTGCGCTCGGCGCCGTTCGTGGTGAGCCGCAGCTCGGCGGTCGATGCCACGTCGGGGCGCTCCGGGTCGAACCGCACCCACACGGTGCAGGTGCGGCCCGGGGCCAGCGTCCGGTCCGAGCAGCGGTCGCGGTCGACACTGAACGGGCTTCGCCGCTCGTCGTCGACCACGTCCACCGAACGAATCCGCGCGGGCGCCGTGCCCGTGCTGGTGATCGTCACCTGCTGCACCTGACCGCGTGTACCGACCGGCTGCTCCGTGAACACGGGAGCCTCGGCCGTGACCCGCGGCCCGGAACCGGCGGACGGGACCACCTCGATCGTCTCGGACGTCGAGACCGGTGCGAGCGAGGCGGCACCGTCGTAGGTCCGCATCGCGTCGTTGGTGACCGTGACGGTCACCTCGCCGCGCCGCAGCGCCGTCAGGGTCCGGGTCTCCGGGTCGAGCACCGCCACCTTGCCGGCCCGGCGGGCCGACTCGACGGCACGCTCACCGGTGCCGATCACGAGGTTCCGCGAACCGCTCCAGTGCACGGACATCGGGTACCTCAGCGGCACCACCCGGCTGCCCTCCGCGACCCCGTTCGGCTGCACGATGCTGCCGCTGAGCTGCGCCGACGCACCCGTCTCCAGCGTCTCCGGCGTAGTCAGCGCGACCGACTGCGCGAACGCGCGGACGTCGGCCTCCACCCACTGCTCGCTCGCGTCCTGGCGCGGGTCCACCGACCAGCTCACCCAGCCGGTGAAGCCGCCCCGGTCCGGGGTGCCGTACGGGCCCTTGCCCGACGAGGGAAGGACCACGTAGGGCACGCCCTCCTCGCGGCGCACGTCGACGATCTGGGCGTGCGACCCGACCATCACCGCACCCTTGTCCGTGCGCTCCCGGAACCCGGTGAGCAGCTTCTGGACCAGCGCGACCTCGTTGCCGTCGCCGAGCTGGCTGTCCGCCGTGTCGCCCGGGTCCGTCACCGGGTGGTGGGCGAAGACGACGACGTTGCTCACCGACCGGTCCCGCTCGGCGCTCGCGAGCGCCTTCCGGAGCATCGGGAGCTGGTCCCACTCCGTGCCGCGCAGCGTGCCGTACGCGCTGGCCAGCAGCACGAACCGCGTGCCCTTGTGGTCGAAGGTCCGGTAGGGCTGACCGAACTCGGCGACGAACGGGTCGAGGGTCGCCTGCGTGTTGTTCAGGCCGTAGGACTCGTGGTTGCCCGGCACGTAGTAGCACGGCACGGTGCCCGAGCGGGGGTCCGGCGTGCTGTCCGCCGCCGGCTCCTGGCCGACCGGCACCAGGTCGCACCCCGCGTCCTCCAGCACCTCACGGGCCAGGGTGATGTCCTCGGGCAGGCCGCGGTCGGTGATGTCGCCGTTGAGGACCACGAGGTCCGGGTTCGTAGCACGGATCGTCTGGAGCGCGGTGGTGGCGACCTCGGTCAGGTCCGGGTTGTCGGCGGTGAACTGTACGTCCGACAGCGTGGCGAACTGCCACGCGTCACGGCCGTGGAGCGGCTCGCCGTCCGCGGAGACGAGCGGGTCCGGCTCCAGGTCGGGGCGCGGGGGCAGCTCGATCGAGGTCGGGACGTCGGCCTCGATCCGGTCCAGGACGAACGTGCCGGGCTTCTGCTGGGCGGCGTTGGTGTTGATCCCCTGGAAGCCGGAGACCGAGATCGGGTAGGCGGTCGAGGCCGGCAGCGTGAACGTGGCCTGCTGCCAGTCGTCCGACGGCGTCAGGCCGGTGCCGTAGACACCACCGCTCTTGCCGGCGGCGTCGACGTACGCGACATAGGTGAGGCCGCTCGGCACGGCGATGCTCGACTTGAGCCGCACCCGCAGGCGCAGCGGCTGGCCGGGCACCGGGACGCGCACGTTCGCCGACGCCGCGTAGACGCCGATGTTGCGCATCCCCTCGAAGTCGACCCGCAACCCGTCCGGGTGCGCGGAGAACGTCGTCGGCCGGGTGCTGTTGCTGCGCCAGCGGGCGAGCACGTCGTCATCGAAGTCGTAGACGGTGACGTTCTCCACGCCGATGGTGATCGGGAGCCGCACCGACTCGCCGGCCACGGAGACCGTCAGGATCGTCGCCGCGTCCTTCAGCGGCGTGACCCGCAGACCGCCGGGCGCCGGCTCGACCCGGACCACCTCCGGGTCGTGGTCGAGCTCGAGGTCGCCCGCCTCGATCGGGGCGGCGAAGCCCTGGGCGTCGCGTCCGGTCACGGACACGGTCACGGCGGAGGACGGCGTCGCGTCGGCGATCGACAGGCGGTCGGTCGAGAGCTCGACGTCGTCCAGCGGGCCGAGCACCCGGACGTCCAGCGTGCCGCGCTCGCGGCCGGAGCGTGCGCTGACCGTGATCTCGTCGGGGGACCTGTGCGGTGCCTCGAGGCGCCCGCCGGTCACCGCGGCCCCGCGCGCCGTCCAGCGCACCGAGTCCGCGTCGACCTCGACCGGCGTCTCGTGGTCGTCCACGCCCTTGGCCACCAGGGTGCGGTGCAGGCCGGGGAAGACCCGCACGTCGCCGTCGGCGGTGGCGCCGCCGAGGGCCGGCTCCACCAGCAGGTCGTGCAGGCGCCCGTCACCCGGTGCGACGAACACGCCCACGCCGTTCGGGTTGCTGCGCTCGTTCCCGTCCGACGGCACGTTCCGCACGGTCACCTCCTCGGCGCCGAGGGCACGCGCGACCATCGTCGTCGACCCGCCGCCGTCCAGGTTGACCGCCGTGTCCACACCGAGCCGGACCAGGTCGCGCGCGGCCTTGTCCACCCCCACGCCGCCCCTGCCGGTGCCGCCCGGGCCGTCCCAGGTGGCCAGGACGAGAGTGCTGCCGTCGTCGCTGAAGCCGAGTGCCGTGCGCGGCGCTATCGACGTCGCCAGTCCGTCGACGACCTCGCCGTCGGACACGATGGTGCCGCCGTGGCCGAGCGCGAACTCCATGGTGCGGGCGACGTCGTCGGCGAGCTCGTACGTGAGCCCGACCGGGTCGCCCTCGCGGAGCGCCCGCAGGGCGTCGGCCGCGCCGTCCCGCCCGACCAGGGCGAACCCGCCCTCCGGGACCGGGCCGGAGCCCGCCGGACCGGACGGGTCCACCGACACGACGGCGCCGTCGACGACGATCACCTCGGCGATCCGGTCCGCCGCGACGCCCGTGAACGCGCGGTTGCGGCTGGACTCGCCCCACACCGGGGTGTACGCGACCATGCCGTTGGCCGGCACGCCGCCGCCGTTCGCCGCGTTCACCGACAGGACCTTGTGCGGGGCCCCCGCCAGGTCGGCGCTCGCGTCGACGGCGAGGTCGACGAGCTGGGCGATCCCGTCGCGGCTCACCCCGACGTGCGAGCGCCCGCTGATGTCGGCGGACTTGCGCAGGGCGCCGCTCTGCACCTCGCCGCCGAGCGCGGCGTTGCTGTTGCCGATGTCGAAGAACTCGCCGTTGATGCCCGCGACGGCGCCCGCACGGTTGGCGGCGCCGCTCAGCGGGCCGCCCGACGCGACCGGACCGGCTGTCAGCAGGTTCGTGCTGACGGCGTCCTCGGCGAGGTCGACGGTGAGGAAGCGGGAGTCGTACCAGCCGCCCTCGTCCACCGCCTTCAGATGACGCAGGCTGATGCCGGGGCCGATGCTCTCGACCGTGTCGGTCAGGGTGAGCTCGTCGGCCTGGGCGACGGACGGTAGGGCGGTGGCGAGGGTGGCTGCTGCGACGGCAGCGGCCAGGGGACGGGACCATCGGCGCATCGTGGCCGTTGCTCTCATGGCAGAACCTCAGGTGGGAGGGAGCCGGGCGGGGGCGCGCCGGCACGCCGCGGTCAGACCGCGGCGCACGGACACGATCGGGCTCCCTGGCCACGCGTCGATGAACGCGTCCTGGCAGACCGGTGAACTTATGCGGGAATCACCCGCCGCCCGCGGACCCACGTGGAGATACCCAGAGCCAGGGCGAGGGCGGCGCCGATCGCAGGAACCAGGAGGGCGCGCCGGTAGTCGGACCAGTCGGCGTCCGCGGCGTGCCCGTCGACGAGCGCGATGGTCGCGATCGAGACGCCCAGCGCCGCGCCGAACTGGAACGCCGTGTAGACGATCCCGCCGGCCACGCCGTGCTCGGACTCGTCCAGGCCCGCGGTGGCCGCGGCGGCCAGCGGCCCGTACACCAGGGCGAACATCACGCCGACCAACGCCATCGCCGGCAGCAGGTCCAGGTATCCCCAGCTGTCGTCGATGCGGAGCGCCAGGGCGAAGGCCACCGCTCCCGCGAGCAGCCCGGCCACCATCACCGGGGCGTTCCCGAACCGCTTGACCAGCCGGTGCGTGACCAGGGGAGCAAGGATCATGTCCAGGCCCATGACGGCGAACGCGAGGCCCGTCGCGATCGGCGACCAGCCCCGGTACTCCTGCAGGTAGAGCGTGATCAGGAACTGGAACGCGAAGAACGCCCCGATGAACAGCAGCCCCGCGGCGCTCGACCGCAGCAGCAGCCCTTCGCGCAGTACCGCGAGGCGCAGCAGGGGATCGGTGACCCGGCGCTCGATCGCCACGAACACGCCGATCAGCACCGCGGCGACCACGAACGACACGACCCCGGCAGCGACGTCCCGGCCTTCGCCGAGCGTCACGACGCCGTAGATCAGCGCCACCATCGCCGACGTGAGCGTGATCGCACCGCCCAGGTCGAACCCGCGGCGTGGCAGCTCCGGGGCGACGTCCGGCCGGATGGCGGCGCGCCCGGCGACCCAGAGCAGGGCCCCCACGATCACGGGCGCGAAGAACACCCAGCGCCAGCCGAGGTCGGTCAGGAAGCCGCCGGCCACGACACCGAGCGTGAACCCACCCGCGCCGATCGCCCCGTAGATCGCCAGTGCCCGGTCGCGCAGCGGCCCCTCCGGGAAGCTGGTGGTCAGGAGGCTGAACCCGGCCGGCGTCAAGAAACCTGCCGTGGCGCCGGTGACGAACCGGGCGACGATCAGCACCCAGGCCTCGTCGGCGAGACCGCCCAGACCGGAGAACACGACGAAGATCGCGAGCGCGACCAGGAACGTCCGGCGCCGGCCGAGGAGGTCGGCGGTGCGCCCGCCGAAGATCATGAAGCCGCCGTAGGCGAGCACGTAGGCACTGATCACCCAGTGCGCGTCGGCGGTGGCCAGGCCGATGTCGGCGGCGATGGCCGGCACCGCGACGTTGAGCATCGCGATGTCGATCCCCTCGAGGAAGAGCGCGCCGCACACGACGGCCAGCACGCCCCAGCCCGTTCGTGCGCTGCTCGCCGATGGCCGTGGGGCCTCTCGTACGTCTGTCACCAGGTTCTCCTCGCTCAAGGCCTCGCATGGTTACCACTTGTAACCATGACGATCCTTGGGCACGATCAGCAGATGGCACAAGAAGGCACTTTGACGTCACCCGGTTCCCCCGAGGGAACCAAGGAGGAGGCGGACGCGTGCAGGTTCGAGCGGGACCCCTTCCAGTGGGACGTCCGTGAGGACTGCCAGGTGCGGCAGATCCTGGACCGGATCGCCGACAAGTGGTCCCTGCTGGTGATCGCGCTGCTGGACGAGAAGACGCTCCGGTTCGGGGAGCTGGTGCGGGAGATCGACGGGATCAGCAAGCGGATGCTGACGGTCACGCTGCGCAACCTCGAACGTGACGGTCTTGTCGGGCGCACCGTGTACCCCGAGGTGCCGCCCCGGGTGGAGTACGAGCTGACCCCGCTGGGACGTACCTTGCTCGGCACCACGCAGGCGCTGGTGAGCTGGTCCGAGGAGCACCAGGAGCAGATCGCCAGGGCCCGCCAGGAGTTCGAGGCGGCGAACGGCGCCGACTGACGGAACCGTCCTCGGCCCGCAGGGTGCTCGTGCGGCAGCCTAGGCGGGCTCCCACGGGACTGCCGCGAGGCGCTCGACCACCCCGGCGAGAAGGTGTCCGGGGTCGGGCAGCGGGACGTCGTCGACGGAGGCCACCGCGACGACGCCGATCGAGTTGACGAGGAACGCGCCCGCGAAGGCGGCGACGTCGGCGGATCGCACCACCTGACGGCTCGACGGCGTCGTGGCCTCGACCAGCCGCATCGCGGTGCCGTGCAGCTGGGGAGCGTCCGGCCAGACGACGGTGCCGTCGTCCTGGAGGAACCCGATGTTCGCGGTCGAGGACTCGGCGAGGGCGCCGTCGGGCGCAGTGAGGAGGGCGTCGTCGTACCCGTCGAGGCGGACGCGCCGGGCCCACTCGAGCTGCGCGAAGCCGCCCAGGTGCTTGAGGTGGGGGAACGGGCGCAGGTAGGGCACGGACCGCAGGCGCTGCGGTGCGGCGGGCGGGCGACGCGGATCGGCGACCGACACGGTGACCCGGTCGGCGTCGCGCAGCGTCACCCGCACGGAGGCGTCGGCCGTCCCGTCGAGGGCGTGCCGCACCAGCTCCCGCACCCGCTCGCCCGGGAGCGGGCGGCGGAACAGCTCGCGGTGCGCCGCGTCGAGCCGCTCGAGGTGGTTCGCCAGCCCTTGGACCCCGCCGCCGCGCACCTGCAGGGCGGTGAAGTGGCCGTAGGTGCTGAACAGCTCGGCTGCGGTCGCGGGGCGGCCGTCGGTCTCGATGCGCACACCGGCGACGATAGCCAAGTCGCCGGGTGCCGGCGCTATGCCCAGCGCGAGAGCTTCAGCGGGTTGCGCATCATCCAGATGTCGTGGATGCGACCGTCGATGACCTGAACGGTGATCACGCTCTCCACGGCACCGTGCCCGGGGGAGTCGTCGAGGAGGACCACGGCGAGGCCCTCCGGGACGGTGCGCAGCTCGAGGCGCCACTCCGGGCGCTTCGCCAGCACGCCGAGCAGGAAGCGGGCCGCCTTGGTGGCGCCGACGATCGGCCGGTAGGCCGCGCGGACGACCCCGCCGCCGTCGGACCGTAGCTCGACGGTCGGGTCGAGGACGGCCAGCAGCGCCTGGAGGTCGCCCCTCTCACAGGCTGCCGCGAAGGCGCGCACCACGGAGACGTGGACGTCCGACGGCGACCTCCGGCCCCGCTCCGTGCTCACACGCCGCCGGGCGGACGACGCCAGCTTGCGCACCGCGGCCGGCGTGCGCCCGACGATCTCGGCGACCTCGGGGAACGGAACCCTGAAGACGTCGTGCAGGACGAAGGCGACCCGCTCGGCCGGTGTCATCGAGTCGAGCACGAGCAGCAGGGCGGTGCTGACCGACTCGTCGAGCGTGACGCGGTCGGCCGGGTCGGTGCTGCCCGCCGAGTCGCTCGGCAGCGGCTCGGGGAGCCACGGTCCGACGTACTGCTCGCGCCTCCTGCGCGCGGACTTCAGGACGTCGAGGCAGATGTTGCTCGTGACGCGGGTCAGCCAGCCGGGGACGTTGTCGATGGCGTTCCGCTCGCCCTCGCTGAGCTGGTACCAGCGCACGTAGGCCTCCTGGACCGCGTCCTCGGCCTCGGCCACCGTGCCCAGCAGGCGGTAGGCGATCGCGAGGAGCCGACGTCGTTCGCGGATCACCACCTCGAGGACATCCGGGTCCTGGTCCTGCGTGCTCATCGGTCCTCCGATCGTGGGTAGTAGGTCCGACGAGGCAGCCGGGCCGGGTGTGAGCCGGGTCGCACTCACACCTCGACCGGTCCGGTCGTCATGAGCACAAGGGTCCCGCAGGGGGACCCGGAAAGGACGGTTCCATGCTCCCGCAGGTCAACATCACCCAGCAGTTCCCGGCCCTGTACCAGGCCTACCGGGCCTTCACCGTGGCAGCCGACGAGGCGGCGGCATCCGCGGGTCTGTCGCCCATCCTCGGCGAGCTGGTCAAGATCCGCGTGTCGCAGCTCAACGGATGCGCCTACTGCCTGCGCATGCACTCCCGCGACGCCGTGGCGGCGGGCGAGACGGCGGACCGCCTCGCCGTGCTGCCCGCCTGGTGGGAGTCGCAGTACTTCACCGAGCAGGAGCGGGCGGCGTTGACCCTCGCCGAGCGGATCACCCGGATCGGGGACGAGCACACGTCGCCGGCTCCGGAGATCGACGTCGAGCAGGTGCTGTCCGCCCCGCAGATCGCGGCGGTGGCCTGGCTCGCCGTGGAGATCAACGGATGGAACCGGATCACCATCTCGAGCCACACCCCCGTGGCACCCGAGAGCTGAGGTCCGTGACGGGCGGCACGGCGCGGTGATCAATCACCCCGTCGTCCGGCCCGGTCCGTGGTGAGATGGGCGACGTGAACCGGCACAGCGACGAGGGTCCCGTCACGATCTACGACGTCGCCCGCCATGCCGACGTGTCGGTGGCGTCGGTCTCGAACTTCCTCAACTGGCCCGACCGGGTCTCCGTGACCATGAAGCGGCGCATCGGGGAGGCTGTCGACACCCTCGGCTTCGTGCCGAGCCTGGCCGCGCGCCAGCTCCGCGGACGCCCCAGCGGGATCGTGGGCGCCTCCTTCGTCAACGCCTCCAACCCGTACTTCGGCGGCATCGCCACGGCGGTCGAGAAGGTGGTGGCGGACAACGGGCTCACGGTGGTGGTGGGCAGCTCGCACGAGTCGGCGGAGCAGCAGAAGCGCTTGCTCGACCTGTTCGAGCAGCTCCGGTTCGACGGCGTCGTCGTCTCGCCGTCGGACGACGACCTGGAGCCGTTGCGGCGCCGGCGGGACCAGGGCACAGCGATCGTCCTCGTGGACCACGAGGACCCGGAGCACCGCCTGTCGTCGGTGTCGCTCGACCACCGGGAGGGCGGCCGCCTCGCCGCGCAGCACGTGCTCGACGCCGGGCGCCGGCGGCTGCTCTTCGCCGCGGGGCCCGAGGGGGTGCGGCAGGTCGAGCGCCGCCTCGACGGCGCCCGGCACGCCGTGCGGCAGACGTCGGGCGTGGACCTGCAGATCGTCCGCACGCCCGACCTCGACCTCGCCGACGGCACCGACGTAGGGCGTCGGATCGCGGCACAGCCGCCCGCCGAGCGGCCCGACGCCGTGGTGGCCGGCAACGACCTGCACGCGATCGGCATCGTCGCGGGGCTGACGGGGGCAGGCATCCGGGTGCCCGAGGACATCGCGGTGGTCGGGTACGACGACATCCCGTTCGCCGCCGTCGCCGCCGTCCCGCTGACGACCGTGCACCAGCCCATCGCGGAGATCGGGACCGCCGCGGCCCGCCTCCTGCTGGACGAGATCGCCCAGCCGGGCCGCGCGCCGCGCGACGTCGTCCTCGCGCCCGAGCTGGTGGTCCGCGCGAGCGCCTGACCGGGCCGCACCTGCCCGTGCCCCGGCGCGCTCAGCCGAGGATGCCCAGGTGGAGGGCACGCAGGACGGCGTTGGTCCGGTCCCGGGCGGCGAGCTTGAGCAGGATCGTCGACACGTGGTTCTTGACGGTGCCCTCGACCAGGTGCAGCGCGCTGGAGATCTCGCGGTTGGTGTAGCCCTCGGCCATGAGCCGGAGGACCTCGAGCTCCCGCTCGGTCAGCTTCTGGGCGAGCGGAGTGTCGGGACCGGCCGCCGGCGGCACGGACCGGATGGCGCGCAGCATCCGGCTGGTGATCGACGGCGCGACGAGCGTCCCGCCGTCGGCCAGGGTGTGCACCGCCCGGGTCAGCTGCTCGACCGTGACGTCCTTGAGCAGGTATCCGCGCGCACCGGCGTGCAGGGCGTCGAGCACCAGGGTGTCGTCGTCGAAGGTGGTGAGCACCAGCACGGGGACGTCGATGCCGCGCTCGCGCAGCTCACGGAGGGTCCAGAGGCCGTCGTAGCGGGGCATCCGCAGGTCGAGCAGGATCACGTCCGGCGCGGTGGCCGCGACGACGTCGAGCGCGGCCTGCCCGTCGTCGGCCTCGCCGACGACGTCGAGGTCCGCGATCTCCAGCAGCGTGCGGATGCCGTGCCGCACCAGCGTCTGGTCGTCGACGATGACCACCCGCGTCATGCCGGCACCCGCGCGGTGACCCGGAAGCCGCCTGTGCCGTCGAACCGCACGTCGCCGCCGAGCGCCTCGAACCGCTCGGTGAGCCCGCGCAGCCCGTTGCCGGGCACGATCTCGCGGACCCCGCGCCCGTCGTCGGCGGCGGTCAGGACGAGCCCGTCCGGACCGGTCACCACCTCGATCCACAGCTCCCGGGCGTCGGCGTGCCGGATGGTGTTCGTGACGATCTCCTGCACCGCCCGCACGAGGGCCGCCACCTGTTCGTCGTCGGCCTCGACGTCGGGACCGACGTCGACGGTCACCTCGAGGTCGGGCAGGTCGCGCACCACCTGGCGCAGCGCCTCGCTCAGGTCCGACGGCGCCGTCCGCAGCTCGCCCACCGTCCGGCGCACGTCGGCCAGGAGCTCGCGTGCCACGTGGTTCGCCCGCTCGACGTGGTCGCGTGCCGGCTCGCCGTCCCGGTGCCTGGCCGCCTCCAGCTCCAGCGTGAGCACGGTGAGCTGGTGGCCGATGAGGTCGTGCAGGTCGCGCGAGATGCGCAGCCGCTCGGCGGTGCGGGCCGACTCGGACAGGAGCGCGGACGCCGCGCGGAGGTCGATGTGTGCCTCGCTGAGCTCGCGGCGCAGCCGCTGCTCGCGGATGAGGGTCACGGAGCTCAGCACGGTCGCGACCTGGATGAGCAGGTAGAAACCGACGGTGACCAGGGCATCGACCGTGCCGCGGTCGTTCAGGACCACGGCGAGGACGAGGACCGCCGTGTTGAGCCCGACGACGACGAATCCCACCCGCAGCGGCACCAGGTAGACGCTCACCGCGGCGTTGACGACGAGCAGCACCGGCAGGAGTCCCATGTGCGGCGCCGTCAGCACCACGGCCCACGAGGACACGACGGCCGCCGCGAAGAGTCCGTACCCGGCCGGGTCCGACCGTTCGCGGAGCAGGGCGAGGAGCAGGGCGACGACCACGACGGCGAAGAGCGCAGTCCACCAGCCACGGGGGATCGCGGGCTCCGCGGCCCCCAGCATCGCCGGGCCGGCCACGGCCACCGTCACGGCGAGCATCACCAGACCTGACCATCCGTCCGTGCCCAGCCGCCGCATGAGAGCCACCCTACGGGCGGACCCGGGCGGTCCGCCCGTGCCGAAAGTCATGGTCCACATCCCTGACCAACGGCACACGCGCCCGCCCGTGCGGCCCGCCTAGCGTCCTGTGCCATGAGCAGCAGAGACAGGGACAGCGGAGACATGAGCAGCGAGGAACCGGCGATCGTCGCCGAGCACCTCCACAAACGCTACGGCCCGAAGGTCGCGGTCGACGACGTGAGCCTCCGGGTCGATCCCGGCGAGATCTTCGGGATCCTCGGCACCAACGGCGCGGGCAAGACCACTACCGTCGAGATGATCGCCGGGCTCCGCCGGCCCGGCCGCGGATCGGTCAGCCTGCTGGGCCTGGACCCGCGGCGCGACCGCGCCAAGGTACGGCAGGTGCTGGGTGTGCAGCTGCAGGAGTCCTACGTGCACGGCGCGCTCACCGTGTCCGAGCTGATCGGGCTGTACCGCAGCTTCTACCCGGATCCGCGCCCGGCCGACGAGCTCGTCGAGCTGGTCGGCCTGGAGGAGCAGCGCCGGGTGCGGTTCGAGAAGCTGTCCGGCGGCCAGCAGCAGCGGCTCTCCATCGCTCTCGCGCTCGTCGGGCGGCCGCGCGTGGTGATCCTCGACGAGCTCACCACGGGCCTCGATCCCCGCGCCCGGCGCCGCATGTGGGCCACCATCGAACGGCTCCGGGACGAGGGCGTGACCATCGTGCTGGTCAGCCACGCGATGGAGGAGGTCGAACGGCTCTGCGACCGGGTGGCGCTGCTCGACGCCGGCCGCGTGGTCGCCGTCGAGACGCCCGCCGGCCTGGTGGCGCAGGCGGGGACCCAGAACCTGGACGACGCGTTCGTCGCACTGACCGGAAAGCAGCTGGAGGACGTCGGATGAGCACGGTGATCGAGGCCCGGCGACCGGGCGTGAGGTCGTGGCTGACCCTGGTCGGGTGCGAGGCCAAGATGGTCGCGCGGGACACCGCGGGCCTGGTGGTCCCGGTGTTCCTGCCCTTGCTGATCCTGGTGATGAGCGCCCGGTCGGCGGGCGACCAGGTGGTGGCCGGCGAGCTCACCGCCCTGGAGGCCTACGTCCTGCCGCTGGTGCTGACGATGGTCCTGGCGACCATCGGCATCATCAACATGCCCAGCTTCCTCGCCTACTACCGGCGCACCGGCATCCTGCGCCGGCTCGCGGTCACCCCGGCATCGCCGGCCATGGTGCTGGTCGTCCAGGTGATCGTGAGCGTGCTGCAGGCCCTGGTCGGCGTCGCCGGTGCCCTCGCCGTGGCGTTCCTGGCCTTCGACGCGCGGCCCCCGGCCGACCTCGGTGCCGCCGTCGCGGTCTACGCGCTCGCGATGGCGGCGATGTATGCCGTCGGCATGATCGTCGCCGCCGTGGCGCCGACACCCAACTCGGCGGTGGCCATCGGGCTCCTCGCGTTCTTCGCCCTCGGGGCCCTCGGCGGTATGTTCGGCGGGCCCGGCAGCCTGCCCGACGCGGTGGCGGCCGTCGGCGAACGGCTGCCCTTCGGTGCCGCCGTCGCGGCGCTGTCCGCGGCCTGGGTCGGCAGCCCCGTCGACCCCGTCCACCTCATCAGCCTCGGCGTCGCCACCGTCGTCGGCGTGGTCACCGCGGCCCTGCTGTTCCGCTGGGAATAGCGGGCGCGGGCTACTCCTCCAGCGCGACGCCGAGGATGCGGTCGTCGCCGTCGCGCGGGGTGCCACGGCCGTCGGTGTTGTTGGTGAGGAACCAGAGGTCGCCGTCCGGGCCGGGGGTGACGGCCCGGAGGCGCCCGTACTCGCCGGCGTAGAAGTCGGTGGACGTGGTGGGGTCGGCGACCGGGACGGCGCGCAGCACGGCGCCGCGCAGGTTGGCGATGAAGATGGTGCCACCGGTGATGGCGATGCCGCTGGGGCTGGCCTGGTCCGGGCTCCACTGCTGGACGGGGTCGATGAAGTCCTCCTGCCCGGCGATGCCCTCGACGCGGGGCCAGCCGTAGTTGCCACCCGGCGTGATGATGTTGAGCTCGTCCCAGGTGTTCTGGCCGAACTCGGCGGCGAACAGGGTGCCGTCGTCGGCCCAGGCGATGCCCTGGGGGTTGCGGTGCCCGTAGCTGTAGACGAACGACCCGTCGAAGGGGTTGTCGTCGGGGACGTCGCCGTCCGGGGTCATGCGCAGGATCTTGCCGGCGAGGCTGTCGAGGTCCTGCGCGTCGTCGGTCTGCCCGGCGTCGCCGACGGTGGCGTAGAGCATGCCGTCCGGGCCGAAGGCGATGCGGCCGCCGTCGTGGATGGTGGCCGAGGGGAGGCCGTCGATGATGGTCTCGGCCTCGCCCAGCGCCAGGGAGCCGGGCTCACCGATGACCTCGAAACGCTGGATGCGGTTGCCGTCCGAGCCGGTGGAGTAGGCATAGAGCCGGTCCTGGTCGTCCACGGCGAGCCCGAGCAGCCCGGACTCGCCGCCGTGCTGCACGCCCTCGACGGTGCCGATCGGCCGGGTCTGGTCGCCCGTGACCTCCAGGACGGTGCCGTCGTCGCGCTGGCTGATCAGCGGTGTGTCGCCGAGGAACACGACCGACCAGGGGGCTTCGAGCCCGGTGACGACGTCGGCCGGGGTGCCGGTCGGCAGCGCACCGCTGGCGGTCGTGGCAGGGGCGGACGATGCCGTCGGAGGTGCTGACGACGGTGTGCCGGTCGATGGCGACGAGGGCGTGGGCGCAGCGGTGCAGGCGGCCAGCGTGAGGCTGAGGACTGCGGCGGCAGCGACGACTGTCTCCAGGTAGCGGGGGCGCATAGCTCTCCTTGTCGACCACAGGACTGGAACAAGCCTCCCATCCCGCGGGGGCCGGGCCAAGAGGCCGGGCGCGAGCGCGACGTGCCGGGCGAGGCGGCGACAAGCGGGCCGCTTTCGGGGAGGCTGTTCCAGCACGTGTCCACCGGGGACCCGTGGGATCGAGATGGAGCGTCATGGCCCGCTTGCCGCAACGCCCCGGCACCGCGTCGCGGCCGCCGACCGCACGGAGGCTGACCGCGAGGTACCACGCGGGCGTGCCCGGGGGACCGCAGCGGGCCGCACGCGCCGCGGGCCCCGAGGGCGCGACGGTCGGGCTGCCGGCACGCCCGTTCGGCTACGCCATGCTCGCCACCCTGGGGGTGGGCGCCGGCCTCGCGGTGCTCGGCGCGCTCGCGGCGGCGGCGACGGTCCTCGTCTACGTCGGGCTGGCCCTGTTCCTGGCGTTGGCCCTGGAGCCCGGGATCCGCTCCCTCATCTCGCGTGGACTGCCGCGGTGGGCGGCAGCGACGGTACTCGTCGTCGGGTTCGCGATGGTGATCGCGCTGTTCGTCGTCGCCGTGCTGCCGCTCGCCGTCCAGCAGGTCAGCGTCTTCGGCACCCAGCTCGTCGGGGTGCTGCGCGACCTGCCCGAACAGGCCTGGTACACCTGGGTGACCAGCAACCTCGGCGCCCTCGACCTGAACGGGCTGCTGTCCTCGCTGACCGACCTGCTCACCGACCCCCGGCAGCTCTCGGTGATCGCGGGCGGCGTGCTGCAGGTCGGTACCGGGCTGATCAACGGCGTGACGGCCGTCGTCATCGTCACAGCTCTGACCATCTACATCGCCCTCACGCTGCCGACCATCGTGTCCGCCGTCCTGCGGCTCGTGCCTCGGTCCCGACGGGACCTCACCGGATCGCTCCTGAACGAGGTGCTGGACTCCGTCGGCCGCTATGTCTCGGGCCAGCTGGTCCTGGCGACCACCAACGCCACGTTCACGCTGCTCCTGACGGTGTTCGCGGGCAGCCCCGCCCCGATCCTGCTCGCCATCATCGCGTTCGTCGCGGCGCTGATCCCGGTGGTCGGAACAGTGATCGGCTCCATCCTGGTGGTGCTCGCGACGCTGACGGTGAGCCCGGTCGGTGCGCTCGTCGTCGCCATCTTCCTGCTCGTGTACATGCAGGTCGAGGCGTACGTCCTGTCGCCGCGGGTGATGAGCCGCGCCGTGGCGGTGCCGGGCGTCCTCGTCATCGTCGCGGCGCTGGCCGGGGCGGCGCTCGGTGGTGTGCTCGGGGCGCTCGTCGCGGTCCCGGTCGCGGCGGCGGGCCTTCTCGTCATCAACCGGGTGGTCCTCCCGCTCCAGGAGACGCGCTAGGCCGCCCCTTGCCAGGATCGGCCGAGAGGTATGTAATATATTGCATGCCCATTCCTGCGAGCGTGCCCCCGATCGGCCGCCGTCTGCTGCGTGACGACGTCTACGGCCGGCTCCGCGACGCCATCGTGGACGGCAGCTTCGCGCCGGGGGAGCAGTTGCGCGACGGCGACCTCGCGGCCTGGCTCGGCGTCAGCCGCACGCCGGTGCGCGAGGCGCTGCTGCGCCTGGCCGAGGCCGGGCTGGTCGTGGCCCGCCCGGGCAGCTCGACGACGGTGAGCTCGCTGGACCTGCGGGACGTGCGCGGCGCGCGCGACGTCGTCGCGGCGATGCACGAGGTCGCCGTGCGAGAGGCGGTGCGGAGCCTCACGGAGGCCGACCTCGACGCGATGCGCGAGGCCAACCGCGAGTTCCGCGCGGCGATCGAGGCGGGCGACGTCGAGGCGGCGCTGCGGGCCGACGACGCGCTGCACGACGTACCCGTGGCCGTGGCGGCGAACCGGGCGCTCGCGTCGGTGCTCGACCAGTTCACGCCGGTGCTGCGCCGCGCCGAACGCCTGCGGTTCTCCTCGCTGGGCGGTCGCGCCTCGTTCGCGCGGCACGACGAGCTGATCCGGCTGTGCGCCGCCGGGGACGCGGACAGGGCGGCGGCCGTCGCCTTCGACACCTGGTACACCCTGCCGACCGACGCGCCGACCGACGCGCCGACCGACCCGTCCGCCGACGAGGAGTAACCCATGGCCCTGTCCGACTTCCCCCGCCACCCGTTGACCTTCGGGCCGAGCCCGGTGCACCCGCTGCCGCGGCTGACCGCCCACCTCGGCGGTGCGTCGGTGTGGGCCAAGCGCGAGGACTGCAACGCCGGTCTCGCCTACGGCGGCAACAAGACCCGCAAGCTCGAGTACATCGTCCCGGACGTGCTCGCCCAGGGTGCGGACACCCTGGTCTCGATCGGTGGGTACCAGTCCAACCACACGCGTCAGGTCGCCGCGGTGGCCGCGTCGCTGGGCCTGCAGGCGGTGCTGGTGCAGGAGAACTGGGTCGACTGGCCCGACTCGGTCGCCGACCGGGTCGGGAACATCATGCTGAGCCGGATCATGGGCGCCGAGGTGCGGCTCGACCCGTCGGGCTTCGGCATCGGGTTCAAGGACTCCTGGGCCCGCGCGATCGACGAGGTGAAGGAGCGCGGTGGCACGCCGTACGCGATCCCGGCCGGAGCCTCCGACCACCGGCTGGGCGGGCTCGGGTTCGCGCACTGGGCGTACGAGGTCCAGGAGCAGGAGCGCGACCTCGGCGTCTTCTTCGACACGGTAGTGGTGTGCGCGGTCACCGGGTCGACCCTCGCGGGGATGATCGCCGGGTTCGCCGCGCTCGAGGAGGCCGGTGGCCGCCCTCGGCGGGTGATCGGCATCGACGCCAGCGCGAAGCCGGACGAGACCCGCGACCAGGTGGCCCGCATCGCGCGCGCCACGGCCGAGCTCATCGGCGTCGGGCGGCCGCTGCGTGACGACGAGATCACCGTGCTGCCCGGCTGGGCCGGGGACAAGTACGGGATCCCGGTGGCGTCGACGCTCGACGCGATCCGGCTCACCGGTCGGCTCGAGGGCGTCATCATCGACCCCGTCTACGAGGGCAAGTCGATGGCCGGCCTGATCGACCTCGTCACGAGCGGTGAGATCCCGGCGGACGCCACGGTGCTCTACGCCCACCTGGGCGGCCAGCCGGCCCTGAACGCCTACAGCGGCCTGTTCACGTAGCCCGCCGCCGGCCACCCCGCGCCGGCCGTCCCCGGTCACGCCCCGGCGATGATGCGCCGGGCGACCTCCGCCGCGCGGTCGATCGGCACGGCGAACCCGATGCCGATGTTGCCCGAGCTGCCGACGGTCGCGATGGCCGTGTTGATGCCGACCACCTGACCGCGCAGGTCGACGAGGGGCCCGCCCGAGTTCCCCTGGTTGATGGAGGCGTCGGTCTGGATCATCGGCCCGGCGTAGTTGCCGGAGCTGCGGTCGACGGCGCTGACCACCCCGGCGGTGACGCTGCCCGTCAGGCCGAGCGGCGACCCGACGGCGATGACCGGCTGGCCGATCTGCAGCCCGGTGCTGCGGCCCAGGTCGGCGGCACGGGCGCTGCCGAGGTCGGCCTCGATCACCGCGATGTCGTTGCGCTCGTCGGCGCCGAGCACGCGGCCGGTCACGGAGCTCCCGTCGTCGAGCAGCAGCTCGACCCTCTCGGTGCCGACGACCACGTGCCCGTTGGTGATCACGTGGCGGTCGTCGATGATGACTCCCGACCCGCCTCGCGACCCGGCCCGGACCTGGACCACGCTGGGCAGCGCACGCTGGGCGGCGCTCTCCGTCGTCGTCGTGCCGGTGGCCTGGTCCACGACTACCGGTACCGCGGCCTCCTCCTGGGCGACGCTCAGGCCCGTGACCAGGCCCGTCGTCGCCGATCCGAGGAACGCGCCCAGGGCGAGCGCGGTCGCCAGCGTCAGCAGGGGCCGCGGACGGCGGGGCGCGGCGTCGTGCGGGGCGTCGTGCCGAGGGCTGGGACCGGGTGCGGGCGGGCCCGGCGGCAGGCCGAACGAGTACCCGGAGCCGGCCGGTGCGGGCGGTGCGGCGGACGGCGTGGAGGGAGCGGCGGCGAGCAGCGGCACCAGCCGGGAACGCACCGGGTCGGTCGCGGGCGGTCGCGGGACGACGGGCTCGCCGACGACGAAGTGGCGCGGGCCGGCAGGCCGTCCCAGGCCGTCCGGCGGGTTGCCGTCGGGAGGGTTGCCGGCCGGTGAGGTCCGGGGAGACCTCCCGGGGGGAGAAGCAGGGAGCAGCGGGTCGGGGTTCTGCAAGGGAACACTCCTTCGAACGGTGTCAGACCAACCGGGAGAACCAGCGCAGGGACAGCGCCGTGGCGGTGAGGGCGAGCGCCAGGCCGAGCAGGACCAGGGGAGTGGTGACGAGGGTGGTCTCGGTGCGCCAGCCGATGGCGGAGCCGATGTCCTCGTAGACCTGGTCCAGCTCGGCGCCGCTCTCGGCGCGGTAGAAGTGGCCCTCGGTCTCCTCGGCGAGCATGCGCAGGGTGTCGTCGTCGGCGGGCGCCGACTGGCTGCGGCCGCCGTTGCCGATGACGCCGCCGGGCGTGCCGTAGGCGATGGTGGAGACGGGCATCTGGGCGTCGAGCGCCGCCTGCACGGAGTCGGCGGGGCTGCGGCCGGCGGTGTTGAACCCGTCGGAGAGCAGGACCAGCCGGGCGGGGACCGGGTCGGCGGCCGGATCCTCCTCGGTGCCGGGCGCCGCGCCCGCCCCGTCCGTGCCCGCGGTGCCGCCGTCCGACGTCGTGCCGCTGGTGGCGGCCTGCCGGACGACCTCCGCCGCCGAGGCGAAGACCGCCTCGCCGATGGCGGTGCCGCCGTCGGACTGCAGGGTCTGGATGGAGCTCTCGACGAGGGCACGGTCGGCGGTGACCGGGGCGACCAGCTCGGCGTCCTCGGCGAACGCGACCACGCCGACCTGGACGGTCCCGGGGAGCTCGCGGACGAACTGCACGGCGGCCTCCTTGGCCGCGGTCAGCCGGTCCGGCGGCACGTCCTGCGCCTGCATCGAGCCGGACACGTCGATGGCGACGATGACCGTCGCGCGTTCGTACGGCACCCGGAGCCGCATCTCCGGACCGGCCGCGGCGGTGGCGAACGCGCCGAGTGCGAGCAGGACGAGGCCGGTCGCGAGGTGCCGCCGCCAGCGCGGGCGGGCGGGGGCGACCCGGTCGAGCATCGGCAGGGTGGCGAACCGGACGGCGTAACGGGTGCGGCGCCGCTGCATCAGGACGTATGCCAGCGCGAGGGCGGCGACGGGGACGAGGGCGAGCAGGATCAGGGGGTCGGTGAAGGTCACGGTGTCCTCCGGGTACGGCGGGCGGGGGCGCGGCGGCGGTCCTTGACGAACCGGGCGAGCGTCGCCGCCCAGTCGTCGTCGGTGCTCACGCGCAGGTGCTCGGCGCGGCAGGCGCGCACGGCGGCGGCGGTCTGGTCGCGCCGGTGGGCGGCGACGGTGGCGTAGGCGAGGCGCAGCCCCGGGTCGGAGGTGGACACCTCGCGCTGCAGCCCGGTCTCGGGGTCGACGAACACCGCCTCGCCGACGTCGGGCAGCTCGCGCTCGCGCGGGTCGTCGACCTCGACGACGATCACGTCGTGCCGGGCGGTCAGGCGGCGCAGCGCTTCCTCCCACTCGAAGGGGCGCTCGACGTCGCCGTCGGGCGCCACCAGGTCGGTGACGACGACGCACAGCCCGCGGCGCCGGGCGCGCGCGCCGAGCCCGCGCAAGGCGTCCGAGAGCGGGACCTGCGGGCTGCCCGTCCGCACCGCCGGGTCGAGCCGGGACAGCGTGACCGCCGCCGCGCGGCCCGGCCGGGGCGAGACCCAGCGCAGGCCGGCGCCGTCGATCAGGCCGATGCCCACGCGGTTGCCCGGTCCGGCGGTGAGCAGGCCGACGGCGGCGGCCACCTCCTCGGCGACGTCCACCTTCTCGGTCTGCGCGGTGCCGAAGGTCATGCTGGCGCTGCGGTCCACCAGGAGCCACGTGTCCAGCTCGTGCTGGGCGCGGGTGCGCCACAGGTGGGCCTCGCCGGTGCGGGCCGTGACGTTCCAGTCGATCCGTCGCACGTCCTGCCCCGGCTGGTACTGCGTCAGCTCCTCCGGGTCGGAGCCGGGGCCGAGCGCGTGCCCGTCGACGTCTCCCTGCAGCAGGCCGTCGACCCGGCGTCGGACGGTGAGCTCCAGCCGGCGGAACCTGCGCGCGGAGCCGTTCCGCGCCGAGCTGTTCCGCGCCGCGTCGTTCATCGCACGACCACCTCTTCCTCGGCGGGTGCCACGCGCGGCTGCGGGATGGCGGCGAGGACGGCCTCGACGACGGTGCGGGGGTCGACGCCGTCGGCGGCCGCGTCGAAGGTGAGGACCAGCCGGTGGCCGAGGACGTCGGCCGCCAGGTCGACGAGGTCCGCGGGCAGCACGTAGTCGCGCCCGCGCATGAGGGCGAGCGAGCGTCCGGCGGCGATCAGGCCGAGGCTGCCGCGCGCGCTGACGCCGTACTCGAGCACGCCGTCGAGGTGGTGCAGGCCGTACTGGTGGGGCCGGCGGGTGGCCATCACCAGGGCCACCGCGTACTGCGCGACGGCGTGGTGGACGAACACCTGGTCGGCCTCCCGCTGGAGCTGGCGGACCATCGCCGGGTCGAGCAGCGGCTCGGCGCGCGGGGGAGCGGCGCTCATGCGCTGCACGATCGTCAGCTCCTCCAGCTCGTCGGCGTGGTCGACGTCGACCTTGAGCAGGAACCGGTCGCGCTGCGCCTCGGGCAGCGCGTAGACGCCGTCGCTCTCAATCGGGTTCTGGGTGGCGAGGACGAGGAAGGGGTCGGGGAGGGTGTAGGTGCGTCCGCCGATGCTGACCTGGCCCTCCGCCATCGCCTCCAGCAGGGCCGACTGCACCTTGGCCGGGGCACGGTTGATCTCGTCGGCGAGGACGAGGTGGGCGAACACCGGACCGAGCTCGACGTCGAAGTCCTCCCGCGAGGGCTTCCAGACGCGGGTGCCGACGATGTCCGACGGCATCAGGTCCGGCGTGAACTGGAGGCGGGCGAAGGAGCCCCCGGCCACGGTGGCCAGGGTGCGCACCGCGAGCGTCTTGGCGACGCCGGGCACCCCCTCGAGCAGCACGTGACCGCGAGAGAGGAGGCCGACCATGATGCGTTCGACCATGTGGTCCTGCCCCACGATGACCCGTTTCACCTCGATCAGCGCCCGTTCGACCAGGGCGGCGGCCGGGCGGAGCGGTGGGTGCGTGGCGACGGAGGGGATGTCCTGGGTGGCTGGTCTGTGCTCGTTCATGACACCGACTTCAGCCGACCGAGGAGAAAACTGCGGGAAACCCGAGCGAAAGCCGACCGAAAGGGTGGACCGACAGTCCCTGTCACGGCGCGCCCCGGGCGGTTACCGTGCTGCTGTGCGGCTGCTGATCGTGGAGGACGAGGCGGGCCTGGTGAGTGCCCTGCAGGTGGCGCTGCGCCGTGAGGGCTACGCCGTCGACCAGGCGCGCACGGTGGCCGAGGCACGGGAGAAGCTCGGCCTCAACCCGTACGACGTCGTGCTGCTCGACGTCACCCTGCCCGACGGGACCGGCTTCGACCTGACCCGCGCCGTCCGCGCCGGCCAGATCCCGCTCGCCGACGGCGACCCGCCGCGCATCCTCATGCTCACCGCGCGCGGTCGCCTGACCGACCGGGTCACCGGGCTCGACGTCGGGGCGGACGACTACCTCGTCAAGCCGTTCGCGATCATCGAGCTGTCCGCCCGCATCCGCGCCCTGCTGCGCCGCGAGGCGCGTGAGGCCGCCGCGGTGCTCGCCCACGGCCCGATCCGGCTCGACGCCGCCCGGCAGCTCGCCTGGCGCGGCACCCGGGAGCTCGTGCTCACCCGCAAGGAGTTCGCCGTGCTGCGCTACCTGATGAACCGGCCCGCCTACGTGGTGCCCGCCGAGGAGCTCCTCGAGCACGTGTGGGACGAGAACGCCGACCCGTTCACGCAGACCGTCCGGGTCACCGTCGGCACCCTGCGCCGCAAGCTCACCGTCGACGGCGAGGACCCCGCGCTGGAGACCGTCATCGGTCGCGGCTACCGGCTGCGCGACCTGCCCGCCTCCGTGGAGGGTGTCCTCGCATGACCCTTCCGGGGCTCCCCGGCTGGGCGCGCACCGTGCGGATGCGGCTGGCCCTCACGTACTCCGCGACGCTCTTCGGCATCACCGCACTCATCCTGGCCGGGATCTACTTCGCGCTGTCGCAGACCATGGTCGCCGCGCCGCTGGACCCCGTCACCGTCAAACGGTTCGAGAAGAAGTCCGACGGCAGCATCGCCTACAAGCCCGGCGAACAGTTCCAGGCCGCCGACCTCGACACCGTGCAGCACGCCGTGAACTACACCGCCCTGCAGACCCTGCGCGACTACTCCGCGGTGGCGCTCGCGGTGATGTTCCTGCTCAGCGTGCTCGTCGGCTGGTGGGTGTCCGGACGGGCGCTGCGGCCGGTGGAGGCCATCACGCGCACCGCCCAGGAGATCGGTGCCACGGACCTGTCCCGGCGCATCGGCGCGACCGGGCCGCGGGACGAGCTGCGCACCCTGGCCGACACGATCGACGGGATGCTCGACCGCCTCGACCGGGCGTTCACCGCGGAACGCCGGCTCATCGAGGACGTGTCCCACGAGCTGCGCAACCCCGTGATGGTGGTGCAGGCGAACGTCGAGGCGGTGCTCGGCAACGAGCAGGCGGACCAGGCACAGCGCGCCGAGGCGACCGCCGTCGTCCTGGGCGCGACGAGCCGGATGTCCCGGCTGCTGGAGGACCTGCTGGCGACGGCGCGGTTCCGGTCGGAGGCCTTCGCCGACCGGGAGGTCGACCTCGCCGCGCTGGCCGAGGGCGCCGTCCGCGACAACCGGGCCGTCGCCGAGCGGCGTGGTGTGTCCATCGTGGAGCGGACCCATCCCGGACCGGTCGCCTACGGCGACGCGAATGCGCTGGGCCGGGCGGTCGACAACCTGCTGTCCAACGCGGTGCGGCTCGCGCCGGTGGGCAGCGCGATCACGGTAGGGGTGGGCAGCAGGCAGGGCTGGGCGTGGATCGCGGTGGCGGACGAAGGCCCCGGCGTCCCGGCGGAGGCCCGGGACCGGATCTTCGACCGGTTCTACCGGGGGGACGACGGGAACGCGGAGCAGCCGGACGGCTCCGGGCTCGGGCTGGCCATCGCCCGCCAGGTCGCGGAGAGCCACGACGGGCACCTGCTGCACACCGACCACGGCCCGAGCGGCAGCACCTTCACGGTCTGGCTCCCGGACCGGGCCCTGGACCGCGCGACCCAGCGCGGGGACACGCCGTCGAGCGGTGACCCGCTGGCGTCATGAGCCCTCCACCCGGGCAGCTCCCGCCGCCCGCAGCGCCTCCAGCACCGTCCGGACGGCGAGCCGTTCGGCCCGGTCGGGTCGCAGGATCGCGACGATCCACCGGGCGGCGTCCATGCCGTGCACCGGCCGCAGGACGATTCCCGCGCCGGGCGTGGTGCTGTACCGGGGGAGCACGGCGACGCGGTCGCCCGCGGCGACGAGCGCCTCGATCAGCCGGTTGTCGCGGAGCCGCTGGGCCACGCGGACCGGGGTCCCGGTCGTCGTCTCGACGGCGATGCGCAGGTCGTCGAACGGGTAGCCGAGCGGCACGCCGTACCACTCGTGGAGCACCAGGTCCCGGGCCGTGACCCGGGGCTTGGTGGCCAGCGCATGGTGGGCCCGCATGGCGATGTCGAGGGGCTCGCGGAGCAGGGCCGCCGTGACCAGGTGACCCGCCCCGGCGGGTACGGGACCGGTGAAGCTGTGCCCGACGACGATGTCGTGGTCGGCGACCATCCCGGAGTACTCCGACTCGGCGATGTCGACGTCGGTGCACTCAAGGTGCACGTCCGTGCCCGCGAGCCGGTCGAGCACGCCCGGCAGCAGGATCGTGGCCGCACTCGGCAGCGCCGCCAGGCGCACGGTGCCCGACGCCGAGCCCAGGTAGGTGTCCCACCTGGCCTGCACCTGCGCGATCGTCCGGGCGAGGTCGCGGCCGCCGTCGGCCAGGAGCCTGCCGGCCTCGGTGAGTCGTACGCCCCGGCCGTGGGGCTCTACCAGCGGGATGCCGCCCAGCTCGCGCTGCGCCGTGCGCAGCTGCTGCGACACGGCCGACGGCGTCCGATGGGTCGCCTCGGCGACCGCGGTCACGGAGCGTCGGTCGGCGAGCTCGCGGAGCAGGTCGAGGTGACGAGGGTCCACACGGGCCAGGTCGTGACCGCGGCGGCGAGGCTCTCCGTCCATGAAGGCAACCTACAAGGAGCTGTAGAAAGTTTCGCTTGTCCTTCAGAACGTGGGCCGCGCAGACTCGGACCATGCCCCTCTCGCACCGCTTGCTCGCCCTGTCCGTCGCGGTCATGTGGGGGCTGAACTTCATCGCCATCGACGCGTCGCTCGCCCAGTTCCCGCCGTTCCTGCTCGTGGCGCTGCGGTTCGCGATCATCGCCGTGCCGACCGTGCTGCTCGTCCCGCGTCCGCAGGTGCCGGTGCGCTGGCTCCTCGGGTACGGCATCGGCTTCGGCACCCTGCAGTTCCTGTTCCTGTACTGGGGCATGGCCGTCGGCATGCCGGCCGGGCTCGCATCGCTGGTGCTGCAGTCGTCGGCGCCGTTTACCGTTCTGCTCGGCGCGCTCGCGTTCCGCGACCGGGTGACCGCGCGGCAGCTGGCCGGGCTGGGCGCCGCGACGCTCGGACTGGCCGTGGTGGGCTGGTCCCAGGCGCAGGCCGCCGCGCTGGCGCCCTTCCTGCTGGTGCTGGCCGGCGGGTTCGGCTGGGCGATCGGCAACGTGTCCAACGCGCGGGCCAAGGCGCCGAACCCGCTGCACCTCACGCTGTGGATGTCGGTGGTGCCGCCCGTGCCGATGTTCGCGCTGTCGCTGATGGTGGAGGGGCCTGGCGCGATCGCCGCGGCGTTCGCTCCTGGGCCGCACACGCTGGCGGCCCTGCTCGGGCTGGTCTACACGGTGCTGATCGGGACGCTCGTCGGATCCGGGGTCTGGACCTGGCTCATGGCCCGGCATCCCGCCGGCGTCGTCGCACCGTTCTCGATGCTGGTCCCCGTGGTGGGGCTCAGCGCCTCGGCGGTGCTGCTGGGTGAGGACATCGAGGTGATGACGGCGGTCGGCGCCGCGCTGGTGATCGGCGGCGTGCTCTGGGGGTCGCTGCGGAAGGCCAACCCTCCGGTCCCGAGCGGCACCGAGGAAGAGGTAGCCCCACACCCCTCGACGCGCGAGACAGTCGGGTCATAAAGTGTGGAGAAAGCGTGATTGAATGTAGGTCCTCTACCGGAGGTGACCATGGACGTCGTACTGCTCATCGCCCGGGTGCTCTTCGTGGCGCTCTTCTTCGGGAGCGCCCTCGGGCACCTGACCCAGACGGACGGCATGGCCGGCTACGCGGCGTCCAAGGGCGTGCCGATGGCCAAGGCCGCAACCCTCGCCAGCGGAGTGCTGATGCTCCTCGGCGGGCTGTCCGTCCTGCTCGGCGTCTGGGGTGACCTGGGCGCGCTGCTGCTGCTCGTCTTCCTCCTCCCGACGGCCTTCCTCATGCACGCGTTCTGGCGCGAGACCGACCCGTCGGCGAAGCAGACGGAGATGATCCAGTTCAACAAGGACGTGGCGCTCGCCGGCGCGGCGCTGGCGTTCTTCTGGGCGTTCAGCCAGGATCCGGGTCTGACCGTCACGGGCCCGCTGCTCTCCTTGGGCTGACCGGCAGGTACGGGCGTCCGCATGCCCTCTCACCACAACTCAGCGCGGAGGCAGTCGTGAAATCAGGTCTGATCGTGCTCGGCGTCGTCCTCGTTCTCATGGGCACCGTCTTCACCTTTCAAGGGCTTGGCTACCTTGCCGGCAGCGCGATGACGGGCGTGACGCTGTGGGCCGTCGTCGGGCCGATCCTCGCCGTCGTCGGCGTCGTGCTGATCGTCCAGGGCGTCCGAGCGGGTAGGTCCGGCAAGCACAGCTGAGACTAGGGGGCGCGCTCCTGGTCGGTCTCAGCGGTGGCCTTGCTCGGCCTCCGCGTCCTCCAGCTGCTCCGACCCGGTCACGGTCGGTCTCGGACGAACATCACGACCGCCGCCGTCGTCCCGACGAGGGCGGTGGCGGTCAGCACCGCCGCGATCGGGGCGGCGTCTGGATCCCGATCAGGCCCGCGACGGGCGCGACGAGCCCTGCCGTGGCGAAGGTGGTGAAGCCATAGACGGAGGTGGCGGTGCCGGTCTGCGCCGCCTGGTCACGCAGCGCGCGGCTGAACGCGCCGACGAAGCAGCCGCCGCACCCGGTGACGAAGAGCCACAGGCACACCAGCAGGCCCGCGAGCCCCGCACCCGCGTGCTGCAGCGGGACGACGGCGATCGCCGCGACGGCGGTGAGGGAGGCGAACCCCGCGAGCACCGGCGCACCGGCCGACGCCGGAGCAGCGCTGCGCTCGCCTGGACCCCGATGGCGAGGCCCAGCGAGTTCGCGAGGAACACCATGGCGAACTGCCCGGGCGAGATGCCGTGGACGCCCTGGAGCAGGAGCGGTGACGCGGCGACGTAGGCGTAGACGCCCGCGTAGGTCATCGACCCGAGCACCCATGCCAGGCACGACGCGGATCTCACGGCCCGCCAGGAGCTCGACGCCGAGCTCGGTCGCATCCCGCTGCGCGCCGCGTTCGACGCCGACGGCGGCATCCGGCTCGAGGGGTCCGGCACCGCGTTCGAACGAGCCCTGGCGGGAGTGCTCGACGCCGTCCGCCGGAGCGAGGCAGCGGGCGACTGGGAACGGCTCAAGGTCTGTGCCCGCGACACCTGCCGCTGGGCGTTCTACGACGCCTCCCGCAACCATGCTCGGCGCTGGTGCTCCATGTCCGGCTGCGGCAACTACGTCAAGATGCGCCGCCGAGCGGCCTCCCCGCACCCCCGGCCCGACGTCGATCCCCGCCCGCCGAACGTAGGCCTGGTCGCCCCAAGGCGTCGAACGTAGGGCTGGTCGCGGCATGAGGGCTGATAGAGCGATCAGCCCTACGTTCGACGCCCGGTGCCCGCGGTGCCCGCGACGGCGGCCAGTACAGCGCAGCTTCAGGGGGTCGGCTCCTGGGTGAGGCGGGCGGTGATCGTGGTCGTGATGTCGGTCAGCGCGTCGAGCTGCTCCGGCGTGAGCGCGTCGATGACGAGCCGTCGCGCCGTCGCGATGTGGCCGGGGATGGAGCGGATCAGCTCGCGCCGGCCGTCGGTCGTCAGCCGCACGTTGGTGGCGCGGCGGTCCTCGGGGCAGGAGGAGCGCTCGATGAGTCCGCGTTTCTCCAGGCGCCCGCAGACATGGGACAGGCGCGGCAGGGTGGAGACGCTGGCCTCGGCGAGCGCGGTCATGCGCATCGTCGGCTCCGGGCTGAGCTGGAGCCCGGACAGCACGACGAACTCGAAGTGCGTCAGCCCGGAGTCGCGCTGGAGCTGCCGGTCCAGGGCGGCAGGCAGAAGGCTGAACACGGAGGTCAGGCCGAGCCAGGCCGCCGACTCCTGGTCGTTCATCCGGGGTACGCGTCGCTTCACGGCTCCATCCTACCTTTTGGTTGACGCAACAAGTAATCGGTGCAAGACTCGCAGCGTTGGTTGTAGGAACAACTATCTTGGGAGTGGACATGACCACGGTCACCGTCATCGGAGCAGGAAACTTCGGCAGTGTTGTCGCGGGTGTCGTGGCGAAGGGCGGGACGGGGGTCCAGGTGCTCGCCCGCGACGTCGAGAAAGCACGTGCGGTCGCCGGCCCGCTGGGTGGCGCGGCGGGCGCGATCGGTGCCGAGGTCACGGGCGACGTCGTCGTGCTGGCCGTGCCCTACGGGGCGGTGGCGGACGTGCTGAGCGCCTACCCGGGCGCGTTCGACGGCAAGGTCCTGGTGGACGTCACCAACCCCGTCGACTTCAGCACCTTCGACGACCTCGTCGTCCCCGCCGACTCCTCGGCGGCGAGGCTCCTGCAGGACGCCGTCCCCGGGGCGAAGGTCGTCAAGGCGTTCAACACGAACTTCGGCGGCACCCTCGCCTCCCGCGAGATCGGCGCCGCACCGACGGCGCTGCCGACGACGGTGCTCGTCGCCGGCGACGACGCGGCAGCCAAGCAGACCGTCGTCGAGCTGGTCACCGCGGCCGGGCTGCGCGGCGTCGACGCCGGATCGCTCAAGCGGGCCCGGGAGCTGGAGGCGGTCGGCCTGCTGCAGCTGACCCTCGCCGGCGCCGAGAAGATCTCGTGGGGCGGCGGCCTCGCCCTGATCTCATGAGCGCGCCGAACATCGTCCCCGCCTGGCGCCCGGGCGGTGTCGTGACCGCGGGTGCGGCGCCCGACGCCACGCGGATGGACACCGTCGAGCTGCTCGTGCGCGACCTCGACGTCATGACCGCGTACTACCAGCACGCCGTCACCCTCGACGTCCTCGACCAAGCGGGCGCCACCGCGACGCTGGGTCGGGGCGGTGTGCCGATCATGGTGCTCCGCCAGGAGCGGGACCTGCCGGGTGCGGACCCGCGGGGCGCCGGGCTCTATCACACGGCGATCCTCTTCGAGGACGAGCGGCGCCTGGCCGCGTCGCTGGCGTCCATGGCGCAGCGGGTGCCGGAGACGTTCACCGGCAGCGCGGACCACCTGGTCAGCGAGGCGTTCTACTTCACCGATCCCGAGGGCAACGGCGTCGAGCTGTACCGCGACCGCCCGCGCGAGGAGTGGAGCATCCGCCCGGACGGGACGGTGGCGATGGCCAGCGAGTACCTCGACCCGAACCAGTTCCTGCGGCGCTGGCACGACCCGGCGGCGTCCGACGCCGGCCCGTCCGCGGCGATCGGGCACGTGCACCTGCAGGTGGGCGACATCCCGTCCGCGCGCCGGTTCTACGTCGACACGCTCGGGTTCGACGTCACCGCGCAGCTGGGGGACTCGGCCCTGTTCGTCTCGGCCGGCGGCTACCACCACCACATCGGCATGAACACCTGGCGCAGTGCGGGCGCCGCTCCGCGCGCCTCGACGCTGGGCCTCGGCGACGTCCGGATCCTCGTCCCGACGCGGTCCGACGTCGAAGCTCTCGCCGACCGCCTCCGGTTCCACGGCATCAACACGGCGGACGACGGCGCGACGCTCCGGTTCGCGGACCCGTGGAACACACGCCTAGCGGTCTCCCCGGAGGGTGCGCCCTGACCATCGCCTCCACCCACTCCTGAGATCGGTTCAGCAGGCTCCGGCGTGCCGCGACAGGCCGGTGCGCGGTCGCCTGGAGGCTGCTGAACGGGAGTCAGCTCCCGGCCGGGGTGGGCCCGGCGCCCGGCGTCGGCCAGGCGGAGCTGCGCCGGTCCAGCTCGGTGGCCAGGTCGTCGAACGCCGCCCGGACGCGCTTCTCGTCGTCGGTGACGAGGAGGTCGACGAGCAGCCCGCGCAGCGTCGACAGCAGCGAGGTGGCCAGCGCGACGGCCTCCGGTTCGGGGCAGCCGTGCCGTACCAGGCCGGCGGCCAGCAGGGCCGTCCGCTGCTGCATCGACCGGGCCACGGCGTCGCGCAGCATCGGGTTGTCGTGCATGGCGTGCCCGGTGATCGCGGTGAACAGCCGGATGTAGCGGCGTCCCTGGTCCGACGTGGCCCGGCGCCAGATGGTCCCGAGCGGTTCCGGGTCGTCGTCGGCGAGGTCGGGGAGGGCGAGCGACTGGGTCAGCACCAGGTCGACGATCTCGGCGACCAGCTGGTCCTTCGTCGAGAAGTGGTGCACCAGGGTCGCGTGGCTGACGCCGACCGTCTGGGCCACCTTGCGCAGCGACAGGCCGGCCAGGCCGTGATCGAGCGCATGCTCGGTCGCCGCGCGCAGGACCTCCCCACGGCGATGTTCGAAGCGCAGCTTGCGGCCGTCCACGTACCCGTTCACGTACCGACCTTAGTCAGGTGCGCATGCATCAATCCACGAAATGTCTTGACCGGTTGGTAGAGCTACCTTACTGTCAGTTGCGTCAGTTGCTGTCTTGTCAATCGCAAAGGGGCAATTCATGAGACATCTGATCCGCAAGGCTGGTGCAGCGCTCGTGTCCGGGCTGCTGCTCGCCGGCACCGCCGTCGTGAGCGTGCCTGCCGCGCACGCCGCCGACAACCCGTACGAACGTGGTCCCGACCCGACCGTGGCGAGCATCGAGGCGCGCCGTGGTCCGTTCGCCGTCGCTGACGTGAGCGTCTCGCGTCTCGTCTCCGGTTTCGGTGGCGGCACCATCTACTACCCGACCACCACCACCGCAGGCACGTTCGGTGCGGTGGCGGTCGCCCCGGGCTACACGGCTTCGCAGTCCACCATGGCCTGGCTCGGCCCGCGGCTGGCCTCACAGGGGTTCGTCGTCTTCACGATCGACACGATCACCACCTCGGACCAGCCGTCCTCCCGCGGTGACCAGCTGCTCAGGGCGCTGGACTACCTCACGACGCGCAGCTCGGTCGCGAGCCGGATCGACGACGACCGGCTGGCCGTCATGGGTCACTCGATGGGCGGCGGGGGATCGCTCGAGGCGGCCAAGGACCGACCGTCGCTCCAGGCGGCCATCCCGCTGACGCCGTGGAACACGGACAAGACGTGGCCCGAGGTGAGCACACCCACGCTCATCGTCGGTGCGCAGAACGACTCGATCGCCTCGGTCCGCTCGCACGCGGAGCCGTTCTACCAGTCCCTCCCCAGCACCGCCGACAAGGCGTACCTGGAGCTACGCGGGGCCAGCCACTTCGCGCCGAACACCGACAACACGACCATCGCCAAGTACAGCATCTCCTGGCTCAAGCGCTTCGTCGACGACGACCTGCGCTACGACCAGTTCCTGTGCCCGGCACCGTCCACGAGCACGACGATCAGCGAGTACCGCAGCACCTGCCCATACTAAAACCCGCCCCCCCTCCCTGCCGGGGGACAGGACACGTCGAACGTAGGCCTGGTCGCTCCATGAACCCTCATGGGGCGACCAGGCCTACGTTCGTTGCTCTGCGTCGGAGGGCTACGCCGGGGTCGGCAGCGTGAGGATCTCCGGTTCGCCGTCGGTGATGGCGATGGTGTGCTCGCTGTGCGCCGTCCGGCAGCCCGTCGCGCTGCGGAGGGTCCACCCGTCGGCGTCGGTCACCAGCTCGGCGGTATCCACCATGACCCACGGCTCGAGCGCGAGCAGCAGCCCCGGGCGCAGCGTGAACCCGCGGCCCGGGCGTCCCGTGTTGGGGACGTGCGGGTCCTGGTGCATCGTCGAGCCGATGCCGTGCCCGCCGAACTCGGTGTTGATCGGATACCCCGCGGCGCTCAGCACCGCGCCGATGGCGTGGGAGATGTCGCCGATGCGGGCTCCGGGGCGGGCCGCGGCGATCCCCGCCCGCAGCGCGCGCTCGGTCGTCTCGATCATCGCCAGGCTCTCGGCGGGCTGGGTGCCGCCCACGACGAAGCTGATCGCGGAGTCCGCGGCGATGCCGTCCAGGGAGACGGCGAGGTCGAGGGTCAGCAGGTCGCCGTCCGCGAGCCGGTAGTCGCGCGGCTTGCCGTGGAGGACCGCGTCGTTGACGGCGGTACAGATGTAGTGGCCGAACGGCCCGCGCCCGAACGCCGGTGCGTAGTCCACATAACAGGACTGCGCACCGGCGTCGACGATCATCGCCTGGGCCCACTGGTCGATGTCCAGGAGGTTCGTGCCGACCGTGCTCCGCGTCCGCAGCGTCTGCAGGATCGTCGCGACCAGGGTGCCCGCACCCCGTGCTCGGGCCAGCTCGGCGGGGTTCAGGATCTCGATCATGTGGCGCCCTTCTTATGCTTCCCAATAACTATCCCGGCCATACTATCCCGGTATTAGAATCGGGCCATGGTCAGGTTGCCGCTCACACCCGCGGAGGTCGAGCGCGGACAGCGCCTCGGCGCCCTCCTGCGTCGCGCCAGGGGCGAGCGCTCGATGCTCGAGGTCGCGCTCGACGCACGTGTCTCCCCGGAGACCCTCCGCAAGATCGAGTCGGGCCGCGTGGCGACACCGGCCTTCCCGACGATCGCCGCGATCGCGGAGGTCCTCGGCCTCTCGCTCGACGCGGTGTGGGCGGAGATCAGCGAGGCCGACGGCGCCGTCCGGCCCGCGCGGTCGGGCCGGGGCGCGCGGGAGTGGCTGGCGTCGTAGGCCGTCCCGGCCCTGGTGCCTCAGTCCACGAGGGCGCCGCCGGTCAGGTTGACCACTGTGGCCGTCATCGCGCCGGCGCGGTCCGAGGCCAGGAACGCGGCGGTCTCCGCGACGTCGGAGAGCGTCGGCAGCTGCTGGAGCAGTGTCCCCGCCCGCATCCCGTCGTCCAGGAACTCGTCGAGCGTCTGCCCGGCGGCCGCCGCGGACGGCCCGAAGACGTCGCGCGTGTAGGAGCCGGCGGCGGCCGCGTCGACGACGGCGTGCGGCCGGATGTCGATGACGCGGATGTTCCTCGGCGCCAGCTCCGCGGCCAGCAGCCGCGAGAACGCCTCCTTGCCGGCCGCGCTCACGCCGTGGCCGAGGATGCCGCTCGCCGCGAGCCGGGCACCCGGCTCGGAGAGGTTCAGGACGACGCCGGGGCGCTCCCCGCCCATGTGCCGCGCCACCGCCTTGCTCGTGATGAAGAGTGTCCGCAGGAAGCCGTCGATCGGCCGCATGAACTCCTCCAGCGAGAGGTCCGCCAGCAGCGTCCCTTGGTCGTGCGTGACGCTCACGGCGTTGAGGGCGACGTCGATGCTGCCGGCCTGCGCGGCGACCGCGTCGGCGTGCCGTTCGACCGCCTCCGGGTCGAACGCGTCGAGCTGGGCGGTCTCGACCTGGCCACCCGCGGCCATGATGTCGCGCGCGACGGCGTCCAGCTTGGCCTGCGTCCGCCCGGCGATGAAGACCCGCGCGCCCTCCCGGGCGAACACCCGCGCGACGGCGCCGCCGATGGCACCCCCGCCGCCGTAGATCACGGCGTTCTTGTTCTCCAGCAGCATTCCGCTCATGGCTGTCCTCCAGGTGTTCGGTGGTGGTGGCCGGCCCCGACGGGACAGCGGCTCACGGCGTCTTGCTCGCGGGGGCGTCCCAGAGCGCCGACGGCATGACCTCGCCGGTCTCCAGCAGCGTCTTGAGATTGGCGAGCACTGCCGGCCAGCCGCTCGACATGCGGCGCAGCATTTCGGCGTCCGGCAGGTTCTCGTGGGTGACGGTCAGCCGGACGACGTCGGCGTGCGGTTCGATCACGAAGGTGACCACCGAGGGGCCGTCGGTCCGCTCGGTGCCGGGGGAGGCCTCGAAGGTGACGGCGAGCCGGTGCGGCGCCTCCGCCTCGAGCACGGTGCCCACGACGTCGACCGTGTCGGAGCCGTCGACCCGGCGGTGCTCCCACGGCGAGCCGACCTGCCAGTCGGACACGTTGGCGTGGTGCCAGTACCGCGCGGTCACGTCGGAGTCGGTGAGCGACTGCCACACCTGCTGGGCGCTCGCCCGGATGTAGGTGACGTACACGTACGTCGGGACGGTCGAGGTGGTCTCGGTCATGGCGTATTCCTCTGCTCGGTCTCGGACGGCGCTCAGTGCTGCCAGTCGTGGCGCGTCGTACGCCGCGATCCAGCGCTCTCCGATCTCGTGGATCGGAGCGGGATTGAGGTAGTGCAGGCGTTCCCGCCCACGGCGTACGACGACGACAAGGCCGGCCTGCGCCAGGAGGTCGAGGTGCTGCGTCGCCGACTGGCGCGCCATCTCGAGGCTGCCGCAGAGCTCGGTGAGCGTCTGCCCGTTCTGCTGGCGGAGCCGGTCGAGGAGCAGGCGTCGGGTGGGGTCGGCCAAGGCCTTGAACACCGGATCGAGGACGTCCTGCTGTGCGGTCATGGATCCAATATGCAGGTAATCACCTGCATAAGCAAGGCTGACTCCAGCCCGGTCTGGGCTCGGCTCGGAGCAGTGGCCTACGGCTCGAGGTAGGCGGAGAGGTCCGCCAAGGACGACGTGAGCCCTGCCGCATGGTCGCGGGCGCGGACCCCGTGCGGCACGTCCCGCGCCACGATCTCGACACGATCCGGGTAGTCATCCAGGAGATCCCGCGGGAGAACTGGGGCGTGGGCGGCGCGACGCTCGCGGACTCGGGGCAGGACGAGAGCCTTCCGCAGTGACGCGGCGGCTAGCAACCGCTCGTGCTGCCGACCTCCGGCGCCGGCCGACGCACGTGCACCACCAGGACCGGGCACGGCGCAGTGCGCAGCACGGCGTCCGGCACGCTGCCCAGCATGCGGCCGAGGGCCGGCTGGTGCCGCCGTCCGCCGACCACCAGGAGGTCGTCGGGCGTCAGATCGTCGAGCAGGGCGGGGACCCGGTCGCCACGGCGGATCGTCACCGTGCAGGTCACGCGCGGGTACTTCTCCGACCACCGGGCGACCCGGTCGGCCAGCCCGGCATTCGTCGCCTCCTGCCACGCCTGGGCGAAGGGCTCGATCTCGAAGAGCATCGAGGCAGCGGGGTCGGTGCGCGACACGTGCACCACCTCGAGCGGGCAGCCGCGCGCGGACGCCTCGGCGAAGGCTGCGCCGAGCACGTCCGGCTCGTCGTTCCGGTCCACGCCCACCCGGACGCGGCGCGGGTCGCCGGTCGTCGCACCGGCCGGCACCACGACGGTGGCGCCGGGCGCCGACGCGGCCAGGGCGGCCGACGTGGAGCCGAGCAGCAGGCGATCGAGCCGTCCGAGACCGCGCCGGCCCACCACGACCAGGTCGCACGTCGTCGACCGTTGGCTCAGCACATGGTGGGCACTGCCGGGCAGGACCAGCACCTCGACGTCGCGGTTCCCCGGGCGGCGCGACCCGATCCGGGCACGTGCGGCCTGGGCGGCGCGCTCGGCGTCGTCTCTGACCTGCGCGACCGGGTTCCCGATCCCTGGGTCGGGCGTCATGGGCGTGATGTAGGTCGTGATGGCCGTCAGGCAGGCGTCGTGCAGGTCGGCGGCGCGGGCCGCCCAGTCCAGCGCGGCCAGGCTCTCGTCCGATCCGTCGACGCCGACGACGATTCCCCGGTACCAGGTGATGCTCATGGTGCCCTCCTCTGTCCCCTCCAGGACACCAGGGGACAGGCCCCGCCCGGCAGAGACCGGTGGCCCGCTTCGGCGGGACCAAGGTCCCTCCGTGCCGCGCTACCGATCCGCGCTACCGATCCGCGCTACCGTGGCCGCTGGAGGTGTCGATGGACTCCGAGAGCGCACCGCACGACCGCACTGACCTGCTGCTCGACGCCGTCATCACGGTCAGCCGCGGGCTGGACCTGGAGACGGTGCTGCACCGCATCGTCGAGACGGCGATCGAGCTCGTCGACGCCCGGTACGGCGCGCTCGGCGTGCTGGGCGCCGACGGAAGGATCGCCCGGTTCCTCACGGTCGGCCTGTCCGACGACCAGATCACCGCGATCGGCCCGTACCCCACGGGGCACGGCGTGCTGGGCGAGCTGATCCGGCATCCCGTGCCGCTGCGCCTGCACGACATCGCCGACCACCCCACCTCCGTCGGCTTCCCTGCGCACCACCCGCCGATGCACACCTTCGTCGGGATGCCGCTGCGCGTGCACGGCGCGCCGTTCGGCAACCTCTACCTCACGGACAAGCGGGGCGGCAGCGACTTCACCGCCGAGGACCAGCGGGTCCTCGAGGCGCTCGCCGCCGCGGCGAGCGTGGCGGTGGAGAACGCCCGCCTGTACGACGTCGCACGCATGCGCGAGCGCTGGGCGCGCGCCAACGACCGCATCTCCCGCGAGGTCCTCACCGGGACGTCGCCGGGCGACGTGCTGACCCTCGTCGGCAGCGAGGCACGCGAGGTGGCCGACGCCGACGTCACGGCCATCGCCGTCCCGGACCCGACCACCGGACGTCTGGTGCTGCAGTCGGCGTGCGGACTGGGCGCGGAAGCGCAGATCGGCGCGGTGCTCGCCGCCGAGGGCACGTTCACCGCGCTCACGTTCCGGACCGGCGTGCCGATGGTCACCGACGACGCGACGGAGGACGAGCACGCCAGCCTGTCGCTGGAGCTGCCCGGTCGCCTCGGCCCGCTCGCCGTCTGGCCGCTCGGTGAGTCGGGCGGGGCCCGGGGCGTCCTGGCCGCCGCGCGCGTCCGGGGGCGCCCGCCGTTCTCGTCCGTGGTGGTGGAGGCGCTGGGGGCCTTCGCCGCGCAGGCGGCCGTCGCGCTGGAGCTGGCCGAGGGGCGGGCCGACGCCGAACGCGTGGTGCTGCTGCGCGACCGCGAACGCATCGCCCGGGACCTGCACGACCTGGCCATCCAGCGGCTCTACGCGACCGGGCTGTCGCTCCAGAGCGTGGCCCGGAACGCGGCCCCGGAGATCGCGGACAAGCTCAACAAGGCGGTCGACGAGGTGGACGAGACCATCTCCCTGGTCCGCACCACGATCTACCGCCTCCAGTCGAACGACCGGCCCGGCGGCGCGGGCGCCCGCCGGATCGGCCTGCGCTCGCGGGTGATCACCGAGGTCGACGCCGCGGTCACGCCGCTCGGCTACTCGCCGCGGCTGCGGTTCGAGGGGGCGGTCGACGCGCTGGTGCCGCCCGAGGTGGCGGAGCACGTCGTCGCGGTGCTGCGTGAGGCGTTGTCCAACGTGACCCGGCACGCGTCGGCGTCGCGGGTCGCGGTCACGCTCCGGGTGGACGGCGACGTGGAGCTCCGGGTGAGCGACGACGGCGTCGGCGTCCCGGCGGGTGTCCCGCGCAGCGGCCTGCGCAACCTTGCCCAGCGGGCAGAGGAGCTGGGCGGCTCCCTCGCCGTCGAACCGCTGGACCCGGACGCCGAACGGGTCGGCACCCGCCTGGTGTGGCGCGTGCCCCTCCCCGCGGACGACGCCCTGCCGTCCTGAACCCCGGGGCCGGGCGGCGGCCAGGGCTCAGGGACGCCGGCGTTCGTGCTGTTCGAGGCGGTCGGCGAGGACGGCGGCCTGGGCGCGTCGTTCGAGGCCGAGCTTGGCGAAGATGCTGGAGACGTAGTTCTTGACGGTCTTCTCGGCGAGGAACAGCTCGGCGCCGATCTGCCGGTTCGTCAGCCCGTGGCCGATGAGGCCGAGGATGCGGCGCTCCTGCTCGGTCAGGGCGGCCAGCGGGTCGGGCTCGTGGTGCGCGTCGGAGCGCATGCGCTCCATGACCCGTGCGGCGGCGCGGGGGTCGAGGATCGACCCGCCGGCCGCGACGGTCAGCACGGCCTGGACGAGGTCGGTGCCGCGGACCTGCTTGAGGACGTAACCGGCGGCGCCGGCGAGGATCGCGTCGTAGAGGGCCTCGTCGTCGGAGAACGACGTGAGCATGAGGCAGGCGAGGTCCGGCATGCGGGAACGCAGCTCGCGGCAGACGGTGACCCCGTCGCCGTCGGGCAGCCGCACGTCCAGGACGACGACGTCGGGGTTCAGGGCGGGGATCCGGTCCAGCGCTTCGCGGGCGGTGCCGGCCTCGCCCACGACCGTGACGCCGGGTTCGGACTCGAGCAGGTCGGCGACGCCGCGGCGTACGACCTCGTGGTCGTCGACGAGGAACACGCGTACGTCCATGTGCCCTACCGTAACGGTGCCCGTCCCGGTCGTGACCGGGACGGGCACCGCTACGGGGGTGCTGGAGAGGTCCGTCATCGCAGGATGGGGAACCGCTGGACCAGCGGCAGTCGGGCCCACTGCTTGCCGAGGCCGAGGGTGTCGCCGGCCAGGAACGCTGCCAGGGCGACGAGCAGGACCGCGTCGACGAGGTGGTAGTCGACGAACGGGTTGTTCGCCAGGGGCAGGACGGCCAGCCACATCATGAGCATGAGCGCCGCGCCGGCGCCGGCCGCGAGGCGCATCCCGATGCCCAGGGCGAGGGCGAGGCCGATGCCGAGCAGGCCGAGCATGAACAGCCAGTCGACGACCGCGTTGCCGGCCAGGGCGCCGAAGAACCCGGCGAAGGGTCCCTCGACGTGGCTCAGGAAGCCCTCGGTGGGGGAGCCGCCGTTGATCCAGGCGCCCTCGGCGGGCGTGGCGCGGCCCCAGCCGAGGAGCTTGTCACCGAACGCCCAGAGGAACTCGAACGCCAGCAGCAGCCGGACCCCGGCGAACGTGTACCGGGCGACGGACGCGCTGGTGACGGCCGTGGCGGCGGTGTCGGTCGCGGTGCGCTCACGGGTGTCGGCGCGGTGCGTCCAGGATGTGAGGCGGTGGCTGACGGTGCTCATGGTGTCCTCCTGCGGGATGTGCCGGAACCCTTCCGGCGCCTGTCACCACAGTCCCCCGCGGGACAGGTCCCGGGGCAGGGTCACCGGCCCCCTCGTTCCGGGACCTTGGTCCCGCCCGCAGCAGAGGCGTTCGTCCCTGCCCGTCCTTGTGCAGGTCGAGGCCGGTTTGCCGGGAGAGTTGAAATTGATAATGGTTATCACTACTGTCGCGGCGTGACCGCACGCGTGCTCGCCTCTGTGGCGCCGACCCCGGGCAGCCCTCCCGGCTCCTCCTTCGTGATCCGACGCCGCCTGCTCCGGCGAACCGCCTGGTCCTGCGCGGTCCTGGCGGTCGCGCTGGCGACCCTCGTGGTCGTCTCCGGCGCGGTCGGCTCGGTCGAGGTGAGCCTCACCCAGGCGGCGCAGATCACCCTGGGACACCTGGTCCCGGGGATGCCGTGGATGTCCGACGGGACCCTCACCCCGCTGCAGGACCAGGCGGTGTGGCAGTTCCGCCTGCCGAGGACGCTCCTCGCAGGGCTGGCCGGCGCCGGCCTGGCGCTCGCGGGGGCGCTGATGCAGGTGACGGTGCGCAACCCGCTGGCCGAGCCCTACATCCTCGGGGTGTCGTCCGGCGCGAGCGTGGGTGCTGTGCTGGTCATCGTCTTCGGCACCGGAGTGCTGGGCGGTCTCTCGCTCAACGTCGCCGCGTTCGTCGGCGCGCTGGTGGCGTGCGCGTGCGTGGCGGCCCTGGCCCGCAAGGACGGCGAGCTCTCGCCGACCCGCATGATCCTCGCCGGCGTGGCCCTCGGCACGCTGTTCAGCGCGGTGACGAGCTACCTGACGATCTCCACGGACGCGCAGAACGTCGTCAGCATCATGTTCTTCCTGCTGGGCAGCGTCTCGGCCGCGACCATGCAGAGTCTGGTCGGGCCGGCGATCGCCCTCGTGGTGGCCTGCCTGGTCGCGGCCGGGACGTCGCGCTCGCTCAACGCGCTGATGACCGGCGACGAGTCGGCGACGTCGCTGGGCGTGGACGCCACCCGGCTGCGCGGGCTGCTCCTCGTCGTGGCGTCGCTGCTGACGGGGACCGTCGTCTCGGTCGCCGGCGGCATCGGCTTCGTCGGCCTCGTGATCCCGCACGTCGCCCGCATCGTCGTGGGCGCCGACCACCGGCGGATGCTGCCGGTCACTGTTCTGGCGGGAGCGGTGTTCCTGATGATGGCGGACCTCCTGGCCCGCACCGTGGCGATGCCGACCGAGATCCCGCTCGGCATCCTCACCGCGTTCGTCGGGGCGCCGTTCTTTCTCTGGCTGATGCGCCGTGGTGGCGCCGACCGGGCGGGGTTCGGACGATGAGGGTCGAGTTCGACGACGTCTCGGTGGTCCTCGGCGGGACCGAGGTCGTGCACCGCGCCTCGCTGACCGTCGAGCCGGGGACCGTGGTGGGCCTGGTCGGCCCCAACGGCAGCGGCAAGTCCTCGCTGCTCCGGACGCTGTACCGCGCCGTCCGGCCGAGCCGGGGCACCGTGCGGGTCGACGGCGCCGACGTGCGGACGCTCTCCGGACGGCAGCACGCCCGGCAGGTGGCGGTCATGCTCCAGGACCCGCACACCGACTTCGACCTCAGCGTGCACGAGGTGGTGCTGCTGGGCCGGGCGCCGCACCACGCCTCCTTCGGGAGGGACACCGTCGAGGACCTGCGGATCGCCGACGACGCCATGCGCCGCACCGGCATCGACGACCTCGCCGCGCGCATGGTGGGCACGCTCTCCGGCGGCCAGCGGCAGCGCGTCATGCTCGCGCGCGCACTGACCCAGCAGAGCCCGGTCCTCGTGCTCGACGAGCCGAGCAACCACCTCGACATCAAGCACCAGCTCGAGCTGATGAGCACGGTCCGCGGCCTCGGCCGGACGGTGATCGCCGCGCTGCACGACCTGAACCTGGCGGCCCGGTACTGCGACCGCGTGGTGGTGCTCGACGCCGGGACCGTCGTCGCCGACGGGCCACCGGCCGCGACCTTCACCCCGGAGCTGATCCGCGCGGTCTTCGGCGTGGAGGCGCGGGTTCTCGAGGACCGGCACGACCGCGTCCTGGCCTTCCGCCGCGCGGACGCCGACATCTTCCCGGACGGGGCCGCACCGGTCCCCGCACCCGTTCCCACCGAAAGCGAGATCTCGTCATGACCCGACACCCCCACCGCACGGCCACCACCGGAGCCGTCGCCACCCTGGCCGCGGCCACCCTGCTCCTGTCCGCCTGCGGGACCGGGGTCACGCCCGCGTCGGGACAGGCCGGCGGCGCGGAACCGGTCACCGTCGACAACTGCGGCCAGGACGTCGTGGTCGACGGCGTGCCGGAAGCCGTGGTGGGCATGCACCCCTCCCAGACGGAGCTGCTGCTGCGCCTGGGCCTGGCCGACCGCCTGGCGGGCCAGGCCCAGGCGACCACGCAGGAGCTGCCCGACGACGTCGCCTCCCTCGCGGCGGACGTCCCGGTGATCGGCGGCGACACGCCGCCCAGCCGGGAGGACCTCCTGGCGGTGCAGCCCGACTTCGTCTACTCACCGACCACCTACGAGTTCACCGCCGAGCAGGGCTTCGCGAGCATCGAGCAGCTCCAGGACTCCGGCGCCGCCGTCTACGTCGCCACCGGCGGGTGCGCGGACCGCCGGATGTCGGGCGAGGTCACCGACCTCTTCACCGACCTGGAGGACCTCGGCGCGATCTTCGGCGTCGAGGACACCGCCGCAGACCTGATCGCCGAGAGCCGGGCCGAGCTCGACGAGATCGCCGCCGCCGTGGCCGACGTCGAAGCGCTGCGAGTCGCGCAGGTGTACGTCGACGGGACCTCGCTCTCCGCGATCGGCGCGGGCGTCGAGTACGACATCCTGCGCCTGGCCGGGTCGGACAACGTCTACACGCCCGAGCAGCCCGCCTTCGCCGACTTCTTCGCCGCGGAGATCACGCCCGAGTCCCTGGCGGCCGAGGCACCCGACGCGCTGGTCTTCTCCGTGTCCGACGCCGAGCACGAGGCGGCGGCCCGCGAGTACCTGACCAGCACGTTCCCCGACATGCCCGCCGTCCGCGAGGACCGGCTGATCGCCATCTCCGCCGCCGACGTGTTCCCCGGCACGCTCGGCAACGTCGCGGCCGTCCGGCAGATCGCAGAGGCGCTCTACCCCCAGGAGCTCTGAGCGGTGATCCACCGCAGGCTCCTGCAGCTCGCCGGGACGGTGCGGGGCGCGATCCTCGCCCTGGCCGCCGTCGGACTGGTCATGTCCGCGCTGCACGTGGCCTTCGCGCTCCTCGTCGGCCTCGTCGTCGCGGCGCTCGTCCGCGGCGACGGGGACGTCAGCGTGCCGCTGACGGCGCTCGCCGTGGTCGCGCTGGTCCGTGCGGCGGTGATCTGGGTGCGTGAGTCGCTGACCACCCGGATCGGCGTGTCGGTGCGCATCCGGCTGCGGAGCCGTCTGCTGGACAAGGTCGCGGCCGTTCCCGAGGCCGAGCGCCGCGCGGGGCGGACCGCCGCGACGGTGATCGACGGCGTCGACGGGCTGGACGCCTACTACACCCGCTACCTGCCGCAGCTCGTCGTCGTGCTCCTCGTCCCGGCGGCGGTCGCCGTGATCGTGGCGGTGCTCGCCCCGGCGGCGGGCGCCGTCCTCGCGGTCACGGCGGCCGTCGCGGTGCTGGCACCGCGGCTGTGGGACGCCCGCCTGCTGCGCAACGGCCGTGGCCGGTGGGCGGCCTTCACCCGGCTGTCCGGCGACTACGTCGAGGCGCTGCGGTCGGTCCCGCTGCTGCGCGGCTTCGGTGCCGCGGAGCGGGTCGGGGCCGAGCTCGACGCCCGCGCCGAGGACCTGCGCGAGCGGACCATGTCCCAGCTGCGCGTGTCGCTGGTCGAGAGCGCCTTCAGCGCCCTCGCCGTCCACGTCGGCGTGGTCGCCGCGGTGCTCGTCTCCCTCGCCGCGGTCGTCACCGGCAGCACGACGGCGACGACGGCGGTGCTGGTGCTCATGCTCGCCCGCGAGTGCTTCCGCCCCGTGGCGGAGCTCGGGCAGCACTGGCACGCCGGCTACCTGGGGCTGACCGCCGTCGACGGGCTCGACGGGCTGCTGTCCGCGGAACCGGCCGTGACCGGAGAGGGCTCGCGGACCGCTCCCGCCCGTGGCGGGGCGTCGGTCGAGCTCCGCGACGTCGGCTACCGGTACCCCGGCGCCGACACCGGCGTGCGCGGGATCGACCTCCGGATCGAGCCGGGGGAGACCGTGGCGGTCCTCGGGCCGTCGGGCGCGGGCAAGAGCACGCTCGCCCGGCTGCTCGAGCGCGGCGCCGACCCCGACGACGGTTCCGTGCACATCGACGGGACGGACCTGCGCGGCTATGCCCTGAGCGCGCTGCGCCGGAGCGTCGTCGTGGTGCCGCAGGACCCCGTGCTGTTCGCGTGGAGCGTCCGCGAGAACCTGCGGCTCTACCGGCCAGGGGCCACCGACGCGGAGGTCGAGGCCGCCGCGGCCGCCGCTGACGCCCACGACCTGGTCAGTGCCCTGCCCAGCGGCTACGACACGGTGCTCGCCGAGGACGGGGAGCAGCTCTCGGGCGGCCAGCGGCAGCGGATCGCGATCGCCCGTGCCCTGCTCGCCGAGGCCCCGGTGCTCGTGCTGGACGAGGTCACCTCGGCCCTCGACGCCGACACCGAACGCCGCGTCATCGCGGGCATCTTCGGTCATGCCGCCGGGCGCACGACGATCGTGATCGCGCACCGGCTCACCGCGGCGGAACGGTGCACCCGCTGGGTCCGCATCGAGAGCGGTCGGGTCGCCGCGACCGGTGCGGGCCCGCCCACGGCGCTCGCCCAGCCGACCGGAGCCGCACGATGACGCCGGTGCTCCGGCTCCTGCCGGTCATCGCCGTCCGCCGGCGGCTGTTCGTCGAGACGGTGGTGTGGAGCATCGTCACCCAGGTCGCCGTGCTGACCATCGCCCTCGGCCTGGCGCTGGTGGTCGGTCAGGTCGCGGCAGGCAACCCGGTCTCGCTCCCGGCGGTCTCGGCCGCCCTCGGCGCCGTCGCGGTGCTGGCGGCGGGGGCGGCCTGGCGGGAGTCCTGGGTCTCGCACGGCCTCGCCTACGGGCTCATCGGGATCCTGCGCGGCCGGGTCTTCGCGGCCCTGCGGCGGGCGCTGCCGTCGCGGCGGCAGCACCGCCGCACCGGCGAGCTGGTCACCACCGTCATGGGCGACATCGAGACGCTCGAGTGGCTGTACGCGCACACCGTCGCCCAGACGCTCAGCGCGGCGCTGGTCCTGGCGGTCAGCACGGTCGTCTCGCTCTCGATCACCCCGGTGCTCCTGCTGGTCTGGGTGCCGCTGCTCGTGGTCGGCGTGGTCGTGCCCCTGGTCACCGCGCGGGGCGCCCGGCGCAACGCCGAGGCGCTCTCGGCCGGGGCGGCGCAGGTGCGCTCGGAGCTGCTCGACACGATCCGCGGCATGCGCGAGCTGACCGGTGCGGACGCGCTGGACGCCCAGTTCGGGCGGATCACCGATGACACCCGCGCCCCCGCCGTCGTCCAGCAGCGTGAGGCGGGTCGGCTCGGCGTCGAGCGCGGCATCGCCGACGCCATGTTCGCCCTCGCCGCCGTCGGGGCGATAGCGGTCGCCCTGCAGAGCTCCGCCGCCGTCGAGGCCGCGGCGATCCCGCTCGCGATCACCGTCGCGGTGGCCGGCCTCGGTCCGGCCGCGCAGATCGCCGAGCTGCTGCGCAACGCCGGGACCCTGCGCGAGTCCGCCGCCCGGATCCTCGGCGCGCTGGACGAGCCGCCGGCGATCGATCCCGCTGCCGCGGCTCCGGCCGCCACGCACTCCGGCGAGTCGGGGCTCGTCTTCGACGGCGTGGGCTTCGCCTACGACGGGGCCCGGCCGGTGCTCGCGGGGTTCGACCTGCGGGTGCGTCCGGGCGAGATCGTCGCCCTCACCGGCCCGTCGGGCGCCGGGAAGACGACCGCCGCCCGGCTCGCGCTCCGGCTCTGGGACCCGGACGCCGGCAGCATCCGCCTCGACGGCGTGGACCTGCGCGCGCTGCCGGACGACCGGCTGCGCGAGCTCGTCGCCGTCGTCCCGCAGTCCTCCCCGCTGCTGCACGGGACCATCCGGAGCAACATCGTGCTCGGCCGGCCGGACGCTCCGGCACACGAGGTGCTGCGCGCCGCGCGGGCCGGGGGACTCGACCGTCCCGACGTCGGCCTGCCGCTCGGGCTGGACACGCCGGTCGGAGAGCACGGCGCCGGCCTGTCCGGCGGGCAGCGGGCCCGGGTCGCGATCGCGCGGGCGCTCCTGCGCGCGCCGCGGGTCCTCGTGCTCGACGAGGCGACGGCGTCCCTGGACCACGAGGCGGACACCGCGATCCTGGACCTGCTGGACGGCGACCGTGACTGCGCCGTCCTGCTGATCGCGCACCGGCCGGCCACCATCGCCCGGGCCGACCGGTGTGTCAGGCTGACGCCGGCGGCGCCACGCGCTGCCGTCCGCCGGAGCGAAGGAGAGGGATGACCGTCGAGGCCCAGAGGCCGGCGTGGCTCACGTGGACCGTCCGGGTCGTCGCGGCCGGTGGGGTCGCCGTCGTCGCGTGGGCCTGCCTGACCGCCGGGGAAGCCGTGGCCCACGGGCATCCCGCGTACGCGGTGCTGCTGGGGCTGACGGTGCTGGGCTGCGCCCTCGTGCTGTGGCGCAGCGTCCGACCCCGCCCCGCCCACCGCGGCTGGCGCGGGGTGCTCGACGTCGTCCTGGTCGTCGCGGGGATCGGCTGGATCGCGGCCATGGCCTGGTGCCGGCCGTACGTGGCCGTCGAGCCGGCGCTGGCCGCGATGGTCTCGGACGCGGAGGTCACCGTCACCGAGTCCGCGACGCGCGTCGAGCTCGCTCCCGCCGAGAACACGGACAGGAACGTGGACGGGACCGCCGTCTTCTTCCAGCCCGGGGCCAAGGTCGATGCCCGGGCCTATGCCGCGGTCCTGCGGCCGCTGGCCGAGGCGGGACACCCGGTGGTGATCGCCAAGCAGCCGCTGGGGATCGCCTTCCTCGCCACCGGGGCGTTCGACGGCGCCCGGGCACAGCTCCCCGACGCCGAGCGGTGGGTGGTGGGCGGGCACTCGCTCGGTGGCGTCGTCGCGTCGACGGCGGCGGACGACGGCGACCCGGACGGACCTGAGGCTGGTGCAGCGCCTGTCGTCGGGCTGCTCCTGTACGCCTCCTACCCGGCTGGGGATGTGAGCGGGTCGCTCACCGCCGAGGTGGAGTCGATCTCGGCCTCCCGGGACGGGCTGTCGACGCCGGACGACATCGAGGCCTCGCGCGCGAACCTGCCGGACGACAGCAGCTTCACGGTGGTCGACGGCGCCGCGCACGCCTTCTTCGCCGACTACGGTCCGCAGCCGGGCGACGGGACCCCGACGATCTCGCATGACGAGGCGCGAACCCAGATCTCGGCCGTGAGCAGGCGGTTCGTCGACAGGCTCAGCCCGTAGGCCGCCTCAGCCCGCCCAGGCGCCGGCGACGGTGACGGCGAGGGGCGCGGCACCGAGTTCGGCCGGGCCGTTGACGGGACCGCCCGGGCACCCCTATCTTTCTTGCTCATACGTAAGAGCACCTGGCGCCAGGACACTATGGCCTTGCTCATACGTATGAGCAGCGATCCGACCTCGACGAAGCGGAAGGGATCTGGCATGGGACACGCACGATCGTTCGGGCGGCGCGTTGCAGCGCTGACCATGGGACTGGTCTTGCTGACGTCGGCCTGCGCGGCCGACTCGACGCCTGACGAAGGCAGCGCCGGTGGCCGCGGCGACACCATGGTCTACGGCAAGACGGACGGCGGCACCACGTTCGTCCACAACTACAACGTGGTGGGACCGGCGGTCGACAAGGCGCCCAACATGGAGCTGATCTACGAACCGCTCATGCGGGTCGACTACAGCGACGGAGCGGTGGTCGAGCCGTGGCTCGCGGAGAGCTGGGAGTTCGACGACGCCGGCACCACGCTGACGGTCCGGCTGCGCGAGGGCGTCACCTTCTCGGACGGGGAGCCCTTCACGGCGGACGACGCGGTGTACTCCCTGAACCTGCCCGTCGAGCAGCCGGAGTTCTCGATCGCCGGCGTCACCTACGAGAAGGCCGACAAGGTCGACGACCTGACGTTCACCGTCACGTTCGCGGAGCCGGCCTTCGCTACCGTGAAGCAGTTCGCCAACATCCTGCTGCCGATGGTGCCCGAGCACATCTGGCGCGACCAGGACCTCAACACCTGGACCAACCCCGAACCCGTCGGTACGGGACCGTTCACCCTCGGCGAGTTCAAGCCGCAGCAGGTCACGCTGGCCGCGCGGGACGACTACTGGGGCGGCGACCTGCCGATGTCGACCTACAAGATCATCCCCACCAGCCAGGACGCCGCCAAGGCACAGCTCCTGCGCGGGGACATCGACATCGCGCAGGGCTCGTGGGCGAACGGGGAGCAGGAGTACACGGCCAAGGACCCGGAGCACCACCTGTACCAGCTCTACCCGAACGGTGGCGCGATGTCGGCGATGTTCAACTCCGGCCGCCCTCCGTTCGACGACGTCCACGTGCGGCGCGCGCTGGCCATGACGATGGACCGGTCCGCGATCACCACCACGCTGCAGCGGCCCGGCACGGAGGCGGGCCCGACCGGGCTCAACTCGACGGTCTACGCGGACTGGGTGGACCCCGACCTCACCGAGCCATGGCCTGTCGATCCCGACGGCGCCCTGGCAGAGCTGGCCGAGGGCGGCTGGACCGTCGAGGACGGCGCGCTGGTCAAGGACGGCGAGAGCTACCGGCCCAGCATCCTGTTCAACAACGACTGGGACTGGGGCAGCTACGCCGACATCCTCATCAACGGCTGGCGTGACTCGCTCGGCATCGAGGTCGAGCCCGCGGGTCAGCCCACGGCCGGCTTCTACGACGCGATGAACCTCGGCGACTTCGACATCTCCGCGACGTCCACGGGCGGCGCCGGCGTCTACGGCGTGTACAGCTTCCTGGACGGCGACTTCGTGGTCCCGGTGGGGGAGTCGGCGACGCTCAACCAGGGGCGCTGGTCCCATCCCGAGGCCGACGAGATCATCGATGCGATGGAGAGCACGGACGACGAGGCCGAGCTCAAGCGGCTGGGCCTGCGGATGCAGCGGCTCGTCGTCGACGAGGTGCCGTTCAGCCCGCTGTACGACAACTTCTACTTCGTGCAGATCAACGCGACCCGCTGGTCGGGCTGGCCCACGCCGGAGAACTTCGAGCACGTCCCGTTCGTCGGGATGGGGCCGGACCTCATCCTCACGATGCTCGACCTCGAGCCCGCGGACGGCTGACGATGACGACGACGGAGACGCCCGCCCCGGCGCGCACGGCAGCGGCGGACCCGCCCGCGGCGGTGCGGGCAGTGCGCCGCTGGGGGTTCCTGCTGCGCCGGCTCGGCTTCTACGCCGCGGCCGCGGCGGCCGCGATCGTGCTCAACTTCCTGCTGCCGCGCCTGATGCCCGGTGACCCCTCCTCGGCGATCGTGGAGGAGCTGCAGCGGGTCAGCGGGCAGCAGGTGCCGCCGGAGACCCTGGAGAGCATCCGGGCCATCTTCGGCGACCCGGACCAGAACCTCGGCGAGCAGTTCCTCGGGTACCTGGGCCAGCTCGCCCGCTTCGACCTCGGCGTCTCCGTCGTCAACTTCCCGGTGCCGGTGAGCGAGCTGGTGCTGGAGGCGCTGCCCTGGACCCTGTTGCTGGTCGGCACCACCACCGTGCTCGCGTTCGTGCTCGGCACGGGTCTCGGCGTGATCGCCGGGTGGAAGGCCGGCAGCCGGCTCGATTCCATCCTGACCCCCGTGACGGCGTTCCTCTCGTCGGTGCCGTACTTCTGGGTCGCGCTGCTCGCCCTGTGGGTGTTCGGCTTCGTGCTCGGCTGGTTCCCCCTGTCGGGCGGCTACGACGCCAACCTCACCGAGGGGTTCAACCTGCCGTTCCTCGCCTCCGTGCTGCACTACGGGGCGCTGCCTGCGGCGACGATCGTGTTCTCGGCGTTCGGCGGGTGGCTGCTCGGCATGCGGAACATGACCGTCACCACCGTCCGGGAGGACTACGTGCTGCTTGCCCAGGCCAAGGGCCTGTCCCGGGGTCGCGTCGTCCTGCGGTACGCCGCGCGCAACGCCATGCTGCCGAGCTTCACGGGCTTCGCCATGGCGCTCGGCGGCGTGATCGGCGGGGCGCTGCTGACCGAGACCGTCTTCAGCTATCCCGGCATCGGCTACCTGCTGTTCGAGTCCCTCACGAAGCGGGACTACCCGATGATGCAGGGCGTCTTCCTCATCGTGACGCTCGCGACGCTGCTGGCCAACCTGCTGGCCGACTCCCTGTACGTCGTGCTCGACCCGCGCATCCGGGAACAGGGGTGAGCGCCGTGCGGAGCGGACTCCTGAGGGGCTGGAAGGTCCGGGTCGGCCTGTCGGTCATCGTGTTCTTCGTGCTCCTGGCGCTGCTCGGACCGTGGCTCACCGCCGCTGTTCCCGGCCTTGACCCGCGGGCCAACGACCTGACCGCCATCGGTCAGCCGCCGAGTGCTCAGCACTGGCTCGGCACCACCCAGTTCGGCCAGGACGTGCTGGCCCAGACCATCGAGGGCGCCCGGGGATCCCTGTTCGTCGGGTTCCTTTCGGCGGTGATCGGCACGGCGCTCGCGATCCTCGTCGGGCTCCCCGCCGGGTACTTCGGCGGGCGCACCGACTCCTGGCTGAACTTCCTGTCCAACCTGTTCATCGTCATGCCGGTGCTGCCGCTCATCCTCATCGTCGCCGGCTACATGCAGGGCACGGGGCTGTGGGTCATCGCGCTGATCATCGGCTTCTTCGGCTGGTCGGGCGGTGCTCGCACCATCCGCGCGCAGGCCATGAGCGTGAGCAACCGGGACTTCGTGCTCGCGATGCGCACCCTCGGCGAGCCGCACCACCGGCTGCTGTTCCACGAGGTGCTGCCCCACCTCACCGGGTGGATCGCCGCGATGTTCCTGCAGGGCGTCATCGGCGGCGTCATGGCCGAGGCGGGGCTCGCGTTCCTCGGGATCTCCGACTCCGGCGCGATCAGCTGGGGCACGATGATCCAGGCCGCCCAGCAGCAGAGCGCGGTGCTGCGCGGGATGTGGTGGTGGTTCGTCCCGCCGGGGCTGTGCATCGCCCTGGTCGCGACGGCGGCGACGCTCGTGAACTTCGGCGTCGACGAGCTGTCCAACCCGAAGCTGCGCACGGTGCGGCGCTCCGTGGTGCGCCGCACCCGGGACCGCGCCGGCCGTGCCAGCCGTGCCGACCGTGCCGACGGCGTCGTCGGCGAGACCCGCGTGGGGAGCGATGCCTGATGGTCACGAGGACCGTGCACGAGTCCGACCGCACCGACACCGACCTGACCGACACCGACCTGACCGGCGCGCGCAGCGCGTCCGGCGCCGTCCTCGAGGTCACGGGCCTCGCCGTCGAGTACGTGACCGACGGCGACCCGGTGCGGGCCTGCGCGGACGTCACCTTCACGCTGCGCCGTGGCGAGATCCTCGGGGTGGCCGGCGAGTCGGGCTCCGGCAAGTCGACCCTGATCACCGCGCTCACCCGGCTCCAGCGGCCGCCCGCGGTCACCACGGCGGGGAGCATCGTGTTCCATCCTCGCGACGGCGGGCCCGCGGTGGACCTGGTGACCGCGAGCCCCAGGACGTTGCGTGCCCTGCGCTGGACCTCCCTGTCGATCGTGCTCCAGAGCGCCATGGACGCGCTCAACCCGGTGATGCGGCTCGGTGCTCAGTTCGCCGACGTGCTGCGTACCCACGACCGGTCCCTGAGCCGGGACGCCGCCTGGACGCGCGCGGCCGAGCTGCTCGCGACCGTCGGCATCTCGGGGGACCGGGTGCGCAGCTACCCGCACGAGCTGTCCGGGGGCATGCGGCAGCGGGCCAGCATCGCGCTGGCCCTCGCCTGCCGGCCCGAGCTCGTGGTGATGGACGAGCCCACGACGGCGGTCGACGTCGTCATGCAGCGGCAGATCCTCGCCCAGGTGCTGCGGCTGCGCCGGACGCTGGGGTTCGCCGTCGTCTTCGTGACGCACGACCTGTCGCTCCTGCTGGAGCTCGCCGACCGGATCGCCATCATGTACGCGGGCCGGGTCGTGGAGCTCGGTACCGCGCAGGAGATCTACGACGAGCCACGTCACCCGTACACCCGCGGGCTGCGCGACTCGTTCCCGCCGCTGCGGGCGCCCCTGCGCCGGCTCACCGGGATCCCGGGCACGCCGCCCGACCTGCGCCGCCCGCCGTCGGGCTGCCCGTTCCACCCCCGGTGCGCCGCGCGGTTCGACGGGTGCGACACCCACCTCCCTGGCCTGGTCGCCGCGGGCGGGCACGCCGTCGCGTGCCGGCTGCACGACCCGGCGGCGACCGGGCGACCCGCCGACACCGGGCAGCAGGACCGGGCCGCGAGGCCTGACCGGACCGCAGGACCCGAAGGAGGAGCACGATGACCGCGACCACCGTCCCCGCGACGTCCGCCCCCGGCACCACCGTGCCGGAGGCGCCGGTGCTGGAGGCCGTCGACGTGACCAAGCACTTCGCGGTGCGGTCCGCCGTCGGCGCCCGTTCGGTGGTGCGCGCCGTGGAGGGCGGCACGCTGGCCCTGCACCGCGGCCGCGTGGTGGCGCTGGTCGGGGAGTCGGGCAGCGGCAAGACGACGCTCGCCCGCCTGCTGGCCGGCTTCTACGCCCCGACCAGCGGCGAGATCCGGCTGGAGGGCACGCCCGTCCGCCGGCGTCGCGGCCGGGTGGAGCGCGGTTACCACCGGGACGTCCAGCTCATCTTCCAGGACCCGTTCGGCTCCCTGAACCCGCTGCACCGGGTGCGGCACAACCTCGAGCGGCCCCTCCGGCTGCACCACGCGGTGCGCGGCCGGGCCGAGCTGGACCGCCGGGTCCGGGAGCTGCTGGAGCGTGTGGCGCTGACGCCCGTGGAGCAGTATGTCGACAAGTTCCCGCACGAGCTGTCCGGCGGGCAGCGGCAGCGTGTCGTCATCGCCCGCGCCCTGGCCGTGGAACCCAAGGTGCTGCTGGGCGACGAACCCATCTCGATGCTCGACGTGTCGATCCGGCTGGAGATGCTCAACCTGCTCGACCGGCTGCGCAGCGAGGACGGCCTGGCCCTGCTCTACATCACGCACGACATCGCCAGCGCCCGCTACCTGTGCGACGACATCGTGGTGATGTACGCGGGCGAGATGGTCGAGGGCGGGCCCAAGGAGCAGGTCATCGCCGCACCCCAGCACCCGTACACCCGCCTGCTCGTCGAGTCGTCGCCCGACCCCGGCCGGGGCGCTCGCGACCGCGAGGCGCTGTTCGACGCCGATGCCGACAGCCTCGGTGAGCCCCCCAGCCTGATCGACCCGCCCGCCGGGTGCCGGTTCCACCCGCGCTGCCCGTTCGCCATGGACGTGTGCCGCACGCAGGCGCCGCCGCGCACCGACCTCGGCGGTGGCCGCTGGGCGCGCTGCTGGCTCCACCCGGAAGGGCGTGCGGGCGAGCTCGACCGCCCCGGGACCGACGCCGGGACCGACGCCGGACCCGTGGCCGAGCACGCCACCGACCGCACCACCCAGGAGAACCAGTGACCACGACCCCACGCCGCGCCAGGCCGCCGCGGCAGTCCGACGTCGCCCGGCTGGCCGGCGTCTCGCAGTCCGCCGTGTCCCGCGTGATCGGCGGCGACACGGACACGGCCCGGATCCCCGAGAGCACCCGCCGTCGCATCCAGGAGGCGATCAAGGAGCTGGGCTACGTGCCCAACCCGGCGGCACGCAAGCTCCGCACCGGCCGCAACCGGCTGCTGGGCGTGCACACCTTCGAGGCCGTGTTCCCGCGGGCCCGCGAGGACTTCTACTTCGAGTTCCTGCTCGGCATCGAGGAGCGGGCCGAGGAGATCGACCACGACCTGGTGCTGTTCACCTCCACCGGAGGGAGCGACGGGCGCCGTCGTGTCTACCGCGACGGCGTGAACCGGCTCAACCTGGCCGACGGCGCGGTGCTGCTCGGCGTCGCGGCCGACAAGGCGGAGCTGGCCCGGCTGGAGGCGGACGGGTACCCGTTCGTCCACATCGGACGGCGCGAGGTGCCGGGAACCCGCATCACGTGCGTCGTACCGGACTACGAGTCGGCCGCCGCCGCGATCGTCGACCACCTGGCCGACCTCGGGCACCGGGGGATCGGCTACCTGCGCACGGGCATCGACGAGGAGTCCTACGCCGACCGGCAGCGCGGCTACGAGTCCGCCGTCGCCCGGCGCGGGCTGCGCGACATGTCACCGAGCGGCCCGGGCTCCGCCGCGGCCGACGGCGGTGGGCTGGACCCTGTCTGGCTGGACGCCGTGGCGGACGGTGCGGTCACCGCGGTGGTCGCCGACGCCGAGTGGCTGGCGCACCCGCTCGCCGAGCAGCTCCGCGCCCGCGGGCTCGAGGTGCCGCGGGACGTGTCCGTCGCCGTCCTGGAGGGCGTGGCCCCCGATGCGCCGGTGCGCTGGGACTGCCTGCAGATCCCCCGCCGCGAGGTGGGCCGCCTCGCCATCGACACGCTCGTCGGCATGCTCGACGGGTCCGGAGAACCCGTGGCGGACGTGCTCGTGCCGTGCGTCGTCGTCCCGGGCGAGACCGTCGCCGCGCGTACCACCACACCACCGAGGGGGAGCACCGCATGAACGAGCGCAAGACGGACGTGCTGGTCGTAGGCGGCGGGCTGGGCGGCGTGGCCGCCGCACTGACCGCGGCCCGGCTGGGCCGCCGCGTCGTCCTGACCGAGCCCACCGACTGGCTGGGCGGCCAGCTCACCGCCCAGGCGGTGCCGCCCGACGAGCACACCTGGATCGAGGACGGCTACGCCCCGCCCGGGTACGCCGAGCTGCGCCGGCGCGTGCGCGACTACTACCGCCGCAACTACCCGCTGACACCGCGAGCCGGCGCCGACCCGCTCCTCGACCCCGGCCTGGGCATCGTCAGCCGCATGTGTCACGAACCCCGCGTCGCCGCCGCCGTCCTGGAGGAGATGATCGCCCCGTGGCGTGCCGGCGGGCAGATCGAGCTGCTCCTGTGCCACGACGCCGTCGCCGCCCACACGTCCGGTGACGAGGTGGACGCCGTCACCCTCCGCGACCTGCGCGACGGCGCCGAGACCACGGTCCACGCCGACTACGTCGTCGACGCCACCGAGCTCGGTGACCTGCTGGAGCTCGCCGACGTGGAGCACGTCGTCGGCGCCGAGGGGCACGACGAGACGGGCGAGCCGCACGCGCCCGCCGTCGCCGACCCCCTGGACCAGCAGGCCATCTCCTGGTGCTTCGCCCTGGAGCACCGGCCCGGCGAGGACCACACCGTCGACCGCCCGGCCGGGTACACGCACTGGCGCACCGCCGTCGCCCCGTTCTGGCCCGGCCCACAGCTCTCGCTCGACGACGTCGTGCCCATCACGCTGGAACCCCGCACCTGGCGCCTGTTCGAGCCGGACCACGCCCACCGCGCACCGTTCCCCCTGTGGACGTTCCGCCGCGTCCTGGCCCGCGACAACTTCGTCGACGGCGCCATGACCGACGTCACCGTCGTCAACTGGCCACAGATCGACTACTGGGAGGCGCCCCTGCTGGGCCCCGGGGTCGACGACACGGCCCGCGCGGCCGCGCACGCGGGCGCCCGCGACCTCTCCTTCTCGTTCCTGCACTGGCTGCAGACCGAGGCGCCGCGGCCCGACGGCGGCACGGGCTACCCCGGCCTGAGGCTGCGGCCCGATGTCACCGGGACGCCGGACGGTCTCGCCAAGACCCCGTACATCCGCGAGGCCCGCCGCATCCGGGCGGAGCTGACCGTCACCGAGCAGCACGTGGGCGTGCTGGCCCGGCCGGACGGCGCCGGGAGCGAGATCTTCGAGGACACCGTGGGCCTGGGCCGGTACCGGATCGACCTGCACCCCAGCACGGCCGGCCGCAGCTACGTGGACATCGAGGCGTACCCGTTCCAGGTGCCGCTCGGTGCCCTCGTCCCGGTGCGGGTGGAGAACCTGCTGCCGGCGGGCAAGAACATCGGGACCACGCACATCACCAACGGCTGCTACCGGCTGCACCCCGTGGAGTGGGGCATCGGCGAGGCGGTCGGTGCGCTCGTCGCGTTCTGCCTCGACCGGGGTCTGCCACCGCGCAAGGTGCGCAGCGACCCCGAGCGGCTGGCCGACTACCAGCGGCTGCTGAGCGACACGCTCGGCGTCACGCTCGCGTGGCCCGACGAGATCCGCACCCACCGCGACTGAGCCCTGCCCTGCCCGAGCCCTGGACCTAGCTGAGGACTGACGACATGACGATGACCAGCGACGCGAGCGCGCCCGCCGCCACGCCGTCCGACGACGACCTACGGCCCCTGCTTCGACGCCTCACGCTGGAGCAGAAGGTGCGCCTGCTGACCGGTGCCGACTTCTGGGCCCTGCACGCCGAGCCGGCGATCGGCCTGCGCCGGATCGTGCTGTCGGACGGCCCGTCCGGTATCCGCGGCGAGAGCTGGGACGACCGGCGCACGGCGCTCAACCTGCCGTCGGCCACCGCGCTCGGCGCCACCTGGGACCCGGAGCTGGCTCGCCGGTACGGCGGTGTGCTCGCCGCCGAGGCGCGGCGGGCCGGGGCGGACGTCGTGCTCGGCCCCACGATCAACCTGCACCGCAGCCCGCTCGGCGGCCGCCACTTCGAGGCGTACTCGGAGGACCCGCTGCTCACCTCCCGGCTCGCCGCCGCCACCGTGCGCGGCGTGCAGGACGGAGGCGTGGGCGCCACACCCAAGCACTACGTCGCCAACGACTTCGAGACCGAACGGTTCACGGCCGACGTCGTGGTGAGCGACAGGGCGCTGCGCGAGCTGTACCTCGCGGCGTTCGAGGAGACGGTGGTGCAGGAGCGTCCGTGGCTCGTGATGGCCGCGTACAACTCGGTGAACGGCGCCACCATGACCGAGAACCCGCTGCTCGCCGAGCCGCTGGCGGGCGAGTGGGGGTTCGACGGCGTCGTCGTCTCCGACTGGTGGGCCGCGTGCACCACCGAGCCGGCGGCGCTCACGCGGCTCGACCTGGTCATGCCGGGCCCGGGCGGGCCGTGGGGCGAGCAGCTCGTCGAGGCGGTGCGCGCCGGCCGGGTGCCCGAGGACGCGGTCGACCAGAAGGTGCTGCGGATCCTGCGGCTGGCTGCCCGGGTGGGTGCGCTCGACGGGTTCGCGCCCGCGGTGGCCGCACCGTCCGGCCTGGCGGCCGACCCCGAGGCCGCCCTCGAGGCCGGGCGTGCCCTGGCGCGGGAGGTGGCGGCCGCTGGAACCGTGCTGGTCCGCAACGCGGACGAGCTGCCCTGGGCGGCCGACGCGCTGCGGTCGGTCGCAGTGATCGGGCACAACGCGTTCCTGGCCCGCACACAGGGCGGCGGCAGCGCGCTGGTCGAGCCCGAACGCACCGTGTCCCCACTGGACGGGCTGCGTGCCGCCCTGCCCCACGCGGAGGTCACCTGGTCCCTCGGCGCCGTGGCACAGCCCGGCCTGGCACCCCTCCCGCTGGCGGACCTCACCGACCCGGTCTCCGGGGAGCCCGGCATCCGGGCGGTGTTCCGGGACGCCGACGGCGGGGTGGTGCACGACGAGAACCGCCGCACGGCCGACCTCGCCCGTCTCGGTTCGGACCGCCTCGGTGCCACCACGACCATCGAGGTCAGCACCCGGTACGTGCCCCGCGAGCCCGGCGAGGTGCGCCTCGGGGTCGCGGGTGCCGGGCACGCCGTGCTCACGGTCGACGGCCGGACCCTGGTCGAGACCACGCTCGTGCACACCGGGCAGGAGTTCGGCGGCGGTCTCGTGGCCCCGCCGTCGGCGAGCGCGCCCATGACCCTGACCGCCGGGGTGCCGGTGGACGTCGTGGTGCGGCTGGCGCTGCCCGAGCGTGAGCGCCCGGACAGCGCCGTGACCCTGACGCTCGGTCTCGACCTGGGCCAGGGCGACGCGGACGCGGAGATCGCCGCGGCGGCCGGTGCCGCCCGCGCCGCGGACGTCGCCGTGGTGGTCGTGGGCACGAGCGCCGAGGTCGAGAGCGAGGGCTTCGACCGCACCACGCTCGCGCTGCCCGGCCGCCAGGACGACCTGGTGCGCGCCGTCGCGGCCGCCAACCCGCGCACGGTGGTGGTCGTCAACGCGGGGGCGCCCGTGCTGCTGCCCTGGCGGGACGACGTCGCCGCCGTGCTGCTCACCTGGTTCGGCGGGCAGGAGTACGGGCACGCGCTCGCCGACGTGCTGCTCGGCGTCGTCGAGCCCGGCGGACGCCTGCCCACCACGTGGCCCGTCGCCGAGGCGGACGTGCCCGTGCTCGACACCACCCCCGTCGACGGTGCGGTGCGCTACGACGAGGGCATCCACGTCGGGTACCGCGCCTGGCTGCGGGCCGGCCGCGTGCCCGCCTACCCGTTCGGGCACGGGCTCGGGTACACCACCTGGCGGCTCGACGGTCTGCGGGCGCCGGCCGACGTGGAGCCCGGGGCCGGGTTCGAGGTGCGCGTCGAGGCCACCAACACCGGCACCCGGGCGGGCAAGCACGTGGTCCAGGTCTACCTCTCGGGACCCGACGGCGGCGACACGCCTCCGGGCCTCGGCCGGGACGTGGCGGAGCGACCCGTGCGCCGGCTCGCCGGGTTCGCCGTCGTCCACGCGGAGCCGGGCGCGACCGTGACCGCGGTCGTGCACGTCCCCGCGCGGTCGCTCGCCCGCTGGGACGGCGGGTGGCGGACCGACCCGGGCGTGCTCACCGTCCATGCGGGCCCGCACGTCGCCGACCTGCCGCTCAGCGCCGACGTCGTCATCGGCGAACCGGAGGGGGTGGTCGCACCCCGCTGACCGCTGGACCGCTGCCACCACGGAGCTCGACCACTCGTTCAACGAAGAACGGAGAACCATCGTGCTGCGCAACATCCTCCTGAGGGGCCGTGCGCCCCTGTCCGTCACCGCCGGCTCCCGGCCCGCCCCGCGCCGGCCCTGGCGCCACGCCATCGCCGCCTCGGCGCTCGCGCTCGTCGTCGCAGGCACCGGCCTCGTCGTCCCGGCCGCGGCGTCGGGTGCCGCCGCGGGTCCGGGCGCCGCGGGTCCGGCCGAAGCGGCGGAAGCCGCGCCGGCCGCCGTGTCCCGGCTCGGCACCTCCGGCAACACGATCGTGAACGCCGCGGGCAGCCCTGTCCAGCTCCGCGGCGTGTCCGTGCTCGCGCCCCGGCACAACGCCGAGTGCCCCGAGTGTCACCCCAGGCCGATCTCCGACGTGATCGACATGACGGTCTCCGACGGCTGGGAGTCCGACGTCGTACGCCTGCCCGTCACGATCTGGGGCTCGCTCAGCGTCGAGGACAACGTGGCCCGGTACGTGGACCCCTACGTGCAGCAGGCCGTGGACCTCGGCATCTACATCATCGTGGACCTGCACCACGTGTCCGACTACGGCACCGGCGGGGTGCCGCAGTCGGCGGTGTCGGAGTTCTGGGACTACGTCGCGCCCCTGTACGCGGACGTGCCGAACGTCATCTACGAGGTGTTCAACGAGCCCGTCGCGCCCGCGAGCTGGGCCACCTGGAAGTCGTACATCCAGCCGGTGGTCGACGACATCCGGGCCGTGGCGCCCGAGACGCTGCTGCTGATGGGCGGCCCGCAGTGGAGCACCTACGTCAACCAGGCCGCGGCCGACCCGATCGCCGGGAACGACATCGCGTACGTCTACCACCTGTATCCCAACCAGGGGGAGGCGACCGCGGCGAACCTGGACGCGAAGTTCGGCAACGCCGCCCGGCAGATCCCGGTGATCCTCACCGAGTTCGGGTGGAACCCGCCCGGCGAGTTCTCCGACCCGGTGGTCACGCAGGGCACCACGTCCGGCTGGGGCATCCCGCTGCGCGAGTACCTCGACGCCCGCCCGCACATCAGCTGGACGGCGTGGATCTTCGACAACTACTGGAAGCCGCAGATGTTCGACCACGACTGGAACCTGCTCGGCGGGGAGTACCAGGGCGAGATGATCAAGGCGTGGCTGGCCGAGCAGCCGTACGCGTCGCCCTGCGCCTCCCACGCGGCGGTCGGCGCGACGGCGGTCGCGTCGTCGGCCAACAGCGCGACGAGCGGTGCGGCCAAGGCCGTGGACGGCGACTGCACGAACGCGGGGCGCTGGCTGTCCGCGGTCGGTGACGCCACGCCGACCCTGACGATCACGCTCGACGCGCCCACGGTGGTCGAGCAGATCGACGTGTACAGCGGGTTCGTGGGCGGGGGATCGGTCAACGTGCTGCGCGACTTCGCGGTCGAGGTGCACACGTCCGCGGGGTGGCAGCAGGTCGCGGACTACCAGGACAACGTGCTCGGCCTGGTGAGCGCGCCGGGGTCGGCGGCAGCCGTCGACCAGGTGCGCCTGGTCATCACGGACCCGTCGGACTACGACCCGGACGTCGCCCGGGTCTTCGAGGTGGCCGTCCGGGAGGGCTGATCCGCCGTAGGCCACGCCACGGGCGGGCAGCCAGAGCTGACTCCCGTTCAGCAGGCTCCAGGCGACCACCGAAGGGGTGGTTCCGGCACGCTGGAGCCTGCTGAACGGTCCTCAGGAGCGGTGCCCTGCCGCGGCAGGCCGTGGGCTGCGGCGCGCCCGGCGTTTTGGTCGCCGGACCGGGCGCTCGCCGTCCTACGATGCCCGGCATGCCCTCCGCCGCTCTGCCCGGCCTGTCGTTCACCGCCATCGACTTCGAGACAGCCAACCCGAAGCGGGCCTCGGTGTGCGCCGTCGGGGTCGTCAAGGTCCGGGACGGCGTCGTCGTCGACTCGCTCGAGACGCTGGTCCAGCCGCCGCCGGGGCACCAGTCGTTCGGCAGCTTCAACGTGCGGGTCCACGGGATCACCGAGTGGGACGTGGTCGGTGCGCCGACCTGGGACGTCGTCTACCCGAAGCTCGCCGAGCTCGTGGGCGGGGACACGCTCGTGGCGCACAACGCCTCCTTCGACCGCTCGGTGCTGACGCAGGCGAGCGAGGTGTACGGGCTCGCCGTGCCGCGGTCGTCGTGGCTCTGCACCCGGGACACGGCGCGGTCGGTGCTGGACCTCACGTCGTACAAGCTGCCCGACGTCTCCCGGGCGCTGGACATCGCCGCGCACGACCACCACGACGCCGGGGCGGACGCGCGGCAGTGCGCGCTCGTGCTCGTGGAGCTCTGCCGACGGCTGGGCCCGAACGGGGTGGGTCTGCTGGGGCAGCACGTCAGGACGTGGTGAGCCCGCGGCGCACCGCTCCTACGATCCGATGGTCGACGGCCGTTCGACGAGGCCGTCGAGCACCGGCGGCTGGTAGCTGGGCCCCTTGAGCACCTTGCCGTCGGCTCGGCGCACGACCTGGCCGTCGTCGTCGACCTTGCTCAGGTTGGACCGGTGGACCTCGACGAACACGGCGGGAAGGTCGATCCCGAGCGCGTCAGCGGCGCCGTAGGTCACGTAGAGAACGTCGGCCAGCTCCTTGGCGACCGCGCGGTAGGCGGCGACCGGGTCGTCGCCGTCCCGCAGCGCCGTGGCGAGGTCGGTGAGCGCCTCGGCGGCCTCGCCGGCTTCTTCGGCCAACAGCGTCCGCCGGTGCTCCGGGAGCTCGGGACGTCCGGTCCTGACCTCACCGTCGAACAGCTCGCGGAACTCGGCGACCCGTCGCATGGGCTCATGATCCATGCCCCGACCCTAAGTGCGGACGGATGGTGGGCGCCCCTGGACAGGGGACCGGGGCTGGACTCAGCCGGGCCCCTGCCGTGTCGCGCCGTTCTAACAGTCGTCTCAGGTTCGCTCGGTAGGAAGGAGGCATCGCCCGGCGACGCGGGTCTCGGCCTCGCCGACATGGCCGAGCGCGCCACGCCCTACGGCGGCTGGACCGTCTACGCGACCCGGAAAGGTAGCCGTTCATGATCTCTGTGCTCGTGGTGGCCGCGCAGCCGCTGCAGCGCTTCGGGTTTCGCATGTTGCTGGAGAGCACCCCCGACACCGAGATCGTCGGTGAGGCCGAGAACGGCGCCGAGGCCGTTCGGTGGACCACCGAGCTGTATCCCGACGTGGTGCTGATGGACGTCCGTATGGCGGGCGACGACGGGATCGAGGCCACCCGGCGCATCGTCGCCGCCGGTGGGCGTTCGCGGATCCTGGTGCTGACGACGTTCGACGTGGACCGGTACGCGCTCGCCGCGCTGCGGGCCGGGGCGAGTGGTTTCCTGCTGACGAACACCCGCCCGGAGGAGCTGCTCGCCGGCATCCGGGCCGTCGCTGCCGGGGACGCGGTGATCGCGCCGGCGCTGACCCGGCGGCTGCTCGACGAGTTCGCCGACCGGCTCGGTGACGACCTCTGCGGGCCCGTGCGGGAAGATCCCCGGCTGGGCTTCCTGACCCGCCGCGAGCGCGAGATCCTCGTCGCCATCGGCCACGGCCTCACCAACGGCGAGATCGCGCAACGGTTCACGCTGTCGGAATCGACGGTGAAGACCCACGTCGGGCGGGTCCTCGCCAAGATCGGCGCACGCGACCGGGTCCAGGCCGTCATCCTTGCCTACGACCTGAGACTCACCCGGCCGGCCGATCCGGCGCCTCGTCCCGCGCATCTGTCGGGGGCGCGACGGTAGCTCCCGGCCGCCCACGTCACCGCCCGTCCGACCGCCACGGGGTCGCACGGGCGGTGTGCAGCTATTCAGTGGTGACCTGCCCGTCGACGACGTGCACCGGCACGGTGGCCAGGGGGGTCGTCGCTGGTCCGCCGGTGACCTGGCCGTTGTCGTCGAACGTGGATCCGTGGCACGGGCAGCGGAAGCCGGGGTCCGCGGGCTTGATGGGGCAGCCCTGGTGTGTGCAGGCGGCGAGGAACGCCAGGAAGGTGTCGGTCGAAGGGCGCAACAGGTATGCGGCGGAACCGTTCGGCGTGGTGAAGCGTGTCGACGAACCGACGGCGACGTCGGCGACCGCAGCGATCACTGTCGGGGAGCTCGTTCCTGGGTCTTCTGGCTGGCCTTCTTGCTGGTCGTCTTGCTGGCTCGGTTCCGGGGTGGTGGTGCGCCGGGTCAGGGCGAAGACAGTGCCGCCGAGGGCAGCGGCCGTCGCGGCGATCAGACCGCCCCGGAGCAAGGTGCGTCGTTCGGCAACGCTTCCTTGCTCCGGGGTGGGGTTCGGCCGGCGACGACGACGTATCGCGTCGCGCAGGAGGGCTGACATGGAGAACGGGCCTGCGTCGCCGGCGATCAGCAGCGGGGTCCAGGCGGCCGCGAAGACGATGTCGGCGCCGAAGTAGTAGGGGCGGGTCGTCCAGCTGACGGTGAGGAAGAAGCTCAGCGCGAGGAGAAGCCCGCCGAGTGCGGCGATACGGGTGAACAGCCCGAGCAGGGTGCCCAGCCCGACAGCGATCTCGCCGAAGGCGATGACGAGGCCGGTGACGGCCGGGTGCTCGGCCGTGAAGGACACCAGCGGACCGATCGGCGAGGTTGTCGCGGCGTGCAGCATCTGAGCGTGGATGCCGAGGGGTGAGGTGTGGTCCAGGTAGTGGGGGTCGAGGATCTTGGAGAGGCCTGCGTAGATGAAGGTGCCGCCGAGGAAGACGCGCAGCGGGAGGAGCGCCCAGATCGGTGTCCGTTGTGGCGCATCGACCGGTGGCGTCGTCTCGCCTGGGGAAGGTGTGGGGGACACGAGAGGTCGCCTTTCATGTCGCAGGTTCAGTGCGGACGTGTGTGAGCTCAGAGCTGTCTTTCGGCTTGTTGACCTCAGTGAGCTCACACACGTCCGCTGCTTCGTCAGGACTTGCGGGGGGAGATCGTCATGAAGTCAACGCACATCTCGTCGCCGGTGCCGTCGCCCCACACCACGTAGCGCGGCGGCAGACTGCTCAGCTGCGGCAACTGTTTGCGCAGCCCCGCGTCGTGCGTACACGTCACCCGCAGCGTGTCCCCCGGACCGATCTCCATCGGCGACGGCAGCTTCACCATCCGCTGGTTGTCGAAGTCGAACTGCGGCACGTCCAGCAGGACCTTGGCCTTCGGGGTGCCCGGGTTGAGCTCGACCTTCATGGACTTCCCGAGCATGTGCATGTGACCGAAATTGGCGAACACCGTCACCGGCTCCTCGACCTCGTGGTCGCAGGACTGGGTGTCACCGGGCGTCGGCACGCCGCCCTCGTTGCACTCCTCCACCAGCTCGTCCGCGAATCCGCCGGCCTCCGACCCGAACCGCTTCTTCACATCCGCGATCGAGGCCGCCCGGTCACAGAGCGGACCCGACTCGTCGGCGGCGCAGGGCAGGTCGGTCGGCGCGTTGACCGTCCACGTCTCGAGCGTCCGGGTCTGCGGCGTGCCGTCCGTCAGCCGCAGCCGCACCGCCGAGCGGTCCGACCCGGCCGGCTCGCCGTCGGTCGCGAGCAGGTTGTAGTGCATCTGGAAGATGATCAGGCTGCCCGGCTCCAGCTTGAAGCCGACGTCCTGGTCGAGCAGAGTCTCCGTGGCGCCCGGCGCCCAGGTGGCCGCCCACACCGCGCCCGGGCCGCCGCCCTCGTCATCGTCGTCCACGAAGTCGGCACCCTCCACGCCGGTCCCGCCGAAACACTGCCAGCCGGGGCCGGGAGTCTTCGCGTCCTGCTCGCGCACCGCGGCGGCGGCGCCCGGTGGCACCGCGTACACGATGCCGTGGTGCGCGATGGCGACGTTGTCCGGCATGACCTGGGTCCCGGTCAGGAACGCCTCCTCGGTCAGGCCCGGATCGAGCACCTGGCACCGGTACTCGTCCACGGCGCCCTCCGGAGGCTCGGGCGTGTAGCCCTCGGGTATCTTCAGCTCGAGGAACCGCTCGCCGTCGCGCAGCGGCTGCGGTGGAGCCGAGGACGCGCCCGCGTGCGCGCTGTGCGGGCCGGCCGCGGTGGGCGCCGCACCGTTGTCGGCGGCCGACCCGCAGGCGGCGACAGCGAGCACCGCCGCCAGCGCCATGGCGGCCGCCCCGAACTTCCGCAGTGGACTCTCAGGTTGTGTCATGGCCTGAACGCTAGGCTCGATCCCGTCCCGTTTCGTCGTACTACGGTCGTCACAATCGGGGGAGAGAAGTGGTACCACGGTACGTCTCTCCGGAGCTGTCCCGCGCCGCAGCAGGGAGGTCGACCCGAAGCAGCGCGCCACCGCGTGCGGACCGGGCGACGGTGACCCGGCCGTCGTGGGCGTCGACGACCCGCTGCACGATCGACAGCCCCAGACCGGATCCTGGCAACGCCCGGGCGCTGTCGGCACGGTAGAACCGGTCGAACACCCGCGGCACGTCGACAGCGTCGATGCCCGGCCCTGCGTCGTCGACCTCGAGCACGGCCGACGCGCCCTCGGCACGGAGCCGGACCTGGACCGGCTGGTCCGCGGGAGACCACTTGCCGGCATTGTCGATGAGGTTGAGCACGGCCCGTCGGAGGCCGGCGGGACGTCCGCTCACCCACACGGAGGTCACGTCGAGCGTGACCTCGATGTCGGGCACACGGGAACGCGCCCGGGCCGCGGCGGCCACCACCACGTCGGCGAGGTCGAGCACCTCGGTGCTCTCGTCGCTGACGTCGCCGCGCGCCAGGTCGGTCAGCTCGGCGGCAAGGGTGCTCAGCTCGGCCACCTGGGCGCCGAGATCGTTGAGCAGCCGGGTCCGGCTCTCCGCCGGCAGTGCGCTGTCGAGGGTGCCGCGCCGATCGAGCCGGATCAGCAGCTCGACGTTGAGGCGCAGGCTGGTGAGCGGGGTCTTGAGCTCGTGGTCGGCGTCCTCGACGAGCAGCCGCTGGGCCCGACGGGAGTCCCGGAGCGCGGCGAGCATGTCGTTGATCGCCTGGATCAGCCGCCGGATCTCCCCACCGCCCTCGTCCGGGATGTCGGCGTCGAGATCCCGGGTGTGCGCGACACGGACCGCGGCGGCGGTCAGCCGGTCGATCGGTGCCAGCCCGGTCCGCGCCACGGCCCGCCCGACAAGGGCGCCGCCGACCACGCAGAGCAGCCCGATCAGCAGCATGCCCCACCCGAACTGGTTGACCGGCCTGTCGTCGGCGGCGCGGGCCACCTGGACCGCGCCGCCGTCCGCCCGCAGCGTGTAGACGAGGTAACCGTCGTCGTCGCTGTCGCCCGACTCCATCAGGTCGGCCGACGCGCCCTGCGCCACGCGCCCGGCGCGCTCGCTGACCGGGGGCAGCGCGGGTTGTCCGGCAGGCGTCCGGGTCGAGCCGTCGGGCAGGATGACCCGCACCAGTCGACCGGATCCGGGATACGGCGGTAGCTGGACCTGCGCCAGACCGGCGCGTTCCGCGTCCGTCGCCAGGACGCGGGAGTCGGCGCGCAGCTGATCCTCCGCGGCGTCCTGCAGCTCCGATTCCAGTAGCTCGCTGGCTACTTGGAAGGCCAGGAAGACGCAGACCGCGATGGCCGTCGCCGCGATCACCGTCAGCCTGGTCCGCAGCGACCGGCGCCGCCACCAACGGGTCAGCCGGCGCGAGCCTCGGCCGGCGGGCCTGCTCACGGAGGAGTCTCCCGCATCGTGTACCCCAGGCCGCGCAGCGTGTAGATCAACCGCGGTTCACCCTCGGCCTCCATCTTGCGGCGCAGGTAGCTCACGTACACCTGGAGGTTGTTGGCGGTGACGCTCATGTCGAAGCCCCAGATCGCCTCGAACAGCGCGTCGCGGGTCAACACCCTGGTCGCGTTGCGCACGAGCACCTGCAGCAGGGAGAACTCGGTCCGGGTCAGGCGGAGCGGCCGCTCGCCTCGCCAGGCCTCGAACCTGTCGGGATCGACCCGGACGTCGGCGAAGATGAGGATCTGCGACTCGTCGTCGCCCGGCGCGCGGCGGCGCAGCAGGGCCCGCACCCGCGCCAGCAGCTCCTCGGTGGCGAACGGCTTGGGCAGATAGTCGTCGGCGCCCGCGTCCAGCCCCGCGACCCGGTCGAAGACCTGATCCCGGGCGGTGAGCATCAGCACCGGCAGATCCTGACCCGCCGCCCGCAACCGCCGGCACGTCTCCAACCCGCCGAGGCGGGGCATCATCACGTCGAGGATCAGCAGATCCGGCGCGTCGCCACCGACCTCGTCGAGCACGGCGAGACCGTTGGCGACGGTGCTGGTGTCGTAACCCTCGACCTGGAGCACCCGTTCCAGCGACTCACGGATAGCCGCCTCGTCATCCGCGATCATGATCCGCACGCCGGCCCACCCTCTCCAGTCGATGCTTTTGCCGCCGATTGTCCCCGATCAACCTGAGACCAGGATGAGGACGTCGCCGCTGTGGTGCTGCCGGCCCGACGATGTGACGGACGGCGAAGGCGGCTCCGGTCGTGAAGCCAAGTGCCAGGAGACTGGCTACGGCGATCATGCGGCCGCGGGGCGCTCTCCTCAGGCGAACGCCGTGAACCAGAGTGCCGCGACGCCGCCCAGCAGCACCGCCATCACCGCGATGCCCAGTCCGCCGACGCCGGCCACGGTGCCGACGAACGCCACGGAGGAGAGAGCCGCGGCCAACCCGCCCCCGATGGTCAGCACCTTGACTCGTCCCGCCTTGACTGTGTGGGCGGAGCCGAGGGCCATCGCCCACAGGCCCAGAGCAGGAGCAAGGGTCGGGAAGAAGGGGAAGCTCCCTGTGAGGCCCACGGTGAGCACGACGACGGCCGCCCCCGCGAAGCCGAGGAAGGCGTAGGTCGCCAACCGCTCCGGACGGCCCAGCACGTGCCGGTCGCGGCTGAGCAGCAGCACGGTGTTCATCAGCGGCTCGAGGCTCCAGCTCAGCACGACGTACGCGAGCACGAGTGTGATGAGCGCGGTGGCCCACAGCTCGTCGTCGAACGGTCGCAGCAGCCGGATCAGGATCAGCGGCAGGAAGACCATCCCCACCCGCAGCGCCCTGGGCTGCGCCTGCAACCACATGCTGTAGCGCAGCAGGAGGCCATAGAGCGGGTTGCGTGACTTGAGGGAGAAAGCCAGACCCTCGCGGGCACCGGAGTCCGTGGGCGAGAGGCGCAACGCGGTCCGGTGCGCCTGGACGGCGGGAGAACCGCCGCCACGGCGCAGCGCCAGCAGGCCCTGGACGCGGTGCGCGACGACGTTCTCCGGGTCCAGGCGCAGGGCCTCGCACACTGCGGCGTCCGCCTCCCCGAACCGCTTCGTGTCGTACAGCGCGGCGGCCTGTACCGCCGCCGCGTCGGAGTCCTCGGGGTGGAGCGAGCGTGCCCGTGCGATGCTCACCAGTGCCTCGGCGGGCAGCTCCTGGGCCAGCAGCACGCGGGCCTCCTGGACGTGCAGCCCGGCGAAGTGCGGGGCCAGCGCGAGGGCCCGCCGGATGGCGTCGCGTGCCTCGGCCAGGCGATCCAGCCCAGCGAGGGACGCCGAGAGGATCGAGTAGGCCATCACGTGCTCAGGTGCCGCGCCCACGGCCGCGCGACTGACGTCGTGCGCCTCCTGGTGCCGGTCCTGCTGGAGGAGCGCGTGTGCCAGGTGGGCCAGGAGGTCGGGGTCGTCCGGGGTCGCGGCCAGCGCGGCGCGGAACTGCTGTTCCGCCTCCCGGCCACGGCCAAGCTCGAGCAGTGCCAGGCCCCGTCGCTCTGCGGCAACTGCAGTCTCGTTCATTCCCACCCCAGAACCCCGGTCGTGGCTCGGGTTCGAGCACGAATCACGCACACCGTAGAGGTCGCGGCTAGACCGGTCAAAGTGGTCGAAACTGATCCGGTACCGTTCGGCGAATGACGCATCCGGTGATCGACGCACTGCTCGTCGCGCTGACCGCTGATCCCGCCAATCACGCGGTGCGGGCACACGTCGCGAGACTGTTCGCGGAGGCCGGCCGGCCGGACGAGGCACTCACGCACGCCACCACGGTGCTCGCGGCTGTGCCAGACCATGTCGAGGCGCTCCGCACCGCGGCCGACGCCGCACGGGCGCTCGGCGACGAGACGAAGGCGGCGTCCTACGGCCGCCTCGCCGACGCGCTCGCTCCGGTGGACCCGCCGGCCACCCCGGCCGACGCCGAGGCAGCGTCATCCCCGGCCGCGCTCGCGGACGCACCGCACGCGGCTGCGGCTGCCATCCCGGACACCGCTGACGAGATCCTCGAACAGTGGTCAGGCAGCGAGCCCGTCGCCGAGCCCGCCCTCGGCAGGCTCGGACAGGCCGGCGTCACGCTGGCGGACGTCGGTGGCCTCGCCAGCGTGAAGAAGCGCCTCGACCAGTCGTTCCTCACGCCGCTGCGCAACCCGGAGCTGAGCAAGGAGTTCGGCAAGTCGCTGCGCGGCGGGCTCCTGCTGTGGGGACCGCCCGGCTGCGGCAAGACGTTCATCGCCCGGGCGCTCGCGGGGGAGCTCGGTGCGAGCTTCTACGAGATCGGCCTGAGCGACGTCCTCGACATGTGGATCGGCAGCAGCGAACGCAACCTGCGCGACATCTTCGACACGGCCCGTCAGAACCGGCCGTGCGTCCTGTTCTTCGACGAGATGGACGCCCTCGGCCAGAAGCGGTCGAACCTCCGCGGCGGCGGCTCGGCCATGCGCGGGGTCGTGAACCAGATGCTCTCCGAGCTGGATGGCGCGAGCACGGAGAACGACGGGCTCTTCGTGCTCGGTGCGAGCAACCACCCGTGGGACATCGACTCGGCGCTGCTCCGGCCGGGGCGGTTCGACCGGACCGTGCTGGTGCTCCCGCCGGACGTCGAGGGCCGCGAGGCGATCCTGCGACTGCACCTGCGCGGCCGTCCTGCCGAGCGGCTCGATCTCGCGAAGATCGCGCGGGCGACGGACGGCATGTCGGGTGCCGACCTCGCGCTGGTGTGCGAGCAGGCGACGGAGACGGCGATGGAGGAGTCGATGGCGTCCGGCCGGGTGGTGCCGATCACGCAGCGGCAGCTCCTGGAGTCGGCGAAGTCCGTGCGGCCGAGCATCGGAGAGTGGATGGAGACCGCCAAGAACTACGCGCAGTACGGCAACGAGACCGGTGCGTACGACGAGCTCGCGGCGTACCTGAAGAGGCGCCGTCGCTCATGAGGGAGGGGCCCAAGCCAGGCCCTCAGAGTGCGCGCGACCTGGTCCACAGATCTTCCGCCGCACGTCCCGGCCTGAACCCGAAGTGCTCGAGCATGGCGGTGGCTTCGGGGAAGTTCGCCGCGATCGCGTCGGGCGTGTGGGCGTCGCTGCCGATGCTGACTGCCTTGCCGCCTTCTTCGGCCCACCACTGCGGGATCCACGGCCAGAGGCGGCGCGTGTTCATCTCGAGGGCTCGTCCGCCCTCGGCGATCGACCGCATCGCTGCCCTGAATGCTTCCTCGAACGGGCGCGGGTCGAACGGCCCGACAGTCGCCGTGGGCCATTGGCGTACCGCGTAGTCGATGTGCGTGAAGACCTCGAACACGTCCGATCCCCGCACCATGACGGGAACCTCGTCGAGATAGCCATGCATCACGACCGCCGGATCGTGCTCACGGAAGAGCATGTTCGGTTCTGCGGCGCCCTCACCGAGGTCGATGGTGTGCAGCGAGCCGAGCACCCTGTCGATCAGGCCTAGATCGACGATCTGCTCTGCCTGAGCGCCGAACAGGTGCGGTTGCCCGAACTCCACACCGGTGTGGATCCGGAGACCGGGGAAGGCATGACGCATGCGATCGACGGCTTCGAGATAGCCTTCCGCGTCGAACGGGGCGAAGTCGACGCGGCCGGAGCTGTTGATGAAGTCCTGCTGGTGCGGCATCAGGTCCTCGGGCTCGGCGCGCCACGTGTCGGGGATATCAAGGTGTTCGGTGAAGTAGATCGCCGGCAGCCCGATCTTGACGGCGTGGGCGCAGGTCGCCTGCATGCGTCCGACGGCGTGCGACCGCGGGCCGCCGGTGTCCCACGACCACTCGCTGTGCACGTGGCTGTCAGCCGGCAACGTCATGCAGGGCCTCGCTCCGCACCCACCCGCAGGCCGGCGCCGGCCACGGCCAGCCGCCCCCGGCCCGCGACCGCGAGGGTCCGCTCGTCGGGCGTGACGAACACCGACTCGCCCGCACGCAGCACCGCGTCGCCGTCCTGCCCGGTCACGTGGACCTCACCGTCCAGCGCCAGCGCGATCGCTGGCCCGGACAGGTCGACGCGGGCCCCGGTGTCGGACGCCGTCACGACGGCCAGCGCGAAGTCCGGCAGCCCCGCATCGAAGAGCTCCGTCCCGGAGGCGACGCGCGCCGGGGCGAGGCGCGGGTCGTCGGTGACCCGGAAGGTCGCCAGGCGTTGCAGCTCGTGCACGTCGACGTGCTTGTCGGTGAGCCCGGCGCGCACCACGTTGTCCGACGCCGCCATGACCTCGATCGCGACACCGCGCAGGTAGGCGTGCACGGTGCCCGGCGGCAGGTAGACGGCCTCGCCGGGCCGGAGCGTCACGTGGTTCAGGAGCAGCGCCACGAGGACCCCGGCGTCGTCCGGCCGCCCGGCCGCGAGGTCCGCGAGGGTGTCGAGCTCGCGGTCGAGGCCGTGCCCGCGAGGCGCCTTGCGGGCGGATTCCGCCACGACCGGCACCAGGGTGCGCGCGGCCTCGTCGCCCGCGAGGAACGCACCGACCAGGCGCCGCAGCACCGGCTCCGGGTCGACGTCGGGGCCTGCGGACCGGTCCAGCGTGCGCCCGAGGTCGGCGAGCCGGTCCTCGCCCGCCAGCCGCCCGTCGTGCGCCGTCTCGGCCAGCTCCGCCACGAGCCGCCGGGTGGCCCCGAGCGGCCGGAACCCGACGAGCGCCTCGAACGGCCCGTCGAACGCCAGGGCCAGCTCGGGCTTGTGTCGCGGGTCCCGGTACACGCGGTCCGGGCCCGTCAGCGGCACCCCGCGGCGGTTCTCGTCGTCGTACCCCTGGCGTGCCCGGGTGGCGTCCGGATGCACCTGGATCGACAGCGGCGCCTCGGCGGCCACGACCTTCAGGAGGAACGGCAGCTCGTCCGAGGTGCGTCCCGGGCCCAGCGCGCGGTCCGGATCGGCGGCGATCCACGCGTCGAGGGTCGCGTGGCCGCCCGCCTGCACCGGGTCGGCCTGCACCGGGTCGGCCTGCACCGGGTCGACCTGCGCCGGGTCGACGATCCGGCTCGGGCACAGCGGGTGCGCCCCGAGCCAGAGCTCAGCCTCGGGCCGCCCGCTGGGCGGACGCCTCGTGAGGCGCGCGATCGCCGTCCGCGAGCCCCACGGGTAGTCGCGCGGTGTGTTCGTGACGCGCAGCAGCACCTCTACCTCGTCTCCGTGCCGCGGACGGAGGCCTTGACCGTGGCGTGGCGGGGCTCGTCGCCGAGGGGCCGCACGCGGTACCGGCCCGCGGCCGCGGGCACGATGAAGGTCTCGGCATAGTGCACCACGAACGGCTCGAATGCGTCGTCCGGGCTCTCGACGACGGCCTCGGACCCCTCGACCAGGTTGAGCACGTTGACCGTGCCGCCGGTGTCGTGGTCCACCGGGCCGGTGAACCAGTGCCGGCGTACCTCGATGAACTCGAGCTCGTGCAGGCCGGTGCGCTCCTCGCGCCACCCGTCACCCTCCGCGACCGTCTCCACGCGGTCCACGAGGTGCTCGGTGGTCCACTCGGTGTCCCGGTCCCACTGGACGTTGGCCAGGGCGTGGTCCAGGTGGATGGGCCGGGGCACCCCGTCGAGTCCGACGCGGCCCCAGTCCCACATCTTGAACGTGAAGATGTACGGGGTGGCGGAGATCTCCAGCACCATCGAGTCGGCGCCCGAGCAGTGGACGGTCCCGGCGGGGATCAGGAAGTGGTCGTGCTTCTTGGCGGGGAACGCGTTGATGTACTGCTCGACCGGGAAGGGCGCCTCGCCCCGCTCCGCGCGCCGCAGGTCGGCGGCCATCTCCTCGCGGTCGGCCCCCGTCTTCGTCCCCAGGTAGACGACGGCGTCGTCCGTGGCGTCGAGCAGGTAATAGCTCTCGTCCTGCGTGTAGTGCATGCCGAAGGTGCGCTGGATGTAGTCGGTCAGGGGGTGCACCTGCAGGGAGAGGTTGCCGCCCTCCATGGTGTCCAGGAAGTCGAACCGGATCGGGAACTCCGCGCCGAACCGCGCGAAGGTCCGCTCGCCCAGCAGCTCGACGGGCCGGGCCAGCACGGCGTCCATGGCGGGGATCTCGACCACCTCGTCGCCCACCGCCAGCAGCAGGCTGTTCTCCTCCGGCACGCAGTCGAAGCACCAGGCGTAGTTCTCCTTAGCGTGGTCCAGACCGCAGACCTCCTTCATCCACTGGCCTCCCCAGACGCCGGGGTCGAAGAACGGCACCACCCGGAACGGGCCCTTGGTCGCGGTGGCCAGCCCTGCGCGGAAGGCGTCACCGGGGACGAGCTTGGCGTCGGCGACGGAGCCGTTGGCGTCCAGCAGGAAGTCGATGCGGTCGAAGAGCTCTCGTTTGTGCTGGTCGGCGATCCGCCACTCGACGAAGTAGCCGCGCTTGAACTTGCGCAGCGGGTCGTCCGACCCGTTCGAGGCGCGCCAGTTCGCCAGGCCGGCCCGGTACCGCTGCTGGATCTCCCAGCGGGCGAGGTCGGCGAGCACGAGCGTGGCCGCCGGCACGGGCACGAGCGTGGCGCCCCAGCCGACGAGGACCACCTGCCCGTCGGCCCCGGCGACCTGGCGGGCGACGTCGGCCAGCCGCTCCGGGTCGTAGAGCTCGTCGAGGGTGCGGTGCGACATGATGCCGAACACGCGGTCGTCGGTCAGGTTGTCGCCGATCAACGCCTCGATCCGCTCGGGGCTGTGCGCGGCGGCACGTTCGACGTCGATCACCGTCGCGGCGGGCAGGGCCCGCTCGATCTCCTTGACGTACGCGTCGACGTCGCTCGCGGGGTAGGTGTCGATGACGATCGTCCCGCCGTCCGCGTGCTCGGCGAGCGCGGCCCAGACCCCGTCGCCGCGCCAGGCCGGGTGCGTTCCGGGCACCCGGACCACGGGCGCCTTGTCGTAGCGGTGCGGTGCGGCCGATGGGGGAATGCGCATGTGGCCCTCTCTACGGGTCGGACGAGCCAGGGCGGTGCGGACCGACGTCGGCGGCACGCCTTGGTAACGATACCAAGACTATGTCATCATCGGTTCGTGCCGTCCAGGCACGGGGCGGACGCACGGAGGCGGCCGCCCGGGAAGGGAGCTGATGACGTCTCGTGAGCCCGCGCCGCCGGCGCCGAACCGGCCGGTGGCCACCCGGTCCCACGACCGGCAAGGAGACGGCGGGGGCCCGATCGCCACGGCCGTGGACGTGGGCGGCACCCACGTCACGGCCGCCACCGTGGAGCGCGGCTGGGCGGTGCGGGACGAGGTCCGCCTCCCGCTCGACTCGGCCGCGCCTGCGGACCAGGTGCTCGACGCCGTGGCGGACTGCGTGCGCCGGTCTCGCGCAGCAGGGGCGGTCGCCGGCGGGCCGGTCGCGGTCGCGATCCCGGGGCCGTTCGACTACGGGCGGGGCATCGGCGACTTCCGCGGCGTCGACAAGTTCGCCGCGCTGCGGGGCGTCGACCTGCGGGGCGAGCTTGCCGCGCGCCTGGGGCTGGAGCCCGCCGCGGTGCGCTTCGTCAACGACGCGGAGGCCTTCGGCCTGGGCGAATGGGCAGCCGGGGCAGGGGCGGGCGTCGCCCGGGTCGTGGCCGTCACGCTCGGGACCGGGGTGGGGTCGGCGTTCGTGGACCAGGGCCGCTGCGTCACGACCGGGCCGCTGGTCCCGGCGGACGGCAACATCCATGTGGTGCGGGTGGGCGGGCGGCCGCTCGAGGACGTCGTCTCGCGGCGCGCCCTGCGGCTCGGCTACCGGGCCCTAACGGGCCGGGACGTCGACGTGGTCGACATCGCCCACCGCGCGCGGGGCGGGGACGGCGTGGCCGTCCGGACGCTCGAGAGCGCCATGAGCTCCCTGGCGGGTGCGCTGGCCCCGTGGCTGGAGGTCTTCGCGCCGGAGCGGCTGGTCGTGGGCGGTTCGATGGCGGCGTCGTCGGACCTGCTCTTCCCGCCGCTGGTCGCGGGGCTCGCGACGGCGATGGCCCGCCCGCCCGTGGTGCGCGCGGGCGCGCTGCCCCGGGAACGAGCGAGCCTGCTGGGTGCCGTGGTCGCATCGCAGGCCGCTCAGAAGGGCTCTTCGAGCCGCTCGATGCGGTAGCGATACCACGTCAGGGCGTCGAATCGCGCCTAGCAGACGGCGCTGGCCTGCGAAGACGCCGGAATCGTCCGCCGATGAGCAGGGAATCCGACCACCGGCCTTGCCTCACACGTCTTGGTATCGATACCATCTCCACCATCATGCTCGCTGGCGCCGGAGCCAGCGACGAGACCAGGAGGTCCGAATGTCAGCGAAGACGCTGCCCCGAGCGATGGTCGACAGGCGGACCGTCCTGCGCCTCGGCGCGGGTCTCGGAGCCGCCGCCGTGCTGTCGTCGTGTGCGCGCGGCACCCTGACCCGGGCGGCGTCCGGGGCGGACGTGACGCTCACCAACGACAACCCCACCTGGGCGTCCGGGTTCGAGAGCATCGGCAAGGTGCTCCGCGAGCGCACGGGCCACGGCGTCTCCGTGCGGGCGGTGCCCGACGTGAGCGGGTACCAACAGCTTGTGCGCATGTCCGCCCGTACCGACTCGACCACGGACCTGGTGAAGTGGTGGAACGGCTACCGCCTGCGCGACATCGCCCGGTCCGGCATCTTCGCCGACCTGTCGACGGTCTGGGACGACGCCGAGCGTCGTGGCTGGGTCTCCCCGGCGGCGCGCGAGAGCTTCAGCCACGACGGCCGTCCGTACGCCATCCCGCTGTACCAGTCCTACTACGCGATCTTCTACAGCAAGCCGGCCTTCGAGCGTCTCGGCCTGTCGGTGCCCAGCACCTGGGACGAGTTCATCACCACGGCGGAGGCCCTGCGCGACGGCGGCGTGGTGCCCATCGGGAGCGGTGGCGCCACCACGTGGGAGTCGCTCATCTGGTTCCAGCAGCTCGTCAACGGCCTGGACCCCGACTTCTACCGGGCGCTGACCGAGGGCGAGGCCTCTTACACCGACGACACCGCCCAGGAGGCCATGGCGCTCTGGGTCGACATGTACGACCGCGGCCTGTTCTCCCCGCCGGACTTCGCGGTCCAGGAGGCACCGGGCCGGTTCACGGAGGGCACCGTCGGCATGAACCTCTACGGCACCTGGCAGGCCGCCAGCTACGTGCAGGCCGGGCTCGACGAGGAGACGTTCGGGCTGTTCCTGCTGCCCTCGGTGAACCCGGACGCGCCGGCGGCCGTCGTCACCGAGAGCGGGGCCCTCGCCGTGTCCGAGAACGGGCACAAGCGCTCCGCGGCGCTGACCGTGGCCGCCGACTGGCTCAGCACGGACGCCCAGCAGGTCTGGGTCGACTTCCTGAACGACCTCTCGGCCAACACCGCCGCGCTGCCGCCCGTCCAGCCGGTGCGCGACCTGGCCCGCCAGGTGGAGCAGGCCCGTCCCGTCCTGGCCACCCGCTACTGGGAGGCCTCCCCGCCCGCCCTCATCGAGGGCAACGTCCAGGAGCTCAGCGCGTTCATGGCGAACCCCACCGCGGCGAGCGCCCGCAGCACGCTGCAGCGCATGCAGGAACGGGCCGACATCGAGTGGGAGATGTGGTCGCTGTGAACAACCGTGCCACCCCGTGGGCCGCCCGCAGCTGGGCCGCCGTCTTCATCGCACCTGCCGTGGCGCTGGTCGGCGCCCTGCTCGTGCTGCCGTTCCTCTTCACCGTCTACCGCAGCTTCTTCAGCGACGACGGCCTGTCACGCAGCTGGGTCGGCCTCGACAACTACGCGACGCTGGTCACCGACGAGTCGTTCCTGCGGTCCCTGCTGAACACCGGCATCTGGACGGTGGGCACGCTGCTGCTGCCGGTGCTGCTCGGGCTGCTCATCGCGGTCGCCACCAACAGCTCCGGCTGGGGCAGGTTCACCCGGTTCGCCGTCGTGCTGCCGTACGCGCTGTCCGGGTCGGTCACCGCGATCCTGTGGAACTTCATGCTCCAGACCGACGGCGGGGTCAACGCGATCCTCGGGCTGCTGGGGCTGTCGGCGCTGGAGCAGCCGTGGCTGCTCGAGTGGCCGACCAACACCTTCGCGATGATCCTGGCCACGACGTGGCAGGCCACCGGCGCGAACATGATCCTGTTCCTGGTCGGCCTGCAGGCCATCCCCACCGAGACCATCGAGGCGGGGCGGCTCGACGGCGCCGGCGGGTTCCGGCTGCTGCGCGAGGTGATCCTGCCCCAGCTGAAGCCCATCAGCATCGTCGTGATCGGCATCTCGCTGGTCGGCAGCCTCAAGACGTTCGACATCGTCTGGCTGCTCACCCGCGGCGGACCGGGCACGGCCTCCGAGACGCTCGCCCTGACGATGTACCGGCAGACCTTCACCCTGAGCCGCTACGGGTACGGCGCCGCCGTCGCCGTCGTGCTCACCGTGATCGTGCTCGCCGCCTCCTGGATCTACCTGCGGCGCCAGCTGCGATCCGACGACTGACCGCGCCCCGACGACTGAGAGAAGGCCTAGCGATGGCACGACGACTGCGCAACGCGCTCCTGGTGGCCGTGGCGCTGCTGTGGCTGCTGCCCACCTACCTCGTGGTGGTGAACGCCTTCACGGCGGCCGACGAGTACGTGGGACCCCGCTGGTGGTTCACCTCGTTCGCCCTGGCGGAGAACATCTCCACGGCCTTCGCCACCGCCGACATCGGCCAGGCGATGTGGAACACCTTCCTGTACTCCGCCGGCTCCGCGCTCATCGCGGTGGTGGTGGCCGCCCTGGCCTCCTTCGCGGTGGTGATCATGCCCGTGCGCCGCCCGGTGCTCTGGTTCTGGCTGATCTACGCCGGCACCCTCCTGCCGCTGCAGGTCTTCCTGTCGCCGCTGTTCAACGCCTACGCCGCCACCTCCCTGTACGACACGCAGTACGGCATGGTCCTGATCTACTCGGCCCTCGCGGTGCCGTTCGCGTTCTTCGTGGTGCGCAACTACCTGACCACGGCGCCGAAGGAGATGCGCGAGGCCGCGCAGCTCGATGGCGCCGGCTGGTTCACGATGTTCCTGCGCATCCACCTGCCGCTGGCGCGCGGCGCGATGGTCGCGGCGTTCCTCTTCCAGTTCCTCGCCACGTGGAACGACCTGCTGTTCGGCATCACCCTGTCCACCAGCCCCAACGTGCGCCCGCTCATGGCGGCGCTCGCGGAGCTCAACGGCCAGTACTCCGGTCTGGGCCCGCCGGTCATCCTCGCGGCGGGGCTGGTGGCCTCGATCCCCACGGTGGTGCTGTTCCTCTCGTTCCAGCGGTTCTTCGTCAACGCGCTGCGGCTCACGCCGTAGCCCTCCGAACCCGGCCGTTCCCACCTGCCCTACCCGATGTGATCACCCGACGTGAGATTGGTGTCTTCCCGATGAGCCGTGCACTGGTCAAGGACCACCCCTGGTCGCTCGACAGAGCCCGTTCCGAGATGGTCGGCCGCGCGGTCGCGGCCCAGGCCGTGATCGGCGGACGGCGGGTCCGGGTGATCCCGGAGCCGCTGCTGCGCCGGGACACCGGGTCCGGCATGCTGCAGAGCGTCCGCCTCGAGGCCGACGGCGCGAGCCCCGGCCGGGTGGTGCTGCGGACGCCGTCGGGCACGGCCGTGGAGCCCGGGACGCTGCCCGGGCCGGCGGGCTCGGTGCGCGTGCTGCTGCCCGCGGTGAGCGAGGCGACCGACGTGACCCTGGAGCTGCCCGACCTGGGTCCGGACGCGGTCACGTTCGAGCAGGAGCCGGTGCGGGAGTGGTCGATCCACCTGGTGCAGCACTCCCACTTCGACATCGGGTACACCGACCCGCAGGGCACGGTGCTGCGCAACCAGCTCGCGTTCCTCGACTCCTGCCTGGACCTGGCCCGCGCCACGCAGGACCGGCCCGAGGAGGGCCGGTTCCGCTGGTCGCTCGAGGCGCTGTGGCCGTTCGAGCAGTGGGTCAGGTCGCGCCCGGCGGCGCACGTGGAGGAGTTCCTGGACCGGGTGCGCGACGGGCAGCTCGAGCTCACCGCGCTGCCGTACAACCTGCACCTGGACACGTGCTCCACCGACGAGCTGCACGAGCTGCTGCGCCTGTCGCGCGACGTGCGCGAGCGCTACGGCATCGACATGCCGGTGGCCATGCAGACCGACGTGCCCGGCCAGCCCGTCGGCCTGCCCGACGCGCTCGCGCAGCAGGGCGTGCGGTACCTGTCCGTGGCGCACAACTGGGCGGGCCGCTCCGTGCCGCACCTCAACGGCGGCCAGCACCTGCCGCGGCTGTTCCGGTGGAGCGCGCCGTCCGGGCGCAGCGTGCTGGTGTGGATGACCGACAGCCCGCACGGGCTCGCGTACATGGAGGGCGCCAACCTCGGGTTCACGACGTCGTACGACCTGGTGGACGAGCTGCTGCCGGCCTACCTGACCGCGCTCGCCACCAACCCGTACCCGTACGCGCCCGGCGCCTTCGGCTGGCACGGTCCCGCCGTGACCGACCGCGAGCCGTACCCCTGGGACGTGCTGCACCTGCGGGTGCTCGGGCGGCACAGCGACAACGCGCCCGCCAGCATCATCCATGCCGACATCGTCCAGCGGTGGAACGAGACGTGGGCCTACCCGCAGCTGCGCACGTCGACCAACGCCGACTTCTTCCGCGCCGTCGAGGAGCGGGTCGGCGACGACGTGCCCACGCTGACCGGCGACTGGGGCGACTGGTGGGTCGAGGGCGTGGGCAGCGCCGCCCGCCCGCAGGCCATGACGCGGCAGGCGCAGGCCACGCTCGCCGACGCCCAGACGGTCAGCGGCATCGAGCGGCTGCTCGGCGGCGAGGGCGTGCCCGCGGAGACCGAGCGCTCCGCCGCCGTCTACTCCTCGATCTCCCTGTTCAACGAGCACACCTGGGGCGCCTCGGACCCGTGGACGCACGCCGACTCCGGGCGGCTGTCCGGCAGCGAGCAGTGGCACTGGAAGTACGGCCGGGCGCTCGCGGCCCGCGACGACGCCGACCTGTTCCTCGACCACGCCTCCGCCCGCCTCGGCGCGCTGCTGCGGGAGGAGCCCGACGCCGACAGCACGTACCACGCCGTCAACACCGCCGGCTTCGCCCGCACCACCACCGTCTCCCTCTTCGTGCGGGAGAGCCGGGTACCGCTCGACGAACCCGTGCTGGTCCGCGACAGCCGCACGGGCGCGACCCTGCCGAGCGAGACCGTGCCGCAGACCAACCCCGAGAACCGTGCCGCGGGCCGCTTCGTGCGCGTGCACGTGCCCGACGTGCCGGCGCTCGGCTCGGTGCGGCTGACCGTCCACCGGACGGGGCAGACCGAGTCACCCGCGCCGTCCGCACCCGCCGCGGCGGACCCGCTGGTCCTCGAGAACGAGCACCTGCGCGTCCGGGTCGACCTGGAGCGCAGCTGCGTGGCGTCGATCCTCGACAAGGCCACGGGCCGGGAGATCGTCGACCAGGACGCCGTCGTCGGCATGAACGGCTACGTCTACGACACGTACACCACGGCGGGCGGGTACAACCACCAGTCCAACAAGACCTCCGTCTCCGCCGAGCTCGAGCTGCTCGGCTCCCGCACCACGGCCGGGCCGAGCCACCTCGTCGAGCGCGTCAGCACCCCGGTCGAGGAACGCCTGACCTACCGGTTCGCGGCCGACGGCGTGCACCACGTGCTGGTCACGCTCGTGCTGCCCCGCGACGCCGCGCGCCTGGAGGTGGAGAACCGGCTGGCCAAGCCCGCCACCATGACCAAGGAGAGCGCCTTCCTGGCCTTCCCCTTCGCCGTCCCCGAGCCACGCGTGCGCTACGAGATCACCGGCGGCCTCACCGGCCCCGGCCTGCCGCAGGTACCGGGCGCGCCCCAGCACATGCGCGCCGTGCGCGACTGGGTGTCGTTCGACGACGACGAGCTCGCGATCGCCTGGGTGACCGCCGACGCCCCGCTCGTGCACCCGGAGGTCATCTCCCTGCCCTACGCCCCGTTCCCCGAGAGCATGACGCCGCGCCAGCCCGCCACCGTCTACTCCTGGGTGCACAACAACGTCTGGGACACCAACTTCCCGGCCGAGCAGGGCTTCGAGACCTCGTTCCGCTACGCCGTCGGGCTGCGCCGCGCGGGGGAGAACATCAGCCCCGCCGCCCTGGCGACACGGACCGCCGCCGAGCTGACCCGCCCCGTGCTCGGCGTGCTCGCCACAGCACGAGCAGGCACGCCCGCCGCGGCGACCGCGGTCGAGCACGCCGACCGGTCCCTGCTGCAGCTCGACGACGACCGGGTGCGGCTCGTCGCCGTGACCGCCACCGGCACCGACGGCGAGAACCTCGTCCGGCTCCAGTCCTACGCCGAGGAGTCCGTGGTGGTCCGGCTGCGCCCCGGCTTCGACGTCACCCGGGCCGCGACGGCCACCTACCTGGGCGACCCGGTCGACCCGCTCGCGGTGACCGCCGACGGCATCGCCGTACCGATCGCACCGCAGGGCACGACGGCCGTGCTCCTGACCACCCGCTGACCGGGCTACGAGCCCGCGACCACCGGTCCACAACCCACGAAGGAGTGCGCTGTGCCTGAACCCCGACTGCCCTTCCCCCTGCCCGTACCCGCGACCCTGCCCCTGTCCCGCCGCGCGTTCACCGCCGGGCTCGGCGGTGCCGGGCTGGCCGTGCTCGCAGCCCCGCTGCTGGCCACGCCGGCGACGGCGAACCCGGCCGCCGACCACTGGCGCCGTCGTGCGCTCGACGGCTACGCGGCCCTCCAGCGGCACCTGTACCCCCGGACACCGGCCTGTACAACGAAGGCCTGGACCCCGAGCCGGGGGAGAACCAGTACTGCTTCGTCTGGCCGCTGCGCGAGGCCACGGCGGCCACCGTGAACGTCGACCGGCTCCCCGGGTCCGGGCGCCGCTTCGCCGCCGACGTCGCCGACCGTTTCGCCGGCCTCGAGCGGTACTGGGAAGCGGACCGGGGCGCGTACGCGTCCTACCCGCCCGCCCCGCTCGGCGGCGGTGGGGACCCGTTCTTCGACGACAACGCCGTGATCGGCCTCGAGCTCGTGCGCCGCTACCGCATGACCGGCGAACCCGAGCTGCTGCGCCGGGCCCGACGGGTCTTCGACTTCCTGCCCCGCGCCTGGGACACCGACCCCGACGTCGAGCACCCGGGCGGCATGCACTGGGTCGAGGCCGACTGGAACCCCTACCGGGGCGCGGCCAACGTGACCAGCCTCGCCTCCGAGCTGGCCGTCCACCTCTACGAGGAGACCGGCGAGACCCAGTACCTCGACTGGGCCCGGCGCACCTACGAGTGGGTCCGCGTCGCCCTCAGCCGCGCGGACGGCCTCTACGCCAACGGCATCCTGCTGGACGGCACCGTCGAGGAGACGCTCTGGACCTACAACTCCGGATCGATGGTCGGCGCGGCAGCCCTGCTCCACCGCGCCACGGGCGAGCAGCACTACCTCGACCAGGCGACGACGGACGCGGCCGGCGCCGTCGACCACTGGCTGCACGGCGACCGGCTCTACGACCAGCCCGTGGTGTTCAACGCCATCCTCTTCGCGAACCTGCTGCTGTTCGAGTCGATCGCCGGCGCTCGCGGTTCCGGCGTCGTCGACGGCATGAGCCGGTACGCCGAACGCATCTGGGCGCAGAACCGGGACGAGGCCTCGGGCCTGTTCCGGTTCCAGTCCGGCGGCGGGGGAGCGCCCGACCCGGACGCACAGCCCCAGACCCTGCACCAGTCCGGCGCGATCCAGGTGTTCGCGCTGCTCGCCTGGCGCAAGCAGGACTACGGCGACGCCGCCTGAGCCGGTTCCTGAGCGGGCTCGGTGCCGGGCAGGCGCTCCTCCGACCGACGGCGGGTACGGATCGACGTCGGCAGCTCGATCGTCCGGGTCGGCCGGTCGGGGCGCTTGCCCTGCAGCCGCACGAGCAGCAGCTCCGCTGCCGTGCGGCCCAGCTCGCGCGCGTCGTGCGTGACCACGGAGAGGTCGCCCGGCACGAGCTCCTCCAGGTCGAAGGTGTCGAAGCTCGCGAGCCGCACCCGGGCGAACAGGTCGGTCCCGCGCGCGGCGGAGGCGGCGTGCAGAGCCTTGATGGCACCGACCATGTTCCGGTTGTTGGCGCCGAAGATCGCCGTGGGCGGCTCGTCGAGGGCGAGCAGCTCGCGGGCGGCGGTCTCGGCGGAGTGGATGTCCTGCTGGCCGCGCCGGACCAGCTCGGGCAGCACAGGGACACCCGCCGCGGCGTGCGCCCGCTCGAACCCCTCGTACCGTCGCTGCCCGGTGAAGACGGAGACCGCGTTGCCGACGAACGCGATGCGCCGGTGTCCTTCCTCCAGCAGCAGGGCGGTGACCCGCTCCGCGCCGCGCACGTCGTCCACGATGACGGCGTCGACGTCCACGCCGTCCTGCCGGCGTGAGGCGAAGACCAGGGGCACACCGTGCCGCTGCTCGGGCCGCAGGTGTTCGGACGGGCCGCCGGCGGGCACCACGATGAGCCCTTCCGTCTGCCGGCCGACGAAGTCCGCGATGAGCCGCGCCTCCTCCTCGGGGTCCTCGTGCGAGGTGCCGAAGACGACGCGCCGGTTCGCCTCGCTCAGGATCTCGCCGATCCCCTCGAGCACCTCGGCGTAGTACGGGTTCGCGAGGTTGGTCACGACCACGCCGACCAGCCCGCTGCGGTGGCCGGGCCGCAGGCTCCGGGCGTTCTCGTTGCGGCGGTAGCCCAGGGCGCGCACGGAGGTCTCCACCTTGCGGCGCATCGTGGCGCTGACGTGCTGGCCGCCCGAGAGCACGCGCGAGACGGTCATCGGGCTGACGCCGGCGTGCCGCGCGACGTCGCTGATGGTGGGGACGGTGCGCGGCTCCTTCGCCCGTTCCTCGTTGCCCGGCTCAGCCATAGTCAGAACCTATGGCACATGCCCGGTTCGGGCGAACTGCCGGGTGGAGCGGGAGGCAGCGCCGGGTGGCTGTCAACGGCGCGATCCGGTCGCGATGCCCAGGTGCTCGGCGGCGGCGGCGGCGGGCGAGGCTAAGACCTCGCCCGCCGCGTAGGTGTCAGGCCGCGATCACGAGCTTCTGATCGTCCAGACCTGGTTGGTGCTGCTGGTGTTGCAGGTGTCCTGCTTCAGGCGGGCGCTGTTGGCAGTGGATGCGCTCGGGACGTCGATGCACTTGCCCGAGTTCCTGTTCTTGAACTGATGGTCGCTGCCCACGCTGACGCGCTGCCACTGCTGGTTGCTGCCCGCGTTGCAGGTGTACTGCGTGATGTTCGCGCCGTCGGCCGTGGACCCGCCGTTGACCTCGATGCACTTGCCGGAGTGCTGCGCGACGAGGTGGTAGTAGCCGTTGCCGAGGTCGTTCAGCGCGATGCGCTGGTTCGTCCCGGTGCCGCAGGTGTACTGGGTCACCTCGGCCGCGTTCGACATCGATGCGGAGACGACGTCCATGCACTTGCCGGAGTGCTTGGCGGCGATCGTGCCCGCACGGGACCCGGAGCCGGTGCCGCCGCTGGGGTTCACGTTGTCCCCCATGGCATACCGGTACTGGTTGGCGCCCGAGTAGTTGCGGATCGTCAGGTCGAGCGCTGTTCCGCTGCCGCTCTTGACGTAGATGGAGTACCAGTCGTAGCCGATGTTGCCCTGCTTGCCGCCGGCGGCCGGCCAGTACACGCCACCCATGGAGTTGTCGCGCATGACCTGGGCGACGGCCCGCAGGTACCGGACCATGTTGTCGGCACTGCCGCTGTCGTTGTAGTTCAGGCCGTTGTTCATCGCGGAGCCGAACTCGGTCACGACGGCGCGCGACGCGCAGTTGCCCAGGCGGGTCGTGATGTGCGACCTCCAGGCGTCGTAGGTCATCGCGCTGTACATGAAGGTGTACGTGTGGAACGAGAGCAGGGTGCTGTTGAAGCGTGAGTCGTTGCAGACATCGCGCAGGTCCTGGCTGTAGCCGGTGCCGCCGATCAGGACCCGACCGTCGGGAGCGTTGCTGTGCGTGCTGAGCCAGGCGGCGGCCGTGTCCCGCCATGCGGTCGAGGAGTAGCCGTGCGGCTCGTTCATCGGCTCGAAGTAGACGAGGCTGTTCGAGGCGTACTGGGACAGGACCGTGTTCCACATGGAGTTCCAGGCGGAGGTGTTCGTGATCCTGCCGCCGGAGGCGGCGCCGTCCTCCCAGTACGCGAGGATGACCTTCCACCCGCGGGCCGTGGCTGCGTCGATCGTGCCGCGGTAGGCGCCCCACCAGGCCGTGCCGACCGTGTGGGTGTTGACGGGCAGGCGGACGGTGTTGACGCCGAGCGTCGACTCCATGTCGCCGTACAGTGCGTTGGCCTTGGCCCGCACGGTGTCGTAGCTGTCCGACGACGAGAGCCCGTCGAGCACCAGCGGGCTCGTCGAGAAGTTGTCGCCGGGGACTGCCCAGTTCATGCCGCGGAACTGGTCGGTGGCCGCAGCGGCGGGGGCGCTGCCCGCGACGGCGGTGAACGGCAGGAGGGTCAGGACGGCCAGCAGGGCGGTCAGGCGCGCCCAGGGCCGTCGGGTGTGTGGGGAGGTTGGACGGAGTGTCGTCACGGTGCAACCCATCTCGCGCATCATTGCGCGTGTTCGTCTCTGAACTCACGGAGGGCTTCGATGCTGATCGTTTGCACAGGTCAGCGTCGCCGTAAGGGTTCCATTCGAACACCATGTGGTCAAGAGTCGGCCTTAAAAGAACAGAAACGATCACAGGGTGAAGGCCGGTGCCGCCCACTCGGCCGGAAGGGCCGAGCCGTCGTTCGATGCACGCCTTTCGGGGGCGTCAGGACTTGCGCTGAGACCGAGAGGCGATGGCGGGTCAGGACGAGCCGTGTGATCCAGTCGGAGCACGCCCTGCGTTGACCAGGGGCAGAAAGACGTCGTCGACGATTTCCAGGATGACGGAGTCGGGTACCGGTGCGTAGGTGAGGAGGAACTCCATCCGGAACAGGTCCACCGGGACGCGCAGTACCCGTTCGGTGATCGTCTCGGGGTCGAGCTCGCCCCGTGCGGCGGCTCGTTCGGCAATGACCTGCATGATCGGGTTCTTCCCGCCGGTGGCCGCCTCGATGAGGTCGCCCAGCGAGACGCCGGTCGCGCGGTAGTAGTCGCCCAGTCGGGTCAGCAGCTGCACGGCCATGACGATCCTGGTGCTGTTGGTCTGCTGGAGGGCGGCGATCACGTCGCCGCGGAGGCTGCCGGTGTCCGGAGGGTCGGCCGGCTCGCCACCCATCACGTGCAGCACCGCGGCATGCACGAGCTCCGCCTTGGCGGGCCAGCGGCGGTAGAGCACGGCGCGGCCCGTCCGGGCGCGCTGGGCGACGCCGTCGTAGGTCAGGTCGTCGTACCCGCGCTCGGCCAGCTCGGCCCACGCCGCGTCGAGCAGCGCGGTCTCCAGCTCGGCGCCGCGGCGCCGTCGTTCCACATTAAGAGTCAAGGTGTCTCCTCTGCGTGCTACGGTACCAGAGCACTTAAGAGACAACGTGTATCTTGAAGGAGATCAACATGCGGATCCTCATCACCGGTGCCGGGCTCGCGGGCCTGTCCGCGGGCATCACCCTCGGGGGCTCGGGCCACGACGTCACGATCGTGGAGCGTGCCGCCCGGCTGCGGACCGGGGGAGCGCCGATCGACCTGCGCGGCGACGCCGTCGGCGCCGCGGGCCGGATGGGCATCCTGGACGCGGTGCGGGACGCCCGCCTCACGATGACCGAGACCGTCCACTTCGTCGGGCCCGACGGAGCCGTGCTCGCCACGGTGCCGCAGGAGATGGTCGGCGACTCGGCCGACGACATCGAGATCGCCCGCGAGGACCTGACCCGCATCCTCCAGGACGCGCTGCCGGACGGCGTGCGCCTGGTCTTCGACGAGCACGTCACCGCCCTGGCCGACGACGGCACGGGCGTGGACGCCACCTTCGCGTCCGGGGCCACGGGCCGGTTCGACCTTGTCGTGGGAGCGGACGGCATCCACTCCGGGACCCGGCGCCTGATCTTCGGCCCGGAGAGCGAGTACCTGCGTCCGCTGGGATACTACGTGGCGTTCGGGCGGATGCCCGGTCGGGAGGAGTCCACGAGCCGGGAGAACTCGTTCTACAACTACCCCGGCCACCTGATCGGGCTGGCTCGGTATCACGACAAGGTGATCGCCGTGGCCACCTTCCGCTCCGAGCCGCTCGACCATGACTACCGTGACCCCGACTCCGCCCGACGCATCCTCGCCGACGCGTTCGCCGGCCACGACGAGTGGCGCGTGCCCGAGCTCGTCGACGCTCTGGTCCGGGACCCGGACCTGTACTTCGACACCGTGGCGCAGATCCACATGGATGCCTGGCACAGGGGCCGGGTGGTCCTGCTCGGTGACGCCGCCTCGGGGCCCTCCGGTCTGTCCGGGCGTGGCACGTCGCTCGCCCTGACGGGGGCGTCGATCCTCGCGGAGACCCTCGACGCCCGCCCCGCCGACCTTGACGCCGCCCTCGCCGAGTACGAGGAGCGGCAGCGCCCGTACGTCACGCACGCCCAGGCGACCGCCGCACCGGGCGGGGAGCTGCTGGTGCCGCCGACGACCGAGGCGATCGAGGAACGGAACCGGCAGCTCAACGCCTACGCGACGACGCCGGTCAGTCCCTGAGGGTGCGGATAGGCCGGTTCGCGGCCCTGGAAGCTCAGGATGCTGGGGTTCTGGATCACGCCGTCGTGGATCTCGATCGCGCGGGAGACGGTGAAGTCGTCCGCCCACGCGGTCGGGCCTTCCATGACGGTGCGCAGGAACGGCAGGAGCGCTTCGCTGATCTCCCATGTCGCCGAGTTCCACAGGTACGACGGGGTGTGGTCGACGGCGTAGTAGTCCACGCCCCGGCCGACCTTGAACATCGGCTCGTCGAACGTGGTGGGCCTCGCCCACTCGAAACCCATGCCTTCGTCGCACGAGACGTCGACGATCAGCCCGCCCGAGGTGAACTGCTCCAGGTCCTCGGTCCGCAGGTAGGTGAGCGGCGCGGCGACGTCCTGGAGCGTGCAGTTGACGACGATGTCGTGCGAGGCGAGGAACTCGGGGAGCAGCACGTCACCGGCCTGGGTGTGGACCTCGCTGAGGTGGGCCGGGCCGTCACCGGTGTTGAGCTGGGTGATGTGTGCGGTGTGGATCGGAGAGCCGACCGCCGCGACGCCACGCTGCGTGAGGACCTGGATGTCGTGGATCCCGTGCGCCTTGAGCGCGGTGACGGCCCCTCGTGCCGTGGCCCCGAACCCGATGACGACCGCGCTGAGCCGTGGCCCGTAGTCGCCGGTCGAACCGACCAGGCTCAGTGCGTGCAGCACGGAGCAGTAGCCGGCCAGCTCGTTGTTCTTGTGGAACACGTGCAGGCTGAAGTCACCGCGAGGCGTCCAGTGGTTCATCGCCTCGAAGGCGATCAGCGTGAGCCGGCTGTCGATCGCGGTCTGCGTCATCTCGGCGTCCTGCACGCAGTGCGGCCATCCCCACAGCACGCGGCCCGGCGGGATCGATGCGACGTCCGCCGCCTGCGGCTTGGGCAGGAGCAGCACGTCGGCGGACTCGAGCACCTCGGCGCGTTCCGCGACCCTGCCCACGCGCGCCTCGAGATAACCGGGTTCCAGCTGGAAGTCAGCGCCGTAGCCACGCTCGACGATCATCCGCGCACGCATGTCCGGGTCGATCCGGTCCAGGTGATGGGGATGTATCGCCAGTCGCCGCTCGTTCTCCATCGAGGAGCCTGCCAGCAGGCCGAGCGTGAGCAGCTCGCCGCTCGACGAGGAGGTGCTGGAGGAAGCGGTCGGGAGAGCAGCGGGAGGTTGCTTGGCGTCGGAGATCTGGATTCCCATCCGTTGGGGAACCGAGGTCAGTTCCTCCCTCGACTGTACGCCGGTATCCCGCGCGGCCTGACCGCAGTGCGCTCTCTCACACCAGCGCGGCCAGCCTCGAGACGGATGCGACGTGCACCTTCTTCGTGCGCCACGTGCTGCCGTCGTACTTCGAGGCTCCGCTCTCGAACAGCAGGTAGACCTTCCCCTGGTAGACCGCCATGCCCTCGGACATCGGCGGCGCCTGGAAGCACCGGGACCGTGCCTGCGTCTCGAAGTTCGTCGTGTAGTCCCGGCCGGTCACGTAGACGTTCGAGCGGTTGCCCCGGCCCCACGACGTCGAGAAGAGGTAGCGGTTGTTCAGCACCACGAGGCCCTGTGTCTTGAGCGGCACCTGACGCCGCGCCCAGCCGGTGTCCCGCGAGAGGCGGCCGTCCGTGCCGAAGTCGTACCGGTACATCCAGTCGCGGGAGGACGAGCTGAACTTCCCGGCGTACAGCTTGCCGTCGTACGCGTACATGAAGCTCGCGGCGTAGCCCAGATTCTGGAGCGTGCCGTAGTAGGACACGTACGGCATGCGACCGGCGCTGGTCCTGCGCTGCGCCACCGCGCTCCGGACGGACGACTTCGCGTAGCGGCGGACCTTCGTGTTGTCCTCGTCCGTGACGTAGATGTACTTGCCGCGGATCGTGATGCCGCCGGCGTGGGTCTCCTTGATCTTGAACCCGCCGACCACGTTCCCACCTGGCGTCATCGCGTAGACGAGGCTGTTCCCGCCGTCCTTGTGGTACATCGCGACGAGGAACACGTCCGCCGTGCCGCCGTTCCAGTCGTGCCACGTCGTCACCGACTGCGGCACGTAGCTCGCCAGGTAGTGGTCGCCGTCGATCCGCCCCGTGAAGTTGTTCGTGTAGGTCGGCGATGCCCACTCGTCGCCGCCGCTCTGGCACGTGATGGCGGACGCCGTCGCGAGGGTCGGCACCTTCTCCTGCGGCGCGACGACGGTCGCGGTGGTCGCCAGCGCGACCACACCTGCGACGGCTGCGAGCCTGCTGAGCAACTTCTTCATCGTCTGCCTCCGACGGTCCGGGCCCGGACGCTGACCGCGGCCTGGCTCTCAGGAGTGTCACACAGGTGGTGTCCGCGGAGGATGGGGAGAACTCCCCGGCCACGCCCGGGCTGAGCTCGACGGCGAGGGCACGGGGCCGGACGGTGTCAGGGCGCTGGGGCCCGACTCGGTCGCATCCGATGGCCCCGGTCGCTACCGACCGGGGCCATCGTGTTCCTTGGTGCTCGTCAGCTCACCGTCAACGGCCCGAACGGCACCTCCAGCACGGAGTCCTCGAGGTTCACGAGCGAGGGCGCGTTGCCGACCACGTTCCAGATCTCGACCTGGATCGTGCCGTCCCTGAGGTCGCCGAGGGTGCCTTCGGAGCTTTCCAGCGCCTGGTTCACAGAGGTGTAGCGCTCGAAGCCCGGGACCGGGTCCGTGGCGAAGTATCTGTACGACTCCACCCGGTCGAAGGAGCCGTCGCCGCTGAGATCGTAGGAGACGCGCAGTCGCGTGCCGTTGCCGACATTCGCTTCTGCGTCCACGCCGAGATCGAACGCGGTGCGCAGACCGCCGAACTCGCCCGTGACGTGCTCCAGCGTGGCGGTGAGCCCGGTGCTCGGATCACCGACCGCATCCGGTCCTGAACGCGCGCCCAGCACGGCCGTGGTAGCAGAGCCGGGCTCGGTGGCCAGGGCGCCGTCTGCGGTCAGGTAGAACGTCGTCGCGGCACGGACAGGCGGATCTGTCGGATCCGTCGGGTCCGTCGGGTCCGTCGGGTCGGTCGGGTCCGTCGGGTCGGTGCCGCTCGCGGCGCCGCCCCCGCTCCACGTGTGAGCACCCGAGGTGACGGTCTTCCCCACCGGCACCGTGAGCGAGGTCCCGTCCGAGAACCCGACCGTGAGGGGCGACTGCGTGATGTTCGAGGCCACGTAGGTGCGCGCCCCGTTCTTGGTGAAGACGGCTGCCACCGGGGAGTCGGCCGTCACCGCCGGGTCGACCGTGCCCAGCCCGGCAAGGTTGGCGATCCAGTGATACGTGTGCGCGCGGCTCTCTCCCTCCTCCACCGGGTACTCGCGGTCGGCATCGAGTGCGGCGAGCGCTCGCTGACCGTTCCCGAGCGCGAGATACGACCACAGGATGTCCTGCCAGACCGTCGGACCGCCGTTGTTCGCCGCGACCATCTCGTCGTAGTTGGCGACGACGTCATCGGGTCTGAGGCCCAGGTAGAGGTGACCACCGGTGATCGGGAGCGTGTTGATGCCCTGGATCATCTCGGCCTCACCGCTGAACCAGGTCGCGTACGCCCCGCCGCTGCCCCAGATCATGCCCACGGTGGAATGGCCGAAAGCATCGGGCATCGCGCCGGACCCGTCGAACCAGTACTGCTGGATCGCCGCCGTCTGCGTGGCGTAGAGGTAGATCCCGGCATCGCGCGTGGCGTCGTCGCCGGTGGCGACACCCCACTGGATGAGGCCGTTCGCGAAGTTCTGGCCCTCCGAGCTCGACTCCTGGTTGTTGCCGTTGACGAACGCGCCGTGGCCTGCCGCCCAGTCGTGGCCTGCGTAGATGTCGAAGTCACGGAGATACGGGTAGCGCAGGTCGGTGCGATCGAAGTTGTTGGCATCCGCGATCAGCTCGTCGACCATGCCGCCGAACTCCTGGTCGGTGGCCCATTCCGGATCGAACCGCGCCAGCGTGGCGGCTGCCACGATGAAGTAGCCGTAGTGGAAGTGGTGGTCGTTCAGCTCTTTGTCCGAGCCGTATCCGGCGGGGAAGCCCACCAGGGTGCCCCAGTTCTCGTTGTACGCGAACAGCTGCTCCGTCTCGCCGGGGCTCGCGGTGAACCAGTCCGTGAGCGTGGCCTCGATCTGTTCGAGCGCCGTATCGCGCACGCTCGTGCGGTCGAGCTGATCGGCGATCTCCGCGATCCGCACCGCGCGGCCGAGCGCCTTTCCGGTCCAGTAGGTGTCGGTGGCGTCGATGCTCATCGGGTCGTCCGCCTCGGCGTCGAGCAGGGCGTCGAGCCGCGCGTTCGCCTCGCCCTCTGCGGTCGCGACCGCGGGGACCTCCGGCAGGACACCGGTGAACGGAGTCTCTGTCGTGAACGACGTCGCTCCGATGAGCGTGTTCATCGTGCCGCGTGCGGACTCGTAGTCGCGATCGGAGGCCGCGCCGCCGCCCGGCCCGTCGCCGGCAGATCCCTCGAGGTACACGTCCTGATGCGGGTAGAGCGCCGCGATCGTGCCCGCGTTGGTGCCCTCGTGCGCCTCGGTCTCGAAGGAGTAGGTCGTACGCACGATGCTCGTCGCCTCGTCGTATTCGTAGTCGGCGCGGGTTCCGGTCACCTCGACATAGGCGTACGGGGTGTACGAGTCCGCCTGGGCGGTCCGCGCCGCGTCGTCGTCGTCCGGTGTTGTCGGAAGTACGGCGACAGAGAGGTAGCCCTTGCCGGAGAGGTTGCTGCTCAGCACGCTGCCAGAGGTTGACCAGGACGATCCGGTCGGCGCGAACGCGACGTAGTCGGCGCCGCCGGTGCTGAATCCGATCCGGGCGCCGTCGCGGAGCCACACACGAAGGTCCGACGCACCGGTGAGGCGCGCATCGCCGCCGGTCATCTCGAACCACGTGACGGGAAGCCCGTGCCCGATCGTCGCCGTCATGGAGCGTGCTCCGTCGCTCCAGGAGGGGGTGACCGTCCAGTCGCTCCAGTCGGCGACCTCGGCGACGGATGCGTTCAGACCCGCTACCCCGACGACGAGGTCCTCGCTGTACGGGTAGTGAAACTCCCCGATCCCACCGGGCGTTCCGTAGAGGGTGGGCTGCTGGGTGTACGAGAGCCCGAGGCCCTCGGGCGACGGCTTGTACGACACGGGGTGCGCGTGCAAGGGCTCGCTCATCGAGCAGTCGAACTTCTTGAAGCTCAACGAGGACCACCAGTCGTTCGTCGGCACAGCCCCTTCCGGCGCCGAGTCGGTGATGAACGCGCGAGCGTCGGTGGCGAGCGGGGCGCACCCCTCGGGTGCGGGGCCGACCTGATCGGTCGTGTAGCTCCCGGCACCAACGGGCGTCGGTTCGGCCGCCACGGCCGGGGCGGCACTGGCCGTGGAGAGTGCGACCACGACTGCCGTGAGAACAGCCATGTGTGAACGCCATTCCCGGCGTCGGCGTCGGGACCCGAGCCGGTGATCGCCGTGCGGTCGCACCGCTGGTTGGGGATTGGCCGTCGAATCTGGGCTGGAAGAAGGATGGAACATCGTTGTCCTCTCGGAGCCGCCCACCATGGGGTGCTTGGCTCATCTCGTTCCCGCGTCGTCGAGGGTGATGAAGGACTTGCGAAACTTCACATCGCGCCGCTCCTGACAAGCAACATCTGTGAGAGCGCTCTCACAGATGTTGCAGGATCAGAGCACGGTCGTCAACCAATTGTGGTGAGACATCGTTTTTGTGGGGTTGCCGCACCTGGAAGCATGCGCATTCGCCGGGCGGACACCTGGTGGCTACCGGCGCATCATCGCGCTGGGGTTCACTGCCGCGGTGATGCGTGGGCGAACCAGAGGTGCCGTTGCGATGCTCGTGGGCTGGGGCGCGCTGTTGTCGGGCTGTTCGGCGAGCGAGGAAGACGCGGTGCCTGCCCCGACGGATGCCGCCTATGAGATCGCGCCTGAGCCGGGGCGCACGATCGAGGCGACGCCGCCCGCATCCCTCTCCGGTCTGGACGGGTACCGGATCGCTGCGATCGTTCCCGACACCTCGGCGCCCACCACGGTCTTGCTGTCGGCCGCCAGGGAAGTGGCCTCCGCGAACGGCGCGGACCTGCGGGAGCTTCCCGTCGACGAGAAGGACGAGGATCCGGTCGGTGCGGCCCTTGGTCGAGCTCTCGACGCACGGCCAGACCTGATCGTCGGTCTGGGGGACGGCGTCGTGGATGTGTTCGGGTTCGAGAGCGCGCAGTATCTCGACCAGCAGTTCCTCGTCGTCGGCGCGCAGCTGGCCGAGCCGACCGGCAACGTCACCGCCGTGGTCTGGGACGGTGCGACCTCTCGCGGATCCGCAGCCGGCTCTGACGGAGAGCTCGCCGAGTCGAGCATCACCGAGGCCCGTGGCGTGGATGCGTTCGCAGCGGGGTTGGCGAGCATCCAGGACGGCACCACCGGCGTCGTCCTGCGCCTCGGCTGAGTGTCGAACCGGGTGCGCCGACGTCGCGCCCGCTCGCGTCGGTCATCCTTCCCCCGTGTGGCACCTGTTGTTCATCGAATCGCCCCGATCGGGTCATACAGGGCGAGGAAGGTGACGGGTCGGGCGCTATGGATGCGCTCTCACCCCTGCACGGAACTCAAGATTGGCGTGTGACCCCTTGCTGATGACCACAGCGTCGCCGACTCCGGTCGGCGACTCGCGCAAGCACCGGAGCGGGCGGCGTGGGCTCGCGGGCCTCGTCCTCGCCTCGCTGGTGGCGGGAGCACTCGCCGCCTCCCTCCCCGCCACGGCGGCCGACGAGACCTCCGCTGCGCCGTCCGCGGAGGTCGGCGTGACGCCGGTCCGCATCGAGGCCGAGACGTACACGGGGAACAACAACGGCGACGTGATCGACGGCCGGGTGATGAACACCGGCGTCGAACCGGATGCCGGTGCCTCGGGCGGATCCCGCGTGAAGAACACCTACAACGGCGCCGAGATCTGGTTCGACGACGTCGACCTCGGCAGCACTCCGCTGTCCACGCTCACGGCGCGCTACGTCGTCAACGAGAGCCGCAGCGGCGTGAACCCGTCGATCGACGTCTACCTCGACGAGAAGAGCGCCGAGAACAAGGCCGCGACCATCGCGCTGGAGCCGACGGGCAGCGACTGGGCCTCGTACGGCCAGACGACGTCGGACCTGCTGACGGAGGTCTCCGGCGAGCACACGGTGATTGTGGTCATGCATGTCGACCCGAAGCCGGGCGAGAGCGGAAGCTACCCGAACTACGTCGGCAACATCGACTACCTCGAGTTCGGCCCCGAGTCGCTGCCCGAGACGTTCCTCACGACTGCCGACGCCTGGAAGTACTCCGACGACGGCACGGACCCGTCCGGTGACGGCTCGCTGTCCTGGACGACGGCCGACTTCGACGACTCCGCGTGGAAGGAGGCCGTCGGGCCCTTCGGGTCGAAGCGCGGCGCCGCAGACCTCGGCGGTGGCTTCGTCGCGAACACGCTGCTGCAGTACACGCTGGACGGCTCGCCGAACACCGTGCCGACCTACCACCTCCGCAACGAGTTCGAGATCTCGGACGGGCAGCTCGCGCAGCTCGAGTCGCTCCAGGGGAAGATCACCTACGACGACGCCGCACGCGTCTACGTCAACGGTGAGAAGGTCGCCGGGTTCGTGGACGACCGCGTGGACGACGCCGCGAACCAGAACCTGACCTACGCAGGCGCGAGCAACGGCAACCCCCTGACCAGCACGTTCACGATCCCGGCGGACGCGCTCAAGTCTGGCGGCAACACCATCGCCGTCGCGCTCTACCAGGACCGCGAGACCAGCAGCGACATCTACCTCGACCTGACGTCGCTGGCCCCGACGGGCCCGGCCCCCGCACCGGAGATCGCTGACATCGCCCTCCACGTCGGCTCCACCCAGGCCGAGCGCAACCTCACCTGGTACTCGAACGTCGACGTGCCGCAGGGCGCGCAGCTCGCGGAGGCCGCGGACGTCGTCGACGGCGTCTTCCCCGCGTCGGCCCGCACGGTCGAGGCGACGAGGAGCGGTGGCACCACGAGCGGCGAGTTCTTCCGCGACGCCACCTTCGACCGCCTCGAGGAGAACACCGAGTACGCCTACCGCGTCGGCAGCGAGGAGACCGGCTGGTCCGCCGTCCACACCTTCCGCACGCAGGACTTCTCGGGCGACTTCTCCTTCCTGTTCTTCGGTGACCCCCAGGTGGGCGCCTCCGGGAACCTCGCGCGCGACGAAGCCGGCTGGATCGACACGGTGAACGTCGCGACGCAGACCTATCCGGACGCCGAGCTGCTGTTCTCGGCGGGTGACCAGGTCGACACCGCCTCGAGCGAAGCCCAGTACGACTCCTTCCTGAAGCCGGAGCAGGTCCGCAGCGTCCCGCTCGTCGTGACCAACGGCAACCACGACGTCGGGTCGAAGGCGTACGAGCAGCACTTCAACGTGCCGAACGAGGACCTGGAGTCTGGCGGGGCGTCCAACGGCACGTCGTCGGGCGGCGACTACTGGTTCCTCTACAAGGACGTGCTGTTCCTCAACATCAACTCCAACAGCCGCGACTTCGACTCCCACAACGCGTTCCTGGAGAAGGTCATCGCGGAGCAGGGCGACAAGGCGAGGTGGAAGGTGCTCGCCTTCCACCACTCGATCTACTCGGTGGCGGCGCACACGAGCGACGGCGACATCATCGACCGGCGCACCAACATGCCGGCGAAGATCTCGGAGCTGGGCTTCGACATGGTGCTGATGGGGCACGACCACAACTACACGCGCAGCTACCTGATCAAGGACGGCGAGCTCGCCGACCCGACCGAGGTCGCCGGCCAGGAACGCGTCGAGGCCGAGGACGGCGAGGCGCTGTACGTCACGGCGAACTCGTCCAGCGGCTCGAAGTACTACGACACCCGCGCACCCGAAGCGTGGTTCGCCTCGGTGATCAACCAGGAGAAGGTGCGCAACTACTCGGCGATCGAGGTCACCGACGAGACGCTCACGGTGCGCACCCTGCGTAGCCAGGCCAACGGCGTCGCCGCCCCGGTGAACAGCGTCGTGGACGAGGTCGTGCTCGCCAAGGCGGACGCGACGACGGAGCTGGACGTGTCGGTGGACGTGTCGACGCGCACGCTCGGGGGCACGCAGTACGTGTCGACGGTCGTGACGAACAACGAGGACGCCCCGGTGGATGTCGTGGTGGAGACGGCCTACGGAGCCAAGTCGTTCGCCGCGGTGCAGCCCGGGAAGTCGGCGAGCGTGGCGATGAGCTCGCGTGCGGCCGCGATCCCGGGCGGCGACGTGACGGTCACCGCCACGGGGCGGATCGGCGGCGAGACGGTGACGACCTCGACGACCGCTTCCTACCCGGCCGCCGGCTGAGGCAGCACGCCTGAATCACTGCGTGACGCCGTACGGCCTCACGAGAGAACCTGGAACGAGGAGAGAACGACGTGAACAAGAACTCCCTCATGCTGCGCGGCAGCATGATCGCCTTCGGCGCCGCCCTGCTGGCGTCGGCAGGCTCGGCGGCCATGGCCGACGACGAGAAGGACACCCAGAGCGTCGACGTCGGCGTCGAGATCGAGCCGCTCACCGGCCCGGGATCCCTCGCGATGACGGTCGAGAGCGACTCGACCGCCCTCACGGAGGGCGAGTCGACCGATCTGGAGCGCGTCTTCACGGGCACGCTGCCGAAGGTCACGGTGACCGACACCCGTGCGCCGGAAGACATCCCGGCCGGCGCCTTCTGGTACGTGATGGGCACCGCGAGCGACTTCCACGACGCGCAGGGCGAGAACTCGATCGAGGCGAGCCACCTCGGCTGGTCGCCGCAGCTCGTCGAGGGCGAGGGGGAGGGCGAGCCCTTCGTCGAGGTCGGCGGCGACGTGGCTCCGTCGGCGCCGGGTCTGGCCGACCAGGAGCTGCTGTACCTCGCGGAGTCGGCCGAGGCCAACGCCGGAGGCGGCAGGTTCAGCGCGGTCGCTGACCTGAAGCTCGCGGTCCCCGCGGACGTGGCGGCCGGAAGCTACTCCTCGACGATCACCCTGTCGCTCTTCGAGTGACGTCCTCGCGTCGGGCGGGGAGGCCGGACACGCTTCCGGCTCCCCGCCCGGCTCTCGTCGCCCTGCCCCGATCCCAGGAGCCCGTCCCGTGAAGAACCCGCTCGTCCCGCTCGCTGTCCTGACGCTCGTCGCCGCCTCGTCGCTGGCGGCCGCGCCCGCCGCCGCCGCGCCCGCCCGCGCCGCACAGGACGACGTCGTGACGTGGTCGGTGCGCCCGGGCGACGAGAAGGGTGAGGACGGCCGGGCCTGGGTCGAGTGGGCGGCGGACCCGGGCCAGTCGCGCACCGAGCACATGGTCGTCGTCAACCACAGCGACGACGCGGTGGAGTTCCTGCTGACCTCCGCCGACGGATACTTCACCGACACGGGCCGCTTCAACATGCTTCCCTCCGACCAGGAGTCGGTCGCGGCAGGCACGTGGATCGAGCTGCCGGAGAGCGTGACCGTCGCCGCCGGCGCGGCCGAGGTCGTGCCGTTCACGGTGACCGTTCCTGACGACGCCGAACCGGGCGACCACGCCGCCGGCGTCGCCGCGAGCGTGCACTCGACGGGCGGAGGCGAGGTCGCGGTCGAGTCGCGGGTGGGATTCCGCGTGATGACGCGCGTGCTGGGCGAGCTCGCCCCAGCGCTCGGCCTCACGGCATCGGCGTCCTACACGGGCGACCCGAACCCCTTCGAGGCGGGCACGGTCGACGTCGTGTACGAGCTCGAGAACACGGGAAACACCCGCTTGAACGCGCGGCCTGAGATCTCCCTGTCCGGCCCGTTCGGTCTCGGGGACCGCACCCTGCGCGGCGACGAGATCGTCGAGATCGCGCCGGGGGAGACGCGGCACGGGACCGTCCGCTTCCGGGACGCCTGGCCACTGCTCGCCTACGACGTGAGCGTGGTGGCACAGCCCCTGCCCATCTCCGACGAGCTCTCGTTCGCCGGCGTCGAGCGCGCGAGCGCGCGGACGACAGTTCTCGCCATGCCCTGGCCGCAGCTCCTCGTCCTGGTCCTGGCGGCGCTGCTGACGACCTGGAGCGTCTGGCGCCGTCGTCGCGAGAAGCGACGGACCGCGGAGCTGGTCGCGCGAGCACGCGAGGAGGCGCTCGCCGAGGCCGGTGCCTCGGTCGCGGCGGCAGATCTCGCCCGCACGCCCTCCCACCACAGCTGACACCACCCGATCCGGAGAAAGACTGGTCATGTCCCTCGCATCTCGTTCTCTTCGTCTGACCGCCGCGGTCGCGGCCGTCGCGCTGATCGGAGCCGGCCTGTCCAGCGTCTCCGCGGGCACCGCACCGTCCGCCGCCGCTGCGGTGGCGGACGCGACCGACTACGCCGGTCTCGTCAACCCCTTCGTCTCGACCGAGGACGACTTCGGCCAGGACCTCGTCGGCGCGGAGGCACCGACCTCGATCGTCAAGATCAACCCGATGACGGCTCCGGGCCGCTCGCACTCGGGCTACGACTACGCCGAGGACCAGATCTCGGGCTTCACGCACACCAACCTCAACGGCGTCGGCGGCTCGGGTGCCGGCGGCGACCTCCTCGTCGTGCCGACGTACCAGAAGTACACGAGTCGTCCGGGAACCGGCACCTACGCGAAGGACTACAGCCACGCGGACGAAAAGGCCGAGCCGGGGTACTACGCCGTCGACCTCGCGACCGACGCCGGCGCGATCCGCGCCGAGGCGACCACCGACGTGCGCACGGGACAGGACCGCTTCACCTTCCCGGAGGCGGGAACCGCCTCCCTCGTCGTCGACCTGCGCAACAACTTCACGAGCCGCAGGGGCGCCACGCTCGGCTACGAGACGCTGGACGACGGACGCGTCGCGCTCTCGGGTGACTTCACCGGCCACTTCAACGGCTACGACTACCGGATGCACTACTACGTGGAGACGACGGCACCGGCGGCGGGTGTGCGCACCTGGGGCGGCTCCGGTGACCTCTCCGGGCAACCGCAGCGCGACGGCACCGACATCGGTGCGATCCTCGACTTCGAGGTGGACGCGGGGCAGCAGGTCGGGCTCACGGTGGCCATCTCGCCCATCAGCGTCGAGCAGGCGAAGATCGACCTGGCCGCCGAGATGGGGGACCGCTCCTTCGAGCAGGTGCGCCAGGAGACGAGGGCCGCATGGAACGAGATCCTCGGCCGGCTCGCCGTGACGGCATCCGGGACGAGCGACCCGGACGGCGAGCTGCAGACGCTGTTCTACACGCACCTGTACCGCATGTTCGGGACGCCGGTGAACGCGACGAGCACGAGCGGCACGTACCGCGGCCTCGACGGCGAGGTGCACCAGGCCGACGGCTACACGCACTATGACGGCTGGGGATTCTGGGACGACTTCCGCAAGTACGAGATCCTCGCGATCGGCTACCCGGAGGTGTTCCGCGACATGGCCCAGTCGGTCGTCGACCTCTACGGATCGTTCGCGAGCACCGGCAAGGGGTCCCTGTCGAACGTCACCCACTCCGTGCCCACCGTGCGCTTCGAGCGCGCCGCGATCGTCGTCGCCGACGCGGTCGCCAAGGGCGCGCAGCTGCGCGGTCTCGGCCAGGCCTGGCCCGCCCTCGTCTCGCAGTCGCAGGGCGGCTACGCCGACGAGGGGAACGCACGCCGCGGCTACATCGCGAACGAGGTCGACGACACGCTCGGCACCTCCTACGACGACTGGGCCATGGCGACGATCGCCGACGCGCTCGGGAAGACGGACGAGGCGCAGCACTACCGCCTGCGCGCCGCCAACTGGACGAACCTGTTCAAGCCGAACGCCGTCACCCTGGCCGACGGCACCAGGACCGGGCTGATCTTCCCCAAGGACGCGAACGGCGCCTGGGTCGACGCGGATCCCGAGCGGTTCGAAGCTGCGAACCTCTACCAGGGCACGCTGTGGCAGTACCACTGGTACGCCGCGGCCGACATGGGCGGGCTCATCGACAAGATGGGCGGCGAGGAGACCACGCGGGAGGCGCTCAGCTTCATGTTCGGCGAGCAGGCGCCCGAGGACGGCAAGCGCATGCTGCACGCCAACACGAACGAGATCGACCTGCAGGCGCCGTACCTGTTCAACTACGTCGGAGCCCCTGCGCGGACCCAGCACTGGGTGCGGAACATCTACACGAAGGAGACGTGGAACCGGTACATCGCGACCGGCGGTACCCACGAGGTGCCGTCGGGCGGCGGCGAGTTCACGCCGCCCGTGAAGACGAAGGTGTTCAAGAACGACCCGCAGGGCTTCCTGCCCACGATGGACAACGACACCGGGACGATGTCGTCCACCTTCGTCGCGGCCGCCCTGGGGCTGTTCCCCGTGGCCGCCGGATCCGACGAGTACCAGATCGGCACGCCGTTCTTCGAGAACGTGCGGATCAGCTATCCCTCCGGCCGCACCTTCGACATCTCCGCGGACGGGGTGTCGCCCGACGCCTACTACATCCAGTCGGCGAGCCTGAACGGCGAGGCGTTCGACCGCACCTGGCTGACGTACGACCAGCTCACCGCCGGTGGCGAGCTGGACTTCCGGATGGGGGAGGAGCCCTCGGGCTGGGCAGCCGACTCGGTCGCGGCGCCGTCGCTGAGCGACGAGCTGCCGAGCTCGGTCTACGACCCGATCAGCGCCGTCTCGGTGTCCTCGCGGACGTTCACCGAGGCGCGGGCCGGTGACGGAACGATCGGCAACAGCATCGACCTGCGACTCGCGAACGGCACGTTCGCAGGAGCGGACGGTGACAGTCTCGCGGATGCCATCACCGCCGAGAACGTGCCCGCGGGCCTGACCTTCGTGGCGGAGCGCACGGCAGACCGCCGCGTGCGGCTGTCGCTCGAGGGTTCCGCGGAGCGGTCCGGGGCGCTGGACGGCATCGACGACCTCACGGTGACGATCTCCGACAAGGCCTTCTCGCGCGCACCCTCGACCGGCACCCGCGAGCTCGCGTTCCGGGTGAACTTCGAGGGCGCGACGCTGAGCATGGACCCGACGCGGCTCAAGGCGGCAGCGGACGGTGCGGTCGACGTCTCCGCGACGCTCACGCTGAGTGGGGCACGCTTCGCGGGGGCGAAGGGGCGGGATCTCGTCGCAGACGGCGCCCTGGCGCTTCCCGGCCTCCCCGAGAGCGTGACGGCGACCGCGGTCCTGGACGACGCGGACAGCGCGACGCTCCGGCTGACCGGTTCGCTCGGGGACGCGCAGCGCGCGACCTTCGGCCTGGACTTCGCGGACGCGGCCTTCGACGGGACGGCGGCGGCGGGCGTCCGCGGCGACGGGATCTCGGGCCTGGCGACCGTCACGATCGAGCGGGACCAGCGGTGGCGCGAGAAGCTGGGCGAGCTGCTGGCCGAGGCCGAGCTCGTCGTCCGTGGGGCGTACTCCGCGGCATCCTTCTCCGCCTTCGAGAAGGCCCGTGACGGCGCGACGGAGACTCTCGCGAACGAGTCGGCCTCGGACGACGACCTGCGGGCGGCGCTCGACCGGCTCACGAGGACGGCGGACGCCCTGCAGATCGCGGGGACGCCCTACCGGGTGCTCGAGGCGGAGGAGTTCGACGCCTCGTCCGGCGGAAGGCTGAGCCCCGAGAACGGCAACATCGGCGGCGTCCAGGTGGGTTCCTGGATCGCGTACGACGGCATCGACTTCGGAGGGAAGCTCCCTCAGCGGGTCACGCTGCGCCACGCCAACCATCCCGGAGACAGCGCCACGGACGAGTTTGTCGAGGTGCGTGTCGGTGCCGTGGACGGTCCGGTCGCCGCCCGTGTCGATCTGGAGACCACCGACGGGTGGAACGACTACGTCACCGCCGAGGCGACGGTCGACGACCGCGAGGCGCTCGACGGGTCGAACCGGATCTACCTCGTCTTCGGCGGTACGCCCGACCCGTCCCAACCGAACTCGTGGGTCGCGAATCTCGACTGGGCGCAGTTCATGAAGACGGCCGAGGACGGCCCCGAGACGGCCGCACCGGTGCGGATCGAGGCCGAGACCTATGACGCCGACAACGGCAACGGCCTGAAGAAGGAGGGCGGTGAGCCGCCCGCCGGCAACGTCGGCGGCACCTGGGACGGTGGCCGGCTGACCTACGACGGTCGGGATCTCGGCCCGGACCCCCTCACCCAGGTCACGGTGAGCGCATCCACCCGTGACGACCGCGTGGGCGACAACCGCCGGCTCGAGTTCTACCTCGACGAGGTGAGCGAGGCGACGAGGGTCGGGACCGTCGACCTGCCGAAGACGGGCGGGTGGGCCAACTACGTGGAGACGACCGCGGAGCTCGACGAGGCGGTCTCGGGCACGCACACAGTGATCGTGGTCATGCGAGCGGACGCCGTCTCGGGTCAGGAGTTCAACTACGTCGCGAACCTGCAGTGGTTCGAGCTCGGCCCGGAACCGCAGGAGGGCCCCGAGGTCGACCTCACCGGCCTGACCGCGGCCGTCGACGACGCCGCACCGCTGCTCGCCGGCGAGGACCGGTACGTCTCCATCGACTTCGCCGTCTTCCGTGCCGCGCTCGACGAGGCGAGGCGGATCGCCGCGGCTGACCGGACGACGCAGGACGAGGCCGACGAGGCCCAGCGCGTGCTCCAGGCCGCAGCTGGTCAGCTCGAGTGGAGGGTGATCCGGCAGGTGTCGGTGTCCGCCACGACGCGCACCCTGGCGGGGAAGCAGTACGTCTCCGTCGCGGTGACGAACGGTGCGGGGATCCCACTCGACCTGGAGGTCGAGACAGCCTATGGCTCGAGGTCGTTCACCGCGGTGCAGCCGGGAGCGTCGGCGAACGTGTCGATGAACTCGCGCCAGGCGTCGATCCCGGCCGGCGAGGTGACGGTCACCGTCACCGGGGTGGTCGGGGGCGAGACGGTCATGGGCGACAGGACGGCTTCTTATGGGGCTGCGGGCTGAGCATCTTGCCCTCCGCTACGCGGGCCCGCTGAGCAGTCGGCAGATCCCGATGTCGAGGAGGGCAACGGAGCGCGTCCGCAGTGGTCAGGCTGCTTCGACGACGTCGACCATCCGGTCGAGGGCTCGTTGCATGTAGCGGCGCCACAGGGGTCGGAACGGGCCCGCGAGGATGAGCCGGCGTCCGCGGAGCGGCTTGAACTCGTAGGTCCAGCGGATCGAGCTGCCGTCGCCGTCGGGGAAGAAGGACCACTCGCCTCGCACCCCGGCGGCGAGACTGCCGAGGACGTTGGTGAACTCGGTCAGCTCGTAGGCGAAGCCATGTCCGGCCACGTACTCGGTGAGGCGCTCGGTGGCCTGAGAGCCGTCACCGAAGGTGGGGTTCCGCGATGGGCCGGCGTGGTCCCACGACTGTGTCTGGTTCCGGACCTCGGTGACCCCCGGGAAGGGGAACACCGGGTGGAAGACCGTGGTGAGGTCGATGGGGGCGATGACGTCGAACGCCTTGCGGGGCGTGGCCGTCGTACGGGCGAAGACGGTCACCGGAACCGTCGTGTCGGAGCGGGTGATGAGTGGAGTGGCCGTGGTGTTCATGGAGCCAGTCTTGGCCGCTCTGGGAGCGGCAACCAGAACCTTCACCGTCCCTAGGTCTGCCAGTACTACTCACGCGTCCGTAGCGGCGGTGGTTGATGTCGGGACCGTGCCATGCCAGGAAGCGGTCATCTGCGGGCGAAGGTTGTGTCGCGCCATGATCAGCACCATCACCACCGCCCGCATGAGCGGCGTCACGCTGAACGATGGCCGGGACATCCCGAGGATCTGCTTCGGGGCCTACCTCGTGCCGCCGACCGAGACCGAGAGGCTCGTGGGAGCCGCGTTGGGGGCGGGTTATCGCCACATCGACACCGCGCGTTACTACCGTAACGACGCGAAAGTCCCAACCCGCCGGGTTCAGTACAGCTAGGCGAGGCGGTGATCTAAAACATCCGCGGACGGGCGACGCGCCTGCAGACCTGTTTTGACGGCTCCATGGTGAACCCGACGACCTCACACCAGTATTCGCCGGTGTAGCCAGCCCCACGGAAGTGCCCGTGCATGAGTCGGCACTACGGGCCTTCCTTCGCGGAGTGGTGTGGTCTCCTGGTCGGCGCCGACGGCGTGACGAGCTACTTGGCTCGTCACGCCGCCTGGATGCGATGCATTGACGTGTCCCGCGTCACCTTGGGGACGTCGTGATGTAGATCCGGGCCTCCCAGGGGGTAAGCACGAGCTGCCCGTTCGTGGAGGGCGTGTACGGCTCGATGTTGCTCAGCAGCAGGTCGTAGTGCTCGACGTCGAGGGCGACGTCTGCCTGCTCGCTCGCGAGGTTAGCCACGACGAGCAGCGTCGTTCCTTCGCGCTGGCGTTGGTAGGCGTACACGGCGGGGTGGTCGGCCAGGAGCATCTGGAAGTCGCCGTGCGCGACGACGGGAAGTGTGCGCCGTAGCTCGATGAGGCGCTGGTAGTGGCAGAAGACAGACTCGGGGTCGTCGTACTGGCCGGCGGCGTTGAGCCAGGTGTGGTTCGGGTTGACGCCGATCCAGGCTGTCCCGGTCGTGAAACCGGCCTGGGGGCCGTCGTCCCACTGCACCGGTGTGCGTGCGTTGTCGCGTCCGATGTGTCGGATGGCCGCCATGGCGCGCTCGGGGTCCTGACCGGTCGCGACAGTTTTGCGGTAGTGGTTGAGCGACTCGATGTCGCGCAGGTCCTCGGCGGTGGCGAAGGGCACGTTGGTCATGCCGATCTCCTCGCCCTGGTAGACGTAGGGCGTGCCACGGTGCATGTGCAGCACGGTGGCCAGAGCCGTGGCGGACTCGCGCCAGTGCGCACCGTCGTCGCCGAACCGGGAGACGCTGCGCGGCTGGTCATGGTTTCCGAGGTAGAGACTGTTCCAGCCGGCCGTGCCCAGCTCGCGCTGCCAGCGCCCGAGGGAGGCCTTGAGGTCGGACACCCGCAGCGGGCGGGGGTCGAACTTGCCGCCCGGACCGTGGTCGAGGTTGACGTGCTCGAACTGGAACACCATGTCGAGCTCGTGCCGCGCGGGATCGGTGAACAGGACCGCGTCCTGCCACGTGACGCCAGGCATCTCCCCGACCGTGAGGTATTGCCCGTCCCGCCCGGCGAAGACCTCACGATGCATCTCCTGCATGAACTCGTGAATGCGTGGACCGTTCGCATAGTGGGGGAACCCGTTGCCCAGCCCAGAGGCTCCCGGTGCGCCATCAGGAAGCGTTGTGTCTTTTGAGATGAGGTTGATGACGTCCATGCGGAAGCCGTCGACGCCCCGGTCGAGCCACCAGCGCATCATGGCGTACACGGCGTGGCGAACCTCGGGGTTCTCCCAGTTGAGGTCGGGCTGCTTGGGGTCGAACAGGTGCAGGTAGTACTCGCCGGTGATCGGATCGAGCGTCCAGGTGGGGCCCGAGAAGAAAGACTCCCAGTTGGTCGGTTCGGCCCCTGGGTCGCCGGGTTCGAAACCGTCGCGCGCGGGTCGCCACCAGTACCAGTCGCGCTTGGGGTTGTCGCTGCTCGACCGCGACTCGCGGAACCAAGGGTGTTCGTCGCTGGTGTGATTGACGACGAGGTCCATGACGAGCTTCATGCCACGCTGGTGAACGTCCGCGAGGAGGCCGTCGAAGTCGGCAAGGGTTCCGAAGACCGGGTCGATGTCCTGGTAGTCGCTGATGTCGTAGCCGTTGTCGGCGTGGGGCGAGCGGTAGATCGGGGAGAGCCAGATGACGTCGATGCCGAGTCGTTGCAGGTGGTCCAGTCGGCTGCGGATGCCGGGCAGGTCGCCGATGCCGTCACCGTTCGAGTCTGCGAACGATCGGGGGTAGATCTGGTAGACGACGGCGCTCTTCCACCACTGGGCATCGGTTGTGGTCGTGTCATGGTCGGTCCGCGTGAGCGTCATGTGCTGTCCTTGTGGGTGGTCGGCTGGACCCGGGATCGGCCGGGATCGGGATGGGTCCTGGCCTGGTAGCGGGCTGCGGTCAACCGGGCTGCGGGCATGGGCCAGGGCTGGGGCTTTACTTGACGGCGCCGAGGTTGACGCCACGCATGAGCGTGCGCTGGAAGATGAGGAAGAAGACCAGGGCGGGCAGGATGCCGGCGAGGGAGGCCGCCGCCAGTGCGGTCGGGTCCGAGGTGTACTGGCCGGAGAGCGCGCCGAGGGCAACCGACACGGTCTGGTTATCGGCGGAGGGCAGCAGGATCAGGGGCAGGAAGAAGTCGTTCCATGTCCAGATGAAGAAGAACGTGACCAGCACCGACAAGGTGGGCCGGGTCAGGGGTAGGACGATCCGCCCGAGGATCTGGCGCCTGTTTGCACCGTCCAGGCGCGCGGCCTCGAGCATCTCCTTGGGGAACGCTCCCAGGACGGACGAGAGCATGTAGGTCCCGAACGCGCTCTGCAGGACGGCGAGAATGATGATGACGCCGGCCAGGGTGTCGTAGAGGCCGAGGTCGCGGGTCAGGACGAACAGGGGGTAGACGAGCGCCTCCTGCGGGATGGTAAAAGCGACCATGAAGACCGCCAGGATCCACACCCTTCCCTTGATGCGCCCGATTCCGATCGCGAAGGCGCTCAGCAGCGAGAGCACCGCTGCGATGAGCGCCACGCTGCCGGAGATGGCGACGCTGTTGAGGAGCTTCCGGTTGAAGTCGACACCGCGCCAGAAGTCCACGAGTGCGGAGAAGTCGAGCTGGCTCGGCAGCGAGATCGGGCCGTCCTGGATGTAGTCGGCTGCGGGCTTGAACCCGTTGATGATCGCGATCCAGAACGGAAAGATCATGAGAAGTGCCGCGGCGGCGATGATCAGGAGCACGATCCAGCCGCTGATCCCGCGCCGGGAGCGGGAGCCGCCTCGGGTGCGCAGCTGTCTGGCGGGTGCTGGAGTGATGTCATCTGTGGCGGACGTGGCGGTGCCAGGGGAGAGGTTATCGACCGTCATCGTCGAACCCTTCTGTGGTTCGGGTCTGGTAGCGCAGGAGCGCGACCGCGATGATCGTCACGAGGATCGCGAGAACCGTGGCGACCGCGGCGCCGTACCCGACGCGTGTGGTGGTGAAGAAGTTGGAGAAGGAGAAGTAGGCGGGCACGATCGTGCTCGTACCGGGTCCGCCCCGGGTGAGCACGAAGATGGGGGCGAAGACCTTGAGCGCGGCGACGGAGGTCGTGATGAGCACGACGGCGATCTCGGGCCTCAGCTGGACGAGCGTGATCATGCGGAACCGCTGCCACCATCCGGCGCCGTCGAGCTCGGCGGCCTCGTGCAGGGCGGGGTCCACGCGGGAGAGCCCGGCCATGAACAGCACGACCGTGTAGCCGATCTGGAGCCAGATCAGTACGTTCATCACCGAGTAGATGGCCAGGTCGGAGTCCCCGAGCCAGTTCTGGCGCAGCCCGTCCAGGTCGACGGAACTGAGCAGGGTGTTGATGATCCCGTACTCGGGCTGGTACATCCACTTCCACAGCACACCGGCGACCGCGATCGGCAGGATCTGCGGCAGGTAGAACAGCGCGCGTAGCAGGCTCGAGGTCCGGGTTCCGAACCGTGGGGCGATGAAGTCGAACAGCACGGCGGCCAGCAGGACTCCGATCGCTGTCGGGATCACTGCCATCGCGACGATGAAGAGCGCGCTGTTGCGGAACGAGGTCCAGAACGTCGCGTCTCCGATGAGCTGGGCGTAGTTGTCGAGCCCCACGAACTGCGGTTCACCCACCCCGCTCCAGGTGGTGAGGCTGTAGTAGACGTTCATAGCGAACGGGACGAGCACCACCGCGAGGAAGCCGAGCGCCCCGGGGAGGATGTATAGCCAGTACCCTGCGGGTCGTTCCGTGCCCAAGAGGCGGCTTCGTCGCACGGGTGCACCGGTCGAACGCGGGGGCAGGCCGATCAAAGAGGTCATGGTCGAGTCCTTCGTAGGTGCGGTGACGCGAGCCGGGCTCGCGTCACCGCACTCGAATATGGACCGGTTCAGCCCTGCGGCTTGCCGGCGTCGTAGGCGGCTTGGATGTTCGACGCCGCCTGAGCGGGGTCGACGTTGCCCTGGACCAGGTCGGACGTCTGGGCGATGAGCACGTCGTTGAGACCTGCGACAGGCCAGTCGGGGTACCACGCGAGCTGGCCGCTCTCCCCGGACAGCAGTTCGTTGAAGCGCTCCGTGGTGAGCTTGCCAACAGGCTCGGTCACCCCGTCGTCCTCGGCAGCCACCGGGACGCCGCCCAGGTCACCGAGCTGGTTCTGCACCTCGGGACGCTGCGTGATCTCGATGAAGTCGTAGGCGAGCTCCTTGTTCTTCGCCTTCTCGGGTACGACCCACAGGTTGCCCCCGGAGCCGGGGTGCAGATCGTTGCCCGGGAAGAGGACCTGGTCCCACTCGAAGTCGGTGATGTCGGAGGTGAAGCTCCCCGCCCACCAGGTGCCGGAGTAGAACAGGGGGTAATTGCCCGCGACGAACGCGTTGCCCGAGTCCTGGGCCGGGATGCCGGTGGAGTCGGTGCTGATGTAGCCCTTGTCCACCCACTCCGTGAGGGTCGTCGCAGCCTGCTCCCAGGCGGACCAGTCGGGCTCGCCGGAGAACTGCTGGTATGCGGCGAGGGAGTTCTCGTCCATGTGCGTCAGTGCGAGCGCGTACAGCAGGTGCGTGCCGGGGTAGTCGGCCGAGCCGAGGGCGAGCGGGGTGATGTCGTTGTCGACGAACGTCTGCATCACGGCCTCGAGGTCCTCGAGCGTCTCGGGCGTGTCCAGGTCGTACTCGGCGAGCATGTCGGTGTTGTAGAACAGGCCGACGTACTCGCCGTAGTTCGTCACCCCGTACCGCTGCCCGGACCCCATCAGGCCGTTCTCGTACAGGCCCACGTCCTGCGCGGTGTTGTCCAGGTCCCACCCGCGCTCCGCCGCGACGTCGGTCAGGTCGGTGAGCAGGCCGGCCTTGGACACCACGCCCGCGGTCGCGTTGCCCTTGAGGTACTCGAGCACGTCCGGAGCGTCGTTCGAGTCCAGGATGAGCTGCCCGGACTGCTGCATCTGCTCGTACGTCTTGAGCTCGAACTGCACCTCGACGTCCGGGTGCTCCTCCTCGAAGATGTCGATCGCCGTGTTCCAGGCTGCTGACAGTGCGGAGTCGTCGTTCTCCCACCACCAGACCTTCAGGGTCCTGCCGTCCTCGGCTTCACCACCGGTGTCACCGCCACTCGAGCAGGCCGCCAGGCCCAGCGCGAGAGCGAGCGAACCGGCAGCCAGCACCGCCGTGTGCTTACGCATTCCACTTCCTCCTGATCGACGACGTCGTCGTCCTGAGCTCGGGCCGGGCCGCGTCCTGGACGCCGCCCGGGATCCCCTTCGATCCGAGCCGAAGGTTTTCTTCGTGACAACATTAACTACGAGTCGTCGATCTGGTGTCAAGCGGCGGTAAGTCACGGTTCCGCTACGGGTCCAGGGTTGACGGAGAGTTTTGTGTCGGTATTATCTGGTGTTGACCGACTCAGTGAGGAGCCGCAGATGCTGGACACCGCATCACTCTGGACGCCGCTGTCATCCACGTCGCGCCGCGTGGCGCTCGAGGTGCTGCTGCACGGTCCGCTGGCGCGCACCGAGCTCGCTCAGCGGCTCGACCTGTCCACCGCGAGCCTCACTCGGATCACCAAGCCACTGCTGGATGCCGGCGTGCTGCACGAGGTGTCCGACCCGGCGCCGCGCGGCGGGGGCCGGCCCATGCAGCCGCTGGACGTCGACCCCGGTCTGCAGCAGTTCGTGGGCATCAAGCTCACGGGCTCTCGCGCCTACGGCGTGCTGACGAACCTCCGTGCGGACATCCTGGCCACCACCGTCCGGGAGATCACCGCCCGGGACCCGCAGTCGGTCGTCGACGCGCTCGCGGGACTCGTTTCCGAGCTGTCCGTCGGCCGCACGCCGGCAGCCGTCGGGGTAGGGCTCGGTGGTGCGGTCCGCGACTTCACACTCGTCCAGCGTGCGCCGTTCCTGCACTGGCACGGCGTCGACCTCGGTCTGCTCCTGACCGAGCGCACCGGGCGACCCGTGGCGATCGCCAACGACCTGGACGCCCTTATGGAGGCGGAGCGCTGGTTCGGTGACGGGCGAGACGTGCACAGCTTTGCAGCATTGACCATCGGTGCTGGGGTCGGCGGAGGGCTCGTCATCCACGACCGTCTGGTCACCGGCCCCGATTCCGGCATCGGCCTGCTCGGCCACTTCCCGATCGACCCTCTCGGGCCGTCATGCCCCGAGGGCCACCGCGGCTGCGCCGACGCGTTGCTGTCCTCCAAGGCGATCCACACCCAGGCCGCCATGGTCCTGGGACGTGCTGTCACCTACGACGAAGTCCTCGATCTCGCCGCCGCCGGTGACCCGCTGGCCGACCAGATCGTCGGGCGATCCGCCCACGCCTTCGGCACCCTGATCGCCGCCGTGGCGAACATCGCCCAACCCGAGCGCATCCTGCTCACCGGCGAGGGCATCCGCCTCGCTCACGTCGCCCAGGAACGCCTGCACGCAGGCATCGCCCAGGCGCGCCAACCCGAAGCCTCACCCCTGGACCTGCGCATCCTCGACGACGATCCCACCTTGTGGGCCCGCGGTGCCGCGGCCGTCGCCATCCAGCGCACCGTCCTGGACTCGCTGCTCCGCCACTGACCCCACAACCCCGCACAACCGCGCGCTCCCCGGGAGCCGCGCGGCGATCCACCACAGCCTCATCACCGTCGATGACTGCTCAAGGAGGAGCCCGTGCCGCCCGAACCCCTCGGTTCCAGCGCCTGACCGCGCCCGCGCCTGACAGCGCCCACTGACACCGGTGGTGCAGGCACTGCCATGCCCGCACCACCGGCCCGCCCGCAGAAGCGGGCGAACGAGCTCCCTCATCGAGCCCGACCACTGCAGCGTCCGTACCCAGGAGAAAGAACTCTCATGCATTCTGCCCCAACACCACGACCGGCGACTGCCGCGATGATAGGTGTCGCCGCTCTCGCCGCCGGGCTTCTGATCGCCACGCCGTCCGCGGCAACGACCGGCCCCGCCCCGGCGGAATCGGCCCAGGGCCGCACCGCCGATACCGACCAGCTGACCACCTGGTGGCACGACAACGCCGCAGCCACCACCGATCCGATCAGAGACGACCAGGTTCGCCAGTCGAAGTTCTACGACGCGACCATCACCACGCAGTCGGACCCAGCCACGCCGTACGACTCGTTCGTGTACATGAACGTCCCGCGCAGCGGCAACGACAAGATCGGCTACACCGAGGAGGACGGCGCCGAGTTCGCCTCCTCGGCCGACCTGACCATGAGCTGGTCGAGCTTCGAGTACTCCACCGACGTGTGGGTCGACATCACCCTCAAGTCCGGGCAGGAGATCACCTCCGCCGACCAGGTCACCATCCGCCCCACCGACCTCGACCTGGAGACCCGGCTCGTCGACTCCTCCACGATCCGCGTGAAGGTGCCCTTCAGCGACGACGGATACCGGTTCTCCGTCGAGTTCGACCCGCAGCTGATCACCGCGTACAACGACATGAGCGGCACCAGCGGAGCATTGACCACCAGCTCGGAGGGCAACCGGTCGATCAGCACCGAGCCGCAGAACTCCATGCTCGTCTTCGCCAATCCCGCACCGACCCCGGCCGAAGCAGAACGGACCATCCCCACCGAGCAGTCCGGGTCCATCTACCGCCCCCAGCCGGGCCTGGTGGATGACCTGAATGAGATCACCGAAGAGATCGTCTACTTCGCCCCCGGCACCTACTACATGGGCTCGGACCACCACGCCGTCCTACCTGAGAACGTCAGGTGGGTCTACCTGGCACCCGGCGCTTACGTCAAGGGCGCGTTCCAGTTCCCGCACGAGACACAACCCGAGTTCAAGGTCACCGGCCTCGGGGTCCTCTCCGGCGAGCAGTACGTCTACGAGGCCGACACCTCCAACGGGTACCAGCACAACGTCAACGACAACTGCCACGTGACCTGCGTGAAGATGCTGCAGTTCGAGTCCTCCAACGAGCAGCAGACCCTCGACCTGCAGGGCGTGACGATCAACCAGCCCCCGTACCACTCGTTCGTCACCTACGCCCACGAGGGTGACTCGGAGGTGGGCGTCGAGAACTTCCAGATGAACGTGGAGAACTACAAGCAGGTCGGGTCCTGGTACTGGCAGACCGACGGCATCGAGCTCTACGACGGCGGCCGGATGAAGAACACGTTCTTCCACGCCAACGACGACGTGCTCAAGATGTACCACTCCGACGTGGCCATCGAGAACACCGTCATCTGGAAGAACGAGAACGGGCCCGTGATCCAGTGGGGCTGGACCCCCCGCACCATCGACGACGTGACGGTCACCAACACCGACATCATCCACAACCGCATGTACTGGAAGGACACCAAGTACAACACCTGCATCTTCAACTCTTCCTCCCACTGGCAGGACATGGGCGCCACCGACCGCGCCGACACCACCACGACGGTGAAGAACATGCGGTTCGTCGACACTCGCGTCGAGGGAGCGACGAACTGCGCACTTCGGGTGTTCGCACTGTCGGACACGGAGAACATCGAGATCGACGGGCTGCACCTGGACGGGTGGAACGAGCTCGACAGCTCAGCCCAGGCCAGCCTGCTCAAGCGGTACACCGATACCGCAGGCACGAAGGTGACCATCGGCAACGAGGTCAGTGACGGCAACGGGCTGCTGCTGCACAACTACACCGTCGGCGGCGTTGCGATTCTCAAGTCGGGTGACAACTGGGCTGCTGACGAGCTCGGCCGGCTCAACTTCGACGCGGACACCTGGGACGGCTGGAACGCGACCAGCGACGACCAGCCCACCGGGCCGGCCCCTACGCTGACCGTCGAAGGGCTGCAGGACGGAGCCACCGCACCGTCGCGGAGGCTGCGCGTCACCGGTGCCACGGACGCCACAGCGGTCACCGTCACCGTCAACGGCGTAGACACGGCCGCGAGGCTCGCTCATGGGCGATTCTCGGCGAGGGCAAACCTGAGCGAGATCTCCAACCGTGTCCGTGTCACCGCGCGCGGAGCCAATGGCGTGATGAACGTCCAGCGGTTCACCGTGCACGCGTTCGGCAAGAAGGTCGGCTCGGTCGCCGATCCCAGCGGGGACGACGACGGACCTGGAAGCTACCGCTACCCCTCCGCCGGAGCGTTCAACCCCGGCAGCTTCGACCTGACCGCGCTCGACGTGTACCGCGACGGCCCCACCGTCCATTTCGTCGTCTCCACCGCCGGCGAGGTCCGCAACCCCTGGGGCGGAAACGGCATGAGCACCCAACGGGTCAACATCTACCTGAAGAACCGGGCCTCGAGGACGACCACGCCCCTGCTTCCCGGTACGAACACGTCAGCTGCCGGCGCATGGAAGTACGCCATCGTGGCCGACGGCCGCAACGACACGTCACGCCTTGGCGGCGGCGTCTACGGCGCAGACCTCACAAGGATCGGGAACGTCCGTCTGACGGTCATCCCCAGCGGCAAGATCGTCACCTCGGTTCCCGCCGCCGCCCTCTCCGGAGTCGGCCTGCGCACCGCCGGCTACCAGGTCTCGATGTTCAGCGCCGCCGAGGACGGTGAGGGGACCGGCAACGTACGCCCGATCTATGGCATCGACTGCTGGCAGGGGATCGGCTGCCCCGCCTTCGTCGGGCCCTACCGCGGCGGCGGCGGAGCCGGTGACTGGACCGACGCGAACCAGGCGCGGGACACCGACACCTCCGACAGCAACGCCTTCGACATCATCTCCGGCAGGACCAGCCAGGCCACCGTCATGGACTGGACCACGGGACCGGTCGTCGTCCCTTACGTCCGGCTCGGCGCGACCACGTCGTAGTCCGCGAGCACCGACCACCGGCGGCACGGGCATTGCCGTGCCCGTGCCGCCGGCCGCCCGCAGCAGCGGGCGCACGGCTCCCCCAGGAGCTGGCACGGAGGCAACACCCCGACCACCAAGGAGAGGAACCATCATGCACGCTCCACATCTGCGACGTCGACGACGACTCGCAGCACTCGCCGCAGCAGCACTGATCACCACAACAGCTTTGATCGTGCCCGCGTCGGCGCACCCGACCCAGGCGGCAGCCGCCGCGGCGCCGCTTGCCGGCGCCACCGCAGCGGCATCAACAGCCGACAACGCCGAGCTGCAGACCTGGTGGCACGACAACTACGAGTTCAACACCAGCAGCCCTGTCGCCAGCGACAAGGTCCGCCGCTCGGCGTCGTACGACGTCCAGGTCGCCTCGGCCAGCGCACCCAGCACCCGGTATGACTCGTTCACGTACATGTCCATCCCGCGCAGCGGCAAGGGCAAGATCGGGTACACCGAGGAGGATGGCGCCGAGTTCTCCTCCAGCGCCAACCTGACCATGAGCTGGTCGAGCTTCCAGTACGCGACCGACGTGTGGGTCGACGTCACCCTGCGCACCGGGCAGACCATCACGTCCGCGGACCAGGTCACGCTCCGCCCACGGCACCTGAACTTCGACAAGCAGCTCGTCAACGGCTCGACCATCCGCATCAAGGTGCCCTACAACCCCACCGGCCACCGCTTCTCGGTCGAGTTCGAGCCCCAGCTGTACACCGCGTACAACGACATGGCCGGCGCCAGCGGCAACCTCACCACCAGCGCCTCCGGCAACCGGGCCATCCACACCGAGCCACGCAACTCTGTGCTCGTCTTCGCCGAACCCCTGCTCACCGGCGCCGAGAAGGAGCGCCTCGTGCCCACCGAGGACTCGGGCAGCATCCACTACCCGAACCCGGGGCAGGTCACCAACCTCAACAACGTCAGCCAGGAGATCATCTACTTCCGCCCCGGCACCTACTCCATGGGCTCGAACTACCACGCCGTCCTGCCGGCGAACGTCAAGTGGGTCTACCTCGCACCCGGCGCGTACGTGAAGGGCGCCTTCCGCTTCTTCCACGACAACCAGGGCCTGTACAAGGTCACCGGATACGGCGTCCTGTCCGGAGAGCAGTACGTCTACGAGGCCGACACCTCCAACGGGTACCAGCACAACGTCAACAGCAACTGCCACACCAGCTGCGTGAAGATGCTGCAGCTCCAGTCCTCCGACGCGCAGCAGCACCTCGACCTGCAGGGCGTGACCATCAACGAACCGCCCTACCACTCGTTCGTCGTCTACGGCAACGAGAGCAGGTTCTCGATGCGCGTGAACAACTACAAGCAGGTCGGGTCTTGGTACTGGCAGACCGACGGGATCGAGCTGTACCGCGGCAGCACGATGAAGAACACGTTCTTCCACGCCAACGACGACGTGCTGAAGATGTACCACTCCGACGTGAGCATCGACGACACCGTCATCTGGAAGAACGAGAACGGGCCCGTCATCCAGTGGGGCTGGACACCCCGCAACATCGACGGTGTCAGCGTCACCAACACCCACGTGATCCACAACCGGATGTTCTGGAAGGACGTCAAGTACAACACCTGCATCCTCAACTCCTCCTCCCACTGGGAGGACATGGGCTCGACGAAGACAGCGAACCCCGGCACCACCGTGCGCAACATGAGGTTCGAGAACATCACCGTCGAGGGCACCACCAACTGCGCCCTGCGCGTCTACGCACTGTCCAACACCGAGAACATCCACATCAAGAACCTCAAGATCGACGGATGGAACGGCCTGGACCCCTCCTCGCAGGTCAGCCACCTCAAGCGGTACACCAACACCGCCGGGCAGAAGGTCACCATCGGCAACGAGACCAGCGACTCCCGCGGCATCAAGCTCGAGAACTACACCGTCGGCGGCACCACGATCGACAAGGCCGGCTCCAACTGGTCCGCCGACCAGCTCGGTCGCATCGGTTTCGACGCCGACACCTGGGACAGCTGGAACGCCTGGGGCACCGGCAGCACCACCCCCACGCCGACGCCGACGCCGACGGGTGGTCAGGTGGTCAACACCAAGTCGGGCAAGTGCGTCGACCGTGCTGGTGGTGGCACCGCCAATGGCACGCC
>NZ_JAJQQP010000001.1:351463-569061 GCF_028994805.1 Promicromonospora iranensis | reverse complement strand
GACACGATGCGGACCATCTTCTCCAGCGCGCGGCTGGTGGCTTCCTCGGCATCGATCCCGGGCACGCGGGCCGCGACCGAACGCACGACGTTGGGCCGGTGCACCACCCAGTCGTCAATCCGTAGGTCACCCGTCGTGGTCACGCGGTCTTGACCCCCTCTGCCCATAGTGTCCGGATTTGATGCGCTGGCCAATGATCGCACCACATCTCTGGTTTCGCGCAAGTGTTCGGGCTCTTCGGGAGCGGGTTCGGCGCTGTTCATCGGTGCTCACCTCCGGTTCGTCGCGAACGTGGTCGATACGGCGTCGAGACCCTGTGGGCCGGACGTGGCGTGGATGACCGCCAGCGCGACCTCACAGGTGGCGGCGATCAGGTCGCTCGCTCCCCACGCGTCGGCGAGGCGGTAGAGGTTGACGGCATCTCCCTCCGCGTACGCGCGCAGGTATTGGGCGCCCAGACGAACGAGTTCGGGGTGCTCGGTGTGTTCCATGCAGCCCTGACGCTCGACGCTCCCGGATGTCACAGCACTTACGGGATTTTCCTTCGATTTCTCCCGTGGCGTCCGATTCGGACCCGGACGGGGGCGGAACAGGTGCCCGAGGCGGCCGTTCGACGAGCGCCGTACGCCTCCGTCCGGTAGGTCTGTGAGCCAGAACACATGTCATTGCATCAAAAAGTGCTGTGACTTCCGGGATGTCTGCGCGTCCTAGGTACGACGCGGACGAAGTTCGGACCTCGCTGGGGGCGGGCCGAGCTCCGGCGCGTCGGCGGGAGTCGTGGCTCGGAGTGCGCTGGGGGCACGCCGAACCACGCGTTCCCGTGCATCGGCGCGAGCGCCGGTTCGGACCTCGCTGGCGGCGGACCGAGCCGGCGCTCGTACCCCCGTGGCCCGGCGACGTCCGGCCCGGGATCAGCCCGGACCTCCTTTACCGGGTTCGGCCGGCCCGCGTATCGTGGTGGCATGCGCAACGCACGCTCGCTGCTTACCTAGCCGCACCGGACCGCCCTCGATCGGGCACACCCGGTGCGGCCGCCCCTCCTGTGCGAGGGGCTTTTTCGTGCCCGGACCCGATCGACGTACCGGAGAGCGACAGCGATGAGCCAGCAGCAACGCACCACAGGTCCCGCAGGCGACGGTCCGGCCGGGGACCGTCTGTTCGAGGCGTCCGACGACGGCGTGCGCCCCCGCCGCTACCTCCTGACGATGTTCCCGTACCCGTCGGGGGACCTGCACATGGGTCACGCCGAGGTGTTCGCGATCACCGACGTCGTGGCGCGGTACTGGCGGGCCAAGGGTTTCGACGTGCTCAACCCGGTCGGCTGGGACTCGTTCGGCCTGCCCGCGGAGAACGCGGCGATCCGTCGGGGTGAGCATCCCGCGGTGTTCACGGAGGCGAACATCGCCACCCAGGCGGCGTCGATCCGACGCTACGGGGTCTCGTTCGACTGGTCGCGGCGCCTGCACACGCACGAGCCGGGCTACTACCGCTGGACCCAGTGGCTGTTCGCGAGGATGTACCAACAGGGCCTGGCCTACCGCGCCGCTGCCGAGGTGAACTGGTGCCCGAGGGATCGCACGGTGCTGGCGAACGAGCAGGTCGTCGACGGCGTGTGCGAGCGCTGCGGCACCACCGTCGTCCGCCGGGTGCTGACGCAGTGGTTCTTCCGGATCACCGCCTACGCGGATCGTCTGCTGGACGACATGACGCTGCTGGAGCCGGGCTGGCCCCCGCACGTGCTGGCCATGCAGCGCAACTGGATCGGTCGGCAGGAGGGGCCGGACGGCGTCCGCTACCGCCTGCACGACTGGCTGGTGTCGCGGCAGCGCTACTGGGGCGCGCCGGTCCCTGTCGTGCACTGCCCGGGATGCGGGGAGGTACTCGTGCCGGACGACCAGCTGCCCGTCGAGCTGCCCCACCTGGAGGGCGACCAGCTGGTCCCCGGAGACGTCTCACCCCTGGCCGGAGCGCACGACTGGGTGCGGACCACCTGTCCCCGGTGCGGCGGCCCGGCCGAGCGGGACACCGACACCATGGACACGTTCGTGGACTCGTCCTGGTACTTCCTGCGCTACCTGTCGCCGGGATACGAGGGTGGTCCGTTCCGCCCCGAGGACGCCGCCCGCTGGATGCCGGCCGCGCTGTACGTGGGCGGGGTGGAGCACGCCACGATGCACCTGCTGTACGCCCGGTTCGTGACCAAGGTGCTGTACGACATGGGCCTGGTGCCCTCGTCCGAGCCGTACGCACGCCTGATGAACCAGGGTCAGGTGGTCAACCAGGGCAAGGCCATGAGCAAGTCGCTGGGCAACGGTGTGGACCTGACGGCCGAGCTGGACCGGCACGGCGTGGATGCGGTGCGGCTGGCGATGCTGTTCGCGGGTCCGCCGGAGGACGACGTCGACTGGGCGGACGTGTCGCCGGAGGCGATGCGGAAGTTCCTGGGCAGGGTGCTGCGCCTGGTCCCGGCCGTGGAGGGCTCGACCAGCGGCTCCGACGGCCTGCGACGGGCGGTGCACCGGACGGTGCACGACATCGACGGTCTGGTGGAGGCCGGGCGGTTCAACGTCGCCGTCGCCCGGCTCATGGAGCTGGTGGGCGAGGTGCGGCGGAGGCTGTCGGACGGTGGGGCCGGTGCCCGCCCGGCCGCGTCCCACGAGGCGATCGAGGCCGTCGCGGTGCTGCTGAGCCTGTTCGCGCCGCAGACCGCTCAGGAGCTGTGGAAGAGCCTGGGGCACGCGACGCCGGTCGCGGCGCAGCCCTGGCCGGTCGTGGACCCTGCGCTGCTGGTGACGAGCGAGGTCGTGGCGGTGGTCCAGGTGGACGGAAAGGTGCGTGACCGGTTGACGGTGCCGGCCGACGTCACGACGGCGGACCTGGAGCGGGCGGCCCTGGCCCGGCCGGCCGTCGCGCGGGCCAGGGGTGACCGGACGGTACGGCGGGTGGTGGTGCGGCCGCCCCACCTGGTCAACGTCGTGCTGGGCGAGGTGAAGAGGCCGACGCGAGAGCTCTAGGCGGTGCCGTCCTCGTCGAGCCTCGCGCGCAGGGAGCGGAGCTCGGCGAGGATCTCGTGGTTCTGCGCGGCCAGGTTGTCGAGGCGCTCGTCCTTCTGCTCGTCGTCCTTGCGCTCCTCCTCGGACATCTCCTCCATGCCGTTGACGATGACGGCGATGAACAGGTTCAGCACCGCGAAGCCGACCACCAGGATGTAGAGCACGAAGAAGATCCACGCCCAGGGGTGCACCTCCATCACCGCGCGGGCGATGTCGGGCCAGGCCTCGCCCGTCATGGCCTGGAAGAGCGTGAACAGCGAGGTTCCGAGGTTGCCGAAGTACTCGTCGGAGGCCTCGCCGAACAGGCCCGTCGCGATGACCGCGGACACGTAGATGACCAGCACCAGCAGCGCGCCCACGGCGCCCATGCCCGGTACCGCCCGCAGCAGCCCGTCCACGACACGGCGCAGCGACGGCACGACCGTGATCACGCGGAGCACACGGAGGACACGCAGGGCGCGCAGCGCGGAGAGAGACTCGCTGGCCGGGAGCACGGCGACGCCGACGACGACGAGGTCGAACAGGTTCCACGGGTCCCGGAAGAACCGGCGGCCGTGGGCGACGATCCGCAGGAGCAGCTCCACGACGAAGAAGCCGAGCATGGCGTGGTCGATCGTGACCAGTACGTCGTAGGCCGGGCCCGTCACCAGGGTCTCCGCACCCAGGACCAGGGCGTTCGCCAGGATCACGACCAGCACGAGGTTGACGAACCACTTCTGGTCGAGGAAGCGGCGCAGCCGTTCCCGCCACGTGCGTGGCTCGATCCGTGGCCCGGCCGGTGTGCCGATCGCCTGTTTCATGCGGTCTCCTTGCCGTCTCGTGCCCGGAGTCCTTGCTCCGGTCCTGCTCAGGCCCTTGCCCGCGCGAACTGTAGCGCGGCCGCGTCCTTGAACTGCGTTGGGTGTAATGTCCCAATATGGGAGTGATTCGGCCGGTCCGGTGGCAAGTCGGTGGAATCAGTGCTGAGGTAGTCGCAAGCAAGCCACACCACTCTGGAGGAAACACATCATGGGTTTCTTTGCCTTTCTCATTCTCGGGCTGATCGCAGGCGTGATCGCCCGTATCGTCATCCCGGGCAAGCAGCCGGGGGGCTTCTGGCTCACGCTGCTCCTCGGTGTGCTCGGTGCCATGCTCGGTGGTTGGCTGGGCGGGCTGATCTTCAACGTCAGCCTGGACGAGTTCTGGTCCTGGGAGAGCTGGCTCTTCTCGGTGATCGGCGCGATCATCGTCATCCTGATCGTCCAGGCGATCTTCGGTCGTCGTAAGACCGCTTGATCGGTCGTCGTCGGACCGCTTGATCGCAGCATCCCGCGGCCGCGCCGTCACCGTCGTCCTCCTGACGTCGGTGATCGGCGCGGCCGCGGTCGCGTGTACGGCCGGTGGTGCCGCTCACGACCGGCGGATCAGCCGATGATCGGGGCGCTCTCCGGGAGGCGGTAGAGGCGACGTCGGGCGCGGAGCGCCAGGGCGGTGCCGAGCGTGATCGGTCCGAGCCGCCCGATGAACATGAGCACCACCAGCACCACCTGGTGGTACCAGGCCAGCTGCGCCGTGATCCCGGTGGACAGGCCGGTCGTGGTGAAGGCGGAGGTCACCTCGAACAGGATCTGGTCCACGTTGAACGGCGAGAGAGCGGTGATCCACAGGGTGGGCAGCACCACGATGGCCACCGCGAGCAGAGCCACCGTGAGCGCTTGCCGCTGGGTGGCGGCCGAGATCCGGCGGTCGAAGAGGTTCGCGTCCGGCTCGCCGCGCAGCTCGGACCAGATCACCACGGCGAGCACAGCGAACGTGGTGACCTTGATGCCGCCGCCGGTGCCGCCGGAGCCGGCGCCGATGAACATCAGGATGATGGTGCCGAGCCAGGTCTCGGTGTGCATGGCGCCCGTGTCCACGGAGTTGAACCCGGCCGTGCGGGCGTTGGCCGACTGCGTGAACGACGCCAGGATCCGGTCCGCGGTACCGAGGTTGCCCATGGTGGCGTCGCCCTCGGTGACGAGGAAGAAAGCGGCGCCGCCCACGAGCAGCAGCACCGTCATGAGCAGCGTGATCTTGGTGTGCAGGCTCCAGCGCGCCGGACGCCGACGCTCCCGCAGCACCTCCAGGACCACCGGGAGGCCCAGCCCGCCCACGATCGTGGCCACGGCGATCGGCACGCAGATCCACGGGTCGGACGCGAAGTCCATCAGCGAGCCCGAGAACAGGGCGAAGCCCGCGTTGTTGTACCCGGAGACCGCGTGGAACACCCCGTCCCACAGCGCTCGACCGAACGGTTCGTCATAGGCGACGGCGAACCGGACGGTCAGCACCGCCGCGACGGCGCCCTCGACCACTGCCGCAAGGACGACGACGCGGATCAGCATCCGGCGCACGTCGCCGAGGCTCACCGTGCGGGTCGAGGCCGCGGCGACCAGCCGGGAGCTCAGGTCCAGCCGACGCGAGACCAGGACGCCGAGCAGCGAGGCGACGGTCATGACACCCAGGCCACCGATCTGGATGAGCACCAGGATCACCGCTTCGCCGAACCCGGACCAGAACACCGGTGTGTCGGTGACGATCAGACCCGTCACGCACACCGCCGACGTCGCGGTGAACAGGGCCTGCATGAACGAGGCCGGCTCACCGGAGGCCGCGACGGGCAGCAGCAGGAGCAGCGTGCCCACCGCTATGGCGCCGAGGAACCCGGCGATGACGAGCTGGCCGGGCCGCCGCTGCAGTGCGACCCCACGGCTCCGGTCACGACCCGCGGGGCTGCTGAACCGCATCTGGCTCTCGTCCTTCGTCAATCGCACGGCGCGCTGTGGCACAGGCGCCGTCCGGTGCCCGTCGGTCACCGTAGCCCGTTATCGCGGCGGACACGCGAGAGGCGCCGCCTCGGCGTCGGGCGGGAGACCCGGCGCGGAGGCGGCGCCTCGCGATGAACTGCTGTGGTTCTGGCTCTCGGCTCAGACGACGCGGATGAACGTCGGGCTGTTCTGCCACATCTCGGTGTAGCGCACCGGCATGCCGGCGGCCCAGGCCTCGATGATCATGCCGTTGCCCGCGTAGAGGGAGACGTGGCCGGGCGTCCAGACGATGTCGCCCGGCTCGGGGTACGTGACCTGGTAGCCGGAGCTGAGCATCGCGCTCGAGGAGTGCGGCAGGCCCACGCCGAGCTGCGCGTACACGTACTGGATCAGGCCCGAGCAGTCCATGCCCTCGGCTGGCGAGTTGCCGCCGAGCACGTACGTGATGCCGAGGTAGTTGAAGGCGATGTTGATGGCCTGCTGGCCGACCGGCACCGGGTCCGGGGCGTCGACCGACACGACGGCGGGCCCTTCGCCCTTCTCGCCGTCGGCGCCCGAGGAGGCGCCGAGCACCTCCATCTCGATCGGCATCTTCGCGTCGCTCGGGACGGTCACGGTGGGGGCAGCGGCGACTGCCTGCTTGGCCACCGCGGTGAGGGAGTTGAGGTCGACCGTGTTCAGCTTCGCTGACTTCACATCGGTCTTGAGGTCCATCGCGGGGGCTGCGTGGGCCGTCGTCGCGATGGTCGAGATCAGAACGCCACCTGCTGCTGCGGCGATAGCGCCACGGCGGGCAACGGTGCCGGCGTTCTCCGTGGCGGTACGAGCGAGGATGGTCAGCGGTGTCATGGCCGGCCGGCTGTCACGATGCCGGCCGCGAAGGGAGTTCGTCACCTAATGTCTCCTGTACCGCCTGCGAGGTCAGCTGTCGGGTTCGGGTAGGAGTACACACCCGGCCGAACGGCTACTGGGGGGTTCCGTCCGGCTTCACCCCGAGGACGACGATCCTGCTGTCGCCCGGGAAGTGGGTCCCCCGCTCCTGTCTCGAACGTCTGGTCATGAGCCGGTGACAGGATTCGGCGTCCGGCTCACGACTCCACCGATGTGGGGGAGCAGAAGTCAAAGTACACACCTTCATCAAAAAAGTCACGATCAGGTCACGCATTCCGGTCTGACCCATCGAAGGCGCAGATTTGCGCCGTTTCGGTCTTCCGGGGTTATGACCGACATCACATACATCGGCTACCGTTCGGCGGCATGGCCGAAAGTGCATCTCGCATCTCCGCCTGGTGGGTGCTTCCCATCAGTGCCGTCGCCTGGTGGGTGTGCGGCTTCCTGCCCTGGCTCCTGCAAGCGTTGTACGAGGTCATCGGCCTGACCGAAGCCTCGGCGGCGCGGCCCGCCGGCTTCCTGCCGCTCCCCTTCACCGCCGACGACGCGGTCGTCGGCCTGGTCGTCATGGCCCTGATCGGGGGTCTTCTCGGCGGCCTCATGTCCGGGCTCCCGGCGTCGGCGCGGGCCGGCGCGGCCGCTGCGACGACGGGGACCTTGCTCGCCATGTCCGCGGTGGGTGGCGGCTCCTGGTGGCTCGCTGTCCGCGGCAGCGTGCCCGGCGACGCCGCACCGCTCGGGATGCTCGTCGTCGCCGGTGCTGCCGGCGTCGTGGGGCTCGCGGTGGGCCTCCTGGTGGCCCTCGGTCCGGCAGCCCTGCGCGGGCTCGCCCTCGCCCTACCGGTGGTGCTCGTGGACGGCTGGCTGTGGGGCCTCCTGCCCGGCAACCCGGTGTCCCCCACCGGTACGTGGTGGATCTTCGCGGTGGCGCTCGGCGTCGCGTTCGGCCTCGCCGTGGACAGCAGGCCCATCGAGCTGTTGGGCTGGCTGCCCGCCGCCGGCATCGTGTGGGTGCTCCAGGCGGCCGGCCCGGCACTCCTGACCGTGCAGGAGAACATCTGGCCCGGCTCCGCGCTCACCGAGGACCCCCTCTCGGCGGTGGCCATCGTCGGTCACGAGCTCGGGTCTGCGGCCGTCGCGTCCGACGGGCACCAGCTCGGCGCCTGGGTGGTCGCCCTGCTGCTCGGTGCGTCCATCGCGGCGCTCCGGCTCTCCCGGGAGGCGGCGGACGAGAGCGAGCTCTCCGAGGCCTGGGCCTGACCCGGCAGCTCGCTCCGCTACTGATTGCGATCAAGCCCGCCGAGGTAGAACCGGGGCCTGGTTCTACCTCGGCGGAGTGGGCTCGGGGTGTCAGTAAGGGCGGATGTAGACCGCGTAGTCCTGCCACTGGGCGGTGTGGCGCACGGGCGTGCCGTAGTTGGCCGCCTCGACGACCATGCCGTCGCCCGCGTAGAGCGAGACGTGGCCCTGGGTCCACACGATGTCGCCGGGGATGGGGGACGCGACCTGGTAGCCCGCGGCCACCATGGACGACGAGGAGTGCGGCAGCGTGACGCCGAGCTGCGCGTACACGTACTTGATCAGGCCGGAGCAGTCGAACCCGGTGCCCGGTGACTCGCCGCCGTACGTGTAGGCGATGCCGATGTACTGCATCGCGATCGCGACCGCCTGGGCGCCGATGGAGCCGTCGGAGGCGTAGTCCGGGGTAGCAGGCTCGACCTCCTCGGCCACCGCTTCCGTCACCGCCTCCGGCTCGGGGTGGGTGGTGGTCTCCACGACGGGCTCTGGCTCTGGCTCTGGCTCCGGCTCCGGAGCGGGGGTGACCTTGACGGCCTTGCTCTCGATGTCGAGCCTGGCGTCGTTCGCCACCTGTACGGCAGGCGCCGCTGCGAGCTCTTTGCGAGCCTCTTGCGTCAGTGCGGTCATGTCGACGCTTGCCAGGCGGTTCGACCCGTCTCCCATGACGGCGTGTGCGCTGGGTGCGAACGCCGTCGCGAGAAGTCCGGACGATGCCGCGATCAGTGCGCCCGAGCGGGCTGCTGTACGGGTCACGGTCATCAGGGGAGTGCTAGGAGCGTGATCGGCGCGGTGTCGGCCGCGTCGGACGGTGGTACTCACCGAAGTTCTCCAAGTCGCCGATTGCGCGAGCCCGTACCGAACTGGGGAATGGGGCCTGCGGTTGCGCCTCCGGTGGCGCAACGGGACCGACGCTACATACGGGTCACCACCTTGTCTCGATCAGATAACGGTTGTCGTGAAGTATCAACGTGTCCGAAACGCGCGTAACTTTTCGCCCTGATGCCTTTTCCCAGCCCAAGGGCCATTCTTCACACCGAAATGGGCCTATGGAGGGCAGGGAGAAACACAGGAAGAAATGATGCGACACGCCGGTCTCCGGCGGCGTGTCAGCTCTTGTCCCGGACGCGCAGCTCCGCCTCGGCCTTCAGCTCGGCCAGCTCCGTGTCCACGAGCTCCCGTGCTCGCGAGCCCAGCACGACGTTGGTCAGGCCGGCGAGCATCCCGCTCTGCGCGACCACCAGCGTCACCTCGCACGCGGCGTCGGACAGCGGCGCGATCTGGTGCGCCGCTCCCGATCTGATACCAGGGGTGCTGCTCGACCAGGAGAAACCGCGGCCCTCCGCCAGCCCGTCCACCTCCCACACGGACCGGGGCAGGCCGGGCTGCGTCATCTCGACGCGGGAGCCGAGGGTGATGGCCGGCTCGGGGCCGAGGATCGTCACGCTGGTCATGGAGCTGGTCCAGGTGGGCATGCGCTCGACGTCGGACAGGACCTGCCAGACGACGTCGGCGGGCGCCTCGACCCGGGTGCTGGTGCGGTAGGCATGGGCCACGGGCCCCAGGCTACGCCGGGCTCGAGAGCAACCGGCGTGGCCTGGGGCCCGTGGTGAGCTACCAGGTCAGGAACCCGTGGACAGCTGGAGCGTGACGACGGCACCCCAGCTGACGAGAGCGCCGGTCTCCGGGTCCGACGAGATGATCGTTCCCGCAGGGACCGTGTCCGACTCGGTGTCCTCGAAGACGCAGGTGAGGTGCGTCTGCTGGCAGACGACCCCGGCGTCCTCGACGGTCATCGCGGTGAAGTCGGGTATCTCGATGGTGCTGTCGGCGACCTCATCGGGGAGAGGCGTGAACTCGGTCGTGACGAAGGTGTTGACGGAGTGGATCTTGCCCATCGACTCCTCGGTCTCGAGCGGGACGTCCTGCTCCTCGTCGTAGATGTAGGTCCACGTCGCGTCGAACAGCGTGAACGTCGCGGCGGTGCCAAGCCGGTCCGCGGTGTCCCGTGCTCCCTGCTGCACCTCGACGCCGGGGAGCGTCTTGAGCAGCTCCCACGCGGCGGCGCGCAGCTCCGGAGCGCTCGGTGCCGCGTTGATCAGCCTCGAGGCCGCGTAGAGCACGGCCTCCTCGCCCTCGCCGGTCGGCTCGTAGGCGGTGCGCAGCGCGTCCTCGAGAGCGGCTGGTTCGGTGGGTAGCTCGGCGAGCTCCGCCCAGGTGAGGCTCACGTTGGTCTCGTCGTGCCCGAGGTTGAGGTACGTGGGCACGTCGAGCAGCGCCGGCCCGTTCGCGGTGAGCTCGAAGCTGACGCCGTCGCCGTACCAGCGTTCGATCCCGAACAGGGCGGGGTCGGTCGCCTCACCCTGCTTCGTGGTGTCGTGGCGCGTCACCACGTGGAAGTACGTCGCGTCGCGCCAGCCCTCGGGCGGCACGGTCGCGTTCTCGACGGGGTTGCTGGGTTCGCCGGTGAGCTCGTCGCCCGCGCCCGACGTCGCCGGCGGTCCGCTCGGCGACGGAGACGGCGACGCCGCTATCGTCATCGAACCGCCAGGGAGGGCGGTGCCCGGCGCCTCCAGGGTGGTGGCCACCCAGGCCCCTCCGCCCAGCGCCAGCCCCATGGCCAGGGTGACACCGCCCACCCGGGCGGCCCGCCGCCGCCGGGCGGCGGGGACCACCCGAGTGACGTCCACATCGATCGTCGGTGCGACCTGGGACACCTGGGTGCGCAGGTTCGCTGCGAACTGCTCGTCGTTGTTCATGACCCGCTCCGCTCGTCGGTGGTGCCTGTGGGGGTTGTCGTGGTGCGCACGGCGTCGGCCGCGTCCTCCGTCTGCAGGACCTCGCGCAGGCGGGCGATGCCGCGTGACGCGGTGGACTTCACGGTGCCGACGGAAACTCCGGTCGCGTCGGCGACCTCACGCTCCGACAGGCCCTCCAGGTGCCGGAGCACCACGATCCGGCGCTGCTTGGTGGGGAGTGTCAGCAGGGCGCGGCTGAGCCGGTCGCGCTCGGCGTGCCGGTCGGCCGGGCCGGGACTGCCGTCCGACCGGTCGGGCAGCGTGTCGGAGGCCATGAGGACCTCCCGCCGACGCCGGCGCCAGCGGTCGATCCGCAGGTTGGCCAGGACGCGGCGCGCGTAGGCGAGCGGTTCGCCCTGCCGTGCCTTCGGCCAGGCCAGGTAGGTCTTCATGAGGGCTTGCTGCACCAGCTCCTCGGCGACATGGGTGTCACCGCACAGCAGCCAGGCGGTGCGTGCGAGGGCTGGAGCCGACCGGGCCATGAAGCTGGCGAACTCGGCCTCCTTGTCCCCCACCACCACGACGTCGATCGCGTGAACCTTGTCGGGGCTCGAACGCCCCGCGACCATTGGCATGCTCATGCCTCCCTCACGGTCCAGCACGACAAAAGGTTGAGTGGACGGCTCGAAGGAGCATGTCGCTGTTCTTCCGTATCCTCGCGGCATGGCCACGCATCGGCTCACCGTGCAGCAGGGGCGGCGCATCGCCCTCCGCGCCCAGCTGCTCGACGCTCGCCGTCCGGTCGACCTGATCCAGCTGGTGGAGGACCTGACGTTCCTCTCGGTGGATCCGACGTCGGCCGTGGCGCCCGCCGTCGACCTCGTCGCCTGGTCCCGGCTGGGCAACGAGTACTGGCAGGGCGCCGTCGACGACGCGATCTCCGACCGCATGCTGTTCCAGCTGCGGGGCACCGTGCGGCCGATGGGCGACCTGGCCCTCTACCTGGAGCAGATGGCCCGCTGGCCGCAGAACGAGACCATGCGGCAGTGGCTCGCCGACAACGCGGAGTTCGAGCGAGAGGTGCTGGCGCTGATCGAGTCCGAGGGGCCGGTGCTCGCCAAGGACGTGCCCGACACGGCCCGCGTGCCGTACACGTGGGGGGCCGAGGGGTGGAGCAGCCGGCGCAGCGTGGCCGAGATGCTCGAGGCGCTGAACATGCAGGGCAAGCTCGCGATGGTCGGGCGCAAGGGCAGGCAGCGGCTGTGGGATCTTGCGGAGCGGGTGTATCCACAGGTCGAGCCGGTCCCCCTGGAGGAGGCGCTGCGGGAGCGGGTCGACCGGCGGCTGGCCGCCGAGGGCATCGCCCGCAAGCGGGTACAGGGCCGCGCGGGTGACAACGCCTGGTGGGTGGAGCTGCCCGGCGAGGTGGTCCAGGTCGAGGGGGTGGACGGCGAGTGGCGGGTCGACCGGGCGCTGCTCGAGCGTGCGAACGAGGAGTTCGAGCCGCGTACCGCCCTGCTGTCCCCGTTCGACGCGATAGCCGCCGACCGGCCTCGCCTGCTCGACCTGTTCGACTACGAGTACATGCTCGAGATGTACAAGCCGAAGGGCAAGCGTCGCTGGGGCTACTTCGCGCTGCCGATCCTGCACGGGGAACGGTTCGTGGGAAAGCTCGACGCGAAGGCGGACCGCAAGGAGGGCGTGCTGAACGTCTTCGCGGTGCACGAGGACCTGCCGTTCGACGGGGCGACGATGGACGCGGTGCACGCCGAGGTGGAAGGCCTCGCCGCGTGGCTGGGGCTCGGCCGCGTCGACTACGCCAGGGACGCGTGACCCACGCGGGCCTGCTCCTGACCCCGAGTCAGGTGGTTGAAAGTTTCACGACTCCCAAGGGGTCCGAAATGCGACTATCATCCGCGAGGTGACGTCGCAGATGATGGTCGACCTGGTTCCCGTGGACGAGGACGTGCTCGAGGCCCTCCTCGCCCTGGCCGTCGCCGAGGCCGAGCCCGGCGAGGTGATGCCGCCCGCCTCCGGCGAGTCGGCCACCGAGCCGCGCACGACCTGGACCGACCTCCGCAAGGGCGCGTTCCGGGAGTACCATCGTCGGTGCCGGGTGAACCGGCACACCCCGGTCCCCGAGGTGACCTGGGCGGTCAAGGCCAGGGGCAGGGTGGTGGGCGCCGCGCGCCTGGCGCTGGTCGACGGCGACCCGACCGCGCGGGAGGTCGGCCTCTGGCTCGGTCGGTCGTACCGCGGCCAGGGCATCTCCGGCGAGGTCGTCTACTGGGCGGTCGCCGCGGCGCAGACCATGGACGCCAAGCGCCTGGTGGCACGGTCGGCGACGCGCTCGCCCGTCGTCCGGAGGTCTCTGGAGCGCATCGGCTTCGAGGTGGTGGACAGCGGCGGTCAGCTGGTCGGCACCATCGGCGTGCCCTGACGTCCTGCCCTGACCCACGCGGCTCAGTCGAGGGTGAGCGCCTCGAGCTCGGCGCGGGTTCCCGCGAAGACGTTCATGTCGATGTACGGCTCGACGCCGTCGTAGCCGGGCAGCCGGTCGCGGTGCGAGTACTGCCAGATCGTCCAGTCGCGTCCGTCGGACAGCCGGGGCGTCCACCCGACCGACCGGATCCAGATCGGCAGGTCCGGGTAGCGGCCGGCGAGGTACAGGTCGTACGCCTCCTGCGTCGCGTACACGATCGGAGCGGCGCCGTAGTGCTCCGTGATCCCGGCGACGAGCGGGTCGAGGATCGCGCGCACCGTCTTCGGTGACGGGTGGTCCTCGTGGAACGCGCCGTAGAACTCCAGGTCGATCACCGGCGGGAGGGTCCCGGGGGTCGCAGGGACCTCGGCGGCGAGCTGCGCGGCCTGGTCGGCGCCCGGGCTCTCGAAGCTCATGAAGTGGTACGCACCGACGAGCAGGTCGGTCCGGGTGGCGGCCGCCCAGTTCGCGGCGAACCGCGGGTCGGTGTGCGAGGAGCCCTCGGTGGCCTTGATCCAGGCGAAGTCGAGGTCCTGCGCGGCCAGCACGTCCCAGTCGACCTCGCCCTGGTAGTGCGCGACGTCCACACCCCGTACGTCGTACCGGGCGGCGGGGATCCGGTTGGGCCAGACGACCCCGTTCACCACGAGCACGGCGAGCACCGCCACGACGGCGACCCCGGCCGCCGTCGTCCACACGGCTGTTCGGCGAGTGCTCATTCGCCTGTCGCACCGCCGGCCAGCTCCACGGAGATGTCCAGGTGACCCGCATGGCGGGCGTACTCCTGCAGCACGTGGAAACAGATCCACGCGAGCGTGGGCGGATCCTCGGTGAACCGACCGCCCAGCGCGCCCTGCTCGTCCAGCGCGTGGGTCGCGAGCACCTCGCTGGTCGTGGCGCCACCGGCGTGCAGGGCCTGGAGCAGCTCGTCCAGCCCGACGCCGTCGGGCACCGCCCAGGGTCCGTGCGGGTCCTGGCCCGCGTGGTCGTCCCACGGCCGCTCGACGGGCTCCGCCAGGAAGCCCCACCGGAACCAGCGCTGCTCCATGTGCACCAGGTGGATCAGCAGCTCGAGCGGCGACCAGCCGGACGGGAGGCGGGACGCACGCAGGTCGGCGTCCGACAGGCTGCGCAGCTTCCGGTCCACGGCCTGCCGGTAGTAGTCCAGGTAGGCGGTGAACAGGGCGGCCGGATCGGTGGAGCCGGGTCGCGGTTCGCTGTCGGAGAGGGGCACGCTGAGAGGTTACTGCGCGACACCGACAACTCGGTCGCCGAAGTGCTGTGACATCCGTGCGGCAGGCGCGTCTGTAGTGCATGACGCAGACCATGACCCAGACGAAGAGCAGGACCTACGGCCTCGCTTCGAACCCCTCGGAGTGGGCGGCGCACCGCCGTGCCGTCGTCTTCTCGGTGCGCCGGATGTTCCCCGGGGTCGATGCAGAGCGGGCCGCCACCGAAGGGCTGGGCGAGCTGTGCCGCCAGATCGTGGCGCACGGCGCCGTCGACCGGCCGGCCGTCGTGTGGTGCGAGGCGGCCGTCGCGGCGGCCGCACGCCTGCGGTCCGGGGCCGGTTCGCCGGCATGAACCGGCGGAGGTGCGTCCCGGCCCCGTCCGCACGACGGCACGTGCGGCTGTCGGACGCACAGGTCTACGGGACCTGTGCGCCCGACGCGTTCATCAGCGCGTGCTGCAGACCTCTGCGACGAACCGCGCGGCCCGCTCGCGCAGACCCGCGATGCGCCGGTCGGTGATCAGCTCACGCATGGCGGGGTCGTTGCCCGCCTCCGTGAACGTCGGCATGCGTCGCACGTTCCGCGAGCAGCCGAACTCGGTGCAGATCAGCGTGCCGATGGTGTTCCCGTTGCGTCCCGAGGCACCGCCGCGCCGGGCGACGTAGAGGGAGACGTCGTCCGTGACGACGACGTCCTCGCACCAGGCGCAGACGCCCTTGGTGCGTGCGCGGCCCGCCTTGGCGTCGGCGGAGCGCAGCAGCACGCCGGTCGGTTCGCCGTCGAGCTCGAGCACCACGTACGCGGACAGGGGCGCCTTGCGGTCGTGCCACCCGAGGTAGTCGAGGCGCTCCCAGTCGAGCGTGTCGAGGTCGGGAAGGGTGGCCTGCGCGGCCTCCCGCTTGCTCGCGTTCACGAAGGACGCGCGGATCTGCTTCTCGGTCAGAGGGTTCATGGGGTATCGGCTTCCGGTCGTTCGGAGGCCACCGGCCGGCATCGGCCGTCGCACGGGTGTGCACGACGGCGCCTCGGTCACCGACACGTTCGGGTCACCGGGCAGGCGGGCGGCAGGGCAGGGGACGATGCCGCGCCCGCCCTCCGACGTCCGGCCGCAGCGCGCGACCGTCGAAGCGGTCCGTGCGGGATGCTGCCGTGCGTGATCAGAGAGTCGTGACGCGGGTCCGGGAGCTGCCCGAGCAGGCCGCGACGGCCGCCCCGCATCCCGCGGTGAGTTCCCGCATCTCTCGCTCCTCGTGTGTTCCGTGAGGCCGGCCGGGCCAGATCGCCGCGCAGCCGACCGTTCGATGCTACGACACCGGCCCGGCGCGGTACACGTGGTTCTTGCCACAGGCCACAGCCGGCCCGCGCCAGGACGCATGCCGCCTCGGCTCAGGTCCAGGTCGCGGTCGCGGGGTCGACGCCGTGGGCCAGCGCGTTGGCGTCCACGATGTCGCGGAGCCAGCCGGCGAGGCCCACCTCGATGTCGTCGTAGAACGTCAGGAAGCCCGGGTCGTCGACGAAGGAGCGGGCCAGGCAGGCGTGCATCGAGCGGGTGCAGTCGAAGTAGGTGCTCATCGACGCGCGGTGCCGCTCGGCCAGGGCGTTCGCCCGCTCGCTCCCCGGCCGCACACCCTCGCGGACGGCCGTGGCCAGATCGCCGTGCAGCGCCTCGACGTCCGCCATGATCCGGCGCCAGTCCTCGGGGCTCCGGTCCGCGGCACGTTCGGCGTACTGCGCCCACTGCTCGCTGTCACCCCAGCGGTCCCTGGCCTGGAGCTGCTGGGACGGGTCCCACCGCTCGCCGAAGATCTCCACCTGTTCCTCGGGGGAGAGCAGGATGCCGGAGCGGCGAGCCTCGATCAGCCGGTCCAGTGCGTCCGCCGAGCGTTCCAGGCGCCTGATGTGCTCGCGCACCTGGTCCAGCTGCCTGCGGAGGGAGTCCTCCGCATCGTCGGTCGGCGCGGAGAGCAGCGCACCGATGTCGGCGAGGGGGACACCGAGCTCGCGGTAGAGGCGCACCCGGTGGAGCCGGGCGACGTCCGCGGCGTCGTAGAGCCGGTGCCCGCCCGAGGTGCGTTGCGACGGGCGGGCCAGGCCCACCTCGTCCCAGTGGTGCAGCGTCCGGACCGTGACGCCCACGACGGACGCGGCGCCGCCGACGGTCAGGCCGTCCGGCGGCACCGCGTCGGCCGTGCCCGGGTGCGTCATCCGGCCCAGTCTCGCAGCCGTCACGGTCACCGGGCGACCTCACGCGGAGGGCCCTTCGATGCCCAGGTCGTCGCGCAGGGCCTGGGCCTCGGCGCTGGCCGGGTCGTAGGGACGGGCAGCGGTCATGACCACCCGCATGTTCTCCGGGGTGACCACCTCGACGTCCACGGTGTTCCAGGGCGTCTGCCGCGGCCCGGTGGTACTGCCGGGCAGCAGCTCCGCGCAGGCCGCGGCGATCTGGTCCACCTGGCTCAGCACGCACGAGAAGCTCACGCTCACGGCGGTCGAGCCGTCCGCGGCGTCGCCCGGGACCAGCAGGACGTCCTGGAACGCCCAGCGCCGCAGGTGGGTGACATGGCCCGGGGCGGCGAAGAGCTCGAAGAAGCCGAGGCCACGCGTCCAGAACTCGACGGAGGCGGCCATGTCCCCCGTGGGCACGTTCACGAACATCGGCATGCCGTAGATGCCGCGAAACAGCTCGGGGGGTTCGGCGTCCGGTCCGGGAAGGGGGACGGGGCCCATGTCGAAGGCAGGAAACGTATCGGTCATGGCGCCAGCGTGGCCCCTCACGTGGCGTGAGGTTCAAGTCCGGACGGGAGCTCCGGCGAGCCGGTCCGCCTACTGCGTCTGCTGCAGGTCGGCCGTCGTCCGCGCCGCGGCTTCACGGTCGGCCGGGTCGGCGAGGTGGCCGGACCGCTTGAGCCACCACTCGGCGAGCAGCGTGGTCAGCGGCGGGATCGAGGAGGCGAGGGCGACGAAGGTACGGAACCAGCCCCAGCGCAGCTTGACCCCCACGATCAGCGTCACGACCACGAACAGCACGAACGCGCCGCCGTGGAGCCGGCCGAACAGCCACACCCCGGCCTCGGTGGTCTCGGTGACGTACTTGAGGAACATCCCGACCAGGAGTCCGGCCCAGGTGAACGCCTCGATCCAGGCGACGATGGCGAACAGGCGGCCGAGGCGAGACATCGCGGGCATGCGGAACCTTTCGGAGGCGAGGCGGGTCACCCCCAGTCTGCCTGACGCCGGACGCTGCTCCGGGCCGCCCGGCTACCGCAGCCGGGACCGTACGGCAGCGCCCGCGCAGGCGATCACCGCCGCCCCGCCGAGCACCGTCGGCCACGTGAGCTGCTCGTGCAGGAGCAGCGTGGCCCAGCAGATGCTGAGCACCGGCTGGACCAGCTGGACCTGGCTGACCTGCGCCATCGGGCCGATCGCGAGGCCGCGGTACCAGGCGAAGAAGCCGAGGAACATGCTCACCACCCCGAGGTAGCCGAACAGGGCCCAGTCGAGCGGGGACCCCGTCGGCGGGCTCTGCGCCAGCGAGACACCTGTGAGCAGCATCATCGGCACGCCGGCGAGCACGAGCGCCCACGAGATGGTCTGCCACGCGCCGAGCTCGCGGGCGAGCAGCCCGCCCTCCGCGTAGCCGACGGCGCACGCGACGACGGCGCCGATCAGCAGCAGGTCGGCACCGTGCAGCCCGCCGAGCCCGCCGCCCTGCACGGCGGCGAAGCCGACCGCCGCCACCGCGCCCAGCGCTGCCGTCACCCAGAACGACACCAGGGTCCGCTCGCGTCCGCGCAGCACGGCCAGCACCGCCGTCACGGCAGGGAGCACCGCGATGACGACGGCGCTGTGGCTCGCCGACGCCGTCGTGAGCGCGAACGAGGTGAGCACCGGGAAGCCGACGACCACGCCGCCCGCGACGATCGCGAGCCGCGCCCACTGCGCGCCCCGGGGCCGGCGCTGCCGGGTGACGGCCAGGGCGACTGCCGCGAGCGCCGCCGCGACGACCGCGCGGCCGCAGGACACGAAGAGCGGTGACATGCTGCCGTCGTCGACCACCTGGCGCGTGAAGGGGACGGTGAACGAGAAGGCCGCTACACCGAGGAGACCCCACCAGAGGCCGGCTCGGGCGGACGATAGCGGCGGTGCCGCTTGGAGAGTAGCGCTACTGTTGGCTGTCATGTATGACGATAGCAGTGCGCGCATCGTCGCCGGCCTGCACGAGTGGCTGGCCACCGCGCCCCCCGGAGCCCGCCTGCCGTCCAGCCGTGTGCTCGTGGCGCGGTACGGGGCGAGCCCGGTCACCGTGCAGAAGGCGCTGCGCACCCTCGCGTCGCAGGGCGTCGTGGAGACCCGGCCGGGCGTCGGCACCTTCGTCCGGGCGGTGCGCGTGCCGCACGCCCACGACTACGGCTGGCAGACGGCGGCCCTCGGCCCGCGCACCCGGCCCGGCCAGCAGCTGTCCCGGGCCCTGCACACCGCGCCGAACGACGTGATAGCGCTGCACTCGGGCTACCCGGACCGCGAGCTGCTGCCCGAACGCCTGGTCCGCTCCGCGTTCACCCGGGCCGCGCGCAGCGATGCCGCCGTCACCAGGCCACCGACCGCGGGGCTGCCCGACCTGCAGGCCTGGTTCGCCGCGGAGCTCGGCGGCGCGGCACCCGCCGGGGTCACGCCGCCGGCCCCCAGCGACGTCGTCGTCTTCCCGGGCAGCCAGTCGAGCCTCAGCACCGTCTTCCGCGCCCTGGTGGGCGCAGGCCGGCCCCTGCTCGTCGAGTCGCCCACCTACTGGGGCGCGATCCTCGCCGCGGAGCAGGTCGGCGTGCAGCTGGTGCCGGTGCCGAGCGGCCCGCGGGGACCGGACCCCGACGAGCTCGCACGCGCCTTCGACCGCACCGGGGCGCGCGCCCTCTACGCACAGCCGAGCTTCGCCAACCCGACCGGCGCCCGCTGGTCGCCGGACCTGGCCGACGAGGTGCTCCGGCTGGCCCGCGAGCACGGTGCCTTCGTGATCGAGGACGACTGGGCCCACGACTTCGGGATCACCCAGGACGTGGTGCCCCTCGCCGCACGCGACGACGGCGGGCACGTGGTCTACCTGCGCTCGCTGGCGAAGAGCGTCTCGCCGGCGGTGCGCGTGGCCGGGCTGGTCGCCCGCGGCCCGGCCCGCGACCGCATCCTCGCGGACGCGCAGGCCGAGTCCTTGTACGTGAGCGGCCTGCTGCAGGCGGTAGCTCTCGACGTCGTGACCCAGCCTGCCTGGCGCACCCACCTGCGCGGCCTGCGCCAGCAGCTCGCCGCGCGGCGCGACCTGCTGCGCGGCGCGCTCCGGGAGCACGCACCGGCCGCTCGTGTCGAGACGGTGCCGCAGGGCGGCCTGAACCTCTGGGTGCGGCTCCCGGACACCACCGACGTCGCACGACTGGTCGGGGACTGCGATGCGGCCCGCGTCGTCGTGGCCGCGGGCGACGACTGGTTTCCCGCCGAGCCGACCGGCCCCTTCCTGCGCCTCAACTACTCCGGGCCGAACCCCGGGGCGTTCCCGGAGGGCGCGCGCGTGGTCGGGGAGATGCTGGCGCGGCAGGCGGGGTGACGGCCGGGTGGGCGGGTCGGTGCGCCGATGCTCAGCGACTCTCGTCGCGAGCGGTCGCCTCGGCCAGCGGTTGCAGGCGGAACAGGCGCACGACGCGCCCGGAGTCCCGCTCGTAGCGCCGGTAGCCGGGCCACTGCTCCTCGATCCGGGCCCACGTGGCGTCCCGCTCGTCGTCGCCGATGAGCGTCGCGCGGACCGGCATGGTCCGGCCACGCACGCTGATCGTCACCTCCGGCTGCGCCAGCAGGTTGTAGGTCCATGCTGGATGCCGTTCCTGGGCGAAGGCGGAGCCGGCGACGATGGCGCGGCCCTGCCCGTCCGGTGTGTACATGAGGTACGTGTCACGCGGCTCCCCCGACCTCGCTCCCGTCGAGTGCAGGACGAGGGACGGCACCAGCAGGGCGCTGAACTGCAGCTTCCCGCCGGAGAGCCGGTCGAGCAGTCGCTCGACCGGCGGCAGCACCTTCGGACCGACGGTGCGGAACACGCGCGTGCGCGTCAGGGGGGCGACGGCAGATCGCAGGGCGTGGAGCAGGCTGGCCATCCGTTCATGATCCACCGGCCAGGTGCTGGGCGCAGGACCTACTCCCTCTTGGGTCCCACCCAGACCTGCTGGGCGTTCACGAACTCGCGGATGCCGTGCGGGCCCAGCTCACGCCCGTAGCCGGAGCGCTTGATCCCTCCGCTGGGGAGCCGCGGGTCGGACTTCACGATCCCGTTCACCGCCACCTGCCCGGCGAAGAGGTCGCGGGCCATCGCCTCTCCCCGCTCCCTGGTGGTCCAGACGCTCGCGGCCAGGCCGTAGGGCGTGTCGTTGGCGAGGGCGAGCGCGCTGTCCGCGTCGTCGGCCACCACGACCGCCGCGACCGGGCCGAACGTCTCCTCCCGGCACGCGGGCATGTCGGGGGTGACCCCGGTCAGCAGCGTCACCGGGTAGAACCAGCCGTCGCCGTCGGGCAGCTCCCCGCCGAGCACGCACCGGGCTCCTGCGGCGACGCTCTCGGTGACCTGGCGGTGCAGGTTGTCGCGCAGGTCCGACCGCGCGATGGGGCCGACCTGCGTGCTCTCGTCCCGCGGGTCCCCGACGACCAGGGCGCTCAGCCGCTCGGTGAGCAGCTCGACGAGCTCGTCGTGCACCGGCCGCTCGACGATGATCCGCTTGGCGGCGATGCACGACTGGCCGGCGTTGATGATGCGGGACAGCGCGATGACGTCCGCGGCCTGGGTCAGGTCGGCGTCGGCCAGGACGACGCAGGGGTCCGATCCGCCGAGCTCCAGCACGGTGGGCTTGATCTCGCTCGCCGCGATCGAGGCGACGGCCGCTCCGCCGCGCTCCGAGCCGGTGAACGACACCGCCTGGATCCGCGGGTCGCGGATCGCCTGCTCGACGTCGCCCGTCTCGGCCAGCAGGGCCTGGAAGATGCCGGGCGGAGCGCCGACCGCGTCGAAGGCGCCGGCGATCGCCTCGGCACAGCCGGGCACGTGCGGGTCGTGCTTCATCACGCAGGTGTTCCCCGCCATCAGCGCCGGGGCACAGAACCGGAACGCCAGCCAGAAGGGGGCGTTCCACGGCAGCACACCGAGGAGGGGGCCGAGCGGCAGGTACTGCACGTAGCTGGAGCTCGCGTCCGAGGCGATGACCTCGTCGGTCAGGTACGCGGCGGCGTGCTCCGCGTAGTGCTCCGCCGCCCAGGCGGCCTTGTTGACCTCGCCCCGCGACTCGGTCATGGGCTTGCCCATCTCCTCGGTCATGACCATGCCGAGCTGGTCCACGTTCTCGCGCATGTGCGCGGCCACCGCGCGCAGGACGTCGGCGCGCTCGTCGAACGACGTGGTGCGCCAGCTCTCGAACGCGGCCTGGGCCCGGTCGATGGTGGCGGTGATCTCCTCCGGTGTGGCGGCAGGGACCCGGCGCACGACGGCGCCGGTGGTGGGGTCGGTGGCGGTGAGGAAGCTCATGGTTCTCCTGTCCCTGCGGCAGCGGCCTGAGCGTGGGTCGGCTCGTCGGCGGCGGTGTCGGGCTCGAGGTCGGCCACCGACGTCAGGTTCGCGGCGTCGGTGGCGTGCACGACGAAGTCCTCGTCCAGGCTGAAGAACGACTCGCACCCGTCGTCGGTGATGCGGATGGTGTCGGAGATCCCGACGGTCTTGTCGCCGTCGACTCCCCACATCCACGGGATCACGTGGAAGGTCATGCCCGGTTCGAGCACGGAGAAGTCGCCGGGGTTCAGCGACAGGATGTAGCCCTCGTCCCACGACGGCGGGAAGGCGATGCCGATCGAGTACCCGGACCGGGTGACCAGCCGTGCGCCGACGTCGTTGTCCGAGATGATGCGCCGGACGATCGAGTCGGCGTCGGACACCGTCATGCCAGGGCCCATCAGGCTCTTGAGCTCCGCCAGCGCTGCCTTCATCCGCTCCTGCGACCGGTACATCGACCCGGACAGCTCGCCGGTGACCACCGTGCGCATCATCGCCGTGTGGTAGCGCCGGTAGCAGCCGCCGATCTCGAGGAGCACGTGGTCGTCCGGCTGGATCACGCGCCCCTCCCACGTGGCGTGCCCGATCATCGACCGCGGCCCCGACGCCACGTACGGCATCACCGACGGGAACTCGCCACCGGCACGGAACATGGCGGACGAGATGGCGGCGGCGACGTCGTTCTCGGTGGCGCCGGGGAGGGCGGCCGCGAGACCGGCGGCCATCCCTGCCTCGGTGGCGCGGGCGGCCCTGCGCATCACGTCGATCTCGACGTCCGACTTGCGGAGCCGGCCCGCCTCGACGATGCCGAAGCAGTCCAGCAGCACCCCGTGCTGGAACGACGTGTGGATGCGGTCCTGCTGGTAGGCGGGGAAGAAGTAGCTGTTGCGCTCGTAGCCGACCCGCTTGTTCCCGAGCCCGGACTGGTTCAGCGCCAGCACGAGCTCCTGGATGGCGTCACCGGTGTCGGGGTACGGCCGCGTGTGCTCCACCCAGGTGCGCTCGATGACGTTGGACTCCTCCATGGCCCGGGTGATCATCAGGGGCTCGCCGTCGAGCGGGACGACCAGCGCCTGGAAGAACGAGTACCCGGTGGTCTGGTAGTCCGTCAGGTACATCAGGTTCTCCGGGTCGGTGATGACCACGGCGTCCAGCCGCCGGGCCGCCATCCGCTCGCGCAGGTCGTGCAGCCTGCGCTGGTACTCCTCCGGCGGGAAGGTCATGTCGTCGCGGGCCCGCATCACGCCACCCCCAGCGCCGTCGCCACTGCCTTGTCGAGGATGTCCAGACCCTGGGTCAGGTCGTCGTCGGGAATGGTCAGCGGCGGGATCAGCTTGATCACCTGCCCGCCGGTGCCGCACGGGCCGATCAGCAGGCCCGCCTCGAAGGCTGCCTGCTGCACCCGCTTGGCGAAGGCCCCGTCGCCGGTGTCCAGCGCCTGCATCATGCCCCTGCCCCGGACGGTCCAGCCCTGGTCGGGGTGGGCGGCGGCGATCTGCTCCAGCCGGTCACGCAGCACGGCGCCCTTGGCCCGCACCTCGCTCATCAGCACGTCGTCGGTGAAGTAGTCCAGTGCGACGGTCCCCGCGACGAACGACAGGCCCTGGCCGCGGAAGGTGCCGGTGTGGGCACCGGGCGACCAGTGGTCGTCGACGGACGGCTTGTTCAGGTTCATCGCTATCGGGGTGCCGAACCCGCCGAGGCCCTTGGCCAGGTTGATGATGTCGGGCTCGAGGCCCATGCCGTCGAACGAGAAGTAGTCGCCGGTGCGGCCGCAGCCGGCCTGGATGTCGTCGATGATGAACAGCGCTCCGACCTCGCGCGCCAGGTCCTGGATCTGGTGCAGCCAGCCGGCGGTGGCGATGTTGACGCCGCCCTCGGCCTGCAGCGCCTCGACCAGGAACGCGGCGGGCGGCGTCAGCCCGCTCGACGGGTCGAGCAGCGCTGCCCGGTACTCCGCGATGGCGGTGTCGCCACCGGGGGCGGTCTCGAACGGCAGGCGCACGACGTCGGTCAGCGGCACACCGGCCCACTGCCGGAACGCCTCGTTCGCGGTGGCGGCCAGCGAACCGAGGGTCATGCCGTGGAACCCGTGGCTGAACGCCACGATCTCGCGCCGCCCGGTGGCCAGCCTGGCCAGCTTGAGCGACGCCTCGACCGCGTTGGTCCCGGTCGGTCCCATGAACTGCATGCGGTAGTCCATGCCTCGCGGCCTGAGGATCACGTCCCGGAACTTCTCGATGAAGTCGCGCTTGGTGGTCGTGTAGGTGTCGAGGCTGTGGGCCACCCCGTCGGCCTGGAGGAACGCGATCATCGCATCCTTCATCCGCGGGTTGTTGTGGCCGAAGTTCAGCACGCCTGCCCCGGCGAAGAAGTCGATGTAGGAGGTGCCGTCCTCAGCGGTCTGCCGGGCGTTGGAAGCGGACGCGAACACGGTGGGATAGGCACGGCAGTAGCCGCGGACGCTGGATTCGGACTGCTCGAACGGTGACATGTCCATGGCCGACACCTCTTTCAGGTCGTTCAGATCGTCGTGGTGGTCTCCTCGTGGCCGGCACGCTGCCGGGTGGTGAAAATGCGAAACTTCCCGCGGTCGAGATGCCGTCACCTCGAAGCAGGAAGCCAACACGTCCAGACTGAACCCTCGCCGGACGAGGGGCAACCCCTGTGATCGCGCTGGTTTTGCGCTCGTCGGGTCAGTACCGTCACGACCGGCGCCTTGCTTGCCCGCTTCCCCGTCCGACGCCGCCTGGAGGAGTCATGACCACCGCCCACGAGTCCGTCACCCCGCCGGACGGTGTCGTCGCCCCGCGATTCCGCCCCCCGGCCGGCGCGTCCGGCTCGGCCACGCTGTCGCTCGACGGGGAGTGGCGGTTCCGGCTGTTCCCGCATCCCGACACCGGGGTGGACCGTGCCGAGCGTGGCGACGACTGGGACCGGCTGACGGTGCCCGGGCACTGGCAGCTCGCGAAGGCCCCGCACGCCTGGCCCTACGGCGTGCCCGCCTACAACAACGTGCTCTACCCGTTCCCGGTCGACCCGCCGCACGTGCCCGACGACAACCCGACGGGCGAGTACCGCACGACCTTCCGGCTGCCCGCCGACTGGCCGGAGGGCGGTCGCACCCTGCTGCGCTTCGAGGGCGTGGACTCCTGGTTCCAGGTGGCCCTCGACGGCGAGCCGCTCGCCACGTCGCACGGCTCACGCCTGCCCACCGAGGTCGATCTCACCGGCCGGCTGACGGACGGCGAGCACCTCCTCGCCGTGCGGGTCACCCAGTGGTCGGCCATGTCCTACGTCGAGGACCAGGACCAGTGGTGGCTCTCCGGGATCTTCCGCAGCGTCACGCTGGAGCACCGGCCGGACGGTGCGCTCGACGACGTCCGCGTGCACGCCGGCTACGACCACACGACCGGTGTCGGCACGCTGCGGGTGGACGCCGCGACCGTGGTGGCGACGGCAGGCGCCGTACCTGCGCGGGTGACCGTGCCCGAGCTCGGCGTCGAGGCGGCGGCCGGCGAGGAGCTGCGAGCTCCCGTCGAGCCGTGGAGCGCCGAGCAGCCGCGGCTCTACGACGTCGTCGTGTCGACGGACACCGAGACGGTGACCCTGTCCGTCGGCTTCCGTACCGTCTCCATCGAGGACGGGGTCTTCCTCGTCAACGGCCGCCCGATCAAGCTCCGCGGCGTCAACCGGCACGAGTTCGACCCGCTGCGCGGCCGTGCCGTGACGCCCGAGCGGATGCTCGAGGACGTGCTGCTCATGAAGCGCCACCACATCAACGCCGTCCGCACGAGCCACTACCCGCCGCACCCGCACTTCCTCGACCTGTGCGACCGGTACGGCCTCTACGTGATCGACGAGAACGACCTGGAGACGCACGGGTTCCAGCCCGGCGGCTGGGTGGGCAACCCCGTGGACGACCCGGCCTGGACCGAGGTGCTGGTCGACCGCGTGACCAGGACGGTGCGCCGCGACGCGCACCACGCGAGCATCATCATGTGGTCGCTGGGCAACGAGGCGGGCGGCGGGTGCAACATCCCGGCGATGGTCGACGCCGTCCGGGCCCTCGACCCGAGCCGGCCCGTCCACTACGAGGGCGACTTCTCGAGCGACCACGTGGACGTGTACTCCCGGATGTACGCCGACAGCGAGGAGGTCGAGCTGATCGGGCAGGGCATCGAGCCGCCGCTGGAGCGCGCCGACGCCGACGCCCGCCGTCGGGCCATGCCGTTCGTGCTGTGCGAGTACGCGCACGCCATGGGCAACGGCCCGGGCGGCCTCGCCGACTACGACGCCGCCTTCGACCGGCACCCGCGCCTGCTCGGCGGGTTCATCTGGGAGTGGATCGACCACGGCCTGACCCGCACCGACGCCGACGGGAACCCGTTCTCGGCGTACGGCGGCGACTTCGGCGAGCGGTTCCACGACGGCACCTTCATCGCCGACGGCCTGCTCCTGCCCGACCGCACGCCGTCACCCGGGCTGCTCGAGACGGCGGCCGTGTTCGCGCCGGTCCGCATCGACGCCCAGGCCGACGGCACGCTCCTCGTCCGCAACCGCTACGCCTTCCGCGACACGAGCCATGCCGAGCTGCGCTGGACGCTGCACCGCGGTGCGGAGGAGCTCGCCACGGGCGTCCTGGACCTGGTGCTGGAGGCGGGGACCGAGACGGTGGTGCGCCCGCCGTCCGACCTGGTGCTGCCGGAGCCGGGCGACGCCCCGGTCTGGTGGACCGTGCGCGCCGTCCAGGCGAAGGCGGAAGCGCTCGAGGAGGCGTGGCTCGAGCCCGGCTTCCAGCTCGGCGCGGGCCAGCTCCTCCTCGTCGAGCCCGCGTCGCTCCCGGCTCCCGCCGGCCGGGTGTCCACCGAGGCCGACGGCGGGTTCCGCGCCGGTCCCGCCCGGTTCGACCGTCGAGGTGACCTCCGTACCCTCGCCGGCCGGGCGGTGCACGGCTTCCGGGTCGACGCCTGGCGGGCGCCGACCGACAACGACCGCCGCCCGGCGAGGTGGCGAGGCTCGGCCGACGCGGAGAAGTGGAGCAGCGCAGGCCTGAACCTGCTGGCCGAGCGCAAGGACGGTGTCGCCGTCACCGCCGACGGGGCGCTCGCGGTCGAGGCCCGGATCGCCGGCCCGGCGACCCGCGCCGGGTTCGCCGCGCGCTACCGCTGGCAGCCCGTCACCGACGCGCCGGACGCGGTGGACCTGGTCGTCGACATCCGGCCGGAGGGTCGCTGGCCCGACAACGTGGCCCGCCTCGGGGTGCTGCTCGCGCTCGACGAGCCGGCGGCCGCCGAGACCGGCGTCCGCTGGACGGGCCTCGGGCCCGACGAGTCGTACGCGGACTCCAGGAAGGCGGCGCTCGGGGGCTCGTGGCAGCACACCGTCGCCGACTGGCAGACGCGGTACACCCACCCGCAGGAGAACGGTGCGCGCCGGGGCGTCACGAGCGCGGTCCTGTCCTTCGCGGACGGCACCGGTCTGCGGATCGACGCCGGGGAGGTGACCGTCGGCGCCCGGTCGCAGCTCGGGATCGAGCTGTCGCTGCGCCCGTGGTCCGACGAGGCGCTGGACCGTGCGGCCCACCCGCACGAGCTCGTGCCCGACGGCAGGCTGTGGCTGCACCTCGATGCGGCCCAGCACGGTGTCGGGAGCGCGGCCTGCGGGCCGGGCGTCCTGCCGAACGCACAGCTGCACGCCGCTCCCGTCCGGATGCGGCTGCGCTTCACCACTCTGTGAAGGCGCACCACTCCGTGAACACGTGCCCGCCCCGTCGGCCGGGGCGGGCATGATGTATACAAGAACGGCTATACAAGGCCGGCAACCAAGGACGACGACGAGGAGCACCCCGTGAAGATGGGCTTCCGCTGGTACGGCGAGGGCAACGACACCGTGACCCTGGATCACGTGCGCCAGATCCCTGGCGTGGAGACCATCGTGTGGAGCCTGCACCACAAGCAGGCTGGTGAGGTCTGGGAGCAGGCCGAGATCGACGCCGAGGTCGCGCGCATCACCGGCCTGTCGGCCGCGGCGCGTGCCCAGGGCGTGACGCGGACGTTCGACGCCGAGGTGGTCGAGTCGGTCAACGTCCACGAGTCGATCAAGCTCGGGCGGACCGTCCTCGGGATGAGCCGGGACGAGGCCATCGCGAACTACATCACGACGATCGAGCGGCTCGGCCGCGCCGGCGTGAAGGTCGTCTGCTACAACTTCATGCCCGTCTTCGACTGGCTGCGCACCGACCTGTGGCACCCGCTGCCCGACGGCTCGACCGCGCTGTACTACGAGAAGGCTGTGGTCGACAAGATGTCGCCCGAGAGCCTCATCGCCGACATGGAGGCGAACACGCACGGGCTCACCCTGCCCGGCTGGGAGCCCGAGCGGCTGGCGAGCTTCCATGAGCTCAACGCTGCCTACGTGGGTGTCACCCACGACGACATGTACGCGAACTACCAGTACTTCCTCGAGGCGGTCATCCCCACCTGCGAGGAGTACGACGTCAAGCTGGGCGTGCACCCCGACGACCCGCCGTTCGACGTCTTCGGCTGGCCGCGCGTGGTCTCCAGCAAGGAAGGCCTGGCCCGGGTGCTCGACCTGCACCCGAGCCCGCACCACGGCCTGACGCTGTGCCTGGGCAGCTTCTCCGCCAACCCGGAGCACGACGCGGTCGACGCCGTACGCACCTTCATGGACCGCATCCACTTCTCGCACGTGCGCAACATCAAGCACTTCGCAAGCGGTGACTTCACCGAGGTGGCCCACCGTGCCTCGGAGGGCAGCGTCGACACGACCGGGATCATGAAGGCGTACGCCGAGGCCAACTACCAGGGCTACATCCGGCCCGATCACGGCCGCCACCTGTGGGACGAGAACACCACGAACAAGCCTCGCCCCGGATACGGGCTCTACGACCGGGCCCTCGGTATCCAGTACCTCCTCGGCGCGTGGGACGCGTTCCGGTACCAGCAGGGTTGAGCAGGGTTTGCCGGCCCGACAGGGCCGGCAACCTCACCCCCGCCGGACTACCTGCCGGAGCACGCTGTGCCCCGGCAGGTAGTCCGCCGTCACTACTGGAGAGGGATGTCCTCGTTCTTCCAGAACTCCACGCCTCGCTCGTGCTCGGGGCGTGGTCCGAACCAGCGGCGGTCGGCCTCCTTGATGGTGGTGTCGTTGATGCTGGCCTCGCGGCGGCGCATCAGCCCGGACTCGTCGAACTCCCACAGCTCGTTGCCGTAGCTGCGGAACCACTGGCCGGACCGGTCGTGCCACTCGTACTGGAAGCGGACGGCGATGCGGTCGCCAGCGAAGGCCCACAGGCTCTTCCGCAGCACGTAGTCCTGCTCGCGCTCCCACTTCGCGGTGAGGAGCTCGACGATCGCCGCACGGCCCGTGACGAAGGTGTCACGGTTGCGCCACACCGAGTCAGGTGTGTAGGCGAGGCTGACGCGCTGCGGGTCGCGCGTGTTCCACGCGTCCTCGGCGGCCTGCACCTTGGTCAGTGCGCTGTCGAGGTCGAAGGGCGGAAACGGTGGCCGGGACTCGGTCATCGTGAATCTCCTCGCGGGGTGGCCGGGGTGGTTCGGGGCGGGTGGAGCGGGTCGCGTCAGACGGCGACGCGCGGGGTGACGACCGGCCAGTCGTTCTCGACCTGGCTCAGCACGTTGAAGTAGTTGGTCAGCACGTTGAGCGCTATGTGACCGACCACCTCGCCGATCTCGGCGTCGGTCACGCCGGCCTGGCGCGCGGCCTCGAGGTCCGCGTCGTCGATGGCGCCCCGGGCGGCCAGGACCGCGTTGGACAGGGCGAGCAGCGCGGCGGTGTGCGGGTCGTTCGACTGCGCCGACCGGGCCCGCTCGAGCTCGTCGGCGTCGACATGGGCGATGTTGGCGCCGATGTAGGTGTGGGCCGAGAGGCAGTACTCGCAGCCGTTGGCCTCGGCGGTCGCCACGGCGAGGCGCTCGCGCACCGCCGCCGGGAGTGCGCCGCCACCCAGGGCTCCCGACAGGGCGAGGTAGCCCTGGAGCAGCGCGGGGCTGTTGGCCATCACCTTGGTCATGTTCGGCGTGACGCCGAGCGACTTCTGCACCTGCGCCAGGAGCTCGGCGGCTGCGCCGGTCGCGGTGGCGGGATCGATCTGAGGCAGCTTCGACATCGGGGTTCCCTCTCCAAGTTCTCACGGTTAGCGGGCTCGCTAACCGTGAGAGCATCCTGCACACACGCTCGGACATCTGTCAACGGTTAAAACCGCCTCTAACCATTAGGTGCGGTAGGATGGATGCATGGCCCCCACTCCTGAGCCGACCCGGGCACCGCTGCTCGGCGAGCTGCTTCCCGTGGAACTGATGAACACCGTCTGGGCAGGCCGTGGGCACGTCCACGACGCGCTCGGCACGGACGGCGAGGCGGTCGCGTGGCTGCGGGCGGTCGGTCCACGCCTCACGGAGACGGCCCCCGGCGTGGCCGCCTGGCTCGCGACCGACCCGCCCGCCGACCTCGGTGCTACGGCCGACGGTCTGCGCCGCCTGCGTGACGCGCTGCGCCGTCTGGCGGCCGACGCCACCCAGGACCCCCGGCCCGCCGCCGCGTCCGCGACCCGCGACCGGGATGCGGCACGCGCGGTGCTCAACGAGATCGTCGCTGCCGCACCGCCGTGGCCGGCCCTCGACTGGCCGCCCGGCGGCGAGCCCGCACGCACCCTGCACGTCGCACACCCGGCAGGTCCCGGCATCGCCGCACTCCTCGCGAGCGAGTCCATCGCCCTGCTCGCCGGCGAGGGGCGGTCCCAGCTCCGTGCCTGCCTCGCGCCCGGATGCGTCCTCTACTTCGCCAAGGATCACAACCGCCGCGAGTGGTGCTCCCCGGGCTGCGGCAACCGCGCCCGCGCCGCCCGGCACTACCAGCGGCGCAAGTCCGACCTGGCCGGACGCGACGGCGGTAACGTCTGACGCCGTGTCTCCCACCTTCGTGCTGGTCCACGGCGCCTTCGCCAACTCCTTCTCGTTCGCGCCGCTCCAGGCGGAGCTCGCTCTGCACGGCCACCGCTCCGCCGCCGTCGACCTGCCCGGGCACGGTTTCGAGGCGACCTACCCTGCCGCGTACCAGGCCCCGCAGGACGCCGCGGCCCTCGCGACGGCGCCCGGCGGCATCAAGGGCGTCACGCTGGCGGACAACGCGGCGCGTGTCACCGAGGTGCTCGAGCGGGCGAAGGAGCACGGGCCGGTGATCCTTGTCGCGCACAGCCGGGGCGGCGCCACGGTGACCGCCGTCGGCAACGCCCGCCCCGATCTGATCGACCGGATCGTGTACGTCTCCGCGTGGGCCCCGGTGGACCTCGACGTGGGCGACTACTACGCGGAACCCGAGATGGCGTCGGTCGACGCCGGAGCGCTCGCGGGCGCGCTGGCGGCCGACCCGGCCGCCGTCGGCCTGCTGCGGTGCAACTTCCGCACCGCCGACCCGGCCGTGCTCGCTGGCTTCAAGGAGGCGTTCCTGGCGGACGGCACGGACGACGAGCTCCGCACCTTCCTCAACACCTTCCAGCCCGACGAGAACCTGGACGCGGGCACGTCGGCCGACCGGGCCCAGGCAGCGACCTGGGGCACGATCCCCAAGACCTACGTGCGGCTCAGTGCGGACACGAGCATCCCGCTCGCGATGCAGGACCGGCTGATCCGGGAGGGTGACGCGCTCACGCCGGACAACCCGTACGACGTGCACACCCTCGAGTCCAGCCACCTGCTGTGGCTGGTGCGGCCGCACCTGGCGGCCGAGCTGCTGGCTGGGCTGGCGGACGGCGGGACAAGCTTGGCGTGATCCCCCCGGGGGGGAGTCCACGCTCACCAGGGCCGGTTCTTGGGCACGGCCTCAAGGTCGATGTGGCCCTGCCAGCCATACCGTACCGTATGGTACGGTCCATATCATGGTGACCAAGAGCGCATGGCTCGACAAGGGGCTGATGGTGATGGCCGAGGGGGGCGTCGGCGCGCTGCGTATCGAGCGCCTCACCGAGGCTCTCGGGGTCAGCAAGGGCTCCTTCTACCACCACTTCGGCGATGGGATGCCGAGCTACCAGCGGGAGCTCCTGGCGTACTTCGAGCAGCAGCACACCTTGCGCTTCATCGACGTCGTGGAGTCGCAGGACGACCGGACGCCAGAGGAAAAGCTGCGGCTGCTGCGCCGGATCGTGATCGAGGACGAGGGCAACCAGCCGCGGCTGGAAGCGAGCATCAGGTCGTGGGCGGCGCACGACAAGGAGGCCCGGCACACGCTGGAACGGGTCGACGCGACCCGGATCGACTATCTGCGGACACTGTGGGAGGCGATCAGCGGCGACGCCGAGCAGGCGCTGCCCATGGCCCGCCTCGTCTATGTGGTGCTGATCGGCTCCCAGCACGTCCTGCCCCAGCTCGAGCCCACGGACATCGACCGGTTGTACGACATCGTGCTGGGCCCCGTCATGAAGGAGCAGCCATGAGCACCGAGCCGTCGCTCGACCCACGCGACCGACGACCCAGGAGGCGCGCACTCGTCGGCCCCGCGCTGCTGGTCATCGCGGTGGTACACATACTCACCACACCGCTGTTCTACGGCGATTCGGTGGCCAGCATCATCGATGCGGGCGTGCTCGGGGCCGTCGACGCCGACCCGGCCCTCGTCGATCTCCGCAGTGCCAGCTTCTGGTACCTCGTAGCGGGGATCGGACTGGCCTTCGTCGGCGCAGACGTCACCTGGATCGAACGGCGCTGGGGGCAGGCGCCGCCCCACGTCGGTTGGCTGCTGCTGGTGCTGGGCTGTGTTGGTGTCGTGCTGATGCCCGTCTCGCCGTTCTGGCTCTTCTTCGTGGTGGCCGCCATGGTCGCGCACTCCCACCGCACCAGGCGCGAGGACGGCAGCGTGCGGACGTGACCCGGTGGGCCACGGGCGCTACTGCGGCCTGGTGCCTGCGGGCGGGGCGAGGTCGACGTCCGTCCACACCTCGGTCATGTCGACGACGAGGCCGTCACGCACGGTGAGGAACGTCGCCACCTCGAAGTGCTGCAGCTCGCCGTCGGCAAGACCTGTGACATGGGCACGGCCGGCGGCGCGCTCCTGGTCGGCTATGCAGTCGAGCAGCCGGAAGTCCTGGAACCCGGGATAGTCCGCGTTGATCCGTACCCAGGAATCCCGGTCGAAGGTCTCGCCGGTGTGCACGTAGCGGCACGAGAACTCGGGATGGAGCAGCGCCGGGAGGTCGTCCCACCGATGCCCGTCGATGACCTCTGCGAGCCGTTCCATCATCTGTTGTGCCGTCATCCGCGCAGGATGCCAGACATTCCCACGCACGTGGGGCTTTCCTGGGCCGGCGCCGCATGCGCTGCCATGCTTCGTCCATGTCCAGCAGCGAACGGTCCCGGCCCGACGGGGATCCCGTGTCCGGCGTCGCGCTCGCGCCGGACAGGGCTGTCCTACTGGCCGGCGCCGTCGCCCCGCCCTACGCCAGGTGGCTGCAGCGCGTGGTCGCGGCGGTCCTGGACAACGCGATCCTGGCGGGAGTCACCTGGCTGGCGCTCGGCGGGGGGTCCACCCAGCCCACCCTCACGCCTGGCTACGGTCCCGTCGGCGACGCGGCCTGGCCCGACGACCCGCTGGTCCTCGTGCCGATCGGCGCCGTCGTCCTCCTCCTGACCCTGCAAGCGCTCACCGGCTGGACCCCGGGCAAGCTGGTGGTCGGCATCCGCGTCGTCCGCGAGCGGTCCGGCGGGCCTGCCGGCTGGTGGACGACGCTGGTGCGCTGGGTGCTGCACCTGCTCGACGCCATACTGCTCATCGGTTACCTGCGGCCGTTGTGGCACGCGAAGCGGCAGACGTTCGCTGACACGATCGCGCACACCGTGGTGGTGCAGCACCTGCCCGACCTCTCGCGCCGACCGAGGATCGCGGTGTACTCGGCGGCGCTGGTCGCGGTGGTCCTGGGGCTCGCCTACGGGTGCGTGCCGATCAGCAGCAGTCGTTCGGAGCCCATGGCCGGCCTCGGCGAGTGCGGCGTCGACGGGGTCGGGCCGGCTCTGACCGGTGGGGACATCAGCCTGGGCGGGTCCGTATCGATCGAGCAGGATCGCCGGATGTGGACCGTCCGGGAGACTCGGACCGCCCGTCCGGCCGCGACGCTCTCCTGGGCGAGCGAACCGGCGGCGCGCGACGTCGACTACCGCATCGTCCTCTCCGCTCGGTCGCTCTCGGAGCGTGGGACACCGCCGGTCTCCCGGTCGTGGGAGGTCGGGGCCGATGACGAGGTGGGGTGGTCCACGGACGGGAGCATCACGCACACGCGCACGGTCTCGCCGGACGGCGACGTCCATGTGGCGGAGGTCGAGCTAACCGATCCGGAGGCCATGGCGGCCCTCGGTGCCGACCTCCTCGTCGACGTGCGGTTGACCGCCGACGGCGCGGCCGTCGCGGAGTGTGGCGGTTCGACCACCCGCTGAGCCGGCGCGGAGGTCCCTACCGGCGCGTGCCGCGTGCGGATTACTCTGAAATGCGCCAATGTGTACTGCCCCGCACACTGCGTGGTCTGACGGAGGTGCACTCGTGTCCAAGAACTCGTCCGCTGATGGCGCGGCCCGCCGCGCACAGAACAGTGGCCCTGTGCGCGTCCTGGCTCGAGGCGGTTACGTGGCCTCTGGAATCCTGCACCTCCTGGTCGCCTGGTTGGCCATCCAGCTCGCGCTGGGCCAGCCCGCCGGCCAGGCGAGCGAGTCCGGAGCCTTCAAGGCGATCGCCCAGATGCCCGGCGGCGACGTGCTGCTCTGGGCGGTCGCGGTGGGGTTCGCCGCACTCGCGCTCTGGCAGCTTGCGACGGCCCTCCTCGGCGTGCCGAACGCGGAGCACCAGGCCGGCGCGCGGGCCAAGAGCGCCGCGAAGGCCGTGCTGTACGGCGTGCTGGCGGTCACCGGCGTCCGGTATGCGCAGGGCACCGCTGGTGGCGGCAGCAGCGAGGAGGGCATGACGGCCGGTGTCTTCACCGTTCCGGGCGGCCGCTGGCTCGTGGGTGCCGTCGGTGTCGTGATCATCGCCGTCGGGGTCTACCACGCGGTCAAGGGTGTACGGAAGAAGTTCATGAGTGACCTCACCGGCACCGGTGGGGGCGCCGTCGGACCCGTGGTGCTGCGGCTCGGTCAGGCCGGATACGTCGCCAAGGGCATTGCGCTCGCCGTCGTCGGTGGACTCCTCGTGGCTGCCGCGGTGAGTGCGGACGCCTCGCAGGCGGGTGGGCTCGACGAGGCCCTGCACACGATCCGGGACCAGCCGTTCGGCACCGTGCTGCTCCTGGTGACCGGGCTGGGAATCGCCGCGTTCGGCCTGTACTCCTTCGCGCGCGCCCGGTTCGCGCGCCTCTGATCGGACCGCTGGCCGGACCGATGGTCCGGCTGGCCCGCACCCTAGACCTCCTCGGAGCGCTTCTTCCGGGCGAACCGGGCAGGCAGGTCGGGTCCGTCCCACACCTGGATGGCACGCCAGATCGACGCGGCGATCGGCACGGCGAGGACGGCACCGGTGATGCCGACGAGCACCGTCCCCGCGGTCAGCGCGAACAGGATGACGAGCGGGTGCAGTCGCAGGGTCCGGCCCATGACGATCGGCTGCAGGAAGTCGCCCTCGAGCTGGTTCACGCCGACGACGATCGCGACCACGATGAGCGCCTCGACCGGCCCCACGGCGACGAGCGTCACCAGGGCCGCGAGGATGCCGGCCAGGGTGGCGCCGACCAGCGGGATGAAAGCCAGGAGGAAGACGAGCACGGACAGCGGGATCACGAGCGGCACGCCGATGATCGCGAGGCCGATACCGATGCCTACCGCGTCGACGAGAGCCACGATCGCCGTCCCCCGCACGTAGCCGCCGAGCGTGCCGATGGTCGCGGCGCCGACGCGCCGCCCCCGCTCGTACCGGTGCCCCTCGAACGGGCGCAGCAGGAACTCCCACATGGCCGGGCCGTCCTTCAGGAAGAAGAACAGGACGACGATCATGATGAAGAAGCCCGCGACGAAGTCGGCCGTCTGGGAGACACCCGCGATGGCACCGGAGCCGATGGTGTCCGACTGCAGGAGGCCCATGGCGGACTCGCGCACCGACGCGATCTGCTCGTCGGTGATCTCGAAGGGGAGGTCCTGGACATAGGTCTGCAGGGAGTCGAAACCGTCGAGCGCCTGGGCCTGGAGCTCGTCCCACTGGTCCACGACGGCCAGCACGACGAGCCACACGATCGCCGACAGCAGTGCGATCAGGGTCAGGAGCGCGATCCATGTCGCAAGGAGCGACGGCAGGCCGCGGCGTCGCAGGAACGAGACCAGCGGGTAGATCGCTGCCGCGAGCACGAGCGCGATGAGGACCGGGATCACGACGAGCGTCAGCCGCGTGCCGACGAACCCGAAGACCGCGACCACCGCGACGACCGCGAGGATCTGGAGTGACCGGGTGCCGACGCGGCCGAAGCCGTCCGACCACAGCCGGGACGCCTCGCCGCCGCCGGATATCTTGCGCTCGCCGGGCGGTAGCACCTCGACGCCTGGGCGAGCGGTGGGCGGTGTGCGGCGGCCGAAGAGTCCCATCGCCTGTCCTCCTTGTGCTCGGGTCCGGCGTGCACCGGATGTGCCGACGCTATTGCGGTCGCGACCAGGTCGCGCGGTGACGTGCCTCTTCACCCCTGTACGGATGACCTCGCGCTACGCTCCGACGATGATCGAGTTCGAAGGCAACGGAGGACTCTACGCCGCTCTCGGCCTTTCGACGCTTGCCGCCGCGCTGCTGCCGCGGATCCTCGGCCGTGCACCGGTCTCGATGCCGATGGTGTTCCTCGTCGCAGGCTTCGCGGGCTTCTCCCTGCTACCGGCTCTGCCCGACCCCGACCCGCTCACGTACGGGGCCGTCGCCGAGCACCTGACGGAGATCTGCGTGATCGTCTCCCTCATGGGTGCGGGCCTCGCGGTCAACCGGCCGCTCGGTTGGCGTTCGTGGTCGACGACGTGGCGCCTCCTCGCGATCGCGATGCCCCTGTCCATGCTCGCCGTCGGACTTGTCGGCTGGGCCGCGCTCGGCCTCGGTGCCGCGAGCGCGCTCCTGCTGGCTGCCGCTCTTGCCCCGACCGACCCCGTGCTCGCGACCGAGGTCCAGGTGAGCGAGCCGGCCACGGAAGCAGAGTCCGCGGACGACGAGGTCCGGTTCGCGCTGACGTCCGAGGCCGGCCTGAACGACGGGCTGGCCTTTCCGTTCACGTACCTCGCCATCGCCGTGAGCGCGGCGGCCGCGGCGGGCGCCGGTCCGGGCGACTGGATCCTGGAGTGGCTGGCGGTCGACGTCGCGTGGCGGCTGGGCGTCGGCTTCCTCGCCGGGATCGCGGTGGGCTGGCTGCTCGGACGCGTCTTCTTCTCGCAGATCGGTGATCGCCTGGGCCTGACCGAGAAGACCGAAGGCTTCGTGGCGCTCGCCGCGACGTTCCTCGCCTATGGGGTCGCCGAGCTCGCCGAGGGCTACGGGTTCATCGCGGTGTTCGTGTGCGCGTGCACCGTGCGGAGGGTCGAGCGGGAGCACAGCTATCACTCGGTGCTGCACACGTTCGTCGAGCAGGTCGAGCGCCTGCTGACCGTGGCGGTGGTCGTCCTCCTGGGCGGCGCCGTGGCGCGGGGCCTGTTCGACGAGGTGCGGTGGTTCGACGTCGGGCTGGCGCTGGCCTTCCTGCTCGTGATCCGGCCCATCGCCGGGTGGCTTGCGCTCACACCAGGAAAGACAGGTTCGAGGGACCGCGCGGTCATCGCGTTCTTCGGGGTGCGTGGCATCGGCACGCTGTACTACGTGGCCTATGGCCTCGGCCACGCCACGTTCGCCGGCGAGGAGCGGATCTGGGGAATCGCAGGCCTGGTGGTCGTGGGTTCCATCGTGATCCATGGCGTCGGCGCAACCCCGGTCATGGCCGCGATCGACCGGCGGCGAGCACGAGCCGCTGACGGCAGGGACGAGACCACGATCGCCGAGACGCCGGTCTGACCGACGGCTCGCCCGGCGGCCGTCAGACCTGCATGTCGACGAACCGCTGGTAGTGGCCCTGGAACGCCACAGTGATGACGTCGGTGGGGCCGTTACGGTGCTTGGCCACGATCAGGTCCGCCTCGCCGGCACGCGGTGACTCCTTCTCGTAGGCGTCCTCGCGGTGCAGCAGGATCACGAGGTCGGCATCCTGCTCGATGGAGCCCGACTCACGAAGGTCCGACATCTGCGGCTTCTTGTCGCTGCGCTGTTCCGCGCCACGGTTCAGCTGCGAGATCGCGATCACGGGCACCTCGAGCTCCTTCGCGAGCAGCTTGAGCGAACGCGAGAACTCGGAGACCTCCTGCTGTCGCGACTCCACGCGCTTGCCGGACGACATCAGCTGGAGGTAGTCGATGACCACGAGCTTGAGGTCGTGCTTCTGCTTGAGCCGCCGGCACTTGGCACGGATCTCCATCAGCGACATGTTCGGCGAGTCGTCGATGAACAGCGGGGCGTCCGACACCTTGCCCATGGTGGCGGCGAGCTTCTGCCAGTCCCCGTCGTCCATGTTGCCGCTGCGCATCTTGGTCAGCGGCACACGTGCCTCGGCGGCGAGCATGCGCATGACGATCTCGTTGCGGCTCATCTCCAGCGAGAAGATGACGGACGCCATGTCGTGGTGGATGGCCGCGTGAGATGCGACGTTGATGCCCAGCACTGAGTTGTGCGTCGGGATCATCGACCGGCTCGCCAGGTACAGGTGCGACGGGTGCTCCACCTCGACGCAGCGCACCGGAACCGACTCGATCGGCCGGACCGAAGCGAAGCCGAAGACCCTGGGCGCGCCGGCATGGCCCGGTCCGATGAAGAGGTCGGTGCCGCCGCTCAGCTTCCCGACGATCTCCTCGGTGGTCAGGATCTGGGCCTCGTCAGCTGCGCCGACGCCCCACTGGTGCTGAGCATCAGCCACGATCACCGTGCCGTCGTCGAACTCCACCTCGTAGCAGGGTCGGCCCTGCATGACCTCGGTCGCTGCGACGACTCGTGTCGGGGTGCCGTCCGCGGCCAAGAGCGTGTCGCCGACCGCGACATCACCCATGGTCGTCCAGCCGGAAGGTGTCGGCAACGGCGTGTCGAGCGCGAGTGCCTTACCGACTGCAGGTCGGGCGGCCACGACGATCATCTGGCCGCCGTGCAGGCCGTTCGTCAGCCGGTCGAAGTCGGAGTAGCCGGTCGGCACGCCGGTAAGCCCTTCACCGCGGCCCTGCGCGGCGTCGATCTCGTCGAACGTCGGCCCGATGATGTCGGCCAGCGGCAGGTAGTCCTCCGACGCCCGGCGCTCGGTCACCGCGTAGACCTCGGCCTGCGCGTTGTTGACGACGTCGTCCACCTCGCCGCCGTCGGTGGCGTAGCCCATCTGCACGATGCGGGTGCCCGCCTCCACGAGGCGGCGCATGATGGCGCGCTCACGCACGATCCGGGCGTAGTAGCCGGCGTTCGCCGCCGTCGGCACGCCCGCCATGAGGTCGTGCAGGTACGGCGCGCCGCCGACGCGCGCGTGCTCGCCGCGGCGCTGCAGCTCGGCGAGCACCGTGATGGCGTCCGCCGGCTCGCCCCGACCGTAGAGGTCGATGATCGCGTCGTAGATGGCCTCGTGCGCCGGCCGGTAGAAGTCGTTGCCGCGGATCTGCTCGATCACGTCGGCGATCGCGTCCTTGGACAGCAGCATGCCGCCCAGCACGCTCATCTCGGCGGCGACGTCCTGCGGCGGGGTGCGATCGAGGCCCGGCCGTCCCGAATAGCTCGACTCGAGCTCCTCGATCGACATCCGCACCTCCTGCTTTCCACGTCTCATGACGCCTCGGCGCACGCTGCGCATGCGCTCTACCGACGTCCTACATCTGTTCTACTCTCCACCACCCACACGCCACGGGACTTCGGGCTCGACACGCCTTTGTGTCGTGCGACCACCCCGTGAGTACCTTGGTCGGCCGGTGAGTCCCGCTGACGCTAAGCCCCTGCGGACCCGAACGCAACGAGACCTGTGGACGAGCCTGTGTACAGCCATGTGGAAAGGTGGCCCAGGCTGTGCACAGCGGGTGGACAACCCTGTCCCCAGCTGTGGATAACCCCTGTGTAAAACATCACCATGGCCTCTGACCTGCATTGACGTAACCCCCAGCCTGTGGAGGAAAGAAAGTTGGGCGAGCCGCGCCACCCCCCGGGTTTTCGGCGGTCCATCGACCGGGAGATCCTCGTCCTCGCGGTACCAGCCCTCGGGGCACTCATCGCCGAGCCGGTCTTCGTGCTTGTGGACAGCGCGGTGGTGGGCCACCTCGGCACCGCCCAGCTCGCCGGTCTGTCGCTCGCGAGCAACGTGCTGCTCACGCTCGTCGGCCTGTGCATCTTCCTCGCGTACACGACCACGGCGTCGGTCGCCCGGCTGACCGGTGCGGGCAAGGAGCGGGAGGCGCTGCAGTCGGGCATCGACGGGATCTGGCTCGCGCTCGGGATCGGCGCCGTCCTGGTCGCCGTGCTGCTGCTCGCCTCCCCGCTGACGGTGACCGCCCTGGGCGCGCGCGGCGAGGTCGCAGAGCACGCGGTGACATACCTGCGGTGGTCGGCGCCGGGCCTTGCCGGGATGCTCGTGGTCCAGGCCGCGACCGGTGTCCTCCGCGGTCTGCGCGACACGCGCACCCCGCTGGTCGTCGCGGCCTCCGGCGCGCTCCTCAACACCGGCCTGAACATCGCGCTCGTCTACGGGGCGGGCATGGGGATCGCCGGCTCCGGCCTCGGGACGGCCATCACCCAGATCCTCATGGCGGTGGTGCTCGGGGTGATCGTGGTGCGCGGGGCACGGGCACGCGGCGCGAGCCTGCGCCCGCACCGGGCGGGCATCCTCTCGGGCGCGCGGGCGGGTGTGCCCCTGGTGATCCGGACCCTCAGCCTGCGCGCCGCGATCCTGCTCACCGTGGTCGTCGCGACCGACCTCGGCGCCGTCGCGCTCGCCGGGCACCAGGTCGTGAGCTCCCTGTGGGGCCTCGCCGCGTTCGCGCTCGACGCGCTCGCCATCGCCGCGCAGGCGCTGGTGGGCCACGGCCTCGGAGCCGGCGACGTCGGCAACGTGCGCCAGGTGCTGCGCCGCTGCCTGCAGTGGGGCGTCGGTGCGGGGGCCGTGATCGGCCTCGTCCTGGCCGCGGCCGGCTGGTGGATCGCGCCCCTCTTCTCGCCCGACCCGGACGTGCGCGTCGCCGTCGCCCTCGGCATCGCGGTGTGCGGCGTGCTCATGCCGATGGCGGGCTGGGTGTTCGTGCTCGACGGCGTGCTCATCGGGGCGGGCGACGGACGCTATCTCGCCTGGGCCGGCATGGCGACGCTCGTGGCCTACCTCCCGTTCGCCCTCGCGGTCTCCACCTGGGCGCCGGACGGCGCGTGGGGCCTCGCCTGGCTCTGGCTCGCGTTCGCCGGCGTGTTCATGGCCGCCCGCGCCGTGACGACAGGGTGGCGTGCGCGGGGCGACCACTGGCTCGTCACGGGAGCGTGACGCACCGTCACGGTCAACCGCCGCGGAGCGGACTAGATCCGTACCTTGAGCCGGTAGCCCACACCGCGCACGGAGGCGACCTCCACGTCGCGGACGGGCGCCAACCGTTTGCGCAGCCGCTTGACCGCCGACGTCACAGGGTCGGAGTCGCCGAGGTAGGGCAGCTGCCACACGCGCGCCGTGAGCTCTGCGAACGACCACACCCGCCCTGCCTCCAGGGCGAGCGTCGCGAGCAGGTCGAACTCCCGCGCCGACAGGTAGACGCGCCGGCCCAGCGCCGTGACCTCCCGTCCGGCCAGGTCCACGAGAAGCGGCCCGGCCACGAGAGGTTGCAGCCTGGGCGGAGCGGTCATCGGGACGGGCCCCGTGACGGTGGGCACCGCACCGGTGTCAGCACGTACGGTGCGGGGACCGCGGCCAGGTGCCGCGCGACTGCCTGGGGCACCGGTACCGGCTGTCCCTTCCCCCGACCATGGCTGCGCGGAGACGGTCGCGTGCGGGACGGGCTGCGCCAGCATGCTGCCCGATGCCGGCCGGAACCGACCGCTGCGACCGCTGGCTCCGGCGTCGGGCATGTCGGGTGATCGAGGACGTGCGACCGAGGACAGCGCTGTCGGCGTAGGCGCCGCGGCGGCTGCGGGAGCCTCGGGGAGGTTGCCGGACTCGGGAAAGTGCTCGGTATAGCGGTCGACGGGGTGCTCGGGCAGGTGCCGGCCGTAGGCATGGTCATCTACGGGGCCAGGGTTGTCGTACCGCTCGGCCTGCGCGCCGAGACCGCGCCAGGCAGCGGTGCCGTCGGGCCGGGGTGCGGCCTGGTTGTCGAGGACGGTACGGGCACCTTCCGCGTCGGAGGTGGCGAGCACCGTTGCCCGGCCGCGGAGGAGGTGCGCGATCTCGATGATCTGGTCCGGAGGGAGGCCTACGCAGACGACGAGGCCGAGGGCGGAACCTGGTGCGGGGTCGAGCGTCACGCGCGTCACTCTCCGTGGGTCGGCCGTTCGAGTGCGAACCGGGTTAAATCCGGCAGCGCGTGCCAGTTTGCCCCCGGACCGTACCAATCAGGTCAATTTTTGATTACCTTCCCGTTGCGTGCCGGAAAGGGCACACTCCCGAGCCGGTGGGTCTTTTTGCGCCGCATCGTCACGACGAGGGTGAAATTCCCGCACTGCAGGGTGAAATGTGAGGAGAACTCTTGACAGAGGCCGTCGGCGCACCCGCCGGAACGTTGACCGAAAGATGACCCTGAACTGACCGTGAACCGACCTTGTTCCGTTGCCCTGCGCAACCGACGGTGAGGGCTGGCCCACAACCGTGGTCCGTCCAAGCGCATCCGACAGTCGTGGATGCGCCGCGTACTGGAGGGTTCATGCAACGTCGAACTGCTCTCGCACAACGCACAGCAACCGCTACAGCGGTTCTCGCGCTTGCTGCGACATCAGCGCTGAGCGTCGCCCCGGCGGCGTTCGCAGGAACGTCACCGACAACAGCCACCACAACCACGAAGGCTGTCGCGGCAGACCCTGAGGACAAGTTCACCGACTTCGCCACGGAGATGCTGACCGAGCGCAAGACCGCCGACTTCTGGGTCGAGCTGGCCGACGAGGCGGACCTGACGGATGCCAGGGGCATCAGCAGCTGGGACGAGCGAGGCAAGTACGTCTACGACGCGCTCACCAGCACCGCGAAGACCTCGCAGGCGAGCCTGGTCAAGGAGCTCGAGGCCGCAGATGCCGACTACGAGAGCTACTGGATCAGCAACCGGATCCTCGTCGAGGACGGCACGCTCGCGCTGGCGAACAAGCTCGCGAAGAGTGCCGAGGTCCAGCGGATCAGCGAGACCGTGCAGCTGAACCTGGTCGACCCGGTCAAGCGCACCAAGTCCGGTGACAAGGGGACGCACGCCACCGAGTGGGGCCTGGACGCGATCAACGCGCCCGAGGTCTGGGAGATGGGCTACACCGGCGAGGGCATCGTCGTGTCGAACATCGACACCGGTTCCCAGTACGACCACCCGGCGCTGGCCGACCAGTACCGTGGCGCGCAGTCCGACGGCACGGCGGTGCACGACTACAACTGGCAGGACACCTCGGGCTCCGCGCCCGCGCCGTTCGACAACAACGGCCACGGCACGCACACCATCGGGACCATGGTGGGTGACGACGGCGCCGGCAACCAGATCGGTGTCGCTCCCGGCGCCGACTGGATCGCCACGAACGGTTGTGACAGCTGCTCGGACTCCGCGCTGCTCTCGTCCGGCCAGTGGATCATCGCCCCGACCAAGGTCGACGGCACCGACCCCGACCCGTCGATGCGGCCGAACATCGTCAACAACTCCTGGGGCCTCACCGCTGCCGGCAGCATCGACGACTGGTTCACCGAGACCACGGAGGCCTGGGAGGCCGCCGGCATCTTCGGCACCTGGTCCGCCGGCAACTCCGGGTCCGGCTGCACGACGACGTCGTCCCCCGGCGCGAACACCGGCTCCTACTCGGTGGGCGCGTTCGACTCCTCCGGTGCCATCGCCGGCTTCTCGTCGCGCGGTGCCGGCCAGGACGGCATGGTCAAGCCCAACATCGCCGCCCCCGGCGTGAACGTGCGCTCCTCGATCCCTGGTGACGGCTACGCCGCCTTCAACGGTACGTCCATGGCAGCCCCCCACCTCGCGGGTGCGGTGGCGCTGCTCTGGGGCGCCGCTCCGGCGCTCATCGGTGACATCGAGGGCACCGAGGCGCTCCTCAACGAGTCCGCCGTCGACACCGACGACACCACCTGCGGCGGCACCGCCGGCAACAACAACGTGTGGGGCGAGGGCAAGCTCGACGTCGCCGCGCTCATCGACGCGGCCCCGATCGGCGCCACCGGGTACGTCACCGGCACCGTCACCGACGCAGCCGGCGCCCCGATCGCCGGGGCCGACGTCACCGTCGACGGTGACCGGGACCGCACCGTCAGCACCGACGAGGACGGCACCTTCACCGCGCGCGTCGCCACCGGCGACTACGCGGTGTCCGCGTCCGCCTTCGGATTCCTGCCCTCCACGCCGGCACCCGCGGTCGTCACCGAGGACGGCACCGTCGACGTGCCGATCACGCTCGAGGCCGCTCCGTCGCACGCCGTGACGGGCACGGTCACCTTCTCCGGGTCGGATGACCCGGTCGCGGGTGCCCCGGTCAGCCTCGGCAGCCACTTCGAGGACACCACCACCGGCGCTGACGGCACCTTCGCCTTCGCCGACGTCCCCGAGGGCACCTACCCGCTCACCGTCCAGATGGGTGGCTGCGCCTCCACCTTCGAGGCCGACGTCGTGGTGGACGGCGCGAAGGACGTGCCCGTCGAGATCACTGCGGTGACCGACGACTTCGGCTACTCCTGCGCCACCTCGACCGGTGACTACCTGCAGGGCGACACAGAGAACTCCCTCACCGGCGACGACGCGCAGACGTCGCTCGACCTGCCGTTCGAGTTCCCGTTCTACGGCGAGGGCTACGACACCGCGTTCGTCACCTCGAACGGCCACGTCAACTTCCTGGCCGGCAGCACCAGCTACGCCAACGGCAGCATCCCGAGCAGCGCGGTGCCCAACGCCGCCCTGTACCCCTTCTGGGACGACCTCAACCTCGACGCCGACGCCGGCCTCTACACCGGCACCACGACGGTCGACGGTGAGGACGCGTTCGTCATCGAGTGGCGCGACGTGCGCAAGTACAGCCCCGCCACCGACCGGCTGAGCTTCTCGGTCACGCTCGTCGCCGACGGCACGGTGATCTACGGCTACGGAGACGTCACCGACACGGACACCGCCAAGGGCAGCTCCGCGACGATCGGCATCGAGAACGAGTCCGGCACCGTCGGCATGGAGTACTCCAACAACACGCCCGCCGTCTCCGCGGGCCTGACCATCACCTACACGGCTCCCGTCCTCTCGTTCCTCGAGGGCACGATCACCGACCTGAACACCGGTGAGCCGCTCGAGGGTGCCACCGTCACAGCCACGGCCGACGACGTCACCCGGACCGCTACCTCGAACGAGGACGGCACGTACTCGGCGATCGCCCTCCCCGGCGACTACACGGTCGGCGTGACGGCGCCGGACTACGAGTCGGCGTCAGGCACCGTCAGCCTCGAGCCGGAGGACACCGGTACGTTCGACGCGGCGCTCGCAGCGGGCATGCTCGCCGTCAGCACCGAGTCGATCGACACCACCCTTCCGCTGGGCAGCTCCACGACCAAGCGCTTCACGGTGACGAACGAGGGCACCGCGCCGGCGGACGTCGAGATGACGGGCACCGGCGGTGGCTTCGACATCCTGGGCATGGACGGCGCCGCCGTCATCCAGCACCCCCAGGGCAAGGCCACCGTGGCCGAGAGCACGGAGCCGTCTGCCAAGGTCGGCGGGTCGTTCGGTGGCGCGGGCTCGCGCTTCCAGGCTGCCGGCAATGGCGCAGCGGCTGAGAGCGTGACACCGGAGTCGATCCCGGTCTCGCCGAACGCCACGACCATCACCCACTCTGCGTCGCAGGAGATCACCGCGCTCAACTCCGCGTCGTGCGGTGGCCTGGCGGGGACCACGGAGAACCACTTCTTCCGGACGTTCACGCTGAGCGACTTCGGTATCGACGGCGACTTCGAGGTCTCGGAGGTGTCCTTCGGTATCGAGGAGGCCACGGCGCAGACCCTGACGGTCAACCTCCACACCCTCGATGGTGACCTCACCTTCGACAACCTGACCCAGATCGGTACGACGGAGACGAGCATCCCGGCGTCGACCCTGACGATGGTCTCGGTTCCCGTGACCGGCGAGGTGCCTGCCGGTTCCACGCTGGTGGTCGAGATCGTCTCACCCAACCAGCAGTCGAGCGGCGGCGTCTTCTACATCGGGTCCAACGGCGCGGGTCAGTCCGCGCCGTCGTACCTCGCGGCGACCGAGTGCGCGCTTCCGGAGCCGGCCACGACCGACTCCATCGGCTGGCCTGACATGCACATCGTCATGAACGTCTCCGGTGACACCGTCGGCGGCGGCAGCATGGACTGGCTGACCATGAACCCGACCGAGTTCACGCTCGAGCCGGGCCGGAGCAAGACGATCACGGCGGCCATGAGCGGTGTGGTGCCCCAGCCGGGCACGTTCACCGGCGCGATCGTGGCCGACGCGGAGACGCCGTACGCCGCCCCGTCGGTGGACGTGTCGATGAAGATCAACCCGCCGAAGAGCTGGGGCAAGCTCTCCGGCACAGTGGGCGGCGTCACTCCGGACGGCGTCGTGTCGCTCGGGGACGCGGTGGTCCAGGTCAACGGCAAGTTCTCGGCCGTCACCCTGGTCACTGGGGACGACGGCGTCTACGAGTACTGGTTCGACAAGTCGGAGAAGAAGGCGCAGCTCATCGCCACGGCCAACGGGTACGTCCCACAGGTCGGTTCTGCGACCGTGAAGGCGGGCACCACCGTGGTGACCGACTTCGAGCTGGACCCGATCAAGTAGTGAGCGCCACCTGTAGCTAGCAGCACCGGACGTGTCAGATCCTCAGCTCACTCGAAAGACCTGAGGCTCTGACACGTCCGGGCGAGGCTTGTCAGCGCTCGATGTCGCCGCGGATGAAGGCCTCCAGCCGCTCGCGCCCGGCGGTGTCCTCCATCTGCACGGGCGGGGACTTCATGAAGTAGGTCGCGGCCGAGTGGAGAGGGCCGCCGACCCCGCGGTCCTTGGCGATCTTCGCGGCCCGGACGGCGTCGATGATGATGCCGGCCGAGTTGGGGGAGTCCCACACCTCGAGCTTGTACTCCAGGCTGAGCGGGACCTCGCCGAACGCGCGGCCCTCGAGGCGCACGTACGCCCACTTGCGGTCGTCGAGCCACGCCACGTAGTCCGACGGGCCGATGTGGACGTTGCGGTCGTCCTTCTTGCCGGCCAGTGCGCCCGTCAGGTTGGACGTCACGGCCTGCGTCTTGGAGACCTTCTTCGACTCCAGGCGGTCGCGCTGCAGCATGTTCTTGAAGTCCATGTTGCCGCCGACGTTCAGCTGGTACGTGCGGTCCAGGAAGACACCGCGGTCCTCGAACAGCTTGGCCAGCACGCGATGCGTGATGGTGGCGCCGACCTGCGACTTGATGTCGTCGCCGACGATCGGCACGCCCGCGTCCTCGAACTTCTTGGCCCACTCGGGGTCGGACGCGATGAACACGGGGAGGGCGTTGACGAAGGCGACACCGGCGTCGATGGCGCACTGCGCGTAGAACTTGGCGGCCTCCTCGGAGCCCACCGGCAGGTAGCAGACGAGCACGTCGACCTCGGCCTCGCGCAGGGCCGCCACGACGTCGACGGCGTCCTTTGCCGACTCGTCGATCGTGTCGCGGTAGAAGTCGCCCAGACCGTCGAGGGTCGGCCCGCGCTGGACGATGACGCCCGTGGGCGGCACGTCCGCGATCTTGATCGTGTTGTTCTCGGACGCGGAGATGGCCTCGGCCAGGTCGAAGCCGACCTTCTTCGCGTCGACGTCGAACGCCGCGACGAACTCGAGGTCCGACACGTGGTAGTCGCCGAACTGCACGTGCATGAGGCCCGGCACGGTGCCTGCCGGGTCGGCGTCACGGTAGTAGTGCACGCCCTGGACCAGGGACGAGGCGCAGTTTCCTACGCCGACGATGCCCACGCGGATGGAGGTCATCCTCGCTCCTTCTTCGTTTGATCTTGCTGCGATGGGCGGGGCTGCACCGCGGCGCGTCCCCGTTCCGTGGAGATGAGGCTGTCGAGCCAGAGCACTTCGCGCTCGACCTTCTCGAGCCCGAACCGCTGGAGCTCGAGCGCGTATTCGTCGAGCCGCGAACGCGGGTGCGTCGCGGACTCCCGGAACGCCTCCAAGCGCTCGGTCAGCCGGGTGCGCCGGCCTTCGAGAACGCGGAGGCGGGTCTCGGCGTCCGTCTGCGCGAAGAGCGCGAACCGGACGTCGAAGTTGTCGTCCTCCCAGGCCGCGGGGCCGGCGGTGGCCAGAACGGTCTGGAGGTGCTCCTTGCCCTCGGCGGTCAGCTCGTAGACGACGCGACGTCGGCCGAGGGGCTTGGGCTTGGTGGTCCGGCCGGGGATCCCCGGCTTGGTCTTGCGGGGCGGGGGCGGCGGCGGGTCGCTCTCCGTCGTCACGATCAGTCCGCGCGCGACCAGGGCCTTGAGGGCCGGGTAGAGCGTGCCGTACGAGAAGGCACGGAACGAGCCGAGCACGAGGTTGAGGCGCTTGCGGAGCTCGTAACCGTGCAGCGGGGACTCGTTGAGCAGGCCGAGGACGGCGGTCTCCAGCACGTCGGACCGGCTGCGCACGGTGGCCTCCTTCCCGGACGGTCCCGGTTGCCCGGGCGAATCAGTAATGCACGATGTATCGAGTCGATACATCGAGAGAATAAGCACGTGGTCGGCGGTGCGCAATCCGCCGCTCCGCGGGGACCGGCGTCGGCCGGTTGGTGGATGAAATGTGAAGCAGAGGCAGACGGACTGGGCTGACCCTGGGGGAGATGCCCCGGAGCGGGGTCTTGTAACAGGTTGGGGCTACTAGCGCCTGCTGGAGATCCCCTATGGTTTCGGGTTGTCCGCAGTTGCATGTGCGTCGATCGCACATGGCGGGCGCAAGTCGAACCGAGGAAGAGGCTGACGTGTCGAACTGGAGTCCCCCTCCGATCTGGCCGCAAACTCCCCGACGGCGCCAGGGAATCTGGAACTACCCCCGTCCGTACCGCACCGGGATCCGTGCCTGGGTCCCGTCGTGGCGGTTCGTCGTGGGCGCGCTGCTGACCGGTACGTCGCTCGTGGCCGGCGTGCTCATCGCCGCCTGGGTGAACGTCGGCGTGCCGGGCGAGCTGAACACCGTCCGCGACGAGGCCACCACCGTGTACTACTCCGACGGCAAGCCGATCGGAAAGTTCGCGGCGCAGGACCGGACCATCGTGCCGCTCGACGAGCTTCCGCCGCAGGTGACGAACGCGATCATCTCGTCGGAGGACCAGTCCTTCCGCTCCCACATGGGCATCAACCCGTTGGGCATCGTTCGCGCCACGCTGAACAACGTGACCGGCGGCGACCGCCAGGGTGCCTCGACCCTGACCCAGCAGTACGTCGAGAACTACTACGTCGGTGTGGAGTACGCGACGTATGCGACGAAGCTCAGGGAAGCGATCATCGCCCTCAAGGTGACGCAGCAGCAGTCCAAGGACCAGGTGCTCGAGGGGTACGTCAACACCATCTACCTCGGACGCGGCGCGTACGGTGTCGAGGCGGCCTCGCAGGCGTACTTCGGGCACCCGGCCAAGGAGATGACCATCTCCGAGTCAGCCTTCCTCGCGGGGATCATCCCCAACCCCACGTACTGGGACCCGCGCCAGGGGGAGGATGCCGAGGCGCAGGCGAAGGCTCGCTGGGAGCGCACCCTGAACCTGATGGTGGAGCAGGGCTACATCACCGAGCAGGATCGTGCCGCCGCGGAGTATCCCGAGCTGGTCGAGTACAAGCAGGGATCCGGTGACAACAAGACCGCCTACCTGATGGAGCAGGTGGCCAAGGAGCTCGCCAAGCCGCGTCCCGAGGGTGCGGGCATCTCCGAGGACCGGCTGGCGACGAGCGGCTTCGAGATCCACACGTCGATCGACCGCAAGATGCAGGCTGCCGCCTACGAGACGATGAAGCTGCCGGAGGACGCGAACGACGACGTCCGGGCCTCGCTGACCTCGATCGACCCGCAGACGGGCGAGATCAAGGCGATGTACGGCGGCCCGAACTACTCGACCAACCCGACCAACGCAGCGACCTTCCGGGCGCAGGGCGCGTCGACCTTCAAGCCGTTCACGCTGATCGGGGCGTTGGAGCAAGACATCCCGCTCACCAAGCGGTACACCGCCGTCGACGGCACGGTGATCGAGGGCTGGAAGCAGGATCCGGACGGCCCCGACGTCCCGCTGTACAACTTCGAGAACCAGTCGTGGAGCAGCCTCGACCTGGCAGCCGCGACCGCCGACTCGGTGAACGTCGTGTACGGCCAGCTCAACAAGGAGATCGGGCCGGAGACGACGGCGCAGGTCGGTTACGACCTCGGCATCCCGAAGGCCGACGACGACCCGGACACCAACGACTGCTGCAGCATCGGGGGCAACCTCGCCAACGTGCTGGGCACCGCGTACGTGACCAACGTCGACCTCGCGCACGCCTACTCGACCATCGCCGCCCAGGGCTATCGCACGACCCCGCACCTGGTGACCAAGGTGATGAACGGCGAGGACCTCATCCACGAGGGGTCGACGACGCGACAGCAGATGTTCGACGAGGAGGTCATGGCCGCCGCGACCTACGCCATGACCAAGGTGGTCGAGGACGGTTCGGGTGCGCCGGCGCAGGATCTACTCGGCCCGGACGGTACCCAGCGTCCGGTCGCCGGTAAGACGGGATCCTCCAACGACAACATGTCGGCGTGGTTCGCCGGTTTCGTGCCGCAGCTCACGACGGTGGTCGGGCTCTACGAGTACGACATCAAGGCGAACAGGTACGAACAGATCAAGCCGTTCGGCGGTTACGAGCAGATCACCGGTGGTAGCTGGCCGGTGATGGCCTGGACCGACTACATGGCCAAGGCGACCGAGGGCATGGAGATCGAGGAGTTCCCGCAGTACACCCCGCCCGCACCGCCGGAGCCGACACAGTCGCCGTCGCCGTCCATCAGCCCGTCGGAGGAAACGGAAGAAGAGAAGGTGATGGTGCCGACGGGGCTGGTCGGCCAGCAGTACCCCGTCGCCGCGTCGGCGATCGCCGGTGCCGGGCTCGTGTCGCAGCAGGTGCCCGTGGACAGCGACCAGGCGGCCGGCACAGTGCTCGCGGTCGATCGTGAGGGCCAGGAGGTCGAACCCGGGGAGACCATCCGCGTCGAGGTCTCGAACGGTTCCCAGGTCGAGGAGGACGAGACGACCACCGTGCCCTGGGGCCTGACGAACCAGGATCGCGGCTATGCCGAGGGGCAGCTCCAGGCCGCTGACCTGTCGCCGGTCGTGCAGGAGCAGCCGTCCGACACCGTGCCGGAGGGCAAGGTGGTCGCGGTCGACCCGGGCGAGGGGTCGGAGGTGCCGGTGGGCAGCGAGGTGACGCTCGTCGTCTCCACCGGGCCCGAGGGCGGCGGCGGCGAACCGTCCGACGATCCGTCGGACGACGGGAACGGGATCTTCAGGTAGGCCTGCCCCAGGGAGGCCCTCGCGGGCGCAGGCTCCTGAGCAGCGGGACGACGGGCTCGGTCCAGTTCTGGCCGAGCCCGTCGTCGGTCCGGGTGAAAGCGGCCGAAACGGCCGTTTGAACACGGGGCGTCCACACAGAAACCGCGTTTGTGCTACTTCCCGTGAACATCGATCCTCTATCGTTTCGGGGTTCAGTGCGATCACTGGGCTGATACGAGGAACGAGGAAGACGTGGCGAACTGGAGTCCTTCTCCGATCTGGCCGCAGACGCCCCGGCGCCGACGGGGAATCTGGAACTACCCGCGGCCGCACCGCACGGGCCTCCGCGCTTGGGTGCCGTCGTGGCGGGTGGTCGTCGGCACGATCCTGACCGGAATGTCGCTGGTCGTCGGACTGTTCACAGCTGGCTGGATCGGCTGGGCGGTCCCTCAGGAGCGCCCGGAGATCGGCTCGGAGACCACGACCGTCTACTACGCGAACGACAAGGTGATGGGTAAGTTCGCCGCGGTGGACCGCACGATCCGGAGTCTCGACGAGCTGCCCCCGTACGTGGGTGAGGCCGTGCTGGCGTCCGAGGACCAGAACTTCAGGGACCACTTCGGGGTCGACCCCGTAGGTATGGTCCGCGCCCTGGTCAGCAACGTGACCGGTGGCACTCGGCAGGGCGCTTCCACCCTGACCCAGCAGTACGTCGAGAACACCTATTTCGAGCCGGGCCAGACGTCCTACGCGGACAAGTTCCGCGAGGTCATCGTGGCCGTCAAGGTGGATCGGGACAAGACGAAGGACGAGATCCTCGAGGGCTACGTCAACAGGATCTACCTCGGCCGAGGCGCCTACGGGTTCGAGGCCGCCGCGAAGGCGTACTTCAACAAGCCGGCGACCAAGCTGACGGTCTCGGAGACCGCGATGCTGGTGGGGATCATCCCGTCGCCGTCGTACTGGGACCCGCGCTTCGGTGAGGAGTCGCGAGCCGTCGCCGAGGAGAAGTGGGCCCGCGTCCTGCGCAACATGGCCGAGCTGGGGCACATCACCGAGGAGGAGCGTGCCGCCGCCACGTTCCCGGAGCCCATCGAGTACAAGCCGGTGTCCCGTGCAGGCCAGGTGGGGTATCTGCTCGAGGAGGTCCGTAAGGAGCTCGCTGGATTCGGCATCAGCGAGGAGCAGCTCATGACCAACGGGTATCGGATCAAGACGACCATCAACCCGAAGTGGCAGAGGGCAGCGGTCGAGACCGCGAACACCATCCCGTACAAGGGTGAGGGCGCCGCGTCGAAGAGACTCGGTGTGTCCATCGTGTCCGTCGACCCCAAGGACGGCGCCATCCGTGCGCTCTACGGCGGCAAGAACTACGAGGAGCGGCCGTTCAACGCCGCCACCGACGGCAAGGCGCAGCCCGGCTCCACGTTCAAGCCGTTCACCCTGGTCGGCGCACTCGAGCAGGGGCACGAGCTCAACGAGTACTACACGGGCAACAGCCCGATGCAGATCCCTGGCTGGACCGAGATGGTCAACGGCGTCGAGCAGGAGAAGGAGCTCACCAACTTCGGTGCTGCGGGCTCGGGCGGTGAGTCGTTCGGGGACATCGACCTGATCGACGCCACCGCGAACTCCGTGAACACGGTCTACGCGCAGCTCAACGTGGAGATCACGCCGGAGAAGTCGCAGGATGTCGCGATCCGCGCGGGGATTCCTCCGGAGTCCACGAACGCCGAGCTCTCGAACGTGCTCGGCACCGAGCCGGTGCGCGCCGTCGACCTTGCCGGTGCCTACGCGACCTTCGCGGCACAGGGCACGCGGAGCAAGACGCACATCGTGACCTCCGTCAAGGACGGCGAGCTGACCATCCACGAGTGGTCCGACGCGCCGGTCCAGGGCGCCATCGATCCTGATGCGATGGCCAAGGCCACCTACGCGATGCAGAAGGTCGTGGAGGAGGGCTCGGGTGCGCCGGCGCAGGAGCTCCTCGCTCCCGACGGCACCCCGTGGCCGGTGGCGGGAAAGACAGGTTCCACCAACAGGAACATGGCTGCGTGGTTCGCCGGTTACATCCCCCAGCTCTCGACTGTCGTCGGCCTGTATCAGGAGACACCCGAGGGCGGTCAGGCTCCGATCACTCCGTTCGGTGAGTGGGCGGGCGGCAGCCTGACCGGTGGAACGTGGCCCGTCTGGGCGTGGACCGAGTACATGAAGCAGGTGACCGAGGGCATGGAGGTCGTGGACTTCCCGACCTACGAGCCGCCGCTCCCGTCGCCGTCACCCTCTCCGTCTCCGTCGACGTCGCCGTCGCCGTCGGCGACCCCGGAGGACAAGGTGCTGGTCCCGTTCGGGCTCGTCGGGCAGCGGTACGACGGCGTCGCACGGGTGCTGGCCGAGCTCGGCCTGCGCCCCAGGATGGTGGAGGTCGAGAGCGATCAGGCCCCCGGGCTCGTGGCGGGAGTGCAGCACGAGAACCAGGAGGTCAAGCGCGGCTCGGACATCCGGGTCGAGGTCTCGACGGGCCCGGACGAAGACACGGTCCAGGTGCCCGGTGGTCTGGTCGGCGGTGACGAGAACAACGCCAGGAACCAGATTCAGCGTGCCGGTCTTCAGCCCGACATCCAGTACCAGCCGTCCCAGGAGGTCGGCCAGGGCGTGGTCATGGACGTCAATCCAGACGAGGGCGCCGAGGTGCCTTCCGGTAGCCCGGTGCAGGTGATCGTCTCGTCCGGTCCGGGCGACGTCGGTCTCCCGACCGATGAACCGACGGACGGGAACGGCAACGGGAACGGGAACGGCAACGGGGGCGGCAACCCATAGCGACCGCCGCCACGGGCGGAGCTTGCCTGTGAGAGGGCTCTCGGCCGTTCGATTCCGTCGTTGTCCACATGGCGGGTAGGCTTGGCCCTTGCTGTGAACCCTCCTGTCACGGAACGACCGTGACCGCTGAGACCAGAGGAGGTGGGTATACACATGCGTCAGTACGAAATGATGGTGATCCTGGACCCGGAGGTCGAGGAGCGCACCGTTGCCCCGTCGCTCGACAAGTACCTGTCGGTCATCACGACCGAGGGTGGCTCCGTCGACAAGGTGGACATCTGGGGGCGCCGCCGTCTGGCCTTCGAGATTCAGAAGAAGTCCGAGGGCATCTACGCCGTGGTCGACTTCACCGCGACGTCTGCCACCGCCAAGGAGCTGGACCGTCAGCTCGGCCTCAACGAGGTCGTGCTCCGTACCAAGATCCTGCGCACCGGCGACAAGTGAGTCGTCCGAACTGAACCCTCCTACGCCCGCGCGAGTGTCGGTGGCTCGTGGTTGCATTCACCACGGACTAGATGCCGCGTACGGAACGTCGACTGAATCGAGGAATTGGCATGGCTGGTGAAACTGTCATCACAGTGATCGGGAACCTGACCGGGGACCCGGAACTGCGCTTCACCCCTTCAGGTGCTGCGGTCGCCAACTTCACGGTGGCGTCGACCCCGCGTACCTTCGACCGCCAGAGCAACGAGTGGAAGGACGGGGAAACCCTGTTCATGCGCTGCTCGATCTGGCGCGAGGCCGCGGAGAACGTCGCGGAGTCGCTGACCAAGGGCACGCGCGTCATCGCGCAGGGTCGCCTGGTCCAGCGCTCCTACGAGACCCGTGAGGGCGAGAAGCGCACCGTCGTCGAGCTGCAGGTGGACGAGATCGGTCCGTCCCTGCGCTACGCCACGGCCAAGGTCACCCGGGCCCAGCGGTCCGGTGGTGGCGGCGGCTTCGGTGGTGGCGGCGGTGGTGGCTTCAACGGGGGCGGCCAGCAGGGCGGCGGCTCCGGTGGAGGATTCAGTTCTTCCGGTGGCGGTCAGAGCAATGACGACCCGTGGGCCACGGCAGGCCCGGCGTCGTCTGGCGGTTCGTTCTCGGACGACCCGCCGTTCTGATCGGCACCTCCCAGTTCATCTTTTTTGCTCGCACGGCCCGCCAGGCCTGGTGAGCAGCACCTGACAAAGGAGCAACACCATGGCAAAGCCTGTGGTGCGCAAGCCCAAGAAGAAGATCAACCCGCTCAAGTCGGCGAAGATCCACAACATCGACTACAAGGACACGGCGCTGCTGCGCAAGTTCATCTCCGACCGTGGAAAGATCCGTGCGCGTCGCGTCACCGGTGTCTCCGTGCAGGAGCAGCGCCAGATCGCGAAGGCCGTGAAGAACGCCCGCGAGATGGCCCTGCTGCCGTACACGTCCACGGCTCGCTGAGGAAGGGATCGAGAACAATGGCAAAGCTGATCCTGACCCACGAGGTGACCGGCCTGGGTGAGCCCGGCGACGTGGTTGAGGTGAAGGACGGGTACGCCCGTAACTTCCTCATCCCGCGTTCGCTGGCGACGCCCTGGACCAAGGGCGCCGAGTCCGACATCAACGCGATCCGCAAGGCTCGCAAGAGCCGCGAGATCGCATCGCTCGACGAGGCGAAGGCCCTGGCCGACTCCCTGTCCGCGAAGCCTGTCGTCGTCGCGGCGAACGCCGGCCCCGGTGGCCGTCTGTTCGGTGCGGTGACCACGGCGGACATCGCCGGTGCGGTTGCCGCTGCCGGTGGCCCGTCGGTCGACAAGCGCAAGATCGAGATCGGTCAGTCCATCAAGACGACCGGCGACTACACCGTGTCGATCCGCCTGCACCCTGAGGTGTCGGCCAAGATCGGCGTGAAGGTCGTCGCCGACTGAGCTAGCGCTCGGTCGATCGCCTGATCGCGAGAAGGCCCCGGTTCCCCTGTGGGGAGCCGGGGCCTTCTGCTGTCCGGAGCACGGCTACCGGCCAAGGTCGGCTTCGAGCAGATCCGGCCGGCCGCGCTGGGGCGGATGCGGTGCCTATCGGGCTGGCACCCGTCGCCGTCGACCACCGGTTCTCGGCCGAGGTGGTCGACGCTCGCCTGGGCCGACGGCTGACTATTGGAGGCGGCCTCAGTGCGGGTGATCTTCGTGGCTTTACTGAGTTGTGATCAATAGAAGCGTTCCGCAGGGCACCTGCCGCCGGTACCTTCAGCGCAGACGCCCGAGACGACGGGCTTCGTGCTCGCCAACGGCGGCGGGCCCGGCGGACAGTGGCGCCGGTTGGACAACTTTTTCGCGGGGCAGCGACGCCCGCGGAGCGAGAGGCGAACCGATGACGCAGTTGCACGCATCCCGAGCAGCACAACCAGGTCCAGCACCAACGATCCTGATAGCGGTGGGCCTGGCCTTGCTGCTGGTCGGTGCGATCTTGGCCACGGCCTTCATGCTTCTGTTCCAGGGTGAGGTGGCGTCCGGCGCGGACCGGCTGGCCGACGGTGCGGGGCAGCTGAACGACGGCGTCCAGTCCGACCTGGTCTCCGGCGTCGGAGAACTCAGCTCGGGCGCGACAGAGCTCAACTCCGGCGTGCAGGGCAAGGTCGTGCCTGGTGTCGAGGCACTTGCGGAAGGCGCTGGACAGCTCGACACTGGCGCCGGCGAACTCCGGGAAGGCGTGATCAAGCTGCACGACGGATCAAAGAAGATCGCCGACGGCACCGCCGAGACAGCGCAGGACGTCGCTGATCTCGCCGATGCGTCGCTGCTGCTCACCGCTGGATCCACGAAGCTGAACGACGGTCTCGGAACACTGAGTATCAAGGCGCCCGCACTGGCCGACGGCGCTGGGCGGCTGGCAGGCGGCTCGGCGCTGGTGCAGGCAGGTGTGGTCAAGGTCAGCAGCGGAGTAACTCCGCTCGATGCGGGTGCGCAGAAGCTGGCGTCCGGGTCAGGTAAGCTGCGGGCCGGTGTGGCCAAGGTCAGCGATGGTGTGACTCCGCTGGAAGCGGGTGCGCAGAAGCTCGCCTCGGGATCTCAGGAACTTGCGGCAGGAGCTGACCAGACTGACGCAGCCGTCACTCAACTCGCCAACGGCTCCTCGCAGGTCTTCGTCGGCAGCCGGACGCTGAACAGCGGGCTGTCGCTGCTGGCCGCGAACAACAGCGCCATCCTGGGTGGGATCTCTTCGCTCCAGACGGGCGCGGGCAACATCGCCGCTGGTGCCGCATCTCTGGACGCCGGAGCCGACCAGGTTGCGGGCGGGTTGCAGCAGCTCAACGCAGGCACGGGTGTTCTCGCTGACGGCGCTGGTGCCGCAGCTACCGGGGCCAAGCAGGTCGCCGACGGCGCGGCGGCCGTGTCGGGCGGTGCCGCTGAGGCGAAAGAGGGTGCGACCAGCCTGGTGGCCGGTATTGGTGGCCTCGCTGCGGGTGCACAGAAGGTGCAGGGCGGCAACCAGGCGCTTGCAGCTCAGCTGAAGGAACTCGCCGCTGCTACCGAAGACCCGACGCTCAAGGGGCAGCTCCGGGCGTTCGCCGAATCGGCGGACAATCTTGCTGTTGGTGCCGGGGATGTCGGGACCGGGGCTATGCAGGTGCAGGATGGAGCCGCTCGTCTCGACACCTCCCTCGGTGTCCTCTCCGCCGGTGCGTCCGACCTTTCGACCGGTGCGTCCACGCTGGCCGAAGGTACGGCCGCCGTGTCCGCCGGTGTCGACCGGGCCGCGCACACGATCGGGCAGCTCTCGGCCGGTGCGAACGGTGTGGCGGGTGGCGCGCAGGGCATCAAGGACGGCAGCGCGAACCTGCACGCAGGATTTGAACAGCTCGCCCCGCGGCTGGAGCAGTACGTGGGTGGTGTCGGTTCGGCTCACGAGGGCAGCGTGACGCTCGTGGCGGGCTCGGAGCTCGTCGCAGGAGGCAGCGCGCAGCTGGCCCAGAAGACGCCTGAGCTGGCCGCGGGTGCATCGCGTGTGGCGGACGGCAATGCAAACCTGGCGGCCGGCACTGGGAAGCTCAAGGGTCGCCTGCCGGAACTCCTTTCCGGCGCGACACGGGTAGCGGACGGCAGTGCGGACCTGGCGGCCGGGACCGGGAAGCTGAAGGGTGGCCTGCCCACTCTGCTCTCCGGCGCAACGCAGGTGGCCGACGGCAATGCTGAGCTGGCGTCCCAGACTCCGGCGCTCGTCTCCGGCGTCGGGCAGCTGCACAGCGGCTCCGGAAAGCTGGTCGACGGGATCATCGAGGTCCGCGACCGCGTCGTGCCGAAGGTCGGCAAGTCGCAGCAGCTGGCCGATGGTTCGGTCAAGGTGCGCGACGGGCTCAAGGACGCCCGGCTGGGCACCCGCACCCTCGTCGACGGCACGGGTGCTCTCGACGACGGCACCCGGACGCTGGCGAACGGGGCCGCTGATCTCGCCGACGGCACTGAGCGGCTCGCTGAAGGATCGGTGGAGCTGGCGACCGGCACCACTGAGGTGGCTTCCGGCACGTCACAGCTCTCCGACGGCACGGGCGAACTCCGCACCCGGGTGGACGGATCGCCGGCGGGCGCCGTGGGCATAGGCGTCATCCTCGCCGCGGTGCTTGGCCTCCTGGCGGCCCTCGCCGGTCTCATCCTGCTGAACCGGCGTCGCGCCTGATCAGCACCGGCCGGCGCTGAACGCCACAGGTCGCCACACGTCGCCGGGGCAGAGCCAACCGCTCTGCCCCGGCGATCGTACGTCCGACGACGGTCAGGCGATGCTCACAGCTCGGCCAGCATGTTCGACATCCGGTCGATCTCCGCCATCTGGTCGGCGGCGATGTTGGTGGCCAGCTCGAGCACCCGCTCCTCGCTGCCCGAGCCCGCGACCTCCTCGCACATGGTCAGCGCACCCTCGTGGTGCTTGATCATGCCCTCGAGGTACAGCCGGTCGAACTCCGCTCCGGACGCCTTCTCGAGAGACGCCATCTCGGCGTCCGTCAGCATCCCCGGCATGTCCTCGGCGTCGTGCTCGTGCTCCGGGGCGCGCGGGCCGGAACCGTCGCCGCCCTCGGCGGTCAGCGGCACGGGGTACTCGTTCTCCTCGAGCCAGCTGGACATCAGGTCGATCTCGCTGTCCTGCACCACGTCGATCCGGCTGGCGAACTTCTTCAGCTGCTCGGAGTCGCTCCGCTCGGGTACCAGGACGGACATCTCGATCGCCTGCCCGTGGTGCAGGATCATGTCGCTCAGGAAGTCGGCGTCGGCCTTCGAGAACGGCGCCTGGGCGGGCGGGCCCTCGTAGTCCTCGGGCGCGATCGTCTCGGCGTCCTCGCCAGGCCTTCCCGGCTGTAGGACGACGGAGCTGGGCGTCGACACGGCTTCGGGCTCTTCGCCGGGACTGCAGGCGGAGAGCGCGAAGGCTGGTGCGACCACGGCCAGGCCGAGTACGAGCGCCCGGAAGCATGATCGTCGTGTGGTACCTGTCAGCATCTCCACGGGTGGTCCTCTCGCGCGCTCTGTCACGACTTCGTCATCGGTTCGCCGGAATCTACCAATACGGCATGACCTGTGTGAGTCGCAGGATGCGCCATCGGCCCCAGTAGGTGGTGATTTGTGACCACCATGTTAAAGATTGCGAAACTCCTGGCCCTGAGAGGTCGCTGTGAGTGACACTGCCTCAACCGACCTAGGAGGTGTGACGCCAGTGCGTCGTCCAACCTTTACTCGATCTCGCGCCCGGGGCGCCACTGGTGTCGCCCTGACGGCGTTCTTCGCCGCGGCGGCCGTGGCACTCGCGGGGCCCGTCGCGGCATCCGTCGCGGAGCCGGACGTTCCGCCGGGCGAGGTTGCGTCCTCGAACATGACCCATCTCAGCAACCAGCCCAAGAACGGCGCGCTGAAGGGTACGGGCTCCGACATCGCGTTCCAGGGCAAGTACGCGTTCGCCGGCAACTACGACGGCTTCACCGTCTACGACCTGTCGGACAAGGAGAACCCCGAGCAGGTGGTGCAGGTGTCCTGCCCGGGCGCACAGAACGACATCTCCGTCTACAAGGACATCCTGGTCCTGTCCACGGACTCCTCACGCAGCGACGACTCGTGCCAGTCGACGCCACTGGACGCCACCAAGAAGGAGGCGTGGGAGGGCATCAAGATCTGGGACATCTCCAACCCGCTCGCCCCGGAGTACGTGAAGTCGATCGAGACCGCGTGCGGCTCGCACACGCACTCGCTGGCTCCGTCCAAGAACGGCCGCGACGTCTATGCGTACGTGTCGTCGTACTCGCCGAGCTCGGCGTTCCCGGACTGCCAGCCGCCCCACGACATCATCTCGATCGTGAAGATCCCGGTGAAGAAGCCGACGTCGGCGAAGCTCGTCGCCACGCCGAACCTGTTCCCGGACGGCGGCTACGAGGGTGACCCTGGTCGCCGCGCCTCCACCACGAGCGGCTGCCACGACATCACCACGTACGCCAAGTACGACCTGGCCGCCGGCGCATGCATGGGTGACGGCATCCTGATGGATATCAAGGACCGTGAGCGTCCCCGCGTGATCAGCCAGGTGCGGGACACGGAGAACTTTGCGTTCTGGCACTCGGCCACGTTCAACAACGACGCCACCAAGGTGGTCTTCACCGACGAGCTCGGCGGTGGCGGTCTCGCGACCTGCACCGGCGAGTACGCGCCGGAGCTGGGCGCCAACGGGATCTACGACATCGAGCGCAAGCGCCACGGCAAGACGGAGCTGGCCTTCAAGTCGTACTACAAGATCCCGCGGATCAACACGGCCGCTGAGAACTGTGTGGCGCACAACGGCTCGCTGATCCCGGTCAAGGGCAAGGACCTCATGGTTCAGGCCTGGTACCAGGGCGGCGTCTCGGTGTTCGACTTCACCGACTCGGCCAACCCCCGCGAGGTCGCCTGGTTCGACCGCGGCGAGGGTCTGAGCACCGGCGGTAGCTGGTCGACGTACTACTACAACGGGTACGCCTACTCGAACGACCTCGGCATCGGGTTCGACACGTTCGACATCGACGACTCGATCGACGGGCCGGCGGAGCGCGTGCGACAGAAGTCGCTCAACCCGCAGATGCAGGAGCCGTTCGGCCGCTGATCCGGCTCTGCGGCGCGACGGCGCCTGGGTCACCTTCCACATGGACGGTGACCCAGGCGCCGTCGTCTTACGCGCTCCCGCTGTGATCGACGCGCAGGTGGGAGGCGGCGACATCGGCTCGGCGGACCATCGTCGACGGCGACGTCGCGCCGACACAAGGAAACTCGCGGATGAGTGTGGGGACGGTGCGTCGTCCTGAGCGCGGCCCTGGCGTCCCAGGGTTTTGTATGGAAGCCTCCCGGACATGACGCCCCAGGACTCGACGATCGAGGAGAGCACCCCGCCGTCGGGCAGCGTGCCTGAGCAGGAGGCGACGGCGCCCGGGTACGACCTCCGGCGCCGCCTCCGGCTCATGGGGGCCGTGCTCGCCGGTGGGCTCGCCGTCGTGCTGGCCCTGCTGCTCTGGCTGGGTGTGCTGGTCCCGGCCAAGCAGGAGGCCGCCGGGTACTCGGACGCGGATGCCGCCTATGCCGCCGTGGCGATCGAGCACAACGCCCAGGCGGTCCAGCTGACGGCGCTCGCTCCGGGCCGGTCCACCGACGACGAGGTGCTCGCCCTGGCGGTCGAGGTGGGCGAGGCCTCCGCGGGCAGGGTCCGGGAGCTCGCCGACTGGCTCGAGGCGCGGGAAATCCCGGTACCGGCGGCGGGCCGCGAGGCGCTCGCGCTGGCCGAGGCCGGTCTGGACACCGAGCTGCCCGACGACGGCAGCGGTCCCCGGTCGGGCGCCACCGCGCACTCGCACGAGGGCGGTAACCACGGCATGCTCACCGACGAGCAGGTGAACGGGATCGCCGCACTCCACGCGCGGGACTTCGACATCGCACTGCTCGCGGCGCTCGTCGAGCACCACTACGGCGGGCTGCAGCCGGCCGACGAGGAGATCACCGAGGGCGAGGACGCCGAGGCGAAGGCGCTGGCGCAGGCCGAGGCCGACGCGATCCGCGTCGAGGTGGAGAAGGTTCGGGACGTGCTCGCTGACATCGGCGGCCCGGGCTCCAACGACGGCTCCTGAGTCCTCGGCCGCCGGTTACCGGTGGCATGGAGCGAAGGGACGGCCGGAGCGGCGCATGCGAGTACCGACGGTGCTCCGTAGCGTGGACCGCCATGGACGGGTCATCGGTGCAGGCGGAGCTGGGCCGGGGCCACCGGTGTGAGCTCGCGTGGCCCTGACCGGCGTGGTGACCGGGCTGATGACCGGCGCCGGAATCCTTCTCGTGCTCCTCGCGCTGCGGGACGTCTTCCACACCCTGCTGAACCCCAGCGGCCGCGGCCGCATCAGCGTCCTGGTGACCAGCCTCGTGTGGTGGGTCTGTCACCGCCTCGGGGCCCGCGCGGTCAGGACGAGCGGGCCGGCGGCCATGGCGGTCGTGGCGGTGAGCTGGGTGGGGCTCGTCGTCACCGGGTGGGCGCTGGTGTACTGGCCGCACCTGGAGACCGGGTTCTCCTACAGCACCGACCTCGAGCCGGCGCGGCGCAACGACGCCGTCGACGCGTTCTACGTCTCGGTCGTCACGCTGACGACGCTCGGCTTCGGTGACGTGGTGCCCACCACCACATGGTTGAGGCTGGCCGCGCCGGTCGAGGGCCTGATCGGATTCGCCCTGCTCACGGCAGGTGTCTCCTGGATCCTGGAGGTCTATCCCGCTCTGGCACGGCGCCGCGCGGTGGCGCTCCTTGTCGACGGGCTCCGCCGGACGCGGACGGCGGAGACCCTGGGCGAGCTGGAACCGGGTACGGCGGCACCGCTCCTGGGCGACCTGGCAGCGGGCATCGACCAGGTTCGGGTGGACTTCACGCAGTACGAGGTCATCTACTACTTCGCCGACCCGCGCCCGAGCATGTCCCTCGCCGCGATGGCTCCGTATGCGCTGGAGCTCTCCGCCGCCGCCCGGGAGGCCGGCTCGACGGGCGTCCGGCACGCCGGCGGGATGCTCGATGCGGCGTTGGACGGCCTCGCGGAAGCGCTCGACTCCGGCTACCTGCACACCGGTGGGACGACGGCGGAGGTACTGCTCGCCTACGGCGGGGCCCAGAGCGCCGGGTGAACGAGTCCTTGCCGGGTGGTGGCGGGTACTCAGGGCGCGGTGACGAAGATGTCGAAGAGCTCCGGGTGGTGGCCGTGCACCAGGACGGCGAACACGACGGCGTCGAACAGCAGGTGCACCGCCACGACGTAGCTGAGCGACTTGAACTTCGCGAAGATCCAGCCCTGGACCAGCGCGAACGGCACCGTGAGCAGCGGGCCCCACTCGCGGTAGCCGAGCTCCCACAGGAACGACACGAAGATCATCGACTGCAGGAGGTTCGCCTGCCACATCGGGAAGTGCTTGCACAGCAGGGCGAACACGATGCAGATGAAGAACAGCTCGTCCCAGATGCCGACGGCGTTCACCCCCACGAACAGCCGCCAGATGTCCTGCGACCCCTCCAGGTCCGGCCAGTTCAGGTACGCGCCGGAACCCAGGAAGTAGAACGGCAGCAGCACGTAGCCCAGGGCCACCACGGCGGCCAGATAGACCCACTGCCCGCGCGTCCAGCGGCGCCCGGTCAGCACGGGGAACTGGATGGTGTCCTGCTTCAGCACGAACCGGGACAGCGCCCACGGCACCATCACCGACCCGCCGAGCGCGAGCGTGAAGCGCAGCATCCCGGCGTCGGACAGGTCCGCCTCGAGCGAGATCATCGAGATGATGCCCAGTCCCACGCCGATCAGCGCCAGGTCGCGGCCCAGCGCGCGGTCGGCCCACAGGCCGAGCGCTATGCCCAGCACCAGCGGCAGGTACGCGATCGGCCGGATGTGGATGGCGAAGAGCAGGATCGCCGATGCCGACACGAGAAAGGCGGCGGTCAGACGCGCTGGGCCGACGAGCGAGGCCGGCAGAGTGGAGGTCACGTGGACGAGGCTCCCACATCCCGGACCTTCCGTGTGCCGGGCCGTGCTGTCACTACGTCAGGTGGTCGAAGTCGCCCCTCGTCCACGCCGCGTGCCGTTCCGCGGAGCGCAGCACGATCGCCCGGGCGTCGGTCGGGATGACGCCGTCGAAGTTGTTGTAGAGCCGGTCGAACCCGAAGCGCCCCACGTGGTGCGCCACCCGCTGGACCACGGGCCCGGAGAGCGGGATCCGGTTCGGGTAGCTGCGCATGAAGGACACCGACGTCCGGTCCGGGTTGGCGAAGATGGTGTCGCCGCTCAGCAGCACGCCCTTCCCCGCCGCGCCGGAGGACCAGTGGGCCACCGAGGAGCCCGGGAAGTGCCCGCCCGGCTGGCTCAGCGTGATGCCGGGCAGGATCTCGCGGTCGCCCTTCCACAGCTCGACGGCGTCGTCGGACCGGGCGAGCCAGTCGGCGTCGGCCTCGCTGACCAGTAGGGGGACCCCGCCGAGCCGGCGGCTCCACTCGACCTGCACGCCGTACATGTGCGGGTGGCTCGCCACGATGTACGCGAGGCCGCCGAGCTCGCGGACGGCGGCGACGGCGGTGTCGTCGAGGTAGCCCGGGACGTCGAACATGAGGTTCCCCGCTGCGGTCCGGGCGATCTTCGCGGTGGGCCCGATGCCGACGTCGGGCACCGTGGTGAGGCCGAACAGGTCGGGCTCGAGCTCCTTGATCTCGATGCTCTGCCCCTCGGCGGCGAGCTCATCCAGCGTCGTCCAGTGCTGCCCGTCAGCGGGTACCCACTGGCGTTCGTCGGCGCAGATCGCGCACACGTCGGGTCGGGACTCATGCTCCACGCCGCACGTGCGGCAGATCCAGAACGTCATGCGACAGCTTCCCCTCGTCAATTCCTGTCGTCGGCCGGTGCTCCGTCACGATGCGCCCGTGCGGCGGTCGTGTCCAGCAATTCCCGTGCGCACGCGAAAACTTTCGGTGGCCCGCTCGGCGTGGCGCACGGGCGTGTCCGAATGTGAATCGATTCAGATTCTCGCGGGGCCTGGCGTGGGGCAGGCATGGTCCCTACGCTCATGACCGCTCCTACAACGTTGTAGGAGTGTCGTTCTCAAGAAGGAGTGACCATGGCACCAACGTCACAGCGCCGTCCACGGCTTCTGGCCGCAGGGGTCGCAGCACTGTCCGTAGTCGTCTCCCTGCTCGCTGCGCCGGGGGTCGCGGCCGCGCCCAGCGGTACGGCGTCCGACAGCGCCGTGGCCGGCGCGGCGTCCCGCAGCACGACGGCGGCGGCCGCACAGGCCGCGGCCTGCGGTGACGGCGCCGATGCCCTCGTCACCGGGAGCCAGTCGTCGGGGTTCACCACCACCTATCGGGGCCGGACCGTCTACCAGGGCGAGTACTACGTCACCGCGATCTGGGAGGGCATCGGTGCGCTCACCCCGGGACGTACCAGCCAGGAGAAGGTGTCGGTCATGGCCAGCGCCTGGATCGGCAACAACACGATCGACCTCCCGAGCAACACGGCGTTCGAGGTGTGCGGCACCATGGACGTCGGCAATGTCTCCGGGCGGGGCGCGATCCAGGCCGTCGGGGTCCGCAACGTCTCCATACCGAACCTGAACATGACCGGAGCACCGTACTTCGGCATGCGCTTCGCCGACGTGCACGGCCTGCACCTGGGCCAGATCAACCTGCGGATGAGCGGTGGCCTCGGCATCCGGTTCGAGCGGGACCTGCCCGGCAGCACGGACGTGCGCATGGACAACGTCTACGTCTCGGGCACCGGCAACCACGGCGTCGAGACGTGGAACGTGGACGGATTGCGGATCGGCACCGTCACCGCCCGCAACGTGGCCTACGCGGGCCTCCTGTTGAACAACACCCGCAACGCGACCATCGGCACGGTCGACGGCGAGAACGTGGGCACCGGCACCGGCTACGCCACGTTCCGGATGGCCAACACGAACGGCCCGGGTATCACCGTGGACCGCGTGCGCTCACGCGGTGGTGCCCGAGGCGTGTTCTGCGTGTCCAACTCGCGAGGTGCACGGATCAACAACGTCGACCTCGCGAACAACGGCAACAACTCGATCCTCATCGAGAACTGCTCGGACATCACGATCGGTGGCGGCACGGTCAACGGGGGCGGCGAGGTGCGTCTGGCCGCGCGGAGCGAGTTCCCCAACAACCGCAACATCAACATCACGCTCCGGGTGGACAACACCTCCGTGCGGGAGTCGCCGTGCGGGGAGAACACCAACTGGTACCTGAGCGGGAACGGGTCACGCAACATCTGCTGAACCGCCGGACCGCTGTGATCGACTCCGCCTCGAGGCGGAAGCGGCCATGCCCCCGGAGTTCCTACTCTGGGGGCATGGTCACTGCCCCCGCCCAGCCCGACGCTCGGCAGCTCGTCGTCGGCCGGCCCGTCGCAACGCCTCGCTCCGCCGAGGGTGCTGCCAGCCGTGCGCTCGACTGGTTCGGCGTCGACTCCGACTGGGAGCGGGTGCCCGCAGGCCGCGACGCCTACCGGCGGGACCTGCTGCTCGGCGCGGGGTTCGCGGTGCTCGCGGCGATCTCCGTCGAGCTCGGGCGCAGCATGGGCATCTTCGAGGAGGTGCGCGAACCACTGTGGCTCGTCTACCTGCTCGGCGTGGCCGGTACGGTCCCGCTGGCGTGGCGCCGCCGCTATCCGCTCGCGTCGCTGGTGCTCGTGTACGGGTTCTTCCTCGGGCTGGGACTGACCATCCCGGAGATCACCGTGCTCATGCCGATGCAGGTGATGTACTTCGTCGCGCTGTTCACCGCAGTGGCCTGGGCGCGGGACCGGCGCGCGATGCTCGTGGTCGTCAGCATCTGCGTGCTGGTGATGTTCACCTGGCTGATCTGGATGTTCGCGGTCCAGCAGGGTATCGAGACGATCCTCCAGGAGTACCCCACCCCTGCGGACTGGCCGGGTCTGCTCGACCCGTACCTCGCCAGCAGCGCGTACCAGTTCATCATGAACATCGCGTACTTCGGCGGTGCCGTGGTCGCGGGCCAGATGCAGTGGAACGCGGCCCGGCGACGGCGGCAGCTCGCCGACCAGACGGTGACGATCGAGCGGCAGGGCGCGGCGCTCACCGACCAGGCGATCGTGGCCGAGCGGCTGCGCATCGCCCGCGAGCTGCACGACGTCGTCGCGCACCACGTGTCCGTGATCGGTATCCAGGCGGCCGCAGCCCGCAGGGTCCTGGACCGCGACCCGGCCCGCACCGCCGAGGCCCTGGTCACCATCGAGCGCGAGTCCCGTGAGGGCGTCGCCCAGATGCGGAACCTTGTCGGCACGCTCCGCTCGGTGCCCGACGGCGGCGGCCCGGGCGGGCCGGCCGGGGCGAACCCTGCCTCCCGGGCGCCTGAGCCAGGGCTCGCCGACCTTCCCGCCCTGACCGCCGCGGACCACGACGGCCTGGACACCACGTTTCGCCAGGTCGAGGAACCGCCGGGCGCGGCGGCCGACGTGCCGGACCCGATGGGACTCAGCCTCTACCGCACCGCCCAGGAGGCGATGGCGAACGTGCGGAAGCACTCGACGGCCCGGTCCGCGACGGTCACGCTGCGCGTGGTGCGCAACCCCGGGGCTCTGGACGGGCCGCAGTTCGAGCACGGCTTCGCCGAGGTGGAGGTGCTCGACGACGGGCGTCCGCGCCATGGGACGTCCGGTTCGGGCCTGGGGCTGCTGGGCATCCGGGAGCGGGTCGCGACGCACCAGGGCGCGGTCGAGATCGGGCCGCGCGCGACCGGCGGGTACCGGGTCCGGGTACGGCTGCCGCTGCCCGCACCCGCGCCCGATCCCGTCGCGGCGTCCGGTGCCGCAGCCACCGCGGCAGCGGCCCAGGTCGAGCCGGTGACCTCGGCCGCACCGGCCGCACCGTCGGAGGCGGCCCGATGACGCGCGTGCTGCTGGTCGACGACCAGGCGCTGGTGCGCTCGGGCTTCTCCCTCATCCTCTCGGTGGAGGACGACTTCGAGGTGGTGGGCGAGGCCGGCGACGGCGCCGCCGCGATCGAGCTGACGCGCGCCCTGCGGCCCGACATCGTGCTCATGGACGTCCAGATGCCCGTCATGGACGGCATCGAGGCCACGCGCCGGATCGTCGCGGAGAACCTCGCGAAGGTGCTCGTCCTGACCACGTTCGACCACGACGAGTACGTGTTCGACGGGCTGGCAGCCGGGGCGTCCGGGTTCTTGCTGAAGAACTCCGACGCGGAACACCTGGTCGAGGCGGTGCGGACGGTCGCGGCCGGCCACGCGTTGCTCGCGCCGCAGATCACGCGGCGGGTCATCGAGCAGATGGTCGCGGGCGAGCGACAGTCGCCGGTCGAGCGGAGCTCGTCGGTGGAGCGGAGCTCGCCGGACGAGCCTGTCGAGGCCCCCGTCGTGAGGCAGCTGACGGTGGCACCCGCCGGCCTCGCGCTCCTGACCCCGCGCGAGCGTCAGGTGCTGGAGCTCGTGGGGACCGGGCTGTCGAACGCGGAGATCGCCTCGACGCTGTACCTCGGTGAGGCGACGGTGAAGACCCACGTCTCGAACGTGCTCTCCAAGCTGCACCTGCGGGATCGGGTGCAGGCGGTGGTCCTCGCCCACCGGGTGGGCCTGGTCTGAGACGAGGGACCGCCTGGGGCGCCGGGTCAACGCTGTATAAAGGAATACCCGAAACCAGTAGGGTTACCCAGTCCCCCGTCGACGACGACTCTGGAGGCCCCCCGTGAACTCCCTCGTCCTGGCCGTCATCGGTATCGCGCTGATGATCGCCGGATACCTGCTGTACTCGAAATTCCTGGCGAAGAAGGTCTACCGGCTCGACCCCGCCTTCACGACCCCCGCGCACGAGCTGAACGACGGTGTGGACTACGTCCCCACCAACAAGTTCGTGCTCTGGGGCCACCACTTCACGTCCGTCGCCGGCGCCGCCCCCATCGTGGGCCCCGCCGTCGCCGTGATCTGGGGCTGGCTGCCCGCGGTCCTGTGGGTCACCATCGGCACCATCTTCTTCGCCGGCATGCACGACATGGGTGCCCTCTGGGCCTCGCAGCGCCACAAGGGCCAGTCGATGGGCATGCTCTCCGGCAAGTACATCGGGCCCCGCGGGCGCGCCCTGTTCCTCGTCGTGATCTTCCTGCTGCTGCTCATGGTCGTCGCAGCCTTCGCGGTGGTCATCAAGAACCTGCTGATCAACACGCCGTCGGCGGTCATCCCCGTCTGGGGCGCCATCCTCGTGGCCCTGGTGATCGGCCAGATGATCTACCGCTGGAAGATCAACCTGCTGCTCACCACGATCATCGGGGTGGTGGCGCTGTACACCCTGATCATCGTCGGCAACGCGAACCCGATCGTGCTGCCGGACCCGATCCTCGGCATGACGCCGGCGACGTTCTGGATCGTCGCGCTGTTCGTCTACGCGGGTATCGCGTCCCTGCTGCCGGTGTGGGTGCTGCTGCAGCCGCGTGACTACATCAACGGCGTCCAGCTCTTCATCGGCCTGGGCATCCTGTTCGGCTCGGTGCTGCTGTCGGCGCCGGCGATCGTGGCCCCGGCGATCAACCACAACGTCCCGGAGGGTACGCCGCCGCTGGTCCCGCTGCTGTTCGTGACGATCGCCTGCGGCGCCATCTCGGGCTTCCACGGCATGGTGTCGTCCGGCACGTCGGCGAAGCAGCTCGACAAGGAGACCGACGCACGGTTCGTCGGCTACTTCGGTGCGGTCGGCGAAGGGCTGCTGGCCCTCGGCGCGATCATCGCCGCCACCGCCGGCTATCGGACCCTCGCCGACTGGGAGGCCGTCTACACCGCGTTCAACGAGGGCGGCGTCGCCGCGTTCGTCGAGGGCGGCGGCAACATCCTCAACGCCGGTCTCGGCATCCCGCTGGGCCTGTCGGCCACGATCCTGGCCACGATGGCCGTGCTGTTCGCGGCGACCACCATGGACACCGGCATGCGCCTGCTGCGCTTCGTGGTCCAGGAGGCCGGCGAGCTGGCCAAGGTCCGGATCGGCGGCGCCGTCGGCACGATCATCGCGCTCGTCATCGCCGTCGGCCTGGTGTTCAGCCTCGGCGCCGACGGTGAGGGCGGCATGCTGATCTGGCCGCTGTTCGGCACGACCAACCAGCTGCTGGCGTCGCTGACGTTGTCGGTGATCGCGGTCATCCTCCTGCGCAAGCGGATCAACCCGCTGCCGGTCATGATCCCGCTCGCCGTGGTCATGGTGATGTCGATCTACGCCCTGATCATCCAGCTCGGGACGTTCTACGCCGAACAGAACTGGCTGCTGCTGGTCCTCGACGTCATCATCCTCATCGCCTCCCTCTGGGTGGCGCTGGAGGCGTTCATCGCCATGGGCAAGGCCCGCGGCGGTGTGGACGAGGACGCCGACGATCCGGTCGCCCGGGTCGAGGGCTGACCCGTGCTCAGCCGCCGGTTCGGCACCGCCCGCCGGCGGCTGAGCGCTGTCTCCGACGGGCTGCGCGAGTTCTACGTCGCGCCGTACCGCCGCACGTTCGGGCGTGCCCGACGGGACGAGGACGACCTGTTCATGCTCCTCGTCCTGAGCGAGGCGCTCGGGGTGCCCAACCCCGCGTCGTACTACACGGCGGAGCTGCTGCCGCTCGTCTACGAGCGGGTGCACGAGTGGCACACCCGGATGGGCATGGAGCGATCGCCGCTGGAGGACGTCTCGTGCTGCTGACCGACGTCGTGCGGGACCGGCGCGTCCTGTTCCTCGGCGGGAAGGGCGGCGTCGGCAAGACGACGACGGCGTCCGCGCTGGCGCTCGCCCAGGCCCAGGCGGGCCGCCGGGTGCTGGTCGTCTCGACCGACCCGGCGCACAACCTGGGGCACCTGTGGCAGCGGGAGGTGGGGGACGCCGTCGTACCGCTGTGGCGAGGCGGCGCGACCGGCTCCGGTCTGCTCGACGGGGTGGAGATCGACCCGCAGCGCACCACGGACGCCCACCTGGCCCAGGTCGGTTCCACGCTGCGCCGGCTGATGCCGGAACACCTCGCCGCAGAGGTCGACAGGCACCTCGAGCTGGCCAGGGATGCCCCGGGGACGCACGAGGCGGCGGTGCTCGAACGGATCGCCGACGCCGTGGAGACGGGCCTCGCGGACTACGACCTCGTGGTGTTCGACACGGCACCGTCCGGCCACACCGCGCGGCTGATGGCGCTGCCCGAGACGATGTCCGCCTGGACCGAAGGGCTGCTGCGGCGGCGGGACCGCGCCGACAAGTTCGCGGGTGCGCTCTCCGGGCTGGGCGTGCGCGACCCGAAGGCGGAGCGGGACAGCGAGATCCGGCGCACCCTGCTGCGGCGCCGGGAACGCTTCGAACGGTTGCGGGCGGTGCTCACCGATCCGGAGACGACGTCGTTCCTGCTGGTCCTGGCCGCCGAGCGGCTGCCGGTGCTCGAGACCGTCGAGCTGGCGGGGACCCTGCGCGGGCTCGGCGTGCCGGTGGGCGGTCTGGTCGTGAACAAGCGCTCGCCCGACGGCGCCGGCGGGCTGCTCGCCGCCCGGCGGGCGCACGAGGACGAGTGGCTGGCCGTGCTGGACGACGAGCTCGGCGACCTCCCGCGCGTCGAGTGCGAGCTGCTGCCGGGCGAGGTCACCGGGGCCGACGGGCTGGAGCGGTTCGGGGCGGCGCTGCGGTAGACCGGGCGACCGTCTCTGCCGAATGAACGAGCCGTGCGGATGATTCTGCCGACCGATACGCGGATCGGAGCCGCAATGACCGGAGCGGCACTACCGACGCTCGCCGCTGTTCATCGGATCGGGCGCGAACGGCCGGGAAAGCGTTGATTCTGCCGAATATCCGTTTTCTAGAGCGTGCCATGAAAGTGCGAAGAAGCGAGGCCCTCGGCAAAGGGCCTCGCTTCTCCGTGTTCGGTGATCTGGAATGCCGTCCAATAAACCGGACTATTCGGTCGGTTCCGTGGAGGGTTCCGGCGAAGGCTCGGTCGACGGGTCCGGAGACGGGTTCTCCGAGGGGTCCGGCGACGGCTCGGCCGGCGGCGGATCGGTCGGTTCCTGCGACGGCGGGTCCGTGGGCTCCTCCGACGGCGGGTCGGTCGGCTCAGGGGTGGGCGTCGGGGTCGGCGTGGGGTCCGGCGTCGGCGTCGGAGTCGGCGTGGGGTCCGGCGTAGGTGTCGGGGTCGGTGTGGGTTGGGGCGACTGCGCCGGCGGGTTGGCCGGCGGGTTGGCCGGCGGGTACGTCGGCGGTCGCACCGAGTCCGCCGGGGGCCGGCCGGGGGTGCTGGTCCCGGAACCGTTGCCGATGTCGACACCCGGCACGGGCGCGTTCGTGAAGCCGCTGCCTGGCAGGTCAGGGGACGGAACAGCCATGTGCCTGGGCGTGTACGTGGACGCGGGCGGCGGGGTGTACGTGAACCGGTTCGGCTGCTGCGGGCCCGACTGCACGTCGACCGTGCCCTTCTCCCCCGGCCCGGACGCGGGCTCGCGCTTCAGCAGCATCGGCGGCAGGCCCTGCAGCGCGTCGGGTGCGGACGCGGGTCCGGCCGACGTCTCCCGGTCCAGGTCCGTCCCCGCCGGTTGCACGGCTACGGCACCGACGATCCCCGCCGTCAGCACGAAGGCTGCGGCCGTTCCTGTGACGATCAAACGATTGCGCACGCTTAGCTCCCCCTGCGGGTTCAGATACTGCCTTGTGCCCTTCTGCCATGACGTTTCGGTAGCTGAGTACCGGACCGCGAAGCATCCGCCGGAGCACTGTGCTCATTTCTCCGTGGACGGGCCGACGAACCATTCAGTGCCGCTGTTCTTCATACGGCACTCCGGTCGGGACAATACGTGGCAGAACGCCATCGGCAACCGGTACGTGTAATACCAGGTCAGATGCGGGTACACACACCGTGGTCGGCAGAATGTCGCATGATCGGCAACTCGAAATGCCGATCTTCTGACACTTTGCCGACCACACTGGGGCTGGTGCCCACCCAGAGGGTGAGGCGGGTCCCTCTTGCGGCGGATCTCATCGGTGCCCGCGCCGCCATAGCGTGGCCGCCATGAGCGATCTGGAGGTGCGGGACCTGACCCGCGTGTTCTTGTCGGGCGGTGCGCCCCGGCGAGCGGTGGACGGTGTGAGCTTCACGGCGTCGTCGGGCCTGCTCACTGGTTTCGTGGGCGGCAACGGCGCCGGCAAGACGACGACCATGCGCATGATCATGGGTGTCCTGGCGATCACGAGCGGCGAGGTGCGGTTCGACGGCGCCCCGGTCACCCGGCACGATCGCCGAGAGTTCGGGTACATGCCCGAGGAGCGCGGCCTCTACCCGAAGCAGCCGGTGCTGGAGCAGCTCGTCTACCTGGCCCGCCTGCGCGGCATCGCCCCGTCCGTCGCCCGGCGGGAGGTGCTGGAGCACCTCGACCGCCTCGGGCTCGCGGACCGCGCGAAGGAGCACGTGGAGAAGCTGTCGCTGGGCAACCAGCAGCGTGTGCAGATCGTCGCGGCGATCATGGGCCAGCCGAAGGCGCTCGTCCTGGACGAGCCGTTCAGCGGCCTGGACCCGGCAGCCGTCGACGCGATGGCCGACCTCCTGCGAGAGCACACGCGGCGCGGCGTGCCCGTGCTGTTCAGCTCGCACCAGCTCGACCTCGTGGAGCGGCTGTGCGAGCGGCTCGTGATCCTCGGTGGCGGCCGGGTCCTCGCGAACGGCACGCCGGACGAGCTGCGGGCCCAGGGTGTCACGAGGCACCGGCTGGTGCTGTCGGGCGACGCAGGCTTTGTCCGCGGTGTTCCGGGCGTGCTGGCCGTGGACGTGGACGGCCCGTCCGCACTGGTCGAGGTGCACGACGACACCGCGGCCACCCGCCTCCTGGCCGCGGCCCTGGAACGTGGCGCAGTCCGCGAGTTCTCCCCCGTGAGGCCGACGCTGGCCCAGATCTACCGTGAGGTGACGGCATGAGCAACGCATGGATGGTGGTGGCGACCCGCGAGATCGTCGTGCGGGCGCTCAACAAGGGGTTCCTGATCGGCCTCGCGGTGACCGTCGCGATGATCGGCGGGCTGATCGGCTTCACGTCCTTCATGGAGGGCCGCACCCAGTCGTTCGAGGTCGCGGTGGTCGCCGGGGACGAGTCGGCGGTGACGGCGCTGGAGTCCGCCGCGGCCGACGCGGCGTCGGACGACCGGCAGATCGAGCTCAGCATGCTCCCGGTCGACGACGCGTCGGCCGCCGAGGCCGCGCTCGACGACGAGACCGCCGACGCGTGGCTCAGCTCCGGGGCAGCGTCCGGCACCGACAGCTGGACCCTGTCCGGCTGGCGGGAACCGGACCCGGATCTCACCCAGCTGATCGGGACCACGGTGCGGGACCAGGTCCTGGCCGACCGGGCGGCCGACGCGGGCACGAGCATGAACGCCCTGACCGCGGGCAGCGAGGTAGAGACCGAGCGGCTCGACGGCAACCCGGTGGACCCGCAGGTCGTGCTCGTGGCCGGGTTCGTCCTCGCGTTCCTGTTCTTCACGGGTGCCGTCGGCTCGGGCGCGATGATCGCGGGGAGCGTGATCGAGGAGAAGCAGTCCCGGCTCGTCGAGATCATCGCCACCGCGGTGCCGCTGCGACAGCTCCTGGCGGGCAAGATCATCGGCAGCTCCGTGATCGCACTGGGGCAGAACCTGCTGCTCGCCGGCGTCGGACTCATCGGGGTCTCGTTCACCGACCTGTCAGCGATCCTGCCCGCGATGACCGCCACCATGCTCTGGTTCGTCGTCTTCTTCACCGTCGGGTTCGTCGCGATGGCCGCCCTGTACGCGGTGGCCGGCTCCCTCGCGTCGCGGACGGAGGACCTCCAGTACACGACCAGCCCTCTCATGATGCTGCTCATGGGCGTCTACGTGGTCACGTTCTCGGCCGACGGCACGTTCGAGCGCGTCCTGTCCTACATCCCGCCGGCCTCCATCGTGTCGATGCCGGTGCGGGTGCTGAACGGCGACGCGCTCTGGTGGGAGCCGCTCGTGTCGCTCCTGATCCTCGTGGTGGCCACGCTCGGCGCGGTGCTCCTGAGCGAGCGCGCCTACCGCGGGGCGCTCATGCAGACCGGCGGCCGGGTCAGCTGGAAGACGGCCATGGCCGCGGAGCGGGGCACTACCCTCGGGGCGTGACCGAACGCACCGAGCACGACGAGACCGGGAACGGGACGCCCGAGCCGTCGAAGGTACACACCTTCGACCTCATCGACGAGGTCCCCGGCGTCTCCGACGCCGGTGGCACGGACGGCGCGGAGGGCCCGGACGGCGGCGACGGCGGCGGTCCGGACACGGTCGAGCCGGACGCCGCCGCGGACCGGGCCGACGAGCCGGCGCCCCGTGCACCTGGCCGGGTGGCGCCGGCGCTCACCGGTGCCCGGGCCGCGGTCGGGCGAACCGCGCGGCGGGGTGGGGCGGCCGTCCGACGGCGGCTGCCCAGCACCCGCCGCGGCAAGGTGCTGCTGGTCGGGAGCGCGGTGTCCGTCGTCGTGCTGGCGGTGGCGGCCGGGGTGCTCGTGGACGCACGGCTGCGCGAGCAGGCGCTCCTCGCCACGCCTGCCGGGGTGCGGAGCCTGGCGACGAAGCCCACCCAGCTGTGGTCGACGGACCTGGAGAACCCGATCGCCGCGACCCTCGTCGCGATGCCGGGTGTGCTCGCGATCGCGGGCGACGCGAAGGTCCGCGGCGTGGACCCGGCGTCGGGCGAGGACCTGTGGACCGTCGACCTCGAGAAGGACCTGAGCTGCGGTCCGACGACTCACCGCGGCACCGGAGGGCCCGCGTCCGGTGCGCCGGCCGACCCGCTGGTCTGCGTCACGTCGTCCGGTGACGGCGGTGAACGGGTGCAGAACGTCACGGTCGTCGAGGCCGACGGCGCCACGCAGACCCGCGAGCTCGACCCGGCCGCCCAGGTCATGCCCGCCCCCGGCGGCGGTCTCATCCACTTCGAGCCCCTGGGCGGCGAGCAGGAGCAGCGCCCCGTGGTGGTCGACAAGCTGGGCGCCCCGCATCTCCCGAAGGCCTTCGTCGGGCCCGATCTGACGGTCCGCGTGGAGGACGCCGCGACGGGCACGGAGCGCTGGAGCGACACGGTGGCCTTCGGGGCTCCACGCCCCGACAGCTGCCTCACCTACGACGAGACCGGCGCCCCGGTCCTCGACGTCGCCGGCGCGCTGGGCTGGGACCTGCACGGTGACGTGCTGGAGGTACAGGGATGCGGGGTCTCGGCGGCGTTCCTGCTCGACGGCACGCGGCTGGACGACCCGGAGAACGCGGACGATCCACCGGCCGACGGCGTGGACACCGCATCGTTCGCGTCCCTGCCCGACGGCGGCTGGGTCGGCCCCGACACGGCGGTCACCGGTGCCGCCCCCAGGGACGTGGTGCACCTGCCGCACGGCGCGACCGTCCCGCTCGAGGGGCAGGCCCTGGTGCCGTGGGCCACCGACGGCCGTGACCCGGGCATCCTGCTGGAGCGGGTGGGCGTCCACGCGGAGGCCAGGTCCACGGTCGAGGGCGATGCCGGGGCACGGCTCTGGTCCGCTCCGCGGCTCAGGGCCACCACGCTCCTGGCCCGCGTGTCCGGTACCGCCGTCGTCCTGGACGAGCAGGGCGCCGTGCGCGGCATCGACCTCGGTACGGGAGCGGACCGGTGGACGCTCGACCCCGAGGTCCTCTCGTTCGGCGACATGGCGTGGGCGGCGGAGTCGACGATCTTCGGGGCCTACACGGACGGCGACACCCTGCTGCTGCCGGTGAGCGCCGACCCGAGCGGCAGCGCGTCCGGCCTGCGGCTGCTGGCCGTGGACCTCCGGGACGGTGCGCTGCGCTGGGAGATCGAGCAGGAGACCCCCTACACCCAGCTGATCAGTGTCGACGGGTACCTGGCACAGGTCACGCAAGAGGGCGTGGTGGGCCTCGGCTGACCGCCGGCGGATCCTGCGCAGGGTCCACTCCGAGCGCACGGGTCACGCAGGTAGGCTCCCGCCATGGCCCGGCCCGACAAGCAGGATTCCGTCGTCTTCGACCTGGTCGAGGAGAACGGGCCGGACGGCGTCGGCGACGGACCGGGCACCCCTGTCCCGCCCCCGGATCGACCTTCGCTCCTGGTCAGGCTGTCGCGGGTGCCGCGCCGGACCTGGCTGCTCGTCGCCGCCGGCGTCACCGTCGTCGCGGTCACCGTCGCCGCCGTCGACCTGGTGCGGGACGATCGGCGCGAGGACCTCATGCGCACCTCGCCGGTGGGCGTCGCGTCGCTCGCGGCCCGGCCCACGGAGACCTGGACCGTGCCGTTCGACACGCTTGCCGAGCAGGTCCAGGGCATGCCCACGGAGCAGCAGGTGGTGACGATGGGCCGGCTGCTCGTGGTGCCACCGGCGAAGGCGCAGCGGCCGTGGTCGGCCCCATCGCCGGACCGGGGCGAGCCGGTCCTGCCGGGCTTCGAGGACGTCGTGGCCATCGATCCCGAGCGCGGCGAGGTGGTCTGGCGTGTTCCGCTGGGCGAGCGCGCCACCTGCGGCCCGACCGGCTACGACGCATCGACGTCGACCGAGGCGCTGGTGTGCGTGCACGGCGCGGACGATGCGCGCGAGGTGCTCACCATCGCCCCGGACGGGAGCACCAGGGCGCGGTCCGCGGACCTGGCACCGGGCGAGCAGGTGTTCCCGGGACCGGACGGGCTGGTCGCGCGGACCAGCCGGACCGGCGAGCCCGCCCGGGCGGTGCAGTGCGACCCGGCGGTCGGCTGCTCGCCCGAGGCCCTGACCACCGGCCGTGACCTCCTCGTCGTCGCGGAGGACGCCCGGACGGGCACCGCACGCTGGAGGGCCGTCGTCGAGTTCGACCCGATGAACTCGATGAACTGCCAGGCGGCGGTGGAGCCCGGCGACTGGCCGGCCGTCGGGTCGGCCGTCGACACCGACGTGGTCGCCGTCAGAGCGGGGGCCGAGACGGTGGTCGTCGACGGGTGCGGCGTGTCGGCGACCCTGTCGGTGTCGGGCACACGGCTCGACCTGGCCGCCGACGCGGACGGCTCCGTGCCGGCGTGGGTCACGGAGCTCGGTCCCGCCCGCTTCGCCCTGGAGGGCGAGGGGCCCGGCACGACGGTCGTGGACGAGGCCGGTGAGACCCTGCAGACCCTGGACGGCTCGGTGCGGGTCGGGCCGACGTCGCCCGACGCGCCCGACGACCTGTGGTTCGTCACGACGAGGACCGACGGATCGGGGTTCGAGGCGCAGCGCGAGGACGGCTCGGTGGCCTGGTCGGAGCGGTACGGCTGGAGCGTCCTGCTCGCCGGCCGGGACGTGGTGGTCGTGGACCGCGGGAGCTCGGTGGTGGGCCGGGACCGGTCCACCGGTAGGGAGCTCTGGACGTGGGGCCGGGACGACCTGACCGGGCTCACCCGCTACCGGACCCTGACCGACGGTGAGGCGCTGGCGCTCGCGCACCTGTCGCGGGACGGTGGCGGCGAGGGCCGGCTCGTCACTCTCGACCTGGACACCGGCAGGCAGCTCTGGGAGATGCCGATGACCGGCCCGGTGGTCGCCGTCGGCGGGCGCCTCGTCGAGCTCACCCGGGAGGGCCTGCGCGGTCTGGGGTGAGGCTCGCCGGACCGGTTGAACCGCCTGGCGCTACGCTCTGCCGCATGGCGCGCGGGCCGGACGAGGGCGATGCGTTCGTCTTCGACCTGGTCGACGACGACGTGGCCGCCCGCGATGCGCCGACGAGCCCGGACGGGGCGGGTGCGCCGGCCGGTCCGGCGCCCAGCCCTGGCCGGAAGCGGCGGGCGGCCGCACAGGTCGCGGCGGTCCTGGCGATCGTGCTCGGGACCGGGCTCGCCGTCGACGACGCCAGGGACCACGCGCGGAGCGAGCGGATGCGCGACCTTCCCCGCGGTGTCACCGACGTGTCGTCGCCCCTGGCGGAGACCTGGGTGTGGGGTGGCGCGGTCGGCCGCGGCGAGAGCACCACCGACGTCGCGGTGCTCGGCGGCGTGCTGGTGCTCGAGTCCGACGGCGAGCTCGTCGCGCTGGACCCGGCGTCCGGCGAGGAAGCCTGGAGCGTCCCGCTCGGCAGGAACGCGGACTGCGGGCCGATGGTCTCGTCCGTCCGGACCGGGCCGGGGTCGGCAGCGCTGGTGTGCCTGCAGGGGCACGGCGCCGAGCGCGAGGCCATCGCGGTGCGGCCGGGCGGGGAGACGTCCGCCCCGCGTGCCCTCGACGCCGCCGACGCGCGCCGGTACGGGCAGCCCCACGTCGGGCCGGACGGCACGGTGCTGCGCGCGAAGCGGGTGGGGCTGCTCTCGGCGATCGACGTCGGCGATGCCGGGTGCACCGACGTCGGCGAGTGCACCGGGACCGTCGAGGCGGGCCGGGACCTGGTGCTGCGTGCGGAGGACGCGGCAACGGGTGCGGAGCGCTGGACTGCGACCGTCCCGTTCCGGCCGGCGGACGCCACACAGTGCTCCCGCACGTTCGGCGGGTCCTGGGGCGGCTCGGCGAATCGCCTCGTCCTCAGCGGGCAGCTCGCCCCGGACACCTTCGGCGCGCGGGTCGGTGTCGGCCTCGTCGACCTGCAGGGGTGCGGCGTCCAGGCCTCCGTCACGCCGGACGGGGTGGTGCTCGGCACGGAGCTCGAGCCGGGCGGGGGCGGTGTCACCAGGCTCGGTGCGGCCGGATACGCCGCCACGAGCTTCGAGGGCGTCGCTCGCGCCACCCTGTACGCCGCGGACGGCCGGGTCGTCGGCGAGGTCACCGGCTATCCGCTCGGCCCGTGGACCACCGACGAGGCCGGGCCGGCGACGCTGCTCGCGGTGGACGAGCCCGCTCGACGGTTGCGCGCCTACGAGCCGGACGGCACGCCCCGGTGGGACATCGCGCTCCAGTCGGGCGGCCAGCAGTTCCTCGCGCAGGTGGGTGACACGGCGGTGGTGAGCACGGGCGCCGGGAGCGTGCGCGGGCTGGATCTCGCCACCGGCGCGGAGCGGTGGGTGTGGGACGGCTCGGCCCCGGCGTCGGCGGACGACGGCGGCTACTTCGGGAGCGCCCAGGTGGCCCAGGCCTTCACCGACGGCGAGTCGGTGCTGCTGCTGACCGAGGGCGAGGCCGGCGGGACACGAGGGCTGGTGGCGCTCGACGCGGCCTCCGGAGCGGTGGTCTGGGACCGGGCGGGCGGCGGGCCGCTCACCACGCTCGACCCGACGGCCGGCGACACCGTCGAGCAGGGAGTGGTCGGTGACCTGGTGGCCGTCGACGGCAACCTGCTGGAGGTCACCCCGCGCGGCGTGCGTGGTCTCGGGTGAGTGGGACCCGAGCGGCATACGCTCGACCGCATGGCACGTGATCGGGATCCGGGTGGCGCGTTCGTCTTCGACCTGATCGACGACGGCGCGGCCGACCCCGAGGGACCGCTCGCTCCGCCCGGTGCGGGTTCCGGGGGCGAGCAGGACGGTGCCGCGTCCGCGCCCGGCGAGTCGTCGTCGGGCGAGCTGGGCCGACGGGTGCGGGCCGTCGCACCGGCCGCAGCGGTCCTGGCGATCCTGTTCGGCACCGGGCTGGCGCTCGACGGTGCGCGAGACGGCGCACGGATGGACCGGATGCGCGACATGCACGGCGGTGTCGTCGACGTGTCCTCACCGCTCGTCGAGACGTGGAGGTGGGAGGGCGCCGTCGGTTCCCGCCGTGCCCTGGCCGAAGGGCTGGGGGCCGAGGCCGCGGTGCTGGAGGACGTGCTCGTGTTCGAGACGGGCACGGACCTGGTCGCGCTCGACGCGGCGACGGGCGTGGAGGCCTGGATGGTCCCGCTCGGGGCGGATGCCGACTGCGGGCCGATGGGCTCGGCGGGCTGGGGCGAGGTCACGACGACGGGCCTGGTGTGCCTGGTGGGCTCCGGCGCCGACCGGGCGGCCACCGTGGTGGGGCCGGACGGCGTGGTCTCGTCGGAGCGCGTCCTCGATCCGGCGGACGGCCGGCGCTTCGGTGCTGCCCGCCCCGGACCGGACGGCACGGTGCTGCGCGGGGAGCGGGTCGGGCGAGCGCCGACGTCGGGCCTCGGCGACGCGGAGTGCACCGACATGGGGGAGTGCACGGGCACGGTCGAGGCCGGCCAGGACCTCGCGCTCCGTGCCGAGGACGCCCTCACGGGCGAGGAACGCTGGCGGGTGACGATCCCGTTCCGGCCCACACCTGCGAACCAGTGCGCCAACTGGTACGGCACGTCCTGGGACGGGGGACGTACCGCGGTGGACCTGAGCGACATGCTCGACTCCGGCGCCTTCGGCGCGCGGATCTCCGACATGCTGGTCCAGCTGTACGGCTGCGGCATCGAGGCGGCCGTCACCGCGGACGGCGTGCTTCTCGGCACCGAGATCGAGCCCGGGGCAGGCGGCGTGGCGCGCCTCCGCTCCGGCGGGTACACCGGATACATGTTCGACGAGGAGGTGCGGACCGTCCTCTACGACACCGCAGGGGACGCCGTCGGCGAGGTCGACGGGTACGCGGCCGAGCCGGTCGCCGTGGACGGGTCCGGGCCCGACACGTTCGTCGGCGTCGGTGGGCCGGGAGCGCGGACGAGGGCCTACGAGCCGGACGGCACCCTCCGCTGGGAGGTCGAGGAGGGGACGGACAACCAGATGTTCCTCGCGCAGGTCGCGGGGACGGCGGTGATCCTGTCCAGCACCGGGTCGGTCCGTGGGCTGGACCTCCTGACCGGTGAGAAGCGGTGGACGTGGAACGGCTCGGGTTCCGACGAGACGGCCGTGTACGTGTCCCGGGCCTTCACCGACGGCCAGTTCGTGCTCCTGCTCACCGAGAACGGGTACGGCGGTACGGGGCTGGTGTCGCTGGACGCGGTCTCCGGCGAGGTGGCCTGGGAGCAGCACGACGACGCGGCTGACAGCGGGACGGGCGGGCGATTCGGCGGCACGATGATGTCGGTCGACGGCAATCTCGTGGAGGTCAGGCCGGACGGTATCCGCGGCCTCGGCTGAGCGGGCTGCCGGGCGGCCGTTTTCCGTGATGCGCCAGCCGGCCCGGCATACGCTCAGCCTCATGGGACGTGATCCGACGGAGGGTGACGCGGTCGTCTTCGACCTCGTCGAAGGCGACGCGGTCGATGTTCCGTCACCCGCCGTGGAGGGCTCGGGGAACGGTCCTGGCGGTACCCCTGCCGGGGACAGGGCCGGTGACGAGGTCGGTGACGGGGCCTTTGACGGGGCCGGGAGCGACACCCCCGTGGCCATGGCGCCGTTCGGACCGGTCAGGTGGCTGCGCCCGCTGGTTCCGATCGCCGCCGTCGTCGCGATCGCCGTCGGCACGGGATTTGCCCTGGAGGGAGTGCGCGACGCCGAGCGGATGGATCGGATCCGCGAGGTGAACGGTGGCGTCGTGGACCTGTCGGCACCGCTCGAGGAGGTGTGGCAGTGGGAGGGTGACGTCGGTTCCGGTGGTCCCGTCGACGACTGGGGCATGGCTCATGTCGCCGCCCTCGGCGGGCTGCTGGCGTTCGTGTCCGGGGACGAGCTGCTCGCGCTGGACCCCGCAACGGGCGCGGAGATGTGGGCGATCCCGCTCGGTGACGACCCGGACTGCGGGCCGGCCGGCTACCCGGGCTGGGATGCCGTGGACACCGAGACGGTGGTGTGCCTTCAGGGCCGGGGCGGCGAACGTGAGGTCATGACGGTGGGACCGGAGGGCGTCGTGTCCGGTTGGCGCCCCCTCGACGCCGCGGACACGCGCCGGTACGGCTCCGCCCGTCCCGGTCCGGACGGAACGGTGCTGCGGGCCGACCGGGTCGGCCCTGTCTCGGCGATGAACCTGGGCGACGCCGCGTGCTCGCCGTCCGGTGACTGCACGGGGACCGTCGAGTCCGGGCGGGACATCAGGCTGCGTGCCGAGGACGCGGCCACCGGCGCGGAGCGCTGGACCGTCAGCGTTCCGTTTCGCGCCACCGCGGCCGAGGGCTGCAACGTGTGGATGGACGGCGCCTGGGGCGGGGTCTCCGACCCCGTGACCGACGAGAACCTGCTGCAGCCGGACCTGTTCGGGGCTCGGATCGGCTCCGACGTCGTGGCACTGTACGGCTGCGGCGCTGGTGGATCCGTCACGTCGGACGGTGTGCTGTTCCACGGAGCCGACCAGCCAGCACAGAGCCGCGTCACCGGGCTCAGCACCGGAGGCTACGTCGCGGCGGGGCTCGACCTCACGACGTCCTCCGTGCTCTACTCCGCGGACGGTGCGGCGCTCATGACCGCCGACGGCAGCATGACCGAGGCATTGGTGACCACCGGGGCCGGCACCTTGCTGGGCTGGGACGACGGCGCACGCGGCGTGCGCGCCTACGCACCGGACGGGACGCTGCTCTGGGACCGCGTCCTGCGATCGGAGGTCGTTCTGTTCGCCGCCGAGGTCGGCGAGACGGCCGTCGTCCTGACCGACAGCGGTGCGGCACGGGGGCTCAACCTCGCCACCGGTGAGCAGCGGTGGACCCAGGAGCTCTCGGAGGGTGCCGACGAAGCGCCGTGGGGCGCCGGGTTGTTCTTGCTCCGGGCCTTCACCGACGGCCGGCACGTGCTCCTGCTCCTGTCCGACGAGGCAGGCTCCTTCGACCTCGTGTCGCTCGACACCGTGTCGGGCGACCTGGTCTGGGAGGAGCCGATGGCGGATACCGTCAGCCTGCGTCAGAGCGCCGCCCTGCTCGCGGTGGGCGGCCACCTGCTCGCCCTGTCGCCGTCCGGCGTGCACGGCCTGGGCTGACGTGGTCGGCCGTCGCCGTGTGGGTGAGCCGTCCTATGGTGGGGCCATGGTGAAGATCGGCGCGCACGTGGACCTGACCGACGCGATCGGTGCGGCGAAGACGCTCGGCGCGGACACGGTGCAGGTGTTCCTCAGCGACCCACAGGCCTGGAAGGTCCCGGATCTGCCGTACGAGGGTGGCGCGGAGGCGCTCCGGGCCGACGCCGCAGCGGCCGGCCTGGACCTGTACGTGCACGCGCCGTACGTGATCAACGTGGCGTCCACGAACAACCGGATCCGGATCCCGAGCCGCAAGCTGCTGCAGCAGATCATGGACGGCGCCTCCGCGATCGGCGCCAAGGGTGTCGTGGTGCACGGCGGGCACGTCACCGCCAACGACGAGCCGGCCAAGGGCTTCGACAACTGGCGCAAGGCCATCGACGCCCTGGAGACCGACGTCCCGGTGCTCATCGAGAACACCGCGGGTGGGGACTACTCCATGGCCCGGCGCCTGGAGCGGATCGAAGCGCTGTGGGCCGCCGTGACCTCGGCGAACGGTGGCGATAACGTCGGGTTCACGCTCGACACCTGTCACGCCTGGGCGGGCGGCATCGACCTCGCGACGGCAGTCGACCAGATCCGGGCGATCACCGGCCGCATCGACCTGGTGCACGCCAACGACTCGCGCGACGTGGCCGGGTCCGGGGCCGACCGGCACATCAACTTCGGCGCCGGTCAGATCCCCGAGGAGCTGCTGGTCGGGGTGATCGCGGCGGCGGGTGCCCCCGTCATCTGCGAGACCAAGGGTGACATGGCACCCGACATCGCCTGGCTGCGCGAGCGCCTGGGCTGACCCTCGCGGGCGACTCCCGCCGTACCGCTGGTCGAGCCTGTCGAGGCCACCTGACAGGATCGACCCATGGCAACGACGCAGCGAGCAGTGGTCACGGGGGCGAGCGGCAAGCTCGGCCGATTCGTGGTGGAGCACCTGGTGGAGTCGGGCTACGACGTGGTCGCGACCGACCGTGTGGCGTCGCCGCCCGGCAGTCCGGGCGACTTCACCGTCGCCGACCTGACGGACCTCGGCCAGGTGATCGAGCTGCTGTCCGGCGTCGACGAGGGGCGCGCGGCCGACGCCGTCGTGCACCTGTCCGCGATCCCGGCCCCGGGTATGGCGACCAACGCCGCGACCTTCCGCAACAACGTGCCCAGCACGTACAACGTGCTGCGCGCCGCGCAGGTGGTCGGCATCCGGAACGTGGTCACGGCGTCGTCGGAGACGGTGCTCGGGCTGCCGTTCGACGTACCGCCGCCGTACCTTCCGGTGGACGAGGAGTACGACGTGCTGCCGCAGTCCACCTACTCCCTCGGCAAGTCGCTCGAGGAGGAGATGGCCAAGCACTTCACCCGGTGGGACCCGGCGCTGAAGGTCGCCGCCCTGCGGTTCTCGAACGTGATGCGTCCCGAGGACTACTCCCGTTTCCCGTCCTGGCAGGACGACGCCGAGGCGCGGCGCTGGAACCTGTGGGGCTACATCGACGGCCGCGACGGCGCGCAAGCGGTGCGCCGCGCTCTGGAGGCGGACTTCACCGGGTTCGAGGCGTTCGTCATCGCCAACGACGACACGGTGATGGACCGGCCGTCGGCGGACCTGGCCGCCGAGGTGTTCCCGGACGTGCCGCTCCGCCGTCCGCTCGTGGGCCGGGAGACGCTGCTGAGCATCGACAAGGCCCGACGCCTCCTCGGCTACACCCCGAAACACTCCTGGCAGGACAACCCCTGACCCCCGCCGAGGGGGAGGGTGATCTGGTCGCGGGTTCGGATCTCGGACCAGGCTCGGGCTCGCGGGAGGCGGTGGATGGTGATGTCCGTCGGCCGGCTGCCCGACGGCGCCCGGGGCGGCTCCGCGAGCACGTCCGCCCCCGGGAGCGGGCCGAGGCCCAAGCGGGTCAGCGCGGCGACGTCGGCAACCGGCACCTGGTAGGTCCGGAACGGGCCCAGCGGCGGGATGTCGTCCCGGGCCAGGGCCTGGGCGGTGATCTCGTAGAGCTGGGCGTCGTCGAGCTGGGGCGTCTGGTCCAGCACGAACCCCGTGGCCTGCAACGCGTCGCCCGGGCCGACCCACGCCACGATCTTCCAGAACAGGCGCGGGATGCGGACGCCGCGGTAGAGCGGGTCGTCGGCCGAGAAGACCGGTCCGGTCTGCACCGCGATGCGATGGTCATGGGCCGCGGCGTACCGGAGCACGTGGTCCTCGAGCCCGTTCCACAGCTCCTTGGACTGGTTGAACCTGTTCACCTGCGGCGCGGCGTTCGTGTAGGTGAACGTGTCGTGGTTGGCCCGTGCCGCGGTCTCGGCGTCGCCCCAGACCGGGTCGAGGCGCCGGACGAGGTGGCCGCGGTCGAGGGGGTTGCCCGAGTAGAGCTCGCCGCCCGCCTGCTCGGCGGTCGGGACGCGGCCGTCCAGCCGCCACCGGCCCGTGCGGCGCAGGGCAAGGAGCGCGGCGCCGTCGACGACGCACGCTGTCGCCGAGGCGAGCCGACGGCGCGGGTCGAGCAGCACCGAGAAGTGGGTGTAATGGAGGACACGTACCTCGACGGGCGAGACCGGGAGCGGGACGGTGAAACCGAGGAACTCTGCGTCATAACCGGTCACAGGTAGACAGCCAACCAGAGTCGGACTGGTCATGGCCAGACCAACAACCGGACAGGGTGAACGGGCATTGGCAATCTCGTCCTAGGCTCTAGCCCGTGAGTGAATCAACTCAGACCGTTCGCGGCAACGCCCGGCACGAGGTACCCGATCCGCTGCGCGAGGATGTACGCCTTCTGGGCGGACTTCTCGGCAGAATCCTCCGAGAGGACGGGGGCCAGGATCTGCTGGACGATGTCGAACGCCTTCGTGAGCTGACCATCCGTGCCTACGGTGACCCGTCGCCCCGTGCCCTCGACGAGGCGGCGGACCTGGTGGCGTCCTTCACCGTCGAGCGTGCCGAACAGGTCGCTCGTGCCTTCACCTGCTACTTCCACCTCGCCAACCTCGCCGAGGAGTACCACCGCGTCCGCGTGCTGCGCTCCCGCGAGGCCGAGACGACCACCGGTCCGGCGGTCATCGAGGACACGATCCCGGCCGCGTTCGCGCAGCTCACCGAAGAGGTGGGGCGGGAAGAGGCGCTGCGCAGGCTGGGCGAGCTGGAGTTCCGGCCGGTGCTGACGGCACACCCCACCGAGGCACGCCGTCGGGCCATCAGCGGGACCATCCGCCGCGTCTCGGATCTCCTGGCCGAGCGGGACACCCGCCGCCCTGGTGGTGTCACCCTCGTCGAGAACGAGCGGCGCATGCTCGCCGAGATCGACACCATATGGCGCACCGCCCCCGTGCGGACCAGCAAGCCTTCGGTGCTCGACGAGGTCAAGACGGTCATGGGCGTGTTCGACGCCGTGCTCGTGGACGTCTTCGGTGACGTCTATCGGCGTCTCGACGACTGGCTCCTGGCCGACGAAGCGGGTCGTGCCATGCCGGTCGCGAAGCCGTTCGTGAAGCTCGGGACCTGGATCGGCGGCGACCGCGACGGCAACCCCAACGTCACCGCGGAGGTCACCCGGCAGGCAGCGTCCCTGGCGGCGGACCACGCCCTGGCGGCGCTGGAGCGCCTCGCGGTGGAGACCGGACGCAAGCTGACGCTCGACGCCGAGGGCACGACGCCGTCGTCCGACCTCAATGCGCTCTGGCAGCGACTCCGCCAGATGTCCGAGGAGACGGCCCGGCGGGCCGAGGCGGCATCACCGAACGAGCCGCACCGGGCGGTCATGCTGGCCCTCGCGGAGCGGGTCGCCGCCACCCGGACGCGCAATGCCGACCTCGCGTACGCGAACGCCGAGCAGTTCGAGGCCGACCTGATGGTCGTGCAGGACTCGCTGGTGGCCGCCGGCGCGGCCCGCGCCGCCTACGGGGACCTGCAGCGGCTGGTCTGGCAGGTGCAGACCTTCGGGTTCCACCTCGCGGAGCTCGAGGTGCGGCAGCACTCACAGGTGCACGCGGCAGCGCTGGACGAGATCCGCGAGCTGGGTGTCAACGGAGCGCTGAGCGACAAGACCCGTGAGGTGCTCGACACCTACCGCGCGCTCGGCGCCATCCAGCGCCGGTTCGGTGAGCGCGCCGCGCGCCGCTACATCGTCTCGTTCACGCAGGCGCCGGAGCACCTCGCCGCCGTCTACGAGCTGGCGTCGTACGCCTTCGCCGACGACCCCGAGGCGGGGCCCGTGATCGACGCGATCCCGTTGTTCGAGACCTTCGCGGACCTGCAGAACTCGGTGCCGATCCTGGACTCGATGCTGACGCTGCCCGCCGTGCAGAAGCGGCTGGCCGAGAACGGCCGACGCGTCGAGGTGATGCTCGGCTACTCGGACTCGTCCAAGGACGTCGGTCCCGTGGCGGCGACGCTCGCCCTGCACGACGCCCAGTCGCGGATCGCCGAGTGGGCACGCAACAACGACCTGAAGCTCACCCTCTTCCACGGGCGCGGCGGCGCGCTCGGCCGCGGCGGCGGCCCCGCCAACCGCGCGGTGCTCGCCCAGCCGCCGCACTCGGTGGACGGCCGGTTCAAGCTGACCGAGCAGGGCGAGGTCATCCTCGCCCGGTACGGCGACCCCGTCATCGCGTCCCGGCACATCGAGCAGGTGGCCGCGGCGACGCTGCTGGCCTCCGCACCGTCGGTCGAGGAGGTCAACGAGAGCGCCACCGCGAAGTTCGCCCCGCTCGCGCAGGACCTCGACGCGACGTCCCGCAAGCGTTTCCACGAGCTGGTGAAGGCCGACGGGTTCCCGAAGTGGTTCGCGCAGGTCACGCCCCTGGAGGAGGTGGGTCTGCTGCCGATCGGGTCGCGTCCCGCCAAGCGCGGCCTCTCGGTCAACTCGCTCGACGACCTGCGTGCGATCCCCTGGGTCTTCTCCTGGTCCCAGGCCCGTATCAACCTGGCCGGCTGGTACGGCCTGGGCACGGCGCTCGCCGCGTGCGGCGACGTCGAGCTGCTGCGGTCGGCGCGCAACGAGTGGCCGCTGTTCGCGACCCTGCTCGACAACGTCGAGATGTCGCTCGCCAAGACCGACGAGCGGATCGCCGCGCAGTACCTCGCGCTGGGTGACCGCGACGACCTTGCCGCGATGGTGCTGGACGAGCTGCGGCTGACCCGCGAGTGGGTGCTGAAGATCAGCGGCAACGAGTGGCCGCTGGCCTCCAAGCGCGTGCTCGGCCGTGCCGTGCAGCTGCGGTCGCCGTACGTCGACGCCCTCTCGCTGCTGCAGGTCCGCGCACTGCGCGGCCTGCGCACGGGGTCCGACGGTGGCTCCGCGGTCGACGGCGACTACGCCGGCCGGCTGCAGCACCTGTTGCTGCTGACGGTCAACGGTGTCTCGGCGGGTCTGCAGAACACAGGGTGACCTGAACGGCCGATCTCGGCGGTGGCAAGGACCGGTGGACCGATGGGAGAGACGATGGGTGCGGTACTGGTCGGGACGTCGCACGGGACCGACGATCCTGCGGGTCAGGCGGCGGTCCGTGCGCTGCTCGACGGCGTGCGCGCGGCTCGGCCCGCGCTCGACGTGCGCGAGGCGTTCGTGGACGTGCAGCAGCCGGAGGTGGGTGAGGTCCTGGCCGGTGCGGTCGGTGACGCGGGTTCCGCCGTCGTCGTGCCGCTGCTGTTGTCCACCGGGTACCACGTGCGGCACGACATCGCGCAGGCCGTCACCGCGGTCAACGCCTCCGGCGCGGGCGCGGCGGTCGCTGCGGAACCGCTCGGGCCGCACCCGCTGCTCGTCGACATCCTCGCCGACCGGTACGCCGCCGCTGAGGCCGCGCACGGCCCTTTCCGGTCCGACGACGCGGTGGTGCTCGCCGCCGCCGGCTCCTCGGTGGCAGCGGCCGCCACCGCCGTCGAGGAGGTCACCAGCGCGCTGGCGCAGCGTCTGGGGCGACCCATCACGCCGTCGTACGGGGCGGGCGCAGAACCGCGCGTGCCGGCGGCGGTGACCGCCGCCCGAGCCGCCGGCGCCGCGGCCCGGGTCATCGTCGTGTCCTACCTGCTGGCGCCCGGGTACTTCCTGGACCGCGTGCTGGAGGCGGGCGCCGACGTCGTGACCGACCCGGTCTCCGGCTCGGCCCGAGCCGAGAAGGCCGACCCCCGCCTCGTCCAGGTGGTGCTGGACCGCTACGACGACGCCGTCAGTCCCTGAAGCCACATGTCGGACGCGCAGGTCACTCCCGGTGACCTGAGCGTCCGACGGTGCGCTCAGTCCCAGCCGAAGGCGGTGCGTACCCGCTCGACGCTGGACCTCAGGCCCCACCGGGCGGTCAGCGCTTCCAGCGCCTCCGGGTCGGCGGGAGCCTGGGGCACCGCCGGGTCGAACGCCGGCAGCGGCACGTCCCGTGCCACCTGCACCACGATCGGTGCCACCTGCAGATAGGCGTCGGCCTCCAGCAGGCGACGGCGCTGGGTGGTGGTCAGCCCCTTGTCACCGGCGTCACGGGCCGCAATGATCCCGGCCAGCGTGCCGTACTGGGCGAGCAGCTTGGCGGCCGTCTTCTCGCCGACCCCGGGCACGCCCGGCAGGCCGTCGCTCGGGTCGCCCCGCAGCGTCGCCATGTCCGCGTAGGCCTGCCCCGACGCGACGCCGTACCGCTCGGCCAGGCGCTTCTCGTTCACCACGTCGGGGTCACGGATGCCACGCGCGGGATACAGCACACGCACCCCCGCGCCGTCGTCGACCAGCTGGAACAGGTCGCGGTCTCCCGTGACGATGTCCACCGGGCCGGTGTTCTGCTCGACGGCGCGGGTGGTCAGGGTGCCGATGACGTCGTCCGCCTCGTAGCCGGGTACGCCGACCCGCGCGATGCCGAGCGCCGCGAGCACGTCCACGATGATCGGCACCTGGGCGAGCAGCACCTCGGGCACCTCCTCGATGCCGGTGGTGCCCGGGACCTCCTGCGCGACGCGGTGCGCCTTGTAGCTCGGGATCGCCTCCACGCGGAAGGCGGGGCGCCAGTCGTCGTCCCAGCACGCGACCATCCGGTCGGGACCGTGCGTGGTGGCGAGCCAGGCGACGGTGTCCAGCAGACCACGGACGGCGTTCACGGGCAGGCCGCTGGGCGCTCGCAGCGAGTCGGGGACGCCGAAGAACGCGCGGAAGTACAGCGAGGCGGTATCGAGGAGCATCAGGCTCATGCAGCGAAGCCTGCCACGGCACACCGACACGCGTACGGTGAGCACGCTGGAGGCGCCGTAGGCCGCAGTACGGGAACAATCTGGGGGAAATGGCGCCCGAGCGCCGGTTCAGGCCTGGAGTGCCCGTAGTGTCCGACCATGGAGAGCAAAGAACAGCAGGTGACCGAGGTCATCGAGGGCCTCGGCCTTGGCCTGGCGGCGATCGGCGAGACGCGAGTGACCTCTGCGAAGGCGGACCTCGAGCGTGCGCTGAGCTACGCGTGGTCGAGCTGGGAACACACCAGCGACTACCCGTTGATCGAGCGGGTGCAGAAGCCGGAGAACGAGCTCCGGGCCGGGATCAGCGGGTCGAGCCGGCGGACGAACGCCGCGGTCGTCTGGCGGGAGGGCGACGGCTCGTTCGTCGTCGACATCGCGCTGGTGAACCGGACGCCCGAGGAAGCGGCGCGGTTCGTCGGCGACCGACCGCTCAAGGAGTGGACGCTCCTGGCCGAGCTGTTCCTCGGTGCGATCACGCCTGGCGAGGCGCCGGCCTGAGGGACGACTGTGTGGAGGATGCCCGAGTAAAGAATGCGGAGCGCCGCCGGCGGCGATCGGCGGCGCTCTCGCGTGGGTCAGCCGAACAGGCCGCCCACCGCCATGCCCAGCCCGGCGGCTGTGACGGTCACGGCGAGGGTGCCCAGCGAGTTGGCCAGCGCGAGGCGCAGCCGACCGGACTGGGCAAGGCGCACCGACTCCATGGTGGCCGTGGAGAACGTGGTGAACCCGCCGCACAGTCCCACCGTGAGGGCGAGCAGCAGCACGGAGGCGACGTCTTCCGGGGCGCCCCGCTCGACGAGCGCGAAGGTCAGCGTCGCGAGCACCCCGATGAGGAACGAGCCCACGACGTTCACCACGAACGTGCCCCACGGGAACCCCCCGCTGTGCCGGGCGCGGATCTCGCCGTCGACCATGAACCGGGCAGCGGCGCCCACGCCGCCGCCGGCGGCCACCACGAGCAGCTCGATCATGGGCGTGACCTCTGCTCTCGGTGCCGGTCGGCGCGTGCGGCGATCGCGATCCCGCCGAGGCACGCCGTCGTGCCGCCGACGAGGGTGAGCACGACGTACAGCAGGGCCAGCCCGGCGGCGCCCTGGGTCAGCAGGTGCTGTGTCTCCAGCGCCAGCGCCGAGTAGGTCGTGAACCCGCCCAGGACGCCGGTGCCGATGCCGAGCCGGATCTTCCGCCGCCGGACGGTCTCGCGGCCACGCCGCGAGAGCGCCTCCAGGAGGTAGCCCAGGGCGAACGCGCCCACGAGGTTCACGACGAACGTGCCGACCGGGAACAGGAGCAGCACCGGGACGGCGCCACCGGGCGTGACGGACACCAGGTTCAGCGGAGCCGTCGACCAACCGCTCACCAGGTGGCGGGCGGCCGAGCCACCTGCTCCGCCGAGCGCGACGAGACCGATGTACCGCCAGTCGCGATGTGGCGCTCGCGTCACTCGGTGTGCCCCTTCGTGAACGGTCGACCAGTTGTGGAAGAACCTATCGCTCACGACGTCGATCCCGTCCCGGGAAGGACCACGACGGGGCGCGGCTGGTTGTGAATGAGCCGCCCGGCGACCGTTCCGCCCACGATGTTCGTGGTCCAGCCGCGCAGGCCGGAACGCCGTGCGCCGACGACGATCATGGCGGCCTCCACCTCGTCGGCCACCCGGCCCAGCTCTGCGGCCGGGTCGCCGGCGCCCCGGAGGGCGCTCCACGGCAGGCCGACATCAGCCATCGCCCGGTTCAGCCCCGCCAGGACGTCCGCCCCGTACGCGTCCGAGGACACGGCGATGTCCGGGTCCACCGACACGGTGAACCCTCGTGAGTCCGAGACGGCGGTCTCGTCGACCCACACACATACGAGCTCGATCAGGCTTCCACCCAGGGACTGGACGAGCGACGCTGCCCGCCGAGCCAGGTCCGGGTGCTTGTGGTCAACGCCGACCACCACGGATCGCACAGTCACCCTTGTGAGGGTATGTCCAAACGCCTAGTCGAGGTGGTCCGGCAGGCCGAATCGGGAGAACCACTTCTCCGTGTCGAGAAACGTGGTGATGCCGGTGACGTGCTTGCCGTCGTTCTCCAGCACCACGATCCCCCACGGGAAATGACCGCCCTTCGGGTCCGGCCGGTACTGGGCGAACCCCGGAGTGCCGTTGACGTGGATGGGCACACAGCGGGATCCCTCGCACTCGTGGCCGGGCCCGGTCATCCACGCCTGGATGTTCTCGATGCCCTCCAGCCACATGGCGTACGGCGGCATGTTCATGACCGCGTCCTCGCGGAGGAGGTTGGCCAGCGCCTTCATGTCGTAGCGCTCGAAGGCCGCGACGTACCGCTCCAGCAGCTCGGACTCGTCCGCCGACGGCGGCGCCGAGGGGCCCGACCTGTCCGGCGCCTTGTCGGCGAGCGTGGCGCGTGCCCGCTGCAGCGCACTGTTCACCGAGGCCACCGAGGTGTCGAGCAGCGTCGCGACCTCGGTCGCGGGCCAGCGCAGCACCTCGCGGAGGATGAGCACGGCGCGCTGCTTGGCCGGCAGGTGCTGCAGCGCTGCGACGAACGCCAGGCGTACCGACTCGCGCGCCACGGTCGTGTCCGCAGGGTCGCCGGCACCGGGCAGGACGTGCTCGGTCGGTACGGGTTCCACCCACGCGTACTCGGGCAGCACGGTCGCGAGGCTCTCCTCGACCGGTTCGACCGCGGCGCCGAGACCCATGGGCCGCTCCCGCTTGGCCCGGCTGGAACCCAGCTGGTCGAAGCACACGTTGGTGGCGATCCGGTACAGCCAGGTGCGCAGCGAGGAACGGCCCTCGAACCGCTCGTAGGACCGCCACGCACGCAGGAGGGTCTCCTGTACCGCGTCGTCGGCGTCGAAGGCGCCGCCCAGCAGTCGGTAGCAATATCCGGTGAGCTCGCGGCGGTAGACCTCCAGCTGCGCGGAGAGCTCGTCCGCGGCCAGGGTCTCACCTGTGCTCTGCCGAGGATGTGACGCTGTCTGTGCCATGGATCACACGGTACGCGGCACCACTGACACGCTCCCGTGGATTCGACCGTGGCCGAAGCCACCGGCCGAAAATCACCCGGCAGAGCCGCTCGGAGCCGTTCCGATCCCCGTAGAGCCGCCGATCCAGCGATCCCGGCCGGTCTACCTCAGGTCGAGCTCGAACCACACGGTCTTGCCGGTCCGCCGGCTCTCCCGCTGCCCGGTCCGCCGCTGCGTGGTGCTGGACTCGCCGTGCCGGTCCACACCCCAGCGGGACGCGAGCCGCTCGAGGAACTGCACGCCCCGCCCGCCGAAGTCCGTGACCGTCGGGTCGCGGAGCTCGGGCTGCGCGGTCGAGGAGTCGCGCACCCCGACACGCAGGCGTCCCATGTCCACCTCGACGGTGGCGGTGAACGGCGCCTGCCCGTGGTCGACGGCGTTGGTCAGCACCTCCGACGTCAGCAGCATCACCGTGCGCCGCAGCGGCATCGGCACGCCGCAGCTCTCCAGGACGTCGTCGACCCAGATGCGGGCGGGGCCGACGTCGCACAGCGACGGGGCGAGCTTGCGTTCCGCGGTGGCGGGACGTCCGGGCGATGGCGGCCCCGACGGCGCTGCCGCCCGCACCCGCACGGCGAGCACGGCGACGTCGTCGCGCTGGTCGTCCGACGCGAGGCGGCGCACGAGCGTGACGGGCAGCGCGGCCGTGGCGGTGTCACCCAGCACGCCGAGCGTCTTCTGCAGGCGGTTCAGCCACTGGTCGGGTGTCGTACCGCGCTGCTCGGCGAGGCCGTCGGTGTAGAGCAGGAGCGTGTCGCCGGGGTGGAGGGCCGCGACATGGTCGGTGCGTTTGGCCGTCGGTCGCACGCCCAGCATCATGTCCGGCAGCACCGAGAGGCGCTCTACCGTCCCGTCCTCGCGCAGCACCAGCGGCGGGGGATGGCCGGCGGTGGACCACGTGAGCTGGTAGGCCCCCGCGACCCGCTCCAGCCGGGCCACCACGGCGGTCCCGCTGGCGAGCAGCCCCAGACCCGAGTTGGCCTTGTCGAGCAGGGTCAGGAGGGCCGACGGCGACTCGTCGTGGCTCCACGCGAACGCGCGCAGCAGGGACCGGAGCTGGCCCATCTTCGCCGCGGCGCGCATGTCGTGGCCGGTCACGTCGCCGATCATGAACATCGTCGCGTCGTCGTCCACGGCTACCGCGTCGTACCAGTCGCCACCGATCTGGTCGGAGCGCGTGGCGGGGGAGTACGTGGCTGCCATGTCGAGGTGCGGCACCTCGGGCAGGCGGCTGAGCATCGCCCGCTGCAGCGTCTTCGCCGACTCCCTGCGCTCCTCCAGGAGGCGCGCTCGTTCGAGTGCGTGCCCCGTGTAGTGCGCAAGGCCGGTCTGGAGCGCGTACGAGTCCTTGTCCGGCCCACGGTCCCGCTCCCACGCCAGCACGATGACGGCGACCACGGCACCGGCCGTCACCACCGGAAGGAAGGCCCGGGCCCCGACTCCCGGGTCGCAGAGGTCCCTGACCTCGGGGAAGGCGGAGAACAGCTCCTCGCCCGTCCGGAAGAACAGGGGACGTCCGGTGCGGGCCGCCTCCGCCAGCGGTCGCTGGTCGTCCAGCTTGGCCTGCCGCAGGCGCTGCGGGAACTGCGGCTCCGCGTGGACCAGCGACCGGTAGGTGATGCCCCGCCCGTCGGCGTCGGTCACGGCGAACGCGCAGTACCGTGCGCCGATCCCTGCGGTACCGACCTCGACGATCACCTCTTCGACCTGGTCCATGGTGTTGGCGTTCGCGAACGCCTCGCTCAGGGAGAGCAGGAACCTGCTCCGGCGGTTGGCCCGGACCGCCGTCTGCTGGATCCGGCGCGCCCGCTCCCGCTCGGCCCGGAGCCGTAGCTCGGCGGTGCAGGCTGCGGCCAGGTCGGCGAGGGAGGCCAGGTCGTCCTCGGACCACTCGCGGGGCTCGTCCACCACCGCGCACAGCGCGCCGACGGCTCGACCGCGGAGGTCGAAGACCGGGTAGCCGGCCATGGCGACCAGGCCCATCTCACGGACGAGATAGTTGTCGCGCAGGAGCGGGTCCAGGCGGGCGTCCGACGACACGACCGGCTCACCGCGCGTGGCGATCATGTTCGTGAGCGTGCCTGGATACTGCAGCAGGCGGTTCGACTGCATCGGCTCCGGCATACCGGAAGCGCCGGCGAGCACCTGGCCCTGCGGGACCACGAAGTAGACGACAGCGGCCGGCACCTTCAGGTGGCGGCGAACCAGGCGGGCGAACCGGTCAAAGGCCTCATCAGCAGTGGGAGCACCGAGACCGACGTGCTCGAGGTCTCGCAACGCCTGGAGGTCCGTCGGCATCTCCTCAGTATTGCGAGAGAAGGGCGTGTGCGCGACAGATGTACCGGATGTGTCCCTTTTGCGCCGGGCAGGTAGCCTGCCGCGTTCGTGGTCAGACTTCGAGCAGACCACGCTGGTGCGCGAGGCTCACCGCTTCCGCCCGCCCCGACGCGCCGAGCTTGGCGAGCAGGTTGGACACGTGCACGCTCACCGTCTTGGTGGAGATGAACAGCCGCTCGCCGATCTGCCGGTTCGACAGGCCCTGCGCGACGAGACCGAGCACCTCCTCCTCGCGGTCGGTCAGGGTCGACGCGGTGGCACGACGTACCCCGGGCAGGTCGAGCCGGGCCCGCCGGGCCAGCGCGCGGACGGCGTCGGCCAAGGGCCTGGCGCCCATGTCCTGCGCCTCCGAGAGCGCCTCGGCCGCCTCGACCTCGGCGGCCTCCCGCTCACCGGCCCCCAGCAGGGCCTCGGCCCAGCGATAGCGGGAACGCGCCACCTCGTAGCGGTAGCCGAAGTCGAAGGCGTTGACCGTGTCCTGCCACGCCGCGGCGGCCGTGCGCCACAGCTCGCCCGCCGCCGGTGCCTCGCCCTCGGTGCCCGTCGATCCCGGGACGTTGCCGACCACGGCGTGCAGGCGGGCGTTCTCCGCGGTCGCCCGCTGCAGCCAGGCTCGGCCCTCGGGCCCGAGCACACCGCCGCGGGGGCGGCCACGCTGTGCGGTCTCCCTCGCGATGGCGAGGAGCGAGTCTCCGCTGTCGATCCGGGCGGCTGCGCGAGACCCCACGGCTGTCGCCGCGGCAGATCCTGGCGCGCCGGCGCGCCCGGCGGACCGGTCGGCCTCCGCCGCGTCGGCCAGCGCGGCGATCGCCAGCGCGGACAGCCAGATCCGGCCGAGGAACACCTCGGTCCACACCTCGCCGAGGTGGTCGGTGATGCGTACGGCCAGCGCCGCGGCGTCGTCGTACCGGCCGGCCCAGGTCAAGGCGTCCACGAGGCTGCCGCCACCGATCAGGGCGATCTGGCCGTCGCTCTGCCAGTGGTCCAGGAGGGCCTCGCCGCGCGTGATCACGTCGTCGTCGCCGCGCGCGACCGCCGCGTACATCCGGGTCGCGTCCATGACGTGCCTGGCGGTGCTCGGCACGCCCGCACTGTTCCGCTCCGCGAGGTCACCGCGGAAGTAGAGCATGACCTCCTGCAGGATCCGGAGGTTGAGGGTGGGTGTGCTCCAGGCCAGTCCCAGCTCCTCCGCCCTGGTCAGCGCGTGCTGCACCCGCTGCTCGGCGGCCTCGAGCTCCCCCGCGTAGAAGCGGTTGGCCGCACCGCTGTACAGGGTGCGCATCTCGGTGAGCACGTCGCCGGCCTCGGCGGCGGCCGTCCGGGCCTCGTCGAGGAGTGCCGAGGCCCGGTCCGGGTCGGCGACGTCCAGCACCGCGAGGGTGGACAGTGCCCAGGCGAGCGCGCCGGACTGGCCCGTGGCACGCGCCTCCTCGATGGCACAGTCGGCATGCACGCGGGCGTCGTCGTCCTGGTCCACGATCATCGCGATCCGAGCGAGCAGGGCGTTGGTCCAGATCCGCTCCGGGCTGCGCTCCGGCAGGATCTCCAGGGCGGCCCGCAGGTCCGCGATCGCCGCTTCGACCTGGCCCGGTGTCTCGTCCCAGGTCGGCAGGTCGAGATAGCGGTGCACGAGCACGTGCTGGATGCCGGCGCGTCGCACGGGGTCGTCGACCCCGTCCACCGCGCGCCGGGTCAGCTTGACCGCGCGCACCGGGTCGCCCGCCCGCGCGGCGGCCTCGCCCGCGGACAGCGCGACAGCGACCCGGTCGCTGCCGATCCGCTCCTCGGCGTCCGGGACGGACTCCCAGAGGGCCAGCACCTGTTCCCAGTGCTTCAGCTCTTCCTCGGGAGCGAGCAGCCGGCGGGCGCGCAGGGCGGCGTCACGGGACGCGCTCAGGGCGGCGGGCAGATCGTGCCCCTCGAAGGCATGGTGCGCACGCTCGGCCGCGCTGCCGATCGGCATGCCGTCGGGCCCGTCCTGCTCGATCACCGCGAGGTAGGCGCGGTGTACCGCCGAGCGTTCGCCCGGCAGGAGGTCGGCGTAGAGGGCCTCGGCCAGCAGGGCGTGGCGGAACTCCAGGTGTGCCCCGGACACCACGAGGACCTGCTGGGTCACGGCCTCGCGCAGGGCGGTGTCGACGTCCAGCGCACCCCAGCGGGCGGCGGCGGACCGCAGCAGCTCCTCCCGCACACGGCGTCCGGCGACCGACGCGATGCGCAGCACCTGCTGCACCTCGGGGTCCAGCCGTTCGAGCCGGGTGCGGAGCACCTCGGTGAGCGTCCAGGGCAGGCCCGCCGAGGACGGCCCGGCATCCAGGAGCTCCTCGGCGAAGAAGGCGTTTCCCTCGGACCGGTCCAGCACCTCGGCGAAGCTCCCGGCCGCCAGGGGCCGGCCGGCGAGGGCGGTGGTGAACTCGCGCAGCTCCTTCTCGTCGAACGGCTGGAGATCCATCCGCTCGACGTGCTCCAGCCGGGACAGCTCGGCGAGCAGGGGGCGCAGCGGATGACGGCGGTCGACGTCGTCCGACCGGTACGTCACGACGATCAGGAGGTTCTCCGAACGAGCGCGGGCCGCGAGGAAGCGCAGCACGTCGCGCGTCGAGGCGTCGGCCCAGTGGGCGTCCTCGACCACCAGCACCAGTGGCCGCTCGGGCTCGCCCGCCACCGCGAGGCTGCGCACGATGCCCTCGAACAGCTGGAGCCGCTCGTCGTGGTCGGCGTCACCGCTGCTGCCGGGTTCCAGGAGCCGCCACAGCGCAGGCCGCTCGGCCACGAGCTCCGCCACCCGGGCGGCGGCATCCGGCCCCGCGGCCCCGGTCTGCAGCTGGGTCAGCGCGTCGGTGAACGCGAGGTACGGGATGCCGACCTGCCCCAGGTCGACGCAGTGCACGACGACGGCGCTCGCCCCCGCCTGCCCGGCCGCCTCGGCGACATGACTGATCAGCCGGGTCTTGCCCACGCCGGCGTCGCCGCCGACGAGCACGAGGCCGGGCCGGCCCGCGGAGGCGCGCCCTACCGCCAGCAGGAGGGAGGCAACCTGCTCCTGCCGGGAGACCAGGGGGACCGTCGTGGAGCGTCGCACCTGCACATCGTGCCACCGCTCACCGACAGTCCCCCCAGGCTTTTGCGCCCCGCCGCCCACCTCGATCACGCGAACAGGCCGCGACGTCCGGTGGACGCCGGGCGCATGCCCGCTATGCCCTCCCTGATCTGCTCGGCACGGTCGGCGCGCACCTGGCGTTCCGAGCGACGCTCGACCGTGCGCTCCGCCCGGCGCGCGGCCCGGCGCTCCGCCCGGCCGGCACGGTCCGCACCGCTCGTTCCTCGGCCGCCCCAGGCCTTCCTGGCCTCGGCCTGCCGGTACTCGATCTCCGCCTCGACGGCGGGTCCCCACAGCGACATGATTCCTCCGGATGTCCCCGGCGGGCCGTGCGCCCGTCCGGCTGATGAGGAAGACACTCGTCCTGAGGCCGGGCCCGCCGGATCGGGCGGTCGGGCAGTCCTGGCGGGCGGGCTACCTCAGACACGCGTCTGAGGTAGCCCTGATGCCGTCTGAGGTACCCCTGAGGTGGCCGGAGGCACAACGCCGAAGCAGCTCAGGACTCCGGGCGGGACCCTGCGACGCACTGGATTCAGTGGGTTCACAGGCTCTCTATTGCGATCTACGTCACACCGGACGCACACTGGAGCAAGTAGCGAACCCAATTCGGGGGTGGAATCGTGACCGGAACCGAAGCTGGAACGTACGACATCTTGCCCATGCTGGGTCGAGGAAAGCACCGCAACCCCAAGAAGGGCGCGTGCTTCATGGAGCTCGCATCCTTTCTCGCAGGCGAGAAGTGGAGCGACCACCCCGCCTGCACACACCCGCTGATCGCCATGCTGGCCCGTGCGGTGAACGACCTCACGGCGGACCACGCCCGTCCGCAGCTCGCTCCGCTCATCCCGTCGGTCATCGGCCTGACCAGCACCGACCCGCGCTGGGACGTGCGCATCGCGCTGCGTGCCGCGCAGACGGCGCTGCCCGTCTCGCCCGCCGACCGGCAGCAGACGCTGGCCGTGGCGATCCTCGGCTCCGAGCGCATGCTCGACGTCCTGGAGGACCGGCCCTCCGGCACGCTGGCACCGGAGAGCAAGGACGCGCTCGCGGCCGTGCCGAAGACGGCAGCCTGGGCGGAGCGCTTCTGCGCCGGCACGAGCGTGCGGCCCAAGCGGTTCGTCCGTGACGCCGCACCGAGCGTGGTCTCCACCGCGGTGCAGGGCATCTCGGAGGCCTTCGTGCCCGACGTCGACGCTCGGCTGCGCGACCTGCTCGCCGCCACGATCGACGATGCGCGCCGCTGGGCCGGCAACGCGGACGACGACGCCCGCTCGCTCGACCCGCTGGCCTGGGGTCCGGTGGTGAAGGCGGCACCGACCGCCTGACGAACAGGCTGAACAGGGGGAACGGGCCGGGGCGTACCAGGGGGTCGCCCCGGCCCGAGTCATGTCCCCGCGCCGTCTCCGGCGAGTTTCCCGAACCTGTCGATCGGGTGCCCGCGAGATCGTCACCCCGGTGTCAGACAGACATCGACCGGAGGACAGAACCATGCGCTACACGTTCCTGCTGCACTACCCGGAGATGACGGCCGACGAGCTCGGCGCCGGCCAGGAGGAGGGCCAGCGTGCCTTCCACGCCTACGCCACGGCGCTCGACCAGGCAGGGGTGCTCGTCTCGGCCGAGGTGCTGCAGCCGTCGTCGTCCAGCACGACCGTCGCCGTGCGCGACGGTGAGCTGCGGATCCAGGACGGCCCGTTCGCCGACACGAAGGAGCAGCTGGGCGGCACGTTCGTCGTCGACGTGCCTGACCTCGACGCCGCGCTGGCCTGGGCGCAGAAGGCGCCGTCGGTCCAGTGGGGCACCGTGGAGGTGCGCCCGTCGGCCACTCGCTTCGAGAACGGCGCGTGGACGCGCTGACCGGGCACCCGGACGTGCGGGCCGCCGCGGAAGCGGCGGCCCGCACGTCGTACGGCCGCCTGCTCGCCCTGCTCGCGGCCCGCGACGGCGACATCCAGCGGGCCGAGGACGCCCTCGCGGACGCGTTCGAGCGCGCCCTGCGGCACTGGCCCGAGGACGGGGTGCCGCACAACCCGGACGGCTGGCTCCTGACCGTGGCCCGCAACCGGATGCGGGACCTGTACCGCTCAGCCGCCCACCGCACCGCGGCCGGGACCGACACCGGACCCGAGCCCGGGGTCCCACCCGAGGACCCCGACCCGGGCCAGATCGGCGACCACCGCCTGGAGCTCATGTTCGTCTGCGCCCACCCCGCGGTCGAGGCAGGCATCCGTACACCGCTCATGCTGCAGACGGTGCTGGGCGTCGAGGCACGGGACATCGCGGCGGCGTTCGCCGTGCCGGCGCCCACGATGGCGCAGCGGCTGGTCCGGGCCAAGCGCCGCATCCGTGACGCGCGCATCCCGTTCCGCGTCCCCGCCCGCGACGAGGTGCCCGCGCGGCTGTCGCCGGTACTGGAGGCGGTGTACGGCGCGTACGCGATCGACTGGCGCGGAGCCGCGCCGGAGGTGCGCGGCTCGCTCACCGGCGACGCACTCACCCTCGCCCTGCTGCTCGCGCACCTGCTACCCGAGCCCGAGGTGCTCGGCCTGGCCGCGCTGCTCTGCTTCTCCGTCGCCCGCGCCGACGCCCGTGAGGCCGACGGCGCGTTCGTGCCCCTCGACGAGCAGGACGTCGCCCGCTGGGACGCCGGTCTGATCGAGCGCGGGGAGGCACTGCTCCGGCGCGCGCTCGCCGGCTCCGGTCCTGCGCCCGCCGGACCACCCGGCCGGTTCCGGCTCGAGGCCGCCGTCCAGTCCGCGCACTGCGCGCGGGCCCGCACCGGACGGACCGACTGGCCGGCGCTGCTCACCCTGCACCGGGCGCTGCTCCACGTTGCTCCGATGCTCGGGGGACGGGTGGCGCTCGCAGCGGTCCTCGGCAGGGTCGACGGTCCGGAGGCCGGGCTCGCCGAGCTGGACGAGGTCGCGGCGTCGGACCCGGCGTCGGGCAGGTTCCAGCCGTGGTGGGCCACGCGGGCCCACCTGCTGGCGGAGTCCGGTGCGGCGGCCGCCGCCCGCGTCGCCTACGCCAAGGCGCGTTCGCTCACCACCGACCCCGCCTTGCGGGTCTTTCTGGCCGACCGGGCGGCCGCCGTGGCCGGGTGAACTCTGTCGCCGCGGTCACAAATCTCGGGTCAGGGCCTCCCTACCAACGAAACGAGCTCCTGGTGCGTCCTGTCCGACTGAGGGCGCCTACCGCGAGGGGCCAAGGAACGGGGATCGACCATGACGACCAGCACAGCAGCGCTCACGGGCACCGATGTCGCCGCGAGCGAGCGTGACCTGCGGCGCATGGAGCTGCTCAACCGGCGCGAGCACAGGCTTCGTGCCGCCGGTCGTGCGGTGCCGGCGATCTCGTACCTCAAGCTCGCCACGCGCCCCCGTGACCGCTGGCGGTTCCCGGACGCGTGACGTCCCCGGGCGGGGCCGCAGATCCAGGGGGTTCGGCGGCCCCGCCCACTTTCACCAGGACCCACCCCATTTCACCCAGGAGATAACACGTGCCGATCATGGCCGGGCCCTTAGGCTCCAGGGCATGAGCGGACACTCTTCACCCCATGGACCTGCGGATGGTCATGCGCCGGTCCCGCCTCCGCCAGGTGGGTATGCAGAGGTCGGGTACGCGCAGGTGCCGCCGGCAGCCGGCCCACCGCCCACCGCGCCGGCGCCCCGGCGCACGGGCAGGCTGGCGCTGATCATCGGCACCGTCGTCGTCCTGCTGCTGGCGGTCGGGTTCGGCCTGTGGTTCCTGTTCCGGGAACCGCCGATCCCCGACCCCGAACCCGCCGCCGAGGAGCTCGCGGCAGCGCTCCAGGAGGGCACGCCCGCTGACTTCCCGCTCGCGATGGACACGTCGGCGTCGCCGGACGAGCAGTACGCCCAGGTGTTCGAGCAGCTCCTGACCGCCGTCGGCGAGGACTCCGGGACCGTGGCGGTCAAGAGCGTCACGCCGGTCCAGGAAGGTGACGGCGGTACCGCGACGGCCACCGCGACACTCGCCTGGACGTGGCCCGTCGCGACGACGGCCGCCTGGGAGTACGAGACCGTCGCCCAGCTGACCTATCCCGGTGCGACGGACGGTGAGGCCGGGGAGTGGGAGGCCGCCTGGAACACCGGCGTGATGGTACCGGGCCTGGAGCCGGGTGAGCGGCTCGCTGTCGAGCGCACCGAACCGGCGCGTGGCGAGATCGTCACGACCACGGGCGAGACGCTCGTGGGCCTCACGCCCGTGCACCACGTGGGCATCGACAAGACCCGTCCGGGCTGGGACACCGCTGCCGAGAAGCTCGGGAACGTGCTGGAGTTCGACAGGGCGACCACCGACGACATCGCCGCGCAGGTCGACTCGGCCGGGGAGAAGGCGTTCGTCGAGGTCATCACGATCCGCGACAACGACCCCGAGTACGACTTCCAGGCCGCCATGGCGATCGACGGCGTCGTCGGGATCCCCGACGAGCTGCCGCTCGCGAGGGACCGCGACTTCGCGCGGCCCCTCCTCGGGTCGGTGGGTGAGGCCACCGCGGAGATCGTCGAGGAGTCGGAGGGCACCATCAAGCCCGGCGACATGGTCGGGCTCTCCGGCCTGCAGGCCGCCCACGACGAGCAGCTCCGCGGGGTGCCGGGCCTGGCCGTGACCATCAAGCCCACCGAGGGCGGTGAGGACCGCGAGGCGTTCACCATCGAGAAGAAGGACGGCGAGCCGGTGGCGATCACTCTCGACCCGGAGACGCAGCTCCGGGCCGAGGCAGCGCTGGCCGACCTCGACAACCTGGCGAGCGCCATCGTCGCGATCAAGCCGTCGACCGGTGAGGTGGTCGCGGCGGCGTCGGGCCCGGGCTCCGAGGGGTACAGCACCGCGACGCTGGGGCAGTACCCGCCGGGGTCCACGTTCAAGATCGCGACGTCCCTCGCGATGCTTCGCTCGGGCATCACGCCGGAGACCCCGCTGCCCTGCACGGCGACCATCAACGTCGAGGGCCGCCAGTTCCAGAACGTGCCCGGGTACCCCGAGTCCGCGATGGGTGACGCCGTGCCGTTCCGGACGGTGTTCGCCAACTCGTGCAACACGGGCTTCATCTCGCAGCACCAGGAGATCTCGCAGCAGCAGCTGCACGACGCCGCCGCGTCGCTCGGCCTGGGCGTCGACGCCACGGCCTTCGGTGCGGCGGCCGCGATGGGCGACGTCCCGACGGAGGCGGAGGGCACCGAGCACGCCGCGTCGATGATCGGCCAGGGTCAGGTGCTGGCCACGCCGCTCGCGATGGCGACCGTCGCGGCGAGCGTCTCCGCAGGTCACACGGTGTCACCGTGGCTGGTGGAGCCGACCGGCGAGGAGGCCGCCGACGAGGCGCCGGCGGGCGACCTGACGGCTGACGAGGCGGCCACGCTGCGCAGCCTGATGAACGGCGTGGTGCAGGAGGGCTCGGCGACCGCGCTGCAGGACGTGCCCGGGATCGCCGGCGCGAAGACGGGCACCGCTCAGTTCGGGGACGGGAACAAGGCCCACGTCTGGATGCTCGCGATCACGGACGACCTCGCGGCGGTCGTGTTCATCGAGGAGGGGGAGCTGGGCTCGACCACGGCCGGCCCGGTGATGCACGAGTTCCTCACGGGCAGGTAGCCGGCCGGTCCCCGGTCGGCTCGTCCAGATCCGACCAGCTCGACCGGGGATCGCCGGATCAGCCCGTGAAGCCGGCCTCGGTGCAGGCGGCCTTGTAGGACTTGACGGCCGCGGTGACCGCCTTCGGGCGGGCGATGGAGCCGTCGAGGGCCTGGTCGAACGGCGCGCGGACCGCCTCGAGGTGGGCGATGCTCACCTCGTCGGCCTTACCGATCAGCAGGCCGAGGGACTTGCTGATGGTGCTGAAGGCGCCGGTCCGCTCCTCGTCGAGCGGGGCCGCGACGGCCGGGGCGACATCGGTGATGTCCGAGACCAGCCGGGTGGAGAAGAAGGCGTTGCAGGACTCGACCAGGTCGTACTCGCCCGTGCTGACGGGAGCCTCGACGACGGGCGACGGGGCGCTCTGCGCCACCTCCTCGCCCGAAGGCGTGAAGTCGCTGGCCATGTCCTCGAGGGCCGCGCATCCGGACAGCAGGAGTGCGCAGGAGACCAGTGCGGCGGTCACCCAGTTCTTGCTGGTGCTCACGATCTACTTCCCTCACGTCATCGGGTCAGAAAAGTGCGTTCGGTCGCACTCGACCGCGAGTCTAGCGTCCCGGCCGCAACAGAAGACCAATCGTTGCCGTACGACGAGAAGGCTCCGAGCCTCGTACCGCCCGGATCGGCCGGGCGTGCCCCGGACGCCCCGGTCACCGAGGTGACCGGGGCGTCCGGGGCCTGCTCCGACGGCTGCACCAGGAGCCGAGCGGTGACCGTCAGCGGCCGTCAGCGGTCGCCGTCGGCCGGCGGCTGGTCCTGCGACGTCGTGGCGGCGGGCGGAGCGTCGGTCGCCGTCGGGCCGGTGCTCGTACCGGCGGCCGGGTGAGCGGTCGGGTACGGGTCCGCCGAGCGGAGCACGGTGAGGCGCGAACGGTACTCGGCCTCGTCGATCTCCCCGCGGGCGAAGCGGGTGCCCAGCAGCGTCACCGGGTCGGTGCCGGCGGCGGAGTGCGCCGCCCAGGGACCGCCCCAGCCGGCACGCGGCCCACGCCGGGCTCGCCGCGCGATCAGGATGATCACCGTGAGGAACAGCAGGAACCAGAGCAGGGGCAAGATGAAGAAGAACGGGCCGGGTCCGCCCCAGCCGTAGTGCGGCCCGTCGGCGAGGACCTCCGTCGTCGCGGTGAGCATGTCGACCTCCAGCATTCGGTTCGGCCGGTCGTTCCGGCTACGGCACCAGGCTGTCGCCGTCCGACGCCGGGGTCGTCACCCCCGCGTACCTGCTCCCCTACACCCGTGGTGCCGCCCGTCGCGGTGCGGTGTCAGCGGCCCCCACCCTGCGCTGCACCTCCGGCCCAGTTCTGCTTGTTCCGGCTGGGCCTGCGGTTCCGCTCCGGGCGGGTGCCTCGTTCCTCAGCCCCCACCCTGCGCTGCGCCTCCGGCCCAGCCGGGGCGGACGAGGCCCGCCTCGTACGCGAGCACCACGAGCTGCGCGCGGTCGCGCGAGCGAGTCTTCATCAGCACCCGGGAGACGTGCGTCTTCACCGTCGACTCCGAGAGGTACAGCCTGCGGGCGATCTCGTCGTTCGCCAGCCCGCCCGCCACCTCGACGAGTACCTCACGTTCGCGCGGGGTGAGCTCGGCGAGCGCGGGCACCGGCCGGACCGCGCGCGTCGCCTCCGCCACCTTGGCCAGCAGCCGCCGGGTCACGGTGGGTGACAGGAGCGCGTTGCCCGACGCCGCCACCCGCACCGCCCGCACCAGCTCCGCCGGCTCGGTGTCCTTGACGAGGAAGCCGGAGGCGCCCGCGCGGATGGCCTCGGTGACGTATTCGTCGAGCTCGAACGTCGTCACCACGACCACGTGCACGCCCGCCGCCCGGGGCTCGGCGATGATCCGCCGTGTCGCCTCGAGCCCGTCCAGGCCCGGCATCCGGATGTCCATGAGCACCACCTGGGGGAGGTGCTCGAGAGTGAGCGCCACGGCCTCGCTGCCGGTGGCGGCCTGGGCGACGACGCGCATGTCGTCCTCGGAGTCGATCAGCGCGCGGAACCCGCCGCGTACCAGGGCCTGGTCATCGGCGAGCAGGACGTCGATCATGCGGGTTCTCCGGTCTCGGTCGGTGCTGTCTCGCTCCTCGTGCCCGCCTGCCTCGGCGCCGGCAGCGTAGCCCGGACCTCCCAGCCGGTGCCGTCCGGGCGTGGGCCGGCGGTGAGCGTGCCGCCGGAGCCCTCGACCCGTTCGCGCATCCCGAGGAGCCCGTAGCCGGGCTCGACCGGCCCGCCCGCCGGGACGCCGTCGTCGGTCACGACGACCTCGACGCCCTCGCCCCGGGTGACCCGCAGGGTCACGCGGCGGGCCGACGGCGCGTGCCTGCGCACGTTGGTCAGCGACTCCTGCACCACGCGGTGCACGACGCCGGCTACGTGGTCGGGCAGGTCGTCGACGTCGGCGGCGAGCTCGACGGTGACGTCGAGGCCGTCGGCCCGCGCCTGGTCGGCCAGGTCCCGGAGCCCGGTGAGGTCCCAGGTGGGGGCGAGCGGGGCGGCGGCGTCGGGCAGCGCGTCCAGGGCGGGTGGGGAGGCGCCCTCGCGGACGATGCCCAGCACCGTGCGGACCTCCGCGAGGGCGTCCTTGCTGGTGTCACGGATGTTGGTCAGCGCCTCGCGGGCCTGCCCGGGATTCTTCTCGAGCAGGTGGAGGCCCACTCCGGCCTGGACGTTGATGGCCGACAGGGAGTGGGCGAGGACGTCGTGCAGCTCGCGGGCGATACGGAGGCGTTCCGAGGCGACGGCGGTGCGTTCCCGCTCCGCGGCCGTCGCCTGCGCCGCGGCCCGCGTTGCCACGCGTCGTGTGATCCGGTCCCGCGCGGCGCTCGCCATCAGCAGCACGACGGCGAGCCACGCGGCCGCCGCGATCAGAGCCGACGGGGTGAGGAACCAGGCGCTGTCCCCGCCGCTCCACCTCGGACCGCCGGAGCCCGGCCCCCAGTCGTCGTGCGGCCACTGCGGCCGCTCGACCACCAGCTGCTCGACGCGCGGTGCGATCAGCGAGGCCGCGGCGCCGATGCCCCCGGCGAGCAGGGCGGCGCCCGACCACGCGATCAGCCGGGCCCTGCGCATCTCGCCGCTGAGCATGACTGCGGCGAGCACGGCGAGCGGGCCGAGGAACACCGGTCCCCACGGGAACCCGAGCAGCAGGAACGTGACGGTCGCCGCGACCGAGAGCACTGTGGCGAGCGCCGGCCGTAGCGGCAGGAGAAAGAGCAGCGCCGCGGGCGAGACCAGCAGGAGGAGGAACCCGACGAGGCCGGGTTCCGCAGCCCAGGTCTGACCGTGCGCGGCACCGATCGAGCCCAGGTTGGTGGCGAGAACGGTGGCGACAGCGACGAACACGCGGGGCCGCGCGCGGTCGAACGGACCGGGGGCGTGCGGGTCGGTAGGGACGTCGCTCGTGGGACGGGGGGTGCCCAGCATGCTCGCACGCTACGCCGCGCCGCTCCCGAACGCCTCGGCCTCCGGTACCACCTCACCCGGCACCGGGGTGCCCGCCCGAGCAAGGTTCTACCGACCATCTGAGGTTCTGGCGGCCCGGAGAACCGCGGTGGGTACCGCAGACCGGAGGCGAGGTCGGGGGGTCTGCACTACCGCTTTGTGCACCCGGTGCTCCCTAGGCTCGCAACGACAACCAGCGCCCGTACCTGAGGAGTCCCTGTGACCACCGCACCCCCAGCCGCCGTCGCCGGGCCGCCTCGAACGCCAAGGCCGATCACCAGGTCCGAGCGCTCGCTCGCCCCCGACATCGCCCGGGGCGGGATGCTCCTGTTCATCGCGCTCGCCAACGTCCCGCTCTACCTGTGGGGCAGGGAGTCCGACGCCTACGGCCACCTCTCCGGCCTCGGCACCGCCGACCACATCGGACTGTTCTTCGAGCAGCTCATCGTGGCCGAGCGCTCCCGTCCGATGTTCGCCGTCCTCTTCGGCTTCGGCATGGCCGTCATGGCCTCGCGCATGTTCACGCGGGGCATGGAGGTCAAGGACGTCCGCACGGTGATGCGGCGCCGCTCCTGGTGGCTCGTGGCCTTCGGCCTGGTCCACGCCACCTTCCTGTTCGACGGCGACATCCTCGCCCGCTACGGCGCCACCGCGCTCGTCGCCCTGTTCTTCCTGCACCTCTCCACACCCGCCCTGAAGCGCTGGCTGATCTGGAGCTCGGTGTACGTGCTCGTGATCACGGTGCCGGTGATGAGCTGGGTCACCGCGAGCGAGGGTGGCGAGTCGCCGGCCCCCGCCGAGCTGCACCCGTACCTGGAGCAGCTCGCCTTCGGGCCGCTCTCCTCGCTCATCAACATGGCCGGGGCGCTCGTCCTGGCGGAGTTCATCCCGATGATCCTCGTCGGCATCCTGCTCCAACGCTCAGGCTGGCTCGACCGCCCCGAGGAGCACCTGCGCCGACTCAAGCTCGTGTTCCTCACCGGCATGGCCGTGAACCTCGCCAGCTCGCTGCCGGTCGCCCTCATCGGCCTCGGCGTGTGGGACCCGGCGGGAGGGACCCACACGGTCGCGGTCGGGCTGACCCTCCTGGGTGGCATGTACGCCGGCATCGGGTACATCTGCGGCTTCGCGCTCCTCGCCCACAAGCTCCGCGGCTACGGACGCCGCGGCGTGCCGGGAGCACTCGCGGCAGTCGGCGAGCGCTCGCTCACCTGCTACCTGCTGCAGTCGATCATCATGGCGCCGCTGCTCACCGCCTGGGGCTTCGGCCTCGGTGACGACATGGGCTACCTGACGGCGTTCGGGTTCGCGTTCGGGACCTGGGTGCTCACCGTCGTCGTCGCGGTCCTGCTCGACAAGGCGGGCAAGCGCGGGCCGTTCGAAGTCCTGCTGCGCCGACTCACCTACGGACCCAGGCTGCTGGATGAGGGGGCCGGACCGCCCGGTGGGGCGGTCGGCAGAACGTCAGGTGATCGGCATTCCGGGGTACCGACCACCTGACGTTCTGCCGACCATGCGACGTTCTGCCGACCGCGTGGGGTCAGGCGAAGCGGGTTGAGCGTTCCAGGACGCGGCCGGCTCCGCGGCCGGCTTCCGCGGCGGGGTCCCAGGTGTAGACCTCGGTGCCTGTGATGAAGACGCGCTCGGCGCGCGCCGTCGTGTCGAGCGGGTCGCCGGACCAGAGCACGACGTCGCCGTCGAGCCCTTCCTTGATGGCGCCCACCCGGTCGTCCAGGCCGAGGAACGACGCCGGGTTGGTGGTGATCGCGGCCAGGGCCGTGGCCCAGGGCAGGCCGTCGCGCAGGGCGAAGGTCGCCTGGTGCACCAGGAAGTTGATCGGGATGACGGGGTGGTCGGTGGTGATCGCGACACGGACGCCGGCGTCGGCCATCTTGACCAGGTTGAGGATCGAGCGGTCGCGCAGCTCGACCTTGGAGCGGGACGTGAACATGGGGCCGTAGATGACCGGGATGTCCTTCTCGGCGAGGACGTCGGCGACCTTGTGACCCTCGGTACCGTGGTTGATGACGAGGCGGTAGCCGAACTCCTCGGAGAGCCGGATCGCCGTCGCGATGTCGTCGGCGCGGTGGGTGTGCTGGTCCCAGGCGAGCTCGCCGGCCAGGACGCGGGCCAGGGTCTCCTTGGCGAGGTCGCGCTCGAACGGCTTGCCCTCGGCCGCCGCGGCGTCACGCCTGGCGATGTAGTTCTGGGCGTCGACGAACGCCTTGCGGATCACCGCGGCGACGCCCAGGCGGGTCGACGGCAGCTGCTTCTTGTCCCCGTAGACGCGCTTCGGGTTCTCGCCGAGCGCGCTCTTGACCGACACCGAGTCGCTGAGGACCTGCTCGTCGACGGTACGGCCGCCCCAGGTCTTGATCGCGACGGTCTGGCCGCCGATCGGGTTGCCCGACCCCGGCTTGATGACCGCCGTCGTCACGCCGCCGGCGAGAGCGTCACGGAAGCCCTCCTCGTCGATGTGGATGGCGTCGAGGGCGCGCAGCGCGGAACCGTCAGGATCGGTCATCTCGTTGGTGTCGTTGCCGGCCCAGCCCTCGCCCTCCTCGTGCACACCGAGGTGGCCGTGGGCCTCGACGAACCCCGGCAGGAGCCACCGGCCCTGCGCGTCGATGGTCCGGATGCCGTCCGGGACGGCCACGTCCGGCCCGACGGCGGTGATGACGCCGTCCTCGATGAGGACCGTCCCGTGCTCGATCGCCTCGGTGGCGACGGGGACGACGTGGGCGTTGACGATGGCGATGGTGGAGCGGGTTGTCATGGGTACATCATTACCCGAGGTAACGAGGCGTCAGGACACCCGGCCCGGCCGGCCACTCAGCCGGACGCCGCCGGGTTGGTCGCCTTGCCGTCGAGCCAGAGGGTGTCGGACTCGTCGCGGTGCGTCCCGGCCGTGCCCACGTGCTTGGTGCTGATCTGCGGGCCCTTGGTGATGACGTGGACCATCGCCATGCCGTGCCCGCGGCCCAGACCGTAGTCCTCCTTGAGCCACTCGAGGATCGGACCGGCCTTGGTGGACGCGTCGAACCCACGCTCCTCCGCGAGCCTGATGAGCTCGCGCGGGGTGTGGCCGGTCTTGGTCTCGACGGCGTCGAGATAGGCCTGGAATGACATGGAGACTCCCTTTCACATGGACGTGCGGTACCGGCGGGCACCGCGTTCTGGCAGGACAGACGCCGCCCGACGGCGGATCTCATCGGTCGTCGCGCGGGCTGCCGCACAGCGCTCGGCCGGACGGCTCAGGCGTCGGAGGCAGCGATGAAGTAGTCGGTGAGGATCCCCATGGCCGGAAAGGATGCCAGCCACCACTGACATCGACGGTGCACGAGCTCGTGCGACGACGGGCACCCTGCGCCCGCATCCATAGACTCGAACCCGTGGACTTCTACAACGCCTACGCCCACGGGTTCGCCCGGGTCGCGGCCTGCACCATCCCCGTCGCCGTCGCCGATCCCGCGGCCAACGCCGCGATGGTGGTCGAGCAGGCGCGCCAGCTGCACGACGACGGCGTCGCCGTCGCGGTGTTCCCCGAGCTCTGCCTGAGCGGTTATGCGATCGACGACCTGCACATGCAGGACACGCTGCTGGAGGCCGTGCTCGACGCGCTCGCCGACATCCGGCAGGCCAGCCTCGACCTGACGACGATGCTCGTCGTCGGGGCACCGCTCCTCGTGGGCAGCCGCCTGCTGAACACCGCCGTCGTCGTGCACAGGGGCCGGATCCTCGGCATCGCGCCCAAGTCCTACCTGCCGAACTACCGCGAGTTCTACGAGAAGCGGCAGTTCGCGCCCGGCGACGAGCACCGCGGCACCCTCACCCTGCTCGGCGAGGAGGTGCCGATCGGCGCGGACCTGATCTTCCGGGCCGACGACGTGCGCGGGCTCACCATCCACGTCGAGGTCTGCGAGGACATGTGGGTGCCGGTGCCGCCGAGCGCGCTCGCGGCGCTCGCGGGCGCGACGGTGCTGCTGAACCTTTCGGCGAGCCCCGTCACCGTGGCCCGCGCCGAGGACCGCCGCCTGATCGTGCGCAGCGGGAGCTACCGCTGCAACGCCGCCTACGTCTACACGGCAGCGGGCCAGGGCGAGTCCAGCACCGACCTGTCCTGGGACGGGCAGACCATGGTCTACGAGGCGGGGGACCTGCTCGGCGAGACCGAGCGGTTCCCGGACGGCGCACGTGCCACCGTGGTCGACGTCGACCTGGACCGCCTGCGCCAGGAACGGCTCCGGCAGGGCACCTTCGACGACAACCGGCGTGGACTGGGGATGGTCGCGACCGGGGCCGCGACCGGCTCGACCACCGGGAGCGGCTCGGTCGGCGGAGGTGAGGTCGGCGGCTTCCGGGAGATCACGTTCAGCGTCCGGCCACCGCAGGGCGACATCGGCCTGCGCCGCAAGGTGGACCGCTTCCCGTTCGTGCCCGACGACGCCGACCGCCTCGCCCAGGACTGCTACGAGGCGTACAACATCCAGGTCACCGGCCTCGAGCAGCGCCTCCGCGCGATCGGCCAGCCGAAGATCATGATCGGTGTCAGCGGCGGGCTGGACTCGACGCACGCGTTGATCGTCGCGGCCAAGGCCATGGACCGGCTCGGCCGGCCCCGCACCGACATCCATGCGTTCACGATGCCGGGCTTCGCGACCAGCGAGGAGACCAAGGACCGCGCGATCCGGCTCGCCGAGGCGCTGGGCGTGACTTTCCAGGAGCTCGACATCCGGCCCGCCGCCGAGCAGATGCTGCGCGACCTGGACCACCCGTACGCCGACGGGACCAAGCAGTACGACGTGACCTTCGAGAACGTCCAGGCCGGTCTGCGCTACGACTACCTGTTCCGGCTCGCGAACCACCGCGGCGGGATCGTGCTCGGCACGGGCGACCTCTCCGAGCTCGCGCTCGGCTGGTGCACGTACGGCGTGGGCGATCAGATGTCGCACTACGCGGTGAACACCGGCGTGCCGAAGACCCTGATCCAGCACCTCATCCGGTGGACGATCGACAGCGGCCAGTTCGCGCCGGAGAAGGACAGCCCGGTCAACGCGGTCCTGTCCGAGATCCTCGAGCAGGAGATCACTCCCGAGCTGATCCCCACCGAGGAGGGCGAGACGCCGCAGTCCACCGAGGCGACCGTCGGCCCGTACGCCCTGCAGGACTTCACGCTGTTCCACGTGCTGCGGCGCGGCTACCGGCCGTCCAAGATCGCGTTCCTGGCCTGGCACGCGTGGCACGCGGTGGACGACGGCGAGTGGCCGCCCGGGTTCCCGTCGTCGGGCCGCACGCAGTACGACCTGGCGACGATCCGGCGCTGGCTCGACGTGTTCGTGCGCCGCTTCTTCGCCTCGCAGTTCAAGCGGTCGGCCCTGCCCAACGGCCCGAAGGTGTCCCCGGGCGGCACGATGTCGCCGCGCGGCGACTGGCGGATGCCGTCGGACGCGACGTCGGCGGCCTGGCTGGCAGAGCTGGAGAACAACGTCCCGAGAGCGTGATCGGGCCGGGTCGCGGGCGCGGTCGTCACGCTCGTGGCGGACAGACCGCGGCGACGCTCACGCCCCGGACCGGGGCAGGTAAGGTGCCACGTATGCCTGCCGTCTCCGTTGCCCTGGCTCGGCCCGGGAACCGTCGCCTCGTCCGCGTGATCACTCTGTTCGCGGCGGTGCTCACCTGTGCGGCACTCCTGCTGGTGGGCGGTCCGGCGAGCGCTCACGACCAGCTCCTGTCGTCCGACCCGAAGGACGGCGCGACGCTCGACGAGCACCCGACGAGCATCTCGCTCACCTTCAGCGCGGCGCCCCTCGACACGGGCATCGAGATCGCCCTGGTCGGCCCCGACGGCGCCACCGCGCAGGGCCAGGACATCCAGGTCGACGACAAGGTGGTGACCGCCCAGATCGCCGATGACCTGCCCGCCGGCAGCTACGACGTCGCGTGGCACGTGGTCTCCTCCGACGGCCACCCCATCGACGGCGAGTTCAGCTACGTGGTGGAGGGCGCCGCCGAGCCCACCGCGACCCCGAGCGCCGAGTCCACCGAAGAGCCCGAGATGTCCACCCAGGAGGCCGAGCCGGCCGAGGCCGGCACGTCGGCCCCCGACGGCGTCGAGCAGCCGACCGCGCCGTCCCAGCTGGCCGGTGCCGGGGACGGCGCCGGTGTCAGCGGCCTGGCCGTGACCGGTGGGATCGTCGCCGCGGTGCTGGTCGTGCTGGGGGTCGTGGTGATGATGCGCCGCAAGATCCTCGAGAACGACCGGCTGCGCCAGGCCAACGAGCCCGACCCGGACGACCTGGACGGCGAGAGGCACAACGCCAACCCGGACGACAAGCCGAAGGGCTAGCGTGCCGGGTCGTCGGCGGTCCGCGGTGTCCTCGCCGCTCGGACCGCCAGGACCACCGTCACGACGGCCGGCACGAGCAGGATGGCGCCCGCCGTGTTGACCGCCTGGAACCCGCCCCAGGCCAGGAGCGGGCCGGCGAGAGCGGCGGAGCCCGCGCCGAAGTAGTTCATCAGCGCGTCCGTCGCACCCTGCAGGGGCAGCTTGACGTGCGGCTCCGCCACGGAAGCCAGCACCGCCGACGACGCGATCACGCACGCCGACCAGCCGAGCCCGAGCAGCACGAGCGCGACCGCCGTGAGCACCTCCGTGTCGAGTGCCGGCCCGGCGCCGCCGTGCCCGGCGTGCGCACCGGCCGCCGTACCGGATTCGGGCACCAAAGCCGCCGCCGTGAAGCCCAGGACGACCGCCGCACCCTGGAGCACCATCCCGCCGACGGCGACCCGCAGCGGGCCGAACCGGTCGGCCAGCCACCCGAACACCGGGCTGAACGCGAACATCCCCAGCACGTGCAGGCTGATCACGATGCCGACGAGCTGCAGCGACATCCCGCCGTGCTGCATGTGCACCGGCGTCATCACCATCACCATGATCATCACGCCGTGCGCCACGGCGGTGGTCACCACGGCGAACCGTGCCCGCGGGTGGGCCCACGCCCACCGCAGCGCGGCCAGGGCACCGGTCCGCCGGGGCTCGGCGCGCGCGGCGCCGTCGTCCTGCGTCCTCGGCCGCCCGGCGGCGGTGGTGGCGGCCGCCACCGCGACGCTGCCCACCGGGTCCCGGTACAGCACCGCGAGCACGAGCCCGGCCAGCAGGTACGCGACGATCGAGAAGAGATAGGGACCGCCGAGCGCGGGCACGCCGAGCCCGCTGCCCACCACCGCACCGGGCGCCGCGAGGTTGGGCCCGACCACGGAGCCGACCGTGGTGGACCACAGGACGACCGACATGGTCCTGGCCCGGGCCCCCGAACCGACGTTGTCGGCGGCCGCGTACCGGGACTGCAGGTTGGTCGCGTTCGCGACGCCGTACAGGGTGAGGCCCACCAGCAGCACGACGAGCTGCCCCACCACCGCCGCCGTCACGATGAGCAGCGCGCCGATCGTGGACAGGGCGTAGCCGAGCGACAGCGCCCACCGGCGTCCGCGGACCTGCGCGAGCGTCGCGAGCGGGATCGAGGCGACCGCGGCGGCGAGCACGCCGACGGCCTGTGCCAGGCCGGCCATGGACGTCCCACCTAGGCTCTCGGCGAGCAGCGCGCCGACGGCGGCACCCGACGCGACCCCGACCCCCGCCAGCAGGTTGCTGAACACGAGCACGACCAGGTTGCGGCGGGCGTGCGGCACGTCCGCGGGAGCGGGAACGCCGGGTTCCGTGGCGTCCTGGGAGCCGTTCACGGCGCCTTCGACGGTGGCTGGGACCTCGGGCGGCGGTTTCTCCACGATTTCCTCTCATTGGCGTAGCAGTACCGGAACGGTAGACCGCTATGGGTTGCGGAAGTCATCGGATAGTGCGGGGTGACACTGCCTCGGAGGCCCTTCACCGTCGTCGTCCACAGGCTCGTACACAGGTTCGCGTCCTCTGAGAGCAGAAAGTTACCCACGACTCGCCGTAGAAGTGCCCGTTCTCCGCGAATTCCTGCCGATCTGCTGGCAGTATGGGGCCTCGTCGTCGGGCGGGTACCGCCGCACGACGTGACCGAAGAAGGGAACCGCATGTCGCTCAACAAGTCCGAGCTCGTCTCGGCCATCGCCAACAAGGCTGAGATCAACAAGACCGAGGCCGAGGCCGCGCTCAACGCCTTCCAGGAGGTGCTGATCGAGTCGCTCGCCAAGGGCGAGGCCGTCAAGGTGACGGGCTTCCTCTCGGCCGAGCGCGTCGAGCGTGCCGCCCGCACGGGTCGTAACCCGCGCACCGGCGAGGAGATCCAGATCCCGGCGAACTTCGGTGTCAAGATCAGCGCCGGCTCGCTGCTGAAGAAGGCCGTCGCGAAGTGACGCTTCGCCGCTGATTTTTACAGCGACGCGAAGGCCCGGCTCCCCACCAGGGGGTCGGGCCTTCGCACGTCCGGAGCGCGGCGCGGTCGGCGTGCGGTCAGAGGTCGCCCTTGCGCTCCAGGTACTTCATCGCGACCCAGCCCATCGGCACGCGGCCCCAGTAGGTGCACAGGCGGTACAGGATGGTCGCGGAGAACGCGATGGTGGCCGGCACGCCGGCGGCCGTCAGACCGGCCGTCAGGGCGCCCTCGACACCGCCCAGGCCGCCGGGCGTCGGGATGAGCGCACCCAGCGCGTTGCCGACGAGGTTGACGAGCGCGATGTCGACCAGCGAGAGCGACTCCCCGAAGGCTGCGAGGCAGCACCACAGCGCGACGATGTAGCCGAGCGTCATGATGAGGTTGCCCGCCACACCGAGCGCCAGCCGGCCGGGGTGGCTCAGCATCTGGGCGAGCCGGGGCCACACCTGCCGCAGCCGCGGCCCGATGTACCCCATGCCCCAGCGCCGCACGGGCGGCACCATCAGCGTCGCGACGACGACGAGCGCGACGCCCGCCAGCGTGAACAGGACCGCCGGTGACGGCAGCTCGACGAGCGCACCGGACCCGGTGAAGATCGACAGGGCCACGAGCAGCAGCACCGTGACGACGAACTGCGAGACCTGCACCAGCGCCACGGTGGCGACCGCCATCGACATCGAGACCCCGCGCTGGGTCAGGAGCCGCAGGTTCAGGGCCGCCGGACCGATCCCGGCCGGGGCCGCCAGCGCCACGAACGAGCCCGCCGCCGCAGTGAGCGTGGCGCGCCCGATCGGCACGCGGGCCGGCGAGAACGCGACGAGCGTGAGGCCGGCGCCGAACCAGGTGGTGATGGCGAGAGCGAACGCCACCGCGATCCACCAGGGGTTGGCCTCGCGCACGGCCTGCGCGATCTCGTTGAAGTTGATGGTGGTGACGATCACGGCGACCGCGATGATCATCAGCGTCGTGGTGAACACCGTGCGGGCGCTGAACCGGGAGATGCGCTGCGGCTGCACGCTGGCCTCGGGCAGCCGCTCCACCAGCGCGTCCCGCAGCTCTCCGAGGAGGCCCTTCGCGCGGCGCACCTCCTCGCGGGTGGTGCGCGGCAGGGCGATCGACTGGATCAGGGGCCCGATGGCGGCGATGTCGGCGTCGGGCAGGGCGCGGACCGCCGAGGCGACGGCGCGGCGCGGGCCGACCCGCAGCCCGATGAGCGCCAGCATCTGCACGAGGTCGAGGCGCCGCGACAGCGGTGACGACGCGATGTCGCCCTGCTCCCAGCCGGTGATCCACACGTGCGGGCCGCCGTCGGGGTCACGGTGCGTGAGCAGGACGTCCTGCGTGAGGGCACGGTGCGTGAGCCCGGTGCCGTGGGCCCGGCCGAGCTGTTCCCAGGCCTCGGCGAGGACGTCGTCGTGCACCTCGTCGTCGGGCAGGTCCCGGAGCGACCGGGCGGGGGAGGCGTGCTCCAGGACGAGTGCGATCGAGTCGCCGAACTCGCCGATCCCCAGGAGCCGGGGGGTGCGGACCCCGGCAGCGGTCGCGGCGAAGGACAGGAGGGCGGTGCGCTCGGCGACGGCCTTGAGCGAGATGGCGGCCCGGCCCTCGATGCCGCGCAGCCGCAGGGCCCGCCAGAGGCGCGTGATGAGCCCGACGACCTGACGGTCGCCGTCGAGCACCACGACGTCGCGGCGCACGTCGTCGTCGCAGTAGAGGGCGTACACGCGGTGGTCGCCCGCGCGGCTCAGCGCGAGGGCTACCGGGTCGGCCGGCGCTGCGTCCGGGGCGGCGCTCCGGGCGGCCTGGGCGGACGCCGTGGCCGGGTCGCCGGCCTGCTCCGGCTCGGCGTGCACGCGGGCCAGCGATGTCGGCACGAAGCCCGCGCGCCGCACGGCCGCCACGAGGTCCGCCCCGTAGGCCCGCTCGCTGCGGGTGCCCGAGACGTACTGCACCGACGAGCCGGCGAGCCGGCCGAGCAGCAGGGCGACGAGCACGCCCGGCAGCGACACCTGGCCGGTGATCAGCACGATGAGCAGGGCCGCGAACATCAGGTTCCACGAGATGCGGACCGTCCGACGCCGGGTGGCCGGGCCGGCGACCGTGAGCATCGCCGTCACGGCTACCGCGTACTCCGGGATGGCCAGCACGTAGCCGGTCCCGCGTTCCCACACCGACATGCCCCGCACGAGCTCGTCCGAGCCGAACTGGTGCAGCAGGACGGTGGTGAGGACCCCCAGGAGCAGGCCGAGGACGGCACCGATGATCGACTCGACGATCTGCCGGCCCAGGCGGCGGACCCCCAGCTCGATCATCACGGCGACCGGGGCGAACAGGCTGACCAGACCCTGCAGCACCGCGACGGGCACGAACAGCAGCGTGGCCAGCAGGTCGTTGAAGCTTCGGACGTCCTCGGTGACGCCCGCCGTGGTGCCGTGCGCGGCCACCGACAGGAACATGACGCCCGCGACGCCGAGCGCGCACCCGATCATCCACACCAGCGCGCGGGGGTGCCGCACGCGCTCTTCCGGCGTGTCGACGACGCGAACGAGGTCGGAGGCGGCCGGTGCGGTGTGCGGTGCGTCGGTCAGTTCGGCACCGGCGTCAGCACGGCCGGTGCGCGAGGTGGACATGAATCGGATTCTAGGGGCGTTGGGCCGCGCATGACCGGAGGTGCTGGAGTGACACCCGTTATATCCGGGTCAGGTCCGTGACGTTCTTGGTGTCTGCCTGCCCTCGTTCACCGGATCCCCAGGGCCTCTCGCCACTCGGCGGGTACGAGCGCGTAGCCGACGAACGCCACGACGTCGAGCAGGGTATGGGCGACGACCAGCGGGATGACACGGCGCCGGCCGTCGGGCTGGAACCTCGGCGAGGTGTAGAACCACGAGAAGACGACGCCCATCACCACGTTCCCGAGGAACGGCCCGATGCCCTGGTACAGGTGGTACGAACCGCGCAGGAGCGAGCTGGCGACGATGAACTTCACCCGGTTCCAGCCGAGCTCCCGCGTGCGTTCGTAGAGGTAGCCGACGGCGATCACCTCTTCGAGCAGCCCGTTCTGGAACGCGCTCAGCAGCAGCACCGGGACCGTCCACCAGTGGGTGTCCAGGGCGCTGGCCTGCACCTCGACGGTGATGCCGAGGGCGCGGCCGAGGACATAGAACGCGAGCCCCGGGATGCCGATGGCAGCGGCCAGGGCGACACCCCAGCCGAGGTCCCGGGCCGGGCGGGACCGGTCCAGGCCCAGGCTGCGGACGGCGCTGCGGCCGTGCTCGCTGAGCAGATAGAGGGCCAGGGCCACCGGGACCAGCGCGAAACCGATGCTCAGCAGCTGGTAGACCAGGTCGAGGTACGGGCGCTCGGACTGGCTCGCGTTGAGCGTGGCGGTCTGCTCCGCGAGGGGGGTCTCGGCAGTGAGGCGGGCCGCGATGTTGACGAGGGCGTACACCGCGGACTGGCCCAGGCTGAGCCCGAGCACGATCCACACCTCGGCGGCGACACGACGGCGGAAGACTGGCTGCTGGCTGACGCTCACGCCAGGAAACTTACCCGCTGGTCCTGGCAGCTCGTCGCCGGTCGGCAGGACGTCAGGTGATCGGCAGCTCGAGGTGCCGAACACGTGACGTCCTGCCGACCACCGATCAGCGGTTGGAGGCGCGGCGGACGAAGTCCGCGAGGTCCGCGGCCTGCGCCACCCGGGACTCGGGGTGGATGTACATCATGTGGCCCGCCGGGTACACCTTGGTCTCGACGCGGTCGCGGTAGGACGCCGGGATCGCCATCTGGTCGAGGCTGTACTCGATCGCCTCGACGGGCACACCGCCGTCGTAGCGGCCCATGGCGATGTGCACCCGCAGGTGCGGGTTGATGATCATCGCCGTGGCGAGCTTGTCGGCGACGTCGACCGCCTGGCCCTCGAACTCCTTGTACGACCAGGGGTGCACCTGACGGGACAGCACCTCGTAGATCGCGTCGTGCTCGTACTCCAGCTCGCCGCGCAGGTAGTGGTGCAGCGCCGCGGTGTACGGCCCGGAGATGGCGGTCATGAACGGGTCGTACGGCATCTGCTCGTGGATGTAGTGGTCGGCGGGCCCGGTGAACCGGGTGTCGAGGCGCCCCGTGACGAGACGGCGTGAGCGCAGCAGCTCCGCGTAGACGCGGGTGTGCTCGAGCCGCAGGTTGGCGCGGTCGACGTAGTCCTCGCTGAGCCCGGTCAGGGACGCGATCTTCGTGACGGCGGCGGCGCGCTCGTCGTCGGGCACGCGTGCCCCGCGAGCGAGGATGGAGGCGTAGGTCTCGGCCCAGTCCTTGGCCTCGGCGACGACGTCGTCCAGCGTGCGGTCGCCGAGGAGGCCGTGGTACTGCGCGGTCGCGGCGTAGAGCGGGAGGAACAGGGGGTGCGGCAGGTTGGAGTGCTCGCCGTCGAACAGCGCCTCCAGGTTCAGCGCCGGAGCCACGAGCATGACGCCGTTGAAGAACATGCCGAAGCGCTGCTGCAGGTACTCCGCGAGGGCCGCGCCGCGGGTGCCGCCGTACGACTCGCCGATCAGGAACTTGGGGCTCATCCACCGGTCGTTGCGGCTCGTCCACAGGCGGATGATCTCGCCGACGGACTCGAGGTCGCCCGTGAACCCGTGGAACGGCTTGGCCTGCTCGCCCTCGGTGGCGCGCGAGAAGCCCGTGGAGACGGGATCGATGAACACGAGGTCGGAGACGTGCAGCAGCGTCTCCAGGTTGTCGACCAGCCCGTACGGCGGTGCGGTCAGGTTGCCGACGTCGCCCGAGTCGACCCGGCGGGGCCCGAGCAGGCCCAGGTGCAGCCACACCGACGACGAGCCGGGGCCACCGTTGAACGCGAAGGTCACCGGCCGGTGCGTCACGTCGGTGTCCGCTGTCCTGAGCCTGTCGAGGGGTCGAGCGTGTAGTACGTGATCGAGACCTCGGCCTTGGGCTTGCGGCCGTCGTACTTGTCGTCGGTGAGGACCTCCTGGCGCAGCACGATCCGGCCGGTCGTCGCGGTGTAGGACAGGTCGCCCTGCGGCGTGCTCAGCGTGTGCGCCGTGGTGACGAGGTCGTCGGTGGGCTCGGACTTCGCCGGTCCCGGGGCGCTCGTCGCCGTGGTGTCGGTCTGCTTCGTCTTCTCGTCGTCGGTCACGCCCGGGAACCTACCCCGCCCGAGGAAGCGGCCTCCAGGGGATTCCGCGGGTGGCGTAGGCCGGGCACACCCGAGCGGAAAAGTGCTTGCGCTCGAGGGCGGCGTCCGGCAAACTGGTTTGCAGTACAAACCAAACGACGAGGCGGAGACGATGACGGACGACATCCCGGCGAGCGAGCCGGCACGAACGAGCGACGACGGCGCGGCGTCCTCCACCGGTCTGAGCCCTGCCGAGACGCTGCGGATGATCCGGCAGCAGCAGGAGGCCGCGCGGGACGCGGTCGAGCCGGACGGGCGCCTGCTGTTCGGGGCGTGGGGCCTCGCGTGGCTGATCGGCTACCTCGCCCTGTGGACGACCGCGCGCGACACGGGTCTGCCCGAGCCCTGGGCCGGCTGGGTGCTCGCCGGCTGCATCGTCGGCGCCATGGCGTTCACCATCGTGCACAGCATCACCCGGACCGCTGGGACGCGTGGCGCGAGCGCCCGGGTGGGTGCGACCTACGGGTGGACCTGGTTCCTCGCGTTCACGGCCTTCGGCGCCCTCGTCGGTGCGATGGGCGACGCCGGTGCCCCGCCGGAGGTCATGGCGATCGCCGCCAACGGCTTCGCCTGCCTGATCGTCGGGCTCATGTACATCGCGGGCGGTCTGCTGTTCGGCGAGAACCGCATGGCCGCCGTCGGCGTGTGGATGCTGGTCACCGCGGTGCTGGCCGCGTTCGCGGGCATGCCGAACACCTACCTGGTGATGGCCGTCGCGGGCGGTGGCGGGTTCCTGGCCATGGTCGCGGTGGAGCAGTGGTTCCGTGCCCGACGCCGGTCACCCGGGTCCGCCACGCGCCGGACGGAGGGCGGTGGGCGGGGTGCCTGAGGAGCTCGACCCCGTCATCCACGCGCCCGCACGACTGCGGGTGGTGGCGTCGCTCGCGGCTCTCGGCCACGGGGACGAGGTGGCCTTTCCCAAGCTGCGGAAGCTGCTCGACATGACCGCCGGAAACCTGTCCACCCACCTGCGCAAGCTGGAGGACGCCGGCTACGTGCGGGTCACCAAGACTCATGAGGGCCGGATGCCGGCGACGTACCTGGCCCTCACCGATACCGGCCGCACCGCGTTCGCGGACTACCAGGCGGCACTGATGGAACTGCTGAAGGGAACACAGGGATGAGTGCGGTAGAGGTCAGGGGGGTGACCCGTCGCTTCGGCGACGTCGTGGCCCTCGACGACGTCTCGCTGGAGGTGGGGCACGGCGAGCTGGTCGGCATGCTCGGTCCCAACGGGGCGGGAAAGTCCACGCTGTTGTCGCTGGTCAGTGGCCAGCGGCGGCCCGACGCCGGGGTGGTGCGCCTGGACGGCCGAGACCCGCGGGAACCCGCGACGCGCATGGTGCTCGGCCTCACCCCGCAGGAGACCGGGCTGCCCGCGACGCTCCGCGTGCGCGAGGTGATCGACTTCGTGGCCGGGCACTACCCCGACCCCGTGCCGACCGGCGAGCTGCTCGAGCAGTTCGGGCTCGCCGACCTGGGCAAGCGCCAGACCGGCGCGCTGTCCGGCGGGCAGAAGCGGCGCCTCGCCGTCGCGCTGTCCCTGGTGGGCAGGCCGAGCGTGGTGCTGCTCGACGAGCCCACCACCGGGCTCGACGTCTCCGGGCGCACCGCCCTCTGGGACGCCATCCGCCAGTACCACGCCGACGGGGGCACGGTCCTGCTGACCTCGCACTACCTCGAGGAGGTGCAGGCGCTCGCCGAGCGCGTGGTCGTGGTCGACCGCGGGAAGGTGCTCGCGGACGACTCCCTCGAGACCGTGCTGCGCCACGTGGGCGTACGCCGGGTCCTGCTGACGGACGCCGCCGGCACGCGTCAGGAGCACCTCGTCCCGGACTCCGACGCCTTCGTCCGCGACCTGGTCACGTCCGGGACCGTGTTCCGCGACCTGGAGATCCGGGGCGCGTCGCTCGAGGAGGCCTTCGGGCAGCTGGTCAACCACGACACCCCGGAAGGAGCAGTGCGATGAGCGCGACGGACCGGACCCGGACCCAGCCCTTCCTGGCGCTGTCCTGGCTGCACCTCAAGTACCAGTTCCTCGAGACCGTCCGCATCCCCATTGCGGTGCTCGGGAACATGCTGTTCCCCTCGCTGACCATGTTCTTCTTCGTCGTGCCGCAGACGGGCGTCGCAAACAACCCCCTGTTCGCGACCACCGCCGTCGCCGGGCTCAGCCTGTTCGCCGTGTGCTCGGCCAGCCTGTTCACCTACGGCCTCGGCGTGGCCGAGGACCGGCAGCTGCCGTTCTACCCCTTCCTGCGCTCGCTGCCCGCCGGGCCTGGCCCGCAGATGGTGGCGCGTGTGCTGAACGGCGGGATCTTCTCCCTGTTCGGCCTGCTGCCGCTGATCATCATCGGCTGGCTGTTCACGTCGGCGACCGTGACCTTGGGACAGCTGCTCGCCGGCATCGGCACCATCCTTGCCGTGTCGGTGCCGTTCGTGCTGCTCGGCATGACCATCGGGTACTCGTTGTCGGCCAAGGCCGCGCTGCCCGTCGTGCAGATCGTCCTGTTCCCGATGGCCTTCGCGGGCGGGCTGTTCCTGCCGCCCCAGATGTTCCCGGGCTGGCTCGACGCGATCTCGCAGGCCACCCCGACCCGAGCGGGCCGGGACCTGCTGGTCCAGGCCACGACGGGGGCGGAGGCCTACGCCCTGGCGCTTCCCGTCCTGGCGGGCTGGACGCTGCTGTTCGTCGTGCTGGCGACCGTCGCCTACCGCAACGACGAGGGCCGCCGCTTCCGCTGACCGCTCTCTGGTCGTGGGCGTGATCGTCGCGGCTCCGTGCCCGTTCGACGCGCAACGATCCCGCCCACGACCAAGAGGGCTACTCCGCGCGGCGGAGGCGGAGGGAGTTGGCCACCACCAGGACGCTGCTCGCCGCCATCGCACCGCCCGCGATCATCGGGCTGAGGAGGCCGGCCGCCGCCAGCGGGATCGCCGCGACGTTGTACGCGAACGCCCAGAACAGGTTCTGCTTGATGACCCGCAGAGTCTTCCGGGACAGGCGTACGGCGCTCGCGGCGGCCCGCAGGTCGCCGCGGACCAGCGTGATGTCGCTCGCCTCGATGGCGACGTCGGTGCCCGTGCCCATCGCGAGGCCGAGGTCGGCGGTCGCGAGCGCGGCGGCGTCGTTCACACCGTCGCCCACCATCGCCACCGTGCGCCCCTCGGCCTGGAGCCGGGCCACCACGGCGGCCTTGTCGGCGGGCAGCACCCGGGCGAACACGTCCGCGTCAGGGATGCCCACGGCCTGCGCGGCTACCCGGGCGGCACCCTCGGAGTCGCCGGTCAGCAGGTAGGGCCGCAGACCCAGCTCCCGGAGCTCCGCGACGGCCGGGGCCGACGTCGGCTTGGCCGGGTCACGCAGCGCGATCACCCCGCCGGCGGCCCCGTTCCAGGCCACTGCCACGGCGGTGGCTCCGGCCCGCTCCTGCTGCCCGACGGCGGTGCGCACCTCCTCCGGGACCGTGATTCCCTGCTCGGTGAGCCAGTCGACACGTCCGACCAGCACTCGGCGGGTGTTCAGCGCTCCGCCGAGAGCGAGGCCGGAGTGCGCCCGCCGGACCAGTCCTTCGACGCCGCCGCCCGGGTGCGCGATGAAGCCCGTGACCTCGAGCGGCGTCTCGGTGTCCGGCTCGCCGCCGGCTCGTCCGGCCGCCGCGATCGCGCTCGCGATCGGGTGCTCGCTCAGCGACTCGACGGCCGCCGCGTACCGCAGCACGTCGGGCGCGTCGGTGAGGTGGTTGGCGTCGTCGGTCTCGACCGGCTCGACCGGCTCGACCGGCTCGGCCTGCGGCTGCCGGGTCCCGGTGCTCCACACGTCGACCACCCGCATGCGGCCCTCGGTGACCGTGCCGGTCTTGTCGAGCACCACCGTGTCGACGCGGCGCGTGCTCTCCAGGATCTCCGGGCCACGGATCAGCACGCCGAGCTGGGCGCCGCGGCCGGTGCCGACCAGGATCGCGGTGGGTGTGGCCAGCCCCAGCGCACAGGGGCACGCGATGATCAGCACGGCGACGGCGGCGGTGAACGCCGGCTCGACGTCCCCCGTGACGGCCAGCCAGCCGGCGAGCGTGAGCACGGCGAGCACGAGCACCACCGGTACGAACACCGCGGAGATGCGGTCCGCGAGCCGCGCCACGGGGGCCTTGCCCGTCTGGGCCTGCGCCACGAGCCGCCCGATGCGGGCCAGCATCGTGTCCTCGCCCACGCGGGTGGCTCGCACCAGCAGGTGGCCCGAGGTGCTGACCGTGCCGCCCACGACGTCGTCGCCCGGTGCCACGTCGACCGGCACCGGCTCGCCGGTGACCAGGGAGGTGTCGAGGGCGGAGGTGCCCTCCAGCACGGTCCCGTCGGTGGCGACGGTGCCGCCGGGGCGCACCGCGAACACGTCCCCGAGCTGCAGTGCGGTGACCGGCACGGGGGTGGTGCGCCAGCCGCCGTCGGGCAGCCGTAGGGGGGTGCCGTCCGGGCCGAGCGCGATGCGCTCGGCATCCTTGGCGCCCAGGTCGAGGAGCGCGCGCAGGGCATCGCCGGCGCGGCGCCGCGACCGGTGCTCGGCGTACCGCCCGGCCAGGAGGAAGGTGGTCACCACTGCGCCGACCTCGAAGTACAGCCCGTGCCCGGCGCCGGCGTCCGTGGGCGAGAACGTGCCGGCGACCAGCACCCACAGCGACCACAGGGTCGCCGCGATGACCCCGATCGACACGAGCGTGTCCATCGTGGAGGTCGCGTGCCGCGCCGCTCGGGCGGCAGCGGTGTGGAACGGCCAGGCCCCCCACGCGACGACGGGGAGCGCGAGCGCGGCGAGCGCCCACTCGCTGCCCGGGAAGGACAGAGCAGGCACCATCGACAGCAGGAGCACCGGGGCGGTCAGCACCGCCGAGACGCGCAGGCGGCGGAGCAGGTCCTCGCCGCGGTACTCGGCGTCGGCGGGTGTGCCGCGGGCCTCGTCGGGTGCGCCGTCGGCGCCGGTCCCGGTCCCGGCCGCGTTCGCCGTTCGGCGCCGTGTCACGTGCGCCGTGTACCCGGCCGACTCGACGGCGCCGACCAGGTCCTGGTCGGTGACCTGCGACGAGAGCGTGACGTGCGCCGACTCCAGGGGCAGGTTCACGGTCGCGGCGACGCCGTCGAGCCGGTTGAGCTTGCGCTCGACCCGGGCCACGCACGAGGCGCACGTCATCCCGGACACGGCGAGCTCGACCTCGCCGACGGGGTACGGGGCCTCAACGGTGGTCACGGTTCTCCTTGTCGTGGGGTGGGTGCTGACCGAGACCTCTTCGAGGTCTAAGTTTCTCCGTCTTGAATCGGTTCAGAAGCGAGAAACTTAGGCCTCGAAGAGGTGTGGCGGCGGCCGGCCGGACCCAGGATCACCCGGCGGCCGGCCCGGAGCCGGGACGGTCAGGACGAGACGATCGGAAGAGTGCGGTTCGCCTGGCGGGCCGGGGCCTGCGCCGCGGACTCGGCGGCGACCGCGTTCTCGAGCACCTCGACGTCGGTCACGTCGTAGCCGGCCTCGTCGATCGCGTCCCGCAGCGGTGCCTCGGCGAGGGGCAGCCTGGAGATCACGCGGACCAGCGAGGTCTCACCGGCGTGCAGCTCGACGCTGACGTCCTGGACGTCGCGGACGCCCTTCAGCTCGTTGGTCACGGCGGACACGCAGTGCCCGCAGGTCATACCGGTCACGGCCAGCTTGGTCACGGTGGTCATGTCGTCTCCTCGGATGGCGGGCTCGTTGGCGTTCACATGCGGACGAGGCGGGCGATCGCCTCGGAGGCTTCCTTCACCTTGGCGGCGCCGCCGTCGTCGGACGCCTTGGCGGCGTCCACCACGCAGTGCCCCAGATGATCCTCGACGAGCGCGAGGCTCACGGCCTGCAGGGCCTTGGTCACGGCACTGACCTGCGTGAGCACGTCGATGCAGTAGGCGTCCTCGTCGATCATGCGCGCGATCCCGCGTACCTGCCCCTCGATGCGGCGCATCCGTTTGAGGTACGCGGGCTTGTCGGACGCGTAGCCGTGCGGCCCGTCGTGCGCGCCGTCCGTGTCATGGTGGTCATGCTGCTCGACGGCGACCACTGCCGCCTCGGTGGTCTCCGTCGCCTCGGTCATCTCTCCATCAGATACCCCGAGGGGGTAGAGAGTCAAGTGTCCAGGCTCCACGCTCCAGGGTCCATGGCGCCGAGGGGTCAGTGGGTAGCCGCCGCAGCCGCCCTCGCGGCCGCGGGGAGCGCCTCCAGGATCCGGTCCACCGCGGCGTCGTCGTGCGCCGCGGACACGAACCAGGCCTCGAAGACCGACGGCGGCAGGTTGACCCCGGACTCCAGCATCGAGTGGAACAGAGCCGTGTACCGGAAGGTCTCCTGCGCCTGGGCCTGCGCGTAGTCGCGCACCCCGGACGCGGCGGCCAGCGGGCCGAAGAACACCGAGAACAGGGACCCCGCCCGCTGCACCCGGTGCTCCACGCCCTCGGCGCTCAGGGCCGCGCCGACGGCGTCCGACAGCGTGGCGGCCACCTCGTTCACCCGGGCGTACACGGCGTCGTCGGCCAGGCGGAGGGTCGTGAGGCCCGAGGCGACCGCTACCGGGTTACCGGAGAGCGTGCCGGCCTGGTAGACGGGCCCGAGCGGCGCCAGGTGGTCCATGATCGCCGCCGGCCCGCCGAGCGCCGCCACGGGCATGCCGCCGCCGATGACCTTGCCGAACGTGAACAGGTCGGGCGTGTAGCCCTCGCCACCGGCGGCGCGGATCGCGTCGTTCTCCAGCCCCCACCAGCCGGACGGCCCCACGCGGAAACCGGTGAGCACCTCGTCCATGACGAACAGCGCACCGTGCCGGGCGGTGATCCGCCGGAGGCCCTCGTTGAAGCCCTCCACCGGGGGCACCACGCCCATGTTCGCGGGCGACGCCTCCGTGATGACCGCCGCGATCTCGCTGCCGCGCTGCGCGAACGCCGCCTCGACGGCCGCGAGGTCGTTGTAGGGCAGCACCAGCGTCTCGGCGGCGGTCGCCTCGGTCACACCGGCCGAACCCGGCAGCGCGAGCGTCGCGACGCCCGAGCCGGCCTCGGCGAGCAGGGCGTCCATGTGCCCGTGGTAGCAGCCGGCGAACTTGATGACCAGCGGCCGGCCCGTGACCCCGCGGGCCAGCCGGATCGCGGTCATCGTCGCCTCGGTGCCGGTGGAGACGAGACGCACCCGCTCGGCGGGCGGCACCCGGCGTCGCACCTCCTCCGCGAGGTCGACCTCCGCGAGCGTCGGGGCGCCGAACGACAGCCCGCGCGCCGCAGCCTCCTGTACCGCCGCCACGACCTCGGGGTGCGCGTGGCCGAGCAGCGCGGGACCCCACGAGCACACCAGGTCCGCGTACTCGCGCCCCGCCACGTCCGTGACGTACGGGCCGCGGGCCGAGGCGAGGAAGCGGGGGTCGCCGCCCACGCTGCGGTACGCCCGGACCGGCGAGTTCACGCCGCCCGGGATCGCGCCCTGCGCGCGCAGGAACGCCGCGTGGTTCGCCTCGGGCTCCCGACGCAGCCCCTGGCTCTCGATCGCTTCGCTCATGCCCGTCCTTCTCGTTGAGTGCTGGGTATCTGTGGTCTGAGTGGGTGCGGGGCAACAAATACCCAGCACTCAGCGGAGGTCAGCGGAGCCAGTCCGCCAGCTCCAGGGCCCAGTACGTCAGGATGACGTCCGCGCCCGCCCGCTTGATGCTCGTCACCGACTCCATGACCGCCCGGTCGCGGTCGATCCAGCCGTTCGCGCCGGCCGCCTCGATCATCGCGTACTCGCCGGACACCTGGTACGCGGCCACCGGCACGTCGCTCCGGTCGGCGACGGCGCGCAGCACGTCCAGGTACGACCCGGCAGGCTTCACCATCACCATGTCCGCGCCCTCGGCGAGGTCCAGGTCGGCCTCGCGCAGCCCCTCGCGGGCGTTCGCGAAGTCCATCTGGTACGTCTTGCGGTCGCCCGTGAGCTCCGAGTCCACGGCTTCCCGGAACGGGCCGTAGTACGCGCTCGCGTACTTCGCGCTGTAGGCCAGGATGCTCGTGTCGGCGAAGCCGGCGTCGTCCAGGGCATCCCGGATCGTCGCGACCTGGCCGTCCATCATGCCCGACGGCGAGATGACGTCGGCGCCCGCCTTCGCCTGCGCCACCGCCATGGAGGCGTAGCGCGTGAGCGTGGCGTCGTTGTCCACAGCCCCTGTGGACGTGAGGACGCCGCAGTGGCCGTGGTCGGTGAACTCGTCGAGGCAGGTGTCGGCCATGAGCACCGGGGTGGCCGTGCCCGCCGGGACCTCGTCCAGCACCGTGCGTGACGCCCGCAGCGCCCGCTGCAGGATCCCGTCCGCTGCGTCACCCTGCGAGCCGTTCGCGTCCTTGGCCGCGGGGATGCCGAACAGCATCACGCCGCCCAGGCCGGCGTCCCGCGCGGCGCGCACGGCCTCGACCAGGGAGTCCTCGGTGTGCTGCACCTGCCCGGGCATGCTTGCGAGCGGCGCGGGCTCGGTCAGCCCTTCCTTGACGAAGAGCGGCAGCACCAGGTCGGCGGCGTGCAGCCGGGTCTCCGCGACAAGGCGGCGCATGCCCGGTGTGGCACGCAGACGACGCGGTCGGTACACGATCCCGGTGGAGCTCAAGGTGTCCTTCTCTCTGTTCTGACGATGGAGCCTGTGCTGTGCTCAGGTCCTGACGAGTGCCTCGGTCACGGCGTCGGCCAGGGCCTCGTCCGTGGGTGCCGCGGCGACCGCGAGCACCGTGTGCCCGGCGGCGCCCGCTGCGCGAGCCGACGGCTCCCCGATCGTGACCACCCGCTGCGGGCCCAGCTGGGCGGCGACCTGGCGGGCCGCCGAGCCCGAGGCGACCACGACGACGTCGTACGGTCGCCGAAGCTCGGCGGGCAGCTCGCGCGTGACCGTCCGGTAGGCCGTCACGACGTCGACGGCCCACCCCTTGGCCTCGAGGCCGGTCCGGAGGGTGCCCGAAGCCAGGTTGCCGAGCGGGAGCAGCACGCGCGGCTGGGTCGTCGGGCCGACGTCCGAGCTGCCGGCGGTGCCGGGTGCCTGAGGGAAGGCCTCGGCGAGCCCCGCACCGGTGGCGATGCTCGGGACGAGCTCGACGAGGACACCACGCTCGGTCAGTGCGCGCCGCGTCGCGGGTCCGACGGCGGCCCACCGGGTGGTGCCCGGCGTGTCGGGGGAGGTGTCGTGGGAGGCGTCGCCGGAGGTGCGGCCCTCTGCCGGGGGCTGTGTTGCCTCCCGAGCAGCCGCGTCGCTCGGCGCCGGTCCGAGCAGTGCGTCCGCCGCGTTCACGCTCGTGATCGCCACCCAGGCGTACCTGCCCTGGGCGAGGCGGGAGCGGGCGGCATCGAGCTCCGCCGGATCATCGACGGCCGCCCGCTCGATCACGGGTGCCGCCACCGGGTGCAGACCGCGCTCACGAAGCAGTGTGAGGAGCCCGGCGGCCTGCTCCGGAGCCCGCGCGACCAGCACGTCGGGCTGGTCGTCCGCCCGGGGACGTCCGGCCGTACGAGGGTCCGGCTCGGTCACGCCTTCTCCGGGACGGTGGCGCTGAGCGGGGCGAGCCGCTCGGCGCCGTCGGCCAGCAGGTCCTCGGCCACGGAGGTGCCGAGCGCGCGCGCCGTGGCGTCGATCACGTCGGGTGCGACGTCCTGGGAGAGCAGGGCCTCGCCTGCGCTCGACATCTGCTCCGAGCCGTCCACGGCGGCGACCACCGCCCGCAGCCGGAGCACGGTGCCGGACACCGTCGCATGGGCGCCGACGGGCGCGGCGCAGCCGGCCTCGAGCCGGGCCAGGACCGAGCGTTCGGCGAGGACCGCGAGGCGGGTCGGCCGGTGGTCGAGCAGGTGGATCGCCTCGGCGAGGTCGGGCACGCGAGGTGCGGTGCCCTGCTCCTGCCCCGTCGACGGGCCGGCCACGATGTCAGCGGTCCGGACCTCCACGGCGAGGGCGCCCTGGCCCGGTGCGGGGGCGACGACGTCGACGTCGAGCACCTCGCTGATCACCTCGGTGCGGTCGAGCCGTGCGAGCCCGGCGTACGCGAGGACGACGGCGTCGAGGTCGGCGTCCGGACCGAGCGCGCGGTTGAGGCGGGTGCCGACGTTGCCACGGATGTCGACGACGTCCAGGTCCGGCCGGGCGGCGCGGATCTGCGCTGCCCGCCGCGGCGAACCCGTACCGACCCGTGCGTTGTGCCCGAGCGTCGCGAGGGTGAGGCCGTCGCGGGCGCACAGGGCGTCGCGCGGGTCGGCCCGCTCGGGGGTCACGAAGGTGAGGTCGGGCGCCGGAGTGGTCGGGAGGTCCTTGAGCGAGTGGACGGCGACGTCGCAGCGGCCGTCCAGCAGGGCTTCCCGCAGGGCCGTCACGAACACACCCGTGCCGCCGAGGCTGGCGAGGCTGCCGGTCTTCACGTCGCCCTCGGTCTTGATGTGCACCAGCTCGACCGGTCGGCCGGTCAGCTCCTCGAGGCGCTTGGCCACCAGGCCGCTCTGGGTGGTGGCGAGGGCGCTCGCGCGCGTACCGAGACGGATCGGCACGGGGTCGCCCGGTGTGCTTCCGGAGGTGCTGACGGCGAGGGGGGTCGGGGTCACTATCCCAGTCTCTACCCGAACCCCCGTCGGGGGGAAACCCGAGGGCTCATCTCACAACGTTGCTGGCGGGCTGTCAGAACGTTGGGCCAGAACCTGGCGGTCCGGCTCCCTCTCCCCGGCCCTCAGCGCCCGTCCGGTGCCGGATCCCCGAGCCGTTCCGCCGTGCGCCACGCGTGGCCGACGATCGCCGCGAGGCCTGTCCCCGCGATCCAGCCGCCCGTGACGTCGAGGCCCGGCTCGGCCCGTACTGCCTGCTCGAACTGCTTGATCGCGGCCCGGTAGGCAGGGGTCGGCGGGGGCAGCGACCCGTCCCACCGCTGGTGCAGGCTGTCGTGCACCCGGCCGGCCAGCTCGACGCCGAGCAGGGCAGACGCATCGCGGGCGGCCTCCTCGGCGGTGGGTTCGGGCGTCGGCTCGCCGATGCGGCCGTAGCTGAGCCGCACCACGTGCCACCCCGGCCCGAGGGTGGCGCGCACCCGCCGGGCCAGCCACGGCCACTTCGCCGTCGCGTGGGTCAGTGCCTTGGCGCGCACCGTGCCCGGCGCCGTGCCGGGGGCGACGAGCATCCCCGAACCGCGTGGGGCGGTATCGAGCTCGGGAGCCTCCAGGAGCAGCGTCACGAGGCGGATGTCCGCGCCGCGCTCGGGCGCCGGCGGCGGGATCAGGTCGCTGGACGGCGGCTGCGCGTCCTTCGTTTCGACTTCGGTCGGTCGCTCTGAGATCGGTCGTTCGATTGACCGATCTCGAGGCAACCGACCGAAGTCGCGATCGGCAGTCAGCAAGGGACCGAAGTCGGGGCGCGTCGCGAGCACCAACCGTGCTGCGAGTACCGCCTCGCTCCCCTCGAGGCGTACCAGCCAGCTGGCGCCACCCGGTCCGGCCAGACCGGGATCAGCGGTACCCGTTCCGGCGCCTGCTGCGGCGTCACCGGGCGCCCGCTCGACCGCCGGCACCCGTTCCACACCCACCACACGGGTCCCGAACCGCACGTCCAGCCGCTCCACCAGGGCATTCACCAGCGCGTGGATGCCGCCGTCGATCCCGCGCACGGCCGACCCCGCCGGAGCCGCCGCCCGCAGGGACGCCACCGCTCGCGAGAGGGACCCGGTCCGTGTGTACGCGTCGAGCAGCCCGGGCGCGACGGCGGCGACGTCGAGCCGGTCGAGCGGCGCCGAGTGCACGCCGGCCGCGACGGGGGTCACCAGCCGGTCCGCCACACGCGACCCGAGCCGCGACCGCGTGAGCGTCCCGAGGTCGGTGGTGTCGACGAGCCGCGCGGGCAGCACGCGGTCCAGCGAGCCGCGCAGCACGCCCGGCCAGCCGACGGCACGCCGCACGTCCGGGGCCCACGGCCGCGACGGGATGCCCAGCACCCCGGCGGCGGGCAGCGGGAACGCCCGGCCGGCCGCGTAGCCCCAGGCCGGGAGCCCGGCGGGCACCTCGACGGTCAGGCCGAGCTCCCCGGCCAGCCGCTCGACGGCGCCGCCCCGCACCGCGAACGACTCGGCGCCCAGGTCCAGCGGCACGTCCGGCAGCGAGTCGAACGCCCCGCCCCGGATCGGCCCGCCGGCCCGGTCGGCGGCCTCCAGCACGACGACGCGCAGCCCGCGGGCGGCGAGCGTGTGCGCGGTGACGAGCCCGCCGATCCCGGCCCCGACGACGACGGCGTCGGCCTGCTCGACCGCCGGACCGGCAGGATCTGTCACAACGCGTGCACCAGCTCGACCACGCGGGTCAGCACCGTCGGGTCGGTCTCGGGCGGCACACCGTGGCCCAGGTTGACCACGTGCCCGGGCGCCGTGCGGCCGCGCGCGACGACGTCGCGCACGTGCGCCTCCAGCACGTCCCAGGGCGCGCCCAGCAGGGCAGGGTCGATGTTGCCCTGCAGCGGCACCCCGGGCAGCAGGGCCGCGGCCTCGTCGAGCGGCGTCCGGTAGTCGATGCCGACGGCGTGGTCGGTGATCCCGGCCGAGACCAGCACGGACCGCATGGCGGGCAGCAGGTGCCCGGTGCCGGTGCCGAAGTGGATGCCCGGCACCCCGGTGTCCGCCACGTAGGCCAGCGCCCGGGTCGACGAGGGGGCGACGCGCGACGTGTAGTCGGCGAGCGAGAGCGAACCCGCCCAGGAGTCGAACAGCTGCACGGCGCTCGCGCCCGCCTCGACCTGCGCCCGGAGGAACGCACCGGTGAGGTCGGCGGTCCACGTCACCAGGGCGTCCCACGTCGCCGGGTCGGCGTGCATCAGGGTGCGCGCGGCCAGGTGGTCGCGCGACGGCCGGCCCTCCACGAGATAGGCGGCGAGCGTGAACGGCGCGCCGCCGAAACCGAGGAGGGGCGTCGAGCCCAGCTCGGCGACGGTCAGAGCGACGGCCTCCCGGATCGGCTCCAGGGCCGCGTCGTCGAGCGACCGGGAGACGAGCCGCGCGACGTCGTCGGCGGTGCGGTACGGCTGGTCCATCACCGGGCCGACACCCGCCTTGATGTCCACGCCGACGCCGGCGAGCTTGAGCGGCACCACGATGTCGGAGAAGAAGACGGCGGCGTCCACCCCGTGCCGGCGGACCGGCTGCAGGGTGATCTCCGACGCGAGCTCCGGTCGCAGGCAGGCCTCGAGCATGCCGGTGCCCTGGCGCACCTCGCGGTACTCGGGGAGGGAGCGGCCGGCCTGGCGCATGAACCAGACGGGCGTGTGGCCGGCACGTTCACCCCGGAGGGCCTGCACCAGGGGTGCGGCAGAGGTCCGCCCGTCAGCGAGCGGATGAACAGGGGCGATCGTGGTGGACTTCACGCTTCAAGATTCTGCCCTGCCGCGCCGGAATGCATAAAGTTGGAGCACTGTGGTTCTCCTCTCCCTCACCGCCAGCCACCGCGAGCTCGATCTCGACGCGCTGGAACGCCTGTCCACGGGTTCGTCGTCAGTGGGCCGTGTCGTCGTGGGCTCGTGCGGCCCCGTCGCGGGCGCCGTGATCATCTCGACGTGCAACCGTTTCGAGCTCTACCTCGACGTCGACGCGCCGCTCAGCGGCGACAGCGTGCGGCACGCGACGCGGCACGTGGCCGAGCTCGTGGCCCACGCCTCCGGCGTCACGGGCGACGTCGCCGCACGCAGCTTCACCGTCCGGACCGGGCCGGAGGTCACCGAGCACCTGTTCGCCGTGGCGTCGGGGCTGGACGCCATGGTCGTGGGCGAGCGTGAGATCGCCGGCCAGGTCAAGCGGTCGCTGGCGGTGGCGCGTGAGCAGGAGACCACGTCCAAGACGCTCGAGCTGCTCTTCCAGACGGCGTCGCGCACCTCGAAGCGGGTCGGCACCGACACGGAGCTCGGCGCGGCAGGCCGGTCGGTCGTCGCGCTCGCCCTGGACCTCGCCGAGCGCGAGCTGCCTCCGTGGGACGGCACCCGTGCCGTCCTCATCGGCACCGGCTCGTACGCCGGCGCGTCCGTCGCCGCCCTCCGGGCGCGCGGCTGCGACGACATCCGTGTCTACTCGCAGTCCGGCCGCGCCGAGGCGTTCGCCGAGTCGCACGGCGTGCAGCCGGTGGAATCACTCGTCGAGGCGCTGGCGGACGCCGACCTCGTGGTCAGCTGCAGCGGCGCTCGCGGCCGCGCGCTGGCCGGCCGGCCCGAGCTCGCCGACCTGGTGGTCGAGCCCGCCGAGAACCACCTCCCCGGCCTGGTCGGAGAACGTGGGCCCGAGGCGAGCCTCGGTCACGTGCTGGACGCCGCCGCGCTCGTCCGCGCGCGGGAGCGTGCCGCCGACCGGGCCGGCGACGAGCCGGAGCCCCGGCCGCTCGTGATCCTCGACCTCGCGCTGCACCGCGACGTCGACCCGGGCGTGGCGGACGTCGAGGGCGTGCTGCTCTTCGACCTCGCCACGCTGAAGGCGCACGCGCCCGCCGTGGCGCACGACGTCGTCGCGCAGGCGCAGCGGATCGTGGACGCGGCCGCCCGGCGCTTCGAGGAGACCCGGCTGGGCCGCGAGGCCGACGCCGCGGTGATCGCCCTCCTGGACGAGGCGGAGGTCCGCGTGGCCGCCGAGATCGCCGACTCCGTCGACCGGCTCACGGCCGAGCTGGCCGCGCGCGGCGAGCCCGCCCCGGACGAGGCCGACGTCGACGTCATCGCACGTCAGGTGCGCAAGCGGGTGCACGCCGAGCTGCACGACAAGATCGTCGAGGTCCGGGCGAAGGCCACCGCCGAGGCGCGGGCCGCCGAGGCCGCCCTGGTCCAGGGCGCAGAGGCTCTGACGCTGGAGGCGTCCGCACAGCGAGACGCCGATCCGTCCCGCCGCCGATAACACTTCTGGCGAGAACCGGCGGAACAAGCCGGACGGACCGGCTTCCAGGGTCCAATTCGGCCATCGTTACCTAATCGTAACAAGGGTGATTTTATTCACCCGGGGGTGAAGACTAAGTTCGGGGGCTCAAGGACCGAACGCGCTTATGCGCAACGAGATGCTGGAGCACCTTTTGAAGCACGCAGCACCCAAGAAGAAGACCGCATCGGCGGGCGCGCGGACCATCGCGACCGTCGCCATCGCGACCGCGGCCACGAGCATGGCCGCCCCGGCCATGGCCGCCGAGGCCTCGTCGCTGGACTCCCTCGGTGACCTCGGCACCACCGCCGAAGGCCTCAAGGCGGGTCTCCCCGCCCTCTCGTCGACGTCGATCGACCTGAACGAGCTCACCGCCGCCGTGCCCGCGGCCGACGCGGTGAGCAAGGCGACGAAGGCGACCAAGGCGGCCAAGGAGCTTCCCGCCTCCATCGCTCCCACCACGGCCCTCGCCCCGAACTACGAGCCGGCCCAGTTCGTGTCGGGTGCCCTGCAGGGCGCCGCACCGCAGGTCGTCTCGGGCGCCGTGGGCGGCGTGACCAACGGATCTGCCGTCTCCGGTGCGACCGGCACCGCCCACTCGGCTCTCGCGAACGTGCTCGGCGGCAGCGTCGTCGGCACCGCGACCGGTGCTGCCGGCACCGCCACCGGCGTGGCCGGCGGGGTCGTGAACGGCGCGAAGGGCGCCGCCTCGGGCGTCGTCGCCGGTGTGGCCTCCGGTGACATCGTGTCCGGCGCCACGGGCACCGTGACCGGCGTCGCGGGCGGCGTGGTCGAGGGTGCGCCCTCCACCGTCGCCGACGTGATCCGCAACGTGCCGAACGTCCTGGGCGGCGTGACCGCTCCGGTCGCCGGCCTCACGGCCAACCTGCCGGGCGTGCTCGGTGGCGTGGGCAGCGTGGTGAACAGCGTCGTGTCGCAGGTGCCCGGCGTGGTCGCCGGTGTACCGGGTGTCGTGGCCAAGGTCACCACCCCGGCCGCCGGTGCGGTCGAGACCGTCGTGGGCGACGTCGCCGTGGACGGCGTCGTCGAGCCGGTCGCCACCCAGGTGGTCCCGGGCGCCGTCGGCTCCGTGCAGGGCACCGTCGTGCCGGGCGCCACCGCGGCCGTCGGCAACGTGGCGGGCTCCGTCGTGCCGGGTGCCGTGGGCACCGTCGCGGGCGACGTCGTCCCGGGCGCCGTGAACGGCGTGGCCCGACCCGTCGTCGAGGACGTCGTCCTCGACGGTGTGGTCAAGGGTGCCGTCAAGGACAACGCGGTCGACAAGGTCGTGAAGCCGGTCGTGAAGGACACGGTCGTGGACAGCGTCGCCAAGCCGCTGGTCAAGGACGTCGTCGTCGACGGCGTCGCGAAGCCGGTCGTGAAGGACGTCGTCGTGGACGGCGTCGCCAAGCCGGCCGTGGACGCGGTGGGCGGCACCGTCAAGGGTGTCGCCGGCGGCGCCGTGACGGACACCGTCGGCGGCGTCACGGACACCGTGGACGGCCTGACCGGCGGTGCCGTGAGCGGCCTCACCGGCGGCCTGCTCGGAGGCAACTCCTGATCTGAGACCACCAAGAGGACCCCAGCCTCTTCGGACTTGACGTAGCAGGGTGGAGCGCCATTGGCGCTCCACCCTGTTTACGTTTTCCAGGGCTTTGTCAAGGTTCCATTGTTTCGACCGTTGTTATCGGATCGTTACCATCGGAACAGGTTTTTCCGATGTACCCCTTTTTCCTTCTATTCCCGATCCGGTAACGTCGTCGCGTCCCCGGGTTCCGGGCCGTTGTAGCCGATCAGCTGGAGCAGCTCCCATGAAGCACGCCGCAGTCAAGCCTTCGTCCGTCGCCAGGTCCACGGCCTCCCGTGTCGTGGCGACGATCGCGCTCGCCACCGCAGCGACCGCTGTCGCCAGCCCGGCGATGGCCCACGAGGGTGGTGGCCACGGTGGCCACCACGGCCACTCCGGGGGCAACGGCCACGGCTATGACCGTGGTGAGGGTCGCTCTGACCACGGTGACGGTCGCGGTGACGGTCGCGCCCAGGGGCACGGTGGCAACCACCGGTCCGCCGAGGCCCCGCGCTCGTACGAGCCCTCGAGCTACGCGGAGCCGAACTACGACATGCCGCAGTACGGCTCCCAGCAGGACGACTGCGACCGCGGCGCCCGGACGCAGAGCCAGGACCAGAGCGACTGGCAGGGTGAGTGGAAGGGCGACCGGCAGGGTCCCGGCGAGTGGGACGAGGCAGACCGCGAGCGGGTGCGCGAGGCCGTCCGGGAGCACCTGAACGAGGCAGCCGCCCCCGCAGCCGAGCCGAAGCCGAAGCCGGTCGAGACCGCCACGCAGCCCGCCGCGGCACCCGTGCAGGAGGCGGCCCCCGCAGCGGAGGCCGCGCCGGTGGTGGCCGAGGTCGCCGCTCCCGCGCAGGAGGCCGCGCCCGCCGCGGCTGCGAGCCGGGAGCCGGCGGCGGTCCAGGCCCCCGGCCAGCAGTGGCAGGGCAGCCCGACGGCGGCCGACACCGCCGGGGCCGAGCTCACCGCCTACGTGCCGTCCGAGGGTGGGAACGCCGATGGCATCGGGCAGGAGGCGTCCGCCCTCACCGAGGCCACGCTGGACGCCCCGGTCCGGCTCGCCACGACGGGCGCCGAGGCGGCTGCCCTGACGGCAGCGGCCGGCGCCCTGGTGGTCGGTGGCGCGGGCTCGCTCCTGCTCGCGCGCCGCAGCCGCGTCCAAATCTGACCTGCGGTCGGCCCGCCACCCGGCTGACTAGCCCGGCCGGCCGGCGAGCCAGGACGGTGCGTCCCGTCCCCAGGGGTGCGCCGGGTGCGGGTAGTCGTCGTGCCCCGGCAGCGCCGGGCGTGCGGTGGTGACCCGGTCGTGCGTCACCGTCTCGTTCCCTGGCGCCGGCGCCGCGGCCGGGTGCTGCGGGTCGCGCCCCGGCAGGTCCAGCAGCCAGGTGGCCGTGCGCGCCAGCGACACCGAGACGTCGTGGCCCGGCCCGTCGCCGCGGCGGGTGAGCGCGTCGACGATGCCTGCCGCCAGCAGATAGCCGGACGCGTGGTCGAGGGCCTGGGCGGGCAGCGCTCCTGGCGTCCCGTCCTGGCCCTCCAGCAGGGCGATGCCGCTCGCCGCCTGCACGATCGAGTCGAACCCGCGTCGGTCGGCCCACGGCCCGCTGGCGCCCCATGCGGAGACCCGGCCCGTCACCACGTCGTGCGGCACCTCGAGCCCGAGCGGGTCGATCGCGCCCGGCCGATAGCCGGTGACCAGCACGTCGGCCGCGTCGAGCAGGTCCTGGGCGGTGCGGCGGTCACGGGCGTCCCGGAGGTCCAGGACCGTGCTGCGCTTGCCCTGCCCCGTGTCGAGGTGCTGCCACTCGATCTCCGCGGGGTCCGGCGGGTCGACGCGCAGCACGTCGGCGCCGAGCAGCGCGAGCGTCCGGGTGGCGACGGGGCCCGCGATCACCCGGGTCAGGTCGAGCACCCGGATGCCGGCCAGGGGCGCCGTCCCGCCGTGCGCGGCGTCGATGGCGAGGGGCCGTCGCGCCGGGGACCCGGTCCTCGGGGCATCCGCCGCGGGCGCGGGCCGCGGCCCGGTCCGCACCAGAGGGCCCGACGCTGCCGCGCGTCCAGGCTCCGACGCCCGCCACTCCTGCTCGGTCCGCACGCGCGCCACGATCGCGCCGATGTCTGCCGCGAGGTCCTCGAGCTCCTGTCCCGGCAGCTCGGTGAGCCGTTGGGCGAGGACGGGGCGCGCGACGTCGTCGGGCAGATCGACCAGGGCGGTCAGCCGCTCCCGGTGGTGCGGGTAGTTCGCATGGGTGCGGACCCAGCCGTCGGCGGTGCGGAAGAAGCCCGAGAGGGGCGCGAACCCGTCCACGGCCCGCCCGCCGAGCGCGAAGACCCGGTCGGAGGCGAAGGCCGCGGCGAGCCGGGCTGGTTCGGGGTCGGGGGGATCGGGCCGGGCCGGATCGATCCCGTCCGCCGGGCGGCAGGCTCGCGCGGACGCGCGCTGGACCGCCCGGACGGCGTCGAGGGCGAGGTCGAGGACGGGCAGGTGTGCGGCGAGCCAGGGTTCCACCGCTCCATCATCGGCCCGGCCCGTCGGCGAGGTCTGCGTCGCGCCCCGGTCACGACGTGCTTCAGGGACCGCGACCGACCGCTCCCGAAAACATCACCGGCCGGACAGATCTGTGACCATGCGCGCGGATACACTCGCCGCATGGCCAAGAACTCCTCCCCCGACTTCGTGCTCCGGCCCTTCGAAGGTCTCCCCGGAGAGACCGACTGGGTCGCGATGCGCGAGATCGTCCCGTCGGCGACCGCGACGGCTCGCACGACCGCCGAGTACGGATCCCGCGACGTGACGATCGTGACGCTGCTGCCGGGGGCGTGGACGGCTCTGCACCGCGCCGACGGCACGATCCTGCTCGCGGTGCAGGGAGTCCTCAGCACGGGCGACGTGAGCCGTGACCTCGCCGCGGCCCTCCTCGAGGCGCTGGAGCTCGAGCCGGGCACGGCCGTCGAGTCGGGCGAGCTGCCCGGTACGGGCCCGCGCCTGCAGGACGTGCTCGACACGAGCGTCCCGTTCGAGGTCACCGTGCACGACACGTTCGACTTCTGGCTCGACCCGAGCGCCGAGATCACGCCGGAGCTCAAGGAGAACCTGGAGGACGCCGCCGACGGCGCCATCCCCACGGTCAAGGTGTCCTCGGTCGAGTCGGCGTACTGGTGCCGCATGACTCGCGAGTTCCTCCGCTGGGCGCGTCCCGAGCCGGAGGACGACCTGATCGACGCACTCTCTCGGCTGCACGCAAAGCGCGAGTCAGGGCTAGCAGGTGGGAAGTTCGTGGGAGCGTTTCGTGCGTCAGGGCTGGTCGTGCCCGTCTGGGAGCTGCCGAAGGGCACCGAGGCGGCCGATCTGGAAGGCCCGGCGACGGAGCTCGGCGAGAGGCTCACGAAAGCACTTTCCATCAAGGAGCCGCTTGATGCGAACGAGCGACGCGCAAGAGCAGGTATCGTCTCTCGGCAGGTCACCCTGCGTTAGTCCGGACCCCCTGGCTGGTCGGGCGCGAGCGACCCGGAACGCGTCGGCAGTCACCGAAGATCGCCACGAGCGGTCCAGGTTTCGGCAACTAGCGGACCAAGGGAGTAGGATTCCAGGGGTAAACCTTTGCACTCACCAAGCAAAGGGCTATCCGGTCACCCACCAAGGCAAATCGACGCTTCAGGCAGGACAGGTGTGAACGCTCTCCCGGTCGCGAAGACCACGCGTCCCGGCAATGCTCAGACAGGCAAGAACGTCCAGCGGGTGGCGGCAGTCATCCCCGCCAAGGACGAGGCCGAGCGCATTGCCGCTACCGTGCGCTCTGCGCGTGCGATCCCTCACGTCGACCTCGTGCTCGTGGTCGACGACGGCTCCGAGGACGAAACGCAGCATGTTGCGCGTGCCGCCGGGGCCGTCGTCGTGCGCCACTCGCACAATCGTGGCAAGGCCGCCGCGATGGAGACGGGCGCTGCGGTCGTGGCGATGCGCGACGCCGACGGTCGTCCTCCGCGCCTGCTCATGTTCATCGACGGTGACCTCGGCGACACCGCCGTGAACACGGCGCCGCTCGTGCGCCCCGTCCGCGAGGGTGTGGCCGACCTCGCGATCGCCCTGCTGCCCAAGCAGGCCGGCGCGGGTGGCCGCGGCATCGTGGTGGGTGCGGCCCGTCGGGCGATCGAGGCGATGACGGGCTGGAGCCCGTCGCAGCCGCTCTCCGGCATGCGCTGCCTCACCCGGGAGGCCTTCGAGGCAGCGACCCCGCTCGCCCGCGGGTGGGGCGTCGAGACGGGCATGACCATCGACCTGCTGCGCAAGGGCTACGTCGCCGTCGAGGTGCCGTGCGATCTCAAGCACCGCGCGTCGACGAACGATCTCAAGGGGCAGATCCACCGGGCGGCGCAGTACCGCGACGTGCTGCTGGCGGTGAACGCGCGCAAGATGCGTGGCGCCGTGGACGCGGTGCGGCACGCGGGCTCGAACGTCCGCAGCTGATGGGCGGTGCCACCGCACCAGCCCCGTACCCTGATCCCATGGGGTGGCAAGTCTGGTTAGGGATTGCCGCGATCGTCGTCGCCGTGCTGGCACTTGCCGTCGCCATCGGGGTCTGGACGCAGCAGGCGCGGATGCGGCGACGCGACCCGCATCGGGCGACGCCCCAGAGCGTGCAGGCCGCGCCGCAGCTCGCCGTGGTCGTCAACCCGTCCAAGCACGGCGCGAGCGGCCTGCGGATCCAGGTCCGCGCCCACTGCAGCGCCCACGGCCTCCCGGAACCGCTCTGGTACGAGACCACCGTGGACGACCCGGGCAAGGGCCAGGCCCAGCAGGCGCTCGACGACGGCGCCGACATCGTCGTCGCGGCGGGCGGTGACGGGACGGTGCGCGCGGTCGCCGAGACCATGGTCGGCTCGGACAGGCCGATGGGCGTGCTGCCCGTCGGCACCGGCAACCTCCTGGCCCGGAACCTCGAGCTGCCGCTGGCGAGCGTGGACCACGCTCTCGACGTGATCGTGCACGGCCGCACCCGCGCCATCGACGTCGGCTGGCTGCGGGTGACCGAGTTCGCGGACTCGCCCCGCAACGGGGACCACCCCAACCAGCCCGATCACGAGCCCGACACCGCACGCGAGCACATCTTCCTGGTGATCGCGGGCCTGGGTTTCGACGCCGCCATGGTCGCCACCGCCGATGCCGGCCTGAAGAAGCGGGTGGGCTGGGTCGCCTACTTCGTGGCGGGCCTGTCGCACATGCAGGCCCGGCGGATGCGCGCCACCCTCCAGCTCGACGACAGCCCGCCCGTGGAGGCCCGCGCCCGCTCGATCATGGTCGGCAACTGCGGCATGCTCCCGGGCGGCGTCACCCTCCTGCCCGACGCCGTGCTCGACGACGGCGTGCTCGACGTGGCCGCCGTCGACGTCCGCGGCGGGGTGTTCGGCTGGGCCCAGCTGACGCTCGAGATCGCCATGCAGGGCGTGGGGGTGCGCAACGACCTGCCGGAGAAGCTGGGCCGCATCGACCACACCAAGGCACGGCGCGCGCGGATCCGAGTGCCGGCGGGCGAGGAGGCCCAGGTCGACGGCGACCCGCTCGGGCGGGCGGTCGAGATAGACGTCCACGTCGAGGCGGGCGCTCTGCTGGTCCGCGCACCGTGACGGCTCGGGCCATTTACCCTGGGCGGGTGAATCCCCGTCCCACACGAGCTCTGGCCGTGCCCGCAGTCCTGGCCATGCTCGTGGCGGTCCTGCTGAGCCTGCTGGGCCCGACGACCGCGTCGGCGGCGTCCCGGACCGGCGCGGCAGGAGGGGCCGGACCCACCGCCTCCGGCTCCACCTCGACGCCGCACGCCGCCGCGCCGGTGGTCGTGGTCGGCGTGGCGGGCCTGCGGTGGACCGACGTGTCCCGCAGCACCACCCCGAACCTGTGGCACATGATCGGCGGCGGTTCGGTCGCCTCGATCAACGTCCGTACGGCGGATCCCGCGACGTGCCCGCTCGACGCGTGGCTCACGCTGTCCGCCGGCAGCCGGACGGTCTCGGCCGGCAGTGCCGAACGTGCGGAGGAGCCTGCCCGCGAGCGAGAGGACGGCCGGACGCCCGAGGCGCGCGGGGCGACGTCGTGCACACCGGTCCCCCGGGCGGCCGGCGGGGGCGCCGAGCCGGGCCCTGCGACGGTGGACCGCTGGGCGCAGCTTCCCGAGCAGGAGGAGGACCCGGACGAGGAGGAGGCCGCCGAGGCCTCCGGGACCCCGGCACCCGGGCTCCTCGGCGAGATGCTCGCCGAGGCCGACACCTGCTCGACGGCGGTCGGTCCGGGCGCCGCCGTGATGCTCGCCCGTGAGGACGGGACGGTGGGCCGGTACGTCCCCTCGCTGGACGCGCTGCTGGCGACCGACGCGCCGGGGTCGGACGAGGCACCCGGCGACCCGGCCTGGAGAGGCGTCCTCGCCGAGTGCCCGGTGACCGTCATCGACGCCGGGAGCCTTCCGGAGGGTCCCGAGCGGGCCGACGCGCTCGACGCCCTGGACAGCACTCTCAGCACCCTGCGCACCGGACTGCCGACCGGCACGCGCGTGCTCGTGGCAGGCATCGCGGACACCCCGCTGACGCAGCAGGGGCTGCAGGTGGTCGTCGACTGGGTGGTCGACGTGCCGCGCGTGCGCTGGCTGACGTCCGACGCCTCGCGCAGCACCGGGTTCGTCCAGCTCACCGACCTGACGGCGACCGCTGCCGAGGCCGGCGGCGCCCTCCCCGGCCCCGAGGCGGAGGAGCCCGACGAGGGTCCCGCCGTCGAGGAGCCGGAGATCGACGGCATGCCCATCGTGGTGGGGGAGCCGCGCCGGACCACCGTCGCCCGCACCGTCGAGAACCGGCAGTACGTCAACGTGCTCGCCGACACGATCCCGGCACAGGTGCCGGCGTTCGCGGGCGCGATCGCGCTGTTCCTGCTGATCGCCGTGCTGGTGCTCGTCCTGCCCCGCCGCACGGGGCGGCCACGCCGTGAGCCCGGTCCCTACCGCCAACGGCTCGCGCTGAGCGCCCTGCTCCTCGCGGTGTCGGCCCCGGCTGCCGCCGCCCTCGCGACCCTGACCCGCTGGTGGGTGTGGCCCGCGCCCGAGTTCGGTCTGGCCCTGTCGCTCACCGCTGCGACGGTCCTGGTCGCGCTCACGGTGCGCGCCGTGTCCCGCCTGCTCCCCCCGGCCCCGTGGCGCAACGCCGTCGCGGCGGCGGGGGTCACCTGGCTCGTGTTCACCATCGACGGCAGCACCGGCTTCACGCTGCTGCAAGGTTCGCTGCTGGGTTCCTCGCTCGCTACCGCCGACCGGTTCTACGGGTTCTCCGACGTCGCGTTCCTGGTCTACGCCGTGGCCGGGCTCGTGCTCGCCGGTGGCCTCGCGGCCTACGTGGTGCGGAGCCGTACGCGGCCCGGAACCGGCGCGGCGCCGGGCGGCGGCACGCGAGCCCCCGGTACCGAGCGGCAGTCCCGGCCCGTGTGGCGCGCGGCCGGCGTCGTGGCCGCCGTGGCGCTCGTGACGGTCGGGGTCGACGCGGCGCCCTTCCTGGGTGACCGCCTGCGCGGGCTGCTCCTGCTGGTGCCGTTCGGGCTGGTCGCGCTGCTCGCGGTCCGGTCCGACCTGCTCACCCGGTTCCTCGACGCGCGCGGCTGGCTGCCCTCCGGCAGACAGACCGAGCCGGTGCGCCGCGTACCGTCCGCCGTGCTCGGCCTGTCCGGCGCCCTGCTGCTCAGCCTGCTGTTCGCTGCGGCGGTCTTGCCGGTGCCCGGGGCCGACTCGGCGGGCGAGGAGTCCGGCTCGCTCAGCACCGCGGCACCGGTCGTGCCGCCGGGCGGCAGCGTCATCGTCGTCGGCACCCAGGGGCTGCGCTGGACCGACGTCCAGCCGTCCCTGGACACCGGCAAGGCGCCCGCACCCACCCTGTACGGCCTCCTGGCCGGAGGTGCGGACGCCGCGGGCCTCACCCTGCCCAACGGGCGTGCGGCGCGCTGCCCGGACAGCGGCTGGCTCAGCCTGTCGGCGGGCCGGCTCGCCGAGATCGCCGACGAGCGCGACGCCGACAACCACTGGATCTGCGACGACGTCTCCGTGACGCCGGCGCGGGGCGACAGCCCCGCCGTCGTCGACCAGTGGGACCGCTTCCTGGAGCTGCAGCGCGGATCGGGCTACGCCGCCCACCCGGGCACGCTCGGCGAGGCCCTGGCGGACGAGTGCACGACGGCGGTCGGGCCGGGCGCTGCGGTGGCGCTCGCCGACCGGGACGGCAGCGTGGGCCGGTACTTCGACTTCGACACGGCGGTGGCCGAGGGGTCGGGCGCGTGGGAGTGCCCGGTCACCTTCGTGGACGCCGGGTCGGCGCTCCTCGACGTCACACAGCGTGCGGAGCTGGAGAAGGAGCCGGACGGCAGGGAGCAGGTGGCGGCCCTCCGCGCCGACCTGGTCTCCGACGTGGACCTCGCGGTCTGGCGCGTGCTCGATGCCGCGCCGGCGGACACGACGGTGCTGGTGATCGATGTCGCGACCGTGCCGGAGCACGCGCTCGAGCTCGGGCTGGCGATGACGCGGCCGTCCGCGGCGAACGAGGGACTTCCCCGCTACCTGGCCAGCACCGCCACCCGCACGGAAGGCGTGGTGCGGCTGATGGACGTTCCGGCCGCGGTGCTCGACGCCGTCGGCGTGGACCTGCCCGCCGACGTCGACCCGACGCCGCTGCTGCGTGGCGGTGAGCGGCCCGCCTCCGCCTGGCTCACCGCGGACGAGCTCGCCGACATGACGGCCCGTGACCACGTGCGCCGCGACGCCTACATCTGGCTCGTGGACGTGCCGTTCTGGTTGGGTCTCGCACTGGCCGCGATGTGCTGGTGGGTGCCGCGCCGGCGCCGGGCACGCGGGCTCGGTGACGTCCCCGGCACGTGGCGGCGCGCCGCCGAGGTCGCCGCCACCGCGCTCGCCGCGCTCCCGGCCGGCGGGTTCCTGGCCTCGCTGACGGGCTGGTGGCGGTTCGACCTGCCGGGGCTCGCGATCGTGGGCGCCACGGCGCTCGTGACGGCGGCCGTGGCCGGGCTCAGCCTGCTCGCCCCGCGACGACCGCTGTGGGCCGCCCCGGCCGTGGTCGCCGGCATCACGTTCGTCGCGCTCACGGTGGACGCGCTGTTCGGCACGCCCCTGAACCGGGCGGCGCCGCTCGGCTCGGCCCCGACCTACGGCGCCAGGTTCTACGGCTTCGGCAACCCCACGTTCTCCGTGTACGCGGTGGCGGCGATCGTCCTGGCGGCGGCGCTCGCCCAGCTGCTCGTGACCCGGGGACGCCGGGTGCTGGCCGCGCTCGCGGTGACCGCGGTGGGGGTGATCGCGATGGCGATCGTCGTCTGGCCGACCCTCGGCGCGGATCTCGGCGGCGGGCTGGTGCTGGTCCCGGCGTTCGTGGTGGTCGGCATGGCCGCTTCCGGGCTACGGCTCACCCTCTGGCGGTTCCTCTGGGTAGGGGCCGCCGGCGTCGGTGTGGTCGCGCTCGTCGGGGTCCTGGACTGGTTGCGGCCACCCGAGGCCCGCTCGCACCTCGGCCGGTTCGTGGGCCAGGTGATCGACGGCGAGGCCGTGTCGACCGTGCTGCGCAAGGCTCTGTACGCGCTGAACTCGATCACCGGTGGGCCTACCGTCTGGGTCACGGTGCTCGTGCTCGTGCTGGTCGGGCTGGTGCTGTACGGCCCGGCGGCGTGGCGGCAGCGACTGACCCCCGGCTGGTTCGTGCGCGCACAGGAGCGCTGGGAGTTCTTCCGGCCTGCGCTCGTGGCGATGTGGGCGATGGCCGTGCTGGGCTCTCTGGTCAACGACTTCGGCCTGCGGATCGCGATGATCGCGCTCATCCCTGCGGTGCCGCTGCTCACGCTGGTCGCGCTGCGGACGAAATCGACGGGACAGCCCCGATAGGCTCGGGTCGTGATCGATCTCCGACTTCTGCGCGACAACCCCGACGTCGTCCGAGCGAGCCAGGTGGCTCGCGGCGACGACCCCGACCTCGTGGACGTGGCGCTCGACGCCGACGCGCGCCGCCGCTCGTCCCTGTCCGAGTTCGAGAGCCTGCGCGCGGAGCAGAAGTCCCTGGGCAAGCAGGTGGCCACGGCGCAGGGCGACGAGAAGCAGGCGCTGTTGGCACGCACCAAGCAGCTCGCCCAGGACGTCAAGAGCCACCAGGCCACGGCGACCGAGGCCGAGCAGGAGCTCGACCGCGTGCTGTACTCCATCGCCAACGTGATCGAGGGCGCGCCGGCAGGCGGCGAGGAGGACTTCGTCGAGCTCCGGCAGGTGGGCGAGCGTCGTGACTTCGCGGCCGAGGGCTTCGAGCCGAAGGACCACCTGGAGCTGGGCGAGGGACTGCGCGCCATCGACACCAAGCGGGGCGCCAAGGTGTCCGGTGCGCGGTTCTACTTCCTCACCGGGATCGGTGCGCGCCTGGAGCTCGCGCTGCTGAACATGGCGATGGACCTGGCCGTGCAGGAGGGCTTCACGCCCATGATCACGCCGACCCTCGTCAAGCCCGAGACCATGCAGGGCACCGGCTTCCTCGGTGCGCACGCCGACGAGGTCTACCGCCTGGAGAAGGACGACCTGTACCTGGTCGGCACCTCCGAGGTGGCCCTCGCCGGGTATCACAGCGACGAGATCGTCGACCTGTCGGACGGGCCGATGCGCTACGCCGGCTGGAGCGCCTGCTACCGGCGCGAGGCCGGCTCGGCGGGCCGCGACACGCGCGGGATCATCCGCGTGCACCAGTTCCACAAGGTGGAGATGTTCAGCTACTGCGCCCCGGAGGACGCGGAGGCGGAGCACCAGCGCCTGCTGGGCTGGGAGGAGGCCATGATGGCCAAGGTCGAGCTGCCCTACCGCGTCATCGACACGGCAGCGGGCGACCTCGGCTCGTCGGCGGCCCGCAAGTTCGACTGCGAGGCGTGGCTGCCCACGCAGGAGCGCTGGCTGGAGCTCACCTCGACGTCGAACTGCACGACGTTCCAGGCCCGCCGCCTGGGCATCCGCGAGCGGACCGAGGACGGCTCCACCCGGACCGTCGCCACGCTGAACGGCACGCTCGGTACGACGCGCTGGATCGTCGCCCTCCTGGAGAACCACCAGCAGGCCGACGGCTCGGTGTACGTCCCGGAGGCCCTGCGCCCGTACCTGGGCGGCCTGGAGCTCCTGGAACCCACCAAGTAGCCCCTTGGGCCGTGAGCACGACCGTTGCGCCTGTCGCGGACGCGTAGGCGCAACGGTCACGCTCACAACCATGGCGATCATCTGACATTTCGCCGATCTCGGGGCCCTGGTCGGTTGGCGTTCATGTTCGTGTCGGTAGGCTGCGATCGTGCCCAGCGACATCGACCGAAAGCTCCTCGTAGCCCTCGACATCGACGGCACGCTCGTCACCTATGACGAAGTGCTCTCCGATGCCGCGCGGGACGCCGTAGCCGCCGTCCGAGCGGCCGGGCACCACGTCGTGCTGGCCTCGGGGCGGTCGCTGATCGCCATGACGCCCATCGCGGCGGAGCTCAAGATCGAGGACTCCTGGATCGTCGCGTCGAACGGCGCGGTCACCGCGCGCCTCGACGCGTCCGCCGACATGGGATACACCCTGGAGCGTGTCGAGATGTTCGACCCGCAGCCGGTGCTCCGCATGCTCAAGGAGGAGCTCCCGCACGCGCGCTACGCGGTCGAGGACGTCGGTGTCGGCTTCCGGATGACCGAGCTCTTCCCGGACGGGGAGCTGAACGGTGAGCATCGCGTGGTCGACTTCGAGGACCTCTGGGCGGGGCACGTCACCCGCGTGGTGGTGCGCAGTCCTGGCGAGACCAGCGAGGAGTTCCACGAGATCGCCGCGCGCCTCGGGTTCGACGACGTGACCTATGCCGTCGGCTGGTCCGCGTGGATGGACATCGCCCCCCAGGGCGTGACCAAGGCGTCCGCGCTGGAGGAGGTACGCAAGGAGCTCGGCGTGGCCGCCGAGAACACCGTCGCCGTGGGCGACGGCAGCAACGACATCGACATGCTCCGCTGGGCCCGCCGAGGTGTGGCCATGGGCCATGCGTCGGACACTGTTCAGGCTGCTGCGGATGAAGTGACCGGCTCTATCGAGGACGATGGCGTTGTAGAAGTGCTCAGATCTCTGCTTTGAGGGTAAAAATAGCCAACGGCTGACGCCGTGGGTGAAAGATATCCGTGCAAAGGTATGGATCACTAGCCGAATGCCTGTACATTTGGGCGCGATCCGTCGAAGGGTGACGGCGCTCACGGTGCCATGGGGGTACGTGATGATCCTGGACGACCAACCGGTGTCCATGCGTGTGCGCAACGATGCGCCTCACCTGGTCGCTCTCGACATCGACGGGACCCTGTTGGTGACCGGGCAGCGAGTGCCCGAGCCGACGGTTCTGGCCGTGCAGCTCGTGCGCAGCCGGAAGCATCACGTGGTCCTGGCGTCGGGTCGGTCGTTGACGGGAATCCTGCCCGTGGCCAAGGAGCTGGGGATCACCGACGGCTGGGTGGTCGCCTCCAACGGAGCGGTGACGGCGCGGCTGTGCGACACCTGCGCCAACGGCTACATGCTCGAGGACGTGCTGACGTTCGACGTCGGCCCGGTCGCCCAGATGGCGCTGAGCCGGTTCCCCGACGTGCAGATCGGCGTCGAGGAGATCGGCGTCGGCTACCGCGTGAACCGGACGTTCGCTCCCCACGAGGTCAACGGCGCGCAGCGGGTGGTGCCGGTCGGCGGGCTGGGCGTGCTGCCCGCGTCGCGCGCCATCCTGCGCGGCCCGGACGTGCTGGACCTGCTCGAGCCGCTCCGCCGGCACGGCGTCACCGCCACACAGGCCGGTCCGGACTGGATCGACGTGACACCGCGGCACCTGAGCAAGGCGACGTCGCTGGAGACCATCCGTGCCACGCTCGGCGTCCCGCAGCTCAACACGTTCGCCGTCGGTGACGGCCTGAACGACATCGAGATGCTGAGCTGGGCCGCTCGGGCGGTCGCGATGGGGCACGCCCCGGAGGCGGTGAAGGCGATCGCCCACGAGACGGTCGGCGACATCTCCCAGCACGGCGTGATCCAGGCGCTCAAGACCCTGATCTGAAGTGCCGAGGTAGAACCCCAGCGGGTACTGGCGCCCGCTGGGGTTCTGTCACGCCAGGGTTCTACCCCGGCACGGGTCAGTCGCGCGCCGTCAGGACCAGCGGGCCGTCCTCCGTGATCGCGATCGTGTGCTCCGAGTGCGCGCCCCGGGACCCGTCCGCGGAGCGGAGCGTCCACCCGTCGGCGTCGGTGTAGATCTCGTCGGTGGTCTCGAGGAACCACGGCTCGACGGCGATGACGAGGCCCGGCTTGAGCGGGAAGCCGCGGCCGGCCCGCCCGTTGTTCGGCACGTGCGGGTCGCCGTGCATGGTGCGCCCCACACCGTGGCCGCCGAAGTCGGTGTTGATCGAGTAGCCGGCGGCGTGCGCGACCTCCGCGATCGCCGCGGAGATGTCGCCGACCTTCTTGCCCGGCTGCGCGGCGGCGATGCCGGCGTCGAGCGCGACCTCGGTCGTGCGGATCAGCTTCGCGTCCGCCTCGGCGCGGCTCGGGTCGGGTGTGCCGACCACGAACGACATCGCCGAGTCGGAGACCCAGCCGTTCACGGACGCGGCGAAGTCGATCGACAGCAGGTCGCCGTCCTGCAGCGTGTAGTCGTGCGGCAGGCCGTGCAGCACGCCGTCGTTCACCGAGGTGCAGAGGGTCTTGCCGAAGGGCATGGCGCCGAAGGACGGGTGGTAGTCGATGTAGCACGACTCCGCGCCGCGGTCGCGGATCATCTTGTGCGCGACCTCGTCGAGCTCGAGCAGGTTCACCCCCACCTCGGCGGCAGCGCGGACCGCGAGCAGCACGTCGGCGACGAAGCGTCCTGCCGGGCGCATCTCCTCGATCTCGCGCGGCGTCCTCAGCTCGATCATGTCCGTCCTTCCGTAGGGGCACCAGGGAACTGGCGGCACAAGCCTACGTCGCGCCGGCGACCCGCGAGCCGACGTGCTCGGCGGGCATGCTCCCGGGTTTCACCCGACGTCGGCAACTCGGGCGATTGCAACGGTTTCGTAATGCAAGGTGCTGCTGTATGGGCTTGCATTGGACGGTGAACCACGGTTGCGTTGAGGAAGGGCAACCTGGCGGTCCGCCGGGCCGTACCCGCACGTCAGAGGGTTCTGAGCCCACGAAGCAGTGGAGGAGTACGAGATGACTATCCGGACAGCTTCCAGACGTCGAGCGGTCGCCCTGGCGGCGACCGGCGCGAGCCTGGCCTTGGTCCTGTCGGCCTGTGCCGACACCGATGACGGTGCAGGCGACGGGGGCGACGGCGGCAACGCGGCCGCGCCCGAGCTCGACTGCAGCGTCTTCGAGGAGTTCGGCGACCTCGACGGAACGACGGTCTCCGTCTACACCACGATCGTCGAGCCCGAGGCGGAGACGCAGCAGGACTCCTACAAGCCGTTCGAGGACTGCACAGGCGTCACCGTCGAGTACGAGGCCTCACGTGAGATGGAGGCTCAGCTTCCGGTGCGCGTCCAGGCCGGCAACCCGCCGGACATCGCGATCCTGCCGCAGCCGGGTCTGCTGAACACCCTGGTGACGCAGTACGACGCCGTCCTTCCTGCCCCCGAGCAGGTCGAGGCCAATGTCGACGAGTACTGGTCCGAGGACTGGAAGGAGTACGGCACCGTCGACGGCACGTTCTACGCCGCCCCGCTGGGCTCGAACGTGAAGTCGTACGTCTGGTACTCCCCCACGATGTTCGAGGAGGCCGGCTACGAGGTCCCGGAGACCTGGGACGACATGATGACGCTCACCGAGGAGATCGCCGCGGACAACGAGGGCGCGACGCGCCCCTGGTGCGCGGGTGTCGAGTCCGGTGACGCCACCGGCTGGCCGGGCACCGACTGGATCGAGGACGTGGTGCTTCGCACCGCCGGGCCCGAGGTCTATGACCAGTGGTACACCCACGAGATCCCGTTCAACGACCCGCAGATCGTCGAGGCATGGGACGCCGCGGGCGAGATCCTCAAGAACCCGGACCACGTGAACGGTGGTCTGGGCGACGTCGACTCGATCGCGACCACCCCGTGGACGGACGCCGGGTACCCGATCCTCGACGGCAACTGCTGGATGCACCGCGCGGCGAACTTCTACCAGACGCAGTGGCCCGAGGGCACCAACGTGGCGCCGGACGGCGACGTCTACGCCTTCTACCTGCCGGCCGAGACGACCGACGAGCGGCCGACCCTGGTGGCCGGTGAGTTCATCGGTGCCTTCACGGACCGCCCCGAGGTGCAGGCCTTCCAGACCTACCTGTCGAGCCCCGACTGGGCCAACGCCAAGGCGGCGGCGACGCCGGCCGGTGGCTGGGTGAGCGCCAACTCCGGGCTGGACGCGGAGCTGCTGGCGACGGACTTCGACCGGCTGTCGGCCGAGATCCTGGCGGACCCCGCCACGGTCGCCCGCTTCGACGCGTCCGACCTGATGCCGTCCGAGGTCGGCACCGGCTCCTTCTGGGCCGGTATCACCGAGTGGTTCGCGTCGGACGCCAGCAGCCAGGAGGTCACCGACGACATCGAGAATTCCTGGCCGAAGAACTGATCAGCAGCAATCGGTCCTGAGTGACGCGCGGAGGCGCGGGACATCCTGTCCCGCGCCTCTGCGGGCCTGAGGACCCAGAATTCGGCCCGGGCGACGACGACCGGACCCGACAACCAGGATCTGGAGGATCCATGGACTGGCTTCTGAGTGCCGGGGACGACCCGGTGCACAAGTTCTTGCTGATGATCATCGCGATCGCGCTGTTCGTCGCGGTGATGGCCCTGATCCTCGTGGTGGTGGACCGGCGACGGAACCCGTCGAAGTGGTTCGTGGCGGGGGGATTCGTGGGGCCCGCGCTCGTGCTCCTTGCAGCCGGCTTGTTCTACCCGGCCGGCGGGACCATCGTGAACTCGTTCCAGAACCGCAACGGTTCCGAGTTCATCGGGCTGGACAACTACGCCAGGGCGTTCTCCGAGCCCGCGTTCCTGCTCGTACTGGGGAACACGGCCCTGTGGGTGCTGGTGGCGCCGGCCCTCGCCACGTTCATCGGCCTGGTCTACGCCGTGGTGGTGGACCACAGCCGGTTCGAGAAGTTCGCGAAGGCCCTCGTGTTCCTGCCGATGGCCATCTCCATGGTCGGCGCCAGCATCATCTGGCGGTTCGTCTACGAGTTCAAGCCCGAGAGCGTCGAGCAGACCGGCCTACTGAACCAGATCATCGTCTGGCTGGGCGGCTCGCCGGTGCAGTTCCTGCTGGAGCGGCCGCTCAACACCTTCCTGCTCATGGTCGTGCTCATCTGGATCCAGACCGGTTTCGCCATGACCTTGCTCTCGGCGTCGATCCGGGCCATCCCGACGGACATCGTGGAGGCTGCCCGCCTGGACGGCTTGTCCGGCCTCGGCATGTTCTGGCGCATCACGATCCCGAGCATCCGACCGGCGCTCGTCGTGGTGCTGACGACCATCGCGATGACGACCCTCAAGGTCTTCGACATCGTCCGCACCATGACCGCCGGCCGCTACGGCACCTCGGTCGTGGCGAACGAGTTCTACGAGCAGAGCTTCCGGCAGAACAACGCGGGCCTGGGTGCCGCGCTCGCGGTGCTGCTGTTCGTCATCGTGATCCCGGTCATCATCTACAACGTGCGCCAGATGCGACTGGCCGAGGAGGTCCGATGAGTACCACCCAGCCGGCCGTGGCGCCCAAGGCGGTTCCGCCGCCGTCGAACCTCCAGCAGCGAGCGCGCACGGCGAAGAAGAAGCTCACCTCACCGTGGGCGAGCATGATCGCCGTCGTGATCGCGCTCGTGTGGACGGTGCCGACCTTCGGGCTGCTGATCACGTCGTTCCGGCCCGAGATCGACATCCGGCGCAGCGGCTGGTGGACGGTCTTCGCAGACGCGTTCGCGGGAGAGGGCGTGTTCTCGTTCCGCAACTACGAGATCGCGCTGTTCGACAGCTCGACCAGCCTGATCGACTTCTTCGTGAACTCGTTCGTGATCACGTTGCCCGCGGTGTTCATCCCGATCACCGTCGCGCTGCTCGCGGCCTACGCGTTCGCGTGGATCGACTTCAAGGGGCGCGACATCCTGTTCGTGGCGGTGTTCGCGCTGCAGATCGTGCCCATCCAGATCACCCTCATCCCGCTGCTGCGGGCGTACGTGGGCACCGGGATCAACGGCACGTTCTGGCCTATCTGGCTGTCGCACTCGATGTTCGCCCTGCCGTTGGCCATCTTCCTGCTGCACAACTTCATGCGGGACATCCCCTCCTCGCTCGTCGAGGCGGCCCGGGTGGACGGAGCGGGGCACGTGAAGATCTTCTTCCGGGTCATCCTGCCGCTGCTCACACCGGCCATCGCCGCGTTCGCGATCTTCCAGTTCCTCTGGGTGTGGAACGACCTGCTGGTGGCGCTGGTCATGGGCGGTCCCCAGACCTTCCCACTGACGGTGCGGATCGCCGAGCTGGCTGGTTCCCGAGGTGGCGACTGGCACGTGCTGTCCGCCGGGGCGTTCATCTCGATCATTGTGCCGCTGATCGTGTTCCTGAGCCTGCAGCGCTACTTCGTGCGTGGCCTGTTGGCGGGCTCCGTCAAGGGCTGACCCTCACCCCGCCGAGGTAGTCAGCTGGCGACTACCTCGGCGGGGTCGTTTCGCGGGCCAGCAGGCTCTGCTTGATCGGCAGCCCGTAGCGGAACCCGCCCAGCGTGCCGTCGGTGCGCAGGATGCGGTGGCACGGCACGAACAGCGCCGCCGCGTTCATCGCGCACGCCCCGGCAGCCGCACGCACCGCCGCGGGCCGGCCGGACCGCACCGCGTACTCGCTGTACGTGATGCGCTCGCCGGCCTTCACCTCGCGCAGCACGTCCCAGGCGTGGGTCCGGAAGGGACCGCTCACCTGCCGTACCGGCACCCGCCCGGGCGCCCCGTGGTCGCCGTCGTAGAAGGCGCGGACGGCGTCCGCTGCCTCGGCGAGCACACCGCCCGACGGCGACGTCGCGGCGAGCCGGCCCGGAGCCGTACCCGGCCGGAGGGTCGGATGGACGAGGGCGAGCAGCGCGTCGAGGTCGGCGGTCCAGCCGGCGGCCAGCACCGCCTGCTGCGCCGGAGCGACGGCGGTGCCCGATGCGTCGGGCACCTCGTCGACGAGGATGCTGAAGGGGCCGTCCGGGGTGGTCAGCGTGGTCGCGTGCATGGTGTTCCTCTCGTGGGACAGGTTGTCGGACGCACGGGTCACTCGGGTGACCCACCGGCCTGACGTGTCAGGCGGAGCGCCAGAGGTGCATGGCGGCGTACGAGCGCCAGGGCGCCCAGACCGCGCCGCGTCGGGCGAGCTCCTTGAACTGGTGGGGCCGCGGGTCTTCCGGAGAGACCAGGCCGAGGTTGCGCGCACCGGCGAGCAGGGCGACGTCGCCGTCCATGAGGACGTCCGGGTCGCCGAGCACCCGGAGCGCCACGTAGCCGGCGGTCCAGGGGCCGATGCCGGGTCGGGACACCAGGCGCCGGCGTAGGTCGTCGGGTTCGTCACCGACGCTGAGGATGAGGGTCCCGTCCGCGAGGTCACGGCCGGCAGCGACCACCGTCGCCAGGGTCCGGGCGGGCAGGCGGAGGTGCGCCGGTGCGCCGTCGGCCACCTGGGCGGAGCTGGGGAACAGACGTGCGAGGCCCTCGAACGCGGAGGCGTACGGGGTGCCGACGCCCGTCGCGAGGCGGGACAGGTGGGTGCGTGCCGCGGCGACGCTGATCTGCTGACCCACGATCGCGCGGACCAGCAGCTCCGCCGGGTCCAGCGTGCCCGGTACACGGATGCCCGGGACCGCGGCGACGGACGGTGCGAGCACCGGCTCGGCGGCAAGCGCCGAGTCGACGGCGACGGGGTCGGCGTCGAGGTCCAGCAGACGCCGGACCCGCGCGACGGCGACCGGCGCGTCCGCCAGGTCGGTGAGCTCGAGGTCCAGGTCGACCCGGCCGCTGCCCGGACGCGGCACACGCACCTCGAACGCGCCGGGGCCGTGGGGCAGGGCGACGGTCCGGGCGTACCGGAGGACGCTCAGGTCCGCCGACTCCACGCCCTCGACCGAACGGACGGCGAGGAACTCCAGCACGCCCCGCGCGTCGAACGGCTCCCGGACGGGCAGGGCGAGCGAGATCCGCACGGGCTCGCCGGCCGTGGCGCCGGTCTCGCGGGCCGGGTCCTTGACCGTGCGCCCGGACCGCCGGGCCCGCGCCCGCAGCTCCGACGGCGTCGCGCCGAACACCTCGGCCACCGTGTCGTTGAACTGCCGGATGGAGCCGAACCCGGCGGCGAAGGCGACGTCGGCCAGCCGGAGGGAGGTGCCGACCAGGAGCGCACGGGCCGTCTGTGCGCGCTGCGCCCGGGCCAGCGCCAGCGGCCCCGCGCCGAGATCCGTGACCAGGAGGCGGTGCAGCTGCCGTTCGGAGTACCCCAGTCGCGTCGCCAGCCCGGAGACGCCCTCGCGGTCCACCACGCCGTCGGCCACGAGGCGCATGGCGCGGCCCGTGAGGTCCCGTCGCAGGTCCCACGCGGGCGTGCCGGGGGCCGCCTCGGGCAGGCAACGCTTGCACGCTCGGAAGCCTGCCTCGTGCGCGGCGGCCGACGTCAGGTAGAACGCGACGTTCTCCGCCTTCGGCGTGCGGGCAGGGCAGGACGGCCGGCAGTAGATACCGGTGGTCCTGACCGCCGTGTAGAACTGCCCGTCGAAGCGGGAGTCGCGCGCGGCGATGGCGCGGTAGCGCTCGGTGAACGCGGGGCCGCGGAGCTCGACGTCGGTCATGTCCACCATCCTGCGCCCTGTCAGGAGCCGACGGCTAGCGGGTTTCGGACACGGCGGTGGATGCCCGGGCGCGGGCGCTCGCCCGCCCCTCGGACTCACCCTGTGGATAGATAGCGCGCTCGCTGTCGACTCCGCCAGGATGGCGGGCATGCCTCCGACCTGGGCCGGCGACGTCGTCGCCCGCCTCACCGACACCACGAGGTGTCCTGCCTGCGGGGAACACCTCACGTCCGTCGTCTGCGATGCCTGCGGGCTCGATGTCTCCGGACGACACGCGCAAGAGGTATGGCGGTTGTCCGTCGCCGCGGCGGACACGCTCCGGGACCGAGAGGCGGCGCTCGACGCGATGCGGCGGGCGCAGGTCGTCGCGACCGGCGGTGAGGTCGACCCGGACGCGCGAACGGCCGACGGCCTGGGCCGTCCGGCCCGCGGGGACGGTGCCGTGACCGCGCCGGCGCTCGCGTCGCCGTCCGCACCGTCGCCGTCCGCGCCTTCGGTACCGGCACCAGTGCTCGTGCCGCCCGCGCACCGTCCGCCGGCGCCCGCCGTGCCGCTACCCGTACCCACCTCGCCCGCACCAGCGGTGCGTCGAGCGGAATCGGCACGACCGACCGTGGCCGGCCCGCCGCAGCCCGCCGGCCCGGCTGGCGCGGCCGACCAGGACGCCGCACCGTCGTCGCGCCCGTCCGGGCCGGGCATCTCGCTGCAGCCGATCCTCGCGGGCGCCGGAGCGGCGCTGCTCGCCGTGTCGGCGGTGGTGTTCGTCTTCTTCACGTTCGGCGACAACCTGCTGCTGCGTGCGGTCGTCACGGGGATCGTCACGGCCACGGCGGTGACGGTCGGGGCCCTGCTGCGCCGAGCCGGGCTGCGCACGACGAGCGAGGCCGTCGCGGCGCTCGCGGTGGTGCTGGCGTGGGTGGACGTCGAGCTCGGCATGCAGGCCGGCCTGCTCGGCGGGCTCGACCCGGCGCTGGCTCGGGCAGCGGTGCTCGCCGTCCTGGCACCCGGGTTCGTCGCGCTCGGAGCATGGCTGCGGGTGCGCTCGTGGGTGTCGGCGGGGCTGGTGTCGGCACCCGTGGTGCCGGCGCTGGTGGCCATCGGCCTGCCTGCCTCGACGTGGTCGATGTGGTGGTGGGTGCCCGCGCTGCTGCTGGTCGGCGTCGTGGCATGGGCGGCGATGCGGGTGGCGCAGCTGGTCGGCGAGCGCTCCGGCACCCGGTTCGTCGCCGAGACGCGGGTGCTGCGGGTGGTGCGAGCCGCGGGGCCGCCGTTCGCCCTGCTGGCTGCGCTCGGCGCCGAGGCCGTGTGGCCCTCTGCCGTGCCGGGCGCGGCGGCGATCCTGTGGTCCGGCGTGGTGGCGTTCTCCGTGGTGTTCGGATCCTGGCTGCGGGTGCGCTCGTGGGCTTCGGTGGGGCTGGTGTCGGCGCCGGTGGTGCCGGTCCTGGTCGGGCTCGCCCTCCCGGGGGCCGCCGGGTCCGCGCGGTGGTGGGTGCTCGCGTTCGTCCTCGTCGCGGTGGTCGCCTGGGCGGCGATGCGGCAGCTCCCGGTGCTCGTGCGGCGGCTCGGTGCCGACGTCACGTTCGACCTCGAGGAGAGTGTCCTGCGCTTGCTCCGCGCCGCAGGACTACCGCTCGCCCTGATCACCTCGCGCGGGGCCGAGGCGGTGCCACCGCTGACGGGGCCCGGTGCGACAGCGGTCCTGTGGTCCGGGGTGGTCGTCCTCTCCGCGCTGCTCGGGTACCGGCTGCGCGTCCGCTCCTGGACGACGACCGCTCTTGTCGCCGCGCCGGTGGTGCCCGTGGTGGTCGCACTGGCTCTGCCTGCTGCTGTCTGGTCGGCGTGGTGGTGGGTGCTCGCCCTGATGCTGGTGGGGCTCGTCAGCTGGGCGGCGGGGCGGTCGCTGCCGAAGCTCGCGGAGCGGCACGGCACGGAGTTCGGCATCGAGGCGACCACGTTGCGGATGGTGCGCGCGGCAGCCTTCCCGCTCGCGCTGGCGGCATCCTTCACCGCGGAGGCCGTTCCGCCCCTGACGCGGCTGGGCGCGGCGACGGTGCTGTGGTCCGCGGTGGTGGTCCTCGCCGTGACACTCGGCTACCGGCTCCGTGTGCGGTCCTGGCTGTCGGCCGCGGTGCTCGCCGCACCGGCGGTGCCGGTGCTGGTGCTGCTGGGCCTGCCCGCCTCCGCGTGGTCGGCGTGGCGGTGGGTGCTGGCGATGGTGCTGGTCGCGGTCGTGGCGTGGGCGGCGATACGACTGCTCCCGGCACTCCTCCGGCGTCTCGACGCCCCGCCCGGGTCGCTGTTCACCGTCGAGGCGCGGGTGCTGCGGGTGGTGCGCGCGGCCGGGCTGCCCGCCGCCCTGGGGGTCTCGGCCCTGGCTGTCCTCACGGTGCCGGTCGCACCCCTGACCCCGCTGGGGACCACCGCCGCGCTGTGGTCCGCCGTGGTCGTCACCGGGGCGGTGCTCGGCCACGTCCTGCGGGTTCGGGCATGGATGTCCGCAGCGGTCCTCGCGGTCCCGGCCGTCCCGCTGCTGCTCCTCGGCGCCGGCGACCCGCCCGACGGCTCGTGGCTGCCCGCGGTGGCCCTCCTGGCCGCGGCGCTCGCCACCCTGCTCGGGCGTGCCGCCCGCCTCGTCTCCGGACCACGGATCAGGTCCCGGCTGCGGGCCGAGATCGCGGTGCTCGACGTCGGCGCGCTCGTGGCGGTACCGCTTGCCGTGCTCCTGTCGTTCGTCGTCCGCCAGCCTGAGGCGCTGCCGGGCCTCGGCGGCACCGCCCTGCTCCTCGCACTCACGGCGGTGACCGTCGCGCTCCTGCGGCGCGCCACCCACCACCGGCACTGGACGGTCTTCGGCGGTGTGCTCGCCGTCGCGGCAGGCGGGCTGCTGGGTTGGGTCGGTCAAGGGGCCGGAGCGGGCTGGGTCCCCTTCGGCGCGGCATGCGTGTGGGCGGTGCTCGCGCTCCTGACCGCTCCGCGCCTGCTGCGCGCGGCGGGCGTCGGCTCCGTCCGCGGGGCCCTGGCCCCGACCACCCGGGACGACCTGCTGCTGAGCGGCTGGATCGTCGTGGCGGCCTCCGCGGTCCCGGCGATCATGCTGGTCCTGGCGCGGGTGGCGGACGCCTGGGCGGCCGCCTGGTCGGCGCGGGATGCCGCGTGGACGGTGCCCACCGGTGCGCTGGTTCCCACGGCGGGGGCCGGCGAGGTGGTCCGGGGCGCAGGGACCCTTTTCAGCCCGGACCTCCCGTGGGCGCACCTGGGGACCGTGGCCCTCGTCGTCGTCACGCTGCTGGCGGCACGGCTCGCCCCGCGCCGGCGGCGGGCCGAGGCCGTCGTCGCCCCCGTGGCCGCGCTGGTGGCCGCCGTCGGGCTGGCCCTCGACCCGCGCCTCCTCGCGGCGGTGTCCCTCACCGCCGTGGCGCTGCTCGCGTCCACCCTCGTTGCGGCGACGGCCGACCGGTCTGCGGCCTGGCGCGTGCTGCGCCCGGCCGTCGCGACCGTGCAGGGCGCGGTCAGGGCACTGGTCCGCGCGTCGGGGCGGCTGCGCGTGATCGGCGGGACCGGCACCACGGGCGCCGACCTGCGTCTCGCGCGCGCCACGGCCCTGGCCGGGGCGTTCACCGCGACCGGGATGCTGCTCGCCTTCTCGTGGGTGTCGCGGCCCACGGCGGCGGGCGGCGCCCTCGCCGTCTGCGCGCTGCTGCTGTCGCTGCGCGGCGTGCTGCGGCCGACGGCGCACCCGTGGCTGGTCGGGGCCGGGTACGCCTACCCCCTGGCCGTGCTCGGGGTGGTCCTCAGCTGGCTCGATCTGTCCACCGTCGCGGCGATCTGCACGGTCTCGGCCGTCGCCTCGCTGGTGACCATCGCGGTCACCCTCGGGGCACGCACCTCGCGGAACGAGTGGTACGTGGTGCTCGGTGTCACCGCCGGGCCGTTCGCGGCGGGCGTGGTCACCGTGGTGCTCGAACGCACCTGGTGGTCGGCGGGTGCCGCCGCGGCCATGCTGGCGCTCGAGCTCGTGCTCCTGCTCACCGCCCGGGTGGGCCTGGCCCGCGTCGTCCGTGCCGGAGCCGCCTTCCTGCTGCTTCCCACGGCGTCCGTCATGGTCACCAGCGCGGGAGCGATGATCCTGGAGGTCTCGGGGTCCCCGTACGTCCTGCCGGCCATCGCGGCGTTCGTGTCGGCGGTCGCGGGCGGAGCGGCTCGCGTCGCGGACCGGATCTCGACCCGGGTGCCGGACGGCGGTCCCGGGCTCGCCGCGGCGATACGCCGGAGCCTGGAGCGGTCCGCGCTGCTCACGGGCGCCATCACTGTCGTCCTCGCCTACGCGCGACCGGCGGCCGGGTCGGACGTCGCGGTCGCCGTGCTGCTGCTGCTCATGGCCGGCACCGTGCTCGTCGCGCGCGAACCCGGGCGTCGCCACGTCTGGCCGCTGGCCGGTGCGCTCGGACTCGCCGCGCTCTGGACGGCACTGGGTGGTGGCGACGTGCGGCTGGTCGAGGCCTACACCCTCCCGCCGGCACTGGGCGCCGTGGCGGTCGGCGTGCTCGTGGCCTGGCGCGTGGGCCGCTCCGAGCCCGGCGCCGCGGACGCGGCGACCACGAGCGCCCCCGGTCCGGTCACCGCCGCGACGCATGCGTGGCGGCTCGCCGCCGTCGGCGCCGGGCTCGCCGTCGTGCCGAGCCTCCTGGTGCACCTGACCCGCGCCGAGCCCGCCGACTGGCGGGCGTTCGCCCTGGTGGGCGGCGCCGCGATCGCACTGGCGGTGGCGTACGCCCTGGACCTGCCGGCGGTTCGCCGGCGGGTCGCGTTCCTGCGCGACTCGTGGACACGTCCCGTGCGGCGTGGACTGGTCGCGGTGGGTGCTCTGGCCGCACTCAGCGGCGTGGTCGAGTCGCTCCATGTCGCACGCGAGCCGGTGAGCTGGTTGGGGTCCGACGGTGAGCAGCCTGGCCTGTCCCGGCTGACCTGGTACGACGGCGCCCCGTTCGGGGTACCGGTCGACGCCGGCTGGGTGTTCGCCGCTGGACTGGGCTGGGCGCTCGTGGCCGGGCTGCTCCTGGTCGCGGCGGCCGCTCTGGTCCGCCGGCCGGCGCGCGGCAGGACGGCAGCGTGGCTCGACCGCTGGGGCATGGCACCGGGCCTGGTGCTCGTGACGCTGGGCGCGGTGGCCAACACCCGCCCGGTGTGGGGCTCGATAGTGCTGCTGCTGGCCCTGGAGCTGGCGCTGCTCGCCGTGCTCGTGCTGGTCACGCGGCGGGCGGGACGCGCGGGAGTCGGAGCACCACCGTGGTTGGTCTGGCTGTGCGCCACGGCCGTCGCGATCGCTGCCTGGTCGCCGCGCGAGCTGCGCGTCGAGGCGTTCTCGGTGATGCTCGGCGCCGGCCTGATCTGGTCGGGTGCGGTGGCGCTGCGCCGCTGGGTGGCAGCCGGCGCACCGAAGGAGACGTCGGGCACGCTCATGACGTGGCCCCTCGGCCACGGCGGTTCCTGGCGCACCATCGGTTGGGGCATCGCGGCCCTCGTCGGCCCCTCGGTGCTGTCCACCGCCACCGACCCGTTGACGATCCGTGCGTCGTGGGTGGTGCTCGCCGCACTCGCGGCGGTCCTCGTCGGGTCACGGCTGCGCCTGTCGGCACCGTTCTGGATCGGCGTCTGGACGCTGGCCGTCGAGGTGGTCGTCGTGTTCGCCAAGCTGGGCGTCGGCGTCTCACCGCTGCCGTGGATCCTCACCCTCGTCCCGGCCGCCGTCGTGCTGCTCATCATCGCGACGCTCGACGAGCGCAGGACGGCGGCCTCGGGAGGTACCGCGGCATATCTGCGCGACCTGCGCTGACCGGCCGACGTCCGGCGGCGAGCTAGCGGGGCTCGGGCACGGCGGCCCCGGCCGTCAGCCGGGCCTCGAGGCGGTCGCGGACGCCGGGCCACTCGTCGGACAGGATCGAGAAGTACAGGGTGTCGCCCTCGGAACCGTCCGCCGCCACGCGGTGCGCGCGCAGCCTGCCCTCTTCCTGGGCGCCGAGCCGCAGGATCGCGGCGCGCGACCGGTCGTTCCGCGCGTCGCAGCGCAGCGCGACCCTGCGCAGGTCGAGCACCTCGAAGGCGTGCCGCAGCAGCATCAGCTTGGCCGCCGGGTTGGTCGCGCCGCCCCACCAGGCCCTGCCGTAGAACGTCGAGCCGATCTCGACCCGGCGTTGCCTGGTGCTGAGCTCGTAGAACCGCGTGGTGCCGCGGACCTCGCCCTCGGGGCCGAGCACGGCGAACGGGAGGTGGTCGGGGGCCGCGAGGGCGGCGTCCACGTAGGTCTCCATCGCCGGGGCGGTGTTCGGGGGAGCTGTGGTCATGCCGGCCCAGAGCTGGGCGTCGACCAGGCCGGCCAGCGCAGGAGCGTGGGCGTGCGAGAGCGGCTCGAGGCGGACGCCGTGCGCGCTGAGACGGAGATCGTGCTGCATGGCGTCATCCCACCACGACCTCAGACCGTCGCGTCCAGCCAGTCCAGAACCGTGGTGAGGTACTTCTCGCGGGCCTGCTTCGGGGACAGCGCCAGGTCGTGGGCGCCGCCCTCGATGATCGCCACGTCGACCGTCTCGCCCAGCTTCGGGGCGCGGGCGTGCATGTGCGCGACGTCGAGGATCGCGTCGGTGCTGAGCATGACCGCAGCCTCCCCGCCGTCGGGCCCTGTCCTGTCACTGGTGCACAGGAGCGTCGGGCACTGCACGGCGAGACCGCGAGCCAGCCTGCGGTGCCCGCGCCGGATCGCCGCCAGCCATCCCGCGCGGACGGGGAACCCGGCGTACGGCTTCCACCGCAGGTCGTACTCCCACTCGCCGCCCGTGGCGTGGTGCAGGGCACGACCGTAGTCCCCGCCGAGCGTGGTGAGCACGGTGCGCGGCGCTATCCGCCCGAGCACGTACACCGCCTGGGTGACGATCGTCCGGTCGGACCACGTGCCCCGCAGGTCGAACCACGGGCTGTTCAGCACCAGTGCCGTCACCCGGTCCGGCCGCGCGTTCGCGTACATCGAGGTGATCAGACCGCCGGTCGAGTGCCCCATGAGCACCAGCCCGGCGTGGCCGTCCTCGGTGATGGCGTCGCCGGCGGCGTCGAGGTCCTGCTGGTAGAGCCGCAGGCTGTTGACCATGTTCGGATCGCCACCGCCCGCCGTCCACGCGTCGATGGAGCGCCCGTGCGCGCGCAGGTCGATCGCGTAGAACGGGTAGCCCCGACCGGCGACGGCCTCGGCGAGGTGCCGCTGGAAGAAGTAGTCCGTGAACCCGTGCACGTACAGCACCGGCGGGCGGCCGACACCGGGACCGTCCTCGGGCACGTAGCGGACGAGGGTCGCCTCGGCGCCCTGCGGCAGCCGCAGGGTGCGGGCCTCGAAGCCCTCGCCCAGCACGTCCTCGGTCCAGTCGGTCCCGCTGTCGTCCATGGCACGGTTCACCGGGCCAGTCTGCCCCAGGTCGTGACCGGTCAGAATCCCGGCGGAAAGCTCGGCGGCCGGTTCGGGTCCGGCGGCGTCGCCTGCTCCTGCGGGTGGGTGGGAGCCGCGCCGTACTGCGCCGGGCCGGCCCCGTACGGCTGGGACGAGGGGTACGCCACGGGGGCCGCCGGCTGCTGCTGGGGGAGTAGCTGCTGCTGGTGCGGGACGTGCGGCTGTGGGAACGGAGCGCCGACCGGCTCCGGGCGCCGGTCCCGTACCCGCAGCATGGCCTGCCACACGATGATGCCGATGAGCAGCAGGATGACCAGCCCGCTCAGACCGAGCACGAGGACCATCCACTCGGGCACGACGGGCAGGGTCACCACCTCGGAGGCGCCGGCCGCCTCGTCGGCGAGCTGGTCGGTCGGGCCGGTCGCGGCACCTCGTGCCCGGATCTCGACGGCCTCGCCCACCGTGGGCTCCCAGCGCACGGTGTTGCCGTCGACGGTGCCGTTCGAGCTCTTCACCTTGCCCGGGAACGTGAGGTCGACGGTGACGCTCAGATTCTCGATGGAGGCGCCGCCTCGGCTCCTGAGGCTCTCCTCCGTCAGGTCGAGCGTGCCGGACACCACGTAGTCGCGGCCTTTGCGCACCACCTCGATCGGCCAGCCCACCTGGGCACCGACGTCGCCGATCGCCACGTCGGGGTAGACGTACCGGGTTCCGGTGTAGCCGTCCTGCTGGAAGTTCTCGGTGCGGACCGCGTCCTGCGCGGGGTCGTCCTGGCCCTGGGTCAGGGCGTCGATGACGCTGTCGGGCGACTGCCCGGTCTGGTCCAGGTACTTGTCCTCGACGGCCAGCACCACGCTGGACGCCGCCGCGTCGTCGGCCTTCAGGTCCACCTCCACACCCATGCGCACGCACCCGGACAGAGTCAGGGTCAGTACGGCGAGGGAGGCGGCAGCCAGGACGCGGGAGCGGATCACCCAGACAGCATGCAGGTCGTCGCCCGGTATCGAAAAGCCTGATTGAGGGGAGTTGTCCCCATGGGCGGGACGTCGGGTAGCCGGTATGGGACGGGCTCGGTGGCCCGGTCAGGCGGCGGTGGGCGTGACCGGAGTGGCGGCTGCGGGATCGGCGTCGGGGCCTGCGGCTGGGCCGGGGCCCGGGCCCCGGGGGCCGCCCGCAGCGAGTCTCCGCTCCCGGCGCAGCGCGGGCAGGAAGCAGGCAGCGCCGAGAGTGCTGAACGCGCCCGCGAGCACCATGGCCGCCTGCGTGGACAGCAGGTCCGCCGCCCAGCCGAGGGCGGGAGCGGCCAGGGAGAACGCCGCGAACGAGAGCATGGACGCCATCGACAGGACCGTCGAACGGTTCCGGGACTCGGCCTCGCGATGCAGCAGCGCCTGATAGGCGGGCCCGCACGCGCCGTGCAGGCTGTAGGTCACGAGGTAGGCGGCGACCAGGCCGACCGGACCGAGCGCCAGGCCCATCCACACCGCCCCGAGCCCGTTGAGCAGACGAGCCAGGATCGCCGTCCGGGCGACGCCGAGGCGAGGCGTGGCAAGGCCGGTGAGCGCCGCCCCTCCGGCGAACACCGCCCACCCCGCCGCGGCGGCCGGCCCGGCGACGGCCGCGCCGGCGGTGGTGCCGCCCAGCAGCTCGGACAGCCGGATCGGCTGGAACGTCTCGAACACCACCATGCCGACGCTCCAGAACACCTCGACGAGGAGCAGCCAGCGCAGCACGCGGTTGTCGCGCGCGAGCCGCAGACCGTCGCGGACGATGCCCGGTGCCTGGCGCGCCGACGCGAGCACCTTGCTGCCCGGCCGTGCGACGTCGGCAGCGGGTGCCGGGCCACGGGGTGCCTCCCGTACCAGGACCGCCACGGCGACCAGGTGGATTATCGCGAGACCGGCGTACACCGCGTAGGGGAGCGCCAGAGCCGACCATGCGTCGAGCGGGTGCCACCAGACGAGCCCGCCCGAGACGAGGGCACCGGCGGCCATCGAGACCCCCAGCACGGTGCCGTGCGCGGCCAGCGGCCGGTCGACGTCGGCACCGGGCTCGGTGGCGTGCACGGTGTCGACGAACCACGCCTCCAGGGGTCCGGAGTCGAGCGCTCTGAAGGCGCCGGTGACCGTCGCTGCCAGGGCGAACGCCCAGAAGTTCTGCGCCGTGAGGAACAGGACGGCCGCCGCCACCTGGAGCACGGCGGCGACGACGAGCAGCGGACGGCGGCCCAGCGCGTCGGCCAGGCCGCTGGTGGGCAGCTCCAGGAGGAACACGGTGAGCCCGGTGACGGAGAGCGCCGTCAGCGCCTGGGTGACCGACAGCCCGCGCTCGAGCGGCAGCAGCGTGGTCACGGTGACGATCAGTCCGACGGGGAACCACCGGGTGAGGGTCAGCAGCAGGAAGACACGCCGCGCCCGGGCCGGGGTCATCGGGATCACGGCTGGTCCGTTCCGGTGTCCGTGTCGGCGTCGGTGTCCAGGTCCGGGATGTCGTCCGGCTCCAGCGGGAAGGCCGCGGTCCAGAAGGTCACGCGGCGCCCGTCCGGGGCGGGGTCGGCGTCCCGGTAGCGTTCGAGGACCTCGTCCAGCTCCCGGCGCAACGCCTGGAGCTGCGCCGGGTTGACCGTGACCCAGGAATCGCCCATGCCCGCCGCGTCCTGCCACTCGTCCGGCCACGCGTCGGCGACGTCGAGCCAATGGCCGAAGTCGGTGCTGAACAGGCGCAGGTAGTCACGTTCCAGCCAGCCGAGCGCGGTGGCGGCGTCCTCGTCGTGCGCCAGCTCGGTGCGTTCCCAGCTGTGCGAGCTCGTGGCGGCCCGCCACAGCCGCTGCTTGCCGGTCCCCTCGCCCGTGTCCGCCACGAAGCCGACGGACTCGAGCTTGCGCAGGTGATAGCTGGTGGCCCCGGAGTTGGTGCTCAGCGCCGTCGCGAGCGTGGTCGCCGTCGCCGGACCGCCGCGCCGCAGGGTGCCGAGCAGGCGCGAGCGCAACGGGTGAGCGAGAACCTTGACGGCCTCGGGAGTGAGGCGGAAGTCGTCGTGTGCAGCAGGCATGCATGCACAATAACTGTGCACAGTGATCGTGCACAATAGTTGTGCACCAGCGGATGCGCCGGCCCGCAGCTTGCCCGCTGCGTGATCCGCCGAGCCGCAAGGTGTGTGTCGATACCGGCGCTGATCGACACCCTGGTATCGGTTCGGCGCGCGACGAGGGGGTCAGCTTGCGGTTCGGCACGGCTGCGTGCGGAGCGGTCAGGCGTCACGATCCTGTTGAAACAGCGGGATCGGAGGAGCGGGATCAGAAGAGCCGGTTCAGAGCAGCATGAAGGTCGCGGTGCCCACGCCGGCCACCACCACGAGCACCCGGAAGACGGCCGGCGGCATCTTGCGGCCCAGGCGCGCTCCGACGTACCCGCCCACCACGGACCCGGCCGCGAGCAGCCCGATCGCCAGCCAGTCCAGGTCGGCGACCACCACGAAGATGAGAGTGGCCACGACGTTGGCGGCCAGCACGGCGAGGGTCTTGAGCGCGTTCACGATCCGCACCGGGAAATCGGTCCCGAGCCCGAGCACCGCGGCCATCATCACGCCGGAGCCGGCCCCGAAGTAGCCGCCGTAGGTGCCGGTGAGCACGGCGAGCACCACGGTGGCCGGGGACATCTCGTGGCGCAGCCGGGTGGGCTCGTTGCGGGTGCGGCGCAGCCACGCGCTGATCCACGGCTGCGCGCCGACGAGCAGGCAGGAGAGCAGGATCAGCCACGGCACGACCGCCTCGAACACCCCGGGTGGCAGCGCGAGGAGCAGGATCGCCCCACCGACCGACCCCGCCGCACAGGTCGCGAGCACGACGGCCGTCGCACGGGGGTGCTCGCGCAGCTCCTGCCGGTAGCCGAACGAGCCGCTCAGCCCGGCGGGCACCAGTCCGACGGTGTTCGACGCGTTCGCGACGACGGGCGGCAGCCCGACGGCGAGCAGCACGGGGAAGCTGAGGAGGGACGCGACGCCGACCGTCGAGGTCAGCACCCCGGCTCCGAGTCCGGCGCCGAGGACGGCGAGCTGTTCCCAGCCGGTCACCGCTCCTGGCCCCGGAGGAGCGCTACGTCGCTCACCATCTCGACGTGCGCGTGCATGGCCGCAGCGGCAGCCTCCGGGTCGCGGGCCCGGATGGCGTCCGCGATGGCCCGGTGCCCGTTCAGAGAGTTGCGGGGACGCCCCGGCTGGGAGAGCGACTCGAGCCTGCTCTCCCGGATCAGGCTGGCGATCTCCCGCATGGTCTGGGCCAGGAGGTCGGAGTGGGCGGCGGTGGTCACGGCCCCGTGGAACTGCTCGTCGGCCTCCACGCCCCGGTCTCCGTGGGTGATGGCCTCCTCCATCGTGTCCAGCGCCGCGTCGATCGCCGCCAGGTCGTCCTCCGTGCGGCGCTCTGCGGCCAGGGCGGCGATCTTCGTCTCCAGCGCGTCCCGGATGTCGATGATCTCGGGCATCCGGTCGGCGTGCGCACGGATCGCCTCAACGATCCGGCTCTCGCTGTGCTTGCCGGTCAGGATGGTGCCGTCCCCGTGCCGCACGACGACGACGCCGACCACCTCCAGCGCGACGAGCGCCTGGCTGAGGGTCGCCCGGCTGACCCCGAGGCGGGACGCGAGCTCGCGTTCGGGCGGCAGCCGGTCCCCGGCTTCGAGCCCGTTCTGCCGGATCCAGGCGGTGATCTGCTCCGCCACCTGCTCGTAGAGGCGCGTGCGGGTCAGCGGTGTCGGCAGTTCGGCGGAAGCCTTGGGGGTCACCAGCCGAGAATACTTGACAGAACCGCCACTGGACTATTGGCTAGGCCACTGATCCATCGTGCCTCGTCGGTCAAAGGTGACTGCCGCGATGGGAAGAGGAGTTCTCATGGGTCCTGAGTGGATCGCGATCATCGCGCTGGTCGCGTTGTTCGTGGCCGGGACAGTCCTGCCGATCAACATGGGCGCGCTCGCCTATGTGGCGGCCTGGTTCGTCGGCGTCTTCGCCCTGCACATGGATGAGAAAGAGGTTCTGGGCGGTATCAGCGCCGACCTCGTGCTGACCCTTATCGGGGTTACGTATCTGTTCTCCATCGCCAAGAACAACGGCACCGTCGATCTCATCGTTTCCAAGGCGATCCAGGCCGTCGGGGGCCGGGTGGCACTCATCCCCTGGGTCATGTTCGGCGTGACGGCCCTCCTCACCGCGATGGGCGCCGCCAGCCCCGCGGCCTGCGCGATCATCGGCCCCGTCGCCCTCGGCTTCGCCCGCCGCTACCAGATCAACCCGCTCATGATGGGCATGTTCGTGGTGCACGGCGCCCAGGGCGGCGGGTTCTCCCCGATCAGCATCTACGGCACCATCACCAACTCCGTGATGTCTGATGTCGGCTACGAGGGCACCGAGATGGCGGTGTTCATCGCGTCGCTCGCCGTCAACACCGCGATGGCCGTGATCCTGTTCCTCGCGCTCGGCGGACGTCAGCTGATGCAGCAGCGGGTCGACCCCGCCGAGGCCTCCGAGGCGGCCGACCACGTCGTCGACGACCTGCACACCGGGGGTGCGTCCGTGACGGCCAGCGGCCAGGGCGCCGGCGTCTCGACCACCACACGCGGCACCGGTGTGCGCCGGGACCACGTGCTGACGCTCGTCGCGTTCGCCGCGGTGGCGACCACCGCCCTCGCCTTCGACATGAACATCGGCTTCGTCTCGATCACCGCCGCGGTGGTGCTCGCCATGCTCTCGCCGCAGCAGCACAAGGACGCCGTCAAGCAGATCGCGTGGCCCACGGTGCTGCTCGTGGCCGGCGTGAGCACCTACGCGACGATCCTGACCGAGGCAGGCTCTCCCGAGTACATCGGTAACTGGGCGGCAGGCCTCGGCATCGCCGCCATCGGCGCGCTGGTGCTCTGCTACGTCGGCGGCATCGCCTCGGCGTTCGCGTCGTCGACGGCGCTGCTGCCGGTCATCATCCCGATCGCCGTGCCGCTCATCGCGGGCGGCGGCGTCAGCCCCTGGGCGATGGCGGCGGCCCTGGCCGTCTCCTCGACCATCGTCGATGTCAGCCCCTTCTCCACGAACGGAGCCCTGATGCTCGCCAACCGCCCGGACACGATCTCCGAGCAGGCCTACTACAAGCAGATCCTCAACTACGCCATCATCGTCACCCTCGTGGGGCCGCTGCTGGTCTGGGGCATCCTCGTCCTGCCGGGCTGGTGAGCACCATGACCGGCCCCTTGGACGACGTCGTCGTCGTCGACCTCTCCCGGGCCCTCGCCGGGCCGCACGCCACGATGATGCTCGGTGACCTGGGGGCGCGCGTCGTCAAGGTGGAGGTGCCTGACCGAGGCGACGACACCCGCAGCTGGGGTCCGCCCTTCGTCGGTGACGAGGACGCCCGCGAGTCGACGTACTTCCTGTCCGCGAACCGGAACAAGGAGTCGATAGCGCTCGACCTCAAGGCCGACGCCGACCGGGCGACCCTGCTCGAGCTCGTCGACCGTGCCGATGTGCTCGTCGAGAACTTCCGGACGGGCGTGCTGGAGCGGCTCGGCCTCGGCGTCGAGTCGTTGCTGCAGCGCAACCCCCGCCTGGTGGTGCTCTCGATCACCGGGTTCGGGCACGACGGTCCTGAGGGCGGTCGTGCCGGGTACGACCAGATCGCCCAGGGCGAGGCCGGCCTGATGTCGCTCACCGGGTCCGGTCCGGACGACCCGCAGCGCGTCGGCGTGCCGATCGGCGACCTGCTGGCCGGGATCTACGGCGCGTACGGCGTGCTCGCGGCGCTGCACGAGCGGCACACCACCGGCGTCGGACAGGTCGTGCGGACGTCGCTGCTGGCGGCGGTCACCGGCGTGCACGCCTTCCAGGGCACCCGGTGGACGGTCGCCGGGGAGGTGGGGCACGCGCAAGGCAACCACCACCCTTCGATCGCGCCGTACGGTCTGTTCCGCTGCCGTGACGGCGCCGTCCAGATAGCCGTCGGGTCCGAGGTGCTGTGGCAGAAGTTCTGCCTCGCCTTCGGGCTGGACGCCGACGCGGAGGGCATGCGGAGCAACCCGGAACGGGTGGCCCGCCGCGACCAGGTCATCGAGGCCGTCGAGGCCGCGTTCGCCGACATGGACGCCGACGCGCTGCTCGAGCGGCTCGCCGACGCCGGGATCCCGGCGGGCCGGGTGCGTACGCTCGACGAGGTGTACGCATGGGAGCAGACGGCGAGCCAGGGGTTGCTCGTGGACGTCCAGCACAGCAGCCTCGGCACGATGACGCTGCCCGGCCCGCCGCTGCGGTTCTTCGACCCGTCCGGCGCCGAGGTCACGCACCGGGACCACCGGGCGCCCCCGGTGCTGGACGAGCACGCCGCCCGCATCCGGGCCTGGCTCGACACGCCCCGGCCGGGGACCCCGGGCACGGAGGCTCAGGGCGCGGAGACACGGGATCCGGAGGACGACCGGTGACGCGCCGGTGGACCGCGCGCGAGCTGCTCGACCTGGTCCTCGACGCGGACAGCTTCGAGTCCTGGGACGAACCGGTCGACACGTCGGAGCATCCCGCGGAGTACCGGGCGGTGCTGGCGGCGGCCGCGGACAAGGCCGGGACCGACGAGTCGGTGCTCACCGGCCGCGGGAGGGTCCGGGGCCGGCCCGTCGTGGTCGTCGTCAACGAGTTCCGCTTCCTCGGCGGCTCCATCGGCCGGGCCGCCGCCCGGCGGATCACCGCCGCCGTCCGGCGCGCGACGGCGGAACGACTGCCTCTCCTGGCGACCACGGCGTCCGGCGGCACCCGGATGCAGGAGGGCACTCCCGCGTTCCTCCGGATGGTCGAGATCTCCCGCGCCGTCATGGACCACCGCGACGCCGGCCTCCCGTACCTCGTGTACCTGCGGCACCCCACCACCGGTGGCGTGTACGCGTCCTGGGGCTCGCTCGCTCACCTCACCGTCGCCGAGCCGGGAGCCCTCATCGGGTTCCTCGGACCGCGTGTCGTCGAGGCGCTGACAGGCACGGCGCTGCCCGACGGCGTCCAGTCCGCCGAGAACCTCGCCGCCAAGGGCGTGCTCGACGGCGTCGTCGCCCCCGAGAACCTCCCGGCGCTCGTCGAGCGGGCGCTCGCGGTGCTGGTCGACCCACCGACGCCGTCGAACCTGCCGCGCCGGGAGGGCGAGCCCTCGGGCACGACGTCGGCGTGGGACTCCGTGCTGCGGACCCGTGCCGATGACCGGGTGGGCGTGCGGGACCTGCTGCGTTACGGCGCGTCGGGGACGGTGCGGCTGTCCGGCACGGAGGAGGGCGAGCGGGACGAGTCGATGCTGGTCGCGCTCACGCGTCTCGACGGCCGGCCGTGCCTGGTCGTCGGGCAGGACCGGACCCGGCAGAGCGACCGCACCCCGATGGGCCCCGCCGCCCTGCGCGTGGCGCGGCGTGCGATGGGTCTCGCCGAGGAGCTGCGGCTGCCCCTGGTCGCGGTGATCGACACACCGGGTGCGGAGCTCTCGCAGGACGCCGAGGAGGGGGCGCTGGCGGGCGAGATCGCGCGCTGCATGGCGGCGCTGACCCGGATGACGGTGCCGACGCTGTCGGTGATCCTCGGCCAGGGCTGCGGCGGCGGCGCGCTCGCGCTGCTCCCGGCACAAGTGGTGATCGCGGCGGAGCACGCCTGGCTCTCCCCGTTGCCGCCGGAGGGCGCGAGCGTCATCGTGCACGGGGACACGGCGCACGCCGCGCAGATGGCCGAGGCGCAGCACGTGCGCGCCGTCGACCTGCTCGCGGAGGGTGCGGTGCAGCGGGTGGTCCCGGAGCACGACGGCGACACCGCACGGGACGTGGCGGTCGCCGTGGCCGCGGAGTGCGCGGCGGTGCTGAACCGGATGGCCTCGTCCCCCGGAGGCGCTCTCTCCTTCGAGGCTTAGGTTTCTCCGCTCTGAACCGTTTCAGAACGAAGGAACTGAGGCCTCGAAAGGGATGGGCCCGCGTGCCTAGCGCTTCTGCTTCTCCAGCGCCTTGCGGACCTGCTGGATCAGGGCGAAGACCAGGAGCGCGGCGAAGGTGATCGACGCGACGTCGTCGGGCATCACGACCGAGAGGCTCGCGCCGCCGAACGAGAAGCCCGACGCCACCAGGCCGATGATCGCGGCGGTCTTCAGGCGGACCAGCCGGTTGCGGGCGTTGACCCAGGTCCCCGAGATGGCGGTGGGGATCATCGCGACCAGGGACGTGCCCTTGGCCAGGGCCGGGGCGAAGTCGAACAGGGCGGACAGGCCCGGGACGGCGAGCTGACCGCCGCCGATGCCGAGCAGGCCGGACGCGATACCCATGACGAGGCCGAGTCCGATCATCCCTGCGCCGTCGAGCACGCTGGGCAGCCCTTCGGGGGAGTCGACCGACGGCGGCTCGCCGAACCCGTCCAGCAGGGACCGCACGATCCCCGCGACGAGCACCCCGACGAAGAGCCAGCGCAGCAGGGTCTCGGGGACCCTGGCCAGCAGCCGCGCCCCGACCACCGCCCCGATCACCGAACCCACAACGAGCAGCCCCGCGGCGATGAGGTCCACGGCCTCGTGCGTCAGGTACGGGATGGATCCGACGATCGCCGCGGGCAGGATCGCTGCGAGCGAGTAGGCACTGGCACGGCGCTGCGTGAGGCCGCCGAGCGAGGTCAGGAGGGGCACCATCACGATGCCGCCGCCCAGGCCGAACAGCCCGGAGAAGGCTCCACCGACGATCCCGACGAGGACGGCGCGAGGAAGTGTCAGGGATGCGTCAGTCTGCTCGGTCACCCCGCGATGATCTCAGGTGCGCTGCGATGGTCCGGGCGCAGTCCGTCGACGCCCTGCGCGTGGTGTCGACCTCGAGGTCGTAGACGACGCCCTCGTGGACCATGTCGGCCTGCTTGGCGGCCATGCCCGCGACGCGGTCGCCGCGAGCGGCCTCGCGCTCCTCGGCGACGGCGGCGTGGCAGCGCACGCCGACCCACAGCGTGGGCACGTCGCCCAGGGCGTCGAGCCAGCGGCGCTGCGACACGGCGCCGCCGAGGAACACGTCGTCGACGACGATGTGCGCGCCCGCGCGGGCCATGGCGACGAGCCCCGTGATCCAGGCGTCCTGCAGCACCATGAAGTCGTGCCCGACGGCGACGCCGCCGTCGTCCGCGAACCCGATCCCGTCGCCGCCGGTGGTCAGGCGGGCGGGCATCGCCTCGACGAGGGTGTCGATGCTGAGGGACAGCCAGGCCTCGGGGAGGACGGTCTGCAGGCTGCGCGCGATACCTGACTTGCCGGAGCTCGAACCACCGTTGAGGACGATCACCTGGGTGCCCATGCCGCAACGGTACGAGTGTGGGTGGCGCACGCTACAGTGAATTCCAAGGTTGAGCGGAGTAGACTCAACTTTGAGCGTGACCGGCATCTCCCTGAGGAGCTGGTCGTGCGCAGACTTCAGCATCATCGTGGGAGGCCTCATGGACACCAAGTTCACGACCATGTCGCAGCAGGCGATCGGCGACGCGATCCAGTCGGCGTCAGCGGCCGGCAACCCTCAGCTCGAGCCGGTCCACCTGCTCGCCTCGCTGCTCCAGCAGGAGCGTGGTGTCGCGACCGGGCTGCTCGACGCGGTCGGGGCGAACGTGCAGGCCATCGGCCGGCAGGTGCGCGCGGCCCTCGTCGCGCTGCCGCAGGCCAGCGGGGCGAGCACCGCCCAGCCGAGCGCGAGCCGGGCCATGGCCACGGTCCTGGACCTGGCGTCCAAGGAGGCACAAGGGCTGGGTGACGAGTACGTCTCCACGGAGCACCTGCTCATCGCCGTCGCGTCCGGTCAGTCGCCCGCCGCCCAGATCCTGTCCGACGCGGGGGCCACCGCTGACGCCCTGCGCGCGGCGCTGCCCGCCGTGCGCGGGTCCGGCCGGGTCACCAGCCCCAACCCGGAGGGCACGTACAAGGCTCTCGAGCAGTACGGCACGGACCTGACGCAGCGCGCCCGGGACGGAAAGCTGGACCCGGTCATCGGTCGTGACTCGGAGATCCGCCGCGTGATCCAGGTGCTGAGCCGCCGCACCAAGAACAACCCCGTGCTCATCGGCGAGCCCGGCGTCGGCAAGACCGCCGTCGTCGAAGGGCTGGCCCAGCGGGTCGTCGCGGGGGACGTGCCCGAGTCCCTCAAGGGCAAGCGGCTCGTCGCGCTGGACCTGGCCTCGATGGTGGCCGGGGCGAAGTACCGCGGCGAGTTCGAGGAGCGCCTCAAGGCGGTCCTGGAGGAGATCACGGCGTCGGACGGCGAGGTGGTCACCTTCATCGACGAGCTGCACACGGTCGTCGGCGCGGGCGCCGGCGGTGAGGGAGCCATGGACGCGGGCAACATGCTCAAGCCCATGCTCGCGCGCGGTGAGCTGCGGATGGTGGGCGCCACCACGCTCGACGAGTACCGCGAGCACATCGAGAAGGACCCGGCGCTGGAGCGCCGGTTCCAGCAGGTGTTCGTCGGCGAGCCGTCGGTCGAGGACACGGTGGCGATCCTGCGCGGCCTCAAGGAGCGCTACGAGGCGCACCACAAGGTGACCATCGCCGACTCGGCGCTGGTGGCGGCCGCGTCGCTCTCCGACCGGTACATCTCCGGGCGTCAGCTCCCCGACAAGGCGATCGACCTGGTCGACGAGGCCGCCTCCCGGCTGCGCATGGAGCTCGACTCGTCCCCGGTGGAGGTCGACGAGCTGCAGCGTGCGGTCACGCGCCTCGAGATGGAAGAGGTGGTGCTCTCCGAGTCGGAGGACGCGGCTTCCACGGAGCGCCTCCAGCGCCTCCGGGCCGACCTGGCGGACCGCCGCGAGGCCCTCGCGGCGCTCACGGCGCGCTGGGAGTCCGAGAAGGCCGGCCACAACCGCGTCGGTGACCTGCGCGCTCGTCTCGACGAGCTGCGCACCGACGCCGAGCGCAAGCTGCGCGAGGGCGACCTCGAGGGCGCCGCACGGATCCGGTACGGCGAGATCCCGGTGGTCGAGAAGGAGCTCGTGGCGGCGGAGGAGGCCGAGGCCGGCTCGGAGGACGGGCCCGGTCCGGACGGGCTGGGCCCGGAGCACGCCGAGCCGCCGATGATCGCCGACAAGGTGGGCGCCGACGAGATCGCCGAGGTGGTCGCCGCGTGGACCGGCATCCCGGCCGGGCGGCTGCTGCAGGGCGAGTCCGAGAAGCTCCTGCACATGGAGGACGTCCTGGGGCAGCGTCTCATCGGCCAGAAGGCCGCGGTGGCGGCGGTGTCCGACGCCGTGCGGCGCACCAGGGCCGGCGTCTCCGATCCCGACCGGCCCACCGGTTCCTTCCTGTTCCTCGGTCCCACGGGTGTCGGCAAGACCGAGCTCGCCAAGGCGCTGGCCGACTTCCTGTTCGACGACGAGCGCGCCATGGTGCGGATCGACATGTCCGAGTACGGCGAGAAGCACTCCGTCGCCCGGCTCGTCGGCGCGCCGCCCGGCTACGTCGGGTACGAGGAGGGCGGCCAGCTCACCGAGGCGGTCCGGCGTCGGCCCTACTCGGTGGTGCTGCTCGACGAGGTGGAGAAGGCGCACCCGGAGGTCTTCGACGTCCTGCTCCAGGTGCTCGACGACGGCCGCCTCACCGACGGCCAGGGCCGCACGGTCGACTTCCGCAACACGATCCTGGTGCTGACGTCGAACCTCGGCTCGCAGTTCCTCGTGGAACCGATGCTGTCGGACGAGGAGCGGCGCGAGTCCGTGATGACGGCCGTACGCGCCGCGTTCAAGCCCGAGTTCCTCAACCGGCTCGACGACGTGGTCGTCTTCGACGCGCTCACGCTGAACGAGCTGGGCCACATCGTGGAGCTGCAGGTCGGCGCCTTCGCGAAGCGGCTGGAGGACCGCCGCATCACGCTCGACGTGACGGAGGCGGCGCGCGAGTGGCTCGCACTGGAGGGCTTCGACCCCGCGTACGGCGCCCGGCCGCTGCGCCGTCTGGTGCAGCGTGAGATCGGCGACCGCCTGGCACGGCTGCTGCTCGCGGGCGAGGTGTCCGACGGTGACACGGTGGTCGTCGACCGTGCGGACGGCGAGGGCCTGACTCTCGACCGCAAGGTGCTGACCGCCTGATCCCCGTCCGGCGACCCGGTGTACGTCGTTCGACGTACACCGGGTTACGCCGATCGAGCGATGTGAGGTGCACGGTCCGCCTGCGATCCTGGGGAACGAGGGAACAGCCGCGTGGGGGCGGGCGGGGTGAGCGACACCAGGGAACAGCACAGTGTGATGGTGTTGTGAAGGTGAGTGCCCGACCGCCCAGAACCTGAAATCTCGCACGTCCCTCTGTGTGTGCGGGGTGAAACCGTGCGCGGCATGCCGCACACGGTCCCACACGGTCAGGGCGCGCGGGGGGCGAGCCGACGGGGGCCACGGGAAGGGCAGACGGTCAGGGAGGGCCTGATGCTGCGGTTCCACTTCACTTCGGATGATCTTGCCCGGGTCCGGATCGCTCCGGGCCCGGACCCTCTGTGGGAGGTGCTGCTCAGTGCGCACGTGGTGAACCAGCGTTCGGGCACGGTGCTGTTCGGGCGCTGGCGGGAGCGGGTCGTCTCCGGTCTGTCGCCGGCGGCCCGGATGCTGCTGCGGCTGACGCCTCCGCGGGGATACTCCCCGGACTTTCTCACGCCGGTGACGGGTACCGACAGCTTCGAGACAGGGCTCGACGCGGTGCTGTCCACCCCGAGGACACAGCTCCGCCACGACATCTCGGTGCTGGCACGCGAGCACCAGCCGCGCCTCTGGATGCGTGATCTTGCCGACGGCTCCGCACCCGCCGTGCGGGGGCTCGGCGTCGCGATGCGCTCCTACTACCAGCAGGCCGTCGAGCCGTACTGGAACGACATCCGCGCCGCCGTCGACATCGACCGTGCGGCGCGCACCCGCGCCTGGGTGGAGGGTGGCACGGAGCACGCGCTACGGACGCTGCACCCGTCGGTGCGCTGGGAGTACCCCGTCCTGTCGGTGTCGACGGCCGCCGACCGGGACGTCCACCTGGCCGGCCGTGGCCTGCTGATCATCCCGTCGTACTTCTGCGTCCGGGCCCCGATCACGCTGGCCGACGCCGAGCTGCCCCCTGTGCTGCTCTACCCGATCGTGCACGAGCCCACCGCCACGGACCGGAGCTTCGAGGGCAGGACCGACAGCGGGCGACAGCTCACCGCGCTCCTCGGCCGCACCCGGGCGGCGGTGCTGCGGGCGCTCGGCACCGGGGCCACGACCAGCGAGATCGCGCACCGCCTGGCGATCTCCCCGGCCTCTGCGTCAGAGCACGCCACTGTGCTGCGCAACGCCGGCCTGATCGCCAGCGCACGCGAGCGCAACACGGTGATCCACGCGCTGACGCCGCTGGGCCGGACCCTGCTGGACGGATGTGTCGGGCGGGGACCGGCGAGGCCGGCGGCTGTCGCCATCGCCGGCGTTCCTGCTACTGCAGGAGATCCTGCGTGATCGGCTCGCCCGTGGTGGCGAGGCACAGGCCCACCCGGTCGCCGTCGGCCCACGACTCCTCGCTGGGGCCCCAGACCACGTAGCTCACGGAGCTCGCGAGCTGGCTGGTGCGCGCGGTCGGGCCGAGCTGCTTGGTGCCGCACACCAGCGCCACCCGCTTGTCGACCTCGTCACGACCCGGCCACACGGCGGCGTCGGCGAAGTCGGTGCGGCCCACCACCTGTGCGGTGTGCGAGGTGTCGCAGGGAACGGCGAGCACCTCGGTGACCTCGCCGTCCTCGGGGACCGTCTCCAGACAGGACCCGAGCACGAGCTGGAGCGGGTGAACCTCGCGAGGCTCCGCGATCATCGCCTCGATCGGCTCCCACTGCTGCTTGCTCACCATGTTCACGACGAGGGCGATCACCGCCACCACGGCCGCCAGCGCGACCACCGCTCCACCGATCATCGCGAACCGGCGCCGCTTGGCGGCATCGTCGGCGGCGGTCGCCGGGCGCCAGCCCGCGTAGGTGGTTTCGGGCGCGTAGCCCTGTACGGCCGGGAACGAGTGAGCGGAGCCACCGCGCGGCGACGGGAACGGTGACGGCGGCTGCTGCGGGCCATCGCCCCGGGGCTGGCGCGGCGCACCCGGCTGCGGCTGGTGCTGGGGCGGGCCGGCGGGCGTCGGGAACGGGCTCGGCGGCGCGACAGTCGGCGGGATGCGCGTCGTGGGCGACGCGAAGAGCTCGGGCGCCTCGGCCGGAGCCGGGTCCACGGTGGACGGCTCCTCCTCCGCGGGCGCCTCCGGCTCGGCGGACGCTTCCGTCGTCCCGTCTCCCGGCGGGTCCGCGGCGGCGGCGTCAGCCGTCTGTACCTCGGGCGCATCGCCCTCGCTGACCACCGTGCGTGGTCCGAGCGCCTTCTTGTGCGCTTCGGAGATCGCGGCGAAGGAGAGCGCCTTGAAGTCGAAAGTCTCGTCGATGACGGGTGCTGCCGCGCTGCCCGACGCCGTCCCCGAGCCGGGCTCGCTCGTGCCGGAGGCCTTCGACGTGGTGGGCTCGCTGTCGGCCGTGTCGGGCGTCTCGCCCGGGTCGCCCGAGCCGGGGTCGCTCGGGCTGGTGGTGCTACCGGTGCCACCGTCGGCGTCCGCGCCGGCCGGTTCCCCTGACTCCGCAGAGACTTCGGGTGCCGAGCTCTCGGCATCCGGGGCCGGAACGACCTGCGTCGGGGCGGGAACGGGCGGGACCCGCTTCGGCAGTGCGACCGGGAGCACGACGTTGATCTCCTCCGTGGGTACCGCGTCAGGCGCGGTGCGGCTCGGAGGCTCCGGCGCGGTCTCGGCCGGCTGTGCGGCTTCGGCCGCGGGCGCAGGTCCGTCCGCCGGAGCGCCGGGCTCTTCCTCCGCGGCAGGATCCTCCACAGCAGGGTCCTCCGCGGTGCGGGCCTTCACCACAGGGTCCGCTGCGACCGGGTCTGCTGCGGCCAGGTCTGCTGCGGCGTGGTCCTCCGCTGGGAGGTCTTCCGCGGCGGGCGCGGACGCGTTCTCCTCCGCAGCGGCTCCCTCGGCCTTCGCGTCGGCCTCGGCCTCAACGGCCGGGGCCTCCACAGCCGGGGTTTCCACAGCCCCGGTCTCAGCGGGTACCTCGGGCTCAGCACCATCGTCGGCCGTGTCCGCGGCGTCGTCCGCGCTGCCGGCCGCGCCGTCGTGCGGGTGCTCGGTCCCCTGCTCGGGCGACTCCGTGCCGTCCTCGGAGCCGCTGTCGCCGGACGTGCCGAGTGCGGGGTCCTGCTCCGCCTCGACCACGGACGCCGAGTCGACCGGATCCGTGGCAGGGACCTGGGCGACTTCGGTGGCGGCCGGGAACTGGTCGGGCGTCGACGTCATGCAGGTTAACTTACCGACATTCGGCAACGACCTTGTCACGAGGACGACGGACGCAGGGCATGCGCTCCGTTTATGGACAGTTTCACCCGCTGATTTCCTCATCGACGGCGGAACCTCGGCGCCTCCTGCGCCGTACGCGGGGGCGTCAGTCGGCCAGGTCGACGATCACCGGGACGTGATCGGACGCGCCCTTGCCCTTGCGCTCGTCCCGGTCGATGACGGCGTTCGTCGCGCGGCCGGCGACGGCCGGTGACGCCCAGCAGAAATCGATCCGCAGCCCCTTGTTCCGCGGGAAGGCGAGCTGTTGATAGTCCCAGTAGGTGTAGGTGTGCTCGTCGGGGATGAACTTCCGCGTGAGCTCCGTGTATCCCGCCTCGCCGAACGCGTCGAAGGCGTCCCGCTCGGGCTGGGACACGTGCGTCTTCCCGGCGAAGTCGGCGGCGGCGTACACGTCGGTGTCGAGCGGGATGACGTTCCAGTCGCCCAGGAGGGCGACGGCGTCACCGGCGTCGGCCCAGGTCTGTGCCGAGGTGCGCAGGGCGTCCAGCCAGGCCAGCTTGTAGGTGTAGTGCGGGTCGCCGAGCGCCCGGCCGTGCGGTACGTACAGGCTCCAGACGCGGACGCCGCCACAGGTCGCACCGATCGCTCGCGCCTCGATGGGCGGGACGACGTCGAGCAGCGGGTCAGGGCCGTCCTCGATGATCGCCTTGGTGAAGCCCGGCTGCCCCGGGAACTGGGTGGCGACGTCGTCCAGGCCGACCCGTGACACGATCGCCACGCCGTTCCACTGCGAGAGCCCGAAGTGCGCGACCTCGTACCCGGCGGTCTCGAAGGCCGCCGTCGGGAACTGGTCGTCCCGGCACTTGGTCTCCTGGATCGCCAGGACGTCTGCCTGGGACCGGTCGAGGAAGGCGAGCACGCGGTCGACGCGCGTGCGGATGGAGTTGACGTTCCAGGTGACGAGGCGCACCTGGTCAGCGTACGTGGGACAGCAGCATGTCCGAGCGGTGCAACCGACCGAAGTCGGTGCCCTGACACCACCGGCGCCAGGACGGCGTAGCTGTGATTCCCGCCGCACTTCTCGGGCCCTGACAACCGCGAGGTTCACCCCGACTACGCTGGCTCCGTGCAGATCCTCACCAGGCGTCGTGCCGTCGGCGCCGTCGTCGCCCTCACCACCGCGGCCCTGGTCGCGGCATGCTCGGCAGGCTCCGGCGAGGACACCGGAGGAGCCCGCACCGACGTCGTCGTCGGCCTGACCGGCGAACCGACCAACCTCGACTTCACGACGACGTCGGGCTCGGCCATCCCGCAGCTGCTGATGAACAACGTGTACGAGGGCCTGGTGACGATCGACCAGGAGGGCGAGGTGCAGCCTCAGCTCGCCGAGTCGTGGGAGGTCAACGGGGACCGCACCGTCTACACGTTCACGCTGCACGACGGCGTGACGTTCTCCGACGGCTCGTCCTTCACCGCAAACGACGTCGTGGCGTCGATCGACCGGGTCAAGGAGGACTGGACGCTGAGCCTGAAGTCCAAGATGGACGTGGTGAAGAAGGCGGAGGCGACGAGCGACACCGAGGTCGCGGTCACCCTGAAGCACCCGAGCAACGCCTGGCTCTTCGACATGGGCACGTCCGTGGGCGCCATGTTCCCGGACGACCTGTCCGCTGACCTGGCGACGGAGACGGTGGGTACCGGCCCCTACACGGTCGAGGAGGTCGCCACGGGTGAGCACATCAGGCTCGCGGCCCGCGACGACTACTGGGGCGAGGCGCCCGCGATCCCCGAGGTCACCGTCCGCTACTTCGCCGACGCCAACGCCCAGGCCAACGCCGTCCGGGCCGGCGACATCGACATGGCGTACAACCTGCAGACCCCCGACCTGCTCGACGGTCTGGAGCAGGACGAGAGCCTGCAGGTGATCGACGGCACCTCGAACGGTGAGGTGCTGCTCGCCCTGAACAACGCGGCCCCGCCCTTCGACGACCTCCGGGTCCGCCGCGCGATCCTGTACGCGATCGACCGGAAGGCGGTCCTCGACACCGCCTGGGCGGGGCACGGCGAGCTCGTCGGCTCGATGGTGCCGCCCACCGACCCGTACTACCAGGACCTGACCGACGCCTACCCGTACGACCCGGACAAGGCCCGCGAGCTGCTGGCGGAGGCCGGCGCCGAGGACCTGAGCATCACGTTCGACGTCCCGACCCGCCCCTACGCGGAGGCCGTCGCCCAGGTGGTCGTGTCGCAGCTCGCGGACGTCGGCATCGACGCGACGATCGTCCCCGCGGAGTTCCCGGCCGTCTGGCTGGACAAGGTGTTCACCGAGCACGACTACCAGATGTCGGTGATCCTCCACACGGAGGCCCGGGACATGCTGACGATCTTCGGCGACCCCGACTACTACATCGGCTACGACAACCCGCGGCTCGCCCAGGCCGCCGAGAAGGCAGACCAGGCCAGTCCGGACCAGTACGTGGCCGGCATGCAGGAGGTCGCCCGGATGATCGTCGACGACGCCGCGAGCGCCCCCCTGTTCCTCTTCCCCAACACGGTGGTGGCGGCGGCCGGTCTCGAGGGCGTCGCCGCGAACGCGACCACCGAGTCGATGGACCTGACCGGCCTGCGCTGGTCCGACGGCTGACCCGGCCTGACGCCGGACACCACTCGTGGCCAGACATCTCGCCTCGCACGTCGCCCAGCTCGTCGCCACGCTCCTGGTGGCGACGGCGGCGATCTTCGTGCTGCTGCGCGTGCTGCCCGGAGACCCGGCGGTCGTCGCGCTCGGGATCGAGGCGTCCCCCGAGGCGCTGGCGGCCTGGCGCGCCGAGCACGGCACCGACGGCACGCTCGTCGCGCAGTACCTGGAGTGGGTGGGCGGCCTGCTCACGGGGGATCTCGGCACGAGCTACGTGACGTCGCAGGAGCTCACCCCGCTGGTCGCGGACCGCGTCCAGGTCACGGGCATCCTGGTGCTGCTCGGCATGCTGATCGCGCTGGTGGTGGCGGTGCCGGTGGGCACGCTCGCCGCCGTCTGGCACCGGAACGCGGGTGGTGTGACCCTCTCCACGGTGAGCCAGGTGGGTGTCGCGGTCCCGAACTTCCTGGTGGGCGTGCTGCTCGTGGCGCTGTTCGCCGTGCGGCTGGGCTGGTTGCCCTCGGGCGGCTGGGTGGCGCCCGTCGAGGGGTTCGGGGAGTTCTGGCGGCACGTGCTGCTGCCCGCGGTCGCGCTGGGTTCCGTGCAGGCGGCGATCATCACGCGGTACGTGCGCAGCGCTGTTCTGGAGATCATGCGTGAGGACTTCCTGCGCACAGCCCGCGCCAAGGGGCTCACGTTCACGGGCGCCCTCGTCCGGCACGGGCTGCGGAACGCCGGCGTGCCGATCGTGACGGTGGTGGGCGTGCAGATCGCGTCGATGCTGATCGGCGCCGTCGTGATCGAGCGCGTGTTCGCCGTGCCCGGTCTCGGCAGCCTGCTGCTGGACTCGGTGGGCAACCGCGACCTGCTCGCCGTGCAGTCGATCGTGGCGGTGCTCGTCGTCCTCGTGGTGCTGCTGAACTTCCTCGTCGACCTCGCCTACACGCTGCTCGACCCCCGGCTCAGGAGGGCGTCATGACCGACCCGGCCACGGTCGCCGTCGGGCAGCCGCCGCCCGACCCCCGGACCCCGACAGGAGCCCGCCGGCAACCTGCGGGACCGCGGCCCGAGGCCCGTCGTCCCGGCGTGCACCCCCAGCTGGTGATCGGCGCGGTGCTCGTGGGGCTGGTCGTCGTCACGGCCCTGGTCTCCCTGGTCTGGACGCCGTTCGACCCGGAGCACGCGGGTGCCGAGCGACTCCTGTCGCCGGGTGCCGAGCACTGGCTCGGCACCGACCGGTTCGGCCGTGACGTGTTCTCGCAGGTGATGGCCGGTGCACGGATCACGCTGCTCGTCGGCCTGGTGGCGGTGGGCATCGCGGCGGTGGTGGGCGTGCCGCTCGGCGTGCTCGCGGGGATGCGCGGCGGGCGGCTCGGTGTCCTCCTGATGCGCGGCAGCGACATCCTCCTCGCGTTCCCCGGCCTGCTGCTCGCGATCGTGCTGGGCGCCGTCTACGGCGCGGGCACGGTGACGGCGATGGTCGCGCTCGGCATCGGCTCGATCCCGGCCTTCGCCCGCGTCGCGCGGAGCGGCACGCTGCAGGTCATGCGGTCCGACTACGTGGTCGCCGCCCGGGCGGCGAACCGCGGCGAGCGCGCGATCGCCGCACGGCACGTGCTGCCCAACATCGCAGGGACGGTGCTGGTGCAGTGCTCCGTGAACTTCGCGATCGCCGTGCTCGCCGAGGCCGGGCTGTCCTTCCTCGGCCTGGGCACGCCCCCGCCGACGCCGTCGTGGGGTCGCATGCTGCAGGAGTCGCAGCAGTTCCTCGGCGTCGCCGACCACCTCGCGATCGTGCCCGGCGTCGCGATCGCCGTGGCGGTGCTCGGGTTCAACCTGCTGGGCGACGGGCTGCGCGACGTGTTCGACCCGCGGCTCTCCGCCGTCGGCCCGCATGCCCCGGCGGGCGAGCGCCCGTCGAGCGTGAGCGCCGAGCCCGTCGGGACCACCCGCCCGTCCGTCGAGACCCCCGCCCTCGACATCCGCGACCTCACCGTCCGCACCGACAGCGGCCGCGCCCTCCTGTCCGAGGTCTCCCTCCGCGTAGGCCCCGGCGAGCGCGTCGGCCTGATCGGGGAGTCCGGCTCGGGCAAGACCATGACGGCGCTCGCGGCGCTCGGCCTGCTGCCCGACGGTGTGGTGGCCACCGGGCAGGTGGGCCTCGCCGGGGTGCCCGGGAACCTTCTGGAGCGGGGCGAGCGTGCCCTGGCGGGACTGCGCGGCGAGGCTCTGTCGATGGTCTTCCAGGAGCCGATGACCGCACTGAACCCCCTCCTGCGCGTGGGTCGCCAGGTCGCCGAGACGATGACCCTGCACGGGGCCACGAGCCGGACGGCGACCAGGCGTGCCGCCGAGCTCCTGGCCGAGGTGGGCCTGCCCGACGGCGCCGCACGGCGCTACCCGCACGAGCTGTCCGGCGGGCAGCGGCAGCGGGTGGTGCTGGCCATGGCCCTGGCCAACGACCCGGCGGTGCTGGTGGCGGACGAACCGACGACGGCCCTCGACGTCACGGTGCAGCGCCAGATGCTGGACCTCATGGTGCGGCTGGTCGAGGACCGGGGAGCCGGCCTGCTCTTCATCACGCACGACCTGGCGGTGGTGTCCCAGGTCTGCCAGCGGGTGGTGGTGCTGCTCGACGGCGTGGTGGTCGAGGAGGGCACCGTCGCCCAGGTGTTCGCGCACCCCCGGCACGAGTACACGAGGCGCCTGCTGGCGGCGTCGACCCTGGAGCCCCGCACCACGTCGTCGGTCAGGTCCGAGGACCGGGTCGCCGAGCCGCTGATCCGCGTCGAGGACGTGACGCGGACCTACCAGAGCCGGGGCCAGGCGGTGCACGCGCTGGGTGGCGTCTCCCTGGAGGTCCAGGAGGGGCAGCGCTTCGGGATCGTGGGCGAGTCGGGCTCGGGCAAGTCGACGCTGCTGCGGATCGTGGCGGGGCTGGACCGCGCGACGTCGGGCCGGGTCACCAGTGCCGGTGTGCACCTGCCGGCCGCGCCGCACGAGCTGGGCGACCTGCGTGCCGCCCTGCAGCTCGTCTTCCAGGATCCGTACGGCTCGCTCGATCCCCGCATGACCGTGGGCGACATCGTGGCGGAGCCGCTCCTGAACCCCGCGAACGTCCGGGTCGGTGGCCCGCGGACGGCGTCCGCCCGCCGTGACGCCGTGCGCGAGATGCTCGATGCCGTCGGCCTCCCGCTCGATGCCACCGAGCGGTACCCCCACCAGTTCTCGGGCGGGCAGCGCCAGCGCATCGCCATCGCGCGCGCCCTGGTGTGCCGGCCGCGCATCCTCGTGGCGGACGAGCCGGTCAGTGCGCTCGACGTCTCCGTCCGGCGACAGGTGCTGGACCTGCTGGCCCGGCTCGCGGACGAGCACGCCCTGACGCTGCTGCTCGTGTCGCACGACCTGGGCGTGGTGCGGCACGTCTGCGACCACGTGGCGGTGATGCGTGACGGCCTGATCGTGGAGCAGGGGCCCGCCGACCAGGTCTACGACCACCCGCAGCACGAGTACACGCGCACGCTGCGCGACGCGACACCGGTCCTCCGGCGCTGAGCCTGGCGTTCGCCCCAACCCCAACCTGCCGGCCTCTCTGTTCGTCGGCCCTCGTGCGGTGGCACTCAGCGGACGACACCGTGCCGTGTAGCCTCTGCGCGACATGAGCGAGCAGACGACCAGCGGCGACAGTGATCTTCCGGGGCTCGACGCCGCAGCCCGGCGCGTGGTCGGAGCCACCGGGAAGGCGCCGATCCGCGTGATCTTCGTGCCCGGTCTCGGCGACCGGCTGCCGCCCCTGGTGCACCTGCAGCGCGAGGCGCTGCGCACCTGGCAGGCCCTCGGTGTGCGCACCACCATGTTCCGCGTCCGCTGGTCCTCGGACGTGTCGTTCCAGGACCGGCTGGACCGGCTCGACCAGATGATCGAGTACTACGAGCAGCGCGGCGAGCGCGTCGCGCTCATGGGTGCGTCCGCCGGCGCGGGCGCCGTGCTCGCCGCGTACGCCCGACGCCGTTCGGTCGTCGCCGTCATCATCATCGCCGGCAAGTTCCTCGAACCCGAGGACATCATCAAGCCGGTCCTGCTGCGCAACGCCCCCTTCGCGCAGTCGCTCTCGACGGTGCCGAAGCTCCTCGAGGACCTGGGCCCGGACGACCGCGCAAGGATCCTCAGCCTGCGGTCGGCCCGGGACGGCGTGGTCGACGACGAGGACACCCTGCTCGAGGGCGCGGTCAACGAGACGATGCGGGTGGTGGGTCACGTGATCGCGATCGGCTATGCGCTGATGTTCCGTGCGCGACGGGTCGTCCGCTTCCTGCGCGAGGCAGTGACGGACTAAGGCACCGCCCACCATAGGATCACAAGTTCAATTTGGCATGTTGTATTTGCCAATCTAGGCTTGTAATATGAGTACGGAACTGGTCATCATCGACAGCGCACGCAAGCGCGGCTATGCCGACGACGACCTTCTGCACGTGATCGCGAAAGCGATCCGTGTGATCGTGCAGTCGGATGGAATGACCATGTACATCGGTCCGGACCGGGCCGGACGGATCATTGAGGTGGGCACCATCCAGCGCAACGGGCGCGAGATCGTTGCGCACGCGATGTACCCGGCCCGGGAAAAGTACCTCGCGGAGAAGCCGCGGCGACGCAGGAGGTGAAACCTATGTCTGAACTTACGCCCAACGAGCTTGCCGAGATCGAGCGCCGCTTCGAGGATTTCGACATCGACACGGCCGAGGTCTACGACGTCGGAGTCGACGAGCTCCCGCCGCAGGTCGTGCTCACTCGGGCCATGGCTGAGCGTGAACTCCTGCTGCAGCAGGCCGACGAGGTGATGCACGATGCGATCGGCACAGCTCGTGCAGCGAAACTTTCGTGGCACAAGATCGGCATCGTGCTGGGCACGACGGGGGAGGCCGCCCGGCAGCGTTACACGAAGCGCAACAGTGGCTCGGGTGCTGCCCGCTTGAAGAACAGTGGGAGCGCCCGCGCGGCGAAGGGCCGCCTCAACGCCTGACCAGGGGTGATCGCGTCCTCACGCTGCGGGAGTACCAGACCACCGCACCGCTCTACGACTGGCGTGGGACCTGGAGTCAGGCGTAGCGGGACCCCAAGGGTTCGTCGGCCTCGGCGTAGCGCGGCTTACGCATGCTTCAGAGACCGTGGGGATCCGCCCTCTTGTCGCCGGTGCCGTCGCGTCCGCAGACTCGGCCCATGACGATCTCTCACGACACCTCCGCCGCCGTCGCGCACTTCGCCGGGCGGCTCGCCTTCGAGACGGATGTCGCCGACGTCCACGCCGGGCTCGCCGGCAAGGACCCGGCGGACGCCCCGTTCACCCTGGTCGACGTCCGGTCCCAGGAGTCGTGGGACCAGGGCCACGTGCCCGGTGCGGTGCACCTGCCCAGCGGCAAGGTGCGGCTCCGCGCCGAGCAGGCCGTCGACCGGGGCAAGCCCGTCGTGACCTACTGCTGGGGCCCGGGCTGCAACGCGGCGACCAAGGCCGCGCTCGAGCTCGCGAAGCTCGGCTACGACGTCAAGGAGATGATCGGCGGCTTCGAGTACTGGGTCCGGGAGGGCTTCGCGTACGACACGGCGAGCGGCCCGGTCCAGCCGGCCGCGGACCCGCTGGCAGCTCCGCTCTGACCCTCCGCCAGAGGACCGCCTTCTCGGAGCGAACCTCTGTCTGGCCGGCGGGTCACACCGGGCGGTAGCGGTTCTCCGGGCGGCCCGTCGCCCCGTAGCGCGGGCCGACCTGGGCCTGGCCCTCGGTGACCAGGTGCTCCAGGTACCGGCGGGCGCTGACCCGTGACATCCCGACCGCCTCGGCGACCTCGGCCGCCGAGGCGTCGTCGGCCGGGCCGCACAGCCGCGTCAGCGCCTCCTGCACCAGGGTGCGGCTCCGCTCGGACAGCCCCTTGGGCGGCAGCGTGGTCGCGGACCGCGGCCCGGCCAGCAGCTGGTCCACCTCTTCCTGGTCGAGGGTGGTCTGCGCCCGCCGGACGTCCTCGCGCCGCTGCCACACCTCGTCGAGGCGCTCGCGCAGCGTGGCGGACGTGAACGGCTTGACCAGGTAGGCGACCACGCCCCCGGCCATGGCCTGCCGCACGCTGTCGAGCCCGCGTGCGGCGGTCGTGGCGACGACGTCGACGGGCGGGCCCGGCAGCAGCCGCAGCCGCCGGAGCACGTCGAGCCCGCCGATGTCCGGCAGATGCAGGTCGAGCAGCACGAGGTCGGGTCGCAGCGCGGACGCCAGGTGCAGGGCGTCCGCGCCGTTCCGGGCCTCGCCGACCACCACGAACCGCGGGTGGCTCTCCACGAACCCCCGGTGCACGACGGCGACGGTCGGGTCGTCCTCCACGATGAGCGTCCGCGCCTGCCCGGTCATGGCGCCGCCTCTCCGGCGCCGGCGACCGCTCGGGAGCGCCCGCCCGACCCCGACGCCGGTACGGGCAGCTCGACGGTCATCCGCGCGCCGCCGAGGTCGCCGGTGCCGATCACCACCTCGCCGTCGTGCCGGTCCACCACCCGTCTGACCAGTGCCAGACCGATGCCACGGCTGTGCTCCCGGTCGCCGGGCACCTTCGTGGAGAACCCGGCCTTGAACACCTGGTGACGCAGGTTGGCGGGTACGCCGGGGCCGTCGTCGTCCACCCGCAGGCGCAGGTGCGCACCGTCCGAGTGCAGCAGCACGCGGACCCGTCCCTCCGGGGCGGCCGCGTCGACCGCGTTGTCGATCAGGTTCCCGAGCACGACGAGCGCGTCCGTGTGCAGGGACGAGGCGTCCGGCGTGGTGGGCGGGTCGAGGGCGGACGCGTCGTCGACGTCGAGCGTGACACCGCGCTCGCGCGCCGTGATCGCCTTGACCAGGAGCAGGGCCGCGAGCTCGGGGGACCGCACGCCCGGCGCGACCGCCGACGCCGTGAGCAGCCCGCCGTAGCCCGACCGCTCGATGAACGCGACCGCCTCCTCGGTGCGGCCCAGCTCCAGCAGGCCTGAGATCACGTGCACGGTGTTGGCGAACTCGTGCGACTGGGAGCGCAGCGCGTCGGTGAGGCCGCGGGTCTCCAGGAGGCCCGCGATGTCCTCCGGCTCCAGCAGGTAGATCCGGCGACGGACCAGGCGGGTCACCCACGCCGCGCACAGCACGCCGACCACCGCGGCGGCCGCGAGCGCCGCGAGCAGCCAGCCGAGGTCCTCGGTCAGGTCGGCGCGGAGCTCGGACTCGAGGATGCCGACGCTGGCGGTGCCGATGACGGGGGCGGGTGAGGCGTCGTCGGCGGCGTCGCCGTAGACCGGGACCTTGACGCGCCAGGACGTGCCGAGCGTCCCGGTCTGGGTGCCGGTCCAGACCTGTCCGGACAGCGGCACGGAGGGGTCGGTGGAGACGGGCCGCCCGATCTGCCCGGGGTCGGGGTGGGAGTACCGGACGCCGTGCTCGTCGGTGACGACCACGTACGTCACCCCGGACGCCTCGCGGATGACCTCGGCGATCGGCTGGATCGTGGCGGAGGGCTCGTCGTCGTCGAACGCGTCGTGGATGGCGGGCAGGCGCGCGACCGACTGCGCCACCCCGGTCATCCGGTCGACGTAGGCCTCACGGAGCTGCCGCTCCTGCAGGGCGACGGCCACGAACCCGGTGGTGCACACGAGCACGAGCACGATGACGACCTGCAGCACCAGCAGCTGCGCCCGGAGCGTCATCGCTCTTCTCACGGACGCCAGTGTGCACCGCGTGACGGCAGGTGCGGTAGCCGGGCGGCCGCGATCAAAACGACCACAACCTTCGTTGCGACCACAACCCGGCCCGCGGGCTGGCCGCTCCTTACGCTCGCGGCGAGACGGGCCGAGGGCCGGCAACGCAGCCGGCCCGGGCCCCATCAGCCGCATTCGCTCAAAGGAGAAGACATGCGCATCATCCGAACCGGGGCCGCCCCCGTCGGGGTCGTCCTGGCACTTGCGCTGGCGGGCTGTTCCAGCCTGGCGGCGAACGGTGGCGGCGGCAGTGACGCCGCCATCGACGAGCTCAGCATCGTGGTTCCCGCGGGGCCGGGCGGCGGCTGGGACCTCACCGGCCGCTCGATGCAGGCGGACATGCAGGAGGAGGGCCTGGTCGGCACCGCGACGGTGACGAACGTCGACGGCGCGGGCGGCACCGTGGGACTGGCGAACATCGCCAACGCCACCGACCCGAACACGCTCCTGGTGATGGGCCTGGTCATGGTGGGCGCCGTCGAGACCAACGAGTCCCAGGCCCGGATCGAGGACACGACCCCGATCGCGCGCCTCACCGAGGAGCAGGAGGTCATCGTGGTCCCGGCGGAGTCGCCGTACGAGACCATCGACGACCTCGTCGAGGACATCAAGGAGAACGGCAAGGACGTGTCGATCACCGGCGGGTCCGCCGGCGGCACGGACCACATCCTCGCGGGCATGCTGCTCCAGGCCGCGGGCATGCCCTCGGAGCACATCGTGAACAACCTGAACTACATCGCGTACTCGGGCGGCGGCGAGTCGCTGGCGGCGCTGCTCGGGAACAACGTGAGCGCGGGCATCTCGGGTGTCAGCGAGTACGCGGAGCAGGTCCAGGCGGGCGAGCTGCGGGCGCTCGCGGTCTCCGGCGAGGAGCGTGTCGATGCGCTCCCGGACACCCCGACCCTGACCGAGGCGGGCTACGACGTGGTCCTGACGAACTGGCGCGGCGTGGTCGCCCCCGGCACGATCGACGAGGCCGAGAAGGAGGCGCTGACCGCCGCCGTCACGGAGCTCGCCGAGTCCGACGCGTGGCAGGCGACGCTGGAGGAGAAGGACTGGGACGACGCCTTCCTCCCCGGTGACGAGTTCGACACGTACCTCGACGAGAACATCGCGGAGATCCAGGTGGTGCTGCGGGACATCGGTCTCGTCCGGTGAGGCCCGACGACGCGGCGCCCGAGGCGCCCACCGCACCGGGTGAGCCGACGGCGGAGGCGGGCCCTCCGCCGTCGGACGACCTCGAGCCGGGACCGGCGGAGCGGCCGCGCCGCCGGTGGGGCGAGCTCGTGCTGGCCCTGGCCACCGCCGCCCTCGGGGTGTACGTGCTGGTGGCCGCCGGGAGCATCACGGTGCCGGGCTCGGCCAACACGCTCGGTCCGCGGGCCTTCCCCTACCTCGTGGGCGGCATGCTCGTCGCTGCGGGGGTGGCGCTCGTCGTCCTGGTCCTGAGCGGCCGGGCCGGTGAGGAGGAGGGCGGCGAGGACGTCGATCCCACCGTCCGGACCGACTGGCTGACGGTGGTGCTGCTCGTGGTCACGCTGGTCGTCCACGTGTTCGCGATCAACGTCATCGGCTGGCCGTTCGCCGCGGCGATCCTGTTCGGCGGCGCCGCGGTGATCCTGGGGGCGCGCCCGTGGTGGCGTGCCGCCCTGGCCGGGCTCGTGCTGGGCCTGGTCGTCCAAGTGATCTTCGGCGGGCTGCTGGGGCTCTCGCTCCCGGCCGGCCCGCTCCTGGAAGGGGTGCCGTTCCTCCGTGGATAACTTCTCCGCACTGCTCGAGGGGTTCGCCACCGTGCTGCACCCCGTGTACCTGCTGTGGGCGCTGTTCGGCGTGTTCATCGGCACGGCGGTCGGCGTGCTGCCGGGCATCGGCCCGGCCATGACGATCGCCCTGCTCCTGCCCCTGACCTACTCCCTGGAGCCGACGGCGGCGATCATCGTCTTCGCCGGCATCTACTACGGCGGCATGTACGGCGGGTCGACGACGTCGATCCTGCTCAACACCCCCGGTGAGTCGGCGTCTATCGTCACGGCGATCGAGGGCAACAAGATGGCCCGTGCCGGGCGCGGGGCGGCGGCGCTCGCCACCGCCGCCATCGGCTCGTTCGTGGCGGGCACGCTCGCCACGGTGGCCCTGACGTTCATGGCTCCGGTGGTCGCCCGGCTGGCCGTCCAGCTCGGCGAGCCGGACTACTTCGCCCTGATGGTGGTCGCGTTCGTCACCGTGGGCGCCCTGCTCGGCTCGTCGGTGCCCCGCGGCCTCGCGTCGCTCGCGCTCGGCCTGTTCCTCGGCCTGGTCGGCACCGACACCCTGACCGGCCAGCAGCGCTTCACGTTCGGCGTGCCCAACCTGGCGGACGGGATCGACGTCGTCGTCGTCGCCGTCGGGCTGTTCGCCGTCGGCGAGGCCCTGTACGTGGGTTCCCGGATGCGGCACGGGAAGATCCAGGTGATCCCGGTCGAGAAGGGCTGGCGCACCTGGATGAAGCGCGACGACTGGCGCCGCTCCTGGAAGCCGTGGCTGCGCGGCGCCGCCATCGGGTTCCCGGTCGGCACCATCCCCGCCGGCGGGGCCGACGTCGCGACCTTCCTCTCCTACGCCTCCGAACGCCGGCTCGCCGGCAAGGAACGGCGCAAGGAGTTCGGCAAGGGCGCCATCGAGGGCGTGGCCGGGCCGGAGGCGGCGAACAACGCGGCGGCGGCGGGCGTGCTGGTCCCGTTGCTCACCCTCGGCCTGCCCACGACGGCGACCGCGGCGATCATGATCGTCGCGTTCCAGTCCTACGGCATCCAGCCCGGCCCGATGCTGCTGCAGAACGAGTCCGCGCTCGTGTGGGCGCTGGTCGCGAGCCTGTACCTCGGCAACCTCATGCTCGTGGTCCTGAACCTGCCGCTCGTCGGCATGTGGGTGCGCGTGCTGCGCATCCCGCGGCACTACCTGTACGCGGGCATCATCCTGTTCGGCGCGCTCGGCTCGTACGCGCTGAACTTCTCGCCCGTCGACGTGCTGCTGCTGGTGCTCATCGGCCTGGCCGGGTTCTTCATGCGGCGGTACGGGTATCCCGTGGCGCCCCTGGTGGTCGGCATGATCCTCGGCCCGATGGCGGAGGACCGGCTGCGCCGCTCGCTCGCCATCAGCCAGGGCGACCTGAGCTACCTGGTCGCCAGCCCGTTCGCCGCCACGGCGTACGCGGCCATCGTGGTGCTGCTGGCCGTGGGCATCTGGCTCAAGCGCAGGGAGCGCGCAGCGGCCTAGGCTGCCGGCATGAGCACAGCGCTGATCACCGGCGGGTCCGCCGGCCTGGGACTCGAGTTCGCGCGGCAGCTGGCCGCGGACAGGCACGACCTGGTGCTGGTGGCCCGCAACGAGGAACGGCTGAAGCAGGTCGCCGAGGAGCTCCGCGCCGCCCACGGCGTGGCGGTCGAGGTGCTCCCGGCGGACCTCTCGCTGCCCGACGACGTCGAGCGGGTCGCGCGGCGCCTCGCCGTCGTCGGCGGCCGGCCCGGCGAGGAGGACCTGCGCCCCGTGGGCCTGCTCGTCAACAACGCGGGGTTCGCGACGAGCGCGAGCTTCGCGACGGGCCGCGTCACCACCGAACGCCGCGGGATCGACGTCATGGTGAAGGCGGTGGTCGAGCTGACGCACGCCGCCGTCGGGCAGATGCTCGAACGGGACCGCGGCGCGATCCTCAACGTCGGCTCGGTGGCCGCCCTCACCGCGGGCGGTACGTACGCCGCGGCCAAGGCGTACGTGCGGACCTTCACCGAGTCGCTGGCGGTCGAGCTCAAGGGCACCGGCGTGACCGCCACGCTGCTGTCGCCGGGCTTCACGCACACCGAGTTCCACGCGCGGGCGGGCATCCCCGAGTCGGCGATCGTGCCCGGGTGGGGCTGGCTCGACGCCGGGTACGTGGTCCGGACCGCCCTGGCCGACGCGCGCCGGGGCGTCGTCCTGTCCACGCCGTCGGTGCGCTACAAGGTCGCGGTCGCCGTGCTGCGGTCCGCGCCGCGCTGGGCCGTCCGCGCCGTCGGCAAGTACCGCTGAGCGACGGGGCGCCACGTACCCTTGCACCGTGAACGCTGACTTCTCCCCGACCCCGCGCGAGCAGCTGGCCGAGCTCATCAAGGAGCTCGCCGTGGTGCACGGCACGGTGACCCTGTCCTCCGGCAAGGAGGCCGACTACTACGTCGACCTGCGCCGGATCACGCTGCACCACCGGGCGGCGCCGCTCGTCGGGCACGTGCTCCTGGACCATCTCGAGGAGGTCGGCCTGGGCACCGCCGAGATCGACGCCGTCGGCGGGCTCACCCTCGGTGCCGACCCGATCGCCGACGCGCTGCTGCACGCCGCGGCGTCGCGCGGCCAGGACCTGGACGCGTTCGTGGTGCGCAAGGCGGCGAAGGCGCACGGCATGCAGCGCCAGATCGAGGGGCCCGACATCGCCGGGCGCAAGGTGGTGGTCGTCGAGGACACCACGACCACGGGCGGCTCACCGATCGCCGCGATCGAGGCGGCCAGGGCCGCCGGTGCTGAGGTGCTCGGCGTCGCCACGATCGTGGACCGCGCGACCGGCGCCGGCGAGAAGATCGAGGCCCTCGGTGTGCCGTACCACTACCTCTACGGCCTGGAGGAGCTCGGCCTCGCCTGAGCCCTCCGACTGGGCTCCGCTATACCGTAATCTGGCCGTCTCGATATCACTTCCTGTGGAGACTTTTGCCTAGCCCTACGGTATCTTGGGATTCATGGGGACATTTGTCGCTTTAGTCCTGCTCGTCACCGGAGTGGTGGCGTTCACGATCGCCGCTGCGCGGGTCATGAAGCGCGGCCGTACGCAGGACATCGCCCAGTGGGCGGAGGCGAACGGCTGGGAGTACTCCGCCAAGGACCCGGTCCTCGCCCAGCGCTGGAGCGGCCGGCCGTTCGGCATCGGCCTGGACCGCGAGGCCCGCGACGTCCTGCGCGGCAACGTCGACGGCTACGACGTCGTCTCCTTCACCTACACGTGGCGCTCGGGTTCGCCCGACGCCGACGCGCGCCGGGCCGGTCTGCGCCGCACGGCGCACGTCGTGGCGCTCGACGCGCTGCCGGGCGAGCCGGTGATCGACCTGTCACCCGAGGGGATCCGGGAGAAGTGGCAGAAGCTCTTCGGCGCCCAGGACGTCCAGATCGACAACCCGGCGTTCGACGGGCAGTGGCTCGTGCGCGCCTCCGACGAGTTCTTCGCGCGCCGCGCCCTCGACGCACGGCTCGCGAACATCGTGATGCTGCCCGACTTCCACGGCTCCAGGCTGCGGATCGAAGGACCCTCGGTGCTGCTGTGGCGTCCGGGCCGCACCGACGTCACGAGCCTGACGGAGCGGGCCAAGCTGGTGGCCGACGTCGCGCGGATCGTGCTGCCGCTGGAGAAGGGCGGGCCGCGCTTCGAGAGCGGTGGCGGTATCGACGGGTTCGGGATCCCCGGCCTGACCTGACCGCTGGATCCCTGCCGGGGCCTCAGACCAGGTCGACGATGTCCGCTATCGAGTTCACCACGTGGCTCGGGCGGAACGGGTACTTCTCGACCTCGTCGACCGACGTCGACCCCGTGAGCACCAGGAACGTCTCCAGGCCGGCTTCCATGCCGCCCAGGATGTCCGTGTCCATGCGGTCCCCGACCATGGTCGTGGACTCCGAGTGCGCGCCGATCAGGTTGAGCGCCGACCGGAACAGCACCGGGTTGGGCTTGCCCACGTAGTAGGGCTGGCGGCCGGTCGCCGCGGCGATCATCGCGGCCACCGAGCCGGCGGCGGGCAGCAGCCCTTCCTGCGACGGCCCGGTCACGTCCGGGTTGGTGCAGATGAAGCGGGCGCCGCCGACGATCAGCCGGATGGCCTTCGTGATGGCCTCGAACGAGTACGTGCGGGTCTCGCCGAGCACCACGTAGTCCGGGTCCGACTCCGTGAGCGTGTAGCCCGCCTGGTGCAGCGCCGTCGTCAGGCCCGCCTCGCCGATCGCGTACGCGCTGCCGTTGGGGATCTGGTCCGCGACGAACTGGGCGGTGGCCAGGGCCGACGTCCAGATGTTCTCCTCCGGGACCTCGATCCCGCTGTACGCGAGCCGGGCGCGCAGGTCGCGCGGCGTGAAGATCGAGTTGTTCGTCAGGACGAGGAACGGCAGCTCCTTGTCCCGCAGTGCCTTGATGAACTCGGGGCCGCCGGGCAGGGCGGTTCCTTCGTGCACCAGCACGCCGTCCATGTCCGTGAGCCAGGCTTCGGTGGTCCGCTCGATCATGGCCGTCAGCCTAGCGCCCGGGAGGTGGCGGTCGCGGGCGTGGGTCGAGCACTGCGGTGGGCCGTAGGCTTTCGCGCGTGACCAACCTGTCCCCAGACGACACGCTGCCCCACGACGACGACGCCTCGCCTCAGGGCGGCACCGCGCGCCCCGGTCCGGTCCGCCGCCACGCCGCCCCGTCCACCCGGACGCCGTGGTCCGCCGCGCTGGGCAACGGGCTCCGTGGCGGGATGGTGGGTGCGGCCGAGTCGGTGCCCGGCATCTCCGGCGGGACGATCGCCCTCGTCGTCGGTCTCTACGACGGGCTGCTCGGCGCGGCCAGCCAGCTCGTGCACGCCGCGCGCGAGCTCGTCCAGGGTGTCGCCGGACGCCGCGGCCTGCGGCCGGCCGCCACCGCGCTGCGCCAGATCGACTGGCCGTTCCTGCTCCCGGTGCTCGCGGGGATGGTCGTGATCCTGCTCGTCTCGCTGAACACGATCGCGCCCCTGCTCGAGTCGAACCCGGTGCCGATGCGAGCGCTGTTCTTCGGCATGATCGCCGTCTCCGTCAGCGTGCCGCTGCGGATGATGCCGCACCGGTTCCGGCCGCTCGACGTCGTGCTGCTGGCCGGCGGCGCGGTCGGTGCCTTCTTCCTCACCGGCCTGCCGGCGGCCGAGATCTCGGACCCGCCGCTCTGGCTCGTCTTCGGCGGAGCGGCGATCGCCATCAACGCGCTGGTGCTGCCCGGTGTCTCCGGGTCCTTCGTGCTGCTGGCCATGGGCCTGTACATCCCGGTCCAGGAGGCCCTGCACGACCGCGACCTCGCCTTCATCGGCACCTTCATGCTCGGTGCCGCCGTCGGGCTGGGATCGTTCGTCAAGGTGCTGCACTGGCTGCTGGAGCACCGCCGCCAGGGCACGATGGCTCTGCTCGCCGGCCTCATGCTCGGCTCGCTGCGCGCGCTGTGGCCGTGGCAGGACGAGGCGGGCGGCCTGCTGACCCCGCCCGGCGACATCGTCGTCCCGCTGCTGCTCGCCCTCCTGGGCGCCGCCGTCGTCGCCGTGGCGGTCTGGTGGGAGTCCCGCCGGGCGCCGGTCCCGGCCGCGCGGCCGGCCGCGACGACGGAATGACAGGGACACCGGAATGACGGAAGAGCCCGTCGAGACCCAGGTCGGCGTCGGTCCCTGGTCCGGTCCGCTGCCCGACGACCCGCGCTACGACCCGGAGCTGCTGGCCGACGGCGATCGCCGGAACGTCGCCGACCAGTACCGGTACTGGTCGGTCGAGGCGATCGTCGCGGACCTGGACACCCGCAGGCACCCGTTCCACGTGGCCATCGAGAACTGGGCGCACGACCTCAACATCGGCTCCGTGGTCCGTACGGCCAACGCGTTCAACGCGGCAGGCGTGCACATCGTGGGCCGACGCCGCTGGAACCGTCGCGGGGCGATGGTCACCGACCGGTACCTGCACGTGAGCCACCACCCGGACGCGGCGGCGCTGGCCGGGTGGGCGGCGTCGGCCGGGCCGGCAGGCGGGCGCCTCCCCGTCGTCGGCATCGACAACGTGCCCGGCTCCGTGCCGATCGAGGGTTACCGGCTCCCGCCCGAGTGCGTCCTGCTGTTCGGCCAGGAGTCCACCGGCCTGACGTCGGAGGCGCAGGCGGCCTGCGACGTCGTCCTGCACATCACGCAGTACGGCTCGACCCGGTCGATCAACGCGGGCGCCGCGGCGGCCATAGCGATGCACGCGTGGGCGGTGCGGCACGCGGGGTAGTCCGGCCGACAAAAGTCGTGGCGGTCTGGACTCCACATCAGGCGGGGTGAGCGACGTCTTAAGAGGGCAAGCACATCCCACGCACCTGGAGGTCCACGTGACCAGCAGCACCCGCACCTTCCGCTCGAAGACCCTCCGCCTCACCGCGATCGGCGTCGCGGCCACCGGCCTGTGCGTCGTCGGTGCCGGCATGGCAGCCGCGGCCAACCCGACCTCGGCCTTCGGTCAGGTGGTCGGTACCACCGTGCACGCCGTCGGCGTCGACTGGTCCGACATGCCCGCCGGCTACACCCAGGCGCAGTACGAGGCCTTCTGGGCCGCCGAGTACAGCGGCGAGGACCTGATCGAGCTGCAGGAGCTGTGGTCGCTCGACGAGACCGAGACCAAGTCCCGCGCCGGTCAGATGCTCCTGGACGGCGAGGCACTCCCGTTCGCGCCCGGCACGCACACCACCCCCGAGCTGCCGGCGAACGAGCAGACGGCGATCGCGGCGTTCCTCGACGCCGGTCACACGGCCGAGGACGTCGAGACCCTGAGCGCGCTGTGGGACACCGAGTTCGTGGAGACGAAGGCCCGCGCCGGCCAGATGGTGCTCGACGGTGAGGAGCTGCCCCTGGGCTCCGCAGGCTCGGCCACGCCGGCCGACAGCTGATCCGTGCGCCCGGCACCGCTGACGACTCGCCAGGAGGCGACCATCAACACCCTCACCTCGCGCATCGGCTTCGAGATCGAGCTGCTCGCGCCCGCCGGCTCGGACCGGCAGACGCTCGCGGACGCCGTCGCCGCTCGCGGTGGCGGCCGGGTGCACCGGTCCTTCCACACCGACAGCGAGCCGTCACCGGTGCCGGGCGTCGGGGTGTTCCGGCACCTGTCCCCCGCGTTCGACGTGGTGGACGGTGCCGGTGCACCCGTGGCGCGGCTCGTGGACGACATCACCCTCGTGTCCGACCTGACCGGCACCACCGCGCGGCCCGGGCACAGCGGCTGGTACCGCGTCCTGTGCGACGAGCCCCGCCTGCTGCGCCTGATCGAGCGGTGCGCGGACCCCTACGCGGCGCTGGCCGACGTCCTGGCGCCGGTCGCCGAGCTGTTCGGCACCCAGGTCGAGCTGCGGGGCGGGTCTGCGCGGGTGAACGATGCCACGGGTGCCACCGTCGCCGTCGTGATGCCCTTGCCCGCAGGCCGGGAGCGCCCCTGCGAGGTCATCACGCCACCGATCACCACGGACCACGGCCGGCGGCTCGACGAGCTGCTGACGCCCGCGCGCGACCTCGGGTTCACGGTTCCTGCCGAGGCCGCGGTCCACCTGCACCTGGACGGCGCGTCCTTCCGGCGGTCCCCGGCGTTCGCCAACCTGGTCCGGCTGTTCGGCCACTGGCGTGAGCCGCTGTGGGAGGCGCTGGGCACCAATGCGGCGTGCCGGCGTCTGGCGCCGCTGCCCGGGGAGCTCGTCCGGCTCGTGGAGCGGGAGGACCAGTCCTGGGCCGAGCTGCGTGCTGCCGCGCGCGGGCTCGGCCTGACGAAGTACGCCGACGTGAACCTCACGCAGCTGGTCGCCGCGAGCCCCGTCCGCGACACCGTCGAGGTGCGCCTCCTGCCCGGCGCGCTGGACGCGTCGGACATCGTCGGGAGGGCCGTGCTCGTCGAGCGTCTGCTGCTGCGGTGCCTCGACGACACGCCGATACCGCGACCCGACGGAGCGGCGGCGCACGACCCGGAAGAGGCGCTGCTGGCCCTGACGACGGCGGGGGCCGGGCGATGACGACCTGGTTGCAGGCCGTCGGCCCGAGCAGCTCACCGACACCACGGGTGGAGGCGCAGGTGCCCGCAGGCGGTGCCGACGAGGGCGACCCGGCCCGAACGCTGGACGAGCTGGTGCGGACGCACCTGCCCGGGCTGATCCGCTACGCGACGGTCCTCGTCGGGGATCAGCACACGGCCGCGGACCTGGTCCAGGAGGTGCTGCTGCGTGCCCACCAGCGGTGGCGCCGGATCGTCCTGACGGATCGCCCCGACCTGTACCTGAGGCGCATGGTCACCAACGAGCACCTGTCGTGGCGTCGTCGCTGGCACGTGCGCATGATCCAGCCCACCGGCGACGAGGTGCTGGCCCGGCACGGAGGCGCCGCGGGTGACCCCGCTGAGGGGCATGCGGAGAAGGACGCGATGTGGCACCGCCTCGCACAGCTCCCTCCGCGGCAGCGCACGGTGCTCGTGCTGCGGTACTACGAAGGGCTGGCCGACGCCGAGATCGCGACCGTGCTCGGCACGTCGCCGGCCACCGTCCGCTCCCACGCCGCGCGCGCCCTGGCCACTCTCCGGCGCACCACCCCGACCCACCTGGAGAAGCGATGAACCAGTACCGTCCCGACCGGCCGGAGGGTGAACCCGGCCACGACGAGCTCGCCGAGCAGATCGGTGCGGCCCTGCGCGCACGTGAGCCCGACGCCGCGGCCACCGCCGCCACAGCTCAGCGGATCGCCGCCACGATCGCCGTGGCGGCCGACGGCCGGAACGCCGTGGTGACCCCGTTCGTGCGGCGTGCGGGCACGTTCGCGCTCACCGGTGTCGTCGCGTCCACGCTCGGCGTGGTCGGTGCGGGCGCCGCGGCGGCGGCGAACCCCTACACGGGCTTCGCGGCCGCGGTCGACGGTGTCGCACAGGCTGTCGGCGTCGAGTGGTCCGCTATGCCGGACGGCTACACCCGCGAGCAGCACGACGCGTTCTGGGGCGCCGAGTACACGGCGGGGGACCTGGTGGCGCTCCGCGACCTGTGGAACGTCGACTCGTTGGAGGCCAAGGCGCGCGCCGGGCAGCTGATCCTCGACGGTAACGCCGTCCCGGTGGCGCCGGGCTCGCACGGGTCGGACGAGGAGCTGCGCTTCCCCACCGTGGCGGAGCAGGACGCGTTCCGGGAGGCCGGGTACACCTACGAGGACGCCAAGCGGCTGGCCGACCTGTGGCAGGTCGGCGCGGACGAGGCGAAGGCCCGAGCGGGGGACATGCTCCTCGACGGCGAGACGCCCCCGCTACCCTGAGCCCTGGTTTCCGGGGGGTCCGCAGGGCGCCCGACGGCGACGGACCGACGAAGACCACAGTGTTTCGGCCGTTCGACTGTCGAACGGCCGCACACGGCTGCCTGTGGATCGTGGCAAGATCGATGGTGCATACCCGGGCGGCCTCGGACACTCTTGCGACCGCCCATCTCACCAGTCGTTTGGAGTTTCGCAGATGCCCATCGCAACCCCTGAGGTCTACGCCGAGATGATCGACCGGGCGAAGGCCGGCAAGTTCGCCTACCCCGCGGTCAACATCACCTCGTCGCAGACCGTCACTGCCGCACTTCAGGGCTTTGCCGAGGCGGAGTCCGACGGCATCATCCAGGTCTCCGTGGGCGGCGCCGAGTACGCGTCCGGCTCGACGGTGAAGGACCGGGTCTCGGGTTCCCTCGCGCTGGCGGCCTACGCCACCGAGGTCGCCAAGGGCTACGGCGTCAACATCGCCATCCACACGGACCACTGCACGGCCGACAAGCTCGACTCCTGGGTCAAGCCGCTGCTCGCGATCGAGGCGGAGCAGGTCAAGAACGGCGGCCTGCCGACGTTCCAGTCGCACATGTTCGACGGCTCCACCGTGCCGATCGAGGAGAACCTCGTGATCGCGGCCGAGCTGCTCGAGCTGTCGCAGGCGGCGCGCACGATCCTCGAGATCGAGATCGGCGTCGTCGGTGGCGAGGAGGACGGCCACATGGCCGAGATCAACGACAAGCTGTACACGACCGTCGAGGACGGCCTGGCCACGGTCAAGGCGCTCGGTGCCGGCGAGCGCGGCCGCTACCTGACCGCCCTCACCTTCGGCAACGTGCACGGCGTGTACAAGCCGGGCTCGGTGAAGCTGCGTCCGGAGATCCTGCTCGACATCCAGAAGGCCGTCGGCGCCGAGATCGGCAAGGAGATGCCGTTCGACCTGGTGTTCCACGGTGGTTCGGGCTCGACGGCGGAGGAGATCTCCGCGGCCGTCGACAACGGCGTCATCAAGATGAACATCGACACGGACACGCAGTACGCGTTCACGCGCCCCGTCGTCGAGCACATGTTCAAGAACTACGACGGCGTCCTGAAGATCGACGGCGAGGTCGGCAACAAGAAGGCCTACGACCCGCGCGCCTGGGGCAAGACGGCGGAGGCCGGCATGGCCGCCCGCATCGTCGAGGCCTGCCAGCAGCTCCGCTCGGCCGGTCACAAGATGTGACCCGACCGCTTGGATGATCGGTAAAAGGTCAGGTGATCGGTAGTTCTAACTACCGATCACCTGACCTTTTACCGATCATCACGGAAGGCGTCAGCCGCCCACACCCGCAGGGGTCGGAGCGCCGCCCGACGGCGGGCCGGACGGGCCGTCGTCGTCCAGCTCGAAGCCCGGGTCCTCGTCCACGATGTCGAGGAGGTCACCGATCCGGGTCACCTCCAGCAGGAAGCGCACCGTCGGCGGTGCGCGCAGCACGCGTACTCGGTGCGGGCTGCGGCTCGCGAGGCGCGCGAGGAACGCGACGCCCGACGAGTCCATGAAGGTCACATGGTGCGCGTCGATCTCGACCGGGAGACGTGACTCCTCGGCCGCGGCCGTGGCCTCGTGCAGATCACCGCCGATGTCGGCGTCGATCTCCCCGGAGAGCACGATCCGAGCACGTGAGCGACCCACGATGACGTGGATGCTCGCGGGATCGCCGATCTCGGGGGTCTGATGGCCGGGGTCCTGGGGGCTCCCGCCCTGCGGACCGCGCGGGGGGTCGTAAGTTCCGTCCTGCACGGTTCTCCTTCCGGGAGCAGTGGTCGTGCCGCTGTGTCGGTCCGATGATAGAGGTTGAGGTTCAGATCTCGGACCGTCCCAATCTACGGTTGAATGTCCTGCTGGAACAGCACCTCGAGCAAGAGATACCGTTGGGAGGGCATTTTGACCGATTCATCCGGTCTACCACCGTCCTCTCCGCCGCCGCGGCACCCCGGCCTCTCCGTATTCGGCCTCGGTCCGATCCAGGGCGAGGCGTCGAACGGCAGGGCCGACGGGACGTCGAACGGAAGGGCGAACGGGACGGCGAACGGGAACGGCTTCGACGCCGGCCGGCCCGTGACCCCTGCCGCGAGCGTGCCCCCCAGCATCCCGCCGAAGAACGCGCCGCTCGGCGCCTACCGGACGCCCGCTGCCGAGGCGCGCCGGCACACGTCGGGCACCGGCATCCCGCGCACCCTGCCGCCGTCGATCGGCGACGTGATGCTGCGCGCCGCGGTGAACGTAGGCATCCCCGTCTTCCTCACCGGGCCCACGGAGGACGGCATGCCGATGCTCTGGGCCAACAGCGCCTTCGAGCACTACGCCGGCGTGCGGTTCACCGACTTCGCGGGGTACACGGTGCGCAGGCTCGGCGAGATGCTCGTCGAGCCGCAGGACCTCGAGCGCATGACCGAGCTGGTGAACGCGGGCCAGGAGGTGCACGCGACGGTTCGGTCGCACCTGCGCGGAGGTACCCACGGCTGGGCCCAGCTCACGCTCACCCCGGCCCGCGCGGGCCACAGCGACCGCATCACCCACTGGGTCGGGTTCAGCGTGGACGTCTCCGACCACATGGAGCGGCACGCCGCGCAGCTCGCGAGCCTCGAGGTCGAGCGGCAGCAGCGCGAGGACCTCGACCTCATCGCCCAGACGACCGAGATCCTGACCGACCTCGAGTACCCGTACGCCCTGCGCGACATCGCGGAGCTGCTCCAGTCGATGGTGCGCTGGGCGGGCTTCTACGTGAACGACGACGGCCTCAAGCACGCGGCGGGCGTCGACGTCGCGGCACCGCCGAGCGGGCGCGGGCGCCGCCATGCCCGGTACATCGAGGGCGACAACATCGCGGACAAGACCGCGCGCCGCAGGCCGCAGACCGATGCGCTGGGCGACTCGGTCACCACGGGCCCCATGCCGATCCTCGAGGTGGTGGACTCGGTGCAGGACGTGCTCGACGGCGTGCTCGACGGCCCCGTCACCCTGCACCTCGACATCCCGCACGCGCCGCACTCGGCGTCGGGCTGGCTGCAGCGTGACCTCACGCTGCGCCTGGCCGACGATCTCGGCAAGGCGCCCGACTCGGTGGTGGTACATCCCGTCGCCGGACGGCGGGACGTGCTCGGGCTGGTCGTGATCGTCCCCGACGAGGACGAGCCAGGGGACTACGTCGAGGCCGACGAGCCCGACACGCTGCGCACGGTCGTGGAGGTGGTGGCCCGCCGCGCGGGCAGCGCCATCGACAACGCGCGCATGTACGCCCGCGAGCACCGCCTCGCCGAGACCCTGCAGCGCGCCATGCTCCCCGAGCAGGCCGACGTCGCCGGGCTCGACGTGTGGACCTACTACGCGCCGAACGCCGAGCACGCGCAGGTCGGCGGCGACTGGTACGACGTCCTGCAGATCTCGCCGGAGCTCGTCGGCCTGGTCATCGGCGACGTGGTCGGGCACGACGTCGAGGCCGCCGCGACCATGGGGCAGCTGCGGTCGGTGGTGCGCTCGTACGCCTTCGAGCTGTCGACGCCGAGCCGCGTGCTCGAGCGGGTGGACCAGCTCGTGGCCGGTATGGGCATCCCGCGCTCGGCAAGCATGGTGTACGCCTCTCTGAAGCGCGAGGAGGAGCCGGACGTCTGGACCATCGGCTACTCCCGTGCGGGGCACCTCCCGCCCCTCCTGCTGCGCGCAGGCGAGGTGATCAAGCTGGACGAGGGCGGTGGCGCGCTCGTGGGCTTCGGCTCGCGGGAGCGGACCACGGGCGAGGCGCGCCTCCGGCCGGGCGACACGCTGCTGTTCTACACGGACGGCCTGATCGAGCGGCGCGACCGCTCCCTGCGCCTGGGCCTCGAGGCGCTGCTGGAGACGGCGTCGGCCATCACCGCGCGCGACGCCGCCGGAGTGGGCGAGGAACTGCTCTCGCGGCTGGCCGACGCGCCGGAGGACGATGTGGCGATCGTCGTCGTCCGCATCCCCGACCCGACCGGTGATGCCGGGGAGACCGCCCTGTCGCCGCGGTGGCGGCGCTGGATGCTGCCGAGCGAGCCGTCCTCGATCGGCCGGGCCCGCCACGCCGTGCTGCGCACCTGCCAGGCGTGGGGCATCGAGGAGTCCGCGCAGGCGGAGCTCGTGGTCTCCGAGCTGGTGGCGAACGGTGTGCTGCACGGCTGGGGCCACATCGCGCTGCGCCTGTACGACACGGGCGACGGCCTGCGCATCGAGGTCGAGGACAACAACCCGGCACCGCCGGTCGCCACCGACGGGCACCCGAACCGCCTGGGCGGGTTCGGCATGCAGATCGTGGACCGGCTGGCCGAGTGGGGCTGGCGCCCGTCCGGCTCCGGCAAGCTGGTCTGGGCGAAGCTCCGCCGCCAGCCCACCCCGCCGAAGTAGCCCGCCGAGGTAGTCATGTAGCGAGGTAGTCACCCAGCGTGAACTGAGTGACTACCTCGCCAGATGACTCCCTCGGCAGAGGCGTGGATAACGTTTTACGCGGTGGACACGTCGCGGTGCGATAACGGCGAGGTGTCGTCATCCCGCGGTGTCATGACCGCAAAACCCGAGTCAGGGGCGGAGGGCTCGCACGAGTGCTCGTCGTCGACGCGGAAGAGCTCCATCGCGCCGCACACCTCGAGCACGAACAGGTCGCGCTCGTCGGCGCCGCGGATCACGGTCGCGCCGCCCCGCTTACGGCCGGCGTCGGCCAGCGAGATGAGGAACGCGGCGCCGGTGGAGTCCATGAACGTGACCCGGCACATGTCGATGACGAGCAGCTGTCGGCGCAGGCCGACGACGCGCGCTGCGATCTCCGGGAACTGGTCTCGTTCGGCGAGGTCGAGGTCGCCGGCGATCACGAGCGTCGTCGTCGTGGGAGACGTCGCGATCTCGATCATGTGTCGAGCGTAACGACTGTTGCCCGATCGCACCGGATGAAAGGCAAAATTCACCGTCTGAGCGGCCGCCCAGGGCAATCCGGTGCGATCCTCTTTGTCCATCTCTGCCCCGCAAGTGTGAGAATTTGCGCATGAGCACCCACGAAAATCTGCTGCAGGGTCCGGCCCCCACTCTGCTTCCCGACGACTTCCCGGCCGCCCGTGAGCGCCTGACCAGCGGCGACGACCCGGTCGCCGTGGTCGCGTCGGCCCCGGCGTCGTCCCTCGTGTGGGCGGTCCTCGCAGAGCGCGCGCTCGCGGCCGACGCCGCCGCCGGCAACGTCGAGGCCTACGCCTACGCGCGCGCCGGCTACCACCGCGGGCTCGACGCGCTGCGCCGCGCCGGCTGGCGCGGGCAGGGCCCGATCCCGGCCGACCACGTGCCGAACCAGGGCTTCCTCCGGTCGCTCCTCGCGCTCTCGCAGGCGGCGCACCTCATCGGCGAGGAGGATGAGGCGGAGCGTTGCGCGAAGTTCCTCGGGGACTCCGGCACGTCGGTGGACGAGGTACGCGCCCTGGCGTCCACCACGAAGTAGACTCGGGCGCGGCCCGCGGGCGCCATCGGGCGCACCACGCGGAGCAACTCAAGCAATCCGAGAAGGTGGAGATCCATGCCAGGCGTCGTGCTCGTCGGGGCCCAGTGGGGCGATGAGGGCAAGGGAAAGGCGACGGACCTCCTGGGCTCCCGCGTCGATTACGTGGTCAAGTTCAACGGTGGGAACAACGCGGGGCACACGGTCGTCATCGACGACGAGAAGTACGCGCTGCACCTCCTGCCGTCCGGGATCCTGTCGCCGGGCGTGGTGCCGGTCATCGCCAACGGCGTGGTCGTCGACATCGAGGTCCTGTTCCAGGAGCTCGACGCCCTGATCGAGCGCGGTGTGGACGTGTCCAGGCTGCTCGTCTCGGGCAGCGCGCACATCATCGCCCCGTACCACCGCACCATCGACAAGGTGACCGAGCGGTTCCTCGGCAAGCGCCGTATCGGCACCACGGGACGGGGCATCGGCCCGTCGTACGCCGACAAGATCAACCGCGTCGGCATCCGCATGTGGGACCTGTTCGACGAGAAGATCCTGCGCGCCAAGATCGAGGGTTCGCTCGACCAGAAGAACCACCTGCTCGTGAAGGTCTACAACCGGCGCGCCATCACGGTGGACGAGACGCTCGACGAGCTGCTCCAGTACGCCGACCGGCTCCGGCCCATGGTCACGGACACCGCCGTCGAGCTGGACAAGGCCATCCAGGCGGGCAAGACCGTCCTGTTCGAGGCCGGCCAGGCGACGATGCTCGACATCGACCACGGCACCTACCCGTTCGTGACGTCCTCCAGCGCGACGGCGGGCGGCGCGGTGACCGGGTCCGGTGTCGGGCCCACGCGGATCGACTCGGTGATCGGCGTCATCAAGGCGTACACGACCCGCGTCGGCGAGGGGCCGTTCCCCACCGAGCTGTTCGACGACAAGGGCGAGTTCCTGCGCAAGACCGGCGGGGAGTACGGCGTCACCACCGGCCGCGCGCGCCGCACCGGCTGGTACGACGCCGTGATCGCCCGCTACGCGACCCGCATCAACGGGCTCACCGACATCGTGCTGACCAAGCTCGACGTGCTCACCGGCATGGAGAAGGTGCCGGTCTGCGTCGCGTACGACGTCGACGGCGTCCGCTACGACGAGATGCCCACCGACCAGACGGCGTTCCACCACGCGAAGCCGATCTACGAGGAGCTCGACGGCTGGTGGGAGGACATCTCCAAGGCCCGTGCCTTCGAGGACCTGCCGCCGAACGCCCAGGCCTACGTGAAGACGCTCGAGGAGATGTCCGGCACCCGGATCTCCGCGATCGGCGTCGGCCCGAAGCGTGACGAGATCATCCCCGTCCACGACCTCATCCACCCGCGCTGAGCCCGCACCCACCTAGAGAGCCCTCTGCCACAGTGAAGATCCTCGTCATCGGGACCGGTGCCCGCGAGCACGCCATCATCCACTCCCTGCACCGGGAGACCGCGTCCGGGGCCGCCGCCCACGAGCTTCACGCGGCGCCGGGGAACCCGGGTATCGCCGGGCTGGCGACGTGGCACACGGTGGACCCGCTGGACGGGACGGCGGTCGCGGCGCTGGCCGAGGAGGTGGGCGCCGAGCTGGTCGTCGTCGGGCCCGAGGCGCCGCTGGTCGCGGGCGTGGCGGACTCCGTCCGCGCGGCGGGCGTGCCCGTGTTCGGGCCGTCCGGCGAGGCGGCCCGGCTCGAGGGCTCCAAGTCGTTCGCCAAGGAGGTCATGGCCGCCGCGGGCGTGCCGACCGCCATGGCGCACGTGTGCACGGACGCCACGGAGGTCGCCGCCGCGCTCGACGCGTTCGGCCCGCCGTACGTGGTCAAGGACGACGGGCTGGCGGCCGGCAAGGGTGTCGTCGTCACCGACGACCGCGAGGCCGCGCTCGCGCACGGCGAGGCCTGCCTGTCCCACGAGAACGGTCGCGTCGTGGTCGAGGAGTACCTCGACGGTCCCGAGGTCTCCCTGTTCTGCGTGTGCGACGGGGTGACGGTGGTCCCGCTGGTCCCCGCGCAGGACTTCAAGCGCGTCGGGAACGACGACGAGGGCCCCAACACGGGCGGCATGGGCGCCTACACCCCGCTGGGCTGGGCGCCGGCGGGCCTCGTCGACGAGGTCGTGAGCCGGGTCGCCCAGCCCACGATCGACGAGATGGCACGCCGCGGCACGCCGTTCTCCGGCGTCCTGTACGTCGGGCTCGCGCTCACCAGCCGGGGCACGCGGGTGGTCGAGTTCAACGCGCGCTTCGGCGACCCGGAGACCCAGTCCGTGCTGGCCCGGCTCATGACTCCGCTGTCGGAGGTCATGCTCGCCGCGGCTCGTGGGAGGCTCGCCGAGCTCGAGCCGCTGCGCTGGCGTCCCGAGGCCTCGGTGACGGTGGTCGTCGCGTCCGAGGGCTACCCCGAGCTGGCCCGGTCCGGTGACCCGATCACGGGCATCGAGGACGCCGAGTCGCTCCCCGGGGTGCACGTGCTGCACGCCGGTACGGGCCTCTCGACCGCCGACGAGCTGGTCAGCGCGGGCGGGCGCGTGCTCTCCGTCGTGGCGCTCGGCACCGACCTGGCGGACGCCCGGCGTCGGGCCTACGAGGGTGTCGCGAAGATCGGCCTCAAGGGCTCGCACCACCGCACGGACATCGCGCTCCGGGCGGAGCGCGGCGAGGTCACCGTCCCGTAGGACGGCGCCCGCGCCGCTCGCCCCAGCACGACGGCCTCGCCCCGCCGACGGCGCTCAGCGCGCCACCCCCCGGCGTTCCCGGGCCGGCATGCCGGTGACGTCCATGAGCACGCCGATCATGCGCGCGCGGACGCCGGCGTCGTCGGTCACCGTGGTGGCCCGGCAACGGACCCACATCTCGCGACCGTCGGCGGCGATCAGCCGGTGCTCCAGGTCGAGCGGCTCGGCAGCCCCGGCGAGCTGCCGGGCGATGGCCGTCTGGACGGCCCGCACGTCCTGCGGGTGCACCCGTCCGGTCCACTCCTCGATGCCGGTGCACGAGGCGTCGTCGGGCAGACCGACCAGGGCGCGCCAGGTGCGGGAGTAGAAGACCTGGCCGGTGGCGATGTCCCAGTCCCACGTGCCCTCCAGCGCCACGTCCTGGACCAGGGCGTTGCGCTCGACCTCCGTGCGCAGGTCGAGCACGAGCGCCCGCTCCCGGCTCGCGGCCTCCGCGAGCGCGGCCTGCTGCCGCTGCAGCGACGTGAGGCGGTCCTCCCGGTCGAGCGCGACGGCGACCATGGCCGCCCAGTGGTCGTACTTGTCGCGGGAGCTCGTGGCATGGATGTCCACGCCGCCGCCGATCGCGAGCATGCCCCAGTCGCTCTGGTCGAACGTCACGGGCACCACGAACACGACGCCCTCGCCGGCCAGCGCGGGGGGCGGGAACTCGCTCACCGGCACGTGGGTGCCCACCAGAGCCGTCGCCTTGCGGGACACCGCCGTGGTGCCGACGATCTCGAGCGTCCGCGCGCCGTTGATCCGGGCGGACGCCGGCGCCGTGCCGGGCACCGGCGCACTCTCGGCGTCGGACCACAGGGCGAGCGTGGCGGGGCCGGGGTGGCCGCGCGGGAGCCAGGTGAGTGCCCGGATCGCCCGGCCGTCGGCGTGCAGGAGGTCGAGGTCGAGCTCGTACTGGTCGGTGATCGTCCGTTCGAGCCTGCCGGACCGGGCGAGCAGGGTCTGTGTGCATCCCGCGCTGAGGGCGACGAGCACGTCCGTGGCGGTGTGCGTGACCGCGCGGGCGCGGGCTGCGCGGCTGGGAGCGCGCGCAGCCTTCGTCGTGGGGTCGCTGCCGGCGACGACGCCCGGCGGACCGGCGCTCCCGGGCTGGCCCGTGGCCCCGGCAGTGGCCCCGGCCACGCCGACGGCGTGCGGCCGCTCCGCGGGGACGGTCGGCACCTGGCCCCGTCTGACCTGCTCGCGGAACTCATCCTCGACGGACCGCAGCGCGGGGATGAGCTGTTCGAGGGCCTCGGGGTGCGGCCGCAGCGCACGAGTGCTCTCGGCGAGACTGGTGAGGGTGGCCTGCGTGGGCGGCTGACCCAGTGCTGCCGCGCTGCGGAACACGCGCTGCACGCCCCGCAGCCAGGAGTCGAGGTCGGCGCCGAGCCCGAGGCGGGCCTCCGCCCCGTCGAACGTCGCGCGTGCGACCTCGCCGAGCCGTCGCCAGGCCGTCGACCCCTCCTGTGCGGGCAGGCCCCCGACGAGCGCCCCGGCCCGCGCGTCGAGGCAGCCGCACGACTCGCGGGTGACGAGGGTCGAGCGCGACAGGTGCTGGCCCGCCACGCGTTCGCCCCGGATCCGGGCGAGCAGCAGCGAGACCGCGAGCTCCCCGACCTGGTCGTGGTGCGGGTCCACCGACGCGAGCCGGGGCCGCACGCGCGCGCCCGCCTCGGAGTGGTCGAAGCCGACGATCGCCTGGTCGCCCGGGAGGGACAGCCCCTGGACGCGCAGCGCGCGGGAGAACCCGATCGCGTTGCGGTCCGTCGCGGCGACCGTCGCCGTCGTGGGCAGTCCCGGGCCGCCGACGAGGGCCTGCGCGACGGTGGCCGCGCTCGCCTCCTGGTTGTCGGCGGTGCGGTAGAGCCACTCGGGCCGTGGCGTGATGCCGTGGGCGAGGAGCGTGGCGAGGTACGCCTCGTGGCGCTGGACGATGTCGGCCTGCCGGAGGCTGCCGAGGAACCCGATCTCCCGGTGCCCGTGCGCGATGAGGTGTTCGACGGCCGCGCGGGTGCCGCCCTCGTTGTCCGGGGTCACGACCGGGGCGTCGACGCCCGTGGCGCGCCCGCTGATGAGCACGATCGGCGTGCCGTCGTCCTCGATCCGGAGCAGTGTCGCCTCGTTCACCGCCGAGGTGATGACGATGACGCCGTCGACCTGTCCGAGGCTGACGGACGCCGTGCCCGGCGGACGGTCCGGGAACTGCTCGCGTTCCAGGTCCGCCGGATAGGTCTGGACGGCGACCACGCGGTGCCCGTCCGGTCGGACGGTGCGCGCGATCCCGGCGAGCACCCGCCCGAAGTAGTAGCCGCCGACCACCGGGGACAGCACCCCGATCACATACCTGCGCTTTCCAATGAGCATGCGAATACACCCGTCTTCGTTGACGCTGTGCAAAATTCACCCGAGGGTGCATGCTACGTGGTTATGGTCCCAACGTCGCGACCGAATGATCCCGAACTGTCAGATTGCCCGCCACATCAGCGCCGACCGACGATTGTTGACGTCGCCAGGGCCGCAGGCGTGTCCACGGCGGTCGTCTCGTACACGCTCAACGGGCGCAGCGGGGTCTCCGCGACCACCCGTGAACGGGTGCTCCGGGTGGCGGACGAGCTGGGCTGGCGACCCGCCACCGCCGCCCGCTCGTTGCGCAGCGGCCCGGCGGCGGCAGCCCTCGTCGTGGTGCACGACCAGCCGTTCGGCACCCGCGCCGCGTTCCCGCTCGACCTCGTGACCGGGGCGCTGCAGACGCTCGGCCCGGACACGCTCACGCTCGCCGTGCACGTCGCGGAGTCGCCCGCCGGCGCGGCGCAGCTCATGGACCGCTGGTGGACGGAGCGCCGCTACGCGGCCTTCGTCGTCACGGGCGTCCGGGTCGACGACGCGCGGCTCGCGGCGCTGCGCACCCTCCCCGCACCGGCGGTGGTGGTCGGGGCCGTGGTCGACGGCGCGCCCGCGACGTGGCAGCACGTGGTGCTGGACGACGGCGACGCCTTCGCGCAGCTGGGCGCCTTCCTCGCGGAGCTGGGGCACCGTCGGATCGCGATGGTCGCCGGGTCGGAGCATCACGTCGCACCGGTCCGCCGGTCCGCCGCCCTGGCAGCGGCTCTCGTCCCCTTCGGCATCGAGCTGCGCACCGTGGCGGGTGACGGTCCCGAGCGGGCGGCGGCGGCGCTGCGCCCGCTGCTCTCGGCGAGCGACCGTCCCACGGCGATCGTGACCGACGACGACGCCACGGCCGGCCTGGTGCTCGACGTCGCCCGGCGGCTCGGCCTCGGCGTTCCGTGGGACCTGTCGGTGGTCGCGGGGACGGACTCGCCCGCGTGCTACCTGACGACGCCGTCGCTCACCGCGGTGCCCTATCCCGTCGAGGAGCTCGGCCGGGCGACCGGCAGGGCCCTGCGTGCGGCGCTCAGCACCGCGGCGTCCCGGCGTGCCGTGGGGGTCGACCCGACGGAGGGCGAGGCCCCGCCGTCGGGCACCGTGCCGGTGGGCAGGCTCGTCGTGCGTGGTTCGACCGCACCTCCGGCCGGGGGCTAATCGTTTAAGACGGTTCTGCCGAAGCCAAACGGTAGGCAAAGTTGCGTCATGCCACGGCGGAACGAGCCGCCGCGGTGCGTGTGCCGTCCCTCGGCCTGGAGCCGGTGCGGTACGCGCTCGGTACGGCCAATGGAGGTCACCGTGTCTACAGCACAACGCCGCTCACGCGGCACGTCCCCTCGCCGGTCACGCACTGTGGCGGCGGCCGCAGTGGGCGCACTTCTCGCCGCTCCCGCGCTGGTCGCCGTGAGCGCGCCGGCCGTCGCGCTCGAGGACAACCCGTTCGTCGGGGCCGGGCAGTACGTCAACCCGGACTGGGCGGCGTCGGTCGAGGCGGCCGCCGACCAGGTCGGCGATCCCGGCGTGGCCGCCGACATGCGGGCCATCGCCGACGAGCCGACATCGGTCTGGATGGACCGCATCGCGGCCATCGAGGGCACCGAGCGGCAGCACGGCCTGGAATGGCACCTCGACCAGGCGGTCGCCCAGTCCGGCGGCGCGCCGCTGGTGTTCAACGTGGTCATCTACGACCTGCCGGGCCGTGACTGCCACGCCCTGGCGTCCAACGGTGAGCTGCCGGCGACCCCGGAGGGGATGCAGCGGTACAAGACCGAGTACATCGACCCGATCGCCGCGCTGCTGAACCAGCCGGAGTACGAGAACCTGCGGATCGTCGCCACCATCGAGCCGGACTCGCTGCCGAACCTCGTGACCAACCAGTCCGACCCGGACTGCGTCACCTCGGCGCCGTACTACCGCGAGGGCGTGCAGTACGCCATCACGGAGCTGTACGAGGTCGGCAACGTGTACTCCTACATCGACGCCGCCCACTCGGGCTGGCTCGGCTGGCCCGACAACTCCAGCGGTGCCGCGCAGGAGTTCGCCAACGTCATCGAGGGCAGCACCTACGGCTGGGACGCCGTGTCCGGGTTCGTCACGAACACCGCGAACACCACGCCGCTGGAGGAGCCGTTCCTGCCCAACCCCGACCTCCAGGTCGGCAGCGGCCAGGTCAAGTCGGCCAACTGGTTCGAGTGGAACCCGGACTTCGACGAGGTCGACTGGACGGCACACCTCTACGACCTGATGGTCGCCCAGGGTGCGCCGTCGAGCATCGGCATGCTGATCGACACGTCGCGCAACGGCTGGGGCGGCTCGGCACGGCCGACGGCGGTCAGCACCTCCAGCGACCTCAACACCTACGTGAACGAGTCCAAGGTGGACCGCCGGAACCACCGCGGCGCCTGGTGCAACCCGTCGGGTGCCGGCATCGGTGAGCGGCCGACCGTGACGCCGTCGGGCTACCCCGAGTCGCACCTCGACGCCTTCGTGTGGGTCAAGCCCCCGGGGGAGTCGGACGGCTCGTCGGTCGAGATCCCGAACGACGAGGGCAAGCGCCTCGACCGCATGTGCGACCCGACCTACCAGTCCAGCGAGCTGGGCGGAAACTACACGGGAGCGCTCGCGGGCGCGCCGCTGTCGGGCCACTGGTTCCAGGCCCAGTTCGAGATGCTGGTCGCCAACGCGTACCCGGCCATCAACCCGACGGACCCGACGGACCCGACCGACCCGACGGACCCGACGGACCCGACGGACCCGACGGACCCGACG
>NZ_JAJQQP010000001.1:0-351453 GCF_028994805.1 Promicromonospora iranensis | reverse complement strand
GACCCGACGGACCCGACGGACCCGACGGACCCGACGGACCCGACGGACCCGACGGACCCGACGGACCCGCCGGTCGAGGAGTGCATCGCGGCGGCCTGGAGCGCGTCGGCCGTCTACGTGGGTGGCAACACCGTCTCGCACAACGGCCACGAGTGGCGCGCCAAGTGGTGGACGCAAGGCCAGGCGCCCGCGCCGTCCGAGTGGGGGGTGTGGCAGGACCTGGGCGCCTGCTGACGCGGGACGTCCGCTGACAAGCGGTCTCGGCAGGCTCGACCAACGGTGGTCGAGCCTGTCGAGACCGCTTTGTTGTGCGGCGCGGGTGCAAGGACCCTGGTGGCCACGACAGAGTGTGGGGGTGGGCAACTTGCGGTTCGGCGCCCGCCGCCGGAGTGGATGGACGGTCGACCTGCGGTTCGGCGCGACGCCGGGGACGCGCGACCTGCGGTTCGGCATTCGCGGTTCGTCTCGCTGTGTGTCGGCGTCATCTCCACGAAACTCGGGTGACGTTAATATCGCCGCCTGTCGACAGGGGAGTGGTCGTGGCTGAGCGCGTCACGTTCGAGAGCACATCGGGGCCTCGCCTCGCGGGCATCATCGATCTGCCCGACGGCGAGGTGCGCGGCTGGGGGGTGTTCTCCCACGGGTTCACGCTGGGCAAGGACTCGCCCGCCGCGGCCCGGATCTGCAAGCAGCTCGCCAGCGAGGGCATCGGGATGCTCCGGTTCGACAACCTCGGTCTCGGTGACTCCGAGGGTGACTGGGGCGACGGCTCCTTCACGCACAAGGTCGCGGACACCGTGCAGGCGGCCCGGTTCATGGCCGACCAGGGCCGGCCGGTCCATCTGCTCGTGGGGCACTCGTTCGGCGGGGCCGCCGCGATCGCAGCCGGAGGGGACATCCCGGGCGTGCAGGCGGTGGCGACGATCGGGGCCCCGGTCGAGCCGCGTCACGCGGAGCACAACTACGACGCCGTGCTGGACCGGGTGTTCGCCGACGGCCACGCACGGTGGATGGTGGGCGGACGCGCGCTGACCCTGAAGCGGCACTTCGTGGAGGACGTCCGCCGGGCCGACCTCCGGTCGAAGATTCGCGAGATGGACTCGCCGCTGCTGGTGATGCACTCTCCGACGGACAGCACGGTGGACATCTCGAACGCCGGGGAGATCTTTCAGGAGGCACGGCACCCGCGCTCGTTCGTGTCCCTCGAGGGCGCTGACCACCTGCTCACCGCATCCGGTCAGGCCAGGCGTGCGGCCCGGATCATCAGCGCCTGGGCGGACCAGTACCTGACGATCTGACGCCCCGCCGCCGTCGGCCAGCTGGTCCGGCCGACAGCTAGTCCGAGCGACCCGGTCGACGTCTGGCGGCGGCCGGGAGGAGTGCCGCCGCTCGTCGCCGCGCCAGTGTGTCCAGCGCCGGCCGGTGCTCGCAGAACGCGACGCCGAAGAGGAACGTGACGGTGATCGCGAGCATCAGGATCTCGCCGCCGTCCTCCAGCGAGCTGAGGACCACGTGCCAGACGCCCCGGTTCGTCGTGAACCCGTGCACGGCGTCGATCCCGACGCCGCACAGCACCAGGAGCGCGAGGAGCGCCGTGAGCACCCGGGACACGGCGCGCCACTCCGGCGCGGCGAACCGGTGGCCCACGGCGATGACCGTGAGCAGCACGGTCCCGATGGCCGCGAGCCAGACGATCTCACCCACCGGCTGCCCGTACGGGTACGGGATGGTGATGTTCGAGGAGACCACCTTGGCCATGCGCTCGTGCAGCATGAAGTAGTCGTCCGCGAGGAGCACCACGAAGACGGCGGACCATCCGGCGAGCACTGCCTGCCGGTGCGCGACGGCGAGGTAGAGCGCGAGCCCGGCCGCCCAGGCCGTGAACACGTACCCGACCACCTCAGGCACACCGCGCTCCAGCGCGAACACGAAGCCGGGCCACTCCGGGACACCCAGGAACGAGTGCGTGAGGAAGATCAGGTTCAGCCCCAGGGCCACCGTGACCAGCATGCCGAAAAGGCCCGCGACGGGGCGGTGCGCCAGTCCGAGGGTGATGGCGGCTCGAGTGTGCACAGAAGGTCTCCTTTGAGTTCTGCGTGGTGCGGATCCGCATACGGTTCCGCCGCTGGATGAGGTAATGAGGAGACCCGGATGAGAGCACTCTCATCCGGGCGGCCGCGCGGACGACCCCCGACGCGGCGCAGGTCACTGTCCACGGACAGCGGGGCACCCCGCTGCGCCAGTAGACTCTCCCCGGAATTCCCTCACCTTCAAGGAGCCTTCGTGGGACGCGTTGTCGTCGAGGTCATGCCCAAGCCCGAGATCCTGGACCCCCAGGGTAAGGCTGTGGTCGGAGCGCTGCCGCGCCTCGGCTTCACCCAGTTCTCCGGTGTGCGTCAGGGCAAGCGGTTCGAGCTCGAGGTGGACGGTGAGGTGACGCCGGAGATCCTCGCCGCCGCGCAGGAAGCAGCGGTCACCCTGCTGTCCAACCCGGTGATCGAGGACGTGGTCTCCGTCACCGAGGCCACCGAGGACGCCGACGTCGCCGGTGAGGCGAGCGGCGCGCCGGTGGGTGCCTGATGTCGGCCATCGAGCCGACGCCGGCCGCCACTGCGGTGCCCGGGATCGAGGGCGCCCGCATCGGGGTCATCACGTTCCCCGGCACGCTCGACGACCGTGACGCGGCGCGCGCCGTCCGTCTGGCCGGTGCCGAGGCCGTGTCGCTGTGGCACGCCGACGCGTCGCTGCAGGACGTCGACGCCGTGGTGCTGCCCGGCGGCTTCTCCTACGGCGACTACCTGCGAGCGGGCGCCATCAGCCGGTTCGCCCCCGCGATGGCCGCGGTGGTCGACGCCGCCCAGGGCGGCATGCCGGTGCTCGGCATCTGCAACGGCTTCCAGGTCCTGACCGAGGCGCACCTGCTGCCCGGCTCGATGGTCAAGAACGACCACCTGCACTTCGTGTGCCGGGAGCAGTCGCTGATCGTCGAGAACGCGCGCACGGCCTGGACCAACGAGTTCCGCCGCGGGCAGCAGATCAAGATCCCGCTGAAGAACCAGGACGGCCAGTTCGTCGCCGACGAGCGCACGCTCGACGAGCTCGAGGGCGAGGGCCGCGTCGTGTTCCGTTACGACGGCTGGAACCCGAACGGCTCCCGCCGCGACATCGCCGGCATCACCAACGACCGCGGCAACGTGGTCGGGCTCATGCCGCACCCCGAGCACGCGGTCGAGTCCGGCTTCGGCCCGGCCTCCGCGGAAGGACCGCGCGCCGGCGTCGACGGGCTGACGTTCTTCACGTCCGTGCTGTCCTCGCTGGTCCACGCGTGACCGTCGATCCGGTCCGGGCAGGCGTGCATGGCGGCTGAGGTCCTCGCGGGCATCACCGTCGCGACGGTGGGCTGGGACCACGCCGGCGCCGCCCGCCTGCGCGCCGAGCAGCAGCACGAGATCGACGTACGGTACGCGGAGCCGGACAGGCCCCCGGCGGCCGGCCCCGACCCGCGCGACCAGGTCGACCCGTCCAACGTGTTCGCGACCCTGCTGCTGAGGGTGGACGGCGAGCCGGCGGCGCACGCCGCCCTGCGTGACCTGTCGGGGCGGGACGACCACCAAGGCGGCCGGCACCCCGACGGGACGGCGGAGGTCAAGCGCGTGTACGTGGCGCCGGGCCACCGGGGTCGGGGTCTGTCCCGCACCCTGATGTCCGCGGTCGAGGACGTCGCGCGCGCCGCCGGTGTGCGGCACCTGGTCCTGGAGAGCGGGCTCATGCAGCCCGAGTCGCTGGGGCTGTACCTGCGCCTGGGCTACGACCCCGTCGCGCCGTTCGGGGTGTTCTCCGACGAGCCCGGGTCACGGTGCTTCGGCAAGTGGTTGGACTCCGGCTCTCGACCGGCTCGACCGTCGGAACAGGCCGAGCCGCGCCCGCTGGTCGAGCCGGTCGAGACCCTGGCGATCCGCGAGGTGCCCTGGACGGACCCCGCCGCCGCGGCCCTGCGACGCGCCATGTGGGCCTTCCACCAGGAGCGTTACCCCGAGATGGTGCGTGACATCGAGCGCCGCGGGGGCCATGACGTCGCTGACGCCGAGCGCGGTCGGGCTGCCCTGGCGACGTTCGTGGCGACCCTGGACGGGCAGCCGGTCGGCTGCGCCACGGTCGCGGCCGCGCAGGTGGGGCCGGAACACCTCACGGCCGACCCGTTGCGTGGCATCGCTGGGCTCGCCGCCGCGGGTGGCTCCTCCGGTGATCGGGACGTCCGTGGTTTCGAGATGCGGAACGTCTTCGTCGACCCGGCCGCGCGGCGTGCGGGTGTCGCCACGGCTCTGGTCCGGCAGGTCGAGGCAGAGGCCCGACGCCGCGGCGGCCAGGCGCTCTACCTCGGCACGGGCGTCCGGCAGCCGGAGGCGCTGCGCCTGTCCGTGCAGCTCGGCTACCGGCCGGTGCTGCCGTACCCGCCGCACGACCCGGACACCGCGATGCTCCTGTTCCTGGGCAAGCCTCTCTGACCGCTCCGCCTTGACGCGTGGGCGGGGTCAGCAGCGCCCGAGGTAGTCCAGCTGCGCGCGGACCGACGACCGGGCCGCCGGCAGCACCGACGGGTCGACGTCGGCGTAGACCGCGCTGGTCACCGCGTCCAGGAGCTCCTCGGGGAGCGGGTCCCCGGCGCCGGGCGGCTGCGTGCCCAGGGTCGCGAGTGCCGAGCGCACCTGGTCCAGCCGCTCCAGGCGGTGCGCGCGGTACGCGCGCACCGCCGCGCCGAGGTCCGGGATCACCGGCCCGTGCCCGGGCAGACCCAGGACGGGTGCCGGCAGGTCCAGCGCGCTCAGCCGGTCGAGCGAGGCCAGGTAGTCCCGCAGCGAGCCGTCGGGCTCGGCCAGGACGGTGGTGCCGCGTCCCAGCACCGTGTCACCCGTGAGCACCACGCTGGCCGACGCCGGTTCGTCCGGCACCGACACCACGAGGCACACCGAGTCGGCGGTGTGGCCGGGGGTGCCCAGCACCTCGATGCGCAGGCCCGCCGCGCTGATGATCTCGCCGTCCGCCAGCGGCTCGACGGCCGCGCCGCCGGCACCGGCCGCGCAGAACTCCGGCAGCGCGCCGCGCGACGGAGCGCCCGTCAGCTCGCGGAACGGGGCCAGCCCGCCGGTGTGGTCCGCGTGCCGGTGGGTCACGAGCACCAGGTCCACCGGGCCGGCCGCCCCCAGCGCGCCGAGGTGCGGTTCGAGCGCCGGGCCGGGGTCCACCACGACGCAGCCCGGTGCGCCGGGCGCACGCAGCACGTACGACCGGGTGCCGTCGAGCGTCATCGGGCCGGGATTGTCGGCCCGCAGCATCCTCGCAAAGGGGGCAACGTGGTCCACTGGATCACCTTATCCGGTGGTCAACAGGGCTTGTGCCGGGACGAACTCCGGTGTGTGATCGGTAAATCACCTCCCAAGGTCGAGAGGAACCCCCAGGATGTCCGTCATCCACGGCACAGCGCGGAACCCCCGCGCCCGCACTGTTCCCGCACTCCTCGCCGCAACAGCACTCGCCGTGACACCCCTGCTCGGCCCCACCCCGGCCCCCCGGGCGACGTCCGCCGTCGCGAACGCCGAGGTGGCCGTCAGCGGAGGCCCTGTCGTCCTCGTGGAGGACGGCGACACCGCTACCGTCACCGTCACCGTCCGGGCGGCCGACAGCACGGTCCTCACCGAGCCGGTCAGCGTCGACTGGCGCACAGGTTCCGGAACGGCCACGGTCGATGCCGACTACGAGGCCGGCTCGGGCACGCTCCGGTTCCCGGCGGGCACACCCTCGGGCACCGAGCGCACCATCACCGTCCGTACCCGGGAGTCCGCGGCGGGCGAGACGGCCGAGACCGTTCCCCTGGCGCTGAAGGCGCACGGCGCGGACGTCACGGCCGAGCCCACGGTGGTCGTGCGGGCTCACGGACTGCCCTACCTGGACGAGCGCCTGCCTACCGAGAAGCGTGTCGCGGACCTCCTGAGCCGGATGACCCTCAAGGAGAAGGCCGGGCAGATGACGCAGGCCGAGCGCGGCAACGTGGCGGGCGACCCGGCGGTGGTCACGGAGCTCGGGCTCGGCTCGATCCTCAGCGGCGGTGGCTCCACGCCTGCCGACAACACGCCCGAGGGCTGGGCCGACGCGATCGACGGCTTCCAGGAGCGCGCGCTCGCCACCCGGCTGCAGATCCCGCTGCTCTACGGCGTCGACTCCGTGCACGGCCACGGGAACCTGCACGGTGCCACGGTCCTGCCCCACAACATCGGGCTCGGTGCCACGCGCGACCCGCTGCTCGTCGCCCGGGCCGGACGCATGGTCGCCACCGAGACGAGGGCCACCGGCATCCCCTGGACCTTCGCGCCCTGTCTCTGCGTGGTGCGTGACGACCGCTGGGGCCGCACCTACGAGTCCTTCGGGGAGCACCCGGCGCTCGCGAGCGTGCTCGGTACGGCCGCCGTGCTCGGGTTCCAGGGCAAGCGCCTGGACAGCAGCAGGTCCGTACTCGCGACGGCCAAGCACTTCGTGGCCGACGGCGACACCGCCTACGGCTCGGGCGAGGGTGAGTACACGATCGACCAGGGCGTCACGGAACAGAGCCGCGACCACGTCGAGGCGGTGGACCTGCCGCCCTACGAGGCGGCGGTCGCGGCCGGCGTCGGCTCGGTCATGCCGAGCTTCTCCAGCGTCGACTGGACCGACGACGGCCTCGGCAACCCCGTGAAGATGCACGCCCACGACGAGCTGATCAACGGGTGGCTCAAGGAGGACCACGGGTTCGACGGCTTTGTCGTCAGCGACTGGCAGGGCATCCATCAGATCCCGCCGCTCGCCGGCGACTCGCCCACCACCCACCAGATCGTCACCAGCGTGAACGCCGGCGTGGACCTGTTCATGGAGCCGTCGCAGTTCGAGCGGTTCCACACGCGGCTCGTCGCGGCGGTGCAGGACGGCGAGGTGACCGAGGCGCGCATCAACGACGCCGTGTCCCGGATCCTCGCCGCCAAGTTCGAGCTGGGGCTGTTCGAGGAGCCCTTCGCCGACCGGTCGCACGCCGACGACATCGGCTCGGACGAGCACCGGGCGATCGCCCGGAAGGCCGTGGCCATGTCCCAGGTGCTGCTGAAGAACGATGACGACGCGCTGCCGCTGGACTCCGGTGCGAGCGTGTACGTGGCGGGCCGCAACGCCGACGACCTGGGCAACCAGGCCGGGGGCTGGACCGGAACCTGGCAGGGCTTCTCGGGCGACGTCACCGAGGGCACCACGATCCTCGAGGGCATCGAGGCCGCGGCGGACGACGTCACCTTCAGCGAGGACGCCTCCGCGCCGACCGACGGCGCCGACGTCGGAGTCGTCGTCGTGGGCGAGACGCCGTACGCCGAGGGCTACGGCGATGTCGGCGGGCCGGAGTGGGCCTGGGACCCGGCCGACGGCGGCGTGCCCCGCGAGGAGAAGTCGATGGCGCTGCAGCCGGGCGACGCCGATCTCGTGGAACGGGTGTGTGCGGAGATCGAGACCTGCGTGGTCCTGGTCGTGTCGGGTCGGCCGCAGGTCCTCACCGAACAGCTCGGCTCCATCGACGCGCTCGTCGCGTCGTGGCTGCCCGGCACCGAGGGCGACGGTGTGGCCGACGTGCTGTTCGGCGAGCGTCGGTTCACGGGCCGGCTGCCGGTCTCGTGGCCGCGGTCCGCCGACGATCCGGTGGTGAACGTCGGCGACGACGGCTACGACCCGCTGTTCCCCTTCGGCTGGGGCCTCTCGACGGGCGGCCGCGCGTCGACCCTGGACCGGCACCGGCTGGAGCTGCAGGACGCGGTGCTGGACCCGGTGGACGGCGTCCCCGCGGCGGCGTCGAAGGCGATAGCGATGGCCGACGTGGCCCTGCTGGAGGGCCGCGAGGCCCGAGCACACCGCATCCTCACCGCCGCCAGGTGACTACCTCGCGGAGGTGAGGGCCTGTTCCACGTCTTCGATCAGGTCCTGGGTGTCCTCCAGGCCCACCGACAGGCGCACCGTCGTCTCCGTGATGCCGACGGCCGCCCGGCCCGCCGCGCCGAGCTTGCGGTGCGTGGTCGTCGCGGGGTGCGTGATGAGCGACTTCGCGTCCCCGAGGTTGTTCGAGATGTCGATCACCTGGAGCGCGTCGAGGAACTCGAAGGTCCGCTTCTTCGCGGTCTCAGGGTCGGTCCCCTCCGGGACCGCGAGGTCGAACGTGACGACGGTGCCGCCGCCGCTCATCTGGGCACGAGCCAGGTCGGCCTGCGGGTGGGAGTCGAGGAACGGGTAGCGCACCGCGCCCACCTCGGGGAACGCCTCCAGGGCCTGCGCGACGGCGAGCGCGCCCGCGCCCTGCGCCGCGATGCGCACCGGCAGCGTCTCCAGGCCCTTGAGCAGCGTCCACGCGTTGAACGGCGACAGCGTCGGCCCGGTGTTGCGGATGAACGTCTGCACCGGCCCGGTGACGTACTCGGACGAGCCGAGGATGGCGCCGCCCAGCACCCGGCCCTGACCGTCGATGTGCTTGGTCGCGGAGTAGACGACGACGTCGGCCCCCAGCTCCAGCGGCTTCTGCAGCAGGGGGGTCGCGAAGACGTTGTCGAGCACCACCGTCGCGCCGGCGGCGTGCGCGAGGTCGACGACGGCGCGCACGTCCACGATGTCCTGCATCGGGTTGGACGGCGTCTCGAAGAACACCACGTCGGCCGGCGTCGAGAGCGCCTCCTCCCACTGGGACAGCACGTGGCCGTCCACGTAGTCGGTGTGCACTCCCCACTTCTTGAAGATGTCCTCGAAGATCACGACGCTGGACCCGAACAGGGCGCGGGCGGCCACGATCCGGGAGCCGGACTGCACGAGCGCGGCCAGCGACGTGAACACCGCCGACATCCCGGTCGCGGTGGCGTAGCAGGCCTCCGCGCCCTCCAGCAGGCGCAGGCGCTCCTCGAACGTGTGGACGGTCGGGTTGCCGTAGCGCGAGTAGACGAACCGGTCGATGTCGCCGGCGAAGGCGGCCTCGGCCTCGGCCGCCGTGTCGTAGACATAGCCCTGCGTGAGGAACAGCGCCTCACCGGTCTCCTGGAACTCGGTGCGCTGGTGCCCGCCGCGCACGGCGAGGGTCGCGGGGCGGACGCCGCGGGGGAGGGGCTTGCGCCCGGACCCGCCGGGGTTCGCGTCGGGCGGGAACGCTCCGGTGACCGTCACTTCGCGCCCTCCGTCCAGGGGAGGCCGGCGACCTTCCAGCCCTGCTGGTCCCGGACGCCGTCGGCTCCGGGTGCGCCCTCGAAACCCTCGAGCACGTTGTACGACGGCGCGATGCCGGCCGCGGTGGCGAGCCGTGCGGCGCCGATGGAGCGCTGGCCGGAGCGGCACAGGAAGACGACCGGCCCGCCCGTCACTCCTGCCGTCCTGAGCTCCTCCAGGAACTGGGTGTTGGGGCGGCCGCCGGCCCGCACCCACTCGCTGAACACCGGCTGCTTCTCGAGGGACGTGGTGTCGGGGACGCCGATCGCGCGCCACTCACCCTCGGTACGGACGTCCACGAGGGTGGCGGCCGGGTCGGCGGCGAGCAGGTCCCACGCCTGCTGGGGCGTGAGGTCGCCGGCGTAGCCGTCGGCGGGGCGGGCTTCGAGGTGCGCGGGGACGCTCATGTGCTCCTCCATCGGTCGTGGCGGTAGCACCCTCGTCCGTCCTCGCCCTGGGCGGGAACGCTGGGTTGCTGCGGCGTCGTCGTGCCACGTCACTCGGCCGCTCGGGATGGTCGCTCGTGATCGTACGACACGACGTCCGGTGGGTGGGATGCCGTCTCGCTCCCCGGTCGGGCTAGTGTCTCGGGGTGAACGAGGCTGTGGGTGGAGCTGTGGACGACGCTGTGGACAGCGCTGTGGACAAGCCTGTGGATGAAGCTGTGGACAACACGGAGGACAACACGGTGGACGAGCAGGAGCTGACCGGCGGCAACACCACCGGTGTCGTGCGCGTCGGCGACACGGTGCACCGCACGGCAGGCCCCTGGACGCCCACGGTCCAGCGTCTGCTCGCCCACGTCCGGGCCGGTGGAGTGTCCGAGGTCCCCGAGCCGCTCGGTCTGGACGACCGGGGCCGCGAGATCGTCTCGTTCCTGCCGGGCGACGTGCCCGGCTGGCCGGCCCCGGAGTGGCTCTGGTCGGACCACGTCCTGTCCGGCGCGGGCCGCCTGCTGCGCCGCTTCCACGACGCCACGGCCGGGTTCGCCCTGTCCGACGCCGAGTGGCGCCTCCCGGCGACCGAGCCCGCCGAGGTGATCTGCCACAACGACCCCGCGCCCTACAACATGGTCTTCCGCGACGGCCGCCTCGTCGGCCTGATCGACCTCGACACCGCCTCGCCGGGCCCACGGATCCTGGACCTGGCGTATCTCGCTTACCGGATCGCACCGCTGTCGGGTGACGCGTTCGCCGGCGCGGGCTACGACGTCGGGCACCTGGACACGATGGCGCGACTCGATGCGCTGGTCGAGGCGTACGGCATGCCGTTCCCACGCGCGGAGGTGCTGGCTGCGACGGTGGACAAGCTGCGCGACCTGGCGGACTGGTCCGAGGCCCGGGCGGACGACGACGGCGGCCCCGCCGAGCTGCGGGAGCATGCCGCGATGTACCGCGCCGACGCGCTCAGGATCGCCGCGCTGGCCGATGCGGAGGAGCACGGCTGACCGGCGTCAGCCCGCGGCGACCCGTTCGATGCGCACGACCGCGGCGGAGGCGCCGTCCTCCTCGCCGACCCGCGCGGCCGTCGTGCGCGCCGTGTCGGCCCTGGCGGCCGCGTCGTCGATCGCCGCAGCCAGCCGGTCCCCGGTGAGCCTCCCGGTCAGCGGCGCGGCCGCGACGCCGATCTCGTGCACGCGCCGTGCCCAGAACGGCTGGTCCCCCAGGAACGGCTTGACCACCTGCGGGACCCCGGCCCGCAGGGCTGCGGCGACGGTACCGACGCCCCCGTGGTGCACCGCGACGGCGGTGCGGGGCAGCAGCAGGGCGTGCGGCGCCTGGTCGAGCACGTGGACGGTGTCCGGCACGCGTGTCGGCCGGAGCGCGCCCCAGCCCGTCGCCAGGACCGCGCGCCGCCCGGACCGGTGCAGGCCGTCGAGCACCTCGCGCGTGAAGGAGCCCGGGTCCTTGGCGAGCATGCTGCCGAACCCGACGTACACCGGCGGCTCGCCCGCGTCGAGGAACCGGTCCAGCGCGGCGGGCGGGCTCCAGCCGCCGTCCGGCGGCAGGCTCCAGAAGCCGGTGGGCGCGAGGTCCGCGGTCCAGTCCTCCGGTGCGGGCAGCAGGTGCGGGCTCCAGGCGTGCAGGACGCCGTCGTGGGCCACGCGCTCGGTCAGTCCCGGCGTCGGGCCGGCCAGCCCGAGCACCTCGGACCGCCAGGTACGGACCATGCGCCGGTACGGCGCCTCGACGACACCGGCCAGCCGCCAGCTCGCGCGGTTGAGGAACCGCGGCGGCCGTACCGGGCTGAGCGGGGAGGGGAACCGCGCCGTCGGCGTGAACAGCGGGACGGGTAGCGCGGCGATCGACGGCACCCCGAGCCGGTCCGCGAGATGGGGTGCGCCGAGCGACTTGGGGGCGTAGACCACGACGTCCGCGCCGCAGTCGCGCAGGGTGGCCAGGTCGTCGAGCCAGCGGCGCAGCAGCGGCAGCGCCGACCGGGCTGCCGTGAGCGACGCGCGGGTCCCCGTGCCCGCCACCTCTTCCTGGAGGGCGAAGATGCCGTCGTCGAGCGGTGCGACGGGGAGCCCACGGGCCGCGGCGTCCTCGGTCAGCCGGCGCGGCGCGGCAAGGAGCGGCTCGTGGCCCGCCCGGGCGAGCGCGAACCCGAGCGCGGCGAACGGTTCGACGTCGCCCCGGCTGCCCGTCGTGACCAGGAGGACTCTCACCGCGTGGCCTCCCACTCGTCCAGGAGAGCGGGGAACCGCTCGGCCATGAAGGCGTACATGTCGCGCATGTTCTCGAGCCGCTGGCGACGGCGCGGGTCGTCACCCACCGCGGCCAGGCCGTGTGCCGCGAGCTCCTGGAACGCGTCGAGCTCGGCCATCTTGGCCCGGAAGGCCCTGCCGAACACGTCCTCGGTGAGCCGGTACCGGTCGCGCCGTTCGCCGCGGCGCCGGAACCGATCGACCATGCCCGCCTGGTCGAGCTGGCGCAGGGCCACGCTCATGCTGCTCTTGGCGACGGAGAGCTGTGCGCACAGGCCCGGGGCGTCCGCGCCGTCGTCGTCGGCCACGAGCAGGTGCCCGACGACGCGGCCCGCCGTGCGGCTCAGGCCGAGCCGCTCGTAGAAGAGCCCGGCCTCCTCGGTGAAGTCCTCGACGTCGCTCATGCGATCACGGTATCGCATTGTTCGGGACGTTCCGAACGAACGGAACTCAAGCCGGGCACCGTGCTCAGATCATGAGACCAGCATCTGAGACGCGCGTTGACAGGGGTTTTGGCGCAGCACAGGATGACGTCAGGTCATGAGTGCCAGCATCAAGCCCCGGCTCGCTGGTCGGCAACCCTCCTACCGCGGTGGGGTGCCCCGGGTGACGACCTGGCCGCGCGCAGCCGCGCGTGGCAAGCGCGGGGGATCTCCCCCAGGACTGTGCTGGAGGACGTCATGTCAGCAACCACCCTCACCCGGGACGCCGCAGTGGCCGACGTCGCCCCGCTGCGCCCCGTGGTCGGCGGCGAGACGCTCGTCCCGCTCGTGGACGGTACCCGCGTGCCGTACGCCAACCTTGACGTCGCCGCGTCGGCGCCGGCGCTGCAGGCCGTCGCCGACCGGGTCACCCAGGTGCTGCCCCTGTACGCCAGCGTGCACCGCGGTGCCGGATACCTCTCCCAGGTGAGCACCGCGCTCTACGAGACGGCACGGCGCACCATCGGCGCGTTCGTCGGTGCCCGCGACGACGACCTCACGATCATCACCCGCAACACCACCGACTCCCTGAACCTGCTCGCCGGCTGCGTCCCCGCGCAGCCCGACGGCCGGCCCGGCCGCGTGCTCGTCCTCGACGTCGAGCACCACGCCAACCTGCTGCCCTGGCAGCGCGGCACCGACGCGACGGTGCTGAGCGGCGGCTCCACCGTGGCCGAGACGCTCGCGCAGATCCGCGAGGAGCTGGCCGACGGCGCCGCCGACCGCCCGTACGCGCTCCTCGCCCTCACCGGCGCCTCCAACGTGACCGGGGAGTCGCTCCCCGTCGACCAGATCGTCGCGATCGCCCACGAGCTCGGCGCCCGGGTGGTGCTCGACGGCGCCCAGCTCGTGCCGCACCGCCGCATCTCCCTGGAGACCACCGGCGTCGACTACCTCGCCTTCTCCGGCCACAAGACCTACGCCCCGTTCGGCGCGGGCGTCCTGGTGGGCCGCCGCGACTGGCTCGACGCGGGCACGCCGTACCTCGCGGGCGGTGGCGCCGTGCGGCGCGTGCGCGTCGAGGGCACCGAGTGGCACGAGGGTCCCGCCCGGCACGAGGCCGGATCGCCCAACGTCATCGGTGCCGTGGCGCTCGCGGCGGCCTGCGAGGAGCTCGCCGCGCTCGCCCCCGCCGACGTCGCGGCGCACGAGAACACGCTCCGCCGTCGGCTCGTGTCGGGGCTCGAGGCGATCGACCGCGTCGAGGTGGTGCGGGTGTGGGCGGACGCCGTCGACCCCGTCGGCGTCGTGACCTTCACGGTGGCCGGCTACGACCCGGGCCTCGTCGCCGCGTACCTGTCCGCGGAGCACGGGATCGGCGTGCGGGACGGCCGCTTCTGCGCGCACCCGCTGCTCGGCCGCCTCGGGTTCGACGCCGGTGCCGTGCGCGCCTCGGTCGGCGTCGGCACCGCCGGCGAAGAGGTGGAGCGGCTCGTCGCCGCCGTCGGCCGGCTCGTGACGGAGGGGCCGCAGGCCGGGTACGACGTCGTCGACGGGCTGTGGGTGGTGACCGACGACCCGCGTCCCGTCCCGGAGGGTTCCGGTCTCGCGGGTCTCCTGGCGACCGCCGCCGTGGGCTTCGACGAGACGTTCGGCTGCCTCCCGGACGAGGACTGACCCTCCGCCGCTCTGTCAGAGCGGGAACGCGTGCGGCCGCGGCAGCGTTGCCTCCAGCTGTGCCGCCAGCGCCAGCAGCGTGAGCTCGCCGCCCGGGCGGCCGATGATCTGCACGCCCATCGGCAGCCCGGCGGGCGCTTCCGCCGTCGGTTCGGTCCAGTGCGTCGGCACGGTGATCGCGGGTAGCCCCGCGACGTTGAGCATCGACGTGAACGGCGTGTACTGGCACTGCTGCTCGAAGTTCCGCTCGGGGTTCTGGGCGTCGTACCACCCGATGGGCCGGGGCGTGAGCGCCAGCGCGGGCGTCACCACGGCGTCGTACGCGCTGACCTGCGCGACGAGCGAGCGCTCGTAGCCGCTGAGCGTGCGGACGGCCTCGGCGAGCTGCCGCGCCGGCACCTCCCGGCCCGACCGGATCAGCCACTGCGTCAACGGCTCCAGCTTGCCGAGCGTCTCCACGTCGTCGATGGGTACCGCCGAGGCGCCGCCCATCCACAGGGTGCGGAACGCCGGTGCATACTCGGGCGCCTCGGCCAGGACCGTCTCGTCGATCTCGTGCCCGAGCCCGGCCAGGGCCCGCACGCCCGTGTCCAGCGCAGCTCTGGCCTCGGGGGACACGGTGATGGCGTAGTACGAGTCCCATGCCGACGAGGTGGTCACGGCGATCCGCGCGACGCCGCCGGCCGGCCCTGCCTCGCCGGGGCGCCGGGCGGGCAGCGTGGCGTGCTGGGCCGCCGCCAGGTAGGCCCCCGCCTCGTACGACGGCGCGCGCAGGGAGAACGGGTGCGCGACGTCGCCCCCGGCTCGCCTCGGGAGCATCGCCTCCAGCAGCAGCGCGGTGTCGGCGACCGTGCGCGCGATCGGCCCGTTCACGACCAGCCCGCCCAACGAGTCGACGCCGCTGCCCGCGGGGAGCAGCCCGCGCGTCGGCTTGAGCCCGACGACACCGCAGGCCGCTGCCGGGATGCGGATCGAGCCCCCGCCGTCGGACCCGGGAGCGAACGGCAGCATGCCCGCCGCCACCGCCGCGGCCGCCCCACCGCTCGAGCCGCCCGCGCCGCGGGTCAGGTCCCAGGGCGTGCGGGCGGGCGGGGCGCCGATGGGTTCGGTGTAGGCAGGAAAGCCCAGCTCGGGCGCGGCGGTCTTGCCGAGGCTGACGATGCCCGCGGCGTCGAGGATCTGGACGATCGCGTCGCTCTCCTGCGCCGGCGGCAGGTCCGCGAACGCGCGTGACCCGAACCCGGTCGGTACCCCCGCACGGTTCCACAAGTCCTTGTCCCCGGTGGGCAGGCCCCACAGGCTGCCGGAAGCGCTGGCGCCGTCCCGCTGGAGCGCCGCGGCCCGGTCCCGGGCGAGCCCCGGGGTGATCGTGGCAAAGGCCCCGAGGCTGGGGTTCAGCCGCTCCACCCGGTCGAGGAAATGGTCGGTGACCTCGGCGGGCGTGAGCTCTCCGGCGGCGAGGAGGTCGCGGAGCTCGACGGCGGTCCGCTCATGCAGGGCATCCATCCGGCCAGGTTATGTGCTCACCCGCGGTGGCGGGTCGCCGGAATGGGGTACAGAGAATTGTCTTGTATGTCTCACCCGCTCTACAGCAGAAGCAACCAGATTCATGGACCCGGCAGCGGGCACTCAGCGGCCTGACCTGCGCACATGTCGCGCTTCGTGATGAATTGATGCACTGACGCAGTCATTTCCGGCGCGCAGAATGCGCTTCTCCGGCATATGTTCGTGGGGTGCCGGCACCTTTATGGCGCGCCACCGTGGTGTGCCGGAGGTGACCAAAAGGTCTCGAAGGGGGAGAGAACTATGCCATTCCTGAATGCAGGTCTCGTCGTGCCGGGCGCGGTCGACTGGCTGCAGCCGCTCACGAACGCTCTCGGTGCGGTCGCGAGCTTCATACCGAAGCTGCTCGTGTTCCTGATCGTTTTCCTCATCGGGTACTTCATCGCCAAGGCGATCGCCCGGTTCGTAGGGATGGTCCTGACCCGCATCGGCTTCAACAAGGTGCTGGAGAAGGCCGGGGCCAACAGGCTCCTCGCCGGCTCGGGCATCGAGCCGATCACGCTGCTCACGAAGATCATCTACTACTTCATCCTGCTGATCGCGCTGCAGCTCGCCCTGAGCGCCTTCGGGCCCACCAACCCGGTGAGCGCGATCGTGAACGACATCGTCGCCTGGCTCCCGCGCCTGGTTGTCGCAATCGTCATCGTCGTGATCGCCGGTGCCATCGCGAATGCCGTGAAGGACCTTGTTCTCAACTCGATGGGTGGCGTTTCCTACGGCCCGCTCGTCGCGAAGACGGTCTCATACTTCATCATCGCGCTCGGTGTTATCGCCGCCGTGAACCAGATCGGCATCGGCACCACCGTGACAATGCCTGTACTCGTGGCATTCCTGGCCACCATCGCGGGCATTCTGATCGTCGGCGTCGGTGGCGCGATGATCGGCCCGATGCGGTCGCGCGTCGAGAATGTTCTCGACAACCTTTCGTCGGCCAGCGGTGCCGCTGCCACGCCCGCCGCCCAGACCGGCACCACCCCGGGCACCGCACCTGGCGCAGCACCCGGTACGTCTGGTTCGTTCGCACCGCCGCCGCCGCGCGACATCTGATCGACCGACCGGCCGGCAAGACCACGACACCGGGGCCGCACCGTCACGAGACGGTGCGGCCCCGGCGCCGTGCTGAGGCAGGACCGGCGGCTGAGGTGGGTGGTCAGCCCTGGCGCAGCAGCTCCTGGGCCGCCCCCGTCACCTCGATGAACCGCTCCAGGTCGGGCTCGTCCTCCGTCGGCTGGAGCGCCACGGTGTGGGCGCCGGCGTCGCCGTACCGCCGCACGCCGTCGGCGATCGCCTGCGCGTCGCCCCACACGGCGTACGTGGCCAGGCCTGCGTCGTCGGCGACGTCCTGGCCCCACGCCGTGAGCTCGGCGCGCAGCCGTGCGGCCGCGTCGGGACCGGTCGCGGCGGACACGTTCTGGATCACCGGGAACGGTGCCGACGGGTCGTGGCCCGCAGCCGCCCTGCCCTCGGCGATCCGCTCCAGCACGGCCGGCAGCCCGGCCAGGCCGACGGAGCCCTCGAGGACGACGCCGTCCCCCACCTCGCCGGCGAGCCGCAGCGACCTCGGCCCGGTCGCGGCGACCGGCACCGGCACGGGCCGGGCGGGGGGCCAGTCCAGCGCGACGTCGTCCAGGGACACGTACCGACCCGACGTCGTGACCCGCTCACCGGCGAGCAGCGCGCGCAGCGCCGTCGCGTACTCGCGCATGAGCGTCAGGGGCGAGCCGGCCTTGCCGCCGACCTGCGCCATCCAGGACTGCACACCGTGCCCGATCCCAGGGATGAGTCGGCCCGGGAACATCCCGTCGACCGTCGCGACCTCCATCGCGGTGAGTGCGACGTTCCGCAGGGGCGTCGGCATGACGCCGATGCCGACGCGCACGTGGTCGGTGGCGGACAGGATCGCGCCGGCCGCGGAGATGCCGCCGGTCTGGAAGCAGTCCTCCCAGAGCCAGATCTCCTCGATGCCCGCCGCCTCGACGGCACGGGCGAGCGGGATGATGCGGGACGGCGGGGTCGATGGGCGGATGATGCACGCCAGTGTGGTCATGGGCCCCACGCTGTCACGGAGCGGGCCGTCAGATCCAGGCCTGACGCGCCGCGTGCCGGAGGCGGTCAGCCCCAGACCTCGTCGATCGACACCGGGTGGATCTGCGACTCCGCGGGCAGCCGCTCCGGGCCGGTCCACACGCGGCCGGCCTGCGCGTCGGTCGGATAGTGCACGCAGAACGCCACCACGTCCTCGTGGACCTCGAAGGCTCCGCGGACCCCGGCGGGCAGGTGGAGGAACTGCCCGACTCCCGCGGCCACCGTCTCCTCCCCGACGCGCACGGTCAGGCTTCCCTCGGTCACGAGGCAGACCTCGTCGTAGGCCCACAGGAAGTCGAACTCCACGCCCATGCGGAAGCGGATGTAGGCCAGCCCGAGCTTGGATCCCTCGTCCTCGTCGGCGATGTAGCCGACGTAGGCCTGGTGGTCGCCGACCTGGAACCAGTCGGTCACGTCCTGGACGCCGAACCTCTGGACGGTGGTGGGGTCGAAGGTCATCGCTGTGCCTCGTCTCGTCTCGGTACGAACGTGCGGCCAGGAACCCATGGTCGCAGGAGAGGGTGATGCCGCGGGAGGGCCCGAGGCGCCGGGACGGAGGACACGAGATTGATAGCCTCCGGCACGTGAGCACCGAGGACGTGAGCTTTCCCGCCGCTGACGGCGAGTCGGTCGTCGGCCGCTGGTTCCTGCCGGACGGCGAACCGGTGGGCGTCGTGGCGATCGCGCCCGCGATGGCCATGCCCATGCGGTTCTACCGGCACCTCGCGGCCTGGCTCGCGGAGCGAGGTCTCGCGGTCCTCACCTTCTCGTACCGCGGTTCGGAGCCCGAGCTCTACGGTCCGATGCGGGACTCGTCGGCGACCGCCCTCGACTGGTACCACGACGCTGAGGTGGCGGCAGGACACGCTCGCGCGCGAGCCGACGCCGTCGGCGTCCCGCTCTCCTGGGTGGGGCACTCGTTCGGCGGCCAGAGCCTGGGCTTCCTGGCCGACGTCGGAGTGGACCGCTGCGTCATGGTGACCTCGGGGACCGGCTGGCGGGGCAAGGCGGCGCCGAGGATCAGACGGTGGTCACCGCTCCTGTGGCGGGTGATCGCACCCGTGGCGACCGCTGCGGTGGGCTACTACCCGGGTCGCACGCTCCGGATCCTGGACGACGTGCCCGGCGGCGTCATGCGGCAGTGGGGCCGCTGGTGCCTGCACCCGGACTACCTGTTCAGCGAGCACCCCGAGCTGCGGGACCGCTTCGCGAAGATCCAGACGCCGGTCACGGCCCTCTGGACCAGCGACGACGAGCTCATCTCCCCCGAGTCGATCCGGTACTGGCTCCGGGAGTTTCCCCACGCGGAGGTCGAGCTGGTCGAGATGCGCGCCGCCGACCACGGCCTGAGCCGGATCGGGCACTCGGGCTTCTTCCGCCCGAAGCGCGCCGTCCTCTGGGACGAGATGCTCCTCCCCCGCCTGGCCACCGCCGCCCCGCCGAGATAGAACCGTGGCGAGGTTCTACCTCGGCAGGAGGACCGGGTCAGAGGGGGGTGACCGTGCCTCGGAAGTGGCGGGAGTCCTTGCCGGACCGCCAGCCTTCGTAGACGAAGCCCTGTGTGCCGGTCGAGACCGCCTCCGCCGCGTACCGGATCGCCACGTCGACCGTGCCCGGCAGCAGCACCGGCTTGAAGAACTCGACGGTCCACTCGTACGTGTCGCCCCGTCGCACCGGGCCGACCTCGGCCAGCGCCCGCGCCGCGGTGTACATCCCGTGGGCGATCGCCCGCGGGAACCCGAACGCCTTGGCGCCCAGGCTCGACGTGTGGATCGGGTTCTGGTCGCCCGACACCGCGCCGTACGCCCTGCCTGTGCCGCTGCCGAGCTTCCAGCGCGCGGTCGGCAGGGGCGCCGTCCACTCCTCACGCGGGGCGTCGCCGTCGGGCGCAGCGCCGTCGGGCGCCGTGAAGCCCTTGGCGAGGTAGGTCGACACGCCCTGGTAGGCGAGCTCGCGCCCGACCAGCACCTCGGCGATCAGGTCCACCTGGACGCCACGGCGGTGGGCCCGGGCGCCCTGCGCCCAGGCCCGCACCGTCAAGGCCTCGCCCAGCCGTACCGGCCGGAGCACCCGCGCCGTGTTCTTCAGGTGCACCATGCCGAGCAGCGGGAGCGGGAAGTCGCCCCGCACCATGACGGCGGTGGCGAGCGGGAAGGCCAGCACGTGGAGGAACCCGGCGGGCAGCACCTCGGACGACGGCTCGCCCAGCAGGCGCTGGTAGGCCGCCAGGTGCTCGGCCTCGCCGGTGGTGTCGACGTCCGCCACCTGGTAGGCCACCTCGGGCAGCCGGACCGCACCCTTCGGGCGTTTGCCGGCGGAGCCGGCGAGGCCCATGGCGAACAGCCCGCCCAGCTTCGGCAGCTGGGCCAGCTCTGTCACGTCGAACGACGCCGGTGCGCCCGGCACGGTCAGCTCTGTCTTTGGTGCGGTCATTTGCCCAGCATGGACTGGCCGCAGACGCGCAGCACCTGGCCGTTCACACCGTGAGCAACGGGGGACGACAGGAAGGCGATGGCCTCGGCGACGTCGATCGGCAGACCGCCCTGCTGGAGCGACGGAATGATGCGCCGGCCCACCTCGCGCGTGGCGAACGGGATCGACCTGGTCATCTCCGTCTCGATGAAGCCCGGTGCGACGGCGTTCGCCGTGCCGCCCAGCTGCGCCACGAGCGGCGCGGTGGCGGCCGTGTGGCCGATCACGCCGGACTTCGAGTACGCGTAGTTGGTCTGACCCTTGTTGCCCGCGATACCCGACGTCGAGGCGAGCGACACGATGTGCAGCCCTTCCACCCCGGCGGTCAGGAGCTGCTCGTTGATCCGCAGCTGCGAGGCGAGGTTCACCGCGATGACGGCGTCCCACTGGGCCGGCTTCATGTTCGCGAGCAGCTTGTCGCGCAGGATGCCGGCGTTGTGCACCAGGATGTCGATCCCGCCGAGATGCCGGGTCGCCTCCAGGATCTTGGTGCCCGCGTCGGCGGCGGTCACGTCGAGCTGCACCGCGGTGCCCTTGATCTCGTTCGCGACGGCGGCCAGCGACTCACCGGCCGCGGGTACGTCCACGACGACGACCTTGGCGCCGTCCCGGGCCAGGGTGCGCGCGATCGCGGCGCCGATGCCGCGCGCGGCACCGGTGACGACGGCGACCTTGCCGGCGAGCGGCTGCTTCCAGTCGACGTCCTCCAGCGTGTCCGACGGGCCGACCGGCAGCACCTGGCCGTCGACGTACGCCGACTTGGCGGACAGGAAGAAGCGGAGCGTGCCGAGCGCGGACGTCGAGTCGACGGCGGCGCCGCCGGTCAGCTGCACGCCGTTCGCCGTGGCGCCGGCCCGCAGCTCCTTGCCGACCGAGCGCGTGAAGCCCTCGAAACCGGCCCGGGTCGCGGCGACGGCCGGCGAGTCGCCGGCCCCCGGTGCGCGGGACACGACGACGACACGGCCGTTGCCCGCGAGCCTGCGGAGCGTGCTGCCCAGGGTGAGCACGGCCTCCGAGACGGCCTCGGGGGACTCGGCGGACGTGCCGACCAGCACGACGCCGCCCCAGCGGACGTCGCCGGCACCCTCGGCGGAACGGCGCACGTCGACGTCCCAGGCGAGCAGGGCCTTGGCGAGCGCGTCCGCGTCGCCGGCCGAGGCGTCGTCGGACACGACGAGCACCGGGCCGACGGTCAGCGGGGCGTCGGGGGCGTAGCGGCGCAGGATCGCGGGACGGGGGAGGCCCAGCTTCTTCGCGATGGTCTTGGTGAAGCCGCGGTTCACGGCCACCGTGTACTTGTCGGACGGGGCGGACTGGTCAGCCACGAATTTCCTTCCGGTCTGGGGGAGAGGCTCGGTCGCAGGGGTCAGGTCGCGGGGATCAGACGGACTCGACGACGGCGACGGCGCCCAGGCCACCGGCGGCGCAGACCGAGATCAGCGCCCGTGCCGGGCGGCCGGTCTCGGCCGCCTTCGCGGCCACCAGCTTCGCGGCGGTGGCGATGATGCGTCCGCCGGTCGCCGCGAACGGGTGGCCCGCCGCGAGCGAGGAGCCGTTCACGTTGAGCTTGCTGCGGTCGATCTTGCCGAACGCACCGTCGAGACCGAGCTCGGTGCGGCAGTACTCCTCGTCCTCCCACGCGGCGAGCGTGGTCAGCACGGTGGAGGCGAACGCCTCGTGGATCTCGAAGAAGTCGATGTCCTCGAGGGTCAGGCCGTTGCGGGCCAGCAGGCGCGGCACCGCGGCGGCCGGCGCCATGAGGAGACCTTCGTGGCCGTGCACGAAGTCGACGGCCGCCGTCTCGGCGTCGACGAACTTCGCCAGGATCGGCAGGTCACGCTCCTCGGCCCACTCGCGCGAGGAGAACAGGACGGCGGACGCACCGTCCGTCAGCGGCGTGGAGTTGCCCGCCGTCATCGTGGCCGTCTCTCCCAGCTTCGTGCCGAAGACCGGCTTGAGCTTGGCAAGCTTCTCGAGCGACGTGTCGGGGCGCATGTTGTCGTCGCGGGTCAGGCCCTTGAACGGGGTGACCAGGTCGTCGAAGAAGCCCGACTCCCAGGCGCGGGCGAGGTTCTGGTGCGAGTTGTACGCGATCTCGTCCTGGGCCTCGCGCGAGATGCCCCACTTGGCTGTGGTGACGGCCTGGTGCTCGCCCATCGACAGGTGGGTGCGGGGCTCGCCGGTGCCCGGCGTGGCCGGCGCCAGGTCCTTGGGACGGACCTGGAGCAGCGCCTTGATCTTCGCGCCGGTGGTCTTGGCGTGGTTCGCGTCCAGGAGCGCCGCGCGCAGGCGGTCGCTGACGACGATCGGCGCGTCCGACACGGTGTCGGTGCCGCCGGCGATCGCGGACTCGATCTGGCCCAGCTTGATCTTGTTGGTGACGGCGATGGCGGCCTCGAGGCCGGTGGCGCACGCCTGCTGTACGTCGTAGGCGGGCGTCGTGGGCGCCAGCGAGGAGCCCAGCACCGACTCGCGGATCAGGTTGAAGTTCTTGCTGTGCTTGAGCACGGCGCCGCCGGCGACCTCACCCAGGCGCTCGCCCTGCAGACCGAACCGGGCGACGAGGCCCTCCAGCGCTGCGGTGAACATGTCCTGGTTGCTGGTCCGGACGTACTTCTTGCCGGCGCGGGAGAACGGGATGCGGTTGCCGCCGATGATCACGGCTTCACGCGTGGACGGGACGGGGGAGGGGGTAGTGGACACGTCGCTGTTCCTTCTCACTTCGTCGTCGGGCAAGTGGCTTCGTAGAACGAGCCTCGTCGAGGCCGGGACGGGCCGCGACCCGGTTCGCCCCGGGGTGGTGCCCAGGACTCACAGTACCTGATACTCTCAGTCTCGTGAGACGAATCACAAGACCTCTAGCGAGTGACGGTGGGGAGGCGGACCGATGAGCATCGGAGTCGACGGTCGTTCGACCCGCTGGGACGACCACCGCACGGCACGTCGGGCAGAGCTCGTCCGTGCCGCGCGCAAGGCGGTGCACCGCCTCGGACCTGCGGTCTCGATGGACGAGATCGCCGCTGCAGCGGGCACGTCCAAGTCCATCGTCTACCGGTACTTCGACGACAAGGCCGGTCTGCGCCTCGCCGTCGCGGAGACCGTGGTGATGCAGATGCACGACGCACTGCGTGCCGCCGCACAGCGTGCGGACAACCCCGAGATGGCGCTGCGCGAGATGGTGCGGGTCTACCTCGAGATGATCGAGAGCTCGCCCAACGTGTACTGGTTCGTCACGCGTACCGCCATCGGCGGAAACGAGCCGGCACCGGTCGAGAGCGGCCGTCGTGGCCGCCGGGCCGCTGCTGCCGAGGACACGGCCGACGCCACCGTCCCGACCACACCCGTCGACCTGCACCCGCTCGGGGCCTACCTCGACTCCGTGATCGAGCTCGTCGCGGAACCGTTCGCGCGGGCCACCGACGTCCCCGAGGCCGATGCGGCCGCCTGGGCCGCCGGCGCCGTCGGCTTCGTGCGGGGCTCCGGCGAGTGGTGGCTCGGCCACCGCAACATCGAGGCCAGCCCGCTGACCCGGGAAGAGCTGACCGAGCGCGTGACGCTCTGGCTCTGGACCGGTCCGGTGGGCGTGCTGCACCACAACCGCCCCGGTTCCGCGACCGTCACCGCCTGACCGACCACTCATAGACCCACCCTCCCGAACCCAGTACCTGGCCCACCGGCCGCACACCGAGGAGAATCGATGACGACCACCTCCGAGTCCGTGACCACCCCCACGGCCACCGAGGCCGCAGCGCCCCAGCCCCAGGCGCCTCGTCCGGCGTCGGGCACCCGCGTGGACGTGCCCGCCCTGCAGCGCATGCTGCTCGGCCGCTGGCCCGAGGAGCGTGCGGAGGCTCGTCGCATGGTGGCCGAGCATCCCGAGCTCTGGAAGCAGGAGGGGATCACCAAGGAGGAGCACCGGGAGATCGCCCTCGCCCAGATGAAGCAGATGGTGCCCTACGGCCACGTCCTGCGGGCGTTCCCGGAGCGGCTCGGTGGCCGCGCGCAGGCGGGCGCCAACCTGGTGGGGTTCGAGGAGCTGGTCGCCGCCGACCCGTCGCTGCAGATCAAGGCGGGCGTGCAGTGGGGCCTGTTCGGCTCCGCCATCCTGCACCTCGGTACCGAGGAGCAGCAGGACCGGCTGCTTCCCGGGGCGATGGACCTGAGCGTGCCCGGAGCGTTCGCGATGACGGAGACCGGCCACGGCTCCGACGTCGCCTCGATCGGCACGACCGCCACGTACGACCCCGAGACCGAGGAGTTCGTGCTCAACACCCCGTTCCGCGGGGCGTGGAAGCAGTATCTCGGCAACGCGGCGAAGCACGGCGTCGCGGCCACGGTCTTCGCGCAGCTCGTCACCAACGGCGTCGACCACGGTGTGCACTGCTTCTACGTGCCGATCCGCGACCCGCAGACCATGGAGTTCCTGCCGGGCGTCGGCGGCGAGGACGACGGGCAGAAGGGCGGCCTCAACGGCATCGACAACGGCAAGCTGCACTTCACGAACGTGCGCGTGCCACGGCAGGACCTGCTCGCCCGCTACGGCCAGGTGGCCCCGGACGGCACCTACACCTCCTCGATCGACAGCCCTGGCCGGCGCTTCTTCACCATGCTGGGCGCCCTGGTGCAGGGCCGCGTCTCGCTGGACGGCGCGGCGATCACCGCGGCGAAGATCGGTCTCGCGATCGCCACGAAGTATGCCGACCAGCGCCGCCAGTTCTCGCCGTCGGCCGGTGCCGACGAGCTGACGCTGCTCGACTACGCGACGCACCGCCGCCGTCTCTTCCCCCGCATCGCCGAGGCGTACGCGATGCACTTCGCGCACGACGAGCTGCTCGACCTGTTCGACGCGGTGTTCTCCGGCCGCGAGGACACCCCGGCCATGCGCGAGGACCTCGAGACGACGGCCGCCGCGCTCAAGGCGACCTCCACCTGGTACTCGCTCGACACCCTGCAGGAGTGCCGCGAGGCCTGCGGCGGCGCCGGCTTCCTCTCGGAGAACCGCTTCACCGGTCTGCGCGCGGACCTCGACATCTACGCCACGTTCGAGGGCGACAACCACGTGCTGCTGCAGCTCGCGGCCAAGCGCCTCGTGGGCGACTACGGCAAGCGGATGGCCAAGGTGGCGAAGTCCCCCGGGGGCATGGCGACCATCGTGGCCGGACAGGCCAAGGACGCGGTGCTGCACAAGCTCCCGCTGAAGAGGCTCGGCCAGACGGTGGCCGACGGCGGCCGTGCGCGCTCCGCGGGCCGGCTGCTGGACGCCGAGGTGCAGCGTGAGCTCATCGCCGGGCGCTTCGAGGGCATGGTCGCGTCGACCGCGATGGGCATGCGGCCGGCGCTCAAGGCCGACTCGATCCGCGCGCAGGAGATCTTCGACGACAACCAGGTGAACCTCATCGGGTCCGCCGCCGCGTGGGCCGAGCTGGTGCGCTGGGACGCGTTCACGAAGGCCATCGGCAAGGTGTCCGACGCCGACACCCGCAAGGTGCTGACCCTGCTCCGGGACATCTACGGCCTCACCACCATCGAGCGGCACCTCGACTGGCACCTGACCAACGGCCGCCTCTCGACGGGTCGCGCCAAGGCTGTCACGTCGACGATCGACCGGCTGCTCAAGCAGCTCCGGCCGCACGTGCTCGACGTCATCGACGCCTGGGGCTTCACGCAGGAGCACCTGCGCGCCCCCATCGCCGACGGCTCCGAGAAGGTGCGTCAGGACGAGGCGGCCGCGTACTACCGCGAGCTGCGGGCGAGCGGTACGGCGCCGATCAGCGAGAAGGAGCTGCGCAAGCGGGAGGCGCGGGGCGCCTGACGCAGCGGGCCGGCGACGACGAAGGGCCTCGACGGGCTCGACCACCGGTGGTCGAGCCCGTCGAGGCCCTTCGTCGTCCGCCTATGGGTGACGGGTCACGCGGCGTCGGGCACCGCGGCCACGACGGGGACGGGAAGCTGCTGCACGGGAGCCGGGACGGGCTCCTCCGCGGCCTCCTCGTCGTCGACGGTGCGCGCCAGCGGCCCGCCGAGCGTCACGGGGGCGCCCTGCTCCGTCGCCGGCTCAGGGGTCGCCCGTACGGTCGCAAAAGTGCCCGCCAGCCCGAGGAGGGCGGCGAGCACGGCGAGCGGTACCAGCTGGTAGGCGACCGAGAATCCGAGCAGTACGCCGCTACCCACGGCGACGATCGATCCAAGGACTAGTACACGGGTCATCAGGAGCCTCCCTGCCAAGGTATCTCCGAGGAGCAATGCCTGACCCCAGGGGGGATCCCGTGAAACGCCGGGCGCCGACGGACGGCATCGGGCGCCCGGGAGCGCACGACGACATGAGCTGGGGTCCGGCTGAGCTGGGGCTCATCAGATTGTGTGGCGAGCCTGCCTCGCCGTCGCTTCCAGGAAACCTCAACCGAGGCGCCTTCGCACCTCGAATCGCACCGGCGCCGGTCACGAATCGGTCACGGTGCGGTTGCCCCTGGTGGGCGGTCCGGCGGCGTCAGACCGGGTTGCAGTGCGCGGTGGCGGTGAGGATGAGACCGACGTCGGGCCGCCAGGGCTCGAGGTTCCACGTGGCCTTGTCGGGTGCGCCCACCGCGTGGCACACGAGCTGGTCGCCCATGGTGGTGCTGCCTGCGTCCGGCTCGGCCGCCACCAGCTGGGTGCGGATCAGGTCGAGGCCCGCCTGGCCGGCGTGCCGCGCCCAGTCCGTCGGGTCGACCGCGAGCGAGCGCCCGCCCTCGTTCTCGCCCCAGGTCGCGCTCTCGATCGCGTGCGTGCCGACCACGAACGTGACGGGCAGCGGACCGGGACGGCGCGCCGTCCCGGCCGAGTCCGACCCGCGGGCCACCCTGGGCCGGTCTACCTCCACCCGGGCACGGGTGGCGTCGATGTCGGTGACCTCGATGCGGGGCGCGTCGTCCTCCGTCGTGCCCGACGGTGTGGCGGGCGGGCTGACCGCCGCGACGGGGGTGCCGTCACCGTCCAGCACGGTGATGCTGCCGTCGCTGTCGACGTCGAGCGCGCCGGGGGAGGCAAGTGCGATGCGTGCCGAGCCGCCGGGAGCGAGGCTGAGGGTGACCGTCCGGGTGCCCGGCCCGTCCTCGTCCGCCTGTACGGTGACGGCCTTCCGGGCGCCGATCCGCAGGACGACGTCGTCGAGGGTGATCGTGCTGGTGCGCGGCTTGGGCCGGCTGCGAACCGGCGCCTTCGTGTCCTCGGACGGCTGGGACGGCTCCGCTCCGGTGGGCGACGGCCCGGCGTCCGCGCCGCGGGCGCCGTCTCCCCGGTCGGCCAGGTCGCAGCCGCTCAGGGCGAGGAGCGCGGCCAGCGCGGTGCACACGGCAAGGGGCGACCGGGCGGCTCGTCGGATCGGCACCTCCCCATTGTGCGGGTGGCCGGCACGGACCGGCGCGTTGGGTGGCGCGTGTCGCCGTCACCCCCTATGTTTAGAACATGCGTTCGAACAAGGTGCTGGTGACTCGTGGTCCCGCCGATGTGCCGGGCCAGTCTCCGCGTGGTGCAGCCGCACCGCGCGAGTCGGGGTTCGCGAGCGGTTTCGCGGATCTCACGGAGGCGGTCGACGCCGTGGCGGCGGTCGACGCGCTCCTTGCCTCGCTCGCGGCCTCACGGGCGGTGCTCATGGAGTCCGTCCGGGAGTGGGTCGCCGATCAGCCCGAGCTGTTCGAGGCCCCGGAGGTCGACGCGGACGATCTCGCCGGGCTGGCGCCCGAGCTCGTCGAGCAGCTGGCCAGGGCGCTGCGGGTGCCGGAAGGCTCGGCGGTAGCGCTCATCGAGGAGTCCCGTGCGCTGGTGCACGAGCATCCGCGGACGCTCGCCGCGCTGCGCGGCGGGCACATCACCCACGCGCACGCGCAGACGATCCTCGGCTACACGGACGGGCTGCGGCGGAGCAACCGGCTGGCGCTCGAGACCCGTCTGCTCAAGCGGGCGCGCACGACCACCCCGGGTGAGCTGAGCATGGTCGCGCGCGCGGAGCGCGAACGTCGGCTGCGTCCGGAACGGCCGACGGGAGCACCGGTCGTGCGTCAGGCGGCGGTCGCCCGGCGGCAGCGGCTCAGCGCTTCCCCCACAGGTCGTCCCACGCGGTGAACGGGTCGTCGGCGCGGGAGGACTGCTGCTGGCTGCCGCCCGCCGCCACGGCGGGGGCCTGGCTGCCCCACGTGGTGCTGCCCCAGGTCGGGTTGCCCCAGGTCGGACCGTTCCATGTCGGGCTGTTCCAGGTCGGGCCGGCCGGGACCTGCTGATCCGGGCCGGAGCTGTCCGGGTCGGCGCCGTGCGGGAGCCAGTCCTGCTGCGGTGGGGGCCAACCGTGCTGCTGGTCGGACGTGCTCGTCCCGTGCTGCTCCGCGGCGGGGTATGACGAGTCGTACGGGGCCACGTGATCGTCGAGCGCTGTCGCGGGCTCGGGTGCCTGGTTCGGCTCCGTCCACTGCTGCGCCGTCTCGGTCGGTCCGGACCAGAGCGGGGCGGGCCCGTCCTGTACCGGCCAGGGCGGCCGAGGGGCGGGTTGGGCCGGGTTGGCCGGCGCCTCGTAGCTCTCGGTCGCGTAGGTCTGGACGTCGTAGGCCGGGGCAGCGTAGGGCTGAACGCCGCCGTTCTGCCCCGGTGCGGCGACCGCGGCAAAGGTGGTGGTGGCGAGGTACTGCTCGAACGGCACGTCGAAGGTCTCGTCGTCCGACCAGGCGGCGTCCCAGGCCGCGGCGACCCGAGGGGCACCGGCGTGACGCCCGTCGTCGGGCATCGGGGGGAGGTTGAGCTCGCCGGATCCGTGCAGCACCTGGTCGTGCATCTGCCCGACCCAGTTGACCGCCAGCTCGAAGCGCATGGCGCCGAGTCCGTTCACGCCCAGCTCGCCGCCCAGGGCGGGGTGCGGGTTGAAGGTGTAGACGTCCTCCTCGCCGAGGTGGATGCCGCGGCGCCGGGCATCGCGGACCAGGTCGTCCATGAGGTAGGTGGCGCGGCCCTCCGCCGACTCCAGCTCGGCGTACATGGTGACCGCCGAGGTCCAGCGGAGCTCGAGCGTGCCCTCGACGGTGTCCAGGAACCACCATCCGTCCAGCGACTCGAGGAAGAGGTCGCCGAAACAGGTCGCGAAGCGCGGAGTCTGCTCGCGGAGCCCCAGCCACTGCCATGAGGCAAGCCCGAACTCGAAGGAAACCTTCGGAAAAGTTCGAAGCAGCTTCATGTCCGAATGAAACCACTATCGGGTAAACGACGGGAAGCCCCCGATGACATCTTTGTTACGCCAGCAGTCAATAGTGGCGCGGGGCTCACGCGAGGCCCGACGCGGGCACCTTGCTGGCCGTGCAACGAGCCGGAGGGAGTGTCACCGGCGCGGCCTACCGTTGTGGCATGAGCGACGAGCGACAGGTGGCCGAGGCGCGGGCCGGAGAGCGGCGTGCCGTCGAGGTGCGCGATGCCGTGCCCGCCGAGTACGAGGCGGTCGGCAAGATCGTCGCTGAGGCGTTCTTCGCGGACGGGCAGCTCGACGCCCCCGGCTCCGCGTTCTACGCCGACGTGCTCCGCGACGTCGCGAGCCGGGCGGACGCCGCGGAGATCATCGTCGCGCTGGACGACGGCGTGGTACGGGGCGGCGTGACGTTCGTGCCGCGCGGCGGCCCGATGGCCGACATCGCCCAGGACGGCGAGGCGGAGATCCGCATGCTCGGCGTCGCGCCGGACGCCCAGGGACAGGGCGTGGGGACCGCGCTCGTGCGCGAGTGCATCGCCCGCTCTGCCGGGGCGCGCCGGATCGTCCTGTCCACCCAGACCGTCGCGCACGGTGCGCACCGGCTCTACGAGCGGCTCGGCTTCAGGCGCGAGCCCGCTCGTGCCTGGGCGCCCGTACCCGGGGTGGACCTGCTCTGCTACGCGCTGGAGCTGACCTGTCCGGCGGAGCGGTAGCGGGGCCGGCCCGGCCACCGCAGCAGTCCCGACGTGATCGCCACCCCCAGCAGCAGGAGCAGGCCGCCCCCGGTCTCGGCCGCGTTCGGCACCTCGTCCAGTGCCAGCCAGGCGGCGGTCATGCCCACCACCGGGACCAGCATGGTGAACGGCACCACCGCGCTCGCCCGGTACCGGTCCAGCAGGGTGTTCCAGATGCCGTAGCCCACCAGGCTCGCGAGCCACGCGGTGTAGAGGGTGGACAGCACGGCGGCCCACGTGGGGTGCGTCAGCGAGTAGCCGACGGCGGCAGGACCGTCCAGCACCAGCGAGAGAGCGAACATCGGCACCGGCACCACGAGTGCCGACCACACGGTCATGGAGAGTCCGGCCAGCGGGCTCTGACGGCCGCCCGCCGCCTGGGTCGCCGAACCCAGCCGGCGCACGATCACGTTGCCGGTCGCCCACGACGCCGCAGCCGCGAGCGTGAGCAGGAACGCGAGGCCGGGTGTGGCCGCCGACCGCCCGACACCCACGATCACCAGCCCTACCGCACCCAGCAGGACGCCGACGAGCTGCGGCGGCGTCGGGCGCTCGCGGAGCGCCACCGAGGCGAACAGGACGGTGAGGACCACCTGCGCCTGGAGCACGAGCGAGGCCAGGCCGGGCGGCATGTCGAGCCAGATCGCCGTGTACATCAGGGCGAACTGGCCGAGGCTGAGGAACAGGCCCACCACGAGGACGTCCTTGAACGCGGCCGCCGGCCGGGGGACCAGGAAGATCGCGGGGATCAGCACCACGACGAACCGGATCGCCAGGAACAGCACGGGTGGCACGTCGTCGACGCCGGCGTCGATCGCGAGGAAGTTGGTGCCCCAGATGATCATGACGAGCACGGCGAGGAGCGAGTGGCGCAGGGGCATGCGGCCATGGTCGGCCGGGGCAACCCTGCACGTCCATCGCATATCACTGGCTGACCATTCAGCGGGACTGAAGGGTCACTGTGGGCGTCTGACTACGTACTTTCACCATCTTGTCCCATCGGACGGGTGAAAAGTAGCGTCGCCTCACCATCCAGTGCGATCGACCACAGGCCCCGCCCCGCCCTCTGCGCGGCGGGAGACACATCTTCGCGAAGGAGCGTCCGATGCGTAGCACGAGACACCGCACCATCCGCACCACCGTCACGGCGTCCGCCGCCGCGGCCCTCGTCCTGTCCGCCTCGCTCGTCGCCTCCGCGGCGGCCCCGAAGGCGCACGAGGCCGGGTCGGCGCCGGCCGCGCAGGACGCCGCCCTCGGCGCGCTGACCTGGTCCGACGAGTTCGACGGCGCGGCGGGCAGCGCCCCGGACCCGGCCACCTGGAACCTGGAGACCGGCGCCGGCGGCTGGGGCAACAACGAGCTGCAGACGTACACCAGCTCCCGCGAGAACTCCGCCCTGGACGGCAACGGGAACCTCGTCATCACGGCCCGCCAGGACGGCAACGGCGGCTACACCTCGGCCCGGTTGACCACGCAGGGCAAGGTCCAGCCGAAGTACGGCCACCTCGAGGCGCGGATCAAGATTCCCCGGGGCCAGGGCATCTGGCCGGCGTTCTGGATGCTCGGCGGCCAGATCGGCAACGGCGTCCCGTGGCCCGACTCGGGCGAGATCGACATCATGGAGAACGTCGGGTACGAGCCCCACATGGTGCACGGGACCCTGCACGGACCCGGCTACTCGGGCGGCGCGGGCATCGGCGCGTCGTACACGCACCCGCAGGGCTGGTCGTTCGCCGACGACTTCCACGTCTTCGCCATCGACTGGGAGCCGGGTCGGATCAGCTGGTCGGTGGACGGCAACGTCTACCAGACCCGCACCACCGCCGACACGGGCGGCAACCAGTGGGTCTTCGACCAGCCGTTCTTCTTCCTCCTGAACGTCGCCGTCGGCGGCAACTGGCCGGGATACCCGGACGGGACCACGCAGTTCCCCCAGCAGATGGTCGTCGACTACGTCCGCGTGTACGACTCCCAGCTCTGACCGGTGCCCGACCTGTCAGACGGACGGATCACTCCTGTGACCTGTGTGTCTGGCAGGTCTGCGTACGGGCGACCACCCTGCTGCGTGACGCGTCGTAGACTGGCGTGGCGCTCCGGCGCCCAGAAACCTACCCCGCTCGCGAGGAACTACATGACCGCGCCCGCGTCCCAGGCACCCTCCCGCCCGACTCCCGCCGTCCCGAGACTGGACACGGTGGAGACCGCTGCGGCCACCCCTGATGAGGTGCAGCCGTACGGAGAACTCGGACTCAAGGAGGACGAGTACCAGCGCATCAAGGACATCCTGGGCCGCCGCCCCACCGCGGCCGAGCTCGCGATGTACTCCGTGATGTGGAGCGAGCACTGCTCCTACAAGTCGTCGAAGGTGCATCTGAGCAAGTTCGGCGAGAAGGTCACCGACGAGATGAAGGAGCACCTCCTCGTCGGTATCGGGGAGAACGCGGGCGTCGTCGACATCGGCGACGGCTGGGCGGTCACCTTCAAGGTCGAGTCGCACAACCACCCCTCGTTCGTCGAGCCCTATCAGGGCGCCGCGACCGGCGTGGGCGGCATCGTCCGCGACATCATCTCGATGGGCGCGCGCCCCGTGGCGGTCATGGACCAGCTGCGCTTCGGCGCCGTCGACCACCCCGACACGGCGCGGGTCGTGCACGGCGTCGTCTCCGGTGTGGGCGGCTACGGCAACTCGCTGGGCCTGCCGAACATCGGCGGTGAGCTCGTCTTCGACGGCTCCTACCAGGGCAACCCGCTCGTCAACGCCCTCTGCCTCGGCGTGCTGCGGCACGAGGACATCCACCTCGCCAACGCCTCCGGCCTCGGCAACAAGGTGGTGCTGTTCGGCGCCCGCACGGGTGGCGACGGCATCGGCGGCGCCTCGATCCTCGCGTCCGAGACGTTCGAGGACGGCGTCCCCGCCAAGCGCCCGAGCGTGCAGGTGGGCGACCCCTTCATGGAGAAGGTCCTCATCGAGTGCTGCCTCGAGCTGTTCTCGGCGAAGGTCGTGGAGGGCATCCAGGACCTCGGTGCCGCAGGCATCTCCTGCGCCACCTCCGAGCTCGCCTCCAACGGTGACGGCGGCATGCACGTCGACCTCGACGACGTGCTGCTGCGCGACCCCACCCTGAACGCCGGCGAGATCCTCATGTCGGAGTCGCAGGAGCGCATGATGGCGGTCGTCCGGCCCGACCAGCTCGACGCCTTCCTCGCGATCACCAGCAAGTGGGAGGTCGAGACCGCCGTCATCGGCGAGGTCAACGACTCCGGCCGGCTGACCATCGACCACCACGGCCAGCGCATCGTGGACGTCGACCCCAGGACCGTGGCGCACGAGGGGCCCGTGTACAACCGCCCCTACGCCCGTCCGTCCTGGCAGGACAGCCTGCAGGCCGACACGACGGTGGCGGCAGCCCTCGCCCGCCCGGCGACCGGGCCCGAGCTGCGCGAGACCGCACTGACGCTGCTGTCCTCGCCCAACCTGGCCTCCAAGGCGTGGGTCACCAACCAGTACGACCGGTTCGTCCAGGGCAACACGGCGCTCGCCCAGCCCGACGACAGCGGCGTGATCCGCGTCGACGAGACCACCGGGCTCGGCGTCGCGCTCGCGACCGACGCCAACGGTCGCTACGGCAAGCTCGACCCGCGGACCGGGGCCGCGCTGGCCCTGGCGGAGGCGTACCGCAACGTCGCCACGTCGGGCGCGAAGCCGCTCGCCGTGACGGACTGCCTCAACTTCGGCTCGCCGGAGCACCCCGACTCGATGTGGCAGCTCGTCGAGGCGATCGAGGGCCTCGCCGACGCCTGCCAGGAGCTCGGCGTGCCGGTCACCGGCGGCAACGTCTCGCTCTACAACGGCACGGGCGAGCCCGGCCAGATCGACTCGTCGATCCACCCCACCCCCGTGGTGGGCGTGCTGGGCGTGCTCGACGACGTCAGCACCGCGCTCTCGTCCGGCTGGCGGACCGAGGGGCTCTCGCTCCTCCTGCTCGGCACCACGCGGGACGAGCTCGACGGCTCGGCGTGGGCCGACGTCGTCCACTCGCACCTCGGCGGCCTGCCGCCGCGCGTGGACCTGGCCGCGGAGAAGGCTCTGGCCTCCGCGCTCGTGGAGGCCCGGAGGACCGGGCTCGCGGCTGCCGCGCACGACCTGTCCGAGGGCGGCCTGGTCCAGGCCCTGCTCGAGGCGTCGCTGCGGTTCGGCATCGGCGCGTCGGTGGCGCTCGAGGGGGTGACCGGCCGCGACAAGGTCGACCCGTTCGTGGCGCTGTTCGCCGAGTCGACCGGCCGTGTGATCGTCGCCGTCGACCCCGAGCACGAGAGCGAGCTGACGCACCTCGCCGAGGACGCCGGCGTACCGGTGCTCCGCCTCGGCAGCACCGGTGGCGACGCCGTGGTGATCGAGGGCCAGTTCGAGATCCCGCTGTCGGAGGCCCGCGAGGCCCACGAGGCCACTCTCCCGCGCATCTTCGGCTGACCGGAGACGCCCGGGCGGGTAGTCGGCAGAAGGTCAGGTGATCGGCAGCTCGTACTGCCGATCACCTGACCTTCTGCCGATCACCCGCGAAGGGGCCACACCCGCCGTCGCGCAGCCGGTAGGGTCCGGGAGTGCGATTTGTCCATGGCTTCATCTCGGTAGTGCTCTGGATCATCGCGATCCCCCTGCTTCTGGTGGCCGTTGCCCGGCTCCTTCCGTTCGACAACGTGGTCTCGCTGCCCCACCTCGTGGCGTTCACGCCGTGGGCGACGCTGCTGACGCTGCCGCTGCTGATCATCGTGCTGTTCGCCCGCCGCCGGGTGCTGACCCTGCTGCTCGCGGTGGCGATGGCCGGCTACGTGTACTGGACGGCGCCCTTCTTCGTGCCGCCGGACACGGCGTCGGCCGCCGACCCGGCCGATGCCGGGACGTTGCGGGTCATGACGATCAACGCCCTGTACGGGCAGGCCGACGCCCGGAGCGTCGTCGACCTCGTGGAGTCGCAGCACGTCGAGGTGCTCGCGGTCCAGGAGCTGACCCCCGCGTTCGAGGACGCCCTGGCGGACGCCGGCCTCGACGAGCTGCTGGCGCACAGCTTCACCGTGCCCGCCGACGACAGCCCGGCGGGCAGCGGTCTCTGGTCGTCCACGCCGCTGTCCGACGAGGAGGAGCTGCCGGGCACGAGCTTCGCCATGCCGTCGGCCCTCGTCGGCGTGGGTGGCACCGACGTCCGCGTCACGGTGGTGCACCCGCACCCGCCGATGCCCACGGAGATCACCACCTGGCGCACCGAGCTCGTCGAGCTGACCGAGCAGGCTCACGCGGACGACACACCGCAGATCCTGGCGGGCGACTTCAACGCCACCTACGACCATGCGACCTTCCGCGACCTGCTCGGCTCGCGCTTCTCCGACGCCACGCGTGAGTGGGGTGCGGGACCGGCGGTGACCTGGCCGGAAGCTGCCCAGGTGCCCCCGCTGTTCGCGCTGGACCACGTGGTGGTGGAGAAGGACATGCCCGTCTCCGACGTCGTCACGATGCAGGTCCCGGGCACGGACCACCGGGCGCTCCTGGCCACGGTCGTCGTCGAATAGCACAGTGACATCGCGCGGGGAGCGCGGAATCGGCCTATGTTCGCAGATGTGCCGACTCGTCAGATGCGCCTCGCGCCCGCCGCCCCCGACGACGTGAGCAGTGCCCTCGCGGCGCTCCGCGCCGAGGTCGGCCTGCCCGCGATGTTTCCGCAGGACGTTCTCGAGGAGGCGCGGGCAGCGGTCGAGCAGGACTTCTCTGCCGGCCGCACCGACCGCCGCGACATCGAGTTCGTCACCATCGACCCGCCTGGTTCCAAGGACCTGGACCAAGCGGTTCACGTGGAACAGTCGGGCGAGGGCTATGTCGTGCACTACGCGATCGCGGACCTGGGCGCCTTCGTGACGCCCGGCGGAGCGCTCGACCGTGAGGTGCGCAAGCGGGGCCTGACGGTCTACGGGCCTGACGCGCGCACCCCGCTGCACCCGAAGATCCTGTCGGAGGGCGCGGCGAGCCTCCTGCCCGAGGAGGACCGGCCGGCGGTCCTGTGGACGGTCACGCTGGACGCACGCGGCATCATCACCGGCGCCTCGCTGGAGCGGGTGCTCGTGCGCAGCCGCGAGCGGCTCACCTACGCCGAGGTGCAGTCGGCCCTCGACGCGGGCACGGCGAGCGAGTCCCTGCAGCTGCTGGCCGACGTCGGGCGCCTGCGCCAGTCGCTCGAGTCCGCCCGCGGCGGCGTCTCGCTGGAGGTGCCCGAGCAGGAGGTGGAGCGCCGCGAGGACGGCACGTACACGCTGTCGTTCCGCCGCAATCTGCCGGTCGAGGAGTGGAACGCGCAGATCTCCCTGCTCACGGGCATCGCGGCGGCCCACCTCATGCGTGAGGCGGGCGTCGGCATCCTGCGCACGCTTCCCGAGGCCGACCCGCGCGACGTGACCCGCCTGCGCCGCACGGCCCGTGCGCTGCGGATCGACTGGGCCGACAGCCTCCCGTACGCACGTCTGGTGCCGACGCTGGTGTCGCGGATCCCGGAGCACGCCGCGTTCCTCAACGAGGCGACGACGCTCTTCCGCGGGGCCGGCTACGTCGCGTTCGGCATGCCGGGGCCCGACGGCGCTCCCGTCCCGCCGCCCGAGAGCACCCGGCACGCCGCCATCGCCGCCGACTACGCGCACGTCACCGCCCCGCTGCGCCGCCTGGTGGACCGCTACGCGACAGAGGTCTGCCTCGCGGTCTCCGCGGGTACGGCAGTGCCCGCGTGGGTCCTGGAAGCCTTGCCGCACCTGCCCTCCGTGATGGCCGAGACCGGCCGTCGAGCCTCCTCGTTCGAGCGAGAGTGCGTCGACATCGTCGAGGCGTCGCTCCTCGCCGACCGGCTGGGCGAGGAGTTCGACGCCGTGGTGGTCGACGTCGACGACGACACCAAGGACGTGCAGCGCGGCCTGGTGGTGCTGCGCGATCCTGCCGTCCGCGCACGGGTGACGGCTACGCGGCTGCCGCTGGGCGACGAGGTGCGGGTCAGGCTCACCGAGGCCGATGTCGCCGAGCGCCGTGTCATGTTCACGCTGGTCGGCGAGCACGCGATCGACACGGCGCCCACGGCCGACCGGGCTGCGGGCACCGGCAGCCAGTCCAGGTCCGGCCGGACCGGCGCGTGGGGCGGCGGGCGCCGTTCCACGTCCGGCCCGCGGTCGGTGCCCGGGTCGCGATCGGCCGCCGGTGTGGCCCGACGCGCAGCCGCGCCCGCGCCGTTCGCCGCTCCTGTCGCCGATGGTCCGGTACCCGCGCACGGAAGGATCCTGCGGCCGGGCGTCCAGCCGGGGCCGACGACGGGCCCCGAGCCGAGCCCGCAGCCCCAGCCGAGCCCGAGCCCAGGACCGCGCCCGACGCCCCGGCCACGCCCGGCCCCGGAGCCGTATCCGCAGCCCACCCCGAGACCGCAGCCGGACGGCGAGGCCCAGGCCGCACAGGCTCCCCGGCACCCTGGTCACGGCATCAGCTACCCGCCGGTGCGGCGGCCCGTGCGCCCCCAGGTCCGCGACGAGATACCGCTGTCCGAGCCGTGGCCGCGGCACCTGCCCCCGAGCGGTTCACCCCGTCGGCTCGCGCCGCCGTCGTCGCAGCCGGTGCCCGCGGTCGGGGGCAGCGGGCTGCCGGACGTCGTGCACGTGGCGGAGTACCCCTCCGTGGCGTCGCTCGAGCTACCGGTGGTCGTGGCCGCGGATCTGCTCGCCGTGGAGGGCCCCGGCTCGGACGTCTACCGCTACTGACGCGGCGGTCCGCGATACTGGCTCCATGACCGACGCCGTCCTTGCTGCCCGGAGGGCAGGTGTGGCTGCCGCGGTCGGGCTCACCCTGCTGCTGACCGCCTGTACGCCGTCGGACGGGACCGAGGAGCTGAACAGCCTGTTCGACGAGGAGCAGACGAGCGAGGACGTGCTTCCCGGCCAGGCGCTCGACGACGTGTCGGTCGACGGCGAGACCACACGCCGTCTCGGCGCGGACGGCGACACGACGTTCTACGCGGCGCGTTCCAACGAGGGTGCCTCCACCTGCCTGGTCCTGGTCGACGGCGGTGGGAGCGGCGTCTCGGGCTGCACCATGGCGCCCAATCCCACGGGCACCGAGGTGGGAAACGGCACGGACAAGGCCATGTTCGTCGTGCCCGGTACCGACTTCACCAGCCTCGAGCGGTCCGGCTGGACACGGCTCGGCGACTTCCTGGCGGTGCAGTAGTGTCCCCGCGACGCCGGACGGACCCGGCGGCCGGACGCACCGCCGTGGCCGCCTGGACGCAAGGTGAGGCAGAGCGCCGTGCGGTGACCACTGCCGTGCGCTTCACGCTCGAGGAGCTCGCCGACCGTGCCCCCGGCAACTCGGTGGAGGTCCGCGTGCCCCCTGCGGGTGCCGTGCAGGCGGTCGCCGGTCCGCGCCACACGCGCGGCACGCCGCCGAACGTGGTCGAGACGGACCCGGACACCTGGCTCGGCCTGGCCACCGGCGTGGTGGCCTGGGCGGACGCCGTCGCGGACGGTCGCGTGCACGCCTCGGGCGAACGCTCGGACATCTCCCACCTGCTGCCGTTGACGGTCGAGCGCCGGGCGGTGCCCGGAAGGTCCGGCGACCCGAGGCCTCCGGAGGCTCGCGGGTGAACCGTGGCGCCGGCGGCGCGTGCAGGGCAGCGGATGTCGGCGACACCCGCTAGCCTCGGCGTCGATCTCGTGGATCGGTCGCGACACGGTTCACCCGGTGCGGGGACGCCAGTTCTCCCGGCCGGTGCTCGGCCGTAACCGCCGGTTCACGATGCAGTGATTGGTTGGTGGCGCTCGTGCCGGATCGCTCGCGCAACGGATGCGCGCCCGGCTGCGGGACCCCACAGGACATTCAGCAGCAGTGCACTCCAGCCCGACCTACCCGGGTCGGCTATTGCAGAAGGAGTCAGCGTGAGACCCAGCACGCTCCGGTCCCCGCGACCGAACCCCCGATCCCGTGCGAGAGCCGCCGTCGCAGTGGCTCTCTCCGCAGCGCTCGCCGCGCCTGCGACGGCGGCTTTCGCCGCACCCACGGCCGGAGACGGCCCGGACTCCGGGCACGTCGTCATCAGTGAGGCCTACCTCGTCGGCGGCAGCTCCGGCCAGCCGTACCGGAACAAGTTCGTGGAGCTGTACAACCCGACGGACGAGCCCGTCAGCGTCGACGGCTGGTCGGTCCAGTACAAGTCCGCGACGGGTGCGTCGTTCTCCGGCGTCACCGCGCTGAGCGGCACCATCGCCGCCGGTGGTCACTACCTGGTGCAGGGCGCCTCGAACGCGGCCAACGGTGAGCCGCTCCCCACGCCCGACGCCGTCGGCAGCCTCAACCCGAGCGGTACGGCCGGCGTCGTCGCGCTCGCGTCGCAGGCCACCGCCGTCACGCCCACCAAGGGCGCCGTGCCGGCCGAGGGCGCCGCGGGCGTCGTCGACCTGCTCGGTTACGGCACGGCCGACACGTTCGAGACCGCTCGGGGCCCGGCCGGGCAGGGCACCGGCGTCGTCGGGTCGCTGGAGCGCACCGGCGACGCGGGCGACAACTCGGCGGACTTCGTGTTCTCCGCCGAGGTGACCCCCGTCAACGGCGAGGGCTCGGAGCCCGAACCCAGCCCCACGCCGTCGGAGCCGACGGAGCCGACGGAGCCCGGCGAGGTCACCCCGATCGCCGAGATCCAGGGCACCGGTGACACCTCGCCGCTCGTGGGCGACACCGTGACGACCCGTGGTGTCGTCACGGCCGTCTACCCGACAGGCGGATTCAACGGCCTGTACCTGCAGACTGCCGGTACCGGCGGTGGCGAGGACCCGACGCCCGGCGCGTCGGACGGCCTCTTCGTGTTCTCGGCGGCGGCTGCCGCCGACCTGTCGGCCGGCGACCACGTGGAGGTGACCGGCACGGTCTCCGAGCACAACGGGCTGACGGAGCTCACCCCGTCGGCGGGCGGCTGGACCGTTCTGGACGAGCCGGCGACGGTTGAGCCGACCACGACTGCCTGGCCTGCCACCGCGGCCGAGCGCGAGGCGCTCGAGGGCATGCTCCTCGCGCCGCAGGGCGCCTTCACGGTGACGGACAACTACGACACGAACTACTACGGCTCCGTGGGCCTGGCCGCGGGCGACAGCCCGCTGGTGCAGCCCACGACCGCCGGCCGCCCGGGCTCGGCGGAGTACGACGCGCAGGTCGCGGACAACGCGGCGCGCGCGGTGCTGCTCGACGACGGCTCGTCGCTGAACTACAACTCGAACGCGAACAAGGCGAAGCCGCTGCCCTACCTGACCGGCGGTGCGCCGCTGCGGGTGGGTGCCGCGGTCACGTTCACCACGTCGGTGGTCCTCGACTACCGCTACGACGCGTGGGGCTTCCAGCCGCTGACGCACCTGACGCCCGACGTGGCGGAGACCGTGCAGCCGGCCACGTTCGAGAACACGCGCGAGGACGCGCCCGCCGACGTGGGCGGCGACCTGCGGGTCGCGACCTTCAACGTCCTGAACTACTTCAGCACCACGGGCGACGAGCTCTCGGGCTGCACCTACTACACGGACCGTGCGGGCGACCCCGTCACGGTCCGCGGCGGGTGCGACGCACGCGGTGCTGCCGAGGAGGAGGACCTGCAGCGGCAGCAGACCAAGATCGTCGCGGCGATCTCGGCGCTCGACGCCGACGTGGTCGCGCTGCTGGAGATCGAGAACACCGCCGCGCTCGGTGGGGCACGTGACCAGGCGCTGAGCGACCTCGTGGACGCGCTGAACGCCGCAGAGGGCGCCGGCACCTGGGCCTACGCGGCCTCTCCCGGCGGGGTACCCGCCGCGGAGGACGTCATCCGCAACGCCTTCGTCTACCGGACCGCCACGGCGGAGCCGGTGGGCGACTCGACGATCCTGGTCGGCGACGAGGCGTTCCAGAACGCCCGCCAGCCGCTGGCCCAGACGTTCCAGCCCGCGGGCGGCGCGACCGACGCCGGCGACGACGTGGTCGTGATCGCCAACCACTTCAAGTCCAAGGGCTCGGCCGGTCCGTGGCCGGGCGACCAGGACCAGGGCGACGGCCAGGGCAACTCGAACGAGTCCCGGACGCGCCAGGCGACCGCGCTCGCGAGCTTCGCGGAGGCGCAGGCCGCAGCCGCCGGGACCGACAAGGTCCTGCTGGTCGGCGACTTCAACGCCTACGAGCAGGAGGACCCGATCAAGGTCCTCACCGACGCCGGCTACACGAACCTCGGTCCTGCCACCGGCGAGTACACCTACACCTTCGGCGGCATGGTCGGCTCGCTCGACCACGTGCTGGCCTCCCCGGCTGCCGCGGACCTGGTGACCGGCACCGACATCTGGAACATCAACGCGTACGAGCCGGTGGCGAACGAGTACAGCCGGTACAACTACAACGCGTCGATCCTCTACGACGAGACGCCGTTCCGGTCGTCCGACCACGACCCGGTCCTGGTGGGTCTGGACCTCGGCGGCACGACCACCGAGCCCGGCTCCGTCGATCTCGACCTCGTGGCCATCAACGACTTCCACGGTCGCATCGACCAGAACACCGTGAGCTTCGCGGGCACGGTGGAGGAGCTGCGGGCCCAGAATCCCGACGGCACCGCGTTCGTCTCGGCGGGCGACAACATCGGCGCCTCGCTGTTCGCGTCCGCGCTGCAGCAGGACCGGCCCACCCTCGACGTGCTGAACGCGCTCGGTCTGAAGACCTCGGCCGTCGGCAACCACGAGTTCGACCAGGGCATGGCGGACCTCACCGGCCGCGTCGCCGACGCCGCCGACTGGGACTACCTCGGCGCCAACGTCTACGACGCCTCGGGTGAGCCCGCGCTGCCCGAGTACCAGGTCGTCCCGGTGGACGGCGTCGACGTCGGCTTCGTCGGCGTGGTCACGGAGGAGACGCCCACGCTGGTCACGCCCTCGGGTATCGAAGGGCTCGAGTTCGGCGATCCGGTCGAGGCGATCAACCGGGTCACGGAAGAGCTGCTGGACGGCGACGCCGCGAACGGCGAGGCCGACCTGGTCGTGGCACTCGCGCACGACGGTGCCGGCGCGGGCACGCCCGACGGCGCCACGCTGGAGGAGGAGGTCGCCGCGGGCGGCCCGTTCGCCGCGCTGGTGCAGGACACCGACCCGCGTGTCGCCGCCATCTTCACCGGCCACACGCACAAGCAGTACGCGTGGGACGCGCCGGTCCCGGGCTCGGCGGGGGAGACCCGGCCGGTCGTCCAGACCGGCAACTACGGTGAGTTCCTGGGTCACGTCTCCCTGACGGTCGACACGGAGTCGTTCGACGTCACCGACTACACCGTCGAGAACGTGGCGCGCTCCACCACCCCGGCCGCCGAGCTGATCGCGACGTACCCGGCGGTCGCGGAGGTGGACACCATCGTGGACGCCGCGCTGGCCGAGGCCGAGAAGATCGGTGCGGAGCCGATCGGTGAGGTGACCGCCGACGTCACCACGGCCTTCGCGGGCGGCTCGTACGCGGACGGCGTCTACACCGGCGGCAACCGCGACGACCGCGCGTCGGAGTCGGCGCTGGGCAACCTCGTGGCGAACTCGCTGCGCGACTCGCTCGCGAGCGACGAGCGGGGTGGTGCCGACATCGGCGTCGTGAACCCCGGTGGTCTGCGCAACGAGCTCTACCACGGCGAGGACGGCGTCATCACGTACGCCGAGGCCAACGCGGTGCTGCCGTTCGTCAACAACCTGTGGACGATCACGCTGACGGGGGCGCAGCTGGACGCGCTGCTCGAGGAGCAGTGGCAGACCGACGCGAACGGCAACCGCCCGTCGCGCCCGTACCTGGCGCTGGGCCTGTCGGACAACGTCTCGTACACCGTGAAGACCGCCGACCCGAACGCGGCACCCGGCGACAACGTCTCGTCGATCACCATCGACGGCGTGCCGGTCGACCCGGCCGCGGAGTACCGCGTCGCGACCTTCTCGTTCCTGATCTCCGGGGGCGACAACTTCCGGACCTTCACCGAGGGCACGGACGGTCGCGACTCGGGACTGGTGGACCGCGACGCGTGGATCTCGTACCTGCAGAGCTCCTCGCCCATCACGCCGAGCTTCGCCCGCACCCGCACGGTCGCCACGACCCTGCCGGGCACGGTCAAGGCCGGCGCCTCGACCGACGTCAGCCTGTCGGGCCTGGACCTGACCTCGCTCGGCGCTCCGCAGAACACCGCCGTCGAGACCTTCCTGGTCCCGTCCGGCGGGGCGGTGTCGGACGGCGTCTCGCTCGGTACCAGCACGGTCTCCGGGGGCGCGACGTCGGCGTCGGTGACCGTCCCGGCGGGCACGGCACCCGGCGCGTACCAGCTCCTGGTGGAGGCGTCGCCGTCGGGCACCACCGCCCGGCTGCCCGTCACCGTCGAGGCGGCGGACCCCGTGGAGCCGGTCGCTCCCGCGTGGCAGCCGTGGAAGCTGTACTGGTGGGGCGACACCGTCTCGTACAAGGGCAAGGTCTACGTGGCGACCCGCCCGACGATCCTCCAGATCCCGGGTGCGTGGAAGCACGGCCCCTGGAAGCTCGTGAAGTAACCCTCCGCCGAGGTAGTCATCCGGCGAAGTCGGATGACTACCTCGGCGAGGGGACGCGTACCCTGGTTTCGTGAGTGAAACCCAGGCACCGAGCGACTCCTCCGACGACGTGGAGGTGCGCGACGTCATCGACCCGGCCACCGTGCGCCGGGCTCCGCGGTACAAGGCGTTCTTCTGGACGGGCGCTCTGGTCGGGATCGTCCTCGGGCTGGCCCTCTCGCTCTACCTGGTGAACTCACCGTCCGGCGCGGCGATGATGAAGCCCGGCGTGTACATCACGGTGCTGACCGCCTTCGTCACGATGGTGACCACCCTCCTGGCCGGCCTCTTCGCGGTCATCGCGGACCGCCGGAGCCTGCGCGGGCGCTGACACAGAGGTCACAGACCGGCCTGACGACTTCGATCCGGTCGCATGGGATACTCGGAACATGCCTCTGCGCGGAGATGGCCGACTGAACCACGACCTCATGCCCGGCGAGAAGGGCCCCCAGGACGCATGCGGCGTCTTCGGGGTCTGGGCACCTGGCGAGGAGGTCGCCAAGCTCGCGTACTTTGGTCTGTACGCCCTGCAGCACCGCGGACAGGAGTCCGCGGGCATCGCCACCAGCAACGGTGAGCAGATCCTCGTCTACAAGGACATGGGGCTCGTTTCCCAGGTCTTCGACGAGACGGCCCTGAACGCCCTGACCGGCCACATCGCCGTCGGGCACTGTCGGTACTCCACCACGGGTGGGGTGACCTGGGAGAACGCTCAGCCCACGCTGGGCGCGACGGCGTCGGGCACGGTGGCGCTGGGCCACAACGGCAACCTGACCAACTCGGCTGACCTCGTCAACCTCGTGGCCGAGCGCTACGGCGCGCAGCGCCGGGGCGAGCTCGCCCGGGGCAACACGACGGACACCGCCCTCATCACCGCGCTGTTCGCCGGTGACGCGGACCGGACGCTCGAGGCCACGGCGCTGGAGGTGCTCCCGCGTCTGCGCGGCGCCTTCTCCCTGGTCTTCATGGACGAGAACACCCTGTACGCGGCGCGCGACCCGCAGGGCGTGCGCCCGCTCGTCCTCGGCCGCCTCGACCGCGGCTGGGTCGTCGCCAGCGAGACCCCGGCCCTGGACATCGTGGGCGCGTCCTACGTGCGCGACGTCGAGCCGGGCGAGCTCATCTGCATCGACGCCGACGGCATGCGCTCGGAGCGCTTCGCCGAGGCGGAGCGGGCCGCCTGCGTCTTCGAGTACGTCTACCTGGCCCGCCCCGACAACACCATCAACGGCCGCTCGGTGCACTCGGCACGCGTCGAGATGGGGCGTCAGCTCGCGCGCGAGCACCCCGTCGACGCCGACCTCGTGATCCCGACGCCGGAGTCCGGCACGCCGGCCGCCGTCGGCTACGCGGCGGAGTCGGGCATCCCGTTCGGGCAGGGCCTCACGAAGAACGCCTACGTGGGCCGTACCTTCATCCAGCCGTCCGACACGCTGCGGCAGCTCGGCATCCGGCTGAAGCTCAACCCCTTGCGCGAGGTCATCAAGGGCAAGCGCCTCGTGGTGGTCGACGACTCCATCGTGCGCGGCAACACGCAGCGCGCCCTGATCCGCATGCTGCGCGAGGCGGGCGCCGCCGAGGTGCACGTGCGTATCTCGTCGCCCCCGGTGAAGTGGCCGTGCTTCTACGGCATCGACTTCGCCTCACGTGCGGAGCTCATCGCGAACGGCCTGGGAGTCGACGAGATCGGGCAGTCGCTCGGCGCCGACAGCCTCGGCTACATCACGACCGAGGGCATGATCGCCGCGACCGAGCAGCCCAGCTCGCAGCTCTGCGCCGCGTGCTTCACGGGCAAGTACCCGATCGAGCTGCCGCCGGACGACCAGCTCGGCAAGCACCTCCTCGAGCAGGCCGAGCTGCCGCTCGGGCCGCCCGAGGACGGTCTCAAGCACCTCGCCGTGCGCACCGGTGGCTCGACCGCGCTCGACCACCCGTGACCACGCAGCTTCACCAGCCACACCGCTTCACCCGCCCCGACCACCCTCATGGAGCACCAGTGACATCCGAAGGCCTGACGTACGCCGCTGCCGGCGTCGACACCGAGGCGGGCGATAAGGCCGTCGAGCTCATGAAGGACGCCGTGCGCCGCACGCAGGGTCCGGCCGTGCTCGGCGGCGTGGGCGGCTTTGCCGGCCTCTACGACCTGTCGGCCTTCCAGGGCTACCGCGCGCCACTGCTGGCGACGTCCACGGATGGCGTCGGCACCAAGGTCGCGATCGCCCAGGCGATGGACAAGCACGACACGATCGGGTTCGACCTGGTCGGCATGGTCGTCGACGACATCGTCGTGATGGGCGCCAAGCCGTTGTTCATGACCGACTACATCGCCACGGGCAAGGTGGTGCCCGAGCGGATCGCGGACATCGTGCGCGGCATCGCCCAGGCCTGCGAGGTGGCGGACACCGCCCTCGTGGGCGGTGAGACCGCCGAGCACCCGGGCCTCCTGGAGCCGGACGAGTACGACGTCGCGGGGGCGGCGACGGGCATCGTAGAGGCCGACAAGGTCCTGGGTCCGGACCGGGTGCAGCGGGGCGACGTGCTGATCGCGATGGCGTCCAGCGGACTGCACTCCAACGGGTACTCGCTCGTACGCGCAGTGATCAAGCAGGCGGGCTGGGCCCTGGACCGGCACGTGGACGAGCTGGGCCGTGCACTGGGCGAGGAGCTGCTGGAGCCGACACGCGTCTACGCGGCGGACTGCCTGGCGCTGGCCGCGGACGAGACGGCACAGGTTCACGCGTTCACGCACGTGACCGGCGGCGGGCTCGCCGCGAACCTGGCACGGGTTCTTCCGGCAGGGCTGGTGGCCACGGTCGACCGGGCGTCCTGGGACGTGCCGGCGGTGTTCCGCATGGTGCGCGACCTCGGCGGCGTGCCGAACCGGGACCTGGAGAACACCCTGAACCTGGGCGTCGGCATGGTGGCGGTCGTGGGCGCTGACGGCGCGGACGCGGCGCTCGCCCGGCTTTCCACGCTGGGCGTGCCTGCGTGGACGCTGGGGAGCGTCGATACCCTGGATGCCACCACGGCGCAGGAGAACCTGGTCGCAGGAACGAAGGGTGTGTCCGGCGGTGCGGTCAGACTGGTGAACGACTACCGACCGTGACGTGCTGAAAGCCCGGTCGAGGACCGGGCTTGGGGGCCGGCGCAGACGCGCCGGCACCCTCAGCGCGTATTACCGTTCTTGCTCTGCCCAGTCGGAGTACCTGTTGTCGTACTCCTCGTCCTCCGGCGACTCCCACCGCGACTCTGTCGCCACATCCGTGTGGGAACCCCCGCTGAGCTCCTGCTCGAGGGCGTGATAATTGGTGTCCGGGCTGTAGTACTTCAGCGCGCGAGCAACCTTGGTCTGCTTTGCCTTCTGACGGCCGCGGCCCATGGCTCCGACCCCCTCAACGTAGGAGCGGGGCGGCACCGTGCATGGACGTGCGGCCCCGTGGCGTTTCGTCTGTCCAGGTTCCAACGTTACATGCTGGTACGACGTTTCTTCCAGTCCGTGAGCGTGATTCGTCCCATCCGCCGATGTGACATTCAGATCGTTCGGGCTTCGCCTCTGCTCGCCGACCCCTTCGGCCGCTTGACTGTCACTTGACACTCGGTTTGCCACAAGCGGACCTGTGGTGGTGGGGGTCCCGGGCCCCGGCCTGTTGCGGGCCATCTCACCCGCATAGCCGGGGGTATCCACCTTCGACGCTTTACCGATGCCTCAGCGATGCACGGATGTCTGCCGGGCATGGTGGGGGAGCGGTGATGTGTACGGCGGGCGCGGGGAGCGGATGCCGCCGTCGGCGTGTCGCACGTGTCCGAGACTCGCCCGAAACGGGCGCGCGTGGCGAGGAGCGGAGAAAGTGAGGAAATAAACCCCGTCCCCAAGTCGCCTAAATCCCGTTTGCTGCTAACAATGGTGCAAGAGCGGGTGTCGTCAACCGCCTGGTACGGCCAGGCCGGCACCGTTCCGGAGGAGGTGCGGGGATGTCCATCCACGGAGAATCCGAGGTCCTGCTCACGCCTGCCGAGGTAGCGAGCTTGTTCCGTGTTGACCCAAAGACAGTAACGCGTTGGGCAAAAGCGGGAAAGCTCTCGTCGATCCGGACACTTGGCGGTCACCGCCGCTACAAGGAGTCCGAGGTACGGGCGCTGCTCGGTGCGGCAGCGGACAGCTCGGGCGACTCTGACAACTAGTCGGACGTCGTTGACGGATTGGTCGGCAAGTAGGACGAAGGCGCGCCGGGTGCTGCCCCCCAGCTCAGCCCCGCGCGCGCCTGAGTACAGCGGTCACGGCAACTGCCGTGCCGAGGACCACTAGACCGAGCGTGGCTCCTATCAGAACCTTGGCGTTGCGGGCCCGGCGCGGATCTTGCGCCGGGCCATTCTTGTTGCCGAACGCACCGGTGGCCATCGCGCCGGCGTCGCTCGCGGCCTGCTTGGCCTCGCGCGCGATACGGGAGGCCTGATAGCTCGGGCTCAGGCGGGTCGTCAGCTCGTCGATGGCTGCGGCGAGATCCGCACGGGTGCGGACAACCTCGGCCTCGAGCTCCTGGCTGCTCGGCGGCGGTGTCGGTGTGCTCATCGGTGCATCCCCTCCTTGATCGACGCGACGTCGTCCTTGACCCGCTGGACGCTCTCGGGCTTGGCGGTGCCCTTCTTCAGCAGCTGCACACCGGCCAGAGCGAGGACGGCGATCACGAGCAGCATGAAGCCGCCTATGGTGAGCGCTGACAGCCAGAGCGGCCAGACGGTCCCCAGGCCGAACACGGCGGCCAGGAGCAGTACTCCGACCGCGTAGACCAGGATCAGGAGAGCGAAGACCAGCAGTCCGATGCCGATGCCGGACTTCTTCGCCTTCTCGGCAAGTTCCGCCTTGGCGAGCGCGATCTCCGCCCGCACGAGCCGAGACGCCTGCTCGGAGATCTGTTCGACGAGCTTCCCCAGTGATGTGGGCTTCTCGGGCTCCGGCGTGCCTGCCGGGGTGCCACCTGCTGCCCCCGTGTGGCTGTCGATCTTCACGTCCTCGATCATCTGCCCTCCCGTGCCGCCGATTTCGGCCTGCGCCGCTGAGGACAACTCAACAGGCCAAGTGGGCATGGGGCAATTCCTGGCGCGGCGTGGCTTCGAAGAAAAGAGATGAAGGGAACCACGCTCGAATGGGCATTTACTGGAAGGAATTGCCTTGGAGTCGTCTGAGGACGATGTTCACGGCTACTGGGAAGCGCGGCTTCGGGGCGTGAACATCAGCGTGCGAGCGATCTCGACCGATTCCTGTGCGGTTCCTGCGACGAAAGGACATGGCCATGATCTCCAGCGGGCCACGACAGCTCAGCCTGGCACGCCGCCCCAGGTGACGAGCTGGACCGCGAGGACGGTGACGAGGAGCAGGCCGCCGAGCGCCCACACGGCCACGAAGGCATTGCGTCGACCGACGGTCAGCACGAGGGCGGTCACTGCGCTGTAGCTCAGCGAGATGACGATCGCGGAGAGGAACGCAGGGGTGAAGCGGGCTTGCGGTGAACAACCAGGCGGAGGGGGGTAGACCAGCGCGCACGCCGTTCCTGGTTCGGGTGGGTAGGCGAGGGCCCAGATGTTCACGAGCGCCCAGACGGCGATCCCGGCAGCGGCGACGAGCTCGAGCGCGAGCAGGACTGCGCGGAGCGTGTCGGTGGTGTCATGGCCGTTCGCGTTCGCGTCTCCCACGGTTCGAGAGCCTAGCCGGGCGCGCGCTGCGACGACGAGCCTCGCGCTGCTCTACTCTCGCCGGATGAGGACACGAGCGTCGTTGGCGTTGCTCATCGGCGGTTCGACGCTTGCTGTGGGGGGAGCGGTGGTGTCGTTCATCTACGTCCTGCAGCCCTGGCGCACCTGCCCGGACGACGACGTCCCTGCTGGCTGCCCGATGCTCCCGGACGACGCAGCGATCCTGACGGTGGCCATGATCGTGGCGGTGCTGGCGACGGTGATGGCAGGTGTCGGCGCTGCGATCCGGAAACGACACGACGACTGAGCTCACTCATTCGGTGACCAGGTCGTCTTGGGGGTCATCCGGAGAAACGCAGAACCCCCGGAACCGTGTGGTTCCGGGGGTTCTTGGCTGTGGCTCCGACCGGCGTCGATCCGGTGACCTTTCGATTTTCAGTCGAACGCTCTACCAACTGAGCTACAGAGCCCTAGCGCGAACGCCCGGATAGTCGAGATCGACAACCCGGGCGCCTCTCGCGCGACCCTGACGGGACTTGAACCCGCGACCTCCGCCGTGACAGGGCGGCGCGCTAACCAGCTGCGCTACAGGGCCTTGGACGCTAACCCGCATCCGGGGGGCTCGTTCCGAACCGTGAGAACCCTAACCCATCCCGGGCCCGAATCTGAAATCAGATTCGGACTCCGGCTGGATGACCTGCCTCACAACTGCCGAAACAAAGCTCTGACGAGCCCCTTCGTACCCCCAACGGGATTCGAACCCGTGCTACCGCCGTGAAAGGGCGGGGTCCTAGGCCGCTAGACGATGGGGGCTGGGACCTGGCAAGTCTACATTCGCTCGGCGGCCCCGCTGCACAGTCCACGAAGTGGTCCCGAACCGACCCCGGTCAGGGATGATGGGTGCGTGGTGGAGATGACGCGAGAGGACTTCGAGACGGCGGTCAGCGAGGGGCTGGACCTCGTTCCGCCGGACCTCGCGGCGCAGATGGACAACGTGGTGGTGCTCGTCGAGGACGACGCCCCCGCCGAGGATCCAGAGCTGCTCGGGCTCTACGAGGGGGTGCCGCTCACGGAGCGGGACCACATGTGGGCCGCGGGCGCCCTGCCGGACCGCATCACGATCTTCCGCAACCCGACGCTCGCGTTCTGCGAGACGCGCGAGGACGTCGTCGAGGAGGTGGCCGTGACCGTGGTCCACGAGATCGCCCACCACTTCGGGATCGACGACGAACGGCTGCACGAGCTCGGCTGGGCATGATGAAGCCGGCCCTGCGAAGCGGTGCTTCGCAGGGCCGGCTCCAGCCCACGGGGGCCATGCACCTCAGTACGAGGTGCGGTACTCCCAGTGCCAGGCCTCAGGCTTGCTGCCGCCCGCCTGGGCCCAGGTGGGCAGCTTCCAGCCGTACTTCCCGGCGTGGGCGACCATCCAGGCGTGCTCGGCCGTGCCGAACGACTGGACGCCGCCGGACAGGTCGACTGCCTGGCCCCAACCATGGTTGGAGGTGCCGGGCACGGCCGCGAGGCCGCCCTTGCTGGCGGCGACTGCCAGCTGCTCCGCGTAGGAGCGGTACCCGTCGGTCACGTCGAGGTTCCGGCCGAAGGCCGCCCGGAAGGCGCCGTTCAGGGTCTCGAGCTCTGCGGCTGCATCGCACCGCAGCTGCTCGCCGCCCGCCCAGCTCAGACCGCAGAGCACGTCCGACGGGATCTCGCCGTTGCCATAGCGCTTCGCGGCCCGGGTCATCTCTTTCGCCTCGGCGACGCGGGCAGCGGCCTTCTCCCGTGCCTCGACGGCGGCACGTTCGGCGGCGCGAGCCGCACGGGCCTCGCGTGCCTTCACGGCGGCCTTCTTCGCCGCCTTGATCTCCTCGGGCGTCGGACCCGCCTTGACGGACACGACCGCGTCGCCGTCGGCCCGGGTGAGGAGCCGCTGGAGCGACGTCGTCGCCTTCTCGATGGAGGCGGCCGATGGCGACGCCGCGGCGGCGGACGTCTCGGTGGCTGCCTCGGAGCTGGGACCCTGCGCGTCGGCGGTCATGTCGACCGCGTCCGCGAGCGGGGTCTCGAGGATCGGGAGCTCGGTGGCCGCCTGCTCGCTGACCGGGGTGACCCCGGTGACGGCGCCGGCCAGGTTGGTCGGCGCGGTGGCCGCGGCCCCCGGGTCGGCCTCGGTGGTCTCCTTCGCGACCGCGTCACGGGCGGAGCTGTCCGCCGCCCGCTCGGCGAGCGGGGCGCGCGCGCCGTCCCGGGATGCGGCAGGAGCCTGCCGCACACCGGCGATGGTCGTGCCGGACGCGTCACGAGCCTGTTCCAGCGTGGACCGCAGCTTCTGGGCGGCCGCACCGAGCCGCTTGCGCTCCTTGCCGCCGAGGTCGCCCTCACGGGTCATGTAGTCCGCGTCGGTCAGGACGGCGTTCGCCTTCGCTGCGGCGGCCCGCACTGCGGGGTCGGCGTCCGTCATGCCGCCGAGAGCCATGGCGTTCGGCGCTGTGCCCCGCTCGGTCGCTGCGGGGGTGCTCGCGGAGGCGCCGTCGTTCCCGGTCAGGCTGACCGCCGCTGTGGCGGTCAGCGCCACGGAGGTGAGTGCGGCGGCTATCGCGAGGGACGAGCGGCGGACCAGAGGATGAGGTGAGCGTTCGATGACGGCGGCATGCGCCCCCCGTGTGCCCGGCCGCCGCGTGCGGCGGGGGACGAGAGCGTGGTCGCCGGAGGTCAAGGACACACCTGACGCTCGAGGACAAGGACAAAGCGCGCCGTACGGGGCGCGACGGGGTTCGGCGTCTGGGGCACGCTGAGCTTCCGTTTCTGCGGCGGGGGCACGGCGGCACCGTGAGGGACTGATCCCTCTGACGGACGGTGACGAGTGCGCCGACTGCTGTCGGGCCACGGGGCGCGACAGCAGTCGCGGCGGTCATGGCGGTCGCCGCGTGGAACCGGGCCAGAAGGCCCAGGGGGTTGGTTCCATGCGGCGACATTCAATGCTGAACGACCGTCCAAGAGTTATGTAACCCCCTCCATGGAGGCGTGCCTCACAAAAACTGAGCGCAGATGGTGGTGCCGGCGTGAAGAGGCGACAACCCGGGGTGTGCGCGCTCACATTGATGGGCGCAGGACCATGCGTGAGACTTCGGGCATGGCCCATCACGAACAGGCCGCGAACGGGTCCGTGCCCACCCCTGCCGGACAACCCGTCACCGTGTCCATCCACCGCATCGTCAACCCCGACCACGTTCCCGAGGTCACCCGCTGGGTGCAGGCGGGCGTCAACCTCGCCAACCGCTGGCCCGGCTTTCTCGGCTCGGGCTGGATCCGCGCCGCCGAGGGATCCCGCGACTGGCACATGCTCTACCGCTTCGCCGACGCCGACCGGCTCGCGGCCTGGGAGCAGTCCGCCGAGCGCCGTGACTGGCTGGCGCAGGGCACCGGCCTCGTCGAGGAGCTGCGCTACCAGCAGCGGACGGGCATCGAGGGCTGGTTCGACGACCCGACGCGGATGGACGAGCCGGACGACGTCGCCGCCGCCGTCGTGCCGCCCCGGTGGAAGCAGGCGACGAGCATCTGGCTCGGGTTCTTCCCGGTGAACCTGCTCTTCACCGCTCTGTTCGCCTACCTGGTGCCCGGGTGGGACGACGTGGCGCTCGTGCTCAAGGTGCTGATCTCCACCCTGGTCCTGACGCCGATCATGGCGTACTGGGTGCTCCCCTGGGTGACCCGCCGCCTGCACGGCTGGTTGCACCGGGCGTAGCCCACGCGGCGCGGGTCACACCCGGGTGGCGACCACGCGAGGAGCCGGTGCGCGCCGGGGCCGCCGCAGCCGGATCCCGCCACGGCCCGGGGCGGACCCGACCGCCGGGCGGTCGGTCCGCCCGGCGAGCCAGCCCGCGAGCCGCTCCGGACGGTCGGTGATGACGGCGTCGACGCCGGCGCCCTCGTCGGTGTCGACGAGAGTGGTCCACGCGGCCGGGTCGTTCGCCGTCCAGGACATGACCCGCAGGCCGGCGGCGTGCAGCCGGGACACCAGCCGTGGACTGTTCGCCACCGCCGCGACCGAGGGGTTGCAGGCGACGACCCGGAGCCGCTCGCAGAGCCGCAGCAGCCCGGGTGGGTCGAACGAGACGAGCAGGCCGCCCGGCAGGTGGGGCGCGACGTCGCGCACGGTGGCGACCGTGCCCGGCCAGAAGCTCTGCACGAGCACCCGGTCGTCAAACCCCGCGGCGGCGATCGTGGCGGTGACCCGTTCGACCTGCGCCGTGCTCCACGAGCCCTTGAGCTCGAGCAGCAGGTCCGTGCCCGGGTGGCGGGCCAGCACGCCCAGCACGTCGGCGAGGCTCGGCACACGCTGGCCGGTGAACGCGGGAGAGAAGCGTGAGCCGGCGTCCAGCCCGAGCACCTCGTCCGAGGTCAGGGCCGAGACCTTGCCGGTGCCGTCGGTGGTGGCGTCGACGGTCTCGTCGTGGATCACGGCGCCCACGCCGTCGGCGGTGGGCTGGAGATCGACCTCGACGGCGTCCGCGCCCGCGCGGCACGCGGCCTCGACCGCGGCGAGCGTGTTCTGCGGCGCTACCGCGGAGTATCCGCGGTGGGCGATGACTGCGGGACTGGCGACGGCCATGCTGACCTCCGGGTCTGCGGTTCACTCACCACGCTAGGCCGACCTCGCGCGGCTTCCCAGTGGGCGCCGTGCGAATTCCGGGAGTGTTCCGGGACAGTTCACCGCCCGGCCCCGAGGGCGCCGTGTCGGCCACCCGGGCGAAACCCACCGGATGCGCGGATTCTCAGCGCCGGGTGGTTTCATGTGCGCCATGGTCCGACCTGTCACCCCCGCCTCGGCCGGCTTCCGTGCCCGCGGGGCCCTCGTAGCCGTGGCCGCTCTCGTCCTGCTCGCCGGCTGCTCGGCGGACGGCGAGGCCGACGCCGGAGCGAGCGCGTCGCCGTCGAGCAGCGTGAGCGCCGCGCCCTCTTCGCGGCCTGACCCGGACGCGCCGCTGGACGCGAACCAGGCGTGCGCCGCGATGTACGTCGACGGCGGCAAGACGCTCGAGGAGCGCATCGGTACGGCGCTCGTGGGAGCGAGCGACGGGCTCGACGGCACGTCGGCCGACCAGATGCATGCGATGGCGATGGAGCTCGGGCGGCTCGAGCCGCGTGTGCCCGAGGAGTTCCAGGGCCCGCTCGAGAAGATCCGGGTGCCGTTCCTGCAGCTGCAGGAAGCGCTCGACCTGGCGGACGGCGGGCAGGTCGAGCTCGACATCGCCTCGACCGTCGCCGGCCTCAAGGAGTACGAGAAGCTCTGCTGACTTCCTCGAAGATGCCCTGGCCGGGCGTGAGCACGCGGCGGGGGTCGTAGCGGTCCTTGGCCTTGCGCACCGCGGGCCAGCGGTCGCCGTAGTGGGCGCGCCAGTCGGCCGGGCTCAGGTGCAGGGCGTTCACCGGGTAGTTGGTGCCGCCGACGGCTCGGACCTTGGCGTACAGCGCGTCGTTCTCGGCGATGAGGCGCTCCGCCTCCGCGTCGTCGGGCGGGCTCACCGCGCGCAGCAGCGCGAGCAGGAAGAACACCGGGCCCTCGGGGACCATCACCTGGGGGCGTGAGACCAGTGACCGGTTGGTCGGGTAGAGCAGGGCGACGCCGCCGGCGTCGGCCGGGGTGAGCGTGGTGAGGAGTTCCGTGGCGATCTGGTCGACCGCCGTGTCGGGGACGAACACGTTGATCCAGGGGCAGGGCAGGCGGAGCGCCTCGACCTGCTCGACGGTCTCGTAGATGCGGTTCAGCCAGTCGAAGAACGGCAGGTCCACGACGTCGATCCCGGAAGGCGCGAGGCCGGCCACCAGGGCGTCGTCGTCGGGCAGCTCGCTCGTGAACCACGCCCCGCCCTCCAGGACGAACGCGAAACCGTCGTCGTCGGTGGGGACGAGCTGGCCCTCCAGGTAGTCGAAGCGGCCGTCGGCCAGGGCCGTGCGCTGGGCCGCCGTCAGGTCGGTGACCTGCGGATAGGTCAGCGTGTAGACGCGAGCCATGGCCGGGGCCGCCTCGAGCCGGACCGTCGCGCGCACGATGACGGCGAACTGGCCGAGCCCGCCGAGCACCGCCTCGAACAGGTCGCGCTCGTGGTCGGCGGAGCAGGTCACGAGATGGCCCTCACCCGTGACCACCTCGAGCTCGATCGTGTTGTCGACGATCAGCCCGTGGTGCTGGGAGGCGCCGCCGATGCCGCCGGCGCTCAGCGTGCCGCCCACCGACAGGCCGAGGTAGTCCGTGGTGACGGGGGGCGCGACGCCGTCCGCCAGGGCGGTGCGGACCAGGTCGAGCCACTGCACCCCGGTGTCGACCACTGCCCGGTCCGGTGCGATCGAGTGGATGGTGGCGAGGGTGCGGGAGTCGATGACGACGCCGCAGTCGGCCTGCGCCTGGCCGAACGTCGAGTGACCCTGCCCGCGCACCGCGACCGTGAGGCCGTACTCGTTCGCGAACCGCACCACCGCGACGACGTCGTTCACGGAGCCCGGCCGCAGCACCGCCCGCGGGCGGTTGTGGACCAGGTGCCCGTAGTCGGTGGCCGCCTCCGTGAGGGAGGCGTCGTCCGTGACGAGCTCGCCGTCGAGGTGAGGGATCCGGACCGCCCCGGCGTTCTCCGGGTAGCTGGTGAGCCAGTGCGACGTCACCGGATCGAACGCGACGACGGCGGCGCTTGCCAGGAATGTGCGGCGGTCGAGCTGTGTCATGTGAGCCCCTCAGCCTCGGGTGGGCGTCCACGGTACCGGTCGCGTAGCGCACAGTGGTGCGCGTTCCGTGGATGTCTGTGTGGTGTGGCCCGGCTGTGGCCTCCACCGCGAGGGTCCGGGTCAGGATGAACGGGCTGATGACGACGCTGTCACGGTGGGCCCCCCGGGGATCGAACCCGGAACCCGCGGATTAAAAGTCCGCTGCTCTGCCAGTTGAGCTAGAGGCCCGCGCGCCCGGGATCCGGGTGGCGCGAGTAGAAAGCCTACCGGTCAGGTGCGCCGACGGCGTCGAGCCGCCCGGCGGGGCACGGTACGGCCTCTGCTCGCGGCTGTCATGTGCTGTCTCACCCACCGGGAGATATCGGGCTAAATGCGTCTCACGCTTGCGGTGAGGGAGTGGGCTTGGTTCGGTGGTCGGGACCGCGGAGAACCAATGTGAGGAGCTCAACGTGCTCACCGTGACCGACAATGCCCGTACGGCCGTCCAGGACCTCGCTCAGCAGGCTGGAGTGCCGGTCGAGGGCGGGCTGCGCATCGCGCAGGCGTCCGGCCAGCCCGGCAACTTCGAGCTCGCGCTGGTTCCGGCCCCCCAGCCTGACGACCAGGTCGTCGACGCCTCGGGTGCCACCAACGTGTTCGTCGAGGCTCAGGCCGCTCCTGCCCTGGAGACGCTGACCCTGGACACCGACCCCGGTGCCGAGGGCCCAGGTTTCGTGCTCACGCCCAAGGCGTGACTCCCGGCGCCCTTGACCGGGTGCCGATGTGATCGACGAGCCCCTGCGCGGCTGCCGGCCAGGCAGCCGCACAGGGGCTCGTCGTCGTTCTGAGGCCTGTCACTGGCCTCGGAGCGGTTCCGTCCGGCGGCGGACGCCTAGAGCGCGACGCCGAGGATCCATGCCCCGCCGAGCGCCAGCGCACCCAGCGTGACCAGCAGGAACATCGACACCCAGAACAGGCCGGCGACACCGGTCAGGCGCGCGAGCATGTCAGCGTCGGACGTCCGGGCGCGGCCGCGGGAGCGCTGGATCTGCAGCTCGAACACCGGGCGTACCGCGCCGAGCAGGAGGAACCACGTCACGGCGTAGGCGACGGCGCTCTGCACCGTGGGCTCCAGGAACCAGGTGACGAATACGAGCGCGGTGCCGCTGACGAGGATCGACCAGAGCCCGAACCAGTTGCGGATCTGCAGGAGCAGCAGCGCGAGGAGTGCCACGAGCAGCCACAGCAGCCCGACGGCGTAGCCGAGCTTGAGCAGCCACGCGGCACCGAGGCCGATGATGCCCGGCCCCACGTAGCCGGCGAACGCCGTGATGACCATGCCCGGACCGCGGGGCTTGCCGCGGGAGACGGTGAGGCCGGAGGTGTCGGAGTGCAGCCGGATGCCCTCGAGCTTGCGGCCCGTGAACAGGGCGGCGAGGCCGTGCGACGCCTCGTGGGCGATGGTGATGACGTGTCGCGTCACGTGCCACAAGGGCCGGAACAGGACGACGACCAGGGCGATCGCGCACATGCCGAGCACCATCACGTTCGACGGCGGGTCCACGGGGGTGACCGCGTTGGTCCAGATGGTGCCGAGCACGTCGCCGATGGCGGCGAACGGCCCGGCGGAGCTGGTCGCTGCGGGAATCATGCGCCACATAGAACCACACCGAACGTGACGTGCGCCGCAGCCACCGTCACCAGGACATGAGATAGTTGGTGGTCGTGGGCGGCTTCAGCTGCCCGACGTCGTGGCCCCGGCCCGGGTTAGCAACCCGCCGCCCGGTGTGAGCACGGCGGACCACCGGCGCGAACCGCGCTGCCACCGAGCCCGAGAGGCCCATCTCCTTTGACTACCTTTGCCGACCTCGGTCTGCCCGCGCCCGTTCTGCGCGTTCTGACAGACCGCGGCATCACTTCGCCGTTCCCCATCCAGACGGCGTCGCTGCCGGACTCCCTCAACGGCCGCGACGTGCTCGGCCGTGGCCGGACCGGCTCGGGCAAGACCCTCGCGTTCGCGCTGCCGGTCGTGACGCGTCTCGCGACGTCCAGCGCCCGTTCGGTCGCGGCGGGGCAGCCGCGCCGTGGTGCGGGCCGCCCCCGTGCACTGATCCTGGCTCCCACGCGTGAGCTCGCGAACCAGATCGACGAGTCGATCGCCCCGCTGGCGCAGGCACTCGGTCTGAAGACCACCACGATCTTCGGGGGCGTGGCGCAGTCGCGCCAGGTCACCGCCCTGAGCGCCGGTGTCGACATCGTCATCGCCTGCCCCGGCCGGCTCGAGGACCTGCTCGGCCAGCGGCACCTCACGCTCGAGGACGTCGAGATCACCGTGCTCGACGAGGCCGACCACATGGCTGACCTCGGGTTCCTGCCCGGCGTGAAGCGCATCCTCGACCGCACGTCCTCGCGGACCCAGCGCCTGCTGTTCTCGGCGACGCTGGACAACGGCGTCGACGTCATCGTGAAGCGTTACCTGCACCAGCCGGTCACCCACTCGGTGGACGACGCCGCAGCCCCGCCGCCGCAGATGACGCACCACATCCTCGCCGTGACCGACAAGGACGCGAAGAAGCACGTGGTGCACCAGCTCGCGCAGGGCACCGGCCGGCGCGTGCTGTTCATGCGGACCAAGCACCAGGCCAAGAAGCTCGCCAAGCAGCTCACCGCCGCGGGCGTGCCCGCCGTCGACCTGCACGGCAACCTCGGCCAGGGGGCGCGCGAGCGCAACCTCGCCGCGTTCTCGTCCGGCGACGTCCGGGTGCTCGTCGCGACGGACATCGCCGCGCGCGGCATCCACGTCGACGACGTCGAGCTCGTGGTGCACGTGGACCCGCCCGCCGAGCACAAGGCGTACCTCCACCGCTCGGGGCGGACGGCGCGTGCCGGTTCCGGCGGCGACGTCGTGACCATCATGCTGCCCGAGGAGCGCGGCGACGTGCGTGACCTGACCCGCAAGGCGAAGATCACCGCTCGCCCCCAGGACGTCCGTCCCGGCGACGCGACGGTGACCAGCCTGGTCGGCGAGGTCGCGCCGTTCGTGGAGTACGTGGAGCCCGCCCCGCAGCAGCAGGGTCGCCAGGGCCAGCCGCGCAAGCAGGGCGGACGCTCGCGCTCCGGAGCCCAGGGCACGGGCCAGACCCGTGGTCAGGGCGCCGGTCAGGGTGCCGGGCAGGGCGGCGGCCGTCAGGGCCAGGCGCGCAGCCAGGGCGCCGGCCAGACGACCGGCCAGCGCGGCGGCGGTCGCCCGGCGTCGGGCGGCGGACGCACCGCTGCCGACCACTTCCCGAGGACGGACGGCGCGGGCGCGCCTCGTCGTCGTCGCGGCGGCCGTGGCCGCGGCGCGGGCAGCACCAACGCCTCGGCCGCGAGCTGACCGCCTCGTAGCACCGGCTCGGAGCACCGGCTCGGAGCAGCAGCGTGAGCCCCCGGACCCGTGAGGGTTCAGGGGCTCACGTGCGCCCGGGCGCACGCGGGAACACCGCGGGCCGGAGGTAGGTTGGTATGCGCGGAGGTGTCGACATGACGTACAAGGTCTCGAAGTCGGACGAGGAGTGGCGCAAGGAGCTCTCGTCCGAGGAATACGCGGTACTGCGACAGGCAGGCACCGAACGGGCGTGGACGGGCGAGCTGCTCGACGAGAAGCGCACCGGCGTCTACCGGTGTCGCGCGTGTGACGCCGAGCTGTTCCGGTCGGACACCAAGTTCGACTCGCACTGCGGCTGGCCGTCGTTCTACAGCCCGCTCGCGGGTGACTCCGTCGAGCTGATCGAGGACCGTTCCCTCGGCATGGTGCGCACCGAGGTGCGCTGCGCCACGTGCGGCTCCCACCTGGGGCACGTCTTCGAGGACGCGCCGCAGACCCCGACCGGCGACCGGTTCTGCATGAACTCGGTGAGCCTCACGTTCGAGGAGAGCTGACGGTCGGCAGGACGGTTCAGCGACCGCTCTGCTTCCACGCCACGATGTCCGTCGAGTAGCGGTTGAGGAGGCTGGCCAGCTGTGCGACCTCTTCGGTCTCCCAGGTGGCCAGCGCTCCCTCCAGCATGGCGACCCGGCTGGAGCGCGCGCGGTCGAGGCGGGCAGCGCCGTCGGGCGTCAGGGTGATGCGCTGTCCGCGGCTGTCCTCCGGGTCGACGGTGCGTTCGACGAGGCCGAGCTCCACCAGACGGCTGAGCTGCCGCGACACGGTGGCACGTCCGACACCGAAGAAGGTGGCGAGGTCCGAGCCCCGCGCGCCGGGCCGCTCCGAGATGTGCGCGAGGAGCGGGTACGCGCTGGCGTCGAGCTCAGGATGAACCCGGCGGGCGATCGAGGCGCCGGAGGACTGCGCGCGGCGGATCAGCAGCCGGATCTCCCGCTCCAGACCCTCGAACGGCGCGGGGGCGGCTCCGTCGTCACCGACCGTGTCGCCGGCATCGTTGCCGGCGGCGACCTGGTCGTCGGACGCGTCCGTTCCGGACCTGTCTGTACGCGAGAGCATGCGCCCATGATGACGCGTCAAGCCCTCGGATCACAGCCCGTGGGCGCGAATTCCCCCGGGGGACCTGGTTGTGAGCGGGATCGTTGCGACTACCCGCCCGTGGAGGGCGCAACGATCCCGCTCACAACCAACAGGGTCAGGGAGCTGCCGGTTCCAGGTCCTTCAGCTGGTCGATGCCGGAGCGGTGACCCAGCGGCACCTCCTTGATCAGGGAGACGCAGAGCAGCGCGACGAGGGCCAGCGGGACGGCGGCGAGGAAGATGTCCGCGATGCCGTCCGCGTACGCCTTCTCGACGACCTCGACCAGGATGTGCGGGAGCGTCGCCAGGTCGGGCAGGGTGCCGCCGCCGGAGGCCAGTGCTGACGGGTCGATCCCCTGCTTCGCCAGCTGCGGCGCGATCTCCGTGACGCCGTCCTGCAGGCTGGTCCTCACGCTGTGGCCCAAGATCGCGCCGAGCGCCGAGACGCCGAGGGCGCCACCGAGCGACCGGAAGAACGTCACGGTGGACGTGCCGGACCCGGAGTCCTTGATGTGCAGCGTGTTCTGCGTGGCCAGCACCATGTTCTGCATGAGGAGGCCGACGCCCGCCCCCAGGACGAACAGGTAGATCGAGACCAGGACGAACGACGTGTGGTGGTCCAGCGTCGACAGGAGCAGCAGGCCGCCGGTCAGGAGCACGCCGCCGGTGACCATGTACGGCTTGTACCGGCCCGTCCTGGAGATCAGCTGTCCGCCGATCGTGGACGACAGGAAGAGGCCGACGACCATCGGGATCGTGTACAGGCCGGACTCGGTGGGCGTCTTGCCGCGTGAGAGCTGCATGTACTGGCTGAGGAACACCGACGAGCCGAACATGGCGACACCCACGGCGACCGACCCGATGACGGCGAGCACCAGCGTGCGGTTCTTGAACAGGTCCATCGGGATGAGCGGGTTCTTGACCCGCAGCTCCACGAGCACGGCGATCGCCAGGACGAGGAGCGAGCCGCCGGCCATGACCGCCGTCTGCCAGGAGAGCCAGTCGAACTCGGTTCCCGCGAAGGTGATCCACAGCAGCAGGGTCGCGATGCCGGCAGAGATCAGCGTGGCGCCGAGGACGTCGATCCGGGCCGAGCCGCGGGGCCGCTTCGGAAGCTTGAGCGTCATCTGCAGCACGATGATCGACGCCACCGCGAACGGCAGGCCGACGAAGAAGTTCCAGCGCCAGCTGATGGCGTCCGTGAGGAAGCCGCCGAGGATCGGGCCGCCGACCATGCCGATGCCCATGATCGAGCCCATGAGGCCCATGTACCGGCCGCGCTGACGCGGGCTGATGATGTCGGCGATGAGCACGGCGGAGAGCGACTGCAGGCCGCCGGCGCCGATGCCCTGGAAGGCGCGGAAGGTGATGAGCTGCCCGGTGTCCTGCGCGAACCCGGCGGCGGCCGCCGAGAGCACGGAGATGATGAGGGCGATCTGGATCAGCGTCTTGCGGTTCGTGAGGTCGGCGAGCTTGCCCCAGATCGGGGTGGAGATCGTCGAGGTCAGCAGGGTCGCCGTGACCACCCAGGTGAAGGCCGACTGGTTGCCCTCGAGGTCCGTGATGATCTTCGGCAGCGACGACGAGACCACCGACATCGCCAGGACGGAGACGAACATGCCGAGGAGGATCCCGGACAGCGCCCGGAGGACCTCGCTGTGCGTCATGGCGGGTGGTTCGCCCTGGAGGTGGTCGGGCTCGACCGCGAGGGGCTCCGTGTGGGGGCTGGTCATGCACACTCCTGCTGGTTCTGGGGTGATCTCTGGTGCGCGGTGTCCGCACTGATGGTGTCGACGAGGCGGTCCAGCGTGCGGGTCGCCTCGTCGAGGTCTTCGGGCGACCAGGCGGCGAACGCCCGGTCGATCAGGTTCGTGTACTGCTCGGCTGCCTCGGCCGCCAGGGCGTGTCCGGCACCGGTCAGCTCGACCGTGCGGACCCGGCGGTCCTCGGCGTCGACCGTGCGGACGACGTAGCCGGCGTCGGCCATCGTGCTGACCTGGCGGCTCGCCACGGAGAGGTCGACACGCAGGTGTGTCGCGACGTCGGTCAGGGAGGCTGGGCCGCACCGGGAGAGCAGGTGCAGCACGGCCACACCGGACCGGGGCCAGTCGAGCTCGTGGGCGATCCGTGCCGCCGCTTCCCGTTGGGCGCGCGAAAGGCTCTGGAGCGCGGCGAGCAGGGCGACGGCCGGAGCTTCGGTGCCGGACGGCGTCCGGCTGGACGGGGAAGTCATCGTGCCTCGCAATTGATTGCCTAAAGCAACTATATAACGATGGTTGCCGAATGCAAGCGTTCTCGGCATGCCGCTGGGTCGTCCCGCGTGTGACCTGCGCGACACCGCGATCGAGCGGCCTGCCCGACGCACGAGAACGGCGCCGCCCCCACCGTGGTGGAGGCGGCGCCGTGGTAGATCGGCTGGATCGGTGCTCGGGTCAGGTCGTGGTGTGGCTCTCCTCGCCCATGTCCTCGAGTTCCATGCCCTTGGTCTCGCGCACCTTGGTGAGCACGAAGAAGAAGCTCAGCGCCGCGAAGCACGCGTACATCAGGTACGGCACGCTGGCGCCGAACGCGGACAGCATCGGTGGGAACGACATGGTGATGGCGAAGTTGGCGATCCACTGCATGGCGGCCGCGACGCCCAGCGCGGCGGCGCGGATGCGGTTCGGGAACATCTCCCCGAGCAGCACCCACACCAGCGGGCCCCACGAGGCGCCGAAGAAGACCACGAACGCGTTGGCGCAGACCAGTGCGGTCACACCCCAGGGCCCGCTGAGCGAGATGTCTTCGCCGGTGCCGGTGGCCTGCGTGAAGGCGATGGCCATCAGGCCCAGCGACACCGTCATGCCGGCCGAGCCGACGAGCAGCAGCGGGCGGCGACCCACCTTGTCGATGAGTGCGATGGCGATGAACGTAACCACGACGTTCGTGACCGCGGTGATGGTGGAGACCAGGAACGCCTGGCTCTCGTCGAACCCGACAGCCTGCCACAGCGTCGTCGAGTAGTAGAAGATCACGTTGATGCCGACGAACTGCTGGAAGACCGACAGCAGGATGCCCACCCAGACGATCGGCTTGAGCCCGAGGGTGTTGCCCCGGAGCGATGCCTGGGCGGCGTTAGCCTCGTCGATCGCGATGCTGCGGTGGATCTGGACGAGGCGGTCGTCGACGTCCTCGTCCGGGCCGAGCACGCTGGCCAGGACGGCACGCGCCTCGTCGTCGCGGCCGTTGGCCGCGAGGTAGCGGGGTGACTCCGGGATGCGCAGCGCGAGGATGCCGTAGACGGCGGCAGGGACCACGGCCACCAGGAACATCCAGCGCCATGCCTCCCAGCCGAGCCAGAGCACGTTCGCGGCGCCGCCCGCCGACTCGGCGAGGATCTGGTCCGAGAGGAGCGCCGCGAAGATACCGACGGTGATCGCGAGCTGCTGCAGCGAGCCGAGGCGGCCGCGCATGGCGGCGGGCGCGATCTCCGCGATGTACGCGGGCGCGATGACCGAGGCGATACCGATGCCGACACCGGCCATGAAGCGCCAGATGCCGAGGTCCCAGGCGGAGAACGCGACGGCCGACAGGATGGACGACACGAAGAACAGGATCGAGCCGAGCACCATGACCCGGGTGCGGCCCCAGCGGTCGGCCAGCCGCCCGCCGGCCCACGCGCCCAGCGCACAGCCGAGCAGCGCGACGGCGACCACGAAGCCGGTCACCGAGGGGTGCAGGGAGAACTGGCCCTCGATGGCGTTCACCGCGCCGTTGATCACGGAGCTGTCGAAGCCGAACAAGAAACCGCCCACCGCTGCGGCGAAGGCGAGGGCCGTTGCTTTGCGGTGGGCTGATCTGGCGCCGGCGGTCGGGGCCGAGGGGGTAGTGCTCATGCGATCGATGCTAAGTCTCACCCGGTGCGAGTCGCGCGCGGAGCGCTCCGTTGTGAAAAGCGTCTCTGACCCGGCCCGTCCCGGGTGCTGGTCCGGGTCAGGCCAGGAACGGGAAGAGCGCCCACGTCGCGAGCGCCGCCACCAGGGCGGCGGCAGGGATGGTGAGGACCCACGCGACGGCGATGTTCCCGGCGACGCCCCAGCGCACGGCGGAGAGCCTGCGGGTGGCCCCCACGCCCATGATCGCCGAGGTGATCGTGTGCGTGGTGGAGACCGGGGCGTGCAGTGCGAACGCGTTCACGTACAGGACGAGGGCGGAGACGGACTCGGCGACGAAGCCGCGCGCCGGGTCGAGCTCGATGATCTTGCGGCCGAGCGTGCGCATGATGCGCCAGCCGCCCGCGTAGGTGCCCGCGGAGATGGCGGCCGCCGCGGAGAGCTTGACCCAGAGCGGGATGCCCTCGTCGGCGTTGGCCCAGCCCACGGTCAGGAGCGCCAGGTAGATGACGCCCATCGTCTTCTGCGCGTCCTGGAGGCCGTGCCCCAGCGCCATGGCCGCCGCGGACGCGGTCTGCGCGATCCGGAAGCGCCGGTTCGCCTTGGCGGGGGCCACGTTGCGGAAGATCCACATGACGCCGATCATCACGGCGAACGCGAGGCCGAAGCCCACGAGCGGCGAGATGATCATGGGCAGGACCACCTTGTCGACGATGGCCGACCAGTAGACGCCCATGCCGCCGGCGAGCCCTGCGCCGACCAGCCCGCCGATGAGGGCGTGCGTGGACGACGACGGCAGGCCGAACCACCACGTGATGAGGTTCCATGTGATCGCGCCCAGCAGGGCGCACAGCACGACCGTCAGCTCGGCGTGGGTGTCCGCGCCGCCGAGGTTGACGATCGACGTGGCGATGGTCTCCGCCACCTCGGTGCCCAGGAGCGCACCGGCGAAGTTCATGGCGGCCGCCATGACGAGCGCCACCCGTGGGGTGAGCGCCCGGGTCGAGACCGACGTCGCGATCGCGTTGGCGGCGTCGTGGAAGCCGTTGGTGTAGTCGAAGCTCAGGGCGAGCGCCACCACGAGGACGACCAGCGCGACCTCCAACTCAGGACTCCTTGAGGGCGATGGTCTCGACCATGTTCGCGACCTTCTCGAAGCTGTCCGCGGCGTTCTCGAGAACCTCCACGATCTCCTTCAGCTTCATGAGCAGCACGGGGTCGCCGGCCAGGTCGTCGAAGAGCTGGGCCAGGAGCTTGCGGTGCAGCTTGTCCGCCTGGTTCTCGAGCCGGTTCACCTCGACCCAGTAGTCGGCGAGCTTGTCCATCGAGCGCAGGCGGGGCATGGCCTCCGCCGTCAGCTCCGCACAGCGCTGCAGCACCTGGACCTGCTCCGACACGCGGTCGGGAAGGGCATCCACCTTGTAGAGGACGATGAGCTCGGCGGCCTCGTCCATCTCGTCCATGCAGTCGTCCAGCGCCGAGGCGAGACCCGAGATGTCCTCGCGGTCGAACGGCGTGACGAAGGTCTGGTTGAGGCGCCGCATGATCGAGTGCGTGGCATCGTCCGCGAGATGCTCGACCTCGTGCATCTCCTCGGCGAGCTTCTCCCGCCCCGCCCGGTCCGCGCCGAGCAGCTCAGCCAGCAGGGACGAGCCCTGGACGAGGTGCTGGGCGAGTGCGGCGAGCAGGTCGAAGTACTTGGTGTCGCGCGGAGTAAGGCGCACGAGGGCTCCCGTTCTGAGGGCTCTGGAACAGGCTCAGCGTAGAGCTGTTGCCGACCATCGCCAATTTGCAAGGTTGCGCTTTGGTAACCCGTGACAAACGGTACGGGCCCGCGAGCAAGGTTCTGGCGACGGCTTTGTCGGCCGAAGGAAGGGAAGTTGGAGCGACGCCGAACCGGGAGCGCCTCTCGGCGCGGGGCCGCTCGTAGCGGCTTGAGGTGGAGCCCGGGGCTTCCGCAGCCCGGCGTCGCCTGCACCATCCTAATGGCGTGTGCTGATCTGCCAAGGGGGTCGGACGTCACAGTGCTCGTGCGTACCACCTGCTCGACAGCATCTGACACGTGTCTGGCACGTGCCTGACAGGGCGCCGGCCTACTCGAGCGAGCCGGTCCGCCACAGCCCTCCGGCTCGTTCCAGCTCTTCCGCGGTGCGCAGCAGGGAGCTGGCGCTACGGGTCATCCGGGTGGCGCCGGTGGGATCGGCGACCTCGCGGGAGTCCGCGTCGAACGCGGCTCCGGTCGAGAGGATGCGGCAGAACGCGCCGGCCCGTTCGAGGGCGACGGCGAGGTCACCGGTGAAGACACCGGACAGGACGGCGTCGGCGAGGATCTGGAGGTCACCGGGTTCCGGAGGGCTCGGGACACCCGCGACGGCCTCCTGGACCGGTGCGGCTTCCACACCGAGCCGATACCGGAGCATGACGGTAGCCATGTCCCGGCGCACCCACTCACGCAGCACGTAGAGCCGCCAGAGCGCGCCGGGCAGGGAGACCGCTGCGGCGTCCGCCCACAGGCCCGCCACCGTGTCGAGGCCTTCGTTCTCCACCAGGTGGATGAGTCGTTCCACCACGGCCGGGTCCTCGGTGGTGCGTGCTCGGTCCACGAGTGCTCGTGCCGTCGCGTGCGCCACCTCGTCGCGCAGCGCGGGGTCCACCTCGCCGGGAAGCGCCTCGGCGTCCCGGGGGTCCAGCATGGCCGGCCGTCTCGGAGGTCGTTGGTCGCTGCTCATGGTGACCGATAGTGCGCCGAAGTCGGGCGTGTGTCCACCACGGCCGTCACCAGATCGGCGGGCTCACCTTCTCGGTGGCCACCACCCGCGGTCCCGAGGTGGTGTCGGCGACGTGCGCCACCAGCACCTCGCCCGGCTCGAGGAACGGGTCGGTCGACGGCAGCCCGTCCGCCACCGTGCGCGATGCGTGCTGGCCGAGAACGTCCAGCACCGTCGGCAGGACCGGGCGATGGGTGCAGATCACCGAGGACTCCGTGGTCTCCTCCAGGAGGTCGCGCACGGTGGCGGCGACGCGCGACGGCGACCGCTCGTGCTGTGCCTCGGTGAGGTACTCGCTGTAGCTCGGCCGCAGGCCGGCGGCCCCCACGTAGGGGTCGATGGTGGTGGCGCACCGCTCCCACCGGGAGCTGATCACGTGCTCGATGCCGTAGGCCGCCAGCACCGGGACCAGTGCGGCCGCCTGGCCGTGGCCGAGCGGCGTCAGGGGGCGGTCCCGTTCCGAGCCGTGCCAGGCGGTACGCGGCACCGCTCGGCCGTGCCGCGCGATGACGAGCGTCCGGGTGTCGAGCACGCCCTCGGTCTCGGCGGCCACCAGCGCGTTCAGCGGGCCTCGGTCGGACGTCCGGGTGAGGCGCTGCTCGGCCTCGTCCACGTCGAACCACTCGGTCCGGTCGACCTCGTCCCGGTCGACCGGCGCCACGGGGGCACGCGCCGTGAGCGCCGCGCTGTCGCGCCCCCGCCGGGCACGGCGCGCCGCCCAGTAGTGCACGCGCTTCACCGTGCCGTCGGGCGTGAGGTACTGGAGCCCCGGCAAGGGCCTGCCGAGCACGATCTCCTTGCCCGTCTCCTCACCGACCTCGCGGATCGCGGCGCCCTGGAAGGACTCCCCGACCTCGAGCTTGCCCTTGGGCCACGACCAGTCGTCGTACTGGGGGCGATGCACCAGCTGTACCTGGAGCCCGCCGTTCCGACGGCGCCAGACGAGCGCACCGGCAGTCATGATGACCGGGGTGTGCACACCTGTGGTGGGGGTGGCCGTCGTCGTCGGACCCGTGCCCACCACCGACCGCCGGCCGGTCACCGGGCGGGCTCGAGCCGACGGCGCTGCCGCTGGATGAGGACCGCCTGCAGGTCGCGGAGGCCGTTGCTCTCCGCTCCCGGGGACGGGCGCTCCCAGCTGCCGTCGGGCAGGAGGTGCCACGACGCCGTCGTGTCGGCCATCGACTCGTCCAGCAGGCCGAGCAGCTCGCCCACGTGGTTCGGGTCGGAGATCCGGATGAGCGTCTCGACCCGGCGGTCGAGGTTGCGGTGCATCAGGTCGGCCGAGCCGATGAACACCTCGGGGCCGGACTCCGGCCCCTCGCCGAGGGCCGGGCCCACCGCGTTGGCGAACGCGAAGAGGCGTGAGTGCTCCAGGAAGCGGCCCAGGATGGAGCGCACCCGGATGTTCTCGCTCAGTCCCGGGACGCCCACGCGTAGGGCGCAGATGCCCCGCACCACGAGATCGACCTGCACCCCGGCCTGGGAGGCCCGGTACAGGGCGTCGATCACGGTCTCGTCGACCACCGAGTTGATCTTCATCTTGACCCACGCCTCGTGGCCGGCGCGGGCGGCGTTCGCCTCGCGCTCGATGCGCTCGACCAGGCCCGAGCGCACGGCGCGAGGCGCCACGAGAAGGCGGTGGAACGTCGACTTGGGGGCGTACCCGGAGAGCTGGTTGAACAGGCGGGTCAGATCCTGGCCGACGTCGGAGTCGCAGGTCAGCAGGCCGTGGTCGGTGTACAGGCGCGCCGTCTTGGGGTGGTAGTTGCCCGTGCCGACGTGGCAGTAGCGCAGGAGCGAGCCGTCGGGCTCCTGGCGCACGACGAGCGACAGCTTGCAGTGCGTCTTGAGGCCCACGATCCCGTAGACGACGTGCACGCCCGCCTCTTCGAGCTTGCGGGCCCAGGAGATGTTGGCCTCCTCGTCGAACCGGGCCTTGATCTCGACCAGGGCCAGTACCTGCTTGCCCGCCTCGGCGGCGTCGATCAGGGCGTCCACGATCGGGGAGTCGCCCGACGTCCGGTACAGGGTCTGCTTGATGGCCAGCACGTTGGGGTCGGCCGCTGCCTGCTCCAGGAACGTCTGCACACTTGTGGAGAAGCTGTCGTACGGGTGGTGCAGCAGGATGTCCCGGCGGCGGATCGCCGCGAAGACGTCGGTCGGCTTGGAGCTCTCCACCTCCGCGAGGTGGCGGTGCGTGGACGGCACGAACGGCGGGTAGTGCAGCGACGTCAGGTCGAGGTCGGCGATGAGGTTGAGGCCGGTCAGGTCCAGCAGAGCAGGCAGCTCGTAGACCTCCTCCTCGTCCTTGACCCCCAGCTCGCGGACGATCAGGTCGCGGATGCGCGGGCTGATGTCCTTGGCGATCTCCAGCCGTACCGGTGGCCCGAACCGGCGCCGGAGCAGCTCCTTCTCCATGGCCTGGAGCAGGTTCTCCGCGTCGTCCTCCTCCACGTCCACGTCCTCGTTGCGGGTGACGCGGAACGTGTGGCTCTCCCGCACCTCCATGCCGGGGAACAGGTAGTCGAGGTGCTGTGCGATGACCTCCTCGAGCGGCACGAACGAGAGCGGCCCGCGCTGCGGGTCGGCCTTCTTCGTGCCGGGGCGCCGCGGCTTGCCGGACGCGTCCACCGCGATGAAGCGCGGCAGCAGCGGCGGCACCTTGACGCGTGCGAAGTGCTCCTTGCCCGTCGCCGGGTTCGCGACGACGACCGCGAGGTTGAGCGAGAGGCCCGAGATGTACGGGAACGGGTGGGCCGGATCGACCGCGAGCGGTGTGAGCACCGGGAAGATCTGCTTGCGGAAGAACTTGTGCAGCCGCTCCTGCTCCTTGGTGTCCAGCTCGCCCCAGTGCACCAGCGTGATCCCCTCGCCGGCCAGCGCGGGCTGCACCTCGTCCTCGAAGACACGGGCGTGCCGCTCCATGAGCGAGTGCGCCTCTTCCGAGATGCGCGACAGCGCCTGGCGCGGGCTGAGCCCTGACGCGCTCGTGACCGCGATACCGGTCGCGATGCGGCGCTTCAGGCCCGCGACGCGCACCATGAAGAACTCGTCCAGGTTCGACGCGAAGATGGCCAGGAAGCGGACGCGCTCCAGCAGCGGGATGCGCGGGTCCTCCGCGAGCTCCAGCACCCGCCGGTTGAACGCGAGCCAGCTCATCTCACGGTCCGCGAACCGGTCGACCGGCAGCGGCCCGCGGAGCGCCGGCTCCAGCAGGCTGGTCCCCTCGGGGCTCTCCGCGATGTGCTCCGCGATGTGCGCGGCCAGGCTCGCGTCCAGGGAGTGCGGGTCCATGATGTCGTCCGCCGAGGCGCCTTCCGGCGGTACCGCTGGCGCGGGAGCCGGCGTAGGAGTCGGCGTCGGAGTCGGCGCGGCGGCCTGCTTGGTCTTCTCCGCGACCTCGGCCGTCGCCAGCTTGTCGGTCGTCTTCCCTGGCCGGTCCCGGTGCCCGTCCGGCGTTCCGTTCATGCTCTCCGTGCCGGCCGTGCGAGGGCTCTGCTTCATGAATCGACCATTCTTGTCCCGGGGCCTGGCGGAGGTGTGCCCAGCGCTGTCCTTCATGTCATTCATGGTGTCACCGTTCGGTACACAGTGGGTGACGCTCTCGGAGAGCGTCCGTCACGGGCGGGCATACTGCACGTGTACGGCGGCCTGGGTGAACCCGGCCCGCTCGTACGTCGCGCGAGCGGGCCTGTTGTCGCCCTCCACGTAGAGCACGGCGCGCGACGCGCCGGCGCGCGCGAGATGCGCGAGCCCGACGTCGGTCATCAGGCGGCCCAGGCCCTTGCCCTGGTGGTCCGGGTCCGCACCGACCGCATAGATCTCGCCGTCGCGGGCGCCGTCCGGCTGGCCCGGTTCCGTCTTGGTCCACAGGAACGCCGCCGGCTCGGTGGCGCCCTCCGGCACGAGCAGGAAGAAGCCCTCCGGGTCGAACCACTCCTCGGCCTGCCGGGCCCGCAGGTCGTCGAGGGTCATCCGGCCCTGCTCCGGGTGGGTCGCGAACGCACGGGCGTTCACGCGGAGCCAGGCATCGTCGTCCGACCCCGGGCGGAACGTGCGCAGCCGGTAGCCGGCAGGCGGCGCGGGAAGCTCCGGCGCCGCCGTCGGTGCGGCCTGCGTGACGGGGCGGCTCAGGAAGAGGAGCTCGCGCACCGGTCGCAGACCCGCGGCCCGAGCGAACTCGCGAGCCGGCTCGAGGTCGCCGTGCGCCCAGACCCGCAGGTGCTTGCCGTGCTGCCCGGGTTCACCCGAGCGGGACGGGAGCGTCGCGTCACGCTCGGCGGTCTTGAGGAGCATGCGCCCGTGCCCGTTGCGGCGGTGCTCCGGGTGGATCACCAGCTCGGCGCTCGCGGTCTCGCCCGAGCGGTCGACCTGCACGTAGCCGATGGTGCTGCCCGCCGTGGTGTGGGCCACGACGTGCGTGATCCACTCCGCGTCCGTCCCCAGGTTGAGCAGCGGCTGTTCGGAGAGCGGCGCCACGCCGTCGCGCGCCGCGGCGGCCGCCACCAGGTCTCGGACGGCCTGCTGGGCGTCGGCGTCGAGCGGGCCGATCTCGATGGGTGCAGCGATACGCATAGGCCCATCCTCCTGCATGCGCCGAGGTAGAACTGTGGCGAGGTAGAACTGTGGCTTCCGCGCTGGTCCTACTTCGCCACAGTTCTACCTCGCCACAGTTCTATCTCGGCATGACGGGGGTCAGTCCTCCGACGCAGCCGCCGGAGCCTGCAGGCCCGCCGTGATCAGGTCCATCACCGAGGAGTCGGCCAGCGTGGTGGCATCGCCCACCGCCCGGTCCTCCGCGACGTCGCGCAGCAGGCGCCGCATGATCTTGCCGGACCGGGTCTTGGGCAGCTCGGCGACGACGAGGATCTTCTTGGGCTTCGCGATGGGGCCGATCTCCTTGCCCACGTGGTCGCGCAGCTCCTTCTGCACCTCGGCGGCGCCCTCCGGCGTCGACGCCCGGTTCGCGTGCTCGCCGCGCAGGATCACGAACGCGACGACGGCCTGGCCGGTCGTCTCGTCGTTCGCGCCGACGACGGCGGCCTCGGCCACGATCGGGTTCGACACGAGGGCCGACTCGATCTCCGTGGTCGACAGCCGGTGGCCGGACACGTTCATGACGTCGTCCACGCGGCCCAGCAGCCAGATGTCGCCGTCCTCGTCCTTCTTCGCGCCGTCACCGGCGAAGTACAGGTTCTCGAACCGGGACCAGTACGTGTCCTTGTAGCGTTCCAGGTCGCCCCAGATGCCGCGGAGCATGGACGGCCACGGCTCGGAGAGCACGAGGTAGCCGCCACCGCCGTCGGGCACGGGCTTCGCCTCGTCGTCGACGACGGTCGCGACGATGCCGGGCAGCGGGACCTGGGCGGAGCCGGGCTTGGCCGCGGTGACGCCCGGGAGAGGGCTGATCATGATCGCGCCGGTCTCGGTCTGCCACCACGTGTCGACGATCGGGGTCCGGTCGCCGCCGATGACGCGGCGGTACCACATCCACGCCTCGGGGTTGATGGGCTCGCCCACCGAGCCGAGGACCCGCAGGGAGGAGAGGTCGAACCCGCCGGGGATGTCGTCGCCCCACTTCATGCAGGTGCGGATCGCCGTCGGCGCGGTGTACAGGATGGAGACCTTGTACTTCTCGATCAGCTCCCACCAGCGGCCGCGGTGCGGCGTGTCGGGCGTGCCCTCGTACAGCACCTGCGTGGCGCCGTTCACCAGCGGCCCGTAGACCACGTACGAGTGGCCCGTCACCCAGCCGATGTCGGCCGTGCACCAGTAGACGTCGGTCTCCGGCTTCAGGTCGAACACGTTCTTGTGCGTGTACGCGGTCTGCGTGAGGTAGCCACCGGTCGTGTGCAGGATGCCCTTGGGCTTCCCGGTGGTGCCGCTCGTGTACAGGATGAACAGCGGGTGCTCGGCCTCGACGGCGACCGGCTCGTGCTGGTCGGACTCGGCGGCCAGCGCCTCGTGCCACCACACGTCGCGACCCTCCACCCAGTCGACGTCCTGCTCGGTACGCCGGACGACGAGCACCTTCCGCACGGACGTCGGGTCGGCACCGTCCTTGGGCGCGAGCGCCTCGTCGACGGCGGGCTTGAGGGCCGAGGGCGCGCCACGGCGGTACCCGCCGTCGGCGGTGATCACCAGCGTGGCCTCGGCATCGGCGATCCGGCTGCGCAGGGCGTCCGCGGAGAAGCCGCCGAAGACCACCGAGTGCGCGGCACCGACGCGGGCGCAGGCCAGCATGGCCACGACGGACTCCACGAGCATCGGCAGGTAGATGATCACGCGGTCGCCGGTCTGCACACCGAGGGTGGTCAGGGCGTTCGCCGCGCGGGACACCTCCTGCTGGAGGTCGGCGTACGTGACCGTGCGCGTGTCGCCGGGCTCGCCCTCGAAGTGGATGGCGACCCGGTCGCCGTGACCCGCCTCGACGTGCCGGTCCACGGCGTTGTACGCGGCGTTCAGCGTCCCGTCCGCGAACCAGCGCGCGACCGGTGCGCCGCTCCAGTCGAGGGTCTCGGTGAACGGCGTCTTCCAGGTCAGGAGCTCCCGCGCCTGCTCGGCCCAGAACTCGAGGCGGTCCGCCGACGCCTTCTCGTACAGGTCGGCCTTCGCGTTCGCCTGTGCCGCGAACTCCTCGCTGGGCGGGAAGCTGCGGGACTCGTGCAGAAGGTTCTCGAGGCTGGGGCCGGATGCCGGGTCCGACGTCGGGTGGGTGTCTGTCACGGTGACCTCCGGTGCGCGTCTTCGCGTTTCGTTCGAGCAGGTACTTGGCGCTGCCTTGGCGTTCTCTCTGCCCGGTGAGTGTAGTCCCGGATGGTGACAGTCCTCACAATCCGTGGTCACTCCCTGAGACACGGCCCGTCGGCCCGGAGGCAGGGCGTCCCGCCTCGGAATGGCCCGGCCGTCGGCCACGTTGGCCCGGGCGTGAGCCTCCTCTTCGAACCGATCACCCTCCGTGAGGTGTCCGTCCCCAACCGGGTCTGGCTGTCGCCGATGTGCGAGTACTCCGCGTCGGACGGGATGCCGGACGACTGGCACCTGGTGCACCTGGGCGCCCGGGCCGTGGGCGGGTTCGGGCTGGTGCTGACCGAGGCGACCGCCGTCGTTCCGGAGGGGCGGATCTCGCCCCAGGACACGGGGATCTGGAACGACGAGCAGGCGGCGGCCTGGAAGCGCGTGGTCGACTTCGTGCACGAGCGTGGGGCGCGCATCGGTATCCAGCTCGCGCACGCGGGGCGCAAGGCGTCGACCTTCCGCCCGTGGTCCCCGGTGCAGGGCACCGTCCCGGTGGCCGACGGCGGGTGGCCGACCCTGGGCCCGTCGCCAGAACCCTTCCCGGGGTACGACGCGCCGGCGGAGATGACCGCTACGCAGGTCGCCGACGTCCCTGAGCAGTTCGCCGCGGCCGCGCGCCGCGCACGGGAAGCGGGGTTCGACACCGTCGAGGTGCACGCGGCGCACGGGTACCTGCTCCATCAGTTCCTGTCGCCGCTGGCGAACTCCCGCACGGACGGGTACGGCGGGTCCGCGGACGGCCGCTCGCGCCTCGTCGAGGAGACGGTCGGGGCGGTGCGGTCCGCGTGGCCCGACGAGCTGCCGCTGCTGGTGCGGCTGTCCGCGACCGACTGGCGGGACGACGGCCTGGGGGTCGACGACGTCGCGGCGGTCGCCGGTCGGCTGAGAGCGCTCGGTGCGGACCTGATCGACGTGTCGACGGGTGGGGTGGCTCCGGCGACCATCGCCGTCGGGCCGGGCTACCAGGTGCCGTACGCGCGCCGGGTGCGGGAGGCATCCGGGCTGCCGGTGAGCGCCGTGGGACTGATCAGTGAGCCGGCCCAGGCCGAGCAGATCCTCGTGGAGGGTTCGGCGGACGCCGTCATGCTCGGTCGTGAGGCGCTGCGGGACCCGTACTGGCCGCTGCGCGCGGCGCACACGCTGCGCGAGAAGATCGGGACGCTGCCCGTGGACTCCGGGGTGGGAATGCAGCCGCAGTATGCGCGTGCGCAGTGGCGGTGACCTGCCGGAGAGCCAAGTGATGAGCGCGATTCCTGTGCCTGCGGCGTATCAACGCCGGGAGGAATGGCGAGCGCGGTGATTCTTTTCCAGCCGATCGGCATTCCGCGAAACGATTCGCCGTGCGGCCGGGCTCCTCGCATTTTCCGTTCGCGATCCGGAAGTGCGAGGGCCCGGCCACTGCGGTGGCGAGATCTCGGTCTACGAGCACGGCGCCCGGGAGCATCCTCAAGCCGGGTGCCGCTCTCACCAGCTGGACGGGGTGACCGTGCACTTCGCTTGCCGACCGATCGGGTCAACACCCTTTCGGTCCCCAGGGCACGGTCCCTTCCGCCCTGAATGCTTGCTGTGAACACAATCACACTGCCTTCTGCTAACAAAAGCAACCGGAGCGGACTCATCTTCACAATTGCCAATTCCTGTCATGTCGGCAATTGACTGCGAAAATCTTCGGCCTTGCCTTGGCTTGACCTGTTGCGGTAGATCGGACGACCTTGCTGGGTGGCCTCGCGTGCTCAGGCGCGCCGGGACCGGCGTCGGGCAGCGCGCCAGATCAGCCAGACCGCGACCCCTACCGCCGCCGTGCCGACCACGGCGATGACCGGGACGGGTTCGATGCGCGGGCGCAGCGCGATCGGACGGGTGAACGCGAGGACGCCCCAGCCGGACTCGGCGGCGCGCCGACGCAGGACCCGGTCCGGGTTGACCACGTAGGCGTGGCCGACGGCGGCGAGCATCGGGGCGTCGGTGATGGAGTCGGAGTAGGCGAAGCTCCCCGCGAGGTCGTACTCCTCGCGCGCGGCGAGCCGACGCACACCCACCGCCTTGTTGTCGCCGTAGTTGTAGAAGTCGATCTCGCCGGTGAAGCGCCCGTCCGCGACGCTCATCTGCGTGGACAGCACGTGGTCCGCGCCGAGCGCGGCGGCGATGGGCTCGACCAGCACGGCCGCCGACGCCGACACCACGACCACGTCCCGTCCCGCCGCGTGGTGGTCGGCGATGAGCTGCACCGCTTCCGCATAGACGTACGGGTCGATGAACTCGTGCACCGTCTCGGTGACGATCTGCCGGACCTTCGCCACGTCCCAGCCGGTCACGAGCGACGACAGGTGCGCGCGCATCCGCTCGGTCTGGTCGGCGTCGGCGTTGCCGATCATGAAGACGAAGTGGGCGTAGGCACTGCGCAGCACGTCGGCGTGCGAGAGCAGCCCGCCCGCGAGAAACGGCTTGGAGAAAGCCGCCGACGAGCTCGTGGCGATGATCGTCTTGTCGAGGTCGAAGAACGCGGCGGTACGCGGCGCGCGCGGCATCGTTCGAGGGGCGATCTGGGGAGCCTGCTCGGTCACGCGAAGAGCCTAGCGGGGCGGTCCGTCGGCGCGGGCCAACAGCGTGGTGTGCCGCCGTCCGGATGAAACCCGTCGGTTCGACCCGCAGCCCTTGGTCACCGTGGCACGGGGGAGCGAGCCCGACCACAACCACGACTTTCCCCAGCCTGTGCACAACCAGGCGGGCCAGGGCGCCTCCGCCCCGCGACGAACGCCCAACCTGATTGCGGAGCCCGGGCAGCCAGCCGGGGCGAGGACCGGGTCGCAGGCCCGGCGATGGTCCGGGACGGCCCGGACGAGGAGGCGGCGATGGTCAGCACAGCGGGCGGCATGGTGCCGGAGCCGGGGCGGGTGATCGGCGTGGTCGGCGCGTGCGGGGGAGCGGGTGCGTCGGTGGTCGCCGCATGCGTGGCGCACGGCCTGCGCCGGAGCGGCGAGCGCGCCACGCTCGTCGATCTCGACGCGCACGCACCGGGTACCGACCTGCTTCTCGGGGCCGACGGCGGGCGCGGGGCGCGCTGGCCGGACCTCGTCGAGGCGCGTGGAGAGGTCGACGGCGCCGGAGTGGTGGCGGCACTGCCGCGCTGGGGCACGGTGCCGGTGCTGAGCGGTACGGCGTCCGGAGCGCCGTCGGACGACGACGTGGTGCTCGGCGTCTGCCGCGGACTGGTGCGGGCCGGCGAGACCCTGGTGCTCGACCTGCCACGCCCCGGTGCGTGGGGGGCCGCCACCCGCCGGGGCGGGGGCGTCGCGGCCGAGGCACCGGGCAGCGACGGGCTGGCGGTGCGCACGCTGCTCGCGGGGTGCGACACGGTGCTGGTCGTGGTGCCGCTGACGCTGCCGGCGACCGTGGGCGCCCAACGTGTGCGCGACGCCCTGCGGAGCGCCGGTGTGCCGGACGTGCGGGTGGTGGTGCGTGGCCCGGCACCGGGCGCTGTCGACGAGGACGACGTCTCCGCAGCGCTCGGGCTGCCGGTCGTCGCGGTGATGGGTCGCGACGCGGGACTCGCCCGGGCGATCGAGCGGGGTGACGGGCCGGCGATGTCGCACCGGACCACGCTCGGCCGGTTCGCTGCCGACGCGGCGGCCGCCCTGTGAGCGCCCCCGCCGGCGAGACCTCCCTGCTCGACGACGTCCGCGCGCGCCTCGCGGCGGGCCGCACCGGCGCGGGCGAGGCCGTCCGCGAGGCGGTGCGGGACTCCGGGCGGGTGCTCGGGTCGGACGCGCTCCGGGACCTGGAGCGTGCCGCCCGCGCAGAGCTCACGGGTGCCGGACCGCTGCAGTCGCTCCTCGACGCACCTGACGTCACCGACGTGCTGGTCAACGGCCCCGACGACGTCTGGGTCGACCGCGGCGGAGGGCTCGAGCGGGTACCGGTGCATCTCGGCTCGGCCACCGGAGTGCGAGCGCTGGCCGTCCGGCTCGCCGCGCTCGGCGGCCAGCGGCTCGACGACGCCTGCCCGACCGTGGACGCCCGCCTGCCTGACGGCACCCGCCTGCACGCGGTGCTGGAACCACTGGCCGAGACCGGCGCGGTGATCTCGCTGCGGGTGCTCCGCACCCGGGCGTTCACGCTCGACGAGCTGGTGGCGGGCGGCGCCCTGCCGAGGCAGTGGGCAGGCCTGCTGCGCTCCCTCGTGCTGCGGCGAGCGAACGTGCTCGTCAGTGGCGGTACCGGCACAGGAAAGACCACCCTGCTCGCGGCACTGCTCTCCCTGGTGCCCGACGACGAGCGCGTCGTGACCGTCGAGGAGGCCCGCGAGCTGCGACCCACGCACCCGCACGTGGTGCACCTCGCCGCCCGTCGCGCCAACGTCGAGGGCGCGGGCTCGGTGGGCCTCGCGGACCTCGTGCGGAACGCGCTGCGTATGCGCCCCGACCGGATAGTGCTCGGCGAGTGCCGAGGTGCCGAGGTGCGGGAGGTCCTCATGGCCATGAACACGGGGCACGACGGCGGGTTCGCGACCCTGCACGCCAACGCCGTGGCCGTGGTCCCGGCTCGGCTGGAGGCGCTCGCGAGCCTGGCCGGCATGACTCGTGAGGCCGTAGCCGCACAGGCAGCCGGCGCCCTGGACGTGGTGCTGCACCTCCGGCGATCGCACGGTGCCCGCTACCTGGCGGAGATCGGGCTCGTGGGGCGCGGCCCGAGCGGGGAGCTGGAGGTCCGGCCGGCCGCACGGTGGGACGGCAGCGGCGGTTGTGCGGTCGAGCCGGGCGCCTGGGCGGACCTGACGGGCAGGTACGGGCCGTGGTGAGGTTCGCGGAGTCGTGGGGTGTGGGACTGCTCGTGGCGATCGGTGCCTGGCTGATGCTGGCACGCGGCGGCCGCCGGCTACGGGAGGTGCTCGTTCCTCCTGGGCGGGCGTCCGGCCCGGAACCGGGCGCCCTGACCGGTGCTCTCACCGGCGTCGCGCCGGTGGTCGACGTGACGTCCGCGGCCCGGCGACGGCGCACGCTCCGCGTCGCACGAGGCCCTGGTGGTGACGTGCGGGTGGTCGTGATGCAGGTGGTCGCGCTGCTCAGGGCGGGGTCGCCGCCCGGGGTCGCGTGGTCCCGCGCGGCGGACGTGGGCGTGGACCTCACGGGGGTGCCTGACGTCGACGAGCTCTCCCGGGTGCTCGGTGTACGGCACGCGGAGGCGGTAGCCGCGGCGACCCGGCTCGCGCTCGACGTCGGCGCGCCGCTCGGGCGGGTGCTGGAACAGGTCGCGGCGACGCTCGTCGCGGAGGCCGAGGCGAGAGCCGAGCGGGACGCGGCGCTCGCCGGGCCCCGGACGACAGGGCGGCTGCTCATGTGGCTGCCGATCGTCGGCGGGCTTCTCGGGTGGGCGCTCGGTGCCGACCCGGTGGGCACAGCCACCGACGGGGGTATCGGCAGCCTGGCTGTCGGCATGGGGCTCGTGTTGCTCGTGGGCGGCCGGATCTGGTCGGACCGGCTGGTGGCCGCTGCCCGCGGTGCCGATCAGGCGGGCGTGGACGTCCAGGTGGTGCTGGCGCTCGTGGCCGCGGCTCTGCGGTCCGGGGCCGGGGTGCCACGAGCGCTCGAGGCCACCGGCGTGGCGGTCGGGGGCTCCGACGGGCTGGAGCTGACCAGGGCCGCCCACGCACTCGTCCTCGGGGCGGACTGGGAGCGCGCCTGGACCGGCGTTCGCGGAGAGCTCGCCCCGATGGTCCGGGCCCTGCGCGGTGCCTGGCTGGACGGTGCCGCGCCGGGCGAGGCGCTCGGAGCCGCCGGAGAGGAGGTGCGACACGAGCGCAGAGCCACGGCACGGACCGCGGCCGCCCGGCTCGGGGTGCGGCTCGTGCTCCCGCTGGGTACCTGCTACCTGCCCGCGTTCGTGCTGGTGGGGCTCGTGCCGGTGCTGCTGGCACTCGGGATCGACCTGCTCGCCGGCTGAGCCGACGTCGGGCAGGAACCAGAGCTTCGGCGCGCTCAGGTGCGCCGGTGCCGTCCGCCGCACGGCGGGCGGGGCCCGCTGCTGCGGGCCGTCGAGAAGGCCCGCAGCAGCGGGCCGCTGTGCCCGGAGACGGGCGGACAAGGAGAAGACATGACGACGAAGACAGCGGTGGCCAGCCCTGAACCGGAGGACCGGGCGGAGAGCGACGTTGACGAGCGCGAGTCGGAGAGGGGGCTCGCTACCGCCGAGTACGCGATCGCGACGATCGCTGCCGCCGGGTTCGCGGGCGCCCTGATGGTCATCCTCAAGGGCGGTGACGTGAAGGCGATGCTCACGTCGCTGGTCCAGTCGGCGCTCACGATCGGCTGACCCATGGCGGAACGTGGGTCGGAGCGGGGCACGGTCACGGCGGAGCTGGCCATCGGGCTACCCGTCGTGGTCCTCGTCCTCGTCGCCGTGCTCACCCTCGCGGCCGCGTCCACGGCGCAGATGCGTGCCATGGACGCGGCCCGCGCGGGGGCGCGTGCGGTGGCGATCGGAGAACAGGGCGCTGCGGTGAGTGCCGTGGTGGCTCGGGTCGGCGGTCCTGAGGCTGAGCTCGCGCTCGCGCACGAGGGCGAGTGGGTGCGGGTGACCGTGACGCGCCCCGTGGCGGGCGGCTGGTTGTCCGGGACGTTGCGGGCCACGGGCACGGCGACGGCATGGGCGGAGCCGTGAGGTCGGAGTGCCGGGACTCCGAGCGTGGCGCCGGGACGGTCCTGGTGCTCGGGATCGTCGCCGCGATCCTGCTGCTGGCCGTCGGGATCGCGGCGCTCGGCGCCGCCCAGAACGCGCGCGGGGCGGCGCAGGCCGCAGCAGATCTCGGAGCACTCGCCGGTGCCACCGCACTGCGGGACGGTTTCGATCCGTGCGGTACGGCAGGGGCCGCCGTGTCACGCAACGGGGCGGAGGTCGCTTCCTGCGCGGTGCTCGGTGGCGGTGTCGTGCGGGTGGTGGCGACCCGGGCGGCGGGCGGCCCGGGTGGTGCCCTCGGCGAGGCGAGGGCGAGCGCGCGGGCCGGGCCGCGAGCCACCGCACCCGGCCCCAGCGGGGAAATGGGGTGACATGCGTTCAGTACAGGTCGTAGTATTCCTGCTATGAAAAGTACGGGAGATGCAACGAGCGTTCGGGATGCGCCTCCGCCGACGGGCGACGTGGCGCTCGATGTGCGCGACCTACGAATGCGGTACGGGACGAAAGACGTCCTCACGGGGGTCTCGTTCGAGGCCCACCGGGGCGAGGTTCTCGCCCTGCTCGGCCCGAACGGTGCGGGCAAGACCACCACGATCGAGATCCTCGAGGGGTTCCGCATGCGGTCCGCCGGCGAGGTCCTGGTGCTCGGCCAGGACCCCGCGCACGCCGACGAGGCATGGCGCGCGCGGCTCGGTGTGGTGCTCCAGTCGTGGCGCGACCACGGCAGATGGCAGGTGCGAGAGCTGCTCGCGTACCTCGCGCGGTTCTACGTCCCGTACTCGACCCCTGAGGTCACGCGGCCCTGGGACGTCGACGAGCTGATCAGGATGGTCGGTCTCGCGGAGCACGCGAACGCGAAGGTGCAGAACCTGTCGGGTGGGCAGCGACGTCGCCTGGACGTGGCGATCGGGATCGTGGGGCGGCCGGAACTCGTCTTCCTCGACGAGCCGACGGCGGGCTTCGACCCGCACGCGCGTCGGGAGTTCCACGACCTGGTGCACCGCCTGGCGGACTTCGAGAACACGACGATCCTGCTCACCACGCACGACCTCGACGAGGCCGAGAAGCTGGCCGACCGGATCATCGTGCTCGACGGGGGCACGATCGTCGCCAACGGTTCCGCGGAACAGCTCGCGCGCGAGCTGACCACCCAGGCGGAGGTGCGCTGGACGTCCGGTGGGCGCCGGCACGTCCACGCCGTGACCGAGGGCGATCCCACAGGCTTCGTCCGAGGCCTGCTCGCGCGGGACCAGGAGGTCACCGAGCTCGAGGTCAAGCGAGCCAGCCTCGAGGACACCTACATGTCGCTCGTCCACCGGGCCGAGACCAGCGGCGCCGAGACCAGCGGCCCCGACAAGAACACCGCCGATGCCGGCGGGCCCGGGCAGGCACCGTCCGAGCGGACCGAGGAGGTGCAGTCATGACCACGACCACGCGGACCGACGCACGGTGGGCGGCAGTACGTGCCGGGCTGTCCCGGGGCTGGCTCGAGACGAAGTACTCGCTCCGGGAGCCGGGCGACCTCGTCTGGAACCTGGCGTTCCCGATCATCTACCTGGTGGTCCTGCTGTTCATGCAGGGCAGCACGGTGCCCGGCACCGACTTCGCGCTGGGCGCCATGGTGCTGCCGAGCCTCGTCGGCATGTCGATCGGGTTCGGTGGGTTGACCGGTCCGGCCAGCACGATCGCCGTCGACCGGGAGGACGGCACGCTGCTGCGGGCCAAGGCGACGCCCAACGGGATGATCGGCTACCTCGTCGGCAAGATCCTGATGTTCGCCCTGACCACCGCGGTCAGCCTCGTGGCGCTCATCATCCCGGCGTTCGCGGTGGCCGGGGATCTGCGGCTCGACGTCCGCACCTTCGTCCTGCTGGTCCTGATCTTCCTCTTCGGGATGCTCGCCACGGTGCCGATCAGCGTCGCCCTCGGTTCACTGCTCAAGCGGGCCTCGCAGACCGGCCTGCTGTTCCTCGGCTCGATGCTGCTCATCGTGCCGTCGGGAATCTTCTACCCGATCACGGCGCTGCCCGAGTGGCTGCAGTGGGTGGGACAGGTGTTCCCGTACTACTGGCTCGGGCTGGGTGCCCGGTCGGCCATGCTCCCGGAGTCCATGGCGTCGGTGGAGATCGGCGAGTCGTGGCGCACTGCCGAGATGTTCGCGGTGCTCGGCGTCTGGGCGGTGCTGGGTATGGTGCTCGCGCCGATCGTGCTGCGCAGGATGGCCCGTCGGGAGTCGGGTTCTACAGTGGCGGCGGCCAGGGAGCGCTATATGAGCCAGGGGTACTGAGTTGGTGGGAGAGCAGTCCGACGTCGTCCACAACCGCATAGCGATGCTGCGCGCCGAACGCGGCGTCTCGCGGCGGGAGCTCGCCGAGGCGCTCGGGGTGCACTACCAGACCGTCGGGTACCTCGAGCGGGGCGAGTACAGCCCGTCGCTGCACCTCGCCCTGCGGATCGCGGAGTACTTCGGGGTGGCCGTCGAGGTGATCTTCTCGACGACCCCGTTCAAGCGTCTCGGCGAATAGGCGTTGGTCGTGAGCGTGATCGTTGCGACGATGCGTCCGTTCGAGGCGCAACGATCACGCTCACATCGAGGCGTTGGGGTGGGGCTCGTGGGAGAGGACCGCGTCCAGGAGCCGTACGGCCGCCGCCTTGTCGAGCGGAGCGTTGTACGAGCCGCACTTCGGGGACTGGACGCACGCGGGGCACCCGTCGGCACAGGGGCATGCCGCGATCGCGTCCCGGGTGGCCCGGAGCCACGTCGCACCCAGGTCGTACGCCCGTTCCGCAAAACCTGCGCCGCCCGGATAGGCGTCATAGACGAACACCGTCGCCTCGCCGGTGTCCGGGTGCAGCTCCGTCGAGACCCCGCCGAGGTCCCAGCGGTCGCAGGTCGCCAGCAGCGGCAGGAGGCCGATCGATGCGTGCTCGGCGGCGTGCAGCGCGCCCGGCGTCTGCTCGGGGGTGATGTCGGCGGCCCGCAGCACGAACTCGGGCACCGACCACCAGACGGCGACCGTGCCGAGCGTGTGCTCGGGCAGCTCCAGCTGCTCGGTCCCCAGCACCTGCATGTCCGGGATGCGGCGCCGCTGGAAGCTCACCACCTGCGACGTCACCTCGACCGGGCCGAGACCCCAGGTGATCGGTCCCCATTCACGCGTGACCAGGTCATGTCCGGGGCCGTCCTCGTGCTCGGCCTCGACACCCGGGTCGCCGGACGCCTCGGCGTCCTCGCCCCAGCCCTCGATGGCGACTGACATGACCGAACGGGACCAGGTGCCGTAGTCGAGCCGGCGTCGCTGCACGACGGCGGTGTGGTCGGTCAGGTCCAGGTGCGCCACCACGTAGGTCGTGCCCTGGTGCACGTAGACGGCGCCGTCGTGCACCTGACCGTCCGCCGACGCGGCGTCGACGGTGCCGAGCATGCGGCCGGTGCCCTGCTCCACCACGCGGACGGGCGTACCGCCCGCTCCCCGCAGGTCGGTGAGGCCCGCCGCGGCCTGATGGTGGGTCCAGTACCACCCGGAGGTCCGACGCCGGAGCGCACCTCGGGCGACCAGCACCTTCAGGATCCCCCGGACGTGGTCGGGGTCGCCGAACGCCGCGAGGTCCTCGGCCCGGAGCGGCGCCTCCTGCGCCGCAGCGCACAGGTGCGGGGCGAGCACGTGCGGGTTCGCCGGGTCGAACACCGTGGCCTCGAGCGGCGCGTCGAACACCGCCTCGGGATGCGTCACGAGGTAGGTGTCCAGCGGGTCCTCCCGCGCGACGAACGCGACCAGGCCGTCCGCTCCCGCGCGTCCGGCACGGCCTGCCTGCTGCCAGAGCGACATGCGCGTGCCCGGCCATCCGGCGATCAGCACGGCGTCCAGGCCGGAGATGTCCACGCCGAGCTCGAGGGCGTTGGTCGTCGCCAGGCCGAGCAGGTCGCCGCTGCGGAGAGCCTGCTCCAGCTCGCGCCGTTCCTCCGGAAGATAGCCGCCGCGGTACGCGGCGATCCGGCGGGCGGCGTCGGGGGCGGCGTGGCGCAGATGGTCGCGCGCCTGCTGGGCCACCGACTCCGCACCGCGCCGCGATCGCGTGAACGCGAGGGTGCGGGCGCCCGCCGCGGACAGGTCGGCGAGCAGGTCGGCCACCTCTGCGGTCGCCGACCGGCGTGGATGCTCCGGCGGGGCCTCGGTCGCCACCGGCTCGGCCTCCGGGTCGGGCTCCGGGTCGGGCTCGGTGGCGGGCAGCGCCCAGGGGTCCGGCTCGTCGTGGCCGGCCCGCCGCATCGACGACGTCGTGTCGACGTCGGCACCGGCCTCGCCGTCCGCGGGCGGGCGCCAGCCGACGATCTCGGGCGGCTGCCAGAGGACCACGGTGCGACGTCCGGAAGGTGAGGCGTCCTCGGTGACGGCGGTGACGTCGTCGGGCGCGACGCCGATGAGACGGGCCGCGCTGACCGCCGGCTCCGCCGTCGTGGCCGAGGCGACGACGAAGGTGGGCGAGCCCTCCCCGTACCGCGCCGCGAGCCGCGCGAGCCGCCGCAGCACCAGGGAGACGTGCGCGCCGAAGACCCCGCGATAGGCATGGCCCTCGTCGACCACCACGTATCGCAGCCCTTTCAGCAGCCGGGACCAGCGACGATGGTTCGGCAGCAGGGCGTAGTGGAGAAAGTCGGGGTTCGTCAGCACGACGTCGGCGTGGTCCTGGACCCACGAGCGTTCCTCGCGCGAGGTGTCGCCGTCGCACGTCGCGACGCGGACGTCGCGGGTGCCGGCCGCGTCGAGGATGCGTTCGAGCGCGCTCAGCTGGTCGGCGGCCAGGGCCTTCGTGGGGCTGAGATAGATCGTCGTCGGGCGGATGTGCGCCGACTGGATGTTCCCCGGGTCGAGCGTGGCGGCAGCAGCGGCGGTCCGCACCGCGGAGAGCGCGGGGAGCCAGAACGCCAGTGACTTGCCCGACCCGGTAGACGTCGCGAGGGCCGTGTGCCGCCCCTGGTGGACGAGGTCGGCGGCCACCGCCTGGTGCGTCCACGGCCGTTCGACGCCGAGCTTCCGGTACCCCTGCACCACCGTCGCGTCCGCCCAGCGCGGCCAGCTCGCGTGCTCCGCGGCGCGCTCCGGAAAGGTGCGAGACGCCGTCAGCCGCTCGGCGCGCGCGCCACCGGCGAGCAGCACGTCGAGGAGGGGGTGGAGGGAGACGTCAGGCACGCTGGACAGTGTCGCACCGCGTGGCGGGGCGGCGTTGTGGACGGCCGCGCACAGCAGATGCCGGGGCTGCCCGTGCGACCGTGCCGAGCACAGGAATTCACCCCTCTTTGATCCACCGACCTGGTGTCTTGCCCCGTGGCCACCGGTAGATTCCATGCGACCTTCCACCTCGTACCGGAACGGACCCATGCCGCGCTTCCTCAACGTCCGCTCGTTGTCACGAGTGGGCTCCTTGCTCGTCTCAGGCACCGTCGCCGCTGCTCTTGGCCTCTTCCCGGTGACGGCTGCGTTCCCGGCGGCTGCCGAGCCGGGAGCCGCCGAGGTGCTGACATCCTCCGGCGAGGGCGGCGACATCCCGAGCTCCAGCTGGCTCGCCGTCGGTAGCGTCAGTGGCCTGGTGCACGGTGGGACCGGGTCCGTCCAGGTGCGGGTCGCCAGTTACGGCCAGGTGGACGAGGCCGGAGGCGAGATCCTGGCGCGGATCGATGGTGTCGAGGTGGGTCGTGGCGCAGCCTCCTTGACCCTGCAGCCCCTCCCGATCGACCTGAGCAACATCGTGCCGGGTAGGCGGGATCTGGAGCTCTCCTACACGGGCTCGGACCGGTTGGAGCCGTCCTCGGTCACCACGTCGGTCGCGGTCGCACTGGGCCAGTTCGAGGCGGACATGCCCGCCATCGTCGGCACGGCACGCGTGGGTGAGACGCTCGTGGCCGATCCGCGTACGTGGACGCCGCTCCCGTCGTCGACCACGTATGTGTGGAGGGTCGACGGCGAGGTGCTCCCGGGCGAGAACGGCTCGAAGCTTGTCGTTCCACGATCTGCCTTCGGCAAGAAGATCTCCGTCGTGGTGACCGGTGCGCGGGCAAACTATGCGACCACGTCCAGCGGCAGCAACAGGACATCGAAGGTCGGTGGGATCTTCGTGGTGTCGAAGTCGCCCTCGGTCTCGGGCACCACGCGAGTGGGTAGCACCTTGAAGGCTGCGTACGGTACCTGGGCCCCGGTGCCGGAGGCCGTGAAGTACCAGTGGCGGTTGGACGGCAGGGCTGTCCTGGGAGCGACGTCGCGCACGTGGAAGCTGCCGCCGTCCGCGAGGAGCAAGAGGGTCACGGTCGCGGTGACCGGGGTGAAGACCCAGTACCTCGCGAAGACCGTGGCCAGTGCCGCCACGGCGACGATCAAACCGGGCATCCTCGTCGCGCCGAGGCCGACGATCACGGGCACCACCAAGGTAGGCGCCACGCTGAAGGCGGTTCGCGGCACCTGGAGTCCGCAGCCGTCCACGGTGAAGTACCAGTGGAAAGTCGGCGGCGTCGCGGTCCGGGGCGCGACGAGCTACTGGTTCAAGGTGCCCGCATCCGCCAAGGGCAAGCGGGTCGCTGTCGTGGTCACGGGTTCGAGGACGGGCTACGTGACCAAGACCGTCACGAGCCCGCTGACCAGCGCGGTCCGCTGACCGCGCCTGGAGCGGCTCACAGGTCGAAGAGCGTGGGCTGCTCCAGGTAGACGCCTTCCGTCTCCAGCATGCGCAGCTTGGTGCGTGTGCCGCCGCGGGCGGAGAACCCGCCGACGCGGCGGCCCGCGGCCAGGACGCGGTGGCACGGGACGATCGGCGGGAACGGGTTGCGGCCCATCGCCTGGCCCACGGCCTGAGCCGCTCCGGGCGAGCCCAGCTCGGCCGCCACCTCGCCGTAGGTGCGGGTCTCGCCGGGCGGGATGGCGCGCACCACCTCGTACACCCGGCGGTCGAAGTCGGGCACGGCACTCATGTTCAGGGGAACCTCGGCGAGATCGCCGACACCGTCGTCGAGCAGCCGGACCAGTGCCTCGACCGCCGGTGCGACCGGCGCGGGTCGGGCCTCGACGGCTCCCGGGTACCAGCCCCGGACCGCGCCCCGGACCTGGTCGGCGCCGCCGTGCGGCAGCGCCGAGCCGACGATCTCCGCGTTCTCGTCCCACACGAGGGCGCACTCGCCGATCGCGGTCGGGATCACCGCGAACTCGAGCCTGTTCCGGTCCATGCGCCACACCCTAGGCGGGACCACCGACACCCGGTCTGCCGGTCCGAGGCGTACGCGCCAGACTCACGGAACCGGTGCGAACGACCGGCGCAACCGGCCAGGGGTGGCGCCGGTCGTGGCCCGGACGGTGCGGGTCAGGTGGGCCTGGTCGGCGAAGCCGAGATCACCGGCGATCGCGGCCAGGTCGCCGTCTCCTGCCTCGAGCCGTTCCAGCACCCGGCTGACCCGTACCCGGTTGCGGAATCGGGTGAGGCTGGCACCGGTCTCCGCCTGGAACACCCGGCTGAGATGGGCGGGCGAGGTTCCCAGCACCCGGGCGAGGCTCACCAGGTCGCGCGCCTGGGGAACGTCTTCCAGCACGGCGTCCCGCGCCCGCGCGACCAAGCGCGCGCGGGCAGCACGCGCGCCCGGGGTCCTGGCCGCAGCCGGGGCGTCGTCCGACGGCGAGGTTCGTGCGGCGGCAGCCACCGTGCGGACCAGGCGCTCGGCGGGGTCCGCGGAGCCGCGCGCCGATCGCAGCAGGAGCCGGTGGGCCAGCTCGGCGACGCCGTCGACCCGCACGACCTGGGGCACCGCCCGGTCACCGGTGATCTCACGCCAGAGCCTGGCGCCCACGGACACGAACGTGCACATGTCACCGCCGGACGGGTGCGCGAACTGCTGCTCCACGCCCGGCATCTGGGCGTAGCCCTGCGTGACGTCCACGGCCTGCTCGACACCTTCGCTCATCAGCCGGAAGCGCCCTCGCCGGGGGAGGACGAGCCCGAACGAGTCGGACGGCTCCGCCGTGGACCACCCGTGGTGCTCGTCGGCGCACGCGACGACCCGCACCGAGTACTCGGGCGCGGTGAGGACGGGCGTGGACCGGCGCACGCGGCCACCGTAGCCGCGCTCACCGACACTCGAGCAAGGATCTTCAAGACCCGGCCCCACCCCCGGTCGGACGCTGGGGCGATGCGCAGACCTCTGCTCCTCACGGTGCTCCTCACCGCACAGACCATGGCGTCGATGGACGGCTCGATCGCCAATGTCGCGCTCCCTGCCATCCAGCGGGACCTCGGCGCGACGGGCGCGACGCAACAGCTGGTGCTCTCGTGCTACCTCCTGGTGCTCGCGAGCCTGATCGTCACGGGAGCCCGGCTCGGAGACCTCTTCGGCCACCACAGAGTGTTCCGGTGGGGGCTGACCGTCTTCACCGCCGCGTCGCTGTGCTGCGGCCTGGCGCCGACGCCGGGTGCGCTCGTCGCGGCGCGCGCCGCGCAGGCCGTGGGAGCGGCGCTGCTCGTCCCGCAGGTGTTCTCGCTGATCCAGCACCACTTCCAGGGCGCTGCCCGACGGCGGGCGGTGGGCGTCTACTCGATGGTCCTCGCCCTGGGGGTCGCGTTGGGCCAGGTGCTCGGCGGCCTGCTGGTGTCGGCGGACCTGTTCGGCATGTCGTGGCGACCAGTGTTCCTGGTCAACGTGCCGGTCGGCGTCCTGCTGCTCGCGGTGCCGGGACGGGTCCTCGCCCCGGGCGGAGCTGTGGTGCGACCTGATCGAGTACGGGCGGGCGACTTCGACGTGCCGGGCATCGCAGCCCTCGCGCTCGGCATGGCCGCGTTCACGGCGGCGCTCACCCTGGGCCGGGAGTCCGGCTCACCCTGGTGGACGTGGATCGTCCTGGGCGGTTCGTTGGTGCTGCTCGCGTGGTTCGTCAGGCACCGGGGACGGGCGCGGCGACCTGTGCTCGACCTTGTCGTGCTGCAACCGCGCGGCATGAAGCCCGGCCTGCTCGCGTGCGCCGTGGTGATGGGCTGCTACGCGGCATTTCTCTTCACCTTCACGCTGCACGTCCAGGACGATCTGGGCTGGACACCGCTCGCCGCCGGCCTCGCCTTTCTCCCGTACACCGCGGGGTTCGGGATCATGAGCCTGACCTGGACCCGGATGCCGGAACGTGTGGTGCGTGCGCTTCCCGTCGCCGGGCCGGTCGTGCTGGCGACCGTGGTGGCCGTGGTCGCGACCGGGGCTTCACCGTGGAGCCTCGCGCCGCTCCTCGTGCTCGCGGGCGCCGGGCACGCGGCGGGATACAGCCCGCTGGTCGCCGGCCTCTCGGACCTGGTTCCGCCCGTCCGGGCGTCCGCGTTCTCGGCGCTCAACACCACTGGTCCGCTCGTCGCGCAGACCGTGGCGATCGCCACGATCGGGGGGATCTACCTGGCGGCGGGCATGCCGTGGGCGCTCGGTGCGACGGCTGCGGTGCTCGTTGCCGGTTCGGCGTGTGCGGCGATCAGCCGGTGACCCAGCGCGCCGCGAGGTTGCCCGCCTTCTCCGCCGCGTCCGGTCCGCTGCTCGCCGTGGCGCCCATGTCCCCGGCCGCGGCGAGGCCGGCAGCGAAGCCCACCGCGTAGGTGGTGACCGGTGCGGCCGGGCGGGCGACGGCGTGCGCGGCGTCGCGGGCGAGGTCGAGGACCGCCGCGACGTCGACGGTCCCCCGCGGAAGGCCGAGCTCTGCCTCCAGCGCCTCTACCCAGCTGTCGAGATCTGTCATCTCAGGTCCTTTCGGTGGTCGTCGGTCGTCGCCCCGAGCCGGGCCGCGTCCGCCGGGGTGTCGATGTCGTCGCTCCAGCCTGCCCGGTCGGGCACCTCCGCGCAGCGAAACCCGCCGACCACGCGTTTCATCGGGGCACCGTCCGGGACGATCCCGAGGAGCGCCGCGTCGAGGGCAGCGCGGCGGTACAGGCCCACCAGCCACTGGGCCCGGCCCGCACGCACCAGGTAGGCACCGTCCACGGGTGCACGGGAGACGGCCTGTTCCAGGAGCGCGATCGCGCCCGCGGCGTACGGCACGTCCACCGCCAGGAGCAGCACCCACGCCGCTGCAGGGGTCGGGAGGGCGCGAAGACCGGCGGCCAGGCCCGCGACCGGGCCGCCGAACGGGGGGTCCTCCCGCGTGAGCACGGGCGCCGGGCGGACGCCGGCCAGCGCGTCGGCGAGCTCCGGCGGGCCCACCACTACAACCTCTCGGGCTCGGCCGCTCGCCGTGAGCGCCCGGTCGAGCAGCGGCTCGCCGTCGACGACGAGGCGCGCCTTGGCAGTACCGCCCAGCCGCGCGGCTCGGCCGCCCGCCAGCACCACGGCGTCGTAGGTGACCCCGGGCGGCGTGTCGGACAGGGGCACCGTCATCGCAGGAGCAGTACTCGGACGAGGTCCCCGGCGCGGACCTTGTCCACGTCCGGCGGGACGAGGGCCAGGCCGTCAGCGGTGGCGAGCGCGGAGAGGGAGTGGTGGGAGCCCGCGGGTACGACGCCGACAGGTCCCGCGCCGGCCACCGTGCCGCTCTCGGGCAGCGGGGTGAGCCGGACCGGGAGCACGAGCAGCCGTCCGGGCGATCCGGACCAGCCCGTCGCGGCGGCAAGTCGTACCGCGCGAGGTGTGCCGCTCTGCGTGGACATCGTCGACTCGGAGCACCACACCCCGCGAACGGGGTGCCGCCCCGACGAGCTCTCGCCACGAAGGCGGTCGATGGCCGGGCGGGCGAACAGCTCGAACGACGCGTAAGCGCCCACCGGGTTGCCCGGCAGGGCCAGCCACGGCACGCCGCCCCAGCGGGCCAGCGCCTGCGGCTTGCCGGGGGACATGGCGACGGTGGCGACGTCGACGTCGGTCGCGCCGGAGCCGCCGTCCGGCCCGGGTGCCGATGCCGCCAGGACCTCCCGGACCACGTCCGCAGCGCCCGCCGACACGCCGCCGGCGGTCAGGATCAGGTCGGCCCGCGCGCCGTCGTCGCCAGCCCGCACGGCCCGGTCGAGCGTTCGACGAAGGGCCTCCAGGTCGTCGGGCACCGGCCCGAACCGGACGACGTCGGCACCGGCCGAGCGGGCAGCCGCCGCGAGCATCGGCCCGTTGGAGTCGGTGATCTGCCCCGGGCCGAGCACGCTGCCGACAGGCACCAGCTCGGAGCCGGTGGAGACGACGGCGACCAGCGGCCGGCGTCGGACCGGTACGCGCACCGCCCCGGATGCGGCCAGCCCACCGACCTGCGCCGCCGTCACCTCCGTCCCCGCGTGCGCGAGGAGCTCCCCCTGGCGTACGTCCTCGCCCGCGCTCCGGACGTGCGGCCGCGGCCGTCGGGCGAGCGTGACGGACTTCTCCGCCCGGGGCGCGCCCGCGACGAACCGGCCGGTCGAGGTGTGTTCCACGGGGATCACGGCGTCCGCCCCGGACGGGAGCGGGGCACCGGTCATGATCCGTACGGCCTGCCCCGTCCTGACCTCGGGCAGGCGGCTCGGCCCTGCCGCGACGTCGCCGGTCACCCGGAGGGTCACCGGGCTCCCGTCGGGCGGCAGGTCCGCCGACCGCACGGCGTATCCGTCCATCGCGGCGCTGTCGAAGGGTGGGACGGAGACCGCGGCATACAGGTCTTCGGCGAGGACCGAGCCGAGCGCGTCGTCCAGGTCCCGCGTGCCGGCGCGCAGCGGGGCGACCAGGGCGAGCACGTGCTCGACGTGCTCGGTGACGCTGCGCACCTGCGGCTCCATGGGTCCGACCATAGGACAGCCGGGGACGACAGTGGTTTCGGAGCCCGCACAGCCTGACGCCGGGTGGTGTGAGCAGCCATAATCGCTGCCATGCGCCTTCATCACGTCCAGGTTGCCTGCCCGCCCGGCGGCGAGGGCGCCGCCCGCCGCTTCTACGGCGAAGGCCTCGGCCTCACCGAGGTCCCGACGCCGGAAGGGCTTGCGGGCCGGGCCCTCTGCTGGTTCCGCGACTTCGACGAGGAGGGCCGCACGACCGCCGAGATCCACGTCGGCGTCCAGGAGCCGTTCACACCCGCCCGCAAGGCGCACCCGGCCCTGGTGGCCGACGACGTGGCGCACCTCGAGTCCATCGGTGCCCGCCTGGAAGCGCTCGGCTTCGGGATCACCTGGAAGGACCGCCACACCTTCGACGGCTACGAGCGCTTCCACACGTTCGACGGCGCGGGCAACCGCGTGGAGGTGCTGACGCCGGTCGGGTGACACCCGGCCGGCCCCGAGAGCCCGGTCCCGTAGTCGCCCTCGAACCGGTGCACCGCGTGCCGGTGCCGTGGGCAACCCCTCACACGGCGCAGCAGACGACTGTGCGTTCTTCCTTACGGTCGATTAACTGCTCTTTGTCGGGCGATGAAACACCGCCTCCCTAGGTTCATACGCGTCGGTCCGACGTCGGGCCGGCCCCGGATCCGGCGCCTGTCGATCCGGGCGCGCCCGGCGTCGTCGGGCATACGCCCATGCAGGGAGGACAACGTGTCCACTCCGACAACACGTGACGACCAGACTTCGGCCGCGAGCGAGCCCATCGGCTCGACCGCCACCGAAACGGCGCCGAGGTCAGCCATCCAGCGGTACACCGGACGCTGGATCGACCACTGGGACCCCGAGGACAAGACCCTCTGGGAGGACGGCGGACGCCGGACCGCCCGCCGCAACCTCGTGCTCTCGATCTTCGCCGAGTTCCTCGGGTTCGGGGCCTGGGCCCTGTGGTCGATCGTCGTGCCGCAGCTGCCCGCGGCGGGCTTCGACCTGACCGTCGACCAGATGTTCTGGCTCATCTCGGTGCCCGCCCTCGTCGGCGCCACGCTCCGCATCCCCTACACGTTCGCGGTCCCCGTGTTCGGCGGACGCAACTGGACCATCGTCTCCGCGCTGCTCCTGCTGCTGCCGATCGGTGCGCTCATCCTCACGGTCAGCGACCCGACCACCCCGTTCCCCGTGCTGCTCGGTGCGGCGGCGCTCGCGGGCCTGGGCGGCGGCAACTTCGCGTCCTCGATGGCGAACATCTCGTTCTTCTTCCCCGAGCGGGAGAAGGGCGCGGCCCTCGGCTGGAACGCCGCGGGCGGCAACATCGGCACGGCGGCCGTCCAGCTCGCGGTCCCGCTCGTCATCGTGGCGGGTGCCGGCGTCGCGCTCGAGCGGGCCGGGCTCATCTTCATCCCGTTCATCCTGCTCGCCGCGTTCCTGGCCTGGCGCTGGATGGACAACCTCACCACGGCCAAGGCGGACCCGCGCGCGTTCGGCGTGGCCGTCCACCAGAAGCACACGTGGATCATCAGCTTCATCTACATCGGCACGTTCGGTTCGTTCATCGGGTACGCGGGCGCCTTCCCGACCCTGCTCAAGGCCGAGTTCCCCGACGTCGCGCTGCCGCTCGCCTTCCTGGGCGCGCTCGTCGGGTCGATCGCCCGCCCGCTCGGCGGCATCCTCGCCGACCGCGTGGGCGGCATGATCATGACCATCGGGTCGTTCGGCGTGATGGCGCTCGGTGCCATGGGCGCGATCTGGGCCCTCGGGACGGGCAGCTTCCCCGTGTTCTTCGGCTCTTTCCTCATCCTGTTCGTGGCCACGGGCGTGGGCAACGGCTCGGTCTACCGGATGATCCCTGCGGTCTTCCGGGTGAGCGGCGCGACGGCGAAGGCCGCCGCCGGGTGCATCGGCATCGCCGGCGCGATCGGCGCCTTCGGCGGGTTCCTCATCCCCCGCGGGTTCGCGCTGTCCACCACGGCGGCCGGGTCGCTCGTCCCCGCGCTGTGGCTGTTCATCGGGGTGTACGCCGTGATGGCCTTCGTGTGCTGGTTCGTCTACGGACGCGGCGCCATGGCAGAGGCTCGGGTCTGAACATGCTCGCTTCCCCCGGAACTGCCGTCGACTCGCACTGCCCGTACTGCGCCCTGCAGTGCGGGATGTCGCTGACGCGCTCCCGCACGGACGTGACCGCCGCGCCCGAGGTGCAGCCGCGCGACTTCCCCACCAACCGGGGCGGGCTGTGCCAGAAGGGCTGGACGTCGGCGGCGGTGCTCGGGGCGTCCGACCGCCTCGTCACCCCGCTGGTCCGGGGCGAGTCCGGTGAGCTGGAGCCGGTCAGCTGGGCCGCGGCACTCGACCTGGTCGCGTCCCGGCTCGCCGCCCTGGCCGCAGAGCACGGACCCGAGTCGGTGGCGGTGTTCGGCGGGGGCGGTCTCACCAACGAGAAGGCCTACGCGCTCGGCAAGTTCACCCGCACGGTGCTGCGCACCCCGAACATCGACTACAACGGCCGGTTCTGCATGGCCTCGGCGGCGGCCGGGATGAACAGGTCGTTCGGCGTCGACCGCGGCCTGCCCTTCCCGTTGTCCGACGTCGGGGGCGCGCAGGCGGTCCTGCTCCTCGGCTCGAACCTGGCGGAGACCATGCCGCCCGCCGTGCAGCACCTCGCCGGGGCGCGGTCGGCGGGCGGGCTCGTCGTCGTCGACCCGCGGCGGTCCGCGACGGCCCGGCTGGCGGAGGACCCTGCCTCCGGCCAGCCGGCCGAGGGCGTGCACCTCGCGCCCGTGCCCGGCACGGACCTCGCGGTGCTGCTCGGGCTGCTGCACGTGGTGCTCGCGGAAGGGCTCGCCGACCGCGCGTACCTCGCCGAGCGCACCACCGGGTTCGACGATGTCGCCCGGTCCGTCGCCGGCTGGTGGCCGGAGCGGGTCGAGTCGGTCTCGGGAGTGCCCGCCACCGAGCTCCGGCGGGTGGCCCGGCTGCTGGCCGCCGCCGCCCCGGTGCACGGCGGAACCGGCGCGTACGTGCTGACCGGCCGCGGTGTCGAGCAGTCCACGCAGGGCACCGCGACGGTCACGGCGTCGATCAACCTCGCGCTCGCGCTCGGCCTGCCGGGCCGGGTCGGGTCGGGCTACGGGGCCATCACCGGTCAGGGCAACGGCCAGGGCGGCCGCGAGCACGGGCAGAAGGCCGACCAGCTGCCCGGCTACCGCAAGATCGACGATCCTGCCGCACGCGAGCACGTCGCCGCCGTGTGGGGCGTCGACCCCGAGACGCTGCCCGGGCCGGGGCTCCCCGCCGTACAGCTGCTCAGGTCCCTCGGCACGCCGGGCGGGCCGCGCGCGCTGCTGGTGCACGGGTCCAACCTCGTGGTCAGCGCCCCCAACGCGAGCAGCGTCATCGAGCGGCTGAAGAGCCTCGAGCTCCTGGTCGTCTGCGACTTCGTACCGAGCGAGACGGCGCTGCTGGCCGACGTCGTGCTCCCCGTGACGCAGTGGGCCGAGGAGGAGGGCACCATGACGTCGCTCGAGGGGCGGGTCATCCGCCGTCGCGCCGTCGTGGCGCCCCCGGGCGAGGCGCGCTCCGAGCTGTGGATCCTCGCCGAGCTGGCGCGCCGGCTCGGCGCGTCCGAGCCGCTGACGTTCCCGACCGACCCGGCGGTGGTGTTCGACGAGCTGGCCCGCGCCTCCGCGGGCGGCCCCGCCGACTACTCCGGGCTGTCCCACGCGCGGCTCGACGCCGACGAGGCGTCCGACGGCCCGGGCCTGTTCTGGCCGGTCCCGGCTGCGGGCACCGCCGCCCCGGCCGAGCACCCGGGGACGCCGCGGCTCTTCCTCGAACGGTTCGCCACACCGGACGGACGGGCGCGCATGGTCGCCGTCGACCACGGGGGCCCGAGCGACGACGTCCGCCCCGGGGCTCCGTTCTACCTGGTCACGGGCCGGGTGCTGCAGCACTACCAGTCGGGTGCGCAGACGCACCGCGTGGCGGAGCTGGAGCGCCTCGTGGCCGAGCCCTACGTCGAGCTGCACCCGGTGCTGGGCTCCCGCATCGGGGTGCCCGACGGCGCCCGCGTGCGCCTCACGAGCTCGCGCGGCCGGGTCGAGGCCGTCGCGCGCTGGACCGACGCCGTCCGCCCCGACACCGTCTTCATGCCGTTCCACTGGAGCGGCATCGGGTCCGTCAACCAGGTGACGACCGACGCGACCGACCCGATCTCCGGCATGCCGGAGTTCAAGGTCTGCGCCGTGGACGTCACGCCGTTGCCCGACGCCCCGGTGGACGAGCGCGCCGAGACCGGCCCTGGTCTCGACACGCTCGACCACCAGGATGATGCACGCCGAACGAAGGAGCTCTCGACATGAACCTACGTGTCCCAGTGAAGGTGGTCGTGGTCGGCTTCGGGATGGTCGGCTCACGGCTCGTCGACGAGCTGCTGCGCCGCGAGCCCGAGGCGTTCGACATCACGGTGCTCGGTGCCGAGCCGTACGAGCCGTACAACCGGGTGCTGCTCAGCGACGTGGTGGCCGGCCGCACCGACGTCGCCGCCATCACCATGCCCCTGCCCGACGGCGCCCGGGTCAGCGTGCTCCGAGGCGTCGCGGCGACCGGCATCGACCGGGAGTCACGCGTGGTGACCGCCGACGACGGCACGACGCACCCCTACGACCACGTGGTGCTGGCGACCGGCGCGGCGGCCCGCATCCCGCCGATCCCCGGCCTCCGTACGGCCGACGGCGGCCTGCCCGCCGGCGTGCACGCGCTGCGCACCCTCGACGACGCCCGCGAGATCGTCGCCGCCACCGTGAACGCGCCCCGCGCCGTGGTGGTGGGCGGTGGCGTGCTGGGGCTGGAGGCCGCGGTCGGCCTCGCGGGCCGAGGGCTCAGCGTGACCCTGATCCACAACGTGCAGTCCCTCATGGAGCGCCAGCTCGACCCGGAGGCCGCGGACGTCGTCCGGTCGGGCCTGGAGGGGCAGGGCGTCACGGTGCTCCCGAACTGCCTGTCCAGCGAGGTGCTCGTGGCGGGTGGACGCGCGGTGGGTGTCCGGGTCAAGGACAACGCGGACCGAGCCTCGACCGGCTCGGCCGGCGAGGGAAGCGCAGGACAGCGCGACGAGGTGGTCGCCGCCCGGCTCATCATCTTCTCCGTCGGCACCATCCCCGAGACCGGGATCGCCGCGGCGGCGGGGCTCTCGACCGACCGCGGCATCGTCGTCGGCCACGATCTCGCCAGCCCTGACGACCCGCGTGTGCACGCGATCGGCGACTGCGCGCAGACGCCGGAGGGCTCGCGCGGGCTCGTCGCCGAGGGCTGGGACCAGGCGCGCCGTCTGGCCGAGAAGCTGGTCTCGCTGGTCGAGCCGGTCTCCCCGCTCGTCGAGCTCGCCGCGTCCGGCCCTCTCGGGACCGAGCCCGCCGAGCCCACCGCCCACCTCCGCCTGCCGCACGACGCCGCGCAGCCCAGCATGGCCGTCCGCCTGGGTGCCCTGATCACAGGCGGCGCGACCACGCGCGCGCAGTCGGACCGCGGTATCGACACGCGGGGGACCGACGTCGTGAAGGTCAAGGGTGGCCCGCTCAGCGTTACCACCATGGGTGTCTGCGGGCCGTCGCGCCCGAACGGTGCGACGCAGCGCGCGGTCCGCCTGGCCGACCCGGCGGCCGGCCGGTACGTCGAGGTGGTGGTGTCCGACGGCATCCTCGTGGGCGCCACCTGCGTGGGCGACCCGCGGGTCGCCGCCGACCTCACCGCCGCCTACACACGTCGCACGCCGGTCCCGATGGATCCCGCGTTCCTGCTGCTGACGCCGGTGATGCCGACCGCGGCCCCGGCGTCCTCCCCCGAGCACATGCCGGACGACGCGGTGGTGTGCCGGTGCAACGGCGTGACCAAGGGCGACATCACGCAGGCGTGCGGGGCGGACGCCCACACGGTCGAGGAGGTCGCGCGCGACACCCGGGCGACGACGGGCTGCGGCTCGTGCAGGGACGCGGTGTGCGGCCTGGTCGACTGGCTGAAGGAGACGAAGAAGCCGGTCCCGGAACCGGCCTGACGGGAACCCGCAGACTTCCGGCCGGTCACGCCGGGCGGGTCCACTCCAGCGTGTAGCGGAAGAACAGCCGACGGCGGAGGCGCGCGCCCGGCAGCACCCGGCGTGCCACACCGGAGATCTCGGCGAACGTCTCGGCGGCGTCACGCATCGGCATCCCGGGTCCGCCGTCGTCCACAGGCTCCGTGACCGGCTGTGGATGCCTGGTCATCCCGACCAGCGGGTTGAGCAGCGACGACGGGACGTCCCAGGCCAGGTCGGTCAGGCTCTCGGCCCGCGCCAGGCCGACGACGAGCAGCCGACCGCCCGGCTCGAGCAGCTCGGCGGCGTGCCGCAGGGCGGTCTCCAGCGGCAGGTGATGCAGCACCGCGACCAGGGTGATCGTGTCGAACGTGCCGTCGACCTCCTCGAACCGGGCATGGCGCACGCTGACGCGCGGGTCACCGGCGAACCGCTCGGTCGAGACGGCGGCCATGGTGGCATCGGCGTCCACGCCCAACACGTCGTCGAAGCGGCTTCGTAGGCGACTCAGCAGGAGGCCGGCGCCGCAGCCGACGTCGAGCGCCCGTCGTCGTCGGGCCGGGAGCCGCCGCAGGATCCAGCCGTGGAAGTGGTCGTTGTGGCTCCACGGGTGCCGCTGGTTGACCCGGTGCAGCCAGCGGCCGCCCGCGCGGACCAGCGGGTTGGGCACGGTCCGGATGTCCATGTGGTCACCGTAGCGGCGCGAAACTTGGAACAGACAATGCCCGTTAATCCAAGTTTCGCCGAAACTTGGATTAGCGTGGGACTCATGCTCCAAGTTCCTGCGTTCCGGCACGAGGCCGAGTACTGGATGGCCGAGCCTGACGGCATGACCAGCCGTGCACGGATGGCCGCGGCCTCAGGACCGTACCGCTCGACGGTTCCGCCGCAGATCGTGGGGTGGGCTCCGGACGTCGCAGCCGACCTCGCCGCTGATACGGAAGAGGCGGCCGCTGCCCTGAGCAGGTTCGACGACTACGCCCGCGCCGTACTCGGGGAGTCGAGCCCGTCGCTCGGGCCGATGAGCTCCATCCTGCTGCGGACCGAGTCCACGTCGTCGTCGCAGATCGAGGACCTGACAGTTGGTGCACGACAGCTCGCGCTCGCGGAGATCGACCAGTCGACGTCGGACAACGCGCGGACCGTGGTCGCGAACGTGCGTGCCATGGAGGCCGCGCTCGACCTGGCGGACAACCTGGATACGGCCGCCGTGCTCGAGATGCACCGAGCGCTGCTGTCGGGCCAGCGAGGTCGGGAGGAGCACGCCGGCCAGTGGCGCGATCAGCTGGTGTGGATCGGGACGAGTTCCGTGACCCCTCGCGGAGCGTCCCACGTCGCGCCGCAGGCAGCGCTCGTACCGGAGGCGATGGAGGACTTGATGGCCTTCGTGCGCAGGGACGATCTGCCCGTCGTCGTTCAGGCTGCCGTGGCGCACGCCCAGTTCGAGAACATCCACCCCTTCTCAGATGGCAACGGCAGGACAGGCCGTGCGCTCGTGCACTCGATGCTCCGTGCCAAGCGACTGGTGACGAGTACGACGGCGCCCGTATCGGCGGGCCTGCTGAAGGACACCGATCGGTACTTCCAAGCGCTCACGGCCTACCGTGACGGGGATGCGCGGCCGATCGTCGAGCAGTTCTCTGCTGCTTCGCGGTTCGCGGCGTCCGCAGGGGCCCGACTGATCGACGACCTCGCGGCACAGCTCGAGCAGTCTCGCGACCGTATGGCCGGCCTGCGTCCTCAGGCATCGGCGTGGAAGGTGCTTCCACACCTGCTCTCCCACCCGGTGCTCAATGCGAGCTATCTGTCCGCCCAGGTCGGCCTGGGGGCGCAGAGCGCACAGAACGCGCTCGGCCAGCTGGCTGACGCAGGGGTGTTGGAGGAGCGAACCGGCCTGCGCCGCAACCGGGTCTGGCAGCATCCAGGGATCCTCGCAGTGCTGGACCAGTTCGCGCAGAGCCTGATCCGCACGTAGCCCGGTCCCGCTCACCGGCCCCCTCCCGGCCCTGTGAGGAAGATGTTCGGCCCGGGTAACCACCGACGCACCAGCGCGAAAAACCAGCGCTCTACGGTCAAGACATGGTCAACTCGGGCAATACTCAGCACGTTGTCGTGATCGGCGGTGGCATGGTCGCGCAGCGGCTCGTCGAGGCGCTGCGCGCCCGGGACGACGCCGGTCGCTACCACGTCACCGTCTTCGCGGAAGAGCCCCGCGCCCCCTACGACCGAGTGGGTCTGACCCGCTGGTTCGAGGACGGCCCCGAGGGCATCGCCCTGGGTGACCCCGCTCTCTGGGCCGACCCGTACGTCACCCTGCACACCGACCGGAAGATCGAGTCGATCGACCGCGAGGCCAGGACGGTCACCGACCGGCTGGGCCATGTCCACGCCTACGACGAGCTGGTGCTCGCCACCGGCTCCAGCGCCGCGATGCCGCCCATCCCGGGCAACGACCTGCCGGGCGTCTTCGTGTACCGCACCATCGACGACGTCGCCGCGCTGCGCGGCTGGGTGGAGCAGAAGCGCAAGAGCTACCCCGAGGGCAAGCCGGTGCGCGGCGCCGTGATCGGCGGCGGCCTGCTCGGCCTGGAGGCCGCGGGCGCGCTCACCGCACTGGACGCCCAGGCCACGGTCATCGAGTTCGGTACCCACCTCATGGGCGTGCAGGTCGACCTCGGCGGTGGCCAGGCGCTCAAGCGCCTCATCAACGGCAAGGGCATCGGCGTCCGCGCCGAGACCGCGACCAGCCAGATGAAGCCGCACCGCCGCACCGGCCACGTCGGCCGGCTGGACTTCGCCGACGGCGGGCGGCTCGACGTCGACGTGGTCGTGGTGGCCACCGGCGTGCGACCCCGCGACGAGCTCGCCCGCGCTGCCGGCCTGCCGGTCGGTGAGCGCGGCGGCGCCGTCGTCGACCTGTCCTGCCGTACCGAGGACCCGCACATCTGGGCGGTCGGGGAGGTGGCCTGCATCGAGGGTCGCTGCATCGGCCTCGTCGCACCCGGCAACACCATGGCCGAGGTGGTCGTGGACCGGCTGCTCGGCGGCCTGGCGGAGTTCCCCGGTGCCGACACCGCCACCAAGCTCAAGCTCTCGGGCGTCGACGTCGCGTCGTTCGGTGACGCGCACGCCCGCACCGAGGACGCCGTCGAGGTCGTCTGGGCCGACCCGGTGGCCGGCGTCTACAAGAAGCTCGTCCTGTCCGACGACGCCCGCACCCTCCTGGGTGGGGTCTTCGTGGGCGACGCCGGACCGTACGCCAGCCTGCGCCCGATGCTCGGCGCCGAGCTGCCCGGTGACGACCCGAGCGCCTTCCTTCTTCCCGAGGGCGGTGGCGGCGCCCCGAACCTGGAGCTGCCGGACGAGGCCAACGTCTGCTCGTGCAACAACGTCTCCGCCGGCGCGATCCGCGGCGCGGTCACCGAGCACCAGTGCACCGACGTCCCGGGGGTGAAGGCCTGCACCCGCGCCGGCACCACCTGCGGCGCCTGCCTGCCGCTGGTGAAGAAGCTCGTCGACACCGAGCTGGAGCGCGCCGGCATCGAGGTCAGCACCGCGCTGTGCGAGCACTTCGACATGTCCCGCGCCCAGCTGTTCGACGCCGTCCGGGTCGCCGACCTGCACTCGTTCAGCGACATCGTGTCGCGGTTCGGGACCTCGACCGGCAGCCGTGGCTGCGACATCTGCAAGCCCGTGGTCGCCTCGGTCCTCGCGTCGCTGGGCAACGGCCACATCCTGGCCGGCGAGCAGTCCACGCTGCAGGACACCAACGACCACATGCTGGCCAACCTGCAGAAGGACGGCACGTACTCGGTGGTGCCGCGGATGCCCGGCGGTGAGGTCACGCCGGAGGGACTGATCGTCGTCGGGCAGGTCGCCAAGGACTTCGGGCTGTACACGAAGATCACCGGCGGCCAGCGCATCGACATGTTCGGCGCGCGCGTCGAGCAGCTGCCCGACATCTGGCGGCGGCTGGTCGACGCCGGCTTCGAGTCCGGGCACGCGTACGGCAAGTCGCTGCGCACGGTGAAGTCGTGCGTCGGGTCCACGTGGTGCCGCTACGGCGTGCAGGACTCCGTGGGCATGGCCGTCGAGCTCGAGCTGCGCTACCGCGGCCTGCGCTCGCCGCACAAGCTCAAGATGGGCGTCTCCGGCTGCGCCCGCGAGTGCGCCGAGGCGCGCGGCAAGGACGTGGGCGTCATCGCCACGGACAAAGGCTGGAACATCTACGTGGGCGGCAACGGCGGTCAGACGCCGCGGCACGCGAAGCTGCTCGCCGAGGACCTGACGTCCGAGGAGCTCCTGCGGACCATCGACCGCTTCCTCATGTACTACGTGCGCACGGCCGACCGCCTCCAGCGCACCGCGCCGTGGATCGAGGAGGTCGACGGCGGCCTGGAAGGCGTGCGCGAGGTCATCATGGAGGACTCGCTCGGCATCTGTGCCGACCTGGACGCCGCCATGGCCCGCCACGTCGAGAACTACGAGGACGAGTGGAAGGCAGTGCTCGAGGACCCGGAGAAGCTGCGCCGGTTCTCGTCGTTCGTCAACGCCCCCAAGGACGCCGACCCGTCCCTCGCCTACGTGGAGGAGCGCGGCCAGCGCCGTCCCGCCACGGCGCAGGAGCGCGCGGCCGGCGTCGTCATCGCAGGCCCGAAGCTGGAGGTCCGAGCATGAGCTCCGACGACGTGTCAGAAGCACAGGCGGCCGGGACGACCCTGGTGTCCGCCGCCGCGGCCCGCTGGGAGCGAGCCTGCCTGCTCACGGACCTGTTCCCCGAGCGCGGCGCGGCGGCGCTCTTCGGTGACGTGCAGGTCGCGCTCTTCCGCCTCGCGGAGGACCCTGCCGACCCGGCACCCGGCGGTCAGGTCTACGCCGTGCAGAATCTCGACCCGTTCTCCGGGGCGCACGTGATGTCGCGCGGGATCGTCGGTACCCGGGCCGGCGTGCCCACGGTGGCCGCCCCGGTCTACAAGCAGGTCTTCTCCCTGCTCACGGGCGAGTGCCTGGTCGCGGCGGACAAGACCCCGAAGGCGGACCTGCCGGCGGACCTGGTGACCTACCCGGTAGAGATCCGGGACGGCGTGGTCCACGTGGGCCTCCCGTGACAGCCGCCTCGACGAAGGGGCGGGTGACGCTCGTCGGGGGTGGGCCCGGGGCGGTGGACCTCCTGACCGTGCGGGCATGGCGTGCGCTGCAGTCGGCGGACGTCGTGGTCGCGGACCGGCTGGGTCCCGTCGAGATCCTCGCCGAGCTGCCTCCGCACGTCCGCGTGGTCGACGTCGGCAAGGAGCCCGGCCGGCACCCCGTGCCGCAGGAGAGCATCAACGAGCTGCTCGTGGAGCACGCCCTGACCGGCGCGCACGTGGTGCGGCTCAAGGGCGGCGACCCGTTCGTGCTCGGCAGGGGCGGCGAGGAGGTCATCGCGTGCGTGGCGGCAGGCGTGCCGGTGGAGGTGGTGCCCGGCGTGACGTCTGCCGTCGCCGTGCCCGGCCTGGCCGGTATCCCGCTCACGCACCGTGGGGTCACCACGGGTTTCCACGTCGTCTCCGGTCACTGCGCCGCGGGGTCGGACGGCGCGGCTGACCGGCCCGAACCGCTCGACGCCGCCGCCGTGGCCTGCGTGCGTGATGCCACGGCTACTCTTGTCGTACTGATGGGGGTGCGGTCCCTCGGCGCGATCGTGGCGCAGTCCCTGGCCGCAGGCGCCGATCCCGCAACCCCGGTGGCGATCGTGGAGAACGGTTCCACCGCGGAGCAGCGTGTCACCCGGGCGCGTCTCGACGAGGCAGCCGGTGTGGCAGCGGTTCGCGGGGTGCGGTCACCGGCGGTCGTCGTGATCGGCCGTGTGGCAGCGGAAGGACTCCTGGTCGGAACGGTGGAGGGTACGAGTGAGCGACGTCTGGCAGGTGCCGGTGTCTGATGTCGCAGCGCCTGCGCACGCCCAGGCGACCCACCCGACTCTGGGCCAGGTCATGGCCGGGGCGACGGTTCTCGTCACCGCAGAGCGCCGGGCCGCCGAGCTCGCGGCGGCGCTGGAACGGCGCGGCGCGACCATCCGGCACGCGCCCGCACTGAGCATGATCCCGCACGTCGACGACGAGACCCTGATCGCCGCGACGCGCGCGATCTTCTCCGCCCCGCCCGACGTCGTCGTGGTCACCACCGGGATCGGCTTCCGCGCCTGGATCGAGGCGGCTGACGCGCACGGCCTCGCGGAGCCGCTCCTCGACCTGCTGCGCAAGACCCGGATCGTGGCGCGCGGCCCGAAGGCCCGCGGCGCGATCCAGGCCGCTGGCCTGCAGGCCGACTGGGTCGCCGAGTCCGAGACGTCCGCCGAGGTGGCGGAGGTGCTGCTCAGCGAGGGTGTGCAGGGGTTGCGCATCGCCATCCAGCACCACGGCGCGGGCGCCGACGGTCTGGACGAGGTCTTCGAGAAGGCGGGCGCCCAGGTCGCCAGCCTCGTCGTCTACCGCTGGGGACCGGCGCCCGACCCGGCAGCGGTGCGCGCCTCGGTGCACGCGCTGGCGGACGGCGAGATCGATGCCGTCGTGTTCACCTCCGCCCCCGGCGCCGAGGCCTGGCTGCGGACCGTCGAGGAGGAGCGGCTGCTCGACCGTGTCCGAGCCCGGTTCGTCGAGGGCGGGACGGTCGCGGCCGCTGTCGGACCCGTGACGGCGAAGCCGCTGGAGAGCCGGGGGATCGTGCCCCTGCAGCCCGAGCGCGGCCGGCTCGGGGCGCTCGTCCGCGCGCTGGTGGGCCACTACGAGCACATCGACTCCGTGGCGCTGAGCACCGTCGCCGGGTCGCTGGTGATCCGGGCACGCGTGGCGGTGCTGGACGGGAAGGTGCTGCCCCTGTCGCCGACGGGCGTCGCGGTGCTGCGGCTGCTCGCCGCGGCCGAGGGTGACGTCGTGCCGCGCGAGCAGGTGCTCGCCGCGCTGCCGGGTGACTCGCAGGACACGCACGCCGCCGAGGTCGCCATCGCCAGGCTGCGCGAGGCGGCGGGACGCCGCGACCTGATCCGCACGGTCGTGAAGCGGGGCTACCGCATCGAGCTGGCCTGACCTCCTCCTCCGAGGTCTAAGTTTCTCCGCTCTGAACCGATTCAGAGCGGAGAAACCTAGGCCTCGAAGAGGTCTGCAGCCCTCGACGGGTCAGTCCGTGAGGTAGAACTCGAACCGGCCGGCCCACGCGTCGCCGGCGTCGGTGTCGTGGCGGTCGAAGGTGAGGCCTTCCGCGGCCGCCCACCGCAACAGCGCGTCGGTCACGTCGATCAGCTCGTCCGGGGTGCCCGTGGTGGACGGTCGTCACGTACCGCCCGGCGGGGACGGTGCCGAGGGTGACGTCGCCGGACGGGGTGAGCGCGGCGTCGTCGGGCACGGGGAAGCCTGCGTGTCGCGCTCGGCCAGCCAGGCGACGATCTCCGGGATGCGGTCGGCTATCTTTGCGAACCCCGTCATGGTGACGGTCTCGGTGATGCCGACGGTGGGCGTCTCGGGGCGTGTCTCGACACGGAACCGGCTCATGCCGGGTGGACCGAGAGCACGGAACTCATCGGCGGCCCATGCGTCCGATATCCCGTGCGGAGCACGTCGTCGAGGACTGACTGGTCGGCGGCTGACCAGCAGTTCCTACTTTCTCCGCCCGGGGCCATCGTTCCGCGGGCTCAGGACCCCGACGCGTCACTGTGGGTGAAGTAGAACTTTCTCGCGATCGAACGCATCGTTTTCCTCCTCCTGTCCGTCAGGGAGCATGAGCAGGGGAGAGGAGGCGCTTCGATGGCGCAGTGGGAGGCCGAGCTCACGGAGCTCGCGACAAGCCGTGGCGGGGCGCTCGTCGGGTACGCGTACTCGTTGTGCCGGGACCGGGCACGGGCGGAGGACCTGGTGCAGGACGCCCTGGTGAAGGTGTTCTCGCGCCTGCGGCGTCCGCACGGCAGCGCCGACGGCGGGCAGCACGTCGTGGACCTGGACCAGCCGCAGGTGACCAATGCCGAAGGGTACGTCCGGCGGGCGATCCTGACGATCTACCTGGACGGTTACCGGCGGCAGAACCACTGGTCCGGCCTCAAGCACCTCCTGGCCGACGACGAGCTGTCGCCCGGTGCGGACCGCGTGGCCACCGCGCGGGTCGACGTCGGCGTGGCGCTCGCCCAGCTCTCCACCCGCCAGCGCGAGGCGGTGGTGCTGCGCTTCTTCGAGGACATGACGGTGCCGCAGATCGCGACCGCGCTCGGAACCCGGCCGGGCACCATCAAGCGGTACCTGTCGGACGCGATGGAGCTGCTGCGCGTGTCGCTCGCGGAGATCGTGACGCCGGACGTGGACACCGCCCTGGACGAGCGGCTGGACGCGGTGGCGGGCGCCGTGCGTCGCCGTCGGACGGCGAAGGTGGGTGCCGTGGCCGGCATGTCGATGGTGCTGGCGGTGGTGCTGGCGTGGGGCGCGTTCTCGGTCAAGCCCTGGATCCGGTCGGAGCCGCTGCCCGCCGAGGACAAGATCGAGTACACGCCGGGGTACGTGCCGGCCAGCTGGCACGAGGACGTCGGGATCTACTGCGGTATGCCGGTCGAGGAGCTGGAGGCGATGGACACGGGCACGTTGGACGTCGAGATCGCCGGTGACCTTGTTCCCGACCCGCAGGGGACCACCGCGTTCTGGAGCCTGCCGGTGACGATCTCCGGCGAGGTGCCGGACGGCATGTTCGACGAGAGTTCCGGCTACATGACCTGGCCCTTGATCGTCTGGACCCACGAGGGTCGGATCGTCGATCTCCCGGACTACTGGCGGGAGGCGGCCAACGACGAGGCACCTCCGGAGCTCGTCGAGCACGGCACCTGGACCGGGCTCGCCTCTACCGGGAACGCGTCCACCTGCCGCGCGGACACCTTGGTGGGTACGGCGGACGTTCCCAGCAGCTACTACGACAACGAACGCGCGGGCGGGCGGTACGAGCTGATGGTGATCGTCGCCGACCCGCACACGGGCGACGATCCGGAACTCGACGATCGGCGCCTGCTCGTCAGCGACCCGGTCACCGTCGATCTGGACAGCGGCGTGGCACCGCCGCCGGAGTTCGCGCCGCCGTCCGACGACTGCAGCGGGGCCGCGTACGCCGGGCGGGAGCTGGTCGCGCCAGGAGCCCCGGCTGGGGTGCGGGACACGGCTGCGCGACTTCTCGAGGCGGTCACCACCTGCGACGAGCGTCTGGTCGTGGAGCTGGCCGGCAACGTCTTCGACACGGCGTCCACGTTCCAGACGGAGGTGCGATCGGTCAACGAGGTGTTCGCACTCCCGGAGACCGGTGGCCGCACGCCCTACGCGACGATCGCGCGGCTCCTGACCGAGACCCAACCGGTCAACTCGTACGACGGGGGTTCCGGGACGTGGCCTCGGGTGACCACCTTCCTCAAGAGCGAGACCGCATGGCAGGAAGCGATCGACGCCGGGGCCGTCAGCTCGGCGCAGGCCGACGCCGATCGTGCTGCCGGTAGGTACAGCGGATGGCAGCTGAGCATCCAGGACCCCGGAATGGGGGAGGGGCACACCTGGGAGACCTTCTACGAGGGATATGACCCAAGTTGCAACAGCGCGTACCGCGAACCGCCTCCGGAGTGCGCCGACCTGTGAGACGTCCTGACCAACGAAACCCTCCCACGGCGCGTCATGGTGGATGTGGAGACGATGACAGCACACACACCCCCGGGAGGTGGTCATGGCGGGATGGGAGCAGGAGCTCGATGAGCTCATGCGAGTGCGCGGCGGCGCGCTCGTCCGCTATGCCTACATGCTCTCGGGCGACCGAGCGCTCGCCGAGGACCTGGTCCAGGACGCGCTGGTCAAGGTCTACTCGCGGCTCCGCGGCCGCCCCGCCGTCTCCGGGGCGGTGGGCGTGGCCGAGGGCAGCCGGGCGCACGACCTCGACTCACCGTTCACGAACGCCGAGGGCTACGTGCGGCGTGCGGTGCTGACCATCTACCTGGACGGCTACCGCAAGCGGCAGCGCTGGACGGGGATCAAGCACCTGCTGGCTGACGACCCCAGCACCCGGGGCGCCGACCAGGCCGCCTCGGCCCGGGTCGACGTCATGGCGGCGCTCGCCCGGCTCGGCGCTCGCGAGCGGGCCTGCGTGGTGCTCCGCTACTTCGAGGACATGACGGTGCCGCAGATTGCGGACGCCCTGGGCACCGCCCAGGGAACGGTCAAGCGCTACCTGTCGGATGCCACCAAGAACATGCAGGAGTTCCTGCGCCCCGACGACTTCCGACCTGCCGAAGGGAGGGCCGCCCGATGAACACCGACCGGAACGACAGCGGACACGACGACAACGACTTCCTGAGCGGCGCGCTCCGCGGCGCCGCCGACACGATGCCCGGCGGGGAGGTGGACGACCTGCACGTCTCATTCGGAGTGGTGCGTGACCGCGTGCGGCGCCGCCGTGTCGCCAAGATCGGCGGTCTCACCGGCGCGAGCCTCGCCCTGGTGGGCGTGCTGGCCTTCGGCGCTACCCAGACTCCGCTGCTGGACCGCGAGCCGGTGCTGCCGGGGCAGTCCGAGAGTGCGTCCGCCTCCTCTTCTCCGAGCGGGGCCGCGACGCAGACGCCGGAGCCAGGCCCGACGGGGCCGCCGGCGACCAGTGTCATCCAGGACAGGTACCAGCCCTCCTGGATCCGGGACCTGGAGGCCGGGCTGGAGTGCGGCATGGCCGTCGCGGACCTGGAGACGACGGCGACCGGGTGGTCGGCGGCGTCGGCCGGTGACATCTACGCGCGGACCTTCGACCTGGACGGCACCCCCTCGACGAGCTGGGGTATGTCAGCGCTCGTCTCGGGTAGCGAAGGAACGCTCGACGCTTCCCCGGTGCTGGTGTGGAGCCAGGACGGTGTGGTGGTGGACCTGGGACCGAACGTCTTCGAGGGGTCCGTCCAGAGCGCGCCGCTGCTCAGCTCCGAGACCGGTGACGTCAGCGAGGCGCAGGGGGGTGCGTTCACGACGTGCGCGCCGACCGACGGCGACGCCGGACAGATCTTCCAGACGCCGCTGCCCGAGGGCGACTACGAGGTACACGTGGTCGCCTTCCCGCAGGTCGCGTCCGGCCAGTGGGCGACGGCGGTGAGCGCACCGGTCTCGGTCCGCCTCGACGCCGACGGCGCGCACACGGCGACGGGTACGCGCGGCGACGACGCGACGATCGAGCCGCCGGAGCCCGCCGAGGGCGAGCTCTCCCGGTTCGTGCTCGACCGGAGCACGGACCGGGTCACCGCGGAGCTGACGCAGCGCGGGTACGTGACGACCGGCACGCCGTCGGTCACCGCGGAGTGCGAGAGCTCCGACCCGACGGACACGGTGCGCTACGAGCTGGCAACGAGCTCCGGAGAGGACCTCCGGTCCGGCGAGGTGCCGTGCGACGGTTCCCCATTCCAGTCGGAGCCCGTGGTCGGCGGTGGCGAGGAGGCGGTGGACATCCGCCTGACGGACGTTCCCGACGGTGTCGCACGCTTCTGGGCGGTCCTCGCCCCGGGCGACAGCGCCCGCGGTGACGTCGCGGGCGAGTGCTCCGCGAGAAGCCTCGACATGGAGTACGACCCCGCGAACGCGCCGACCGAGGCAGCCGGGGCGGCCGCACAGGCCATCGTGGATGCCGCGCGGGCCTGTGATTCCGAACGGCTGATCCAGCTCGCGACGGACGACGGCACGGAGCTCATGTTCAGCGTCGAGACCCCGGAGCAGGTCTTCGGCCTTCCCGAGAACGACGCGTTGCCGTACGAGACGATCGTCCGCCTGCTCGTGGGTACCACCGGCGCCGCCGACGGCGGGGACCCCGGGAACGAGACGATCACGTGGCCGCGGGTCGCGACCGAGGAGTTCCGCGACTCGGACGAGGCGTGGGCCGAGGTCGTGGAGTCGGGCCTGCTCACGCAGGCGGAGGCCGAGGCACAGCGAGCCGACGAGACGTTCGGTTACACGGGGATGACGCTCGCCATCGACCGGGCAGGCACCTGGCGGTACTACTCGCCCGCCTCTCCCTGACCTGTCGGACGCTCAGGCCACCTCGGTGACCTGAGCGTCCGACAGGTAGCTCGCCAGGATCGCGGCGCTCCGGCGTCGGCCCCACCGCTCAAGACGCTCCCGGCCCTGCCGGGAGCGTCCGCGCAGGTGGTACCGCCAGATGTTGAGCGGCAGCAGGTAGGCGTGCGCCCACGGCGGGCGCAGCGGCAGGCCGAGCTCGCGCATGCTGCGCACCCCGAGGAACGCCGTCAGCATCGACAGCAGGCGCTCGCGTTCGAACCACGCCCGGAACGGCTGCCACCAGGACGGGCCGGGGTAGGTCCGGTCGGCCTGCGCGGCGACCACCGCCCGGGCGAGGCGTGGCCCGGCGTCCGAGATCCCTGCCTGCGCGAGCAGCACGTGGTAGCTGATGCGGTGCCGCTCCCACTCGTCGTCGACGAGGAAGTCCGGGTGCACCCCCAGCAGGTGCCCCACCCACTTCCACAGGTGCATCAGGGCCTGGCTGTCCGACGGCGGGATGCGCACCCCGAGCGCTCGGCACCCGAGGATCAGGGTGCCGTCGAACAGCCCGAGCGTCGCCGCCTGGTCCGCCTGGTTGATCGGCAGGCCCCAGCGCGCGGTGTCCCACGGCTCGGCGCCTCGCCCGCCCCTGCCGGTGGCCGGGTCGGCGAACGACGCGCTGACCAGCGCATGCATCGCCCGCACGTGCGCGGTGGCCCGCCACGCGGAGGCGAAGGGCCGGAGCGCCCCCGGCTCGGACAGCCCGACCGTCCACTCCTGGGTCTCCGCGAGGCGACGCAGTGTCCCGCCGGTCAGGGCGCCGGTCGCCGCGAGCAGGTCCGTCGGCCCGCCGAACCGGTACCCGCCGACGAGCGAGAGCTGGAGCAGCACGTCGCCCGCGTTCTGTCCGAGCCTCCGCTGCACCGCGGCACCCTCCTCGACCAGGTCCCAGTCCACCCAGTCGGGCACGCTGGTGACCTCGTCGAGGAACCGGCGCAGCGCCTCGGGCAGGTCGGTGCCGGGTTCGGTCCTGTGCACACGTCTCGTACTGAGTTCGGTCCCTTGCTTCGAGATCGGTCGGTTGAATGACCGATCTCGAAGCAAGGGACCGATCTCGGTGGTGCGACGGTGCAAGGGACCGATCTCGGCGTCCGGGCTGAGCGACGGTCCGATCTCACGGTCACCGGCGCCCCTCAGATCACCGGCACCCCTCAGATCCCCGGCGCCCCTCGGGTCTTCGGCACCCCTCAGGTCCCCCGCACCCGCAGCCGGACCCGCCAGCGCCGCCCGGAGCTGTGCGTGGGTCACCCGCCCCGGCGTCCCCGCAGGTAGCCGCATCGCGGCAGCGAGCGCCGCCCCGGCGGCGTCCTCCTCGAAGAACGCGCGGCCGATCCGGTCCAGGAGCGCCTCGTCCACGTCGCCCGCACGCCCGAACAGGCGCAGCGGCCGGCCGATCCGTGCCCCGCGCGCCTCGGCGGAGCGGAACCGGCGGGGGTACGCCGGCACGGGCGACCGGCCGACGTCGTTCGCTGCATGCCCAGGCACCATGCCCCATCCTGACCCGCCTGCCCCCCACACCAGAAGCGCGCCGGCAATGCGCTGCGACCGCCCGCAGCAATTCCGGCCCTCCGCTCCCGTGCGCTGACCGGTGTTCAGCAGGCTTGGAAGAGCCACAACTCATCCGACAACGGCTGTCCGACGCCTGCTGAACGACAGTCAGCGTCGGCGTCACCTGGCCGGCTCATGGGCGAAGCTCCGTCAGCTCGGGCGGGGGGTTCGGAACCCGATGGCGATCTGCCCCAACCTGGCGGCCCGTTGGTTCGTCGATACGGTCAGGACAGCAGGAAGGAGCCGGCAATGGGCTGGCACGAAGACCTGGAGTTGCTTGCCGCAGAGCGTGGCGGCGTGCTCGTCGGGTACGCGTACGCGTTGTGCGGCGATGTCCGGCAGGCCGAGGACCTGGTGCAGGAGGCGTTGGTCAAGTACTGCTCCCGCCTGGTGCGGCCGGGTGGTCGACGCGGCGCCGCGGCGTCGGGCATGCGCACCGTGCCGTTGGACGGACCGCGAGACCGTCCGGGGGGTCCCCCCGAGCGGCGGGCCGTGGAGTACGCCGAGGCATACGTGCGCCGCATGGTGCTGAACCTGTACCTGGACGGCTGGCGCCGCCGCAAGAGGTGGGCGGACATCGAGCCCAGGATCGCCACGGACGACCACGTGCGGTTCCCCGACTCGGGCGTCACCGCCCGCGCGGACGTGGTGCAGGCGCTCTCCCGTCTCTCGCCGCGGCAGCGCGCGTGCGTGGTGCTGCGCTACTTCGAGGACATGACCATCGACCAGGTGGCGGAGACGCTCGGGAACGCTCCGGGCACCGTCAAGCGCCATCTCCATGACGCGCTGCACGTCCTGCGGGACGTGCTGGATCCGGCCGGATCGGCCACGACAGGACCGGCCGGATCGGCCACGACAGAGGGAGCACGGCGATGAACCAGCAGAACGAGGGCCGGGACCAGGACCACGGCTGGTCGGACCCGGCGGAGGCCGGCCTCCTGAAGCAGACCTTCGGTGCGATGGCCGACGGCGTGGACCCCGCGTCGCCGACCGGGCCCGCCGCGGCCATGACGGCGATGAGCAGGCGGGTGCGGCGGCGTCGGACGGCGAAGCTCGGCGGGCTTGGCGGTGGCGCGCTCGCCCTGGCCGGTGCGCTGGTGCTCGGGGCGGGGCAGCTCGCGCCGTCGCAGCCATCCGAGCTGCTGCCTGGGGAGTCGTCGCCCGCGTCGGACTTCCGGCTCCAGGACGGCTATCAGCCGCCATGGCTCGACTGGAGCGACCTGACGTGCGGCATGCCGGTGACCGACCTGGAGACGACGGCGCCGGGTTGGTCGGTGACGTCGTCGGGCGACATCTACGGGCGGACGGCGGACCTCGAGGACCCTGCAGCGACGTCGTGGGGCATGGCGTCGACGCTCGAGAAGGGCCAAGGTTCGCTCGATGTCGCGCCCGTCCTGGTGTGGAGCCGCGACGGTGTGGTGCTGGACCTGGGCCCGAACGTCTTCGAGACACCGGGCGAGCAGTCCGAGCCGCTCCTTGGCGGCGGCCCGGGTGCCGTCGCGGCCGCGGGCGCCTCCGCGTCGACGTGCTCGCCGACATCCACCGATCTCGATCCGGTCTACGAAGCGACACTGCCCGAGGGAGACTACGAGGTACGGGTCGTCGCCTTCCCGGAGGTCGCCTTGGGCACACGGGCGACGGCAGTGAGCGAGCCGGTCCCGGTCCGGGTCGACGCCGACGGCGCGCACAGCCCGGGTGCGGCGCCCGGGGACTCGACCATCGCGTTCCCGGAGCCGGCCGAGGGTCAGGTCTCGCGCTTCGAGCTGGACCGCACCACGGACTGGGTGACGGCGGAGATGACACAGCGCGGCTACTCCTCGGACACCCCGATGCGAGTCATCGGACAGTGCGAGGGTCCGGACCCGGAGGCCGTGCTCCCGATCGAGCTCGTGCAGCCCTCCACCGCCAAGGTGGTCGGGACCACCCAGATCTCCTGCGACGGGAACGAGGCGGGGGCGGACCTTACCGGGCTCGACGGTGGCGGCGAGGTCATCGATATCCGGCTGCCGAGCGTGCCCGACGGCGTCACGCGGCTCTGGGTGTCCCTCGAGCCGGCGACGCCCATCGGCGGAGACGGCGGGCCGGAGTGTTCGTCGACCGGGTTCGAACCGAAGTACGTACCGGGGAACTCGGTGACCGGGAGCACCTCGGCGACTGCCGGGTCCATCGTGATCGCGGCGATGGACTGCGACATCGAGGCGTTGGTCGCCCTGGTGAAGGAGTCGAGGACCGAGAGCCTGGACGGCGGCGGGACCCCGGAGCAGGTCTTCGCCCTGCCTGAACCCGACGCGGGACGCTACCGGGAGCTCGCCGCCGTCCTGACCGACACCCGGGCGGTGATCGTGGACGAGGGCAGCGCTGATGCGACCGTCGTCTGGCCCCGGGTGGCTGCCGACGAGTTCCGTGACTCGAACGAGGCCTGGGCCGAGGTCGTGGCTGCGGGCCTGCTCACCGCCGAGGAGGCGGACGCCCAGAGGGCGGGCGGCTACCAGGGCGTGCGGGTCGGGATGAACATGGCCGGCGACTGGCTGTCCTACTCCGTCGGGGACTGACCCCGCACCTGTCGGACGCTCAGGTCACCCGCGTGACCTGAGCGTCCGACGGCCCCCTGTGCGGGCCGGACATAATGGCCCGGTGAGCACTGACAACCCCGCCCAGCCCACTGCCGTCGTCGTCCCCGCCGCCGCCCGCGAGCACGTCGCGGACCTCGGCGCCTTCGTGGCGGCGTCGCCGTCGTCCTACCACGCGGCCGAGGAGGTGGCCCGGCGCGCGGAGGCGGCGGGCTTCACCCGCCTCGCGGAGGACACCGCCTGGGCGGTGGCCCTGGGCGGGCGCCACGTGGTGGTCCGGGACGGCTCGGTCATCGCCTTCACCCTGCCGGACGCCGCCGGTCCCACCACCGCGTTCACCATCGTCGGCGCCCACACGGACTCCACGGGCTTCAAGCTCAAGCCCAAGCCGACGACGCACGGCGCCGGCGGCTGGTGGCAGGCCGGCGTCGAGGTGTACGGCGGCCCCCTGCTCAACTCCTGGCTCGACCGCGAGCTCGAGCTGGCCGGGCGGATCGTCACCCACGACGGCACCGAGCACCTCGTGCGCACCGGCCCGATGCTGCGCATCCCACAGCTCGCCATCCACCTGGACCGCGGCGTCAACGACAACGGCCTCACCCTGGACAAACAGCGCCACACCCAGCCCGTCTGGGGGCTCGGGGACGCGGAGAGCGCCGACGTCCTCGCGGCGCTCGCGGCGGACGCCGGCGTCGATCCGGCGGCCATCGGCGGGTACGACGTCGTGCTGGCCGACACGCAGCCGGCCCGAGCCTTCGGCGCCGGGCAGGCGCTCTTCGCCTCGGCGCGGCTGGACAACCTGCTCTCCACGCACGCGGGGCTGACGGCGCTGCTGCGGGCCGGCGGGGCCGGCTCGATCCAGGTGTTCGCCGGGTTCGACCACGAGGAGATCGGCAGCGCGTCCCGCTCGGGCGCGGCGGGACCGTTCCTCGAAGAGGTGCTGACCCGCATCTCGTCGGCCCTGGGCGCCACGGTGGACGAGCGCGCGCGGGCGTTCGCGGCGTCGCTCCACGTGTCGTCCGACGTCGGGCACGCGGTGCACCCGAACTACACCGAGCGGCACGACCCGGCCAACCGCCCGGTGGCGGGCGGCGGCCCGATCCTCAAGATCAACGCGAACCAGCGTTACGCCACGGACGCGCATGGTGCGGCGGCGTGGAGCGTGGCGTGCGCGACGGCCGGGGTGCCCACCCAGGAGTTCGTCTCGAACAACGTGATGCCGTGCGGATCGACGATCGGACCGATCTCCGCGACGCGTCTGGGCATCCGCACTGTGGACGTCGGGGTACCAATTTTGTCGATGCACTCGGCACGCGAGCTCACCGCCGTCGTCGATCCCTGGTACCTGGCGCGTGCCATGGAGTCCGTTTTCGCCCGGTGAAACGCCGAATCCTCCCGGAACGGGCCCCTAGCGTGGTTAATCGGAGTGACCTGGGCTTATGCATGTTTCGTTGGTTCTGTCCCGGTCTACAATTGACGTAATTCGGGCACTAGTTGGACGTTTGTCCAATAAAGACCACGGCTGACCTGCGAAAACGTACGCTCTCAGGTGGCCGCTGATCTGGAAGAAAATACCTAGTACCGTCCGGATGCATGGACCTCAGGGGGGTGATACCACTGTGGTCATCCGAGCCGTGAACTCGGCAAAAGAGAAATGCCGGACCCTCAGGAGCCCCCGTTGCCTCGTGCCACCGTTCGCACTTGCGCCCGATGCGGTTGTGTACTCAGCCGCTACAACTCCGAAGCTCGCTGTGCCGCGTGCCGGCGCACCGAGTCAGTGCCCGTGGTCTCACTGCCCAGCGTGCCGACGCGGGTCTGGCAGGACGAAGCCGTCCGGTCAGCCCTCGCGGACTGGGACTTCGGCCAGGTCAGCCGCATGGTGCGGCAGCTCGTCCCGCTGCGCCAGGAGGATGTGGCGGCCCTGACCGGGCTGAGCCAGTCCTACCTGTCGATGCTCGAGTGCGGCGACCGCCGCCTCACCGACGTCTCGCGGGTGGTCCAGTTCCTCACGGGCCTGGGCACACCACCTGACCTGGTCCGGCTCCCGCTCCCGGGGATCAGCCCGCTGCCCGACGCCGCCGCTCCCGCACGCACCGCCGCGTCCGGCCAGACGGCGCCGGAGCCGGTGACGCCCACGGCGCCGGACCCGACGCTGCCCTGGACAGCGGACCGCATGCTCACCGCGCTCCGCCTGGCGCACGTCGCCGACAACACGGCGGACTGGCTGCCGACGGACGCCAACGGTCCCGTGTCGGCCACGGCGATGGTGGAGGCGGCGGGGACCGACTCCCCGCGCCCGGCGTCCGGCATCGCGCTGAACTCGATGATCCAGCGCTGGGACGCCGAGCAGGCCGAGCCGCTGCGTCGCGCGACGGCCGGCACCCGGGTGTCGCACGAGCTGTGCGGGCACCTGCAGGGCACGCTGGACGAGCTGCGGGTCATGGACAAGGGCTCGGGCAGCGGGTCGGTGGCCGACCTGGCCCGCGCGCACCTGGCCCTGGTCGTCCGCATCCTGGAGCGCAGCACGTACGACGAGGTCACGGGCCGGCGGCTCGCCGCCGTCGCCGCGGACACCGCCACGCAGGCGGGCTGGTTCGCGTTCGACGCGGGGCGCCCTGACGCGGCGCGCGCCTACATGCTCGCCGGTCTGCGGGCCGCGCACGCGGCCGCCGACGACCGGCTCGGCGCGGGTGCGCTGTCCTACCTCGCGATCCACGGCTACTCCAGCGGCGACCCGCGGGACGCGGTCCGTGCCGCCGAGGCGGGCCGACGTCGGATCGCCCGCCTCGACGCGCCCCACCTGTCGGCGACGCTGCTGACCCGGCAGGCGCGCGGCCATGCCGCCGCGGGCGAGGGCGAGGCGGCGCGCCGGGCTCTCGGTGAGGCCTCGGAGCTGTGTGCCCGCGGCCGCGGCGAGGACGACCCCCACTGGTTGTACTGGATGAACGAGGGCGAGATCCACGGGCAGTCCGGGTCGGCGCACCTCGCACTCGGCAACACGGCACTCGCCGTGGAGAGCTTCGGCCACGCGATCCAGGCCGACCGCGCCGGCGAGCGCCGCACGCACGGGCTGTTCCTGAGCCGGGCGGCCCAGGCGCACGCCAGGGCGGGTGACCTCGACGCGGCCTGCGCGACGGGCGACGAGGCGGTGAGCATCGCGGAGACCGTGCAGTCGGCGCGGCTGCGGGAGCACCTGCGCGACCTGTCGGCGGACCTCCGGCGTGGCGGGTCGTCGAGGCGGTCCGGGGTCGGCGCCCGCGTGCTGACCGAGCGGATCGCGGCACTCGCGTCGTGACCGCGCCGGTCACCTCCCGCGGTGATGCCAGGGCCCTGGTGCTCTGGGACATCGATCGCACGCTCGTGTACGTCGGGGAGGTGGACCGGACGGCATACCGGGAGGCGTTCGCCGAAGTCGTGGGACGACCCGCCGAACGCCTCCCGGCCAAGGGCACCGGAGTGACCATGCCGCTGGCGATCCGCGTTCTCCTGGAGGACAACGGGGTCAGCGGGGACGAGGCGGACGCGCTGCTGCCGCGCATGCTCGAGGTGGTGCCCGTGCGATTCGCGGCGCACACCGAGGACGTGCGGACCGTCGGCTCCGTCCTGCCCGGGGCCATGCAGGCGCTCAAGGCCGTCGCGGCGGAGCCCGGCCTGGTCTCGACGGTCCTGACGGGGAACCTCCGGGCGAACGCCCTGGTCAAGCTGCAGGTGTTCGGCATGGAGCGGTACGTGGACGCCACGGTGGGCGGCTTCTCGTCCGACGACGCGCACCGGCCGGCCCTCGTGGCCATCGCCCAGCGCCGGGCGGGCGAGCGCTACGGCAGCGCCTTCGACGTCGGCAACACGGTGATCGTCGGGGACTCGCTCGAGGACGTGCGGACAGGGCTCGAGGGTGGGGCGCGGGTGATCGCCGTCGCCTCGGGCACGACGTCGGCGGACCGGCTCGTCGCGGCGGGCGCCGACGTGGTGCTCCCGGACCTCACCGACGCCGCTCGGCTGCTCCAGGAGATCCGCGAGCTCACCACGGGAGCGGGGCCCCGGTAGAGACGTCCCGGTGCGGGTGCGAACGTCCTGCGCTTCGACATAGTGACTGGCGTCACATGTGGGTAGACTCTGGTCTCTTCCCGCCATCGACGTTGCCGGTGGGACGCAGAGGCCTTGTACGGGTCAACCCCGTGCAGGGCAACACACTTTTCTGGGGGACCTCCCCGGAGCTCGTCGAGGAGGACGAATGGGGCTCGAAGACGGCATTGTTTTCGGCGCGGGGAGCTACACCACGGTGGCGGTGATCGCTCTCATCGCGGTCCTGGCACTCGGGTGTGCCTTCGTGCTGCGCCGCCAGGTGCTCGCCGCACCTGATGGGACCGCGAAGATGCAGGACATCGGCCAGGCGGTGCAAGAGGGAGCCTCCGCCTACCTGAAACGGCAGTTCCGCACCCTCGTGCTGTTCGCCGCGGTGGTGTTCGGGCTGCTCTTCCTGCTGCCGGGCGACAGCGGCGTGCGGGTCGGGCGCTCCATCGCGTTCGTCTTCGGCGCCGGGTTCTCCGCGGCGATCGGCTACCTGGGCATGTGGCTGGCGGTGCGGGCGAACGTCCGCGTGGCCGCGGCCGCGACCCGCCCCGGTGGCCGCGCCGAGGGCGCCCGGATCGCCTTCCGCACCGGTGGCGTCGTCGGCATGTCCGTGGTGGGTCTCGGCCTGCTGGGCGCCGCGCTCGTCGTGCTCGTGTACGACGTCGACGCGCCTGCCGTGCTCGAGGGCTTCGGCTTCGGCGCCGCGCTGCTCGCCATGTTCATGCGCGTGGGCGGCGGCATCTTCACCAAGGCGGCCGACGTCGGCGCCGACCTGGTGGGCAAGGTCGAGCAGGGCATCCCCGAGGACGACCCCCGCAACGCCGCCACCATCGCGGACAACGTGGGCGACAACGTCGGCGACTGCGCGGGCATGGCCGCAGACCTCTTCGAGTCCTACGCCGTGACCCTCGTGGCGGCTCTCATCCTCGGCAAGGCCGCCATGGGTGAGCAGGGCCTCGTGTTCCCGCTGATCGTCACCGCGATCGGTGCGTTCGTCGCACTGCTGGGCGTGTTCATCACCCGGATCCGCGGGTCGGAGAGCGGCCTCGCCGCGATCAACCGCGGGTTCTACGTCTCCGCCGTCGTCGGCGCCGCACTGGCCGGGCTCGCCGCCTTCGCCTACCTGCCGTCCTCCTTCGACCAGGTACCGGGTACCGCCGACCTCTCGGGCGTCACCGCCGACCCGCGGGTCGTCTCGGCGCTCGCCGTGCTCATCGGCGTGGTCCTGGCAGGCGTCATCCTGTGGGTGACCGGGTACTTCACCGGCACCGACAAGAAGCCGACGCTGCACGTGGCGGCGACCTCCCGGACGGGCGCGGCGACCGTCGTCCTCTCCGGTATCGGCGTGGGCTTCGAGTCCGCGGTGTACACGGCGGGCATCATCGCCGCCGCGATCTGCGGCGTGTTCCTGCTCGCGGGCGGTTCCGTGCCGCTCGCGCTGTTCCTCGTCGCGCTCGCGGGCTGCGGTCTGCTCACCACTGTCGGCGTCATCGTGGCCATGGACACGTTCGGTCCCGTGAGCGACAACGCACAGGGCATCGCCGAGATGTCGGGCGACGTCGACGAGGAGGGCGCGCAGATCCTCACCGACCTGGACGCCGTCGGCAACACGACCAAGGCGATCACCAAGGGCATCGCGATCGCGACGGCGGTGCTCGCCGCCACCGCGCTGTTCGGCTCCTACGCCGACGCCGTGTCGAACGCGCTCGCGCAGGTCAACAACGTCGGCACGGGCCTGGTGACCTCCATGCTCAGCTACGAGATCATCTCGCCGGTCACCCTCGTGGGCGTGATCCTGGGCGGGGCCACCGTGTTCCTGTTCTCCGGGCTCGCGATCGACGCCGTGACGCGCGCCGCCGGCGCCATCGTGTTCGAGGTGCGCCGCCAGTTCCGCGACCACCCGGGCATCATGACGTACGAGGAGCGCCCCGACTACGCCAAGGTCGTCGACATCTGCACCCGCGACTCGCTGCGCGAGCTCATCACCCCGGGTCTGCTGGCGGCGTTCGCTCCCATCGCCGTCGGCTTCGGCCTCGGCGTCGGGCCGCTGGCCGGCTTCCTCGCCGGTGCGATCGGGTCCGGGGTGCTCATGGCGATCTTCCTGGCCAACTCGGGTGGTGCCTGGGACAACGCGAAGAAGATCGTCGAGGACGGCAAGTACGGCGGCAAGGGCTCCGACGCGCACGCGGCGACCGTCATCGGTGACACCGTGGGCGACCCGTTCAAGGACACCGCCGGCCCGGCGATCAACCCGCTGATCAAGGTGATGAACCTGGTCGCGCTGCTGATCGCGCCGGCAGTGGTGGCGATGAGCGTGCCCGCGGACGCCAACCACACGCTCCGGATCGGCATCGCCCTCCTGGCGGCGGCCGTGGCGTTCGGCGCCGTCGTCTGGTCCCGCATGCGCGCCTCCCGCGTGGACGCCGAGCAGCAGGAGCAGCAGGACCGCGCGGAGGAGAACGCGGTCGTCTGACGCCGAGGTAGTCACTTGGCGAGGTAGTCAGCCAGCTCCACTCGGCTGACTACCTCGCCAGATGACTACCTCGGCGGGGTGGGTCATTGGCCCACTCGGCCGTCTATGCACTCGCGCAGCAGGTCGGCGTGGCCCACGTGGCGCGCGTACTCCTCGACCATGTGCACCAGGACGTCACGGACCGGGATCTCGTCGTCGCCGCGCCGCACGGTCCGGCCCAGCTCGTCCTCGGGCAGCGCGGCCAGCCAGTCGTCGGCTGCCCTGACCTCGCGCCGCCAGTTCTCCCAGGCGTCCTCGACCACCGCAGGGTCGCCGACGGCGTCGTCGAAGTCAGCGTCCGGATTCTCCGGCGACTTGCCGAACAGCTTGGGCAGGTCCGGCTGGTCCTGCAGGATCCGCTGGAACCAGCTCTGCTCGACGTGGGCAAGGTGCCGCACCAGTCCTAGGAGTGACAGCGTCGACGGCGGCACCGCGCGCCGGGCGAGCTGCTCGGCGTCGAGCCCCTCGCACTTCATCTCCAGCGTGAGCCGGTAGTGCTTGAGATAGTTCTGATAGGTCTCCTTCTCCCCGACCGGTTTCGACAGCGCCTCGCGCGGGTCCTTGTCGGGGTCGGTCCACATGTCGGGGTAGACGGTGGCGGCGGTCCATCGCTCGGTGGTCATGACGACAGTGGACCGCCGCGTGCTACCCCGGTCAACGGCTTTCTCGGCGTGCGCGCCGCGCGACCGCGGGAACCTCGCCGTGAACTCTCCGCCCCAGGTGTTTCCCGTGCGGCAGGGTCGTGGGCCAGAATTGGCCGACTTGCCGCTGGGAGGCACCCTTGCTCGCTCGAACTCGTTCGCTCGCCGTGCTGGCCGGCGCCGCGCTCACCGGCGTCGCGCTGGCGGCGGGCTCGTTGGCGGCGCCCGCCGTCGCGCAGCCCTCGGGCGGGTTCGTGGACGGCCGGCCAGGCACGGCAGTCGCGACCACGGGAGTCGCGCCGGCGAGTCTGGGCCGGGGCGTCGAGGCCGATGTCCTGACCGACCCGACGGCGGACGACGACCATGGCGCGGCCGACCCGCCGGGGCCGCTGCCGTCACGCGGCGGGCCCGCCCTGCGCATGCCGGCGTCGTACCCGCACCAGCCGGAGCTTCGGGTCCTCCCGCCCGGTGACGACGACGCCACCGAGCGGAACGGGACCGTCAGCCACGCGGAGCTGGCACCCCGCCTGACCCGGCTGATGGAGCGCAGCGACCGGGTGTCCACCCAGGTCGTCGGCAGGTCGACGGAGGGCCGCGACCTCTATCTCGTCACCGTGACGGCGCCCGAGCGGCGCCGGGAGACCGCCCGGCAGAAGGCGTGGCGCGAGGAGATCAAGGAGCGGCCGCACGAGGCCCTCCGGGACGCCGGTCTGCGGGCGGGCTACAAGACGCCGATCTGGATCAGCGCGAACATCCACGGCAACGAGTGGGAGGGCACGGACGCCGCGCTGCGGGTGATCGAGCGGCTCGCCACCGCGGACGACGAGGCCACCCGGGGCATGCTGGAGCACCACCGGATCGTGTTCAGCCTGACGCTCAACCCGGACGGCCGGACGCACGCGACGCGCTCCACGTCCCTGGGCCTGGACGCGAACCGCGACATGATCACGCTCGCCACGCCCGAGGCGCGCTCGTACGTCCGCACGGCGCAGGCCGTGCAGCCGCTGTTCGCGGCGGACTTCCACGGCTACACCGACGTGCTCCAGGTCGAGCCGGCCGGGCCGCCGCACGGCGAGAACTACGAGTACGACCTCTTCCTGCCGCACGGCTACGCGGTCGCACGCCAGGTGGAGGACGACGTCGTCGCAGCCGAGATCGCCGGCAACACCTACTACGACCCGGGCAGCGGCGACGCCGTGGCGGAGAACACCGGGTTCATCAAGATCCCCTACCGGGACACGCCGTCGGGCTGGGACGACTACCCGCCGGTCTTCACCGCGCAGTACGCGCCGCTCCACGGCGCCGTGACCAGCACCGTCGAGCTGCCGCTCGGCCTGACGGGCCGGACCACCACGCGGGCGGACGCGGCGGTGAACACCGAGGTGGCGGTCACGGTGATGCGGTCGATGATCGACTACGTCCACACCCACTCGGACGCCATGCTCGCCGACCAGGCAGAGCTGTTCCGCCGCGGTGTCGCGGGCGCGCCCAAGGTCGCGCTGACCGTCGACAACATCGGCGACGTCCCTGGTCCGGACGAGTGGAAGCAGCTCTGGGACCCGGCGGACGACCAGGGGAAGGTGCGCCTGCCGCGCGCGTACGTGATCCCGGTCGGCCCAGGCCAGCGCTCGGCGTCCGACGCCGAGCAGCTGGTCGACGCGCTCCTGTTCCACGGCGTCGAGGTGGAGCGGCTGGCCGCCCCCGCGCACGTCGCCGGCACCACCTACCCGGCCGGCTCGTACGTGGTGGACCTGCACCAGCCCTTGCGCGGGCTCGCGAGCGCGCTGCTCGCCCTCGGCTCGGACGTCTCGGACGAGGTCCCGGCCATGTACGACATCTCCGCGTGGTCGGCCGCCTACCTCTGGGGCGCGACGGTGGACCGCGTCGGCGTCACCACCGACGGCCCGATCGGGCCGACGACGCCGGTGCGCGGAACCGCCCCGCGCGGGAGCGTCCCGGAACGAGCCCGGTACGCCACCTTCGACGTGGCGGGCGTCGAGGACCACCGCGCCCTGAACGACCTCCTGGGACAGGACGTTGCCGTGCGGCTGACGGCGGACGGGCGTGCCGTCGTCGGACCCCGCGGACTCGCGGCGGCGCGCGCCGTGGCGGAGCGGTACGGCATCACCTTCGCGACCGCCTCCCGCGCCGAGTACACCGCCGGGGAGCCGGCCGAGGACCTCACCATCGCGTACACGGGCAACCAGGACGACCGGCTGTCGCTCCTGTCGCTCGGCTTCGACGACCTCGTGCCGGTGTCGGCGTCCGGGATCGAGAAGGGCGCCGCTGCGGGCACCGCCACCGGGCTCGAGGAGGCCGACGTGCTCTGGGTGGGCTCGTCCCTCAACCTCCGGGCGGGCTCGGCGGGCCGCGCCCACGTCGGCTCCTGGCTGCGCGACGGCGGTGCCATCGTCGGCCGCGGAGCGGGCGCCTTCGCGGCCGCGCGGGCGTATGGCCTGGTCAGTGGTACCGCGGTGACGGGAGACCCGGCGAGCAACGGCATCGTCGCCACCCGCACCCCGGGTGAGGTGCTGGACGACCACGCGCAGCCCCACGGTTTCGTCTACCCGGCCGTCTGGTTCACGGACCTGGGCCCGGGAACCACCACGGAGCTGGCCTACGGCACGTTCCGGGCCGGTTACTGGCCGCGGTCGGGTGGGTCGGACGGACCGCGTGCCGCCCTCGGGCAGGCTGCCGCCGTATCCGGCAAAATGGGACACGCGCGGGCGTTCGTGTTCGGCACGTCGGTCTTCTTCCGTACCCACCCCCGGGGTGGCCTCAGCCAGGCGGCGACGGCCATCCACTGGGCTGCCCGGTGATGGCTGCGACCTCTCCGAGGTCGTGACGCTGCACCGTCCAGCATCACCAGGGGTATGGGGAAAACCGGTTGCTACCGCTATCGTCTGCGGTGTTGTGCTCCCGAACGCTCCGCGGTCCGCGGGTGCCGACGAGAGCCCCGACGCAGGAGCCCCCCTCGTGGGAGACCCCGGAGCAGGAGAAGGTCCCGTGAGTGCCGACATCGACCCGACCGAGGCCATCCCTCAGGTCACGGCCGAAATGATCGCCAAGGCGGCAGTCCAACCGGCTGCGTCGCCGTCCACCGAACCCGCACCCGAGCCGCGCCGGGCGGAGCCCCCCGCCCCGTTGTCGGCGACCCGTCCGGACACCTCGCTCGCGCGTCCCGCACCCGACGGCCGCGGAACGTCCGACGGCAGCGGGACGTCCGAGCACGGCAGGCCCGCCGAGGTGGAGGCCGTGGCACCGCAGCAGGACGCGCCGCAGATCTCGGAACAGCCTGCGGCGCCGGACGCGGTGCTCGCCGACCAGGCGGGCCCGCCCGCCTTCGCCCCCTCGGAGGCGTACGGCGAGCAGCACGCGTCCGCGGGGCACATCGCGGCCGCCCACCTGTCCTCGCTCGTGCAGATCCCCACCGTCTCGTCGTGGGACCCGCAGTACGTGGACCACGACGCGTTCGCCCGGCACCGCGCGGCGCTCGCGGCGTTCTACCCCCGCGTGCACGCCCTGCAGAGCGAGCCGGCGGGCGATCACGGGCTGCTCTACCGGTGGCCGGGCCGTGGGCGGCAGGACGTGCTGCACCCGTTCCCCGTGGTCCTCATGGCGCACCAGGACGTGGTGCCCGTCCAGGTCGCGGACTGGCCCGCCAACCCGTTCTCCGGCGAGATCCGGGACGGGGTGGTGCACGGCCGCGGCACGCTCGACGACAAGGGTGGGCTCGTGGCGGTGCTCGACGCCGTGGAGACCCTGCTCGGCGACGGTTTCGTGCCCGAGCGCGACGTCTGGCTGTTCTTCGGAGCGGACGAGGAGGCGGCGGGGGAGTCGGCGCAGATCGCCGTCCGGCGGCTGTACGAGCTCGGGGTGCGCCCGTGGCTCGTGATCGACGAGGGCGGGGGCGTCGTGTCCGACGCCTTCCCGGGCCTGGACCGCCAGACGGCCATGGTGGGCGTCGCGGAGAAGGGCCTGGTCGGGATCGACCTGTACACCTCCGACGTCGGCGGGCACGCTGCCACGCCCGGCAAGCAGTCCGCCACGGCGCGTCTTGCCCGCGCGGTGACACGGGTCAGCCGACACCGGTTCCCGGCGCGGGTCAGCCCGCCGACGGCCGCCATGCTGGGACGCGTCGCACCGGACGTGAGCGGTGCCAAGGGCCTGGGCCTCAAGCTGGCGACCAGGATGGCCTCCGGGCCGCTGCGCAAGGTGGCGGCCTGGCTGCTCGCCGGAGGCGGTCCGGAGGCCTCGGCGCTGGTCCGCACCACTGTCGCCGTCACCGAGCTCGAGGGCAGCGCGGCGGCGAACGCCGCGGCGTCGTCGGCCCGCGCGCGCCTGGACGTACGGGTGGCGCTCGGCGAGACGGTGGACCGCACGGTGGCGCGGCTGCGCCGCGTCATCCGGGACAAGAGGGTGGTGCTCGAGGTGGTCGAGAGCAGCGAGCCCAGCGAGGTCTCGCCCACGGACAGCCAGCAGTTCGCGCTGCTCAGCGAGGCGATCGGCGCGTCGTACCCCGACGCGGTGGTGGTCCCGTACGTGTCGCTCACGGCCACCGGCGCGCGTACCTTCACCCCCATCAGCGACCACGTCTACCGGTTCAGCCCTTTCGCTCTGTCGCGTGCGCAGCGGCAGTCGATTCATGGCGTCGGAGAGCACCTGAGCGTCGATTCCCTGGGCCGTGGCGTGCATTTCTACCGTGAGGTGCTGCGCAAGATACCCGGCTGACCTGCGCATTCAACAAATCGCCGAAATTGGACTAAGTTCTCCCTTCACGTAGGTGAGGGAGACGTCCATGAGCAGCTCCGCCGTACCGCCCGCCGTCCCGGGCGGATCGCGCTCGCCCGTGCGCGTCAACGTCCACACCTACCCGGCGCAGCTGCAGTATCCGCCGCGGACGTATCTCGTGTTCTCCGTGCTGGTGACCATCTTCTGCTTTCCGCCCACCGGCCTGGTCGCGCTCGTGAACGCGCTGCGCGTCCATTCCCTCTGGAAGGCCCAGGAGCACGACAAGTCCAGGAAAGCGTCGCGCCGAGCGCGCAACTGGGGACTCCTGTCGCTCGCGATCGGAATCGTCATGGTGGTGTTCGTCGTCTTCTGGTCGAGCATCAACTACCTGAACGGGTAGCAACTTCACCCGCGGTTCGCGACGTTCACACGACTGCCCCTCCTGCCCTGGTGGGACTTGCGGGTAAAGTTCGCGGCTATGAGTGCGACACGACGCAAGGGTTCGCGGGGTGGTCGTGCTGCGTCTCGCGCTGGTGGTCCCCCCGCATCGAATGCGCTCACGTGGGCGGAGAGCCTCGCGGCCGGAGAGGCCGCGCCCAGCGCCAGCGCCCTCGAATGGGCCGAGAGCCTCAAGGAGGACGAGCCCGCACCGAGTCCCTGGGGCAGCGGAGCGGCGGTCGACGCCCCCGCGGAGCCGTCCCCGGCCGACGAGACGACAGGCTCTCCCTGGGGTCCCGTGCCGACACCCGCCGTGGCGGACGGCGAGAGCGACGGCGACGCCAACCCGTGGGGCGCCGTGGCGGCGGCCGAGCCGCCGGTGACCCGCGGCCGCGGCAAGAACGCCGGCGGCAAGAGCGGCAGGGCCGGCAAGGCCGGCAGGTCCCGGTCGAAGGGCAAGGCCGCCAAGCCCGGCACGAAGGGCGCGCCGAAGAGCGAGCCCGCGCCCACCCCGGCAGGTGGCTTCCCGCTGAACGTGGGCCCCGTGGCCGAGCCGCTGAGCTCCGGCCCGGCGGTCGAGGACGACCTCGCTGCCGACCCCCTGCCGGACGAGGCCGCGTCCGCCCCGCTCCCTGACGAGGCCCCGCCCGCCCGCCCGGCCAAGCCGGGGTCCAGGAAGTCGGGCAAGCAGAGCTCCAAGGGTCCCAGGCGCCGCATCGCGGGCCCCAGCACGGCGCAGCAGAAGCGGATCAAGCGGACGCTGCGCCGCGGGCTGCCCAGGCTCCTGGACAAGCCGGTGGTCCTGGTGCTCGCCGGTGTCATCGCCGCGGTGCTGGGCCTCGGCACCGGTTGGGGGATGACCCTTCTCCAGGACGACGAGGTCCTGTCGAGCGCGGACGCCGCATCGTGCGCGCAGACGCAGATGGCGTGGACGCAGGCCGCCAACGCGCAGTCGGCGATGGTCGAGGACCAGCCGGAGACCCTGCGCAAGGGGTTCATCAACGCGCGCAACGCGCTGGAGGGCGTGACGCCGCCCGAGGCCATCGCGGAGGACTGGGCGATCGCCTTCACCTACTACTCGACGGTCGCGAACAACATCGAGAAGGTGAAGCCGAACGACGGCCCGGCGGTGAGCGACGCCGTGGGTGGTGCGCAGCGCGAGCTCGACACCGACGCGATGGTCGAGGCGTCCCAGCGCGTGCAGGAGTTCGTGGCCTCGAACTGCCGCGGCTAGCCGGACAACTGCCCGCGTGGTGGGGGTGCGGGATCTGCGGGCAGGATAGGCCCGTGCACCCTCCCGTGACCGACCCTGCCCTCGTCGGCGCCCTCCGTGACGACCTCGTCGCCTCCGACTACGACGTCGACGGCGTCGAGCGCTTCCTCGGACCGCTTGCCGCCGCCGCGCTGCACCGCGAGCAGTCGCTGCCGGCGCGCCGGGCGGTGGCCGCTGCGGAGGGTGGCAGGCCGCCGGCGGACCGCGCTCCGGTGGCGACCCTCGTGGGCCTGTTCCTCCTGGGCGCGGCGGTGCCGCGCGCCGCACTGGACCGGGCCCTGCCCGGGACGGGGACGGCGGGTGCGGAGCGGCTCGGCCTGGTCGCCGCCCAGGGCGCGGGGGCCGACGACGAGGTGCGTGCCGTCGTGGACCTGCGCCCCTACTCCTCGGTCGACGCGGTGGGTGACGCGAGCTGGTGGCTGGCCTCCGACCTGGGTGAGCTGGCCACCGGTGGTCGCCTGGCCACCGACCACGTGCTGGGTGCGGGCGGTGCCTCCCTCACGCTGGCACAGGTCACGGTGCGCAACCCGACCGGCCGGGTGCTCGACCTCGGCACCGGCTGCGGGATCCAGGCCCTGCACGCCGCGCGGCACGCGCAGCACGTGGTGGCGACGGACATCTCGCGCCGGGCCCTGGCCTTCGCGGCGTTCAACGCTGCGCTGAACACCCCGGCCGGTGCGGAGCTGGACCTGCGGCACGGGTCCATGCTGGAGCCGGTCGCGGGGGAGCGGTTCGATCTCGTCGTCTCCAACCCGCCGTTCGTGATCACCCCCCACGCCGGGGCTGCGGGGCGCGCGGTCGCCGACGCGCTCGGCGACTACGAGTACCGCGACGGCGGCCGCGCGGGCGACGACCTGGTGCGGGACCTGATCCTCGGGGTGGGCGGCGTCCTCGCGCCCGGCGGCACCGCCCAGCTTCTCGGCAACTGGGAGCACCGCCGGGGCGAGCCGTGGACCGAGCGGGTCGGCGCCTGGCTCGACACGGCGGGCCTGGACGGCTGGATCATCCAGCGCGAGGTCCTGGACCCCGCCGAGTACGCCGAGACGTGGATCCGCGACGGCGGCACCACTCCCGACCGTGAGCCGGACGCCTGGGCCGCGGCCTACGGCGCGTGGCTCGACGACTTCGCGTCCCGGGACGTCGAGGCGGTCGGCTTCGGGCTGGTGACCCTGCGCCGGCCCGTGTCGGGGGCGGCCACGCTGCGCCGCCTCGAGGAGCACACGGGCTCGGTCCGGCAGCCACTCGGGGCGCACATCGCCCGCAGCCTCGCCGGCCACGACTGGCTCGCGGACCGGGACGACGCGGCACTCGCGGCGGCACGCCTGGTTACGGCCGCGGACGTCACGGAGGAGCGTTATCTGACGCCGGGCGCCGCCGACCCGAACATCGTGATCCTGCGCCAGGGGGACGGGCTGGGGCGCGGGGTGCAGGCGTCGAGCCCGCTCGCCGCTCTCGTGGGAGCCTGCGACGGCGAGCTCTCGGTCGGGCAGATCGTCGGCGCGCTCGCGTCGCTGTTCGACGTCTCCGCCGCCGACCTCGCGGCGGAGCTGCTCCCGGCGGTGCGCGGTCTGGTCCGTGACGGCTTCCTGGCGGAGTGACGCTGCGCTGTCCGTTTCGCGCAGGTAACGGTCAGTTGCGCGCACCGATAAATCTTGTTCAGAACAGAGACATACGCGCCCATGACAGATATTTTCCACCGTGTGGAACTCGACATGCGGCACTTGAGGATGGTTGTCGCTGTTGCCGAGTCGGGCAGCGTCACGAAGGCGGCCGCTGCTCTCGGCATCGCGCAGCCGGCGTTGACTGCGCAGCTCAACCGGATCGATCGCTCGCTGGGTGGGAACGTGTTCGTCCGTGACCGCTTCGGCGCGCGGCCCACGGAGCTCGGTGAGCTGATCCTGCGGCACGCCCGTGTGCTGCTGCCGGCCATGGCGGCCCTGGCCGACGACGCCGAGCGTCTGGTCAACGGGGACGTGGCCAAGGGCGAGACGGTGCGGGTGGGCATCACGGGCACCGCGCTGGGCGGTCTGTTCATCAACCAGCTGCACATCGCGATACCGGGCACACAGGTCACCACCGCCATGCCCCACCTCGCGGACGACGTGGCGTCCCGGCTCGCGAGAGGCACCATCGACGTCGGGCTGGTCGGCATGTGTTCCGACGTCTCCCCTCCGGCCGCCGGGGAGGTCGCGTGGACCCGGGTCTGCACCGACCCGATGTTCGTCCTCATCGACGAGCACCATCCGTATGCGGGCAAGCCGGAGATCGCGCTCGCCGAGCTGTCCGAGGAGCAGTGGCTCTGCGTGTCGTCGCGCGGCTGCCTCGAGGAGTGCTTCGTGTCGGCGTGCGTGCGGGCGGGGTTCACCCCGCGTGGCATGGGCGAGGCGGAGTGGACCACCGCCGTCGACCAGGTGCGGGCGGGACGTGCCGTCGCGCTCGTGGAGCCAGGGCAGCTGGACCCGCCGGGTGTCGTGACGGTCCCCCTCGTGGGGTCGCCCCTGCGGCGCACCCACTACCTGGGCTGGCGGCACGACGCCGACCTGCGCGTGGACCTGGAGGCCGTCGAGGGCGCCGCTCACCGCGCGCACCGTGACGCCGTGCGCCGCAGCCCGCAGTACGAACAGTGGCTCGCGATGTACGGGATGCTCGGCTGACCTCGCGTGCTGCGGGGCTGACGGCAGGGCTCCCTCGTACGCGTTTTGCCCACCATAGGAAATTTGTATGACCTGAGTGTGATCTGTACGTGAAGTCCAACTACTCCTAGGTTGAGCGCACGGGTGAATAGTCGCCCGTAGGTGGCACTTTCACCTGCTCTCCGACACAAGGAGTCGCTGAGATGAGTCGTACTTCCCTCCGGGGTCTCGCCGTGGCAACCGCCACCGTGGGCCTCTTCGTCGGCACCATCAACGCCGTCGCCGCCGCACAGCCCGACACCGAGGCGGCCGCCTCCCAGTACGCGCCGGGCATGGTCGCGGCCATGGAGCGCGACCTCGGTCTGAGCACCACCGAGGCCGTGGCGCAGATCAAGGCACAGGAGGCCCTGGCGGGAACGCAGCGCAGCCTCGAGAAGTCGCTGGGTGCCACCTACGCCGGCGCCTGGGTCGAGGGCGCGGACGAGCTGCACGTCGCCGTGACCGACACCGCCGACGCCGCAGCGGTCCGTGCGGCCGGAGCCACCCCGGTGGCCGTGGACAACTCGCTCGCGGCCCTCGACGCCTGGACGGCGGACCTGGACGGTGCGCTGTCCGAGTCGGACGTGACCTCGTACCACGTCGACGTGGAGACCAACGAGATCGTCGTCGACGTGGTCGACGGAGCCCAGGCGGACGTCGAGGCGGCGATCGTCGAGGCGGGCGTGCCCGCCGACGCGGTGTCGCTGTCGACGGCCGCCGAGCGGCCCACGACGCTGATCAACGTGGTCGGTGGCAACGCCTACTACATCGGTGGTTCGCGCTGCTCGGTCGGGTTCTCGGCCACAGGCGGCTTCGTCACCGCCGGCCACTGCGGTTCGCGCGGTGCCACCACCAGCCAGCCGAGCGGCACCTTCCAGGTCTCCTCGTTCCCCGGCAACGACTACGCCTACGTCAACACCGGCACCGACGACACGCTGATCGGTGCGGTCAACAACTACCGCGGCGGCACGGTCAACGTCACGGGCTCGTCCCCGGCCGCCGTCGGTTCCACGGTCTGCCGCTCGGGCTCCACCACCGGCTGGCACTGCGGCACCATCCAGGCACTGAACGCCACGGTGAACTACGCCCAGGGCAGTGTCTACGGTCTCATCCGGACCAACGTGTGCGCCGAGCCGGGTGACTCGGGCGGCTCGCTGCTCGCGGGCACGCAGGCCCAGGGCATGACCTCCGGCGGTTCGGGCAACTGCTCCTCCGGCGGCACCACGTTCTTCCAGCCGGTCGGCGAGGCCCTCCGCGCGGCCGGTGTGTCGCTGGTGACCAGGTGACCAGGTGACCGTTCCGAGCTAGTACGTCATCGCCTGAGAGGCGGGTAGGGGCATTCCCTACCCGCCTCTCGGGATGCCCGCATATTGCGCCGATATGTCCAAATCGGTATCTGGGAGTTCCCTGGAAGCGACCCTACGCTGTGCCGCACTGGGTGAATTCATTGCCCCGACGACAAGGAGTCGCTGGACATGAGACGCACATCCTTCAGAGCGATCACCGTGGCTACAGCCGCTGCGACGCTCCTCGCCGCCAGCATCACCGCTGCTACCGCAGGCACTGCCGCCGGTTCCGACAGGCCCGAGGTGGACGGGTACGCCCCGGGCATGGTCGCCGCGATGGAGCGCGACCTCGGCCTCACCACCGCACAGGCGGTGGACCGCCTCAAGACGGACGAGTCGCTGTCCGAGAAGCAGCACACCATCATCAAGACCCTCGACAGGGGCTACGCGGGGGCGTGGGTGGACGGCGACGAGCTGTTCGTCGCCGTCACCGACAAGGCCGGAGCCGCCGAGGTCCGTGCCGCCGGTGCCAAGGCAGTCACCGTCGACAAGTCGCTGAGCCAGCTCGACCGGCTGGCCGCCAAGGCCTACCGCGCCGCGCCCCGGGCCAAGGTCGCCGCCACGTACGTGGACGTCGAGTCGAACTCGGTGGTCATGGAGGTGGCCAAGGGGGCGAAGGGCGCCGTCGCCGCCGCCGTCCGGCAGGCGGGTGTCTCGGCGGGCTCCGTCTCCGTCGTCGAGGTGGCCGAGATGCCGCGCACCCTGATCAACGTGGTCGGTGGCAACGCCTACTACATCGGTGGTTCGCGCTGCTCGGTCGGGTTCTCGGCCACGGGCGGCTTCGTCACCGCCGGCCACTGCGGTTCGCGCGGTGCCACCACCAGCCAGCCGAGCGGCACCTTCCAGGTGTCCTCGTTCCCCGGCAACGACTACGCCTACGTGAACACCGGCACCGACGACACCCCCGTGGGCGCCGTCAACAACTACAACGGCGGCACCGTGAACGTCGCGGGCTCGACCGCGGCCGCCGTCGGTTCCACGGTCTGCCGCTCGGGCTCCACGACCGGCTGGCACTGCGGCACCATCCAGGCCCTGAACTCGTCGGTCACGTACCCCCAGGGCACCGTGTCGGGCCTGATCCGGACCAACGTGTGCGCCGAGCCGGGTGACTCCGGTGGTTCGCTGCTCGCGGGCTCGCAGGCCCAGGGCCTGACCTCCGGCGGTTCGGGCAACTGCTCCTCCGGCGGCACCACCTACTTCCAGCCGGTCGGCGAGGCCCTCAGTGCGGCGGGCGTCTCGCTGATCACCGGTGGTGGCGGTGGCACGACGCCGCCCCCGGGCTGCGCGAGCCAGCGGACCGCGTTCAGCGGCTCCCTGAGCTCCGGTGGCCAGGCGGCGAAGCCGGGTACCACCGGGTTCTCCATGCTGTCCGGCACCATCACGGGCTGCCTCGACGGGCCGACCGGGACCGACTTCGACCTCTACCTGCAGAAGGCGAGCGGCGGCTCCTGGACCACGGTGGCCCAGGGCATCACGGCCTCGTCCGACGAGAACGTGCGCTACACGGGCACGTCGGGCACGTACCGCTGGGTCGTCCACGCGTACTCCGGCTCGGGTTCGTACACGGGCGGCTACACCACCCCGTGACGGCCCCCGCGTGAGCACGTGACGTCAGGCGCCCAGGTCACCCGATGACCTGGGCGTCTGACGTCCGGTGTCCGGTGTGTGCACTCGACCGGCTCAGGGCCGCGCCGTCGACTGCCGCACGAGGAGCAGCAGCGCGAACGAGGCGAGGGTCACCGCGACGACGCCGAGCATCCCGCCCATGTACGCGGTGAGGTCACCACCCAGCGGGAGGCCCCAGCCGTCGCCCCGCACGCTGCCGAGCGCGCCGACCGCGAGAGCTCCGGTGCCCACCGCGCCGAGCAGGAGCAGCCCGGCCGCGCCCGACGTCCCGCGGTCCCGGCCGTCCTGCGGCGCGTCCAGCGAGGAGGACGAGCTCAGCAGGCACACACCCGCACCCCAGGCGAGCACCACGAGGATGGCGGCGACGACGTCGGAGGGCCGGTGCCACTGTCCGACCAGCGTCGACACGCCGGTGGCCCCCGTGTAGACGGCACCGGCCACCGCCACGACGGGACGCCAGCGCCGGGGGACCGCGATGAGGAGACCTGCCGCGATGGACGCGGCGACCGTCGTGTGCCCGCTGGGCAGGGTGTTGATGTCGGCGCGCGGGACGTCGAGCAGCGCCGGCCGGTCGAGGACCGCGTGCTTGAGCACCTGCGTGGTGAGGTTGGACCCGGCCACGAGGATCGCCACCTGTGCGGCGAGCCACCAGCGCCCGCGGGCCAGCGCGAGGACCACGGCGGCCGCGAGGCCCAGGCCGATGAACGTGTTCGAGACCACCCCGAGCACCGGCTCGGCCAGCTCCCAGAGCACGCCCTGGCCGCGGGCGGCGCCGTCGAGCGCGAGCTGGTCCGCGCGCTGGCCGACCGGTGACACGACGAACGTGTCCCACGTGGCCCACACGGCCCACAGCGCGAGCGCCGCCACGATCCCGGCGGTGATGCGGGGCGCCAGCCGGGGCCGGAGCCCGGCTGTTCGCGGACCGGACTCGTTGCTGGTGCTGGTCCGGTCCGGCTCGTGCGGCTCGCCCGACGGCGGGCGCGGGCTCGCCGGGAGCGGCTCTCTCAGGAGCGGGGCCGGGCGGGGGGCGCGGCGGGGCCTACGGACCTTGGGCGCCGGCCCGGCGGGCGGCGTGTACCCCTTGGCCGTGCCGACGACGCGGCCGTGCGCGGGCTGCGGATGGTCGGGCAGCGGGAGGGTCTGGTCCGTCATAGGCTCAACCGTAGGGGAACGGCCTGAAGAGACCGTGTGTCCGGTGTGACGCTCCGTTGTTCAACGCGTCGTTCATCACGCCACGAGTGAAAATCACCACGGTCATGCGAGACCGCCCGGCATCCGGCTTTCGGCCCGGATAGGGTGCGAGCCGTCGTGTCTGGCGTACCGTGAACTCTCCAGCGGCGCTCGACGCCCTCCCCCAGACCCCGCAGGAAGCAGGCAGGACCGGATGTCCCAGGCACGCAAGCTCGTGATCGTGGAGTCGCCCACGAAGGCTCGAAAGATCCAGAGCTACCTCGGCGACGACTACGAGGTCGAAGCCAGCGTCGGGCATATTCGCGACCTCCCGCAGCCCAAGGACCTGCCGGCGGAGATGAAGAAGGGCCCGTACGGCAAGTTCTCCGTCGACGTGGACAACGGGTTCGACCCGTACTACGTGGTCCACGCGGACAAGAAGAAGAAGGTCAGCGAGCTCAAGAAGGCGCTCAAGGACGCCGACGAGCTCTTCCTCGCGACCGATGAGGACCGCGAGGGCGAGGCCATCGCGTGGCACCTGATCCAGGAGCTCAAGCCCAAGGTCCCGGTCAAGCGCATGGTGTTCCACGAGATCACCCGTGACGCGATCCTCCGGGCCCTGGAGAACACGCGCGAGCTGGACCAGGACCTCGTGGACGCCCAGGAGACCCGGCGCATCCTCGACCGCCTGTACGGCTACGAGGTCTCCCCGGTGCTGTGGCGCAAGGTGCGGCAAGGTCTGTCCGCGGGCCGCGTGCAGTCGGTGGCGACGCGTCTCGTCGTCGAGCGGGAGCGCGAGCGTATGGCGTTCGTCTCAGCGGACTACTGGGACGTGGCGGGCACCTTCGCGGTCGCGGACGACGACGGCGGCGCCTCCGGGCAGCCGTCCTTCCGCGCCCGGCTCACCCAGCTCGCCGGCGAGAAGGTCGCCTCCGGCCGCGACTTCGACGACCGCGGACGGCTCAAGGTCCGCACCGGCGTCGTGCAGCTGAACGAGGCGACGGCGCACGCCGTCGTCGCCGGGCTCGAGACCGCCGACTTCTCGGTCCGCAGCCTGGAGACCAAGCCGTACACGCGCCGCCCGGCGGCGCCGTTCACCACCTCCACCATGCAGCAGGAGGCGGGCCGCAAGCTGCGGATGTCGTCGCGCCAGGCGATGCGTACCGCGCAGGGCCTGTACGAGAACGGCTACATCACGTACATGCGTACCGACAGCCCCTCGCTGTCGGCGGAGGCAACGAACGCCGCACGCCGTCAGGCCGCGGAGCTGTACGGCCCCGAGTACGTACCCGGTGCTCCCCGGCTCTACCAGTCCAAGTCGAAGGGCGCCCAGGAGGCGCACGAGGCGATCCGCCCGGCGGGTGACTCGTTCCGCACGCCCGCGCAGGTCGCCGGTGAGCTGAGCGGCGACCAGTTCCGTCTGTACGAGCTGATCTGGAAGCGCACGGTCGCGTCGCAGATGGCCGACGCGAAGGGCTCGACGGCATCCGTCCGGCTCGGCGCGGTCATCAGCGGCGGCGAGCAGGACGGCAACGAGGCGGTGTTCTCGGCGTCGGGCACGGTGATCTCGTTCCGCGGGTTCCTCGCGGCCTACGAGGAGAGCGCGGACGTCGACGTCGAGGCGGCCGACGGCGCCGCCGCGGCGAAGGAGACGCGTCTGCCGACGATGTCCGAGGGCGACGCGCTGGTCGGGACCGACCTCGCCGCCGACGGCCACTCGACGTCGCCGCCCGCGCGGTACACGGAGGCTTCGCTGGTCAAGGCGCTGGAGGAGCGGGGGATCGGCCGCCCGTCCACGTACGCCGCGACGATCTCGACCATCCAGGACCGCGGCTACGTGATCACGCGCGGCCAGGCGCTGGTGCCGACCTGGCTCGCGTTCGCGGTGGTCCGCCTGCTGGAGGAGCACTTCGACCGGCTGGTCGACTACGACTTCACGGCCACGATGGAGGCCGACCTCGACCAGATCGCCGCCGGGTCGCGGGAACGGGTCGCGTGGCTCAAGGAGTTCTACTTCGGCGAGGCCCCGGGCAACATGGGCACGTCCGATGCGCTCGGTGTGGACAGCGACGGCGGCGGCCTCCGTGCGCTCGTCGAGAACCTCGGTGAGATCGACGCCGCGGCGATCAACTCCGTCGAGATCGGCGAGGGCATCCGCGTGCGGGTGGGCCGGTACGGCCCGTACCTCGAGGACCTCGCGGCCGAGGTCGAGGAGGGCAAGACCCCGCCCCGCGCCTCCGTGCCCGACGACGTCGCGCCCGACGAGCTGACCGTCGCCAAGGCGCGTGAGCTGCTCGCGGCAGGGGCGGACGACGGCCGTGTGCTCGGCACGCACCCCGAGACGGGCAACCCGATCGTGGCGAAGAACGGCCGGTACGGCCCGTACGTCACGGAGCAGCTGCCCGAGCCGGACCTCGACCCCGGCCTGTCGGCCGCGGCGAAGAAGCGGGCGCTGGCTGCTCTGCCCAAGCCCAAGACCGCGTCGCTGCTCAAGTCGCAGGCCCTCGACTCGGTGACGCTGGAGGACGCCCTGCAGCTCATGTCGCTGCCGCGCGTGGTGGGCGTGGACCCGGAGTCGGGTGACGAGATCACCGCGCAGAACGGGCGCTACGGCCCGTACCTGAAGAAGGGCACGGACTCGCGCACCCTGCCGTCCGAGGAGGCCATGTTCACGGTCACCCTCGACGAGGCGCTGGAGATCTACAAGCAGCCCAAGCGGGGCCGCGGTCGGACGGCGACGCCGCCGCTGAAGGAGCTCGGGGACGACCCGAACAGCGGCAAGCCGATCCAGGTCAAGGACGGCCGCTTCGGCCCGTACGTGACCGACGGTGAGACCAACCGCACGCTGCCGCGCGACGTCACGCCGGAGTCGGTCACCGCGGAGCAGGCCATCGAGCTGCTCGCGGAGAAGCGCGCCCAGGGCCCGGCGAAGAAGCGCACGACGCGCACCGCCGCGGCCAAGAAGCCCGCCGCGAAGAAGGCACCGGCCAAGAAGGCACCGGCCAAGAAGGCGTCGAGCTCGAAGTAGCGTCGGTCGTGCGGGTCGCTGCGGTGACCTGCACGTCCGACCCGTCGGACCAGGCCTTCTCGCCAAGCGAGCCGTGCGCGCCGAGCGCACGATGGACGCATGGACGTCAACGAGCAGATCACGCCGATGACCGAGGACGAGTGCTGGGAGTTCCTCTCGATGCAGCCCATCGGGCGGCTCGGTACGGCCGTCGCCGGAGAGCCCGAGATCTTCCCGCTGAACTTCGCCACGGCGGACCGGAACATCTACTTCCACACGATCCCCGGCACCAAGGTCGCGGAGGTCGCGATCAACGAGAAGGTCGCCTTCGAGGTCGACCAGTGGGGTCCCGAGATCGCGTACAGCGTGGTCGTGAAGGGCACCGCGGAGATCCTGGAGAACGACGCCGACATCGCAGCGGCCGAGGCGACCAACCTGGTCAGCTACCTGGACGACACCCGGGACACCTGGGTGCGCATCACGCCCACGCGGGTGACCGGCCGCAGGCTGCGCCGCTGACCCGGTTCGGGCGCCGGCCCGGTGCACACGCCGGCCGGTCGATGTCGGTGGGCGCGGTTAGGGTTGCGGCGTGAACGCACCGGGCTACTTCATCTCCTTCGAGGGCGGCGAGGGCGTCGGCAAGTCGACACAGTCCCGCCTCCTCGGCGACTGGCTGGCCGACCTGACCGGCCGCGAGGTCGTGCTCACGTTCGAGCCGGGTGGCACCGCGCTCGGCAAGGAGCTGCGGGCCGCGGTCATGCACGGCCAGGACATGGGCCCGCGCGCCGAGGCGCTGATCTATGCGGCAGACCGCGCCCACCACGTCGAGACGGTCGTCCGGCCGGCCCTGGAGCGTGGCGCGGTGGTGGTCACGGACCGCTACCTCGACTCGTCCGTCGCGTACCAGTCGGGTGGCCGGGACCTGCCCGGCCACGAGGTGGAGCACCTGTCCCTGTGGGCCACGAAGGGCCTGCGGCCCGACGTCACCGTCCTGCTGGACCTCGAGCCCGGCGCCGCGGCGGCCCGCCGCGCCAAGGCCGAGGGCAAGGGCGCGCTGGACCGTCTGGAGCGAGCCGGCCTCGAGTTCCACACCCGGGTACGGGACACGTTTCTCCAGCGCGCCGCTGCCGACCCCGACCGCTGGGTGATCATCGACGCGAGGGCGCCGGTCGACGACATCCAGGCGCAGATCCGGGTGGACGTCTCGGCCCGGCTCGGCCTCACTCCGGTGGTGACGGAGGCCAGCAACCTGGCCGACGTCGGCGGAGCCACCGAGGCCGCCGGCGAGGACCGTTCATGACGGTGTGGGACGACGTCGTCGGGCAGGAGCATGCCGTCGCGGCGCTCCAGGGAGCCGTGGCGAACCCGGTGGCGATGACGCACGCGTGGCTGGTGACCGGTCCGCCGGGGTCCGGCCGCTCCGTCGCGGCCCGCGCGTTCGCGGCGGCGCTGCAGTGCCCCCAGGGCGGCTGCGGCACGTGCCAGGCGTGCACCACCACCATGGCGGGCACCCATCCGGACGTGACGCTGCTGGCCACGGAGAAGGTGGTCATCACCATCGACGAGGTGCGGGGCCTGATCATGACCGCGTCCCGGTCGCCGTCGGGCGGACGGTGGCGCGTGATCATCATCGAGGACGCCGACCGTATGGCGGAGCGCACCACCAACGTGCTGCTCAAGACCATCGAGGAGCCGCCACCGCACACCGTCTGGGTGCTGTGCGCGCCGTCGGTCCAGGACGTGCTGCCGACCATCCGGTCCCGCTGCCGCGCCGTGGTGCTGCGTGTGCCGCCGCCGCAGGCGGTCGCCGACCTGCTGGTGCGGCGTGACGGAGCCGATCCTGCGGTCGCCCTGAGCGCTGCCCGCGCGGCGCAGAGCCACGTCGGCCTGGCGAAGCGGCTGGCCCGTGACGCCGGCGCGCGCGAACGACGTACCGCCGTGCTGAGCATCGCGCGGCGCATCCGCGGTGTCGGGGACGCGGTGGTCGCGGCGGGCGAGCTCGTGGACGTGGCGAAGGCGGAGGCCGTGTCGGCCACCCAGGAGCGGGACGCGGCGGAGAAGGCCGAGCTGATGCGCGGGCTGGGCGTGGCCGACGGCGAGACGCTGCCGCCGCGCCTGCGTTCCCAGCTCAAGCAGCTGGAGGACGACCAGAAGCGGCGCGCCACACGGCACCAGCGCGACGTGCTCGACCGTGCCATGGTCGACCTGCTCTCCCTCTACCGGGACGTGCTCGTGGTGCAGCTCGGCGCGGAGGTCGACCTGGTGAACGCGGAGCTCGCCGAGACCGTGCGCTCGCTGGCCGCAGACTCCACCCCGGAGCAGACGGTGCGGCGGATGGACTCGATAGGTGTGGCGCGCACCCGTCTGGCCGGCAACGTCGCTCCGCTGCTCGCGCTCGAGGCGATGACGATAGCCCTGCGCCCGCAGGGGTGACCGGCGCGCGGGTCCGCCCGTGTGAAGATTTCGCACGGGTGAAGTTGAAGCGCCAAGGCAGATTGTCCCGGTTGGCGTCCATGGTTAGGCTGCGGGACGCCCCCAGAGCTTTTTCGTGCGACAAGGAGTCCACCGCCTGATGAGGATCCTCCTGCTGGTCTCAGCCTTCAACGGTCTCACCCAGCGGGTCTGGTGTTCCCTGAGGGAACAGGGGCACGACGTCGGCGTCGAGCTGGCCCCGACGTTCGAGTCGGGTGCCGCCATGACGCGGGCCGTCGAACGTGCCGACCCCGACCTGATCCTGTGCCCGTTCCTGAAGCACCGCGTGCCGGACACGATCTACGAGCGGTGGCCGACGGTCATCGTGCACCCCGGTCCCGTCGGCGACCGTGGGCCCTCGTCGCTGGACCACGCGATCCGGGACGGCCGCGACCGCTGGGGCGTCACCGCCCTGTCCGCGGTGGAGGAGCTGGATGCCGGCCCCGTGTGGGCCACGGCGGTGTTCGACATGCCCGACCAGCCGATCGCCAAGAGCGCGCTCTACAACAGCCGCGTCGCGGACGCCGCGATGGCCTGTATCGGCGAGGTGGTGCGCAAGGTGGCCGACGGCGAGCGGCCGATCCCGGCGGAGGCCTGCCTGCGGATCGTGCCCGTCGACGGCGAGCTGCCGCTGCTGCGCCGGGAGGACTTCCGCATCGACTGGAGCCGTCCCGCGACCGAGCTGGAGCGGCTCGTCGCGGCGGCCGACGGCGCCCCCGGCGCTCCCGCCGGCGTGAACGGCCGGTCGGTCTGCGTGTTCGACGCCGTCGCGTCGCCGGAGCACACCGGTGCCGCGCCCGGCACCGTGGTCGGCCGCAACCTCGACGCCGTGGCGATCGCCTGCGGCGTCGGCACGCTCTGGGTCGGCTACGCCGCCGAGCTCAGCGGACGTCGCGGTGCCAAGCTCCCGGCCGCCCAGGTGATCGACGCGAACGGCGCGCCGTTCCGCCGCGTCCCGGACGCCCTGGCGGAGACCACCTACGTGCGGGACGGCGCGGTCGGGTACCTGACGATCCGCTCGTACAGCGGCGCGATGTACACGGAGCAGTGCCGCCGCCTGACCAGCGCGGTCGAGAAGGCCCTCACCGAGGACACGCGGGTGCTCGTCATCAAGGGGACCGAGCACGCGTTCTCCAACGGGATCCACCTGGGCACCATCGACGCGTCGCCGGACCCGGCCGCCGAGGCCTGGGACAACATCTGCGCCATCGACGAGCTGTGCCTCGCCATCGCGACCGCCGAGCAGCTCACCGTCGCCGCGTTCACCGCGAACGCCGGTGCGGGCGGCGTCATGGCGGGGCTCTGCGCCGACGTGACCCTCGCCCGCGAGGGCGTCGTCCTCAACCCGTACTACGACATGGGGATCTACGGCTCCGAGCTGCACTCCTGGAGCGTCCCGGCGCGCGTCGGAGAGCACCGTGCATCGCTGCTCCTGAACCGCAAGCTGCCGATCTCGGTGGCCGAGGCAGCACGCATCGGGCTGATCAGCGCCGTCGGGCCGCGGGAGTGGGGCGAGTTCAACACCTGGCTGTCGTCGGCCGCCCAGGGGTACGAGGAGCCGGCCACGCTCGGCTGGATGCTCGCCGCCCGTGCGGAGCGCCGGGCCACGGACCGGCCGCTGTCGTACTACCAGACGATCGAGCTGGCCGAGATGGCGCGCGACTTCTTCGACGACCGCAACGCCTTCTCGGTGCACCGCCGCGCCTTCCTGCGCAAGACGGCGGCCGACTCCACCCCCGAGAAGCTTCGCTTCTCCACCGCCCGCGTGTGAGCCGCCGACGCGCGTGATGTCGCGCGAACGCGGATGATCGGTGGCAGATCGGGTGACCGGTGGCTCGGGCCGCCGGTCACCTGACATGTCATGGATCATGGGGTGTGGTGCAAGACACGTGTCGCCCGCCACATGACCAGGGTGGAGGCGTCGCAACCCTGCGACGCACACCCGGTGGTGTCAGGCGAGTGGAAGGATCTGGGCATGAACATCAGGCGGATGGACCGATCCGGTGCGACGGCACGACCTCTGGTACGTGCTGGCGCGGCGGCCCTGGGCCTCGGCGTGACGGCGGCGCTCGCGCTGTCGGGGTGCGCACAGTCCGACGTCGGGGGCTCCGAGGCGGCGGACTCGAGCGCCACCACGTCCCCTTCACCGGAGGAGAGCGACATGACCAGCCCTGGCCCGACGGATGACACGGGTGAGACCGGCGGAGCGGGCAAGGACGGCAGGCTGCCGCAGGCCGCCGACATGGAGGTCGCGGCAGGGAACTCCGGACGCGGTCTGCCGCCGGGCCTGGAGGGCAGCACCAGCTCGACGGTCGGTGCGGCCTGGGCGCCCGTGGAGGGCCTGCTGTACGTCGTGACGAACGGGTCCAGCTCGTGCCCCACGTTCGCGGAGCCGGAGGCGACCCTCGGTTCGGGCGGCAAGAGGGGTGGGGTCGACGCGGAGAACGGCGTGCTCACCGTGCAGCTCGTGCCGCCGAGCGACGGCATCTGCACCATGGACTTCGTGCCCACGACCACGGTGGTCGAGGTGCCGGCGGAGGCTGACACCGGCGAGCCCGTACCGGTCGTGCTGGGCGACAAGGGCACGGTCGAGCTCGAGCCCCGCCCCGCAGAGGGCGAGCCGGGACCGGTGGCGTGGCTCGACTCGTGAGGGTCGCGTGTCGGTTCGCCAACGGGTAAGAAATCTACCCAGCACAACCGATAGGTTGTGCGGGTGATTCGCCCCGCCCGCCGTCGTCAGCCCGCGGCCGTCGTCGCCACGCTGCTCACCACCGTTCTCCTGCTCGCCGCCTGTGGTGCACCGCCCAAGGTGCAGACGGCGCTGGAGGACGTGGGCAAGTCGGACGGCTCGGCGACGGTGGGTGCGCCGAAAGGCTTCGAGGACTACTACGGCCAGTCGCTGGAGTGGACCGACTGTGGCGAGGGCTTCCAGTGCGCCACCGCCTCCGCGCCGCTCTCCTGGCAGGACGCTGGGTCCGGCAGCATCGAGATCGCGCTCAAGCGCATTCCCGCCTCGGGGCAGAAGGTGGGATCGCTGCTGGTCAACCCGGGCGGGCCGGGCGGCTCGGGCGTGGACTTCGTGGGTGACCCGGCGCGGTTCGGGCAGTCGCTGCGCTCGTCGTTCGACATCGTGGGCTTCGACCCCCGCGGGGTGGGGCAGTCGACGCCCGTGAAGTGCTACGACGACGCGGGCAAGGACGAGTTCCTCAGCACCGACTTCCCGTACACGGAGGAAGGGCTGGCCGCCCGGAAGGACGCGGTCCGGGACTGGGGCCAGGCGTGTGCCGAGAACACCGGTCCGCTCCTGGAGCACGTGGACACGCAGTCCGCCGCGCGCGACATGGACATGCTCCGGGGCGCGCTCGGTGACGACAAGCTCAACTTCCTCGGCTTCTCCTACGGCACCCAGCTCGGGGCCACCTATGCGGGGCTGTTCCCGAAGCGGACCGGGCGGCTGGTGCTCGACGGCGCGCTCGACACGACGCTGGGCTCGGACGAGGTGGCGCTGCAGCAGGCCGAGGGCTTCGAGAGCGCTCTGCGCGCGTACGTGACCGACTGCCAGGCGGGCAGCAGCTGCCCGCTCACCGGTGACGTCGACAGCGGTCTGCAGCAGATCCAGTCGATCGTCGAGGACGCGGAACCCAACCCGATCCCGACGTCGTCCGGGCGCTCCGTGACGAAGAAGCTCGCGTTCTACGGCGTGGCCGTGACGATGTACGACGAGGGATCCTGGTCGTTCCTCACGCAGGCCCTGCAGGAGGTCCTGTGGGAGGGCACCGGCGACGACCTGCTCTACCTGGCGGACGTCTACAACGACCGCAACGAGGACGGCACGTTCAAGTCCAACAGCGAGGAGGCGTTCCGCGCGATCAACTGCGCCGACTCCCGCGCCGAGGAGGACATGGCCAAGATGCAGCAGCTCGCCGCCGAGATCGAGGCGGCGGCGCCCACCCTCGGCGAGTCGTTCGGGTACTCCGGCATCGAGTGCACCGACTGGCCGTACCCGCCGGCCAAGCAGAAGTTCGACCCTGCGGCGAAGGGCGCACCGCCCATCGTCGTGGTCGGGACCACCAACGACCCCGCCACCCCGTACCGCTGGGCCGAGTCGCTCGCGAAGACGCTCTCGTCGGGCACCCTGGTGACGTACGAGGGTGAGGGGCACACGGCGTACGGCCGGTCCAACACCTGCATCAGCACGGCGGTCGAGGACTACCTGGTGGAGGGCAAGGTGCCGGAGGACGGCCTCGCCTGCTGACCGTCCGGAGCCCGGATCCCACGGGTCGAGGACGTCACACGGTTTCACTTTGAAACCTGGGCCTTCCATTGGGTACAGTGAGGGCCGCTCACCGATCCGGTTCGTACCGGCTCGCGGTGCGCACGCCGCCTTAGCTCAGTCGGTAGAGCATCTCACTCGTAATGAGAAGGTCGTCAGTTCGATTCTGACAGGCGGCTCCGCCATGGAAACCCCGTCCCACCAGGCCATATGTGCCGAGGTGGGGCGGGGTTTCTTGCGTCCTACGCGCCGTTGCGCTCATCTCGTGCACCCCCCGCGCTCCCCAGGCCGTCATTCAGCTTGTTCAGGCCCGCCTTGTCGGCGTCGGTCCCGAGGAAGTGCAGGTACCGGTTCGTGGTCGCGATCGACTCGTGTCCGCACCACGCCTGCACCGTCCCAGGCTCCACACCACGGGACAGCCAGAGGCACACGGCCGTGTGCCGCAGGTCGTGCAGGCGTCGGCCCTGACCGGTCGTCTCCCAGGCGAGAGTCCGAACGGTAGCCGTGCACCAGAGCTGCGACCCGCCCGACGACGTGAACAGCAGATCATGTGGCGTCCGGCCGTCCGCCAGCTCTTGCACGATCGACAGCACGCGATCTGCGAGCGGGACACGACGCATCGACCGGCCCTTGGTGGCCTTGGCCGGCGAGCCCTCGGGCTGGCTGCGACGCACCATCAGACCCGGGGTCGGGACCTCGACGAAGTTCGCCACCTGCATCGAACGTACCTCGCCCCAGCGCAGACCCGTCCAGCCCATCACGAGCAGGACGTCAGCCAGACGTTCGTCCTTCATCCGCCAGGTCAGGTAGGCCGCCTCCAGCCCGCTCTCAGTGAACGGGTCCATCTCGTCCACTGCTCGCGCGCAACATTGCGATGGACGACCGCATCGGCACGACTAGCGATCACCTCGCCGTCCTGCGGTGGACCGCCACCAGCGCACCCCAGGCGCTGGGCGAAGTCGAAGCCCTCTGTGACGACGCCGAGACCGCCGCCGCACTCACAGCCGAGCCGACGCACGGTACACATGACTTGCTGGCTCGCTGCCACCAGGGCGGCAAGCCGGTAGTGATCGTCAGCAACAATGCCGAAGTTGCGATCCGTGCCTACCTGGAACGTTGGGTGCTCTCACCCTACGTGGTTGCTGTTGTCGGCCGACCAGTACATAGGCCCAACCTCATGAAGCCCAATACGTACACCGTTGACGAAGCGCTGCGACTCCTCCAGGTCCAACCTGGACGTGCCGTGTTCATCGGAGACTCCGTATCCGACGTCCAAGTCTCGCGGGCGACTGCTGTTCCGTGCATCGGCTATGCAAAGACACCGCGTCGTGGTACTGAACTTCGAGTTGCCGGTGCTAACGCCCTTGTTGCTGACATGAGCAGTCTCGCCACTCAGAGAGCCTGACTCGACAGCAAGCAGGCTGGACCGGTCGCCAAACCGGAGTGCAACCGCCATTCTTCCTCTATGGAAAAAAGCGACCGTAACGCCGAGGCAGCCTTCGACCCCGAGTCGGAGTTCGACTTTGACCCCGAAGAGGACCGGGCAGACAGGGTCGGGATCACTTTCGTTCCGGTGGATGACTTCGACAAGGTGCAAGGCGACGAATGGGTCGCGATCCAAGCAGATGGCACAGCGTGGAAGCGGGGCTGGCTTGATCACGCGATCGAACGTGCGTCGGATCCCCGGTCCGAAGGCCCGGCCATCATTCTTCGTGAGAGCCGGAAGAGCGTCGAGTGGGGCGCCAGCGGGGCATCGGTCGAGTACCTCGCACACGTAGGTAGCACGTTCTACGATGCCGCAGTTGCATATGGGGTCGGCAAGCTGATCGAAGAGATGGGCAAACGTCTTGCCGCAAGGTGGCGCGATACCGACGGCGAGGACCTCACGATCAGTGAGGAGGAGGCGACACACGCTGCTCGTTGGCGGCTCGCTACCCGTTACGAGGTGCAAGACGCCGACTTCATCCTCCAGTCGATCGAGACAGAAGGGCCCACTGCGACCATGTGCTTCGTGCGCCGCGAGTCTGGCGCAGAGTATGAAGTCACGGTTCGAAAGGGACGCGGGGGTACTCACCTGGTCCGGTGTAAGCGGAGGCTGCCGCCAGCCCCGTGAGGACTTTCTTTACTGGCTCAAGGCGCGCCTGCGGCGCGCTGGGCCGTGCGGCCGGCGGGGGCCCGCGATGGGGCCCCGCGCTCCGGGCGCTTCGCGCCCTGCGCGCACCCCACCGCACCCCGACGGCCTACCGGCCCGGAACATGACGAAGACGGTCCCGACTCAGTGGTCGAGACCGTCTCTCGTTGTGCAGCTCGCGTCCGACTGCCTGACTACTGGGCGTCCACCGGCTCCATCGGGTCGTGCCAACGCCTGAAATAGCGCTCGATCGCCTCCGGGCGAGCGAGGTCCAGTTCCAGCCACTCGCCAGCAGCCATCCTTAGCCGGTCCTCGCAGAGCGCACGGTCGCCGTCGATCCGCGGATCATCATTGATGTCGGTCAGGTTCGCCCACAGGAGATATGCCGCCGCGCCGTGCTCGGCATCGAACATGACTTCGTCAGCGGCAATCTCGTCCATGCCGTCGATGCCGACCCAGTACGGATCACTCGAAGCAAGGACCTGATGCGCCGTGCTCGTCATGATGGCGTAGAGCTCGAAGTCAGCGTCGCTGGATGCCATGGCCGAACTGTAGACACAGTGCCAGCACAGCTCACCGCCGCTCCCAGGAAACCCTCCGAGACGCACCCACCAAGTGCCTCCGGCGGGCACCCGGGAATCAAGAGGATCGAGGGAGCCGCGGTGCCCCTGTTCCTCCGTCATCCATTGGCTTGATCGGGACCCTGACACCGAACCCGCCGCCAGCGCAACAGGCCCCGCCGACACCCAGCACCACCGCACCGACGCCCGATGAGCGGGACCTGTTGCACTGACGGCAGAACCGATGTCCGAGACGTGCCCCGCGCCAACGGATGACGGAGGAACAGGGGCCCCGAAGTAGGAGCATGTTGGGTCACAGACCTGCGACGACAGCCCCGAATTCGTGCACCCCCCGCGCACCCCCGACGAGCGGTCGTGTAGTTCGAGCGCACCACATGCACGCGAAACCAAGCCGGAGAAGCGGCCCGCAGGCCTCCGGGACGTTCTCGTAATGAGAAGGTCGTCAGTTCGATTCTGACAGGCGGCTCAGCCAGCAGAAGGCCCGGAACCTCAGTGGTTTCGGGCCTTCTGCATGCGTCGCCGCCGAGCTGCGGATCAAACTCTCTACATCTAAGGTTATCTGTAGAGAGTTTGACCCACCCGCTCCAGGAAGGCCCCGGTGCACGATCTACTCGCTCAACGCGGTCCGTTCCGTACTGCTGAGGCGCGCGCTCAAGGGATCAACGCGCGGACGCTGCGCGCCTGGGTGGATACCGGCCTTGTTGCTCAGATCGCGCGCGGGTGGTACCAGCCGACGGATACCGAGGTGGGGGATCCTGATCTGATCGAGATCGTCACCAGGTCTCCGCGAGCGACGATCTGCCTCACGAGCGCCCTGGCCCAGTACGACCTGGTGGACGATATCCCAGCGGCGTACGACCTCGCCCTCCCGCGCGGCGCACACAAACCGGTGCTGGCTACGCGAGTCGCATGGCGATCGTTCGACGCCGAGACGTTCTATCTGGAGCGCAGGATCGAGCAGGTCAGCGGTGTCGCCGTTCCGATCTACTCACCCGCCCGAAGCGTCGTCGACGCCTTTCGTATGCGGGGCTACGAGGGCTACGAGACAGCGACCACCGCGTTGCGCCGTTGGCTCCTTAGGCGCGGGAATCAGCCCTCCGAACTGCTCCGCATCGCCCGTCAGCTGCCCCGTGCCGAGGGGCCGCTCCGTACCGCTCTGGAGATATTGACGTGACCGAGAGTGCGACGGCCACCACAGTTGAGCAGGCTAGAGCGACCTATCTCGCGCTGCGGAGGGTGGCCAAGGAGGAAGGCGTTAACTTCGCCGAGGCGCTTGTCCTCTACAAGCTCGAGCGCACGCTGCACAGGCTTACGCGGACCGTCTACCGAGACAAGTTCGTCCTCAAGGGTGGCTTCCTACTGGCGGCGTATGTCGAGCGTCGCCCGACCAAGGACATCGATGCGATGTTGAGTAACCTCAGCCTGGATGAGGCCACCGTTCGCCAGGTCTGCCGTGCCGTCATCGCAGTGGACGAGCCGGACGGGCTGACGTACGACGTCGAGACGCTGACGGTCACCGAGATTCGCGAGAACGACGACTACACCGGCTTCCGTGCCGCCATGACCTGCAACCTGCACACCGACAGGCAGAAGATTGCCTTCGACTTCTCGGCCGGTGACCCTGTGGCACCGCCGGCGGTCGACGTCGTGCTGCCGGGGATGCTCGGTCAGGACGTGGTCGTGCGCGGCTATGTGCCCGCGATGATCGTCGCCGAGAAGTACGTCACCGCACTGGCGCGTGGTGAGACGAACACCCGCTGGCGTGACTTCGTGGACCTCTACACCATAGGTAGAACCATTGCGCTCGACCCGGACGAGCTCCGGACGTCGTTGCGTGTGGTCGCCGAACATCGAGGTGTAGTCCTGGCCCCTCTTGCCCAAACGATCGACCTAGTAATGTTTGCTGAGGTTGCACAGGCTCGGTACATCGCCTGGCGACGCAAGCACGGGCTCTCTGAACTTGCACCCGAACGATTCTCCGACCTCCTCACCGCGATCGGGAGGTTCATCGACCCCGTACTGGCTGTTCGACCGAATGGCTTGCGAGGTTAAGAGCGGCACGGCGTACGTGGCCGACACGGAGGAACTCTCGGACCTCGCGTGGGCTACGCCGGACCAGTTCAGCGACTACGTGCCCTACGGCTTCGCACCGGTGGTCCAGGGCTATCTCGCAGCGGTCATGGCCTTAGTCAATTGCGGGGCGAACGCTCTGACGTGCCCACGGAATCAGATACTCCCGGACGAAGTCGTCCAGGAGTCTGCAATGCTGGGTCATATACGGCATGTGCGGGCTATAGACGGAGTGCATGTCGTCGTACTTGGTGCCGTCGCCGAAGCCCTTGACACGTGGCCGGAACCACGGTTCCAGATCCTTGACGCCGTCCGGGCTGTCGGCTGGCGCATCGAACCCAACCATTAGTACTGAAAGGTACGACTTTGATCTGGAAACGTCCGCCCATTCGGTGTCGGATAGGCCTGATGGTCTGACGTCGTCGAGCCCGTCCTCGCGTGTGTTCTCCGCCCCGCCGACGGCACAGCCGCCCTCTGTGTGACAGCGCGCCGTCGGCCTGCGCCCTGGCCTACCCGGGCGGTGCCGGGATCGGCTCCTCGGCCGCACGGCTCACGGCCTCCCACTCCTTCCAGGTCCGCCGCCGCTCGTCGGTGACGTCGAACGCGATGTCGTAGGCGGTGCCGCCGAGGAGCAGCCGGCGCGGTGGGCGAGGGCTCGCGGTGAGCTCGAGGATCGCCGCGGCGGCACGCTTCGGGTCGCTGTCGACACTGTTCTCGGCGAACTGCGCGGCCAGGTGGTCGCGCAGCCCGTCGTACTCGGGCAGGGGTGTCGCGGTGTCCATCGCGGTGTAGAGGTCGGTCCAGTAGCCGCCCGGCTGGACGATCGTCACGTCGACGCCGAAGTCGGCGAGCTCGTGCGCCACGGCCTCGCTCAAGCCCTCCAGCGCGAACTTGCTCGCGCTGTACAGCCCGGTGCCGGCGAAGCCGGCCAGGCCGCCGATGCTGGAGACCTGGATGAGGTGGCCGGACCGTTGCCGGCGGAGCACCGGGGCCACTGCCTGGGTCACCCAGACGGCGCCGAAGAAGTTGGTCTCCAGCTGGGCGCGGACCTGCGCCTCGGTGAACTCCTCGACGAACCCGTACGACATGGTCCCGGCGTTGTTGATCACGATGTCGAGCCGTCCGAAGGCGTCGACGGCCTGCTGGACGGCCGCGCGGACCGACGCCGGGTCACGGACGTCGGCGGTGATCTGGACCAGGCCGTCGCGCTGGTCGTCGTCCCGGATCGTGCGCGATACGGCGGCGACCTGGTCACCCGCGGCCAGGGCCGCATCGGTGAAAGCACGGCCGAGGCCACGGCTCGCCCCGGTGATGAACCAGGTGCGACGCCGCGGGGTGGTGGTCGGTTCGTTCATGGAGATCCCCTCACAGTTGGCGAGACGGTGCGTCTCGTTAAAGACTATGGCAGCGCTAGCTCGTTTTGTCAATACGCAACGTCTCGTCTTGGTGGGATATCGTTCATGCATGCCGACCGCACAGCAGGCGTCCACCGGGCGACGTCGCAACCCCGCCACCCGCGCGGCGATCCTCGCCACGACCTTCGACGTCGTCGCCGAGCTCGGCTATGCGCGGCTGACCATCGAGAAGGTGGCTGCCCGGGCCGGCGTCGGCAAGCAGACGATCTACCGGTGGTGGCCCACCAAGGGTGCCCTGGTGCTGGACGCCGTCCTCGAGCGCTCGCTGGGGCCGGGGGAGCCGGTGGACCTGCCTGACACGGGTGACCTCGAGGAAGACCTGACGGCCGTGCTGGTCGCCACCGTCGAGGAGTTCGCCGACCCCGCGTTCGACCGTGCCCTGCGTGGTCTCACCGCGGCGATCATCGAGGACCCCGAGCTCGGTCAGGCCTATCGCGAGCGGCTGGACGAGCCCATGCGGGAGCTCAAGCGGCGGCGGCTGCGCCGGGCGCAGGAGGTGGGCCAGCTCGACGTCGACGTCGACCTGGACCTGGCCGTGGACCTGATCTTCGCGCCGGTCACGCGCCGCTGGACGGAACGGTCCGGCGACCTCACGCCCGAGGGCGTGCGGGCGATCGTCCGGCACGCGCTGCGAGGGCTGGCGGGCTCCGCCTAGCGGGAGTGCGCGGCGCGCCGGCGTCGTCGCGCCGACCGGATCTCCCCGGCGGCGCGGTGCAGGGCCCACCCGAGCACTGCACCCAGGGCGTAAAACGGCAGGTCCGGCGCGTTGAAGGTGGTGCCGAGCACCAGCCGCGCGAGCGTGCTGTGCGCGCCCAGCTCGGCGGGGACACCGGTGAGCTGGAAGAGCTCGACCGTCACGCTTACCCCGAACGCCACCGCAGCAGCCACCCAGGCCCGGCTGCGCGGCGCCACCACGAGCACGAGCCAGAAGATCAGCAGCGCGTAGAGCGCGTCACCCGCATACTTCGCGAGGTCGCCGCCGAGCACCGACCGCACGGACAGCCCTGCTGCCACCGTCATGCCGGCCGCGAGAGCCGCTACCACCCGACGCCGGAGCCGGTCCCTCGACTCATCCGCCATACGGGCCGCTCAGGTGCGCGGCGTCGCGGATCGGCGTGGACTGCATGCGTCGAAGGTACCCTCTGTGCCATGGCATGGACCCGCGCCCGACGGCGCAAGCCCGTCACCTACCTGCTCGGCGAACCGGTCGAGGAATACCCCGCGACAGCGCCCGAGGTGCACCGCGGCCGCGTGCTGCGCATCACCGAGATCGGCGAGCCGGTGCTGCACACCCCGGCCCGGACGGTCGACACGTTCTCGACCCCGGAGCTCGCCCGGCTGGTCGACGACCTGTTCGCCACCATGGAGTCGGCCCAGGGTGTGGGTCTCGCGGCGCCCCAGATCGGTGTGGACCTGCGGGTGTTCGTGTACGACCTCACCGACTCGACGGGGGACCGGCACGTGGGCCACGTGGTGAACCCGGTGCTCGAGATGGACCTCGAGGCCGAGCCCGAGACCGAGGAGGAGGGCTGCCTCTCGGTCCCCGGCGCGTACGAGCCGCTGGAACGCCCCGGCCGGGCGACGGTACGCGGTGTGGACCAGCACGGCGGGCCGGTGCAGCTGTCGGGCACCGGGTACCTGGCGCGTTGCCTCATCCACGAGTCGCAGCATCTCGACGGCACCCTCTACTGGGACCACCTGAGCGAGGACCTGCAGGCGGACGCGCTGGAGCAGCGGGACGAGGAACGTCCGCACATCGTCGCGGAGCGTCGCGAGATCGCCATCGAGCTCGACAAGACGCCGCCGGAGTATCCCGAGAAGCCGGCCGGCGGCCGCTGACCCGCTCGTCCGGCGTGGGTTGTGCTCACAGCGAGGCGACCCAGCTCGCCACGGCGTCCGCGACCTCCTGCTGCCGGGCGGCGCCGCGCATGTCGTGCGCGCCGGACAGCGTCACCGTCGTGACGGGCCCCGGGATCGTGGCCACGTGCTCCGCGAGCTCGTCGGGGGTGCCGAACTGGTCTTTGTCGCCGGACACGAACAGCGTGGGGACCGTGATCTGCCCGAAGTGCTCCACGCGGAGCTTCTCGGGCCGCCCCGGTGGGTGCAGCGGGTAGCTGAGCAGTACCAGGCCTGCCGCGGGCAGGCCCTCCGCCACGGCCATCGAGCACATCCGTCCGCCGTACGACCGTCCGCCGAGGAGCAGCCGGTCGGTCGCGACACCGAGCTCGTCCGCCCACGCGGCGGCCTCCGCCCGCAGGTGCGCGACGGCGACCGGCGCGCGGTCCGGCATCCGCCGGCCCTCCAGGCGGTACGGGAAGTCGGCCCGGCGTACGGGGAGGGGCGGTTCGGCGTCGGTCAGGGCCTGCTCCACCGCGACGAGCGCCGGGCTGTCCCGGTTCGCGCCTGCGCCAGGTGTCAGGAGGAGACCAGCGGGAGTGCTCACGTACCCCAGTCTGCCCTGGGCCGGTTCAGGTCGGCCGGTTCAGGTCGGCAGGTTCAGATCAGCAGGCGACGCCACAGCAGCAGCACCCCGCCGGCGGTGAGCAGCGCACCGCTGCCCAGCACTGCCACCCAGCCGAGCGGCGAGATGATCTCGTCCTGCTGGACGGCGACCGCCTGGGTCTGGGGCTTCTGCTGCTCACGGAGGTTCTGCAGGAGCGCCGCCTGGGGGGACGTGTGGGATGGCGAAGGGCTCGGCGTGCTCGAGACGGACGGCGACGGTGACGGTGACGGGCTCGCGCTGGGCGTGGGCGTCGGGGTCGGCGTGGGCGTCGCGGTCGGCGTCGGGGTCGACGAGGGCGTCGGCGACTCGGCGGGGGGCTGCGGGCGTGCCGGCTTCGGCGCGGCCGGGGCCCGCCCCTGTGTGGGCTTGTCGGTCTCGGACGGGGTGGGGGTCGGGGTGGGTGTCGACGTCGGAGCCTGCTGGGGGTTGCCCCAGCACGCGGTGTTGTTCCTCGACTCGTGCCAGCTGCTCGCGTCCTCGACCTCCACCCACACCACGCAGTACCCGTCGGGGTAGGCCTGCCGCGCCTCCCAGAACGCGGCCCAGCCGTGGTCCTGCTCCTCCCGGGTGAGCTCGCGGGAGAAGGCCCTGCCGCCCCTGCGTTCCCCCGGCGGCCGGACGACGTAGGCGACCTCGTCGCTCTCCCTGCCCCGCTCGAAGGCGACGCCGTCGACGTTCACCCAGATGTTGTCGTTCGAGCGCTCGGCGGCGGTGGCGCGCTGCCCGGCGACGGTGCTGCTTCCCAGGGCGAGCACCGTCAGCAGGAGCAGCACCAGCAGGGCGCGACGTCGTGCCGGGGCAGCACGCACCGTCGGCTGCGGCGTCGTGTCAGAGGCGGTGGCACGTATCACAGCGGCGATCGTACCGCCGTGCGGCGTGCTGCCGAGGATGAGGAGCGGGTTAGAAGCGCGGGCCTTCCTCGCCGTGGAGGAGGTTGCGGATGGGGCGGGTGACCACGTCCACCCGGTCCACGAGGTCGGCGGGGCCGGTCACGACGACCGCACGGTCGGCGGCCGGGGAGTAGACGGCGGTCACGTTGCGCACGGTGACGCGCATGCAGCGCTTGCCCGTGCCGTCGACCCGGAACTGCCGTGTCTCGCACGGGACGTCGTCGACCTCGGCCACGATGGCCCGCATGGCGCTGCGGTAGTCCTGGTAGGACTCGGCCAGGTCGGCCACGTCGGCGATCTCCGGCGGCGCCGACGGGTCGACGTCGGCGTGCAGCGGTGCGACGAGCGCGCCGCTGCAGGCGGCGCGGACGATGTCCTCGATCTGTGCCGGCGTCGCGGGGACGCGGAGCGTCTCGACCTCGACGGTCTCGCCGGAGAACGTGCGGTAGGAGCGCAGGAAGCGCTCCTCGGTGGGGTCCGTGCTGTCGGCGATCCCGGTGACCTCCTCCTCGACCAGGTCGAGTCCCCAGGTCAGGGGGTCGTCGACCTCGCCGACGACACCGGAGAAACGCGCGAAGCGCGCGACGATCTGTTCCCAGGACTCGGGGGTCGGGCTCGGTTCGTCCGCCATGTGGCCTCCCCGGGGTGGGTTCGGGTTCGACACGAGACTGCCGGGTGCGGCGGAAGGCGTCAACGACCTCCACCGGAATCGGCCCGGAATCAGCCGGGACTCGCCACCCAGAGCCTGCACCCGGGCGTGTCGTCACGCAACGGGGTGCTCGGCGCCTCTCCAGGGACGGACCAGGGACGGACCAGGGACGGACATCGTCACGCCCCTGGCGAACATGGGCATCAACCGGCCCATGGGCACGTTGTGACCGCATAGAGTCGTTGCGGTCAGGCCTGGTACCGCCGGTGCAGGTGTACGCCGCTCGTGAGGGAGCAGCACATGTTCGAGAGATTTACGGATCGCGCCCGTCGGGTCGTCGTCCTCGCCCAAGAAGAGGCGCGGATGTTGAACCACAACTACATCGGCACGGAGCACATTCTGCTCGGCCTCATCCACGAGGGTGAGGGCGTAGCCGCCAAGGCGCTCGAGTCGCTCGGGATCTCGCTGGACGGCGTCCGCACCCAGGTCACCGAGATCATCGGTGAGGGGCAGCAGGCGCCGAGCGGGCACATCCCGTTCACGCCGCGCGCCAAGAAGGTGCTTGAGCTGTCGCTCCGCGAAGCGCTGCAGCTCGGCCACAACTACATCGGCACGGAGCACATCCTGCTCGGTCTCATCCGCGAGGGTGAGGGCGTCGCAGCACAGGTGCTCACCAAGATGGGTGCCGACCTGAACAAGGTGCGCCAGCAGGTCATCCAGCTGCTGAGCGGCTACCAGGGTAAGGAGCCGGTCTCCGCAGGCGGTCCCCAGGAGGGCCAGCCCGCGGGCTCGGCAGTGCTCGACCAGTTCGGCCGCAACCTCACCCAGGCCGCGCGCGAGGGCAAGCTGGACCCGGTCATCGGTCGTACGCAGGAGATCGAGCGGGTCATGCAGGTCCTGTCCCGCCGCACCAAGAACAACCCGGTGCTGATCGGTGAGCCCGGCGTCGGCAAGACCGCGGTGGTCGAGGGCCTGGCGCAGGACATCGTCAAGGGCGATGTCCCGGAGACGCTCAAGGACAAGCAGCTGTACACGCTGGACCTCGGCGCCCTGGTCGCCGGTTCGCGGTACCGCGGTGACTTCGAGGAGCGCCTCAAGAAGGTGCTCAAGGAGATCCGCACGCGCGGCGACATCATCCTGTTCATCGACGAGATCCACACCCTGGTGGGTGCGGGTGCCGCCGAGGGCGCGATCGACGCCGCCTCCATCCTGAAGCCCATGCTGGCTCGCGGTGAGCTGCAGACCATCGGTGCCACCACGCTCGACGAGTACCGCAAGTACGTCGAGAAGGACCCGGCCCTGGAGCGTCGCTTCCAGCCGATCCAGGTGTCCGAGCCGTCGCTCGAGCACGCCATCGAGATCCTCAAGGGGCTGCGCGACCGCTACGAGGCGCACCACCGCGTGTCCATCACGGACTCCGCGCTGGTCTCCGCGGCCACGCTCGCCGACCGGTACATCAACGACCGGTTCCTGCCGGACAAGGCGATCGACCTGATCGACGAGGCTGGCGCACGCCTCCGCATCCGTCGCATGACGGCACCGCCGGAGCTCAAGGAGCTCGACGAGAACATCGCCGAGGCGCGCCGCGAGAAGGAGTCGGCCATCGACGAGCAGGACTTCGAGAAGGCCGCCGGCCTGCGTGACAAGGAGAAGCAGCTCACGCAGCTCCGTGCGGACAAGGAGAAGGCCTGGAAGTCGGGCGATCTCGACACGGTCGCAGAGGTCGACGACGAGCTGATCGCCGAGGTGCTGGCGATGTCCACGGGCATCCCGGTCGTCAAGCTCACCGAGGAGGAGTCCAGCAGGCTGCTCCACATGGAGGACGAGCTGCACAAGCGGGTCGTCGGCCAGGAGACGGCGATCAAGGCGCTCTCGCAGGCCATCCGCCGTACGCGTGCCGGTCTCAAGGACCCGAAGCGCCCCGGTGGCTCGTTCATCTTCGCCGGCCCCACGGGTGTCGGTAAGACCGAGCTCGCCAAGGCCCTCGCGGAGTTCCTGTTCGGCGACGAGGACGCCCTCATCCAGCTCGACATGTCCGAGTTCTCGGAGAAGCACACGGTCTCGCGACTGTTCGGCTCCCCGCCCGGATACGTCGGCTACGACGAGGGTGGCCAGCTCACCGAGAAGGTCCGTCGCAAGCCGTTCTCCGTGGTCCTGTTCGACGAGGTGGAGAAGGCGCACGCCGACATCTTCAACTCGCTGCTCCAGGTGCTCGAGGACGGGCGGCTCACGGACTCGCAGGGTCGAGTGGTCGACTTCAAGAACACCGTGATCATCATGACCACCAACCTGGGCACGCGGGACATCGCCAAGGGCGTCCAGACCGGCTTCAACTCCGGTGGCGACCTGGTGACCTCCTACGAGCGCATGAAGGCGAAGGTCAACGAGGAGCTCAAGCAGCACTTCCGGCCGGAGTTCCTCAACCGCGTCGACGACACGGTCGTGTTCCCGCAGCTCTCGCAGGACGAGATCATCCAGATCGTCGACCTGGAGATCGCGAAGCTCGACCGCCGTATGCGCGACCGGGACATGGGCCTCGAGCTCACGCCCGCCGCCAAGCACCTGCTGGCCGAGAAGGGTTACGACCCGGTCCTCGGTGCGCGGCCGCTCAAGCGGGCGATCCAGCGGGAGATCGAGGACTCGCTGTCCGAGAAGATCCTGTTCGGCGAGCTCACGGCTGGTCAGCTGGTGATCGTCGACGGCGAGGGAGAGGGCATCCTCGGCGAGTTCACGTTCCGCGGTGTGGAGCGCGACGAGCGTCGTCGTCCGACCCCGGCCGAGCCGCAGTCGGTGCCCGCGGGCGCCGGACTGGTGCCGCGGGACCTGCCGCCGTCAGGCCAGATGGCTGCCGGCGGAGCCTGATCACCCGGTAGTACTCCGGACCACGAAGGCCCGGTCACCCCGAGAGGGGTGGCCGGGCCTTCGTGCGTTGCGGCACGACGAGCAGCCTCGCCCGAGCGGCCGAGTTTGACATGTTCCGGCTCAAGATGGTTCCGTACGACAGAACTCAGTTCCGCTAGGCGGACCAACGTACCGATGGAATGTCCCGCTCGACGTTGAGCAGAAGGAGAAGCGATGAGGCTCAAGAAGATGGTTGTCGCCGGCACGGCGGCGCTCGTGGCTGTGACGCTCACGGCCTGTGGCGGTGGCTTCGAGGCCCCCGCCGAGGGTGGCACCGACGCCACCGGCGGCGCAGGCGCCCCGGAGGCGGAGACGGTCTTCAAGGTCGCCTTCAACCAGAACGCGGACCAGCCCGAGGCGGTCGCCATGACCAACCTGGGTGAGCGCCTCGCGGAGCGGACCGACGGCCGCTACACGCTCGAGGTGTTCCCGAACGAGACGCTCGGCGCGCAGAAGGACACGGTCGAGCTCGTCCAGTCCGGGACCGTCGACTTCGCGCTCGTGGCCGGCTCGCTGCTGGAGAACTTCAACCCTGACTTCGTCGCGCTGAACCTGCCCTACGTGTACGACTCCCAGGAGCACCAGGAAGCGGTGCTCAACGACCCGGAGATCACGGGCGACCTGTTCACCTCGATCGAGGACCAGAACCTGCGAGTGCTCGGCGGCTTCTCCGCCGGGGTCCGCAGCGTCTACAACTCCTCGCACCCGATCGAGGCGCCCGAGGACCTCGACGGCCTGAAGATCCGGGTCATGGAGTCGGACACCAACACCCGGATGCTCGACCTCATGGGCGGTACGGGGACGCCGATGGGCCAGGGCGAGGTCTACACGGCCATCCAGTCCGGCGTGCTCGACGGCGGCGAGAACAACGAGTCGATCTACGCGAACCTCAAGCACGCCGAGGTGGCGCCGTACTACTCGTACACCAAGCACCTCATGATCCCGGACTACCTCATCACGAGCCCCGCGGTCTTCGACGCCATGTCCGAGGAGGACCGCGCCGTCTTCCTCGAGGAGCTCGAGGTGGCGTACGAGGAGTCCAGCGAGCTGACGACGAAGGTCATGACGGAGAGCCAGGCAGCCGCGGAGGAGGCGGGCGCCCAGTTCAACGAGCCGGACATCGAGCCGTTCCGGACGGCCGTCGAGCCGCTCCTGGACGAGTCGCTGACCACCGACACCGCCAAGGACCTGTACGACAGCGTCCGTGCGGCCGCCAAGTGACCCGGCCCTGAGGCTCGGAAGCGATGACACACCTCAAGCAGGGTCTCGACGCCGCGCTGAAGTGGTTCTGCGTCGGGCTGTTCGCGGCGCTGGTGCTGGTCGTGGTGTGGCAGGTCTTCACCCGGCAGGTTCTGTCCGCGCCGAGCACCTGGTCCGAGGAGCTCGCCAAGTACATCTTCATCTGGCTCGGCCTCTTCGGCGCGGCGCTCGTCTTCGGTGAGCGGGGGCACATCGCCATCGACGCGGTCGTCCGCAAGCTGCCGCAGCGGTGGCAGCGCTGGAACGCCGTGCTGGGCCAGGTGGTGATCGGGGCCTTCGCCGCCCTCGTGCTGGTCTACGGCGGGTGGCAGGTCTCCGAGCTCGCCTGGAACCAGAACCTGCCCGGCCTGCCGCTGAACGTCGGCTGGCTCTACCTGGCGCTCCCGCTGTCGGGTGCCCTGGTGCTCTTCTACACCGCCTACCACCTGGTAGCCGTCGTGCGGGGCGTGGAGAACGCCACCACCGACGGCGAGCCGGACGCCATCTGAGGAGGTCGTACACATGGAGGTGGCTGCTCTCGCCGGGCTCGTCCTGGTGGTGGGGATCGTCGTGCTCCTCGTGCTGGGGGTCCCGGTCTCCGTGGCTGTCGGCACGTCCGCCGCGGCCGCGGCGATCACGGCCCTGGGTTTCGAGAACGGTCTGCTGACGTCCGCGCAGCAGATGTTCCGCGGTATCAACAACTTCTCGCTGCTCGCGATCCCGTTCTTCGTGCTCGCCGGTGTGATCATGAACAACGGCGGGATCGCGCTGCGGCTCGTCAACTTCGCCAAGATGCTGGTCGGGCGTGCCCCCGGGTCGCTCGCGCAGACCAACGTCGCGGCGAACGCGATGTTCGGCGCGGTCTCCGGCTCCGCGGTGGCGTCCGTCGCCGCCGTCGGGTCCACGATGGGCCCGCTCCAGGCCAAGGAGGGGTACCCGAGGGACTTCTCCGCCGCCACGAACATCGCGTCGGCGCCCGCGGGGATGATCATCCCGCCGAGCAACCTGATGATCGTGTACTCGCTGGTGTCGAGCACGTCGATCGCGGCGCTCTTCATGGCCGGCTACGTGCCGGGCGTGCTCTGGGCGGCAGTGTGCATGGTGATCGTCTACCTGTACGCCCGCAAGCGGCCCGAGCTGCGTGTCACCGAGCGGCTGTCGTTCGCGGCGGCGCTCCGTGTCGCCCTCGAAGCGCTCCCTGCGCTGATGCTGATCGTGATCGTGATCGGCGGCATCCTGCTCGGGTTCTTCACCCCGACCGAGGCGTCCTGCATCGCGGTCGTCTACTCGCTGGTGCTGGCGTTCGTCTACCGGACGGTCAAGGTCCGCGACCTGTACGGCATCCTGCTCGAGTCGACGCGCACCACGTCGATCGTGATGTTCCTGGTCGGTGTGTCCGCGGTGATGTCGTGGGTCATGTCGTTCGCGCAGATCCCGCAGCTGGTCACGGACGCCCTGCTGTCCGTGACGACCAACCCGTACGTGCTGATCATCCTGATCGTCGTGCTGCTGCTGGCCATCGGCTGCTTCATGGACCCGACGCCGGCCGTGCTGATCTTCGCGCCCATCTTCCTTCCCGTCGTCACGGCCTTCGGGATGGACCCCGTCCACTTCGGCATCTTCATGGTGATGGCCCTGTCGATCGGCACGATCACACCGCCGGTGGGGCCGGTCCTCTTCGTTGGTGCCCGGATCTCCGGGATATCGATCGAGAGCGTCATCCGCCGGCTCGTGCCGTTCTTCGTCGCACTGGTGCTCCTGCTCCTGGTCGTCGCGATGACCCCGGCGCTGTCGATGTGGCTGCCCACCGTCCTCGGGCTCGTCTAGCCCGCTCTACCCTGCCAAGGAGGCATCCAGTTGGAACAGCGATACGCCACCGCACCTGACCAGGTTCCCGGAATGACCACGGACGACCTGCGTCGCCGTTACCTCGTCCCCGAGCTCTTCGTCGACGACGAGATCCGCACGGTCTACACCCACCACGACCGCGTCGTGCTGGGCGGGATCAGCCCGGTGTCGGCGCCGCTGACCCTGCCGGGTTACCCCGAGATCCGCTCGGAGCAGTTCTTCGAGCACCGCGAGGCGGGCATCGTCAACGTGGGCGGCCCCGGCACGATCACGGTGGACGGGACCGAGCACCGGCTGGACCACGGCGCCTGCCTCTACGTCGGCAGGGGCGCCGCCGACGTCGTGCTCGCCTCCGACGACCCGACGGCGGAGGCAGGGCCCGCGCGGTTCTATCTGTTCTCCGCGCCGGCGCACACCGCGTACCCGACCACGCTGGTGCCGCCGGGCCAGGGCACGGTGCGAGAGCTGGGCGACCCCGTCACCTCGAACCGCCGCACGCTCAACCAGTACATCCACGAGAACGGCGTGCGGTCGTGCCAGGTGGTCATGGGTGTCACGACACTGCACCCCGGTTCCATGTGGAACACGATGCCGGCGCACACCCACGACCGGCGTACGGAGTGCTACCTCTACTTCGACCTGCCCGCCGAGGCGCGCGTCATCCACATCATGGGTGAGCCCACCGAGACGCGGCACCTCGTCATCGGCGACCGGCAGGCGGTGATATCACCCAGCTGGTCAGTGCACTCCGGGGTCGGCACCGCCGCATACTCCTTCGTGTGGGCCATGGCCGGCGAGAACCAGGCCTTCGACGACATGGACGGCTTCGACGTGTCCACGATGCGTTGACAACCAGGAGGCAGTGATGAGCGAGGCGACGACGGCGAGCGAGAAGACGCTGATGGTGCTCGAGGCGGCGATGACGCACGAGCGGTTCAGCGAGATCGTGGCCGCGGTGCACCTGCCCAAGGCGACGGTCCACCGGATACTGACCACGCTCGTCGAGCGGGACTTCATCCGGGTCGCCGACGGCGGCGCGCACGTGCCCGGTCCCAAGATCTTGTCGCTCGCCGGCATCGCCTACGACCGGGTGGACATCTCGACGATCGTCCAGCCGTACGTCGACGACCTGGTGCGCCGCGTGCAGTGCACGGTGCACGTCGGCGTGCGGAGCGGTGACGAGATCATCTATGTGGTCCGCACCGACTCCGACAAGCCGTACCGGATGCCGTCCCGCGTGGGCGCCGCGATCCCGTTGCACACCTCGGCGATCGGCAAGGCGATCCTGGCCCGGCTCGACGACGACGCGATCGAGCGCTTCGTCAACCGGGCCGGTCTGCCGCGCCGGACCGCCCGCAGCCTCACCACCCTGGAAGACCTCCGCGCGGAGCTCGTCGACATCCGCAGGGACGGCTACGCGTTCGACCGCGAGGAGAACGTGCCGGGCGTCGTCTGCATCGGCACCGCCGTCCGCGACCACACGGGGCACTCCAACTACGGGCTGTCGATCTCCTCGCTCGCGCTCGAGCACACGGAGGGACAGCTCGCCGCGATGGCCGACGACCTGAACAAGGCGGCCGCCGACATCACCCACGCACTCGGGGGCGACCGGTAGGGCACACGTGCCCGGCCGGGGACCGCCCCGGAGCCTGACGAAAGACATCACACGTGAGCACTACGAGCACCACAGCCCCCGACATCGACCCGGCAGTGACCCGGATGTTCAGCCTGTCCGGCCGCACCGCCGTCGTGACGGGGGCGAGCAAGGGCATCGGGCTGGGCATCGCCACCCTCCTCGCGCGGGCAGGTGCGGACGTCATCGGCGTCAGCACCACGATGCCGGACGGCGACAGCGACGCCCGCCGGGCCGTCGAGGCGGCAGGCCGCAGCTTCACGCCGATCGCCACCGACCTCTCCGACCGGGCCGCCGTCACCGAGCTGTGCGACCGCCTGGCGGAGCGTGAGGTGGACGTGCTCGTCAACAACGGCGGGACCATCCGCAGGGCTCCGGCGGCCGAGCACCCGGACGCCGACTTCGACCACGTGATCGAGGTGAACCTGCGGTCCGCGTGGACGCTGTCCCGTGAGGTCGGCCGGGCCATGCTCGGCCGCGGCCACGGCAAGATCGTCAACACCGCCTCGATGCTGAGCTTCCAGGGCGGCGTCAACGTGCCGGGCTACACCTCGTCGAAGTCGGCGCTCGCCGGCCTGACCAAGGCCCTCGCGAACGAGTGGGCCGGACGCGGCGTCAACGTCAACGCGGTGGCACCCGGCTACGTCGCCACCGACAACACCGACGCCCTCCGGAGCGACGCGGACCGCAACGCCGAGATCCTCGGACGCATCCCGGCGGGCCGCTGGGCCACACCCGAGGACATCGCAGGCGCGGTGCTCTACCTCGCCGCGCCGGCGTCGGACTACGTGCACGGCGCGATCCTCCCCGTCGACGGCGGGTGGCTGGCCCGGTGACGGCGACGACGGCCCCGGCGGCCGGGTGGACAGCCACCCCGACGGTCGTGGTCACCGAGTGCGACCACGACGCGTTCCTCCAGGAGGAAGACGTCGCACGGGCGGCCGGGGCGACCTTCCGCGTCGAGCAGGCGCACGACCGCACGGCGCTGGAAGGCGCCTGCGCCGACGCCGACGGGATCCTCGTCCAGTACGCGACGATCGACGCCGCGCTCATGGACGCCCTGCCCCGCCTGCGCGTCATCGGCCGCTACGGCGTCGGCGTCGACTCGGTGGACGTCCAGGCCGCCACCGAGCGCGGCATCGCGGTGTGCAACGTGCCCGACTACGGCACCGAGGCGGTCTCCGACCACGCGATAGGCATGGCGCTCGCCGTCGTGCGGGGCATCCCGCTGCTCGACCGCGGGGTGCGTGCCGGCCGGGTCGACCTGCCGAGGGTGCGGCCGCTGCACCAGATCGCCGGGCGCACCTTCGGCGTCGTCGGGCTCGGCCGGATCGGGCGGGCCACGGCCCGCAAGGCCGCGGGTCTGGGGTACCAGGTCGTGGGCTACGACGTGCTCGCCACCCCGGGCGCCGACTACCGCGGTGTGTCCGCCGTGACGCTCGAGGAGCTGTGCGCGACCGCCGACGTCGTGTCCGTGCACGTGCCCCTGCACGACGGCACCCGCGGCATGATCGGGCCCGACCAGCTCGCGCTGATGCGCCCGACGACGGTGGTCGTGAACACGGCGCGCGGCGGGGTGGTGGACACCGAGGCGCTGGTCGCGGCGCTCGACAGGGGCGCGATCGGCGGTGCCGCCATCGATACGCACGACGTCGAGCCGCTGCCCACCGACCACCCGCTGACCCGGTTCGACAACGTGGTGCTCACGCCCCACCTCGCCTGGTACACGGAGGAGTCCTACCGGGAGCTGAAGCGGCGCACGGCGCAGAACGTCGTCGACGTGCTCGCCGGTCGCCCGCCCCGCGAGGTGGTGAACCCCGAGGCCTGGGGTCGCGGACGCACCGCCCACCTGGCCCTGGCCGCTCAGCCGATCGGAGCCTGACATGCCGAGCAACCCGACCACCATGACCGCCGCCGTGTGGGACGCGGCGGACACCCTGAGCGTGCGCGACCTGCCGCTCCCTCAGGTGCCGCCCGGCTGGGCCCTGGTGCGGGTGCTGTACAACGGCATCTGCGGCACCGACCTGGCCATCGTGCACGGTGCTCATCCGCGCGCGGCGGCCGGGCTCGTCCCCGGCCACGAGATCGTCGGGACCGTGGTCGCGCCTGGTCACGGCGGCCCGGACGCCGGCACGACCGTCGTCGTCGAACCGCTGATCTCCTGCGGGGACTGCCGCGCCTGCCGGGATGGCGCCACCCACGTCTGTCGTGACCTGCAGCTCTACGGCATCGACGCACCCGGCGGGCTCGCGGAGTACGTGGCCCTGCCCCCGGCGGTGCTGCACCGGCTGCCGGACGGCGTGGACCCGCGCGTGGGCGCCCTGGTCGAGCCGCTCGCGGTGGCGGTGCACGCGGTGAGCACGGCGCGCGTCGGCGCCGGCGACGTCGTGGCGGTGGCCGGCGGTGGGCCGATCGGCGTCCTCACGGCGCTCGTGGCCCGGCACGCGGGCGCGGCTCGCGTGATCGTGAGCGAGCCGTCGGCCTGGCGCCGTGGCGTCCTCGAGGACCTCGGCCTCACCGTCGTCCCCGGCGACCGGACGCTGACGGACGTGGTGCTCGAGCACACCGGGGGCGAGGGCGCCGACATCACGTTCGACGCGGCCGGGCACCCGGCCGTGACGCCGGAGCTGACCGCAGCCACCCGCGTGCTCGGCTCGGTGGTGGTGGTCGGCGTGCACAAGGCGCCGGCGCCCGTGGACCTCCGCGCCGTCTGCTTCAAGGAGCTGTCCGTGCGCGGGGTGCGCGTCTACACCCGGGCCGACGTCGTGCGCGCGATCGAGCTCGTCGCGGCGGACGCGCTGGGCCTGGACCGCGTGCCCGTGCAGGTCTTCCCGCTGGCGGAGGTCTCGGCGGCGGTCGCGGCGGCCGCCGACGGGGGAGCCGCGCTGAAGGTGCTGGTCACCCCGGCGGGGGACGGGGCATGACCGGCGACCTGCAGGCCTCGGCGGCGCCCGGGGCATCCTCGGGGCCGTTCTCGCTGGCCGGTTCGACCGCCGTCGTCACGGGCGGGGCGCGCGGGCTCGGTGCGGGCATCACGCGGTCCCTGCTCGACGCCGGAGCCGACGTGGTGGTCCTGGCACGGTCCGGGCCCGGGGCCGACCTCACCGAGCACGCCACCGCGCGTGGCCGCGAGCTGCGGTTCGTGCCGGTCGACCTGGCCGACCTGGCGTCCGTCGAGGAAGCGGCGGCCCAGGTGCTCGCGGACGGTGACGTCGACATCCTCGTCAACAACGCGGGGACGCAGGACCGGCACGCGGCCGTGGACTTCCCGATCGACGCCTGGGACGCGGTGCTCCAGGTCAACCTGCGCGCGGTGTTCCGGCTGTGCCAGCTCTTCGGGCGCCCGATGCTCGAGCGCGGGCGCGGCAAGGTCGTCAACGTGGCCTCGCTGCTCAGCTTCCAGGGTGGGATCACCGTCCCGGCCTACGCGGCGAGCAAGGGTGCCGTGGCTCAGCTCACGAAGGCGCTCTGCAACGAGTGGGCCGGACAGGGCGTGAACGTCAACGCCGTCGCGCCCGGGTACATGGACACCGAGATGAACGAAGCGCTGCTGCGTGATCCGGTGCGCTCCCAGCAGATCTCGACGCGCATCCCGGCCGGCCGCTGGGGCACCGCCGAGGACATCGGCGGCACGGTGGTGTTCCTCGCGTCCGCGGCGGCCGCCTACGTGCACGGCCAGGTCCTCGCGGTCGACGGCGGCTGGCTGGCCCGCTGACCCTCCACCGCCACCCCACCCACTGAGTGCTGGCTATCTGTGCTGTTCCGGCCCCGGAAGCCGCAGATAGCCAGCACTCACGGGGTGGTCAGGCCGGCCGGGAGGAGGGCCGAGAGGACGTCGCGGAGCGCCGCCACCCGCTCGGCACGCGCCGCGCCGGTGAGCCGCTCGACCGGCGCGGTGATGCTGACCGCCGCGACGGCCCGTCCTGCCCGGAGCAGGGGGATCGCGATGCAGGCGATGCCTGGCTCGTTCTCCTCCGTCTCGCCGGCGATCCCGGCGAGCCGGGCCTCGGCCAGCGCCTCGCGGAGCCGGCCCAGGCGGGCCTCGTCACCGGCGAACCGGGCGAGCGCCGCGTCGTCGAGATCCTGGACCGACAGCAGCGCGCGGCCGAGCGCGGTCGTCGCGGCCGCCCGCCGCCGCCCGACGGCGGACCACACGCGGACCGCCCGCTGCGGCTCGACCTTGTCGAGGTAGACCACCTCACGCCCGGCGAGCACACCGAGGTGCACCAGCTCGTCGGTCTTCTCGCTCAGTGCGGTCAGGGCCGGGTGCAGCAGCGCGGGCAGGTTCTCCTCGGCCAGGTACGAGCTGCCGAGGGCGAGCGCGGCCGGACCGAGCCGGTAGGCGCCGTCCGGGGTCTGCTCGGCGTACCCCCGGTGGCGCAGCGCGGCGAGCGTGCGGTGCAGGGTCGGCTTGCTGACACCGACGGCCTGCGCGAGAGCGGCCAGCGAGGCGCCCCCCGCCCCGAAGCCGGCGAGCGTGTCGAGCGCCAGCAGCGCCTTGTCGACGCTCCCGAGCGGGCTGGCATCCATGGGGCTCCCTCACGTAGCATGCGTTTCGCAGTGAACAACAGGCGTTCACCATAGCGAAACGGAGATCCGATGTCATCCGCGGACAGCACAGTCCTCGAGACCCTCGCCGCCCACCGGCTCGTGCCGGTCGTCGTGGTCGACGGCGCCGACGAGGGCGCCCGCCTGGCCGACGCGCTCGTCGCGGGCGGCCTGCCCGTCGCCGAGATCACGCTGCGGCTCGCGGGCGGCGTCGACGCCATCCGCGCGGTCGCGAAGAACCATCCCGACGTCGTCGTGGGCGCGGGCACCGTGACCACCGCGCAGCAGGTGGACGACGTCGCCGCCGCCGGCGCCCGCTACATCGTGTCCCCGGGGCTGTCGGCCGCCGTCGTGCGGCGCGCCCAGGAGCACGGCATCCCCGTGCTGCCCGGCGTAGCCACGCCGTCGGAGATCATGGCCGCACTCGACCTCGGGATCGACGTCGTCAAGCTGTTCCCGGCGTCCGTCGTCGGCGGACCGGCGGCCATCAAGGCCTTCTCCGCGCCGTTCCCGGGCCTGCGGTTCGTGCCGACGGGCGGCGTCAGCACCGCCAACCTCGCCGACTACCTGACGCTGAAGCCCGTGCTCGCCGTCGGCGGCTCCTGGATGGTCGACCGCCAGCTCGTCACCGCGGGCGACTGGGACCAGATCACCACCCGCACGCGCGACGCCGTGGCGCTCGCCGCACAGATCGTGACCGGCTCGACCAGCAAGGAAGGGAAGAACTGATGACCTCGCTCACCGTCCGCCCCGCCGCCGAGAGCGCGTACGACGTCGTCGCCCTCGGCGAGGTGATGCTTCGCCTCGACCCGGGCAACCGGCGCGTGCGCACCGCCCGCAACTTCGACGTGTGGGAGGGCGGCGGCGAGTACAACGTCGCCCGCGGTCTGCGCCGCTGCTTCGGTCTGCGCGGCGCGATCGTGACGGCGCTCGCCGACAACGAGATCGGCCGGCTGGTCGAGGACTTCATGCTCACCGGCGGCCTCGATACCCGGCACGTGCAGTGGGTTCCGTACGACGGCATCGGCCGCCAGGTGCGCAACGGCCTCAACTTCACGGAGCGCGGCTTCGGGGCGCGCGGCGCCGTCGGGGTGAGCGACCGCGGCAACACCGCCATCTCGCAGATGAAGCCCGACGACGTCGACTGGGACGCGCTGTTCTCCCGGGGCGTGCGCTGGCTGCACACGGGCGGGATCTTCGCCGCGCTCTCCGAGAGCAGCGCCGACGTCGCCGAGGCCGCGATGGCGGCCGCCCGCCGCCACGGGACCATCGTGTCGTACGACCTGAACTACCGGCCCTCGCTGTGGAAGGGCATCGGCGGCGAGGAGCGCGCCCGGGAGGTCAACCGGCGTCTGGCCCGGCACGTCGACGTGATGATCGGCAACGAGGAGGACTTCACGGCCTCGCTCGGGTTCGAGGTCGAGGGCGTCGACGAGAACCTCACCGACCTGGACACCGGTGCGTTCCGGGCCATGATCGAGACCGCGTCCGAGGCGTACCCGAACTTCCAGGTGATCGCGACGACGCTGCGTGGGGTGCGGTCGGCGTCGCGCAACGACTGGGGTGCCGTCGCCTGGTCGCGCAAGGAGGGCTTCGCCGAGGCCACCCACCGGGCCGACCTGGAGATCTTCGACCGCGTCGGTGGCGGCGACTCGTTCGCCTCGGGCCTGGCGTACGGGCTCATGGAGCTGGGCTCGCTCCAGGAGGCCGTCGAGTACGGCGCCGCCCACGGTGCGCTCGCGATGACGACCCCGGGCGACACCACCATGGTGACGCTCGCCGAGGTCGCCAAGCTGGCCGGCGGAGGAAGTGCCCGCGTACAGCGCTGACCTGGCCTTGGGGTGCGAGGATTGGCGACATGTCGTCCAAGAGCATCCTGTTCATCGGTGGAAGCGGAATCATCAGCCATGCCTCGGTGGCCCGGGCCGCACGGCTCGGGCACCGGGTGACGGTGCTCAACAGAGGCCGGTCCTCGATCCGTCCGCTCCCCGCGGACGTCGAGACCCTTGTCGCGGACGCGAACGACGCCGGGGCGGTCGCCGAGGCGCTGGGCTCACGGGAGTTCGACGTCGTCGCGCAGTTCCGGGCGTTCAGCCCGGAGCACGTGGCCCGCGACGTCGCGCAGTTCGCGGGCCGGACCGCGCAGTACGTGTTCATCTCGTCGGCGTCGGCGTACCAGACGCCGCCGTCGCGGCTGCCCGTCCGGGAGTCGACGCCGCTGCGCAACCCGTTCTGGCAGTACTCGCGGGACAAGATCGCGTGCGAGGACCTGCTGGTCCGCGAGTACCGGGACAACGGGTTCCCCGCGACGATCGTGCGACCGTCGCACACGTACGACCGCACGCTGCTGCCGACGTCGGGCGGGTGGACCGACGTCGCCCGCCTGCGCGCCGGCAAGCCGGTGGTCGTCCACGGTGACGGCACGTCGCTGTGGACGCTGACGCACACCGAGGACTTCGCGGTCGGGTTCGTGGGCCTGCTCGGCCACCCGCTCGCCGTCGGGGACACCTTCCACATCACCGGGACGCACGCCCCCACCTGGGACCAGATCTACACCTGGCTGGCCGACGCGGCGGGCGTGCCGAACCCCGACCTGGTGCACGTCGCGTCCGAGACGGTCGCCCGGGTGCTTCCCGAGATCGGGCCGGGGCTGGTGGGGGACAAGGCGCACTCGATGGTCTTCGACATCTCGAAGGTGCGGGCGCTGGTGCCCGAGTTCGGCACCACCATCACCTACGACGTCGGCGCGGCGGAGCAGATGTCGTGGTTCGACGCCCACCCCGAGGCGCAGGTGGTGGACGCCGAGCTGGACGCGGCGTTCGACCGGCTCGCGGCGCACGCGCGCTCGGTCTGAGCGACCCGACGGCGCGGGCTCAGCTCGGTGGTGCCGTCGAGTCCCTGACCACCAGCTCGGTCGAGAGGTTGAGACGGCTGACCTTCGGTGGCCGCCCCCGTGCGATGTCGAGCAGGATCTGCGTGGCGGCCGCTCCCATCTCGGCGAGCGGCTGCCGCACGGTCGTCAGCGGCGGGCCCACCCAGGAGGCCAGCGGCAGGTCGTCGTAGCCCACCACCGACAGGTCCTCCGGCACGCGCAGGCCGAGCTGGTGGGCGGCGCGGAGCAGTCCGAGGGCCTGCATGTCGGAACCGGCGAACACCGCCGTCGGGCGGTCCGGCAGGCTCAGCAGCTCCATGCCCCGGTCGAAGCCGGCCTCGGTGTAGAAGTTGCCCTCGCGCACCAGCTCCGGGTCGACGACGGCGCCGGCCTCGTCGTGTGCCGAGCGGAACCCGTCGACGCGCGCGCGGCTGCACAGCATGTCCCACGGCCCGGTGATCATCGCGATCCGGCGGTGCCCCAGTGCCAGCAGGTGGCGAGTGGCCTGCAGCCCGCCGTTCCAGTTGTCGGAGCCCACCGAGGCGACGTCGGCAGGGGGCTCGCCGTCGGTGTCGATCACCACGTAGGGGATGCTGCGCCGGTCGAGCTGCTGGTGCTGGGCGTCGGTGAGGTTCGCGGCGACGAGCAGCACGCCGAGCGGTGGCCGTGACATCGTCGTGTCGAGCCAGGTCTGCGGCGGCCGGTGCTCACCACCCAGCTCGGACAGGATCACGCTCGTGCGGTGTGCGGCCGCGGCCCGCTCGACGCCGCGGATGATCTCCATCGACCAGGCCGAGCCGAGCCGGTGGAACACCAGATCGATCAGCCCGGTGCCCGGTGGCGCGGTCGCCGGACGGCGACGGCGGTACTGGTGCTTCTCCAGGGCGGCCTCGACGCGGTCGCGGGTGGCGGGGGCGACGTCGGCCCGGCCGTTCAGCACCTTCGACACCGTCGGTACCGAGACGCCGACCTCGCGCGCGATCGTGGCGATCGTCGGTGTCGGCGCCACGGGGGCCCGTCCACCCGTTCCAGTGCTGAGCTCAGCCATACCGGTCGCTACCACCTTTTCGAAACCTGTCGCCGCAACTTTCGGCCCGTTACGTCTGACGGTACACCGCAGAAGCGCCCGGTTTGGCGGAGACCGGGCGACATCGAATCGTGACCTGGTACGGGGTGACCATGGCTTGACTGTGTGAGCGGAGTCACCCTACTGTCCGAGAAACCAAACTATCGGCAATCGAGCCGATAGTTTTCGAAAACGTTCCACGACGATGTGGACCGGGTCCAGCGACGGGTCCGGGGCACGACGTCGTGGCCGGAGGACAGCGATGGCACGAGGCACCGGGACGGTCGACACCGTGCCGCAGACGGCTGGGACACCGCCGGGTGGGGCGGACGACGTGAGCGCGGACGGTCCGCCGCCCCAGCAGCTGCGGAACACCTACACATGGGCGCGCGCACTGCGCAGGGACTGGCGGCTCTACACGTTCCTGATCCTGCCCGTCGCCTATCTGATCATCTTCAGGTACGTGCCGATGGCCGGGAACATCGTCGCGTTCCGACGGTTCCGGCCGGGCAGCTCGATGTTCGGCGACGAGTGGGTCGGCTTCTACTACATCGAGATGTTCATCTCGGACCCTAAGTTCTGGGACGTCTTCCTCAACACCATCGTCCTGGGCACGCTCACCCTGGTCGTCGTCTTCCCGCTGCCCATCGTGCTGGCCCTGATGCTCAACGAGCTGCGGTCCCGGCGGTTCAAGAAGATCGCGCAGACGATCACCTATCTGCCGCACTTCATGTCCATCGTGATCGTGGCCGGCTTCGTCTACCAGCTCACGGCGCTCAACGGCACCGTCAACCAGGTCATCACCGCCGTCGGAGCCGACCCCGTCTCGTTCATGCAGCGGGACGACTGGTTCCGGACGATCTACGTGACGTCGGAGATCTGGCAGGTCGTCGGGTTCGGCACCATCCTCTACCTGGCCGCGCTGACCACCATCGACGACCAGCTCTACGAGGCCGCACGGATCGACGGCGCCAACCGGTGGCAGCAGACCTGGCACATCACGCTGCCGGGCATCCGCCCGACGATCGTCGTGCTCCTGATCCTGAACATCGGCACGTTCATGGCCGTCGGGTTCGAGAAGGTGCTGCTGCTGTACAACCCGCTGACGTACGCGTCGGGTGACGTCATCGCGACCTACATCTACCGCGTCGCACTGAACAGCGGCAGCTTCTCCTACGGTGCCGCGATCGGCCTGTTCGAGGCGCTCATCGGTCTGACCCTTGTCCTCTCAGCGAACGCGATCGCCAAGCGCACGGTTGGAGCTTCCCTATGGTGACCACGGATCAGAACGTCCCGGACATCACCCGGGTCCGGCAGGTCCCGAAGACGGTCAAGGACTCCCGCTCCTACACGGTGTTCCGCGTCGTCAACGCCACCGTGCTGGTGATCGTCTGCGGCGTCACGCTGTACCCGTTCGTGAACCTGATCGCCAAGGCGTTCAGCTCGCACGGCTACATCGTCGCCGGCCAGGTGAACCTGTGGCCCCGGGGCTTCAACACCACCACGCTGATGGAGGTGCTGACCCAGGACCGGTTCTGGACGGGCTACGGGAACACGATCGTCCACACGGTCGGCGGGACCGCCATCGCCATGGCTCTCACCACCACGATGGCCTACGCGCTGGCGAAGAAGCACCTCAAGGGGCGGTCGTTCTTCATCGGCATGGTCGTGGTGACCATGTTCTTCAACGGTGGTCTCGTGCCGAACTACCTGCTGATCTCCGGCCTCGGGTTCAAGAACACGGTCTGGGCGATCATCATCCCGAACGCCATCAGCGCGTTCAACCTGCTCGTCATGAAGGCGTTCTTCGAGAACTTCCCGAACGACCTCGAAGAGGCCGCGGCGATCGACGGCATGACCGTCTACGGGATCTTCTTCCGGATCGTGCTGCCGCTGTCCAAGGCGGTCGTGGCGACCATGATCCTCTTCTACGCCGTCGCGTTCTGGAACTCCTGGTTCCCGGCGATGCTCTATCTGAGCGACCCCGAGCTCCAGCCGGTGACGCTCTACCTGCGCAACCTGCTGGCCGGTGCGACCGGCGCGGGCCGGGAGGCAGGCATGGAGGAGGTACAGATCGGTGCCAACCTCCAGGCCGTGACCATGCTGCTGACGGTGATCCCGATCGTGTGCGTCTACCCGTTCGTCCAGAAGTACTTCGTCTCCGGCGTGATGCTCGGCTCGGTCAAGGGCTGACGCCCCGCCGTCCCGCCGGTACCCCACAGCTGAACCAGCCCATCTGACCGTCGCGAACAACGACGTTCACAACTGGAGGAGAATCATGAGGATCACCCGCAGAAGGACCGCCGCGGGCATCACCGCATCGGTCCTGGCCGTCACGCTCACCGCGTGCTCGGTCGGCAGCGACGGTGACGACGGCGGCGAGGACGGCGCCATCGACACGGCGACGCAGGTCGGCTACATGGAGGACTTCGAAGCCGGCACCACGTTCAAGGCGACCGAGCCGGTCAGCTTCGGCCTGCTGTACCGCGACCACCCGAACTATCCGTTCAAGGACGACTGGTCGATCATCCAGCACCTGGAGCAGGACCAGAACGTCACGTTCGACTACGAGAACGTGCCGCTGGAGGATATGGCCCAGCGCCGGTCGGTCCTGATCAGCTCCGGTGACGCACCGGACATCATGCCCGTCACCTACCCCGGGGACGAGGCGCCGTTCGTGAGCGGTGGCGCCCTGCTGCCGATCTCCGACTACGTGCAGTACATGCCGAACTTCCAGGAGAAGGTCGAGGCGTGGGACCTGCAGGAGGAGATCGACGCCCAGAAGCAGGAGGACGGCAAGTACTACATGATCCCGGGGATCCACGAGATCGTCATCCCTGGCACCTACACGGTCGCCATCCGCAAGGACCTCTGGGAAAAGGCAGGCCTGGAGCACCCGGCGACCTGGGACGAGTACGCGGAACAGCTCCAGGTGATCAAGGAGGAGAACCCGGACCTGCAGTACCCGATGACCGACCGCTGGTCGATCAACGGACCGGTCGAGGCCACGATCTCCGCGGCCGCGCCGAACTTCGGCACGGTGGCGGGCTGGGGCTACGGCCTGGGCCTGCAGTGGAACCAGGACGAAGGCACCTACGTGTACGCCGGTGCCTCGGAGGAGTACCGGACCCTCGTGGAGTACTTCGCCGGTCTGGTCGAGGACGGGCTGCTCGACCCGGAGGCGCTCACCCAGGAGGACGAGCAGGCCCAGCAGAAGTTCGCCTCGGGCCAGGCCGCCGCGATCGGTACCAACGACCAGGTCATCCTGGAGTACCGGAGCGCCTTCGAGGAGATCGGTGACGAGGACTCCGAGATCGAGATGATCACGGTTCCCGGCGGTCCGGCCGGCGACAACATCGCCGGTGGCACGCGCCGCGAGTCCGGTCTGATGTTCGCCGCCGGTGCCGCCGAGCAGGAGGACTTCCTGGCGATGCTGCAGTTCGTCGACTGGCTGTACTACTCCGACGAGGGCCTCGAGTTCGCCAAGTGGGGCGTCGAGGGCGAGACGTTCGAGTGGGAGGGCGACAAGCGCGTCCTCAAGGAGGACATCGAGTGGGGCGCCCTGAACACCGGTGCGCCCCAGCTGCTCAACGCCGACTTCGGCTACTACAACGGCGTCTTCTCCCTGGCCCACGGCTCGACCCAGGATCTGGACCTGTCGATGCGCAGCGAGGAGGCGATCGAGTACATCCAGGACATGAACGCGGTCAAGGAGGAGCTGGACATCCCGCCGGCCGTCGCCTACGACGAGATGGAGCAGGAGCAGGCAGGGCTCCAGCAGACGACGCTGCAGGACATGGTCTTCCAGGCCACGGCCCAGTTCATCCTGGGTCAGCGTCCGCTGGACGAGTGGGACGCCTACGTCGCCGAGCTCGAGGGCTCAGGGATGCAGGAGTACGTCGACCGCGCGAACTCCGCAGCAGGCGTCACCGAGTAACCCCGCCTGACCGGCCCTGAGCCCGGCGTTGAGTGCGGGATATTTGCCCTTCGGAACGCTTCTGAAGGACAAATATCCCGCACTCAACGGGCCCAGCCTGTCGCACGCACCAACCTTCGAGGAGCCCTGTGTCCCGCATCGTCGTCCCGGCCGAACCCTCAGGTGTCCTGGGCGACGCCTGGCGGTCCTGCGTCGGCACCAGCCGCATGAACCTGGCGCTCCGCCAGGACTACCAGGAGTCCCTGGCCCTGGTGCAGCAGGACATCGGGTTCCGGTACATCCGGGGCCACGGTCTGCTGTCCGACGACGTCGGGGTGCACCGGCCGTACGACCAGGCCGGGTACTCCGGGACCCGGTACGCGTTCACCTACGTCGACCAGGTGGTCGACACCTACCTGAGCCTCGGGATCAAGCCGTTCCTGGAGCTCGGGTTCATGCCGGAGGCGCTCGCCTCCGGCCCCGACACCGTCTTCTGGTGGAAGGGCAACATCACACCGCCGCGTGACCACCGCGAGTGGGCGGCGCTCGTGCGGGCGGTCCTGCGACACCTGGTCGACCGGTACGGGCTGGAGGAGGTCCGCACCTGGCCGGTCGAGGTGTGGAACGAGCCCAACCTGGTCAACTTCTGGAAGGACGCCGACCAGGCCGCCTACTTCCGCCTCTACGAGGTGACCGCGGCCGCCGTCAAGGACGTGGACCCGTCGCTGCAGGTGGGTGGTCCCGTCCTCTCGCCCGGCGCTGACGAGTGGTGGGAGCCGTTCGCCGAGTTCGTCACGTCCCGCGACGTGCCGATCGACTTCACGTCCGTGCACGCGTACACCTCCGGCCCCGCGCAGCACGTGCCGTTCGGCGTGTACCAGACGCTCCGGTCCCCGGAGAGCCTGCTCGACCAGTTCGCGGCACCCCGCAAGCTGCTCGCCGGTACGCCGCTGGCGGCGCTGCCGCTGCACGTCTCCGAGTTCAACACGAGCTACCGGCCGGACAACCCGATCCACGACACCGCCTACAACGCGGCCTACCTGGCGCCGGTCCTCGCCGCCGGCGGCGAGCTCGTGGACTCGTTCTCGTACTGGACGTTCTGCGACGTCTTCGAGGAGGTCGGGGTGCCCGCGGCGTTCTTCCACGGCGGGTTCGGCATGCTCACGCACCGCCAGGTGAAGAAGCCGACGTACCACCTGTACGCGTTCATGGCGCGCATGGGACAGGACGTCCTCGCCCGCGGCACCGACCACCTCGTGACCAGGGACCCCGCCACGGGCAGGGTCACCGTGCTCGCCTGGCAGCCGGTGAGCGGCACCGACACCGCACCCGAACCGGAGCGGCACGAGCTGCACCTGAGTCTCCCGGTCACCTCGGCGGCCGAGCCGGCCGAGCCGGCCGAGCCGGCCGAGCCGGCCGAGCCGGCCGAGACCCTCGGCCAGGTCGCGACCAACTCGACCAGCGGAGCGCGGGCTTTTGTCCTCCGGCACGACGTCGACGAGTCCGCGGGCAACGCGTGGGCGGCGTGGGGAGCCATGGGGCGGCCCGCGTCGCCGTCGGGCAGACAGCTCGATGTGCTGCGCGAGGCGAGCGAGCCCGCCCGCCGCGCGTACTCGCTCCCCGTCGTCCCGACGGCGGACGCCGGCCGGGTCGACCTCGACCTGACCATCAGCCGCCACGGGGTCACGCTCGTCGAGATCGACCTCGTCCGGGACGAGACCCCGCCGTGGCTGGACGATGCCAGGATTCTCGGGCGGCTGAGTACGTGACGGCCTCGCCGCCAGGCTGTACCGGTCGGAGCCGATCGGAGCCGGTCGGAGCAGGGAGCCACATGAGAGGGAGAACGAGCGAGTGACCACACCGGACGACACACCTCGCCGCGACCCGCTGCACTGGCCGACGGAGCGGCCGGCCCCACCGGCCGGGCGTCCCGAGTTCGGCGAGGGTCCGCTGTCCCGCGTGACCAACGCGATCTACTGGTACCTGGTCACCGGGCTGCTCATGATCCTGACGACGCTGCCGGGGACGCTGCCCCTGCTGCTCCTGGACCGGTCCCCGCGCAACGCGCCGCTGGTGGCGCTGTGCCTGGTGCCGTGGGGCCCGGCGTTCTCCGCCGGGCTGTACGGGCTGCGGGACCGCCTCCGGGCCGAAGGGCTGACTCCTGCCCGATCGTTCTTCCGCGGCTACCGCCAGAACTGGGCGGACGTGCTCAGGGTGTGGGTGCCGGCACTCGTCGCCGGGGCGGTGCTGGGCGTCACCCTGGGGAACTTCGGTGCCACCGGCGTGCCGGACTGGTATGCCGGAATCCTGCTCGGAGTCTTTCTGGTGCTCCTGCTGTGGTGTGTGAACGCACTGGTCATCACGTCGTTCTTCAACTTCCGCACGCGCGACGTCGCGCGGCTGTCGATGTACTACCTGTTCCGACTGCCGCTCGTCACCCTCGGCACGCTGTCGTTGCTGGTCCTCGCGGGTGGCGTCGTCTACCTCGCGACGGAGGTGGCGTTCGCCGTGCTGTCGGTGCTGTGGGTCGCCGCCGTGCTGCGGAACGCGGCGAAGCTCCTGCGCGACGTCGAGGAGCGGTTCACGGCGCCGGACGCCGACTGATCGCGCCGGGACCGACCCCGCTCGCTCAGCTGTCCCGGACGGCACCGTTCACCTGGGCGTCGACCCCGGGCCCGGCAGTGGACACCTCACGGCCGTAGCGTCTGCGCCGGACGTATCAGGTCGACGAGAGGCACCCGGAATGACCTCCACCTTCCACGCTCGGACCCGACGCACGGCAGCCGTGCTGGTGGGGGCGAGCCTGCTCGCCGCTGGCACCGTGGGCACCGCCCTGGCCGGCCCCGCCCGCCCGGACGGGCAGCCCGACACCCGGGCCACCGACGGTGTGCTGTACCGGGAGAGCTTCGACTCCCTCGCCGACGACCTGCTGCCGCGTGCCGAGGACCCGGGCATCGAGGACGGCGTCGTGGGCTTCACGCACACCGCTCCCCGGGGCTGGTCCGTCGAGAACGGCCCGGACATGGCGGACGGCGGCGTCGAGGAGTGGCGCGGCTGGTCGTTCACCACCCGTGACTTCTGGACCGACGCCGAGGACCAGATGCGCTACCGGTTCGCCCGCGCGCAGGACGTGATCGCCGTGGCCGACTCGGACGAGTTCGCCGACGGCGCCGGCGCGCCGGGCGACTACGCGACGACGCTGGCCTCCGCGCCGGTCAAGGTCAAGGGCCGCGACCGGGTCGAGCTCACCTTCGACTCGCACTACCGGGGCTGGGCCGGGCAGACCGGCCGGGTCACGGTCGCGTTCGACGGCGGCGCGGAGACCGAGCTGGTCCGCTACGACAGCTCCACGGTCACCGACGACTACGACGGCGCACTGCTGAACGCCACCGAGTCGCTGCCGGTCGACGTGCCGCGGGGCGCGAAGCGGGCGGTCTTCCGCTGGCACTTCACCGCCGGCGCGAACTCCTGGTACTGGGCGATCGACTCCGTGGCGGTCCGGGCGGCCCTGCCCCCGGCGAGCGGCGACCCGACGACGGCATGGGTGCTCAGCGACATCCAGGGCGACCCGGACGACCTCGGCCACGCCCTGCGCGACCTCGACGCCGTCCGCCCCGACCCGGCCGGGCTGCTGATGGTGGGCGACATCGTCGACTCGGGCTCGGCGGCGCAGTGGCGGGAGGTCGACGACGTCATGGCCGGTGCGGCCGACGTCCTGCCGGAGCAGGTGGTGGCGGCGATCGGCAACCACGAGAGCTACACGGGCGAGTCGTGGGAGACCCTGCGCGACCGGTTCCTGAACTTCGCGGAGCGGGACCGGGTGTGGGACGAGTACCTGCTGGAGGGCTCGGGCGGCGACGTACCGGTGCTGGTCCTCGGCCAGGAGGCGGCGCGCCCGCCGGAGGTGCCGATGTCCCGCGAGCAGGTCGAGTGGCTGCGCGAGCGGCTCGCGTACTGGTCCGAGCGCGACAAGCAGGTGCTGGTGATCTCGCACTTCCCGCTCGGCGACACGGTCTCGGCGTCGTGGATCCCCTGGTACAGCGACAGCTACCAGTACAACGACGAGCTGACCGAGCTGCTCGGCGCCCACCCCAACACGATCCTGTTCAGCGGGCACACGCACTACCCGTTCGAGCTCGGTGACTGGGCGGTGCAGCGCCGCACGGCGGGGGGCCACCCGGACGGCTTCTGGACGGTGAACACCGGCGCGGTCCAGGTGGAGTGGGACGCGCGCGGGGAGAGCACGTCGGGTATCAGGGAGGTGGTGACGCGCGACATCAACCGCGGGCTCACCGTCGACGTGTTCCGCGACCGGGTGGTGGTCGAGGCCCGCGACTTCGGCCCCGTCGACGACCGCACGCCGGACAACGAGGTCAACGACGTGGTCCGGTCGGTGACCATCCCCAACCCGCTGACGAGGTAGCGGTCGGTGGGGCGGCGCAACATTGTCCGCTCTGCGGCACGTGGGCCACAGTAAGCGCATGGCGATCAAGCAGGGGGACCCGGTACGGCTGACCTACCGCTATCTGCGGGTGGCGATCGTGGCGGTGGTGCTGGTGCTGTTCGTGTCGTTGACGATGCAGATCGTCCGCGACCACGGTCGGCTCGGTTCGGGCGAGGAGTGGTGGCACGCGTCGATCAGCGCGTACTTCTACTCGCCGGTGCAGAGCATCTTCGTGGGCACGCTGGTGGCGATCGGCACGTGCCTGATCGCGATCAAGGGCCGACGCGGGGCCGAGGAGGTGCTGCTCAACTTCGCGGGCATGTCCGCGGTGGCCGTGGCGCTGGTCCCGACGCCGCTCGACGCCGCGATGTGCACGGCCGAGCCGTACTGCCTGGACGTGCCGGAGCGGGTGGGCAACAACGTGGGCACGCTGCTCCTGGTCGGTGGTGTCGTCCTGCTCCTGTCGACCTGGCCCCGACGGCACGACCTGGGCCGCCGCGAGGGCTGGGACCTGTGGCTCACCTGGGTGGCGTGGGCGGGGACCGGCGTCTGGCTGCTGGCCTGGCCCGCGAGCTTCCTGACCGCGGCGCACTACTCGGCGGCGGTCCTGCTGTTCGGCTGCCTCGTGGCCGTCGCCTGGATCAACGGCTCGGACCATGCGGTCACCGCCCAGGCGCTCGAACGGCTGCGCGGCATGTCCGCCCGGGCGTACCGGGTCTGGTACCGGTGGATCGCGGTGGTGATGGCGGCCGTGCTCGTGGTGGGCCTGGCCACCATGGTGGTCCTCGACCGGTATCTGCCGGACCTGTTCCCGCAGACGCTGTTCGTGGTCGAGACGGTGATGATGCTGATCTTCGCCCTCTTCTGGGTGCTGCAGACCATCGAGTTCTGGGACATCGGTCTGCCGGCGCGCGCCCGGGTGCAGGACCTCAAGGTCCCGGGGGACACGCCGCTGTAGGACGGACCGGTCTCACGACACCTGGATGCGAGCGGGATGCCGCCGCCGTACCGTCGAGGAGCGGTGGCGTGGTCGTCTCCACGGTCACGCCGCCGCACCACCGAGCCGGAGGGAGCGCAGCATGAGCGAGAACGAGGGCCACCGGACCGACGACGCACCGGTTCCGCAGACCAACCCCGGACCGCGTGTCGATCCTGTCTCCACGGACGACGACATCGAGGGCCGCGCGAATCCCGGGCCTCGCGAGGTCCCGGAGCCGGAGGACCCGGACGCCGACACGGACGAGCAGGCGATCCCGGGCGAGCACCCCAAGGACGATCCCGACCTGGAGGGCGAGGAGCGGTTCGACGCGGGCTGATCACGGAGCTTGACCTTCGAGTCGACTCGAAGGATTACCGTCGTGACATGGACGGGATGAAGATCTCCGAGCTGTCGGCCCGCAGCGGTGTCTCGACGTCGGCCCTGAGGTACTACGAGGCCGAAGGGCTGTTGCCGGCGGGGCGCTCGAGCAACGGCTACCGGGTCTACGGCCCCGCTGCTGTGGGCCGGCTGGCCTTCATCGCACAGGCCAAGCAGCTGGGCCTGCCGCTCGCTGCGGTGCGGGAGCTCGCCGACGCGTGGGAGTCCGAGCCGTGCCAGAGCGTGCGGGCCAGGTACCGTCCGATGCTCGTCGAGCGTGCCGTGGAGGTGGCCGAGCGAGAGCGCGGCCTCGAGGACCTGCGCTCGGCGCTGGCGACCGCCGTCGGGCGGCTCGACGCTCTGCCTGACCGCGACGAGCCGTGCGACAGCTGCTGCAGCGATCTCGACCACCCGGGCCCGAGCCTGCCGATGGCTGGAGCCGCCCCGGGACCGATCGCCTGCACGCTCGGCTCCGGCGACTACTCGGCACGGGTCGAGGAGTGGCGCGAGCTGCTCGCGGGAGCTCCGCGGGTCGACGTGGAGGGCGGCGTACGGGCGACGCTGCCGACGTCGGCCCTCGACCGCGCGACCGGCCTCGCGGTGGCGGAGCAGACGTGCTGTGCGTTCTACGCCATCCGCTTCGACCTGCACGGCTCGACGTTCGATCTGACCCTCACCGCCCCACCAGGAGCCGGGTCCATGCTTGCCGACCTGCTGCCCGAGGCGGCGGGCAGCGCTCGATGAACGTCACACGCTCGATCATCCTGTTCCTCGCCGCCGCTCTGTTCGAGATCGGCGGCGCCTGGCTCGTCTGGCAGGGCGTCCGCGAGCACCGGGGCTGGCTGTGGATCGGCGCCGGCGTGATCGCGCTGGGCCTGTACGGGTTCTTCGCGACCCTGCAGCCCGACGCGAACTTCGGCCGCATCCTGGCGGCCTACGGCGGCGTCTTCGTGGCCGGCTCGCTGGTCTGGGGCATGGTCGTCGACGGCTTCCGCCCCGACCGCTGGGACGTGACAGGGGCGCTGATCTGCCTGGTCGGCGTCGCGATCATCATGTACGCGCCGCGCGGAGCAGCGGGCTAGCCGCCAGGCCACCTGACCGGACCTCTCCTCCAGCCGGCCGACCTCTGGTCCGGCCCTCGGCGATCGTCTGTGACCGGTACCAGCTCCCGGTCCGGCGCGCCGACGAGCACAGCTCCGATGACTTCCGGGCTCGCCGCCGGTCAGACCTGGTGACAGTCGACCGTCACTCCTTTTCGAGGTCTATCTTTCTCCGCTTTGAACCGATTCAGAGCGGAGAAAGATAGACCTCGAAGGGGAGGATCCTGACCGGTTCGGCATCGAGCTCTCCGCACCAACTTGAGGAGCAGGATCATGAACGACCCCGTGACCACTCTCGACGCCCGGTTCAGCGCCCCCGGCGCCGAGCCGACCAGCTGGCAGGCGACGCAGGAGGTGCTCGAGAACGCCCAGATCACCTGGCTGACCACGGTACGTGCCGACGGCCGCCCGCACGTCACACCGCTGGTCGCCGTCTGGCTCGACGGTGCGCTGCACTTCGCGACGGGTCCCGAGGAGCAGAAGGCGGTCAACCTCGCCGCCAACCCGAACGTCGTGCTCACCGCGGGCCGCGACACCTGGGACGAGGGTGTCGACGTCGTGGTCGAGGGCCCCGCCTACCGCGTCACCGACTCCGCGACGCTGGAGCGGCTCGCGGCGGCCTGGCGCACCAAGTGGGACGGGCAGTGGGCGTACGAGGTGGGCGACGGTGTCTTCCGCAACGACGTCGGGGGTCCCGCCCTGGTCTTCGCCGTGGACCCGACAAAGGTCCTGGCGTTCACCAAGGGCACCTACGCCCAGACCCGCCACGCGCCGTGAGCCCGCCGCGCGCCGCGGGCAGCCGGCGTCAGTACAGCCAGGGTGCCGCCTGCCGCACCGCCTTGTCGAGCGCGGGGGTGAGGCTGCGCAGATAGGTGGCCGTCAGGTGCGAGCCGTCCCGGTAGACCATCACGTTCCCAACCACGGGCGGGCACGAGCGGGGCTCGCAGAGTGCGTCCGAGAGGTCCACGTGCCCGGCGGACGCGGGCATGCCCGGGAAGGTCTGCACCGGGTTGCGCTCCGCGAACACGTCCGACCGGTCCGTGGCGCACCGCGCGGCGTCCCGGCCGTTGTCGCGGACGCAGTTCGGAGGGCTCCAGCGGAACCTCGGGTTGTCCCGGATCGTGACCACCGGGATGCCGACGGCATCGAGCTGCTGCCACGCCGCGACCTCCACAGGGACGACGAACTCCCGCCGGTCCTCGTGGGTGCGGCTGCCGGTCACGAACACCGCGTCCGGATCCAGGGAGCCGGCGGCAGCCAGCACGTTCGCGCTCCAGCGCCCGCAGTCGTCGGTCGGCACCGGCTCGTACATCAGGCGGCACTGCCCCTTGCCGGCGACCAGTACCCGCCAGCCGTTCTCCCGCGCCACGCGGTTCACCGCCGCTGCCCACTGGTAGGTGTGCGACCCGCCGGCGACGAGCACCGTCCGGGTCGGCTCGGCCGGGTCATGAAGGGTGCACATCCGGACCTGGTCGAGTCCAGGGCCGTCGCCGTGCACCTGGACGCACTCCTGGTTGTGGTCCACACGGGTCTCGTCGGTCTTCGCCAGCTCGGGGTCGGGGCGCACGGGCATCTCGTCGGCCGCCTCCTGGAGGGTGGCCGCGTTCCCTGTGTGCGAGGCGTTCGGCGTGGTCCGCGGCCGTGGGGCGGCCAGCGCCTGGGCGCCCGTGTACGCGGGGCCGAGATGCTGGAGCGCCTCCAGCGCTGCGACCTCCCGGTTCCGCAGGTCGACGCTCGCCGCGAACGTGGGCACCACGACGAGCGCCGTCGCGACGCCGGCCGCCAGCAGGGTGCCGCCCGCGCGTGCCGGGCCCATGGTGCGTGGTAGCGCGAGTCCCACGGGGCGGGCGACCAGCTGGCGGGTGACCCACGCGAGGACCAGCGACGCGGCGAGCACGAGGGCCGCACCCCGGACACCCACCGCCGGGAAGCCCCGGAGGGCCAGGTAGAAGATGAGCACGGGCCAGTGCCACAGGTACAGCTCGTACGAGATGTCGGCGACGAACCGCAGCGGTGCCAGCTCCAGCAGGCGGCGCGGACCCCACGCCACGGTCGTGCCGGCGCCCGCGAGCACCAGCAGCGCGCCTGTCACGGGCCACAGCGTCCACGGGCCGGGGAAGAGCGTCCCGCCGTCGAGCAGGAAGCCCGAGGACACGATGAGGCCGAGGCCGGCCCAGGCGCCCAGGGCACGCAGGCCGCCGGCACCGCGCAGCGGGACGAGCGCGAGCAGCGCGCCGACACCGAGCTCCCAGAACCGGGTACCCGTGTGGAAGTACGCGGTGGGCTGCAGGACCTGGGTGAGGTACAGCGCGTAGGCGAACGAGGTGGCGGACGCGAGCGCGACGAGGACCACGAGCTGCCGCCGCACCCCGGTCCGTGCCCGCCGGCACAGCCACGCCACCACGAGCACCACGAGCGGCCAGGCGAGCAGGAACTGTCCCTGGACGGACAGCGACCAGAAGTGCTGGAGCGGGCTGACCGCCGGGCCGGCGGCACCGTAGGAGAGGGTGTTCGCGATCAGGTCCCAGTTCTCGACGTAGAGGCCGGAGGCGATGACCTGCCGCCAGATCTCCAGCCACCGCCCGGTGGGGAGCAACGTCCACGCGGCGACGGCCACGGCGGCGAGCACCACCAGGGCCGGCGGTGCCAGGCGGGCCAGGTTCCGCGCGTAGACCGAGCCGAGCCGGAGGCTGCCGGTCTCGGCGCGCCGGACGAGCGACCCGGTGACGAGGAACCCGGAGACGACGAGGAAGACGTCGACGCCGCCGGAGACCCGTCCGCCGCCGAAGAGGTGGAAGAGGACCACGAGCAGGAGAGCGAGACCTCGCATGCCGTGCACCTCGGTGAGGTGCGGACGGGCGGGCGGGGGCGTCGGCGTGGGCGGGGGCGTGGGCGTGGGTGGGGATACGGTGGCATGCATGGGGGACAACCAGGTGTGAGTGGATCTCGATTACACACCGAGGGACACCCGCGGTCTCGGCGACGATGCGCCCGTGGCCCAAGCGTTACCGAGTTTCATCCGCTTCAGTAGATGGTTCGCCCGAGTTCGTCGGGGATGCCGGACTTCCGGAGGAAGTACGCACTGATCTGGTCACGCCACTCGGTCGCGCTGTGCAGCTGCTCGGCGAACCGCTCGGCCACCCGCTCGGAGAGCCGCGGGTCCACGAGCGTCGAGACGTCCGACCACGCGGCGATCATCGCCTCGACCCGTTCGACGCCCTCGAAGTGGGTGTCGTAGATGTGCTGGATCACGGTCGTCCCGCTGTGCAGCACGTGCGTGTACGGCACGTGGTGGAAGAACAGCAGCAGCTCGTCGGGGCAGGTCGACAGCGACTCGTACGTCTCGCGCCACGGCGAGGGGTACTGCCCCGCGTACCCGGTCCCCGTGCGCACGGTGCGGTCGACGCCGATCCCGTCGCGGTCCGCGAAGTGGTACGTGCCCCACGGGGTGTACTCGTACCCGTCGACGTCGGGTCCGTAGTGGTGGCCGGGCCGCACCATGAAGCCCACGCCGAGCGGCGCGGTGTACTGCTCGTACGTCTCCCAGGACCGGTCGAGCACGGTGTGCACGGCCTGCCGGACGGCGTCCGGCGCGCCCGGGAACGTGAGGCCCACCCACTCGTCGAGCAGGGTCGCGGGGTCGAGGGTCGGGTCCCAGCACAGCCGCCCGTACGCGTAGAGGTTCGCCTGGGCGAACGGGTGCCCCGTCCAGAACTCGTCGTCGCCCACGTTGGAGACTGCGGCGAAACCGCCCGCCGGCTTGCGCCACGTGCCGGTGCCGGGGTCCTCGGCGGCCTTGCCGCGGCCGGTCGCGAGGTCCGCGACGGTCGGCGACCCGCCGTCCCGGCCCGTGGGCTCCCAGAACCGGAACCCGAGGATCTGGCTCCACTGCGGCCCGAGGTACACGGCATGCTTCTGCTGGCCCGTGTACTCCTGGGTGATCTGGAGCTCGAGGGCGATCCGGGTGTGCGGCATGGCGGCCAGGACGGGCGAGACGGGCTCCCGGACCTGGAAATCGAGCGGACCGTACTTGACCTGCACGATCACGTTGTCCGAGAACGTACCGTCCAGCGGGTGGAAGTGGTCGAAGGCGGCGCGGGCGCGGTCGGTGGACCGGTCGCGCCAGTCCTGCCGGTGGTTGTAAACGAAGGCCCGCCAGTGGATCAGGCCGTCGTAGGGTTCGACTGCCGCGGCGAGCATGTTCGCGCCGTCGGCGTGGGTGCGGCCGTAGGCGAACGGGCCCGGCTGGCCCTCGGAGTCGGCCTTGACCACGAAGCCGCCGAAGTCCGGGATCGCGTCCCACACCCGCGCTGCCGCGCGTACCCACCAGTGCGCGACGTCCTGGTCGAGCGGGTCCGACGTGCCGAGGCCGCCGAGCAGGATCGGCGAGGCGAACGACACCGACAGGTGCACCCGGATGCCCCACCGCCGGAAGACGGCGGCGATCCGGACGACGTCGCCCAGGTCGTCGGTCAGCAGGTGCGCCTCGTGCTCGTGCACGTTGACGTTGTTGATCGCCACCCGGTTGATCCCGACAGCGGCCAGCAGCCGTGCGTACCGCTCCACCCGGGACAGGTCCGACCGGACGAAACCGTTGTCGTAAAAGATGGAACCGCCGGAATATCCACGTTCCACCTGGCCCATCGTGGGGTGCACGTCCACGTTGTCCCAGTGGTCGAGCATCCGCAGGTCGGTGGCGGGGGCGTGCGTCTCGTCGGCGTCCGGCCCGTCGAACGCGGCCTCGCCCAGGCGGACGACGTGGAACAGGCCGCGCAGCAGCCCGGCGTCCGTCCGCGCCTGCACGACGACGGCGCCTGCCTCCCGCGTGAACCGGAAGCTCTCGTCGGTGTCCTCGCCGTGGTCGGCGGGTGAGCTCGCGGCGGGCGAGGTCTCGGCCGGCGAGAGCGTCAGCACCAGCTCCGCGTCGGCGACGGCGTCGCCCACCTCGAGGCGCGAGAACGCACCGCCGAACCGTGCTGTCGCCGCCGCCACCTCTTCCGCGACCGTTCCCGTGAGCGCGCCGTCTCCGGCCACGACCACGCGACGGCTGCCGAGCGCGGCGAACGCGCCGTCGGGCAGCCAGGCCGCGTGGGGGGCGGCGGTCGAACGCTGAGTGTCACCGGTCATGGGTCGTCCCGTCCGTCTTGCGGTTGATGTGCATATATGTGGCGTTGTGCTTGAACTGTGCCTCAGCGAGCTGGCTCAGGTCTACTCCCGGTCCGGGTTCCTCACCAGGATGCAGCAGGCCCGCCGTCCGGCGCCCGGCAGCCCGCCGCCCATACGCTGTGGGCATGACCGCCCGGCTGCTCCAGCACACCACCCCTGTGACCGCCGACCTGCTGCGCGGCGCCCCCGAGCTCGAGCAGACACCGTCCGGCGTCCGGGTGCACCGGCTGCCGGCCTGGGCGCGGACCCAGGCCGCCGACCCCCAGCTCGCCATGGCCGAGTCCCAGCCCTCCGGGGTGCGACTGGCCTTCACGACCGCCGCCACGAGCATCGAGCTGCGCGCGCTCGCGACCCGGTTCGGCTTCCGCGGCGCTCCGGCCAGGCCGCTCGGCGTCTTCGACCTGGTGGTCGATGGCCGCCCTGCCGGGCACGGCAGCCTCGCGGCGGCCACCGTCGTGACCATCGACATGGCCACGGGCGCCCGCGAGGTCGAGCAGGGCGGCGTCGACGGCGTCCGGTTCGACGAGCTGCCGGACGGCGAGAAGTCCGTCGAGCTCTGGCTGCCCCACAACGAGACCGTCGAGCTCGTCGAGCTGCGCACCGACGCCCCGGTGCGCCCCTCGCCGGAACGGCGGCCCGTGTGGCTGCACCACGGCAGCTCGATCAGCCAGGGCTCCAACGCGGTGCGGCCCACGGGCACGTGGCCCGCGGTGGCCGCGGCGCTCGGCGGGGTCGACCTCGTCAACCTCGGGTTCGGTGGCAGCGCGCTGCTCGACCCGTTCACCGCACGTGTCATGCGTGACACCTCCGCCGACCTGATCAGCCTGAAGATCGGCATCAACATCGTGAACGCCGACCTCATGCGCCTGCGCGCCTTCGGCCCCGCCGTCCACGGGTTCCTCGACACCGTCCGCGACGGCCATCCGGACACGCCGCTGCTGGTGGTCTCACCCATCCTCTGCCCGATCCACGAGGACACGCCAGGCCCCGGCGCCTTCGACACCGCGGCTCTCGCCGAGGGGCAGCTGCGGTTCCGCGCCACGGGCGACCCGGCCGAGCGGGCGGCGGGCAAGCTCACCCTCACCGTGATCCGCGAGCACCTCGCCCGCATCGTGGCGGAGCGCGCGGGCGACGACCCGAACCTGCACCACCTCGACGGCCGCGCGCTGTACGGCCCCGCCGACGCCGACGAGCTGCCCCTGCCCGACCGGCTCCACCCGGACGACGCCACGCACCGCCGCATCGGCGAACGCTTCGCGGCGCTGGCCTTCGCCGAGGCTGCTCCGCTGGCCCCGCCCCGCAGCTGACCCGCCGCCCCGGCACGGCCCACCCACCCTCTTCGAGGTCTAAGTTTTCTCCGCTCTGAAACGCTTCAGAGGGGAGAAAACTTAGACCTCGAAGAGGGCGGGTCGGCACGGGTCGGCCAGTCGGCGCGGGCCCGCTCAGCGGGCCGCGTAGGCCAGCTTCGGCAGGTGATAGGCCAGGTCGGCCGCGGTGTCGAGCGCCTCGTCCAGCTCGAGCCGGTGCTCGGCCACCAGGCGGGCCAGGTAGCCGGCGTCCACCCGGCGGGCCAGGTCGTGGCGCGCGGGGATCGAGCAGAACGCGCGGGTGTCGTCGACGAAGCCCGACATGTTCGAGAAGCCCGCGGTCTCCGTGGCCGCCTCCCGGAACCGGCGCATCGCGTCCGGCGCGTCCAGGAACCACCACGGCGCCCCGAGCCGGAGCGCCGGGTACACGCCCGCCAGCGGCGCCAGCTCCCGCGAGTACACGTCCTCGTCCACGGTGAAGGCGATCATCCGGAAGCTCTCCGAGCTGCCGAACGCCTCCAGCACGGGCCTCAGGCCGTGCGCGAACTCGGTCACGACGGGGATGTCGTACCCCTTGTCGGGTCCGAACGTGGCGGCGACCGCCGGGTCGTGATCCCGCAGCACGCCCGGGTGGAGCTGCATGACCAGGCCGTCCTCCGCGGACATCGCCGCCATCTGGAACAGCATGTGCGCGGAGAAAGCCGCCTCCTCCGCCGTGCTGATCCCCGAGCCGTCCGTGCCGCCCTTCAGCGCCTTCTCGAACAGGTTGCGCGCGGCGTCGTCGGGCAGCGGGGTGGTGTCCGCGCTGAGGTGGCCGTGGTCGGTGGCCAGGCCGCCGGCCGCGACGAAGGCGGCACGGCGCTCGCGGAGCGCCGCCAGGTAGCCGGTGTAGGTGTCGGTGGCGATGCCCGACGCCGCGGCGAGCCGCTCCAGGTCACCCTGCCAGGTCCGGCGCGCGGGGTGCAGCAGCGGGTCCGGGCGGAAGGTCGGCAGCACGCGGCCCGGCAGGTCGACGGCAAGGCGGGCGTGGTCCTCGAGGGTGCTCCACGCCGGGTCGGTGGTGCCGATGGTCTCGATGCCGAACCGGTCGAGGAGGGCGCGCGGCCGGAAGGACGGGTCGGCGAGGCACTCCGCGATCTGGTCGTAGACCTGGTCGGCGGTCTCGGCGGACGGCCGCACCGTCACGCCGAAGATCTCGACGAGCTCGTGCTCCAACCAGTACCGCGTGGGCGTGCCCCGGAAGTGCTTCCAGCCCCCGCAGAAACGCCGGAAGATCTCGCGGGGGTCCGACTCGAGGCCGGGAGTGTCCGCCGGGCCCACCCCCAGCTCGGGCAGCTTCGCGCCCTGCGACACGAGCATCCGCGTCAGGTAGTGGTCGGGCACCACGAGGAGCTGGGCGGGGTCGGGGAACGGCTCGTCGTCCGCGAAGGCGGCGACGTCGACGTGGCCGTGCATCGACACGATCGGGAGGTCCCGCACCGCCTGGTAGATCTCGCGGGCGATCGGCCGCGTCACAGGGTCGGCGGGCAGCGCTCGGTCGGGGTGCAGGGTCCATGGGGTCATTCGTGTGCTCCTGGCGTCATTGCCTGGCCGGTGCGGTATCGGCCGGACGGAGGATGGGTGCGAACGTTTGCACTCTAACCTAGGGTAGAGTGCAAACGTTTGCAGCGTCGCAACGGTCACAAGGAGGTGCCATGGTCACGGTGCACGACGTCGCTCGCGCCGCCGGAGTCTCGATCTCCACGGTGTCGCGCGCCCTCGCGTCTCCCGAACGGGTCGCCGCGGAGACCCGTGACCGCGTGACGCGTGTGGCGGCGGAGCTGGGCTACCGGCCGAACCATGCGGCGAGCGGCCTGCGGATGGGGCGCACGCACGCCGTCGGCCTGCTGGTACCCGACCTCGAGAACCCCTACTTCGCGACGGTGACCAAGGCGGTACAGGCACACGCCCGCGCGGAGGGCTACGAGGTCTTCGTGGCCGACTCCGACGAGGACCCCGACGTCGAGGCCGAGCTGATCGACGCCCTCGCCGCCCGGACGGACGGCCTGCTCGTGGCCTCGCCACGGTCGGGCGACGCGGAGCTGCGTGCGGCGCTGAACGGCGTGACCGCGGTCCTGGCCAGCCGGGAGCTGGTCGGCGGCACGGCCGACGCCACGGCGCCGGAGATCCCGTCCGTCTCGGTGGACGACGCCGACGGCGTCGCTCAGGCGCTCGGGCATCTCTCGGCGCTCGGGCACCGGAGGGTGGGCGTGGCCGCCGGTCCGGCATCGTCCTGGTCGGGCGGACGCCGGGTCGCCGGGCTGGCCGTCGCCGCCGAGCAGCGGGACGTCGAGCTCGTGGAGCTCGGTAGCTTCCAGCCCTACTTCGCCGGCGGCACCCAGGCGGCCGACCACGCCGTCGCGAGCGGCGTCACCGCCGTCGTCGCGTTCAACGACCTCATGGCGCTCGGCATCCTGGACCGGCTGCGGCACCGCGGTGTCGACGTGCCGGGCGAGATGTCGGTGGTGGGGTTCGACGACGTCCAGCTCGCCACGCTGGTCTCACCGGCCCTCACGACGGTGCACGCGCCGCTCGCCCGCCTGGGCCGGCGCGCCGTCGACCTGCTGCTCGCCCGCCTGCGCGGCGGGACCCCAGCCAGCTCGCAGCTCCCCGTGGAGCTCACGATTCGCGGGTCCACAGGACCCGTCCCTGCCGGGCCGGTCGACTGACGCCCGACCCGGCGACACACCCTGGGCGATGGAGCCCGAGAGAGAGGAAGGCACTATGCGAACCTCGAAGAAGGCCATGGCGCTCGTCGGCGTCGCGGCACTGACCCTGCTGACCGCGTGCGCGCCGCCGGCATCCCAAGGGGGCGAGGGCGGTGCCGCCGTCAGCGACCCCGCCGACGTCCCGGACACGCCCTCCGAGCCCGTCACCCTGAACATCCTCGACGTCGCGGGCAACCAGCGGCTCACCGAGGGCATGGTCGACGAGTTCGTCGAGAACAACCCGGACGTCATCGAGTCCGTCACCTGGGAGACGGGCGGCGCGCCCGACGTCACCGGCCTCGTCAAGCCGCAGGTCGACAGCGGGAACCTGTCGATCGACGTCGTGTTCACCGGCAACGACGGGCTGGCTGCCGGCATCAGCCAGGACCTGTGGCTGCCGATCGTGGACGACTACGGCGACCGCGTGTCGAACCAGGAGAACTACCTGGAGCCCGCCGCCAAGATGCAGGAGCTCGCCCAGGGCTTCGGCGTGGTGACGACGTACTACCCGTCGGGGCCGCTGCTGCAGTACAACCCCGACGTCGTCGACACGCCGCCGGCCACCCCGGAGGAGCTGCTGGAGTGGGCGGAGGCCAACCCCGGCAAGTTCGGGTACGCCCGCCCCGCGAACTCCGGCCCCGGGCGCACGTTCCTCATGGGCCTGCCCTACATCCTGGGGGACGAGGACCCGACCGACCCCGAGAACGGCTGGGACAAGACCTGGGCGTACCTCAAGGAGCTCGGCCAGCACGTCGACACCTACCCCACGGGTACGGGGCAGGTGGTGACGAACATGGCCGACGGCACCTGGGCCATGGTCCCCACGACCACCGGCTGGGAGATCGCGCCGCGTGCCGAGGGGCAGCTCCCGAACACGCTGGAGGCCGCCGCGCTCGACGACTTCACCTGGGTGACCGACGCGCACTACGCGGCGATCCCGAAGGGACAGAGCGCGGACAAGATCAGCGCGATCATGCTCCTGCTGCAGGACATGCTCACCCCGGAGCAGAACGCCAAGGCGTACGACGCCGGCTACTTCTACCCCGGACCGGCCGTCGAGGGCGCCACGCTCGACCTCGCGCCGCAGGCATCGCAGGACGTGATCGAGGAGTTCGGCCGTCCTGAGTTCGACGAGCTCATCGAGTCGCAGGACGCCGTGGTGCCGCTCGACGCCGAGTCGATGGTGACCGCGTTCGACATCTGGGACCGCGAGGTCGGCGGCGGCAAGGTAGAGGAAGAGGCCTGAGTGAGTGACTTCGATTCCCTGGAGCTGCGCGGCGTCGGCCGGCGGTTCGGCGGGGTGGACGCGCTGTCCGGGCTGGACCTGACGATCAAGTCCGGCGAGTTCGTCGCCCTGCTGGGACCGTCGGGCTGCGGCAAGTCGACGGCGCTGAACTGTCTCGCGGGCCTGCTCCCGCTGACGCACGGCGAGATCCTGCTCGACGGCAAGCGCATCGACACGCTGCCACCGGAGCGGCGCGGGTTCGGGATGGTGTTCCAGTCCTACGCGCTGTTCCCGCACCTGTCCGTGGAGAAGAACGTCGCGTTCGGCCTGCAGATGCAGGGCCGGCCGCGCGCGGAGATCGAATCGCGGGTGCGCGAGGCGATCAAGCTCGTCAAGCTCGACGAGCACGCCAAGAAGCTCCCGGGCCAGCTCTCGGGCGGGCAGCAGCAGCGTGTCGCCATCGCCCGCGCGGTGGTGCTCGAGCCGTCGCTCGTGCTCATGGACGAGCCCCTGTCGAACCTCGACGCGAAGCTCCGCCTCGACATGCGCACCGAGATCCGGCGGCTGCACCAGTCGCTCGGGCTCACCACGATCTACGTCACGCACGACCAGGAGGAGGCACTGTCCCTGGCCGACCGCCTGGTCGTCATGCGGGAGGGCCGCGTGCAGCAGGTGGGCACGCCGGACGAGCTCTACGAGAGCCCGACGAGCTGGTACGTCGCGGACTTCATGGGGTACCGGAACATCCTGCCCGCCACCGTCGTGTCGGTGTCCGGGGGCGAGGCGGTCGTCCAGCTCCCCGGGACCGCCGACGGCGGGGCCCGGCTCACCGGGAGCGCCGTCGGTGTCCTGAGCGCGGGGGACAGCGTGCGGGTGGCGATCCGCCCCGACGACTTCGTGGTCGCGCAGGACCCGCCCGGTTCGGCCGGCGCGGGCACTGTTCCCGGCACCGTTCCCGGCACCGTCTCGGTGGTCGAGTACCACGGCCGCGAGCACGCCGTCGGTGTGCAGACGGGCGACACGATGCTGCACGCACGGACGCCCGTGGCCCCCCAGGTCGGCGGCTCGGTCTGGCTGACGGCGCCCGTCGAGCGGGTGCTGGTGTTCCCGGACTCGTTGGACGCCGTCGTGCCGGTGGAGGTGGCGGCATGACGCGCGATCTCGGTTGTGGGCGCGACCGATGCGCCGACGTGTCCGGCAGAGGCGCAACGATCGCGCTCCCAGCCCAGGGGTCGAGAACGTGAGCGGCGTCGGCGGACAGCAGACGGGGCGGGCGACCGCGAGCCTGCGGCACCGCCTGGCCGAGCGGGGCATCGACCCGACGCTGCTCCTGCTCGTGCCCGGCCTGGTCGTGGCGCTCGCCCTGTTCGTGTACCCGTTCTCGTACGGGATCGGGCTCACCGTCCAGCCCACCGCGGCGATGCAGGAGCAGTGGGGCGGCGGGATCCTCGCCAACTACGTGGCGTTCTTCCGCGATCCGTTCGTGTTCGACTCCGTCTGGCTCACCATGCGGCTCGCGCTGCCGGCCGCGCTGTTCAACGTGCTCGCGTCGGTGCCGGTGGCGATGGTGCTGCGGCACCGGTTCCGCGGCAAGCGGCTGCTGACTTCCCTGCTGGTCCTGCCCATCACGCTGGGCACCGTGCTCACGGCGCAGGGGCTGCTGATCTTCGCCGGGCGTCAGGGCTGGATCAACCGGGCGCTGCTGGAGATCGGCCTCATCGACGAGCCGCTCAAGCTGGTGAACAACTACCTGGGCGTCATGTTCTCCCTGGTGATCACCGGTTTTCCGTTCGCGTTCCTGCTGATCTCGTCGTACCTGTCGGGCATCGACCCGTCACTCGAACGGGCGGCCAAGACGCTCGGCGCCGGCTGGTGGCAGCGGTTCCGGCGGATCATCCTGCCCCTGCTGGCGCCAGGCCTCGCCACCACGTTCGTGCTGACGTTCGTGCTCGCGTTCTCCGTGTTCCCGTCCGCACGGCTTGTCGGTGACGCCATGGGCGAGACCCGGGTCATGTCACTCATGGCGTTCCGGGCGTTCGGCGAGCAGAACGACTACGCGATGGCGTCCACCATCGCGCTGATGATGGGCGCGGTCGAGCTGCTCGTCGTGGCGGCCGTGCTGGGTCTGCGGTCGCTGCTGTACCGAGGGACTACCGGAGGGAAGGGCTGATGGCCGTCTCAACGCTGGAGCGGCCGCTCGCCGCCCGGCCGTCCACCTGGTTCGTGTGGGCCGGCATGGCCGCGTTCGCGGTGTTCCTGCTGGGCATCCTCATCGCGGTGGTCGTCGACTCGTTCGGCCGCCAGTGGTTCGACACCTGGTTCCCCGAAGGGCTGACCACCGACCGCTACACGGAAGCCTGGGACCGGTTCGCCCTGGGCGAGGTGGTGGGCGTCACCGTCTTTGTGGCCGTGACCGTCGTGGTCGTCTCCGTACTGGTGGGCGTGCCTGCCGCGTACGTGCTGGCCCGTCGCGACTTCCCGGGCAAGCGCGCCGTCATGCTCCTGTTCCTGCTGCCGGTGCTCATGCCGCCCATCACGTACGGCATCCCGCTCGCGACGGTCATGTACTCCTTCGGGCTCGGGCGCACGCTGACCGCCGTCGTGCTGGTCAACCTCGTGCCGTCCGTGCCGTTCGTGATCCTGACGATGACCCCGTTCATCGAGCAGATCAACCCCGCCATCGAGTCGGCGGCCCGGATGTGCGGGGCGCGGACCCGCCAGGTGTTCACGCGCGTCCTCGCCCCGCTGCTCGTGCCAGGTATCCTCGCCGCGGCGATCCTCGTACTCGTCCGGACCGTCGGGCTGTTCGAGCTGACGTTCCTCGTGTCCGGTCCTGGATCGGACACACTCGTCGTGGCGATCTACCGTGGCATGACATCCGCCGGCGGTGGCGAGGCGAGACAGCTCATCTCGGCCATGTCGGTGATCTACACCGCGACCATGCTGGTCATGCTCGTGGTGGCGCTGCGGTTCGTGAACCCGACGCAGCTCGTGGCACAGGTGAAGGAGACACGCGATGACTGACGACCGCCTGCACCGGGACAACGTCCCCGTGGGCATCGACGCGCCGGTGATGCCGACGGCGGTGGGCATCGTCCACCTCGGCATCGGGGCGTTCCACCGGGCTCACCAGGCCGTCTATACCGAACGCGCGGCGATCGCCACGGGGGACACCTCGTGGGGCATCCTCGGCGTGACCCAGCGGTCCGCGACGGTCCGCGACCAGCTCCGTCCTCAGGGCGGCGTGTACGCGGTGCTGACGGCGGGCGAGCAGGAGTCGTCGGTCGAGCTGATCGGCTCGGTCGTCGACGTCGCCTATCCCGCCGAGGAGACCGAGCGGGTGCTGGCGACGCTCGCGGCGCCGACCACCCACGTGGTGACGCTGACCATCACGGAGAAGGGGTACGCCCGGCGACCGGACGGGTCCCTCGACCTGGACGCTGTGGCGGGGGACCTCGAGGCGCTCCGGGCCGACGCCCGCGGGGAGACCTCCGTCCGTGCGGCCGGCTCGGCGATCGGGCTCCTGGTGCGCGGCCTCGCGGCACGCGCGGCCTCCGGCGCCCCGATCACCGTACTGACCTGCGACAACATGGTGGACAACGGACGGGTGCTCGAACGCCTGCTGCGCCAGGCGGCGGACGCCGGTCTCCCGGGCACGGAGGGAGACACCCTGCGTGGGTTCCTCGACGCCCGGGTCACGTTCCCGTGCTCCATGGTCGACCGGATCGTGCCCGCGACGACGCCGGAGCAGCGCGACCACGTCGCGCAGGCACTCGGTGTGCGGGACGAAGGGCTCGTGGTCGGCGAACCGTTCGCGCAGTGGGTCATCGAGGACCGGTTCGCCGGCCCGCGCCCCGCGTGGGAGGCCGCCGGCGCCACACTCACCAAGGACGTCGCGCCGTTCGAGCAGGCCAAGCTGCGGCTGCTCAACGGGACGCACTCGCTCGTCGCGTACTCCGGGTGGCTCGCCGGGCACGCGACCATCGCGGCGGCGGTGACCGACCCGGTGATCGCGCAGCGTGCCAGGCAGTATCTCTTCGAGGACGCGCTGCCGACGCTCACCGCGCCCGACGGCCTGGACCTGCACCAGTACGGCGAGCAGATCCTTGCCCGGTTCGCCAACCCGCACACCGGGCACACCACCGCGCAGGTGGCGATGGACGGCACGCAGAAGATCCCGTTCCGGTGGGGCGGTGTCCTCGCGGACGCGCTCGCCGACGGCCGGGAGCCGGCGGGCGTGGCGTTCGGCCTGGCCGCCTGGGCCGAGTTCGTCCGACGCCGGACGCGCTCCGGAGAGGGTGTGGACGACCCCCGGGCGGAGGAACTGGCCGCGGTGGTCACTGCCTTCGAGGTGCCGGGCGGCGCCGACGGCCTGGGCGACGTCGAAGGCCTGGCCGGCGCCGAGGAGGACGTCCGGGCGCTGCTCGGGCTGCCGGGGCTGCTGCCCGAGAGCACGCCGGAGAGCTTCCTGGACGCGGTGGCCGCGGAGATCGGCGCGGTCAACCGCTGACCCGCGCCCGTCGTTGAGTGCGGGATATTTGTTGTCTCAGCCCGCTCGGTTGGACAAATATCCCGCACTCAATGGTGCCTGGTACGGTCTGAACTGCGAGTGAATCGATTCATCGTCGACGAGGACGGAGAGACATGAGAGTCACGATCCTGGGTACGGGTGCCATCGCCGGAGCCCACGCGGAGGCGATCGCCGGGTTGCCGGAGCACGGCGTGGACGCCGTGCTGGCCCACGCGCTCGACATCGACCCGGCCCGGGCGGAGGAGTTCGCGCGGAAGCACGGCGTCGCCGGATACGGCACCGACCTGGCCGGCGTGCTCGCCGACACCGACGTGCTGCACGTGTGCACCCCACCGGGCGCCCACGTGGCCGCCGCGGTGGCCGCGCTCGAGGCCGGCGTGCACGTGGTGGTGGAGAAGCCGGCCACCCTCTCCCTCGCGGAGCTCGACCAGATCGCGGAGGCCGAGGCGGCCTCGACGGCTACCTTCACGCAGGTGGTGCAGCACCGGTTCGGGCACGGGCTGCGCCAGCTCCGCCGGCTGCTCGACGACGGCGCGCTGGGTCGCCCGCTCGTGGCGACCTGCGACACCCTGTGGTTCCGTGCGCCCGAGTACTTCGAGGTGCCGTGGCGCGGCCGGTGGGACACGGAGGGCGGCGGGCCCACGATGGGCCACGGCATCCACCAGTTCGACCTGCTGCTGGCGGTCCTCGGCCCGTGGTCCGAGGTGACGGCGATGGCCGGGCGGCTCGCCCGGCACGTGGACACCGAGGACGTGTCGATGGCGATCGTCCGCTTCGCCAACGGCGCGATGGCGACCGTCACCAACTCCCTGCTGTCCCCGCGCGAGACGTCTGACCTGCGGTTCGACACCGAGGCGGCCACCGTCGAGCTGTCGCACCTGTACGGGTACGGCGACGCCGACTGGACGTTCACGCCGGCGAAGGGGCGGGACGACGTCGCGCAGCTGTGGCAGCCGGACGCCACGGCGCTGCCGTCCGGGCACCTGGCCCAGCTCGTGCCGACCTACCGGGCCCTCGCCGCGGGCGAGGCGCCCCCGGTCACCGTGGCCGACGTGCGCGGCACGCTCGAGCTGGTCGCCGCGATCTACCGGTCGGCGTTCACCGGCGCGGTGGTTCGCGCGGGTGAGATCCGGCCGGGTGATCCCTTCCACGAGTCCATGCGCGGTACCGGCCCTGCGTGGGCGCCCGTGAAGGACGTCGGCGCTCGTTCCTGACCGGTGGGCGCAGCTCCGCGCCCACCCTGCGCCCACCCCATGTCCGCTGCGTCCGCCCCGGTCGACCATGCGCCGACCTGTATCGATGCACTTCGTTACGAATTCCTGACCTCAGGCCCTGGACAACGCTTCCCGGAGCGGTATTGTATCGATTCAGTCGGCCGTCGAGGATGCAGCCGGCGTGCCAACAGCAGTACGAGCAAGGAGGCTCACGTGGTCCGCACACGAACCACCGCCAGGAAGGCCGCCGTCCACGCCACGGCCCTCGCGGCGGCATCAGCACTCGCCCTCTCCGCCTGCTCGGGAGGCGGCAGCGCCGCCTCCTCGGCCGAGGCCGCGCCCGTCGCCACCGACCGGGACATCGAGCTGTCCCTCGTCTGGTGGGGGGACGACGACCGTGCGTCCCGGTACGAGGAAGCGGTGACGCTGTTCGAGGAGAAGTACCCGAACATCGACGTCTCGACCCAGTTCCAGGCGTGGGACGACTACTGGACCACCCGCACCACCGAGGCGGCCGGCCAGACCCTGCCCGACGTCTTCCAGATGGACCTCGCCTACATCCACCAGTACGCGTCGAACAACCAGCTGCTCGACCTGTCGAGCCAGGTCGGCGTCAACCTGGAGACCGGCGACTACGACGAGACCCTGCTCGGCTCGGGTGCGGTGAACGGCGGGCAGTTCGGTGTCCCGACCAGCACCAACACGCTCGGCATGTTCTACCACCAGGACCTGCTGGACGAGCTGGGCGTCGAGCCGCCCGCGGAGGGCCTGACCTGGGACGAGTACGACGCCTGGATCCGTGAGGTCAGCGAGGCGGGCGCCGACCACGACCCGCAGATCTATGGTGGCGGCGACTACACGGGCACCCTCTGGCTGTTCATCCAGTGGCTGCTCCAGCAGGGCAAGACGGCGTTCGCGGAGGACGGCACGCCGGCCTTCGAGAAGGCGGACCTGGTCGCCTGGGTCGAGCGCACCCAGCCGCTGCGGGACGACGGTGTGTTCTTCCCGATCGAGCGGACGAAGCAGGTCGAGCCGCTCACCGGCATGCAGGTGAACGAGTCGGTCACCGAGCTCACCTGGGACAACATGCTGGCCGGGTACGCGGCCGGCGCGGGCACGGAGAACCTCGGCCTGCTGCCGGTGCCCACGGGCGCCGAGGGCTCGCAGCAGTTCTGGAAGCCGTCGATGCTGCTCGCGTCGTCGGCGAACACGCAGGAGCCGGACGCCGCGGCCGCGCTGATCGACTTCCTGGTCAACGACCCGGAGGTGGGCAAGATCTTCGGCACGTCGAAGGGCGTGCCCGCCGTGCCGGCCCAGAAGGACGCGATGGAGCTGGAGGACGGCTCGATCGACCAGAAGATCGTCACCTACGAGGAAGAGGTGGCCGACCGGGTCACGGCCGATACGCCTCTCCCGGGCGAGGGCTACGGCGTGGTCGAGGCCGAGTTCAAGCGCCTCGGCGAGGAGCTCGCGTACGGCAACGTCACGGCGGAAGAGTTCGCCGACCAGTGGTTCCAGAGCGCCGAAGCGAACCTCGGCGGGCAGTGAGCATGTCAGCTACGACGACCGAGCGCGGCCGCCAGGCTGGGCGCGGCAGCGCGCGGGGGAAGACGACCCAGTCGTCCCCCGCGCGGGGCGGCGCCGCCAAGCCGCCGCGCAGCCGGGCCGAGACGCGTGCCGGCTACGCGTTCCTGTCCCCGTGGCTGCTCGGGTTCGGGCTGCTGACCGCCGGCCCGATGCTGATGTCGCTGTACCTGGCGTTCACGGACTACAACCTGTTCCGGGCGCCGGAGTTCGTCGGCATCGACAACTTCACCGCCTTGTTCGCCGACCCGCGCTTCCTCAAGTCGGCGCAGGTCACCGCGATCTACGTGTTCGTGGGTGTGCCGGTCAAGCTGGCCGCCGCCCTGGCGGTGGCGCTGCTCCTGAACGCGAAGCACCGCGGGCAGGGCGCCTACCGCTCGATGTTCTACGCGCCCTCGCTCATCGGGGCCAGCGTCTCCGTGGCGATCGTGTGGCGCGCCATGTTCATCGACGACGGCGTCGCCGACCGGGTCCAGCAGTTCTTCGGCCTGCCCGGCGGTGGCTGGGTGGGCAACCCCGACATGACCATGCCGATGATGATCCTGCTGGCGGTATGGCAGTTCGGCGCCCCCATGGTGATCTTCCTGGCCGGGCTCAAGCAGATCCCCGCCGAGCTCCACGAGGCGGCCGCGGTGGACGGCGCGGGGCCGATCCGGCGCTTCGTGTCGGTGACGATCCCGATGCTGTCCCCCGTGCTGTTCTTCAACCTGCTGCTCGAGACCATCGGCGCGTTCCAGGTCTTCAGCTCGGCCTTCATCATCTCCGGCGGCACCGGCGGTCCCGCCGACTCGACGCTGTTCTACACGTTCTACCTCTACATCAAGGGCTTCACGGAGTTCCGCATGGGGTACGCCTCGGCCATGGCCTGGGTGCTCGTGCTCGTCGTCGGGATCATCACTGCCATCCTGTTCCGCACCTCGCGTGCGTGGGTCCACTACACGGGAGACGTGCGATGACAACTGCGATGACAACGGCGAGTGCTGCCGCGAGCGCGGTCGCGAAGCGAAAGAAGCGCACCAGCTCGGTGGTCTTCCACGTGCTCGTGCTCGCGATCGCGGTCGTGATCCTGTATCCGGGCCTGTGGATGGTGATGAGCTCGTTCAAGCCGAACGGCGACATCGTCGGCAACGTGAACCTGTGGCCCGAGACGTGGACGCTGGACAACTACGCGTCGGCGCTCGGCGGGATCGGCGGGGTCCCGTTCTGGTCCTTCGTCCTCAACTCGCTGATCCTTGCTGTCGGTTCGGTGGTCGGCATCGTGCTGTCGGCCACCGTGTCGGCCTACGCGTTCGCGCGCATCAACTTCCCCGGCCGCGGGGTGTACTTCGCCATCATGATCGGCACGATGCTGCTGCCGTTCCACGTGGTGATCATCCCGCAGTACATCCTGTTCAACTCGATGGGCATGGTGAACACGTTCCTGCCGCTGCTGGCCCCGAAGTTCCTGGCCACCGAGGCGTTCTTCGTGTTCCTCATGGTGCAGTTCCTGCGTGGGCTGCCCCGCGAGCTCGACGAGGCCGCGCGGATCGACGGGTGCGGCCACTGGGGGATCTTCCGGCTGGTGCTGCTCCCGCTGATGCGGCCGGCCGTGATCACCAGCTCGATCTTCGCCTTCATCTGGTCGTGGAACGACTTCCTCGGGCCGCTGCTCTACCTCAAGCAGCCCGACACGTACCCGCTGCCGATCGCGCTCCGGATCTACGTGGACCAGACCTCGGTGTCCGACTACGGCGCGCAGATGGCCATGGCCGTGCTCGCGCTCGTGCCGGTGCTGCTGTTCTTCGTGCTGTTCCAGCGGTATCTCGTCGACGGTGTCGCCACGCAGGGCCTCAAGGGCTGACCCGCCTGGGTCACGGGGCAGGGCTGGTGGGTCCGTCGACGACGTCCACCAGCCCGCCCCGCCAGCGGACGGCGACCCGGGTGCGGTCGGCGTCGGGCAGCCGCGTCACCGACTCGACGGCGTGCAGGTCGAGCGGCGACGAGGCCCCGGTCAGCACGACGAGCGCCGCGCCCACCTCCCCGGGAGCCACGGGCCGGCTGCTGCGCAGCCACGGGGTCGCCGACGCCGCTCCCAGCGGGTCGGCCCCCAGCCGTCGCCTGGTCCCGGGCACACCGAGCCCGGTCAGCGCCTTGACGAGCGAGGACAGCCCGTCGGGTCGCGCGACGCGCACCCAGTCCGCACCCGTCTCGACGGTCAGCCGGGCCGCGTCCGGCGCGGCCAGTGCCCAGCCACCCACCTGCAGGCTCCACGGGCCGACCTCGCGTGGCCACGCCGCGCCGTCGACGTCCGTACCGTTCCCGGGCACGCCGTCCGGCACGTCCTGGAGGTACCAGCCGATGCGGACCTCGAACCGGCCGCGCACCACCGACGCGGTGACCAGGCGTGGCCCACGGCGCATCGCCACCCAGGTGGCGGCACCGCCGTCCGACGCCGCACCGGGAAGGTCCAGCCAGTGCACCCGCGACCACGAGGTGGCCACGTGATCGCCGAGCGCCAGCCGGTCGACGCCGTCGCGGTGGGACGGGGTGCCGTCGGCGTCGAGCAGCGCGACGTGCGACTCGACGGGAGCGGCGATCGCGTCCTGCGAGAGCTGGGGCGAGACCAGGTTGGCGTAGGCGGTCCGGCGGTAGAACGGGTCGTCGGCGCGGGGCTCCGCCGCGTGCTCCAGGAGGCGGTCCGAACCGTGGTTGACGATGCGGACGAGGCCGTCCTCCGGCGTGCTGGAGACGAGCCAGCCCGGTGCGCGCAGCGGCACCACCGCGCCGTCGTGCCAGGCTTCGGGCGTCTCGGGCTCCGCCGTCCAGACGGCGTGGTCCGGCGGGAGCAGCAGGCCGAGGAATCCCTTGCTCGCCCAGTACGGCGACGCCGCCCCGGTGTACAGCTGCCGGACCCGGTCGTAGCGGTGGTGCCAGCCGATCGGCAGGAGGCCGTGCTCGTCGACCGACCCGGCGGCCAGGAAGTGCTCGGCGACGGCGCCCGTCAGTGCGCGGGTCTCGCCCGGTGCGAGCGGCGTCGCGTCCGCCAGGGCGCCCGCCCAGAACGGGGCGAGCATGCCCAGCCGGTAGGTGGCCGACCGGCCCTGCAGGAGGGGCGCGCCGGTCGAGCCCACCAGGTGCCGGGCCTGGCCGAGGTAGGCGTGCAGCCGGTCGGCGTGCCGTCGCGCCAGCGGACGGTCCTGGATGCGGGCGTGCAGCACGGGGTAGAAGTGCCAGGCCCAGCCGGCGTACCAGTCGAAGGACTGCCGCCGCCCGTCCCGGCCGTGCCCGTCGGAGTACCAGCCGTCGCCCACGTACAGGCGCTCCTGGAGCTCCTCGTTGCGGTCGAGGTCGGCCTGGTCCCACGGTCCGCCGACCGACACGAGGAACTCCTCGATGATGTTCTGGAACCAGATCCAGTTGTTGCGGTACCCGCGGGTGCCGACGATCCCGGCCAGCCAGTCGACCGTGCGCTCCTGCGCGGCCGGGTCGAGCCGGTCCCAGAGCCACTCCCGGGTCTCGGACAGCGCCACCGCGACGGAGGCTGCCTCGACGACCGCCTGCCGCCGCTCGTCGATCCGGGGCCAGCGCTCGGGGTGAGCGGGGTCGGTGCCGTGCCGCAGACCGTCGGCGTAGCGCTCCAGGAGCCTGTGCGGGTCGTCGCCGTCCTCACCCCGCAGACGGAACGCGGCGAGCAGGAACGTGCGGGCGTAGCCCTCGAGCCCGTCGCTCCATCCGCCCGAGGCGCTGACGGGCCCGGGCAGCCGGATGAGCGAGCGGCCGGGGGAGGCGTGCGCGGCCGTCGCGTCGAGCAGCTGGTCGGCAGTGGTCAGCCAGCGGTCGCGCGTCCAGCGCTGAGCAGGCCGGAGGGCGGTGTGGTGGGCGGTGTCAGGACTCGTCACTGCGGGAGTCTCATCGACCCGGGTGAGCGGTGCGTCCGATCGGACATTTCCGCTCAAGCACCAACCACCTTGGGTTGTGAGCGCGATCGGTGCGATCTCCCGCCCCTTGCAGGCGCAACGATCACGCCCACAACACGGTGGGGGACGGGGGGAGGGGGAGCATGAAGCTGCCGACGGCGCGTCACGAGTACCTGCTGCGTGAGGTCGAGCTGCGGGGGAGCCTCCGCTCGGCGGAGGCCGCGGAGCGGCTCGGCGTCTCCGAGGTCACCATCCGCCGCGACATCATGGCGCTCGACCGGGCCGGCAAGCTGGCGCGGGTGCACGGCGGGGCGATAGCGCTCCGCTCGTCCCGGGGGCCCGAGGCCGCACGGGTCCTGGTCGGCGTGGTGGTGCCCAGCACGGCCACACACTTTCCCCAGTTCGTGCGCGGCATGGAGTCGCTGGCCCCCGCGGTCCGGGCCCGGCTGGTGCTCGGGGTGTCGCACTACCGGCCGGAGGTGGAGGAGGCCCAGGTCGCGCGCATGATCGCCCTGGGCGCCGCGGGCATCGCCATCGCCCCGACCACCCGCGGCCGGGAGCCCGCGGAGCTTGCCGCGTGGGCCTCCGCCATCCCGGTGCCCGTCGTCCTCGTGGAGCGCCGTATCGACGGGATGACCCGGCTCAGCGAGCTGGACCTGGCCCGGACGGACCTGACGCACGGCGCGGTGGTCGCCGTCGAGCACCTGGCCGCCCTCGGCCACGACCGCATCGCTCTCGCCGTGTACGACCGGACGCCTACCGCGCCGTACGTGCGCGAGGGCTACCGGCAGGCGGCCGAGCGCCTCGGGCTGGGGGCTGCGCCGTCGGCGTCCCTGCCCAAGGGCGAGGACGACCCGGCCGAGCTGGAGCTCGCGGTCGGCCGGCTGCTCGACGAGTGCGCACGGGCCCGGGTGCGCGCCGTCCTCGTGCACACGGACCACCATGCGGCGCGCTTCGTGGAGGCCGCCCTGGACCGGGGCCTGCGGGTACCGGAGGACCTCGCGATCGTGGCGTACGACGACGAGAACGCCGAGCTGGCGGCCGTTCCGCTCACCGCCGTCACCCCGCCGCGCTGGGAGCTGGGGCGCGAGGCGCTCCGCCTGCTGGTCGACCGGATGGCCGAGCGGGGCGAGGAGGACCGCCGCCCGCCACGCCACGTCGACCTGCTGCCGCGCCTCACGGTCCGGGAGTCGTGTGGCGGCGCGCCCCGCGCCTGACCGTTCTTGTCCGTTTTCGTCGGTTCCTTGCGCGCGGCAGGCAGCATTCTGCCGTGCGCGGAGGCGCAGACGGCTGAGCAAGGAGGCTCACGATGATACGAACGGACGCACGCAGCGCCCGGGCCCTGATCGCCGCGGCAGCTGTGCTGCCGCTGGTGGTGACGGGATGTTCGGCTGGCGACACCGGCGGCGGGGACGAGACGGTGGTCCTCGACTTCGCCTGGTGGGGCGACACGACGCGCGCCGAGCGGTACGAGGAAGCGGTGACACTCTTCGAGGAGCAGCACCCCGGTGTCGAGGTACGCACGAACTTCGCGGCCTGGGGCGACTACTGGAGCGCGCGGAACACCGAGGCGGCGAGCGGCAGCCTGCCCGACGTCATCCAGATGGACCTCGCCTACCTCGCCGAGTACGGGCAGAGCGGGCGCATCGCCCCGCTCGACGAGCACGTCGGCGAGCAGATCGACACCTCGGCCCTGCCCGAGGGCCTGGTCGAGGCCACGCAGCTCGACGGCCAGACCTTCGCGATCCCCACCAGCACCAACACGCTGGCGACGATCGTGAACACGGACCTGCTCGGGGAGCTGGGCGTCGAGCCGCCCGAGGGCGACCTGACCTGGGACGAGTACGACGCGTTCCTGGCGGACGTCGCCGAGGCGGGCGCGGACCAGGACCCGGTGGTGCACGGCTCCGTGGACTACACGCAGGCCCTCTGGCTGTTCCAGATCTGGCTCGGGCAGCAGGGGAAGGCGCTCTTCGACGAGGACGGCGCGCTGGGCTTCACGAAGGACGACCTGGCCGCGTGGTGGGGGCGGGCCGCGCCCCTGCACGAGGACGGCGCCTTCCTGCCGGCGGAGCGCCTGGACCAGCTCGAGGGTGTCGACGCCATCGGCGCCCAGGAGACGGCGGCCGACATCAGCTGGGACAACTTCCTGGTGCGGTTCAGCGAGGGCTCCGGCGGCGCCGACCTCGAGATGCTGCCCCTGCCCGCGGACGACCCCGAGCAGCGTGGCCTGTTCCTCAAGCCGTCCCTGATGCTGTCCATGGCTGCCGGGTCGGAGCACCCGGAAGAGGCGGCTGCCCTCATCGACTTCATCACCAACGACCCTGAGGTCGGCGAGATCTTCGGCATCTCGCGCGGCGTCCCGGCGTCGTCGACCGCCCTGGACGGCTTCGAGCCCGAAGGGCTGGACGCGCAGGTGGTGGAGTACGAGGCCGCGCTCGAGCCGCATCTGACTGGTTCTGCGCCCCCGCCGGTCGCCGGGTTCGGCACCGTCGAGACCGCGTTCACGCGGGTCAACGGCGACCTGGCGCACGGAGCGGTCGGCCTGGACGAGGCGGTGGACCAGTTCTTCACGGAAGCGGAGGCCGCACTCGCCGCAGGGAGCTGAGCCGCCCCGCTGAGCCGCCGCTGGCCGAGCCAGCCGGCGCTGGTCGAGCCTGTCGGGACTCCTCGGCAGGCTCGACCCGTGCGCCCGGCTGCTAAGGTCCCTTTGTATCGTTTCAGGACGCGACGGCGGAGCGACGCAGGTGTCGCCGCCGTCCGACAGAGGAGTCGGGGTCCCCGTGAACTCTCAGGAGCAGGCCGACGAGCCCGAGGAGCAGCCGGAGCGTGGCCGCCGCGTGGCGGGCGAGAGCCGGTTCGCCCTCCTCGGCGAGACGCTGCTGACCGGGCTCCTCGTTCTTGTCGGGAGCCTGCCCCTGGTGACGCTGCCCGCGGCGCTCGCGGCCGGCGTCGCGCACCTGCGCCGTCATCTCGGCGGCTATGACACCTCCGTGCGCACCTTCGTACGGGACTGGGTCGCGGCGGTGCGCGGCCTCTGGCTGCTGGGCGTGCTGGTGGTGCTCGCCGTGGTCGTCGTCGTGGTCAACACCGGGCTGACGGCGTCGGGCGCGCTCCCGGGCTCGTCCGCCGTCCGCTGGGTGACGTGGGTGGTCGCCGTGTGCGCCGCGGTGGTGCTGGTGCGCGCCGCGGCCGCATGGTCCGACGACGACACGGCGCCGGGCTCGACGGCCACGCCGGGCACGGGTGGCGTCCGGCAGCTGCTGTCGCGCGGAGCCGCCCGGGCCCGCGACGACGTGGCCGGGTCCGCGCTGCTGGTCGCCGCCCTGGCCATGTGCGTGGTGCTGGTCTGGATGCTCACGCCGCTCGTGCTGGTGACGGGCGGCCTGCTCAGCCTGGCGGCGGTGGCGGTCGAGACCCGCCGGCTCGACCGTCTCTGACCCCCGCCCGCCGCGCAGGCGTGCGAGCGGCGACTGGCGCGGGTCAGCGGAGCCGGTCTCCGACCAGGGACAGGCACTGGATCGCCGCGAGCCCGTACTGGGCACTGGCGTTGGTCGAGAAGCTGGCCTCGTCGACCGGGTGCAGCACCCGGGGCGGCTCGATGCGGCGCGTCCCCCAGTCGTGCCCGTCCGGGTATCCGGCGTGCCCGGTGCGCAGCTCCTGCCAGGCGCGGTCGGCGAGCGTGTCGTCGTCCAGCCGGACGGCGGCGTACGCCGTGGCCCGCGAGTAGGCCTGGCGCAGGTTGAGGCTGCCCCAGGACGCGCCGGTGACCGCCTGCTGCTCCGCCGCCGTCCCGTTGTACAGGCGGCAGAACTCGACCCACCTGGCCTCGACCTCCGGCTCGTCGACCAGGTCGAGCAGCTCGGTCATCACCTCGATCAGCCCGAACACCGAGCTCAGGCTGCCTATCGACACGGTCCTCTCGGGGCCCGAGCTGAACGTCGCCGTCGTCAGGTCGTAGGTGGTGCCGCCCTGGACCCAGCCGTTGGGCAGGGCGGCGATCGACCGGGCGCTCGCGAGCAGGCGCTTCCGCGCGTCCGGGTCGCCGTTCCGTTCCCACTCGGTGAGCCACGCTCCGGCGACGGCGCCCCAGTCCGTCGTCGTGCCGAAGGGCAGCGCGGTCGGGTCGGGGTCGTAGGGGCCGGTGGACCCGTCGATCTTGCGGGTGGCGTTGAGCACCAGGTAGGTGCGGTCGGAGTCGACGAGCTCGTGCAGCAGGTCGCCCGTGCGCTCGTCGCCGGTGAGGAAGTAGTAGAAGCGGCGGTAGTTCGCGTTGCTGATCCGGACCTGCTTGGCGCTGTCGCCCCAGTGCAGGACGGAGTGCCGGGTGCCGAGGCCCTTCCACACGCCGAGGTGGTAGACGTCCACCTCGCCGGTGTGCCTGGTCATCGCCTCGGCCAGCCGGAACGCGGCGGCGTCGCCGGTGCGCAGGTAGTGGTACCAGAGCCACAGGTCGGTGGAGAGCTCGGAGTTGTCCCAGGCGTAGCCGCCGACGTCGTAGCGCCACTGGTGCCGGTCGACGTCGTAGGTGTGCATCACGTCGCCGTAGTCCCAGAACCCGTACCAGGACCGCTGGTCCACCTGGTCCTGGTGGTAGCTGTGGATCGCGTCGAGCCGGTCCTCGATGGTCGCGCGGGCCGGCGTCGACCGGTCGACGGGGGACCACGAGCCGAACACGCCCGCCGCGTGGTTGTGCTCCGGGCTGCTCACGATCAGCGGCGGTGCGCTGTTCGCGGCGGCGAGCTCGGTGAACCGCTCCGCGGTCGGCGTGGCGCCGAGGGCCCAGAACATCAGCTCGCTGGTGCGGGCGACGCCGTACGGGGTGCCGAACCCTGGCTCGTAGTCCTCGTACGTGATCTCGAGGGCGTCGAGCTGCTCGGGGTAGGTGTCCTGGCCCATGCCGTCGTGGTAGAACCGCAGGTCCATCGCGCCCGCCCGCGGTGACCACAGCCACACCGTCGCCTCCGCCTCCTCGGTGGCGGCCCCGGTGATCTCCAGCTCGGTGGGGTGGAGCTGCCAGAAGTTGCGCATCCCGAAGGCCAGCCCGCCCGACGGCGTCCCCACGTAGCCGAGCCCGGCGGCCCGCTCACCGTCGTCGACCCGGAGCCACGAGTGGCCCTTGCCGGTGCGCTTGCGGATCTCGAAGCCCTGCGCCGTGAGCTGGCTGAGGCTGTAGTCACCGAACGCGGGGATCCAGTGCAGGCGTGACGTGACGCGCTGGTCCCAGGTGGCCGGGTCGGGCAGCGCCTCGCCGGCGACCTGCGCCCGCCGGACGGCGGCACCCGGGTCGCGCCGTAGTCCGGTGATGCCGCGGACGGCCTCGGACAGCACGCCGCCGTCCGTCCCCGCGAACCGCACGTGACGGTCGTACAGCTCGCCCCGCATCGGCACGGTGAACCGCACGCCGATGCCGTTGATGAAGTCGCGCTCCTCGTCGCCGTCGAACAGGAACGTGTGCACGACGCGGATCCCGTCCGAGCCCGCGAACAGCGAGAAGCGGAGCACGAAGGGGAGCCATTCCCGGGATCCCTTGCGGTGCTTGCCCTCCACCCGGACCACCGCGCGGACCGGCCCGGACTGCTCGACGACCACCGAGCTCACGGACCCCGTGAAGGACTCGAAGCGGATCGCCTGGGGGCCGTCCGTGTCGGGCTTGTCCTGGCGGGAGACCACCAGGCGCCCGGAGTGCGCGAGCACCACGCCCCCACGCCGCACCGACCGGACCACCTGGTTCCCGTGCCGGGCGAACGCGACCCGGACGACGCCGGTGTCGACGGTGATCTCTGCCGCCGACTCCCTGACCGCTATCGCGTGCGCGCCCGTGGCCGGCCGGCCCGCACCCAGCCGGTAGGTCTCGGCGCGCGGTGCGTCCTCGCTGACGGCGTGCGCGGTCCACTTGACCGAGCCGTCGGGCCACCAGGCCGTCGGCCACGTCTGCACGGGCACCGCCTCGCCGGCGGCGGTGCTCAGGGAGAACTGCTGGTCGGGCGAGAACGCCCCGCGCGGCCACGGCACACCCCAGGTGGTGCCGCCTGCCAGGGTGGCAGGGGTGTCGCGATCGAGCCAGCGCAGCTCGACCGGGTCGTGGGACCGCAGGACCGGCGGTGGGGTGGCCGCCGGGACGGCGGCGTGCGCGTCGCGGGGGACGAGGGCGGCAGCTCCTGCGGTGAGGGCGGAGGTCAGGACGGTACGACGGCTGACATGAACCACGATGTTCATCTCCTTCGGGTGGTGCACTCGGATGTCGAGCTCCTGCTCGGTCGGCGTCGACGCGCGCAGGTCCAGCAGCTTCCGCAGGGAAGGTAGGTCCAGGAACGTCGCCGGATGGCGGAACGGACATTTACGCGCAGCCATCGGATGAGCCCGGGTCTTGACCTTGTACCGATTTAGAGACAGCCTCGTCTCTGGTCTTGAATCCTTTCAGGACCGCGCGGTGCCCGGCGGCAACGTCGCCGTCGGGCACCCTCCCAGTGCAGAATTCAGAGAGGAATTCGACGATGGTCCCGAGGAGAATCCGGGCGGGTGCTGTCCTGGCGACAGCGCTCTGCCTCGGCGTGAGCGGCGTACCGGTGGCGGCGTCGGCCGGTACGGTGGCCGCCCCCACGAACGTGCCGGCGGCGGCCCAGGCCGTGGAGACCACAGCCCAGGGCGACCGGGGTGGAGAGCGGTCCGGAACCGAGCGGCTCGGTCGCGGCCTCGTCGCCGCGGCGACCAGCGAGGGGGTGTTCCTCAGCTGGCGGCTGCTCGCGCCGGAGGTCACCGGTCATACCGACGCCGGGCTCAAGGGTCCCGACTTCGCGGTGTTCCGCGACGGGCGGCGCGTCGCGAAGGTGTCGGGCTCGACCAACTACCTCGACGTCGCCGGGACCGCCGACTCGCGGTACCGGGTGGTGCCGCTCAGCGGGCCGAGCGCGGGCCGGTCGGCGACGACCACCGTCTGGGGCGACGGGCACCTCGACATCCCGCTGAACAAGCCTGCCGACGGCGTCACGCCGGCGGGCGAGGCCTACACGTACCGCGCCAACGACGCGTCCGTCGCGGACCTCGACGGCGACGACGAGTACGAGATCGTCGTGAAGTGGGACCCGTCCAACTCCAAGGACGTGTCGCAGGTCGGGTACACCGGCAACGCCTACCTCGACGCCTACGAGCTCGACGGCACGCAGCTCTGGCGCGTCGACCTGGGCGTCAACATCCGCGCGGGCGCGCACTACGCGCAGTTCCCCGTCTACGACTTCGACGGCGACGGCCGCGCCGAGCTGATGGTCAAGACGGCCCCCGGCACACGCGTGACCACGTACCGCAACGGCAGGCCCGCTGGGCAGCGCTACATCGGGATCCCGCGGGACGACCGGGCGGCCGGTGTGACCCACGCCGACGACTACCGGATGTCGGCCGGCGACTACTACGAGCACCTCGTGGACGTGTTCCGCGGCTGGTCGTCGCGGTCCGAGGTGACCAGCGGGCAGTGGCCCGCCACCCTCGAGGAGGCATGGGGCCTCGACGCCCGGTGGTCCTACCCGCTGTCCGACGCCGACGCCCGCGCCGCGGCCGACCACTTCATCGACGTCTACGCGCCGGCCCGCTCGACGCGGAACCAGCTGCGCAGCTTCGAGGGCTTCGTCATCAGCGGCCCGGAATACCTCACGGTCTTCGACGGGCGGAGCGGCAAGCCCATGCAGACCGTCGACTACGAGCCGGGGCGCACCGACGACGGCCTGCTCTGGGGTGACTACGCCATGTCGCGCATCGAGCCGGGCAACCGGGTGGACCGGTTCCTCGCGGGCGTGGCCTACCTGTCCGAGGGGCGGCCCAGCGCGATCTTCGCGCGCGGCTACTACACTCGCTCCACGGTCGCGGCGTACGACTGGGACGGCAAGCGACTGACCAAGCGCTGGCTGGCCGACTCGGGCTGGACGCCGATGTCCAACCCGTTCAACGACAGCCCGCACGGCGTGCCGGGCACCTCGCCCGAGTGGGGCAGCCTCACCACGCAGGGCTTCCACTCGCTCTCGGCGGCCGACGTCGACGCGGACGGCAAGCAGGAGATCGTCTACGGTTCGGCGACCCTCGACGACGACGGCTCGCTGCTGTACTCGTCGTCCGACACGCTGCCCGAAGGCTCGGCGAACCCGGGTGCGCAGGCCGGGCTGGGCCACGGCGACGCCATGCACGTGACCGACATCGACCCGGCGCGTCCCGGGCTCGAGATCTGGACCGCGCACGAGGGCGGCGCGTGGGCCCCGTACGGCTCCGCGCTGCGTTCGGCGGAGGACGGCGAGGTGCTGTTCGGGCAGTACTCCGGGCGGGACACCGGCCGGGCGATGATCGGCGACGTACAGCCGGACGTGCCGGGCATCGAGGTGTGGGCGTCCATGCCGGACGGCACGCTCGGGTCGGGCACGCTGAGTGCCACGGGGGAGCAGGTGTCGTCGACGACCATGGGCACGAACCAGTCGGTGCGCTGGGCCGGTGACGGGACCACGCAGATCATCGAGGGCTCGGGCGATGCGGTGCCGACGATCAAGGACCGGTCGCGCGGCACGGTGGCGACCCTGGACGGGACGCTGACGAACAACGGCACCAAGGGCAACCCGTCCCTCGTGGCCGACGTGCTCGGCGACTGGCGCGAGGAGGTGCTGGTGCGGACCACGGACTCGAGTGCGCTGCGGCTGTTCACGACCACCGAGCCGACCGACATCGCCCTGTACGCGCTCATGCAGGACCGGCAGTACCGCGTCGAGGTGGCACGTCAGCAGACGTCGTACAACCAGCCGTCGTACCCGGGCTTCTACCTGGCCTCGGACACCGACTGGTCGACAGTGACCCGCCCCTGACCCCCTCGTTGAGTGCTGGGTATTTGCGCTGTTCCGGGCTCCTGGAGCGCAAATACCCAGCACTCAACGAAGGGCGGTGGGCCGGTCAGCTCAGCTGCGGGGTCGTCCAGGTGCGCCAGTCCGCCAGGTTGCCGGACTTGCTCGGGGCCACGCGGAACACTCCGGGCGCGTTGCCCGTGCCCAGCAGGAACTTTTGGATGCTCGCCTGCATCGGCGCGCGCCACTCCGCCCGGTTGGCGCAGTGCGTGCCGTCCGCGACGTCGGAGACGTACGAGATGTTGGATGTCACGCCGAGTGCCGTGTAGATCTCCCGGCCGGCCAGTGCGGCGACGCTCCCGGAGCGAGCCCCCAGCCAGTCGACGCTCGGGTTCTCCATCAGGAACAGTCCGCGCGGCGCGATCATCCCGATCACCGAGTGGGTGTCGACGGGCAGGCCGGCAGGGTTGTTCACGTGACTGCCGAAGGCATCGCCGAGCCACGGCTGCTCGCCGTACCCGCTGCTCAGCGGCTGCGCGCCGGACTCGGTGGCGACGCCGCGCAGGATCGGCGCACCGGCGGTACCCGACTCGACGGGCATCGTCAGGTCGATGCGCTGGTCGAACGCGCCGGTCACGAACGCCCCCTTGCCGAAGCGCGAGCAGCCCGTCACACCGAACGAGTCGGTGCGCAGGATGCTGCCGTCCGAGCGTTCGATGACGTCGATGATGCGGCTCACGCCCCAGCCCCACGCGACCAGCAGGCCCGTGCTGCTCGACGACCCGTAGAGGTCGTAGAACGCGCCCCGCTTGGTGCTGCGGCCCGTGCCCTCGGCTCCGGCGACGTACGGGTCGAAGCTGATCACGGCGGCGCCGCTGTTCTTGATCGTGGCGGTGTCCGCCCCGAACCCGCCCAGCACGACGACGGCGGGGAACGGGCCGCTGCCGCTCGGCAGGTCGACCGAGGCCGAGAAGCTCGTGGACCGGCCCTGGTCGGACACGTTCACGGTGATCCCGGTCCTCGACACCGTGCCCGTGACGCTCTGCGGGGCGGCCGGCTTCGCGCCGTAGATCGTGTCCTCCGCGTGCTTCTTGATCTCGGCCCGGCGGCACTCCCAGTCGGCCTTCGCGGTGATCCGGGTGCCGTCGTTCCGGGTGAACGGGTCGGGCAGCCTGGCGTCGGTGCCGGGAGCGCCCGGTCCGACGACGCAGTCGGCGCCGTCGAACTCGTCGGCGGTCCCGGCCTGGCCGGTCACGCCTGCGGCTGACAGGCTCGTGTCGGCTGACAGGCTCGTGACGCCGGCCGGCGCCACCGCCTCGGCGGGCACGGCCTGTGCACCGACGGCCGAGACGGCCAGGCTCGTCACCGCCGTCAGGACGACGGCCCAAGCGAGTGGTAAACGATTTCGAAGCCTCGGCATCATTGCCTCCAGAAAGAGTGGGGACTCGCACGTTAGGAGCGGTCGGTCGCGCGCGGCAACGGGCTTAAACGTTATGGGCCCGGCCGCACCCGGGGCCGTCTCCGAACGTCCGGGACGCGCCGGGACGCCGTGCGCTAGCGTCGGCCACGACACCCACCGAAGCCGAGAGGCCGACCATGTTCGCACTGTCGCCGTACGACCTGATCTGGACCGTCGGCGCGCTGTTGTCCCTCGGGCTGACCTTCGCCGCGCTCGTCGTCTGGTTCAGGACCCGCTGGTCGCGGACCGGTGAGGCCGTCCTGACGCTGCTCGTCATCCTCGTCGTGCCGATCCTCGGCCCCGCGGCCTTCCTGACGGCTCGCCGCAGGCGTCCGGCGCAGCCGGACGCCTGGCCTCACTCAGCTCGCTGACGTCGAGCTCGAGCCCCGCACCACGAGAGTCGGCTGGAACATCACGTGCTCTGCCGCCGTGTCCGGTCCGCTGAGCAGGAGGTCCGCCGCCCGGACACCGAGCTCGTGCGTCGGCTGGCGCACCGAGGTCAGGGGCGTGGAGAGCTCGGCGGCGAACGCGACGTCGTCGTACCCCACGACCGCCATCTCGGTGGGGACGGCGATGTTCTCCGTGCGGAGCGTGCGCAGCACACCCAGCGCGACCAGGTCGTTCACGCAGAAGACCGCGGTGGGCCGGTTGCCGGAATCCAGGATCGCGCGGATCGCGGCCTCGCCCCCCTCGGCGTTCAGGCTGGTCACCGTGACCTCCACCAGGGCGGACGCCGGGTCGAGCCCGGCAGCGGCCAGCGCCTTGGTCACCCCTTCGTGCCGGTCGGCGCACTGCCTGATGGTGTGCGGCCCGTTGAGGAACACGATGCGCGTGTGGCCCTCGTCCAGGAGGTGCCGCGCGGCGAGCTCGCCCCCGCGGACGTCGTCGACGGCCACCGACGAGATGCCCGGGTCCGACGACGGCCGGTCCAGCAGCACGACGCCGGTGCCCCGCCGGCGGACGGCGAGGAGGTGCTCGATGTCGTGGGTGGCCGGCACGACCATGACACCCTGCACGCCGTGCTCCTCGAACAGGCGCAGGTAGCGCTGCTCGCGGTCGGGGTCGTCGTCGGACGACGCCACCATGAGCGTGAAGTCGTCGCGGTCCAGCCGCTCCTCGATCCCCCGTGCGACGTCGGTGAAGAACGGGTTGGCGATGTCCAGGACGATGGCGCCGATGGTCGTGATGGTCCCGGCGCGGAGCTGCCGCGCGGACCCGTTGCGCACGAAGCTCAGCTCGTCGATCGCGGCCTCGACCCGCTCGCGGGTCGCGGGGAGCACGCGCTCGGGTCGGTTGAGGACGTTGGAGACCGTGCCGACGGAGACACCGGCAGCACGGGCGACGTCGGCGATGGATGCTCGTCGGTGAGCGGCCGGCTGGGTCATGGAGTGCCTCCTTGCTTCGGGCTACATTATGAACCGTTTCACGAGGAACCGGAGGACGGACATGTCGAGCAGTGCTGCTGGCGCACGCGTCTGTTTCACATCACGGGTGCGGGCAGACCGTATCCCGGAGTACCGGGCGGCACACGCCGCCGTCTGGCCAGAGATGCTGGAGGCCCTGCGGGACACGGGCTGGCGCGACTACCACCTGTTCCTGCGCGACGACGGACTGCTCGTCGGCGTCCTCGAGACCGACGACTACGAGGCAGCGCAGCGGGGCATGGCGGCGACCGAGGTCAATGCCCGCTGGCAGGCAGCGATGTCGGGATTCTTCGTCGACGAGGGCAATCCCGACGACGGCTTCGTGCTGCTGGACGAGGTGTTCCACCTGGAGGGCCAGCTGGCGGCGCTGGGCCTGCCGACCACCAGGTGACTACCTCGCGGGAGGGGGGCGGGTTAGTTGACGCCGCCCTCGCGTTCGCTGAGCGCGTTCGGATCCGTGATCTGGGTGGGCTCCGGACGGTTGAACGACCAGGTGACGAACCACAGGACCACGCCGATGAGCAGGAGCCAGCCCGCGATCTGGTACTGGAGCGGATCGCGCCCGGTCCACGGCCCGACGAAGAACGCGCAGAGCAGCGCGCCGAGGATCGGCAGCACGGTCGGCGCCACGAAGTGCTTGCGCTCCACGATGTTGTTCCGCAGCTTGAGCACCGCGATGTTCACGATGGTGAACACGGCGAGCAGCAGGAGCGAGGTGGTACCGCCCAGCGCCGCGATGACGCCGGACTCCCCCTGCAGGGTCACGAGCACGATGAGCCCGAACGAGACGCCGGTCGTGAACAGGATCGCCGCCCACGGCGTCCGGCGGCCTGGTGCGACCTTCCCGAGGAACGAGGGCAGCACCTTCTGCTTGGCCATGCCGTACAGCAGGCGTGACGCCATCAGCATGTTGATCAGGGCCGAGTTCGCGACGGCGAAGATGGTGATGAACGGATAGATGGAGCCCATGGGGAAGTCCGGCAGGGCCCGCTGGACCACGAGCGTGAGCGGTGTGTCGCTCTCGCCGAGCTCGCCCACGGGCACGATCGCCACGGTGACGATCGCGACCAGCACGTAGATGACGCCGGTGATGCCGATGCCGGTGATCATGATGCGCGGGAAGATCTTCACCGGTTCCCGCGTCTCCTCGGCCATGTTGACGGCGTCCTCGAACCCGACCATGGCGAAGAACGCGAGCGACGTCGCCGCGGTCACGGCGAGGAAGGCGTTCTTGTCACCGGGGCTCTCGAACACCATCACGCGGCTGAGGTCGGCCTGCCCGCCGAACACGGCGAAGATCCCGACCAGGATGATGAAGAGCAGGCCGGACAGCTCGACGATGGTGAGCACGATGTTGGCCTTGACCGACTCGCCGACGCCGCGCAGGTTCACCGCCGCGACCAGCGCCATGAAGACCAGGGCGATGCCGACCACCACCCAGGTGTTGGGTTCCTCGACGCCGAACCCCACGAGCAGGTTGGACCCGACGGCCCGGGCGGCGGTGGACGCCGACGTGATGCCGGAGCACATGACGGTGAAGCAGACCATGAAGGTCAGGAAGTGCACGCCGAACGCCTTGTGCGTGTACAGGGCGGCGCCGGCGGCCTGCGGATACTTGGTCACCAGCTCCAGATAGGAGAACGCGGTGATGAGTGCGATGACGAAGGCGACGATGAACGGCGCCCATGCCGCCCCGCCGACTTCTGCCGCGACCTGTCCGGTGAGCGCGTAGACGCCCGTACCGAGGATGTCGCCGACGATGAAGAGCAGGAGAAGCTTGGGCCCCATCACCCGCTTGAGCTCGGTTGGTTCCTCGCCGAGAGCTGCGTGCTGCTCGGCCATCGGTCGGCTCATCTCCGGTCCCCCTCCAGTGCGTAGGACGGGGCGGACATCGCCCCTGATCGACCCAGGGTTCCGTAAGGGGAACAGCACGGCAACGGGCGCGCCGAAAGTTCTTGACGCTCTGTGCCGGCGGGTCTATCTTCCGAGGTATCGGTTTGAACGATTCAACCCGATGTGTGAGGACAGCCCTGCGGTCACCGTTGACCGCCCGCACAGCTCGACGGAGAGAGATGCCGAACGCCGCACCGACGCTGCGCCTCGACGGGGTGGCCAAGTCCTTCGGGCCTGTGGCGGCGCTCCGCTCCGGCACCCTGGTGGTCCAGGCCGGCAGCATCCACGCCCTCGTCGGAGAGAACGGCGCGGGGAAGTCCACGCTGGTCAAGATCGTGGGCGGGGTGCACCGGCGGGACGCGGGCGTCGTCGAGCTCGACGGTGCGCCCGTCGACTTCGCCGGTCCCGCGGAGGCCAAGGCCGCCGGCGTCGCCGTCATCCATCAGGAGCCCGCGAGCTTTCCCGACCTCACCGTCACCGAGAACATCTTTCTCGGCCGCGAGCCGCTCGGCCGTCTCCGCCGGATCGACCGGCGCGCCATGCGGGAGGGTGCGCGCGACCTGTTCCGGGAGCTCGGCGTCGACCTGGACCCGGACCGTCCCGCGGAGGGCCTGTCGATCGCGGACCAGCAGATCGTCGAGATCGCCAAGGCGATCTCCCTGGACGCCCGCCTCCTGGTCATGGACGAGCCGACGGCGGCACTCAGCGCCGTCGAGGTGCGCAGGCTGTTCGCCGTCGCCCGCGGGCTGCGCGACGCCGGGCGTGCCGTCGTCTTCATCTCGCACCGCCTCGACGAGGTGGCCGACCTCTGCGACACCGTCACCGTCATGCGGGACGGCGCGCACGTCTCCACGGACGCCGTCGCCGACGTCACGCCGGACGAGCTGGTGCGCCGCATGGTGGGCCGCGACGTGGCCGAGCTCTACCCGAAGGTGCCGAGCACGCCCGGCGAGGTGGCGCTGCGGGTCGAAGGGCTGGAGTCGACGGGCACCTTCCACGACGTCTCCTTCGAGGTGCGGGCGGGCGAGATCGTCGGCCTGGCGGGCCTCGTCGGGGCCGGGCGCAGCGAGATCGCGCGGGCGGTCTTCGGTATCGACCGGTACGACGCCGGGCGCGTCACCGTCGGCGGCCGGACGCTGCGGCCGGGCGACCCGGCCGCGGCCATCGCCGCGGGCCTCGCCCTGGTCCCCGAGGACCGGCGCCTGCAGGGCCTGGTCACCGAGTCGTCGGTGGTGCGCAACGTGTCGTCGGTCGCGCGACGCCGCCTGGCGCGCCTCGGCATCCTGGTGCCCGACGCCGAGGCGCGGCTCGCGCGCGACTGGTCCGGCCGGCTGGCCGTGAAGGCGGGGGCGCTGGACGCGCTCGCCACCACCATGAGCGGCGGCAACCAGCAGAAGGTGGTGCTCGCCAAGTGGCTGGCAACCGGGCCGAAGGTGCTCATGGTGGACGAGCCGACCCGCGGCATCGACGTCGGTACCAAGGCAGAGGTGCACCGGTTGCTGTCCACCCTGGCCGCCGAAGGGCTGGCGGTCCTCATGATCTCGTCCGAGCTGCCGGAGGTGCTGGGGATGGCCGACCGGGTGCTCGTGGTGCGGGAGGGGCGGATCGCCGTCGAGCTGAGCCGCGCGGAGGCGACGCCCGAGGCCGTGATGCGCGCGGCGACCCCGGGCGCGACCCGGAGCGACGCCGCGACCGAGGGGGCCGCGTGAGGAACGTGCTCCGCCGCCGCGAGGCAGGCATCGCTCTCGCCCTCCTGGTGGTGATCGGCGTGACCACCGCCGTCCAGCCGGGCTTTCTGCTGAGCGCGGGCGGCTGGCGGGACCTCCTGCTCACGCCCGCGATCCTCGTGGTGCTCGCGGTGGGCCAGGCAGTGGTCGTCATCACGCGCAACGTGGACCTGTCCGTCGGGTCGGTGCTGGGTCTCACCGCCTACCTGACGGGCCGCCTGTTCCTGGCGGCACCGGACCTCCCGATCCTCGTGGTGGCGCTGGTCGCCGTCGCGGCCGGGGCGCTGCTCGGCCTGATCAACGGCGCCATCGTCGCGTTCGCCCGGGTGCCCGCCCTCGTCATCACGCTCGGCACCCTGTACGTCTACCGCGGCGTGACCCTGACCTGGGCCGGCAGCGACCGGATCGACGCCGGCGACATGCCGCGCACCTTCCTCGGCCTGGGCACCCGGCAGGTGCTGGGCGTCCCGGTGCTGACGATCGTCGGCGCGGTGGTGCTCCTGGCCGTCGCCTACTACCTGCACACCTCGCGCGGCGGGCGGCAGCTCTACGCCACCGGCTCCGACCCCGACGCCGCGGCGCTGCAGGGCCTGCCCGTCCGACGCCGGCTGCTCGGTGCCTTCGCCCTGGGTGGTGCGCTCGCCGGGCTGGCCGGCGTGATGTTCGCCGCCCGCTACGGGACCGTGTCGTCGGGTGCGGGCCTCGGCATGGAGCTGCAGGTCGTCGGCGCCGTGGTCGTGGGCGGCGTGGCGATCTTCGGGGGCAGCGGCACCGTCGCGGGCGCCGCGCTCGGCGCGATGCTGCTGCTGACCATCAACCGCGCGCTGCCCGTCGTGGGCATCCCCGACTTCTGGCAGCGCGCGGTGGTCGGCGTCCTCATCATCGGCGCCATCGCGCTGGACCGCGTGCTCGCGAACCGCCGATCGCGGCGCCTGGCCGCCGCCCGCGACACCGACCCACCCGCCACGACGCCGCCCGGCGACGCGCCGCCCGGCACCGGCCCGGACGACCGCGAGGAGGCGACCGCATGAGGACCCACGCCCGCCCGTGGTGGCAGCGTGCGCTGCTCACCCGCGAGATGCTCACCATCCTGATCCTGGTGGTGGCCTGGATCGTCGCGTCAGCGGTGGTGCAGGGCTTCGACGGCCCGCTCACCATCACCTACCTGGTGCTCGACGTCGCCCCCGTGCTGCTCATCGCCCTCCCCATGACGCTAATCATCGTGACCGGCGAGATCGACCTGTCCGTCGCGTCGGTGGTCGGGCTCTCCAGCGTGACGTTCGGCCTGCTCTACCAGGCAGGGCTCGGCCTCTGGGCAGCGCTGCTGGCCTCGGTCCTGCTCGGGGCGGTGTGCGGCGCGGTCAACGGGGCCCTGGTCGCGTACGCGGGCCTGCCGTCGCTGGCCGTCACGATCGGCTCGCTCGCGCTCTACCGAGGCCTCGCCGTCGGCCTGCTCGGTACGACCGCGGTCACCGGTTTCCCCGAGCCCTGGACCGACGGCGCCACGGAGAACCTGGGGGAGTCGCCCTACCCGGTGATCACCCTCGGCCTCCTCGCGCTGATCGCCGTCTTCGCGGTGCTGCTGCACGCGACGCCCTTCGGTCGGGACGTGCTGGACATCGGCCGCAGCAGCGAGGCCGCCCGGTTCTCCGGCGTCGACGTCAAGCGCACCCTGCTGATCCTGTTCGTGCTGTCCGGGGCGGTGTCGGCGCTCGCGGGTGTCTACTACACGCTCCGCTACGGCAGCGCGCGCGGCGACAACGCGACCGGCATGGAGCTCCAGGTGGTCGCCGCCGTGCTGCTGGGCGGGGTCTCCATCTTCGGCGGGCGGGGCGCGATCCACGGCGTGGTCGCGGGCGTCCTGCTCATCGGTGTGCTCGGCAGCGCGCTCCGCCTGGAGGGTGTCACGGTCAACGTCATCAACATCGTGATCGGCACGGCACTGGTTGTTTCCGTGGTCGCCCCGCGAATCGCGGGCGGCCTGAGAGTCCGGCGGCGAGATGCCGCCGGACAGCGAACGTAGGGAGACGGACGATGAGGTTCACATCTGTGCTCGCGGCCGGCACGGCCGCCGTGCTGGCTCTCGGGCTCACCGCGTGCGGTTCGGGTGACGGGGGCGGTGACGGCGGCGGTGGTACCGACGACGTCACCATCACCATGCTGCCCAAGAACCTCGGCAACCCGTACTTCGAGGCCTCGACGGCCGGCGCGCAGGAGGCGGCCGACGAGCTGGGCGCCACGGTCGAGGAGGTCGGCCCGGACGCCGCGTCGCCCGATGCCCAGGTGCCGTTCATCAACACCGCCGCACAGCAGGGTGTCGGCGCGCTGGTCGTGTCGGCCAACGACCCCACGGCGATCGGTGACGCCCTGGAGGAGGCGCGGTCGGCGGGCACCAAGGTGGTCACCTTCGACTCGGACACCGAGCCGCAGTTCCGTGACCTGTTCGTGAACCAGGCCTCGCCCGAGGGCATCGCGGACAAGCAGCTCGAGCTGGTCGCCGACCAGATCGGCGGCGAGGGCGAGATCGCGATCCTGTCTGCCTCGGCCAACGCGACCAACCAGAACGCCTGGATCGCGCTCATGGAGGAGAAGCTGGCCTCCGACTACCCGGACATCGAGCTGGTGGAGATCGTCTACGGCGACGACGACGACCAGACCTCGTTCGACAAGACGGCGGCTCTGCTCCAGTCCCACCCGGACCTCAAGGGCATCGTCTCGCCGACCACCGTCGGCATCGCCGCGGCGGCGCGCTACGTGTCCACGTCGGATGCCAAGGGCAGGGTGGCCGTCACCGGCCTCGGCACGCCCAACCAGATGCGGGAGTACGTCGAGGACGGCACCGTCGAGGCGTTCGCCCTCTGGAACCCGACCGACCTCGGCTACCTGGCGACGCAGGCCGCCGCGGCCCTGGCCTCCGGCGACATCGCGGGTGAGGAGGGCGACACCTTCGACGCAGGCCGCCTGGGCGAGTTCACGGTGGGGGCCGACGGCGAGGTCCTGCTGGGCGACCCGTACGTCTACGACGAGACCAACATCGGAGACTTCGACTTCTAGCTTGGCCCCGAGGGGTGGCGTGTTCGGTAGTACGTCAGGTGATCGGTACCCCGGGGGTGCCGATCACCTGACGTACTACCGAACACGCCGCCCGGGCTGCCCCCAAACTTCACCCACAGGGGCCGGGTGAAGTTTGGGGGTGCGCCGGGGCGGTCGCCGCTAGGGTCCCTGTGTTATTTGCGTGGTTCGCCCTGGTGCAATCCGCGCTCGATGCGAGGAGGACAAACTGTGGCTCGGCATGTGGCGGCAACATCCAGATCGAAGAGGGCTTCGGTCGCCCGCAGCGTGGTGGGGAGGGCAATCATCCTCGGCGCGGCGCCGGCGATCATGCTCGGTGGCGCGGTCGCGCCGTCGGCGGCAGCGCAGACGCCGTCCTTCGAGCCCGAGGGCCGCTCGGCCCCGGCAGCCCCGGAGGACTCCGCCCTCCCGGACGCCGGGACCACGGAGGCAACGGTCGAGACCGTCGCGGTCGCAGCGGCTCCCGCCGCCGAGACCGAGCGGGTCGCCGACGTCACCAAGGCGGCACCGGCCGCGCGTGCCGCGGCCGCAGAGCACAGCACCGTTGCCGACGGTGAGGTCGTGCTCGACACGACCGACGACGCCGGGCGCATCGCCGGCGAGGTGGCCGCCCCTGCGGGGTTCCAGACCGTCGGTGCGAGCTGGCCGGCCGCGATCGACGCCGAGGTGCCGGAGCTGCAGGTCCGGGCCCAGGCGGAGGACGGCACCTGGGGCCAGTGGACGCACCTGGAGAAGTCCAGCGACGTGCCTGACGGTGAGCAGTTGGAGTTCCTGTCCGCGCCGGTGCACGTGGGCGAGGCGGTGGCGGTCCAGGTGGCCACCGTCGACAAGGCGGCATCGGTCCCCGAGGGCATCAGGCTCACCCTCGTGACGTCGGAGCAGGTCCAGACGGTCGCCGCGACGACGTCGGGCGCGGTGGAGGCGTCGGCGGCAACGAACGCGCCGACGATCGTGACGCGCGCCGAGTGGGGTGCCGCCCCGCCGCGCCCCATCGACGACTGCCCGCCCGCGGGCGGGGACGGCGTGCCGGGCACCACCTGGGGTGCGGCGGACCGCCTCGACGGCGCCGTCGTGCACCACACGGTGAACCCCAACGACTACGCGACGGTCGCCGAGGCGATGCAGCTCATCCGCAACGACCAGGCGTACCACCAGAACAGCCACGGCTGGTGCGACATCGGCTACAACTTCCTGGTCGACAAGTGGGGCAACATCTACGAGGGCGCCCAGGGCAGCATCGAGGACCCGATCATCGGTGCGCACGCAGGCGGGTTCAACACCCGGACCGTCGGTGTGTCCATGGTCGGTACCTACACGAACGTGGCGCCGTCGGCCGCGCAGAAGGACGGTGTCGCGCAGATCGCCGGCTACCGGCTCTCGCAGTACGGGGCGAACCCTGCCGAGAGCGCGACCTTCACCTCGGCGGGCCTCACCTCGGGTGGCCGGTACGGCGCGGGCGAGCAGGTGGTGCTGCCGCGCGTGTTCGGGCACCGCGACACGCACCGGACGGAGTGCCCCGGTGACATGGGCTACCCGCAGCTCGCGAGCATCCGCAACGCGGCGGCCGCGTACGCAGAGGAGTACACCGAGGTCGCGGAGCAGTACACGAACTTCGTCCAGGCGGTCTACAAGGACAGCCTCGGCCGCGAGGCCACCACGGCCGAGATCGAGGGCTGGGAGTACCGCGTGTCGGTGAACGGCCAGGGAGACCTCGCCGACGCCATGGCGACGTCGAACAACTACCGGACCGCGCGGATCATCGCCGCGTTCCAGGACACGCTGGGCTACACGCCGTCGGACGCCCAGGTGGACAGCCACATCGCCGGCGTGCGCAACGGGACGCGGACGATCGACGAGGCCGAGCCGTTCCTCATGGGGACCTCGACGTACTACCGCCATGTGGGTGGCACCGACCGCGCGTACATCACCGCGCTGTACGAGCACATTCTGCACCGGGCGCCCACGGCGAGCCAGCTCGACCACTGGGTGCCGCGGCTGTCCACGCTGGGCCGGGCGGGCGTCGTCGACGCCCTCTGGCGCAACCGCTCGGCGGTGCAGGTGCGAGTGGTCGCCACTTACCAGCACTACCTGAACGAGACGCCGAGCGACAGCACCACGACGTTCTGGGTCGACACGCTGACCAACAACGCGAGCAAGGACGAGGCGACGCTGCGGCGGTCGATCCTGGTCACCTCGAGGTACCTCGCCTACGCGGACTCGCGGTACTGAGCGCACGGCCGCCTCGGGGCGGATGATCGGCAAGGAGACAGGTGGTCGGCAGCCCAAGGGCTGCCGGCCATCCGTTTTTGTGCCGATCGGCGGGGCGGGCCGCGGGTCCACGCTTGACCACCCGGCATCGCCGGAATAGGCTTTCAGTGAATCGTTTCAAGGTGCGTACGAGGGTGTGCGCGGAGAGGGAGGACGCCATGGCGGCATCCGCACGGACCGAGGCGGCCAAGTCCGCGCTCCGGCAGCAGACGATCGAGCTGCCGTCGTGGGCGTTCGGCAACTCGGGGACGAGGTTCAAGGTCTTCGGCCAGGCGGGCGTGCCGCGCGACCCGTTCGAGAAGCTGGCCGACGCCGCGCAGGTGCACCAGTACACCGGCGTCGCGCCGCGCGTGAGCCTGCACATCCCGTGGGACCTGGTCGACGACTTCGAGGTCCTCGCGCGGCACGCCGCGGACCTGGGCGTGCGGATCGGCATGATCAACTCGAACGTCTTCCAGGACGACGACTTCATGCTGGGCTCCCTCGCCCACCCCGACCCCCGGGTGCGGGCCAAGGCGGTGGACCACCACAAGCAGTGCATCGACGTCATGCGGGCCACGGGGTCCAAGGACCTCAAGGTCTGGCTCTCCGACGGCCTGAACTACCCCGGCCAGGACTCGATCCGGGCCCGGCAGGACCGGATCGCCGAGTCGCTCGCCGAGATCTACGCCGCGCTCGACGACGACCAGCACATGGTGCTCGAGTACAAGTTCTTCGAGCCCGCGTTCTACATCACCGACGTCCCGGACTGGGGCACGTCGCTGCTGCACGTCATGGCCCTGGGCGACCGGGCCAAGGTGGTGCTCGACACCGGCCACCACGCGCCCGGCACCAACATCGAGTTCATCGTGGCGCAGCTGCTGCGGCAGGGCCGCCTCGGCGCCTTCGACTTCAACAGCCGCTTCTACGCCGACGACGACCTCATGGTCGGTGCCGCGGACCCGTTCCAGCTGTTCCGGATCATGCACGAGATCGTTTCAGCCGGTGCCCACGCTCCGGACAGCGGCGTCAACTTCATGCTCGACCAGTGCCACAACATCGAGCCGAAGATCCCCGCCCAGATCCGCTCGGTCATGAACGTCCAGGAGGCGACGGCGAAGGCCCTGCTCGTGGACGTCGAGGCGCTCACCGCCGCGCAGCTGTCGGGCGACGTGCTCGGCGCGCACGGCGTGCTCATGGACGCGTACGACACCGACGTCCGCCCGCTCGTCGCCGAGGTGCGCGAGGAGATGGGCCTGGACCCGAACCCGACCGCTGCCTTCGCGGCGTCCGGCTATGCCGAGAAGATCGCCGCCGAGCGGGTCGGAGGCGCCCAGGCAGGATGGGGCGCGTGAGCGTCACCGTCGAGGACCGCGTGCTGGACGGCCCGCACGGCGACCTCCGCGTGCGGGTCTACGAGCCCGCGGCCGACGCCGAGCGGGTCGCCGGCCTGGTCTGGGCACACGGCGGTGCGTTCATCCGCGGCAGCCTCGACATGCTCGAGGCCGACTGGGTAGCCCGGAGCCTTGCGGACGCCGGCGTCGTCGTCGTGAGCGTCGACTACCGGCTCGCGCCTGCCTCCGACCCGGCGGGACCGTGGACCGGACCGGACGGTCAACCGCCCGGCGTACGGTTCCCGGTGGCGTCCGAGGAGGTGTCGTTCGCACACGGCTGGGCGCAGAACGCCGGCCTCGGTGTCGGACCCGAACGATGGTCGCTCGGCGGGGCGAGCGCCGGCGGGAACCTGGCGGGCGGCGCGTCCCTGCGCCTCCGGGACGCGGGTGGCACGCCGCCGCGCAGCGTCGTGCTCGCCTACGCCGTGGCGCACTTCGAGCTCCCGGCGCCGAGCGCGGAGCTGTTCGAGAAGACGGCGTCGGACTGGCGCGACCCCGGCTTCCTCGCGTCGATGAACGCCAACTACCTGGGGCACGAAGGCCCGCCGACGTCGCCGTACGCCTTCCCGGGAGGCCAGGACCTGCGGGGCCTGCCGCCCACGTTCGTCCTCAACTCCGACCACGACGCCCTGCGCGCCTCGGGCGAGGCGTACGCCGCCGAGCTGGCTGCCGCAGGGGTCGACGTCCTGCTCGTCCGGGAGGACGGCACGAAGCACGGCCACCTCAACCATCCTGAGACTCCCGGCGCGGTGCGCAGCATCGCGCGCCTCATCACGTGGCTCACCGCCGACGCGCTCGTCGGCACGCCCCACGAAGCACCCAACGACCGACCAGAGACGGAAGCAGCAGCCCGATGACGAACCAGACTGCCGACGCGACAGACAACCCGACGGTCACCTCGCTCGTCGCCCGCTCGAACCGGCTGGGCGCCGACCCCCGGAACACCAACTACGCGGGCGGCAACACGTCCGCGAAGGGGAACGCCACCGACCCCGTGACGGGCGAGCCCGTCGAGCTGCTGTGGGTCAAGGGCTCCGGCGGCGACCTCGGCACGCTCCAGGCCACGGGCCTGGCGGTGCTGCGCCTGGACCGGATGCGGGCGCTCGTCGACGTCTACCCGGGCCTGGACCGCGAGGACGAGATGGTCGCCGCCTTCGACTACTGCCTGCACGGCAAGGGGGGCGCGGCGCCCTCGATCGACACGGCGATGCACGGCCTGGTCGACGCCGCCCACGTGGACCACCTGCACCCCGACTCCGGCATCGCGGTGGCCGCCGCGGCCGACGGCGAGGCGCTCACCCGTGAGATCTTCGGCTCCGACGTGGTGTGGGTGCCGTGGCGCCGCCCCGGCTTCCAGCTCGGCCTGGACATCGCCGCCATCAAGGCGGAGAACCCGCAGGCCATCGGCTGCATCCTGGGCGGCCACGGCATCACCGCCTGGGGCGACACGAGCGAGGAGTGCGAGGCACGCTCGCTCGACATCATCCGCCGGGCCGAGGCGTTCATCGAGTCCCGGACGGCGGCGCTCGCGGCCGACGGCACGCACCCCTTCGGTGCCGTACGCCCCGGTTACGAGCCGCTGCCCGACGCCGAGCGCCGGGCCCGCGCGGCAGCGCTCGCCCCGGTGATCCGCGGCATCGCGTCGGCGGACGCGCCGCAGGTCGGCCACTTCACCGACTCCGACGTCGTGCTGGACCTTCTCGCGCGCGAGCGGCTGCTGCCGCTCGCCGAGCTCGGCACCTCGTGCCCCGACCACTTCCTGCGCACCAAGGTCAAGCCGCTGGTGGTGGACGTCCCGACGTCGGCCACCGTCGAGGAGACGGTCGCCGCCCTGCGCGAGGCGCACACCGCGTACCGGGCGGACTACGCGGCGTACTACGAGCGCGGCGCTGCGGCGGCACGGGCGCGTGGCGAGGAGCCGCCGGCGATGCGTGGCGCCGACCCGGCGATCGTGCTGGTGCCCGGCGTCGGCATGTTCTCGTACGGGCGCAACAAGCAGACGGCACGGGTGGCCGGCGAGTTCTACGTCAACGCGATCAACGTGATGCGCGGCGCGGAGACCATCTCCACGTACGCGCCCATCGCCGAGGACGAGAAGTTCCGCATCGAGTACTGGGCGCTCGAGGAGGCGAAGCTGCAGCGCATGCCCGCGCCCAAGCCCCTGGCGACCCGGGTCGCCCTGGTGACGGGGGCGGCGTCGGGCATCGGCAAGGCGATCGCCCAGCGGCTCGCCGCCGAGGGCGCGTGCGTGGTGGTCGCGGACCTGGACACCGAGAAGGCCGTCGCCGCGGCCGCGGAGCTGGGCTCGGCGGACGTCGCCATCGGCGTGGCCATGGACGTGTCGTCCGAGGTGGCGGTGCAGGCCGGGATCCGTGCGGCGGTGCTCGCGTTCGGCGGCGTCGACCTCGTGGTGAACAACGCGGGCCTGTCCCTGTCGCGGTCGTTGTTCGACACCACCGAGGCCGACTGGGACCTGCAGCACAACGTCATGGCCAAGGGCTCGTTCCTGGTTTCACGTGAAGCCGCGCGGGTGCTGGTGGACCAGGGTCTCGGCGGCGACATCGTCTACATCTCCTCGAAGAACTCCGTGTTCGCCGGGCCGAACAACATCGCCTACTCCGCGACCAAGGCCGACCAGGCGCACCAGGTGCGGCTGCTGGCCGCCGAGCTGGGGGAGCACGGCATCCGGGTGAACGGCGTGAACCCGGACGGCGTCGTGCGCGGGTCGGGCATCTTCGCGTCCGGCTGGGGGGCCAACCGGGCAGCGGTGTACGGGGTGCCGGAGGAGAAGCTGGGCGAGTTCTACGCGCAGCGCACCCTGCTCAAGCGGGAGGTGCTGCCCGAGAACGTGGCGTCCGCCGTGTTCGCGCTGTGCACCTCGGACTTCTCGCACACGACCGGACTGCACGTGCCCGTCGACGCGGGCGTGGCAGCCGCGTTCCTGCGGTGACCGGCTTCGTCGCCGTCGACCTGGGAGCCACCAGCGGGCGGGTGATGCTCGGTGTGGTGGACGGTCGGCGGGCCGAGCTCGTCGAGTGCGGGCGGTTCCCGAACGGGCCGGTGACCGATGACCGCGGCGCGCTCCGCTGGGACGTGCAGGCGTTGTGGCGCGGCATCGTCGACGGGCTGCGGTCCGCGGGCGACGTCGCGCGCGAGCGGGGGGTCGAGATCCGCGGGATCGGCGTCGACTCGTGGGCCGTCGACTACGGGCTGCTCGACGCCGCCGGCGAGCTCGTGGCGGACCCGCACTGCTACCGCGACCCGCGTACGGACGGGGTCGCCGACGAGGTGTACCGGCAGATCCCGTTCGCCGACCACTACGCGGTCAACGGGCTGCAGCATCTGCCCTTCACCACGGAGTTCCAGCTGGTGGCGGGGGCCTCGACAGGCTCGGCCGGCTCGGCCGGCGGGGGCGGGGACGGCGAGTGGGGGAAGGCCGAGCAGCTCCTGCTGCTTCCCGACCTCGTCACGTACTGGCTGACGGGCCGTCGGGTCGCGGAGGTGACCAACGCGTCCACCACCGGCCTGCTCGATGCCCGGTCCCGCACCTGGTCGACCGAGCTGCTGGACCGGCTCGCCGCGGTCCGTCCGGGCCTCGGCGCCCTCCGGGACCGGCTGCCGGAGCTCGTCGAGCCCGGCGCCGTCGTCGGCCACCTGCTGCCCGAGGTGCGGGAGGCGACCGGGCTCGGCGAGGTGCCGGTGCTCGCCGTGGCCTCGCACGACACGGCGTCCGCCGTCGCGGCCGCCCCGCTCGGCGGCTCGGCGGCGTACGTCTCGTCGGGCACGTGGTCGCTCGTCGGGCTGGAGCTGCCCGCTCCCGTGCTCACCGAGGCGAGCCGCGCCGCCAACTTCACCAACGAGCTCGGGCTCGACGGGACGGTGCGCTATCTGCGCAACGTCATGGGGCTGTGGGTGCTCGACGAGTGCGTGCGAGCCTGGGCCGCGGAGGACGGCGCGCCCGTCGACCTGCCCGGCCTGCTCGCCGCGGCTGCCACGGAGCCGGGTGGTCGCTGCCTCGTCGACGTCGACGGTGACGAGTTCCTCGCCCCGGGGGACATGCCGCGCCGGGTCGCCGAGGCCGTCGCCCGCCTCGGGATCGAGCTCCCCGACAGGCGGTCCGCCCTGGCCCGCGTGATCCTCGACAGCCTCGCCGCGGCGTCTGCCCGGGCGATCGCGGAGGCGTCGTCGCTGGCAGGGGTCGTGGTGGATGCCGTGCACGTGGTCGGTGGGGGGTCGCAGAACGAGCTGCTGTGCCGGCTCACCGCCGAGGCGGCGGGGCTGCCCGTGGTCGCGGGACCGGTCGAGGCGACGGCGCTCGGGAACGTGCTCGTGCAGGCGCGTGCGGTCGGCGTCGTGTCGGGTGGCCTGACGGCGCTCCGCGACGTGGTGCGGGCGAGTGTCACGCTCCGTCGCTACGCCGCTGTGTCCTAGGGCCGCTGTGTCCTCGGGAGGTGCTGCGCTCGGTAGACGTCGTGCACCGGGCGCAGCACATCCCGCGGAGCAGGCCTTCGCTCCCTGCCTGCCCTACACGCGGGGAGCGCTCGACGCGCGCACGATCAGGCGCGGGCTCAGCTCGATGCGGTGCACCGGCCGGTCCGCCCCGGTCACCGCGTCCCCGCCGTCGCTGTCCCGTGCGGCGGCGGCGTCCGCCCGGGCGGCGAGCCGGCGCGTCAGGAGCTCCAGCGCCCCCGCTCCGATGGCCGCCTTGGGCGGTCGCACCGCGGTGAGCGGAGGATCGGCCAGGCCGGCGACCTCGTCGTCGTACGCGACCACGGCGAGATCCGTCGGCACCCGCACGCCGCGCTCCTGTGCCTGCTCCACCAGCGAGATCGCCTCCCGGTCGGAGTGCACGAGGAGCGCCGTCGCCCCGACCTCCGCGCACCTGTCCAGCACGGCGGCGGCCTCGTCCGCCCAGTCGGCGTCGAACAGCGGCACCGTCTCCAGGTCGAGCACGACGTCGAGCCCCAGCTCCTCCGCCACCGCGAGAAAACCGCGCCGGACGGCGGCCGACGTCGGGCTGGTCCGCGACGTCACCAGTCCCACCCGCCGGTGCCCGCGCTCCGCGAGGTGCCGCGTGGCCATGCCGGAGCCGAGCGCGTGGTCGGTGGCCACCGACTCCAGCGGTTCGCGGTACGGGCCGGTCGCCAGCCGCCGCTCCATCAGCACCACCGGAAGGCTCAGGCCGGCCAGCCACTCGCCGAGATCGGCAGCCTCGGGGCCGTCGACGGGCGGTGCCACGAGCAGGCCGTCGACGCCCGGTCCGCCGTCGTCCCCGACGAGCGCGGCCACCTGCCGCCGCACCTGGTCGACCTCGTACGACGCGCCCCGCAGGATCAGCCGCACTGCTCCGTGCGCGGCGTCCCGCGCGCCGCGGATCACCTCCGGCCAGTAGTAGTCGATCGAGGGCACGACCATGCCGATCGTGAGCTGGTCGGTACCTCCGAAGGGCGCCGCATCGGGCTGGACGATGCCGGTGCTCGCGCCCGTGTGGGCACCGATCCCCGCGCCGCGGGCCGGGATGCGCGCGCCGCCGTGCACCTTCTCCAGGACGCCCTCGGCGACCAGCAGGGCCAGGTCACGCCGCACGGTCACGGGTGTCACGCCGAGCACGCGGGACAGGTCGCTCACGCGCGCCGAACCGGTCTCCCGTACGCGCGCGATGAGGCGCGCCCGACGCTCGCTCGGGAGCGGCGCTTCCTCAGTCATGCAACCTCCTGCGGTCCGGACCCGATGGGTCTCATGGTCACCCTGAACGTGCCCGACGGTGTCTCGGTCCGCGCTGTCAGCCGGAGCCGGGTCAGATGTCCGCCCCAGACGGCTGTCAGCTCCGGATCGTCCAGCTCGCGGACCTCGACCTCGGCGTCGGCCGCCCCAGCATCCCAGGTCAGGGCGAGTGCACGGGCCGGCGTCGGGCCGCCGTCCGGGGTGAACCGGACCACCGCTCGGCCGGGATCGAGGGCGACGTCGCCCGCGAGCAGCCAGTGCCACGCCGTCGAGCCGTCGGCGGACGTCGGCGCACCCGCACCCGAGAACGTCCACGAGTCCTCGACGGTCAGCGTCTCGCCGGCCGGCTCCAGCGCTGCCTCGCGCCACCAGTGCTCGAGCCTGTCCACGCGGTAGGCGCCGGCGAGATCCAGCCGCGCGCGCCAGGAGCCGTGGTCGGTTCCGCCGTCCGCCACCTCGAGGTCGCGGGCACCGAACCGCTCGCCCGGCGCCTGCTCGACGCCGCGCACCTGGGGGACGTTGTGCCAGTCGCCGCGGACCACCCACAGGTCGTACCGGTCCGGTCCGAAGGTTCCCGCACGGTACGTGGGCTTGCCGGCGTCGATCACGACGGGCACGCCGTCGAGCGCCACGATGACCGAGCCCACGTCCACGTGGTTGTGGTTCTCGCCGTTGTGCCCGCCCTTGACCGACACCGCGAGGCCTCGGGCCGACCCGGGCGCCGAGCGCGCCACCGTGATCCCGGTCGAGGGGAAGTGGGCACGCCCGACCAGCGGCGGAGCGGCGGCGAGGGCCTGTGCCCACGCCGCGTCGGACAGCATCCGGACCGCCCGGGGGAGGGACGCGCGCTCGTCGAACAGACCACCGGGCTGCCCGCGGTAGGCGGCGGCGTGCCGGGCGGCGTCGTCGTCGCCCACGCGGCGCGCCCACGCGTGCACCACGTTCCAGGGCCAGGTGGAGAGCGGACGCGCGGCGCCGTCGGCCACGTTGACGTACCAGTCACCGCCGAGGTGCATGGAGTGCGGGAAGGCGACGGTCGCGCGGATCCGGTCCAGCGTGGCCGGCTCCGGCTCGATCCCGGCCGATCCGAGCAGGTCCTGTGCCTCCAGCGCGCGGGCGGCGCCCTGCCACCAGTAGTGATAGCCCTCGTCGACCCCGCCGTCGGCGGGCAGCGACGCCCAGTAGGCGGCGATCCCGTCGGCGACGAGCGCGGTGACGGCTTGCCGCCGGTCCGGGTCCTCCTCCAGCGCGAGGTTGGCGGCCAGCACGTTGCCCTGGATCCACGGGCTCCAGTTCATGATCGGGTGGTCGACGCCGAGCCACCACCAGTCGCGCCGCTCGGTGAAGGGCCGCAGCACCCGGGTCTGCGTCTCCTGCCGGATCCGCCACCGCACGCCGGGCGCGCGCTCGTCGAGCGCCGGGCCGAGCAGGTGGTCGATCCACGCGAGCTGCGCGGCGACCTCGCCCGCCCCGAGGTCGAGGTACGGCTCGGTGACGGTGGGGGTGACCCTGCCGAAGCGTGACCACGTGTCATCGTGCGCCGCCCAGCACCAGGTCGACTGCTCGCACAGCAGCAGCACCCCGTCGACGACCTCGTCGACGCGGTCCGTACGCGGGTCGAGCAACGCCGCCAGCGTGGCGCGGGTGAGGCGCGCGTGGCGGGCGGCGACGTGCGCCTCGTAGACCGTGCGGTCGCCGTCGCGGAAGAACCGGGCGTAGTGCGAGGCGAGGGTCTGCGGCCAGGGGGCGCCGCGCTCGGCGTCGGCCGACGCGAGCGTGGGCACGAGGGCCTCGGCCACCCGGTCGGCGGCCCAGAAGCTCCGGTCGGTGACGTCAGGCGCAGGCAGCGGCGCTGCTGTCATGTGCTGTCCTCCAGTGATCGAAAATGATCGTATAGGAATTCCTGGTGAAGGGCCAGGGGCTTGCCAAGCGGGCAGGACGTGGGCTTCAATGGGCCATCGTCCGATCGTAGTTGATCGGAACTGTTCGTCTAGGTGATCAGGCGAACGTGAGACTCGATGGAGAGGAGAGCGGTGGTGCGGCGACCTGAGGTCCTGCTCGTCATGGACGACCGAGCGCGACGTATGCAGTTCGGTCCCGAGGAGGACACCCGGCTGCGTGAGCTCGCGCGGCTCGGCGAGCCGGTGCGCGTCACCGCCTACGACACGCCGGAGGCCAAGGAGCGGCTGGCCGACGTCGAGGTGCTCCTGACGTCCTGGGGCGCTCCCCGGATCACCGCGGAGGTGCTCGAGCTCGCACCGAACCTGCGCGCCGTGCTGCACTGCGCGGGCACGGTCCGGCCCCTCGTGTCCGACGCCGTGTGGGAGCGCGAGCTCCTCGTCACGAACGCCGTGGCCGAGAACGCGCTGCCGGTCGCGGAGTTCACCGTGGCCGCGATCTTCATGGCGGGCAAGAAGGCGCCGTTCCTCGCGAACGTCGCCCGCACCCGGCGTGACGACTGGTCCTACCTGGGCGAGCACGACGTCCTCTCCAACCGGGACCGGGTCGTCGGGATCGTCGGCTTCTCCCGGACCGGGCGGCAGGTGGTGGCGCGGCTGACCGTGCCGGGCTCCGGCCCCGAGACGCGCGAGATCCTCGTCGCGGACCCGCTGGCCGACGCCGCAGCCGTGGCCGAGGCCGGCGCCCGGCTGGTGCCGCTCGACGAGCTGCTCGCCGCGTCCGACATCGTCTCCCTGCATGCCCCCGAGCTGCCCTCGACCCGCAAGCTGATCGGTGCGCGCGAGCTGGCCCTCATGCCGGACGGCGCCACCCTGATCAACACCGCCCGGGGTGCGGTCGTGGACACGGCCGCGCTGGAGCGCGAGTGCGCGACCGGCCGCATCTACGCGATGCTCGACGTCACCGAGCCGGAGCCGCTGCCGGCGTCGTCGGTGCTGTACGACCTGCCGAACGTCATGATCACGCCGCACATCGCGGGGTCGCTCGGGACGGAGACGCGGCGCATGACCGCCGCCGCGCTCGACGAGCTGGAGCGGTACGCGCGGGGTGACGCCCCGCGGAGCGTCGTGACCCGCGCCGACATGGAGTTCGTCGCATGACCCGCCACGACCTGCCGACCGGGCCGGAGGCCCGCACCCGGCTCGCCGCCTACGCCGACCGGCTCCTGGAGGGGGCGCGGCCGTACGCGTCACCGAGCGGGTCGCTCATCACGCTGCCCGGCAGGCCCGGCGGGTACGGCACCGCGGTCGACGGCCTCGAGGGCTTCGCGCGCACGTTCCTGCTCGCCGGCTTCCGGCTCGCGGGGGAGGACGGCGCCGACCCGACGGGTCTCGCCGAGCGGTACGCGGCCGGGCTGGCCGCGGGCACCGACTCCACGCACCCCGAGCGCTGGACCCGGCCCGAGGAGCACGCCCAGGCCAAGGTCGAGGCGGCCTCGCTCGCCCTGATCCTCGACATGACGCGGCCCTGGATCTGGGACCGCCTGTCGCCCGACGTGCAGGAGCGGACCGTCGAGTACCTCGGCTCCGTCGTGGGCGACCCCGGCTACCCGGACAACAACTGGGTCTGGTTCCGGATCGTCGTCGAGACGTTCCTGCGGTCGGTCGGTGGCCCGTTCTCCGCCGACGACGTGGCACGCGACCTCGCCGCGCACGACCGGTTCCGCCGTCCCGACGGCTGGTTCGCCGACGGCCCCGAGCGGAGCTTCGACCATTACACCGGCTGGGCACTGCATCTGTACCCGGCCCTGTGGCCGCACATGTCGGGCGCCGCCGAGGCCGCAGCGGCCGCCGGTGACGACCTGAGCCTCCGGTCGGCCGCCGACCGGGAGCACCTGGCGCGCTACCTCGACGACGCGCTCGCCCTCGTCGGCGCCGACGGAGCCCCGCTCGTCCAGGGCCGCAGCCTCACCTACCGGTTCGCGGCCGCGGCCCCCTTCTGGGCCGGCGCCTACGCGGGCGTGGGCCGGCCAGGGCAGCTCCGGGAGGCAGCGACACGCATCGTGCGGCACTTCGCCGACCACGGGGTCCCGGGCCCGGACGGGCTCCTCACCCTGGGCTGGCACCACCCGTGGCGTCCCATCGCGCAGCGGTACAGCGGCACCGGCTCCCCCTACTGGGCGAGCAAGGGCCTGCTCGGCCTCGCGCTCCCGGCGTCCCACGAGGTGTGGACCGCCGCCCCCGAGCCGCTCCCGGTGGACGTCGGCGACGTGCTCGCGATCGCCAAGGCGCCCGGCTGGGCGATCAGCGCCACGCACGACGACGGCGTGGTGCGCGTGATCAACCACGGCACCGACCACGCGGTGCCCGGGGCGGACGGCGGCGACTCGCCCCTGTACGCCCGCTTCGGCTACTCGACGGCGACCTCGCCGTTGCTCGACGCCGAGGCGTGGAGCTCACCCCTGGACCAGTCGGTGGTGCTGCTCGACGCCGCGGGCCGGGCGACGCACCGCACGGGCTTCGAGCTCTCGCACGCCTCGCTGGTCGAGCCTGTCGAGCCGGTCGAGAACGAGACCTCGGCCACGGGGGCACCCACCGCCGCCGTGCTCGCCTCGACCGCCGACGCCCACTGGATCGAGGTCGACCCGACCGCCCCGGACCACGGCTCCGGCCGGCCCGGGACGTCGACCCCGGCGGGCCGGATCACCACGGTGTCCCTGGTTCGCGGTGCGTGGGAGGTGCGCCTGGTGCGCGTCTCGGCGCAGCCGGAGATCCCGGAGCCCGCCGAGGCCACGGCGCTGCGGATCGGCGGCTGGGCCGCGGGCCCGGGCCTGGTCTCGACGGTGGTCCCGCTGCTGGGCGACGTCGCACCCGTGCGCGGCGAGACGACCCTCGACGACGCCACCCCGCTGGCCGGTCCGACGACCACCCCCTGGTCGCGGTACGCGCCGGTCCCCGACGGCTGGGTGGCCGTCGGCATCTACCTGGCGCGCACGCCTGCCCTCGGGCAGCCGCGCCTCGAGCTCACCGCCGGACAGGCCGCCGTGACCTGGCCGGACGGGAAACAGACCACGGCAAACCTGCCCTGACCACACACGCCGCTCCCGGCAACCGCCATCAAGGCGTCGCGGGAGCGGAATTACTCGAAGGAGAGTAGGCATGAACCGCAAGATCATGAGCGCGTTCGGCGTTGCCGCCGCCGCGTCGCTGGCCCTGACGGGGTGCGGCGGAGAGTCCGAGCCGGAGGCCCCCGAAGGCCCCGTCACCATCAGCCTGGCCGGCTGGGACTTCGCGTCCACGCCGGAGTTCGAGACGCTCGCCGACGCGTACGAGGAGGCGAACCCCGACGTCACCGTGGAGCTCAAGGAGTACCCCGCGGGCGACGACTACGACACGGCCCTCACCGCCGACCTGTCCGCGGGCGCGGCCCCGGACGTCTTCATCGTGAAGAACCTGAAGAACTACGTCACGTTCACCGATGGCGGCACGCTGCTCGACATCTCGGACGTGGCGGCCGAGCTCGACCCGGAGACGGGCGGCCTGGAGCCGATGGCGGTCGACGGCGTCACCTACGCGGTGCCCTACCGCCAGGACTCGTGGCTGCTCTACTACAACAAGGAGCTGTTCGAGAAGGCCGGCGTCGACCTGCCGGACGGCTCGTGGACCTGGGACGACTACGCCGCCGCTGCGGAGGAGCTGACCGAGGGCATCGACGAGAAGTCGGTCACGGGCACCTACCTGCACAGCTGGCAGTCCACCGTGCAGGGCTTCGCGCTCGCGCAGACCGAGGGCGCGGCGCTGGACGGCGGCGACTTCTCCTTCCTCGCGCCGTACTACGAGCGTGAGCTCGCGCTCCAGGACGGCGGAGCACAGCCGTCCTACGCGACGGTCACCACGAACGAGCTGACCTACCAGGCGCAGTTCGGCACCCAGAAGGCAGCGATGATGCCGATGGGCTCGTGGTACATCGGCACGCTGGTGGCCGAGCAGGAGTCGGGTGCGGCGGAGACGTTCGAGTGGGGCATCGCGCCGATCCCGCAGCTCGACGAGTCGACGACCGGCACCGAGAACACGCCGGTCACCTTTGGTGACCCGACCACGATGGGTATCAACGCCGGGATCGACGAGTCCAAGGTCGAGACGGCGAAGGACTTCCTGCGGTTCGCCGCCGGCCCCGAGGGTGCCGCGGCGCTCGCCGGGATCGGCATCACGCCGGCCCTGATCGACGACACGGTCGCGGACGCGATCTTCTCGCTGGAGGGTGTGCCCCAGGACGAGCTGTCCCGGTTCTCCTACACCACGCACGAGACGCTGCCGGAGAACCCGGTGGGCCAGAACACGGCGGCCATCCAGACCATCCTCGGTGAGATGCACTCGGCGGTGATGTCGGAGTCCACCCCGGTGGACGAAGCGATCACCGAGGCCGAGGAGCGCGTCGCCAACGAGGTCGGCTAACCGCCTTGCTTGGTTGTGGGCGTGATCGTTGCGCCTCAGACGGACGCATCGTCGCAACGGTCGCGCCCACAACCAAGAGCTGGCCCCGTGCGGGGCCCCGAAACATCAGCACTCCAGAGGAGATATCCCCCATGACGACACCGGTCGTCGGCAACCAGCGGACCCTCGGGTTCTCGCAGCCGGAGCCTCCCCCGCCGCTCAGGAAGCCGCGCACCTCGCTCAAGGTGCGCAACGCGCTGATCGGCTGGACGTTCATCCTGCCGAACTTCCTCGGCTTCGCGGTGCTCACCCTGACACCGGTGATCACGCTCTTCTACATGTCCCTGACGGACTGGAACATCTTCGGGACCGCCGACTGGGTCGGCCTCGACAACTTCGCGCGGCTGTTCGGCGACAAGAGCTTCCACATCGCGCTCGGCAACACGCTCTACTACGCGGCGCTGCACATACCGATCACCATCATCGTGTCGCTCGCGCTCGCGCTGCTGCTCAACCAGAAGCTGCGTGGCGCCGCGTTCTTCCGCACGGTGGCCTTCTTCCCGTACATCACGTCGATCGTCGCGGTCGCCGTGGTGTGGAACATGCTGTTCAGCCCCGAGTTCGGGCCGATCAACCAGTTCCTCGGCATGTTCGTCGGGGGAGACCTGCCCGGCTGGACGGTCTCCAAGGACTGGGCGATGCCCGCGGTGATCATCGTGGGCACCTGGAAGGACATGGGCTACTACATGCTCCTGTTCCTGGCGGGCCTGCAGACCGTGCCGACCGAGCTGCACGAGGCCGCGCGGATCGACGGCGCGGGCGCCTGGCAGCGGTTCTGGAACGTCACGCTGCCCTGCCTGCGGCCCACGATGTTCTTCGTGACCGTCATGGTCACCATCCAGAGCCTGAAGGTGTTCGACCTGATCCTCGTCATGACCGACGGCGGACCGGGGCAGGCGACCCTGGTGCTCAGCCAGTACATCTTCCAGAAGGGCTTCGAGCAGTTCCAGTTCGGGTACGCCTCGGCCGTCGCCGTCGTCCTGTTCCTCATCTGCATCCTCGTGACCGTGGTGCAGTTCCTCTACAACAAGCGGAGGGATGCCTGATGACCGCCCGCACGTCCCCGTTCCGGCGGTTCGGCCGCGTCCTGCTCTACGTCACGATGATCGTCGCGGCGGCGGGGATCATGCTGCCGTTCGCCTGGATGGTGATCTCGTCGCTGAAGCTCAACAACCAGGTGTTCACGGCACCGGTGCAGTGGATTCCCGACCCGGTCCAGTGGCGCAACTACGTCGACATCTGGGTCAAGGCCGACATGGTCACGTGGGTGCGCAACACCCTCGTCGTGTCCGTCGCCGTGACCTTCCTGCAGGTGCTGACCGGCAGCTTCGCCGCCTACGGCTTCGCCAAGATGCGCTTCCCCGGGCGGGACGTGCTGTTCCTGCTGTACATCGGGACCATCGCGGTGCCCTGGCAGTCCTACATGATCCCGCAGTTCCAGATGCTCTCGAGCTGGGGGCTCAACAACACCCTGTGGGCCATCATGCTGCTGCAGGCGTTCGGCGCCTTCGGCGTGTTCCTCATGAAGCAGTACTACGAGTCCATCCCCGACTCCCTGTCGGAGGCGGCGCGGATCGACGGCCTCTCCGAGTACGGGATCTGGTGGCGGATCATCATCCCGCTGTCCGTGCCCGCCCTGGCGTCGCTGACGATCATCACGTTCGTCCAGACCTGGAACGACTACCTCGGTCCGCTCATCTACCTGCGTGAGCGCCCGCTGTGGACCATCCAGCTCGGCCTGCAGTCGTTCATCGGCGAGTACAACGCCGAGCACGCACTGATCATGACGGGCTCGGTGCTGTCGGTCCTGCCGATCGCGCTCATCTTCCTGCTCGGCCAGCGCTACTTCGTCCAGGGCATCGCGACGACGGGTGTGAAGGGATGAGTGCCGCGGGCACCGCGGGAACAGCGTCGCGCCGCCGGCCCCTGATCGGGCCGGACACCTACGAGATGGTCTTCGGCACCGTCTACACGGGGCTGATGACGAACCTGCTCCTGGCGGTAGCGTGCCTGCCCCTCGTGGTGCTGGTCGCGGCGACGGACCCCGGGGTGACGTGGCCGTACCTCGCGCTGGCGGCACCGCTGCTCGGGCCGGCCCTGGCCGCCGCCTTCGCGGTGTTCGCCGCCTTCAGCTCCGACGGTTCGACGGCGGTCGTCCGCACCTTCGTGCGCGCCTGGCGCCGGCACCTGCGCCGTGGCCTCGCCATCGGGGCGCTGGCCACGGCCGCCGTCGTGGTGGCCGCCGTGGACGTGGCGTTCTTCTGGGGCCGTACCGTCGGCGCGGTGGTGATCCCCGTGCTGGTGACGCTCGCGGTCGGGGCCGTGCTGACGGCGGTGCTCGCCCTGGCCGCCGTGCCCGACCTGCCCGGTGCTCGCCTGCGCGACGTGCTTCTCGGGGCGCTCGTGCTCGGCGCACGGCGCTGGTACCTCGCCGCCGCGGCGCTGCTCGTGCTGGCGCTGCTGGCGTCGGTGATGGCGGCGCGCCCGGTGGTGGGCGTCGGCTTCGCCGCGGCGCCGCTGCTCTACGCGGTATGGGGAATCTGCCGCTACACCCTCCGCCCGGTGCCGTAGCGAACGGTCCGCCCATCCCTTTCGTGGTCTAAGTTTCTCCGCTCTGAAACGCTTCAGAGCGGAGAAACTTAGACCTCGAAGGCGTCGGCTCGGCTACAGGTGCGGGGCCACGTGCTTCTCGTAGCGGGTCAGGACCGTCGCCGCCGTCTTCCACGTCGGGCGGGCCCAGATCTCCTCGTTGAAGATCTCGGTCTCGATGTCGCCGACGTAGCCGGCGTCGCGCACCCAGCCCGTGACCGTCGCGAAGTCGATGTACCCGTCGCCCACGTGCCCGCGCGAGTTCAGCGGCTCCGCCGCGAGCGGCAGCACCCAGTCGCACACCTGGTACGAGGCGATGCGGTCCTCCCGACCGGCGCGCGCGATGGACTTGCGCAGGGCCGGGTCCCACCACACGTGGTAGGTGTCGACGACGACGCCCACCTCGGCCGCCGCGAACGGCGCCGCCAGGTCCAGCGCCTGCGCGAGCGTCGAGATCACGGCCCGGTCGGCGGCGAAGATCGGGTGCAGCGGTTCGAGCACGATCCGCACCCCGTGCTCGGCGGCGAACGGCACGAGGTCGGCGATCCGGTCGGCGACCCGGCCGCGCGTGGCGACGAGGTCCCGGTCCACGTCCGACGCCGGAGCACCGCCCGGCGTCGACCCCACCAGCCCGCCGACGACGAACACCAGCTCCGTGGTGCCGATCGTCGCGGCCTCCTCGATGGCCAGCTTGTTGTCGTCGAGCGCGGCGCGGACGCCGGCGTCGTCCGCCGCGGTCAGGAACCCGCCGCGGCACAGGGACGAGGCCCGCAGCCCGGCGTCGGCGATGATGCGAGCAGCCTGCTGCGCCCCGACGTCCTGCACCAGGTTGCGCCACGGACCCACGGCGCCGAAGCCCGCGGTGGCCGCCGCCTCGCACGCCTCGGCGAGCGAGGCGTGCTTGACGGTGGCGGTGTTCAGCGAGGCGCGACTCATGCGGTCACCCCGTTCGTCGTCAGGAACGCCCGGAGCCGCGCGGCGGCAAGAGGCGGGTCGAGCAGCATGCCGCAGCTGTCGGCCAGGCGGGCGAGCTCGACCAGGTGCCGCAGCGACCGCCCGGAGTGGAGGCCGCCCACCAGGGAGAACCCGGGCTGGAAGCCGTTGAGCCAGGACAGGAACGCGATACCGGTCTTGTAGTAGTACGTGGGCGCGGCGAAGATGTGCCGGCCCAGCGCCTCGGTCGACGCGAGGATCTTGTGCCCGCCCTCGGCGTCGCCGGCGTCGAACGCCTGGAGCGCGGTGGAGGCGGCCGGGTAGATCGCGGCGAAGATGCCGAGCAGCGCGTCCGAGTGGCCCTGCTCGTCACCCGCGATGAGCTCGGGGTAGTTGAAGTCGTCACCGGTGTAGAGCCGGGGCCTCGTCCCCGCGTCCGACGGCGGCAGCGAGGCCAGCGACCGGCGCAGGCCCACCTCGTGGGCGGCGTCGAGCAGGGACACCTTGACGCCGTCGACGCGGGGCTGGTGGGCGCGGATCAGGTCGAGGAACGTCGCGGTGGCGTCGTCCACGGAGTCCGAACCCCAGTAGCCGGCCAGCGCCGGGTCGAACATGGTGCCGAGCCAGTGCAGGATCACCGGCTGCTCGGCGTCGGCGAGGACGGCGTCGTACACACGGGCGTAGTCCTCGGGGCCGCGGGCGACCTTCGCCAGCGCGCGAGAGGCCATGACGATGACCTGCGCCCCGGCGTCCTGCACCAGGTGCACCTGCTCGCGGTAGGCGTCCGCCACCACGGCCAGCCCGGCGTCGCCCGGCTCCAGCGCGGCCACCACGTCGGGGGAGAGCTGGTCGGTGCCCGCCCCGCAGGCGACGCGGGCGCCCACGGAGGCGGCCTCGGCCGCCGACCGCCGCACGAGCTCCTGGGTCGCTGCCCAGTCCAGCCCCATGCCGCGCTGCGCGGTGTCCATGGCGTCGGCGACGCCGAGCCCGTGCTCCCAGATCCGGTGCCGGTAGGCGAGCGTCGAGTCCCAGTCGACGACGGCGGGCGCACCCGGGACGTTCTCCGCCCCGACCTGCGGCACCACGTGGGCCGCCGCGAAGGCGACGCGGGACTCGATGGGGCGTGACGGCGTCGTCCAGGGGCCGGGGGCGTTCAGGTCGATCGCCTCCGAGCCCGTGACGCGGCCCTCGGCGTCGAACCGGGGGAGGACTACTGCCGCGCTCACAGCGTGATCTCCGGGATGTCGAGGCGGCGGCCCTCCGCGGAGGATTGCAGGCCCAGCTCGGCGAGCTGCACACCGCGCGCTGCCGACAGCAGGTCGTAACGGTGCGGGCGCCCGGCGACGACGTCGCGCAGGAACTCCTCCCACTGCAGCTTGAACCCGTTGTCGAGGTCGGCGTTCGCGGGGACGTCGAGCCACTGGTCGCGGAACGGCTCGGTGACCGGCAGGTCCGGGTTCCAGACGGGCTTGGGGGTGTGCGAGCGGTGCTGGGCACGGCACTCGCGCAGGCCGGCGACGGCGGAGCCGTGCGTGCCGTCCACCTGGAACTCGACGAGCTCGTCACGGAACACGCGCACGGCCCAGGACGAGTTGATCTGCGCGACGACGTCGTCCCCGCCCGGGGTGGTGACGTCGAAGATGCCGTACGCGGCGTCGTCGGCGGTCGCGGCGTACTCCTTGCCGGACTCGTCCCAGCGGGTCGGGATGTGCGTGACCGTCTTGGCCGTGACCGTCCTGACCTGCCCGAGGATGCCCTCGAGCACGTAGTTCCAGTGGCAGAACATGTCGGTGGTCATGCCACCGCCGTCCTCCTTGCGGTAGTTCCAGGAGGGCCGCTGGGCGGCCTGCGAGTCACCCTCGAACACCCAGTAGCCGAACTCGCCGCGCAGCGAGAGGATGCGGCCGAAGAAGCCCTCGTCCACGAGGCGGCGCAGCTTCACGAGGCCCGGCAGGTACAGCTTGTCGTGCACGACGCCGACGGTCACGCCCGTCTCGGCCTGGAGACGCGCGAGCTCGATGGCCTCGGCGAGGGTCTCCGCCGTCGGCTTCTCGGTGTAGACGTGCTTGCCCCGCTTCATCGCCGTGGCGAGCGTCGCCGGGCGCAGGTTCGTCATGGCGGCGTCGAACACGATGTCCGCGTCCGTGATCGCCGTGTCGAGGTCGGTGGTCCAGTGCTCGACGTCGTGCAGCGTGGCGAGCTCCTTGAGCTTGTCCGCGTTGCGGCCCACCAGCACGGGCTCGACCTGGACCCGGGAACCGTCGGGGAGCGTGACGCCACCCTGGTCGCGGATCGGCAGGATCGAGCGCACGAGGTGCTGACGGTAACCCATGCGGCCGGTGACGCCGTTCATGGCGATGCGAAGTGTGGTCACGGGCGGGACTCCATCGTCGTGGCTTGGGAATGCGCTTTCCCGAGCAGCGTAGCGCACGGTCGGCGGGCAGTACACACGGGCCGCCGGATCGTCCTAGCGGGTGCGCTCCGGCGTCGACTCCCGGAGCACCACCTCGCCGCGTACCCGCGCGTCCGCCTGGCCCGAGCGCCCGAGCGCCAGGGCGGTGGCCAGGGCCCCGACCTCCGCGAGCGGGATCCGTACGGTCGTGAGGCCCGGCGTGACGTCGCGCAGGGTGTGGATGTCGTCGAACCCGGCCACCGCGACGTCGTCGGGCACGCTCAGGCCCGCGTCCCGGACGGCGGCCATGGCGCCGACCGCCATGACGTCGTTGACGGCGAACACGAGCTCGGGCAGGTGTCCTGCGCGGCCCGACGGCGCACTCGTGCCCGACCGCCCGATCAGCGCGGTCATCGCGGAGTATCCGCCGTCGCGGGTGAAGGCGCAGGTCAGGATGTCGTCAGGCGGGGGAGCGCTGTCGAGCTCGGCCAACGCCCCGGTGAAACCGTCGGTGCGGTCGGCCGCCGTGCGGTGGCCCGTCGGGCCGGCGAGGACGGCGAACCGGCGATAGCCCAGGCCGTGCAGGGCGCGGGCGAGGTCGGCGGCGCCGTCGGCGTTCGCGACCTTGACGACGGGAAGGTCGTCGACCGGCTGGCCGATCAGCGCCACCCCGCCCCCGGCGTCGCGGAACGCTTTCAGGGCCGCCTCGAGCGCGTCCGAGGTCGGCGCGAGGCGACCGCCCGCGAGGATGATCGCGCGCGACCGCTGCCGCCGGGCCAGCTCGACGAAGGCGAGCTCTCGTTCGGGGCTGTGCTCCGTGGAGGCGAGCGTGACGATGAGGCCCTCGTGCTCGGCGGCGCGTGCGACACCGGCGGCGATGGTGGAGAAGTACGGGTCCGCGATGTCGTGCACCACGAGCCCCAGGGCCGTGGTGCGGCCGCGGGCCATGGCCTGGGCGCTGGGGTCGGGCGAGTAGTCGAGGCGCCGCGCGGTCTCCAGGACGCGCTCGCGCAGGTCCTCGCGGACACTGCGGGTGGCGCTCCCGTTGATCGCGCGCGAGGCCGTCGCGAGCGAGACGCCGGCTTCGCGGGCGACCTGGCTGAGGGTGACGGGGCCGTCGGACATGAGGTCATCCTGCCGTGTCCGCGGGGCAGGCGCGGACCGATGCGAGGTGATCGGCAGAACGTCAGGTGGTCGGCAAACCGGATTGCCGACCACCTGACGTTCTGCCGACCACCAGGCCCGCGCTACACGCGCGCCGGCCGGAGGCCCGCGTCGCGGTGGGTGCGCTCGATGATCGTCGAGTAGCCGGCGATCATCCGGACGTGGCTGAACCGGGGCCGGACGGCGGTCCGCGCCGACTCCAGCTCCCCACGCCGGGCCGCCGCCTCGATCCAGGTGGCCGCGATCTCGGCAGGCTCGAACGACGTCACGAACCCGATGCGGTCCACGATCGACGGCGCGTCCCCCACGGGGGTGGTGACCGGCACGGCCCCGCACATCGAGCCCTCGATGAGGCACAGCGGCGCGGCCTCGCCGAACGTCGAGGTGAGGGCCACGACGTCGGCCGTCGCGTAGATCAGCTCCATGTCGTGGCGCACGCCCAGCAGGTCGAGGTGCTCCAGCAGGTCCGGCCGGTCGCCGAAGATGCGGGCGAGGTCGTCCTGCAGGCTGGGGTTGGCCGCCGTCATGCCGGCGCCGCACATCAGGACGTGGCCGTCGGGCTCCAGCTCGAGGAACGTGCGGGCCGAGCGGAGGAAGAGCTCGGGGTTCTTCATCTCGTCGTACCGCGCGGCGTAGACGACGACCGTTGCGTCACCGGGTACGCCGGCCGCGCCACGCAGGGCGAGCCGGCGCGCGCCCTGGACCGGGCGGAACCGGGCGAGATTGATGCCGTTCGGGACCACGCGGAGCAGGTCCGCGGGCACGCCGGCCTCGCGGTATGCGTCCCGCGTCGACTCCGCGCAGCAGACGACGGCGGCGAGCCGGCCGCGAGAGGCCGCGGTCAGCAGGTCGCCGAGAGCGTCGCCCTGGTGCTCGGGATCGGAGCGGTGCAGGCAGGCGATGACCGGGCGGCTGGGGAAGGCGTCCTGGTTCACGAGCCGGAGCGGCTGTTCCTTGAGCGACAGCACCACGTGGGAGCTCTCGGCCTGTCGGACGGCGGCCGCGAGCTCCGACTCGCTGAAGACGTGCGAGTCGTGCTCCCCTTCGGTGCTCCGTCCGAGGGAGCCGATGCGGACGCCCGCGGCGCGCAGGGCGCGGTACCGGGGGTCGTCCTCCATCCGCTGGAGGGTGGCCTCACGCCGGACCTCGTGGTGCAGGCTCAGCACGGAATGCTGCTGACGACCGCCTTGATGCAGACCGGCGACCACCGTCGAGTGCAGGACACGAGCCCCGCCGCTGAAGAAGCCCTCGTACAGCGAGAGCACACGCAAGCCGTTGCGCTGGATCACAGACACCACCTCCTGTGCCCAGGGTGAGCCCCGCGCATGTGGGGTACGTGGCAATTCGGTTACGCGTGGATTACGTGTTCGAGGACTTCTGAACAAGGAGGCCGCGGATGTCCTTCTCCGCCTGGGTGGGTGTGGCCTCGCGGCAGCCCAGCGCAACCCATCGCTCGATCATCGCAGGCTCGGCGCGCAGGAGCGAGGTCCCCCGGCGCAGCAGTGTGCCGATCGGCTTGCGCGCCTCGGCGACGTCCCGGAGGAACCGGAACCAGAAGGTGACCAGCCGCGGGCGGGAGAGGCAGATGGCGTCCGCGAGCAGGCCCTCGGCCCGGCAGTCGTCGACCAGGTGCGCCGCGAAGATGCCCTCGGCCAGGACGAGGGGCGAGTCGCCGATGTCGAGCCGCCGCATCCCCGTCCGGCGAGAGGTCGGGATGTCGTAGACGGGGACGTCGGCACGGCCCTCCGTCGTCAGCTCCTGCAGCGCGGCGAGCGCGCCCTGGCCGTCCCAGGTCTGCGGGCTGTCCCAGTCCACGCTGCCGTACCGCTGCGGCAGGCCCGGATGGTCGATGTCCAGGTAGAAGTCGTCGAGCTGGACGACGGGCAGGCCGAGCCTGCGCGTGAGGGACGTCTTGCCGGAGCCCGACGGACCGGTCAGCAGCACGACCCGCGCCCGGGGGCGCCGGGCCCCCGGCGGGAGGTCGAAGAGGGTGGGCTCGGGCGCTGGGTCGGTCACGAGAGGCCATTCTCCCGGAGCCGACGACGTCACGCGCCCGGTCGGCGGCCCGAGAGCGTGTGAGATCTCCCTTTCGAGGCCAAAGTTTCTCGCTTCTGAATCGGTTCAGAGCGGAGAAACTTAGACCTCGAAGGAGAGGGTGCGACGGCGACGGCGACGGCGGCGGGCGGCGGGCCGGTCTCAGGCCGGGCGCGCGCCGCGCGCGTAGCGGGCCGGGGTGGTGCGCAGGAGGCGGCGGAAGTGCCGGGTCAGGTGCGCCTGGTCGTGGAACCCGGTCGCGACGGCGACGTCGGCCGCGGGCTCGCCCGCCAGGAGCCGGCGCCGCGCCATGTCCAGCCGGCGCCCCACCAGGTACCGGTGGGGCGGGAGGCCGAGCTCGCGGGTGAACGCGCGTACCAGGTGCGGCACCGTGACGCCGAGCTCGGCGGCGACCTCGGCCAGGCGGACCGGCCGGGCCGGGTCGGCGTCGAGCAGGTCGCGGGCGCGCCGCGCGGTGGTGGCGGTGGCGGGTTCGCGCGGCGGCGTCGGGCGGCCGGAGAGATGCCAGGCCAGGCCTTCGGTGACCAGGGCGAGCAGGCTCTCGGCCGCGACGTCCTCGCGGACGGTGAGCGCCCGGTCGAGGCCGACGAAGCGGGCGCGGAGCGTGTCGTCGAGCACGAGCGGAGCGTCGACGGCGCGGCCGACCAGGCCGTCGTCGAGCACCGTGGGCTCCAGGTAGACGACGCGCTTGCGGAAGCCGGTGGCGGTCACCGACCGGCCGTCGTGCACCACGCCCGGCGGCAGCACGGTCACCCCGGAGTGCTGCGCGGCGTGCTCCTGGCCGTCCAGGCCGTACCCGATCAGGCCGCGGTCGACGACCAGCACCGTCCACGTGTCGTGGGTGTGGGCCGGGTAGGCGTGCTCGTGCCAGGCGGCGTGCAGCACCTCGGCGACACCGGGCACGCCGGGCCGCCAGGCGCGCACGACGTCCGAGCTCGCAGCGGGCGAGGGCATGTCAAGAACGTACAAGAACTCGGCCCGTCCACGGCCGCAGTGTGAGCGGTATGACTTTCGAACAAGCCAAGATCGTGATCGTCCTGCGCGACGACCTGCTGGGCTGGCAGGAGAACAACGTGACGGCCTTCCTGTCCAGCGCCGTGACCGCTGCCTACCCGGAGCTCGTCGGCGACACGTACCGCGACGCCGACGGCCACGAGTATCTCCCGATGCTCGGTACGCCGGTGATGGTCATGGTGGCCGACGGCGACCGGCTCGCCACGATCCGCGAGCGCGCCGCCACCCGGGGCCTGCGCATCGGCGTCTACACGGCCGACCTGTTCGCCACCGGGAACGACGTCGACAACCGGGCCGCCGTCGCGAGCGTCGCCACGGAGAAGCTGGACCTCGTCGGGATCGCCGTCGCGGGTGAGCGGCGGGTGGTGGACAAGGTGGTGAAGGGCGCCAGGCTGCACCCCTGACCGGAGGGAATGCCGACCGAGGGCCGTCAGGACAGAAGCACCACGTGCAGCGTTCGCGGGCCATGGACGCCCTCGACGCGTTCGAGCTCGATGTCGCTCGTGGCGCTCGGGCCGCTGATCCAGGTCAGGGGTCGCTCCGGGTCGGCGCCGAGCAGGCGGACCGCCTCCGGGACGGTCTGCACCACCTGGTCGGTACGGACCACGCACACGTGCACGTCGGGAACCAGGGACACGGCGCGCCGGCCCTGGTCGGCCTCGCCGTCCAGCACGATCGTCCCGGTCTCGGCGACGGCCACCCGCGCGGCGGTCACGACGGCGTCCACCTCGTCCAGCTCGGCGGCGGAGAGGGGGGCCTCGCGCGAGTCGGTCCGCACCTCGACCCCGCCCATGGCAGAAACCCAGGCCTGGTCGATCCCGTGCGGCACGACGACGGCGCCGCGCGGGGTGCTCGGGGTGGTCGGCAGAACGTCAGGTGATCGGTAGTCCGAGCTGCCGACGACCTGACGTTCTGCCGACCGCTGCGGGATCAGCCTGGCCAGCAGGCGCGGGAGGTCCTTCGGGGTCGTCCGGTGCACCTCGGCCTTGTAGTCCACGAGCCGGTCGATGAGCACCTCCAGCACGGCGTCCGAGCCGGGGGCGTGCTCACCGGCGGACCGGTACTCCCGTGGCACCACCGACGGGGCCCTCGTCACACCGGCTGTCCCCGCTGCGCCTGTTGTCCCCGCCGCCCCGGCCGAACTGTCGGCCGAGCCCAGCGCCCCGCGGATGCGCGAGAGGATCTCGGTGCGTGCGTCGGTCATCGCTGGTCCTCTCGTCCGTCCCACCAGTCGCGGAACGTCTGCTTCGGCGGCTCCATCAGGTCCCTGGACCGGGTCCACAGCGAGCCGGGGAACGGCAGCTTCCTGATGACGCCGTTGCGCGAGATGGCGCGCAGCAGTCGTGGTACCCGGGCGGCGCGGCGGAACCGTGCGCCGTCGGCCATGGCGAAGGACGCCGCCTTCATGGCCGCGCTCCAGACCCGGTCGGCGGTGTCTCCCGCGGAGCCCGCGGTCATCGACACCTCGCGCGCGCGCAGCTCCACGAGGATCGACGGGATGTCGATCTTGACGGGGCACACCTCGTAGCACGCGCCGCACAGCGTCGAGGCGTACGGCAGGTCCGACTCCTCGCCCGTGAGCTGCGGCGTGAGGATCGCGCCGATCGGGCCGGGGTAGACCGAGCCGTATGCGTGGCCGCCCACCCGCTCGTACACGGGGCAGACGTTCAGGCAGGCCGAGCAGCGGATGCAGTGCAGCGCCGCGCGCCCGGCCTCGTCGGCGAGCACCTTGGTGCGGCCGTTGTCGAGCAGCACCAGGTGGAACTCCTGCGGCCCGTCGCCCGGCGTCACGCCCGTCCACATCGACGTGTACGGGTTCATCCGCTCGCCCGTCGAGGAGCGCGGCAGCAGCTGCAGGAACACCTCGAGGTCGTCGAAGGTGGGGATCAGCTTCTCGATCCCCATGACGGTGATCAGGGTCTCGGGCATGGTGAGGCACATCCGGCCGTTGCCCTCCGACTCCACCACGGCGAGCGTCCCGGTGTCCGCGACGGCGAAGTTGGCGCCGCTGATCGCGACCTTCGCCGACAGGAACTTGCGCCGCAGGTGCGCGCGGGCCGCCATGGCGAGCTCGCGGGGCACGTCCGTGAGGTCCGGCGGGGCGTCCGCCATCCGCTCCAGGAAGATGTCGCGGATCTCGGTGCGGTTGCGGTGGATGGCCGGCACCAGGATGTGCGACGGCATGTCGTCCGCGAGCTGCACGATGAGCTCCGCCAGGTCCGTCTCGACCGCCGCGATGCCCTCCTCGGCGAGCGCCTCGTTGAGCCCGATCTCCTGGGTGGCCATGGACTTGACCTTGACCACCTCGTCGGTGTCCCGGGCGCGCACGAGGTCGGCGACGATCCGGTTGGCCTCGGCGGCGTCCCGCGCCCAGTGCACCACCCCGCCCCGGGCGGTGACGTTGCGCTCGAGCTCCTCGAGCAGCTCGGGCAGGCGTGCCATGACGTCCGTCTTCACGGCGGACCCGGCGTCGCGCAGCGCCTCCCAGTCGGGCACCTCGCCGACCACGCGGGCCCGCTTGGTCCGGATGGTCGACGTCGCCTTGCCCAGGTTGCGGCGCAGCTGGCCGTTGTCGAGCGCCGCCTTCGCCGCGTCGGGGAACGAGGCGCCCCAGTGCAGCGGGTCCTCCGGGCGCCCGACGCCGGACAGGGTCCCCGGGGCGGCGTCGGGGCCGGGTCCGCGTCGGTCGCGCGCGGCGGGCATGCCGAGGAACGTGCTCATCGGGCCACCTCCGTCGTGGCTCCCGAGCGGCCGGACCCGTGCCGGCCCGGCACCACCGGCGACTCCCGCGTGGAGGCGAGGATCTCCGCCAGGTGCATGGGCCGCACGCCGGTGCCGCCGCGCGAGAGGCCGCCCCCGATGTGCATCAGGCACGACCAGTCGCCCGCGGTGAGGACCTCGGCTCCCGTGTCCACGACGGTCGCCACCTTGTCGTCGAGCATCGCCGCGGACGTCTCCGCGTTCTTCAGCGAGAACGTCCCCCCGAACCCGCAGCAGCCCTCGGCCTCCGCGAGCGGCGCGAGCTCCAGCCCTTCGACGGCCCGCAGGAGCCGCTCGGGCTTGTCGCCCACACCGAGCATCCGCAGGGAGTGGCAGGTGGGGTGGTAGGTGACGCGGTGCGGGAACCACGCGCCGACGTCGGTCACGCCGAGCACGTCGACCAGCAGCTCGGACAGCTCGTAGGTGAGCTCGGCGACGGCGGCCGCGGCGCGGGCCTCGGAGTGGAGGCCGGCGCGCTCCAGGACCATCGACTGCTGGTGCCGGATCGACCCCGTGCAGGAACCGGACGGCACGACGACGGCGTCCCACTCGCCGTCGGTCACCGGAGCGAACGTGCGCACATGGTTCTGGACCACCGGGACGGCGTCGGCGAGATAGCCGGTGTTGACGTGCATCTGGCCGCAGCACGCCTGCCCGGCCGGGAAGACCACCTCGTGGCCCAGCCGCTCCAGGAGCGTCACGACGGCCCTCGGGGCCTGCGGGAACATGGCGTCAGCGATGCAGGTGGCCGCCAGGGCTATGCGCATGGGCACACTCTCCTTCGAGGTCTGACCTCACCATAGCCCACTGTGGACAGACCACAGAAGTACACTCGCCCGGTGAGAACCCACGAGCGCGTCCTGGCCCAGATCGAGGCAGGACTGAGCGCGGGCAGGTGGTCCATCGGCGAGCGGCTCCCGGCGGAGCGGGCGCTCGCGGAGGAGCTGGGTGTGTCCCGCCCGTCGGTGCGCGAGGCCATCCGCATCCTGGAGGCGATGGGCATCGTGCGCACCGCCGCCGGCTCGGGACCGAGCGCGGGGGCCACCCTGATCGACCGGCCCGCGGCGGGACTCGGTGCGGCGGTGCGGCTGCACGTGGCGTCCGGCACGCTGCCCGTGTCCGACGTCGTCCGCACGCGCGTGCTGCTGGAGGCGGGGGCGGTCCGCGACGCCGCCGCCCGGGTGGCCGACGAGGCCGCACTGGCTCGGGTGCGGGAGCACGTCGAGGCGATGGCCGCGCCGGGCCTCGATGTGACCGCCTTCGTGGAGCACGACCAGGACTTTCACATCGAGCTCGTCCGGCTGGGCGGGAACCAGCTCGTGGAGGCGATCCTGAGCGGTATGCGGGCCGCCGTCGCCTCCTACGTGGTGACGGGTGCCGACGCGGTCGAGGCGTGGCCGAGGACCGCGGCGCGCCTGACCGCCGAGCACCGCGCGATCGTCGACGCCGTCGCGCGGCACGACGGCGCCGAGGCCGAGCGGCTCACGCGCGAGCACATCGAGGGCTTCTACCGCGAGGCGGCCCTGGACACCTAGGCGCTGTTGAGTGCGTGATATTTGCGCCGTCGGAACGTTTCGACGGCGCAAATATCACGCACTCACCCGGGTGGGGGGCCGGTGGCCTCGACCACCGTGCGGCACGGGTCCTCGTCCGGGCCGGTGCCCGTGGCGGCACGTTCCAGCAGCTCGCGGAGCGAGGTGCGCTGCGCTGGCTCCAGCCCGGCGAGCAGGTCGTCCTCCGCGGCGGCGACACGCGCCTCCATCGCGGCGAGCACCTCCAAGCCCTTGTCGGTGGCCACGATGCGCCGCGCACGCCGGTCCGCGGGATCGAGCTGCCGTTCGACCAGCCCGCAGCCCTCGAACGCGTCCAGCAGGTAGGTCATGACCGTGCGGTCGATGCCGAGCGTGGCGGCGAGCGCCGCCTGGCTCGGCAGATTCCCGTGCACCACCGCCGTGAGGAGCTGGTACCCCCGGGTGCCCTGCGGCAGGTCGTCGGCCGCGGCGTCGACCCGGGCGCTCCACTCGCGCAGGAGCGTGGCGAGCGACCAGCCGAACAGGGAGTGCCGGCCCGGACGGGCCTCGGTGGGCGTGGTGCTCATGCCGTCATCCTACGGGAATGTGCTGTCACCGAGAAGAGTTGTTGCTAATATCATCTGCGGTACAGACGATTCACCGCGCCGAGCGGTGGACGAGCCGACACGAGGGACCCCACGCATGACCGACTACGGGCACGAGCTGCTCTTCGGCACGTTCATCACCCCCACCAACAGCGACCCGCAGGGCCCGGTCCGGCTCGCCCAGCTCTCGGAGCAGCTCGGTCTGGACCTCGTCACCTTCCAGGACCACCCGTACCAGCCGTCGTTCCTGGACACGTGGACCCTGATGTCGTGGGTCGCCGCGCAGACCGAGCGCATCCACATCTCCGGCAACGTGCTCAACCTGGGCATGCGTCAGCCGGCCCTCGTGGCGCGGTCGGCCGCGAGCCTCGACCTGCTCAGCGGCGGCCGGTTCGAGATGGGTGTGGGTGCGGGCGGCTTCTGGGACGCGATGGCCGCGATGGGCGCCACCCGGCGTACGCCCGCCGAGTCCGTCGGCGCCCTCGAGGAGGGCATCGAGATCATGCGCGGCATCTGGGACGCCGCCAACCGCACCCCGCTGCGCGTGCCGGGAGAGTTCCACCGGGTCGACGGCGCCAAGCGAGGCCCCGCCCCCGCGCACGACATCCCGATCTGGCTCGGGGCGTACAAGAAGCGGATGCTCCGCCTCACCGGTGCGCAGGCCGACGGCTGGCTGCCCTCGCTGCCCTACTTCAAGGAGGGCGACCTCGCCCGGGGCAACGTGACGATCGACGAGGCCGCACAGGAGGCGGGCCGCTCGCCGAGCGAGATCCGCCGTCTGCTCAACCTGGGCGGTGCCATCACCGACCGCTCGTCCGGCCCGTTGCAGGGCCCGGCCGACCAGTGGGTCGAGGAGCTGACGCTCCTGGCCCTCGAGGACGGCGTGAGCGGGTTCATCGTCATGGGCGACGACCCCGACCAGATCCGGGCGTTCGCGCACGAGGTCGCGCCGGCGGTGCGGGAGGCCGTGGCGGCCGAGCGGCGCGTCGCGGGCACGGTGCCGGCGGTCGCCCGCCGAGGTGCGGCGGCGCTGGCCGCACGGAGGCCGGGGATCGACTACGACTCGCTCCCGACGGAGCTGGCGGCGCACGCCGTCGAGCCGGGTGACCGCGAGTACGGGGCGGTGCGGCACAACTACCTCCGCTCCGGCGCGCCGGGGCTGGTGCTCCGGCCGCAGCATGCGGACGAGGTCGCGTCGGGCCTGGCCTGGGCGCAGGAGCAGGGCGTCGAGCTCGCCGTCCGCTCGGCGGGGCACGGGATCTCCGGCCGGTCCACGAACGACGGCGGCGTGGTGCTCAGCACGAGCCGCATGCGGTCGGTCGAGGTGGTCGACGAGGCGACACGTCGCGTGCGCATCGGTGCCGGTGCCACCTGGGGCGAGGTCGCGGCGGCGCTCGCACCGCGTGGCTGGGCCATCACGTCGGGCGACCACGGCGGCGTCGGCGTCGGCGGCCTCGCGACCACCGGCGGCATCGGCTTCCTGGGCAGGCTGCAGGGGCTGACGATCGACCACGTGGTCGCCGCCGAGGTGGTCACGGCCGACGGGCGGGTGCTGCGCACCTCCCGCGACGAGCACCCCGACCTGTTCTGGGCGCTCCGCGGAGCAGGCGGGAACATGGGCGTGGTGACCTGGCTGGAGATCGAGGCCGGGGCGGTCGGGGACGTCGTCTTCTCCCAGATGACGCTCGACGCGACGGACACCGCAGGGCTCCTGGAGAAGTGGGGCGCCACCGTCGAGGCGGCCCCGCGGGGGCTCACCTCGTTCATGATCCTCGGGGCGGGACGCGGCGGCCAGGGCCCGATGGCTCAGCTCATGACGGTCATCGCGGCGGAGGGCGCCGACGCCGACCCGGACGACGCGATCGCCCAGCTGGAGCTGCTGGCCGACGCCGGCCCGCTGCTCGGCCACCAGGCGCAGCTGCTGCCGTACTCGGGTGTCGTGCGGACGGAGGACGCCCACCACTCCGGCGGCGGTGACCCCTCGTCCCGCTCGGGCTTGCTCACCCACCTGGACCAGGGGACCAGCCGGGCGATCGAGCGCCTGCTGGCCACGGGGGAGTCGTACTTCACGTCCATCCGGGCGACCGGTGGCGCCGGGAACGACGTCGCGCCCGACGCGACGGCGTACGCACACCGACACCAGAACTTCGCGCTCTCGGCGCTCGCCTCGAACCAGGACCGGCTCAACCAGGCATGGGACACCGAGATCGGGCCGGTGCAGGACGGTTCGTACCTGTCCTTCGACACCGACGACCGACCCGAGCGCCTGCTGGAGGCGTTCCCGGAGCCGACGCTCGGCCGGCTGCGGACGGTGAAGGCGGCCTACGACCCGTCGAACGTGTTCCGGGCGAACTTCCCGATCCCGCCGGCCGGCTGATCGGTCGAGCCTGCTGCACGGAACTGTGGATAACCTCGCGTCGGTGTCAGTGGAGCCACGTAGGTTCGACAGCGTCCGGAACGGCCGGACACAATCACCACGATCACCGCAGGGGTACGCATGAACCTTGTCGCCGCCTCGCGCATGGCGCGCGAGCTGATGGACCAGCACGGCCTGAAGGCCTGGACCTTCGAGTTCGACGACGCCGTCCGGCGCGCCGGGATGTGCAGCTACGGCAAGCGCCGTATCAGTCTCTCCGCGCCGCTCACCCGCATCCACGACGAGCGAGAGGTGCGGGACACGATCCTGCACGAGGTGGCGCACGCGCTCGCGGGCTCGAAGGCGAAGCACGGGCCGGTGTGGCGGGAGGTGGCGGTGCGGATCGGATGCTCGGGCCGGCGGTGCGTCGACCCCTCCGCGCCCTCCATCGACGGGCCCTGGGTCGGGGCGTGCCCGGCCGGCCACCGGACGACTCGGTTCCGCCGGCCGCAGGGCATCATGTCCTGCCGGTCGTGCGGACCCCGGTTCAACCTGGCCCACCTGGTCGCGTGGACGTACAAGGGCCGCAACGCCGCGATGGGCGAGCGGTACGACGCACAGCTGCGCGGCGCGCTCCGCGAGGTGGGCGAGCTGCTGGAGACGGGCCCCGGAGCCGAGGAGCGCATCGTGCGGGCTGCCCGGGAGCGGGTTCCCGGCCTGGCCGTCGAACCGTTCGACCTGAGCGCGCTACGTTGACCCCATGGCTACGTCGCCCGTACTCGCGCTCCCGCCCGGCGCTGCCGGCTCCCGCATCATCGGTCTCGGTCACCACCAGCCACCGAAGACGCTCACGAATGATGACGTCGCTCAGTTCGTCGAGACCAACGACGAGTGGATCCGGTCGCGTACCGGCATCGTCACCCGCCACGTAGCGGGCGACGACGTCACCGTCGCCGACATGGCGACGGCGGCCGCGGAGCACGCGCTCGCCGATGCCGGGGTGGCCGCCGACGAGGTCGACCTGGTGATCGTCGCGACGGCCACCAACGACGACCGGTCGCCGAACACCGCCGGGCGGGTGGCGTACGCGCTGCGCACCGGGGTCCAGCCGGGCGCCTCGACGCCGGAGGGTGAGGAGGCGCCGGACCTGCGCAACGTCGTGGGTCCCGCGGCGATGGACCTCAACGTGGCCTGCTCGGGCTTCGCCCACGCGGTCGGCCTGGCCGACCAGGCGATCCGCACCGGTTCGGCCCGCACGGCCGTCGTGATCGGGGCGGAGAAGCTCACCGCGTACACCGACTGGACCGACCGCTCGACGTGCATCCTCACCGCAGACGGCGCGGGAGCTGCGGTGCTGCGGGCGGCCGACACGCCCGCCGTCGGGCCGGTGGTGTGGGGCACTGAGCCGGAGCTCACGCCCGCGGTGCGGATCGAGGTGCCCGAGGTGAAGTTCCAGCAGGACGGCCGGGCGGTCTTCAAGTGGGCCATCACGCGGGCCGCGGACCGGGCGCGCGACGTCGTCGCCCGGGCCGGGCTCGGGCTCGACGACATCGAGGTGCTGGTCGCGCACCAGGCCAACCTGCGGATCATCGAGCCGCTGGCCAAGGCCCTCGGGCTGGAGGGCAAGGTCGTGGTCACGGACATCACGGAGTCGGGCAACACGTCGGCGGCGTCGATCCCCATGGGCCTGTCCAAGTGGTGGCACGCGGGCAAGATCCCGGCGGGCGTGCCCGCGCTGCTGTTCGGGTTCGGCGGCGGGTTCGCCTGGGCCGGTCAGGTGGTGCTGACGCCGGAGCGGTGAGCCCGGCGGTCGGGGTCATGGACAGCGCTTTCCAAGCGTCGTATCGTTTCAGTCCCAACCCACCTACCCGACGTCGACGACGACCGAAGGAGCTCTCCACCGATGCCCGAGCCGACCACAGAGCCGACCGCTGAGCCGACCACAGAGCCGATCACCGGTCCGACACAGCGGCCCGTGCCGCCGTCGGGCCCGCTGCCCGCGGGGCGCCGCCGCTACGCGGTGGTCGGAACGGGGCACCGCGCGTCGATGTACATCGACGCCCTGATCGGCACGCACGCGCCGGACGGGGAGATCGTCGCCTGGGTGGAGCCCAACCCGGTGCGCGCGGCGGCCTACGAGGCGCGCGTGGCAGCCGCGCTCGGGGGCATCCGCCCCGTGTACGAGCCGGACGACCTGGAGAAGGCGATCGCCGAGCAGTCCGTCGACCGCGTGATCGTCACCTCGATCGACCGCACCCACGCCGACCTGGTGACGCGTGCGCTGCGGGCCGGCGTCGACGTCGTCGTGGAGAAGCCCATCGCTGCGCACGCCGACCAGGCGCGGGAGATCGTGGACGCCGTCGCCGAGACGGGGCGCGACCTCGTCACGACGTTCAACTACCGCTACTCGCCCCGCAACAGCGCGCTGCGCGAGGTGATCGCGAGCGGTGAGATCGGCCGCGTGCTGTCCGTGCACTTCGACTGGGCCCTCGACACCGTGCACGGCGCCGACTACTTCCGCCGCTGGCACCGCGAGAAGGTCAACAACGGCGGCCTGCTCGTGCACAAGTCGAGCCACCACTTCGACCTGGTCAACTGGTGGATCGACGGCGTGCCGCAGCGTGTCTTCGCCACCGGTGGCCGGCGCTTCTACGGCGACGACGGCGCGCACGAGACCGGCTACGAGCCCACCGACGCCGAGCGCGCGCTGAACGAGCGCGGCATCGACCCGTGGGAGCTCTCCGTCGAGAAGAACGAGTGGCTGTCCACGCTGTACGGGCCCGAGGCCCAGGCCGTGGACGGCTACGTGCGCAACCGGTCGGTGTTCGACGCCGGGATCACCACCGAGGACACGCTCGGGCTCGTGGTGGAGTACGAGGGTGGCGCCCTGCTGACCTACTCGCTCACCGCGCACGCGCCGTGGGAGGGCTACCGCGTGGTGGTGAACGGCACGCGTGGCCGGGCGGAGCTCGAGGTCGTGGAGCGTGGCTCGGTCGAGTTCGGCGACAACGGCGCGGCGGTCCTCGACCCGAGCGCCACCGAGGTGTTCGAGGGCGACGAGGTGCGGCCCATCGGAGAGCGTCTCGTGGTGCAGCGGCACTGGGAGCGGGCCGAGGAGCGGCCGATCGTGCGCGGCGGCGGCGGTCACGGAGGCGGTGACGCGCTGCTCCTGGCCAGCGTGTTCGCACCGGCCGCCGAGCCGGACCCGCTGGGTCGGGTCGCCGGGTACGTCGACGGCGTCCGCGCGTCGTCGGTGGGCTACGCGGGCAACCGCTCGCTCGAGACGGGCGACCCGGTCCGCATCGAGGACCTGAACCTGAACGTCTGACCCCCCACCCCGCCGAGGTAGTCATGCAGCGAGGTAGTCACCAACAGGTGACTACCTCGCCCGATGACTACCTCGCCCGATGACCACCTCGCCGAATGACTACCTCGGCGGGGGGAGGGTTGAGGGTAGGACGCCCGCGCCCGCGGCGGCCGGGACCACCCACGGCACCGCGGCCGCCGGGAGCAGCCGGTACCGGTACGCGTCGGACGGCGTCCAGCGGGCCTCGTCGGCCAGCGGGGTCGACGCCGTCGCGTTGTACGCCGCCAGGAGGTCCGCCCGGCGGCCGTTCAGCACGGTGCCCGACTCGCTCAGCATGGTGCCGCCGTACACCCCCACCACCCGTGCGGGGTCGGTCCCGCGCGCCAGCGTCACCGCGTTGTTCTCGACGACGAGGCTCGACTCCTTGCCGGCGCCCCAGTAGTACTGGAACCCGCCCGTCGCGGCCTGTCGGCGGGTCTGCCGGTAGTAGTTGTTGTACGCGTGCACGTCGCCGAACCGGACCCGCGGCGCGCGCTGGCCGATGTCCTGCCAGTAGTTGTGGTGGAGCGTCACGCGGTGCTGCCCGCGGTCCTGGAGGCGCGAGTCGGACGAGCCGATCAGCATCGTCTTGTCGTGGCTGAGGAACCTGTTGTACGACACCGTCACCAGGTCGGAGCCGTGCGTGATGTCGAGCAGGCCGTCGTGCACCTCGAACGGCCGCCCGAACACGACGGGGAGCGAGTCGGCGGGGTGTGCGCCGTCGTCGAACGTGGAGTGGTCCACCCACACGCTGGTCGACGTCCACAGCGACACGTTGTCGTAGGCGGAGTTCCAGTTGCCGGTGTCGCCGTCACCCGGGTCCCACTGCGGAAAGCAGTCGTAGCCGTCGGAGAACCGCAGGTTCCGGAGGATGACGTTGTGCGCGTCCCGGACGCGGAGGTTCGCGCCGGAGATCTGGGCGTCGTCGCCCACGCCCACGATGGTCACGTTCGAGCCGACGTGCTGCTGGGTCTGGGCGGCCTGCAGGCTCGCGGCCCTGGACCGGGCCTCCTCCAGCGGCCCGGCCGGGTCGGCCCAGCCCCACGGGCCGGACGGGTCGTAGTGCGCGATGTAGTCGTCCATCGAGAACGGCTCGCCCGTGTCCCCGACGGTCACCTGCGAGGCGAAGTCCTCGCAGGTCAGCTGGGTTCCGTCGGCGGCAGTGAAGGCGTCCAGCGGGCCCGTCACGTAGACGATCCGCGGGGTCACGTTACGGCGCGCGTCGGTCTGGCTACCGCCCTCCCGGCCGGCGAGCGCGTCCCGCAGCTCCTGCCAGGTGTCCACCTCGTAGACCTCGGCCGGCGCGGCCTCCGCCCCACCCGTCGTGGGGCCCGCCTGCCGCTCCACACCGTCGGGGAACGTGGAGCCGGACCATGCGGCCCACCCGTCGTTGGTCCGGATGGTCTCGCGGCCCAGGTCGGTGCGGTGCCCGCGGCCCGGGTGCCCGCCCGCCTGGTCGACGGCGGCTGTCGCCGGGCCCGCGGCCGGGCTCGCCGCAGCGGGCTGCCCGACGGCGACCAGCGCGCCCGCCATGCCGACGGCCAGCGCCAGCGGCAGCACGAGGGACCGGGCCGGCGGGCTGCCGGTCGGCCGTGTGAGAACGCGTTCCGCGGTCGGGCCGACGGCGCGGCGCGGGCGCGGGAATGGTCGTGTTCGCATGTGACTCCTTCGTCCATGACACCGGTCGTCCCGACGGTGGGAAACCGGTTTCTCACACGATGCCAGCCAGGCCGCTCCACCACAAGACCCGCTGCGCGGCCGACCGCGAGCTTCACCCGGGGACAAAGCTCGTGCCGTCCGCCGTCATCCCAGGAGCGCGCCGACGGCCACCAGGACGGGGACGCAGAGCGCCGTCGTCCAGGCCGTCGCACGCGCGGCCACACCGTCGAACACGCCGTACCGGGTGGCGTACGTGGTGACGTTCACCGCCGTGGGTAGGGCGGCCATCGTGACGACGACGGCGAGGGCGGCCGGGTCCAGGCCGACGGCGGTACCGACGCCCCACGCCGCCAACGGGTGCAGCACGTTGCGCACCAGGACGGCGAGCGCGACGACCGCCCGCACGAGCAGCTGGTCACGGCCTGTCCACCAGGGCGTCGACGCCGGAGCCGACCCCGGGGCCTGTCCCGACCCCGGGGCCTGTCCCGGCCCCGATGCCGACGGATCGCCGGAGTCCTGCTGCGACGCGGCGTCCGCCGCCGGTGGGCTGAGCGCGGGCATCGGGACGGCGAGCGTCATCCCGAAGGTCAGCAGGCCGAGCGGCGGCGCGGCGGCACCGATCAGGTCGAAGGGCATCAGGGCGACGTCCGGCAGCCGCGCCCCGGTCAGCTCGCTCACCACCGCGACCAGCAGGCCCGCGAGCGTGCCGACCGTGATCGGGTTCCGGACGGCTGCGAGCAGGACGCGGACCACCGACGACCAGCCGGACCGGGCGGCTGTCCGAGGCCCTCCGGCCGCGTTCCCGGCCGCGTTCCCGGACGCGGCACCGGAACGGTCGAGCACCGCGAGCGTCAGCGGCGCCAGCACGAGCAGCTGGAAGAGCAGGGTCGGCACCACGGCGAGCGCGTCGTCGAACAGGTAGACGGCCAGCGGGATCCCGATGTTGCCGCCGTTGACGTAGACGGCGGCGAGCGTCGTCACGGCGGCCGGGCCGGCCGGGAGCCGCAGCGCCCAGCGCGCCACTGCCGCGGTAAGCAGGGCGAGCGCCGCCGTCGTGGCCCAGGTGACCGCCGCGCCGCGTGACACGACGTGCGCGAGGTCGGTGCCGGCCAGCGTGCTGAACATCAGCGCCGGGGCGCAGATCGTGAACGACAGCGTGGCGAGGATCTCGCGCGCCCCGACCCCGCCTCGCGGAGCGTCCGGTCCGCCGCCGCGGGAGATCCGGTGGCCGCTGAGCAGGCCGCGCCGCTGGATCACCCAGCCGAGCGCGACGATGCAGGCCATGGACCCGATGGCAGTCAGTACGGACAGCACGCGAGCACTCTTTCACTGTCGGGCGTGTCAGTTCTTGACCGTCCAGGGAGCGCCCAGCTCCGTGAACGTGCGCTGTTCGCGCGCGGCCCGTTCGCACCACTCGGCGATGTCGTGCACCACCGGGTGCCGGGCGTCGCCCTCCGGGTTGCCCTGGGCGCCGCCGATCTTCCCGGCCGGGCCGCCGGTAACAGCGGCGATGCCGTCCACCCAGTCCACGAACGTGTCCGCGATCGGTGCGGGGTCGGGGGCGGTGCGCACCGCTTCGAGCACCTGCATGAACGCGCCGGTGTCCCGCACGTCGCACAGGAGCCGTTCTCCGGCGCGGGCCCGGAGCAGGTTCTCCAGCAGGCCCGTCCGCCCGTACTGCTTCTCGGCGACGACGCGTCCGGTGCGCAGCCGCACCAGGTCGTGCTCGTACTCGAGCTCGATCTCGCCGGCGGTTCCCTGCACGATGACCCGCGACGGCGTGCGCTCCGCGGCGCACAGCGTGAGCCCGAACCCGTAGCGCGTCCCGTCCGTGCCGACGGCCCGCAGCGACGAGGTGTCGTCGGCCTCGATGGGGTTGGCCCGCCACAGGTCGGTGTTCACGTAGGCGAGGTCCGTGCCGGCCCGCGCGCCGCCGACCCACAGCGCGGTCGCCACGGCGTGCGCCAGCGGGTTGGTCACCACGCCGTCGACCACCGCGCGGTCGCCCATGCGCCGCCGTCCGGCCCACGGCGAGCGCGCCCAGTACGCGGCGGTCCGGACCCAGGTCCCGATCGCGCCGATCCCGGTCACCTGTCCCACCTCGCCGCGTGCGATCAGGTCGACGACGGCGGGCAGCGCGTGCGACCCGAACGTCTGGAACCCGACCTGGCACAGCCGCCCGGTCCGCTCGGCGACGGCCACGAGCTCGGCGTGCTCGGCGAGCGAGGCGGTGGTCGGCTTCTCGAGCAGCACATCGATGCCCGCCTCCATCGCGGCACGGGCGAGCGGCAGGTGCGTGTGGATGGGCGTGGAGAGCACCACGACGTCGGGCAGGGCGTCGGCACCCGCCGACAGCAGGTCGCCCAGGCTCGCGAACCATGGCGCCGGGGCATCGTCCGGCTCTCGGGGGTCGACGACGGCGCTCAGCCGCGCCAGGCTCCTGCCCTCGAGGTCCGCGACCGTCCGCAGGTGCGAGCCGCCGTGGCCGTGGATGCCGACCACCGCGACCTTCGGCAGGCTCACCGCTGGCCGCCGTCGGTCAGGTCGGCGGCCAGTGCGGCGGCAGCCGAGCTCGTGAGCTCGGTGTCGAGCAGCACCGCGACGAGGTCGAGCTGTACGGAGCCGCCGGCCGGGACGAGCAGCGGTGCGTCCCAGGCGAGCGCGGGGCAGGCGCCGGGGTACTCGGCACTGCGCAGGAACCACGGCCTGACCTGACCCGGCTGCACCAGCAGCAGGGTCGTGGACCGGCCACCCTGGCGCTGCACGAAGGCGACCCACGGCGACGAGCTGCCGTGTGCACGGTTCTCACCCGTGCCCGCCGCGGACAGGACGGACGTGCTCTCGACGATCGGCAGCCGCCAGAACAGGCCGCCGTAGCCGGCGCCGGGCCTGCCGTTGGTCGCGGGCGACCGGATCTCCAGCGGGCCGTGGTCGGCGTGCAGCGTGGAACGCCAGTCGAGCACCCAGCCGGGCGCGGCGGCGGACCCGGGGGCCTGCGGGAGCAGGCGCGCCGTGATGCGGCGCTCCTCGCGCAGCTGCGGGTCGCCGTGCTCGTCGGACCACAGCACGTCCTCGACGAGCACCTCGCCGGCCTCGGCACCGGCGCCGACCGGTCGCGAGGCGGGCACGGCCTCGACGCGGACGCCCTCCGACGTCTGCCGGCCATGGTTCTTCAGCAGCGTGGGGCCGACGTCCTCGATGAACGTCCGACCGCCCCAGTGGCTGGTGCCGTTCACGTCGGGCACCGCGATACCGACGCCGTAGTGGTGCCGGTGGTCGACCGGGCTCACGTCGGTGAGCGGCACGCCGGCCAGGGTGTGCACCGGGTGCAGGTAGGGGCGCCGGGCGTGCACCTTCGGCATGCGGTCGCCCGCGTCCCGCCGCACCAGCTCCAGCCCGTCGCCGCAGGTCAGCATCACGGCGTCGGCATCGGCGTCGGCGGGTACCGACCAGGTGGGGGCGGCCGTGGGCGGCACGGTGGGGATCTCCTCCCGCAACACGGGGACGACGTCGTCGTCCGTGACGTGCACGCGTTCCGGCCCCTGCCGTACGGGCCCGGTACTGCCGCGCACCTCCAGGCTGGGCGTGAATCGGGCAGAGCTTGCGGGGTGGGCGTCGTCGTCGATCACGGCGTGCAGCTCCCTCCAGGCGTGTCGGCCGAGCTCGGCCTGCGGCACCGCGACCGTCGTCAGCGCGGGTGTGGCGTAGCGGGACAGTTCGATGTCGTCGAAGCCGGCCACCGAGATGTCGGCGGGCACGGCCACCCCTGCCTCGTTCAGGCCGGCGAGCAGGCCGAACGCGACAAGGTCGTTGAAGGCCACCGCTGCGGTGGCCCGGGTCGCCAGGACGGCGGGCGCGGCGAGGTGGCCCGCCTGGATGTCCGGCCCGGCGGGCAGGTCGAGGATCTCGAGGTCGGCGTGCAGCTTCTGGCCGCGCGCGAGGCCGGCCCGGCGCAGCTCGTCGGAGGCGCTGCGCACCGGGCCGCCGAGGTAGACGATGCGGCGGTGACCGAGCGACACGAGGTGCTGGACCACCTGGAGCGCGGCGTCCTCGTAGTCCACGACCAGGCTGGGCGCCGCCCCGCCGGTCTCCCGGTTGACCAGGACCACCGGCTCGACGTCGGCGATGAGCGCGCTCAGCTCCGCGTCCCCGATGCGCGGTGACACCAGCACCAGGGCATCGCAGCGCATGCGGGCCTCGAGCGCGATGGCACCCTCCTGCTGGTCGTCCTCGACCGTGTCCGCGACGAGCACGCGGTAACCGTCCTCCGCCGCGCCGTCCATGACGCCGCGCAGGATCTGCTGGAACACGGGGTTGCCCAGGTCGGGCACCACGAGGGCGACGGTCTGGGTGCGACCGAGGGCGAGGCTCCGCGCGGCGTTGCTGGGCCGGTAGCTCAGCCCCGCCGCCGCCTCGCGCACGCGTTCCGCGATGGTCGCGTCGACGGTGCTCCGCCCGTTCATGACGCGGGAGACGGTTGCCCGCGATACCCCTGCCGCCGTCGCGACGTCCCCGATCGTGGCTGTAGCACGGCGCTGACCTGTGCCTCGAGCGCTGCCGCTGCCCATCTGCTCTCCGTCCGTGACCCTCGTCCGACCGACGTACGGGGTGTACCGAGCCATCTTTGGCGCGGCCCCCTCGCTGCCGGTTTCCCGATGTGACCGTACACCATGGGAAACCGGTTGCTCGTGTGGTACGTTCCTCCACCAGAGACCGGTTTCTCACCGACGACACCGGGGATCGACGACGATCCGGAGGACAACGCGATGCGCCACCCGAACCGCGAGCCCGGACCTTGGTGGTCCGAGCCCCCGCCCAGCCACACGGGGGTGAACCCATGTCAGTGATCCAGGAGATCTCCCGCAGCAAACGGACCGTGAGCCCGCGCAGGAAGGGCGACGGACGCTGGGCGCTGTTCTTCCTCGCGCCCTGGTTCGTGGGGCTCGCCCTCATCACGGCCGGCCCGATGGGCGCCTCGCTGTACCTGTCCTTCACGGACTACGACCTGCTCTCGGCGCCGGAGTGGATCGGCTTCGAGAACTACAGCCGGATGTTCGACGACCCGCGGTTCGTGAACTCGCTCCAGGTCACGTTCACCTACGTGTTCGTGTCGGTGCCGCTGCAGCTCGCCGCCGCTCTCGGCCTGGCGCTGCTGCTCGACAAGGGCATGCGGGGCCTCGCCCTCTACCGCTCCGTGTACTACCTGCCGTCGCTGCTCGGCGGTTCGGTGGCCATCGCCATCCTGTGGCGCCAGATCTTCGGCGCGGACGGCCTGGTCAACCAGGTCCTGGCGATCTTCGGGGTACAGGGCCAGGGCTGGGTGTCGCACCCGGACTACGCGCTCGGCACCCTCATGGCGCTCAACGTCTGGACGTTCGGCGCACCGATGGTGATCTTCCTGGCGGGCCTGCGGCAGATCCCGCAGATGTACTACGAGGCGGCCTCGATCGACGGCGCCAGCAAGTTCCGCCAGTTCCGGGCGATCACGCTCCCACTGCTGACGCCCATCATCTTCTTCAACCTCGTGCTGCAGCTCATCGAGGCGTTCCAGTCCTTCACCAGAGCGTTCGTGGTGAGCGGTGGCAACGGCGGCCCGTCCGACTCGACGCTGCTCTACACGCTGTACCTCTACCTCAAGGGGTTCGGGTCTCTCGACATGGGCTATGCGTCGGCGATGGCCTGGTTCCTGCTGCTGATCATCGGCGGCATGACGGTAGTCAACTTCCTCGCCTCCAAGTACTGGGTGTTCTACGATGACTGACGCCTCCACGCCCACCAAGACCGCGACGGCGGTGCTGCCGCCGTCCGACGGCGACAGGCCTCCCGGTACCGAGGACCGTCGTCCTGCCACCCGGCCCCGCGGCCGGCAGGTGCGAGCCAAGGTGGGCAGCGTGCTCAAGCACGCCGGCCTCATCGCCTTCGGCTTCGTGATGCTGTACCCGCTGCTCTGGATGGTGGCCAGCTCGTTCAAGCCGAACGCGCTCATCTTCCGCGAGCCGGGCCTCATCCCCACCGACATCGACCTGTCCAACTACACGGACGGGTGGAACGCGCTGCTGCACCCGTTCAGCCACTACCTGATCAACTCGGCGATCGTGGTGCTCGGGTCGCTGCTCGGCAACCTGCTGTCGTGCTCTCTGGCTGCCTACGCCTTCGCACGGCTCGAGTTCCGGGGCAAGCGGCTGTGGTTCGCCGTCATGCTGATGTCGATCATGCTGCCGATCCACGTGGTGATCGTGCCGCAGTACGTGCTCTTCTCCCAGCTCGAGTGGATCAACACGTTCCTGCCCCTGATCGTGCCGAAGCTGCTGGCCACCGACGCGTTCTTCATCTTCCTGATGGTCCAGTTCTTCCGGGGGATCCCCCGCGAGCTGGACGAGGCCGCGACCATCGACGGCGCCAACCACCTGCGCATCTACCTGCAGATCATGTTGCCGCTGTCCCTGCCGGCCCTCGCCACCACGGCCATCTTCACGTTCATCTGGACCTGGAACGACTTCTTCAGCCAGCTGATCTTCCTGACCCGGCCGGAGATGTACACCGTGCCGATCGCGCTCCGCACCTTCGTCGACTCCACGGGCGAGAGCTCGTGGGGATCACTGTTCGCGATGTCGATCGTGTCTCTGATACCCGTCTTCATCGCCTTCCTGTTCGGACAGAAGTACCTGGTCAAGGGCATAGCGACCACCGGAATCAAGTAGCTCCACCGCTGAGCGACAACGTCGTCAACGTCACCGAAGGAGAAATACATGAGCACCAACGGACTACGGACGGGGCGCGGCAAGCGGCTCGCCGCCTCGACCGCGGGCATCGCGGCCGTGGCGCTGACCCTCGCGGCCTGTGGGGGCGGCGACTCGGGTGTGGGCGGGGGCGGCGACGAGCCGCCGGCTGCCGCAGAGGAGTGCCCCTGCGAGATCCGCTTCGCCTGGTGGGGTTCCGACACCCGCCACGAGTCCACGCAGCAGATCATCGACGCGTTCCAGGCGGAGAACCCCGACATCACGGTGGTCCCGGACTTCACCGACTGGGACGGCTACTGGGACAAGCTCGCGACCTCGGTCGCCGCTGGTGACACCCCGGACGTCATCACCCAGGAGGAGCGCTACATCTCCGACTACGCCACCAAGAACGTGCTCGCCGACATGAGCGAGCTGGACATCGACACATCGAAGGTGGACGACGGCGTCCTGGCCGGTGGCCAGATCGACGGTGCGCAGTACGGCATCCCGACCGGCATCAACGCCTACGCGCTCGTCGCCGACCCGGAGATCTTCGCCGACGCCGGCGTCGACGTGCCGGACGACACGACCTGGACGTGGGAGGACTACGTCACCACGGCGAACGCTGTCTCGGAGGGCGCGGGCGAGGGCGTCTGGGGCACGCAGGACTACGGCTTCAACGAGGCCGGACTCAACGTGCTGGCTCGCCAGCGCGGCGAGACCCTGTACACGCCGGACGGTGAGCTCGGCGTCTCCGAGGAGACCGTGGCCGACTTCTTCCAGGTCTCCCTGGACCTGATGGAGAACGGCGGGCAGCCCGACGCCGCACGCACCGTCGAGTACCAGGCGGCGGGCCCCGAGGGCAGCCTGCTCGGTACCAACCAGGGCGCCATGGGCGTCTGGTGGACCAACCAGCTCGGCGCACTGACGGACTCCTCGGGTCACGAGCTCGAGCTGCTGCGGCTGCCGGGTGAGTCCGCGGGCGAGCGCACCGGGATGTACTTCAAGCCGGCGATGTTCTACTCCGTCTCCGCGGACACCGCATACCCGGAGGCCTCCGCGAAGTTCGTCGACTTCCTGCTGAACTCGCAGGAGGCTGCGGACATCATGCTGACCGACCGTGGTCTGCCGGCGAACACCGAGGTGCGCGAGGGGATCCTCGGTGACCTGTCGCCCACCGACCAGAAGGTGGCCGACTTCATGGCGGACATCGAGGACGAGATCGTCGACACCCCGCCGGTGCCGCCGCACGGCTCCGCCGAGATGGCCGACATCATGGAGCGCGTCAACACCGAGGTGCTCTTCGAGCGGATCACCCCGGAGGAAGCCGCCACCCAGTTCATCGACGAGGTGAACGCCGCGATCGGCGGCTGACCCCTTCGCTGAGTGCGGGGTATTTGTTGATCTGGGACCGTCCAGGCAACAAATACCCCGCACTCAACTTTGTCGGGAGCGTGGCCCGTTACGATGAAACGGTTCAGAACAGAGAGGTGCTGGCGTGTCCGAGGTCGATCTGCTTGTTCTCCGCGAGGGTGACGACGTTGCCGTCGCGACCCGCGACCTGGCCCCGGGCGACGCGGCCTCGGCCCCTGGCGCCGCCCCGGTCGCCGTCGGGCAGCCGGTCCCGCGGGGCCACAAGATCGCACTGCGTGCCGTGTCCGCGGGCGGCGAGGTCCACAAGTACGGCCAGGTCATCGGGGTCGCGACCGCCGACATCGCCCCCGGCGACCACGTGCACTCGCACAACCTCGGCTTCGAGGAGGGCCAACGCGAGGCGCCGCTGGGCGGTACGCACACCGACCTCCCGCTGCCCGACGGCGCCCGCCCCACCTTTCGCGGTTACCGTCGGGCCGACGGCAGGGTCGGCACCCGGAACTTCGTGGCGATCCTGACCAGCGTGAACTGCTCGGCCTCGACGGCGAAGATGATCGCCGACCAGTTCCGCGGCACCGCCCTCGACGAGTTCGAGAACGTCGACGGCGTCATCGCGCTGACCCACACCTCGGGCTGCGGCCTGGTGCCGGACTCCGAGGGCGGGCAGATCCTGCTGCGGACCCTGCGCGGGTACGCCGCCCACCCGAACGTCGCCGGTCTGCTGGTGCTGGGCCTGGGCTGCGAGATGGTGCCGGGTGCCGCGCTGTCGGCGCGCTCGGGCCAGGTGGCCGACCTGGGCATGCCCACGCTCGGCCCGCCCGAGGACGCGAAGCAGGGGCTGCTCGCCTCCATCTCCGACGACACCGTGGTGCGCTCCCTGACCATCCAGGAGGCCGGCGGCGTGCGGGCCTCGGTGCGGGCGGGCGTCGCCGCCGTCCGCGAGATGCTGCCGCTGGTCAACGCACGAGAGCGGGTCGAGTGCGACGTCTCGGAGCTCGTGCTCGCCCTGAACTGCGGTGGCTCCGACGGCTACTCCGGGATCACCGCCAACCCCGCGCTGGGCTGGGCCTCGGACCGCCTGGTCGCCTACGGGGCGACCTCCGTGCTGGCCGAGACCCCCGAGGTGTACGGCGCCGAGCACCTGCTGACGGCTCGGGCCGTGAAGCCGGAGGTCGCGCAGCGCCTCCTGGACCGCATCGACTGGTGGCGTGGCTACGTCGCCGCGGGTGGCGGCACGCTGGACAACAACCCGTCGCCGGGCAACAAGGCGGGCGGGCTGACGACGATCCTGGAGAAGTCGCTCGGTGCGGTCGCCAAGGGCGGCCAGGCCGACCTCGGTGCCGTCTACGAGTACGCCGAGCCGATCACCGAGCGTGGGTTCGCCTTCATGGACACGCCTGGCTACGACCCGGTCTCGGTCACCGGCCTGGTCGCGGGCGGGGCCAACGTCGTTGTGTTCACCACCGGCCGCGGGTCGGTCTTCGGGTGCCGTCCGACGCCGTCGATCAAGGTGGCCACCAACACGCCGATGTACTCGGTGATGTCGGAGGACATGGACATCAACGCGGGCGTCGTCGTGGACGGCACCGCGACCGTCGCCGAGGTGGGCCGGCAGATCTTCGACCGGATCCTCGCCGTCGCGTCGGGGGAGCAGACCGTCAGCGAGGAGCTGGAGATCGGCGCCGAGGAGTTCATCCCGTGGCACATGGGTGCCGTCACCTGAGCTCCTGACCTGCCGGCTTTGGTGGTCGGCCCTCGGCGCGAGCAGCCAGCGTCGGGTCATGTCTGAGCTCCTGGTGATGCTGGTAGTCGTGATGCTGGTCATGAACTGGATCTCTGCGAGCGGGCACAGGCGGTCGCAGCAGCACCAGCTGGACAAGCTCCACACCAAGATCGACCTCGTCATGGCGCAGATGGGCGACGGCCTGGCCGAGGCCAAGGCCACGGTGGACCGCCGCGCGACCACTCTCACCTGACCCCTCCGCCGAGGTAGTCAGCTGACTACCTCGGCGGGGCCTGGTTGGTGGGTGGTGGGTGGAGCGGGGGTCAGGGGTAGGTGGTCACCGTGGCCGGGATGGTTTCCGTTCCTGCCGCGCGGGGGCCGACGCCGTTGATGACGTGCTCGTACGTGCCCACCCCGCCGAGCGACACGGTGAGCAGCGAGTGCATCCGCACGCCCGGCGTCCGCGGCACCTCGAAGCCGTTGTCCGAGACGATGGACGCATCCGAGGTGAACACGCAGTACGAGCCGAGCCCCCACGCCTCGTGCTCCCGCACCCCGTCGGCGACCTTGTACGCCGCCCAGCCGCGGACGCCGTCGTGGTTCCAGGCCGCCTGGTTCGGCGGGTCGTACGGCAGCTCGTTCTGGTAGAAGATCGTGCGGCCGCGCTCCCCGGTCCACAGGGTGTTGTACTCCTGGTAGTGCTCGACGAAGAGGCCGTACCCGTCGACGTCGTCGCCGTGGACCACCAGCCCGTTGTCCGCGGTGTTGACGTCCCAGCCGATGCCCTCGCCGTGGTCGCCGCGCCAGGACCAGATGTGGTCGATGATCGTGTCGTCGGCGTTCACGACGATCGCCTGGTCCACCCGCCCCACGTGCGCCCCGCCGACTCGGACGAACACGTCGTGCAGCGAGATCGGGTCGTCCGCGTGGTCCACGGTCGAGCCCGCCGTACCGACCGTGAGCATCGACGGGGACTCGGCGGCGCCGGCGTCGAACAGGACGCTCGCGATCCGGACGCCGTCCACGTCGGCCACGCGCATCGCCGTCTGCCCGGCGGTGGGCACGATGGTGGCGTACCCGAGCCCGAGCACGACCGTGTCCGCCCGGTTCACCTCGATCGTCCCGTCCAGCTCGTACACGCCGGGCGTGAGGAGCAGGTGCAGGCCCTGGTCCAGCGCCTGGTTGATCCGCGCTGCCGAGTCGCCCGGGCGCGCCACGTAGAACTCGTCGAGCGGCACCGAGGCACCCGCCGTCCCGCCGTCCCAGGTCGCGCCCCGGGTGCCCTCGCGGGCCGACGGCACGAACACCGCGTAGTCCTCGCCGTCGAGGTAGAGGTAGGGCTTCTCGCGGATGGTGCCCGTGGTGTCCAGGGTGGTCACGGCCGGCTCGGGGAACGACGTCGGCGGCGCGTTCTCGACGCCGGAGAACACCATGTTCCACAGCGTCCCCGCCCAGCCGCCCCGAAGGGTCGAGTCCCGGGTGTACCACTGCTGCTGGGTCCAGGCGCGGACCTCGCCGTCGACCACGGAGTCGGCGATGAAGCCGCCGGACGCCCAGCCGTACCGCGACGAGTGCAGCATGAGGTTGCCGTTGACGTGCACGCGCCGCATCGGCGCGGCCTGCGACACCGCCCACCGCATGTCCCCGCCGGTCGGCGTGACCGCGAGGTTCTCGACGGAGCGCCAGAAGTTCTGGGTGGCGTTCCCCTCGAACCACTCGGCGTCGGCCCAGACGCCGCCCGTGATGTTCACGTCGTCCGGGTCGGCACCCAGGCCCGCGATCGAGGTGTGGAAGCCGGCGTTGACGTGCACCGGGTAGGTGCCCGGCTCGAACAGGAACTGGTGCCTTCCGTCCCCGAACTGGTCGAACTCCTGTTGGTCGTACACGGCGTCCACGGCTGCCTGGACCTGGTCCACGGGCGTGTCCGGGCCGAAGACGTGCACGTTCGGCCCGAGGTCACCGCCGCCGGGGATCGGGTCGCCGGGGTCTCCGCCGGGCTCGCCCGTGAGCACCTTGAGCTCCCACAGCGAGTACCCGTACCCCGTGCCGCGCTCGGTGCCGGTGACCCGTACGTACCGGCCGGTCCCCACGACGTCGAAGCCCTGGGCACCCCCGGACCCGTCCGTGACGGTCCTGAGCGTCCGCCACGTGGTGCCGTCGTCCGACGCCTCGATCCGGAAGTCCTTGCCGTACGCCGTCTCCCAGGAGAGCTCGACGCGGCACAGGTCCTGGACGGAACCGAGGTCGACCCGGATCCACTGCGGGTCGGCGGGCTCGCTGCTCCAGCGCGTTCCGGGGTCGCCGTCGACGGCCAGGGCCGGGCCGAACGGACCCTCGGTGGACGACGCGGTGGCCGGCTTCCCGAGAGCGGCGTTCGTCGTGCAGGCGGCGGCCGGAGCGGCCGCCCGCGCCGCGGGATCGGACTGCCTCGGGCTCTCCGCGCTGCCCGACGCCGTGGTGGCCCCCGCCGTCAGCGGTGCGGCCACGCAGGCGGCCGTGACGGCGGCTGCCAGCCAGGCCCGCCGGACGCGCCGCGGTCCCTGTGGCGGCGCCGGGGGTCGTGCCTCGTCGAGTGCGGTTCGGGCCGTCATGATGCTGCCTCCTGGCGAGCGGCGGGTTCTGGCACCAGCTGGTAGTTCTCGTCGAGCACGGTGCCGCGGTGCGGCTTGTACAGGTCGTAGCCGCGGGGGTTGCACTGCAGCCCGCCGTTGATGCACTGCTCCACGAGGCGGCGGAGCACCTCGGGGTCCCAGGCGTTGACGAAGTCGTAGTGCCAGGACTGGTCGGACCCGCTCACGAGCGCGACGTCGGACATGTCGCCGCTGACCGGCCAGGCGATCTTGAACTCGAGCATCGGCACCGCGACGGGGTGGCTCAGCGGGCACTGGCCCGAGACCGGGTACGCCATGTGCGTGCCGTGGCCCATGTGGGCGGACTCCTCCGGCGTCAGGTGGATCCCGTCCCAGCAGCTCGGCGCCTGGTACCGGATGTTCAGCTGGGTGCCCTCGGGACAGTTCGCCGGGATCTCCCAGCTCTTGGAGATGTCACCGCACTCCCAGCCCTCGACGGCGCCCGGCGCGGTCCGGAACTCGTCGACGTCAGCCATCATGTCGCCCGCCACGAACTGGAGTCCCGCCGGGAACGGTACGACGTCGGTGTAGTCGTCGATGCCCGACTTGTAGTAGACGGTCATGGGGATGTTCGGCTCGACCGGGACGCCGCCCTTGGTCAGGGCGGGGAACCAGTACGCCGACTTGTCCTGCGGCACCGTGCACGTGCTCGCCGGGTTCGCGAGCAGGCTGGCCGGGGTCGTGAAGGCGTCCGTCGACCGGTTGCCGATGAACGTGTGCAGGTGCGACCGTCCGGGCTGACCGGGATAGACGATGGAGTCGTCCGGCAGGAAGTGCGAGAACGTGCAGTTCGCCTGGAACTCGTGGTGCGTGACCTCGTCGTCCGGGAACGGTGGCGGGTCCTCGGGGCCGGTGGCCTCGCCGTCGCCGAACACCTGGAACTCCAGGAGCGAGTAGCCGTACTGGGTGCCGCGCGCAGTGCCGACGAGCTGGACGTAGCGGCCGCTGGCCGCGACGTCGTACACCTCGGTGCCGCCCGTGCCCGCGGACTCGGTGACGACGGTGGCCCAGGCGTTGCCGTCGGGGGAGACCTGGAGGCGGAACGCCGCGCCGTACGCGGCCTCCCACTCCAGGGCGACGTGGTCGAGGTCGTAGGACCGGCCGAGGTCGATCCGAATCCACTCGTTGTCCGTCTGGGCGCTGGCCCAACGGGTGCTGCGGTCGCCGTCGACGGCGAAGCGCGGGCCGAGGCCCCCGGACTCCGAGCTCGACGCCGCGGTGAGTGCGCCCTGCGAGAGGAGCGTGTTCGGTTCGGCGACGGCGGGGGTGGCTCCGAGGGTCGAGGCCGCGCTCAGGGTCGAGGCGAGCAGTGCCGTGGCGAGTGCGCCGGCCAGGACGCGATACCTGGGGACGCGGGGTGTGCGGAGTGCTGTGCGCATGGTTCCTCCTTCACTGGTTGTCGCTGCTGATCACTGCCGTGCTCACCGCTGGTAGACGCCGACCTCGTAGAGGGAGTAACCCCACTCGGTGCCGCGCTCGGTGAGGTTCAGGCGCACGTAGCGGCCCGAGCCGGTGACGTCCACGCTGTCGACGCCTCCGTTGCCGCCCGTGACCGTCCGGACGGTGGTCCAGGTGCTGCCGTCGTTCGAGGTCTGGATCTCGTAGGACTTCCCGTAGGCCGTCTCCCAGACGAGCTGCAGGTGGTCGAACGACTGCACGGAGCCCAGATCCACCCGGTACCAGGCGGTCGGGCCCCACTCGCTGGCCCAGCGGGTGGCGGGGTCGCCGTCGACGGCGCGGGCGGGCGTCCAGTCGCCGTTCCACGGGTCGAAGCTCGACGCCGTGGCCGCCTTGCCCTGGGCGATGTTGGTCCCCTCGACCTCGGGCGCGACGACGCGGAACGACCTCGTCTCGACGCCCACGTTGCCCTCGCCGTCCTCGGCGAACACGTAGACCTTCCAGACGCCGAGCATCTCGGGCGCCGTGACCCGGAACGTGCCGGGCGCGGTCTGCGTGAAGTCGGCCTGCGCGATGCCACCGGCGTCGTTGATGTACTTGCTGTTCAGCATCACGTTGGACGTGATCGGGTCGCCGTCCGGGTCCGTCATGTCCACGGAGACCGTGAACTGCTCACCCGCCTCCACCGCGGTCGAGCCGGGCACGTCCATGGCGGAGATGCGCGGCGGCGTGTTCATGCCGGAGGTGTCCACGCCCCAGGCGCGCGCGATCGAGTAGTAGCCGAGCCGCTTGTTGTCGCCGGGCAGGATGTTGAACCACACGCCGCCGAAGTCGCCCTCGATGCCGTAGTGGAAGAACGTCGCGCCCAGCGAGACGCCTTCGTGCTCCCGCAGGCAGCGCCACGAGTCGACGTACGCGGCCCCCTTCTCGAGGTCGGTCGGCTCCTCGGGGACGCCGTTGGCGTCGTCGGGCACCTCCCACTCGCCGGCCGCACCGCCCTCGGTCAGCAGGTACGGGCGGTCGTAGCCGCCGGTCTCCCAGGACTCCTCGATGTTGCAGACGTCGCCGTAGGCGTTGATCGACAGCAGATCGAGGTCCGGGGCGTTCGCCTCGATGTACTTCCAGGCACCCGCCCAGGCATCCGTGTTGGTGGTCGGGTGGTTCGGGTCGGCCTGGTGGACGGCGATGCTCACGTCGTTGACGAAGGCCGCGTAGGCGTGCCGGATCGCCTCCAGCTCGGCACCCGAGTAGCAGTTCTGCAGGCCGAGGATCGCCTCGTTGCCGATGTTCCACATGAGCACACCGGGGTGGCTCTTGTAGGTCTCGACCCACTTCAGGATGTCGGCCTTGGTCTCGGACTTGTAGGCGGTGTCCGTGCGGTAGTCGATGCAGCCGCCGGAACCGGGGCCGCCGCCGGGCAGCAGCCAGAAGCCCATCATCACGCGGACGTCGTGCGCGGCCGCGGAGTCGAGGAGCTGCTTCGTGTCGGCGCCGGTGCCCCAGGTGCGGACCGTGTTGGCGCCCATCTCGACGAGCGGCGGCATGTAGTGGTCGGCCGCGCTGAACGCCGGGCCCCAGGTGAAGCCGCGAACGGTGTACGGCTTCCCGTCGACCTGCAGGTCCCAGGCACCGTTGCCGCCCACCACCTCGACCGTGCTCGGCCCGGAGTCCCGGACGGGCACGTTCGGATGGCCGGGGTCGACGTAGTTCGGGTCGCCGGGGTTACCGGGGTCGCCCGGGTCGGTGCCGCCGGCCTCGCCGAAGACGCGCAGCTCCCACAGCGAGTTGCCGTAGCCGCCCGACCGGGCCGTGGACAGCAGCCGCACGTGGCGGGCGGTCCCGTCGACGTCGAACCGGTCGGTGCCGCCGTCGCCCGAGCTGGTCGAGTACACCGTGGACCACGAGGACCCGTCGGCGGAGACCTGGAACTCGTACGTGGTCGAGTACGCGGACTCCCAGACCAGCTCCACGCGGTCGAGGTCCGCGGACCGGCCCAGGTCGACCCGGATCCACTGCGGGTCGCTGAACGTGCTCGCCCAGCGGGTGCCCAGGTCGCCGTCGACGGCGGCGCTCGCGGGTGTGTAGTCGGGGTTCTCCTCGGACGAGGCGGTGGCGGTCTTGCCCTGTGACAGCAGGACCGGTTCCGCCTGCGCTGAGACAGCGGGGGCGACGAGCGCCGCCGCTGCCAGCAGGCCGGTCGTGAGAGCGGCGGCTCCGGCGCGTAGGCCGCGCCTGAGCCGGGCTACCTCCGCGCCGGGTGATCCGGTGGTGATCATGGGTCTTCCTCTCCGTCCGCTCGTCAGCCAGCAAAGGGCCGGTGGCGCGGTTCGTCGTTGAGCCTGCCTTCGCGACGCTCCAGCGCGTCGCGAGTTGGGAGAGCGCTCTTACAGAGCCAATCCTTGACCGGTCCCTGACAGGCCGTCAAGGGTTCGGAGACTCGGCTTCGTTGCTACTTTGTGCGTATCTGCTGCCTAATCGGGACGCTAGATGCCGAATCGGCATGGAGCCGCCAGGGGCAGAACCGGTGTCATGTCACCCGCCTACGGTCCATGGGAGAGCGCTCTTACTCTGTTAACGTCAGCGTGTGAGCAAGGATCCGCGGCGTCCGGCGCCGACCCTGGAGGACGTGGCGAAGGTCGCCGGCGTCTCCCGCGCGACCGTGTCCCGCGTGATCAACGGCAAGCGCAAGGTCGCGCCCGCGGTGCAGGAGGTGGTGCTCGAGGCGGTGGCCGAGACCGGCTACGTGCCGAATCGGGCCGCACGGTCGCTGGTCACGCGGCGCACGGGCACGGTCGCCGTCGTCATCTCGGGCGCCGATGCCGACCCGGACGCCGAGCTCGATCTGTCGGGCGTGTTCTCCGACCCGTTCTTCGGGCGGGTGGTGGGGTCTCTCGTGCGGACGCTCCGGCCGCACGACGTGCACCCGGTCCTGATGTTCGCCGACAACGCCCAGACCCGGGCCCAGGTGGTCTCCTACCTGCGGTTCGGCAACGCGGACGGGGCCTTGCTCGTGTCGACCTATGCCGACGACCCGCTGCCCGAGGAGCTGCTGGGCACCGGGAGCCCGATAGTGCTCTTCGCCAGGCCGGGCCACGCGATCCCGGCGAGCTACGTCGACCTGGCCAACGCCGACGGTGCCCGACTGGCGGCGAACCAGCTGCTCGACCGCGGGTGCCGAAAGCTCGGTGTGATCTCGGGCCCGGTCGACGTGCCGTCCGCGCGGGACCGGCTCGACGGCTTCCGCGATGCCGCGGCTCGACGAGGGCATGCGTTCGTACCGAGCGTCGAGGGATCCTTCACGTTCGAGAGCGGCGAGGTCGCGATGGCGGAGCTGCTGGCGGCCGCTCCGGACCTCGACGGAGTCTTCGTCTCGAACGACCTCATGGCCCAGGGCGCCATCCACGTGCTCCAGGCCCACGGCCGGCGGGTGCCCGACGACGTGGCCATCGTCGGGTTCGACGACAGCCCGGTGGCGGTACAGACGCGCCCTCGTCTCACGACGGTGCGCCAGCCCGTGGAGAAGATGGCGGAGGAGATGGCGCGGATGTTGCTCGAGCAGATCGACGCCGACGAGCCGGCGGTGCGGTCGGCGATCTTCGAGCCCGTCCTGATACCCCGCGACTCCGCCTGACCCACAACCAAGGGTCAGGCGCGGGTGACCGGCTGCTGCAGCTCGGTGACCCAGTCGGCCTGGTCTTCTCGTTCTGCGCGGACGTACAGCTCACGGCCGGGGCCCGACAGCGTGAGCCCGCGCTCCGTCGCCTCGGTCATCAGGGCCATCCAGCTCCTGGCGATCCCGTCCATGGGCCCCAGGTGGACGGCGCACGCGGCGAGTGGCTCGGCGGGCAGCTCGACGATCTCGACGCCCGGCAGCGGCGCGCCGTCGTACTCGAACCCGCAGACGACGCTGACGCCGTCCTCGCCCATGTCGTACTGGGCGACCGGGACCTCCAGCAGCCCTGGCCCGAGCGCGTCGGTGAGGGTCTTCGCGACGGCGTCGAACAGCGGCCCCACGACGGCCCCCACCTGAGGCTGCTCCGCCACGGTCGTGGACCGTGCGGCGAGCCGGACGGCAGGCAGGTCCTTGGTGATCATCTCGATGGTGGACATGGTCTTCTCCTCTTCGATGAGCCGGAGCCTCCGCCCGACGTCGGCCAGCTGCGCGGTGGCCAGTGCGTGCTCGCGGGCCACCTCGTCCCTGCGTTCGCGCAGGAGCACGGCCAGCCGACCGGTGTCGACACCGTCGGCCAGTGCGGCCGCGATGTCGTCGAGGCCGAAACCGAGCTGGCGCAGCGCCACGATGCGGTGCAACCGGGCGAGCTGTGACGGGTCGTACGAGCGGTAGCCGGTGAACTCGTCGACATGGTCGGGTACGAGCAGACCCGCCGTGTCCCAGTGCCGCAGCATGTGATGGGTCACCTGGCCGATCCGTGCGAAGGCTCCGATGGGCAACACAGTCCAGTTCTCCCGCCTGACACGGTGTGAGGGTCAAGTCGAAGACTGCCCGACGGCGGCGGGACGTGCCTACGGGTCGGCGTGTGGGAATCCCTCACGCCCGTACCACCTACGCCTTGCTAGGTTCCTGAACAAATCGGCCGTCGAAGTCCGGCGGCCCAGAACCGGAAGCGAGGTGGTTCCCCGTGAGATCTCGTCGCGCACCGCTACTGATCGCAGCTGTCGTCGCTGCGCTCCTGACACCAGCGGCCGCAGCCGCCGCCGCCCCTGCACCGGCGGCCCAGGCCGTGGTGGCCAGCTGTAGCGCAGCCGCCTGGAGCGGCAGCGCCGTCTATGTCGGAGGCAACCAGGTCACCCACGGCGGTGCCGCGTGGCGGGCCAAGTGGTGGACCCAGGGTGAGACGCCCGGCACCACCGGCCCGTGGGGCGTGTGGGAGCGCACCGGCACCTGCGACGGCGGCGAGCCGCCGATCGACCCGCCCGGCACCGAGGACTTCCCGGTCAGCCAGGCCCAGTTCAACCAGTTCTTCCCCCACCGGAACTCGTTCTACACGTACTCCGGACTCGTCGACGCGCTCAGTGCGTACCCCGGGTTCGCGAACAGCGGCAGCGAGACCATCCAGAAGCGTGAGGCTGCCGCGTTCCTCGCCAACGTGTCCCACGAGACCGGCGGCCTGGTGCACGTCGTCGAGCAGAACACGGCGAACTACCCGCACTACTGCGACACCTCGCAGCCCTACGGCTGCCCCGCGGGCCACGACCAGTACTACGGCAAGGGCCCCATCCAGCTGAGCTGGAACTACAACTACAAGGCGGCGGGTGACGCCCTCGGCATCGACCTGCTGAACAACCCGAGGCTGGTGCAGACCGACTCGGCGATCGCCTGGAAGACCGGGCTCTGGTACTGGAACACCCAGAACGGCCCGGGCACCATGACAGCGCACGCCGCGATCGTGAACGACCGCGGTTTCGGAGAGACCATCCGGAGCATCAACGGCAGCATCGAGTGCAACGGCGGGAACCCCGCACAGGTGCAGAGTCGTATCGACACGTACCTGCGCTTCACCAGCGCGCTCGGCGTCGACCCGGGCGGCAACCTCCGCTGCTGACCATCACAGACGTCGGCCTGTGCCGGTGTTGACCACGGCAGCTGCTGCCAGAACGGGCACGGCTCTGGCAGCAGCCGCCGTGGTCACGCTGACCGGTGCCGGGGTGGTGCGTGCCACGATGAGCGCATGCCTCTCGCACCTCGGTATCTCGCCGCCGACGACCGTTACGACACCATGCAGTACCGCCGGACCGGCCGTTCCGGCCTCGACCTCCCGGCCCTGTCCCTGGGCCTCTGGCACAACTTCGGCGACACCAGCCCGTTCGACACCCAGCGCGCCATCCTGCGCCGCGCGCTCGACCTGGGTGTCACCCACTTCGACCTGGCGAACAACTACGGGCCGCCGTACGGGTCGGCGGAGGAGAACTTCGGGCGGCACTTCGCCGCGGACCTGAAGCCGTACCGCGACGAGCTGGTCCTCTCGACGAAGGCCGGCTACGACATGTGGCCCGGACCGTACGGGGACCACGGGTCGCGCAAGTACCTCCTCGCGTCCCTGGACCAGTCGCTCACCCGGATGGGTGTCGACTACGTCGACGTCTTCTACCACCACCGGCCGGACCCCTCGACGCCGCTCGCGGAGACCATGGGCGCGCTCGCTTCCGCGGTCCAGCAGGGCAAGGCGCTGTACGTGGGCGTCTCCAACTACTCGCCGGCGCGCACCCGCGAGGCCGCCCAGGTCCTCCGCGACCTGGGCGTCCCGCTGCTCATCCACCAGCCGTCCTACTCGATGCTCAACCGGCACATCGAGAACCCGGCGCACGAGGACGCGTACGACGGCAGGCAGAGCGAGTCCCTGCTCGACGTCGTCGGCGAGCTGGGCGTCGGGACCATCGTGTTCTCCCCGCTGCAGCAGGGGCTGCTGACCAGCAAGTACCTCGCCGGCGCCGCACCGGAGGGCTCCCGCGCGGCCCGCTCGGACTCACCGTTCCTCTCGTCCGGCGCGCTCACCGAGGACTACCTGGGCCGCGCCAAGGCGCTCAACGAGATCGCCGAGGGCCGCGGCCAGACGCTCGCGCAGCTCGCGCTTGCCTGGGTGCTGCGGGACACGCGCGTGACCTCGGCGCTCATCGGCGCATCGTCGGTGGCGCAGCTCGAGGACAACGTGGCGGCGCTCGCGGCCGGCCCGCTGACCGAGGACGAGATCGCGGCGATCGAGCCCCTGGCGCAGCCGCTCGGCTGACACCGCGCGGCCCCCGCCTGACCCGCACCACCGTCACCGCACCACCGTCACCGCACCACCGTCACCGGGCCGGCGTCGCACCGACGTCGGCCCGGTGTCTCCCACAAATCCACACGACGCGTTTCACCGCACTTCACTGAGTTGTCGCGCCGAATCGATCCGGTGGGCGGACCATGAGGGTGTCCGCCGTTCGACGGGGAGGGGTACTGGTAGGTACAGCCCTGAAGAGAAGGAGCACGCGCGTGCCCGAGACGAAGACCGCGACAGTCGTAGGGGCCGGCATGGTCGGCCTCGCTACGGCCTGGCACCTGCAGGAACGCGGCGTGGAGGTGACGGTCCTCGACCGGCACGGTGTCGCCTCGGGAGCGTCCTGGGGCAACGCCGGCTGGCTCACCCCGGGCATGGCGATGCCGCTGGCCGACCCGTCGCTCTGGGCCTACGGGCCCCGGGCCCTGCTGGACCCGAGCGCCGCCCTCAGCGTTCCGTTCCGGTTCGACCGCACCCTGTGGGCCTTCCTCGCACGCCTCATGGCGCACGCGACGCCCGGCGCGTGGCAGCGCGCGATGGCCGCCCTGACCCCCATCGACCGGATCGCGCTCGATGCCTACGACGAGCTCGAGGCCGGCGGTGTGCACGCGACGTCGTACCCCAGCCGCTGGGTGGTCGGGTTCGAGCGGGAGCGGGAGTCACGCCCGTTCGTGCACGAGCTGCGAGGCGTGGCCAGGGCCGGGCAGGAGATCCGGCTGTCGAGGGTGCCCGACGGCGTCCGCGTGCCCCACCTCTCCCGGGCCGTGCAGTCGATCTGGACGCTGGAGGGCCAGCGGTACATCGATCCCGGGTCCTACGTGCAGGCGCTCGCGACCTCGGTCAGCGCGCGGGGCGCCAAGGTGCTGTCGGACGCCCGCGTCGAGAGCGTCCGCGCGGTACCCGGTGGCGCCGAGGTGGCGGTCCACGGCCACGACGCCGTGACGTCCGACGCCGTCGTGGTCGCCACGGGCGCCTGGCTCCCGGAGCTAGCGCGGCAGCTCGGGGTGCGGACCCGTGTGCAGGCCGGACGAGGCTATTCGTTCAGCGTGCCCGTGGACGGTCCGCCGATCGACCATCCCGTCTACTTCCCGGCCCGGCGCGTCGCCTGCACCCCCTACCAGGGGCGGCTCCGGATCGCCGGGACCATGGAGTTCCGCGGGCCGGACGAACCGCGCCGGCCGGCCCGGGTCCGGGCGATAGCGAGCTCGGTCCGGGGCCTCTTCGAAGGCGTCGACCTGGACTCCCGCGAGGACGAGTGGGTGGGCTCGCGCCCTGTTACGCCGGACGGGCTGCCGCTCGTGGGCCGGACGGCCGCGCCCGGTGTCTACGTGGCCGGCGGCCACGGCATGTGGGGCATGGTGCTCGGGCCGGCAACCGGCCGGGCGCTGGCCGACCTGATCACGACGGGACGCACCCCGGAGGAGATCCGGCCGTTCGACCCGCTGCGCTGACCGGGGTCAGTGCTGCTCGCGCTCGGCCAGCCGGTCGAGCCCGTCGAGGATGATGTCCAGGCCGAACTCGAACTCGCTCTGGTCGTCGCACCAGCCCAGGGTCGAGCCCGCGCCGTCCTCGTGGCTGACCGCGGCCAGCATCTCCACCATGTGGGGCACCTGTTCGGCCATCTGCATGAGCATCGCGGTCGCGGCGTCGTCGGCGCCCTCGGTGGCACCGCCGCCCGCCGAGCCCGCCGTGGCGCCGTCGGGCTCGAAGAGCTCCTGGGAGAACCCGAGCGCGCGGCTGCCCAGCGCGTGCATGGCGTGGTGGACCAGGTCGTAGGAGAAGCCGCCGTGCCGCATCAGACCGATCAGCGAGTCGTAGTACCGGATGACCGGCAGGCTGAAGGTCTTCCGGGTCTCCAGGACGGTGGACGCCCACCGGTGGCGGAGCAGCACCGCGCGCGCCGTGAGGATCTGCCGGCGCGTCGCAGTCCTCCACGCGGACCGGGGCGCGTCGTCGGCCAGGGGTTCCAGCCGGGCGACGGCGTCCTGGATCTCCACCGCGACGACGTCGACCACACCGTCCAGCAGGTCCTCCTTGTTGGCGACGTGGTGATAGAGCGACATCGCCTCGATCCCGAGCTCGCGGGCCAGGCTGCGCATGGTGAGCGCGCCAAGGCCCTCGCGGTCCGCCAGGTCGACCGCCGACTCGAGCACCCGGGCGCGCGTCAGGGCGCTCCGTGGTGCGGTACCTGCCGTCCGGGGTGAAGTCATGGTGTCGCGATCTTACGTCGGCAGAATCCTTGACGGGCGTGGCGGGCGGTCCTACCTTACGTCGTAAGGCTTACGTCGTGAGCCTCTTCGAGAAGGCGGTACGTCATGTGGGTCTGGGTCCTCTGGGTGGTCGTGGGGCTGCTGGTCATGGCGCTCGGCGGCTTCCTCGCGCTCGTGCTGGTCATGCGCACCAAGAACCGGCGTGGCCTCCTGGTCGTCCGGCGCCTCGGCCGGCGGTTCGGTCGCCCCATCGAGCTGCGGACCGCCGGTGAGCCCGGCGCGTCGGCCGCGGTGATCCGTCACGTCGGGCGCAGGTCGGGCGCGCCCTACGCGACACCGATCGGGGTGTACCCGCTGGACGACGGCTTCCTCGTCTACCTCCCGTACGGCCCGGACGTGGACTGGTTGCGGAACACCCGTGCGGCGGGCTCCGCGGAGCTGCGGGTCGAGGGGCGGACCTACCTGGTGACGCCGCAGATCATCGAGCCGGCCGACGCGCTGCGCCATGTGTCCGCGCGGGACCGCGGGGTCGCTCGCCTCTTCGGCGTCACCGACTTCCTCGTCCTGAGAGGTGCGCCGGTCGCCTCGGGTGACACGGGCCCGGGTGACGCCGGCGCCGGTGGCACCGCCTCGAACGGCACCGCCGCCGGTGGCACCGCGTGAGGGCCGTGGTCCGGGACGGGTACGGCCCGGTGGACGTTCTCCGGGTGGCCACGGTCGGGGACCCGGAGCCGGGCCCTGGTGAGGTCGTGGTCCGGGTCGCTGTCGCCTCCCTGAACATGGCAGACCTCGACCACCTGCTCGGTCGCCCGCGCGTCGCCCGCCTCGGCACCGGCCTCCTCCGGCCGAACCACCGCCGGGTGGGGATCGACGTCGCCGGGACGGTCGAGACGGTCGGGCCGGACGTCGCCGGGCTCCGGCCGGGCGACCGCGTCTGGGCCGACCTGTTCGAGGACGGGCACGGTGCGCTCGCGGACCGGGTGCGCGCCCCGGCGTCGGCCCTGTCGCCGCTGCCTGACGGCGTCCCGTTCGACGTCGCCGCCACCGTCCCGCACTCGGGGTCGCTCGCGCTGCAGGGTCTGCGGGCCGCCGGCCGGATCCGGCCGGGCGAGCGGGTGCTGGTCAACGGGGCCGGTGGCTGCGTGGGGCCGTTCGCCGTGCAGATCGCGAAGGCGCGGGGCGCCGTCGTGACCGCCGTGGACCACGGCGACAAGCTCGACCTCCTGCGGGAGCTCGGCGCGGACGAGGTCGTCGACCACACCCGGGAGGACGTCACGCGCGGCGACCGGCGGTGGGACGTCGTCCTCGACATCGCCGACACCCGGACGGTGCCGGCGCTCCGGCGCACCCTGGCGCCGGGCGGGCGTTACGTGCTGATCGCCCGGCGGATCGGCTCGTTCGCGGAGAAGGCCCTGCTCGGTCCGGTCGTCGGCCGGCTGACGGGCACCCGGATGGGCGTGTTCGCCTGGCGCGCGAACCGGCGGGCCGACCTGGCCGAGCTCGCCGGGCTCCTGACCACCGGCGCCGTCGTGCCGCGGATCGACCGGCGCTACGAGCTCGCCGACACGGTGGAGGCGTTCCGCCGGCTCGGGTCGGGTGCCGCACGGGGCAAGATCCTGGTGGTGCCGTAGGTCGCCGTCGTCGTGGCAGGATCGCACCGTGACGACGAAGCGCATCCTCATCCTTGCCGGCCGCGGACGTTACGAGGACCCCTGGCACGACCACGCGGCGACGTCGCACGTGGTCGCCGGCATCGTCGGTGACCTGGGCGTCGTCGAGGTGCGAGGGCTCTTCCGGGACGCGCTGGACGACCTCGACGAGGTGGACCTGCTGGTCGTGAACGGCGGCTCGGGCCGCCGCGACGCGGACTTCGACGGGTCCGACGACGACTGGCTCGGCTTCCACACCCGGCTGGCGGACTGGGCGCGGGCCGGGGGCGCCGTCCTCGGGCTGCACCAGGCGGCGAACACGTTCTACGACGCGCCCGACTGGTCAGCGGTGCTCGGCGGGCGGTGGGTGCCCGGCGAGTCGATGCACCCGCCGATCGGGCCGGCGCGGTTCGACCTGGCCCCCGGACATCCGGTCACGGACGGCCTGGGTGCCGTCGAGGCCTTCGACGAGCGGTACTGCCTGCTGCGGGTGGCGGCGGGCACGCGGGTTCTCGGCACCACTCCCGACGACGACGGCGTCGAGCAGCCCGTCCTGTGGGTGAACGAGGCGCACGGCGGCCGCAGCGTCTACTCGGCGCTGGGGCACGACACGCGGTCGTTCGCGTCGGACGGGCACCGGGAGCTCCTCCGCCGGTCGGCGTCCTGGCTGCTCTCGTCAACGGGTTGACCTCAACCATGGTTGGGGTTGTTGGCTGGGCGCATGGAGATCATGAGCGTCGACACGGTGACCCGCTCGACGGCGGAGACAGCCGCGTACTACGAGACGGTCCTCGGGCTCCCGGTGCGGAAAGAGATCGGCGCGGTGGAGGTCGCCGTCGGGCGAGCGGTCATCCGGTTCCGGGAGGATCCTGAGGCCGAGGGCGACCAGCACTACGCCTTCCTCGTCGACGACGCACGGTTCGATGCGGCTCGAGCCTTCCTCGAGGCAGGCCCGGGCCTGCTCGGCGACGGCGACCGCACCGAGTTCGAGGCGCAGCAGGCCTGGAACGCGCGGTCGCTCTACTTCCCGGGCCCGGACCGGTCGGTGCTCGAGGTCATCGCGCGCCGTGATCTCTTCCCAGACCTGGGCGCCGAGCGCGTGTCGGGGGCGAAGGCCTCGAGCCCGTACGCGCCCGGCGCCCAGCCTGTCCCGTTCGGGCCCGCCGACCTGCTCTCCGTGAGCGAGGTAGGCGTCGCCGTGCCCGACGTCGCAGGCACCGCCGACCGCCTCACCGAAGCCGGCATCGGCCGGTACCCGGACGGGTCGGAGACGTTCTCCCCGGCGGGGCACATCGACGGCATGCTCATCCTGGTCAGCCCTGGCCGCACCTGGTTCCCGACGTCGGAGCGGGTGGCGGCTGAGCCACCCGTCACGATCGTGGCGCAGGCTGGGGCGGCGAGCCCGGGTGTGGTGCCCGGGAGGTACGAGCTTGCGCCGAGTCGGGTGCTCGTCGTTCGGCCGTAGCCGTAGCGCCGACGCCATCGGGGTGCTACCCCTGGTCGAGAATAGGATGCTTCAGGTAGGATCATTGGTATGAAGGTTAGTGTGAGCATCCCGGAGCAGGATCTACGGTTCCTGGACGACTATGCGGAGGACAAAGGGCTTGGCTCAAGGTCGGCCGCCGTCCATGAGGCGATCGTCGCGCTTCGACAGATGGCGCTCACGCTTGAGGCCGAGCAGGCGATCACAGAGTGGTATGACTCAGGCGAGGCCGAGGTCTGGGACGTGACAGTGGCCGACGGGTTGGAGTCCGATGTACCGCGGTGAGATCTGGTACGCGGACCTCGACCCGGTTCGGGGGTCAGAGGCAAACAAGGTTCGGCCGGTCGTGATCGTGTCGAACGACGCGTACAACGCGGCGGCTCGTCGGCTCGGGCGCGGGGTGCTGACGGTGGTGCCACTGACAAGCAACGTCAAGCGGGTGCACTCGTTCCAGACCCTTGTCTCGAAGCAGGGCTCGGGCCTGCCCGTCGACTCCAAGGCACAGGCAGAACAGGTGCGTTCGGTCGACATGGTCCGCCTGGTGAACCGTGTCGGGAAGCTGTCCGCTGAGGAGGCAGCTGAGCTCGACGATGCTTTACTCATCCACCTCGGGATCGCGTGACCATCTGCGACGTGCGCAACGACCGATGCCCGTCACGCCCCCTCGGCGAACCCCGTCTGCCGCCACACCTCGTACACCGCGATCGACGCCGCGTTCGTCAGGTTGAGCGACCGGCGCCCGGGCAGCATCGGGATGCGCAGCTCGTCGGTGACGCGCGGGTGCGACAGCGCCTCGGGCGGCAGGCCGGTGGGCTCCGGCCCGAACAGCAGGATGTCCCCCGGCCGGTACCCGACATCGGTGTAGCGCGTGGTCGCTCGGGTGGTGAACGCGAAGACGCGCGCCTCGGGCAGGGCGTCGAGCGCGGCGTCGAGCGACGGGTGCACGTCCATGACGGCGAGGTCGTGGTAGTCCAGACCCGCTCGCTTCAGCTTGGCCTCGGACAGGTCGAAGCCGAGCGGCTCCACCAGGTGCAGCCGGGCCCCGGTGACCGCCGCGAGCCGGATCGCCGACCCGGTGTTGCCGGGGATGCGAGGCTCGAAGTAGACGATGTGAGCAAGCGGGTTCTCGGGCAGCGCGGGGGCATCGGCGGAGTGCGGCACGGGTCCATTCTCGCTGCCCGACGGCGGGACGTCGTCCCGCCGTCGGGCATGTGCTCGGTGCCTGCGCGGCCGCCGGTCACATCAGCAGCAGCGACTTCCCGAGCGTGGCCCGCTCCGCGAGCGAGGTGTGCGCCGCCGCGGCGTCGGCCAGGGGGAACGTCGCGCCGATCGTGGGGCGTATCCGGCCCGCGGCGGCGAGCTCCAGGACCTGCGTCAGCAGGGTGCGGACGAGCTCCGGGTCCGGAGTGCCGCCCGCGAGCTCGTTGATCACCTCGATCTCCCGCTTCTGAGCCAGGAGCGGGTCGACCTCCGCGAACCGCCCGCCCGAGGTGCCGTAGGTGACGAAACGGCCGCCGTCGGCCACCGTCTCGAAGACCTGCTCCCCGAGCGCGGCGCCTGCGCCGTCGAGTGCGAGGGCGACGCCGGACCCGCCGGTCGCCGCGCGGACCCGGTCGATCCAGCCGGCCTCGGAGTAGTCCACGGCCACCTCGGCGCCGAGCTCGCGGGTCAGGTTCAGCTTCCGTTCGCCGCGGGCCGCGGCCACGACCCGAGCACCGGCGTCGCGCAGGAGCTGGACCGCGAGGGACCCGGCGCCACCGGCCGCGGCGGCCACCAGGACCCAGGCGCCCTCCACGACGTCCGCCGGCGCGTGCCGGGCCAGCCGCAGCGCCGTCACGCCGTCGCTGAGGAGGGCCGCGGCCTCGGGCAGACCCAGCCCGTCGGGCACCGGCATGACGTCACCGAGCTCCGCTGCCACCAGCTCGGCGTAGGCCGGCCCGCTCACGACGACCCGGCGTCCGACCCAACCAGGGTCCACGTCGCTGCCCACGGAGTCCACGGTCCCGGCGCCGCCGAATCCGGGCACGTACGGCGGGTCCAGCGGGAACATCTCGCCTCCCCACCCGCCACGCAGCAGGGTGTCCAGGAAGATCACGTCTGCAGCAGCCAGCCGGACCACCACCTGCCCCGGACCTGCTACCGGATCGGGGATCTCGCGCTGGACCAGCACCTCGGGCCCACCGAACTCCTGCACCTGAACAGCCCGCATACGGCCTCCTTCGTCACGGCCGGCCCGTGCGGCCGACGTCGTGCAGCCACGCTAAGACCTCAACTTTGATTGAGGTCAAGGCCTGTGCGCGCAGACCCGGTCCCGCTATCCTGGCCGCATGACGCACGGGCTCAACTGGTGGCGGCTGCACCCGCAGCCGTGACCTGACGCGCCCACCCGCACAGAAGTCCCGAGCTGCTCACCGCAGCCCGGGACTTTTCTGCGCCCGACGCCGTCCGTGGGCAGCTCCCTGACCGAGGAGATCCCATGTCCACCGCCACGCCCGAGGCGACCATGCCGACGTCGGCCACCCCGCACGAGCCGAGCACCCCCGTCCCGGGTAGCACCACCCGCTCCGCCGCAGCCGCGCGCGAGCGCACCGCGGTCCTGGAGGACCTGATCGCCCGGAACCCGGGGGAGTACCGCGTCCTGACCGGGGACCGCCCGACCGGCGCGCTGCACCTCGGGCACCTGCTCGGCACCGTCGGCAACCGCGTACGCCTGCAGAACCTGGGCGTCGAGGTGTTCCTGATCGTCGCGGACTACCAGGTCATCACCGACCGGGACGACGCCGGAGACCTGCCCGCGACCGTCCGCGAGGTGCTGCTCGACTATCTCGCGGCCGGCCTCGACCCCGAGCGCAGCACGGTCTTCACGCACTCGGCTGTGCCCGCCCTGAACCAGCTGCTGCTGCCGTTCCTGTCGCTGGTCACCGTCGCGGAGCTGGAGCGGAATCCCACCGTCAAGGCCGAGGCGGAGGCCGCCCTGCTGCGTCAGAAGCGCGGCATCTCCGGGCTGCTCCTCACCTATCCGGTGCACCAGGCCGCCGACATCCTGTTCTGCCACGGCAACCTCGTGCCCGTCGGTGTCGACCAGCTGCCGCACCTCGAGATGACGCGCACCATCGCGCGGCGGTTCAACCAGCGGTACGCGGCGGCCCGGCCGTACTTCCCCGAGCCGGACGCGCTCATCGCGCCGTCGACCACCGTGCTCGGCAGCGACGGGCGCCGGATGTCGAAGTCGCGCGGGAACGCGCTCGAGCTGCGCGCGACCGAGGACGAGACCGTGGCGTACTTCCGGCGCGCCAGGACGGACGCCGACCGCGTGATCACCTACGAGCCGGAGCGGCGGCCGGAGATCGCGAACCTGCTCCAGGTCGGCGCGTACTTCACCGGGACGTCGCCGGAGGTGCTCGCGGACGAGGTCGGCTCGGCCGGCGCGGGCCGGCTCAAGACGGTGGTCACCGAGGCGGTGGTGGAGGGCCTGCGCCCCCTCCGGGCCCGACGCCGCGAGCTCGCCTCGGCGGGGCCCCGGCACCTCGCCGAGGTGCTCGCCCAGGGCAACGCCCGGGCGAACGCGATAGCGGACCGCACCCTGGACGACGTCAGGACCCTGATGAACATGCGCTACTGACCCGGCGCCGGCGACCCCTCGCGCTTCCGGTGCCCACGCGCCCCACATCTTCGAGGTCTAAGTTTCTCCCCTCTGAACTGTTTCAGAACGGAGAAACTTAGACCTCGAAGGTGAGATGGACGTGAGGGCGCAGAAACCCGGCCGGGATGCCTCAATAACCCGGCCGGGAACCGGCTCGAACGGCTGACGGCGCTACGGGTAGCCACCCGAGGAAGTCGTCGCGCCGTCAGCCGCCCGAAATCAACGGGCCAGACGCTCCTTGAGAGCCTCCAGCTGGGCGTGCAGCTCGGCCGGGGTGTGGTCGCCGAACTGGGCGAAGAACTCCTCGGTCAGCTCGGCCTCGGCCTGCCACGGCGCGGTGGGGACGTCGAAGAGGGCTGCCATGTCGGCGTCGGGCACGTCGATGCCGTCCAGGTTCAGCGCGCCCGGTGCGGGCACGCTGCCCACCGGGGTCGCCACGGAGACGTCCTCGCGGAGGCCACGCTCTGCCTCGACCTGGCGGACCATCCACTCGACGACGCGCGAGTTCTCGCCGAAGCCTGGCCACAGGAACCGGCCGTCGTCCCCCTTGCGGAACCAGTTCACCTGGAAGATCCGCGGCCGCTTCGACTCCGCGATGCCCGCGCCGACCTCCAGCCAGTGCGCCCAGTGGTCCGCCATGTTGTAGCCGCAGAACGGGAGCATCGCGAAGGGGTCGCGGCGCAGCTCGCCGAGCGCGCCCTCGGCCGCCGCCGTGCGCTCCGACGAGATGGTGGCGCCCATGAACACGCCGTGCTCCCAGCTGAACGACTGGGCCACGAGCGGCACGTTCGTGGCGCGGCGCCCGCCGAAGACGATGGCGTCGACCGGCACGCCGGCCGGGTCCTCCCACGTGTCCGCGATGGTGGGGCACTGGGCCGCCGACACGGTGAAGCGCGAGTTCGGGTGGGCTGCGGGGCGCTCGTCGGCGTCGGCGGGCGTCCAGTCGTTGCCCTGCCAGTCGACCAGGTGCTCCGGCGCCTCGGGCGTCAGGCCCTCCCACCAGACGTCGCCGTCGTCGGTCAGCGCGACGTTCGTGAAGATGGTGTCGCGGTCGAAGGTGGCGACGGCGGTCGGGTTGGTGTCGATGCCGGTGCCCGGTGCGACGCCGAAGAAGCCGGCCTCCGGGTTGATGGCGCGCAGCGTGCCGTCGGGGCCGGGGCGCATCCAGACGATGTCGTCACCGAGGGTCTCGACCTTCCAGCCCGGGATGGTGGGCTGCAGCATCGCGAGGTTCGTCTTGCCGCACGCGCTCGGGAAGGCGGCGGCCAGGTGGTACTGGCGCTGCTCGGGCGAGGTGACGCGGATGAGCAGCATGTGCTCGGCGAGCCAGCCCTCGTCGTGCGCCATCGCCGAGGCGATCCGCAGCGCGAAGCACTTCTTGCCGAGCAGGGCGTTGCCGCCGTAGCCGGAGCCGTACGACCAGATCTCACGGGTCTCCGGGAACTGCACGATGTACTTGGTGTCGCTGCACGGCCAGGCCACGTCCGCCTCGTCGTCGGCCAGGGGTGCACCCACCGAGTGCACCGCCGGGACCCACTGCTGCCCGGCGTCGATGAGTTCCAGGACCTCGGCGGACACGCGCGTCATGACGTGCATCGAGACGACGACGTACGGCGAGTCGGTGATCTCGATGCCCACCTGCGAGATGGGACCGCCGACGGGGCCCATCGAGAACGGCACCACGTACATGGTGCGGCCCTTCATCGAGCCCGCGAAGACGCCCTTCAGCTCGGTGCGCATCTCGTCCGGGGCCACCCAGTTGTTGGTGGGGCCGGCGTCCTCCTCGTCCTGCGAGCAGATGAACGTGCGCGACTCGACGCGGGCGACGTCGGCGGGATGGGAGCGCGCCAGGTAGGAGCCTGGGCGCTTCTCCTGGTTGAGCTCGATCAGCGTGCCTGCTGCCAGCATCTGGTCGATGAGGCGCTGCTTCTCCTCGGCGGAGCCGTCGCACCAGACGATCTCGTCCGGCTGGGTGAGCTCGGCAACGTTCGCCACCCAGGCGCGCACGTCCTGCTCTCCGACGGGCGGCACGGCCCGCAGCGGTGCCTCGGAGGACGTGCCCTCGGAGGACGTGCTGGAGCCCTGGCCGGTCGTCATCTCGGAGACGAGCTCGGCGACGAGCCGGGTTCGGCGGGGGTTCGCGAGGACGGACATGTGCGCTCCGATCGTCGTACGGCTGGCCACGGTGGCGGGCTTGTTTCCACTCTTGTGTGTTGATCCGTCCAAATTCCAGTCCTCGGGTTGTCAAGAATCGCGAATCTTCACGTATCGTGAAGGACAGGGTTCCTGTTGCCGGGTCACACCCACCCACGACGCGGTTGTGGGCGTGATCGTTGCGACGACCTGTCCGTCCGAGGCGCGACGATCGCGCCCACGAGCAAGAGCTGGAGGAGGGGTGATGGGGAGCGGAGCGGAGACGGATCTGATCACGCTGGGGCGCCGTATCCGGCACCTGCGCACGGCGCAAGGGCTCACCCTCGACGCGCTCGGCGAGAAGGTGGGCTCGGCGCCCAGCCTCCTGTCGCTCGTGGAGAACGGGCGGCGCGAACCGCGCCTCGGGCTCCTGAGGTCGATCGCGGAAGCGCTCGGCGTGCCGATGAGCGAGCTGCTCAGCGCGGAGCCGCCGTCCCGCCGCGCGGCCCTGGAGATCGCGCTCGACCGGGCGCAGCGTGGTCCGCTGTTCACCACCCTCGGCGTGCCCGCCGTCAAACCCAGCCAGAAGCTGCCGATGCCCGTGCTCGAGCAGCTCGTAGGCCTGCACGACGAGCTGGCCCGCCGCGAGCAGATGGCTATCGCGACACCCGAGGAGGCGCGCCGTGCCAACACCGAGCTGCGCCTCGAGCGGGAGGCCCGCGACAACCACTACCCGCAGTTCGAGGCGGTGGCGGAACAGCTGGTCAAGGCGGCCGGGTACACCGGGGGTGCCCTGACGCACCGCACGGTGGCGCGGATGGCGGAACAGATGGGCTTCACGCTGCTGCACGTGGACGACCTGCCGCGGTCGGCCCGCTCCGTGACCGACCTGCGCAACGGGCGGATCTACCTGCCTCCCGCGTCGACTCCCGGTGGTCACGGGCTGCGGTCGCTCGCCCTGCAGGCGCTCGCGCACCGCGTGCTCGAGCACGACCGGCCGCGCTCCTACGGCGAGTTCCTGCGCCAGCGCGTCGAGATCACCTACTTCGCCGCGGCGTGCCTCGCGCCGCAGTTCGTGGCGGTGCCGTTCCTGGAGGCGCACAAGCGGGAGCGTGACCTCGCCGTCGAGGACTTCCGCGACGCCTTCGGCATCACGCACGAGGCCGCCGCGATGCGGCTCACCAACCTCGCGACGCACCACCTCGGCATCCCGCTGCACTTCCTGCGGGTCGGGGCCGACGGCGCGCTCTTCCGTGGCTACGCGAACGACGGCCTGCCCTTCCCGCAGGACGTCACAGGTGCGATCGAGGGCCAGCTGATCTGCCGGCGCTGGGCAGCGCGCGAGGCGTTCGAGCGGCGCGACCGGGCCACCGAGTTCTACCAGTACACGGACACGCCCGCCGGGACCTTCTGGTGCTCCACCCAGACCGGCTCCATGTCGCCGTCGGGCGGGCCGGACGGCGGGTCCGGTGCGTTCTCCATCACCGTGGGCGTGCCCTACGCCCACGCCAAGTGGTTCCGCGGGCGCGACACCCAGGTGCGGCGCAGCTCCACGTGCCCGGACCCGGCGTGCTGCCAGCGTCCGGCGCCGGAGCTCACCGCGCGCTGGTCGGGCGAGGCCTGGCCGTCCGGGCGCATGCACCAGCAGATCCTCGCCGCTCTGCCGCGGGGTGCGTTCCCCGGCGTCGACGACGCCGAGGTGTACGCGTTCCTGGACAAGCACGCGCCCGAATGACGGTTTCACGGTGTATCGCGCGTTCCGGGCGGCCGCCGGGTTAGCGTAGGCAACCGTGGCATCGAATCTGGCTTGCATCGGACTGGACGGCTGGCGACGTAGCGACTTCCGCGACATGGTGGCGGCGGCCCGCTCCGAGGCGGAGACCATCGCCAAGGACGGCGAGGTCGGGGTCCACATCTGGACCGACGTGTCCGGTGCCCGCCTGATCATCACCACCGAGGGCGACCTGGTCCGAGTGGTGACGCCCACGTTCTACGCGGCGCCCGGCGCCATCATCTCCGAGCCGCAGGCCGTCGACGGCGGGCTGGTGCTCGCCGAGCTCGTGAACCAGGACGACGAGGTCATCACCGAGATCGCCTGCCAGCTCGAGGAGCTCGCCCTGCTCGGCTCGGCCGCGCCACCCGTCGAGGGCCCGGTGTCCATCGTCGTGCTGGGCAACTCGGTCCAGGTGCTCGGCCGCGCCGACACCCACGTGCCGGAGCTCGTCTTCGAGCCCACCGGGGCGTACGCCCTCTCGACCGATGCCGTGGCACACCTGACCGGGGTGGTGCTCGCGATCGAGCAACGCACGGTCAGCCGCACCGGTCAGGGCTTCACCGCCGCGCGCGTGCAGACCGACGGGTTCCAGGTCACCCTCTGCGTCCCGGCGGGCAAGCCGGCGCTGTCGACGGGCGACATCCTCGACGTGACCGGCTACGTCGTCGCGTCGATCCCGGCCCTGCGCGGCTGACCGCCGTCGACGAGGCCGAGCGTAGGAGCGCCGTCCGCGAGGGCCGGTGGGTTCAGCTCAGTTCGGAGACGGAGGCTGCCACGGCGACCGCCAGCAGGATCGCCGGCCAGATCAGTGCGCGCCCCGTGCGTCGCCGGATGCCGATGACGAGCGCGACGACGAGGACCGGCGCGGCGACGACGCGCGAGACCAGGTAGGCACCGTCGACTCCCGCGAAGTGGTCGATGAGCGACCCTGCCACCAGGATGGCGAGGGCGATGCTGGTGATGACGGTGACCGGGGTGCTCCGGTCGCTCGCCGAGGTCTTGGTGTCGACACCCTCTGGGGTCGGGTCGTTGGTCATGGCTTCCCTTGTTCGGGTTGGATCCGGTGTCGGCGGGCGGCGTCTGCTCAGCGGAGCGGGCCGCCCCGGGCGTCCAGGCGGTCCAGCAGCCGTGACAGCACGTCGCCCAGGCGCAGGCCGTCGTGCTCGAACTCGTTGGTGACCCAGGGTTCGACGCTGCCCACGTGCGCCGCGGTCTCGAGCGAGAGGGCCGAGTCCACGAACATGTCGTCGAAGTACACCGCGGCCTCCACGGGCACCTCGTTCTCGGCAAGGCGGCGCAGGTCGTACAGGTCGCGCCAGTGCTGCCGTTCCGCGAGGGCGTGCGCGGCCGCCTCGAACGGGCGTAGGGCGTTGATCTCGGCGAACATCCAGGGGTAGATCATCTCGCCGGTCATCAGCAGCGGGCGGGCGTCCTCGGCGAAGGCCGGATCGGCGTCGCGCACGGACTGGGCGGCCCACGCGGTCGGGCCGGTGTGGGACTGGGCGTAGATCGACTCGTGCAGCACCGCGTACAGCGGGTTGGTCGCGAACGACGTCTCGGCCGCGACGGTGGCGAGGAACGTGTCGCTCAGCGCTCCGCCGTGCGGGGAGTCGAACGCCTCGTCGACGGCCCAGTGCACCCGTTCGAACCCGGGCTGCATGCCGAAGTCCATGCCGAGCGTCTGGAACCGGCGAGTGGTGAGCGTGTCGCCGTCGGGCGCGGTCACGGCGCCGGTGGAGAGGCGGTCGGCGATGCGGCCGAGCGTCTTGACCGCGTGCGGGTAGCGCCCACGGAACCGCTCGTTCTTGGCGACCACGCGCGGCTGGGTGCGCTCGTAGACCTCGCGGGCCGACGCCGTGAGGCCGGGCAGGCCGCCGGTGACCAGGCTCGCGTTCAGGCCCTCGGGCGCGAACGACAGGTACGTCATCGTGATGAACCCGCCGTACGACTGGCCCAGGGAGGTCCAGCGGCGACCGCCGAACAGTGTCTTCCGGACGTGCTCGGCGTCGCGCACGATGTTGTCCGCGCGGAAGTGGCTGAGGTACTCCGCCTGCTCCTCCGCGGTGCCGATCGCACGGAGCGAGGCCGCCCGGACCGCGGTGGAGCGCCCGGTGCCACGCTGGTCCAGCAGCACCACGCGGAAGCGCTTGAGCGCGGTGCCGACCCAGCCGTCCGGACCGGTCGGTCGCGGGCCCTTGCCGCCGGGGCCGCCCTGCAGGAACACCAGGAGCGGCAGGTCCTCGGTGCGACGGGCAGGATCCACGAGCTCGCGGGCGAACACGGAGAGGGTGGGAGAGCCGTCGGGCTGGGACCAGTCCAGGGGGACGTCGACGGAGTGGTCGGTGATGTGGACGCCGGGAAGAGTGTAGCTGATGGGCACGGGCTCACGCTATCGGTGCTCGCCAAGCCTTCAGCAAGAAGTGTCCTTGTTGAAGGCTATGGCGCCGGACGGCGCTGCCCGGGGTGCGCTGATCACAGGTCGATATACTTGTCGTCATGGGCGGCTACGGGAGGGATCTGCGTGCCCGGCGCTTGCGTGCCGGGCTGACACAGCGCGAGCTGGCGGCGAGATCCGGAACCTCGCAGCCGGCGATAGCCGCGATCGAGAAAGGCATCCGCAGCCCTGCGCTGGAGACGCGTGCTCGACTCGACGCTGCTCTCCGGGTGCGGCCTTCGATCCTGCTGGAGAGCGCGCTCGAGCAGGTCCGGGAAGTGCTCGGCCGCTACCAGGTCACGAACCCGCGCGTCTTCGGTTCCGTGGCCCGCGGCGAGGACACGGAGGAGTCAGATGTCGACCTGCTGGTCACGACGCCTCCAGACTTCGACATCTTCGACAAGGTGATGCTCATGGAGGCGCTTGAGGAAACGCTCGGCGTGCACGTGGACGTGGTTCCGGACGACGCGCAGGGACCCACCGTCGCGCGGGCGGTGGCCGAAGCGGTGCCGTTGTGACGGGCGGCGTTGCCACGCCCGTTGCCGGTGAGGGCGCCGCCGACCGGGAGAAGGTCGCCAGATACCTCGCGGACCTGTCCCGGTTCGGCGAGCAAGCGCGTCAGCTGGTCTCCGAAGGGCGGGAGGCCTATATGGCGCGGACGTTCGACGGGGAGCGGAGCAGGGGCTTCGGTGAGCACATCGTCCTGAACATCGCGACGGTCGCCGAACGCCTCCCGGAGTGGTTCAAGGAGCGGCACCCCGATGTCGGCTGGCCGGCGCTCAAAGGCATGCGGAACCTGATCGCCCATGTGTACGACGGTGTGGACGACGAGCTCGTGTGGCGAGCGCTGGAGAACCGCGTGCCCCGGATGGTCGCTCAGCTGGTCGATTCGGAGCGAAACTCGTTGCATTAGTAGAGTCACCGCTCTAATAATTGACGCATGACGACAACTGAGGTGCGGCAGCCCCCGGCGCTACCCGTCGTGTTCGGTCTGGGCGTGCTCGCGATCGGCCTCGTGCTCGGCTGGTTCGCCGCCCCGCTGGCCAGCGGCCTGGCCGGTCTGATCGAGGCGTCACCGCTGCCCGTGCCCGGGCTGCTCCAGCTGGTCGAGACGTTGCCGCCGGCCTGGACCCTCGGCATCCTGGGCGGGCTCGGGTTCCTCGGCGGCGCGTTCATCGCCTTCACGATCGTGGGCGAGGCGCCCGCCCTCACCGTCGCGGACGACCACCTCGAGCATCGGCAGGAGGAGCGCGAGGTGTGGATCGAGCGATCCGACGTCGGTGTCGTGTTCCGGGACGGCGACGAGCTGATGCTCCTGCGGCCGGACGGTAGCCTCCGTACCCGGCTCGACGCCGACTCCCTGTCCGGGGCCGAGGTCAAGGGCGCCCTGGAGCAGCACCGCTGGCCGTGGCGGGACACGGATCCCTACGAGGAGCAGTTCGAGCGCTGGCTCGACGGCCGCCCGGGCTTCACCGCCGCCGAGCACGAGGCGCTCCGCCGTCGGCTCGAGGAGCGCAAGGACGTCGCCGCCTCCCGCAAGGCCGACGAGGACCTGGCCGCGCTCGGACTGGTGGCACGTGTCCGGGACGACCGGATCCAGGTGCGCCGGACGACGTCGGCCGGTGAAGGCTCGCGTGGCACGGACCGTTGACCCTGCGCGCCACGAGGCGCGCCGGCTCGTCATCATCGACGCCGCCCTCACCGTCTTCGCCGAGCGTGGGTACGACGGCGCCACGACGGCCGAGATCTGCCGGCGGGCGCGCATCGGGTCGGGCACGTTCTTCCACTACTTCCCGACCAAGCTGGAGCTGCTGCTCGCGATCCTGCGACTCGGCACGGACGAGACGCGCGAGCAGGCGGAGCGGTACGCGGGGCGCACGGACGCCCTCGGCGTCCTGCTCGACATGGTGGCGAACGGCGCCGACGAAGCGGCTGAGCCCCGGATGCCCGGCTTCGTCCAAGCGGTGGCCGGCGTCATGCACCTGCCCGAGGTCGCCGCGGCCCTCGACGAGGACACCCGGGCGCAGCGTGACGTGCTCCTGCCCTGGGTGCGGAGGGGCCAGCGATCGGGCGAGATCAGGACCGACCTCACCCCGGCCCGGATCACCTCGTGGCTCTACCTGCTGACCGACGGCTTCCTCGGCCGCATCGCGACCGAGGAGGACTTCACGGCCCAGGAGGAGAAGGCGACCCTGATCGACACGGCCCGCCGCTTCCTGACCCCCTGACCCCCGCGGTCCCGCCGCCAACCCACGCCCGCCAACCGCCCAGCCAACCCCACCCCAAGAACTGGTGGAGACGCCCCACGAGCAAAGGCGACGCGACAGACGAGCGGAGGGCGAGGAAGGCCTTGTCCGGCAGTAGGACGTTCCCGAAGTGGAGCGCCCCCTGGGGCGCGTGAACGCTGCCGGACAAGGCCTTCCTCGCCCTCCGCGGACCCGGCCCAGAAGAGCCGGTCCAGAAGAACTACGACACGTCCGAGTCCACCCAGTCGAACGTCTTCGTCACTGCCTTCTTCCAGCTCCGGTACTGGCGGTCGCGCTCGCCCTCCTCCATCGAGGGCTCCCACCGCCGGTCCTCGGCCCAGTTCGCGGTGACGTCCGCCTCGCCGTTCCAGAAGCCGACGGCGATGCCCGCCGCGTACGCCGCACCCAGCGCGGTGGTCTCGGCGACGACGGGCCGGATGACGGGGACCCCGAGCTGGTCGGCCTGGAACTGCATGAGCAGTTCGTTGGCGACCATGCCGCCGTCGACCTTGAGCTCGGTGAGGTCCACGCCGGAGTCGGCGTTCATGGCGTCCATGACCTCGCGGGTCTGGAACGCCGTGGCCTCCAGCGCGGCCCGCGCGATGTGGTTCCGGTTGACGTACCGGGTGAGGCCGACGAGCGCGCCGCGGGCGTCGGGCCGCCAGTACGGCGCGAACAGGCCGGAGAACGCCGGCACGAAGTAGGCGCCGCCGTTGTCGTCGACCTTGCGGGCGAGCCACTCGACGTCGGGCGCGTCGTGGAACAGGCCCAGGTTGTCGCGGAGCCACTGGACCAGTGATCCCGTGACGGCGATGGAGCCCTCGAGCGCATAGATCGGAGCTGCTTCACCGATCTTGTAGCAGACGGTGGTGAGCAGGCCGTTCTCGGACGGTACCTTCTCGGTGCCCGTGTTGAGCAGCATGAAGTTGCCGGTGCCGTAGGTGTTCTTCGCGGTGCCGACCTCGAAGCACGCCTGCCCGAACGTGGCTGCCTGCTGGTCGCCGAGGATGCCGGCGATCGGCACGCCGGGCACCATCCCGCGCGGGCGGCCCTTGCCGTACACCTCGGACGAGGAGCGGATCTCGGGCAGCATCGAGAGCGGGATGCCCATGTCCGCCGCGATGTCCTCGCGCCAGGACAGCGTGTCCAGGTCCATGAGCATGGTGCGCGACGCGTTGGTCACGTCGGTGACGTGCACGCCGCCGTCGGGGCCGCCCGTCATGTTCCACAGGACCCAGGCGTCCGTGTTGCCGAACAGCAGGTCGCCGCGCTCGGCCGCCTCGCGCGCACCCTCGACGTTGTCGAGGATCCACTTCACCTTGGGGCCGGAGAAGTAGGTGGCGAGCGGCAGACCGACGATCGACTTGTACTTGTCCGCGCCCTCGGACCCGCCCAGCTCGTCGACGATGGCCTGCGTGCGGGTGTCCTGCCAGACGATGGCGTTGTAGACCGGCTTGCCCGTCGTCTTGTCCCAGACGACGGTGGTCTCGCGCTGGTTGGTGATGCCGACCGCGGCGAGGTCGCTGTGGTTGAGGTTCGCCCTGGTCAGCGCGAGCCCGACGACCTGGCGGGTGTTGTCCCAGATCTGGTCGGGCTTGTGCTCCACCCAGCCGGCCTTCGGGAAGATCTGGTCGTGCTCGAGCTGGCCGGTGGACACGATGGTCCCGGCGTGGTCGAAGACGATCGCCCTGGTGCTCGTGGTGCCCTGGTCGATCGCGAGTACGTAGTCAGCCATCGGTGTTGACTCCCTTGTCTGTGTCACTGTGCTTGTGTGGTCGCCGGAGCCTCGGGCTCAGGCGACGGCCGCGGCCAGAAGACCACCCAGCGCGCCGCCCACCAGCGGCCCGACCACCGGCACCCACGAGTACGCCCAGTCGCTGGACCCCTTGCCCGGGATGGGCAGGACGAAGTGCGCGATGCGCGGACCGAAGTCACGCGCCGGGTTGATGGCGTACCCCGTGGGGCCACCGAGGCTCGCGCCGATACCGACAACGAGGAGGGCCGCGGCCAGCGGGCCCAGGTCGCCCGGCCAGTTGGCGAACGACAGGACCACGAAGACCAGCATGAACGTGGCGATGACCTCGGTGACGAGGTTCCACGTGTACGAACGGATCTCCGGGCCGGTGGAGAAGACGCCGAGCTTGACGGCCGGCTCCGCCTCCTGGTCGAAGTGCTGCTTGTGCGCCAGGTACGCGAGGACGGCGCCCACGAAGGCACCGGCCAGCTGCGCTACCCAGTAGAGGAGCATGTTGACGAAGTTGGCCGGGACGCCCTCGGCGAACTCCTCGGCCCCGCTGGCCAGGATGCCGAGCGTCACCGCGGGGTTGATGTGCCCGCCGGAGCTGAACGCGACGAACACACCGGCGAAGACCGCGAGGCCCCAGCCGAAGTTGATGAGCAGCCAGCCGCCGCCGAAACCCTTGGTCCTGGGAAGGATGACGTTCGCCACGACGCCGGCTCCGCCGAGGATCAGGATCATCGTGCCCAGGAACTCCGGCACCATGATGTCCGTGAATGCGTTCATCACTGACTCGCTTTCTGTCGACCACTCTGTCGGCGTACGGGGGTGTACCCGGCGGCTCCGCTGGGGCAGCCCGCCGGTGGTCTCGTCGTAGTCGTTATCTCGGGTTCCTCAGCTGCGGAGCGGCTGCATGGCCGCGACGTCGGGCGTGGTCAGGCGCGCCCGCTCGGCGGCCTCGTCGTCGGGTGATTCCTCGGCATGGCGTTCGGCCTCGATCCGCGCCTGCCAGGCGCGGACCTCGCGCTCCGTGTCGGCAGCGTCCCAGCCGAGCAGCGGCCCGACGACGGACGCGACCTCCTCCGCCGTCTCCGTGCCTCTGTCCGCGACCTCGTAGACGAGTCGTGTGCGGTGGGCCAGCACGTCCTCCAGGTGGAGGGCGCCCTCGTGGCTGACGGCGTAGTGCACCTCGGCGCGGAGGTAGGCGGGGGCGTGCTCGAGCGGCTGGGCGAGCGTGGGATCGGCGTCGCACAGCTCGACGATCTCGGCGAGGTTGGCACCGTACCGGTGCAGCAGGTGGTCCAGCATCGGGGGAGTCCAGCCGAACCGCTTGCCCCACGTGCGTGCCTGGCGCTGCACCGCCCGTAGCCCGACCGCGCCCGTGAGCGGGATCTGGTGCGTGATGGAGGGCAGGGCGGCCGAGCGCTGCCCGATCGCGAAGTCGACGGCGTCCTTGGCCATGACCCGGTACGTCGTCAGCTTGCCGCCCGCGATCACGGTGAGGCCCGGCGTCGGCGAGGCCACGGTGTGCTCCCGGCTGACCTTCGCGCTGCTCGTGCCCGCCTTGGTGCCGGGCTGGAGCAGCGGGCGCAGGCCCGCGTAGGTGCCGATGACGTCTTCCCTCGTCAGGGGATGTGCCAGGACGGCGTTGGCGTGATCGAGCACGTAGTCGATGTCGGTGCTCGTGGCGACGGGATGGGTCGGGTCGAGGTTCCACGGGGTGTCGGTCGTCCCGATGATCCAGTACCTGCTCCACGGGATGACGAACAGCACGGACTTCTCGGTCTGGAGGATCAGCCCGGCGTGGCCGCGGATGCGTTCCCGCGGGACGACGAGGTGCACGCCCTTGCTGGCGAGCACCCGCAGCCCGCCCTCGGAACCGGCCAGTGCCTCGGTGTCCTCGGTCCACACGCCGGTCGCGTTGATGACCGAGCGGGCCCGGACGGTGATCTCCTTGCCGGTCTCCAGGTCGACGACCACCGCGCCGTTCACCGCACCCGTCGCGCCCTGCGTCAGGTCCACCACCTGGGTGCGGCTCGCGGTGTGCGCCCCGTAGCTCGCCGCGGTGCGGATCAGGGTCGCGACCAGGCGGGCGTCGTCGACCGACGCGTCCCAGTACTGGACCGCGCCGACGGCGGCGTCGTGCGCCAGGTCGGGGAACTTGGCCTCCATCTGGTTCTTGCTCAGGTGCCGGTGGAACGGCATGGGGCGGCGGCCCGGCGTGAGCGTCGCGAGCACGTCGTACATGGCGATGCCCGCGCCCACGTAGGCGCGCTCCCAGACCCGGTGCTCCAGCGGATACAAGAACGGGACCGGTCGCACCAGGTGCGGTGCGAGGTCCCGTAGCAGCAGGTCCCGTTCGGTGAGGGCCTCGTGGACCAGCTCGAAGTCGAGCATCTGCAGGTAGCGGAGTCCGCCGTGGACCAGCTTGCTGCTGCGGCTGGAGGTCCCTTGTGCCCAGTCCTGCGCCTCGACCACGGCGGTGGACAACCCGCGCGTGACCGCGTCCAGCGCTATGCCGGCGCCGGTGACGCCGCCCCCGATCACCAGTACGTCGAGCTCGGCCGAGGGGCTGACACTGGCTTCGAGAGCAGCCAGTGCTTGCGTCCTCGCGTCTGCGGTCAGGCGAGTGGATGCCATGCGCCAAACTCACCACGCATTCCGTCACTTGGCAAGACCTTTGCCCTGTTGGCCGGGGTGTGTTGGGAGGTTCTCTTGCTCACATTCCGATTCGCCCCTCGATTCGTCTGCTCTGCCCGGCTGGAGTCCGTGCCTGGTATGCCCGTCCGGTGTGCGCTCCGGGCGTGGTTCCGGGCCCGGCCGTAGTGTGTCGGCGTGACGACACCCGAGGCGCGGCCGGCGCCCGTGATCCGCCCCGCCCTCCCCTCCGACGTGCGCACCATCCGCGACCTCGTCGAGCCGCTCAGCCAGGAGCGCATCCTCCGGCCGTACGAGATGGTGGGGTACTTCGAGGCGGTCCAGGAGTTCCTGGTGGCGACCGACCCGGCCGGCGCGGCGGACGACACCGCCATCGGCTGCGGGGCGCTCCACGTGATGTGGGACGACCTCGCCGAGGTGCGCACCCTGGCCGTGCACCACGACTGGCGCGGCCGCAGGGTGGGGCACGCCCTGCTGGAGGCGCTGATCGAACGGGCCCGCGCGCTCGGCCTGCGGCGCGTCTTCTGCCTGACCTTCGAGGTCGACTTCTTCGCCGCGCACGGGTTCCGGGAGATCGATGGCACGCCCGTGACGCCCGAGGTGTACGCGGAGCTGCTGCGCTCCTACGACGAGGGCGTGGCCGAGTTCCTCGACCTGGCGCGGGTGAAGCCCAACACCCTCGGCAACTCCCGCATGCTCCTAGAGCTCTGACCCCCACCCGCCACCCTTCCCGGCCGAGGTCGTCACCAGGTGACTACTTCGGCAGGTGGAGGCGGTTCGCTTCGTCCTGCTCGGCCAGGCCGTCCTCGACCAGGCCGGCGATGGCGCGGTCGAGCTGCTGTGGGTCGTGCCACAGGCTCGCGAACAGGGCGCGGTCCACGGGCTCGGTCGCCTGCCGGAGCTCCGCCATGACCCGGCCGCGCGCCTGCCGGTCGGTGCCCGCCCAGGCCTGGGTGCGGCGACGGTCGGCGTGGGCGTCCGGCGGCGAGCCGGCCCGCCGCCACGCGCACAGCCCGGCGACCGGGCAGGCGCCGCACTTCGGCGCCTTCGCGGTGCAGACCAGCGCGCCCAGCTCCATCGACGCGGCGGCCCAGCGTGCGGCCTCGCTGTCGCCGGCCGGGGCGAGAGCGGTCGCCAGGGCACGTTCGGCCGCCGTGTACGACGGCGCAGGGAGCGCCGTCCCGCCGACGGCCCGCGCCAGCACCCGGCGCACGTTGGTGTCGACCACCACCGACCGCTTCCCGTAGGCGAACGCCAGCACCGCGGCGGCCGTGTACTCGCCGACGCCGGGCAGGGCGCGCAGCTCCTCCTCGGTGCGCGGCACGACGCCGTCGTGCCGGTCGACGATCGCCCTGGCGCACTCCTGCAGCCGCAGCGCGCGGCGCGGGTACCCGAGCCGGCCCCAGGCGCGCAGCACGTCCGCCGTGGGTGCCTGCGCGAGATCGGCAGGCGTGGGCCACTGCTCCAGCCAGGCGTGCCAGGCCGGCTCCACGCGTACGACGGGGGTCTGCTGCAGCATGACCTCGCTGACGAGCACCCCCCACGGCGTCCGGTCGGGTGCGCGCCAGGGCAGGTCGCGCGCGGCGCCGTCGAACCACCGCACCACGCCGGTGCGTACCTCGGCGCGTCGGATCGCTTCCCCTGCTGTCACGGGGACCCATCCTGCCGCACCGACGCGGCTCTGCCGTAGCCGGCGCGGACGAGGCGGCGCACGCGACCTGCCGGACCACGCACGACCCGTGAACTAGGACACGTGACCGACTCGGCGGCGCGGCTGCCACCGTGGTGCTGCACGGCGTCGTATTTTGGTGGTGCGGGGTGTCACCGCACGTCAGACCATGTCCGGAGTTCAGCAGGGGGTTCAGCAGGTGGTCAGTGCGCCGGAGAGAGGCGAGCGGCCCCACGCGCGGGACGAGCAGGAGACGCCCGTCGCCAGGCGCCCACGTCGGTTCGGGCGCGCGATCGCGGTGCTGACCGTCCTGGCCGTCAGCGGCGTGGGAGTGGCTGTGACGTGGCCCCGGGCCGACCCGCCGATCGCGTCGGCCAAGGTGGAGCCACCGGTTCCCGTCGACCCGAACGCCGCCGCGTCGCCGTGCGCGCCCGAGGACCTCGACCTCGCTCTTGCTGCGGACCGTGTCTCCGTGACACCCGGCGTGCCTGTCGGGTTCACTGTCTCGCTGCGGAACGAGGGTGACGTGCAGTGCCTCGTCGACGCTCCCCGGCGCAGCCTCGCCGTGACCGTGTACGAGGGCGAGGTGGGCGAGCCGGGGGCGGAACGGGCGTGGTCGTCGGCGGACTGCGTCGACGAGGACGAGGACGAGGAGCGGCTGCTCCTCCTCGGGTCCGGTGACGTCGACGTCACGAAGGCGACCTGGTCGGACTCGCGGTCGGTGCCCGGCTGCGAACCGGACCAGCCCAGGCTCTCCGCCGGCGAGTACACGGCACAGGTCACGCTCGCGGACGTCGAGGGCGTGGCCAGCGACGTGGTGCGGCTGACCTACACGGTGCCGGAGCCGAGCGGTTCGCCGTCGCCGTCGGGCAGCCCGTCGGGTGAATCGTCCGAAGGCCCGGGCAAGGATCCGTCCGCGAGCCCGTCCGCCGACCCGAGCGCCTCGGACGGCGGTTCGGACGACGCCTCGGCCGACGAGCCGGCTGACGCCTCGGACGACGGGAGCACGAAGCCCTGAACGGGTGCGGTGCCGTGCGGGAGGCGGCGGATCGCCCGGGCGAGCCGAGTGTCCGGCGGGTGGCGGCTGACGTACCGCTACGTCAGCCGCACCGCCGAGTCAGACGTACCGCTCGAGGATGCTGGACTCCGCCAGGCGGGACAGGCCCTCGCGGATGGTCCGGGCGCGCTGCTCACCGACACCGTCGACCGACATGAGGTCGTCCACGCTCGCGGCGAGGAGCTTCTGCAGGCTGCTGAAGTGGCCCACGAGCTGCTCGATGGTGGTGTTCGGCAGGCGCGGCACCTTGGACAGGAGCCGGTAGCCGTGCGGCGCGACGGCCGCGTCGAGCGCATCGCCACCGCCGGGCAGGTCCAGGATCCGGCCGATCTGGCTCATGTCGAGCAGCTCCTGCGACGTGAGCGCGGAGAGCTCGGCCTGGACGTCGGCGAGCGTGCGGTCCTTGCGGCCCAGCACGTAGTCGCGGATCACGAACTCGCGGTCCGAGCCGACGTCGCCGATCAGCTCGTCGAGCTGCAGCGCGAGCAGGCGACCGTCGACCCCGAGCTCGATCACGTAGCCGGCGATCTCGTCGGAGATGCGGCCGACCATCTCGAGGCGCTGCACCACCGAGCACACGTCGCGCACCGTGACCAGGTCCTCGATCTCCAGCGCGGACAGCGTGCCCGACACCTCGTCGAGGCGGGCGCGGTACCGCTCGAGCGTTGCGAGGGCCTGGTTGGCGCGACCGAGGATCGTGTCCGAGTCCTCCAGCACGTGCCGCTGCCCGCCCACGTAGAGAGCGACGATCCGCATGGACTGGCTCACGGAGATGATGGGGAACCCGGTCTGCTTGGCGACCCGCTCGGCCGTGCGGTGCCGGGTGCCGGACTCGGTGGTCTCGATGGTCGGGTCGGGCAGCAGCTGCACCGCTGCCTTCCGGATGCGGGTGGCAGCCCGGTCGAGCACGACGGCACCGTCCATCTTGGACAGCTCGCGCAGGCGCGTGGCGGAGAAGTCGACGTCGAGCGAGAACCCACCCGAGCAGATCTGTTCGACGATCGGGTCGAGGCCGAGCACGATGAGCGCGCCGGTACGGCCGCGGAGGATGCGCTCGAGTCCGTCGCGGAGTTCGGTCCCGGGCGCGACAGCGGCCAGGGTCTCCCGGAGCAGCTCGTCAGGGTGCGAGGAGGTCGTGGCCACGAAGAAATCCTACGCTGTGCGCTGGGTCACAAGCAGTTCGTTTCACGAAGCGGTCATTCGTCGTCCACCGCACGGAGCGGTCTGCCGCCCGCGGACTGGGCCCATTCGACGGCGTCCCGGATGTGCGCGGCCTCCACCAGCCGCAGCCCCTCGGGCGCCTTGACGCCCGTCCCGTGCGGCACCACGGCGTGCTCGAAGCCCAGGCGTGCGGCCTCGCCCAGGCGGCGGTCCAGGCCCGCCACAGGACGGATGTCTCCGGCCAGGCCCACCTCGCCGATGGCCACGGTGGCTCCGGGGAGCGGCCGGCCGCCGCGTGCGGACACGAGCGCGAGGGCGGCCGCGAGATCCGAGGCCGGCTCGGTGATCCGGGCGCCGCCCACGGTCGAGGCGTAGACGTCCTGGTCGGCGAGGCGCAGGCCGCCGTGCCGCTGCAGCACGGCGAGGATCATGGCGAGCCTGCTGGAGTCGACACCGCTGGTGGCGCGGCGCGGGTTGTTCAGCGGGCTCGGCGCCACGAGCCCCTGCACCTCGACGGCGAGCGGACGCCGCCCCTCCAGCGTGACCGTGATGCACGACCCGGCGACCCCCGCGCCGGCGTGCGACAGGAACAGGCCGGACGGGTCCGGCAGCCCGATGATCCCGTTCTCGGACAGGTCGAAGCAGCCCACCTCGTCCGTGGGGCCGTACCGGTTCTTGACCGCGCGGATCATGCGCAGACGCGAGTGCCGGTCACCCTCGAACTGGCACACCACGTCGACCAGGTGCTCCAGCGTGCGCGGGCCGGCGACGGAGCCGTCCTTGGTGACGTGACCCACGAGGATCGTGGGGATCTGCCGCTCCTTGGCGACGGCGATCAGCGCGGCCGCGACCTCCCGCACCTGCGAGACGCCGCCCGGGGCGCCGTCCACCTGACCGGACGCGACGGTCTGCACCGAGTCCACGATCAGCATGTCCGGCTGGGTCACCTCCAGGTGGCCGAGCACCGTCCCGAGGTCGGTCTCCGCGGCGAGCAGCAGGGTCGGCGACAGCGCCCCGATGCGCTCGGCCCGCAGCCGGACCTGGCCGGCGGACTCCTCGCCCGTCACGTAGAGCACGGTGCGGGGCGACTCGAACCCGTCGGGCCCCAGGGCGCCGTCGGCCACGTTGCTCGCGACAGCGAGCAGCAGGGTCGACTTGCCCACGCCCGGCTCACCGGCGAGCAGGATCACCGCGCCCGGGACCAGCCCGCCGCCGAGCACCCGGTCGAACTCGCCCACACCGGTCGGGTTGGCGCGTGCCGACTCGACGTCGATGTCGGCGATGGGCCGTGCGGGCTCACGCGCCGGCGACACGGTCGCCGTACGTGGCCCGGAAGCCGTCGGCCCGTCCTCGCTCACCGTGCCCCACGCCTGGCACTCCCCACAGCGGCCGACCCACTTGACGGTGGTCCAGCCGCACTCGGCACAGCGGTATGCGGGCCGGGCCCGCTTGGAGGTCGATGAGGTCACGAGCGCCACCGTACGTGCCGCCACCGACACGGACCCGAAGATCACCCGCACCGGGTCCCGCTGCGGTCCGCCCGCGCATCCCGGACCAGGTATTTTGCGACCATGCCGGCTTCCGCAGGGCGCTCGGCGCGCCACGACGGATCGCGCCCCGGCCCCGACCGCTCGACCCCTGGGCCCCGTCCGCGAAGGTCCCGTCCGCGCACCTCGACGGCGCGCCTCGCCGGCCTGACCGTCGCCCTCGCGGCAGCGCTGGGCACCTGGCTCGTCTGGTGGGCGATGGTCACGACATGGCCCGGACAGCGCGTCGAGGAACGTGTCTTCGAGACGGCCGACCGGTTCCAGGACGTCGTGAACCACCTGGTCGAGCCGGTGCTGCTCCTCGGCTCGCCGCCCTGGCTCGCCGCTGGGTTCCTGGCAGTGTGCGGGATCGGGCTGCTGCGCCGGAGACGGGCGGCCGCGGCCCTGGCCGCCGCCGTGATCCTGGGATCGAACCTGACCACCCAGGTGATCAAGGACGGGGTGTTCCACCGCACGGGCCTGGTCGGCGAGTGGAACCGGGACATCAACACCCTCCCGAGCGGCCACGTCACGGTGGTGGCTGCGGCCTGGGCGGCGCTCCTCCTCGTCACCCCGCGGAGCCGGCGGCCGGCGACGGCGCTCGCGGGCGCCGCCGCGACCTGCGCCATGGGCCTCGCGACGGTCGCGGACCGCTGGCACCGCCCCTCCGACGTCGTCGCGGCGGTGCTCGTCGTCGTGTCGTGGACGGCACTGGTCTGCGCCCTCGCCCCGGCCGGGTGGGCAGGCCCGGACGACGTCGGCCCGGCTGGGCGCGGCGACGTCGGGACACGACCGGTCGGGGTGTCGCTCGGGGTGGTGGCCGTGCCGGCGGCGGTGCTCTCCGTCCTGGCCGCCGCCGCGAGCGAGGGGCATGCCTGGGCGGTGCTGCCGTGGGCCGGCGGGCTGACGGCCTACGCGGGGGGTCTCCTCGCCGTGTGCGCGATCTCGGCGGCGGCGTTCGCGGTGCTGCTCGCGGTCTCCCAGGCGACCGCCCGAACGGGTCGGACGCTTGTCCAGCACCGGGCGTGCCTCCCGTCGAATGTCAGTGCTCCGACATAAGGTCTTGAGCGAGCCACCGTGACGCATCCGGTGGACAGAGCACGGGGGAGCCAGGACATGACCGACCAGCGCGTGAACTCACCGCGCACCGGCGCGACCGCGTCGGTAGCAGCGAACAAGGCATCGCCCGCCGTGTACCGCCGGCGACGGCTCGCGGTGTTCGTCGGCCTGCTCGTCATCGTGCTCGCCCTGGTGCTCGTGACCGGCTTCGTCTGGCCGGGCTTCTGGCGCAGCGAGGCGACCCCGCAGCCCGCCCCCACGGTGACGGTCACCGCCCCGGTGCCGACGCCCACGGTCAAGGCGATGGAGCGTGCCGGTGACGAGACCGCCTTTCAGAAGGCCCTCCCGTCCTCGGTGCTGCAGTTCGCGCTCGGCTCGCTCGCCGAGGCCAAGGAGCCCCAGGGCGACGGTGCGCTGGAGGCGTGGAACGCCGAGTACTCCGACGGCGGTTCCGGTGAGGTGACGCTCCTGGCCGGCCAGTGGGCGACGTCCGACGAGGCAGCCACCGCGGCCGCGGCCTGGACCAGCTCCGCCGGCGAGGCGGATCGCGAGGGCGACGTGAAGGTCGGCAAGAAGGTGGTGGGGCAGTACGCGATAGTCCCCGCCAAGGGCGGCAAGGCCGTCGTCGTCTGGCAGAACGGGACCGCGGTGATGCGGGCGACCGGCCCGGCCGACACGATGGAGGACTTCTACGCGGCGTTCCCCCTGTGAGCTCACGGGAGAGAATGGCACCGTGAACCAGCGACTTGCAGTGCTCGGGGCCGGGAACATGGGCGAGGCGGTGCTCGCGGGCGCGCTCTCAGCGGGCTGGCGGGCGTCCGACGTCGTGGCCACCGTGCGGACCGAGGCCAAGGCCCAGCACCTCCGCGAGGCCTACCAGGTGGCCACCACCAGCGACAACGTGGCGGCGGTCCGCGGTGCGGGCCTGGTCCTCGTGGGGGTGAAGCCCAAGGACGTCGGTGCCCTGCTCGACGAGATAGCGCCCGGGATCGAGCCGGGCGCCGTGGTGGTGACGGTAGCGGCCGGCCATCCGACCTCGTTCTACGAGCAGCGGCTGCCCGCAGGTACGGCCGTCGTCCGGACGGTGCCCAACACGCCCGCCGCGATCGGCGCCGGCATCACGGCGATCGCGCCGGGTGCGGCCGCCACGGACGCCCATCTGGAGGCGGTCGAGCACCTGCTCGCGGGCACGGGCGCCGTGGTGCGCGCCGCGGAGAAGGACCTGAACGCCGTCTCGGCGATCTCGGGCTCCGGCCCCGCGTACGTCTTCTACGTCGCCGACGCTCTGGCCGAGGCGGGGGTCCTGCTCGGCCTGACACGTGACGTGGCACGCCGCCTCGCGGTCCAGACCCTGCTCGGCGCGTCGCGCCTCATGGACGAGTCGGGGGAGCACCCGGTGCTCCTGCGCGAGAAGGTCACCTCGCCGGGCGGCACCACGGCTGCGGCCCTGCGGGCCCTCGACGACGGCGGTGTGCGTGCCTCGTTCCTGGCCGCGGCGGCCGCGGCGCGTGACCGGGCGCACGAGCTGGGTGGATGATCCTCCCGTGACCATCTCTCGACCCGCGACGGTGCGGCCGCCGGCCATGGCCGACGTCGCCGCGCTCGCCGGCGTATCCCACCAGACCGTGTCCCGTGTGCTCAACGGGCACCGGAGCGTGCGCCCGGCGACCCGGGAGAAGGTGCTGGCGGCGATCGCCGAGCTCGGGTACCGCCGCAACAGCGCGGCGCGTGCCCTGGTGACCGCGCGGTCGGACACCGTCGGTGTCGTGACCACCGGGTCCCCTCTGTTCGGCCCGTCGAGCACGCTGATCGCCGTCGAGGAGGCCGCACGCGAGCAGGGCTGGTACGTCAGTGTCGCGACGCTCCGCCGGTACGACGCCGCCACCATGCACAACGCCATGGAGCACTTCATGGACCAGGCGGTCGAGGGCATCGTCGTCATCGCGCCGCACACCGACGTCGCCGACGCCGTGGAGTCGTTCCGGGCCCCGGTGCCGGTGGTCATCATCGCGGCCCGGGAGCTGCACCCCGACGTGCCGACCATCCCCCTCGCGGTGGACCAGCGTGCCGGTGCACGGATGGCCGTCGAGCACCTGATCGAGCTGGGGCACCAGCGGATCCTGCACGTTGCGGGCCCGCCGGACTGGCTGGACGCCGTCGAGCGCGAGGAGGCATGGCGCGCCGTCCTCGTCGAGCACGGCCTGCCGGTGCCCGAACCGGTGGTCGCCGGCTGGAGCGCGGACCGGGGCTACATGGTGGGCCTGGACCTGGCGCAGCGGATCAAGACCGGCTCCGGCCCCACGGCGGTCTTCGCTGCCAACGACCAGCTCGCCCTCGGCCTGCTGCGGGCGTTCTGGGAGTGCGGCGTCTCCGTGCCCGACGACGTCTCGGTGGTGGGCTTCGACGACGTCGACGGCTCCGGCCACTTCATCCCGCCGCTGACGACGGTCCGCCAGCCGTTCGTCGACCTGGGCCGGCGGAGCGTCGCGCTGCTGCTCGCGGCGGTCGACGGCGGCAAGCCCGCCGCGGAGCTGATCGCACCCGAGCTGGTCGTGCGCAGGAGCGCTGCCGCCCCACGCCGCTGACGAGAAGGAGCCAGGTCATCGGGAGCTTGCCGCGGAACACCTCCGTCCGGATCGGTCCCGTCGACACCTGGCGCTGGCTCGGACCGGTCCTGCTGGTCCTGGCCGCGGCCACGGTGCTGGTGGGGGTGCTCGCCGGCCCGGTGGCCGTGCTGCGGTCGCTCGGGTTCGGCCTGGCCGACTCCGCGCTCACGGTCGTGGTCGTCGGCCCGCTGCTCGCCGTGGCGCTGTGGCGCCGACCGGGCGCACTGCGGGTCGTGGCGGTCCTGGCCGTCCTGATCGCGTGCAGCCGGTGGGCGCACGGCCTGCCCAGGGTCTTCGGCGCCGAGCTCGAGTACAACTGGCAGGGCAAGACGGTCGAGCTGCTCTGGCTCGTCGCGCTGTTCCTGGCTCTCTGGCCGTGGGCGCGTGAGGAAGCGGGTCTCGGCCTGCGGCTGAAGCCTGGCTGGCGGCCGGCGGGCTGGGTGGTGGTGGGGCTGTTCGCCGGGTTCGCCCTCCTCTTCCTGTGGAACCTGGCAGACGCCGGTGCGCCTCCCGACCCGATGGACACGGAACGCCTCCTGTTCGACCTCGGGCATCCCAACCTCGTCGAGGAGCTGCTCGTGCACGGAGCGATGCTTGCCGTGCTCGACCGGGCCTGTGGAACACCCTGGCGGTTCCTCGGCGCGGACGTCGGCTGGGGGCTCGTGCTGACGTCACTGTGGTTCGGCCTGTGGCACGGGCTCGTGCTCGACGCCGACGGGTTCGTCGTCGAACCCGTGGCGATCCTGAGCACCGGGCTCGTCGGTCTGTTGCTGGGCTGGGTGCGGCTCCGCAGCGGGTCGGTCTGGCTCGCGTACGCGGGGCACTGCGCGATCGAGCTGGGTCAGGACGTCGGCGTGATGACGTGGGCGGTGCTGGGCGGGAACGTGCCGCTGGGCTGAGCGTCCGGGCGGCATCGAGCCTCCCGAGCTGACCGTCCCCGCGCCCGGGGTGAGGAGCGTTGACAGCCTTCTGAAGGGGTGGCAGAGTCACCGCGCACGGGGATGTTGACGTTCACACTCCCATTTTCGGGAAGCGTTGTCCGCTCGTGTTCCCAGGACACCGAGGTCCTGATGAGTCCGGACGACGACGTCCGGGGAAAGGGGTGCCGCCCGTGCCAGGCCGCCGCCCACCGAGCCTCCGCGTCTCCGCGGCGGGCTGGAGCTTCGTGACACCGTTCCTCGTGGTGTTCACGCTGATGATCATCACTCCGCTGGTCTACTCGATGTACCTGAGCCTGTTCCGCAACCAGCTCATGGGCGGGACCACCTTCGCCGGGTTCGCCAACTACGTGACCGCCTTCAGCGACCCCAAGCTCTGGGACGGTGCCGGTCGCGTCGGTCTGTTCCTGCTGGTGCAGGTGCCGATCATGCTGAGCCTGGCGCTGATCGCCGCGCTCGCCATCGACAGCGGACGGCTGCACGGCAAGAGCTTCTTCCGCGTGGCGCTGTTCCTGCCGTACGCGGTGCCCGGCGTCGTAGCGGTCCTCATGTGGGGCTTCATGTACGACGACCGGCTGGGCCTCACCGCGAGCCTCAACGACCTGGTGGGGTTCGCGCTCGTCGACCCGTACACGAAGAAATGGATCCTCACGGCGATCGGCAACATCGTGACCTGGGAGTTCGTGGGCTACAACATGCTGATCCTCTACTCGGCGCTGAAGACGGTGCCGAACGAGATCTACGAGGCAGCGGCCATCGACGGCGCCAACCAGTTCCGGATCGTGCGGTCCATCAAGCTGCCCGCCGTCCGCGGGGCACTGGTGATCGCGACGATCTTCTCGATCCTGGGTAGCTTCCAGCTCTTCAACGAGCCGAACATCCTCAAGGAGATCCAGCCGGCCCTGATCTCGTCGTACTACACACCCAACATCTACGCCTACAACCTGACGTTCGTGGGCAACCAGGTGAGCTACGCGGCCACCGTCGCGATCGTGATGGGTCTGATCACCGCTGTCCTCGCCTACGTGGTGCAGCTTCGTGGAACCCGGAGGGACGCGTGATGGCGGGCTACTCGTACCTCAGGCCACGCAAGTCGATCACGCTGACCGTCCTCCTGGGCGCCCTGATCGTCTACTCGATCCTGCCCCTGACCTGGATGCTCTTCAGCATCACCAAGACGCAGAGCGAGCTGCTCAGCTCGTTCGGCCTGTGGTTCTCGGGTCCGTTCGCGCTGTTCGAGAACCTGCAGCAGGTGGTGACGCACGACGACGGCATCTTCGTGCGCTGGTTCGCCAACACGATGCTCTACGTGGTGGTGGGCGCCGGAGGCGCCACGATCCTCGCGACCGCCGCCGGCTACGGGCTGGCCAAGTACCGGTTCCGGGGCCGCAACGCGGTGTTCGCGACCATCCTCGGAGCGATCGCCGTACCCGGTACGGCGCTGGCCGTGCCCACGTTCCTGCTGTTCAGCCAGGTGGGCCTCACCAACACGATCTGGGCGATCATCCTGCCGTCGCTGGTGTCGCCGTTCGGCCTGTACCTCATGTGGGTGTTCTCCGCGGAGGCCGTCCCCACGGAGATCCTGGAGGCGGCGCGGGTCGACGGCGCGGGGGAGTGGCGCACCTTCTTCACGATCTCGCTGCGCCTCCTGGCGCCCGGCATCGTGACCGTGGCGCTGTTCGCGATCGTCGCCACGTGGAACAACTACTTCCTGCCGCTGATCATGCTCAACGACCCGAACCTGTACCCGCTCACCCTGGGTCTGTACCAGTGGTTGGCGGACGCGTCCGGCATCGGAGCGCAGCCGGTGTTCAACCTGGTGATCACCGGTTCGTTCCTGACGATCGTGCCGATCGTCATCGCGTTCCTGCTGCTCCAGCGGTACTGGCAGTCGGGCCTGAGCGCGGGCGGCGTCAAGGCATGACCGACGTAGCACGAGCACCGAGAGACCTGAACTACGACGACGTGGAAGAAGGACGACCATGACCATCACCCGCAACCGACGCGTAGCGCTCGGGGCCATGGCCACGCTGCTGGCCGCCTCTCTCACCGCCTGCACGGGCGGCGACGGGGGCGGCGGTGGTGGCGGCTCCGAGGGCGCGAGCGCCGAGGAGATCGAGGCCGCGCTCGAGGAGGGCGGCAGCATCACCTACTGGACGTGGACGCCGCAGGCCGAGAAGCAGATCGAGGAGTTCGAGAAGGCGTACCCGAACGTCGACGTGTCGCTCGTGGACACCGTCGGCGCCGGCGAGGGCAACACCAAGCTGCAGAACGCCATCGCGGCGGGCGACGGTGTGCCCGACGTCGTGCAGATCGAGTACCAGTCCATCCCGCAGTTCCAGCTCCAGGGTCAGCTGACCGACCTCACCGCGTACGGGTTCGACGAGCTGGAGAGCCTGTACACGGCGTCGACCTGGGGCTCGGTGTCACAGAACGGCGGCATCTGGGGCCTGCCGCAGGACTCGGGCCCGATGGCGTTGTTCTACAACCAGGAGGTGTTCGACGAGGTCGGTGTCGAGGTGCCGACGACGTGGGACGAGTACATCCAGGTCGCGCGTGCGATCAAGGAGGACGACCCCGACAGATGCCTCGCCAACGACTCGGGTGACCCGGGCTTCACGACCAGCATGATCTGGCAGGCGGGCGGCACCCCCTTCCAGAACGACGGCGAGACGGTCACCATCGACCTCGCCGACGAGGGCACCTCGCGGTTCGCCGAGATGTACCAGCCGCTCATCGACGAGGAGCTGATCTGCCAGCTGCCGGGATGGAGCGACGAGTGGTACCAGGCGCTCGGCGACGGCACCATCGCGTCGGTCGCGCTCGGCGCATGGATGCCCGGCATCCTCGAGGACGGCGTGCCGGACGGCATGGGCACGTGGCGCGTGGCTCCGATGCCGACCTACGACGGCACCCCGACGAACGCCGAGAACGGTGGCAGCACGGAGTCCATCCCTGAGGCGGCGGAGAACAAGCTCCTCGCAGCAGGCTTCCTGAAGTGGCTCAACTCGAGCGACGAGTCGATCCAGGCGTTCATGGAGACCGGTGGGTTCCCGGCGACCGTCGAGCACCTGGAGTCCGAGGAGTTCCTGGGCTACGAGTCCGAGTACTTCGGCGGGCAGAAGATCAACGAGGTGCTGGGCGCGGCGGCCGCGGACGTCAACGAGGGCTGGCAGTACCTGCCCTGGCAGTCGTACGCGAACAGCATCTTCTCCGACACGGCGGGCCAGGCCTGGCTCGACAAGTCGTCGCTCCTCGACGGCCTCGCCGCGTGGCAGGAGGAGAACGTCTCCTACGGCACCGATCAGGGCTTCACGGTGAACGGCTGACGCCCCCCGGCGTCGGCTCACCGACGGTCTGGGCGAGCGGGGGCCCCGAGGAACGGGGATCCCCGCTCGCTCCGCACCACCGCACCACCTGCACCACCTGCACCACCGCACCGCCCTGCACTGCCCTGCCCCCAACCCTGCACTGCGATGAAGGAGTGTGGTCCCGTGAGGCGTCTTCCTGCTGCCCTCGCTGCCCTGGCCTGCGTACTGGCGACCGCCGTCGGCGCGGTCTCCGCTCAGGCCCAGCCCGAGACGGTGGTCAACGCCACCCAGTTCACCGACACGTCGGGCAACCCGCTGCACGCCCACGGCGGCGGTGTGCTCAAGGTCGGTCAGTACTACTACTGGTTCGGCGAGAACCGGAACGCGGACAACACGTTCCGCTACGTGTCGGCCTATCGGTCCACCGACCTCGTGCACTGGGAGTTCCGCAACCACGTGCTCACCGAGGCCAGCCACCCGGAGCTCGGCGTGGCCAACATCGAGCGGCCCAAGGTCATGTACAACCAGGCCACCGGCAAGTTCGTGATGTGGATGCACAAGGAGAACGGCAGCGACTACTCCGAGGCGCGTGCCGCGGTGGCCGTGAGCGACACCGTGGACGGTGACTACACGTACCAGCGCAGCTTCCGTCCGCTCGGCCACATGTCGCGGGACATCGGCGTGTTCGTCGACACGGACGGCACCGGGTACATGTACTCGTCCGCCCGGGAGAACTACGACCTGCACATCTACCGGCTCACCAGCAGCTACACGGACGTGGCCGCCCTGGTCGCCAACCCCTGGCCGGGCGGTCACCGCGAGGCGCCCGCACTGTTCAAGCGGGGCGGCACGTACTTCATGCTCACGTCCGGCGCATCGGGCTGGAGCCCGAACCAGCAGAAGTACGCGACGTCGAGCAACCTGGCGTCGGGCTGGTCGGCCATGCGGAACGTCGGCGACGCCACCGGGTACGGCTCGCAGACCACCTTCGTGCTGCCCGTGCAGGGCACGTCCGGCACGTCGTACCTGTACATGGGCGACCGCTGGGGCAACTCCATCGGCACGAACGTCAACGGCTCGCGCTACGTGTGGGCGCCGATCACGTTCCCGACGTCGACCTCGATGTCGTTCGACTACTACCCGGAGCTCTCGATCGACGCCGCGGCGGGCACGATCACCGGGCAGGGCGGGCCGTTCGAGTCGCTCACCGCACGACACTCCGGCAGGTGCGCGGACGTGACCAGCCAGTCCTCCGCCGCGGGCGCCCAGATCAAGCAGTACGACTGCAACGGCGGTGGCAACCAGCGCTTCTGGTTCCGCAGCACGGGGAGCGGCTACTACAACCTCGTGGCCCGGCACAGCGCGCTCTGCGTGCAGGAGAACGCCACGACGGTGACCCAGCAGGGCTGCGGCACGGGATCGAACCAGCAGTGGTCGGTGGTCGCGGCATCGGGCAGCTTCGTGACGATCCGGTCGCGGGCGACCGGCGAGTGCCTGGACGTCAACGGCGGGTCGACCGCCAACGGGGCGGCACTGATCACCTACGCCTGCAACGGCGCAGCCAACCAGCAGTGGACGCGCGGCTGAGGTGCTGCTGGTCCGCTCTGATCCCGCCGTCGGGCATGGTTCCAGGTCCGGAACCATGCCCGACGGCGGGATCGGGGCGGACCTTTTCCCTGCCGGCGGGGGTTGGGGAAGCGGGCTGTCGTAACGTATCGTGTGAGCGCTAACATCGCCGTGGGCCGTCAGCCGACGGCTTACCGTGACCAGCGACCGACGGTGACACGAACGACGCCTCGCGACGATGCGGGCAGGACGGAGCGGCCCACGATGGTGGAGCGGCAGGACGAAGGAGCGGGACGGCTCACGGGCCTCCGCGAGGCGATCGAGCAGGGACGGACCGCTCTCGGTATCGAGCTCGGCTCCACCCGGATCAAGGCGTGTCTTGTCGGGCCGGACAACGCGCCGCTGGCGAGCGGCAGCCACGACTGGGAGAACCAGCTCGTCGACGGCGTGTGGACCTACTCGCTGGACGCCGTCTGGAGCGGTCTGCAGGCCTCGGTGACAGCGCTGTTGGCCGACGTCGAGCGGCAGTACGGCGTGCGGCCCAGCACCGTCGGCGCGATCGGCGTCTCGGCGATGATGCACGGCTACCTGGCGTTCGACGAGGCGGACGAGCTGCTCGTGCCCTTCCGCACCTGGCGCAACACCAGCACCGAGCGCGCCGCGACCGAGCTGACCGGCCTGCTCGGGCACAACATCCCGCTGCGCTGGTCGGTCGCCCACCTGTACCAGGCGATCCTCGACGACGAGCCCCACGTGGCCCAGGTGCGGCACTTCACCACGCTGGCCGGCTACGTGCACTGGCGCCTGACCGGGCAGCAGGTGCTCGGCGTCGGCGACGCCTCCGGCATGTTCCCGATCGACCCGGCGACGAAGGACTACGACCAGCGGATGCTGGCCCAGCTCGACGAGCTGGTGGGCGGCCGTGGTCCTGGCCGGGGCGTCGCGGACCTGCTGCCGCGTGTCCTTCCGGCCGGCGCCGACGCCGGTGCGCTGACCGCGGACGGAGCGGCTCTGCTGGACCCGACCGGCACGCTGCTCCCGGGCATCCCGCTGTGCCCGCCCGAGGGCGACGCCGGGACCGGCATGGTCGCCACGAACTCCGTGGCGCCCCGCACCGGCAACGTCAGCGCGGGGACCAGCATCTTCGCGATGGTCGTCCTGGAGAAGCCGCTGGAGCGCGTGCACGAGGAGCTGGACCTCGTCACGACCCCGGCCGGCGACCTCGTCGCGATGGTGCACTGCAACAACGGGGCCAGCGAGCTGGGCGCCTGGGCCGAGCTGTTCGGCCAGTTCGCCGCGGCACTGGGCCGGCCCGCCGAGCCGGGCGCGGTCTTCGAGGCACTCCTGCGGTCCGCCCTGGACGGCGACGCCGACGGCGGTGGCCTGCTCGCCTACAACTACCTGTCCGGCGAGCCCATCACCGGCCTCGAGGCCGGGCGCCCGCTGTTCACCCGCACGCCCGACAGCCGGCTCACCCTGGGCAACTTCGCCCGGACCCAGGTCTACAGCGTGTTCGGCACGCTGAGCCTCGGTATGCGGGTCCTGGCGGAGGAGCAGGTCGAGCTGGACACCATGTTCGCGCACGGCGGCCTGTTCAAGACCGAGGGTGTGGCCCAGCGCCTGCTGGCCGCCGCGCTCGGCGCACCGGTCGCAGTGGGCCGGACGGCGGGGGAGGGCGGTGCCTGGGGCATCGCGGTGCTCGCCGCCTACCGGGCGTCCGCGCGCGGCGCGGCGGCCCCCGAGCAGGGCCTGGGGTCCTACCTGGGTGCCGAGGTGTTCTCCGACGCCGCGCTCGACGTCGTCGAGCCGGACGCCGAGGACGTGGCGGGATTCTCCGCCTTCCTGGAGCGCTACAGCGCGGGGCTCGCGATCGAGCGCGCCGCCGTCGAGACGCTCCCGACCCGAGACACGACGCAGGAGGCAGCACGATGACCACGAGAGCCTTGACCGACTACTCGCAGGCGGTCCAGGACGAGGTGGCGCGCGTCCGCGTCGTCGTCTCGGACCTGCACGCCGAGCTGCCGCGCTGGGACCTGGTGGTCTGGACGGCGGGCAACGTCTCGCAGCGCGTGCCGAACCCCGACGTGCCGGACGGCAGCGCCGACCTCTTCGTCATCAAGCCGTCGGGCGTCTCGTACGACGACCTGACCCCCGAGGGCATGGTCGTCTGCGACCTGGACGGCAACCTCCTGGACGGCACGCGCTCGCCGTCGTCGGACACCGCGGCGCACGCGTACGTGTACCAGCACATGCCCGAGGTGGGCGGCGTGGTGCACACGCACTCCACCTACGCGACGGCCTGGGCCGCACGCGGCGAGGAGGTGCCCTGCGTGCTCACGATGATGGCCGACGAGTTCGGCGGGCCCGTCCCCGTGGGTCCCTTCGCGATCATCGGTGACGACTCGATCGGCCGGGGCATCGTGGAGACCCTGAGCGGTCACCGCAGCCCCGCCGTGCTGATGCGCAACCACGGCCCGTTCACCATCGGCAAGGACGCGCGCGGCGCCGTGAAGGCGGCGGTGATGGTCGAGGAGGTCGCACGCACGGTGCACATCTCCCGCCAGCTCGGCGAGCCCGTCCCGATCGAGCAGCAGCACATCGACTCCCTCTACGACCGGTACCAGAACGTCTACGGCCAGCCCGCGACGACGCCGTCGGGCACCGCCGCGGCCGACGCCCAGAACACGGAAGGACAGGCATGAGCACCAAGCCCTACGCGGACCGTGAGGTCTGGTTCCTCACGGGGAGCCAGGACCTCTACGGCGAGGAGACCCTTGCCCAGGTCGCGGAGCAGTCCCAGGAGGTCGCCCGCGCGCTGGACGCGTCGTCGGACGTGCCGGTCAAGGTGGTGTGGAAGCCCGTCCTCAAGGACTCGGTGGCGATCCGCCGCGCGATGCTGGACGCGAACAGCGACGACAAGGTGCTGGGCGTCGTCACCTGGATGCACACCTTCAGCCCTGCCAAGATGTGGATCGCGGGCCTGGACGCGCTGCGCAAGCCGCTGCTGCACCTGCACACGCAGGCCAATGTCGAGCTCCCCTGGGACGACATCGACATGGACTTCATGAACCTCAACCAGGCCGCGCACGGCGACCGTGAGTACGCGTACATCGCCACGCGCCTCGGCGTCGCGCGGACCACGGTGGTGGGGCACGTCTCGAACCCGGCGGTCACACGCCGCGTGGGCACCTGGGTGCGCGGCGCGGCCGGCTGGGCGGCGACGCACGAGCTCAAGCTGGTCCGCTTCGGCGACAACATGCGCAACGTGGCGGTCACCGAAGGCGACAAGACCGAGGCCGAGCTGCGGTTCGGCGTCTCGGTGAACACCTGGGGCGTGAACGACCTGGTCGCGGCCGTCGACGCCGTCGAGGAGCCCGCCATCGACACGCTGGTGGCCCAGTACGAGGAGAAGTACGACGTCGCCCCCGGGCTCCGGGCCGGTGGCGAGCGGCACGACTCCCTGCGCTATGCGGCGCGCCAGGAGATCGCGCTGGAGGGCTTCCTCGAGGCGGTCGGCGCCAAGGCGTTCACCACCAACTTCGAGGACCTGGGCGCCCTGCGCCAGCTCCCCGGCCTGGCGGTCCAGCGCCTCATGGAAAAGGGCTACGGCTTCGGCGCCGAGGGCGACTGGAAGACGGCGGTCCTCGTGCGCGCGGCCAAGGTCATGGGCGAGGGGCTGCCGGGCGGCGCCTCCCTGATGGAGGACTACACCTACGACCTCACCCCCGGCTCCGAGCTGATCCTCGGCGCGCACATGCTCGAGGTCTGCCCGTCGCTGACCACCTCGACGCCGCGCATCGAGGTCCACCCGCTCGGCATCGGCGGCAAGGAGGACCCGGTCCGCATGGTGTTCTCCGCGGACGCCGTCGACGGTGCTGTGGTGGTCTCGCTCGCCGACATGCGCGACCGGTTCCGGCTCACGGCCAACGTGGTCGACGTCGTCACCCCGCCGCACGACCTGCCGAAGCTGCCGGTCGCCCGCGCGATGTGGGCGCCGCGGCCGTCGTTCGAGGTCTCCGCCGAGTCGTGGCTGACGGCGGGCGGCGCGCACCACACGGTCATGTCGACCGCGGCGGGCATCGAGGCGTTCGAGGTGTTCGCGAACATCGCGCGCACCGAGCTGCTCGTCATCGACGAGGACACGACCCGTCGCGGTTTCGCCGACCAGGTCCGCTGGAACCAGGTCTACTACCGCGTGGCCCAGGGCCTCTGACCCACCCTGATTCGTTGAGTGCGGGCTATTTGCGGCCTGAAGGCCATCCTGGCCGCAAATAGCCCGCACTCAACGAGGGGTTAGCTGCTGCCCGCCGTGGCTGCGCTCGTCGCAGCCACCGTCGTCGCGATCATCACCGCGGTGACCTCGTCGATCGAACGCTTCACCGCGGCGCCGGACCACTCCGACTCGGCGATCTCCTTCGCCCGGCGCTTGAGCGCGCGCCGGTCCTGGTCGGGGAAGACCTTGCGGTTGAGGTCGGTCGCGAGCAGCAGCGAGACCAGGGCCGCCGTCCGCTCGTCCGCGTCGGCGCGCCCGGTCAGGGCTGCCAGCACCCGCCCGCGGACGGCGGTCTCCAGGGTCGGGTCGTGCGGTGTCCAGGTGGAGCTGGGGAACAGCCCCAGGATCTTGACCTCCTCCTCCCGCAGGACGCCCCGGGCAGCCAGCCCTTGCTGCAGCGCGTCGCGGAGCCGCTTGGCGAAGCTGCCCTGCCCCACCTTCCGGATCGAGTCCTTGGGCCTGCGCTCGTGCATCAGCTCGAGGATCTCGCGCTGCATCGGGTCCGACGGCGTCGCCCGGCCGGTCACGCGGAACCGGCCCGCGCGGCCGCCGTCCGCGCCGTCGGACACCTCGAGCGCACCGCGCAGGGTGAGGTCGGCGACCGATGCCCCGGCCAGGGCGAACTGCAGGTGCTGTCCGCTGATCAGCGGCCGGCCCGAGGTGTCGTCGAGCGCGAGGAGCAGGTACTCCTCGGCGAGGCTGAGTTCCATGTCGGCTCCTCAAGGTCGGTTGCGATGCCGGGACCAGCAGACCACGACCACCCCGCCGAGCAGATCCACCCCAAGACGGATTCGCCCCCATCCCGCCCCCTCTTTCGTTGAGTGCGGGAAATTTGCGGCCTGGAGGCCCTCCAGGCCGCAAATAGCCCGCACTCAGCGAGTGTTGACCACCGGCCAGCCCTTCGACCAGCCGAGGCGGTACAGGCCGAGCGTGGGGAAGTACGGGTTCTCGGCGTTGGCGCCGTCGTAGTAGTGGTAAGCGAGGACGCCGTCGTGCACGGACTGACCGCCCGGGCCGACCATCGGGCCGTTCGACTCCAGGAGCACCGTGCCCCCGCCGCCGACCATGTCGCGACCCTCCTTGTCGAGGTACGGACCGGTCACCGTGCGGGACCGCCCGACGACCACCTTGTAGGTGCTGTCCGCCCCGGCGCAGCAGGCGTCGAACGAGACGTACAGGTAGTACCAGCCGCCCCGCTTCTCGATGTACGGGGCCTCGACCCGGTTGCCGGGGGCGAACCGGTCGACCAGGTGGACGGCGTTCTCCAGGGCGCCGTCCACGGGCTTGCCGCTGGGCCAGGAGATCTCGACCAGGAAGATGCCGTACCAGTGCGAGCCGATCGCCATGTACGGCGTGCCGTCCTTGCCGGTGACGATGCCGGCGTCGATCGCGTTGAACTCCTTGCCGTCCTCGATCGGGCCCGGGGAGCTGATGACCGGCCCCTGGTCCACCCACTCGTAGTCCGGGTCGTCCGGGTCGAGGGTGGTGTTCGTGGCGAGCGCCGTGACCGAGTTGTTGGTCTCGAAACGGGACGCCGAGTAGTACAGGTAGTAGGTGCCGTCGTGCTCGTAGATCTCGGGCGCCCACAGGTTGTCCGGCAGGGCGCCGTCCGAGAAGTGCTCGTCGATCCAGGCGGGGATCTCGTCCCAGACGGTGCCCTCGTAGGCCCAGGTGGCGCCCTTGTCGTGCGACGACCAGATCTGCACCGTCCCGCCGTTCTCGCGGTTCACGAGGCCGGTCGAGTAGACCCACCAGGTGCCGTCGTCGTCCACGGTGAGGGCGGGGTCGTGGATCGGGGCGACGTCGCCGGCGACGTCGATCGCCCCGGGCGGGCCGCCCTTTGCACCGGACGAGCTGCCGGCCGCCGCGCCCGACGCCGGAGCGCCGATCGCGAGGGCCGCCGTGATGGCGAGCGCACCGAGCGCCGCGAGTGGTCTGCGTGGTGACATCTTTGTCCTCCGAAGTTGGTCCGAACGTACTTCTACAACGATGTAGAGTATATCGGGAGCGCTCGCGCCGAGCCACCCATCCGTCGAAAGGGCGCGCACCCATGCCGGTGAGGATGCAGGACGTCGCGCAGCGCGCCGGTGTCTCGGTCAAGACCGTCTCGAACGTCGTGAACGGGTACCCGCACGTCCGTGAGTCCACCCGCCGACGCGTCGAGGAGGCGATCGACCACCTCGGCTACCGGATGAACGTCTCGGCCCGCAACCTGCGCACGCGACGCACCGGCATGATCACCCTCAACGTGCCGGAGCTGTCGCTGCCGTACTTCGCGGAGCTCGCCGACTCGGTGATCCGTGCCGCCGACGAGCAGGGCTGGTCGGTGCTCATCGAGCAGACCGGGGCCGAGCGGCAGCGGGAGCTCGAGGTGCTCGCAGGCCGCCGTCGCCACTTGACCGACGGTGTGCTCTTCTCGCCCCTCGCGCTCGGGCAGGACGACCTCGACCACTTCGACGTCGACTTCCCGCTCGTGGTCCTCGGCGAGCGGGTGTTCGGGGCGCGGGCCGACCACGTGACCATGAACAACGTGGAGGCCGCACGGGCCGCTACCGCGCACCTCATCACCACGGGCCGGCGACGCATCGCGGTGGTCGGCGCGCACGCCGGCGAGGTCATCGGCTCGGCGGCGCTGCGGCTCGCCGGCTACGAGCGGGCGCTCGCCGACGCGGGCATCCCGTTCGACCCGGCGCTCGTGGGGGAGGCGGGCCTCTGGCACCGCGCCACCGGCGCGGAGACGATGGGCCGCCTGCTCGACTCCGGGACCGGTATCGACGCCGTGTTCGCCCTGAACGACGCGATGGCGCTCGGCGCGCTGCACGCGCTGCACGAGCGGCGCATCGACATCCCCGGCGACATCGCCCTCATCGGGTTCGACGACGTCGACGACGTGCGCTACACCGTGCCGACCATCTCGTCGGTCGACCCGGGCCGCGACGAGATCGCGCGCACCGCCGTGGACCTGCTGGTGGCACGGATCGGCGGCACCACCGAGCCGATCCGGCGCATCGTGCCCGACGCGCGGGTCGTCGGCCGTGAGTCGACGGGCGACGTGCGGGGGGACGGCGAACGGGTGGTGGCGGTGATGCCGGGCCGGGTCGAGGACACCGACGTCAGCCCTCTGCCGGCCGGCTGACCTCGTCGATCCGGTTCAGGCGCTCGTCGACCATCAGCCCGCTGAGCCACAGCGGCACCGCGATCCCGGCGAGCAGCCCGAGCAACGGCACCACGTACGCCACCAGGCCGCACACGCCGAGCACCACCACCGCGCCCGCCGCCGTGCCGGGGCCCAGCGGGGGGCTCAGCAGCAGGAAGCGCCACGTGTCGAACGCGGACCGGTCGTAGCGCAGCACCACGCGCGGCCAGTAGGCCAGCGCGACGGCGGTCCACACCCCGACCAGGACGAGCCCCGCCTGCAGGGCCGCCCGCGCCGGACCGTCCAGCTGCCCGAGGACGAGGAAGTCGAGGGCCAGCGCCGCGCCCACCACGGTCAGCGGAGCACCGAGCAGGTTGGTCCGGCGCCAGTCGTCCCGCCACGCCCGCCAGAACGGCCGCCAGGGTGACTCGGTCGCGTCGGCGTCGAGCAGCAGGGCGCTGGCCGCCCGCACCGCGGGCCACAGTCCCAGCACGACGCCGCCGGCGAGCGCACCCAGCAGGACCAGGACGTTGACCTCGACCAGGCGGGTGACGCGGCGGAGCACCCGCATCACCCCGCCGGTCCAGCCGAGCTCGTCCTCGGCCGAGGTGTCGCGCACCGGCTTGTCCGGCCTGAGCTCGGTCACCGGTCGTCCACTCTCGTACCGGTCACCGTTCGACCGGCGTGGTCCGTCGCCGCCAGGCACAGGGTCGCACGGTCGCGCACGGCGTCCCAGGCGGGGAAGACGACCGCCGTCCAGCCGGTGGCGGCCGCCTCGTCGTCCGGCCCCCAGGTGAAGCGGCCCGCGCCGAGCGGGCGCGCCGCGCCGACGCCGGCGAGGGCGCCGTCGAGCACCTCGCCGAGGGTCCCGGTCTCGCCGTCGGCGACCTTCGCGGGCATGGCGCCGACGTCGAGCACCTCCCAGGTGCCGTCGAGCGCGCCGGGGTCGGCGGGCCAGCCACCCGTGTCGTCGTCCTCCCGGTCCGGGCCGGCCCAGGGCTGCGGTGAGATCACGGGCCAGCCGTCGTGGGTCCACACGAGCCGGCGGACCTGGACACGGTGCTCGGTCGGGGCGTCGGCGTCGCGCACGTGGTGGACCAGGAGCTGCCGCCCGGGCTCGGTGAGGACCGACGCGTGGCCCGGCGCGAGGAGGCCCGGACCGCCGGCCAGGCGGTGGCTCGCCAGGACTGGCACGCCGATCCGCCACGGGTCGACGCCGGACGCCGCGCCCTCGGTCCCGGCCGCACCGTCGGTCATCAGCTGCCCGGCCCGGTCCCGGAACGGCCCCGCGACGTCGTCCCCCACGGCCGCACGCAGGTGGTACGGCCCGGCCAGCGAGTCGTACGAGACCAGCAGCGCCCAGCCGCCGTCAGGCCGGGGGAGGACGAACGCGCCCTCGACCGCGCCGTCGGCGCGCCGCGAGCGGCGGGCCAGCAGCGTTCCCGGAGCGTCACGCAGCGCGCCGGGTGCGGGTGGGTCGACGACGAACCCGGTGGCCGGGTCGACGGGCAGGGCGTAGATGCCGCCGAAGAACGACCCGTAGACCAGCCACTGGCGCCCACCGGGTCGCTCGGTGACGAGGTTCGCGTCGATCGCGTTGGGATGTCCGAACCCGGGCGGGCCGTCCACGTGGTCGCTCGCGACGACGATGCCGCGGTCGGTCCACGGGCCCGACGGGTGCGGGGCGACCGCGAGGCCGATCGCCGACCGGCGCGACCCGAACGTCGACGCGGAGTAGTACATGCGCCACTCGGCGCCCGGCTCACCCGCCCGGACGACGTCGGGCGCCCACAGGCCCGGCGCCCCGGACCAGTCGGCAGCCGGACCGGGAACGCCGTCGAGCGCCCAGCCGTGGAACGTCCAGCTCACCAGGTCGCGCGAGGTACGCACCTGCACGCCGGCGCGCACCGGCCCGTCCGACCGCGCGTCCGTGGAGAACATCCAGTAGGTGCCGTCGTCGTCGCGGACGACGGTGGGGTCGTGGACGTGCCGTCCGCCCCAGGTGGAGGTGTCCATGTCAGCCCTTGGTCCCGGTGAGGGCGACGGACTCGATGATCTGCCGCTGGAAGATCAGGAAGACCGCGAGGATCGGCAGCAGCGCGACGAACGACGCGGCCATGATCAGCGGGTAGTCCCGCTGGGTCGCGTACTGCACGTTCATGTTGGCGATGACCACCTGGAGCGTCTGCCGCTCCGGCGTGTTCAGGTACAGGATCGGTGCCAGGTAGTCGTTCCAGACCATCATGAACCAGAGGATGAACTGGGCGGCCACCGCCGGCCGGATGATCGGGAAGATCAGCCGCCAGAAGACCTGCCAGAAGTTCGCGCCGTCGATCTTGGCCGCCTCGATGATCGAGTTCGGCACGTTCTCGAGGTACTGCCGCAGGAAGAAGATCACGAGGATGTTGCCGAAGATCGCCGGGACGATCAGCGGCAGGAGCGTGTCCACCCAGCCGATCCGCGAGAACATCACGAACTGCGGGATCATCAGCGTCGGGTACGGGATCATGATCCCGGTCAGCATGCCGATGAAGATGAGGTTGCGGAACGGCAGGCGCATCTTCGCGATGGCGAACGCCGCCATCGAGCACGTGACCATGCCCAGCAGCGTGACGGACGCCGCCACGATGAAGCTGTTCTGGAACCCGGTCAGGATGTTGGAGTCCTGCCACATCCGCACGTAGGTGTCCCACTGGGGCACCTCGGGGATCCACACGGGCGGTAGGGCGAAGACCTCGTTCTTGGTCTTCAAGGACGTCGAGAACATCCAGACCAGCGGGGCGATCATCACGACCGCCCCGGCGGAGAGCAGGACGAAGACCAGCCAGTCGCCGATCCGGGTGCTCGTGGTGCGGCTCATCGGGGCGCGGCCGGGGGCTTTGCGGCCGAGCGGGACGCCGCCGAGAGGGGTGCGGTTCAGGGGCTCGCGGCTCTGGGCCGTCGTAAGACTCATGATTCCTCCGGCTCAGTCGATGACGAAGCTGTTGCGCCGGTTCAGGCGGAACTGGATCAGGGTGACGACGAGGATGAGCAGGCCGAGCACGATCGCCATGGCCGTCGCGTACCCCATCTGCTGGTACTTGAACGCCTGTCGCCAGATGTGCCAGACGGCGGACGCGGTGCTGTACTCCGGCCCACCGGTCGGCGTCATGATGTTGATCTCGGTGAACAGCTGCGCACCGGCGATCACGTTGGTCACGACCAGGAAGAACGTCACCGGGCGGACCATGGGCAGCGTGATGGTGCGGAACCGCTGCCAGCCGTTCGCGCCGTCGAGCTGCGCGGCCTCGTAGAGCGAGCGCGGCACCGACTGGATGGCGGCCAGGTACAGGATCATCGAGAACCCGAGGCCCTTCCAGATGGCCATGAGGATGATCGCCGGCTTGGCCCAGAACGTGCTCGCCAGCCAGTTGGGCCCGTCGATGCCGACGAGAGCCAGCGCCTGGTTGACCAGGCCGAAGTCGCCGTTGTACGCCCACTGCCACAGGATGGCGATCGCCGCGAGGGACGAGATGACCGGCACGTAGTAGATGGTGCGGAACGCGGTGAGGCCCACGATCTTGCGGTTCATCGCGACGGCCAGGGCCAGCGACACGGCCAGGCCGATCGGGATGCCGATCATGTAGAAGAACGTGTTGTAGAGCGACTCGAGAAAGTTCTTGTCGCTGACGAGCCGGACGTAGTTCTCGAGACCGACGAACCGCATGACCCCGAGGCCGTTCCAGTTCGTCAAGGAGGCGTAGACCGCGAAGCCCACGGGGTACAGCGTGAACAGCAGGTAGCCGATCACCGGGGCCGCGACGAAGGCGAGAGCCCAGCGGTGCTCGGACCGGTGCAGGCGCGAAGTCGAGCCAGCCATGACGTTCCTCTCTGCAGTGGCCCGGGTTGTGGGCGCGATCGTTGCGACTTCCTGACCGCGAGAGGCGCAACGATCACGCCCACAACCAAGGACGAGGGCTAGTTGCCGGCGCTCGCGGCCGCGGCCTGCTCGGCCTGGGCGTTGGACTCGTCGAGCAGGGCCTGCATGCGCGGCTCCACCTCGGCGAGGTACTCCGCGGCGTCCTGCTGACCGTCGATGACGGGCTGGATGTTGGTCCACATCTCGTCGTACCAGGCGGCACCGTAGGTCATGGCGGCAGGCATCGGGCGCCCGTAGTCCTCGACGATGTCGAGGAACTCCTGGCGGTTGGCCGGGCTCGCGCCCTCCTCGGCCGCCCACTCGGCGGCCATGTCCTTGAGGTTGGGCACCTGGATGCCCGCGTCGACCAGGGTCTGCTGCGCCGTCTCGTCGGCGGACAGGTAGGTCACCAGCTCGGCGGCCTCCTCCGGCATGGCGGTCGTCGCCGAGACGCCGATGCCGAGCGAGCCGATCCACGTCGCGGGCTCACCGGTGGAACCGGCGGGGAACGGGATGAGGTCGTAGTCGAAGTCGAGCTCGTTGTACGTGCTCACGTCCCAGGGGCCCACGGGGAAGAAGGCGATCTGGCCCTCCATCCAGCGCTGGTACGTGTCCAGCGTGGCCGCCTGCTCGGCGTTCGGGGTGACCTCGTCCACGGTGGTCATGTCGGCGATGTACTGCATCGCCTCGGCCATCTCGGGGGTGTCCACGGTGACCTCGGTGCGGTCCTCGTTGGTCCAGTCGGCGCCGTTGCTCCAGGCGAAGCCCTGCATGTTCCACTGGACGTTGAGGCCGGTGCCCCACTGGTCGATCTTCTTGTCACCGTCGGTGTCCTTGGTGACCTTCTTCAGCACCTCGAGCCAGTCGTCCCAGGTGTAGGGCTCGTCGGGGCTCGGCAGCTCGATGCCCTCGGCCTCGAGCATCGTCTTGTTGTAGCCCATGGCGAACGGGCCGACGTCCTTCGGCAGGCCGTAGAGCGCGCCCTCGGGCGTGCCCTGGATCGTGCCGTCGTAGCGGTAGGAGTCGACGCCGTACTCCCACAGATTGTCCAGGTCGACGCCGGAGGCCTCGACGTGGTCGGTGATGTCGAGCAGCACGCCCGACGTCACGTAGGACTGCAGGTTGGCCTGCTCGATGTAGAACACGTCGGGCACGTTGTTGCCCGAGATCGCGGCCTGGAGCTTGGTGGCGTACTGGTCGGCGTCGGTGACGATGACCTCGACCTCGACGCCGCTCTCCTCGGAGAACCTGTCGATGGCCTCCTGGTAGGCGGCCTTCTCGTCCTCGCCCCCACGGAACATGAAGGTGAGCTTGCCGTCGTCGTCAGTTCCCGAACCAGCGCTGCACGCAGCGGTGGAGGCCAGGACCAGGCCAGCGACGATGCCGGTGGTCAGGCGTGACTTCTTCATCACGGTTCCTCTCGTGAGCCGGGCTGCTGGGTGCGGGCGGTGCCGCCGGAAGTGGCGGGCACAACGTGTCGCGGAGCGTGCCGGTTTGTCTCTTCGACCTTGAAGTTACATCGATGGAAAATCGATGAGCCACACGCTAGCATCACTTCTACAACGATGTATACCCGCGGCATCGCTGCCGTCACGAGAGGACCTTCATGCACTCCGCCACCGTCTCCCTCGACCCTGCTTTTGTCGTCGGACCCGTGCGTCGCCGCACCTTCGGCTCGTTCGTCGAGCACCTCGGGCGCTGCGTGTACACCGGGATCCACGACCCGGGGCACCCCACCGCCGATGCCGACGGCTTCCGTGGTGACGTCATCGAGCTCACGCGAGAGCTCGGCGTCTCGACGGTCCGCTACCCGGGCGGCAACTTCGTCTCCGGCTACCGGTGGGAGGACGCCGTGGGGCCGGTCGAGCAGCGCACGCCGCGGCTGGACCTGGCCTGGCACTCGACCGAGCCGAACCTCGTCGGCGTCGACGAGTTCATGCGCTGGGCGGCCAAGGCCGGCGTCGAGCCGATGATGGCCGTCAACCTGGGCACCCGCGGTGTCCAGGAGGCGCTCGACCTGCTCGAGTACTGCAACGTCCCGGGTGGCTCGTACTGGGCGGACCAGCGCCGGGCCAACGGTGCCGAGGAGCCGTACCGGATCACGATGTGGTGCCTGGGCAACGAGATGGACGGCCCCTGGCAGATCGGCAGCAAGACCCCGCAGGAGTACGGGCGCCTGGCCGCGGAGACGGCCCGGGCCATGCGGATGATCGACCCCGGCCTCGAGCTCGTCGTGTGCGGGTCGTCGGGGTCGCAGATGCCCACGTTCGGCGAGTGGGAGCGGGTGGTCCTGACCGAGGCGTACGAGCACGTGGACTACATCTCCGCGCACGCCTACTACTGGGAGGAGGACGGCGACCTGGCGTCGTTCCTGGCCTCGGTCGTGGACATGGACCACTTCGTGGAGTCGGTCGCCGCCACCGCCGACGCCGTGCGCGCGGCCCGCAAGCAGACCAAGCGCGTGCACATCTCGTTCGACGAGTGGAACGTCTGGTACCAGAAGCGCGCCGAGTCGCGGCCGCCGTCGGGCGACGACTGGCCGGTGGCGCCCGTGCTGCTCGAGGACCGCTACAACGTGGCCGACGCCGTCGTGGTGGGCAACATGCTCATCTCCCTGCTGCGGAACACCGACCGCGTGCACTCGGCGTCGATGGCCCAGCTCGTCAACGTGATCGCGCCGATCATGACCGAGCCGGGCGGGCGTATCTGGAAGCAGACGATCTTCCACCCGTTCGCCCTGACCGCCCGCCACGCGGCCGGCGAGGTGCTGCGCCTGGCGATCGACTCGCCCGTGCACGAGACCGCCAAGTTCGGCGACGTCGCCGTGCTCGACGCCGTCGCCACGCACGACGCCGAGTCCGGCGACGTGGTGGTGTTCGCCGTGAACCGGTCGCTGACCGAGCCGGTCGTCCTCGACGTCGACCTCCGCGGCTTCCCGGGCATGCGCGTGGCCGAGGCGGTCACGCTGTCGAACCCCGACCACACCTGGCAGGCCACCGCTGACGACGACACCAGCGTGCTGCCGCAGCCCAACACGTCGGCGAAGGTGGCCGACGACCGCGTGCGGGCCGAGCTGCCCCCGGTCTCCTGGTCGATGCTGCGCCTGGAGCGCGAGTGATCCGGCGTCGGACCGCCGTCGTCGCGGTGGCGGCGGTCTGTGTCGCCGTCGCGGTGGCGGCACTGGTCCTCACCAGGCCGTGGGAGCCCCGTCCTCGGGTGCTCGACCTGGCGGGGGACCTCCGGGTGCACGACCCCGCCCTGGTCGCCGGGGCCGACGGCGAGCCGTGGTTCGTGTACTCGACCGGCGACGCGCACGTCGGGGCCGGCGCACCGCAGGTACGCCGTTCCGACGACGGCGGGCGTACCTGGGCGGAGGCCGGCACCGCCTGGGACGCGAGCTCCGACCCGCAGTGGGTCCGCGACACCGTCGACGGCGTCGAGAACCTCTGGGCGCCCGAGCTCTACGAGCACGACGGCACCTGGTACCTCTACTACTCGGCGTCGACGTTCGGTTCGAACCGCTCGGCGATCGGTCTGCGCACGGGTACGACACCGGATCCGGACGCCCCCGGCTACGGCTGGACGGACCAGGGCATGGTCGTCGAGTCGGTACCGGGGAGGGACAACTTCAACGCGATCGACCCCGGCATCGTCGAGGACGCCGAAGGTGACCCCTGGCTGTTCTTCGGGTCGTTCTGGGGCGGGCTCCAGGTGCTCCCGCTGGAGTGGCCCGGCGGCAAGCCGGTGGCGGGCGCCGAGCCCGTCACGGTCGCGAGCCGGATCGGCGTGCCCGACAACCCCATCGAGGCGCCCTACGTCGTCGAGCGGGACGGCTGGTACTACCTGTTCTTCTCCCGGGACCTCTGCTGCCGCGGCGCCGAGTCGACCTACAACATCGCGGTCGGGCGGTCGCGGGAGGTCGCCGGCCCGTACGTGGACGCCGACGGGAAGGATCTCGTGCTGGGCGGCGGTACGCCGGTGCTCGGCACCGAGGGCGCGATGGTCGGGCCGGGCGGGCAGTCGGTCTCCCGCGGGCACCTCGCCTTCCACTACTACGACGGCGCGTCGGACGGCGACTTCCGGCTGGCGATCCAGGAGCTGGCGTGGTCGGACGACGGCTGGCCGGTGGCTGCCGGGGTGCGCTGACAGGCCGTATCGAAGGGTGGGTCCGGCCGTTCTCCGGAGGGTGAGAACGGGCCGGACTCGTTGGCGGACTCGTTACTGGACCGTGACGTGACGCTCTATGAAAGGTGCCATGTGAGCGCTAACATTCGAGGCGGGCACATACCCCGCTCGTCCTCGCACGATGCCGTGCAGGATCTCAAGGAGGAGACATGGCACGCACGACCCTGACCCGCACCATTCTGGCCGCGGTGTCCGTAGCCTCGCTGTTCACGCTGGGCGCCTGCGCCTCGGATGCCGGTGGTGAGCCGGCCGGTGGAGGCGAGACCGACGCCGCCACCACCGACGACGGCGTCATCACCCTCGGCTTCTCGCAGGTGGGCGCCGAGTCCGGGTGGCGAGCCGCCAACACCAAGTCCATCCAGGACACGCTCACCGCGGAGAACGGCTTCGACCTCAAGTTCTCCGACGCGCAGCAGAAGCAGGAGAACCAGATCCAGGCGATCCGGTCCTACATCACCCAGGGCGTGGACGTCATCGCGTTCTCCCCGGTGGTCGAGACCGGATGGGACCCGGTGCTCCAGGAGGCCAAGGCGGCAGGGATCCCCGTGATCCTCACCGACCGCGCCGTCGACTCGAGCGACGAGACCCTCTACGAGTCGTTCATCGGCTCCGACTTCGTCAAGGAGGGCGAGATGGCCGGCGAGTGGGTCGTCGAGCAGTACGACGGCGAGGGGTACAAGGCCGTCGAGCTGCAGGGCACCACGGGAGCCGCCCCGGCGATCGACCGCAAGGAAGGCTTCGAGTCGGCCGTCGCGGGCTCGGACCTGGAGATCATCGACAGCCAGACCGGCAACTTCACGCGTGCCGAGGGCAAGACCGTGATGGAGGGCTTCCTCAACAAGCACGACGACATCGACCTCGTGTTCGCGCACAACGACGACATGGGGCTCGGCGCGATCGAGGCCATCGAGGCGGCCGGCATGACGCCGGGCGAGGACATCAAGATCGTCACGATCGACGCCGTCAAGGACGGCATGCAGGCGCTCGCCGACGGCAAGATCAACTACATCGTCGAGTGCAACCCGCTGCTCGGGCCGGACCTGGCGGAGATCGCCCAGAAGGTCGTCGCCGGCGAAGAGGTCGAGAAGCGCATCGTCGTCGAGGACCTGGCGTTCGACCAGGAGTCGGCCAAGGAAGCGCTCCCCACGCGCGAGTACTGACGCCCCTGCCGCCGGCCCGTCCGGCTGTGGGCGCTCGTCGGTCGAGCTTGCCGGGGCCCAGGTCCCGGCAAGCTCGACCGACGACAGGCCACAACCAGGGCCACGCACGTTAGAAGGTCGAGGATGACCCAGCAGACAGCACCAGCCGTCGTCGAGATGACCGGCATCAGCGTCGAGTTCCCCCCGGTGAGAGCCCTGGACGGCGTCGACTTCCGCCTCCGCCCCGGCGAGATCCACGCCCTCATGGGTGAGAACGGCGCTGGCAAGTCCACCCTGATCAAGGCCCTCACGGGCATCCACTCGCCGACGGCGGGGACGATCCTGGTCGACGGCGTCGAGCGCCGGTTCACCGGCCCCGCCGACGCGCGCGCGCACGGGGTGAGCACCGTGTACCAGGAGGTCAATCTCTGCGAGAACCTCACGGTCGCGGAGAACATCATGCTCGGCGCGGAGCCGCGCCTGCTGGGCGGCCTGCACTGGCCGGCGATGCGTCGGCAGGCGGCGTCGCACCTGGAGCGGATGGGCCTGAGCATCGACCCGTCCTCGTCCCTGGGGTCGCACTCGCTGGCGGTGCAGCAGCTCGTCGCGATCTGCCGCGCCACGGTGAGCGACTGCAAGGTGCTCATCCTCGACGAGCCCACCTCCAGCCTGGACACGGACGAGGTGGCGCACCTGTTCACCGTCATGCGCGCCCTGCGCGACGACGGGGTCGCCATCCTGTTCGTGAGTCACTTCCTCGACCAGATCTATGAGGTCTCCGACCGCATGACGGTGCTGCGCAACGGCGCCCTCGTGGGGGAGTACGCCACCGCGGACCTGCCGGCCGCAGAGCTGGTGCAGCACATGATCGGCCGGTCCATGGAGGTGCTGGAGGCCGCCGAGGAGGTGGTCGAGCACGCCGAGCGACCTGCCGCCGCGACGCCGCTGCTGCAGGTGGTCGGTCTCGGCCGCAAGGGCTCGGTGCAGCCCTTCGACCTCGATCTCTACGAGGGTGAGGTGGTCGGCCTCGCCGGCCTGCTCGGCTCGGGTCGTACGGAGCTGGCGCGCCTGCTCACGGGCGCCGACCGGGCCGACGTCGGGCAGACCCGTGTGTCCGGGCAGACGACCCGGCTACGGACACCGCGTGCGGCGATGGGCCATGGCATCGCCTACACGTCGGAGGACCGGAAGGGCGAGGGCGTCGTGGACGGTCTCACCGTGCGGGAGAACATCGTGCTCGCTCTCCAGGCGCGGCGCGGCTGGATGCGGCCGCTGCCCCGCAAGCAGGTCGACGAGCTGGTCGCGTCGTACATCCAGCAGCTCGGGATCCGGCCCGCCGACCCCGAGGCGCTGCTGCGCAACCTCTCGGGCGGCAACCAGCAGAAGGTGCTGCTCGCGCGGTGGCTCGCCACGGCGCCGCAGCTGCTCGTCCTCGACGAGCCGACGCGCGGCATCGACGTCGGCGCCAAGGCCGAGATCCAGAAGCTCGTGGCCGACCTGGCCGCCGAGGGCATGTCCGTCGTCTTCATCTCGGCGGAGCTCGAAGAAGTGCTGCGCATATCCCACCGCATCGCCGTGATGCGGGACCGCCGCAAGGTGGCGGAGATCGACGGAGGAAGAGCGACTATGGACCAGGTGGTCGACCTCATCGCCGGGGGTGGGACAGCGTGACGAAGCTCCTTCGGCACCACCTCTTCTGGCCGGTAGCGGCGCTGGTCGTCCTGCTGGTGGCCAACACGGTCGCGCGGCCCAGCTTCCTCGCGATCACCGTCCGGGACGGGCACCTGTTCGGCGCCCCGATCGACATCCTGCGGACCACCGCGCCGCTGCTGCTCGTCGCGCTCGGCATGACGCTCGTCATCGCCACGCGCGGCATCGACCTCTCGGTCGGCGCGGTGGTCGCGGTCTCGGGTGCGGTGGCGCTGTCGCACCTCGCGTCGTCGCCGAACCCGGACTCACCGGTCACCGTGCTCACCGCCGTGGGCCTGGCCCTGGCGCTGTGCCTGGTGCTCGGCGTGTGGAACGGGTTCCTGGTGTCCGTGCTCGGGATCCAGCCGATCATCGCCACGCTGATCCTGATGACAGCGGGCCGCGGTGTGGCCATGCTCATCACCGGCGGCATGATCACCACCGTCAACAGCGGTCCGTTCAAGACGCTGGGCTCGGGCTTCTGGCTCGGCCTGCCCGTCGCCGCGGTGATCGCGTTCGGCGTGTTCGCGGTGGTCGCGTTCGTGGTGCGCCGCACCGCGCTCGGCATGCTGCTGGAGGCGACCGGCATCAACCCGGCGGCGAGCCGCCTCTCCGGCGTCCGGTCCAAGACCCTGACCTGGACCGTGTACACGGCCTCGGGCCTGTTCGCCGGCCTCGCGGGCCTGCTCATCAGCGCGGACACCATGGCCGCCGACGCCAACAACGCGGGTCTGTTCATCGAGCTCGACGCGATCCTCGCGGTGGTGATCGGTGGGACGGCGCTCTCGGGCGGCAAGTTCAACCTCTCGGGCACGCTGGTGGGCGCGCTGGTCATCGCGACCCTGGAGCGGACAGTGACGGTGCTCGGCATCTCGCCGCTGGTCACGCCCCTGTTCATGGCGCTGGTCGTCATCGTGGTGACGCTGCTGCAGTCGCCGCGGATGCGGGAGCGGCTCGCGTCGGCCACCCGCCGACCGACGCCGCCATCCGAGCCGCAGCCCGCTGCGCGCCCTGACTCGACGGAGGTGAAGGCCCGATGACGACGTCGGCCCCCGCACGCGCCTCGCGCGCGCTGAAGATCCCGACCCGGCTGGACCGGCGCTACCTCCCCGTGCTGGGCACGTTCGTCGTGCTGGCGCTCATGCTGATCCTGGGCGGCTCCCGGTACGAGAACTTCCTGTCGCCGGCCGTCGTGTCCAACCTGTTCATCAACAACGCGCACCTCATCGTGCTCGCGGTGGGCATGACCTTCGTCATCCTCACCGGGGGCATCGACCTCTCGGTCGGGTCGGTGCTGGCCCTCTCCACGGTGGTCACCGCGACGCTGCTCCAGGCGGGCCTGCCGCCCGCCGTGGTCATCCCGCTCGCCGTCGGCGCCGGCACCGTGATCGGTCTGGCCCACGGCGTGATGGTCCACTACTTCCAGGTGCAGCCGTTCGTGGCGACGCTCGCCGGCATGTTCTTCGCGCGCGGTCTGTGCTTCGTCATCGCGCCGGAGTCCATCGCCATCGACAACGCGTCGTTCGTCGGGCTCGCGAGCTGGGTGCAGATCTTCGGCGGATGGCGGATGTCGTCCGGCGTGCTCATCGCGCTGGTCGTCGTGGGCGCCGGCTTCCTCGTGCTGCACTTCACGCGGTTCGGCCGCACGGTGTACGCGATCGGTGGCGGCGAGCAGTCCGCCCTGCTCATGGGTCTGCCCGTGGCCCGCACCAAGGTGCTCGCCTACGTGGTGAGCGGTACGTGCGCAGGACTCGGCGGACTGCTGTTCGCCATGTACTCCCGGTCGGGCTACTCGCTGACCGGTGTCGCGATGGAGCTCGACGCGATCGCGGCGGTCGTCATCGGCGGAACGCTGCTGACGGGTGGCACCGGCTTCGTGCTCGGCTCCGTGCTGGGTGTGCTGGTGCTCGGTCTGATCCAGACCATCATCACGTTCGAGGGCACCCTCAGCTCCTGGTGGACCAAGATCGTGATCGGGGTGCTGCTGCTGATCTTCGTGGTGCTGCAGCGGGCCCTGAGCCTCCGCAAGACCTGACCGGTACCACGGCCCTGACCCGGCGTACTCGGTACGTCGAGCCAGGGCCGCGGTACCCCCCCCATTCACAACGACGTGACGGAGAGGTCGACATGCATCCAATTACAACGATGAACGAAGCCCCCGGCAGGGCTCGCCCTGCTCGTTCGGTGCTGGCGGCGGTGCTCGTGGCCGCCCTCGCGATGATCGGTCTGGTGGGCTCGCCCACCTCGGCCAGGGCCGCCGTGGACACCGGCCGGTGGTACGTGATCGAGTCCGCCCACTCCGGCCTGGTGCTCGACGTCGAGGGCCGGTCCACGGAGCCGGGCGCCCTGCTCACCCAGTGGGGCCGGGGAGACGGCCACCACCAGCAGTTCCGGTTCCTGGACTCCGGGAACGGGTACTACCGGATCCAGGCGCGGCACTCCAGCCTCGTGCTCGACGTGTTCGAGTGGAACGCGGACAACGGCGCGGACATCGCCCAGTGGGAGGACCTGGACGCGACCAACCAGCAGTGGCAGGTCCGGGAGAACTCCGACGGGACCGTCACCTTCCTCAACCGGTTCTCGGGCAAGGCCATGGACCTGTGGGAGTTCTCCACCGAGGCCGGGTCGCGGATCTCGCAGTACGACGACAACGGTCTGGCCGCGCAGCGGTGGAACCTGGTCCCGGTCAGCTCGAGCGGCACGCTCACCAACCCGATCCGCACCAATGGTGCGGACCCCTGGCTGGAGTACTGGGACGGCTACTACTACCTGTCCACGACCACGTGGAACTCGACGGTGGTCATGCGGCGGGCCACGACCCTGGCCGGCCTCTCCACCGCCCCCGACACCGTGGTGTGGGACGACGCGGGGAACACGTCCCGCTGCTGCAGCCACTGGGCACCGGAGTTCCACCGGATCGGCGGCACCTGGTACCTGACCTACACCTCGGGCAACTCGCAGACCAACCTCGACGGCCAGCGGATCCGTGTGCTGCGGTCCACGAGCAGCACCCCGATGGGGCCCTACGAGTTCATGGGTACCCCGCTCCCGAACCAGTGGAACATCGACAGCTCGTACCTCCAGCACGGCGGGAACCTGTACCTGCTGTTCTCCGAGTGGATAGGACAGAACCAGACGGTCCGGATCCAGCGGATGACCAACCCGTGGACCGTCACGGGACCGCAGGCGACCCTGACCACGCCGCAGCACTCCTGGGAGACCCAGGGGGCACGCGTCAACGAGGCGCCCGCCATACTGCAGCGCGGCGGGCGGACCTTCATGACGTTCTCCGCGTCGTCGTGCAACACGGCCGACTACAAGCTCGGGATCGCCGAGCTCACGGGCAGCGACCCGATGAACCCTGCGCACTGGACCAAGCACCCCCAGCCGGTGCTGTCCCAGGGCAACGGCGTCTACGGGACCGGGCACAACGGGTTCTTCACCTCACCCGACGGCACCGAGGAGTGGGTCGTCTACCACGGCAACCCGTCGGCGTCGGACGGCTGTGGATCCACCCGGCAGACCCGCGCCCAGAAGATCGACTGGACCTCCGACGGCTGGCCGGTGTTCGGCAGCCCGGTCAGGTCCGGGCAGGTCATCGCCCCGCCCTCGGGCGAGTAGCACCCCGTGGCGGTGGGGCGCAGATCTCCCAGCACACGGACCACGCCAACCCGAACGAGAAGGAGAACATCGATGCATCAACACTCACCACGGCGGGCACGGCGGTTGTGGCTCGCCGGCGCCCTCACGTTGGGGCTCATCGCCCCGACCGCGGCGGTCTCCGCGGCGGCGCCGGACGGTGACGCCGGTCCGGCGTCGGCCACCGCAGCGGACGGCGACCACGCCGCCTACTTCTTCCCCTACTTCACCGGTGAGTCGACCGCCGACGGCGAGACCATCTCGTTCGCCGTCTCGAACGGCCCGGACCCGCTGGAGTGGACGACGCTGAACGGCGGCGAGCCGGTGCTCAGCTCCGAGCTCGGTACGGAGGGCCTGCGCGACCCGTTCGTCATCCGTGGTGGCGACGGCACGTACTATCTGCTCGCCACGGACCTGAAGATGCACGGGGGCGGCAGCTTCGGCGACGCCCAGGAGACCGGCAGCCGCAAGCTCATGGTCTGGGAGTCCACCGACCTGGTGAGCTGGGGTGAGCAGCGCGAGATCGAGCTGGCCCCCGAGAACGCGGGCAACCTGTGGGCGCCCGAGGCGTTCTGGGACGAGGCGGCCGGCGAGTTCGTCGTCTACTGGGCCTCCGCCCTGTACCCGGCCGACGTCCCGCCCGCCGAGCGCGACATCCGGACCTCGTACCAGCGCATGATGTACGCCACCACCACGGACTTCGAGACGTTCTCGGAGCCGCAGGTGTGGATCGACGAGCCGCAGGGCGACGGCCTCGGCATGATCGACTCCACGGTCCAGGAGGAGGACGGCGTCTACTACCGCCTCACCAAGGACGAGTCGTACATGGGGATGCGCCAGGAGTCGTCCACGGACCTGCGTCGCACCCAGGGCGTGTCCGACGGCGACGGCTGGGACCTGATCGCCGAGCGTGTCGGGTTCGGGCAGCCGAACCCCTGGGGCGGTACGTTCACGGGCGGTGAGGGACCCACGCTGTTCCCGTCCCTCACCGACGACCGCTGGTTCCTGCTCCAGGACCAGCCGAGCTACCACGGCGGCCAGGGCTACATGCTCTTCGAGACCGACGACCTGAGCAGCGGTGAGTGGACCGCCAACCTCGACGCGACCCTGCCCGCCAGCCCGCGGCACGGCACGGTCCTGCCGATCACCGCGGAGGAGCAGGCGGCGCTGCTGGCGGCGTACCCGCCGGCCGAGGCCCCGGTGCAGGAGCACACGCTCGACGTCGACGCCGCGGCAGCGGGCACGGAGATGAGCGACGACCTCTACGGCGTCTTCTACGAGGACATCAACTACGCGGCCGACGGCGGCCTGTACGCCGAGCTGGTCCGCAACCGGTCCTTCGAGTTCGCGGCCACGGACAACCAGAGCTTCACCGGCATGACCGGCTGGGACGTGGTGCAGCGGCGCGGGTCGAGCGGCTCTGCCGAGGTCGAGTCCGAGCGGGCCGAGTGGCTGAACGACGCCAACCGGGCGTACCTGACGGTCGAGGCCGACGGGCCGGGCGTCGGCGTGCGCAACGCGAGCTACAACGAGGGCTTCGCCATCGAGAAGGGCAAGAAGTACGACTTCTCGGTGTTCGCCCGGGCCGAGCGCAAGCAGCCCCTGCGGGTGAGCCTCGAGTCCCCGGACGGCAGCACCACCTACGCGTCGACCACCGTGCAGGTGAACGGCAGCGACCGGTGGAAGAAGCGCACGGCCAAGCTCACCGCGAGCGGTACCGCCGCCGACGCCCGTCTCGTGGTCACGGGCGGTGCGGCGGGCACGCTGCGCCTCGACATGGTCTCCCTGTTCCCGCGGGACACGTGGGAGGGCCCCGTCAACGGGCGGTCGGTGCTGCGCAAGGACCTCGCGCAGAAGGTCGCCGACCTGGAGCCGTCCTTCCTGCGGTTCCCCGGCGGCTGCGTGACCAACGTGGGCACGTTCGACACGTACCTGGAGTCGGACGGCGCGGACCGCCGTCGGACCTATCAGTGGAAGGAGACCATCGGGCCGGTCGAGGAACGCCCGACCAACTGGAACTTCTGGGGCTACAACCAGACCTACGGCCTGGGCTACCTCGAGTACTTCGAGTTCGCCGAGGACCTGGGCGCGACGCCGCTCCCGGTGCTGTCGGTGGGCGCCAACGGCTGCGGCAGCACCATCCCCGAGATGACCGACGACGTCCGCATCGACCGCTGGGTGCAGGACACCGTCGACCTGATCGAGTTCGCCAACGGGTCCGTGGACACGGAGTGGGGCGCCAAGCGCGCCGCGCTGGGCCACCCCGAGCCCTTCGACCTGAAGTACATCGGGCTGGGCAACGAGGAGAACACCCGCACGTTCGAGGCCAACTTCCCGCGGTTCCGGGACGCCGTCGAGGCGGCCCACCCGGACGTCACGGTGATCTCCAACACCGGTCCCGACGACTCGGGCGCCCGCTTCGACGAGCTGTGGGACTACAACGTCGAGCAGGGCGTCGCGATGGTCGACGAGCACTACTACAACGACCCGTCGTGGTTCCTCAGCAACACCGAGCGCTACGACTCCTACGACCGCGAGGGACCGCACGTCTTCCTCGGCGAGTACGCCTCACGCGGCAACGCGTGGTCCAACGCGCTGTCCGAGGCCGCGTACATGACCGGGATCGAGCGCAACGCCGACCTGGTCGAGCTCGCGTCCTACGCCCCGATGTTCGCCAACGAGGACTACGTCCAGTGGTCCCCGGACATGATGTGGTTCGACAACGACGAGTCCTGGGGCTCGACGTCGTACTACACGCAGCAGATGTTCATGACGAACACCGGCGACCAGGTGGTCCCGTCCGCGCACGAGGGGCCCGAGGCAGCAGCGCCGGGCCTGTCCGGCGGCGTGTTCCTGTCGTCCTGGCTCACGCAGGCGGCGTACGACGACGTGACCGTCACCGACAACGAGACCGGTGAGGTGCTGTTCTCCGACGCGTTCGACGACGCGTCGCAGTGGGCGGCGCAGCGCGGCGACTGGGCGGTGCAGGACGGTGAGTACGTGCAGTCCAGCACGGGTGTCGAGGACGCCCGGTCGATCATCACCGACGCCTACGGCCGGGACTGGGACAACTACACGCTCGAGCTCGACGCCCGGAAGCTCGGCGGTGGTGAGGGCTTCCTGGTCGGGTTCGCCGCAGGTGCCGCCGACCAGTTCTACTGGTGGAACCTGGGCGGCTGGGGCAACTCGCGGCAGGCGCTCGAGCGGGCCGACGGCGGCCGGCAGGGCGAGGTCGCGGCGCGCGAGGGCCACTCGCTGGAGACCGGACGGGACTACCGCGTCAAGGTGGTGGTGTCGGGCCGGACCATCAAGATGTACCTCGACGGCGAGCTGCAGATGACGTACACCGAGCCGGTCACCGAGTCGCTGTACCAGGTGGTCACGCGGGACGAGGACACCGGTGAGCTGGTGCTCAAGGTCGTCAACCCCTTCGAGTCGGTGGCGCGCACGGCGGTCACGGTCGACGGGTACGCGGTGGAGCCCGACGCCGAGGTCATCGAGATGACCGGGGCGCCGTCGGCCATGAACACCAAGGCGCAGCCGGAACGGGTCGTGCCGGTGGAGGGCACGACGACGCTCGACGTGGCACGGTCGGGCGACGGCACGGAGTTCAGCTACGACTTCGCGCCCCACTCGATCACCTTCCTCCGCCTGAAGGAGCCCAACGGCAGCTGACCTCACGCCGAGGTAGTCACCTGGCGAGGTAGTCATGCAGCGAGGTAGTCACTGAGCACGAGCTGGGTGACTACCTCGCCAGACGACTACCTCGCCAGACGACTACCTCGCCAGTCGACTACCTCGGCGAAAGGGGTGGCGTTCCAGCCCACAGCTCCATCCTCAGCCCGTACCGTGGTCCCCGTGAGCAAGCTGCCCCAGGACGTCCGGGAACACCCGATACCTGACCCCGCCGAGCTCCGGAAGCTCGTCAGCGAGCTCCGCAGACTGGTGCTGACCTACAAGTTCGGGATCGACGAGGTCATGACCAAGGTCTCGATCCTGCGCGACGAGTTCCGGCACATGCAGAACTACAACCCCGTCGAGCACGTGGGTTCGCGGCTCAAGTCGTTCGAGTCGATCGTCGCCAAGTGCCGCCGCAAGAGCATCCCGCTGACACCGGAAGGCGTCCGGGCGCAGATGTTCGACATCGCCGGCGTGCGGATCACCTGCAGCTTCGTCAACGACATCTACCTGGTGCGCGACATGCTGCTCAAGCAGGCAGACCTGACGCTGCTGGAGGAGCGGGACTACATCAAGCACCCGAAGGCGACCGGGTACAAGTCGCTGCACCTCATCGTGCAGATCCCGGTGTACCTGTCCGACCGGGTCGAGGACGTCATCGTCGAGATCCAGCTGCGCACCATCGCGATGGACTTCTGGGCCAGCCTCGAGCACAAGATCTACTACAAGTACGACGGCGACGTGCCCCGGCCCCTCACCGACTCGCTCAAGCTCGCGGCCGACGTGGCCTGGTCGCTCGATACCTCGATGGAGCGGATCCACGACGAGGTCAAGGCGATCTCGGGCGACGAGGAGCCTGTGGCGAGCAGGCACAACCTCCACACCCCGGAGGAGATGCTGCGCGACTTCTGGCGGGCCGCCGAGGCGGACGGCGGATTCGGCTTCGGCAGCGACGCCTGACCTTCGTTGTCGTGAGCGTGATCGTTGCGCCTGGAACGGGCAGGTAGTCGCAACGATCACGCCCACAACAAGAACGATCACGCCCACAACAAGAGGGTCTACAGGCTGGTGAGCCTGCCCGACAGTGCTGTCCACGACTCCGGGGCCAGCGTGACCTTCGTCGTCGCGCCGTCGCCCTGGGCGACTCGCCCGGCGACGTCGAACGCGCCCCAGTGCTCGGCGGCCACCTTCTCGGCATGCTCCGGCCCGACGACGGCGGTCTCGTGGTCGGCGGTCATGGCCCAGCCCTCGGTGACCTCGAGCGCGGCGCCCAGGTGCGCCAGCTCCACCTCGACGGGCTCCGCGGACCTGTTGGTCAGGAACAGCGCGCACGCGCCGTCCGCCAGCGTGGCCGCCGCCGTGACCGCCGGCACCTCGCCGTGGGCCTTGGTGGTGATGCTGGGTCCGGTCACGCGCAGGTCGAGCGCCTCGCCCCGCGCCAGGCGGGCCGTCGTCGCGAACGGGTGGAACGTCGGCTGCCGCCAGGCCTCCCCGCCGGGCTCGGTCATGATCGGCGCGATCACGTTGACGAGCTGGGCGAGGCACGCCACGGGGACACGGTCGGCGTGGTTCAGCAGCGTGACCAGCAGGTCGCCCACGACCACGGCGTCGAGCCCGGAGTAGACGTCCTCGATGATGCGCGGCGCGTCCTTCTGGATCGGCAGGTTCGCCTCGCCGGGGAACCGGCTCTGCAGGTACCAGACGTTCCACTCGTCGAACGAGATGGTGATGCGCTTGTCGGAACGGCGCTGGGCGCCCACGGCGTCCGCCGAGGCCACCACCCGGTCGATGAACCGGTCCATGGCCGTGCCCGACCCGAGGAACGACGCGCGGTCGTCGTCCAGCTCCTCGTAGTAGGCGTGCATGGAGATGTGGTCCACCAGGTCGTAGGTGTACTCGAGGACCGTGCGCTCCCACTCGCCGAACGTCGGCATCTGCATCGACGACGACCCGCAGGCGACCAGCTCGATGGACGGGTCCACGAGCTTCATCGCGTGCCCGGCGTTGCGGGCGAGCTTGCCGTACTCGTGCGCGTCCTTGTGCCCGATCTGCCAGGGGCCGTCCATCTCGTTGCCCAGGCACCAGAGCTTGACCCCGTAGGGCTTCTCCCGGCCGTTGGCGATGCGCAGGTCGGCCCAGCGGGTCCCGGCCTCGCCGTTGCAGTACTCGAGGAGGGCCACTGCCTCCTCGACACCGCGGGTGCCGAGGTTGACGGCCATCATCGGCTCGATGCCCTCGCGCTCGGCCCACTGGAGGAACTCGTCGGTGCCCACGAGATTGGGCTCCACGGTGCGCCACGCGAGATCGAGGAACGGCTTGCGCTGCTCCACGGGCCCGACGGCGTCCTCCCAGCGGTAGTTCGACACGAAGTTGCCGCCCGGGTACCGGACGGTGGTGACGCCGAGCTCGCGCGTCAGGTCGGCGACGTCGCGGCGGAAGCCGTGGCTGTCGGACGTCGGATGGCCCGGTTCGTGGATGCCGGTGTAGACCGCACGCCCCAGATGCTCCACGAAGGAGCCGAACAGGCGACGGTCGACGGTGCCGACGGTGAAGTCGGGGTGCAGCAGCACGCGGGTGCGGGAGGTCGTCATTGTTCCTCGCTGGATCGGTCGACGGCTTTACATCGTTGCACACTAGTCGATCTACGACGCGGGGGTCACGGCGGTCCTCTACTCTGTGGGAAAACTCGGGGAGCGGAGGCTGGCAGCGTGGCTGTGACCATGCACGACGTAGCGCAGCGCGCAGGCGTGTCGATCAAGACCGTGTCGAACGTGGTGAACGGCTACCCGTACATCCGTGCCGAGACGCGGCAGCGGGTCCAGTCCGCCATCGAGGACCTGGGCTACCGCGTGAACATGTCCGCCCGGAACCTCCGCACGCGCCGCACGGGGCTGATCACGCTGGCCGTTCCCGAGCTGTCGCTCCCGTACTTCGCGGAGCTCGCCGACTCCGTCATCTCGGCCGCGGACACCGCCGGGTGGACGGTGCTCATCGAGCAGACGAGCGCCAGCCGCGAGCGGGAGACCGACGTGCTCTCGGGCCGGCGCAGGCATCTCACCGACGGGCTGATCTTCTCGCCTCTGGCGCTCGGCCCCGACGACATCGCCCTGTTCACCGTGGACTTCCCGATAGTGATCCTCGGCGAGCGGGTCTTCGGGGCGCCGGCTGACCACGTGACCATGAACAACGTGGCGGCGGCCAAGGCGGCGACGCTGCACCTGGCGTCGCTCGGCCGCCGTCGCATAGCCCTGATCGGGGCGCACGCGGGCGAGCAGGTCGGGTCTGCCGCACTGCGCACCGCCGGCTATCTGGAGGGGCTCGCGGAGGCCGGCCTGCCGCACGACCCGGCACTGATCGGCGAGGCGGGCCTCTGGCACCGCTCCACCGGCGCGGAGGCCATGCGCCGCATGCTTGACGACGGCACGGAGATCGACGCCGTCTTCGCGCTCAACGACGCCCTCGCCCTCGGCGCGCTGCACGCCCTGCACGCCCACGGGATCGACGTCCCGGGCCAGGTGGCGCTCATCGGGTTCGACGACGTCGACGACGCGAAGTACTCGGTCCCCGCGCTGTCCTCCGTGGACCCGGGCCGCGACCAGATCGCGCGCACCGCCGTCGAGCTGCTGCTGGAACGCATCGGCGCGACCGGCGACCCGGCGCCGTTCCGCCGCGTGGTGCCGGACTCGCGGATCGTGGGCCGCGAGTCGACGGGTGACGTCGCGCAGGGTCAGGAGGGCCGGCTGGTGAGCGTCCAGGAGGGCGGTATCGAGACGGTGGAAGTCGCTTCCGGGTGACTGAGAATGCCTGCTCTGCACCCCGAGAGGCCCTTTTCCCGGAACCGGTGAAATCACCGGACCCTGGTCCGGCGGTGGCTTTTCTCGCGGTCCTCGGGACGGCTTCGGTGCTTTGTGCGGTGTGTGCTGGAGCGCGCGCAGGAGCCGTGACGTTCCCGGTGATCACACCGCTCGGCACAGCTAGTTTCTATGGCTCGGGAGATGTGACAGGCGCAGTCGCCTGGCTCGCCACGACCATCCTGGCTTCCTCGGGCATCGCCCCGGTTCGTGACCGCGCGTCCTCCGTCGTGGCGAGGGCAGGTCTCGGGTTGTGTGGTGTGGTCGTGGCTCTCTCCGCGTGGGTGGGCGCCATGTTCCGGGCCAGCCTGCCCTTTGTCGCGGACGGTTGTTCCCAGGGAGAGTGCTGGACGAGCGAGGCGGTGGGATGGTCCAACGCTTCACCGTTCGTCCTCACTGGTCTGGTCATGGTCGTACTGGCATTGTTCTGTCGTTCGGCATGGGTACGAAGAATCGTTCCCGTCGTTGTTCTGCTGATTCTTGTGGTGGGATACGGATTCCTGTGGGAAGAGCATCTGTTCGACATTCTGTCCGGACCCGCTCCGCTCTGGTTCGTCGACCACTCGGGGCAGTAGGAGCGGGTGGAAGGGTGCACCGTCTCCTGCTCCGGTCTTGCCACGGCGTCGGCTACGGGGTAGAACGGTGGCGAGCGTTCCTACAACGTTGAAAGAGCCCGGCGACGACGCCGGGTACACCCCGGCCCCTCGGCCGCGGTACCGAATCAAGGAGGACTCGGATGCGCACATCAGCCCGACGCCGCGGCGTGGCTGCCGCAGCCGCCATGGCAGTATCCGCCGTCGGCCTCGCGGCCTGTTCCGGTGGTGGGGGCGGCGCCGAGGCGGCGACCTGCACCAACGAGATCAAGCAGCCCGACGCGACCCAGGTGACGGTGTGGGCGTGGTACCCGTCGTTCGAGACGATCGTGGACCACTTCAACGAGACCCACACCGACCTGCAGGTCTGCTGGACCAACGCGGGCCAGGGCGCCGACGAGTACAACAAGTTCCAGACCGCCATCGAGGCCGGTACCGGCGCGCCCGACGTGATCATGCTCGAGGCCGAGGTGATCCCGACCTTCACCATCCTCGACTCGCTCGTCGACCTGTCCGAGTACGGCGCCGGCGAGCTCGAGGGCGACTACACCCCCGGCTCCTGGTCCGACGTCTCCAACGGCGACGCCGTCTACGCGATCCCCGTCGACGGCGGCCCCATGGGCATGCTGTACCGCGCCGACATCTTCGAGGAGCACGGCGTCGACGTGCCGACCACCTGGGACGAGTTCGCCACGGCGGCCCAGGACCTGCGCGATGCGGGCTTCGAGGGCCACATCACCGACTTCCCGACCAACGGCAACGCGCTCAACTACGCGCTGTTCGCGCAGAACGGCTGGGAGCCGTTCCAGTACGACACCGCGAAGCCGACGGAGATCGGCATCAACGTCGACAGCCCGGAGGCCGAGGAGGTCCTCGGCTACTGGAAGGGCCTGATCGACGACGACCTGGTGGCCACCGAGGACGCGTTCACCACCGACTACAACGCGGCGCTCGTCGACGGCACCTACGCCGTCTACCTCGCGGCCGCCTGGGGCCCCGGCTACCTGCAGGGTCTGTCGGAGGCCGACGCCGACGCCGAGTGGCGCGCGGCGCCGCTCCCGCAGTGGGACACGGAGAACCCGGTCCAGGTGAACTGGGGCGGCTCGACCTTCGCCGTGACCACGCAGTCCGAGCAGCCGGAGGCCGCGGCGACCGTGGCCAAGGAGCTGTTCAACACCGAGGAGGCCTGGAAGCTCGGCGTCGAGGAGGCGGCCCTGTGGCCGCAGTGGAAGCCGATGCTCGAGTCGGACTGGTTCACGGAGCGCGAGGCACCGTTCTTCGGTGGCCAGAAGATCAACGAGGAGGTGTTCCTCGAGGCGGCCAACGGGTACGAGGGCTTCTCGTTCAGCCCGTTCCAGGTCTACGCCTATGACCAGCAGACGCAGGCCCTCTACGACATGGTGGAGAAGGACACGGACGCGGCGACCGCGCTGAGCACCGTCCAGGACGGTCTGGTGCAGTACGCCACCGAGCAGGGCTTCACGGTCACGGAATGAGTTCGGGAACGAGGTCGGGGATGGGCTCGGAGGTCACCACGGGCAAGAGCGTCGTCGCGCCTGCCACGACCCGCCCGACCAGCAAGATCGCCAGCCGACGGCAGCGCTGGGGATACGTGTACGTGGCGCCGTTCGCCATCGTGTTCGCCGTGTTCCTGGTGCTGCCCCTCGGCTACGCCCTCTGGATGAGCCTGCACAACAAGGGCATCGCCACCGCCGGGCGCAACGTGTTCGTGGGGGCCGACAACTACGTCAAGGCCTTTACGGACCCGGTGTTCCTGGAAGGGCTCTGGCGGGTGCTCCGGTTCGTGCTGGTGATGGTGCCGGTCCAGATCCTGGTCGCGCTCGTGGCGGCGCTCCTGCTCGACACGCTCGCGACGCGGCTGAGCCGGGTCTCGCGGCTGCTGATCTTCGTGCCGTACGCCATCCCCGCGGTGATCGGTGCCCTGATGTGGGGCTTCCTGTACAGCCCGCGGTTCGGCCCGGCGCAGGAACTGTTCGGCCTGGTGGGCCTGACCGCGCCGAACTTCCTCAGCTCCGCGAACATCTTCGGGTCGCTGGTCAACATCGTGACCTGGCAGTGGGTGGGCTACTACATGATCATCATCTACGCGGCGCTCCGCTCGATCGACCCGTCGATCTACGAGGCCGCGGTGCTCGACGGCGCCGACCGCCGGCAGATCGCGCTGCGGATCAAGGTGCCGATGATCTCGTCGTCGATGGTGATGATCGTGGTCTTCGCGCTCATCGGCACCCTGCAGTTCTTCACGGAGCCGCAGGTGCTGCGGTCCTCCGCGATGGGCGCCATCCCGACCGACTACACCCCGAACATGTACGCGTTCGCCACGGCGTTCAACTACAGCCAGTTCAACTACGCGTCGACGCTGGCGTTCTCGCTGGGCTTCCTCGTGTTCGTGGGCTCGTACCTGTTCCTCTTCCTGACGCGCAAGCAGAGCGGGCTGAAGTGATGGCGAACTCGACAGTGCTTTCCAGGTCACGCGCCGAGCGGGCCGCGGCGGAGCGGACGACGGGGGAGCCCGTGGGCCAGGGCCGCCGCATCGGCTCTCACGTGGTGCTCGTGCTGCTCGCGCTCTACTTCGTGGTGCCGCTGTGGTGGCTGGTGGTGGCGTCCACCAAGACCAACGCGGGCCTGTTCGGCGGTGCGCCGCTCTGGTTCGGCTCCGACTTCGCCCTGTTCGACAACATCGCCGGTCTCTTCAGCCACCAGGGCGGCATCTACTGGATCTGGTTCCGCAACTCGTTCGTGTACGCGATCGCGGGCGGTGTCGGCGCGACGGTGCTCTCGGTGCTGGCCGGCTACGGCCTCGCCAAGTACCGCTTCCGGGGCCGCAGCGCGTTCTTCGCGCTGCTGCTCGGCTCCGTCATGGTGCCGATGACGGCGCTCGTGATCCCCACCTTCGTGCTGCTCAGCGGCCTGGGCCTGCTCAACACGATGTGGGCGGTGATCCTGCCGTCGCTGCTCAGCCCGGTGGGCGTGTACCTGGTGCGGGTCTACGCCCAGGGCGCGGTGCCCGAGGAGGTGCTCGACGCCGCACGGGTCGACGGAGCGGGTGAACTTCGTCTCTTCTTCCAGGTGGTCCTGCCGCTCCTCCGGCCCGCGATCGTGACTGTGCTGCTCCTCACCACGGTCGCCACGTGGAACAACTTCTTCCTGCCGCTGGCGGTGCTGCGTGACCCGAACCTGCTCCCCGTGACGGTCGGGGTCTACAACTGGCAAGCCCTTTCCAACGCCGGCGCGGGCGGCGAGCAGGTCTGGAACCTCATCGTCACCGGGTCGTTCATCTCGGTGGTTCCGCTGGTCGCAGCGTTCCTGTCGCTGCAGAAGTACTGGCAGGGTGGGCTCTCGCTCGGGAGCGTGCGGTGACGCGGACTACCCAGGACGACGCTTCCCGGATTCAAGAGTTGACTGTATCGATGCCGTAACCATCCAGTAAGTTCTCCTTACTTCCCCTCTACCACCGCTACGGTGATCACCGTCACCGGTCGGCAGTGGCGAAGTTCAGCCGACTCGGTTTTGACCAACGGACGTGTGAGCGTTC